>JAFEAT010000009.1 GCA_018266255.1 Cyanobacteria bacterium SZAS-4 | reverse complement strand
CAAGCACTGAGTCCAGAGCAACAAGCACTGTATCCAGACATGCCCGCGTTAGGACCGCAACAGCAAGCATTGGGACCGGAACAGCAGCCTTTGGTGTCAAACCAGCAGCCTCTGGTACCGCTACCGCAAGCATCTATGCCCGACCAGCAAATGATGCCTTCTGACCAGCAAGTACTGGCACCAGGAACCCAGCTGCCAGCAACCGAGCCGCAGGCACCAGTAGCTGCGCCAGAAGCGATGGAGCCACCTGTGCCTGTATCGCAAGGTCAAACCTGGCAGGACATGGTTGCGAATCCCGAAATATATGGTCAGAGCCCTGACTCTGCCCCAAAAGTCTAAAGCGAATCATTGGTTACCTGAGGAATAGACTCCATGCCTAAAGTTTTAGTTGTTGATCGAGACGAGATCCTTTTGAAGCAGATCTCCGATTGGCTTGAGAGTCAACATCTCACGGTTGAAACCGCAAGCACAGGAGCTGCCGCACAGAAATTACTGGCTAAGCACCTCTTCGATATTGTGATCTTAGATTGGTATTTAGCTGCACCAACGGGGCTCGAACTCTGTAAGTGGTTTCGTTCACGTGGCGGTAGCAGTCCGCTTCTGGCGTTGACTGACGCATACGAAGTTGAACACAAAATCGAAGCCTTCACCGCTGGTGCCGATGATTGTCTGAGCAAACCGTTTTCACTGCGTGAATTGACCGTTCGCGTAAATGCATTGAGACGGCGCAGCATGGTCACATACTCTCGCATTGTGGAAGGACCGTTGACCATCGACCCAACCATGCACACAGCTTCAATCTCAGGACACATGCTGAGTTTGACTGCGACAGAATTTTCACTGCTGGAATATATCGCTCTTCATCCCAACAATGTATTGTCGCCCACCGTACTGTTGAACAATGTGTGGAAAGATTCTGTGGGCACTTCCTGTGATACCGTGCGTGCATATGTAAAACGTTTGCGTCAGAAGCTAGAAGCGGTTGGATACCGCGATTTGATCGAAAACGTGCATGGTGTCGGATACAGGATGAACAGTGCTGCGACCAATGATGCATTTGTAGCAGCAGCTCAAGTTTCTGCTGCTTTTGTGCCTTTCTAACTTTTCACCCGGCCTGCCCTAAAGCAAGAATGGTGCGCAGAACTCCAACCTGTGCATCATTTTGCTTTGTGCTGTTGTATTCGAATCCAGCTTCAAATTGCAGGATGCGTTTGCAAATCAGTCTGCGTTTACAGAAAATACCCAAATAGTTCCGGAAGAATTTCGCACATGACAGTTACTCTATAAGAGTAGACGGAAGCGATTCCACCGTATCGAAAGCGAATCGCAGTTCTAAAAACTTAAGCAGGAAAGAGAGGGGTTTGGCCAGGGGTGGCCTTACCTCTTCTCTAAGTTTCAGGCGGAACTGATGAGCTTCTGCTAGGATGTGCTACCTGAGAGCGAGCCGATTTAAGACCATGCAGGATCAAGCCAGTACTAACATCGAGGGGGATGTCGTGCGCATCAAAATCAGAGTTGCCGCTGTTTTACTATTTTCGGTTCTGTCTTTATTCGCAACATGCAGTCAACACGCGTGCGCCAAGAAAAGCGTAGCGAAAATGAATTACGTGACGATCCCGGTCAACTATGTGACTGACAGAGAGCTCGTCGGTGAGACGTTCGGACCACATCGTCGCTATGCCAGTGATTGTCAGCACCACATGTATTACGGAACGGCGTATGTTGACGTTCCAAATGTAGATAACAAAAGTGATGGCGAACTCTTCAAGTCCCTCGATTGGAAGGTTGCGGACCATAAGCCAGCCAAGATAGCGACTAAAGATCGCATCGATCCATCCAATCCTGATGAGTCGAAAAAGCAGTTCATATCCCGCTTGAAGAAGTCGTTGGATCAATCAGGAAAATCTGATCTGTGTTTGTTCGTGCACGGCGCGGCAGATGGCTTTGAAGACTGCACTTTAGATGCAGCCCAACTTGCCTACGCGTTGCAAAGACCGATTGTGCTCTACTCGTGGCCGTCTGACCCGCGACGCCGTGGTTACTTCATTGACGCCACAGATGTTGAGTGGTCGCAAGGACATTTCGATCAGTTTTTGAAAGACCTTATGGCTATGCAAGCCGAGCATCCACTTGAAGTTATTCTCGTGTCGCACAGCATGGGCAACCGGTTGGCGGTGCGTTCACTACCTGTGGTGTACGGCAAAGGCTTGGTCAAAGATTGGGAAATGGTTTCGCCTGATATCGATGCCGATACCTGTCGTCACTACATTCTCGGACTGACTCAACTTAAGGCTAAACTTCGACTGTATGTCTCCAACAAAGACAAAATGTTGCCACTGTCGCAACTCTTGGCTGGCGGCTATTACCGTCTTGGCGAAGCTTCCAATCCAACGTTTGCAAAGCCTGGACCGAACACGAAGCAATTCCAACGCATTGACTTTACAGATGTCGATGCTGGTTTGATCGGTCACAGCATTCCGTTTAATTTGATTTCGAATTTTGTCGACACCGATAAGCCAGGAGCCGGTTTGGAATTGGTCGATCAGGATTCAGTCAAGACCAGTCGGTTCTCTAAATTCGCAGGACGATCTCATAACTATTCTCATGATTCTGTGGAGTCGAGTTTTAGCAAAAAGGTCGTCAGAACAGGCAACTAACGCTTGAGTGCGAATTGTCGTTGCAACTATTTTGAGGTTCCTGATTCTTTCATCTTCGATTGTATAAGCGCGAGTTTTTTTTCAACATCTGAATCATTCTTGAGTTTCAGCGCGAGAGTGTACTCAACTACTGCACTTTCCAGATCATCTTTAGCAGCGGCACTTTCTGCTAGTTTGATGTGTGCGGCAAAAGAATTCGGATCCAGACCCAGCTTCTCTATAGCGGCAGCGGTGTTGACTTGTGCGGGTTCGTTCAGTGAGTCGTAATACAGAGCGCGATGGAAATAAGTAAGAGCCTTTTCTGGGTCACTTATCTCTTTTGCCTTGCCGTTGTAAGCAATGGAGAGGTTACGCCATGCCAAATCGTATCTGCTATCTAGACCTAAGGCGCTTTGCCATTTCTTGAACGCTATTTCGAAACTGTCTCCTGCTCCCGTTCCGTTGTTCTGAAGTTTGGCTCCTACCTTGATAGCTGATTGAAAAATTTTGATTGCTGCGTCAAACTTGTTCTGCACAAGAGCCGCAACTCCAGCATTATTCAGGTCGATCATTCGATTGTACAAATCTTTCTTCTCTTGAAACCTTGCCGGGTTTTTCAACAAATTCTTGTAAGCTTCGTTGGCAATTGCTGTCATTTTTGCTAAACGAACTTTTGCCTCTGACTCATTTTCTTTTTTGATAAATTCCTGCAATTCAAGCCATGTTTTATAGTCTTCAGCGCGGTTTGCTGCACTGATGGCTTTGGTCAAGTCTGCAAAAGCAGCTCGTTTATCACCGAGTTTTTGTTCGATCTGCGCTCGCAGAGAATATAGCGCACCTTCTTCGTTTTCCTGTGCCACCACTTTTAACCGAACTGGTGCGAAGACAAGGGCGTTATGTGAGGGCGTGTTGTATTTGCCGTAAGCTTTGATGGCTTCCGATGCGTCCGCCAGAGCGTCAGTGTACCGATTCTGAGCAAGATCATCCTGGGCTCGCCAGTACCAATAGGTGTACTGATGCGGGTTCAGTATAATTGCTTTCGACAGGCATTGCTGGCGAAAAACACTAGTTGCTTGAGAATTACTTGCGAGCACACCGTAAGCGAGATCCAGGTGTTTGAATAGCGTTTTTCGCTGCTGCTGCTGCTGCTGCCCGAGATTGCCTTGCTCTTCTGATTTGAACACTTGATCTGCTTGAGCCATAGCTAAGGGAAGTGCCAGAACTGCGCTCACGCTCAGTGCCAGTGAAAAAATCCAGACAGCAACGAATGCTCTCACAACCCTGCCAGTGATTTTGTGCATCTTTCGGAGCACTGGTGTGTCGTCAGGAAAGAGAATATGAAGGAAGTCGCGAAAAAGTGAGTTGAGATTCGATTTGGTTCGAGTTTTATCGCTCGTCACGGTTCGCTGGACCATCAGGTCCATGAGCGTTTGATTGTTCTTCGTGAGGAGTGCCATTGAATATGGTGCAAACAAAATCAGGAGCACTATACTATCTGTCCACTGAAACGTTCTTGCCTGACCTTGAGAAGCAGTCCCGGTAACAGCCGTGACCAGATCTCGAAATTGCGGAGACATTGCTAAAGCTAAAATCCCGAGCAGCATGCAGACTATAATGGCCTGCAAAATCAGTCTCCATGCCACGCGAGAAAATCCGTTTCTTTCTCCGGTGGTGTTGGAACACTTCAGACCCAAAACGACCTTACCCAAAGTGCCCTGCAGATTCGAGCTCTCTAATCGACATGGATAATATAAAATCAGAAAAATTAGAAGGAGCATTCCTACCGTCAAGTACATATATTCGATACTGACTATCGATACGAACAGAGCGTCGAAATTTTCCAGATAGCCAAAGACGAGAAGCGCTGCTAACGCTGCTACACCAGGCGCAAGAGTAAATATTGCGAGAAAAGTCCAGAGCGCCAGGTCAATTGTGACGGCAGCCAGTCTTACAAGGCAGTTTTTCAAATTGGCTTCGAGCAATTGTCTCGAACTTCCTGTGCTTAGAGCGTTCAGCTGGTGCTTTGAGCGTTCAGAACATACCAGAATGTCTTGGCCGTGTCATCGGCGCGCCTCAGCGCGAAAAAAACTGGCCGCTCGTGTAGTGTTATAAACGGGCCGAATTGGGCACTGGAGCAATCTTCTAGGCGCTACAAAACATTTGCGGTAGACTAGATCCTGTTGTGTTTGGTTCTCCTGCATCTTCCACCGAATCGTATATCGAGTCGACAAGCATAGTCGATAATCGGGTTTCGATAAAATTGTGAGTTGGTAGTGATTTTCAAAGGAGTTTCTCGACGATCATGTTTGCTAAACGACGACGCCTGAAGAGAAATCAAAGTGGCGCCAGCCTGGTAGAGGCTGTTGTGGGGCTTTTGATTGTCGTGGTCGGCACCGTGCTGGGTGCGCTCTTGTTGTTGAATGTCGGACGAGTCACTTACTACAAGCAGAAAATCAGCTTTGTCGCGCAGCAGCTGGCATACTACGCGGCCATTCTGCCTGCTCCTCAGGATGATCCGAGTGTGCAACCGCTTCTTCAGACCATGGGACATCAGATGGTCGATCGCATGGGGCTGAACGCTTCGTCAGTGACTGTCACTGCTGATGCGGCGCCGGTTCCTCTCGATCCCCAGGCGGGCGTGGGTGTAAAGGTCGATGTCTCTGTCGCATTTCCGACCTTGTTATCCGTCGGTTTCAACACTATTCCTCTGAGCGTGACCCTGTCTGATTCGGCTGTAAGCGCACAGAGTGCGTGGTTCAGACAGTATGGGGTGCTGAACAACCCTCCGCTTGTCGATAAAGTGACTTTCCCAGTATTCGAACATCAGCCGCTGACCGGATACATTGCACCGCCACATGATGGCTTGCCAGCCTGGAGTATGAGCATCGTCAACATGTGGCCTATACCTGGATACCCATAGATCTCTTGTTGTGTAAACTCTGGTACTTCAATCATAGATCCCCAAACCAACCCCTCCACCTCCACCTCCACCTTCAAGCGAGATAACGATGCCTTCTAAGACGAGAAAAATCAGGAACGCCCGCGGCTCAGGAATTGTGCAAGGGGTTGTCTGCTTGATGATGATCGTTATTGGCGTGGTTTTAGGTGTCCTTCTACTCGTTAACACAGGCATGGCCGCGTATCAAAAAGAAAAGTTGTGCTTCATCGCGAATCAGTCAGCTGGCTATGCGACTTCGTTTTTACCAAGTGAACAAGGAACCGCTCCGCCGAAAGTTATAAATTTTGCTCGCCAGCTAATGAGCAATATGGGTATCAATTCCGGTGATGTTACTGTCAATCTTGGTGTTCCAATTGGCGCACAAAAAGCTGCTCAAGTCGGTATAACAGCGCCAATTGCCACACTTGCTCCGGGCGCCTTCGCTTCAGTTATGCCAAGCGGATTGCAGCTGTCTGACACCGAAACTGTGCCGAATCATTCTTATTACACTGCGTATGGCTTAGGTATTTTAGGTCAAGCTGGTATCGTCGGTGGTAGCGTTCTTTTTCCCGTTACAAAATTGGGCTTAGTGCCTCCAGACGACGGATTGCCTGCCTGGTTGATAAACCAGGGTGTTATGATTCGAATTCGTTGAGGTGGATATGCGTTTTCATGGTCGTGTAAGAAGAAATCGTGGTGCTGCAGAATTGGTCGAAGGAGTTGTTGGCCTGTGGCTGATCGTATTCTTCACGATTGCGGCGGTCGTGCTGCTTCTCAACGTACTGGCAGCCTCTTTCAATAAAGAGAAGCTTGGCTTCGTGACAGACATGGCAGCAGTTTACGGAAGCAATTTGCCTCCTGATACAACCAACGCCTCGCAGCTGATTGAAGCACGGGTTACGCAGCTCCTCAAGGAGATGAGCATCAAGACGACCACCTTGAACGTCACTTCCAAATGGAATGACCACAGCGCTACCGGCAAGATTGGCACCAGGCCTGTGTGCTCTGTGACGATCGATGCAACAGTGCCGACTCTACTTTCTGCGAGCATGCCAGGATTCATGCCGATGAATGTGCAGATGACAGACACATCGATTGCCTTGATGCGTCCGTGGAACTGGAGTTACGGTTCTTGTTCCATCGCTGCCGCTGTGCTGCCTGGTTGGATCACGCCTGGTCTGAATGTGACCGGTTACGTGCCAAAAGACGGCAAAACTGTGTGCAACGTGATCCTACCGGAGCTCGTCACGCGAGGCAGCCACTAAACTTTCCACATGAAGATTTTATCGAAAGGATTGATTCTAGTCGTTGTTCCGCTCATCTTTGGCATCTGTTTCATTTTATGGCTATTCAATGGACTATCAGATGTAGACAAGCTGGTTCAACATGGACTTGTCCTGAAAGATTCCATCATCAGCTATATCACAGCTGATCGTCATAATCTCGTTGCACGGCGTTGTTATCTGGTTTTCAAATATTCGAACGACCCTTACTACAAAGAGAATTGGGAATCTCACAAGAAAGACTCACAGGCTGCAGTCGATCACCTTCATGCGCTTTTGAAAGTCGATCCATCTTTGCCGTTGCCGCGCTTACACGCGTCAGGTGAGCAAACCACTATGTTTGGTTCGCTCGATAAAGAGTTGACCGAGATCTGTCAGCTGGGCTTAGGACAGAAGCAAGACCTGAGCGACACCTCTGAGACCTTGCTGCCGCTGCAATATGCAAGCGATGTGCAAACCAAAAAAGCGGTTGCCGCCATGGAATCTCAGATGGCTGATCTAAGTAACGGTGTGCGGCTCGAGCTGTTCATCTCCGTCGCATTGATGTTCTTCTTCGTTTTGAGCGTCACCATCCGCTTGAACAAAATGGTCGACAACACGCTCAGTCTTGCCAGCGGCTCCGACCTCAAACCTCCAGTCAAAGGAAAAGACGAGATTGCAGAACTCGACCATTTTATTTTCAAGTCTGCCGTTGAAATAAAAGAACTGGAAGAATTTAAAAGAGGGATGCTCGGCGTTGTTAGCAATGAGCTCAGTAATCCACTCAAATCGATCGGGCAATTTCTCGGTTCGCTCAGCCAGGGTGTGTTCGGGGATTTGGCTGGCAAAGCCAAAGATAGAGTAGACGGTGCATCAGCCAGTATTAAACGACTTGGAGTTTTACTTGCCGATCTAGTCATGTTAGATCGATCGCAGTTGAGAGTTTCTCCACGACAAACCGATGTGCAGACTGTTTTGAATGAGGCATTGAACGCGATTCAAGAATTGGCTAATCAGTCCGGAATCGAGACTGTCGTTGAAAATCAGGCTGGAATGATTTTTGCAGATAGCGATCGTTTGGTTCAGGTAATCGTCAACTTTCTTTCAAACGCGATTAAGTTTTCGCCCCCAGGCGGACGTGTAACTATTCAAACGTCGGAGAAAGATGGTTGGTTCGAGTGCAGGGTAAGCGACCAGGGGCGCGGCATTCCAGAGGAATTTAGAAAAAAAGTTTTTGAGCCGTACACGCAGGTCGATGCCAAAGACGCTACAACTAAAAAGGGAACAGGGCTCGGACTGACTATCTCTCGCTCCATAGTCGAGCAGCATGGTGGCGTAATTGGAGTTGATTCTGAAGTAGGCAAAGGGACGACGTTTTGGTTCAAAATTCCAGCTTCTGGTCACGAAAATTCGCCACAAAGAACTGCCCAATCGGATCTGAAGGTGCATGCAGAAGTCGCACCATCGACGGTATCAGTCTCGACCAGGAAAGATCGGGCAAAAGCAAAACGAAAGTTCAGCGTTTTGATGCAAGGTATCGTCATTATATCGGTGCCTCTGATTTTTCAGCTTTGTTTTATTGCGTTGTTGGTCGACCTTTTCAGGCATGCTGGTGAACAAGTTCATCGGGAGGAAGCATCAAAGAATGCGCTCGTGGCTCTCAACCACATGTCCGACGAATACACAGATTCTGCTCGCTGCGGTGTCATGTACGTCTACACGAAGAGCGGTTCTTTTTGGAAGCTCTTCGAAATGAGCAAAAACAAAGCCGTCGAGCAGCTCGACAAAGCAATGACCTTTTTGGGCGGTGCGAACGTGCAATCGGCTGTGGAATTGAAACGGATTCGTACGTCACTGGAAGGTTTTCCTTCCACGCTTAAAGAAGAAGCAGAGCGGTTACACGAATCAAACGCGACAAGTGAACTGAGACCGTATTTCACAGACGGTAAAATGCCCACTGCCGCAGAAATACATGCTCTCGTCTCAGACAAGGCGAAACAGCATGCTGTTGTGGGCCAGATTGTTTCTTTGTTGGAAGACAAGACTCACATTGCTCGGCTCTACACGCCGCTCGTAGAGGTGTACAAAGCGCAAGAGCGAGTTATGGCAACAGAGAAGGCTATCGGCGAGGACCTTGCCAAACAGCGCGCAGATATGGTCAAGCGCCTTCACCAGGCGTTCTTTGCTGGTCTCGTGGTTAACATTGTCATTTCGATTTTTCTCGTCGTATTTTTGATGAGAAGTCTCACTGGTCGCCTCAAACACGTAATGGAAAACACAGCGCGCATCGTCAAAAGAGAACCACTAGCCTCGCCGGAAAAAGGCATAGACGATGAAATCGCTTATCTCGACCAGGTCTTATTCTCTACGGGCTCGCACATAATTGAACTAGACAACTTCAAGAGAGACTTGATCGGTATTGTCAGCCATGAGTTGCGCACGCCGCTATCAGCCATTTCGGCTACGCTCGAAGCTCTGGGTCTAGGCGTGTTCGGCGAACTTTCGGAAGACGCCCAATCGCGACTTAAAGTCGCAGATGATGAAGCGCGTCAGCTTGTCTCTTTGATAAACGATCTGCTCGATCTGGAAAAAATGGATGCTGGCAAATTCATCATGGATAAAGCCGAATTCGAGATTGTCGATCTGGTCGAACAAGCTAATGAAGCAGTGGCGTCCCTGGCTCAATCGAAGAACATAGAGGTGGTCACAGAGCCTTTCGATGATAGCTTGACCATCTTTGCCGATCGAAATCGATTGCGGCAAGCGGTAACTAATTTGCTTGCCAATGCCATTCGTCTATCACCACCAAATGAAAAAGTTGGACTATCCGTTTCGAATAACAACGGCAAAGTCGAATTTCGCATAATTGACCATGGCGCTGTGATTTCAGATGAATTGCAGAAGAAAATTTTCGATCGCTTTATTCAGGCAGACAGCGCCGATCAAAATCAAATGCGCGCCTCGGGCCTGTCGTTGGCAATTACAAAGGCAATTGTCGAACAACATGGTGGCACAGTAGGTGTTAGTTCTGAAAATGGACATGGCAATGTTTTCTGGCTAGAGCTGTCCAGGGTGGCATAGCCGGACTTTTTATCTTCGCTGGGCAGATTTAATGAACTATCCCTATATGGAAAAGTTTTCGTAATAACTTTTCATCATATTGATGTTGTTACTAAGAAATAGCTGCAAACGCCAACATATCACTGCAGCCGAACCTTCCAGCCACCTCAAAGGTGCTGTTTTTCTGCGAACTCGTAGCGGAGTTCAACGAAGTAAGCGCCGAAAGCAAGGGCAATTTACCAGATGGGCGCCGATAACATTGCTGCCAAACACTCGAAGGCTGACGCTGCTGCGTCAACGCCCGAGCAGGCTGCGACGGATACTTCGCGCGATGTTCACAATGCGATGCGCGATGGCGGTCGTGACGCTGCTTACGACGTGCTCAAAAAAGATGTCGACGCTTTTGTCAAAGAGCACGGCGCCGACACCGAAGGGAAGAAAGCTTACTGGGAAAGTGCGACCCGCCAACTCGGCGACATTTTGCCGGATCTTTCCATCGCTTTCGGCGACGACAATGCGAAAGTTCCTGGCGCAAAGCCTGGTGCTAAACCTGGTGACCAGACAATACCGCAGATCGACCCTAAAGCTATCGAGCTAGCTGCTAAGACTGTTCGTGACGCTAAAGATGACACCTGGTTGCTCATGAGCAGCCCAGACAAAACCAAAATCATGAACGTTTTGGAACCGATGTCTGCTGCACAAAGACAGGCTGTGCAAGATTCTTACGCCAAGCAATTTCCCGGTCACACCCTTGAACAAGACCTGAAAGAAAAGCTCGGGACCGCCGATTTCGCCCGAGTTCAGGCGATTCTGAAAAGACAAGACGGTGTAGCTGATAACAGTGGTCAAGTCTGGCAAGCTCTGGCTAAATTGCCAGGTTCTTCGGGCAACGACAAAGTCAGAGTTGAAGGTGAAATCCGTGACTCTCTGAACACCTTGACCGCTGATCAGGTTAAGGAAGTCGAGGCTAAATTCAAGAAAGACTTCGGCAAAGACCTTCGCTCCACCCTTCTGGATAATCCTTCGCTTTCTAACGAGTCGAAGGAAGCTCTGAAGGTTTATTTCAACGGCAGCGACAAAGCAACTGATGCCGATCGTCTGAAGCTTGCAGACATTGCACTCAAAGCCGATCGTCCAGACATCTTCAACGAAGTTTTTCGCAACGCCTCTCAGTCTGCAAGAGACGAGTTCAAAGCCAATGGTGGCATGCAGAAAATCGATGATTCGTTCTGGTTTGGCGATAAGCAGATTGCCAAAGACTACGTTGAGCGCGGCAGTGTCAGCCTTTCAACAATCGCCAATGGAAACACTCATTGGTACCGCACAAATAGAGAAGACATAGATCGTTCGGTCAGCAACGCAACCGAACAAGACAGAAAAGACTTCAAACGCGGCGAACAACTCAGTCAGCAGGCAGATCAGAGCAATCTGACTGCGGAGGACAAGCGCGCTTTGGCTTTCTACACTAATGTCGACGCGCAGTTGAAGAACTCCGGCAATGCGCGCGAAGCAGCTTTGTGGGAATCAAAACTGCGCAATAACGAAAGTGTCATCACCAACATCCTTCAGTCGCACCAGGAAGGCAGCTGGTTCTTCGGTTTGGGCTCCGGCACCGACAAGAACAAGCAGATGTCGGCTGTCGAAAACATGAGCGAGAAGGACTGGAAATTCCTCAAAGGTAATCCAGAAGAAGTAGCGAAGATTGAAAAAGCGCTCAACACTTTCCCTGATTCCAACCACGATCAGATCATGTCGATGCTCCAGGCCAAGCTGGGCAAAGAGACTTTCGCCGAATCACAGAACGTCGGCAACCGTGCCATCGACGAGCGCCTGAAAGACAGTGCTTCCGATCCCGCCGCACGCGCAGATGCTCTTGCTGGAATGACTGCAGCCGAGCGAAAAGCATACGCTGCAAACACAGATGGAATGCGCGACAAGATCAACGGACTATTGTCCACAGACGCTGAAAAGCTGCTTGCAGATCGTCTCTCCAAAACTCCTGGTCCGGTCAGCCCGACCGACCGTGTCTTGATCGACGGAATCAAGGGCGCTACCCCTGCTTCCACATTCACTGACATTGAAGCTGCGATGAAGGCTGATCCGACATTGCGCGATCGTCTCCGCAATCCACAAACTGCTGAAGACAAGCAGTTGAGCACTTCCTTCCACACTGCTGCTCGTGCGGCTGTGGATGCTGCTGGTCTCGGTGATACAAGCGACGGTGCTGGCGGCATCATCGCTGGACAGTACGATGCATTCAATACAGCGGCATTTGACAAAGGTCATGTTCCGATAGATATGCAGCTTCAGTTGACGCAAGACAAAGACGTGCGCAACTCCATGGTCTTGCATGCGACCGATGAAGAACGCGCCAAGCTTCTCGATAAAAATCCAGATGCTGCAACTAAATCGTTTCAAGAGAGAGTTTTCGGAACGAACAAAGACGTCAGACAAGTTCTCGAATATGCGTTGCAGCAGAAAGATCCAGAAACTGGCAAATTCGGCTATATGGACCAAGCCGATAAATTCCGCATGTTTGCCGCACAAGGCGACGATGCTGCTGGTCTCAAATCAAGCCTGGAAAAGATGGGCGCCGACGACCGCCAGAACCTGGCGAACGAATATTTTACTAAGTTCGGAAAATTGGTTACCGATGATGTGATTGGCAAAGTGCCATCAGACCAGCAATGGCGCTTCCGCGAATTGCTCTCACCTACTGACGTGAATGTGCGTCAAATCGCTCTTGATGCGCAACTAAGCAACAACTCTCACACCAGCTTCTTCGACCCGATGATGAACGGGTTCTGGGACTACACCCGTGTTGCCGCCGATAGCACGCAGGACAACCTGAACAAGTTCGTTACCGAACACGCAGCCGAGTTGGACAAGCTTTCACCCGAAACACGCAAGCAGTTCAACGATGCCGTAAACAACTATATGGCGGCTGAAAAAGCCTATGTGGATTCGAAAGGAAAAATGGCAGAAACTTTGGTTGATGCCACCCTCGCAGTTGCCGCTATCGGCGGTGCCGCATTCACCGGCGGAACCAGCCTGGCGCTGCTAGCTGAAATCGGCGCTGGCGGAGCGCTTTATCGAATTGCTGCAATGCGTGCAATTCAAGGCACCGATTTTGATGGCTCTGTTTCAAACGTGGCCAAACAAGGCTTTGAGGGTGCCGCAGCCGCCATGCTCGGTTTCCTCGGACCTGAAGCGTTGGGATTGAAAGGCTTAGCCCTCGGTGAAAAGACAGCAGCTAATTTGGCTGAAAGACTTGTCACCGGCGAAGGTTCGAAAGCACTGTTCAGAGAAGGAAGCGAGCAAGCTATCAAAGATACGTTCGCGACATTGACCAGACAGGGCGCTATTGCTGGCGATAAGCAAATTACCGCTCTGGCTGAAAGAATTGCTGCTCAAGGTGTGGACAAAGCGCTTGTCGAAAAAGCACTGAAAGAGCAAATCAAAACAGAAGTAATGACCGGCATGCGCAATGTCGTCTTGAACGAAGGCGAAATGTTTGCTCGCAACATGGTAGCCGCTCAGCTCGGAGCACAGGGCAAAGAATTAGCAGCCACGGGACTTGGTTTTGAAAGTCCGCAAACATTGTTCGAAAGAATGCAAGGCGCAGCTCTTGGCACCGCAGTTGGTGCCACCTTGTTCCACTCCGTCTTCAGAGTCGGTGCTGGTCATGACTATGTGAAAATCGCTCTCGGCAAAACTCCTGATGGCAAGTACATCGCCGGTGGCGAAACACCAGTGCGCCATGCAGACGGCAGAATGGAAGTTGTGCCTCCCGGCAAGACCATCGTTCTTGAAAATGGCGACACCATCGCTGAAAACGTCGTTCCAGCTAAACGTTCATGGGGCACCATGGTCAAGGACGGCAACGGTGAAATTCAGCATATGGACACACCAGCCGGTGGATTCACCAAAGTCCCCGGTAAGCCGGACACATTCGTAGACGACTTCGGTAAGGAAGTCAGACTGACAGATATCCGCGAGAATGCAGACGGCAGCCTTTCTTACCACAGCACTCAAAATAAGACTCGTTGGGACGGTTCTCCAGCGCTCGACAAAGATGGCAATATCAAAATTCAGGAAAGCGACGTTGTTCATCCTGTCGCAAAAACACCTGAGGCTGCCGCTTCAGTCGAGCAGCTGCGCGCTGCCAAAGATGTCGCTTCACTCAAGCAAGCCATCGATGATGCTGGTGCACATTCCGAAGACCCTGCTGTTCGTGCCGCAGTTCGCATGGCTGTGATCAAAGAATTGGAAGACAAAAACACTAACTTCTACGAAGTGAAGGATCTGATCGATAGCAAATTCAAGGGTTCCAAATTTGACGACGTTCGCCCAGCGCTGGTCAAGAATGCAGATGGCACAGTAACTTCGGTTGATGCAGATGAAAGACTGTCAGTCGCATTGAGAGATCGCGCCGTGCACGAAGTTGAAAAGGATCCAAGCCGAGTATTCACAGACGTAAATCCTGCAATGAGGAAAGCAATGGATGATATCGCCAAAGGCGATTTGTCGAAAGAGACTAAGAAGAATCTGACTAATGCCATCAATCCGAATCTAAGCCCTGAAGAGAAAGCGGCTGCACTTTATCTGCTGGGACGCCAGAATATGCCGATGATCGAGCAATTGATCTCGAAGTTGAAAGGTGAATATCCAGATTTGCAGTTTGAGTCTGGTATCAAAAAATTCGAAACAGGCTTGAGTAAAGTGCTTCGACCAGGCAAAGAAATGCAGGTCGAAAACCTCGGCGACACAGTGCGCTTCAAAACTGTGATGGATAACTTCGAAGATCTTCCGAAGTTTGTCAAAGAGCTGAAGGATGCTGGTTTCAAGATCATCAACTCTGACGATGCAAGTGGCACCAGTAATGATTGGAAGAAAGGTACAGGCTGGCGCGCTATCAATTTCTCGCTGTTGATGCCGAATGGTCAAATCGCAGAATTTCAAATGTCGATCAAAGAGTTCGAAGCCATTCACGGCAATCACGATGACTACAACTTCACCCGCGCCTTCGATACGAAGAACGCAACAGCTAAACAAAGAAGAGAGTACGACGAGCGTTTAGAGCGAGTAATGGAAAAGTTCGATGACGCATGGAAACTTCACTTGAAGAACACCGGAAAAACAGAGGATCAGGTCAATGAATTGATTAACGATATGCACAAAAAACTACACTTGGATAACAACTAAAGGGGGTTGGAAATGGACGGAACTCCACACGGAGATGCCAGCGCAATCGCACAAAATTCCAGTCGGTACGCAGACGCGAAATCGTCTGGTCAGTATTCACCAGAATCCAGCAGTCATTCGATGCTATCGGATACATGGAACTGGACAGAGAAGAATGTGGTGGCACCCTTCGTCAACTCGGTGGCGGTAGAGCCTTTCAACGCCACGGTCGTGAACGTCGCGAATCTTGCCGGTCAGCCGTTCGGCAAGCACTTCGACGAAGTGAAACGATTGGATGTGAACGCCAAACCCACCGGTGTAGAGTCAACTGTCAACATGATTGCAGGCGGACTGGGCACAGCCTTCGTCTATGCCGCGGCAATCAAATTGACCGGGTCGGGACTGAACAGAGCTGCAACACAGCTAGGCGAAGAGTCTGCTCTATTCAATTTGGCTCGCAATCCGTTGACAGCGCAAATCGCTGGACCGACCTTGTATGACGGTATGAGGAATCCACAAAATGGCGAAAGCAGAATCAGCAACATGATTGCTACTGGTACTGCATTTGGTGTCTTTGGAATGGGTGGTAGATTGGCAAGTGAGATGCACGGTGTGCCGCTGTTCGCAGCCAGAGCCGGAATCGGCGCAGTAGGAATGACATCAGGACGTGTTCTCGGCGACCTGTACGATGGGCGCACACCGACGGCCGAAGAGATCTACAAGACTGCCGTAACCGGTGGTATTGTAAATAGTGTGGTTCCTTTGATGTTTGGAAGGAGTTCGAGAGTGAGCGAATCCGCAGATTTAGAGAACCAGATCGGCGCTAGAAAACTGGCATCTGGTCAGGGTGAAACCTTCCAAAAGTCCAATCGACCACCAAGGGTATTGGGCAGCACTGATGGAACGTACGCCATTCTCCAGAGTGATGGTGCTGCGGCTTCTTTCGTGAACGGCAAATGGCAGCCAGGTATTGCCTTCGAGAGCAGAGATTTCCTGGATATGTCCGTAATCAGCAAACCAGACCTGCAGTCGAAGTTGCTCAAGGAAGCAGCCGAAGCTCTAGCGAAGTCTATGCAAGACTAGTCCACAGTTTTCTGTTCAAAATGATCGATTTGACTAGCCTATGTTCCGACTAGGTCACGTTCAGTTTGTAGCCCACACCGTGAATGTTTTGGATCAATTCTGGATAACCGAGTGCTTCGAATTTTGCGCGCAATCTCTTGATGTAGACGCGCACCGTATCTGGTGACACTTCAGATGAGCTGCTCCAAACTCTGTCGAGTAAAGCATTGGCGTTGAAGACTTGATTAGGGTGTCGGCCAAGAAATTCCAGAACTGCAAATTCTGTCGCTGTAAGCGTCAATGGACCGTTGTCAATCGTTACTGTGTGCGTGTCAGGGTCAAGCACTAACGGTCCGGCTTTCACTGTGCGTGATGTCGCCACTGTTCCGCGTCTCAGCAACGCCCGTAGACGCGCCGCGAGTTCCCGCAGTTCAAATGGCTTAGTAAGATAATCGTCGACGCCGGCACCGAATCCAACTTCTTTGTGTTCGATCTCATCCTTGCCTGTCAGCATGATAATCGGGGTCATGCCGCCCTTGGCGCGAAACCATTTGCATAAGTCGATACCCGACGGTTCGGGCATGCTCCAGTCGAGGATTAAAACGTCGTAGTCGCCGCTGAGTAAGTACTCTTTCGCTTCTGGACCGTCTGCAGCCAGGTCTACGTTGTAATTTTCATGTTCCAGCCAGTCGCCAACAAGTTGGCGCAGCTGATTGTCATCATCTGCCAGTAGCAATTTTGGCATTTAGCTCTAGTTTCTCCCTGCGCTGCCCTGAATGACCGAAGCTGGACCATTCATACCCAAGATACCCGAATTCTCGCCTACTGATTGTAGCCGATGACTCTCGCTGGAGAAAATTCACATTCTAAGAGGCTAGCTGGTTGACGATTGGAGCCAGAGCGGCGTCCAGAATCTCGTACCCCTGTTCGTTTGGGTGCACATGGTCTGGTCTGAATAAAGTTGTATTGACAGTGCCGTCGGGGTTGAGCAATTTGGCACCGCCAGCATTCGTGTAGAAGATATTCTTGTTGTCTGCCAATTGCTCGATCGCAGCATTGAGCGCGGTGATGGTGCCTGGTGTCATGGCTGTACCACGCGGGTAGATGCCTTCCAGCAAAATCTTAGTGTTTGGCATCTTCTCTTTAATGGCGTTGATGTTGGCTTTGATGCCGTCCAGTGTTTGGCTTGAAGTAGTGCTTCCGATGTTATTAGTTCCTATTTCCATGACGACAACTTTGGGCTGATCGTTGATAGGAAAGTCCAATTCGCCATTCTTCAGGCGATAGAGAAGATTCTGTGTTCGATCTCCACCTACGCCGAACTTCGCCGCTCCGCTTCCGAAGTGCTTCTGGAAAACAGCTGCAGGTTGAAGCTCTGTCAGTGAGTCGCCAACGAACAGAGCGTCAATACCGCCAGCTTTGGCTTGATTGTTGTATTTGATATTTTCGTTGATTCTTGCTTGCAGTTGATTGGGCGGAAGTGCTGCGATTGTGGCGGCAGAGTCTGTGTATTGAAGCGGTACAAAGTCGAGCGTGTCGGTAGCTGGCGGCTGGTTTGTGGGTAGGTACGTATCGGTTTTTGGTAAAGAATCTGTTTCTGTCAGTGGGGCTGTTCTGTCTGCTGGTAGAGCGTATCCCAATGGTCCCCAATTGCCTTCCAGCGGTATCGCAGATGGTGTCTTGTGGATTGGGCTGCTATCACCGATGCCGTTTCCGTCAGTGCGCTCCTGACCACCGGCGTAATTGTGGTAGACATTGTTTCGGATGTTTGGATTGGCTCCGCGGGCGGCATTGCCGAAGCCGTTCAGATATGTGTAACCTGTTACGCCCATTCCACTGGTTTGCTGATTGCCTTTGAAATCAGAAATGATTGTGTTGTTTTCGAAGACGTTGCCTGTCATTCCACCTGGATGAAGTGGACTGGAAGCATAGCCCAGAGCCGCGATTTTGCCTGAGTCTCCAAGATCGATGAGGTTGTTGCTGATGGTGTTATTGATACCACCATGTATGAATATTGCTTCTGATGTCGACTTCTGCGGGTCTGTTTCTGCGATCACGTTTCCTCGAACAATAGTGTTGGAGGCGCCGTCATCGAGGTAAATCCCTTTGCCATCACCAAGCGTAGAGCTGCTGTAGTTAGTAATGTAGTTGTTTTCGATGATTTCGCCGGCGGATATTTGCTTGCGGGCATTCCACAAGTAAATTGCTCCGCCATCGTGACGACCTTGCATGACGTGGTCGATCACGTTGCCACTAATTACGGTGCCACTGTAGTCACCTGCACCGGAGGCTAAGTCTGATGTGCGACCCGCCTGGATGCCCATGTATTGCAGGTCGTGAATGTAATTGTTTGCTACGAGCGTGTCGGGTGTGACCTGGTCGTTGACGATGCCTGAACTTACACCGCCCGCACCTACAGTCCAATCGCCCGTTTGCGAGTTATGGTCGATCTCGTTATTGACGAACCTGTTGCCTTCTGCTCCGCCGACGTTTTTACTCAATTTGTCGCGATGGTCGACGGTGCCACCATGATTGAAGATTCCGGTCCATTTGAAGTTGGTCAAACGTAAACCATTAATGGTGATATGCGATCCCCCTTCGATATCAATCATTCGTTCTACCGCGTTGCCACCATCGAAAACGGCTTGGTTGGGACCGCTAGCTTTGTCGAATTGGAATGTGACTCCGTCGTCTTTATTTGTCAGATGAAGAGTTTCTTGCATCTTATAGTTGCCAGCTTCTACGGTCGTTGTTTTGATCGATGATGTTTCCATGGCTAGGGCAGCGCGCTTCAGCGTGGCGAATGGATGTTCTTTGCTTCCATCACCTTTATCGTCGCCATTTGGCGAGACGTAAAATGACGGACCCTCATTGTAGATTTGGCTACCCGCGCTTGCGTTGTGGTCCCTTGTCGGCGGCTGCTCAGGTGGATTTGTAATTGGCTTGGTAATTGGGTTTTCGGGTGGATTCGTAATCGGTTTAGTAATTGGGTTTTCGGGCGGATTCGTAATCGGTTTAGTAATTGGGTGTTCGGGTGGATTTGTAATCGGTTTAGTAATTGGATTTTCGGGTGGATTCGTGATCGGTTCGGTAATTGGATGTTCGGGTGGTTTGGGATTTGAGTTTGTCGGGAAATCTCTAAATTCGAAGTTGCTTGGAAGTCCTAGCTTGTGCAACTCTTCATTCAATTTGTGCACGTCGCAACTGAACTTTTTTCCGTGCGGTGCGCCGTTTGCGGCATCGTCATTGATTCTTTCAATATCGTGCTGCAATGCGTGCATGTGATGCAGGTGGGCGTGTTCGTGTCGATGTCCGTTGCCATCGTGGTGCTGATGATTGCTGCTGGCGTCGTGATGGTGATTTTTGCTGCCGGCGTCGTGATGGTGATGATTGTTGCTGCCATGATGAGGCGAATGATCGTTGCTGCTGTTGTGGTGAGGACGATCGTTGCTGCCGTCATGATGGTGATGATGATTCTTATCGTGAGGGTCGATCTTGGAGAGGTGCAACGATGGCAACAATCCAAGCTTGTGTAATTGATTGTCTAGTTCATGCTGCGCAGCCGCTGACTGACTGCTTCCCGGAGCACTTTTCCGTAGTTCAGAAATTTCATGAATCACGCCAGAGTAAATTGCGCGATTCGATTCCGGATTTTGACCATCTCTGCATGAGTCCGAGTTTCTCTGTGAGGTACTAGACATCTAGAATCTCCTTTGTTCTCGGCGCATGACGACACGCTTTTGCGGCGGAACCTGAGGTTCCGCTTCGCGCGTCTCGACTCGCATTTTTCAGGATGACATGCTTTCACAACGGAACTTTTGTGTTCTGTTCTTGTGCATGCTTCGACGCAAAACTGACGCGCAGTGCGCGTCGGGGCGAGTGCTCGGTCCGAGAGATATTAAGTATGGGCTCTTAGACCTTACCAGATCCTGCCGTGAAGTCAAGAGTTCCGTTGCTAGCAAACGGACTCTCCTGATACTGGGCGTTAGCGGCTTCCATGGTTGTGTGCGCAGGCTCGACATGCATGGGCACGGCGTGCAATGGGTCCGCTTGCGCTAAATCAGCGTGCGCTGGGTCTGCGTTGAAGATGGCGACGCGATTTTCTAAAATCTCTACCAGCACTCTGCACATTTCGCCCATAACTGCTTTGATTTCGAAATAGATGCGCACCATCTCCATGATGCTGAACCTGAGCCATAAATCGCTGCTTATTCCGCTTTCGGTGTAGAGAACGTAATTTGTTTTTGATAGCGCATTCACTTCATTTACGATCAGCTCATCATCACCTGTTGTGAAGACACCCATATTCATCACTTCAGAAAGATGTGCCTCAATTTGTTGCGCACCCCATACGGCAACAAAACATTCGGTGGACAAGAATTTGTAAGAACTCGATTCTCCATCAGTAACTTTCCGGACGATTTCGGCGTCGCATTTTCGATAAGGACTTTCTAGATTCCAATCTGGATGCTCGTACCCGAGTAACTCTTTATTCAAGGAGCCTGCTGCGTCAATGAAATAGACTGTTTCCGACGGACTAAGTGCATCGTCTGAAGCTATTTTGTTGACTAGTTTGCTCAACGCAATGATGGCATCTGATACTAATATCGTATGTGACGATAGACTTTCATCGATCAGTTTGATTGCGTTACTGAGCATTTTTTGCAGCCATTTAAACACGCTCTTCTACGGCAAACATCTGGAGTCTAGTGAGTCCAAATTTTGCGAGTAAGCGATCGAGTGATGTCTGGATTCCTAGCTCAGGTGAAGCAGTTGGACACGAATTCTGTCGTGCCATGAATCGCCTTCCATTCGACTAGAATGGCGCGAAACAACGCTTCAGAGCTAATTGGTTCCGATTCGGCATATGAGAGGGGGCTCATAAACCATAACAGATCTCCTTTTGAAGTCAAGTAAGTTTTGTGTGTTCGACCAGTGAAGCTTTTGAAGTAAATCTAGCGGTCAATAGTGGCTGAATTGTTACCCATGAGTCTCGCTTCGTCATTCATGCTGTATTGCTTGAGCAGTTGTACGTAAGCGTCGACCATGCGATTTGTGTTGTCAGAGCGATGCTGTGTCGCTAATTCTTGTTGAATGATCGGCAAAATCAATCGCGCTTGTTGAATATGACCCAGGCTGAGCAAGGAGTTCAGCGTCTGATAGTTGGATGCATCGTTGATTGTGTTTCTTTCTCTGAGCGATTCAGATTGCATGTTTTCTCTATTCTGATTGCGGATCAGGACGGAATTCACGTCAGCGCTATTTTTGAATCGAGCCAACACCGATGACACGCCTGTGTTGTAGAGTTCCTGTGCCGGTGCGGATGCAACTTGATTTGCGTTTTGCGATTGACTTCGTGTTTCAACATTGGCGTCGTATTGATCTCGGGCTAGCGCGGCGTCAGAACGTTTTGTCGCGATTGCGAGTGGGTCTGCGACGTGTTCGACTGCATCGACTGCATGAACTGGTCGGGCAGCTGCATTGGCTGGAGCGGTGGCAGCCAGGATGGCTGATATCGTTCTGAAGCTGCGCATATTCGAGTTGTTGGCGGCAACGATTCCATGCACATCAGATGTGTCGCGAGCGCGAGCAGGAGCTTGAACTGGCACCGTGGCTGGTGCTGGTGCAGGTGCAGGAGAAGCAGGTTGATGAGCAATCGCTGATTGTGCATCGCGATAGAGCAAGGCTGCTGCCTGCGTAGCCATCGGAGAAGAAGTTTCAACCACATTTTGTGTTGAGTCTTGGGTGTAATTAGCGCTAGTCGATGCGGAAGAATGATACTCCTGTGTAACTGCATTCGAAGGTTCGTAGCTGCTAATCGGCGCATAGACGCCGGCAGATGATTGACCGGGACCCACATCTTGTACGCTGACCACTATGCCATCACTGTTTCTTACGGTGTCGACGTATCCGCCTTCTGGTTTGAACATGTGTGTGGCGCTAGCTGTGAGTGTGCCATCTGGTTGATGGTAGGTTGAACTGGAATTGCCTGCCACGTCGTATGTCGTGTTGACAGAGCCAAGCAGTGTGGAATTGTCTCCGTACAATGTGCTGTTGATTTGATTCCCTGTGATTTGGTCCATATCAGTAAGCTGACCGGCTGCGTCATATTTAGCGTAATAGGTGCTTTGTCCGTCGGTTGAGACGTATGTGTTGTCTGCCAATTGTCCGTTAACTGCATGGGCGACGGTGTAGGCGCCGTCACCGGTCATTCTGACAGTGAATGATTCAGCGGAGCCATTTTGTCCGTGCAAGGAAACCACACGGTCTCCGTTTTGATTTTGCGACAGTGACACTGTTTGACCGCCGCCAGTGAAAGTGCCTGGTGCTGCTCCCGGTTGTACGGTCAACATGTCGTAGGAATTTTGATTGTCGCCTTGTGGGATGAGAACGGTGTTTCCGCCATCTTCCAGAAGTAGCGTGCCAGAGCCGGATCGCAAAGCGATTGAATCTTCTGCCAAGTTGCCAGTTCCACTCAGTGTGCCACCGAGATTGGCTGCCGATTGCAATCTATCTGATGGTGGCATCATTGCCGTGAAAGTTTGCGAAGGGTTTTCGTGGTTGGTCAGTGTGTACTGAGTTCCATTACCAGTGTTGATTCTGGCGAGATCGTATTCTTGATTTTGGAAGGATGCGGTGGCGGTATCGGAGATGTCGTGGGCAATGATTTCGCCGTTCGGAGCGCGCAGGTCGTCGACTGGCTGACCTTCTTCGTTAAGGCTGCGGCTGACTGTGAAACCGCTTTCGCCCAGTGACATATTTTCTGTGCGCACTGAATTTGGTGCTACTGCCAGAGGTGGCATTTCCTGCGGTTCTGGTTGAGGCATGGTGTGATATGCAGCTGCTGTAACTGTTTGAATTGGCTCTGAAGGCGTCAGACCTGGGCTTGGTCCGTTTGGAGCGAATGGCTGCGGTGCGGCAGTCAGGGCTGCAGGTTGAGCGATAGTGTCTTGCTCGGTGGTGCCTGGCATTGCTCCACCAGGTTGATTTGCACCAGCCTGGGCAGCAGCGGCGTTGCTCTGACCGGCATTTGCTCCCGCCTTGCCCTGACTTCCTTTACCGCCTGCTCCACCACCCTTGCCGCCGTTGGCTCCTTCCATGGCTTTAGAGCCAGCTTGTTGACCGGCCGCTTTGACCAGGTTGGCAAAGTCGAACGCGTATTTGACCGAGGCTGTAGCGAGAAAATTCAATGCGGTGGTGATGACGGTGCTGCTTTCTTGTGAGCCCTTGAAGCATGCCATCAGCAAAATGGCGGTGTTCCAGAACAGGCTCCAGAAGCAGAGAGTAATCACACCTTCGACCCAGTTTGGAAAAGCGGCGCGAAGATTACTCATCGGCCAAACCCAGAGTGCAGCGGCAATCGGTCCAACAAAGAACAAGTAACCAAGATAAGCCATTTGGAACGCACAGAGAATGTTCCATGCTGCGGTGAGTCCTGCATTGGCTCCAAACGAGAGCTGACGCGCAGCTACGGCTGCCGCAGGCATTGCTTCGTCTGTCTTGCCTGGGATTGGTTGACCGGTAACAGGATCCAATGTTCTGAACAGAGCATTTTCTAGTGACGGGATGCCTGTGATCGGTTGTTGCGGCCACTCTCTTACAGCACCTGCATTTTGATTTTGCTTAGGTGTGCGAACGTTGAAAGCGTTTACTTCGGTGCCCAGGGCGTCTTGATACATGTTGGAGCCCATGATGGTCTGGTAAGTCTGAGCGATTGAATCAACAATAGAATTCGAGAAATCAATTCCGTAATTAACAACGAGGTATGTGGCAGGAATCAAGAAGATTGCCACCACAGCCCGCAGTAATCCTTCCAAAGGATTGATTTCACCCTTCGTGGGGTCAGATAGCACTGGGTTTCCAGCTACAACCATGGCTCGCACCTGGGTGAGAACAGCACCAGGCAAAAGCAAAAGGATGGCGATTGGCACGAAGAGCCCGTTGCGAATTTTATTCCAGCGGTTGCCGTCGTCGGTCGTAAAGTTTTGCAGGTAGCTAGAACAGTAGCCAATCGCGCTTGCTGCCTGGGCTTTTGACATGTCGCCCATGGCATTAGTCATCGCTTGCGACTGTCCTACTGCTTGCGCTCGGGCTTGATTTGCCGCGTTGACTGGATACTGCAGTGAGCGAGTCATGAGACTTCCTGCCACGACGTTTCCCAAATAGTTTTTGAGATCGGAAGGTTGTTGACCGCTGTAACCACCTATTTGCGTCAACCCTGCGGTAATCATGGCTTGTTCCAATCTGCTTTTTACTGGAAAAGACATCGCCGCTGATGGCGTGGGGGGAAACAACGTTCCAAACGGAGATGCTCCAGGAATCAGCGCTGGATTGACCAAACCAGGAATTGCATTGTTGTTTGCATCGCGAATATCATCATCTCTAAGAAACTTCGCTTCAGGGTACTGTTGCAGGTACTGGTCAGCCATTGAATTGAGCGAGGTGCGTCCGACACTCGCCGCAGATGTTGCACTTGATGAAATTCCAGATGCAGCTGAACTGATTGCTGATGGATTGAAAAAGCCGGAGAATCCGCCGAATGTTCCACCGAATGGATTGCTAGTAGCACCGTTGCCGGTAGTAATGTCACGCTTCTTCTGGTCCTGTTGTTGTTCTGATTGGTCTGCATTCGCAGCAAACGCGTTCATCTGCAGACAAACAGTTAGAAGAAGTGCCATCCACAAAGCTTTAGTCACTGATGGAGCGCTAGCAATCATTTCAATCTCCCCGAAGTTCGTAGCTAGAACTTATCAAACGAAGCAGAAACAACACCGGAACGAATTGTGTACTTTTCTGGTAAGCCAAACCAAACAAAACACCAACGGAGCGCCGGCTTCCAAGCCGGCTGGGGCCGCCGGTCTCCAGACCGGCTCAACAATTTTTCCAAATTCGCTATAGAAGGATGAACTTACAAAAGCGAAGCCGATTCGGTTCATTCATATAAGGAATTTCGACCTAAATGCGAGGACGCCTGGAGGAAACCAAACCTCGAAACCCTAACCTGCAACAAATTTCGCCTTACCCAATTTAGTTACAAAAATGTCCGGACGTTGTAACGCCTTGCCAGCTATTCTGATTTTGTCAGTGAACAAACGCCCTTTTGAACGTCTTCCGCGACTGTTACTACCACTTAGTCTCAACGACTAAGGTCTTCACTTGAGGAAAAAGACATGAACAACTCTGAATCAATCCGTGAATTCTTCAGACGCATGGCGGATGGTACAGCCTCAAACAACCCACGCTTCGAGATGCTGCACAATTCAAGCAGTCTGCGCCCTCGTAACACTCAAAACGACAACCTGGAAAGTGTTGCTTTCTACGCCAGTCAACATGACTTTGGTATCGGATTGCCACCACTGGCGAATTGCTAAAACGTTTGTTGCGACGACGGAAATCAGCATGGCGGTTAAGAAATGATTGGAACTGTACGAACGGAATCTCTGTTAGCACTGCTCGCACTTGTCGGCGTCTCATCGACTCCAATTTGCCTTGCAGGCACACCACATCAAGCTAAGTCGCGGAGCACACTGACTGTTCCAGCGGATCAAAGTGACTCTCAAAGAAACGATCGTGCATCATCCAGCGGTTCCTCGTCAAAATCATCCGGTAGCTCATCATCATCATCATCATCATCATCATTTGGTAGCTTCTCGTCATCTTCATCCGGTGCATCATCCGGTTCGGCATCTGGATCCTTCTCCGGTGCATCATCCGGTTCGGCGTCTGGATCCTTCTCCGGTGCATCATCCGGTTCCTTCTCCGGTGGGACTTCATCGATCTCATACAATCCGTTATTGAGCAATTCGTTTGCTGGAATCAAGCAAAACTTTTATCAAATGGCGCCTCACATGGGGCAATTCGACCTGATGCAACCATTCACCCTGGAGATTGGTGCAGATCCAACCGCCACATATCAGATGCCAAACCAGGCTGGCACTCGGGTTTCTGGCAGAGGTCCATCGATCACAACTCCGGCATTCTCGGCAACGGCGCAGCAAGTGATACCAGGTTTGATACCGCAGCCTTTTATGCAGCCTGAATTTACGATCGACGGGGCTAATCCGATGGGCAGCCGTTTTGGACCTCCAGCTGGTCAGTCTGTCTACATGCACATTTTGCCAAACAATCCCCTTTCAAATACTCAGAACGTGAATATCTTCAACGGCGCACCACGGATATTGACCGGCGCTCCCGCCAGTGATTTGGTGGATCAGACAGCCCGTCTCTCTGCAACTCAAAGAACGACAGAGCAAATGCTCAACCCTAATTTGCAAACAACACAGGCGAATTACCAGGGTGGAGCGCAGCAAACGGCAGACGCCACCCAGGGTGCAGCATCGGCGGAGTTCCAAGCCAACCTGCACGCTACTTCGAGCCCTTTGATTAACGTCGCCAATGAAATAGTCGCGACGCCGGCACGAAAAGATGATGTGCAGCGCACACTCTCACAATCAGTTTGGATCGTTCAGCAGATGTACAAAGCTTTCTTCTTGCCGCTTGGAGTGCTGTTGTTGCTGGTTGGTGCCGTTCTGACTCAAACTCGCAATTATGTTGCTGCACCTTTCGCCTCTGCAATGGCATCAACCTGGCAGCCGTTCGAAGGAATTCTACGAGCCCTGGTCGCCATATTTTTGCTCGGCACTATTCAGCTTATGGTGAGCTATTCCATTGATTTTGGCAATTCGATGACTGATGCTGTTAAGCAAGCAATCGATCTGCAAACTGTCGATCAGTGGTCGCAAGATCTGATGAATCCGACAAAAAACATGACACCAGCTCAGGTCGCGGCGCGCAATAAGAGCGAGTCCACCGCTGCTTCCACTGGGCGCGCTGTATTTGGTGGCGTGCAAGCACTGCTCAACACGGCACTGATGGTTTTAACAACCTACCAGCTCGTGGCAGTCTGTTACCTGTTTTTACTTGGACCGGTCGCTGCCGCAATGTTCGCATGGCCCGAAGGCGTAGGCACTCTGTTTCGACCGATTTTTGCTAATTGGATTAACGCTCTTTGTGATCTGGTTCTCTGGCGTTTCTGGTGGTGCATCATCTTGCTTTGCATGTGCACTCGAATCAATTGGTTGAAGGATATCGGTAGCTACGATCCCTCCAGCGCCTGGGAACCCATCGTTTACACAGCCTTCATGGTTATGCTCGCTTACGTTCCCTTCTCCGCGCTGGAGTTCAGACCTGGTGATATGGTTGATTCGTTGTTAGAAAAAGCAACAGGAAATAAAGCTGCTTAGTTCAATCAATTGCGGAAAGCAACAGCAAATAGATCGACTCAGCTCAAATTTTAAATCGGGGTAGACGCTCGGATCATTCAAAGGAATGACCGAGCTTCTAGCTTTAAGCGTGCATCAAATTAAGCACAATTTTGTAAGGACCTTTAAACCTGCATGAACGCTCTTTGATACCAAATTTTGTCACAGGAAATTCCAGACAAATTCCCATGTCGATCGGTAACTTGAGAACTATAAATTGCGCTGTTGCGCTGTGAGCCGCTTGCCCTCCCTCCCTCTCACTCTTTTCCCCCTGATGTAGCTAATTGGCGCGTCTAACTATGTGCAGGTGATTGTTTTGAAAACGTCTTTTGCTGATATTCCAATTATTCTCGGATCATCTGATAAGCCTCTGTTCATCGAACTCTATGAAATTCTCCGTGACGCCATCTTGGATGGTAGAATCGAAGGCGGGCAGGTGCTTCCTTCTACGCGAGACCTGGCGAGAAAGCTAGGCGTCTCCCGACACACCGTACTCAAATCGACGAAACTGCTTGTTACTCAGGGCTACCTGGATTCGAGCGACCAGAACCTAAAAGTATTTCCCACACCTCAAACGATGCCTGAAAGGCGTTTCGACGCTGGCGTAGTCGAGACGCAAGAGGTCGATCACGTTGACCTCTCAGAAGTAAGCGAACCTGTTTCTGCCGAATCAGTTTCGCGCTTTGCCGAGCATTTGATGTCGGGAAAATATTCTTACCGTTTCCCAGAAATGAATTTTGCACCCAGCCCGGAAGATCCAACACCGTTGGAACAGTGGCAGCGAATCTTTGCCAATCGAGCCAAGGAAGCGCCTCTCGACTCTGATATCGCACCGCTCGGACACGAAGCACTTAGAGCCGCTATCAGCAAGTATGTGAATAGATTTCGTTCGCTCAAATGCAAACCATCCAACGTGGTGATTTTTGCCGGTCCTACAGCGGCTCTAGACTTCATTGGCAGACTGACGCTGGACGCCGGTGACACCATTTTGATGGAGAATCCAGGTTTTAGACATGCTCGCAACGTATTCTCAACTTACAGAGCTGAGATCGACCCGATCGATGTAGACAGTAATGGTGTCATAGTTTCACGCCTCAAACACTATGAGAAAAAGGCTAAGTTTTTGTATGTAACACCGGCTCATCAGAATCCAACTGGAGCTACGATGAGCCTTGAGAGAAGACGTGAACTATTGACCTGGTCCGCAGAAACTGGCACCACAATTATCGAAGATGGATACGATAGTGAATATTGGCACCGCAAGAGCCGCCCTGCTCCAGCGATTCAAGGTCTCGACGAAAACGATTCTGTAATCTACCTGGCTTCATTCTGGCGTGTTCTGTTGCCTGTCACCAGAATTAGCTTCGCTGTTTTTCCCGATAAGTGGATGGATCTGGTGCAGAAATTCAAGGGAATGTTGGAGCGTGATGTAAATCTTTTGGAGCAACAGGTGCTCGCTGAATTTATCGAGAGAGGGCTGTACGAGCGAGCCCTCAGAAAAAATCAAAGAGTATTGTCTTCTCGCCGACAGCAATTAGTGATCTCTTTGATGCGCCACTTCGGTCAGAAAATTTCGATTTCGACTGAAGATAGTGGAACTAATCTACTCGTCACATTCAAATCAGATCTTTGCGATGACGAAATTCAAGATGCCGCATATACAGCGAATTTGCCGCTGGTATCGACAGAGAGCTATTATGTTTCAGGCTCCGTTCCGAAGCAGTTTCTTTTGCCGTTCTCTAATATCTCTGACGACTCAGTCGATTCAATTATTTCCGCTTTCGCTAAACTGATTCTGCCAAGCGAACACTTCGATGCCGCACCGGCTCCATTTGTGCCAGCAATAAGCATGCACGATCCATTTCGAAGTTTCATTGGCGACTTCAGGTAACAAATACATACTTTTTGCTTCTCCCCTCCGATGAATTTTGCCGTTTCGGCTAGAATTGGACGTCTTCGGCTTGGGGGAATCCATCGTGACTACATCATCGACGACTTTGAACAGAGTCGAACATCTTCAAATTCGCTTCGAAGTGGCGCAGAAAGTGATTCGCGAGGCTGGCGCCCTGGCAAACGATTACTTCAAGAAACTTGGCTCTCTTACCGTTAAGAGCAAAGGTTCGCATGACCTGGTAAGCGAAGCAGATCTGAACACAGAGTTGTTGATCAAAGGAAGTTTCGCTAAGCATTTTCCTGATGATGCATTTTTCGGTGAAGAAACTGGCGCGAGCGATTTGGATTCGGCGCGCGGAATTTGGGTTGTCGACCCAATCGACGGGACACAACCGTTCTTGTTTAGTATGCCTAACTGGTGCATTTCAATCGCATACGTTTGGGATGGAGTGATCGAATTCGGATTAATTTACAATCCACCGATGGATGAATTATTTGTCGGCGGTAAAAGCTTTCCTGCCACCGTCAATGGTGTGCCGATAGCTCCGAATCCAGGCGCCGATTTTTCTGCTGGACTGGTTAGCATTGGCTACTCGTCTCGAACTCCAAGAGAATTCTTGTTCGATTCTTTGACCAAATTGCTCGATAACAAAGGCATGTTTTTTCGCAACGGATCCGGTGCGCTTTCACTCGTGTATGTTGCCTGCGGAAGATTGCTCGGTCATGTTGAACCGCACATGCACTCTTGGGACTGCTTCGGCGCAATCGCAATCATCGAAGCAGCCGGCGGAAAGGTCAATCAGTTCCCAGTTTTAGAGTCGTTGACCAAGGGCACTCGCGTGGTGGCAGGCACCGTTGCAGTGCACGATCAACTCGAAACTTTGGTTATCTAATACCATAAACTTTCACGAAATCTTACGGCTTTGTTTCAGGCGCATTGTCTACTCTGTTTGCATATCCCGTGCAAATTAGCAGGAGCAGTAAGAGCCATGGCCGCAGAAAATTTTACTCCGAAGAGCGAGAAAGCATTTGTTGATAGCATCAACAACGCAACTTACGTCGTGCAACATCCAGGACATTCTCCGGGCGAGAATTTTATCGATCAACACATCGTCCAGCCGATGCAGGCCTGGCTGTCAGCTGAAAACATTGCTGTAGATTTTCTCAAAGAGTTTAAAGCCAATCCTGAAGCTGCGATATACAACTGGAGAGAAATAAAAGGCGGTATTCATCAAAACGATTTTGATCTTCCCAAGTTGCAACTAATTGACGAACTCTCGACGCGATACGAAGAACTGCACGGCAAGCTGCCGCCAGTTAAAGAGTCTCATTGATGCTAAATGTTCGCGTCTAAAAACGAGTTGCTAAAAATCGTGATGTTCGTCAGCGACATCCACGACATCTTGCATGCGCGTGTTGATTTGATAGCCCAGCTCTTGCAGCGCATCATCAAAGCTACAGCGAGTGCGTTGACAGTGATTCAATGCATGAGTGGCGTGTTCCATTCCCAAGAAACCTTCGCGCAAAAGAAACTGACAGCGCAACGATGCATGCAACATTTGCTCGTCGATCATTCCTGTCACGAGCAGCATCTTGCCGACCAGAGCCGAATTGCGCGAGCTCAGCTCGATTGCTTTTTTGATGTCTTCGTCAGTAATCACACCTGACGCCTTCAATATTTCACCAAGGCGGATCGTTTCGTTAGCATCGAATTTCAGCAATCCCAATTCTGCGACAGCCTGTGCAATCGAGAATCCGCGCGTGGCTACTTGTCTTATCGCTTCGGATGCCTGGAGCGCGTTCAGCGTTCCGTTGGTCACCATCTGCTGCAACTTCAACGCTGCCGACAAAATGTCTTTTGAGATATAACCTGACTCAACCAGCACTTGTCCGATCGGCTGCTCTTTGAGCAGACCCAATTCCAGCGCATTCATCAAGTCGCCTTCGTTGACTAAACCCGAGAGAACAAGCAACTCTCCAAGTTTCACCGATTGACGAACGGGTGGTTTGTAGAAGCCGTGATCCTGCAGCGAGACTTCGATCGTGACGCGCCGTCGCTTCGCAGATTTTAGTCCTTGAATCGCTTGATCGCGCTCGATTTTTCCGTCGCGCACCAGCACTTGAGCAGTCAAAGCGGCAGATAACAATTCATCGTTGAGTGCTTGAGTGAGCACCAAAATACGTCCGAGCGGCAAACCTGTTTCTTGACTTGTTCGCAGCGCTTCATTCAACTGTGCCTGTGTGACCAGCTCGGCGCCGAGCACCAACTCGCCCAACTTCGCGGTTTGATGTGACGCTTTGCTCGCCCAGCCCAACTGCCTGAGCGCTTGTTCGAAAGTGACATCGTCCTGGGAAACCTTATGCAGCGCGTTGACAGCCATATCCATGTCGATGACTTTGTCTTTCAAAAACGATTGCGCTTGCACTGCTGCTTGTAATTCCTGGTCCGTCAAATAGCCAGACATGATCAGGACGCGCCCGATGGGAAGCCCCGTTTCACCGGCGATTTGAATAGCTTCAGTCAACTCATGCGCGCGCAGTAAGCCGACTCTTGTGAGCAACTCGCCGAGTCTGATCGGCTTGCTCTCAGTTTCCATCTAGTGCACCTGTGTCGTTCACGCTGAGCAGCTCCGCTGCAAAGACAATCCCTGGGTACCGTCTAAATTGTATACGACGAACTCAACAACCGCCGCGAAATCGCGCAGAGGAAGTCTTCAAGGTGAAAGGGCAACAGGTGCCGGAAAAATTTACCCCCAGGGGAATTCGAATCCCCGTTACCTCCGTGAAAGGGAGGTGTCCTAGGCCTCTAGACGATGGGGGCATAGTCTAAGACGCAGACTGCATCAGAAAGCCAGAATAACAAAACGCACTAAATAGTGTCAACTCGATGCGCCTCATTACTTATTACTGGCAACTCGTAGTAGTATGGACGTTTCCGACCGTGAAATCTCCGCTAAATAAGCCCCCCTGCGCCTATGAACACGCAACTTGACGCCAAACCTGCCGAGATCGACTCGCCAAGATATCGCACTTTCAATAATTACTTGAAGGAATATTTCGGAACTCGGGTTTATCGTGTGCCAATCGATGCCGGGTTCACCTGTCCAAACCGGGACGGTGTTCGTGCCTTCGGCGGCTGCACTTTTTGCGATGAGAAAGGGTCAGGCGCGCCAACTATCGACCAGACGCTCAATGTCAGAGAACAGTTGAGCACCGGTATGGAGCGCATTATCGGAAGGTACAAAGCCAAGAAATTTCTTGGTTATTTCCAGGCTTTTACAAACACCTATGCTCCTGAGGCAGTGTTGCGAAGTCTTTACGACGTTTGTTTCGAGTTTGAAGATGTCGTTGGCTTGTGTATCGGCACACGCCCGGATTGCTTGCCTGATGATGTTTTGGACCTGCTAGCTGAATACGGGCGCAAGACCTTCGTTTGGCTGGAGGTCGGTCTGCAAACGATTCACGATCGAACTCTTGACCTGATAAACCGTGGGCATTCGGCCGGCGAATTTTTCGATGCCCTGGACCGAGCCAAGAAGCGGAATTTAAAAGTCGCGACTCATTTGATTTTCGGCTTGCCCGGCGAAACCGAGGAAGAAATGTTCCAAACGGTTCAGAAAATTGCGCATTCCTCCGTTGATGGTGTAAAAATCCATCAACTCTGTGTCTACAAGGGCACACCGTTGGAGCGTGACTTGCAAAATGGTACGCTCACATTTCTTGAAGAAGAGAAATATGTGCAGATGGTTTGTGATGCCTTAGAGATGTTGCCACCAAATCAAGTAATCATGCGGCTTGTCGCTGAAGGTTCGCGAAAGGATGTTGTTGGACCAGAGTGGTGTTTCGATAAGCGACACACGATGGATATGATCGACAAAGAAATGGCGCGGCGCGGAACCAGCCAGGGAAGCCGATTTGTGCCACTAGTGTGAAAATAGTGTGCGGGCGACCATAGAAAATCGATAAACCTCAGCCAGGTTTTGGATAGCGGTGTGCCAAATCTGCAAAAAATGGGCATACAATAAGTACTACGTCTTACAAATTTTGGGAACGCCATGACACAGATTGAGCAACCGACCGTAGACTTGCCGCCAGAGCAAACATACAGAATTTTGACTCTGGAAAATCCTGAGAACGTAGAAAAGCTCAAGCAAGCCTGCAAACGCGCCGGTCATCAAGTTGTGCCGTGCTTTACCATCTCCGAAGCGATGCGATTTTTGGAAACCAAAGATCATGTCGATGTAATCGTTGCGGCTGCCCACCTCGAAAACGAAAGCGTTTTCAGCTTCCTTCAAAAAGTGAAAAGTTCAGATTGCATTCTGCACAAAGCTCATTTTTTCATGCTCTGTGCAGATCCGGGAGTGCTGGCACTGGTAACCAGTCCGTCGGTTGAAATCGCCGCAAATCTGATGGGGGCGGACAAGTATTTGTTAATGCCAGAGTTCGATGCCGAAAAATTGATGGCAGAGATCGAAGAACTCTTTCCGGCGATTCCATACAAAGAACTGGCGCTCTAAATTCGAACGCTAAGTGCACTACCAGTGGTGCTCGCTACTTCTTCGTGCCGAAACTTTGCATCAAATTTGCGTAAGCGGGCAGATGGCTGGAAAGTAGATTTCCCAGCCCTTCGATGTCGTTGCGCCAGTCTCTGTGTAACTCACAAGCGATGCTGAACCAGTTCATCAGCTGTGCACCATTGGCGGTCATACGGCTCCAGGCAGCGTCTCTCACGGTCGTGTTGAACGTGCCAGAGGCATCGGTGACAACGAACACTTCATATCCTTCTTCGAGCGCTGATAGAGCGGGAAATGCTACACAGACATCGGTGACGACGCCAGCTATGATCAGCTGCTTTCGTCCAGTTTTCTTGACTGCATCGACAAAATCGCTGTTGTCCCAGGCGTTGATCTGACCGGGTCTTGCGATGTAGGGCGCATCAGGAAACATCGCTTTCAGTTCAGGAACGATAGGACCGTTTGGACCTTGATCGAAGCTCGTTGTCAGTATTGTGGGTAGGTTGAAGAATTTGGCCACGTTTGCCAGAGCTAGAACGTTGTTTTTGAACTCATCCGGTTGAAAGTCTCGCACCAGGGAGAGCAGCCCAGCCTGATGGTCTACCAGGAGAACTGCGGCATTTTCTTTGGACAACTTGTTGTACTTCGGCATTTGGGATTCCTTTTATTGTTATTGAGAGAGCAGAAGGGAATTATAGAACTCTGACCGATAGAACTCCTTAAATGACAGCGGAGTGTGATCAGACGTGACGCTCACTTCAATGAGAAAAGCGACCATTTACCTTTGCGTTCGATCAATTTGATTTCGCCTGGATGCACCAGAAGAAGAGCTACCACATCTTTGCTGGCAAGAATCCAGTGTGGTTTCTCGCTGTCGTGCAGGAATGTCTGATACTCCTGCTCGTTCGTAATCATGGGCACGCTCTCCTTCATGTAGAAGGGAGCTGCGGTGCACGTTCTAGTGAAAGTCGATAATCGAACATTTTCGTTGCGAGCTCTAAAAATCAGTTGACGTAGCGGTTGGTCTTGTTCGACATCGAACACCGAAATGGCTGCAGGAATAAGTATCGCCGCACCTAAGACCGAGCAGCAGAGCACGGTTTGTATGGCAATCTCAATTTTATTTTGCCACGCTCTGATGCTGAAAACCGCCCAGCCAACGGCGAGGATTAAAGTACCTGCCACTGCGGTCGGTACGTATCCGCCGGTCAAATTTTCTGGAAGACTGTGCGAGGCTATGGGCAGCAAACTGCTCGCTATAAATAAGAAGGAAGCGATGATAATCCCTGCTATTAGCAAGCTTTTGCCCGGTTTCATCTGACTCCAGCGGTCGAAATAAGTGCCGACGGCAATTGCGATTGGTGGTACCACCGGTAGTATGTATGTCGCGAGCTTTGTTTTTACCAGTGTGAGGAAAACAAACACTACAACGCTCCAGCACAGACAAAAGATAGTCAGTGCGTTCTCGGGGAAAGAAATCGATCGTTTTTTAAGAAGTTTGATCGTCATTTGTGGCGCTAAGAATTGGAAAATTATCCATGGACAAGTGCCTAAGATGATGACGGGAAAGTAGAACCAGAACGGCATTACGTGATTGACGAGACCGCCGAGACGTCCCAGGTTTTGTCTGATGAAAAATTCCTGAAAAAAATCGCCGTGCGTGACGATGCTCTCGGCAACGAACCAGGGTAAGGCGAGACCGAGAGTGATGGCTATACCCTTGAAGGGCTCCAGTTGGAGAATCTGTCTCCAGTACCAGACTGGGTTTTTTAGATTGGCACCGCTGATTAACATCAAGTAAGCGGTGAAAACCATTGCTGTCAGGGCGATTGGCAGTGGGCCTTTAGTCAACACCGCTAATCCCAAGCTCGCGTAGCCGAACCACAAAATTGCAGATCTCTCGCCGTTCAAACGACGGATGAAAATCAACATAGTGGTTGTGAGAAAGCAGCACAGAGGCATGTCCGTCAGCGCAAGCATGCCGACAACGGCAAACAAAGGGCAAGTCGCAAGAACGATGGACGAGTAGATGGCGGCGCGCTGACTGACGAAATAACGTGACATGCTAAACACAATGCCGGTGGTGGCAATCGCGCATAAAGCAGAAGGTAGGCGTGCAACCCACTCGTGCACGCCAAATACGGAATAGCAAGCCATTATCATCCAGTAGATCATGATTGGCTTTTCGTAAAATGGAATGTAGTTATAGTGAGGCGTGATGAAGTTTTTCAACTCCATCATTTCGCGAGCGCCTTCGGCATAAAGTCCGTCGCTGGGGTCGATGATTCCAAACGCATTCAGTCCGGGCAGCACAATCAGTGCGCTGGCAGCACAAACCAAAAGCAGCGAGACACGATCGGAGCGCGACCATGTGCCACCGAAACTAGAAATTTTTTCGCTGTCAACTGGTGCGTCTGTCACTGAGCAACCTGCTAAATGATGGAACGAATATTCGGGTGAATAAAGTCGAGAATGTCAAACCACCGATAACTGTGATGGCGAGGGGGCGGTGCAATTCAGCACCGGCGCTGTGACCGAGCCAGAGTGGAATTAGTGCCAACAGAGTGCATAAAGTCGTCATGATAATTGGTCGAAAGCGCACAGCACCAGCTTCGATCAGTGCCGCTTGAAGTGACCGCCCCTTTGATTGTAAGCGGTTGGCGTACTCCAGGAGAATGATTCCATTTTTGACTTCTAAACCGACTAGCAAAATCAATCCCATGAACGATGAAACATTGAACGGTGTCCTGGTGAATAGTAACGCTAATTCTACGCCAAGCATGCCCAATGGAAGAACCGCTATGATTGCCAAAGGTTGGCGCACCGAACGAAATTGAATCACCATCAGTAAGTAGACAAGAGTCGCTGCCAGCATCAGAACCGCGAGCAGTTGGATAAATGTCTCTTGTTGGCTGAGATAAACACCGCCCACGTTGACCGAAACTCCAGGCGGAACGTGAACTTCTTTGGCAACGTGCTTCACTTCTGCAATGGTCGATCCGAGATCTCTGTCGCTTATACTTGCTTCGACGGCAACATAACGTTGCTGGTGCTCGCGCTGAATCTCTGTCGTCCCGCGCACTTGTTGCACGGCGCCGAGAGAGCCGAGAGGAAGCATGGCACCGTTCTTACCAAAGATTGGCAGCTGTGCAATTTGGTCTGCGTCCAACCTCACCTTGTCGGGAAGCCTAACTCGCACGTCGATAAATTTGTCGCCCTCTTTGATTTGTGTTGAAACACGACCTAGCAAAGCGTCTTTGACTTGATCGCTGACATCGAGAGGACTTAGTAGGAGACGCCCAGCTCTCCAGGGATCGACGTGAACACTGAACTGTGGTGAGTAATCTTGACTTGTCAGGGCGATGTCGACGAGACCCTTGATTTTTCGCATTTTCTCTTGCAGTGCTTCAGCCACCGAGCGAATTGCGGTTGGGTCTTCTCCAAAGACACGCACGTCGACGGGGTTTCTGGAGCCCGAAAGGTCGTTGAGCTGATCTGCAAGAATTGGATGCAATTCTATTTCTGCTTCCGGCACTACTTGCGCGATTCGTTCTCGCTGCTCGTCCATGACTTCTTCTGTGGTGCGTTTGCGTTTTCCGTGTGGTTTCAAGACGACCAGTATGTCGCCTGTGTTGGGCTGTGTGGCAAACAGTCCCAGCTCTGCACCGGTGCGACGGGTCCAGGCAGAAACCTCGTCGGTTTGTGCGATGATGCTCTCGATTCGCTTGCACACACGATCTGTCTCAGCCAGAGAAGTGCCTGCGGGCATCAGATAGTCCAGCACATACGAACCTTCGTCGACAGAGGGCAAGAAATCGGTGCCTATTTTTCCGAATAAGAGTGCGCTTGTAGCAAGAATGCCGGCGGCGGCCGTAACTGCGATGAATGGTGGCAATTCGAGAAAAGACTTGAGTAAGCGCTGATACCACTGGTGGTGAGGCTCGGGCGCTTCGTGTTGCCTTGCCTCCTCGATCGAAAGTTCATGTTGTGGCGCTTTGAGCCACTGTGCGCATAGTATAGGAATGACGAAGAGCGCGAGAAATAGGGAAAATGCCACTGCGCTCGCGAGGGTAATTGTTAGTGCGGAGAAAAATTGTCCCGTTACTCCGGTCAGCAGTCCCAATGGCAAGAAGACAACTAGTGTTGTGGAAGTCGAACTGATTACGGGTGCCGCTAGCTCGCTTACCGCGGCTATAGCGGCTTGTTTCGGTGCGAGTCCGGCGCTCAGTTGGCGATGTATGTTTTCGATGATCACAATAGCGTCGTCGATCACTAATCCCAATGCGATGGCCAATCCACCCAGCGACATCAAATTCAAGCTCTGTCCGAGTAATGCCATTGTGGCAAATGATGCAGCGGCGCACAGCGGAATGGTGAGAGCGGCGATGATAGTGCTTTTCCAAGATCGCAAAAATAGAAAAAGGATGACTGTGATGAAGAAGATACCAACGCCAATTTCGTCCAAAATTGATGATAAAGCTTGCCTGACTAATAGCGATTCGTCATAGACTTTTCGAATTTTGACGCTCGATGGCAATTCTTTCTCGATGCTCTCTATCTCCGCTGTGACCGCGTCTGAGACGGCTACGACGTTACTGCTTGGCTGTCTAAAAATGTTTAGAACAATTCCTTCCTCCCCGTCAGCGCTGATGATGCTGACTGGATCTTTGTAAGAGTTTGAAACTGATGCAATGTCTTTTAAAAAGACTGGGTCGGACCCGCTGCGAGAAATTACCAGATTCCTCAAATCGGCTGCGCCCGTTGCCTCACCGGGACCGACAACAAGATTTTGCTGATAGTGCTGATCGACGCGCCCGAGAACATCAAGTCGATTTGTTCGCGCAATTCCATTTGCCACGTCGGAAATACTCAGTCGATTACTTTTCAGTTTTTCTGGGTCGACTTCGACTGCGATTTCGGGAACTTTGCCTGCCTGCGTCTTCGCCCTTGCTACTCCTGAAACCTGAATGATGCGCGGTTCGATTTGGTAGCGCACTAAGTTGTATAAGTCTGTCGCGGTCATGCTGTCTGAGGTAATGTTGTAATTTAAAATCGGAAAGATGGCCGGAGAAACAGGCTCCACTATCAGCGTTGTGCCTGCAGGCAGTGACGTTCGCACTTCTGCAATGCGTGCCTGCACTTGCTGCCAGGCAAAGGTCATATCTGTTCCCGGTTGAAACTCGATCGACAACTCGCTTGCTCCGCGAATGCTTTTCGAACGAATCCATCGCACTCGATAAGCTTGACTGCTAGCTTCTTCTAGCGGTCTGGTGACGAGCAATAAAACACGGTCGGGGTCCATATCTCCGACTGATGCGATCACCGCGATGCGCGGAAATGCAAGGTTGGGATAGACATCGCTAGCGAGAGAATGAAATGAAACTACGCCGAGTACAACAATGAAGAGCATGACGAGATAGACAGCACGACTTTGCCTTATTAATAGTTCGAGGATGCGAGCTGTCATCTCTGAGCGGTGCCTCTGTCTAGAATGGCGCCATCTGGCACACCATAGGCGCCCTTGCTCACTATTTCATCGCCCGAATTTAAGCCCTTTATTACTGGAATCGAGTCACCAGATTTAGTGGCTGTCACTACCTTTTGCAGTTTTACTTTTCCGTCTTTGACCACATAGACGAAAAGTTCGGATGGATCATCGTGCCCTGGCACGATAGATGTTTCTGGTATCAGCACGGCCCTGATGGACGAGGTCGAAATCGAGACGTTGACTTGCTGTCCCTCCTTCAGCCGGAGATGGTCGTTTTTAGACAGCAGCTCTATCGAGACAGTGTTGTTGGTTGCATCGACCATTGGGCTAACGGACTTGATCTGTCCGCGATAGACGACTCCGGGCTCAGCCACCGTTGTGATCTCAGCGAAATCACCGACGCGGGGATTTGATGGAGAATCGGCTGGCATGTTAGCGTTGACGATCACCTGATTCAAATTCACCACGTGAACTATTGGTGTGGCGGGGTCTGCGGCGCTGCCGACATTCAGGTATCGATGGGCAACGAGCCCGGAAAGCGGAGAGAAAATTTTCGTGAATGCTAGCTGGGTATTGATTTGGCTTGGTGCAGTCCTGACCTCGGATACTTTCGCTTCCGCCGCCTCAACCTGAGATTTGGCTAGTTCTGCCTGACTTTGCGCGGCTACAACGTCTTTTTGCGCCACGATGTCTTTATCAAACAACGCTTGTGTGCGTGACAGGTTTTTTTCTGCCAGAGCGAGCGCGATTTTTGCTTGCGCCACCGCATTCAGTGCCGTCTTTAATGGCGCCTGCGCTTGTAAAAGTTGCGCTCTTATTTGTCTGTCGTCTAATGTGGCGATGAGTTCGCCCTTTGTCACTGATTGTCCGGGCACGACGCGTATCGAAGTGATCTTGCCTGAGATGTTCGACGTGACCGAAACCGAGCAGTCGGGTAGAGCATTTACTTTGCCTGGAAATGTGATCTTCTGCGCTACAACGCTTGGGTAGACCTTCATTGTAGGCAGATTTACGTGCTTTTTTTCCTCGTGCTCGCTCGCTGAAGTGGTTTCTTTGTCAGCAGTGTGTGGCTCAGTGGTGCAGCCGTGCAAAGAAATCAAAGTCATTGCTATAACTAATTTTTTACTAGAGGGGAATGCCAATGGCTTGCTCCAAATCATTCATCGCTAGCTCGTAAGCCAGCAAGGAATCGAGGTATTGAGTGCGAACGAGGATGTTATCTTGCTGTGCTACGAGAGCACTGTTGATGTCGGTTTGACCCATGCGATAGCTGAGGTCGGCCGCAGAAGAGATGGTTATGGAGATCGGCAGCGCCTGATGCTGGTAGCGGTCGATTCGTGCAAGCGCGCTTTGTACGCGGCGATAGGCGAGTAGTACTTGCTGCGTAATTATATTTTGTTGTGAGAGCACTTCGAGATTTAGTTGTTTGTCGACAGCCTTTCCTCGTGCAATAAAACCTTGTTGGCGATCCAAAATCGGCATTTCAATCAATGCCTGAAAGAAAGCTGATTTGCGGTTTTTGTCACTATTTATACGGTCTTCCGTCATTCGCCCCACGGTGAAGCGCGGTGCAGGCAAAATATTTCCGCGAGCCACTGTCAAATTGGCGTCATTTACTTTGATTTGTTGTTCGACGATTTTTATTTCCAACCGGTTCGTCATCGCGGCATGGACCAACTGCTGTGAGTCTCCAAGCCTGGTGGACTCTTTGACGAGGTCGGCGAGAACCGATGAGAGTGGTGCTGGTTCGACGAGATTTTTGTCACGAGCGAGCACCACATTCAGTTGTTCTCTTGTTTGCGTCACAAGAATGTCCGCCTGCTCCACCTGTATCTCTGCCTGAATCACAGCCAGTTCTGCTCGATGAACATCGAGCTTTGGAACGTCGCCTTTTTCGAAACGCTCTTTTGCAATCGATAGCAAACGACGCATGATAGTCAGAAGCTGGCGGCGCAAGTCAGCCATCTCTCTGGCAATAAGCGCTTCTACAAATGTTCTTCTTACTTCGCCGCGAAACAGCCAGAGCGTTCGAGTGATTTCCAGGTCGGTCTGAGTGATTTGTTTCTTTGCTGCGGCGCGACGAAAAATGATTCTCCATGGCGGCTCGACCAGCATGGACGCGCCCAACTTGTAGGTGAATTGGTACTGGTTATCGATGTAAATGCCGGGGTTCGGTAGCACGTTTGCCTGGGCGAGATTAGACTTCGTCACGCCCAATTGTGCGCGTGCAGCTGCAGTGCGAGGGTTGTTCGCCAAACCAAGATTGAATGACTGAGGCAAGCTGACTTGCTCGACACTAGCTGCTAAAGCTGGTCTCAAAGTCGGGGGCAGCTCAGCAGTGGCCGGTACTAGCTCTGCGTCGGCTGGTATAAGCGTGGCATGAATGACTGCCGCCGCTATGGCGTAACAGGACCATCGCATTTGTTTTCAACTGAGTAGGAGTCACCATCGTGAGATTACTTGGAACTGGTGAGTTCCTGGTGAAGTTTGACCTATGTCGACTTTTCTAATACGTCTGATCTATGCGTCTGCGCTGACAACGGCAGCGCGACTGTGAATGTGCTGCCTTTTCCCAGGGCGCTTTGTACTGAAATGTTTCCTTGATAGTGCTCGACTAACGCCTTGACGATAGCCAGTCCCAATCCCTGGTTGCCACTCTTGTAGTTGCGAGATTTGTCGGCGCGCCAGAAGCGGTCGTAAATTTTTTCCAAGTCTTCTTGAGCAATTCCAACGCCGTTGTCTTCCACCTTCACAACTGCCGTTGCTCCCTGGCGAAGTGCACTGATCCGCACTGTTCCATTGTCGCCAGTGTAGCTAATTGCGTTTTCAATTAGATTCGAAAGCAGTCGATACAAGTCATCGCCATCGCAGTTGAGCTCGATGTCGGGGTCGATATTCAGTTCGACGCTTGTATTTTTGGCCGCGCTCTGCACCTTCAAATCGCTGACACATTTTTGCGCAACCTGCTCTAGCTTGGCTTGTGAAGCCACTCTTTCTACGTGTTCGGTACGGCTTAAAAGCAACAGACCTTCTACCATTCTTTGCATTTGTTTGCTGCTCTGTTCGATCAGTTCGAATTTCTCTTGATCGCCTGTGCGCATTCCTTCAGCATGCTTGAGCGCCACGGCGCTGTTTGTCAGGATTGCAGCAATCGGATTGCGTAGCTCGTGTGATGCATCTGCCGTGAATTGGCGCAGCTGTTGCATGTTTTTGAAAACTGGCTCCATCGACTGACGTACTAAAAATGCAGTGCCTATGCCACTTACGACCAGCGCTGCCAGTGTGCCGAGCAACAAACCGTTTTTCAGCCCCTCAATGGCGCGGTCCTCTTTGTCTAATGGTTGCGCCACTCGCACATAACCGAGAAGCTGATTGTCTGCCACAACTGGCTTGGTGTACATAATTCCGCGAGGGTCTTTAAGTTCGACAAAACCCTCGTTCGTGTCGAGCGGAACCGTGACTTTGAATGATCCTTTTTGCGCGGTCAGTTTTTTTTCGAAGTTGAACCACTCCAGTTTCATCGAATTCAGAAGCTGTGATGAAGACTCTGGCATCTCGCTAACTATCAAATCTGGTTCGGCAGACGACGGTTTTTTTTCTTCGTCTTCATCAAAATCGATCGATGCAACAACTGCGTCGACGAGCCGTCGCAGGTCAGCGCGGGATTCTTCCTTGATTTGATTCGTAACGACAGATCCGACCAGGGAAGCAAACACGATCAGTACTGCTGCAAAGACGCCCATACACATCAAAATCAGCTTCTGTTCGGTCTTAGCGAAAATCGACATTCAGTTTGTAACCAAATCCATATATCGTACTAATCAAATCATTCGGACAACCAGCCGCTAAAAGCTTTTGTCGAAGGCCTTTGATGTGTGTCTTGACGACGGCATCACTTGGCGTTTCATCGAGAGTCCAGAGCCTCTCAATCAAATCATGTTTGCTGAACGTCGTGTGTGGATTGCGCAAAAAGTTCATTAAGAGCCGATACTCTGTCGGTGTAAGTTCGACCGCTTTCTGGTTGTATTTGACGGTGCATGCTCGCGTATCTACGTTAAGTGAGCCTAGCGTTATCACTACGCTCGTAGATGTTCCGCGACGCAAGATGGCTCTGACTCGAGCGCTGAGTTCATCGATGTCAAAAGGTTTGACTATGTAATCATCGGCACCAGAATCCAGTCCAAGTATTCTGTTCTGTTTTTCGCCCATGGCGGTGAGCATCATAATCGCGCCACCAAATCCGGTTTCGCGCAGGCGACGGCATAGTTCGATACCGCTAATTTTCGGCAGCATCAGATCAAGCAGAATTAGATCGTAATTTTCGCTCAGGTGCATGTCCCAGGCGGCTTGACCGTCTTGAGCCAGGGTGACGATCATGTTTTGATGCTGAAGTTCTTCCATCAAAGGCTTGGCGATGCGAATATCGTCTTCGACTAACAGAACTTTCAAGCCAGCACCCAATTACCAGACTTTCGTCGAGCGGAATTGTTAATTATATCCGACTCGATCTGGTGCCCATCTTAGAAGTCAAAAGTGCAGATCTGGTGTGAATTCCTTCAAGATGAGCCACGGCTCATGATGCTAGAGCTGTTTTTGGCTTCTCAAAATTAGTTGGCGCACAGCAGTGCAGCGCCGATAATGCCGGCGTAATCGCCTAACTCTGCTTTCACCACTTCTATCTTTTTTGAAGGGATTTTCAGACAGCGGCGTTTGGCTTCTTTCTCGGCCACTTCAACATAGAGGTCGACTGCTTCGACTAATCCGCCACCGAGAATAATTCTTTGTGGATTGTAGAAGTTGATCACGCTCGCCAACCCAACACCCATGAACTGTGCGCAGTCAACGACAGCGCGTGTGACTAATTCATCGCCTGCTTGAATAGCTTGCGAAATAGCTTTCGATCGCAAAATTCCTTTCTGCATATCTACTTTGTCTCTGATCACAGAATCAAGTCCGCGTTGCAGATCGACGAGAATATTTTTTGCGACAGCCGTGCGAGAGGCGTATGCCTCCAAGCAACCAAAGGCTCCGCAGCCGCACTGTTTGCCGTCTGGAAAGAGAATCATATGTCCGATTTCACCAGCTGTTCCAGTTGAGCCGCGAATGATTTTGCCGTTGCGAACGATACCAGATCCGATACCAGTTCCAACGAAGATGCAAACGAAGTCGTCGCAGTCTCTTCCGGCGCCGAATGCTAATTCGCCGAGAGTAGCCACTTCAACGTCGTTACCGAGTTTGCTAGGAATGCCGTAGTGTCTGGACAATGGTTCGGTCAGTGGCAAATCGTTGGCGCCAATGTTTACTGCCGCGAGCAAGATGCCTTTTTGACGATTGACCATTCCAGCCGCACCGATGCCGATGCCGACAACTTTTTTCATGTCGACGTTCGCTTCATTCAGGCAGTCGTCTACAACTGAGATGATTCTCTTGACCACGTCGAGTTCTTCGTGAACCTGGCGCGTTTTTTTCTTGGCGGCACTGACTAGCCGACCGGTCTCTAAATTGACCACGCCTGCTGAGATTTTAGTTCCGCCAAAATCGACTCCGACAGCGAATTTGTCTGGCATTTTTCTTTAATTACATCGGGATAGTAAGACCCCGCAATTCTATTACAGAACGCGTTGAAAAACGACTAGATCGAGCAGACAAGTGCTAGCTCTTAACGAAATAGACCAACTAAATCAGTCAAGATTTTAACGAAACAGACCAAACAGGTGCTTCTTCGGTGGTTTGATGGGCTCTTGTGTCGGTGATTGCATCAAATCTTCCGGCGCTTCAGGTGCTTCCGGTTGAGCCACAACAGGTGTCTCGACCGATGTAGGTTTCTGCACTGGAAATTCGCCGCCCGCATCTTTTGAAAGTGCAGCGTCGGTCGAATCGGCGGTTTCTTCAGGAAAGCGGTTGTTGTTAGCATTTTGCATCGCGGTGCGCATGTCGATAACAGCGATGGAACTGGCGACGTGCCTTTGATGCGCGTTGGCGTTTCGCGTTACGGTATTGCCGTGCACAACCATCGTGGTCGAGCCGCCACCATCTAAATTCATGGCGTTGACCGCGCCCAGCTTACGAAGGAATTTGGCAACATCCCAGAGTGTATGCGGACCTTCGATGGTTGCTAGCAATAGATGGTTGTCAGCTGTGACACCGGCGGCGGTGCGAGCGTGAATTTGAGCTCCGGTCCAACTTTTGCGGAAATTTTCTCCTTTCAGGTCGAGGTAGACTTGACCGTCCTTGATCAACATCGGTCCACCACTGACTGCTTGCACAACATCGTGCCAGTCGCTTGGACCGGTGTGCCAGGAGAGATCTACTTTGTCACCGACGTTCAGTTTTGAAATCTCGCCTGTCTTCGAGTCGCTCAATACGTAGCCACCATATGGGATGCCCATATCTTTCACGCTCTTGTCTTGAACTTCGCCTTGTGCGTTGACCGCGACGAGGGTTCCCTCGTAAGCCATGCGCACGAAGCTTCCCCAGCGGCGTGTGTAAACGACGAGGCGAGAACCATGTCGTCTGGGCTGATTGATAGTGTTGCAAAACAGCGATGGCACTTCTGGATTGTCAGTGCTGAGCGTTCCTCTCAAGCTGACTCGATCGATTTTGACGGTTCCCTGATCGGTGATGCCCATCGAAACTCGGTCGTAGAGCGGTCCTGCAATCCACTCGCCGTTGATGATCAAAGTGCCGAGTGGTGTGCCGTTGCTTTTGAAATAATTGGCGTTGATGGCAGCAAGCGCGTTGTTCTCGCGGGCATGTGCAGCCACATCTTTCAATCGATCGAACGAATCACCAGCTAGTGTTGGTTGCACTTTTACTGGTGCAGTTTTCATATCGATGTCGAGCAGGTGGATTGAAAGCGGTCCACGGAAGAAGCGGTGAATAACGCCTGGAGCCAGGGTTTCGGATGCCATTTCATCGGTGAATCGCTGCGGTTGAATCGCTCTAGAAACTGGTTTTGCCACCACTTTCTTCTTGGCTGCAAGTGCTTTCGCTTTTGCAGTTGCTTTTGTTGCGTTGCGTGGTGCCTGGTAAGTTGAGCGGGTCGGAGCTGGTAAATTTCGTCCACTTGGAGTTCTGCTCGGCACTCGGCGATACGGAATCGTTCGCGTAGTCACCGGTCGAAAGACATGCGGGGTAAGCATTCCGAGTGATTCGGCCTTGGGTCCGAATGATGCTGTTAATAGTGTAGATAAGGCCAACAATCCGGCAAACTTTCGCATTGGCCGAATCGAATCATTTCGAACGTCTTTTGGCATCAAAGATTCCTTACCGGTTTACAACTTCCCTCATCTTCTTTATACCCAAAGTGCTCACCAATAAACAGTATTGACAAATCGAAACAAGGTGTCCAAGCGGGATATACTCCTGGTTTTTACCTGGTAGAATGCTAGACTTTTTTTGCTATTTGAAAGCTCATGCGCAAGAAAGTGTCACTGGAAACACGCTCCATTAGCCGTTCTCCACCCAGCGTGAAGTGGGCGTGAAGTAGCGAGCGTGAGCCGTTAAAAGCTTGAATCGATTGCTCTTACTTTTCTTCCGGCGAAAAATATTTTTCTCGATAGACTTTTATCGCCTCTTCTTTTTGCGATTCTTCGAGCAACGGAAATCCCATTTCGATACGTTGTTGCAGATAGCCTCGGGCGATTTTTTCCGAGAGTTTACTGATTTTGATGATGTTAGCCATGCGTTCGTCTCTTCCCAAAACGCCACGCGCATCAAGCAAGTTGAAATAGTGCGAGCACTTCAAGATCTGCTCGTAGCCAGGCATAATCAATTTCTTGTCGATCAGTCGCTGAGCTTCGGCCTGGTGCAAGCTGAAGAGCTGTTTGAGCAGATCGGGATTGCTTTCTTCGAAGTTGTACTTAGACTGTTCGACTTCATTGTGGTGATAAAGCTCGCCGTACTTGACGCGGTCGTTCCACTGCAAGTCGTAAACGTTGTCGACGTTTTGCAGGTACATCGACAATCTTTCCAATCCATATGTAATTTCTGCTGCCACCGGTTTCACTTCTAAGCCGCCAGCTTGTTGAAAGTAAGTGAACTGGGTGACCTCGAGACCGTCGAGCCAGACTTCCCAGCCGACGCCCCAGGCGCCCAATGTCGGAGATGCCCAGTTGTCTTCGACGAAACGGATGTCATGCTTGAGCGGGTTGATGCCGAGTGCGCGTAGGCTGTCCAGGTAAACATCCTGAACGTCATCTGGCGATGGCTTGAGAATCACTTGATACTGAAAGTAGTGTTGAAGGCGGTTCGGATTTTCTCCGTATCGCCCGTCAGTTGGGCGTCGGCAGGCATCAGCGCAGGCCATGTTCCACGGTTCTGGACCGAGAACACGCAAGAACGTGCCAGGGCTCATGGTGGAAGCGCCTTTCTCCAGGTCGAACGCCTGCATTACGGCGCAGCCGCGGTCGCCCCAGAACTCATTCAACTTCTGAATGACTTGTTGAAAGGAAAGACCTTTGTTAGTAATGGCGTCCTCCTCTCGCAAGCGCACTGCTTCTTGCATGACATAAACCTCGAAAATTGAGACGATTTCGCTGTGAAATCCAACAGGGAAGCTAGTTTATCCTATGTTCAGTCGATGCAGCAAGCTGCTTGAAACAAACAATCACCTGGCTAGTGCCGCATGGTCACGAGAAATACTTTCAGAATTTCAGCTAATGGCAGCCGTCTGCTCACCTACAACCACGTCTGGCGGGGTACTATTCACACTGGCGAATGTCTAGAAAATAAATTTGCCGGGCATAACGGTCGTGTCGCCCCTTTCGGACGCCACTTCGAGTGAGTCTGATAAATCGGGCAGCCTGCTGCATCGATTACCTGGGGTCAACGGGTCTGCATAAGGAGTAAAAGTGACGCAAGCAGAGACCAAAGCCGAGAACTCGGCGGAGTTAGACGACGACGGTCTGGAGCAACCTACTGCGGCACCAACAGCGCAAGGAGAGACAATCTCTCCAGCGAGACTAGCCGAACTTAGCGGCAAAGCTCAGGCACTTCTTAACAACATCAACAGCGTTTTGGTCGGTCAACAGCAGGCTGTGAGACTGGCGGTTATCGCCTTTCTGTCAGGTGGTCACGTTTTGATTGAAGACGTTCCTGGCGTAGGTAAAACTTTGATGGCGAAGACGCTGGCTATGTCAGTCACTGCTACGTTCAAACGCGTTCAGTGTACGCCCGACTTGCTGCCGTCAGACGTCTGCGGCGTCAGTATCTTCGAGCAGAAAGAAGGCACGTTCAAATTTATTCCCGGTCCGATTTTTACCAACATCTTGCTGGCAGACGAAATCAACAGAGCTACACCCCGTACTCAGTCAAGTTTGCTCGAAGCTATGGAAGAAAATCAGGTCACCACAGACGGTGCTACTCGTAAGTTGCCAGACTTGTTTTTCGTAATTGCGACAGAAAACCCGATTGAATATCACGGTACGTTCCCCTTGCCAGAAGCGCAGCTGGACCGATTTATGCTTTCGTTGTCTCTGGGTTATCCGAAGTTCGAACAGGAAGTTGAAATCTTGGACAAGACCCTGGATGTAAACGCTTTCAATGTCAAGCCCGTACTTTCAGAAGCTGAAGTCGTGGAGTGTCGAGCGGCTGTGCACAACATTTTCGTTGAGCCTTCAATCAAGCGCTACATCGTCAACATTGTCAGTTCAACGAGAAAGCATCCACAAATCGTACTTGGAGTGAGCCCCCGAGGCAGTCAGTTGCTGATGCGTGCTGCGCAAGCGGTCGCGTTTTTGGACGGAAGAAATTTCGTTCGACCCGAAGACGTCAAGGCTCTCAGTCCATTCGTACTTGGGCACAGAGTCATTCCTAAAGTGAGAGATAATCGGGTAAGTCATGCAGACCTTATTGAAAGGGTTCTGGAGCAAGTACCAGTTCCGGTCTAAATTTGTTGCCACTCCCGAGGGCGAGGAATGGGGCTTGAAAGCCCTTCGCATTGGGTTTCGAGATAGTCCAAATACTAAGATCGCTCTTTATCTAGAACAACGAATTTTCATCGCAGCGTTGCTTGTGCCGTTGCTTTATTTGTTCGCCGGCGAAACGACTAATCAGTGGTTCTACTTGATTGCAGCTGGAGTTATCTCCGCCATTGTTCTCGGTTTGACGATGCCGTTGCTTCAGGTTATGGACGTAAAGACGCTTTGTTCTCTGCCCACAAATTCAATGGCCGGTGACAGCGTTCTTCTCAAAATCACTCTTGAAAGACGCGCTCACAACAAGCTGTTTTCATTGTTCTTCCCAATTAAATGGCTGCTCGTCCGGGCGAACTTAGTCGCCAACAACGGTAAAAGTAGTGTCTTGAAACCGATGCTCGTCGAGCACGTTGGCGTCGAATCATGGGTGTTTGCCGCAACTTCGCCTTTGCGACGCGGTGTCTACAAACTGCATGGCATCGAGATTTACTCATGCTTTCCGCTGGGGTTAGCATGGTGGTCGCGTACTTTCGAACTGCGCACTGAATCTGAAGAAGATGACAGACCGACAATAGTCGTTTATCCAAAGATGGTGCAAATCGAAGGAAACTTTTTATATAAGATCCGTTCTGCAACTGATTCGCCGATGGGCCTGATCGCCAGTCGCAAGTCGACCAACGTGGTGTCGTCTTCGGTGCGCGGTGTGCGAGAGTTCGTGCACGGTGATAGCCCTCGTCTGGTTCACTGGGCCTCGAGCGCTCGAGTAGGTCGGCTGCTGGTGCGCGAGTTCGAGGCTGAAGGTTTGCCGGGCTACGATATTCTTTTGAATTTGCGCGCCAACTGGGTGAATCGCGAACAGTTCGAGCTGGCAGTCTCGATCGTCCACTCTTTGATGAATCTTGGTTTCAAGCTTGGTGGTGCACCCGACCTGCTGGTTGTGCCAACGCTCGATGGCGAGAATAAGTATCTGCCCTACTTTATGAAAGATATGCCGAACTTGCCTGCGGGGCTAAATCGCGCTGGTCACCTGCTCGCTCGTGTTGAGCCGCTCAAGCAAGGCAAGGCCTCGGCGACGCAGTCGACCAGTTTGGGCGAAAGTACCCATGCAGCGCTTTTGACGATTCGTCCGACCGCCAATGAAACACCTGATTCCAACTTGATCATTGAAACAGTAGACCTGGCTGTTATTCCTCGAACCTGGGAAGCGGCGCTTGCGCAAGAGGCGCAGAGCATCAAAGAAGCGCACATGCCGGTTCACGAAGGAGGTATCGTCAACCGACGCGGATCCGGTAAATCGACCGGACGTGTTATAACCGTGATCGAGCAGTTAGAGGAAGTTGTTCGCTTATGAAGATGCCATCACTTCCAACGCTGCCACTTCCGTCTAAAGAGCCTAAGGAGCCGAAAGCGGCAAAGCCTCCCAAGGCGCCAAAAGCTGCCAAGGAAGCGAAAATCGAGCCACCCGAAGATTCGATTGGGTTGCGCATAGTCGCTTGTGGCATTGCAGTGTTGTGCATCATCACTGCATGTTTGTATGTGAACAGCTCATCGATGCTGATTTTCTTTTACCTCTGGGGCGCTCTTACTGGCAGTTACGTCAGCTATCAATTTCGGCATCAGAAGACATTCTGGTTGACTTTCATCACTTCAGCCGGACTCTTGATCGTTCTGGGCAATTTTTTCGAAGAGATTTTCGTTCAATATTCATCTGGAAAAGTGCAAGCGCTAGTGCCGTTTATTCATGTGCTAACCGGCTTACAGGCACTGCATACGTTCGATTTGCGAGCCAGATCGGATGTCAATGTATCTGCATTGATTGGTTTGGGACTTTTCTCGTGTACGGCGGTGCTGGCTCGTGATGCGCTTTTCGCTTATATCACTCTCGGTTATATCGGGCTGGCCGCAAGCTTGCTTTACTACGAAGCAGTTTCGCGCACGCAGAACGCAGGCGCTGTAGGCACATCATCAGAGCGGGCCGAGAGCATCGAGCTGCGGGAAGCTGCAGTCAAAAAGAAGGTATCGGTTGGAAACGCATTTTTGTCGCTGGCGATTTTGCCTGTTTTAAGCATATTCATTTTTCTGTCATTGCCGCGAGTCGATTCACTTTTCGACCTGATTCTGAACAACATCAGACGCGCTGAAAACGGTGAACCTCTCCATCTTACATGGGTGAAATCACCGAATGGTTTGGGCACACTTGGCACTGTGCCTGGATTTGGCGGACTTCCAGCCAGCATGGGTGGCACTGGCGGTTCGACCGGTCAGCGCACCGGCCCTGGTGGCAATGGTCGCGGAGGCAGGGGTTCTGGACCTGGAAATGGAACATCTGGACCGGGTGGTACTGACCTCGTGCCAGGCGGCGCTGACGGGTTGGGAGCAGGCGGAATCAGTGTGCCTGGTGCCGGCACAGGTGAGGCTGGTCCTGGCGAAGGGCAGGGTGGCCAAGGCAAACCTGGTGGCGCCAAGGGTGGCAAAGGCGCTCAAGGAGTGAAAGGTAAAGGCGGAAAGGCCGGCGAAGCAACAGCCTCTAGCAAGCCGGCTGAACCCAAGCGTGACCCTGATGAAAAGACACCAGAAGAAGAAGACAGATCTATGGTCTTCCGCAATAGGGTCTCGGCTGAACACGATGAAGAGCTAATCATGCGTGTTATGAGCAGTCGCGACACATACTTCAGACGGGTTTGTTTTGATAAGTATGATGGTCATGAATGGACAATCAGCAGCCTCGGCAAGGTGTCGAAGTGCTCGAAACACAAAGGCGCATATCAGGAACTGGCTGGTGTTCCATCGCTGTTTGTCGAGCCTGGAATGCACTCGTCACAGTTGACTCAAGAAATTCAAGTGGAAGCAAACATCGGACACTTAATTCCGGTTGCATCGATTCCGCAGCAATTGAGTTATCCAAAAGATCCAGTTTTTGTCGATCAATTTGGAGCGATGCGCACCAAAGATCCAATCAAAGCAGGTACGCACTATCGCGTTACATCGCAAGTGCCAGACTACGATCTCGATGAAATGCGAAAAGCTCCTTTCGATTCCAAGAACGTCGACAGCATCAAAAAAGAGTTCGACAATTATTTGCAGTTGCCTGCCGATCTCAATCCAGACATCGCGAAACTGGCTAAGTCAGTGGCTGGAACTGACGGAAACTGGTTCACTAAGGCCGAGCGCATTTGCAATTTTTTGAGACGCAATTACAAGTATTCCTCTGATTTGTCTGATGAAGATAATAGAGAGGAGATTGCATATCACTTCTTATTTAGAACCAAGGAAGGCGCTTGTGGACCTTTTACAACCGCTTTTATCGTCATGTGTCGTTCGGTAGGATTGCCGGCTAGATCGATCGGTGGCTTCGGACCGGGTGATTTCAACCCTGGCACTGGCATGCATGAAATCAAAAATATGCACGGTCATGCCTGGGGAGAAGTCTACATACCAGGTTACGACTGGGTTCCGTTCGATTCCACACCGACAGGACTTCTGCCTAAGCCGACGCCTGAAGACAATTCCCTCATGGGCAATATCAAGAAGGGCATGGATGCGTTGCAAGATCGGTTTGCCAATTCGACACCGGCGCCAGCTCCGTTGCCGCCGATTTCGACTCCAGCAGAGAAGAAAGCTGATACCTCTGCAACTGGTGATGGCAAAGGTGGGACTAGCGGGACTGGAACTAGCACAGGCACCGGCACGAAAACTGGTGCCGGTGGCAAGCCAACTAAAGATGGCAAGTCAGGCAGTGAAACGGGAGCGACTGATAATTCTGGAGTGAGCAAAGACGGGCAGAAGCCTCAGCCTCCAGAGCCGCCAAAGGTGCCTGAAAAGCCGGTTGATTGGCATGAGTTGATCCTGCTCATCATCGTTGTTCCAGCTGTCATGTTGTTGTTCCAGGCAGTTCGAATCGCTGTTCAACAAGCGAGAGCCGCGAAGAAAAGCAAGAGTCTTGAAAAGCCTAAGCCGTCAACGCTTTTATATCTCAAAGTTGTCGATGATCTTGCCCGTGTAAAGATTCATCGGTTGCCAACCGATACTCCCGAAGATCTGATGGCACGCTTCAACGACGATGAGCACTATGATCCCGCCGTCAAAATACATCCTGACCTGGAGCCACTCTGCAAGCACTTCATGGAGCTATACATTGCCGATCGGTTCGGTTGCGACGACGCGGCCGAGATGAGAGCGGGTCAAATGAAGCAGCTGAGCGAACAAATTCATACGATAGTTCGCACAAAGCACCATGACAATTGAGCAAATATTGGGCATAAAGCTAGTAATAACGCGGTCTACGCGATAGAGTGGAGTGACTAGTACTTCGCGAGTAACCACAAGAGAGAAAGCATTATGGTTCAACAGGTTAAAACCGGTACGCAGCAACAGCAGGAATTCGTTCCTCCATACCCAGCCACCATCCAGGATACGGGTTTAAAAGAGGGCTTCCTTGAAGAGTTGATTCTCAAGGACATCTACCTCGTCAACTTCGCCTTAGGTCGAGAAATTGCAGCTCGTACTCAGTTGCCTTTCAAGATTATCGAAGAAGTGCTGGAAGTTTTGAAGAAGCAACTGTTGGTTGAAGTCCGTAGTTCAGGCGGTCTCGCAGACTATGAATACACGCCGACAGAAAAGGGTCGTGACCGAGCAAGAACTTACTTCGACCACAACTCTTACGTTGGTGCTTGCCCAGTGCCATGGAGTCGTTACATCGACTCGCTGAAGTATCAGACAATTCGCAGAGAATCAGTTACACCGCGCGACCTGGAAGTTGCTTTCTCAGACATCATGGTCAACCGCCGCACGATCAACTCGGTTGGTCCGGCGATCAACTCCGGACGCGGGATGTTCTTGTTCGGAGAAGCCGGCAACGGTAAGACTTCGATCGCAGAACGTATCGTGCGAAGTTTCAAAGGTCACATCTTCATTCCATACGCCGTTGAAATCGACGGACAGATCGTGCGAATCTTCGACTCGCACAACCACGAACAAGTATCGGCTGCGAACTATCCAAGAGACTATGACCACCGCTGGGTTCGAATTCAGCGACCATGCGTAGTCGTGGGTGGTGAACTTACAATCGACATGCTCGAGTTGCAGTTCGACTACGGTACGAAACTGTACGAAGCACCGATTCAGCTCAAGTCCAATTGCGGCTTGCTGCTAATCGACGACTTTGGCAGACAGCGTATCGACCACAAATCACTCTTGAACAGATGGATTGTACCGTTGGAAAAACGGGTCGACTATTTGACATTGCACACCGGTAAAAAACTGGAAGTGCCGTTTGAACAGTTGTTGGTTTTCTCCACAAACTTGAATCCATCAGACCTTGTAGACGAGGCGTTCTTGAGACGTATTCCGTACAAGATCAACATCACCAATCCAACTGAAGACGAATTCAAATGGATCTTCCTGCAATATTGTCAGCGCACTGGTGTGCCGTACAACGAAGAAGCAGTGAACTACCTGATTGAGTCACAGTACCGAAGCGGCAGACGCAACATGCGTTGTTGCCATCCTCGTGACGTTGTGGACCAGGTCATCAACCTCTGCGCCTTCTTGCAGACAGACCCACGTCTTTCACGCGAGTACATCGACCACGCCTGCGCGGTCTACTTCGCCGCAATGGGCAAATAAAGGCGCCGGCTCCACAAGCGCGGAAAGCTTATCTCAAGCACTTACAAGCGGGTGCTTAAATTGATGCTTTTGCTGCGTTTCCGGTCTTTAGATTTTGTCGACGAGTGCAAGAATTTGCTCTTCATGCACAGGCACGTAATCCCAAACATCTACCCCAACGTTGATCTGCCGACCGTTCGTTGTCCAGCGCTGATGCACGTGCCCGTGTAAAAGTATGAGTCCGTTGTCGATCGGTCTGTACTCTGGATAACGATGGTCGACATCATCGTGGTATGGAATATGGTGCAAGAGTAATCCGTTCCACTCTAATTCCTCATGGACTTCGGCAAAGTACTTCTTGTAGAGTGAGAGCTGCCCTAGTTTTCCGTTGTGATTGCTGGGATGACAACCGTCATGATTTCCGGCGATGAGAATTTTGCGCCCGTTCAAGCGCGGTGCATACTGTTCCATCGCACTTGTTTTTAGAGAGAAATCACCGAGGTAATAAACCGTGTCGTCGCTCTTCACGACTTCGTTCCAGCTGTCTACAAGCTCTTCATTCATCTCCTCTACAGAATCGTAAGGGCGGTCGCAATAGACGATGATTTTTGCGTGTCCAAAGTGATGATCTGATGTGAACCAATTTGTCATTTTGAAAACCACAAAGAGTGGTCGGTTGGTGCTATCTACATACTAACCTTTTCGCGCGAATAAATAGGATTGACGAGGAGAGTGCCCTCTTCGAGACTACGGTTCTCAGCAAGATTTTCAGGAGTTAAGAAATCCCGCGAAGCATGTGAATCCACTCTCAGTCACGGTTCGGTCTTCAGCTCATAGGTGCGCTGAGGAACATGAGTGGCTGCTTATGTGGGGCATGTCAGGTGCCGTGTTAACATGATTGGGCCGCCTTCTTGCGGCTGTTGACTGAGATCATTCATGACCGATTTCGCTCCAGTTGCGGAAAAAGAATCGCTGATATCGGACACCAAATATGGTGCGATATTGCGTGCACAATTCAAACGCCCCGAACAAATCAAATCGGGGCGTCAAACCATTTCTGCTTTGGCTCTGATTGCCCTGAGCTTAGCCTGGATAGGCGTTTTCGTAACCAGCGGTCAGGTTCGAGAAGCATTGGCATGGGTGTGTTCGTTCTCTCTTTGCGCAGTAATTACTGCTGCCTGGTTGTCTCTCTCTCGATCATCACATCGACTGAGTATTTTCAGAATTGGTGAAAATCGTTGGGCAACTCTAGCGGGTTCTATAGCCACCACTGTAGCTATCTTCTCTGGCTTTCTAGGCGGCTGGATTCTGACGCACGGAATGCCTGTTCCTGAACGCATGGAAGTGAAAAAGCAAGTCATCGATATCGTTCTCGTCTCTCCGAACGACTATGAAGACCGTCACGATATTCTCCCAAGCACTAAGCCAACTAATCTGCCGGCTCGCGATGTCACCGTGCAAGGCAAGCCGCTCGTTGTGCCACCGTCAATCAAAGTCCAACCGTCCGCCGCTCGTCCAGTGCCACTGATGGCAACGACTACCTCTGTATCTGGTGCAAAAACTTTCAACAATCCGGGCACCGTTTCCAATCAGCAGAAAGACGAACTAGCCGAACCAGCCTTTGTGCTCCGCCAGCCAAGCCCTGCCCCCGCATCGCAGAACAAGAAAGTGGCTAAAGCTGTACAACCGAAAGTTGAAGCTACTCAACCGCAGCTTGAAGAAGTTGCACCAGCGCAATTGTTGGAAATTACGGAGCAGAGCGAAAAGGCAAGCGAAGTTTCTCAAAACGGTGGACACTCCAAGGGTGGCACGGGGTCGCAAACGCTTCTCGTATCCTACTTGCGAGATGTGCACCGGCGTATCAAACATGCTTGGACGCCTGGCGTCGATGATATCACCGGCAGTGCCCAGATTATGTTCCGCTTGAGAAAGAATGGACGCCTGGTCTCAATGAAATTGATCCGAAGTTCAGGCGAGTCGGACACGGACGATTCTGCGATGCACGCAATAACCGCCTGCGCTCCGTTCAAGCCGTTGCCGCCTGAATTTACCGCAGACTACTTGGACCTGCTTTATACATTCAATTACAAAGTCGATCAGCTGTCAGAAGTTCCGCACGCAGAAATAGAGTAGGTCTGCATTCGCGTCTTGAAGTTCAATTTGGCTAATTCGCTTCTGGCTCTCCCTAGCCTCGGCATTGTCTGGAGATTGCTGCAAACCTCAAGAATCACATGCAACGGACCTCTTTTTCTTCAATGCACCACATTTAGTTTCGAGTTCTTGTGTAGACAAGTCCCGAAGTGTTTCTTAGACCAATCAGTTTCAGCTCTGAGTCTGTGCTTTGCAAATTGTGTGCGAACTCACATGCTGGTAGGAAATCAGTCGAGCTGTTTGACTGCGGTAGCAGAACGATTATCTGTTTGCATTGCAACTTGCGAGCAATGAGCAAGATCTCGGCGGATTCTGAATCGAAGTGTGGTTGCCTTTTGTTTGAATGCATGATCAGAAGCCAGTTCTGTGAATGGACATAACGAACTCCAGACTTGAGCAGTCCGGTTGAAAATGATGTGGGCGAAAACTTGGCACCGTTGAAGGCGAAGAAGCGTTCTAAGATTTTGCTAGGTTTGTCGCGAGAGTCGATGTCGATTGCCTGTTGGTCGGAGTTGATTAGAAGCGTGTGAGCATGGACGGTTGCAACGGTCAGCGGCGGCGGCGCCGGGCGCCACAGCAGGAGCAATAGCGTGCCGGTGAACGCGGCGGAGGTCCATGCAATTTTTGTTTTGATTTGGAGCGACACTATGAACAGGAGAAAGCAGAAATAGTAAAGAATGATGCTCAGCACCGATGGTGGTCCAAGCGAGAAATTAGCCATGTCGAATGAAGAGAATCCATTCACCATCAGCACCATCATCGTGAGCGGAATAAATGCGACAGCATCAGCCAGCGCTATAGTGCCCGAAAGCACGGCTTGGACGGCTGGTTGTGGGATGTCGAAGAGAGCCAGCGCCGAGCTGGCGAAACCCACCATGGTTAGCGGTGTTACTAGCGGTGTAACCAACAAATTTGCTGGTATGAACATGGTTCCTGCTCGCCAGAAAAAGTACAGTTGAATCGGCATAACGCTAAACTGCGCTATCAGCACCACCGCTATCGCGTCTGCCAGCGATTGTTTCCACTTTGTCTCGCCAGCGTAGAACTGCTGCGCTAGTGCTCTGCTACCGAGCACAATCCCGACTGTCGCGGCATATGAAAGCTGCAGACCCAGGTCATCGGTGCACAACGGATCCGCTGTAACCGTGAGTAAGAAAGCTAATGCCAAAGCCGGGAGAACCAACGTTTTTCGCTGCCCGGATTTTGTCAGCAGCATGACCGTGCACATCAGCGCTGCACGCAGTACAGAAGGTGATGGACCTGCCAAAGAGACAAAGCCGAGCATACTGAGAAAACACCCGAGATTTGCAAGCACCACAGATGGTGTTACAAGTCTGCACAGAGCGAAAGACATGATGGTGACGATCGTTAGATTGAACCCTGATGCGGCAAGAATGTGTGACAAGCCGACGTCTCGGAATTTGCGCGTCATTTCTTCGGAAACCGCTACGGCTCTATTTCCAAGCACCATCGAGGACAGCAGATCAGCAAGTTTTGGCGGAAGAACACTTCGGTGTGTTTCGACGATGCGATGTCGCGCTGATGTCATCAACGCTTCGTAACGTGCAATTATGCCATCGAATGCATCAAGCGTCGGCGAAGGTTGTGATAGGGTCTTGAACGAATCTGGCTTCGTTGTAAGCACCAGTACAGCGGTGTCGCTGCGCTCCAAGTTGCATATGCTGTGAATTCCTTGTGCCGCGAGCTTTTTCCGTTTGTCGTATTCCCATGGCGGTGGATTTTTTCGGGGCTGATAGATGTGACCTCGGACTCTAAGATGCACTTGTTCAGGCAAATTTGTGTTACCACCCATTTCAATCAATAGATCTGTTGGCGTTGGAAATGTCAGCTGTGTCTTTCCAGAAAGTGGGTGTGTTCTTGGAAATAGCAGGGTTTCGCAGTGAAGCGTCAAGTCTCGAGTGGCTTCGCGACAGTCATCTCGATTGACTGTCGCGATGAAAATAACGTCGTGTCCAGTGTATTCGACCAGGTCATTCGGGGTTGGTGCTTTTCGTATCTGCGCATATTGGTAATATCCGAGAGTACTGACAGAGAGAAGAAGCGCAGTGCAGGCGGAGACCCCCAGTTTAGTCTCGACCTTAGTCTTGACTTTAGCCTGGATGGTGAATTGGAGAGCGCCGATCAAGCATGCCACCGTCCATAGTATCGCTATGAACGGCGGTAAATCAGTGCTGTTTAATATTGCGCCGGCAGCCGCCAGTGCAGCCGCCAGCACAGTCACTTTCGCGTTGGAAATGACCATAGTGCCTGCGTGGTTTATCAGTGGTTCTACTTATATAAACGTTGTCAGGCATGATTTAGTTCAATCTTCGAAGATAAAATCACCGGTTTCAGTTGAACTTACCAGATGCCGGGAATCCAGCGATAGCGCACTTTTGCTGCGTATTCTGTATAGCCTTCCAATTCTTCGGCGAGCATTTTTTCTTCTAAGAGCGTGCGATATCCCATGTATCCGACCATCATAAAGGCTGGAATAATCGAGAGCCACGAGCCAATCGCGATCGATTCAAACACAAATGCAAGCGATGCAAAAGCATAACCTGGGTGTCGAATCCATCGATACGGACCTTCCGTAATCACTGTTTGTCCGCGATCCTGCTGCATTCTGATTGCCGATGAAAAGAATTTGTTGACGTACATCGCCCAATAAAGGCCTGCCCATCCAAGCGATTGAATTACAAGCGCGGTGCATTGCAGAACAAATGGAACCTTGTCAGTTAGATGCCATCTACTTTGATCCAAAACGGCGATCACTAATTGCGCCAGGCAGAATATGCTGAGGAACAAGGTGGCAAGCGGATCTCGGTCTTTCCCTTTCGGCTTCATTCGTTCCGCGATCAATTCTGCCGGGAGCATAAGCGATCCGATTACGCAGATTGTCGTTTGCGAAATAAGGACTGCCCATAAGAAAGGCATGCTCTGTTTTCCGGAGAGCAAATACAGCCCATAGCCCAGTGCCGCATAGAGCAGAGTGCCTGCAACTAAAGCGAATAACTTGGTCAGCATAGTTCGGCTCTGTTCACCATACTTCGGCTCGGGCTCTAAACTGCATTCAAAGTTGCAGCTCTTCGCGCATCAAATTAAGCACAAAAATGTAAGTGAGCAACTGAATGATCTTTGTACAGTTTAGCGCTTTGCGCCAAATTGGCCGATAGGATTTTGACTTCCTGGATTGTTGACCTGGTCGTTCACGTTCAACGGATTGAATGTAGTGCTCGACTGTTGCGCTTGTACTTGCTGCGGCAATCTCTGTTTCAACTGGTTAGCGATCTGTTCTAGTTGAACGTTGTCTGGATTGTTTGGATCTAGTTGCTTCGCCAGTGCGATTGCATCGAGCGCACCATCGTATCCGCGAGGTTGACCGTTGTTGTATGGAGTCTGGCGACCAGCGGCGGTTCCGTAAAGAACGTCGGATGCGCCCATCGCGTCAGGTCCACTGGCTTTCAACTGAGCTGCTGCCAATAGAATGCAAGCTTGGTCTCTGAACAACTTGGCTGTGAACTGTGTGTTCTTGCTGCCGCGGTTCAATGCCAGGCTGTTGTCGATATCCATCTTCATCAAGAGCATGTCTTTCTCATCGCCCTTGTAGAAGTCAGCCAAATCATTGACTGCGCCTTGGATGTCGTGTTTGCCGTAGATGCGATTTTGCATCGTGTTATTGATGCGAGCGCCGATCTGGTCAAGATCTTTCAGCTCTTGCTCTGAAACTTTCTTGCCTTTTTCGTCTTTGCCCATTTCGTTCTGGGTTTGTTGCTTGGCTCGATCGACGTTGACCTGAGCGATGATCAAGGCACGAGTGGCTTGTCCACCGATGTCTAGATCCTTTCCTGGCAGAATGAAGTCTTTCTGCGAGTTAGGCAGCAAGGTTCCTTTGTCCAGTCTGCTTTCGCCAAACGCACCAGCTAGAATTACAGCGCCGCGATATGCGCTCAACATGCCGTCGTACTGACGATTTGGTCGTAACCAGTCTGAAGTGTAGAGTCTCAGCGCATAGTTGTCTTTCTCGCCGAGTTCTTTGAAGCTGTCCATCGCTGAGCCCATCGAGCCGGCGGTGCGATCTTTCATGTCGGTCTTCATTTTGTCGAAGCCCTGATCTTTGATATCGCCTTTCGATGGTCCTTCGAACATGTTGTAGATGCGTCCTGCTACCCAGGCGCCGCCAATCATGGCTAGACGTGTCTTGTTCTCGGCTGCAGGCAGCATGAATGCAGCGCCCATCAGTACCGAATCGAAACCAGTAGGTCTCAGCCAGTTGCTGTATGACTGGTGATCGCTGGCTGGCAGTAAGCTGTCTAACACTTTGCCGCCGACAAGAGCAGCGCCGGTGTAAGCGATTTTGGTAGCCAGTCCTTTGCCGCTGAAACCGCCGGCTGTGAACGCCATCGGAACCAACAACGAATTTGTATTCCAAGATTTTGTCATGCCACCAACAAGCGGCAGCGCATCTGTCATGCTGCTGTTGCTGAGACCGTCTTGATGGTCTTTGCCGGTGAAGATTTTGTCGAGGTAGTGGTCTGCCACCATCGTCAAGCCAACAAAAGCTGCACCTTTGACGAAGTTGCTGCCAGGGTTTTCGCCGAGGAATTTTTGACCCTGGTTTTGAGCTGCGGTTATGTCTGCGACTGTAGCTCTCGCCATTTGACGATCGGCAAGAACTTTCATTTCAGCTTCGGTGAACAGTCCCTTTTCGTTCAGGTTCATCGCACCCTTGAGATTCTCAAGTTGCTTTGCACCATTTTCTTTCCACTGTTCGCTGGTCAGCCAATTGACTTTGCTTTGAGCGGCACTCAACTCCTTGAGTTGCGCTGCCTCGGGTACAACACCAGCGGCAGGCGTAAGTGCTGTCACTCTCGCTTTGCTTTGCTCAACCATCTTGGCGACTTGTTCTTCCAAGCTGGCGAACTGAGTCTGTTGTAGAACTAGATCGTTGCGGCGGAAGTAGCGTGAGTCAAAATTGTCTTGCCACCACTTTGCAGTTTTGCCCAGTGCACCGTCTGGTGAAGGAGCCATTCTGTCGCGGAATTCATTGACTTTGTCGCCGACTCCGTTTACCCATTGTCTGCCGGCTTCTGGCACGACTTTGCCTGCCAGACCGTTGTCTGACAATAGCGGTGCTCCGCCACGAGCTGCAGCTCTTTGTTCAGGTGTGATCAAAATTGTGTCGGCAGTGCGATTCAAGATCCATGGAATAGGACCACCAAATGCGACACCACTCAATCCGCCGATGACCATCTGACCACCGAAACCAATCTGCTTTTGCAAGCCAAGGTCGATGTCTGTGCGGTGTGGGTCATACAAGTTGTCGCCTTTGCCAGTCTGTCCTGGTTGAGTCTGACCACCTTGACCGGGTTGAGCAATTTGTGGGTTTTGAGCTGGTCCTGGCGAATTCCAGGTTACTTGCGGATTTGGGTTCCACTTTGGTCCAGTTGGAGCATCACCGTTGCGGTTCGGGTCCTGCTGTTGTGCTCCTGGTGCGACCTGATTGTATCCAGGTCTCCAGACTTGCCCGCCTTGTGGCTGCTGTTGTTGCTGTTGTTGCTGCTGACCGTCGCCGTATCCAGGCGCGATCTGTCCGTAGCCTGCGCGCCATGGTTGATTTCCGGCTGGTTGCTGCTGCTGCTGTTGCTGCTGTTGACCGTCACCGTATGCTGGTGCGACCGAGCCGTAGCCGGCGCGCCAAGGTTGATCTGTCCGTTGGTAAACTTCCTGAGTCGCCGAGCCCGTCAGTTGTGTGTTCGCATCAGCTACTACTGGTGGACGCCATGGCTGCTTTGTACCATCCGCAAGAAGAGCGTTTTGCGTCGTCTCGTCCTGAGGCGGCGTCACTCGTCTGTCGTTTGTGCTATCTAGCCCAGCCATTGAGAAACCTCCAGCAATAAGAAACTAATGGATCTAAGCTTGGGCGTGCTCGTATCCGTGAGCATATATTAGACCTGGTTCAGAGCTTGGTACATTCGTGTTTTTACGTATGTCGTGGGATATTTACCCCTATTTGCCTAAATTCTTATGGCAAAAAAGGGTTCATAACTCCATCGTATCAGGAGGTTATGACCGGACTGTGATTGCTTGAACCTAATTTAGAGGATTCGAGTCGGTTGCACGACTTTAGTCAGATTGGATATCTAGAGGACTTGAGTTGGGTTCAAGTAATACTTGCTGTGCGCCGCGGCTTGTTGACCGTTGTATTTTGCGTTCGGCTTTTCGTTGTATGGCACTAAGCAGTCAGCTGTGCGCGTGAAGACCATTTGAGCAATGGACATTCCAGCATGCAGACGAACAGGGCGATTGCCCACGTTGACGATTTCGAGTGTGATTTGAGCAGGTGGATGACTGAAGCCAGCATCGATGAATCCGGCGGTCACGTGAACCATGATGCCCAGTCTTGCCAGGCTGGACTTACCGGTCAGCTGACCGACGATATTCTTTGGCAGGCAAATTCTTTCGAGTGTGGCGCCGAGAACAAAGAAGCCTGGTTCGATGACGATGCTTTCATCAACGACGTGAACAAGCCCTTCGAGAATGCTGTCTGAGATATAAGGGTCGATTACTTTATTCGCCAATTCGCCTTTCTCGTGCCAGGAAAAGCGATCTGACAAACGCACGTCATATGAGTTTGGTTGGATGAGTTTATCGTCGAAAGGTTCGAGGATAAGTCTGCCCTCGCCAATCTCTTTGCGGATTTCGTGATCTACAAGAATAGACATTTTTCAAACCTCATATGATGCGGCGATCCTGACAGATATATGACAGGGGTCGCAAATGACAGCTCGTGCTGCTCTTAGCACTTAGTATAACCGCAAGAAACGCACATCGAACACGACTCGTACTTTGTTGAAACACCGCTGCTGGAGCTGCATTCGGGGCATGGATTATTGTATATATAATCGACTTTCGGCTGAAACTCTCTGCGTGCCAGCTCTACCAGGTTGCCTGTAGTGCGAGAAGTGGGTCGATTTTGTTTGTTGAAATTGTGATCATGCGAAGTCCGGGGACTAGTCGCAGTCCCCGAGCGGCCCACAGACTGTGCTTTTTTTATGGGGGTCACCACGATCTTCTTAAGAGGATCTGTTTTTCCAATGTTCAAGACCTGAGACGAACGCGACGCATCTCTATATACAGTGATTCCTTTCAGACCCTGTTGCCATGCCGCCATGTAGGCGTTATGGACGTCGTCTAGCGTGGCTTCTCGTGGGAAGTTGATTGTTTTGGAGACGGCATTGTCGACGTGTTTTTGGAAGGCAACCTGCATGCGCACATGCCATATGTAAGGAATATCGTGTGAGCATACCCAGACCTTCTTCACGTCTTCAGGAATTTCATCGATATGAGCTAAAGTGCCTTCGTGAGCGATTCTTGCCATGACTTCCTCACTGTAGAAACCACGTTCATTGGCAGTTTTCTCAAACACGGGGTTGATGTCTAGCAACTCCATGCCACCAAGCACTCGTCTGATGAATGAAATTGCAAACAACGGTTCGATACCAGAGCTGGTGCCAGCGATGATTGAGATAGTGCCAGTTGGCGCGATTGTAGTTACCGTTGCATTGCGCATCGGAATGCCTTTGTCGCACCACGAACTGAAGCGCCAATTTGGAAATGTGCCACGTTCTGTAGCGAGTTCTTGCGAGGACTGGTGAGCTTCCTTTTGAATAAAGCTCATAAGCTCTTCGGCTTTTGCAACTGCTTCTTCTGTGCTGTATGGAATGTTGAGAGCAATCAACGACTCTGCCCAACCCATGATGCCGAGCCCGATTCGACGATTGTTCAAAGTGGCGTGAGAGATAAACGGCAGCGGATAGTGATTGACGTCGACAACATTGTCGAGGAATCTCACACCAACTTTGACCATCTCTCTCAGCCGGTCCCATTCAAAATCGCCGTCTTTGATGAAGCGGGCTACGTTGATTGAACCCAGGTTGCAAGCGTCTCCTGGTCCAAGTGGCTGCTCGCCGCATGGATTGGTCGCTTCAATGTCTTCAGTTCCTGCAATGACAGCGCCATTTTCATCAACAGCACTTGTGATTGGATCTGAGCTGTTGATGCGATCGATGAAGATCAGCCCTGGTTCTCCGGTTGCATGAGCGTTATCGACGAGTTTGTCGAAAATATCTCTCGCTCTAACTTTACCCACCGATTCTTTTGTGCGCGGGTGAATCAAGTCATAATCAGTATCTGCCTCGACTGCAGTCATGAAAGCATCCGTTGCAGCAACAGAGATGTTGAAGTTGTTCAATCTCGAAGTGTCGCGTTTGCATGAGATGAATGATTCGATGTCTGGATGGTCGACGCGAAGCATGCCCATATTGGCACCACGCCTGGTGCCACCCTGACGGATAGCTTCAGTTGCTGCGTCGTACACAGCCATGAAGCTCACTGGACCTGATGCTACGCCAACTGACGTGGCAACACGATCGTTGGCTGGTCGCAATCGGCTGAACGAAAAACCTGTGCCGCCACCTGTTTTGTGAATCAAAGCAGCATTTTTGCAGGTTTCGAATATTCCTTCTAAAGAGTCTGGAACCGGCAGAACAAAGCATGCTGATAACTGACCTTTGCTCTTTCCTGCATTCATTAATGTAGGAGAGTTCGGCATGAACTCTTGATTGAGCATAGCCTGGTAGAACGTTTCGGTCATTTTTGAAACGGAAGCGTCATCGCCCCAGCGCTTCTCTGCTGTGGCAACGGCTGTGGCGACACGACGAAATAGTTGCTCCGGTCCTTCAACGACCGCACCGTGTTCATCGCGCATGAAGTAGCGCTTGTCTAATACCTTCAAGGCATTTTCTGAAAACATGGCTGGATTCCCCACTTGATTTCGCCTGATCGATCCGCTCTTGATTATTGTACCAGAATTATAATACATTTGTATGGTACTAGATATAGCGTCGCTCGAAATTTTATACGCAACATATAGCATTCTGCCTTATTTTTGGCTCGTTTATTACGAGCTTCGCGCATCTATCTCAACCTTATCCGTCTTGGTCGTCAACAGGACTGCCATTGAGGGCGACTAGACTTTGTAAAGGGTTTATAGAAGATGCCTAGCGACCTGACATCGACCGACTCAGAGTTCCTCGAAAAGGTAGAGAGCCTCCCTTCAGGCTTCTGGAATGGGACATCTGTCCCCCACAGAGTTCAGCAAGCGCTTGAAAGCGCTAATTACAGGACGAACTTGTGAAAACCGAACCTATATATATTTATCCTGAACAGCTCTGATGATCGATTTGTGAGAGGTGCTTTGCTGGTTTTGATGTGAATAGTCGGTCTTGTTGCGCTGTTTGCCATTATTTACGTGCAGATGAAGACGCAATCGAACAAGAAGTTGCGGCGCCAATTGATTGCCCGCGTCAACCAGTGCGCGGACTAAAATGCAGTGCGCGCGTGAACGTCAAGGCTTTAGTTGACGAAATTCGACTTTCGCTTCTTCTTGATGGCTTGTTCTTAAATGGACAGGTTCAAGTTCGAACTGTGTCCTGGGAACAGCTTCGCTGTCGGATTGATGTAGGTGCAGGCGAAGTTAACTGCTGTAGCCGCTTCAGCAGCTCCAGTTGCGATCAGTTTCAACTTGGCAGGGTGAGCTGCGATATCTCCGGCTGAATAAACGCCAGGCAAGTTGGTTTCCATCTTCTCGTTAACTGTGATGGCATTGACTTCCATCTTCAATCCCCAGCTCTTCAAGAAGTCGAGGTTGATGACGAAACCGATGTTGATGATGATCGCATCGAGCGGAAGTGTTTCTTCTTTTCCGGTGCGGTTATCAAAAATCGTGGCGCCTTCGACGCGCTCTTTGCCTTGAATATCCTTCAATTCGTAGAACGTCTTGATATCAATTTTGTTGCGCTTCATCTCTTCAACAGAAGTTTGCACAGCTCTAAATTGATCGCGACGGTGAATCAAAGTCACACTCTTCGCAAGCAACGAGAACTCGTTAGCCCAGTCTACGGCTGAATCTCCGCCGCCGATGATGAGCACGTTCTTGTCGCGAAAACGCTCTTTGTTTTTGACAGCGTAGAAGATGCTGTCGTTTTCAAAATCGTGGTTGTACTCGATATCCAATTTCTTTGGAACGCAAGCACCGGCTCCCAGAGCCAACAACACTGTCTTTGTGTAGTGTTCTGGTGACTTGTCAGTGATGACTTGCCATGTATTGTCATCGACTTTGACCAGCGACGTAACCTTCTCACCTGAAGAAATGGCAGGCTTGAACAATTGCGACTGAGTGGCGAGATTTTTCGCCAGATCTTTAGCCAAAATTTTCGGATGTCCTGCGACATCGTATACGTATTTCTCTGGGTACAGAGCAGTGAGTTGTCCACCCAGCTCGGGCAGCACATCGATGACTTTGGTCTTCAGACCGCGGAGCCCAGCATAGAACGCCCCGAACAACCCTGTTGGACCACCGCCAATGATGGTAATGTCATACACATCCATGAGTAAGTAGAGTCTCCCACGACCAGCCAGTTAATCGACCGTATTGTAATACACTGCAGACTCTATTTGCTTCAGTTTTCATCAATAATGAAGGTCGTGAACAGCCAGCCAAGACGCATTGCTCAGCTGATCTCCCAAAAATGAGGCTGTTTGCTTGTCCTACGACGTTTGCAGTGATTGCGTCTTGTAAAGCTTGAGAGATATTTAGAACCTGTGAAGTATCGGGATTTCGGAAAAACTGGGCTTAAGGTCTCGGAGGTCGGCTTCGGCGGATGGGCGATCGGTGGCAATGAGCATGGCAACAGTTACGGACCGACCGACGACAAAGTATCTATTGATGCCATTCACAAGGCAATCGACCTGGGCTGCAATTTTTTCGATACTGCCGATGTTTACGGCTGGGGGCACAGCGAAGAGCTTCTCGGTAAGGCGCTGAAGGGAAAGCGCGATCACTTGATAATCGCGACCAAGGTGGGATCTGACTTCTATCAAGGTGCGGGGTTTCAAACATTTACCCCCGACTACGTCAGATACGCTTTCGAGAAGAGTCTTCAACGCTTGAAGACTGATTATATTGACGTCTATCAGCTCCACAACCCGTCTTTACGCATTCTCAATCGACCTGAGACGTACGAAGTTTTGCAAGAATTGAAGAAGGAAGGGAAAATTCGCGCCTGGGGCGTATCCATTTTTGATCCGATAGAGGGCTTGACGGCCTTGAAGATTGGACAACCGGACAGCATTCAAGTTGCATTCAATCTCTTCAATATAAAGCCGGCGGAGGAATTATTTCCAAAAGCAGACGACGTCGGTTGTGCAATCATCGCCCGCGAAGCTCTGGCAAATGGCTTCCTGACTGGAAAGTTTGAACCCGGTGCAAAATTCGAATCGGGTGATATTCGCCATAATTGGCCGAAAGATTACTTGCTAGCGCGCATTTTGGCCACTCAAAAATTGAAGTTCATGGCGCGTAAACATCGCTCTATGACTCAAGCTGCACTTCGGTTCGCGCTGCACAACGAACACATCGCAGTGGTGCTTTCCGGCGCAAAAACGCCTGAGCAGATCGAGGAAAATTTGGCGGCTTCTGACAGCCCGGCGTTCTCTCCAGAAGAGCTGCAGGAGATCGCTAATCTGCGCGAGAAAGGTTTCAAGAAATAATTTTGTGAACTCTGTCTGTTGATGCGCTCTATCTGTTGATGATCATCTTCAAGCGCTGTGCGCCTGGAGCCAGTGGCATCGGAGTCGCTATCATGTGACCGGGACCGTTGGCGTTCGGAATCACTTGAGGTGGAACAGCTGGAGCTGCGCCGATTGGAGTTCCAAATGGTGCGGCTTGGTTGTAGAACAAGGCCATGTCTTGAGTTCCAGCGCCACTTGGTGCTGCCGTCGCACCCGGTGCGTTAATTGCTGGTGTCGCATTTGGTGGCGCGAAAGTCGTTGGTGCGAAGTAAGGTTGACCGGCTGTGTTTGGATCGAATGCTGCTGCTTTAATAGCTTGCTGAGCGTTTGGATCATGAAATTCAGCAGGCATTGGCGCATAGTATGCCTGTGTTTGAGATGTTCTCAGTGGAGTCGCGTCACGGCAATTGTCGATGATGCGACGGTCGGCCGCCGCTGTTTCGTATTTTGCTGCGCCTCTGCCGAGAACCGCGTTGGCCAGCGGCTCATGATGGCGAAGCCAGTAGATGACGAAGAGCCAGGCGATGCACATTACGTAGAAAAAGAAGAACCAAACGTTGATGCTGATTTTAATTCCTTCGAGTGCGTGCGAAAGCTTCATGCCTTGCAGGGCGCTTGTCCATATAGGAGTTTGCGACGGATTCTGACCGCCGTCGCCGTGCCCGCCATGATGACCACCGTCGTGTCCGCCGTCACCGTGCCCGCCATCGCCGTGACCACCGTGATGATGAGCGTCGTGGTCGAGACCTAACAGGTGCGACAGGAAGCTGTGATGTCCGTTGTTGTTGTTATATCCGAGGACGTGGTTGAGAAAATTGCCGCCGTCTCCACCGCCTCCATGCATCGAGTGACCGTGATGTCCATGGTCGTGACCGCCGCCGTCCATGAAGCTGCCGCCATCGCCGCCGCTGGAATGATGACCGTAGCCGCCGCCACCGCCGTCACCGCCTCCACCACCATCCATTAGAACGCTCATCCGTTGCTCCGACTGCCTGTTCCTACGCGTGACTGTATTCTATGCCTCTGGGCGTGGTTGACAATGGGGATTCCCACACGCCGGGGGTAGAGAGACATATTTTTTTGCTCATAAGCACAAGGGAGCTGCTTTGGCAGCCCCCTGATATTTCAAATTGTTCCAACTGAACAGTTAGCGAGTCTCGATGCCTTCCATAGTCGCCAACTTCTGTCTCATAGATTCGACGATGCGAGGAAGTTCGAAAACTGCCGGCAGTCTTTCTTCGATTGAACTGATGTGACGAGTAAGTTCAATTGACTTGTCCATTAAGCGAATCAAGATTTGCTGAGTAGCAATCAATTGCCGTTGATTTTCAATCAACTGTGTTGCCATTCTCGAATTTTCAACACGCTGATCGACGCTCAAAGCAATCAACTCTGAAAAGCGTTCAAGTAATTTTTCCACTTGTGCCTGAACGTAAGGATCTGATACCACACCATTTGTGGTGGCATCGGGTGAGTTGACTTCGCCTTCTTCGTTATCAAAGAATTGATCGAAACCCTCAATACCTAAGTTCGACTCATTGTTCTCTAAGGGTTTGCGCTTAGCTTCAGCCATTAACCAAAATCCTCCGCGAAGGGTGCAGCAAAATAACATCTGCACCAACAACCGTGCAGTTAGGAACTTACCATATATATCCAAGGAACCGCCGCGTCCATGGTGCCATGGTGGCGTCCTTAGAATTATAACTAAAGCCGATAATAGTGCAAGCGAAAAACAAAAAGATTTCTGTAGAGAGTTTCTTATTATCGGATCAAATGCGGTGAACTATGGCTCCTTTCTTGATCGTGGTATTGACGGGGTTCCAGCCCAAATTGTAGGGCACTTCTTCAATCGTTTGGACATCATATATGGTTATATCCGCTTGATACCCGGGAGCGATCTGTCCAACTTTATCTCCGGCACCAATCGCGTATGCAGAATTCACGGTAAGTGCGGTCAGAGCCTCTTCTGGAGTCATTCGCAGATGCAGACATGCGAGTCCCCAGATAAGTGGCAAAGAAAAAATGTGGCAAGATCCTGGATTGAAATCTGATCCAAGTGCTACCGCAACTCCGCTTTCGATCATCTTTCGAGCTGGTGCGTGTTCGGCCAGGTTGAGGTAGAACGATGTACCTGGCAGCAATACAGCCACTGTCTTGGACGAGGCCAGCTTGGTGATTTCTTCATCGCTGACATTCAATAAATGATCAGCGCTCAAGCTCTGGTGCTCCACTGCCAATTTGGTGGCACCAAGGTTGACGAACTCGTCTGCATGCACTTTGGTCGGCATACCAAGCGCCTGTGCCGCGACAAATATCTTGCGTGTATCTTCGAGCGTAAAGTAGCCCCTGTCGCAGAATACGTCGATTATGGGAGCGTCGGCACCATGCTCTTTGGATAGCTTGGAAGCGCGCGACAGCATATCGTCAACGATCTCTTGCACATATGATTCACGGTCTTCGCCAGGAGGCACCGCATGTGCTGGCATGAATGTGGCAACCAACTCAACTGGTTGCTGCCCTCTCAATTTATAGATCGCTTGCAGCATCGCCAACTCTGACTGAGCGTCAAGACCGTAGCCAGTTTTGATTTCGCAGGTTGTAGTGCCAGCTTGAAGCATGCGTTGCAACCGGAATAAACCAGTTTTTGCAAGTTCATCAGCGGTAGCACTTCTGGTGGCACGCATGCTGGCGACAATTCCGCCACCTGCTTCGGCAATTTCTGCGTATGTCTTGCCCTGGCAGCGCATGATGAATTCGCTCGCACGATTGCCACCAAATATGAGGTGGGTATGTGGATCAACTAAACCGGGAGTGACGAGTTTGCCACCAGCGTCGACTAATTGGATATCTTTGGCTTTACCGTGTTCTTTCAAGATATCGTCGCTGGTGCCGATGCCGACTATTTTTTCTCCAGCAATAGCTATCGCTGCGTTCTTGTGACGAGCGACATTCGCCATTTCTTTTCCGTGAATGGCACCATCTTTGCTAATCGGAGGAATAGCCAATTCACCAATAGAATGAATGACCATGGTGGTCTTGGATGCTTCCGATGATGCCCCCTGGTGCTCGCGCCCCTGGGTTGATGCTCTTGAATTCTCAGGCATAGCTGCTCCTCAGTTCGTCACATATATAGTATGCGAAACGAAACACCGGTAATTAAGCCGCAGCCGTTGGCAAGCTCAAAATTAACAAGATTGGAGAGTACGCCGATCGCTTAGACGGTTATTTAAGCGTTCGTTTAGACGTCGTTCATTGAGGCGTCTTGGGACAGTTACAGGTTTTGCCATTAACGCCGGAGTTCTGCCATTCAGGTGCTTGCTTAGCCAAACTGAAGCAGACCAACCATATCGCTCAGCACTCTGGCGAAAAGTTTCTGGTGAGATCAAAATATCCTGCTTTCTATGGTAACTCGTTCCTGGGCGCGGCGACGTTGGTGTGGTGTGGTGGTTCGGGAAATCGTCGCCGCGGGTTCTAATGGATTGCTGCACCATATTTGGTGCGATGCTTGTATGTCTCGTGGATATCTCCGCGAGCAAATTGATTACGCACTCAGGCGAAAGTTGGCACTAACGTCATCATTGCCTTTGAGCGGCTCTGAAACCAGATTATTGCAGTACTGGCAGGAGCCTTTGGCGTGCAGCGCACATGTTTTCGTGTCTGACTTTTCGTCTTTCATTTCATCTAAGGTCTTAACCAGTTCTGCCCAATGAAGTTTATAAATTGATTCTTCTACATTGATGCTGATAGGTTGGAAGTCTTGTGTGCCAACGCGGTAGGTTGTGAGAGTCAGTTTTTCGAAAGCCCAACGTGATTTCAATTTTTCCGCAAGGTAGTATTTGACGAGCACCGAGGATGATGGCCAGGCTGGATCGAATGGCTTCAGGGGCTGAAGTTGGAAGTCGACAATTTCGAGACGCTTTTCGTCTTCATGCCAGAGCACCATATCTAATGTGTCTTCGACGTACACTCTGACAGTGGCGATGCGTGCACGTACTTTCAGTGCTACAGCGGCTACTTCTGCATTGCGTGGCTTGTATGGCTTGTTTGCGTATTTGATCAACGACTTGTATGCAAACAGAAATGCTCTGGTGGCTTTCTCTTTCTCGCCGATCTGGTCTTCCAGTTTTTCTACAGGCCAGTTTTGACCCATGTATTTCTGAACTTGATTGACCGAATCGAGCTTGCCTCGGTTGATCTCAGCCAACGCTCGCAAGATAAACTTCTTGCAAATAACACTGGCTCGAACGGGTGCACCGCCGTTGGTAAATTTGATAGACGCTAACTCGTATGCCTTTTTGCATGAGCGGAAAGTTTCAATCATGGCTGGTGTAAATAGAGTTCTGTGCATCACGCACCCCCTTCGAGTACCTTACGTTTGTATGTCATACCAATATATGCCATACCGGATATATCGTCAAATGAAACTTCAATTTCATAGTTAAAAAGACATCTCCGTACTCATATAGTTCCCCGTCCAAAACAAGCGAAACCCGGTTGACAGCCGCGTTTCAGAGATATCAAGATCGATCCAAAGATCGACCGATCTGGAGCAGATCAACATAGATGATCGATCCGCCTGAGATAGCGATCGGTTGTATGTATGGTTTATCAGCCGCTAGATTAAACGTGTCCCGCGGACTATAAATAGATAGCGAATCGGACGAAACTCACGAATTACATATAAGGAATAAGTTCGCGTCGAAAATAATGTTTTGGTGCCATTTGAACTTTTTGCTTCGATTGAACGTATATCTAAATGTCACCACTAAATGATGAAGCTGGAAAACGCCTAATCTCAGCGGCGATGGAATTCCAATCCTGATGCGCGATAATTGGGTCGTGCAGAAGGCACTATCTCCACATACCCATGATTGGCAACAATCAAAGGATCCGTTGTGCACAGTCCGAAGACCACTAGCCCACTACATCCAGTTCTCACGGTCTCGCAATTGACGGCGCAGATTCGGGAAGTGCTGGAGGAAGTATTTGAAAACGTGACGGTCGTGGGCGAGGTTAGCAACGCGAAGTTATACAACAATGGGCATTGGTACTTTTCGTTGAAAGATAAAGACGCCACGTTGCCTTGTGTCTGCTTCAAGATAAACAACACCGGTTTGCGTTTTAAATTAGAAGACGGCATGCAAGTTGTGCTGCGCGGCAAGTTGAATGTATATCCGCCGCGTGGTGCTTACCAGCTGGTGGCGTCTTCTATAGAACCAGTGGGCATTGGTGAATGGCAGCTTGCCTTTGAGCAGTTGAAGGAAAAGTTGAACAAGGAAGGCTTGCTTGCTCCGGAACGCAAGCGACCAATTCCAATTTTGCCGCGCCGCATCGGTGTGGTAACAAGCACGGCTGGAGCCGCATTGCGGGACATCTTGAGCGCCTTGGCTCGGCGCAATAAGTTAGTCAACGTTGTCATTGCACCGGCGAAGGTGCAGGGCGAAGGCAGTGCCGAAGATGTTGTGTATGCAATCAAGGCGTTGCAAAAAATCCCAGGCGTAGACGTCATTCTCGTGGCCAGAGGCGGCGGTTCGATTGAAGATTTGTGGTCGTTCAACACTGAGATAGTGGCACGGGCGGTGAGTCAATGTTCCGTTCCTGTCATCTCGGGGGTCGGTCACGAAACTGATATCACGATCTGCGATTTGGTTGCCGACCTGCGTGCTCCCACTCCAACTGCAGCAGCCGAGCTAGTTGCACGAGGCAGTGCAGAACTTTTGGACCGCTGGCAGGGTTTAGAAAAGCGACTACTTCATCGCATGGAAGATCGAGTTGCAAGAGCTCGCCACAAACTTACACGCGTCGATCCGATGAATGGACTACTTCGCTACCACGAGCGATTGAAGCGCAAGCAGCTGAAGGTGCTAAGTTACCGTGATCGAATGAATCACAGAATGGCTCACGCCTTGAACACTGCTCAATACAAGTGGCGTCAAAATCATGAGAAGTTGAGTGTTCTTGGTCCTCAAAACGTTTTGTCGAGAGGTTTTTCAATCTTGCGCAAAGTCGATGGGCAGATTGTGCGCACTTATGATGACGTGCAAGCTGGAGACATTATTGAAGGTATCTTGGCGCAGGGAAGGCTCAAGTTGCGGGTTGAAGAGGTTCACGAAGAGCGCTAGTTGCTTGAAAAGTTTAGTGATGGCGCTAGAATGCCAGTTGTTGTTGGAGGAAAAATGTCACAGTCTCTATCTTTAGATTTTGAAGCTACGCTCTCTGAGCTAGAAAAGGTCGTCTCTGAGCTAGATGGCGATGTGAAGCTGGAAAGGGCACTCGAACTGTTCGACCGAGGCATGAAGCTCAGTTGCGACTGCGAGACCTTCTTAAAGGGGGCCGAACAGAAGATCGAAATTCTCAAACGAACTGCCAGCGGCTTAACCACAGAGCCATTCGAGGCGCGATTGTTGGAAGCAGATAAGAGCCAATAGTCTCATCAGCTCAAAATTTTCTTTGACGTTTCTCCTGGGCTAGTCGCCGCAATGTTTGCAAGCGCCGCTTTTCGCGTGACGAAAGCTCCTGATCATTCAGAGCTTCGGTCACTGTTCTTCCGGATTGGGTATCCATCTTCAACCAACTAATCAGTTTTTCAACGACCGGGCGCGAAAATCTTCCCTCTTCAAGAACAAGGTGCTCGCCCTTACCATCAATGAGGAAGGTTTTGTTATTCGAAGGGATTTCTCTGACAAGTGTGGCAACTGCTTTAGGAGAAACCAAACGATCGTCAAGACCTTGAACAACCAAGACTGGCGTTGTTAGCTGTTTGGCATAAGATTCTGTTTTCGAGATGAAGTTCAAGAAAGTAGTCGCTTCTTTAAGAGTCAATTTGAGCTTGTGAGATGAATCGGTCATCCAATGTTGGGTAAGTTCCGGGTCAGATGTTGCCTGATGCATTATGCCCCGCCCGGCAGGACCTGGGTAACTTCCTGGAAACAAGATCAACTCAAAGATGCCTTTCACAGTAGTTCTGCGCTTCTTTAGTAGTTTCCAGGCTGGAGCACTACATACGATACCATTTACTAGTTCTGGGTCTTCTGCAGCGATTCTTATGGCGAGCGCTCCGCCCATTGATTCTCCAATGAGAAAGACCTTGTAATCAGGGTACTCGTGACGGATATTGGCAAGCAATTTGCTTACATCACGCACAGTTTCCGCGCAATTCAATTTTCCGCGATCGGGTTTGTCTCTGTCTGGACCAAACCCTCGCACGTTCACGCCGAAACCACCAATGCCAGCGGCAGATAGCTCCTTCGCTAAAGGCTTGTATGCCTTCGCGCACAAACCCAACCCGTGCAGGCACACCACAATGATTTTTGCTGGCTCCGGGCTCTTCCACTCCAGCATGTGTGTATCGCCGACAATAACGCATGAGGGATCTTCTGTGCACTGCGCGCCAACGTGTGCGGCGCTAGAAGCGTTTATCTGGCACTGTTGTGACAAAGCCGCATCAGCGAAGCTTGGCGTCACCAGCAGCAACAGTAGCGTCTCCCAGATTATGATAGTTGCATTTGTCCCTCGTCCACTCATGTTCATACTCAACCGCTTGTCTTAGCTGTAGTGGCTTTCGTCTTCTGAACTCCATAACCTGCGTCATTCCAGGCGGATGTTCCGCCAAGAACGTTCATTGAATAACTGACGTTTCCTCTGTCAAGCAGGCTTTTTGCAATCGATGATCGGTATCCACTTGCGCATACTATCGCCAGTGGAGAGTTTCCTGCTATTTCAGCCATTCTTACAGGCAGCTCTGCCAACGGAATGTTTATTGCTTTGGGAATGTGTCCAGCCTCATATTCGCCAGCTCTCCTCACGTCGAGGACCAACAAGTCTTCGTTCGCTTCAATCGCACGCTTTAGTTCGTCGACTGAAATTACGCTTGAATGTTCTATGTCGAGACCTGCAATATTTGAACTGCCTCGAGTGCTCTCGACGTATCCAACTACAGTCTCGATGCCGATCCTGGCAAGCCTCATTACAGCTTCATCGACCTGCTCTACGTCGTTTGCAAGAAGTACAATCGGCGTACCTAATTCAATCAATGTACCTGCCCACGATGCGAACTGTCCTCCCAGTCCGATGTTCAGCGAACCTTTGACGTGGCCACTTGCATAGTCGGTGGCATTGCGAATATCGAGGATAGTAGCGCCCTGTTGCAATTCCTTAGTAACCTCTGCAGGGGCTAATGGCTGTGGGCAAGGAAGATTGTTCAAAGACGAAGCACCCTGTCGGTTGATTTCTACATCCTTGAGGAAGTACGCTGGCACTTCCGGTTGGTCGCTCGTCAACAACGCGATAAACGCCTCCTTCGTCGTAGGTTTCAAGGCGTAATTGAACTGCTTTTCGCTTCCAATGGTGGATGATCGTTCGTTCGACAAATGCTTACCACAGAGCGATCCTGCGCCGTGCGCTGGAAACACCTCGACTTCATCAGGGAGCTTGAGAATTTTTTCGTGCAAGCTGTCATACATCAAACCGGCCATCTCACTGGCGCTGAAACCTTTGCTGCCAACAAGGTCGGGGCGACCAACGTCACCGATGAAAAGTGTATCTCCCGAAAATAACTTGGCTGGATTCTTCTCTGCGGTATCATTCGCCAAGATGCAAATGCTTTCGGGTGTGTGCCCCGGCGTTTCGAGAATGGAGAGATTGATAGTCCCGATCTTCAAAATGTCTCCGTCTTTAGCGGCGATATGCGGAAATTCAGCTACAGCTTTAGCGCCAAAGACAATAGCGGCTCCAGTTTTTTCTGCCAGTTCCTTGTGTCCGCTGACAAAATCGGCATGAAGGTGAGTCTCAATGATGTACTTAATGGAAAATCCTTCTTTGTTTGCTACTTCGATATATTGATCGACATCGCGTTGCGGATCGATGACGGCTGCTTCAACTCCTGACCCGATCAGATAGGAGCCATGTGCCAGGCATCCAAGATAAAACTGTTTGAGAAACATGTTGATCTCCATCGATTAGTGGAAAACTTGTTTTGCCAGCATCCACGCCGACAAGACAAGAAGGGAAATTGAGAAACTGAGTTTGAGTTTTTCTTGCGGAACGTAATGAGCAAGACCCCCGGCTAACGGTGCTGCTGCTAGCGTAGCAACGGCAAACGGCAGAATTGAAAGGTTTAAACTCAACCTGGAAGCGTAGGAAATTGCACCAATCATGCTGTTCATCCCGATTACCAAAAGTGAGGTGCCTATAGCTTTTCTAAGAGGCATTCTCAACAAGATGGTGAGTGCCGGAACGATGATAAAACCGCCACCTACACCAATTAAGCCTGTGAGCAAGCCTGCGCCAAGACCGGCTAATAGCACCACGGGCAGTGCAGTTTTTACCTCATCACCGTCTGCCGGAATGGAAGAATGCTTGTGCCTCAGCATCAGCTGGGCAACGAAAGCCATCACTACCGCAAATAGAATCAATTGAACGGAATCAGGAATAAGTTGTGCCAATCTAGACCCAGCGAAGCTGCCGATTCCGCCTGTTGCACCGAATATAATCGCCGTTGAGACAACCACAGCATGCTTTCTGTAATGAGTCCAGGCGGCAAGCAGGCTGGCCAGACCGACGATAATGAGACTCGTACCAATGGCAGCTTTCGCCTCAAGTCCGAGGCCGTAAACCAGGATCGGCACTGCGATGATACTTCCGCCGCCCCCTAGAAGTCCTAGAAGCGTTCCAGTAGCAAGTCCAGAAATCGTACTGCCGAGCATGAAACTATCTCCTCTGATTAAGAGCAACAGCTAGATTTGCCTTTTTCGCATCGAACAGAAGGCAGTTCAAGCTTGTTCCAGGGGGCTTTCCCCAGAAGAATGCCTAATGCACAAGTTCCAGACAATCCGGCAAAAGTTAGACCAGCTCCAAAAAATCCAGGTATTACGAGAAACCATGGGCTGACAAAAACGCCCAGCAATACGCCACTCAACACACCAGAACCTACAATTAGCTGTATTTGACGGTCGATGGGAAGTCTTTTTTTGCCTTCCTTGACTGGCAATTTAGCTTTTCTCCAGGCAATCATTCCGCCCTCTAAAACTTTCGGCTGAAAGCCTCGACCCATAAGGGTATAAGCCCCCTGCTCGGCACGCTTGCCGCTTCGGCAAATGACCACAAGCGGGCCCTTTCTTGAGATTTCCTCGCAGCGCGAAGCAAGGGTTTCAAGCGGTACGTTTATTGCGCCCGCAATATGCTCATTTTCGAATTCTATCGGGCTGCGAACATCAACGAGCACCAAGCCTGTCTCAGCGGCTACATCAACCGCTGCGACTTGCGGGCAAATTGTCGAATTTGGCTGTTCTGACATTTTTAGATCCTCATCCGGTACAGAGTTGACTGTATCACCATTTAGTTATATGGTGAATCAACCATAGGAATGATTGTTGAATTAATCAACTGGTTGTATACTTGAATTGACGTCCCAGCGGGGTTTAGAGGCATGAAAGGAAAAAAGGCGCAATTAACAAGGGCGGCGCTCGAAATAGTGGCAGCCCGGTTCAGAGCGCTCTCCGATGCTTCGAGATTGCAGATTTTGCAGAACCTATTTAATGGCGAACAGTCCGTTCAGGAACTATGCGAGTTGACATCCATGAGTCAAGCAAATGTCAGCAAGCACCTGTCTGTCTTGGCTGAGCAGGGAATAGTTCAAAAGCGGCGGCAAGGACTCTTTGTTTTTTACAGTATTGGTGACAGCACCATTTATGAACTCTGCGATATCGTATGTGGTGCGGTAGGCAAGCGCTATGGGCAAGTTATGAAAGAGTTTTCGGGCAGATAGCCAAGTGTAATCTGAGCCTGCTCTAATCTTTGCTTCACGCACCGTGATGAAGAGATGCTCATTCCGAACAGCGGAAATCGCGCCAGTGCAGGCTCCGCGCGACGTGAGGTGGTTGTCAAAATCTTTTAATAGCTCAGGCAAGGACCACATGATAATGTTGACTTCTCAGGCACCAGTCAGGATTTCTGTCGTTGTTCGTTGACTTTGCAAAATCACTCAAGCGCTTCTTCGGTAGCACCCTTTTTTTGGTACCAGCATTTTTGTTAGGTACTTACGTCTGCTTTTTCTACGGTGGGCATCGTTGCACCGATATGAACGAACTGATTGCGATGGGACTGCCATCAACAACGGTCAAGTACACACAAACGATTCCAGAATTTTTTAGTTCTAAGACGAAGCCCCAGGTTTTGTTAATGGGTTCTTCGCTGGTTCTCAGCCCGGCTCAGATGATCGAGCGCGTGACAAATCCAAATCCAGGGTACGCCTGCACATATTTTGAAGACGGTTTGAAAAAACGCACCGGCAAAGACATCAAAGTTACCAACGTTGGTGTCATGGCTGGAATGACTTGCGATCAGTACTCGATTTTGAAAGCAGCGCTCGCTGCTGGTAAGAAACCCGACTACATCATCTTTGGCATGGCGCCTCGCGATTTCACCGACAACATCACGACTGTAGAAAATTCTCCGACACAACAAATGTTGGCGTACTGTCGTTCCAACGCAAATCTCTGGCCTGAATCTTTGAAAGCGAACGATGTCGAGCTTTGCTACAACCTGCACAAAGTAACGTACAATCGACTCCTGAAGCAATTGCGAAACAGTGGAGTGCAACTTTCTTGCCGTGTTTCCGGACATCCTGCTGATCTAAAAGCGGCAGAATCGCTCAAGAATGATGCGGCTGTTCCAATATTCCGCACTACCAAAATGGTGCTCAAAGAAGACATCGATAAGTTCCGACGTCTCTACAATCCACCCAACTTCACTCGTTTGAAAGAGCAGATCGCTTATTTGAACGACATGCTGCAGTTGTGTCAGAAAGAGAAAATTCCAGTTCTGCTCGTCAACATGCCGATCACTCAAGATGTCTACCGGTTGATCGACCCCGCTCTGTTGCAAGCCTATCAGCGTGAAGTGCGCGCTGTTGCCAATCGATATCACTCCGCATATATAGACCTTGATGATGAAAATTCATCATCTCCCGAAGCTGTTATCAGTAAGTCTTTCGATGATGACCGAGATTTCAATGATTGTGTCCATCTCAATATCGTTGGCGGTAAGCGGTTCTTCAACGTTATGGCAGACCACCTGGGAAGCGATGATACGTTCTCTCGCACATTCCAGACCAATCAGGCGCTAGCTAAAAAATCGCAGGAGCTAGTGTACTAAGATGCTATTCAACAGCCTGCAGTTTTTGATTTTTCTACCCACCGTCGTTGTGCTCTTCTGGATTTTGCCACCGAAATTCAGAATGCCGATGCTGCTCGTTGCCAGCTATATCTTCTATGCCAGCTGGATGCCGGTGTTCCTGCTTCTGATTTTGGGCATGAGCGCGGCGAACTGGTTCATCGGTAAATGGCTGTTTAAAGCCCATAACAAGTCTGTCATATTCAAGTGCGGCATCGCCTTCAACCTGCTCCTGCTTGCCATTTTTAAGTATGCAAATTTCTGCTACGGCAGTTTTTGTTTTATGACTTCCGGCAAGCCAGACGCCACGCTGAACATCTTGCTGCCACTGGGAATTTCGTTCTTTACCTTTGAGTTTATTCACTATCTATTTGAGATATATCGAGGCAAAGAACCGATCGATGATTTTGTCTTGTTCGCTTTGTTTGCCGCATTTTTCCCCACTCAAATCGCCGGACCGATCAAGCGATATCCGGATTTCCTGGCGCAGATGCAGGAAGTCAGACCCTTCAAGCTTAGCTACATCGACGAAGGGCTGCCACTAATCATCACCGGACTTGCTAAAAAGGTTTTGCTTGCGGATAACCTATCCATCCTTGTAACCATGGGATTCAGCAATCCCAACTTCTACGGAGCTCCAGAGCTGTGGCTGTTTGCCTACGCTTGCGCCTTTCAAATCTATTTCGACTTCTCTGGATACACTGATATCGCCCGTGGTGCATCGATGCTGTTCGGCTATCACATTCCGATCAACTTCAATATGCCTTTCATTGCCACGAACATGGCTGATTTCTGGCACCGTTGGCATATTTCATTGTCGACCTGGCTGCGCGATTATTTGTTTATTCCGCTCGGTGGTTCGCGTAAAGGACGTTGGCGTACCAACTTCAATATCTTTTTGACAATGGCGCTCGGCGGATTGTGGCACGGAGCTTCCTGGAGCTTCGTCGTCTGGGGTATATATCACGGACTGGCTCTGGTCATTCACAAAGAGTTTCAGACATTTAAACAGTCTGTGAAGGTGTTGGACAAGATGTGCGCCACCACTGCCTTTCGACTGTTTTCAATCTGGATGACATTCAATGCTGTCTGTATCGGCAATGTCTTTTTCCGAATTCAAGATATCGGTGCTGCGTTCAGCGTCGTTAAAAAGATGATTTTCTTTAGACCCATCTTCACGCAAGCCGAAGGGCATCAGTTTCTCATTCTCAAGCCTGATTTGCCTGTGATTGTGCCTATCACAATGACTATGGTGGCAATCTTGGTTCTCGGCAATTTGCCGTGGAGCAAGTTGAATTCAACGGGCGCCTTGCGTAGAACTCCCGTTTTGCTTAGAGCTGTCTATTGCAGCGTCGTGATCGTGATGATGCTCGCGTTCATGCCAGACACATCGGCGCCGTTCATCTACTTCCAGTTCTAGTGCGGCAGTTCTGTGCGTGACTCCTGGAGAATCACGTGACATTGCGGCAGCGTCTCTCTGATTTCATTGATTGCTGGCTGCGAAAGCTGCGGGCATCTCATTAGCCAGAGCTTGCGAAGCGTTTTTATTTTTGCCAAGGAGGTCAGAGATTTGTCTGTAATCTTGTTGCCCGAAATTTCGAGCTTGTCGAGGTGCGGAAACATAGCGGCTAGCTGCTCAACATCGCTATCGGTCAAGTTGCAATTTGGCACCAGCAGTGATGCTAGATGTTTGTGGTTCTTTAGCGCTTTCAAGCCGTTTATCGTCACACCGGTTTCGCCAAGCTCTAACCAGCTCAAGTACTCGATCTTGGCGAGAGAAGGTACGCAAGCGTCAGTGACATGCGTGCTGCCTAAGCACAGTTTCCACATCTTTTTCTGACCTTCGAGATAGGAAATTCCAGGATCGGTCACTTTAGTAGCTGTAAGAGCTAGATACGCCAACGACAAGGGTTTTAGCTGCATTAGACCTCGATCACCCACATCTGTTTGAGACAATCCCAAATCTGTCAACGTGGGAATTTTGCCGAGATATTCCATGCCATCATCAGCGATAGATGTTTCTGAGAGGTTCAACTCAGTCAGCGGCAGCCCTGCCAAATACTGCAAAGCATTACCTGAAATTCTGGCGAATGAGAGGTCTAATCGTTGCAGATGCTTCATTTTGCTTATGGAGGAAAGCCCTTTATCGGTTAAATCGAAGCCGGATAGACTCATCGAAGTGTCTTCCAAATGTTTCTCGATTGCCTCTCTTGCGGCGATATCCGAGTCACTTTCCTTTTGTACTTGTGACTCCACACCGGACACATGCGTTTCTTTCAATTTTTGGATGTGCCGCTCAGACTCATCGATCAAATTCGCAGTGAGGAAGGCCAGGATTATCGCTAGAACGGCTATGCCTAATGACATGAGCACGATTTGCTTTTGCTTTGTTTTGGGTTGCGAGATTGGAATTTTTGATTTCATGGAGCGGCCGTTTGGGCGAATTGGGCAGACATATATCGACTAATTTTAGGGAATATTGAGTAGAATCCAAGTTCCACTTTGTTTATGACCTCAGGACGACGGGTTTCAGTTATGAAGTCAAGCCGCCTTCTGTTAGCCGCAACATTGGCTCTCTGTCTTACTTCATCGGTGACAGCCGTGTGGTCGAGTTCGATGAGCGAACGCATGTCGCGAGCTTCTAAGCAGGTGGAGAAGAAGGATTACGAGGGCGCGGTCGCCTCGTACACCGAAATTCTGAGCGAGAATCCAAGCGCCGCAGATGCCTATCTAAAGAGGGCTGATGCCAGGCTCCAACTGAAAGATTTTGATGGAGCCATGAGTGATTACGACCAGGCGATCAAAGTAAACTCCAATTTTGTCGAATCATACGTCAAACGTGCTGATTTAAAAGTCAGGCTTGGCGACCCACAGAGCGCCATTACTGACTACTCGGAAGCTTTGCGTCTTAATCCCAAGGACGCCGTTGCCCATACTAATCGAGCGATAGCATACAAATTGAATGGCGACTTTGCCAAAGCCGCCGATGACTGCACCTGGGCATTGAACGCAGATCCAAATGCGCTTGACGCTCTTGAAGAGCGCGCCGATTGCAAATTGAAGGCGAACAATCTCGATGGTGCGATCGCTGACTACAAAGCGTTGTTCAAGAAAAACAAGAGCAAAGCCTCGCATTTGAATTACAACATGGGTCGTGCTCTGATGCTGAAAGGCAATAAGGCAGAGGCTAGAGAGTATTTCGACGATGCGATTGAATATCATTCGAAGGCTTTGAAAAATTCGCACAAGAATGCGGAAGACTACATGAAGCGTGGTTTGACCTACATTGAAATGCAAGAGCCAGACAAGGCGGTTGATGATTTTGAGAATGCGATTGCTATCGCTCCAGATGATGCAATAGCTCATTATCAGCTTGGACACTTGCGTTTGGCGATGGGAGACAATAAAAAAGCTGTTGAACAGTTAAGCGCCTCGTTGAAAATTGATCCTAAGCAAAATCCTGCATTGTTGGATCGTGCCGCTGCATACGTCAATCTCGGTGATTTCGCACTGGCTCAAAAAGATTTGGACAATGCGTTAATTACAGAAAAGGGCGCTGACGTTTTACTTAGCCGTGCTCTGGCTCGGCTAGGAATGGGCGATTCGAGCGGTGCTGCGGCAGACGTTCAAGAGGCTCTGAACATTTCGCCGAAGAGTGTCGATAGCAAAAAAGATTCTTTAGCTTCGTTAGTTGCGAGTAAAGAGAACCACCATGACTTAGATGTCGCTATGTCTCAGAACCTCGAACAGTTGGCACTTTTGGAGATGACTAGTAACGTAGCTGCGGCAGAGTCTCTGGTGAAACGTGCAATTGAGATTCAGGAGAAAAGCCTCGAGAAAGGCGATCCCAAGCTCGCTTACAGTTTGATGCTTCTGGGGCGGGTGCAACTGAAGAAAAACGACCCGCTTAAGGCTGAAGCTCTATTTCGGTCGGCACTTCTCAGTCTCAAGCACAATTCGGATGGAACGCAAAAGTATGCGATCTTTAACCTGGAAGACTGTGCCCGCCTCTTGTTGCAATCAGGTAGTTTGGAAAAGGCGGGAGCAATTCTGTCTGATACTCGTATGACCAGAGCAATGCTGGGCATCAACGAAAGACCGCTAGTTGGTGATACATCGCGCCGCGCTGAGCGTGCAATCGAAGCATTCAGGCTGAAAAAGAAGAACGAACAGGAGTTGGCAAATGGCAAAGAGCCTGAAGTCGGTAGTTATACGCGAAGCTCAAGCTCGTCATCGTCAACATCTTCTTTAACGACTGGTGGCTTCAGAACTGCTGCTTCATCGACGTCAGCTCCATCTAGTAGTACAGCCGCTGCTTCGCCGGTAGTGGCATCTGCTGCATCATCACTATCTGCGGAACGCGCTCAGAGCAACAGCAGCAACAACAACAACAACAACAACAACAACAACAAGCCATTGCGGGACAAGTGGGCTCTCATCGTTGGCATCAGCAATTTCAAAGATTCCAATATAAATCTGCACTATCCGGCAAAAGACGCGAAGGATTTCGCCGATTTCCTCGTCAAAGAGAAAAATTTCGCGCCCGATCACGTTAAGCTGTTAACCGATAAAATCGCTACCAGAGCCAATATATTGTCAATGCTAGGTAATAAGTGGTTGCCTCGAGTTGCCGCACCTGACGATTTAGTAGTCATCTACTTTTCTGGTCACGGCAGTTCTTCAAGTCTAGACGTCGGTGGCGTGAACTACCTGGTGGCGCACGATACCGACGTGAACGACCTGTATTCCACTGCCATCGCCATGCAAGACTTGACTCGTATCATCAAAGATCGCGTGCATAGCGAGCGTGTCATGATTGTTCTTGATGCTTGTCACAGTGGTGCTGTTGCGCCGAATGCCAAAGGACTGGCACGTCCATCGAATGTCGATATCGACCCGATCGTTCAGGGCACTGGGCAGTTGGTAATTTCGTCGAGCAGCCCCGAGCAACAATCTTGGGAATCAACACGCTATCAGGGCAGCGTCTTCACGAAGCATTTGATAGATGGTTTGCGTAAAAATGGCAAGATGACCAATCTGGGCGATGCTTACGGTTACTTAGACCAGGCTGTTCAGAACGAGGTTCTTCGTGATCGCGGTATGCTGCAAAATCCAGTCATGAAAAGTCGCTGGGAAGGTCGAGATCTAGTCATCGGCGTGCCGCCAGCCTCGCCAACAAAGGGGCTAAACGACTTCGATCTGCCGGATTCAGGTAAATTGGCTGACGAGTCAAACAGCGCCGGTAAAGCGAAACCGCATGCGGCAACGAAGCCTAAGGCTAAGGGTTCATTTGCCAAACGCGTAAAGTAAAGTCGTCACTACCGGTGATGGCACGCTCGCCGTTTTCTGAAAACGCCAGGCTCCACATGCCGAAGTGTTGAATCGAATATGTGCGTGCTTCATTGCCTGCAACCAGGTCCCAGACTCGAAAAGTCTTATCCAGGCTGCCGCTTATCGCTTTGTCCGAGGTAAGAAATTTTGCCAGAGGAATCCAATTGCCGTGCCCGGTCAGACACTTCAATTCTTCTCCTGAGTTCAAATCCCAGAGTCTAAGTGAGCTGTCGCGGCTCGTGGAGAGGATTTGATTACCGTCGCTCGAGACTGCTACGCTAGAGATTTCGTTTTTATGTCCGGAAAATCTTCGCACTGCGGTGCCGTCTTTCAATCGCCACAAAGTAATCAATCGATCGGTTCCGCCCGACACAAGCCGTTCTCCGTCTGGTGTGAACGCCAGGCATTTGACAGTGCCGAGATTCCCTTCCATTTTAAGCAGCTCTTTGCCGGTCAGAGTGTCCCAAATTCGCACGGTGCCGTCGAAGCCACCAGATGCGATCTTATTGCCACTGGGTGAGAACGCGACACACGTAACGATGTTCGTGTGCCCTGCAAACTTCCTGACCTGCGCGCCGGTATCGAGGTCCCAGAGTCTTATCGTCTTATCGCTGCTTCCAGAAATGGCAGTATTGCCAGTCGGCGCAAATGCGACGCTGTTCACGTCCTGCTCGTGCCCGTCAAATCTTGCTAGTTCTTTGCCTGACGATAAGTCCCACAGCCGCATTGAGTTATCTGAACTGCCCGAGAGCGCCTTGGTCGAGTCAGCGGAAATTTGTACAGCTTTCGTCCAGCCTGAGTGACCTTCGAGTTGCAGGACTTCCTTAGCCGATACTGTTTGCGGATTTTTCGTCATCTCGCCGGCGATGCCGACAGATGCAGCCGCTACTTTCGGCGCCGTAACCTTCGAGTCTGAGTTTGGCAAAGAGGACGCAGGTTTCGAATCGTCCGCGATTTTTGAATCGGTGGTATCGGATGATAGGTTGGTTGTCGCTGCCTTCTCTGTTGGCTTTGAACTGCTGCCAGGTTTTAAGCTCACATTGGAGCTAGCGCTACTCGCACTGTCGATGGTGCCACCTAATGACTTAATCCGCTCCGCCACCTGCGCTGCACCATCTGAATTGCCTTGCGCAGTGTAAACTTTGTGCAAAAGCAGCAAAGTCTTCACCAGCTGATTTCCGCTCTTGGGCAGCTTTTCAGCTTCCTTTACCGCATCGGCGAGCATTTTCTCCGCATCACCAAAATTCTTTTCCGCGTACTGGCTTGCAGCCATTTCGTACTCGGAACTCCAAACTGATTCCTGCGCATAGGCGCTGGAGCACGACCAGAACAAGCTCAGGCAAGATGACAGAAACAGAGCCATTCCTGCAATCATTCCAGCACGCATTGATGCGGCGTGAAAATTCTTGCGAACGACTCTGCGTTGTTGTCTATTAGTCCAGATGAACTCTAGCACTGCATGTGGTATCAGGCAGTTAAACAGCCGATGGCTCTTCAACCTGGGCTTCTTCATCCTGCTTCTGTTCTGCGCCTTCAGCGGTTTCTTCTTTCTTAGGCTTGATTGGAGCGCCTTCTTTCAGAACATCTACAGTGATTTCAGCTTGCACGTCTGGTGCTAGTTTAACGAGCACGCGGTAGACGCCCAATGCGCCGATTTCTTCAACTGGTCTAACAATGCGTTTGTCGATTTCAACACCAACGATTTTGGAAAGCTCTTGAGCAATTTCCTTGTTGGTGATTTTGCCGTACAGCTTGCCACCTTCACCGGCTTTGACAGTCATGTTGATGGTTTCGAGGGCGCTGATTTTTTCAGCCAGTTCAACAGTCACTTGATGTGCAGCGGCTGCTTTCTTCTTCAAAGTTTCGAGGTCTTCTTCTCTCTTCTTCAGTGTGCCGGTTGTAGCGACAACTGCGAGTTTGCGCGGCTGCAAAAAGTTGCGGAAGTAACCGTCTGACGCTTCCACTATATCTCCGGCCTTGCCGAGCTTTAGAACATTCTGTTGCAAAATAATCTTCATGACATCCCCTAAGCCAGCAGCTTACGAATCAATCTATAAATGAGATATAGGTTGAGCCTATATCTGCGGACTCAAACTTTAGCATGACCGGCGCCTAAGAAGTGCGCCAGGACCGGAACTGTTACGGTTTTAACGAAAAATTCCGGTTCGGTCAGAGCTTTTCGCGGAACATGCCCCGCACGCCTGACGGGTCGGCCATGAAGCCGAAGCGGCGATAGAAGCCGTCTGTGCCGGGGTCTGCGTACAGCGTGACAAGCGGGATGTCGTAAGTGTCCAGCTCCTTGAGGAGTTCATGCATCACAAGCAGCCCGATGCCGCGGCGCTGGTGGCTTGGACGGACGACCACATCCCAAATGGTGGCGTTGAAGACTTTGTCGCCCGTCGCTCTGGCGAAGCCGACCATGACCGCTTCATCCCAGGCAGAAACGACTGCCAGGCTGTTCTGCAAAGCTCTTGTAATCAGCACAGGCTCGCGGCGGCTCCAGCCGACAGATGCGCAAATTTCCTGCACATCTTCAGGCGGCACATCTTTGTTGTGTCGCATAACTAAATTGGGCGGCAGGGGTTCTTTAGAGTTTTCGTATCTCTTCCAAATTCCCGACAGGACCATTTATTGCCGAAGCCTCTCTAGGACCGATACGGATTCCACATGGAATGTTTGAGGAAACAAATCAACAGGCTGAACCTGCTTTGTTTTATACCCTACGAAGACCTCTTTATCCCCATCTTCGGTCGATTTCGTCAGCCCTGTTTCAAGCAATTTCAGATCGCGAGCCAGTGTTGCAGGGTTGCAGCTGACGTAGACGATAAGCTCGGGTTCAGCCCACAGTAGCGCCTCTAGCGCCTCTGGGCTCATACCTTTGCGAGGCGGGTCGACAACTATGACATCAACGGAAACGCCCTCGTTGCGAAGGTCGAGCAATACTTCTTCGACCCGCCCTTCGCGGAATTCGACGTTGTCTATTCCATTCAATTCGGCATTCAGTCTGCCATCTCGCACGGCGGCGGGGTGGTCTTCGATAGCAATAACTTTGCCGGCGAGCGGTGCCAGCCACAAAGAAATGGCTCCCACGCCCGCATAGGCGTCGACTAGTTGCAGATTCTCCTTGTTCAGAGCTGCAATCGGCAGGTAAGCCTGCTCCAAAAGCTTGACTGCCTGGTGCGTGTTGACCTGAAAGAAGCTGCTGGAGGAAAGGTCAAACTTGAGCCCCTGCTTCAGCTTTTCGGGGAAGTCTTCGCGAGTCGTGCGGAGAACTTCTTGAATCCTGTCTGCACCGTGAATGGGGAAGGTCAAATCGCCAAGAATTTTGTTGCCCCGTTCGTTGTTCAAATTGATGGAAACGCCGATCAGGTCAGGAATTGCATCCGTCAACGCCTCTGCCGCCCCGACGACAGCGTCGTAGCATTTGAGATTTTGAAAGTCATCAGCCGACGAAGCCGATGCATTAAGAACCAGCGTGAGCAGTGATTTACCGTGCTCGAAGCTATAGCGAATGTTGATGTGGCGCAACAAACCTCTGTGCGAGCGTTCATCGTAAGCGCTGATTGCGTGCTCTTCGCAGATGTTTTTCACCAGGTCGAGCACGTGATCCATCGACTCTGGCTGCACAGGGCAATGTTTGATATTGACCAGTTCATGCGAGTCTTGCCGATAATACCCCGCCAGAATTCGATCGCTACCTTGCGGGTGTTTGACTGGAAACTGCGCTTTGTTTCGGTAGTGCAGGTTCTCCGCAGCTCCAATAATCGGTTGGACGATCTCCGCATCAAGCTTGCCAATGTGCTTCAGCGCCTGTTTGACGATGTCTTCTTTGGCTGTCAGCTGATACTCGTAAGTCATGTGTTGCCACTGGCAGCCACCACATACTTTGAAGACAGGACAGGGCGGCTCGGCTCGATGCTCCGACGGCTTGATGATTTTAGTTACCTTCGCCTTGGCAAAGTCTTTGCGCACGTCGAACAACTCGACCTCGACAACATCGCCAGGAACGACTCGATTGATGAAGATCGGCGGTCCGAGGCTCTTTGCAACGCCTTCTCCTCCCGCAGCGAGCGACTCAACAGTAACCTGGTGTCGCTGCCCTTTGGACAGGGAGTGTGTTCGGCTGGTTTTCGACATTATTGGTGACCCATAACTAATTGGCTAGCTTTGCATGTATACCCTAAGATGATTGTCTATGCCAATTCAACTAATTCACGTATCTGATATTCACTTCGGATCTGGCGAGTCGCACGGACGCGTCAATCCAAAAACGGGTTTGAACGTTCGCTTCGAAGATTTCGTTCAGGCGCTCGCTAAAACCGTCGACTTTGCGCTGGAAAAGAAAGTCGACGTCTTCTTGTTCTCCGGAGATGCGTATCGCAATGCTTCGCCTGAGCCAGTCTATCAGAAGATGTTCGCGTCGGAGCTGTTGCGTTTGTCAAACGCCGGCATTCAAACAATTTTAGTCGTTGGCAATCACGATCAGATTTTGCGTTCGACGTCGAGCCATTCTATGTCTGTGTTTCAGAGTTTGGAAGTGCCGGGCGTCATAACCATCGACAAACCAATGTGCCGAGTGGTTGACACTCCCAATGGTGCCTTTCAGTTGATTGGATTGCCGCACATAACGCGGCATCAGATGATGACTTTGGAAAAGTACGCCAATCTTCCCGCTGCCACTCTGGATCGATTGCTAGTCGAAAAAATTACAGATATGTTGCGCGGTTACTATGAAGGGCTGGATCCATCATTACCCACTGTCGTTACGGCGCATATGAGCTTAGATAGGGCTTTAGCAGGAATTGAAACCGAACTTTTGATTGGATATACATTGACGTTCCCAGTCGAAATGTTTGTAGATCCACGAGTAGACTACGTAGCGCTCGGTCACATTCACAGGCATCAAGTAATTCGTGAACAGCAGCCTACAATCACATATGCAGGAAGTTTGGAGCGCGTCGATTTTGGCGAAGAAAAAGAAGACAAAGGATTTATTCACGTCAAACTGGAACGAAAGAAAGTAGATTTCCAATTCCATTCAATTGACCCACGTCCATTCGTGACAGTAGAAGCCGATTTGACCAATTCCGAAAATCCCACTGCTCGGTTGCTAGAAAAAATCGAAAAGGCAGTCAAGCCCGGTTGTGTTCTGCGCGTTCGCTACAAAATCAATCAGGAACAGATGGAGCAAATTGATGAAGATGCGCTGCAGGCGGCATCTCGCTCAGCACTGACCTTCAAAATCTATCCCGAAATAGTTTCAAATAATAGTCGAGCACGATTGCCACAGTTGACAGAAACATCCGTCAGCTCACCAATCAGTGCACTGGAAACTTATTTGGACGAAGTCGCTCCAGAGCGTAAAGACCAGCTCGTAGAGCGGGCTCGGTTGCTAATGGAAGAAATTGATTGCGACCTGCACGGCGATCACAACTAAATTTCGCCCTTTCTCTTTCTGCTCCAATACCACCACTTTCTTTGTTCGGCAGGCAGATTTGGATCTTGAGCTTGTGCCACGGCACATCGGAATGTATCAAGAACACAGGGATCTTGAGGTCCCGAAAGCTGCGAGAGTTTTCGATAGAGTTTATCTGGATCTTGTTTGCTTAATGCGCCTACGGAATCTATCCCGAGCTTTTCGAAATCTCGCAGCATCGCTTTACCGATCCCTTCGAGATCTCTCAGCTGCCTTTCTTTTACGCTCATTCTGTCACCACACTCCGTTGCGCATCATCTGCCATTACTCTGGGTAATAAAACATGTGATATGGATCTGATTCTGCGTTTCGCACAAAGAAGTCTCTCAGGCTTTCGTGCGCACTCGGTTTGACGTTGTTTGTGACAATGAATCGTGGCAACTTGTCCTGGCGGCTCGTAATCGCGTATCCGTCAACCCTGTTATTTTTCGCATAACGAATTTTTAGCTCACAGTCATGCGTACAACTGTAAGAGACGATGTACGACTCAACTGTATGCTTTTTATCCCATTTTGTTGGAGATTTTTCACCCAGCAGGAGGTGAATTTCAGCTCTAGACATCCCAATCAAATCGTATTGCCTCAGAAGCTTGGCACACTCTGCCGCACGGTTTCCACCACCAAGGTGGAAGTTGTTTGCATTCCAGCGCGTTGGGTCGAAATACACTGCAGCTTCGGATTGACTGTATGCCGATTTAAAAACTTCTCCTGCAAACGCTGGCGGCAACGCAGCGAGATTTATTGCAAGCAGTGTCAGCGCAACTCCACGTATAACCACAAGAGCCATTAGTAATTTACCGGTACTGATCGATCAGTTGCGAGAACTGGGCGACATTGTCTGGTGCGCCCGCGCGCTTGAAGAGCACGGATCCGTTTGTGGATAAGAACACGATCGTTGGATAGTTTTTGACCTGGAATTGCTGAACGAGTGATGCGTTACCCGAATCTGCAACATCCAGAGATTGCATGTCCAGACCGGGGTATTTGCTTTTCGTCTGCGCAAAAACTGGTGCGAAAGTTATACATGTTGGACAAGTTTCGCTCGTAAATTCCAGAATTTTTTGCAGCTTGCCACCTGGTCTCGAAGCTGATGCTATGGTATTCGTTGCCACGCCAGCAGATGATCCGGTGGAGCCCATAGAGCCTGCCTGCGCGAAAAACGGAGCGGCAGCCGCTGAGCTTGATGTCGTTGAGCGATAGGAACCAAGATTCTGAAGTCCTTGCGCACCCAATTGTTTGACCTTCCCGTCAGGACAATTGGTGGCAACCCACTCAAAATCTTTCTTCGCCAGCGATATTTGGTTTGTTCCTTGATACGAAAGTCCGCGATAGTAGCGCACCATCGCATTGTTCGGATACGCTGCCGCCAGTTTTTCAAAGTCGGACAAAGCCGCAGAATAGTGGCGTGCCTGGTAATTCAGAACTGCTCGTCGATATAAGTCTTCCGCGTTAGCCGCTGTTGCAGAGCCAGTCATCAGGAGCAATGCAATGAGGACGTTTCTAAATTTCACTTTGCTCTCCTCATCAGTCGCTCGAATATTTTGTCGATCGCTTCATCGTCGAGATGCATTCCCGTGCCCGCTTTGATCTGGTCAAACAAGGTCTTGCGGTCGGTGGCAGCCGGTGTCCACTCGATTGCAGCGCCAACCGTAGACTTACAGTAACGGCAGTATGTAGCGTTCGTCCAGATCATCTCAGCGCAATGAGGACAATTCTTAAAGCGTTCGTACGAAATTCCTCGGTCGCAGAATCGGCAGATAATCGCATCAGGCAATACGAGTTCAGCACAATGTGGACATTGTCTTAGAGTTTCACCCATCATCGGTTTTCCTTGTCACCATATGTGATGGCATCTCGGCGCTGCTTTTGCCAGTTTTGAAATTCCTTTTCTGCCTGGCATTGCTCAGGCAGCTTTTTAGGTTCAATCGGGGTGTAGACTGGATTGTGCGCGGGAATCTGAAAACCGAATGTGAGGCCAGGCGCAATGCCAGTGACTGCTGGTTCTTCCTTTGCAGGCACGGAAGTTGCCGGTTGCTCTTGTTTGCAAAAGCGGCATATCAAAGCGGTTGGACGCAAAGGTTCGCAGCATGCAATACAAAGTTTTGCGTTCATGACCGTGCGGTTGCAGAATCTGCAAATTTCCGCGAGAGCTCGTATGGTTTCGGCGCAGTAGGGGCATTTTTTGTCTGATTGAAAAGCCATAATGCTCCCTCGCAATCTAATCCTTCTCTCATTCTATCAATTGGCGCTTGGAGACCTAAAATCTTTCTCCGGTTTGACAACATGCGCCCGTGTTACCATACAGCCGACTTGGGCGCTCTCAACAACCGTGTGGCGCAACCTGGCACTGGCGAACCGAAATGCTGTTTACCACTCTCCAATATCTAATCTTTCTGCCGTGTGTAGTCGCGCTGTTCTGGGTTCTGCCCCACAAAATGCGCCTGCCGATGCTTCTGCTCGCCAGCTATATCTTCTACATGAGCTGGATTCCGCAGTTCATTTTGCTGATCGTGCCGATGACTTTCCTCAACTGGGTCTGGGGCGCTTTCATGCACCGCCACATGGAAAAGCGGAAGCTGCTTCTCGGCATCGGTATTGGGCTGAACCTGCTCACTCTCGGCATCTTCAAATATGCTGGTTTCGCAGTGACGACAGCTGCAGCAACTGTTGGACTCTTAACACACCATAATCCTGGCTGGGTGACGAATATCATCCTTCCGCTGGGCATCTCTTTCTTCACATTTGAGTTTATTCACTATTTGTTCGAAATTTACCGCGGCAACAAGCCCGTAAATTCGTTCGTTCTATTCGCTCTGTTCGCGGCTTTCTTCCCCACTCAAATTGCCGGACCAGTTAAGCGCTATCCAGATTTCGTGGCGCAGATGCTTGAAGAGAAGAAGCCACACCTCTCAGATTTCGACGAAGGTGTGCCGCTGATCATTACTGGAATGGCGAAGAAGCTCCTGCTCGCTAACAATCTGTCGACTTTTGTGCAAATGGGATTCGCCGATCCGAACGTTTACGGTGCGGTCGAACTCTGGCTCTTCGCTTACGCATTTGCCTTCCAAATCTACTTTGACTTCTCTGCTTACACAGACATCGGTCGCGGTTCAGCGATGTTGTTTGGCTATCACATTCCAATCAACTTCAATTTGCCGTTCATTGCTGCCAACATGGCTGACTTCTGGAAGCGCTGGCACATCTCGTTGTCGACCTGGTTGAGAGACTATTTGTTTATTCCGATTGGTGGCTCCCGTGGTACCAAGTGGAAAGTAAATTGGAATTTGTTCGTCACGATGGCGTTGGGTGGATTGTGGCACGGAGCTTCCTGGAACTTCGTCGTCTGGGGCATCTACCACGGCATCTGCTTAATCGTTCACCGTGAGTTTGTTGGTGTCAAAGCGAAGCTTCCTCAATTGCAAAAGTTCTGGGACTCGAAAGTTTTCCATGCACTGTCGATGTTGCTCACATTTAACGCAGTGGTTGTCGGTTGTGTGTTCTTCGGTATGACAAACATCAGCGCCGCCTTCAACTTCGTCAAAAAGATGGTGCTTTTCCATCCCATCTTCACTAGCGTGGAAGGTCATCAATTCATCGTCTTGAAACAGGAAATGCCACTGGTTGTGCCAGTCGTCATCGCTATGACCCTGACCCTTTTGGTGATCAACTATCCGTTAGGCAAGCTGATCGAGAAACGCGCTTTCAATGTCGTTCCAGTTCCTGTCAAAGCGGTCTACTGGAGTGCGCTAGTAGTGCTGATGATCACGTTCATGTCCAATGCAGCGCAGCCATTTATTTACTTCCAATTCTAAGGCGACGATGGCAGCAGAACAGACAACAACAAAACAGAAGGGGTGGCGACGTTTAGCCAGCAGCCCTTTCGTGCTGATTGTCGTCTTTTTGATTGGCGTCGATGCCATCGCCACAGGGCTGATACCTACTTTTCTGCCTGAGTGGTATCAAGAGCAATTTCCGAGCCCAGACCGTCACTGCAACAAAGCGATCAAGTATTTGTCGGCGAATGACAATGAACCATCTGTGGTGGTACTTGGTTCTTCGTTGATGCGAACTGCCGCTGAAGTAAGTGACATGTCAATCAACAAAGAGCTGCATGAACAACGGTTCGCTAATGACTACAGCAAAGCGACATATTTTGAAAATCAGTTGAAGAAAGATCTCGGTGCCGATGTCAGCGTCTTGAATCTTGCCTTACGTGGTTGTATGGCGTCTGACTATGAGCTGATTTTTCAGCGAGCAATAGAGTTGGGCAAACGTCCGAATTTTGTCGTAGTTGCCACGGCGCCTGCTGAATTCATGTCGAACGATCAGCCGCTCGTGAACAACACTTACGTTCATCAATCGCTTCTCAAGTACAAATTTCCGCAAGGGAAGCCATTCTACGAAGTCGCTTCTCAAAACATCGAACGCACACTCGCACCGCATAACTTGAATGCAGTCGAACAGTTCTTTACTTATTTGCGTTTGCATGGTGCCGCGTATCTGAGCGACGTTTCGGGACATCCAACAGACTTATTCCGCGCTGCAGCTTACAAAGGCTCGAAAGCGCCGATGCTGCCCGCTGCTTATGCGAAGAGAACGAAACTCGATTTAGAGGATGAGATCTCGGACACAGTCAAGCAGCACAATCCACTGGCAGACCTTTCGCATTACAAAATGCGCTACTACCCGCCGAACGTCAATCTATACAATCAACACGAGAAAAACTTCGGCGAGATGATTCGTCTTGCTCACGAAAATGCAATTCCACTTGTCGTCGTAAACATGCCGATAACCGGTCCCAATCGTGATTTGGTCGATCCGACGTTGCGCGAGCGCTATTACAATTTCCTCAAAGATACTACCGAAAAGTATCACGTTGCATATATCGACATGGACGACCACCGTCTGTTTAGTCTGACTGACTTCGAGGATTGCAGCCACTTGAACTCACGTGGCGGAAAGAAATTCTTCTCTGCTCTCGCGCAAAATTTGATCAAAAAAACCGACTTGTCATCAATTGCCGCGACAAAAACTTCATCTGCTTTATAGTCTTATATAGAATTCATAATGAGGGCTTTACGAGTGCCCATTTAAGCCACGCAACCGGCTAAACTGAGCTTGCTGTACCCACGCCATGAAGGGCTACAGAACGTATATCCTTCGGAGTAAAAAGAATGTTCGACGTGACCATCTTCAAGAAAAATGCATTAGCAGCAAGCGTTGCTTTGTTATCCATCGTCAACCTCAGTTCGTGTTCGAAGTCTGGTAGCAACACTACCAACGTCACGCCACAGGGCACCGTTCAGTTGGATACTATCAAGGTCGGCATGCCTGAAGCGACTTTTAAAGATGCCACCATCACATTCGTGGTCGACCCAAAACCAGCAGCGAGCAACGGTGGACGCACCCAGTACCTGAGCCGCACCTATGATAAGAAGGGCGGCCAGTATGTGGCTCAGTGCAAAGGCGACAAATGCTTTGTTCTGCAGACGCTCTATATGACCAACCCGATTCCTAAAGAAGACGCACTTGAAATTCTGAAGACACTGCTTCCTGCTGATGCTCCACAGCAAACGAAAGTCGATGATTCTCAGATGAAGTCTGACAAAGTGAAAACTCCTGGCGAAATCTATGAGTTCGGCGACAAGTACACAGGCATTCTCAACTACACAGACAAGACCGGAACTAAGGTCAACACCGTCTCAGCGTTCGATTTGGGCGCCGATGAAGTTCGCAAAGGTCTGAACTGGGCCGGCACACCTCCAAAAGGCTCCGAAGCCACCAAGGGTGGAAAGGGCGCTAAGGGTGCCAAACCTGCTACCGAAAAGACTACAACTGTTAAGAAGACAGAAAGTACCGAATCTTCGCCTGCACCTGGCGAAAGCAGCACAAGCACCAGCACTAGCACTGAAACAACGACCACTACGACTCCCTAATCGGAGCCGAACATTAGCAGGCTTGTAATGAGCGATTGCGTGGAAGGTGGTACCATCTTGAAATCCAAACGGGTTCAGGATTGGCACCAAGGTTTCAGGTTTCCCAAGTGACTGCTGCAGTTTCAGAACGACCAACACAAGAATCAAGGCCAAGAGTACCTGGCAGTCGTGTTTCGACAGTGGCTGCCGGTAGCGAGGCACCTACGAGTCTGTGGGGCAATCGTGCTCTGATTCGTTTGATGGTTCATCGCGATTTCATTGGGCGCTACAAGGGTTCACTCTTGGGCGCCTTCTGGCCGTTGATCAACCCGATCGGGCATTTGGTGCTCTATACATTTTTGTTTTCTGTGGTTTTGAAGGTTAAATTCGGCGCAAGCGATAGCACTGGCAATTTCGCGCTGTACCTCATGGCTGGTTTGTTGCCGTGGAGCTGTTTGGCTGAATCGCTTTCTCGTTCGACGACAACAATTTTAGAGTCACCAAATTTGGTGAAGCGTGTCGTATTTCCATTGCAGATACTACCTGTGGTGCTGGTTATTTCCTCATTGATGAGCGAGCTTGTGGCATTCACTATTTTGTTTGTGGCTGCAACGCTTACTTTGCACACGGTTCATCCGACGATTCTGTTCTTGCCTCTGATTGTTGTTTCACAAATCCTTTTCACTGGTGGGCTTAGCTGTTTGCTTGCCAGTCTGGGAGTGTACATCCGCGACATTCGCCATCTCATGGCGCTTGGACTGTCAGCCTGGATGTATGCGACGCCGATTGTATATCCTGCATCAGCATTGCCTCAGAATTTGCAATTTTTGATCTGGATCAATCCAATGGCTGGGATCGTCACTGATTATCGAAGAGTTTTGTTGGAAGGACTTGCACCGAACTGGCCTGTTTATGCAAGTTACACTGCGGTTGCTGTAATCGCATGGGTTCTGGGTTACGGCTTCTTCCAAAAGACGAAGAAGTCATTCGCGGACATTATGTAAGATGACAGAGCAAGTAGAAAGATACAAAGTTGAACTAGAGAATGTGTCGAAGCGACACAACATCTACGACCGTCCCATCGACCGTCTGAAAGAAGTTGTTCTGCGCAATAGAAAGTCATTCCACCGTGAATACTGGGCGCTTAGCGACATGTCGGTCAAATTCGAAAATTGCACGACTGCAGTTCTAGGACCAAATGGTGCAGGCAAATCAACGCTACTGCAGTTGGTGGCAGGTGTAATGCGTCCAACTTACGGAACTGTGACAGTGCGCGGTCGCGTTACTGCCATTCTCGAGTTGGGAGCTGGCTTCCAGCCTGACTATAGCGGTCGCGAAAATGTTTTGATGAATGGAATGATGCTTGGCATTTCCAAAGAAGAAATGTTGGAAAGAATGGATAGCATCGCTGAATTTGCAGAAGTTGGTGAATTCTTTGACCAACCGCTAAAGACTTATTCTAGCGGAATGGGTGTGCGTCTTGCCTTCGCTACTGCAATCAGCGTGGACCCCGAAGTTCTGTTGGTCGACGAAGCATTGGCTGTAGGTGATGAGCGATTTATCAACAAGTGCAATCAGAAAGTGCGAGAACTGCAAGAAGCGGGCACCACAATTATTGTCGTCACCCACAACATGCGAATCGTAGATAGATTCTGTCAGCGAGCTGTTCTCGTTAACGAAGGTCGCCTGATCGCCGAGGGCACGGTTGACGAAGTTCGACCGATTTACGAATCAGTTATGGCTCAAACGGACTACAAGCAAAAGGCTTTTGTCGCACCAGCGGCTACTGCTGTTTTCTAAATCGTGAGTTCTGAAGACACAGTCATGTTTGCTAGTTCTGGAATTTTTTTATAGGCGTCGTACTCATGCTTGAGTATAGCCTTCGGCTTACCCCATGGACTGTGCACACGTAATTCCCCCACTGACAGCCCCTACGCCCCTGTGCATACTAAGGGTATGGAACTGGACAAGCCCACCCAGAAGAACAACAGCATCGTCGGCGATTTCGCTCACGGGCTCTACGAGACTGCCATACAGCAGCCAATCGACGGTGTTCGGCAGCTCATCGGCGCTCATGTCGAGCAACATGACGAGAGCAATTCGTCTCTCGCTTACAAGGCTGGCGGCATGGTCGGCTTCATCTTGGATTTCACTGCGCTGCATAAGGTTACTGGCGGCGCTGCCACCAAGCTGATGGGCGAGCCTGCTACTGGGATTTTCGCTTCTGAAGCAGCCAGAACGGCGACATCGATGGGTGTTTCGGGCGGAATCTATGGCGGTCTGTTCACTCCCAGTTCAGAGAGCAAAGGGCTGCTTCAAGGGCGTTTGGAAAACGCGGCTGTAACTGGTGCGACTTTTGCCACGATGGGCGGAGCCGGAAAGTTGCTCGAGAACGCAAAGTTTCTCGGCGAAAATCAGTTTGTCTCACGAGTCGGCAGTAACGCCATCGCTGGTGGTGCCGGTGGTCTGGTCAGCACGATTGGAAATACATACTTTACCGAGCACAGAATGGCCACAGCATCTGAACTTGCTCGCGGCGCTGGTGAGTTTGCTCTGTTTGGAGCTGGTTTCGGTGCACTTGATGTCGGAATCAACAAAATATCAAATAGCAGTGCCGTGCAGGGAAAGTATTACGACGTAAAGTCGACATTGCAAGATACTGCGCAACAGGCAAAGACTAAAACGTACACTCTCCTGGACAAGCACGACTTGCGGCATCCCGTCGCGCGGATTGGAGATGCGCTGACTGGTTCCAAGGCTATCCTGGATAATACTCCAAGACCGACGCTGACAGCGGAAAACAACCCTGTAGTGGCGATGGAAAGAGAAATTCCAAAAATCTATGATTCGTTCGAAGGTATCGATGCGAGGTACGAAAGCGTTGACCGAAGCCAGCGTCGTCAGGTTTTTGAAGAGCAGAAGAACAAATCTATCGAATTTGGCGAGCAACTACTGAAGTGGTGGCACGGTACCGAGACCGAGCCCGGAGTTAAGCAATTTACCGATCAGGAGCTGGCGACATCGACCATTCCGGTTGAACGTGTGGCGCAGATTCGCAAAGCACTTTCGACACAAGGACGAGAGCTCGACGAGCCCATCGCAGAACTGTTTGGTCGTCACAGCACTGATGCGAACAGCGTCGCCAATGGCATCGAATACGCCAAAGAGCGATTCTTCGGTTACGACGAGACTGCGTTGCAGAAAAAGATGTCGATGCCACGCGAACATTGGGTGAAAGACCGCGAAGGTTTGTCACCGATGTCCTGGATGCCGTTCGAGCCAACCGACAAATTGCCTAATCTCTTTCACGGAACCGTCTCCTCGTCGCTGCCAGGCGTGTTTGCCGAGCGTGGGTTGCTGCCATCAGCCGAAATCAGGTCGCGTGGCATGACGCACGCTGGAGAGGCTGCTACGCATGACTACGGGCGGCGCGCCATCTCTGTCACTCGTGACTTCAACGAAGGTTGGGGTTACCATCGGCACAGTCCATTGAGTCTGGATACCTATCCAGTTGTATTTGGTATTTCTGCTGACGTCGTGCCCAAGTTACGAACTGCAGGCATGCTGGAACCTGGCGAGCAGCTCGTGGACCGTCTGAAACTGGGAAGCTCATTGTCGACTGTGCTTGGTATTAGAAGACCGGAAATCACTCACATTTATGTGCCTGATTCTCAAATTCCTGCGGTCAGCAAGTTGCTAGAGGCCTACCGAATCAAGGGCGTTTCGGTTGTTGGTGTTGATGAAATGCCAAAGCCAAATTGGAAGCCGATTCCTGAAATCGAGACATGGCAGCAGGAAGACGATTGGCTACGTAGCCCTTAGAGAATGGTTGCGCAGCCAGTTTGCACTTACTGAGGTTGATTGATACCAACCCAGTCATCACCTCGTGATATGCGTCCCAGCACATTTGCATTCCTTGCTATTTCAAACGGCAGCCCGATGCTGTTGCCTTCCGCCATAGCCGTGGATTGAATGTACTTGGCAGCTTCTGAGAACGGTACGTCAAGATAGTAGACCTGACCACCAGGGCTTGTTTGCGAAGCGTATTTGAGCGCTATGCCCGGGTCGTCGGCATAGAATTTAGTGCCGCCTTGAACAAATTTACCGAGATTCTGCTCCAGGAAATTCTGCTCTTCTGCTGTCAATACTTCTTGCTCCCACGGAATTTTTCCTGAGGATTTGTCTTGTCCGCCTTTCGCCATTTTGCTGAGTAGTCCTTGAATCTGTTGTTGTTCTAGTGGTGTCGGTGGTGGCTCTAATTCTGATCTGACGGCTTTATCAATTATTCCGCGATAGAGGCGAACATCACCTTCTGCTACAGGAGGCAGATTCGCGTCGTCGATCATTTTGTTTGCCAACTGTTGATAAACCTGCATTTGCTCAACATTGTTGTCGGGAAGCCGCATTCGCTCGACTGCCCCTTCGGGTAGTTTGATTGGTTGTGTCGCATTCGCGTCTAATTGCTCTGGCAGTCGAATTGGCTGTGTTGCATTCGTGTCGTATGGAGACGGTGCGTCGTACCGAGGTGTTTGTTCGGGCAATCGAATCGGTTGTGTTGCGTTCGTGTCGTATGGCGACGGTGCGTCGTAACGAGGCACACTACCTGCGGGCACGTCGCTTGTAGGGCGCAGTCTGGAAAGACCAGACCGTACAGCGTTCGGCAGGGCGTTCTGTAAGCCAGCAGCCTCAGCACCGACACCGCCCGCTACGCCGCCGGCAGTTCCAGCTGCTATGTGAGCGCCAAATGCTCCTAAGGTGTGTAAACCCTCAACGGCAGCCGCTTCTTCTTCTGCTGTGTGCTGTCCAGTCCCGGCAACCGTGGCAATGTCACTTCCCCAGTCAGCGACAGTGCTGCCAAATGCTTTCGCATCGTTCAAAACACCTTCCAGGTTGCCATCGTTCTTTACAAGTTCAGTTGTCGCCAATACGCTTGCTCCTATTCCTAACGCAACAAGTGCACCACCGCCGGTGGCGACAGTGGCGACACCAATGGCGGCTCCAATCGCGACATCTTTGAGAATTTCACCCGGGTGGTGGACGATTTCGTCTACGGCACCCTTCTCGATTTCTCCGATCGCTTTGATTGTGTGCGTTCCAGCAATCGCATCCAATCCTGCCAGTGGGGCGAATGCGATTGTGTTGAATGTATCGAGCGGATGATTAACGGCGGCATCTTCCACATGCGATGCGGCGCTGGTTATCGAACTCAAAAATCCAGTACTGCCATCTCCTAGAGTCTGATCTTCTTTGCCAAACAATCCGCTTTCACTGTACGTGACCTTGCCCTGATCGTCCATTTTGATGGAGTCACCCTTGACCTCGACAAAGTCGTGACCTTCGCCGTTTTGGTGGTAGTACCACTTTCCGTCGTCATGTTTCGAAAGCGTGTAGTCTCCGTTTGCGTACTCTTTAGGTTGCCCCTGGTCGTCCTTTTTTAGAGTGGTTGCGCCGTGCTTTTCTTCGCCGGCAGGTAACTGGTCTGCGGGTTTGGGCTGTTCGCCAGGCTTAGGTTGTTCACCCGGATTGACCTTTGTCGAATCTACAATTTGAAATCCGTTGTCCAGGTGCTGTGAGGCAGTATTGGTGCCACTTGGCAGGTTCGCAAAATCGCCAGGTTTGACTACATTGACTAAACTCAAATTGGAACTTTGGTCTCCGGTTCTTTGCTGAGCATTAGTGCTGTCTGTTGGTTGTGTAACGCCGTTATTTTCGAGAACCATTATTGTGACCTCTTTTCAGTCGCTGAAACTCGGCAACTCTTCATTGCCAGAGAGAGCTGCTGTACGCTGATTTGATTGGTAAGTGTTTGAACTGTTGCCAGATACTAATCGCGTTGCTTGGACTATTTCCGGAACAGGTAGGGAATTTTTTGGGTAAGTTTTTCTACCCCTGATTTTTTTCCTGGCGTGGGTTAACTATCGGTGTTGGTTAGTTGGGACAGAGTATGGCGAATGACAGTGGGTCGTTTGAAGACAGTGTGAAAATTTCTGCGCAAGTACCACCTATGGTGAAAAGCATCGATCCCAGCGGGTTCGGCACCATCAGAGGGATTGGCGAGTCTTTGCCGATCATTCACGACAAGATCAAAGCCAAGATCGAGCATGACCCTGACCGATACTCATATCCAGAAAGCTTTATGGAGTATGTTCGAGCTCAATTCAAGAATTGTCCGGATAAAAGCGTGTTAGTTTTGTCGGCGAATTCGGTAATTGATGGCGACCTGGTTTTGGATTGGTCGGAATCGTGGATCTCCAAGAACAGAATCTGTGCGATTGTTTGCGATGGTGATTTAACAGTTATCGGAGACGTGGTGAATAGGTCTCTGGAGAGCGGTATTCTGCTGCTTGTTGATGGAACCTTGAGCGCTGCGAATTTAGTCAAGGGCGGCGCAACCGTAATCGTGCTTGACGATGTACATGCTCGTGGTCTTGTCGTAGGTGAGTATAACGACGGTGTTTTGCGCATAGGCGGCAACCTTCATGCGGCTGCTTATTTTTTGTTCGATCATGATGGATTCGTTCGCGGCAATAAGAATGCCCGCTCACATACTGACGATGACGGAGAGTGGCAGGAGGTTTTGTTGCCTGAATTGTTTGACGACGAAGATGACTTTCATCCGAACGTGGATAAGCTGTGGGCGTATTCGCGTGCTGGTAGAAACTTTTTTCTGGCACCGTAAATGGCACCATAGATGAATGGCACCACGCAATCAGTCGCGTGCTGCCATTCAATGAGTGATTCGATTCTCTCAGATCGCGATTGTACCTAGACCGTCGGCAAATATTCTTCCAATTTGTCGAATGATCCGGTCCATCCCTGCGTCATGCCGCCACGTGCTTGAATGAATGTCGCGAGTTCTTCTGCTGTCGTGTCTCCGTAGCATTCCCAGGTCACTGTTACGCGTGTCTGATTGTCTCCCTCAGGCGTGAATTCGACTCTCGTCAACATTGTTGCAGGCCAGGTTGGTGCCATTGGATGCCGCGACAGATTCTCCTTTTCGTCGGTGAACTGCTGGGTGTAGATGATGTGATTCGGTTTCGAAATCTCTACATACTGGGTGCGTCCATACATTTTTATCCCGTTGCCAGACATGCAATAGAAGTTTGTGCCACCAGGTCGTACATCGGTTCTGATGAACTCCATGTCGAAACCGGTTGGTGCAGTCCATTTGGCAATGTGAGCGGGATTGCTCCACATCTCGAACATCTTTTCGAGTGGTGCTTCAAACGATCGATTGATGACAAATCGCTCTTTGCCAGTCGCTTCCTTTTCGAGGAATTCGGCAAGGCGGTCCCATGTGGAATTGCCACTTGCTTTCTTGATGATGCCTTTGACTGTCTCTGTAGCTTCGGGTGATGGCATGGTCATCGTCATGTCCATTGTCGTCTTGCCATTCTTCTCTGAAAACAGCACTGTGACTTGAAACAGCGGCGGTTGATCTTCGTTGCCACCATGGTCGTACACTAATTTTTTGTATTCTTCTACTTCTAAATATTTGGTGTTGTTTGGATAATCAACACCATCTGGACCGTGCATCGTGTAATTCCACTGACCGCCTGGACGCAAATCTTTGCTGTGCGTCGTAATCGTAAACCCGCGTGGACCCCACCACTGAGCGGCTTGCGCTGGGTCTGTCCACGCTTCCCAAACTGCTTTGACGGGCGCTTCATAAACACGTGTGAGTCGCAATTCGTTGTTTTTATTTTTTACGATCATCTTTTTTTCCTTCTTTGTTCTCTGTTTCGGTAACTGTTTTTAGGTATGCTTCGAGCCTGTCGAAACTGGCTTCCCAGTAGGCTTTGTACTCTTCCATCCAGTCGGCGACTTCTCTCAAGCCGTCGTCTTTCAATTTGCAGGGACGCCATTGCGCGTCTTTCGTTTTCGTGATCAGTCCTGCTTTTTCGAGAATCTTGATGTGTTTTGTGATCGCCGGAAGTGACATGTCGTATGGCTTCGCCAATTCCGAAACGCTACACTCGCCTTTTTTCAATTGGGCAAGCATGGCGCGCCTGGTTGGGTCTGCCAGAGCGGCAAAAGTCGAACTGAGGCGGTCTTCCACGTACTTTACCAAATGGTTAATTAACTTATTGGTTAACTATAGCGCGAACATATCGAACGTGTCAACATCCTGCGGGCTGGTTTCACTTTCCACAGTATTTGTTTGACTAAAACTATTCATCCATTCGACCTCTTTTCGATGGTGCCAAGATCTAGCCAAATACTTCCTCTAGAGTTTTTGTAATCCCTGGAGCGGCCATTAGATGCTAGAAAAGGCTGAAAAAAATAATATTGAACCGCTTCAGAGAAGTGAACGCGAGGATTTGAGCCGCGAAGTGCATGGCTATTTCCAGCCGATAACTAGCATCGGTGCTTGTTCCAACGAGGTGCCTTCGACGTTAGATTTTGGGACAGGATCGGACCTTTATAGGAACACGTCAAACTCTGGACTAGACGACGTCGCTGCAAAGTCGAGACTTAGTCAACTCTCTGACCAGCAAGTGTTGATCTCTCAAATTCATCGGGATAATTTAGAGGAGACTTTGTCACAGACCCTGGCGCGTCTGCATCCACTTGATGCGCCAGCCGGTTCACGGCCAGGCGTCGACTATTTCAGTGTTAGTGATTTTGTAGCTAGAAAAGGCGTACAGGACGCCGCTGCCGCGAGTCCACATTTGGCTGCCACACTACAAGAGCTACGAGAATGCAAATGGTCGAAAGACATTCACGTCTGGAAACGGCATCCTCTTGAATTCACTGATTACAGCGCAGAAAACAGTCGATTGGAGATAGACTCAAGCGCGTCATACAAAAGACAAATTGAAACTTTGGCACACGAGGGGTATCACGCAACACATCAAGATCTCGACAAACTTTATGGTGGAAGTTCTCCATTGGACGAGAACAAGTATGTTGATGTGAAATTGCATCAAGAAGTGGGAGCGTTCCTGAGGGAGATTCAAGTCAACAATGAATTGCGTAAAAACAGACCAGACCTGGGTGGTGAGCCGATAGTTTTTATGTGGGTAGATCCAAAAAATCCAAAAGGTGAACCAATCAAACAAGTCATGAACGAGTTATTGGTTTACCGAAGCGGGCAATTTGATGAGAAAGCCTCATTCGACGCAATCGAGAAGTTTTTGAGACACCACTTAGGAGCGGTGGGAGATGGCAGTGGACAGGGATACAAGCGTGATGAACAGGGTAATCTGTCAACAAAGGATTATGTCGCTAATGCCAAATCTGGATTTACCGAGTATTCAAAACCTGCAAACTTTAAGGCTAGCAAGGATCACCTGAAGCAAGAGCACTACATTTAGCTGCCAATCGTGACAATTTTCGCCGAAATGACGTGCCCATTTTTCAGGTGGAGACGGAGAGCATCACTCAAATGTGACGTTTCGGAGGCAGACACAAGGCTGTAATTCCATGCAATCGAGCCGTCATCCGGCTGCCATTTCATTCCTGGAACACCACCTACACCAGTCCATTCCGGCTCGCCTAACAATCGCACAACATCCGCTTCTGACTTGCCAATTATCCAAATGATTAGGGGGGGAGCCATTTTCTGGCGCAACCCAAAATTAGTTTTAGCGGCTTCTTTCCACTCAACGCTATTAAAGTGCGGCGGAAAATTCTCGCTTTCGGCACTCCGAACTTGATGCGCTTTGTAGAGTACAGCGGACAAACCCGCAGCGCAGAGAAAAACAGCAACTAATAAAGCTTGTTTAGGCTTTGTTTTCATTCATCCAGCATCGCACTGGTGTGACAATTAAGCAACTTATTTAGAGTTTCAATGAGCCTCGAAATCCTCTAACGGCATAGTACGACTGAGCACCGTTGTGATAAACAAAGACGTGGTCGTAGCGTCTATCGCAGAAGAGCGCTCCGCCGAGTTTTCTGATTGCTTCTGGCGTTTTTACCCAGCTCGATGTTTTGAGATCAAATTTTCCGAGCGTCTGTAATTCGCGATATTGTTCTTCAGTAAGCAATTCGATTCCCATCGAGTCAGCGCAGTCAACGGCGCTGTTTGCCGGCTTTGCTTCCTTCCTCGAATCTAATGCTTCTTTGTCGTAGCAAAAACTTCTGCGGTCTTTTGGACTTTCGGCGGCACAATCAAAGAAAATAAATTCGCCTGACTTCTTGTCCACTCCTACTACGTCTGGTTCGCCGCCTGTGTTTTCCATCTCGTTGAGCGACCAGAGCTTTTCAGGATGGGATTTTAGTTTTGCTTCAACCTTACTCCATTCAATGCCCTTGTGCCGGTTTGCGTTTTTCTCGAAGCGACTCTTCAGCGTTTTCAGTAGATCAGCACTTTGTTGTGATGACAGTTCTTTCTTTTTGCCAGGCATACGGTTCTCCACGTGACCGGAAAATCGTACTACGTTTAGACAATGCCGTTGGAGGCCTTTCGGAGAATTTGATTTAGCCAGTTGTCTAGAGCTTTTGTATTTTCTTGGGCCTCGTGCCCTTCGCGCGATGCCCAGCTGTCTCTGCAAAATTCGACGTACTTCGCTGCAACAATGTTTGCTCCTGAGGCGACCAACTCTTCAGCCAGTTCGTAATCGGTGTACCAGTCCGGTTTTACACCAATCATTTTTGATAGATAGTCCTCGGCTTCGGCAATCTTGCCTTCTCGCAACGCTACTCTTCCGAGAATAGCGTTGCCTCTGTATGTTGAGAGTCTATACACGCCTTCGGCACCTTCTGCGAGCATAGGATTTCGGCTCCTGTTGATCTCTTTATGATTCAGAAGGAGTCGAGCGAGTTCTTTAGCGTCATCTAAAAGATCTTGATGAAGTACATGTCTAGCAACCTCGCTAATTTCCATTGAGAAGTAGGGCAGCAAGTAAGAATCGTCAGTGCTTGGTAAAGCATAACGCTCTATTGCTACTTTCATCTGCACTGCAGAATTATGTGCGAGGAGTCTAGTTTCCCGCGGATTGCTACCGTGTCTCAGCCTATACGAGAATGAAAGCTGACGCGGAAGCTCTTCACATGAAGGTGCAAGCCTTGATGCCTTGATCAACATCTTGGTTGCTGCTTTCTCTTCGAATCTCTGAAAAAACTCCGCTGCATGAGCTAAAACTGTTACGTCTTCTGCATTCAAGCGGACCACGCGGAGCCAGCTGGTTCTAGCCGCTTCATATGAATCGTTTCTTTTTTTAGGCGAGAACATACTGTGAATCCATCGTTTCGGATGATTCTCGATCAGCCAGATTAAGTGCTCAGAGTTTGCACTCGCCTTTACGTAATATCCTCGACCAAAGAGAACAAGTCTGCTTTTGAGATCATCAGGGTTTTGCTTCAGATTACGACGATGTTCTGCTGCTTCTGCTCGATCAAGCAGATGAGCGTTATCGACTATATCGTGATCTTCCTCTGAGCCTTCAGTTGGCTTGTACTTTTGCATTTGCTCAGCCACTACAAAAATTACTATCGAGCAACTTGCGCATCAGGCGTTGCCTGCAACTCGTTTCTTGCGCACAAACCAATCTACCAAGTGACTTATTCCTTCGCTCAAATTGCGCTGCGGTGTCAAGCCGGTCGCAGCTGCAATTTTTCCGCATTCGGTGTGGCAGTGTCGCACATCACCTGGAGTGAACTTGCCATCAATTGTTGGCAGTGCTGGTTTCTTGTTCAACGCTGTGCCCATCTCTGTAGCAATAGTTGTTGCAAAATCGATTAGGGCAGTTGAGTCACCGGAGCTGACGTTGAAAACGTTTATTCCAGAAAGCTGCTTGTCCATGATTGCTAGATTTGCATTCACAACATCGTCGACAAACATGAAGTCTCGGCTCTGCTTGCCGTCTTCGTGCAATATTGGAGATTCACCGGCCAACGCAAGTTCGAGAAATCTTGTGAATGGATTATGCCATGATTGACCTGCACCAATTACGGTACCATATCTGAATACTGAAAGGTTGATACCGAGCAATTTGCAAGTTCCGATCATTAGCTCTTCTTGTGCTTTCTTGGTGACAGCATATGTTGATTCACCAAGGCGTTCCGAATCTTCAGTCGTATCTGCTGGAGTGATTGCGCTGCCGCATGTTGGGCATGGTGGGTCCCAACTACCATTTGATTTTTCGAGTTTGTAGCGCAGAGGTGGACGAACCAAACCGCACTTAGCGCAGTTGTAGACCCCTTCTCCGTAGACGCTGATTGATGAGCCGAGCACTATATGTTTAACTCGATGCTTCGATGCACGTAAAACGTCGATCAAATTTGCCGTCGCGCCTAAATTGTTTTCGACAAAATCTTTCGCATTTTCTACTGCTCCGGCAGCTCCTACGCTCGCTGCTTTGTAGAAAATGATGTCGGACTGATTCACAAGTTCTTCAAGCAACTGACGATTGTCGAGTTCGCCTGCGATGATTTCAATTTTTGATTCAACGCTTTTATCGATTGCTTCGGGAACCGAAAACCGACTGTTTCGCGACAACACTTTGACGTCGTGTCCGCGAGCCGCTAACTTGCCGCTCAAATGCGAGCCAATCAGGCCTGTACCGCCGGTTATCAACACAGAATCGAATGTCATGTGTGCCTCGTTATTGCGTACACAGCATGATATCACCGCATCAAAAATTATTTCACGTGCGTGAACTTTCAGCGTTCATATTAGGCCGCGCCAGTCGAAGACTGGCGGCCCTTGCCGGCTGAAGCCGGCGCTCCACAAAAAAGCAAGCTCGTTTCCGAGCTTGCCTTCTTAAGTTATGCGGATCGACTTACTTGGCGGTTGAGAGAACTTTTTGATTCAAGAAGTTCTTGTAGTCGAATACATCTTGATACTGCCAGGTGTAATGAGCGATCTGCTCTTTTTCTTCTTTCGACAGTTCGTTAGCTGTTGCGAGGTTGGCTTCTGGATTGGCTTTGCGGATTGTGCCCCAAGGATAAACTTCGGTCAATTCCTTGCCGTTCCAGCTTGGTGTCTTGAGTGATTCTGCTCTTTCGAGACCGAGCTTTTCGCAAAGGTCGCCGAGAGTCTTGAATGAATCAGCCATTACATCTTCTGCGCGAATAACGTGCATGCGATCTGGGAACTGTTTCTGGAACAACAATGCATGATACTGGTTCATGTTCCAGGCGAGCATGTAGTTCTTCAATGACAAAGGCACTGGGCGCTTCTTGGTGTCTGCATAAGCTGACCATGGGTTGCGCACGATGTGCAAGAAATGAGAGTCAGGAAGATCTGTAAGAATCTTGTCTGCATCAACGCCGATGATCGGGCTGTAGCCAACGTGGAATTCTTCACGTCCGGTGCGGTTGTAGTCTTTCCATGCATCGAAAGTTGCTTGGAAGAATGCAGCCATGTTGTTGGCGCGTGAGCGACCAGTTTGCTTGACGTATTTGACGTAGAAGTCGCGACGTACATCGTCATTGAAGTCCATTGGCTCATGACGGAATTTGCTCACGTGTGGTGTGCGAGCGCGGATTTTGCCTTCTTCGTCGATGATGGCGAAGTAGTCTTCTTCTGGTGTCGCATCTAGTGCGAACAATGGCCAACGATATTTGACTGGGAACATCGCTGAGAGATTATCGTTGATGAGTCTTGTGCCTGGTTGTGACTCAAAAGGATAAACAAACATCTGCGGATGGCCATCGAGAAAACGATGGGTTGTATTGCCGCCATTCTCATACATGGCGCCAATCATTAGTAACTTAAACCCTTTACCACTCATGAACTATCTCCTTATTTCAATCCTTTTGAACATTAGTTGAAAACGTATAAAACATTGTTTTGAGGTCGCGGCTCCGGTCTTCTATTGCGAAGGGAAAACCAGCGCTCTGCGTCCTCGGAAGCCAATCTATAGCGAAGATTTGATTGCCGTATGGCCAGACAATGCTTCCCAAAACCTCACCAGATCTTATATCAACTGCGTGAACCGCACATATACTGGCATTAACATCCAGTCCTGGAGCGTATTGAGCGAATTTTGGAATAACTCTGGAAGTACCCACGAATGCCACGTCGCCGCAGAATGCCAGTCCTCTGGTCCATCCGGGAAGGCGCGTTACAACTTGAAACTTTTGTTCATCTATTAAACAGAGTTCACCATATCCGCTGTTGTCGACCCAGACTCGCGCATTGCCGGTCGTTTTTTCGATGCGAGCCGAGTGTGGTCTGGTCAAGCCGCTCACGATGGGCTCTCTGGTGGCTCCTGAGAAGATGACGCCGCGTCCATCGACAGGATATTTTGGGTCGCCAGGGCGCACGTCAGACAGCTCTGTAGATGATGCAGAGAAGAATGACGATTCCAATTTGTCGCCGGCAGCAATTGAATTGAGCTGAATGTGATTTTGACCAAATCTTGGACCAGACTCGGTTTCGATGCACTTTGGCCACCAGACTCGTTCGTAGGAAGAATCGTCGTTTATGCGAATGACAGCATTTTGTCCGACTGAATTGGCGTGGAGATGCCCATCAATCATGGCTAAATCATGCATGTACAAGCAACCGGGCATAAATCTCGAACGCACTGGAACGAGCGGTTTGTCTGCCGGCGCATGCGCTGACACGTCAAGACGGTCTGTGCAGCCAGATATCGGCATGAGGTCGAATATTTGATTGGGATTGCGCGTGCTCGCCGCATGCACGATTCCTTTTTCTCTATCGACTGCAATGCCCGATGGATGCGGCATCGGCATATAGGTAAGGTGCGGTGCTTCGTCGTGACTCATACCGAGCAACAGATGCTCGTATTCACGACCAACTAAAAGTGTGATGTCCAGGCGCTTTAGAACATTCCAGAAATCGCCCGTCACTGTCGACTCGAGCAAAATTGGATCAACACCGGCAGCGTCTTGCCAGTGACTGAGAATTTGCGAATTATCGCGCCAAGCTTCACTGTGGCGGGTCCACAGGTCTTCCATCTCTTCCGCTGCCGGAAGTTTTATAGGCTCGCTTGTTGACGCATGCTTCGCCAAAGCTCGTACGCTCCCCAGTACATTTTGAATGCGGAATTGTAGTTGGTCGTGGACTTGCCGCTGTGCCGTTTGGTTGAAAGAACCGGCACTTCCAGCATCGGATAGTTTTCGCGGCGACAAATCGCGTTGAATTCAGCGTCGATCAAATCGTCATCACGTGTCAAATTCAGAAGTTTAGTGAATTTGCGAGGAAAGATTTTTGGTGTTCCGTTTATGTCCCATGTCGGCAGGTCGAAGAAGGCGCGGCACTCTAAGTTGTAGATGAGCGAACCGAGTCTGCGCTTCCAGCTTTCGCGAATCTTTCGGTTCGCTTTGATTACGACTTCTGGATAAGCGACTGCGTATAAAAGTGACAGAGTCAAAATTTCAGCGCTGGTTCGAGCCGAATTCGTATAACAGAGAATGTCTCCGGTTGCCGCTTTCAGCCCCAGTTTGACCGACAAACCCCAGCCACTATCTTTGGTGTCGATGTGTTTGACGTTTGGATAGTTGATCGAAAGTTTGTTGCAAATCTCAGGCGATTTGTCGCGGCAATTGTTGGTAACGAGAATCATCTCGTGATCGCCAGGTATCTTTCTGAGCACTTCCTGGTAGGAAGTAACGATCTCTTCTATGTGGTCTTCTTGATTGTAAAAAGGAAGGACTATAGAAACAGATTGGGCGGTCACGCAGGTACCCCACAAAGCAGGCTCTTCGCTTTAGTAGCGATTGCTTCTGCAGACAGACCAAATTTGTTGTAGAGGAAGCCCTGACCGCCGGTTTCGCCATCTGGAGATTGCTCGATTGCGCATCGTGAGATTTTGCAATTGATACCAGCTTGTGCCACCACTTCGCTTACCAGTGATGCGAGACCGCCAGATGCGTAGTGCGCTTCAACAGTGATTGCTTGTCTGTATTGCGACAGTACCTGCTTCAAATCTTCAACCGGTGCAGGATTGACGCTTGCGACAATCACTACTTCTGCTTCGATTCCTTCTTTGCTGAGAAGTTCAGCAGCCTTCGCTGTTTCGTAGCTGATGCCGCCCATTGCGAGGAGCAAAACGTCTTTGCCCTTTTTGATGGTTTGCGTTTTTCCGAGATCGAATTTGCCATCCAAGCCAGGAACTACGATGCGGTCGTCTTTGCCCAGTCTGTAGTAAACAGGACCAGGCAAGTCATAAGTTTTTTCTAGGGCGGTTTTTGTTTGACCAGCGTCGGCTGGTGCTACGACCGTGATGCCAGGCTGAACTCGCATGACACCGATATCTTCCATGCCGTAGTGAGTGGCGCCGTTGTGTCCGTACTCGACACCGCCACCTACACCGGCGATGCGCACTGGCAGCTGATGAAGGATAGGACCGTTACGAATGAATTCGTAAGGTCTCAAAGATGCGAAAGTGACGATCGAATATACGACTGGAATGAAACCAGCTTCGGCTAAGCCTGTTGCGATACCGACCATGTTTTGCTCGGCCACACCGACGTTGATAAAGCGATCCGGAAATTTTTCAGCGAATGGCTCAAGCGCCATGTAGCCAAGGTCTCCAGTGAGCAAATAGATTCGCGAATCTTTTGCTGCGAGTTCGGTTAGCGTTTTGGCAAATGCGCCTCTCATGATTGCCTCTCTAATTCGGTCATCGCTAGTTCGTATTCAGCTTCGTTGAGTGGGCTGTAATGCCACTTGATTTGGCTCTCCATATACGAGACGCCTTTGCCGAAAGTTGTTTTGGCAATCAACACATGTGGTTTGTCGCCCACGTTTGAATTCTTTTCGATGATTGCAGCCATCGCTTCTTCATCGTGACCATCGACAACGTGCACGTCCCAGCCGAACGCTTTCCATCTCTCATCCATCGGTGAGAGATTGAGCACGTCTTTTGTGTATCCAAATGCTTGCTGCCCGTTCAGGTCGAGAATGGCGAAGAGATTATTGAGTTTGTGTTGAGCGGCGAACATAATCGCTTCCCAAACGGAGCCTTCGTTGCACTCAGCATCACTGAGTAGAACGAAAACACGGCGATCAGATTTTTGACGTTTGGCTGCCAGTGCGGCACCTGTACCGAACGAAAGACCTTGTCCGAGCGAACCTGTTGCGAAATCGACACCAGGTAAGCAGTGCTCTGGATGCACTCCAAGCTGACTGCCATCACCACAATATGTATTCAACTGCTCTTCGGTTATCCAACCGCGCTCTGCGAAAGCGGCATAGAGCGCCAATGCTGCGTGTCCCTTCGAGAGAACGAATCGATCGCGCTCAGGATCGCGAGGCGTTTTCGCGTTGATCACTTTTCCGTACAAGCAAGAGACGATGTCGGCGACCGACAGCGCTGAGCCGATATGCCCTACGCCAGCTCTTCTCGACTGCTCGATGATCGTTTTTCGTAACTTCACTCCGGTCATGTTTGCCCCGGTAGAAGTGCTCCCTTTCGAACTTTTGGTGGTGAGGTTATTGACTTGCAAGTTATTTATCACGTGATTCGTTTCCGATTGAACGGCTAACAAAGGTGGGTTCTGCCCTTTTGGACCAGCTAAGTGTAACCCAATGGGCACTGGCAAACTGACCACATTGGATAGGTTTAGCTTTGATGACCATTAAAAGTTCTCAAGCACGTTTTGAATTGATGATATTTCAATCATCTGCGCCGATTGCAATGTCGGCACAAGAGTCATCCTTGGCGTCATCTGATGAATGGCACCATTTATAGTGCTGGCCTAAATTTGATTAATGTCGTTTGGGTCGCTCGAATCTCTTGTTCAGCCGTGTCAGATCTTCTGCACGTACCGTTACATGAACAACACCTCAGGGGCGGATGGTTGCGCGTCACCCTGAAAGGTCAGTATCATTCTTGGGAACCCACCAGATGCTTCGAGAGCCGATGCGCACCGCAGAATCTACAGATCTCCTCGACAAATCAGAACAGCAGGCGGCGGACGTTATAAACCCGCAGATTGACGCAACTGTTGATGATTTTGATTTTGCTGCATTCGATAAAAAGGAATCTACGTTCGGCTACATCTGCCGATGTCTTTCTGAACTCCGAAACATCAAGTTCGCGCTCGCTAGTTTCGTCATTAACAACCTTCGACGCAGATACAGACGCTCAGTGCTCGGTTTTGCCTGGAGCTTGCTCAATCCGCTTCTCACAATGGCTGTTATGACTGCCGTTTTCTCGCTGTTGTGGCATTCGAACCCAAAGAGTTTCGGGGTTTATGTATTCACTGGTCTTCTTCCATGGACCTATATAACTGACTCGATCATGATGGGAAGTCAGTCGCTGGTTCAGTCCGAAGCATTTTTGAAGAAGGTATATATTCCCAAGTCCTTTTTTCCGCTGGTTGCAGTGTCTACCGAGACCGCCAATTTCGTCTTCAGTCTTGCCAGTTTGATGCTGATGGCATGTATCGTCGGAGTGCAGATGAAGTGGACTGTGTTGCTGGTTCCAGCAGCAATCGCTTTGTTATTCCTATTCAATTTCTCGGTCACTTTAATCCTTGCGATTGCGACGGTTTATTTCCGTGACCTGACTCACATCATCAAAGTTGGCTTGAGCACTTTGTTCTATCTGGTTCCAATTATTTACAGTCTTGAAATGGTGCCTGAAAAATATCGGGTTCTGTTTTTGTTGAATCCGGTTTTCTACTTCATCGATTTATTCAGAGCGTTGATTTACGTAGGCGAAGTGCCAGATCTGACGCGTTGGGCGATTCCGAGTTTGATAACGTTACTGACCCTTATGACCGCTTTTTACACGTTGAAAAAGACCGACAAAGACCTCATATACCGCCTCTAACATGACACAACAGATTCAAATACAGAATGCATCGCTCAAGTTTCGGATTTACCGAAACCGCGCTCCTGCGTTGAAAGAAGCTGTAATCGGTCTGCTTACTGGTAAGCGGGATAAAGATGCAGTCACTGAATTCGATGCGCTGAAGAAAATCAATTTGACCATTCGCGCTGGCGATCGGCTTGGTGTAATTGGTTTGAACGGTGCGGGCAAGTCGACGATGCTGAAAATGATCGTCGGCATTTACCCACCGCATCAAGGACGAGTGCTGGTTCAAGGCAAAATCACACCGTTGATTGAACTTGGCACAGGGTTCGATTTTGAACTCAGTGGCAGAGAAAATATCTATTTGAATGGCGCTTTGCTCGGTCGTTCATATCAACAGATGCGTCAACTGGAAGCCAAAATCATCGAGTTCTCTGAATTGGAAGAGTTCATCGACTTGCCGATCAAATACTATTCATCAGGTATGCACGGTCGGTTAGCCTTCTCAATTGGTGCCATAGTCGAGCCTGAAATTCTGCTCGTAGACGAAATCTTCGCCACGGGTGATGCGCATTTCGTGCAGAAAGCGACAGATAGAATGCGTCATTTGTTCAACAGTTCGGGAATCACATTGCTGGTCTCACACAACCTTCATCAGATTTCTGATTTATGCAATCGCGTCATTGTTATGCATAAAGGTGAAATTGTCGGAGATGGGCCGCCAGCCGAGATGATCAATTATTACGTCAACGATGTTGCACATCTACTCAAGCCTGCCGCGGCTGCTGCGGTGGCACCGCCCATAGAACCACAACTGCTTGCAAAATAGATACAGAGACTTGTAATGCCACAAAATAATTTCCCGAAAATAGTAGCGATTGTGCCGTCGATGATTGCCTCTTGTCAGATTGGCGTTATCAAACCATTGCTTTCGTTAGCGGCGAAAGGAAAAATTCAATTCGACTATTGTCTGGAAGGAAAAGCGTCGCTAAATGCGATCAATTCTGCAGACCTTGTCGTCTTCTGCCGCAACACTGAGCCTGCCTATTCGCATCTTCTGAATCAAGCTGTTGCCACTCACAAGCCAATCATCTTTGACCTTGACGATAACTTTTGGGATGTTCCGTTTGAATCTGATCCAGAATTGGCTCGCTATCACAGACTTCCTTTGCGAATTCAGCAATTAGAAAAGTACATCGCACACGCAAATTTGATTCGTGTCTACAGCCCTGTTATGAAAGAGCTGGTAGCTAAGCTCAATCCCAAAGTGCGTTTGCTCAAAGCTGGCTTCGATTTTGGTATGTTGCGGAAACCCAATTTCAAAGGCGGTTCCGACAAGCTGCAAATTGTCTACGCGACGAGTCGAATCGTTGACAATCAATACTTACTTTTCTCTGAGTCGCTTAAGCGGGTGCTGGACACGTATTCCGACAAAGTCGAATTGACGATCTGGGGTTGCCAGTCGAGCGAATTGGTCGGATACAGAGGCGTCAAATTCATGCCTCTAATTCCAGATTATGAGCGCTTCTTGCGTGAGTTCTCATCATTCGGTTTCGACATCGGATTAGCGCCTCTGGAAGACACGCCGTTCCATAGATCCAAGACGAATACGAAATTCCGTGATTATGGCGCAAGCAATGTTGCCGGTGTTTACTCTGATACGCCAGTGTATTCAAGTTGCGTCGAGAACAATGTTACTGGAATTCTCGTCAACAACGACCCGGATTCATGGTTCAAAGGTATTTCGAAGCTGATTGATGATGCGCAGTTGCGCAAATCGGTTCAGAAGAACGCCTATGCGCGGGTCAAGGAAGAATATAGCCAGGAAGTGGTTGAGCGGGAGTGGCTGCGAGAAATCGAAGAGCTGCTCGCGAGCAGCACTGTCTATTCGCTGAATGCGACGTCACCGCTGCGTACATCAGAAATATTGATTCGTGCAGATTTCAATGGATTGAAAGGTGTGCGTTTTCCAGCCTCGTCGCCGGGCGACAAAGAGCCGGTCGGCAAGGTTCTTTTGGAGGTTCGAACCGCATCAGGGAATTTGTTGAGAGAAGCTTCAACGACAACTCTTATCAAGGAAGACGCAGAGGACAAGTTGGTGTTTTCTTTTCCAGCAATAAACAACTCGCGACAAGAGGAATTTTTGCTCAAGTTTACGAGTGTGCCTGAAGAGCAGTCAGAGCCTGATGCACCGTTCTGGCTGCCAAATTCGGGATATATCCAGATGCTGTACCAGAATTGAGCGTGCTAGAGTAACCATGAATCCAAGCCCTTTATCGGTAACATCGAATCTTATGGTGGCACAACCACCGATTGACGAGCACGAACAACGAATCTCACCTGAGCTGCAGGCGGGCGCTTCAAGCTCTGTTGAATCGTTGCAGGAACGCGTCGAAGCGCTCGAGCAAGAGCTAGAGCTCGTTCGAATGAAAGGCAAACTGCTTTCTCAAGAAGTAGATTTGTTCAGACAGCGACGCATAGTTTATTGGTCGGACCGGTTTAGAAATACCTTTGACGCCTGGAATCTGATGAATCCAGGATTTCAGCAGCTCAAAGATGACGCGGCGATTTTCAATGGCAACCTCAAAGGGTTTAGATTGCAGCCTAGTCTCAGTCTTTTACGGGTCGCGTTTTTGACTTACCGGTTGGATTTGAAGAAGCCCAACTTGAAGTCTATATTGTTGGCTCCGGTGGTAGATGTTCCTTTGACGTCAGGCGAGTTGGTGATTCGCATTTTTGAATCACCAGACAAGTTCATTACTTCATCAGTCGCATCGATAGTCGATGTGCGTGACGACAAACCGCTGCAGTTCGATTTTCCGACCATCGCTAATTCCGATAAAACACCTCTTTTGATTCGTGTTCACGTGCAGGCAGTAGACGCTCCCGTGCGTATTTTTGAGCTGCGCAAATACGGCTTGGGTGGCTTTGGACGCCAGTTTACAAAGCCTTTTGCTGGTTTTATTTTCGAATAAAAGTCAGTGGTGCGCCTCAGATTTTTCGGTCGAATTCGACATTATTGTCGATGCGCGTTTTGATGTAACGCAGAGGGCTTGTTATGCGCCATGACGTGCTATTTACCAGCGCATCATAAGCTCGCCCCTTGGCCGCCAGCTGAGCAGCCCTACGCATCGAATAGAAAGCCACTTCTTTGAAGCCGCTCAGGTTCTTCACTGTCAATTCGTTCGTCGTAACCAATCTATCTATTAATTCGCCTGCGCGCTCGAGAAAACCTACGAAGAATTCTTCTTCAGTCATGCCGAGACGATGCAAGTGCTCTTCGTATTCTTTGCCCAGGCGAAAGAAATCGAGTACCCAAGTCATATCTTCGAGCTTTTTGAAAGTGGTGCTTTCTGGATGTTGACGGAATGAAACGAGTTCGTCGGGCACGTGATACAAATCGCCCTTCTTCAAAATTCGGAACCAGAACTCCAGATCACCCAGTGAATAGTAGCTTTCGCTGAATCCCTTGCCGACTTTTTTTGCATCGAAAAGCACCGCCACTGGTTCACCAACTAAATTCCTGTAGCTCTTCAGGCATTCTTCAATTACTACTCGACCTTTTACTAATCCCTGTGGCAGCGTGGTTTCTATAACTTCTGAAAATGCTGATGGCGAATCGTTGAGTATCTTTTTTCCGCAACAAACAAGTGAGACCTTGTTGGTTGTGTATGAGGAGACCATGATTTCCAGAGCCTTTGGACTGAGCAAATCATCTTGCGCAAAGGGTTTGATCAAATCGCCTTTGCATTGAGTCATACATTCGTTGTAGTTCGGAAAAAGCCCCAAGCGGCTGTCATTGCGCCAATAGTGGATGCGGTCGTCGCGGCGCATGAATTCGTTAACGATGTCTGCGGTCAAATCGGTTGAACAGTCATCTGAAATTAGTAGCTCGAAATCTCCGTAAGTCTGATTCAGAGCGCTCTGAATCGCATCGGCGATATATCGTTCACCGTTGTAAGTGGGCATGCAAATCGAAACTAACATCAAGCGCCTCGGTGAAAACTAACTAAGAGCCGCAACCCCTGTAAGACCTCGTGGTATTATCGCAGACGCTTACGCCCTTTCTGGAGCAGATATGACGCGCGTTTTAATCACTGGCATCACCGGCATGGTTGGTTCGCATCTTGCCGAGTTCCTGCTCAAGGACCAAAAAGGGGTGGAAATATTTGGTGTCAAACGTTGGCGCAGTTCGCTCGCCAACATTAACCAAATCAAAGACCAAATTACTCTTATCGATTGTGACCTGACTGATGCATCCGGCACTCTTAGCCTGATCGAAACCGTAAAGCCTGATTATGTCTTCCATTTGGCAGCACAAAGCTATGTGCCTGACTCCTGGAAGAATCCTCACAATACGCTGATCGGCAATATTCAGATGCAGTTGAATTTGTTCGAAGCAATTCGACACGTGAAAATCGATCCGCGCATCCAGGTGGCGCTCAGCTCAGAAGAGTACGGTCGCGTCTATCCTGACGAAGTGCCAATCACCGAAGATAACCATTTGCGTCCATTGAGTCCCTATGCGGTTAGCAAGGTCACTCAAGACATGATGGCGTATCAATATCATGAGAGCTATGGCATGAAGGTTGTGCGCACGCGCACTTTCAACCATGAAGGTCCGCGTCGCGGGGAAGTTTTCGTCACCAGCAATTTCGCCAAGCAGATCGCTGAAATCGAACTGGGTCTCAAGCTTCCAGTTATTCACGTTGGCAATCTCAACGCTCAGCGCGACTGGATGGATGTGCGAGACGTCGTGCGCGCTTACTGGTTGGCAGTGAATAAGTGCAAACCAGGCGAGATATATGTAATCGCCAGCGGACGTGCAAGAACGATTCGCGAAATGCTTGATTTCCTTCTGTCTCAAACGAAAACAAAGATCGAAGTGAAGATTGACCCTGCCAGATTGCGTCCAAGTGATGTCGAAATATTGCGCGGTGACCCGACCAAGTTCAAACAGGCAACTGGTTGGACCGAAGAATTCACTTTCGAGCAGATGATGACTGATTTGCTCAATTACTGGCGTGAACGCTTAAAGAGCAAAGAACACGACCACGTAAGCATTTAACGTATTAATTTGTTTACGTGTAAAACAGGCAAGAATTGCCTCAATCTCAACGATATTCCTGAGAATGGGCTTGCCAAGCGGGTGGGCGTAGTTTAAAGCATTGAAATTTCAAGCGCTATGAACTCTGTCATACTCGGAATTTCTTAGATCGCCAAGTGATCTTTTGAAGGTGGGCCAATGGAGGGAATCAAAGTGAGCCATGCGGTAATTCTGGCAGGTGGAAAGGGCGAAAGACTGCGCCCGTATACCGAAGACAGACCGAAATGCATGATTCCTGTTCTTGGCAACCCGCTGCTAAGTTTTCAGCTGAGACTTCTCAGTTCATACGGCTTCAATAGAATTACTATCTGCTGCGGCTATCTCAACGAAGTTTTGCAAGAGCACTTCGGTGATGGCACTAAATATGGTGTCAAGATCGATTACCTCGTAGAAGAGACTCCACTGGGTCGTGGCGGTGCACTACGTCGCGCTCTGGAGAACATGCCTGTTTCCAACGAGCCAGTGCTCGCTATGAACGGCGACCTTCTCACCAACTTGAATTTGGGCGAATTGATCGCCTTCCACAAACAACATCATCCCGCTGCCACCATTGTTTCAGTGCCATTGCGCAGCCCTTACGGCATCCTCGAAGTGACTGGCGACTCGCAAGTATCAGGCTTCACTGAAAAGCCAGAACTTCCATTCTGGATTAACGCTGGTATCTACCTGCTCAATCCAAACATCATCAACGAGTTACCAAAACTCGGCGATCACGAAGAATTGACCTTCCCGAAATTGGCGAAACAGGGTGAATTGAGAGTGTTCAAAACAAGAGCATTCTGGAGAACAATTGACACCGTTAAGGACTTGACTGAAACAAGAAACGAATTCGAACAGCTTCTGTTCGGTGCTTTCTTGCAATCGGTTCCTGTTATCTAGCAATGAGTAAGTACGAAAAAGTCATCGTCACAGGCGGCGCCGGGTTTCTCGGACAAAATGTCGTCAACGAATTGAAACAACGCGGCTACAACAATATCGTTGTGCCGCGTAGTCGCGAATACGACTTGACCGAGCAAGACCAAGTTCGCAAGTTGATCAGCGACGTGAAACCGCAGTTGATAATTCACCTGGCTGCAGTAGTCGGCGGAATCGGCGCCAATCGCGAGAATCCAGGCAAATATTTTTACGACAACTTGATGATGGGCGTAATGCTGATCGAAGAGTCACGCCGCGCCGGAGTCGAAAAAATCGTCTCAGTCGGAACGATTTGTGCGTATCCGAAGTTCACACCAATTCCATTCAAAGAAGAAGATCTCTGGATTGGCTATCCTGAGGAAACCAACGCCCCATACGGCTTGGCGAAGAAAATGTTGCTCGTTCAGTCTCAAGCTTATCGAGAGCAATATGGGTTCAACGGCGTTTATTTGTTACCAGTCAATTTATATGGACCAGGTGACAATTTTGACCATGCCAGTTCGCATGTGATCCCAGCATTGATTCGTAAATGCCTGGAGGCAAAAGCCTCAAACTCTCCAACAGTCGAACTCTGGGGCGATGGTTCGCCTACCCGAGAGTTTCTCTATGTGACAGATGCTGCGAGAGGAATTGTTACTGCCGCAGAAAATTACAACGACAGCGAGCCTGTTAATCTCGGCTCGGGCTGGGAAGTGACAATCAAAGATCTTGCTGAACAAATCGCAAAATTAGTCGGATTCGAGGGCAAGGTGGTTTGGGATACAACCAAGCCTAATGGACAGCCTCGTCGCCGTCTAGATACAAGCAGAGCCGAACAACTGTTTGGATTTAAGTCTGAGACAACCCTTGCTGATGGTTTGGAAAAAACAATATCCTGGTATCTCGCTCAGTCACCGCAATTGGTATCATCGTCGTCAAAGTAAGATGCGCAGTTTTCTCTACCAGTTATACTTCCTTTTTTCGGGTCCGCTTTATCGAAGGCTGCATCTGGAAATGAGTCTCGAGCTGCAGGAAATCGTGCGTGCGAATATCGAACATCATGAAAAGAGCACTCAGAAAATCATGGATGAACTTTTGCGCCTGAGCTACATCATCGATGGTTGTGAGGCCCGGACCTTAGCTGACTTAGACGCACCTAAATCTTTGTCAGACAGCGAAATTGCCGCGGTGATGAGAGATGTTGATAATAGCTTAGGTGCCATCGAAGCTTGTAATAAACATGATCTGCCGCTGACGACACTTTTTCAGCTGCGTGCGAAGTTTAAAGGCATGAATCAGTCGGCCATTCAGCGGTCGCGCCTACTTGAGGAGCGCTGTAACGAACTCACAGAGCGATTAGAAAAGCTGAAAATTGAGAACGAGCGTCTGTCTATCGCTCCTGCTAGCGTGCAAGCTACGCCATGACGAGCAGTGCGTTGGTGTCTAAAAATCCGGCGTGCCCCTTCAGTTCGGAAACGCCTAGAGTAACTATAGTCACGCCTTCCTACAATCAAGGTAAGTTCATCGAGCGAACTATCCTGAGCGTGCTAAAGCAAGACTATACTAATATCCAATACATAGTTCTCGACTCTTTGTCGACTGATGAAACTCACAGTATCCTGGATCGATACCGCTCAAAGATTTCCATAGTTGTCGAAGCCAAGGATAAGGGCCAGGCTGATGCCATCAACAAAGGGTTTGCGTCTGGCGATGGCGAAATTCTTGCGTATCTCAATTCTGACGATTGTTTCGCCTCACCACATACGGTGTCAAACGCCGTTCAATTCCTTGTTAGCAACCCCGATGTGGATGTTGTGTATGGAAAGCGTTATTACATCGATATAAATGGATATTTTTTCGCGTCGTATCCCTATCGCGCCTTCGACGAAGCGCAGCTAAACATGGCCTGCTATCTCCCGCAGGAATGTACTTTCTGGACAAAGTCGATTTACGAAAAGGCTGGCTCCAAAGTGAATGAAGATTATCACTTCGCGATGGACTACGAACTGTGGCTAAGATTTCTCAAGCATGGTGCTCGCTTCCGATCAGTTGATAGCGTTTATGGATATTTCAGATGGTACGAGGGTCAAAAGAGCACAGAAGAGTGGGTATCCACCGGCTTACCTGAGATTGCCAAGCTGCAAAGAGAATACTTTGGCATCAACACTCCGCCCGACGTGATGTCGGATATATTTATGGAGCACTATTCAACAGTTAGCAAATTGAAAAACTTTGATCGTTTTACTTTCTACGACAAGCTCTGGATTGAGGAAGTGAAGCTAAAGCAAATGCTTTGCCGATTTGCGCCCGTCGATCATTGGGTTTTCAAAAGGCCCAAGTAGCACTGCTCATCGAGACTGGGACTAACACACTTCAGGCTATAAATTGACTGCGGCAGAACGAATTGATAAGCGTTATTGGCTTGCAAGCATTGTTGCAGTCTGTTTGCCATGCTTACCATTACTGGATGTCAACTCGAATTTTGCGGTGGATTGGCCGAATCAAGTATGGCTCGCTAATTACGTCGCATCGTTTTTAGTTGAGCGGCATTACTTTCCAGGCGTGATACACACATACAATCTCATAGGCATGCCGTATCCGGTGTTCTACGGCTATCTATTTTTCCCATTAATGGGTGTTCTTAGCTTCTTCTGGAACGCTGATCTAACAGTGCGCTTTATTGCGGTCGCTCTTTACGCTCTTCAATTCTGTCTCCTCTTCAAACTTGCAAGTAAGGTTATGCAAGAAAAGCTTCCAGCTTTTTGCGTTGCGACTTTCGTCACATGGGCAATTTATCCGATGACGAATCTCTACAACCGGGGCGCAATTCCAGAGTTCTTCGCAACGGGATTGCTTGTTTGTGCAGCCGTGATTTGGTTTTTTGCTCTGGACGCAGAGAGTGGATTGAGACGATTTTTGCTTTGCAATTTGTTTGTCATTCTCTTTGTCATATCGGCTGGAAGCCACCCAATTACTGCATTGTACGGCGCTTGTTTCATGGCGATTTTAGTTGCTTCGACACTTCTGATCAGTCGCGTCAAAATAAGAGAGTTGATTTTGCCAATTTTGATTCCGGTCATTTTGGGCATGAGCACTCTGCTTCCGTGGGTGATGGTGACGACCAAATTCACCCCGCAAATGGCTCTAGCTGCAAGCTTCAAACATGTCGGCTATTACCCGCGCAGTCTTGATTCTCTATATGCGCGACTAATGCCGTTTCCACTCGAAACCAAATCTTATAAGCACAAGTTGATCGATGACCGTGCAAAGACGCCGCACCTCGACACTCAAATCAACTTTCCCTTGCTGCTCCTGTTCATTATTTGTATCGTTGCTACGAGCAAGAGTGGTGCGATTAATGACAGGCGTGTTTGGGCTGCGGTTGCGACTTTTGGCGTGCTCGTTTTGCTGATGATCTGGTCTTCTACAACGAAGGGTACGCTCGACAAGCTTGGACACAATTTCCGCACCATACAATTTGCTTATCGATTAGTCAGTTACATCAATTTCTCGCTCTTGTTTGGCACGATGTTGCTTTTCTGGAGGAACGACAAAAAGCTTGAATTGCTTAAGAACACCAAGATCCTTTGCTCGCTGCTGCTGCTTTCTTTCGCCGGGCTTTCAATCAAACTGTTTCACGCGCAGCAAGTCATGGTGCCCGTTGCCACTGAATTCGCCAGAACCAAACCATTCACGACTTCACTTTTGAAGATGCCGGATTCGTTTTACGGTTCAGATGCGTACACTTTGACCAATCTGTTTCCGGAACTTACGCCTGACCGCGTTGCGCAGAGTCATAACTGCCCGTTCGAACCGTCAACTGAGACATTCGGGACCGTGAGACCGGTGGCGTCGCCAATCGGCGTTGCTCAAACCAACATTCAGCAGTTTCCCTGGAATCACATCTTCCAAAAGGGAGGCGAAGTCGAGCGATTAGAGCACGACCACCGTATTGCAGTCGACATGCCTAAGAGTGTCGAATTGCACTACGAATTCGTTCCAGATGTGGCTTGGGCTCAAGCGCGCAACGTTTCTTTGAGCGTTTTCTTCCTGTGGCTAATCGTCACCAAATTGGCGTCATTTGCCCTTATCACTAAAGCCAAAGGATAGCGGTTAAACAGCCGTTTGAAGCTTCTGAATGCGACTGCGTAACGCATTTACAAAGAGTTCATTGCCCTGCTGGGCACTCAGTCGTTCGACCATGTCTGACAGCAGTTCGAGCACCTGTGGGCTGTTAGGCCCATGTTTGTCTTCCAACTCTTTCAGATTTTTATGAACCGAGTCAAACTCTCGGACCGCTCTTCCCAGCTTAAGCGTCTCAATATCGCTCAAAATACTTCCCCCGACAGGCTTCCAGTATCTATCCTATCCTGTCGGCTGCCAACAGACAGTCCCTCACCTGAGGTACCCTCCGGGTTTTAATGTGCTCAGGGTCGGCAAATTTCAAGTGCCTATAATAGACCGAGTCGAGAACGCGTGCGATCCGTTCGCGAAGTCATCGGAGCCCGAGAATTGAAGGCCCTGTTCATCACTGCAGCTTTTCCGCCACTCAGGACAGGTGGAGCCGATTTTGTCCATCGTCTTGCGTCTGAATTGGCCGCCAGGGAAGTTGATGTATCTGTTATCGCCGGTGACGGTGCCGTATCTCATGATGCATTGATCCACATGCATAGGGTTAGTCAAAAGTGGAATTGGCAAACGATTCAAAAGACTGTCTCGATTGTCGGAAAGGTAAAGCCTGATGTTGTGGACATCGTATTTACTGGATGGATGTATCACGACCATCCGAGCATTAGTTTTCTGCCGACTTTGATTAAGCGGAGTTGCCCGAATATACGAGTCATCGTCCACATCGAATCGCTCGGTGGAATAAGACGAGACAAGAGCAATTTTGCTCGCGCTGCGTCACGCTATGCAGCAAGTCTACTTGCTGGACGAACTGGTATCAGTTATGAGTACGGAACTTTGCTGCGTGACAGTGATGCGATTATCACGCTGAGCGAGCGCGATCGGAAAGAATTGATTCAACGCCAGATTGAAGTAGCAGCTAAGTCTGTCGCCATTCCGCCACCACCGATAATGCCAGTGTCACCAACGCTATCCGAGAAGGAGCGACGATCTGAGCGTGCTCGACTTGGGTTAACCAACGACAGCGACCTGCTTCTCGGCTTCTACGGATACATTTATCCAGGCAAAGGAATTGAGACGTTGTTTGAAGCCGTCAAAATACTTCGCTCGTCAGCTCGAGAGGTGAAGCTGATGATCGTTGGGGATGTTCCAGAACCTTACGTTTTGAAGCGCGAGGGTCGCCCCGACTACCTCAATGAGCTGAAGAAACTTGCCCACGATTTGGAAATTTACGAACGAGTAGTTTGGTCTAGTTATGCGCCCTACGGCAGTCTTGAACCATCCCGGAGGCTTCGATTGTCTGACGTTTGTGTTTTTCCATTCAGCAGCGGCATCAATTCGCATAATAGTTCGTTTTGGTTTGCCGCAGCACATGGACTGCCAATTGTCGTCACGCACAGTGATTCGACTGAACCAATATTTGTTGACCGTGAAAATGTTTTGTTTGCCAAACCCAACAGTCCTCAGTCGCTAGTAGAGGCAGTTAACAAGCTACGTTCAGATAATGATTTAAGAGCCAGAATTGGTGCGAACGCGGCTGACGCGGCCAATGAATTGTTTGGGTGGACACAGTGTGTCAACGAAACTTTGAAGGTGTATTCGGGCAAGTTCTGATTCTGGTAAGCCGCTCATTTGTTGTAGAGCTGTCAGGATCGGCGTCGACATTAGTTTAGCTGTTTTTAATCGAAATTGCCCAGATTTCGATTAGCAAGAGCCGCCCTGGCGAATCTGAGTTTCGTGTCATAGGTTTTCAACAGACGAATGCGAAAATGGTTGGCACTGTTCACGAAAGGCACTGTTCTTGTCTGCCTCGACCACAAACGTTACAGCTCCTCTGCACGAGCAAGTTCTACCAGACTTGCCGCTATCTTCGCGTCAGCACTTGCGATTTCCGTGCAGTCTCACGGCAATTGCGCTCTTTGTGCTGTTTCACCTGATTGTTTTTGGATTTGCGCTGGCAGTACCTACGCTGGACGACCCAAATTGCTTCGGTATTTTGAAGACAAAGCATCAGATTTTGGAGTCTACACCTTCTCCCAAGATCGTTTTGATCGGTGGTTCTAATCTCCTGTTTGGCGTTGATGGACCGGCGATGGAGCAGAGGCTGCACCGGCCCGTTGTTAACATGGGACTGTGTTTGATGTTCACTCTGCCATATCTCTTCGAAGAGATTAAGGGCTCGCTCCACCGCGGCGACATAGTGGTTTTGTCACCGGAATATTCGATACTGTCTAGCCAGTACGAAAACACTCTCGTAATGGCTGATATCTTGGACGGCTACCCCCGTGCTATCGAGTGGATGCTGACCTCTAACTGTTGCAGCGTCGATCAGAAATGGAAATATGTTTTGAGGTTGCGAGAGGAAGGTTTCGACAAAATCAATTATACGTTCAAACACTTGAGCAAAATTTTCACTGGGCGCTGCGTCTGGACGGACGGAAAATTTCACCTTCCTATGATAATGATTAACGACAAAAATCTGGACAAATGCGGTGATTTGACCTGGCATTTGCATCAACAGCACGATGCAAATGTCGACAAAGTCAATGATTTGTTGGTGTGCAATGATGTTGGCGATGTGGCAGCCTCTGAGATGAACAAGTTTGCTGACTTCTGCAATGCACGCGGAGTTCAGTTTGTATTGATACCACCTCCGGTGCCACATGTGATGTACGAAAAGTTTGAAACGAAAATCAATCAATTAATGGAGCAGTGCAAAAACAAAGTGCGCGTCCCTATTTTGGGCTCTCCAGCTCGGTATGTCTTCCCCGACAAAATGATTTTCGACCACCACTATCATTTGAATAAACTCGGTAGACCTATTCGTACTGAGCGGCTAATTGAAGACCTGCAACCGTGTGTATCGCAGAGCGACACTGCTCTTAGGCAGTAGATCTCGTAAGCTAAATAAGGCAATAAACTCCTCATCGCAAGGAGCTGAGATCGAGTTTAAATCGTGCTTTTCGAGCGTGTAGATAGTTCCATTTTGTCGACGTAGATTATTTGCGAGCTATCAGAACTTTTCAGTTTCAGCCATAGTGGCTTCTTTGCCTCGGCACCATCTTTCAGCGGAATGTCAAAAATGGCGTTGCTACCAGATTCCTTTGACACTGTTATTTTTGTTCCATCAAAAAATGTGCAAGTGATTGGTGCCGAAAAAGGTTCTCTAATTTTGATTTTCAGTACCGGTTTGCTCTCGTCATATTTGTAGAAAAGCGGTTCATCGTCCGACAATAACCCGTCAAGCTTGAGTTTAGCTGCCAGTGGTTGAGAGTCGGTTACTTCAAAAATTCGCCATCCCATCGTTCTGCGATGCCCTCCGAGCAACGTAATCTTTCGTTCGACATTGCCACGTTCCTGCAACGTTAGTTGCGGAAATACAAACAGTTGAGACTGCCAGAGATAGGAAAATATGCCGCTACCTCTATACCGAATCGCCGCGTGTGTGATGTCACCGTAGGGCACCAAAAGCAAGTTGCCCGCCGCAAATGGTCGTCTCACCATGTTCTGCTCTGGAGTGCTGGCTGCCAATAACTGAATGCCGCTCCAGCCAACATAATTTGTTGGACATTGGTCTTTGTAAGCGGGGTTTACACCTCGAAACTCTTCCAATCTAAAAACATCTGCCGGGTCAGATTCGAGGTGTTTTTTCCGACAATCAGTCGATAGAAAATTTAGCATCGCAAATTTATACTGATCGGTTTTCTCCGTCTTTTTGTCATAGTAGTTCTGCTGCAATCTGCTTCGAACGTAACATTCTAGTTGTTCAGGAACCTCCGAGTTTCCAGTCTCGAAAAACGGCATGGCGCCCAAGACTTGCCCCTGTTTCTGCCTCGCCATCTCGGCTAGCTGTTCTGATAGTGCAGCCATTAGTGCGTCCATTTGAAACTGAAATTGACCTTGCACTGCGCGCGCCGGAAGTTGGCTGATGGTCGCAATTAGGACCGCCACTAAAACGAATTTTCTGATGCGCAGTTGAATGGTTGAACTCTTAAGCTGATCGAGCGAGCAAGCAAATGCCGGTAGTAAGAAAGCGTAGACTGGCAGCCAGATATAGAGAAGCAATACGCGACCTGTGTCGTAACAGAGTAGAGCGGCAATTGTTATCCACGTTGACACCGTGCACGCTGTTAGCGCTCGCCACCATAGTTGAGATCTGTCAGTGTCTCTGGAAAAAGTAAGCTTCAGCCACGAGACCGTTACTAGAACCAAAATCACGAAAAAAACAGGATCGATATTAACAAGCAGCCAGAATTTTCTCAGCAAAACTGCCGGCACGAAAGTGAGCTGAATGTATCCGTTGGTCGGCGGCGTTAAACCGTGAATGTACAGATACGGTGCGATGGTGGCAATCGAAAAAACAGCTGTTTTTGCCACTGCTATTTTTGCTTGTGGGTCGACGAGTTTTTTACTGCTCAATAAAACGGCCAAAAAAAATGAAGCACTGAAAACGCAGAGGATAGCGCTGCATTCCTTCGTATAGTACGAGGCAACGGAGCATACCAAACACAGCATCAGGTCGATAAAGAAGGTGAATTTTCTGCACGTTAGTGAGTAAATGTGCGCCAAAATGACGATTGCAAACAGAAGTGGCAAGAACAATTCTTGCTTGTCTAGTGTGTAAATAACTTCGAACAAACCAGCGGCAGTAAATATGCAGGCGCTTGAGATGGCGCTGAGAAAGCGTTTTCGCGTTAGTTGGAAGCAAATCCAATATAGAAGGCAGGCTGTTGCAGCAAAAATGACAAAGTTTGTTATGTAATAACCAGCTGGATTACCTGCGAAGACTTTCCACAAAGTCACAGCCCAGAGAAAAATTCCAACTCGTGTGCCGCCAGTGGTCAGTAAACTGCGCGTGAAGCTCGGATCGTCAAGAGCGCGGCGTCCATTCTGCAAACTAAGAACCGCGTCATCAAACTGTCCCCAATGTGGATTGTTTATAACGGGTAGAAACAGGATGAAAGTAATTGCAATGAGAGATATGCACTCCCAATGGTGCGTCAAATTTGATGTAGCGCGGGCAATAGAGGACGTTTTCAAAGATGGGCTCGTGTTACTGAGAGACAAACTATATCAGGGTATAATCTCGAGTCTTTGGCTATGTTGGTCATCAATCAAAAATGATTTTCTGTTCATTCAAGTATGCCGCATCCTACTCTTTCATCTGATGAGCATGACTCCGACGCGACAGCGGGTCGTCCTCATGTGTCTACGTGGACAGATAAGCTTAGTCAATTCGATCTGTTTTCCTATCTATCTGCAAATCTCTCGGGTAAAGCTTTCCTTGTCAGCGCTGTGATTGGCTTCGCGATCTGCTGTCTGCTCGGCTATGCTTCCACAAAAATAAATTGGTTCAAAAACTTTCAACGCTTTTACCCTGGCATAAGCCTTGAAACTAATTATTTCCCGACGATTTCTCAAATGAGAGCGGTTGTTCGTCAGAAGCTCAAACCGGGGCAGATTCTCGTTATCGTAGGCGGAAGCTCGATTTTCAATGGGGTTGGACAGCCCCGCGAAAAGATTTGGACTGATAAGTTACAGCGCCTTCTTGGTGATCGTTATTGTGTCTGCAATTTTGCTTTTCGCAGCGCGCTTCCGTTTGAAGCCGGATACATCGCAGCAGAGAGCCTATGCAAGGAATATCCAAAAACCATTTACGTGACAAATACACCACCAGTTTCTGTGGGACTGCCGGGAGGTAGTAGTGAAAGGTACGGCTATCTTTACGGACAGGCGCTCTATCGTGGATTCCTGCTCGATGATGCAGAACGGAAAAATAGCGTTTCCGAAAACTTGAAATCACTCACAGGTGTCGAAGCGGAAAAAAGCGTTGAGACTGATTTGCGAAACAGGTTGGATAGCGTTTTCTATTTCAGCGACTTGTGGAATGCTGTAGCTATGAAGGGCTTTTCGACCGTCTGGCGGGCGGGCCCGAATCCGTTTGGACCTCGTCGCAAAACCCAAGATATAGAGCCAGAATCGGCCCCTCTTGCCACGCGCTTCAAAGATGAAGAGACGCTAGAGAAAAAGATTATACGCGACACCTCTTCCCATGTCTTTTCGATGAATGCTGCTGGAGATTGGCAGCCAGTGGAAAGCGAATGGCAAAGGATAGAGCATGAGATATCACATGTGATACCAGCATCGATGCGCGAACACGTGCTTGTTGTGTTTACGCCAAACTGCCATTATTTCGTAAACAAGCTTACTGCCGATGAACAACGGCGGGACCACTTGCTATATGAGTACGGTGTCAAACGCTGGCAACACGCAGGTTTGCAGACCGTGTCGGCGACCAACCTCGTTGATGAAGATTTTTTCGACAGACTTCACCTGAACGCGCTTGGTGGCGAGAAAGTTGCGATTCTTGTCGCCCATCAAATTCAATCAATGTCAGACAAAATCGAGAGGTTTAAATGAACTTTCGAATCGTCCTTTCTATTATTCTAGGGCTTTGTGTCGGCGTTACGGCGCACTTCATGCTCTATAGAATTAGTGTTCCGAGTAAGCCATTCATCTACGTGGCTTTCTAAGGCAGATATGATTTTCTGTACCTACTGGTTTGTCGTTTGTCTTGCATTGATGCTGCCTGTCTACTGGCTGTTGCGCAAGCCAAATTTGCGACTGCTCGTGTTGATGATATTTTGTCTTGTTTTTCATGCACACTTTGCCGGGCCGGCAGGGGTGCTTCCAATTGTGGTGCTGGCTGCAATCACGTATTTTGTCGGGCGATCTGGCAATAAATCGGCTTGTGTTTGGGCAATAGCAGTTTGCGTGACAGCACTTGTTTTCTACAAATACATCCACTTCTTCACTCAGCAAATGCTGCGCAGTGCATTTTCGGAAGCCGCCGCGAAGTTTGATGCCACACTAGTTAACGTGCTCCCTGGTGCTCCGCCGCTCGCCATAAGCTTCTTCACCTTTGAATTCGTGCATTATCTGTACGAAGTAAGACGCGGTCACCCTCCGATCAAAAGTCTTGCAGATTTTGCGCAATTTACTTTCTTTTTCCCTTCTCTGGTGGCAGGTCCAATCAAGCGTTACGAGCAGTTCATTCCGTCACTTCGCGAAGGGTTGAGGAAAATTCGCTCATCAGACGTTGCTGCTGGATTGTTCAGAGTTATCGTCGGATTTATAAAGAAATCTCTGATCGCCGATAACCTGACGGCATACATTACTCAAACTGATCCTTACTTTGCGCAGCTTTCAATCAGCGATCGATGGTTTTTACTTGGTGCGATCGCTCTCAGAATTTACATGGATTTTAGCGGTTACACAGACATGGCTATCGGCTTGGCGCAAATGCTCGGCATACATCTGCCAGCTAATTTCAATTGGCCATATTTGGCTAAAAACATTCAGGATTTCTGGCAGCGTTGGCACATATCGCTCAGTACATGGATTCGTGATTACGTTTACATCCCACTAGGTGGCAATCGCCTGGGACCTGCGCGAAGAATAGTGAACGGGCTTTTGGCTTTCGCTCTATGCGGACTTTGGCATGGCGCCGCCTGGAATTTTGTTTTCTGGGGGCTTTATCATGGAGTCGGGCTGGCTGTGTGTTCGAGTTACCGTAAGGCTCTTGGACCTGTTGGGCGATTAACCGGAACACTGTTCGACAGGTTTTCGCTGGTATCATGGGCAGTGACTATGCTTTATGTCGGCATCGGTTGGCTGCTGTTTTTCTATCCGCTGAATACAGCTCTTCAAATGACGAGATTGTTGTTTACCAAAGCGTAAAATATTCTTCTATTTACCTGCATCGACAACGGACGCGTCCCTTACATTTATGTACGTAGTGCTTTGGGGACTCGGGGCGGGCGTCGCCAATCTTAAGGTCGTTTGCACCGGAGCGTTCGCAAGAGCAGATGGAAGAATGACTTTCAGGTCAACGAAATTTTCAGGCGTTACTTTGCTGGCGACAAGCAGCTGTCCATGTGTACTCTCTTGTGACACTGTCATCTTTCTACTGAACTGCGTATTCAAATTCAGTATTTTTTCGGCGAGATCGCTTGCTGCAAAAATTTCAGCTTCATCATATAAATTTCCCGAGTAATCAATGAACCACGAAAGTCGTGGCGCTGATAAGACCTCTAAGACTACCCATCCTGCGGTAAATCGCTTGCCAATCGGTTGCGAAATTTTTCGCTGCACTCTGAAAAGCTCTCGAAGTTTTACTTGCGGTAAAAATGCAATTTTTGATTTCCATTCACTGCAAAAAAGACTTGTGCCTCGATACGATGCAACTGAAGTTGGTACGTCGCCAAAAGGAATGATGAAAATGTCTCCCTCTGCTAATTTGCGCGTCGCCCAATGTTTAGCCTCACTGGCTTTGGACCCATAAGTTGTGACTGACCATTTTTTCTCGTCGTCTTTACTGGTTTTAGACCAATAACTGAATAAATTTACTCCAGGTCCCCGTTCCGTTATCGGGGCTGGCACGTAACTCAAATGCTGATCTAACGCTGCCGTGAACGGTAGTGTCTGTTTGGGAATTTTGGTTTGATCTGGAAACTCATAGTTGAGAAAGTTGAAAAATTGGAGAACATCCTTGCTATCTTGCAGGGTGGGCTCGATGTAGTTGGGCGCGAGGTGACTGAGTGTGAGAGATTGCAATTCTTCGCTGAGTTCAGCCGAACTTGGATCTAAGAGCGGTACACCTAAGGAAGCATTATGCTTGAACGACGCATGGCGAGCGGCGAGCGTCGAGGTCAATTCTTTGGCTGAGTCGTCTAAATAGAATTGAAGCTGAGCCTGGATAAATCGGGTCGGAACCAATAGTAAGACGGCAAATAAGGCCGTGACAATCATAGAAGGAGCAGCAATTTTATTCGGCAAGCTTTTCAATAATCTGCCCATATAAAACGCTGTTGGCGGTAAAACTAAGCAACTAATTGGAAACCATGCATACACTATTACGAATTTCCAGAACATTAAAGCAGCAGCTCCAGCCGTGGCAAGCAGCGTCAGTGTGCCTGCAAGAGCTGCACTCTGCGCGTCTTCAGCTTCAAATTCTCGCCTGCGCAATATTGAAAGGAAGAACCCGATATTACAGAAGAGAAGCGCGAGGAAAATTTCTGGTATGAAAGAGCAATAGAGTTGCAAGTGGTTCATAAGACTTTCAAGGTCATAACTCATTGCTCCGTAGGTAGCTAATGAGGTTTCGCTTAAAGCAACGTATGTCTTGAATATCAGGAGTGCCACTACAGCTGATGCACCGAGAGAATATGACCACTGGCGAAGCGCCTTTTTCTCGTCAGCACTTTTTGACATTGCTGCATCGAAGAGTCTCATGGTCAGCGGACACGCAAGAATCGATAATACAAGAAGCTGCCCCGTTTCCTTAACGAAGTCAACATAGGTACAACACAACAACATCAGGACAACCGAAATGCGCAGCTTCAACCTGGAGGGCGTGGATTGGCGCAATGCCTGCAAACCAGCATGGTAAGCTAGAATGGCTGCGTTAAACAACATGGCGATGTACACTTCAGCCTTATCCAAAGTGTAAATCACTTCAAATGTTGGAGCGAGCAAAAACCAAGACAGTGCCGACAGTAAGCTTATACAAAAATTTTTCGATAGTTTTAAACTGATAAGAAAAGTGGTGGCAACAACTCCTGAGAAAACGAACCATCTAAAAACGTAAAATCCGGTAGCTGAATCTTTTGAAAAGAACCATGTCAGCAAATCGAGAACATGAAAGCCTGGGCGGTGAAAGCCCTGAACTAGATCCCAACGTATATCGGAACTAGACCAAAATGCTCTACAGTTTTCAACAATTTGCCTTGGGTCGCTGAACAATCCCCAATGTGAATCAATGAAAAGGGGCAAGAATATGAGCGCACAAAGTGTGCTTAGCAATAAACACACAGTTGACTCTTTTCGAGCCTGACACCAAAAACCGCTTGGCATAGATGAATACCGACTTTATCTGTTTAAGAAGTTTACCGGTAAGTGTTTCTATCAAGCGTAAATTGTTAGGTTTCGATATACAGCGTTTTCCACACACTAAGTTTGAGGACGTTCCCTATCACGCTTGTGTGGCTGTAGAACCCGGCTTTTTACAAATAGAATAAAGAAAGAATTATTACCTGTCGATCAGATGCTTGTATGATGAGAGCTTGATGAAGCAGCCAGGGCAGCTGTTATCAGGATGGTGTTATTTGATTTGGATCGTTTTACCGGCATATAACGAAGCACTCTCCATTGAACCACTGTTCTCAAAATTTGCCGAAGTAGCAAATGACTTAGGCGCAGTTAAGGTGTTACTGGTAGACGACGGCAGCTCGGACGCAACAGCCGAGAAAGCTGAGGAAGTTGGTAAACAACTCTCTTTGCCAGTAGAAGTTGTGCGTCACGAAGTGAATAGCGGTTTAGGTCGAGCGATCAAAACAGGCTTAACGACTTTCCTTTCGAGATCGAAAGATGGCGACTTCTGTTGCACGATGGATTGTGACAATACGCAGCCTCCAAAGCTGTTGAAAGAGATGCTTACTCTCGCTGAGCAAAATAATTTGGATATCGTGGTCGCTTCGCGCTATCAACGGGGTTCAGGTGTAAAAGGCTTGTCGGCTTTCCGTGTAATGCTCAGTCAGGGTGCGAGTGTGTTATTCCAGGCGATTGCACCGATTCCTGGAATCAAGGATTACACTTGTGGTTACAGGCTTTACCGTCGATCATTTCTAGAAAAACTGACGAACACCTACGGAGAGCAGTTATTCACGCAAGAAGGATTTTCGTGTATGGCAGATCTCTTGTTGAAGAGCCGACGTCTTCATCCGAGAGCCGCCGAGGTCGCCATGCTCTTGCGATACGATGAAAAATTGGGACAAAGCAAGATGAAAGTGCTTAAAACGATAGGGCTGACGCTCGATCTGCTTTTTAAGCATTTACTGGAACGAGTGTCCTAAGTTTTTTCACGAATTAAGAGGATGCAATGTGATTGCAAGATCTCAAGGTTATGATTAGGCAACTGTAACGAGATGGGTGCCCAACCTGTGCGGAAGCCACGTGTCAAAGTATCGATAGTCATTCCGGCTTATAACGAAGAGTCGAGGCTGCCGCATACGTTGATGAAGACTGCGACGTTCCTCGCCAAGCAGGCATACAGCAGCGAGATTATCGTTGTCACAGACGGTAGCACCGACGGCACCGAGCGGGTTGTTGAAGTCGCAGCAGCGCGCTACGGCGGCATCAGGCTGATTTCACTGCCCAAAAACCGGGGCAAGGGTTTTTCAGTTAAATACGGAATGATTAACGCGCTTGGAGATTATAGATTATTCATGGACGCTGATTATGCGGTGCCGATTGAATATCTCAATGAATTTCTTGCTGAAATTGAACGGGGCGGAGACGTAATCATAGGCTCCCGCTCCCATCATGACACTCAGATCGGTACACCGCAAGGCTTCCCTCGACGCCAGCTGGCTATCACTTTCGGATATCTGCAGCGCGCGATTTTGAGAATGCCTTTTCTCGACACTCAGTGTGGATTTAAGCTGTTCACGGCTGACGCTGTGAAGTTGCTCTTCCCCCACGTCGTTTATGAGTGTGCCTATTTCGATGCAGAGCTGCTTTATGTCGCCACGAAGATGGGATTGAACGTGAAGGAAATAGGTGTCAGATGGACACACGATCAGCAAACACGATTGCCGATCGGCGTTAACCGGAGCATCGATCTGTTCAGAAAGATGATCGCAATTCCATCTATACATGCTGATAAACAGCCGGTTTCGAGAACGCGTCAGTTTGCTCTCGAGGATGCACTGTGAAGCTGAAAGGTTCATATACCTGGCCAAAGCAGCTGCCCGAACTGACTGCCGAGCAGTTAGCAACCAAAGATGACTTCATGCAATATTGGCATGAGCAGCTGGCTTCAAAGAAATCGTTCGAGCCATTGGAAAAGTTCAATCACGGATACACCGTGCGCAATTCCCCACCCGATTTTGTTCGCACTTTAGAAATTGGTGCAGGATTGGGCGAGCATTTGGAATATGAAAAATTGAATGAGGAGCAGCGCCGCAACTACATTCCAGTCGAACTCCGCTCGAATATGGTCGAGGCAATTCGCCAACGTTTTCCCGACATCAACGCACATCAAGGCGACTGCCAGGGCCGGTTAGACTTTGAAGATGGTTATTTCGACCGCATTATAGCTATTCATGTGTTGGAACATCTTCCAAATTTGCCTGCTGCCGTCAAAGAAATGTACAGGCTATGCAACAAAGAGCATGGAATTTTCAGCGTCGTTATTCCATGCGAAGGTGGAATGGCTTACAACCTGGCACGATTTGTCTCGACAGAGCAGATGTTCCGAAAGCGCTATGGGCAGCCATACAAGTGGTTTATCGATAGCGAGCACATCAGCATTCCAGATGAGATCATCAAAGAAGTGTCACGCTATTTCGAGCCTGTGCATCAAGAATATTTTCCATTCATGGTGCCAATTACCGATATCAATTTGATCATCGGACTAACTTTTAAACCCAAAACTAAGTGATTGCCGTCAACTAGTCGTTAGCGTGCAAGCACCGCCCCTGGTGCTCTGCTGAGAGATGTGATTGCTATGTTTGGAGCTGGGCGTCGTATCCACTGGCAACATTGCAAAACTTGTTTTTCAAATCATAGAAGCGCTTCTCATAGAGACTCCACATTATTCGCGCACCGATGTAGGTGATGGGCAAGCCCAAACACACCGCAATCGATGCAAATTCGTTTGATCCGGGTTTAAGATTTAGAGGTGCCATCACGTATCTGAATATCGCCTGTAACACAAAAGCGTGAAGAACATACATTCCGTAAGTTAAGCGACCAAACGAAGCTATGAATGGCAAAGAGAGGAGTTTTATGAGCGGTTTAAACGTCAGGCAGCTAAGGAGTAACAGTGCCAATCCTGCATCGATCAGAGTGAGCGCATAACGATTGTGCTCAGCGAACAGAGCCAGGTTCTGTTCTCGCGTCACGCCGAGCAAAGCGACCGATAGAATGAACCACAGGGCACCACATCGACCCATAGCTTGAAACATACGTGGGCAGTACCAGACGACCATCGCGATTGCTGCGCCAAAGATCAAACCATCTAAACGAGCCCCCGTGTTCTGATAATACGCGACGTGGTTCAGTGGGAAATGCTTCATGCAGTGCGCTCTGTAGGCTATGGTGGCAGCGAGCAAACCGATCATTGTGACGACTCTTGCTGCAGGCTGCTTAACTAACTTCATAAAGCATGGCCAGACGATGTAGAACTGTTCCTCCATGCTTATGCTCCACAACGGCCCTATGTTGGCAGGTGGACAGGAGAAGCCCCAGGCTGTGGCCAGGTTGATTGTAAAAGTTAGTCCATACAGAAGATTATTGGTGACGAATTGGAAATAGCCAGGGGCGTTTATGGCAACGGGCACCGATTCTGCGATGAAGGGGTAAGATGCTAAACCCGCTACGGTGGCGAGGATATAGACAGGCCAGATGCGCAGAACGCGCCGCATAAAAAACTTGCCCAAATCAATTCCGGTTCGAAGCCGCTCCTCACGCAGCAGCAGCGAGGTTATCAGAAACGAACTGAGGATAAAAAACAGGTCTACACCTGACCAGCCAAACCATGTGACCGTGCCATAAACTTGCAATATCTGATTCAACCAATTGGGCAAACTCGGGTCCGTTCCAAAGGCACCAGCGTGGCTAGCAAAGACAAGCAAAAAGGCGACAGAGCGCAAACCATCCAATTGAGGATAATAAAAGCGATGCGGGTGTTCGCTGGCTGACGACTGATCATTTGATGCAGTAGAAAGCTCTTCGGAAATCGGCACAATTTTGATCGAGACCGTCAACTCGTCACCTCAGACCCTTAGACGGGGCTCAATAAGCAGACCGACGCCTTTTCCAGGCATCGCAATAGCCACCCATTCAGCAATTCATCATGATACCAAGAGCTTGCACTGCTTCCGTTTGTTTTAGTTAACGTTCTGATGCTCGAGTTCTCGGTTTAATGGGCATACAAGCAAGCTCTCACAGGAGCAAGCGTTATCATTCGTATCGCCGTCCAAACTTAACCGAGTGGAATGAGTTCAGGCTTAGACTCGCTAGACGAGCAGGAAAAAAAACTATATACACTGCGTTTCTTCGCAAAGTTTGGCTTGGCTTTGCTTATCGCCCTTTGTATCACAGAGCTGGTGACGCGCTTTGTCGTTTCCGTGTGGCTTCCGCCCAGTAGCCCAGCACAGTTATACGAGCAGAAATACCTAGTCGCGAGGGGTCTCCAACCGCTAAAGCCTTACATTGTTGGCGTAGGTGATTCGTTGATGAAGCAGGGCATCTATCCTGAGTTGGTGACAAATCTGCTGCACGACAAGCATGTCAACGTACCGTTCGTTAACTTGGCTATGAATGGTGGGTCGCAGGAGGATGCGATCAAATATCTCGATTATCTGCGCAGCAGGGGCGTGACGCCTCAGCTAGTAATCTGTCCCTTCAGTGTTGAGCTCTTCGGTTTTGAACAGCCACTAGTGAATAAGCACTGGGGACAAACTGATTCGTATCTGTTTCAGGGTCTTCTTGCTCGCCCTCACAATTTGTTGAAGAAGCTTTCACTTCTCCCTGCCGATATCTCATTATTCGTGCGACATCGCGGCTCACTCAAGCACAAGATCAATGAATTTGTATTCTGGCAAGGCAGCGCCCGAGGCATGAGCGAATTGACAGAAAGAACTCTTACCGACGGGACGAACTTAGAAATCAGTCGTATGGGTATGGGACCGACCAGTTTTATGCTTGATGAATCATATTTGGAGCTGATTCGCGAGCGAATGATAGAACAAACGGATCTGTCGAGCCCGAGAAAGGCTGGTTACGTTTTTCACCCAGAAACTTACGACTTGATTTTGAATTATTGTCAGAAGTGGCATCTGAACTTGTGTTTTGTGTGGCTTCCACAGATCGACAGTTTCTATGACAAATACTTTTACGCGCCACCATATACGCACCAATACTTCCGTGATCTTCTCTTTAGCTATCGACGCTATCCCAATGTGTCAACGCTTGATTTGAACAACGGTATCGAAGACCTCAAATATTTTGTCGATTTTCGACACTTGAGCAACTATGGAAACATCAAAACCAGCGAGCGTTTGGCTGATTGCTTTCTCAACGATCCGCAGTTCAAGATGCTCAGGGAAAGTGCCAAGTGAATTTTGTTTCTGCGCAATTCTTGTTGTTTTTTGTCGTGACCTATGCTGCGTTTATCAGTGTCGGCGCAAATAGTCGGCGTTGGATTCTGCTTGCTGCTAGCTACGTTTTTTACGCGACCTGGTCAATTCCATTTATTGTAGTTCTGCTCTTAAGTACTTCTGCCGATTACCTTTTCGCTCGAAAGATTTCTGTTTCGAGCGAGGCACGAGCGCGAAAATTGTTTTTGATAGTCGGCATTGCCTGCAACATTTTGGTTCTCGTTGTTTTCAAATATGCGGACCTTTTGACTTCGACTCTTTGGCGCGGCGCGATTGCTTTGAATGCGCACAGCCCTTTGCCCGAGCATGTCGATGTTTTGCTGCCGCTCGGAATTTCGTTCTACACTTTCGAAGCCATCAGCTATCTTGTTGATGTTTATCGTGGCAAGCCGATTGCGCAAAACTGGCTTGAATACAACTTCTACATCATGTATTTCCCACACCTGATCTCTGGTCCGATTGTTCGTTTTGAACAGTTGGTCGATCAATACAAGGCTGCCATCGCGCTTCCCGTCGCTAGTAGGCTTCACAAAGCAATCGAGTTAATTGCTCTCGGCGCTGTTTTTAAATGTATTTTGGCTGATTCATTTTCCGGTGTTTCAGATCCGGTGTTCACGGATCCTACAAAGTTCGGTGTACTGCAAACTTACGTTGGTGTACTCGCATTCACCGCGCAAATTTATTTCGATTTTATGGGCTACACTCACATCGCGCGTGGCGTCTCGCTTTTGTTCAATATTGAGATGCCGCTCAACTTCAACCATCCGTACAACGCCACCAACATCAGTGATTTTTGGCGTCGATGGCACATATCGCTTTCCAGCTGGATTCGAGATTACCTGTACATTCCGCTTGGTGGTTCGCGAGGAAATATCATTCGGGCTTCCTTGAATTTGATAGTAGTTATGACTATTGCAGGGATTTGGCACGGGGCGGCGTGGCACTTCGCTCTCTGGGGCACTTACCACGGATTGTTGCTGGCGTTAAATCTGCTGTGGCGGAAATCAAGCTTGCAAAAAAATCTGATCAACTCGCTTCAAGACCTGAATGTCATACGCATTTGGACGATGGCAAGCGCTGCCATGACTTTCGCTGCCGTCACAATTGGTTGGACGTTGTTCAGATGCAACGATCTTCAAAGTCTAAACATCGTTGCCGGAAAGCTTCTTCGATTTCACCATATGCAGCGTGAATGGCATGTCTGCCTCGTTTCGAGTGACTACGGAGACGTTTGGAAAATACTCGCACTTATCGCTGTATGCACAAGCGGACCATTGTTTGTTCAAGCTCGTAACAGGTTCATTTCAACGTTGCCGCGCTGGTTCAAACTTCAATTGGCGTCATTTGCGTTGATAGCCTGCTGGCTTTTTGCCGGTGCAGAAACCAAACCATTTATTTATTTCCGCTTCTAAACTGATTGTGATCTGCCGTCCAATTGCCGCCCGGTGGTAGTCTTAGCGCTGTCTAATCTGTCGTCTGTAAATCGCTTGTGCCACCACATATGATTAGTGACACTTATATCCAAACCCATAAATTTGTACATTGAAGCATTAAAAACGGCTTGTTATCAGGGTTTTTACTATTGCCAAGTGATGGCTATTTTGCTAATCTGGGAATTGTGCAATCAGGTCCGATTGCATTTCGAATAAAACGGCAATAGCTCTTTGCCCTGGCAGTTCGAAATCGGTATCCTTCCGTGTCAACATGTGTGACGCAAAGGAGTCTCTATGGTTTTATCCCCGAATCCAACACACTTTTCAAACGGCTAGGTTATCTAACTAGCCCTCAAGTCAATGCACAAAATTGAGCGCACTGTTTCTTGACGCAAAGCAGACAGAATGCCGCAACAGCTCAAAGTGTTGCAGTCAACATCAGGCCATTTCATGCATTGAAGCACGCACGCGAACAGTGATAGTTCGTGACAGATTCTAATCGGCGCTTTTTGCGCCGAAACCGGAGGTGGGCAGTTTGCCTGCAACAACAATGGCAAGAACATGGAGAATACTATCAATCGATGGTGGTGGAATAAGAGGAATAATTCCAGCGGTTCTGCTCGAACAGCTGGAATACGGCACAGGCAAGCAAATCGCCGAAATCTTCGATTTCATAGTCGGAACATCAAGCGGAGCCATAACAGCCCTAGCTTTATCAGTGCCGAAGACCAGCACTGTAGCAAGGTATCGAGCAGATGACCTGATAGACCTTTATATTAAGCAAGGTCCAAAAATATTCCAGAAAAAACCGTTTATGGAAGTTTCTGAATGGGCGTTTGGTGGCGCCAAACATGATGCCAGGACTCTTGAAAAAGTCCTGGACATTTATTTCGGTGCCACCAAACTAGGTGATGCCCTAACTAACGTCATGGTGCCGACATACTGCCTTGAAACACGAGAGCCAAGATTTTTCAAAAGCTGGAACAAGCAAAATGACGGTCCATACTTGATGAAGGATCTCGCTCGTGCCACCACTGCCGCTCCGACATTTTTTATACCGCAGAGGCTAATGGTTGACAATGCTCCAATGGGATTTATCGATGGAGGGCTGGTCTCCAACAACCCGACAATGACAGCGCTGGTTGAGTGCATGCGCTACGCCCAACCCGATGACAGCTTCTGGATCGTGTCACTTGGCACCGGCATGAGCAAACGCCCTTACCACTACGAGGACGCTATCCATTGGCGTCCAGTTGATTGGATAAAACCAACGATCGACGTGTGTATGGATGGTGCAGACGCAAAGACGGACTACGAGCTCTTGCAGCTTTCTCGCATCCCTGGCATTACCTACTATCGATTTGATACGGTCATTCCATCTGAGTACGCAAAGCTGGACAAGGGACAACCAGCGAACATACTGAAACTGCGATCCTTTGGCGAAAGAATTTACCAGATTGAGATGCGGGACAGATTCGACAAGATGCTCGCGGAATTGATCACGTTGAGCACTCAAACAAAAATTCCAATTCAATGGACTGAGCTTCCGCCAGAGCTTAAGCCATTCGCCACTTCGTCCACATGGGCATCAAAGCAATCAGATATTACACACAGCGGTCAGAGGTGAACCATGATTCATCCAGCTATTCCTTACAACCCCAAACGTCATTTTTTCAGGAGGCGAGCGGACACTTGCTCGAACATACATGCTATTTCAAGAATTTACGATACTGCCTGGAAGCATTCGCAGGCTCTACTTTGGACACAGAATCAGTGCAGTCGAATTTATTAACGACATTGATGTGACTATCCAAGTTAGGCGCAAGAAAAGCCTAGAATCTCTTTCAAAAACTAAGCGGAAAGGCTTTCTAACACGCTCTGAACTGGAAGAAGAGTACGGGGCATCTCCCAGAGACTTGAGTGTAGTACTCGCTTTTGCCGAACACTTTGGTTTGGAAGTGATGGAGATTGAGGCGGGCAAAAGAACTGTCACTTTGCGTGGCAACTCGAACACGATGTCCAACGCGTTTAAGGTGCATGTTTTTGAAACACACAGTCTTGGTCAAACATCTCGCTGCCGGGTCGGTCCTATATTCATCCCGACAGAGCTGTCTGAGATTATCACCGGCGTTTTTGGACTGGACAACAGACCGCAAGCTATCAACCATCTTAGATTCGCGAGCGGGCTTGCTCTTGAATCAAAACCCAATGCTTTTGACGGCGAACAACTCGCCGGTATTTATGACTTTCCGATTTCAGATGGCAGAGGACAAACAATCGCTCTCATTGAGTTAGGTGGAGGCTATTTACACTCCGATATCAAAAAGTTTTTCACCGCGCTCAATTTGAATGTTCCAAAAATTGACTCAGTCTCTGTTAATGGTGGCAGGAACCGTCCTTACTTGGACAAAGGCGCAGATACAGAAGTGGCTCTGGATATTCAAGTGGCTGGCGCCGTTGCACCAGGGGCGGAAATCGTTGTTTACTTTGCTCCAAATGATGATCAAAGTTTCTTGAAAGCGATACTGACTGCAATTCATGATGAAATCAACAAGCCTACAATAATCTCAATCAGCTGGGGCGCAGCCGAGTGTGTCTGGACTGAGCAGCAAATGGTTGCCATGGATGAAGCGTTTAAGTCGGCAGCTGCATTGGGCATTTCAGTCTTTTGCGCCGCTGGAGACAATGGTGCCAGCGACAATATCTACGACGAAAAGAGCCATGTTGACTTTCCAGCATCGAGCCCGAATGCGATAGCCTGCGGCGGAACATCGTTGAAATTCGTTGGAGGAGTTCGTCAGGAAATAGTTTGGAACAACGGAGACGGTGGTGCCACGGGTGGTGGTGTAAGCAATTTCTTTCCAGTGCCAGACTATCAGAAAGCAGTAAAAATGCCACAGCCGGTAAATACCAGCGCGAAGTTTCCGGGCAGAGGTCTACCTGACGTTTCGGCGGTGGCAGACCCTTACACTGGTTATGCAGTGCTGGTTCATGGACACTGGACAGTAGTTGGTGGCACTAGCGCGGTTGCTCCTCTTTATGCAGGATTGACGGCTCGTTTAAATGCAAGACTATCTGCAGCGGTTGGATTTTTGAACACCGCTATTTACAAAGACCCTGATGCTGGACTTTTCAATGATATTTCGTCTGGAAACAATTCTGTAGATAGAGTAGTTGGTTATGAATCAAATCAAGGGTGGGATGCAGTCACCGGCTGGGGAACGCCGAATGGCTTGAATATTCTCAACTTTTTTGACAAAGACGAATAGTCTGTTTAAGGAAAAGTCAGTACCAACTCGTCAAAAACTTCTTTTGAGCGGGCGAACTCTGTTTTGACGATGCGTGGCTAACCCGATGCCGTAGTGACTTTGGTGCTGTGACGGTGGCAAGACCCACTGCTGTTGCATAGATTTGAAAAGCTCTCAACATGCAAACAACCCAATCGATTGCTGACGCATGCTGCGTAGACATCGTCACGGTTGTAGAAATTACACATGCAACTGCTAGTCCGAACCAACGCGGATTCCAGTTGAAAACATATTGGGCTACGTTCCCTGCCAGCAGTACAGCTACTGAAGATCCCGTTAATGAGCTCAGCGTGGCCGTATCTATTAGTTGATTTTGTTGGTCTGTAAGTATCATCTTGTTAGCACCGTCGTCATGCGGCTGCATGGATAATGCATTGATCGAATGCGTCGCCGCTCAAATCAACGTCAACCTTGTACAGATTCGCATCGATTTCCTGCAATTTCACTCTGAAAACAAATGCGCTTCCTGAAATTGTAGTGTCGTCAGCAAAAACAAACGAGCACGAACCAGGAAACGACAAATAAGTACCGCTGATGCGACCGGGAACCGAAATCGTCACAGAAGAGTGTTTGACCACGGCTAGCGGTCCGACGTTTTCAAACGTTCCGCCTGTTTCTGACGTCTTTTTCAACAACACCAAATCCCGCTGTTTTAGCGTATCAATTTCCGCGTTTGTCAAAACGACTCCGAATGCATTCAATAATTCGGACAAGATGAGCGCTCCAGTTCCTAGCGTGTGAATTTCATTGACACGACTAATTAGTGCGAGAACCTTTTCGTGAATATCAGGGATTAACCTACATTTTCTAGACATTTCATTTGCTACCTTTGATTGGGTTATTCGAATTGGCACCGCAAATGGTGACAAATATAATTTTTACACTAGCATGAAAAATCAATGTCATCAATCAACCATCAAGGAAAATGGCTTGAAATCGGATGTCTGATGCAGATTACTAATCGTACAATGTTAGAAATTCAATCTACGGTTGGTGAGGATGCATAACTTTTTCCAAGTCGACGGCAGGTCCGTTGAACCAGTTTAGATCGACATTGCCCACTATCCCTTCGACCGCCCCCCTGTCACTGTGCTGCCAGAACGTGTATGTTTGCCAGGGTGCAGGAACAACAGGTGCAGGGTGTTTCGTGTAATGCGCCAACCAAAGCGGATATGCGGCCAACTCATGCGCGTCTGTCAGCACATCACCCGGAAACGAAGAACTCAAGTAAATGATGGGGGGAATGCCGAGAACCGATTTAACTCGTTCGAGCCATTCTATTACTAGATTGATTCGATCACCTCGCGGAATATTTCGCCAATCAGCTGGAACTTCAAGATCCAAGGCTGGAAGAACGGTAACACCAGCTGAGCGAATTGAGTTGATGAAGTTATCTACTTGTGGTCCGATTGGTGTTTTGGGCCGAAAGAAGTGATAGGCACCACAAGATATTCCGGCACTTTGCGCAGCTCTGATATTTTCTTTGAATAGCTTGTCTTGAAACGTTGCGCCTTCTGTCGCTTTTACAAACGCGAACTTTATGCCTGCCTGCTTCACGCGCTGCCAATCAATCTTTCCTTGATATATGGAAACGTCGATGCCAGGAATTTTTGTTTGTGATGTGTTTGAAAGTTGCATATTGATTTGGTCGTGGGAGCAAGAATAAAGTGTCTATCGATATTTCCATTCTACACGAGAACATCCAAAAATGGCTTGGATAGCTGGTTCCCTTGAGTAGGGGGGGCAATTGCTTCGGAGCGCAGGCACCAAACTCGGTGTGCTGTGCATCAAATTTGATATAGGTTGGAAGATATTTTTCTATAGGAAATGCTGAGCGTTTTGGTCTCTGTTGTCTTTGTAGGCTGGCTATCCTCGCGGGTTTTCGGTGATTGGGTGTACTTCGCGCGTTTTGCCAAAAGCGGCGAGAATCGCTGCTCATCGGAATTTTCTTGCAAAAACCCCTTGCGCGAAATTGAGTGCTTGTGCTAGTGTAAAAATATGCAGCAGAGATCATGTTTGCTGCATGAGCCAATCTAGTAAAGTTCACTTGCTCGAAAAGCTCAGGTATCCCAGAAGTGGCTCGGTGTGTGTAGAGCTCTATATTGACTCCACGCGCACCACTCTCTCGGCGAGCCGACTCATAAATTACGAGGTTTTACTTGTAACGCACTAGCTTCACTGGCACAGTCCATGTGAAATGAATGGCGACATCAACCGATAGCTGCAGCGGTAGCGTCGGGCAAATGTATCCCTTTGAACTCGTGCTCGCTGAGAGTTGTCCACTCTATAACTGACTCCCCGTCACGGTTTTCATGTCATGTTGAAGACCATGGGAGCTTACATAAGCAATTTCAAGGAGAAGCGATATGGCTTCTGATAGCGTGATGCGCCTACATCATTTTTTCGTTCAAACATATAGCAAACTCAGATTTAAATTTGGATTATTGCTACCTGTAACAGTGGCAGCATTACTCTGTTTATTGGTTCAATCAAGCGCCAACGCACAAGCCGTGACCTGGACGCGAACCGACCTTGGCACCACCGGCGCTACTGGTACATACAGCTATAGCGCTGGAACATTCACCATCGCAGGCGCCGGAAGCGGTATTGGTGGCACTGCGGATAATTTCACTTATGTCAGTACACCGACCAGCGGAAACGTTGAACTAATTGCAAAAGTGACATCACAAACAAATACTAGTAACTACGCTAATGCGGGTTTGATGATCAAAGATTCGCTTACGTCAAATGGTGCAATGGCGATGGTTGGTGTGACACCAGGAAACGGTGTCAATTTTACATATCGAACGGCAGGCGGCCTTACCAGTTCGATGGTGCTCGGACCTTCAATCACGGCACCTCTTTTTCTTCGCCTTGTCAGAAGTCAAAATTCCGTTGCTGGATACCAATCTAGCGACGGAATTAACTGGTCTTTAGTAGGTACGTGTCAGATGAGCCTTCCAGGCGCATTCTATATCGGATTTGGCGTAACAAGCGCAGTTTCTGGAACTTTGAGCACGGCAGTTTTTACGAATGAAAATTTTATGATCAACGTACCTCAGCGCAGTGCCAATCTGCAGGCATGGTTTAGAGCGGATAGTGGTGTTACATACAGTGCTGGAAAAATCTCTCAGATCATCGATCAATCTGGCAATGGCAACAACGCTTCGCAATCCAACAGCTCGAAGCAACCCACTCTTGCAACAAGCGCACTTAACGGACTACCTGCGATACAGTTCAACGGCACTTCTCAGTTTCTCTCACTTGGACCTGGCTTTGCCAACTTTAACTCCGGCGCCAGCATTTTCATTGTTTCAAAACCCACCACCGTAACAAACAATACGAGGTTCTTCGATTTTGGAAACGGTGCGACAAGCAACAATCTGTACATGTCGGAAACGGCATCGACCACTGCCAATCTATTTGTATACAACGGAGGAACCTCGAGCAGCCTACCTGCCTCAGGTTCTCTAACAGCAGGCTCCTTTTCTCTGCTGGAGGCAGTTCACAGCGGATCCGGAACAGCCACCATTTATTCAAATGGTGTCCAAAAGGCTACCGGAGGAATCAACAACATCAACAACGTAAGTCGAACAGGAAATTTTATAGGCAGTAATTTCGCTAACACAACCTTCTTCAACGGGCAGATGTGCGAAATGCTGATTTACAACGCACCTCTCACAGCTAGCCAACGAAATGACTTAGAAAGCTATTTCCTCAGTAAATATGGTATCGGTGGCAGTGCACCAACTCTAGCTGCTCCCACGATAACCCCAGGTAGTGGCGTGTATTCGGCAACCACGCCGATTACTCTCACCGCAAATCCTGGTGCTGCAATCTATTACACGACAAACGGCACAACGCCAACGACGTCATCAACTCTTTACGCTGGTCCTTTCAATGTAAGCTCCACATCTACCGTGCAAGCCATTGCTTGGATGACCCCACAATTTTACGGCACGAGCGCTGTGTCTTCGGCGATCATTCAGATTGACTCCAACACGGCCAAAATGCCTCGCACCAACCTGGCGTTGTGGCTCAAATCTGACTACGGTGTGTCCACTTCGTCTTCAAAAGTTACTCAGTGGTTGGATGCTTCAGGCAGTAACAATACTGCTGCTCAAGCGACTTCCGCCAAACAACCCACCTTCACCAGCAATGCAATTAACGGGCTGCCTACAATTAGTTTCAATGGAACGTCACAGTATTTTCAGTGCCCTTCGGGAGCGTTCAGCAATTTCACAGCGGGCGCAAGTGTCTTCATTGTCACAAAACCAACTTCCATTGCCTCCTCTTTGCGCTTCTTTGATTTCGGGCAGGGCGCTGGCGGAAACAACAATTTTGGTGCTCAGGAAGCTTCTCCAGCAGTTGGCGGAATCTATGTTTATAACGGAACCTCTGGAAACAATGTCTTAGCATCAGGGGCACTAACTACTTCTAGCTACCAGGTTCTTGAAGCGGTTCATTCGGGAGCAGGAACTGCAGCTGTATACACCAATGGAGTTTTGGGGGCTCAGGGCACCATAAATAACATTCCGAATGTGACGAGAACCACCAATTACATTGGTGCTGACAATACATTGGGATCTCTTGGTTATTACAATGGTGGCATTGCAGAAATGATCATTTACAACGCACCACTCTCTGATTCCGACAGAGCGGAAGTGGAAGGTTATCTCTTTGCGAAATATGCACTGAAGGTCGCCGCTCCGAGATTTAATAACACTACTGGTGTGTACGGTACCGCTCCGCTAGTTGCCATCACAGCAGATCCAGGCGCAAGTATTTATTACACCACAGACGGTAGCACTCCAACGACCGGTTCGACTCTGTATACCGGTCCGCTCAATGTCACAACTGCAACTACTATCAAAGCGATTGCTGTCCAATCCTTTGGTACGAGTGCGGTTTCGAGTATCTATATTCAAGTCGACCCGAATGCAAATGCTGTTCCGAGAACCGGCCTCAGCCTCTGGTTAATGGGTGACGCCGGCGTGCTGACGAGCGGATCGAATGTCACACAATGGTCAGACCTGTCCAATAGTGGTAACCATGCTACTCAAGCGACTGGTGCAAATCGCCCGACTCTTGTCACCAATGCTGTAAACACCTTGCCTGCTATCGCCTTCAATGGTTCATCGCAGTACTTGCAGTGTCCTGCTGGTTTGGCGGACTTCACTGCTGGGGCGAGTATATTCTTCGTCACTAAACCCACTTCGATCATCAATAATGCTCGCTTTTTTGATTTTGCAAATGGAACCGCGAACAATAACATTTACCTGACGGAGTCCACATCCCCTGCGGCATCTGCCAGCTTTTTTGTCTACAACAGCTCTACGCCGACCTCTGTAAATTCAACCACTAACAAACTAACCGCAGGCTCCTACCAGCTTTTGGAAACCAACCACAGCGGCGCAGGTAGTGCCAGCATTTACACCAACAATGCATTAGACAACTCTGGAACTGTTTGGAACATCACGAATATTTCCAGGTCGGGTAACTACATCGGCATAGACACTGCAAAGACGGCAGCTAATTCATACAGCGGTCAAATCGCGGAAATTCTCATTTACAACAAGTCGCTAACTGATGCGCAGAGAGCATCCGTGGAATCTTATTTGCGCGCAAAATACAATGTCAATCCAGCACCCACTCTAAATCCTCCGACATTCTCGCTGTCCGCAGGTGTGTACAGCAGTACGCAAACTATGCAGCTCAGTCAAGATTTGAATCAGCCGATCTACTACACCACGGACGGTACCACTCCTACTACATCTTCTACGCTCTACGATCCGAATGGGGGTGGTTTCCCGATCTATACAACGACAACTGTCAAAGCTATTTCGGCGGGAACGAACTATACGACTAGCTCTGTCGCAAGTATAACGATACAAGTAGACACAAGCACAGCGAATGTGCCAAGAACAGGGCTGGTCACTTGGCTCAAATCCGATTATGGCGTCACCACAAGTGGTTCGAACGTAACTAACTGGACCGATTTTTCAGGACTCGGAAATAGCGCCAGTCAAGCTACTTCAACTAAGCAGCCTACATTTGTCACCAACGCGGTCAATGGCTTCCCAGCCTTGAGCTTTGACGGCACTTCAGATTACATGCAGCTTCCATCAGGTATGGCCGGATTCGCTGGCGCAACTATATACATTGTTGCAAACCCGACCACGATCACACTTGCAAGACGCCTGCTCGACTTCGGTTCAGGGGTAACAAACAACAACAATTTGACCGTCAGCGAATTTGTCAGCGGCGCCAATAAGGGTAGTTCGCTGGTATCGTACAACGGTTCGACTTCCAGCATTGTGTCATCAACAACCGGCTTAACCGCTAGTACATTCCAGGTTCTCGAATATCTTCAAAACGGCAGCAACGTGGGCACGTTATTTACAAACGGAACACAAACTGCCACCGGAACAGTAACCAATATAAACAATGTCACTCGCAGTACCAACGTTATTGGTGCCGCTTGTAACAACAACGATTGGTTCAGCGGCTCTATTGCGGAGATTCTAGTTTACAACACTGCGCTCAGTTCAACTGATCGCGGAAATGTACAAACGTACTTGAAAAACAAATACGGGATAAACGCCGCGCCATCGGCACCATCGATTAGTCCGAGCAACAAAGTTTTCAGCGCTGGTCCACAGACCGTCACCATCACGATTCCAACTGGCAGCCAGGTTTATTACACCACTAATGGTACTACGCCGACCACCAGTTCTACTCCGTACTTCGTACCGTTCACGATCAGTAGCTCTGCGCAGATACAGGCAATCGCAACTTATGGAGCAAATAGCAGTGCAGTCACATCCTCATTCATCCAAATCGATTCTTCCACCGCAAATGTGAATCGCACGGGAATGGCTGTTTGGTTAAAATCCGACTTCGGGGTTTTAACCTCTGGTTCAAATGTCACGGACTGGACGGATATGTCCGGTAGTGGCAATACAGCTAGCCAATCGAATAATTCAAAACGACCTGCCCTTGTTACAGGCGCAGTCAATGGATTACCGACTCTTACCTTTAACGGTTCTACTCAATTCCTGCAATCTCCTGCAGGGTTGGCTGACTTCACCGCCGGTGCCTCCGCGTTTATCGTCACCAAACCTACTTCGATCGTAAACAATGCTCGTTTCTTCGATTTTGGAAATGGTGCAACAAGTAACAATCTCTACCTTTCTGAAACTACGACGAACGGCACCAACCTCTACGCGTACAGCGGTTCTACTGCTAGCCATGTGACTTCGCCAAGCGGAGTAACAGCAGGTCAGTATCAAATTGTAGAAGCAGTGCACGATGGAACCGGTGCGGCCTTCCTGTACACAAATGGAGTGCAAGGAGGTCAAGGACTCGTCAACAACCTCACGAACACCTCCAGAAGTGGAAATTATTTCGGAACAGATTTCGCTAAAGCTCTATTTTTCAGTGGAGAAATCGCGGAAGTACTTATCTACAACACCGCGATAACTCCTGCGCAGCGCGCAAACGTTGAATCTTACCTGGCCGCGAAGTACGCAATCACCTCAATGCCGCCACAATTCAGTTCTGGCACTGGTGTTTATCCTGCGACGCAGACAGTGACGATAACTGCAGATCCTGGTGCAAGCATTTATTACACCACGGACGGTAGCAATCCGACAACGAGCTCGACTCTGTACACTGCGCCTGTCGTTATCGATAGCAGCACGACTTTGAAAGCCATTGCTGTACAAACTTATTCAACAAGCTCAGTTGCCACCGCGTACATAGACATCGATGCCACAACCAAGTCTGTGCCGCAAACGGGATTGCAACTCTGGTTGAAGAGCGACTACGGTGTGCAAACAACAGGTTCGTCACCTTTCAACTACCTGTCGCAATGGATCGACCTTTCAGGTAATAACAATCACGCGCTCCCTGGAGCGAACGCACCATTCTTCTCAGCCAATGCAATAAACGGACTACCTGCAGTATTCAACCACGATCTGGTCTCGCCGCCTCCTAGCACAGGCACATTGAGTTTGCCTTTTGGATTCCACGGCTTCAATACTGGTGCCAACGTATTCCTGGTCACCAAGTCCTTGAACAGTTCGGTGCCCGCCTATCTGATTGATTTGGGCAACGGAGCTACAAGCGACAACGTTAGCGTCTCAAGTAGTGGTGCCGCGACAACTGCGACATTTAACCTCTACACCGGAGCAACGAATCACACGCTCAGCGCAACCAACGGACTTCCTTCTAGCTTGTTTGAACTGGTTGAAGCGCAGCAAAGTGGCACAACGGGCTATATCCAAGGAAACGGAGTGACCACATCTGGTTCGCTTCCGGCAGCTAATAACATCACTCGCTCGCTCAACAGTATCTTCACGAACTACAACGCTTCGTCGACGTTCAAAGGCGGCTTTGCAGAGATCCTTGTCTACAATCATGGTTTGACCAGCAGTGAAAGAGCTGCCCTGCTAGCCTATCTCAATGCTAAGTATCAATTCTCGATAGTATCGCCGACTGCACCTGCAATCGTTCCAGCTACTGGTTCGTTCGCTGGACCTGTTCAAGTGGCAATAGCGGCTCAGGACAATACCAAAATCTATTACACCGTTGATGGCACCACTCCTAGTGCCGCCTCGACCCTTTACACCGGTCCCGTCAACGTCTATTACACACTAACGCTAAAAGCCATCGCAGTGCAGAACGATAGTGGCGTATCCAGCTCTGTCTCATCCAACACGTTCACACTCGATGCCAATCAATGGCCGGCTCCGTCAGCAGGTGGTCCGCCATTGCAACTCAATCTTCAGTTACCGACCACAACCCAATAGTTCTATCAAGAGAGATCATCATGAACATTATTTCGGTTCCACAGAAATCCAAAATTCGCACTGCCATGGTTTGGCTGCTGTCCGGTCTAATGGCGAGCGCCACTCCGATGCAAGTGACAATGGCTCAATCGAGTGCGAAAGCCTGCGATATTCCGATACCGGCAGCAGTGCAAAAGATTCTAAAAGACTTAGGTGAAACACCGACTCAAGCTAGCAATAATATCGTTGTTCGCCACGGAACTCATAAACTGCAAAAAATCACACCTAAACTTGATTTTTCAACCGACACATCTGATATCGAAATTGCTACAGCACGTGTTTTTCCAGAACCGCTGACGCCTCTCTCAACTGCTTCGGTCTCTGGCGAAAATGTTGCGTTGGCAAAAGTGCTCGTTGCGTTCAAGGAAAGAAAAGATCACGAAGACGTTTCGGACCTGACGAAATTTATCGAGGCATTTCCGAATTCCAGATGGCGAGCTTCTCTCGAGCTTAATTTAGGACTAAATCGGTTTGAATACGGTTACTTAAGTGATGCACTTACGTTTTGGCAATCAGCATGGGAAAGTGCAAAGGCGGAAACAGGAAACTCACAAAAGTTAGCTGCGGACAGGGCGATCGGTGAACTGGTGCTTCTCGAAGCACGGTTAGGCAAAACCGACATATTACAAAAACATCTTGCCGATGTAGAAGGAAGAGTGCTTCTTGGTTCCATGGAGGAAAAGGTAAGGTCGGCCCGTGAAGGTTTGTGGAAAATGCAGCACAGGCCTGAATATGCGTTTAAATGTGGACCTTACGCAATCAATAACATTTTAAATCTAGGAAAAAAGACCAATGGTAGAGATCCGATAATTGAAAAGGCTGCTTCAACAAGCAAGGGTACTAATCTAAAACAATGCAAAGATTGGGCTGATCAAGTTGGCTTGCACTATCAAATTGCGAAAAGGACCAAAGACGCACCAATAATTGTCCCCTCGGTAATGCACTGGGGCGTGGGTCACTTTTGCGCGGTTACGGCACTGCACCAGGGGCGGTATCAAATCAAGGACCCGACTTTTGACATAAACGGCAATCTATGGATTTCCGACAAGGCAATAAATTCACAATCGGATGGCTACTTCCTGATACCAGAAGGACCTCTTCCAAGAGGCTGGCAAAATGTCTCGGATGACGAAGCACAAATAGTATGGGGAAGAGGCGCAGCAACAGGGACGTACAACGCCATGCCCATAACAGCGCCAACTCCATGGGGAACGGGCTATCAGTGGGGTTCCGATCCTCGATATCTTTGGGGCTGGACTGGATATAACGGTGGAGACGACTCGGGAGGTGGGCCTGGCGGACCGGGAATTCCTCCCACTTATGTAAGCACCCCACCTAATAACTCCGGCGGTGGTGGTTCGTGCAGTCGCGTTCCTGGGGCAGCACCGCCAGCAGGCATGGTCGCAGCTAATGCACAGACCATGAATGCAACACTGACTCTGTCGGATGTACCAATTGGGTACGCACCTCCGATTGGTCCTGCAATGTCATTCTTTCTTCGTTACACGTATTTAGTCGCTAATCAACCATCGAATTTCAACTTTCCAAATTTTGGACAGGATTGGTCTCTGAATTGGATCTCTTATTTAACTGTTGATGCTTCCAAAAATGTAACTGTCAGCATTCCTGGTGGTGGTTTTGAGCAATACCCTTTTGTTATTCCAGACAACGTAACCAATCCATATCCCTCCGCGCTCACATCACAAGCTCAATTGACGGTTGCGGATAATGGCGTATATCACCGTCAACTTCCCGACGGTTCCGTCATGGTCTACGACCAACCTGACGGTACGGGTCGCATTTTCATGACACGAGTAATTGATCCAAGAGGAAACTCAGCAGCCATACAATATGATTCGAACTTTCGCATTACATCGATCACGGATGCAATCAATCAAGCCACTGTTTTTACCTACGCATCTAATATTGTCGGAAATGTTGGCTACTATAAAATAACTCAGATATCGGACCCGTTCTCCAGAGTTGCGACGTTCGCTTACGATTCCTCGACCACATTTTTAACATCCATTACTGATGTAGTTGGGAACGTATCATCCTTTCTGGTAGATAATTCAAATTCGTTTATTTCAGCCCTCACTACTGGGTATGGCACGAGTTCCTTTTTTCAATATACTCCCGCCGGAGGTGTCGCTCCTGCGCGAGGATTGCGATTCACATTTTCGGATGGTACATCATCTGTTTTGGAAAATTTTCTGGATGAAACTAAATCGAGTTATTTTTGGGATCGCGAAGCCACAACCTTGTATCCATCAGATCCTGAAAATAGAATTTACACGCATTGTAAGACAACAAAATTTTTAATTGATGCAAGTAACGGTTTGGAGAGCCCGGTAATAAATTACGTCAAACCGCCGTTGGAAAGCCAAATCACCTACGTCACAGAGGGTGAAACTGGAAGCAATTACGTTGGTACAAGCAACAACCCCATTCAAATATCTCGTCTGATGGATGATGGCAGCACACAGAATTATTTTTACGAGTACAACAAATTTGGCAAAGTCACCAAATCAATCGATCCTGTTGGACGAACATTCTCTTATTTGTATGCCGCGAACAATGTTGATCTCTTGGAAGTGCGGCAGACGCGCAGTGGAAACAACGATTTGTTAGGCAAATTGGTGTTCAACAATAACCAGCATGTGCCAAATTTGTACATCGATGGCTCCGGGCAGCGCACTCAGTTTGTCTACAACAGCTTTGGTGAATTGACTCAGACAACAGACGCCAACAGCGGTGTCTGGACACGCAGCTATGACAGCAGCGGATACTTGACACAGACTGAGGGACCTTTGTCTGGAAACAAGGACGTCCACAATTTTTCTTATGATAGTTTTGGCAGACTGCAAACAAGTGCTGATTCTGAAGGTTACACGGTCACCTTTGCTTACGATGCACTCAATCGGCCGACTCTCACAACCTATCCAGATGGCACCACCGAACAAACTGTTTGGAACAAACTTGATGCCATCCTGACGAAAGATCGCATTGGGCGTTGGACGCAAGACTCTTACAATTCAATGCAGCAGATGTCTTACGAGATAGATCCGCTTGGAAGAAAGACACAGTATGCCTGGTGCAACTGCGGGTCGCTAGCGAAGCTGACCGATCCAGCCGGAAACGTCACGACCTGGCACCACGATTTAGAAGGAAGAAAAATTCAGAAAGTCTACCAGGACAGTACCACAATCGACTACGTTTATGAAAACAATACCAGTCGACTCAAGTCGATGACCGATGCGCTCGGTCAGACGACTAACTACAGCTATAACATCGACAATACTCTTGCCCAGAAAAGCTACACAAACGCAGTCAATGCCACATCCTCTGTAAACTACACTTTCGATGCAAATTACAATCGTTTGTCCACAATCCAAAATGGCTGGGGAACCTACACATATTCTTACAATCCTTACATAACGGACCCCTATGCTTCGCCCACCACTGGTGGTGGCAGGCTGGCGTCAGTCACGAATAATGTCATTCCGAACTCTGCCGTCACTTACACTTTCGATGCACTGGGCAGAACAACAAATCGTTCCATTGATGGAGCGAACAACTCAGTCACTTGGGTTTACGATGCCATGAGCAGAGTCACCTCAGAGGCGAACGCTTTGGGCACTTTCGGATATTCCTATGTTGACGATCAATCGGGAAATTCCAGAGGCTCCGCCAGGCTCTCGTCGATTTCTTATCCAAATAGTCAGGTGACGAATTTTGGCTGGTACGATAATCAGGGCGATCAGCGTTTGCAACAAATAAGCAACCTCAAAAGTGATGGAACTGCTCTGTCGCAGTTCAGCTACGGCTACAATCCGGCCGGAGAAATCACGCAATGGCAGCAGCAGCAGAATGGCAGCAATCAAAATGGGCAGTATAGCTACGATTTAGCCGGACAACTCAAGTCTGTACAAAATGGCAGCACTAATTTGCCGCCTGCTTATTCCAACCAAAATTATTACAGCTACGACTCCGCGTCTAATCGCACAGCCAGTCAGCGCAGCAGTTTCACTCAAGTCAAGATTGGCGGAGCAATATCTGTCGGTGATGGACTGACGCTAACTGTGACCGATAGCGGTTTATCGACTCCAGAATCTGTGTTGTATACGGTCCAGTCTGGGGACACGCTCGCTTCTGTGTCAGCGCAACTTGCTGCTGCAATTACGGCTAATTCAAACCTGCAAACGTTGGGAGTGAATGCTATCTCGGACGGTGCCAACATTTTCATTAAGTCCGTATCCGCGAATATAACAACCTATTCACAATCAACCACAGGCGGTGCCACAGAAACAATCAAAATTGGAACTGGCGCAAACACAGTTGAGTTAGTTGCAATTGGAGGCAGCAAAACGACCGGCGACACCATTCAAATTGTAGTGCACGACACAGGCTTACCTGGAGGCGTCGAATCTGTCTCGTATAACGTACTCGCTGGAGATACTCTCAACTCGATCGCGTCTGGCTTGTCTTCCGCCATCAATGCGGACGCAAATTTGTCTGCTCTTGGAGTGACGTCAACAGTTTCTGGACAAGTGCTTCGACTCACTTCAACTTCATCTAACACAACAACATACACCCAAACCCTAAGTACGAACGCAACTGAAACAGTCGTGTTTCGGCTCAGTCCAAATGGTGCCTGTAATGTAATGCTCGCAGGAACCAAAACGACCGCTGACATACTCACGCTCGTCGTTTACGACGCAGCTCTTTCAGGCGGTTCAAAAGCGGTCTCCTATAACGTTCTTGCTGGAGATACGATATCGTCAATCGCAGCTAATTTAGCTGCGGCAATAAATGCTGATTCTAGTTTGCAAGCAATCAATGTTAGCGCAAGTGCTAGTGGTCCAATCGTTACCGTGAACTCGGTCTCCGTAAATTCAACGAGTTATCGCGGTACAGCGAGCGCCGGAGCCACAGAAACCATAACGGTTGGCATCAATACAAACGGAACGCAAACTGCGTCTATCGGAGGAACCGCCACTGCGGGCGATACCGTTTCAATTGTAATTAACGACGACGGTCTTGCGGGTGGCACGAGCACAAAAACTTATACGGTCATATCCGGAAACACATCAGCGAACATAGCTTCCGGGCTGGCATCTGCAATCAATGGCGACTCTGCGCTATCAGCCGTTGGCATCACAGCCTCAGGTGTCTCCAGCGTACTCAATTTAAAATCGCAATCAGTGAACGCCACCACCTACTCGTCATCACTAAGCGGCGGTGCATCTGAAACAGTTTTTCTGGCACCAAACGTCGGAGTTACGCAATTTGCTTATAACAATGTCAATGAACTGACTTCATTTGCTCCCGGCGGCCAGACTTGTTTCGGTGGATTTACGAATAAAGCTCTTAAATCTGCGACGATCAATTCCAATCCCGCTAAGTTAACTTACGGAGAAAATTTTGAAGACACGACCCACATGAGTGCCGGCATTAACGCAGTCTCTGTTGTTGTGACCGACGGAAGTAACACCACAAAAACTAATGGCTATGCCATGTCCGTGAACAGCGGTAGCACGACGAATTTGACTTTCGACCTCAACGGCAATATGACCAGCGACGGTACGAACAGCTACACTTGGGACGCCGAGAACAGGATGATCAAGATCACTTATCCGGGGACGAATAATTTCTCGACGTTCGTTTATGACGGGCTCTCGAGGAATGTTTCAATTGTGGAAACGACCGCAGGTTCGGTAACATCGACCAAGCAATTAGTGTGGGCAAATGATGCGAAGCGTCCATTCCAGTTTTGTGAGGAAAGGGATATATCTGGTGCGCTGACCAAAAAATTCTTTGATCGTGGTCAAATGAACAGCACCACCAAATATTTCTATTCATTAGATCATTTGGGATCAATTCGAGAAATGAGCGACAATAGTGGAGTTTTTGCAGCACAATATTCATTTGATCCATTTGGTCGTCTATCGAAACTCTCAGAAGTGGTTGCGTCCGATTTTGCCTATGTCGGATATTACTTACTTTCTCGAAGTGGGCTAAATTTGACCCTTTTCAGAGCTTACACGACACAACTAGGTAGATGGATAAACCGCGATCCAATCGGAGAAGCTGCGGGACCAAACCTATACAGCTATGTCGTAAATTGTCCAATTGACACGTCAGATCTAAGTGGGCTAAGACCTAGCACGACCACACCTATACCTTGTAATTGTGTACAGGACCAAAGTGGGAACCCTTGCTCCTACGACTATAGATTTGGTCCTGCAGTTAATAACTGCGCGATAATAACGAGGGGAACAACGAGTCCTACGGGTGTCCCAACAATCTATACAACTATAATAGGATACACGGCTAGCGGTGTGAGAATGCGAGCCGAATCGCAGCCAAATGGGACTTGCATCTGGGTCGTCAATAATGGGCGTTAGAGCCGCAAACACTGTAGGCATCGACAACGAGTTTGAAAACTGATAGCGTCAGTTGATCCGCACCGAAATTACAGATTCTGACGTTCGTCATATCCTCTGCTTCAGCGGACTAAGTAGCTCTCGAAACTCGGACCGCAACCTTTTAACGAGGATTAGCCCTCCTCCACTCTTCAATAACCCGGTCAACGCTAGCCAAAATGTCTTTTTGTAGTTCCGCATCAGGTTTATGTAGATTACCTATCGCTTCTAGGCACTCGTACTCAAAAGAAGGTGCTAAATCCCTGGTTTTCATATCTTTCGCTAAAATGGTCGTCTCTAAAAGTTGGAGCCGGATGATATACACCAATTGTTTATCGTTCTTTCCGCTGCCCATCGGCTTTAGTTCGATTAAGAGCACAGGTGTCAACGGGCCACTTTTTGAGTCTATGCTCAATCCAGACTCCCGGCACTTTGACTCAATAGCGCTTTTTAATTCGGGCGCATCAACACTGATTTTAGGAGGAGTTATACAAGTTCTAACTGACACTTTTATTCTGTATATGCCATGTAATACATCTTTTGAGCCAGCATTGATTGAGTTTTTCAAGACTTGTGCTCGACAAGCCTCAAGCGACTCTCCTTTGGGTTTAATTGGACTCTGAGAACCGACCGGCTTCGATTCTGAGGCGCTTAAAGTCAGATGCGAGACTAGTAGAAAAGATATTAATCGCTTCATTGGTTGAGCTCCACTTAGTTGACATTCTTAGGTTGAACTGAATTTCTTGGGGTGAACTGAACTCTCGGGTAGATTTTCTACCAAGAAAGCTGCATGCGTCAACGCCAATTTGACGTGCTCCCAACAAAGAGGTCCGTTTGGAAAATTAGACAGCTGCCTCGATTGGACATTTACGGTTGTTGATGGCAAACTAAAACTGAGCAGATACTTCGAAAATGGCAATCGAATATTGAGCAGTTTGGTAGCACCGCCGATAATGTCTAAACCCCGAACATCGGGGTCTAGAAAAGCGACGGCGCAAATGATCGATCAAGACACGTGGGTGTCAATTCGGCTTTTACACCTGAGGCAAGGAAAGTCTAAAAGCTGGCTGGCGAGGGAGTTTGGAATTTCACGCAATACGGTCGCTAAGTATCTGGCGAATCCTGAAGCGCCCAGATACCGAACAGTCAAGCCGCGTGGCAAACCAATTTTGAGCAAGTGGGAGGAGCACGTTCGGGACATCTTAGCGGAAGACCGAAACGCACCCCGCAAGCAAAAGCATACCGCAAGACGTGTTTTTTCGCGATTGGTGGAAGAGCATGGGTACGATGGCTCCGAGCGTACTATTCGCAGTTTAGTGGCGAATATCCGCCACCAACCTCTTCAGACGGCGACACTGCCGCTGGAATTTGCTCCAGGTATGGATGCGCAAGTTGACTTCGGAGAGTCGTACGTTGACGTCGCTGGCGTGCGCACAAAGCTGTATGGTTTCGAGATGCGATTGAACTATTCACGCAAGAAATTTTGCATGTTCGTGCCGGCAGCGAACACGGAGTCATTTTTAGAAGCGCACTTGCGAGCATTCGTGTACTTTGGCGGAGTGCCAAACAGACTCACGTATGACAATCTTGGATTGGCCGTGATCAAGGTCGGAAAAGGCAAAGAGAGAAAACTGACTAAAAAATTCCTAGAACTCCAGGGGTTTTACGCATTTGCCGTCAATTTTTGCAAGCCCGGCATTGAAGGCGCGCATGAGAAGGGAGGTGTTGAGAGCGGAATCGGATTCAGCAGACGGAACTGGATGGTGCCGGTGCCGCAAGTCGCTTCGATTGATGAGTTGAATGCGATCATTTGGAATCGATGTAATGCCGACGGTAAGCGAATTGTAGCGGGTCAAACTTTATCAATCGATGAAGCGTTTGAGTTGGAACGCGGCAAACTACTTTCGTTGCCGAAAAGAAAGTTCGATGCCGGAGTACCGCGCGGGAGTTCGATTGCAGACACCTATCAAACTATCGCGTTCGAAAACAACCGCTATTCGGTGCCAACCAAGGCGTTAGGAAAACCGCTTCGAATACGAGCCTACTTTGAAAAGGTTGTCATCGCTTGCGGGCAAGAAATTGTGGCTGAGCATCAGCGCGAATATTCTAGAGACAAATATTGTTTAAAAATCGAGCACTACTTAGAACAGCTGGAGCGAAAGCCGCACGCAGTGCCATTTGCGAAACCAGTAAAAATGGCTAAACTGCCAGATGAATACTGGAAGTTTTATGACTGTGTTGTTGAACAACGTGGCGCTTCCCAGGGCGGCAGAGATTTCGTTCGATTGCTCCGAGCGCACTGTCGCTATGGACAACAGACTGTGAAGAGCGCGAACCCACCGAGTCCTTGGAGCTCACTGAACATCCGTCGTTGTCTAGTTATTCGGTGGAGATGTTTAACACAGCCATTTATCAAACACTTTTAGGAGTCATTGAAAATGAACAGCACATTGCTTGAGCAGTACACAAAGAGACTGCGACTTCCGACTGTCGGTAGAAACTATGACCGAGTTGCACGAGAAGCTGAACAGAACAAAGTTAGCTAGCAGGAATTTCTCTGCTGTCTATTTGAGCAAGAAATTCAATCGCGTGAGGAAAACACGCGCAAGGACCGGTTGTTCAGAGCGCGGTTTCCATCGTTAAAAACGTTGGACCAATTTCGATTCGACGAAATACCAACTTTGGACAAAAGCATTATGTTGCAATTGTTCAAAGGTCAATATCTCGATGCCGCGGAAAACGTAGTGCTGCTTGGTGGACACGGGACTGGGAAAACTCACTTAGCGGTAGCCCTTGGAGTGCAGGCATGCACAGAAGGCAAGAAAGTTCGTTTCTACAGCGTTGCGGAACTTGTGCACCAACTACTTGAGGCTCGGGACGCGCGCCAGGTCTTGCGCTTACAGCAACAATTGGCGAAATACGATCTGCTTGTTCTCGATGAACTTGGAATGACAGACTGCAAACAAGATGGTGGAAATCTGTTGTTCCAGGTGATCAGCTCGCGCTACGAACGCTGCTCGACGATCATCACAACTAACCTGGAGTTTAAAGACTGGACTAGCGTGTTTGGCACCCAGCAGCTCACAAACGCTCTTCTCGATCGTTTGGTGCATCGTTGTCACATCGTGCCGATGAATGGTGACAGCTACAGATTCAAAGAAAGTGTTCGCAAAAAGAAAAAATCAACTGATGCTGCTTGAGGAAAGGAACATGTCAGAAAATCTAAACCTGCTCAATTTTCGTTTGCCACAGTTGATCAAATTTCGCTTGCCAAAAACATTACGGTCATCGTATTTTCAATCACGTACACTCTACCAATCTCCCCTGCACATATTTCCAGCAACCCGCCCGACTCCAAGCTATTTAAGTCTACCTGTGAACTCCAGCATCGCAACTGCGTAAGCTGTCGCATCCGATTTGTGCGATTTTCTAAGTGTCGTTGCTCAACCTCGACCGAGAGCAGCTTGAAACTTACAGTATTAAATTGAGCCGGTCGTTCTCAATTCCTTCTGTCAAAAATTTCTATCAGTTGTCCTCTTCTTTTTTCTCGTCGACAGGTAGCTTCGCAAGAACTTCAAAATTCATGCGCAATTGAGATAACCTGATTAGTACTTCGGGTGTAAGTTGCAGGCATGCTAGATGTGAACGCTGATCGAATTCAAGTTTGATTTTCATCCTTGCTCCTTCACTTTGAAGGCGACGCAGCGTTGGCAGCCTACCCTCGATGTCGTCCAACAGTGTCGATAACAGGTGTTCCGCTGATGGATAGTGACCTCGATGGTACAGTTCGTAGCTCCAGCTAGACCCGGTCTGTTTTATGTGGTGGCGATCAGATTTGTAGATGGTGTCACCATCTTCAAGCGCACAGTCGGGCTCTAGCTCAAGTAGTTCTGATAATTTTGCCGAATCTTTGCTTGGATGTCTAATCGTAAACGTGACCCAACATTCGTCTTGGGCCATTTTTTCGCCTAGTTCGCGGTAAATTTTTTGACTTTCAGGAGGTACCGATTTAACGAAACCAGGATCGATTGGACCTATGAATGATTCGTACGTATCTGTCATTAGCAACCTCAGCTCCAGAATGCGCTAAATCAATCTTTAGGCTTTAATTCGTCCATGCGTTTTTCCAGAATAGCAATTCGTCTATCAGCATCAGCCACAGCATGGCGAGTGCGTGAGTCAATCAGCTCCACTTTGGTTTGAATTTTGGAAGAATCAACAAAGAGCTTGCGGAAAAGCGCGCTGTAAATGCGATTCAGATAGCCGCTCTTCTCCACTAAATTCATCATCACTTTGCGAATTCGTGATTTTGAAGGATTCGAATCGGCTGGGTCTTCTCCTGTCTCGATTATTTTGAGACGCTGCTCTGTCAGCGTATCAACATGGCAAATTTTTGATTCTATCGGAGGTTCCGTCGCTGGGCGGTTAAACGCCGCAACCGCAGTCAGTCTTGTTTGAATGATTTGCGCGACAGTGTCTCTAGAAAAATAATCCGATGCTGATTTGAATGCATTGGCTACTATTTTTTCTCTGTTCGTTGCGTCGGTGTAGAGCAAACGCATTTGCTGTGCGGCGTGCGCTGGGTTGGCATCTGCCCACGTGTCAGCAACTCTGTATGGTCCCACTTGAATTTGATTGGCAATCAGTTCGTAGGACACAAGATATGAATTCGAGATCGAGTTGAAATCCATGTTGCCGGACCATCCTGTAATAACCACAGGCTTCTTGTTCAGCATTGCCTCCGCAATTGGGAATCCAAGCCCTTCTGCGCGATGCAGTGACACGTACGCGTCGCAGGAGTTGCTGAGCAGTTGATTGTCTTCTGGTGAGAGATAGCGATCCAAAATCGTCACCTTCAATCCGTCTGCTCGCTGCTTCAGTTCATCCAAAAGTTTTTGGTTTTTATCACCGTTGATGCACTTCAAAACTAGCCTGACTGGCTCGTTTGGTGAGAATGCTTGTTTGAACGCATCGATAGTCGCTAGCGGATTTTTTCGTTCGAAGCCGCTGAAAAAATCGAATACACAGAGAAATAAAAACTCGTTCTCTGGCAGATCGAAACGGGCACGATCGACTGAAAATGCCTTGGGCTCAACAACCGGTTGAACGACTACAATCGGCACTGGAGATACATTTGCCAATGCGCGTTGGATGAACGAGCTGCCTACCCAAATTTCGTCGAAGTGGTTAAAGTGCTCCCACCATTCTTCGGGAAATTCTGGCATTTCCCACCACCAGACCGCGATGTTGTATTTGTCTTTGAAATAATTTTCGCCGAACTGTTGAATGAAAGCTGGCAGCTGGTCTGCGTTGACGCAAACTAAGTTGATTGGGTGCGGATTGTTCGACGCGAAGGTCGTGAAAGTCTTATCTTCTTTCCTGCTTGCCGCAACCTCGAAGTTATTCAGCGCTATGTTGTAATTCAAATGTTGCAGGGCTTTGACGTATCCCCGAGCTCCTTCAGCCACTCCAGACTCTGAAGTGAGGTAACCGGCGACATTTATGCCGGGATTTATCGAGACCAGGGTGGAAGCGCTTGATGTTTGACTCATAACCGCACAAGCTTACTGAACATGTGCCATATACTCAAGTCTTGCCTCCGAGCTTGGGAAATTTGCGGCGCCCGATGAAGAATGCGAACGCAGATAGCGTGAACGTTGCAAACGCGCAGAGGCAGGCACCCAGATGGAATGAGAGCGGTTCATATTTGAAAACAACTTCGTGATGACCTTCCTTGAGCAAGACGCCTCTGAAAAGGTAGTCAGCGCGTAGAATTGCCTGTTCTTTTCCGTCTACGTACACCTTCCAACCTGGATAATACTGGTCGTTGAGCATGAAAACTCCATCATGCTTTGCATCGACTGCGATTTTTATAGCGAGCGGCGAGTCTTTCGAAATTGTTTGTGCCTGGAGATTTTCCTCTGGGATTGGTTTTGGAAGCACTGCCGATTCCAGTCCATCGGCGGCTAGAACAACCGTTGATTTGGGATTGAACTTCTCTGATTTGAGTTGCTCCAATGCTTCTTCGTCGGTTTTCGCTAAAGCGAAGTTGTAAAACATAGATGCGCGAGGCAATCTTTCGGCATTCTCGTAAATCTGGACTTCGGCATCGTAAGCCAGTTTTGGCGGGTTACTTAATGCCGCTTGAGCAGGCGAAGTTTTTGTTGCACTGAATTGAAGGTCGGCCCATCCACCCCAATCGCCAGAAGTGTTTTGTTTAACTCCTGGGTCAACTTTGAAGACTAACTTGATCTGTTTGCCTGCATATTTGGATAGGTTTACTGATTCTGGAACCCAGTGTCTATCGGCATCATTGCGCTTGGGCTCGACGTTCTTGGTGAATACCTTGTCGTCTGTTTTGTCTGACAATGCGTGAATTGAAAATATCATCCCATCACCATCTGTGATGTCACGAACGCGGGGGTCTATTGCAACAGAAAAATTCAGAAAAGGGTTGTCGTTACTAACCGTACAGACGTAATCCACTTCGTTCGGTGGTGTAGTGGCGTCCGTGGGGTGTTGAAACAGCACGTGCTTCGTCTGTCCATCGATTGTGAATGCATCGAGCCGCAGTAAATGCGTGTCTCTATCTCCTGCTCGACTTAACACTTCGCGAATGATCTCAGGCGGTTGTCCCACAAAATGGTTGCGCGTAGCCAAAAAATATCTTACAGAAGATAAGAGCCACAGACGGTTGAGTGTGGTTGGATCGGCGTCGGAGAACAGCGGATCTACCACTCTCTCGAAGCCGTGGAAGCGCGTAGTTAGATTGAGATCCGCCAGCTCTGTCGGCTCTTTATCTGTACAAAAGTTGCGCACAAAAGCTAAATATCGAGCAGGATACATTGCGTCTAAGTTGCGAATGTCCCTGATCTGAAAGGCGCTCGACCAATTTGGCATGAGAACGAAATCAAAGCCCATGACTCGGTCTTGCTCAGTTAAATGAGATTGCAGAAATGATATGTATGGTGCGCCTCTGTACGGGTCAGCAGTTTTTCCTGCCAGTTGATGAAACCAGTAGAACGTAGGCAATAGAAAGCTCATCGACAGCTCTGCACAAAGCAGAAGCAATAGCAGTCGGCAAGATTTCAATCTCAAAGACGGCTTGGAAAGCGCCAGGTAGCTGACAGCAAACCCTACCAAAATGAATGCAATGGCAATGGTCAAACTTTTGTTGAAGACCATGTGCACTGCATGGTCTCCCCAGATGAATCGCTTGTCGAAAAGCGCGACTGATGTGAGTATTCCTGTTGCGAGAACAAAACTTAGTGTGAGCCAGCGTTTTCCGAGCTTTCCCGTAGCGACGAAATCGAAACCAATGCCGGCCAGAGATGCAATCGCAAATCCGATTATTGGCTCGCTGTACTTCCAGAAGACCACCAGCTTAAAGAGCGGCAGCGTGCCAAGTAAGCTCACCACGGGCATTCCGAACGTTTTACCGAGCAGAATAAAAAGCGTGCCGATGAAAAAGTATATGACAGGCACCACTCTCGATACCGATTTATCCAGGTCTTTTTGAAAATGACTGGTCAGTGCTTTCACTGGTGCAGCTAGTGCAAACGCAAAAGCCAGTACTCCCCAGCTGCCGTTGAATCCGTCGTATCCAAACCCCGGCTTGACTTTCGCGTCTCCCAGAGGTCCATAGATCAGTGGAGTTAGATAGTTGAGAAAATGCGCTGGAAAATTCTGGTGAATTACTGACCCGGGTCCGGCTGCACCACCGGCTCCAATTGTGCCTACGTGTGTGTTAGATGATTCGCGAATATACTCTAGAAATGGCAGAATTTGCGGAGCCGCGAATGCCAGGCCGATTGCGCAACTCAGTGCGTAAGCTAGAAAGAATCGATTCCTGATTTTCCAGTCAGATTTGCAAACAAGCACTCTAGCCAGGAAGTAAATTCCACCCGTGAATAATTCGAGAAACGCAACTTCTGGCATCCCTCCTAACAGAATCATTGCGGTGAAGAAGCCACTGAGCACCACTCTGTTGAAGGAGATGGTTTCTGCCAGGAGCTCCAGTCCAAGAAACAAACCAGGCATCCACGCTGAGACGCCTATCTCTGGCATGTTGATGAAAATCAGGAAGTATCCGGTCAGCATGAATGCCGTAGCACCGAATATAGAACCATATGAGCCGACGAATCGTTTCAAGTAAAAATGGGTCAGAATGCCGGCCAACAGCAGCCGCGCCAGAACGAAGAGGTCGTCACTTTTGGGGCTTGGGCTCAAACATGCAAACAGAATGAGTGGATTGAACGGTTGCGATTGCATATTTGCCAGAATCGGCGCGCCAAAACCGTTGTATGGATTCCACAATGGGGGAATCGCAAGTTTGCAGTAGTCAATGTTCAAAAGCGCATATCCGGGCTCCGAAAACCAAGCAGGGGCGCCATCGTCGTTTGATCGCTGGTTTTGTCTAATCGCCTTGTTCTGTTCGTAAGCGCCGTAAGGCATGATGCTTGGAGCGTCACCACTGCTGTGTATCAGTGTCTTTTGTCCCCAGAGCACCGGAAAAAACAAGACATTCAACAGCACGAGCAAAAACAGGCAAGGCAGCCATGTTTCAGGCTGAATATATTGCTTTAGCCTGTCCGACACGCTGTATGATCTCCTGGGATATTGCTTGCGCTAGTGCTGGTGACCGATGCTCAAAACACTTTTTCTAGATCGAGACGGCATCATAAACGAAATTGTGATGCGTGATGGGGTTGTTTCTTCACCCAGAACCACCGCTGAATTTGTCATTCGCCCTGATTTCATTGAATTCTATAAGCGTCTTGAATCTACTTCACTAACCGTTTTTGTCGTCTCCAATCAACCTGACGTCAGCCGTGGAGGCACTAAAGAAGACGACCTGGCTCTAATTGTCGACGTAATGAATTCGCGATTTAAGTTCACAGAAATTTTTCATTGCACACATGATGACAGCGACCACTGCAAGTGTCGAAAGCCAAAGCCAGGCATGATTTTAGGGTTTCTTGAGAAGTACCATTTGCGCAGCGATGAAGCGATTATCATAGGCGACAGTTATAAGGATATTTTAGCCGGGAAGGCAGCAGGCATCGGAACGGTATACTTACAACAAGGTTACAACGCCGTCGGTACTTGCGAGCCAGACTACGTCGTAAACAAGCTTACAGAGGTCTTTTCCCTCCCGCCCTTTATGCACTTGTCATGAGAACTCGGGAAGAGGTTGATTTCATTAATCAGCGTCGATGTCAACAGAAGTAATCGGTAAATCAATGACAGCAACTACATCCATCGACTACCAGGTTTTCATGACCGACGGTAGTTCCAAAATCTCCGTCAAAGGAGACCAAGCCAGCGCCGAGACCGCCTGTCAGTTCTTGGAAAAAGGTGGCGTCATTTATTTCCCCGAATCTCCCTTCAAATTCAGCGAAAGCGACAAAGCTTTCTTGCTTGCGCAAAAACAAAAAGACGCTGACTATCACAAAAATATTGCTTATCGACCAAAGCAAGATCGAGTCACAGGCTTCGACTCGCCCACTAAGGAAGAAGCCGAGCAGTTGCGACGCATCATGGCTGATTTTCACGGACAGTCGATTCGATTTTTGCAGAGCTTTCTTTCGCCATATGCACGAAACTGGAAAATAGATTTTGCCAGCTTCAGACCGATCGAAGAGAAGGGCAGAAAGATGCGCCTGCGCGCTCGCAACGACTTGTTGCATGTCGATTCGTTTCCGACGCGCCCCATATTTGGTGACAGAATTCTTCGCACGTTCATCAATATCAACCCGACTGAAAATCGTGTTTGGAGAACGTCTGAAACGTTCGAAAAACTCGCTGAAACTTTTCAGCCGACCGTCAAGGTTCCTGGTGACTTGAACAAAGTGACACCTGATGCGCCTTCGCCGCTGGCTTCGGTGAAAAAGATGTTTGGTCTAAAAGCTAACGGCACCTCACCTTACGATAGTTGGATGCTCGACTTTCACAATTTCTTGAAAGAGAATAACGAGTTTCAAGAAAATACTCGCAAGGATTTGTGGCAATTTCCGCCAAATTCTTCCTGGATTGTTTTCACCGATATGGTCAGCCACTCAGTCTTGTCAGGGAAGTTTGCTCTGGAGCAGACGATCATCGTCGACAAGCAAGATCTAGTTTTGCCTGAAAAAGCGCCGATCAACATTTTGAAGCGCATATACAACCGAGTCTAAGTGGCTAATTTCGAGTAAATGGCTAAATTTCGTGTTCGAAATATTCTGGGAAAAATTCCCTTCACTGACGGATTGCGACTGGATGCGCTCGAAGGCGTTTGCACGAACGGCATTCACTTTTTCGACAGCACATATACGACACAACGACTTTATTCGCCAAAAGCGAAGGAATATTTGGACTCAGGAAAGTCTGTTCTGTTTGCTGTTCAACACGGCAGAATGATTGGACTGCTGCGGTTTCAAGATGTTAGGTCCCGTGTCACCATTTTGATCAGTCCAAGCCGTGACGGTGAAATTATCGCGCGAACGATTACGAATCTCGGATTAACAGCGTCGAGAGGATCGGCGAAACAAGGTGCCGTAAAAGGTGGCTTGCAGATGGTGAAAGCGGCAGAAGCGGGCAAGCACCTGGTAGTGATGGTTGATGGACCTCGTGGACCTGCCAACGAAGTGAAACCGGGCATCATCAAACTGGCAGAGATCACGAAATTGCCAATCATGCCATTTACCTGTTCGTCGCGAAATGCGGAGTATATGTGGGGCTGGGATAGCTTCATGGCGACTCACTTCGGCAGCCCTATCCTTCACGTGTTCGGCGACCCGCTAGAAGTGCCAGACGGTGCAAGCGCTGACGAAATGGAATCGTTGCGTGTCCAGCTAGAAACACAATTGGAAGGCATGCGCACGCACGCAGACAAGTTCTGGTCAGTGAATGCTAAAGCCTAACGTGAATGAAATAGCGAGATTTCTCACCGAAGAAAGTGAGCGCAATGGTGGCAAGTTGCCTGAGTTAGATAGAATAGCCTGGAATGCTTACATCAGGGCTCTGGTTATGCATTCTGGTGAGTTGTTTAGCCATGTTGAGGGCTTAGAGTTACGCCAACAATTTCCGCTCTTCGAAGACGAACCAAGCTCTGACGATCCTGTAGATGCCATGTTTACCGGTAAGCATTATCGCGACCATGATCCAAATATTCCGGAGGGCGAATGCCTGGATGAAACTGAGTTTGAGTCAAATTCCTGGAAAATTGAGCAAGACGCTAAACACTTGGGCGGTCAGTTAAACATTTCTTTCACCGTTGCGTGGTATGGGAAGTTGCTTGGTTTGTACCACTCCAACGAAATAACAGATAGTGAATACCGCAAGCTGCTACTTCAACTTCCACCATTAGCAGACAATCCAGTGGAAAGGCTCGAGGTGTTCATGAATCGGTACTTTGACGAATCTAAGTGAGCTGATGCTGAATGAGCACAATAAGTTGCTTAGAGTGGTATCTCAAGTTCACTGCACCGTTTGACGAATAACTCTTTCGCAACATCGTATAACTCGATATCCAATTCATTCATAGCCCGAATCAGGGCGATGACCTCTTCGTTCTTCTCTGCTGTCTTGGATTTTTCTGGGGCGCGGTTTATTTCTGGAACGGAAGTATTGCTCCAACCCATCGTGCGCGCCGTTAAATCCAGGGTTTGCGGAAAGTATTCTTGAAGCCCTACAACAGCAAATCGACTTTTCAAATTGTCTTTCGCTTCTTCCAGCATCTCGCGAGTGCAACCACCAATGGGGACATTCGAGCAATCGGTACTGCACAAAAAGCGCAGGTGCAGATTGTCGATTTCCATCGTCGGCTTGGCTTCGAAGAACGCCTTGATTGGCACATCTTCATTCACAACCCAGTCGTGAAGATAGTGCGTCTCGCTAGAGCGAATGTAGTAATAATATGAGATTAATCGCGCCACTGGCTCGCGCAATACAGTGATGTGCGATGGTGTTGCAGGTAGTGGCAGATTTGCAAAATGACTGAAGGGTAAATGCCCCACGATAGCAGCGTATCGAGACTGCGGCTGGGTTGCGTATTCGACTAGCCTGTCACGATTGTCGAGGGTGTAAAAATCCAGAACGGAATTGTTCGGCAGATTGTCTTTGATAAATTGATGAAAAGACATTCCAGCTGTTTTCGGAATGTGGTTGAAGATAGCGATGCGGTCGAACGTTCGGCGAGCCTCAATGGCTCTTTGCACGCGTCCTTTGATGCGCTGAAACGTTCTCATTGCGTCATCATCTTCTTCATGCGTTCGCGGTCTTTCGCTGCCATGTCAAAGCTGCCGAGTGCTTCGTAGCAGTCTGCACGGCGACCAAGTGCTTCTTCGAACTTCGGTTGCAGTTCCAGCACCTTGCTGAAATCGGTTGCGCCTTTGAGAAATAGTCCTACAGCTTCGTATGCGATGCCGCGAATCCAGTATGCATCCCAGCCTTCCGGTTTCTTCGCTATCAGCGTTGTTAGATCTTCGATGCACTCATGGTATCGCTCCAGATGGAAATAAGCTTGAGCACGCAAATGATAGGCTTGTGTCACTTCTTTTCCGATACGCAACGAGCGCCCGAAGCTATCTACGGCTTTTTCGTAGCGTCCAAGAGAAAGGTAACAAGTGCCTTTTCCGAGATATGCAATCTGAGCGTTTGGATCGAGCGTAAGCGCCTCGTCGTATTTTGCAATTGCTCCCTCGTGGTCGCCATTCGAAATAAGAGTGAGCGCTTCATCGCAGAGCTGATTGGTGCCTTCAATGTTAGACGAAGCTTGTTGCATCCTTTCTGCCAGTTTTGATGCGTATACTTCGCTTCCGCGTAGTCTTTTCTCAAGGTCTTCGATGAGTCCGTACCACTCTTCGGCTGAGTCGGTGTCGTCCCACAGTTCTTTGAGTTCAGAGTTTTTAGAGACACGTTCGACAACGCGCAAGGCTAAATCGACAATCTCTGCACCGGCTGTGAAGTTGCGATCTTGCACCCACTGGGAAGCTTTAGGAGGAAGTTTTGCCGATGGATTTCCCGCGCCAGCAGCAACAATCTCGGCTGCGGCTATAGCGCATTCGCACTCTGTCGATTGCAAGTAGTCGTTTGGTCCGAGTTTTCCGGCCGCCATCAATGAGCGAAAGACCCTGTCGGCGCCCTTGGCTTGCAACAGTTCTTCTAGCCAGTCTTTGGCGCCATCGTTTCCAAAGCTGCTTACATCCCAGGAACCCAAAATTACAACCTCTCTGGTCCAGCTGCGTGTGCGATTGGATAAGTATAAACGAAGTGGCGCATACCCGTCTCGGGGCGGCAGGGTTTCGTTCAGGCTACCGCTGTGGACGCCTGGCGATCAGATATTGCTCGGTTTCTAGCAGGCTTTCTGGTGTGCCGATTTCGTAGAAGCGTTTGTGCACCTCGAAACCTGCCATGTCGCCTCGTTTTATGGTTCGCTCAAAAACCTCGGAGAGATCGAAGGCCTGATCGTCGTGATAATCGTCGAAGCATGATTTGGTCATAATCGACAATCCATAGTCGATGTGCCGCATTTGTGCAGTCGGATGATGCTTGTCGTAAATTTTGATCTCGCCATTCTCGAAGAGAACGTTGCTCTTATCCCAACTGTTTTCGTTTTGCAGAACAGTCATCAAACCTTTCTTTCCGCTATTTGAAAAAGATTCGTAGATTGGACCGTAGTCGATGTCCAGGTACGTGTCGCCATAGAGTATGCCGAAACAGTCTGGAACAGCGCTCAGTGCTGCTTTGATCGCGCCCCCGGTGCCCAATCGTTTTGGCCCGTCATAAACATATTTGACAGAGATTCCATATCTAGAACCGTCGCCGACAAAGTCTTCGATCTGTTTGCCGAGGTGGGCAACACTGAGCACAACTTCGTTTACGTCTTGTTCAGCGAGGAGCCTGAGCTGGTAGTCGATGAACGGTTTGCCACCGATAGGCATCATCGCTTTCGGAGTCTGTCCCGCCACGGCACCGAGTCTCGTGGCTATGCCGCCAGCCAAAATGATCGTGGCTGGAAATTTAGACGACAATTTTAGTGCCCTCGAATTCAAACCTGAATCGCACTTCGGTCAGCCCCGCTGCCCGCATGGCGTGTCGAAGTTTGACCTTTTCTTCTGTGTAGAACATGAGGAAACCGCCGCCACCTGCGCCGATGAGTTTGCCGCCGACGGCGCCGTTTTTTAGAGCTAGCTCGTACCAATCGTCGATGTCTTGGTTGCTCATCGAACCAGAACGTTTTTTCTTATATTGCCAGTGCTCATTCATGAGCAGCCCGAACTGGCGCAGGTTACCGCTCTCAAGGGCGTCCTTGATTTGTAATCCCAGACCTTTTACGAAGTGCAGATTCTCAACCATATCTGAGTTGGAACCCTTTGTTTTCTGATCTTGTTCTTTCAAAATAGAGCCAGCAGATCTCGAATAACCAGTGAAAAACAGAAGTAAATTATCCTCGAGATTGAAGAGGTCTTCGCCACTGATATTGAGTGGCCATGCCTTTACTTCGCCGTTCTTTTGAAACTCGAAACAATTTATTCCGCCGTAAGAAGCGATGTATTGATCTTGTTTACCTGTTGGTTCGTTGAGCAAATTTATTTCGATATGGCATGCTTGCTCTGCCAACTCTTGTGGGTGAATCAGGCTCTTTTTGTGATGGTGCAAAATCTTGAGAAGCGCTGTAGTAAAGCTTCCAGAAGAGCCTAGACCGGTGCCAGCTGGAATGTCAGCCATGCTGGTCAACTCCAAACTAAGATCGGTGATGTTGAGAAGTTTTACTGCTTCGCGAATAATTGGATGCTGAATTTTATCCACATCGCTGATGCGTTCCATTTGCGAATATTTGATGATCATTTCGGCGACGAAAGTACGATGCAGAGTCAGGTACACATACTTGTCGATGGCACCGGCGATCAAAAATCCACCGTGTTGTTCGTAGTATGACGGTAAATCTGTGCCGCCACCACCTATAGAGATGCGCAATGGGCTGCGCGCAATTATCATCGGGTTCCTCCTGCGACTGCTTCGACTGTGCGCTCGTAGATTGCATTGACGATGCGGAGCGCTTCACGTGCGTCTTTCGCATTTGGATCGGGCTCGCGGTCTTGCTCGATGTCTTTGATAAATTCCTTGAATTCCAAACTCCAGGAAAGATCTTCGCCCGGATATTGCCAGATAGTAGTTTCTGGTGGACCCAGCTGTGGATGCATTTTGTAGAAAGCAAGTTGCTCAGTGCCGTAGCTGCCGCCCAGTCCGTCGATTTGTAGTTTGCCGTGCTGCCCGTAAATTTCGAGAGAAAAGGTGTTCTTCCACTCGGTCCAGCTGACGTGCAACCAGGCAACTTGATCTCTTTTCGTTCGTAGCATCATGAAGCCGTTGTCTTCTACCGGCATTTGCCAGAAGAATGTTTTGACGTAACCGTCGATGTGCACGAAGTCGCCTAAAATCCAACGAGAGAGGTCGATCAGATGCATTCCCTGGTCGAGCAGTTCGCCACCACCGCCGATGGCAGGATCGGCGCGCCACTCTTTCTCGTAACCCAAGCGTCCACCGTGTCCATAGCGACCGCGAATGAACATCAATTGACCGATTTCACCGGAATCGATAATCTTCTTGGCTTTCCGCAAAGCGGGATGGAAGCGGTGGTTGAAGCCCGTTCTGACTTTCAGTTTTTTGCTCTCAGCTAGTTCGATTACAGCATCTAGCTCTTCGTAGTGGCGCGCTGCTGGTTTGTCGACGAGCACATGTTTTCCGGCTTGCAGTGCCGCTAGTGTAACTCTGGCAAGGTTGTCTGGTGTTGTCGCGACGATGACAATCTCTACGCTCTCGTGAGACACAGCCGCTTCCCATGACTGCATCGGAATCGCGCCAGGATGCAGCTTGGCTAGTGCTTCAGCCTTGTCCATGACGACGTCGGAGGCAATCACGAGATTGTGCCCGTTCAAATTCTTTGCTCGTTTGTGCCCGATCAGCCCGCAACCAATAATCGCTACATTCATGTCTATCCCCAATCCTCGCCGCGATCGGCAGGCACAATTCGTCTTAAGGTGTAAATTTCAGATGATTTGAGTTTGTTCAAATGTCGTGCAAGATCCTTCCACGGATCCCAGACTGCGCTGATCAACTTTCCTGTAACGCCATCGCTTTCGTCAGAAGCTAGATAGACGCAGAGTTCAGCGGCTTTCATCATCGATGCGCCGCCGTCTTCCTTCTGCTTCAGCGCTCGTTCGTAGTAATCTTTTCCGACTCGATTTGGACCAGCTTCTAAAATTTCGTCTAACATTCTCGTGTTCAAGGCACCAGGGGCAATGGCATTGACGTCGATGCCGCATCCCAGTGTCTCGTGCGCCATCGTCTCGGTCAGGCGCACCACAGCTGCTTTTGATGCGGCATAGGCACTGAGGCGGGGGAGCGGAGCTGTAGCTCCTCCACCCGACATATTGATGATCTTTCCAGCTTTGTTTGTCTTGAAGTGCGGCAGAAGCGCCCGACTCATGAGGATGGGTCCATACAAATTGATTTCGATGGTCCGTGTCCACTCCTCCCAATCAACGTCTTCGATGCATCCTTTGGGTCCATACACTCCAGCATTGTTGACGAGAATATCGATGCGCGGATTTTTTTCTAAGGCGAAGTCGATTAATCGCTCTACGTCCTGAACGCGTGAAACGTCTGTGGTAAGCCAGTTTAGTCTCTGCGAGGCGGAGTCTGTACTGCCAAGCAGTTCGTCATAAGTTGCTTTCAGCATCTCTTCGTTGCGAGCACAAATCACCAGGCTGGCTCCGGCTTCAAGATATGCTTTGGCGCAGACCTTGCCCAAACCTTGATTGGCTCCGGTTATGATTGCTGTCTTCCCTTCAAGTGGTCTCATGCTTTGCCTACCGTCAAATAATCGATTTTCCTGTCGCTGGCGAGATTCTTTTTGAGAAACGCGTTCGCGTCCAGAACTAGCGGTTGTTGCATCAAGTCAGTGAGCTGCTCTGCGGTGATCTCGTTGAATTCTGGCCACTCGGTTGCGACAACCACTGCATTTGCTCCATTTACGGCTTCGCGAATCGAGTTCTTGAGCTTGATGGCACTGTGCTTCTTTTGAGGAAGTGCTGTAATGACTGGATCATGAGCTTGCACAGTCGACCCTTGCTGTAACAGCCATTCACACAGCTCGACTGCGCTCGAACGTCTCAGCGTGTCAGTGCCAGGTTTGTATGTGAGCCCGAGAACGGCGATTACCTTTCCATCTAGATTGAGCAGCTTCTGTTGCAGTCGGCGCGCTGGCCAATTCTTGTGTTCGTCGTTGCTCAAGCGCACCGCAGATAGTATCGGTGACTTCAAACCATTGTTGCTCGAAAGTTGCGAAAGAAACTCGATATCTCGTGCCAGGGTGCCGCCGGCGAAGCCTGCGCCTGGGCCAAGATAGGCTGCAGAACCGATGCGCGCTTCTGTTTTAAGCCCCAGTTCGACTTCTTTCGCATCGGCACCAACCTGTTCGCAAATTGCAGCAACTTCGTTTATGTATGTGATGGATAGCGCCAGAAATGCATTGAGCGCGTGTTTCGTCATTTCTGCTGATTCGATGCTCATCCAGACGATATTGTCAGTGAATGACTTAAGCAAATCGAGAACTTTTAGACGTGCCTTCTCGTGCGAAATGCCGACCACAACTCGGTCTGGCTCCATGAATATTTGGATGGCTTTTCCCAGTCGGAGATTCTCTGGACTGTATCCAAACAACAACTCTTTTTCTGGACAAACTTTCTGGGCATATTCCATCAGCGATTTAGTAAAACCAACCGGAACCTGAGACGAAATCAATACAAGCGTTTCGGGGCGGAGGTGCTGAAGAATTGTCTGGACTTTTTGTTTGACGAATTCAACGTCTGCAACGTCTTGCTCATCGACGGGCGTGTCGTATGCGATCCACACCAGGTCGGCGTCTGATGTCGAAGCCAGGTCGGAGCTGAAGCGCAATCCCCCGGCTTGAACGGCGGCTTTGCATGTTTCTTCTAAACCTGGTTCGAATATGGGCGGTTTGCCCAGAACGAAACCGGCGATGACTGTGCGGTCCTCGTCGATGCCGACGACTTCGTGCCCCGCTTTGCCCAGACAGGCTGCGATGACGGTGCCTAAATGCCATAGTCCTACAACGGCTACTTTCATTTCGCCACCAAGCAGCTCCCGATTTGGTCAGTAGTAAAGCGTTTGCAAGCGCGCCGCCTTGCTAAGGAATGTCTCGAATTCGCTAGAGAAGTTATCATACTTTGGCTGAGTTCGGTGGTTTATAACTGCTCTCGTAACGCCAGAGATAGCGAACCTGACGGCTTTTCGACTGTCTTAGGCGAGCCTAACTCTTGAAACCTGGCGGAGTGCCGGTTCCACTCCGGCATTAAGTTGCTTTTACGGACGCCCTTGAGTTCACACATTGTCGTAGGATCTTGGCATCGCATCTTCCCACAGGTTTAGCGTTGTCCGTGTCTCAATTGATCGATCAAGGGGTGAATGCCGGCTCAAAAAATGTGTCGGAAAATTCGTCATGGAATCATTTGGGAAAAATTGTGCTGCCTGCGGTCGTGATCGCTTTCGCCGCTCTCGTGCCGATTTGGTTTTCGTTCGAACACAGAATTCCGACTATCGATGAGTCTGGGCACATTCTCAACGCTTTCACTTATGCTGATTTGTTCAGGCATCCGCGCTTGTTGCGGGCAGAGTGGTGGCACCAATTTTTGTCGGTGAACAGTTTTTATCCACCGTTTGCACATATGACCAACGGTCTTTTTAAGGCAATCTTCGGCGCTAGCAGAGCCGTGGATATAGCTGTGTTGACGTTGTTCAACGCCGCCTTGTCGCTCAGTGTATACGGAATTACGATGCGCCTGACTCGCTCTAGTTTAGCCGCTGTTCTCAGTGCTGTCGTAATCAATTTGTATCCAGAATTAGCCCTGCTCAATAGAGCATTCTGGCTGGACTTTCCTCTCACAGCAATGGTTGGAGTTGGTTTATTTTCATTGTTCAACTTTAGAACGAACCCAACCTGGTCTCGTGCAATTCTCGCAGGAGTGGCGTTAGGCGCTGCCTGCATGACCAAACAGATCGCGGTCGTTTACCTGGTGTTGCCGGCGGCTGCAGTTTTCTTTGAAAAGATTGCCGGTCGAACCAAGTTCATTGCAGATGCAGTTAAGCTCGCTGTGGCTGGATTGATTGCCGCAGCTATCAGTGCTCCGTGGTTCGTTTTGAACGCCGGAAAGGCAAAGCTGATGGCTGACGAGTGTGCGGTGACTATCACTCATGCGCAGTCGTTCACGGGTAATCTTCAGCACTATGCTCAAGTGCTACCTGCCACCATGTCGCCATATTTGTTAGTCGCTTTTGTGCTGGCGCTGGTTTTTGCACGCAAGATCGTGACGCATCAGTTGTATTTGTTGCTACTCTCTGCGGGGGGTGGAGTAACTGCTGTCTGCACCCTGGCTTGGATTTTGCCGAAGCCGCAGTACATCGCGCCGGCCCTGATCATGACCGCCGTCGTTACCGGATGCTTCCTCGCTCAAATGGTCGAGAGTAAACAGCGCTTTGTGCAGAGACTTGGTTGGATAGGATTAGTTGCGGCGATCTTGCAGATTTTATCGTTGGAGTTTTCACCATATCCAGTATCAACTCCACAGTGGTTCGCCAACATCGGTCGGTCAATGGGGAATACAATTTCTGAGCCTCGCCTCGGAATCACGCTGGTGAACGCCCGCCCAGAAGTAGACTGGGGGCAGTATTGGGCGATGCAAGAAATCGACAAGCTGGATAAGGGGCGGAAAGTATATCTGAACATTCTTGCTAATTCACCAGATCTGAATGTGCACACTTTTGAGTTGATTGCGCACGATCTGCACAGCGAAGTGGTGCCGACGACGTCAAGAAAGTACACCATTGGCGGTGACAAGGCGACCTTCTCTCCGGCAGAAGCTCTGTACTATCATTGGTACCTTGTCCAAAGTGAAAACCACTACCAGGGCTTTGCTGATGCCGCCTCTGAAAAGGCTTTCGAGCAACTCAAACAGTTCGTAAAAACAGACTCTCATTTCGAACAAGTTGCCAGTCATTCGCTGCCAGATGGATCGACTCTCACTCTGTATCGTCAAAAATAATGGACGATAATCGGATCTCTGTACGTCAGAAGTCATCCATGGGCGAATCCGGCAACTCTTTGTACTCATTTATGATGGCTATCGACTGCAAGATATTTGGATGTTTGCTTGCCCAGGCTAGTGCTTCGTCGTTAAAATTCTTTGGTGCTCGCCTTCGTAGGACCATTAAGCTGCAACCTCTTTCCTCTTCGTCTGTCAGTTTATCAAGCCAATTTCGAGCTAATTGAAGGCGAACGTCGGTTGCGCCTGCTCTTAACACTCCCGCCAAAATGTTAAAGAACCTTTTGTGGTTTTGATTTCTATGTAGCCAGTCATCTGCAAATTCTGTAGCCTCTTTGGGCATAGACAATCCGCGATAGTGCAGAAGCAGTATTTCCAAAATTTCTGGCGCGAAAGGCTTTGTGGTACGTGGTTGCAACCCAGCCCAGATGAGATCCACCGACTCCTGGGTCTGGGCGAGCGTAACGATGCTAGCAATCATCTTTGATTTGGGGTAATCGTCGATCCACTCAAAAGCAAGTGGTGCCACTACCAGAGGTGCTTGATGCATCATCTTGCCAAGAGTATAAGGAAACACGTCCTTGTCGACCCAGTGGCGTCTTAAAAACGGTTCCACCTTCGGCCAGTACCTTTGAGGATCTGTCTTCAGCAACTGTGTCGCGATGTTGCTACCGTGACGATGGCTTACGGCATTCAGCATTTCAATTCCAATTTCGATTGCTGCATCGTTTGTCGTGTGTTCGAGGATAGTGGCTGCAAGATCGGAATCATTGGAAGCTCTCAGTATTTCCATGATTTTCATCTGCACGTCGGAACGTTTCGTCAACTTCGCCAGGCAACGCGCCACGAAGACAGAATCTTCTTCTCCATTCCCGTGGGCGATGAGCCATTCAGAGGATCCTTCAATAAGTGGCTGATCATCGCTCATTAGCAGCTTTGGCCAATAAGAAAGCGAACTTGGAGGCAGGGTAAAATCAAACATAAGCTGGTGCCAAAGTTTGCCGAGTTTTTCATCGTCGTTGTGTTGGCGAAGAAAATCGATTAACCAATCGTGAACAGCGGCGCTCTTAACGAAGAACAGCTGGTGTAAGTCCAAGTCTCGCCCTGGCAACCAACTCTCGAACCATTCTAGTGTCTTGGCGTCGGGTCTTGCCTCAATTAAAGCTGTAAGCACTGTGTATACAGATTCCCCAGACTTTTTTTGTTTGGATAGCCAGTTTTGAGCACTCTTGACGTTGCCGTCAGTAGGTTCTGTTCTCAGGTCATAGGCTAATTCGACGTATCCCACAGGCGCTCCGGCTTGTTGAGTCTCTTATCTGATAACAGACCATTATAGACAAGTCCGATCTCCGAAACTGATGAAGTTCTAGTTTTAACGTCACAACAAAGTTTCCGTCACAACGTTTTAATCAAATCGAAGGATCTATTTGCGGATCTGTTTCCTGATCTGCAGTCCTGAACGGAATTCTCCAATTCACTTTGCAGCCCCCGGCAAACCAGCTGTAGAGCGACGGAAGCACAACTAGCGTTAACAATGTAGCAGGCAGTATTCCGCCGACAATCACTATCGCAAATGGCTTCTGGCTTTGAGAGCCAATGCCGTTTGACAGTGCCGCTGGTATCAGACCCCCAAGTGCGACTAATGTGGCGATCATGTCTGGGCGCAATCTGATTAGACATGCCGAAATCAGTGCTTCCCGATCGAACGTATCGTCACCGCACATTTCGCGAATTTTTGAAACCAAGATGACGCCGCATTGAATCGATACACCGAATAAAGCGATGAAGCCGACGCCTGCGGAGATGCTGAAGTGGGTGCCGGAAAGGAACAGAGCAATAATCCCACCTGTCGCTGCAAGCGGCACGGTCAGCATGACGAGCGCCGCAATGTAAGCGCTGCCAAAGGCTGTGTACAAGAGCAGAAAGATCAGTCCCAACGTAATTGGAACGACCACCGCAAGGCGCGCCATGGCTTCTTGGGCTCGATCGTACTGTCCGCTGTACTCGATGTGGTATCCAGGTGGCAGCACTATATTTTTGGCAATTTGTTTTTGTGCTTCTAGCACGGCAGAGCCCAGGTCGCGCCCTCTGATATTCGCTTTGACAGCTATTCTTCGCTCGTTTTCGTCTCGCAAAATTGAGGTGGCACCACACTGTTCCGAAACACTGGCCAGCTGTCCGAGGGGTATTTTTTGCCCCGATGGCGTGTTCACTAAAATATTCCGCAGGTCAGCTTCTTTGTCACGGTACGCTTTCTGGAAGCGCAGAACTACAGGGAATCGCTTCTCGCCATCGATTACTTCAGTGATGTTTTTTCCTCCCACCGATGTTTCGACAATGTCCAAAATGTCGTTTGATGTAATTCCATAGCGTGAAGCGCGTTCTTGATCGATAGTGACGAGGAGCTGTGGTTGACCCAATAGCTGATCGTTGGCAACGTCTACCATGCCTGGCACACTGGCGACAATTTTGCGCACATGCTTGCCAAGGCTGGTCAGCACCGCAAGATCGGGACCGTAAATTTTAGCGCCGAATTCACCTTTGACGCCGCCGATAGCTTCGTCCATATTGTCTTTTATGTATTGAGAGAAGTTGTAGAGAAAGCCCGGCATCTCATGATCCAGCTTTCCTTCAATCGAACGCACCAGGGCTTCTTTGCTTTTGAATTCTGGTCCCCACTCTGACTGCGGTTTGAGATCCACTAGTATTTCGATTGTGGAGTAAGTGTTTGGATCGGTACCATCATCGGGTGAACCGACTTGTGATACCACGTTTGTCACTTCCGGGTATTCTTTGATTACATGCCTGATTTCTTTTGCTACTTTTACCGCTTTGTCTAGCGATGCGCTCGTCGGCAGAATCGTTACGCGTAGCCAGATATTCCCTTCTTCTAACTCTGGCAAAAACTCTGACCCCAAAAATGGTGTCAACGATAGCGAGAACAAAAGTGCACTAAACGCTATTGTGCTAATAATGATGCGGTGATTGATAGCGAAGTTCAATATTGGAAGGTACAGTTTTTCAAGCCAAAGCATGATTGGGCTTTCTTTGTCTGACGGTAATTTGCGACGGTAGATCAAGTAGCACAATACCGGTATCACTGTCATTGTGATTACAACGGCGCCGATGAGATTGAAGTTCATCGTGATTGCAAGCGGGCGAAAGAGCTTTCCTTCAACTCTTTCGAAACTCAAGATCGGAAGGAAAGTCATGACAATAATTGAAGTAGAAAATAGAATCGGTTTGGCGACTTCCGATGCCGCTGTCACGACTGTGTGGAGCACATCTACGCCGCCGTACTTGTTCTGTTCGGCCAGGTGCGAGAGGTGGCGCACAATGTTTTCCACCATAACGACCGCACCGTCCACGATGATACCGAAATCGATTGCGCCCAGTGAAAGCAAATTCGCCGGCACTTTGCAAAGTGTTAGCATGCAGAAGGCAAACAGTAGTGCGAGCGGAATAACAACGGCGCAGATCAAAGCGCTACGCACTTGAAATAGAAACAGCATAAGCAAAACTATGACGAGAATGATGCCTTCTGCGACATTCTCACCGATAGTGTTTATCGTGCGTTTGACGAGCGCAGTTCTGTCGTAGAGTGGCTCCAGGTGCATGCCGTCTGGTAGCGACTGCGCCACTTCATCCCAATGCGCTTTGATGTTATTGACAGCATCGGATGGATTTTCGCCGCGACGCATCAGCAAAATTCCTTCCACTACATCGTCATCGTCATTCTTTCCGACTTGGCCTTTTCTGATTGCAGCTCCGATGCTAACGTGTGCCACATCGCCCACGCGAATCGGCACGTTGTCGGGATTTGCGGTGATGACAACGTTCTCGATATCTTTCACAGAACGGAGCAAACCGAGACCTCTGACCATGTAGTTTTGGTCGTTGCGGACGATGTAGCTTCCGCCTGTGGAGCCGTTTGAACTAACGATGGCAGATGCGATTTGAGATTGTGAGATGCCTGTTGCGCGCAACCGCCCCGGATCGATTTCGACCTGGTATACCTTTGATGGTCCGCCGAATCCGGTTGAGTCAACTATTCCCTGAATCGATTTAAACTTCCGATTGAGAATCCAATCTTGCGCTTCTTTTCGATCCATCGAAGACCAATGTTTTCCTTCGATGGTGTAGCGATAGACTTCGCCGACGGGAGATGCATTGGGATCGAGTTGTGGCTGCACATTGGGCGGCACTGCAGCATTGGCGAGCCTTTCTAGAACCTGTTGCCGAGCGACATAAGGGTCTACTGTGTCGTCAAAGACAACAGTGATTACGGACAATCCAAAAATAGAAATCGAACGAGGAGGATCCGAGTGCGGAATTCCATTCAATTCCTTTTCAATTGGAATTGTCACTAATTTCTCGACTTCTTCCGCCGCTTTTCCGGGCACTTGCGTAATGACGCGGGCTTGCATGTTTGCTACGTCTGGATAGGCTTCCAGTGGCAGATTTTGATACGCTGCCAGCCCGCAAGCGACGAGAATGCAAGCTAATACAAGTACTAAAAATGGTTTGTGTAGAGTCTGCTCGAAAAACTTATTCACAAAAACGCCCCTTCGGCTCCGGATGCCATTGATTCCGCGCACGTTGACACTGGCCGACGGAAGGCGCCGGCCAAAAGCGTGCTGAAGACAGATCTCTTTTCCTGTATAGCTGAGTAATGTGTAGACTTTGTGTGATTGGTTTTGGTCAGCCTGTTGGCATCATGGCTCTTGACAGAATCTTGATAGTCGGGAGCCAGGAGCTTCATTCGGCAGCATTGTCAAAGATCGGGCAAAATTGACCCAAATAATTCACACCTTATTCCGGAAATATACAGACGCGCGCGAGCATCATCGTTGGGTGAACCGGGGTTTCATTCAAGAGAGTGAGTTTAATGAGCGCTTATCGAGCAATTGGTGTCGGGATGGTTCTGCTCAGCACTGCGGTGGCTGCCTTGGCCGGTGGTCCTGCGAGGGCGGCTGATTGGAATACATCGATAGCTGATGCCAGAGCCTCTGGCGCATATCAAGAGTTTGATCTTGGTTCAACAAATTCAAGTGAGAGCCGTGGAGCAGATGCTGGTATCGCTAGTGGTGTCGCAAGTTCTGGCGCTTCTGGGAACTACGGAAACAGTTCCAGTTCGCAGCCAAGGACCGCACAGCCGAGACCCCGCGACACGGGTGCTCAGCGCGTCAGGTTGGCGCCCGCTACCAGTGCGATTTTGGATCGCACTTTTGGACGACTGGGATTTTTGCCTCCAACTTCGATGGAAAGTTTTGTTCGCAACTCAGCTGGCGCAGCCGACCTGATTTATGGCGATGAAGGAACCGATGGACCGCCGCCATTCGAAGGTTTTGACCAGAGTCACCGTATCAACTCCGGCATCTATACGCCCGGCTTGACCACAGGACATCGAAGCGCTCTGCCGGAAGCCTGGGGCTACCCTAACTAGTCCCCGCGCACCGTACACACCTATACACAGCGCACCGCTCGAAGGCACCGCGCACCACCACACTCCTGACGCCGTCGCACCACATGTGATGGCGTCGTCGCGGCGTAAATGTTTTTGTCGCTTCTTTGTCACGCGGTTGTCACAAAGTTGTCACTAGCGATCGGTATAACTATTCTTGGAGACGCCTCTCTCTCAAGCGAATTTCCCGGACGACCTTAGTTGTCTGTATTACTACGCCTTCCCGATTTTACTAGGAGCCGCATATGAGCTTTAAAGACCATGCTGCGCAAATTGTGTCGCCCGACGAACGTGTACGCGACGCAGAAAAAATTACTAGACTTATGGAAAACTCTCCAATCGGCATCTACGATGCTGATCACCGCGAATTCTTCAAGCAGTTCGACAAACAATTGAAGGACGTCAAAGGGATATTACCTCAAATCGATTTGATCGGATTCGACCAGGAAGCAAAGGACCATTCGACTGGTCTGGAGAAGCTCTGGCACGGAGTGAAGGAGCTATTCTCGCTTCACCATCAAACTCTCGACGAACAGATTCAAGAAAAAGTTGTTCAGCAGATGAAAGACAGCAAGGATCCGCGAGAACAGGCTAAATACAAAGCTTACGAAGCGGAAGAAAAGGCTATCCAGAAATACCAGGATGAAGTTCATCGCTGGGGAATGCAGATGACTATCAATCCTGGCAAATTCCCTGAAGCACCAGATTGTCCAATGCACGATGAAGTTAGACGTCGCGCTCAGCTCGAAGAGAAGCAGATCGTCGCCGAAGTTCGCTCGCACATGACTCCGGAAGAGCGCCGCCAGGTAGACGCCGATGCGAAGAAGTACCTCGAGGGCGTGGAAAACCGCTACAAGAACGAAGATCCATACGGCACCGGTGGATTCAGACCCCTTCCTCAGCCAAGTGAAGCGCTTGCTAAATATTGGCGCCACATCCAAGAGCAGACCGACGTGCACACAAATCACTAAGGTCTCCACAAATCACTGAGGACTAGATAAGGTAACCGCATAAGCGAGAACGCCGCTATCTAAGTCGGCGTTCTTTGCTGCGTGCCCCTATCCGTGGTGCCTCGGATTTCCTTCACTGAGCTTTCAAAATCGAACTCGAAAAATTTTCGGAAACCCTGTCCAGAAAATTCAGACCGCGTATATAGACTCCACGGAGACCCATTCGCACTTACCAGATTCTTACTACCGAAGTTGCATTGCAACTTGGGGAGGTTCTTATGTCATCACTTTTATTAGTGACGCTATTTACTATTGCCTGTGTTTTATTTCCACCGTCTGCAACCGCTCAGAATCAGACTCGCAACGTCAGAAATCAAATCGCTTTCAAAGCACCAGGTTCGAGTCAGAACACGCAGCAGTACAGCCAACAGTACACCGCATACCCAGTTACAACTGAAGGAGCAAACATGCCAGGCGCCAGCAGTGCCTGGAACAACCCCGGATACTCGAATGAATCCTTTGACCCCTCGAACGGAGTTACACCAACAAATTACAACATCTCCAGAGACACCTGGACGCCTGAACAGAGCGGCGTTGCCAGCGCCTACAACAACTCTAATTACTCAGCAGATAGAGCTGCTCAAGCAGGTGCTGCAAGCGGGTTCGACCGCGTTTATGACACCTATGCCATGTCAGCTGCCGACGTTCTAAAAGCTCGTAGTGCCGTTTTAAGCGGAAAGTTCTTCAGCTATCACGGAACACAGAGTAGTCAGGCAAGTCGGAATCGATGATCTGGTTGGATTATCCACCAATTTCGGGTATGTTTCCTATGAAATCACGTGAGATTGGTGGATGCCTGCCGGAGATGCTGAACGAGAGCTTATCGATGTCGCGACATCGTTAGAATACGCTGCTCAAGCCTTTAAACAGAAAAATTACAGCGCTGCCGAACCCATTTATCGGCGCGCTCTTGATGTGCTGGAGCGAAACTACGGCGCGGGTGACCCAGACACGATTGCGTGCTTGCAAAGCCTTGGCGACATCTATTATCAGATGGGTCGCTACACGGAGGCGATGCCACATTACAAGCGGCTTCTTGTAATCGGCGAAAAGGTTCTTGGACGCAAACACCCCATGGTCATCGATATGGTGTTGCGTCTCGCCTCGACTTATCAGCAACTCGGACTTGTCGATGACGCTGAAACTTTATTCCGTCGTGCCAACACAATGTCTACATCGTCGATGGCAACTCTAAATCGACCGTTGCCGGATGTAAGACCTTCATCTTCTTCACCGTCGTCGTCTTCAAATGCAATCGTCTCGCCCAAATCTTTGCCGCGGCAAACTAACGCACGTCTGCCCGCCGACAGCTCTGGTAAAGGTTCCGCAGGGAAAAGTTCAAGCAGATTCAAAGACGATAACGCTCCGCCTCAACCCCCGCGCCCGCGTCAGGATAAAAAGAAAGACGGCAGTCAAACCGATGCAATGCAGAGTTTTCTGATTCTGTTGCAGCGTTCTAGTGGTGTTTTTATTTCTCTGATCGTTGTTGCCGTTTTGATTTTTTGCGGCTACATGATGCTAAACGTCTTGAACACTAGCGCTACCAAACCGACGCAACTCAATCATCTGAAAGGAACGTCCTACAAAACTTCAGATGGTCAAATCGATCTGGTGATTTCTCCCAATGGTGAGCCAACATATAAAATCGGTAATCAACTTTATGCCGCCACTATTACGGCTATGGGACCTGATTTGATGGATTTCAAAGATTCCATTTTGAGTTCGTTGCTGAACAAAGAAGTTTGGTTTGAAGAAACACCGATGGGATTGCAGCGAGAAGATGGAACCATTCTGTACTCGAAAAATGGACCTGAAATCAAGATAGTGCGCCAGATTGAAATGATCGGCAAGATCGCAACATCATGGTTTCAGCAGCGACGAGAATATCCACAGAGGCAAGGAGAAGTTCAACTTGGTGAGCTAGCGCAAAATCCGATTAGCTTCAGACCCGAGATGCCATCAGTAGATCGGTTGGAAAGTACTAGCGATAGTGTGGGAGATTTTGTCGACGTTCCACAGGTAAATCTTCCTCTCGAGAAAATACTAGAGTCTGCTGAAAATGGAAAATGGGTGAAGGAAGCCGCATTTTATGCCGGTGGAATCCACTGCTTGAATGCAGTGACGAAATTGCCGAGTGGCGACACGCGAAAATTCTTTGCGCATGGATTCGATCGCAATGCCAAATTCATTGCCGGTTCAGTGCCCGGAACTATTTACCTGCTTGCCTTTAGCAATGGCAAACAATACTTTCCCGAACCGGTAAAAGCGTCCAAAGCCGGACGTCCGCCCAAGCTGTGCATTGTAAAATTGCCTGTCAATACGCCGATTTGGCTGCTCCACTATTTCACACCTATTTTGTGCATCGGTTTGGCATTCCTCTTCTTGCTTGGCGGCAAGGCGACCAGGGCTAAGGGCGAACGAGGCGGCGGTCCGTCGATAGGCACGAGAATTGGTCTCGTCTTCATGTTCATTGGGGCGATGTGGATAATCAGCTATTTCGTTCCATAGATAACTTTGCAAAAGTTGAAAACAGCTTGCCAATCTCGACCCTTGTGCTAACATTGCAACTCACTGGTAGAAACCGGAAAGCACGGCTCGGAACAATGATTCAACCCGATACAACCCAATTTCGCTTCAAAGGTTGGTGGCGCCTGTCGCAACAGCCAGGTAAGCTAATGCCGGGTTGGTAGTCCTTTTCGAACACCAAACCGAATTCATTGACCGCAAGCTTACCCGTGATGGTGCTTGCGGTCATTCGTTTTTGTCTCGGAGAGAAGGAAATGCAACAACCTACCATGAATAAATCGAACACGTCAGACGCCGCCCAAACCCCTAAGACCGCTGTCATCACAATTGCTTCGGACTTTGGCACTCCGGTCTCTGTTTTTCACAATCTCAGTCAACATTCAAAAGATGGATTTCTATTCGAAAGTACGGAAGGTGATGGACGTCTGGCACGATTTTCGCTCGTTGGCATCGACCCGGTTCGGACCATATCGCTCAAAGATGGAACTGCTGAAATCGCTGAATTAGACGGGCAAACCAGCACTGTCGATGCTGCCGATCCAATCGAGTTATTGCGCTTGCAAGTAGACGAGTTCGTCAAAATAACTTTTGGCAGCGAAGAAAATTTGAAGAAATTTTTGAAAGGTTCCATCATTCAAAAGCTCGAGTTGCCATTCATCGGCGGGCTGGTTGGATACATGGGATACGGCGCTGTCAGCGCTCTTGAGAAGATTCCGAAACAAGCTTCCGCACCTTTTGATGTGCCCGATGGTCGTTATGGACTCTACGACTCGGTAGTGATTTTCGACCAGCAATATCGCAAAGTCTCCTTCGTCTCACATCGTGGCGAGGCGCACGCCAGGCAGCTTCTGGAGCGTGCTCTATCACCTATGAAGTTGCCTGCGCAAGTGATTCCATCGCAAGCGCTAAACGAAGAAGAGATCTTCAAAAACGTATCTGGACCTTTTAGCGAAAAACAATTTACTGATGCTGTTGTGGCAACGAAAGAATTTATCGCTGAGGGACAGGCCTTCCAGATCGTGCTCTCTCAGCGCTTCTCTGCGCCCTGCTCGATTCCTGCAATCAATATCTATCGCGCCTTGCAAGCGACAAATCCTTCTCCATACGCTTACTTCTTGAAGTGTCCAGATTTTGTATATCTCGGTTCGTCGCCTGAAACGTTTGTGCGCTCGCAGAACGGTCAGGTGCTACTGCGCGCCATCGCTGGTACTCGCCCGCGTGGAGCAGACGATGAGGCTGATGAGAAGTTGGCAGTAGAGTTGAAAGCCGATGAAAAAGAAATGGCAGAGCACCGCATGCTCGTAGATTTAGGACGCAATGACCTTGGACGCGTCTGTCAACCGGGCTCTGTCAAGGTTGGTGAAATCGCTTGTCTGACTAAGTATACGCACGTAATGCACCTGTTTACTGAAGTGAGCGGCGTGCTTGCCAAAGGTAAAACTTGCTTCGACGCATTCCGAAGTTGTTTTCCAGCTGGCACTGTATCTGGTGCGCCAAAAATTCGCGCCATGCATCTTTTGTCGAAGCTAGAACCCGAACAGCGCGGCGTATATTCCGGCGCCGTCGGCTATTTCGATTTGCTCGGCAATATGGACGGTGCGATAGCTATTCGATCAGCCCTGGTCAAAGACAATCATGTTCACGTCAATGCCGGAGCCGGAATCGTTTACGACTCTGACCCATTGATGGAATATCGCGAGACTCGCAATAAAGCCAAAAGCCTGCTGCAAGCCGTTAAATATGCGGAGGTGAGCAGCAAATGAGCCTCGTCATTATCGATAACTATGATTCGTTTACCTTCAATCTATTCCAGATGTTGCAGCCGCTTGTTTCGGAGCCGATTCAAGTCTTTCGCAATGACGAAATTACTTTCGAAGAGCTTCAGAAGCTTCAACCAGACCATGTTGTGATGTCGCCTGGTCCCGGTCATCCTGGCAATGACTCTGATTTTGGTGTTTGCAAAGATGTAATTTTGAATCGCAAGAAATTGAATGCCGCCATACTCGGTGTATGCCTTGGGCATCAAGGCATTGTGCACCACCTGGGCGGCAAGGTGATTCGCGCTCCGCAAATCATTCACGGCAAAACGAGCAAGATCAAGGTGAAAAGTCAAACACCGCTCTTTGATGGCATTGACGAAGAATTCGAGGCGATGAGATATCACTCGCTGATTGCAGATCTGGCAACCGTTCCTGACGAGATAACTGTGACCGCACAAGAGAATGGTCAGGGATTGGTTATGGCTCTGCAGCACAAGACGGACAGGTTGTACGGCGTGCAGTTCCATCCTGAATCAATCGGCACTCCGCAGGGACAAAAGATGCTGAGGAATTTCGTCGAAAAATGTTGAGCGAAGAGACTATCGCTAGTTTGGTTGATTGCGAATTGCCTGATGAAAAAATCCGGCAAGTCTTGATCGAGCTTAGCAGCGATAGACTCGATCTTCGCATTCTGACGGCGTTTATCAACTCGGTGAAAGCAAAGTGCGCCTTCAAATTCGACGGCACTCTCAATGCAATGGATTGCAGCGGAACTGGTGGAAGCGGACTTCCGCACTTCAACACATCAACGACAGTAGCGTTTGTTCTGGCTGCAGGCGGCGTGCGAGTGGCTAAGTTTGGCAACCGTGCCGCCAGTAGCTTGAGCGGTAGTTTCGATTTACTGGAGGCGCTTGGTATTCCGGCATCGATTCCATACGAGCATGTGCACGAGTTGCTGGAAAGTGTTGGGCTGGTTTTTCTCTATGCACCTCACTACTATCCGTCTCTCGCTAAACTGTCGGCGATTCGCCGCACCTTGCCGGGTCCCAGCATCTTCAATTCGATCGGACCGTTACTGCATCCACTCAATCCTCGACTGCGACTGATCGGAACCAGCGATGCAATGGTTTATCGTCTGGTGGCGGATTATTTGCTGGCAGATAAGCACACCGAGCAGGCAATCGTGGTGCGCTCAGAGCGAGGTTTGGACGAGATCGATCCTTGTACCGTCACCAACTACACCGAACTCCGTGATGGAAAGTTGCAGCACCACTCGCTTCCAGCCGTTGATGATGTCGAAGAAGACCAAGATATTATGACACCTGAATACAGTCATGAAATTTTTCATCAGGTGCTTGTCGGAAGTGCGGAACCTTATTTCATGCATCTCGTTTGTAGAAATGCCGCAGCCGCATTCATGGTTGCTGACAAAGTGAGCACCATTGATGATGGCGCTGCACTGGCGAAAGAATTGCTGTTGACAGGCGCAGTTGCCGCTAAATACGAGGAATGCAGGAGGGCTTATGCCTGGTTCACTAGCTGAGATTGTCGAGAATAAAAAGTCTGAACTTACAGGGCGCATGCAAAAGCGTGATCTGGAATCTTTTCGCTCGTCGGTCACTAAAGCCAATCACGAATTTGCAAACGCATTGAGCGCTGACGGCGTTAATTTGATCTGCGAGTTGAAGCCGAAATCTCCTTCGGCAGGCGTTCTTCGCGGTGCAGTGAACGTGGACGAGATTATTCATTCCTACGATCGATACGCTAAAGCTATTTCTGTTCTGACAGATGCGAAATATTTTGGTGGCAGTCTCGAATTGCTTTCCGAAGTAACTAAGAAGAGCAAATTGCCGACGTTGTGCAAAGACTTTATCATTGCTCCTTACCAATGTTACGAGGCACGAGAAGCTGGTGCCAAGGCTGTTCTGCTGATTGTCAAAATTTTGACTGACACACAGTTGAGAACACTCTACGAATGTGTTGCATCTTTAAGAATGGATGCGGTCGTTGAAGTGCAAACTGCCGAAGAAATCGAGCGAGCGCTACGAATCAATCCACGCATAATGATGATCAACAACCGAGACCTTGGCACGTTTCAGATGGATCTAGGCACGACCGAGCGGCTGGCCGGCTCGATTCCAGCCGAGACGATTTTGATCTCCGCCAGTGGTGTTCTTGCAAAGTCTGACATTGAACGATTGTTGCCTTTCTGTTCTAATTTCTTGATTGGATCTGCGCTTATGAAAAGCGATAACATGGACGCGCTAATGGCAGAGTTCGTCAGCTTACAAGCGCCAGCAAAGGCAGGAACGTAATGGCTGAAGTTAAAATATGTGGAATCACAAATTCAAGTGACGCCAAAAATGCCATTACCGCCGGTGCAAATTATCTCGGTTTCATTTTCGTGCCTGGCAGCGCTCGCGCTATCAACGAAGAAGCTGCACAAGAAGTTCTAAAATTTATCGGTGGACAGGTGAAGACCGTGGCGGTTTTCAGAAACAGCGAAATAGCCGACGTTAAGCGCATCGCCAAAGCTCTCAAATTCGATTATGTGCAACTGCACGGGTCTGAGTCTCCAGAATTTTGTCAATCTGTGGGTGCACCGATCGTGAAAGTCATTGAGATAGATCCAGATTCGGATGATGCAAAATTGCAGGAGCTTCTCGATTTATACAAGAGTTGCGACTACATCCTGTTCGACAAACCGAAGCAACTTGATTTCGCAACATGGCTCGATGTAGCAATCGAGAAGGTAGAGAATCTACGTGTTTCGCGCCCCTATTTTTTTGCCGGCGGTTTGAACCACACGAATGTTCGCCGTGTGTTGAGTCGCATCAAGCCGCACGCTCTAGATGTTGCGTCAGGGGTGGAAGTTTCTCCTGGTCTCAAAGATATGGATAAGATGATCGCATTTTGTGGTGCAGTCAGCGATGGTGCGAATGTTGTGAATGAGGCAATTTCCTGATGAAGACTCTCGGTTATTTCGGTACTTATGGTGGCGTATACGTGCCGGAAACGTTGATGCCAGCGCTAGAAGAGCTCGAAGCGTCCTTTCTTGTCGCCAAAGACGATAAAGGTTTCATGGGCGAGTTGGGTAATCTCTTTCGCGATTATGCTGGTCGACCAACGCCGTTGTATTACGCTCGAAATTTGTCGAGACTATGGGGCGCGGAAATATTTTTGAAGCGTGAAGATCTGCTTCACGGTGGTGCACACAAAACCAACAACGCATTGGGACAGGCACTGTTAGCCAAGTCTATGGGTAAGAAACGCATCATTGCTGAGACTGGAGCTGGGCAACATGGTGTTGCGTGTGCGATGGCGGGCGCATTGTTAGACTTGCAGACAGAAATCTACATGGGCGAAGTAGATATCGTCAGGCAACAGCCGAACGTGCAACGCATGAAGTTGATGGGAGCGACAGTGCACCCGGTCACAACTGGCAGCAAGACTCTCAAAGATGCCATCAATGAGGCTCTTCGAGATTGGATTACCAACCTCGGCGACACACATTATTTGCTCGGAACAGCGGCCGGACCGCATCCGTTTCCGACTCTGGTGAAATTTTTTCAGAGCATCATCGGTCGCGAAGCGCGCCAACAATTTTTCGATCGCTATCAAGAATTGCCAGATTATGTTATTGCTTGCGTCGGCGGAGGATCGAACGCAATCGGCATGTTCTCAGCGTTTCTTGATGACGAGAACGTCAAATTAGTTGGTGTCGAACCAGCAGGACATGGTGTGCATACTGCGAAGCACGGTGCCGTTTTGAGCAAGGGAAAGCCAGGTTGTTTGCACGGTATGAAGAGCATGGTCTTGCAAGATGACGATGGGCAGATCATCGAGGCGCACAGCGTCGCAGCAGGGCTAGATTATCCTTCGGTTGGACCAGAGCATGCTTATCTTCAGGATATAAAACGAGCCGAATACGTTTCTGTCGACGACAAAGAAGCGCTTGCGGCATTCAATGAATTGTCGAGAAGAGAGGGCATCATTCCGGCACTAGAAAGCTCGCATGCGCTGGCTTATGCCAAGAAGCTCTGTCTTGATTTGAAGCCTGGAAGCCGTGTGCTCATCAATTTATCTGGTCGCGGAGACAAAGACTTAGCGGAGGTCCTCAGACATGAGTAAGCGCTACCAAACACGCTTCGACAAGCTCGAGAAAGACAATCAAAAGGCGTTCATGCCTTTTACCGTGCTTGGTTGGCCGAACAAAGAAGAATCCCTGTCGATCATCAAAACAATGATTGAATCAGGTGCATCTGCGCTGGAACTTGGATTTCCTTTCAGTGACCCTGTTGCCGACGGTCCAGTGATCGCAAAAGCAGCCTTCGAAACTCTCGAATCTGGATTCAAAACAGCAGATGCTTTCAAGTTGATTGCAGATGTGCGCAAGCTCGATGCTGAAATTCCGATCGGCATTCTTGTTTATTACAACAACGTTCTTGCTGTCGGTGTCGAGTCTTTCTTCAAACAAGCAAAAGAGGTCGGCATTGATGGTGTCTTGATTGCAGACCTGCCCGTCGAGACAGCAGAGGAAGTGTTGCCTATTGCCAAAGCGAATGACGTCGATTTGATCTTCATTGTTTCGCCAGTGACGACAGATGAACGCCTGGCAAAGATTGCCACCATTGCCGGTGGCTTCATCTATCTCGTGTCGAGATTAGGTGTAACCGGAACTGACAAGTCTGCTAACAATCTATCCAACCTGGGTGGTCTGATCGGGAAGCTCAAAAACCAGACCCCGTTACCGATTTGCGCAGGATTCGGTGTGTCGAGCAAGCAAACAGCAACTGCTTTGCTTGAGGTTGGAGTCGATGGCGTCATCGTTGGTTCTCGTGTTATCGAAATCGTTCGAAACGCGAAAGATGTTCACGGTGAACTGAGGCAACTGTTCGGCGAACTGGAAAGTTCTTGCCGCGAAACCAAAGCTAAGGCTTCAACCATTTAGCAAGGTTGGATGCCCGTTTGGATGCCTTCGAGGGTAAACTAATTGCGTTGTAACGGCAGAATCGATATAGCCTGAGTTGGTTTCTTATTTCGTCGTACAGAATAACTTCGTTGGACCCGATTTGAAGCGAATCGTACTCAACTTTGGTCAGATAAATCGTGCGATGTCGCTGTTTTCCCGCCCAAGAAAAGGACAGGGCTGCTTTATACAATTGAACTCCCGTTTTGGGTACTTTGATCAGGTCTATCGAGTCGACCCTGGCAAGCAACGGTGCTCCCATCTGAGCTAACTTCCTATCTCTGAGCGGCGCTCGCAAAATCGAGATGATTAGCACGAGATTGAGCAACAGGCAGAGGAAGGCCATCGATTGGTCGCCAAGGCGCTTAGAACCACGTCTCTCGTTTAGTCCCTCGTGCACTGTAGGATTCTTTGGTAAGACATAAACGTAGTAGCTAGACCCGAGCTCGTCGATCGTTCTTGCGTCTACTCTTCTGAGAGCTGATCCCTTGTAGAGCTGATGGTCGAAAGTGTAGGTGTAATCGATTCGCGAATCTCCGTCTTTTGCTGGTCTTGCTTGCAGCGCCGTCACCTGCGCCGATGCCATTTGGGCTGTTGATTCAAGCTCACTGTCGATGCCGTATGCGTTGAACCCAAAGGAAAACATCAACCAGATTGCCGGATTCAAAAGTAGTAACGCAAACCATGCAACCAGCGTGGTTTGTTCAGATCGCGGATTCCATTTGACTCTGCGTGGTATTTTCGATTGAAGTTCCAGCGGCAATAGTGATTTCGGTGCGCCAGTCTTCTGCAAGTTGGTGCCAGCAGATTGCATGTTTGATTGTGTTTTAGCTGCCGTCGGTGGAATCGTGTTTGCTTGACTTGATTTCGATTGACTCGGATTTGACTGACTCGAATTTGACTGACCTGCACTCAATCGACCCGAAAGTCGGGCTTCACCAGGTTTGAACCAAACTGCTTGTTCGGGTGACTTTGTGTGTACTGTCGTTGAATGTGCGACGACCTCTCCATTTTCTTCATGCAGCCAATCTGGTAAATTTCCGCGTACGAGCCTTGCACCACTTCTGATAGTCGGCACAGATTCAGCAACTGGCTGCAATTCTTGCTCTTGTACTTGCGGTATTGGAAGCTCAAGATATGGAATTTTCTCCAGGTCGGTTTTCAATTGTAGTCTGACAAACTGTGCCAAATTTTTGATCGTGGGATCTGAATGTTTTTCCATCGCGGCGAATGCTGCTGAATGTAATGGATCTGCGAAGTCAGACTGCCGAAATAGCAAGCAATCATCTCCGCCACCAAGCTGATGCATCAGTCGAGCGTCGATTTGTAGCGCTCGCACCGAGGCGTAAATGACCCAGGCCGAGAAGTTATCCAGGTATGGTCCAAAGTGATGAGCTGCGCGTTCGGGATGTTGATAGTTTCGGTGTCCCAGTTCATTTGTGGCAAGACCTTTCATCTTTGGAACGAACATGCCGTCGTAGTCGACAAGCCGAAGTTGGTCGTGACAGACAAGAATATTGCCATGCTGAAGGTCACCGTGGGCGATACCAGCACGACGCAGGTCTTGCATCATTCTGACGAATTTGTCCAGCAGCGCCCCAAGCTTTTCTGCATTGCCTAGATTTGCGCCTATATAGTGATCAAACTGCTCGCCCTCCAGCCAATCCATTTTTAGTGCAGGTAGCCATTCTCCATGAACTTTAATGCCCTCTCGGAGAAAGTCGAACGTGACAGTGTAGGGCAGGGCATCGCGTTGAACAAAATCGGAGATCAGTGCATAACGCTCGTTTTGATCGCGAATGTTACTCAAAAACAATCGCAGCGCAAAATCCTTTTTCTCGCAATGCATTCTGTAGACAGAGGCAAAAGATCCAGTAATGGAGCGGGGAAGCTCCAGTGCGTTTGTATATGGAAGACCGCTCCGAAGCTCATTATCGAGCAGATTTGCTTGAGGGGTTTGGATAGCTTCGTTGTAATCTTGCGGTGTCGGCCACCAGACTAACTTCGTTTCGGAATTTATTTTAAACACAGAAACAAACCTCAGTCAGTCTACGGTTTGACTGTTTTGATAGCCGTCGATGGTTCGACCGCATGATAGCGGGCGAACCGATAGAAAGTTACCTCGTTGGTACTTGGGTCGCAAAGAATGACTTCCGTGGAGCTTCCTTTGAGACTATGGTATTCGCTCTCTGTCACACTGACCGATCTGTACATGTCTGTTCCATTCAAGACAAACGAAATGTCAGCCTTGAACCACATCTCGCCCGGTGTCGTGTCGATTGTGTTTGTCACGCCTGTATGCATTCTGAGCAAGTCGATGTTCGCTATCAGCGGTATGCCACTGGCAATTAATTTTCTCTGTTTCAACGGCGCCCATAAGATCGCTGCCACTAAACTGAGATTTGCCAGAAGGAATATAAGGGCGAACATCTCATCGCCGTGTCGTTTAGTTCCTAGTGGTTTGTTTAAAGCTTCGGTGACGAATGGATTGTCAGGCAAAATTCCAATCGTGTAGCCTCCGCCAGCCTCAAACACTTTCGCACCCGGGCTTCTCTCTTCAGAGCCAAAATAGCTCCGATTGTTGTACTTATATTCGTAATCAATTCGACTGCGAGCACTGCTTCCCGGATGAACTTCCACGTTAGTCACAGTAGCCGGTACCATTATGCCTTTTGCGGCCAGTTGAGCGTCGATGCCCATCGCATGCGAGCTGAAACTGAACATCAACCACACGAGTGGATTCAGCAACATCAAACATAGTGTGTCTCGAGGATTGATTCGTCCGCAGTTAGGATTCCACTTCACTGCGCGCGGAGTCTTGTTACCTGTGAGTTCCACTGGCAGTTGTGGTAGTGGCGGCTGTTTAAATGGGGTCTTAGGTGCGCTCGGATGCAACATTCTTTGCTGTGCGGCTGACAGCTGTTGCTGTTTTTGCTGCGCAGCAGCATTGATGGAACTGGCGATCTTGTTCAGTTTGCTTGCGCCATGAGCTTTGCAGGCGTTAGCGGCGGCTACGCCTGGTTTGAACCATGCTGCCTGCTGCGTGGGTTTGGCTGGTACGGTCCATGATTGCGATGCTGCAGCTCCACTATCTAGGTGACCAAGTTTAGGGTTTGACAAAACCTCCGCGTTTTTTTCTTGCAGCCAATCTGGAAGGTTTCCACGCACGAGCCTGGCGCCACTTTTAACGGTCGATGCCGAGGCTGAAAGCGGGTGCAGATCCTTGTCGAGACCTTGTGGCAGTGGGAGAGTTAAATAGGGAATGTTCTGCAATTCTGTTTTCAGTTGCACTCGAACGAACCGTCCTAAATCTCTCAACCTTGTATCGCTGTGTTTTTCCAGAGCAGCGAAAGCGCTTGAGTGTATGGGATCTAAGAAGTCCGACTGACGAAACAGCAAACAGTCGTCACCACCACCGAGTTGATGCATCAGGCGAGAATCGATTTGCAGTGCGTATAGTGACGCGTAGATGATCCATGCAGAGAAATTATCGAGATAGGGACCAAAGTGGTGCGCGGCTCGGTCTGGATGTTGATAGTTCCTATGACCCAATTCACTTGCGGAGAAGCCTTTCATAGCAGGAACGAACATTCCGTCGTAGTCGACCAGGCGAAGTTCGTCTTTGCAGACTAAGATGTTGCCGTGTTGAAGGTCACCATGGGCGATACCGGCACGACGCATCTCCTGCATCATTTTGACGAATTTTTCCAGCAGGTGTCCTAATTTGTTTGGATTGGCTAAATTGTCAACGATGTAATCGTCTAACTGTTCTCCTTCCAACCAGTCCATCTTTAGCGCCGGGAGCCATTCGCCATGAATTTTGATGCCCTGATCGAGGAAATCGAAAGTGACTGTGTAGGGCAGGTCGTCGTGTTGAACAAAGTCGGAGATGAGCGCATATCGCTCGTGCTGATCGCGGATGTTATTCAAAAACAACCGTAATGCAAAGTCTTTGTTCTTGCAGTGCATCCTGTACACCGAGGCAAAAGAGCCGGTTATCGACCGTGGTAACTCCAACGCATTGGTGTATGGGAGCCCCGCCTTCAATTCAGGGTCTCCGAGGCATGCGAGAGGCACCTGAATTGCCTCGTTGTAGTCTTGTGGTGTCGGCCACCAGACTAGTTTTGTCTCTGTTTGGGTTCGGTACAAGTGAACACCTGAATAACCGTATTCACTCCATACCCAAAATGGGGTTATGCCTCACCTGTAGACGATTACGGGATTATTAAGGTCGACAGAGCGCCACGTTTCAAGCGTGAGGTAGACCGCGGAATCCGCAAAGCACCGAGTTATCCGACGATCTGAAAGTGCAGCGAGCGGGCGGGTTAATTCCCCGATTTTGTGGAACAAAACAATCGTAGGCGCCCGTCACAAGACGGTGGCAAAACTTCGGCGGTAAAGTTGCAAATGTCTGAACAATCTACTTCTGTAAAAGAACTCGTATGGCTAGCGTCGTATTACAAGCGAAACGACATGCCAGAAAATGCACAGCTGATTCTCGATTCGATCGAGTGCACAAAACACAGCACAGACGAATGGGCGCCGATTCGATATATCGAAGACGCGCTGGCAAAGTCGGACGAAGAGCGCAAGTCAGCCTGATTCCGCACGAATTGGGCGGAAGGTGGCGAACAGTGCGACTCCCTCAGTCGAACTTGTCTGCGCGTTTCAACTTCTAAACGACTTTTTAGACGGTTCGTTCAGTACTCGTTTTATTCAGTTGTGTTTTTTCAGCTAGAACAGCGGTGCTATCGCACCACGTGTTGTTTCGTTCAGGCGGCTTTGCTCTTCATCATTTTGAACGCTTCGTAAAGCGCACAGAGTCCGACAAGAGCGTATACCGCGCGTGTCATTGTGCTTCCATCGCCAAGCAGAGAAGTAACTAAGTTGTAGTTAAATGCACCTACTAAGCCCCAATTGATTCCTCCAATGACTAGAAGGACGATTGCAAGTAGCTCCATATTTTTCATGACGTTATCACCTTGAAGCATCAAACCCGGTTAACCCATAGATCCTTTCTACGAGCTGATCTGCATGCTTACGTACCAGTCTAGTACGGTGAGCGGTAGGAAGTCAAGAGGAGGATTGAATGAAAGCCTCAGTGTTTCCTGCTTTTGGCTCAGCATTTGCATTATTGCGAATCTCAAAACCTAGATGCCGAGCCGGTTTCGAAGCGCGAATAGTTGTGCCACCATATGTGGCTTCACTCGACTCGAATTTTCTGGAATCGACTAATCTGATTTGCTAGTTCTTTGCATTGCAGCTGCGCCTTTCGGCAAAGCAAGCTTCGATTCTGTGCGTACGTAATGCAATCTGCCAAGTTTGGGACCGCAGATAGCGCAGCTGTTTCCGGATATATATTTGGGTTTGCGATGCTTTGAGAAGAGGCGATTGCATCCTCTGCAAGTCGCCTGCCATGGACCTGGAGGCATGATCGCTGCGGCGCTTTTTCGACGTGGAGTAACACCGAGTTTCTCCGCCATCTCCATCCACACAGCATTGTGCCCCTGGTCTGAGCCCACTAAAGCATGAGCGATCTCGTGCAGCAGTGTCTCGCGGACAACTTCGAAATTGTTATGTTCGATGAAATAGATGGATAGCTCAATTCGCTTGTACTGCGAGAAGCACAAGCCCAGTGTGCGTTTTCTCGTGTTCGTTTCGTAAGTCCAGTCTTTGAGCTTGTGTGCCTTGAGAAGCTGCCAGGCTAGCTTTTCCGCGTCTTTTACGAGCATGCGTGGTCCCCATTGAGCCAATTTCTTCGCCAAAATTGCCCCGCTATCTTACAGATTTTTGGCGAATGAGGAACTCTTGAAACCCAGCAGAATGAGATACCTTAACGGCAAATCCCTTAAATATCTGGAATCTTTTTGGCAAAAAAACTTGGAACTTTTGAGATTTGAAGCCAGTCCTGACTTTGGAGTCAAAAGGAGTGGAATATGTCCAACAGTCATACGGATAAGTCCTCGAAAGCAAACAGCGCAGACCTGCTCGACGCTTTCAAGGCACCTTTTGCCGAGCGCGAAGTAAGAGATGAAGCTCAGCAAAACGGTCTGGTGCTGTTCAGCTTTGGGCGCAACGGCGGTTTCGCTAAGCCTGGCGATCAATCCAAGAAGGATTTCTCGGTAGCCTAACACTACATCGAAGTAGCCTAACGACGACTCTGAGTACCTTAACCAGGACATCTCGGGGTCTCCGCAGTTCTCAAGAAAAACTCAGCAGTAGACCCGCTCTAAAGCGGAAACTGCTGAGGCTTGGCGCGCCAACATGCTATCCTACGCTTCTCAGCACATATCACCGGCGGGAGTAGCAATGAAGTTGCTTTGGCTCAGGAATCTAGTTGTCTGTTCTGCACTTTTATCATCACAGCCGGGCGTATTAGCCGAGCCAATCGTCAGCGAAGCCCACGTTGGTGAAGCCCACGCCAGCGAAGACCATGCCGGCGCAACGACGAAAGCGCCAGCGAGCGGTTCGCAGCCGGTGAAGTGGCAAGATTGGTCCAACGATATTTTTCAAAAGGCGCGTGAGCAGCACAAATTTGTTCTTCTGGATTTGGAAGCAATCTGGTGCCACTGGTGTCACGTCATGGACGAGAAGACATACAGTCAGCCAGATGTTCGCGCTCTGCTGAGCAGCAAATTCATCACCGTCAAGGTCGATCAAGACTCGCGACCAGATCTATCCAATCGGTACGGAGACTACGGGTGGCCAGCCACAGTAGTCTTCAATTCAAGCGGTAAAGAGGCTGAGATTCGCCAGGGTTTCATTCCTCCGAAAGAAATGATGGCTATGTTGAACGATGTTGTGAAACATCCAAATGTGCAGAAAACAAAGATTGATAAGCCGACGACTTTCTCGAAGGAAGGCGCGTTAACGCCCGCGCTTCGCAAAGAGCTAGAGAAAGCTCATGCCGATGGCTATGATACTAAAGATGGTGCCTGGGGCTTCTCTCAGAAATTTTTGGACTGGGACAGTGTCGAATATGCCATCGCAAAAGCTATCGAAGGAGATAAGCTGGAAGCGCACCGAGCCAAGGAAACGCTCAATCAACAGCAGAAGTTGATCGACCCTGTCTGGGGTGGTGTGTATCAGTATTCAACCAACGGCGACTGGAATCACGCTCACTTCGAAAAGATCATGCAGATGCAAGCAGAAGACTTGCGCGTCTATGCGCTCGGCTACATGCTCTGGCACGACCCATCGTATTTGAAGGCGGCGCAAGATATTCAGCGTTATTTGGAAGCATTCTTGATGAGCCCTGACGGTGCTTTCTACACAAGCCAGGATGCGGACCTTGTTAAGGGTAAACACAGCGGCGAATATTTTTCTTTAGATGATGCGGCGCGTCGCAAAGCCGGTATCCCAGCGATCGACAAACACATCTACGCGCGTGAGAATGGTTGGGCGATCGCCGCATTGACCGATTTGTACATGGCGACCGGTGAAAAGAAGTATTTGGATCAAGCGCGAACCGCTGCCGAGTGGATTATCGCTCATCGCGGCACCAATGATGGCGGTTATCGGCACGACGAGAAAGATGTAGCCGGACCTTATCTTGGCGATTCGGCTTCAATGGGTCGTGCTTGTTTGATGTTGTACACAGCCACTGCAGACCGTGTCTGGTTAAAGCGAGCAGAACAAACTGCTGATTTCATCGCCAAGCATTTCAACTATTCGCCGAAGCCTAATGTGAATGCGGGCTTTGTTACAGCTGCCAGTTCCAGTGGCGTAACGTCGCTTCCTTTGTTGGATGAGAATGTGATGGTGGCTCGTTTTGCGAATTTGCTCTATCAATATACTGGTCGTGCATCAGACAAAGCTTTATGCGCTCAGGCGATGAAATATCTTGCTGCTCCTGAGGTCGCCCGGCAGCGTCATATTCTTGTTGCCGGAATTTTGTTGGCAAATATGGAGAGTGGTGGCGAACCAGCGCATTTAGTCGTCGTTGGTGGCAAAGGTGATGCTACTGCTGCTTCCCTGCACAACAGTTGCTTGCAGTATCCTTCAGATTTCAAACGCATCGAATGGCTCGATCGCAGCGAGGGACCGCCGCCGCGAAAGGATGTCGAATATCCCAATCTGCCAAAACCAGCGACCTTTGTATGCGCAGGCGAAACTTGCTCTGCTCCTTTGTATGACGTTGCGTCTGTGGATAAGCGAATAAAAACACTGACAGTGAAGAAATGAAATCGCGTTTGATATTAGCTTTTTGCCTGACACTTCTTCCCGGAAGCGCCGCCTTAGCCGCATTCGATAATCAGCATAAACTCTGGACTCATGAGCTCAAGCAATATGTCGACGGCGATCTGATTCACTACGCGCGGTGGCATAAGAAACCAGCTACGCTAGAAAAATATTTGAAAGAGCTGGCTGACATGACTCCGGAAGAATACGACGACATGACGCACGACCAGCGAAAAGCCTTGTGGATGAATGCTTACAACGCCTTCACGGTCAAGGTGGTGCTAGACCACTATCCGATTGAAGGAAAAAGCTCTTACTATCCGAAAGACAGTTTGCGGCAGATTCCAGATGTCTGGGAAAAATATCAAGTCGTGGTTGCAGGAAAATCTTACACGCTTGATGCAATCGAGCATGACATATTGAGGGCGTTTCGGTATCCCGAAGTGCACTTCGCTGTAGTGCCCGCGGCAAAGGGCTGCGCGGCGCCAAGAAAGCGCGCCTTCGTTTCAACGACCTGGGAAATTGACATAGCGGCTTGCAAAGAAAAATTTCTTACCGACAAAAACAATATTTCAATCGATCCAAAACGCAAGACGATTACGGTGTCGCAGATATTTAAGTGGTTCCCTCTAGACTTTGCTAAAGCATCGGGAATCGCAGCAAAGATACCGCCACCCACAGACGATCAAATAGTCCTTGCTTACCTGGCAAAAAACCTACCAGCCAGCGTAAAAAATGACATACCATCTACCGACAAATTGACCGACTACACCGTAGTTTACAAACCCAATGACTGGTCGCTAAACGACGCCGACGCAATCAAGAAAACCGACTCAATTAAGTAGCCGATGCAATCAAGAAAACCGACTCAATTAAACAGCCGATAACGGAGCGCCGGCTTCCAAGCTGGCTGGGCCGCCGATCTCCGGACCGGCTTTCCTTTGGACTGCCCTCAATTTTAGATCACTTGCCCTTGCCAATAGGATGCGGATTAGCCTTAAGCGCCGCCGCAATAAAGTTCGCCGCAATTGCTTGCCGCAAGCTAATCCCGATTCTCGGAGCCGGATCGGGCAACGAATTATTGAAGGCCAAATCGGTGTTGTTATCAAAATGCCCAACCAGATGCAGCACCCGTCCTTTTTCATATCTGAATGTACAAGCAAGAATACCGGTGTTCTCGATTCGTATCCCGCCCTTTGGGCTTAGGGCGAATGCGCGATTGGGATCTTGATATTCCAGTCTTTTGCTGCGCACCAGTACAGTCACATCATTGGGGCGCACAACCCTGACCATCTGACATTTGTTGTCTAATTTCCAATAAGCACGAGGCACCACATTTAGTAGCAAGTCTGCATTGTCGGATGCCCCAGGATTATTATTCGTCGCGGCATCGACTAACTCAGAAGTAGAGTTGGCGCTGTTCCAATCGACAAATCCTGGAATCGCCTTAGCCAGACAATTGTCGAGAGACCAATCGGTTGTAATTAAATAGCCGCCGTTGGCGACAAACTCGCGAATGATACCAAGCGAAGCTTGAGGAATTTCTCCGGCGCAATCTACGATCAATACATCTGTGTTGGCCAGCGACGTTTTGCTCAAGGCATTGGGTGTGACCTTGCTGAAGTTGAAGCCGAAGTTGTGCAGGGCATGACCGGAATCATCCCACTGACCTTTGACTTCGATGACCGATTCCCTGGTCATTGGCGACAGATCGGGATGTGTCTCACTCAACCATCCGCTGTACAGCTTTGGCGTGACAGTCACTGTCTGCGGTGGACCGGCGGGCGGCGGTGGTGCATTCCATCTATTTGCTTGCTCACCAGGTTGTTCTCTGATAGCGGTATCTGACACGCCGCCTTCAAGGCTGTGGGGTGCCGCCGGACGATGACCGTCAGTCACTCCCAGTGTTGGTAAATCTTGCGGTGGTTCTGCGGTTTGGTTCCGAGGTGCTTGTGGGCGTTGTGGCAGCTGAAACACTGATGCGGGTCCTTCCACCCAGTCAGACGCCAACGCGGCTGTCTGTGCAAGCGTAAGAGCGACACAACAAGTGAATAGAGTTAGCGCGCGCAGAATGTCACCTCAAACACGAAATAAATTCGACACCAAGTTGAATTCTAAATCAATTTCGCGCAAATAAGTATGAAAACATAGAGTGCGAAACATCGCCTCGATGCTCCGCACTCCACTCCCCAAAATGTTCAAAGTTGCACCATATATGGTGCTCGGGCTTTGTATTTAAAGAATAGCGAGAATGCGCATATATTTGAATGTTAAAGTGCGCACCTTTTAGTGTGGAATTGCCAGAGGAATTGCGCAGGAGCAGTGATGCAATGCGATCCAGGATCTGCTTGACAATGTTCATCACGAGCGTATAATTGGCTTCACCCCTGAGACCAATTAATCAACTTCACTTCTCCACGAAGTTGCACCCGCACGTTAACTTAGTACGTCACCTTGCGCGCAAGCGTAAGCCAGGTCCACGCGAATAATATTGCGCCGCATTTGAGGGAATGCGGGCGTTTTAGTGCCTCGATTTACACACGGCATCCCGGTAAAAAACAATGACTATACAAACACCGATTCTAAAACCAATAACCACTGTAAGACCGCCTGAGCAGGTGGTCGGAAGTTCTGATCTCGATTCGATTAAGTTGCTTGTGGCGGCTGTAGCGCTAGCCATCGTTGCTTGCCTGGCGGCAGTCGGAGTTTCGACTGCTATCTGTATCTATGTTGCTCCAGCTAGCGAAACGCAGTCTGCAGGCAAATAGGTTCAGCGCTAACGGCGTCAAAACACGCCTAAACTGCGTCTTCAAAAACGGCGTCTAGATAGCGTCGAAGCGAATCATCGCTTCGGTGACCACATTGGCACCAGCCGCCAGTGCGGTGGGCTCCGCCCACTCTTCTGGTGCGTGACTCTTTCCGCGCAGGCATGGCACGAAAACCATGGCTGCTGGTGCCACTCGTGACAGAAAAGCAGCGTCGTGACCGGCTCCTGACGCAAGCTCTCTTGTCGTCAATCCCAAATCTTTTGCGCAGTTGCCTAGCAGAATGCGCAAATCATTGTCGCAAATTGACGGAATCGAATCTGACAAAATTTTTGGACCATCGCAGCTGACTCGATAAGATTCTGCTGCCGTAGCTGCGCTTCTGGTGACTTCTTCGACAAAGCGGTCCAGCAATTCTCGACTCTCGCTACGGGCATCGATAACTAGTCGCGCGCTCTGGGGCACGACGTTCATTGCGTTTGGCTGCACTTCGACAACGCCAACTGTCGCAACGAAGTGTCCAAGACCAATCACTGCAAATTCTTCTGCGATTTTGCGGATGAACACGATCGTTTCGGCGAGCGCCACAGCGGCATCTCGGCGCAGATCCATCGGGGTCGTGCCGGCGTGGTCAGCCTCGCCGTTGAAAACAATTTCGATACGCCTGATGCCGACGATTGCTGTCACCAGACCGATCTCTATTTTTTCTCTTTCAAGAATCGGACCCTGCTCGATGTGCAATTCGAAGAAAGCTTTGATATCACTGCGTTTGGCGTCGGAGATTCTTTCGGGATCGCCGCCGACACGCTTGATTGCTTCGCTCAGCTTTTCACCGCCAGGCTCTGTGAAGGCCAGCGATTCGCTACTGAGGTTGCCGGTTATGCCGCGACTACCGACGCACGACAGTCCGTAGACATTCGGTTCTTCAGCCAAGAAATCGACAAGCTCGATGTCGTGTTTGAATTTAATTCCATTCTCTTTTATAACGCGCCCGATCTCCAATGCGGCAATCACTCCGGCTACGCCATCGAAGCGCCCACCGCTGGGAACTGTGTCTGAATGCGAGCCGACCATGATCGTTCCAGCACCGGCGGTGGTGCCAGGAATCTTCCCGATCAGATTGCCGGCAGCGTCTTGCGAGACTTCGAATCCAGCCTCTACGAATTTAGTCCTCAGCCACTCGCGACCCTGCGCAAACATAGGCGTAAACGCCCGCCGCGTGTAGGGCTGATCTTTCTGCGTCAACTCGCCGATCGACATAAGATCGTTCCAAAGTCGCTCGCTATTAACGAGCTTCTTTGACTTTGATCCCGTCGGCATAATTCCACCTCACGTTCGCTGTGAGTGGCAATTATACTAGTTATGGTTCGCAGGCGTCTTTGTAGATCTCGTAGATTTCGTCAATTCGTTCGTTGAGGCGTGCAATCGTATCTTCATTGCCGGGCTGCGTTTGCAGATATTCAACTATAGCCATCAACGCTAAACCAGCTTCGCCACTCTGCAACCCGTGTCTCCGTTCTGCATCTAGCAGTTTTTTCTCGAGCACACGTAAGCTGTCTTCAGCGATATGTACTGCGAGGTTTGTCTCTGAATCATTTCGCAATTGAAAATTCTCCGAATCCTGATTCCGGAATGTTTGGTTGCCAAAACAATTCTATCAAAGGAGTTGGGACATTTCGTCACCCGGTTGAGTTAACCACATGGTATCCAAAGTGTGCTCTAGGCACTCATTGGATGTCGTGATTCGGGTGATGTATGACTGCAGATGCAGGCGTGAAGCATCTTGTCAGATACTATATGTGGTGCCTGGTTGAGGCGCTCGCGCTTGCCCTGCGATTTTGAGTCGGCTGCTATACGTGCGCGAGTTCTTTGGTTTTTGTCTTTGCACGAGGACGCAAGAACTTTCCAGTGCCTGGTGCGGCGACTTTCTTTGCGCCGTCAAAGACTTGCTCACCGCGCAAGAATGTCGCTTCTACTTTGTATGGCAACTGCATTCCCTCGTATGGGCTCCAGGAAATCACATTGTGTCCGCTTGCTGACGGATCATAGCGATAGCTCGAAGCTTTCAAAACCGTTATGTCTGCGTCTTTACCCAGTTCCAGTGCGCCTTTGATGTGGTCGAGTCGAAAAAGTTTTGCTGGATTGGCTGCCAACAATTTTGCTGCCCATGTCAGGCTGAGTCCGCGGTCTTCCAATCCTTTCAACAAAAGTGCATAGAGCACTTCCAACCCGGGAGCGCCGGATGAATTCTCCAGCATATTAGATAGATTCTTGCGGTCTTCTGACCAGCTTACATGGTCGGTTGAAACTACTGTGATGTTGCCTTGTGCCAGATGTTTCCACAACGCTTCTACTTGCGCGCGCGGGCGAATCGGCGGATTCACTTTTGCCTTACCGTGCAACGTTCGCACACTCGTCTCTTCGTCGAGTGTGAGGTAGTGAATGCACGCTTCAATTGTAGTGTCGAAGCCTTGCCCACGATAGTTGGCTGAGAGTTCGTATCCACGTGCAAGCGAGCAGTGCACGATGTGAGCTGAAACACCTGTTGCTGCAGCTAGTTCATACACTTCTGCAATCGCCAGTGTCTCTGTAATGGGCGGGCGGCTGAGCCCATGCGAAAGATAATCGGTGCGCCCTTCCTCTTTTACTTTGTTGACGTAAGCGCGCACAGCTTCGTCGTTTTCGTTGTGTACGCCTGCCATCAGATCGTGTTTTGCGATTTCGGCAAAACATTCATACATCGTATGCGGAGGAATGCGCGGGAATCGATCTGGGTGAGTTCCGAACGTGGAGAATTTGAACGCCGCCGCACCTGCTTCGACAATGGCGGGAATGTGCTTGGCGCCGTCGTTTGGATGCACAGTGCCGAAAAGTGCGAAATCAACTCGCGCCTGTTCCGCTGCGCCATCTGCCTTTTCTTTGAATCTCTCAGCCGTGCAAATTAGCTTGCCATCGTCATCGTAAGGCATGTCTATTATCGTCGTCACACCACCAGCTGCGGCCGACCGCGTCGACCAAACGAAGTCTTCCTGGTCCTTTTGACTGCGGCTGTGGGTTTGTGAATCGATGGCACCTGGCATCACCAGGCTGTCTCCGAAGTCATACGATTGCTTGCCTGCCGGTGCTTTGCCTACACCGATGGCGGAGATTTTTCCATCTCTGACAGCGACATAGCCACCATCTATGATGCGATCCGTCAGCACCACTTTTCCTGAGACAACTAAATCAAAGTCCGACATGTGCAACTCCTCACGCAAGTGCGTATGTAAGAAGGTCGATACCCAGGGCTGCCTCGACTTCGTGATAGGCGTCTGGTTGCCTTGCACCAGTGCCGATCGGTAAATCGGCTTTGTTGTTTACCAGAACGGCTACACGTGTTCCTTCTCTCATCTGCGCAACGCTTACAGGCAATCCTGTATCGAGAGAAAGTGTGGTGATCAAATCTGGGAACGTCGCCAGTCTCACGCCGTTTCTGTCCACTGCCATGTATTCGTTCATGGTGTGCAGGATAAGCGGTCCATTCTCGTCTTGCACTTCGAAGCGCGCAAAGTCCCAGCTATCGCGGGTATCCACGGCTGCGTTCTTGACTGGTCCGACACCGAGAATTCTTCCTCTGGTTTCTTTCACGGCAGCAGCAATAACAGCGTCTGGTCCATCTTCTTTTGCTTTCACCATCGCTTCGCCGAGTTTTATCGCATAGGAGATGGCTCCGATTGCAGCGTGCTCTTTCACGTATGACGCTGGAATTGGATTACGTGCGGCGGCGATGAACCCGCCTGATTGCAGTGAGACAGCACGCAAAATATCGTCGGCTCTGGCTACCTCACCGCGAACTGTAACTTCCAAATAACGTCCCTGGGCTCGATTTCCGCCTGCTGCGGTTTGAATCGTTTGATAGTCTTTTTTAGTCAAAAGACCCATCGAGCCAAACTTTCCAGTCGGTTGTGCTCGCCCATTTCCGGCGGCATCGATCACCGGAATGCCGAGAATCGCTGACTGATTCCAGCCGTTCAGTGTCGTGGACGATCCGTTTTGAGCTGTGATTACTCCGGCAATCGGTTTGCCCAGTGTATCGATGAGCAGCTGCAAAGCTCGCACATAATCGATTGGGAACATTTGCCAATCTTTGGCAGCAGGAGATCCAATCGCTGTGACTGTTGCAATAATTCCGTCTGGAGGAATTTCGTCGATGCTGGCGAGAGTCGGTTCACCGAGGCTGGTGGCAATCTTGCCGATCATATAACCATGGTCGACCCAGCCACCGCCCCCGGCGGCAAGGACAGAGCCGCCTGTTACGGCGTATTCGACATCGGCGGGAAGTAATTTGCGCATTTTGCTTTTTCCTTTGGCTTACAATCCAAGCTTGTGTTCTTTAGCAGCTTCCTGAGCTTCCGAATAATTTGCGTCGGCGAAACGCAGCACTCCCAGCCCAGTGTCGGCGGTTAGTGCGGTGGATAAACGTTGAGCCGCTTCGTCCGTTCCATCTGCGGTAATGGTGGCACCGGCGCTCGTCATGTATCCGGCATAGCCTCCACCGCCTGAGTGGATGGCAACCAGATCGGCTGCCGATGCTGTGTTGAGCAGTGCGTTGAGGAGTGGCCAGTCTGAAATGGCATCGCTGCCGTCTAACATTCCTTCTGTGCCGATGCGTGGATGCGTCATGGCAGCTCCGTCTAAGTGGTCTCGTGTGAATGCAATCGGACCAGACAGTTTTTTATCGCGCACGGCGTCGTTGACGAGAAGCGCTAATTTAGTGCGTTCACCGTGCCCCATCCAACAAATGCGAGCAGGCAGCGCTTCGAATTTGATGTGTTCGCCTGCCAACTTTATCCAATTGGCGGCAAGCTCGTTTTCTGGGAAGTGCTCCAGCACCAGTTGATCTATATATTGAATGTCATTGGGTTCGCCAGTCAGAGCAATCCATCTGAATGGACCGATGCCTTTGCAGAACAGTGGTCTCAAATATCTTGCTGTGAAAATGTCAATGTCGAATGCGTTAGTTACGCCACATTCAGCCGCCTGCGAGCGGATATTGTTGCCATTGTCGAATACAACCGAACCTTTCTTTTTGAACTCCAGCATCGCCTGCACTTCAACTGCAATTGATTCCAGCGCTCTTTTGCGCACTTCAGTCGGATTCGATTTGCGCATCGCTTCGGTTTCTGCAATGGTCAACCCGACCGGAACGTAACCGTAAAGCGTGTCGTGGGCTGAGGTTTGGTCCGTGACTACATCTGGGATAACACCGCGTTTCAACAACTCTGGATAAATTTCAGCGGCATTCCCAACCACACTTATCGACCTGGCGATGCCTTTCTTCTGCGCTTCCTCAACGAGGGCAAGAGCATGGTCCAGGTCATCCGCAATCAGTTCGCAGTAACCAGCGGCGACGCGTTTTTCAATGCGCGCCCTGTCTACTTCTACGACTAGAATGACTGCTCCAGCCAGTTTTCCGGCCAGGGGTTGTGCGCCACCCATGCCGCCCATGCCGGCCGTGAGAACAAATTTCCCTTTCAATGACCCCTTGAAATGTTCGCGCGCAACTTGAGCGAGAATTTCATAGGTTCCTTGAATTACGCCCTGTGAGCCGATGTACTGCCAGTCGGCGGCGGTGAGTCCACCCCAAATCGTCAGACCTTTGTCTTGTAGCTCATAAAAATTCTCAGGCGTCGCCCATCGCCCGACGATATTTCCATTTGCCATAAGCACTAGCGGCGCCATTTTGTGCGTATTGAAAATTCCTATCGGCTTACCAGATTGAATAATCAGCGTCTGGCTTTCTTGCAAATTTTTCAGGGCGTGAACGATCTTGTGATAGGAATCCCAGTCCCGAGCCGCTTTGGCAAAGCTGGCGTAAACGACGAGATCTTCCTGGCGTTCCGCATTTTCCAAATTGTTTTCCAGCAGACGCAGCAGTGATTCCTGTCTCCACCCACGACAACGCAGTTCTGAGCCGCGTGCGGCGCTGATGCGGGTCGATGCTGGTTTGGTAGATGTCGTCACTACTACTCTCCCTTTTTTGTTCTTGTCTGGCTAACTTTGTGATTTTCAACTTCTAGTTCGAGTGGCGATACAGCTTCGTTCACCCAGTAGAGAAGCTTGCCTTCCGAAACCGTTTCTACGACTCGTTCTAGCTCTGTCTTCCAAACGTTTGCATCGAGTGAAGGATGGGCGTGAACAATTCCGTATGCAACTTCGGTTCCTTTTCCAAGCGAAGGATTTCCTCTCATATCAATTGCAGATGCTGAAATCATCAGCTCTAATGCCGCTACCCGCCAGGCTAAGTAGATCATGCGCGCTGTCGCTTTCACCGAAAGTGGTGCCATGCTGCCATGGTCTTCCACGCCCTCGCCGAGCTGCGAACCATATGAGAGCGAAATCGGAGTCGCCAGGCTGTGCGCTTCTGCCGTAAACGATGAGCACGTTCTGGCAAGAGGCAAGAGCCTGGTGAGCGGGTTCTCCGGCTTCGCCAAGCCGGTTGGCAGGGCACTGAAGTCGGACCAGAGATGTTTGTGCAAGCGTTCGTTGGCAATGCGAATCACGTGCGCGAGTGCGATGCGCAAATTGTCGAAGGCGATGGCGATATTTGTCACATCGAAATTTCCGACCGAAACGATCAAATTATCTTCAATGCTGACGATGGGATTGTCGCTGCTGGAGTTCAATTCGATCTCCATCGACTGGCGCAGGTTTGCGCACGCTTCGTCCAATGCGCCATGGACTTGAGGAATGCATCGAAATGAAAGTGAGTCTTGTAGCTTTCGCGCTGACCCTTTTTGCCAGAGATAGCTGTCTTTCAGCAAACGGCGCAGGCACGCTGCTGTGCGAGTGTGTCCCGGGTGAGGCTTCAGTCGCGCCGCAGCCGGGTGAATGATGCTCAGGTTTCCGCCGAATGCTTCCAGCGATAGGGCGGCAGAGAGGTTGAAGATATCGAGCACCGAGATCGCGTCTGAGACAACGATTGAACCGTATCCGACTGAGACCCCGTTGGAGCTGATCAATCCGAGTGCTTCTTTGACCTGCAGCACGATCGGTTCCAAACCGGCGGCGGCAAGCGCTTGATCGCCTGGCAAAACCTCGCCTTTGTATTCCGCTTCGCCTAATCCAACAAGCACGAGACCGATTTGAGACATCTCTGCTAAATCTGCCTGTCCTATCGATCCGCCTGCTTTGACGATTGGATGCACGCCTCGATTGAGTAACTCGATTAGTGCATCGATAGTTTCGGCGCGAACGCCGACTCCTGCTTTAGCCATGCCATTGGCGCGTGAGAGAATCATTGCTCGCACGGCAGCCGTGTCGAATTGCGGACCGTAGCCGACGGCGTGGCCGACTATCGTGCGCAACTGGAAAGCAGCCATTCTGTCTGCGGGAACGGGCTGATGCGCCAGTGGTCCAAGCTCTGTGTTCAGTCCGTAAACCAGCTCTGATTCAGTTATGAGATCGACGATGCCTCGCGCGGCGCGAACTCGCTCGCGAGCCTCTTCAGACAGCGCAACTCTGGAATGTTGGCGCGACACGGCAACAACCTGATCGATGGTCAGGTCTTCCCCTGTGAGCACTACCTCTCTGTCTTGCATTGGAATGATGTCTGATCTGTCTTGCATTGGAACTGATGTCTAAACGTTTTCGTGCGCGACCATGCAGCGCCCCTGGCGTCGCTGTTGATTTGCTCTGATTAATTGAGCATAGGGCTTCTTTTGGCAGCCGAAAAGCTTATGTTGAGCCGTGATCTGGCCTTCAATCTTCTTGACTACCATGAAAAGGATAGCCCAGTCAGTGCTTGAGGCGATATTAATTATTTCTGAAGGTTTACATTGTGGAAGTTTCGTGACACTACAAATGGTGTCACTGTGTGCGACATTGTCTGTTATTGAAATGTCAGAACAAGTTTGGGTTGAGTCTGTTGACTGGATCCCGAAGCTTTATCCTCTATGGACTCGCGTAGCATGAAGGTTGGAACAGAAGCATTGGTGGACGCTTCGGGATGGAAATAAATTGGTAATACTTTTTCCGAATAATGCAAAGTGGAGACACGTTACTAATTTTTCGCACACCAGTCTTTTGCCCCCCTCTCTTGGCAGAAGGAGCTTTCATGCGCACCCAGATTCTAAGTTTTGCCTTTGCTGCAATCGGTTTGTTTTCCATTTCCACAACCGCCGGACTAGCCCAATCGGTCGCGGCTCCTGAGCGCGCCGTTGCGCCTCCACAGCGAACACCTATGAGACCCGGTGTTCGTTACACCACCGGCACCTATGTGGTGTCAGGACCAGGCTGGGAAAAGCAACTTACCAACGGCAATCCTAACTTAGGGCATTGGAACTGGATTCCGGTGATTGGCTACACCCAATCGACTGGCACGACTTCCAGACAAGCCATTCACGCGCCAACTCCAGAGCATCGCTCTTTCTACGTCAAGCCAAATCATCTTGCGCTGCCCGATGCCGGACACTCGACTGGCAAACTGGCTAACCATGCAGATTTACCGTCAGCGCCTGTGCATTTGATTAAGCAAGAACCTTCCGAAGCTTACAATCACGCTGAAACGAAAACTCAGGCTGTACTCAGTTATGCCGGAGACTATCGAGGCACTGATGGATTCCGTGCATCAAGTAGTGTTCGCGGTACGCTTGCGCATAAGAGCGTGGGAGCAATGTTAAGTCAATCAGTCCGTTACTAGGGGCGGACATAAATGACCTTCGACTGGCAAAATTCAACACGCCGCCACGATCGAGTTGAGCGAGATAATGCTTGTTCTCAGCCTGCACGCGAGGATTTGTCGCGCCAGGTTCAAAGGCTTTACGACAATCGAGACAATTCTTGCCGCGTACCAGAAAGTGCAGATCGATTTCTCCCACCTTATTCAAACGAGCCTGGTGAAAGGTTTGCGCCTGCCGATCAATCTAGATTTGGTGGTGTAGTCGATCAACTGCGTCAACATAGAACGCGTCTGTTGTTGGATGCTTCCGCACCTCCCGAACATAGACTGGCTGCGGTTCGAGAGCTTGCGCGCGCAGGAACGAACAACGTCACTGTGCGAGGCAACGACGGACAGCCTTACAAATTGAGATTAGAAACTGAACCTGCAGGATCGCGTGAGATGGTTCACCTGTATCTCACGGGAGCTGACGGAAAAGAGCACACTGTGCTGCGCGGAATCGCTAATCAAAAAGGAGAGTTCGAACGCGAGCAAGATAAGTGCGGCAATGCAGTTGGCTGGTACGGCGCTGGTGCCGCGCAGTTACAAAATATTCTCGGATCGGATTCGCCTGATTTGCAGCGCCGCACAGTCAGAGGCGAAAACCTAAACTCGCTGAGAGGACGGACTCCACAGATTGATCCGCTCGACTGTCGCATCGATCCCGGGCCATTTCGTCGACAAGAACGAGACCCACGTTACCAACCAGATCCGCGCGATGGACAAGATTCACGTTACCGACAAGATCCACGCGATGGACAAGATCCACGTTACCGACCAGATCCACGCGACCGGCAAGCTCCGTGGTGTGAGCCGGATCAACGAATTCGCGACCCACGAGAGCGACAAGATCCGCGCGAGCAGGATCCAAGATATGGACATCCATATCGACAGAACCCGTATGAAAGAGATCCATATCACGGAAGGCCCTATCAGCAAGGTCCCCGCGAATACTGCGATCCTCGAGACCAAAATCCATACAACGGCGGACGACCAAATCCGTACAATGGTTGGCGCCGAAACCCGTACGATCGTCCTAACAACGAAGAATTCGCACCACCACGCGATGGTAGCAATGAGCGCTCCGGACTGCGCCCATTCGATCAACCCTCTGATCAGAGTGGCAGGCAGTGGTTAGACCGAGCTGCCCAGGATGCGCGCAACCAAACTCGCCAGTTAGTCAAAACTACCGCAGGCATTTACTTGCGGTCGGGAATGACTGTTGATGCAGATGGCTCACCCCGCGCGCGTCAAATAGATCCAGATGGTCAGCTGAACACGAGCATGCGCTACGCAGACAACAAATCGGTCAATGCCGAGGTGGTGCCGTATATGGTGCTGCCAGGAGGCGCTTACCAGAAGTACGGAGTCCAACTGGGAGACATGGTTTTGGTGCGTAATACCGATAACGGTCGTATGGCAGTCGCTGTCTTCGCTGATGTCGGACCACGCAACAAAACCGGTGAAGGTTCAATGGAATTAGCGCGCGAAATGGGACTAAACCCATCGCCGACGAAAGGTGGGACGTCGAAGGCAAGTATCGAATACCTCGTGCTACCAAACACGCATGGAACAAAGCCACGCAACGAGCAGGAGCTAATGGCTCGCATCGCGGAGCAGCGACGTCGATTTGGAATAGGTTGACCAGACCGCGCATCAAATTAAGCACAATTTTGTAAGGCCCTCAGATAGGTCCTGTACCTCGGCGCAAGCAATGATGGCGCAATCTTTTCTCCCCAATTAAGGAATCGCCTCTCCATCGGGAGTAAACTACACCTCCTGTATATAGGTTGACGCCGCGCGAAATTCCGTTGAGTTTCCATGAGGCGGCTGTCTTCCCCGTGAGGTTTATGAAATGGCGAATACATCCACTAAGACCGCTCCCAAACTCTACAAATCGCGCATCGATTTGCCAGAAGCAACTCGCAAAGAAGTGAGTGAACTTTTGAACGAAACGCTGGCTGCGACGCTTGACGTCTGGTCACAGGTTAAGCAAGCGCATTGGAATGTTAAGGGCAAAGACTTCTATCAATTGCACTTACTTTTCGACCAAGTTGCCGGCGAACTCTACGAGTATGTCGACCTTGTTGCTGAGCGCATCACATCAATCGGCAGCACCGCCCATGGCACCATTCGCATGGCTGCTAGCGTGACTCCGTTGCCTGAGTATCCATTGGATGCTGTGAACGGGAAAGAACATCTAACCGCTGTCGCCGAACGTCTTGCAGCCTATGGCAAGCACGTACGCGCAGGCATCGATAAGACCGAAGATCTCGACAAAGATACTGCCGATCTATACACAGAAATCTCTAGAACCACAGACTTGCGTCTCTGGTTTATTGAAGCGCACTTGCAAGCTGAACCTTAAGCTCGTCGGCGTATCTGTTCCGTCTGTGCCGGAGGTGTTTCATTGACACTCCGGCGCAGTGACGCGAGCGCCTGCAGACTGGGCCAGATGACTTCTTTCATCTCGTCAACTTCGTAGGTGCCTATTTCGTGTCTCTCATAACGTGCGCAAACGTCTTCCCAAAGCTCGAAGAGTTTTTTGGGATCGCAAATGTCTCGCGCGCGTTGTTGAAATTCAAGTAAGTCAAACGATTCGATGGCGAAACCCTCCTGCAATTCCTACTAGAAGGATGTATACATTTCCATCTTATGTCAAGTTAGCTTTTATGTCGATAACCGTGGGTGGTGCCTCGTTGTTTATGCATGATAGGTGGCACCGCATATAGTGTTTGCCCCCTCGAAAAAGTGCATAGAGTCTCTCGAAAAAGTGTATAGAACCCCAGCGGGCCCAGTTATTCACTGAGCCCGCCCCTTCGTAGAAAAACTGTGTCTTCCACTGACTATTTAATTGTGTGGAGAAGACTAATCGTCGCTTGCGTCGAACATCAGCACTCGTGGTTCGTTGGCAGAGCGAATGGTCAATAGAGTGCGCAGGTGGCTCAAGGTGTTCGTGATGAACTGGTTGTACGTTTCGACCAAGTCAACTTCTTTCGGTTGTGGTTTCACAATGCACTGAAGCTCTTTCAAGCTAATGCGTTGGAAGTCACTTTGCGAAGTATGCTTGCTCATTTGGTACGCCCTCGAAAATCAACGCTCTCTATGGTTGAGAGAATACGAGATGTTTGTGGCAAAAACGTGGAACGTGCAAATTGGTCGAAAAATTCTAGGAAAGCCCGTCCAGCTTGTATCCTACGCCGTGAACTGTTGACAACATCGATTGCTCACCCTGCTGGTCGATTTTTTTCCGCAACCTTTTTATATACGTTCGTATGGTTTCAGGCGATGACTCCGAATCAGAGGACCAGACCCGGTCCAGCAGAGCCTCGGCGCTGAAAACCTGGTTTGGGTGGCGCATGAGGAATTCGAGCAGGGCGAACTCTTTGGGCAGTAGGTTGATTTCCTTGCCCTTGCGGCTGACTTTGAACGTGGTGGGCTCGAGCGAAAGGTCGCCAACCTGCAAGACCGAACCAGTCAATGCCACTGGTCGGCGTAATAGCGCGCGGATGCGGGCTGACAGTTCTTTCATTTCGAACGGTTTGGTCAAATAGTCGTCAGCGCCGGCGTCGAGCCCAGCTTCCTTCTCGTCAACGTGCTTCTTGGCTGTCAGAAGTAGAATCGGGGTGGTTCCGCCCAGTTCTCGATACTTCTTGCAAACGTCCAAACCGCTGATTCCAGGCAGCATCCAGTCAAGGATGACAATATCGTACTTGTAGAATTTCAGTCGATCGAGGGCGTCTTCGCCAGTTTCGACGATTTCAACCACATGATGCTCGTTCTTGAGCCACTCTCCAATCAACATGGAGAAGTCTGGTTCGTCCTCGACAACTAAGATCTTCGGCATTGGGGTAAGGGGGGTCGGATTCTGGATTCCAATCTTACCATTGGATTCAGGGGTACTAATAACCCAGCTTTGCCGCCAGATTTTTGGCGGAACGAATGACAGCATCGGAATTTATGTAGCGAAATTCGGCGAAGCGCCCACAGCGGTATAGCCCAATCAGGTCCAGATATTCGTTGACGATATGAAGATTCTGGCTGCGTGCCAGATCGTAGACAACATAGGCGTGTTTGACGCGGCGAATTTCAGTTGTAAGAACGTCCGAGCGATTTGTGATGAAGCCTTCTTGCTTGAGCCCCTGGATGACTGAATCGATGATCTGAGTGTCAGTTTTCGACCAGGTCGAATCGCCTTCATTCGCGGTAATTTCAGCCACCACAGGCGAAGCGCCAGCTTCGTTCTGATGCCCGAAAAAATTGTAGAAGCAGACGCGATGGAAGAGTAGGTGTTCTTGCGGAAAGTAGACTCCGAACTGCCCCGAATTGTTTGGATTGCGCACGCCCAGCATGACCACCAGAAGCGAGTTGTGCTTCAGTGCGCGCGCCGCAGTTGCCACATGTTCTGGCGCACCGTCGAGCACGGAAATGAGATAGGGTAAAGGAATTGTCGATACTACGTGGTCGTATTCGTAGTCACCCGAGTGTCCGGAAACAATCCACTTACCGTTGCGCTTGCGCACTCTTTGCACGTTGAAGCTCTTTGTGATCTTGCCGCGCACAGACCTTTCAAAAGCATCCGGAAGTGCCTGAAACCCGCCGCTAGTTGGGTAGTAGAAATTCAACTGTTCGAGATTTCCTTCGGTCGGAATACCCACTGCTGATTTCAAAACATCGGCTGGTGGTGGTTTTGGAATTCTATTGACCCAATCTGTTGCCATCGAGCGTGGTGTCAACTTCCAGATCTTTTGATTGTACGGAATCAAATAGCGCTCAGTTATTCCGCGCCCAAAATGGTTGTACATCCAATCTTCGAAGTTACGCTGGGGTCTTTGTGGATTGTTCAGAAACGACCACAGGCAGTCAAATAAGTCTTCTTTGTCCAGATCGGCAAGGTTGTTCTCGAATGGATATTTGACGAGCCTTCCTTTGTACCAGACTGCATTTTTTCGCACATGCGAGCCAACGTTATCTTTCAAAAGGTCGAGGTCGAGTTTGAGAATTTCTTTGTCTGACGAGAAGACGACGTGCCCACCCAGGTCATAAGTGAGTCCGTCTTTTTCAAAGCTGCGACACAGACCGCCGCACTGAGTGGATTTTTCTAGGATCTCGCAATCCTCCCCAATGAAATGGGCGAGGCTGAGACCGGCAATACCGCCGCCGATGATAGCTATCGATTTAGATTCCGTGGTCATTTATCCTAGCTTTAAGCCCGTACAGGTGGTCTCTTCCGTCTTCGATGGGAGATTCCCCATTGTTCCGGGTAAGAATTAATCGTACCCTTGTCGCAGATCAGATGATAGATCAGGCGCAGGCGTTACAGCGTATAAGGTTCGAGCCAATGTCTGAAGCTAACGAGCTTCGCAATCCGACAAAACAGCCACCGGCAGACAAGGGTGTCACTGATATCCTCGGCGATGCGGTGCATTCTGCTTTGTATACGGCTGTTCAGGAACCGATTAGCGGCATCACCCAAATTGTTGACCAGGTTGCCGGCACAAAGCTTTTGCCTAAAGTTCAATTTTTAGATGCGCCGGTCGCGGCGAAGTTTGGCACAGCCGACTGGCACGCTCAAACTGTCGGTAGCGCGGTTGGTATGCTCCTTCCTTTCATGTTGGTTGGAAAAGGCGTCAAGGGTGCTCTCGGCACTTCCACTATGACTGCCGAAACTGCTGGTCTGATGTCGACCAAAGCAGCGTTCGGAATGAGCATGACTGAAGCTGGGCTAACCGGCTTTGCCTATGACGCTCTCTTGCGTCCGAGCGATACGAGCCACACGAACGGTCTGGGTGGTTTCTTGATGGACCGCGGCGCTCACGGTTTGGTTGGCGCAGGCACGTTCATGACGTTGACTGGTTCGAGCCTCGGCTTGCGCAGTCTGGCGGGTTCGAGCGCGGCAATTGAAAGATCTGCGTTAGTGCCGCTTTTGAAAAATCCTATTGTTAATGGTGTTCTGTCAGGTGTTCCAGCTGGTCTGTTCAACGCTGAAGCAATGTCGCTGGTTAATACCGGAAAACTAGCATCGGCGACGGAACTCGGTCAGTCAGTATATGGAATGTCCGTCATCGGCGGCGGCTTCGGTGCCGTTCATTCATTCACAGCCCCTCGCGAGAACGGCTTGCCATCTCGCTATGATGCTTTGAAGACACAGATTCAAGATGGACTTTCAACCGGAAAACCTAAACTGAAAGAGGGTCTAGGACTAGCCGGTGGTGACGCTGATGGACCAGATGGCATCAAGCACAATGTTTCTCCACCAGTCGATGGAGTCGTCGATCCAACCAAAACTGAGGTTGTTGATCCAACGAAAGTTGTCGCAGATCCGACCAAAGTTGTCGATGATGCATCAAAGGTCGTTGCAGATCCAACTAAAGCTGCAGAAACGCCGGTCGCAGAAGATTTGAACTCAGGCGATTTGAGCGCTCAGCTGGCAGCGTTAGTCGACAAATTCAACGCTGGAAAAGAGGTTGGCACAGGAGCTGGTAAAGGCAGAGGAAGCGGACGGGGCAAAGATAAGGTTGTTGCACCAGACGTGACTGAAACACCAGAAGTGGTGGAAACGCCGGTTGTACCTGACACCACAACTGTCGTGGATGGCGGAAAAGGCAAGGGCAAAGGCACTCTCGATATGTTGCCTGACAATGTCGAAAGACCTCCAGTTATTGTTAATGCCGACCTTCGCGATGCCACCACAGATAGTGCTACTCGTCCTGAAGTCACAGCTGAAACAGGCACTGATGCAACAGGCGCACCCAAGCGCAGAATTACAATTCCAGAAGTAGAAACGGCTCGTCACGCTGATTTGATTGAAGGCGCTAAAGAGCTCAATAACGTTTTGAAGACTCAAGACGCAGCCAAACTCGCTGAAGACCGAGCCATTCTCGCTGAAGCGAAAGCCCGCGATCCACTCGCTTCCGCAACCATAGTTGATGCTGCAACACAGGCTAGACAAGTCGCCGATGCCGCAAAGCTAGAAGCCGAACAGCAACGTCAGAAGTTCACCGAGTACGTTGAAGGAAAGGGACAAGGCTTACAGACTCATTTAGAGACAGTCGCCGAACAACTCAAGTATCCAGAGAAAGCGCTCGATCTAGTTCGTCACGACTTTGCCATGAAAGAAGGCAGAGACTTGCTCACCACTGCGACAGCTGATGGTGCCACTTACGAACAGCAAGCAGCATTCGATCAATTCGTTAGAGACAAAGGTCAGTCAATTCGCCCTGAGCTTGAGCGTCTCGGCGAACAGCAGAAAAATTCAGATATCGCCCGCGCCTTGATCGAGCGTGCTTACGAGCCGCGTCAGATCAACGTTCAAGTTGAAGACATCGGACAGCAAGCAGCGATGAACGCTGGTGCCCGCATTCTCACAACAGAGGGCGGCATCGACACAGTTGCGCTGAAGAAATTTGCTCAAGACTACGGTCCTGCGATGGAAAAGCACATGCTTACCGCCGCAGAGCAACTCGGTTACGGTGTTGACGCGAAGATTCAGATCGGCGAAGCGTATCACGGTGAGGCCTTCAGAAAAGGTGCTGATCTACTTCGAACCAATCCTTTAGACGTAGATGCCTTCAAAGAATTTGCCCAGAACGAAGGCAAAGGTCTTGATAAACAGATGTGGCAAACCGCGATAGATCTCGGTTTGGACCGCAACACACAATTAGCTGTATTCGAAGCTTACCGCGGCGTGCAATCTTGGGTTCCAGTTCGAGACGCCAACGGCGACATCATCAACCAGCAAAAAGTTGACGGAACCGGCAAACTCGAATTCGATGGTGACGGAAAACCAGTCTATGAGACAGGTAAAGACGGCAAGCCACTACCTGAAACGGTTGCAGTGCCTCCAGAGAAGGAAGCGCAATTCCGTATGTTGGTCAACGTATTGGAAGTCGTCAGCCGCGATCCACAATCTCCTGCGAGTTATATCGATGCAGTTCGACAGGCGCTCAAGAGTCCTGACAGCGAAGGACTTGGCGAATCGTTAGATTGGTATGCCGCCAGAAGTGGCGATGGTCGATTGCAAGCGCTCTTACGCGAAGCTAAATTCCCGACTGAGAATTGGGAAGTGAGCGGCAAGCCAGACGTCATTCCATTGGCAGATCTTTTCCCTAACACTACTGAAGGGCAGCATGCGAAAGTTCGCGTACAAGACCTGAACGATCTGTTGGCGGCGCTGAAAGACGCTCCACCAGAGCAACTTGCTGAAAAACGATTTGACGTGATGGATTGGTTGAAGCGGAACAGTGATCCGACTGCCGATCAAATTGAAATGGCTGCGGCTCGTCGCATCGGCGAAAACACCAACAGTAGCCGTATTGCTGCAGTGCTCGATTCGTTCTTCGGCACTGACAATTTGAAGTCGTTCGAAGCTGCTAAGGCAAAATATGATGCCGTTGCCGCTGAAATCACACCAGACATGATCGCCCGCATGCAGAAGAGCGGCGCTGATCTTTTCTGGGATCTGGCTCCACCGAAACCTGAGACAGACCGCATGTATGGCGGCAGTCCACGAATCGATCAAAGTAGAGAAGCTGTTACGACTCGCAAGCTCGAAGATGGTTCTGTGGTGGCAACTTTCAATCCGCAACGCAATGCCGAAGGAGTTGTTCGCATTACCGACGAACCAAGCGGTCAGAGAACGATAGAGTACGCAGATGAATCGAAAACGATTCTGCGACCTGATGGTGTCAACATTGAAGTGCGAGCTGACGGTAGTTGGAAAGCATCATTCTCTAACGGCAACTATTTGATCGAATATGCAAAAGGTGAAATAGACAAGGTTGTCTATGAAAACGGCAAGGCCACCACTGTTTACCGTGACGGTCGAATCGAACATGCTGGTGTTGAAAATCAAACAGCCTGGAAAAATTCCGATGGCACGCTGCCTGAACGTCAGCCAGTTGACGCAACAGACACACAAGCGACGCAAAGTGGACCTAACGTTCGCAGCCGCGCCGAAGTCGCCAATCTTGTCGAGAAGCTCAGTAGCAGTGACTACAACGAAGCCAGTGTTGCCGCGATCAATTTGAAAAATAGTTTCGGTCAAATGACTGACACGCAATTTGTACAATGGCTCAATTTCGCGATGGGCACTCATCCTGACACGTTTGGTGGCACGGGTCGCAACTTGCCTAACTGGGTCGACTTGCATTTGCGTGATGGTGGACAAGTCTTGCTGCAAGACAGTGTTCAACGCATGTTGCGCGGCGGTGACACGCTGGCTGAACAACAGTCTGAAGCTGGTCAAACGCGCGCATTCGAAGCACGCAATATCATTCGCGCTTACTTGAATGCTCCAGAAGGTCGCCCAAGCACCTTGCAATATCCAAGTTGGCTCGTCAGCGGAAATCAGCTTGGACCTGAAAGTTTGCCAGACAACGTACGCAAAGATGTGCGCGTTCGTTTCGAGCCAGACAAATTGCCGCCTGATGTCAGGCAGTATCTGGAGCAGAACCCAGAGAAAGTACAGAAACAGAAAGAGCCCGAGCCAGGTGGCAGACCAGCGAGACCGCCGCGCGACTTCACTTTGCCTGCAGACACGCTGCCAGCTCGTTTGCGCACCATGTCTGATGTTCTACAATTTGCGCCGAAAGAAATTCAATCTCAGCTGCTCAAGTTGGGTGCCGATGATGCTCGCGCACTGAAAGACGTGATGAATGTGCTCACTCCGCCTAAGTCTGCGCGAGACAAAGCACAACCGACTGAGTATCAAGAGTTGTTGAAATTGACTGTGCCGCAAGCGCGCGACATTTACACCGTCAAACTTTTGATTCAAGCGATCAGAGATGCAAACTGGGCTCAGCAGAAAAATCCAGCAGCTTACGAAGCCAACCACGCTCTCGCCATGAAAGCCGCGTTGCAGCTGTTGCCTGATTCACCAGCAGAGCAGGGACGAGTCTTTGATCTCGTGAACGGACTGTCGAGCGGCGAAATCAGAGCTCCATGGGTTGACCGTGATGCTGAGTTCGAAGGTCCTGCTAAGCCAGGTATGGGCAAACATCAAGGTCCAATCGAGCGCCAGAGAGATTTAAGGCTAGACGAAGAGTATCCGATCGAAGAAGGCGGCGAGGTTTATCCGCAAGACGAACCACCACCAGACTTCTATCCAGATCCGCTCGAACAGCAGGGTGGCAAAACCCCCGCCGGTGATTTCGACATGTCTGATTGGACAGCCACAAGAGAAGGCGACCCAGCTTTCGATGGCATCGAAGACGCAGCTGACCTTAACAACGCTGTCGACCCCGGACTGATTGACGGTCCACATCACGAAGGCGACGGTCTTTAATCTGGCGAAGCTCTGATCGGCTAAGATGTACAGCGACAGAACTTCGTAGGATAAATAGCATGTCGCTCCAAGTTATCAAGAATGCAATTGCAGACAAGAAAATGACTTGTCCTCAATGCAAGAAACCGATTCAGAAGTACGACAAGTACGCTGAAACCATTGACGCCGTGCGAGATGGACTCGGCTACACCGATATCGATTCGCGAGGTTCACGTGTCACGTTGACATGTGGAAACGACGGTTGTGCGTGGACTGAACGCACCGAGTTCTGGTCTCAGTACATCGAAGACTAGTCCGAGTATTTGAAATCGATCATCAGTTGCACCCAGTCTTCTTCTTCGCGCTCGCAATCAAGGTTTGATAGAGCCAGGCCAAGCAGTCGAACATGCCTCTGCGCAATTTCTGTCGAGTCGAGCAGGTCTAACGCGAGTTTCATAATCTCGTCGACAGTTTGAATAGATGATGCCATAGTGCGGCTGCGTGTCACTTGTTGATAGTCACCATATTTGACTTTCAAAGTCAGCGTTCTGCCGCTGGTCTCGCTATTATCTACTCTTCTCTTCAGCGTTTCTGCAATCTCTTCCAGGGCAGAAATGATGGAGGCGCGCTCAATCAGGTCTTCTGCGTAGCTTTCCTCTGCGCCCAACGATTTGCGAATTCGATTTGGCACCACCGGACGATCGTCGTGACCTCTGACAATATTGAAATAAAAGCTGCCGACTTTTCCGAAGCGTTTTACTAAATCGACTTCGCTCCATCGTTTGAGATCGGCTCCGGTAAACACTCCCGCGTTGCGCATCTTTTCTGCGGTGACGTGTCCGACCCCGTAGAATTTTTCGATCGCTAGTTTTTCAACGTATGATTCCGCCTGATCTGGTGGAATTAAGAACAGTCCATTTGGCTTGTTGACAGCTGAAGCCGTTTTCGCCAAAAATTTGTTGATCGAAATTCCAGCAGATGCAGTCAACTGTGTCTCGTCAAAAATATTCTTCTTGATCTCTTTCGCGATTAAAGTTGCTGATGGCATGCCTAGCTTGTTCTCTGTCACGTCGAGATAAGCTTCGTCTAGAGAGAGTGGCTCCACCAGGTCTGTGAAGCGGTGAAAGATCTCGCGAATCTTGTCAGAGATTTCTTGATAGACGTGAAAGCGAGGGCGCACGAAAATTAGATGCGGGCACTTCTGCATTGCTGTGCGTGAAGGCATGGCAGAGTGAATGCCGTATTCGCGCGCTTCGTAGCTTGCTGCTGCAACCACTCCGCGTTGGTCAGGTGTTCCTCCAACTGCCAGTGGTTTACCGCGATACTTTGGCTCGTCGCGCTGTTCCACCGATGCGAAAAATGCATCCATGTCAACATGAATGATCTTGCGAATCAGCTGAGGCTGAGATGTCACGCACGACTCCAACTAGTGCTAACTCAACTTGGCAAATTTTTCCGCGAAGGCGTCGTATGAAAATTGATCGAAAAGAACGAATCTTATGTCACTGAGAGTAGTATCAGTTTGGCAAAATTTATGCACAGTGTCCAGTGCTATTTCTGCTGCTTCTTCCAATGGATATCCATATGCACCCGTGCCGATGGATGGAATCGCAATACTCTTGAGCTCGTAAGTGTTTGCTAGTGTGAGGCTGCTCTGATACGCATCGCGCAGAATTCTCGGTTCATCGACTCTGCCATCTCGATACTTGGGACCGACAGTGTGAATGACATACTGGCACTTCAAATTGCCACCACCTGTGATGACAGCATGACCGGGCTGACAACCGCCCTCCATTCGTCTGATCTGATCGCACTCTTGCATAATGCTTGGACCGCCGGCACGATGGATAGCACCATCAACGCCACCGCCACCACGCAGCCCCGAATTGGCGGCATTGACGATGGCGTCGGCTTCTTGACGGGTTATATCGCCACGCAAGAGCGCTACAGTCGTTCGGTTGAACTGTTTATTCAGGTCAGGCATCCGCTACTCCGAGGATAGCCTGGCAGCAAGCTGCTCGGCGAAATGATCAGGCTTGCAGAACCTTGCCGAATTTATCGTAGTTGAAAGTCTTAACTGTTCCATCTGCTTCAGTTACTTCTTTGCTGGAGGCGAACATCGCTTTTCTGTTGCCTTCATCTTTGTAGGAAAAGCGGGTCACTCTGCAGTTTCCGTCGGCACCGATTTCTTCTTGAATCGTGGGTCTGGCATATGAATCTGCCACTGTTGCAGTTGCTGATCCGTCTTTGCTAGTCAAAGTGCATGTGGTGAAATCTGCTGCGGTGTACTTATGTTTGATGCCACCATCGGGCTGCATGGAAAGATCGTATGATGCATTGGCAAATTTGCCGCCAGTGGCTTCGTAGACAGCGGCGAAATTAGGCAGAGAGAGCGCTGGTGCTCGTTTCGCGGCAGTGCCATCTGTGATTTGCGCGTCTGCTTCAGCTGTCTTGAAGGTTGCTGTTTTGAGCGCCGTGTTTTCTGTCGGAGCGAACGTTATGGATTCGATCGTCGGGAGCGTTCGGTCTGCTTTTAGCGCGACCGTCTCAGGAGCCTTCAGTGCTCCTTGAGTTCCACTCGTCGAATCTGCAGTCGCTGTGCGTCTGAGAATTCCGGCGTTGTTTACTTCAGAATTTGAACCGTATGTGTTTCCACCCAGGTCGAGCGTTTTTGGTGGTGCAAGATCGAGCGTCTTTGGTGTTAAAGGTGGGGCGTTAACTTTGAAGGCGACACCTTCGCGGCCTTGCGAAAGTGGTGGCTGCCCAGCTATGTCAGTGAGATTCAGAGTGCTGACGTTGCTAACGACACCTTCGTCGGACCGATGCCCATCGGTGAAGGCCGCTCTTTGCGCCATTATCGTTGTAAACGGACTGCTCATTGACACCTATGCGCTCGGCTACCGAATGCATTGTGCATTCGTTTTCCCATCATTGCAATAGTTTTCTTCAGGGCATTTGCCCTGGTACTAGAAATCTGGAGGCATGCTGAAGTCATGCGCGAATAACATTCTAATCGCGCCAGGCTCAATGTCAAGCAGATTTTATCAAGGCTGTTGCATGATTTCACGTGCGAGCACAACTCGCTGCTGCGAGAATTTTGCTTTGTCGCGAGCCTTGCGTGCGGCAATTAAAACCTTGTCTAATTCCTGACAATCTTCAGGCACTGTCGCCACCCCGAAAGCCAGGGCCAGACTGCGTGAATCCATATCTGACGAAAGTGGTGCTTCGCGCAAAACGTCAGCAATTCTGTTTGCCAGAGCACTCGCCGCGGTGGAGTTGGTATTGGGCAAAAGCATTGCGTAGTCAAAGGTTTCGTAGTGTCCAAGCATGTCGACTTGTCGTTTTACGAGAGAAATTCTTTGCATTGCGCGACGAACTGCCAACATTTGTAACGCTTCTACAAGTCCATCCGGCCCGCCTTTTCGCTGGCCAATACTGAAGACGAGAAGTGAGAAGGGAAGGTTGAAATATTCGTATCGCAAATACTCTTGATCTAGAAGGTATATAAAGGCGGGGTAGCTGAGGATGCCTGTTTCAGGCCGTAAGAGGTTCTTCAATACACCTTGAACGGCGGCTTCGTCGACGCCCAGAGATTTTAAAGTCGCCAGTCGATTTTGTTGTGGTGCCTGGTCGGTGATCTGCACCAAACCGCAACTGACTAAATTGAAGAGAATCGGCACCCAATCGACTTTGCTCATCGGCCGATTCCGCAACAGATCAAAGAGCGTATTGCGGTTGTCGATCAGTTCGTAAAAGTCGAGTTGTTGTTCCAGCCCGATGGGTGCGCCTTTGGCAACGCGTGCGGCAAACTCTTCTTCCGAAATCATGGCGTTCTTTTTGACCAGACACGATTCGAGTTTAAGGCCGGCTGTTTCCAGATATTTGTTCTGGTCGAGCAGCGCCACACCTTCCATCAACATCGAGTCGAGTCGTTTGTTGATTGTGCGTTCGGCTGTTCTTTCATCTGGCCAGAAACGGAACTCACCGTTTGCCCAGGTGATTAATTCGATCAAGGCGTTATCGCCTTTCAACTCTTTCAGCACACCATGGAGAGGAATGCCGTCTTGGAAATAAATTTCTGAATTTTCGCTGCGACTGCGAACGTCTAGGCGACCAGTCATCTTCGCCAAATTAATTGATTGGAGCAGATTCGGCACCTGCAAATTTTTCAGGTCGCCTTCCAAAGTGGCTTTGGCACCTGGTCGTGGTGGGTCAAAAGTGATTCCACTGCCCGTCATTTGAGTAGCGGTCTGACCCATTCCACCGACGGGTCCGCTCATTGTAGATTCGCCGGCTTTGCCCATCAAAGCGCTGGATGGAATTACATCTTCTAATTGATCGCCACCGGAACTCGTCATGATCAAGTTGGCGATCAAGCTCAAGTCTCGGCTGGCATATTGCCAGATGGCAGTTTGACCAGCGTTGGCTGTCACCTGGAAAAGCGACCAGTTTGGATCTTCCTCTCGATTGTCGTATTTGACGGCGAGAATATACTCTTGCTTGCGGTCGCTAGCCGAATAAGGCAGTTCGACCCAGCGTCCAAGAATTTTATTAGCCTCTTGCATCAGAAACTGGATGTCTCCGTAGCTCGGCATCGCCGACTGCTTCGGTAGACGTACATTTCTTGGAGATTGAGATGATTTGCCCGCGTTAAACATGTTTGCTGTTTTCCGATTCTGCCAGTTTGCCCATATTAAATCGGGCTAATACACTCTTCCACGCCGAGGCAATTCTCTACCATTGCAAAGAAAAACGGGGGCTTTAATTGCCCCCGCCTCTTCAACTTTTTTATGGATAGAGTCCGCGCAGTTTTTTCGCTTCCGCCAGTTTTGACACGCCGATTCGCAGCGCAGCCATTCTTGGTCGCAAGCCTGATTTCGCGCTCAGTTCGAAAACTTGATCGCAAGCCCGACCCATGATTTGCTCAAGGCGGCTGTTGACTTCATCTTCGGTCCAGAACAGGTGCATCAAACCTTGCACCCACTCGAAGTAACTGACGGTCACTCCGCCTGCGTTGGCGAGAATGTCTGGAACCACGGTGATGCCCCTCTGATGCAAGATGATGTCTGCTTCGGGACTTGTTGGTCCGTTTGCGCCTTCGACGACGATCTTGCAGCGCAGACGGTCAGCGTTAGCCTTAGTGATTTGACCACCTAGCGCGGCTGGAACGAGCACATCGCATTCAAGTTCCAGCATGTCAGAGTTGCTGATAGGCTTGCTGCCAGTGAAGCCTTCCACTTTGCCCATCTCGGTCACGTAAGCATTCAAACGAGGAATGTCGATGCCGTCTGGATTGTAGATGCCACCATGCACGTCTGAGACGGCAATGATTTTGTAGTCGGTCTGGTGCAGAAGTTTGGCTGTGATAGCGCCTACATTTCCAAAACCTTGAACGACAACAGTTGGATTTTTGGTTTTGATGCCGCAATGCTCGACTGCTCGACGCACGCAGAAAGCCACTCCGCGACCAGTTGCTTCGTGACGACCATAAGATCCACCAATCGAAACTGGTTTTCCAGTGACAACGCTTGGAACGGTGTGTCCGACGTTGATGCTGTATGTGTCCATGATCCAAGCCATAGTCTGCTCGTTCGTGTACATGTCAGGCGCTGGAATATCTTTGTCTGGTCCGAGCAAATTGATGATTTCGGAGGTGTATCGGCGTGTCAAACGCTCCAATTCGCCCTGTGACAGCTTCCATGGCTCGACTCGAATGCCACCTTTGGCGCCACCATAAGGTAAGCCCATCAGAGCGCATTTCCAGGTCATGAGCATGGCCAGGCAAGAAACTTCGCCCAAATTTACTTCCGGGTGATAGCGCAAACCGCCTTTGGCTGGACCGAGTGTGGTGTCGTGGTGGACTCTGTATCCCGTGAACGTTTTGACTGTACCGTCATCCATGCGAACTGGCACAGTTACGATCAGCGCTCTTTTGGGATAACGCAATCTTTCGTGCAGTTCAGGGGCGAGGCCCATTTCTAATGCGATCTCGTCTAATTGACGCTGCGCCATGAGGAAGTGCTCTGTTTCGCACTCCATCGTCGGTCTCTCAACCGACTTTACAGCCACCATCGATCCTCCTTTAGGCCTGAGGGCCAGTACAAAACTTAACCGTGTGTGTAATGGTAACCGAGTCATCCTCTGTATATCTTCAGTAGATACACAGCAGGACCGGTAAATTTTTTCTTACTGTAAATATGCGATGGCGAGCTGATTGAGATCTGCTGGAAGGCGCCTTCTGGAGCTACTTCTTAGACTTGCGTGGGCGCTCGTCATTAAGCCAATCCTCTAGACGTTTCAGCAGTGGAAATTGATCAGGGTGAATTATCTTTTTCGCGTCTTCGATCACGACGAACTCGGCCCGATCCACTTCCCATGAGGTGCAACTGGGGTCGGCATCGTCTGGCGATGGTCCGACAAAACAGTGAACGCGTTTGCGGCTTTTGGTGTATTCAACGTAGCCAAGTGCTTCCAGGTCACCAGGAGTGACACCAGTTTCTTCTTCAGTTTCGCGCCGTGCCGCTTCTTCTAGCTCTTCACCTTCGTCTGGCAGCCCTTTCGGAATGCTCCACGGCGACTTCTTGTTGTAATTGCCTGACGGGTGGACGAGCAAAACCTCAAGATGTTTTCGCTTAAACCGATATAGAAGTGTGCCTGCCGTTTGTTTCACTTGGTCTTCCATTGGCGATCGATCGCGTCCTTGATCCTAACTTGACTGCGCCTTAAATACACCTGTTCTGTTAGACAAGTTTTGAGGAAAAATTTGATCAGCCTGGCGTTTATGCGATGCATTAAACTTACCTGGAGCTAGAGCGCTGACTTAGATAAAACAGCGAGAATTGCCCGGCTGATTGGGCGAGGATTGCCCGACTGACGGGGCAAGAACAAAAGACGGCGCCGGAAGTGTCTCCGTTGAAGGGTGGCGAAGGCAAGCGGTGCCTAGAATAGGGAGCAAATGAAACTCAAAGCAGACACGATCCTGAACGTGTTCCTTATTTTTATTCCGCTGCCCATCATAGGCGCGCATATGGGCATGCCACCGACATTCGTCTTCACCACGGCGTGCTTGGGAATCATTCCGCTGGCTGGTCTCATGGGGAAAGCTACCGAGTACCTGAGTGACAGGGTCGGAACTGGTTTGGGCGGGCTCCTCAATGCTACTTTTGGAAACGCCTGCGAACTTATTATCGCTTTTGCCGGTTTGCGAGCAGGGCTCGTTGACGTAGTAAAAGCTTCGATTACGGGATCGATTATCGGCAACATTCTGCTCGTGCTCGGCGCCAGCATGTTGGCGGGTGGACTCAAGTACAACAATCAAGTGTTCAATCGCACGGCGGCGACGACATCTGCGACATTGCTCGCACTCGGTGCAATTTCGCTTGTTGTTCCTGCTGTATTTCACTTTGCTGCGCACATTGACCCTGGCGATGAGCAGCATCTCGCCATGGCAATTTCGCTGATTCTATTTACTACTTACATTTTGAGTCTCATCTTCAGTTTAAAAACGCACGCCAATCTCTACACTTCTGTGGCTGGAGTCGAAGGCGAAGAGGCTGTTGGCACAACCGGTTGGGGAGTGAAAAAATCAATTGCAGTTTTGTTCGTTTCAACAACTCTGGTAGCAATCTTGAGTGAATACTTGGTTCATGCAGTCGAAGAAGCGGCGCATACACTGGGCATCTCGAGATTGTTTGTCGGTATCATTCTCGTTGCCATCGTTGGTAACGCGGCTGAGCACAGCACTGCTGTTTTGATGGCTCTGAAAAATAAAATGGATCTGTCGATCAACATCGCACTGGGCTCGGGCGCTCAGATAGCGCTTTTCGTTGCACCGGTAGTTGTTTTTCTCAGCGTCATGATCGGTAAACCGATGGATTTGCGTTTCACCGAATTCGAAGTGCTTTCCGTTGTTATCTCAGTAATTATTCTTTCCTTCGTTGCCACAGATGGTGAATGCAACTGGTTGGAGGGAGTGCAACTTTTAGCCGTATACTTCATATTAGCTGTCGCATTCTACTTCGCTTAGTGAGGTGAAGTTTGCCTGAATTGCCTGAAGTTGAGACTGTTTGTCGCGGGTTGCAATTGCAATTACCGGGCGCAATGGTGTCTGAAGTGGAAGTACTTCGTGACGACTCGATTGGTTATCCATCAGTAGAAGAGTTTATCGACGAGCTTGCCGGACATCGATTCGAAAGTGTGGTCAGGCGAGGCAAATACATTCTCATCAATCTGGATCGAGGTGCCGGTTTAGCCTGCCATTTGCGCATGTCTGGGCGCCTGATCGTGATGAAAGATACGAAACAACCGAGTCGTTTTTTGCGTGTGCGCATCGGTTTAAAAGACGGTCGCGAACTGCGCTTCGAAGACATGCGCGTCTTTGGACGACTCTGGTATGTTCCACCGGGCAAGACCTTTGTGGATGTTATTCCAACCCTTGGAGAGCTCGGTGTCGAGCCTTTGGACGAGATGTCTGGCGGGTTGCTCGAGAGTTTGTTCGAGGGCAAAAAGCAGCCGATTAAAACCGCGTTGTTGGATCAAAGATTGATCGCAGGCATCGGCAATATTTACGCTGATGAATCGCTCTATCAGGCTGGTATAAACCCGCTGAGGCCTGCCGGAACAGTCAAGAAAATAGAATTAGATAAGCTTGCAGGTGAGATCCAGAAAGTGCTGAAGCGTGCCATCAAACATCGGGGATCGACGCTTTCTGATTACACTGACAGCGAAGGTGTGAACGGCAATTACCAGAACAAAGCTGGTGTGTACGGAAGAGAAGGATTGGACTGTCGTACGTGTAAAAGTGCGATTGAGAGAGTGAAGATTTCCGGCCGGTCATCGCACTTTTGCTTGAAGTGCCAACCTCTAAAGCCAGCTCGAAAATTGAAGTCTAGGTAGTCGAGGTGCAAGTTTTTCTGGACTTACAAAAATGTGCTTAATTTGATTCCCCGACAGAGCGCATCAAATTAAGCACATTTCTGTAAGTGTTACCAAACACGCAAGAACGTGAGAAATAGTGGCTCGAAACGGCGGAGCGATATCGGACTGCTAAAACGCGGAGCGATATCGGACTGCTAAAACGTGGAGCGATATCGGACTGGAAAAACGAGACCTATCATCCAAACAAAAAGGGAGGGCATTTGCCCTCCCTTCTGAAATCCGTTCATGACCTTAGCGGCTTCGGAGTTTTGACATCAGTCTCAAGACTTCGAGATAGAGCCAAACCATCGTCAACATCAGTCCAAACGCTCCGTACCATTCCATGTACTTTGGTGCGCCATTTTCGACATTCGCTTCGATAAAGTTGAAGTCGATGAACAAGTTAAGCGCAGCGATTGCTACGACGAACAAGCTGAAACCGACACTCAACCAGCCTGAATCCCACATCATCGGCGCGTGGATGCCGAAGATCGACAGACCCATCGCTACCAGGTAATAGATGGCGATACCCATTGTTGCCATCGCAACGCCTTGCAAAAAGTTCTGCGATGGTCTGACCAATTTGGTCGAATAGGCTAACAGGAAAGCACCAAGAACAGCGAAGCTGAGTGCGATACCTTGAATCGCTACGCCCGGATATTGGTACTCATAAATTGCTGAGATTCCGCCGAGTGCGAGTCCCTCTAAAATTGCATAAAGTGGCGCCGTAATTGGTGCCGCTTTCTGATTGAAAATCGTGATCAAAGCGACGATGAAGCCGCCAATTCCACCGATCAAGACGAATGGCATCAACGCTGACGTCGAAGCATTGCTAGTGAAGAACATGTGCCACGGATACGCAGCGCTCGCGACCAACAATGTGCCAAGAACGCCAGCCTTGATAGCTGTACCGTTCAGCGTCATTGTGGCTCCGCCTACTTCCGTTCCCGCGCTGCTCCAGGTTTTCTCTCTGAAAGCTGGGTTGCTGGTTTTCATATGGTTCAACTCCTTAGATCATTCGCCCTCTGAATGACTCTATCTCAAATGTACCTTTTCTTAGATGTTCTCAATCGCGAGTCGGTCACGGGTTAAGCCCCGTGCCATTCACTGGTACGGGCTTTAAACACCTTACTTTCGTCTTTATAATAGTTTCGGACTTGGTGCTCTTGAGCAGGAATTGTTTTCAGCCTTCTAACGGAGCTTCCAGGCTTTCATGAATTCATAGGCTGGTTTGGGTTTACCGGAATTTTCAGACAACGCCAGCGAACAAAACCAAGCAAATTTTGGGTTGATCATTTTGAAAACAGACACTGACAGCGGCTTGGGATCGTTGAGCGAGACAAAGTTGATTGCTTCAATTTTACGTTTCTGCAGCAGCGCGTTGTCTGCGGATTCTTCGAGTTTGCGAAGGTACTCCGCCTGAGTCTCAGGATTGCTTTGAAATTTGAACTTCTTTCCGCCTGGCAGGTCGATGTCGAACGGCTCGCTCACCCAACTTGTTTCGGACACGAATAGCGACTTTTTGGAAAAGCTCGCCATTCGATTGAGAAAATCAGTTGGGATAGTGCGAGGACTCAAGTAAAAGAATGGATAAGTCGAAACTGACAGCATGTCGCTGTTCTCGTCGAAATCAGTGACGCAATTTTTGAAATACGCGTCGTCTTCGGCATCGAGTCCATCGTGCCCGTTGTGATCACCGTAGGTTATGCTGACGCCAAGTTTGGTGGCAGGGCTGTATCTCCTAACCAGTGCCACCGCTTCGGGATATAGTCTTTTGAAGGCTTGGTAGTCGGCAGGGTTTTTGTCTTTATAGAGATTCGCTTCGACCAACAAAATGAAATAGTCCGGCTTGCAGCGTGTTGCGATTTCTTGGACCAGGGCAAGATAATCTGCTTTTACTTTGGCATCGGAAAACAATCCCGTTTTCTTATTGGCTAAAAGCAAGTTGGCGCGTGGATTATCGTAAGATAGCAAGTCGAGCGCGACGTAAATTTTCAGTCCTTTAGAACGTGCAAAAGGAACTTCATCGTAGCTGATGGCATGACTGTTCTGCCATTCATCCCAATTTCGCTGCATGTACGAAATTTCCGCAGCATCTTTGATGCGTTCGTATGACTTGTTTATCGATTCGGATCTTTCTGTGCTCTGCAGTTGGAGACCCAGTCCGAATGTGCGTTTTGGTGGTCTTGGTCTGGCATGAATAGAGGTTGAATTGGGTGTAGTGTTAGAGGTCGGATTAGATGTTGGCTGGGCATTCACCATCAGTGTCGGCATGGCGCATGTCGCTAGAGTTGATGCACAAAGGCTGGTGAGCATTATATTTGAGTGTCGCAATGTTCCGACCTACCAAAGCCACCGGTAAACTAGAGATGCCACTAGACTAAATCCGCGTTTCACCAAGTCGTCATCAAACTAAAGCCAGAAGCGACATCGCCTCGAAGTATCCCTGCTCGATCAGTCTGGTCGAGCGTAGTGGATCGATTCCCAAGATTGTCGTATTCATGTTGCCGCTGGGCTGGAAAACTTTGATGATGAGCGGCTGAATTTCAGCTTCCGCTTCCGCGAATTGCCCTGATTGAACCAGCTTATTGTATTCGTGCACAAGTCTGATACCATCTCGCGCTGATGCGTAGAGCAAGATGTCTGCGCATCTTGCTAGCACTTGCATCATGTTGCTCGGACAGACGCCGTCGGTCTCTGCCTCGACGAGAACGATGTGGATCTCTTTTGCGCCCATGTTGATCGCTGTTTGGATCGGGGTGTTGCGCACCAATCCACCATCGATCCAAAATCCCTCACCACCTAGTGTGCGTGCTGGAAACAAGATTGGCAGCGCTGATGAAGCCATCAATGTGTCGATTAGTTCAGGCAGTGTCGTAATATCGTCGCTGGTGATCAACCGCGTCTCCAGCGTGCACAGGTCTGTCGTCAGGAACCCTACTTTGGTTGAGCTGGCTTTGAACTTTTCCAAGTTCATTTCGCGATAAAGCATTTCTTCCAACGGGCTTGTGTCAAACAACCCCCAGCGACTGCCTCTCAAGATGCTTCTGATTTGTTCGATATTAGGGAAGCGAAAAATGTCTGTTGCTTTCAGTGTGTTCCACAGTTCTTCGACGCGATCGATTTTTCCTTGTGCGTAAAATGCCGCATTGATGCCACCAATACTAGTGCCGAATGCTAAGTCGTATTCGACGCCTTGTTCTTTTAGCGCTTTGAGAACTCCTATCTCATATGCACCGCGAGCACCACCGCCCGAAAGTACGAGCGCTCTTTTGGGACGCTCTATCTCTTTCAGGGTTTGGTCGATCCCAGACAATGACTTTGCCTTTAGTAAGTGGAGTTCCTTCCCTACTCTAACTCACTATTGCAAAGTGCGCGGCATGCAATGGCGGCATGAATATTATGGCGCCGCGGCTGGTGCATCAGAACCCGGATGCCGGTTAGGATTTCTTTGGATGTGTCTGTTGCCAAATCCAGCAAGCGGCTGCGGTCGCACATATCGCTAGAATCGAGCAGAAGAAGTGGAGCACAGTTGCATACGCCAGCGATTGACTTTCGTCCAAGCCGCAAGTGAACTGCAAAGATTGACTAACGAGATAGTGGAAGCTGCCCACATTCCCTGGTGTTGGAATCAAGACTCCGAATGAACCGATTGTGAATACGACCAGGCACTGCATTGCCGAAACTTGCGATTCCAGACGGAATGCGAAGACCATACAGTAGAAATTCAACCAGTAGAAGAGCCAGATCAATGGTGTCAGCACTGCAATGACGGGCACAGTCTTGGGGTCAGTCAGAGACTTTGTGCCGACACCAAACTGTGTAGCCAGGTTCTCGAAGGTGGCAGCCAATTTCGGCGATAGCTTTTGCTTGATCGCTGGCTGTTCAGCGAACCAGCGAATCAACTTGGAAGCGAGCGGTAAAACTAACAGTCCGGCAATACTACAGACGGCAATGCCAATGCCACCCGGGATAAGCATCGGTGCCTTTTCGAGAATTTGCTTCGGCAATTGAGTCAGGGTCAAGCCCAGGAGACAGCCGAGAATTGCTATGTCGAGCAGCCGGTCGATGAACATAGTAGGCAAAACGCCCATCCACGGCAAGTTTTCGCTCTTGCTGATGGAGATCAAGCGCGCCACTTCGCCGCCGCGCGGTATGACAATGTTGACGGCGTAACCGTAAATGACTGCACAAAAGGAGTTAAAGAGACTGATTTTTTTATCGGTCAGTGGCTTGAGGAGGAAAATCCATCGCCAGGCACGAAGCAGGTGACTGATAACTGCTGTGGCAAAAACCCAAAAAAGAAAATCTGGTTTAGTTTGTTTGGCGTAATCCCAAATTTCTCCAAATTTGGCGTCCTTAAATGACAACCAGAGGAAAAGCCCGGCAATAGCTAGTGCCAGTAGCTGTTTCCATAAATTTGAACCGCCCGACGGCGGCGCTTTTTGCTCTTCTGCGCCATTCATAATCAAGACCATGTTACATGCACAGATGAAATCGACTACTAAATCGAGCACATGTTGGGAACAATTAGAAAGGAATCGCGATATGACTCTCTGGTTTCAGGGAATGGCAAGAAATTGAAGGGCAATCAAGCCGGTCTGGGCTTGGCAACTATTACTATTCATAACTACCTGCTATAAACGGGTCTTCTAGGCTAAATAACATGGAATCAACTGGTACGGCACAGATGGAATTGGAAAAAACAAAGGCCCTGCTCCAGAAATCTGAAGAGGCGCTTAAAGACGCGACTTTCAAGCTTGATGCGGCAACGAGCAGGTTGGAAACTCTTGCCAATATAGACGCTCTGACTGAGGTCTTGAATCGAATTGGGCTCGAACGGGCTCTGCAAAGTGAATTCAACAGAGCGCAACGTCAGGGATGGAATCTTGTGGCTGTAATGCTTGATTGCGACGACTTCGACCGCATCAACGCGTCGCTCGGTCACGCAGTGGGCGACGTCGTGCTCAAAGAAATTGCGGGGCGATTGCGAGAGACAGTGCGCCCAACCGACCATATCGCTCGCATCGGCGGCGACGAGTTTTTACTGCTGTTGCCTGATACAAGGCTGGCGGAAGGCATGCTGGTGGCAGAAAAAATTCGTCTTTCTGTTGCCGAAAGCCCATTGCGCCTGGCTTCGGAAACCATTCGGGTGACCGCCTCTTTAGGAGTACTCGCTCTTCCCTATGAATTTTGTTCAATTGAAGAAGTGTTGTCTTTGGCTCGTCTAGCTGTTCGCGAGAGCAAATTGCTCGGAAAGAATCGCGTTTCGTCCGGTGAGAAGCATAAGAACTCAGTCGAAAGTGCTGATAAAGAAGCGCTTTCGGAGCTAACTGAAAAATTGCGCAAGGGTGATTGCTTCAGAGCCGTGTCGATGCCACTGTATAGATTGAAAGATGAATCAGTCTTCGGTCATGAAATTCTCAGCCGCGGACCAGCCGGCGCATTTGAAATGCCTGACGACTTGTTCCGTGTGAGCTGCGAATACAATCTGCTTACCATCGTTGACCTGCGATGTCTTAAAACCTGTTTGAATGGCAGTCTTGATTCAAACAAGTTCGCCGATCAAAATACGCGCTTTCATGTCAACTTATTTCCTTCAACGATTATTGATACGCCGATCGATCGCTTGCTGACTTTATTTCCACCAAACCGAAAGCCTGGCAATTTCTGTATTGAAATTAGCGAACAACAATTTATAGGTGATCCCGCTTATCTTCGAGACCACGTTGCGGCGCTGAAAGAGAATGGAATTCTTGTAGCTATCGATGACGTTGGATTTGGACGATCATCGCTGGAGAGTTTGATTATTCTCGAGCCGGATATTGTGAAGATTGACCGCAAATATGTTTCGGGCATCGCCGATGAGCCTGCTAAAGCTCGCCTGCTGCGCCGACTTGTGAAAGTAGTGAACGCACTTGGTGCCGAGCTCATCGCAGAGGGCATCGAACGTCGCGACGAGTTGGATCTGCTGCTGGAGCTTGGAATCGAATACGGTCAGGGTTGGTATTGGGGCAAACCGTCGTAGTTGCTAGGGCAAGCCGTCAGAGTAAGCCTGCGGATAAGAAATTTCACTCGCTTGGTTTGATAGAGCAGCGCATACAATGTCGGCATGACCCGGACAAAGAAAGCGTCGCCACGAAAGGAAAGTATCCTCGCTCGATTGAAAGAGGATGCGGTTCAGTTTGTTCAAGAGCGTATCGCAGAAATTTGTACACGTACGAAAACTGAAAACTGCAATTGCACGAAGATTTTGCCCGACTTGTATGTTGATGCGATCAAGGCGTTGTCCGGGCGATCGGGTGATGAAGAGCATGCTGTCGCCGAACATCTTGTCGACGAGTATCCTGTCGAGGAGTTAAGCGATTTGCTCAGTCAGGTTTACGAGCATCTGTTGTTGTATACCGTAAAATCTGCCCGCGCGACTACGTGCGCGATAGATCTGATCACCAAAAGTAAAAAACGTTTGGGGAATTTTTACACCCCGAGAGATTTAGCTGAATTCACCGTAACAAAAGCGCTTCACGAGCTGGTTTACCAATCAACCGGTGAGCTGAAGAGTGCAGGGCAGATTTTGAAATTGAAAGTTGTTGACCCTTCGATGGGCAGTGGAACGTTCTTGCGTGCTGCACTGGAATATCTTGCTGAACGATTGAAGGAAAGTCGCGCGCATTCATTGAAAACGGATTCAGTAGATTTGAGCTCAAGGGAAGTCGACTCAGGTGAAGTGGACTCGCGAGAAGCGGACTCCGTCTTGATGTCCTGCCGCCGCGATGTTCTTCGTTCTTGCCTCTACGGCGTGGATCTTGATGATGCGGCAGTGAAAGTGGCGCGATTTCTATTGGCGATGCAATGTGGAGCTGGCTGTGCGGAGTTGGAGCGCGATTTAGCAACTAGATTGCGGTGTGGTGATTCGCTCGTTGGAATTACTCCAAAAGTTCCGATGCGCGCAGATTCGATTCCATCGGCTAATGCCGCATGCAATGAATTTTTTGGACTGACAGCGAATGCAGAAAAACCCTTCAATTATTTTCATTGGGCTTTGCAGTTCCCTGATGTGTTTCAGGTTGATAAACCTGGTTTTGATGCGGTTATAGGCAATCCGCCCTGGGAGATAGTAAAGCCAAACTCTCGTGAATTTTTTCAGAGGAAGCACTCGCAATATTGGACACTGGGCAAGCAGGAAGCTTTGCGCAAGCAAGACGAATTGCGCTCAGAGACTCAAATAGACGAAGAGTGGAATCAGTATCAGCACGGCTTTAAACTTTTCAGCCAGTGGATTTCGAAGAGTGGTGCCTTTCAGTTGCAGGGATCGTCTGACGTCAACGCTTATAAACTTTTTGTCGAGTTGTCTCTGGTGATTGCAAAAACGCATGGCGTCGTTTCGTTGATTGTCCCTTCTAGTCTTTATTCCGACAAAGGCTCGCTAGATTTGCGTGAAGCGCTGCTCAAGAGCAATGACTGGAAGTTCTTGCACTCTTTCCAGAACGCGGAGGGACTGTTTGATATTCATCGGTCCTTTAAATTTTGCGTCGTGCTGTCTCGAAAAGGCGGCGTTACGAGTAAGTTGACAGCGCATTTTGACGCAAGAAATGTTTCTGAAGCACGCCTGGTATCACCATGTACGCTTGACGTGGAGAAGTTGCAAAAATTGAGTCCAAGGTGGCTCTCTGTGCCAGAAGTCGAGAGTGCGAAGGATTTGGAACTGGCTGGAAAAATTGGGAGCAATGCCATTCGCTTCGAGGATTTTGTCGAAGAATTTGATTTGAAATTTCGACGCGAATTCGATATGACTAACGATTCGCATAGATTTATTTTGCGTGACGACGCTGAGCATAACGGATATAGAGCTGATGCTCGGGGGCGATGGATTCGTGGCGCGTGGACTCCGTTTAAGCAAGACGTTGAATTGAGTCGGCGGGTGGATCGTGGAAGTTTGATTGCCTCTGCTGATGGTGCTTTCGAGATAGCAGTGAATGAGATCGAGGATGTCGCGCTTCCGCTTTATGAAGGGCGAATGATTGGGCAATTCGATGTTGCGCAGAAAGGCTGGGTGCACGGAAAAGGTCGACAAGCGCTGTGGCTGCCAGTTCCGGATGGACGTATCATGCCTCAGTATCTTCTCGCAGCGAAAGACTACGACGTTGAGCATAACGCTCTTAAAGTAGCTTTTCTTGGTGTTGGTTCTTCAACCAATGTTCGCTCTATGATTGCTGCTTGCCTGGGTTGCTATCCCTGCGGCAATTCTGTGCCCACGTTTCACTGCGCCGATTCGAAAATCGCTCTTTTGCTGACCGCTTGTTTGAACAGTTTCGTGTTTGATTACATGTTGCGCATGCGTTTGGTCGGCAATAATCTCAACTACTTCATTCTGCAAGAGAGCTATTTGCCCCGTCCTGATTTGTTGATGGCCGATTCGGACGTTTTGAAAATAGCAGCTAAATTGAGTTTCAATCCAAAACATTGTGCTCCGCCGCTCGAACAGTTTCTCGCGCACGATTCGCTTCAAGACGAAATCGACGAGATTGAGCGAATGCGATTACGTTGCATTTTGGATGTGTTAATAGCTGATATGTACGGTCTGAGCGGCGAGGATTTGAATCATATTTTGCGAGGCTGCGAGACAAATGAATCTGGTACACGGAAAAATTCGCAGCAACGACTCAGCCCGCGAGGATTTTGGCGTGTCGATAAGAATCGCCCCGTGCAGGCGAGGCAAACCGTACTGACTTTGAATGCGTTCGCTGCGCTGAAGGAATTAGGACGAGAGAGATTTCTGGCGCAGAACGATTTTGCCGGTTGGAAATTGCCTGTCGAGGCTTCCGCGCACTTTTAATGTGCAAATTTGAACCTTTTCCGGGTTTCAGACGTTTATAGGTATATGACAGTTTTGAACCAGTGGAGAGCAGTTGAGTTCGAGGGAGTCCATGGCAGAATATTGTCGGTTGGCGAAAGTGCGCTGGCGTCGCCACGGCGGGGCGTTGCTGACTTTGACGCTTATGATGACTACGTTTCTAATGGTTGCATCCATGGGTGTGCCGTCTGCCTGGGCCCAGCCGATGCCTGCTCCATCATTCCGGCCCGCCGACGCTCCCGGCTCGTCCTCCAAAATGCTCTACGGTCAGGTCGGAGTGCTCGACATTTTGACCAGTGCCGTAAAGCAGCAGCTCGGACTTCGAACTGAGGCGATTACGGACGGAACAACGAACATTACGGCAGTTCGGGACGGCTCGCCAGCTTTTCAGGGTGGGTTGCAAGTCGGTGACCATGTCACTAACGTTGACCGAGATGGAGACCTTGTCGCCCTTACGGTGCAGAAAGACGGTCGGTCCAAAACAATCAAGCTCTCCCTGGAGGCTGATGGTAATCCACCGACGCTTTCTTTGCGCCTACCCCGACCTGATAACACGCAAGCAAAATCTCCGACGGCACTCAATGCTGAGCGGTTAGCCGCTTTTGTCGACCGCAACCAAGAACCTCTTCTGCCGCCTGTTGTCAAAGTCTCTGAAACGGCACGATTTTTGTCTAAATATGACGTTGAGTTGATTGTTGACGCTTCCATGTCGATGCGTAAACGCGATTGCCCTGGTTTCTTGTCTCGCTGGGACTGGTGTGGCTATCAGTCGGTTGACCTGGCGCGCCAGCTGTCGCCATTTGCAAGTCAAGGTATAACCCTTACTTCGTTCAATCGAAACTTCACTGTCTACGAACATCAGAATCCTCAACAACTGACGACACTGTTCGAGCGCACGCCCCTTGCCCTGAATACGCGTCTTGCTGAACCTCTGGCCGACCGTTTGAATGACTATCTGGTCCATCGAGGCAGTGCGCGACCGCGGTTGATTGCTGTCATTACCGATGGTGTGCCCCGCCCCTTCGAGCAGGCGCAGATGGTCGAAGACGTGCTCATCCACGCCAGTAAGATGATTAAAGATCCGCGTGAACTGACTGTCGTGTTTTTTCAGATTGGCGGTCACGATGTTCTCGGTCAAGAATTTCTCGGAGAGATAGACAACAAACTGGTGGCTAGAGGCGCTCGTTTTGATATAGTGCAGACTGTGTCTTTCGAGCATTTGCAGCAGGTTGGTTTGGCTCAGGGTTTGGCTGATGCAATCAGAAGTTTCGACTACAAAACACGCAATTGACGGAGCCCTTCCAAAAATTTCTTTGTCATGCGGTTCTGTAAAGTGCTTGAGTGGATGAGAAATTTCTGGCTGGTTTTTCGGAAAGAATTGACATGTTGTGGACGCGATCCCGATGTGCTGATCTACGCGGTGCTTTTGCCTCTTGTGCTTTATCCACTTTCGGCTGTCTTCATCAACGAAGCTTCGCTCTGGTATGCCAGCATGCAAGAGAAGAACCGAGACATAGTCTATGTGCGTGGAGTGTCGCCGCTAGCTGCTGCTATCGCGGAAGGTCTGCGCAGTAAAAAACATTTTGATGTCGTCGACGAGAATGGACTACCTGCAAACGGGGCAAGCGTTCCGGCGGAGTCACCAGCTCGATTGCTGCAGAAAAAGAAGGACGCTATTGCCGTTGTCACAGTTGATCCTGTGGCAGCGCAAGTTTCAATTGAAGCGCAAGAAACTTCCAGTCATCTTGGCACTGTCGCCGATCAAATCGAAACCGAAATCAGACAGGCTCGTTTCAAGGAACTGAAGAACAAGCTGGAAATGAAGGGTGTTTCGGCTGATATCCTCAATGTTTTCACAGTGCAGCGTGCGGGACTGCGAAAGACTCGCGCCGTTGGTCCGACCGATGGAGAACTGCGGCAGATATTCGACAAGTTGCTGTCGCTGCTCGTCACATTTATGATTTTGATGATGACTGTTATTGGCGGACCGGCAAGCGTATGTTTGATGGCTGAAGAGCATGAGAAGAAAACGTTCTCCACAACGTTGCTTTTACCTATCAATCGATTTGTCATTGTCATCTCGAAATTTTTGACTGTTGCGCTCATCTGTCTTGGTGGTGCTGCATTCAACCTTGTCTGTCTGACGCTCTTCGTTCTATTTATCATTGCTGGCATACTCGGGCACGGATTTAACGTGGGAGAGATCGTCTACGATTTTCAGCATCTCAATTTCTATTCAGCTTTGTACTATTTTGTTTCCGGGGCAATCATTGTCACGCGCATCAGACATTACGTGCAATTGCCAACGCTCAACGAAGCTTTGATGATGATGGTATTCTTTTGCAGCACCGGTGCACTGCTTTCAGCCATTTATCTTTGCGTGGCCGGATACGGCAAAACGGTCAAGTCAGCCCAAACGTTGGTCAGTCTGCCAATGATGCTGTTAATGACTTTACCGACGATTGCGATGGTTCCAGGAGTGCAATTCAATTTGAGAACGGCTTTGATTCCCATCGCTAATCTTTTGATTATGCGAAAGTACGACAACCCGCCGATTGCATTGGCTTCGATAGCCATTATTGAGCCGATAATTTTGGTGGTGTTAATTCTCTTTTTCATTCGTAGCAATTTTGAAAATCAGATCGAAGGAAAACGCAGAAATAAAGGTGAAACGGTGAAAGCAGCATGACCGTAGAGGTAAGCCATTTGACCAAGCACTTCTACGACGCCAGGCGTGGAGACTTTGCGGCAGTAGATGACATCAGCTTCTCCTGCGCCCATGGCGAAATTTTGGGTTTACTCGGTCCAAATGGTGCAGGCAAAACGACAACCATGCGAATGATTGGCACCATTTTGACACCAGATGCTGGAAAGATCAGCGTGGAGGGTTTTGATTCACAAAAGTCTCCGCAAGAGGTGCGCCGCTGCCTCGGATTTTTATCTGCTGAAACTGGTTTGTATGAGCGTTTGACTCCGCGCGAAACTCTTACTTATTTCGCTCAATTGAGCAATTATCCAGCTGCCAAACTTAAGAGTCGCGTCGAAGAAGTAATTCAGATGCTGACGATCGGAGCGTTCGCAGACACAAGATGCGAGAAGCTTTCGACCGGTATGAAGCAAAAAGTTTCAATCGCTCGAGCTGTTGTTCACGATCCGCCTGTGATCGTGCTTGATGAACCAACCAGCGGTCTTGATGTACTGGCAATTCAATCGATGCACCAGTTTATACAAGGCTGTAGGGAAAGTGGCAAGTGTGTTCTGCTTTCAACTCACATCATGAGTGAGGCTGAGAAATTGTGCGATCGAATTGCGATTGTCTACAAGGGGAAAATTTTTGCTCTCGGTCGACTTGAAGAGCTCCGTAAAAAGACCGGCCAGCACTATTTGGAAGATATATTCCTTGCGATTGTTCAGGAAGCAGGCAGTGAGTTCGTCTGAAATATTTACTGTATTTCGCAAGGAGCTAATCGAGACGGTTCGCGATTGGCGCACGCTTTGTGTCGGCATTCTGATACCACTTATTTTGTATCCCTTTGGTCTAATCGTCGCATCGAAAATAATGGTGGCGCGACGAACAAAGAATGACACTACCGTTACTAAAGTACTGATTACAGGACCTGGCTCCGCCTGGTTTCGTGATGACTTCTCAAAAAATCCGCTCGTCACGCTTGTTGATGACGATGGCACCAATCCTATCGAAGCGCTCAAGCGTGGAAAAGTCGATGTTGTTGTGACTGTGCCCCAAGATGTTAGTGGACCTTATGTTCCATCGAGTGCCACGCCTGAAATCAATGTGCGAGTAGACGAAATTAAAGACAGTAATGGCGCCTATCTTCGCGTCAGTAAGATGTTGATGGATTCGCGTCTACGTCTCTCTGAAAAACGAATCACAGCCTATGGAATCGAAAGTCCGTGGTTGAGAACTTTGCATTTTACTGCCACCAACGTTGATAACGCCGCGAGACGATCTGGTGCCTGGTTGAGTTTGACATTGCCGATTACGCTTGTTCTTTTGCTTCTCACGGGCACATTATTTCCTGCTATTGATTTGATCACAGGCGAGCGCGAGCGTGGCACCTTACCCGTCTTGCTGGTATCAGGTGTGAAACGAGAGAGTATAGTTTACGGAAAGCTGTTGGTTGTTTTTTCCATCGGGCTGCTCACCGTTGTCTTGCTACTCTCCAGTCTGATTTTGATGTTGAGCACCAGCCTCAGTAAGGTTGAAGATGGCTCAGGAGCGTTCGTACTTTCATTATCTCCAGCAAACATATTCCTCACTATTCCATTAACTTTCCCTTTGATTTTGCTGTTCGGTTCGATCGCTGTGTGGCTTTCGTCTTACTCTCGAAACTTCCAACAGGGGCAAGGTTACAGCGTTCCGTATCTAATGATTGCCATGTTTTTGTCAGGCGTGTCGCTCTTTCCGGTCAAGCATTTGCCGGCTGCAATTTATGTTGTTCCCATTTCTAACATTTGTGTTTGCATGACAGAAATTCTTCGCGGAGAACTCAACTGGGCAGCAGTTTTAACAACATTTATTAGTTCCGCTTTCTACGGTATTTATGTAACCCGCATCGCCATCGACCTTTTGAGCAAAGAAGAAATTCTATTCAAAATTCAGGTCTCACCGAACCGACGAAAAGATTTCGACAGAATTGTCGCAGTTCTGTATGCATGCACTTTCATAGCCATGTTTTACATCGGACAAATCGCGCAGCTCCTGGACAAAGTTTATGGCATGATCGCGACTCAGCTGATGGTCATTCTGCTGCCATCGTTTGCAGTAATTGCCTGGCTCAGGCTCTCGTTCAAGGAAGTATTCAGTTTCAAGCGTCCACCCTGGGCCGCTATGATTGGCGCACCACTGATGGCACCAGGCTCAGTGCTGCTGACTGGACTGCTCGTTGAGCTGCAAGGGCGTGTTTTACCGATGTCCGAGACCTTAGAGAAGTCGATGACGGAGATGATGACGCCAAAAGATCAGCCGATGTGGATGATTCTATTTGCTATGGCGGTCATGCCTGGAATCTGTGAGGAATTGCTTTTCCGTGGCACTATATTTGGTTTGCTGCGACGTAAATTCACTTCGGTCAACTGTTGCATTCTAGTCGGAGTGCTCTTCGGTGCGTTCCATCTCAGTGGATATCGTTTGCTACCGACGACGGTGTTGGGCATCATTCTGACTTTTATGGTCTATCGCATTGGATCGATTTTTCCATCAATGTTATTTCATGCGTCGCACAATGCATTGGCTATCATCGTGACCTCGATTCCGCCAGCGAAATGGCAAACACCTGAGTGCATCACAGGAGCGATCGTAAGCGCGCTCATAGGTGGCTATCTGGTGTTCAAGCCAACAAAAATGGGCAATCAACCATCAAAAGAGCCTGATCAACCATCAGAACGCACTATGCCGAAGACGTAACCTATTTCTTCTTTCGTTGCTTTGCTACAACCTGAGGTGCAATTGTGGATGGTGCTTTGTCAGTGTTGATCAAAAGTTTTTCCAAATCGTTTTTATGGTCGAGAATGTCAGCCCACAAGTCGCCTTTCTTCTTGAGTCGGTCTGGCACAGTGCGCATCGTGAAGTCGTGCGGGTAAACGTGCCCCAGTTCACTCCATTCGATAGGCGTTGAGATTGTCGCTTCTGGTGCGATTCTTGGAGAATAGATTGAGCCGAGAGTTTTGCTGCGAGCGTTCATGTTGTGGTCAAGAAATACCTTGCCTGTACGTTTGACGATCGTCCAATCCATCGTTACGTCTTCTGGGTGTTCTTTTAAAATCTGTTTTCCGATTATCTCAGACAACATGCGAACTGTGGGATAGTCGATTGTTCTGACAATCGGGACGTAGATGTGTAAGCCTGTGCGTCCGGATGTTTTGATGAACGCTTCGATCTTCAAGTTGTCGAGCAGTTCCTTTACCCAATGAGCTACCTGGCAGGCTTGCTTGAAGCCTTTCTCGTGCAGCTCTGGCTCTTCTCCTTTCTTCTCCTTACCGCTGTAAGTGTAGGGGTCGAGGTCTATCACCATATAATCCGGGTAGTTCAACAGAGACGCTTCCAGGGTCTGCACATCGCCTGTGTAGTTGCGTGGCAGCGTCGAACCTTCTGGTTCAGGATTGTTCCGAGTGTGGGATGTGTGCAGCTCCAGATCGGCGATTTGTGCCAGCCACAATAGAGTGGATAGGTTGTTGCAGATGAGGAAATCTTGATCGAATCCGGCATGCTCAGTGAAATGCCGGACTGTCTCCACATACGGTGGCAGTTTGTGCTCCCAGTGCTTTTGATAGAATCGACCTTGCGCAATTCCGTTTGGAAATCGCACCATCGTCAGTATTCGATCTTTTAAGTGCGGTAGCAAATATGGTGCCACCCGCGCTAGATAGATAGCGTAATCTCGTTTGGTTACTGCTTCAGTTGTGCTCGTGGCTGGCCAAAAAACTTTGTTCAAATTCGAGAAAGCAATTTTATTCCCTTCTACTTCGAGTTCGAGTTTTTCCTTGTCCGTTTCTAGCTGCTCTAGAATCTCCGCAGTCATGGAATCATCCTCCTCGATCTTTGATGTTTTGGCTTTGACTTTTACTTTCAATTTGGCATCGGGCTGCTGCGGCTTGGTCCGGTTCTGAGGTTTGTCCAGCCTCTGCGGCTTGACCGCCTTCAGGTCTCGTGTTTCAACCACCGGTGTTGATTTGACGTCTTCTAAATTTATGTCATCGCGCAATCGCAAATAAACTGGTGCGCGCAATATTTTGTCTTGCGTCCATTCTGCAAACTTGATCTCTGCAATCAATTCAGGTTTTACCCATGTTGGATTGAGTTTACCCGGCGGTTTCTTGCCAAAAGGACACTTGCCGATAATCAATGGTTTCATCTGCTTGATCAGGGCGTTTAGTTTTTTGTCATCGAATCCTGTGCCCACTCCGCCGACGTAAATGAGCTTGCCTTGGTCGTCGTGCATACCGAGTAGAAGGGAACCGAATGTGTGGTTGCGTGATCCGGTTCCCTCTGTATATCCGCAAATCAGAAATTCAGCGCTTGTCGTTGATTTGACTTTCAACCAATTTTTTGAGCGCCTTCCGATTTCATAAGTGCTGTCAATTCGCTTCCCGACTACGCCTTCGAGTTCGTTTGCTACGCATGCTTCATAAGCTGATTCTCCATCTGTATGGAATTGCTCGATGATGCGAATATTCTGTGTTGGTTTGATTTGTTCGACGAGAATTCTGCGCCGCTCGGTCAGAGTTTCGTCTTCCAGACTGCGTCCCTGACAGTAAATAATGTCGAAGATGTAGTAGAAAATAGGTGTCTGGCGTTCCGCGCCGTTAACATCTGCACCACGGTTGGAACCCGAGCGTTGTTGGAGATGTTGAAATGATGGTCGCCCTTTTTCGTTGAGAGCAATTATCTCGCCATCCAGAACAAAGCTGCCTTTGTAATTTGCCAGATTGGCAGCAATCGCAGGAAATTGTTGCGTCAGTTCTAAATCGTTCCGCGATTTCAGCACCACCTTCCCATCCTGGATAAATGCGATAGCGCGAATACCATCCATTTTAGGCTCAAACACCCAACCTTCTTTGTTGAATGGTTTATCTGCGAGACTGGCTGTCATCGGCTTTATGGAAGTGGGAAAGCGTTTCGCCTTGCCCACGTCGAGCTGCTTTGGCTGGATTTTCTTACCGGCTTTTCCTGCTTTTACATCGACCAGCGTTCTACCAGTGAGCACTGACTGATCGTCGTCTGTCGGGTCTTTGTCTGTGCGAGCGAACGGATCGCTGTGTTTGATCAGCAGCCACTCCTTCTCGGTTTTCTTTAGCTTGACGAGAGTCCAGGAACCGCGCAATTTGTTGCCTTCCAAAAAGATCGAAATCTTTCCTTTCTTAAATCCGTCCCGCATGCGTTGCTGAGCTTCATCTCGGTTGTGCCAGGATAATTTCCCTTCTTCGTCTGGTGTGTATGTGCCACTATCCCAAACGATTACTTCTCCCCCGCCATATTCGCCCTTGGGAATGATGCCTTCGAAGTTGCCGTAATCCATTGGGTGGTCTTCGGTTTGTACAGCTAATCGTTTTTCAGCAGGGTCTAATGCTGGACCTTTGGGCACCGCCCATGATACTAAGACACCATCGATCTCCAGGCGAAAGTCGTAGTGCAGTCTGCGCGCTGCGTGCTTCTGAATGACGAACTTAAGCGCACCCTGCGACTTTGAAGGCGCCTTGCCACTAGGTTCAGGGGTTTTTTTGAAATCGCGTTTGCTGTTGTACTCTTTTAGCATCGTCCCGACTGCCTATTCTCCTGCCTTTGCCTCTGGCACCTCTTCTGGTTTTTTATAACCGTGCACCTGGTCGTAAGTGCACTGTTCAGGTGATTTGTCCGGACGCCAACGTATAAAGCGAGTGCCGTGTCTAAATCTTCCGTTGGTGAAATGGTCGTATGTCACCTCTGCCACCAGAACATTTTTCAGAGGCTCCCATTCAGTGCTTCGCTCGGTGCTCCAGCGACTCGGTCCGCCCGGAGCCTCGCCTGTGAAGCCGGGTTTCTCGATCAGTGGCTCGAGCTTTTCCACTAATTTGACTTTCTCTTTTGCTGTAAAAGATGAGCTGAATCCGACATGATTCAATAATCCTTTCTCGTCGTGCAGCCCAAGTAGAAGCGACCCAATTGCCTGGTTGTTTCCGCTGGCATAGCGGAATCCGCCGACCACGCAATCAACGGTGCGCAACTTCTTTACTTTGTGCATGCCTTTGCGATTGCCTGACTGATAGGGCAGATCCAATTTCTTTGCGACGATGCCATCCAGCCGATTTCCCATTTTTGCCAGCCAATCATCAGTCACGCTGGCATCAGTCGTTGCGGGCGACAGAATTACGTTTGTGTTTCCAGCGAGATTTTTCGCTGCGAATTTTTCCAATTCCTCTCGTCGTTTCCATAACGGTTCGAGGACGAGCGAATCATTTTGTTCGTTGGCGAGAATGTCGAAAACAATCATCACTGCTGGGGTTTCGCGCGCCAGCTTTTTAATCCTGCTTGCTGCCGGATGTATTCTCTGCAGCAAGTCATCGAATGAAAATTCTTTTCCAGAAGGAACTACGATTTCTGAGTCGATGACGAAGCTGTGGGCATCAAGATTCTGTAAAGATTGAATTACTTCTGGAAAGTATCGACCCAGTTCGCGCCCACTCTTCGACTGTAGTTGAATGTCGGCTCCATCCTTGAATGCGATGCAGCGAAAGCCGTCCCACTTCGGCTCGTACTGCCATCCATCACCGCGCGGAATCTCGTTTGTGAGAGTTGCCTCCATCGGCTCGTAGTCTTTTGCTATGGGCAGCATTTTGTTCTCCAGCGGCGTGTTTCAAGCCTGACGTAGAGGATCGTCGGCTAGTGCCTTGCAGGAAGCATATATTACAAGGAAAAAAACGGCGGTATCGCGCACCGCCGTTTTTGGGTTTTACACTTTAAGTCGGTCTACTGCCGCTATCGAATTTTTTGCAATCGTCTGTCAACTTGCTGCCGACATCACATGGTCATTATCGTCAGGAGGCGAGCCGGCCTCTTTCTTTTTGTAGAAGCAGGAGTTGCATAAAACCGGCTTGTGACCGTTAGGCAAAAATGGCACCCGCGTTGGGCGTTCGCAGCCACTACACGGCACTTCTGCGGTCTGTTGTACGACGCTGCCGGGGCGCTGGCTTCGGGACAATAATCGACAATTTGGACACCTCTTCGGCTCGTTACTCAGCCCCTTCTCCTTGAAAAAATCTTGTTCGGCTCCTGAGAACACAAAAGTGTTTCGGCAGTCACGGCATGTCAACTGCTTATCGGCTGTGTTGGATTTTTCCATGTTCGAGTACCTTGGGCTTTCTGTGGCTACTTGTGGTTCTTTTGGGGATCTTTAACGTGACGCGACGGCTTTGTGTAGACTGGATCTAACCGTCGCATCGGCATCTGAACCGATGTGCAACTATCTTATTGAGCCTTTGTGCGCATTTCGTGTAGTCGATTCACAAATGGCTTTTGCCTGATTGGTGGTTGTTTTTCAGTGTTTTTTCTCAGTTCAATGGGCGGAAAAATTATTGGACTGAAGTCGTAGCTAATAAATCACTTTGCAAGCGCCCAAAAGCGCCGTGCGAGCGGATCCTTTAAGATTCATAATGTGTGTGTAGGAACTTCGACTCATCAGCGGCGTCGTTCCGACTACCATTACTATGTACAGTGTCAGGCGAGAGGCAGCTTTATGTTCAGGAGTTCAGTGTCATCCAACGATGACGAACGACGTTTCCGGATCGGTCAGCGTTTCAGTCGGGTTAGCTTCCTAGCGCTCACCGTTTCACTCTTTTCTGCAACATGTTTGATCTTTGACCCTGCCGATGCCCAGAGCCCTGCTCCGGGGGACGCCGTTCAGACCGCGTCGCCCGACAAATCCGACAAGAAAGCTAGTCCGACTTCTGGCGCACCCGGCACTGAAGCTGATTCCCCGCCTGTTACTCCAGAGTTAAAAGGCTCTCTTCGGAGAGATCTGAATGCAGCAGCTGATTTAATGATGGACGGAAAATATTCTGAAGCCGCTGATTTGTACCGTTCCGTTTTGAACGTCAATTCCAAGGAGACGAACGCTCTGGCGGGGCTCGGAATGGCGCTCGGGCGCCAGTTCAAACTGGATGCTGCCGACGAGCAATTCGAACGCTTGCTGTCGATCGACCCGACTAATCCAGTCGCGCACTGTGGCAAGGCCATGGTTTTGTTGAATCGATTGCAATCGTCAAACAACACAGTGATCAAAAGCCGCACTGCGATTTTGAAAGAAGCAGGAAAGGAGTGCAACCTCGCTCTTGACGCTGACCCGCGAGTAGTCGAGGCGCACTATCTGCTAGGACGAGTCTATAAAGAAGAGGGGCGAAACGATCGCGCTTGCCAGGCTTTTATGGGCGCAATCAAATTAGACCCGCATTATTCCAATGCTTATGCACAACTAGGACTGGTGCAGGTTTTGTTGAATAAATTGTCAGAAGCTAGCGAAAGTTTCAAGAAGGCAATTACGATTAATTCTGGTAATTCGACTGCTCACTTTGGTATGGCGCAAGTTGCATTCAAGCAAAATCGACTTGAAGCTGCTGTGGCTGAACTGAACATCTCACTTTATCAAAATCCAAACAGTTCGCCGGTACACCAACTGCTGGGCAAGGTCTACGAAGCCCAGGGCAACACGGTTGCGGCGATCAAAGAATTCAAAGAAGCGATTCGAATTAAGCCAGAATTGCCGGGACCTTATTTGAGCATCGCCTCAGTGGCGGAGTCGCGCGGAGATATGGAGATGGCGATTGCAGAATTGCACGCAGGTTTGGAGTTGATTCCAAACGAGCCTGAGCTGCTGATTCGCCTCGCAAACGACTCGTTGCGCATCGATAAATTCGATGATGCAATCAAAAATTTCGAACTTGCCGAAGCTGCTGCACCGAACACTGCTGCACCGTTGGAAGGCATGACCAGAGCGATTTATCTGAAAGCGCAGAAAGAAGCATCGGGCGCATACTTTGCATCCAATGATTGTGCGAAGGCGAATATTTTGGTGCAGCGAGCGATTAAGGCGAATCCATCAAGTGTTGAATTGCGGTTGGTCGATGCGAAACTGAAAGCTCTCTCTGGTCAAGTTGTGAATGTTGCGAAAATTCCACTGCCTCAATCTGATGCAGAACGCCCTGCCTATGCTGAATGTTTAATGGCGCAAGGCAGATATAACGAAGCGACGGAGCAAATGTTCAGGGCGATTAATTCCAATAACGACAGTGCAAAGTTACTTGCCATCGGAGACCTCGCATTGATGATTCACGATTTACCGTCAGCAGAGCTGGCGTACAAGCGTGCATCGAGCTTTGGGCAGTCTGAGAGAGCCAATCGAGGCATGGATTTGATTTTTAAGGCGCGCGAAGAAGCCAAACAAAATTTGAATCTTGCCAATGACTTAGCTCGCAGTCGTCAATTCCCCAGTTCTATAGATAAGTTTAGACTGGCTGCTTATCAGGATCCTAAAGTAGCTGACACACATCTCTTCTTCGCCCAGACGCTTGAAAAAATGTCTGAGCAGAGCACAAAAACGATGCGCGAGACAATCGCTCAATACAAGGCATACTTAGAATTGGCACCTGGTGTGCCTGCATCGACGCAAGACAAATTGCAAAAGCGCGTCGCTAAATTGGAATCCAAAGTATTGAAAATCGAACAATCGGCTAGTCAACCTGGTCAGCCAAAACCGAGCTTGTTGCAGCGTCTTTCCACTTTGTAGTCTTAAGGCTACGTCTCGAACCTGCACTATCGGGAATTCGTGAGCGCGCGCCCAGTAGCCGGTTGCAACGGCTCTGTCTGCCACTTCGGACTTTGTAGTGTAGTATACTAGTCTATGGTCTGTGTCGCTGTGCATCGAACGGTATTAAATATGGTGAAAACGATGCTGTCATATGCGAACATCTGCTCGAATTTCCAACAAAATTGTTGGAATAGCTGCGATATAACTTTAATGTGGATATAGGTTTGAGTGTTTGTATTTATCCCCCTTCCTACGTTCAAGGTCGATATGCTTGGTCATAATAGAAATGGTCAGTGACATGGAAGGTGTTTCGATTTAAACTTGCCTGCAATGGTGGTCAAGAATGCGCGGGTTCTTCAACAGTTCTTGGAAGATTTTGAGACGGTTAGGTGCATCGCCAAAGAGCGATCCTGTTTCGTCTGACCAGGCGCAATCAGAGGCACTAGTGGCTGATATTCCCTCTAACGAATCGGACAGTAAATCCGATAGCAAACCCGATAACAAATCCGACACGAATAAGCAGCTCAAAGCTGGCTTTCTTGGTGGAGAAAACGATAAGGCAAAGACGAATCCGAGTGACCGTCGGGCGACTTTGTTGGCTAATGTGTCGACTGAGTTGCGCACTCCGCTAACACTGATACTAGCGCCGCTTGAGTCTTTGCTGATGGGCAATCATGGCTCACTGACTCAAGATCAAAGCGCATTGCTGCGCACCATTCACAACAACTCAGTTCGATTGCTGCAAATGGTTTCTGGATTGCTTGATTTCTCAGATGCTCAATCTGGCTCGATTCAAGTTAGTCGTCAGCCCGTAGACGTCGCGGTCTTAACGGGAGCCGTCGTATCTGATTTTCAGCCGATTATTGCTTCGAGAAATATAAATTTGACTTACGATCCGCAATCAGCGAATTTGCTAGTCAACATCGATCGTTATTTGTACGAACGCATTGTTTCTAATTTGATATCAAATGCGGTGAAATTTACGATGGCTGGAGGGCAAGTAAAAGTCTCTCTGCGCTATGACAAATCACGTCTGGAGCTGTCTGTGCTCGATACCGGCGTCGGTATCCCAGATGAAACTTTGAAGTCGCTGTTTCAGGAATTCAAACAGCTGAATGAACTTTCGTCGAGACACGTCGAGGGTGTTGGGCTAGGGCTTTCACTAGTCAAAGAATATGCAGACTTGTTAGATGGCACTGTCACTGTACGCAGTGGCACTGGGCAGGGCAGTCTGTTCACAGTGGATGTGTACGCGCCGTTGACTGAGTTGCCTGCGGCACTGCTTCCGCGTGTCGATTCTGCCTTAATGCAAGCTGTTACTGTTGCGCCTTCATATCATAAGACTGGGACGAACAAGCATTTACCGCGCGTTCTAATTGCAGAAAATAATACTGAATTAGCTTCTTACATTCAGGGATTGCTCAGTGACATGTGTATGACCAAACTTGCTGCCGATGGCGAGGATGCTCTCACCCTCGTGAATGAATGGCACCCAGATCTGATTTTGGCTGCAGTGATGCTACCGAAGCGCGATGGACTGAGTTTGTGTCGCGAGGTCAAGGCGCGTCCTGAAACAGCAGTGATACCAGTTGTTTTGCTCACGCCACTGACTCAACGTGAAGCCATGCTACAGGGGTGGGAAGCTGGTGCTGATGAGTATCTGTTCAAACCGTTCCATCCTGCTGAACTCGTCACGCGCGTGCGCTCTTTGTTGCGCAGCGTGCAACAACGCAAGCGTGCGCAAGAGCAGATTGAGCGCTTGAATGAAGCGTTGGAAAAGCGAGTGATCGAATTAGCCAACGCCAATCGCGAGTTGAAGTCGCTTGCATCTAAGCTGGAACAGGCTCGGGACCAGGCTTTAGAAGCGTCGCGATTCAAGTCTGTTTTTCTTGCGAACATGAGCCATGAAATTCGAACACCAATCAATGGTGTGATCAGTATGAGTGATATGTTGATGCGAACTCGTTTGAACGACGAGCAAGTGGAAGTGGCTAACATTATCCAGGACTCAGCGAAAGCCCTCCTAGACATTATCAACGACATCCTCGACTTTTCGAAAATCGAGGCAGGCAAGCTCGAGTTGGAAATTGTAGATTTCGAACTTTTGCATGTTGTTGAAGGAACTGCAGAATTGATAGCCGACCAGGCGCGTCAGAAAAAATTGTCATTGATGACCTATGTTGCGCCTGAGGTGCCGACTTCATTGAGAGGCGACCCCGGTCGATTGCGACAGATTCTGCTCAATCTTCTCAGCAATGCAATTAAATTCACCGAAAGCGGCGAAGTCGTCGTGGAAGCGACTTTAGATGTGATGGACGATAAGCGTTGCCGCGTCAAATTCTCTGTTCGCGACACCGGCATTGGCATGCCTCAAGAAGCTGTCTACAGGCTGTTTCAACCGTTCACTCAGGCAGACGGTTCGATCACCCGTCGATATGGTGGCACAGGGTTGGGATTGTCGATTGCGAAACTTCTCGTCGAACTGTTAGGCGGCAGAATTGGTGTGCGTAGCACCGAAGGTAAGGGGTCGACATTCTGGTTTTCGGTGCCGCTTGAACGCTCACACGCTGCGCCTGAACAGCCAATCGATCCGGGCAAATTCGATCTGGAAAATACAAGAGTTCTTCTTGTGGAAACGCTGGAAGGTACAGCCAAAATTATTCAAGACTACACTGCTAGTTGGGGGATGACTTGCGAAACTGTTCCGGGAACTGCGGAAGCTCTGACTGCTCTGCGGGCTTCTGCTGAGGCCGGCAAGCCGTTTGACCTGGCTATTGTCGAACTGATTATGCCGAATTCTTCCGGTTTGGACTTTGCGAAAACGGTGCAAGCAGATCCTGTTCTAAACAAAACTAAATTGATTCTTTGCACTGCTGAAGATAAAGGACGACTGGGTGAAGGCGCTCTGCAAGCAGGATTTTCCGCTTATCTGATCAAGCCCTTGAAACAGTCACGACTTTTCGATTGCATCTCGTTAGTTCTCAATGCTACGACTGAGTCAGAACAGGAAGCACTTGCCTCATACAAGCCGCCGCGTTTAAATACGACCGCAGAAATGACAGTCTTCCAAAAGACAGGCATGGTGCTGGTTGCGGAAGACAATCCAGTCAATCAAAAAGTGGCGATGATGCTGCTTAAAGAACTTGGTTTTTCTGCACATGTTGTCGGCAGCGGTTTGGAAGCGGTCGAAGTTCTTAATCACACCCCTTATTCGTTGATTCTAATGGATTGCCAGATGCCCGAGATGGACGGATTCGAGGCCACGGGCGCGATTCGCAGAGCCGAGGTTCTGACTGGTCGTCATATTCCAATCATCGCCATGACGGCTCACGCGATGCAGGGAGATCGAGAGAAGTGCATCGCTGCAGGTATGGACGATTACGTGAGCAAGCCTGTTACAGCTGCGAAGCTAAAAGAGGTTCTTGTGCGCTGGTTTAAAACTGACACGGCTGCCTGGCGTGGTGTGCAACCCGTATCACCAGCTGCTCCTGCTGCACGCCCGCCCGGACTGCTAAATTTCGAATCGTTGAAAGACACTTGTGGTGAAGATGGTGCAATTGAGTTGATCGGAGTATTCACATCTTCGACAGACACGCTTTTAGTTCGTATATACGATGCTATCACTGCCAAAGATTCGATCAAGTTGAAGTCGGCTGCTCATGAACTAAAGGGGTCGTGCGGTTCGATGGGTTCTACTGACATGGCCGCACTTTGTAAAGAGTTGGAACAGTGCACGATCGCCCAAAATTGGGATCTGGCACCAACCCTATACATGCAACTGAACAGCGTTTACGAGAATGTGCAGGACTATTGTAAAGAGTTGTTGGAGGCTTACACGCCCACTGCATGACCTTCTCGGGAACTGTTCCATTACATCGGTCGTCAGTTTGTTTGTTATGTTCTTCATTCACTCTGTGTTGGTGGAATGAACGCAGCGATCGGCTGAGGTGAAGATGATGATTAATAGATATACAAAAGCGGCAGGAACAGCACTCTCTCTCGTTTGTGTACTGCAGTTGAGTGGTGTACAGATGGCAGACGCTTCGACCACTTACAGAGCCGGTGCCACAAGAGTACGTGTCGCGCAGAAGAAAACTTATTGGCAGCGGCATCCAAAAGTGAAAGCAGCCGCGATCGGCGGCGGAGTCGGTGCTGCAGGTGGCGCGCTGGTTGGCGGGCTGACTGGGCATGGTGTCGTGCGCGGTGCCGCGATTGGAGCAGGCACCGGTGCTGGTGTCGGACTGATACGCTCTAGCCGAACCCTCAAGCGCCATCCTATCGCTCGCGATGTAGCGACTGGAACCGCTGCTGGACTCGGTGTCGGCTGGGCTGGCGGCAGAGGCGGCAGCCGTGCCTTTAAGGGTGCCGCCATCGGCGGTGCGATCGGTTTAGGCGTTGGTCTATTTAAGAACTTGCGTTAGCCGTTTACGCCGATTGCTGAAACGCTAATCGTTCGCCCGATTTCCTGAAAGTTTGCGTTAGTCGTTCACGCCGATTTCGGAAAATTTGTACTTGCCTTTGTCCTTGACGAATATATAAATGTCGTCGTTGCAAAATACCATAACCGAGTCTTTGTCGGCGATGGGCTTCTGTTTCAGGAGACACTTTCTCACCGGAGCTGTAAAAATCTTTCCCACTAGTGGCGTGAATTGGGCCTGGTTCAACCACTTATCGTTCTGAGAATAGTAAGGAAGCTTGGTCATCGATACCAGGGCTGCCTTGTCGTTTTTTTGCAGCGCTGCTTTGAAACTCGTCCAAAAGGTGAGGAAGTCCTTGTCCAAAGGTTTATCTGCGGCTCCAGCTGAGCTGATGGTTACTGCGCATACAGCAATTGTCAGTAAGATTGATCTCAATTCTTGTTCCCCCGAGTCGACGCATGCATATTCTATAATCATGCAACTGTTTGCGCTTGCGGGAGATTTTAACTCTTGCAGCCGCCCTCTCGGAGCGACCATCTATGACCAGTGAAGCTGAAGAAGAAGCACTAGCATTCGATCAAATGCAGATAGAGTTGTTCGCGGTGTTGGCGGCATGGAGTGTTCCCTGGCAACAGAGCTGGCGATCGGTTGGGCAGTTGGAGAGACGGTGGCCAGCCGAGGAAATTCAAAAGATGGTTGCTGAGGGTAAATTAGCCCACCAATCTCAACCTTCTATATCCTTTCCTGCTCGCGGCTGGCTAAACGATTTGTTGTACAAAACCAAGCCGGGCATATTGCCCACTGCTTTTTTGGGCACCGAGATCATGCACATAGCAGACGCCATGTCGGAAGACTTGCGCGTCGCCTCTGGTATCAAGAAGGCTGAAGAAATTGAACATCGCGAGCTGGTAGAGCCACTCTATCGCGAAGCTCTCGACACTTTTTCAGATTATTTGCCAGAAGGGTTGAATGAGAAAGAACGCGAAATCTTCAAGTTTCAACGTGAGCACCTGATACAGTCGATTCAAATGGCTCTATCTGCGCACTTGTTGCTCAGTGGGCATGTTCGTCCCGGTGTTCGTGTAGCCACGCCGGCGCCGATTAATCCAATGGAAGATTTTGCCGGACTGGCAGAAAAGGTGATGCAATCAACACCTGGTACAGGTCCTTCGATGTCTCCTGAAGTTTCTTCGAAAGCGAGTGGAAAGAATGTCGGAGCTGTCTCCGCGTCTGAGAACGACTCCAACGCTAAGCACCTGATTCGCACTGCAAATGATGATGTTCTGGCCCACAGACTCCGCTCGAAGATATTGGAGAAATACGCCCGCGCTCTAACTTTGCTGGGACTGAAAGATCCAGGAGGTGGTGGCGCGTCTGAATCTGAGCTCGATAAAGTAGCGCGCCAATTCATCGATACACCATATTCGATGCCTATTGTGGGTGGTTTGTTCTTTGCTGCAGGCAAAATTCTGTCGTTGAAAGATTTTGAATTGGCACAGGTTTATCTGTTGCTTGATGCCAGAGTTAGAGCCCTGGAGAACGATCAGTCATCGTATGGTTTCTCAAAATATCTCAACGAGTTCATGCATGGATTCACTCTAGCCAAAGCTTTGATGCAACTCGGCAAATTTGAAGAGGCGGCAAACATTGTGCGTGAGTGGGCTGAATCGGCCGAATCATATGAGTTGCCGCAAGATATTACCGGGCGCACGCTCGGATCGCTTTTTGTCACTCGAATTCTAGCTTTGTATGCGCTGCTGTTGGATTTGAGCGGAAAGGCAACTGAAAGTTTGAAGTGGTGGCAACGTGTTTTGACTCGTACCGAGTGCTTATCTACAGTCTGCGAACTTTGTGCTGATCGGCTCGAAGTCGACGATTCGGCCAGCGTAACAAAGATGTTGGACTTGCTAGCGGGACATTCAGTAAAGGACGACAAGACAAGCGACGTTATCTTTTATTGGTGGGTTCTTCAGAATGCTAAAGATGATGGCGCCGCATCAGCCCTTAAGATTGCCAAAGAGAGAGCCGATTTCACCACCAGTTTGGCCGAATTTATCAGCCTGGAGCTTTTAAGTCAGCGCCATGAGTGTGTGGCAGCAGAAGATTTAGTCACCACTATGGAAGACGCAGTTTCTAAATCGCCCGATGCCGAGAGCAGTGCAGCTCAAAACGAGTTAGTAGGCGTGTATTTGCGACTGGCCTTAGAGTATCAGCAACTGGAACTTATGGATAAGGCGGAAGAGAATTATAAAAAGGGTCTGGCGTTGATGGAGTCGATGAGCGGAAAACCTGAAGCCGATCCGCGAAAAGCGATGAAGCTAACGTACATGCGCACTGAATTCCTGCGCGAATATGCTTCGTTTCTGGAACTCTTCAATCGACTAAATGAGGCGGCATGGTTGCGCCGACAATACAGTTCTTAGCGCAGCTGGCATCGGTCAATAGATGGTTAGTCAGAAAATTCAGTTCGTTCAATAAACGAGTTTAGCAGTTATTACTTCTGCGGCGATTTGTAATACTGAATCATCAACTCTGACTTGTAGTGATCGGGAAGTGGAATCTCATTGACAATCACCATGATGGTGCCATCACTCCTCGTTCCAGTAATGGTGCCTCTTGAGGCCGCTGAAATTTTCCATCCCGCACCCGACAAAGCTGTTTTGTACCAGTTAACAGCCTCGGCGCGCCCTTCTCTGATATGCCAGGTTTGCCGTATGCTATCGCCGTCGTTGCGGTCTGATTTTTCGCCACTGATGAAACGTGCCTGCCCGGTGTATTGCGGCACATCTGGCATGAGTTGTGGTCCTGACAGTGCTTTTACAGTCAGTGGCGGAGCAGATTTTTTTTGACCCCATTGTTGAGCTGATGCCCCCAGCTGTAGTGTCAAAGCTGCCACAATTGTGGCGACAATTGTCTTGTTAACAGAATGCATAGAGACCTTTTGGCAGACTATTTTTCACCTAGTTAATATGAGTGAATGTGGTGCTTCCTAATCCAACTTCAGTAAACGTCATTCTACCAAAATTGTTATCGGCTCCCGAGCCCGGCTGCCAATCGGCATGGTCGATGCATCTGAGCGGATTTCCTGCGTCCATCTCGAGGTATGGCCTCATGTGCACTTTTTGGTCGTTGGTTGAGTCAACAATGTTGCCATCCAAATAATATGTGTTTTTGTAGCAAGCAGTGGTTGAATTTGGATATGTGCAGCAGCCATCAGGAGCGTTTCCGGTTAATTTTGGTGGTGGTGATTCACTGATGATCAGTGGTGCACTCAAGTCACCACCGGGGAGATAGATGTACAGTTTCCGTGCATTATCCCAGCTTGGGCTTGCTGGCGCTGCCATTGGCAGAACTTTGTCCAGCAATGTGTTTACATCAGCATCTGAAGTCATCGGCTGAATTTGTTTGCAGCGATTGGCGATGGCTGCAATGGTATCGGTGGCGCAACCAGGTGTTTGAACCGCTTGAATCAACTTCCTGATGCTGCCTGGTGCTTCGAGTGGCAATGTGTATTCAGGCGTTGGCATGTTTGGCGGAATAGCAGGCACTTGCCCTGGCACGAGCGCGGCCGGATAAACTCCCAATCCCGAAGTCGGAGCACCTACAGTCAAATTTACAGTGGCAGAATTATTGTATGTGGGAACTCCATCTCTGCCTCCGATGCTTCTTGGATTGCGTCCTTCGAACTCCGTTAGAAGTGTTGCTTTGGCCCAATCAGCTTGCGAGAACAACTGTGATCCACCAGGGTTCAAGTCAGGCACTTTGTGCTTGTAAGTCGACTGCATAGAAGGCAAAGCCGCTACGCAAGCTCCCATCAATCCGCCCTCTGTGGCGAGATCCAGGAAGCATGATTCTGGTTTCGATAGGTTCATCTTTGCGAGAATATCGATGGTTGCTTGATTTGGTGGGTTAGACATTGAGATCGGATTGCCGCTCAAATCGGCGTTGTATGCACCGGCGTACGTGACGCCAGGAATCGAAACTGACGGAGGAGTAATTGCGGGCGTTGTCGCTGGAAGACCCAATTTTGCTTCATCGTCGGCTACCTTTTTCTGCGCGTCTTTTATTCCTTTTGCATAATTGATCCACATCGTTGGTGCGAGGAGATCTGTGCTGTAGGTGACGTAGTCGCTCATCTGAGTGGCGGCTTGATCGCCGTAGGCGTTGAAACCGCCTTCCATCAATTCGTTGTTGAAGATGTTGTCGCCATAGTCTTTTGGATCATATCCAGGCGGTGTCTGGTTGGCTGGATAATTTCCGAACTCTAAATATCCAAATGAGGATGCGGCGGGGAATTGAAAACCGCTGCCCAGTAACGACTGTCCGACACTTGAGCCGCCCGAGCCTGGAGAGCCATTTTCAACAGCGCCCACGATTGCGCAAGCAATTGCTCCGGTTAACATATTTGTTTTCATTTCGGTTGTTTTCGAACCGAGTTCCACCGCATTTGGTGGCGCTGAACCAAAAGGAGTGCCAGAACTATTGAAGTCGAAGCCTGAGACTAAGTGAGGATTTTGTTGTGGAAAAACTGGAACCCCGAAAATCGTTCTTCCCATTACTGTGATTGGGGCGTATCCTGCCATGTAGCCCTGACCTGTGCCTGCTGCTACATAGCTGTTCTGATTTTTAGGACCCATCGATGTTGTTGAAATTGGAATCGTGACGCCACTGAGAAGTTGCTGACCGTTGAAAAAGATGTTTGTTGGTCCTGATGGTTTCATATAGGCAACTTTGCAAGGATCGTCGTTTTTGATACCAGCAAATGAAGCCATACGAACTGTGTTATTGACGTCATTGAAATAGAGATTCGAATCTTTGATTTTCGCTGATAGGGCTGTTCCCATCGCTTCCAGTTTGTCGACGACAGCGTCAGCATGCGCTTTGTAATCGCCTGGTCCTGTCATATTCGCTGCGTTGCCGCAGATCATAATCGCTTTCGCCACGCATCTGTTATAGGTCAATAAGTTGATGTAGCCGCATCCGAGTGGATATTCGCAATCTTCGAATGGTGTCACCGTCGCCACTCTGGCGTCTCTGATGATGTGTTTTGCAACGTTCAATGCACCAGCATCAGTGGCGTTGGCAATTTCTCTTCCGCCTCCTAGTATCTTGACGAGGAAGTAGACTGCAGTTCCGACGACAATCAGAACTAGAACACAGATTGCCACTAATCCAAGAGTGGCGCCTTTTCGGCGACGTGGTGTCATCACAAGTCCTCTTTGATCTTAAGGTCTAAGGTGAGTAAGGTGCGTAAGAGATGCCTTCTAAAGAAGAAGTCTTCCAACAGAGTTGAACGCAGGAGATGGATGCTAAATACGAACGGATCAGCCGTGGACTGGGATGCCAAATGCGAACGGATAAGTCGTCAGGGATTCAGAATGATACGGATAAGTCGAGGACTGAGGGATTCCGCTGGACGAGGGATTCCGGATTTGGGATTAAATTGGGGCGGTAATCCCGGTCGAGCGCCTATTATGAAATTGGCTTAATCCTAATTTATCCCATCTATCTATATTGTTCAACCATGCTGGGAGGCATTTTCAGCAATTTATCGGTTTTAAAGCTTGCAAAGTGACATCTCAAGTCACTCTTTCCCAAACATTAAAAGTGTGGAGGCTGTGTCGGCGCCCCCACGTGCCGGGGCGAAATTCTCAGATGATATGATCACGGTGCCGTTCAGCTTCAACTTTTCAGTGTTTACGCTCCTGCTGCTCATGGAGCAGGCGGACAAGAATGCCACTTAAATTCACACTAGCGCGTCAGGCTTACCTGCTGATTTGTATTCCTCTCGTGTTTCAAATTTGCTTCGTTCTGGCTCTCATCGTTCTGGTCAAAGATGCGAATGAGCAAGCCGCAGTTCAAGCAAAATTGAAGGAAAAAATTGGGGTCCTGGAAGACCTCTATTCGCTGCCTGTTCAAATGCGCACCGCAGCAAAAGCTTACATGCTCAGCTCCAGTCAGAGCGACATGACTGAGTTTGAAAACGCGCGGCAACAGATGCGCGGCGACCTCGATAAGCTTTTAAAAATGACGGCGAACATACCGGCCCAGCAAGCCATTATCAAGAAATTGGATCGCGATATCGTTGAAGGACTGCGGCGCGCCGACGAATTTATGGCGCTTATCCAGGAAGACAAAACGAATGTTGCAGAGCGTTTTAACGAATTGATGCAAGTGATGATTCCTGTAGAAATTGAAAACGTAAAGACTATTCGCAGCTTTGTCGCAGAGTTGAAGAGTGAGGACAACAAACGTCCAGATATTCAAAAATCGCTGAGCGACCAGGTTGTAATCCTTATACTGATTGGAGTGTCTGCCGTCGTGATACTGGACATTGCGCTGGCTGTTTGGTTCAGCAACGGCACCGCTAAAAGATTGAGCATTCTTATGGACAATACTGCCAAGCTTGCTCTCGGTAAGGAACTCAACCCGCCGACAAAAGGGTCGGACGAAATTACCGATCTCGATGAAGTTTTCCACAGCATGGCTGCTGTTCTGCGAGATGCAGAGCAAAAAGAGCGAGCTATGGTCGAAAATGCCGTTGATGTAATTTGTTCTCTGGACAGTGACGGAAAGTTTCTCAGGGTTAGTCCAGCCGCTGCTACAGTCTGGCATGTGGATGCTGAAGAGTTAGTTGGGCAGCGCGTTATTAAGCTTTTCCCTCCTGAACAACGCGAGCAGTTTGTGCAGACTTTGAAATCGTTGGTAGATCGACGCGAGAAATCTGAGTTTGAAAGCTTGATGCTTTTGCCTGACGGTTCGACTAGACATATTTTATGGTCGGTGCAGTGGTCTCGTGCGGAGAAAGCACTCTTTTGTGTCGCTCACGATATTACTGAACGTAAGAGAAATGAAGAAGCATTGCGTGAATCTGAAGCACGAACCAGATTGGTTATCGAGACGATGCCTGTCGGGGTGATGCTGTTGGATCGGCGAGGTCAAATTAATCAGGTGAATCCAATGATGCGAAAGCTATTTCTTCGCCATCGCTCTGATGAATTGATTGGATCGCAACTGACTGATTTATGTGCAACGCAAAACACAGTTAATCAGCCTTCCACGCAGCAATTATCTGAACTCTTTGATAAAGCAATGGGACGGTTTCAGGAAGTTACGGCGAAGCGCGCCAATGGTACAGAATTTCCAGCCGAAGTACTGCTCACGCCATTTGGTGGACCCAATTCTGGAAAGTTGCTCGGCATGATTATGGATGTCACCGAGCGCCATGAAATCGAACGATTCAAAAATGAATTTCTTGGTGTAGTCAGCCACGAGTTGCGCAATCCACTTACGGCGATTCGCGGATCGCTGAAGATGATGATGGTTGGCGCGTTAGGACAACAGACAGAACAAGCGCAAAAAGCAATTACGATTGCTGAGCGGAGCGCAACACGATTGATCGGACTCGTCAACGATTTGCTGGATGCTGAGAAATTGGAGGCAGGAAAACTCGACATGCAATTTGAGTTGCGACCGCTGTATCCTATTTTGGAGATGGGTGTCGAGTCAGTGAAAGCTTTTGCTGATGACCATCAGGTTACTGTGCAATACAAACAGACTGAAAGCCTCGTTTACGCCGACGATCATCGCATCGTTCAAGTTCTGATTAATCTGCTGTCTAACGCCATTAAGTATTCACCGAAGGGTTCTACTGTGCGTGTCGATGTTGTTTCGATAGGCGATCTCGATGAGGTTCGCATTACAGATCAAGGGCGTGGGATTCCAGCTTCTCATGTGAATTCTTTGTTTCAACGCTTCAAGCAAGTTGAACGCAGTGATGCAACGGCTAAAGGTGGAACTGGATTGGGGCTGGTAATTTGCAAGGCGATCATCGAACAGCATATGGGAACAATTGGCGTAGAAAGTGAAATCGGTAAGGGCAGTACGTTTTGGTTCAGATTGCCGAATAAAATTGCCTCGGCTCAGTCCACCCCTGCTCACGCATTGTCTGCTCCGCGCGATCGTGCCGGACAGCCTGAAATAATATAGTACCGTTTACAACTTTCCAAAACTCTCTAAAGATTGTTGCTCAAGCAATTGCAGGCTTACACACCGTTGCCATATTTTTTGCGTATTTATTTAAGTGGTAAGCTAGGAATTCAGACCACGCCCGCAGGAGTGAGCTATGCGTCAGAGACGACGGACTGGGGCAACTTTGGGACTTGTTGCGATATGTATTCTCGTCATTGCGGTGTTAGGGGTCGGAGCATATTTCATCGTCAAGTTGATGGGTGGTGGTCGAGAAGTAGCCAACGCCACTGACGCCGGTGTACTGAATGTGGCTAAGCATGCCATTCGCGACGCGAGAGTCGCTACGCCAGCCGGTTATGAAGATTGTGAGTATCCGCTCGGTTGTGGTTACATTAATTTGCTAACTTACAATCGTTGCGTAGCTCGCGCCATCATGGTTGCTTCGAATGCTGCTGCTATGACTGGAAGCGGTCCATATAAAGCCAATGCACAAAAGGCTCTCGCCGATCTTGACTCTGCTGGTCGACTTTTGGCACAGCAAATCGTCGACACGAATAAGTATTTCAATCAAGTCTCGAACAGCACACGCATGGCTTCACTGGTGGGAGTAAAGGATTCTGGTCCCTGTGTCACCGCTTTTATGAAACCGAATGGTTCCACCAACGTTTTCTTCAGTGCTGGGCAATTAGATAATTTCTCGGTGCCGCTTTCGACTGGTAGCGTAACTCCTAAAAATGCAAGCAATTATGCCGTTGGTGCTCAAACCTACATGGCCGGCTACGCGCCAATACAGCTGCTCGGTCAGACTATTTACGGTGTGCCGGTATTTCCACAGCAGAATCCGCACTTGGTTTCGTATTTAGACTTTAATTCAGCGAAAGCGACATTTGGCAGTGCGCCACCGAATGCGGTGCAGCTGGGCAGTAGTACAAAGGAAATGAGAACTGAGTTGATCATGGGTGCGCTTGCTTGTGCAATCGTTGGTGCCACCGAGGCTGGTGGCGCCGGGGCTGGTGGCAGCACCGTGGGCACGAGCTTGTTGGGAAGTGGATTTCAGTTTCCCGCAGCTGCTTCTTATGGCTATCTAGAGTTTGGAAATTATCCAGCCAATGCTGCGCCACCAGGGTATGAGCCAAGCGACTACAGCAACAACATTTTCAATCACGAGTTGTTCACCGAGCCAAATTTTCTCGCTCTTGCAGACAACGTTAATGCGTCTGAAACTAGCCACTACGTTACATTTGGAGTCAATTCAGAAGATGTGACAAAACTGGTTGTTTGGGCTTACGAGGACATGAAAGCCGAAGCCGCTCAAAAACAAAATGCCAGCAATCCCACGGGACCTCAGGTTGCCGTGAACTTTCCAACCTTTCCTATTACTACGACATCAGTTTGGACTGGAGCACAAACACTTACCACAGAGATTCCAGCAGGGCAAAGACCTACCCCAACTCAGCGCGAAGATTTAGCTAGGAACTTCATTGGGCTTCTTGCTTCGCCGGGCAGGGGCATAGATTCAGGAATGCTGAACGTCTGCTGGTGTACTCAGCAACTAAAAGACAAAATTGGTTTGCGTGGTGCTTGTGTCGCGGCGTTGCCTGACATGCAGCGGGCTTATGGTCATGATATTCCCTGGACCAATCGCGGTGGCAGTCAAGATTTTTCGCAAGCCGATTGGGCAAAGGCAAAAATGCTGACAGATTTTGAGGGAGTCAGTCCCCAAAATCAGGGCGGTTATACTAATTTCTCGGATGTGAATTTGACCGAAACTCAATCGTCGGGACTGGGCGTCTATCCTGTCGATCTGGTAAACGGACAGGTGCCTGCCAATCCGATCAGTATGCCGAGTCCGCCTTACACACTGCCGCTTCAACGGCCAGGTACAATTTATCAATTGATTCGCGCCGTTCAATCAGACGACTGTTTGGCTGAAACACTTCGCTCCATTACTCAGCGATGCAAGCAGATTCAACCGAACACTACTGACGATGATGTGATGAAGTTGCTAGACAGCAGACCTGGGTCTTTGCTCCCGATGGCTACGCATGGAGGTCTTCCCAATTGGGACAATGCACGAAAGCTGTACATCTATTTGCCAGGTGGAGACCTCAGTCGGAAACTTGTTGTTTCGCCAGTCGAGCCACCAAAGATAACTCACAACATGCCCGATGGATGCTGTACCACTCCGAATAACTCCAATGCCTGTTACCGCAACCGATACAACATCAACGGCAACATCGTTGATGCTGTCGGTGATCAGAAAGTTGACGATCGACCTTACGTTCAGATAGCAGGAGATATGCATGTGACAGATCATGCAGACTGGCAGCCTGGTACCGGTGCAGATAATAACTTTGGGCGAATGACTTTCGAAGAGATTGGTATTGGTGATTCTCACTACACGCAAATTAATTAGAACAGTTAGAGTGTTGGCTGTTGCTGCTGCTGCTGCTGCTGCTGCTGCTGCTGCGTCTTTGTTTTGCAGCGGTGTTTTTGCCCAATCCAAAAGACCTGAGGCGAACACCCAAACAGTTCGTAAGGCGCCGGCCACTGTGAAATCGGCTATGACTTCGGCTGAGCGTTTTGATGATATTCCTGAGTACACAGGCAAGGGCAAATTCGTGCGGGGCACCAAATATGATAAAGAACACGCGATTATGTACATGGAGATTTTGCATGTGCAAGAGTTTAAACCGCAAGTAATTGATTGGTATAAGAACAGCCTGGCTAGCCGGGGCTGGCAAGTGAGCGCCACCAAAGCCACCGTCAGCGGTTATAAAAAGGATTCCCAAAATACTATCAATGTTACTGTCAACGAAATTCCTCTCAACGACGGTTCTCGCTGTGAGCTGGTTGTGCAGGCGTTCCGAAAGAAGTAGTGATATTTTGAGAGGAAATGCAAAAAAGGCTTCGAGATGTCAGAAGAATTCGAAGTGAAATGTCAAAAAGACTGGTGAAATGCAGACTTGAAAATGTCAAAAAGCTTTCGAAATGCAAAAAAGACTTTCAAACAAGTGGATGGAGAGCTAGATTCGTTAGCTCCCCATCTGCTCTGTTCAGTCGGCTAGAAAGTTCCAGCGACTGCTGTGATGCCGAAATCAACGCGGAAGTGCTTCCTGATTGCTTGGTCTACCGCGTCTTTTGTTACCGCTGCCAGACGGCTTTGATAACTGTCGAGCGCCGCCAATCCGCGCTGACTGTGCTCGAATGCTGTCAGTGTTGCAGCTATACTGAGCGCATTATCAAGCCGCAAATCGAAACCTGTGCTCAGCCCGATCTTCTCAATCGCCAGTTCTGTTTCATCGATGCCGGTTGAAGCGTAATCATTGACGACTTCGGCGATGAGGCGTTTTGCCAATGGCACGTTTTCTCGGCTGGTGGTCATGTGAACCAACCACAAGCCGCCACCATAACTGGTATCAGTGAAGCTGCTGGTGATCCCGTATGTCAGTCCCTGACGTTCTCGAATTTCCTTGCCGAGGCGAGACGTGAGAGTGTTGCCCCCGAGGGCACTGTTGGCTACGACGGCAGCAAGATACATCGGATCGCTGGGCAGCAAATCGACTGGCAAACCGACGAGGATGCTCAACGTATCCTTGCCGTCCATTCTTACCTCCACCTGATTGCCGTGCAGCGGCTGCGCTGTCGGCGGGAGCGGGCTGGCGAGAGGGGCGCCGCCTGTCCAGGTGCCAAACTTTTCCTCAATCAGGCGTAGCATCTTTTCGCTGTCGAATTTTCCCACCAGCGTCAGTACTGCCTGATTTGGACCGTAGAAGCGCTCGTGGAAGTTGCGCAAATTGGCGACGGTGATTGCTCGCAGCATCTTTGCACGTTTGAAGAACGTGGGTGGATAGAAAGGGCTTCCTTCTTTGTAGACCAACTGCCGCAGGGCCAGAATTGCGCGAGCATCTGGATTCTTCCGTGCTTCTTCCAGTGATGCCGACAACCGCGCTTTCAGTACGTCGAGGTCAGCTTCCCGAAAGAGTGGAAATTGCAGAACGTCTGCGAGCAGGTCGACGAATTTAGCCAGATGCGATGGCAAAAGCGCGTTAGTAGTCACTCGCGTCATGTCCGTGCCAAAAGCCAGTGGACTGCCGATGGTGTTGCTCAGATTAGCGATTGCCGTCTTTCCGTATTTACGAGAACCCTCCGTCAACATTTCTGCCACCACCGATGCCATCAAGCTGTTTTGTGGATCGCAGTGAGCCCCAGCATTGAGTGTGAGGCTGACACCGACTGCTTCACTCGCGGTTGGGAGCAAAAGAACGGTCATCCCGTTGCTCAATACCGTTCGCTTGACCGCTTGAGCATAACTGGTGGTTACAGGTCTGGGCATAAGCTGTAGTAGCGGACTGCGAGTGGACAACGGCTTTTCGGGTGGTCTTAGCGCCGGTTGGCGAGGTAGAACGGGCGGTTTGTGAGCCAGCGTGTTCGGGTCTGAAGGAAGGAAGTAACCGACTGTGCGATGCCGTGCGACCAGATATTTCCGCGCCACCTCTACGATGCGTTCGCGCGTAATTTGCTCGAACTGCTCGTCAAAAGACTCGCCCCACGTCCAGCTTGCCGCACCTTCGTTACTGCTGATGCTGAGCGCTCGTTGCAGGTGATTGGAGTGCAGCAGAACTGTTCCGTTTTTGTTCGCCGCTTGAATTTGAGCAAGCTCCCGCCGGCTTGGCAGCTTCTTGGAAATGCGCTCGATTTCAGCTTCGATGATTTTCTCGACTTGCAGTGGTGTAGCTCGATCCGTCAATTTTGCGTAGAACATGAAGACGGTCGCATCGTGGTTGATTTGACTGCCGCATCCAGCGCTCGATGCCAATCCTCGATTGACGAGCCGTTTGAACAGACGACTTGATTCGCCGCCGCCCAGTATCATCGACAGTGCTTGCAGGGCGAGAGTATCTTCGTGGTCTGCTTGTGGTACCGGGAAGCCAATCATGACCCGTGCGACATCGCCGGGCTTTTCTATCTGCACGCGACGCTCGCCTTCTTGCTCAGGCTCCACTACATACGGTTCTGGAATGGGGTTGGGTGAAGGTGGGATTTTGCCGTATTGTTCGGCAATATCTTTGAGCACTTGGGCCGTGTCGAATCCGCCCACGATGATGAGGGTGACGTTGTTGGGGTGGTAATACACGTCGTAGAGCCGTTCTTTCAGAGATGCCGCATTCACCTGCATCACTTCCGAGCGCGAGCCGATAGTCACCATTCGATATTGATGCTCGGTGAAAATGGCTGCCATCATAGCTTTGCGCAGCGCGCGGTCAGGGTTGTCCAGCGTCGCGCCCAGTTCGTCGAGAACGACTGGCATTTCTGAGCGCAGGTCATCATCGCTGATGAATGCATTGCGCAATCGGTCTGACTCGTATGCGAGATATTGAGCCAGAAACGCTGATGGAACGACGGCGTGATAGCGGGTCCAATCTGTTGACGTGGCGGCGTTGACTACCCCGCCCATCAATTTCATGAACAAATCATAGCTGTTGCCGCGCGCTGAATTGAAGTGCAGTGATTCTTTGAACATCATGTGTTCGAGCAGATGGGCGTATCCTGTGTTGCCCGCTCCTTCGTGCCGCGAACCGACGCGAACGTGCTGAACCACTGCTGCTACCCGCGAACTTGGGTCGCAGGCGAGCAGAATTTTCAGACCGTTAGCGTCAAGCCGATACTCACTGATACCGTTGATGGTGCCGTTGAAAGTTATTCCCAGCCGCTTCAACAATGTTGACGAAGGCATGCTGTTTATCCTCCAGAGATTGAATGTCGAAATGACAAAATTGGGCGAAATTAAGCAAGTGTTGGTGTCAAAGATCGACACCAACACTCGCGAAGTCTCCCACTAAGGGCGGCGGCGGCCCCCGGGGTGCGTTATTGCGCTTGCTTCGATTCCACCTTACTTGCTAGCTGCTCGAAGCCAGCTTGGGTTGATGCACCGGGTAAAATACGGGCGGATAAGTTTCCCAGCCGCCGTTCCCGTTCAACTGCAACACATTGTCGTGATATTCTACGAGGGAGGCACGATGTCCAACGCTGAGCACCGTAACACCTGTGGTCGTCAGTTGCTCGTACATGCGCCGTTCGTTATCGATGTCGAGCGCCGATGTCGCTTCGTCCAGCATGACGAGCATGGGTTTCTTCGCGCCCAGAATGGCGAGCCACGCGCGGGCAAAGGCGATGCGCTGTTGTTGACCGAGGCTCAACACTGTGCCCCAGTCGGCAACTTCGTCGAGGCTGTGCGCGTTGAGAAGGTCGCCGAGGTTGAATCTGGTCAGCAGTTGTCGCCAGTATTCGTCTTCAGCACGTATCGAGTTGCCGTATTCGAGCTGCTGGCGCAATGTGCCCAGAGGCATGTAGGGCTTCTGCGGCAGGGTGATAACTTGCTCGGCGTAAGGCGTGGAGGCGAAGCCACCACCTTCGGTGAACAGACCGGCGATGGTACGAACCAGCGATGACTTACCGACCCCGCTTGGTCCCACGACAATGGTGTGTGAACCCGGCTTGGCTGTGAAGCTCAGGTTGCGTACCAGCACTCGGTCGCTACCGGGGGCGACGATGGTGAGATTGTCGAGAGTGACGCTTGCCGCATTGTTGTGTCCGAAGTTGATTTGCGGCGCGTCAGTGGTTTTGTTCAGTTCTTCCGTGAACACGCCCAGACGGTCGATTTCAGCCTTGAACGCCGCCAGACCGCCGATGTTATCGACGACGATAGTTAAGCTGCCGAGTACCGCCGAGAATGCGGTGCTCGCCTGAATGAACTGCCCGAACTCAATCGCGCCGCTGAACCAGAGCGAAGCCAGCACCGCTGCTGGTACCAGCGCGATGAAGTAGCGGTAGGGCGTGCTGAACAGCGAGAAGGCGAAGTTCATGCCGATTATCTGGCGCACATTCCGCCACGCTTCTTTGAATTCCGCGCGGATGTGGCTGACCTCGTACTGCTCGCCGCCGTAGAGCGCTACCTGTTCGGCATGCCCGCGCAGGTGCATGAGCGAATAACGGAAGTTGGCTTCTTTCTTCGCTTGCTGGAAGTTCAGCACAGCAAACCTTCGTCCGAACCAGATGGAAATCGCCGTGCCAGCGCCCGCGTAGATGATGGCTGTCGGCACCAGTGCCGGTGCAATCAGGTACAGAATAGTCGCGTATGTGAGCAGTGACACCACCGAGTCGACCACCGCCATGAACAGGCTGAGCGCGGTCGATGGGAATTCATTCGCGTCGTTCGAGAGTCGTTCATCGACGTTGTCTACGTGCTGGGACTGCACGACGAGCCGGTAATAGTTGTGGTCGCTCATGAACCGCTGAAGCAGATGGTCGGTCAGCCAGATGCGCCATGACAGAGTCAGCCGCGACTTAATCAACGAGTAGGTGACGATGATTGGAGTGGCGACAAGCAGAGTTAGCGCATAGACGCGGAAGTTCGCCCAAAAGACCGGAGCATCTTTGCTTTGCAGCGCTTGATAGAAATCCCTGCCCGTGAAGCTGATGACGACGTTGAGATAGTTCACGGCTGCGAGACCAGCAAGCAAGAGCACCAGATAAGTGGCAGCCGTCCAGCGTGTGCTGGGGCTGGTCCAGTAGCCTGCGCCAATCTTCCACACCGTTGTGCGTGCCATACGCCGCAGGGCGCGTCGCCCCAGCGCATAAAGCGGAATCCACAGCAGGAAGGGTGACCCGAAGATAGCTAGCAGAACGACTGGCACCGTCAGCAGTGCGGGAGTATGAGGCAGCAGTTGCGACAGCAAGCCGTTGAGCAACCCATGCTCGATGTTCAGCCAGTTGCCGAATGCCAGCGTGCCGAGAACTGCGATGGTGATGAAAATTGGCTTGGCGTGCCGCTCGACAAAGCGTTGGAAGCGCCCCACGACGATTTGCACAGGGCGAGACGTGTGGGCGACAATCCAGCGATAGGGTACTGCCAGCTTGGAGCCAATCCATCTGACGAGCTTGGTTGGCAGCGACAGAATTCCGACGACGATACTAAAGAGCGTTCGCAGGTAGTCCATCTGACTCTCCTTCTATTATGGATGAAACTGCAGAAGAGGCACCGGGTTCAGTGCCTCTCCTGAGAAGCGATACGGAAGGTAGAACTATGCGTGTGCGTTGATGTAGCGCAGCGCCTGCTCTAATTGTGTGTCTGTTGTGTGTGCGCGTGGCTGTTGAATGGCGATGTCAGGGTGAATGCCATAGCCCTGCACTTCGTCGCCGTCTGGTGTGCGGTAGGACAGTGTTGTGATTTGTAGCAGACCACCAGCTGGGCGAACCTGATATGGTCCTGAGTTCTGGTCGAACCGCACGTAGCCCACACCCTTGCCGAATGTCGTCGTTCCGATGATGATGGCGCGCTCGTTGTCTTTGAGGGCACCAGTCGTCACCTCGGCGGCAGAAGCCGTAGTGCCATCAATCAACACGAACATCGGTACACGTTGCAGGTAGGCTGCGAATTCGCTCGGCTTGTAGCCGGCAATTGTGGACGGCTCCAAGAACAACTGCGACGTGGTCAACATGCGACCCGAACGAGTCGTCTCGTTGAGAGCAACGCCATCTGGCAAAAACACCGAAACGAAATCTAGAGCCTCGTCCAGCCTGCCACCGGGGTTTCCGCGCAAATCCAGCGCAATCGCTTTGAAGTGCTGGGGGGCCGAATCGTCGTAGAGAGCGCGTAGCTGCGTGAAGAAATCTTGCAGCAACTGCGTGTCTTCGAAGTTCGGCAGCCTGATGTAGGCTATGCCGTTTGTGTCGAGGTGCGACACGACTTCATCAGCCGGAGCTTCGATTGCGGTCAGTGTCGTGCGCTCGGTGGTTGTGCCGTGCTGGTAGGCGATTGTCACCTTCGATCCGGCTTGGCGTGACAGCATCGCTTCCACCTCAGCTTCGGTCGTCTTGTTGGTGACGCGCGTGCCACCAATCTCGGTGATGATGTCACCACGACGGAAGTCGGCGAGCCATGCGGCGCTGCCGTACTGAACGTAGAAGACGCGGTAAGCACCATTTTGCAGTTGCAGGGTGAGACCCAGATCGACGTAACCAGCTTGGTGCGACTGCCAGCTGGCGAGCAGATCCGTGCGTGGAGTGTAGCTCGTCCAGTGGTCGCCGATGCTCGCCACCATCTCTTGCAAAGCCGTTTCCAGTTCTGGCACAGTCGTCAGTTGACCGTCGAACTTGTGTCGCCAGCTTCCCCAGTTCGTCAGCGCATCAGGGTTGTAGTACGAGAAGGCGACGATTTGCCAGACCGCATCATATTCATCTTCCAGCTGCTGCGCTGTCGGCGCTTGGGCAGCGGCTGTTTCGGTCGCGGTGGTGGCGGGCGCGTCAGCGGTCGGTTCTGATGTCGCTTCGGCGGTCGGTTCTGATGTCGCTTCAGCGCTCGGTGCTGCTGTCGATTCGGCTGTAATTGCAGAATTCGTATCAGCAGTGATGAGACCACTGGTTTCGATACCAGATTGGAGCTTGAGATACTGGCTCAGTTCAACAAGCTGTGCGTTGCTCTGAACTGACTGGGGCCACCAGTTCGTCGCCGGGTTGACAAGATTTTCCGGTGCGCGATTCGATTCCAGCGCACCGCCGGTGAGGCTCTGCGAGCTGCCCAAGATTAACAGCACGCTCAGAAGCGAAACAATCAATCTCTTCACGTTGCACTCCTTGTGAGCAAAACGCCCACATAGCTTTTCGCCGATCGGAATTCAATCGGCGTAAGACATCGGATACTCGAACTATCAAAGGAACTTGAACTTTGGTCGCTATTTCGTTACTCTGCCGTCGGTCGACCTTTCTCTAGAGTGACGATTTGACACGTGTATCAGCGTTTGCCGGGAGGCAATCAGAAAGGGGCTGTGAAATATGGTGATAGGTTTGCTGGTGGGTTACGTTTGTCTAAAATGGTTGCGAGGATATATCCCAACGTAGCTTTCTCAAGGTCGCCATAACAATCCCTGAAGGGTCTACAGCCAGTTAGTTGCGCATAAGATCTTCGCTTTACTGAGCTTGCGCAAGTTTTGTCGGTGCAACGTTTCGCGAATTTGGTTTATGAAAATTTGAGTAAGGCAACCGGATCATTGTGGTGATACTACTAGTGGTGCTGAACGGTCGTTGTTGTTTTCTTTCTTTACGAGTGAGTTGTAGTTTGCCATTGTTAGCGCGAACCAAGCGATAGGAATTTTTCGTTTAACGTCAGATCATGTGGTCGGGTTGTGCGAGCTAGGATATGAACCCATTTTTCAGAATCTCCACGGGGGCACGATTTGACATGCCTCTCAACTTAATCATACGCCTTCGCTCCGCTTGCGCGAAAGATTCACTTCACACTAAATTCGGTGGCGACTTGAGAACTGCTCAATGATTTCTTTAGATTGAAGTATCACTTCCATAACTCTTTTAAAAAGCGGCACCCTATAGACCACACATCGCACATCCACGATCTAAAACGCTGACAAGGCGTGGCGGCAAACGTCAATTCACTTTCACTGAAGTGATTTAGCACCGTTCGACATTAGTGATTGGAGGCTCTGATGAGATTCACGCACCCCGAATGGGGAGTAGTTGCGTTGGCATTGCTGGTGCTTACATGCATGTACAGCAGGCGACGCGTTTCGATGTTCGGACACTCGCAACTGTCAATGCACATGAAGTCGCGAGTACCCATTGCTGGGCGCATATCAAGCATCACTTTCATTCTGGCTTGGGTGATGTTGGCTATGGCGCTATGTCAACCAGAGCTGGTCACACAGGCAGAAAAGCGACCGGTTCTGGCCCGCAATATCGTTTTGACCGTCGATAACTCGGGCTCGATGGATGACCCAATCGTAGTGCCTTTGTCGGATGGTGCGAATACTCCGGGCACTCAACAACCGCGTCCACAGTCGATTTCCGATGCTGCCAGAGCGGGGGTGCGATATTTCATCGAACATCGCCCCGATGATCGCATTGCACTGCTCACGTTCGACGACCAGATTTACTACGACTGGCCGCTCACGTCTGACCACCAATATCTTTTAGGGATGTTGGACGTGATTAAGCCAAACTCTTCTGGTGGCACCAACTTTTCTGGTCCGACTGGAATTTTGAAAGTTGGTGCAATCGAGGGTTCCATCATTCACCTTCGAGAAACAGAAACGCTTGCCGGCAAGATCGTGATTATCGTGACTGACGGTGAGGATTCAATTGCGTCCGAACGGCGCATTGAATTGGAGAACGAGCTGGTGCGCGAGCACATCTCGATTTACGTGCTCGGTGTCGGGTGGGACGCCAGTAAGTCTCACGACCTCGCCACATTGGTTGAAAACGTTGGTGGCAAAGTCATTATGGTCGATGATGCCGAGGCAATGATCGAGGCGTTTGCCGAGATCGACAAAATCGAACAAGGGATGACGTTCGTTGATGGCGGAGAACTCCATCAGGACTTCTATCTGATTTTTGTCGGTGCCGCGCTGGTTTGTCTCGCGCTCTATCTGATAATCGCCACGGTTATGCACGAAGACACATAGAAAGAAAGGACATCACGATGATCAAGCATATGCTGATGCGCAAACGGTCGAAGTGGGTATTGTTGTCTTGGATTTTCGGGTTTTTGCTCCTACGTCTTGCCATCACTGTTAGCCACTACAGTGATGACCAGTCGTTGCTCTACAATCAAGGGCTTCTAGCCGCTCAACAGGGAGATGTCGACCAGGCAGTTTCGCTGTTCACCAAATCGCAAGCTGCCTATGACAGCGAACAGTTGCAGCAGCAATCACAGTGGTTGTTGCGATTAGTATATCCCGCCGCAGACCGTGGGCTGTCTGCTCAAGCCGGCTTTCAAATGGCTAAACTGTTTTTGCAAGCTGGTCAGCTACCGCGGGCGGTGCACGCATTCAACCAGTCTTTGCAGTTGAACCCCGGCAATGACTACGAAGCTCTCGATTCGTCTGCGGCTGAACGACTGCGTCGTGCTGCGATGGTAGTGAAGTACGACCTTGAGTTGCTGTACGTAGCCAGCAAAGACCAAATGCAGATGCCCTCTCAGAGTTCCGGTCCGCCTAACGATGGTGATCCGCAATCGAGTGGACGAGATCCGTCAAATGATCCGGGTAAAGGCCAAGATTCGACGCCTGGTCAGCCAGGCGGTTCAAACCCTGCAAACAGCAGCGGCGATGATATGTAGAAAGGGTTGACTCCATGAACCAACTTACCTTCGCAACGCCCGGGGCACTAGCTGCCGGCTTGCCACTGGTGATACTGACGTTGGTGATTTACCATTTCAACTTTCGCTCGCGTCGTAGGGCTCGCGAGCAATATGGCGAGCAGCGTTTGATTGACAGATTCTCGCCACGTCTTTCGCTTGCGCGCGAGCGTTTCTTAGCACTGTCATGGTGTGCTGTCGTCACGTTGCTTGTATTCGCCGCCGCGGGACCAAGCGTTCCCGACGCTCCCATTCAGGCTTCCAGTGGTGCTCTGCAAGTGGTGATCGTCAGCGATGTCTCCAACAGCATGCGCGCTGAGGACTACCGCGATCAGATGCCACCCAAAGATGGCTTGCCCGCAAATCTGGTTCAGTCTGCTTACGGTTCTCGGTTGGACATGGTCAAATCAGTAATCATCAACCAGATTATGCCGGCTATAGCAGGCAACAAGATGGGGCTGGCAACCTACAAGGGCAACGGCTTTCAGCAGGCAAACCTGACGACAGATTTCACTGCGCTGCAATGGGTGATGGTGCACTGGTTCACCGTGGGCGATGCGCCAGGCGAAGGCTCTAATGTAGCGGCTGGTCTCTCGACGGCGCTGGCGATTTTCGACAAAGACGCTACGTCAAATGAACAACGCGTCATCGTTCTCTTTTCCGATGGGGGGTTTACCGACGAACCTCAAGCCCTTGTCGATATTGCGCAGCAAATCAAAGAGCGCGGTATTCGGCTCGTTGTCGTCGGGGTGGGATCTGCCGCGCCGCAGCGGGTGCCGTTCTGGTCAGAAGGTGAGCCGCACTATGCCGTAGACGAGAACGGTAAGCCAATCATGGTTGCACTGAATGAGCAAGCGCTGCGGCAGTTGTCGACCATGATGAATGGGCAATTCATTCAAATCACTGCTGGGCTGCTCGATGAAAGTTGGGCAGTGCAACTAGCTGGTTCGCATACGGTGCAAGAGCGAGCCAATCTTTTCTACATCCCTGTAGCGTTGGCGCTGATGCTAATTGCAATCATACGACTGCGTGGATTGTCGGTGCGCCGGGGGTAGCGCACCGACCTCGGCGCATTGCAATTTGTGCACTACATGTGGTGTCAATCTTGCAGGGTCTGCTTTCTAAATCAAAATTCCGGTGGAAGCCGGCTAGATAGGAGCGATCATGAGCAACAGTATGTATCTCAAACAGAAGCAGCAGCTCGAAGCTCTCTTCGAGCAGCTCGGCGTTATCAAAGGGCAGCATGAAAGCAAGAAGATTATCGTCGCCACGATTCTCGGTCGCGGCAATGCCTACTTGCTGTCACCTCCCGGACTTGCCAAAACAACTCTGGTCAAGGTTCTCCAGAAGACCATCGCCAATTCGGTGGCGCGGCGCGTTCAGATGACGTTCGATGTGCGTCCACGCGACATCGTCGGTTATCCGTTGTTCGACCAAGCGACGCAGAAGAATGTCTTCATTCCGGGTCCGCTCGTCGATGCAAACATCGTTCTCATCGACGAAATTTCGCGTGGTCTGGGTCTCACGCATGCAGCCTTACTTGAGGCAATGCAAGAGGGCACCATCACCCACGTCGAAAAGGTGGGTGCCATCAAGCTGCCAGACTTTTTCGCCGTGTTGGCGACAGCAAATCCACTTGAGAGCGAAGGTGTGAATCCTTTGCCAGAAGCGCTTCGAGACCGTTTCATGACTCAAGTCGAAATCACCTACGGTAGCCGCGACGATGAGCTTGCTATGCTCACGGACCTCGCCGGTGTTTTCGATGCGACGAAGAACGTCAAAGAAGTAATGACTGTCGAGGATATTTTAGAGGCACAGAGCATAGTCTTCGACATCGCACAAAGTGCCAGTCTTGAGGCACTCCTCTACATTCTGGATTTGAATCGTGCCGCCCGCCCCAACACAGACTTCTTCAACGAGGTGCATGGTAATGACGCGGAGCGTCTAAGTGGGTTCGTTGGTGTTGGTCCGTCGCCGCGAGGCGAGATTGCCACCTTGATGATTGCAGCAGCACTCGTGCTGATCGAAGGTGACGATTACATCGAGCCGAAGCACATTAAAGAGGCTTTTCGCTATACGTTGCCGATGCGCGTCATTATGCGACCGGAGGCGAGTATCGACAGTTTCACCGTGCACGAACTCGTGCGCCTCATCCTCGAGCGAGTAGCAGTGATCGACAAGTAAACGTCGTCCTGTATTCGCATTCGCGTAGATTGAGCAGAGAGGCTGTTTTCCGCCTCTCTGCCACTGTCATAGGAAAGGAGCGATTCAGATGAATCAAGTCGAGCAACAATTGCTGAGAGATATTCGCCTTCGCATTGTTGAATGTCCGATCGTCGTTCGCTGGCGCTCGGGCGATCCTCAGTCGGGCAGCCGAAAAGGAAGTCGTCGTGACGTTGGTGGAGTCGAGTTTGTCGCGCAAACGCCATATGAACCGGGAGATAATTTCCGCGACATCGATTGGGCTACATCGTCATTGCCCGGTTCAGAAATTGTCGTGAACAGATATCGTGATTTCCATCCTATCAAAGTGTTCGCTCTCGTTCAGGTGGGAACGGATATGCTGTTTGGCACACAACGTGTGACGAAGCGTGACCTCGCGGCTGAAGTGGTAGGTTCTGCGTTTACCTCAACTTTTAAAACGCAAGACACTGTCTCATTGATCCAATTCGACGATAGCCGGGTCGTCTACTACAGTCCGCCGGGTAACCCGCGGCATACGCTCGCAACTGGATTGAGCCGCATGATTCGTACCGACGCGACTGATCTGAGAAGCGGTGGTGCGGTTGGCGATGCTGGTGTTACTAATGGTGGCGCTAATGGTGATCGCAACGGCTTGGTGCGCGCCATTGCTATGCTACCGAGAGGTGAGCGCTGTCTGGTTTTTCTCATCTGTGCATACCGTGCATTGAGCGACCGAGAAAAACAGGCTCTGAAGTTCGCAAGTTCCAAGCACGATTTGCGCTTTGTCATGGTGCAAGATTTGCGTGAGCGTGAATTACCCAACGGGTTTGGACTCTACAAGCTGCGCAGCCTGAATGGTAGCGAAAATCGTACAATCTGGCTCAACAACAAAGCGCGTGCACAATTCAAGTCTGAGGCTTGGAATCATCACAGTGCTATGTTGGATTTCTTCAACAATGCTGGTGCACTCACGGCGGTGCTCAGCACGGAGATGGATCGCGCTTCGACAAGCAAGATTTTGCGCCGACTGTTTGGCGGATTTAGCCAGAGAAGGGAGACCGAATGATGTTCACCACGAAAGTCACAAGAGGGCTGCTAATTGTCGTAGTGGTCGTAACTGTCGTGGCTGGCGTGGTTGCGGCTGCCCCTGCAGATACAGTAGCCACTGTCGGACCACCAACCACAGCCACAGCTACTGCCACTTTCGCTAATGCAACTGCCACCATGTCATCGCTAGTTGGCACTGCGAACGCCGCCTTGCAGATGCTTGGCACAGCCTATGCAGGCACAGGGGTGGCATTGACTAACTCCCCTGTTCCGCCCAGCGCCACGCCCACTCCTACTCCTTCCGTGACACCGACCATTGCAGTCTCCGGCGGCGCAGGTTCAAGCGGCAGTGAACGCGCGTGCAGCAACATCGTCTTGGGCGGATACAGTGGCACCATCCCCGCAACGCCCTCAATTCCATCAGAGAACAGCGCCAAGATTTGTGATCGCTCGAGGATCGCTGTTGTGGTATCAAGTTCGACGCGATTCGGCAATCGAATCGGTGATGTGATTGAGGTCGACTTGTCAATCTCGACGGACCCAACAATCATCATCGATTTTACGTCGCTCAATCAGGGTGTGCTCAAACTTCAGGGGCGTTCTCCGTTAACGCTTGCACTACAAAATCCAGTCACCATCTCTGCACCACGCATCGTCAACGGCCGGAATGTTTTTCAGATAAAGGTGCGGGTGCAAAATATGCTACCCGCTCCGGTATCGTTCAGCCTCGACCTTCGTTACAGAGTTGCGACGGAGCAGGCTGGTTGGAAAGTTCTGACCACGCCAGACTTCTTGCTGACGTACTCTGCAACAGTGGATAGTGGCACGGAACTCTTAAGCGGTGACGTGAGTGAAGCTGGTGTTCGTCGCCCGTGGATTCTCAATGTTTTGCTTCTTGCAGCGGCCCTGTTGATTGGTCTGCCGTTTGCAAATGAGGTTCGTATATGGTTGAAGCGTCGCTTGCCGAATTATGTGCCCAGTGCTCGCGAGGCTGCTTGGCGTGTTCTGCTGCCGATTGTTGGGCATGCGGAGCGCGGATTCGACGCTAAGGATCTTCGAGCGATTGAGCGCGCCTTGCGGACGTTCTTAGTACAGGACTACGTAGATGCTCTCGCGATGACTCGACAAGAATTGGCTGAGCGCATGATGAGCGACACACGGTGCGACAGTGTTATCGCAATCTTGACTGTGTGTGATCGCGCACTCTACAGCCCTGACATGCGGTCTGTCTGCATCGACGGAGATGAGTCAAAGCAACTCGTAGCGCGGTTGCAAACGCTCATTCCGCGAGAATGAACTGCGCTGTGAACGTGCCGCTTCCTTACTTCAAAAAGGAGGCGGCACCGTTCGCGTCAACTGCGCCACACTGACTGAATTAAATAATTTGGGCTCTGCACCATAGACGAGCTGTGTTGATTCCGGCAATATGCAAATCACAAGCATAGCAATATTTTTTTTGGACGTTTTGACTTAACGTTCTTGATTCACGTGACCTGTGCCACTACTTCGTTAATGAGGCCTCACCATGTCGGATATACGTTCTGATTCTCAAGCTAATGCCGATGTCTTCATATCAATGTTTGGAAGATCTTCAATAGATGATGTCGGTCATGGTTCAGCTATTGATACGTACAACAACCGTAGTTCAGTGGTCGACAGAGGTGTTTATTCAGAGCAAGTAGGCGAAGTTCAGCCTCTGCGGATCAATGAGACATTTTTAGAATATTTTGGTGCTTTAAATTCAAATGATGCGCACGTTGACCGCACCGCTATGTTAGAGCGTGCTCTTCCTGTTCAGATATTTGATGGCGTAACAATGCGAGAACTGGCCACCGCTGTGTATGGTGGGCATTATCCTCTTGCGGCTATATGCGAACTGAATAAAATCACACCAGATGTGATACCAACTGATTTTGGCGATCAAATTATCGAGCCGACGTTTTCAAAAGGTCGTACTTATAGACTTCCTTGCGCTGCAGATGTCGAAATGCTCACCGATCAGTTTTGGAAGCGTATTTTCTGCGGTTGTGATGACGAGAAAGGTTACATCGAAATTCCGCCGATGTGCAATGAGAAACCGAAGCCGACTTGTCCGCCACCGGAGAAG
>JAFEAT010000008.1 GCA_018266255.1 Cyanobacteria bacterium SZAS-4 | reverse complement strand
GTGGCTTTTTTGTTGCCTGCTTTTTGGTTGCTCTTGAACTCACCAGGCATCGGGTAAGCTTGATGTACCACTGCTCATCTATATACCGGGGCGATATACGATTACTAACAGCGAAATCTACTGCATTGGCCGAGCGCTTGTCATATTTATGGTATTGCGGAGATGAGCATGGTTAGACATTCTCCGCACATCAAAAAATGTTTCCTTAAATAGTATCTGGGGTACTGGAAGATCATTTTTGGCTTGCTATACTAATTACATAACCGGTGAGCACTGACTTAAATGTTCAGTACTTTGAGCCGAGGGGCGATGCGGAAACGACAGGTCGGCGCTGACCAGAAACCGTAGCAGAGAGCCCGATGCACGTGACGGACTGACTGAAGCGAGCATAAATACTGAGTCCTTCGAACGGACAGTCAGGCAGTATCTTAAAAGCCACCGCAAAGCGATTTGGGTGGCTTTTTTGTTGCCTGCTTTTCCTGCTTTGATTGCTTTTCTGCTCTCATTGCTTTTCTGCTCTCATTGCTTTTCTGCTCTCATTGCTTTTATAAATTTCCATTGCGCATCGCATCCAGATATTTCTTCGCCTGCTCTCGGATTTCTTTGATCTGTTCTTCAGGTTTGTTGGTTAGATTGCGCATCATCATGATCATTCGATGGTTGTTCTCAAATTTTGCATAGTTGCGCGCCAGAAAATCCCAGTACAAAGAATTAAATGGACATGCGTCTTTGCCCACTACCAGCTTCGGATCGTACTTGCACTTTTTGCAGTAGTCAGACATCTTGTTGATGTAGTTTGCTGACGCAGCGTATGGTTTTGTGCCCACGTAGCCACCATCGGCATGAAGCACCATACCAATAACATTCGGCACCATTACCCAATCATATCCATCAATGTACATAGCCCAAAACCAATCGTTCACCGCCAGTGGTTCCAGTGCAGCGAGCAAAGAAAAATTGCCCAGTATCATCAATCGAAGTATGTGATGTGAATACGCAAACTCTCGAACGTGGCTCAGTGCTTCACGCATGCAATTCATGCCTGTGTCGCCAGTCCAGAAAAATTCAGGCAAATCGTTTTTAGCGTTGAGTGAATTGCGCTGCCGATACTCTGGCATCAGCCTCCAATAAACACGCCAAATATATTCTCGCCAACCGATCAACTGTCGTACGTATCCTTCAACCGAAGCAAGACGCGCAGTGCCAGCCAAGTAACGACTTTCAGCTTCCCGAGCCAACTCTAGCGGGTGCAGCAAACCGACGTTAATGTAAGCTGAAAGCATTGAATGGTTCATTGAAACTTCGCCGGTAACCATTGCATCCTGATACGGTCCAAACATATCCAAACGATTGTCAAAGAAATCTGCCGCTTCTTTCAGTGCATCCTCACGAGTAACAGCGAGATTCCATGTGTCTTTTGAGACTATGCCAATATGATCTGCAAAATGACGATTGACCATATCAATCACGTCACCTGTCATCTCATCGGCTGGAGATTCTAGAGGTTTGAGAAATTTTTGCGACTTGCTTGCAGGCTGCCGATTCTCTTTGTCATAGTTCCAGCTACCGCCGAATGGTTCTTTTCCATCCAGCAAAAGCCCTGTCTTCACGCGCATCTTATGGTAGAAAGTTTCCATCGTGATTCTGGAGTCTGGAGTTTTATGCAATGACTCAAAATCATCGGCCGACGAAATGAACTGGGTGTGTTGTGTTACCTCGCATGGTATTCCGCCGAGCGTTTTGATCATGCGCTCGGTGACACCATACTCTGACTGTTCCATCATGCGAAACTTCTTCGGTTTTCGCTTGCTCAAGTGCTCTTTCAGTGGTTCTTCGAATGTCTTCCGCTCAGGATAATAATCGACAGTCCAGCCTGATTTTTTCAATTCAGCAGCAAAGTGACGCATGACTGAATAGATCAGTACGAGTTTTCGCTTGTGATAAGGACGTTGCTGAGCTCTGGCGATCGATTCGATCATGAGAACAACAGTTCTGCTCTTATCACAACCCTGCAAAGCAGAGTTAAGCAAGGTGCACTGATCGCCGGTTATCCAGACCGTCGTGGGTCTATGCTCGCTCAAGACGCCTCTAGGATGCAGGGATAGGACGTATTTTACCCCTTAAGTTTAATATAGTCGACACAAATTAAGGCAGACAATTTGCCAGCTGCTAAGGCAGTGCTAGGATCAACTCAAAATCGAGGGGAACGCACATTGACAAGCTTCAAAGAATTTGAGCACGAAGGCTGGGAATTAGTAGCCGATAAATATCATCAATACTTTGAACAACTGACACGTCAGACAATTCCAGCTCTCATGGAAGAGATTGAATCCGGAGCAAAAGTAATTGACGTCGCTTCAGGTCCCGGATACGTCGCGGCAGCCGCTGCGGAAAAGGGAGGCACCGTCACTGGTGTCGACTTCAGCGCAGTAATGGTGAAACGAGCTCAAAATTCTTATCCCAAAATTACGTTTGTGGAAGGCGATGCTGAAAATCTTGCCTTTGAAGAAGGCTCATTCGATGACTACATCATGAACTTCGGAATCTTACACCTCGAACATCCTGAAAAGGCGTTAGCAGAGGCACACCGCGTTTTGCGCACAGGTGGATCAGCAGCATTCACTGTCTGGGCACCGCCAGATAGATCGGCTGGTTTCCGCTGCGTTTTGGAAAATATTCAAAGACACGGCGATCCGAGCATTGTTTTGCCTCAGGGACCCGCATTCTTCCGCTTCAGCGATAAATATGAGTTCTTGAACCGGCTTGAAGATGCTGGTTTTAAGGATGTTAAATTCCGCCACATCGATATGATCTGGAAGCTATCTGACGGAGAAGCAATGTTTAATGCGTTCTTCGAGGGCACTCCGCGCACTGGAGGAACACTGCGCGCTCAGTCTCCCGAAAAGCTGGCCGCGATAAAAAACGCCATTCTCGAAAGCAGTTTAAAGTTTAAACAAGGCGGATCTCTTGAAATACCGATGGTTTCACTGCTTGCTGTGGCAAGAAAGTAAATAGCTATCAGTGCAGCCTGACTTAATTAAATGGCTCAGATCGATGACGACGACATAACGATAGTTTCTCACACCAGCCAGCCTAAACTGACTGAAAGATCCGCTCGCCAATGTCCGAAGTGCGGGCTTGCAGTCGCGGACTCGACCAGCGTTTGCCCTCAAGACGGCACACAAATTTTCGAGGCGCAAGAAGATCTACTCGCGGACAAATACGAGTTCATCAAGGTCACCGGCTCAGGTGGAATGAGCGTTGTCTACAAAGCACGTCGACACGACAACGGCGAAATAGTGGCAATCAAAATGATGCACTCGTTGCTAATGAATGAGCAGGCGCTGAAACGCTTTCAGCAAGAAGCGAAAGCGATCACCAGTCTTCGGCACCCGAACATCATCAACGTTCAAGACTTTGGTGTGTCTGAGCACGGACAACCGTACATGGTGATGGATTTTATCGATGGCAACACCTTAGCAGATGTAATTAAGGAGAAAGGTGGATTGACAGTCGATGAGTCTTTGCACCGATTCATTCAGTTGTGCGACGCTCTCGAACATGCTCATGAAGTGGGTGTGCTTCATCGCGATTTGAAACCGAGCAATATCATGATTTCGAATCGAGATGGAAACTTTGCTGACGCACGTATCGTAGACTTTGGTATCGCAAAATTATTAGACGCAGAAGATCAGAATAACGACTCAAGTCATCTGACCAGAACCGGTGAGTTGTTTGGTAGCCCTTTGTACATGAGCCCCGAGCAGTGTCGTGGCAGTCAAGTTGACGCGCGCACAGACATTTATTCTATGGGTTGTGTTATGTACGAAACCTTGACCGGCAGGCCACCACTCAAAGGCGGTTCGATGGTTGAGACATTCGTACTTCAGATGACCGAAGTGCCCGTCTCGATGTCTGAAGCTTGTCCCGAAAAGAGCTTTCCTGATGAACTCGAATCTGTAATCGCAAAGGCTCTGGAGAAAGATCCAGACGATCGATTTCAAACTATGACCGAACTCGAATACGCGTTGATGCAAATTCAACCAAATCAACTGGGAAAAGATCAAAGCCGAACGAAACGAATCCGGCAAAGTAGGGGTGCACCAAAAACGGTGCCGACATCAGTGCGATTTGCTGTTCCGGCAGCAGTTGTAGCCACAGCATTGATTACAGCAGCAGTGATGATGCTAGTTCCAAAACTTCTCACTGAGAGCGAAATCTCCAGGTCTGCGGACTTAGCAACTGGCGATCAAACTGCCACTACAGGAGCTGATGGAAAAGCAAGTCCCGGAGACCCGCCAGCCCACAAAGGAAAGGAGATCACTGGTGGAGATGCAGCTCTAATCGAGGCGCTAACTCATGGCGATCTGACTATTACAAAATTAGATCTAAGCGAGTCTGATCCACCAATTCACGACGAATCAGGAAAACTGCTTGGCAAACTGAAGAATCTCCGAGAGCTGAATCTTGACGAAAGCAAAATAGGTAATGCGACTTTGTTTGCGATTGAAACACTGCCGATTTCCGAGCTTGAACTACGAAGAACAAATATAAATGACGTCGGCGTCAAGGTTCACATTTGCAACCATATGGACAAGACACTCAAAGAATTAGCGTTATCTGGCTGCGAATTTGTGGGCAACGAATCGATTCGTGCCATAGGCGATCACTTGAACGGTCTGCAGGAACTCTCCATCACGAGTTTGAAATTCGACAACGACAGCTTCGCAAGTCTAGGAAAATTGTCTCTGCATCACATATATGCCGAACTAACCGACATCAATGATGATGGGCTCCATGCACTCAGTGATATGACATCGCTGACCAGGCTGAAACTAAATTCAACCCAGATTACGGATCGTGGTATCAGCTATCTGTCTAAGCTGAAGAAGTTGCATGAATTAGGAGTAGCTGACACCAAGATCAGCGATAAAGGCATCACCGAAATAGCAAATTTCAAAGATCTGAAAACGCTGAACGTAGGGTTTACTGGAATCAGCGCACAGGGTTTAGCCAGTCTAGCTCCTCTGAAGAATCTTCAGAAACTCTATCTATACAACACGAAGCTTGATGACCAGGCGCTTAAAAGCCTCGAAAACTTTCAATCGCTGACCTACCTGAATCTGGCGAACATTGGCACGGTAACCGATGGTGCGTTGGACACAATTTGTAAGCTTCCCAAATTGCAGTCGTTAGATTTAGGCGGCAATCAAATAACAGACAATGGGCTGAAGAAGATTGATGCCTTGCATCACTTAAAGACGCTTGTTCTGTATGACTGCCCTGTCAGTCTAGATGGCGTGCGTAAACTAGAGAAGAGTAACCCAGAATTGCGCATCCTATTGCTTTATCCCCATAAAGACGAAGATCTTTACTGGAAGGATCCACGAAAATTTAAAGAATATCCTGATAGTTAGTAGCGATCAGCGTCTGTACCGCATACGCGATGTAACTCCGACAAAGCCGATCAAAACGAAGATACCTACAAGCGTTGCCAGATACTTGAATGTGATGGCATCGGATTTCGGCTTTTCAGTTTCGGAAAGACAAATATCAGAGTTAGCAAAATTTTTGCTCAAACTTTGAGTGTTGGGCGAATATATATTGCCGTTCTTATCCGTTAATAAGAAAATTTGCTTCGCGCTGTCTCCACCAATCAGTTTGTTATTGCGGTCGAACGCATGCACATAAAAACACTGTGTCTGCCACGTATACGTGTTCTCGACTTCCGAAAAGATCGGCTGTCCGCTCACAGATTGTGCGTGCACATCGCCAGGCGCTGAAGCAGCCTCCCCCTTGAACGGTTCTCCGGACTGCAATGAAACATCGAGTGGTGAGTCTGGCTTGGAATCTGCGCGCTTATTATCAACGGTGGATGACACCACTAATGCTGAAGCCTTCCCGTTATAAGGATTTAGGTAGCTAGCGACGTCACCCAAGTCGCTGCTCTGAGCGGGAAATTTCTTGTTGTCTAAGAAATATTTCTGCGCTGCTTCTGCAACCGCCTTGCAATAAAAAATCGTTTTGCGCTCTGGAGCATCTAACGCATAGAACGTTGCACCATCCTGGTCTTGAAGAACACCAGGTTTGACTGTGAGCCAACGCGCATGATTGAAATTGCCTTGCAGAAGTGACAGCTCATCGCGCCAATCGCCATTCCAAATTTTCAACGATGCATCGCGGTTGACAGCGCCATTGAGCAGAATTTTGGATCGATCGATCGTTAGAGATAGGGCACCATCAGCAGTGACGAACTTACGACCGACCAGATCAATCACAAAAGCAGGCAGAGCACCGGTCGCTTTCGGAGGTGCAAGACCTTTCACAAGATACACACCGGCGCCCAGCATGAGAAGAAGTCCGAGAATCGGCGACACTAACTTGATGGTGGATAATGCTTTCTGCGATGTTGGAACAATTGTCTCGACTCGCCCCTCTGCCCTTAGAGGCACTACATCTGGTGCCACCTCTTCAACGTCACTAGACTTCTTCACAGCATCTGCTTGTTGTAAGAAACTTCGCGTTGCATCAGGCATCGAAACGGCTTCCACTGCCAAGGACGGCGCAGCGATCTGAGAATCACCGGGATGCCCTGTGGCTCGCAAGGTTCGCTTCGGTCGACGGCCAACAAATTTTGCCAGGTCGCGATCTTGATAGTAATAATCTTGCTGCTTCGGCAGATCTGCATCTAATTGAGACGCTGCCGCAGATGGGTACATGTCTTCCGGAAGTGAAGAAGGATCCATTTCGAGCGGACGATCACGATCGCCAGTAGGCGAAAATTCTATGACGGACGGAAGGTCCTTTGGCGGTGATGCATCAAATTCTCCGGTGCGTTTGGCGGCACCTTTGTTCGAGCCAGACTGGGCAGCCGGTGAAGCGGCCGAATCAGGAATGTCTGGTTGATTTGTAATACCTTCGCCATCTTGTTTGCCACGTTCTTTAGACATGGCAGTTCTTAAACTAGAGCGCTGACCAGTGCGCTTCGAACTCTTATCTTTCTGGTCACCCTTGCGCAAAAATTTGCGTTCGGCCACTTCTTGATCGACTGTTTTGTCGGCCTTCTTTTCTAGAACAGTAGGTGCCTTGTCGTCAGACCCGGGCTCGGTCTCTTTCTTTCGACTGAATTTTCCTAAACGCGACTTTAAAACGACGAACTCTTCACCGCCAGTCCTTTTCGGAGCAATTGGTGTCGCAATGCTATCCGGCGAAACTTCTTCGATTTCAAGACCTGTGTCGGGCGCAGTTTTTTTGATGCCTAATTCATCTTCAAGCTTTTCCAAAAGCTCTGAGTTGTCACCACGATCGCGCAGATACTCGGCGTAAGCATCAATCACAGAACGACGTAAGAAGTGTGTGGCAGACAGAGTGCTCAACGATTCGTAAGCAGTATGAAAATTCTTCGCAGCGTCGTCGTATGCCTGGCATTTATCAGCGCTTTTCGCCAGCTTCAAATATGCAGATACTTTATCTTTAGCGGCAAAGCCATCACCTTCTTGCAACGCGACAAGACGAACATAATTCTCGCGAGCCGCATCGAATTTATTTTGCGCATATTCGCTGTCGGCCAATTTCTGGATCAAAACAGCCAGGTTTTTCGGCTCACCGTTCTCCTGATCGAATTCAGCGACAGCTTCGGCATAGAGAGTCGCGGCAACATCAAAGTTGCCTTGCTGAAATTCAGTATCTGCTTGCGAAAGCGTCTCGCTTACCATTCGTACCTAGCTTGTGGTCCCAAAATTCGGATTTCGCTAATCGCTTATCGAACTTTCCGAATTCCGCCTCCAGACCTCACCGTTAGACCATAGTACCTTGTCATTACCCGCTCAGTCTCTAGCGAAAGGAATGATTCATGAAGGCGCAACATTTAACGCTTCAGTATCACCATAATGACAATCATCGTCAGAACCGCCAGGGGGTCTATTCAGCGCCTTTTGATGGTATGTTCGTATTGGAACCTCAACCTGATGGGAGCTTATGTCTGCACAGACTCTAGCGACAACTTTGCTGTCCACAAAGCAAATGATGGGCAGCTTCACGCAGCAACCTGCTCTGGCGTTGGATTCCAAGACACTCGAACCCGCCAACAGCCAATATTTCCTTGATTTGCGTCTGATCGCGCCGGAATTAGTGGCTGAGGCACAAGAAGGCGACGAACAAGCGCTGCACCGCATTGGCGTTGCCTGTCGTCTGTGCGGCGATTTTGAACTAGCTAAGCTGTTCTACATCAAGGCTCTCGAACTTTCGACAGACGCCCATGGAGTGGATTCGCTCGCAACGTCCACCCACAGAAACTTCCTGGCTGGGCTGTATTTCGCCTGGCAAAAGTTTGACAGCGCCAAAGCCTTAATTGAATATTCGCTCGCAGTTTATCGAAAGATCCTCGGAGAGCAGCATATACACACAAGGCTGACACATTTTGCACTTGCGCTTGTCTACACAAGGTTGGGCGAAACTCAGCTCGCCAAGCAGCACTTCGACCTGAGCGCGCTTAAAAATCTACCAACCTCTGACCAGGCGCAATCTGTAGATCGCTGGCAGAATCTGAATTTCAGGATTTTCTCGCTGGCTGCTATGAAATTCGAGCAGCAGCAGTACGAAGAGAGTTACGAATTGTTCAGATATTGCGTAATTACAGAGGCTCACGAAGCGTGGCCGGGATCGATGATCGTCGCCAAATCGCTGAACAGTTTGGCGCTATTGTGTCGCGCGCAGCAGATGAATTCCGAAGCAGAGGAATTTTTCAAAATGACACTGAACATGAAAAAAGACATAATTGGCGCAGAACACTCTGACTATCTAAATACACAGAGCCAGTATCGGGACCTGTTGCGATACATGGGTAAAGCGGTCGTTTAGCTGAGCAACGACACGCAGGAAGCACCAATTGATGACGGATTCAAGCCCGTACGCATCGCTTAAAATCGCCGATTTTCGTGCGCTTCTCGCTGGGCGTTTGCTTGGCACAATTGCGCTCCAGATTCAGAGTATGGCGGTGGGGTGGCAGGTCTACGCACTGACAAAAGACCCACTAGCATTAGGTTTAGTGGGATTGTCAGAGGCGCTTCCTTCTATCGGTGTGGCACTTTACGCCGGACACGTGGCCGATCGCGTAGATCGACGTAAAATCGCACTATGGTGTCTTTTTACATTGGTACTATGCGTTGGCGCGTTGTCAGGCTGCTCCGCCGCGATTAAAGACAATAGTTTATTGGCTGGGCTGATCTATCTAATCATTGCCCTGTCTGGGTTTGCGCGTGGATTCTATGGACCGGCGGTATTCGGCTTAACGGGCGACATCGTGCCCCGTGAACATTACGCTAATGCAGCAGCATGGGGCAGTGCAGCATGGCAAGCTTCAGCGGTCGCAGGTCCAATTGTAGGCGGCATTCTCTTTCTCTGGTTGGCAGCACCGGCCACTTATTTAGTTTCAACCCTTCTTCTGTTTGGAGCTTTTCTACTTTTTTTACGTGTAAAGGCGCGCATGAAAGTCGAAGAAAAGAAAGAAGCCAGCGTCGTTGAAAACATCAAAGAGGGATTGCAATTTGTCTTCTCCAATCAGATCATTTTGGCAGCCATGGCCATGGATTTGTTCGCCGTGCTGTTCGGAGGCGCCGTAGCGCTGCTGCCGATTTTCACCGACGAAATTTTTCATATGGGTCCGCAAGCGTTGGGCATCTTGCGAGCCGCACCATCTGTGGGGGCACTTCTGGTCGCGGCATATCTCGCGCACAAACCGATTACAAAGGACGCAGGCTATATCTTTCTCTACTCAGTAGCTGGCTTTGGACTATGCATGATCGGTTTTGGTTTGACCCAGAATTTCTACATCGCCCTGGTGCTATTAGCAGTTAGCGGGATGCTCGACGGCATCAGCGTCTACCTGCGTGGCACCATCTACCAATTGTTGACACCTGACGATATGAAAGGCAGAGTATCTGCCGTGAATAACATCTTCATCGGATCTTCCAACGAAATCGGTGAGTTCGAATCTGGGGTAGCAGCAAAACTGCTCGGTTTAGTACGTTCTGTGGTTGTGGGTGGATCACTCACACTGCTAGTTGTGATCATCACGGCGATCAAAGCGCCCAAGTTGCGAAAACTCGATATGCGCACTCTCTACAGAGAGCCAGCAAAATCGCCCACCGTTTAAGGCGCCCCCTAAAATCATTGCCCAGAACGCCATTTAATCTTTCAAGTTTTTCACGCCAAGCCTTTGCCAAATTTGAACTATATAGTTCGAATCACAACACAAGGTAATTGCATGGTACCAAAACAACAACGACTATTCACACCCCCTTCATCGAATAAATTCGATCGCGTTGTAAATTGGTGCGAAAGAGACGTAAAAAATTTTTATGAGCTTGATTCAGGCAGGCTCGATCCGTATAAAGGAGCTGGTCCATATGAGGTTTTGGAGAATAACAGAATTGATAGTAATAGTTTGCCAAAGACTGGCCTCCCTGGCGTGCATGGTACCATATTCAATACTACTCTGGACTAAGGCACCACGCGACCGGAGTTTGAACAGAGCGGTCACGCCGTAGTGCAAAGTGCAAACTCGAACCAGCCATGCAAGCCGCTTCGAGTTTACTAGTTCCTACGATTCACTCAGAAGAGCACTGAGAGCAATTCACTGCTACGGTGTAACTTCTGTTCTAACAGTAGTGGTTTTTGTCACAGCAGCTGGAGCTGGAGTTACAATTTCCGTTGTTGTCGTGGTTGGCACGAGAGTGGTGGCAGGCACCATAACTGTCGGTGATGGTGGCTGTACGATCGAACTTTGATTTCCTGTAATCGGTGTGACTGGAACTCCAGCAGGAATTATCACTGAGTTCGAAGTGGAAGTCGCCGCAACTTTTCTGTTGTGGCCGACGATTTTGCCTTCGAAACAGTCTAGAGCTTTAGAGATGCTGTCGAAGTTGGAATCTGTAATGCCGCCGGCCTTTGTGCGTTGGCGCTCTTCTTTTACAAGAATTCCGTCGAGGTCTCGTTGCATCTCAGCTAGTTCCGTCGAGCTGATCATACCGGCTGCGTATGAAGCGTTCAACTTGTTCTGTAGGTCAACCTCTCTGCTGTGCAGCGAGCCTTGAACTGGTTGGTTGTTGTCGATTTGCGATTGCGCAAATGCTGGTGCTGTGAAAGCAAGGGTTGCAATAAGAGACGAACCCAAAATTCGTTTACTGAGCATGATAATGATTCTCCATATCGTTTGGTGTATAGAACGGATCCGCTGCGATAGAGTTCCCGATCCGCAAGCAGTACCAAAATTTTCACCAAATTATGGAGTATGTGCGAGTCGAATCAGAGCAACCAACGACCGTCGAACCACTGCTCTGTTGAGGCGTTCAAGCATCAAGCGAGCAGCCTATCGAACACAACCATTTCGTGACAAACGGTCTAGCCTGGCTCTACCGTAACCACTAACGGCAGGGTAAACATGAACTTGGTGCCTTTATCTGAAGAACTCTCAACCCAGATCTTACCGTTTTGCACTTCAACAAAAGCCTTGCAGATGGCCAGTCCTAATCCTGATCCCATGCTGCTGTGACTGGAATCTGACTGACGAAATCTCTCGAAAATCGTCTGGAATTGGTCGCTCGGAATTCCAGGTCCTTGATCTTCTACACTTATATAAGCCAAGCCATCCTTGTCTATCACGTCGACCGAGATTGTTCCGCCTTTGGGCGAGAACTTGATTGCGTTAGCTACAAGGTTTGTTAATATGCGATCGATTTTTTCTTCTTCGCCAAGCACCATTAGTGTTGTCGATACAAACTCGAGCGTTACCTGCTTATCACGCGCCAGAATTTTGAGATTTTCCGAACAAGCTCCAAAACATTCATCGAGCAAAACCTTAGAAATATCAACGTGCATTTGACCAGAATTGATCTTGTCTATGTCGAGAAGATCGTTGACGAGATTTGCCATTTTCTCTACCTGGCGAGTGGCCATAGAAGTTATTCGCTCGCCTTCCTCGTCCATCTTGCAATGCTCTCCGCGCTGCAGCAGCGTAAATACATTGTTCAAAGTAGTCAGTGGAGTTCTCAAATCATGCGTAATCATTGCCACCAATTCACGCCGAAGTTGTTGCGCTGCGTGTTGCTCGGAAATATCGTGAACGATGCATGAAGCCGAGGTGCGTTCTTCTGACCAATGCGAAGACCAAATCGTTTGAAGAGTCACACCATCGTGTCTGCGCAAACTCAAACCGACATTATCCATCTGACCAGCTTTGATCAAATCTTTCATGAAAGTCTGCGCGACACTTCGATCGTCTGCCAGATAGTCAGCGAGGTGTGTTCCCAATATCTCGTCTGGTCCCAATCCGAGCAACTGACGACAAGCCGGATTCGCTGATGTGAATCGACCAGACTTGTCCAGTGAGCAAATGAAGTCTCGGGCGTTGTCAACGACAGCCTGCTCTTTTCTCGCTGATTCTTGCAATGCTGCAGCCATCTCATGGAAGGTGGCATCAAGAAAAGCGATGTCGTCATTACCGGGCAGCTTCGGACTGAGGGGCGCTCCCGCAGCCAGTCTTCCTGCATTGTCGTTAAGCACCTTCAATCGGTTTGTGACATTCTTCAGGAAATAAACAGCGATGATCGCAGCAAAACAGATGGTGACCAGGGCACCAGACATAGCAACATTTTGAGAGAAAGCGCGCAGCGACAATTGCGCTTCCGCACTTGACTGAGCAAACTTCTTCTGTCCCTTCGCGACTTCCGCCAAACCACCGTACAAAACATTCTTCAAATCTGCTCTGAACGACCGCCACAGAACTTTTCGATATTGGTGATCTTTTTCAGTATTTTCTGTTGCTTTCAACTTCTGTGACGTGTCTACCATGCGATGCATGGCCGCTTCAGATCCCTCGACAATGACCCTTACGTCTTCATTGTCTTTGGTCAGATTGCGAAGCTCTTCGTAGTGGTTGGCTATCTTTTGCTGCAGGTCATAAAATGCCGCATCACTGCCAAGCGTGTTCATTGCATTTTCGGTGTTGCAGAGAGCCGCAAAATCGAAAATGTCTGAAGACAGTCTATTGATCGTTTCGGATATCTTTTCGGCATGCAGAGACATGCTTAACTGCTGATCAGCGTCACGTTCGAGCTTCGCTATCCAAACCAGAAAAACAAGCTGAAATGCAAGTGGACAAAGCACCAGGGCGAGCACTTTTACTGACAGTGATGATCGTTTGCGCATCCACCCAAGACCACTTGCACAAGTGATTGATAACCTTGCATGTTAACAGTATATTAGTGCTGTGGCTAAGATTTTAATTGTTGAAGATGACCTCGAACTGGCAAGTACCATCTCAAAGTACTTGCAGTCAGAACGCCACTTGGCAGTCACCGTGCACGATGGCAATGAAGCATTCGAGCGCTTAAGACTGGAGACTTTTGATGTTTTGATTTTAGACTGGAACTTGCCAGGAATGGAAGGAATAGACCTTCTGAAGCGCTTGCGTTCAGCTGGCAATACGACACTCGTGCTCATGTTGACAGGCAAGAGCGACATCGACGACAAAGAGCAGGGTCTAGAGACAGGCGCCGATGACTATTTGACCAAGCCGTTTAATTTGAGAGAACTAGCCGTTCGGGTGCGAGGTTTGCTGCGACGGGCTGTGGGTTCTGCCACAAACTTCATCGAAGTTAATGACATCAGGCTGGACCCTGGTAATTTTCAGATCTATAAAGGCCAACAAGAGATTAAACTGACCCCAAAAGATTTTGCCTTGCTCGAATTTTTCATGCGCAACCCGGGGCAAGTATTCGCCATCGACGCCATTCTCGATCGCGTCTGGGGGCACGACTCAGACGCATCTGTAGACGGATTGAGAGCAGCCATTCGTCGAATTCGCAAAGTCATTGACACGACCGACGACCCATCCAAATCGATGATCGAAAACGTAAACCGAATCGGCTATCGATTAAGAGTCGTTTCATAGGAAACTCTTGTCGTTTCTCTGTCATGAAACTGTTCGCCATCTATCATAAAAGACCGTTATTGTGATTGAACTGGGACCGAGAAGCCCATCAACGCTCTATTTAACGTTCCTGTCATTTCTTGATCACTACTCTGTTCGTCGTCGGTCACAAAGAAAAATTATGGTGATTTTGCTGGAGGACCCAGCCCCATCTAACCAGCTTCTATAAAGAGGACGAACAAATGACACTTCCTTACGAATCATCAGGTGAATCGAGAATTGCACAAGTTGCACGCCCATCTGAAGCATCACAGATTATGTCTGTGCAAACCGCAGATTCAATGGACCAATTCAATGCAATCAAAGGTGCGCAGAAAAAGTGTACCGTCGATTTACCCACCATATGTTTTGAAGACAAACAAGGCTTGAACGAAAAGCAAGTCATTTTAGTGAAGGATAAAAAGGAAGCACTCGTCAAGGACAAAAAGGAGGCATTCGAAAATCCGCCCGATAAAAATGATGGCTACATGCTGGCTGAGCCCTTGCACAAAGAAGCCAACGCAAAAATAGACGCACATAACAAGCAAGTTTTTAATGAGGTTGACACAAATCACAACGGTCGCCTCAGCCTTCAAGAGTTGTGACACGCCCTTAACGATCAAGACTCGGACTTGAGCAAGTTGGACATCATGCAACTAAAGTCGCAAGAAGGACAAATTCTCAAACATATAGCGATTACTGGTGCGTCTGAGCACACACACCGGTTTGACCCTACACTGCGCCAATATCAGGAGCAGAACCGTCTCATGTTCTAGGTCACTGGCTGGCGCTGGCACCCTCTAGAATCAACAACCGCTGTTGCGACCTCACATCGCATATGGTGCGACCGCGTGTCGCACAATCACACGATCCTAAAATTCAGAGGAGAATCGACCACATGGAGATTGACTTTCAAACGCACGTAAAACAGGAAGCAGAGCTGTTCGGCAGCCTCAAAGATAATTTGTGGCATGAAGTCACAGACCGTGTGCAAAATCACAAAACGGAGCTGGCCGTAGAAGCAGTCGGAGCTGCAATCATCGGTGCCGGATTTGGAGTAATGTCGAAAAATCCGGAAATTTTAGGTCAATCACTAGCACCATTGATCAAAGCGGAAATTCCAGTTGTTGGAAAGGTCGGGTTAGCTGGTGCCGCTCTGGATTGGACTTTTAAAATAGGGGCTCCTGCAGTAGACGTTTGGAACAATCCCGATAGACTGAATCAGAGTAAATTGGACCTCGCTCATAACATAGGCGGTGGACTTGTCGATTACGCCACCCTCAGTGCTGCTGGTGTTGCGGGCGGTATCGCAGGCTTCAAGTACGCTCCTGAATTTAAACTACGAGCACCAGAGTTCGATCCGCGCCCATCCATCAAGCTCAACGAGGTTCCGAGAAGCGTTGAAAATCCTGAAGCTTTCACAACCTCGCGCTCGAATGATTTGCCGACAGACGTGCGCAAGCTCTATGAAGCGAGCTTCCCGAAAGAAGAGAGACAGCCTACAGAAGAAGTTGCGGATTTTGTCGCTAGAGGTCGCATCCTGGTGCACACAACTCGTGATGCCGCGGGCAAATTGGAAGCGTTCTCATTCACTTCGTTGCATGACGAATCACCAACAAAGTTTGCTGGTCTAGACTTTATCGCAACCGATGCAGCAAGTCGGTCGAACGGAATCGGATCGTTGCATCTTCAAAGAGTTGCAGGCACCATAAAAGCGGAAGGGGGATATCAACTCGGCAAATTTGACCCAGCCGTGCTCGAGTTCAACAAAAACAACGGTTATTGGCAACCGCCATCTCATCTAAATCTCAAGCTCAACTCAATAGGAACAGCAGTCTTCGCCGGAACCTACCCGAGCGGATTTGGCTTGGAAAGCAGTGAGGCAAACAAAACTCTCAAATAAGTTTAGATGAAGCCATCGTGCGGCGAAAGTCGCACGATTTACCACGAGCAAAGCAGGGTAGGATGCAATGCGAATCGCTCAAGCAAGTTTCGATTTGGCCAGTTTCAAAACAGCCTGCCACTGTTCCGCCGTAACAGGTTGAACAGACAAGCGACTTCCCTTCTGCAACAGCACCATGTCTTTCAGCGCTGAACTTTTGCGCAACTCTTCCAGCGGCAACAAGTTCTTGAATGTCTCCACGTGTTTGATATCGACCATCATCCAGGTCGGATTTTTCGAATCGCTCTTCTCATCGAAGTGAACGTCTTTAGGATCAAACGCAGAAAAATCTGGATAGCCCTCTTTCACTACTTCGGCAACCCCGGCAATTCCAGACGGATCAGCGTTGCTGTGATAGAAAAACACCATGTCGCCAATTTTCATTGAATCGCGCATGAAGTTGCGAGCCTGATAATTTCTAACGCCGTCCCAGTGAGTTGTTTTCTTCGGAGCTTTAGCCAAATCTTCGATAGAAAAAACATCTGGTTCGGACTTCATCAACCAATAGTTTTTTCCGGTTTTAGCAGTCATGAGTGGACACCTGGGGTTGGTTCGACCCCAAATTATAGAGGATGTCTGACCTTGACATCATTTTGGACGCGCAGATAGTATCATGGGTGAGCAAAGAGGCTCACAGTCATGGCTAAAAATCTTGTTGGCGTCCGAGGATCGTTTTTCGATTTCGTCGACGACCCATGGAAATTTATTGGTCAAGAAGAAAAGTCGGCACGTTTTTATTCAGATGGACTTCTAGTTACTGAAAACGGAATCATTCGAGACTTTGGACCGTTTGAAAAAGTTTCGCAGAAATATCCGAATTTGCATTTTACTCACATCAAAAATCGTTTGATTCTGCCGGGATTCATCGATGGGCATGTGCATGTTCCGCAGACGAGAGTAATCGGTTCATTTGGAGAACAGCTACTCGGTTGGCTGCAGCAGTGGATTTTTCCGGAAGAGATGAAGTACAAAGATCGCTCTTACGCACGAGAAGGAGCACGCCAGTGTCTCGATAACTTGCTCGCAGCAGGAACGACAACGTGTCAGGCCTACACAACAAGTTTTGCAGTTTCGACTGAAGAATTCTTCGAAGAAGCATCGAGACGAAACATGCTCGTTGTTGGTGGATTGACTGGTATCGATCGATTTGCTCCAGACGAATACATCGACACAGCGCAAAACTTTCAGCGCGACACGGCCAGGTTGATCAAGACCTATCACCGCACAGGTCGAAACATTTACGCAATTACTCCACGATTCGCGCTGGGGGCCAGTCACGATTTAATGGTGGCATGCCAAAACCTGAAACGTGAATTTCCTGACGCATGGGTGCACACTCATATTTCAGAAAATCCGTCCGAAATAACTCAACTCAAACAGTTCCACCAGTGCAATGATTACCTTTCAGTCTACGAAAAGTACGATTTGGTTGGCAAAAAATTCACTGGCGGGCACGGTGTTTACCTGTCAGACGACGAGTTCCGCCGCATTGCAAAAGCTGATGCAGCCATCACATTCTGCCCATGTTCGAATTTCTTCCTGGGCAGCGGCATGTTCAGATTGGGGCGTGCCACAGATCCGGAGCACCGCATACGGTTAACATTTGGAACAGATGTAGGAGCCGGAAATCGGTTCTCGATGATCAACGTTCTCGATGAAGCTTACAAAGTAGGAATGTGCAACAACACGATGCTCGACGGCAGCATCGATCCACGCAATCAAAATCTTCCTGAAGCAGAACGTAATAAACTTTCGCCATATCGTGCATTTTATTCACTCACTCTTGGTGGGGCGCATGGACTCTATCTAGACGACCGCATTGGAAATTTCGAAGTTGGCAAAGAAGCCGATTTCGTTGTTCTCGACTGGGCCGCTGGTCAACGAGCCATCGCCTGGCACGAAAGTTTGCTAGTCGGCGCAAATGGACCGCAAACTATGGACGAAGCAGCACAGTTGCTCTTTTCAATAATGATTTTGGGAGACGATCGCAACGTCGACGAAACCTGGATCATGGCTGAGCGGGTTTATCAAAAGACTGTAAGTGAACAAACAGCATCCGCTAGAAAATAATTTTGGCTCGCTCTTGTCGAAATTATTTAAGCCAGCTGATGTGTCTCTATTGGGGCACTTGTTCCAACACTGAATCTGCAGTTATTAGCGTTCCCACGTCTTGCGGCGCTTTAAAGCCATTCAACAGTGAGTGCGGTTCAAAACTGTTCAAAATGGCGATCTTGTCTACGCCACCTTGAATGCCACCAATGCAACTTTTGATCTTCGGCAGCATGCCGCCACTAATTGTTCCTTCCTCGATAAACTTCTGCGCACCTGATGGTGTCAGGTGTCCGATTCGTGAGGATGGATTGTTCAGATCTTTCATTACGCCCGGAACGTCAGTCATGAAGATAAGTCCGTCGGCTTGCAAATGGGTGGCAATCGCAAGTGCTGCATGATCGGCGTTGATGTTGTAATAATTACCTTCAAGGTCGCGACCAATGGGCGAGATGATTGGCACCCAACCGGCCCACAGCCAACTTTCCAAACTGGCTGATTCGACTTTTACAATTTCTCCAACCCAACCGAGATCAACTGGCTTTCCGTCTTTATCTTCCAGCTGCATTTTCTTCGTGATAATTGGGTTGGCAGAGTTGGAGCAGAAGCTCAGACTTTGCACACCGCGTTGACGCAACTTTTCCGTCAACATCTCGTTGATCGACATAAAAGTCTTGACTGCGATTTCGAGTGTTTCGCTGTCGGTGACGCGCAGTCCGTTGATCTTTTCCGTTTTCTTTCCGATGGCGGCAAGAGCGTCGTTCACAGCGGTTCCGCCGCCGTGCACCACAATCACCTTCACGCCCAGCTTCAGAAGTTCGATCGTATCTTCAATCAACGAATCGAAGACCGCTTCGTTGCCGATGGCGTTGCCACCAAATTTTACGATTACTACTTTCCCATCCATCGAATTGAGCATGTCGTTGTCACCTGAAAACCTAGACGCAAATTGCAGAGTTGAGCTTGTTGAATTTTTCAAAGTCGATAGAGTCATGGTCACCCCCTCTTAACATACAAATATCCCCGAGTCCGTTAGGCGCTCGGGGATCGAAAATTTGGATGGCGGATGATCATCAACACTTACCAAAAACTCCCCGAGCGCACGCGTCGTCGGAGGGTGTGGCGGTTGAAGCTGAAAGCAGTCAGAGTCATATCTTTATATAGAATACAAAAGCCAACTTTTGCAGATTACAACCCACTTGGCAAATCTGTCAACAGAACGTTAAGTTGTGATCAAGAGGGAAAAGTCGGCACCTGGTTTAAACCGGTGGTTTCATCCCAGCCAAACATGATGTTCATGTTCTGAATCGCTTGCCCGGCGGCGCCTTTGATCAAATTGTCGATGGCACCCACTGCGATAACTCGATCGGTTCTGGCGTCTACCGTTAGTCCGATATCGCAGAAGTTAGAACCTTTCACCCATCTCGTTTCAGGAAAGCGATAGTCGCTGCCTGCGGTGTCAAACAACCTGATGAATGGCTCGTTTCTGTAGGCTGACTTGTAAATGTCGAAGATCTCGTCTTCTGACAAATCACGGTTGAGAATGGAGTAACTCGTGATCAGGATGCCTCTGTGCATGGGCACCAGATGTGGTGTGAAAGAGATCAGAACGGCTTCTCCTGCCTGCACGGAAAGTTCTTGCTCGATCTCTGGAGTATGGCGGTGGCAGCCAACCTTGTAAGCCTTGATGGACTCATTGCATTCATCAAAATGCGTGCCCAGAGCAAGTGATCTGCCCGCACCAGAAACGCCAGACTTTCCATCGACGATGATAGATTCGAGATCGATAACTTGCGCTTGCAGCAGTGGCGTCAGCGTCAGAATGGAACAAGTAGCATAGCAACCAGGGTTCGCCACTAACCGGGCGTCTTTAATTTTTTCCCGATTCAGCTCTGGCAGTCCATAAACAGCTTCTTTAACGATCGCTTTATTGGGATGTTTGTACTCGTACCATTGCTCGTACTCCTTGGTATTCTGCAAACGAAAGTCTGCGCCGAGGTCGATAACTGCACACTTATCCAGTATCTTTTTGGTTACTGACTTTGCCGCAATACCATGGGGCAGGGCCATAAAAATCAAATCGACTTTGGCTGCCACTTCTTCGATGTGCTCGGCACTGAGAGTCAAGTCGGTGAACTTGGCAAAACTCGGATAAACTTCTGCAAGCTTCTTGCCGCCGCTGCTCTGCGAAACAGCCGTGTGCAAGCTAACTTTGCCATGCTGCAAAATCAGCCGAATCAGTTCTTGTCCCGTATAGCCGGTAGCACCGACAACCGCAACCTTTTTCATTAGTCGCCCTTCAAGCCAACGATTACTGCTCGTCTGGGTTAAGGCGCATTACGTCTGGCAATTCCAGAATCTTCCATGACCCAGTGATAGCCTGCTCACTATAACTCAATTTGCTTGGTGCAGCGGTGACTTTCTCTGCAGGCTTAATAGGTTGTTGAAGCGGCTTGGCAGGAGCAACGGGCTTCTTGGCGCCAAGAATCTTGGCGTAATTGTCAAACACTTTCTTGGTGTCAGGATGCTCTGGTCCGAGCATGCGCTTGCGCATTTCCCAACATCTTCTGTATACAGATTCTGCCTCTTGCAGCTTCATCTGCTGGTGATAAATCATGGCGAAGTTGTACAAGGCGCTCGCAGTTTCGGTGTGATCGCCCAAACCTTTCTCGTAAATTTCAATGCAATCGCCCATAAGCGTCTCAGCCATCAAATAGTTTTTCTGCAGATAGTAAAGTCGTGCGAGGGTCGAAACGCTCATCGCGACGAGGGGATGCAGCTGTCCGAGTGCTTCGGTTTTCAAGTCAATGCAACGAGTCATCAGTTGCTCGGCTTCCTCGTACTTCTTAATGCGGCAAAGGATGTCAGCTAGAGAATCGAGCGCGTATGCCAATTTCTGCTTATCAAGCTTTTGAGTTTCGGCTTCATGCAAAGCGGCTCGCCACTGAGTCTCGGCCACTTGCATAAGTCCACGGCGCAAAGCTTCTTCGGCGAATTCCTTATATACAAACCAATTGATCGGATTCGGTCCTGCCTGGCCGTTTGTATTGGCTGCCGGAGCTGATGGAGCCACAATCGGAGCTGGGTTCGGCGCTGCCGCGGCAGGTGGAGTGGACTCACGTCTCTGGCTCACCGCAGGTGCCGGGCCCGGAGCAGGAGCAGCTGGAGTAGGTGCCTTGCTCGGCGCCGCTGGAGCCTGGGCTGGTGGCGCTTGCTTGGGCAAAGATTGCTGAGAAGTCGACGGCGCCGGCGCCACCGTTCCATTAGCACGCATAGCGGGAATTTCCATCTTGGTCCTATCCCACTTGCCGGTCGACATGCCCTGCGCACAGACCTGGAGATGACGCGCTTCCGCCTCTCGATGAGTTTTGAGGAGCAAGTCAGCATACCCTTCCAAAAGGCGCATAACATCGGGGTGGTTGGCTCCAAGCACTTTGGTCTTAATCGCTATGGATTGCTTGTAGAGCGGCTCAGCATCGGCATAGTTGTGGCTCATATGGAGCAACATGGCCAGATTGCTGGAAGTAATGCCAACGTCGATGTGGTCGGGTCCATACACTCGCCGGTAGAGGCTTAAAAGCCGTCTACATGTGGTTTCAGCTTCTTTATTCTTACCTTGACGGAAGTAAGCTTCCGATAACCCTTCATAGGTAATCGCTCGTCGGCTGTCATCTTCAGGGAAATCTTCGGCTTCTTCGAGGGCGGCCAGCCACATAGACTCAGCTTCCACGAGCGAACCTCGAGTCAGCGCTTGCTCACCCGATGTTTTGTACTTTTGCCAATTGTCGATTGTCATGGATTCCGCCGGGAAAAACCACTGGTAATAATATCGCCTTACCCCATTTTACAGCCATTTCCCAGTCCTGGGGTATTTCCGCTTGGCTACTAAATTAAGCGCACCTTTAATTCCTCCAACGCTAGCTTTTGCCGTACTGACACTTTCACTTAGAAAAGACCGATACTCGATGCGTTTTCAGCCTCAGGGCTTCGCGCCACCTGCTGATGGCGGCGATCATCGTCGGAATGACAGCAAAAATAACGCAGCTGCTTTATCCAATCAGCCGACTCGGTTACTTCGAGATGCTGCTACGTAGGCAAAGCCATTAATACGACAGATGATCTCGCTTGCACTCGATAGTGATCGTGCACTATTTGCGGTGCTTCTTCAGGCAATCTGATATCCGATCCCGCAGGCAAGAAAGTGTCGATAACTCTATGCCATGTGTAGCCGCTGAGCGGCTTTGGAAGCTCGAAGAATAGTGGCTTCCAAAAAGAATTCAGCATGATGTGCAATTCTTCTTTATGGTCGGGGTGATAGAGAGTGAACGCCAGGCTGTGTGAATTGTCACCCAAATCTGGCTCTTCTAACTCAACGCCGTGCCAAACGATATGAGGTTCGTTCGACTCAGGAGCAGTAACAAGCAGTCGACGCTCTTTGAATATCTCGAGAGACTGTGTGTACGTGATCAGTTTTTTCGTAAAGTTGAGAATATCTTTCTGCTTCTCGACTAAATTCCAGTCGAACCAACTCAATTCATTGTCCTGGCAATACGCATTATTGTTACCTTGCTGAGTGCGTCTGACTTCATCGCCCATCAAGAGCATCGGCGTGCCTTGAGAAGTAAATAGAATAGTGAGGAAATTTTTGATCTGCCGTTCGCGTAGCTTATTTATCTCGTCGTCTGCAGTTGGACCTTCTACGCCGCAATTCCAACTTTGATTATCGTTGCTACCGTCGGCGTTAAATTCGCCATTCGATTGATTATGTTTCTTGTTATAAGAAACCAGATCGTTCAGTGTGAATCCGTCGTGGCAAGTAACGAACTGCACACTGCGATTTGGCTCACGGTCTGGTTTTGTATAAATGTCTGAACTGCCTAAGATACGCGCGGCCAAATTCTTGACCGTTCGTTTGTCGCCCTTTACGAATTTGCGAACGTCGTCGCGGAAGGGTCCGTTCCATTCACCAAACCAGTTGCTGCGATTGATGAACAATCCAACTTGATACAGTCCAATGTCCCAAGCTTCAGCGATTAATTTGGTGCCTGCAAGAACTGGATCTGATTCGACAGTCCATAACACAGCCGGCATATCGTTCGGTTGACCGACGACATCTCTCGTCAAAACCGACGCCAGGTCGAATCTGAATCCGTCGATGTGCATCTCGGAGACCCAGTAGCGCAGACTGTCCAAGATGAATCGTCCCACAACAGGGTGATTGGCTCTTAGAGTGTTGCCGCATCCGCTGTAATTCTTGTAATGCGTCTGATCGTCTTCGAGCAAATAGTAAGTGGAGTTATCGAAACCTTTAAACGACTGTGTCGTGCCCGTTTCATTTCCCTCACATGTATGGTTGTAAACCACATCGAGTATTACCTCGATACCAGCTTTGTGCAACGCTTTCACCATGTCACGGAATTCGTTGATCGGTCCGAAAACATCTTTGTTCGAGCTATAAGCAACATGTGGTGCAAAAAATGCTAGTGGACTGTAGCCCCAATAATTTCTCAAGCCTGGTCTTGCGTCGAATTCATCGAACTGTTGAATCGGCATCAACTCAACTGCCGTGACACCTAGCTCCTTCAAATAAGGAATTTTCTCAACCAACCCTGCGTAAGTGCCTCGCTTGTCGGCTGAAACACCGGAGTTTGGATGTTTGGTGAAACCTGCAACGTGCAATTCATAAATAACGCTTTCAGCATTTGGCAGACGCAAGGGAACGTCGCCTTCCCAATCGTAGGTTTTAGTATCTGTTACCACCGCCCGCAGTGCCCTGGCGCAATTATCTCCAGGTCCAATTGCTGAAACTCGATCGTAGTTCTCGAAGTTGACAACGGTGAGCGCATGTGGATCCAGCAGCACTTTATGACGATCGAATCGTTCACCTTTTTCCGGCGCAAAAATTCCATCCACGCGATAGGCATACACCTGTCCTACCTGCACGCCTTCTAGATAGATGTGCCAGTAGAAACCAGTCTTGTGAATAAACGGATCGAGCTTAATCACTGTCGATGGTTCGGGTGCAGTGGGCTCAGCGAAAAGCAGCAGTTCAACGCTAGTGCAGTGCTTCGAAAAAATACAGAAGTTTGTTCCGTGTTCATCGTGCGTAGCACCGAGCGGATAGCTTTTACCTGGCAGGGCTCGAACTGTAATTCTTGTAGTAGTTCCCGTTGAAAGACTTTGCATAATCACCCTTAAACTCTGACGCCCTCAAGCTGAATAACATTTCCGGTCGATGAACTTTTCACGGCAGCTTCAATAATTTGCATAGTTCGCAGTGCATCATGCGGTGACACCGGAACTTCAGAATCATTCCAAATCGCGTCGCGCAACGAGCTGTAGAAAGTCTTATACGCGCCAGGTACTGTCTCAATCTTTCCGTCAAACGAAAGATTGCCGACTGGCGCGCTCAACTTACCCCAAGCGCTTTCAGGTTCGTTACCGAAGTCTGTCGAACTGGGCAAAATGCCCGCCTTCAATTTTTCTTCTTGCGGATCGATGCCAAATTTTTCATATGCGCCTTTCAGTCCAAGCACCCTGAAACGAGCACCCTTAATTCGTGCCACTGAACTAGCCCATAAATGCGCTTTCACGCCACAAGCAAACTGCAGTGCAACAAAAACATCGTCATCGACTTCAGCACCAGGACGACGAGCGTTCAATTCTGCATATACTGTTTCAGGATCACCAAATAGAGTGCATGCTTGATCGATTAAATGACTGCCTAGGTCAAATAGCAATCCGCCAGCATCTTTGGCATCAGCAGACTCACGCCAGGCATTCGCTTTGGTTTCGGGCCGATATCTTTCATAACGCGATTCGAATCGATTTATCTGGCCCAGTGTGCCATCATCAATCAGTCTTCGCACCGTGAGGAAATCGTTGTCCCAACGTCGGTTATGAAACACTGAGAGAATTCGACTCTTCTTTTGACTAAAGTTGATCAAGTCACGACATTCTTGAACGCTGGCAGCCACAGGCTTGTCTACCACAACATGCAGATTTGCATTCAACGCGGAATGTGCGTGGTCGTAGTGAAAACGATTTGGGGAAGCCACTACTACAAGATCATATTCGGATGCTGCCTTCCAAATATCATCGACCGAAGAAAACACAAGCGCTCGTGGGTAGCTGCTCATAGCTTGTGCGGTGCGTTGCGAGTTAGCGGTGACGATTGCACTAAGTCGCAATCCATCGACGGAATCTATGAGAGGTGCGTGAAAGACCGAGCCGGCTAAACCGAAACCGATCAAAGCAACTCTAATTTCTTTGCGTTGTGCGGTCATAAGGATGCCTTCGAATACGTTGGTAGCTGGCTACAAGTATAGAGTCTTCAATGGTGAGTCAATCAAGCATTGAATCGACTTAAAGTTGCGAATCAATGCCTTAATCTCCGCAAAATCAAGCCCAGCAGGCATTTCAACAGTAGTCATGATAGGCACGCATCTGCAATCGTAAAAAACTACTCATCGACTTAAGCGCAAGAAATTCGAGTGGCAGAGCCATTAAGTCATCTGAAGGGCTGCTGCCGCCGAGGCTCGCGCTTGAAAATTTTCGAGTTCAGATGGGGTTGGCAGGTTCAAAATCATGCCGCGTTGCAGAGTTGCGATTGGCATTCCTCGTTCGTCGGTGGCGGTCGAAAGATTGTTCTTCTCCGCCAAAGCAGGCCAATTTTTAACGTCATCTAGATAACGCAAAGCAAGTTGCCGAACAGTTTCACCGAGGCGCACCGTAACTGAGCGCTGGGTCTCTGCTGCGTCTTTAGCCTGTTCTTCTGCGACTTTCTGAGGTTCAAACGACATATCAGAAAGAGCGATTGTGGTTGATTCATTGGAAGTCGATGCAACAGTTTTTTCCGAGCGCTCTTCCGATTCCGCGTCTGGCAAGGCTGAGATTTTTTCGCTCGTTTTAATCTGTTGGTCGGCAAAACTTCCAGCCAGACTAGTTAATTCGGTATTCTCGAGCATATGTGATCTCTCCACGGAATTGAGATCTACAGCAAAATTATTGCTTTGATCATAGGGCTTTGCAGCGACAAAATTGTCTCCTGGTCGATAGGCTCGTCCATCTTCCCCCATGACTATTGTTCCATCGGGTCGTAAGAATCCTGGCAATGATGAGGCTTTGATGTTGAATCCATCTTTATCGACGATTGGCACTCTATCGGCGTTGGAGTTACCACGGCGAGGAGCCACCAACACCACACTTCCATCTTCTTCTTTGCGTGTTGTAATGTCCGCAATCGAAATCCTATCGATGCCTTGAGGGAGAGGACCGAGAGCAGTAGCTTCTCCGGCAAAAGATCTCGCCTCCAATTTCAGCGCGTTCAAGGCGATGAGTTCATCGCTGCCTGCGCCAGTCAAGCCACTTACGTCTAATTGCCCTGATTCAGCTTCTGATTGTCTCTTGCGTTTGTCGCCAACTTCTTTCACCTGAAAATGGTGCGTCAAATTTTGAGAAGTCGACAAAGCTCCTGGTTCACCAATGTTTTCGTGCGAGTCTTCACCAGCATGACTGAAAGCAATTGCATTCGGATTCGATGCAATATCTGCCGGATCTTCGCCGCGTTCGTGCTCATCTTGCAGCTTGGCTATCTGCTCCAGAACCGCACCGGCTGGAAGGCTCGGGTCATCTTGAATTACCTCATTTCCGTGCTCCACACTGCTGACTAGCTGCTTTAACTCTGTGCTGGTCGGACCGCTCGGGTCATCAGGAACTCCGTCATCGTCGCGATCCGGATCTTCTTTGTCTTGTTTCATTTCAGAACAAGTCACCTCAACTGGTTCGTCCGCAACACCATCGCCATCTGAATCTGTGGTCGTTCCAGAGCTGGTTGATGAAGTAGAGTCGGTTGATGTTGTATCGGTTGAGGCTGTTGAGCCGCTACCAATGTCACCTGTTATTTCAAACCCCTTTAACATCGGATCGTCTTGTCGAGAGTCCTTACCGCTTGCTTTTGCGGCAGCGTACGTTTTTTGAAAGTCCGCTGCATCTGTAGGGTTGTTTGGATGTGAGAACAGAGGACGGTCCACATTGGGTGCCGCTTCTTGTGTGAAAGAATCGCTTGCCCTTGGCGGAGCATCTAGATTGTTAGCCATGCCGCAGCCTCAACACACAGCCTCCACACACACACATCCACATTAGTAAGTATGGACTTATGCTCGCATCCGTTTGTGATTAATTGGTACCTTAAACGGTCGGTTGAGGGCGGCAAAAACACTAACGCCGTCGAAAATGAGTAAAAGGCGGCTAACCAGTCTTAGCAAGATTAAGCTCAAGCAGATGGGCGGCCTCGATACCAACAGGTATGACACCACATATGGTGTGCAAAAGATGCTCGGACGATGGATTTTAGCGCTCACAATCGACACCTGAAAGGAGCGCCCAGAACCGGTGCCCATCATACGTATGTCCACTACGAATATGACTAATATCTATAAATGCCGGGAAGAATATCCAAACAAGGCAGGTATTATATTCATCCCCCGCGAAAGGTAGAGGTTATGGCAGCAAGAGCAATTTGGACGGGCGTCATCACGTTTGGAATGGTCAGCATTCCAGTCAAGTTGTACTCAGCAACTGAGAACAAGGACATCTCGTTTAATCAACTGCATAGAGACTGCAAGGGTCGGATAAAACAACAAACTTTTTGTCCGACTTGCGACAGAAAGATCGAATATGACGAAATCGAAAAAGGTTATGAGTACGGAAAAGACCAGTACGTCGTCATTACGAAGGAAGACCTCGAAAAACTTCCCGTGCCGAACAAGAACGTTGTCGAAGTGACCTCTTTTATCAAGCAAGCAGAAATCGACCCGATTTATTACGACAAAAACTACTACATCGAGCCAGACCAGGCGGCCAAAAAGCCATTTGCACTATTCATGAAAGCGATGAAAGAGAAGGACGTCGTCGCGGTTGCCAGCATCGCCCTGCGCAGCAAGCAGCGCTTATGCGCTCTGAGATTGCTTGATGGCACGCTGATGTTGAACACGCTCCTTTATCCAGATGAGATTCGGGTACAGCGCGGAACTCCGATGCCTGACGTGCAACTGTCTGATAAAGAGATGACCATGGCAAACAGCCTGATCGACTTGATGACCAGTGATTTCGAGCCGGAGCAATTGAAGGACAACTATCGCGAAGCACTGCTTACGACCATCGAAGCCAAGCTTGAAGGTAAGGAAGTGGTAGAGGCACCAGCTGCACCGAGCAGTAACGTCGTCGATTTGATGGATGCGCTTAAAGCCAGTATGGAAGCAATGAAGGCTCAAAAGGAAGCGGCGAAACAAATAACAGCAGAGAAAGCGGAGAAGGCACCAAAAGAAGCTGCCACCGCGGGCGCTGCCAAGCCAAGCAAGAAAAAAGCCGCAGCCGGATAACATCTCCGTCTAAAGGAGTTGCTCATCGTTGTCACCATCAGACAAAGATAGCCCCAGAACGTTCGAACTCGATTTGATCGGATTCAAAGGTGCGAAAGTAACATCGTTCCCGACCAGTCTGCCTCCAATGTTGGCCAGTCCATGCAAAGATCCGTTCACACATTCTGATTGGGTGTGCGAACCGAAGATGGATGGCATTCGTGGCATAGCCTTTGTGCGTAACGGAAAAACTATCCTACATTCAAGGCGCGGACTAGATCTCACTTCACAATACCCAGTGTTATCAGCCGCACTAAGCAAGTTGTGTCCTTATGACGTTGTTTTGGATGGTGAGATCATTGCGCTGAATAATCTTGGTCAACCATCTTTTCAGCAACTGCAACAACGCATGAACCTGGCAAAAGAAGTTGACGTTGAGCGCGCTGAGAAAAACGTGCCAGTCTTCTATTTTGTATTTGACATTCTCTATGCCGGTAACGTCAGTTTGCTCTCTGTGCCGTTAAGAGAGCGGCGATTGATTCTCAAAACACTGATTGGAGATCATCCTCAAATTCGAATTTTGCAGCAATTCGAATCAGACGCTGAACTTGCCTACGAGACGTGCGTCAATCACGGGTTTGAAGGAATAGTAGCGAAGCGTCTGGACAGCCATTATGAAAGTGGAAGACGATCTCCGTCGTGGTTGAAAGTAAAGGCACAACAAACAGACGAATTTGTCGTTGGAGGATTCACTGCCGGGCAAGGATCTAGAGGCACCAGTTTCGGTGCGCTCTTATTGGGTCAATATAACGAATCGGGTGATTTCATTTATTGCGGAAGTGTAGGAACTGGATTTGACGAGCGCTTGTTGAATATAACGATGCGAAAGATGCTGCCACTGCATATTACAAAATGTCCGTTCAAGAAAAGACCAGATGAGAAAAAACAAGTCGTCTGGGTCAAGCCAGAGATTGTCATCGAAGCTAAGTTTATGGATTGGACGAGAGACAGACATCTCCGCACGCCTGTATTTCTTCGATTCCTTGAGGACAAAACACCGAGTGAAGTACGGTTGCAAGTGCCAGTGAATGTGGTGCCCGAGATCAAAACCATTTCAGAATTGGCAAATTCTCAAAAAATGGGAAATCAGAAAACTTCCTATGACGCGTTAACCGCTGAGAAAAATCCGGACTTGCTGGTTGCCGAGTTTTCGACGAACGTTGCGAAAGCACCAAATTCAAAAAAGGCATCTGATCTGAAAAATGCACTGGATTCTAAAAGTCCATTAGATCCCAAAAGATCCTCGGAAATTGAAAAAGTACTCGGGCAATTGTCAGGAAAAGAAGAAACTTTCGAGTTGTTAGTTTCAAGTGAAAAATTGAAGCTTACTCACCTGAATCGTCCCTACTGGGTGAAAACAGAGTCGTCGCCTGAGATCACCAAACGCGATTATTTGATCTTTCTGACTAAACTTTCTCCATACATTTTGCCTCAACTCTACAACCGTCCACTCACATGCATTCGTGCCACTGACGGAGTGCACAAAAAACAGTTCTATCAAAAGCACTGGAGTTACTCGCTTCCTGAATTTGTGGACACGGTCATTGTCGAAACAGAAGACCCTTCCGAAGAAGCTGTTGAACACGTAGTCTGCAACAATCTCGCCGCACTTCTGTATTTCGCACAGCATAGCGTCGTTGAATTTCATTGCATGCCTGCCCGTTTAGAGCTGATACCAGATTTGGAGCATCTGGAAAGTTGTGATTCGCGTTATCTTCTCAACTATCCTGATTACATCGTTTTCGACCTCGATCTTCACAAGGGTGGACGTGGCGCGAAGAATCCTTCTATAGAAGTAGATGAGTTCAAAAAGGTGTGCGAAGTTGCACTCAAACTGCGCGAACTATTAGAGTCCATGGCGCTTTCTGCCAGAGTCAAGACATCCGGTCGAACTGGACTTCATATCATAGTTCCGATAATACGGAACTTAGAATTTGACATCGTGCGCAACATGGCCGAGCTAGTCGGACGCTTTCTCATAGCGCAGAATCAAGACACGCTCACACAGGTGCCTACAGTGGCAAAGAGCAGCGGTAAAATCCTCATCGACCATAGTCCCAACGCCCGTGGAAAAACTGTAGCGAGCGCCTATACACCGCGCGCAACTGCAGATGCTTCGGTATCAACGCCGGTATCGTGGGATGAACTGGAAGCCATCTCCGCATCAAGCTATACGATTCACAACCTGATAGCACGTCTAGCGGATACAGGAGATATATGGTCCGACTTCATTAGTGAAAAGCGCGATTTGCAAGTGCTTTTGAATTCAATATCTCGTCAATAAGCTGTTTTGATATGCGGCCAAAACCGGCTCTATATACTGATTTGGATAATTGTCTAAGGAACGAAAGTCTCTGTTGACTTTGGTTTCAGGGTGCTTTAGATATGTATGAACCAACCGACGTAACATCATCGGTGGTATCGCATCCATCACTGAAGGGGAATGGATATCTCTGGACCGCGCGGGCGGTGACGGTTGATGATTCGTCAACCAAGTTTCCAAAGGCATCCCATTCCGACTCGAACTCGCAGGATATGCGCAAGCGCAGAACCTGTCGACTTCGTGTGCATCGTTTTAGCAACGACTCGCTAGATCCGATTTTTAGCAGAGATATCCAACCCCACTTCAATATACGAGAAATATCCGAATGACCCTAGATAGCAAAGTCAGCCTCGCCAACGAATTAGAGATTTCCGAGTTTGAACTGAGCAAGTATATATTTAGGGCCGACTATCTATACAAACGTTTTTCCATCCCAAAGAAATCGGGTGGACAGAGACACATCTCCGCACCGTCAAGAGAACTGAAGCGCATCCAAAAATGGATTTCGACAAACTTGTTGAAGTCTCAGCCAGTTCACGAGGCCTGCACTGGCTACAGAGTCGGTATGAGCATCGTCGATAACGCACAACCGCACGTCGGGAAAGATTTCGTTCTCAACGCCGACATTGAAGACTTCTTTCCATCAATAAACATCGATAGAGTCAACTCACTCTTCGAATCACTCGGTTACGAACAAAAATTCGCCGGATACTTGAGCCGTCTTTGCACGCACGATGAACTGCTCCCACAAGGTGCACCAACATCACCGGATCTAGCAAACTTGATCTGCAAAAGCCTCGATGAACGGTTGAGTGAATTCTGCTTGCAGAGAAATTGGAGTTACACGCGCTATTGTGATGACATCACCGTTTCAGGTAACGGTCACATTTCTCGCTCTGAAATCGACGCCATCTGCAAGATCATTTCTTCCGAAGGTTTCAAAGTCAACGACAGAAAGTTGCGAGTTGCACGAAAAACGACTCAACAGAGAGTGACTGGTCTCGTCGTCAATGAACGCGTCAACTTACCTCGCCGCGAGCGTCGCCGCGTTAGAGCCATGATTCACCGCAAAGAAACAAGTGGCGTGACATCTAAATCAGCATTGAACAAAATTCACGGACACGTAGCATTCGCCAAGATGGTGGCACTCGGATTAGACACAGGCGAATAGAACTCTCAAGTTCAGCGCAACTGTTTGTAGATTTCATCTGCTTTGCTAAATTTGTTCATTTTGTAGAGAGTTTTTGCGTACTCAGTTAGTGCTTGCTTATTGACAGGTAGGTTCTCAATTTTGCTACGCACTGACAAAGAGCGTTCGTAGAGCGGCTCCGCATCAGCGTATTTACCCATGACGTAATACAGATTGGCGAAATCAAAAAGCGCGTTGCTCAAGAAAGTTTGGTTTTCCAATTTTTCACCCAGTGCGATCGCTGATTTGTACAAGGGTTCTGCTTTGTCATACTTTTGCAGTTCTTTGAACACATTCGCGAGTTCGAGACTCACCGCAGATATTTTCGTGTCATCTGGCGTGGCAGAACCTTGTAGCGCGCTCAAACGCGTCTCAAGCGATTCGGCTTTGTTCTCGAAAGCAGCCGCTCTTTCATGCAGCTTTCGTTCAGCTGGACTGTCTGTATTCAAATTGCGCAGCGTTGCACCGCCGCTGCTCATTTTATACTCCTGATCTTTGATCGGCACTCCATTGAAAATGTAAGCATCAGCAGAATTACGTGGACCGCATTGAAACGTGTAATCGACCGAAAACTTTCCGGCGCCGTCAGGTAACTTTGAAAATGGTGCGGATTTTTTGACTGTCTGTAACGCTACTTGATCGACCGACGCAATTCCGCTGCTCGTCTTAACCGCGCTGGAAACCAAGCCTCCATTTTTGTCTATAGTGAACAAAACAGAGACCTTGCAATTGCTTTTAACATCGGGTGAGCGCCAAACACGCTGGATTCGCTGCTTGACCGATTCCATGTAAGCGGTCATGTCTGGTGACTTCGCTTTTTCGACTGTTGCACTTTCAGTGTGCGAATCAGCCGCCTGTACAACACGAGCGCAAGAAAACAAATTCAAAACGGTTAGTGCTGATCCAAAAGCTATCGAAACTATCAGGGCAGAACGGACTTTCACCCGGTTACTCAACTTTCGCATCTTGCCTTTGCGGTTCCTTCAATGCTACTGCGTGACGGCACCGATCATACAGGTACTGGCCGTCTAACGGACTGGTCCAACCATAATCACAGTTGGTGCAAACCCGAATCGGCTGAGCTCCGGGAATCCTTTCAGGGTGTCTTATCATGGCTTTGGTCAGCTGATGCGTCTCGTACCAGTTAGCTGGAACGCGCCACCTCTGTCTCGTGTAAATCACGTCATGGCAATGGGGACACACATCCGGCAAGGCGTAGTAAACGCCGAGCAGCATGAAAAATGCGCTCATACAGGCTGTTAGCAGTGCATTCGAGGGATAAAGTCTCATCAATTCGTCCAAAAAACGCCCATTTTAGGATATGAGACGGATATTTGTTAGATTAAGTTGCTCATCTTTACTAAATAAAGACAGGCGCGACGTTTGTAGATAAATCGCTTGTGAAAAGTCGGCGGTGCTGGTCTGGGATACCTACTTTCTTGCATACGGAGACATCGATGGGCGCTTCGGGACGCCTTCCTTGCGGTATTTTGACGGAATTGCATCATCCGAACCGTCGCGAACAGAATGAACATGCGGAGACATAATCTCCACTCCAGCTTCGAAAAATTTGTCCAGAATATTTTTGTGTAAATCTGCATATGTCTGCGCCATCGAATGTGGTGCGGACGTAAATGCATTGATCTGGTGCGTAACAAAGAAATCATCGAGACTTGTCACTAACACAAACGGTGGCGGTTCGTCTCTAACATTTGCAGTCGCTTTAGCCGCCTCAATGAGAAGATTTTCGACCATGCGCCATTCCACGTCATATCCGATGGTGACCGATGTATGTAAAACCAGTCCATTCCCTTGCATCGACGCACTGTAGTTGATGATGTGACTGCCCAAAACCAGACTATTTGGTATGGTAATGAATTCATCTTTGATGGTACGAATTCTCGTATAGAGCAATCGTCTTTCGGTCACATCGCCAACCGTATCTGCGATTCTCACTCTATCACCAAGTCTAAAGGCGCCAGTGTAGGTGAGAAACACTCCTGCGATAACGTTAGAAACAGCTCCTGATGAACCAAGCGAAATCAAGACACCAAGAAAAATTGAAACCTGTTGGAACGCTGGCGACCCTGATCCAGGCAAATAAGGAAACATCAGGACGATCGCGAAAGCGATAATCAGGAATCGGAAGATCGTGTAAGTAGGCGTTGCCCACTCTTGTTCGAAGCCAGAGAAGGTAATGCTTCCACGACCAATCTCGTTGAAAATGAATCGTGTAAATCCGATCAAATAATACGCACAAACAATTACGGTGATGATTATCAAAAGATTCGGCACATAAGCAGTGATTGACGACAGCGCCAGATGCAGCATCGGAAACATGAACTTGTCTGTCACCTGTCCCGACAGTTCACGTGTGGTTGGGTAAAAACTGAGCACCGCTTCCACAAAAACGGTGAGTAGAATTAGCGTCACAAAAGCACGAACAATTCGGCACAGACCGATGAGAATATCGGTCAAGCTGTCTTCTGATAGCAGTTCTGCTTTTTGGATCTTTACCGACGCGATGTACTTACCACGGGCAGATTCTACGCGTCTATACAACCACGGAAAAACGGCAGCTAGAATCGATAAAGCGATCATCAATACGATGAATGCGACTGCCGTAAAAACAGAAGCCATAAAAATCACCTTGGGACTTTTCGCTTCTTGCTCCTTGAGCAATCCTTGCTTTAATTTCGTCGCACATTCACCCGCCAACACTTCGCGGCTGGCCTGGCCAACGAGCCTGGCATCTCTATCTGTAATCGTAAAAATGGTGTCATTACCGGCAACAATATCTGTGCTGAAACCAGTTCCCTTCGTCGTTATACTGTTTATGTTGAAACTAGGATTTTCTTCCAATTCGTGCAGTCGAAACTTGATCGCACGGACACGCTGGTCTGGTGTGAAACCGCTGATGGTGCCCTTGAAGCGCACAATTTCGACCCCACCAATAACTAGTGGAACGCCCTCTAGGTTGTCTCCCGTCACGGGAATATCGTCTGCCATATGAGGCTTAGGATTGGCACGTACTGGTTCTGACTCTGAGCTCAGATCCTTCGAAGACACACTTTGATCTTGTTCCGTCGTTTGTCCGGTTGATTGCTTTGTCTTTTGTTCCGATTTTTGATTCTCATCTGACGACTGAGCCAGGGCAATCAGCGGGACGTGCACCGTCATCGCAACCACCATGCATACAGCAATAAAGAATTTGAACACTTGAGTCAATCTGATCACCTGATAAGCGCTTTCGGCGAAGTCAAAGTGTCAACCGAGATTTTGCCGATTGCTTTTAACAAAGACGCCTGAGATTCATTGAACTGCACAATTGCTTTTGCTTTTTCAATCAATGCATTGGTATAACTTCGTTGTGCATTAACAACGTCCAGGTCAGTTCCGACACCTTCTTCGAGCCGGATTACTGCAACCTTCAATTGCTGCCGAGATGAATTGACTGCTGCCGAACTAGCCGCAATTAAGTTCTTCGCGTCCACCGAATTGAGATAGCTGTCTCGCACGTCTTTGCAGACCCAAGAGAGCTCTCGGGCAAACTCTAACTGAGTCTTTCGCGCTTCCCATCTAGCCGCTTTGATCTTGTTCGCATCAGTGACACCAAGCCCACCGATGTTCCACTGAACGGCCATTCCTATAGTGAAAATTTCAGCGAGATTGAATTTAGGATTCTGCCTCGCTCCTGGAGTGGCAGTCGAGGTGTTGGCACTCGTCGAGAAACCACCGTCTGCACCAAAACCTCCAGTGGCAGCCGAGCTCGAAGCCTGGGCACCACTAATGGGAACCACTTTTGCACCAGTTGTTGCCAACGCGCCGGTGCCCGAGATCGTTGGCAACAGAGGTGCGTATGCCAGTTTTATTGCAGCCTTCGCAGCTAATCTCTGTTGCTCCCATTTCTTCAATTCGGGACGATTGTCGATGGCAATTTGTACTAGCTCGGCTACTTTAGTGTTGTCGTCGACCAGGCGAGTCGGGGAGACCAACCGTTCACTAACGACAAGATCATCGTTACAGTTTGCATTCAGACTGGTAGCAAGTTTGATCGCCGCCTGGCGTCTGGCAATCTGTTGAGATATCAGTTTCTGCTTATCATCTGCCAGTTGCGTCTCAGCTTGCAGCAGATCCAACTGGGTATTGGCACCATACTTATACTGAATCGAGTTCTTCTCGTAAAGTGCTTCGGATGTTTCAACTGCTTTAATACGAATTTGCAGCAATACATCTTGCAGCACAAGCTGATAGTAAAGATGCGCGCCATCCAATAGCTCGTCGTTAATGGTGCGCTGCACGTCATAGCTATGGGCTCGATAAACATGCTTGGCTTGCATCGAACCAAATATGGTGTTGCCACCGTCGAAGAAATTCCACACAAGACCAGATGGAATCGTAAGATACGGACTACCGATGTTCGTCAATGCACCGAAGGGGCTGGCATACTTACCGGTGATTCCTTGATATGAAAGTTGATTGCTCATATTCGGGAGAAATCCGCCGAGCACGCTTCGATATTTATACTTCGCACTTTGTTCGTTAGCCCGCGATATCTGAATGTTCAAGTTGTTGAGCAATTCTTGGTTTAGAACATCTCTCAGTGTGATTGGATGCTCCGGTCCCGCCGCATCCAGGCTATATGGCGACATGTTCTGGTGCAATTCGATCAAAGCGGTCAGAAGTGGCGCTTTCACCTGAACTTTGTCTTCGTCGACGAACATTGCACCTTCAGACTCTTCAGCCCGATTGGCGATATCATCAAGTTTCGTAGGCGGATTTGCGCCGAGTGGACCTCTCAGTTTCGGTGGTAGCGAACTGGCAGGTATCGCACTTGGTCTGCCAACATCTGCCAATTTTCTCAACTCAGTGGCATGTGCTGAAAAACAAAAAAAACTGCCCGAGACCAAGCCGGCAATTTGCATCGTCACTAAAATCAAGGCTGTAGTTCTGGTTTTCACTGAGCGGCTATTTCCGATGGTTTGACAGGGTCACCCTCACGCAGATCATCGGCGGCACCGACGATCACGACTTCACCGTTCGTTAGTCCATCTTTGATCTCGACTTCGTCGCCAAAATCTCGCCCCAGCACAACCTTCTGGTAGTGCGCTTTGCCATCTCTAACAACCGCTACTTCGAGATTATTACCGCGTGGTATTACTGCGTTGCTTGGCACTTGCACCCAATTCTCAGGACGTTGCACAGTCAATTTGATCTGCGCATACATACCAGGCAAGAGAGCGTGGTCGAAATTGTCGATTTTCACTTCAGTCTGTCGAGTACGCGTTTGTGGATCGAGTGCACCAGATACGTTCGTTACCTTGCCCACAAACGTGCGTTCGGGATACGACGAAACACTAATTTCAGCTGCTGCGCCGGGTTTCAGATATCGCGAAAGCGACTGTGGAACATTCACATAACTGCGCAATACATCGAGCTTGGCCATCTGAAATAGTTCTTGAGTCGTAGACTGACTACCGGCAGTTATCAATGCCCCAGGATCGACCTTGCGGCTTACGATCACTCCATCAAATGGTGCCACCACATACTTAAAGCCTTGCTGAGCTTTGTATTTGGCCAGAGACGCTTGTTTTGCACCCACATTCGCTTTCGCCACTCGCACCTGCGCAGCCGACGCTTCAACTTGCTGATCGGCGGCTCGCTTTTGTGCTTCCGCAGCCTCAACACTGGCATTTTGAGAGTTTAGAGAGCGGTCTTTTTCATCTCGGCTTTGCAGACTGACCGCACCATATTTGGCCATATTGTTCCAGCGGTCTGCGGTCGTCGCGGCATAGGCCTGATCTGCTTTCGCTCGTGTAACTTGCGCCGCAGCGGCTTCCGCTTGTGCTTTCGATTCCTTGAGAGTAGCCAAAGCACTTACTACTTGAGCGTTAGACTGAACAAGATCGGCTGCTGCCTGAGAGCGATCTTCATCAGCACTCGGCGAATCGATTTCAGCCAGAAGTTGACCTTGCTTAACCTTGTCACCGATATCGACCATTCTCTTCGTTAAATAACCATCGATGCGGGCATAGATCGTGGCAAACTGCATCGCTCCGATATTTCCTGGCAAAGTCGCAGACTCATTGAACGGTGCCGTTTTTGCAAGCACAGTATTAACTACCGGAATAGCTGATGCAGCTTGTTCTTCCTTTTCATTGAGCGACCGTTTGTCCATCAGCTTCGGTATGACCCCGATAGCGAATAGGATGCCCACAATCACCGCCAAAATAGTGAGCACGATCATCGTACGACCCTGAGCCGATCGACTCCGAGTCGCTAGCCCTTGATTCCGTCGCTGAGTTTTGGTTCGACAAATTTTACTCATGATTCTACGGTCTCTGCTGGTGTGGAGGAAATTGGCAGTACATGTTCCTTCGGCTTCTTAAGAACGCTGTACATCAAAGGAACAAACAAAAGAGTGGAAAATGTTGCGACAGTCAATCCACCAATAACAGCGCGACCTATGGCCGCGTTCTGTCCAGTGCCCAACGACATCGGAATCATGCCGAGCACCATGGCAATTGCTGTCATACAAACAGGACGAAAGCGTTGGAACCCCGCAGTCGATGCAGCCTCTAGAGGAGTCAGTCCTTCATGCAACTGCTCGTTGCAGAAAGTAATCATCAAGATACTGTTGGCAGACGCAACACCTATCGTCATGACAGCACCCATCAAGGCTGGCACGCTCAAGGTGGTTTGTGTAACAAACAAACTCCAGGCAATTCCTGTCAGCGCACCAGGAATAGCCATCAAAATAGTTAGTGGATCGAGCCACGACTGAAAATTAACGACAAGCAACAGATAAACCAGAACAACTGCACCGACCAGACCTATGAGCAATCCTATAAAGGCAGTCTTCATGCTAAGAACCTGCCCCATCACGAAAACTCTGGTTCCTCGAGGCAAAGTCTTTTGATGGGCATCAACGATCTTTTGTATGTCATCGGATACGCCACCAAGATCTCGTTGTTCGCAATCGACATAAATGTCGAAGCAGGGCTGCACGTTAAGGTGATTCACCACATATGGTGTGTATTGCCTGCTAGGTTTTGCCAAATTAGTCATCAATTGTACTGGCTGGTTTTTGTTATCTTGAGTGGCTGCTGATCCAACCGACATGTTGGCTAAATCATTAAGCGAGCGCATATTCCGCTGAGGCGACTGAGCAGCCAGGTTGTACTGAACTCCAGTGCCGACATTAGTCCAGAAGTTCGGCATCACCTGAAAACTCGAACTCAAGTTGACCAGCATTGAATTGGAAATATCTTTTTGGCTGAGCCCAACTTCGTTGGCAAAGCTGCGATCGACCGTGTACAGATATTCTGGTGCGTTGATCACCTGATGCAAGCAAACATCTACGGCGCCGCGAACTTTTTTCACTTCACGCTTAATGTCCAGAGCGAGCTGATAATTGTCATTGGCATCCAGACCAATGATCTTGATATCAATTGGAGCAGGCAAACCAGCATTCAAAATCTGCGTAACGATATCGGCAGGTTGATAGTAATGCGCACACTCAGGGAAATCTTTGTTTAGCATGTTCCGAATCTTTACTTCGTAGTACTCAGTCGGATGTGAGTGGTGCTCTTCTAACGACAACAAGATCTCGCCGTCAGCTTCGCTGATTGTCTGGCTATCTGAGAAGGCGAAGTTGACACCACTGACTGGCAGCCCGATGTTATCGGTAAGAATCTTGATCTCATCTTTCGGAACAATTTGTTCGATCTTGCGTTCGATTTGCGCAAAGATTTGAGCAGTTTCTTCCACGCGCGTACCCGATGGAACGTTCACGTGCAGCCGAATTTGACCAGCGTCGATGGGAGGAAAGAAATCTCGTCCGACAAACGGAAGAAGAAATGCCGAGGCGGCATAAAATCCTAAAAACAGCGCAGCCACGATGCCGCGATGATGCAACGACCAGACCAAACCTTTGTGATAACTATCACGCGCCCGGTTAAAGTTCTGATCGATAAATAGGTGAATTTTCAAAAAGAAGCTTGGCTCTTTTTCGCCAGCGTTGTGTTCTGCGCTCGCCTCTCCCGCCTCGCCTTCTCCCTTGACACCGTGTTCTTCCGCACCGAACAATGCTTTGGACATAAGTGGAACGATGGTTCGAGAGAGTCCATAAGACGCCAACATGGCGAAACAGACTGTCTCGCCGAGCGGAACAAAGAGAGATTTTGACGGCTCAGACAGGAGGAATACCGGGAGGAAAACAATACAGATAGAGATTGTCGAAACCATGGCAGGCATCGCAACTTCAGCGGCGCCATCGAGAATTGCTTTCTCGATATGTTTGCCCATCTCCATTTGACGGTGAACGTTTTCAATTTCCACAGTGGCATCGTCGACCAGCATACCGACCGCCAGTGCAAGTCCGCCCAGCGTCATCGAATTGATTGTGTTACCAGTAATATGCAGACAAATGATGGCTGACAAGATTGCCAGCGGAATAGAGGTAATAACAATCAACGTACTGCGCCAACTACCTAAGATTGCCAACATAAACAAGGCAGTCAAAACTGCTGCGTTCACTACTTCGAATGCTACGTCGTCTACGCATTCTTGAACGAATTTGGATTGGTCTGTGAGGATTTCTAGCGACACCGATTTGGGCAACATTGTGCGAATGTGCGGTAAGACTTCCTTGACCTTTTTTACGACAGACAAGGTCGAAGCGCCACCACTTTTCAGGATATTCATGATCACGCCACGGTGTCCGTTGATATTGACGATGTTCAGCTGAGGCTGAAATCCATCGTGAACGAACGCTACATCCCTGACAAATATCGTCGTACCATTTTGGTGCCGCACTGGAATGTCGTTGAGGTGTTCGATCACTTTCGGGCTGTTGTTGAGAGTGATGACAAACTCCGATTTGCCCATTTTAGCGGTGCCACTCGGGGCGATGACGCTCGAATTATTGACGGCGTTTACGACATCTGTAGGTGTCAGTCCGTAGCCGAACAGAGCTTTCTCATCAAGGTCGACGGAGACCTGTCTGTACTTTCCCCCGTTCGGGAAAGGAATGGTCGTTCCTTGCACTACAGCCAACTGACTGCGAATAAATTGGTTGGCCAGATCGAACAGTTGTGCCTCGCCCAACTCCTTACTCGCTACCGAGAGCTGCAAAATGGGAACGTCGGTTGCCGACGACTGCACCACCAGGGGCGGTGACATATTGGGCGGCATCTGACGCAGAGAAGCGGAGGACGTGGACGCCGCCTGTGCCACCGCCAGTCCAATATCTGACCCCTGGTGCAGGTAGATCTTGATCACGCTCATGCCGTTCAACGACATCGACTCTAAGTGTTGAATTCCACTTACAGTAGATGCAAGCGTTCGTTCACTGACAGTGGTGATCAAATTCTCGACGTTTTTTGGTGACATACCGGTGTATGTCCAAACACAACTAACGATCGGAATGTCGATCGGCGGAAAAATATCCACCGGCATCTGGGTCAATGACACCAAGCCAAATAACAAAATCGATACGGCCATCACAATGAACGTATGTGGCTGTGATAAGGCTAGCCGAACGATCCACATGCAGCGATCTAACTCGGTGAAGTCGTCGGAGGTGCCGAGGCAGGAGCTTGTTTCGAATCTCCGTCACTACCCTGCGACATGCGAATCAACGCCATCTCCTGGGTGTTTGTAGGGCTGTAATGAACAAGCACCTGGCTGTCATCTTTTACGAGCGTTGAAAGGCTGGTATCGAATACAGTGGTATTGTTCTGGCCGATAGTCCAGGAGATTCTCTGTGTCTTCTTATCGAGAGCACCATAGATCTGTGACTTTTCGTTCGTCAGCTGGTTCATGTAGTTGCCTCGAATGATGCCAGCTTGATTGATTGCCAATTGAAACAACATATTCGATTCTGTCTGTCCCGGTTCAGCAAGGGCGAAGACACCAAGTGGTTCCCACTTCTCGTTGGCATCTGCTTGAGGTCCATTGTCTGTATTCGTCTGAGTGCCGTTAGGCAAGTTCGCGTAATAGGACGAGTAGTTGTTGTACGCCGGTTGTTGACACGCTTGTCCAGCCAACTGTTGTGCCGAATCATAGTATTGCGCAGCAGTTCCACTCGGCTGTCCGTTGATGTAAACATTGTCGCCTTCGTAAGTGACGTTGGTGACATTGCCTGAATTTTTCGAACCACCCCCGCCATGACTGCTAGCAGCTGCCATCATGCCGATTCCCAAGAACGACGTAAGCGCAGATACACCCATGAAAGTCCAGGCAGCGCCTTCAGACCAACCGGGGCAGCCCCAGGCACCTGGATATCCCCATGACCCATGATAGAAGCCGTTCGCGTAACCGTGTGCATAACCGTTGGCGTATCCGTGATAGCCACCATAACCGCCGTAGCCGCCGTAATGGTTGAAGTTATTTACGGTGTTGCCACTGCCGTTAAAGGAGTTACGCATGCTTTCGCCCTGGGCATTCAGTTGGCTCTGACTCATATTGTGAGGCGTTCTGTTGGTGTTTCCTGAGATACCGCCGAAGCCACCATCAGTAGGCAGATGGCCGTTGCCACCATAGTTTGGATGATTGCCAATGCCGCCGTTGCCAAAACCTTTATTGCCACCAAAGCCGTCGAAACCTGGTCGGTTTCCAAAGCCTCTGTCGCCGGCAAACCCAGCGCCCGAGCCAAAGCCTTTATCACCACCAAATCCTGTGCCGCCGTTGCCGAAACCCTTGTCTCCGCCGAATCCAGAGCCGTTTCCAAATCCTTTATCGCCAGCAAATCCAGCGCCGTTTCCGAATCCTTTGTTGCCACCAAATCCGCTGTCTCCAGCACCGCCGAATCCTTTGTTGCCAGCAAAACCACCGCCGTTACCAAATCCGCCCTGGCCGCCGAAGCCTCTATCGCCGCCGCCGCCAAACCCTTTGCCGCCACCGAATCCGCCGGCGCCACCAAATCCGCCACCAAAATCGTGCCCGCCTGAACGTCCGCCGAAGCCGCCGCCGCCGCCGAAACTGTGCCCGCCGAAGCCGCCGCCTCCACCGAAACTACGCCCGCCGCCGAAGCCTCCTCCGCCAAAACCTCGGGCGAGCACAGGGATTGGCACCGCGAGTAGTGTGCTCAAAACGATCGCAAGAATGACTTGTAATTTATTGGTCTTCACTTCAACAACCTTTGCTGAGAATATCTATCGTGTTACTTGGCTACGCGCACTACTTTCAATGGTGCAGAATCGTTGAATCGGAATCCATCGACCGAACGATTGACTGACTGCCATGAAAAACTATCCGGTGTCAGGGCCGACAACAGATCAGTTGCAGTTGTGGTATTTCCAGCGCGATCTACACCAACAGCTTGAACGACCCATTGTTTATTCTCTTTAGACCAGTCACTGTGACCGAAGCCACCGCTCGAGTCAAAGTGCCAGGAAACTGGCTGATTGATGCGAGGATCCCATCCGATTACTTGCCGACTTTCGACAACAGGTGCAGTAGGAGAAAGTTTCGTTTCGTATTTGCACTGAATGAACTTCTGGTCGGCGGCCCATTCAGCCTTCATCTTGACTGATTTTCCATCGCGTTCGGTTGCCCATTCGCCAATCAACCAGGACAGATCGCTGAGTGGATTGACATTCTCATCGACAGCCACAAGTGGCGTTTCAGTTGCATTGGAAATCAACCAATTTCCATCTTGTTTGACGAAGACGATAGAATATCGAGTTTGCGGTTTGGAACCGACGCCTTCATTGCGACTGACGACGCCTTCTGCCAGCGCGACAGTGTCAGCTAACATCTGCACAGGAGCTTGAATGAAAGTAACGGGTTGTCGTCCTGTCTCAGTCGAATTGAGAGAAAAACGTTTTTCTAGTGCGGCTCTTCCTTTCAGCAGAACACCGTCTTCATCGATGTAAGTTCCATCGCTAGTCCAAAGTGAAGACAGTTTGGTGGCATCACCTTGAGCGAGATATTTCGAGATAAGAGTGACTTGGGCAGCAACTGCGCTTTTTGAATCGACGTTAGTCGTGACAACGACATCTGACTGCTTACTCTTTTTACTGGAACGTTTTTCTTTCTTTGCTGCCGAAGACATCGGAGAAAGACCGACGAGCACGATTCCAAGAGACAGCAGAACGACTACAAATCTCTGACTTTTTTGAACAAACATTCAATACCTTCCTCTATGCACGCAAACCTGGTCTGGATCAGAAAACCGTGCGCAACCGGCACACGTTTTCACGAACGCTGAACATGCTACTACATCGAGCGAAAACTTGTATTGGAGCGCGATTAGGTGTGATAAAGCTAGTCGACTCTATCTCTCACCTGCGCCTAACAATTACCGTGTATTTCGAGCACGATGTCAGGAATTACGGCATCCAGAGGTGACCAGGTTTCGGTCCCATATCAGGAGGAAAAACGCCAGGCACGTTCGAGGCACCACTTGCTGTATTGGCTGAACCAAGACTCTTTCCGAGCTGATGCAACCACGAATGGTGAGCAGCTGTGGCCTGCGTCAAAGTCGATTGAGACGGTGCGCTAATCGTGCGTGGAATGCTTGTCGGAGCAGCAGGTGGTGCCGAAGCAACTACCGGTGCGTTAGCTGGATGCGCCGCCGTTGGTGCATTCTTGAAAGTGTTGGCCACATTCAAAATATTCCAAAGATTGTTGACGCGAAAGGTGACATCTTTCTGTGCCAAATTGTGCTCATAAGGCACCAGACGTTTTTCCAAGCGTTCAAGCCGATCTTGAGCAGATCTAGTGGCGTAGTTGTGTCCATAGATAAATTCTTCGATCGCAGAAAGTCTTCGATCAGTTCCTGTCACTCCATCGACAAATGGATTCTTAGGCGCGCTGGGAGGATCATCGCCATCGTCGTCAGGTGAATCTATCGGTGGAGTCGTAAAACCGTGCCCGCCTAAGAAGGAGTTGCTGAACACTCCCGGTCGACTCACTGAAGCAACAGGAGTGTTGTTGAGCGGGTCTTTATGATTTTTGAAAATGTTGTGAGTCTCGGCGTATTCATCCAGGTCATCAACACGCGCGCACATGTCGTTTGAAGTCGAAGGTTTGCCAAATGCTTTGCTCTCAAGTCTAGAAAGGCGCTGCGGCAACGGTTCATGCACATAGGTAACGTTGAGCATGTCCTTTTCCAACTCGGTCACGCGCGGATAATTGGCGCTGTCGAATGTAGGTGAGGAAGTTACAGCATCAGTAGCGGGGGCAGCCGGAGCAGATTTAACAGGTGTCGCGACAGGCGGTTTATCTATCGCATCAGCCTGACTTGCAAAAGAAGTTTGAAGCCGTTGAAGGCGCTCAGCCGTAGTGCCTGTTTGCTCAGCGCCAAAAACAAATTTCTCGATGCGAGTAAGGCGTGCATCGTCACTTTCGTTGGCATATTTGTGCTCATAAAGCTTGTCTTCGAGTTGGGCGATGGCAACTTGCACCGCTGTGCCTTTTGGTGCAGCAGCCTGTGAAGCCGTCGCCAGCGCTGCAGTCTGGCTAACAGCAAGCAAACTGATGCTCAGACAAACTGACAAGATTGTCGGCGCACAAACAGTAGTCAAGCACTCGAGATGGCGCATGTGTAACTCCAAACGAAGATCTAGTCGGAAGGATAATCTGAACTGAGCTGTTAAAACAAGATTATTCAGCTAATCTCTGCACTTCGCAGAAAAAGGCGCGTTGACTAAAGTCATCTTGAATTTAGACCGCGCCAGTGCAAACTGAACGGCACCATATGCGATGCGTTTTACTGTGGATTCGAAGCTGCTTCTGGATCTATAGTTTCATAAATAATCAAAGGCACGTGTGTGGTTGGATCATCGATTGGCTTCCCGTCTGAACCAGCAACCCATGCTGCGAATTGATTCTGTCCATCGCTGTAAACCACGATTGTACGCGGAGGAGCATTCCACGTGTTGGGAGGCTTGTACTGACCGTTGATGATGGGCAGACTGCGAATGCTCGGGTCCACTGCGATAGCGAATTGATAATAGGTGCGATAAATACCGCGCCCTTGTGGAACGATTTCGGTGTTTGCAGGAGTAAAACTGACCGCCTTGAACATCGACTTCAAGGCATCGTCGAGATCTGGTTGCAGCTGAGGAAAATTCGCATGCGTCTTCCGATAAGTTCTCATCGCGCCTGCTGCCAGATTTAGTTGGCGGATCAGCTCTTCGTCGCCCAGCAATGGTGATTGCGCTTGACAAGGTGTTGATGAGATATAACTACGGCCAAAATCGAAACCGACCCAAGAAGTAAACAGAATCAGGCTCAGAAGAAGAATTCGCATAGCAATCCTTTTAAATTATCAGACACTCAGTCGGCTTCCAACCATACTATTCCATATATACATTTGCACCAAGCAGCCGTATACAAATTCCTCAAAATTCTCTACCCAGCAAGGGTTGGAGCACTTAATGTTCTGGGTATAGCGATTTAGAGTGACAATCGAACAGTGTAAATGGAAGACCAAAAGGCTCACACGGAACTGAATAGTTGGCTCTCTGAACACATAGCGGAGGCTCGTCTTTCCGCTGGTGAAATAAAGGAATTTGTGCAATGGTTGACGCAGAGGCACGAAGCGGGTACCGAGCGACAGATAATGCGCAAATCAAATGATGTCGAGGAGTTTTTGTTTTGGTTTAAAGACCGAATTCGCCAAAGTTCAATAAACGAAGCTGAAAAGCAGCAACTAAAGGGCTGGCTTTTCGGTAAACTAACGAACAGCGCGTTGAGTTCTCACGAGGCTGAGCGGATAAAACAACATCTGACCGAGTCCGTTGACAGCTAACTTTGCACCAGGAGTAGATTTGATGCCAGTTATTTTGGGAGTTGTACCAGGTTCGCAATCCGGGCTTCTGCAGAACATGCGAGGCTGGATCGATCAATATAGACCTGGGCACACGCTGCAAGAGTTTATGGTCGACGATTCGATTCGTTCGAAAATTGCCATGCTTGTTTATAAGCAGATCAGGCTATCAGACGCTGCACTGGTGGGAATTCTCATTGAGCCAAGTTGCCACAGTGAGCACGAGACTACGTCGCTGCGAAATTTAGCCATGAGTCAAGGCTTGAGCTTCTATCTTTTGTAGCGTACTGGCACCGGTCATAGTGGCATAGCAGTAAGAAACCTACCTCATAAACAGAGTCGTTCCTTGGTGCTGGCCTGACTAAGTTGTGCTTAAACTGATTCCTCAACGGGCATCAAATTAACCACATTTTTATAAGCGTGGCTGGATGCACCGGCACCCTCAACCAGAGTGCTTTGCATCAATTCGCTGTTTTCGTTCTGAAGAAGTGGTCCCAGAAACTTGGTTGCATCGGTTGCACGGAGTGAACGGCATTTACTAGTTCAGACATTTTGGCACGAGCAATTGGATTGTTGACGACGTCGCCCATGCGCAAGAAGGTGACACCATGATAGTATCCATCTTGTTTCGGCAGATCGAGTAGCGACCCCATGCGATTCCAAGCCTCAGCGTCCGAGAGGTTACCATTCAAGGCGTTCTCGCCTTTGAGCCAGAGACCCTGGCGCTCCGCCTCTTGTCCGAACCACGTGGCAAGCGTGTGAGGCAGTGCTCTGATAGCCGGTCCATTGTCGCCGTCTCGCATTTCAATGGCAGTGAAGGCAGGCACGATAATCGTGTCTGATCCTTTTAGAGTTGGTTGTATCTGACGGAACATAGTGAGCAGCGGTCTGTATCCGCGCCCGTCGGCATCACGATCCCAATCACCACGACTGGTGCGAATCAGACCGGCCGAGAGCTCGGCTTGACGGTCGCCGAGAGTGACAGTGTCTCCCTGTCTTTCGCCGGCTCTCCAGTGCACGCCAGGAACTTTGGCGCCCAGATCCACACCAGCAAAAGCTGAATCAGGTCTGGCAAAAACGTCGGATGCAAGTGTCATGATGCGTTGACCATGGTCGATCAACGATTGGTTATACCAGTCAAAGAAGTCACGTCCATACTGTGTGTTGAAGTGGTCTCCACGTTGATAGAAACCAGTTGCGTCACTCGGTGGCAGAATGTGCGAATCGTCGAGATCTTTGATGCCCCATGCTTTTCCTAACCCCTCATGTCCGCCATATTTTTCTTTGACATAATCGCGGAAGGAAGCGATCGCCAGATCAGAATAGGCTTGCAACCCACCACGAGTTGGATAACCGGTGTTGCTGTCGTGCGAGTTGTATGAAGGATAACGCAGTTCACCAGCTGGTCCTAAACTGATGTTGACTTCGCCGATGCGAGCGCGCTTGCTGGCAAAGTGATCTTGGAAGTTGGTCATCACTGACTTGTAGTGGTCCATGGCCAACTCATCGGCCCAGAGCGAAATTGTTTCTTTGCTCGTGTTACCCTGCTCGCTCTTATACTTGACCGAGTCTGGTGTGCCACCGGGCAGTTTAGCAGCGAGGTCGGCCCAAATCCAAGATGGCAACGGAACATTGACTGTGTCACCGACGTTGCCGCCACACTCATGGAACGAAAGAATTGGATTCCATCTCAAACCAGATTTGATGATGTGGTCGCTCAACTTATCGAAATACGAGAAATCGAACTTTCCTTTTTGAGGCTCGATCATTCCCCACCACACATCGGTGGAAACACTGTCTACGCCCAACTTCTTCGCTTCAACAAGTTGTCTATCAAACTCAGCCCAGGCAGCTTGCGATTGAGGGCTGTTCGGGTTCGCGACATCTCCAATCAGAAGTGGTGCCATGACATTGAAGTTGGTTTGTCCGCCGTCGAGACGCACTGCAGACGTGAAGCCGTTATCGCGCCATGTCTTCACTTCTTGAGGCTGAGCGCCGTTTGCAAGAAGTAAGCGACCACTGTCGTTGGTCAACAAAAACACTTTGCCGCGCACGTCTGGTCCTGAGAAAACGTGCTTGGCGCGGTCGCCTTCAGCAAGCGTTTCAGGATAAGCAGTGGCAAGCATGTCAGCTTTGTCTGCTTCGGGCAGAAGCTTTCCTTCTGTCTTGGTCAACTGTTGAACGAACAAACTCTTCTCAGGTCCGAGGTTTGGACTGTCTTTGCTGCCGCCTTCGAGAATCTGGCGCACCTTCAACATTGCAGATTCAGACTTGTTTTGACGGAATAAATCGAGAGCATCTTTACCGCCAGTCATGACAAACTCGACTGGTTTCGGTACTGTTTGTGGTGGCAACGGTGCCACTTCCACAGTGTGAACGTCTGTGTAAGGCGTAGTGTCTACTGGAGGCGATTTTTCCAGACCTTTCGGCCCAGCAACTTCACCAGCGTTAAGAGCAGCCAATACACCCTCTGACCCGAGCAACGATGAGGCGGTTCTGCCTTTGTCGCCCAGCATGTCGATGGTGATAGCTTGCGTCGTCACCTTGGGCACTTTGACGTGCGTATTCAGTTCAGACAACGGCTCTTGTGGAATGACTGCATTGCTTCTTTCACGTCGAGTGTTATTATCACTGCGACCACTATCTGATACCACAGGCGATGGCGTCAGCTTCGCTCCCAAGCCTGCCGCAGAGCCCATGACCAGAGCCTCGGTTGCTCCACTCTTGATCACTTTCATCAGATCGAAGTTTTCTTTGGCGTCGTGCTGTCGAACAATTTCGTTGCCGCCACCGGTGACCAGACCGAAGGTGCCGCCCATCGCAACAGCGCCGCCAATCTGACTCTTAACGAGCGCGCCTTTCGTTGCTGCGTTGATTGTTCCGAACGCACCTTCGCCAATTCCCCATGCTGCCGCATCAAACAACATGGACTTTGTATTAAATACGTTTGTACTCATTCGATCGAAAGCTTTGCTCGGATCAGTGAAAATATCACGCTGATAGAGGTCATCTGCAGCGCGGCTTCCCATGCCGATAAACACACCTTTTGTTGGTGCGAAAGTGAAATTGGTGCCAACGACGTGGAACAGTCCCTTCATCGTTGCGCCTTTCGCGACGCCCAAACCGAAGTCTTCAGCTTGCTGTGCAAGTGGTGTGTCAGGGCTTGCTTGACCTAGACCGTAAGAAATGGCGGCCGCCGCAAATCCAACTTTTCCGCCGGTGAACAAACTCGTAGTTTTGACGAAATCAGCAGCATAGCGGTCGACGGTTGCTCTCGTTGCCTTGTCCGAGATAAATGTCGAGGTGATGACGTCGACGCCCTTTTCCAAATAACTCTGGGGTGGTTCTGCTGGCTTGGGAGGAGCCGAAATCCTGTTGATCAAAGCAGCATCGCTGTTCAGTGCCTTCGGCGGAAAAGCGAGTGGATTGTCGGTCGGAGTGTCTGGCATACCGGTGGGAGAACTCGACGATGGAGAGGGAGGCGTTAGTTCCGCTGATGAATGGAACGTCTATGGTCATAAGTTATCTGTGAGTCAGCCCGATCACAATGGGGGAAGCACCATGCTCAGGTTAAGCCGGCCCGGGTCCGGGTCTCACGCCCCAGGACGGCACAGATCTGAGTTAAGATCGAGAAATGGTCGAGAATCAAACACGCAAAGTCAAAGCCATACCGCTTCGACGCCTGAAAATGAGTCGTCGAACTGAGCCCCTGGCCGCTCCCCAAAACTTCGGGGTTGCTCGCTGTCGCACGCTCAAGCCTGAAGAGTCGGTCATGATCGGAAATCTCCTGGCCAGATGCTTCCAGGGCTCAATCGATGACGAAGGTCAACCCCCGCAGTGGTGGCGGCAATTAGCGCGCCAGACCTTCTCACGAGGAATCGACGAAGACTCGTCGCTGGTTCTTTTCGACGAAAAAACTCCAATTTGTGCAATGGTCGTAGTTGGACGCGGCCAGTCCTACTCTCTCGACCTGGCGATGACCCATCCCGAGTACAGAGGCCTTGGGCTGGCAGAGCTTTTGATCCGCCAATGCCTGCACAACCTGCACCAAAAGGGCATCGCTAGACTGAGCCTTCTGGTCACGGAAGACAACGCGCCAGCGATGCGACTCTATAACAAGCTCGGATTCAAAACCCAAGAGGACTTTTACTACCTGAAGGTGGTCATTACTTGACCGCAATTGTGTATCCTGTTTTAGTAGCCCCGGCGGACTCATGACTTCAGGCCCGAATATCGACCCACTTAAGTTTGACGTCACTCAAGTACGTGACGACTCCCTGCGTGCCCACCTTTTGGCGGCGCAAGAGTTGCATTTGACGGGCAGGACTCGACAGGCTGAAGAACGATATCGACAGGCTCTGCAGCTGGCCGAGACCAATTATGGTCCACAGCATTTTTACTACATGCAGATCTTGATTGCTGTGACGGAGTTCTATGAAGCCGTTGGCGAGATGGAAGAAGTGCGAAAGATTGGCAATAAGCGCAATGAAGTTCACTCAGGACTGGAAAAGAAGCTGCTGAAAACAAAAGAAGATGGCAGCGAGGAGCCTGTAAAAACGGTAAAAGCACCATTGCCAACCGAAATTCGCAAAGCCGCACAAATTCTCGGTGTTCCGTTCGACGACTTGACACCAACTACGGTGCACAAGGCCTGGCGATCGCAAATGTCGTTACAGACTGTTCATCCCGATTTAGGTGGAGAAGCGGAGTCAGCGGTTCTCGTTAACAAGGCGAAAGCGCAGCTCGATGCCTGGTTCGAAGAACGCTCGCCCAAACTGGGCAAGAAGCTCAACAAACCTGGCGATAAGCCCGGAGACAAGAAGTCCTAAGGTCACCGCATTTGGTGCCAAAGTATTAGGCATACCTGCGCTGATCTGGATCGCCGCCATCCATGCGAGCCCACTTGTTCATGTTGTTGGTGACGTAAGCCATGTAACCGCGCGGATTGTTGCCATCTGAACCAGGTGCGTACTTGTGAATTACGCCAGCCAGATCCTTGCCTTTGTAAGCACTCGAGCTCATCAAATCCATCCAGTGGTCGATGCCTTGCTTGACGTCATCATAATGCTTGAAGCCGTGTCTGCCAGCGCGGATGTTGCCGAAACTGTTGTTGCGCACAGCAGCGCCCTTAGTTCCGAATGTAGACTCCTGACCATACATGGCCAGGGCGAATGCTGGATTTATGCCGCGCTCTTTAGCCTGGTCATAGATGTACGACCCCAGTCCTGCAGCCGGCGAATTGTTGTCTCTGAGAACCTTGTCGATGCCAGCGGCGCTGATCGTCGGTGGTCCCCAGATATCGGGTCGACCTCCATGAGACGAGCGGTCTTTGTTAGGGTCAGCCTCGTAGCGTGATTGCGAGCGATCGGGACGCATGTCCTGGGTGCGGTCGGCGCGGCGCGCTCCTGGATCATCTGGACGCAGATCCTGTTCGTTGAGGGTATCGGCGCTGGCGACTTGTCCTTCGTCAGACTGATCCCCACCTCGCCCGGCATCACCACCGCGAGAATGCCCCCTGCGGTGATGTCCACCACGCCCATGACCACCGCCGCGACCGTGCCGACGGCTGTGACCACGTCCATGTCCACGCCGACTACCGGTTACTTCCGACGCATCAGCGGTAGTGTCTCCGCCACCACGTTTGACGATGTCTTGTCCTTTGCTATCCACATCCAGGTGAATGTTGGGCAAGAATCCATCACGGTGTAATTTCTGATCGATGGCCTTGACGTCAGCCTTGTACTGGGCAAGGTTGAAGGTGCCGTTTTGCATGGCGGCTTGCCGCATCAGGCTGAGCTCTTCGTGCAACGCCTGGGAGCCTTGCCCCATGCTGATGCCCTGCTCGATGCGGCGAGCGCCATTATCGAATTGATGCGGACCGAAATCGTACTGCTGGCGGTTTCTTCCAGGGTCTTGCGGGGGGATCGCGTCTGCTGAACCACGACTCATAGGGGTGCCCTTCTTTTTGATTACTAATTTCGACTTCATCAATCTAATTGAGCAACATTTCCGAGTTGTTACCACATGTTAAGCGGCGCATAAAATAGAACCTGTGTGCGTTTCAGTGCATCAGTCGACTGTTGAGCTTTTAACGTCAACTGAGAACTGACACTCACCGCGGTGCCACTACCGCTGGCGTGTTGCTCAGCACCGCAATGGCTATTTGATCTGCACTGACAACTAACAGAAGCCGCGTCAGGCAATTCGACTAATTCGTTGCTACTTATTTACGGCATTGAAAAATTAACTAGAGTTTGAGGACTTTAGTAATGCCTCAAACTGTCGACTTTACGCTCGCAAATGCACCAAATTTCAAGAAATTTGCGGTCGTCAACAAGTTGCAACTGAGTGGTACATAAGGTAATAATCATGTGCGCGACGACTAAAAACGAGCCACACTTTACAACAGCACACGAGCCGCAATTTGTGTGACCTATCGGAGGATCTATGCGCCGTTTCAAATTGCTACTTTGCTTGGCCATAACTTATTTGGCTTCGACTCTTGGAGCTTACGCTCAGAGCGTCGACGGAATCGTAGTTGCACCATTTGCAGTAGGAAATGGATTCGCAACAGCACTTTTGCAGATCAATCTTCCTAGTTTCTTCAACGGCTCGAGCCAATACCAGGGCGGTATCGATTTGGGACCTGGAACAGCTCCCACAGCGGTAAGCTTTGGCGCTAAAGGCACCATCTTCAGCCGCAAGAGCATCTTGGGATATCAATACTCGTCAAACACTGTCGACTACACAACGACTGTGCCAGTCTTCGTATTCACAGCGCTGACCAACTCGAACAACGTAAGAACTGGTAGTACCGGTTTGCAATTTGGTAATTTCTCACCACCTAGCAGCGTCAACTTCGAATACTCACCACTTTCACTCACTACTGGTCTTGCAGTTCCTGACTTCGCTAACGGTCCTTACCTGGTAATCACTGATGATGGTGGCACCAGATATCTACCAGTGACATCAGCCACAGTGGCATCAAATTTCTCGATCAACCAGTTCAACGGCTTGAACCAGCTGGGTGCGAAGGCTTCTGCTCCTACTAACACTGATGCTCCAATCCTGAACAACGCTTTCATCAGTGTCAGATTCAACGCTGCACAGTTGGGCGTTCGTGGAACAGTAACCAACCTCGGTCTTGTTACTTTCCGCCAGGGTTTGACCCTCGTTCACAACATCGGAGTTAACAACACTCCAGCAACAGCTGTAGTTGTCGATAGTTCGAATACTTATCCTTTCTAACTAGACAACCAAGAATATAGAAGGGGTTCACCAGTAAAGGTGGACCCTTTTTATTTGGCATGAACGCCTGAAGAAGAATTGTGTAGACGTTCGCCCACGAAAGACAGCTGAAAGAATCGAGCTCTACCCTTGACATTGCAAACCCTGATCGACCAGACGGGGTGGAGCTAGATGCACAGCTTGTCTGAAGATCCCAAGTCTGCATTTCGAGCCTTTCCAGCATCGGAAATGCTATTCAGTGTATGCTTTTTATGGACGAACCTGAACCCGTCCATGGGTCGAGGAATCAATCATCAACTTGTTCACTAATAATCGTTCAACTCTGCTCATAGCTCTAGCTCTTACAACCGTAGCTGTAGCCACATCATCTTGCGGTGGAGCGCCGAAAGAAGACACGCACGCAGCGGCAGTGCACCCAGACCCAAACGCCCCGCAAGTAATCAAACTGACGCCAGAAGCTACTCAACAGGCTGACGTCAAAACCGATATTGTGCAAATACGACCGATTTCAGTGCCACTACATCTCACCGGTCGCATCGAGCCAGACTTCGGCAAAGAAGTCGACGTCAGCAGCCGCATTTCAGGCAAGGTCACCGATCTGTTGGTAAAACCGGGGCAATTCGTCAGCAACGGTCAGGTCATGGCAGTCATCGACAGCCGCGAAATCAGTGAGCTCGAAGCGGAAGTAATCGAGTCGAAATCTAAGTACGACATCGCCAAATCACGTGAAGAGAGAGAGCGCCAGATCTACGAAGAGCTGATCGCCCGACCAAAAGCATTGATTGAAGCGAAAAGCACCTTCAGGCGCGCCAAGGTGCAAAAAGACCTGGCCGAGTCTGAATTCAAACGAGTGGAAGGACTCTACAAAGAAAAGATTTCCGCTCAGAAAGATTACGTGGCAGCTCAAGCCAAAGTCGCACAAGAAACAGCAGACTACGACCAGGCCTTGTTGGATCTGCAACGCGAAACCGAATTGTTCAAAAACAAATCGTTGATGAAACGCGATTATCAACTGGCTGTCGCCGAAACCCTTCGCGACAGACAACATTTAAATACACTGACGCAGCGATTGGAATTTCTCGGCACCGACAAAAATCAAATCGCAGATTTAGTCAAATTCGGAAAAATTGGTGGCACAACACGCGTGCTTGCTCCTGAAACTGGCGTTGTGAGCCACTTTGAGGTTGCCGCCGGAGAATCGATACATCCAGACAAATCACTTTTCAAAATCACAGATTTATCCACTGTTATTGTCAGCGCAGATTTGCCTGAAGCTGATTTGCAGCGAGTCAAGCAAGGCAGCACTGTGAAAGTGAAAATCGCCAGTTATCCTGACAAAGTATTCCCAGGTGTGATCAGCTTCATCAGTGAGCATGTTCACCCAGATTCACGCACAGTTTCAATACGAGCGAGATTGGATAATAAAGACAAAAAATTCCGCACAAATATGTTCGCAGAAATCGATTTGGAAGGACAGACACAAAATCTTCTGTCGCTGCCGAAACAGGCATTGCAAGAGCATGCAGGGCAAAAAATCGTATTTGTGCTAACTAAAGATGGTTTTGAAGAACGCAAAATAAAAGTAGGAAAAGAATCGGAAGACTTTGTGGAAGTAGTTTCAGGAGTTGAGCAGGGCGAAAAAGTAGCCACACAAGGCAGCTTAATGCTCAAGACCGAATTGACCTACCAACATTGAACAAACTAATCGAATTCGCACTAAAGCAAAGAATGATGACAGCGGCAGCGGTTGTTGTGATTGCATTAGTCGGAGTCTGGTCCATGTTCAACTTGCCCGTCGATTCGTTTCCAGACGTGAGCAATGTTCAAGTTCAGATCATCACTGAACCTGAAAAAATGGCGACTGAAGAAATCGAGCAGCTCGTCACTCTACCAATTGAAATGGGCTTGAACGGTTTGCCAAACGTGACGCAAATTCGCTCAAACTCGAGCTTTGGATTGTCTGTGGTAACAGCGATCTTTGACGACAGCACCGATGTCTATTGGGCGCGCAACATCATCAGTCAACGCCTCTTGCAGATGGAGCTGCCCGAGGGTGTGCCCAAGCCGGTGCTCGGACCGGTCACATCGACTTTCAGCAACGTCTTCAACTACTATCTCACCAGCGACAAACACGATTTAACGGAACTGCGCACCATTCAAGATTGGAACGTAGCTCGAAGTCTACGAGCGGTTCCTGGCGTAGGTAACGTGGTCACCTACGGCGGTTTTGTCAAACAGTATCAGGTTATGTGTTCGCCATTAACGCTGAAGAGCTACGGTCTCGACGTCAAAGATCTGGTCGACGCACTCAGAGCCAACAACACTAATGCCGGTGGCAACTTCATCGAACAAGGTGGAGAAGAAATTATCATTCGCGGCTTGGGACGCATAAATACAATTGAAGATATCTCAGACATCGTTTTGAAGTCGGTGCGCGGCACACCAGTAAAAGTGGGACAGGTAGCTGAAATCAAAATCGGACCAGCCTTTAGACGAGGCTCTGGTTCGATCAACGGTCAAGGCGAAACAGTTACGGGAATGGTGTTGACTCGAAAAGGCGTGAACACAAAAAATGTAGTTGAACGTGTCAAAAATCGCATCGAAGAAATCCGAAAAGAGTTGCCTGAAGGTGTCACCCTCACTGCTTACTACGATCAAACCGAACTTGTTGATAAGACGATCGAAACAGTGAAGGAAATTCTCCTGTTCAGCGGTGGTCTTGTAATTATCGTATTAACGGCAATTTTGCTGGATATTCGATCGTCTGTGATTGTCGCGGTTGTGATTCCCCTCTCTTTGCTCTTCAGTTTTATTTTGATGAAGGTGACAGGGCTTTCGGCCAATTTGATGACACTTGGCGCCGTTGATTTCGGTGTCATCGTTGACGCCAGCGTGGTCATGGTGGAAAACATTTTCAGGCGTCTGGCCGACGCCACTGAACATCAGGAGACCATCAAAGACACGCTTCAAATCGTTCTGGAAGGTGCTCAAGAAGTTGGACGCCCTATCGTTTTCGCTATCTCGATCATCATTGCCGTTTATCTGCCTCTCTTCACACTGGAAGGCATCGAAGGCAAAATGTTTCACCCGCTGGCGCTAACGTTCATATATGCGCTCGTCGGGGCACTTCTCTTTTCACTGACTATCATTCCGGTTTTGTGTTTCTGGACGATGAAAGGAAAAATCGTCGAGCGCCAAAATCCAGTCATGGAATGGGTTCGTGGCGGATGCGCAGTGTTGCTGCAAAAGTCTCTGCACAATCCTCGCGTCACCATCACTATCTCACTCGTCGCATTGGTAGCCAGCTTGTGCTTGCTTCCTTTATTAGGATCCGAATTTTTACCAGAGCTAGATGAGGGTTCGATCCTATTACGCACTAAGTTGTCTCCCAGCGTTTCGCATACAGAGAGTCGACGAATTGCAACAGTGGTTGAAAAAGTCCTCAAGAAATACCCTGAAGTCGAAGTCGTCGTATCACGAATTGGTCGCTCTGGTATGGGCGGAGATCTGGAGGGCATCGATAACGCAGACGTCTACATTGGGCTAAAACCTAAGAGTGAGTGGACAACAACTCACGACAAAGAAGAATTAGTCAATAGAATGGCGAAAGATCTAAACGAGATTCCCGGGTTGATCTACAGCTTCTCGCAACCAATCGCCGACATGGTAGATGACCTGGTTGCCGGAATCAAAGCCGATCTTGGTATCAAAATATTTGGCGACAATCTGGAGACGATTGACAAAATTTCGGATCGAATTGAAAAGGTCGTAGAGAAAATTCCTGGCGCGGCAGACATGCAACGCGAACACATCCTTGGGCTGCCTCAGCTGAATATCAAACTAAAGCGCAATGTCATAGCACGTTACGGCTTGAATGTGGCAGACATACAGCAAGTGATCGAGACAGCGATCGCGGGTCGAGTAGTAACGGAAGTTCTGGAAGATACTAAACGATTTGGTCTGTTAGTTCGTTTTCCTGAAAGTTATAGAGATTCACCAGAAGACATTTCATCGATAATGATCGACACTCCCAGTGGTGGTCGTGTGCCACTCAAGCAGCTTGCAGACGTCGATGTCGAGCGCGGCACAGTGATGGTCAACAGAGAAGATGGACAGCGACGCACTGCCGTTCTGGCCAATGTTCGTGGTCGCGACCTGGGCAGCTTTGTCACAGAAGCGCAAGAGAAAGTGGCCAAAGAAGTGACCCTTCCTAAAGGATATCGGATAGTTTGGGGCGGACAATTTGAAAGCCAACAGCGCGCCATGGCACGTTTAACAGTAGTAGTACCGATGGTGCTGCTACTCATTTTCATTCTTCTATTCGCTTCGTTCCATTCAGTACGCAATGCGGCTCTGATCATGCTCAACGTTCCCTTTGCCATGATCGGAGGAATCGTTGCTCTCGTGGTAACGCGCAACCCTCTTTCAGTGCCGGCAATTATTGGCTTCATTGCACTATTTGGAGTTGCCGTGCAGAACGGCGTAATTATGGTGAGCTACATCATGCAGCTACAGAAGAGAGGAGTGCCTGTAGAAGAAGCGGCAGTGGAAGGAGCAAATGTGCGATTGCGACCGGTATTAATGACGGCTCTTGTAGCCATCGTGGGTCTGTTGCCAAAAATAATTTCCTCTGGAACGGGCGCCGAGATTCAGCGCCCACTTGCCCTGGTTGTTCTCGGTGGACTGGTGTCGGCAACGTTTTTGACACTAATCGTACTACCCACAGTTTATGCGCTGATCAACAAAACCCATTCCACGACGCCACCACCAGTAGTTCAAGAGTGAACATAAAAAAGTGCTCCGACTTAGCTTCTTGTATGAAGTAAACCGGAGCATTTCAAATTTCAAGCTGTTGTACTGAGCTACTGTAGCTACAATTTATAGCTACCAGAGCGGGTTACGACTTATCGGTGCCAGTAGCCGCCATTATTGTAGCCACCGTTGTAGCCGCGTCTGTAACCATTGAAGTTACGTTCGGAGTCGCTCAATTGACGGTTGATATCATTTGAAAGATCATTCAATTTGTCTTGCAATCTCTGACGCTCACGCCACGACAAACCGTTTCCTGAATTACGCAGTCTCCATTCAAGTTGGCTAATTTGCTGCAATTTGCCTTGTAATCTGGACGCTTCGCCTCTAGTCAGGGCACCAGATCGGATACCAGCATTGATTCTGAATTGAAGTTTTGCTTCCAGACCGTTCACACCGCCGCCGCCGGATGAGAATTGAGCGTTAGCTGGAACAACAGAAGCTGCCAGGGTTGTTGCCGCGAAGGCCATCATAAATAATCGTTTCATCATCGCTCCTCAACATATTTGTTTCATCTCGCCGATGCCAGGTTTTTGTGGCGATGATTTGTATGACGTGAGTGTTCCAATTTTGTTCTGCAAATCAGCTAAATTTTCATCGTACGATATCGATTTCGTGAATCAATATTATGTGTCGCATAAAGCTTCTAACAAAAAGATGAGGTGAGAATTCTGCTGCCACGACGTGTCATTCCATATCTCTCGGAATAGTCTTGGATATGGCTTGAAACCCCAGTGGCAGTTGGATTGACAACGCCTTTCGTGCTAAGAATAAGGTGCATCAGGGAGACAGAACATGTGGTTTATAGCTCTTGCGACCGACTATGACGGCACAGTCGCGGCAGACGGCGTCATAGACGAGCCCACGCTAGCCACTTTGAGGAAATTCAGTAAAAGCGGTAGAAAGCTCATCCTTGTCACCGGGCGGCAATTAAAAGACCTGCTGGTCGTCTGCCCTCAACTAGACATATTTGACCTTGTCGTGACTGAAAACGGTGCCGTCCTCTATTTTCCATCTACGAAGGAAGAGCGACTGATTGCTAGCGAACCACCAGCGAACCTGGTGGCAGCACTTACAGAAAAGAAGATTCAGCCGCTAGACGTTGGTAAGTGCGTCGTTGCAACATGGCATCCAAATGAAAATATTGTGCTGGAAACAATTCGTTCACTTGGATTGGAACATCAAGTTATCTTCAACAAGGGTGCCGTCATGGTGCTCCCGCCAGGCGTTAACAAAGCATCTGGGCTGGAAGCTGCCCTGAAAGAATTGGCGCTCTCTCGCCACAATGTCGTAGGAGCAGGAGACGCAGAAAACGATCTGGCGTTTCTTACTGCTTGCGAGTGTTCTGTTGCGGTAGCAAATGCATTGCCGTCAGTGAAAGAAGCAGCTGATATTACTACCAACGGCTCGCGTGGTGCCGGCGTCAGCGAAGTGCTCGAAATGGTGATGAATGCAGAGCTTGAAAAGGTCAATCTCAGTCGTCACGACATCTTAATCGGTACCGACGCGGATGGGAAAGAAATTTTTCTAGATACCCACGGCAAAGGGATGCTTATTGCAGGCACTTCTGGCAGTGGCAAGTCGACAGCAGTGACTGGAATTATCGAACGTCTGGCTGAAAAGGATTATCAGTTTTGTTTGATCGATCCAGAAGGTGACTTCGAGGTTTTCGAGCATGCGCTTACCACCGGAAACAGCCAACATGCGCCAACTATCGACGAGGCTGCTCAACACTTCAAACTGCCAAATACAAACATCATTATCAATTTACTCGGCGTTCCTCTAGCAGAACGTCCACAATTTTTAGGCGACTTATTGCCCAGACTGAAATCTCTACGCGATACGTTGGGCAGACCACACTGGATCGTCATTGACGAAGCGCACCATATGATGCCGAAAAATGAGAATCACGTCGCTCAGGCGTCCGCATCCGATATGATCGGAACAATTTTGATCACTGTGCACCCAGACGAACTGGCGCAGGAAGCACTCTCTTCGCTGGATAAAGCGCTGATCGTGGGCACGCAACCAAAAGAAATGCTGGAAAAATTTGCCGCCGCATGTGGTGACAGCAAAACCTTTGATATAGACAAACCATTAGAACCTGGAGAAGCATTTTTCTGGCAGCGCACGAAAGAATTACAGCGCATCAAAGTTGCTCCTCCACACACAGAGCGCCGCAGACATCTGAAGAAATACGCCGAAGGTGATGTAGGGCACGAGAAGAGTTTCTTCTTCACAGGTGCCGATAAGCACCTTAACCTACGGGTGCAAAACTTGATTCTCTTCGTCCAAATTTCCGAAGGAATTGATGACGAAACATGGCTCTATCACTTACGTAACGCCGAATATTCAAAATGGTTTGCCGATGCCATTAAAGATGAAAGCCTGGCGAAGGAAACGGCTGCGATCGAAGAGAATCAAAACATGTCTGCGAGCGAAAGCAAAGCGGCAATCCACGATCTTATCAAGAGCCGCTATACCGCATCTGCTACAGGTCCACAGCTAAATTCAGCGAGTATTCTCAAGTAAATTGTGCAAATATTCGCTAGACCGAAGTACAAAATTAGGCGCTCGACGCGAAAATCAATTTAAGTTAGGCACTAAATAAAAACAGCAGCGTCTTGGTTATCACGGTAGCCCAAACGCGGTATCCTGAATCGATCAAAGATCGACTCGATCTTCGCCGCAAGAAGGTCGACTCAGGCTCGCAGTAGCCCTTATCTGCGTATGCATACGAATGGAGAGAACATGTTTTCAAACAAACTTACAATGCACAGCTCGATGCTCGTGGCGAGTGCCGCACTGATATTGTCGGCGCAACCAGCCAGATCGAATCAGTGGACGGACATGTTCAAGAACATGTTGATACCGCCATCATCCACAGGAAGCACGGCCACTCCCGATTCAATCACCGCACGCGAAACACAGTTGGCAAACAGAATTGTCGACGCAATCAATACGAACAAAATCAGCCAAGCTGATACTCAAAACTTGAAAGGTCAACTGGATCGGCTCAAGGCGATGGAATCGAGCTATCGCTCGGCTGGAACAATGGGATCGGTAGAAACTGCTTCCATTAATGCTGAACTCACTAAAGTCGAAGCTTCTTTCAATCAAATGATCGCCAACGGTGCTAGTGCCACCGGGGCTGGTGCCAATGTTCCTATCACCACACAACCTTATGCCGTCGGTCAACCTGGTTACGACAGTCGCGGCGGCAGCTATCCGATCGGCGGTGGACCCGGCGGTCCCGGTGGCTATGGCGGACCTGGTGGATACGGCGGTCCCGGTGGACCTGGCGGATATGGCGGACCTGGCAGTGGTGAAGACCCGAGTAGAATTTTCGATATGCGACAAGCCAATGTCTTGAAGCGAATCGATGAACGCGCAGCCAACGGAAGATTAACAGCTGCTGAAGCTGCGGATCTCCGTTCAGATTATCGACGACTCGAACAACTGGAAGCCACCTATCGAGCAGACGGCAGGCTGACTGGATACGAATATGACGTGTTGCAAAAAGGTCTTGATTCGATCGTAGCTGAACTAAGAGACAAGTCTGATCCGCCTATTGCCAGTCAATATCCAGAGATCGATCGTAAACAAGCCGAACTGAAGAAGCGCATCGATGATGGTGTCGCCCGTCGCTTGATCAAAGGTGGAGATGCGCAGAAGTTGAATGACAATCTAAATTGGATTGCTTCGATTGAAGCGAGTTTCCGTCAGTCTGGCGGACGTCTCGACAAAGCCGAAGCCGATCGCATTTTATCTGATTTGGATCGACTCAGTGCAAAAATCGATCGCGTCACGATCAATCCGACTCAAGATCTGATCAATCGAAAAGCCGATCTGCAACGCAAAATCGATGAGAACACAGCCAGCGGCAAACTGTCACAACGCGCTGCCCGAGAGCTTCGCAAAGACCTGGATCGAATCAGCTACCCCTTGCAAGATGCGAACACAACGCTACCGCAAGAACTGTTGACACGAATCTCCGCAGACATGGATCGCCTCAATACTCAGATCACTTCAGCTCTAACTTACGGTGGCGCCGGCGGTGGTCGTGGACCTGGCGACTGGCATGGTCACGGTAACGGGAACGGTTACGGCAATTCCGGCGGATGGAATAACCGCTAGATCTGTCTAAGACGACTAAGATAAAAGGAAAGTCTGCTCAACACTGTGCAGACTTTCCTTTTAGGTGGCTTTCATGTCGCTTCAGCAACGTTACTTACGTTTGCTAGCAATAGAGTTTCTCCAGGCACCCAAGTATCCGCCTGCGCCTGCTAGCCCAAAGGTCATCAGAGTTGCGGCGAGCATAAATCCAGCTCTCTGTGCTCCTAAGTTGGCCCAGGCAGCGAGGAACGAGCTGTTTAAGATCGATTGAACCGAAACAAAATTCGCATCGAAATTTGCACGTGCTCCAACCAACACAGACACGCCCACAATGTAAACCAAACCGAGCAACATCGGTGCTTGCACACAAACTCCGAGAAAAGCGCAAGCGGCTTTCGATGCCGACTTCGAAGCTCTACCGATGGCGTAACCTTGCCCCAATACACCGTATCCTACTATGGTGCATAAAACCCACAATGTCGTGGAGTTGCCGTTGTCGTAAGAACTGGTATGTGTAGTCGAACTGAACGCGTTATAGAGAATCCAGGCTGACAAACTAGCAGGAAGAGCCAACATACTAAAGCTCGATTGCACTACTTTGTCAGCGCTAAAACTTCTAGGCAAAGCTTCACGGCATAAAGCGCCACCATACCAAAGTCCAGCCACACTCAACATGCTGATTGCGGCAGTGGCAAGCGCCCATCCAAAGCTTAGAAAATCGGACACACCAAAGACCAACGTCAAAGAAAGTCCGAGCATTGAGATAATCAGATAAAACCATTTCAGTACAGAAGACTTAGACAGCAGCGCTCCCCAAAAGCTAGTGCTGGCCATCAGTGCGATTACCAGTCCAGCCCCGTCCATCTGAGCAAAGGGGCGAATAAAATCATCTACGGTAGTTCCCAGCGAAAGAAAAGCAGAGTGACCTGCGATAAACAGAAGAAGAACGAAGTTGAGCACCAGGGTAAGCATGATTGACGTCATGCCCAGACTAGTTTTGAACGACATCAGGGTTTTGTAGACTAATCCATGCTTCGGAGCAAGAGATCTGTTTCCGGCACCGATGCAAGCGTTCATCCAAACACTCTCTTCAGTGCTTGGATTACCCACCAACTGTGACAATTGCAATAGATCTTTAGGAACCGATTTTCCGTCGTGCAAAATTGAATTGTCGTCTGGACAGCTGAGGCGAACTTGAGGCGCCGCTTCTTTGAACTGCGCACAGCCTGGTTTTGCCGCGGATTCTTCGTTACTGAATAACTTCATCTCGACCAATGTTACTTACAGCCAAGAACGTTATTCCCGCTGCCCTACAATATTCAGCAGCAATGAAAAAACTCTCATATGCCGAAGTCGACAATTTTCGTATATTGGCCTATCGAAACGCAGCGCTGAACGGGATTTAACTATGACATCTGAGCTTGAAACTAGTAACGCAGTCACGTCGGACAAGCAGCAGGAGTGGCTCGCCAGAGGCAAAAACGTATTTATGAATACCTACGCCTCTTATCCAGTCGTGATTAAACAAGGCAAAGGAGCGCATGTTGAAGACGTCAACGGAAAGACTTATCTAGATTTCGTGTCAGGAATCGCTGTTAACTCACTGGGACATCGCGATGACGGGTACGTTGCCGCAATCACTGAACAGTTGAATCAATTCAGTCACTGTTCGAACTTGTATCTAAATATGCCTGGTATCAAACTCGCCGAAGCGTTGGTTCGCAATGGTGAATTCACTCGCGCATTCTTTTGCAATAGCGGCACAGAGGCGATCGAAGCAGCGATCAAATTAAGTCGCAAATACGCAAAGAAGCATAAGGGAGAGAATTGCACGACAATACTCACCATGAGTAATTCATTCCATGGAAGAACTTACGGAGCACTTTCGGCCACTGCCCAAACAAAATATCAACAGGGCTATCACCCCTTGGTGCCTAACTTTCAGACGGTTACCTTCAACGACATTGACTCTGTAAAATCAGTCGAGGCGAAATCTGTTGCCGCAATAATTATCGAACCAATTCAAGGTGAAGGTGGAATACACGTTGTCGATGCAAACTTCCTTCGCCAACTTCGTGACTACTGCACGAAAGAAAACATCGTCTTGATCTTCGATGAAATTCAATGCGGAATTGGTCGAACCGGTCAATTTTTTGCTCACCAAAATTTTGATATCGTGCCAGACTTGATAGCGTTGGCCAAGGGACTCGGCGGCGGCTTTCCAATTGGCGCACTACTAGCCAAAGAGCAATTCGCCGAAGCCTTCGAACCGGGCGATCATGGTTCCACATTTGGTGGCAATGCACTGGCCTGTGCTGCCGCCCTTGAATGTGTGACTCGCATCGAAAAAACTGCCTTTCTCAATTCTGTGCAGGAAAGAAGCGAACGGCTGCGCAGTGCTTTGAAAAAATTGCAAGAACAGAAAACAGGCATAGTTGCTGTTCGCGGCATGGGTCTGATGGTCGGAGTTGAACTGGAATTTCCGGGAAAACCGATAATTCAATCGTGCATGAACAACGGAATGTTAATCGTAGGTGCTGGCGACAAAGTCTTGCGACTACTTCCACCACTTACGGTCAGCAACCAAGAAGTCGACCAGGCGATTGAGATTCTGACCAAAGTTTTGGCAGAACATAAACCAGAGCAATAAAGCACGCCGACATCTATTGATGAGGACGATTAACGATGCGAATTGGTCACATCACAGCGAGCGGCCACACCGTATGTTGCAAATATGGCAACTCCTTGTCGGTCACCCTTCTGTAACTTACAGTTGTTCGAGATTGTCCGGCAGTCGGAATTTGCACGATCTGTCCATCTCGCAGTAACTCTTCCAGTGCTTGCAGAAAAACAGGTTCGCGAAATTCTTCGCCATTTGCATACACGAACGAATTAGAACAGGCGCGTTCGATTCGTTCGTTCTGTTCAGTACATCTGAACAAAAACTCTTTTGTTTCTTCCAAATTCATAAGCGTCTTTTCTAGTCTCTAGCGAGATAAGTCAGTCAGTTGTTGTCGGCGCTGTCAGCTCCAAACGTTTTCTGTCAGAAATTCGATTAGCTCGTCACGCTCATTCATGGCGTGACTTGCGGCAATGAGTCCAGCTTTGTATAGCTGCAGTGCATCGTTTTTATATCCTTTGCTGTATGCCACTTTTGCGGCAAACAATAGGTTTGACCAATTTGCTTTGCTAGCAGCTTGCCTGGACAAATTTGGAGATGCCGTCTCCAAGCGGGTTCTCAAGTGGGACGAACTTGTCGTTCCGGCGAAATCTTGTGATCTTACGTTAGCGTTCTCCAGACTACTCATCAATAACCTTTTTATGACATGCCAGGAACGGGACTCCGTGCTGTTTCGGTGGCAAGCCGACTAGCACTTTGCATCGAGTCAATAGAATAGCTAACTCGAAAACAATTGTAATCCAGCGATCCAGTTACCGCTTAGTTGAGGGATGCCGAAAAGCATATATTCGAGCACAGTTAATATGAAATTCCCACGTCCAACGCTCAATCCGTACGGCAGCGGATTCTCTGTGTGAATGGCTAAATATGGGCACACTTTGGCTACATTTGAAATATAAGATGCCATTGCTTGGGTTCTGAGCGTGGGAGCAGGAAACAGATGGGCATTCTTTTTCACAGGCGCGCTGAACGGTTGAACTGCAATCCTGCACAAGTGGAGTGCGAACAAAACGTTTGTACCCCCGAAGACCCTCGCACACAGTATATGGAGATGCGAAACCAGTGCAACGATGCGACCGATCGCAACTGCGTTCCGCCCCGACAGTTCGCGCCCGCTTCTCCAGCGCCGGGCCCATATATACCATCGGAAGGGTTTGGTGGCACACCGACCACTGAAGACAAACCACGAATAAACGATTCAGGTGCACGCATCGGTGGGCCCGGTCCGAGGCGAAATCCTGACGAACTGCCACCTCTGACATTAACAGAAGAGCCGCATCTTCCACTTACTCAACAACGAGATCTTTTTCAATACGGTGGCGATGGTAAAACACAAAATCCTCAAGTGCGCGAGGTGCCACCACCACCGCTACCAGCATCTGATTTGCCTGTTCCAATTACCCGAGACTTCTATCAATATGGAGACGGCAGAACACAAGCCTCGCCATTGCGCGAGCTACCACCGCCACCGACTCCGATCAATCGTGAGTATCGTGTGCAACCAGAGCCGCCGCAAAACGACGGCAGGGATCACCCAGGACCAGGCAGCATGCGCCGCCGCTCCCTGCGTGAGCGCTTGGGACTTCCTGAGCGATATCAACCGCATCGTCTCGAACACTCAGACAGTCCGATTCAACATGCGATTCCTCTACAGCCTACACCTCACCGCGAGCGAGTACGCGAACGTGAACAGATCAGAGAAGAAATTCACGAAGACAGAAAGGAGCACAGACTTTCAGCTCGACTAGAGCGAATCAAAGAGAAGCTGTCCAGACTCACGCATTTAACAGCGCGCGAAAAAGAACAAGCGTTCACGCCTACTTCTGACGAACAACTGACACTTGAATTAATCAACAACGAAAGGCGTCGTTATCGTCTGCCAGATGTTGTCCAGGACCCACGGCTTCAGATCATCGCGAGCAGACACACGGCCTATCAGATCCGCCACGGCATGACGCACAGTGAGGGCACACCAGGTTGGCAAACAGTGTCACAGCGCATGAATCAAGTTGGGCTGGAAGGTTGGCGTGAAAATGCAGCCTCTGGAGCTTTCAATCCGCAAAGCCTGGTGAGGATGTGGATGAACTCGCCTGGGCACAGAGCCGCAATTCTGGGGCAAGGCAATATCGCCGCCGTCTCGATTCGTGGCGGCAAGGCAACGTTCAACCTCACTACCGACCCAGAGCTGCAGCGCCAAGGTTGAACCGGGCGCAGTTTCCGCTTTTGGTAACGCCACGTAACGCTGGCGACACTTTAGCCACACTTCAAAAGTATCGTTGTGGAATCGAATCGCTTCACCCCTGAACTTGGCGGAATTACACATATGAGAAGAGCTCGCGGATCTGTCACATCGCTAATCGCGGTGGTAGCCTTTGTAATATTGGCAATCGGTATTTGTGCTTTCTTTATAAGCAGACTGATCGGGGGCACCCGAGAGTTGTGGAATGCCTCTGACGCAGGCGTGATGAACGCAGCCAAGCAGGCACTGGTCACTCCAGCAATTGCTCCGAACGACAACGCATTGCCCGCCGCGGCAAAAGACTTTTTTGCGCTCAGCGACCCGCCAGGCACTCCTCCGGATCAACCTGGGCAGGCGATAAAGTACAAACCGATCAGCTTGATCACATACAACAGGCTGGTAGCACAGGCTATGCTCGTGTGCGCAAACGCCGAAGCCGAAGGCAACGAAACAGCAATCAAAAACGCGAAACAAGTGGTCGCGGCAGTGAAAGCAGTGGGTGGCTACTTGCAAAATGAATTTGCACAGCACGCACCAGTCGATAATGCCTGCCTGAGACTGACTGCTCTGAACAACGTGCGCATGCTTGACGGCAACGCCATCAAATTGTCGAAGAAACTGCAACCTGGATTCATGAACAAGGGCTATTCATCGAATATCTGGTTCGATCCCGAAATACTTGCCGCGAACGTTCCAACCAATCCAGAGACAAAATTGCAGCCTGAAGAGCCAGTCGTAAAACAGCTTTATGGTGGCAACCTGCCGACGAACTATGGCGGCACCAAGTTCGTAGCAGGATATGAACCAATCAAACTGCTCGGCAGCACAGAGACACTGTATGCGGTGCCGACCATGCCAACAAACGGAGCCCATCTGGTCGACCTCGGGCGCTTCGACAAAAGCACGTCGGTGATCGATTTGACCACACCTCAAAACGCATTCCGTGCAGATTGCCAGGCCTTGAACAAGAAAGACTCATCCACTTTCGTCAACACGGTTTCATGCGCTGTAGTCGGCTCGCTGAGCAAATATTACATCGGACAAATTCCAGCTGGATATGTGCGCGTGATCAACGCTCCATACAATTCGAATGGTCCAGTGCCAGGCGATTTCAATCAAGCGCTTGCTTCTGCCAATCAACAGCTTGCCGAAAATGTCATGTATGACGGCACGCAAGATATCTTCAACACCAATTTAGTTTTCGGCAGCAGCTACGTGCAAGTAGCTTCACCGAACTCGGGGAACCCTGCAACGACGCCATTTGCGATCGGAACGAATGGACTGGCAGCAATGACTGCCTGGACAAAATACAACAAGTCGGTAGGGAACGATGGACTGGGACACAATCCAGATCTTGACCCAGCCAAGAACACCTTCCCTGGTGGCACACCTTTGCAAATGAAGGTCAATCCAAACGTTCCTTCGCTGACAATTCGCATTGGATCTGGATTCAATCAAAAGGCACAATTGAAAGACCTGATCACAATCAAAGGCTTCAACCAGATCAGCGATGAAACTTTCAACGGTGCAGAACCAGCATGGTTAGATGCTATGGTGCCTGTAATGGAAAGCAACTTGAGCAGAGGAACAGTACTGTCTAGCGTTGGCGCAAACAACGGCTTCACGGCTGTGGAATGGTTGAAAGCAAGAATCATGCAACTGCGCGCTGCAGGAAACACACGAATCACAATCACTCTTCCAACGCAACATTCAGGGATGAAATCCTTCCAGCACTACAACAAGGGCAGCCTCACACTCATCCATTACGCTTCACCACCGGCTCATGCACAATTCGAACAAGTAGGTACTCCGCTCAGTCTGCTCGAAGGAATTAACTCTGTGAACGAACCTGGTCACGCAGTCAACCCACAACAGGCAGCATATGTCGCGTTCATCAAAAAGATTGCTCAAAGAACGCGCCAGATCAATCCAAATTTCAACGAAGCTGCTGTAATCACCGCATTGAACAGCTCGCCAATCGGCTTGGGTCAGACTTTGTACTTGCATGCAGACCGATCAGGAAAGAATCTGGTTATGGATCGTGATGTAAATTACGATGATTCCAATCTCAGAGCAGACGGACACAATTCAATCAGCACATACGGCACTGAACCGTACGACATCGGACTCTCGTTGATCGACACGCAGAAGGATGGCTCAAAGACAGCACCTAAAGGTGACATGAGCTACCACGAAGTTCCATACAAATCAATTTCAGCCGGCGGATATTTGAGCGCCCCTTCGACAGCGGCGGGGTCGAAAAAACTTCTGAACACTGCAGCTACTTCCGTAACTGCCACTGAAGCCGCCTTATTCGTACCGTCGTCAGGATTCGGAAATCTTCTTGGAGAGCTTCACTACGACAACGGACTGCAAGCCAGCAATGGTGGCAACGAACTCTACTTCAGTATGCCGAATTAAGAGGAATGACAATGAAAGTTCGAAACTATCCAACCGCTCTTCTTCTGCTCTGTATCTTAGCCAGTTGCCAAACGTCGGCAAATGCACAACAGAGAAAACTTCAAAACAATCCGGAAGCGCCAATCGCAGCTTATAACGAACCAAAAGCGATAGCCAACAAAGTTGAACTTCCTGATCTGCCTGAATTCACAGGGCAAGTCAAGCTCGAAAAAGCGCGAGAATTCCCAGCGAACGATCAAGTTGAGCGTACATATGCGTATGTCTATCAAGCAAAAGACGATGCAGGGCGCATTACAGACTGGTACCGAACGGCACTGAGTATGTACAAGTGGGACATGGACAGCTCGACCAACAAAGCAATCATGGCGACAAATCCGCGCACCGGTAACAGTTGCAGCATCTACTGCGACAACGAGACCGCTGCCGGCTGCAAACTCCATATTTCATATACGTTCATGCAGAAACCTTCAGACAAGTCCGCAGTTAACTACTAGGGTTTTACCGAGTTCGCACTCAAACAACGCTCACTAGAATGGGCGGATGCTTACTACAACAAAATCCAGTTTTTCAGCAGAATACTTGCGCAATGAACTAGCCGGGCTAGGATTTGTGAAAAATGCTGGCAAGCTCTGGCTGGCAATTCCCCTCATTCTATCGATAAGCTTTGCGTTAAACATATTGCTAGACATTGAATATGCCGGGCAAGATTTGCTCGTCAGAGGTCCACGAATTTTCTCTTGGTTGAAAACGCTGGTGTCGCCACAAGCATCAAATAGTGACGACGATTTGCAATTGTCGCTACCACTTTTTGCCGACGACAAAGAAAGCATAGAAGCCACTGTTGTGAGACAAAATGGTGTATACGATTGCAGATTTCTTGCGGCGTTGGCATCATTCGCAGCAACCGAACGCGGAAAAGAAACCATCTTTAACATGATCCGTAGAAACAAGGATGGATCGTTTACGGTCACATTTCCTGAAGCGAAGAGTAAACCAATTACGGTGACACCGCTTTCTACACGAGAGCTGGATATTTACTCGAGAGCTGTCGATAAAGATGGATTTTCTGCCGGGATCTGGGTGCCGGTAATTGAAAAGGCATATGGTACGTACCTCGACCAGCGTCAGTCTTTCGGCGAAAAATGCTTTCACTTCGTGCGGCACGGAATCATGGACGGCAGATGGACTTCCTCGCCAGAGTTACCCGGTTTCGCAGCCAGCTATGGTGCAAGAGACGAGCGCGGATGCAAGGCACTAACTGGCAACGACATGAATCAACTAACGACAACAAGTTTCGAGTTAGGCGATTTCGGGTTGGGAAAGGGCTATGTGACAGAGCGCCAAATGGAAAGCTGGTTCAACCGCAGCAAAACTGAAGCGAAGTTCTACGACGAACAAGATAAGCAGTTAAAAGAAGCATTCAAAAACCAACGCATAGTACTCGCAACAACCGGAGTTCAGGAGAAAGCCGAAGCATACGGATTGATGGAGCACCACGCTTACGCAATTGTGGGATACGATGCCACCAACTCAAGAATAGTTGTACGAGATGTGCTGAACAAATCGCATTTTGTCAGACCCGAAACAGAATACAAATTTAAAGACTCTGATTTGAGCAAACCGTTTTCGATGACACTTCCTGAATTCAACTCGTGCTTCTCTGGTTTGAGCATAGAACGCCAGAAGTAAGCTCACTCAGATTGCATGACGTAAAACACATAGCCGTAATCGTCTGAATGTTTTCGGTACATGTCGATCTCGTGCTGACTCTCTTCAATTGCCTTGAGAGCAACGCTGTTGCCGCTGTCTTTCGCTCGAAGCGCTTGCAGGTGCTTTTCCATCGGCGTGTAGTAGTCGTTCATCCAAGCTGATGTCGGCAGCGTGAAATGATTCAACAATTTATAGCCGCAGCGCTCGACCACTTTCAAGAAATTAGCGACAGTTGTAATTTCGGGATAACCCGCATCCCAAAATTTGCGTACTTCGTCAGGCACATCATCTTTTAGATAACTGACATTAGTTACTGCAAGACAACCACCTTTCTTGAGAAGCGGTTTCCATGCCTTTAAACCGTTCTCGAAACCCATTATGTAAATAGCGCCTTCGCTCCAGATCAAATCAAAGCTGTCGTCATCAAAAGGCAGTTCCATCATCGATGCATTCACGGTGGTAACTCTGTCACTTACTTTCGCATCAGCGGCTCGACGGTCCAACTCATCCAAAAATTCTTGACGCAAATCTACAGCGACAATATCTGCCTTGCATAAATTTGCCAACTCAATTGTCTGCATGCCTGGTCCGCAAGCAACATCTAGAATGAATGGCTCATCAGGAAGTTTTGGCAGCGCAGCAAACGCTTTGCGAGTTGATTCATTATCTCCAGGACCTTCACGCGGCAATCCGCTGTGGATTTCCCAGAAGAATTCTTGATCAGATGATGTTGGCATGATAAGCACCCGAATAGCGACAACACATTGTATCGCTATTCGATGACAGTAATCTTGCCTTCCATGTCTTCGTGTCCACTACCGCAGAAAACGTCGCAAAAGAAGTTATAGTCACCCGCTTTTTGCGGAGTGAACTTGATTTCAGTCGGCTTTCCTGGAGCGATATCGGCGCGCAAATTCAATGCGGGGGAGCTGAATCCATGCGTTCTATCTTCAGAGGTCAGCTGGATAATGCATGGGATTCCTTTTTTCACCGTCACTTGTTTAGGTGTGAACTCGAATTTCTTCGCACTGATTTTGACTAAACTGGGTTCATTGCTACCAATGGCTGTCGACCAAATTGAGTAGCCGAAACAAAGTGTCAAAACAACGAAAGTCTCAAAGAATTTTTTCATACTCGTGCCTCTGCATTTATTCCGTACTCTGATAATTCGAATTGATCTTTCTTGGACTTACTCAAAACGTTGCGAAAACCCAGTCCTTTATATGGTTCTGCATTATTCCACAAAATCGGTTGCCGTTTCGGCATCGAGCCTGCAACGGGCATCGGCAGCATCAAAGAATTGGCAGAATGATGTGCGATATGACCGGTCATATGATGGTTCTCTTGATGGACATGACCGTAAAATACCGTCACGTTTGTAAAAGGCATCAACATGTCGATAGCCTTGGCACCATCCTTAGTGGCCCAATCCCATTGAGGGTAGAGATCGAAGAGCGGTCGATGGGTCAAAACGACAATATTGTCATCGCGTTTTCGCTTGGATAGATCTTGTTTCAACCACTCTAGTTGAGCCTCCCCAATGCTTCCGGTGGGATCGGAGACATTATCGATCACGATAAAGTGAACGCCCTTGTGATCGAAAGTATAATGAGTTTCGCCAAAGAATTCCTTATATGTTTCGCCGTTGTCTAAAGACGCGTCGTGTTCTCCTGGCATAAATCGAACAATTTTCGCGTCTAATTCGCCAACGATACTGCGAAACTCTTTCATGCGCGCCTTGCGAACGCTGACGTCATCAGTCGTTTGAGTCAGGTCGCCGGTAAAGACAATGAAATCTGGCTTCTGCTTGAGGCTGTTCACCTCTTTTACGGCCTTTATCAAGGTACCTTTGGCATCTGGATTCACCTTGGCGCCCTCAAAGCCCCAATGGGTGTCAGAGAGCTGGACGAAAAAGAAATCTTTGGTCGGCAATGCCAGACTGAGCGCCGGATTGGCGCTCAATCCCGAAAGAAACACTACGCCTCCGACGCCCGCCAGCTTCAAAAACTCTCTGCGATCCATCTCGTTGTTCATCTTCAACACCTCGTGATTGTTGGTTGAGCCCTTCCGAGTGATACAACCGAAACTCGAGCAAAAAAATTCAATCGAAAATTTTTGGAAAGAAGTGAATAAACTCGGCGAAAAGGCGGTTGACACTATTGAGAACGCCAAAGGAGTCTGCCAATGCCTGCCGAAACCAAAAATACTCAACTATTCCGATTGCTGCGCTTTAGCAAACTAGCGGCTTTGTCTGGAGGCTTTCTACTGCTGCTTCTCGAGATCAGATTTCAACACAGGGCTGCATTAATAGATGACTGGCGCCCCTGGATGCCCATAGTCTTCTGCAATATTATGATTTATCTCATTCCGATTGCTGGTATCTTCTGGCGCAACGGCGGAAAGCAAATTCTGTTCTGCGCTTACTTCTTGACGATCGCCCTGGGTGCAACAGGAGTGTACTTTCATAGCGAAGGACACCTGATTTGGCGCTTCATGGAGCTAACGCGCGTGTGGCTAATACCACCAAGCCAGGGGGCTGAAATAGCGGCACACTACCCTCCAGTTCTGGCGCCGCTGTCCTTTATGGGACTTGGTCTAATAGGAATGCTATTCTGCTTCGAAAACGGAGGGCCGGCTTCAGCCAGCAAGGGCCTCCAGTCTACGACCGGCACGACAGACCCATTAATACTGGCCGAAATAAGATCTCTGACTAGCGAAGATCCCACAATCCAATCAGATATCGAATCAAAAATGAGTGCCTAACCGTGAAATTCTTCCAGAGTAAAAGAAAACAATTCGAAGAATTGACCAGACCCTATGGTCAAGACGTTTATAGATTGGCGCTGTGGCGATTAGCCAATCAACAAGACGCCGAAGATGTTGTGCAAGAGACGTTTTTACGCGCATATCGTTCATTCCATACATTTCAAACTGGCACCAACGCGAAAGCCTGGTTGACGAAAATTTCATTGAACGTAATCAATGATTTGCTGAAAAGGAAACTGCGACAACCAGATACGGTGTCATTCGATGTCGAGGGTGACGAGATCGAATCTCTTCAAAGTGAGTCGATGTCTCTACAAGATCCGGCGCTGCAACTTGCAATGAATGAATTCGATCCAGCTTTGTTGTCAGCACTACGCAAATTGCCAGTCTCCCTGTTGTATCCACTCCTGCTGCGAGAGTTAGAAGACCTGAGTTATGAAGAGATTGCTTCTATCCTTGCAATTCCAACTGGCACTGTCATGTCTCGACTATTTCGAGCGCGGCGGCTTGTTAGAGACAGGCTGACCGAACACTCTCAATCTCATGCTAAACAGAAGGTGGTAGACGATGAAATGTAGTGAAGTCCGTCCTCTTCTTGATTTACTCTACGACGAGTTGCTTGAAACAAAAGACTCAGCTCTGGTTCTCGACCATATAAAGAACTGTAATCAGTGCCGTAGTGAGTGGGAAGCGATGGAGGAATTGCGTACGCGCATTGCCGCGGCGAGAAGCAATACTTTCGTGCCATCTGAACTAATGGAGAAAGTTTCGCTGTCTCTGAAAAACGAAGATCAGAGTAAACGCATCTTTGGTCTTTTACCGCAGCAGATTCCACTTGTCTCAATCGCGGCTTCCATACTTTTAGTGGCATGGTTTTTAGTGCCTCAATTTTTACGCCCCAGCCATCTACCAGAGTCGCTATCGGCAACGCCAACATCAACAGCGCAGAAGCTTATCGCTGACCTCACCGCAGATGGTGCAGTCACTCCGGAGCCAGATAAGCAAAAGCTTGATAAAAGAGTGGGCTATGATCTCAAATATGTCCATCTGCCATCGTGGAAACTTCAGCAGTCCGGTATTTACTTAGCACAAGCTAACATTGCTCGATTTGATTTCGTCAGAGATGGGAATTCCGATCAACGCCTAAGCTGCTATCAAGCACCGGAGGGAACGATAAAAGCGGTTGGCAATGCACAAGAATTAGCAGGTAAACAAGTTACCTTTGGAAACCAGTCGGGCTACCAGTTCGCAAAGTGGACACAGAACGGTCGCGATTATCTATTCGTAACGAAGTTGCCTCAACCTGTGCTGGAAGAAATTATTCGCGGAGCGTAGTCTCGCAGTATTGTCGCCCAGGAGTTTCGTTAGTGGCGCAATATTGCTACTATTCGCCACGATCTAGAGCCTTTTTCCGCATAATGGATACTTCACCATCGACCGGAGATTCAGATTCGGTTGAAACCATTTCAAAAGAACGAGGCTCCTGATGATCGTAATTCCAAGATTGTACTTTACATGAAACCGAGTTGCGAAGCTCTTCTCTGTCAGCCTTGGACCAATGAGACACATCCAGACAAATGAGCTCTTTAACGTTCATTTTTTGCAAAGTTTTGGTGGCTCTAGGAGTGATGGCACAACCATCGAGAGAAATGCGCTTCAGCTTCGGCAGACCGATAAGGTAGGTCAAACCTACATCGGTAGTTTTAGGGTTATCTCTTAACGCAAGTTCTTCAAGAGAAGAACAATCAGTCAAAATTTTCAAATCGGAATCTTGAATATTGTCTGCCACCAATTTCAATGAAGTCAAAACTTGCGATTGTTTTAGTTTGGGCAGAACTGCTCTAGCGTTTTTGACCATACTAATTTTCAGACCTCGCAGCTGCCGCAAGAAGGGAGCCTTCTTCAACGCATCCCCTGTTATTTGAGTACGATTAGCACCCAAAAATAGTAAGTGAGATAATTTTGCTAGATGCTCCACACTGTTGTCAGTCACCGGCGATGGAAGATCTATCGCATAAATACCTTGCAAATCATCGACGAACGAAAGCGTGTCATCAAAGATGTCGTCATTTGCAATTGTCTTACGGTAATCGTCGTCTTTGAATCGAAGATAGCCTATTTCGTCAGGTCTAAACTTTTTAAGAAGTTGCGGCGAAGTCTTGCACATTTTCCAGTCAATTGCCATGTTTATGATCGATGGCTGAACCGGAAATTTCGGTACGTATACTTCACCCTTTGCCGGTTCGTCGTGCATCTTGCCGTTAAGATCGGTGTAAGTAATATCGCCGATTGAACTTTTTTTGGAAAATTTGAAAAGGCGAAAAGGCATACCATCACGCTTTACATCAGACGAGAAATACTTATCATCTACATCTGAATAATCCACATTCATATTCTTATCGAACTGCTGAACAGTTTCGTCTTCTAGTGATCGAAGCGAACCCATGTCGTGCACATCCTTTGTGACGGCTTTATGTGTGATCGGCTCAGGTTCGGGTTTATTCTTCGCCTGCACAAAGTAAAACGTAGCGCCTGCAATCGCTGTAATTGCCAGACCAAATACTCCGACAAGAAGTAGCTTTTTCGTCCCACTAGAAGAGTCTTCTCGAATTTTCTTCGCAATGTTGACAGATGGTGCGTTGCCCTGTTGTAAATCAATTAAGTCATTGGCCGTATCAACTAATCGCTGATATCGTTCGCTGGGATTTTTGGCTAGCATTTTTTGAATCAGCGCTTCCAGCGCAGCCGGAAACTGACCACCCATCGAAGCTTCCTTCAGGCTCGGTGGTTTATCGGATTGGTGCTGCATCATCAGGGTCAATGCATTTTCAGTTGTAAACGGCGGAGCGCCGGTTAGCAATTCAAAGAACACGCAACCAAGCGAATAAATGTCGCTGCGATGATCAACCGGTTGACCCAAGCATTGTTCTGGACTCATATAGAAAGGAGTTCCGAAAACGGATCCCACCTGCGTCAAATTTGTTGTGTCTACACCAACCAGCTTGGCGATACCAAAGTCGAGAATTTTTACCTGCGCATCTGCATTGGCGGTGGCCGATATCGACGAAATATTGCTTGGCTTCAGGTCACGATGAATCACGCCTTGCGAGTGAGCATGATCCAGCGCAAAACAAAGTTGTATGAACAGCGGCAGCGCGGTTGTAACAGACATCGGGCCTTCTTTGCGTAGACGTTCCGCCAATGTGTCACCCGACACGAAATCCATGGTGAAATACGGTGTTTGATTATCGATCAAGCCAAAGTCGTACACCTTGACGAATCCTGGGTGGTCCAATCGTCCGGCCGCTTGCGCTTCCTTCTGAAATCGTCGCCACGATTCGCCTGTCACCTGAATCGGATCAAGTATCTTCATCGCAAATTCTTTCTTTAGAAGTATTTGCTCGACTTGATAAACAGTGCCCGTGCCGCCACGGCCCAGCTCACGAATGACGCGAAAACGCGTATCGATTATCTGTCCCGGAAGAAACGATTGCCGTTGATCGCTTAGTGACGCCAGATCGAGGTTCTCGAGCTGATTGATATTCAAAGAATTTCGCAAATTCTGATCAAACTGATCGTCCATTTTAGAATACCAATCTTAAAGATTTGGACTTGGTAAAAGAAAAACTGATCAAGTCTCGACGTGTTACAAGAGATTCGGGATTCCAATAAACGTAGAAAGTTCAAAACCGGGAAAGTACAGAAATTAGATATAAGAGGAATATACCCCTGAATCGGGACCTTTTGGTACCTTGGCAACAGTAAGCAGGCGAGCGGCAAATGATTGGTCAAAAACAACTAGATGAGATATCAAAGCAGCAAGGGTAAATCGCATTGGATATGCTGCGGATATCAGAAATCTAGCTGATTTCATATCGGAGAATATATGTGTCCGAAAGCTTTGATTTGGACAATTGCTCAAAAGCTTGGCATGCGTAAAACATTCGAAGACTAAGATAGTAAGCCGATCTTGAAATGCCAAAATTTGATCCTTAAATGAAAAATGGGGTACTAGCGCGTGGTGCCTGGCGGGCTATAATAGATACATCAACGGTGAGCACTCACTTAAATGTTGAGAGCTTTGAGCCGAGGGGCTTTGCGGAAACTTCAGGTCGGCGCTGACCAGAAACCGTAGCAAGTAGCCCGATGCACATGACGGACTGACTGAAGTGTGCATAAATACTGAGTCCCATCGAACGGACAGTCAGGCAGTAGCTTAAATACCACCGCGAAGCAATTCGGGTGGTATTTTTGTATGCACCAAATCTGGTGCCCACATTCACAAAGGATGTCAAAATAAATGTTCAAAAACAAAGAGTCCGCGTACGAGCTTCACGAACTTCTAAAAGAGATTTGTCAAATAATAGACGAAGGTCGTGATTTAGTTACCGAAGGCAAATTTACCAAGAAAGAGCGCGACCTCTATTGCAACAACATGGAAGAAATTCTAGGCAATCAGCTCGGTGAACTTCTCAGCGAGATTTGGGCAACACATCCGGAACTCCAGCCGTAAGCCTAGTACTTATCCCTGCTCAACCCGAGTCAACGCCTGGCGGGACCGCGCTCAGCCAAGCCAGTTGCACATTTGAGCATTTTTGCATGCAAACAAATGAACGAAATTCGTGATTTCACGATTGTCGGCGCCTCAAACCTTATCTAGGATGCTCATGTGACGATCGCCTAAGTGCGCGCACGCGCTTCTTTCAGCAAGTCGTGTGGATCACTCCCCAAACTTCCTTCACCAGGAGGACTTATGCTTCTTACAAAGCATTCGCCCGACGATGAGGCTGCGTCTCAGCAAGCGTCAGAGGACCATTCACACGAAGTTGTACCGCTGAACGAGCGACGCAGCGCAGGCACAATGGGACTTCTGTGGGTCACTATGGTGACAGCATTCCCTTCTGTACTGATTGGATTTCAGTGGTTCAAAGAAGGTTTGACGCTCTCTCAAGTAATTGTTTGCACTGCGATGAGCTGTCTGATTTTGCTGGCGTACTCGATCCCTGCGGCGTACCTGGGAGCCGTTAGCGGGCAGACCTATGGATTACTGAGCAGACAAGTCTTTGGACGTTGGGGTTCGCGACTGGTGTCATGCAACTTGCTGTGGATTTTCATTGCCTGGTACGCGTTGAGTGCGCTGTTGCTCGCAGATGGTTTGACCGGTCTCTTTCACCTTAATATCCCAGTTATGTTTTTGGCTTCCGGTTTGGCTGTTGCCATGGCTTTCAACAACTTTTTTGGATTCAGCGGCGTGGCCAACTTTGCGCGTTATCTAGCCGCACCACTTTTGCTCAGCATGGTCGGTTACACTTTCTTCAAAGTGGTGCCAACCTGTCCCATAACAACTTTGACAGCAGTGCCGCATGTGCCGATAATGACTGCTCTCACTTCTGTGTCAGGCTACGTGATAGGCTTTGCAGTCTGGGGCAATGAACCTGACTACTGGCGTTACGGCAAGCCAAACAAGTGGCTGGCAGCACTTCCATTAACAATCGCACTCGCGATCGGACAAATCATATTTCCAATTACTGGTTGGATGATTTCTCGACTCTCGGGTGTAACTGAATATGGTGCGGCAACCAGTTACATGAACAATTACGCTTTCGGTGGCATTGCGGCAGTTGCTGCAATTGTCCTCACAGTCGCCTATTGCGCGTGTAACGATTCGAATCTTTATGGCATGATCAACGCCATCGAAAATTTGAAGAAGCTGCCCCATCACCGCGTTTGTGCCGCTCTTGCGATAATTTGTGCGTCGTTCGCAGCCTGGCTATCAACAGCTGGAATCGCTAAATCGCTCGAGTCAATAGCGTCGCTGAACTGCGTCTTTCTGCCGACAGTGACTGTGATCATGATCGCCGAATTCTTCATCGTCAAGAAAATGATTGGACAAGAAAATGATTTTTCAACTGTTCCAGAACTTTCGGCACTGCCGCCAGTGAAATATCCGGCTTTTGCTGCGCTGCTAATTGGATGCACAGTCGGTGTGCTCACAGCAGGAGTAATCCCTGGAACCGAGGCACTTCACATCGGAGTCTGTTCGCTCCAGGCATGGCTCGCAGCAGGACTATCGTACATTCCACTGCGCTTGCTGGAACACAAAAAATCTGTCAGCCGTGCCAAGCACTACTTGGAAGAGTTACTGCTTACTGAATCATCTGAAGCTACAAATGCTGTCGAAGCTAGCAAGTTGCGACTGCCTGCCTGCCTGCCTGATGCGGTTGCAAGATTAAACCGCTCAGCTAATGGGAACTTTTCGCCGTAAATCGCGCCACAGGCGTTATGGACGATTTTATACCTCCAGTTGATGACCCAGCTATCGTCGCATTAGCGAAGATGCTCTTGCCTCTAGCGAAGTTTCAAAATGGGCTGACAATAAGAGTCTCCGAAAACTGCAAAAATATAGTCGCCTCTCTCAATCGCAAGCACTCAGTTTTGATGATCAATCACTCAGACCGCTTCGATCCACTTTGCGCCTGTGCCCTTTCGAGCGAATGCGGTGAGAACTTCAACTTCCTCGCATCAAGAGAACAGTTCGACAGGCAGTTCGGTTTCGCCGGTTGGGTGCTGCAGCATTTAGGCACTTACTCGGTCATACGCGGCAGGAAGGTCGAACGCGCTTCTGCAAAAGAAACAGTGAAAATTCTGGTGCAAGGAAAGCACAAACTCGCCCAGTTTCCCGAGGGTGATGTGACAGGAAGAGATGACGCAGTGCTACCTCTCAAAGAAGATGGGCTGATCAACCTCTTCGAGGCACAACGCCAGCTGCTCAAGTTGACTGGCGAATCGCTTCACGTTCTGCCCGTAGCAATGTACTACGAAGTGCGCCACGACTCGATCAAACAGATGACCGATTGCATCAATCGTCTCGAAAATGCCTTCCATATTTCGTCTTTGAATACTATAGAGCTTTCTTTCGAGCAAAAGATCAAACGTCTAGTATCACACTACATTGCGCATCTCTCTAACTTGTACGGAGTGGTGCTGATGCACAAACAATCGCTCTCAGCAGAGTTGAAAGAGCTGAGCAGAAAGATCACCCTGATGGCTGCCCGAGGAAATGGAATTTCCTTCGACGCGGAAGAAGACGATGCTGTTCTGCTCTACGGTGTAAGGGCGGAACTTCGTAAAGCGGCTGAACCGTGTGCTATCTCACATTGTCGCTATAAGCATAAATTGCAAGATATGTCCAAGTCTAAGCACGAAATTTTTGTGCACGATTTGGATCTCGCGGAACAACTTCTCATTTTGGCAAGCACGCTTGAGAGTACAAAATTTACACCCGAAATAGCGTGGCGTGTTTTGGATCGCTTGGAGCTCGAAGTCATAGGCAAGACCACACCTAAAGGACATCGAACAGCTTGGGTTGATGCGGCACCACCAATCGATCTGGCTCCAATATTCAATAGATTTGAATTAGACAACCAAGACGGACTCGCAGAAATCGACAAGCAAGTGCGCAGTGCGATACTAGAGATGATGCAAAAAATGCAAAATAAATGCAAAACGGTAGTTAGTGTTTAGCCCGGTCGAACAGAAACTCAGTTAGATGCGGCAGACGCGCTAAAATATCGTCTGTCATCCGCACTTTCCAAGAGTCGTTATGCATTCGCCTGAAACCACCGTTCAGTACTTCCGCGGATTCACTTGCCAAGGTCATTATTTTGATGTACCTCTGGATTACGAGAATCCTGACAGTCAGCGCATCAAAGTTTTTGCGCGAGAAGTCGTGTCCAACGAGACCAAAGAGAAGAAATTACCCTGGTTGGTGTTCCTCCAGGGAGGTCCTGGATTCGCCTCACCTCGACCTGAATCTATGGACGGATGGTTAAAGAGAGCCCTGAGGGACCATCGAGTTCTGCTGTTAGACCAACGTGGAACCGGCTTGAGCACTCCCGTAACACACGAAACAATGGAATTGTTTCCAAGCCCAGAGGCTCAAGCTGATTATCTGAAGAACTTCCGCGCCGACAGCATCGTTCGTGATTGCGAAGTTATTCGTGGCGTCATTGCAGAGGGAGCACCATGGGCGGTTCTCGGACAAAGCTACGGCGGGTTTTGCATAACGACCTATTTATCATTTGCACCAGATGGATTAAGCAAAGCAATAATCTTGGGAGGGTTGCCACCGCTGGTCAACAATCCAGATGAAGTGTACAAAGCTACTTATCGCCGCGTCATCGATAAAAACAATCGCTACTACCAGCGCTTTCCTGGCGACGGACCAGCAATCGAAAAGGTCGTCAATCATTTGCGGTCGCACCACATAGAATTACCGACCACTGAAGTTTTGAGTGCCCGGCGCTTCTTGCAGCTCGGCATCGCATTTGGTTTCAATTCAGCCGGTGGCAATATGAATGCAATTCACTACCTGTTAGAAGGCGCATTCGTTGCAAATAGCGAGAAAGACAAACTATCCTACAGCTTCTTGCGCAATGTTGAGCGCATGATGAGCTACAACAGCAATCCAATCTATTCTTTGCTGCATGAGTCAATCTACTGTCAGGGCAATGCATCCAATTGGTCAGCGGATCGAATGTTGCACCAGTTTCCAGAATTCAACAGCGACCATCGTCCAACATTTTTCACTGGTGAAATGATCTATCCATGGATGTTCGATGAATACGAATGTCTGAAGCCGATGAAAGAGGCCGCTCAGTTGTTGGCTACGTATGACAAGTGGCCCAAGCTTTACGACGTAGGTGTGCTGCGCAAGAACACCGTGCCGTGCGTTGCCACAATCTATTACAACGACATGTACGTCGATCGAAAGTTTGCAGAAGAAACGGCCGATAACATTCACGGCATAAAGATTTGGATTACAAACGAATACGAGCACGACGCTATTAGGCAAGATGGTGAAAGAGTCTTGGATCGCTGCCTATCGATCCTCAGCGATCCGACCAGTTGAGCGCTCGCTCTAGCAAGTTGAAATGTCGTGGAACGAGCGCTGGTCAGACATCGAAAAGTCATTGTTATTTTATTACTACTTGTTCGGTGGAGGTTCTGCCGAAGGTTTCAGGAGAGTACATTTCTTCGACTTTGCACGGTGGCACTGTGAATGTTCCCGGAGTGGTGGCACGTACAAAATAAGTGTATTCAACTTTCCCGTTGTACAGTAAGGTTGTAAACGCTTCCGCCTGATTGTCGCGGAAGTTTTGGTGGTCGTACCATCTGTTGTTCCAGATGTTCTCGACTTCTCCACTTTCTGGCGCTAGATTGTTATCGAAATCACTAGACACAGGTCTCGTGCCCACTGTGTCTGGGTTCAGTGCTTCAAATCCCGCCGCAAACGGATCAACCATCGCAACGTGGTACCTCAGTCCTGGAGTTTCAATTTTGACTGTTACCTTGATAGTGGCACCAGATTTCACATGCAACGTCCCAGCAGCGTCGCGAGTTACATCTGATGCGGAATCCACTGGTACATACGATCTTTCGACAGTAAAACCACGTGCAACTGCGGGCATCTTCAAGTCCTTAGATGCGCATTTCATACCAACTCTATAATAAAGACGACCCACGCCTTTCTTTGCCAGAGTGAGCAGTTCGTCTTTCATATGAGCCTGCAAATATTCCATCGGAATTTTCATTTCATTCGAGTTCAAATTTCTGCCGACAAATTTTTCTTCAAACGAAATTGCTTCACCTAGCCAAAATTGAGCGATGAAATCGGGTTCTTCTTTTTCGTAGACTGAGAAATATTTACTCAAGGCTAGAAGCGAACACGCATTCTCTTGAGTAGTCATCCAGCTTCCGTTGCGACGTTGCTGCAGAAGTCCTTTCACCATTTTCGGTATCAAATCGTTCGTTGGTTGACTGGATATCAGCGATTCGAGGGCAATCGCACTCAAGCGGTTTGGAGAGTAATACATCAAATAAGAGAGGTCACCATATGGATGATCGTTGATGCTCGCCGTCGAGCTTGTTTCATCGATGTGTGCAGACAAAATGTTCTGAATGGCATCAATTTCTTGAGCGTTGTTTTTACGATCAGAGCTCAGAACAGGTAAAAGCCACGCCAGGCTTTCCAGGCTCATCGTTCGGGGCAGCAATTCTTGCAAACTTAGTCTTTCGCCGCTTTCCGCCGCGCCCTTCGCAATCTTTGATTTACGAGTGTTGTAGGTAGCTACGGCATCCGACACGACCTTTTTGGCCTTTACTGGATCGGAGTCATTCATTTGAAAGCGCACATTGAGAGCATAAGCTGCAAGTGAGATTCTTTCTGCACCCCTGTACTCTTTTGGTATCGTCGAATCAATGTCTTTCAAGTAGGACTTGCAACGATTGAGGACCTGCTGAGACACAGCGATTTTTCGCTTCGAACACTCGAACAATGCTCTTGCGCACTGAATCGAGACAAAAGGATACTTTTCTTTTTCGTCCCTGACCCAGAGACCAAAACCTCCATCAGACTGCTGCCGTTTGCTCAGTTCGATGACATCCTTGTTTAGCAACGAGACGATTTGGTTTTCATTGACATCAGTAGTGGCAGTCTTGAATTTTGAGACTAGGTCCATGAGCGCACCCAATCCCAGAAGCTGCGATGAAAGCTGCTCAGAACATGCGAACGGATAGTTCTGAAGGTATTCACCTGCATCGAACAACTGCTGCATAGCAGTACTACTGGTGGTGATTTCTAATCCACCAACTTCGTTTATTACATTCGTTGGCACAGCGATTTTCTGAGCTAAGGCCCCAGCATCAAGCTGCCCATAAGTAGCAAAAGACTCTGAGGTGACTGGCGGTTGCAGAGGAATAGAAAGTTCAGCAGCATCGCTCGACCCGTTTGCAAATGTTGCCACTTGAACATCAGCGGAACCAGAAGCGTTCGCTGCAACTGGCAAGCGAATCTCAACACGATCGTTTGCAGGAATCTCAAAAGCTCGTCCCGTTAGATATGGTGCTGACGCAGACGAATCATTCTTCACAGCATTAGAGTTATCGCCAACATTTTCGGATGAGCTTGTAACACTCAAGTCGCTTAAATTGCTAGCTCTGACAATTAATTCTGCAGATACGGGTTTGTCTGTAGTGTTTTGTACAACGAAAGGAAGTTCACATTGATCCTTGTAATTCAAAAAGCGAGGAAGCGAAGGTCGCACCATGAGTGGAAGACTCGCCGTGAAAATTGAACTACCCGAGCCGAATTGACCTGCACCTTTAGCTGCAATTGCCATGACTTTGTATTTAGTGAGATTTCCCGGCAAAGTAAATGTAAGACTAGCTGTGCCATCGGCTCCAGTCAAAATAGCTGGATTGTAGTATGCGAGCGGGTTTAGATCAGATCTAAGCTTTACAACTTTTGCATTTGTATCTTGCCCGATATCGTTCGACTGACCGTAGCGTGGATCGACTGGTGCGCCGACCAATCCACCAGGCGCTGGGCTAGGCACAGGAGGCGGAGGCGGTACGAGCCCTCCTACACTTTTACCTGCTTCGCTCGGAAGCGGCGGCGGCGGAAGCGCACTGGGCGGTGGAAGTGCACTTACGTCCGAGTCTCCATCCTTATATCTGATACTTATGTATTGAGGCTTCAAATCGGCAGCGTTGAGCAGTGTGGGCGACAGAATTTCTTCTCCGAGATAGTCTTTAGTCACATAGAAGCTCGCAAGAGGATTGCTCCAGTTGAAATTCGTTAGAGCCAGAACTGATTCATCAACTACCGCCAGAGCAACTTGTCCGCCAGCAAGAGGAGCGCCTTGAGCGTCTTTCAAATCAACTTTTAGATTTACCGTCTGTCCGGGCTGATAGGCATCAGACTGGGTTTTTGCAGTAACCGAGAGATTAACTGGATCAGTTGGAACATCAACATCTATCTCACCAGATGCGGTGGCGTTGTTGGGACCGAAAGCATAAACAGAAGCTCTTATCTGCGGGTAAAAAGTGTCCTCGATTGGCAAAGTTATCGTCGCTTTTTGATTAACGACGGTAAATGGCACTGCACTGAAGATCAGATTGCTCTGAGCTAAGAGAACACCGTGTCCACTAATAAACGGTGCTTCCACTCTAACTTCAGCACTATCGCCAGGCTTGTAGTGTTCCTTATCGAGCTTTAAAACGACTTCGTGTTCTTCCGGTGGTTCGTTTTCGGGTGTGACAGAAACCTCGTCGTCGTTTTCCACGAGCACAGAAATTCTGGACTGATTCGGTCGACCCTGACGATCAACTACTTTTGCAGTAATAATGTACTCGCCGGGAGCGCTGAAATTGAACGTGCTGCTCTTAGCCTCTTTAGCTGAGGTAACATCAAATTCTTGAAGAATTTTTTCGCTCGACTCGTCTTCGCCTGGCGCCATCACATAATGCGAAGCCGATAAATGGACTGCATAGTCAGGCTGCACTTTTCCTGCGGTGTCAGTTACCACGTACTCGAAAACCTTCGGTGTTTTCGGTTTAAGGGTTGAATCCTTCTGTCTCAGTCCTACATAGACGCTGGCAGGATGCACCAAAACAGACGTTTTTTGCGTCCACTCCTGTCTGTTCAAATCTTGAATGGTTGCATTGATATCGAGTGTGACTGGCTGGATGGTCGCCAACGAAACACACTTCAACCGCACTTTGTCAACACCATCAGATCCAGAAGTACCAATCACGGACGCCTCAGCATCATTTGGTGGTCCTTGACTCGCTTCGAGAAAACCACTTCTCTCAGTGAACGTAAAATCGCTGAAATCCGCAGCACTAAAAGAGTCCGGCTTCGATTGCGCCAGCCAACGAACCTCGCTGTGCGGCATTGCGCTTCCAGTTCGGTAGAGTCCTTTCGCAGTTATAGTTGCAAGATCACCAAGAAGCATTTCGCTTTTGTTGGATTCCAATGCCACTTCAAATTCAGGTCGTCTGAATTCTTGAATTTGGAAATTGGACGTACCGCCATCAAAGGTTGTGGACACGCCGGCCTCTTTTAGGCTCAATTCTACAGTCGCGGTGCCAAGTTCTACAGTTTGAGGAATATCGAACTCAAACGAAAACGCACCAGCCTTATCAACTTTCGTCACACCCTTGCTCAGTTCTGTAGCGTCACTGCTCTTAATTACGTAACTAACTTCGACTGAGTTGGTTGGTGCCATAAGCGCACCATTCTTGAGCCAATCTGACCATCGGAGAAGTCCATTAACTCGAACATTCTCTCCGGGTCTATAAAGGTTGCGATCGGTATTCTGATATGTAATGAAGTTGCCGCTTTCAGCAGTGTAGTTCCACGACTCTCCATGAGGAAGAATTGTACTATTCGTACCGACGTTACACTGAAGCAGATCTTGTTTTCCATCACTTAAAGCAAATTTTACAAGACCATCTTTGTCAGAAGTATTCTTCGCACCACTCGGCCACAGCGTTAGTTCCGCTCCAGGAACGGCTTTTCCAGTGCGAATATCACTCACCATCGCATAGAGATTTTTGGTGTCATTAAACACATTCAAGCGAGTTGAACTATATTCAATCCATCGAACAAATCGTTGTGCTGTATCGTTTTTTCCACCTGGCGCCTCAACCACAACTATAAAATGCGTGTTGCCCTCTTTCACATACGGATTTAAGTCGAGAGGCACGTCATTCCACTGTTCCATATGACCAGAAGTTTGAAAGTTGCGCGTGAACAGTACTTTCAACGACGATAACGATTTCGCCACCGCTTTTTTATCCGCGGAAAATGCGTGAACCACCTTCAAATAATTTTTCCAGTCTGACGGTTTTGCCTTCAGAATCGTAACTTTGGTGCTCGGTTCGTTGTAAGTGAAAACATGGTAAACCGGTTTAGCACTGGGCACCATCTGGCCAAACTCGTTTGTCGGGTGAAAAATTTGAGGAGGTCGGGGTTTGATTGTGTAACGCACAGAGCGCGCACCGGTCAGTTTCTGACCAAATATATCGACAAGTTCACCACTTATCTTGATCGCGTAAGTGACACCAAACTTGAAATTCCCTTTGAACGAAATGCCGTTGCCGTAGGCAAAATCGACATTGAATTTTTTCACCGCCGGAACAACGGAGATCATTGAAGGTTTGCAAACTGATGTGTCGAGCTGATTACTGAAGGAGAGTCTAGTGGGTTCAGCTGTCCACATCGTTTGCACTTCATTAGGATTCACGGCAACATGCAATGGTCCATATGTATCGAAAATAAAACTTTGGCGCTCGTGTCCTTTGTTCGGACCTTCAGTTGAGGGTACTCCTGGCGCAACAACAATTGTTGCTTGTGAATCCTTTGGAAGTTTTACGCGTGGCGTGAAATAGACATTGGTCCGATCTCCAACATCATAAATTCTGTTATCCGATTTCGCCTCTTCAATCTCCTTTGTTGTTGCCAATCTCAAGGCGAAGGGCTTGTTATTGATTTTTCCAGAAACGAATTTTATTACGTTGTTTGGATCGACTTTGGCGATATATCTGAGCACCATCACCGGAGACAAAGAGTCGGCCATATCGAAACCACCAACTTTGGCTAGATCAAACTCATCAACACGTGGGGATGGTGTTCGAAATGAAGATGAGTACACTGATGCCAGCTTGGCGCCATTTACAGAAGTTGTTCCAGCTGGCACTTCGACTTTGTATGTTGTTGCATTAGGAAGCGTTTGTGCTTTGGGTTTAAATTCAATCGTCTGTGTTCCATTCCAATGCCAAACACCGGGAGGTTGCGGAGACAACTTCACTGGCCGAAATGCATCACTTGCTTCCGGCGAACTAACAGAAACCATGGGTTGATTAAATGTAATAGTCAAAGATTCAACCGGAGATACATCGCCACTTTGACTGACACGTGTCACTCTCAGCGGAACACTTTTGACCTTGTCAGGCTTGCCAGGTGACTGTGTGGAAGAATTCTTCGGCGGAAATTCTTGCTCAATGACTTTGGTAACTGGCGGCGGTTGTTTCGTATAAGAAATCGGCTCGAATTTTTTCTCCGACCCATTCTTTTTCATTGGAGGCAGCAAAGCCGCCAGTTCTTTTAAGCGTTCGGTTGCAAGGGGTTTCGCATCGACTGCATGTGACGCGTAGACCTCGTTCGAATCCGACTTCTCCTCGGTGAATTCCAAAACTTGCTTCTGATTTGCATCGGAAGGCTTACGCGGAGGAGGCGGCAAAGAAGGAGGAGGGAGAACTCTAAAAGAACTAGAGTGATTTCCAGCGGCATGTCGTGATCGACCCCCAAGACCTTGAGCATATGTTTGCAAATTGGCACTGGGGAAAACCATAGAAAAGATGCAAAAAAGTATCACGCATCTGCGAACACTGTGCGCGAGATGTGCGCGAAGTTTCAACAAGAAAAAATTGCTTGCTTGAAAATTACTCATTAGAGAAGTATGTCATGTCATTAGTTTGCGCGCTCGAATTTGGCAAATGAAATCTCGTAAGAGCTTGAGCTGCCCTGAAGGACAGAAAACGCTTTAAAGAAAACGCTGCCCTTGCGAGCAGCGTCATGACTTAATTCGAGAAGCGATTACTCGCGAGAATTATTTGCTTTTCTTAGTGGTCTTGTTCAAGCCAGCTTGCTTGTCCAATCTTGCTTCGAAAGCAGTTAGCTGTTTGAGGATGTCTTTCTTTCCAGCAGCATTCATTCCGTTGCCTCTGGATTTCAAGTCATCTTCTCTGGTCATAATTCCGTCAAAATCTCTCTGGAATGAAGCATTTTGATCTGCGTCGATCAAGCCATTTTTGAAATCATCTTTAATTTTCTGTTGAATGCGTTCTGCATCCTTGTTCATTGAACCTTTAACAGGCTGATTGTTTGTAATTTCGCTCTGGCTGAAGCTCGGAGCAACTGGCATTACTACAGACACTACCAGTGCGGTCAAAATCAATTTCTTAAGCATTTACAACTCCTAGTCAACTACGCCGGTTCATTTTAGTACATTGTCAGGGAAGATGTTACATCAAATCCCGAAAACGATACCAGAACTCCCATTTGGAAGAATTTCGAGCAACATTAACTAGGGTTCCAGGGACTGCACGCACCTGAATCCCAGGTGGTTTGCTGCCGTTTTTTCGTCTCCTTTCCCCCTGGTTCCAACCATGTAACGAGTGCAGTATTGGTCAGTGCACAGAAACGAACCTCCTCTTTGCACTCGCTTCTTTTCATTTGGTTCAGCAGGATCCCAAGAAGTAGTTGGACCTTTCGGATTACGAAAAATGGTGGCGCCAGATTTTTCCAGTTGTTCGTAATAGTCAGCACGGTACCAATCGCTGCACCACTCCCAGACGTTGCCAGCCATGTCGTAAAGACCATAAGAGTTGGGTGGGTACTTTGCTACCGGAGCAATGCCCGCAAAGCCGTCAGCAGCGCTGTCTTTGACTGGAAAGGTACCGGTGTAGATGTTTGCCATCCACTTGTCTCCCGGCTTGAATTCGGAGCCCCAGGCATATGGCATGCCGCTCTGCCCACCGCGCGCTGCGAATTCCCATTCAGCCTCGGTTGGTAATCGTTTGTGCGCCCACTTGGCATATGCTTCCGCATCCGGATACGCAATTTGCACGACAGGGTAGTTATCTCGTCCTGCGATGTTGCTTTGAGGACCTTCTGGGTGTTTCCAGTCAGCGCCTTGTTGATAACGCCACCATCGAAACATATTATTCAGGGGCACCGCATTTGGTGTGGGAGTAAAAACCGTCGAACCCGCCACAAGATTTTCTTTCGGAGCTGTCGGAAACTCAGCCTGGGTCGGCGCAACTTCGGCGATGGTTTTGTAGCCCGTTGCTTGCACGAACTTTCTAAATTGCTCATTGGTAACTTCGGTTTTATCCATCCAAAAAGCATCGACATAAACACGATGAATAGGTCGCGCGTCGCGCATGTGTTCATGCCCACCGCAAACTTCGATTGTTGATGGATCTTCGCTGCCCATTGAAAATTCACCGCCTGGAATCAAAACCATTCCAGGTGGTGTTTTCTTAGGCGATACCAATTTGTTGGATATAGTTGGCCGGAACGGCAGAGCACCGAGAGCCACCGCTGGTAGCATCAGCGACGACAATATCATCGCTAACGCCGCGTTTACCTTGAGCTCCATTACTTGCCCTGGACGTTGATTTTATCCATTATGGCTTGTTTGACAGACTCCATATTGAAACTGGCACCCTTCTGCATTGGCGGGTATGAGACAAAGGATTGCGCAGTCTTCGACACTTCGTCCTGAACAAACACGAAACGCCAGAATTGATCTACAAAATAATTGTAGTAACCCAGCGAACCCGATTTTCCGTTTGGCATTCCAGTGCGCTCATATGGATCGAGGCGAAGGTTGGTGAGAATCGGCCAATCTACTTTCTCGGTTGCACCAAGCCAGCCCTGGGGCTGATCAGTGAAACGGTATTTGTAGTCATTAATTCGCACCGCACCTAGTGTGCCTTCAGTAAAATAGAAAATTTCTTTTCGCTTCGATGGACCTTTGCCGGTGATCAAATCTGTTTGATCGTAACCATCGAGATGAACTCTATAAGTCTGATCGCCGATTTGTTTTCCAGCTAACAGCTCGCTCGTGATTGACGGATTACCTGCGATTGAGAGCAATGTCGGGAACCAGTCAAGCCCTGACATGATGCTGTTTTCGACCTTGCCCGCTGGCACGTGACCTGGCCATCTGACGATGGCAGGAACTCGAAAACCACCTTCCAGTGCAGTACCTTTTCCACCAGCAAATGGTGTCTGTCCACCGTCTGGCCAGGTGAAATTCTCGGCACCATTGTCGGTGCTGAAAGCAATAATTGTATTGTCGTCTAATCCATTGTCTTTTACATACTTCATTACAGAGCCGACGATATCGTCGAGTTGCGCCATGCCAGCTTCTTCTTCAGTCCAGCCGTTATCACCATTGCGCATCGCCTGATATTTGTCAGAGAGATGGGTGATGATGTGCATGCGAGTTGGATTGAGCCAGACGAAAAACGGCTTGCCATCTTTTTTTGCTTTGTCCATAAATTGCAAAGAATCAGCCAAAATCTCGTCGTCTACAGTCTCCATCCTCTTTGGATAAAGCTCACCGGCATCTTCAATTTTCTGTTTGCCTATCTTGCCCCAACGCGGTTGCACTGTCGCGTCGTCTGTATCTGTGGCCCAGCTGTGAATCATATTGCGAGGACCAACGCTCGCTTTCAATGCAGCTGGATAGTTGCGGTGCGAAGGATCTTCCATCGCGTCGAGGTGATACAGATAACCGAAAAATTCATCGAACCCGTGCACAGTTGGAAGGAATCTATTTAAGTCTCCAAGATGATTTTTTCCGAACTGACCAGTGGCATAACCCTGGTTTTTCAACGCAGTGGCGATTGTAATTGCTTGATCTGGAATACCTACTTGCGAACCGGCTTGACCAACTGTCGTTAATCCAGTTCGAATGGGCAATTCGCCAGTGATGAAGTTGGCGCGACCGGCTGTGCAACTCGCTTCAGCATAATAGTCAGTGAACCTCATTCCCTCATTTGCGAGACGATCTAAGTTAGGAGTGCGACCAGCCATAATGCCCTGGTTATAAACTCCAATGTTCGACCAACCAATATCGTCTCCCATAATAAAGATGATGTTTGGTTGTTTGGCGCTGACACACATACCCGCACTGGGAAGGAATATTGAACCTACGGCGAGAAGAGCTGAACAAAATTTCTTCGCGTATTTATTCACGCTGACACTCCTGAGGTGCGCGGCTTGCAGCCATGCCAAGGGGCGCTTATTAAAAGCTCGACCATAAGATATCAGATGATCTGCTTGGTTGATCGGCGTACACAGTGGCTTATTTCCGATCTAACGAGCCTGTTATGAACTCAGGTTTGATACCAGATTGAACGTCAAGTACACGCTCAGGACCGCAAGTATGAGTGCCACCACCAATGATGGAGACCAGATAGAGATGTCAACCGATCCACCAAGTTGTTTGACGGATCGTTTGTAATCGTAAGCGCCTCCCAACAATCCACCAATTCCTAACACCATCAACGCGATACCTAAACGACGAGGCGCTGCGGAGTTCAAACCATGAATGGAACCGCTGACGATTAAATCGTGCACAAACTTTGCCAGAGTAAATCCAAAACCGATTAAGGAAAGCGACGTGCGCACCCAAGCCAAAAGAGTTCTGTCCATAGCAAGAACCGTTCTGACACGAGCGAGTTCGACCTGGATATTTGGGTTAGACTCAGGCTTAGGATGAACTTCTTCGATCACGTTGATACCCCCGTTCGGACATAGTCGCTAGACAGGGTGAAAATACAACAAATAGAAAATAACTGCCTTAGGTCACCGACGCAATAAGTGTATGACCTTCTTATCGTAGTCGACTGTGTATTGCCAACCTTCAAAAACTTCGTGCCCGAGTAACGGTTCTTCTCCACCCTGAAGTGACGTTACTGAGGCCGCAACACTTAAATCATTACGGTCGATCGGACCCATACGAAAATGATTGACGGAGTAAACATAAGCAGAACCAGCCCCGGAAACACCAACGAAACTGCCAACTCTGCATCCATCTGGAACGGGGGCACCGTATGCGGCGGCTTGCTCAGGACTAGTGAATTTAATACCTGAACCAGTATTGCCCGTATCCATCATGAATTTGCTCTTGCGACCGTTGATCTCACCTTCCACAATAATCCGATTGCCGGCCTCGCGAAAAGTAAAAGGTAGAGTGTAGCCTTGAGCCACAGCGGCACCAGTGGTGCCTTTCTTTGTGAACCGTATACAGTGCGCAGACTGGTCTACCTGATACTCGAAATGCTTGATGAACTCCTGACCGAGCAAGGCGTGATTGTCTTCGGTTTCCATCAAAACAATTTCTGCGTTTGGTGCAATAAACGGACCAACCTTAACAGTCGCACGCATATCCCATGTGCCGATTGCTTCATTGTTAGACGACCCTCCGGTGAAGCCAGTCGCTTTTCCATCGGGTGGACGAACACCGATTGAAGCAAGCTGAGTTCTTCCGATACAAATTCCAGGCGCACCGGTGTCGAGTTTCATTTCAACTTGATGCCCATTAATTTCGACGGGCACCATAATACTGGAGCCTTGCGCTTTATAGTACACATTGGCTTGGTTTGGACCTTGTATCACGCTAGCTGATGCTGACGATCTGATTGAATTGACAGCAGGGCTTGTCGTTGACCGACTTGTATTGCTCGACGACGTGGCAGAACGATACGAAGGATCAACTTTCGTTAGTACTGATTCTGCATATGAAGCAATCTGGCTTCCTGGGCTGGTCTGCACAACCATCCGATAGAGACTCTTCGCACGCGCCATATTTCCTATTTGCTGATTGCAGAGCGCGTCGTAATACATTGCATTCGCATCGCGAGGATTACCCTGCAGGTATTCATCAAATGCACTTGTGGCTTCTTTGAATCGATGCGCCTGATAATGTGCAAAAGCTTCCTGCATCTTGTTTGCAGCAGGTGCTTCGCCAATCAACATGAAAGATAAAACTGTCGCGAATAGCAACATTCCGAGGTTTGAGTACTTAAAACGGAATCTAATAGTCCTATCCTCTCGCCAGATTCACCAGCATAACATCTTAAAATCTGCCTCTTGTCAACCTGATAATCAAACTTGACCCAACTGTTAGATCGTAAAAAATGCTCATATCGATGTCCCCTTGGCACTTTGCGGGATGTGATACTAAATATTTCAATCAGGTCGCAATCTGTGAAAGCCCGGGTATATAGATTTCAGACCAGGCTCAAATGTTTGAACATTAATAGGCAGGAGCGACCTGTCGCCACCGCCTTGGTTCAGTTTGCTTAGTAGAGGATAGGAGAACGAGTCGAAATGAGCATTGATAATGAAAATGACGAGATGGACGCTGAAAACCCAGGTAACGCTGGAGTAGCCACGGCGCCATCAATGGACGATCTCGATGCAGCCATGGCAGCTTTGATCCGTGCTGCAAGCCCATCCGAAAGCACACAAGCGCAAAGTTCGATGGAACCTGCCAGATCAGGACCAGCCATGGCGCTAGTCAATTCAGTATCTATTATGGATGAAGACGACGACGATTTTTTTGATGACGACGACGAAACAGAAGAAGCGCAAGACCAGGCGCCTGCACCTGCAGCACGTCAAGCTAGCCCACCTGCCCCAATTCCTTTCCGTGCGCCTCAAGCACAAACTCAAGAACCTGCACCACAAATGCAGTACACACCTCCTGCGCAGGTGCAGCAACCAGCTCCTGTGTCGATGGAATATCAACAACCTCAATACACACCACAGCCTCAGGCACAACCTGCTCCTGAGTATGTGGCACCTCAGCCTGTTGCTCAGCCAGAGCCGCAAGCACCTGCGATGGCAGCACCAGTTGCTCCACCTCAGCAGCCTCCAGTGCAACAACCTGCGCTGGCACCGCAGCCAGTGGCATATCAACAGCCTGCGGCACCAGCCCCAGCTGCTCCCGTTCAAAATGTATCCCAGCACGCCAGAGCGACACTGATGCACGAAACCAATCAAGACAAACATCTTCACGATGCAAGCAAATACATTCGACGTTGGCTCGAAGAAAACACCAACGACGAAGAAGTAATCGAAGCCGCGATGGACTGGGCAAGAAAGCATAAGACAGCCGAACATAATGGTCACGTCATCGCTAGTTTGCTGGCTCTCGATAGTGCTGACAATGAAGTTACCGTGATGGCTGTTCGTTGGCTGACACATCATTCGATGCATCAGTTGGCACCAGAAGTGGTTGCCGGTTTGACCAGAAGACAACAACAGTAATTTCGAATCCAAGTAACTGAATAGGCGGGCTCGCTCAAAAAGCGATCCGCCTATTTTTTTTGAATTGTCGACCAAAACCAGCGCAGTGACCGAATTTTGGGAATAATTATAGTAGAGCTTTCAGATCACGGAATCCCAAAAATGTCTCAGCCGAAGCAGCACTTCATGTCGCCGAACACTCCCGTCGAAACTCAAGATGGGACCGATATCGAATTTAACCCAGGGCACATGTTAGGTGGACGCTACCAGGTAATCACCTGCCTCGGGCGAGGTGGCATGGGGATTGTCTACAAGGTCAAACAATTTTTCCTCGACAAAGAGTTAGCTCTCAAAACAATTAGCAAACAGTGCTTAACTGAAAAATCAATCAGGCGCTTTCAACAAGAAGCAATTACCACATTTGCCATCGACCATCCCAACGTCATCATGGTCAATGATTTTGGATTGCTAGACGACGACACACCATTCCTTGTTATGGAATTGATTGACGGAGAAACACTTGGGGACCGACTGAAGGTATGTTCACGGCTCAGCGTTGATGAGGTGATCGACCTTTTCATTCAGGTCTGTTTCGGAATGTCGTATGCACACACGAAAGGAATTGTTCACCGCGATATCAAACCGAACAACATCATGCTCATCCACGGCATGCCACTAGGCACCGAAGGCAGTGTCAAGGTGGTAGATTTCGGCATCGCGAAATATTCAGCCCGAGAGGGTGGAGAAGTGCAAGCGTTGACCCGCACCGGTGAGGTATTCGGAAGTCCACTATACATGAGCCCCGAGCAGTGTCAGGGAGAAACGGTAGATCATCGGTCCGACATCTATTCGCTAGGCTGTGTAATGTTTGAAGCTCTCACTGGAACCTTACCCTTCATTGGTGAAAATGCGCTTTTGACAATGCTTAAGCATCAGCAAGACCCGACACCAACCTTGCGCGAAGCCACGGGTAACACTTATCCAAAATCACTGGAAGCTATTGTCGCCAAAATGCTGGCAAAGCAACCAGGTGAAAGGTATCAAAGTCTGGGCGACGTCGCCATGGAATTAAATGCCATCAAAACTGGTGGCGTTGTCAAAGCAGCGGTTCGGCAGGAACAGAAAAAGAAAAAAGAAGAAGATATCGTCTCGATTACAAAAAGCAATTTCGTTACGCTACTTTGCGGTGTAGCTGTTCTCACCGCGATTGCCTCCTATTTTGCTGTTTACTCGATCACCGCTGTTGCACCGCCCAAGATTATTCACGTAAGAGAGACTTCGAACAACACTCCAGCATCCTCACTACCGACTGAGAACACGCCGCATTGAAAAATGACAGGAAAGTCAGCCTGCAAAGCAATCTTTTCGAGCCAGGACAAACCCTGGGTGGAAGATATCAAGTCATTTCGTGCCTTGGGCGTGGCGGAATGGGCGTGGTCTATCATGTCACGCAAGTTTTCCTGAATAAAGAGCTAGCTCTTAAAACAATAGAGAGCCGCGGAATCTCAGATGAGACCATGCGCCGATTTCAAACGGAAGCTCGCACTGCTTTCGCAGTCAAACACCCTAACGTCGTGGCCATAGATGACTTCGGATTATTAGACGACCAGACTCCATTTCTTGTCATGGAATTGATCAGGGGCGAAACGCTTGCAGAGATTTTGAAGCGAAAAACACACTTGCCCGTTAGTGAAGCGATTCCTATGTTTATCCAGATTTGTCGCGGTCTGGCGCATGCTCACCAGCTAGGTGTAGTGCATCGGGACATCAAGCCAAGCAACATAATGGTGTTGGATGATATGGAGCCTGGCACCGAAGGCAGTGTCAAAATCGTCGACTTTGGAATTGCTACATTTGCACCAGAAGACGAGGAACGCAGTCTTACGCATACAACTGAAATTGCTGGTAGCCCTCTCTATATAAGTCCAGAGCAATGCTCAGGCATGAAAGTCGACTTTCGGTCAGACATATACTCATTGGGGTGCGTCATTTTCGAAGCGCTAACAGGCACACCACCGTTTATTGGTGACACTGCACTGAGCACAATGATGAAGCATAAGTCGCAGGCGCCACCAACGCTCAAACAAGCCTCACTAGGCACCACATTTTCCAAAGAGCTAGAACAAGTCGTCGCCATGATGCTGGCAAAATCTCCCGAGCAGAGATATCAAAGCGTAAACGCCGTCGCTAAAGACCTTGCTGCCACTATCCGCGGTGAAGCAATTGAGAAACCAACAGTTGCAGCAATACTGGAAGTGCCGAATTCTATTCCAAAACCACTGACACTAACACGCTCTATTTTCTTTGGAGCAATTCTTCTTACTACGCTGATGTCCGCGACATTAGCCGGTTTCGCAGCATTTGAAATCAAACATATTCAAATGGAAAAACCAATTATCCAGGTCATTCGAGACAAAGCAGATCCAAAAGTTAACGCCGAAGATAGTGCCTTGATAATTGACCAGGCGGCAGTTGAAAGTCTTGAGAGTCGCGCATCATACGAACTAGCTCAGCGACTCAGACACGCTGGTCCTAACGGTCACATTTCCATGCACTTTGCCACACTAGATCGCAAGCAAATGGAAATGATTAGCAAGACAAAATGGATTAACTTCCTTGATCTGGAGCAGTGCACATTCAACAACAAAGATTTGGATCTTTTGGCAGCGCTTCCAAACCTTACACAACTTTGCGTGAGAGGATGTGATTTTAACGACGAAGGTGCTGCGGGTCTGGCAAAGTGCAAGAAGCTAACATTGCTAAGTGTCGGCGGCACGACCCTGACAGATAAGGGCATCGCAATTTTATGTGAGCATAACACCAGTTTGCAAGTTATCGATTTCAATTCCATCAAGGTTACCGACGTAGGGATGAAATCGCTTGGCACTTTAAAGAATCTAGGTCGCGCAGATTTGAAAGGTGACAAAGCGATCACGAACGAAGGACTCAAATATCTTCGCAACTGCCCAATCTATGAAATTGCTCTCAATGATAATCCGAACATAGATGACAAAGCTCTTGAAACTCTTGCACAATATCCACATCTATCAAAAGCATTACTAACCAACACAAACGTCACTTTAAGAGGATTAGAAAAGTTCTGCATAAAAAACCCAACCCTCAAAGAAATCTACATCGAACATTGCAAAAGACTCACGAAAAGGGATATCGACATCTTAAATTCGAAAACTCCCGATGTTATCGTTCACAGCGAACCTGAAAAACCCGAAATCGACACCGATCAGTAGCCTCCACACGGATTTCACAGCCTATAATCTAAAGTATCAACAGGCGAACAAGGTTTAGCAGTTGAGCTAGTCAAACTGAGTTTGGTGCATGACGGATGGCTATAGGCGAACAGATGAAATCCAAAAGAATATTGAGCGCGTTGATTATGGCAGCAGCCAGTTTAGTTGTTGTTGGCTCGTTCTCAACAGGACAAGCGGCGCAGACAGCTGAGAAGACGGCTGCGTCGGCGGAGAAATCACCCACGAGCGCAACGGGAGTCAAGCTAGAACGCGCTCTGTTCGCAGAAGGATGTTTCTGGAAAGTACAAAGTACGTTCAGCAAAGTGCCAGGCGTTGTAAAAACCACAGTCGGTTATACGGGTGGCAAAGTGCCAAACCCGAGTTATCATCAGGTTTGCACAGACACAACTGGTCACGCTGAAACCTGTCTGGTTGAGTTCGATCCAACCAAAACAACTTATCACAAGCTTTTGGAGACGTTCTTCGCCAGTCACGACCCGACGACTAAAAACAGCCAGGGTCCAGATTTTGGAACACAATACCGTTCAGTAATCTTTTACTCAACTCCTCAACAAGAAAGAGAAGCGCTTCAAATGAAGGAACAATTGACGAAAGAGCACAAGTTCTTTTCGCCGATAGTGACTGAGATCGTTCCCGCTAAGCCGTTTTACTCGGCTGAGGAATATCATCAAAACTACTTTGAAAAACATGGAATGGTATGTCACTGATGAGCAAAGCAATTAAAATCGATCTACAACTGGTGGCACTATTTACTGGCGGATTAATGGCGCTTTATGGCTGCAGCAGCCAGGCAAAGGAAAATACAAACGTGAGCAAAGAAGATACAAGCACAAAGAACGAACAGGCATCTGGAAAGAAACCCGATAGCTATTGGAAAGAGAAATTGAGCCCCGAAGTTTATCAAGTGACTCGATGCAGCGCGACTGAGCCCGCTTTCACAGGCAAATATTGGGACAACCACGAGGTAGGACTCTACAAATGCAGCAACTGCGGAGAACTTTTGTTTGACTCTAAAACGAAGTTCGATTCAGGCACGGGTTGGCCAAGTTTCTACGAAGCTGAAAAGAATTCTGTCGGCACCGCCACAGACAATTCATTCGGAATGAGTCGCACAGAAGCTGTTTGTAAACACTGCGGTGCGCATTTGGGTCACTTATTCGATGATGGACCAGCACCTACAGGAAAGAGATATTGCATCAACTCAGCATCACTGAATTTCGACAAAACAAGTAAATAGATTTCCTTCCAACCACAACTAACATAGCCCGCCCCTTTTAAACAGGACGGGCTAATTAGTTAGCACCCAAAACTGTAGAACCTGTTAGTTCAGAACGCGTCGTTCTGGGGGAAGCCACGTGCCATTGGTGATAGATGGAACACCTTTATAGAAGGTAACTTCCTGATCGCCACGAACTACTGACTGCAAACCTTTAGAATCAAAACAAATCTTGTCACCATTTGGATATGTAACTCTGAACGCACCATCAATCGACGCATCGATGCGTGGGTTCTCGTTTGACAGTGACAGGTGCATCTTTCCACAACGTTTGATCTTCAAGCTATCGCCGTTCTCCATGATCAGGCGTTCACCCTGAGCGTCGCTGCGGTACACATCGTTTGTGGCGAGTCTAACGCCGGTAAGAACGTCTTCCCAGTTGTCTGGTGGACACCAGGATGCGACAGCAGCACGTTTCTCTATTGAAAGGGAGTCGAGAAAGGCGGGTTTATTGTTCATGTTGTTCATACTCCTGCGAGCATAGACGAGCCAGTGGGTGGCAGCTAACGCTGACTTTGTTGATTAAGGAATAGGCGTGTTCCTCCAACGAGAACATAGTAAACCGGTGAGCGTTACATCCGTGTTACAGAACCAGCCAGCCGTAAAAATGGGGCTTTCGGAACTTTTGCAGGGTCGATTCCTTCTTAACCCTCACAAGTTTCACAAAAGGGGTGCGTTATGGGTATTTTGAGCTTCATTCTGTTTCTGTTAGTCGCTGCGGCGTGTGCTTTTCTCGCTGAACGCATGGTGCCAAACTCGATGCCAGGCGGTCTGCCCATCTCCTCTATCGTCGGCATCATCGGCGCCTGGGTAGGCGGCAGTATGGTCGGACATTTCGGTCCTGACCTCGCTGGAGTCTCGTTGATTCCATGCATTATCGGTTCAGCAGTTTTCGTCTTCCTCTTCTCGCTAATTAGCGGCGGAATTCGCAGAAAAGCGTAAATCGAGTGATCGAACTGAGCTAACCAGACCGAAGCGACCAGTCCGATTAGCTGAGACAACTATGTGATTTGAGGCCGTAGCACTACAAGTGGTGCTACGGTTTTTATTTGCAGATAGTGCCAGAGCGACAGGTAGCGTTTGTTATTTTTTCGAAGCCAATTGAGCTTCATGCTTGCACAAAACTTCATTGTCGGTAATCAACTGAGCTCCGCGCTGACACGAACTAAAGGTCCAGATCCACTGCCAGAACACAAGAAATCTGTTACGCAATCCAATCAAGAAAAATATGTGAATGATCAACCAACTCACCCAGGCCGCAAACCCTTTCGCGTGGGCATTAAATGGCCAACGAATATTGGCGACAGCACGCATACGACCGATCGTCGCCATGTCACCTTTATCAAAAAATTTGAACGGTTTCCTCGGCTTGCTTTCGAGGTCCTGTTTTATTACTTCTGCCGCGTGAACGCCCATCTGCATAGCAGTTTGCGCAACACCAGGGAGTTGCTTACCATCTTGCTCAAAATGCGCGAGATCACCGCAAATGAAAATCTCGGGATGAGCGGGAGGATTTAAAAATTGATCGACCATAACACAGCCGCGTCGATCCACAGGAAAGCCCAAATCTTTCCCCAGCGGTGAGGCCTGCACTCCGGCGGCCCAAATAATAACTGCGGCATCAATCTTTCCCGCACTCGTCATCACGTATGACTCTTGCACGTCGGTTACTTGAGTGTTAATCATGATTTCAACGCCACATTCATTAAGCTGTTGAAACGCGCTTGAAGACAAATCATCTGGATATGGACCGAGAACTTTTGACATCGCTTCCAACAAAATTACACGCGCCTTGGTCGTATCGATATGTCGAAATTCATCACGCAAATAAACATGACAGGTATCGGCTAAAGCGCCCGCTACCTCCACCCCTGTTGGTCCTCCACCAATGACGACGAAGTTCAACGGTTTGTGTGTATTGGTGCGCACCATATCTCGTTCAGCTTCTTCAAAAACCGAAAAGATCCGCCCCCGCAGTCGTAAGGCATCCTCGATGGTTTTTAGACCTGGTGCAAACTGTTCCCACTCATTGTGACCAAAGTACGAGTGAGTTGCGCCAGTGGCTAGCACCAAATAGTCGTAGGGAAGCGCACCTTCGTTTTTGAGATGTACCTTCTTTTCTTCTATGTCGATCGATGTTACTTCATCCATGATCACGCAAGTGTTTTTTTGCTTCTGCAAAATCGCGCGAATCGGTTGCGCTATATCAGCAGGTGAAAGGGTGGCTGTAGCAACTTGATAAAGCAGCGGTTGGAATGTGTGATGATTTTTTCGATCTACTAAAAAAACTGAGACCGACGCCGAGGCTAGAGCCTTCGCAGCGCGAATTCCGGCAAAACCGCCGCCAATTATTACAACGTTCTTCATGTCAGGATCTCAGGTGAATTTAACAGATAATATCATCTGGAAAGGCGCATTTACGCCGCTGTTGAGTCTTTGTCACATTATTAGATGATGAGCGCGTTGCATCATAGTCTCGCATCAAAAATTCCATAATAGGCGGCTGTGGAATGGAAAGCTGCGACTTGCTCCTGCTCGAATTCCTTAGTATGCTGTATCCAGCGGCTCCCTGGTATGCATGTATCTTCCGCATCAGTTTGACTATCCCCTAGCGCCTGTTATGTGGCTTTCAGTCGTCTGGTATACCTCTTGAAACCAAAATCACTTCTACTTTCATTGATGACTATAAGTGTCACATGTGGACTCCTGACCACAGCTAACATTAGTTCAATCGCTAAACCTGCTGAAAGCATGCAGGAGAAAGAGGAACGAGAGCGAATAGAAAGACGAGGCAAGGTAGAAAAAGCCAGACGCGAGATCGAAAATCATCTGCGCAATCCAGAAAGGTCAGACGGCAAAGTCGATTATCAAACACAGATGATTAACGAACTTGCTGTTGCAGAAATTAATTACGATGCGGCAAAAAAGAGTAGAGACAAAAATCGCAGCGGTTACATCATTGCATTATGTGAGTTGGCCAACGCAAATTTTGCAAATAAAGAGTATGCGCAAGCCAGCAAGTATATGAGCGAGGCGTATTCGCAATATGAATTGCTTGATAAGAACTGCGCAGAGGAATCGACTTATAGAAATAAGCTCTGGCAGACAATTGGAATGTTGCCGACTAATGAATTCCAACCAAGATTTGAGAAGTTGTATCGCATCACCGAAGGAAAACGTGCGGGCGATCAGCAAGAATTGATTGAGCATTTTTCAAGTATTCCAAACATGCAAGAGCACATTGATCTCGACGGACATTTCGACAAGATGAAGTTTTTCAAGTCTGCAGTGGAGATCAGAGCTGCTGCTCGAGGTCAAAACGACCCAAGCTTATACCGACTCCTTGATGAATATGGTCGCGAATGTGAACTGCACAACGACCTGGCAGACGCTGAAAAAGCTTACGTGCAGATGAGCAATCTGAACTCTTCTTCTAAAGAGCCACGGAACAGTCTGCGAGCGAAAGTTCGACTGGCTAGATTTTACGTTGACCACAACCAATTCGACAAAGCGGAAGCTCTGTGGCCGGAATTGAGTAAGATGATCAATCCGAAAATGCATTCATCTGTAGCCGGTGAGTTTACCTGGCTCGCCTCTGAATACATTAAGGCGGCGCGTTTACCAGAAGCAGACAAAATCACATCGGCATTGCTTGCGGCCGGCGGTGACACCATTGTGTCGTCCGTACACAGTGTGGCGGAAAAACTGATCGAGTCGTACACGAATAGTCTTTCATTCGAAAAGGCACAGACACTTTTAATCAAGCGAGTCAAAGCGTCTGACACTTGCGAACGCGATTGGGCATCATCCCTGGTGCGATTGGAATTGTCAAACATTGATTTGGCTTTGGGACAAGAGGCGGAATCGAAAAAGCTATTCGATGAAGTTAAAAAATCCACCGCTCTTAAAGGTCTAGATCTCGACAAAATGATCGCGGATCGAGCGAAATTAGAAGAAGCATTGAAGAAATAATGAAAGATCCGCGAGTCGTGCCATCAATAGCCTTTAGCGGAATTTTACTGCTCGCCCTTTGTTGTCTCAGTGCGAATAACGCTTCGTTTTCTGGCGATGAGCAACCGACAATCACGCCCAGGATACAGGACCGAGCCTTGCAACGAAAAATCGAAACGGATCGATGGGTACAACGGCAGAGAGAATTGATGGAACAACATCGACCTCCGCGTATGCCAGCGAACATGCCACCGAGATTCAATCGAGAAGATTATCAACGACGAACCCAAGAAAATTTGAGCAAAGCGCAAGCCGAGTACGACGCTCTTAAAAAGAAGGCAACCAGCAAGGCTGACTACGTAGTCGCTCTGGTCACGATTGCTCAGGCTGTACACGATGCTCAAAATAAAGATCGTGCCGCCGAAATTTATAGCGAAGCATACAAGCGCTACACGGAAATAGGTAAAGATGAAGTAGGTGAACGAAAAGCGCGCGCAAGTCTCTGGAAACATCTAGGCTATCTTCCCCCCGATCAGTTTGACAAAAGTTTCGAGCAGCTTTTCAAAAGGTCATTGCAGGTCAATGATGATGAATACGGCATGGACGGACATGTTGCTCAGGCGATCAGTGAACGGGGAAGTTGGAAAAATCCGCCATTTGACGAACTGAAATTCCGCAAAGCTGCAATTGCAACAGAAGCGTCCATTGAAGGAGCTAACAGCCCACATTTGGAATACTTGCTGAGAAGTTGCGCCGACCTGTGCGAACGCGACGGACAACTCGATGAAGCCGAAAATTTTTTGAAGCGCGCCGCAGGCTTGAATAAGTCAGTAAATCCAGATAAAAATTCCGCATCAAAGATCCATTTGGCAGAGTTTTATGTTCGCCACAAAATGTACGCGAAGGCAGATCAATATTGGCCGACCATTAAGACAATCGCTAAGTCCTCACCAAATTCTTCATGGTTGCCGTCTGAATATCAGCGATTGGCCGAGGCTTACCTCAAAGATAGTCGAGTCGATGACGCCGAAAAAGTCTTGACTTTGATGCTTGAATCTAGTGGCAGTTCTGCAATGGATTCCATCGACAGACTGCTTGAGCCGATGGTAGTAGGGCAAATAAACAATGGAAATTTGGAGCGCGCGCAAAAGCTGCTCCTTCTGCGCACTGAGGGCGCAAAGCGATGCAGTGACGATAGGAACGCCTGCCACTGGTTCACAAAGCTTTCGGAAGTCGATTTAGCTCTGGGGCAGACGGAAGAATCGCAGAAAATATTCAAGCGTGTAAAAATCTACACTGCACTGAGAAACGGTGACATGAATAAATTGGTTGCAGATAGGCAAAAGTTGGTCGACAGATTGAGGAAATAGTTGTGCTCCGAAGAGATCACGAAATGCTTAGAAATAGATTTGTTGAATGTCGAAATTCAGTTAGTGGCAAGATTTTCATTTGCACTCTGGCACTGCTAACCAACCTGACACAAGCATCAATAGCGGAAGACAAATCCGCTGCCAGTGGGGACAAATCAGCTACACAAAAGGAGTCAGAGCGGATTCGCGCGGAACACAAAGACAGAATCGATCGCATCGTGCGCGAGAGCGAATTGCGATTCGAGAGCATGCAAAAGAATCGTCTCATCCAAACTAATCTCACTTACTCGCGAGCTCTAGACGCTTACGAGAAGGCGAAACAAAACAAACGCGATCTTCCGGCATTCATTCATGCGGCGGTAGGATTTGCCGTTGCTGCACACGATGTTCGCGATAATGTCAGAGCAAGTGAGCTATACAGTGAAGCGGTAGATGCATACTTATCCTTAAGTAAAGACTCACCCTCTGAGCTTGAGTGTCGACGAGACGCCTGGAGCCATATGGGTTACTTGTCGTCCACAGAATTCCAGTCAAAGTTCGCCCAACTATTCAAAATTTTCGAACAAAGAACGTCTGACCCCGAGATGCTGAACGAGCTCAATAACAATCTTCGAAAAGTAGTGTCTGAACAAAGCTCTAATCGTTTTGGTGCGCGATCTCCAAGTATCGGAGATAGCAAAGCAACATTCGATGAAAAACAGTTTTGGAAAAATGCAATTGAGATCAGATCAGCTATTCGCGGAGCGAACGATCCGAGCTTACAGCCACTCTTGCAATCTTACGTGAGTGCCTGTGAAAAAAGTGGCGATGTTGCCGAAGCCGAGAAAACTTTTGTTCGACTGGCGACACTCAAGAACAAAGATTCAGATGATGCAGATTATGCAAATGTGCGAGTCCAACTAGATTTGACAACGTTCTACCTGCGCCATTCCATGCCAGAGAAAGCAGTAGCGGCGTACAATAAAGCAATGGCTCTTTCAAATGGGCACAAAAGTCAGAAGATGGTATCGCAACTGCTATCACTTGCTTCCGAATTTAAAAGTCACTCGAACGCTGGAATTTCAGACAAGATCATTATAGACCTGCTCAATTCTGGCGGCGATCAAACAGTGCAAGCAGTTGATGGCACATTGAATACACTGGTATCTGGATATCTGAACTCATTCGATTTGGTCAAGGCGCAAACATTGCTGGCGAAGCGAGTCGAAGCATCGAAGTCGTGCAGTAACGATCAGTCGGCGAACCGCTGGCGTTTGAAATTGTCAGACGTAGATTTAGCGCTGGGTCAAGACGCAGAGTCGAATAAGCTGTTCGAACAAGTCAAGACGTTGACTGCTCTCTCCAACGGAGATGTTAACAAGCTCAATGAAGATCGACAAAAGCTAATTCAGACTTTGAAATCTAACAAGGCATCCCAATCATCAAATACTCTCAAACCCACAAGTTCTAAATGACAGATACAGACATCGCAAGAATCCAAAAATATCCGGTAATTATTCCCAAGCCTTTAGCAAGCTCCGATTCGGCCGGTCCATTTTATGTGATTGTGGCGTCGACTGTTCTAATACTCTGGATGGCGTATTGTTACAGCGCCGATTTTCAACCAGTTTGGCAGTTTACAATTATGTTGATGACTTTAGGCTTGACACAATGGAAAAATCTGACGACCAATTCCCTCAATCGCTCACGCCTGGATCTCAAAGCTAAAGGACTCGATATAAAAGACCATTATCTAACGGCACTCATGCCCTGGGATTGGCTAACCAACGTTGAGATAAGACAACGAACCCTGAGCATTTTTCCTAACTACGTCTATTTCAAGTTCAGAAATCATCAAGACGTTTTGATTCTTTGGGACGATATCAAAGAAACAATGGATTCGACAACACTAATATCCTGTGTGCGAACATGGGCTCCACGAGCGGAAATTATCGGAGACGCGAAGCTAACCAAATCTGAATCGATTGCCACCTACACCGAGATCTGGCTGAAGGATATGAGCAGCACAAAAAGTGGAAAGCGAATCAGAGCAGATCAAACACTCGCACCAGGCACCATTCTCAGTGATAGCTACAAAATTGATCGCGTGCTGAGCGGCGGCGGTCAAGGCACTGCTTACATGGCCACAGTGCTTGCAACGGCCGAAGTTTCAAATTTGCCACCGCAAATCGTGGTTAAAGAATTCATTCTGCCTTCGAATGAGCGCGGTCTAAAAAAGGCAACAGAGAGCCTTGTAAAAGAAGTCTCGATCATGCGGCGAATATCTTCGCCTCTAATTATCCGACTCTTCGACTTTTTCATGGAAGATGCCCGTGGTTACTTAATAGTTGAATTCATCGATGGCATTAACTTGCGCCAGCTCGTCGACAGGAACGGTCCGCTCGACGAGAAGAAAACTGCACAAATTGGTGTCATGCTTTGCGAAGCTCTGACCTATTTGCATGCACTCGAACCAGCTGTTGTTCATGGTGACGTCACGCCAGATAATGTGATGCTCAAGGATGACGGCACCATAAAACTCATGGATTTCGATGCCGCTGCTGAACTCACGCGCAACAAAACAAACACAGTGGTAGGGAAACATGCCTACATGTCTCCAGAGCAGTTCAAAGGTGAGCTTGGCGATTCATGCGACATGTACGCACTCGGCTGCACCCTCAACTTTCTACTCACTGGGTCAGACCCAGAACCGGTGAGTGAATCTCATCCAGCCCATACCGTCAATTCTGTCAGTCAGCCGATGAATGAAATTGTCTCGACGGCGACAAAATTCGATGTGACGAAAAGATTTCCAAGTCTTCAAGAAATGAGGCAGCAACTTGAGCGAATCTGATGATGTTAAAAAGGCTGAGATCGCCAAGACAACAGTCGAGGCGGGCGAAGCTTTTCAGATCGAATATAAGCCGGCGTTTGAAGGTTTGTGCCTGACCTGGATCAAAGTGGCTGCGCCTATCAATATTTTCACATTGATGTGGATTGTCATGTCTGCCTTCTTTTTGTGGGCGCATTCAATACAACCTAGCATGTATATAGGACTCTTTCTGGCAGTTCTTTTTTCGCTCTCATATGTGTTTATCCTGCTGTGCATGATAAAAAAGCAATTCATGTTGCGGCAGTGGGGAATATCGCTTCCTCTCCTATACGGCTTATCTACGAATTGGCGTCTTCGCTGGAGCTGGTCGCAACTGGTCGGGCTCGTCTTTTCGCGAAGCAATGATTTACTGGACACGCCGGATCAAGTAATTATTCGATTTCAGAACCCAGATGATAGTTCTCAGGTAGAGATAGCACTGAAGATAAACGAAGTCGAGCAAATCGACCTGAAAAAATTGGTTTATGCGATCGTCACGAACGCACCACATGCGGTGATAGAGCCACCGCTCGAAAAAGTATCGTTAGAATTCCCGACAGTCTCCGGCATCAAACACGTAAATTTTTCGAGTTTCACAAATCTCTGGGACGAAGAATTTTCAACCAGATACGCGCCAACCTTGTTCGTTCCGCTGCAATCTGGGCAGCGCCTCAGAAACGATACAATCACCATCGCCGATCTTGTTGCATGCGGAGGTTCGGCTGCAATCTACTCTGCCAAGAATTCAGAGGGTGAGCAAATTATTGTCAAGGAAGCTGTCATTCCGAAGAACGCTTCTGAAGCACTTAAGACAAAAGCGATCGAATTGTTCAATCGTGAGGCTTTGCTTTTATCGAAATTGGAACATCCAAATATCGCCAAGGTCTTCGACCATTTTGTCGAAAACGAGCATCACTACGAAGTTCTTGAATACATTGACGGACTGGATTTGCGACGCTTCGTCAAAGAGCGCGGACCACAGCCTGAAGATTTTGTACTCAACTGGGCTGAGCAGATTTGCGAGATTCTTGTTTACTTGCACTCTCAAACTCCGCCAATCATTCATAGAGATTTGACTCCAGACAACCTAGTCTTAAGAGTAGATGGACAACTAGTTTTAATTGACTTCGGTGCCGCAAATGCTTTCGTTGGAACTGCGACGGGAACGATGGTTGGAAAGCAATCTTACATGCCGATGGAACAACTGCGCGGCAAATCTGTTCCACAAAGCGACATTTATTCTCTGGGAGGCACCATTTACTTTCTTTTGACTGGTCGCGATCCGACTCCACTAGAGGTTTCGCAGATCAAGAGCAGTGATAAATTGCCAATGACACTTAATTCATTGTTGGCCAACTGTACGGCGCTCGAAGTTAATGACCGATATAAATCGTCAGAAGAAATGCTGACGGCAATACGCAAAATTCGTGAGCAACGTGTTGTTCAGGCAGCCGCAGAACGATAGAGATCAATCCTAACTATTAAATTCCCTTTCGAACTATGGCATACTTTGGTCTGGCAATGGAGTTCTCCATAATCAGACTATCACTCGTGAGCAAATACAATGATAACTAAACCGCAGCCTGATGAATACAACCCATACTACGGCACCTACATAAGCAAGGTGCCAGACGGCGATGTGATTGCCACACTGAGACAGCTCAAAGACTCGAGTTTCAAGATGTTCAGCGCTATCAGTGACGATAAAGCAAACTATGCCTATGCTGACGGCAAGTGGACCGTAAAAGAAGTGATCGGACATATCATCGATACTGAGCGCACCTTTGCTTTCCGATTGTTTTGCTTTTCGCGAGAACATATTGAGCTACCATCAATGGACCAGAATATCTATGCGAGTAATTCCAACTCAAAAAATCGCACTATTCAAAGTCTCGCAGAAGAATTCAGAGCGACTCGAGAATCAAACATTTATTTGGTCGAGTCGCTTACCGACGAGCAGTTAAAGAGAACTGGCATCGCCAGCGGCAATGAGGTCTCGGTGAGAGCTTTGGTTTGTATGCTTGCCGGACACGAGCTGCATCACTTGAGTGTGTTGCAGGAGCGATATTTTGCAGATGCAAGAGCGCAATAAATTCCACGCTCCGGAAGCAAGCAACTAATCAATCGATTTATTGTGCTCAACGATCTCATGCCAGCCAGTTTTGTCTTTCTGGAATGTATAGTCGCGAATGTACATTCCACCAGCACCGTGCAGAGGTCCCGACGGAAAGTTGAACTTTTGCACAATCATGGCTTTGAGTCGAACAAGTTTGTAGGGTTGCTTGTCGGCTTGCGGTTGAAGCCACTTCCAAACCTCGTCTTTCTCTCGTTTTTGCTCTGCCGCTGTCGATTGCTTCGACTCATATAGAATCGTAAACGCAGGCGCCTCAGCTTCTGGTTGTCTTGTGATTCTCTGAATCTTGACCTTACTTCCAGATGAAAGCGTCGCATATTCTGCATCAGCACAACGAACGTTTTCGCTTAAGGTGGAGAGAAATAGAATCGATGCGACAGCCACATTTATCGCCAGCTTACGGTTCATCTTTTTTCTCCTCAATTTCAAAATGCTACTGCGCCGAGCCTATAGTTTTCGTGCCTCGCACCACCATCATCAATTCAAGCAACGGTCTGTTCATCCCAAGTATCGTTGCTTCGACTGTGCGAAGCATTGCTAACCTGTCCGAAATCAATTGAATCGTCAACTCATCTTGAACAGTTGCAGTGAGCAAATCTAGCTGGCTATGGCTTGGCTTAGTGGAAAGATACCGGATGTTTCCGTCCTTCTGCCACCAATCGATCATAAACTCCAATCGCGTCACTTTCGGACCAGCTGGCGCTTGCGAATTGAGCCAGGTCCAGACAGATTCTGGATATTCCAGTTCAGGTGTAACGTGATAATTGAATATTTTTGAAAGCATATTCGGATGCGGTTTGCGCTCAAATCGCGCACCACTATCTTGCCGCAATGCGTAAAGCGAGAAAGCGCTTGGTGCAAGACCTGCAATAATTCCAACGATTCCAGAGGAAATTGAATATTTTGGTTGCGCATATGTCGGAATGGTCAACCCTTCAGCTGCTGCCCAGAGCACACCGTTTGTGCGGTATCCCCAGGCGTTAGACAAATTCACTTTTCGATTTCGGTCAGCGGTGTACGCAGCCAACAACTCGTCATGAACTGCGATCTCGCGTGCAAGTTCAGCTTGAGCAAAATCGACTTCCAGTCTAGTCTGTTCGATTGTTTCAGTGACATCTTCTCTCAGGTCACGATATCGATCGAGTTCTTCGCGAGACAAAGAGTTTTTGTCAGCTAAACGAGCTTTCTTCAATTTGGACAATTCGACAAGGCTGTCGGTTATCTTTAGTTGTTGCGCAAGCTGAGTCGCTTCAGCAGATACACCTGCGGAATGCACATCAGAGATATAAGGGATATACTCAAACGGTAGCTGACTCTTTTTTTTCGTCAGTTGCACGTTTGTCGATTGAACCGGCGAAACAAAAATCGTCTGCTGCGCAACCGAGAAAACAGCCAAGAAAGCCACGATCCGTGACTTGGCTTTATCGGTTCTCCTTGGGAAATTTGAACGCATCAAAACTGTCCGCGTGTTTAAGACTTAGTCAGTATAACAGGGGTTCGAAACTCTACATCCAGATTATAATTAGACATAGCGCACCACGGATACCACCCAAATGACACACAACACCAAAACGATGCTAACTGATGAAGAGTTGATGCACAAACTCAGCGATCTATCCATTGAGTCGGTGATGTTGTCGCATCAACCATTGATGACGGTCGAAGATCAAAATGCGCAGAAACACTTATCACATGGTGCACACTCAAAGAATTTGTTTTTGAAAGACAAAGCCAATAAGTTTTGGATGATTACAGCTTTGGATGATACATCCATCAATTTGAAAAATGCGGCAAAGCAGCTGGGCGCAGTCAAGTTCACATTTGCGAAACCGGCTGAGATGCTCGAACTATTGGGGATAACACCAGGCTCGGTGTCACCATTTGCGCTCATTAACGACACCACAAATCAAGTCACGTTCGTTTTAGAAAAGCGAATGCTGGACTACTCACATCAAAACTTCCATCCTTTGCGCAACGATCGAACTGTCAGAATCGGTACCGAAGATTTTCTTGCGTTTACTAAACACATCGACCACGCGCCCATACTGTTCGACCCAGGCGACGATGGAATCCAGACAGCCTGACATTTGGAATCTTATTGCATGCGCCAACTGTTGTCGTTTAGGTCGCCTATTCTGGCGAACCTAGATTGATGAGCTTCTTCTGAAACCTTGATGCATCAACAATCATTCGAACATTATTGAAATACACGCGACCAGAGCTACCATCAGGCACCAGCCGTCTCAACGCATCCAGCTCTTCATCAGCAAATTCGTGACGCCAGCCGGTGCGTCCATGCATCCGATAGTAAAGGTTTTGCGGCGTAACGGTCTCGGTGACAAATGGATCAACGACATGCACGAGATCGAGTTCACCACACAGACCAACGATAAGATCAACAGTCCACGCCTTACCGCGTGGTTCCCAGCACAACAAACAGTTGTCGGGACGATCAATACGCAGAAAAAACTTTCGCAGATTGTCGATATTCGCTTCTGTCGGTTTAAAACTAGCAGGGCACTGAAAAAGAATTCGTGAAGACTTCAAAGCGGTTGCACACTCCAAAGTTTTTTTCCAAGCCTGTTCAACAATTGCGGAAGTATTGAAACTTCCGGCTTCCTTCAGTTCTTCAACTGCAAATTCCGTCTTTAATCGTCGATATGTTGGCGAGGTAGAACCATGCGTAATGAGTTGCCATGCTTTGATCGCGAAGTCAAATTTAATAGGAACTTCAACTCGCCAGTTCTTCAGAGTTAAAATTTGAGGTGGTTCATAAAAAGTCTGCTGGACCTCTACCGTTGAGAAGTGTTCAACGTAGCGTGGACGGGCTATACCAAAGCCGCAGCAACCAACTATTACGCTCGCGTTGTTCGGAACGACCATGTAGCCATTGTAGACGATAATGTACAGATTGAAAGCACGTACTAGTGCAGCGGCTCAAAGAGCTCAAGCTGAGCATTACGATGTTTCAAATACTCATCTACATGACAGTGAGGAAGAGCCGCGGAAAGTTTAGCGTTGTCTAGTCCGACAAAATTTTTCTGGCTGTAGACAAGTTGCTTTAACGATGGCAACTGTTTCAAATATTTGAGGCATGAAGCAGACACTTTAGTTTCACTAAGCAGTAACGTCTTCAACTTTTTCATGCCGACCAGTGAAGCAATTCCGTTGTCAGTAATGTCATTGAACTCGATATCTAAACTTTTGAGCTGAGACGAAGGTGCAATACGCTTCACTCCCGCATCGGTTATTCTGCTGCGACTCAATTCGAGCTCAGTTAGATTTTTCAGTGCGGCTAGATTTTCTAATCCGTCATCACCAACAGGATCGCTTGCGAGGCTCAAGAATGTAAGGCTCGTAAGCGGCTTGAGATGGGTAATACCTCTTCCAGTAACCAGCGTCGTTCGCAGCTTCAACCGCTCAAGCTTGTCCAACTTGTGCAGCCAGCGAAGCCCTTCATCAGTTATGTCAGTGGCTTCGAGATCTAAAATTTTCAACCCAGTAAGATTTTCAATATTTTTGAGTTGAGCATTCTCAATTTCCAAATTTTTCAAATCCAATTTGTAGATGGAATCTGGTGGCAGATTTCTCAACGGAGACAAATCGTGCGTCGCCCCGTAGTCAACAATCAGGTCGACCAATCCACCGGCGGGAATTTCGACTGCACCTTTAGCGATTAGATTGGGACTTTTGAAATTCGCAATCTTGATCACGCCAAATGAATGATCCGAAGGAAATTTGAGAGTTCGAGCACCTCCGTTCGCGCCAAGAGCAGCAGGTGAGAAATATTCGACAAAACATATGAATGTGACTAAAAGTGCCGCCCGAATAAAACTCGGAATGTTGCAAATCATCGATAAGCACCAGAAATAATACGCAAGGCATTCTCATCCGTCACACTTTTTAGAATCAATATACAATGAAACGATGGAGCACAGGAATAGATTCAGAGGTTCGATATTGGGGCTAGCGACAGGAGACGCCGTCGGCACCACGCTCGAATTTCGCCAACCTGGTTCATTTAAACCGATAACCGATATGGTCGGTGGTGGTCCCTTCAACCTTAAAGCTGGGGAGTGGACCGACGATACTTCCATGATGCTGTGTTTGGGCACTAGCCTTGTCGTTTGCCGCGGATTCGATCCTGTAGATCAAATGGAACGCTATGTGCGTTGGTACCGAACCGGCTATATGAGTAGCAATGGTGAGTGCTTCGACATTGGTTCAACAGTGGGAAAAGCACTGGTTGAATTTGAATATAGTCCTAGACCTTACTGCGGTAGCTCGAGTGTCTACACCGCAGGTAATGGATCCTTGATGCGACTAGCGCCTGTGCCCCTTACGTTCGTCAATAATCCGGCTAAGGCGATTGACACAGCAGCTCTCAGCTCTCGCACTACCCATGGTGCACTGGTGTCCATCGATGCGTGTCGATACATGGCGGCACTCATCGTTGGTGCACTCAACGGTGAATCTAAAGACGAAATCCTCTCGGCGCCTTACAGCCCTGTGACTGAATATTGGCAAAAGCATCCCCTTTGCCCAGAGATCAAAGCCATCGCACTTGGGTCATACAAGAACAGCGAACCGCCACAAATCAAAGGAACTGGTTACGCAGCCGACGCACTTGAAGCTTCGCTGTGGGCGTTCCATAACTCTAACTCGTTTGAAGAAGGATGTTTGAAGGCTGTTAATTTAGGCAACGACGCAGACACGACAGGAGCAATATACGGTCAACTCGCAGGAGCGTACTACGGAATCGAAGGCATCCCGCCCAACTGGGTCCAGCGCCTCGCCAAACGTACCGATTTGGAAGAGCTTGCAGACCAACTTTTCGCTCTGTCCACAGCGCTCTAAATTGGCTTTTCGGAATTTTGTCCAATTTTTCGCGAATACTATTGTTTGTTGTCGATGGCGGCTTCGTAGCAATGTTTGCGATGCTGGCTAGACGAGTCTTCAAATCGTCAGACAGCCAAAGTGGTCTGTTGTGAAGTTTGTGATTGAAGTTACTTGATCCGCTTCCAAGCGGCTTGTTGATGCACCTTCATCCAGTGCCCGTCTTCTTTCTGAAACACATCGCTCATTGATCCTTCCAACGTTCGACGATGTTTGCCACCCACTTCTTCGATGACATGATAGGTCACCACCGCCGTCTGACCGTTGACCTTCACGTAAGGCTGATCGATTGTATAAGTGAGAATGTGATCGGCTCCAGATTTTGCGTTGCGAGCAAATTTCTCGGTCAAGGCTGTTATAACTGCTGCCTTACCTTGCACCATCTTATTTTTTTCTTCGTCAAAGACGCTGCAATTGTTATCGAGGTGCTTGATGTATCCGGCAATATCACCCGTAGCGTAGGCTTTCCCCATGACTTGCAGAACATCGATTACATCTTCCGCCTCAGTCCTTGCTGCATTTTTATCTTGAGCACCATAGGGGTTAACCTTGACAATTGGTTCCTGCTCAGCCGATTCAGCTTGAGCCACTTGAACCAGCCAGCCTCCTAGGCATATTGCGACAGCCAAAGAAGTAGATAATGCCGACACACAGACTCGCATGGATTGCCCTCGGGTGATCTTGACGTTTTTACTCTTCTTCATTGTGAACCCTCCATCGCACGCTCCACACCGCGAATGGCGACACGAGTCTGTGTCAAATAGGAATCGAGCAGAGCCTGCTTCTTGCGCAAGTCGTCGATCTGGCGAGAGACTTCATCATACGATGCTCGTATGTCGCGCTCCTGAGCAAGAAGGGCGTCTCGGGATGATTGCAAGCGCAGATATGCATCGCTGGCGGCCGAGCCAACACGCGGCAGAACCAGACCTATCAGTATTCCCAGCGTCATCGGTACTATTATTTTTTTCAGGGTGGTTGCCCGGTTGTGCATAAGCAACATTTTGGCTCCTAATAAAATTCGTTGCCTTATCTTTGAGTAGCTCATTATCCCGCATATTGCCTTCAATCGGTAGTGATTCTGCTAAATCTTGCCTGTTAAGCATCTGAAGCGGATAATAAGTCTATCCCTTCGGAGAATGACAAATCTCAGATTCTGGCGATACTGACGAACTAAAAATCCGCAGGCGAAAGCGGGCATCCGAGCGTGCGAAAAAAAGAAGTAGGGGCAATGGTGGCAATCGCACCGGAGAACATCTGGTCAGACTAATTGGCGAAGACGATGCCCAGTTAGGTATCGTGCCATACGCAGACGCTCTAAGGTTGGCCAAAGAGCAAGGATTAGAAGTGTTCATCGTCCTAGCAGACGCAAATCCTCCAGTCGCAAGAATCATGGACTATGGACGATTCAAATTCGAACAAGAAAAGAATATGCGCGAAACCAAAAGAAAGCACCACATCATTAATGTCAAAGAAATCAAAATGCGCTACCAAATTGAAGACCATGATTATCAAATCAAACTCAAACACGCTATTGATTTTTTGAAAGATGGCGATAAGGTCAAAGTCTCACTAAATTTGAGTGGACGAGAAATGCAGCACAAAGAGCTAGCTCAAAATCTCATGCAAAAGTTCGCAGACGATTTGAGAGAAGTGTCTTTTATTGATAGCGAGCCAAAATTGGAAGAAAAAAACGTGCTGATGATTCTCTCCCCGTACGTTAAACAGTGATCGATATCCATACACATTTGCATCCACCACGATTGTTCGCTGCAATTCGCCGCTGGTTTGCCGAAAAATCCACGTGGAACTTGACAGATCCGACAGAACCAAATCTGGTGGCACAAGCTTTAAGAAGGCACGGAGTAAAACAAATCCAGTCGATGTTGATTATGTCGACTATTATCGCGAAGCACTTCAAAATGGTTGTATAGGCATAAAAATCCACGAAGATGTACAGCAACTCTCTATCGATCATCCGCAATTTGATCCAATCCACAAACTAACTGCAGAACATCAAGGGTTTGTACTTGTGCATACCGGCCACATTCCATGGAACGATAACTAATGACGGTCCCTCCAGAATTCGAAAGGTACTAAAACAAAATCCGAAACTAAATGTGGTGGTGGCACACCTCGGAATTCCAGATACAGTAAGTTATCTGGAGCTAATGGATGAATGCCCAAATCTCTACCTGGATACTACGATGGCACTCGCGCCAAGTTCTCCGCTTCGCAAAGAATTCGATATCGAACTGCTGCTTCCACACAGCGATCGAATTCTATTCGGCAGCGATTTTCCAAACTTGCCATATGATTATGCGCAGGAATATCAACCGATTACCGTTTTACCGGAAACGGTGCGGCACGAAATCTTATTCAAAAACGCCGAACGTCTATTGGCGCAGCATCTTTAAAATTCGCGACTTACTTCTCTTTCTCGATTGTCTCAAAGTAGGTCAGATGATTTCCAAAAGGATCGATCACAGTAACGCTGCGTTCGCCCCACTCTTGTGTTTCCAATCCCGGATTCATATAACCGTATTCTTTTGACTTAAGCTCGGCATGGAATTGTTCGATGCCTGCCACTTCAATACGCAAGTGCTGCCCAGGGCTACCATCACCGTGATGCTCACTCAAATGCAGTCGAGAGCCATCGCGAGATACTTGCATGTAGAGCGGAAACTTTGGTCCGAAGCGATGTTCCCAATCCACCTTATAGCCGAGGTAATCGACATAGAATTCACGCGCTTTCTGAATGTCGAACATTCGCAATATGGGAGTAGAAGCGCCAAGTTTGATCGACATGTGATTGAACTCCGACGCAGGGCTCAGGGTCTCGAATTATACACCCAAAGCCAGGTGGAAACATTTAGTTCGTCTGCAAACACTTAGTTCTGATTTCTTCGATGCGAATTTTTGCATGATTGGCGGACACAATTCGATCTTCTAAATTCATCGAGGTCAGATCAGCGACAAGCTTGTCCATGTCATCGGAGATGTTCGCATCGATTTTCTGAGGATGTGACACAGAGAGCGGCACTGGCTCCTGTGCGGTTAGCAGAAAACTCAAGGTGCATCCAAGAGCATAGAGATCGCTTTGCGCAGTAGCATGCCCCCTGAACTGCTCTGGTGCAATAAATGATTGCTTACCGACAAGCGTTCCGGTTGCATTGCCAAGAAATTCATTGGCCGCACCAAAATCTATCATGACCAGCTCACCGTCACCATCTAAAACCAGATTATCTGGAGTAACATCGCGATGAATAATCGGCGGATCTTGAGAATGCAGATACTCGAGAATTTCAACGATATCCGCAGCCCATTTCAAAACTTTGTCTTCACGTTGTGCACCGTTCTGTTTGATAAATTGACTCAGATCTTGCCCACTTCGATATTCGATCAGTAAATACTGTCTCGTGGCTTCGACAAAGCAGTCCAAAACTTTAACGATGGAAGGATGATCGATTTTCATCAGCAATCGAGCTTCGCGTTCAAACAATTCAGTCGCTTTCTGCTTCAGCTCCTCATCGCTGTCTTGCGGCACCACTGATTCTTTCAAAACGACCAGTTCTCGCTCCTTGTACTGACAAAGATATACCGCCGACAATCCGCCAAACGAAAGTTGACTGACGACCTTCAACCGACCACCCTGCAAAACTTGTTCAGGTTCAAGCGGAACATAAGCGGTGGCGGTGAAGCGCCGAGACAATTCCTCGTCCCACATCGCGGTATAACTTGGAAGCAACTTCTGATCGGACTTCTGCTGAAGTTCATCTTGCAAAAGTTCCAACTCGGGAGTTTTCTTGCAATTTATCGCCCACACATTTAATGCAACTAGAAACTGCTCCAGTTCTTCTGGCGCGAAGCATTTCACATCGAGATACATCGGAAAACCGTCGGTGGTATGAATGACGATCTCGCGCTTTTTCTCAGAATCGACAAGCTGCGCAGAGCTGATTGCAACCCACGAAAAGTTGCGCCGAAGTCCCAATGTGCTACCGAGAAAGAATGGAAGTTCCAAACCATTCTTGCTCAAGATGATTCTATTATCAGACAAATTCAAAACGGCTTTGACACCAAGTCCGGTGACCAACAACAAACCCAGCAGGAAACCAATCAACTGCATCGGGCGCTGGTGAAATATGTCAACCATGAGAGAATTGTTCGACATCAGCATGAAACCGATCCAAACCACAAATGCGGGAATCATGATTCCCCAAAAAGGCAGAGCCAGCACCACTAAGGTAAGAGCAAGCTTGGCTGGAGGGCTGTTGTAGCGAACAGTGATTTCAAGATCAGCCATTAATAAATTCCTGCCACATCAACTTTTCACCTTCCGTGCAAAGGTTTCCTTTTCTTTGATCGATTCCACGTTATTCAGACTAATCGTCTCACTCTGCAAAATAGAAATCACATTGCCTCTATCGACAGAACAGAGGGCACTGCGTGCCTCTGCTGCAGTGTAGTATCGTTCTTCCGACTCTGTTGCAGTCAGTTTAGAAACAATGTCATCAAATTCTTTTGCAACATTTGCATCAAATTCACGAGGATGAGAACTCGTAATCGGCTGTGGATCCTTGCCTGAAAACAAGAAGTACAATGTTGCGCCCATAGCGTACAAATCGCTCTGAGTGGTTGGTTTACCTCTAAATTGTTCGGCTGGCAGATATGCATGCTTGCCAACAACTGTGCTGGTTGTCGTCCACTGCTTTTGCTGTGCAACGTTAAAGTCGATTAGCACGAGCCTGCCGTTAGAATCGAGAATAAGATTATCGGGCGTAAAATCGCGATGCACCACTGCCGGTGAAAGAGAGTGAAGGTATTCAAGAACGTCGCACATTTGCATAGAGAGCGAAATAATGTCCGCTAGAGGCATAGGACCGTTCTTCGCTACAAGCTGTCGCAGTGACATTCCATCGATGTGTTCGAGCACAAGATAGGCTCGATGGTCTTCGAGAAAGAAGTCGATTAGTTTGACGATTTGCGGATGGCTCAATTCTTCCAATATGCGAGCTTCGTTCTCGAATCTTTCCAACGCCTGCTTTCTTACAGTTCTGCTGGTGTACACAGGTAAGACAAATTCTTTCAAGACAACTTTAGGAATCGCATCAGTGGATCCACTATCAGAAGAAACTGACGACCCGGCACCGTCGCCTTCATGAGCGAGATAAGCTACGCCTTGCCCGCCGCTAGCGAGTTGGCGTTCTACGATGTATTTACCAGACTTCAACCGTTGCCCATCGCTCAGTGGAGTCAAGCGATTCCTCTTCGGTGGAGTTGTTAATGTCTGAAGCCATAATTCCGTATAGCTCTCTCTTTGTGGTGGCATCAAAGCACGAATCAATGCCTGATCTTGCACTGCTTCTGGTGCGAATTTGGTTATCGTCTTAAGCAGCGTTTCGCGTGAACCATTACCCTTGATCGCCTCAATATTCAAATTGACGGTAGATCCATCTCTCATCTTAATTTGCATGCGCCATTTTTCGGGGTTAGCAACATCACCGAATTGATCGAGTTGAAATGCAAGCATATTCTTCCATTCATAACTTCTGGAATGCAATGGAATTTTTTGCCACCGAAAGAAGAGTTGCAAACAATCTGCCTTCAACCGAATGCCATTGGGTTGGCAGATAAACATGCCGAGGGCGATGAGCGAAAGCAACGTCACACCGAGCAAAATGCAGATAACGAATGGATTGGCCGCCGCATCGAAGCACATTCCCGTAGCCACGGCGAATCCACCAGTGCCGACTCGCCACAATACGTCGCTGAAAAAATCGATTGCCTTCACAAATGGCGGCACATCGACAAAGCGCTCGATATGTCTAGCATCTGCAATGAAGCCCCAAACAACATCGGGAATTTTCATGACGCATGGAATCAGTAGCATGGTCACCCAGCAATACCAAAAGTATTTTTCGTTGGCGCCGAGCGATTGTTTGAATTTTGCGAATTGCTCATGCGGATCGTAAGGAATGTCAATTGAGACTGCCGCCTGGTTCGTCTCTGCTTTCCTGATCACTAACTTCTTCGGCTTGTAGAAACGCTCCGACAGAGAGATCAAATCTTCGAGGTCTTCTGGTTCGACTTCGATCTCGCACGATGGTGACCACCGACGCAATGCATCTTTTAATTTGGTTAGTTTGCGTGGAGACAATCTCGAGTGATGAATATCCACATGCTCGTCACGCACCCAGAATCGCAGATAGACCTCATGCTCATAGGCGTCCCAATGCCAACTTATGCGTTTAACTTGCTCCACTGGCAAATTCATCGCTTTCAAAGGCGGAAATGTAATGTCGGTTTTCGACAAAATGAGGGAGTTTACAAGCAATGCTGCTGTGCTTATGGCACCGATGCTGAAACTCGCCAATAGCCAATATATACGGTCATTAACGTCGAAATAGACTGGTACGAGGAAAAATCCGAAGATTCCCAGAAACAACCCTGGAATGTAGACTGCCCACAAGGGCGCAAAGAGCGCAACCAGGCGAAGAGCAGTTCGCATGGTCGAATTGTGCGTGCTAATTACGACCCGTTCTTTCTTCACGTGGTTCGTCGCTTGTCGCTGTCGCGGTCAGAGCCTTTTCCCATTATGCACGTCAGGAGGATTTGCGCTAGCGGGTATACCCTAGACCGCTCGTTTGAAAGGTTCGATTAATATGGATAATTGCCCACAATATTAAAATGGTCGAGCTGTTCTTACAGGCAAGATCCAATCTGGAAAAGCGAAGTTCAGCACGAAATACCTCTGGGGAACGGTGCCTTGAACAATCGAATCACTTTTAGCTTGAACGGACGATTTATTACATCGACACTTTTAGTCTTACCATTATTGTCATTGTCACTTTGCTCGCTTACAGCTCTAACAGCCTCACCTGCGCTCGCAAAAAGCACGAAGACTGAGACAAAGTCCAAATCGAAGGGGACTTCCAACGGCAAAACCAAAGAAAATTCCAAAGAAACGTCCATCAACACCAAATCTGCAATTTCATCAGACCAAGTTGTCGATACGGTCACCGAAGCACATGTGCAACTTGCAATCAGTGCACTTGAAAAGATGGCGCAGAAAGCAGTTGATGACAATAGTGTTGCAGGCGTCGCAGTAGCAGTTGTATACAAAGACAAATTGATTTACTCCCACGGTTTCGGCGTGAGAGAAGTCGGCAAAGAAGACAAAATCGATGCCGACACAGTTTTTCAACTCGCATCGGTTTCCAAACCAGTCGCCTCGACAGTTGTTGCAGCGTTGGTCGGCGAAGGAAAAATCTCCTGGGATTCCAAGATCGCCGATTTAGATCCCGAATTCAAAATGTATGATCCGTGGGTTACCAGCCAGATCACTATCCGTGACATGTTCGCTCATCGCAGCGGTCTGCCGGACCACGCCGGTGATCTTTTAGAGGACATCGGCGGTGACCGCGCACAGGTCTTGCACAGTTTGCGTTATCAGAAACCTAGCAGCAGTTTCAGATCACACTACGAGTACACCAACTTTGGTATTACAGAAGGTGCCGTAGCCGCGGGCAAACCTTACGCGCTTACATGGGAAGATGCTTCAGAACAGAAGTTATTTCGCCCGCTCGGAATGAACTCTACCAGCGCTCGTTATGCAGACTTCATGGCGCGAACAGACAAAGCGCTCGGTCATATGCTTGTCGACAATAAATGGGTGCACAAAGAACAACGTCAACCTGATGCGCAATCACCTGCTGGTGGTGTCAGTTCATCCGTGACCGATATGGCGAAGTGGATAAGACTGCAAATCGGCAATGGAAAATTTGAAGGCAAACAAATTGTCGATGCAAAAGCATTGACTGAAACTCACCATCCGCAGATGTTGACGCAATTCAATCCATTCAATGGAATTCCTGGATTCTATGGTTTGGGAATGAACGTTTCTTACGATGAGCGCGGACGTTTGCGATTGAACCATTCTGGTGCTTTCGCCATGGGCGCAGCCACGTGCGTGACGATTATGCCGACGGAGGAGTTAGGCGTCATCGCGCTAACAAACTCGAGTCCAACTGGAATTCCTGAGGCACTCAATGCGACTTTCATGGACATTGCACAGAATGGTGCAGTTCAGCACGATTGGTTAGCAATATTCAAAAAGGCTTTCCAAAATCCAGCGACGCTAGGCATCGTCGAGGGAGTTGATTACTCCAAAGCACCGACAACGCCGGAAGGTCCTTCGATCACCACAGCTTACCTGGGCAAGTATCACAACGATTTCTTCGGCGATATCGAAGTGAAAGAACAAGGTGGCAAGCTTGTTATGGTGCTCGGTCCGAAGAAACTAGTGGCAGAGTTGAAGCACTACACTCGGGACACGTTTACGTATGAAACCACCGGAGAAAATTCAGTTGGCAGAAGTGGTGTCACGTTTTTGGTTGGACCAGGAGCACATGCGTCAGAGATGTTTGTTGAGCACCTCAACGACGCAGGCGAAGGTACTTTCAAGCTTCATAATTAGTCTTTGACGGCAATTGGCACAGTTTCAATTTAATAGCCCAAGTTGGGAACGTATGAGTTTGCGATTTTTCTTGCGCTATCTTGTACGATTCTTTCGCCATCTTAGATTGTCGTCGACTGCTGTTTCCGAGCGTATGCTCACATCTTTTCCGCATGCGGACCACGATTGAGGACCGTTGGTTTTGAGAAACTTCGAAAGAGTCGAGCCACAAACAAACTCCATGAGGGCTAGCTCTCTATTCAAGAGCAGATGCTTGACCCGATAAACCGAGCCCATGCCGCCAGAATCTATAAATTGAAAGACTTCAAACTTGCCATCAAAAATTTCGCCGACAATCAACTGATTTGCGGCATTTATGATTTTCGTGGATGTTTTGTCTGGGTCTTCCATACAAATATTCTACTGTTTCTCGTGTGTAAAATGACACGTCGCACCAAAGTCTCACTCACTCCCGGTTGTACTGCTGCCACATCGGCATTGGAATCGAAAAATGGCCTACGCTCAATTTTTTCTTTTCGGCGGCCGTAAATTCACATTTCGGAATGTCGTCACCAAAGTTGATTTGCTGAATTGATTTCGAATTCAGTAGTACTTTTAGACCCTTGCATGTAATCTTGGGATTGTTGACAAGATTGAGACAGACAAGCTTGGGCATTTTTGCAATTTCAACTAGATCATCATCAGTAATGTCGCAACGCTCAACGTTCAGAGCCATTGCGGGGCAACTAGTGATTGCCTGAAATGCACCAGGTGCGAACTTGCTTTTCTCCACTTCGAGGAACATGATCTTCTTCAGTTCACTTAAGGCTCTCAAATCATCAGCGGTAAAATCTGGAACAGCAGCGGTACTTTGCGAATATCGAAGTTGCAACCATCGAACATTTGATTCGCTTAGATGAGCTAGAGCGTGCGGGCTTACATCGCAGGAACTCATTTCAATCGATTTTACGTAAGGCCACCGTCCGATAGATTGCATGCATTCTTCATCAATTTTGTCGTTATCGAAACGAACCACATCAATGTGAGCATTGTCGAGAAATTTAAAATCAGCACCGCTAAACTCGCATCTTTTAAAACTTACCTCACGCAAGTTTTTGACATCGGCGATTTTATGAAACATCGCTTCTTTAATCGTTCCGTCTGCTACGGTGCAGGTGAAATATGACGGATGCGGTTCTTTCACGTTCATGCTAACCAGGTCATCTTCGGAACCAAGCGGTGATGCGAGGTTTTCGCCAGGGCCCATCACCTTTGTTTTCTTGATCTCTGCCACATGTTCACTCGATCTATCGACAATGTAGACCATAAAAATGACAAGAAGAATAGCTGTGAACGCAAGTACACAGAGAACGGTGATTGTTGTTTTGTCTAACTTTGGACCCAACTGCTGTTACTCCTTACATCAGCGAATGTTGATGCTCGAAGCCCTCAGCTTCTTTCTCGGCGATCATCTTTAACATTGTCTGTAGCGCTTCGTCCTCTGAAACATGTTGAATGCGTTTAGTGGCGCATTTAGTGCCCTCCAATCCCAATCGCCAGTACACAGCCAAACCATTCACGTTGATATCAAAGACTTTTGATTTACCCTTCGTCTTGTTTATAAATCTGTGCCAAAGTCCAGAACCGTACATAGCAAATCACTTCTGTGGTGACAAATTGGAGATTGGCTCTTCCCCTTGCATCGATACAGTCGCTATCTCCTTAGCATCCAAATTGAATTTTGTCAGGTCAACCATTCGAATCTGACTGTCGTGGAAAGTACGGAAGTAAAATCGTTTTGCCTTTAAATCTTTCGCACTCGTCCACTGTGTGTAGTCAGTCATCTCATTACCATGCGAATCAGTTCCTTGTTCGCGCGTCGAACCTTGAGGAATGTCGAAGTTGTTTAGGATGTGAAACGCCTGCAAAACTACTTCATCATTTGTTTTTACAGGAAAAGCAGATTGAGTAAATGCAACGGCACGCACAAAACGTGATGGCGGAGTGAAGTCACCCGGCATGCCTAACATTCCGGATCCTTGTCCGAAGGGTGCGAGAGTCACCGTTCCAAGTTTTACTGGTGGGGCGTTGGTGACAGAAAAATTCAGATAGTTTCTCAAATTGGTCATATGCCAATCGAACGTTGGCGAATTTGTAATTACGCCGAGTGGATTATCATGCCATTGCAACTTACCACCTACATACTCGATCACTACGCTCTGCCCAGACGCATCCTGAACCGCATAGTGAACTTCGGGTGCAATTCCCCAGGCTTCAAACACCACGGCTGGTACTACGACCTTGTTTATATTGCTCTTCAGTTCATCGACGCTGGCAAAGTTTTCCAAAATCCACGAACCCAATTGCCATGGAGCCATCGTATTTGGCGCATCGGTTGAGGCATATGCGTTGTAACCGGCCGAAGTAGGGAAATAAAACAGTCCTGCGGCAAGCCCTTTTTCGTTGACACCATCAAAAATGTATGGCAGTCCAACGCCATTTGCTCCAACGCTGGCATATTTAGCGTTCCACTTCATTCCGGGCTTGCCATCAGGCGTGGTGCCAACTCGGGCGAATCCGCGCGGCACCACGATCACATCAGATTTGAGATTGGTGGCAAATTCCAATGTTCGCGCATGAACGAATGTTCCATCTGCCGCCTTCAATCTTATGCCTGTGCACGCTTCGGCGGGCGACAAAGCGAGAAACAACGTCAGGGCTCCGACTAAACACCGTGACCATCCCACTCTCGTTAATGGAGTGCTATCCATCGTGCGTTTCTCCTCAAATCATCCATTAACTTCTCGGCTGCAAAGCAGCGATGCGACTGTGCGCAGACTATACCAAATACCTGAAGACTTCCGCCAGCAGGCGAATTTGGGACATCTCGTAATTTCCCCAATGACGGTCCGAACGCGCCAGGCTATATTAATCTTCCCTAGAAGCACATTATTTGAACTGCAAGCCGCTTACGCGGTTACGTCGACCTGCGAGATAACTATGGCAGATGTCCCTCAAGCAATGTTAGAGAAAGCGAAACCGGCGAGCGGTACTGATAATGACGCCTCTGGATTCAACCTGGTAGATTTGTCGACACCAGCCGTCATCGACAAACAAGCTCGCCAGCCAACGGTACCAAGAGCAGAAGTAGTGTCCTTACCGATACCGGCGGTTGAAACATTCCATCTAACTCGTCCCGCTCCCGATGCTGATTTGAATCGCAAAACCACAATTCTAGATCCAAGCGCATGGGACAACGATGCCGCCATTCGCAAATTCTACGAAAACGGAATGCTCAAACTCTTTGCAGATCCTGATGGAAAGCAGCAATTTGGCGTCAGAATCTCGGATCAAAAGAGCGATCGCACAGGAATCGTTCCGATTCGACCACAACATTTCAACGACAAAGGCGTATCACTCGAACTTCGAATGAAGTTCTAAACCAATCTAGCTGGCGCCCGAAGACCACATATTCGGATTTTTTGGATTTGCGTTCTTCAAATCTTCAGCGTGTTGTTCGATATCTTTCGCTTCGTCGATCTTATTGACCTTTCTCAGAAGATCCGCATAGTTTGCGGTGACCAAACAACTGAGCGTGTAGAGATTGTGATAACCATTCGGCGGAAATTCTACAGCTGTGAAAGCACGCGCGAAATATTTTTCGGCTTCGTCATACATTTGACGTTGCACCAAAATGGTGGCAATTCCGTTTGTTGCTTGTGCTGACTCAGGCAACTGAGTATCGTCGTAACCCAACTTTTCCATCTGAGCTAGCGATTGTCTGTACAGCTTTTCAGCCTCGTCATCTTTTCCGGAAAGTCGCATGACATCACCGAGTCCCATGGCGATACCAATCTGTTCGAAATCACAGGAATTCGGCGTTTCTTTCGAGAGACTGTCACACAAACTCTGTGCTCTCTGCAAATCTGTCTGTGCTTTTTCAAGCTCGTTCAAGCTAAGTTGAGCGCCGCCGATGATACAAAGAGCCCGCATCACGCCGCGATCGTCGGATATATCCTGAAATGTCTTTTGAGCCTTGGTAGCAATATCGATCGCAGCGGGGTAATCTTCTCGACGCGTCGCCTCGCGAGCATCATCAAGTTGACCACTTGCTGCCATGCCGGTCAATTTTCGCTGCAACCAATTCATAGTTTAGATTCCGCTCTATCGCTAATGGGATCAACGCCAGGTAGTCATGATTTAAGGATCACTGACAAAATAACATCGTTTTTTCAATTCGTCATTAACAAGTCAGACCAAACGGGACTTGTCAAACGCCTGAAATAGGGGTGAAAACTGCACCAACACCTGGGTAAATAATGTAGATGAAAGACAACAAAGAGCCACCCAAGCCTGAAACCAAGGGAACCGATAATCATGACGGTTCTTTTGCGCCAGGAAACGTGTTGGGTGGGAAATACAAAGTAATTTCGGTTCTGGGAAAGGGCGGAATGGGAACTGTCTACAAAGTTCTCCAGGTCTTTCTCAACACTGAGTTCGCCGTAAAAATATTGGACAGCCGCCGAGTCTCAGACGACTTGCAAGTCAGGCGCTTCCAAATGGAAGCAAAAGCCGCCCACTCGCTTAACAACCCGGCGCTGGTGAGAGTGCACGATTTTGGACTACTAGACAACAACCAGCCTTATCTGGTTATGGATTTGGTTGAAGGCAGAACACTAACTGACTATATTCGGGACAACAGAAATATCTCAGTCAATGAGGTCGAAGCGATATTTGGTCAAGTTTGTAAGGGCCTCGCTTACGCGCACGATCAGTCAGTCGTACACCGCGACATAAAGCCAAGCAACATCATGATTGTAAATGGAGTTCCGCTCGGGGTCGAAGGAAGCATAAAAATTCTCGACTTCGGAATCGCCAAAATCGCAAGCGATGAAGCAGGTGAAATTCAGCAACTGACTCGCACCGGTGAAATCTTTGGAAGCCCTCTCTACATGAGCCCCGAACAATGCACAGGCGAACTTGTCGATCATCGCTCGGATATTTATTCGTTGGGTTGTGTAATTTTCGAAGCTTTGACAGGAACGCCACCACATTTTGGCAGCAACGCATTGCGAACTATGATGATGCACCAATCCGAGCCGGCACCACTGCTTCGGGAAGCATCGCTAGGACACAAATATCCGGAAGCGCTAGAGCAAATCGTACAGAAGATGCTGCAGAAGTCACCTCAAGATCGATATCAAAATCTTTCGCAGGTTGTTGATGCACTGAGTAATGCAGCAACATCCGGAACAGTGAGTGCAGAAAAAACTGCTTCGTCAAGATTAGGGGCGAAACCAGCCAAAACAATTACTATACCTGTTTTTGGATTTTACGCGTTAATGACCGCAGCCGTTTTACTCAGCGCAGTTGCCACCACATTAGTGTCGTACGCTTGGGAAAGAGAGAACGACTACGAAAATTCATTTATACCAGTCGCTGAGATCAAGCCATTGCAGGCCGAACAAGAAAATAAAAACAACATGGCGTATATGTATACAGACTCAGGACTAGGAAGCAACTTCGAAATCCCGTCCCAGCCAATCAAATCCGTTATCGTTGATACACCAAACGGAAAACAGAAAGAATTTCACTTCCCAAAGTATCCGATTGGGATCGTGTCAGGTCAATTGGCAACAGAACTCGGGCTATGGAAAGGCGCAACTATCGAGCGCAGAGCAGTAGATACTGTGTTAGTGCCCGCAAATATTCCTCTCACCTTTCGCATGAGTTACAGACACAGTCCAGCACCTTTTCAAAAGATAGAAATCTTCAAGGCAATAGATCCTTCTGATTTTACGGAGCTTGAAGCAACCGGTAATCCTATTCTTGACCAAAGCAAACAATCTCATGACCTGGAAAACGTACTGAAAGTCGCTCAAAACTGGACGAATCTAGAAGCGTTCGGTCTTTTTTCACTTAACGAAAGCGCCGAAACTTTGAGACAAATCAGTCAGTTGAAACATCTGCAATATCTCACTATTGATGGTATGTCGATTGCAAAAGCAGAAACACTACCAACAGAATTTTGGAAAAAGTTGAAGTCAGTAACTATCGCAAACGCGCCGGCAATAGACAATATTCCAGACGGAAAATCGCCTTCAGATTCGATACTCTCCAAACTCTCCGGTTCGCTTAAACTTGAACGATTGGTGTTAGATCGAACAAGAGTATCTCCAGACTCGGTTGCGAAACTGATAACTTGCCAGCGCCTTAAGTATGTCAGTCTTTACTACAACTTTTCCGTCGACGAAGAAACACTCCATGCACTTCTCAGTCTGCCACATGTGGAAACACTCGTTTTAAAATCGCTGGTAGTCACACCTGAACAGTTCAAAGAAATATCCAACTGCGCTCGATTGAAAGAGATAATTGTCGATGAGATATCAAAGCCAAACTTCAATAAATCAAAGAGTAAGGATGCACGAGTAAAGTTTATCTCGCAACCAAAACAAGTTGACTGGAAATAACCTATCACGAGCGAAAGAGTGAGCACCACTCTCAGTGCTCACTCTCAAATGCTCTAATCGCTCAACGATCCAAGCGTTCTGATTTACTCAGGTTTGGTTGTTTTAGTCGAGCTATTGACTGTAGCAGTCGATCCATCAGCGCCAACTGTCGTAGCTGAAGCTGATTTCTTGTGTGTCGAACCGGTTGCGTCAAGAGCATGGCTTTCATGCTGTTTGGTAGCACTCACACTTCCGTCGCCGTTGGCTTGAACCGCGGTCTTGGTGTGAGAAACTTTTGCTCCGGCCGGACCACTGGTCGCCTTGAAGTTATCTGAGGTTGATTGACTACCGTTCGATGTAGTGTGGGTAGTCGTCGAGGTCTCGTCAGCGAATGCTGTCTGATTGATTGCAAGAGCCAATACGGCAGCAGCTGCTAAGTTGATTGCTTTGTTCATTTTGATAAATTCTCCAGTTGGTGAGCTGAAGATGCAACTCGAGAGTAAACTGTTCCCAGATTCAATTAAATTGAGACCAAATTAAGGAATATGCTTGGGACCATCTTGAAAATTCTTAAGAACGCGCAATGAGCACAAAGGTCATCTATACATGTTGTTCTAGTGGCAATATGCACCAGAAAGAAGATCCTGCGCCTTCAACGCTTTCAAATCCAATTTCGCCACCCAAAAGTTCGGCTAACCTTTCGGCGATTGATAGTCCTAAACCTGACCCCCCATACTTTCTTGTCGTCGATCCATCAGCCTGCATAAAAGGTTGAAAAATTCGATTTTTGACGTTCTCAGCAATACCGATTCCAGTATCGGTCACAACAACTTTTAAAACTTGCGGGTCTTTAAACTCCACCTTCAACTTGATATCGCCTTTGGAAGTAAATTTGACAGCGTTATGCGCAAAGTTTAAAACGATCTGCTTAAGACGCAATTGATCGGTCAACACATTCAAAGGCACGTCATCAGCAACATCCAACTTAATCGCAAGATTTTTTCTAGTGGCGGTCGGACTTACGGTTTGAACGATTTCGTTCATAAGGTCGCGGATGGCAAATTTCTCCGGTCTCACGATCATTCGCCCAGCATCGAGTTTCGACAGATCAAGCAAGTCATTGAGCGTTGTCACCAGCCGAAGACTCGAAGTGTAGACACAGTCAATCATCTCTTTGACATCAGCTGGAAGGTCAGTCTCCAACGACAGCAACTCGGCAAAACTAACAATGCCACTCATCGGAGTCCTAATTTCATGGCTCACATTGGCCAGGAATTCTGTCTTGAGTCGATTGGACTCGTGAGCTTCATCTCGCGCTGCGATCAATTTTGCGTTGATTGCAACCAACTCATCGTTTGTCATTCGAAGTTCAGTATCGATGCGATGACGTTCGATCGAGTATCTGAGAGCGCGGGCAAGAAGGTCCTTATCAACTCTTCCTTTAATCAGATAGTCTTGTGCGCCGTGCTGCAATGCGGATCTAGCTAAGTCTTCATCATCCGAACCTGTAAGCACCACAATAACGGGAATGTGTCCCATTCCCTGGACAAGATTTTCAAAAGTTTCAATGCCATCACTATGAGGCATTCCAAGATCCAAGAGAATTGCATCAAACGACTCTGTTTCTAAAGCGTCCAGAGCTTCTGGAACACTGCGCTTCCATACAAGCGAACTTCGCCTGTCAATCATTTCTTTCGTTAGCATGTAGTCGTCTTCATTGTCTTCAATGAGTAAGATCGACAGTTTGTCTTTCATTTCAACCTATCGTGGTGGCAATTCGACAACGGTAAACCAAAAATCTTGCACGGTTTGCACCACCTTAATCAAGCCCGCTAGATCAACTGGTTTACGCACGTAACAATTCGCATGAAGCTGATACGAGCGCAAAATATCTTCTTCATCATCAGAAGTTGTAAGAATCACAACTGGAATTGTTTGAAGATTCGCATCAGCCTTGAGTTCCGTCAGAACTTCCCTGCCATCTTTTCGTGGCATGTTCAAGTCCAAAAAAATTACAGATGGTCGAGTGACATTTGCGTACGCTCCTTCCTTCCGCAAATAAGCCATAGCCTCGACTCCATCTGCTACGACATTCAGGCTATCAATGTGAATCTTGCTGGCAGCAAGCGCTTCCCGTGTCAACTCTACATCGTCAGGGTTATCGTCGACGAGCAAGATATCAATTGTCCTTGGCATTTATTTTCCTCTTAACGTGCACGGGGTAAAGTGAATGTGAAAGTAGCTCCTGCTCCTGATTTGGAGTGTGCACGGATAACGCCTCCGTGTCGTTCGACTATTTTTTTGCAGACTGAGAGTCCAACTCCGGCACCTTCGTAAGAATCTTTGTTGTGCAATCGTTTGAACAAAACAAATATTTTGTCGGCATACGGCATATCAAATCCAATGCCGTTGTCCGTTACGGTAAACTCAATGAACGCACCAATAGCTCTCTCTGTAATTTTGATCAATGGAGGCTGGTCGCTCCGATATTTGATCGAGTTGGCGATGATGTTTTGAAATAATTGAGTAACTTGAGAGGCATCAACCAGCACTTTGGAATTTACTTCAACTTGCACAGTTGCCTTGCTGTCATTGATTTTGGAATTCAAATCGCTAATCGCGTCGTCAATGAGTGCTTTGGAGCTGCAGACCACAGGTGGTTTTGCCTTCGTCTCGACTCGAGCATAAAGCAATACTGCTGATATCAAAGTTTGCATCCGCTTCGCTGCAGCAAGCATTCGCCTCAACTGATCGGCTGACTTTCCATCGAGTTTGTCGCGGGTATTTGCTTCCAGCAGATCTCCGAATCCTGTGATGGTGCGTAGCGGTTCTTGCAAGTCATGTGCTGCTACGTAAGCGAACTCCTGCAGGTCGCGATTGGAACGCTCTAAATCAGTCGATAGTCGCTTTGCATCGGTCACATCTTGGATGACGATAACCCCGCCGATATGCACTGAATGGTCATCAAACAGGGGGCGAACATTGATACTGCACCAACCACCCACCACAAATTTGTCGTTGCGCACGTACACTTCCAATGCATTGACGAGTTCACCGCGCATGGCCGAGAAAATCGGGTTAAAGTCGTCCGGTAAAGGCGTCTCTAATTCATTCTGAAAGATACCGTACGTTGCCGACCAGTTAACAGGACTAGTCCCAGAAATGTTGGCTCCAAGGAGACTTACTGCGACGGGGTTGATCAGTATGACCCGACCTTCAATGTCAACAACCAGAATGCCGAGACCGACACAATCAAGAATTGATTGAAAGAGCTTATTGGAATGAATTGGTTCGAGAATCATCAATGCCCTGGGCTGACAGGCGCGGCATCGCCCCACCCTGATGCACCTTTTATAGCACATGCAAAGTAATAAATGAGCAAAATGACGTAGACGAGAGTATACATTCTGACGCCTTACAGAAGAGGAAGTCAAAACATCCAAACAGCTGTCTGCTACAGTTGTTCCGTTAACGTGAGAGCAAACAAAATGAGTAATGTATTGGTTACAGGCGGCTCCGGTTTTGTCGGTAGTCACCTCATCATCAAACTATTGAAGGCTGGATACACTGTTCGTACCACTGTCAGGGATTTGAAACGCGAACCTGATGTGCGCAAAATGCTTAGTGTCGGAGGAATTCAAAACGAAGGAAATAATCTCTCGTTTTTCGCTGCCGATTTGACGAAAGATGCCGGTTGGAAAGAAGCCACTGCCGGATGCGAATATGTTATGCACGTTGCTTCTCCGTTTCCGATTGAAAGTCCGAAGCACGAAGATGAACTGATTGTGCCTGCGAGAGAAGGAACTTTGCGCGTCTTGAGAGCCGCACGCGATTGCAATGTGAAACGTGTTGTGGTGACGTCGTCTTTTGCGGCGATCGGATACGGACAGAAGGGAAAGTACAATTTCGACGAAAGTGATTGGACCAATGTGAATGGCTCCGACGTGCAACCTTACACAAAATCCAAAACACTGGCGGAGCGAGCAGCCTGGGATTTTATCGAAAAGGAAGGCAATGGTCTGGAACTATCTACAGTGAACCCGGTGGGCATTTTTGGCCCAGCCCTGGGAGCAGATTTTTCATCGTCAATCGGTATCATCAAACAGATTTTGGAAGGCGCGTTACCGGCGGCGCCGCGAATTTATTTTGGTGCAGTCGATGTTCGTGATGTTGCAGACCTGCATCTACTCGCGATGACTAGACCAGAAGCAAATGGTCAGCGCTTTTTGGCAATTGCCGGACCTGAACTTTCGGTTCTGGACGCAGCGATAATATTGAGAGAAAAATTTGGTGAGTATGCGGCCAAAGCACCAAAATCAGAAATGCCAGATTGGGTTATGAAAATCATGGTGCTTTTCGTGCCCAAATTTAAGGACGTGGTGCCACAGTTAGGAGTGCGGCGAAATGCAACACATGAGAAGGCTTCACGATTACTTGGTTGGTCGCCGCTGTCAAACGAAGAAAGCATCATTGCAAGCGGTCAAAGTTTGATCGACCTGGGTTTGCTAAAAAGCTGATCTTGTAGTCCTGGGTAATTTATTGAAGCGATCTCATTCGCTAACTTTAAAGCTCGCCAGAATTCGATCGAAAACTGACCGCATCTCACGCTCACTCCACAAGCCACCTGTGAGGGCAACTGCGTAATAGTATTTGCCTTCAGCAAAAAATGCGGTTAAATGTCGAAACTGATGCCCTTCAGCAGTGAACGTTGACGACGTCATCGATCCTTCTTGCCGCGATATTCCAAACGTGCCATGACTTGACGATAGTCTCTGATAATTTTTCAGAGGTTTGAGATAGGTTTGCTCGTAAGTCTCAAAAAACTGATCAAGCGTTAGCGCCGGATTTCGCTCCAATCGTGACACTACCAATTCACCGCCGAGACCATCTTTGTTTGCGCCTCGAAATTTCAGCTCAAATTCTTTGCCGGGATCGTGCTCTTGTTTCCACCCCTGAGGATAGTCAAAAGCAACTTGCCTCGATGGATCGTTGAACTTTTCAAACGACCAGCTATCACTTCTGACTTGCGTTTGTGGTTGCGTCGAAGCACTTTGTTGCTGAATGCTGGAGAGAACTTGTTCGAAAATTAGTTTGGCCGTTGCATCATCATTGGCGGTGCTGACAAAAGAAATGAGATAAGTTTGATCGCGATTAGAAAGCAAAACAATTCGTGTAGCAAAAAGCTCGTCACCCATACGAAAGTGAAACAGCGTCTCTGATCCGGTGAATGTCAGTCCCTTTCCAAAACGAATGTTGCGTTTACCAGACACACTGCAGCCGGCTAATGCCTTTTGAAAATTTGAGGTGATCAATTGTTCCGCAATGCGCAGGTCAGGTGCATCTGGTAGCCTGGTGAATTTCAATTCCACATGTTTTTGATTTGCTAGCCCACCTAATTTGACGATCAGGTCTTTTTCCGAATCAGGCATTTTGACTAATGCTCGAGGATAGTCAAATTCAAAATTCAGGTTAGCATCTTTGAAATGCGACAGACTTCCCGCACTATCTTGTTTTACAAAAATGCTGACATATTTTGATGGCTGCGCGAGTGCATCACCTGCAAATGTTTCGGCACAAAGCAAAAAAGCGGCCAAAAGCATGACATCAATTGTCTTCACTACATTCCCTTTTATCGATTTCAGAAGCTTTTGAGAGAGAAGATTATTTTAGCAACAACGCCTTCACTGCATCCAAAAATTCAGTGACACTCCGATAGCCTCTCACTTTTCCCACGAATTCGCCGTTGCGAAAAATGAGAAAGGCTGGATAGGCAACAATCTTGTAGGTCTTCTTCAGTTTTTTGCCCTCGTCAGTGCCTTCTTTAATTCTTGCTCCGACGAAATTTTCGTTCACATAGGTCGATAAAAGTGGGCTCGTATCGACTTCTCGATCGAAATTCTTGCAGTATCCACACCAATCGGCGTGAACCTTTACCATCACAAGCTTTCCGGACTGCTTTGCTGCTTCAGCGGCGCCGTCAAACGTGTCGAACCAGCCCTCAGGGAGCGGGGTTGCGTTGGACAAGGTGCCAAAATTCAATAGTGATACTAACTTCGAGATAAGGTTCATGCACTGATTTTAGCCCGGTTTCGAGCAAAAATTGGCAACGCACATTAAATTCACCCCTCCATGCCACACTTCGGCCACATTTGGGTTTTAAAGTGAGTCTTAGCCCCGACATAAGAGATCTGCTTACGATGAGCACTACACTAGATCGTTCTTGCGACAGAGGAGCATCGTCGCCTGCAGACGCAAACTCCGATCACAACCTGTCGCACGAAATTTGGAACGAAGTCTTGAACCGCAGTCGGGCAAGCGCGAACGACTCTCGCGATCAAACCAGCGGAACCAGTTGCGACACAGAATCAGACCATGAAAACGACCATGTCATAACTTTCTCAGACATATTTACAGAAATCAAAGATGGCTACAACAAAATCATTAGCATCTTGACCGGCCGCGGAGACGATAAGCCTCAAGCCACCACAGGGATAGAAAAAGGTAGCACGCAACCTCTCGATTGTTTAGGTCAGATGGACGTCACCCTGGACGTACACGGCAAGCCAAGTGTCTTGCAATACGGAGACGGTAGCACTCGTCACTTCGGCTACAAAGACAAAGAGCTAATCAGATTCACTGATCGAACAGGAAAGCAGTACATGCGCGACCCCAGCGGTGACTGGACTGGTCCAGACGGAAAACCAGCCCACATCAGCAACGTCAACGTTACGCCAGATGGCACCTTCAGTTACAAAGAAACCCAGACGGACAACGTGATTGTTTGCCAATTAGATGGTTCGTACAAAACGGTCACCCCCGATCAATTTGGCGATCTAAAACTCTACCCTGACTCCAACGACCACTCAGTAGAAAACGAAAGATTAGAAAACCTAGCGGGGAAGAATGGATTTTTAAATCCTGACGGTCAGAAATTACTTTCAGAACTGAACAAACTTGGAATCGATGATGTCGATGCACTGTATGGCTCGCATATTGTCTTCGGCGGAGACGGCACCAACAGCGGTGACGGCGGAGCACTTTATCGCCAACTAATTAACGAATATCCCGTCAAAGAACGCGGTTCATCGCACTACCCGGGCACCAAAACCGAACAATATCAAATCATCACTGGACCAGATAACAGCGCGGTTCTATTTGGATTGACTCCAGACGGCAACACTTTCATTCAATTTGAAAAAGATGCTGCAGGCTCTGCAGATCACATGAAGGACTACAATCTCTATCGAACCCTCGATCAAAACATTGGTCCGCTTGGTACGTCGCCGTACACCGACAAGAATCCACTTGAAATAGGTTACATGCTCTGTCAGTCACTGATTTGCGGCGGCGAGCATATTCAATCGCCATGGACACGGTAGGATCGGATGAACACTCGAATGTTCTTAATTAATTCAAATCGCCGGCTCAATTCCGAGCAGCCACTTGTTTCAAAATTTCTTGAGCAGCAATGAGACGTTGTGAAATTGGGTAAGCTTTGTTAGCCAGAAGAACAATACCCGTTTGATCTTTTGGAACGAAAGCGACATACGTTCCAAAACCAGCAGTGGAGCCTGTCTTATTGATCCAAACGTCTGACCGAGGCTTTTCCGGCGGTATTACTTGAGTTACAGCATTAGCATCATAAATCATAGATTTCGAATTGCCATCCAACAAGAGATTTTGCTGAACAGGAACCGGGTACTGCTCCCAAATTACATCTTGAGTCATTGCCTTTGTTTTGAAATAACCTGTATGTGTGTCTAAAATTGCACGTTGTAATTTATCATCCGTCTTAGCATCATTCATATTCGCATCGATAAATCGAATCATATCGGAGGCCGTTGTCTTCACACCGTATGCCTCCGATGACAACAGACCGCTCGTCATGCGCACCGGCGCATCACTCTCGGTATACCCTTGCACATAGTTCGAAACTTCCGCCGCTGGAATTTTGATGTAACTGTTACTCATACCGAGGGCGCTGAACAAAGTCGTTTGCATCAAATCTTCAAACTTTTGATTCATGCATTTTGCCGTGATAAAACCAAGCATACCAATGCCTGGATTCGCATAGTTCCTGACTGTACCAGGCTTGCGCTTAGGCTTCCAAAGTTTTAGAAACTGCATCAACTCAACATTGCTAGTGACGCTCTGCGGTAACTGCAAAGGAAGTCCACCAGAAGTATGCGTGGCTAAATTCAAAAGACTTAAATCACCAAATCTGGTGCCTTTCAGTTCGGGAAGATATTTGCTCGTCTTATCCGAGAATGAAAGTTTGCCTGTTACCTGCGCATATGATGCCAGCGTTCCAGTCATGGTCTTTGAGACTGAACCAATTTCAAAGAGAGAATTATCGGATACAGGCTTTTTGGTGGAAACCGAAACCACTCCATAATTGAAGACATAGTGTTTTCCTTTGGTCGAGATTCCCACAGCCATTCCAGCGATGCGAGACTTTTTCATTAGAGGAATTATCGACGCATCGACGATCTTCTTGATTTCTTCTTGCTCACCTGTTGCTGCACCAACGGCTAATGTGGACAAGCTAAGCGCTAATCCAACTGACGTGGTAACAGACCATAGTTTTTTCAATTTTAGATGCCTCAAACCTTTGCCAGTATAGGATACAGCGTCACTCAAGCACTCTAAATTGGAAAAAGTCCCCTATAATTGCCAACCTGAACAGTAGAAGACGTAGAACCGAATGATTACGATGTTTTGAAGGACTTAGTAATTCCATGAGCAGAAATATTTGGAATCGAATAGCACTGGCAGGCTTGGTTGCACTTTGCTCCACACCAGCAGCCTGGTCACATGCAGATGTTTTTTCAGAAACACCATTCGAGCAGGCGAAACAACAGGCGCTGAGAGAAGGCAAACTATTTCTGGTCGATTTCACCGCAAGTTGGTGCCCGCCGTGTCGGCAGATGGAAAAATCAACATGGACCAATTCAGACGTACAAAACTGGATCAAAGAAAACGCCATCGCAGTGCAAATCGATGTCGACCATGACACAAAAGTAAAATCATCCCTGTCGATTGAAGCGATGCCGACACTGGTTTTATTCACTCCTAAAAATACCTCTGCTGAATTTGGACGACAAGTTGGTTATATGGATGCGTCTGAACTTCTTCGTTGGCTGGAAGGTGCAAAGAGTGGCAAGACTGCACAGGATTTAGCAAAAGAACAAGACGCAGGTAACGCAGTTTTCGATCACCTCGGTAAAGCACGCGAATTACAGTCAGCTGGAAAAAACGCAGAGGCTATCGATGAATACATTTGGATTTGGAACAACGCTTCCAGCACGGATCCAAACGTCTCTCCGATCAGACAGGCCGCTGTGCCGGTAGAGCTAAAGAGACTTTTTGCTACTTATCCAGAAGGGAAAGCAAAGTTTAGCGAACTGAGAAACGAAGCTGAAAGGACGAACAATCGACAAGATTGGATCATTTTGAACATGGCTCTTGGTGATGACGCGCGTGTTCTAACGTGGTTCGATAAAGCTAAACTCGATCCAAAAGAGAGCGATACCATTCAAAAGCAAAGGACGTTGTTGGAGCCAATTATCTTCAATAAAGCTAGATGGGATGATGCCACCAAATACTTATATCCAAATCCAATCGTAAAGGTTAACGAGTATTTTAAGCAGGCTCAAGACTTGAAAAAGCCACGACCTGACACAGAATTTGCAAAAGATTTCGACCCATTTCCTGGCATGGTAATGCTGTTGTACGGGGCCTATGTTGGCGCCGGTAAAGACGCCGAAGCGCAGCAAATTGCGAGTGAGTGTTTACGTTTAGACGATACACCTGCCATGCGGGAAAATCTAAAGAATATGGAAACCGGAATGAAAGCAGCGCGGGCTGCTCAAAATCCGGTAGCTGAGAACCCCGCAGCACGAAATCCAAAAACACAACATTTACCTTTCACGCACACAACACCGAAGCTCAAAACTACAAAATAGTCCTGTAGTACAAGTTCACTATTCCTTCCTCCTGTCGTGTACATTCCAGGTAAGGGCGAGGAGAATAGTAGCAATCGCACAAGCAGCGATAATCACGGTAAAGCCCATGTTCCAACCGAATTGCTGCACCGTGAAACCAATTCCTACTTCTGCAGTGGTAGCACCAAGGTAACCAAACAATCCCGTCAGCCCCGCAGCGGTTCCTACTGCTTTCTTTGGCACAAGGTCACAGGCCGCCACACCGATCAGCATCACAGGACCATAAATCAAAAAACCTATCGAAACCAATGCGATGGAGTCGATCAGATAATTACCTTTTGGATTTTGCCAATACAACACAACCGCGGCTGCCACCAGCGTCATCGAAATCACCATCACCGGTGAGCGTCTGCCGTGAAATAATTTATCGCTAGCCCAACCAGAAAAAAGCATTCCCGGTATACCAGCAAGTTCGTACAGACTCGATTGCCATGCCGAATTCGTAATCGAATATCCTTTCACTTCAGTTAAATAAGTTGGTGCCCAATTCACAACTCCATATCGAACGATGTAGACAAAAACATTTGCTGCGGCATAAATCCATAGAACCTTATTGTTCAATACGTACTTGAACAAAATTTCCGATGCTGACAATTCGCGTTCTCTATCGTCAACTGATGTTGATGGATAGTCATTCTTGTACTCTTCGATTGTCGGTAGTCCAACCGATTGCGGCGTGTCGCGCATGAAAGCCAGCACCATTATGCCAATCAAGATAGAAAGAATTGCAGGAACAATAAAAGCACTCTTCCACGATCCTGCAAGAATAATTGAATAACTCGCAACGACAGGGGCGAGCATTCCTCCGACGTTATGAGCGAGATTCCACACCGCCATTTTCGTGCCGCGCTCGCGGTCCGAGAACCAGTGCACCATGGTTCTTCCGCATGGTGGCCAACCCATGCCTTGAAACCACCCGTTCAGGGACCAGAAAACGACCATGAGAAAAAGCCCTGGCAGAAATCCGAACACCAAATTCACTAGCCCAGAAAGAATCAAACCAGTAGCCAAGAAATATCGCGGGTTAGAGCGATCAGACAAATTGCCCATAACGAACTTGCTAATGCCGTAAGCAACTGTCAATGCCGATGCAAGCAGCCCGACGTCGCCTTTGCTCAGACCCAAATCGCTAATCAGGTAGGGCTTGGCTACATTGATATTGGCTCTAACCAGGTAGTAGCCGGCGTATCCGATAAAAATAGTGCTCATGATCTGAGCTCGGCAACGCTTGTATTCCGGATCGATTTTGTCCGCGGGAAGACGTTCGATATGCGGCGCAGGCTTGAAGATCTGGGAAATTTGACTGACGGGCATGCGCTTCGCCTGCATTTAGGGTGCATACATTCTACGCTTTCACGAACGATTTAACGGGGCGTCGATGCCAACTATCTGAATGTTTTCCCCACACCTTCCCAGCGCTCTATAATGCATAAGGCGAACGAGATTAAAATGAAAACAATCGAATCGATCTTGTCTCAGATTCCGGCACTAGATGGCGGTGCATTTTCGGTCAGCGTTCTGGCTGGCGGAATGACTAATCACAACTATCTGGTGGAAGGAAAAGAGCAAAAATTTGTGCTGCGATTAGTGGGCGAAGGAACCGACTATCTCGGAATCGATCGCGAAATGGAATATTCATACGCATGCGCCGCCGCAGAAGCTGATTTAAGTGGAGAGGTAGTGGCATTTCTACCGGAACATGGTGCGATGCTTACCCGATTTATTTCGGGTCGCGTGCTTTCGGCGACCGACGTGAAAGACAGCAAGCAGATGCCACGTGTTGTCGAAGCCTTGAAGCAATTACACAGTCTGAATATCAATCGCGGCAAATTCTCAGTGTTCGAGGCCGCGCGCAGAAATTACAATTTCGCTGTTCAAAACAAAGTAATTTTTCCAAACATTATGACGCGAGCACTGACATTACTTGATGAAATCGAAGCGACTCTGGCAGCTGATTCCAACAAAATTGATTGTCCCTGCCATAACGATTTATTGCCTGAAAATCTAATCGATGACGGCTCCGCTGTGCGCATCATTGATTGGGAATTTGCGAGCATGGGAGATTTGTTTTTTGATCTAGGCAATCTCGCTGTGAACAGTGATTTCGATGAAGAGCATGAACGAGAATTTCTAAAACTATATTTCGGTGAAGTTAAACCCCAGCACCTGAGCCGCTTGCAACTGATGCGACAAGCATCCGACATGAGGGAAGCTACGTGGGGATTTCTTCAAACAGGTATTTCTGAATTACCTGTTGATTATCTCGATTATGGTCAAACCCACTTGCAAAGATTTTTGAGCGCGGCACCAGAAAGATCTCAGTAAACGCTATGAATCAACTGACTGGGTATCGCTTGCTCTTCAACAAAACACAAAACCAAACGAATTGGTAAAACACGAAGTGGTTAAAACATGAAAAGACGGCAATTGTAGTTGCTATCAACAACACCGAAAAGACTGGCGATACCTACAGCGGGCCGCGTGTTGTGTTACCAAAACCTGAGAAACAAATTCTGCACTTCAGCACAAAACTACTACGCAAATTCAATTAAAACTATCACTGCCAGCCATCTCCGGCCAGCACCCAGCCCGCCCAATAAAATGGATGCTCCCAACCTGGTTCTTTCCGCACTGCCTCTTGCGCTAGGCGCAGGGAGTCCACTGGTGAGCTATGGTTTGAAAACAGATTCGTGTAAAACTCTTTCATCAACCGGCAAGTCGCTGCGTCATCGACCTTCCACAGAGACATCAGAATCCCACGCGCACCAGCACCTAAAATCGCCGACCGCAGACCGATAACACCCTGTCCACTCATCTTCTTTCCAAGCCCTGTTTCGCAAGCAGAGAGAGTGACCAGGTTGCACTTCTGCAGATCCAATCCGACGAGGTCTGCTGCCGTCATCTTGCCTTCGCCTGTGGTATCGCTTGCTTTGCCACCTGACAGAAGCAATCCGGAAATCAGAAGCGGATTTCTCGCTTCGATCAAATAAGTGGACTCACCACGTGCTTGCCTTTTGTTCCTGAGCGACCTCACCTCTGAGCGGTGGTGTTCGTCAGCAGAAGCTCCTGAATAGAATCCGTGCGTGGCAAAGTGTGCATAGGTGCTAGAGGGCAAGGCGCCAGCCACGGCTTTCTCTGTTGCTTCTGAACCCGTCAAAGGATCGACCGCCACCTTGTTTTTTATAGCGACGTCTTTTATTGAGTCGAACTCGAGCCTCGTACCCGGCAAATCAAGCGAGGGATCACCAAATGTGATGCCAGCAGCGACGAGCAATTTAGGGTCTTGAGTATTATCCTTTTTAGTTTCCTTCAGGTAAACAAACTCGCGGGGGCTATCAATTGTGCACAACTGAACCTGACTGCCTGCAGTGAACATACTCCACGGAATTATGGCGGAATCTGAATCAGGACAGAGCCATATCTTTTTTATTGAGGTTGGCAGCGAAGATCCAATTGGATCCCACAATAATTTCCTCAATTCGCCCTGTGCAATTTTTTCTTCCTTCAGCTTGCTCTCATAGTTTCCATATTGGCGATTACTTACCTTATCTAAAGACAAATCTCTCTTCGGCAAAGTTGTTTGATTCGCGCTCGCACGCCAAATTTTTATAGCGTCGTTTATCGCATCGGCATTTGGCAAATTGATCAATTTCGGACCAGCGCTCTGAGTCAGTACGATGCAGTCGTACTCATCTTTGCCTGTCAAAGGATTATTAAACGCGAATATATCGACCATTGCTTCGTCTGCAGCAAGTAGTTTTTGCAATTCACGACAATCTTTCGTCGCCATCGGATCACTAATTTCGACGCCGTTAGATTTGAGCGAAATTTGCCGTTCAAGCGCTTCACTAGTTTGAGTCAAATTAGCGATATCGTCATCTCGTTTCTTTCTTGCCTCTGCTCCACTTGCATCTTGATCGCTGAGAATTTTAAGTTGCCTGCGCAGAGCGCTCAGTTGATCTAACGACTGCTGAACTTCAGGTGTGCTGATAGCAAGTTTTTGTAGCAATGTACGCTTTCGAAGTGATTCAATTAAAAGCCCCTTCCATTGTGCAATGTAGCCATAAGCTTGCGGCAGCGAACGACCATCTGTACACACAGAGAGTAACAAGTCTGTTTGATCGTGCAACAAGTTGGCGAATGCGCACTGTTCTGCAAAGGAAAGCTGCCCTACGAAAGTCATCAAATAGTGTTTCAAGACGTAGGAGCTCTTCAACGCATTCACAGTTGCCGCTTTATAGTCATTTTGAAGGGCATTGATTCGCGCGATAGAGTTAAGACTGTGAGCAAACTGAACAGACTTTGCGCCCGTAAGTAGGCTGAGGCTGAACGCTTTGTTGAAACAGAGAAGAGCCTGATCTAAATTACCAGAGGCGAGCGCCAAATCACCGCACGCTGAATAAACCTCTGCCTTAATGCTGCGGTCTCCTATGCGATTCAGAGGCTCAGCAATTTTCGATGCTCGGTCCAACTGTATTTTTGCCAAATCATAATTTCTCTGCGCCAGGTGCAACTCACCCAGAGTCACAAGGGTCGGAATCAACGATGATTGCGTGCCATTGCCACTTGGGTCTTTCACTGCTAGCGAACGCTGTGAATAACCGATAGCGTCCTTCAAATGTCCCGATACTTCACTACAAGCAGCTGCGATATCTAAAGCTTCAACAAAACTTGCACTCGAACCGCGTTGGGTCTCAGTTTCATGCAGCACCTGTTTAGCGCACTCTGCAGCATTTGCGTAATCGCCTTCCGCCATATCCACATGCGCCATAGCAATCATGCATTTCAAACGCAACGGAGAATTTTGTAGTTTGCGAGAATGAGATAGTGCCAACGCCAGCGCATCCTTGCAACTTGCATATTGGCTTTCTGACTCGAAATATTCGGCTAGCGAAAGTAGCAGATCGATATCGTCAGCAGTAGCGCCATTTTTTGACGCTTGTTTCAGTAAGGCGAGCGACAATTGAGCGGCCGACTTCGCTCTTTCTTCTATTGCATATTCAGATAGTGAATATGCAATGCACAGCATCGCCGCAGACAATTTTCGCATGGCCCGTTCTTTACCACCAAGCTTTTTGATTGTCTCCGCAAATCGGGCTCGATCATCGTCAGTGTGGGCGCCAGAAGTTTTCAATGAATCTGAGTAAATAAGCTGCTCTGATAACGGCTTGAGCAAAGAAAATGCATCTTGAAATAACGGTCTGCCCGAACCTCTGATACTTACAAGAAACAATGCCAACTGTAATTTTGCCGCACCGGTCTCTGGTGAATTCACTCCGAAAGTGCTTTCCGCAGACTTAATCGCAAGTAGCAATTGTGGTACTTCCACTTTCTGATTATTAACATCACCCGGTGCGGAATTTTTTGATGACGGAGAACTTTTTGATGAATCGAACAAAGTGACATTCGCTCTCATGTCCACAGCTTTCTGGCGGAAACCTCTGCCCAGATGGAGCTCCGTTTTAGTTCTGTCAACAGTTTTGAGATAACTTTTGAAGAGTGGCTCGGCTTCAGCATATCGGCCCTGAAGTTCGTAGACACATGCTAGATCGCCCTTAAGCATTGCAAGATCAAGATTATCAGAGCCGAGAACCTTTTCATCAATATCCACCGCGCGCTTAAATAATGGTTCGGCATCGTTGTAGCGAGCCTGCGCAAAATAGATTTGAGCCAAATTATCTAGCGCAATGGCTACAGCAGGGTTATTTGCTCCGACGGTCTTCTCTGTTGTTGTGAGGGCACGTTTGGAAATATTTTCGGCTAAGTCATAAGCATGCATGCTGGAATAGAGAGTTGCCAGATTTGCCATCACGTTAGCAGCATTCGCATTTTCAAGACCTGTGCTCTTTTCGTGAATGCCGATGGCACGTATGAACAATAACTCGGACTGATCGAATTTGCCCTGACGCCAATAGAGACTGGCCAGATTGTTCAGGCAACCCGCAACTTCGATGCTCTCAACACCAAAACCCTTTTCGAAAATAGAGATAGCTCGCTTAAGTAGAAGCTCTGCTTCTACAAACTCACCCTGTCGTCGATCTATTTCTGCTAAGTCACTGCAAACTAAGGCAATACCAGACTGATTAGAACCGACGTTCTTTTCGTATATAGCAAGAGTTCGCTTGTAGAGCGGTTCCGCTTCGGCATATCGACCTTGTAAAAAATAATTCCGTGCCAAGCCAAACAGATAATCGGCGCAATCAGGAGAATCAACACCTCGACTCTTTTCCATGATATTCAACGCCCGCATGTCGTAAAGTTCAGCATCAGCATAGCGACCTTGGGCTTCCAAAACAGAGGCGAGAAAGTTTACGGATTGCGCCACACTCAGGTCGTCTGGACCAAGTTTCGCTACTCTAATTTCAATACATTTTTGTGCTGCTGATTCTGCTTCCGTGAAGCGGTTCTGTTTTAAGTAGAGTCTTGCCAGTTTGTTTAAAGCAGCAGCTACACGAAGATTAGTTGAACCGAGTTTCTCTGCAGTGATCTGAAGCACCCGGTTGAATAGCTGCTCTGCCTCGCTAAACCGACCCTGGTCTTCGTAGACCGATCCCAGATTGGACTGAGTTTGCACTACATCTGGATGATCCTGCCCTAGTTCTTTGATTTGGATTTTGAGGGCGCGCAGGAACAAAGACTCAGAATCAGCAAAACGTTTTTGTTTGTAGCGTAACTCGGCAAAGCCACTCAGTGGCTCGGCTAAATCAATACTGTCGACACCGAGTTTCTTTTCTCTAATTTCGATGACACGTTTATACAGAGTCTCTGCCTTATCGAAACGCTTCTGAACAAGATAGATGTTTGCGAGCGCATCGTTACAAGTTTCCATTTCGAGACTATTCGATCCGAACGACTCGCACTGTTTTTTTGCCAATTCGATTTTTTCGATCCCGAGAGCAAAATTATCTTGGTCACAAGCTTGAATACCTGCCTCGAGATTAGCTTTCCAATCAGCAGGAGTTTGCGCACTTGCTGGCGGGTTCCCGCACAACAACAAACATAATGACAGAGCTAGAGATGTTCGTCGAAATTTATTCAAGGTGTGTGCACCCTCGATTCGTCGGCAATTGAAAACATTGTTTGGACTATTATATTTGAAAACCTTCTAGCCCACGTCTTCTCAACTCACAGTGGTATCATGACGGCTCCCGGAGGATCCTTCATGAACATCAATGCATTTGGTTTGGTTGCTCTATCTCTTTTTGGAGCGCTGACGTGCCAAGTAACCCCTGTGTCTGCGGCGCCAGAATCAGCTCCATCGGCGGTTGTCAAAGCCACCTCAGCAGACTCGGCAAAAGCCCTGACACCTGGGCAAGACCAAGCTATAGTGGCAGCAGCAAAGAAGCAACTCGCTGCGTTCGGCGGGAAAACTCCGATCCCGGGTGTATATATCGCTGTCTACATGCCAAACAAAGCACCGTATATAAAAGGTGTTGGACTGGCGAATACAAAAACGAAAAAACCGTTCGAACTGCCCGATCGCTTTCGCATCGGCAGTAATACAAAGACTTTTGTCGTCACAGTCTTGCTACAACTACAAGACGAACATTTACTCAGTGTTGACGACCCAATCAGTAAGTTCAACATCGGCGTGGATATTCCAAACGGTAAAAACATTACGATCAGACAACTGGCCGAAATGCGCAGCGGTTTGTTTGAAGCGTATGACACCAAAGAATTCAACGCGCTTGATTTCAAGCCCAACATGAACATTTCACCGAACAAATTGATCGGTTGGGCTGTTGCACACAAGCCACTCTTCAAGCCTGGTGAAAAGTGGAACTACAGCAACACAAATTATCTGATTCTCGGACGCATCATCGAAGTTGTCGCGCACGATACAGTTGGCAACCAGATTCGCAAACGCGTAATTGAAAAGTTCGGCCTTACCGAAACAACATTTCCAGACACTGTTGCCATGCCAACTCCGTACGCGCACGGGTATGGTCTCGACAAAAAAGGCAACTGGGAAGATGTGTCAGAGACGCTCTCGCCTTCAATCACCTGGGCAGCCGGCAACATGATTTCCACTGTTCCAGACATGCAAAAATGGGTGAAAGCTTATTCAACTGGAACGACCAACAGCGCCGCATCACAAAAAGACCGTCTGCGTTGTCTGCCGATTGCACCAAAGACGAAAATGTCCTTTGGCATGGGTATCGGTCACAGCGCTGGATGGTACGGCTACACAGGCGGATTACCCGGCTATCAAACCGCGGCATATTATCTTCCAGAGAAGGACATTACGCTGATAGCCTTCGTCACGGCGCAAAAAGAAACGCCGTTTCCCGGAACAGCAAACGTTATCGCCCGCGAAGTCTCACGAATTGTCACCCCCAAGAACGTTATGTTCACCGACGCACCGACTGAGAAACCACACTAAAAACGCGGTAGAATTTCTACCGGCGCCCTTCCCTCGCGCCCCTGACAGCAGTGATGAGGTTAACCATGTCGTCGAACGGACACGGGCTTTTCCAGCTCGGCAAGAGCGATACGCAGTATCGTCTTCTCAATAAAGACCACGTCTCAGTGCAAAAATTCGGCGACCAGGAAATGCTTGTCGTCAAGCCTGAAGCGCTCGTAGAGCTTAGCCAAGCAGCTTTTCACGACATCGCCCACTATCTTCGAGCCTCGCATCTGCAAAACCTGCGGTCGATTCTCGATGATAAAGAAGCGTCATCAAATGACCATTTCGTCGCCCTCGAGCTTCTAAAGAATGCCAGCATTGCCGCCGGAGGCACGCTGCCGATGTGCCAGGATACCGGCACTGCCATCGTCGTGGCACATAAAGGAGACCGCGTCTGGACCGGAGCAGATGACAACGAACTGCTGCAAGAAGGCGTGAAGAAAACATATCAGGATTGCAATCTGCGCTACAGCCAAATGGCGCCGCTGAACATGTATCAAGAGTCCAACACCGGCAGTAACTTGCCCGCTCAAATCGACATCTTGTCTGAACATGGCGATGAATACGAGTTTTTGTTCATCGCCAAGGGCGGTGGTTCAGCCAACAAAACATTCCTTTTGCAAGAAACGAAGTCTGTTTTAAATCCTGCCGGACTCAGAAAACTGCTTACTGACAAGATCTCGGGGCTCGGAACTTCCGCCTGCCCACCGTATCACTTAGCTATCGTAATCGGCGGACTCTCGGCTGAAATGACCTTGAAAACCGTAAAATTGGCTAGCTGTCACTATCTTGATACGCTACCGACCGAAGGCGATAAGACCGGACGAGCTTTTCGGGACATCGAGCTGGAAAAAGAGATACTTGAAATCACCCGCGAACTGGGCATCGGCGCTCAATTCGGTGGCAAATACTTCTGTCATGATGTGCGCGTGGTTCGCCTCCCCCGCCACGGAGCTAGTTTGCCAATCGGTATCGGTGTTTCTTGTAGCGCAGACAGGCAGATACTTGGACGCATTGATAAAAATGGAATCTGGCTCGAGCAGCTGGAAGTAGACCCAGCAAAATTTTTGCCGGAAGTCGAGGACGATAGTCTTCGCTCAACAACGATCCACGTCGACCTTAACCAACCTATGGATGAAGTGCGCAAGCAGCTTTCAGGCAAACCAGCCGGCACGCGTTTGATGCTCAGTGGCACTCTGCTTGTTGCACGCGACATCGCTCACGCTAAGTGGAAAGAGATGATTGAACGCGGCGAAGAATTGCCTGAGTACACACGTCAACATCCGATCTATTATGCGGGACCAGCGAAAACACCGGCCGGTTATGCATCTGGGTCATTTGGCCCAACGACTGCCGGACGAATGGATTCGTATGCTGATTTGCTCATGTCTCGCGGCGCCAGCCTCATTACTCTAGCTAAGGGTAATCGAGGAAAAAATGTCAAAGAAGCATGCGCAAAATATCACGGTTTTTACCTCGGCACTATTGGCGGTGCGGCAGCGAGATTAGCAAAAGACTCAATCCGCAAAGTGGAAATTATTGATTTTCCAGAACTTGGCATGGAAGCAGTGCACAAAGTTGAGATTGAAGACTTTCCAGCATTCATTGTGATCAACGATCAGGGCGAAGATTTTTATGCATCTATTTCTGAGAGTCGCGTCGCTGTCAGCCGCTAAAGCGCTCACACTATTACTTATTCCGATACTTGTCGTGTCAACACGCGCAGCTCATGCTGAGAGTAAAAAACCACAAGAAAACAAGAAACAGATAGTGACTAGTAAAAAAGAGAATGCGAGCGCAGAGATAACAAAAACACTTCAAGCGCAAGCCGAGGCCTGGAATGCTGGTGACCTGGACAAATTCATGACTGCCTACCTCAAATCTCCGGACATCACATTTGTCTCTGCCGACGGTGAGATGAAAGGTTACGAAGCTCTTGAATCCAGGTATCGAAAAAAATACGGCACCAGCAAAGACACCATGGGTAAGCTGTCATTCTCTCAACTCGAAATTAGACAACTGGGAGACAGGCACGCTTTATGCATAGGACACTGGCTTGTAGAACGTACTAGACAGCCGAAACTTCAGGGAATATTTAGTCTGATTTTGACTGAAGATTCAGGCGCATGGAAAATTATTCACGACCACACGTCATTGTCTCCGACACCGGCGAACAAATAGAATTGCGGGCAAACTTTTCGAAAGTGTCATTTAGGTTTCGACTCTAGGATCATAATCTTCGCCCTTCATATTAAACGACCATGCGACTCCATCGCGCGCAGTAGCTATATCTGGTGGCACCGCAATGAAGTACATACGAAAAGTGCCGTCGGGCTCAGCTGTTCGATTGAAAACACGCACCATATTGAATGAATCCTGCCTCATTTCCAGGTGATACAGCTGACCAAACTCATCTTCATTGAGAAGCTCGGCACCGCTATCGGTAATAAATTTTTCGATTCCGTATCGCTCTAGCATTACTCGACGAACTTCAAGATTGTATTGTTTGACAATTTCTTCGACTGTCAAGGTTTGCGGTGCCACGATAACTCTTGGATCAACGGTCATACCGTGTGCTGAGTAGACGCCCCAACCATCGGCATACTCTATACTCGGTGCATCATCGACACTGTGCAAACGCTCATCAGCATCGCGACGTATTTTTATCGGGCGCTCACAAGCAATCACAACATTATCAAAGGCGATAAATGTTGGGCAAATTTGCATAAGTTGTTCCAGCCCGTCGTAAATATGTGGACAAGCACCGATTTGCCGCAGAACCGATCTATAACCAACCATTCCAAGGCGAGCGTGATCCATCAAACACGACTTGAAATATGAAACTGTGGATTCGTCAAATTCGTCAACAATTTCGATGTCGAGAACACTGCTCTCCTGTTGCAATTGTTCGCGCAAACTGGCGGAAAGCGGCTTTGATTCGTTTGGAACAGAGTATTGGAAAGCTGCAATCACGTCCCAAATGTGTCTATCCCGCGGCGGATAACTGCCGTGATTACGACAGCCGCAACGTGACATATAACGTTCGTCTTCATATTCAGCCCGCGGGTGCCAATTTTTGCGACCAAAACCCCAGTTGTCGCGACAGTTTTGAGCAAAGTCTGGGAAACGCTCTATTTTGTCGATCAACTTGCTCATATAACGATGGGGTTTTGAAATCGTTTCACACTTCAACGGGTCAACTCCTGGCTGCATGACGTTGAAGTATTGCGCTGCAGCCATCGATGCTGCCTGAGGGCTTTCAAACCACAGCACCGCTTTCGGTGGCGACAGATAAATCGAGCTGTAAAATCTAGACACAGCTTCTTCGAAACTTCGTCTATCTGCACGTGCCGTAAGGGTCATTTGTTGAGACCAAAATTTAGCCCAACCTTTTGATAGCTCACGTTGCGCGTCTTTATCATCATCTTTTTCGCAAGCAAGGTCGACTAGACGTTTTAGAAGAAGCTTCTGTAGCGAACCTGTCACCCCATTAACTGAGACGAATTCTTTGCCACTCCAAGATTCATGCTCTACAGGTCTCCAAAGCAGTGCTCTGATGTTTGGATAATCAGGTTTCAGATGAGAAATATGCAGCGCTGTCATACCGCGCACTTCAGCATCGTAATGGTGCAGCAGCCGTTCGAGCATAGCAATGCACGAGTCCACACTGCTCGTGTAGTAAGGCAACCACTTAGTGGCAAGCAGTCTGTGACGCGCCACCTTACTTAGTGAGGCGACTTCGAGCAAATATGCGCTCACGAAGGAAGCGCTCTCGTGTTTATTAGTAACTGGTTTGTCTGGTCGGGGAAAAATTTGAACATCTTCTCGCTCAAGCATCTGAACGACTGCCGCCTCGACACCTTCAAACTCAACATCAACAAGAAAATCAGAAAGCTCTTCTTGCGAACATGTCTGATTCGAAAATGTCGAAAGAATCAGATCGTGATGCCGCTCATCAGTCTTGTACAGGGCGATACCATATTTAATGCGGAGCGACTCGTCGAGAAATGTCGCAATCGCAGCATGACTGCAGACCTCTCTCTGCATCACACGAGACTCATTAAGCAGGTGATTCATATCACCACTCTTTTGAATAGATTGCACCAGCTGACGGCGCAAGAGTTTCGGTGTCGCATCGATAATTGACTCGGTACGTCTAACTTTTTCGCGTCGCGACATGCGGTTGCGGAACCTGGGAATGTCCATGAGTGGCAACGGTGTGCATGTTTTCTGAACCATTTTTGGAATCTCGCAATAAGGGCGGGCTTTTTCCATTATGGCTGAGGGCATTATTTTTATGACACAGGCTTTTCCCTAGAGATACTGAATAAGCCGCAATCGACGACCAAAATTTCAAAACGATATCGTTTTCAGTCTTAAGGTTTCCTTCAGTAATTTCTAACAGTCGCCAACTGGAGGGTTCACGAGAAGGGCGTGCATTCCCAGAGCCACACAATGGTTGTATAAACTCGGGTGACAACACACCAACCCACTTAACACTGGGCTTGAGTTTCTCGTCCAACGGCATAACCGTTTCATGAATCCATGTCGCACTATGCCCGTAATCAGCGGCTACGAACCGTCGACTGAAAAGTGGCCTATGCCTCAATCATCCCGCTACTAAACTGCTGAGTCGGGAGGTGGCGAATATGGTATCACTGACAGTGCCTTTCATTTTAGTCACTAGCACCATATGCGGTGTTGTACGAGCTGGTCCCAATTCCTTTTTCCGATGATCAGCTCTTTCCTTCAGTCACGGGCTTTTGTGCCGGACAGTGCTATTACGAGGGCGTCAAATGAGACAGATATATACGAGATTATAAACGACATTCCACACCACCTGTTGACAGCCAGGAACCGCACGCCACAACTGGCGCAAATTACTGAATGCAAGTGACATTTACTGCGATCAGATCGCCGCGCCAGAGCCAGTTCATTAACCATTTATCGTAGATATAAAGTGGACAATAGGCTACCCTGCCGATAAAAGTGTCGTTTTAGTAAGAGACTGTAAGTGACTGGCAAGCTTCATGCCAGATAACAGTAACTTTGACGACGCATTTGGCAACAGGGTCACTGTGTTTAAGCGAAGGATGATTTCTACGATCGATAAACTTGACAGTGCTAATCGAGTTTGATTTATATTAGCCTGATCAAGAGTCGGATTTATCAAAGCTAAATGTACAGCCAAACACCCAACACTTTGAGCAATTACGAACCCGATTTAGTTTCGGTGATTATCCCGACTTACAATCGTGTGGCTTTGCTTGTTGAGGCAATCGAAAGCGTTCGGCGTCAAACGTGGACCAAAGTACAGATTATCGTCGTTGACGACGGATCGACAGACGGAACTCGCGTAAAAATCGAAGCTATGCAAGACGTGCAATACATTTGGCAGGAGAACAGAGGTCAGGCAGCAGCTCGAAACAGAGGTTTAAGAGAAGCGCGTGGGGAATTCATCTGCACACTAGACTCTGACGACCTGTGGTTTCCGCACTTTTTGAAAGAAAGTATCTCAGCAATAAAAGAACAGGATCTAGATTTTGTTTTCTCAAATTGGTTCCGCCAAAACAAGGACGGTAGTCAAATTCGCAGTTATTTCGAAACTGATTTTCCCTGGTGGAAAGAAGCACTTTCAGAGCGAGCGCAGTGGCGACTGCTCAAAAGCGAAACGATTCGGGAATACATTCAATTTAAATGCTGTGCGCCATCATCTGCCTTTGTCTTCAGGCGAAACCTGATTTCAGAAGGTTGGCAGGAATCGGTAAAGATAACCGATGACTGGGCGCTTCTACAGGACATCCTCATCGCCAAGCAATGTCGGGTCGGTGTGTTCATGCCGCGGTCATGGGTCAAACGTGTCAACAGCGACAATATCTGCGACGTAGAAACCACTAAAGTCAAAAGAGCGATGGAAATCGATTCACCGCAACGGTTGCTTCGAAAAAACCACAAACTTCTCTCTAAACGTGAACGTTCGCGTATAAATCGGCGCCTAGCGATCTCGGCTCTGGCACTCCTTAAAAAAGAAACTGGTTCTGGCAACAACGTGATTAGGAATGCAACCGACTTTTGCATGGCAACATTCTTTGCATTTGCAACTGCGCCTATAGAAAGCTTTTCAAAGCTAATGAACAGAGGCGTCTATTTAGTGGAAGAGCCATCATCAGAAGATTTACTCAAAGAAAATTTGTTAGAGCCACCAGATCAAATCTTGTTTTCGGAATTAGATATTCCAGTTCAACATAGTGATTTGGCGACGCTTTAGAACGAATCAGTGGGCTATGTATGTGGGCTATGTTTAGAAGACCATCTTTCAATGGGCGAAGTTTATTGCCGGTCGTCCCATGACTGGCAGATAGTCCGGCGGAAGACTTCCATCAACCCTTTGCTCCTTTCGTAATTCATCAACCATCTGTTCTCGAATTCTTTTTGCAAACAGAAACTGATCGATTTGCTCAGGCGTTAAACCCGTGAATCGCTGTTGACTCCAAAGCTCTTCTTGTTGAGGTGTTCGGTTAGAATTCTTATGCAACTTCCACCACTGATGTTCAAACGTGCCCCGATCAGGATAAACCAGATCTGAATTCCAAAATGGAATGTTAGGCAGTGGTTGGTCGGCAGGAACATTCAACTCCTGGCGTAGCCATGCAGAAGTTCTTTCACGAGCACGTTCAATAGCCGCATCTGTCTTAGCTAACTCTGCATCAGCCAGTATTTTGCCTTCTGGTGTCATGATGTCGTAGGCGAAGCGGAAACTTCGTCGCGGGCTCGCGAGCGATTCGTCGATGGTCTTGTCTCTAAAGAATATATCTGTCTCCGGTCCATTCATACCGACCAATTTGCTGAATCCGCCTGGCGTCGCGTAGTTGTCGATTGAATCAGCGTTGATTAGCGACCTGGACGCGGCATACCAGGGAGTGCTCTCGTGCGGGACATACCAATCTTCATTTCCTGTGCGCTGCAACAACGAACGCTCGAGGTCAGTCAGCTCCACTGCCTTGCTACCGTATTTGGTATCAATGACAGGCTGCTGAAAAGGAGTAGCGATTTTCTGTCCAAGGGATAAAATGGCACTGGCTTCTTCATCGGAAACGTAGCGTCCGAAAGCTTGACGATCGGCAAGTCTGACGCGGTCAGACGCACTTCCGGTAAAGTTGGCAAGTTGTTGAGCGCGTGATTCGTAAGCGTTAGACAAGTCATGAAGTCGCTCATAAGTCGCTTGTTCAGCAGGCGTTCTCTCCGCCGCTAATTTTTTCAAAACAGCTGTCAATTCCGCCGATCGTTCCAAGTTAATATCATCAGCGATACCATTGCCATAGATCATGCGCATAAATCCAGGTGGACCTATTTGGTGTTCCAGCGTCATATTCCCGATGCCAGTGATGCGTTCTGCGCCGATTCCATTCTCTTTCGCCGCAGAGAGAAAAGTCAGAGCAGCTTCTCGTCCCGCGCGATGGTGAACCATAAAGTTCGATTTATTCTTCACGGCATCCGAAAACATCGATCCGATGAGCGTATCTTCAGTTTGCTCAGGAGTCAGTTTCATGCGTTGTGCAGAATCGATATTTCTACCAAACTCTCCTTGCGTGTGAATCCAATTTTTCTCTTGATCTGGATTTATAGAACCATCACTCTCTCGTGTACTTACATGGTTTTCGCGCACCGCTGCCAGTGCGTTTAGCACTCGCTCTTTTTGAGCTTCTGAAAGATTCGACTGGTTGAATTTATCGAGCACGCTCATTGAGTTTCCATCTTGCTCTGACGCTTTCACTTGTGCAAGTTCGTTCCGCACGGCTTCTCTGCCAAGCTTGAGCTGAGCTTCCGAATAGACTGGAAACCTTTGTTGCATTTCGCTAGGTTTGACGATCTCTTTGCCTTTGTGCAAAGCATCGATGCCACCAAATATGCCACCTAAGATGGCGAATGACGCAACATCATCTCGAATTTCGCTCATTGAAGCCACTTGCCCTTTGTTGACGATCGAATTCAATTCTGCATTGGCAAAACCGCCTGGTATGCCGCTTCCAATTCCGAACAGTGAACTTCGCACGATACGATTCGCGAGGGGTGCTTCACCCGTCAACGCAAAGCTTGATGCGAGTTTCGAACTAGCCGCGCCCATCACCCCGAAGGTGCCAGCATCCACAACCGCATTCTTCACCCGACCCGACAACCCATCGGTCGTAGGAGTCAACGCGAAGCCCATCACCGCACCGGTGGCGGCCTGCTCACCGGCGCACGACAAGAGTGAACCGCTGAACTCGATGTTCATTTTAGACGCGCTGTATCCAACAGCTTTTCGCGCGATCATGAAGGGCACGAGCATGCCAACGACACTGCCAGCCTGCTGAGCGAACTTCTGCGTGCTGTCGGCAGGGGTGGACGGGTCGAAGTAGTGCAGCTCGGGCAATTTGACGCCCGAAATTGAGCTGCCGATCTGACTGAGACTGTTTAAGGGGTTCTGGATAGCAGAGTTTATGAGAGATTTGCCGAAGCCTTCCAGCGCCGAATCGCTTTCGTCTTTCTCCACGGGGACTTTGATTGAGTTGAACTCAGGTGGCATGGGTGGACCTGGGTGCGGCGACGGGTAGGTGGATAGGGTGTAACAGGGGTGGACCGCGAGGTACTATTAGGGGTCGACCTGTACCCCTTATATGCCCACCCGGAGGGGTCAAGAGACAAGCAGGAGTTGCCAAGCGGGGCGTTTTGGCTTGGTTTAATCTTCGGGCTGAGGGCGCCTCGCAAAGTGGTAATAACTCGGTAATCCCATTCGCCTACAGTAGCTTCAAATAAGTGAAGGTCACGCCCGTCCGATCTTCGATTTTAATAAGGAGCTGCCATGAGCCGCCACGCCGCAACTGCCGAAAAACCGGTTACCGCCGAACAGGTAAGCAAAGACATAAGCGCTTTCAAACCTGATAGCACTGGCGAAGGACTGTCTCGACTCACACAAGAAATCTCGGATTTGCGCAGATCAGATCCGCGCCATTTTCAAGACAACTTGAAGAAGCTCAGCGAAAACGACAACCTTACCAAACTTGGCTTTCCATCAGGTTTTCAATTAGTCGGAATGGAAGGTGGCAAGCTTACAGCAGTTAACGCTTCCGAAAAAGGAAACGGCGAAGTCGTCAGACTCGACCCACGCACCGGTAAAGCTGAAGCTCCAATTGCGCAGAAAGTAACAGAACAACAGTACGGCACACACGGTAGAAAGTACAAAGTCGATGAAACCGGTGGTGCCGCATACCATGTCGGCGACAAAGGCGCAGAAAACATTTGGAACATCGCCAGAGATTATGCAACCGGTAAAAATGGCGGACACAAACCGACTAACGCTGAAGTGTTGAATTCAGTCAAAGAACTCCAGGACTACAACAAGATCAAAAACATCAATCTCATTCATCCAGGTGATGTGATCAAACTTCCACCAGGATTCGATGGAAAGACATGGCAAGGTCCGCTTCCAGCAGAGAAGAAAGAGGAACCATACAAAGCACCTCCAGTCGCGGCCGAAGCGGTGATCAAAAAGGGTGTCACTGATAACATCATCACCGGTGCAAATGCAGACCAGCCTTTAACCGACACAGCAACCGGCGACTTGATCAAAACTGCAAGAACTCCTGGAGTGCCTTCCGACCAGATCAAAGAAATCGCCGCAGCGACAATAGTCAAAGGCGATACCGATACAGACAATATGACAAAAGCTTGGACTGCACTGAACAACGCAACTCCAGAGCAAAAGAAAGTGCTTACCGAATTGGGTCTGTTTGACTCAAAAGGCAATGTCGATATGACGACATCTATGTTTATGAGCGCGATGAATGGCGACATGGACAAAAAGTTCACTGACAACCCAGCCAACAAAGATCTCATGGACGCCTTGAACTACATGAAAACAAACTGGGGATTAAAGTTCCACATGGCCGGTAGCGACCACCTGGATCAAGCAAAATTCAATCGATTGATGGAAGAAATGAAGGTTAATCGCGGTCAACTACAAATGCTGCAAAAGGACGGTTAGTTCGTGAGATCGTCAATTAGCGAGATCGACTGATTTAAATTCGCGAGAGCTACGAAAATAATCGCCGCATCGGCGGCGTTTTACTACCGGCAACTAATCAGGAAACTAAAGAGGTTTGCAATGGGCGCAGATGCACCATTAGATATTCGTCCAGAGATTCAGCGCCATGGTGCCAACCAAACTGGTCCAAATGTCGACGTTTTAGAGATGCACAAATCCGCGCGCATCACAAAAGGTCCTCGACATCCAGTGGCGGAACCCAAAGATTTGAGCTACGGCTCGATTGAAGATTTGATCTCACCACCAATAACAGATCGAAAAAATAAAGTTTGCGCGACAGCGCCGAAGGCTGGTGAAATACCGATTTTGCGACCTGGAATGCCAAGTCTGGGATGCGAATATACCAACGCCAAGCTAGACCCGCTAGCCACTTCGATTTATAAGCAACACAAAGATCAAACGGTGCAAGTAAATGTGACTGGAGAGAGTGGACCACGCAAAGGAAGCGGTGTGATGGTAGACAAGGACAAAGACACCTGCACCATTCTTACAGACGCTCATGTTACCAACGGCTTGAAAATTGAAAAAACGATCCCCGCAATGTCGGTAACAACTGCAGCGGGAGAGACGTTTAGTGCTACCCTTAGAAAGCTTGATCCTAAAAATGATCTAGCTCTTGTCACCTTACAAACTGGCAAAGATACCGATCGTGTCTGCAAGCCTGTTAAAGTGGCTAAAGATGATCGATTGGCCGTAGCAGGGCAACCGATAGTGACTTTGGGCTCACCGGAAAACTCGACAAGCGTCTACGCATCTCCTGGAATTTCTGAAGGTAAGAAACAATTGATTTACGAATTTGGAAATTCCACATCAGATCCCGCCCACCCATACGTCAGCCAATTCAGCGAAGTTCTGCGTGGTGAAGACACTGGACGAATGGTTATTCGAAACGATGCGCAAATATATGGCGGCAACTCTGGTGGACCGACTTTCAACAAAGCCGGCGAACTCGTTGGTGTGGCGAACCGTGTTAGAGAAGGACAGTTCTCTTTGATCACGCCCGTTACATCTGCGACAATTACAAAGCTGAAAAAGTAGTGTGAAAGTAGCAGTACTGGCTGACACTCACATTCCCAAGCGAGCAAAAACTCTTCCCAACGCGGCTTGGGAAATTCTCAAGACAGCACAAGTAATTTTGCATGCAGGCGATGTGCTCACGAAAGAATTTCTCAATCAGTTGGAGCAAGTGGCGCCACTATATGCAGTGCGCGGCAACAACGACATCGAGTTGGCAAATCTACCTGAAATCCTTGAATTCAATTTAGAAGGTACAAACTTCGCAATGATCCATGATAGTGGACCGAAGAAGCAGAGAGCCGAAAGAATGCGCAAGCGTTTTCCGAAAGCCGATGTTGTCGTCTTCGGACATTCGCATATTCCAATCAACCAATATGAAGACGACTTGCTGCTCTTCAACCCTGGCTCGCCAACCGATCGCAGAACTCAGCCACAATTGACGATGGGATTGCTGCAACTGAACAGCGGAAAAATTGAGAAAGCAGAAATTATCCCGGTAGGTCCGAAGTAGCGCTCTATACTTGAAGCTGCAATTTCAAACAGCATGCAAAGTACCGGAGCACATATTGACATGACCGTGGCCGCAAATGACACGGCACTCGCCGAAGAGACTTTCGCGGGGCATCCAAAAGGTTTGTTCAATCTCTTTTTTACAGAGATGTGGGAGCGCTTCAGCTACTACGGTATGCGTGCAATCTTAGTATTGTATATGGTGGCAGCCGTCAGTGACGGTGGCTTAGCGTTGACCAACAAAGAAGCCGGTCAAATTTATGGACTCTACACCATGGCCGTCTACCTGAGCGCACTGGCGGGTGGCTTCATCGGCGACAAAGTATTCGGCGCCCGGCGCGCGGTATTGCTCGGTGGCATCATCATCGCTTTTGGTCACTTCACTATTGCATTCGCCAGCACGATAACCTTATTCATAGGCATGGTCTTGATCGTGCTCGGCACAGGTTTGCTGAAACCGAACATGGCAACTATAGTCGGAGCCTTGTACAAGCCCGGAGACATGAGGCGTGACGCTGGTTTCTCAATCTTCTACATGGGAGTCAACGTCGGAGCAATGTTCGCACCACTCGTTTGTGGTTACCTTGCACAAGGTGAAGAGTTTAAGGCCTGGCTTTCGAGCGTTGGCATATCTCCGCATGTTAGCTGGCACTTCGGATTTGCTGCTGCGGGGATCGGCATGGTCATTGGATTGATCGTGTTTGTCACCCAAGCAAGGTTGCTTGGCACGGCAGGTCTCAAAACAAAGGCAGCTCCTGCAGCGGTCGTTGAAACGAGCACCACCGCTGAATTCTTGAGCCGCGATGAATGGCGCAGACTGGGAGCCATCGCAGTGCTTTTCGTTTTCAATATATTGTTCTGGGCGATCTATGAGCAAGGCGGATCAAGTCTGAACATCTTCGCCAGCAAATGTGTTGATAATACGATCTTCGGCTGGTCATTCCCTTCTACTTGGCTTCAAACATTCCAAGCTGGATTCATTGTTCTCTTTGCACCGGTAATCTCGATGGTATGGCTGAAATTAGGCGACAAACAGCCAACGGCGCCGACTAAATTTGCTATCGGAATTGTTCTTCTTGGATTAGGAATATCGCTGATGGTGCCCGCAAGCATGTTAGCGGCGCAAGGCAAAGTAAGCCCGCTGTGGCTGATCGGCGTCTTCCTTTTTGAATGTCTTGGTGAACTTTGCTTGAGTCCAGTCGGACTAAGCACAGTGACAAAGCTTGCTCCAGCAAGATTTGCATCGTTGACTATGGGAGCATGGTACTTGAGCATTTCAATTGGAAACTACACCGCGGGCAGTTTAAGCGGGTTATTTGATGAGAAAAACCCGAGCGGAATGACGACTTTGTTTGGGTCGATGGCAGTATCTGCGTTAGTGGCGACTGTGCTCATGGCGCTGCTGGTTCCTATGGTCAAGAAATTGATGGGCAATATCAAATAAAGGGCTCGAAACATCTCAAATAATGGATGGAACATCAAACCGGAAACCCCTTGACAATAAACCTCGTCTAGATATAATCGAATCCGCCCTCTCTATATGACTCTCAGCTTACCAACGCTTTGTTCGGGTGGCTTCCACCTGGCAGCAACGCCGTTCAGTATCGCCGAATCCTCTTTCTTTGTGCGCAAGTCATCATCATCATTTACTAGTGATTGAATTGCATCCGACAGAGCTTTATGACGAGCTGCGGACCTACTGGCGACCCGAAGGAATCTCAATTTACTAAGAGCACATTGCTCTGGCAATTCTGCTTGCTCGAATTGCTTTACGCTCAAACATTCGTCGAATCAGAGGATTCGACCATCAAAATTCGCCATACACAAAAATGAGGTTTTGAAATGCCCCATAACAATTGTGGAAACCATGAAAATTTTGACGGGAGAAGCGGTTTTGATTCAGGGCAGGAAACTCACCGAAATATCTGGAACCATGACTTAAAAAATGCAGACTTCAAAGTATTGGATAGCCAATCTGGACCAGATACCGCTCAGCATCACTTAATTAGAGCTGATATCGACGAAAATGGTTTCACATTCAACGCGCAAGGCGGTGGTGAGGGACACCATCATCGGTGGCGCCACCACGGTCGGAACAACGACGACTCGCAAGGGTCAGAGCAATCGTTCGCACCTGAAAATTCTGGTCCATGCGGCGCAAGCGATGGCAACCAAGGCGTTTGCACGAATGACGGGTCCCAGGGTGGCGGCACCAACGATGGCTCCCAAGGTGGCACAAGTGATGGAAGCGGTGGCACCACAAACGGTGGCGATAGTGCTCCTCCTCCTAAGATAGGTGGCGACGCTGGTCCATTGACCCTGCCTACAGGCTCTTCAGAAGAAGATTTGAAAGCCGCACTCGCTAATGCCGCTGGTCCAAACGACAAACCAAACGTTGTTGCTGTCAAGAATGACGACGAGCTCAGAAGTGCGCTTCAAAATGCTCAGCCCGGTGATGTTATTCAACTGGCAAGTGGAACGTATTCACCAATTTCCATCAACAATTCCGGACGAGCCGGAGCGCCGATCACCGTCGAAGCTGCGCCTGGTGCCCATGCCACTATCGATGTCAATCACGCTGGTGCAGATTATGGTCCTGGTTATGCTGGCGTGCTAGTGAACGGAAACTACATCGCAGTGCGTGGATTGGAGATAACCGATAGTCACTACAACGCGAATTCCGATACTACGCCGACACCTAACGGTAACGGCATCATGATCGGCACTGGCTACGCACTAGATCAGCACCAGCACAACATTACCATTGAAAACAACTGGGTTCATAACCTTCCGGGTTCAGGAATTTCTGACGAACACGGAGATAACGTAGCCATTGTTGGCAACAAAGTTGAATACACATCACGGCTATCGCCGTATGGTGTGAGTGGTATCGGAACATTCGAATTGAATGACAGCGACGGTCGGCAAGGAACCGTTGGCGTCTACATTTTGAATAACGAAGTGCACGACAATTTTCAGGTCGTTCCTAGTACCGCCATAGGCGCCAACGTCATCACCGATGGCAACGGCATCATCCTCGATACCAACCAGGGCTATGACAAGTGGACTCTGGTGGAAGGAAATAATGTCTACAACAATGGCAGGGGCATTCATGCGTTCAATAGCCCCTACGTTAGAATCCAGGGCAACACTTCCGTCAACAACAACAGAGGCGAATGGGGACTGAACGACATTGACAGCAACGACCCGACGGACCAGATAGGGACCAACACCACCACATAGATAACGACAACAAGTTTAGGTAGAAAGCAGCTGCCAAGCAGCCCCGATCGAGTTAAATCGATCGGGGCTGCTGGCACAATGTTGAAAGAATGGTCGATGGACTACAATCAGATAACAGTTCGCAACTTCAGATTTCGTATGATGTAACCTCATTCGGTAGTGCAGCGAGAGAGAATCGATGGCAACGATCGAACAGACCCAAGAATTGAACCAGGAGTTGACCTTTAAAAGGAAATTCCGCCGCTGGTTTTTCGAGGGCATGCGCCCAAGCGCCGCCAACGTTCGCGATGAAAAGTCTCCGTGGTACCACGTGATGTGCCTCACCGGACTGGACTACTTCGGCAGTCTTGGCTATGCACCGGGTATCGCAGCTCTTTCGGCAGGTCTGTTAGCACCACAAGCAACAATAGTTCTAGTGCTGCTCACCCTGCTCGGTGCGCTTCCCATGTACAAGCGAGTTGCTGAAAAAAGTCCGCACGGGCAAGGCAGCATTGCCATGCTGGAAGAATTAGTTCCAGGATGGATAGGCAAAGTGCTAATTCTCTGCTTGCTTGGATTTGCAGCCACCGATTTCATTATCACTATCACTCTTTCCACTGCCGATGCTGCCGCACACATAGCCGAAAACAGTTATGTAAAGCAGCTGTGCGCCGCCGATCACTCATGGTCTTTCCTTCAATATCGCATGGGTGTCACCATCACCTTATTGACGATACTGACACTTGTCTTTATGAAGGGATTCAAGGAAGCAGTTCAAGTTGCAATTGCAGTTGTTTCCACTTTTATCCTTTTAAATTTAGGTGTCGCTGTTGTGGGTTGCTACGAAGTTTTTCAAACACCTGAAGCATGGTCGACGTGGCAGGAACATCTAGTTGCGTCGTTTCAAACGCCCTGGAATATGACGATCAAATCACTGATTGTTTTTCCTGCGTTGGCTCTGGGCATGTCCGGATTCGAAACCGGAGTCACTGTCATGCCAATTGTGATTGGCGATCCCTCGGGAGACAAAGAGCGCGACCTATCTGAACGCATCCGCAACACGAAAAAACTGCTCACTGCTGCTGCTGTCATCATGAGCAGCTTCTTGCTGATCAGCAGTTTTATGTGCACACTTCTAATTCCGCAGCCAGCGTTTCAGGCTGGTGGAGAAGCGAATGGACGAGCTCTTGCGTACATCGCCCATAAGTATTTGGGAAATATCTACGGAACGTGTTACGACATATCGACAATCTTTATTCTGTGGTTCTCTGGCGCGTCATCGATGGCTGGATTGCTCAGTCTTGTGCCGCGCTATCTGCCGAGATTTGGTATGGCACCAACCTGGGCAAAAGCAACGCGCCCACTGGTGATCTTTTTTGGCATAGTCTCATATGTGGTGACCTATCTGTTTAAGGCAGACGTTGACGCTCAGGGCGGTGCATATGCAACTGGCGTTCTGGTACTAATGAGCTCGGCTGCGATAGCCGTATTCTTTACTATTCCGAAATCGAAAATTCTGAGTCGCACGATGTATTTTTTCATCTCTGCGATCTTCGTCTATACAACTGTGATGAACATCAACCAGCGACCAGAAGGTCTTCACATAGCAGCATTTTTCATTGCCACCATTTTCATCATCTCATTCATCTCGCGCGCAATGCGGTCGACAGAATTACGCACGAAAAACGTCAACTTTGGCGAAAGAGGAACCGAATTTATCGAGCAAAATCAAAACAAAGCGGTACACATAGTTGCGCACACACCAGGCACTTACGATTATCGTGCCTGCGAGCAAAAGGCGCGAGACTTGCACTATCTGCACCACTCAGACGCACCAGAGCTGGTGTTTCTTGAAGTAACAGTGAAGGATGCTTCCGAATTCACTGATGACGAAATTCTGATTCATGCTCAAGAGATTGACGGCTATCAGGTTCTGCGTTGTGAAAGCACTGCGGTACCAAATGCCATTGCATCTGTTTTAATTCAGATTCGCAATCGCACAGGCGTCGTGCCGCATGCTTTCCTCTACTGGACAGAAGGCAATCCGATTTTCTACGCTCTGAAATATATTTTCTTGGGCTCGGGAGAAACCGGTCCAGTAACGCGTGAGATTTTGCGCGAAGTTGAACCGGATGTCTCACGTCGACCAAGAATTCACGTTGCCTAAGAGCGAAAATAAGTCGAAGGTCTTCGGTACCTGCAGCAGAGTGGTGCCAGCGCTACCAGCCACCACTCGACATCGGGTCACCACCTGCCTCCTGGCTGCTCAAAACTTGTCCTCTGATACTTGCAGGATATGAAGACCAGAGAAGAGCGGTTCTCTTCGCCTGAACAGTGCTCAGCCAGCGATTCATCCATGTCTCGGAATTTTTAACCAAGCGAGAATCAGAACTTACTGTTTGGAAACGGTTATTACGCTTTGGTATGGCTGTAACTTTCACAACAGAACCTAATTTGCCCGTCGTAAATATTTGAAAGGCACCACCAGGTACAGGTGCACCCATAGCGGTCAACGGAACAGCATAGGCAGCGGCGATCCATGTCGCTGGAACCACCAGTGCCACCAGCAGCCCTATGCTCGTTACTGTCCAAAGTCGGTCACGAATTTTCGTCATATGTCCTCCTAGTTTTTAGGTCGCCAAACCATTCGGTCAGCAAAGTAGTGTGCATAAAATACGGCCATTGAAAAGAAAACAGAAAGCGATTCACCAGAGGAAAATATCACTCCAATATTGCCGAATGACATGGGTGAACGCTTCAGGAATTGTGGGATGAAAAGCACGACAACAGTGAGCACCATCATAGGAGCGATGAATTTACATATATCGACGATTCTACTCACCATAGTCATGGGCACAGCTGAATCACGCTTCGACTCACGTTGGCAAGTACTCCAGGCAAGGGCCCAATGCTGAGTGGCATGAAAAAATAGTGGCACAAACAACCAGACATATGCCATTCCAGGTAGTGGCACCGCCAGCAAAATCAAGGCTACACAATTCACCGCCAAAAGCACGGCACCCAGGGGAGGCCAATTATTTTTCTCTAGGCCTCTATTCACAACATAAACAGCGACCATCAGACTAGCTAGAGCAGACAAAACGGCAAGAGGCAAGGTGTAGGATGAAATATGAACCGTTCCGACGAATGGTGCACTAAAACCACCGCTGTCATCTAAACCAAATGGAACCGCGATGCTGCAGGCTCCCGTTGCAACTAACAACCAGGTGACGGCATCGAGTAAGTACTTCTCAGACTTGCTGATGTTGTAATGAGCTCGGCGACAATACTGTTGAACAACCGCTGATGCTTGAGCACAAACATGCTGCATAAGAACTGCCGGAAAAGCAAACATTAAAGCATTCAAGATGATCGCTTGCACCAAAAAGCTCCAGGAGAACCAATCGGCTAAATTATTGAATGTCGAAAGTACTAAAAGTTCTACTGTTAAAAGGTACAGAAACCAGATTGGTACTCTATGGAGCCTATATTTCTTGCTTCGATTTCTGAACTCAGACGAATAGTATCGAACTATCGAAGTGAATTGATGCGATTCACCAATAATCAAAGAAGCCACGACAAAAAACAGTGTCAGACCTTGCTGGGGAAGCTTGGTTGGTGGATATGCGCCACCAGCTCCAGTAACGAGGAAAAATACAATTCCTGCCAACCACGGAGCCAGACCACAGACGAATAATACGTCGATCTCGCGAGAAATAAACCACCGGGTAGCGGGCAAATTCTCAGTCCGTTTTCTTTCCCAACGCGAAGAGTCGAATTTGAGCCCATCCTGGTTCGAGAGTGTCTCTGAACCGGCGGGGAATGTAGATCTTGTTGATAAAAAACTGGAAGACATACTAACTCCTGACCAGAATCAAGCATTCTGATCAAAATCGCATGAAATTTCGGCAAACAACCCACCAGCTGGCGGAGAGTTACACGAAATTCGCTGGATAACTACTAAGTATTCGGGATTCGTACTAAGTATCAGAATTATCGGATTTGGAGCGACAAATCTCAATAGGGTAATCCCCAGTTCAACGCGAATCGGAACTTTTCCAAACCAACCTCCACAAGTCCGACGGAGAACAGCTCTCGTTCAATCCATTTCGCACGCCAAAAGACCTTCAACCTGCAGGATGGGTTGGCAGAATGCGAAAAGCTGTTTATCTAGCCGACTATAACTAGCGCCACAACAAAGATGCAGAACCTACGACATAAGCTGTGTCTGCGCTTACTGCGTATGTGCCAATTCAGTTAAACAATCAGTTCGCGACTTTCGCCTCGAGGTTCGCATTGACAGCCGGTTTTGATTGAAGATCTTTGAGAGTCAAATTCGATTTCTGCAGTCGGGACAAAATCATGCCACTGAAGATCCACTGCTCTTCATTTGTCAGTCCAAGATTGCCATCAATTAGTTTGAAATCATTAGCTAAACTTTCGAGGTCTTGAGCGGTATCGTTCGACGATGGTCTCCGCATTTGTTCGACTATGTCGAGAACCAGCTTCTGTCTGTCATCGAGAGTGCTCTGAAATTTGAATCCAATGTAGCTACTTTTATCCGCAATCATTCGCGCATAAACTTGTTCAAGCCACCTGTCGAATTCAGGACCGAAATTGTAATTTTGTAGCATTTTTTGCAAATTTTCTTCGGTGACAATCTTCGGTGCAGGCGCGCCTGGATACACATAACTCAAAGGTTGACCGGCAAGCATCTTGGCGAAACTCTCGTAGTAACCCCAGGAGTTATCGCTACTAAGGCGCTTGGACAAATCTGCGTTACCAGCCGACATATCACGCACCAGCGCGTCGCGAATAACGAAAACTTCGTGAGGATTGTCGTTGCAACCATTCATGTTAGACAGCTTCTTCTGCGCACCAATGTGTTCACCCTTGTCGATAATCATTCCAACAATGGTGCCTGAAGTCGCTTCGACCACTGAATCACCTTCCACCCAATAGTGCGTGGAATTCGGAGATATTTTATCGAAACTGGCTGCAAAAGTGGGGTCGCCAGGAATCGGCTGAGCGAAAGCCATCAGTGTGGCAGTGTCCCACGGCCATCCTGTGACCTGTCTGCGCAACTCATCACCATAATTCCCCTGTGCAACCGCGCTGACAAATTGGCTTGCAAGTCCCGCTCCCAGACTGTGACCAGTTACGTAAATATGCTCAGGTGCTGGATACTTTTGCGAAAGATACTGACAGGTTGCGGCGATGGGTCCAAGCATAGTTGGCAGCGCCTCGGCGAATCCTTGAGTGACCTTTCCAACTTTACTGATCAATGGCTGATCGATCTGTTTTCCGCTGCGCAGATCTGTAATCCAATCAGGATTTCCTTTAGCATCTCCGATGGCGGCTTGCGCGTTCCACACGGTTGTACCAAGAGCGGCACCACTACGGCTCCCGCGAAAAACAATGTGGACGTCATAGCCGGTAGGTGTCTTCCGCATCAATACAAATCCCATCGGGCTCCACGCTGGCTCGGTTGCGCCTGCAATTCCTGTGCCGCCCTCGAAAATAACGAGATGATCTGCACCAGTCGGATACTCACGTATGGAAAATCTTTCGACATCGTTTGATGGAAAGTTGGTCGGTATCGCTTTGTAGCGAACTCCCTCTATCGTTTTGATATTTTGTGTTAAGTAACCTGGCGCAAACACAGTTATGTAGCGCTCTCCATCACGTGTGAACGCTGGCAGCTTTGCATCGATGTGCTTATAGTTGGTGAGAATTGGATCGAGTTTTAGATTGCTATCCTTCCAACCACGCGCAGCGTTTGGACCACTGTAAAATCCCTGGTCGTTTGCACTGTTCGCGGCCGAACTTCCAAGTTTTGCAGCATATTCGTGAGTGAACCGGCAGATATTATCGCGCCTGTCACTTCCTACGCGTGACATGTTGTCGTACCAGGGGTCGAGCGGCATGCACAGAGATTGGTGATAGAGCTGGTAGGCAAGCGTACACAGGTCGATGTTGATTACAGACTCTGGAATGGTCTCGCCGGCGATTGCAGAGGTGAATAACGATAGAGCCGTCGCAAGAACCAATGCGAGAGGGATTTTCTTCACTTTAATAAGAGTCCGAAACTGGGGTCTTGTAAACATAGTCTTGTTCCATCACTGAGCAGTAGGTCCGTTAGCTTATCACCCGAATTATCATCTGTGTAACCGAGCGCGCGCAGTTTGCATCAGGATGCTAATGAGCACGCTCACAGCAAATAGACCAGGTAACACCAAATATGGTGAAGAAAATTTTGGAATAAAGTTGGTCCAGTCAAAGACCGGCGCTCTTTGTCGGCGCCCTTACTTTTCCGATAGTTGTTTATGGATCGCATTGTTTAGAGACAATGCAGCGACTGTATTTAGCTCCAAACGGCCCAGATCGTGCCCCCACACTATCGTCCCATTCTTGTCTATCAAAAATGAAGCAGATGAATAAGCCCGGGCTGATCCGTGTATCCAAAATGTTCCGATCGTTTTCCAACTGTTATCGATGGCGATGGGAAATTTGTATCCCAGTTCTTTAGCGGCTTTAGTCACTTCCTGCACTGAATCACCAACAGTAGTTTTTGAAGTGTGTATGCCGATTACTACCAATCCATCTTTGCCGTACTTTTCATAGAGTTGATTCATTAGGGGTGCACTTGAGGTGCACATCGGGCAATTTTTGTACCAAAATCTGATGAATACGGGATGCCCGCGCAATGCTGCCATCGATAAGGGTGGGCTATTAATCCATTGCAAATCGCCGGCGAACTCAGGTGCTCTGGTGCCAATAATCTCGTTGATTTCGGCAGACGGTTTAAATATTTTGCCACCAGCCTCGAGAGCTCGTAGATCGGCTTCTGAAGCTCGCCCGCAGTCAACGGTTCCGGCAGTTTTGGCACCGATTTGATGCTGCATGTCGAGATGCTGATCGTTGCCAGGCGTATAAGTAGCTCCACCTTCAGCTAGAACAGGCGAGCCAGTGCATATAAGCATCAAAATCGACGAAAAAAACGAGAACGATTGAACTATCGAACCGTGTTTACAACCTCTAAGCGATACTATCTTCATAGAACACTCCAGTCCGCATAACGATTATGGCACAGGAAGCTCTCAATTCATAAGGCGTCGTGCTCGACTAAGCGAGGCATGACGGTCAGTGAAGCTTCTCTACGGCAGTTCCCGTTTTTCGTAAGTGGGCGTAGTAATCGCTCGATTCATATGGCTATACTGAAAAGTGGCACACCGAATATGGTGCCGAACTCGTGGCTATGTCCGGAGCCGCGTATGAGCCCATGCGAAGTGCTGGTACTTTTGCTGAGACTAAACTTGAAACGCATCATTTCCAAGCTCTTCCATACACATCTAAACCCTTCATCATTGCTGAACCGCGAGGCTTTGAAAAACAATTTGGTTGAACGTTTTGTTTGCGTGCTATCTTGTCTACATAATGGATGAAACCATTTTGGCTGTCGCCTTTAACCGACACGTACGCGTTTGGAATTATTCTTTCTATCCTTCACTAAGTCGCAAAATGACGTCTACCACTCCTCAAAGATCAATTTGAATAATGACAAGCCGTCACATCAAAATACTCATAATAGAAGATGACTATGCGACGCGTCTGTTACTGCGAATGGTGTTAGAGCAAAGCAACCTTATCGTTGGGGAAGCAGAGACAGCCCAAGTGGGAATTGAGCTGGCAATCAACTTGCATCCAGAAGTGATCATCATGGACTTTGCACTTCCAGGAATGAACGGTCTAGAAGCAACGTCGGCACTAAAATCTATCAGCAAAAGCTTTAGAGTTTTAATGCTCACCTCTCGCGATGACGAGCATTTTATTCTCTCGGCCTTCAACGCCGGGGTAGATGGCTACTGCTTGAAAGATGCGCAACCAGAACAACTTCTCTCCGCGGTAGACGCCGTATCACTAGGTGCTGGCTGGTTGGATCCGCTCATTGCAGAACAAATTCTGCACAGCAGCAGCGCTGGCGGTAGCAGTAGCAACAACAAAGAACAACTCTCTCGAGAGAGCAAAAGAATGTCAGCAGAGCATTTCCTGCTCACATCTAGAGAGATACAAGTGCTCGACTTTATTGTGGCAGGATTGTCGAATCAAAAAATCGCTGACAAACTTGAACTAAGCTTGCAGACCGTGAAAGTGCACGTTAGACACATACTCGAAAAACTGATGGTTTCTGACCGCACCCAGGCAGCTGTAAAGGCTCTGAAATTGGGACTGGTTAAAAGCTCAGAAGACTGACTCTAAAACTTGTTTTACATCCGACACAGTTTGACAACGTTTTCTTGGATCTTTTTCCATCAAAGTAAATATCAGTTCGTCTAGTGCTCGCGGAATCGTTCGGTCTGGACAGACTGCTTCAAATGACGGAGGCTTTTCTTGCAGATGTTTGGCGATGCAGTCCATAGCAGAAGCTCCCTGGATTGCCTGCTGCCCAGTGAGAGCTTCATACATAAGACAGCCAAGCGCGTATAAATCACTGCGTGAATCGAGCTTGCCTCCTCGGCATTGCTCGGGACTCATGTACGCCGGACTTCCACAAACCTCGAAACTCTCAGTTAGCTGTGCCTGCACTCCCGCATTAGGAGGAGGAAGCATTTTGGCCAGACCGAAATCGATCAATTTCACGACATCAGTGCCATTTTCTTCAGTAAGAACAATGTTGCTCGGCTTCAGATCGCAGTGCACGATATCCTTCTCGTGCGCGGCTTGCAAGGCATCACAGACCTGGGAAAAAATGCTGACAAATGTCAAATCGTCGATTAACCCTTCTTGCCTCAGAACGGTCTCAAATGAACGACCCTCGATAAAGTCCATGATTAGAAATGGTTGTCCTTCATCAGAGATTCCGAAGTCAAAAATTTGTACAGTGTTTTGATGAATAAGCGCAGCAGCTGCCTTTGCCTCTTCTTGAAATAGTCGAATCATGCGGCGATCTTTAGCAAACTGTGGCAGTAAAATTTTGATCGCAACAACTCGATCCATGTGGAGATGCACAGCTTTATAAACGCGTCCCATTCCGCCACGACCGACTTGCGATTTAACCATGTACTTCTCAGCAAAGATATCGCCCACTTCTAAGGCCGAATTCGTTTCATCGCTTGTGATGGCTATATCGCCAAACCGCGCGGCAAACTGTTTACGCATACGGGCTGGAGCTACTTGCCTATCTGATAAGAAAAGTGCTTCGATGGCGGTGCGCATATGATGACGAACTTGTTTGACGGAAATCCCCATTTCCACTGCAATTTCTTCATTACTGAGACCTTGTTCGACGTAATTAAGAAGGTCTAGATCGTCCACGCTTATCAGTGGCATCGAATCTCCAGCCGATTGTCTTGTCTGCATCAACTTTTCCAATATTCGCTGATCTAGCCAGGTACCACCATGATGCACAGTGTCGATTGCGTCAGTCAAATGCTTGAGTGACACGTCTTTTAGACAGTAACCGTCAGCTCCGGCTCCTTGCGCCGCAAAAATATCCTCGTCTTCTGTGTGCGAAGTGAGCATGATCACTCTCACTTGCGGCAGCTGTGATTTGATCTGGTACAGGGCTTCGAGCCCATCAACCAATGGCAATCCGATGTCCATCAAGACCACATCGGGTCTCTGTTGAAGCGTACTTTCGACAGCAGCTTTTCCATCTTCCGCTATGCCAACGACAATGAATCGCTCCGTTTTTTCCAAAACAAGCTTAAGGCCGACACTTGTGATTTGGTGGTCTTCGGCAATCAGAACTCTGATCTTGTCACCTGAATTATTCACGTCAAATTCTTCAAAGCGTTGCCAGACACTATTATCGTTATCCTTTGAACTTACTATCACCGAAAAGCGCATCGCTCCGTAGAGTCAATTCAAATGAACACACTGACAAATCAAGGTTTGCCAAAGTAATACCACACCTTTCGGCGCCGAAGTTATCTTCTGAATGTGACATACAAGCCTTGAGCTGCCAATAACTCTTAAGAGTTAGAAACTCATTTCCGACATTACCACAGTAATTTCAAACCACTGAAGTGAGCTGTAATGCCGCCCGCTAAAACATATAAAACGGTTGTTGTAAGGTTCTGGCGAAACTTTTACCACTTCAAAGGAATGTCACTAATGAGATGAAATCACCGCGGCAGGAAAATGCGCGGTGATTGTCGTTACTTTATTCAAACGATTTATTCTAAGGTCGCCACCATGTTTTTCCAAAATTTTCTTCGAGAAAAACAAGGTGAGAGCCGTGGCATTTTCTTCGTCAGAAGAGAGAGACAATTCAAAGTTGCTGCGCAAAAATTCCACTGGAAATAGAGATGACCTGGTTGATAAGACAATATCCAATCCGCGTTTTTCATTAACCTTAATTGCAATCCGCCCTCCAGACGGCGCGTACTTGATGGCGAGTTCAATTAGATTAGTAAACAGGCGAGTGCATAGAAGCGGGTCAGCACACATCGTCACGGAAGTATCTTCTATAACAACGGTGATGTTTTTCTGTTCGGCAATGGAATCTAATTTGCTCAGTGACTTCTGAAGTTCTGATGAAAGCGAGAAATAACCGGGATTAACAACAATGTTGTCAGGTCTGAAGCAATCGATTGCAGTTTCCAACAATCGAATCAATGATTGATCGTTCTGGACCACGTTGCTCAAGACCGAGCGCGCATCTTTGGACTGCAGATCCGTTTTCTGCAATACATAGTCCAGCAATCTAACGGCCGCAAGCAGGGGCGTTTTGAGATCGTGCAAAAGCAGCGCGACGAATTCGTCTTGCTGCTTTCTCAACAAGACATCGGCGGTAACATCTTTTTGAATGCCAACAAAGTAACTAACAGCGCCTGCGTCGTTAAATACCGGAGTAATGGTTAGCTCGTTGAAAAATAACTGGCCATCTTTCTTGTAGTTCCGCAATACCACCGTACATGATTCGCTATTTTGAATCGCGGATCTGACGGTAAGCAATTCTGGCTGTTTGCGGTCTTCACCTTGCAGAAATCGACAATTTTTCCCAACAATATCATCCAACGAATAACCAGTCATTTCGCAAAACGATGGATTGGCATAAATTATGGGGTTATCGGGTTGAGTCGGGTTTGTAAGTAATACGCCACACTTCGTTGCCTCTAGCGCTTGTGCAAGCACAGATGTGTCGAGAGCACGGCTTTTGATTCGCTTTCCGAAAGACACCAATTGATCTCCTGAGCGCGAAAACGATAATAGCGCAAAAACAAGTTTGGGAAGCAAAAGTTGTTTATTAGCGACAGGCAGTTTTCAAAAATCGCAATTCGTCTGGAAACAATCCCCATTTGAAAAGCTGCTACCTTCCAATCAGTTAGCTAGCGACTTTGAGTGCGCTCGGCAATTCTAAGGTAAAAGTGGCTCCGGTTCGATCTGTGTAGTTTTCGCACCAGATAGCACCGTGGTGAGCTTCTATGATTTGGCGACAGAGGTATAGTCCAAGCCCAGTGCCAGTTTCTGATGCTTTTCCTCGACGCCCCTGGAAAAAGCGTTGAAACAATCGCGAACGCTCTTCCTCCGGAACACCTGGACCCGAGTCGGTAATCTGAAAGTATGCCTTCGGGTGCTCGTACCAGAGTTTAATTTGAATGTGACCATGTCTCGGAGTGAACTTAATCGCGTTGCCCACAAGGTTTTGTATGACCCGCATCATGGAAACTTGATCTGTTGGAATAGCTCCAATATTTTGACAATTCAAGGTAACAAGAATTTCTTTGTCATTTAGAATCGGTTTAATCGATTTGATGTAACTCACGACCAAAGCGCTCAGATCGGTGTTTTCCTTTTTCAGACTATCGAAATCCTTGTCGAACTTGTAGACCTCAAGTAGATTTCGTATCATGACGATTAGAGCATCGTTGCTGTCCTTGATACTCAAGAGAAGTCTCGCCTGCTGATCGGATAGTTTGCCCAATGTGCCATCGGTCAACAAATCCAAAACTCTGTTGGCTCCGATCAGTGGATTTTGCAAATCATGCGTCAGAGTTGCGATGAAGTCTTCACGCTGCTCAAAAAGTCTAAGTTTTTCAGCTGCGAGTTGATTGCTCTTTTGACGCTCAACTGCGTAGTTAATTGCTCTAGCAAGTTGATTGTGACTGATATCGTCTTTAACTAGATAATCTTGAGCGCCTATAGCTAAAGCGTCATTTGCCAAATTCTTATCGTCATCTCCGGTCAGCACCACTATAGGTGCGTTTATTTGTTGGCTGATCAGGCTAACAGTGCGCAAACCACTGCTATCTGGCAATGTCAGATCAAGCAAAACAACACCGATATTAATTTGCGCAGACTGAGTAATTGCCTTCTCGACGGTAGACGCGCACAAAATAGTATTTACGGCCAGATCTGTTCTCCGCAGCATCACCTCAATAACGTTGGCAAATGAAACATCATCTTCAACAATCAAAATGTTGATTTTTTCGTTCATCGAGCACTCCATCGCTCTATGGAATCATTCCAGATTATCTTGCAAATCACTTGATGAACTCAGCAATAGCATTTAGTCAACTAAGCTCAGCAGTCATTTCACACACCAAGCTCATGCATAAAAATTGTCACTGCCCAGCTCGTTTTCGCAATTGCAAGCAGATTCCAACTCTATCGTACCAGGGCAAAGAGAGGCCAGCACTCACTCGGACTAGCTATATTCAGGACCTTAAAACAGTCGCTCGCTACCGCGGCTCACTAAAAGGAGTGTCACTATATTTGGTGTCACAACTTCGATCGGCGACAAAATTGCACATGCAAGTTCTCCAGGTCACAGTTCGATTCCATTCTCGACAAGCACTACGGTGCAAAGTTCAAGACACGCATGACAGATGCAGCAGTTGGCACCACGAATCATTTCAAAATGCGCATACAAAAACACCACCCAAATCGCTTTGCGGTGGTGTTTAAGATACTGCCTGACTGTCCGTTCGAAGGGACTCAGTATTTATGCTCGCTTCAGTCAGTCCGTCACGTGCATCGGGCTCTCTGCTACGGTTTCTGGTCAGCGCCGACCTGTCGTTTCCGCATCGCCCCTCGGCTCAAAGTACTGAACATTTAAGTCAGTGCTCACCGGTTATGTGCTTAGTATAGCAAGCCAAAAATGATCTTCCAGTGCCCCATAGACTATTTAATAATATGTTTTTAGATGTGCGGAGAATGGCTTTTCATGCGAATCTCAAGATGCAACGCATATTTCCAAGCGCTCGGCCAATAAACCAGCTAGCTTTCTGCAATCATCGATATACAGTAGCATCAGTTTATATAGTGAACACTCTGAATTTGCAGACACCGCTGATAGTAAATCTACTGCCTGGCAAATGCTGTGGATGGTCCCGAATCAGAATTAGCCTCGCTTTCCATCAAGTCCATGCGTTCAATTAGACCGTTCGCTATGATGAAAACATGAAACACTTCGCCATCAAATAAGACTTCGCCTTCGAGGCTCTTGACGAGTTGGTGAACCCTGACTTTAGTAACCCCACTTTCCTGGTCACATATATCAACTGGCTCAACGTGTGGGTTGAATTCCTGCCATTGGCGAGTCCAATAGGAGCGAATTTCTTCCTTCCCGACGGCACGACCACCTTCAGACGCTTTTGGCCAAGAAACATTCTCGCTCATCAGCGCCAGAGCCGCGTCAATTTCCCGCTGATTGAATGCATCGTAAGCCCGAGCGATCAATTTCTGCATATTCGTCATCATTCGTACATCCTAAATCTTGTCGAATCATACTATCCTTCTGCAAGCCGCTAGAATGAAGGTGATTGAGTAGGGCAATACATGTTCGATGATTTTACACCAGCCTCCGAACTTGAACGAGCTTTCGTTCAGGCATGCGCATGGGAAATGGACCGACTGTGGAAAGAAACCGACCGTAGCGGCGACAGCAAAGATTGGAACAGGTTCTTTGGTCAAACTTCCTGTCTAGTTTATCGCTGTGCAATCGAGGATCAGACGCGCTTCCTGAACACCGTCACAAGCGCAATGCTTGATTGCATCGATTCGCTCGCATCGACTCAACAACGAAGTCTGTTCAAAGTAAGCATATTTGTTATTGACCAATTACTCTGTGAAAATCTGCGCTTAGAAAGAGTTGAAACACGACTGGCACTGCGCATACCAATTCGGCTTTGGCAGATTCCCGGATGGAGCAACGTCGACAAAGTTGAAATGATGGCAGGGCTGGTAAGTCTATTTGGTCGAACACTCAATCCGGAAACAATTGATAAACTCGCCGTCAAATGTGAAGAGATAGCAAAAAGCACATCAAAAATGAGTGACAAAGAGCACACAAGCTTACGATTCTCGATCACCAAATATAGTGCCTAGCGACATTGCGAGTTAATCTGTTTGTTTCAGCGATAATGAATGCAGCGCGAATGACCCACCGACGACCACTCGTTCACCAGGTTTGATTCCATCGACAATCTCCACAAGTTCTGAAGACTCCTCGCCAATGTGCACTCTCCGTTCCTCGAATATAGTGTCTGATTTTTGCACATAAACAAGTTTGTTCGATCCAATAGTTTCAATCGCCGATTTTGGAAGAGCCAGCACAGTATGATTACCTGCAATAATTTTCATTCTGGCAAACATTTTTGGCTTCAACTTTAACGATGGATTCGCAATGAGAGCCCGTACAGCTAATGTCCTTGTTTCTGGATTTATCGTGCCAGCAACAAAATCAAGCTTTCCTCGGAACTTCTCCTTTGGATAGCTATCAACTGTGAATTGAATCTCTTGTCCGCTGCTAACTTTCGCGATATCTTGCTCGAAAATATCTGCCACTAGCCACAGTGTGTCGATGTCGTCAACAACGAACAAAGTGCGAGATGGATCTACTAATTCGCCCAAATTCACATTACGCTCCAACACAAATCCCGCTTGTGGTGTTTGTATCGGAATAGCAGGAACAACATCACGATGGCTCATGATATTTTTGATTGTATTTGCTGGCATTCCCAAAAGTGTCAGTTTTTGCTCAAGCGCTATGTGAGCCATTCTGCGCTTTTCATCGGACGCAAATTGAATCCGACGTTTTTTCTTTTCCAATGCAGTGACCGACAGTTGGTCTTTTTCTAAATGTGTTCTTGTTCTCTCTAGCTCCGCCAGCGACGACACCTTTTCCTCAACGAGTAACTTGGTTCGCTCGTACTGCTTCTGAGACAAAATCAATTCTGCCTGCGTCTGCTCCAATTCGCAATCGATATCCAGAATATCCCTGGACAGATCAGATTCGATTTCTGTTTCAGTTTTAAACAGGTCAGTAATCATCGCTCCAACTTCCTGGCTCGTAATCGATGCAAGCAGCTGACCGCTTTTAACGACTTCTCCGAGTGAAACTTTTATGGTGTTCACTTTGCCTGATACTGGAGCGCTGATCCTCGTAACAGCGCTTGCATTCGCCTGCAATTGTCCAGTGGCCTCGATGACAAAATTGAGAGACCTCAGCGATGCCGGTTGCACCGTGATTCGCCTGGATGCATCACTACCCGGTGGCAGTGTAACCACTACAGTTGAATTTGTAGAGGCCCCGTGAGATTGGAGCTGCCCTGGTGAAGCAGAGGCAGAAACCTCATGCTTGACCTCACATGAAGCAAGAATAGACACTGTGGAAAGTAGAAACAGACAGCTAGAGAAAGTATGGTGGCGCGAGTTCAAATTCTTCACGGCGACGAGACTGAGCTAGAAGGCACTCTTACTGATGAGATAATTTTTTGCGGTCCAGGCTTAAAATGGCCATAAACAGTAGTCTGGAAAGTTCTTGCAAGCTAAAAGCAAGGAACGGTACTAAGAATGGAGTTAGGGGCAAGACGCTTGGGACCGGGGCGCAATAGTCGGACTTGACATTCATCCGGTTTGAGGGCTTACTGAGTTGTAGACCCTTACTCACAGGCTATTTTAGTTTTCTTGCGATTTGCTTTCTAAACACAAATTCGATAGAAAAGACGTTGGTTTGAGAGATGATGAAAGTTTTGCTGGCGGAAGATGACGACTACCTGTTTGCCGCCCTGTCGATGGCTTTGCAGAGACGCGGCTACAATGTCGAGGCTGTGAAAACAGGAACAGAAGCACAGGCAGCCTTGCTGACAAACGTCTTTGATATCTTGCTCCTCGACTTAGGACTGCCCGGTCTCGATGGCACAAAAGTTTTGGCAGAACTGAGATCTCGCGGCGAAGTGATGCCCGTCATAATCATGACCGCCCGAGATGGGCTGGAAGACAGAATCGAGGGACTCGATCTGGGCGCTAACGACTATCTCGTCAAACCATTCGACTTTCGCGAGCTGGAAGCGCGAATGAGAGCAGCACTGCGGAAGAGCCACTGGGGAAATAAAGTGGAGATGGAAGTGGGTCCCCTGCGATTGAACACCAACAGCGGTGTTCTGCTCTTGAATGACAAAGAACTCGACCTCACGCCTAAAGAGACAACAGTGCTCAAGACCCTGATGGCGCGAGCCGGACGTGTGGTAAGCAAACGTCAGATTATGAATCAAGTATCCGATTGGGTTGAAGAATCGAGCGAGAATGCTGTTGAAATAGTGGTGCACCGTTTGCGAAAGAAGCTTGAATTTTCCAAAGTGGCAATCACGACGGTGCGTGGCTTTGGCTATCTACTGGCAGAAGAATAATGTGAAAAGACTATCGATTCGAAAACAGCTGCTCACCCTATTTGTGCCATTCTTGTTTGGACTGTGGATTGTGAGCGCAGTGCTCAGCTTCTGGTTGGTATCAAAGTTTTCAGGTGAATCTTTCGATCGAGATTTGATCAGCTCTGCTGACTCGGTTGTTGGACGTCTGCGCGTCAAGCAAGGGCGAATCATGGTCGACTTGCCACCTGCTGCCATTGCGATACTAAAACACGATGACTCGGACAAGTTCTATTATCGAGTTCTGGATTCAGAAGGAAAAATGATCTCAGGTGACGTGGATCTGCCCCAACCATCGAAAGATTTGCAGGTTGATGTGCCCCGAGTTGTCGCCGCGAAGATTTCGAACAAAAATGTGCATGTTGCAGAAATCAAGGTGTCGCCTGATGAAGCACAAGATCAAACAGTGATTGTGCAGGTAGCCGAGACCACGAATGTGAGAAACCACTTTCAGGAAAAAATGCTGCTCAGCATAGCGGTGCCACAACTACTAACGATCTTGCTCGGATTAGTTGCCGTTTGGTACGGAATCTCGAAGATACTAACACCACTGCGAATTCTGCAAAGCCAGATGGCAAGCCGCACACGCCTCGACTTGAGCCCACTGACAGATGACGAAACTCCTGACGAGGTTTATCCGCTTGTTCTTGCTCTCAATCATTTGCTGGAGAGACTGCGAGAAGAAATCAAGGCGCATCAAAGATTTATCGCAAACGCAGCCCATCAACTCCGAACTCCCTTAGCTGGATTGAAAACATATTCCAGCATCGGAACAGAAATGACTGACGTCGATGACTTGAAACAAGTAGTGCACGAATTAGACCATGGAATCGACCGAGCCAGCAGAATGGTTACGCAATTATTGGCATTGGCACGCACAGACAGTGGAAATCCAACGGCTGTTGCAAATGCCAGAGTGGACTTGAACTTTCTGGTATCAGACGTGACTTCCGAGTTGATCGAACAAGCAATACTAAAAAAGCTCGAGCTTACTTATGAATCGTCCCAGCTGCCTGCTGTAATCAATGGTGAACAAACAAGTTTGAGGCATTTGATCTTCAACATCATCGAGAATGCAATTGTATATACAGAGCCTGGAGGCAACATCCTTGTGAGCCTGAAACAAAATGGCAAAGTGACTTTGAGTGTAGTCGATAGCGGCACAGGCATTCCGTCAGACGAGCGTGAAAAGGTCTTCGAACGATTCTACAGAGTGGCGGGCACAAACGGCAGTGGAAGTGGATTGGGACTTTCAATCGTGCAAGAAGTTGCCAACGCACACAACGCAAGTGTCTCTATTGAAGACGGACAAGGCGGAGTCGGCACGACGATCCATGTGGAATTTCCGCCGACGAACTCATAGCAACTGAGTGCGAAACTGCAAGCATTTTGCAAGGTGCTCAAAGCAGATAATGTTGTGGAAAGATTCTGCTGCGTCGACAATCGATCGTCTCCTTCTAGTTCATCGATTTGCAGGTTTTGCCAACCGTGGGGCAGCGGAATCTTCCAACTTTGCCAATAAGATAGGAAGTGAGTGGAAAATGCTAGACAAAAAACTTTTAGTAAGCGCGCTCGTAGCGGTCGTTGTGAGTGGCTGTGGTGCGAAGCAAGAAGAAACTACAAATACAACGACGAGCACTGATTCGTCTGCCACTCAGACGACTACGTCGACCGATGGCACCGAAACAACAACCAGCACAACAACCGACGCAACGACGCAAGATAAAGAAAACACATCAAAGACCGAAACAAAACGAGTGAGGAAGAAAAAGAGACACTAATTCTTACTCGTTATCTATAGAACCTACCACGATCACGTGCCGGAAGGCACGAGCTACAACCCTGGCGATGCACCCAATTGATGCATCACAGGGTTTTTTAGTGTCTCGAATTTAGACTTCTCCCTCAGATAGCCGTGTAAACGATAAGTTAATTGACGGCTGTCATATTGTATCGGAACAGGCCCCTAACCGTTGTCCAGCCAAAGAGGAAGCTGGACTGATTGTGTGTACCCGCCTAAAAACTGCGCCTGATTAAAGCTCCTACTTCAAACAGATTTGGAAAAGTCGTGCTGACCCAAATCTGCCACAGCCGTGACCAAAGAAATCCCGGACTGATAAGCATAATCACCGTCACCTGATTCTAATCGAGCTTACTAATGCCGACAACAAACGCAACTGACCAACAGGTCAACGATGCATCAACCAACATCGAAACAGTAGCTAAGGATACATCTTCAACGAGCACCAAAATGCTCGATGAAGTGAACAAGCAGCTCACTGCAAACGGAATGAAAGGCAATGACGACGCTTCCAAAAGCGTCACTCAAAAGCTTGAGCAAGACAAAATATTGCCTAAATTAATCGTCGCCGCATTCGACAGCGATCAAGCACTGAAGGAATTCGGTGACGGAAATAAATTTGACATTCACAAATTGGAAGACGCAGCGAACGGGAAAAGCGAGCACGATTCCCCATCAGAGCGCATGCTGGCTCAAGCCCTTTTAGACAGACTGAAAGCAATCGATTCAGTCGGCAATGGTGATGGTTCAGTAACAAAAGTAGAGTTGGAACAGTGGGCTCAAAAGGAGCAGGCACGACCTTCAACACTTAACCAGGCAACGCTCGATAAAGCGGCAGAAGAGCTGCATGAAGCAATCTATCAGAAAACCATATTTCAAACGAACGATCCAGACAAAAATAAAATAGCGAGCATTCTCGAACCTCTGAGTGCAGCAGATAGAGCAGCGCTAGAAGTTGCTTATCACGATAAGTATGACAAGAACGGATCAGCGGATACATTGCGCAATCAGCTGAAGGACAAGCTCGGCGGCGACAATGCAGTTGATTGGAGAACCACAGAAGCAGTTTTAAATCGTGCAGATGGTCGCACCAACGATGCGGGAGCGTTGATGGTGGCACTGACAACGATGAATAGTGATAAAGACAAAGGCAATGCACTTCTGCGTAATGTTTTGATCACGCTCAACGCAAAAGAGCTGCAAGATTTAGACAAAGACTTCAAAGAAAAATACGGAAAGAGCTATCTCGAAGCGATTCAGAGCGCGAACAATCTCAACCAGGAAACAAAAGAGGCACTGCCACTCCTCAATAAGCCAGTTGAAGCTAGAACTGCCGATGACATTGTGTCGCTAGCTCAAATAGCGGTCAAATATCGCGATCAGAAGATGTTTGGTGACTCCGTGCTGGGAGATTCGAAAGAGGCTCAAAGTGCCCGAGCCAAGCTACAAAACGACCAGGAATTTCTGAAAAACTTTCAGAACGCATTTCCTAGCGACATCGCCTATGATTCACGAGTTGGAAAACTTACTTTCGAGCAAAGCGTAGATCCAATCGCACTCGATTATCTTAGAGAAGGTCGAGTATCACTCGCTACTATTGCGATAAACAACACCAACCGCTGGATTTTCGACAACAAAGAAAATTTAAAATTAGCGGTTGAGCATGCAACTCCAAAAGAACAGGCAGATTTTGCGGCGGGCAAAGCACTGGCCGAGAAAGGTTCTAAACCGGCCGATTTAAACGATCAAGATCGTGCCCAACTGGATTATTACAACAGAATTCACTCGGCCTTTAAAAATGGTGGCAATTCTCGAGAAGTAGCTATCTGGGAAGACATTCTCGAGCACGGTAAAGAAACAGTTATCGGGCAAATGGCGGAATCGCACGACGACGGCAAAATATTCGGCATCTTGTCTTACACGGACAAGGAAAAACTCTTCTCAGCCGTCGAGAAAATGTCTGAGGAAGATTGGAATCGACTAACAGGCAATAAACCTTTTAACAGCAAGGACGCCACGAACTTTCGCGCAGAAATAGAAAAGTCTTTGGATACATACGCTTCAGCAGAGGAAAAGAAGCGTGTATTGGAATTGATCGACGCAAAAAAAGACTCTAAGACCTATGAAGAATCGAAAGGTAAGAAACGCTCCATCACAGACATAATTGATGACAACACAGGCACAGGTTTTCTGCGGCTGGGCACCACATATGATCACAAGACGATCATTAATCAGATCATCAACATGTCACAACAGGAGGCAGAAAACTACAAGAATAAACCAGAATATCAAAAACAAGTAAATGACTTTGTCCAAGCGCATCTGACTGAATCCGAACAATTGTTGATGCGCAGTGTTCTGGCAGAAGTTGCAGACAAAGGTGCACCAGTCAAACAGCTCAAGCCAGTCGACCAGATCTTGTTCGACCAGATCAATGAAGCATCAGACTCGGACAAACTCAAGCATCTCGAAGCAGTGTTGAAAGATCCTGCGCTGAGAGAACAGTTGAGTAAACCAGACAATCAACTGACTGAAGATCAACAGAAGATCAATCGAGTAATTAGGTCCGCTGCTAATGAGTCTTACTTCAAGGCTCATCCGACTGAGGCTGGAACCACACCCGACAATAATCCAAATTTGAAAGAGTACCAGGATAAGCTATTCTCCACCGGTACTCTGCCTGTTGCAATGAGAGCCGAACTCAATCTGCCAAAGTCAGAGTTGATTACTGAGATTGCCAATGCATCGGAAGCAGACCGAGCATTATTGCGTGACAAACTCAATCCTCAAGAGCAGCAAATACTGGAAGCTGTTCTATCAAATCCGGACCATAAACTAAGCACTGCCGATCGCATGAGACTGTTCATCATCGGTGATGAAGGAAACTATGCAGATTTCAAAGACACTCTGGAAAAACTGCATGATAGCGGCAACTTCGAACAGATACAAAAGCTGAAAGACGAATACACTAAAAAATATTCCAGCGATCTGGATCACGATTTCCTTTCTAAAGTATCTGACAAAGACAAGAATCTCTACACCGATTTGCTAACACCGGCAAACGGTGATGGTCGACAGAATTTCTACAACAACCTGCAAAAATATTTGAACGAAAGCGGTATCGCGCCCGATGGCAGTCGGCTAACAACTCAGCGCGCAATCGATAGCTACGCAGAAACGCTGAAAGAGTATCAAGCTCAGTACAAAAAGCTCACGCCAGAGGTGCAAAGATCACTGGACGAGTACTTTAACACTTCGCTCGAACAATATAAAAACTCCAAAGAAAAATTGGCTGAGCTGGCTGCCACAGCCCTCATAACTGCCGCATCACTTGCAGCCGTGGTCGCGTCAGGTGGAGCAGCCACACCGCTAGTATTCGCTTACGCATTTGCCGCAGGCGGAATAACTCAGAATCTTGTTGCTATGGGAATCGAAGGCTCAGATTTTGACCGCAGCGCTCAAAAAATCGCGCAGAATTTTCTTAAGGGCGGCGTCGCTGCTGCAGGAAACTTCATCGGCGGTGAAGCCCTCGGATTCGGAAAAACTCTGGCCACCATTGGCGACACTATTGCTGCAGATGTAGCCAAAGACGTTGCTGCCAACGCCCTTAAAGAGGGCGGAGAAGACATACTGAAATCCAGAATTTCACAGTTACTCGCTCAGGGCAGCGGTAAAATCTCAGACCTGGATCTCACGACCTTAGTTGACGAGGTAGCAACTGCAGGAACTTCGCAAGCACAAAAACAAGCAATTCTGCATGCGATTCAAGGTGGTCTGCAAGATCAAGCAGATATTATCAGCACACTTTCAAACAATTCGGCTCTGCAAAATATGATTAGAGGCGCAGTCGAAAGTGGCGTTACAGGTGGTGCTGTCAATAGTGGAAGCTCATTAGCAAACGACCTGATTGACGGACGACCAATAGACATCGCCACTCTACTTACCACCGGTTTGACCGGCTTCGCTATGGGTTCGCTCATTCATCTGGGCATTAGTGGTACGACCCACTATTTAAGCGTAACGGCTAAAGAAGCCGCAACTGCAGGTGGCGAAAAGCGCCTTTTTGTCACACCTGAAAAAGGTCAAATTCAGTACGTGCAAAGAGGAGATGTCGTCTACAAGATTGATGGCGACAGTGGTCATGTTTTCCAGCTGAAAGATGGAGATATCGCACTCGGTGATGCACCTGTAGGAAAAAGCTTAGTCGAACCACCGATTAAAGACAAATTGCTGTTGAACGGCTCAAAAAACGGCAGTACGTCGGTTGATTACGTCGAAAACCCAGTCACGAAAGACGTAGTAGTGAACAAAGCGATTAACTATAAAGCTGATGGATCCATCGATCCAAGATCTTCTGTCATGTTAGACCACGGGGTTTATTACCGAGTGGCGGCCGACGGAAGCAGAGCGAACGCCCTCGGTACCGAGGTTTCTGTCGCTGCAGACGGTTCCATTACTGTCAAAGGAGAACCTTGGCCCGGTTTTTACGCCTTTCATCCTAGCGACTATCAAATTGGTACGCCAAGATATAGCAACACCAGTCCAGGTCAGTCCATCGATACCATGACCCTGCGTCCCGATGGCACTATGGATGTTCACTTCCAAAACAATTCAACGGCAACCTTCGATGCTAAGGACCGCGTCACCCAATCGATAACCAATGACGGTGTCAAAGCCACTTTTGAATATCCAGCAGGACAGTTCACTTCCGTTCCAAATAAGATCACATATGGCGACAACGTTTGGACACCAGTGAATGGCCAGTGGGTAGATGCTAATGGCGCTCCTTTTGCAGACAACATTGCACTTCTGGATAGTTTCGGAACCCTTGAGATTACTAATCCGGCTGACACGCTCCGCTTACCGACAAAGCCGAACGAGCCCTTAGAATCGGTCAAGATTTTTAGCGGCGGAGAAATAGAATACAGGTACAAGAATGCAGCAACAGCCACGGCTGATCGAGTTGAGCCACCCAAAGCACCGACTTCAAAAGAGGTTTTGGACAACAACATCAAATCTGGCGAAGTTGTAAAACAGCCTGATGGAACATACGTGCATGAAGATACCGCGGCCAATACACGCACCATATATGATGCCAAAGGTGAAGTCGTAGGAGTTCGCAACTCGAAAGGTCAAGACGTGACTTTTACACGAGATGCAAATGGTGAGTTAACGAGAGTCGAATACGCCAGAAACGGAAAGATGGAGTCTGTCTTTGAGAAGACACAAGTAAATGGCAGAGCATACTGGCAAGAGACAGACGCAGCAGGAACAATTGTTGAATGGCACAATGAAGTCAGAGTCGACGCTGACGGTTCGATTACGAAACTCAAAGCGACACTTGACTCACAAGAGTGGACCGGCATAAAGGAAAGGCCGGATGGACAACTGATTAAGGTCGATAATGTAGGTCGCGAAAGTGTCTATGCGAAAGATCTGGCTGTAGAAAAGGCTCGTGTGAAGGAATTCGCAGCCAAAGGATTTGGAGGAGATGCACAGAGACAGGCGAGATTCGAAAAATGGATAGACGAGTTCGAAACCGCAGCCCTGAGCCGAAAGCCACCTTTGAGCACCGAAGATATTGCCAACACCTATTACCAGCTCGACAGACTAATCTCTACCGACAACGCAGTTCTTCCGCTAGCAGACAGAATGAAACTAGCCGAGCAGTTCATCTATAAAACTAACAATCCGCACACTATCGGTCAGGGACTTTTCAACACGTGCAACGTCACAGCAGAAGTGGAAAACCGCTTGATTCAGTTGCATCCAGATAAGGCGCTGCAAATGGTGTCAGATGTAGCAACGACCGGCAAATTTATCACCGCCGATGGCTCCATAATTGACATGACGGCGATGAACAACGTCCTGACCCCATTCGGGCAGGTCTTTGAAAACGATTTCAATCCACTCCAATATTCCGGACGTGATTTCTTCGATCAATTGTTCCAAACAACTGCTGTCGAAACCTACTGGCAGACTCAAACTATCGATGGTGCGCGTGCAACCAGCACCGTCAACGATATTCGTGCAGGTCTCCCCTTCAAGCCCGGTGAGTTGAGATATGAATTCTCCAATGGACCAGGTAGATCTTCAAGTGGTGAAGTGATCAACAATTACCACACAAAACCGCCGTCAAGATTTGTCATTCCCAAAAGTTCCCGAGTGATCGACCCGATCACTGGACTAGATATGTCCGTAACCGAATTCCCGACTATTGACACACCCCACTTACGCGGTGAACAACTGCTGTACATCGATAAACAGATACTTGGGTTCGAAGATCCACCGCATATGATCGCACGACATGTCGATGACAGTGCAATCAATGTCGACACTTCAGACCAACTTGCAAAAGAATTAGTGCAAATGAAGCAAAACGGCGTATTCCCGGCAACAGTTTTCGTTGACACGCGAGACCCGCTCTTTACAGGACTGCCGGGTGACGCCGTTGATGGTGGTGCACATGTAATCAGCGTTCAAAACATCTTCGAAAGAAACGGCAAATGGTATGTCGAATTTACCAACCAATGGGGGTCTGTAGACGATCATTTGGGCGCCAACGCCGTGCCGGTCGAAGCTTTGTTCGATGCAATGCGATACCGCTAGACACTAATCAACAATAAAGGAACGCAATGGAAGGAACAGACAAACCTACACGCGACGACAATTCGCTCACCACTGCTGCAGCAGATGGATTGCAAGCCGCTCTCTACACCGGCATTCAGCAACCATACGATTCGGTGAGGCAGATCGCTGGTGCTGTGCATATAGATTTACCAGAACTGAATATAGCAGCGGCACCTGCTGAAACTAGAACAGGCTCAACGGCATGGTTTGCAGAGACAATCGGTGGCGCGATCGGAATGCTCCCACTGATCGTAGCGTCGCACAAAATGGTGCGAGCTGGAAGCTCATTTACCCGATTGAGCACAGAAACCTCGGTGCTAACCGCGAGTGGAATGGGCATAAAAGAAGCGGGATTAACCGGCGCAACGTACAGTACACTGTTTCAACCCGTACAAAACGATGGAAACTTTATGCTAGAGAAAGCAAAAAATGCTGGTATCGGGTTTGGTACCTTTGCCGTGGGCGCCGGATTGAACAATGCACTGAGACCGCTCTTCGGATCGTTCTCATCAGGATTGTCAAACCGCCTGATGACAGTCGGAACCGCGTCGCTATCGGCGTTTGGGGCAGGAGTAGTTGACGCTGAGGCAAACAATTTAGCCGGCAATCCTCATCAAGACGCATTGGAGACAGGTATGAAATTTGCTGTAATGGGTGGTGTTATTGGCGCAACTTCAAAAAATTATCTAGCCAGCGAAGCGAAAAGCGTTCCAAAGAATTCCGACATATTTTTTGGTGAACGACCTGCTCCTCGCCCGACGACTGGAGACTTCTTCGGTCCACGGACATCAGAGATTGAAAAATCATTGAATGAAGTCAAATCTCGCTATGGAGAGAACAGCCAGGAGGTTGCTTCTACCCTTGTTCAACTTGGTGATGCGCATATGGTGCAGGGGCGACTGTCAAATCCGAATGCGAAAGCGAGCTATGAGCAAGCGCTAGGAATCTTCAACAGATTTGGCGAAGAAACGCCTCAAACCGCCTGGGTTTACGACAAGCTCGCAAATGTGAAACAGTCATCTGGAGATACCGTTGGTGCAGCTAACGACCTTGCGAAAGCAGAGAAAATTTGGCGCGCGAACTCAAAGAATCCGAATATTCCGGATGAAAACTACATCAATCGCAGAACCGAAGACTTAGCTCGCATGCAAGTTCTGAACAATTTCAACAACAGAAGACCACCCGAAATCAAGCCTTAAGCTTCTAAATATTGACGGTGCCTTCGATATCCGTCGAAGTTCCAAACCATTTGAGCACCTTACCGGTCGAGTCTCGCAAAGCGACCGCACGACTCAGAAGTCGCCTGTATCCACTGGGTTTGGAAGCGCGCATACCGACTACTCGCTTCAGACGAAACGTACATTCGAATGTCTCTCCAGTAGCTAGAGAGTGATTCCATCGATCGAGATATGTTTGAAGATCATCAGGATGAATCAACAACTGCAAGCCTCCATCAGCAGCTTGCTCTGCGGACAAACCAGTGTATTCGAGATAGCGCTGATTCATAAACGTTATCTTTCCGTGGCGATCACAGCTCCATACAATCTGTGGAATAGCTTCGGCTAGTGTTCTCAGTTGTGCTTCGGATTTGCGAACCTCGTCTTCGACGCACTTTTGATCGTCGATATCTGTGGCTGTCACAAAAACTTTTTTTCCATCGGGACTTTCAGCCGCTCTTACCAAGTGCCAATTGTATTCACCATTGGCCGCTCTGTATCGAACCTGCATTTGCCATAGTGCGCCAGGAGCTAATGGTGTAGGGTGAGCGAGCTGATGAACTATTGCTTTCAAATCATCCGGATGAATTACCTCTTTCCAGAGAAAACCAGTTTCTTCTTCTCTGCGTCTACCGATGTAGTCATAAAGTCTCTGATTTCCATAAAGAGTTCGCCCTTCCAGATCAGCGATGCTCACCAGCTGTGGTATCAGCTCAGCTAAAGTGCGAAGTTCCTCTTCACTTTCTTTTAGTGCTTCTTCAGCACGTTTGCGGTCGTCAATGTCCATGTTGGTGCCAATATAGGTCACCTGTCCATTGCCGATTGTTAGCGGCACGCCCCGAACCAAGTACCACCGATAGGTTCCATCGGCTGCGCGATGGCGTATCTCTAACTCGATTGTGCGGCGCTCTTTGATAGCCTCCAGGGCAAGAAGTTGCTTGTGTTGGTCGTCCGGGTGGAGCACTGACTTATAAAGAAAACCATCATCGTCAGCTCGGTTCAAACCTGTGAAAGAATAAAACTGTTCGTTAAAGTAGTGAACTCGCCCCTCGTCATCGCCGAGCCAGACCATGGCTGGAAGCGCATCAATAATAGCTCCGAGGGCCTCATCGGCGGACCCAAATCCGTAACGATCAACTGATAACTGACTCCCGCGACTCTTCGCGTTGGGATTAACTAAGTCCATACAAGGTCTCCTATGCTCCAGGTTTCCGGCAGGTGGACGCGTCATTACTGACACCTACGCGCCATTGCTTCCACTTACGCGCCTTTTAACACCCGCGCATCCATTGTACGCCCGCCTTGTGATTTGCAAAACGCAGTTTATTTCATTGAAAGAACGTTCTTCTTGGAATCCTTTACAGCCCAAAGCCTTGCGCCGTAGTGTGTTCGATTGGCAACGTAAAGAAATACGAATTTAGCTTGCAAACTTCCTTTCAAAGCTCGGGCTGCTCCAGCCCGTCTGCTTCGCAAGCACTAAAGCTATTCCCGATGTTCGCTGACTATAAGTTACGGACGTTTCATTGTCCGTACCTGTCATTCGCACCATATACAGTACCAAACCCGGCGATAAGAGCTCCTGTTGAGCTTGAATTTGAACCGTGTCAATATCCATAATTATTTATTCATAACTGCAGAAGACGCTGTTCGACCTAGCCGACATGAACACAGTGGAAAAAAGTGCAAACCAAACGAACGCCACCACACTCCGGGCTCTCGATGTTTTGTGCATGTGCATTGGTGATGTAGCCGGTGGCATTGGTCCCTACCTCGGCAGTTACTTGAGAAGCACTCAGCATTGGGATCAAGGAAGCATCGGAACGGCAATTTCCGCAATGGGGATTGCCGGATTGATCGCTCAAACGCCTGCCGGAGCATTGATTGATCGTACAAGACAAAAGCGCTTTTTAATCGCACTGGCAGCCATTTTAATTAGCATTAGCTGCATTTCTATCACCATCTTCCATGGATTCTACTTTGTCGTTGCAGCGCAAATCGTCTATGGAATTTCCGCCTCTATTTTAGGACCAGCCATTGTTGCAATAAGTTTGGGACTGGTCGGACACAAGAAATTTTCCGCACGAATGGGGCGGAACGAAGCTTGCAATCATATCGGAAACGTTGTGGCGGCGGTGCTCACTGGTCTCGCAGGATATTACATTTCAGGCAATTGGGTCTTTTACCTAATTGGAATATTCGCAGCCTTAAGTATTGTCGCCGTTGGATTCATTAACGAAAAGGAAATAGATCATGCAATGGCTAGCGGCTCGAGAGATGAGCCCGCCGACGACTCACCGGTGCTCTCACTAGGCTCATCGCTACTAAATCGAAAAGTGCTGATGTTTGCGGTCGCAGTCGCGCTGTTCCACCTGTCAAATGCGGCAATGCTCCCTTTGGCAGGTCAATACATTTCAGAAGGGCACGCTCATGAAGCGGCTTTATCTATCTCGGCGTGCATTTTTGCGGGACAACTGGTGATGATTCCAGCCAGCATATTAGCCGGGAAGTTCGCGGATATTTGGGGACGCAAGCCAGTCTTTCTCGTCGCATTTGCGGCTTTACCAATTCGCGGATTTCTCTACACGTTTAGCAGTGACCCTACATTTATAGTAGCCGTGCAGCTCCTAGACGGCATAGGTGCTGGCATTTTCGGCGTTGTGCTTTCAGTGATTGTCGCGGATCTAACATCGGGTAGTGGTCACTACAATGTAATTCGCGGTTTCGCGCTAACAGCACAAGGAATTGGTGCAGCCCTGAGTAATATTTTGGCAGGATACATCGTGAAGTATTTCGGCTATAATGCGGGATTTTGCTCACTTGCTGCAATTGGGTTGGTTGGACTTTTGGTTTTTTACTTAGGTGTTCCCGAAACAAAAGACTGAAAGCTCTGCCGCAGACTCTGTTCTTGAGCGAGCAATTTTATTAACGCATACCATTTGGATATGTGGGTTCGGCAAAATAGCCGGTCGCGTAGTAAAGATCTTCGAGTCGAACCCACTTGTCTTGCTCGGGACCCCAACTATTATTCAACCGCACCATGCCATTTTGCGCGTCGTAATCGTCTATCAAAATTACGTGATTCACTTGATGAGTCGAATCAGACCTATTTTGACCGCCACTAAATACAGTGTGATCGTACCCTGCTACACCGATAGAAATTGGCATATTTCCTTTCGTTTTATTCTCGTCAATTAAGCTGGTAAGTTGGTCCAAGTCGTTGAACGTCGCCACCGTGGGGCAATCACCAAATCCATATTGCGCATTGATCAGACTGGTTCTGCCATCGCCACCACTGAGAAGCTGGTTGTAGAGTCCAATTGCCGCAAAACCGAAATCAGGGTTAGATGGATTTCCGTTGGCATCGCGCAATAGTTCCGAAGTATCACGACTAGACAACCAGCCACCATCAGCTGGTCTATCAGCTGCCGGATTCCGCAACGTGTACCAGCGAGGCGGAGTATCTCGCTGTCCCCAGTCATTGTAGAGTCCGACTTCAAAAATCTGGGAAGCAAAACTTCGAAAATTATCGCTCTTTGGATAAACTCGGGCTTCGTTGTCTGGTATCAAAGCTTGGTCAGGTATTGTGATGGTCTTGTCGTCGAACGACGTCCACTGTCCCTCTATAGCGATTTGTGCAACCATACCTGCCGCTATTTCTGGTGACCGCCACCAAGTTCGCCCCTCAACAACAGCTGGTGCGCAGGTGCCATGAGCGCCTTGATCTACATTGTCGGGGTTAGCAGCCTGATTCATTATCTGGGCCGCAAGTTGGTGTCTCAGCTGCGCAGGAATCTTTCCTGTATTCGATTCAAAAAGCTTATTTACCGACTCAAACACAGACTCGATCTGTGCTTCGCTCAAACGCCCCGCGGCATTACTTTTAAAAGTTTGAACGTCTTCAAGGAATCTATTACGTTCTGATTTTGAATCTAGCCCGCGAGAATTTGAAAGGTATGTGCGAGCATTCTCCTCTAGTTTATTTTCGTTGCTATCACTGCTGTTACCACCATTGCCCCCACCGTTCGTTCTTCCTAAAGAATCATCACCGGCAGCAGCAGCAGGCGGAATCACGTCAAGGTTGCAGTGACCTTCAAAGGCGAATGTCAGAGATCCATCGGTATCTACCTTGGCTGAAGGCAATAATATTTTTGTATTATCAGGACGATCGATCAAAATAAGCGATGATCGATCGTTGACTAAATGGAATTCTGCAATCAGTGCGTCACTTGCACTTTCATACTTATTGTTTTCTTCGCCTGGTAAATTTGTGTCGCTGTCCGTGAATTGAGAATTTTTCGTTTCAACCATAGGATACCTTTGAACTAAAACAGCTGCGCTTCGTTGTCGCAAAGACAGTATCTTCTTGGCTTGGGTCAACATTGGGTCAAAGCTTGAAGCTGAGCCTGATAGTGAAAGAATTGTGCTTAAATCGACTAAAATAGATGCCGTTCAAATCCAAGAATTTAGGCAAGCTTTCGCAGGTTCCAAATATAGATATGAAAATAGCAACGTACAACGTTAACGGAATAAATGCACGCCTTCCAGTTTTACTGCGGTGGCTGGAAGAAACCGCACCAGACGTTGCATGTCTGCAAGAGCTCAAATCGATCGAGGAAAAATTCCCTCTGTTGGCGATACATGGAGCCGGCTACAACGTCGTCATGCACGGTCAAAAAAGTTGGAATGGTGTTGCCATTCTCGCGAAAAATCAACTTGAGCTGAAAGAATCCTCGCGTGGACTTCCAGGCAATGACACCGACGAACAGAGTCGCTACATCGAAGCGCAAGTTGAAGATATTTTGGTGTGCTGCTTATACGCTCCAAACGGAAATCCAGCTCCTGGACCAAAGTTTGACTACAAAATGAACTGGCTGCAAAGGCTCGTGATTCGAAGCGAGATGCTTGTAAAAATGTCAAACCCAGTTGTTGTGCTCGGCGATTACAATATTATTCCGACCGATTTCGATGCGCAAAAACCGGAACGATGGGTCAATGACGCTGTTTTCTTTCCTGAGGCGAAAGAGATTTATCAACAACTCTTGAAACAGGGTTGGACAGACTCGATACGCGAGCTGCATCGCAACGAAAAAATCTTCACCTACTGGGATTATTTTCGAAACGCATTCAATAGAGACGCGGGCATCCGCATGGATCATCTACTGCTCAACGCGCCTCTCGCGACTCGACTGAAAGCTGGTAATGTTGACAGAAACGTGAGAGGCTGGGAGAAAACCAGCGATCATGCACCGGTATGGATCGACGTTAGCGACTAAAATTAAGCTGCGCAAGGAATATCGATGACTGCAAACAGCTACGAAAAAACCGATCACCACGTCAAACTTTATGCGGGTAAGCTCAAACACACACTTCATCGTTGCACGTTTCTGGCTGTTTTCTGGTGCATCGCTTCGGTTTCAACTTGCGCTGTGGAAAAAACGAATTGCGTTGCGGATTATCTAAACGGCGCAGAGCTGCAGTACGAAACAGAAGGTCAACGCATTGAACTGCGCCGAGCGCTGCAGGAAATGCTGCGTCTATACTAACGATGATGAACGTATATAGATAATTCAATTTGACGAGCAGGTCTGTTGGCCGAGCGCTTGGAAATATGCGTCACATCCTCAAGCATGCATGGAAAGCCATTCTCCGCACATCTAAAAATACATTATTAAATAGTCTATGGGGCACTGGCGGATCATTTTTGGCTTGCTATACTAGATGCATAACCGGTGAGCACTGACTTAAATGTTCAGTACTTTGAGCCGAGGGGCAATGCGGAAACGACAGGTCGGCGCT
>JAFEAT010000007.1 GCA_018266255.1 Cyanobacteria bacterium SZAS-4 | reverse complement strand
GTGTCACCGTCGGTGGTTTGCAGTCCGCAAAAAATGATGTCGAATTTGCCTGCGAATAAAACAGTTTTGTACAACGCGTAAGCTGTTGCCAATGTGTCGGAGGCGGCTAATCTGCGGTCTGATAGAAGAAAACCGCGATCGACTCCGTGTTCAAGCGCTTCCATGAGAATTTCAACAGCGGGCGGCGGTCCCATCGAGATGGCTGTTACCGTTCCACCGTAAGCTTTCTTTGTGTGTAAAGCTGCTTGCAAGGCGTATCTATCAAACGGATTGAGCATCCGCTTGGCTTTCGCCCGATCAATCGTACCGTCTGGATTTATGCCCGCCTTGGATCCCTGGTCTGGAACCTGCTTGACGAGCACGAAAATATTGTAGCCTGACATAACTCTCCTGAGCTCCCAGTTCAATATTACATATATTGTTCGCCGAATCTCGGATTTGTTACGCGAGTTCTCAGCTCTGAGAATTTTGCTATTTGACGCGCTAATCGGCGATTGAGCCAATTCCGTAATGCTTTCTTTGTTTTTGATGTCATAAGGTTTTCAACACCCTGCGCAGCGTATGATTCCTAACCTCGGGAATGAAACGCAGCTAAGAGGAAAATGGCAATGAAGAAGTGGCGAAAACAGGGCGTTGTAAAGGCTTTGTCTCTTCTGTTAGTGCTTGCCACCGGCCCGGTCTTTCTCAATCTGAAGCCGGTCAGCGCGGTCGAGGTGAAAAGTAAACCGCCTGTAATCCTGGCTCCTCAGCCAAAAGCTGGGCTGACTGGTGATCAAAATTTCAGCATGATTGCTGACTCTTATTTCGACGACATGTTCAAACTCGATCCGAGTTTCGCGACTCAGTCAGGCGTGCATGAGCACGACACTGAGCTGGAGAATTATTCTGCTGAGTTTGTTGCCGCCAGAATTGCTGGTTTGAAGAGCTATCGCGATGTCATAGTTGCGCTTGACCCGCAAACTTTGTCCCGAACTCTTCGTCACGATCGCGAAATTCTGCTGGGTCATATTAACAACGAGTTGCTCAGTTACGACGAGCTTCATCTCTGGCAAAAGGATCCCGATCTCTATTCGAGCGGCGTCAGCTCCAGCATCTTCAATCTGGTCAAACGCGATTTTGCGCCCGTGCAGACGCGTATGAAAGCTGTAATCGCTCGCGAGAAGCTGGTTCCACAGGCGCTTGAGTTTGCCAAGCAGAATATAGATCCAAAACAAATGCCGAAGGTTTACGCGGAAATTGCAGTCGAGCAACTGCCTGGTGCAATCGATTTGTTTCAAAATTCGGTGCCCACAGCCTTCAAAGGCGTGAAGGACCAGGCGTTGCAGAGTCAGTTGGCTGATACCACAAAAGACTGCACGCTTGCTCTGAAGAACTATCAAACTTTTTTGCAGGAACTGATCGCGAAAGATGCTTGCAAAGGCAATTTTGCTTATGGCGAGGATGCGTACAAGAAAAAGCTTTTGTACGAGGAGATGGTCGACGAACCGATTGATTCTCTTCTGGTGCGTGGAGAGAAGGAGCTGAAGCGCTTGCAGACTGAGTTTGTTGCTTTAGCGAAGGAGATCGATGCAAGCAAATCTCCGCAAAAATGTTATGAAGATTTGGCCAAAGAGCATCCGAAACCGGCTCAGTTGTTGACTGACATTCGCAACTTGCTTGAGCGAATTCGTAAATTCTGTGTCGAACAAAAAATTGTCAGCATTGCGTCGCCCGAACGACCACAAGTGGCTGAGTCTCCATCGTTCATGCGTGCGCTCACGTTTGCTTCTATGGATGTGCCGGGTCCATTCGAGAAGAAAGCAATGCAGTCTTTCTATTACGTGACGCTGCCAGAGCCCGACTGGACACCAGCTCATGTCGAGGAGCACATGAGAAGTTTCAGTAATTGCGACTTGCTTTGCACCAGTATTCATGAAGCTTATCCCGGTCACTTTGTCATGTATCTACATGTTAAACAAACGGCACCAACCAAGGTCAGAAAACTTATCGGCTCCGGTTTAACCGACGAAGGATGGGCTCACTATTGCGAGCAGATGCTATTGGATGAGGGCTTCAACAAAGGCGATAAGAAGTTGAAGTTGGTGCAACTGCATGATGCATTACTGCGAAATTGTCGTTACATCGTCGGGTTGAAGATGCACACGAAAGGTATGTCTTTGCAAGACGGCATCAAGTTCTTTATGGAACAGGGATATCAAGAAAAGGCGAATGCCGAACGTGAAGCCAAGCGAGGCACATCTGATCCCACCTACCTTGTTTACACACTGGGTAAGCTCGACATTTTGGCGCTGAGAGACGACTACAAAAAATTAAAAGGCGACCAGTTCACCTTGCGAGACTTTCACGATAAGTTCCTGAGCACTGGTTATCCGCCGATCAAAATCATTCGAGAAGAGATGATCCTTACGCCAGAAAAATAGCCCAATCGAGTCACTTGTATTAGAATGACGGGCTCAACCCATCCATCCATAAGAGATTGAAATGAAATTTGCTCAAATAACTTTTCGCATGTTGACTGTTTTGGCGGTTGCGAGTCAGTTCAACATAGCAGCTGTTGCAGATGATGCTGAAGCCGCTGCTGCAACGGAAACTCCCAGCGGTTGGAGCACCAATTTTAGCGAGAGTCTCGATCAGGCTGAGAAGAGTCACAAGTTGGTGCTTGCAGACTTTTATACAAGCTGGTGTGGATGGTGCAAGCAGCTCGACAAAACAACTTTTGCCGATCCTGAATTCATGCAGTATTTAAACGAGCACTTTATTCCAGTCAAACTGGATGCTGAAGATCATGGTGAAGGGCAGCGCACGGCCGAGAAAAACGATGTGTCAGCTTATCCAACCGGTCTTGTTTTCGCCCCCAACGGCAAGGTTATTGGCAGAATTTTTGGATACGCTCCTGCTGCGCAATATAAAGCCAAACTAGTCAAGATCGCTAAGAAAGGTCCTAAGTACAAATAGTCTGTTGCACCAAATCTGGTGCCCTGTTTCAACGAATGTCGGTTTGAAAAACAAATCTGAAATCGATAAACAAATTTTTCTAAGAGCGCAAACACTTTCTAAAGAGATTGACTGCTTCCCACAAAATTGACCGAGTCCTGAAATATTACTTCCCAGAAGATTGAATAATTCCCAACAAGAGAGAAAGACTTATGAGTACGACCGAAGAAAAGAGTGCAATTGTAATTAAGCCGAGGATCCGTGGTTTCATTTGTATAACCTCGCATCCAACTGGTTGTGCTGCGCATGTTCAAGAACAAATTGATTATGTGCAAAAGCAAGGACTTATTCAGGGCACGCCAAAGAAGGTTCTAGTAATTGGCGCCTCGACCGGCTATGGATTAGCTTCTCGCATAACTGCGGCGTTTGCGGGCAAGGCTGATACTATCGGTGTTTTCTTCGAGAAGCCAAGCGAGAACGGCAAGCCTGCCACTGCTGGTTGGTATAACTCGATCGCATTTGAAAAGGCTGCTAAAGCTGCTGGTCTCTATGCGAAGAACATTAATGGCGACGCCTTCTCTGATGGCGTTAAGGAACAAGCAATCCAAGCTATCAAAGAAATGGGCGGCAAGGTCGACCTGGTTGTCTATAGCCTTGCCTCACCTGTTCGCTCGCATCCAAAATCCGGAACTGTCTTTAGATCCGTTCTTAAGCCTGTAGGCAGTGTTTTCACAAATAAGACGTTGGATACAGACAAATCCATCGTCAAAAATATCAGCATCGAACCTGCTAACGAACAGGAAATGAGCGACACTGTCGAAGTCATGGGTGGTGACGATTGGCGCTTGTGGATTGACGCTTTGAAGAAGGCGGATGCCCTTGCTGACGGCGTTGTCACTGTCGCGTATTCATACATTGGACCCGAGGTGACCTGGCCGATTTATCGTGATGGCACCATTGGTAGAGCTAAAAAGGATGTCGAAATCGCCGCTAAAGACATCACCAACGAATTGGCTGGCGTTCACGGTAAGGCTTATGTGTCGATCAACAAAGCTTTGGTTACGCAAGCAAGTTCTGCCATTCCTGTTGTACCTCTATACATTTCGCTTTTGTACAAAGTCATGAAAGAGTCGAAATCACATGAAGGTTGCATCGAACAAATGTATCGACTTTTCGCAACGCAGTTGTACAACGGTAACCGTCCACATTTGGATAGTGAAGGTCGAATCCGCATTGACGACTGGGAAATGGATCCCGCCACTCAATCGAAAGTGCAGGCTCTGTGGGATAAAGTGACGACTGAAAATCTGAATGAGATTTCTGATTTCGAAGGTTACAAAACCGAGTTTCTGAAGCTGTTTGGTTTCGGTTTGTCCGGAGTGGACTACGACAAGGAAGTCGATCCAGCGATCTAATCGAACGATCCGATGATCTAAATTATAATGATCCAACGATCTAATCAAACGACCCAACGATCTATCAAACGATCCAACGAACTAGGCGAAACAAAAAGCCTCGCAATTTTGCGGGGCTTTGTTTCTTTTATACTTTGAGAGAGTTCGCCGAATCATCTGTTGGTCAGAGTCCTGCGATCATTCGCACATCTGCGATAACTCATACACCGTTAGTTGGCTTCGGCAACCTGAATGACGTTGTACATTGTTTGCAGTGCGTGTGTGGCACCACCGCATTTTGCAATAAAGTCGCGAGCGACTTCTCGAATTGCATCCATATCTTTGAAGTTAGGCATGAAGCCAAATTTCATCGTCCTTGAAGTCGCCATCAGATGGCGCACAAAGCGAAGTCCGGTTTCGGTGATTTCGGCGTTATCCGGTCCGCCGCTTCCTTGCACGATCGTCCGAACGATCGAGGCTTCCGCGACGAATGCCGCGACGATGTCCGCAGCAGGTTTATAAACGATAGGGTCGAAGTTCATTTCATTGGTTGGTTCAAAGTTCATCGCCAGGTGCTCCCAGAATATAAAGAAATTGTTTAGTGCCACCCCAGTAATCTAACAGCCTGAGAAAACTTGGCAACTAAACAAACGCTAATTGACGATATCTTTCGGCTATCATCGAGATTCGTATTTTGTCTGGGATCGAGCTTAAAGTGAGATGGGTCGCCGGTTTTGATTGCTTAGGAAAAATTGAGAATGACTAAACTTGTATATTTTGACAGTCCAGCACTATGTTTCAGTGTGTATCGCTGTTACTAGCCTTAACAATTCCGCAAGTAAGCCGGCACGCGCTTTCCCTTGTATATAAGTGGGTGGTTCGGTACAGTTTTTCAACGCTATGCGGCACGAGCCGCTCAGTTAGCCGAACACTCAAAAAAAGGAGCCCACGCGGAACCACATGAAGTGTCTTGTGAAAGAAGATGTGACTAAAGACGGAATGACTTTGCGCACGGATGTTCCAGAGCCAGAGCTGGGTTTCGACGATGTCAAAATCAAAGTGCTTGCAACGGCAGTTTGCGGAACTGATAAAAGCATCTACAGCAGCGCCAATAATGAAGGCATTCGCAATGAGATGCAGCGATACATCACCAACGGTTCCGGATACAAACCAATCGTTGTCGGTCACGAATTCTGCGGCATCGTCGAGAAAGTCGGTGCTGGTGTAGGACGCGACCACTGGCGCGATGTGCCGGAACATCTATTGATTGAGCCCGGCGATTACGTCACTGCGGAAATGCATCTGTCTTGCGGCCATTGCATGTTGTGCCGTACCGGCAACGAACATATTTGTACACAAGTGCGAGTCAAAGGCGTTCATCTTGACGGATGTTTTGCTGAGAGTGTTTCAGTGCCGTACAAAAACGTGATTTTGTTGGGCAAAGATGGCGACCAATCCCGAATTCCAAAGCGCATTGGTGCTTTGTTAGACGCGTTTGGAAACGCAGTTCATACCGTGCACGAAGCTGATGTGCGCGGAAAATCCGTGGCTATTCTAGGCGCTGGTCCACTCGGATTGATGGCAACATTTTTGTGTCGCGATTATGGAGCCTCACGCATCTATTTAACTGAAGCTGCTGACGTGGACCGCAGGTTCGCTCTAGCAAGAGAGTTCGGTGCAGATGATTGCTTTGATGTGACGAAGGGGTCCGAGCCGCTATACAAATCAGTCGAGAAACATGAGATCGGTGCCAATGGCGTCGATATCGTATTGGAAATGTCAGGTTCACCAGCGGCATACACTGATGCTTTCAAAATTGTACGCAATGGTGGCACTGTCATTTTGCTCGGTATCGCACGCAAGCCTCTGGCCAATTTTGACATCGCCAACGCGGTGATTTGGAAGAGCGTTACTGTGAAAGGAATATTCGGGCGCAAGATGTTTGACACCTGGGAGACCATGTTGCGCATGCTGCGTTGCGACCGATTCGATTTGCAAAACAAATTGGACAAAATCATCAGCGCAAAGAATTATGCGTTGGATGAATACGAAGATGCTTTCGGTGCGCTTGCCAGTGGTGAGGAAATGAAACTTGTGTTTACTCCTAATGGAAAACAAAAGTAACTAAATGCGCAATGGGAAATCGCAATCGGAAATCGCAATGGGAAATCGCAATGGGAAATTCGCAATCGAATCCACAATCATAAATCTGCAACTAAGTAGCGACGGCAACAACGTAAGACTGACCATAAATAAGGGGCTTAAAAATGGTTACCTCATCGAAGAATCACAAACTCGGTGTTCGCGATCTATACTCTTCGCTCGGCAAAGAACTGGAGCAGGCGAAGGAAGCAAAGACTTATAAATACGAAGTTCCAATCGACGGACTGCAAGGTGGAACGGTAAGTGTTCATGGCGACAATGTCGTCATGTTGGCGTCAAACAATTACCTGGGGCTGGCTAATCATCCCCGCGTCAGAGAAGCTGCGAAGCTCGGACTGGACCGTTACGGATTTGGTATGGGCTCTGTTAGATTCCTCTGCGGCACTCAAAAAATCCACGTTGAGCTAGAAGAGCAAATCGCTAAGTTTTTAGGCGTTGAAGCTGCGATTCTGCACTCTTCTTGTTTTGCTGCTAACGAAGCATTCTTCACCGCACTTTTGTCAGGCGACCTCGGTCAAACTGAATATCGAGATGTGATTTACAGTGATGCTCTTAATCACGCAAGCATCATTGACGGTATCAGATTGGCTCGACAGGCGACCAAAACAACTGACTTGCGGGCGTATAAACATAACGACTTCAAGCAGCTGACAGACTGGATTCAAGAGGATGAAGCGAAGGACTATCGATTGAGCGTGATCGCTACTGATGGCGTCTTCAGCATGGAAGGTGAGTACGCCCAGCTGCAAGATTTTGTTGCTCTGGCAGCAAAGTATAATCATCTGCTTTTTGTGGATGAATCACACGCCACAGGTGTGCTCGGAAAAACTGGACGAGGCACACCGGAGCACTGCGGAGTGCACGGCAAAATCGATGTGATTACCGGCACGCTTGGCAAGGCGCTGGGTGGGGCGGCTGGGGGATTTATCGCTGGAAAGAAAGAGCTCGTCGAGTACATGAGACAAAAATCCAGACCTTATACTTTCTCGAATACTTTGCCACCCCCGATAGTGTGCGCATCGATCGAGGTGATCAAGATGCTAGACGAAGACAATAGTCTGGTGCAGAAACTGCACGACAACACCGCGTATTTCCGCAAGGAGATTAAAAACCTCGGTTTCACGATTTTGGAAGGCGAGCATCCGATTGTTCCAGTAATGGTCGGTGAAGCTTCTACGGCGCAAGATATGAGTCGCGAGCTGCTTCCTGAAGGAGTCTACGTTCGCGGATTGTGGTATCCCGTGGTTCCTCGTGGTGAGGCTCGATTAAGAGTGCAAATTTCCGCTGCTCATGAATTGAAAGATTTGGATAGAGCCTTGAGTGCTTTCCAAAAGGTCGGTAAGAAGCTAGGGGTTTTGTCCTAGTACGAATCGGAAATAGCACATATCATTGTCTCATCACCAATTCGTCGGGAGACGTAGATGTCGGGCAAGAAGCGCAAGGCTACTGTCATTGCAGCGGTTTGTGCAGGGATTAGTGCAGGGGTTTGTGCACTTGGATTGGCGATTTTGCCGGGCGCAATTTGTGAGAGGGCTTTTGCCACGATAATGCCTTATCCCGCGAAGATTGCCAAATTGGCCGATGAGTCGACTGTCGTGCTCAAGGTCAAGGTTATTTCCGTGCAGCCTCTCGAGTGGGCGAAGGTAGTACCGCTGAGGTCGCAATTCTGGGCGACTTACCACGCAAGATTGAATGTGGTATCAGTGCTGAAGGGCACTTCTGTGCCGACCGTCGTTGACTTCATTTATCGATCGGATGTTCCTGCTAAAGATGCGCCGAAGGCGTGGATCAACTGTGGACCTGAAAACGATGCGCATTTTAAATTGGAACCGCAGCGGTGCTACATCATCTTTGCTAAAAAAATGGATGTGAAAGATGCATTCATCCAAACAGTCCAGAACTATACGATGCGTCCCTGGGAAGGCTTTATTCACGCGGCTGACGATGCGCCTATCAAGGGCAGTGCAACTCTAAACCAGACGATCTGGAATGAACTGACAAAGCAACTTCATGATAAAAATGCGAGCATTTCTACTTACGGTGCTCAAACTCTCTTGAATCTTTCAGCCGACAAGACTTTAACATTTGATGGCTCCGATGACTTCTCACGCAAATCTGTCCTCGACTTATTGTTCTCCACGAGCTCGCCTGTAGCAGCGCTCAATTCGGATAAGTTTTTATCTGACTTGATCCAGTCAGTAGGAGCTACCAGTCCGTATTTCGACGATAGTCGAAGGATGCGATATTTATGGTCAAAGGCTGACAAACCGATGGGTAGTTGGGCTGACTTTGGCACCACCAACAATACCGCTGTTGTGGCTGCGGTGCCGTTTCTAATTCGAGTAGCAGATGCTAAGCATGACTCAGAAATTAAGCATAACTCGGAAGTTAGGTATGATTCGGAAATCCGTGCGAAAGCAATTTCTGCGCTTGGACTTTGTCAAACAGATCCAAGGCTTGCATCCATGATTTCGGCGGAATTACCTGGTTGGTTAGCGGCTAAGGAACCTGCTATCCGTGCTGCTGCAATTTATTTGAGCGCCGATTATCCGGATAAAATTTCTGCAGCAGCAAGAGACAAAGCAATGCATGACATGGAGCCATCAGTTCGCCAGGCAGCAGCTTTTACTGCCGCAGTCACTAAGAGCGACGCATCCCTTCCGCAACTCGAAAAGCTGCTCGCGGATAGAGATGCCAAAGTTCGAGGCACCGCAGCGCTCGCACTGCTTGCGTTTCCGGTGCCCAAGGTGACAAAAATTCTCCATGCAAACTTGTCCAATCCCGACTTTGGATTGGGCTTCCTTTGTCGGCTGGCTTTGTTCGATCCAGCTTCTGTGCGAGAAAAGCTTTTGATCCAATGCCAGAAAAAGACAACTCCGATGTCGGATGTGCCGAACAACGATGCCCAGATCGTTTTTCAAAACGGAATTGCGACAAGCCCGCACTCGCTTGCTCAGCGTGCGATGCTCCAGTATTTGGATGACCGTACCAGTGGTGAGTTGTCTAAATCCGAATTCGTTCCATATCTAAATTGCATGGAGCAATTCTCGTATAACGACCCTTCGATGACGGGTCGCGCCTACGAAATCCTCATCTCCCACAGGCTAAGTGAGCGAGCGGCTTCGTTCAAGAAGCGAGCAATAGCAGCGCAACCGACCATACCGATGGTGGCATTCGATCAACCAGATATGCTTTTGAGAAATGGTGAACTAAAGTACAAATAGACACCACTGTCGATCTATTTGGACGCTGTCCGGACTGAATCACTATCACTCGACGCGCTGAGCTTCCCAGTTGCCGCCACCTTGAGTCTTTCCGGACATGTATGGACCTTGATAGTCCTTGTCATTTACGAAAGAGACGCTGGCTTTAAATGCCATGGTGCGTGTAGAACTGGCTTGATTTTTGCCTTTTGTATATTTACGGATGATGGTGATTTTTGGATAGTGATACCATCCTTTTTCGATCGTGAATTTTTCTTTGGTGTTCAAATCCACGCCGTGACCGGTAATACGATCACCTTCTTGTTCTAGAAACATGGAGGAGCGCATCGTCTTGAAGTTGTACTCGTAACCGACATCCCACTTTCCGGAAACGTGCGGAGCACGGTCGGCTGGCCAGTTTGCCAGCAACGAGCGATCTGGTTGCGCTGGTTGTTGATCGGGCGGCGGTTGATTCGCAGGTGGTGCCTGGTCAGGTGGTGGTTGATTCGCCGGAGGCGGCGCTTGAGCTGCTAGCCCCTGGTTAGGCAGAATCATCTGTGCTTCCCAGATGTTGCTGATGATTTTGCCATTCGATGCGGTTGTATAGTCGCCGCTCATGTATGGACCGTGGTAAGTTGAATCGTCCTGAACTTCGAGTTTTCCGCTGTATTCGACCGGCGGTGCTCCCTGATATTGCTTGTAAAAGTGAACCGCTCCATTTGCGACGGTGCCTTTATCGATGGTGAAGGCACCACCGTCTTGATCGTCAGTGCCGGTGCCCTTAAAGGTTGTGCCGAGTTGATCTAAATGGAAAGTGGAATTGAGAGTAGTTGTATTGAATTGGAATCCAACCTTCCAGTCTCCGGCGACTGAAGTGGGCACTTGCCCTGCCTGTAGTTGAGCCGGGTTCTGTGGGTTTGCTGTTCCAGTTGTAGTCGTGGTAGTCGTTGATGTCGTCGATTTCTTTGGACTGACGTCTATTTTTGCACAGCCACCTAGTAAACCGCCGACCAGAGCCGCGATCAACAGTTTTTTCGAATTTGATTGTCTCGACTGAACGGTTGCCATTAAATGTTGCCTTCTCACCGAGCTATCTTGGCGTCCAACTCGTGGAGGATTGCCGGGTTGCACTAGCCTACAGAATCAGTTGCCGACTGGAAACCCTTGAGAATCCAGTTATTTTGAATTCTAGCGTTATCCGTTTAATTTTGCCGGAAACGCCCGTTGGCTTTGACGCCGATGGTTCAAAAAGCTGGAATTTGGGTATTACTCAATAGGCGGATAGGCACTCTGCGCTTGACATTGCAGTGGTTTTTGAAAGGTTGGTGAAGGTTTGGTGGTCGATTCAAGCCTGAAGCGCGTCTACAGTACTCGGTTTATATGGTCGTCAAGAATTAAAGTTTGCGACTACGTATTTTCCCCAATGACATGATTTACAAAGGTCACTAAAGTCTTCATGCTTACTACTTCTATAGTCTCAACCCCCCCTTCCCTCAAGATCTAGAGGAAATTTCCTCGTGACCGTTGCAGACAGCCTTTACTCGACTGGTGATTCTTCTAAAAAGGAGAAGGACACTAAGGCGCCCGTCCAGAAGTCTGAGGAGCCCGAGCACAAAGATGCTACGGGGCAATCGTCAGACAGCCACAGTGCGTCTGACGACCATTCGACTATCTGTGCCGCGAAGCTAGATGAAGTAAATAAAGATACTTGGTTCGGTTGGTCGTCTTTCAAAGACATGAAAGACAGTGTCTCTTCTCTATTCGGACAGACACCGGAAAAAGAGAAAGCGTACAAAACTGTTGATGATATCGGCTGCCTGAATGTTAGCAACATTTGGGACACAACAGCGACAGCATCTACCGATGCTACCAAACCGGTCGTTAAACCAGATGAAAAACCAGTAGACGAAAAGAGCGGTGTTTCTGGCTGGTTCTCTAAGATGACCGATGCTGTCGCCAGCGTCGGTAAGGAAGTAACTGGTCACGTCACCAGTGCAATGGACTGGTTGTTTAGCACCACCGATACTACCACCGGTCAAAAAACCGAAGTATCGGCGAAAAATGGAGAAGCGCACATCAACGGGAAGAACGGTGATGGCGTTCCCGTAGACGTGACGGTCGGCCAGGATCGAGTACATGGTCGAGTCGGCGCCGCAGATATCGCTTTAGACAAAAATACTCACGCAGGCACTTACGAAAGTGGTGCCTACAAAGTTACAGTCGAAGGAACTACTAAAAAGGTTGTCGATACTGCCACCAATCAAGTCTTTCAATGGGATGAAAAAGCGCAGAAAGGATTCATCGCAGACAAAGACGGCAAGCACCTTTATGACTTCAATTCGAAGGATCAGTTGACGCAACAGTTGACTGCAGAGAGAGCCATTACTCAAACACAAACTCGCGCTGATGCGACTGCCGATCAAGTTAAGAGACAGATGGAAGCAGGTGAAACTGCACCTCAAACTCGATTGATCGTCGACAAAGATGGTGACTACGCTGTGGTTCGGCAAGATGGCGTGATGGTAAAGACTTATAAGAACGGTGATGCGAACGACCCAGCTCACGTACCATACGTAACTATTGAACGAGATGGCCATGTCATCAAAATTCAAAATAACATGGCTTACTATCAACAAGAAGATCCAACGACTCACGCAAAGTCATGGGTGCGCATGCATGGTGGACGCCATCGCTTGCCTCAAGGCGTAGCCGTAGATGAGAGCACAGGTGCTGTCAAAGTAGACGGACAGACAGTCGTAACCGCAGCAGGTAACGTACAGGCTGACGCTGCAACTCATATCGATACCAAGACCGGTAAGATGACGACCTCGTCTGATACTGGTGCTGTAACTGTTGAAAATAGCAACGGCAGAACTCGTGTAAGACATCCAGGTTGTGGCGACATCGTCAACGATGGTAAGACATTCGAGAATGAAGATCCGGCAACGCAGCACACATTCCGTCGCATGGATTCGACAACAGGCAAGATTGAAGTCTTCGGTGGACCAAACGGCAGTGGTATCACCCTCGATACCAAGCCCGGCGGCAACATTACTATCAAAGAAGCCGATGGCCAAACAACGCAGATGAGCAACACCGGTTACTTCAACTCGGTTGATGCACGCGGCAACACATTGATGAACATGGACACTGCAGGCAACGTCACTTTCTATGATGGAACGAGAGTTGGCGCTGATGGAACAGTGTCGAACCAATACGGGTCTGCCAAAGCTTGGGATGGTGGTGCAAGCGGTACTGCAGCGATTGCTAAGGCATCCACAGCCGTGGGCGTCGCCCAGGCAGCGATTGCTAACTACGACATCAGTGGCAGTTCTCTTGGCGCCCTAGATGCAGCTGATACCGAATTGGCCAGCCTGCTGGGAGCTTATGCCGGTATGCCGAACATGAATTCTATGGTTGCTGCAATTTCCCAGATGCAAGGCACGGTAGCTGCTGCCCGCGACAGAGTTTTGCAACTAGTAAGCGTTTCAGCTGAATCCCGCCGCTTGACCGGCGATGGCAGTGCTTCGAGAGTGCATGAGGCGCTCACACAGAATAGTGGTTCTGTTGAAGCTTATTTGAGAAAGCAACAAGACGAAAAGCTCCACCCAGGCGACAAATCAGCGGTTGCGTAGCACCTATATCCGAAACTAAACTGATATCAGCTTAGTGTTCACTTTGGGCGCTTTGACCGATATCAGGCAAAAAACCGACGTGGGTCAGTTAGCTGATATCGGTTTAAAATCTGACAATGGAACCTCGAACCTATATAGCGGGGGGTTACGGTTGTGCGCTGGTCCTTTTAACTGTGCCGTCAATTCGCTAAACTAGTCTTGGTATTGGGAGGAAGATTTCGTTGGCAATTCCGATGAACACAGCTGTGACGGTGCTCCTTGTTAGTGGGGAGCAGGTCGAAGGCGAGGTAGCCATGGCTGACCAGGGCACGTATCTGTGCATTCGGCGGGAAAGCGAGACCCTTTATCTTCCTTGGTCTGCGATTAAATGCGTTCGAGGTCCGTCGCTGCCTGAGCGGGGCGTCGGAGCTGGTTATTCAGCTGGAAGGTTGCCAGGCGCTACTTAGACCTAAGCAAGCTCGTACTTAAGAGCGTGAGAGCTTAGCCATTCTTCGATACGCAGCTTCGTCTTGTTTTGGCGATATTCTTCAAATCGTTTCAGTTCTGAAGGGGTACCTTCCAGGATTTTCCTGAACGAAGAGAGCAGATGCGGGCTTTCGAACGCCATAGAAAGGATATTTCGCAGTTTGTCGTCCTGAACGGTTGACCAGAACTCTTTCAAGTCCAAAATCAGTTGTTCTTTATCAGGTTTTGGCATGTAGAGAAATTTGTGACGGTCTTGTTCGATTTCGTCTGTCAGATCTCGTAGATCTAACAAGTTTCGATTCACAAGTTTGACGACACCAGATTCGATATCAAGATAGTACGCGTTATCTTGAGTATCGTCTTGCCAGGCAAATACCAACTCCGAAAGATCCAAGTTCAGCGAATTTTCCATATGCTCCTGTGCGTGTGATTATCGAACGTAGCGCTCATAAACTGTCTGAATGCCCTTTTCATCAGGTTTCATCGAATGGGCTTTCTTAAGCTCGGCTTCGCCTTCGATGCGCTTATTTAAGTGTTCGATTAATAGTAGACCAAATTTGCAATGAGCATCGGCATCTGTGATATTCGATTCGAGAGCTTGGCGATAGATCGGTTCCGCTGCTTTGTACTGCTTGTCGAGCACGTACAGATCGGCTAAAGCGGCTTGATAGCCCGAATTGCTTGGATCTAAACTAATTGCAGTTTCAAGTTGTTTTTTTGCGCGGTCGACCTGCTCTTTCCATTTCTCTTTGCCCTGGTCGGCAGCTTTTAATTGGCTGATCAGCAAGGCTCCATAATGGTAGTGTGCAACAGCGTTGTTGGCGTCGTATTTTATTGCCTTTTCCAACTCGGCTTGCGCTTCGGCCGGAAATCCCATATTGGCGAAATATAGCTGCCCAAGCTGATCGTGCGCGTATGAGTTCGATTCTTGAATCGTGATTGCTTTTTTGAAATTCTGCTCGGCTGATTTAAAGTTCTTGTACAAAACAGTGTCGATGTGACCGAGTCCGATGTAAGCGCCACCATTTTTAGGATTTATCTTTAAAGCTTTTTTGAACTGGTCGTCTGATTCGTCATAGACTTTGCGGTAGTCAACGAGCAAGTTGCCCAGACCGACCCGAGCGTCATCCAAATTAGGATCGAGCTGAATAGCCCGGCGGTACTCCTTTTCAGATTCATCAACTCGCCCTAATGGCGACAGTAAGAATGCAGCAAACATGGAATCTGGTAGCCCCATATTTGGTGCGAGCTCGATGCCTTTTTTGAATTCCGCTTCGGCTTCGTCGTAACGCGTTTTATCCAGTGCCACCACTTTTCCAAGTTCGCTGTGCAATCTTGAATTCGCTGGTGCCAATTCAGTTGCCTTTCGAATTTGTACTTCGGCTTCTTTGGCGTTGTTTCTATATTTGAGCATGATGTTGGCTAGACCGAGCCTGGCTTGCCAGTCTTCCGCATCTGCATCGATAGCTTTGTGGAATAGACCTTCGGCTTCGTCAATATTGCGACCCTGTCGTTCCAACAAAATGCCGAGGTTGACCAGGGCTTTCACGTTAAGAGCGTCTAGTTCAAGTGCTTTTCTATATTGTTGTTCTGCTTCGTCGATGCGATTGTTTTTGTATTGATCGAGAAAACCAAGCAGGAAGTGTGCGTCGGCGCTCGTCGGGTCCAAACTGATAGCTAGTTGGATCTGGCGCAAAGCCTCATCTGTATTACCGTTGCGAACATAGGCTCGTCCGAGCACTTCATGACCACGAGTTGAGTTCGCGTCGTTTACCACGGCCCGGTTTGCCGATTCGAATGCTTCTGCGTATCGTCCTTGTTCATCAAACGCATCTGCCAGAGCTAGGTATGCATCAACAGAAGATGGATTGTCTTTAACAGCAAGTTGCAGTTCGTGGATTGCGTCCCACAGCTTATGCTGGCGGATCAAAGTTTCTGCGGCGCTCTTGTGTGCTCCATAACTAGCGAAGTTTAGGCCTGGCGATTTACCCGAGCTCGCTGCACCTGCAGCGCTTGCTATGTTCGCATCGTCTCCGCTGTAGGGCACCGTGACTGGTGCTGGGCGATTAATGGTCGGTTGAGCATTGACAACAAATGATGGTCCAGTCAATGCAGAAGCCATGATAGGTGTCTGTAGTTCGCCTTTCTCTTTCAATACATCGTTTTGGACTCTCTGCTTCATGGTGGAGAAATCCTGATCGATTGTATGATTGCCCGGGGCCTTGAGCGCATCAATTAAATGATGGGTGAAGTAGCTGTTTTTGTAAGTCTCCGATTCCCATGCTCGTTGGTCAGGCGCGCTTGATGAGAGTACGATGCTGCCGCTGCCCTGAGCCAGCGAGTTTGGGTTGACGTTAGACCGCGTCAAGCCCTTGTGTGATTCGCCGATTGCTCCGGCACCACTGTAGCAAGTGTCCATTACAAGCATGATTCTATTTGTGTGCACGCGTTCTTTGATGATGCGAATCAGTTGGCGCATCTCGATGCCCGTGGCAAACATTTTGTTTACTTGAGTGTCGTAAGCAACAACATAGTTGACACCGTTGATGTCGGCGCCGGCTGGAGAGCCGTGAGTCGAGAGGTAGATGACGACCAGGTCGCCGGGGGCCGCTCCGTGGGGAAGGAACGAATCTCCGAGCACATCCATTATGTTGACTTTGGTTGCGTCTGAGTTGATTAGCAGTTTGACGTGGTCTTTGGCGAAGCGACCGCCAGCAGGGTCGACGAGATAATCGAAGAAGTCTTTGGCGTCTTTGGCTGAGTAGCGCAATTTAGGAATGGTGGGGTCGGCAAAATCTTGCAAGCCAATTACGACTGCCCATTTGTCCTGAACTTGAGCTGCGGCAGGCGCTGCTGAGGTTATGCGGGGGCTGCAAACAACCAGCGCGCTGGCAAAAAGTGCCGCGAGTAGCCGGGATCGCTTCATCAAACCAAACCTCCTAGAACTCTCAAAGTGCCATGAGTCTTCTGGCACACTTAGACATAACTTGCAGTTATTTGAAATTAGGCTTCAGTTTAATAGATCGCGAGGTATTTCGTCAGTTCCCAAGCTATCATTAGCGCAGAAAAACCCCACGAGTTCACCGTGAACAGCTTATTTGAAACCGTTCTTTATATTCCTGAAGGTATTAACTTCGACTGTACTGGTTGCGGAAACTGCTGTTTTCACTGGCCTGTACCAGCCACCGATAAGGATGTTGAAAGAATCAACGCGCTTGTGGGCGATGTAGACAAGCCGAACTTTCGGAAGTTGCCCGGCTCTGTAGACAAAATGAAAGCTTTTACTCATTCGCTTGAGAAGAGAGCGGATGGCAGCTGCCAGTATCTAGATCCTGATATTCGTTGCAGGTTGCACAAAAATTACGGCATCGAAAGCAAGCCTGCGATGTGTCAGCTTTTCCCTTACACCTTCACGCTCACTCCCACTGGTGCATATGCTTCGTTGAGTTTTGCCAGCACCGGAGTTTTGTTGAACAGCGGTGCGCCACTTTCGACGCAAAAAGAGTTTTTACAAAATCAATTGGCCCTGTTTATGCAGCTGTTTCCGAACGAGCCAGATTGGGGCAAGATCCAGCTGATTGACGGCATTCCACTGCGCTGGGTGGAATTTCTATTGATCGATAAAGCTCTGCTTGAAAATATTGCGCCACGAAATCCTAAATCACTCAGTCGTGAAAACCTGCTTGCGCAAAGCAAAATGATCGTCAAGAAGTTACCGAAGCCTGTTGATCTCGACAATGCGCACCTGACGAAAGTAAGACCCATTCTCATCGATCAAATTTTGATCAAGCTCTTGTACGAGCTGTATTTTGTCGATGATCCTTATCGCGAAGGTGCCGCTGAATTCGATCAAAAACAATTTCTAGATGTGTTGGCTGGGCAGCCCCAATCGATCTCGCTTCAATTTTGTGCTCAAAAAGGCGCTTTTGAGCATGTGTCATTCAAGTCCATAAATGATTTTCGATTCAATGCACAAGACTATGTTGAAATCGATCAGTTGTTGACTCGCATGATTTATTGTCGTCTATTCTCCAAACTTTATTTTGGTCCCGGCTTCGGTGGATTGAGCTTGCTCTCTGGATTCCATCACCTGGTGTTGCTTGTTGCGCTAGTGCGAATCCACTTCAAATTGGCTACCATCACTGGTGTCGAATCAAAGGATTTCAACTGGCAGGTCGAACAAATAAGAATGCTTGAGCGCCGTTTGACTGTGACAAGCTTGTCGCGAGAAGCTCATGCCATCTTAGAAGTATTGCTTCAGAGTCCAGCGCGAATAGAGCGAATTTTGTCGTTGTCGGCGTGACTATGCAAGCAGAAAAATCACCAACCAGTTTGAAGAAAGGATTCGATCAAACTTTTCGTTCGCTCAAACATCGAAACTTTCGGATCTACTTCATTGGACAAATGGTCTCCCTGTCCGGAACCTGGATGCAAGGTGTGGCACTGAGTTGGCTCGTCTATCGAATGACTCATTCTCCCGTAGCACTCGCGCAAGTTGAAAGCGCAAATCTCTTGCCGATGTTGTTGTTCGGTCTGTTAGGCGGTTCACTTGCGGATAAGTGCGATCGCAAAAAGATGTTGCTCTGCACGCAAACTTTGGCCATGCTTCAGGCGATCGTTCTTGCGTATTTGACTCTGACAAATCAATTGCAGATCTGGCAGGCGATTTGTCTTGCCGCCTGGGTTGGCACTTGTAGCGCATTCGAAGTGCCTTCGAGACAAGCACTTCTTGTCGATCTTGTAGATCGAGAAAATTTGGTAAACGCAATCAGTCTCAATTCATCACTATTTCAAGGCGCTCGCACAGTCGGTCCGGCAGTTGGTGGGATGCTCGTGGCAGCGGCTGGTGAAGGTATTTGTTTTGTCATCAACGCAATCAGTTTCCTGGCGGCAATCATAGCGATTGCACTTTTGAAAGTAGAAAAACGCGAAAAGGTCAGCCACGCAGATTCGCAGCATGTCACAGAAGCGCTTAAATTCGTCTGGCATGAAGCGTCTGTTCGTCGAGTGCTTCTGCTCGCCGTTGTATTGAGTTTGTTTGGTCTACAGTTCACGGTGTTGCTACCCTTGTTCGCTCACGAAATTCTCGGAGGCGACGTGAAAACACTGGGAGCGTTGAGGGCAGTGGCCGGAGTTGGCGCTTTTCTTGCCGCTCTCAATTTGGCTCATCGTGGAAGCGGAGAGTTTCTGAAATACGCTGTCGGTTTCGCAAGCGTTGCTTTCAGTTGCGCCTTGATCGCTTTTTGTTTCTCGCGCAATTTGTGGATTTCTCTTGCACTTGCCTCTGTGATTGGATTGTCGATGACGACGCAAATGAGTGGTGGACATTCCTTGCTGCAGCTGGCAGTGTCTGATCGACTGCGTGGACGCGTTATGAGCATCTACATGATGGTTTTGCTCGGAATGGCACCATTTGGCAGTTACATTGTGGGACTTTGCGCCAGTCGTTGGGGCGCACCACTGACGGTGGCAGTCTGTGGCGTCGTTTGTTTGTCTTCTGGTGTCTTGTATCTGCTCTCTGTCAGAACTGCAAGAATCGGTCTATCAAAGCAAATTCTGGCTGACGAACAAGCGAATGCAGGGATCGAGTAGTTCATCGTTCTACGCAATCATCGTTTAATTTCGAAAAGGTCCCGCGCATCGGTGCTGGATTCGCGCGATTCATTGCTGATCAAAACTTCGCGCAGTGACTTTGATTTTTTGTAGCCGACCGGAGCATCGAAAGTTGTGCTTGGAACGGTCACCATCTTCGCACTTTGAGTCGACAGCATGATGTGTTCACCAGACTCTTTCAGACCTGTCATCCAGTCTGTGCCACCCTTGTCTTGCACAAATCGCAGACAGATGCCACCATTCATCGGCATTCGCAGGGTTTCATAAATGATTTGAGTTATTTCCGGTGCCACCAATGTGTCAGTTGGCAAATACTCGCAAAGCGCGTACCTCGCCACCACTTTCTTCACTTTCACTCCCCCAATAATTGCGGTCGTCGGCTCTTCTTGTCCGGGTCCAAAGGACGCGGATTTCTTTCCAACCAGCAACTGTGAAACCAATCCTCCTTCAAGAAATGTTTTAAGTGGACAAGTGTAGTAAAGCTTGTCATCGTTTCTGAAAACAGTCACTTTCCAATCAGGTGCGTTGGCGACAAGCACAAACTTCCAAGACCCAGTGTCTTCCATTCGAATCGAAGATTTGGAGGCAATGATGTCGAGATTGCCAAAGAAGTAGTGCGATTGCTTCAGCTGTATTGCTCTTACTTTTGCACCGCTTTGCGCCACCGGCGGAAGTGCCCAACAATCCAAGCCAAATAGGAAGAGACTAACTAAAATTGAGAGTGAAACTAGAAATTTCAAACCGTTTAACTTCCGAATTTTGACTGGATGCTAAGTTTGGATTCCGTTGGTCCCTTTCGCTATATTACCCTTATTGCCGCAAGCCTGCCGGTCGGTCATCGCTAAAACAGTGAATGGTCGCTCAACTCAATTGACGAGCTAGCGTAGATAGCCGCAGTCTTGTATTTTATTGAGCAGAACAGCAATCGAAGGCTGTTCACGCCTCTACGACCCAGGAGATCCACATTGAAATCACTCAAGCCAACTATTCTTTCCGCACTCTTTGCACTCGGTCTGGTGGCGCCAAACGCCGCATTCAGTGCAGATCTGCCAAACACCGGCACATATTTCATCCTGAACGCTTTGAACGATCAGGCGCTGGAGCCGTTGGGCGGAACGCCAGGGCAGAATGTCTACCTTTCAGAGTACACGAAGAGTGGAATGCAAAAGTGGACTGTGACTCGGAAGATCGATCCAAAAACAAAACAACCGACCAATCGCTATACCATTCGTCTTGCCGGTGATTCGACAAAGTTGTATCTGGCACCTTTTCCGGCACCTAATCACACATCGATGCTGGACTCCAGCCCCTCGACCTACATATTGCAATCGCAAGGCGATGATCTGCTGATTCGCAGCGTGGATCGCAACGGCGATTCATTGTGTTGTGTGGCCAACGGAACTTCGCGCAATGATGTGCAAATTCAGCCGAAAGATGAAACCTCAAAGTTTCAGTGGAAATTTGTTGCGACTGATTTTTAGGAAACCGGCTGACTGTGCGTTGATGTCGGTTGGAGGATCGCTAGCTGATATCGGTTAAGGCTCGCAAGTTGGATCGCTAGCTGATATCGGTTAAGGCTCGCAAGTTGGATCGCAAACTGATATCGGTCAACGGATTAGGTGAATGCTTCAACTTCCACTTTCGCCCACCAAAAGTCGGCGTCGCGTAAGTCTTGCCAAATCTCCACAGTTCGACCTTTGAAGACTGTTTCACCGTTCTCGATGTAGGTCGTTTCTTGAGCAATCCTGGTGGTTAAATCGTCTACGACCTGGTCGTACCCGCTGTCATTGTGCAACTGAAAAAAGAAATAACGAATACCTGAGCCAGCACCTACTTTGATGGTGTTTGGTTCAAACGTCTGACTACCAATCTGCAGGGCAAATTCACCTTGCGGCTTTTCTTGCTGGAACTTCTCTTCCAGCGCTGTGATTCGTCGCTGCAAGTCAATTAGGCTTTTTTGCGTATCTGTTTCTGATTCCAACATCTTGTTCTCCGTTCCATCCATGCGCTCACTCAAGCATATATGCAGCTGAGCCTTTCGCTTACAGTCTATTAGAAGACCGGTTAACACGGCGGTCGTCGCTTTTCGCAAACCAACTTTGAGTTTCTCAATCTTAAGCAATTGATAGATTGGAAAAGTCTCTTTTGAGATGCGAATTTAACTCCCTATCATTATTGAAAACATTGTTTTGAAGATCAGGCGCATGTCATACCTGTAGTCAATATGTTCTTGCTATCAAAGTATGTCTCGAGCCAGTAAAACAGCCGGTTTTTAAATTCGCTCTAATCTGTTTTGGCAAAATCTGGAGGATTGCAAGTGCTGACTTAGGTGTCACTAACCTTTCCTCTTTGCCTCTTCGGTATAATACCGTCTGATCTATGAAAGCCCCGTCCACACATGGTTTCCCATCGGTAAGAAATGCCAAAAAGATCTGACCTTACTAAAGTCTTAGTACTTGGAGCCGGACCGATCAGAATTGGACAAGCTTGTGAGTTCGACTACTCAGGGACCCAAGCTTGCAAAGCTCTGAAAGACGAAGGATACGAAGTTATCCTGGTCAACTCGAACCCCGCCACGATTATGACTGACCCCGGTCGAGCCACTAAGACCTACATCGAGCCGTTGACCGCCGCAGACGTCAGAAAAATTATTGAAATCGAGCGTCCAGATGCCTTGCTGCCTACTGTGGGTGGACAGACTGCACTGAACGTTGCGGTAGATTTAGCCAATTCAGGATGCCTCGAAGAACTCGGAGTGGAATTGATTGGCGCTTCGCTCGAATCCATCGAAGTAGCTGAAGACAGAGAACTGTTCAAGGCAAAAATGATTGAGATCGGCATGCCCTTGCCGAAATCGGCTACCATTCAGTCGCTCGATTCAATCCATGAAATCGCCAAAGAGCTGGGCTTTCCAGTAATTGTTCGCCCAGCCTTCACCCTTGGCGGCAGTGGCAGTGGTATCGCTCATAGTGAAGCGGAACTTGTCAGAGTTTGCGAAGACGGTCTGCAGGCTAGCCCCGTTGGCAAAGTGCTTTTGGAAGAGAGCATTGTCGGCTGGAAAGAGTTGGAATTCGAAGTTGTTCGCGACAAGGCTGATAACTTTATTGTTGTTTGCACGATCGAAAACATCGATCCGATGGGAATCCACACTGGAGATTCGATCACTGTCGCGCCCGTGCAAACACTGTCAGATCCTGAATTTCAAGTTTTAAGAGAAGCTTCTAAGAAAATCATCCGTGCAGTTGGAATTGATTGCGGTGGATCGAACATCCAATTCGCTATCAATCCAGTTACCGGTCAGTTTGTTGTGATCGAAATGAACCCGCGCGTATCACGATCGTCGGCTCTGGCCAGTAAAGCGACTGGTTATCCAATCGCTAAGATAGCCGCGAAATTGGCGGTGGGTCTAACACTCGATGAAATTCGCAACGATATAGTTGGCGATGTTTCTGCTTGTTTCGAACCTGTGCTGGATTACGTTGTAACCAAGTTGCCTCGATTCGAATTCGGTAAATTCTCAGGTAGCTCAGAAATTCTCGGCACGCAAATGAAGTCCGTAGGCGAGTCGATGGGCATCGGCTCTACCTTTCAAGAGTCGCTGCAAAAAGCTTTCCGTAGTTTGGAACTGGGCGTAAATGGATTTGCTCAAATTCCAGGACGTGTCTCTGCTGACAAAAATGTCTGGAAAGAGCGCATGACAGAACGCTCCCGTTTTAGATTGATCGACGTGTGGGGGGCTTTCAACGCTGGATTCACTGTCGAAGAAATCAAAGAGCTGAGTGCTTTTGATGGCTGGTTCCTCGACAACTTGCACGAAATTTTTGTGATTGACCGACGCCTCGGTCAGATGGCTCGAACGTCTTCAGGTAATGTGCTTGAACTTTTGACCAGGGACGAACTTACTGGTTTGAAGGCAATGGGTTTTGGCGACGCACAAATCGCCAAGATTTTTGCAGAGCATGATCCAAGTGTCACAGAAGATGCCATCTTCGCTTTGCGTCAGGCTCTTGATGTGCAGCCGTCGTATCGAAAGGTCGACACTTGCGCGAGCGAGTTTCCAACTACATCCAATTATATGTATTCCTCTTATGGCGCTGAGGACAGCGAAGAAGTTTTGTCCGAAGATAGCTCAGAAAAGGTAATCATCTTAGGTAGTGGTCCTAATCGAATCGGGCAAGGAATCGAGTTCGATTATTGCTGCGTGCAAGCCAGTCTGTGTTTGAAAGAACGTGGATTGACACCAATCATGGTGAACTGCAATCCAGAGACTGTGTCTACTGATTATGATGTTTCCAGTAAATTGTATTTTGAACCGATCACACTGGAGGATGTTTCAAACATTGTTCTGCGCGAGGGCAACCCTGGCATCATCATTCAGATGGGTGGACAGACACCGCTGAAACTGGCGTCTGCACTCAAAGCTCGCGGATACAAGTTGCTCGGTACATCGGTTGATTCAATCAATCTTGCAGAAGATCGAGACGCGTTTATCGGTTTGCTGAACAGATTGGGATTGAAGCGTCCTGCCGGTGCGGTGGCGTATTCGGTGCAGGAAGCCACCTCTGTAGCGTCGACCATCGGTTATCCAGTCTTGATTCGTCCAAGCTACGTTCTTGGCGGAAGAGCGATGCAAGTCGTTCATGGACCAGAGCAACTGCAGAAATTCCTCAACGCAGGTTTTGCTGCTGCCGCTGGAGTGCTTATCGATCGATTCTTGATTGATGCAATCGAAGTTGATGTCGATGCAATTTCAGACGGTGTTGATACAGTCATTGCCGGAGTCATGGAACACGTAGAACAAGCGGGCATCCACTCAGGTGATAGTTCTTGTTTTTTGCCACCACAGAGCCTCAGCACCCATATGGTGGAGCAAATGATTGCGATCACAAAGGCGATCGCGGCGGAACTATCAGTAAAAGGATTCCTCAACATTCAATTCGCCGTGCAAAACGACGAAGTTTATGTCATCGAAGCGAACCCACGAGCAAGTCGCACCATTCCTTTTGTCTCGAAGGCTAGCGGCATACCATGGTCCTCCATCGGTACCCGCGTGATCATGGGCGAGTCAGTTGCTTCTTTGAGTCATCTGTGGAAGGAGCGCGCTGCCTGTGTTGCTGTAAAATCACCAGTTCTGCCTTTTGACAAATTCCGTCAATCTGCAATCGCCCTTGGACCTGAAATGAGATCCACAGGTGAAGTAATGGGCATTGCAAATGAGTCTTGCTGCGCCTTTGCTAAAGCTCAAAGTGGCGCTAACAGAGAGACGCGAAATGCTAAATCGGTCATTTTCTCAGCGACGGCTGAATGTCTTTCACAAGCAGCAGATTTGATTACACAGTATTCGAGTCTCGGATTGAAGATGTTTATCACTGACACCTTGTCTAACAGCCTTTTCGCTCCTCATTTGAATGTGTTGGATACATCAACGATGGAATCGGCGCGCGCGGGTTTGCAAGCCAACAACATCGATTTGATAGTCAGTCTTTCTTTGATTGATGGGCTGGAAACTCGCGAACACAATTTGCGTCGCGCCGGAATCGATCTCGGTAAAGTTGTCACGGTCAGCATGGCTGAAGCGAAACAGATCGGTATCTCGATCCATTGCGGTCAAGTACACAATGCGCCTCCTGTTAGCCTGCAAGACCTGCATGCACAGGGCTCGCTCAGTTTTGTGCCACCAGCAAAGAATTTGGCTACGACTTAAGGCGGAGCTGCCGAGGCACGAACAGGTCAATTAAATCGTCGTCCATGTGAGCCTGGACAGGATGATAATTTGAACGCAGGCGCTTACTTCACAGTTAGTGGCTGCAAATTCCTTTCGTACCTGCCGGTCACGTAGTGAAGCGCAATTCCGTAGATGCCTGAATCAGCTACCGAGTGAGCGCGGTCGATTTCAACCAGTTGCACCTGGAATTTTTTCTCTCGTAGCGTATTGCACAGTCTTTTTTGTTGGTACGGTGGCACTACACGGTCACGTTTTGCCGAGACAATGCAAATCTTGATGTCTGGTCGATTTGGAACATTTGAAAACAGCGTTTTAATGCTATGACTGCGATAGTAATCTGGTTCTTTGATTGGATCTCCGCCAAACGCGGAAAACAGTAGCTCTTGCACTTTCGCAGACCTGGTCTTATAGAATAGGTCAGCCAGATCGTCAGTTGGTTCGACTGAGATGATTCCGCAGACTTTGTCGAAAATGGGCTGCGGTGTGTAATGTAGATAAGCAAGTGATTCGTAGGCACCAAGAGAGGTGCCACATAAGACGATGTGTTTAAGGCTGGGGTGATCGTTCCAACACTGTGTTGTCAGCTCAGATACCTCTCGATAGCCATCACTGCCGTTTATTGCCGCCTTCGATTCGCGATCGATCGAGAGAATTGCTACACCAGGAATGTCTTTCAACATTGCTTTCGCGATACTGTCATCGGGCGACGGTGCGTCAAATGCCTCAGTATAGTTGCTGCCGTACGAGTGGAAGTAAATCACCAAAATGTTTGGTGTAATGCTGTTTGTTTCAAATCGCGAGTTTGCGAAACTTGGCTGTGATAAGCAAAGTGAAAGCAAAGCGATGGTAAAAATGATAATTGAACTGCGCACGAGGGTCTCCATGGTATTACGGGTGGGGCTGTGCCACCATCCTGAGATCAGTTGAAGTCGACAACTTCCATTTGTTCCCAGGGCAAGATTGGTCGATTTTGCGTCGTCGATTTTAGTTTGACCTGCCTTAACTATGCCTGGCACGCTTGGATTGTGTCAAACAAAGGTGCGTTTTTCGGATCTAACGCTTGTCAGGAGGCGCTCTGGAAGCCAGATTTGAACAGACATTAAACTAACTTCCTCTCACAATCGATCCTGTTCGATATGCGAAGTATTTCCTTTCATTCCGTTACCAATTTCTAGTTTATGCGAAAGTGCGATCCCATCAGCCTTTTAACCCTTTCCAACCAAGTCCAGTGTCTTAGCGGGTTCTCACGCCTGTATTAATTAGGTGCTCCTAACAACGGCATGGGTCCTGCTTTTGTATAATTTCGGTGCCAGGCGACATCGAACCGGTAACGATGTGGATATAGTATCCAAGCCTTTTGGAGTGGAATGTTCGTCTCCGTCATAAAAAAACTGACTAAAGGAAATGCAGTAGCCGTCCGCTATCTGCTTTTTTCCGTCATTGGTTTGTTAGTTTTGTTCTTTGCTGTTGACGCGTTTGTCATTCCGTCCATGGAAGACAACGGCAAAATCGCATCCACCGCCTGGCGTGCTGAGAATGAAAAGTTGCTGCACTGGATGCACGTTCGCAACAAAGCTGATGATGTGAACCCGGTTTGGCGCTCCGACTTGTTTCCTGTCTCTGCAGAAAAGAAAACCAAGAAGCGCATTCTCGTTCTTGGAGATTCGTATGTCTGGGGACACGGCTACTCCAACTTGAACACCATCTGGTGGCGCCAGCTTCAGTTGGAGTTAGAACGACGTGGCTATCACGATGTTGAAGTAGTCGGCGCTGGTCTTCGCGGGGCAGCTACATGGCGTGAGCTGGGTTGGGCGAAGAAGCTGATACCAGAGTATAAGCCTGACCTGGTTGTCTGGGGCTATGTGACTAACGATCCAGATGAGGGTGAGCAGATTGCTCCGACTGGCGGCAAAGTCTGCAAGGCCCTGATCGTTCCTAAGGATGAAGATTTCCCTGAGCGCGTTACTAAAGTCATGGAGGGCGCATTTCCAAATTTGGCCGAGCAACTTCTGGCGATACGAAAAAAACGACGGGGAGAGATCCTCGCGGGTGATCGCTACGGTTGGCAGTTTGGTGACTGGGAGCAAAAGATTGTCGAAGGTGACAACTTCGAGCACTACAAAAAAACTGTTCACAACGTCGCTGATTTTTCGAAAGCATCTGGAGTGCCCGCGTTCTATATCACTTTCCCAAACGCTGTAGTTTTTGCGACCAACGAAGATAAGAACGAAAATCTAACAGGTCGCGCCTTTTACGAAAACGTTCGCCGTTACTATGAGAATCGTTACGCTCCTGTGCGTCAGGCCTTCACTCTTGCTGGTATGCCTTTCTACGACATTCTCAACGACTTCGTCGCTTATGTCTCATCGCATGCAGCACCCGGCAGTGAGACACAGAAATTTTTGTATCTGATCAATCCAGTCAATTCACATCCAGGCGCTCTGGCTTGCCACTTCTATGCGGTCAAGGCTGCTGATTACATCGAAGCTAACTATAAAGACGCGCTTGGTCCTCGCACGCTGGACAAGCCCGCAGACACCCTGCCGCCAGTCATCAACGACTGCGTGCCATCGGACATCCAACTGAGACAGAACAAAGAACACGCTTTCTTTGTCTATCCTGAAAGTGAAGCGGATTTGCTTTCTATGCCGGTTCGCAAACCGTTTGTTGTGTTGAATCTCGCTCATCCAACGCCTTTGAGTGAAGTGAAGCTGATTGGCGAGCAGTTAAAAGAAGGCGACGTTTATTTGAACTTCGAAGATCCAACCAAGAACTACGACGAAGGTGTGCCAATTGAGTTGGGCACCAAAAAGAATGGTTCGATGTGTTGGAAAGTTCCAGAAAAATATGCCACCTGGCCTGTCGGCTCGGTGCGCGTCAGTGCAAAGTTTAAAGGTGAAAACCACGGAGTTATTTTGGACATGATACCGAATGTAGGAGTTGCTCAATGAGTTCGAAAACTAGGGTCCTCGGAATATCGGCTTATTATCACGATTCTGCGGCCGCCTTGCTTGAAGATGGCGTTTGCGTAGCTGCAGCGCAAGAGGAAAGATTCACTCGTAACAAAGGTGACAGTTCTTTCCCTCATAATTCTGTCAATTTCTGTTTGGAAGCCGCCAGGATTACCGAACACGATATCGACCATGTTGTCTTTTATGAAAATCCTTACGCGAAATTCGAGAGACTGCTCACTACATATCACGTCACCGCTCCGGCTAGTTTGCCAAGCTTCGTCAGAGCCCTACCGTCATGGTTATCCAAGAAACTTTGGATGGGTCATGAAATGTCGAAAGAGTTGGGCATCGATAAGCATGTTCACTTCTGCGACCACCATATGTCGCACGCGGCTAGCACGTTCTATCCTTCGCCTTACGAAGAAGCCGCTATTCTCACTATCGACGGCGTCGGAGAGTGGTCGACCACCACTTTTGGAACCGGAAAGAAAAATCAAATTGAGTTGATCAAGCACATTCGCTTTCCCAATTCAGTTGGATTGTTGTACTCAGCTTTCACTTCGTACACCGGCTTCAAAATCAACAGCGGTGAGTACAAGCTCATGGGTCTGGCTCCTTACGGCGAACCGAAGTATGCAGACCTGATCAAAAACAAGCTCATTGAAATCAAAGACGATGGTGCGATTGTTCTCAATCAGCATTACTTCAATTACGTTGGTGGACTCGAGATGACCAACGATAGATTCCATTCACTGTTTGGTGGGCCTCCACGTCAGGCAGAATCGCTGATTACTCAACGCGAAATGGATCTGGCCGCAAGTATTCAAGCCGTGTTGAATGAAATCGTTATGAAGATGGGCAACTACGTTTACAAAGAAACAGGCATGAAGAATTTGGTAATGGCCGGTGGTGTGTCACTGAATGTGGTGGCGACCGGACTGCTCTCGAGAGAAGGCCCATTCGATCAAATTTGGATTCAGCCCGCTGCCGGCGATGCCGGTGGTGCGCTCGGTGCTGCGCTGTGGATGTGGCACCATGAGCTGGGTAACGAGAGAATTGTCACTAAGCCAGATGCGATGAGTGGAGCTTTCCTCGGCTATGAGATTCCAGAGAAATCGCATGACGATGATGATGTTCTCAATCGCTTGGGTGCTGTTTGGGACAAATGCACTGATGCTGAATTGAAAACTAAAGTCGCTGATGCGATTGCTGACGGAAAGATTGTCGCTGTTGCTCGAGGCAAGTCTGAGTTCGGTCCAAGAGCGCTCGGCTCTCGTTCAATTCTTGCTGACGCTCGCAGCCAGACAATGCAAAGTCACTTGAACTTGAAAGTAAAATTCAGAGAAAGCTTCAGACCGTTTGCACCGATGGTGCTTGCTGAAGACGCGACCAAGTACTTTGACATTCCACAAGAAAGTCCGTACATGCTGCTGTGTTATCCAGTTTCAGCTGGGCGCCGAAAAGAAGTCGTCGATGACGGTTCATTCGGTATCGATAAACTGAAACAGATTCGCAGCGAAATCCCTGCCGTCACGCACGTCGATTACTCTGCTCGCGTTCAAACGATCGACCACGAACGCAATCCGTTCATCTACGATGTGCTCACTCAATTCAAAGAGAAGACTGGTTCATCCGTGATCGTCAACACATCGTTTAACGTGCGCGGTGAGCCAATAGTCAACTCGGCGGAAGACGCGTATCGCTGTTTTATGGCAACTGAAATTGATTGTCTGGTGGTCGGTAACCGATTCATGAGACGCGAAGAACAGAAGAATCGTCCGCTCAACGATGCGGACAGAGAAAAATGGTTAAGGAGGTTTGCACTTGACTAATTCAACGTACCTGAGTCGACTTCACGATCGAAAGGAAAATGAAGAACTCAAAGCCACCATTATTTTTGGATTGGCTCTAGGCTGGGTACTCACTCTCATGGGTGCCTTCCGCTATTTCTTCCTCGTACAAGAGCACTATTGGCTGACCGTCAGCCAGGTTGGTCTGGGAATTCTTGCAGTCACTGTAATCATGCCTGGATTGATCAGTTATCCACAAAAAGCGATTCAATTTGTCGGTGGCTTTGTTGCTACGCAAGTTTTCAAAGTCTTGATTGCCATCGTCTACTTCATCGTTGTTCTGCCAATCGGATTGATTGCGCAGAAGGTCTATGGCACTCACCCGTTCTATAGTTGGACCGATGCTGCTCCCGCCAATATGGAAGGCTGGGTCGATAAGAACGTCACTTCGCAGAATAATGCTGCGAAGGGAAATCAAAAGAGTTCGATGCTATTGAATTCTTTGCACGCGTTCAGATACTTCACCGAACATGGACAGCTGATTCTCCTTCCCTGCCTGGTACTCTTCCTGGTGCTCGGTCTGATGGGCGTGTTGGTACAAAGTTCGGCGATTGCACCGCTTATTTACACACTCTTCTAGAGGTGGATTGGCAAGATGTGTCGAATAGGTCGATGCAGAGCAGTGGCAATGTAGAGCAGTTGTGTAGGACTTCGTGAAACTCAAGATCGCTAATAAACGTTTCGACATACTGCCTGGTCTGGCGTTCAACTACTTGCTGTATTCCTTCATCGGAATACTGGCGGTGTGTTTTGTTTTGGATGCATTTGTGCTCACTTATCTCGAAGATAAGGGAAAGATCTGCTCCTACTCGTGGCGTCAGGAGAATACACGACTGCTCAATCAAATCAAAAAACGAAATTGGGCAGACGAGAAGAATCCTGTTTGGAGGTCTGAAGGGTTCCAAGTTGAAGAGAAGTGTCCTAAGTCAAAACGTATCCTCGTCATGGGTGATTCCTTTGTCTGGGGCAGTGGTTACGCCAATCTGAACACGATATGGTGGCGTCAGCTGCAACGTGAGCTGCAACGTCGTGGTTACAACGACGTTGAAGTTATCGCAGCTGGAATGGCTGGCGCATCTACTAAGAAAGAATTAGAATGGGCCAGAAAACTGGTGCCAATTTATAAACCAGATGCAGTTGTATGGGGTTACGTCACCAACGATCCTGATGAAGGCAGTGACAAAGCTGGTTTCGGTATCGTCAAGACGATGGTTCTGCCTGGTGATGACATTCCCGAACGTCCCAAATCGTTATTTACAGATTTGTTTCCGAATCTCTCTGATGAACTCTTCACTGGGTTAAGAAAGAGCACGCTGACTTTCCGTCTGTCGGGCGAAAAGTATGGTTTTGATTTTGCCAACTGGGAGTTGTTGTTGCTTCAGGGCAAAAACTGGGATGAGTATTCGGGCACTGTTGCCGACCTCGGAAAGTATCTAAAGTCCCTGAACGTGCCAACCTTCGTGGTCACCTTGCCTTGTTGCGTTTACGCTACTGAAAAACCGCTACCGGGAAAAACTTTGATCGATAAAATTCGAAACTACTACGATGCGCGTTACACCAAAGTCGCCGCGCTGTTCAATCAAAATCAAATCGAGTGGCACGATGCGCTTACGACTTTCCTCAATTTTGCCAAAGGCGACCAGCGATTCTACTCGCCCGATCCACCACTGTGGTTGGGCATAAATCCTGCAAACGGTCACCCCGGTCCTCTGGGCACATATGTGCATGCGGTGGAAACCGCTAATATTCTAGAGTCGAAATATCCAGAAGTCCTGGGTAAGAAAACGATGCCAGTTGAGACTGCCACCGGCCGTAGGGTCAATGATTGGACTCCAGCTTGGATCCATTTGAAGCAAGACGTCAATCACATCTACTTCGAATATCCTGAGCATGAAGAAGAAATGCTGACCATGCCGATTCGCAAGCCATTTGTTTCGTTGAACTTCGAGACACCGTGCAACGTGAAGAGCATCAGCATCAACGGTGAATGTTTGAAGAGTGCTGACGTCTACTACAGTTCAGAAGATCCAGACAAGCACTATGACGATGGTTCGTTGACTGAGCTCGGTCAAAAGAAGGGCAAGTTCGTGCAATGGAGTGTGCCACCATGCCCGCGAGCCACTCACGTAAATACACTACGGATAGTGGCCCAGTTTAGCGGACCGAAGCGCGGTTTGCTCGTAGATGTTGTGACGGACAAATAGTCTATGCAGGTTGCGATGGCTCTGGGTTAGGAAGTTTGAACCAGAAACGGCTTCCCTTGCCGAACGTACTTTCCACACCGATTGTTCCACCTAACTGTTCGATGATTGATTTGCAGATTGCCAATCCCAATCCAGATCCACCTTTTTCTTTTGAGTCTGACTCTTCAACTTGTTTGAATCTCTCGAAGATTGATTCATGAAATTCGTCGGGAATACCTCTGCCTCGATCTGACACGGATATTTCTACTTGACCGGGCGATGTGGTAATGTCCAGTGAAACAGTCTCTCCAGGCGGAGAGAACTTGATCGCATTGCCGAGCAGGTTGATCACGACCCGCGCTAATCGATCCGCGTCTGTAACTATCACAACATCGGTGGAAGCGACTTTGATTTTGACACCATGTTGTTCAGCAAATGTTTCCACTGAGTCTTTGCAGCGCTCGAACAAATCTGCAACTTCCGTCTCGCGCATGTAGAGTTCAAGTTTACCGGCTGTTAGGCTTTCCATTTCTAGCAGGTCGTTTGTTATTGCAATGAGCCGCACGATTTCTGCGTCGAGAATTTTGACTTTCTTGGCTGCTTGCTCAGGTAGCTCACCTAGAGCGCCCATTGTCAAAAGTGTGAGTGCGCCTTGCATCGAGGTGAGTGGGGTGCGTAGATCGTGGCTGACGACGGCGGTCAACTGCTGTTTGAATCGCTCTGCTTCTTTGCGCTCAGTGATGTCATGAACGACGCAAAAAAGTGATTGCTCATCGTCTGATTTTTGCACAGACCAGAGCATGTCTCGATACGATCCATCTCTAGTAATGACGCGATTTTCAAATGATCCATTCGGGTGTGCCGCCATAGTTTCTTTGTTGGTCGGCAGTGTATTTTTACTATCTTCAGCTAGCACGTCAATGCATCTTCGACCCCTGAGATCATCCGTTGGATAGCCCCAGATTGTTAGCGAGGCTGGGTTGATGGAAGAGAATCTTCCCGTGCTATCGATCGTACAAATAATGTCTGATGCATTCTCTAAAACAGCTCTTTCGTTTCTTCTTGTTTCGGCGATGATGCTGTTCATACCGCGAATTGCTTTGTCCAGATCGGTGATTTCGTCTCTGCCTGAAATTGGTTTGTTGAGCGGCGCTTCCGCGGCGATTCGCATCGTGTTGTCTTTTACAACTTGTAATCGATGCACAATCGATTTGCTGAAATAGAAGCACAAACCGAATGCCATAACTATGCTCAGTGTTATTCCAGCTATGACATAGTTTTGGAGAAGGGCTTGAAACCGTGCCGCTTCTTCATCGCTTTCAATCAATGCGTTTTGATATTCCTGGCGAAATCCCGTTAGTTGTGCTTTCAATTCCTTTGCCAGGAGCATGGCTCGACGACTGTATTGGAAGCCTTCGTAAATAGCAAGATCGTTATTTTGTACTTTGAATTCGATGTCGTCCAAAAGCGCTAACGCCTTCTTGGAGCCTTCAGTCAGTGCTTGAACACTCTTGATTGTGAGAGGATGTGAGCTGATATTTTGAATTGCACGAATGTGCTGAGTGTAAACACCTCGGGCATGTCTGTAGTCTTCGACGGATTGTTGGCTTGGTAAAGTAGCGTATGAAATGGAAGAAAATACGGCTAAATATCCATCAGACGCCGCCGTTGCAATGTCTTGAAAATTTGACATGATATGCGCTCTTTGCAGCGCTTGATACTGAGACTGCACGACTAGCAGAAAGAGGATAGTGACAAAAATAATTTCGAATAGAACTGGCACTGCGACTAGCAGTACACCTTTTTGAAATAGTGAGAATCGACGTTTCAAATGCTCGACCGATTGATATCCATGCGCAGATTGTACTGGCGCAGTCCTTTTAAAATAGATTTGCCAAATCTCTCTTGCACTATAAATCTTGCACTATATAAATGATCTTGCAATTGAATGAAAGTATTTTTGGAAGAGGGGAATGTTCATTTTGAAAACTCCATCGCTCATTTGTTCGAACTCCTGATGATTTGGATCTGTCGTGCTGGCAAATCGTCGTGAGTTGGCACCATGAGGGTTTCTTACCAGTATCATGTTTTTTGACGCGTCGAAACCAATGACAGTGTACGCATGCTGTGGTACCACAAGTTCGGGAAGAGAGGCGATCGTTCCAGCCCCGAAAGTGCCGGCAACGATGGGGTTTTTAGATGAAACTGCGCCACCTATAAAAGTCGACAGCTCTTGCGCGCTGCATGTAGACGGACTGACAACTTCCGCCTTGCAGCCAGTGATGCATTGCAATCCGACTTCGAGGCGCGATTGGTTTGATTCAGCGCCTTCGGCTCCTGCGTTTTGCGGAAATTTTTGTACTTGCGCACATTCTATAATCGAGGCCCAGAGCGCTTTGTCGTGAATTCCCGTTCTCTCCAGAAACTCTTGCGAGACTACATATTCTTTGCCATCGCCTGGAAATCGAACTACATATGACCCCTTATCTCCATAGCGGATCATGCTCGCCATGAGCGCCTGTCCCCGTGGAAGTTCAGCAAGTGCCGCCATTGACGCCTCGAACCAGCAGTTCGGAAAGCGACTCTGGTCGATTCCATTGGCGCCGAGCGCAGCGATATCCGCAGCCGTGAACGGTCGGGTGGCGCCGGTCTTGGCGCCGAAAACAGGTTTAGGCGTGAGCGCCATGCGTGCTTCTTTGACCACAATGTTAGGCAGCTTGCCCTGTTGTTCTGCTTGTCGAACGGTTGCCAGATTTCCTGCTTGTTTGGCCATTGCTTCGCGAATGGCGGCTTTGCCTGCGGCAGTTCCCAACATCGCTTGCATTTCGGGCGGAAGCGCGTTTCTGACAGACTCTGGAAGCTCTTCATCGCGAACTTGTGTGCCAGCAGCGTTTGCCGGGAACATCGACTTGCTGTAGGTGCTCTCTTGTGTTGCTGGGAAGTGTGCAACGACGAATTCGCACAGTTGCTTGGCCCGGTTGTTGCGCCCGCTGGCGCGATTCGCCAATGCTGCGTAGTAATACAGTTGTGCAGTTGGAGTCGCGGTTCGAATAATCGCTTCGAAGGCATCGGCTGAGGCGGCAAATTTCTGTTGACTATAAAGTGCGTAGGCAGCGCGAATGGCAATGTCACTTTGAGATGGGGGCGCCTGTTTCGATGCTGTCGGTGCCGCGTTTGCACCAGGTTGTGACGAGGCTGACCAGACTATACTGACCAGGGCGATTGCCAGGGTTGTTTTGGAACCAAAGGGCATGGGACCTCCCCGTTTACCTAAAATCCATGGATATTATGTACCCAGTGATTGTGGGGCGCCGCCCACCAATATAATTTAAGCGACTGAGGCAAATCCCCGCTCTGGACCCGCATGATAGTTTTGCACGCTGGATTGTTAAATGACCAAGTCATTCTCTGGGCAGAGGAGCAGGTTGCCGTTCGAGGTCTGGGCGATGCGAATCTGTCCAGGCGCACCCGCAAAAATCGACACCCGTTCAGCGCGCCTTATGCCAGGCTTTTGAGTGCCATCGAGCAGTCGGCCTTGCCTGATCACATGGATTCTAGCCGTGTCGCAACTATCCAGGCATGGCTTCCCTCCACTGATCATCTCCCAACTCCATCCAGTCGTCTGCTTTGCTCTGATGATGATGATGGATTTGAGTTTCAGCAGCCCACAAAGCACTTGCCCTGGGTGATTGACACTGTAGCGATGCATGCACTTGAAATTGTGGCGCTTGTCGAGCGGGCTGAAAGCGGTCATATCCTGGCTCCTGGAGTGATTTTGGGCAGCGAATTTTCATACATCATTCAACTGGCTAGATTTTCTGCAGCTCTCGTTGCGCGTCAGCAGTACTTGCCAGCTGTCATTCAACGTGGTCATGATTATTTCGCTTGTTGGAAACCGATACTTTCACCAGACGATCATGCCACAGTTAGAGACTTCGTGGATCTTATGCCACCAGTGGTGCGGGCCCTGAGTTCAGTGCAGTCATCCTCACGGGCACCGTCCATGCCACCAGTTAGTTTGGTGACAGGATATATAAATGCGTTTGTCGATGATGCTGTTCGTTGTGCGAGTTCGAAAGTTGTCAAATCAATGCCGATGCGCAGTAACGCCTATCTGAGCGTACATGACTGCTGGTTGCATGCTTTATCATCAGCCAGCGGTCGAATGAATTTCGACGCGAGCGAGATTGAGAAATTTGCTACTCAACTGGAAGAATGGCAGCACCCTCTCTTGATTAGTGAGTTCGCTGAATTTAGACTCTGCTTTCGATTAGAAGAGCCTGCGATCCAAGAAGATGAGCTTGAGTCAGGTTCGGTGCAGCAGCGCGCAGACCTTTTGAATGCTGCTAATTGGAACGTTCATTACCTTCTCCAATGCGTGAAAGATCCCAGTCTGATGATTTCGGCTGAGGATGCATGGATGAATGTTGGGGCGGTGAGAAAAACTTTCGATGCTTCCAATTTCAGACCGCGCGAACAGTTGCTTCGCTCTCTGGGGCAAGCTTCTCGCTTGTCGCAACATGTCGACGATAGCCTGAAATCTCCAACACCGTCAGGTTTTGCACTGAGCAATTCCAACGTCTTTCAATTTTTGAACGAAACTGCGCTCACTCTCGAGGGAGCAGGTTTCGGTGTGATGTTGCCTTCGTGGTGGCGTAAGGGGCAGCGCGCCAAAATTAAACGACGCGCCAATATCGATAGCTCGATGAAAGTACGTGGCAGTAAATTGACGCTCGATCATGTTGTGGAATTCGATTGGGAACTTGCGTTAGGCGACATGACGTTGACGCAAGCTGAATTGGAAACGCTAACATCGCTCAAAAGTCCGCTCGTCAAAATTCGTGGTCAGTGGATTCTCGTGACTCAGGAAGATATCCAGGCCTCGATAGATTTTCTTCAAAAGAAAGTTAGAAAGAAGGGCACCTTAGGCGAGTTGGTGAAGCTCGCTTTGACAAAAACAGCTGACGACGGTGCTGAAGTTGTCGTCGAAGCGACAGGTTGGGTGAGAGAATTTCTTCAACAATTGAATGAACCGCGTGGGATGACTGAGCTTCCAACGCCGTTGTCATTTAAGGGTGAATTGCGACACTACCAACAGCGTGGATTCTCCTGGTTAGACTTTTTGTCTCAGTGGGGACTAGGAGCTTGTCTAGCTGATGACATGGGTTTAGGCAAGACAATTCAGACTCTCGCTTTGATCCAAAAACAAAAAAATGAAGGCTCTGTTGGACCTGTACTTCTTGTCTGTCCGACATCTGTTGTGAGCAATTGGTGCAAAGAGTCGGCTCGGTTTACTCCTGAATTATCTGTAATGGTGCACCATGGGGGCAAGCGCAAAAAGGGTGAATCCTTCGTTAAGGACGCTAATCATCACGATGTAGTTATTTCGACCTACAGTTTGCTCGATCGCGATCGTCAGCACTTGCAAGAGATTTCTTGGGCGGGAGTAATTTTAGACGAAGCTCAAAACATCAAGAACAATATGACTAAACAATCAGTCGCCGCAAGAGGATTGAAGAGTCGCTATCGAGTCGCGTTGACAGGAACACCTGTCGAAAATTCTGTCGCCGATTTATACTCAATCATGGAGTTTCTCAATCCGAATTTTCTTGGCAGCAGCAGAGAGTTCCGCGAGCGATTTCTCATTCCTATTCAAGTGGAAGGCAGCGCTTTGGCGGAAGAGCGTCTGAAGGAGATCACACAGCCTTTCATTTTGAGAAGAGTGAAAACTGACAAAAGCATCATTAGTGATTTGCCAGATAAACAGGAGATGAAGGTCTATTGCTCGATGTCAAAAGAGCAAGTAACGCTGTATTCTGCCGTTCTCGATGATCTAATCGAAAGACTCGTCACCACGGATCCTTCGCGCCGTGCTGGTGAAATTCTTGCAGCGATGACGCAGATGAAGCAGGTTTGCAATCACCCTGCTCATTTCAATGCTGATAATTCCGAACTTGATGGACGATCTGGAAAGTTAGATCGTCTCGTGGAGATGCTCGAGGAAGTATTGCGTTCAGGTGAGAAAGCCTTGATCTTCACTCAATTTGCTGAGATGGGCAAACTGATAAAAAAGCAATTGCAAGAGAAATTTGGAGTAGAGGTGTTGTTCTTGCACGGCGGTGTTTCGCGCAAAGTGCGAGATGAGATGGTTGAGCGTTTTCAGTCTGCCGATGGCCCGTCACTCTTTGTTCTTTCACTGAAAGCCGGTGGCACTGGACTCAATCTCACCGCTGCTAACCACGTATTTCACTATGACCGATGGTGGAATCCCGCTGTAGAAAATCAGGCAAGCGATCGGGCCTATCGCATTGGACAAAAGAAAAATGTGCAAGTAAGAAAGTTCATAACTGCAGGAACGCTGGAAGACAAAATTGACGAAATCATCGACGACAAGCAGAGAACCGCAGACGTCGTAGTGGGGGCTGGAGAAGGCTGGCTTACTAAGTTGTCTAATGCCGATTTGAAACGAGTCTTTACTCTAAGTAGGGAGGCATTTGTCTGAAGTGTCGCACGATGACATATTCAATTCTCGCTATGGTCCGCGCGCCGCTCGCGGTGGTATTAAGTCGCAAACCGCGCGTGGCAAGTTTGGCAAAAACTGGTGGGCGCAGCGCTGGTTAAGGGTGCTGGAAAGCTTAGACCTCGGTGGGCGTCTGGCACGTGGGCGTGTTTATGCCAGGCGTGGACAGGTTCTGTCTATCGATATCAAAGCAGGCGCAATTGAGGCGCGTGTGCAGGGGTCGCGTTTCCAACCGTACGATTTAAAAATTGAAGTGACAACAATTCCGCTAGAGAAGTGGATTTTGTTGTCCGAAACAGCATTTAATCAAGCGATTGTTGCCGCCAAACTATTGGCTGGCGAAATGCCGCAAGACATTGAAAAACTATTTGCCGAGCATCAGCTTTCGCTTTTCCCAAAAAGTATGGACGACCTCAAAACTGAGTGCTCTTGCCCTGATTATTCAAATCCTTGCAAACATATTGCTTCTGTTTACTATTTGCTCGGTGAAGAGTTCGACCGTGATCCATTCTTGATTTTTCTCATGCGCGGATTGAGCAAAGAGCAATTGATCGATCTAATTACTAAAACTGGTGAGCCGATAAAAATCAGCAGGGTTAAAACTCGGCCGGGCTCAGTGTCAAAGAAATCTTCCTCGAAACTCGGTGCGAGTTCAGCAAAATCGGGCAAGAGTCAATCAAGCACAGTTTCGAAAGTGGCAGAAAAGCCAACCCCATTGCCGCTCGAAGACTTTTGGACCGTACAGCCGTGCAGTCATCTAGTCGGCTCTATTAGCGCTCCGGCTGTTAATGCTTCGTTGCCGAACAGGCTCGGCAATTTCCCATTTTGGCGATCTAATTATCCGTTCATTCCGACCCTTGAGCAAATCTATAAAACCGCGTCAGAGAGCGCAATCGCGGACCTTGCGAATGAAAAATTCAATGCAGGTGATCGTTCTTAAGGCGATATCGGTTTAGGCTCCTAAATCACTAGAGCTTTTTGCCCTGTCGGCTCGGCGCATGCGGGTTTCTGGCTCTATTGCATCGCAAAAGACTGAACGTTTTTCAATTTGGTTAGAAATTGGTGAGAAACCGGACAGGAGTCGGTGAGGTCGGCTCACCTATTCTGTTTAAGGACACAGCACAAGGGTCTCTGCAAAATGCAAACGAACTTCCTACCTACCCCCACCGATTCTTCGTTCCTATTTTTCCAACCGGCTGCCCTACCGGCGCAGGAACTCTTGACTGTGACCATTTTAGTTGCCGATCCCGTCGTGGAGTTGCAAAATTCTTACCAGCAAATGTTGAACAGTTTTCTCCCTACGTCGCCGAAAATTGTTTTTGTACGAACTGGCAGAGAAGCCGCTACTTTGTATGAAGGTAAGCAACCAGATTTGGTGATTCTAGATGTGAAAATTGCAGATGCCGATGTTTTTGAAACGGCCCGTCGCATCTGGAATCACAACAGATCTGCCAAAATTATTTTTCTTGCCGAATCGCATAGAGAGTGGCACCTGCGCCAAATCAAGAAACTTCTGCCAGATAGCGGACTCTTCGGTTACATTCTGAAGGCTCAAAATCAAGAGCGAATTCGCTATGGTGTCGAATGCGTTTTTCTTCACAACAATACCTATCTCGATCCACTTACTAACCATTCACGACAAGTACCTGGCAAGAATAGTCTCACGGATGCTGAGTATGAAACGCTTGTGGATATGGCGTTGGGACTTACAGATCGCGTCATTGCTGCAAGAAGAAACGTCAGTGTGCGTGGAATTCAAAATCGCATTACACTGATATTTCAAAAGCTGCTTGAGCAGGATCCACTCAAGGCTCTCGATCCAGATGGCGGAATGGTAAATATGCGCGTTCGCGTTGTTGTCGAAGCCATTCGACGCGGTTTGATAGATGTTGAACATTTCGCCAACTATGAGCGTGATCTTTTGGACTACGCCGAAGGTTCAAAAGCGATGTGATCGATTACCAGGTTCGCGAGCGCCTCAGCATTCGTTTATTTGCCCGCTGTGAGGTCAGTGCCTTGTGGTAAGAAGGAATAACTCTAGAGTTTGGCGCGTATTTTAGTTTGTAGTCCACTGTTTTATCGAACCAGGGTTGCGCCAAATCAAATTTTTTCCATGCAAAATATGTCAAACCTATTTCGTAGATTGTCATGGTCTCGGCCGATCTCGTCTCTGTTGGAGTCAGGGTTTTCAAATAGTTTTGCAGGAGAGACAGAGCCTCTTCATACTGTTTGTTCGCCGCAAGAGCGTTGGCAAGATGGCAAAGAGCCGCCGCTGAATCAACCGCTTGCGGACCCAGAATCTTTTGTTTTATCTCCATCGATCTTTTCGCCGCAGCTATTTGTAATTCTGGCTTGTTTTCAGACTTGTACAGCCAGTAGAGTTGATCGAGTGTGCACGATACTTGTGGGCTGTCATGCCCAAAAGAGACCTCTTGCTTTTTTAACAAAATTTCCAAACGCTCAATTAAATTGGGGCACTGACTTGGCAATTTGTCGTAAAGTTCATCTTGCTCGTCCAAAATTGCTGTTTGAGTGGGTGTTAGCGGTTTAACAGGTGCTAATTCTGCGCAACTGCAGGGCATTGCCTGACCGATGAAAACAATCAAAATTGTCATCAAAGCAAGATGATTCGTACTTTTCCTGCCGAAATTCATTAGTATGTATAAGCCGTTCGTGAGACCTTGATTTGAAGCTGCTACCAAAAGTTTTTATCGTCGCTGGAATTCCCGTTGTTTTTGGAATTGCGATGATGATCATTCTAGCTTATCTTCTCTCTGCCCAAGAAGCGGAATTAATTAGGGAGAAGAATGCGCGCGATGCAGTTTCTGACGGAATGACTTTGACGACCGCCGTCACCAGTGGTGCCCTAGCAGTATTTGAATATTCAGCGACGCAAAACGAAAATTCCTTGCGGAACTATCCGGAGTTGAAGCAAAAGGTCGACAACGCTATCGCTCGTTTGAAAGTGTCCATGGCGTCTCGTCCCAAGCAACTGAGCGCTGTTTTGCAAATTGAGAAACAGTGCATGAAGTCTCTCAGTTTGTCTGATGAAGTTGTCGATCTGATACGGAAAGGTGGGTTGCACTTTGCTCCTATGCGTTTGCGAGAAATTAGAGAGATTGTGAATGAGCAGGTATTGACCAATAAACTTGACATGGAAATCGCTGGATTGGACGAGCCGTACGTTCGTCAAAGTGAGTTCACTGTCAGTCAATACCGTCAATTGATTGGATACGTGTTGTATGGAGGCTCTGCTTTCGCCGTTCTTTTGAGTGTTGTGGTGCCTTTTTTGCTTAGTAAGCAGGTGACTGGTCGTTTATCCGTGATTATTGAGAACAGCAAAAGGCTGGCTCGGCGCGCCCCTTTGCTGCGCCCGCTGAATGGCTCTGATGAAATCGCAGAATTGGATCATCAATTTCATGAGATGTCTGAATTGCTTCAAGAAATTAGCAGTCAGGAGCGAGCAATTTTAGAAAACGCTGGTGCAGTAATTTTTACTATCGACCAGGATACAAAAATTGTTGAAATCGCTAAAGAGTGCGAGAAAGTTTTGGGTTTCACTGATGAGGATCTATTTGGTCGACGGCTCTTTAGTCTGGTCAAAAGTGAGGCGGTAAATGACCTCCGCTCGCGCTTGCAGTCGATAGAGCCTGGGTCCAGTCTGATCTTCGAAGAGGAGTTTATAAAGCGCGACGGTCAAATCATAGTCATGCTTATCAGTGTTCACAACGGTGGGGAGCACAGATATTATTGCGTTGCGTACGATATCACAGAGCGCAAAGAGTTGGAGCGGCAACTTCATAAAAGTGAAGCGAAGGTTCGATCTCTGGTGGAAAATCTTCCTGCTGGATTGATGCTGATCAGTCGTGATGGAAAAATCAGGTTCGCCAATCAAAGTGCGTTGAGATTGTTTGGTGCGAATACGCTGATAGACAAAGCTTTGCTTCAGCGTCTGAAGCTGAAGAAAGAGTTTTATGACATATTCGAATTGGCATCAGAAGAGTGTGGAAAAAGCTTTTTGTCGTCAATTGAATCTGGTGAATCTGGCGAAGTGCCAATTGAATTGTCTCTGGACTTTGCCGAGATCGACGGCGAAAAGTATGTCTTAGCGATTGTTGCAGACTTGACTGAACGATTGACGATAGACCGAATCAAGCAAGAATTGTTGCGCACAATGTCTGATGATGTGGCGCAACCGATGACTGAAATTGCTCTCGTTTTAAGCCGCCTGCGAGCAGGCGATTTGGGCAACTTGACAGAGAAAGCCTACAGCCGCCTGGATGTGTCAGTGAACGAAAGCGAGCGGTTGTTGAGGTTGTTCGATGACTTCCTCAAAATCCGCATGGGCGATGAGTTATTTGCGATTGTAAAAGCTCCAACTTCGGTGGTGCAAATCGTCAATAAAGCTATGGGAGCTGTGGCGATCAAAGCATCACCGAAACAAATATCGCTAATCTCGTCTGTAACTGATTGTCTGGTTGACGTTGATCCCGAACGGATTGTGCAAGTGATGGTGAACCTTTTTACCAATGCGATAAAATTTTCTCCGGCGCAGGGAAAGATCGACATCTCCAGCGATATCGCAGATGGTGTTGTTCGCCTCAGTGTGCGTGACTACGGTTCGGGGATACCGGCGGAATCCCTGGGCACTATTTTCGAGGCGTTTAAGCAGGCTGCTGTCACTGACGCGACTCGGAAAGGTGGGACTGGTCTAGGTCTAGCCATTTGTAAAAGCATAGTCGACAAGCATGGCGGTAAAATTTGGGCTGAGAATAACGACGGAGTGGGTGCCACGTTTTTTGTCACTCTGCCGCTCGCGCCAGCATCGAGCCAACAGTAAATTCAAATTCGCAGCCGACAAACTTTTGCTCGCTCATAAATCGCAGATGTCCATTGTTTGCGTTGACTATTGCACAAGCGAACTCCCAAGCGAGATTGCCTGGCTGTTCCGTCTGTGCATTCCTGGGGTGGGAGATCCTCAGCAGCACTTTGTTATCGTTAGCATCTTCATCAGCAAAGCTTTCTATCGTTAATACTTGCTGACTTGAACAAGTTTGGACCAATTGCCCTAGCACCACTTTTAGTGCGTGAGTGGCACTATCCGGCTCGACATACAGCTGCAACGAGCGATCGATCTGGACGTGCATCTCTATATTCTTGCTGTCTCGTTCAGATTCAGTTGATTCAACTGCGGCATCTACGAGGTCTGCAAGACGTGTTTTAGCAAGTCCCTTCAAGATTGCAGCATGCTGATACTTTGCGGTTTTCATGACAGTGGTTAGTACGTTCATTAATTCAGTGCTTTGTGTCTCTGCCGATTTTACGAGTTGCGCTCCCTCCTCGGTCAGCTCACCCATTGCACCGAGTTGGGCCAGGTGAAGTTGTGAATGGATCGTAGTCATAGGAGTGGCGATGTCGTGAGCGATCATTGCTACCAAAGTTTCTTTGATTTTTTCCAACTCGTGCCGATCAGTTGTGTCGATCATGACCGAGAGGTAATTTTGATCTTCGCTTGTATTCAGCTGAGAGACGATAATGTCTGCTGTTTTTACGGTACCGTCTGAGTGAACGATCTCATTTTCGCGAGGGTGGCTCCACTGTGCGAGATTTAGTGCGTCTAAATTGATGGCGGGCATAATCTCTTTTAGCGCTGCCCCCCGCAATTCGTTTGTGTTCCGCCCTGTCATTGATTCGGCACTGGGGTTGAAATCCAGAACTTTTCCGTTGTCGTTGAAAATGATAATTCCGGCTGGCATTCTTTCCTTAATGGCAGCGAATCTGTCTTCGCTTTTTCTTAGGTTGTCCTGAACCAATTTGCGCTCTGTAATGTCGTGAGCAATTGAAAATATTTCGCCGTCAACGCCACCTTTGCGGCATGACCAGAGAACATCAATTGTCTTTCCATCCTTTCTGACAAGTCGGTTGTCTAATGTCTCCATTGCGCTCGACCTGGTCAAACCGGCGAGAAAGGACTTCGTTTTGTTTCTATCTTCGCTATGCACTATTTCAAGAATGCTTTTGTCGATTAAGAAGTTCGCTTCGAAGCCCCAGGCCTCTACACATGCAGAGTTGATACTTTTAATCGCACCGTTTTTGTTTAAGGTGCAAATTACATCCGCAGCTTTTTCGATGCTTGCGCGTTCTCTTGCGATTGCTTCTGCCAGTGATCCTGCCATTGTGTGAAAGACTTCGTTGAGGTCAGCAATTTCATCGACTTCATTTGTTTCAGTCGGCGCGACCAGGACGTCAAGTTTTGCCAATCTTTTACTGTTCGCCACAAGTTTAGACAGGCGCGTAACCACATTACGATTCAGTATGTATGCGGTGATAGCGCTTAAACTCACGATCAAAATTGCAGCAACTAGGATTAGCGGTCGCATCATTTCAGCGGTCGAGGGTACATCGGCGTTACTTACACGTGCGGCCAGTTGATCAGCCAATTTATGGTTGAGCATCAACAACTCACGTGCCTGGTCTTCAGTTTCCATTTTGAAGCCCATGATTTTTAGCGCGGTTGCTATGCCATGTTCGCTTTTCTTTGTAATGGACTCTTGCATCGTTTTGAACGAGGTCTCGACGGCATTCTCTATGTCGATAGCTGATTTGTATTCAGCTGGATCGTCTTTACAAAGTTCCTTCAGAGTTTTCAGTTTGTCCCGCAACTTCACCTTGGTATTGTTCAGGAGGGCTTGCTCAGTGCCCATCTCGATGCCCGTTGTAGTCCACAATTTTGCTGTAACCTGGGTTATGGTTCTCATCAGGTATTCGCATGTATCCAGAGTCTCGCGGGCACGTTGAGCCTCGGAAATCTGATGATCTGAATACGTGTAGATCAATCCCAGAGTGAGTAAAACGCCTGCACATGCCACTAGAGGCAGTGCTGCCAATAGTTCAAATTTGTGCCAGAGTTTTAGACGAAGTTTTGGCAATGTGATGCTCTATGTGAATCTCTCTGGTGAACATATTATTTAACGAGCTTGTAACCGAGTCCATGCACTGTTTGCAGAAGTTGATCGGCTTGTGGACCTAATTTTTTGCGAAGCCTATTGATCGATGTATATACTGAATCGGTCGACGCTTCGTTCTCTGATTTCCACACTCGCTTGAGCAACTCCTCTGCGCCTATCACTTTGTTTGGATGCATCATGAAATACTCTAGTACTGAAAATTCAAGAGGCTTCAAGCGTAACGTTTCGCCTGACTGAGTTACTGTCTTGCTTTGAGTGTCGAGCATGATATCTGCGACAATCAGTCGATCTGACTTTTGAATTGGTGGACGTTTCAAAAGTGCTTTGACTCGCATCACCAGTTCAGGCATCGCGAATGGCTTGGTCAAATAGTCATCGGCACCACTGTCAAATCCTTCGACTTTCTGGTTGACAGAGCTCAATCCTGTCAACATGAGAACTGGCGTCTGACCGCCTTTGTCACGAAGTGTGGAGCAGATTTCTGTACCGTGGAGACTGGGGAGTTGGCGATCAAGAATGATCAAATCATAGCTTCCAGTCAATGCATACTCCAGACCTATGGCACCATCTGTGACGGCAGTGACGTCGTGGTGGTCGAATTCCAGGATGTCTTTGACTGAGTCGGCTAGTGCTTCGTTGTCTTCAACGATGAGTATTTTTGACATGGTCTTGTCGCGTGAGTTGTTTGTTAAGACAGAACTGGTTTGGAGCGATCGAAATGCGTAAGTCGTCGGTTTCACTTGTTGTACCACCTGTCACGGATTTTTCCAAATAGATCAAAGCCGAACTTAGGGCAGTTCGGCTCGATCTTCTGGCTGTAAATCTTGGGCGTTTTGAGTATAGCTGCGCTGTTTGGACTTCTTGGTACTGGCACGATCCAGCAATCTATCGCAAGCGATCTATGGCAAGAGTTCTATTGCAAGCGATGTATGGCAAGCGATGTATGGCAAGGAGCCTTGGAGCTGGCATGATCCAGCAAGTAACTTCGAGCCAACTTGATTTAGATAATGCTCAAGCTGGGCAGGTGTTTCACTGCTGCATCTTTGTCAGACTGCTTGCTTTCTCCGGTTCCCTTTCCTTGTTCTGGCTTTGTCTCTTTGGCGGGTGGTGCAAAGTTGCTTTCTCCACCGGTTGCGACAGGGTTTTGAATTTTCTTGTCGGAGGGGTTGGCTTTTTCGCCTGACATTGATCCAGTTGCAGTCTGGCCATCGTTGAGCTGGATGGGGCTATTTCCGCCGCCGCCTGGCTCATTGATTTCGCCGCTGCCAACTTCATTGTTGCCTTGTTTCGTAGCAACGCGGCCGGCGCCACTTTCAGGCTTTGCCCATGCTGAGGCTGCTGCTTGGGCATAGGCGTCACCGCCGGCATTGGAGGCATTGTCTGACTTCTTGGTAATTTCTTCGATTTTCATATTAAGAATCATCCTCAAAATTGGTTCGTTCGGGGGAGGTATGCGAACAGTCTATTTGCAACCTCATGGCAAGTTAAGGTGCGTTACAGTGATCGTCGATCACGGTAACCCGCAAAACTTGTAATTTTGAGACAGAGATGGGTTTTTGGGGTTCAGGAAGACTGTTTAGGGCTAAAAGCCTACAGCCGCGCACGTGGGCGCGCCTATCTGCTTGCATATTTGTGTATCCGCAGCATGCCCATATACATCTGCACCACAAGTGGTGGCAGAAAACACTAATTGTTGCAGCTTAAGCTCGAGTGGGCGCGTTACTTGCGTGACGGCGTTACTGGTTCTTTCGGTGCAGCTGCTGGTGCAGGTGGTGTCGCTGGAGTGGCTGGTGCTTTTGGCGTGGTCAGCGTTCCTTGCTCACGTTTCGCCAATCTGTTTCTCAAAGCGCGGTAGTGTTTTCTTGGCGCTAGGCGATCTTTGATATCGATTGCGATTGTTCCGATTTGCTTCGTCACAGACGACATTACGGTAGGGCCGCCGCGGCATTCTTTGCAGAATTCAGTTGGAGGAATGAAGAAATCGAACGAACGCAGCATGCGTTTTGCTTCTTTAGATTCGAGCACTTCCATCAACGACTGTTTGTGTAGATCGCCTATGACGTTTTTGCCGTCGTAGTCGATGCAGCACGTGGTCACTTCGCCGCTGGCGAGAATACCGAAGTCGTCTCTAAATGCAGCAGAGCAACCGCCGATGATGGCTTTATGTGTGGTGCCTTCGACTTGAGCGCGCTGTTCTCTCACCCAGAATTCCTGGATGCGAGCAAACGCCAGGCTGATGCCAGGGAAGATGAAGTACTCTCCATCGACAACTTTCACAGGCACGTTGGCCCATTCTCCGATTGGCACGTTGTATTTGCGAGCCATTTCGAATGTGTGATCGCGGAAGAGGTTTGCAACTTTCAGGTTGTCTGCTTCGCTTGTGAGATGTTCGTATTCTTCAGCCATGCCCAGCATTGCTGCGTGTGAGCGGATGAAGAACTTGAGGCAAACTTCTGTTTTTGCGCCGGTTTGAATCTTGTCTTCAATCAAGCCTTTGACGCGGTATATGTAATCGTCCAGTGTGAGCTTGCCACCACGCAGGCGCAAGTTGAACGCTGTGTCGTTTGGCGTTCTGAAACCAACTTCTAGACGAGTGCAGTTGTTTTCGAAAAGTTGAACGTTGCGAGCTGATTCCAAAAGACTGCCGTTGGTGAGCAAACGAACGCGCAGATTTCTTGCTTCTGAATAGCCTGTCAGTGCTGCCAATTCTTTGTGCAGAAATGGTTCGCCCATCAAGTGGAAAGTGATGAAGTCAGTCAATTCATTGTCTGCGATTTGATCGATGATGCTCTTTGCAAAATCGGTATCCATCATCTCTTTCTTGCGGGTCTGCTGATCGATAGGACAGTAGTCGCACGAAAAGTTGCACGCATTGGTGAGCTCTAGATATATGATTTTGAATCTTTTGTCTTTCAAGGTAATTTCTCTAAGCGCTAGTAAGTATCAATGTTTTCGCAATTGAACTGGCGAAGTCATGATACCACGCGGTTGTAAATCGGAAATTGAATGTAAATTAGTAAGCAGCTGAGCTAACTTTTATTTTGTTAAGAAAGGCTCGTTCGAAACAGTTTGCAGAATCGCTCTAATGCTGGCCAATAAGGACATTCCGGTCTGTCAATGTTTGGCAAACACGTGGATCGTCGCAGATGCGATCGGTCAAATATTTGAAGAATTTTTGACCTCCAGCAGCATCTAAATGAGCTGAATCTTCAAAATCATCGCCGTTGAACTGCACGTCCTGAACGGGATCCCAGCATGGAACGTGGGCGTTTGCAGCGAGCGTGCGGACGGTCTTTTTGTAGTTTGCCCAGGTCTGCGGAGGCAATACTGCTGTGTGCTGCGGAGTCAGTGGCATGAAAATGACTTGCAGTGGAATGTTGTGAGATTGAGCCAGAGCAATTATTTTTTCAAAATATTTTGTTTGAGTGGCGAACTGGGCTTCGTTGACTGGCAAGTAGATCTTCTTGAACAGGGCCAGGTCTTTAGCATCTTTCGACGGTGCAAATTTGGCGTCAGCGCGCTCTTTGGCTTCTTCCTGCTGCTTCTTCGTCAGTGGCGCTTTTTCTTCGGTGCCAAGCATCGCCATCGCCTTTTTCAAGTCTTCAGGGCGATGGGTGATTTGCGACGTCTCGTGAGCGAGCATGGCTCTGTAGTCTTCTCGGTAGTAATAGAAACTAGATATGCTTTGCATAACTGCTTCGGTAAGCTCTGGAACGGCTGTTTCCAGGCGAGTGTTGCCTTGCAGAATATCGCCAACTCGAATCGGAAAGTCAGCCAGCTGAACATAAGTAGATGTCTTTTCTATCTTGGTGCGGTGGTTGTCCATGAAATCTTTGGGACCGCTGAAGAGCAGAACCATTTTGGGTTTCTTGCCCGAGGCCAGATATTTATTCAAAATCAGATATTGATCTGACATCATGCAACCGCCCACGGCACTATTTGCAATCGATATATCTTTGTTTAGCCGCTTGCTCAGCAGACTGGCGAAATAGTCAGACTTCGAGTATTTCCAGATGTTGTATTTCATGTACCAGTCGTCGTAGCGCGTCTGCCGCTTGTAATAAGCGTCATCGCATCGCACGGACGGAAAGAGAATTCCAGATGCACCGACGATTAGCACGTCAGCGTTTTCTTTCGATTGCATCAAAGGTGGTAGTTTCGCAACTTGTGTGCCCCAGAGATTGGCTGTGTCCTGGAACTTAGGCAGACCGGCGGGAAAGAGCACGTTGATGGCAATATTGAAGACGACCAGACAGACCAGGCAACTGAATGTTGTGCCTGTCAGCGCTTTTATAGCTGGTGTCGTATGTGGTGCCACGATATTCCCTTAAAATTGGAAGTAAACGAAAGGTGCTGACGTGGTTGGAATCAGAACAACCATGGCAATAATCAAAACGGCGCAGAATGCACCTTTGATAAATGGTGGAACTTTATCGAATGCCTTGTCTTTGATCAATTTGCTCAGCGGCAAATTTGCCAGGAAGAGCAGGGCCACCATCGTCACTGTGACAGGAACGATGATGGGCAGCGTCTCTTTAGCGATGAAGAAGTGATGCGCTTCGTCTGCTGTGTAGATGGGGCTGAACAAAAGCATCTTCTTCACCGCAGCGAAGGCGGCTTTGCTGTCTTGAATTCGGAAGAATACGTCGCCAATGCAGACGGCGTTGAACGTCATAAAGATTGAGAAGTAGTGCCAGAAACCAGATTTCCAGAGCACTTCCAGGTTAGGTAGGCGCGCCTTCAGTGCAACGAACTCGCGATGTGCTACAAGACAAAGCCCGTGGAAAATGCCCCAGATAACGAAGCTCCATGAGGCTCCGTGCCACAAACCGCCCAGAGCGAAGGTGATGAGAATATTTCTGTTTACCTTCCAATTGGCGACGCGTGAGCCGCCCATGGGGATAAACAAATAGTCCCGCAACCAGGTAGAAAGTGAGATGTGCCAGCGATGCCAGAAGTCAGAGATGTTCGCTGCCACGTAAGGCATATTGAAGTTGATTGGAATGTGATAGCCGAACAACATCGCTGAGCCGCGCGCGATGTCTGTGTAGGCACAGAAGTCGAAGTAAATTTGGAAAGCGAAGGCGTAGGTGAACAACCATAATTCAGGCGCACCGTAAGCTCCTGGAGTGGAGAAACCCATTTGAACAAGAATGGCCAAATTGTCTGCGAGCAGCAGTTTCTTGGCTAATCCCATTACAATCAGTGGAATTCCTTCATCGAAATATTCCAGTTTGAACGGATTTGTGTCCGTCATCTGTTTCATAAAGTCGTCGTATCGCTTGATCGGACCAGCGATTTGCGTTGGGAAGAAGGCCGCGAACAGTGCGAAGTGCACGAATGAATCGACCGGCTTGCCGCCCTTGTTCACTTCGAAAAGATAGTGAATGAATTCAAAGACGAAGAACGAAATTCCCAGTGGAAGAATGATGTTCAGTGTGAAATCTGGCGTTTGTTTGGTGACAATGTGTACTGCCGATGCGACCGTGCCGAGAAAGAAATTCGCATACTTAAAAGTTGCAAGAGTGGCTATGTTGGCGATGATGCCCCAGGTGAATATCTTCTTTCGATGAGTTGTCGCTTTGGCAAGAAATTTTCCCCAGAAGAAATTGAACATCGTCAGCCCGATGATCAGGAGCACGAAGGGTGGGTTCCAGGACGCATAGAAGATGTAGCTTGCCACCAGCAGTAGAGGCAGCTTGACTGCGCGTGGTGACAGCCAGAACAGCAACACTATGGTCGGGAGAAAAATTAGATATTGAACGCTGTTGAAAAGCAATTTTGTTGGCTCTAGTTAGAACACATGGCAAGTCCCGATAGTACCATGGTACGGGCGCTTCCAGCCTTTAGATAAAGTTTCCGAAACGACCCTTTCAGTCCCGTTTCATCGTTCAAAACCATGCACCCGGTAGATTTGTCGGTTCCGCATCCATTTGAGCCGGTTGTCAATTTCTTTTAATGTGCACAGGTTTTAGCTTTTGCACTGCTGTCAGGAGGTGGTTTTATGAGCACCGTCTAACTAGCGCTGACAGTCTTTTTTTCCGACTCGGCTGACTTTTCTTCGTGATAATCAAGTTCGGTGTTGATTGACCAGATGTTGTCTTTGGTTTTAATACCGTTGGCGATGTTCTCAACCGCAGTCATCGCAGTCAGCATCGAGTGGTCCTGGTTATTGTATTTGTGCATGCCGTTGCGACCAACGAGAAACAAATTCTCGAATCGGTCCAGGTATCGTTGCAGGTGATCGAATTTTTCGTACGTGCCAAAGTAACCTGGGTAGGTCTTGGGCATCTTGATCACGGTGGCATCGAGAACATCTGATGCGTCGATGATATCGATTTGTTCGAGTTCTTTACTGGCGAAATCGATCAACTTTTTGTCGTCCCAACTCCAGATATCGTCTGTCTCATTGCAGAAATACTCGAGCCCGAGCCACACTTTCGACTGGTCTTGAACCATGTAAGGACTCCAGTTGTTGAAGATCTGCAGTCGTCCGAGCTTCACGTCTGGTTCCTGGATGTAAATCCAGTTGTCTGCAACGAGCTTTCTTCCTTCTTCTGTGTGGTCGTGAATCTTCAGCTTGTTGACCAACAGACCTACGGTGAAAAAGTCTCTGTAGAGCAATCCATCGCTGATTTGAGTGATTTCTGGACCGGGTTTGGGATCCATGCACTGAACCAGGTCTTTGATTGCCATCGTAGAGAAGAAGTATTCACCTTCGTAAGTGCGATGTTCACCCGTTTTGGTGTCTTCAATTTCAATTGATTTGACGGAATTGTCTGTCACGTTGATTTTTACAACGTTGCAGTCCATGATGATTTCGCCTTTTGCATCCGTCACGTGTTTAGCCACGTATTCCCACATCTGCCCTGGCCCAAGTTTTGGATAGAGGAAACGTTCGATCAAAGATGTTTCTGTTTCCTTTTGACCGATGTCTACTGCCGACAGCGAACTTTTGAAAAAGTGGCGAACAGCGCGCCACAACGAAAGTCCCTTGATCCGCTGTGCACCCCATGCGGAAGTTATTTGATCGCACGGAACGCCCCAGACTTTTTCGGTGTACGATTTGAAGAAGGTGAGATAGAGCTCCTTGCCAAATCTATTCGTCAAAAATTCGTCCAGTGATTTTTCCGGTTTGATTGGGAAAAGGCTCGCTTTCATATAGCTCAAGCCGACTTTGAAAGTCTTAAACAGTCCCATATTTTTGACGGTGTCGGGCGTCAAACTGATTGGATAGTCGAAGAATTTGCGCATGAAATAAATGCGTGATTTTCGGTTGCGCAAAAGCATGACTCTGTCTTCTTTCACAGGGTCAGGTGCATTTTTGTTTGCTTCGACTGATGTCTGTTTTCGTTGATAAGTAATGACCTGGCTCTTGTCCTCAAGAGCCTCTAATGGCATGACATCAAGCCACCACTGCATGACTCGATCAGACTTGGAGAAGAAGCGGTGTCCGCCGATGTCGATGCGATTGCCTTTGTAATTAACAGTGCGAGCAATTCCGCCCAGATAGTCGGTGCGTTCCAACACGATCGGTTTGATGGAGGTATGTTTCAATAGCTCGAAAGCAGCTGTCAATCCAGCCGGTCCGGCCCCGACTATTACGGCCGTTTGCTGGCTACCAGCAGGTTTTTCCATTGATCTAGTCAGACCTTCGTGAAGGAAGCTGGATGAAACTGCTTGATAATGTGACGCTGAGTCATCCGCAGTCGATCTTACACAATTTGAGTGACCATGTCAGCAAAATCGCGTCACGTTTAGATCGTTTCAGGCAGCCAATCTACGTTAGATAGCTATCGCGCTTTGATTGACAACGTTTGTATATACGAAGATCCATTACGCTGCAAAATAGTCAACAAATCACGCAACGAATTACTCTTCCAATGGCTCTTAGCTAACAGTATTTGCTACTGCTGTTTGAGCTTGTTTGAACTGTCCGGCCGAATCTTCGATTGGCGCTACTGGCAAAACTTCTTTGCCCTGAATTTTGTCACGCGTGTGCAATGCAACACCGCACCAGAATGCGATTCCGCAGTAGACGAAGTATGTCCAATGCATCAAGATCGCTGGTATCGCAAACAGTGCACCGCGCCGTTTTACAAAAAAGTTGTAAGTCTGGATGTTCAATCCAAAGAGCACGACCGCAAGTGCTACCGCTGCAAATCCTGCGTGCGGAACAAACGGCGTCAGTACCAGGGATAGAAGCAGCAAGTAAGTGACGACAAGGCTGAGTCTTTGATCGTTGCCGAGGTTCAAATCGTTAACCAATCTGGATTTGTCGCTGAGAATGAGACGAGTCCAGGGGATGCCGCGGTCGAAAACATCTGTTTTCAGCAGGCACATCAACGTCCAATTTTTGTAATGCTTAACTTGCACTTTTTTGGACAAAACAATTTTGCCACCAGCTTGTTTGATTCGATATCCAAGATCGATGTCTTCAATGCTCGGGCGTTTATAAGTGACAACGTCGAAGCCGCCTAAAGCGAGGAACAGTGAACGACGAACAACACCGCATCCTGACCAGAATGTTGTGGCATCTTCGCTGCTGTTCTGGTGCACCCAGTGGTGCATCAGGTTCTTATATTGGCTGAGAAATGAGGGCGCCCTTGGTGTGGTGTCGTACGAACCGAAGAGGGCATCGATAGTCGAATCATTCGAGAGTATCGCAGCCATGTTTCTAAAAGTCTTTGCGTTCACTTCGCAATCTGCGTCGATGAAACAGACGTATTCGCCGGAAGCGAAGCGAGATCCAATGTTGCGAGCTGCGCCTGGTCCGAGTCTTCCTTCGGTGCTCATCACGGTGGCGCCGTAATGCCTCGCTAAAGCTGCTGATTGGTCTGTAGAGCCGTCGTCGACAACGATCAACTCCCAGTTCGTCGGTTTCCATCGAACAATCGCTGCCAGGCAGTCGTCGAATTGATCGCCGCCGTTGTAGACGGGCACGATTACAGATACGGTTGGAGAAAGGGTTGAAGGACCGCTTCTGCTCGGGGTCGATTGTTTCGAGTTATCAGTCATCAATGTTTCCGTGTTTCGTCTGCGATTCGGTCTTCGATGCGATTCGGATTTGCTTTCGATTCGGTCGGTCACTTATTTCCGTTAACGAATAAAACTCGCAGTTCGCCGGTAGTAATTGCTCTTCTTGTCAAGAAGCACGGGCTGAGTACAGCTAAGAGATTGCCAAATCAGAAGGAGATAGTAAAGAGCGAATCCATAATAATTCTTGCCAGCCAAAATCTTTCTTCTCTTGGCTACTCCGCATAATGCCAGCTCTATTGCCTTACACCAGTGTGTCGTGATGTCGTTGATAATTTCTAATTGGTGGAGTTGTAAATACGTGTTTCGTTTTAAACATTAGCCGACATATTTCTCGCATAGCGTAGAGATAGCTGCAATGGATGCCAAGTGGATTGTTGAGGAAATTATGAGCGTCCCGTTGCCGTTGCAAGCTCTTCTTTCTCAGCTGTTTTGGCTTTTTTCTTCTTCTTGCTGAAGATGGCTTTGGCATCATCTATGGTGACTGCTTTAAGCAGAACGACGAGTGCTACGTAGACACCACCACCGAGAATGATTTGGATTATCAGATGTGTGTTGTGTGCAAACTGAATTACTGGAATCATGAAACCTGCTGCTATGGCTGGTTTCCACAGGTACCTACCTAACGGAACTCTGCCGACGAATTTTTGTGCTGATATGTAATCCAGCACGAGAATGAGAACCTCACAGACTAAGTTTGCCAGCGCTGCACCGACCATGCCGTACTGTTTGATCACAAGTATGTTCAGCCCTACGTTGAGCAGCGCAGCCAGTGACATGATGCGTAAGTCATTTCCTTGTCTGTTGAACGAGATTAAGAGAACCCGATATGTTCTGCTGATCATATGCACTCCAAATAGCGCAAGCAGAATTTGTAGAGCCGGAACAGCAGGCAAATACGCTTTGCCGTAGAGGAACACGACCAGCGGTTCGGAAACCATAATGCCACCAACTGCGGCACCAACCGCGATGGCGGATGAGATGCGCATGACACGATTGATCAGATCTTCGATCGTGTGGAAACCCTGCACATAAGCTTGTGCGAGCGTTGGTCTGAGCGCAGTGTAGTAGGCGACGGTGATGAGAATGAGCATCCAGACGATGCGGAACGACGCTCCATACAATCCAGTCGCTTCTGAGCCCACCCAGAGCCCGAGCAGGAGGATATCGAAGTTCTCGATGATTCGGCCAACCATGGCTGAGCCGACAAGGGGCAGGGAGCCGCTGACAAACTTCTTCATGGTCTCTGGTTCCCAGCCGACTCGGAGCATTCCGTATGTTCGTACATACGTGACGAGTAGGTAGCTGACTGCGATTGCGCGGGTAGCCAACGTCAGAATCGGGACGTAGATGACGTCGCTGGGTTGGCGGATGAAGAGAAAAACTCCAGCGGCCATAAGTGCTTGACACAAACAGTCTGATACTATCGCCGGTACCATTGACTTGCTTCCCAAAAAGACCCAATTTAGATCCAAAGCGCTAGGGAGCATCGTTGCACCGGAAATGAGAATGATTGTTTTCGTCAAGTCCGGTAAAGGCATGAAATACGTGGCCACGCCCAGGACCACGAGAGCGGGAATGAGCATCAAAAGGCGCAAGCTGACAACTGTTTTGACAATTGTCTGAATCGGTGTAATACCGCGCGCGACTTCAAGCGGTCCCCAGGCGTCGAAGCCGAAATCGACTGTGATGCCAACATAAGCAAGAACAGTCATGGCGAAGACGATGGCGCCGTACTCATCCGGTAAAAGCACTCGAGTCATTTGAATTGTGACTGCAAATGCCAAAATTCGGCTGATCATCTGTCCAGCCGAAAGAATAGCGAAATTGTGACTGATGCCTGGTTTGTCTTTACTCATCAGCCAGCTCCGGATTGTCTACGAGAGCCGAGTGTCTGCGAACGTTCATAGGTCTTGTTGTGTTTTATGGCTTCCGTGCAACGAAGCCGCTGGAGTGTCCAAACGGTAGGTCTATGTTGGCATTGAGAAGAGCCGCTTCCATTGCCAGTTCTGTATGCATGAGGCGGTTCAACCAACTTAGATTTTTGGCGTAGTTCTTGATGGCTAATCCAGGACCGATTGCTTTAGTTTCATTGGTCAGACCGTGGCTGTGTCCATTGCCATGCCCATGATCGTGTCCATGATCATGTCCATGCTCGTGACCGTGATGGTCGTGTCCATGATCGTGGTCGTGGTGATGACGACCGCGATTTCTGAACGCGTTTACGTATTCACGAAGCGCCCCAAACGCACTTGGGAGAGTGTTCAGATAAGTCGCGCGTTCGACAACGAATCCCGCTTGTCGAAGCATCTTTGTTACTGTAGGCACATCGTAGCGGCGATACTGATTTTTATCGGCACCTTTCAACGCCACTCTTCCCCAGGATGAGTTGGTGCGAAGATAGACCAAGCCACCTGGTTTCAGCAGTCTTTTGAATTCGGCAATCGCTTTATCATCGGCGCCGGCGCCGGCCAAATGCTGGAGAGTGTCGATGCAAATGATCAAGTCAACGCTGGCTGAAGGAATTGGCACGTCAGTAGCGCTGCCGAGAACCAACTTGGTGGCTCCGCGCATTTCGCAGAACTTCAAAGCATGTTCAGAGTAGTCCAAACCGATTGGTTCTTCTGCCAGTGGATATTGCTTTTGCACAAAATCGAGCAAATAACCTGTTCCGCAGCCAATATCGAGAACCTGGATATTCTTCATGTTGGCGGTTGGTTTGCGTAGCAACGCAACCATTGCGTCTCGCATACCTTGAGCCCACCAGTGATTCTCTTCAATGTCGTAAAGGCGCTGGTAGTACTCAGGTTCGAATATCTGCGGAGCTGATTCTAATTTTGTGCTCATAAATTGTTCTTGTTTCCTATTATCGGAAGACGTTTGCGGAACGGAGGTCCAACCAGGACCTTTTGCAGGTGGTCAAGTTGCGCTGCTTAGGATAACCCGTTTGTCAACATCCAATCATTCGCCAGGTTTCATACTCGTTTGACAATCTTCTATCCTCGAGATCATCTTCCTCTCAAACCCTTTCTGACTGGGCTTCTGCGGACAAAAAAATCTTTCATAACGCTCGTCTAATCTTTATTGGAACGTAAGCAACGCGTAATGTGTAGCATGATCTAGCCAAGATCACGGGCAGCACTTCTTCAATCAAATCATTGCGAATTACCAAAGAATCGATAGCGGTTTCTCTAGTCGGCACAATTCTCGTAATTGCTGCGTTCGTCTTACCGAACACGGTGCACATCGAGGCTGTTGTGCCGCCGGGCTCAGTTAGCTCCCCGGACAAAAGTTTGATTATCGTGAGATGGTGCTGCTTTCTCGATGGATTGTGGTGCCTCTTTATGGGATTGACAGGATGGCGGTGGCAGCGGCTTGCCGCGGATTCTTTGATCGTTCCCAGACAGCTCGATGAAGTCGAATTGCTTACCAAAAAACAGGCAGCCCTAGCATTGTCTGTCGTTGTTGTGGCTGGTTTACTACTGCGCTGTCTATTTCTCGATTCCAGTTTTTGGCTTGATGAAATCACGCCTCTCACTTTCTATCGAGACAGTTCTGTGTTCGGACTTTTAACGACTTATTACAGCACTAACAATCATCTGTTTTACACGCTCCTGGAAAAGATGGCGGTATCGGCGTTTGGTGAGCACGAGTGGGCGGTGCGATTGCCGTCAGTTCTAATCGGAGTTGCCACCATTCCCGTTTTTTATCTATTGACTCGAGTCATTGCTAATCGTTGGGTTTCTGTAGCGACAGCGTTTTTGCTGGCTGTTTCGTACCAACATATTTTTTTCTCGCAAAATGCGCGCGGGTACACAGCACACTTGCTCTTCACTCTAGCCGCTACCTTGTTTCTTATTCGCGGAATCAAGAAAGACAAGGTCTCCCACTGGGCTGGTTACTGCTTGTGCATCTTTTTAAACATGGCTTCAATCATTGCAAGTTTGTCGGTGCTGATCGCTCACTTTCTCATAGCGATCGCCGCATCAATCGTTGTTCAGCGTCGCAGCAAGGGCGGATGGGCTTTGTTTCGAAGATTGTCTGCAGTGATGTTCTTGGCACTACTCTTGGTATTGCATTTATACAGCATCATATTTCCGCAGGCTAATGCCGTTGTGCAAGAGACATACAAGGTCCAATCGACTGGCTTTACGTTGTTCTCAGCAGAGTTCCTCAATGAAGTCGTGCGCGGGCTCAAGATAGCTAGTGGTCCTAAAATCTTACTTGCTGCGATCCCCGGATTGTTTATTTCGATAGCTGGATTGCGAGCGATTTTTCGTTGTAGTTGGATCTGTCTAGCCGCGCTCGTGTTGCCTGAAATTTTGTTGGCTTCTTACTTATTGAAGCAGGGCCTGGCTGTTTCACCGAGGTTTTTTCTACTCGCTCTTCCATTTGCATTGCTAGTTTTCGCGGTTGGATTTTATGTCGCTGTAAAAGTCTGTCTGGCAAAAGTGAGTCTGGCCAAAGCGAGTCCGCAGAAGAAATTGCCTCCTGCTCTTCTGCCGATTGTTTTTCTATTTGGCATTTTGTGCGTTGCAGCGGTAAATCTACCGTCTCTAATCCAATACTACAAAATTCCGAAGCAAGATTTTCGTAGCGCTCTTTTGTACGTGCAGTCGAAGCCGGGGAAAGCGTATCCATTCTCTATCTATACGGCGCGCGAGGGCGTGGCTTATTATGCCAACCGCTCTGGTTTGCGATTGAATCAAGATTTTTTCGACGCGCGAACAATTCCTGAATTCACCGAAATTTTGCAAAAACAAAATCCAGCCAATCTCTATTTGATAACCACTTTTCCGCGCGCATTACATTTGGATCACCCCGAACTAGAACCTTTGATGGATAAGTATTGGGTCGTCGACAAAGTTTTCCCTGGCTCAATTGGTGACGGTGACTTGACCGTATGGAAACCTCGCTAATTACTAGTAAAAACCTCGCTGTTACGAGCAAAAACCTCGCTGTTACGAGTAAAAACCTCGCTGTTACGAGTAAAAACCTCACTAGTTAGCACTAGTGGAAACCTTCTTAGTTACAAGCATGGGAAAATCGGGCGCAACTGTTTTATTATGATGCGGCTCGTGAGCGGGCGTGATTTCGGGAAACTTGATAATGAGAACTGCTGTAATTGGTCTGGGTAAGGTTGCCGAACGGATTCATTTGCCGGCGTGCAAGTCTGTGTCGGAGATCGATTTGATCGCTGCGAGTGATACCAGTGAAGAACGTCGACGGTCGATGAAAGAGCAATTTTCAATTCCTCATGTTTACGCCGACTCTCTCGAAATGATTGCCACTGAAAAGCCAGAGCTAGTCATGATTGGCACTCCTCCTGAATTTCACAAGTCGTTGTCTCTAGCCGCGATGCGAAGTGGTGCGGACGTATTGTGCGAAAAGCCTTTTGTTTTGAGTTTGGAAGATGCCGACGAAGTAATTGCAGAGGCGAAAAAGCTTGGGCGGAGATTGGCCGTCAATACGCAGTATCGCTACATGTCAACTTACAGGGCTGCGAAGGAACGGATTGCAGCAGGAGAATTTGGCAGGCTCTACTTCATCAATTGTTGGCAGCAGATGTACCATCCACCAGTATTTGAAGGGGCGGAGTCCTGGCGCTCGTCGCTCAAGCAATCGACACTCTTCGAGTTCGGTTCGCATCCCATCGACTTGATTTGTACGTTCTTCGGAGAATTGCCGATCGACGTTTATGCAAACATTCCGCGAGTAGTGCAGGAATATGATTCTGATGTGTTTGTGCAGATGACACTTCGTTTTTCAAACGATCGACTGGCTACTCTGGTGTTGAATAGAGTTAGCCACGCTCCAGAGAAATATCTCGAAATGAGGTTGGACTGCGAAAAAGCCTCAGTGCGTATTTCGCTTGGTGGAGTGGCGCGCGCAGGGATTGAATTGTCCAGGCATAAAGGTGCAAACAAACCGGCGTTGCGTTTGAGCTTCGTGAAAGGCGGCGAGGCTCGTGTCGAGTCCAGCGGTAGCACTCGCGTGCTTGCGCAAGAGCGCAATCCGGCTTTCGCATCAGCGACGGCTGCACACCTTCGTACTTTCCTCAAGAACTCTAAAAGTGGTGGCACCGATTTTGAATCAGTTGAACACGCCAGAAATATTTTGAGAATCATATTTGCTGGTTATGAATCAGCCAGAACAGGGCAAATCGTGAAGTTGTAAGCAAGATGAGCGCTGCCATAATCTCAGTCGTCATAGCATCTCAAAATGCGAAAGCTAGCATATCTGAATGTTTGAACGCTGTGCTCGAACAGGCTAAAGGACTGGATGCTGAAATCCTGGTCGCGGACGCTTCTACTGACGGCACGGATAAGATTATTGCCGAACAATTTCCGCAAGTCACATTATTGAAAGGTGATGCAAAAACTGACCTCATACCTCAGTTGTGGGGATTGGGAATGAGCAAAGCGGTGGCTCCGATAGTGGCAATAACGAACGCTCAATGTATCCCTGAACCGGCTTGGTTACTATCCATCAAAAGAGTCTTCGACGCCAACGATGTGTGTGGAGTGGGCGGTCCAATTCTGCCACCTGTCAATGGTTCTGCGCTCGATTGGGCAATTTATTTTTCTCGATTCACGGCGTTCATGCCGCCTGTTCAGACTGGCACAATCCGTGAATTGCCTGGCGACAATGTTGCTTATACCAAAAGTGGCTTAGATGCGTACTGGACCAATCGCGAGCGGGGGTTCTGGGAGACGCTTTTTCACCACCAGTTGCGAGAAAACCAGCAATCCTTATATATGTCTGCCGACGTCAAGGTTCATCTAGCCCACACAGAGGGGGCTGAGGACTTTTGGGGCGTCAGAATGAAGCATGGACGACACTATGGTTCAACTCGCCCGAACACTAGCGCTCTAGCTCGCATTGTTCGAATTCTCTCCGCACCAATTCTGGTGCCATATCTGGTTTCTAGAATGGGTGTGCGAGTCTTGAGTAAGCGCAAAGATTTTTTAGTACCATATCTGGTTGCGTTGCCGTGGCTAGTTATTTTCACAGTCGCCTGGTCTATTGGAGAGATTCAAGGCTATTTGGCGCCTGTTCATGAGTAATGGTCATACCTGCGATTTATCAATTGTGGTGGCGTGGCAAGAGTCTCAGCCCAACGTCGAGGATTGCCTTGACTCGCTGTATGGACAGGAGACACAAAGCACAGTCGAAATCATTCTTGCCTACGGCGGTTTTAAGCCAGATCCAACTCCACTAATCAACAAATATCCCAAACTCAAAATCGTTGAGCATCCCGCTTCGGGGAGCATCCCATCCTTGCATGGAATCGGTATCGCCCAGTCTTGTGGAGATTTGATCGCGATTACAGAAGCGCATACGACTTTTGCAAAGAATTGGTTTGATACCGCAATTAGTGTCGCTCGTGCCAGTTCTGATGCCGCCATTGGTGGTGCAGTGGAACCGGGCACCGCTTTGTCATCAGTTGATTTTGCCTTGTACCTTTGCGATTATGTGCAGTTCGCCTTGCCCTTTGAGACTGGATCTTCGGACGATTTGCCAGGTAACAACATCGTTTTTAAGAGAAAGATGCTCGACCAATATCTATCGGGAAAAGATCTGAGTAATGACGGGTTTTGGAAGACGTTTTTCTGTCATGAGCTCATTGAAAAAGGTGAACGACTATCTCGCCATTCAAGTATGGTGGCATATTACAATCGGCACCTCTCGTTCAACGCTGTGATGGAAAGGCGATACCATCACGGGCGGTGCTTCGGAGCAATGAGATCGACTGATTTCGATGCTGGTAAGAAGGCGCTATATTTGGCTTCTTGTGCGGGACTTCCGCTGATTCTAATGAGTCGTTTGATTCAGAAAGTAGCTAAAAAGCGCTTCTTAGTGGGACGCTTTCTGCGAGTGTATCCAATCTGTAAGTTGATTATTTGTGCTTGGGTGGCAGGCGAATATTGTGGTATGGCGGCTGGTGCGAACGGCAGTTGCGATAAGCTTTAATCCGTTCAAATCTGTTTAGTCCGTTTAGTCCGTTTGGTCCGTTTGGTCCGTTCTAGCTCGTTTTACTAAGACGTACTTTGTCTGCCACTTCTGCGCACAAAAGAATTTCTCGTTCGCTTATCGGTGCGGGCTTTCCATCTAAAGCGGCTCGGTAAAACTGACGGATCAAACTTCTCAATCCCGGATATGCTACTTCGTTTGACGCGCTACGTTGAATGAGATTTCTACTTGCATCGAGTACTAAGTTTGAGCCAAAGCGAAATGGTTTCAAAATTTTGGCTCGTTTCGAAACCTCTCCAGATTCGTAAGTTGCAAATCCATGGAAGAGGTCGATGTGCGCAGAAGCTTTATCCCCGGTCACTGTCAGTTCGTTGCGGGTGGGACGTCCTCTCAAGCTGACCGATATCCTTAACAAAGTATCATCAACCACGCCATCGATTTCCAGTTCGCCGTTCGAATACCTGCGCACGTTGAATTGGTCAGCGGTAAGGTTGTCGCCAAAGAATCGATAAAAGAGTGAGATTGGATGGGGAAGAATTTCCAAAAGCACGTCCTGTCGTTCGGTTTCGGGTTTTCCATCTGCGCCGCTGGTGAAGGCTGTGTGGCTCAAGCGAACAAGTTTTCCAAGATTCGAATGGTCTTCAGCCAGCTTTGATGCGCCTCTTTGGAATGGCATCTGATGTACTGGGGTGAGTTTTAAGCCACTCTCATTTGCTCGTTCAAGAACTTTCTTTGTCTCTGGAAATGTAGACAGTAGCGGCTTCTCCGCCAGGACATGATGGTTGTTTGCCAGGCACAGCTCAATCGAAGCTAAGTGATTCTGCGCGGGAGTGCATATGTGCGCGATATTGCTTTCGCTCTTTTTAAGACATTCCTCCAGTGATTTGAACGCTCGTTGAGCGCCAAATTCTCGTTGTAGAGCCTGTGCTCGTTCTATGTTTGGGTCAACGATTGCCGCGATAGTGGCACCGTTTCGAATGGCTGAAAAGGCGTGCCAGCGACCCATTAAGCCCGCGCCGACAATTAGAATTTTTGGTGTGCTCATAAGATAAATTGGTTTTGGGATCTTCTTCCCGGTTGGCAGAGCCTATTATTGCCCAATTTTTGTCGAGAAACTAAATTCACAATCAATGAGTAAAGACTTCACTCAAAAGGGTTCTCCTGACACGGTCAAGTGCACTAAAATTCCCTACGTACAGACTCACCGTTGTTTAAAACGCTCTCAGGATGCCAGTTTAAATATATGACTCCGCAACTCTCGATAATTATTGCTTCCATAAACGGTCGTGAATACCTTGAGCATTGTCTCGATGCTCTAGAGAAGCAAGATGGTGGCATCACTGCCGAGGTGATCGTTGCTGACTGTGTTGGCGATGAAGTGACTAAACTCTTGCGCGAGAAACATCCGCAGATGAAACTGATTTCTTTTGCTGAAAAGCAGAGTGTTCCGAAGCTGCGTGCAACTGCAATTGCTCAAACGAGTGGACAGATTATTGCAGTTACTGAAGACCATTGTATTCCACCATCGGGGTGGTATCAGTCTCTTCTGAAAGCGCATGAAGTGAATCCTGCCCCCGCTATTGGTGGCGCGGTCGATAACGGTGCCACCAAACGAATCATCGATTGGGCTGTATTCTTTTGTGAGTACAGCAACTTTATCAGTCCTGTGGCTGATGGCGTTGTGCATGATTTGCCTGGACCGAACGTATCGTACAAGCGCAGTCAGACGCAGCACATATTCAATTCGAACGAAGAAGAATTCTGGGAAACTTTTGTGCACGGACAGATTGAATCTGAAGGTAAGCAGCTCTGGTCTGATCCTTCAGTCAGCATGATTCACAAAAAACATTTTACGTTTTCGGATTTCATTTCAGAGCGCTTTCACTATTCGAGAGCGTTTGCTGGAACACGGAATGAATCGATATCACTGAAACAGCGCTTGATTTATCTCTTCGGTTCGCCGCTGCTGCCGCCGATGTTGATGCTGCGAATCGGCAAAAGAGTCTGGGCAAAGAAACGTCATTTACCTGAATTCGCGATGTCGCTTCCATATTTGCTTAGTTTCATGGTGGCATGGTCTGTGGGAGAGTTTGTCGGGTATGCCACTGGACCCGGTGACAGCGCGCTGTATCTGACTTAAATGACTGAATCACCTTCTCTATCTGTAATCGTTGTTTCGTTTAATCAGCCTTCTGTTTTGCGTCAATGTCTTTCTGCCTTCAACGCACAGTCTGAGCGCAACAAGATTGAGATCGTCGTTATTCGTGATTGGACCGCACGTGGGGGCGGTAAATCAGAGCAAGCAGAAGCGACTCGCCTCAAGTCAGAGTTTTCGCAGTTCGATTGGATTGATGCGCCGCCTGGAAGCACAGTTCCCGCGATGCGCAAACTGGCGCTTGCCAGGTGCACCGGAGCGCTGGTTGGATTCACTGAAGATGATTGTGTCGTCTCCAGCGATTGGTGCGCGAAAGTGATTGAAGCTCACAAATCTGAGAACGTGGCGATTGGCGGCTCCGTTGAACCGAGTGATTATCGACGCAACTTAGATTGGGCGGTTTTTTTCTGTGAGTATGCGCGGTTTATGCGTCCCTTTGCTGGTATCGTTCCCGCACTGCCCGGCAACAACATTACTTACAAGTCTGAGAGTTTGAAAAAATTGTTGGAAACGGATTCGAGTGGCGGAGTCTATGAAGTCTTCGTCAACGGTGAATTGCAAAAGTCTGGGCACGAGCTGAAAGCCGATCCATCATTTTCAGTGCGAAATATCAATTCCTGGAAGTTGACTAACCTCGTCGACGTGCCCTTTCACCACGGTCGTGGGTTTGCTGCAATGCGGTTGATGAGCAAACCGCTGGTGGAGCGCTTGCCATTTCTCGGTATCGCTATGGTGCTACCAGCGGTGCAAGTGATGCGGATGAGTCGGCAAGTGTTGGCAAAAAGAAGTCACGCCGGAAAGTTTTTCCAGTGTCTGCCGCAAGTGGGATTGTTTTGTGTCAGTTGGTCTGTCGGTGAATTTGTTGGATATTTACTTGGTCCCGGTGGGAGTCTTAAGCAATGGCGATAAGGAATTTTAACGCTGTGCAGAGCGGGAGTCAGAAGTAATGGCGATTAGGGGGCTCAACTGATGCGCGTTGGTGTGGATGCTGCTTGCTGGTCCAATAAACGTGGTTATGGACGTTTCACTCGTGGATTGTTGAATGCATTTCTTCAGTCGAATACAAAGCACGAGTTGGTTTTCTTTGTTGATTCTCAAACTGCAGGCGATGGTGATTTGCCGAGCAATGTTCGCACTGTTGTTGTAAACACAGGTGATCGTCCGACTGACGCAGCATCTGCTTCGGACAGTCGCTCCATCAAAGATTTGCTCGCTATGACCAAGTCTGTCGCCGGACAGTCGCTGGACGCATTTTTCTTTCCCAGTGTTTATACATATTTTCCGGCGATTACGACTGGCAAAATTATTCTTGGCGTTCACGATGTGATAGCTGAAGACTATCCAGACTTAGTCTTTCCCGATAAGAAGCATCGGCGATTGTGGGCTTTGAAAGGCTGGTTGGCCCACAAGCAAGCGAACTACATCATGACTGTCTCGGAACATGCCAAGAAAGGCATTGTTCGGCACTTTGGACACAATCAGGATCGTGTCTTCGTGATCGATGAGGCACCGGATCCAGTCTTCACGACGTTGGCTTTGGATAAAGTTGATCGCTCTGTACTCTCTCGTTTCGGTCTGACGGTCGACTCGCGTTTCTTGATTTATATCGGCGGTATCAATCCTCACAAAAACTTGCCTATGCTCGTGCAAAGTCTGTCCGAGATTCGTACTAAGCCTGGCATGCAGGATGTTAAGTTAGTAGTGGTTGGCGATTTGAAAGATGGATTCACTCCTGGCGTGAGTGAACTAAAATCCAAAATCGCAGAGTTACATCAAGATGACGCTGTGATTTTTACTGGCTTCGTTAAAGACGAAGAAGTGATCCATCTGCTCAACGTCGCGCAGGCTCTGGTGCTGCCTTCGATGGCAGAAGGTTTTGGACTGCCGGCTGTGGAAGGTGCTGCTTGCGGCATTCCGATAATCGCGACGCAGAACAGTCCGCTTCCTGATTTGCTTCGTGATGGTGGCATCTTTATCGATCCCAATTCGGTTACCGAATTGACTGGTGCACTATCGGTGATGCTCGGAGATTCCATCAGAAGAGACGAGATGGCGCGTGTCGCGACTGCGAAGGCTCAACAGTTGACCTGGCAAAGATCGGCTTCGCAAATGGATATGATGCTTAGCACGGTGGCGGGTAAGTCTTGAAACAATTGAAGATTGCCATGGTCACCACATTCTTTCCGCCTCATAACTTTGGCGGTGATGGCGTGTTCGTGCAGCGGCTTTCAAATTCACTGGCCCGGCGTGGACACGATGTGCACGTCATTCACGACAGGGATGCATTCTCATTGGGCAGCAAGGCTCTCGTTGCCAATACCAGCGACGGACATGATTCGACTGATCCTCGCGTGACCGTGCACTGCCTGGATGGTGGCGTAACTGGCAAGCTTGATCTGATTGCCACGCATCAATTGGGAATGCCTGTGGCAAAGTCTGATGAATTAAAAAAGTTGCTCAATCAAAATTTTGACGTCATTCACTTTCATAACGTTTCACTGCTTGGCGGACCTGGCGTTCTCACTTATGGCAAAGGCGTCAAGCTCTGCACATTGCACGACCATTGGTTCGTTTGTGCAACCCATGTTTTGTGGCGGAATGACGAAGAGGCGTGCACTAAGCGCACTTGTATGAGTTGCACGTTGGCTGCCCATCGTCCACCGCAAATCTGGCGTTACACTGGTGCAATCGAGCGAGCAGCAAAAAGTGTCGATGCATTTTTAGCGCCCAGTGAGTTTGCTCGCGGCAGTCATCTGTCTAATGGATTTCCGGCTCCGATTCGAGTTTTGCCGCATTTCCTTGCGGATCCTATCGACGCCGAGTCTGCTGAGCGCGTGCATGAGCGTCCCTTCTTCCTCTTTGTCGGTCGGCTGGAAAAAATCAAAGGCGTGCAGGTCTTAATCGAGCAGTTTGCTAAGTTCAAAGGTGCAGACTTGGTCGTTGTCGGCAATGGTAACTACGAAGAGACGCTGCGCAGTGCTGCTGCTGGTCTCGACCACATACATTTCCTCGGACGCATGTCATCAGAGCGATTGAGTGAATTTTACAGACAAGCTGTTGCGGTGCTCGTTCCATCTCTTTGCTATGAGACTTTTGGTTTGGTGCCGCTGGAGGCATTCTCAACCGCCACACCTGTCATCGTCAATAACTTGGGCGCGTTGCCTGAAGTCGTGCGGGATGGCGGTGGTATCGTATATGGTTCCGAACTGGATCTGCTAGAAGCTATGAAGAAATTGCTCGCAGACGATCAGTTGCGTCGTTCCATTGGCTTGGCTGGCTTAGCCAACTTCAAAACTAACTACAGTGAAGCTAAGCACATTGAGCGTTATTTGAGTCTAATCGAAGAGTTACAGAACAGACATTTGGAGGTCTCATGCCCGGTCAAATAGGAGTATGTCATATTGGTGCGGGGTCGATTGGAGCTCTGCGAGCAGCTGCAGTCGCGAAGACTCCAGGTCTCAAACTGGTAGTTGTATCTGACATACGATTGGATGCTGCCAAAGAGCTTGCCTCGAAATTTGGTTGCGATGCCAATGCTGATTGGAAAGCAGCAATTGATCGATCTGACGTTGATATGGTGATAATTTCGACTCCACCGAGTTTGCATGCAGACATGGCAGTCTATGCGATCGAGAAGGGTAAGCATGTACTTTGCGAAAAACCGCTTGCGCACACGCTTGAAGATGCTGAGCGGATGTGTGAGGCTGCTGAAAAGAAAGGGGTTTTGCTCAAGACTGGATTCAACCATCGCTACTTCGAATCGATGGCTTTTGCGAAGAACCTGATTACTTCCGGTCGACTTGGAAAGATCTTGACAGTCAAGGCTTATGCCGGGCACCCAGGTGGCAAAGAATTTGGACCTGCCTGGGTAACTGATGGCGCTGTAACAGGCGGCGGAAGCCTGGTCGACAACGGCATCCACATCATGGACTTGACACGATTTTTTCTAGGCGATGTCGAGGTAGGCAAAGGATATGTAGCTAATTTGGTTTGGCCGTTTGAACGAGCAGAAGATAACAGCTTCGCTTTGTTTAGCACTGCAGATGGTGCTAAGGCTTATGTCCACGCTAGTTGGACGGATCCCCGCGGCTACTTTTTCTCTATGGAAGTAGTAGGCACCAAGGGCTATGTGCGTTCCTCTTATCCACCAATGATGGCGGAGTGGGGAGAAACACCAGAGGCTGGTGTTAGAGCGAAGAAACACTGGGAAATTTTTCCGATGTTCCAAATCAAAGAGCGCATTTTTTCCTGGAGATGGACAATCATCAACTCATTTATCAAAGAGATGACTGATTTTGCGCAAGGAATTCGCACCAATACTCCTGTTGAACCGACTGGTCGAGATGGACTGCGAACGATGCAGATGGCGCATGCAATTTATCGTTCTTCCAAAGAAGGTAGTGAGATCAAAGTTTGATGGTTCCAATTCTTACTTATCATTCAGTGGGCACGCTCAATCCGATTCTCGACACACCAATCGAGAAGTTTGAGCAGCATCTGAAGTCCTTTGCCGAAAGCGGATATAAGGCAATCACAGCATCGAGATTGGTGCAGCTGATGAAAGCCAAATCCACGCTGCCGGAAAAGACTTTCGTGCTTACTTTTGATGACGGGTATCGAACTTTTCACACCGAAGCTTGGCCGCTCCTGAAAAAATATGGTTTCAACGCGACCGTATTTCTGATTACGGACTTCTGTGGAAAAGACAATCAGTGGGTTGGTCAGCCTGCGTCTGTGCCCAAGGCTCCTTTGTTGACGTGGTCTGAAGTCGAGGAGTTGGCGAAGCAGGGCTGCGAATTTGGCGGACACACGTTAAGTCACCGACCGCTGTCGACCTTGTCTGGCGAAAAGCTTGTGGATGAGTTGGTTCAGTCGAAAGCAAAAATCATGGAAGTAACCGGGCAGGATGCGTCTATTTTTGCCTATCCTTATGGTGACACCAGTGGCGATGCCATTAACGCTGTCAGGCAGCACTATGATGGTGCCGTCTCTACTGATTTGGGAATTTGTGGATTAAATTCCGACAAATATTTACTGCCGAGGATAGATTCGTACTATTTGACACAAGAGTGGATCGACAACTTAGAGAAGCCCTGGTTCCCACCGTATTTGGGATTCAGGCAGGCGCTTCGGCGAGTCAAACGAGTATTTCAACCGGACTGGCAGCCTGATGAGTATCGCGATGCCAACAAAAACTGAGTCATTATTTTGCTGTCCCTTATGTAAGGGTGTTCTAACAGTATCCAGCGGTGCGCCATCGTCATCATCCGGCGGTGCATCAAGTGGTTTCGCCTGCGGTGTGTGCGGGCGAGAGTATCCAGAAATTGCAGGGATTGTTGACTTCCGTATTTGTGAGGATCCTTACATCGATATTCCAGCTGATCGTGCCAAAGCACTGAGGATCGCTGGCAAAGCGGATGCTTTGACGTTTGAGCAACTAGTCGCTTTCTATTACTCGATTACGCCTGAAGTTCCGGATGACCTGGGGCGGCATTATCTAAATCATCACGTTGCTGGTGTGAAACGAGGCGAAGGTATTCTCAATCGCATGCAATCTTATCAACTGAGCAAGCAAGCAATGCCAGGGGTAGATTTGCTGGATCTGGGGTGTGGCACAGGCGGATTTCTTGCAGCCGCCAGTGCTAAAGGGGCGTCTTGTGTAGGTGCCGACATCGCTTTGCGATGGCTCGTGATTGCGCGCAGTCGTTTCCGAGACCTTAATTGTCGAGACATCACTTTAGTTTGTGCGTGTGCGGATCATTTGCCTTTTGCAGAAAACTCTTTTGACGCGATTTTGGCTGAAAATTTGCTCGAACACTGTCGTGATACCACTAGTGTTCTTGCCGAGGTCAAACGGATTAGCCGCAAGTCTGGTGCATTTCTAGCGCGCACGATAAATCGTTACGCCATGGGACCAGAGCCACACGTAGGGGTTTGGGGTGTGGGATATCTGCCTCGTTCATTGATGAATGGCTACGTCAAACTTGTCAAAGGCATTCCGTATGAGCATATACATTTGGAGTCGTTCGGAAGTTTGAATCGAGCTATCGAAGCAGTTTGCGGAAGTCAAAATCGATCCGCAGAAGCAATTTGCGGAAGTCCCAATCAATCAACAGCCTCGATTGATTCAGCTGATGCAGTCACGCGTTGCCAACTTGCAACTAAAGTTCCACTGATTACTGAAGCAGATTATGCGCATCATCCGAAGTGGAAGCAGTGTCTTTTCAAACTCTATACTGCAATGATGCGGATGCCGATTCTTGGTGCGAGCATGGCTCACCTCGGCCCGTATATCGACATCGTATCGCCGCCCGTTAGTGAAGCGAAAACTATCAATCCAGTTCAAAATAAAAATGCAATCTACAACTGATATCGTGGTTGGTGCTAAAGCTGAGAAGACCGACAAACGGTTTTTGTGGTCGATGATGATTGTCGTCGTGACACTCTTGCTGGTCGGGATTTTTCGCCATGAGATGTGGCGCGATGAATTACAAGCATGGTGTCTGGCGCGTGATAGTGCCAATTTGCTGGAAGTTCAGCAGCATCTTCTTTACGAAGGGCATCCGATCTCCTGGTACCTGCCGCTTTTTCTTTTCACGCGGTTCACGCACGATCCATTGCTGATGCAGCTGCTCAATGTGGCGTTGACGTCCGGAGCCTGCTACCTGGTTCTCGCGCACGCGCCTTTTACTAAAATACAAAAGAGCCTGTTCTGTCTTGGATACTTTCCGCTGTTCGAGTATGGAATCATCAGTCGCAGTTATTCGCTTGAATTGCTTGGATTGCTTGCGTTCTGCTATCTATTTCAGTTCAAGGATAGGCATCCGTGGTGGCTATTCTCCACCTTGATTTTACTAGTCTGTGTGAACGCTTACGGGTTGATGATAGCGTTTGCGTTTACGGCTACGTTATTACTTGAGTATTGGTTGGAGCGAAGAAATCATCCTTTCCCTCTGAAAGTGGCAGCGATTGGAACAGTCCTAATAATGGTGGCAGCCGGGCTGACAGTAAAACAGATGACCGCTCCTGCCGATGGCTATCACGGTGAGCTGACTGCCATAAAAGAGAAGCAACCAAAGAGATTCTTCAAATCACTGAGAGCGATTCCGATTGCTTACGCTCCGATTCCTAATTTTGAAGTGCGTGAGTTTTGGAACACAGATTTGATTTCCAAAATCGAAAATGAGCCTGTCACCTACGTGCTTGTTGTAGCGCTTGTGGTGCTGTGTTCGCTCCTTCTGTACACTAAGCCATCCGCATTGTTTTTGTACGCGATTGGCACAGGCGGACTCGTGTTTTTCAGTTTGATGCGATTATTAGGAGGGCTGCGGCAGCAGGGACATTTGTTCATTCTCCTATTCTGCAGTTTGTGGATCGCGCACTATGTGTCGTCGAAACAATTTGGACCAGCGGCGCTCAGGCGAATTTCAAGTGACCAGGGACGTTCGATTTTGCTGACTGTGCTACTTGTTTTGCAACTTATAGCTGGGATTTATGCCTATTATCAAGATCTGGTGCGTCCGTTTTCCTCAGCCAAATTGGTGGCACGCTTTATCAAGCAGAAGGGACTGTCCGATCTGCTGATCATCGGCAGCAACGACCATGAGATGACGTCTGTCTCGGGCTATTTGGATCGCAAAATCTTTTGCCCTGAGAGTAGAACATACATAGGTTTTGTCGTTAACAACACCACTCGTCACAATATCGAATTCGAGGAATTGTCTGTCGAAACCAAAAACGTCATGGATGCACGTCATGTCGACGAGGCATTGTTGATTTTGAATTATCCGCTTGGTGCAATTCCGCGCGGATTTAAAGTTGAGTGTTTGAATCAATTTGATAAAAGTATTCAAGGCGATGAGCGATTTTATCTTTACCGAATCAGCCGAGGACAATAGCCGGGAATTGTTTGAGAGAATCAAATCGTTGTTTGAGTTGAAAGCAAATATCTTTGACTGCTTTACTGCCGAGGCGCTTGAAGTAGTCAATATTGCTACAAATGAAGCTAGATCGATGCGACACAACTTTGTCGGCACGGAGCATATTTTGCTCGGATTGATTGCGGAGAAGGATGGCACTGCCGCCCAAGCATTGACATCGCGAGGAATAGATCTGGGCCGGGCTCGTTTAGAGGTGCTAAAGATTTGGGGAGAGAGTCGAGGACGAATGCGGCAGGAATTGCCGTTCACTCCCAGTGCGAAACGACTGCTTGAGACGGCTTTACAGCGATCGAAAAATTCAGGATTAACCTACGTTGGTACCGAGCACCTTTTGCTGGGTCTCATTGAACCTGGAAGAGGAGTGGCATTGAAGGTTCTGAGAGATCTCGGAGTGAGTGGAGAGGAACTCGTTAAGGCATTGCGTGACCCTTAATTAGTGCGAGCCAGCGGTCTCAGGTTTGTGGAGCCAAACGTTCGGTGCATCCGAACGAAGCTTAGTTCGCATAATGTCGCTGATGCCAGCGTGGCAATTCTGCTACCATTGCCATGATCCCGACCGAGTATCAAAAATATGTCAGAGATTTCCAACGGAAGTTCAACAACTGATCCAACTTATCCAGGAAAGGACTCGATCAAAAAGCCTGTATTGATCGGTTTAGGGGTTGCGATGGTTGCGTCCGCTGCATTCAATATTGGCATTTGGTACGGAATGGGCTTGCCTTCTAAGAATGCGGAGCACGTAGTGACACCGGATGCAAATGGGGTACAACAAGCGGTTCCTGCAGTCGCAACTATCGCATCGACTGCCGATCCGTTCATCGTGACGATTCACCTCAATCCAATTGATCCAACTAAAAAGAAAACACCTGATTTGACCGGACCCATGTTGCAGTTTCAAGATCCGCAGCCGCGCGCAGCGCAAGACAGACGACCAATAGGTTCTGGTGTGATCATCGGCTCTGACGGTTATATTTTGACGAGCTCTCATGTTTTGCACGCGGGCTACGACGTGATCGTGACATTGAACGACAAACGAAAATTCGATGCCAAGGTAATTGGCAAGGACCCGTTCATGGATGTGGCCGTAATTAAAATCGACGCGATTGGGCTGCCGGTGGCCAAATTTGGTGACAGCAGCAAGTTGCATGTGGGCGACTGGGCGATTGCTGTAGGCAGTCCTTATGGATTCGACCACAGTGTCACTCTCGGCATCATCAGCGGTCTCGGTCGCTCTCTAGAGCAGATGAACAACAATATGGACATGATTCAAACTGATGCCGCCTTGAACCACGGTAACTCCGGGGGACCATTGTTGAATGCAAAGGGAGAAGTAATCGGCATCAACACTGCCATTCGAAACCAGGCACAAAACATTTCGTTCGCTATCCCGTCTGATAGTGCCCGGTCGATCGCGAAAGAGTTGGAATTGCATGGCAGTATTGCTCGCCCCTATCTTGGTATCCACATGATGGATATCGATGCCCAGACGGCAAAGATGATGGGGTATCCAGAAGAGAATTGCGTCATCGTTGCATATGTTATGGCAGATTCGCCATGCCAAAAGGCCGGACTAGACAATCATGATTTAATCGAAAAAATAGACGGAACTCCGGTGAAATCAACAATAGAAGTTCGAGAAATAGTGCGGAAACACAAACCCGATGATGTGCTCTCATTCTCGTTGTTGCGGAAAGATGGACGCGAAGTGCGTAAAGTCAAATTGGGGACTTACCCGGAAAGTTTGAGTTACTAGATTTTCTAAGCTTATCTTACTCGAATTTAGATTGTCCGCACTGGCACCATATTTGGTATCGCTAGTGCGAGTCATCAAATTTTGGATACAGTTGATTATCAAACGTCCTGGGTATCGTAATATGTAAGACCGTGCAATTTGGTGTGTATTTCTGAAACCGACTCTTTCGCATTTTGCCTTCTTCGCACTAACTGCATTCACCTGGATGCTTTTAGCCTTCTATCCACCGTGGGTAGTAATTGGCTCACCCGCAGCCGGAGGCTCAGCCACCCCAAAGTACTTCGGCTACGCCTCAATTTGGGAGCCGCCCAGTGAAGAAGCGCTGCGGGGGGCGGTCGTGGAAGTAGATGTACACCGCCTACTTCTCCAAGATCTAGGCGCCCTGGTTCCAATTGCGGTTTTATGGATCTTCACGGGACCTTTTCGACGCGAGATGGAAAAGGCTGAGGCCTCGGAAAACAAGTACCATGGACCAGAAGCCAATCAGAACTTGAGTCGCGGGATAAGAATCGTCCTGCTCCTGATCACCTTTGGCTGCATCGGCTCGTCTTTTTTATTGATCAAGGACCACGTGAACCCGTCGAGGCTTGTCCCAGTTGCGTCTTCGCCGCAGCCATAGGGTTCCAAATTATCTCACGCGAATTTTAACGCGATATCGCCTAAAGAACAATTTTGGGGGGGCTGAACGGTGCCCCAAAGTGGTCCGGGAAAAGTTCGTTAACTGATATCTGTTTAAAAATGCTGAGGATCAATTTTTGCCCTTAAGAACCTTACCCTGTTAAGGTTCCAGCAATTCAAATCTCTGCCGCTGCTGCATCGGCTCCCGGTAATTTTGCCAGCGATTCCTCATCCAAAACTCTTCTGATTTTGCTGGCCCGCTCTGCCAACTCAGTAGCCTTATCCTGCTGGTCGTCTTGCTTGGCTAAGGTTGCGTGTTTCTCGAGAATTTCTGCTACTTTTAGACTTTCTTCGCCATACATGTTCTCAGCCATTTCACATGCGCTCTCGTAAAAGATTTCGGCTTCTGTAAAATTCTTCTGGATTCGATAGAGTTCGGCCAGGTGCAAAAGCGAGACGATGATGTCCGCATGCTCTTCACCCAAGGCTTTGTAGCGAGTCTCCAAGATTCGCTTGTAGCATGGCTCAGCTTCATCTATTTGCCCCGAGATGATGTAACAGCCGGCTAAATGCATTAGGGCCGTGATTGTGTGTTCGTTATCGAAACCGAAGTTCTTTTCAGTCAACTCTAATTCGCGTTTGAACATTTCTTCTGCGAGTTTGTATTCCTTCTGCACCGAATATGATGCCCCCAGGTTTGCGCACGAAGTGATCAGGTCTGGGCTCGCTGGCCCGAGAAGCTTTTCTTTGAGAGTCAATGATTTTTCGTACGACTTTTGCGCAAGGTCGTACTTTGCTTGACTGCTGCAGGCTTTTGCCAGTTCGTCCAACAGTTCTGCTGTTTCTTGATCGTATGTTTTCGAATTTTCTACGCTTTTGTATATTGATTCCGCTTCTGCGAAATTTCCGTCTGCTGCGTGCAGTGTTGATAGCTTCAGAGCGCAGTTGACATATTTAGCGCTCTTGCTGCCGCCATTCTTTTGTGAGTCTAACTGTTCGCGATAGAATTTTTTGAGGTGTTCTTTGTCTTCTGCTCGTTTCGCTAGATTTTCTAGCTTTTCATACAGCGCCAGAACTCGTTCGTCGTTTGCCGAAAGCACTTGCTTCAGCGCACTGGCGCACTTTTCGTAGATTGCCTCGGCCCGATGAAAACTGTTCCGGTCTACGAAAGCTTGTGCAGTATTTTCCAACTGTCCAACGGCAATGAATACTTCTTCGTTTTTTGCTTTCGCTTTTACTAAACCATTAATCAGTTGTGTCAGAAGTGATTCTGATTTTTCTAGCTGATTTAAATGAAAGTATGTCTTTGCCAAATTTCTAAGTAATGCAATGAGCTCGGGATCTTCAGCCTCAGCTGCCTTGCTATATGTTGGGAGAGCTCGATGATATGCCGGCTCTGCCTCTTCATATCGTTCCTCATTGAGATAGAGGTCGGCCAATTTACGCAGATTTCGCGCGGCATCCATTCGGTCAAGTTGTCCGATGGCGATGTAATTTTCGTGCAACCGTTTGTACACTTCTTCGAGACGATTTGAAAAGCTGCTCATTTCATACAGCTGTGCTAACTCCGAAAGCGCTTGGATAGCGTCTTGTCGCAATTCCGGAGTGGCTGTTTTCTGTGCGTCGACCACTCTCCTAAAAATCACTTTTGCATAGTCGAAATCAGTTTGCACGCGACACAGACACGCTAACTTTGCATATATGGGCAGCAGTTGAGACTGATTATTGTTCTCCGATTCTTGCATGATGTCGATAGCTTGCATGTACAAAGCTCGGGCATCATCGTACATTTCGGCGTCTAGTTTTTGAGTTGCTAGATTTCCCAGCGCAGCGACGAATACATCTTTTCGATCGCTTTTCTTTGCCATTTGTTCAAGAGCTGCGACCGCGATTGTGCTCGGAAATTGAATGGCCAACTCGGCAAAGAGATCTTCACTGGCCATCTGTCTAACAAACGAGAGGGCTGCGGCTTTTCGCTCCTCGTCTGAGTCCATGAGCATTAGAAATTTGTCGAGAGTTGCCGATTTTACACTCAGTGCACTCTTGTCGGCCAGGTCGCTAATTTCTGCTTTTGTTTTTGCTGACTCGATTTTAAGCGATTCCTGTAACTGTTCAAACAGTCCGCACAATGCTTGCACTGATGCTTTGTTTTCCGCTGTCGCTTGACTGACAGCTTTGGTTGCCTGTTCAGACACCTGGTCAGGAAAAGACTTTTGAAACTCGATTGAATCTGTTTGGGCTTTTTCGAGTTTCTTCAACTGTTCCTCAGCTTTGGTTTGCTGAACTTTCAGTCGTTCTATCTCTTCTTTCACCAACTTCATCAAATCGTTGATTGATTCAAGCGGAGGCAGGTTTGACTTTTCGCTTTCAAGTTGCGCCAATCGTTTGATGCTCTCACTTTCGAGTTTTGCAAATTGCTCTTGCAAGGACTTTGTGATCGTCTCAACTTCTACGCTGGTACCAAGGGCGGTGATCGACCTCTGATCGTTAAGTAACTGCTTGAATTCACCGGTGATGGCGCGGCGGGTAATTTCTTTCTCCGAATCCGCTCTGACAAACTGCGCTTTTAGGTTGTCGATTTCAGTTTGATGTTGGGACTTAACCGAAGCCAGCATGCGCCAGACGACCACGGTCATTATCAGCGCCAGAACGCCGATGAAAGCAACTGCGATTTCGATTGAATCAACTTTCATCCAGATAATTTTCGAGACATTCGACAGTGTCGTTCAGTGAATCTAACAAATTCGTCAACAGTTGATCGCACTCCTCAAAGCTACCTGCGATTGCAAGTTTCTCCATGCTAGAAGCAAGTTCAGCCGTCTTTCGTGCGAAGATAATCAAGCAGCAACCCTTGAGTAGATGGGCGGCTGAGCGCACCCCGTCTTTGTCTCGTGCTCGCAGAGAGTTAGTTAGTTTATCGGGTATTGCAGCGATGTCTTCTAAAAACCCGGCTGCGATTTCGTGCGCCCCCTCGACTTCGAGGGCTTCTTCAAGTTCCCTGAGATTTACAGGGGCTTCAGGCAAAGCAGCGATGGTACTTTCTTCCACGGCGATGGACCCAGACTGTGTTCCCGACGGTTAGACGTACCCTGGAGTGCAGAGCTCTCGTAATTGGTCCCTGACCTCCCCGAAGGAGGATTTAAGTTTCATATATTTGACCCGCACTTGAGTCCAGTTTCCTGCCTCTGCGTCACTCATTATTTCTGAGGTCAAGCGAGTCATTTCGTCGATGCCGAGAGCGGCACAGGGTCCTTTCACCGAATGAGCGAAGTGCGTGACCGCACCAGCGTCCTTCTCCTCTATGCCCAACTGTATGCAGTCGATAAACGTGTTGACGGCACTGAGGAAGAGCCGGGAGACGTCCTGAACTTCTTCTTTGTCAAATTGCTTTTGCAGTGACTCTATGTCCAACCCGGTCTCTTTGAGCGGCTCTGTTCGAATCGGTTGAGGCTTAGAAGGTTCCGTGGAGGCTGCTCTCATGCATCTTTCGACCACTTCATGCAGCTGCTTTTGGGTTGCGCCCTTACTTAAAAAATCGTCCATGCCCGCAGCCAGGCATCTTTCGCGGTCTTCCTGGCGGTCGTAAGACGTCATCGCTACAATTGGGATGCGTTTGCCCAGCCCCTGCTCGTTTTTCCTAATAGCGGCGGTGGACTCAAATCCATCCATGACCGGCATATCTAAATCCATTAAAACCAAGGCGAAGTCGCCAGCTGCGATAGCTTTTTGTGCCGCGTCGCCGTTATTGGCAGCTTCGCATTCAAATCCGAGACGTTTCAGTTGCAGGCGCAGCAGTTTCTGGTTGACTGGAATGTCGTCAACGATGAGAATTTTTCGACGTTTAGAGCCGGCGTGGTCGGCGGAATCCGTGTGTTTTTGAGCCGATTTCTTTGATGATGATTTGTGGTGCTTTTCACTTTCAGCAGGTGTTTCGGCAATTTGCGCCATTGGCTGCTTTTCGGTGTTGTCTGGAGCAAAGAAATCTTGTTCAGCGGCCTTGGAATCCGCGCCTGGTTCAAGCGTTACCTGGTTGGCAATCGCAAATATTTCAGAAGTCAGTTTTCGAACGATTGATTCATTCACCTTCTGCGCTTTAGCTTCAAGTGTGTCAGATGATTCGGCTGTGGCATGGGCTGCGATGGCATCGCCCTCAGCTATCAGCGCTTGTTCGAGTCGCGCCTCGTACGCCGCAAAATCTTCTTCTACTTCATCGCTATCGTCCCACTTCGCCAATTCATCGCTGGCGTAGTCGATCACAGATGAAGCGTCCGGTTTTGCCGGCGCACTCGTCGATTCAGGTTCCTGTTCGCCGGTTGGCGAGGTAGCAGCTTCAGGTGTTTGTGCAGTTGTCGTCGAACTCGCTTCCGCTGGAGAAGTCGCATTTGACGGAGTGTTTGCGTTTGACGGAGTGTTTTCGTTTGACGGAGTGTTTGTTTCTGAAGGGGTATTCGTATCTAAAGAAGGGTTCGCGTCTGAAGAATTTGCATCAGCGAGAATTTCTGCGTCCTCTGGTTTAGCCTTTTCAGCAGCGTCCTCTGGCTGATTCGCAACTGCTTGGTCCACTTCAGGTGCCGATTGAGGCGAAGATTCTGGAATTAGCTCTGAAATTAAATCTGAGATTGCTTCTGCTGATTGGTCAGAAGTTGTTGTAGTGACCGCTTTTAAAGTGTCTTGTGAAGCAGGCTTCTGCTTTTGTTTACTGTCAGTGGTCTGTGAGTGCACCACATCTGGTGTCGCTTCGGGGAGATAATCCAATTTGCCTAATTTTTCAGTCAATAACTGGAGTTCTAGTTGAGCGCTGCCAATTTGCGAAATCTGCTGCTCAAGCGCTTCGCATGTTGATTGTATTTGATTCTCTACTTGTACCTGTTCTGTGATATCAACGAGAAAGACAACGGCACCACCGATGTCGTTGGTATCACTTTTCAGTGCGGTCGATGTTGCTTTGATCCAGAGTCCGTCTACATATCCTTGGCGTCTAACGAACAAGTCTACTTCGGGCACTTGCTCACCCAAGACTGCCTGTTGCCACGGGAGCTGTTCTTTTGTGTACTTCGTCACCTTGTCGGTCAAGTAGAATCCGAAATTGCCTGACTTCTCGGCTAGCGCATCTGCCATCAAGTCTGAGCCCAGCAGCCTTTCAGCTGCAGTATTGAACAGCAAATGCTCTCCATTAGGACCGAGAATGATCGCTCCCACGGCTGGATTATGCAAAATTTTGTGGAGAATCTTGGGAAATTGATAAAGCGTTTTCTGGGATTCGTCTTTATCGACAAGTTCTCGAAGTTGAGCGGTTGTCTGCTCTAGACCCGGTCTTTCGTCGTGCGCTTTAGTTTTAATGACTCGGAGAGTACTACGCAAGTCTGCAATTTGACTTCGCAATCGGTCAATGTGATTGTTCCAGTTTATGCTCATCTTCTCGGTCTATTTCTACTTACAACCTGTGTTGTTGTGTCATGAGTGCCACTAATACTATAAGGCAACTTGGTTCAGAACTGGCGAATCCAGAGCATTTCGAGATCATTAGGTCGGAGAACCCAGTGTCATAAGCTCTTTAAGCCCAATCAAGACGTGACTTCAAACCTTAAACTGATATCGGGTTAGTTCTCAATTTAAACCCTTTCAAAACCATAAGCACTGAACTGGCCTGGCTTTTCTTGCCTAACCCTTTATTCTAGCCCCGATCGACCCAGCCGAATTTTGGTTGCAAGCAAGCGACTTTCAAATTTGAGCGAGTCAAGCCAATGCATCCCTATGCGCCTGATTTATGTGTCCGGTTGTGAAAAACTGCAGTTTCGAAGGCTGATACGAGCAGATTGACCAGTCTTTGACTCGATGCTGGGATGTGATGCCGCTCACCGTTAACGAAAATCGTCGTGGTTTGAGGGTCTTTCAAGTCGTAAAGAGCCCAGGATGACCAAATTGAACTTAAGCGCTGCACAAAATACTCGTCTTCGAAGGTCTTGTAGATAAAGTTATCGGCTCCACATTCGATAACGTGAACTAAATCGGCGTTGTCGACTAGTGTTGAAAGCAAGACGAATGGAATGTTGTGTAACCGGGGATCAGCTTTTACTTTGCTGCAAAGCTCAAATCCATTCATCTCAGGCATATTGACGTCGCACAAGATTAAATCGGGTTTGTTCTCAGCGTCACAGAGTGCTTTCAGCGCTTTCTCACCACTTCTTGCGATGGTTACGCGTATGCTTTGCTTTTCCAAAACGTGTTGAATCATCATCGCTTGAGTCATCGTGTCTTCCACGACCATGATGTGCACGCCTTCTAAACTCTTTGACACCTTTTACCCTCATTTATTGGTTGTTAGCTTGCTGCAAAAGCAACGACTGCGCAATTTTTTCTGGTGGCAGGATAAATTGTGCTGCACCTAGTTTGATTGCTTCATTGGGCATTCCAAACACGGCTGAAGTATCCTGGTCTTGAGCAATTGTTATAGCACCCTGTTCGCGCATCAAGTGCAGCCCTGCGGCTCCATCTTTACCCATCCCCGTCAGAAGGATGCCGATCGCGCGTGAGCCGTAGACTTTCGCTACCGACCGAAACAGGAAACATACTGACGGTCTGATACCATTCTCAGGTTCCGCATCGCTGAGTTGGAGCCGTTCTTGCGGTGTCACAGCCAGGTGGTGATGGTCTGCGGCGATGTACACATGTCCGACTTCAATTGGTAAATTGTTCTCGGCGATGTGGATTTTTAGTTTGCACTTTGGTTGCAGCCAATTGACGAGACCATCTAGAAATCCCTCTGCTATGTGCTGAACGATTACGATCGGATACGGAAAATCCGCCGGGAGTTGACTGAGAATAGTATCCAAGACAGGTGGTCCGCCTGTGCTAGCGCCGATTGCAACTATCCGTTGCACCATAAATGGAATTTGTGCAACTTCGAATTGTTTGGCTTTGAATTTGGCGGAGCGACGCACAACTTTGATTTCCGACATACTTTTCACAAGCTGTACCAATTCTTGCGAAAGTGATTCATGTTCGCTGTGACCTGGTCCCGGTGGACGTTTCATAGTGCCTACGGCACCCGCATCCATCAGGCTGAAGGCTTCCGAATATTGGTCGGCCGTCCACGTTGCACTGACGATAATGATAGGGACTGGCTTCGTTTCCATAATCTGACGCGCGACTTGCAGACCGTTGGCATCAGGAAGATAAAAATCCATAGTGATGATATCTGGTTTTGTTTTATTGACGAATTTGATCGCTTCTGCGCCTGTGGCAGCGGTGCCAATTACTTGAATGCCGGGTTCGCCATTTAGTATGTGCGTGAGCAGCTGCTGCGCCACCAGGGAATCTTCGACTATCAGTACTTTTATCATTTTAGATTAGTCGCTTTATCACATCTAAGAGGTTGTTCTGGTCGAAGCTGCTCTTGACGAAAAAGGCGTCGGCACCAGCTTCGGTGCCTTTTTCGCGAAAGTGTTGATCTGTCATCGAAGTGACTAAGATGATTGGAACCGATTGACCCCTTTCTCTCACTGCTGCCGTCAGCTCGATGCCGTTCATTTTGGGCATCTCGATGTCGGTCACAAGCAAGTCGAATTGCTCCTTCTCGAGCAGTTTCAACGCTTCTGCACCATCGTTAGCCGTTTTTATCAAGTATCCAGCCGACTCTAGAATGTTTTTCATGAGTATGCGCGCGGTGATCGTGTCGTCGACGACGAGAATTCTTTTGACTGCGGCTGGAGTTTTGTCAGTCTCTGGACGCACTTTCAGGGCAGCCATTTTTGTTGCCGATTTCAACAAGTCGCTTACATTCAAAATCGCCGATGGTTTTCCTGAGCCTAGCACTGTCACGCCCGCAACATTTCTGACACGCACAAGCGGTTTGGCTAATTTTTTGACAAGGATCTCCTGTTCTTCGAGAACGTCATCAATTTCAAAGGCGCACTTCGCTTCGCTGTGACGCAGAACCATGACCAGATGGTGCGTCGAATTAGCCGGTGAGGTTGGCAATTCCAAAACATGATTCAGTCTCAAGAATGGAACCTCTTGCCCGTCCACCTCAATCGTTTGTCCACTGTCGCTGGTTTTAACTTGTTCTTTTTTGACTTTTACCAGTCGTTCCATGTCAGATGTTGGCACAATCAGGATTTCATCCGAGCACTTAATTAGGACTCCTCGGAAAGTGGCCACGGTGACTGGCAGTTTGATTCTGAAAGTGGTGCCTAGACCACGACGGCTTTCTACAATCAGACGTCCACCAAGGTGTTCGATATTTTCTTTTGCAATTGCAAGGCCCAAACCTCTACCAGAAATTTCTGAGATGGTGGAGCTGGTGGAGAAGCTTGACTGAAAAATCAGCGGAATCGCCTCTTCATCAGTCATCGCATCGGCTCTTTGCCTGTCGATTAGATTGTTTTTGACTGCGATTTCCTTTACCCTTTCAATATTGATTCCGGCACCATCATCGGTGACAACGATTTCAACTGTGTTACCTTCTTGCTGCAGGACACTGATGGTCAGTGTTCCTCGTGGGGACTTGCCTGATTCCGCTCGTGCCTCAGGTTTCTCCATGCCGTGGTCTATGCTGTTCCGAAGAATGTGCACTAACGGATCTTTTACTTGGGCCAAAACTCGCTTGTCCAACTGGATGGCGCTGCCGCTTATGGTGAGGTCTATTTCTTTACCTAATTCTCGTGCCAGATCACGCACTAACTTTGGCATCAACTCCAGCATGGTGGATGCCGGCATCATCAGCAGCTTTTTTGTGTTTTCAAGGAATGTGTCAACGGTGCTACTCGCGACTCTATAATCGTTGAGTGACCCTGTTTTCAATGTGGTTAGTTGTGCGCTTAAAGCACTTAGCTGTTGCTGTTGAAGATCGAGGAATTCCAAAACTTTTCCCAAGACTGATTCGATAAATAACTCTTCGACGGATGCTAGGTCACGATCAATAAGTTGCCTGGCTGCGCGGACATCCGCATATATTTTGGATAAATCTCGAGTGTAGTGATCAAATTTAAAACCGACATTGTTTAAATCGTGGTTGTGCTGGCGACTCATGATTTTAAGACTGAGCATGTCTTCGGCTCGCATCAATAATTCGTCTAATCGTGCTGCGGGGATGCGAATCGATTCACGCGTCGAATCGATAGTGCTGGCCGTGGTGAACGATTGAGGCGGCGTTGAAAACAAACCAGAACTTGCGTGGCTGCCCGGCAAGAGACTGTCTGGACTGCCTTGGGGGATAGTCTTTAACGCATCTTGTAAGGCACCTTGGGTGGTGCTCTCCTGCCATGTGGGATCGAAAGCGAAACTGTTCAAAATTGACTCTGCGCTTTCTTCTTTTTCATCAGGGGACTTTTGTTTCTCATTCGTTTCTGTCCTACTCAGTTCTACAATGCTTTGTTCTTGTTCAGAACGACTCTGTTCTAAACGACTCTCCTCAGAACGACTTTGTTCAGAACGACTTGGTTCTGTACGACTCGGTTCAGAATGACTTTGTTCAGAACGAACGTGGTCTGCACTTTTTTTGTCGGATATTTCCAGATTCTTCTGCAGTCGTTCTAACACTCCCTCTAAGTCCGCAGATTCCTGAAAACTTTCGTCCGCCTCTAGCTTTGTCAGCACACCGGATACTGAATCGACGCTTTCGTGCAAAACATCCATCAGACGCGGTGTCACTTTGCGTTCTTCGCGTTTAAGTTCGGCGAACACATCTTCCAGTAGCTGACAGACAGCTTCCAGCGTCAACAAATTGACGGCTCGAGCAGAGCCTTTCATGTTGTGCAGTTCTCTAAAGGTATTTTCAATTATGACTTGCCGCGCTAACTCGTCTGCAATGGAAGTCAGTTGCGAAAGTCCGCTCGAGATGCGCTCGATTTGCTCGTGAGCCTCGCCAACAAAGGCAGCCCTGAGCTTCTTTAAGAACGCTTCTTCAGAGGACGTCATTGGTCACCTAAAGTTGATATCGTTTCGTGAGAACTCTGAGAGTGCCACCGAGCTCTTGCAATGTGAGGGTGGCTTCTTCGACGCGTTTGATTGCAATCAAATTTTGAGCGGTGGCATCTTTGATACCAAGCATAGCGGTGGCAACTTGATCGACTCCAGCCAGTTGCTGCTGACTGGACACCGCAATTTGCGCAGCTGCGTTGGCTGACTCAACAACGCTGTTTGCCAGAGTCGTTATCGCCTCTCCAGCTTGATTTGACTGAGTAACAGCTGCGTCTACTGCGCGGCTGCCCAGCTCCGTTGCCATCGCGGCGGAGGTAGTCGCTTGCTGAATTTCGCCAAGGATTTTTCGCACCTGCGCCGTCGCTTGCTTCGACTGATCGGACATACTTTTCACTTCTTGTGCAACAACTGCGAATCCTCGACCAAGTTCTCCAGCTTTTGCCGCTTCGATCGAAGCGTTTACGGCAAGCAAGTTTGATTGCTGTGCGAGGTCATCAACTGTCGCGATTATCTCAACAATCGACTGACTTTTTTCGCTTAGGCGCACCATGCTATCAGCGATCAAATCCATTTGTTCTCGAATTCGCTTCATGCCCTGAATTGTCTCTTCGGTGGACTTTCTTCCCATCGTCGAAATTTGCGCGGATTTCTGTGCGCTCTCTGCTACATTCTTAGCTTTCTGATTAGCTATGTGCGAAGTCTGTCGCACTTCTTCAACAGTTGTCGTTGTCTCTGTCACTGCGGTTGCAGTTTCCGTCGCACCAGCGGCCGAGTCAGCTACAGAAGCCATAATGTTGTTGACGGCGCTTGATAGAACTTCCACCGCCGACTTGATTTGCGATGTGGCAGACGACATGTTTTCGACCATTGAAGCGAATGCCTTCCCTAATGAATCTTCTTCAGAGCGAGGCTGAACTTCAACTCGTAAATCGCCTTGCGCAACACGTTGAGCTGCCGCTGAAATGTTCCGCAGCGATGTCACCATACGAGCATATGCTTTCACAACGGAACCCACTTCATCGCTACGGTAGGAGTCGGGCAAGTTCGCACCCAGGTCTCCTGCTGCCAGTCGTTCTGAAGCCAAAGTTAGTTGTTGAAGAGGTGCCGCGATCTCCTCGCACAAAGTCATGAAGCTGAATACCGCGAAGAAAATCGAGAATACTCCAATAAACGCGATTAGGCCGATTGCTTCTTGCTGTCCATGGTCTGTGCTCTCTGGTTTGGCCAGAGTAGTACAGAGCAAATGGATCTTCTTGCAGTGCTCCAGTTGATCTAGGGCAATTTTCTGAGTGGCCGTGGTATCTCCTGATTGAAATGCTCGGGTGTATTGCTTGATGCCTGCAAGATATTGGTCGACGGCTTGTTCTAGCTCGGCTAGTTTTTGCGGTGGTGCTTCTAAATTCAGAGTCGTTATCTTTCGTCTCAGCTCATAGGCTAGGTCGGAAAGGTCGCCAAGTGCTTCTTTCTTCTCGTTATTCGCCGACATCATCCCTAGCTGCGCTGCATCGATGTCTGCGGCAACCAGGAGTAAATCGTTTGAAGTTTGTGCTGCAGTTTCGCCACCATTTTTTGTTGAGAGCGCTAAGCAGGAGATCAGAGCAATGCTCAGTATGCAAAATCCGATGACAGAAAAGCTGATGAGTAGCTTATAGCGTGTAGCCAAATTCTTGAACATGCCTCAGTTTTCCTTTTACCCACGCTCAGTTATCCACTTGCTCATTCACTAGTAACTCTCTATCTTGTAGCATTTTTTCGACGTCAAGTATGGTGACGCGGTCGGTTGTAATACCGCGTAAGAACTTGGCACGTTTTCCGGCTAAGGTTGCCAGTGATGGTTGGATTGTCGACTGCTCGATTTGGCGCACACCGGACACTTCGTCCGCGGTGAAACCTACGATTACATCGCCTTTTTCAACGATCACAACTTTATTGAAAACGGATAATTCTGTTTGAGGCAGGTCAAAAAATCTTCGAATATCTATTACTACGATTATCTGTCCTCTCAGGCTGATAACACCAACTATGAAAGCCGGCGTTGATGGAACTCTAGTTACGTCTTTCAAATAGTGGACTTCTCTGATATCGCTTGTGCGCACCGCATAAGTTTCGCCAGACAAAATAAACTCCACCACCTCGATTAGATCAGTTTTGATTTCGATGCGCTTATGTGGTTTCGCCAGTACACGTGCTCGTGCTTTTAAAACGGCGCGCTTCATGGCCTGCAAGTTTTCTTGTTCTGCTTTGGTAAATGGTGTGTCCATGATTGATGTTTGGTGTCTGTGATTTGCCCGGTGTCTGTGATTTGCCTGGTGTCTGTGATTTGCCCGGTGTCTGTGATTTGCCTGGCGTCCGTGATTAATGCGGGGTGTCTGCCATTAAGGAGCTTACAATAACTCGCATGCCGCTTGCAGTTGTGCCTTCAGATTCTGGCAAAATATCATTATCGTCGTAGCTCCCCAATAGTTTCAAAGTGGCTTTGAAGTGTCTTTGTGCGTCCCGCAGATTGCCTGAATGCTTGAGCAGTATGCCCAGATTGAATTCGGCCAGAACGAAACTCGAATCCATCAGCAGGGCTTGTTTAAGTGAGTGTATTGCCTCACTGTTTGCCCCTTGCTCTTGCAGAATGGTGGCACGAAGATAGTGAGTTGCCGCATTCAGCCGATTCACTTTAATGGCTTGATCGCACCATTTTAGAGCGCTCTTTAGGTCGCTGTGGTTGGCAAAGCTCTTAGCCAGAAGGACCATGGTTGAGAAATCTCCGCCGTTTTTGCAGCGTAATAGCAATAGCTCTACAGCCTCCTGATACAGTGCCTGGTCATAGCGGGCTTGAGCTTCTTCGAGGGTCGGGATTTGTTGGTTCATGTGAGCGCCCGAGCCGCTCTCCACCTCCTTGATTTGCAGCCCCTCTCCTGAGTCAACATCTGCCAACCGCTGTATTTCAGCGGCGATATGGTTCGCTTTTTGCAAAACGATGGCACCATTTCTGTGCAATGAGTTGTAAGAACGATCATCGTTTGCCGTGAGTTCGTTCGGACCGACAAACAGGTAACCATCTGGTATCAAACATTTGCTCAACGAAGTTATGATTTTGGTGGCGTGCTCCTGGCTGAAATAAATGAGCACGTTTCTACAGAAGATCAGGTCCATGGAACTGTAGTTCGGATCGTCCAGGCACTCTAGCTCCGCCAGGTTCATCCATTCGAAACGCACCATTTTTTTGATCTGAGTATCAATTTGAAATCTGTTTTTCTTCGGTTTGAAATAACGTTCCTTATAAAAATCAGGAGTTGCACGGAATGACCAATCTCCATAAAGTCCTTCAGTCGCTCGTTCAAGAAACGTCTGATTGATGTCGGTGCCAAGTATGTTGATCTGCCAACTATCTACATCCGGTATCATTTTTCTCAAAAGCATAGCAATTGAGTAGGGTTCTTCACCAGTGCAGCAAGCCGCACTCCAGATGCGCATGAAACGAGTGTTCTGGCGAGCGTCAATCAATTGCGGAAAGATTTCATTCTCTAGCACTAGAAACGATTTTGGATCTCTAAAAAAGTATGTTTCTCCCACGGTGAGAAAATCTGCCAGTAGTTCGATCTGCTCTCGACTGAGTTTGTCGGAAAGTAGCCATGCCGCAAACTCCTCCACGTCCTCAAACTCAAATGCATCAGCGAGCGCTGTCATCTTTGTTTTTAGATCGGTGAATCGCTCGGCGGAAAAATTGATGCCCATGTGCTGAGCAAGATGGTTGCTCAGCCGTAATAGTGATTCATCTGTCAGGTCGTTTTTCACTAGTGGGTGTATGCCAGTTGTAATGCTGTTTTTAGTGCGTCTTCTTCCGCTTCTGACAAGAAGTTCTGTAGTTCGTACAGCTCGATTGTTTCGTCCTCGTTCTGGATGATTGGTTTTTCATCTGAAGTTTTCGAACCATTAGCTGCTTTGTGCGATGGAGCGTGCAGCACTTCTACAACTTCATCAACCAAGAGTGCCAACTGTCGATCATCTAAATTTGCGATCAAAATTTGATCTGATAATTCGATAGAACGCTCTCTCAATCCCAGCTTTTTTCTGACGTTCAAGACGACGATGATGGCGCCGTGGACGTTGATCAGTCCGAGAATTGAATCGGGCGCTCCAACAAGCGGGGTGACTTCAACGGCCGAATAGACTTGCTCGATTAGTTCGAGTTCAATCGCCAGTTTTTTGTCGTCGATAGCAAATATCAGGTAAGGCGTTTTTTCTTTGGCAACCATATGAATATAGTTCCACAAATTGGCACCATTGCGATGCCTTCCAGAAAGCCGCTGGTCGTTTGCTCCAAACCTAAGCAGGATAGCGCTTTCGGTATTGCCTCTGGTTCGTAAAGCGATATCGGGTAACGCGCAGAATCTGAACCTTTACGCGATATCTGTTTATTTTTAGATCGAACCCCGAAACGCCCATATAATTAAGATGTGTCCAAAATGCCCCTTTATCCATTAAATCTGCCGTAAATGCGCCTGATTCACCACCGATATGGGATTTCCACGGTAGCTCGACTGGTCCCCTGCCCGCGATAATTCACAGAATGGAATCCCAAGGCGAGCAAGCATCCACATGGATCAAGGTTTTTTCAAGCGAGAGTCTGCAGTCGTTACTGACGGAATCGCTCCAGGACTTCAAGATGCGGTGACGACCACCTGGTCAGATCTTCAACAGGCTAAAAAAGACTTCTCAACCAACCCGGTCGGTGCAACCGCGAAGTTTTTAGAGAATCACTGGCAAGATGCTGCCGTCGGCGCTGCAATCACGCTGGCAAATCCCCGAGGCCTTGCTAATGTCGCGCTGGTGGCTTATGCGACACGTGGACTGTGGGGGTCTACAGCATCGGCGATGTATCAAGCTAGTGACTCCAACGCCGATATGACCAAAGTGACTGGTGATTTGCGACAGACGATTTCGCATGAAGGGACTGCATTTCTCTCTTCTATGCCTCTTGCGATGGCTGGTGGGATGGCTGGCAAAGGTGCTGCAAACGCCATATTTGGTAAGAATATGGGGGCGCTCGACCTGATTACAGGTAAAGTCTCTGGCGCCGAAGTAAAGGCCAATCTCTGGAATATTGCAGACACGCTTAAACCACCGAAGTTGAAGCTTTTAGTGACTGATATTGATGGCACCATGGGTCCATTCAGCGATTATTTCGCTCCTGCAGTGCGGGAAAATGTAGCCAAAATCAGCGCAGAGCAACGCATTCCTGAGCTTGAAATTTATCAAAAGATTGGCGGCGTCATGGATAAGTACCGCTCGCATGACTATCCATGGAGTTTGGAACAGTCAGGTTTGCCAGAAAAGTTCAAAATGTCGCCTGAACAGTTCACCAAAGAGGTGGTCGAGCCTTTCTGGAAAGTCATGGACGAACGTCGCGGTGAGCTTCTCAAGCCTTATGACGGTGTTCCTGAAACGCTCGACAAGCTTCGTGCCAACGGAGTTCGAATAATGGCTCGTAGCGATGCGCCATACTTTATCGGTCTGGCTCGGTTGCACACCATGGATCTTGCCAGACGTATGGACGAATTCTATGCTCTCGAAACGCCGGCACCCAATCCAAAGTCTTTCAGTGATCCCAAGTTGATGGAGCACGGAGCTCAGCGCGTCGCCGACTTTATGAATGCTGATAAGCCTTTTGAACAGACCAAGGTCTTGTCTAAGGCTGATGAGAAGCCGCACCTGGGCAATCTCAAGGAGCGAATGGACGAGTTGAACGTTCGACCAAGTCAAACTGCTATGTTTGGTGATAGTCGAATCAAAGATGGTGGGCTGGCTGAAGCCGCAGGAATCAAATTCTTTTACGCCAAATTTGGTGCACATCCTCCAGCTGAATATCAGAACATTTTCGCGAAGCTGTCATCGGGACGCGACGCTGGTCCATCTACGTCGTTGCCAGATACGATGGCGGCACCAAAGAAAGTTTATCCACCTATCTATCGAACGGCTGCGAGTTATTCAGAAGTGTTGGATTTGCTCAATCCCAAGAGAGATTGGTCTGCTATTCGCAGCGGAGTTGCCGACAATGCTTTGGTTGCACCCTCGTTCAAGCCTCTGGCAGCATATTCTTTGCCTGTTGAGAAGAGTGACGATCGTTAGCTAAGCGCTGTGTTAGCCGAGCGATTTGTCGCTAAGCTGTATGTTTGCTAGCCTTCAGTCTCAGAGTTAAGCTAAATCGAACTCGATAGTTAGACGCTCCTTGGGAGGTCTGTCCACTATAATGTGGCAATCAGCTATCGTTTTACTAATGTCAGACCAATTCGAAGAAAACTTAGAAGAGCAAGAAAAGTCGTCGGTTGAAACCGACGCTGAGAAAAATTTGCCACCGGCTGATGGTGGCACCACATTGACAGCAACCGAACCGCCAGCAATCGAACCGTCAGCGGCCGAACCGTTTGCCAACATGCCTATTGACGCTGCTGTGGAGGCTGCTGTCGATGCGGCCGCTGCTGCTTCTGCCACAGAACTAAGTTTCGATCCCCTGACGGATTTGCGTCCTTGTCCAGAATGCGAAACGCTGTTGAAGCCGTGGCAAGTTACTTGTCACAATTGTGGTCGCAACCATGCTGAAAATATTGATGTTCACGTAGTTGAGCGCGAGGAGGACACCCATCAAACGGCCGAGCTGGCTCAATCCTTCCAAGATTGGCTAGATAAGGGGAATGCCGCGCTTGAAGTGGAGGCTTATGGCGAGGCTCAGACTTGCTTTTTGGAAGCACTCGCTCGCACAAAAGCGTTGCCAAATCGAGTCGTTCGAGAAATTGACGTGCGCAAAGGTCTTGCAAAAGCGCTGGAAAAGTTGGAAAAGAAAGGTGAGGCAACGGAGCAATACATGCTTCTTTCGCAATTGAATAAAGATGCTCATGCTGGACAGGCAGATGAGTTTACGAAACGTGCGCGGCAGCTCAGTCTTTCGACAATGGATATTTTGTCTGCCGTAGATAAGAACGCGTCGTTTAGACCGCCGGTTGGCAGCGAACTGAAACTGGCACCACTTTATTGCGGACAGTGCAAACGAATATTGTTAGAGGCAGAGATTTATCACGTAAGAAAAGGACAAACTTTGAGGGTGCGCTGCTTCTGTGGAGCAGAAGGGGTCCCTTTGGTGCGCAGCGATGCTAAGCACCTGCGTGCTCTGAAAACTGCATCATCAGTACGTAAACGTAAATCTCAGTTGATTCAAGCTGCGTCGGATCAATTGCTCGAAGGGCGTCAGAAAAAAACTGCAGTGGTATTAGCTGTGGTGCTGGGTGGTCTGGGAATGCATAAATTTTATCTGGGTGAAAAGGTTCCAGGTCTGATTTATTTGACGATGTGTTGGACTCTGGTGCCAACTGTAATCGGTTGGTTCGAGGCGATCAACTATTCGCAAATGTCACGCGTTACTTTCAATTTGATGTATAACATAGAACAAGTTCTGATGCGACTTCCCGCAGAGGAGGAAGACGAGCTGCCTCCCGATCATGCAGATGTGTTTTCGATGGAAATTGCGGATGCAGAACCAGAAGATTTTGTCGATCAATTTAGCAAGGAGAGTCAACGGTGAGCTTGTCGGAAAAAACTTGTCTGCCTTGTAAAGGCGATGTCCCTGCGTTGACGCCAGAACAAATTGAACCGCTTTTAGCACAACTGGATCAGTGGCAATGTGAAGCGCATCAAAAGATCGTCAAAAGTTTTCGCTTCGATAACTTCAAACAAGCTATGGATTTGGCTACGAAAGTGGCGGCTGTAGCCCAAAAGGAGAATCATCACCCTGATTTGATCGTGCGCTGGGGCGAATTGCGTGTCGAAATTTGGACGCACGTAAGTCATGGACTGACCGAAAACGACTTTATTTTGGCATCTAAAATCGACAAATGTGCGACGGCGGCCAGGTAACGGGTTCAGTCCTTGCACGACGTCCAGATGCGCGATAGGACGTCCGGGTCCGCGATAGGACGTCCGGGTCCGCGATTGGATGATACTACTAGTGGTTCAGCATCATAACAAGCACCGCTACGATCACCATCACAAGCATTATCGACGGCAATAACCAGCTTGGAAGTGATGCGAAGATGCTGTTTGGATCGCCCTCTGTTGTGAGAGTGCGAGCCTTGCGTAAGCTATTGTTACTGACTTTCTCAGCCGCGGGCGTGTTGGTTGGTCTTTCAGCCCTACCTTGCGCTATCGACCCGTGCCCCGCCGGTAGTGCCTGCAAGTTGTCTTGCGTAGCACTGGGGCGACTTGAAGCTAATGGAGCCTGTGGAGCTGAACTTGCCGCGGTGGTAGCAGTCTGTTCTTTCTGGTTGATGCGAGCGATTGCTGGTGGAAGCAGTTGCGCAGCGCCTGGCATGTCGAGGTATTCGACCGCTCCTAATTGCATCGCGGTCTTGACCAGGTCTGCTTGCAGCGTCTCGAAACTGACGAGGTAATGCACTTTCGGATATTTTTCTTTGAGTTCATTGAGTAGCGCCAATCCTTTCTGCGGATCCGGCGCTAGTTCGACCCAGATCACTTTGATTCCTTGCTGCAGTGTCTGCTGACTGGCTAGTTGTCGACTGACTGTGCCAAGCAGAATCAAAGATGGTTGCGCTGAAATCAAGGCTTCAATCGCTTCTTTTTGGCCTGCATTATTATCGCAAACAACTATTGTTGGTAAGTTCACTGGTTTGCTTCCCCGTCATGGTATCAAATGCGGTGCCAATCAACTTGACGATGTGACAACATCTGTCCGTCCATTAGTCTCACATATTTCATGGCGACCGTACATGGTACCCGTCTTAACTATGAGCTAGCCGTTGCCTTTGTCATGGTGTGCTCAAGGGAGTATCCCAAGAGTTTTCCGTTAGTTTCCAAAATACGTTTCCGAATCTCTTCGGCATTGGCTTTTCCCATTTCCAAGTCTCTATAAATGCAAAGTAATTGCATCGTCGTCATCAAAGCCAAATTCTTCTTTTGAGCAAATTCAGACAAGGCGTCTGTGTAGTCCGGCTCGTTGCGTTCTGAAGGCGGTCTGTTCGCCCAGGTGCAAGAGACCAGCACGCCCTTCGGTTCAACTTCGTGTTCGCCCCAGAAGGTGATTACTGATTGAGCAAGTTGAGCGATGTCCGAACTTTTCGGTTGAGAGTTTGTTCTCAGAACTCGCACTATCGCTTCAGGACGGTCGGCAGACAGAAGCAATTCACTGGATGTGCCGGCGTTGCTCTCTGCACCCCAGCCTAAGCGTTTGAAAACGATTGCGCTGGCGTTCATCAGGTCTTCGCCGTCAGATGATAGAAGTGCGTTTTTGAGTCCATCGAGTTGCGAGATTTTAGTGTCGATCGAAGAAATTTTTGTTTGCGCTTGTTTGATTGAGTCTACCAAAGCAGACTTTTCACGGCGCAAGTCATCGAGGTCGGAGAACGAGTACTCTGCGCACCATTCCGACGCTGGGGCTTTGGTCATTTCTTCCATCTTCTTAATTAGATCCTTTGCTTCAGGCGTTTCAGTTTCATGGTTGTTATTGCCAGAATCTTGGCTGGTGGCCTTAACTGGCTCGGATTTGCTAATTCCTTGCGGTGGCGCCGATGGTGCCCCTGACTTAGCAGCTGCTTCGAACTTCGATGCTGGTTTAGCAGGCTGCTTACTGGCCGCCGTTTGCTCCTCGATGCCGTATTGATATCCAGGATCTCCAACGTTGGTGTCTTCTGCAGCAAATTTGTAGTTGGAAAAATCGGTGCTTGGTTTGTCAGCAATTGATTCAACCGCTTTTGACGGTGTTGGTTGTGATGGCGTTGACAAAGTTGACTGTGTTGTTTGCGGCGGACCAGCCAGGCTCTCCATCTCTTTGAGAAGATTTCTGGATCCAGCTTCGCTGGCATCTTCGTCTTTGCCTGTCTCTTCTGCTGCAGCTGCACCAGGAGCCTTAGTACCTACCGATTCAAGTTCTTTGAGCAAATCTGCGGCACTCGGCACCCCAGCTTGGTCAGCATTGTGTTGTGGCAGTGGTTGATTGAGACTGTTGAACGCGGTTCCAATGTCTGCGGTTGTGCGTTCGTTGAACGGCTGTTTTTCGGCTGGTGCTTCAACCACTTCAGCTTGAGCCGAAACTGATTCAAGAATCTCCTCGGCAGTCATTTTCTTTTTCGCATTGTCTGAATCAGACGGTCCTTGCGGCTGACTACGCGAAACTCGTGCGTCGAACTTTTGCACAGGTGGAAGCCCGGTTCGCGATGTGGAGGGGTTTTGCGACGGCATACCGGTTCTGGATGCACTGGGTGAGCCGCCAGTAGCTTGAGTCTGAGCCGGAATTCCCGTTCTTGAAGAACTTGGAGAAACTATTGCAGCAGCTGGTTGAGCCGGCATTCCAGTTTTGGAAGAACTAGGGGAGCCGGAATTCTGAGCCGGTAGTCCAGTTCGCGATACCGTCGGCGCTGTTTGAGCTGCTACAGCGGCTGGCTGCTGAGCTTGAGCGGCGACGGCTGGTTTAGCCGTTTGCTTGTCTCCAGCGGGAACCGCAATCGGTTCTGGCTTCAAAAATGAGTTATCTGGCTGCGGAAACTTTTGACCGGCCCCTGCCGCATTCGCCGCCACAGCGACAGGTTCCTCTTCGCCACTACGCTTGACGTACCAGTTGTTTACGCAATCCATTAATGTGCGGTCAAAATCTGGAGAATAAGGAGCGGGGAGGAAAATAATTCTGCCGCCGTTATCGCCTGCAATAAGATGAGCCGCGATGCACTTTCTTGGACCGGCAGTGGCGAGCACTATGTAACCTTCGGTGAGAAAGTCTGTACGAATGATTGTGTTCCATTCCAGACCACTTTGTTGAAAGTAGCTGGCGAACTCTGATTTATCAGCCTGCTCTGTTGGTTCGATGGTGCGTCCGTGCGAGACTGCGCTCATATGGCGGACATTGTTTTCTACTGGAGTGTCAGGCGCCAAGCTTTCCAACCAAAAATAATTGTCCATGGAAAGCGAAGTGCCCTGCAGCAAAAACGGGCGGCAGAGGTAGTAGACGAGCAATCCGCCACGCTCAAGGAAGCTGACTAGTTCAAAAATCCGCTTTTTTAAATCTGATTCGAGCGCTTGCAGCAGTGAATCATTTTTCAGTGCAAATGATGTTAGCCCCTCATCGAGCTTCCCATCAATTTCTTTCAAGACATCTGGTTCGCGATCGAAGAGATGAAGGATGCTGACCGGATTAGCAACGATGACGTCATAGTTGTCTAGCGGTTTCGCTTTACCGATGGTGAGATACGATTCCTCACCAAACCCGGGGCAGTTCAACCTGAGAACCTGCTCCTTCTGAATACTCTTCATAGTCCGTACTTACCTTCTTGAATGACCAATAGTAAACTGCTCCGAAGTGGTTATACCCACAATCTTGCTGCAATTTAGTCGCTTGAATCAAATATTCGTTGTCAAGACAACCGATGAGCTCGATTATTCAGAGTTATCAGATGCTGGTTTGCACCAATCATCCAAATGCAAGGACTCCAGTGTACCTAAGATTTTGTCAGCTTTTGAGTGATCTTGATGCCGAGTAGTTGGACAAGGAATTGCAATGCACTTCATCCCAGCTGCCTTAGCCGCCAAAATCCCGTTGAAAGAATCTTCGATGACTAAACAGTTTATCGGTAAAACGCCAATTCTTTCTGCGGCCAGCAGATAAACATCGGGTGCTGGCTTTCCATGAGGCACTTCGTCTCCTGATGTTAAGGTTTGAAAATATCGTGCTATATCGAGACTCTTGGTCACTTCCATTATTGTTGGCAACGTCGCAGATGAGGCTACGGCGCACGGCAGAGAAATTGCTTGTGCATTTTGCAAAGTCTTGACTACGCCTGGCATTGGTTCCAAATTTGCGGAAAATAGGCGAGCGAGAATTTCTTCTTTTTGTTGGACGAGTTGCAAAGCGTCAAGTGGAAGTGCGTGTTGTGAAATCAGATGCTCAGCCAACTCCACATCTTTGCGTCCGAGAAATGGTCGATTGTCTGCTTCTGAAAATGCGACACCAAACTCTTTTAAAAATTCTTGATACGCCTTTAAATGCAGAGGTTCGGAGTCGAGTAAGACGCCATCCATGTCGAAGATGAGACCTTTGATTTGATGCATATGGGACACGTTCACCTGAGAGAATAAGAGAAGCGCCAACACCTGCTTGAGATGTTGGCGCTTACGACAGCGTGGTGGAAGCAGCTCGTGTAGTAGTGCGCTGAGCCCTCCCCAGGCTCAGTGCACTGTAGTGCATATTAATGCTCTTCTAGCTTCTCTGAGAGGCTTAGCGATTCTAGGCTGAATGGTTTTTCAACACCCTGCTGGATCGCGTTAGTGCCGCCCATGTAGACCCCTTCAGCAGAGCCGACGAGCAATCCGTAAGGCAAACCGACTACCGATGCAAAAATCACAGGTGGTGCGCTGTTGTGCCCGCCGATTTTATCGGCGAAGCTGTTTGTATATTCGATCATTCTGTTTGAAGCGCGGCGGGTGACAGCCATCGGTACTCCTACGACGAGTCCTGTAGCTACGCCAGCGGCGCGCAGTGGAAGTCGAACTGTCTGGCGAGCGGCGTCTCTCAATCCATCGTCATCGGCTCGTGCAGCTGTCATCGGTGCCACGGTCAAAGCGGCTAGTGAAAGCGCAATCGCTTGTAATTTAGTCATTTGTCCCTCCAAATGGTGAACTTGGCGAACCGAAACGGATCGTATTGCTTTGTGTCAGTTCTTGGTAACTAGGGTCCATAGTAAGCTCAGCAAAGTCATAATATCACCGAGCTTCCAGGAATTGGCACCACAACTTGGTAAAATCAAGTGACACGGATGCAAAGTGAGCCGCTAAAACTAATGAACAACTCGAACTATCATCGCAAGGGCTTTGGTCTTAAGGACGAAGTGCAGGGGGATTTGAAGTCAGCCTATGAGTCAGATCTAATCGCCAACCTGCGAAGCAACGGTAACACGCTGACAAAAAATGGTATCACCATCAAATTGGCAGAAGCTTTTGGATTCTGTTGGGGCGTTGATCGCGCAGTTTCGATGGCGTATGAAACAAGAAAACATTTTCCCGACAAGCAAATTTGGATTACCAACGAAATCATTCACAACCCAGTTGTGAACAGCAATCTCAGAGATATGAGTATCTCGTTTGTGCCCGTCCAAAATGACGGCAGCAAGGATTTTAGTAGCATCAAAAAGGGCGAAGTGGTGATACTGCCTGCATTTGGTGCGAGTGTTCAGGAAATGCAGTTGCTTGAATCGAAACAGTGCGAAATCGTAGACACAACCTGTCCATGGGTTTCAAGAGTCTGGAATCGAGTCGCCAAGTATGAACAAAGCGATTTTACAGCGATTATCCACGGCAAATACAATCACGAAGAGACGGTTGCCACATCTTCGCGGTCTAGGCACTATCTCATTGTGCAGAATCTGGCTGAAGCTGAATGGGTATGCAACTTTATTTTGGAAGGTGGCGATCCAAAGCAATTTTTGGAAAAATTCAATCAAGCGTGTTCGCTTGGTTTTGATCCGCTTTTCAATCTCCAGCGCGTGGGCATCGCCAATCAGACCACAATGCTCAAAGGCGAAACTGAGCTGATCGGTAAGCTTTTTGAAAAAACTATGTTGCGGAAGTATGGACCGGAGAAGATCGACGAACATTTTCTCAGCCCTGGTGACACCATATGTGATGCGACCCAAGAAAGACAAGATGCAATGCTCAAACTCGTGGACGATCCGCTCAATTTGATTTTAGTAATTGGCGGATTCAATTCTTCAAACACCGGACATCTGCAAGAGATCGCGCAAGTCAAGGGATTGACGTCGTATCACATAGATGGACCGGGTTGCATAGGTCCAGGTAACGTGATTCGTCACATGGAAGATGGGAAAATGCACTCGCGAGACAATTGGTTGCCGGCGGGTGATGTGGTTATTGGAGTCACGGCTGGCGCATCGACGCCGGATCAGGTCGTTGCTGAAGTTTTGGAGAAGACTTTTTCGATCAGACCAGTGGAAAATCAGGCACTCGTTTAACGATTCTTGCAGCTCAGGGCAAGAGCCCTGGCGATCTTTGAGAGTTGCACCTGATTATAAACCGATATCGCGTTAAGGAACGTTTGAGCAGGCTAAAGCGATATCGTCCTTATAGCTTGACGTTGTTCTCTATCATCGACCGTATTTGGGCTGCAGCGATTACACCATGTCCAGCGGCGATGGCTATTCTAGGATATCCCGGCTTCGTTAAATCCCCGACTGCAAATATGCCTGGAATGTTTGTCTGACAATTTCTGTCGATGAGGATGTGGCCTGTGCTATCCATATTGATTTGCCCTTTGAATGGTTCCGTATTCGGAACATATCCGACCTTGATCAGCACGCACTCCGCTTCTATGTCCTTTACTTCTCCACTGCGGTTGGAAATTACTTGCAGTCCAGACAGTTTCTTCTGTCCAATCAACGAATCAACTTCGGTTTCGAGCAAGATATTTACCTTGGGATTATTTCGCACCGCAGTAATCAAATCAGGTCTGGCTCTCAATTTGTTATTGCGATGAATAAGATGCACTTGAGGAGAATTCTCTGAAAGTTCCATGCATTGAATCAAAGCCGAGTCTCCACCGCCAATGACTGCAACGCGTTTTCCGGCGAATTCCATTTGCTTGCCGGCTGTTCTATAAAAGACAGATGCACTGAACATCGAACTGCCTGGCAGTGGAAGTTCTCTCAGTCTGTAACCTGTTGCGATGACGATTGTTTTTGCTTTGTATCGGCTGCCGTTGACCACGACAGTCTTCATTTTTAAATCAACTTGCTCTACCAACGCATTGAACTGAATGTTGGTTTTCATTACGTCAGCAAGACGAACCAGTCGCTCGGCAGTCTCTTCGCCCCCGGCGCTGTAACCGCCGATGAAGTTGCGCACAGAACTTTTCATGTCCCAGAGCTGTCCGCCTACACGACCGGCTTTTTCAAAGACGATGTAATTGATCTTCGATTCCTGCAACTCAAGAGCGCAGCTCAATCCTGCAGGTCCTGCACCGATGATGATTGTGTCGAAGGGGTCCATTTATTGTGTTGATGTTTCGAAATTATGATTAGCAGTCTGGCGGTATAGTAGCATGCTCCTTGGTGATGAAGCCTGAAATGACGCTTGGGCGGTGCTTTTCAGCCTTTGCGACTGTGAAATTTAGCGCTTAACCCGATATCGGTTTAATTACAAGTGAGGTACTACAAAACCTGAATGGTACTGAGTTCCGAGTTTTAGACCTTGCTATACGTAGCAAAACAAGAAGCAGTTTCCCAGAGTGTGACTTTGGTGACTGGAAAACCGGCGCCATCAACGAAATCGAAGATCAACTTGGCTATGCTTTCGGCGGTGGGATTCACATTCATCACAAACACTGGTTCGCCTGCACTTTTCAAAACTGGCAGCAAAGGGTCTTCTTGACTGAGGATCATTCGGTGATCAAGGTTGTCATCTATCCACTGCGAGACAACGGCTTTAATATTGGAAAAGTCAGTCACCATCCCAAGTTCGTCAAGCTGTTTTGATTCAATCGTGATCACGGCCAATCCGTTATGACCGTGCAAGTTTTTGCATTTGCCTTTGTAGTTGAGCAGTCTGTGCCCGTAACAAAACTGAATTTCGCGTGTGACTTGATACATGACTTTAAAGATTCCGTAGGCACCTAAGCATACACGTGCTTGCTTACTTTTGAAGAAGTCCAGCCTAACGAAATAGTCAAAGTAATGCATATCAAGCTGGTTAGGATGTTCAAATCATCCATGATAGGATTGCTAGTTGCTGCAACTCCCAAGTCGAGTCCGACCGAATGCCGACTGAGCATAAAAATTTGTTTCCCTCACCCTCTTTAGACGACAAACAAGTTGAACCGCTTTTTGTTCGAGCATGCCGTCGTCAACCTGTTGAGCGCACCCCGATTTGGCTAATGCGCCAGGCCGGTCGCTTTCAACCAGAGTATCGAGCGATCAGAGAAAAAGTTAGCTTCCTAGAGTTGTGCGGCACTCCGCAACTCGCTGCTGAAGTAACGCTCTTCGCCGTCGAGCAGCTGAAAGTAGACGCTGCGATTATATTTGCCGATATTCTTCTGCCTCTAGTGCCACTTGGAGTGGGATTGAAATTTGAACGTGGCGACGGACCTGTCATTGAGCGTCCAATTACATGCGCTACTGATGTGGCGCGGCTCAACATTTTCGACGTGCAAGAACACCTCGGATACGTAATGGACTCGATTAAACTGGTCGTTAAGTCTCTCGACCCTCAAATCCCTTTGATTGGTTTCGCAGGCGCCGCATTTACACTTGCTTCCTACATGATTGAAGGTGGAAGTTCTCGAAATTTCGAGAAAACCAAAACCTTCATGTACACCCAAGAGCCCGCCTGGCACGATCTGATGACCGTTCTGTCAGGCATGACGTCTAGATATTTGAATGCTCAAATAAACTCCGGAGCACGAGTTGTGCAGCTGTTCGACAGTTGGGTTGGATGCCTCAGCCCCGAGGATTATCGGCGCTATGTGGCACCACATATGAAGGCGACCATTGATGGTATCACCCCTGGTGTGCCTGTTATTCACTTCGGAACAGGCACTGCCACGTTGCTCGACTCGATGAAAAAAGCCGGTGGCGATGTAATTGGTTTAGATTGGCGAGTTGAATTAGGCTCTACCTGGGAGGCTCTTGGAGATGTAGCCGTTCAAGGCAATCTTGATCCGGTTATTCTTTTATCTGAACCCAAGGATATTCGCACGCAAACGGAGCGCATCATTCGTGAGGCTAACGGAAAAGCAGGGCACATTTTTAATTTGGGCCATGGCATTTTGCCACCAACTCCTGTCGGCAACGTAAAGTACCTGGTCGAATTGGTTAAGGAGTTGACCACTCATTAGGTGTTTGCAGCACCCTCTCAATTGGCTGCAAAAGAGAGTTGCACAAGAATGAAGATCGTGATTGTGGGCAGTGGAATCTCCGGGCTAGCTACTGCCTACTCAATTTTGCAAACTGACGCGACTGCAGATCTGACGATCTTAGAAGCCGGTCAAAGGGTTGGTGGAATCATTTCGACCCGCTCGGAGAACGGTTGTGTAATTGAAGAAGGTCCTGATTCCTTTTTAACTACTAAACCGTGGGCTCTTGATCTTTGTCGTTCGTTGAATTTGGAAAATCAGATTCTGCAAACCAATGAATCGAATCGACGCGCGTTTATTGCTTTGCAGGGACAACTGCAACCGCTGCCTGAGGGGTTCATGTTGCTTGCTCCAACCAAATTCTATCCGTTTTTGGACTCGAAGATATTGTCTGCTGGCGGCAAAATCATGGGGCTTCTGGAAGCCTTTAAACCGCCGTCTGACGCAGTTATTGATGAAACTTTGAAGAGTTTTGCACTGCGTCGATTTGGCCAAGAGATGTTTGAGAAGATAGTGCAACCAATGGTAGGCGGGATCTACACTGGTGATCCGGAAAAATTGAGTGCACTGGCAACGGTGCCTCAATTCGTGGAAATGGAAAGGAAATACGGTAGCATTGGCAGAGCTATGTTGAACAAGAGTCTAGTCAAATCATCCGATAGTGGTGCCAGATATAGTGCTTTTGTAACGCTCAATGCTGGTCTGAAAACGTTGACGGATGCGCTTGCAGATTCGATAGGGCGTGCCAGAATAAAATTCGCTTGCCCAGTGCAGGAACTTCTTCAAATCGGTCAACAATGGAAGCTAAAAACACGCAACGGGAACGACTTCGATGCTGACATTGTGGTTCTGGCCACACCGGCGAAAGCATCGTCTTCAATTTTGCATACCATAGATCCAGAACTATCCGCCGCCTTTGCATCAGTAGAACATTCTTCATCTGTGGTTCTCAACATGCTCTTTAACACTGACGATATCGGGCATCCTCTGGACGGATTTGGTTTTGTAGTTCCGGAATTGGAGCGACGATCGATCATCGCTTGTAGTTTCAGTAGCACCAAGTTCAAGGGGCGCGCTCCTCACAATAAAGTGTTGATGCGGGCATTTTTGGGCGGGATCCTTCATCCCGATGTGTTCGTTTATAGTGATGGCGATTTGATTCAATCGACCCTGAGAGATTTGCGGCACTACTTGAAGATTACAAATTATCCGCAAAATGTTTGGATAAGACGTTGGCCTAATGCGATGCCACAATATAACGTTGGTCACTTACAATTGGTAGAACGGATTAAAGACGGTTTTGCCAGGCGCGAGCGTCTGATTTGGGCAGGAAGCGCACTGACGGGTGTTGGTATTCCGGATTGTGTAAGAGCCGGATTCGAAGCCGCAGAGCAAGTTCGAAAGTTGACCGAAGCCCGGAAAGAACCCGTTGTAGTGGCTTAGCGCCGACTACTTAGCAGCGATTGTTGGGACCGATATTTAGCACCTACATTTAGGACCGATATCTAATACCGATATTTAACACGGATATCTAACACCGATATTTAACACCTATTTTTAACACCGATTTTTAGGACTAATACTTAGCACTGATTGCACCGAAGTTTCGATGAAGGAGACATATGCCGAGAGATTTGCCAGTTGGAAACGGCACAGTGCTAGTGAACTTCGACTCCGACTATAATCTTCGCGACATCTATTTCCCATTCGTCGGCAAAGAAAATCAAACTGTCGGTCACGTGAACAGATTTGGTGTTTGGGTAGATGGACAATTCTCGTGGGTCGGTTCGGACTGGAAAATGCAACGGAAATATGTTGCTGAAACTTTAGTCACAGATGTTCTTCTAACCAATGACAAGCTGGGTCTTGAACTGACAGTCCACGACGCTGTTGAATTTTTTCTCTACGTTTTTCTCCGCCAGGTTACTGTCAGGGACTTGCGAGGGGAAGATCGCAAAGTAAGATTGTTCTTTCACCATGACTTTCACATCTACGAAAATGAAGTTGGTGATACTGCATTCTACGATCCTCGCACACAGTCTGTTATTCACTATAAAGGTAGCCGGTATTTTTTGATCAATGGCGGAGATGATAACAAGTCGGCGCTAGATCAATGGGCAGTCGGACAGAAAGAAATGCAAGGTGCCGAAGGAACTTGGCGGGACGCAGAAGATGGCACCCTCAGTGGTAACGCGATCGCTCAGGGGTCAGTTGATTCGACGGTGGGACTGAACCTGGATGTGCCAGCGAGTGGTTCGACATCTGTACATTATTGGATTTGTTTTGGTTTTGCGTACGAGAAAGTTGTGAAATTGAATCGCATTGTTAGCGAGCGATCGCCAGGCAAACTTTTGCAGCGCACTGAGAATTACTGGAAGCTCTGGGTGAATAAAGAGCAGTTAGACTTTCAAGATCTTCCAGACAAAGTTGTGAATCTCTATAAGCAAAGCCTTCTTATTATCCGAACTCAAATTGATGACCACGGTGCCATCATTGCTGCAAACGATCAAGATATCGCGCAGTTCGCCCGCGATACGTACTCGTACATGTGGCCGCGAGATGGCTCCCTTGTAACCTACGCCTTAGTGAAAGCCGGTTATCGTGAAGTTGGACACGCATTTTTCAAGTTTTGCCTGGATCTGATTGGTGAAGATGGATATTTCTTGCACAAATACAATCCCGACAAAACATTAGCGTCAAGCTGGCATCCGTGGGTTCGAGATGGAAAGTCCGACTTGCCCATTCAAGAGGATGAAACCGCACTTGTTCTGTGGGTTTTGTGGGAATACTTTGCAAAATTTCGAGACGTCGAATTTATTCGTCCGCTGTATCGACGCCTGATCTCAAATGCTGGAGACTTTATGGTTCAACATAGAGATCCGGAAACACATTTGCCTCTTCCCTCGTACGACTTGTGGGAAGAACGGCATGGAGTCCATTTATTTACGGTCGGAGCCGTTGTTGGAGGGCTGCAAGCGGCGGCTAATTTTGCACATGCATTCGGCGAATTTGAGCAGGAGCAGACCTATCAAGTCGCTCTGAATGAAATTAAAGCGGGAATGACCAAATATCTTTGGAATGGCAAAGCGAAACGATTTTGTCGTATGGCAACGAGAACTTCGACTGGTTATGACCTGGACATGACCTTGGATGCTTCGATGTATGGTGTATTTGCGTTTGGCGCTTTGCCTGTCGACGATCCTATGGTGACGCAGACCTTGACTGCTATTAGAGAGCGCCTGTGGGTGAAAACGTCGGTTGGCGGATTGGCCCGTTACGAAAATGATTATTATCAACAAGTTTCAAAGGATATTGAAAATGTTCCTGGCAATCCCTGGTTTGTCTGCACCTTATGGTTGGCGCAATATTACATTGCCGCTGCCAAAACGCTTGCTGACCTTGATCGGGCCCTTGAGCTATTGGTCTGGGTTTCCGACCATGCTTTGCCGTCAGGGGTTTTGGCTGAGCAAGTTGATCCGTATTGCGACGCACCACTTTCGGTATCACCTTTGACGTGGAGTCATGCATCGTTTGTAATGTGTGTCGTCGAATATTTGGAGATGCGAACTCGGCTGCTTGACAAACATTCCGCAAGAGATAAGTAGTCCGCACTTCATACTCCATCGCTTCATTCATTCATTCATTCATTCATTCGCAGGAGATCTTTCGATTAGTACTAAATCTGGTATCACTAAGGTTTCGACTCGTTGCAACTTGTGCAACGCAGATGACTACGAACTCGTAACAACAGGGCGAGAGCATGAGTACGACAACACAACTGCAGATGATTTCAATGTGGTCCGTTGCACTAAGTGCGGACTGATTTATTTGAATCCAAGACCTGATGTCAGTGAGTTGTCCACGATTTATCCGGTCAATTATTATTCCTACAATCAGAAGGCTCTGCGCGATCAAGCTAATCCAAACTCGATTTTGCACCAGCTCCGGTACAAGGGTTTCCAAGCCAAAATCAGGAAGTCATTGTCGTTGTGTGAACATGAAAACGAATCGGCTGAAGGCAAGTTAGCTGGAGGCGGATCAACGGGAACCAGATCAACCGGAAGCGGAGCAACCGGAAGCGGATCAACTGAAAGCGGGTCAACTGGAAACAGATCCCCTGGACGCGGAGCGCATCCACCACGTTGGTCAGTTTTAGATATCGGGTGCGGAGATGGACACACTCTGGACCTTTACGCGCGGCATCCGGGCGTAAAAACCTACGGAGTAGATTTCAATCTTGTTGCGTTGGAGTTGGCTCGAAGTAACGGACATACGGTCTACGAGGGCTCGTTCGAAAAAGCAGAATTGCCGAGCAATTTGTTCGATTTAGTGACTGCGACGCATGTGATCGAGCATGTTGCAGATCCACGTCAGTTTCTACTTAAGGTCCACCATGTTCTGCGCGCAGATGGTATTTTGTGGCTTGAGACTCCGAACATTGGCTCGATGGATGCGACGTGGTTTCGAGCGAGACATTGGGGGGCTTATCATTTTCCGAGGCACTGGTTTTTCTTTTCGCGTGAAACTTTGACGAAGCTTGCAGCTTCCGCTGGATTTGAGCCTGTTTTCACTGATTTTGTACCGAACGCAATTTTTTGGTTTTGGACATTCCATTCGATGTTAATAGAAAAGTTTCCTCGCTCGCGCAAGTTTGTTGATATCTTGTTGCCGCCAATTGATTTTCAAAAGGACACGTTTGCTAACTTTGTGCGGATTTGTTTCTTCTGTGTAATTGACGTCATAATCAAAAAGGCTACCGGCGAAACGTCCAATATGATTATGGCGTTTAAAAAGACTGAGCACGCTGATCTCTAATCGAGAAGGGAAATGAGCGTGAAGGTTAACGACGCCGCCACTTCCACAATCGCTTAAGTGTCCAGCAAGTTCCGGGAACTGGCTGCAGCTTTGATTGACCTGTGCGTTCAAAGTATTCAATGCCAATCTCTTTATATTTGTACCCTTGTGATACTGGACCAACTAAAAGCTCGACCGGTAGAGCCATTCCGTGCGGGTCAAATTCAAACTCGTGGATGAGAGATTTCCGGTAGGCTCGCATCCCTGTGTGTACATCAGTCGTTTTGACACCGCATATGATACCGGCTAGACGAGCGAAAATTACGTTGGCTATGTAGTTCGAAGCTGGCATAGCTCTAGGTCGAGTGACCAATCGAGATGCCGAGACGATTTCATAACCGGCTTCGACAAGATCCATTAACTCGACGATGGCTTGTGTCGGGTAGGTGTCGTCGCAGTCCATTGTGACGATGATATCTCCAACCGCCTCTTTTAGCGCCAGACCCAACGCCGGTCCATAGCCTTGCGGCGGATGTTGTCGGATAACTCGACATCCAAGCGCTGTGGCAATTTCTGCAGTTTTGTCGTTGCTGCTATCGACGATCAGAATTTCGCCCGGCTCGACTACTTCTCTAATTTTTTGAACCACAGAACCTATCGCATCTTGCTCATTAAGTGTAATCATCACCACAGACAGTGCGACATTATTTAGCATTTTCAAAAACCGAGCTTTTGCGTTTCATCATAGATAACAATTAGAAGTAAAATATATGAAGCAGGACATTCCTATTACCAATTGGCGGTGCGGATATGACGATGAAATGGGAAACCTTGAGTAAGCAGGCTGAGACCTCGTATCAACAAGGACATCTTGCAGATGCAGAATCCATGTGGTTGGCAGCGCTCGAAGAGACCAGGAACATGGCTACAGATGATTTGCGAGTGGCATTCACCGTCGATTGTCTTGCGGACATAATGACACGTCAGTCGAAGATTGTCATAGCGGAGTTGTTTTACAAGCAGTCCGTTCATTTAAGAACCCAAGTTTTAGGCGCGGAACATTTGGCGGTGGCGGCGAGTTTGAACAACTTGGCAAAATTCTATTACATACAAGGGCGATTTAATTTAGCCGAACCTCTGACACTCAGATTCGTTCAAATATACGAAGACAAGTTGGGCGAAAATCATGCTGATGTCGCCACCGGACTGCACAATTTGGCAACGCTCTATCACATGCAGGGCAAATACAGGGAAGCAGAGCCTGTTTACAAGAAGGCATTGAAGATCAGGCAAAAGGCTTTAGGTGAAGATCATCCTGACACTATCAAGTTGATGAAGAATCTAGCTAGTCTTATGCAATCGACACGTCGAGCTGCTGAAGCCGAAGATTTAAATGCTAAAGCTGTGGGACTCATTTCAGGTAGTTGGAAAGCCCTTCCGCCGCCAGAAGAAGGCGAAATGTTGATGCGAAAGGACTAAATCGATTAGCGTTTCGTTCCCGATCTCGATTAGCTATCACGATTAGCCATCTCGATTGCCCTTCTCGTTAGACACCAAGGATTTCTGTTAGCGCCTTGTCAATTGCTTCTTTGGAAGAATATTGAGGGACCCAACCAAGCTGTCTCAGTTTCGATGTGTTCAGCCTAACGGTGGGCACATCTCCGACCCAGCCAACTTTTCCTTTGGTGTGAGTGATTTGGACCTCTGACAGTTTCATGAATTCAATCACTCTTGCCGCAATCCAATTTACGTCTACGGTGTCAGCGGAAGCGACGTTGATGACTGAGACTGCCTCTTGTTGTGTGTCTAAGGCTATAGTAATTGCATCGTAAAGATCATCGATATACAAGTAGGATTTTGTTTGATTCCCGTCGCCTAAAATTTCAAGGCGATGACAGTCACGCTTGAGTTTTTGAATGAAATCGAACAATACTCCGTGCGTCTGTCCGCCCCCAACGATATTGGCTGGGCGAAAGATCAGTGCTTTCATGTTGAACATATTTGAGAATGCGCTGATCAAGCCCTCGGCGGCGAGCTTACTAGCGCCGTACAAACTAACGGGGAGAAGTGGCCCAGCCGTCTCGACGCATTGTGTGTCGCTGGCGTCTCCATAGACGCCCGAACCTGATAGAAATACGATCGAACTGATCGTATTCAATCGCATGGACTCAAGCACGTTGTATGTTGCGATGGTTGTCAGTTGAAGATCGAGTGCCGTATCTTTTACGCCCATTGAAATGTCAGCATTCGCGGCAAGGTGGTAGACGACATCGTGGCCGCCAATTGAGTTCTTGACCTTTTCTAAGTCCAGCAGATCACCCTGAATACAATTGCAGAGATGAGTTAATTCAGCATTCGGCTCCCGTCTGTCAAAGATTGTCACCTCAACGTTGTTCTGCAAGAGCTTATGGGCGACAAAAGTGCCTATGAACCCAGAACCTCCTGTTATAAAAGCTTTCATACTGCCTCGAAATCCGGCGCGCAATCGATACGAGACGATAGCACGTTTTGCACACCCCACATTGTCGCTTGCCTGACTTAATTAACTTGCCAAAACCGCCATTCGAAACTTGTATTCGCTGGCGCACTGCGAATGGTGCCTTGGTCGTACAGAGCAGAATCTTGCTGATTGACAATGAGCCTTCTGCATAGCGTTTCATCCACTATCCTCTGGATTTTAAGGCGATATCGCCTTAGCGATTCGTTTGGTTCGTATCCCGATATCAGTTTAAGCGCAGGTTGAAACTCGTTGCCGGCATTGCCCGGTCCGGCGTTTTAAAGTGATGGTCCGATTGCAAAAAACCTTCGAAAAGTTTTCAAAACATTGAACTTTTTTTCGTCAAATGACGTTTAAAGGTTAGGTGCGTCAGAGGAGGTTGATTTGAAAACGCAACAAGAAAAGCCTAAAGTCGATAACCACTTCTTGATAGTGGCGGCTGAAGTAGACTTCGTTGATCGCGTCTACCCTACAGAGAAAGCTTGTTTTAGCGAAATTTGGCGGCGCATTCGTCCAAATAAGCGATGTCAGTTTTGTGGCAGTGCTCGGTTGAAACTTAAGTTCGGGAATCGGATCGGCAATTGCGGAAGGTGTGGAAAAAAATTCAGACTGACTGCTGGAACAATTTTTAGAAAGATGCGAATGGCGCGACCATATTTGGTGGCAATACGTTTATGCGAAAGAGGAATACCGTGCAGTGCAAGACTTTTGAGTCGAGTGTGCAACATCGCGTATGCGTCAGCGTTACACATTTTCAACATGATTTGGGGTGCTGTGTTGAAGGCCATGCGGAACGATGGTGTTTTGGTTTCATCGTTCGAATTCAATGCGGCAATTTGTAAGAGAAGTTTGGAAACTCCTGCACAAAAGCATCCCGTGAACGAGCAGGAACATGCTCAAGAAGTCAACTCGGAAAGTGCCGTTAACCTCGAGGAAGAATTTGCCGCTAGAATATCGGTTTTTAAACCTGAATTGAATCTTGTGACAGAATCAATAGCGTCTGCTGACGACGCAGCGAGCACACCTGTGGCACCATGCCCTGAGAGGCAAATTTATGGGCTGTTATCGAGTGAGCCGCGGTCAATCGATGACTTGGTTGCACTGAGCCGGTTGGAAGCTAAAGTTGTGATCGCTACGGTATCTATTCTCGAATTGACTGACCTTGCAACACTGGTGTCAGGCAATCGCGTCGTACTATCTGCTGATCGCCTGCGTGCACAGCAACCTCAGGTTGATTCTCAAACCCAGGCACATGTAGGCCAGTTTGTTTGGTTCATCAAAAAGTTCTTTCATGGTGTAAGCAGGAGGTACATTCAGATCTATTTGGCTGCCTATTGGTGCTTCATTGATCGCATAAGATGGGCTAAAGGAGCCGTGTTCGAGCAGTGCTGCAAGACCGCTGGCGTCGATTTGAAGACTTTTGTTTCTCCCTTGAATCTGCAGTTTTGCTTTGCTTAGAAATACACTCAAGGTGACGTAGCTGCAGCAATCACACAGGAGTAATCTGCAACATGCAATGCTGAGTTGGCTGAAATAAAAGGAAGGGCGTTGGAAAGGTCTGCTGTGTATAAACCAGCCGACCGACCATTCACCCTGTAGGCCCTATTACGCTAGGGCAAAGCCACGCAAACCAGAAACCGTACTTGACTAAGATATATATGCCCGCCGCTTGACATTCTAAACCAAATGCACATTAACCTCTGGTAATGAGCTGGAATCGGGCGCTGGTAATCTGTGCGGGCATTTGTGTTAACAAAGCTGACCCTAATCCGCCCATGCGCTCATGTAGTCACTGCATCGTTCTGGCTATCCGTTCCATCTCGTTGCCTCTGCTCGCCTTGTGGTCAGTCAGCCAAAACTCGTGGAGAACCGCTTGGCTTTCTCAGAAGAATCGACATGTTGGATGTTTTTCCCGTTGTCGCCTTTTGTACTACGTCAAGGAGAGTAAAGAGTGACACGGCACAAAGATTTTTCACGTTGTTCTTTTGAAAGTCTGCTGGCGGAAAGAGAAAGTCCGCTAAATGCTTGAATCGAGCGTTTGCTGCCATGATTGAGTGAAACGACCAGTTCCAAAATGCAGGAGCGGGATGATAGCGGATTTCAATGACCTCAAATCCAATCTCGTTGGCGACTTTGGTAATGGTGTCAGGGCTGTAAAATATCCAGTGCCTGGGGAAGTGATAGCCGCCCCAGTGGTGCTGACGAAAAATTTGTGCATCGAGTGAATCAATATTCGGTGTTTCGAGTAAGAGTATTCCGCCTGGTTTGATCACTTCAAACGCGCGACGGGCGAATGCTTTCGAATCTGCCACATGCTCGATGACATGAGTGGCAACTGCCATGTCGAAAAAGTTGATTGGCATGTCGACGTCCTCAAAACGTCCTTGATAAATGGTGTGTCCAGCATCCCGGGCGCGTTCAACTGCACGCTCATCAAAATCTACTCCGAACGTATTGACTGTGATTGACTGAATCTTGCGATACCAGTTGAGCGCTCGACCGTCGGCGCATCCGATATCCAGAATGTTCAACTGTTTGTTGTTGTCGCAGTGCGAAATCGCCTTCTCGAGACGATTCAGGTAAACGAATTTGCGAGCTTTATAGAGAAGCGAGTTGTGGTTTTCAGTCTCGACATTTTTAGACTGAAGGTGATAGGCGTAATATTCGCTGGGATAGATCGTGTTTAATTCAGATACGTCAGGGCGAGGATTGAGATAGTGCAAGTTACAATGCTTGCACTTGACCACGTTGAATTCATCCCGCGTCGTGTTGTCATACTCATGTTCTACGCCAGTAGTGACTAAGTCAGTTTGTGCAGAGCCGCAGTTATTGCAGCTTACTTCAACCTTCTTGATGTCATTCTTCATACTGCTCACTTTCAAACCTTCTGTTCTAAATTATATGCACCTCAGCACTGCAAGCATGCTCAACGGCTTACAATTTAGTCGGCAACCGGAATCTTCAAATGCAAAGCCGTAAGATCAGCAACAAACCAAGAAGCAAGCGAACAGGGTCCTGGGTCCGCCTTAGAGGGGGACCTGTTTTTGCTTGCATAGACATGGGGACAAATTCATTCCATATGGTGGTCTGTCAGGCTACGCCTGAGCGCGACCACTTTGAAGTAATCGTCAAAGTGAAGGAAGCGGTTCCGTTTTTCAGACGAGCTCTTTCTGCGCACTACATCGACGACGTGGCGATGAGATCGGCGTTACGCATTTTGAAGGACATGCTCAAGAAAGCGACTGAGAATGACGCCACTACAGTCGTTGCTGTCGCGACATCGGCTGTGCGTGAATCAAAAAATGGCGAAGAAGTATTGCAGCGCATCCGCCAAGAGCTGAAGCTCGACGCCAAAATGATCTCCGGAAAGGAAGAAGCACGGCTCATCTACCTGGGCGTCTTGTGGAGTATGCCGGAGCTCGACGATACATTCGCCATTGTTGATATTGGCGGTGGTAGTACAGAGGTTATTGTCGGCAATCGTGCCCAAACTCTGTTTACGGAATCATACAAGCTTGGTGCCGCTCGATTAACACAGCGCTTTTTCAAGAAGGGTGAGCCGACTGAAAGCGGTATACGCGACCTGCATGATGAGGTTAGAGGGGTTCTTCGACCTGCAGCCGCACGTGTTGAAACAGTAGGCGGCTTCAACAAGCTGATCGGCACTTCTGGCACAGTGCAGGCACTTGCTAAAATCGACCGAGAGCGCATGAAGAAGCCTTATGCAGAGTTGCACGGTTGGACCTTGAACATTGACCGCCTGGAAAATATCGTTCAGTATTTGGAAGATGCATCGCTCAAAGGAGACCGGATAAAGGGCGTCAGCGCCGATCGTAATCAGACTGTACTAGCAGGTGCAATTGTTCTTTTGGAAGCAATGCGTTCGCTGAAAGCCACCGAAACAATCGTTTGTTCTGCTGCGCTTCGAGAAGGAGTGATTGTAGATCGCTTTCTGCAAACAGGTTGGTTGAAGGCCGGACTCGAGCACCACCGAGACCCACGGTCTGCCAGCGTGCATGGTTTGCTTGATAAATACAACGGAAGCTTTGAGCACGCAGAACAAGTAGCTCGACTTTCAAGCGAGATATTTCTACAGACGAAAGGTATTTTGCATGAGTATTCAGAGGACGTTGGGCATCTGCTCTGGTCCGCCGCGATGCTACATGATGTTGGTATGTTCATAGGCAGGAATGGACATCATAAACACTCCTACTATTTGATACGACACGGCGGCATGCTCGGACATTCGGAGGAGGAAGTCGGAGTTATTGCCAGCATCGCTCGATATCATCGAGGCAGTGAACCTAAGGATTCACACGAAGCCTATTTCACCATTGCGCCGGAAGAGCGCAGATTGATGTGGGACATGGCAGCCATCTTGAGACTTGCAGAAGCTCTTGATCGTAGTCATCGCCAGGTCGTTCGAAACTTGCTTGTGACTTTCGACGAGTCTTCGGGAAATTCACTGACGCCGAGAACGATGAGGCTGAGCTTGAATATCGCACCGGGGCAAAATTCGCATTCTGAAGTTTGGGCACTGAACGAAAAGAAGGGTTTTTTCGAAGACCGTTTTCGCGTCAGGATTGAGCTGAGTGTCGGTACAGAGAAGGTCTCCGCCCGTTAAATAGGATGGTTTCGAAAACTAAACTGATATCGCCTTTCGTCCTTTTTTTCGGCGCAAAACTGATATCCGATTTGGCGAAATTTCAAGCCTTCTAGCTGATATCGGCTTAGGTTACGGAGGCGGTGCTTCGACTTGCTCGAGGGCGGCGAACTTACTCGGTTTTAGCAGTTCCGGCCGCTACTTTCGAGTGCATGCCTTCGGCCATTTCTTTGATGTGAGCCAAACGCTTATCTAATTTCTTCTGTGTCAGATTGTTGAAAATCATCTTTGGCACAGGCACTCCCATATCGAGGTGTGTCGATAATTCCAGCACGGTCGCCTTGCCATTTTCTGCTGGTGTGAAAACCCAACTTCCTTCCATGGCTTTGAAGTGGTCTGATTTCAATAGTTTGTAGTCGATTCTTTGGTTTGGCACTTCAGTGTGGTGCATTACACACGTGGCAGATCCAATCACAGGGAGCAAACAGAATTTCTGTTCAAGTTTCTGCTCGTTTACACCCTGTTCCAACACTTTGCTGTATGCAATGTCTGGATCATGTTTTCGCTCTTCATGCACTGAAAACCAGACTACTTCTGGTGGTGCTTTGATCAAAATCTTTGATTGAATTCGTTGTTTCTCCGAAGCAGGCTTATCGACAACATCCAATAACTTGGGCGCTTCGGTTCCCGATGTTTCTTTAGTGGTGGTGCTAGCCTTTTGTCCAGGAAACTTAAACGCCTGTCCAGGAGTTTGCGCGCTCAGAGACAAAAGCAGAACCGCACAGGTTGAAACGGTGACTCGGATCTTTGCCGAACGGCTCGAATGCTGGTTCAAGAATTCTCCAATGCTGACTAAAGAAGCCTGGTGTCAGCGTTTCCTTTTACTTGATAACTAGACTACCATAGCCCATTGTCAGTGGATTGCAACCGTGGCTCAATTAGAAAAAACTGAGGTTGGCAAGTTGATCAATGAAGAGCACAGACGAAGTTTCGCAGGTGCAACCAGGCTCAGTGGCATGTCGGATCACCTGACGATTGGGATGACGCATGATTTCCCGAAATAGAGATGATCACGCTTTTACAAAAGTTTGATTGTCGGAGATAAAGAAAAGCCAAGCAGGTAGTGCGAGATTTTTTACACGCCGATTGGGAAGAATCGCGGCACTAATCTGCGCCACTTCATATTCTCTGCGTAATCTTTATAGCTTTGTCCTAAATTCTCGATCAGCAATTGCTCTTCATACTTGGCTCGACGTAGCCAGAGCGGGGCGACCACGCACAAGGTAAACAGTGCTCCCAGAACTGACGTGGACGCAAGAGACGAGCCTAGTAGCGATTGGATGATGCCAGAGTAGGCCGGGTGCATTACCAGACTCAACAAGCCCGTGTCGCGCACAGCGTGATTGTCCATAACCTCGGCGTCAGTCGAGAACATTTCGCCTAGCGAATACCAGCCGCCAATCATGAAGACCAGACCGCTCAGCAGTATCACACAGCCTGTCCACGACATAATGCTCACCAGTCCGGATGGTTCGCCCGCTGTCAATGCGAAGATTGGCACCAGACTCGGAGGTAGAACTCCCATGTAGGTGAGGAAGCTGACACTGATAATAATGACATTCGCAAGTGACATCAGCTGTGGTGCGCGCTGGATGAGGAAGTTTTGTTCGTATTTGACACCAGTGCCTCTGCGCGTGAATCCCTTAATTAACACTGGAGCGGATATTAGTGCGCCTATTCCTAGCAGGCTCAGTGCCACCAGTGAAGGAGTGTTAATTGCCACTTAGTTGTCCCCCTTAAGCGTGAAAACGTTATCTGATAGATTAGCTGCTTTGAAATTGCTCCAAGTGCTGTGCGCCCACAAAGTTCCATCTTTGTAATCCCACCATTCGACAGGCAAGTTAGTCTCTGGATCAAAAAATGCTCGTTTAAAGAGAGCACCGTTTGGCCCACCTTTGTAGAGCTCGAACACGTTTACTTTCTCGGTGCGATTTGGAACTTGCACCGGCGTTTCGGTCATCCGTGGGTAATCCCCACCTTTGATATAGCCTTCCACTGCCTCTGCTAATGAAACGAAGTCTGACTTGACCATAGGCCATCCATTCGCTGAGAGCAGCATATTGCTGTCTGGTGCCAATGTCGCCGAGAAGAATTTGAGTGCGCCGCCTGGGTGCGCTTTCACTTTGCCGTCGGCTTGCAACACAGCTACTGAACCTTTCTTTGGTCCACCTGTCTGTTCGATGCGCAGAAGCCTCTTCTTCTTGAACCAGAGGTTGCCTGTGTCTGTCACCGTTCCATCGCTTTTATAGCAAGTCATTTGGTAGTTGAACTGGTAGCTGTTCAGCGCATCGGATGCTTTTAACCATGAGTCGATGATGGGCTTTCCGTCTTTCATAGTGGTGGCGAATGTGTCTCGAGACAACGACAAACCCGCAGCGTTGCCGAGCAATTCTTTTTTGCCGCGAGCCGACGCACCTGGTGCGAAGATGCTGGACAGTGCCATCACGCACAGTGTCACTGCTACGGTTGTTTTGCTCACGGTTTTACCGCTCATGTTCAAATTCCTATCCTCGTTTATGTTGAGCCAGACTAAGGTCTTTTTTGCTTGGCAGCGTCTCAGGTGTTGGACACTCTAGAAAAGCGAAAACTGCATGGAGCATGGTTTCTACTTGTATGGGCAGTTGGTCGGATGACTGTAGGTCGAGATCGCCGAGCATTCTCTTTAACCATAATGCGTGCTTCGTATGCGGCTTGGTGTGCAGATGCAGCCATTCTAGACCTTCCTCGATCTCTTCTGCCGAATACGATGCACCGCACGCGGCGAAATATTTTTCGAAGAGAGGCAAAGCGGATCGACAAAATGCCGTCGCTGCAAGTTCTGCTGTGACGATTGCCAAAATTCCATCTAAATAGTTTCCACTTTGACAAAAACCGCGCATAACTTCACAAAGCCGTTGAGTTGAAAGACTTGGTGTTTCTAACGCAAGTTCCTCGGGATTTAGGCGGGCAAGTTGACATTGCTTAACGAACAATTTTTGATAAATACGTTCATCATCGGCAAGTTCGCTGAGCAGAAGTCGCGCAGCGTCCATCTGAGGCGGCAAGGCATCTCTGACTGAGGCAATGTTGGCTGGTAATTCTTGAATGAAATGCCACAGCTGTCTGCAGCAAATGCGACCTGACTGGAACGTTTCTATCGTGTCTTCATGAGACTCAAAAATCGAGCTGTTCGAGCAGCCCCAGCTGATTTGGCGAAGTAAGCTCGGCATCCAGCCTGGCAAGCGCCGCATAGTGAACATCCTTTAATTTAGTCACGTAATCCAAATGAATACTTTACTACGCGAGCCGCTTGACCACGTTTCAAGAAGCTAATGTTCAGCCATTTTTAGCTGTATTGCTAATGATTCGTAATCAATGGAGCCGGATGGAAGCAAAGAGGTGATAAACTCAAGCGAGCTGCACCATTAGCGCTCGTTATGGTCATCACAACTTGCGACTTCTTTTTGATAATCATGGGAGTAAAGCGAATCGGTGTCGAAAGATTTAGCATCAATTCCGCTGCCAGACTTGAAAGCAGAGCTTGAGACAGGCTTCCAGTCAGATGCGCTGGTACAACCTGAGCAAGTTCGCTTGATCTCGGGAGTTGATGAACAGCTGCTTGCTTGCCGTGTTTGGCCCGGTCGTGCCAGCTTTCCAGTTGCAGTTTATTTGCATGGAATTGAGGGACATAGCCAGTGGTTTCAAAATACTGCCCGAGTGCTATCTCGAAATGGTATTGGCGTATATGCACCAGATCGCCGCGGAGCTGGCTTAAATAATAAAGAGCGAGGGCATCTGAGCAGCTACAAAGCTCTCCTTGCTGACATTGAAATAATCTTACGGCTGGTCGCTGTTGAAAACGCCGGTAAACCAATCATTTTGATTGGCAACTGTTGGGGCGGCAAGCCGGCCGCCGTGCTGGCTAGTAGCGATTACAAAAGCACCGACGGGGCGCCGCTCCCATCTATAGCTGGATTGATTCTCATCTGCCCCGCAATTCATACTAAAGTAGACTTTGACTGGCGCACCAAACTCGACATCGGTATGTCTGTGCTAGGAGGTGACCAGCGCTCACGAGCAAGTTTGGATATCCCAATAGAACCGACGATGTTTACTCAAGATCCCACTTATTTGGAATTCATCAAAAAGGACCCCTTGCGTTTACTCAAAGCTACAAAGAGGTTTTTCTTTGAACAATTCCTGCTCACGCTCAAGGCGAAGTCAGCGTCTGACAAGTTGTTATTGCCGACTCTCTTGATCGAATCTGGCAAAGATGAGATCGTCGACGTCGCTGCATTAGACCGGTGGTTTGCAAGAGTAAAGGCTGCAGATACGCACAAGAAAATTTTCTCAGAAGCCGCTCACAGCATCGAGTTTGATCCAATCTGGTTCGAGCAGTACTGCCAACTATTAGTCGAGTGGATTGGCGCTCGCGCACCAGGTGCGGTGGCATGAAGATAAATTCAATTGACTCATTTTTGATTACCCTGCCATTTCGCTTGTCGTTCAAGCATAGCCTGGCCGCACGCGACCACTCAGAAAATCTGATTGTTCGAGTGACGATTCAAGATGGTGCGAAAACTTATGTTGGATTTGGTGAGGGTATTCCGAGAGACTACGTTACAGGAGAGAATCCGGCTGGAGCGCTGTCCGCAGTCGCGAAAGAGTACGCGCCATTGCTGCTCGGTCGGAGCTTTCAACGACCGGCAGAAATTATCGAAATATTGAGTAGTTCTTGGGCTCAGCTCAAGTTGCATGGTCGTCCGCAAGGAGCATCTTGGTGTGCGCTGGAGTTGGCTTTACTGGATGCCGCCGGTAAGTGCGCTGGCAAAACGGTATCCGAACTCGTTCTTAGCAGTGATGTGACTGGCGCAGGCAGCGATTTGACTGGCAGCGATTTGACTGGCACTGATGTACGACATGAGATCCCAGATGCCATCACCTACGGTGCGGTTGTACCGTTTGGCGGTAAAAAAGCATTAGCAGCGATTCTGTGGTTTTACAAAGCGTACGGCTTCAAAACTGTAAAGATTAAGGTGGGTAAAGACCTTGAACTGGATTTACATCGCCTGCGCATTGCCAGATCGGTGCTCGGTTCAGGCGTTGCGATCAGAGTCGATGCCAACTGCGCCTGGACATTCGATCAGACCATTCATGCAGCGGAACAGATGCGCAATTACGGCGTCAAATCATATGAACAACCAATACCGGCCGATCGACTTGAAGAGCTGGCCGCTATCACCAAAATTCTCCCTGAGCAAGTTCTGGCGGATGAATCATTGTGTACAGTAGATGACGCTCGCTATTTAGCTGAGAACAAAATTGTTAGTGCCTTCAATATACGCATCTCGAAAGTGGGTGGCATACTCGCTGCTCGTCAAATATCAGAGATCGCCCGCCAGCATGGGATCGCCTGCCACATGGGCGCTCAGGTGGGCGAGAGTGGCATACTCAGCGCTGCAGGAAGGGCGTACGCCGCTATCGAACCGCGCTTCGAAAATTATGAAGGCTCGAACAACTTCTTTCTCCTCAAGCAAGACATTACCGACGAAAACTTAAATGTGGGTTTTGGTGGTAAAGGAAAAGTCCTAAAAACATCAGGCTTAGGTGTTAACGTCAAGAATCAGCGCTTGCAACAGTTCATCAATCCAGAAACCGTAAGTGATCTCCAGCCACCGCTCGTTCCAGAGCGCATCGTATGAGGCAAAAATTTGTTTAAGAACCTAGATATTTCTGCCGGTCAATTGTTTCGTGCTTCGACTCACGTCAAGCGTTTCAACGCCGCTATGAGAAATCCACGACAGGCGCAAGAACAAAAGCTGTTACAGATTATTCGAGACAACGAAAACACCGTTTTTGGAAAGAAACACAAGTTCGACCAGATCAGATCGATTGCCGATTATCAAAATCATGTGGGCGCCAACAAGTACGAAGACTTGCATCCTTATATCGAGGCTTTGAAGAATGGGCAGGCAAATCAGTTAACCGCTCAGCAGCCGTTCATGTTCGCCACTACCAGTGGTACTACGGCGCAGCCCAAGTTTATTCCGATTACAGAAAATCACCTGAAAGATTACACGCACGCGTTTCAGATTCACAACTACAAAATGATCGTTGATCACCCCGAGTGTGCAGTCGGAAAATTTTTGATTATCACAAGCAATGACGAAGAGGGTTTGGTTGAGAGTGGTGCGCCTTATGGTGCTGTTTCAGGTCTGTTGAGCAAGCGTCAATCTCCGCTGATCAAGCATCACTTCTCCGTGCCCTATGAGCTGTGCAAAATCAAAGACGTGGATATGAAATATTATCTGATGTTGCGTATTGCCATGGCTCAAGACGTTACTGCCGTTATTTGCTGCAATCCTTCCAGTCTTTTGCTGATGGCCGACCAATTGAAAGAGCACGCCAATGACCTCGTGGCTGATCTCTGCGACGGCACAGTCAAGTCTGCATATGCACCGCCTGCGCACTTAGCTTCGGCTTTTTCGAAATACCTTAAACCAAATCGCGAACGCGCCATGCAGTTGCAGAGACTGCTCGAGCAGCGAGGCACACTGAGCCCCCAAATTCTCTGGCCGAATTTGAACGCTTTGATTTGTTGGAAGGGCGGTCCCATGTCGTTCTACTTGGAGCGATTACCTGAATCGTTTGGAGACATTCCGGTCCGTGATTTCGGCTACATGGCGAGCGAAGGTCGAGGCTCTATCCCACTCTCATCCGATGGCGCTGGTGGCGTGGTGGCGTTGACCAGTCACTTCTTCGAGTTTGTTTCGGAAGACGATTGCGACTCAAGTTCGCCAACCTTTTTGACCGCTGATCAACTCCAGGTAGGCGGTCGGTATTACATCTACTTCACGACCAACTCCGGCCTTTATCGCTACGACATCAACGATCTGATTGAAGTTGTCGGTATGCAAGAAAATGCCCCGATCATCTCGTTTGTTCGGAAGGGGCTTGGAATCAGCTCGATCACGGGCGAAAAGTTGACTGAAGAGCAAGTGTTGGTCGCTTTGAAGATGGCAGTGCGTCAGCTTAACTTAGCCGAAATAAGCCACTTCACGTCCGAGGTGGAACTTGGCTTCCCTCCTCACTACGTCTGCTTTGCAGAACTAAATGCTGGACTGCCTGAATCTGTGAAAAATGAATTCATTAGAATATTTGATCATTCTCTAAAAATGCAAAATCCCGAGTATGCTGACAAACGCTCGACTAAGCGGTTGGGAATGCCTGAATTGCGTACTCTTCCTTCTGGAACCTACATGAGATTGAGGCAGCAGCGAGTTGAGGAAGGCGCCCCGGAAGCGCAGGTGAAGATACCTTTGCTCAGTTCGCCAAAGTCTTTCTCGCAAAGGTTGGCTCTTTTGGAATCATCTTGCTGACTACCAAGCACATTTATTAGAGGAAAACTAATTGTATGGCACAACAAACGCACGATGCGACGGTTGCGGTTACCGGTGCAAGTGGGCTTGTCGGCAGTCACATAGTGGAGCATTTGGCAAACCAGGGTTTTCACGTTGTCGCAGTGCTGAGAAAAACGCCTGATTTTCTACAAAACTTTATCTCCACATACGCAGGTCAAGGTTCAATTAGAGTTGAAACCGCCGATGTCGATAACCAGGCTGCTTTGGAAAAAGCATTCACTGGTGCGCAAGCAGTTGTGCACGCGGCGGGCAGCGTAGATCCATTTGGTTCGCGTGAATCTATCTTTGCCACCAATCTCGGTGGCACACAGCACGCTCTTAAAGCGGCCGCTGCTGTTTCCGTAAAACACTTTATTTTCATCAGTAGCTTGTCCGTAATCACAGGACAGGGTGATCAATACGACGTGGATGAGTCTCAACCATTGAAGCCTTGCGGCGAATCGTACGCTGATTCCAAAATCGAAGCGGAAAAAGCGGTTATGGATTTTGCCAAAGCGGGCGAGATGAAAGTCACATCGTTGCGTCCTGGGTTCATTTACGGACCTCGTGAACGCTCCTGGATGCCTAGATTGATCAATTCCATACGAACCGGAAAAGCGATGCTAATTGACGGTGGTACCAAACAAACCAATGTGATCTACGTCAATAACTTGGCACGAGCGGTTGAGTTGACGTTGTTCAACGAGCGCACGTACGGGCAGGTTTATAACTTGACTGATGGTCAGACTATTTCAAAGAAGGAATTGTTCGACGCAATCGCTGACGGGTTAAGTTTGCCGCGAGTAACAAAAAAGGTGCCAGGAGCAATTGCGAAATTGGTATGTCAGACTGTGTCTGCCATCGCTCCTTCTCTTCCTCTGGATAAGCAGAAAAATCTGGCTCGATTCTCCAAGGCTGCATTTCGCTTGGCGGCAGTGAATCAGGGATTTAGCGTGTCTAAAGCCGAGCGCGATTTGCCATACACCAACCGTATCCCATTCAAAGAAGGAATGAGCGCAACGTTAGAAACTTTCCGCGCTGCGGAAAATTCCAATGCAAATAAGATTGTAAGCGGGGCCGCTTCTAGATGATGTTGAATTCGATTAGCGGAGTTGTTTCTAGATGATGTTGAATCCGATTAGCGGAGTTGTTTCTAGATGATGTTGAATCCGATTGTTAGCGGAGTTTATTCCAGATGATGTTGAATCCGATTGTGGCGTTCCTCATCGATTACTGCCAGCGCCACAAAAATCCGGTTAACGCCATACTTCATATTTTTGGCGTTCCAGCTGCGTTCTATGGAATTTATTTGCTCTTTGTCGGTCAAGCTGGACTGGGATGTACATTTATTTTCATCGGCTACTTGTTTCAATACTTGGGTCATCGAGCGCAAGGGAATGAAGTTGGTGAAGTTACGTTGATAAAAAATATTTGGCGCAAATTGAGTAAGCGAGGATCTTGATGTCTGGAGCAGAACGGCAACGTGTACTGGTAGATGGTGCGACTGGCTATCTGGGAAGTCATCTTGTGCACAAGCTTTGTCTTTCAGGCTACGAAGTGCGCGCCTTGGTGCATCCGGGCGCTCGCAGCGCCGACATAGATTTTTTGAAGCAACAAGGAGCCGAAGTTTTTACCGCTGATCTGAGTGCTCCGACAAATTCGAACGCGTTTGAGGGATGTGCTTTTGTCGTTCATTTGATCGGAAGTGTTGCACCAAAAAAGGGTGAGCGTCTTGAAGATTTGCACACTGGTCAAACTCGCAATCTTGTCGGGGTCTGCAAAGTTGCGGGCGTGAGGCGGATCGTTATGATTACGTCGCTTGGTGCAAAACAAGACGCCGACAATTCTTATCATGCAACCAAGTGGATGGCTGAAAACGAGATTCGAAATAGCGGTCTGGAGTATGTGATCTTGCGTCCACCACTGTTGCTTGGTCGCATCGTTGGAAATCGAGACAGCAAGCTGGTGAGACGCTATCGTGAAATAATTTTGGGCAAGAAAATGGTGCCGCTGATCAACGGCGGTCAGAACAAAATTCAACCGCTGTTTATCGGTGATTTGGTTGAGGCGATTTGTTTGTCATTAGCGGCTCAGAGCAATAGCATCGTTAACCAGACGCTTGAAGTTGGTGGTCCAGAGATCATGACTTTGCGTCACTTTGTTGAAAAATTTATGGATGCGCTTGGCGTGCACAAATCGATTGTTGCTTTACATCCGGGACTGGCTAGTGTGTTGGCAGTGATCTGTGAGAGTGTGCAGTCTGTGCCTACCGTTAATCGCGACCAGGTGAAATTGGCACTTGGTGATAACGTTTGTGCTGATAACGCTCTGCTTAACGTTCTCAAGCTCGATTTGACGCCTGTAAAGAGCGCATTTGAAAGTTACAATACTGTGGAGCCAGAAGTGGCTGCCGCGAAGTTGTAAGGGCTTTGTTGAATGTGCCGCCCGTTGGTGGATTTGGATGATAGTTGGTTTTTTAAGCTGATATCGGGTTAGTTCGACAATTCGACTTGAAAGCCAAGAGTATTCAGGAATTGGTCAAATTTGAGGGCTTTTTCGATGCGGCCGCTAACTGTCTATCCTCGGATACACTATCCACAGGAGTGTTCAGTCGAATCGGTTCAATAGAGTTGAGCCTGATCTGACCGAACGGAGCGATTGCTGTTGGCAGACGACGTAAAACCACAGAAGAGAATTTTGGTAACCGGAGCCACTGGCTTTATCGGTTCCAAATTGGTTCATCGTTTGCATGAATTGGGGCACCAAATAAGAACCTTTGGTCGCAGCAGTGGACTGGCAAATCAATTTGCCGGATTGAACATCGAGCACTACGGCGGAGATATCACCAATCCGGAACAAGTATCGTCGGCGGTGCAAAACTGCGACATCATTTTTCATCTCGCTGGTCTGGTTTCGTACAAGAAGAAAGATATTCAAAGGCAATTTGGAGTCAACGTGCTCGGCACGCGCAATGTGCTGGAAGCTGCTCAAAAGCACCATGTTCAACGGATCATACATACAAGTTCTGTGGCTGCTATTGGAATTCCTCCAGCCGGAGAGATTGGCACCGAAGAACTGCAATACAACTTGCTTGGCAAAGGTCTTAATTATTGCGACTCTAAATACGAAGCTGAACTTCAGGTGCGACACTTTTATCAGGAAGGTGTTCCGGTTTTGATGCTCAACCCTGGCATCATATTTGGAGAGGGTGATACGCATCCTCATCACCATGCCATTTTTGAGTCAATGTCTAGAGGAAACTTGTTTGGTGTACCACCTGGTGGCATCCCGTTCTCTGACATCAATGATGTTGTTGACGCGCACATCAACGCTATGACCAAGGGGCGTTTAGGTGAGCGCTACGTGCTTGTAAGCGCGAATCTGAGCTTCCGTGACGCAGCTTTGGTTTTCTGCAAGCAGATGGGCACCAAGCCACCTGCCTTTGAATTTCCGGGTCCTTTTCTAGTCGCTGCCGGTACTTTTTGCGAAAACGTTTTACCGAACTTACCAAAATGGAAAATCGGGAGCCTGGTGATCTCTAAACCAATTAATGCGCCTCTGACTCGACAGCAGACCTGGTTGAGTCAGCACAAAATATTTTTCAGTTCACAAAAGGCAATTGAAGAACTGGATTTTCATCAAACATCTTTTGATGAGACTGTTCGTCGCACCGCACCGTATTATCTTGGTGTGCAGAGAAGCAAATCGAGCTCGAAAGAGGCTGGTTCCAACACTGGAGCTTCACAAAGCGCTTCCTAAAGCGTTTCCTAAAGCGTTTCCTAAAGCGATTTGAAGACTAAACCGGGCGGGGCAAGATGTGACCCGACGGGTAAGATAGTAGGAGTAGGCTCTACGGCTTAAGCTCTTGCAGTCAGATTCCACGCAACCAACTCGTTATCCATGGATCGTCAATCCGCTCGTAGACTTCTTTTTTGTCTACGGAGGCCTAGTTTGGATTTGCATCGCAGTCAATCTTCTCGTTCTCGGTTGGGCTGTGCCAACCAATGCTAATGCCGGTGCACCAATGTCGCGAGCCCTGTTGATCGCTGTGCTCCTAGGGCAGCATATTTTTGCGGATTCGCATACTGCAGCAACGTACATGCGCATTTATCCCGGCGAGGAAAATCGGCAGAAATTCGAGTTTTTTACTAAGTATTTGCCACTAGCATTAGTGCCGACATTTTTCTACGGGCTCATTGCCCCTGGTGGGGCCGGCGATTTGATTTATCTGTATTTGTTGCTCGTATTTTGGCACTACGCCGCGCAAAGTTTTGGTATATCGCTGATTTATTGCTACAAGCGGGGTTACATGTTTAAGCGCTGGGAGCGCGAATCATATCGATGGTTCGTTTACACGATGAACATCTTTATTTTTGCGCGCATGCTAACATTTCGCCAGTTCAGTCCGACTAATTTCTTTGGCGTCAGATGTCCATTTTGGGGACCTTTGCCAATTTGGATTTATCAAGTTTCACAAGCAGTTTTCGCGATAACTTCAGCAATTTTCCTGGTCGTTCTACTAAAAAAATTGGTTCTTGAAAGGAGGCTGCCACCATATCCCGCCGTCTTGTTAACTGCGACTGTTGCCTTGATTGGATTCAGCCAGGGGACGCTCAATTCACTATGTTGGTTGTATGGACCCGCATTCTTCCACGGCAGTCAGTACATTGCGGTTTCAATGGCGTACTACCTGAAAGAAAGAGGACTGCCTGAAGGGGCGCCACCATCGGCCGTGACAGCGCTTTTTTGGAAATCCTCAACTTTTGAATACATCGGATTGATAGTTTTGTCCGGTGTTTTCATCTATGTGGGCATACCGCATTTCTTTCAGCAGATCGGATTTGATTTTGCTTTAGTTGCGGCCGTTTGTCTAGCTGTTTTTAACTTTCACCACTTCGCTACGGATGCCGCGATCTGGCGCCTCCGTGACCCTAAGCAGCGGCGAATCCTGCTGGCTTGATCGATGTTTGTTTTGCACAAGTTCGTTTGCACAAAGGTTCGTTTGTGAACGGTGTGTCAGCATAGTCTCAGAAGTTCTGACCTATTTAGGTGTGATTTGCTGCCAGGAGCTCGTTGATTCGGCTGCTGGTGCGTTAGGAGCACTGCCAACCGTTGATGCTGTCTTGGCGTTGTAAATCAACTCTAAGAGTGTTCGATAATACCTTTGTACTCTGGGATCTCGGTTTTGTTGACCGATCGTCAGTTGCTGCATTGCTTCCGGAAATTTTGAATCGTAGGCGTAAGCTTTGATCAAATCTCCTCGAGCCGCATCATTTCTAGGTTCAAGTGCTACAACTGATTTGAATGCATCTTCTGCAGCTGAAAAGTTGCGCAATGAAAGATACGCTTCGCCAAGATTGAAATTGTCAAACGTTGTTGGTGCATTTGGCTTAAGCATGTTGGTGAGAAAAATCAGCTGGTTGAGTGCATCTCCTGGTCTGGCTATGCGAATGAGTGCGTAGGCGAGATATCGTCTTGCAATGATGCTATTTGCGTCAGCCCGGACCGCCTCGTTGAGCAGTGTGACGGCATTTGGAAAAGCATTCTTGCGCATCTGGTCATATGCCCTGTTAAGCAGTGCCTGAGCTGCTGCATTGGCAGGTCTGAAACTGACATTAGTGCTTGTAGCAGTCGGGGGGGTTACGGTCGTCGTTGGAGCTGGTGTTGTCGTCTGCACAGTGGTGTTGCTGACGGTTGTTGTCGTAGTGACGGCTGGTTGAGGCGGTACGATCGTAGTTGTGGTCGTAGTTGTCGTCGTACCCGGTTTCTTGATCGGATAAGTTTGAACGTACCGTGTTCGGTCGAAAACAGGTTTGGGAGTGTCTTCATCAGGCGGCGGTGGTGGCAAAATATCCCCGTCAGCCATGGCGGATAGACAGCAGGTACCCGCTAGCAAAAACGCAGAACCGACCATCGTCAAATATCGAACCGATCTGTTTACCGAAACCATCTAAAGCCTCCAGCGAGGATGGACCACAACACCAAGTGTCATCTTAACACCTGAGCAAAAATTACCCCATTTTGTCTGTTCCTTGACAATCAATTTGCTTTTTAAACTGATATCGCTTTATAAGTCTACGGAAGCGCAAATCGCAATCAGGGGAAAGGTCTGCAGGAATTGGGTGTTTTCGAAAAGCGACAAAATTTGACGGTTTATAAATTCGGCTACTCAGATAATGAAATCTGTTTTGACCTCGATTTTCGATGTTCTAAACCGATATCGCCTTATTTTTACAGACTAGAACCTTTGGTTGTCGAGAAGGTCTTGAGAAGTCAATCTTCTGAAAAATCGAGTTTGACTTCCGTGCATTCGAGTGCCTGGTTTAGTTTGTGCAGCACTCCCCTGAAAAGGTCAGATTCACGTTTGGTGAGCTCTGCCTTGTAGAAGATGCGTCGCAGCTCCTTAGTGACAACCTCTTTGTTGAATTTGCGAGAGAAGTCAATTCGATCCAAAAGGATTGCGGTTTGGTCGAATATTTCGTCGACAGACTTACCGGTCGGCAAGGCGACTACTGAAGCGATGGGTGAGTGAGGCGAAGTCATCCCGCGCATCCTCGAAAGCTCATAGGCGATGACGCATCCTGCTTGTGCCACATTCAGGGATGGAAATTCTTTGTTCGTTTCAATGCAGGTCAAGATATGGCACAGGGACATTTCTTCGTTGCTCAAGCCGTTTCGCTCATCGCCGAAGACAATGGCAATTTTGTTGCCGCTGCTCGCTCTTACTTTTTCGAGGGATTGGACGAGGGGCAGAAGTGTCTGGGTTCGCTGTTGTCCAGTCGTCGTTCCCACAATGAAGCCGATGTCTGCGAGGGCCTCGTTGAGGGTGGCGAATGACTCAGATGACTTGAGGATATCAAACGCGCCGACTGCCATTTTGCGGGCTTCCGCATCCTTATAATTCTTTGGAGCGTCCACAAATCGCAAATTGCGAAAACCAAAATTTTTCAACAGGCGAGCGAATGATCCTATGTTGCCCAGGAAGACTGGTCGAACTAGTACGAAGTAAATTTCGTCTGCATTGGGCGTTGTCATTTTTCGACCGTCACTTGTGCCGAATTTCCTGACAGCCTGGATTTGCGCTCGCAACGTGCCTTGCGCCATCTGGTCTTGAGTCCATTTGAACTGATCGCAACCAGAACGACAAAAACTAACCACCCTGCCGCCATGACTCGCACGATCGTCAATGCTGCGTAGTGAGTGGTGATCTGTTCAACGCCAACTGTGGCTAGAGTGTATGTAGCTGTCGCCAGGCAAAGGATTGCTCCATATACTTTTCCTCGTACGTTGCAATTGAATTCTCTCTGCAGCAGTGTATTGATGCAGATTAATGTGGTGGCTCCTGTGGTGCCCATAATGAGCAAAAAAAGTCTTAGTGCTGTGTAGTTATTGCCGGCGGTAGCGAAGAGCAGACACGCTAGGGCGGACAAGGCGGTGCTGTAACCTATCAATGAACTGGTTTTGAATCGTCTCAATAAGGTCAATGATGCAACGACGCCGGACAAGAATCCCCACGCCAGAATCGCGAAAATGTTGGATGATTGTGCGTTATTTAGCTGCGTGTTTTGAATACAAAAAATTAGAAACAAACAGTAAAATATACCGTGCCCGACGTAGGTGAAAAATCCAAGTCGAAATATTGAAATCGAGCCCTTTCGGACTTTGAAGACGTTTGCTAATTCTCTTGTTTGGTTGACGGCACGAGGCAAAATTTTTGTTTTTGTGCGATCCATTGTCCAAAAAAGACACATAGCAACGAAATACAAAACTGCTGCCACTCTCAAGGTGTCATGCGGCAACCAGATGTCTGAAAGTGTGGGGGCGATGCTGACCGCAGCTAAAGTTGCCGCGGTTATGGTGAACAAGGAAATCGCGTTTGCAGTTCGTAATTGCTTGGAGCTGTCTGACAGTCGAGGCAGGAGTGCAAAATCCAAAATCGTACAGATGGCGACGCAGGCAGAGAGAGTGAAAATGCTCGATGGAACGATCACTCCAGTTGCTCCAAACAAAGTCAAAATCGTCGGAACACTGAGCACTAGTAGCCCTCGAATAAGAGTGGTGTATATGAGCAGCTTTCGATTGTCTTGATTGTCTGCAAGAGCTCCTAGTGCATAACTGAGGAGCACGAAAGGCATGAGAAGGGATAGAGTGTTCGAGCCGAGTCCTTGTCCATCGGGACCGGACATTACCACAGTCGAAAGAAGTTGCACTTGCGCCGACCGGTCTGCAAACGTCGTCAACCCGGTGCCAAGAAGATATCGAACAAGTTGCCAGTTCACTACGCTTTCTCTCAAATAAAAAGCACAAGATCGTTTACGCCCGGTCAAGCGTTGTTTGAATCATACTCTGTACCTTCGTTTCGCGGCATCGGAATTCAATTTAAGGGGAATTGCTCAGGCATATTTATTCGCATCATCGAGACTATCGATGTTCTATATGAGCGAAGTGAACATGCGACAATATCTGTTAAGGTCCCGAATTTTATCTGTATACCGCCGATGTCATATCGAAATTATGCATTCCTCGCTCTGTTGCTATCTTTGACCCGCCTCCCAGTAAGTGCAGTCGAATCAGAATTGGGGGGCGCGCCGACATCGATTGCGCCATCCGCGCCGACATCGATTCCACGCACTGCCCGTTCCGAGTCGGATGAGCAGAAGTCCGAACGCAAGAAAGAGAAAGAACTGCTTGAACTCCAGTCGAGCAAAACTGCCCGTCGTGGTAACGCGCCTTGTCTGACCTGGCTTCCTTCTAGCGAAAAGCCTAAAGCTGTAATCCTTTGCGTTCATGGATTGGGATTGCACAACGGAACCTACGCTGATTTCGGCAAGAGAATGGCTGGACTCGGCTACGCCGTATATGCCATTGACGTGCGCGGGTTTGGCTCATTTATGGAGGCAAAAGGTCGCGAGACCGTGGATTTCGACGGCTGTTTGAATGACATTCAAGCAACATTGAAGGTTTTGCATCGCGCCCACAAGGGGCTGCCTTTGTATTTGCTGGGTGAGTCGATGGGAGGTGCGATTGCCTTGCGCGCAACTGCGATTTATCCCGATTTGGTTGACGGACTTATATCCTCCGTGCCGGCCAACGATCGATTTAAGCAAAATCACACGCGCCTCGAGGTTGCCATCCATCTTCTCGAGAATCCCGACAAGCCATTCGATGTGGGGAAAGATATAATTTCTCAGGCCACTGAAAAACAAGACTTAAGAGATCAATGGAGCAAGGATCCGCTCAACAAGCTTAATCTGTCGGCAAATGAACTCTTGCAGTTTCAACATTTTATGAATCAAAATCATAAGTGCGCCAAGCTGATCCAAGTGACACCAGTGCTGTTCGTTCAAGGGTGCCGGGATAAGCTTGTTAAACCGCAAGGCACTGTCGAACTGTTCAACGAACTTGCCACCAAAGATAGACAATTGGATTTAATCGCCAATGGTGAGCACTTGATCTTTGAAGAAAATCAATTTACCGATGAAGGAATAAACAAAGTAAGCAAGTGGATCGAAGCCCACTTACTCACAGTCGCCAGTGGCAAAGATGCGCACACAGCAGTCGATGATTCACGCACCGTAGTCGATGATTCACGCACCGTAGTCGATGATTCGCGCACTAAAGTCGATGATTCACGCACCGTAGTCGATGATTCACGCACTAAGGTCGATGATTCGCGCACTCAAACCGAAAAATCACATTCAATTGTCGATGAAAGCGCGCACTAGAGGGGCACTGAATGGACATCGAATTAGGTTGGAGGACAAAGTGGTGAAATTATACCGATACTCTTTACTGATGGTTTTGAGTTGCGTTTCGATTGCTGTCAACACCATATGTGGTGCAAGTGCTGCTCGTGCTGCGGTAGACTCCCTGAAATGCGGTAAGGCTTGTATTGCTAGAGGGCAGTACAAGAGAGCTGTTTCGGATCTTCAAGTCGTCGTGAAAAATTCTCCGAAAAGTTGCGAAGGACATCTTTTGCTTGGTCAAGTCTATTGCAAGTTGAAAGATTACAACAAAGCGAAAGAGCAGTTACGGCTTGCGATCCGAGTTGGACATGGTTCAACCAACGCTCAAAAAGCAAACGTTGAAATTATGAAATTGCCGCAAGATTTGATCGCCCCTAAAACCGGACCGGATACACAGAAGCTTGTATCTATGCTGGATTTGCCAGTCCAGAAGGAGAACGAATCCAAACCGACAATAATCGACTTTTATGCCACGTGGTGCAATCCGTGTCAGCAGCTACATACGACTTTGGAAAAAGCAAAAACCGAATATGGTGACAAAATCAATTTTCTTCGAGTCGATGTCGATGACGCAAAAAATCAGAAACTACTCGATCAGTACGACATCAGCCCTATTCCAACTATTGTTTATCTCAATACTCGTGGAGAAGTCGTAAGTTTTTCGATCGGATTTTCCGGCGAAACAATCATCAACGACGAGATCAAAAAAATTCTAGTGCCGGGATAGGTTCAGTATCAGCAGCCGCGTTGACGAAGCTGTTGATGGGAGCTCGCGTGCCTTTGGGCTGTAAAGAGTAGCGTCACCTGTCGGATAAAAGTCTCTCGGGACTGAATGTCGCGAGTATCGAGCTATAAGCAAGTGTCCCGCTATATGCAAGTCTCCCGCTATTATATAAAGCGTTGCTTGAACCCTATTGGAGTACGCACCTGTGAAGCCTATCGAATTGGCTGCTGATTGGGAATCTGCAAGGAAATTACCTTCGCGAATTGAATCCAAGCGGCAAAAGAATATATTTGCTGGCGAGTCCATTACTGAACGAGCCGTCTTTTTGGGTGTCGAGGTTCTCAGGGTAAGCACATGGCCTAAAGGGCATGTAGCTCCGCCGCACTCTTACGCAGTCGTTCACTCTGCGTCAGCTGGTCAAGTGGAAGAGCAGAACAGCCTCCATGAGGAAGAACCGTGGCCTGATGACATGGACGATGATTTGGATGGACCCGACCGTCGTGTTGAGCAGTCTGACGCTGACTTTGCTAAGGAGTTTGCGGACGTTTCTGATGACGGACGCTTCACAGACGCCGCTGGCGCGAGCTTGCCTCTTAATTTGGAATGGCAACAGACGTCCGAAAGCTGCTGGCAATTCTTTTTCGATCTGGCACCGGGAGCTCGATGCCTAGGCTTGGGCGAGCGGAACTCGTCGCTTAATTTACGCTCAAGTTCCCATACTTTATTTAATACTGACAACCATCTCCACATCGAATCGATGGACTCCATGTACAAGTCGATTCCTTTTTTGATTGTCGAGCATGGTGAAGAGTTCATCGGGCTGTTTTTGGATTCTCCCGCGCGGCAGCGTTGGGACCTCGATACCGAACTGACAAATCAAGCTTCGGTGGAATTACTATCTCGTCGCGGTTGGCAACTCTATTGCATCGGTCCGTCAAGCTTGCCAAACGTAGTAAAAACATTCACCGCGCTGACTGGAAGGTCAAAACTGCCACCACTTTGGGCCACTGGTCATCAGCAATGCCGTTGGAGCTATCCAGATCAAGAGACAGTTGTGCGCATCGCACATGAATTTAGGCAACGGCAAATACCCTGCGATGGTATCGTGCTCGATATCGATTACATGGATGAATACAGGGTCTTCACGTTCTCAAAAGAACGTTTTCCAGACTTCAAAGACTTAATCGCTGACTTGAATCGCAACAATTTTAAAGTGACTGCCATCATTGATCCTGGTGTGAAAAAAGATTCCAAATTCTTTGTCTTCACCGACGGAAAAAAACACGATTATTTTTGCAAGAAGTCTGATGACAAGCTGTTTATCGGCGAAGTCTGGCCAGGACAATCTGTGTTTCCAGATTTTCTTAAACCAGATGTGCGCATGTGGTGGGCGGCGCAGCACGGCTTCCATACCGAAAATGGAATTGCCGGTATCTGGAACGATATGAACGAGCCCGCTATTTTCAAGAATCAGGAACCATTGGATTGGTCGGCTCACGAACTTCCAAAAGATGAAGACCAGCTGTTCATGCAAGAAACGCCGGAAGGAAAGTTAGGTCATTACGAAGTTCGCAATCTTTACGGCAGCATGATGAGTCGTTCTAGTTACGAAGGAATGTTGGCACTGAGACCTAATCAGCGTCCATTCATTTTGACACGGTCCGGATATGCGGGTGTTCAGCGCTACGCCGCTGTGTGGCTCGGTGACAATATGTCGTGGTGGCATCATCTCGCACGCAGTATTCCGATGCTCCTCAACATGGGTCTGTCTGGTGTCGCATTTAGTGGCGTGGATATTGGTGGCTTTGGTCACAACTGTTCCGGCGAACTGCTGACGCGCTGGTATGCGCTTGGTCTGTTCTACCCATATTTTCGCAATCACTGCTGGATGAAGGGCGATTCCCAGGAACCATGGGCTTTCGGACCAACTGTCGAAGCACACTGTAGAAAATTCATCGAAACAAGATATCGACTCCTGCCCTACATCTATTCGCTGTTTTGGGAGAGCTCTCGTTCAGGTGCTCCGCTGATGAGACCTTTGGCTTGGCACTATCCAGAGGATCAATTTGCCCGCGAAGTTGACGATCAATTTTTATTCGGCGAGCAATTGCTCGTCGCTCCGATTATCGAACGGGGCAGAACGTGGCGCAGTGTCTATCTGCCGGAAGGTTTGTGGCACCCGTTCGAGGGTGGCGAACCGCTCGAGGGTGGACAGGTACACAAAGTGCAGTGGGGACTCGATGCAATTCCTGTCTTCGTCAAGGATGGTTCAGTGATTCCGATGTGCGATGTTATGCAAAGCACGGCCGAATATGCTCAGTCTCCAATTACATTTCAATGTTTCGGAAAGTCTGCCAAGGGAATTTTCATTGAAGACGATGGTAGTACATTCGATTACGAAGATGGTTTCTACAATGAGTGGCGGCTTAAAGTCGACGAGGGAAAATTTGTGGCTCAACCTGTTGAGCTAGGTTTCGATTCTCCTAGAAGGAATTTTAGCCTTCTCTATGATGGAAAATTGGAGTCCATTAGTCTGTCCATCAGCTAACACGAATACTTTAGTGTCTTAGCGCCAAAAGAGTTACTTTCGCACTAGTAGGGAATGAAGGAGTTGCGCCTGCTAGAATTGCGCCTGCTAGAATTGCGCTGTTCGGTCCTTTACCTGATCGCTAAGAACCTGGGAGATAGATCTCGATGGACGATGCCGAAGCACCAAAGATCAATATTTTCATTGCTGAAGATCATGAGATTACACGAGTTGGTCTGCGTCTTACATTGGAACATGTGCCTGGATTTTCAGTAGTTGGTGAAGCTGCTGATGGCAAGATGACCGTGAAGAAAGTGGCAGAGCTGAAGCCTCAAGTCGTTCTTATGGATATTGGATTACCATTGATGGATGGCATCGATGCCACCACGAAGATCAAGCAAGAAGTGCCAGGAACGCGTGTGATTATGCTCACTTCGCACGACAATGATCGTGATATTTTCGCCGCATTGGGTGCTGGTGCTGATGGATATTGTTTGAAAGAAGTCTCGGGCACTCAGCTTGTCATGGCTATTCGTGCCGTAGCTGACGGTGTTGCTTGGTTGGCTCCAGGTGTGGCAAGTCGCGTTTTGCGTGCTTGTGCAACCGCGTCACCGGCGGCGGGCGCCGAGACCTCGACCAAGTCTAGCTCTCTTGCTTCGCCACTGTCTCAGCGAGAACTGGAAGTTCTCAAGTTAGTTGTAGAGGGGTTGAGTAATCAAGAAATTGCTGACAAGCTGATTTTGAGCGTGGAAACTGTCAAAACTCACATGCGCCACATCATGGAGAAATTGGCTGTTTCCGATCGCACTCAAGCTGCGGTGAAGGCTATGCGCGAAGGGCTTGTTTAACCTTTCGAAATTGTCCAGCTCTGCTGTGCGCACTATATTTGGTATCAATGGAATTCCCTGAAGCGCGCTCTCGATCTCGGTAATACTCGCTCACGCCCAACAAAAAACGTCCGCTCAAAGGCGAACGTTTTCGATATATTTCAGTCCGATATAAATCAGACCGGAAGTGTTAGATCCACAAGTTCTTAGATTGCACCGCGTCGGTTGAATCCGCGAGACAAGAGTGCTCCGAGGAAAACACAGACGGCTGAACCGAGGATGCAGGGCACCAGCGATACTCCAGCGAGGTCTGGTCCAACATGACCGATCATGCTTCCGCCTACCCAAGCACCGATAATACCGACAATCGCTGATGTAAGGAATCCACCAGGAATCGAGCCAGGTACCAATCTCTCAGCTATCCAGGCACATGCTGCTGCCACAATCAAAAATAGGATGAAACTTAAAATACCCATTATATCCTCCAGGTTTTGCTCAAATCTCAGTGACCCTAGCAATGAAGAGTTTGTCGGGGAATTAGTTCCAAAAATACCGAGTGATTTTTGCTTGGATTGATGAGTCTGCCGGAGATGCTCATTAACGTTGTCTTTGCGGCGATACTCACTAAACTGTCGAGTCACGCGGTAGGGTCGCTACAGTCATGGCTAGGTCAACTCCACTTAAGACCGTCCTGTCTTAGCAGCCATTTCTCGCAGTCGGGCAATCCTCTCCGGCGTCGGCGGATGGGTGGAAAAAAGCTTGACGAACCAACTTTGGGGATCCGGTTGGATGATAAATAATGATGAAAGCGCTGGATTGGCATCCTGAAAAGGTATGGCGCGTGCCGTTTGATCAATTTTTGCTAGTGCATTCGCCAATTCAAGTGGATGCCCACACAACTCAGCGCCGCTGGCATCAGCTTCGAACTCTCTGGACCGTGATATGGCGAGGTTGATCAAACTCGCTGCAATCGGCGCCAATATCGCCATGAGCAAAACGAAGATGGGATTGGATCCCTCACGCCGATCATCAGAGTAAGCACCCAGATAGTAGCCATAGTGAGCGATTGTCGTGATGCAGGATGCTAAAACGGCGGCAATAGTTGTGATCAGCACATCTCGATTTCGCACATGAGCCAGTTCGTGGGCTAATACACCTTCAAGTTCGTTCCAATTGAGCAGTCTCATGATGCCTTCGGTGACAGCGATGGATGAGTGTTCAGGATCGCGTCCAGTGGCGAAAGCGTTAGGTGAGTCAGTGGGAATGACATAAATGCTTGGGACTGGAATGTTGGCGTTTCTAGCAATTCGCTCTACAATCTCGTACAGTTGCGGCACTTGTTCACGCGAAACCGGTTGCGCGTTGCTCATGCGCAATGCGATTGGAGCCGAAAACCAGTAGCTAAATATGTTTGTGCAAATGGCAAAGAAGAATGCTATGGCAATGCCGTCTCGCCCACCGAGTAGACCGCCGGCAGCGACCATAATTGCGGTTAAGCAACCCATGAGGACAAGAGTTTTTAGCGTATTCATTTACCTACCTTTTATCATGCGATCTAGATTCATATAATCCAACTCAGGCGGGCAGCAGCTGATTTGTTCTTGAACTCTTAATCTTGCCACCGGTCAGAACTTTGGGATTACCCGCCGAAAATAAAGCGATATCGGTTTAGGGTTCAGACTTTACTCTAATCGCCCCTTATATGCCTAGCTGCAACGATTAAGTACTACCGTCTTGCACAGCGCTTTTCAGACTTATAATTGACCTCTGTTTATACGTAAAAAGGCTCGGCTAGGAGCCAAGGAGAAGTGACGGTTGTGAAGGAGCTTACTCGTGTTGAACGCGACTCGATGGGAACGATGCAAGTCCCCGTTGATGCGTATTATGGTGCTAGCACACAGCGGGCTGTAGTCAACTTTCCAATCAGCGACTTGCGCTTTCAACGCTCCTTTATCAAGGCGCTTGCCCTTATTAAATTCGCTGCCGCAGAAGTAAATTGCGAATTTAACGATCTCGACGGTAAAGTTGCCGACGCAATCAAATCTGCAGCGATGGAAGTTGCAGAAGGTAAGCTTGACAATCAGTTCGTTGTGGATATTTTCCAGACCGGTTCAGGCACTTCCACAAATATGAATGCCAACGAGGTTATTGCTAATCGCGCAATTGAGATCATGGGCGGAAAGCGCGGGGAGCGGAATCTTGTTCACCCAAACGATCATGTCAATCAAGGAATGTCTTCTAACGATGCGATTCCGACTGCAATTCACATCGCGGCTTTAATAGACATCAAAGAGAAACTTCGCCCTGCTTTAGAACGGCTGGCAAAGTCACTTCGCACTAAATCAGCTGAATTTATGGAAGTGATCAAAACTGGTAGAACACATCTGCAGGATGCCACTCCTATCCGTTTGGGGCAAGAGTTTCTCGGATACGCAGGACAAGCGGAGCGGGCTTTGATCCGACTACAACACGCGGAACAGAGACTTTCGGAGGTTGCGTTAGGTGGCACCGCCGTTGGCACTGGGATCAACACTAGACCGGAGTTTGCAAAAAAAGTCTTGGAAAAAGTTTCCAAACTGACTGGACTTCAGCTCAGTGAAACCGAAAATCATTTCCAGGCTCAAAGTACTCTTGACGAAATTGTTGAAGCGTCCGGTGTTTTGAAAACTACAGCCGTCAGCTTACTCAAGCTAGCTAATGACGTGCGTTGGCTTGGATGTGGACCTCGAGCGGGAATCGGCGAGATTGCGCTGCCTGAAGTGCAACCGGGCAGTTCCATCATGCCAGGCAAAGTGAATCCGGTAATCGCCGAGGCGCTATGTATGGTGGCAGCCCAAGTGATCGGCAACGACGCGACAATCGCCATCGCCGGTGGTTCAGGTAATTTTGAGTTGAATGTGATGCAACCTGTAGCCGCATACAACCTGCTGCAATCGATTAATTTGCTCGCAAACGCAGTCGAGAATTTTACATCCAAATGTGTCGATGGAATAACTGCAACTGAACGTGGACCAGAACTGGTTGAGCGTGGACTGGCATTATGTACAGCACTTGTTCCAGAAATTGGATATGACATGGCTGCAGCGATATCGCACGATGCGTTCGAATCCGGTGAGTCGATTCGAGAGGTTGCTTTGAAGAAGACCAAGTTATCTCAAAAGGAGCTGGAAAAATTGCTCGACCCGTTCAAAATGACTAAGGCTGGCCTTGATTGACCCGAGGTCATCATCGCGGAGCGCCTCTTGGGAACTTGCGTTTGGGCGCTGACTCCTACAGTTCGATTGTTCAACCTGGGGATGTTGCGAAGTGGTGGATTATGCCGGATTATGCCTGGCAAAAGCAGCTCAGTAGTGGTAATTTGATCCCATAACAACGAGATGAAAGCATTTCGTGCATAGGCATTATGACGGACCGTAGGGCTCATACCAGATACAACAAATTTCGGCGTTGGTTTTTTCAAGGCATCAGAGAAAGCCATAAAAAGCCGGCAGCCGTCCACCAAGACGTTTGGTGGAAAGTTATGTGCTTGACCGGCGTGGATTACTTCTCGACACTCGGATATCAGCCTGGAATCGCCTTTCTAGCGGCCAATTATTTGGCACCATTTGCGACACTGATATTGGTACTAGTAACAGTCTTTTGTGCATTGCCTGCATACTTTATTGTTGCCAAGGAAAGTCCGCACGGGCAGGGAAGTATTTCCATGCTCGGCAACCTCTTGCCCGGCTGGCTTGGGAAAGCAGTTGTATTGTTGCTCTTGGGATTCGCTGCTACCGCGTTCATCATCACAATCACTCTATCTGCCGCCGACGCAACTGCTCACTTGATTGAGAACCCACTTATCCCTGCGTGGGTTCATCACCATGACCGGATTGGTGTGACATTGATTCTGCTCACCATCCTTGGTGGCGTCTTCTTAATCGGGTTCAGGGAAGCCATCGGTGTTTCTTTTATAATCGTGGCTCTTTATCTCGGTTTAAACGCTGTTGTTCTAGTGCGATGTTTCGACTTGATTATGCACAATCCTACGTACTGGCAAGACTGGCAGCAAAACTTGATGTCGATGCCATCAACTCATGGAGACCCGTGGTTGATTTTGTCCACTTCTCTTTTGCTGTTTCCGAAACTCGCTTTGGGTCTCTCGGGATTTGAAACCGGTGTTGCGGTTATGCCGTTGGTAAAAGGCGATCCGACAGATACACCTGAAAATCCAGCTGGACGCATTCGCAACACGAAATTTTTATTGTCATCTGCAGCTCTGATCATGTGTGTATATCTGGTCGCCAGTAGTATCGTAACGACCCTGATGATCAAGGCTGTCGATTTCAAAGAAGGCGGATCCGCGAACGGTCGCGCCCTGGCGTATTTGGCTCACATGCACCTGGGCGAAGCGTTCGGTACTGTATACGATATAAGTTCAATTGCCATCCTCTGGTTTGCTGGTGCATCCGCTATCGCGGGATTGCTCAGTCTGGTGCCGCGCTACTTGCCTCGATTCGGTATGGCACCGGAATGGGCGGCAGCAACCAGACCGCTCGTAGTCTTTTTCACAGCCGTTGCGTTTCTCGTCACATTTATCTTCAAGGCTGATGTGGATGCGCAAGCAGGAGCTTATGCCACCGGAGTTCTCGTGCTGATTACGTCAGCAGCTGTAGCAGGTACGCTCACGGTCTGGGATCGCAAGCCACGTCTCCGTTACGGCTATTTGGTCATTGCACTCATTTTCATTTACACAACGGTAATAAATTGCGTCGAAAGGCCAGAAGGCGTGCACATTGCACTTGCGTTTATTGCCACCATATTTTTCGCATCGGTTGTCTCTAGAGCTTTGCGTTCAGTTGAACTACGTGTGCATAAAATTGACTTGGACCCACTGGCAAAACAATTCATCGATGCTGCTGCAAAGACTGGTAGCATAAGGATACTAGCCCATCGACCCGGTGGCACCGACTATGCTGAGAAAGAAGCGGAATCTCGCGAAATTCACAGCATTACACGTGAAGAGGGTGACTTCATTTTTCTAGAAGTGAAGCTTGGAGATGCCTCTGATTTCATTGAAGATTGCCTTGAAATATCTGGACACGAAATCGACGGATTCCATATCTTGCGTTGCGAAAGTCCCGCTATTCCAAACGCGATCGCAGCTTTCCTCTTGCATCTGAGAGACAAAACAGGAGTTATTCCTCATGCGTATTTTGGCTGGACTGAGGGAAATCCGATTGGTTACATCTTCAAATACATCTTTCTCGGCGAAGGAGAGACCGCTCCAGTTTGTCGAGAAATTTTGCGAGAATTAGACAGCGAGCCGTCGCGCCGCCCGAAAATCCATGTGGGTTAGTGGTATCGAATATGGTGTGCAAAAGCTTACGATAATGCAATAAATCGGCGAAGAAAGCAGTTATGGAACCGTTATATCTTATATCTTTCGTTATCTTGCTGTTGATCGCAGCAGTGCTGGTGCCAAAAGCGCTGAAGGGAAAATCAAGCGAAGCCGACAGTCTTTTCACAACCGCATTATTGAAAAAGCAAAGCGGCAGCCTCAGCGAGGCCGAATATTATTTGCAAAGAGCCCTGACAGAATTTGAAAGTGAAAAAACTCCAGATTTTGGCAAAATGTGCACCTGTATTGTGGAGCTAGCCGAATGTCATGCGAAGTCGGAAAAGTATGCTGAGTCTCGTCAGCTTTACGCAAGGTTAGTCGAATTGTGGACCGCAGCGGTCAGTAAGGACAATCCAGAAGTTTTTTTGGACATCGATTGTTTGGCGTCGACTGCCAACTTCGGGGCAGGAACTAGTGATATCACCGAATGCTATGCCAAGATCGTGGAAGCCAAGAAACGTGTTTTTGGAAACAATCATCCAGACGTTGGTAATTCACTGAGAATTTACTCGTTGCTCCTAAGACGTCTCGGACGCGCAGCGGATGCTGACCAAGCTGAGCTTGAGGCAGACGCACTGCAGGGCGGCAACAAACCAACGTAGCGCGGAGCCTTCTGCTCATTTTTTGTGTGGGATTTGACAGAACCCGGTTGTGGATTTGAGGGAAGGCGCGGTCGTCTCGAAATTATTGCGGATAGTGCTGCTAGTGGGCTTTTAGGTCAGTTTATAGCGAAACTAACCCGATATCGGTTTAGGATCGACCAGGGCTGTTTCTCGGTTAGTTGAATCAAGCCAAACTTGCGTCCTCGGTTGCGTTAGTATTCTCCGCACAGTCCTTGATAGAATTGTCTTTTTGCAGATGAGCAGCGATGTGCGCTGTTTTCGTTATTTGTTCGAGGAATCGCTATGAAATGGGCGTCAGCTTTAGCCGGTAATGATCTGCCCGGTAAACGCAAATATGGCGGAGCCAGGCAACTGCTGGCTGACTGCGCAGAAAGCATCAATTTCCAGCTGGGCGATGCTGAGCCCGATCTGGTTATCGGCTTCGTATCGGCTGATTTTATGGACGAGTTCGACGAGATCTCCGCACTTGTGAAAAAGCAATTGCGGGCAAAACATTTTATCGGTTGTTCTGCTGGTGGTTTGATTGGTGGCGGGTTTGAAGTCGAAAAGGAAAAAGGGATTGCAATCACTGCCGCCGTTTTACCTGAGGTTGATATCAAGCTATTCCACTTCGAAGACTCCGATTTGCCTGACCTCGATTCTGCACCATCTGCTTGGGAGAAAGCAGTCGGTGTAGAGAGCACATCCGAGCCACACTTCATTTTGTTGCCAGACCCTTTTAGCTTCAAAGTTGACACCTTGATGCAAGGACTAGATTATGCTTTTGCAAAATCAGTCAAATTAGGCGGCTTGGCTAGCGGCGGCAATCGCGGTGGAAGCAATGCCTTGTTTTGCGGCGATAAGGTTTATCGAAGCGGTGTGATTGGTGCCGCACTATCTGGCAACGTGGTAGTCGACTCTGTGGTCGCACAAGGCTGCCGTCCTATAGGACATCCCATGCGTGTCACCAAGTGCTTGAACAATTTCCTCATTGAGCTCGATGGTGAACCCGCAGTGCACGTTTTAAAAGAAGCGATTATGAAGCTCAGCCCAATGGATCAAAAGCTCGCTTACAACGCCTTATTCCTTGGTGTAGTGATGGATGAGTTTAAATCAGATTTTCATGGCGGTGATTTTTTGATTCGGAATATTCTCGGAATCGAGCAGAAATCCGGAGCGCTGATGGTTGGTGAAATTCTGAGAAACGAGCGCACGGTGCAATTTCACCTGCGCGATGCGGCTACATCTTCGGAAGATTTGCGTCTCATGCTGAAAGCTTATGCTGAGCAGCACAATGGCAGCGCCGCTGCTGGCGCCTTGCTATTTTCATGCTTGGGTCGTGGTAAGCATTTGTATGGCGAATCAAATCACGATAGCGAGTGCTTTCGCGAATTTTTAGGTGACATTCCACTCGGTGGATTTTTCTGCAACGGCGAAATCGGTCCAGTTGGTGGCACTACTTTTCTACATGGCTACACTTCGTCGTTTGGAATCTTCCGAGAAAAGGCGGCCACTGCTTAGCGCGACCGCCGTATAATACTTATGCAGCCTAACTGGAGGATGTATGCATATTAAGACGTGGCTTTTCATTTTCGCATTTGCCGCCATGCTTATCCCACTCGGAGCAGAGGCGAAACCAGCGCCCAGACCGGCATCTCGACCAGCATCTCGACCAGCATCCCGACCCGCGGCTCGTGGGGGATCCGCACCAGCGAACAATAACAATGCTGCTTACTCTGCGTACTTAACAAGGTTGCGTGGAAAGCTTCTGAACAATTGGAATGTCCCAAACGGCAGAAACAAAGTCATATTGTCGACCGTAGTCAACGCAGATGGCACTGTCGGTGATATTGCGCTTAGCAGCAATCCCAAAAGTGCTGACGGCGAAATTGCCGGAAGCGAAGCATTCGCTAAATCACAGCCCCTTGAAGCAGTGCCAGGCGGCGGGCAAGTGAAGCTTATTTTGACTTTCGAATCCACCGCAGATCCGCATGGTGACAGTAGTTCAAATGTGTACACACAGATCGTGCCAGTGCCTGTGGTCAAGGCCGCTCCTGCAGCCGCAGATGGTGCAGTTCCAGCTGCTGCTCCGACCACACCGTAGGTTAGTCGACCTCCTAAACACAGGCTTGTAGGCGCCCTCTCCATGAAGTTAATGAGATGAACAACTTTGTCAGCCGTGCTGGTTTGAATTTTTCGCAAAAGCGACAGGCTGCTTTCGCCGGTACTTGGTATGAATCTGATGCTAAAAAGTTGCGCTCCCAACTAAGTACATATCTCTCAAAGGCGAATCAAGCTTTACAGCAAACGCCAATCGAATCCGGCTTCACAAGCAACTTTGCGCCTTCGACTCCGCTACTTGCAATCGTGTCGCCACATGCGGGTTATATGTTTTCGGGACAGACTGCGGCTTTCGCATACGAACAAGCCAAGCAACAACAGCCTAAACGGATTTTTCTTCTCGGTCCAAGTCACTATGTCGGTTTCGATGGAGCTGTTTTGCCCACAGAAAGTGTCTTTGCGACTCCGCTTGGGGACCTGACTGTCGACAAAGAAGTTGTTCAGGAACTTGCAGACTTTCCGTTGTTCAGGCAATCGAGCGAAGTTCATAAAAGAGAGCATTCTCTCGAATTGCAGTTGCCTTTCATTCGAGAAACTTTTGGCGATGTGAAGATCGTTCCCATCATCGTCGGAACACTTTCTGACGAAATGGATGTGCAGCTGATGGCGCAGATTCTGCGCCGTTATTTGAAGCAAGGCGATCTGATTGTCGTTAGTTCGGACTTTACTCATTTTGGACCAAGATATGATTATGAGCCGTTCCACAGCGACTTGAAAAACAAGCTGCGCCAATTAGATGGTGAAGCATTCGAGCATTTAAGTAACCACGATTTGCCTGGCTTCTTGCAATTCAAGCAACGTACCAATGACACCATATGTGGTTTTTATCCATGTGCGGTATTGGTGGCACTGCTTCCGGAGGGTAGCTTTGGAAGTCTGTTGCGGTACGGAACTTCGCAAGATGCGATCGCCGAAGATGATCGGAATTCCGTTTCTTACCTGGCTCTGGCTTTTTCCAATTCAAGTAAACAAGGATGGCAGGACCAGGATGAATGTGGCGCTGAAACCAAGTTCAGTGATGCCGATAAACAGAATCTGCTGAAGCTCGCCAGACTCACCCTGGAAAGTTCGGTGCGCGCGGGGCAGCTCCCTGGTGAAGATGAAATTCGATTTGCGCTCAGTGATTTCACCCAAAAGAAGATGGGTGCATTTGTTACGTTGTATAAAATCGATCCGCAAGAACCAAGCCACAAAGAGCTGCGTGGTTGCATCGGTTACATCTGGCCGGTCAAGCCTTTAATACAAACAGTGATGGACAACACTATCGGTTCTTCTTCACGTGATTATCGGTTTCAGCCAGTTATTCAAGCAGAGTTACCAGATATTGAAATAGACATAAACGTGCTTACCGCACCGCGCCGAGTGCGCAGCCACAACGATATTGTTGTCGGTCAAGATGGTGTTGTGATGTACAAAGATGGAAAACAATCTGTTTTTCTGCCTTCTGTCGCCACAGAGTTTGGATGGGATCGTTCCGAACTTTTGACGCAGCTTTCAATTAAGGCTGGATTGCCGGGCGACGCATGGAAGCAAGGCGCTCGTTTTGACGTGTTTCAATCAACATCCATCTCTGAAAGAGACAAATAGAATTCACTGTCGCGTCGAGTTAATGTTGTTACCTAGAGCAAACATGAGTTAGTTACGAACAGAAGTGACTTAGTGACGAACAGACGTGACTTAGTGACGAACAGACGTGACTTAGTGACGAACAGACGTGACTTGCTCAGTGCGCTTACTCAGTGCGCTTACTCAGTGCGCGTAAGCGATTAAAAGGTGCTGCAACATTACTTGTAAAACTGTGAACACCAGAAATACAAACGTATGATCTTGGCTGGCAAATCTTGTTAGCTCGGCCTCGATACTAGGGATGGTGCGCGACTTTTGTTCAGACGTTAAAAAGCTTGTCGGTAGGACCATACGTGGATTGGAACGCCACAATCCATAACTGAAAATATCTTCGCTGTTAGTTTCGACGACGGCAAATCTGAACCCGGGGATGGAGAGTTTTTCGCACTGCTCTGTAATAACAGCAGCAAGTTCGGGATTTTCCTTGGCGACTTCTTCCAGTTGCAAAAATCTTGCTTTGAAGTAGCGAGACTCCGCCCAGTCCATGATCAGGGGCAGCAGCATGATGAAGAGAACGTTCCAGCATAGAGTCAGGATAGCCGCCCCGCGGGCGCCCAGTTCATTTTGTTGTACCGCTTGCGCGACCGGAATTGTAAACAACAAACCCGCTATAAGCGTCGCGGAGTAATAAACTTTCAAAATGCGCGAAGGTCGCATGGATGTTTTTCCCACGAAATCGGCTGCTTGTAAGGCTCAGACCTGAGCTGTATCTCTATTGTTCCCCGCCATCTTCTCCTCAAACCGGTTGACAACCCGGACTTTTGCAACTTTAAATTGGCGCTTTAGCTCAGTGCGTAAAGCGGGCATACTGGACTAAGTAATCATTGAGGAATTATGTCTCCCAACGTCTCCCTTGCGGAATATCAACTTTTTATCACGACGCGATTGCGTCAATTTGAAGAGAAACGCGCCGCTGGTGATGCGGATCGGCTACAGCATCTGGCTATGACACCGGATTCGATGTTGCTGAGGAAATGGCTGTTAATCGTCTCTGGCATAGGCTTTCCGATTACTTTTGTGCTCCTTTTCCTGCTTGGCATAATCGCACCACACCTGCCTGTTTTTATCAGCACGTTCCTCTGGTTGCTTGCCAAAGGTGCGATGGGAATAACGTTTTTGATTTTCCTGCTCGGAATCTATCTGACGCTCTCCAAGAGCGATCAGGATGGACGGTGAAACCGAATGGTATTAAAAAGTGCAGACGAAATTGTCACTTTGGCGCAAAAATCGGCAATATCGCTGGTGCGATTCATATTTTGTGATACCACCAGCATAATCCGTGGCAAATGCACACGTACAGATAAGTTGAAAGAGCGAATCGAATCCGGCATCGGCTTGGTCAAAGGCACCATGGCGATGAATATTTTGGACCAGTTACAAGGTGATACCGGTCTTGGTGCTACTGGCGAAATCCGATTGATTCCTGATTTGGAAACTTGGGCAGTCTTGCCATATGCCGAGCGTTCCGCATCACTAATTTGCGACATGCAGGAACTCAATCACAAGCCCTGGGACCATTGCCCTCGAAGCATTCTCAGGAATGTGCTGGATGAGGCTAAGACATTAGGCTACAGTTTTCAGATCTCTTTTGAACCGGAATTCACTCTCGGCACGTTCGAGAACGGTGATTACAAGCCAATTGATAGAAGTCTTTGCTTTTCTACAGATGGTATGAACCGAACTGCGAAATTCATAAATAGATTCGTGGACTCTCTGGAGCGTCAGGGAATTGAGGTTGAACAGTACTATCCTGAGCTTGGTCCAGGTCAGCACGAACTGAGCATTCGACACACATCGCCTCTGAAAGCGTGCGATCGTCATATCTATTATCGCGAGACCTTACGGGGCGTTGCCTTTGAGCATGGGCTAGACGCAATGATTGCGCCCAAGCCCTTTGACGACCAGCCGGGTAACGGATGTCACCTGCATCTATCTGCTTGGGACATCTATCAAGAGCGTAATTTATTCTGGGCAGATAATGGTTTGAGCGATTTTGGCAGATTCTTTGTTGCGGGAGTTCTCAGTCACCTTCCAGCCCTGGTAGCATTGACGTGCCCATCTGTAAACTCATATCGGCGTTTGCGTCCACGTTCCTGGAGTTCGGCGTATACGTGCTGGGGCTTCGAAAATCGCGAAGCCGCCGTGCGTGTGCCGTCTGTTTACTGGGGACAGGAGATGGCTACCACGAATATCGAACTAAAATGTGTCGACAGTTCCTGCAATCCATATGTGGCACTGGCGGCGGTGATTGCGTGCGGCTTAGACGGAGTCAGACGTCAAATGGCTCTGCCACCACCTGTGGAGGTCGATCCGAGCACATTCTCTGCTGATGAAATGATTGACCGGAAAATTCACAGACTGCCTTCCACACTTCAGGAAGCATTGATTGAGTTGGAAGAAGATAAGACTTTGATGGATTTGCTGGGTGCTTTCGGTCAAACATTCATTGCCGTGAAAACCTCTGAATGTGGTGCTTTTGCAGGCGCAAACACGGAATTCGAATTGAGTCAGCACCGCACGCGGTTCTAGCAGGAATCACTCTCAAATGATCTATATAAGCCGATGATCAATTTAAGCCGAATTATTCTCATCGATCACCACGCCCATTCGCTTCTGACAGATTTTTCTCAACTTGATGCGATAGGCTTTCGACAAGCATTCTCTGAGTCGAATTCTCTTTCCATGCTGCAGGCGCACGCTCAACATTCAATCCACTACATGCACATGCTGCATGAGCTGAGTGAGTACCTGGACGTCGAAGAGGACGAAGAGCAAATCCTCGAGATGCGTAGTCGGTTGGGAAAGACTGACTACGTCCAAATGTTGTTTGACGACGCATCGATCGGTGCATCCATTATCGACGCCGGATTTCGAAAGGATGACATGCATTCGCTCCAGAGCTTTTCTGAAATATGCGCGCGGCCGATGTATCAGTGTATTCGCATTGAGGCGGTAATTGAGTCTGCTATGTCTTCTGCAGACTCATTCAAAGAAATGTACGAGAATTTTGAACAAGAATTGACGAGTTCTGCGGGTCTAAAGACAGTGGCATTTAAAACGATTGCCGCCTATCGTGGCGGTTTGCAAATTGATTCGGTGGAAAAGCCAGCCGCTCAATCTGATTTTGCGGAGTGGAAATATGCCACCACTGATAAAAAACGACCACGCATTTTTAGAGGACCTCTTTACCATTATTTGCTCAACGAGGCTTTTGGAATTGCTGCGCAAATGAATGTGCCAGTTCAAATTCATTCGGGGTTGGGCGATGCTGATGCGGACTTGCGAGATGCGAATCCCTGGTGTTTTCGCAGTGTCCTGGAGAGTCGCAAATTTTCGAAAGTGAATTTCGTGTTTTTGCATTGTTATCCTTACGTGCGTGAGGCGGCACTACTTGCGTCTTTATACAACAATGTCTATATGGACTTATCGCTTGCCTTGACTCTTATTTCAACACAGGCTGGAAGTTTGTTTGCAGACGCTCTGGCTGCAGCACCTTCAACCAAAATACTTGTCGCCACTGATGGACATAGTGTGCCCGAGACCTATTGGTATGCGTCGCATTCAGCTCGTCGGGGGCTGGCTTCCGTTCTTTCCTATCTGATAGGAAATGGCTTCACGAACGAAGAACAAGCAATGTCAATCGCAGATCGGCTATTTCATAAGAATGCCCAGGATCTATACCGACTTTCTGATTTTTAGGATGCAACTTCTTGCTCGCAACTGAGTCTCAATGATAGTGAGCAAAGTTATTTGCAGGGGGACGAGATATGGTCATTCTTTGGCTTCCGAGTATCTTACTGAGCATTTTATTGAGTGTCGGATTAACAGTTTTACTCAACAGCTTGTTGAAACGGTCGTAGTTGTCCGGCTCAAAAAAATTTACTTCATCTGTGAAGCTGGTTTATTTGAGCAGAAAGGCTAAACTTATGTTCGTCGGTATATGACCTCGACTTGTGGATTAAAGCATCTGCAATTCGAGGTTTTTAATTATGTTATGGAATTATTTTGTCGCAATTAAAAGAGCCGCGAATTAAACTCGCGGCTCTTTTGTAAAAACTCAGGCGTGAAAGGCTGTCGATTTTGGTCTGAGAACGTTGCCGCTACTCAGTTTTTGCGGCTTTTGGTCATAGAACATAATCTGAGCGACTAACGCAAAGCCACCACCTGCGGCGAGCATGAAACAGATCATAGCAAGACCCGGATAGCCAAATACTCTGAACGGAGTTTCCACTCTCATCAGAAGTGCCGCACCAATGATCAGTGCTGCCAAAACTAGTCCTGATGTGATTCTATTTGCAACTTTCTGGAACGAATCGGTCAGGATCTTCTCGTCAATCGCCTCAACTTCGATGTGCAATTTATTGGACGCGAGCAGATCTAGAATCTTATTGACTCTGCTAGGCAACTTGTCCGTAAAGTCCTTGGTTTCAATCATGCTGTTGAAAAGACCAGCGGGAGACATGCTCTTCATCATTCGTTGTTGGGTGAGATGTGCCGCGTTTCTTCGCACTGATGCATTCGGGTCGAATTCTGGATCGAGAGTTCTACCAACTTGATCCAAATTGAGGAGCGTTTTACCCAACATCGTTAATTCGGACGGCATCTTCAGACCGTGGTCTGCAGTGGTTTTAGTGATAGCAAGAACGACCTTGCCGATTTCCATGTCTTTGATATTTGAACCAAATGCATGTTGCACAAGGTCATTAATTTCTTTACGGCACGAGCGAGCATCAAAATCGCGTTTGATTTCGCCGATCTCGAAAGCCAGCTCGGCAGCATCATCGCCATGTCCTTCACTGATTGCCAAAAGCAGCTGCAACAACTTCGATTGGATGTCTGGTGCCAGTCGTGCCACCATTCCTAAGTCGATCAAACCTATTTTTTTATCTGGAGTCAAGAAGACATTCCCTGGATGCGGATCCGCGTGGAAGAAACCATCGACCAGGATTTGCTTCAGATAACAACGGAAAACTTCTTCCGCCAACGGTCCGCCGTCTAATTCAATTTGTTCAAGCGGCGTGACTGACGTAATTTTTTTGCCGTTTACGAAATCCATCGTTAGTACTCTAGATGTGCTGTAGTCGTTGACCGGTTCAGGCACATAGATGCGAGAGAATTCTTTCAAGTTCTCTCTCATGGTTTCGAGGTTATGGGCTTCTTTTTTGTAGTCCAATTCCTCCAGAATGGTCCTGCGGAACTCGTCCAACATTTTTCCGTATTCGTACTTTCGACCAGACTCGGTATGGCTATCATAGAATTCAGCGACGTCACTTAGAATTTCGAGGTCTTGAATGATACTGTCTCTGATACCAGGGCGCTGAACTTTCACAGCAACTTCCCGACCATTACGCATGGTGGCTCGATGGATTTGCCCAAGCGATGCTGCCGCCAGGGGTTTGTCATTGAAGTACTGAAAAGCTTTTGAAATTCGAACACCCAGCTCGCTTGTGACGATTTTCTCGACTTCAGCGAAGCTGAAAGGTTCGCAGTTGTCTTGTAAGCGTGTCAAAGCTTCCAGGTATGCTTCAGGTAGGAAGTCTGGCCGAGTGGACAGCATCTGTCCGACTTTTACAAATGCTGGTCCCAATCTTTCCAGATCCTTAGTTAGCTCTTCGGCTTTACCTTTCGCCTCTTGGGGAATGCGTCCGTCGCCGTTCAAAGCCTCGTCCAGACCAACATTTTTAACGAGGTCCGAATTGCCATACTTTACGAACAGCATGGCGATATCCTTGTATCTCTTTAAATACTCTGGCTTTAGCGAAATTCCCACAGCTCTAACCCCCGTTTTCTGGTTGCTTGAGCATGGACGGTTACAGCCGCACGTTCGTTCCATCTTAAACGGGGTGGGCGATAGAGCGCAAACCAGGGCAAAATATTTGACTCCAACTGAGACTTTTACCTGATATCGGTTTAGAAAACCAAAGGAATCCCCAAACCAAATATAGGCGGATGTTTCAGCTTAATTGCTCGAAGTTGCCAGCTTGCATTGTTTGATGCAGTTGATTACGTTTTCTGGGGCAGGTGCGCCGCGTTCGTAGAAGCAGATATTTCCAGAAGGATCGATGACTACTACCGTACGTTTTATGAATGGAATCCATCCCAAAAAGGCTTTGTATTTCTTTGCGGTCGCGCCGCCCGGGTCGCTTAAAATCGGAAACTCTAGACGTTGTCTGGTGCAGTATGTCCGGCTCTTGTTGGCTGGGGCTGTGTTTACGCCGAAGACTCTGGCGTCTGTTTCGAGCAACGTGCTTGTGTTGAGACTGAATTCGCTCAGTTGTTTGTTGCATCCTGGACTGTCATTGGCAGGATAAAAAACGAGCACGACGTATGATCCAGCCAGGCTCGAGAGCGTGATATTTTGTCCGGTGGTGGCTTCCAGTGAGAATTCTGGCGCTTTCTCGTTTAGCATTCTGGTTATCCTGCGGCGGCTGTAGATGCGAACAGTTGAGATGATGATTTGATCTGGGAACCCCAGAGGGTGAGCAGCAAATTGATCTTGCTACCTACTTCCACTTTGAATTCTACAAGCCCATAGTGTTTGATGCCAATTTCAACGAATTTGTTGAACTCATACTCTAAGTATCCAAACAACATGCGCTCGTCAACTTCCTGCCTCATCACCATTTGGTTTAGCAGTACATAGAGATGCATCCTTGGTCGAAAGAAGTTTTGCACATAAGTGCAGAATTCAGGCGAGTCGACTTCAAAGGTTTGTGGATTGAAGTCGCAATCTAACTTCTCGAGTCGCTTTTCAAATTCGCGCAGTTCTTCGCGGTAGAGTTTGACGAACTCCCAGGAGCGCCGATAACGCTCCTGGTCATCGTTCTGGATCATTTGCGCGTTCGTTTGTTTCATTTGCTGGTAGATAAAAAAGAGCACCACAGTACTACTCACGGCTTGCGCCCAATCAGCAGCTGAGCCTAAGTCGAAGTTTGCCATGTCTTTCTTCCAGCGAATTTTCTACCAGCGAAACAAACTACGTTGTCTCGCGATACGAATTACATCAATTCAGCCATGATTTTGCTGAGCACTTCCTTACCAGGTCGTGTGCGCTCTTGAGGTAGAGTCGCCAACGGTGCATCGACCAAATCAGACATGCTGACAAAATCCGGTTTCTTTTCATCGATGAACATAAGTCCAGTGAGGAATTGCTTTTCTTCATTTGCTTTCAGCATTGTTGTAATCGCTAGCTCGCGATTGCGTGGATCGTAGCCCTTGTCCAATTTCTTCAGACGAAGATGTGATCCATCGTGCAGCTCGACGTCTTGAACAGAGCCTGGTTCATAATCTACGGTGATCTGTTCGTAGAAAGGAATGAAGCCCAATTCGTGCAGCGGTGTTTCCATTTCTTTGGCGTACTTGTAGCTCTTGGTTGAACCTTCATGGTTGTTGAAAGTTACGCAGGGGCTAACTACATCGAGAACTGCTGTTCCTTTGTGCGAGGCAGCAGCTTTGAGCAGTGCCATAAGTTGCTTTGGATCGCCAGCAAAAGATCTGCCGACAAATCCGCAACCTAATTCGATTGCTAGTCCGCACAGGTCGATTGGTGTGTACTCATTCAACTTTCCAACTTTGGACTTGGAGCCCATGTCTGCTGTTGCAGAGAACTGTCCTTTGGTCAGACCATACACACCGTTGTTTTCGATGATGTAGATCATTGGCAAGTTGCGTCGCACCAGGTGACAGAATTGCCCTAGTCCGATGGATGCGGTATCGCCGTCTCCACTGACTCCGATGAGCAGCAAATCTTTGTTGGCCATATTGGCACCAGTGGCTACAGAAGGCATTCTTCCGTGCACTGAGTTGAAACCGTGAGCGCGATTCAAAAAGTATGCTGGTGTTTTACTCGAACAACCGATGCCACTGAGCTTTGCCACTTGATGTGGTGCAATGCCCAACTCATAAAATGCTTTGATGATCTGAGCGGTGATCGCATCGTGTCCGCAGCCGTCGCACAAGGTTGATGGTGCGCCTTTATAGTCAGCCAGCGTTAGACCGATTCTGTTTGTGCTTTGTGCTGGGTTTGAGGGTGACTGAACCATGACTATTTCTTCTCCTGCTTCAAGATTTCATCGGTGACGAATTGAGCATCGATCGGCAGACCGGTGTAGTGTCTGACTGAATGCAGTTTCGTAGCCAAATCCGGTAACTCGAGGGTGATCAAATCACGCAGTTGCGCGTCGCGATTTTGCTCGACAACGTAAACGCGATCTTGCGACTCGACAAATTTGCGAAGTTCTTCCGTGAACGGAAGGGCTCGCAAGCGGTAGTAGCTTGTCGGCACGTTGGCAGCCTTGAGCTGGTCACGGCTTTCGTAGATGGCGAAGTGAGTTGAACCAAAGGCGATGATGCCAACTTTTGAATTTGGCTCAGAGTGAATTTCTGGCTTAGGAACAAACTTTCTCGATGTCTGGAATTTGCGTTCCAATCGGTCCATCAAGTTTTGATAGTCTTCCGGCTTTTCTGTATAAGTTGCTTTCTCCGTATGACCGCTTCCTCTGACGAAATATGGAGCGAGCACATGGTCTGTGCCAGGCAACGTGCGATAGCAGATGCCATCTCCATCTACGTCTTTGTAGCGTGCAAATTCTCCGGCTTTCTCAAGCTGTTCAGCGTTGAGAACTTTGCCGCGATCGAGCGCTTTGGTAGGATATTCGAAAGGATCGGACATCCAGTTGTTCATGCCGAGATCGAGGTCTGTCAGAACGAATACTGGTGTCTGGAATCGCTCCGCCAGATCGAACGCTTCACCGGCAAACGAGTAGCATTCTGCCACCGAACCTGGTAGCAAGATGATGTGCTTGGTGTCACCATGCGAGAGCATGTAGGTGCTGAGCAAATCGGCTTGCGACGTGCGTGTTGGCATTCCGGTTGATGGTCCGACGCGTTGTACGTCGAAGATTACTGTTGGGATTTCGGTGAAGTAACCGAAGCCCACAAATTCTGCCATCAAAGAAATTCCAGGACCGGATGTCGAAGTCATCGAACGAGCGCCTGCCCAACCGGCTCCGAGAGCCATTCCAACCGCTGCTAGTTCGTCTTCTGCTTGCACGACCGCAAAAGTATTTTTGCCATCTGCATCAACGCGATATTCGTACAAATAGTCGATCAAATTTTCGCAGAGACTGGACGATGGAGTGATTGGGTACCAGGCGACAACGGTAACTCCAGCGAAAAGTGAACCAAGGGCCGCTGCTTCGTTTCCATCAATGATGATTTTGCCGGCAGTCTCGTTCATTCGCTCGATGAAGTATGGATCATCTTTCTTCAAATTTTCGCGAGTCCATTCACGACCGATTTTGATAGCGTTAACGTTGAGTGGCACTACTTTCGGTTTTCCGGGAAACTGACCAGTCACTGCTTTCTCGATTTCGTTGTCGTCAAGATTGAGCAGCTCTGCCACTACGCCTACATAAATCATGTTGGTCAAGAGCTTGCGCAGCTTCAAAGTCTCTGTCGCTTTGGCGGCTAGCTCGGTGAACGGCACTTGATAGTGCTTGACGTCTGAACGGACGTCGTTGAGCTTCAGTTCTACAGGACTGATGCAGATTGCTCCGGGTGTTAGCGCTTTGACATCTTCAAACGCGGTTTGAGGATTCATCGCGACCAGAATGTTGGTCTCGCGTTTTCGAGCGATGTAACCGTCTTTGTTAACGCGAATCGTGAACCACGTTGGAAGCCCAGCAATATTTGATGGGAATAAGTTCTTTCCGCTGACCGGAATTCCCATTTGAAATATTGTGCGCATCAGAACGTTGTTCGAGGATTGGCTCCCAGACCCGTTTACAGTCGCGACTTGAATTGAAAAGTCATTTACGACACGTCCCTGTTCAGTTTTTTGGACGCTGTCAGCTGCTAGCGTTTTCACTATTGGAATACCCTATTTAAGAGCGATACGGACTAAAGTTTAACAGTGACACTCGTGAAAGGCGCTCAAATACAACATTCGATAAGGTTTCGCAACAACAAATCTGCTGGAGTTGCCGAAATCATCTTGTGCGATGGGGAATCGAGGCGCTGTGCCTAGTTTTAGCTCAATCGGTCAGGAACTTTCGTCGATGTGCACATCGAGTAAAAACGGACCTGGTGTTTCGAACATCTGTTTCAAAGCCTCTTCCAGATCAGCCATAAGCCCTACGGTAGTGCCTGGGACTCGCATGGCACGGGAGAGTTCGGTGAACGCGAGTGGAGGATTATCTAAAAATATTCTGGCTTCGCTTCGTACAGACTGAGTCAGTCGCACGTTGTAGTTTGTCCGTCCGAGGGAATTTACGACAACGAACTTGACGTGCAAGCCGTAGTGGGCCGCCGTCCACAGGGTTTGCGGATAGTAGAGAATCGACTCGTCTGAGGTGATGCAGACAACGACGCTTTCGGGACTCGCCCATTGAACGCCAAGAGCGGCGGCAGGACCATGCCCGGCGATGCCACCATTTGTGCCGAAGTAAGACGAGCTGTTTTCCAGACTTAGAGTTTCAAAAGGATCGGCGTTATCGCTGACGATGTCGTTGACGATCACCGAACTGTCAGGACGAACTGCGTCGACCAGCCTCAACAGCCAACTTAAGGTGATGGCAGATTCTTGAGTTGGATAACCGGATGATTCTTCTTGCTTCTCTCGAAATTTTGAGATTGTTGAAATCGTTCCACCGGCTCGCATCTTAGCCTTGTTCACCCAGGTCGAATCGACGATCAACTGGATGTCAGCCCTTAATCTTGACAAGCTCTCGCCGATATCAGCGTTTGCGGTCAAGTCGCACGGGAGTGAGCGACCTGAGAGCCCAGGCTCTACATTCAATTGAATTACAAACACCCCGGGCTGAATCAGCGGTGGATCTTGAGGCCGCGCGGGCAATCTCGTCTGCATACCAATCACCAGCAGGCAGTCAAATGGCTGCAGCAGTGCGTTTGCTTTGGGCAAATTCATCGGAAGTACGCCGGCAAATTGGGGATGCCGGTTGGGAAAGTTGACTCCAGTTGGCATTGGTTCCGAGAAAACGGGGCAACCAATTACTTCGGCCAAGGTGACTACTTCGCGTCGGGCCTTGTAGGCTGAGACTTCGTTGCCAACGACGATGGCTGGTCTTTGCGCACCTACCAGAGCTTTGGCTGCTTTTCTAAGGAACCCTTGATCGGCGGCTCCAAGTGGGCTTGTTTGAGGCGGCTTGAGTGCTGTAACTGAAGTTGGTTCAAGCAAAATGTTGATCGGAAGTGACATAAAAACAGGGCCTTTCGGCGGCGAGTTTGCCTCATGAAAAGCGCGTCGAACCAGGCGTGGAATTTCGGAAGCCGTGCGCAATTCGCATGTCCACTTGCTGACTGGTTTAGCCAGTTCACACAAATCGCCCCACAAGGGCGGCTCATCGTTGAGAATTTGAGTGTCTTGTTGATCTGCGAGCACGATCATTGGCACACGGGCGTGGATGGCGTTGTAAAGGCTTGACAGACTGTTGATCAACCCCGTCGCCGCAGGAAGACTTACCACTCCTGGTCGTCCCGAAGCCTGTGCATAGCCGATCGCCATGGAGCCAGCGATTTCTTCATGAAGAGCGGCTAGATAGTGTATGTCAGCATTCATGTCTAAAGCCGCGCCGATTAGTGGAGAGTCAGCGGAGCCTAAACTGCCAAAAATAAATCGCGTTCCTTCAGCTGCAAGTTGTTCAAGTAATAGATGACTGGCTAGATATTCAGGCATACTCTCTCATTCTCTGTAAGGCAGGCTGGCTGGGGCTTTTATGGTCTCGATGGTATTGTTCTTCGGATTTAGCGCGATATCAGTTTAAGACCTAATACTCTACAGCCTGAAGGTTGTCAGAGGTGGTCCAGTTCAAGAATTGGGCAGGGAAAGTATTCAAACAAATCATCTAATTCATCCAAAAACGGCATGAACATCGGTCGCCCCCAAGTTCTTTGAGAATATGTCAGAGGCGCGAAAGTCCGCCCCTGCGTTGATTCGTCGTTTAGAATCTTTTCGAGTCGAAATCCCGGAAAGAGGTCTGTCGCAACCGATTCCCATCCCCGGAGCTTATGCATGCGTTGAGCGATGGCGTTTTCGACTAGTTTGCTCCAGAGTTGACGCCTAGCCTGCTCCGAGCCCACCAATTCTAGGACTCGAAGGTTGTGTCCGCCTCGTTCGGTTAATGCATAGCCAGTCTTAGTCCCGTTCTCTTCAGCGTAGGTGATCTCAAGCCTTGGCCATGCCAGGGTTGAATGGTCTGCTAAATAACGTTCTCGTCCCAACTTATACTTTAGGTACAGTTCTGAGCGATGAAAACCAAATGGCTGTGTCCTCAACCACTTGGCGTAAATAGAGATCATCTCCGGCACATCAGATGCTTCGACGTATGTCACTGCGTGCGGCTCGTACTCAGATATCAGCTGATTTTTCGGCAGATGAGCGCCAAAATCGGCTGATCCAAATTCGATGAAACCGAGACGCTCATAGAAGAGCGGGTCGATGTCGGAAAAAAGTATCGTACCGTCGTAGCTGTTGTTGAAGCAGTATTCGACAACCTCTCTGATGATTTCGCTAGCGTAACCGTTGCCCCGAGCCTTTTTCATTGTATATATCGCGCCAAGACCACCAATTTGATATCGCTTTCCCTTGCGAGACAAGCTGACTGTGTAGAGCTTGCAACTGCAAACTACTTTTGCATCTTTTTTGAGGACGAAAAACTTATAATTTCGGCGCGCCCACGGCTCATTCATCTGGCGCCAGATATATTCCTGGTACTCATCTTTTCGCAGCCCTGGCGACCACAAATCGTAGGTTTCGTGCAGCACTGTCAAGATGTCGCTCCACTCCGCTAGAGCAATTGTCATTAGATCTCCTGATTTGTCTGAGTACCGCTAAATATTCTAGACGTTGCGAAGGTCGTAAAATGAGGACTTTCTTGCTCACTATATAAAGAGCACAACCTGGTTAGCGCCGGTCGCAAACTTGTCGTGAAACTACATTTGGTGCCCTATTTTCGGAGAAAATCGTGCCTAATATCAGAGAAATATATTCTGCGCAAACTATTCAAGAGCGTATTCGTGAACTTGGAAGGGAGATCAGCCGCGACTATGCAGATAAGGAAAAACCTGTTGTCATCGGCGTTATGAAAGGTGCATTCTGTTTTCTTGCCGATTTGGTGCGCAACATCTCAGCTAAGGATCCATTGCAAATTGAGTTTGTTCGCTTAAGTAGTTATGGTGCTGGTACGGAAAGTTCTGGACACGTGCAAGCGCCGTGGCTCGACCTGCCTGATATACGCAATCGGCATATACTGGTCGTGGAAGACATCGTTGACTCGGGTCGGACCGCAAAATTTTTCTTGGAATATTTAAAAGACCAGTTCAATCCAAAGTCATTGAAGATGGCTGTCTTCTTGGATAAGCCGTCCCGCCGCGTTGTGCCATGCCAACCTGATTACACAGGTTTTTCAATAGATGACCTATTTGTCGTTGGTTTTGGACTCGATTATGCAGAAAACTACCGTGAGCTACCTTTTCTCGGTGAACTCAGTGGACTGGGAGAAGGCTGACCCACGAAGCCCGAATCGGAATAAACGAATTCACGTTTGCGCAATAACCAATTGTGCTAGCTCGCCAGTGGTTTAATATAGTTGTGTAGGCTGCACCCTAGCGTGAAGATGTTGGTTGGAAATTCTAAGTTGAGAACGAAACCTCGTGGTGACTCCGGCCATAGCTTAGGAGAGATAGGAGTGGCAGTTTTTCTCCTCACCGTTTTGGCATTGCTGATTTCTAACGTGTTCGTCATGAATTTGGCGAAGAAGTACAACGACGACGGTTGCCGGAAAGCTGTCGAATCGGCGGCGCGCGCGGCTCTTAGTGGCAAGGATCCTGTAACCACACAGAAAGCCGCGCAAGACGGACTGAGTGAAGCGCCGCAAGGTGGCTATTTCATAGAGCACCCGACTTTCCTTGAGTATAAAGACGAAAAGAATGCAGGCGTCAGACAGATAAAGGTTCAAACACAGACTGTGGCTCGTGTACCGTTTCCAATTCTTGTTTTGGACGATGAAACGCGCGAGCGCGGTGAGTTGGCATTCAAGTCAACCTACATCTTCGAATTCGAAAGCAAGAAACCGTAGGAATGGATAGCGGCGATCACTCTGCTCGCGATCAGTCTGTTCGCGATGATTTCGCGACTAGCGCGGTGCCTCTCGATCGTCGTTACAGTGCCCTCAGTATGGGTCTGCTGTGGATCACTATGGTGTCTGGTTTTCCTTCTGTTCTTGTGGGATTTGAGTGGCATAAGGCGGGCTTTTCACTCACTCAAGTACTGACAGGTGCATTCGTCAGTTGCATTATTCTGCTTGTCTATGTTCTATCTGCCAGTCATCTGGGAGCAGTAACCGGACTCAATTTTGCCATGTTGACGAGGTCCGTTTTTGGCAGACGTGGCTCGCAAATAATTTCTGCTCTGCAAACTTTTTTGTTCTTAGTCTGGTATGCGATGATCGCTGGTTTTGTCGCTGTCGAATTAAAGGGATTGTTTGTAATTCCTTGTACAGTCCAGGTTGTTGCCGCTGTAGCAGCGATTTTGATGGCAGCAAATAATTTGTTTGGATTTGCCGGTGTCGCCAACTTCGCAAAATATTTTGCCGCCCCGGTTTTGATATTTTGGATATTTTCTCTCTGTTTCAAAACCAGCGTGCTCACACCCGTAAGTGCCTGGACCGAGCCTGGAGATGGAGCATTCCCTAGCTGTCTTTCAGTCATCTCTTCATTCGTGATCGGGTACTCCGTGTGGGGAAATGAAGCTGACTTTTGGCGCTTTGCCAAGCCGAATTTGCTTACTACATCTGCACCACTTGTAGTGGCTATCCTGGTCGGGCAGATTGTGTTTCCAACTTCGGGCTGGATGTTGTCTCGTCTTATACACGTTGCAGACATGTCGACCGCAACAGGTGCGGTCACTGATTTTTCTTTTGGAAACGCTCCGCTGCTTGCCGCTACTGTTTTGACTGCCTCCTATTTTGCTGCAGGCGACGCTAATTTGTATGGATCAATTAATTCAATCGAGAATTTGCTCAAATTCGATCGGATTAAACTGGTACTGTCGATGATGGCATTTACCGCGATAGTGGCGATTGTGCTGACCTATTACGGCAAGGCATTTGAGATCCTTTCATCGTTTAATAGCATCGTTTTGCCTTGTGTCACGATAATTTTGATTGCTGAATATTTCTTGATTAGACGTTGGAAACCAGCCTTACGACCGCAGGATGGTGATCTGTTGGTATACCAACCTGGTGTGCTCTGGAAAGCGATGATCTCGTTGCTCTTGGGGTGGACCGTTGGAATACTTACCGCCGGAGTGATCGGAGGCACCGAGTCCTTGCATGTAGGTGTGTGGCCGCTCTATGCCTGGCTCGCCTCCCTTGTTAGCTACCTGGTGTTGCGTCTTGTCGCCGCCGTACAATCGGACAGAGCGGCAAGTTAAATCCAACTTCCAGACACGGAAATCCGCCAATACACATCTAAGCCGATATCAGTCAAAAAGCGGTAGACAGGTAAAGAATCCTTATGTACGGCTGTTTTGAGCCCCAGGTGTGCACTTTTGTCTCGACCCTGGTGACCCATATGAACTCGATTTTTGGGGGTGTCTTTACAGACTGGCCGGATTGCTTGTCGCGTCGCTGCTGAGTTTTCCGGTCGTGTCATAAACTTCCACTGGTGCAAAATATTGTAGGTCTTGCTTGATCTTGCTTGCGTCGCCTACGACTGAGATGACAATGTTGTTGGTGTCGATCACTTTTCTTGCAACTTTGCGAATTTGATCTGGTGTCACTGCCATCACTTTGTCTGAGTATGTTTCCAGATAGTTGTCTGGCAGGTCGTACAACTTTAGTTCAAGCAGTCTCTGCGCTAATCCAGCTTGAGTTTCCAGTCCCAACTGGAATGAACCAACGATGTAAGTCTTGGCGTCTTTCAACTCTTTATCCGTTACTTTTACGTCTCTGATTCGGCTTAGCTCGTACAGAAATTCTTCCAAGGATGGTGCCGTTACCTCAGTGCGCACTTCAGCTTCAGCTGCGAATGGACCCGGTTGTCGGTGTGCTGAGACCGAACTGTAGGCGCCGTATGTATAGCCCTTTTGCTCTCGGATGTTCAAGAAAAGCCTGGAGTGCGCTGCACCACCTAAGATTTGATTTGCCACCGCAGTTGGGAAGTAATCTGGGTCCGATTTACTGATGCCGACATTTCCTATCTTGATCGACGACTGAACAGAGCCTGGTCTATCGACGAGATAGATTTTGCGACCGCTTTGTTTGGGCAGCGATGGCAGCGTCACAACAGGCATCGTTCCTGATTTCCAGATACTGCTGCCGAACTTTGTTTCGATCTCTTGCTTCAAATGGGCGGGGTCAAAATCGCCGACGATAACTAGTGTAGATTCGTTTGGTAGATAGTGCTTGTCATGAAATTCTTGCAAATCTGTGCGTGCGATTTTGTCGATGGTGGCAGGTGTCGGTGCGACTATGCCGTATGGATGATCGCCGAACAAAACCTTGTGGAAACGCTCTTCCACTAAGAAATCAGGCTCACTTCGCTTCATCGCCAGCGCCTGAGTCAAATTCGTTTTAGCTAACTTCAATTCTTCTTCTGGGAATGTCGGATGGAAGACTATGTCGCTGAGAAGATTTACCAGGCGGTCGCTATATTTTGATAGTGCCGAGCCACTGACGATGGTGAAGTCAAAGTCGGAGACCGCCTTCAAGCCACCACCGATGAAGTCTGTTTCGTCCGCTATTTCTTTGCTTTTTTTCGAAGTGGTGCCTTCATTCAGCATGTCTGCCGTCATTTCGGCCAGACCGAGTTTATCTCTTGACTCCAGCGCTGAACCAGCTTTGATGCCCAGCGCCACTGTCAGGAATGGCACTCGGTGGTCTTCAATCAGTTGCACCTGCAAGCCGTTATCCAACTTATAGGATGTAATTGTCGGCAGTTTAAATGGACGTGGTGCCGGCGCTGTAGGCGGGTTCTTGCGCCACTGGTCAGCTGATACCGACGCAGATGGAACCTCGAGCTTGCCAGTATCAGGGGTGGTATGACTAGATTTCGTGACATTGGTGGTGGCATTCGCTGCGCCGGTAAGAGGCTCTGCGAGCGCTGCTGTTTGAACGGTGGAGAGTGCGACTAGCAGACTCATAACCGAGTGTGCTGCTTTAGTTGAGAGATCCATGATTGCTCCTTCGACTGGCAATTTGATTGGCAATTTGATTGGCAATTTAGTTTGTTACTTTGTGGATTCTGAGGCGGTTTTCTTGGTCGGCTGCACGTCTATTACAGTCGTCTTTTCTTTAACGAAGTATTTCGCTGCGGCGCGTTGAATATCCGCTGGCGTAACCTTCATGTAACCCTCGATGTCTGCATCGACCGCTTTTGGATCGTTAAAGAATGAGCCGTACTCTGCCAACATCTCCGCTCGTGCCAGACCGCGTTGAACAGAGGTGTAACTGTTGGATGAGAACAGCGCTCTTAACACCTGATTCTTTGTCTTGTCTAATTCGGTCTCGGAGACGGGTGTGGTCTTCAATTTATCCAGTTCACTCCAAACAACTTCGCGCGCCTTCTCGGCTGTTGTTCCAGGCTTGTAGATCACAAACGTTTCGAACGCTCCGGGACCGCGTCTTTCGTCGTACTGGGCATCAGCTTTTAAGGCGATTTGGTCGCCTTTGATCATGCGTTGATAAAAACGCGATGAGTCGCCGGAGGACAGTAAAGTTTGAATGATGCCCAGCGCATAATAATCTGGTTCACGCTTTGCTGGTGCTTTCCACGCCATCCAGAAACCCGGCATCTGAGCGTGGGGATCTTCCACTTTCAAATACTTCTCTTTGGTTTGCTCTGGTTCTGCGACGTTTGGTGCTTTCGGTTTTGGTTGGGCAGGAATGCCACCAAAATATTTTTCGACTAATTTGTGAACGACCTGCGGATCAAAGTCGCCGACGATCGCCATGGTTGCGTTGTTTGGTGCATAGTACGTTTTGAAGAAGTTCCGCACGTCAGTAATCGATGATGCTTCCAGATCTTCAAACGAACCGATCACGGGATGCGCATTGGACCAATTGTCGAAAGTTACTTCCTCAAGTTTGAGCGCCGCTGGAACATATGGCTGATTGTCGATGTGAGACCGTTTCTCTTCTTTCACTGTCTGCAACTGATTTTCGAAATTTTCTGGTGTCACTTTCAGTGAACGCATACGATCTGATTCCAGCCAGAGTGCAAGTTCAAGTTGATTGCTCGGCACTTTCTCGAAGTAATTAGTGAAATCGGCATGAGTAGACGCATTCAGCGATCCGCCGGCGCTCTCAACGTATTTGAAGTGTTCGGTCTTGCCGACGTTTTCTGAACCCTCGAACATCATGTGCTCGAACAGATGAGCGAACCCAGAGCGCCCCTTCTCTTCGTTGCGAGCTCCGACGTCGTAGACAATTGCAACTGCAGTAACTGGCACGGTATGATCTTCAGAAAGGATGACGCGCAGTCCGTTCGCCAGTGTGAAGTCTAGTGTGACCGGGATGAGCGGCTTCTTCCAGGTGAACTTGTCTTCTCCGCTAGTGGAAGGGACAGCCACTTTTCTTTCGGTAGCGACAGGCACTTTCGACTCGGTCGCTACGGACACTTTCGACTCGGTCGCTACCGCTACTTTTGTGGCGCTCTCGGAAAGTCTCTGGGCTCGCACGGGCAGCGCGAAGTTACCCACGAACACGGTGGCGCCGAGAAGCGCAACCTTCAGTTTGAACATAGTTTTAATCGTCCTCATCTTCGGCTCCCAACAACACACATGACCAAAAAATTGCCACCACCAATGCAGATAAGATGCCGGCTCCGACACAAATTTTGTCAGGGGCACCATATGTCTTCAGCACCATATAAGAACTGAGCGCAAGCACTGCGCCAAGAACTGCTACGACATGGTTGATTGAAATTGTCGGCATCTTCGATGTCTACTCAAATCGCTTTGCTCAAGTAATGGTTCAGCATATCAGAGCAGCTTAGGCTAGCCCTTAAACGCGATGTTAAAGGATGGATTTGATTAAGGCTTCTTGACAGTCGGTTAAGCGCGTGAGTGCAACAGGGTCTCGGCGCACTTACAAGTGGCACGCTTGTCTGGGATGCTGCCCACAAACTTGACCAATAGATTCTGCAGTTTGCCCAAATTCTCGCCGAACACTTTAATCACTTCTGAGTGCGACACCGGTTCAACGTTTCCGTGCAGACCTGAATCGTAATCAGTGATGAGCGAAATATTGACGACGCACATCTCAAGTTCGTGTGCCAGATGAGCTTCTGGGTACTGAGTCATGTTGATTACTTCCCAACCCTGAGCGCCAAACCATTTGGACTCAGCTTTAGACGAGAATCGCGGACCCTGGATGACAACGACCGTTCCTTGTGGATGCATGGTGATCCCGCAGGCTTCGCCGGCTTTGACCGCAAGCGGTCTCAGTTCTGGGCAGTAGGTTTCTGCTGCCGAAACGTGCGTGGCGATTGGACCTTCGTAGAAGGTATCGATACGTCCGCTGGTGCGGTCGACGAACTGATCGCAAACAACGAATTCGCCTGGTTTGACATGTTTTTGCAGACTGCCAGCGGCGCAAGGCGAAATCAATCGAGTTACGCCGAGCGATTTCATCGCCCACAGATTAGCGCGATAGTTGATTTTGTGCGGAGCAATCGTGTGCTTGGCGCCATGTCTAGGAATGAAGGCGACTTTCTTGCCTGCCATTGTTCCGACTACGACACTGTCGCTTGGGGAACCGTAAGGCGTTTCAATCACTCTTTCCTCGAACTCATCAAAGAGTTTGTAGAAACCTGACCCGCCGAATATGCCGATGTTTGCTGAAAGCTTCTCCACGACTGTGTCTTCTCCTCGATTGAATTCCAAATTCGCCTCGATTTCGAGACGCTCGGCATAATACTAACACCCGCAGAATCAAGCAAAATGTCTAGGAGTTGCGCATAATGGGTATATAGACGATGTCAAAGTCCCTCTGCAGCCACCATTCCGAAGATAATTTGCCAAATCTAACAGCCTTTTGCAGGGCGAAACCATCGTGAACAGTGCATCGCCGCTCGATTGAATAGCAGGCAGACTTAAAAAAACAAGCTCCCGACAGTCTCCAGGATACTTATATGCGCCGGAAACTTTTACTTACAATTCCCTTTGTCCTAGCATCTTCTTTAACCGGTTCAAGTGTCATATCTAGCGACAGATATTACGTAGCATCTGCTTCCTCCCACGATTCGACTAGATTGGCCCAATCAATTCGTAGCTCGAAAAACGCGGATCCAGAGCGGTTGTACGACCGGGTTTTCAATTTGATCAAAGACGATTTTTATGAGCCAGAAATCCTGGGAAAACAAAATTGGGATAGGTGGCAGCACCGGTATGACGGCAAGTTAAAGACGCTCGAAGACTCGCATAAAGCCATTGAAACCATGCTCGCCAGCTTAGGAGATCGGTATACCAGATTCTTGGATTTGGAAGCCTTTGCCGATGAAAAATCGCAAATCGACGCCAAATTATTTGGCATCGGCATCCAAATCGGTATCGATAAAGATCACCGAGTCATCGTAATCACACCGATAGATGACACTCCAGCCTCGCGCGCCGGGCTGCAAGCCGGTGACGAGATCGCTGAAATCGATGGCAAAACGACCAAGGGTTTTTCAGTCGAAGACGCTGCAAAGTCTATTCGCGGCAAAATTGATTCACCTGTAAACCTGGTGCTGATGCGTAACAAGCAACGCCTCAAAGTCACAGTCGTGCGTGCCGAAATTCCGATCAAAGCTGTTCAAACGGCTAAAATGCTGGATTCACAGGTGGGTTACATTCGACTCAGTAGCTTCATATCGCAGCAAGCAAATCGCGAAATGAGTGATGCGCTCGGCAAAATGTCATCTGCAAAAGGAATTATTCTCGATCTCAGAGATAATCCGGGCGGATTGCTCACTAACGCTATCGACATCTCCAATATGTTTTTGGAATCAGGAAACATCGTCTCCACAGTTGACCGGGATGGTTACAAGAACGCGTCACCATCTGATGGACGACCGATTTGTCGTCAACCACTGGTGGTGCTAGTCAACAAAGGCAGTGCCAGCGCTTCTGAAATTACAAGTGGTGCTTTGAAAGACAATGGTCGGGCCACTCTCGTCGGTCAGACTACCTTCGGGAAAGGGCTAGTACAGGGCATCAACAAACTCGATGATGGCAGTGGGGTGAATATAACTATTGCCAGATATTTGACACCAAACGATACCGATATCAACAAGAAGGGAATTGGTCCTGACGTAAAAGTGGAAGTCAGCGACAAAGACTATAAAGATGGAAAAGGTCCATGGTGGGCTGATCCTGAAGGTCCAGCCGTAAAGCGTGCACCAGAAGACCTGAAAGATGTGCAACTTAAATCAGCAGTTGATGTTATCCACCGTAAGATCGATGACATTAATCCAGTCGCGATTAATGCTCGGAAATAACGGTAGTTTGGTTGCAAGATCCATCGGAATCACCTTTGCAGTTGTACAATATTGACGCTCGTTGGTCAGGACTGATTCCGTGCAATCGACTAAGAAGAAAAAGCCTGCTGATTGTCTAGCCATTGTCGGCACCGAAACTGGTTGCGGTAAAACAATTCTGCTTTCTGGAATGGCTGGTGCTCTGCGCGAACAAGGGTTCAAAACTCGCGCTATGAAGCCGATTGTTTTGGGACGAAACAGAGGCAGCGAGGCAGAACTTTCGTTCATCAGCTCGGTTTCGCACACGCCGCTTGGATATCACCAGGTCTTTGTCGATTCGACAAACAACATGCGCGATACTGCTCTGCATAATGCCATCAACCAGAATCGTGACTCAGAATCGCTCGCCCTGGTCGAGTTGCCAGGCGGAGCCGCGACCCCGATTTACTTTGATGAAAGTGAGGCCGGGGCGAAAGTCGTGGAGTGGCAGGACACCGCAAACATTTTGGCTAAGTCGAGTATGCCATGCATCCTGGTGGCTAAACACGCCTCTGATGCAATCGAACAGCTGGTACTAAATGCCTACTATTTGACGATGCAGCGTGTTTATGTGGTCGGGTTAGCCACGGTAGAGACGTCGTCAGGTATGGGCTCTGAAATTGAAAACAAAATGAGACGCGAAGATTTCGCTATGGCACTGTTCTCTCGCACTGGTGCTCCGTATCTGGGCTGCATCAAGTACAGCCTGTCTGTCAGCGTGCCCAGGTGCAATCAGGGAAATCTGGTCAAGTTGACAACCGCTGGATTGGATCTCTTGACTGTGATGAAAGCGCTAAACCTGACGGTGTCCGTATAAACCTGACGGTGTCCGTTTGAATCTGACCGTGTCCGTTTAAGTCTTAGCACCTTATTAAAGTTATCTGTTGTTTCAAGGTTTTTCGGCCGACACGTGTGAACATTGAGCCCAATACTGATGCGCAGTGAGTGCATTGCGCCTATGCGGGTGGTGTGGTGGAAAAGCACGAAAATCCTGCTTTGGAAATTGAGCCGCCGTTTCCGACTGAAACACGCGAGCTCATTGTTTTCACGATTTCCGACTCGAGCGGCGAAACCGCAGAGGCTGTTGCTCGCGCCGCGTTGGTACAGTTCCAGCCGGGACGCGCATCCATTTACAGACTGCCTCAGGTGCGCAGCTGTCAACAGCTGGCTGGATTGGTGCGCGAAGTTTCGCACGGCAACGCGGTCATCGCATACACGCTCGTGCTGCCCGAATATAGAGAAACCCTGGAAAATGAAGCACGTAAGTTCAACATTCCAACGGTCGATTTGCTCGGTCCGCTGATTACGAGAATCTCGTCGTTAACCGGCACCGCTCCTATGTCTCAGCCCGGTCGATTGCACTTGCTGGATGAAACTTATTTCCGCCGCATCGAAGCTGTCGATTTTGCCATCAGATTCGACGATGGCAAAAATCCTGATGGTATCACTCAGGCAGATGTGGTGCTGACCGGAGTTTCGCGTACAAGTAAGACTCCGAACTGTATGTATCTGGCGCATCACTATGGATTGAAGGCTGCCAATGTGCCGATCGTCTCTGGAGTAGAACCACCTCTGGCTCTGTTTCAAATTAATCCTCGCAAGATTGTCGGTCTGCACATCGACCCATTCTTGCTTCAAGACATCCGCACCACCAGAGCGAATATTCTTGGTATGCCCTCAAGCACAGATTATGCGGATCCTGACCGTATCCGTCAGGAAGTGAGGCAAGCGAAAAAACTATTTCGTGAATTGAAATGTCACGTGATAGATGTCTCGGCCAAAGCAATTGAAGAAACATCGAGCGAAATTTACCTGCACCTGCGTCAATAAATCGGAAGCAAACAGCACACTCACAGCAAACTGGAGAAAGCGAGCATGAGCACCACCGGATCAACCACAGTAAAAAAGAGCACCGACCTGAAAAGAGTGCTTTTATTCGCAGACGCTTACAAATCGTTTCAGGGAGATTCGAAAGAATTGTCTGAAGCGACTCGTTCTGCGATGAAAGAGTATCTCGGTGGTAAAGGTGCCGGTCTTGCCGAGATGACTGCCAGTGGTGTGAATGTGCCACCAGGGTTGACCATTGCAACGTCAGTGTGTCGTGAGTATCACGAGCATGAGCAGAAGGTGCCTGCGGGCCTCTTCGACGAAGTTCTCGAAGAATTGAAGCAGGTAGAAAAGTCGCTCGATCGAAAACTTGGCGATCTGGAAAAGCCGTTGCTTCTGTCTGTACGGTCTGGTGCCAAGTTCTCCATGCCGGGCATGATGGATACGATTTTGAATCTTGGATTGAACGACAAGACAGTCGAGTCGCTAGCAAAGCTGACTAATAATCCACGTTTTGCCTGGGACAGCTATCGTCGTTTCATCCAAATGTATTGCAATGTCGTGCTCGACATTCACAAAGACAAGTTCGAAGACATTCTTGAGGACAAAAAGGAACACCTTGGTATCAAGAACGATCCGGATTTGACCGCCGAGCATTTGAAGGAATTGGTCAAAGAATACAAAGAGTTGGTCCTCAAACAGAATGGCAAGCCGTTCCCGCAAGACACCAAAGAGCAACTGAGCGGTGCGATTGAAGCAGTTTTCAAAAGCTGGAACAACAATCGCGCCATCTACTATCGCAATTTGAATAAAATAGATCACAATCTCGGCACCGCTGTAACCATCCAGGCTATGGTGTTCGGCAATCTTGACGATCAGTCTGGAACCGGTGTTTGCTTCACTCGCAATCCGAGCACTGGCGAAAAACTTCTCTATGGAGAATATCTCGTCAACGCGCAGGGTGAAGATGTAGTCGCCGGCACTCGCACTCCGAAGAAGATCGCCGAGATGGCAAAAGAAATGCCGAAGGTTTACGAGGAGTTGCTGGCCATGGTCGGCAAACTCGAAAAGCATTACAAAGATATGCAGGATATCGAGTTTACAGTAGAGCACGAGCGCCTCTTCATCTTGCAGACTCGCACCGGTAAGCGCACCGCCGCCGCTGCTGTGAAACTCGCTGTCGACATGAACAATGAGAAAATCATCGATGTCAATGAAGCTCTCTCTCGAGTAGAGCCGATGCAGCTCAATCAATTGCTCCTACCAAGTTTCGTGCCAACAGATAAAGCCAAGGCGAAGGCAGATGGAAGATTGCTCACCACTGGTCTGAACGCTTCACCTGGAGCGGCAATCGGTGTTATCTGCTTCGACCCTAACGAGTCAGAAAAACTGGCTGAGAAGAATGAAAAAGTAATTCTGGTTCGAATCGAAACCTGTCCCGATGATATTCATGGCATCGTGCCTGCCCAGGGTGTTGTCACTACTCGTGGTGGCATGACAAGTCACGCAGCAGTAGTGGCGAGAGGCATGGGTAAACCTTGTGTCGCTGGTTGCGAAGCTGTAAAAATCGACATGCAGAAGCAAGAGCTGACGGTGTCAGGCAAGACATTTAAAAAGGGCGACATCATTTCGATTGACGGTTCGACCGGGGAAATATTCAGCGGTGCAATTGCAAGACATGAACCTGAATTTTCTCAGGAGTTCAAAACTCTGTTGAGCTGGGCAGATCAGGTGCGAACTCTTAAGGTGCGTGCTAATGCCGATACTCCTGAAGATGCGCACATCGCTCGCGAGTTCGGCGCCGAAGGTATTGGCTTGTGCAGAACCGAGCATATGTTCATGAGTCAAGACAGACTTCCAGCCGTGCAAGAAATGATCATGGCGACAAATCTGGATGAGCGCAAAGCCGCATTGGCAAAACTTTTGCCGATGCAACGCGAAGACTTCAAAGGCATCTTCCGCGAGATGAAAGGTCTGCCAGTCACCATCCGCTTGCTGGATCCTCCATTACACGAGTTCCTGCCAAAGATGGAAGCTCTCATTGAAGAAGTGGCAACGCTTAGAGCCAAAGGGACAAAAGGTCCTCAGTTGCGCGAAAAGGAAGTGCTGCTCCAAAAAGTACATGAGTTGCACGAATCCAATCCGATGATGGGCTTGCGTGGATGCCGCTTGGGTCTTGTCTATCCTGAAATCAATAAAATGCAAGTGCAAGCAATTATCGAAGCGGCTATTGCCGTGAAGAAGGAGGGACTGGAAGTTCTTCCCGAGATCATGATCCCATTGATTGGTCACGTGAATGAGTTGAAGACCGCACGCACTGTGTTGGAATCAGCAGCGAAAGAAGTGATGGAGCGCGAGAAAACAACTGTCGACTATAAGTTCGGCACAATGATTGAAATCCCTCGTGCTTGCGTCACTGCTGATGAAATCGCAGAACACGCCGAATTCTTTAGCTTTGGAACCAACGACCTGACCCAGATGACTTTCGGTTACAGTCGAGACGATGCGGAAGGCAAATTCCTCAATCGTTATCTCGAAGGAATTGACGTCAACGGCAACAAGAGCAAAATTCTCGATACCAATCCATTTGAAGTGTTGGATCGCAATGGCGTTGGCAAACTGATGAAAATCGCTGTCGAATATGGTTTGCAAACCCGGCCAGACCTAAAGTTGGGGATTTGTGGTGAACATGGCGGAGAACCTTCGTCTATCGCTTTTGCCCATCAAATCGGGCTTGCGTACGTAAGTTGCTCGCCGTTCAGAGTGCCGGTTGCTCGTTTAGCCGCAGCCCAGGCTGCTATTCAGACTGTTGAAAGGGATAAATAGCATCCATTCCCGAAATTAAACCGATATCGGCTAATTTCCGAAGGCGATAGCCGCACGCCCCTTATGGGAGCGGCTTTAGGGACATTAAAAGCACTTTTCGGTACTGTAGAGTTCCCCAGCCCGCTTGGTTGGCTGCTTTGATATCATAGTTACGTAAACCGCAAGGACCTTTATGGGCAACAAAATCGACACGCTAATGGAACTGTTGCCTGAGAAAGAAACTCTGTTGGGGAGTGACCATCCGCAATTTGCTGATTATTTGACGGCGGTGGGTCTCAGTCTTTATCACGAAAGCAGATTTGAGGAAGCAGAGGGCATTTTGAAGCGCGCCCTCGATATTCGAGAACGTGCTTTGGCTGTGGACCACGAAGATGTCGGCGAATCGCTAAACAACCTGGCATTGGTTTATCTCGCTGAAGGTCGATATGTTGAAGCGGAGCCGCTCTTCAGCCGGGCTTTGCCAATTCAAGAACGCAAGCTTGGCGTAGAGCATCTCAGCACCGCCGCAGGCATGCTAAACCTTGCTGACCTCTATCGGATGATGAGTAAATTTTCGCAAGCGGAGCCGCTCTACAAACGGTCACTGCAAATCAGAGAGCGTCAACTCGGACAGAATCATTTGGAAGTCGCCCAAGTTTTGAATAATTTGGGCAAACTTTACTTTGAGCAGGGCCGTAACAGTGATGCAGAGCCTGTGCTGCGTAAGGTCTTGGAAATTCAAGAAAAAGTTCTTGGTTTAGATCATCCGGCTATTGCCAATACTTTGACTGATTTGGCATCTCTGTTCACAGATAGGGATCAGTTCGATAAAGCCGAGCCACTGCATTTGCGCTCTCTCAATATCCGCGAAAAGCAGCACAGCAGCCAGCATCCGAAAGTGGCTGAAAGCTTGAATAACCTTGGTTGGCTCTATCATCAAAATGGAAATTACACGCGAGCTGAGTCACTTTATGCTCGAGCTATTGAGATTTGGGAGAATACTCTCGGTCCCGACCATTCCAATGTTGCGGCTTGTTTGGAAAATTATGCTGACCTGCTGCACAAAACCAATCGGGAAATCGAAGCGGTTGCGCTTGAACAGCGCGTTTTCCTGATCCGTAGTCGCACAAACTGAATGTGAATTTTGGGATACAATGGTGCGTTGCTGTGGCGTAATTTAACGGTCGTGCTCGGTTTCCCTGTCGCGCAATGGTCACGCATGTATAATTGCAGCTTGTTCTTCTAGGAGCGACAACGTGTCTAAGAATGTTGTACTTACTGGGGTCGGTCACGATCGAGTCGGCATCGTTGCCGAACTCGCAGAAATACTCTTTGAGATGGGTTGCAATCTTTTAGATTCAAGTATGACTCTACTTCGAGGAGAGTTTGCCATTATTCTGATGATCCGCCAACCAGACGGTCAGAGTTTGGAACAACTGAAGAAGCGAATATCAGAGGTTGAAACCAAGCTTGGATTGTCGATTCATGTACGCGAACTGGCCGAGGGCGAGGCTGAAGAAATTGAGGATGTTGGCGACCCATACATAATTTCAGTCTATGGTGCGGATAAGCCTGGCATCGTGTCTGGTATCACCAGAGTGCTTGCAGATTTAGGCGCAAATGTCACTGATGTCGAGACCAAGCATACTGGTGAACGAGATGGGGCAACGGTTTTCTTGATGGTTTTGGAAGTTACGCTGCCTGAGAAGGTTTCTGATGCTAAGCTCCGAGCAACTTTGGAGCAAGCTTCGAAGAGATTGAACGTAAACGTTTCTGTTCAGTCGCTGGACGTGGTGCAACTGTAAATGGCGATCCTCCCTATATTGCAATATCCTGATGAGAGGCTGAAACAAGTTTCGCCTCCAATCTCGGACATTGATGAGTCGATTACAAGCTTGATCGATGACCTTTTGGAAACTCTGTATGATTCGCCAGGTTGTGTTGGTATCGCGTCTCCTCAAGTCGGAGCCCTAAAGCGCCTGGTCATCATAGATGCATCGCGCAATGCAAAGGCCGGTGAAAATCACGGTCGTATGATTTTGATCAATCCGGAGATTCTTTCATCGGAAGGTGAAGTTATTGCACGCGAAGGATGTCTGAGCTTGCCGCACCTGACCGCCAACGTCAAAAGAGCGCAATACATCAGGGTGAGAGCGCAGAACGAAAAAGGCGAGTGGTGGGAATTCGATGCGTCTAATTTCGAAGCTCGCGTTGTATTGCACGAAATGGATCATCTAGATGGTTTGTTGTTTCTGGACCGAGTCGCTTCATTGAAAACTGATGTCTTCAGAAGAAAGCGATACAATGTTCTCGACGAAAAGACGTCCTTCTCCCAGGAGAAAACACCGCAGGTCTAGGCTGGTGTTTGCAAGCAACTCTAAGCCGGTGTTTGCACTCGTAGGTCGATTTTATGGTCGTCGGTATCTTCCGGAGGGTTGAGATCCTTGGTCAGTTCTTCGATCATTGCATACCGCTTGGCAGTATCGAGGGCGGTGGCGTGAGCGATAATCGAATCGAGCTCGGGTGATATGTCAGCTCTGCTGTTGATTGGATGAGAACATGTGATAGGCTCAGGGTCTTCGCCTAAAAGCAGGTAAACAAGTGTCGCTCCCATTGCATAGATATCGCTTTGCGGTACGGGACGACCTCTGAATTGCTCAGGCGGCAAGTAAGCGTGTTTGCCTACTACTGTGCCCGTTGCAGTTGACTCTGTTTGCTGAGCAACGTTGAAATCTACGAGTTTTAGGATGCCGTCTTTGCCGAGAATGAGATTGTCGGGCGTGAAATCTCTGTGCACCACCGGCGGAGACAAGTTGTGTAAGTATGTGAGGATAGAACACATTTGCGCGGCCAAATCACGCACCCGCTCCTCGCTCATGTGCCCCTGCTCTTCAACAATCCGTCGCAGCGATAATCCATCGATACGCTCAAGAACGAGGTATCCTCTGTGGTCTTCGACAAAAAATTCAATCAGCCTTACAATGCGATGATTGTCCAATCGTTTTAGCATTGCAGCTTCATGCTGCATGCTTTCGAGAGCTTGCCGACGAACGTTCACGTCGACATAGACCGGCAGAATAAATTCCTTCAGCACCACTTCTGACCGATCGCTTACACGTTGTGCGAGATAGGCGGTGCCTTGACCGCCCACACCGAGCTGTCCACTGACTGCATATTTGCCATCAAGGAGTAAAGCTCCCTCTGAGATAGGCGTCAATCGCTCACGTTTCGGTGGAGCTGAAAGAGCTTGAAGCCATAGTTCTGTATAGCTGTCATCTTGTGCGGGCGTTAGAACATCTTCCAGTTGAGAATCGCGAGGTATGTCGGATCCCCAGAGCTGAATAGCTTTCAACAAACTGTGTCGTTCTTCGATTGTTGCGATGCTGCCAATTTTCAACTTGATTGGATAATTTGTGTTTTCTTCGGTGCCACCAAATGTGGTGGTTACTTCTTTGAACTGAATGATCGAATCACCTGGAGCGGTTTTGTCCGGTGGCCAGTAAAGATCAATCCGCTCAATTTTGTACCAGGGCAGCATCAGTCCGTTCGAGTAGTTCCAGCGATGCCATTCGAGGCAGACACCTGCTTTGCTAAATGAAACATGAGTGGGATGCGACAGGTATCGAGCCACTGCAAGCAACACCGCTGCAAAAAAGGCAAAAAACAAACTAGGTAGTAGGAAATCATCGGAGTGTTGCGAAGTTGGACTGCCAAGCCCAGAGAGCATGGTGCCGCCCGCTGTACCTGGGGTCAAGATGCCCTTGATTTTTTCAACGATGATCGATGGCCCGTTGAAACCAAAGAACAGTACGACTAGTCCGAGAGTGAACCAAGCCTTTGCACTGCTGAAAGCTGAAAACCGGTATTTGACCCACCTTTCTAAGCTTGCATATGGACGATAAGGAATTACCAATTCACCATCGGCGGTGAGAACCTGGACGGATTGATTGCTGGTTTGACTAATCGATTGATTGCCCTGCTGCTTAGCAGGCTGGTTGGCGGAGTGATTACCTGGCTGATTACCTGGCTGATTACCTGGCTGATTACCTGGCTGATTACCTGGCTGATTACCTGGCTGATTACCTGATACTTTGTTCTCTATTGCCATTTCTTTGCTCACGCGGATGGAAGTCGAAGTACTTGCGGTTTTTGCGAATGCTTGAGGATGATTTCGCCCAGTGTCTGAGATAGGTCTGCGGCAGATGTTGGTCTATCTGTTGCTTCCATCTCGGTGCAAGCAGCTACCAGGGAATCGAGTTCGTCAGAGATTTCCGGAGCTAACTCTTTTGGATGCGATGACATAAGGGCTTCCGGATCCCTACCTGTGAGCAGGAAGTACATTGTGCCGCCCAAGGCATAGATATCGCTAGCCAAGTTCGCTTTTCCTCGCAATTGTTCTGGAGCGATGTAAGCTTGTTTTCCAACCATTGTGCCTGTGGCATTGCCAACAAACTCATTCGCTGCACCGAAGTCAATGAGAGTGATGGTGTTGTCTTCTTTACGCACCAGATTATCTGGTGTCAAATCCCTGTGAATGATTGGAGGATTTTGTGAGTGTAGATAAGTGAGAATAGAGGCAATTTGTTTAGCCCAGTGCAGCACGAATTCTTCTGATTGAGGACCGTTTTGTTTGACAAGTTGTCTCAGATCCTGACCACGAATGTATTCGAGCACCATATAGCTGCGGTTGTCTTCGGCGAAGTGATCGAACACTTTTGCGATGTTTGTATGGTCCAATTTGATCAAGAATCTGGCTTCGCGTTCAAATAATTCCGCTGCTTTCTTGTGAGTCTGTTCATCGGCGTTCGCTGGGACAACGGCTTCTTTTATGACGACCATTTCCGTTTCATTTTCTTGAGCTAAATAAATTGCAGACAGTCCACCAAACGCCAGTTGCCTGACAATTTTTATTCGACCATTTTGTAACTTTCGATCTGGCTCTAACGGCACGAACGAAGTGGCGCTGAATCTGCGACTTAGCTCTTCTTCCCACATTTGAGTGTAACTAAAATCGATACCGCGACTTTGATTCTGTAGTCCGTTTTGGAATTCAATCAGTTCTGGAGACCGTTTGCAATTTTGACCCCACACTTCGATAGCCAGCAAAAATTGTTCTAACTCCGACTTCGCCACTTTGGAAACATCGATGGTTGTGCGACCGCCGGAGCGAAAAAACAAACTCAAGAATCCGCACGTTGAAAGGTCTTTCGCCATCGGTTTGGAGGTGTCGAGCTGCACTTGCGCCGCTACCAGATCGCTCCATTGCCGCTCCCGTCTAAATCTCAGCTCGGGCATCATGAACAAAGGAAACGACAAACCTTCCTTGCTCACAACCACGCGGTCGTCTTCACACACGGCTGCCATCAGAATCGCCACAATTGGTATCGCACCTAGAATTATTAGTATGCAAGCTACTGGCAGAGCCGCAACGGTTAGTTGTCCCCAGCTCGTCATGACCATAGTCAGAAACAGCCCGAAGATAAACGGCACAATGATCGCCCAGATCGGCATCAACACAGTCATAATTCCAAACCCTATTTTGGCCGGCAAGGGTTTGTACTTAACTGCAAGCTCAAGTTCTGCCAATTTGTCAGCTCCGAAAATCGAATCCAGGTACCTGATTTCGTACCCGATATAAAGCGATTTCGAAACTCTGTCTGCGTTGGCGGCTGCTCGTCTTAAGCAGCTTTAACTTACTTTCCGCGGTCTGCAGAATCGACGAATTTTGTTGGAATGCGCTTGGACATGCCGAACACAGCACTGGGAAAAAGTGCGTTCAAGCGTTCGACTGCGACCCCAGGCGCTGTTAAAACGATCTCTTGCGCGCCACCCTTCTGTAGTGCCTTCAAGATGCTGTCAGCGGCTTTTTCTGAGCTGATACTGAGCACGTGCTTCATCAGGATGCCGCGCAGATCATTCTTTTCAGCGATTAAAGTGGGATTTTTCGAACCCATAATCGCATTCTTCTCAAAGAACTCAGTGCGCACCCATCCCGGGCAAACCGTGATGAAGTCGACACCGTAGTTCTGAAGCTCTGCTGCCATCCCTTCAGACATTCCTGTTAGTGCAAATTTGCTTGCCGCATAGCAAACGCTGCCTGGAAAGGCGACTTTGCCTGCAATTGATGAAATGTTTACGACCTTGCCTTTCTTGTTCGCGACAAAATGCGGCAGTGCTGCGTAAGTGCCATGGAGAGGCGCAAAGAAGTTAACTGCAAACACTCTTTCCCAATCTTGCGGCGTTAAATTCATCACCGCTCCTGGTTTAGCTAAACCGGCATTATTAACCAAAAGGTCGATGTCTCCAAACTCTTTAATGCATCGCTCAACCAGCGAAGCTGCCATGCCATCGGCAGCTACATCTCCAGCAGCGATGACCGCCTGCCCACCTGCCTTTTCGATCGATGACTTGGTTTCAACCAGTGCCTCTGCGGTGCGCGCGTTGATAATTAACCTGGCTTTGAGCTGGTCGGCAAGCAAGACAGCCAGGGCTTTGCCGATGCCTGTCGATGCTCCGGTAATCACCCCTGCGAACTCTGTTTTTAGCTTTTGATTTGACACTTTCTTTCCCTGAAAATCCAGAATTTAGCCGATATCGGCTTAGAGTTCGAAGGTCGATTATAAAGCCTGATTAGACGGCGCGTGCCGTCGTTAGTGCCTCGCAATTCGCAGCCGTAACAATGGCGATTTTGCAGACTCATTTTTTGGAACAAATCACATTCAACTCGGTCGCTAAGCCAGTAGATTTTAGAGGATCACTTATATGGAACAGGCTCAAGAACTTGTTACTGCGGCGGCGCAAGCAATATCAGTCCACAACTACTCTCATGCTGAAGAGTTGTACCGACGGGTGATTACTATGGTGGACAGTTCGCCCGATCCACAAAGTCCAAGTGAGCTGGATATTGCTCAGTGCTTTAATGCTTTAGCTGACTTACTCGACCGCAGCAATAAGGCTGAAGAGGCTGAAGCAATGCGGGTTCGTGCTCGTAAGATTACCGCCCGCGAACTCAACGAACTAGACGGATTTCCTCGCTGATTTTTCGACAATAAACCGATATCAGTTAACGGCGCAAGTACATCCCCTTCCACCTGTAAGGGCGCCGTTCTGTACGGTCTCGTAGACTTAACGAGATCACACCAGAATCAGCAGAGTCTCAATTCCATAAATCGCCAAAAGTTCCGAGAACGTTGGCACATATTCTGTCGTTTGCAGCACTTCTTTGAAACTGTCTAGCGGACTTGTGGCGGCCAACTCATGTCGTACCAATGCAAGTTGGCGTTCGCCTTCAGCTGTCGGTCTCTCTTCTATTTGTAGCCGCCATCCATCAATAAAAATCTGTACTGGCGCGATAAAAGCGACTGTCAGTAAAACGTAGATAGTGAGAAAGATAAGATGAGAGTGGTGAAAGCCAAAAGTCAGAATTGCTAACGCGATGCCTGAGAGCGCAAGAAAGCCAACGAAAACAATTCCGTATGTCAGAAGACTGATCAGGCGGATCAGAGCTCTTAGCATCTGCAGGCGCCAGCTCTGTCGCTTTAGATGGTCAATTACCTCTGCTATTTCCGCATAGAGTGGTATCGAATGTAGTAGCAGCAACGCAAATCGAAGAATGATTGCGCTTGTCAGGCACATTCCGATCAACCCGAGTGCAAACGACCATGGTTGAATGAATATGAACACGGTTGAGGCAGTGAGAAGTGCTGTTGTGATTGCGGCGATAAAGTAGTACTTAGCATAACTTCGCTTGCGCATCAACGGAACAATCAATCCACGAGCGCGCAGATTATTTTTGAACTCTTCTTCAAAGGCTGCCTTGTAACCTGCAGTTGAAAAGTCAGCAATCAATGTTGCGATTGCTGACATCTTAAAGTAGCGTCTTATCTGTCGAGGATCCTGCAGCACCTTCACGACGAAGTGGCGAGCAGTGTGCACCACGAAGTTGTAGATCTTTGAAACTCGTCTGGCATACTCAATTGGATCCTTTTTTATATCCATTGGTAAATGCTTGTCAGCTTTAGTAAAAGCCCAATCCTTGATCGTCTCTTTCGCAAGATCCCACATTCGTAATTCATATGGTGCGAGTTCGGGCACCTTGCTATCTTCGGAGAGCTTGGCCTTAAGAGCCCGCTGCACCAAATCCGCACCAAGTACTAAGAGCGCATGCGAGATATCACCGTTTGAACTTAAATAGGCGATTTCGGCTGGGCGCAATCTCTTCTCATTGAGAGTCAGCTCAGTGCCTGTGTTTTGTGAGCGAGCCAGATTGCGATTGAGGCTACTGCGCACCAACGACGTGGCGATAGCGCTCATAAAGATCGCTACCAAAAATGGTGCTAGATGCGTTAATTCTTCCAGCGGCTTTTAGCTTTACTAGGGTTTTAACCGGCTTTTGTCATCGGCATGTTAGCAGCAGACAACGCCATGCGTCGTTTGTTTGTTGCTTTGCGAATTGCATCACAAATTTCTTTGACTGCCGTTGACGGTCCAATGCTGCCATCTGATTCGTTGGCCAGCGCATCGGCTGATTGCTCAGTCTGTGCCTTGAGGAGGATGGCAGGGGATGCCAACGATCCGCGAATCGCGCGGACTAAAGGAAGGTTTTCGGCTACACCTTTGTTGATGTCCAAAAGTACGATGTCTGGGTTTGCTTTGTTGATGCGATCGAGTAGCTGTGCGCTGTTGCTCGACGTTCCAGTCACTTCGAATTCGGGAAACTGCTCGATCCACAACATCAACGACACCAGACTCGCACAATCGTAATCGGCTATGAATATCTTCGTGCGGGCGTTCACTTTTTATATCTCCGACAGTGAGTTGATGTATCTAAAGAGGTGCGGACGCGATTTTTGTTTCTGCTATTTAGGGGAAAGAAAGTTAATGAGGACTCTTGCGAAGTGGCTCTGGTTGCCGGTTACGAAGAACCTAAAGACAACCTTAACGATCGATATAAGTGTATACCCTTAGCTAGCTAAAGAGAACATCTGGATATCGAGATCGAATATGCATCGCTAGATACTCTCGATGCACTGCACATGATGCTTTTGCCTTATTGTCAAGGTAGCTTGTGGAACAAAACTTAATCCCATTTACGCTGTCAAATGTGACTGCTTGTCAATCTTCGCGAAGTTTGAATCGACAGGTATCCACTGCCACCTACCAGCAGATACCACTTGCCGTCTTGCAAAGAGATGGTCATTCACTTGCGGAAAGTCTTCTCTGAAATGCGATCCACGGGACTCTTTTCTATTGATGGCGGCAGTAGCAATGAGTTCTCCCATTAACAGGATGTTCGCCGCGCACACGTTCGCCACACTGAAGGATGTCGAAGGTAGGCAATCTGATTGGAGCAGTCCTGATAGTTTGCGAAGTTGAGGTTCACTGCGTGTTAGTGATGCATATTCATACATATTGGATTTGAAGGAAGCAATTGACGAAGGCACTGAGAAGTTTTCTCTGAAATTTCCTGATGGCACTCCAGACACTCCAAGCTCCTTCGGAGCATTCGGCTGTTGTGCTGTAGCAGTTGTATCCAGCAAGTTAGCCAGTTTGATTGCCATCACTCCTGCTTCAAGCAGTGAATTACTCGCCAAGCGATTAGCACCATGTAATCCCGTGCTAGCAACTTCTCCGATTGCATACAGGTTAGGCAAACTTGTGTGACCACAGGCATCAGTCAGTATGCCACCCATGAAATAGTGGGCAGCTGGGCAGACCGGGATCGGCTCTTCGGTGGGATTGACGCCGAACCTTCGGCAGGTCTCGACAATGTTTGGGAAACGATCCACCAGCGTCTGCTTGCCAATTGGACGCAAGTCCAAATTCACTGAGGGCAAATCGTTTGACATCATTGTTTGGTGAATAGCTCTTGCTACGACGTCTCTTGTTGCCAGGTCACCATCTGGATGGAAGTTTTTTACGAATGGTTTTAGGTCGCCATCTAAAAGGACTGCACCGGCTCCGCGCACTGCCTCTGAGATCAAAAATGCAGGCGCTCCAGGCAAAGCAAGGGCGGTTGGATGGAATTGAACGAACTCTAAATCAGCTAGAGTTGCTCCTGCTCTGTAAGCCAGAGCTGCACCGTCTGCAGTGGCAACCAGGGGATTCGTCGTGCGTGAAAAGATTTGCCCTGCACCACCGGTGGCCAGCACCACATGCTTGGCATAAATTCGTTTCACTACTCCGTCATGCAGAACTTCTGCCCCTGCAATGCGCTGTCCGTTACTGAGCAAATTGAATGCGAAACAATATTGAATCAAGTTGTAGTTTGTCGAATTGAGTGACTTGTCGGTAGCGTTGGCTACGAGGGCATTCGAAATGGCTTTGCCAGTCGTGTCCTTGCTATGCAGGACGCGAGCTTTACTGTGTCCGCCTTCCCTCGCTAGAGCGTATTCGCCGCTGGCGTCCCTGTCGAAAAACATGCCTAACCGAGTTAGCTCTTGCACCAATTGCGGTGCCCCATCGATCAATTCTCTGGCTACGTGAGGATCGGTTAGTCCCGCTCCAGATTTGATAGTGTCACTCAGATGCTCGACGAGTGAATCTAAGAATGCGTTTGAAGTAATCGCAGATAGACCGTTTGACGGATCAGCGGTGCGACCATTTTGCCTATCAGCAGTCCGAGCGGACGTAACTGCTGCAAGTCCACCTTGTGCGTAGAATGTGTTTGAATCGCTGAAGGTTTCTTTCGAAGCGACCGTTACAGCCGCTCCGCGATCGTGCAAGAGTATGCTAAGGAGCAGCCCGGCTAATCCCGATCCAAGAATCAGTACGTCAGTATCTAGACGTGTCCAACCATCATTTAAGAGGGTGTTCAAGTTTTTCATGATTTCTAATATATTGAAATCATTCGTTCGATAGATTTGCGAGCTTTCTGCGCAATATCCTCGGCAACCGTGACTTCAAATACATCCTCCACTAGCGAACGATGCAGTTTTTCCAGGGTGATCATCTTCATATACATGCAACTCATTTCCTGGTTGATAGGCAAAAATTCTTTTTCCGGATTTTCCTTTTTCAATCGGTGCAGAATTCCTATCTCAGTTGCCACCACAAATTTTTTAGCAGATGAGTTCGTCGCCCGTTGAATCATGCCTTCCGTTGACGCAACTTTCAGCTGATCGCCAGTACCAGCTCTGGCGACTCGGTCTAGATACGGTGTCAGGCAGCCACACTCTGGATGAATGAGCAATTCCGCCTCTGGATGCTCTTTGATCTTCTGGTCGATCTCTTGCGGTTGCACCGCAGAGTGAACGTGACATTCACCCATCCAGATGTGCATGTTTTTTCTACCGGTCATTTTTTGCACCCATGAACCGAGAAATTGATCCGGCAAGAATAGAATTTCCTGGTCAGCAGGAATCGACTGCACAATTTTGAGAGCGTTTCCAGATGTGCAGCAATAGTCAGATTCAGCCTTGATTTCTGCAGTCGTGTTGACGTAAGAAACGACGATTGCATTTGGATGTTCACGTTTCCATTCGCGCAATTGCTCGATATCGATCGACGCAGCGAGCGAACAGCCTGCATCCAAATCTGGAATCAGCACTCGCTTTGAGGGCGAGAGAATGGCTGCAGTTTCTGCCATGAAATGCACGCCGCAGAAAACGATCGTATCGGCTTTTGTTGTAGCAGCCTGCTGTGATAGTCCAAGAGAATCGCCGACGAAATCTGCTACATCTTGAATTTCTGGAATTTGATAGTTGTGCGCGAGAATGACTGCATTGCGCACTTTTCGCAATTCATTGATTTCTTTCAACAGTTGCTCTTTCGGCTTGGATTGAAAGGATGTGAGAGTCGGTGTGCTTGAAGTCATGGCTATATTTCAACCTCGAGACTGATATCAATGTTTGGAGCAGAGTGTGTTAGAGCTCCAACTGAGATGGCGTTTACGCCTTCGAGCAAATAGGTTTTGATGTTTTTGAAATTGACTCCACCTGAGACTTCGATAAAGCAAGCCTCTTTTATGAGGGCGATTGCATCGCGGATTGATTGTGGGCTCATGTTGTCTAAAAGGATTGTGTGAACTCCGAGCTTAAGGACTTGTTCGACTTGGTCGAGAGTCGTTGCTTCTACTTCGATCGGAAGATTTGGGTGCGCTTCTTTTGCTTGTTGCACAGCATTTGTAATGCCGCCTGCGAATTGGATGTGGTTGTCCTTAATGAGGATTGCGTCGAACAGACCGAAACGATGATTTTGTCCGCCTCCTAGCGCTACGGCTTCTCTTTCGAATGCGCGCAGTCCTGGCGTTGTTTTTCTGGTGTCGCGAATTTCGATTCCGAATGGTTTGGCTAGCTCGACAAATTGGTGCGTCACCGTCGCGATTGCCGACATGCGCTGGAGGAGGTTGAGCGCGATGCGCTCTCCTTTCAGAAGGCTCGATGCTGGTCCAACAAATGTAGCGATCACTGTCGGTGAGGACTCGATGAACTGCCCTTCTGCTACTCGCTGTTCGACTGTAATCTGGTTATCGAATTTGCTCAGAACGTGGGCGAAAACTTGCAACCCTGCGACGACAACCGATTCTTGCTTGCAGTAGACGCTACCAGAGACCTGTCTGTCATTTGTCACAACACTGGCGGTCGTTAGGTCCAAACAGCTGTCGCCAAGATCCTCTCGGATGGCTAAGTCTATGGCGTCGTCCATCAACTTGCGACGAAACTCGTCTGTTTTAGCGGTCTGTGTCTTTGCATACATTTTGTCACCTGCCCGGTGTCTGATTTACGCTTGCGGCTCTCAAAAAGTAATTGTATTACTTACGTTATATCATGAGTTTAATAGATGTGTGTAACTTCACAATGTTCCCGCCCTGGTTGGGCGCTCGCTCAAGTCCCCAGCTCCAATAAATTTCAGCCTAATCTGCGTTTTAACGGTCGAGCTTCTGAAAACCAATTGTGACATCGACGTTAACTTGCGTTACTTTCTTTTACATAGGAATGCAGAATTTAGACAAGATTTTGGCGAACTGCTCGCCATAGAGCCGTTTGCGGAGTATTATTGACGTTGCTCCGTGCGACTTGTATAGGTTGAAATCCAGTGAAAGAACCTCGCTCCATCTCAATCACAGCGATTTTGGCTGTCGGTCTGAAAGCCGTTAAAAGCCCGCGACTGCACAAAGCAGCCGTGTTTATGGTCATTTGTATGCTGTGTTTTCTCTCTGGCCGGGCGTCAGCCTACAATGCGTCCATCTATAACAGCTTGTCTCGCTCGCGTGACGCGCTGCTGACTCAGCGTGCACATCTTCAAGATGCTGCTGCAGAAGTGAACACAAGAATCAATGAGTTAAAAGGAAAACTAGACTCGATAAATTCCTACCTGGCCGATACCGACAACGCCCTGCGTGACGTGGAATCGGCGATGGCCCGTGCAAATTAAGAGGCGAAACAATGGCTAGCAAAACTTTCAAGATCACGTTAGCGCTGTTCTGTGTAGCTTATCTAAGTTGCCCGGTGCGAGCGGTTGCCGGCAATGTGATGGTTCAAGACATTACTGAGAAGAAAGGTATAGCGACTGCGTCTACTCCTGTCACCACCTCCACTTCATCCACAGCTTCTACTGATGCGGGTCTTGAGTTAAAGAACAACGTCGTCACAGAAAAGGTTCTGCCGAACACAACCACTAAATCAAGCGAAACTAACTATCAAGGTTGGGAAGTCGACTCATCCGGAGTCAAAATTAGCTGCACCAATCCTCACGCCGCTTGCGCCGAATCTGAGAAAGTGCTCGACACGCTGAAGATTTTATTCCGAGCCTACAGCAAGGGTGATTTGGAAACAGCCGGTCAATATATGGATGACGACTGCACCACATTCGATGAATCGTCCAAAACTTTGATCGTTGGACGAAAAGCTGTTCTGGATGATTTGAAGCAGAAGATACATGGGTGGGAAGTGTCAGATTCTCCGCTGACCGCCTACACGATGGAGCATCCATACGCCAAAGTTGATGGAGATATGGCTGTTGTCTCGTTTGTTGCCATAAAAGAATTTGGTGGCAAACATCCGCAGAAATTCAAATCTCACTGCACTGATATCTTCAAAAAAGAAGACGGTAAGTGGAAGAAACTGCACTATCGGTCAAACTGGAAAGAAGTGGTAGCGACGTCGACTACTAAATAGTTAGATGTTCGATACGCTCAGTTCGGATCAGGAAAGATTGCTCGATCAGCTTTCCGAGCTGATGCGCGTGGATGCGAATCCTGGCGACAGCAGAAACTCTGCTGCAGTTTCTGCTGCGCTGGAGAGGATCTATGGTCGTGTTGGTTTGAAAACTCCATATCTGGTCTGGTGTGACGGTCCATTCCAACTGGCCGTCATGCCGCTTTTGTTGCAACTGCTTGCCTTTCGACCGAAAGATAAGAAGAAGGACGATCTAAATATCGATCTTCGTATGCAAGAGCTTGGCGCATTGCTGACAGAACCTTTGTGGCAAGCCGCATTCAAACGGCTAACGGAGCAAGTTTCGACAACCACGATTTGCTCACTCAAATATGACGACGAGGCGATATTGCCCGCGTTGGCCGAATTGTTCGTGCGATTTAGCTGGTCTAGATGTGGGATTTCGGCTGGTGGTCCGTTATCCAATTTGCTTCAATCTAATACTGCGCAAGCGGTGAGTTGCCTGGCTCAGTCTGTGACTTTAGGTTTGTCCGCGCAACTGACCAGTCGTCTTTACACTCGTCCCATGGATGCAGTGCAACAGATCAAGAGATCGGTCGGACATGTTCTCTTGCGAGAGCAATCGCTCTCACTGCGCGATGCTCCCACTACAATATTTGGATCGTCTCGGGGCTCTATGACAGCGCTCTATAAACGCGCCGCCGAATTGCATCAGCAAATTGGTGGCACCAAATTCGAGCGCGACCTGGAAGAATGTCCCGCCCCACAAGCAGATGCGAAATATCGGAAGCCTCGTAATTTGGATGTGGACATAGTGATGAACACCGCTGGATTACTTGCTTTTGGTCCATACGATACTCTCTGGGGCGCGTGGGCGAGCTATCCCGCAACTTGTTACGCGATTGTCGGTGATATGCTGCGAGACCAATTTTCAAAAGAAGTGCGTTCTGCTCTGTCTGACATGAGTTTGCTCATGAGAAGTGGATTTGCGTATGTTCCGCTCACTCGTGTGGTTTTCATTTGTCGCCTGCCTAAGCTGTGTTTAGATGAAATGAATCGCCTTCATTGTGAAGATGCCGCCGCTTTGGAATTTCCGGACGGTTATAAAATCTTCGCCTGGCGTGGAGTTCCAGTGCCGCGTGACGTGATCGAATCGCCTCAATCTTTGACCAGTCAAAGAATTGACCAGGAGCGGAACATTGAACTGAGACGTGCATTGATTGATAGATTTGGCATCGCCAATTATCTGCGTGAAACATCCGCAGGAATTAAAGACCAAACTGAATTGGGCACACTATATTTGAAGCAAATGCCAGGCGACGAGCCGATTGCACTAGTGCGAGTGAAGAACGGTACGCCTGAGCCGGATGGTTCTTATAAGGAATACTTTCTACGCGTGCCACCAACAATGAAGACAGTGCAGGAAGCTATCGCCTGGACGTTCTTTCTGAAACCAGATGAGTACGGACCTTCAATCGAAACCTGACGGGGTTGCGTGGTGCTGGTGGTGAACAAAGCATGATTGCTATTGATGAAAAAATGTGTGATTGCTAGTGGTGAACAAAAGCATGGCTAGTGGTGAACAAAAGCATGGCTAGCGGTGAACAAACAGCATGATTAGGTTGGCCAGGCTGAGCACCACTGATAGTGCGACCAGAATGATCAAAGCTTGCGAATTGCTGGATTGTTTTGTTTCGCTCAGTGATTGAATCGAAGCTTCTAAATACTGCATTCGCTTGTCTACGCTTTTCAAATCATTCATCAAAGTCCTGTCCAAATCGGCTTTTACTTGCTCGAACTGAACTTCGATTTCGTTCTGGGCTTTCTCCATCAACGTTTTCATCTGTTCGTTATGGTTGTCTGCAGCTTTGGCAGCACTGATATTGAACTCTACGATTTGATCGCTTACGTCGTTACTAATTTTGCGTGACGTTTTCTCCTGCGTTGAAAGTAATTCTTGCACTAACTTTTGCTGCGCTGATATTTTCGCGGTAAAAGCAGCAGTAATATTTTCGGCTTGGATTTTTAGGAGTCGATCGACTTCACTTTGAGAATAGGTGGCATATTTCCACGAGTCCGAATTCAGTTGAACGTTGACGTCTTTGCCGAACGCCGGGTCTTTGCTGAACGCGGCATCGTTGCTGAATGCGACCGTATTGACTGTATTTATCGCAGATGACGCTGGGAACATGCTTTCTCCAATTTCGATTGGCGCCAGGGATACCTCTCCGTTCAAGACAGAGAAAGCGCAAATGCTTTTGGCGGGAAGCTTTTCCGCATCGGTCGAACTGATGATCAGGGTGGTTGTTCCAGTTTTGAAGTTGACTCGAATCACATACTTTTGAAAGTCATCTGGCGATATTTTCAGAAGACGGCAAATTACCTCAATTGATTCGAGAGTGAGGGAATCGGCATGATAAGACGTTTTGAGAATGCGCTTACGTGTATCCAGGTGCTTTCTATGTTCATTGGGAGTCCACTGCTCACGGGAGTACCGCACGGCAACATCAGCTGGTCTGCTGTTCTTTGAAATTTCTAAGAGCAACGTCGCATCGCCGCAGGTGACATCCAGGTACGCAGTGGTGACTAGATGTGATTCAAAGCGAGCTGCGAATCCGAGGGCTTCTAACATGAGCTGCAAGTCTTTTGCAGTAAGTTCGTAGACTGCGCCCTGACAGGGATCAAGCGCCAACGCAGCGAAAGTTCCGACTTCTGGGATCCGTACTTTGTCGTTATGTGAGACGTCAGGTTTTTGTAGTTCTACTACCATAGTATTCTCTGCGACTGCTCCGACACGAGCGGTGCGCTGGTGTCGTTTTTGTTTGTGTATCGATTAATTGCGGGTTCTCAAACAGTATCCCATCTTATATATCTTGCCAATGGGATCGCGTCTAATTCTCCTCTAATGTTGTCAAGCTGGCAGCCCTTCTGGCTTGAGAAGGTGTTAGAGTGAGCTTATCTCCTAACTATTGGGGGAATCGTCATCAAGGCAGATCACCACTACTGGGGATGGCGCAACGTAATTGTGCAAGAGATGATTGGCATAGGAATCGAGTCGGTTTTAGTCTTTTCATTTGGTCGCGGAAATTGAAAATAAGCAAAATACTTCTTGTAGATGACGATCCAAGCATTCGCAGGATCGCACAAATCACTTTGTCCAGTGTCGGAAAATTCGACGTGAAGATCGCGAAGTCCGGTTCCGAAGCTCTTTCCATGCTTCTTGAAGAACGTCCGGACGTCGTTCTTATGGATGTGATGATGCCAGAAATGGACGGTCCGACAACTCTCGCTAAGCTTCGAACCATGCCAGGTTTTGCTGATCTGCCTGTTATTTTCATGACAGCAAGAATCCAAAAGCACGAATTGGAACGACTCGGAATACTCGGTGCGACGGGCGTGATCACCAAGCCGTTTGATCCGCTTTATCTGTGCTCACAGATTCAAGCAATCTTGGATGGCGCTTGTTTTTTCTCGCCAGAGACAGTGACGGCGTAGAGCCGATAGAATAAGTTTAGAAGCTCACAGATTGAAATACAGAATTTGAAGTGCCTGGCTTTGGCAAAGCCAGGCACTTTGTTTCGCGAGAACTTCGAACGCTCTGAACTTGTCTGTCTGGTGTGTCGAAACCGCAGTCTCAGGATCTGGAGTGTTGATTTCGAAACTAGACTTCCGACTTATTTTGAGCCAACAGCAGAAAATTTTGGAAAGCTGCTTTCAATATAGGCAGACGTGATTCAATCGAATTCCAATCCCCTTGCTTGGCGTCGAGGTCTATCTGTTCGACTAATTTGCTGTTCTCTTCCCCGAAAAGGTTGAGACACAAGCCCTTTAGTCGATGAGCAGTGGACCTTACTTCTGTCATGTTGCCTTGAGTCAGGTGCAAATGTAATTCATCGATGGTGCTCTGTATTCCTCCTGTAAATTCACTCATCAACTCCAAAGCAATTTCTCGACCCATGGATCTTTCCCATTCTGCAATTTTTGCGTTGTAGTGCTTCAACGGTGCGCTGGATAAGACTTGCTGTTCTTCCTTTTTTTGCGCGTCATCTTCCAGTGGTGCGAAGGCGGATTTTGGTAGCCAGCGGTCTAATACTTCCTTGAGTTTTGCAGAGGTGACAGGTTTACTCACATAGTCGTCCATACCTGCTGCCAGACAAGCTTCTCGATCGCCCGACATCGCTTGCGCAGTCATGGCGATAATAGGCACATGAAATCCAGTTTTCTCTTCCAGTTTTCTGATTGCTTTTGTCGCCTCGAAGCCGTCCATCTCCGGCATTTGGCAGTCCATCAGGACTGCGGAGTATTTATTGTTGGTGACCGCTTCGACTGCCTCGCGCCCGTTGGATACTGCTTCAGAGAGGCATCCAAGCTCTCGCAATTGCCAGTATGCAAGTTTTTGATTCACCTTTTGGTCTTCCGCAATCAGAATAAGCGCATTGTCCATTCTGCGAGGAAGAATCAATCCACCAGAAGAAGAAATCTTTGTTCGTTGAGACGGTGCTCCAAGATCGTCGTTATTGAGTGCTTTTTGAAAGCAATCAAGCAACCGCAATCTTCTAAATGGCTTTTGTAGGACCGCTGAAAATTTCTGGGGGAATTGAGTAGAACCATAGAGAATTAGTTTGACATTGGTACTTTCACCAGCATCACTCAACTGTTGTATTAATTCGCCAGGGTCGGAAACACACTCACTGTCAAGCATGACGAGATTGTAGGAGTGGTTTTTAGAGCTAGCTTTTTTCAGCAAATCTACCGCATGCTTTTGATCTAGACAGTGGTCGCACTGGCCGCCCCAGGACTTTGTATAGTTGCTAATCGTATGTACGGCATTGTCCGCGACACCAACAAGTAAGATGCGAATTCCTAAAAGCACTTGCTCATCAGCGTTAAGAAGCGAGGGTTGAACTACTTTGAGCGGAATACTAAAGGAGAAAGTTGATCCAACATTTTCCACGCTTTGTACGTCTATCGCTCCTCCCATGAGGGAAACTAATCGCTTTGAGATAGAGAGGCCTAGACCGGTGCCTCCGTATTTGCGTGTGATAGAAGTATCAGCTTGCGAGAAAGGCTTGAACAGCTGTTGCATATCGCGGGGGCTCATGCCGATGCCGGAGTCTTGTACTGAAAAATGCAGAACACTGACACCAGCGTTGACAGGCGAGCTGTTCACTCTCAACGTTACTTCACCGCTCGAGGTGAACTTATTGGCGTTGCTGAGCAAATTGAGGAGAACCTGGCGAATGCGGGCAGGATCTCCGTGCACTACAGCTGGTGAGCCGGCTGAAATGTGACTGACGAGCGAGATCTTTTTATGCCTGGCTGTTTCGGCTAGTAGTTCGACGCTACTCTCGATCAATGTTGGCAAATCAAAGTCAGTCGTTGATAATTCGAGTTTTCCGGCTTCAATTTTGGAGAAATCCAAAATGTCGTTAATCAAGGCAAGAAGGCATTCGGCTGACTTTTGAATGTTGTGAACAAAATCTCGCTGGTCCAAATTTAAATTGGTTCTTGAGAGTAAATCGCTCATACCGATTACTGCGTTCATGGGGGTGCGAATTTCATGGCTCATGTTGGCTACGAACTCGCTTTTGGCGAGATTGGCTTGCTCAGCCGCTTCTTTTGCTTGTCCGAGCGCTGCCGTTCGATTCGCTACCCGCTCCTCCAATTCTGCGTTGAGGGCTCGCAAACTCTCTTCCGCTTTAAGTCGCGCGGTAATATCCTGAAAAACACCAACAGCGGTAACTGGTTTCCCGGCCGCGTTGCGAATAAATGCAACAGTCAGCTCTACCCAAATGACCTGTCCATCTTTTCTGATGTACCGCTTCACAAGCTGTTTGTCTCGGTCTTCACGAAGTACCTCGGCGAAGGACTGTCCGGGTCCTAAGTCATCGGGATGGCTGATTTGATTTGGAGTCATTGTCAGCAACTCTTCTTCCGAGTAGCCGATCAATTGGCTAAATTTTGAATTAATACGCACATACTTGCCACTGGCGCAATCGACGTGCGCTTTACCCATCGCTGCCATCTCGAAGCTGAGGCGATACTGCTCTTCCTGTCTACGCAGGGTTTCAAACAACATTACGTTTTCGAGTGAAGTAACAATTTGGGAAGTTAGCAACTGAAGCAAGTCAATACGATCGGGTGTGAATATTTTTGGCGTCAAGCTATTTTCGAGATAGAGCATGCCTACCATTTTGGATTGTTTGATAATAGGCAGGCATAGCACAGAGCGTGTGTTTGTGGATTTGAAGTAAGGTTCGTTGGCAAAGAGCGGCTCACGTTGAGCATCCCCGACGACAACTATCTCGTTGGTCCGTCGCACGTAGTTGACTACAGTGTGCGGTAGACGTTGGAAATCTTTGAATGGAATTTCCTCGAGCTGTATGTTTTCTTTGCCGTTTTGTGAAAAGGCTCGAACGAAGAGTTCCTCATCTTGTTGCAGCAGCAGCACGCCTTGTTGTGCGCCGGCAGCCTCAATTACCACTCTCATCAGTGTTTCCAGCAAACGATCTAGTTCGAATTCTTTGGAAATGGCTTGTGACGCTTTGAAAACCGTCATCATATCGAGCGACATTGTTCTGGACTCTTGTTCGAACAATCCGGGGAATTGCTCTTCCAATTGGACCACTTTCCCGGAGGCGCCCCACCGAGAATAACAGTTGATTGCGGCTTTCAAATAAGCTTCGCCGGCTGTTTTCAATTCCAGTGAGAGGTGGAATTTACCAGCTAATTCATTGGCGATCGCCTCGACGTAAAGGTAGCCACTATGACGCGCCGAAATGACCGATTGCTCATACAATTTCTGCGCTTCAATTTGGTTGCCTTTGATCCTGGCGATTTCAGCCATGAGAAGTTCATGCTTATGTTTGAAATCTTCAGCGTTGTGCCGAGCCCAAGTTCCGATCAACTTTTCATGCTGTTCTAATTTTTGCAAATATTCAGTGCGTTCATCCTGTCCGACATTGGTGTAATTGCCTGCCAGTGCCAGAGCGAGATAAAACCAGTATTCGCATTCACCGTTGAATGTTATATGCGCCCATAGCAGCGGCTCTGCCAGGGCACCACTTTCGATGGCACTCTCGTAGTCGCCGTATATGTAGTGAACTTGCAATTGTAGAACGAAATACAAGCCTGACAAGAGCAGATTGTAAGAGCGAATGAACTTGCCGTAATCGTGCTCCTTCTCTCTCATCATCGGAGTATCCGGATGGATCAATCGTTGACAAACCAATTGCATGAGCGTGGATACTTCAAGGAGGGCGTTTTGCGCGGACTGCGTTTGCCAGTGGTGACCGATGGCAATCACCTGACTCAATTTACTGCTCAAGAAATATTCGTTCACCAGTCGATGCCCCATGCAGACATCAGTGAAAACCGTATCGCCTGTTCTTTTAGCCGTCTCAATCGCTTCCGTGAGATGATTTTGCGAGGTGCGCATATTTACGGTCCAGAATTTTGTCAGTCCAAACATAAACTGCATGCGCGCAACATAGCCATTTAGCCCGCGTTGTTCGACCAAGTTTTTACTGAGCTGACAGAACCTTTCGGCCTCCTCATATTTCTCGAACAGTCTTGGCAGTGTCAGTGCAAATTGTGCATAGCCCAATACAGAAGCACTGCAATTGCCGTGCTCCAAACTTGTGTTGACAATTTTCGCCCCCACCAGCAAGAAGAGATTGCGATCGATAATCATCGAGCTGAAATAAAGCGACTGCAAAATATCGATACAAGCTAACACTTCAGGATTGGTCATCAACGGCAGATCTACCAGGTTTTCAATGGCGCGATCATTCAGGCGACGCCAGACTGCATCGTACTCACTAGTCAGCTCTGTGTTGGAAGGGTGCATCGACATCGGCATGCCCAGTGCTTTCAATCCCATCAAGGCGAAATCTGCAGATGCAACATAGTCACATTTTTGAGAAGCTACAATTTCTGATTGCAGGCGATAAGCGTTCGCGGTATTCAATCTGTTTTTGCTTATTTTAAAGAGCTGAGCGCATTCGACTTCTGCTTCGTCCCATTTCTTCAGCAACCACTTGCATTCGGCCTGGGCGAAGTTGAGATCGAAGTTTAACTGGTCGAAATTGAGATCGAAGTTTAACTGGTCGTCGCTTTCGTTCCAATCGACGAACAGGCTGAGACCAATTGAGAAATATTGTAGTGCGGACGTGTAGGCTGTGTTACTTTTGGCTTTGCGACCGGCTCTTAAGTTTAGTTTGGCCAATTGCGCTTTTTCTTCATTATCGACGACGAGTGATATTCCAAGATTATATTGACTGACTATTTCGAAGAGACTCTTTTCGACTGTTTCATCACTTAAGTTGGCTACAAGAAGGCGCGCTATGCGCAGGTGTTCAGCGGCGCGCTTATCTTCTGGAATCAAAGCATAGGCTGCTTGCTGGATGCGGTCATGAAGGAATCGATATTTCCCACGCTGCAAGAGGATCAGGCCAGCCCGCACTGCTTCGGTCAAATTGGCCTCAGCCTGACTGGTTGTCTGTTCTGATACCATCAGTAGTGTGTCGATATCGCCAACGTTACCCTGGCAAGCGGCCAGTTGAGTAAGATGTCTTGCGGCAATGGGCAGGCGATTTAATTTAGTGAGAAGCAAGTCGACGATGTTGTCTGTGTAGTTTCGCCCTTGTACCTCATTGAGATCCCAGATCCACGAACCCGTTATCCTGTCGAAACGTAACAGCTCTTCGAGATAGAGCATCTGCAAAAATTGGATCGTAAAAAACGGGTTTCCATAAGTCTTCTTGTAGATCAGATTGGTTAACGCAAGTGTTTGATTGGCATTGGCGCGCAATGCTTCTGAGATCAGGTCGTTAAGATGTTTGAGCGACAGCGGCTTGAGAACGATGTGCTGAATTTGTGCTTCTTTGGCTATGTCTTCGAGCACCATGGACAGTGCGTGGTCCTTACTAACTTCATTGTCACGATACGATCCAATCAATAGCAAATTGAGATTGTTCGACTCAGTGATAAGGCTTTGGATAAGTTGCAAGCTGTCTGGATCTGCCCACTGCAAGTCATCCAGAAACAAAACGAGTGGATGTGTTTGTTGCGCAAAAACTTTGATGAATTGCCTGAAGACTGTTTTGAACCGTGTTTGTTCTTCCGCCGCTGCCAACGCCGGCACTTCAGCTTGTTTGCCGAGAAGCAATTCGATCTTGGGTAAAAGCCGAGCTACAACTGCTGTTCCTTGACCCAATTCACTTTCAAGTTTGACCTTCCAGCTGGCAATTTGTTCTTCAGATTCGGTGAGGAGATATTGCACCAATTCTTCGAACGCTTGTACAAACGTGGCAAAGGGTATGTCTCGTTTGAACTGGTCGAACTTGCCTGAAAGACAGAAGCCCTGCTGCCTGCCAATCGGTTCATAGAGATGTCGAACCAACGATGTTTTGCCGATTCCCGAGTATCCACTGACGATCAGGAGTTGCGCTTTATTGTGCTGCATCATCCGGTCAAATGCCTGGCTAAGCAATTTCAATTCGCGATTGCGTCCATAGAGTTTTTCCGGCATCACCAGCCCGCGAGAGCGATCGCGACTGCCGAGATTGAAAGTTTCAGGCCAAGTTTTTGTTGCCGAGAGTTGTTGCAGTAAGGTCAAGTCATAGCTCAGTCCCGATGCGCTCTGGTATCTGTCGTCTTGAGCCTTGCCAAGCAATTCACGCACGATGGTCGCCAAAACTTCAGGCAATTCTGGCTTCAGGAGTCGAATTGAAGGCGGTGTTTGCGACAAATGCGCATGCACCATCTCCAGTGGATCAGTAAAAGTAAAAGGCGTGCAACCAGTTAGCATCTCCTGGAAAATTACTCCGAGTGCATATAAATCACTTCGGTGATCGACCGAGCAGTTTGTGCGACCGGTTTGCTCCGGTGAAATGTAAGGCAACGCACCTTTTAATTTTGCTGGACGGATGGGACCAGTGTTTGCGTGTTCTATGCGCGAAACTTTAGTGGCCGAGCCAAATCCGACAATTGTTAGAGCGTCGGTCTCCGCATCAATCAAAATATTTTGAGGACATAAATCGAGGTGAATTATGTTCTCGTCATGAATGCGCTCAACGGTCTGTGTCAGTTGAATGGCGATGCGCAAAAACGTGTGGGGATCTAGTGGACCAGTGGTCGCTAGTAAATCAGCCAGTGTTGTCGAACCCGTGTATCCCATCACCAGAAAGACATGATTGCCCTCTTGCTCAATGCGAAGTGCTTTGACCATGCCGGGAATGCTGTTCTCACTGAGAATGCGATATTCGCTTTCAAGTCGCGCAATCGCGGTTGGATTTTTATTTTCGCTATTGAGAATTTTGAGGATAACCGTGCTGTCGTCTGACTCGCAAACAGCTTGAAAGACGTCGTGTTTCAATCCACGGTGGAGCAAGTTCAAGTTGCGATAATTGGATAGCGACGGATGGCGAAGTCCGTGAAAACTTTTGGATGTTTGGTTTCGATTTCCGACCAATTGCTAGCCCGTGCCCTTTATTTGCGCGGAATTTTAATCGAATCCAAGAGAAACATTGCTCCCTCAAAGTGATTTTAGCCTGCCACGGGTTATGTGCGCATCACGCTAACAGGCGATTGCCAGACCATTGATCAGGTGAGCTAGAAGCCTGTGTCAGACGGTGACGGGGCCGTCGGCGTTTGCTGGGCAGGTGTTTGCGGCGGTGCGGCAGCGGCGCTTCCGGCGACATCATCCATAATTTTTTGGAACATCGGTGAGATTTTTTGTTGAGAAAGATTTTTTTTGTACTCACGTACACATTGAGCTGCGTCGTCTTTGCGACCGAGCAGCGCCAGGCTGCGACCGAGATACAGATAGTCGATGTGGCTGTTGGGGCAAGACTTTGTCAGCACTTCATTGAACTGTTTGACTGCGGTGCCATACTTTCCTGCAGCCATATTCAAAAGTCCTGCTTGTCGCAGAAGATAAAAGTCATTTGGTGCACTTGCCAGCATTTGTTCGGCGCGCGCAAGTTCCTGGTCAATCTTTCCAGCTGATGCCAGTGCGCTCCGCTTCTTATCCTGCAACGGTAGATCAAGGGCTCTGGCACTAACAAAATTGCCGCGATCGAAATCATCTGCAAGAAAGGGATCCCAATGAAAATCGTGATTGGCCGAGAAACCGATTAGAGCCATTGGGCGCTGTTCGATTGGCAATTTGAATCTGCTCAGTCGCTTTAAGGCGCCCCGCATTTGGTCGTTATCGCCGCGCATGGCGCATATCTCGGCGAGCAAGAGAGTTACGGGCGGATAAGGTTTCAGTGTTTCTGCATGAGTGGCTTCTGCAAGCGCGCTTTCAAGATCACCTGATAAGTAATCCACCAGAGCGAGTCCCTGGTATGCCGGTTGGCAGTTAGGGTTGCAAGAAATAGCCTGTTTGAAGTGCCTTCTTGCTTTATCGAATTCACCAAGACGCATATTGGCAAAACCCAAATCGATATGAACGTCGCAGAAGGTTGGATTTTGTCGAAGTAGCGTGGTCAAAACGTGTTCTGATTTATCGAAGGAGTGTCCTAAGTAGTGGCTGATGCCAGTGCTCAAGACCGTTTCCTTGTTTTTGGGATCAAGCTGATATGACTTAGCTAATGCTTCCAGCGCTTCGCTATATCTTTGTTTTAGATCAAAAGCGAGTCCCAGAGTGGTATATGGAACTGGATCGGTCGGGTCGGCTGCAGTCGCTCGCAATAACGCTGCTATCGCCTGGTCCAACGACCCCTTCACGGCCGAACCTTTGGCGAGCAAACTCAGCGCTCTCGAATTTGAATTTTCAGCTTGTGCTCTAGCTTGTAGGTTCCAGTTGTGGCTTTGACTGAGAGCTGGAGAAGTGCCTAGCAGACTCGTCGCTAGAAAAAGTAAGGCCCTCGATTTTATTTTTGATTTACGCATTTGGTATTAAATATGATGCCTTACTAAAACAGGAATACCGGCCGATCTGGGAGCCTCTCAAATTCTCCTTCGGAAAAGTTGTAGAGGCGGGCAGGACGAAACGAGGTCTCCTGCGAGGTTTCATCTAGTTCTTGGAGCACACCAGTGTTGAGAAATTTTTTGCGAAAATTTCGATTGTCTACGCTTCGACCGAGAACTGCCTCGTAGACCATTTGCAAATCTCTCAGTGTGAATTTTGCTGGAATGAGCATGAAAGCCGCGGGTGAATATTCGATTTTGTAGCGCAATCTTTTGCGTGCATAAGAAATTATATCCGCATGATCGAAAGCAAGCTCGGGCAGCTGGTTCACAGGCCACCAGGCCACACCGCTGGCGTCAGAACTTGCCTTGAGTTCCAACTCTTCCTGACGCAACAGTGCCAGATAGGCTACGGTAACAGTCCGGCCTCTCGGATCGCGCCCCTTGTCTCCGAATGAATATAGCTGCTCCAGATAGACGTCGCCGACGTTTGTTTCTTCTAGAAGCTCTCGTGCGGCTGCATCGTCTAAAGTTTTGTCCGCATCGACGATAAAGCCGCCTGGCAATGCCCATGAGCTTTTGAAGGGGTCGAATTTCCGTTTAATTAGCAATACTTCGAGGGCGCCCTGCTCTATAGCGAATGCGACGGTGTCGACGGTGACTCGAACTGCTTCAGTTGACATAAATCCGGCTATTGTGTGGCTGGTGGGTGGTTCAAGGAGTAAACGTAGTATACACGTTTTCCCGTCATTGACCTGGCTCTAAGACGTAATCCAAAGCTTGATTGTAGATATCCATCGGCGGTGCCTCATGATGGATGTCCAGGTCAATCAACTTGGTCTGAATATTCGCCTTCTCCAGGGCATCTTCCATCTCTCGTTGCAAAGGTCGGGGAACCACCTTGTCTTTTCCGGCCGAAACAATTGCAAATTTAACGCCCTTCGGCAGTTCGCTGATGTGCGTGAGAAAACTTCTAGCTGCATAGGCTTGTGCTTGCGTTTCCGGTGTGCCGCCAAACGACGTCGTCATGGCGTTTTTCACTGATTGCATTGTCGTCTGATTGAAGAGGTTGGCGAGATTTCCGGCGCCTTCCACGCTGACCACTCCGACTATTTTTTCTTTGATGTCAGGCGGAGCAATCGCTGCATAGGTGGGGGCAATCGAACCGCCCATAGATGTGCCCATGATCGCAATTCTAGTGACTGGATATTCTTGACACATTTCACGCACATTTTGAGTAATGTCCGAGATGGCAGCGTCTGTTCCCCATGAGGCAGGGGGGCGGTAGTTGCATGACACTAAAATTGTGTTATTGCGACCAATTACGGTCTCAGCCAAACATTTACCTTTTCCGGTCTCAAATGGCTCAAAGTAAGTTGAATTTTGTCCGTGCAGATAGACCACAAGAGTGACGGCCCTAGTGGGCATCAAAAGAAACGGTGGTGCCACGGCAAATGAGTCTGGTGCGCCATCGAACTGACTGATAAACATTCTGCGTGAAAGAATGGCTGAAGAATTAGCTTGATTTGCCTCAGCTCGGACAATTTCCAGGTCTGTCAGTTGTCTTTTGAAGTTGCGTTTCAGCGATTTGTTGTGAGATTCCGAATTTAGAAATAGCACGAAAAAGGTTATGCCGGCAGCGTTCAACAAGCATGACACCACTAATAATGCTAATAAAAGGCGCTTTTTCAAGCCTGATATTTCCTGCTTTGGTCGAGTAAGGTGTTTGCTGCTCTCATTATGTGTACTCAGCAACATGGTGGATTCTGAATCCTCTCTCTATAGTAATCTGCGCCGTCATAAGCTGCATCGACCTAGCCCCAGCTGGTTATGTTTCGCAAGATCTAATAAATGAGCTAGACTAGTTGAAACTCGTCGGTAGCAGGTTGTTGATGACATCTAGAAACAGAGAATCAAATCCTGAGGAGAAATCTCCCGACAAACTATTGCGCCTGCAAAGACAGCTGACAGTGCTGGTACTGGCATTGGTGGCATTCATAGCATTTTTGCAAATCGGTGGTTTTTTCGCTGATATCATTAGAATTCTTGGATTTTCAGTTCTGTTCAGCTACTTGTTTATCAACGTAGTCGACTGGCTGGAAAAGGTCGTAAGAAATAGAGCAGCAGCTATTCTTATTGTCTATGCAATCTTAGGCGTAATCACGATTTTTGGTATCACTCTAATTATACCGGCGATTATTTTTCAGGTTTCGCAATTGGTTGATACTACTTTCAATATGTTTCCGCAGTGGCTTGATTTCCTCGTCAAGGCGTTGCAGCCGGTGGAGGCGCGTCTTCATGCTGCGCAGATTCAAGTCAGAGCCGTTGATATTCTCACGACAGTTGTAGGAAGCATTCCAAAGCCAGATCCAGCGCAAATTATTGGAAGAATGACGGATGTAGCGATGTCGACGATGACCTGGTTATTTTACGGTTTGAGTATTATCGTCGTCTCGTTCTATTTTCTACTTGATGGTCACAACATCAAAGAATCGATTATCAAACTTTTTCCGAAAAAGCACTATCCGTTTCTGGAAGTGTTAGCCACAGATATGGATATTGGGCTGCAAGCATTTTTCCGAGGTCAGATTGTGCTTGGACTTTTGTTCGGCGCCTTCATGATCTTTGTTTACATGGCGCTAGGTGTTCATTATGCATTGCTGCTGGGGATTTTTCTTGGAGTATGGGAAATCGTTCCGGTTATTGGGCCCACGATCGGATTTATTCCAACTGTCTTTTCTGCCGCTGTTGACGGTGTCGATAATTTGCCGTTTAACCGTATCACCCAGGTGATCGTCGTGGCGCTATTGTTTAACCTTGTTCAATGGCTGAAGGACAACGTAGTTGCGCCAAGATACATTGGTAACGTGATTGGATTGCACCCTGTCATGATTTTCATAGCCATCATGATTGGTGCCAGATTAGACGGCATGCTTGGTGTCATTTACAGCCTTCCTGTCGCTTGTTTAGTCAATGTTCTTGTCACGCATTTGGCTGCCAGGGCATCTGCATCGCACAAGTTGGAGACGATCGGTGATTCGGCTACGATTGCGGAAGTGACGGAGCAGAGCGAACTCGCCGCGGACAAACATCAACCTGTAACAGAGCAAACAAACCAGTCAGTGTTGGACAAAGCAAATTCTTAACCGACCCGTCTAACTGGTGTTGGACGTCACTGAAGTTTCATTGACTTTCTGCACTGTTTTTGCGAAATACCCAAAACTTCTGTCCAAGGTAGTTGAGGATGGTGCTCACGCCTGTTGCAGTTAGCCATCCCAGCTGATAGATGTAAGGCTTTAATGCCGGCGAAAGTTGTGGTGCAACGGTAATTACAATTTGGTTGACTGCGACATTGGCTACGAATGTGGCCGAGTATAGACCAATAAATTTAGAAATTTCTGACCATGAATGAGCGTGCGCTTTGAACGTCCAGAATTTGTTTAGCAGGTAAGCAACACAACATGCGGTCAAGAAAGAAATCGCCTTCGCCGGGTCGGGACCGAGCGGACCAAGTAAGAGCGCGTATGTTGCCAAGTCAGTGCCAACTGCCGAAAAACCAGCGATAAGATAGCGGACGAATTCAGCCTTTTCAGTGTGAGAAACGTTTATTTTGGAGCACCTTTGATTGCACCTTATATCCTAAACCATGTCGAGTATCAAACTGCCCCAAACAGTATCAGCTCTTAAAAAAGGGCATTTGTCGCGTTACAAACAAGTGGACTGCAGTTTATCTCTTCGTTTGAATATCCCTAAAAACAGCATCGCCATGTTCTTTCGAACATGACGACCTGCCTTCAGCAAAACTGTTTGTTTGGGCTACACCGCAATTGCCTGCGGATTCGGTTGAGTGACGAAGTCTTCATCAGCAGAAGCAGGATCGTCGGATCGGTCTTGTGAGTTCAGCAAAAAGGCGTTTTTATAGTGGTTTCTCACATGATCGTATTGCATTGCAAATCTAAAATAAGGTCCATTGATTTCGTTAACAGCATGATTGCCGATGCGGTCCAATGCCTTTTCTGGGTCAGCATTATCAACTTTGTCGCCAACATAGATGTTGCCGTCTAGATCGTGCATTACACGACGCACAGAGCTTTCGCCTGACGCTAAATCAATTTCAACAGCGCTTTGTCCGTGGTCTTTCGAGAAGTAGATTTTTCCGTCGTCAGTCATTTGCACACCGACGTCAGATTTCGCATCTTTTAGTTCGCGATTTTGTTCTTCGACAAATGCTTTTAGTTTGCCTGGATCGTCTTGATACTTCGCGTACGCAGCACTCAAACCTGCAGCATCGCCTGTCAGGAGCGCATGGTTAGCATCAATCAGATTCTGCTTATCAGCATCACCGATGAGTCCATTCACGCCTGCATCTAGCTTGGTCTCAGCTTTAGTCTGTTGAGCCTCAGATGGAGTTCTCCAGTCATTGCCACCAGGTAGTGGCCAGCATCGTGGAATCTCCACATCTCCGTCATTGTTGTCTGGAAAATTCCGCGGGAAGTGTTTCGGGAAGCAGTCAGTTCTAAATCCACCATTGCCTGAGTCGCTCGGTTCGTAGGCTGACTGATAGAGAGCCATGCTGTGATCCTGACCACCACGTGGGTCCATCCGCATGTCATCGCGCATCGGCAGTGACGCTTCTCTTGGATCAAAATCTTGTTTGGCAGACACTGGAAAAATCCTCCAAGGAGTCGAACGAGCACGACCGATCGTCGCGTGCGACTCACATCGATGAGCTGGTAAATTTTTGTGGGCAAGGTCAGTGGTTCATCATCAAAGCCTTTCAGCATTTGAGGTGAACTCGGTAGGCGAAGAAAACTGATCGTAGTCAGCTTTTACAGCTTGCGAGCTCTGTGAGCTTGTGGGCTGTCCTCCACGCATGATGCGTGCGAGTCGGATCGCTCCGGTTTGGTTAGATTGGTGGGGCAAGGAAATCAGAGTAAGACCAATTTGCAAAGTTGAGTATGGGAAAAATACGAAATGCTCCTTAAATCCGTTTCATCTGTGCTTCTATGATGCTCCAGCCCCCATAAAACGGACTTTGCTAATGCGTCGGCACCATGGTATTTCGTTTTTAAGGCGATATCAGCTAATGGTTCGAATTGGATAACTAAACTGATATCGCTTTATTTTTCACAAATACTGGAAAATTGAGGCTGGTTGGCTGTTTTAGTGGTTGAGTTCATTCAGAATAGGCGGACTTTAAAGCATCGAATTACTAAATGAAAGTTTGAGTTGGTTTAGACCAATCAATGATTGACACCCATACAAAAGTATGGTTGAATAGTAAGCACTTATAAACTGAAAAGAACACTAGCGAGATAATTGACGCACCACTCGTCTCGTAATTCAGCACCGTTGTTACACGATGCTGTGTGCTTCGACTTGGTTTAAAAAATAACAGTGATGGCGGGGGTAGTGTGGATGTGCAGGATGCTGCCATCCATACGACCGCGTGTAATGAAAATCCAAAATTTTGTTAGATGTATGGGCGCATCGATGCGTCTTTATGCCCCAATTTTATATGAACCAGCAAAGTGTCACTCTATTAAAAGAACAATTCGAACAACTATTTCCGGGTAAATGGTTAGTTGATTCGCGCACTCATAAGAATATTCAGACCGGAATACCAGAAATTGATTTTGGTATCTTGCATGGAATTTCTAGAAAGCGCATTACAGAGTGGTCTGGGACATTTTCATCTGGCAAAACAAGCGTTTTGCGAGCAATCGTAGCGCGATGGTGTGCCGCCAATATGCAGGTGGTTTACATCGATACATTTGATCGGTTGCGTGCCAGTGATTGGGCTTTTGTTGAGTCTGGATACTCTGGTGCAGTGCCATTGAATATGGTGCCAAGTACAGTAGAGGAACCAGGGAGGTTTTGGGTTGTTCGAAATCTTAAAGGCCCTAAAATTGAACACGATGCATTGTGGTCGGTCGAGCAGTTAATCCGTTCTGGAATGTTTGACATTTTGATTTTTGATCTCGGTGGCAATCTGTCTATATCGAGCAAGATTGCGGCTCGGCTGCAGCGTAGTTTGGAAAAATCTAGAACAGCATTGATTCTTTTGAAAGACGAAGATTTTGAAAGTAATGCAAATTCTTCTTGGGGATGTCACTCACGATTTTCTTTTGGTTGGTCATCATCAAGCATTCATTGTGAAATTGGTTTGTCTGGATTGGTGTCAATTATTCCCTCAATTAAAACTGAAATGTGGAAGGAAGGAATGACAAAAAATATAGAGGTGAATATTCAATCTCATGTCTCGAATTGCTTGTTTACGCATCCCCAAATTCCAGATCGTCGTACACCAAAAGCGTGAACCGGAGCTGAAGAAGAAGGCTTTTGTTTTGCTGGCCGATGAGCAGAAGCCAGCAGACAAAGTCAACCTCAGTCGAGCGCGTGTTTTTATGTGCTCAGATTCTGCAAGCAAAAAATATGTTGTGGCTGGCATGAAGTGGACGGAAGCGCGTGCTACTTGTGCAAATTTGACATGGCGTCAATGTGATGTGAAATCTTATCGTGAAGAACAGAAAAATATTGTCAATGAATTAGTTGTTTGTTCTCCGCGAGTGTCTGCAAGAGAACCGGGAATTTTCCTTCTTGATGCTGAGGGCTTGCAACGATTGGGTGGAGAGGGGAAGCTCTGTCGAGATTTATTGAAGTTAGTCAGCAAGTTTGGTTATACCAATGGACAAATTGGTGTTGCCGATTCGGCTTTCGCTGCCATGGTGGCAAGTCGTTCCAAAAATCGTTGGCATATAGTTCCGCCAGGACGGGATCTTGAATTTTTAAAGCCACTCTCGATTTCACATCTTTCTTTAGATATTGATTTGCAGGATGTGTTTATTGATCTTGGCATTAAATCAATGGGTCATCTTGCACAAATTCCTGCAGATAATATGGCTGAAAGGTTTGGGTCTGCGGCAGTCAATGCTCAACAGCTAGTATTGGGATTTGACAAAGTTCAGCCCAGTGTGCCAGTGCGCGACAAAAAGTTTGATGCCAGTGTAGAAATAGATGGACCAATTGAATCTCTGAATCAAACTGTATTTCTGCTCAAGTCAATGCTCGATCATTTGCAAAGGCAACTGCAACATGAAGGATATTGCGCTGAAGAATTGCTGATTCAATTTTTCAACGATGATGAACTATTCTATGAGCGCCCCGTAAAACTTGTGCGTCCATCCAGTAGTTCAACGTTTCTGTTGCAGGTTCTTCGATTGACGATTGAGGCGCATCCGTTATCGCGTGAATTTACTTCGATAAAGCTGACTGTTACACGCTTTTGCAAAGAATTATTCGAACAAACTAAAACAGAAGTTGATCCGGATTTGAATGCAAATACTAGTGAACAACAGACGAATCTATTACAAAAATTTCTAACCAGATTAGGCGAAAATTCTTTAGTGCGTGCCATTGCAAATGATCAACATTCTCCGGATGTTGCTGGCATTTGGGTGCCGGTTTTTCAAACAAATCAAGTTGTTGCAAAAGCAGTTCCGTCTTTGAATGCTGACAATAATGTGGTTAAGAATTCAGTAGCAGTTGACACCAATTACATCGAATCGAAAATCGGAAAACGTGGATTGGCATCTGGACTTGTTTTGAAGCAGATACCAAATGCGGTGCCAGTGTTTGTTGAATTTAACAATGGCGCTCTTCATGCAATTGCCTACCAGGGGAAATGGCACCAAATTGTGAAAATAACAACTTCAGAGTGCTTGTCTGGTCTGTGGTGGGACGATCAGTTTCAAAAGTCATACTATGTCGCATTGATAGAGCCGAAGTACGAGCCTGGAGTGTGCACGCTTGTACTGCTGGTGCGTGATCATATGCGCAAGACCTGGTCAATCGAAGGCATATACGATTAGAACCTGCGCTGTCACCACGCACGCGGCCCAATATAAAACCTGGTGTCAGTACGTAATTATCCCATTTAAAGCGGAGGCGCTCTGATGAATAATGCGTTGACTTGGACATGGAGTTAGTCAATTGGGCGATAACCTCGAATCGATAAAAGCCGAGCCTAAGAAGGACGTACAATCGTCCGGCTGGTTGATGGACAACATCGCTCATCCCTTCGTCAATGCTGCTGTCATTGACCCTATCAATGCCGTCGCCTCTGTCACCGAGGCCGTCTCTGGTAAACATCTTCCTCGTGTGGACCTACTTTCAGTGCCAGAGAGCACTGGTACTGGTTCCTGGCTGGCTCAAACCTTGTCCGGCGGCGTGGGCGCCATCGCCCCGTACGTCCTGGCTGGAAAACTGACCGGTGGTGCCCTGGAAAGCGGTGGGCGCGTGCTGGAATCTAAAAACCTGATTTCGACCGGAGGCTTTACTGCGAAATTCCTCGCCAGCGAACGCACCGGAATGATCCTCGGTGCTGGACTGTATGGCGGCGCCCGTGACCCTATGGGGCACGAGACAAGATTTGGTAACGCTGTTGGCAGTATGGTCGGCTTCGGTGCCTTCGAATATGGAAATTCGTTGACTAAGGGACTATCCCTATCTCGAAGCATTCCGCTACGAGCCTTGGTTGGTGCTGGCGGCGGCGCTGCACAGTTGATGACTTCAAATCTGATTTCCGAGGGCAGCATCGGTTCGACCGACAATTTGATGAAGGCTGCATCCTCTGGCGCTGCGTTAAATCTATTCTTGCCTGCTGCTCAGCACTCGTTCGGCAAAGCTGTCGATGCTGTAAACGTACGGATGGGTCGTCCAATTCCGGTAGATCACTTTGCCGCTCGCGAAAATTGGACAGACAACGGTCCATTGCAAGACTTGATCTCACGCAGCCCGTTGAGCCGTGTGCAAAGAACAGCCGGCGAAACCAGTATTAACCAAGATAGCAACGTTGTGCAACTCGCCAATGGAGCTGGTCCCGAAAAATTAGGACACGAGATTAGCCACCGAATCAGCGCTAAACAAGCAGAACCCGAATTGAAAGCTGCTGCAGATTTGCTCAAGACTGATCCAGAAGCCGCAAAACAGAAGTTTGTAGACATTCGCACAGCGCAAGAGAAAGCTGCACTCGAAGCGGAAAGCCGCGTTAAAGCTGCGATGGACACAAAGTCTCCTTATGCTGATACGAATCCAGAAATCATTCATCAGCTTCGCGCCAACTCAGAACTTTCTTACGGCGACCTCTTCAACAAAGAAGCTGCTCAGTTTGAGAGCACAGGCGGAAAGTTCAGACCGTCAAAAGATTTTTCAGGAACCGAATATCGTGGCAAAGGCGAGAACGGTCTTCACCTTTTTGTCTACGAGACTCCAGCTGAAAATCCCTTCAAGGGTCCTGAGAAAGTAGTTGGATATGAAACGAATGACGACAAATCATTCCAACGTTGGACTAAGGCTGATGCGATTGCCGATCAAGATGGAAGAACATGGGGTTCGATCGAAGCATTCAGCAAACCGACGGAAACACCATACGGCATGGCCGATCGGGTCGAGTCATTCCCTGATAAATCAATCGCCTATCACATCACTTCAAGCGAAGTTGTTGCTCCTAACACAGTCCTCCGTGTTTACACAGAAGGCTTGCCCACTGAATACGGAACGGTCACTTCGACAGTTACTCATCCTGATGGTCGGGTGGATTACGGAAAACTAGACGGCTCATCTGCCGTCAAATATGCCACTCCAAGCGAAGAGTGGTACGGAAAGGTGGCATCGGCAGACACCAAGACCGACGGCACAACGTTCTATCATCTAACCGATGGAGCCACGGTTGAATTTTATCAGAATCCACTGAAGGTTCAGATCGCCATGCCAGACAACAGCGTGCGCGAGGTGGAAGTTGAAAGTGCATGGCGCAGCAACGGAAAAGCATCGCACTCAATGCTTGATAAATTTCTGGAGCGTGGAGAAGTTCCTCCTGAAGGCACACCGGTTGCAGATTCGGCGCCAATCAAATCCGAATATATTTTGAGCAACGACACTACACTCGAACAAATCTATCATCCCGATCATATCCAGGTAATTGAAAGACCTTTGAACGGACCTGAAAGTACATTCTCACCAACGTATATCATGGAGAACTTCGCGAATCCGATCTCCACACCAGAAGGATCAGTCAACAGACTTGTGCGGACTGCGGATAGCACCATCTACGATCTTGCTGACGGAAAGGGCACGAAGGTGCAAGTCTACGACAAAGACCATACGCGAACAACAGATTACGGCGATGCCAATCGTGTTGTTTATTCAGCCAACGATTTCGTTCAGTTCACTAAACTGAATGGCAACAAAGTACTGACAAATACAAATCGTTCGATTGGTGTGGATGGTTACGGTGAATTCAAAGCAATTGAAACCGCGCCCGACGGTTCGGAATTCTACCATCGTGCAAACGGCTCGGTTGTCGAAGTCTATCCAACTGAAGTGACTTCAACTGTGGGCGGAATTGTTGCTTTTGAAAAGACCGCGAACGGACTAATTTTGTATCGTCCCGCTGGATCAGCTGATTTCCACTCACTGGAACTGAATTTTGCAAGCAAGAATATGACTTATTCAAACGCCAACGGTGACTTGATCCAAGACGGCTTCAAGTCAATGAACAACTTCCAGCTTCTGCGTCGATTCAATCCTGCGCAATTCCCAGATGGACTGGATATACCTGGCGTGGGTAAAGTGCGTAGCATTGAGACTAACGCCGATGGACATAATACATACCTATTGGCTGATGGAAATTACGTGACGGATGCGCCTGCGACGTCTAACTAGTAAGCACTAGTCAGGGTTCTCAGCCTCCTTATGGAGTTGAGTATGCCTGTTTGAGTTTCTAACCTGATATCAGTTTAGGGCCAGATTTCGATCCGTTAACTGATATCGCCTTAAAATCTGCAGATAGTGATTTGGACGTCTATGTATCCCAGCAAGATTGGCTGCTGGACAGCCTTTGCGTGTCATCTTGAGTTTGGAAGTTTAGATTGCTTATCGATTCAGGCACATTAGTCGAGTCAGTTGCGTCTCAAACCTCCGATTTCAAGTTTCACTAAAGGGGAGAGAACATGACGACAGTTGTAAACAATGATGGAACGGCTCCAGCAGTGCGAAAAGTCCTATTAGCCGGTGGTGGTAACAATGGTCGAATCTGGGAAGCGAGCTTTGATCATTTGTATGTAATTGAGGTCGCTCCTGCATTGGGTGCTGGATCATTACCCGATGGTAGTTTCAGCGTTAATAGCGCTGTTATTCGACCACTCAGATACAATGCCACAGGCAAATACGAAGCAGTTGGCGAAGAGAATTTGGAAATCTATGAGTTCGTTGGTTTTGAAAGAATGCTCGTTGTTGAGCGGGCGATTTTGAGTAGCTTGGATGATTTGAACGCAAATCCTGGAGTCGCTGTTGTAAAAGATGACCCAGTGGTCGTAACCCGCTAGGATGTAAGATTTAAGCTTGCTATACATCTTTATGTATGGTATAACAATTACAAGGCAGTGAAGTTGAGCAGCTTGCTGTAAATCCGTTGGGTGACGCCCCTGGATACACTTAGCTGCTTTGTAATTGCTGTTTGTTGTTATTAATCCTGGCGGTGTGTGACTTCACCACTGGGTTTTAACGAGCAAACACGCAAACCAGTTAAACACCAAACATAGAGATAAACTCGTGCGCAATTTGTACGCCGAGCTGCATTGCCATTCAGCATTTTCTTTTCTCGATGGTGCATCAGTACCAGAAGAACTTGCTTATCGGGCAAAAGAAATTGGGCTAAGTGCACTAGCACTAACAGATCATGACGATTTAGGTGGCGCTGTTCGGTTTGCTAGTGCCGCTAAAGAGCTTGAGCTTGACGGAATTATTGGAGCTGAACTCACACTGGAAGACGACTCTCACTTAATTCTTTTAGCTGAAGATCTGCAAGGTTACAAAAACATCTGCCATATGATCACTTATGCACGCTCAAACAGTGTGCGCGGATGTCCACGTGTTCCGTATAAAAAACTCTATGAACGATCCGCTGGACTCATTGCTCTTACAGGATGTCCACATGGACTCATACCCTCATCTCTTGCTGTAGATGATTTTGAAAAAGCTAAACACGCAGCTCATGAGTTGAAAGAAGTATTTGCCGACAGACTTTATATTGAACTGTGGAATCACCATCTTCATCAAGAGTCGATCATCGCGGCCCGCTTGCTGGCACTCTCTAAAGAATTAGAGATACCATGGGTGGTGACTAATAATGTGCACTATTCGCATCCGGAAAAACGGATTATTCACGATGTGCTGACGTGCTTGCGACATGAAGTAACGCTTGCTACTGCCGGTCGGAGGCTGCGTCCGAATGGCAGTTGGTATATGAAATCGCCTGATGAAATGGCGCGCCTCTGGCGAAACTATCCGGAAGGCATCAAAAATACTTTGGTTGTTGCAGAGCGTTGTCAGTTTCGATTAGGTTTGCTAAAACCACCGTTGCCAAATTTTGCAATCCCGGAAGAATTTGTAGATCAGGTTTCAACACATAACGGTTTATTGGAAAAATTAGTTTGGGAAGGTGCGTCACAGCGATATTCGAATTTTTCCGAAAAGCATGTTAATCAACTAAATCATGAGTTGAGCATGATTACCGGATTAGGTCTGGCACCCTATTTCCTGATTATGTGGGACATCGTAAACTTCGCTCGGCAAAGTGGCATTGCTGTACAAGGTCGAGGTTCTGCTGCAAATTCTGCGGTTTGTTATTGCCTATTTATCACGGCTGTAGATCCAATTGGTATGGATCTTTTATTTGAACGTTTTCTTTCTGAAGGGCGAAACGAACCACCCGATATCGACTTGGACATCGCGCACCAGGAACGCGAAAAAGTTCTTCAATATGTCTATGAAAAGTATGGACGAAATCACGCAGCCATGGTCTGTGAAGTGATTACATATAGAGGCCGATCTGCAGTGCGTGATGCCGCACGTGTTCTGGGTTTCTCTCAAGAGCAGGCAGATAAATTAGCAGCCGAATCGCATTACTTTGAAGCAGGTCAAGCTGCAGAACAATTGGTCGCGGGTGGTATCACTTCTGCTGGATTGGATATTCACGATTCGCGCGTTCAGTTGCTAATTAAAGTGGTTGCTGGTTTGCATCAATTGCCTCGGCACCGCTCGATTCACGTTGGCGGTTTCGTTTTATCAGCTGATCCAATTGGTGATATTGTGCCAGTTGAACCAGCGTCAATGGCGGGCAGAACTGTCATTCAGTGGGATAAAGATGATCTTGATATGGCTGGATTGATCAAAATCGATTTGTTAGGACTCGGCATGCTTATGATGATTCAAGAAGGATTGAAGCTGGTCAAACAGCATCGAGATATTGATATAGATCTTGGACAATTGAATATGAGTGATCCGAAAATATACGATATGCTCAGAGCTGCAGAGACAATCGGTTTATTCCAAGTCGAGTCGCGTGCGCAAATGAGCATTTTGCCAAAGCTCAATCCGACTTGCTTTTACGATATTATTGTTTCAATCGCTCTGGTTCGCCCTGGCCCAATTCAGGGGAATATTATTCATCCATACCTTCGCAGACGTCGTGGTGATGAAGCCGTAGTTTATTTGCATCCGTCACTCGAACCTATTTTGAAACGTACGCTTGGGGTTCCGCTTTTTCAAGAACAAGGAATGAAATTAGCAGTTGTTTCTGCAGGTTTTACGCCTTCTCAAGCTGATAATTTGCGCCGTGTAATGAGTCATAAACGTTCTCAAGAAAAGATGGATGCACTTTGTGTTGATCTTGCTATTGGTATGCGAAAAAATGGATTTACTGAAGTTGCAATTCAAACAATTACGCATCAGTTACGTGCATTCGCGAATTATGGATTTCCAGAAAGTCATGCTGCTTCGTTTTCATTACTTGTTTATGCTTCTGCGTTTTTGAAACTTTATTATGGAGCAGAATTTTATTGCGCCATCTTAAACGCGCAACCCATGGGGTTTTATAGCCCGGCTACATTGATTCGAGATGCGATGCATCGTGGTATTGAAGTCCGTCCACCAGACCTGGCTGCAAGTGTTTGGGATTGCACTTTGGAGAAAAATGATAACAATACTTTGTCGTTGCGTGTGGGATTGCGCTTTGTGCAAGGTCTTGGTGCGCGCTCCAAAGCAGCACTAGAGAGTGCCTGGGAAAGTGGTGGCAGTTTCAAATCTCTTGATGATGTGATCAGACGTAGTGGTTTGACGCATGCAGATTTGAAAATATTGGCTCGTGCTGGGGCTTTTGAGTCACTTTATCCGGGGCGGCGTAAAGCGCTCTGGGAGACGTTGGCGAAGCTGAACAAAAAGCGTGAAACTCCGTTGCTTGATCTGTTGCAGCCGCAGCAAAATATATCTGTGATAAATGAGATGACTGAGCTGCAAGAAATTGTTGCCGATTACAACATGATGGGACTTTCGACTGGCGAGCATCCAATGTATTTTTACCGCGAATGGGCAACAAATCGTGGTATCAAATCATGCAAACAGTTGAAAGAAGAACTGCATGATTCGCGATTGAGTGTCGCTGGCAGTGTCATTTGTAGGCAGAGACCTGAGACGGCAAAGGGATTTGTATTCCTCACTCTTGAAGATGAAACTGGAATGGCAAATGTAATCGTAAAGCCACGAGTATTCGATGAATATCGACGAGTTTGGCTAGGAAACAGTTATCTTTCTGTGACAGGCAAGTTGCAATCAGAACAAGGTGTGATCAACATCATCGCTGAACATGTTGAATCATTGCCATTGCTGCCGGGAGATCCGCATATTCCTGCGCGCAACTTTCACTAGTATGCGGCGCACCAAAAGCTGGCGCACCAAAAGAAGCTGCACCAAATCTGGTGCACCTGCTTACCGATTTGCCAGTGCGAACTTTGGTGGCGCGTCAGATTCAGTACAATCAAATTACCAATCTGCCCGTGCGAACTTCCAGCGGAATTTGGACGTTTCGTCTTTGGGACCAAAATGTACTTCCGGATTCATTGGAGGCGAAGAGATGACATACATCGCATCTCCGTTTCGGTCCACACTTCTGACGGTAAATCCATCAGCATCTGGCTGCAGAATATAAACGCTTGGGTCTGATCCTAGAATTGCAGTTGCATCTGCAATCGGATGTGGATTTACATATAACTGTGTCGATTCGCCAGCGAGCTTGATTGTGTACTTATTGGTCGGCTTGTGTGTGACTGGATCTTCCTTACGCGTCACCTGCCACTTTTGCGTACCACCCTTGTTGTACTCGTACAGCAAAACATTTTGACCAGCTGTTCCGCCAGCGGGCTGCATCGCCTGGTCGTTTAAACCGTTTAGTATGAAATAGACGCCGCTGTAGGGCAATGGATCTGGCTCGGTGTCAGCCATTACCGGCGCAAAAGCCATCAGCTGCAACGATACAACTGCTGAGATTAACCCCCAAAGTTTCATACTGATCCTCCAAACTGCTTTCTGCACATCACATTATAGGCATGTACTTATCCACGTGTGCCATGTGCAAATTAGGAACTTTGCTGTCGCACAGTGGCAATGGTCGTAGCAGGACATCGCCAACCGTTGTTGTCAGTCGTCGCATTTTTGTTGTCAGTGGCACTGACCCGACATTATCACTTTTGCTGTTCTATTAAGGTAGGCGCCCCGCTTCCGTGGTATGAAATAGCCCGAAGTCGTTCTGAACGAGCGACTATTGGAAGTCAGGAACGAGATGGAAGCGAAAAAAATCCCCACTGTCGAAACTGTTGAGTTCTGGGAAGGCCTTTATCAGCGAAACATTACGCCCTGGGAATTAGGTACATTTTCGCCGCCGCTTAAGACATTTTTGGATTCTCCGTACAGGGTTCCTCAAGGTCATGTTGCCGTTCTCGGTTGCGGCACAGGGCACGATGCTCTGCTTTTCGCGCACTACGGATACATAGTGACAGCATTTGATTTCGCTCCGAGCGCAATTGCGTCGACCAAAGCGAAGTTTGCTCAATACGGCTACTTGGATAAAACTGCCAGAACCATTCAACAGGATATTTTCGACTTACACAATTTTAGAGGTCAGTTCGATTATGTCTTGGAACATACGTGTTTTTGTGCCATACATCCTGCAAGACGGAAAAATTACGAGCTCGTTGTTCGCGATCTCCTAAAGCCTGATGGCAAGCTGATCGCGCTCTGGTGGCTTTTGGAGCGTCAGGGTTCGGGACCACCATTCCCGGTGCATAAAGACGATTTGTTCGAACTCTTCTCATCGGATTTTCGATTTGACATGGTGCATGAACCAACCGACTCGGTTCCGGATAGAAAAGGTAAGGAACTATTTACGCTGATGTCCAAATTTTGATCAAGCAAGCTTGAGCGCGAAATTCGCCTTAGCAGAGATATCCGCCTTAGTAGCGAAAACGGCTTTGGCAGCGATATCCGACTTGGCAGCGATATCCGACTTGGCAGCGATATCCGACTTGGCAGCGATATCCGACTTGGCAGCGATATCCGACCTTGCCTGCAATTTGCCCGCATCGACAAAAATTTCGCTAAGTATCGTCGCCGCTAATTCGCACTCTTCGACAGAGTTGAGTACTGACGCGGTAATTCTTGCAGAACCAAGCCCTTCCTCATGCGTGTATCCCATGTGTTTCAGCACGTGTGAAGGATGTCTTCCTGAGCACGCGGAAACACTTGAAATTGAAATTCCACGTTCGTCCGCTGCCTCCACTATTTCTTCGCCAACAGCTCCTCGCACTACAACGCTGACGTGACCTGGAATTCGCTTGGTTGGATCCATGGCTCCAGTCAAATTCACATTTGGCAAAGTTGCCAATTTGTCTGACAGTATTTTTTGCAGTTTGCGCAAATATTCTTGATTGGCATCCAGATCTGCGTGCGCCATTTCCGCTGCTTCACCGAGTGCGACTATCTCTGAAACGCCCTCTGTGCCTGGGAATAGTCCGCCTTCTTGTCCGCCTCCAAATATAATTGGAAGTATTTGCACTCCCTCGCGAATGAATAGTGCACCTATACCTTTTGGTGCATGAAGTTTGTGTCCGGTGATCGATAGAGTGTCAGCCGAAACTTCATTCAAATCAATTTTGACTTTGCCTGCAGCTTGCACTGCGTCGGTATGAAAGAAGATGTTGTGCGACTTGGCGATTTGGGCGAGACGTTCAATCGGTTGCAGGGTACCAACTTCGTTGTTTGCCCACATGATTGAGATGATGCTCGTTTCAGATGTGATTGCTTTTGTCAGCTCTCGCTCGTCAACGAATCCTTCGCTATCAACATCCAGAATTGTCACTTTCCAGCCTTGAGTTTCCAAATATTTTACTGGTGCCAGTGCCGATGAATGCTCGATGCCGGTCGTAATAATGTGTCGACCTAAACCATTTTGCTCAACATATCTCGCCCGACCAAGCAACGCTACGTTGTTGCTGTAAGTAGCACTTGGTGTGAAGTAGATTTCTCTTGCCTTTACACCAAATAGGTCAGCAACTTTCTGACGGGCGATTTCAATTGCTGCTTTAGAGCGTCGTCCAATGTGATGAATCGAGGATGGATTGCCAAAACTCGGCTTGGATGGAATTGCAAAAACCTGCCCACGCACAGGAGTGGTGGCACTATTGTCCAGGTAGATATTTGGTTTCATTGAATTTTCCGTCTAGTAAGTGATGCTTAGTATTAGTTGGTGCGGTGTTGCGAAAGTCATGGCTGCGAATGTAATGGCTGCGAATGTAATGGCTGTGAATGTAAGCGAATTTAAATGACGTCTGGTGCGCGTCCTCGAATTAGGTCGGCGAGAGTGGTGCCGTCGAGAATGTTTGCGATCGCATCTCGCACGCTTCTCATCAAAATACGTAGATTGCAGCTCTCCGGTTCGGGACAACTCGGACACGGCTCGTAAGCGGTGACCGATGCGCATGGAATTGGTGCGAGCGGTCCATCCATCAGTCTCGCAACATCACCAAGGATGATTTGCTCCGGAGGTCGGTTCAACACATAACCGCCTCTAGCACCACGACGACTTCTGAGGATGCCAGCGTTCTTTAGAATGTGCAGAATTTGATTGAGGAAAGGCTCTGGAATCTGTGCCTTGCGTGCAATTTCAGGGGTTGTTGATCCTGCTGACATGTCGCAAAGTGCTAGTTCCATTAGAGCCTTCATTGCATATTCGCCTTTTCGGGACAACTTCATATCGGTCCGCCAATCAATGTTTACGATATCTAGATAAAGTTGACCAACTTTATCAACTTTAATCACGCTTCTATATTTACATGTCGAGACAAGCAAATCAACTATTGACTACTTGGCAGTCAATAATCCGAATTAAAGTAGAGCGAAACGACCGAGACTGATTTAGGTAAGGTGAACTATCCAGATCGAACGGAAGCCGAACTATTAGAAAAGGCGAACTATCCGGACCGATAAAGGGAACCAAATAGCTCTCCAGAGCGATTTACGGAAACGATCTATCCCAACGATTTACGGAAACGTTTGACACTAAGGTAAATAAGCAAAAATCCAAAAACCATAAGTGGCAGCACCCACTGCCAGAGATCTTCCAGTCCTGCACCTCGCAGAATTATGCCTCGCTGAATTTGCAGGAAATAGGTAAGCGGAATGAAGAATCCAAGCCAGTTCAATAGCGCCGGCATCGACTCTCGAGGGAAGATGAAACCTGATAGAAGCACTGATGGAATGAGCACGAAGGAGGCAAGATGCATCGCTTGTTCCTGACTGGTGGCAGTACTTGAGATGAGAATTCCAATCGATAAAGACACGAATACAAAAATCAAGATGCATCCTTCAAGCAAAAATATATTGCCATTGATCGGCACTTTGAAAATCAAGTACATTGCAGCGAGCATCAAATTTGTACCGATGAATCCGATCACACCATTTGGCACAAGCTTGCCGAGCATTAATCCAAGCGGCTTCACCGGTGTCAACATCAGCTGTTCAAGCGTTCCGCTGACACGTTCGCGCACGATCGAATTCACGGTCAAAAATAAAGTGATCGTTTGTGCCATGAATCCGATCAGTCCAGGTAGAATGAAATTTGTCGTTTTCGCATCTGGATTGAAGAGCATCCGAGAGCGAATATCGATCGGTGGCTTCGCTTGCTTTTGATTGAGCACCGTACTCAAAATTTGCAACGAGCGACTCTGCCCAACTGCGATTGCAGTCGTTGCCAGTGCGTTTGCAATCGTCGAATCTGAACCATCGATGAGCACTTGCACTTGCGCAGGCGTACCTTCTTGAAGTTTGTCAGAGAAATTTGGAGGAATAATAATTGCTGCTCTCGCGTTGCCAGAGACGATTTCATTGACGGCCGCGTCACGCGAATAGACGTGTTTGGTGATTTTGTAAAAATCTGTAGCCAGCATTTCGTCGAGCAAGATCGATGACTGTGGGCGCAGATCTTGATCGAATATGACGGTCGGCACCTGGCGAACTTCGAAACTAACGCCGAATCCATAAATTGTCATTTGGATGATTGGAATTATCAAAATAATAGCGACAGTAAATTTGTCGTTGAGAATCTCAATCCACTCTTTTGTCATGACGGCATGGAATCCCCAGAACATGCCGCGAATTGTCTCACTGAACGTAGCCACGCCTGCCTCTCTATTTTTGCGATGCCTTCAGAACTTTGGCTTCTTCATGTTCCGTCAGAGTAACAAATACATCTTCTAGCGATGGTTTTATCGCACGAATTTCTCCGACACCAAAATTTTGCTGAGCCAACTGCTCGCGCAGCCACTCAATTTCAATCGATTTCGATACAACAATATGCAAGGCTCGTCCGAAAATTGTCACATCTGTGACGTAGTCTTGGCTGCGCAAGAATTGGAAGGTTGGCATAATCAAATCACAGCTCACTTCGAGGTGTCTTGTATTTGGATCGTTCACCACCGGTAGTGACCCCAGCTCATCGACTTTCCCTAACGCAATCAGGTTGCTTTGGAAAATATACCCGACTGTGCTGCACCGTTCCGCTTCATCCATGTAGTGAGTGGTGACGAAAAATGTTATGCCCATGGTTGCTAAAGTAAAGAGTAAATCCCACAATGCGCGACGTGCAACTGGATCGATTCCAGCTGTAGGCTCATCTAAAAAGACGATTGGCGGTTCGTGCACAATCGCACAGGCAAGGGCAAGACGCTGTTTCCATCCGCCAGAGAGACTGGACGCTTTTTTAGATTCTTGTCCGATCAGTCCAGTAATTTGCAACACATCCGCTTTTCGGCGTAACGATTTCACTGCACCCAGTCCATACAGTTCGGCGTAAAAATCAATGTTTTGTTCGACTGTGAGATTTTTGTACAAACTAAATTGCTGCGACATATAGCCAATGCTTCGACGCACCTGCTCTGGTTCTTTGTGGATGTCGAATCCGTTTACGGATGCCGTTCCAGAGGTCGGTACTAACAAACCACAGAGCATTTTTATCGTAGTTGTTTTTCCTGATCCGTTCGGTCCGAGAAATCCAAAAATTTCCCCACGTTCGACGGTGAATGAAAGTTGATTGACGACAGTCTGCTGCCCATACTGTTTGGTCAGATGGTCAAGGACGATTGCCGCTGTCATTATCTTTTCTCGCTACTCGTTCGAAAGGTTGTTCGACCGGTGGAATGTTTATCGAAGCGTTCATGCCGCCGCGCAGCAAGTGCTCTTTATTATCGATTGTGATTTTGAGTCCGAACACTTGCGCCGAACGTTCCTCTGCCGTTTGGACGTTGCGCGGAGTAAATTCTGCGACGCTCGGAATTTGCACTACTTTTCCCTGAAAGGTGCGATGTGGAAATGCGTCAGCCTTCAACTCAACTTCTTGTCCAACATGCACTCTGCCTAGTTCTCGTTCGGGGATGTAGACACGCGTCCAAATTTCATCCAACTTAGTTAGAGTCGCAACTGATTGCTGCGGCGTGAAAACAGCTCCAGGGTGCAAGTCCATCACTGATACTTCGGCGTCGACCGGTGCCACCACTTGTCGCTCTTTCAGTTGCGCATCAAGTTCGGCAAGCATGCCTTCGCTTTGTTTGAGTTGCGCTTGTGCCTGTGCGATTTCTTCCTTGCGTGTGCCTTGTTCCAATAAATTTAGAGACTCTTTTGCAGACAAATATTGTTGACGCGCCGCTTCGATCTCTTCTGTTCTTGGTCCGCGACGCATCATAATTTCGTTTGCCGTCGCCGTTGCTAATCGATGCTGAGCACTTCTGATTTCTTCTTCTCTTGGACCCGCAGTCATCTTTGTGTAAGCTTGTTTGGCGGCGTTGTATGCTTCGAGAGCAGCATCCTGCTTGCTTTTCAGTTCGATGGCGTCGCGCGTCGACACAGCCCCTTGTTTCGACAGCGCCAAATATCTTTCCGCGTCTTGTTTCTGGAATTCGAGTTGAACTTTCGCCTGATCCATCACAGCTTTCGCCTGGCTAATTTCTTCACTACGATATCCACGCTTCAACAGATCAAAGTTTGCCTGAGCTTCTCCTCTTGATGCTTCTGCTTTAGATACATCTTCTGCGCGGTATCCGTTCTTCAACATTTGCCAATTCGCATACGCTTGTCCGGCGACCGCACGCGCTTTTTCAATTTCAGATTTTCGCGGACCATTCGCCAGTTCTTGCAATTGTGCCTGGCTGCGCTCGATTGATGCTTGCAATTGAAGGCGTTTGGCTTCTAGTTCGGGCGCTTCGAATTCTACGAGCACATCGCCTTTTTTGACTTCCTGACCTTCAGTCGACAACACTTTTGAGATGCGTCCGCCGATTTTAGATGAGACTGGAATTTCTTTTGCCTGGATGGTGCCGGTGACAACTATCGGTCGATGATTGATGTCGAAAAACGTGTTGTGGATGAACCACGCCAGCACTGGCAGCGCCACGACGCTCACTACCACTGCGGGTTTGTTCGATGTTAGCGACTTAGGGATACCCATTTGTCCGTCTTATCCGTCTTTGACTCAGAGAGGAGCGAAGGGCGAGCGTCCATTGCTAATCTGGAGCATCGAGCTGCTTGCATGGTGCCCCGCCGACTGCATGATTATATTGTGCACTTTAATGTGGCAAATTATGAGCAAAGAGCCGATTTGACTCTGACCGGCTGGCGGTTTTTCCGCTACAAAAGTCCTCCAAATTGTGAAACGTAGTACTGCGCTATATCTTGAGCATTTGAACTTTTTGGACGTTTCATACGTATTTATAAGTGTTAGATGACAATTTGCCGGCTGGTCTGTCTGGGGAGTTAGGTCAGGCGGCAAAAAGCTTGCGTACACTTCAAATTGAGTCGATAGCCACCATTCGCCTGGTCTATCCGCTCTCGGCTTGTTTGGAGACCTGTTGAGGCATGAGCTTCAACAGGGTTACGCATTTATCCGAGGATGGTCTATGCAGCCAAGATTCACGACTTGTGTTGAAACGGTCTGTAAATAATTACTTTCCAAATCGAACAATCGAGCTTAACCAGCCGTCGTTAGATTTATTGGAAGGAGTCAATTACTATGTCCAAAGTTTCTTCAACGTCAAACGCGGCAGTCAACAAACTGGGTGATGCCGGTGAGGATTCAAGTGCGAATCCATTTAGAGTTTTTAAAAATCGGGAGTACTCGCTGTATTTCGGTGGGCAGTTGGTCTCGCAAGTCGGCACCTGGATGCAGCAAATTGCGCTCAGTTGGCTCACGTATAAGCTGACGAACTCCGCGCTGATGCTTGCGGTGGTCGGCGTATCCAGTCAGTTGCCTTCCTTGTTCGTAATGCCTTTTGCTGGCGTTCTCTCCGACAGGTTCAACCGACATCGCATCATCGTTCTTACTCAAGCCTGCGCTATGCTTCAGGCTGGGACACTTGCTTATCTGACGCTGTCTCATCAGCTTCAGATCTGGCATCTGATTGCGCTAGGAGTATTGATGGGACTAATCAATGCGTTCGATATGCCAGTTCGCTCGGCCTTCGTCATGGATATGGTCAAACGCAAGAAGGACATGCCTGCTGCAATTGCCATGAACTCTAGCTTGATGAACGTGTCCCGGTTACTGGGACCTGCTGTCGCTGGCTTCGTCGTGGCGGCAGTGGGAGAAGGAATTTGCTTCCTCATCAACGCGGTCAGCTATGTAGCCGTAATTACTGCGTTATTATTCATTCACGGAGATTTTGAACCGAAAGCCAAAGAAGTGGCCACTGGCGTTATCAACGAGTTGAAGGAAGGACTGCAATATACAGCTCGAACTGCTCCAATTCGCGCCCCGATCTTGTTGCTGGCTCTGTTCGGTTTTGGTGGCATGGCCTATGCGATGCTTTTACCTGTTTTCGTCAAATCCATCGGCGGTGATGCGAACACGCTCGGTTATTTGAGTTCCGCTTCAGCAGTGGGTTCTATCGTCGGAACCGCTATCCTAGCCACTCGTAAGAGTGTATTGGGTTTGGGCAAACTGGCCCTGACCAGCTCGTTTGTCTATGCACTTGCCCTATTTGCATTTGGATTCGCTCACAGTTTGCTGTTCGCGTTACCAATTTTAGCGGTGCTCGGTGCCACCATGATGTTGCAAATGGGTTGTTGCAATACGATACTGCAGGCGGTGGTGGAAGACGATAAACGTGGACGCGTCATGAGTCTTTTCACGATGGCGTTTATGGGCACAGTTCCACTGGGTAGCCTTGCCGCAGGTGCGATCGCAAATCACTTTGGTTTTCAAACGATGCTCTTCTCATGCGCTACATACTGCTTGATGGTGGCAACCATCTTCGCAAAACAGATGCCGCGACTGAGACGCGAAACCAAACCGATATATGTTGAACGTGGGTTGTTGGAAGCCGAGGAAGATGTAGAGTTGGTCACTAAGCCAGCTGCTTAGATGCCGTGAGTCAGCTCAATGCTTCTCTTTGATCAAAAATGGCATTTCATTGTAGGCCTCTCGTTGCACACTGGTTATTGCCGCTCTGTCCTGCGCGGCCAGCTTAGGCTCCTTAAGTGCTTCATAGCACTTCTGCCGCGCTTCCAACGCTATAACAAGTTTTTTCTTTTCAGAGTAGATCTGTCGACTCTCCTTATCAGTGGCTGCAATTGCTTTCAATTGCATGTTGACTAAAAAGGTCGAATCTTCAAGCGCCAACTTCGGTTTGTTCATAGCTAAATAGGTATTAGCTCGGCGTATTCGTCCATCAAAAACTTGACCAGCTTTGATCACTTCGTTTGAAATTTGTAGGGCGGTTTCGTTGTCGCCGCTTAGTCTTGCGCAGTCAGAAATTTCGGTTAACAACGTTGAGACACCCAGGCTGCGCGCGATTTTGAAAGTCTTGATAGCTTCTGAATAATTTTTCTTTTTTTGATACAGCTTTCCAAGATCCGTTGCTGCGCTGCTTGCGATGTTAGAATTTTTCGACTTCATCAGCACTTTGTAGTCGCTCATGCATTCGTCTAAGCGTGCCTCGTTGCGCAATTCTTCCGCGCGTTCAGCTCTAACCTTTTCATCGTCTGGATGCGCAGTTAAATATTCAGTGTATGCCTTAATTGCCTCTTCATCTTCAAACATCTGCTTGCAACGCCGAGCCTTTGCCAGCGCATCTGAGTTTGTGCCCTGAGCAGGAGCAACTGCCACCGTCAGTACAGCAACTCCAACCAACAGTGTACGTAGAATGACAGTTTTGGTAGCGGTTTTTTGATGAGCCTTACACTTACTCAAGTTACGCTCAACACCTTTGAGGTTCGTTCTGAACTATCGACAGCATTCAGTTTAGCAGCATCCCTCAAGCCAAATCGGGCTGCCTCATCAAGAAGCAGCCCGACTGTCATAAATGTAGATTATGCTCGACGACTAGAATGACTTCATGAACTCATCGAGTTGCTTTTCAGCTTCTTCTTTTGAATGTCCGTAGTGAGATTGCAGTTTACCCAGAAGCTCATCTTTCTTACCGCCGATCTGTGTCATGTCGTCGTCGGTTAGTTTGCCCCATTTTGACTTGACCTTGCCCGACAGCTGTTTCCAGTCACCTTTTACTTCATCCCAATTCATGATTGCTCTCCTTGTTCGTCTCGCCCTCTCAGATGACACAAGTCGTGTCACCTCGAACTGCATATGATGCTCTGTGGTCATCTGGCTACAGCGCCGAGAACGCTCAGCCGCGACCCCGTGCGATGACGAAATCTTTGCTCACAAAGGCGTTCAAGGCATAGAGCAGCATTTGCACGTTCTAAGTCAGCGATTCGCAGTCAAAAGTTCCACAACATTAAATCTGTCCAAAAGGCAAATTAGGGCTCGTTTTTACATTGCCGACACAACTTCGTCACTTTTTTTCCGTATCGTCAAAGCATCGAGTCCCGCCCCCCTTGCGGAGATTTTTTTACTATGTTACTGAACCACCCCTTTTCCGATGCACTATCGGGAGCAATCCTTGTTAGCGTTGAAGACAAACGCACATTCGATTTGAACGCCGCCGATAACTTTATAGGAAGATCGAAGGAGAACGACATTTCCCTCGTGGCAGATTTAAGCCTGTCCCGCCGTCATGCCGCGATCACTTTTGTCGAAGGTGTTTACTATCTGCGGGATTTGCGCAGTTCGAACGGCACTTTACTAAACGGAAAAGCTGTTGAAGGAATCGTTGCCCTTCAGCCAGACGACGAAATATTTCTTGGACGAACAAGATTTCTATTCTGTCCTAGTTCACACAAACTTGAATCTGCTCGGTCGTATGTCAGCGAAGCAGAAACCACCATTCTCCGTAGCACCACTCCAGCTCTCAACGTTAGATTGCAAAACATGATGCTTGCTTTCAGACGATTGAAACCAGCTCCTCAGCCAAGTCTCAAGGAGACGAGTCAGCTCAAACCTGCTATGCAAGCCCTGCGAGCAAGCCATACAAGTGAGCTGCTAAGAGGAATTCAACAGTAAATTCTCAATCACCCGACCGGTGTTGGCTAAATCTTTGCGCGACTACGGACTGGTGTGGCTAAATTCCTGCACCACGTACAGCTTTCCATTGCTCGCTCTCATAACGCCGACTCCGACAGACGCGTGGTCCGGATCGAGAATATTGCTGCGGTGATTCTGTTGATTTTTGGGTTCGTTCATCATGATTGATTCGGCCGCTTGCAATTGTTGATACCCGCTTTCGAAACCGCCTTGATAAGCGATGTTCTCGAATGTGCCGCCTCTAATTCCGGCATTTGCAGCACGGGCTTGTGGGTCGACTCCATCTGGATTGACGTGGTTGAAGAAATCGCGCGTCGCCATATCTTTTGCATGCGCGCGGGCTAGTGCCGATAGTGCTGCATTGGCTTGAATTGGGTGACTGCCGTTTGCAGTACGGTCGTGATTGATCAATTCGATCATGTAAGATTCGTACGCAGCCATTGATTCACTCGGTTTGCTTTTCGCACTGGCCGAGCCTCCAACGATATTGGGTCCCGAAGAGCTAAACGTGATGTTGCTCGGTGCGGCATGAGCTCCGGAAAATTTCGGCAAGTTGAATTGCCCGTTGTAGAGCTGCAATCCGTTGTCTGAGGGATGAACGAAGACTATGCGCGCGGGTCCAGATTCGCAAGATGCCAAAATTCGGTCTGCATCGGCACCAGTTTGCACCACTCGACTGTTGACGGAAAGCAAGACGTCGCCAGCCTGTAGACCGATGCTTGAGGCGAACCCGCTACTGACACTGCGCAGCAAAAGTCCACGATTCGTGCCAGACGCCGAAGCTACATAAGCTGCGACTCCCGAGGCATTTAAGCAACTGGAAAATTCTTCCCGCTGCGACAATTCATAAATCTGTTTAGCTGGACCTCGGACGGCAGGTGCTTTCTTTTTCACTGCAACGAGCAAGCGATTTGGATTAGCTGCAGATTCGTCAGGATGACTTTTGGCAGATTCAATCGAGAAGAAAGTCGCCAGCACCATCAAGGAGATTAACTGAAATGGGTTTCTATTTGTCACTGCTTTCGCCATCTTCTTCAATCCACGCTACGTCAATCGGCTCATCAAGCGCATTCTTTCTGTTGCCAATGATCTTGAGCAAAATCGGCGTAACTACTGCTGCATACGCAACCGAGGCCGCGAGAATTCCGAAGCTCAATGTTAAACCCCTGATGACCCGGCGGGCGGTACTTGGACGTCCCACTGCTTGGAACAATATGGGTGACATAGTCAACTCCTTTCAGTTTTGCCGAGAGCGCGATTCGCTGCCAGTCGTGCTGCTGCAATTGCGCTCTCAGCGCATGGTATACCCTGGGTGCTGCAATGCGCAAGTGTGTAGCCACTATTAGCAGTGCGATTGAGCTTCGAGATGCGAGCAAAAAATCCAGGCTTCGTCACAGCCATGGCGTGCCCCCATCGCGTTAGTACGACTGTTTCAATGTCTTTTTCAATTGGACCTATCAATTTCACCAACTGTCCGACGAGAGAATTTGCCAAAGCGGTTCGATCTCCTTGCATCAGTACCGATCTGCCCTCTGATGATGGCGCATACGGCTGATACAAAGTCAGCACAGATCCCATGGAAGGACTGTATTTCTTCTGAGCAATGTACGGAGTTTCCGCAACAACGATGTCAGCAAAGGAGTACGGTGGTGTGACGAAATTATCGTAAGCTCCGGCAAACTTTTTCTGTTTCATCAAAACGTTTGCCACCAAATACGAACCGTATTTAAACGATAGAAGATTCGCTTTTTCAGGATCAGGAATGTTGCGCATAATTCTTGCTGCCACCATTGGTGGAGCTGTCACGATTACGTGTCGGCAGGAAACTTTGTGCAGTTTCTGATCCTCTCCCGAATATGTGACGAAAGTCTTGCCGTTAGTGCCGCTTTCGACTGACCAGACGAATCCTTGTGCGCAACGTTCGCCCTGGATTTTGTTAGCCATTGCCTTGGCCAGAGCTTGATTTCCGCCCTGAAAAACATAGGTTGGTTGAACCAGATCTTCTAGAGTCGAGATCGCCCCAAGCGCAGAGACGACGTCCACACCACCGCAAAGAGACGCTTTCAAATATGCGTCAATTAAAGCAGTGAACGCTCCTGTGAAGCCTTTCATATATTCTTGAAAGGGAATTGAGTCGAGTTTCAACAAATGTTGGTTTTCGAGTGGCAGCGCAAATCCGCTGTTCATCTGCTTCCAGATTGGTTCGCAGTTAGATAGCAACATCTTCAGTTCAGTATAAACTTTGTTTTTTCCTTCAAGACCAGGCGACCAAGAATTTTCCCAACGCCACGAGTTTTTTGTTGGTGGCAACTTTGTGGGCGTAAGTTTGAGGTCTGCCAATAGAGCACCCATCAGCCCGTCGCTGGAATTGATGTATGCTGCTCCGTACGAATAGCCGATGCCTTTGTAGCTACTTCCGCGCGATTGTCCGCCGAGCGCATCATATTGTTCGAGCAATAGGAAATTGTGATTCTGTAGATAATAAGCGCTGGCCAATCCTGCCATGCCACCACCTATGATGACAAACTCTACGTCACGTTCGACGTTCTTAGGAAATTCCGGCAGCTCATGATTTCGTAGCTTATGCCCGGTGGTGAAGTCGTCGCCTGTCCAGGGAGCTATCTTGTAGCCGGTCTTGCTTGAGAGGAACTCTTCTTTAGCCAGGGCGAAGTCGAAGTGGTTGGCCAGTGCGTAGGCAAAGTTTAAGCCGCTTGCCGTTGTCAATTGGCGAGATAAATCCCGCAAAAACTGCCTTCTGGAAAAACTTTCGCTCGACATTTGTTCCTATTTGATGGGCTTTGGACGATGTGATCAGCGCCGCTCTTCATCTTCTTTTCATTATATCCGCGTCGAATATGAGCCGCATACCACCATCTTCCGACCTGCATGGCCGTAGAATATGCACCTATGTCTAGGTTATGTCTGCCACAGGTAGGAATAGGGATGGAAGTAACATTGAAGGAAGCGGAAAACAAGTTCTCGGAGAAGACTGCCCAGCTCGAAGAGCGCATTGCGCAGATTCGCAAAGGCGGCGCCCCTAAGTATCATCAAAAGCTCAAAGAAGACAAAAAGCTATTTGTGCGTGAACGGCTTCGTCTGCTTCTCGATCCTGGTTTCGAAATTGAAGATGCCGTTTTTGCCAACTGCGGCGAAGCGGATCTGCCTGCAGACGGTGTTGTAACAGGCGTTGGTCAAATCGAGGGCAAGACCGTTTGCTTCATGGGCAATGACTCCACTGTCAAAGCCGGTTCATGGGGATGGCGCACCGTCGAGAAGATCATCAGAATTCAGGAGACCGCGCAGAAACTGCGAGTTCCGATGATCTATCTAGTGGACTCAGCCGGAGCTAGGATCACAGACCAAATTGAGATGTTTCCGGGTCGACGTGGCGCTGGAAAAATCTTCTACAACCAGGTGCAGATGTCAGGTTTCGTTCCGCAAATCTGCTTGCTTTTCGGACCATCTGCAGCAGGCGGCGCATACATTCCCGCTTTCTGCGATATCGTCGTCATGAATGACGGTAACGCGTCTATGTACTTGGGCTCACCGCGCATGGCCGAGATGGTTATCGGTGAAAAAGTGACTCTGGAAGAAATGGGCGGCGCTAAGATGCACTGCTCAGTTAGCGGCTGCGGCGATGTGCTTGCTAAATCTGAAGAAGAAGCAATTCAGATGTGCAAAGACTATTTGCGCTTTATGCCTTCCAATTGCGAACAACCTGCACCACTATTGCCACCACTTGATGCCGGTGGCATCGAAAAATCGATCGAGCAAATTATTCCTGAGAAGGAAAATGTTCCGTTCGATATGTATCAAGTAATCGACAAACTTGTTGATGCTGGTTCGTTTTTCGAAATGAAAAAAATGTTTGCTGGAGAATTGATCACAGGCTTCGCGCGCTTAGGCGGACGCCCTGTGGGCATCCTCGCCAATCAACCACGAGTAAAAGGCGGCGTACTGTTCGTGGATTCTGCGGACAAAGGTGCTCGCTTCATGATGCTCTGCGACGCTTTCAACATTCCACTCCTGTTCCTCGCCGATGTGCCTGGATTTATGATTGGTACCAAAGTTGAACGCGACGGCATCATTCGCGCCGGTGCGAAAATGATTTCGGCAATGTCATCGGCAGATGTGCCGAAGATCTCGGTTGTCGTGCGAAAGGCGTACGGTGCTGGTTTGTATGCGATGTGTGGACCAGCGTTTGAACCAGATGCCTGTCTAGCCTTGCCGACCGCTTGGATTGCAGTTATGGGTCCAGAGGCCGCAGTAAATGCTGTCTATTACAACAAGATCATGGAATTGCCTGAAGCCGATCGTAGCGCTTACATCGAGCAGAAGCGAAATGAATATCGCGAAGACGTGAACATCTACAAGCTCGCTGCAGAGATGGTTGTTGATGGAATGGTTGCACCGCATAATTTGCGCAATGAATTAATCAACCGCTTCAACGCATACGCAAGTAAGCAAGTGACCGGATTCAAGAAGAAGCACGGCGTGTTGCCTGTATAGTGGAGCGCCGGTTTCCACCGGCTCACCGCCTCGGTCAACGTACACTCCCGGAGGATAAAAAATTGGATACTGTTTCCGAAAAACTCATCGTCACCGCCAGTGATGGCGGCAAGTTTAACTGCCTGGTCGAAAAACCAGGCAAAAAAGCCACAGCCGCAGTGATTATTATTCAGGAAATCTTCGGAGTAACTAGCTGGCTTAAAAGCGCTGCCGAGTGGTATGCGTCCAACGGTTATCTCGCTGTGGTTCCTGACCTGTTCTGGCGTCTGGAGCCAGGTTTGAATTTGAACGACCGTAATGAAACTGATTTGAAAAAAGCATTCAAATACTACGCTGAGTTCAATAAAGACAAAGGCATCGAAGACTTGAAGCAAGTACTGAAGGAAGTACGTGGAATGAAAGTTGGCGATGGTAAGGTCGGAGTGAGCGGATATTGCCTGGGTGGTTTGATGACTTACTTGATGGCAGCGCGTTCGGACGTTGATGCATCTGTCGCCTACTACGGCGGCGGTATCGACGAATTTCTGGGCGAAGCGAACCACATCAAGAAGCCAATCATGATGCATTTCGCTGAAGAGGATGGACACATCACCAAAGATAAGCAAGCTAAGATCAAAAATGCTCTCGGCGCAAATCCTCTGGTCACCATCTATACATATCCGCACATGGACCACGCGTTCTGTCGTGTTGGTGGCGAAAATTACAACATGCAAGCTGCTGAATCAGCAAACGGTCGGACGCTAGAGTTCTTTAAGAAGAACTTGGGCTAGACCGCTCTACCCTCGAATCCGTTGACTCGCCGTCGAATCTGTTTGACTGGCTGTCAAATACTGTAGCTGTCGTAATTGCAGAGTTTGGAATTTCCAAGCTCTGCAGTTAATGTTGGCACCTTTTTCGAACCAGTCACGTCATTGCCCGAAGAAACAAGCGGCAGGTGCTCGGCTCTCACAGAAACAGCCAATCTTGCCATAACGGAGGTATTTGAAATGTGGTCTGACGAACAAGTGAAAGATGCGGTAGCAGTGCTCTGGAATGCCTCTGAGCTTGGCCCAATTCAGAAGGTAAAAAGCACAGACGATAAAGAGAAGCGCGAAGACTACATCGTCGCTGGTGACGTGACCTACACTGATCCGATCTACTTAAAGGCTTTCGACAACTTGTTGAATGAAGGCAAATTAGCTAAAGAAGAAGCTGATCAGTCTGATCGCACTTCGTACAGTCGCTGCGAAGAGGCTTGCAGCGAAGCTAAGAAACACTAGTAACTGCAATAGCAACTGGGTCTTGATTCACGATTCAACCTGATCGCACCAGCAGCACCATTGCTGGTGCGTGGGTCTGGATAAGAACAGTTAATCTGCAGCCAACGCTGGTCGTTCGAATTGTGCTCTCAACAACCGGGCATAGTGAGCATCCGCCTCGATTAGCGATTGATGCGTGCCTGTCTCTACAATTTGTCCGTCATCTAAAACGATTATCTGATCGGCGTGACGCACTGTCGATAGTCTGTGCGCGATTACTATTACAGTTCTTCCCTCCATCAAATTGTTGAGGGCCTTTTGCACCATCGCTTCGGATTCGTTGTCGAGGGAGCTTGTGGCTTCGTCGAGAATAAGGATTGGTGCGTTCTTAAGGAATGCTCTTGCAATCGCCAGGCGCTGTTGTTGTCCACCAGAAAGTCGCACACCGCGCTCTCCAATTTGGGTTTTGTAGCCATCCTTTAATTCGAGGATGAAATCGTGACAGTATGCTGCTTTGGATGCTCTTTCTAATTCTTCTGTCGTAGCATCTAACTTGCCTAACCGAATGTTTTCTTCGACGGTTGTGTTGAAGAGGAAGTTGTCTTGTGTGACCAGAGCGATTTGCGATCTCAATGAATAGAGCGATATCTCTTTTATAGGCAGTCCGTCCAGGGAAATCTGTCCAGAAGTTGCATCGAAGAAACGAGGCACCAGATTCGCCATCGTCGATTTTCCGGAGCCAGACAAGCCAACCAGTGCCACCATTCTTCCCGGTGGAATATCGAGATTGACGTCTTTGAGCACCATGTTCGAGTGCCCAGGATACTGGAAGTAGACGTTTTCGAATTTGATGCGATGCATGCCTTCTTTCAATTCGATCGGTTGTGCAGCGTCTGTCAAATTAGATTCATGGTCCAACACTTCAAACACACGTTGTGCCGCAGCCAGTGCTGGTTGGAGAATTCCGTTGATACGTCCGATATTTTTAATTGGCGAATAGAGAAGCAAGAGCGCAATTACAAATGAAGTGAGCGCTCCAAGTTCCATGTGCTTGTGCATGATTTGATAGCCGGCCACCCACATGACGCTGGCTATCCCGAGTGCTCCGATCATGGCAAGGATTGGTGAAAGAACAGCCTCCGAGCGAACAGCCTTCATCGTGTTGCTCTGAAAACTCTGATTCGTCGCAAGAAATCGGGCGCTCTGAAACTGTTCTAAGTTGTAAGATTGAACAATTTTTGCTCCCTGTATTGATTCAGACAGCACCGAGACCAGGTCTCCGATTGCTTCTTGCCCGCCTCGAGAACTCTTGCGTATTTTTTTTCCAAAAATCGAAACTGGTATCACGATCAACGAGAGAATCCCGAGAGCGATGATACTGAGCATCCAACTCTGCAAAACCAGCACAGTAGCTAGCGATAAGACAGTGATAGTTCTGCTGATCATCGATTGGAACGTTTGAGAAATGGCATTTTCGATCAGACCAATATCGTTGGTCATACGACCGATCATGACACCTGACGACTGACTTTGAAAGAACAACAGCGGTTGCTTTTCCAGGTGACAGAACATCTCGTTGCGCAAATCGCGAATCGCAGATGCGCCGACGAGGCGAATTGTGTAAGTTTCGATGAAGCGAAAAATTCCCTGACAGGCAACGACACCCAGAACAACGAGCGGCACGTAGTAGATCAAGTGCCGGTCCGAACCGATGAAGACGCGCTGCAGCCCCTCACCTGCGAGCCAGGCGATGATGCCGTCCATGCTACCTGAAGGAATCGCCGCTGCCATACCGAGGAAAAACGGCAAACTGTAAGGCTTGATGTATTGCAGCAGGCGCAAGTAAATGCGAGCTTGTTGTGGCTCGTTGACTTGTGAGGCTATCTTGTCGCCTGGCTCAATTAAGTTTTTCAAAAGTTTCCGTTCCCGCCTGTGCTCTAGATGACCGCCATTATTTCCTCAACCAGATTCACTGCATAATCGCCTTGACCAAGCTGGTCGCGCAATTGAATGAGTTTTTGAGAGACATCGGCTCTCATCCCTGGAACGTTCATCAAGTCGTTCGTGTATTTTACAAGCTGTTCCGCTCGACAATCTAGTTGAAGTAGTTCAGGCACGACGCGTTCGCCGGCGAGAATGTTTGGCATTCCAATAAAGTTGAGGGTCTTGAGTACGAAATACAGTGCGTATTCGGCCCACGTCACCTTGTAGAAGAGCAGCATCGGTTTACCAAAAAGTGTAACTTCTAACGTTGTAGTTCCTGATTTTGCCCAGACGAAGTCTGAAGCAGAAATCAAATTGAGGTTGTCGTCGTGGCTGATGAGGAAGAGGTTTTGGTCGATTAAATCCTTCATGTTGCGCGTCTGAATTTCGCTTCTCGTATTTTCTAAGAGTGAGTCGTTTGCCGTCGAAAAGGCGAACTGCAAGTCGTTTCGGACTGCTAGCAAAGTTTTGATGGCGTCAAGAATTATCGGCGCAAATTTGCCCACTTCACGCCGCCTGCTTCCGGCAAACACTGCAATAATGGGCTTTTGCGGATCGATTTTGTACTTGGCGCAAAACTCTTCTTTTGATGGCATAGCCTCTCGTGCAGGAATGTTTTTCAGCAGAGGATGCCCCATGAAGCGCACAGGGACTGCGTGTTTACGATATATCGCTACCTCGAACGGAAAAATCACTAGCATTTTGGTGATGTTTTGCTTGACCGTTCGTATCCTCCATGGTCTTGAGCCCCAGACCTGTGGCGAGGTGAAGTAGAGGATAGGCAAGTTAGGAAATTTTTTGCGCAGTACAGTCGATAGTTTGAGGTTGAACGTTCCCATATCGACTAACAAGACTGCCGCTGGATTTCGTTCGGTTATTTTCTCTACGAGTTCTTTCTGCAAGGCGATAAAAAACTTCGCTCGCTTCAAGATTTCGACTACGCCAATAGTCGTGAAATCATCGCAGTTGTGCAGTATTTCAACACCTTCTGCCGCCATCCGCGGACCGCCGCATCCCCAAACATGCAAATCTGGATTAGCCTTTTTCAGCTCAGGAATCATGCGCGAGACGTTGCGATCTGACGAAGGGTCGCCCACCATCACGAAAAGCGATTTGCGCCTCTCTTGCGGTGCAGCTGATTCCATTAGATTTTGTCGCCTGAAGATTTATCAGAGGACGATCTGTCCACAGAGCTGCCGGCGTGACTCACCGTGCCAACGTGCAGCGCTACACTGCCAAGCGCCAGACTGATGTGTTTCACATCATTCAGACCGGCAGTTTTGAAGATTTCGCTTATGCCTTGTGGGTTTGGATAAGCACTGTTTGAGACTGGCAAATATGTGTAGGCTTGCTTATCTGATTGCAAGGCGTGTCCAATTAATGGCACGATCTGGCGGAAATAGAATGCGAACAACTGACAAAATAATGGCACAGTCGATTTGCCCAGGTCCAGGTTGATCACCTTGCCACCTGGTTTTACCACGCGTGTCATCTCATTTATGCCGCGTTGGTAATCGGTGACGTTCCTCAATCCGAAACTGACAATTGCTCCGTCGAAGGTGCCATTAGCGAAAGGCAACTGAAGGGCGTCGCCTTCTTTGAAGGTAATCTCGGCAGCGGTCTCTGACGCATGTCTTGCGAGTCGTTGATGGGCGACCGCAAGCATCTTGGGCGAAAAATCCAAGCCGAAAACTTTGCCGTTTTTGGAAAGGTTTTTCGCTATGCGCAAAGTCAGGTCGCCAGTGCCGCAGCAAACGTCCAGGTAGGTGCCATCGGGCTTGAGCCCTAGTTCACTTACGGCACGCTTCTTCCAGGCGTGATGCATGCCCATGCTGATCGCATCGTTTGTTAAGTCGTATTTTTGAGCGATACGATCGAACTGGCGAAGTACGTACTCCGCTTTCTCTTCTGCAGTTGGCAGTGAAAAGGACATGAATCCTATTTAACGAGACCGAATCCCAGGATCGTACAGACAGTCAAGAATGAGAGGACGATGGTCCAGGTGAGCCTGTCAAGACCGGCTTCTGCGCCTCGTTTACCGCTGAACATGGTAGCGCCGCTTCCGATTCCGCCCATACCTTCGCCTTTCGGTTGGTGCAAAAGTATCAAGCCGACCATCGCCAAGCCCAAGATGGCTTCGAGGACCAGCAATATGACGTAAGGAAGACTCATCGAACCCATGTGAAACCCTCTCAATCGCGCTCGCCAGCTACCGGCGATGCTGCTAAGTCGGATTATAGCGTATCGCCAGCGCCAATCAGGGAGCCTTTAGCAAGCCTTCAACAACACTAAACATTGCGTCTTATCCAAAATGCTGGTTTCGATCTGGTATCAAATTTAGTATCAATTGTGTCGATTTGGTGTATCCAGTCAGGCTGGCAGTGATTATGTATGGAAAACCAGTCTTGTCGCTCAGCGCTTTCTCGTGGTAGTTTTTGAAAGAGAGAGACTATTTATCTCGTGCAGCTTGGCGGCTGGCAATTGGGCGAAATTGGCGCAAGGGAGCGGCTTGTGAAGTTCCTCGTCATTGGACTGAAGTCTGACGATAGAACCACTATTAAGAATGCTTTGAATAGCATTCCAGGTCTTGAGCTGGAATTGCAGTTTTCGGGACATTCGGTGGAAGGACTTTTCAAAATTCGCAGTTTTCAACCTGATGTTGTGCTGGTTGATGAAATCGGTTTGGAAAGCACTATGCTCACCCAACTTCGACAGTCTAGAGGTGAGGCTCTTATTTATGTTGTAGTGTCCGCACAGTCTGATCTTCGTGCCTGCGAACTAATTCGCAAAGGTGCAACTGATATGATGCTGCGCGACCAACTTGGCACCGATGCGTTCATCTCAACGATCTCGCGAGCCGTTGAGCGGCTCCGCATGAGCGGACAATTTCAAAGCAACGAGTTAGCCAAGTCTACTGCTCGACTTTTCAATTTTGCAAATACCCTGCCAACTCTTTCATGGATTGCAGACGAGTCAGGCGAGCGCATCCTTTTCAACGATAAGTGGCTGAAATTCACCGGGCGCAAACTCGAGCAAGAGCTCGGCAAAAAGTGGACAGAAGCTGTTCATCCTCAAGATTTGAAGAAATTTTGGTCGTTGTATACAACCGCAATTAAAGAACGAAAGCCATATCACGTCGAATATCGTCTCAAGACAGCGAGCGGTGAGTTTCGTTTGATCTGGGAATCTGGCACTCCGCAACATCGGGCAGATGGCTCCTTCATTGGCATGATCGGTTCTTGCGCCGACATCAGTGAAACGATATTTACGCAAGAACATCTGCCTGTAATGATTGAACCAATCGGCACCTCGACGACTCTGGATCACGTGCCGATTGGAGTGTGGAAGTTAGATTCCAATCTCGTCATCACGAAAGCCAATCCGGCTGTTGCAACTTTATTCAGCGTCGCCCCCGAACATCTCGTGGGTCGAACTTTCACAGCAGTGGTGTCATCGATTCCAGACAACACTTTCGTGCCTGTTTTGAAAAATGGCGAGCGCATCAAGCTGGAAAATCATCCAGTTACGCTGGCATTAGATGAGAAGCGTAGAAAAGTATTTCTTGATTTCGCCGCATGGCCGCTCAAAGACAAAGCTAATAATGTAGTTGGAGTCTGCGTCAGCACAACCGAAGTGACTGAGAGATTGTTGGCCGATCAACAGCGCGACGATTTCGTTGCCACGTTGGTACACGATTTGAAAACACCACTGATTGGTGCAGACCAGGCGTTAGAAGCGATGCTTAGAGGTGCTTTGGGACCCGTCGATCCAGGGCAATCTGAATTGCTTGGGATGCTCAAACGCAGTAATCAACACCTTTTAACCATGGTTCACAATCTGATCGAAGCATATCGATATGACGCCGGTGAAGCGCGCATGTCGGTGGAAGAATTCAGTTTGTTTGAGCTGATTGATGCATGTACTGAAGAACTCGCAGCCTGGTCTCGCCAGAAAGAGATAAAAATGCGCTCGGTTTTTTCTTCGGGGAACGGTATGGTCGTTGGCGATCGCTTGTCTATTCGCCGTGTCATCTTGAACTTGCTCGATAACGCTTTGAAATTTACTCCTGAAAATGGATTGATTGAAGTGTCTGTTGATGAAGACGGTGGTGACATTATTTTCAGAGTGAGCGATACCGGCGTGGGCATTCCGCAAGAAGAATTTTCGCAGGTGTTTCTGCGCTACTGGCAGGGTGACAGCGCTAAGCAGTACACTCCTGGAACCGGCCTGGGGTTGTACTTGTGCCGACAGATCATCGCGTCTCACGGGGGCACCATCTCTGTGTTCAGCAAGATGGGTGAGGGCACTACCTTTAGTATCGTCATGCCGAAGCAGCCTCCGCCGCAGTGATAACGATTGAATTTAGCTAAGGGAACAGAAATTTTACTGAACTCGTCAGTTCTTTCGGAACACAAGCTTTATCATGATTGCGGAAGTCTGGAGTCACCAATGAAGAAGTTCGCCGCGCTACTGCTAACGCTTGCTCTGTGCCATTGCGGCGGCGCGCAGGCGTCTGAAGATTCGATAACGAGAGCACAACAGTTCAGCGGTGCCGCTGATGAATATCAGGCGGATATTCCGATGCATCGTGCAAGCTGGAAAACCCTGATGGACAAGACTGTCGATTATGTCAAGAACGGCGACTTTATCGCTGCGCAGAAAACGGTTGATGTTGCCCGTAAAGAGGCGAATGCCGCAGGTGCAGGCGATCCAAGCTTGGCTGAAACCGAGAAGATGGCTGGCGACATATTTGTCGCCCAGAAGAATGTGACTGCTGCCGAGCGCTCGTATCGTCGCTCCGTCTACCTTTTTGAGCGGGCGAAGTCGCCCGATAGAAGTGAATTCTCAGCGGCGCTCAGTTCATACGCATCATTACTAAAAAGTGAAAACAGAATTCGCGAAGCGAGCCGATTTGAGACACGCGCCAACCTGCTGCGTGGTAACGATAACTCAACGGCCGAGAGCAACAGCTCCCTCTAATCAGAATTGATATAGCGGCAATCAATGTGCTGTAGAATATGCGCAGCATACAAAGCTGATATTTTTTGAGGAGGTCGACGTGAGCGACTTAGTTGTAATTGCATACGATGATATACACAAGGCTGAAGAGACCAGAATCACTCTGGCTAAGCTTCAACACGAATATTTGATTGACCTGGAAGACGCTGTTGTTGTCACCAAAGACGCTGGCGGCAAAGTCAAATTGCACCAGGCAGTTGATTTGACCGCAGTGGGTGCCTTGCAGGGCGGAATGCTGGGTGCATTGCTCGGTTTGGTTCTACTGAACCCAATTTTCGGAATGGTTCTGGGTGGTGCGGCCGGAGCTCTCTCTGGCAAGATGTCTGATCTCGGAATTGATGACAATTTCATCAAAGAGTTGTCAGAAACTTTGCAGCCAAACACTTCTGCATTGTTCATCTTGATCAAGAAAGTCACCATCGACAAAGTGCTTCCACGCTTGGAAGGCACTGGTGGTAAAGTTCTCCAGACCTCCTTGGCTGGCGTTGATGAAAAGAAACTGCAAGCAGTTCTAGATAGTCATCGCAACGAAGTAGCTGGAACACCCACCGTCTAAAATTCGGACTGGTAAGTCTTTCGAAACACCCGGTCGCAAGACTGGGTGTTTCGACTTAGTGGGGCGAACGGGATGCTGCTCCCACAGTGTTACACGCCGCCCTTTGCTGGATGATGTCAGTAGTTGGATTTATATTACGCTTCGATGCTGATTTGAGAGAAACAACGCTCTAACTCGCTCAACTGAATGTTGATTTCGCCTTGTACTGTGCCCGCCTGATCTTTAATCGCGGCTTTGCTGGCATCGCATATGGTGACCATTCGGGTATTCTCGTTGTAGTCGATTAGTGCGTATGTGCGTTTGCTCTGCAGTTGGAAGCCCCGTGCCTGTCTTTCTGCAATTCGTCTGCGAGATACGTATCCGGAGGTTTCTGCACATTCTCCATCTGCGATTGCCAGAGTGATGGCTTTGTATTTTTTCAGCGCTTGCAGAATTATCTGGCGGTTGCGCATGTCGTTTGCAGATACGCTAAGGCTGCTGTTTCTTTTTGGCCAAATGGTTGTGGCAATGCTGCCGGTCAACAGCTCAAACGGCTCTTTGACGATGCCCCAGCGCTGTTCTGTGATCTTCATGATTTGGAGATGGATGTTGTAAGCACGTTCGAGCAATGTGACGAACTGACTTCCGTCTGAACAACATGAACCAACCATCTTTTCTTTCAGACTCGTTTCTCTGATTTGAATGGGATGACTCGGGTCGCCAGGAAAAGTCACCAAATAAGAACCATCAGGGTTAGTTTGGATCATCTGTCTGATGCGCTTGTCTCCATTTGGTGTGGCTGCAAGAGCTATGAGCACGGCGGTGAATTTGCTGTCGACCAGTGCTCCCTGTTGAATGGTTGTAGGATCGATTCGATGTTTTGGATATACGCTTGCGACACTTTCTTTCTTCGCTAACTGGTCTAATGTTCGCTGCGCTTTGTCGCGGAATTTTGGATCGCTCAATCGATCCAAATCGCGACAATTAAGTGACATCTCTCTGGTGCCCAGGTTGCCTCGGTAGTGATAGAGAAATGCTGAAGCTAAAGTGTCTTCGCGCTTTGCGTCTGATTTAGAGAGCATTTGCAGAACGTCTGCGTGCCCTATGCTGCCATCTCCGTCTACGTCGATTTGTCCAAAGTGGTGCTTGATGTAGTTTGATACTCCATCGATCGATCGCAATTCTTGTGTGCCGGAAATCATCGTTCATCTGCCGTTTCTAGATCAAAAAGAACCTGTCTACCATTGTGTAGACAGGCTAGTTTTCTTATTTAGGAGGAGAACTTCCTCCTGACATCATTGATTTATTTCTGGAATAAGTGCTTTGATCAAAACACCGAAATGGTCTGACGGAAATGTCTTATTGTCCTTGCCGTTTAGGATTTTCAAATCGACAACGCGAATGTCTTCATTTTTAAAAATTGCATCCAAACAAGCCATCGGTTTTCCGTTCGTATGCCAGGTCTTCTGGTGCTTTTCATCTACAGAATCAAGGTAGATTTTGTTGAACACTTTCCATGCGGCACTCTCTGGTTTGCAGTTGAAATCACCGCAAAGCAAAGTCGGCATGTTGTCATACAGCGCTGTGATTTTGTTCGCCACAACTTTCGCGGCTTTTTCGCTAGCACTTGGGTTTAGAGGGAAGTGTGTCGAGAGCACCGCGAATTTAGTTTCGTTGATTCGATCTCTGAATAACGCGTGAGTGCAAATTCTTTTGTACGGAGGATCCCACGTGTGAGCGGGACTCTCTGGTGTGGTGCTCAACCAGAACGTTCCAGATTTGAGCACTTCAAGGCGTTTTTTGTTGTAATAGATCGCGCAAAACTCACCTGCATTTTTGCCATCGTCACGTCCGCCACCGACGCGCGCCCACGACGGAAAATGTCTGTCGATGAATTTGAGCTGTTCCAATCGACCTTCTTGCGTACAAAAAACATCAGGGTAAGCTTTTTTCAAGGCAGTGATCAGAGCAAACTTTCGTTGTTTCCAACCGTTGCCGTTCAGCGGTCTATCGGAGCCGACCTGAATATTCCAGGTCAATATTGTGACCGGTCCACTTGCCTGCCCCGGTTCACTAGATTCACTAGTTTGCGCCTCACCGTTTGCTTGTCCATTGTCTTGTGCCTCCGCAGCTCCTGATGTCGCAGGAAAGAAGAGAGAGAGAATCAAAAGCGCGAGCAATCTAAACGGCATCTACAACTCCGAGAGCGCGCGGATGATATCCGCTCGTGTGATGATGCCAGTGAGCTTCGCGCCACTCGTTACAGGGATGCGATTTATTGCTTCAGCGTCCATAAGGGAAATTGCTTGGATGAGCAGCGCGTCTCGATCTACTGATATCGGATTTGGTGTCATTATCTCTTCAACAGTGGAACGGTTTCTTTCGAGTAAGTCATTTTTGGTTAGTACGCCAACGAGCACACCTTCCTTCAAAACTGGAAAACCTTTGTGTACGAAATCTTTGATGAAATGGACTGCCTCGTCGTGAGTCATATCAGAATTCAGCGTCACTACATTTTGCTGCATACACTCACCGACAGTGAGCAAATCTAGCGGTGATGAGCCTGCATTCTCAGGTAAATGTATATCATCCAGTTCCAAGAGGCGATCGTAAACAGAGCCAGGAAACAGACTCTCTCCAATAAAGTAAGCAGTGATCGAACTAATCATTAGTGGCAGTAACAAGTTGAAATCAGCAGTGATTTCAAAGACGATTACAGCAGCCGTCACGGGAACTCTAGCGACAGCCGCGAAGAATGCGCCCATGCCAGCCAACGCTAGTGTCAGCGGTGCGTGAGTGGCAAGCGGGTAGACTAACGTTTCGGCTGAGCCGACGAAGTAGCCGATTGCTGCACCAATGGTTAAAGCCGGTGCGAATAAGCCACCAGGTGCACCGGAACCATAAGCAACCAGTGTCAGCGCGAAGTTTGCCAGAAATACAACCAGTGCAAAATTGAGTCCGCGTCCTTCGAGCAGTAACTGTCTGACCCCTGCGAAATCTCTGAACGAATCTGGCAAAAGCGCAATTACCAAACCGCAGATAAATCCCGCCAGGGCAACTCTGACTCCATAATTTTTTCCGAACATCATTTTGTTCAACTTGGTGCCCGACAAAACACCTTTATTGAAGAGCACTCCGATTAAACCGGCGGCGATACCAAGCAATAAGCAGAATGGAATATCTTGACCTGTGAAAACGGCTTTTGGAAATTGTGAGTTGGCTTGCAAATCGAGGCTGTGGTTGCCCATCCAGCGGGAAACAATGCCAGCAAAAAAGCAAGCTAACAAGGCAATAGTTACTGTCGCTCCGGATATTTCTCTCAGCAACTCTTCCAGTACGAATATCAAACCTGCCAGTGGTGCATTGAATGCGGCGGCCAGACCTGCACCAGCGCCGGCTGCGATCAACTGACGGCGATTGCGAAACGAGCGCATGCCTAGCCGATCGAGAATGGCGGCTGCAGCAGCTCCCACTTGCACCGTCGGTCCTTCTCTACCAAGGGGCAGACCGATTCCGAGCGCCACTATGCCTGATACCAACTTGGTCAGCGCGACCCTGAAGTCTAGCTTCATAGGTATTTTATTCAGTGCCGCTTTCACTTGCGGTATGCCACTGCCTGTGATTTCAGGTGCGATGAATTGTATTGCTAGACCGCAAATGGCCCCGCCGAGCAATCCCATAAAGGGAAAGACAATAATGGCGGGCAAGATTGTGGTCAGGTAAGTGCGGAAAGACATCATGGCTGCCACGCCGACGACGAAGACGTAAGCGCACAGTGCAGCAATCGAACCGATGATTGATGCTTCGAACAGAGCAACAAGTTTTTTGTTGCGAGCTTTTCTTACGATCTTGGCATGATACCAGTGCAGCAGCCGGTTTAGACCGTCTGTCTTTTCCGCGGCGGTCATGCCGAAGGTGGTGGTTCGTTGCGGTCCAAATACTTTTGTAAGATGATTGCAGCAGCCTGCATGTCGACCAATCCTCTATTGTGACCAGTTTTGACGCCTTGCAATGTCAATGTGCGTATGGCCGAAATTGTAGTCAGGCGCTCGTCTTCGTAAACGATTGGCAATCCAGTTGCTCTCGCAAGTTTGCGTCCAAACGACCGAACCTTTTCCGCCTGCTCGCCTACCGAGCCGTCCATGTTTTGTGGAAAGCCCAGGATTATTTCCACGGCGCCGTGGCGCTCTGCTATCTCTTTCACCGCCTTGACGTCTGCAGTCATGTTTTTCCGGTCGATAGTTTCTAAACCAGCCGCAGTTATGCCAAGCGGATCTGAAATCGCAACACCGATTCTTTTATCACCAATGTCAAGACCAATAAGACGAGGTTTCTGGCTCATAGACTCAATTTTACTACCTTAGAAGTTGAAATCATGGAAGTTGTTATGTGGAATCTCCGCAGTAAAATCACTTACAATTTCCCTATGAAAGTATATTTAGTCAGACACGGAATAGCCCAAGAACGCCTCGGCGGCGCAGTCTTGAACGACTCGCAACGTCCGCTTACGGATGACGGCAAGTCTGAGATGAAGCAAGTCGCGCATGCCTTGAAAAGGCTTAATGTCAAGCCCGACGTTATTGTTTCGAGTCCGCTCATCAGAGCTAAGCAGACTGCCGAAATTATCAGAGAAGGTCTTGGATTGTCAGACGAACTCAAGATTACCGACACACTGGCGCCTGGTGGCAGCCCAAGTTCGGTTTACAAATTCTTGAAGCAATTTTCTCATGTCGAAGAAATGTTTTTGGTCGGGCACGAGCCTGATGTGGGCATGCTCGTGGCGAACATGCTCTGGGCAGCTGCAGACGTGCACGTTCCGTTCAAGAAGGGTGCCGTTTGCAGAGTCGATGTTTACGATTTGCCCTCCACAAGCCCCGGTGTTTTGAAGTGGTTCATGACTCCGAAAATGGCTAAGTTGATCGATTAGTTTTTGATTGATTAGTCTCATAAACCCTGATTCCCTTAGACTAGGGTTTTCCCTGTCGCTCAGAGTCTTGCGCCCACGTTAAAGTGGCGACATGCAACAATTTCCTCGGCGTTTTTTCGCGTTAGCGCTGTCACTAATTTCTTTCACAGTATTTGCGTTTTCCTTGCCTGCTTTTTCGACGCCTGCTCAAACTGCGGTCAATTCCTCAGAAGCTGTCGGTCCGAAAATCGCCGCCACTGCCCAAGCTTGCCTGGGAAAAAAGATGTGGTTAGGCTATGGACTGAAAACCGGATACCTGGGTTGTGCCGCCGCCGTCTCCAATGTCTTGAAAAAAGCTGGCTCTAGCGCCGGACATTCTGCTGCTGTAACGCAGTTGCGAAACCAGCTGCTTGCTAGTAAATGTGCTCGTGAATTTATTATCCGAAGGGGTCCGAAAGAGGAGTTGTTGGATAGCAAATTAAACTCTATTGCGCGTCCCGGCGACATTGTTTTAGCGTTCGCGAAACCACCCGAGTCTGATTGGAATGGGGGCGGCAATGCGCATTGCGGAATTCTTTCGGCAGCAACTGAAATTTGCACAAACGATTGGAACGATGGCATTTGGAAAAAGCTGAACATCCATTTGATGTTCGATTACTATCCCTATCTTAGAATAATTCGAATCGACAGGTTGTCTTCGCACTAACGTTGACGATGGATGTGGAACACGAGTGGCGTTCTGTGTCCTGGACAGTAGGTGCGTGCGGCTGGGCCACTTCCCCTGCACCGCAGATGGTAGCACTCGTTACAGCCAAAGGTTTACTGTGTTCCGAGCTGAGATGCAATTTGGCTTGATGGGGGACTTTCCCACCCATCGCCAAAATGCAGTCTTGTCACGATTCGGAGACGCAGCCATAATGCAAAAACAAAATTTCATTGGTGCATGCTCAGTCGTCGACTGAGCGCAGCTTGCAGTGCGTATCCGAGTAGGTTCGCTAGCAATTGCTGCGTTCCACTCGCCGCCGAATTTGCACGTAGATCTCAACCCGATTCTTTAGAGAGGTTTAGACATGAACACCCTGGAACGACCCACCGCCCTGTCTGCGGCAAATCGATTAAAGTCTGTTGAAATAACTGAGAGCCTGCCTTCTTTTCAACACGGTGTGAAGAGGCTAGATGGTGGCACCAGATCTGCTTTCAAAAAGATTTTGCTGTATTTCTCTCTCGGTGCAATAATCATCATCGTCGGCTTGGTGGGTCTTCCATACTCACCGTGTCTGCTTGCGTTGTTCTTTGAGTCAAATAGTTTTGACTACGATCTCGCTCGCGAAATTTGCAATCAGGTCTCCGGCATAATGCTAGTTTTATCGCTTCTGATGTGCACGCATTATTTGCGCACCAGAAAAACTGTCACGAAATGGGTTGTCTTCCAGGCTGTTGCGCTAATTGTGGTAGTGCCAGGGAGCGTGTATGTGCTCGGCACTTACATGATCAACAACTATGGTGGACTAATCTCAGGTTTGTAAAGTGGTGGCACATACGGTGCGGTTGCGTCATGCAACGGGATGGCATTTGTGCAATTGCATTCGTATGATTCTCGATCGATAGCGCGGGTATTTGCTGCCACCAGCACGTGTCCGCGTTATCGACGTTCTACTGATATGTCTGCCCGTTCAGCTGAATCCATCCGCTTTCGTGACGGTTGGTGCTGTGATGAGTGTAGTGAAGAACTCCACCGAGTTTGTTCCATATGTACTCGCCATGAAGTGTCACCAAGTCGCCTTCGTGAACGGGCACTTCCGGTGCCAGCTCGGTGTTGTGAGCAACCAGAACTGTTGTTCCGTTGGATAGCTCCAATAAAAATCTCTGGTGAGGCGACCCGTCGGTGTCTGCTGGAAGCAGTTTTTTCACTCTAGCGGTAAGTGTCACTTCGACTTTCTTTCGATGCTTCTTTTGAGCCTTGATGACTACTTCGTCGCCGCCGTCTGATTGACTGCCTGGGTCGACGACGCCGGTTTCTGTTTCCGTTTCTTCTGCTCGATGTTTGTGTCGTGCGTCGGTGCATCCTGCCGTCCAAGCAAGAAACGTCGTCAGCATGATGATGGCAAGCAACGAGGCTCTTTGAGAGAGGAGGTTCGGTGGCGACAACTTTATTTTCATTCAGTCAAACTCTTTATGTTTCTCGACTCGCGTCGGAACTTCTAGCTGGTGGATACCTTCGATAACGCTACTTGAATAAGCACTAGATAGCAAATACCAATGCGGTTGTTAGCACCTTGGACGTGGGCGTTCGGACGTTACCGTGGTATATAGTGAACGTGGTACATGTCCGCCCCGACACCGGAACAGGAGAAAGATCCCACTGATGTTGTCTTCAATTTACCTGACCGGAGACAATTTGGAGTCGCAAGATGTGCTCAGCCAAGCCGCTATGCCTGACTGGCGCAGCGTTGCGCTCTCCAAGTTCCAGCGGCACGGTTTGAAGGTGGTCAATCCGTTGGAACTCGCCTGGGCGATGGGCGACAAAATCAATCCGATGGAAATGCCTGACGTGGTCGACCCACGGGTGCGCAGAGCGCTAGATTTAATCGACCAATGTGACGCCTTGCTCGCTAATTTAACAAAGTCTAGCTACGGCACAGCGATGGAAATGTTTTATGCCTATCGCCGTGGCAAGATGGTCACCGTTATTGGGCAAACGCCATTTCATCCCTGGGTGTTGTCGCATTCGCAAGCGCGGTTTGGAGATGTCGATACCGCTGTTAATTACCTGATCGATGAGCATCCGCAGGCTCCGCCAATCAATTGGACTTTGCAAAATGAAGCTTTGTTGTCCGAAAGATACGAGCAGCTGCCTCCACCTGGAGAGCCTGATTACCGCTTCATCGGCGGAGAATACCCAGTACTTGTTATGGCTCCGCACGCGACAGCGTACTGGCGCGAAGGAGAGTTTCAGGAAGGTGACTCATACACCGGCAGCATGGCTGCAGTGCTGAACCGTATGAGTGGCTGTCACAGTCTCTTGACCAACTACTGCTGTGTTGCTGACCCTTGCTACTATCTCGAAACACCTTTGCGCAGAGCTTTTGCAGATGTCGTGAAAGCCGGGCAGATTGGCTTGGTCGTGCTCCTTCTTGGCGCTCCGTGGCATGAGGCACCAGGTCTTCAGGTATCGTCTTACGGACCAGCTCCAGACGTTTGCGACGACTATACCAATCGTCTCAAGCATAAGCTGTCTGCAATCGAGCCCGTGTTAACCGACTCGGCAGAGCATCAATACTTCCCACTGGTGCGTTTCGCCGCTGAAGAGCTTGGTGTGCCGACGATGGTTGTGCGCATGCATAAGCGCTATCGTATGCCACGTTTGCAGTCCGAATTGTTTTCACAAGTGGTTGGGGCTCTCAATGAATTTCTGACCGAAACAGGCTTGGAATTGGCGAGGAGCCAAAGCTAAATGCCTGGAGAAATTATTGTTCTCGTCACTTGCCAGCCGGATGATGCGAACAAGCTTGCCACCGATTTGGTGACCGAACGGCTTGCTGCCTGCGTTAACGTTGTGCCGAGCGTGCTGTCGATCTATCAATGGGAGGAAAAAATTGAAAAGGATACTGAAAGTATTCTGATTATAAAATCGCATCGAGACCTCTTTTTGCAGCTCGAGGCGCGCATACAAGAGTTGCATAAATATGATGTGCCGGAGATTGTCAGTTTGCCGATTGAGGCTGGTCACGCTCCTTACTTGACTTGGCTGAACGCTCAACTCAAGGGAGTGAGCTGAATTGAGGTTGGAACCCACAGAAAGGAACTAGAGATTGACTGAAGAAACGATCGTTCAAGTTTTTTGGAATCGGGTGGCTACCACGCCCGACCGAACCGCGATCATGCATAAAGTTGATGGTACCTATGTTCCAGTTAGTTGGGGGGAACATGGAAGTATCGTTGAACAGATAGCCGCCGGTCTGACCAATTTGATGGAGACCGGCGAGCATATCGCGATCATGTCGCAAAGCCGTCCGGCGTGGACCTGGGCAGACATGGCCGTGCTCAGTTGCGGCGGTGGCACGATACCAATCTACCCGACTTTGGCACCACTGGAGGTGCATTATTTAGTTGACCATAGCGACTCGGTCGGAGTTTTTGTAGAGAACGAACGACAAGCGAGAAAGATCTTAGACTTGGAAGAGTTGCCCAAAAAACTTAGATTCATCGTAGTTATCGATGGCTCAGTTACTGGCATCGAAACCCGCGTCAAATGCCTGACTTGGGACGAGCTGCTGAAGAGCGGTGAGATGACACTCTTTGAAAATCCGAAACAGCTCTCCAACAGAGTAGAGTCAGTTGCACCAGATTCGATGGCATCGGTCGTCTATACGTCAGGCACTACAGGTGTGCCCAAAGGTGTGATGCTGTCACATCGCAATATCCATTCTGTCTGTGCTGCAATGAGTCAGCTAGTAGGTTTTGAAGCTGATGACCTGTCACTTTCATTCTTGCCACTCTCGCACGTGTACGAAAGGGTCGGTGGACAATTTCTGGCCATTTATCAAGGATTGACTATGGCGTATGCCGAGTCGATGGAGCTGGTGCCGAAGAATTTAGTGGAAGTCAAACCAACTGTTTTAAACGGTGTTCCACGTTTCTATGAGAAGGCTTATCAGCGTGTGCAAGGCGAAATGCGTAAGATGCCCGCGGCGTCGCAAATTCTGATTCGCTGGGCTTTAGCGCTAGGAAAGCGCGCTGAAAAATACAAGCAGCAAGCACCGAATGATGATTTAGTAAGGCAAATTTATCGTCAAGAGTTGCGTGTTGCCGATCGCATGGTTTTCTCAAAAATACGAAAAAGGTTTGGTGGAAGACTGCGAATTATGGTATCGGGGGCGGCACCACTTTCGGATGATGTTCAATCGTTTTTCAATATCATCGGCATGCAAATTGTCGAGGGGTACGGGCTGACAGAGACCTCAGCTCCAATCTCTTGCAACACGCCTGAAACCAACAAACTCGGCACTGTGGGCAAACCTTTGCCTGGTGTCGAGGTAAAAATTGCCAGTGATGGAGAGATCGAAGCAAAAGGTCCAAGCATATTTTCAGGCTATTATAAAAATCCAGAAGCTACAAGTGAAGCTCTGCACGATGGTTGGTTCAGAACTGGCGATATAGGCGAGTTTGATAAGGATGGTTATTTGCGTATCACCGATCGCAAAAAGGACATCATCATCACATCTGGTGGCAAACACGTGGCGCCACAATTTATCGAAAACATGTTCAAAGGCGAACCGCTGATTAGTAACATTCTCGTGCACGGAGATCGGAGAAAATACATCACAGCCTTAATTACGTTGAACAAAGACGGCGTGGCAAGTTTCTGTCGTGAGCATCAAATCGCCTTTGATGACGTGGATGAGCTCACGCATAATCCTAAGGTTCGTCAAGAGATCGAAAGGCTGGTCGCTAAGAAAAATGACGAACTGGCTCAATTCGAGCGCATCAAAAAGTTTGTCATTTTAGACGCAGACTTCTCGGCTGAATCTGATGAACTGACCCCGACTTTCAAGCTCAAGCGCAAAAAAATCACCGAAAAATATCAAAAATTGCTCAACGATTTGTACGACGTAAGCGATCTTGAAGTAGCTGCACACGAATAAAAATCGTTAAAATCGCGAAAACTGGGGTTCTGCATATAAATAATGCTTTACTTTCCCTTGGCAACGTATACAATAATGCCACGGGTTTTTCCAACCCAGTTCGGTCCGATGCTTTCGTTTACTAAACTAGGTCCAAAATCGCCGCAGTTCATTGCTTTTCCCGGTTTTGCACCTGCCCAAGAGGGTTAAACAGCTATGTTTGAATCGTTTGGACGAGGGTTCAGGATGATCTATGCCAGCATCAAGATGGGCTGGCAGGATAAACGCCTGTTACTACCTTCCGTTCTCACCGTTTTTACAAACTTCTTTTTCGCGATCGTCTTGATGATCGAAGCGAAGCAGAAGATGGGTGGAACCGGAGCAGGGGTTGCTAACCAACTTGCTGCCGCTCCTCATGAGCTTATGAATCACGCGAAGCACGGCGAGATGCTGAACATGGCCGGCTTGAACGGGTCGATGGACCAGAGTGGATTCAACGCATTGAGCGGTCTGATGGGTTCAGAAACAACTTTTCTGGTTACCTGCATTATCTCCGTCTGGTGGCTGACCAACAGGTTCCTGGAAGGTGTAACGACTGCTCTGGTCTACAGCCACCTAACTGAAGGACCAGGTTCAGGTAAATTCTCCACTGCCTGTCAGGCAGTGCTGACAAGCCTTCCAGCCATCGTAATGCTGGGCGCAGTAACACTCGTAGCCAAGAAACTAGCAGGCTGGATGCGCGACAAACGCGGGTCTGGCATATTCGGCTTCGGAATGACATTCCTGGCTGGAATTGTAGAAGTGTTCTGGACACTCGCCGGACATTTGATTTTGCCTTCCATAGTAATAGAAGGCACTTCATTCTGGGGAGCGTTAAAGCGAGCCGATAAGATCGCACAAGGGAACCTGCTCACCATCGGTGTTGGTGAAGTAGGCGTTGACTTGATATGCAAGGCAGTCTCTGCAGCAGTTTATGCAGTAGGCATGGCCGGATTCGGCGGTGCCTGGTACTTGAACACTCAAGGAATGGCTGCGATTAGCGGTCCGGTAATCATCGTAGCCGGCTTAGCCTGGGCTTCTCTGGTGGTGCTTGTAACTGCGATGTCTCTATACATCCGCGCTTCTTTCTACACTTGCCTGTACGTCTGGGCGATTGAAGCAGAATCTGTGGAAGAGACAGAACGTTCCAACATCAGCGCACCAGCCCCTCTGGCTGCAGCTCTAGCGTAGGAACCGCATCTGCGGGTTTGCATTAAGGTAGGTTTGCCTACCCCAAAAATGTTGCGCCTTTCTCACTGGATTGGCCAAATTCGTACAGTCGCTATGTGCTCGAACGTGCCAGCAGCACGCATTTTCGACATACCTACTCGTTTTTAGAGCGATATCGCTTTAGTGGTGACGATGGGTGCTGTTAGGTCTTAGGGGGCGCAAACTTAAATCTGCTCCAATTCCGTTGAGATTCCATAAACATCAGCAACTAGGTTTTGGAGACAGATAGAATGAAAGAACTACTTCTTCAGCGGCGCACATGAAAAACGAGCAAATTGTAGTTCTCCACGACAAGACAGATTCTACGGTTGTTAAGTTGGCAAAGATTCTGGCGCTCCTTGCTGCCAGTCCATTTATTTTCATGGGCGGCATGATGGCGATCGGTGCAGTGATGCTGATCATGTTTGCGCTGATTGGAAGTGGCGCAGGTGTTTTCCAGGTTGCGGCGCCATGGCTGGTTGCTCTAGTGTTACTTTGTGCCCTTGCACCTGCCCTGCAGTCTCGAGTTTCTGGTAAGCGTCAAATTGCCGTTTTGAAGAACAAAATCGAACTACTTGAACTGGAATTGTCTGAGACTCGGTTGGAAGTGTTGAAAGCTCATGAAACAGCCGAATTTCACAAGAAATTGAACGAAACGAAGATAAAAAATGCCGAGTCGACCATCGGTATGAAAGATCCGACGAAGATCTAGCGTTCGCACCTGAAGCCCTCAGCAGTAGCTAAAGTCCACAGCTTTTGCGTAGTGCTTCAATTCGTTCCTGCAATGAACCAGAATTTGCTTTGCCTGAAATCGACATTTCTAGCTTCTCGATGCGTTTTAAAATCGGCAAGTTTTTCTGTTTCTTACCGCTCAGTTTCACTTCGATGGCGCCGAGCTGGTCTTCGAGATTTGCGGAAGAATCTGATTCACTGGGCGTTGTCGCTGCTGATGTTGCCGGTGCTTCTGTTTCACCACCTGAAACTGATGCTGGGACTGACCAGGCGTTGACCGGCTTTGCTGGTGGTGTTACAGGTGGTGCGATGTACGGTCGCGGGTGAGCTGTCGGAGCGGTCAAATTAGTTGGTAGACCGTAGGGAGAACTGCCTTCAGCCGCGGCTTTGGCCGCCGGAGTATCGACGAAACTGTAAGGAGAGCTCATGTCGATGGTTGGTGTTGCTGGTGCCATAACTTGTGGTGGCTCAGGCGTTGTCGGTGGCACCGCCGGTGGAGCCGGAACGTTCGGCACCTCCTGGGCGTGGTTGGACATGATCATCGCTCCACTTGGTTGCTCTTCTGATTTTGGTTGACTGAGCATCTTCGGACCAGACGACGACTCATCCGGTTTAGTCGCATTAAGCATTTTTGGTCCGGATGATGATGCATCCGTTGCAATCGGCTTGTTTGGTTGACCGAGCATCTTCGGTCCTGATGAGTTCGAATCATCCGCGCCTGCTTTTACTCCTGCTTCTTTCATTTCGGCTGCCGGCTTGACGGGCGGTTTGGGCGCTGCCTGGATGCGTGCCAGCGTTTGCTTGAGGACCGACAAATTTTGCTTGGCGTTGCGGTCATATGGATTCATCTTCAAGGCTTCTTCCCACTGGGCTTTCGCTTCTTCATATTTGTGGTGCTGAAACAGCGAGATACCCCAGTTATTGTGGACGAGAACCAGGTTCTCCTTAGCTACCATGCTTCCAGGGTCAGTATCTAAAGCCTGTTCGTACTCATCAATCGCCTGATCCCATTGCCCGCGACCCATGTATACGTTGCCTTTGTTAATATGTTCGCGCAAAACTGCAGCATCACTGGCACTCACCTGAGCGACCGCAGAGCCTGCACTGATGAGGGTTAGCGAGATTGCAAAGCAGAGATGAGCCAAATTAAATCTGTACATCTTGGGAACCTGGCACTTTCCTTTATGGTCGAAGCCCTCACCGGCACTATGTCTTCTTGACATTATTGAATATACTACCGAAATCTTAAACCATTCAAAGATTCCGTACCAACAGCCGGCAAAGAACTATACTCCTGGGAGTTAACGAGGTTTTGGTTATGGTATTCAAGAGATTCGCATTGGTCGGAGCGCTGGTAATTTGCTCAGCAAACGCCGTAAATGCAGAAGAAACTAAAACTCAAGTCATCGCAAGTGTTTCTGGAGTTTCAACCTACTCCGGCGATTCAACACTTCAGCATGGCATCAAGTTGATTCTTGAAGCACAAGCAGCTCGCGAACAGAAGCTGCGCCGACAAGAAGTTAAACCGGCATCCACAGAGCGTGTAGTTCGATCCCACAAAGATCTTGACGGTGTCATGATTCTTGGCGGTTCCGCTTCGCTCCCAATGTAATCCCCAAATTTATTCAGGCAACGTTCTTAAGTGAATGACGGGTCGAAAAAAGCAGCACTCAGCTACGACCACGGCATTAGCAATGAGCCGCTTACTGGCGAAACCTTGGGCAACTATTTCAACGAATTAGTCGCACAAAGGAGAGATGCTGACGCGCTCATCAGCGTGCAACAGAACATCCGCCTCAGCTACAAACAACTCCAGGAGCGCGTCAATCTTTGCGCATCCGGGTTCCTTCGTCTTGGTGTCGAGCATGGTGACCGCATCGGCATCTGGTCTACGAACAATGCGGAATGGATCGTCACGCAACTTGCAGCAGCGAAAGTTGGCGCGATTTTGGTCAACATCAATCCCGGCTACAGAACGTCTGAGTTGGAATACGCCCTGAGCCAGTCGGGCGTGAAGCTGTTAGTCGTTATTCCAAAACATCGCACAAGCGATTATCTCGCGATGCTCGAAGAACTTGCGCCAACGTTTTTTATCACTGGCGATAAGAGCCCGTCAGCCAAACTTCCTAATCTCGAAAACATTGTCGTCATCGGTGCTCACGGCAAGCTGCCAGGGCGACTTCTCAGCTTCGATCAAGTTACCGCGATGGGGTCAGAATTGGCACCAACAGTTCTCGCTGAACGTGAGGCTAAGCTGCAATTCGACGATCCAGTCAACATTCAATATACCTCAGGCACCACCGGATTGCCTAAAGGCGTGACTCTCAGTCACCACAATTTGTTGAACAATGCCTTGCTGGCTGCCCGAGCCATGAATCTTGGACCGACCTCTCGATTCTGCGTTCCCATGCCGTTCTATCATTGCGGTGGCATGATTAGTTCCGCCCTCGCAACGTTATCTGTTGGCGGTGCTGTCATTGTTCCCAGTCCATTCTACGATGACACTGCGGTACTGCAGGCAGTGCAAGCCGAGAAGTGCACTCACATCTCAGGTGTTCCAACAATGTTTATTGGCGAGTTGGAGCATCCAGAATTTAACAGTTTCGACGTTACTACCTTGCGCGGTGGCTTCATGGCTGGAGCTCCTTGCCCTGTGCAGCTTATGCGCAATGTTGCCAGCCGCATGAAGATGGAAGAGATAGTCATTCTCTACGGACTGACAGAAGCTTCGCCACTGATGACTGCCACCACCAGCAATGACAGTCTGGAAATTCGTGCCACTACGGTCGGACGTGTCATTCCTGGTATCGAACTCAAAATCGTAGATGCTCACACGGGCGAAGTAGTTCCGCGTGGGGTGCAAGGCGAGATTTGTAGCCGTGGACACGGAGTGATGCTTGGGTATTGGAACAATCCGCAAGCGACTGCAGACGCGATCGACAAAAATGGCTGGCTGCATTCTGGCGATCTCGGTGTGATGAACGCCGAAGGCTTCATCAATATCACCGGACGCAAGAAAGACATGATTATCCGCGGCGGCGAGAATATTTATCCTCGCGAAATCGAAGAGGTATTGCACGAACACACGAGCATCGCTCAAGCGCAGGTGTTTGGCATTCCGGATGCGCGGCTCGGAGAAGACGTGGCAGCATGGATCATGCTTAAACAGAACGAAGTTTTGTCGCAGGAAGAAGTTCGCGAGTGGCTCAAAGAACGTGTTGCTTATTTTAAAGTTCCGAAGCATGTGAAACTTGTGACTGAGTTTCCAATGACAGTGACTGGTAAGTGTCAGAAGTTCGTCATGCGCGATTTAATGACGAAGGAATTGGGACTTGAAACTGTACAGGTCCAAACCGCGTAAGTCTTCAAAGTCCTTATCTGAACGTAGTTGAATCGTTCGCTCAATCGTTATCCGCTGTTAGTTCTGCGAATTGCTACAATGCATTAATGAACTCACTGCACTTTATCAATGTCAAAAGCCTGCGGCAAAGCTTGCGCTTTTCATTGTTAGTGTCGTGCCTATCAGGTCTCTTGTTCATGTTTGCTTTCAAATGCGTTCCGGCACTAGCTGCGCCGGAAGATGTTTGGGAGATAAAGCAATTTACCGATCACTTCGGTCCGACGTCGATGCTGATTTCGGCTGATGCTATGAAGTTTGTTTCAAATGGCGGCAACTTGGTAATTATTTCTCGTGCTCCGACCTGGAAAGTAATTGCCTACAACAAGCAAGAAAATGTTGGTCTAGAAATTCCATTGGCGGAATGGCCGTCAAATGGTTTGCGCATGTTCAAAGGCAAAACTGAGATGTTGAACGAGAAGCCGAGTATTTACTTCGATCCTTTGCTTAAGGTCAATGTTTTGCAGCGGATATTGCCGGTACATGGTGCGTTCTATGGAAACAACGATCCTGCTATTTTTCGAGCCGCCGAGAAGAAGCAGATGCAGTCGATGCATTTGAACGTTTCAACCAATATTCCAATTAACGAGCAACAAAAAAGTGTTTTACATGGAGTCTATAGCCTGCCTTACTGCGGAGGATTTCCGCTGGAGCTTGCCACTGTCACTACAGATGGTGCCACATCATACATTTATCGCACTTCGGCAATTTCGAGAAAAAAGCTGGATTCATCAGTTTTTACTTATCCAAGTGGATACAAGTTGACTAAGGAGCGTTTTGAGGTGTACGTAACATCAAATCAGAAAAAACGATTTGAAGATTTTTTGGACGCATTTACTGATGATACGAAAAACGAAAACAGGAAATCTGACGCTAAATCCACGGGTAAGCTCGCAAAATAGCTGTAACACCGGAAATACATTTGGCACAGGAAGTATATGTAGCACCGGAAATATCTATAGCACTGGGAAATATCCGTAGCACCGGAAATATCTACAGCACTGGGAAATATCCGTAGCACCGGAAATATCTACAGCACTGGGAAATATCCTTAGCACTGGAAATATAAGTAGTTTGCCGGGCTGGTATGATAACAGCGCTGCGTTTTGTTGATGCGGGCTTGCGGCCCACAGTACTCTGGAGGCGAAAGGCGTGACTTTGGAATTGGCCATGAAGCACCATGCGGCCGGCAACTTGGATGAGGCCGAACAAGCCTATCGTCGGGTTCTTGTTAACTCTCCATTTAATTGTGTTGCGCTGGAAAAACTAGCGCTCGTCTGTCTAATGACAGGACGAGCTGAAGAAGGTCGGAAATATCTCAACAACGCCATTAAAATCAATCCCAAAAATGCTGAGTCTTTCATAAACCTCGGCATTGCGCAGCGCATGATGGGAAATTTCGATGATGCGATTTCTAGCATTCGCCAAGCAATCTCGCTTGGCGCCGAGATCCCAGAATCGTACATTAACCTCGGTGATGCCCTCAAAGATGGCGGACAGACTCAAGAGGCGTTGTCGGCATACGAAAGAGCAATTGCCTTGAATCGCAATTGTGTGCAAGCTCATAACGCGCTTGGAGCGCATTGGCTGGAAGTGGGAGAGCTGGAGAAGTCGTTACCACACTTAAAGAAGGTTGTGGTCATCCAACCAGACTTCGTTCAAGGTCATCACAACCTCGGCATTCTGTATCAAAATCTTGGGCGATTCGACGATGCAATTTCTGCCTGCAAAAAAGCTATCGCACTGCAACCTAATCCGCTCAGCTATGCCAATCTCGGTAACGCCTATCTGTACAGCTATTACCTGTCGAATCAGCCCGAAAAGCTTGAACTCGCCGTCGATGCCTTCAATCAAGCGATAAAACTACAACCAGAACTAGCTCTAGCCTACAACAATTTAGGTCAAGCTTTGAGAGAGCAGAGCCGTTTCGACGAGGCTATCGAAAACTATAAAACGGGACTGCAATATCATCCGTTTAACGTCGACTTGTGGCTCAACTTAGGTCTGGCCTATGAAAAATTGCATCGCACCGATGAGGCACATGGCTGTTATCAGCGCATTTTGCAGGAGCGCTGTCGAAATATTTCCATCGACTCGCCAGTTCGCAAAATCGGTATTCTGCTGCTCGAATTGTTGAAGCTGCCGACTATTTATGAAAGCGAAGAAGACCTACAATCCTCACGCGGATTTTTTACCGGCTGCTTAAATCAAGCCTCCACTTTGATCGGTGATTTGCCCGAACCCTTGAAGCCTGAAGATGTTTCGGCGCTTCGCTGGATTTTATTTCTGATCACGAACTTCTATCTGTCATACCATCAGATGAATGACAAAGCGCTGATGACACAGTATGCGCAGCTGGCGACCAACATACTAAAATCTGATCTTGCACCATATTTGGAGCCAATTCCACCGCGAGCAAAGGCAGGGAAGATTCGCGTCGGCGTTGCATCTGCGTATCTGTGCGAGCATCACGGCGCGATGTGGACCTATGCATGGCTATCCAATTTGCCTGCTCAAGACTACGAATTCTTCCTCTATTCTTTGAATGGAAAATCTGACGAATACACACGTAAATTTGCCTCACTAGGCACTTTTCGATGGTTTGACTTTCGTGAAGGCAGTTATCTTTCCGCACTGCAAAGAATTAAAAGCGATGGTTTAGATATTATGCTATTCCCTGATGTTGGTATGAATCCAGCCAGCAGAATCATCTCTTTAGCGCGATTAGCGCCTGTTCAGTGTGTTGGTTGGGGACATCCCGGCACGACGGGTTCAACAAACGTCGACTACTTCTTAAGCAGCGAATGGATGGAGCCAGAAGACTCAGCAAATCGCTATTGCGAAACTTTGGTCAAGTTCAAGAATCTGGGATTGACCCTGGATCCTCCGTCCGACACTGATGTTCATGGCACCAGAGAACAATTTGGTTTGCCCACTGACAAAGTCCTTTATGGCACTGTCCAATCAGCGTTCAAATATCTGCCCCGATATGATTTTGTTTATGCTGAAATGGCCAAACGTGATCCGTCTGCCTTTTTCGTCTTTGTCGAAAGCTCGGTCGAAAAGGAAACCATCGTTCTCGGCAAGAGGTTGCGCGATACTTTCGAAGCTCATGGTCTCAGCTTTGACGAGCGTGCAAAAATAATTCCGCGTTGCGATCGCAAAACGTACATGAAGTTGCTATCCGTCCTCGATGTAAATTTAAATAGTATCGGCTGGAACGGCGGTTATACAACGATGGATTCAATGTCCATGAATCTACCCATGGTCACGACTGACGGAGAGTCTATGACTGGACGTTCCTGTCAGGCGATGCTCAGCGCAGTTGGCGTCGATGAATTGATTGGCAAAAACGTTGAAGATTACATAAACATCGCGGTTAAACTCGGCACCGATTCGGAATATCGAAAAGCAATCGTCGCAAAAATAAAGGACCAGAAGCACAAGCTGTTTAATGATTTGGAGTCAGCCAGAGAGCTAGACGCTTTATGGAAGTCGTGCCATGGCGGAACCAAAATATTAGAGACAAAAAGCGCCTCCGGTTGAATCGGAGACGCTTTTCGGGAGAGAGAGAAAGTCGGGGGAGGTACTACGACTTTTTCTGTACAGGGATTGTGGAAGCGATGCGCTTCTCTTTCTGCTCAACCTTGCTGGCTTTTTCTTCAAGCTTGACGATGTGCTTGTTTAGCTTCTCGACTTCCTTCGTTGCCAAAGTTGGGCTCAGTGTAATGTAGGCTCGGTACTGTGTGACCGCTTCTCTCAGACCTTGCGAGCCAGTCGCTGGCAGTCTTTCCAGAGTTTGTGCCAGACCAACTCTCGCGCTCGCGCCTTTCGGATCAGCAAAAATTGACGAGTGATATTTGTCTACGGCGCTAGCAAGTTGATTCTTGCGAGATAAGTCCGTAGCTAGTGTCAAATCTTGTCTTGAGAGCTCTCTCGCTTTCGCGACTTGGTCTAAACCACGTTGAGCACGTCCTTCGGCACCAGGCATAGTGGCAGCTTTCTTGTATGCAGCTTCAGCGTCATTCAGATCTTTGATCATCAGTGCGAGGTCTGCTACTGCGAACGCTTGTTTTGCACTAATCGCTGAACCGATGACCATGTTCATTTGCTCTTGTGCTTCTGCAAATTTATTTTGTGCCAGCAATGCCTCTGCGTATGCGACTCTTTCGCCGTCTGTGCGTGGAGTGCCGAGCGATCCGAGATCGATTTTTACTCCTGCCATGGCTCGTAATTTCGCTTGAGCGAGTCGCAATTCCATATCATTTGGATTCAAAGCGATTGCTTTGTCCATCATGTGCATTGAATTTTCAAATTCGTTGGAGACGAAGAATGCACCAGCTGCTTCCTTCTGGCTCTTCAAGTAATAGGCTCGCGTGATACCTTTCGCTGCTGCTGCGTTGCTTGGATTTGCGGCCAATACCTGGTCGAAACCTTTGATCGCATCGTCTAGTTTTTCCAGTCGCAGATTGTCTTCTGCGATTCTTCCCAACAGATCTGCATTGTTTGGCATCAATTCGAGAGCCGAACGCAGTTCTGCAATCGAGTGTTCGATGTCGCCGCGTGCTTCACGGATAGCTGCGATCTGCAGATATGGGTCTGAGTTTTCAGGTTTAATTCGAATTGATTCCTGATACTGCTTTACCGCTGCAACGTAGTTGCCTTGCTGGCTGTAAGCGTCGCCTAACGCTAAATGAGTCGGGGCGCTGTTCCTGTTCTGATAAGTTGCTGTGTTCAATTCCTTGATGGCAGCGTCAACTTGACCTTGTTGCAACATTGCTTTGCCGAGTCCAAAGTGAGCAGTTGAGTTTCCAGTGTTCATCTTGATTGCTTGCTGAAAGTTGCTTATCGCTTCTGCCGGGCTGTTCTGAGCCAGTTTGACCATGGCTAAACCAGAGTAAGCCTCTGAGAATTTGGGATCAGCTTTGATCGCATTCTGAAACGAATTTGCCGCGTCTGAAAACAATCCTTTCTCGCGCAGAGTTTGACCTAGCCAGTAGTGCGCTTCAGGAGCTCCGTTGTCGAGATCCAGAGCTTGTCTGCATTGGCTTTCAGCTTCATTCAACATCGATTCGCGACTTTTACGAATGGTGTTCGATGAAGACTGCAATCTGTTCAATGCCACCATCGCCAGTCCGAGGTGCGCTGGTGCGTTTTGTGGATCTTCTGTCAGGGTTTTCTGGAACTGCTCTTGTGCTGCATCGAGCTTGAACTGGCGTCCTAGAGCCATTCCGTATCCGTTTATCGCCATGACATTTTTGCTATCTTTATTGATGGCGTCATGATAAAGTTCGGCCGCTTGCGCAAACTTTCCCTTCATCATTAGTTCGTCAGCCATGACTACTTCATGGTTGATTTTGCCTGTCAGTCGCTTACTGGATTGTCCTGCCCGCGATGGTGCAGTGTTCGACAGTGTGGTGCTAGATGGACGCGACGGTGTTGCTTGGACCGGTGTTGCTTGCAGCGGCAACGCTTGCAGCCGGGGTGCTGGCGATGGGGCTGCGTGCGATGGTGTCGCAACGATAGACGGCGTCAAAGCAACCATGGCGCCCAGAAGCGCCAGTGTGTTAGTAAGTCTCATTTGTCTCTCCTCTTTCTCTCTTAAGTGTTCGTCGGCTATAAGCTCAAGCGAACAGCGCTGATAGGCAGCGTGCGGAACTATGTATCGATTGGTAGATCGGGCACTTCTGCCGTTCTCGATTGATGGCGGAATTTTACTGCCGATGCGACTGTGGAGTAAAGAGTGATTGTAGTAAATCAAGCTACAACTGTTTGCGCTATCAAAGTGGTGCGCTTGCATACATGCAATTGTAAGAAAACGGATCGGGTATTCGACACGAAAATTCACACGTTTTTGAGTGTCATTTTAGGCGCTGTAAATCAAGTACCAGCCTGTGCTTGCGGGTTTCTCTGGTTCACCATACCTTAGCTGAGGGATAACCCTTTCTTTGATGGCAATAGTCTACATAAATGCATTATCGGAAGCGGGCGGTATTATCATCGAGAGTGGTGCTGTACTCGTGTCGAATAATGGGCGCCACTATATTTGGTGCCATGTTTGTCTAAGTGACGTTCCAAATAAATCGCGGCTGGTGTCGAACACCTGCCGCGACTGAATTTATTGATAGCGTAAGACCTTAGTTATTTGATACAGGCACTCTGCATTCAAATGTTTTCCAATCATCGCTTGGACCATTTTCGGCTCGAAGCTTTTCAGCTTGCTCCGAACGTCCGGTCGAACTGAGCAAATTCGCGTAGTTTTCAATCAAAGTCATGAATTGCGGATTTTCTTTGCCCAATGCACGTTTGCGAATTGGCAAAGCGCGCTCGTACATCAACTCAGCCAGGTCATATTTTTCTTGAGCGTGGTAGAGCATTGCCAGGTTGTTGGCTGCCATGCCGACTTCGGCATGCTCTCCACCATAGATCTTGTTGTAGATTGTGAGCATGCGAATTCCGTACGGAACGGCTTCGATGTAGCGGCGTTGCTGGTAGTAAAGTCCGGCGATGCTGTTGAGACATTCGGCGATTTTGAGGTCGCTGTGTCCGTAGACAATTTCCAAAGCTTGAAGTGCTTCTTTCAGATATTGTTCAGCTTGGTCGAGTTTTCCAACATTCATATAGAAGTTGGCGAGGCTTTCCAAAGTGTATGGCACTCGAGCGTCTGTGGCAGGAAATTGATTGGAGATACTTAGAGCTTTCAGCCAGGCGGTTTCAGCCTCGTGCTTCTTGCCGTGTTGTGTGGCGATTTCTGCGCCTACTTTGTATGTCGCCCAATCAGCTGGGTCGGCGGTCAATGGTGTCGCTGGGAGACATGGGTAATCTCCGGTATTGGTCTGGATAATTCGTTTTAGTAAAAGTCCGAGATCGTGGACTGCGGTAATTTCTTTCTTTGGGACACGGCTATCGGGCATTACTGAAGGCATTGGAGGAGCGGACATTTGCATAGTAAAACCTCAGACGCTTGGCTGGGGAGGCCAAAGCTAGTGAAGGCGCAGAATCATTCATTCCGGTGGTAAGTCGGAGTGAATTGCGGGGGTGCGGTACCGATTTGGTAGTTGAGCACAATTTTCGAACGGTAGTAACACGAAAGTATGGTCATTGTAGCCATTTCTAGGTCGATGTCAAGCATATTTTATGAAGGAAACGGCATTCAAAGGGGCTTATACTTTCAGTGTGAACAAAAAGTGCGCCAAGGGGCGGCACCACTGGAACCACGAATTTCACGTCTTGGCAGAGCAACCAAAAAAGAATAAGGGCGACATAGGTCAGACGATTGATGCAATCGGTCAGTGGCCGCTGTTCCGAAAAGTCGAGACGTTCGTATTCGCTGCCATGTTCATCGCCCTTCCGCTTTTTGCCCTCAAAGTCGTTGACCACGCCACGACCACCCTGGCTGTGAAAAACACATCGGTCGACCTGGTCAACGACCTGATTCGTTGTAAGGGACTAGCCAAAGAGCATCAGGTCAACATCACGCTCACAAGCCGTAACCCGACTGATAAATCGCCAGCCGCATACGAAATCAGAGACGAAGAGAAGACAGTAGAAGAAGTCATTCTGCCAAGCGGAGTCAACATCGTCGGGTCGGTAACGTTCGACCCACAAGGTCTCCCTCTGCACGCAGCCTCGTTTATCGTGAATAAGGGGATTCGATTTGCTCATGTTGATGTGAGCAAACAGGGCGACATTGCAGTTCCGTAGTTGATTAAATTTGACAGGTTTTTCAATGAATCGGTGCTGAGATGCCCCTTTAGGGCATGTTCATGGGAGGTGCCCAACACGTTATCACATGATGATTGAGAAAAACGCCACCATGCGTAACACCAAAGGTTCTATGCTTCTTGAGCTCATGTGCGCCATAGTTGTCTCGGGAATACTGGCGATTTCATTATGCCAAAGTTTGAGCCAAACCAAAGAGGCATCCTTTGGAGCTCATGGCCGGGTGACTTGTGCCGCCGTAGCGGAGGCGATTGGAGATCGGCTCCATGCTACACCATATGCAGAACTACCTGCACCGAACTCCGGCGTGGCTTACTCTGTGCCAATTTATTCTGATGATGCCCCAATTACAGCATTGTATTCGTTCCAAGTACGCCCGATTATGATTGAAGTTCCCCCAGCAAGTTTTGCCTGGAACACTGCGACTCTGGCCAATCGTTTTCCTATGACTGCGCAAGTCACCTTCAAGACTGGACCTTTTCCATTTTCTGAGTATGCGGTTATCACAGTCAGTTCAACTGTGTCTCCGGCAAACTATGTGGTCACCACCCTCATCTCTCAACACGGCATTCAGGAAGAATGAGAACAACACAGAAGAGAAAATCGTGCGGCATGTCAATGATCGAGATGGTTGTCACCCTGGCCATCATTTCGATCGTAAGTGTCGGCTTGATGTCACTACTTTGGGTAAATTCATGGTGGATTTTTAAATTGTCCAACAAGACAGATAATCTGATCGCCGCTCAACAGTTTTTAGACAGACTCAATAAGGAAGTTCGAGCGGCGCAATCGGTCGAACCTGGTTCGAACAACACTACTTTAGTGATTAAAGTCCCCGTTTTTCAATCTGACAGAACTGGTACGACAACTTACCCCGGATATCCGACGGGTAGTACAAACGTCCTCACTTACACTGTTCAATCCGTTGTGCCAACCGACCCTAGTGCACCAGCAGAATATCAAATTCTAAGAAGTGTACTCGTTGGCCAGCCGATGCCTTATCATCCGGAGGATGGTGCAGTCAATATAGCTGCTCCCGGAAATGTAGTCTTAACTGGCTTGATCGGTCCCGGCAATACATCAGGAATCAGCCCTAAAATTTTTCAGTATGTTGTGAAAGGTGATGCTCCTGGAGTGGCTGAGGACTTGGTGACGATTGTTAATACTTCGAATGTTCGAGGTGTTATTTCGAATATCGAATTGCGGCGGTATGTTTCGGCAAACAACGCACCTGATTCTCTCGGATTGAGAAGTGAAATCTACTTGCATAATCGAAATTTGGGAAGGCTATGATGACTACTAGACGTAACAATGGTTTCTCGCTGGTAACAGTGTTATCACTGGGGCTGATATCGACAATGATGCTTTTTGCCGTAACTGCCTCCATTCTTCCGTTGTATCAAAAGGCGTCGCAGAATGTTCCGTATATTCAACTTCGGAACAGTGCAGAATCTGCAGTTAATGCCGTTGTCGGGGATTTAAACAACACGCTCACTACCAGCCAAACGTCCACCTATGATGCCACTACCTTTGGTGTCACTAGGGTAACCACCGTGATAGGCTCGCCCGCTGTCCAGATCACTGTAGAGAATATTGCACCTGCCGCCGGTGATTTTCTCTATAACTCAGCTTTTGATTTCAGCCCGTCTAAGCCTTTTTCCTCAGCTTCGCTTTACACTTCCAATCCGTGGAGAATGGTCGAAGTCATTTCATCATTTGACAAGACTCAACCGCCTCAAGTCATGGCTCGAAGCCTGATTCGTCGGACGATATCAGCTCCTTCATCAGCCAATTCGCCGGCCTTTTCAACCAGCACGAGCAACACGACCGAAGCAGTCTTCAAATACGCTTTGTTCGCAGCGCAAAGTCTTACTGCTCAAAATGCAAGCATCAAAGGGACTAACAATTTCGATGGCGACTTGGGCACTAACGGCACTGCGACCTTGCTGGGTGGTGTGGATGTAGATGGCAGTCTGACAGTTGGTTCTGCCACTGATTCGACATCCAGAGGGATGAACGTGGCAACTGGCAATGACTCGACGACGATTCATGATCAGCTTTTGGTCAATGGTAAGTATTCGGGATTTTCTGCGGGTGACAACGTCCTTGGGCAAGGACCAGGCAACAGTGCCAATCCGATCGTAAACTCTGCAGATTCCAACAGATTGCCCGCTACGCCCTCGGCGCCAACGTCGGCAAATTCGCTTGGAGACCTAAATTTTCAGAATGGAGGCAGCATTCTGTTTCAAAATAATGTGGCATTTCCTCCTTCCGCAAGTGCACTAGCAACTTTTGCGTCTGGAGGCCAACTTAAATTGCCTCCTGGTGACTATGCTGTTAATTCTTTGAACACGTCTACTGGATCAATTTCTATGGATAGCAGTTTGTCTCTACCTGTCCGCCTCTTCATCAATGGAGACTCGAGCAGTGCTGTCAACATTACTGGCGCGGGTGTCAGAAACAATACTAATGTGGCTTCAAATCTCCAGATTTACTATGCAGGTAGCAGCAATGTTAATCTTACAAGTACCGGGTTCACAGGCGTTGTGTATGCCCCAGGGGCGTCAGTTGTGATCTCGAAGGCAAACGTTCATGGTTCTGTCGTAGGCAACAACATCTCCGTGAGTCGTGCTTCTGTGAATTTTGACTCGACGCTGACTGACGTTGGTTATCAGGCCAACAGCTCCAATTCAAGGCCAAACTACACACCTGCCAGCAATCTTACCTTTGATAAAGCCTTGTACAATGCTGCTCCATTTGCATCGTTGTCTTGCCAGGAAATAAATAATCCTCGCTAACTGATCTTTTCCGCCACCAATAAGTCACTAATTCTCCTCAAACTGGGAACATAGATTCTAGACCAGTGAGGGAATTGGCGATGACGAGACGAGGCTTAACGCGCGTTGTAGCTGTTATGGGCGCTCTCGCGGTGTCTTGTGGCGGGGCGCAAGCCGGGATGTTAGATACGCTTCTGGGCGGAGGCATTCCGATTCCTGGAATTGGCGGAATTCGAGTTTCGTCTGGGCAGCGACAATATTCGCAGCAACAACAGACACCGCGGATGGTGTCAAGTCATTTGTACAACGAAGCTATTCGCCTCGGAGACAACAATCAACTTCAAGAGGCGCGCATGAAGTTTGAACAAGCTGTTCAAGCTGATCCAAGTTTTGATTTGGCTTGGGCCGCTTTGGTTGGAAGCTGCATGGTGTCTGGACAACTTGAGGAAGGTATCCAAGTTGGAAATCAGTTTCTTGCAAACTTTCCGCATAGTTCACGCCGTCGAGAAACGGAATTGATATTGCAGAAATTGAACGAACAAATCGCCAGGAAAAACGAGATTTGGCAACGCGTCGGTCGCGACGGAGCCGACAGTTACTTTGCACTTGCTACCGAAGGAAAGAATTTCTACGGCTGGAACCTCGATGCCATGCCGCTCAAGGTGTACATCGGAGATGGACGTGGAGTGCGTGGATATCGCAAGAACGACGACATTATCTTGAACAATTCGTTTGCCGAATGGACTAAAGCTACCGAAGGGCACATCACGTTCACCAGGGTCGATAACGTCGCCGACGCCAATATTGAATGTATCTGGATCGATGATCCCAAACACTTTCCACAGAATCGCGGGCTGGAAGCCGGTGAAGCTGTGCCTATATTAGACAGTGATGGATACATTGTCAGCTCCAAACTATATCTATTGACTCGCGATCGGAATGACAAAGGTTCCGTTGACGATTTGGTGATGCACACGATTTGCTTGCACGAAATCGGACACACGCTAGGATTGCTGGGGCACAGCGACGTTGCCGGAGACGTTATGTATTTCACTGCCAACGGTCAGAAGGTGCAAGATCCGCACTTGACTCAACGCGATGTGAATACCTTAGCCAAGCTGTATGCCACTGTTTTGCAGAAGCGTAATTCCACTTCTAGTAGCGGTCAGAGTCACGCACAAGAGTTTCAAACAGCAGACGTTTCTCCTGTGAGCCCACGTCAGAGCATGAATCCAAATCTCGTTTCAGCACCTCCACCACCTGAAGCTGGCAAACCGCAGTCTTATGACTCAGGAAAAACATTCGCCAGCAATCAACAAGCAATTTCCTACTTCGAAAAGGCCGTGCAGGATTCACCCGATGACGCGTCCCTGCTCGATGACCTGGGAACCGCATACGACAATTATGGAATCGAACTGGCAAACAGCAATGATGTGCGGAAGTCAGAAGAATACTTCAACTTGGCCCTGTCGATACATCGCAATAGTGTAGACAAACGTAAGTTGCGCATAACTGTTGCGAATCTGACGCAACTGCTACGTTTCGAAAAACGCGATAGCGATGCGGCGCAGTTGGAGCAAAGCTGCAAGCAGATTGTGGCGCGTTCGAGAAACTAGAAACAGTGTTTGTCTTTGCGGAACGCTCAAATGCGCACGGATTTGTTTTCAGTGCTGCATCAACCGCTAGCGTTTGGCAGTGTATAAGCCAGAAGCACCATCATTACAAGGAAAATAACGGTGCAAACACCGAGCACCGCGCATAGTATTATGAACTGTTTCTGTTTTTTCTTGGCGGCTTCTACGTCACCATCTGTAGTGTCAGTCACAACGCCTCCAGCCCGTTTCTAATATTTCTGAATTGACGAATCAATATCATCTGACCAGGCAATTATTCCGCCGGTCAGATTTAAGCCTGAAAATCCCTGGTCGCGCAAAAACTCGGCACAACTATCGCTTCGGTTTCCAGAGCGACAGTAGACAACGATATCTTGATTTCTAAATTTCTCAAGTTCCGAGAGTCTTTCCATTAAATCGCCCATGGGAATGTGCGCTGTCGTATTGGCAAGCGTGCAGATCGCCAACTCATGAGGCTCTCGAATATCAAGCAGTACGACTTTTTCGCCCGCATCGAGCCGTTTTTTGAGCTCTTTTGCCGTTATTTCCGTTCTTAAGTCCGCCCCAGCCATCTCGACCCCTTTTTAATTCAACTAAGAGTTAAGTATAATCTCCGTCATCGGGTCTGCCAAAGGAGGCAAACGAAAGTGGCTTTTAAGTTGACATTGGAAGAAGCTTTGAAAGAAGCGCTTCAGGACGACGCTAAAGTGTCCAAATACGAAGCAAAGGTAATCCGCGAGCTGATTATGGCCGATGGAAAGGTATCTGAGAAAGAGAAGCAATTCCTAGAGAAGGCTCTTCATGCCAATCATTTTGATGATGAAGCATTCGAAATCTTGTCTGGCGTGCTTTTGCGCTCACACCTGAAAGACTAAAAGGTCTTCCAGCTAGATTCAGAACGGCGGGCGTATTGAACGTCCGCCGTTGTCGTACAGTTTTTTCTCAAAAGTCCCGTCTATAGAGGGTTTCTGAGCATCTGCTCAATTATTAGGCGATATCGCTTAATGGACAAAAACCATCTATTGCAGTTCTTAAACTCAAATGCCGCAAACGCCCTTTTGACAAGCATTTGCGGCATCGATTAGTTCATAAACTGATATCAGTTAAAGAAACACTTTAACGGAATCGCCCGCCTCCGAGACGGCGCCCAGCGCCTGCTTCACCGCCCCCGAACCGACGTTCGCCACCGCCATTAGCTGCGGCACCTTCATCGCCGCCGCGGAATCTGTTGCCGAACTTACGACCGCCTTCTTCACCAGCGGCTTGTTGCATGCGATTGCCGTTCTCAGCCATGTTGCCATTCATTTTGGTCGGGTTCATTGCGTTATTGCGATCGTAGTTCGGATTGTTTTGCCACTGATCGCGGTTTTGCCATGTGCCCTGATGGTTGTACTGATTGAACATTGCCGCCGTGTTCTCTGTTGGCTTTACATACACGTTGTTGCCCGAGGCGCCGTGATAGTAGTAGTTCCCCGACGTTGGCTCGTGATAGATAGGCTGCCCGTATGGAACGCCGTAATAAGGATGGTCGTACATCGAGTTGGTCATTGCTGCCCCGATTGCGGCACCGCCCATCGCCCCGCCCATGGCTGCCAATCCTGTTCCTAGGGCCGAACTACCGCTGCTACTAGAGCCACTGCTGCTGCCGTAGTTGTTGACGGTCGTATTGTTCTGGGGTGGGTTTTGATTCTGGTATTGGTTCGGATAACCGCCACCACCGCCACCCTGCTGCATCGCCTGTTGTGCCTGAATTTGCGCTTGCACCTTTTGCATCTGCTCTGGGTTCACTTCGGTCGGAGTGCCCTTCTTGTTGATGTACCAGAAGTTGTTTTGGTTGTCTTGATAGACCGCAATCTGCTTAGCGTCTTTGTCGATGCCAATTCCTTGAATGTTTATCTTGTAGCCAGCACGACTGATGATGTATTGCTGATCGTTCTGATCGCGATTAACAGGGAAAAGAATCATCCCGACTTGCTCACCGCCTGGTCCCTGCTGGGCGAAGCTAGGAATCGGACAACTAGTTATTCCAGCTAGCATAAATACGGCGGCCGCAAGCTCAAAACACTTTTTTTGCATGGTCTAAATCTCTCGGATGGAAACGTGTGTAAGTCGATTAAGTCGAATCTTACACCGGCCGCTCGATTATTGTTTCCCGAGAGATGGAATAGGGCTGCATCAAACTTTAAACCCGATGCAGCCGTGTCGGTTTTGTTCTACGTGCCCGTTTGGATTATTTGTGTGTAGGTGTGGTCGGCGCAGGGACATGCGTAGGTGCCGGAGCATCGTTGTGTGCCGGAGCAGGTGTGCTACCTGGCTTTGGATTGTGATGCAAGAACACTACTTGGTTCCAGTTCTTGAAGTAGCTCAATGAGTCTTGTTGGAAGGTGCCTGTGCTCGAGTGGTTATCGAAGACCGTGCCGTTCTTGCCGACGATGCCTGTGTGGGCTGCGCTCAAACCGCCGTAGCCGATTACAACATCACCTGGTTGTGGCTTGTCGGTGACGCTCCATTCTCCGGAACCCGTTAGTGCCGATTGCAAATGATGACATTCCATCTCGCTCACATTTGCAGCACCAGCTTGGTCTAGCACTGCGCTGACGGATGCTGCGCAACCTTCGTTGCCACCGCTGGCGCCACCATTGATATTTTTCCACATGGCGTGACCGACATCAGCTTCGCAGGCTGCCAGAATGTCATTTTGCGTTTTATCATTCGGATCGACTGTGTCCTGGTAACCGTCGAAGCCGGCTTGTCCTGAGAATCCTGGGTTGTACGGTGCTCCGCCTGAGCCATCGTTGCTAGCGCCACCGTCGTATCCGCCGCTGCCTGAGCTGCCAGAGTCACCAGCTTGTGCGCCGCCGGAGTAGCCGCCACTTTCACCAGGGCTGCTATTGTAACCGTTGGCTGCCTGTTGCTCGGTCGCTTCTTGAGCGGCCTGGTTGGCGTCCATCGATGCTTTTTCGTTCGATGGTGAGTCTGGGCTAGATGGATCCATCGGTGCGATCTTGAAGCCATCTGGATTATTTGGATTATTCGGATCTTCTTCAATTTCAAGTTTTGGAAGAACGCCTTTGGCTTCTAAAACGCCTGTGTCTTCCAAATATTTGTTGATCATGCGCATGTCGGCTTGGAATCTTTCATCGTTGCCGTCTATGCCATGCAGCTTCTGCAATTCCTCCCACACCTTGGACATCGCCTTGGCGTCATTGGGATCTTTCTTATACTGCTCTGAAAAATCGTGTTCAAACTGTCTGACCAGCTGGTCGTGCTGACTCAGTCCTGGTGACGATGGAGCATCTGCTGGTCCGGGAGGCATGGTAAACAACCTACTAAGTGAAGAAACCCGAGTTCTGAAACCCGACGAAAGCCGTGCAAAGGGCTCCTGAGTGGTCTTGGGGATCTTGCTGAGCAATTAAATTATAGAGAGGGCTTATTCAGTATATGCCTACGCCGTCGCATGTCAAGCAGAATTTAAACTTGCGTCCTACTTGAAACATTTGCCGACCTCCTTTTTTGCCAAACCTTTGCCAAACCTTTTTCCTAATCTAGTTACATGAGGTGCGAGACGCACCTGCGAAAAGGTGAGGCTTAGGACAATGAATGTACTAGAGCAGCAAAACCAAATTCAAAATGGACTGGTGTTCCTGACTTGTGATGACCCTTTCGGTATCGCGAAGCCAGTTGAACGAAATCGCTCAACGTACAAGTTCGAATCTGAAAGAAATAACTCTGAGGTGCGTGCGGCAGGCGAATCTAAATTCGCTGCTGGTACGGCTCAACAAGCGATTGGATATGAGGTACGTGCGACAGGCGGATCTGGATTCGTTGTTGGTGCGGCCCAAAACGGCATTGAATCTGCGGCGCGTGTGGCAGGCGAATCCAGTTTCGCTGCTGATACGGCGCGGAAAATTTTGGAACCGGTAACTGTAGCGGGAGAAAACGGCAGCGAACTGACCATCGATGATAAAAATCGAATCAGCATTTTTAAAGATGCTGCAGGTCGACGCTTTGGTTTTGCTTACGACGAAGTCACCGGTGATTTGAGAGCATTTGCAAACGAGCAGGGTGACTGGTTTAGAGCGTGTGGCGAAGACAGGCGCTATCTAGACAGTTGGAGCAACAACGAAACTGATGCAGTGTGGAATGGCAGTATTTCGATCGGAAAAAGCGGTTGCCTGATGAGCAATTCTACCGAGCGTGTACTCTTCTCGCCATGCGGCACCAAAACAGTTGAAAAGTTCGCTTCGGGAGAACTCTACTCTCGCTTCAAAGAAGACGCGCAGGGCAACACATCTCACGAAGACGCAATTGCTCAAACAATCGCCTACAAATTCATCGATGGAAGATCTGCTGTTCGCAATCTTCTCAACCATTCTCTTCTCGGTTACGACGCAGCAGGAAGATTAACGGTTATGCACGACGCAGACGGACGCAAATTTGAATTTCAAAATTATACAGAAGATAGACAGCCACAGCGCATCTTGAACGAGCGTGGTGCGTGGAACAACATCGGCAACCAGATTTGGTGCAATGAAGAAACCGGTCGCTACTGGTACGGTTCCGTAGTGGTGAATGACAACGGTGCGTACACATACACTGAATTGTCCGGCAAACAGACAATCAGATATTGCAACGGTTATGCCGTTGAAGAGTACGCCGGAATCCGCACCATCACTGATCTGGAAGGTCGCAAGACTCGTCAATTCACTGACGGAATCGCGTTTCAAGAACCGCCCTTGATTGGTAGACCAAAATTCATTTTGAAAAATGGTGTCACCACCGAATGCCAGTTGTTGCTCGAGAGAGGTCAATGCTCACCCGTGCAGTCGACAAAAGATGCTTATGCATCGATCAAGTTCGATTGTCAGGCGCCTGTAGCTTCGTTCCAAGACGGCGTTGTCGTCTACTCGAGTCGTGAAGCTGGATCAAACGATCAAAGAAAACATGCGGTGATTTGTTTGAGCGAAAAAGACTTCGCTTTGATTGAGAAGTACAAACGCATGAATGTGGGAAAAGAATCAGTTGTTGTTCAATGCTATGACAGAGCGCAACGAGCAATCCGTTATCAGTTGTATGTGGGAATGGAAATGGCTAACGTCGTCACTGGTGACAAAGTGAAAGCTGGGCAGCCAATCGGTCGCATCAGCGACAGCGGCGAATTCACTTTTGCGATTCGCAGAAACTCAGTTAGCGGCGCTCCGGTTCAAATTTCAACCGACATCTGATCTGCTGTTCAACGAACATTTTTCAACGGTAACTTTTCAACGGTTACTCACTTTGTAGTCTAGTTTCAGTTTTGGTCGGAAGTGCGACCGGAACAAAGACAAACCTGCAAGACGAGAAGAGGCAGGGCAAAACCTGATTAATCTGCTAACGTGTTGTATTTACGTGTCGGAAGGAAACATTGGGAAGGGTCGAAAAGTATTGGTAGCAAAGCAGTTGAAGCTTTGTAGTCGGGGCATAATAAACAAAGCATTGGATGGACGGTTGCCGTGGCCAAAATTCTCCTGGTTGAAGACGATCAAGGGCTGTGCCGAATGGTTCGGGACTGGCTCACCATGGAAAAACATAACCTCGAGATTATCTCTGACGGTCGAGAGGCTCTCGAACGCCTGAAGTACTACCAGTTCGACCTTGTCATCCTGGACTGGGAACTGCCGGGCATGCACGGTCCCGAGATTTTGAAAGAGTTTCGAGACGCAGGTAAGACCACACCGGTGATCATGCTGACAGGCAAGTCGACTATTGATGACAAAGAGACCGGTTTTGGAGCCGGCGCCGACGACTATCTAACCAAGCCTTTCGCTATGAAAGAGCTGTCGGTCCGTCTGCGCGCTCTGCTGCGCCGTCCGGGATCGTTTACAGGCAATGTGATTACCATGGGCAACATAACGCTCGACCAGGCTAACTTCAAGCTGACCAAGGATGATGTCGAGATCAAGCTTTTGCCGCGCGAATTCGCATTAATGGAATTCTTCATGCGGCATCCCAAGCAAGTCTTTAGCGCGGACGCGCTGCTCAATCGTGTTTGGGCTTCTGATTCAGACTCCAGCAGCGACGCTTTGACGACCTGCATCAAGCGGTTGCGAAAGAAATTAGATGAGGAAGGAAAACCCTCAATCATCACGACCGTGCACGGTGTCGGCTACAAATTGGACATCGGTTAGAAGACCGTAAGCGGATATCAGTTAAGAGACCGCAAACTACGGTCGGTTAAACCGCAAGCCGATATCGGTTGAGAAACAAGCTGGAAGCGTCAGTTCTCGCTGTGTACGTCACCCCGCTTGATTTATCGAGAGCGACCGGCTATTCTTCTTCGCTGTCAAAGGCGCCCCGGTACAATGCTCTAGTTAATGAATCAAGTGGAGGACGCGTGACAAGATTTCAGATCAGCTTATTTACCACAATCTCACTATTAGTAGTCGCACCATCAGCGGTGCGGGCAGGCAACTCGCACAACGTAGAAGCTGAACAGGCGACTCCAATTCAGACCGCAGCTGTTCATGGCACTCCATCTCACGGACCTGGACAGGTCACCTCCTACGCATGTGGAGGCGCTTCCGCCAGTTTCATTTCAGGACCAGGAAAGTCTGGCTACATACTGCAAAATGCGAATCACACATATGGTTGTGATGGCACACCAACAGGTGGCGGAGCAGGTGCCACTTATGTAGGAGCGAGCGTGACACCGACACCATTTACTGGCTTATCGTTCTCGTTGCGCAACGGAAAAAATGGAACCGTCAACGTTTATCTTTTGACCGATCAAGCTCCATATCCAACTTATTCGGTCTCCTTTTCTAGCCTGACCAGTGCTGATTTCACCGTTGCGCCTGGGCAATTCAATCCGCCTGTAACTTCAGGAACACCAGCGGTGGGCGTAGTCTTCGACGCAAATCCTTGTCAGCAAGTGACGATCAAAAATATAACGGTGAGCGGTTCAGTGGGCGTGCTGCAGGTTCACGGCGGCACATCGTGTCCGCAATTCGTCACGTGCCAACAACCACGCTAGCCTATTGCAGTTCGTTGGATCTTGATTCTGCTTTTGTATTTAACTTCCTGCCGTCACCGCAGCAGCTTGCAGTGGCAGTGTAAACCAGAAGACGCTACCAACCTGGTCGGCTCCGGGCTCGACACCGATTTTGCCGCCATGCCTTTCGACGATCGCTTTGCAAATTGCCAGTCCCAGACCTGAGCCGCCCTTCTTGCGTTCATCGTTTAGTTCAACTTGTTTGAATCGTTCGAAAATCGATTCGCGCATACTTTCTGGAACACCTCGTCCTCGATCTCTTATATTCACCCGTACTGAGTCTGACAGTTTGTCGATGTCGATCGAAACTTGAGAGCCCTTAGGTGAAAATTTGATCGCATTGGAAAGCAAGTTCACAACCACCTGCACGAGGCGGTCGCTGTCTGCATCGAGCACTAAACTTGCGTCGTTTGAGATTTTTACTTCGACGCCAGCTTGCTTGGCGAAACTGATCACGGAACCAATTGAACTCGTCAAAACTGTCTTGAGGTTTGTTTTGCCTATGCGCAGCTCCAACATTCCTGATTCCATTTTTTCTAAATCGAGCAGATCGTTGATCAGAGCAATCAAGCGCTTTACGCTCGCCTCTGTGATTTCAAGTGAATCGTATCCTTCTTCATTCAGATTCCCATATGCTTCTGCGCCAAGAAGCTCTAAAAAACCTTGCACCGAATTTAGTGGCGTGCGTAAATCGTGACTGACCATAGCAACGAAGTCTGCCTTTAATCTGTCGATTTGCTTTCGCTCCGTGATGTCGTGCGCAACGCAATAAAGCGTCTTTTCTTCGCCTGACCATTGCGCCGTCCAGTTCATATCAACTAAGGTTTTATCGCTTCTTATGACGCGGTTCTCGAACGCACCAGAAGATTGATCGCTGATGATCTGTTTTATCTTTTCCAGCGTGTCATTGACGTCATCTTTGAAGACCATTTGGCTGATTCTAGTGCCAAGTAATTCGTCTGGTGCTAAACCCCAAACAGTGGTTGATGCCGGGTTGACTGCGGCAAAACGCCCGTCTTTGTCGATCGAGCAAATTACATCGACCGCATTTTCGAAAGCTGCTCGCTGCTTTCGCGTCGCTTCTTCCAGCAACGCAGCCATTTGACGGAAGGTATTGTCTAGACTGGCGATTTCGTCGAGACCCTCGATGCGTGGGCTGAGTTCCTGACCCCGAGCCAATCGTTGGGTGTTATCCATCAATGTGTTGAGACGTTTGATTGTGCCCCGATGGAAAATCCATGCTAACCCTACAACGATACAAATGTTCAGCAGCAGTCCGGCGCATAGCAATACGCTAACATAAGTCTTAGTCAAACTTTGCTGCGCCTGTTTTTCTTCCTGCAGAGTGCTCATCTGAATGATCAATTCGTCCATTCTGCTTTGAAGCTTCAGCGTCAGCCTATTCAATCCACCCCAAGCTTTGAGCATCGCAAATCGATCGCCTTCAGCTGTTGCTTGTTTGTTGTCTGCGAGAATTTTGAGGCACCCGGTCAGCATCTCGTAGATTTCGTTGAAGGCTGCTTCTTCGTCTGGATGCCCCGCTACTATTCTTTGAGTCTCAGCTGTTTCAGCTTTGATGCGTGTGTCCAAAACTCTGCGCTTGCTTGTTTGGTCTAGCGGATTGTTCGCGATCTTCGCTGTGACCGCGTTCGTACCTTCCGCCATAAGCAATCTCAAAATTTGATTGAGGTGACTTGTAACGTCACGTGCATGTCGTTCGTCTTCAAGTTGCACTTCGTATTGCTGCAGTAAGAACGCCAGGGCGAACACGAAAATCAGCTCGAACGCCAGCGGAACTGCGACGAGTATAAATGTCTTTCTCGATAAGGGTGGTTCCTGAAAGCGCATGGTCAGGAGTCATTCCCACAAAAGCCTTTGTGCCAGGCTTGGACCCATTCTAAAGTACCGATTCAACAGCTCAGGTTTTGTCTCCGTAGCCACGATGAAGCCGGGGCTAACGTACTTATTCCACGCTGCTTCATATGCCTCTCGCCCCTTCTCCGAGCGGGCCAGCAACCCCGGCACCGGGTAGTACGCCGCAATACGCGGTTCAGCTTTGCCAGCCAGATATGCGCGGAAGAATCTTTTTTCCTTTTGCTCGCCGTGTTCCTCGACTTCAACGTCTCCGACAAAGTATTCATACTTTGGTATCAAGAACGGCTGGTTGGTAATCGGCATCAAAGTTTCTTTGATGCAGTTGATGAAGTGGTTGGACTGTTCAGGCTCGACGTCATCTAAAAAGACTCGATAGGTGCCGTCTGTGCGGATTGAGACCTTGATGCTTTCACGCGTCACCGTGTCTGGAATAAAGTGTCGACGTTGCAGCGCCGACAAGACAGCTGTTGCAATATCAGTCAGTGATGATTCCTGACTGTTTGGTTTGCAAGTTTCGATTTGCAATTTATTGTAGAGCGACTGATATTTTTTTGCTGCTAGTGAAATAGTGAGCAAAAGCGGAACGGTGGCTAGCATAAGCGGCAAATGTAAGGCGCCAAGCGCCACCAGAGAAAATCCAACACTGAGGATCGAATACTCACCCCACACTCCGATCAGGTGGCTTCGCAACTCGCTTGCATGTTCTTTGTAATTTAGATTTCTATGGATGTGCGGAGGTGTAAGCGCGAGTTTTCTGAGTTTCCGAATTTCGATGCATCCGAGTGCTCTATTTTTGTAGGGCTGTCCAATTTTCCATAAATCGAAAATCTTTTCGCGAACTAGCGCTCTATCAGTCATTTCCTGGTTAAAGTCTTCGATTGATGCAAAAACTTCCGCCGGTGTCAGTTCTGAGAGTGCCGCATGAACGTGCCCAACACCGCATTGAATTTCGCCATCATCAGTGATACCAAAGTAACCTTCGTGTTTGCGTACAAATCTGTTGTAGTCGTTCAGACCTTTCTCAAGTTTTGGTGCGATGCAAACAACATCCCAATTGTTGGCACACTTGCGCGCTCCAGCAGGATCATTCGCGTGCAGGCGAATTGAGCGTCCGCGCAACTGTTTGACTGAAACTGGGCTCGTCGTCGTCGTCAGGTCAATTAGTGTGTTAAGAGCCTGACTGTCCCACCCTTCGCCGAACAATCCACGTGTGCCAATCAGGCATTTTGTGATGCCGCGTTCGAAAATTTCAGTTGCCATTCCAACATAAAAACGTGACTCCCATTGCGCACCAGTGTCGGTGATTTCACTGTAGGCTTCGTTGTCGGAGTCTTTTACAATCAGTTGGAGTTTCGCCCCCTCACGTTGTATGTAATCTTTCGCGGCGTCAACGAATTGAGCAGCGATTCGTTTATCGGTGAGCAGCAAAGAACCAGTGACCAGGCACGGATTCACCTCTGCTCCAATAGGACTCGCGAGTAGTGTTTTCAGTGCATCGATTGCTCCACCAGATTCTTCAGACAAAATACCGTCGAGTGATTTAACAGCAGTAGCCGACATACGCTCGAAATCTGTCACAACTACCGCCCTCAATCTATCGCCTAAATTTCGATGTTCGACATCTAATATTTTGGCGACGCCCTGCGCTTTGCTGTTACTGAATGCGAGCACACGATCCACCGGTGAAGCTTGTTTGCGGAGTCCTTGTTCGGTGAATCCATAACCGAGCTTCCGCGCCGATGATTTCAGGCGAGCATACAATTTTTGGTCTGTCTTATCCGCGGAAACTTTGAGTTTGTGCGAAGCATAATCCTCGAGTAAAACCATCCAATCTTCAAGAACGGGAGACTCCTCGATTAATTCATTCATCTCAATTTCGCGTGGAATCGGAATTTGCATTTTGTACATGTATCGGCAAAGTGACGTGGCGAGCTGCGGTCTGCGGCTGGCAAAATACTTCCATCCCGACATTGGCACTAGCGTTGATTCGGCTTTTTGTTTCTTCGCATCACTTTTGTTGAATCGAACACCGTGGGTATTTGAGTTGATTTTTTTCACTTTTGGAACGTATTGCGCCGGTTGCTCTGCCACGAGCAGTTCCGGTTTGGCGTTCAACTCTTCCACGCGTTCTTGCACCCACAAGCTCAGGGGCGCCATCGACTGCTGGTCTGATTGATTGGTTGGTCGGATTAGCTCCTCTATGAGGTCATGGAAATCTTCGTGCTGTTCCTGCAAAAACTTGAACTCTGTTTCTGTTGGTTCAGTGAAATAGACGAGGTCCTGAAATGGCGCCAAACCGCCTTCTTTGACCAGCGCAGGAGTAGGCACCTGATAGTCGATTTCTCCCACTAGAGACAGATATCTTGTTTTTTGACTCGCTGATTTACCTTCTGGTGGCGTTCCTGTTAGACCCACGACAAGCGGATCTCCGAGATGTTTGACAAGATGTGTCATGATTGCTGCCCAGTAATCTGTCAAATGGTGGCACTCATCAAAGATGACCAGTTGGAAATTTTGTCGGCGTAAAGATTGAAGGAGCGCCAGTGCATTCTCATGCAAAACCTCGTTCAGATCCAACACGTCACTCAAATTTCTTCTCAATCGACTTGCATGCCTGGATATTTCCTTTTGATGAGCCTTAGGATTGTTTTGCAGTAAATCGAGTATCCGTATTTCTGCTTCACCTACTGAAAGTGAGCGACCATTTCTCAGTTCTTCAATCCAGGCTTGGTGCGCCAGTTTATCCAAATATTCCTGTTCTCTTCCAGGAGTTGAAAGCACCTGATATGTCAATAGTGTTATCGGTTTGAGCGGCTTATCTTCTTGCGTTCCAAGTAAGTGGCGTGAGCCAAAAGCCTCTGCATCTGGTGGCAAAAATAGATCTAGTTTCTGACCCCATTGAGATTGAATAGTCGTATTCGGCGAGATAATAAGACTCGGACATTTTAGAGTGCTGACCAGTTGCAAACCGATAATCGTTTTGCCTGCACCCGGTGGTGCAACGATGTGAATTTCCCGCTCACCGTCTGCAACTTTCTTGTTGACCAGATCGAGAATTTCCGTCTGATACTTGCGCAAGGGATAACGGAAATTTAGTTCGCTCAGTAGGTTTGACTGGGTAACTTCTGCCAACGTATCGATTTCTGCCTCAGTAGTAGCCTAAAACATAGGGCATTTTGGCTCCTGATACAACCAAAGAACAAGGAAGGGCTGCAAACCAAAGAACAGGTAATGGCTGCAAACGGCTGCAAACCAAAGAGAAGGTTTAGTACCTGTGAAGGTTTAGTCGAAGGCTTGGTATGGTGAAGGTTTAGAGTACTGTTGCCTGGTTTTAACCGGATTTCCCGAATGTTCACGGATGATTGGATACAATTACCGGGACGAGGTAGTGTCCACTGCCGGGCTAGACCCGCGATGGCTATAATATCGAGAGTTCAATCGCTCGGTTTTGATGAGGATTAGTGTCAGACAGTTCAACTTTTCAACTGCGCGTGGTGGGTGTTTCCAAAACCTACGGTGACCACCATGTCAACGCAGTCAAAGACGTTTCTTTGAACTTTCAAGCGGGTGAATTTGTTGCTTTGATGGGACCCAGCGGCTGCGGAAAATCGACGTTGTTGAACCTGATGGGGGGCATCGACAAGCCCACGGGCGGTCAAGTTTGGTTTGATGAGCAAGATCTGACTGCAATGTCAGACGAACAAACTACTAAAATTCGGGGCACCAAAATTGGGTTCATCTTTCAGTTTTTCAATTTGCTGTCGACTTTGACGGTTTTGGAAAACGTGTCGTTGCCTTTAGAACTTGTTGGAAAAGACGAGCGCGAGTGTAGACGACTAGCAAACGAAATGCTCTTACTCGTTGGATTAGAAAAACGCGTTGATTTTTATCCATCACAACTTTCCGGTGGAGAAATGCAGCGCACAGCTATCGCTAGAGCGCTAGTTCATCGACCGACTTTGATACTTGCTGATGAGCCGACTGGAAATCTTGACAGTGAAAACGGAACTGCTGTTCTCGAGTTGCTGCGGTCTGTGAATAGCGAATTCAAACCGACGATTATCATGGCTACGCACAGTCAGGACGCCGCCAACTACGCGGATCGCATTATTGAGGTACGCGACGGTGTCGTATTTGGTGATAAGCAAAAATGTTCTTTGAATTAAGCTTATTTCGACGTTTCATTCTTCGCGATCTGGCAAAGAATAAAACTCGCACGTGCCTGACTTTAGCGGGCATCGCCCTCGGTGTCAGCGTGTTGATCGCAATCAGTCTGGCGAATAATACAGCGCTGATCAAATTCAAAGAGACAGTTGACCTGGTTTCCGGAAAGGCAAATCTCGAAGTGCGCAGCACATCGGGACCGTTCATGGATCAAAGTGCGCTTAGTGAACTGAGCTGGCTAGGTAGTGTGGGCGGAAAGTATATGCCCATGATCGAACAGACAGTGGCTGTTGCTGACAAGAATGAGGAGCTCGTTCAAATCATCGGCATAGATATGCTGGGAGATCCTGAATTCAAATCTTACAGCGAAGAGAGCTCGAGTTCTGGAAACTTTCTCGATCTGTTTTCTGGGCGATCAGTACTTGTTGGGGATCGCCTCGCGAAAACACTTCACCTGTCAAAAGGTAGCACGCTCAAACTTCTCATTAACGACAAGAGTGAAGAATTCATTGTCTCTGACATCATGTCGGGCGAAGGACTTGGCGGCGTCTACAGTGGCAATCTAGTTGTCGGTGATTTGAATGTTGTTCAACGCGCGCTCAATGCAGACGGCAAAATTAGTCAAATTGAAGTAATCGTTCCTGAGAGCTTGCTCGACCAGGTTCAATTTCAAATTCGTCAGGAATTGCCTTCACATGTAGCTGTGGAAAGACCATCTCAGCGCGGTGAGCAAGTGGAAAAAATGACGCGTTCATTTAAGTACAACCTAATTGCCCTTACCTTTATCGCTTTGATGGTTGGCATGTTCTTGATTTACAACACCATGACCATCTCCGTTATTCGCAGACGTCCCGAAATTGGAACTATGAGAGCACTTGGTGTCAGCCGGTTCCAGATAATGTCCTTGTTTATGATCGAGGCACTCTGGTTTGGGCTAGTCGGCACCACGATTGGATTACTCATGGGCGTTGCTATGTCTCAAGGCGCATTGAAAGCCATCGCCGGCACTTTTCAACATTTTTATTTCCAGACGCCGATGGAATCTGTGGCGATGGCGCCACAAGTCCTCGTCGCGGCATTCTGCCTGGGAGTGTTTCTGACCATGGTAGCGTCCGTGCCACCAGTCATCGAAGCGACTGGTGTTGCACCGGCCGAGGCGACTCGACGAGCTTCGTATGAATCTAAAATAGATCGACTCTCGCCATTTCTCAGTTTGTTAGGTGCACTATTTTTCGTTGGTGCAGTTGCTGCGAGTGGTCAGCAACCCGTCTACAACTTCCCTGTTTTCGGATATGTCGCTGCATTAGCCGCCATCCTCGGTGCCGCACTAGTGATGCCGTTAGCTCTGCGATTCTCTTTGCCTCTTCTGGGCGCGTTGTTGAGAAAGTTTTTGGGTTTTGAAGGACTGTTCGCCGCTCGTTCGCTTCATGGAACTCTAGGGCGAACATCAGTTGCGGTTGCAAGTCTGATGATTGGTATTGCAATGATGGTAAGCCTTGGCATCATGATTGGCAGTTTCCGCGAAACTGTAATGGTGTGGATTGACCAAACACTGCAAGCCGATCTCTGGTTGCAGCCGTCCGCGAGGGCTGCAGGGAGCCGGTTTGGAAAATTCGATCAATCGTTGGTTCCGATAATAAAAGACGTTCCCAACGTTGCAGCAGTGGATTCTTTTGTTGATACACCGATTGAATATAAAGGCGAGCAAACAAATCTTGGTGCCGGCGATCTTAATGTGACTGAGAAATACGGGCATCTCAAATTCACGTCCGGTGAGCCAACGAATGTTGTCTTGGCTCGGATGGGTAGAAATAGCGCTATTGTTTCCGAGAGTTTCGCTATACGCAAGCACGTTGCCCCGGGTGACACGTTAACTTTGCAAACTCCTTCGGGCGATCACTCAGTCAAGATTGAAGGCGTCTACTACAACTACGCTAGCGACCTTGGTTACATAGTAATTCCTCGCCAAGTTTATAAGGATTTGTATCACGAACAGGGCGTTTCAAACTGTGCGATTTATCTTACACCTGGTGCAGATCCATACGCTGTGCGAACAGAAATCCAGAAACGTCTCGCGAAAGTTGGGCTTTTCTCAATTCGTACTACGAGCGAGCTACGAAAAGAAGCCATCAAAATTTTTGACCGTACTTTTGCAATCACTTATGCATTGCACACAATTGCTATTGCCGTCTCGATGCTCGCTGTTATGAATGCTCTGTTTGCGCTCGCTCTGGAGTCACGGAGAGAGTTTGGAATTCTTCGCTATATGGGTGCATCCACAAAACAGATTCAATCAGTCGTGTTGACCGAAGCGGGAATTCTGGGTTTGCTAGGTAATGTCTCTGGCTTAGTTCTTGGGTTTGTTTTATCGTTGCTGCTTATTTTTGTTATCAACAAACAGTCATTTGGTTGGACTGTACAGTTTGCTGTTCCGTATGATTTCTTGGCAGAAGCATCGGTGCTGGTTTTATTGACGTCAATATTGTCAGGAATAATCCCTGCTCGCTTCGCGGCGCAAACAGTCGCACCGCAAGTAGTGAGAGAGGAATGATGGAGGTTTGTTTGCTTTTTCGCATTGCTGTTTTGTTAACGTTACTTTTGAGTGCACCACTGGTAGTGTATGCGCGCGAATTCAAGCAAGCACTTCCGGGATATGTTTTTTCCTTTCCGCATGACCATGTTTCGCACGATGAATTTAAAACAGAGTGGTGGTACTACACTGGTCATCTGGAAAGTAAGGATAAGAAGCACTACGGCTACGAGCTGACTTTCTTTCGTACTGGTGTCGATAATCTGCCGGTGAAGACGGCATCGCCCTGGGATGTAAAAGACATTTTTCTGGCTCACTTTGCCATAACTGACGCGAACAATAAAACATTTCATTATTTCGAAAAATTGAATCGCAGTGGACTAAATTCATCAGGCGCAAAATTGGATCACTATTATGTCTTCAATGAAAACTGGTCTGTCGAACAATTGGGCAATGAATATGTATTGAAAGCCGATACGCCTGAATTCGGGCTGCACTTGCTTCTTAGTTCATCGAAGCAACCTGTTGTGCATGGACAGAATGGTGTCAGTCAAAAGGCTTCATGCAAGGGATGTGCCTCGCACTACTACTCGATGACTCGCCTGAAAAGTGACGGGTACATTTATTTGAAAGGAAATGCGATTCCTGTTACGGGCACTTCCTGGATGGATCACGAGTTCGGCAGTAATCAGCTTACCGCAGAACAAGTGGGCTGGGATTGGTACAGCGTGCAGTTGGATAACAATACCGAACTGATGTTGTACATCATCAAAAAGAACGACAATTCGATTGATACTAATTCCAGTGGCACCATTATTTTTCCAGACGGTACTTCAAAACACATTTCACAATCGGAATTCAACATCAAGACAAATCGCACTTGGAAAAGCCCTCACACCGGTGGCGTGTATCCGATGGATTGGACAATTAGCATTCCAAGTCAGAAGCTGAATCTGACTCTTGTCCCCGTGCTGGATGACCAGGAGTTGAGCACCGCAAAATCGACTGGAGTTTCGTATTGGGAAGGAGCAACTTCAGTCAAAGGACAACTGAATGGAAAAGATGTGACGGGAAAAGCGTACGTAGAGATGACGGGCTACGCCGAAAAATTCCACAAGAAGATCTGAGTCCCCCAATAAGGCTTGGGCGCACGCACTTAGCCACCTGATGCACGTAACGAACCTAACGCACTCACCGCACTGTCTGCCAACCATCGCCTGCAATTACCCAGCCCGCCCAAAAGATTGGCGACTGCCACTGCTGCTGACTGCGAACGTAATCTTGTGCTTTCTGCAAAGCATCGATCTCTGTCATGGGATTTTTGGGATCCAGAAGGTAGCTGTAAAATTTTTGCATGAGCTGTTCTGTGGCGTCATCATCAACGCTCCAGAGTGACATTAAGATGGAACGCCCGCCAGCTGCTAATATCGCTGATCTTAATCCGATCACGCCCTGCCCTTTCAATCCAGTGCCGAGCCCTGTTTTGCACGCAGAGAGAGAAACCAATTTGCAGTTTTTCAAATTTAAGCTAATTAGTTCCTCTGCAGTCAGTAAATTCGTGAATGTTTTCTTTCGGTCATCCTGTATTGCTCTGAAGGCGACTGCAGACTCAAATTTCTTGGAGAGCTGAATTGGTTCTGTTGTCCCTGATTGGCTGTCACCATTTGCTACGAGCTTTGTGTTTTCTTTGGTCAGACCAGAAGACGACAACACCAATCCCGAATCGACGAGAGGGTTCCGTCCTATCGAGCCCACGTTCGTTAAAACTGCAAATTGAACTTTTGGCGCAATCTCGTCTTCGGAGTTGGCCGCCTTGTCGCCTCTTGCGAAGCCATGCGTGGAGAAGTGTGCGATCGTGGCAGCGGATATTTCGTCACGAACAATTGCTTTAGTTGCTTGATCGTCGAGGAGAATTTCGTAAGCAAAAGCAGCCTTGTCGGCTTCAACTTGGATTCCTTTGATCTCCTTTTTCGTGCCGGGCAAATCATTGAACGCGTCATTGTTAAAAACGCTAACGCCTGCCAAAAGTAGTTTGTCATTTATACGCTCAGCTTTCTCTTTTGCAAGTGTAATCTGAACATATTCTCGGGGACTGTCGATTTCGCAAATCGTAAAATTGTCAGTACCGCAAATGGTGCTCAAAGAGTTCCATGGCATTTTCGCCATTGCCGCTTGTGGGCAGAGATAGACTTTTCGAATGTCTTTTCCTAAGAAAGTCGAAAGTTCGGCGTTGTTTATAAACAGACTAGCCAATGATTTGGATAGTTTCAAATACTCGTCGGACGAGAGTGTGGAACGATTCACTGACCGATCCAGGTGGAGATCCCTTTGGGCTGATGCTGCATCCCTCTGCTCTGATGCCAAATCGTGCTGTCCTGATGCCACATCCTGCTGTCCTGATGTCACATCCTGTGTCCCTGCGACCGTGTCCCGACTTGTTGGGGGAAGCTTCTGGGTGATGCTGTTTCGCCACTCTGTTATTTGCTTGTCGATTGGTGTCGTCGCACCAAGATCGAACATCTTAGCCTCTCTTTGCGCTCCTCCTTTCATGGCGATCAATGCGTAGTGTTCAGAATTGTCTTTTACCGAACTAAAGGTCATTATGTCCAGAAATGCCTGATCTGGTTTAAGCAGCTTGCGGAATCCTTCAACGTCACGTTTTGCCATCACATCAGCAATCCCTTGCGAGCCAGTTTCTTCCGACAACTGACGCTCTAACCGTTCTTTTTTCGTCGTCAAGGCGCTCATTTCTGCGAAGGTTGATTGATCGCCGTTGGCTAACTCTCCAATTCTCGTTCGTACCGCTGACAGCTCTGCTACGACTTTCTTTGTTTCCTTAGATGCGTTCGCGAGTCTCGTGCTTATCGCAGACTGACTGCGCAAAGTTTCCAACAAAAGTCCTTCCCATTGAATAATGTAGCCGTATGCCTCTTGGAGATTTTTTGAATCGTTGCACGTGTTGAGAAGAGTACTTCGCACTTGCCGAGTTACGTTTATAAATGAACATTGTTGAGCGAAAGACAATTGAGAAAATCCACTCTTCAAAAATTTGTCGGTATATCCCGCAGCTCGAAGGGCATACCTGGTTGCTAATTCGTGATCGCCCTCAAGCTCCTCCAATCTGGCCAAACCGGCGCAGTCTCTAGCTGACGCGAGTAACGCTTCTGTGGTGCGATTTGCGTTATCCAGTTGCAGGGCACGATCTAATAGATGGAACGCTTTCCGCCGTTCACCAAGGTTGATGTATACTTCAGCTAATGCTGTAGCCGTTGAAGAAGCGAGTGCTCGATCTTCGAGCTGATCGCCCAAATCTATGCATTCTTTTCTGGCTTGGATTAGCTTTGTTTCTGCTTGCTTATAGTTTCCAGTACACAAAAATGCGAACCCACAAATGTTATAGAAAAACGCCATATCTGCTTTTTCGATTTTGTGGCAACGAAGCGCTCGATTAGTTATGGCTGTGACTTCATCGTACTGTCCCACGGCAAACTTGATTTGCGCCCACAGTTTGTACGATGGTATGGATTCAACCGATTCTGAGCTGAACAATTTTGTGGTGATACGCTCCGCCTCCCTCGCATATTGCGTCGCTGACTCAATGTCTGATTCTGCTAACGATAAATTTCCGAGTTGAAGAAGAGCTTCGAGTTTAAGCTCGCTATCTTCCTTCTGCTCAAGAACTGCAGCCAGCGCTTTTTCGGTAAGTTTAGTGGCTTCGTTGTATTTGCCTAACGCAAGCCATGCTGAGGCAATTTGCAATAATTTGTCAGCGTACAGATTCGAAGTGTTGATGGCATCGCGGTTGGAATTGTTTGCAGAAGAATACTGAGCATTTAGACAGCGTTCTGCGAGTAGTAAGTTTTCATTGGCCAGTTCATATTCTCCGTGGTGTGCATCAAAGTAAACTAGCAGCATTAGCTCTTCCGTCACAAATTTCAAAGCGCTGTTTCGTCCGCCGAGCGCTTTGATATTTCGCTTTATTTCAGCAGTCGAGTTTTTATCGTCACGTAACAGATCTTTCGCAAACTCAGTAACAGGAGTTCCGGCAGTGGCGACCAACGGTTGTACATCACCACCCAGGTTCTGCAGTAGCACCGCCAGCTGTAACAGCGCCTCGCAAGTCAATGGGCTGGTTGTACCGAGATTGATGCGGCGCTTTTGATATATGCGATCTAGAGCCTCGACTTTGTTTGCTTTGGAATTTTGCTTCAGCTCTTGAAGTGTAGAGCATTCCAAGTCAACGTCTAAAGCAAACGCTGCATTGTTTTTTCTGATCGCAGGCGAATTGTATAACGCAATAAATTTGGTGCGCTGATTTTCAGTCAGGTTTTCGAAGCGATCGACAGCAAAGCTCTTCGTCAGTTCCTGAGCCTGTCTTAGATTCTTCGCGGCCAGCTCGTACTGTCCTTGTATCAAGTTTACTGATGCAATTGACGTCAGAAAATTCGCTAATTTAGGATGCTGTGGCTGCAACTCTCTCAAATAATCTAGTGCCTGTTGATGGTATTTGATCGCCTGATCGTACTGTTTATCCTTAAAATAACTTGTGCCAATCAAGTTGATTAGAGAAGCGTATGAATCTCGCGGAAGTCCCGAATTTTTCTCTGAGATTAGCAGCGGTAGCAGATACTTTCGCGCCTCGTTTGTCTCCCCGGTATTTATTAGGCAGATCCCCAGGACTCCTGAAGCCTCAGATAAGTGACCTTTTTCTGCAAGTTTCGTTTCAATATCCAGTGCACGCAAAAGCATTTGTTTTGCTTCTTGCAATTTGTCTGGTTGCTCCATTAGCACTTTTGCCAAATTTATTAGCGCCGATGAAATAACTAATGCGAAGTATTTGGGTCGCTTCTCATAAATTGCGAGAGTCTTACGTTGATAAAGTTCTGCCTCGGCATAATTTCCCTGGTGGCGTAGCACTCGTCCGAGTTGATCTTCGATTCGGGCAAGAACTTCAGCGTCTGCTCTACCACTTTTTTCGTATGCAGTGATGATTGGACGGCATAATTTTTCTGCTTCTGTGTATTCGCCACGGTTCTTTAAGAAGTTGATGTAATTCAATCGTGTATCGGTTGTTTCTTCAGCAAACTCCCCAAACTTTTTTGACTGTTCTTCGATCATCAGAATATATTTTGTTGCGGCTTGCGGGTCTGTGTCTGGAACGGTAGATGCTAATGTGTTTTGATTCACGCACAAGGTAAAAGCGCATGTCGCAACCATGCACACGACATCGCGATACTTTACATTCTTGATGAAACTTGTTTTCTTTTTCATGCGCCGGATCTTAACGAACTGTTTTCTGGAATTGCCAAGCCAATATTAGCGAACAGTTTGCCAGCCATCACCGGCGATTACCCAACCAGCCCAGTAGATTGGCGATTGCCACTGAGGCTGATTACGAATGTATTCCTGCGCTTTCGTCAACGCTTCGATCTCTGAAAGCGGATGTTCTGGGTCAAGAAGAGAACTGTAAAATTTGCACATAAGTTGTTGCGTGGCATCATCGTCAACACTCCACAACGACATCAATATTGATCGCGCTCCCGCAGAAATAATTGCCGATCGCAAGCCAATTACTCCTTGCCCCTCAAGACCTGTTCCCAAGCCGGTTTTGCACGCTGATAAAGAGACAAGTTTGCATTTTGACAGGTTTAAGCCAACAATTTCTTCGGCTGTTAAAAGATTCGTCAACGGTTTTTTTGCACCAACTGAAGTTGTGGTCGATCTGAGAATCGAGTCCAAACTTCCTGCAGATCTCAAGTTTGACGCATAGGCTATTTGAATTGCCTCACTTGATTTGTGCATCGAATCGGTTTTCGGTTTATCGTTCGAATTTGAGTCCGATCTTTTAACTTTTGAAACTGTATTCGACTTTGCATCGTTTAATGCAATCATCACTTCTGGTGCAATGACAGGAGACAAAACTAGCCCTGAATCTGTCAGAGGATTTCGAGGAATCGCAGAACTGAAACTAAGTAAGCCGAATTCGACGTTGGAGTTCTTGTGCGTGTCATTGCTTCCATCTTTCTCACTTCTTGCGAAGCCGTGAGTAGAAAGATGTGCAATGGATGCTTGCGATATTTTTTCTCGCACTTTTGCCTTATTTGCGTCTGCGTCTAGAAGTACATCGCATGGAAACGCGGCTTTGTCTGCCTGCTCCTTGATGCCACGAATTTCCAATCCTGTGCCCGGCAAGTCATTAATTGCATCGTCGTGAAATGCCCCAACACCCGCTAACAGCAATCGATCGTTTGGGTTCGATGCCATGTGATTGGACCTTGAGATTTGTACAAACTCTCTAGGGCTATCGACTTCGCAGATTGTTAGATTGTCCGCACCACAAATGATGCTAAGCGCATTCCATGGCATTTTTGCTGTTTCAGACTTTGGGCAGAGCCAAATTTTGTTTACGTCTTTGCCGAGAAATTTTGATACTTTCGCGTTGGTGATAAAGAGATTGGCCAGTGACTGAGTCAGTTTCAGGTATTTCTCACTCGACATCGATGCAGCGTTGATGGCACGATCGAGTGTGAGGTCTCGATTCTTTGATAGAATATTTTGATTGATATTGCTGCGCCAATCGTTGATTTGTTGGTCGATCACGCTCTTTTCGCCCAGGTCGAAGAAATGTGGCTCACCACCGTCCCCCGCTTTCAGTGCGATAAGTGCATAGTGTTCTACTTTATCCTTGCTAGGCTTGTAGGTCAAAATATCCAAAAATGCTTGATCAGCCTTTAAATGTTCTCTGAACCAATCCGAATCTTTATTTTTCAGCACGTCGCTCAAACGCGAACCTTGTAATGCTACTTCGCGTTCTAGCTTCTCCTTTTTCTCGGTCAATTGTGCAAGTTCAGGCTCTGACTGTTCGTGTCCGCTGGTCAGTTCTGCAAGTTTGATCCTCGTTTTGGAAAGTTCAACCAGCGTCTTTTTTGTATTTTCTGGAGCGTTTGCGATAGCTGCGCTCAGAATTGATTGGCTGCGCAGCGTTTCTAGAGTTAGTCCTTCCCACCTCATGATGTAGGCATAAGCCAGTGGCAAATTTTTTGAATCAATGCAGGTATCCAAAAGAAGACTGCGAATTTGTCGAGTCACGCTGATAAATGAGCATTGCTGAGCGAACGAAAGTTGTGACATACCAGACATCAAAAAATTATCCACATAGCACGCTGCATCCAGAGCATACCTGGCAGCGACTTCGTGATCTCCCTCTAGTGCCTGAACTCGAGCGATGCCTTGATAATCGCGAGCTAAGGTCAACTCTATCCCGAACGATTCATTCTCTCGATCGAGATTCAGCGCCCAGTCTAATTTTCTCATTGCTTCTTTTGTATCGCCGAGCCTGACCAAAGCCTCAGCCTGAGCCGTAGCAGCTGCGCTAAAGAGCAAACTATCACTGATTTGTTTGGTCGTGTTTTCGTTGCATAAATCCAATGACATTTGGAGTTGTGATTTGGATTCTTCGTATTTCCCTTGACACAGATATGCAAAACCCGACATGTTGTGCAGAAATATCCTGTCGCTTTGACTTACATCTTTGCAGTACAGTGCTTTGGCTGCACAATTCTGTGCTTCCTGGTAGTTTCCATTTGCCAGATTGATTTCTGCAAGAAGTCGTTCACATGGAATGATTTCTTTTGCAGTCGCTCCGAATTCGGAGAGCGCAATACGTTTTGCTTCTTCCGCATGTTTTAGGGCTGGTTCAAGATCTGATTCTGCTAAATCTGATTTAGCCAACTGTAGTAGTGCCTTGTACTGCATTTTGTTATCTTTCAGGGCTATTGCCATTGATAAAGCGCTTTCTGTCAATCTTGTCGACTGCTGCAAGTCAGATAACTGGCGCCACGTTTCCGCCATTGCCAGTAATCTCTCTGCATTTAGGACTGAAGAATGAACTTTCGGCTCACCGTTTGTTTTGCTCGGGTACTGCACTCTGAGGCACTCCTCAGCCAGTTCCAAATTTTTCTTAGCCTGATCGTCTTCAATGTTTTGACCATTTAAGTAAGCTAACCAGATCAGTTCGTCTATTGCGAAATCTAGCGCAGCAATTCTTCCGCCAAGAAATTGAACTGTTGTCCGGGGATCTGCACCGCTGGCGGTATCATCTAGAAGTAAGCTTTCGGCAAACCCGGTTATTCCCGGTTCTGCTTTATCCACTACGCATTTCGTATCTGGCGCTCCAAGAATCGCTAGCATCTCGGCAATTTGCAGTGCCACTTCGCAGACCAGAGGGTCGAACTCACCGAATTCACCTAGATCTTTGCAACGCTCTCGATAAACCTGTTCTAGTTCTCTGGTGATATTAAGCTCGCCGTCATGTCGCAATTTTTCAAAAATCTTTCTTTCTACATCAATGCTGATGGCTAGTTTTGAAAACGCGCCTACAGTTTTCGAATTAGTTGCAGGATTGGTGGTGCCTTTTGGAGAAGAGACTTTGTGCTGATTACTCAGGCTCGCGATCAAATCTGTAAATTTGAGTCGTTCAGATTGTGCGACTTTGGCAAAGAAGTCGGAATGACGATCATGCAAAATTGATAGTGCTTCGGCAAACTCTTTCGACGCCAACTCGTAGCGTCCGCGAATTGTATCGATTCGCCCCATCTTCCTCAATACATATGCTGCGTTGTTGCGCTTCAGTGTATTAGTCTGTTGTAGAATCGCAACTGCTTCTTCGAAATATTTGTACGCTTTGTCGTATTGTTTTTCTCGCAAATACGTTTCGCCAATGTTGATGAGCAAAATCGAGTAACTATCTGGTCGTACCTTCGCATTATCTTGGGCGCTTTTGAGATTGTCGAGATACAATTGCTGTGCTTCTTTGACTTCATTCAGTCGAATAAGACATGATGCAAGATTCGAGTTGATATAAGTGCAGTTTTCTTTGTCGCCATTCTTGGTTGTAATTTCAAGTGCGCGCATATAAAGCGCCTTTGCGTCGTTGCGTTTGCCAGGCATTTCGGAAAGCACTTTTGCCAAATCCACCAACGCCGTTGCGATTCCTGAATCACTAGGGTCCAGCAATTTCTCTCGAATCGCTAGTACTTTGCGCTGATAAAATTCTGCCTCAGCCAAACGATGTTGATGCCGCAGTACTCGGCCAAGCATATCTTCTATCATTCCAGCTTCAAGTGAATCAGCACCGTTGGTCTTTTCGACGGCCGCAAGAGTCGGTCGAAGGAGTTTTTCCGCTTCGATGTCTTTTCCGCTGTTTTTAAGAAACACAGCCAGGCTTAGTTTCTGTTGTGATGTTTCGAAAGCGCCTTCACCAAACTTCTTGATAGACGTTTCGAGGTTGGTGCGTAGCCTTGCTTCTTGCTGTTCGAGAGTTTCTGAAGATTCACTTGCGATGCATCGCGAATCTACCAACAAATTTGTCGCCAAAATACTGATTGAGAGCAGCACGTTGAAAGTTTTGCCGAATCGGCGCATCGCTCTTGATCCCGTAAGTCTGGTCCTCACCGTATTTTAACCGAATGGGCTCCTCAGGCAAATTGTTCTGGGGCATCTTGGAACCTCAATTGGAGCCAGAGCGCTCCTTTGGAGCGCGGTATTTAAAGCATTAAACGATAGAGACTCCAAATCTGATTGGTGCACATCTTGCTGACAACCACCCGGAGTAGAACCCTGTTAGCTGATACAGTGTAACAATGAAGCAAAATCTGCTTAAATTTACCCTGTCGCTGCTAATGCTGTGCTCTATCGGTTTGCCGACTTTCGCTGCACCGCCGTCTAGAGAAAAGTTGCGCACGCTGCTTAACGTCGCACAGCAAGCTCAGATTAGTCATGATATGCGTCTTTCTGAGACAGACTATTTGAAAGCCATAGAGGAGGCGCAGAAATTTGGTGCCAATTCTGCCGAAGTACAGGAGTGCGAAGCTCGACTCGCCGCTGTCTATGTTTTGCAAGGTAAGTTAGATCTCGCCGAGCCGCACTATGTCAAAGCAAAAGAGATCGCCTCTTTCTTGATGAAAGATGGAAAAGGTGATCCCGAGGCATTCGTATGGCTGGACGATTTGTCCGATGCCTACCAACTGATGGGCGCCAGTCAACAAACTGAGAGGTGTTATCTACATTGCCTCACTCTGCGCAAAACTATCAACGCAAGGCACAAACTTTTGCCCACAATCGAAGTGCTTTACGGTGCGGAATTGGTGGCACGCGGCAAGGTTGCAGAAGGCGATAAATATCTAAAACAGGGTTATGAGCGCAGTGTCTCGCTCACTGGCAAAATGAGTGGAGTGACCGGACAACTCGCCTTACAACTGGCCAATGTCTACAACAACATTGGTCGAGTGCAGGATGCGGAGAAATATTGCGCTCAGGCTGAATTGATTGCGCGTTCCGGAGCCGCAGGCAGTGTCGAAGTCGTGGCAAATGTTGCCCGTTTGCGTGCCATCATTTTGACAAAGATGGGGAGATTTAAGGAAGCCGAACTGGAAGCGAAATCCGCTCAGATCATACATAAAGAACAACATGGCGTTGACTATTTCGAGTATGGATATGACCTGGTCTGCATGGCTCGAATTTATTTGGAATCGCATAGATTAAATGACGCGGAAAAGGCGATAAATCAGGCTCTGTCTATTATGCAGAAGGATCCTAAATCATTGAAAATGGTACGTGTTCAAGGGCTCGAACTCGCCATCAAAATCGCTCGTTTGCAGCACCACTCAGCAGATGCCACCAAATTGGAAGCGCAGCTAAAAGAGTTGAACTCCAAGCGCTGACTGGCGAACTTTTGTTAGTTGCGATAGAGTCCGATTAGAACCTGTTGGAGCTGATTGTGCATTTAAGTGTTTTGGATTTGATCTATCAGAAAGCTGGCATGCTTCGAGCCAATCCTGCTATCTCAGTTTTCAGAGATGGTGAATGGATGCAGCTTCGCTTTGAAGATCTTCAGCGAAGCGCTCAGCATCTTTCGAATTATCTGATTGAAAGTGGTATCAACTCTGGCGACAGAATAGCGGTTCTCTCTGAGTCTAATCCAGAATTTGGTGTGGTGTTCTTCGCTGCAATTCGAGCTGGAGCAATTTTGGTGCCTTTGGATTCCAAATTGCCGGCAGAAGAGTTGGCGTTGCAGGTGTTGGATTCTGCACCCAGATTTCTATTTGCCTCCAAAAGATGTTTCGAATTGGCATCAAGAGTGGTGGCGGGTAATGAAACAGTCGGCACTGTGATCGTTATGGATGAAACCTCGTCCCGTAGCTCCCACAAAACGTTGCAAGGAGTTTCGACACACATTTTGAGGGAAGGACGCGAGCGAGACTTAGAAGAAACGGCTTTGATTGTATACACCGCTGGTGTAACTGGCGAATCGAAGGGCGTCATGCTCACCTTTAACAATCTGCTCTCTCAAGCTGAATCTCTGGAGTATTTATTTGATGTCGGTAAAAAGGACCTGTTCTTATCTGCCGTGTCGATGACTCAGGTGACTGAATTGACTCTGGGATTTCTGGGCGTTTTGTTCGCTGGTGGTCAGGTCTGTTATCTGCCTGATTCCACGTTCAAAACTAAAGTCAAAGCTTTGCACAAACAAAACATAACTTACATGATTGCGACTGCACCATTTTTGAACTCGATGAAAAATTTGATTCAAAAAAAGCTTGCAAAATCTAGCATGCAAAAGCGATTGCAGTTCAAAATGCGATTTGGATTAGCAAAGCTGTTGCCTCGAAGATCGAGGCGAAGACTGTTTCCCCTGGTACATGATTTGATTGGTCCTCAGTTTCGAAGTTTCATCACTGCTGGGGCACCACTTCCACGTGATGTTGAGTATTTTCTTGATACTGTCGGTGTTGACATATGTCATGGATATGGATTGGCGGAATCGAGTTCACTTACTTCCATTAACAGCCACGATAATTTCCGCATGCATTCTGTCGGTAAACCGTTGCCTGACATTGAAGTGCGCTTGATTGGATCCAAGGGCGTAGGAGATGAGGGCGAAGTGGTGACGAGGGGACCTCACGTAATGCGCGGATATTACAACAGTGAGGACAAAACTAATGTTGCTATCGATAGCTCTGGTTGGCTCTACACCGGCGATTTAGGTGTATTTGACGAAGACGGGTTCTTGTACATCAACGGACGAATCAAAGACTTGATTCATTTGGTGGATGGCAGCAAATTCTATCCGCAAGAAGTTGAACAGTTGATTTCGCAGTCAGCACTGATTAAGGAAGTCTGCGTCGTTGGAATTCGAGACGCAAACAGTTTCCATCATCAGGAAGTGGTGGCAATTGTAGTGCCAGAAAAGAAAAACCAGAAAATTGGTGGTATCAACAAGTCCGTTGCATCGTTGATGAAGAATCAACCCTCATCCAAAATACCGACTCGAATTGTAATTTCGACCGATGAGCTGCCCCGAACTCACTTTGGCGAGATAAAGCGCATGTTGGTGCTCGACTGGTTAAAAAGTCATGAGGCTGCCAATCGATAATTGGCATCTGTCCGCGTAGATTATCCCAGGATAAATCACTCTGAATTTGATCCAGGGGCCCACTTCCGTGCTAGAACAGTAGAGTCGTGGTGAGTAGTATGCCTCGAAATAACGCAATTGTCTCAGCAGTTTTAACGCTATCTCTCTTCTGTTCAGTGCAGCAGAGATCTTTGGCAGCGATGAGTTGGGATGATCTCGTTGATGAAGGCAATCGTTTTGAGTTGTTGCACGACTACAAAGAGTCGAAAAAGTATTATCTTCAGTCGTTAGAATTGGCTCGTAAAGCTGGTAAAGACACGCCACAAGTTGCTGAGTCACAAGCGCGTCTCGCTGCCGTTTGTGTGGCGATGAACAATATAAAAGAAGCAGAGGTGTATGAAAAGGCCGCACTGGAACTCGCTCTAGCGGCGAAACGTTCTGGTCATCCCAATGAATCAGTGACTGTTTGTATGGAAGATTTGGCCGGCGCTTATTTGGATGAAGCACCAGCATCGGACCAGGAATATTGTTATAAAAAAGCGATTGAAATTCGTGAAAAGGTCTTTGGCGTTAATCATCCGAACCTCGCTCGTAGTTATGGATCACTTGCAGCCCTTTATCTGGACAAAGGTCGTTACGCGGAAGCAGCACCTTTGATTACCAAATCGATGGGAATCACCAGTCGTTCTGTGGGTTCCGGAAACTATTCCTTGCCGAAACAAATTCTGCATCATGCAATCTTGAAATACGATCGAGGAGATAAGGCTGCTGCGGAAAAGATGATCCAAATTGCAGAAGACATAGAAACGAAGACTAAAAGTGATCGATACAGATCAACTCGCGAACAATTTATGGCGATCATTTGTGCAGATCGGGGAGATTTGAAGCAAGCAGAGGAGCTGTACAAGCACGCCATCAAGAAAGACGAAGTTAGCCATCCAGGCGGTGGAAGGCTCGCAAATAGTTATGCGCAATTAGCCAGATTCTATTGTCAGCACCATCGCGATAAAGACGCTCAAAAGTATTTCGAGCTAGCTCGGTCCACCGCGATTAGTGGTCACACGAAAAATTTGGACGACATCGTGCAAGATCAAAATCGTTGTGCGCACCACTCCAAATCAGAAGTGAAACCTGTGCTCAACTTGCGTTTGGATCATTAGCCTCTTAGCGTTTGGACCATTAGCATTTAAGACCGTCGGTGCAAAGTTCAGACCATCGCGCTTGGGCAGAGGTCTTGAACTGGGCAACGAGGGCAATCTGGCTTGCGCGCGAAACACATTCTTCTGCCATGCCAGATCAATGTGATAGACAGTTGCGACCAATCTTGTTCTGGGAAAAGCTTTTGTAAATCGACTTCAATTTTTTCTGGTTCGGTATTTTTTGTAAATCCTAAGCGCGCAGAAAGACGTTGAACGTGAGTATCGACCGTCCAACCAGGCACACCAAATACGACACCAAGCACCACATTTGCAGTTTTTCGACCAACACCAGGAAGTGTCGTTAGCTCCTCGATTGTTTTAGGCACTTCGCCGCCAAAGTTTGCCACCAATGCTTGAGCGCATTTTTGAATGTTGTTCGCTTTTGCATTGAAGAAACCGGTCGGCTTGATGATCTCTTTGACTTCATCAAGGTCCGCTTCCGCAAGGGCTTTTGCGTCCGGAAATCTCTCAAACAGAGTCGGGGTGACTTTGTTTACTGTAACATCAGTTGTTTGTGCCGACATGATCACAGCGGTGAGTAACTGAAAGGCGCTGGAGTAATCTAATTCGCACTCTGCTTCAGGATATTCCTGACATAACAGTTTCATTTCTTTCTGTGCGACATCGGTCGACACCAACTTAACAGGTGGCTCTGCTGCGCCTTTGGGTTTGGCTGCGGCTTTGAGCTTGGTCGCGGTGGTCGGCTTAACTGCAGATTTGGACTTGGTCGCGGTGGTCGGCTTGGCTGTGGATTTGGAATTGGTCGTAGCGGTCGGCTTTGCTGCGGATTTGGACTTGGTCGTACCGGTCGGCTTTGCTGCGGATTTGGACTTGTTTGCGGTTACCGGCTTGGCTGCGGATTTCGATTTCGCTGCAGTTGTCGACTTGGCTACGGATTTCGATTTGGTTGCGGCTACCGGCTTGGTTTTTGGATTTTGTGCAGGTTTCTTGATTTCGCTCGTTTTCTTCACTGTTTTGTCCTTTGAATATCTTTGAATTTTACTGCTTCCTAGCCGGTTCGAGCGGACGTGCCACCATAATTCCGATATTGTTTTTCGACCAGCCCAGCGCACCACTAATTGGTCCTGGTTCGATTGTCACCTTCATGTTGCTCTTTTTGGAGGAAGCATCCATGAAGTGTGCGACCCCCGCACTATCGCGGAATATCAAACCTGTGTGCACGATGTCTAGTCCGGGCTGATTCGTGCAGACCCCAACGATGTCGCCAGTTTGCAACAGTGGTTCAATAGCTGCAATTTTGTCCATAGGTACAAAATGCAGATGGCGACTGTTAATCGTTTCTTCCTGTTTCTTTAGCACCGCTACAAATTCAGGATGCGCTTTGAGCGCAGGATAAAGCTGCGGATGAGTAGACATAAAACCTACTTTCTGTGTGAATGGTGCAGACCCTGGAAGTTTTGGCATCAGCTTAACGACATGCTTGCGCTCGTTATCATGAAACCAGTCGGTTGTGTAGTGAAGCCTGCTCGTGTAGTCGCGAGGAATGCCACCACGGTATCGTGTGAAACTCACTTCTTTGACAAGTGCTTCTGGTGTTGTTCCGCCTTTTTTCAACATGCGTGCAAAGTCGAGGGTTGATTCGAAGAATGTGACGCAATCCAGAGACGTCAAATCAACAGTGCAAACCTCTTGATTTGCGTTGCGATCCAGTACTCCACCGACATATGGTGTGCCAACAAGCTCGTAGGCAATTTTCCCCATCAACTCGCCGATTGGGAGGTCTTTCCACTTGCCTTCATCAGCTTTGTTCAGGATGCGCACAAAGACTTCGTTTTTAGCGTCGCTCGCTGCTCCTTTCGAGTCTTCAGCAAATACTGGTCTGACAGCTAGTCCAACTGCAACTAGAACACTGAAAAGTGCCGCGATTGTGCAAAATTTGCCGAAATCGGTCGTTGAGGAAGCTTGGGAAAAGTGATTCGCAGGCACAGTTAATCCATCGATGGCAGTGTTAGTTCAGGCAGGTTTATTATACTTCAACGGCAGCTGGTACACTTGAGTCTACTGTTGTCGATGTGAGGCGCCGGCATTGTTTCCAGCTTATATGCTTAAACGACATCCATTTTCGATGGAGGCTCATTTCGGATTTGTTTTCGTCTTGACCTATGCTTTCCCGAAGGAGATCCTGGTGCCTCTGCTAGCACCAGGGCTGGTGCTTGATACTTATCGTAACTTTGGATTTGTTGCGGTAGCCGCTGTGCAAACTAGCAAAATGCGTCCTCGCGGTTTTCCGGATTTCATTTCACAAGACTACTTGCTACTCGGTTACCGAATCTTTGTGCGTTTTAAAACTCATGAAGGTCGCAATCTGCGTGGTTTGCGAATTCTTCGCTCCGACACTGACAGCTCAAGCATGGTTTTGACTGGCAATTTATTAACGCATTATGGATTCTGCAAGTCCAATATCGATTTTTCTTTGACAGACGAACGGCTGAAGCTGAACAGCGCGTCGGATGATGGCATTAGCGAATTGATCTGCGAAGCCGATTTGTCAGCTTCAGAAAATTATTTGCCGAAAGGATCGCCTTTTTCGAGCGTTCGCGATGCTCTTAAATTCGCAGGGCCGATGCCTTTCACTTTTGACTATGAAAAGGAAACTAACTCGATTATTAGAGTGGAAGGTGTGCGTGAGAACTGGCATCCGAAGTCTGTACCTGCTGACGTGCAAAAGATTTCGTTTTTCGAGCAAAAACAGTTCGCAGGTGCAAAGCCTGTTCACTGCAGCTCCTTCTTTCTTAAAGACATTCCCTACTATTGGAAGGAAGGAATTTGTGAAGAGCTGAATGAATCGCAAAGTAATATGACCGAGCGTTACTACTCGCAGAAAAGCTTGGATAAAGTCGATGACTTCGAGTAATGAGATTGGCATTCAATCGCGGTTTAGCGGTTTGTCCCGTGTCATTCTCTTTAACTGGCCACTCTACGTCGCTGCACTGTTAGTTGTGGTTGGGCTGTTTGTGATCTCTATTCTTCCATCGGTCGACACTCTCGTCTCTAAAATTGCGATGCTTATTTTGGTGGCAGTATTATTGCAGACATTCGCTTCTCTCATCGCCTCTCATTGGGTGTACGACTTATCTCCTTTGCGAGATTGGTCATGGTTGGCAAAAGCTGTCGGTGAGCCGCAGCGGATAGTTTTGGTTCACGCTGGATATGACGAGACCGGTGGTAAGTTAGCAAAAATCTTTCCATCGAGTGAGATACAGACCGTTGATTTTTACGCTGCTCTGGAACGTCGAGAACCATCTATAATTCGAGCGCAGAAATTTTTTCCATCTAAAACCGTTCCGATCTCAAGTTCGCTGACCAACTGGCCTGTACCAAATGATTCTGTTGATCTAGTGCTTGTAGCGTTCGCAGCTCACGAAGTTCGAGATCACGAAAAGCGAGTGGTGTTGTTTCAAGAAATGCGCCGAATATTAGCTGGTAATGGTCATGTGATGCTTGTTGAACATTTAAGAGATCGTGCAAATTTCATTGCGTATGGAATCGGAGCATTCCATTTCCTGTCTAACGCCGATTGGGTAAGCTGCACCGAGGCAGCTAATTTACTCTTGCAAACTCAGTTTAAAATCACACCTTTTGTGAGGGTGTACGAATTATGTCGTTGAGTTTTATATTCAATCGTGCGTTGGAAGTCGCAGGCGTGACCATGGTTGTTTTGTCGATTGGCCACGTCTATATTGCTCGATTATTGAACTGGAGAGAAGACCTCAAAAAGCTGACACCAATCAATGAACAAGTGTTTTATGCACACACTCTTTTCATAGCGTGCGGACTGCTTCTGCTCGGTTCGGTGATGATCTTTACACCATCCGTATTGGTTGTTCGGTCGATGCTTGGAATGATCGCAAACGGATGTTTTGCAATGTGCTGGCTTAGTCGTTTGATTTTTCAATTTGTATGCTTCACTGGCAAGATCCACGACAACAAAAAGGTCGATACTTCGCTTCGTCTCCTGAGCACTGTGCTTTGGTTGTTCTACACTGTATTGTTTACGGCTTTGTTTCTTTATCAATGTGGTGTGCTGGATGACTAACGGAGTAATTAATCCGAAGCTGCTGTTTGCGATACGTATGGTCCTCGCATCCATTTGGCTCTATAACGGACTCTGGCTGAAAGTGATTGCCCTCGACCCGCATCATCTCGATATTTTGCGCTCAGTAGGACACGGCACGGATCCCGTGTTTTTGTCTCGTTTGATTGGTTCATGTGAAACGCTACTTGGCTGCGGAATTATCTCTGGATTGTTTTATCGTTTCGTTTCTTACTTTCAAATTGGAATCATTCTTCTTATGAATGTGGTCGGTTCAGTGTTTGGTGGTGGCACGATTCCACATCCGTTTGGTTTGATAATCTCGAATTTGCCAACGATAATGTGTGCGCTGATTGTTGCGCAATACGGACCTGGCGCCTATGCGTTGAAGATTCCCAAGAAAAAGATGTGGATATGACCCAGCCAATCTTTAACCGAAGCAAACAGCTAATGTTTGGTCAGGTACGTGAGGATGCTGAGGTTGATTTGTTTTTGCTCAGCAAACTTGATTCTCCTAAACGAGCGTTTGTGATTGCTTCTGGCGGTTGCACTGCTTTTTCTATGATTACGTTTCCGGGTCTAAAAGTTGATGCGGTAGATATCAGCGAAGCCCAAATCGCTTTAGTTGAATCCAAATTGGAGATGTTCAAAACTCTTGGTTTCGAAGTGACGCGCGATGCGTGCAAAGCGCAAGCAGTGGCTGCCTACAAGCAGGTTAGAAGTTCCATATCGGAGACCTCGCGCGGTATTTTAGACGGATGTATGAGTGACCTTGAACGCGGATTGAACAACGCTGGCTGGGTGGATAAGCGCATGCACCAAGTAACAGATTTGTTCTATGCATTTATTCACAGCCGTGCCACCACTACGAAGCTGTTATCCATGTGCGACGTGTCTGAGCAACGTCGTTTTTACGATGAGCAATGGTGCAACTGGCAATGGAAACTGGGATTGAACGTGGCATTCAGCCGACAGTTTATGACGATAGCGCATGGAGCAGACGCTAAGCGACTACTACCGCCAGACTTTTCTAAGGTAATGAAACGCAGAATTGTTAGAGCTTTGACTGATGTTCCTGCGTGTTCGAACCCGTATCTCTGGCAATCTTTTTTTGCCAAATACAATGAGCGTGAAGATGCTCTTCCTCCCTACCTACAGGAACGAAGATGGAATGCGCTGTCCCAACATCTGAGTAATTTGTCTTTGACTTGCGCCGGTACAGTTGATTGGTTAGAGAAGCAACCTGATGATTCGATAGAATATTTTGGATTGTCCAACATTCTTGAATTGCTTCCGCCGGATTACGCTGCCGCCGTTCAGAAGCAAATTCTTCGATGTGCACGCAATAATGCCATTGTTTGCGTTCGCGGCATATTTCCGCGCGAAACTCCAGTTTTTTCATCTGAATCGAATCGCAACCGAAGCCTGGTCATCGATACGGAACTGAGTGCCATTGCAGGGAAGATGGATAGAAGTATGTTCTGCAACTTCTATCAAATCTTTTGGTGCAAGCAGTCATCTTGATTACCAGTTGGAATTTTGGATAACCAAATGGAATCTTGGTAAACCAAGTGGTCTTCGATATGATGGCGCGTTCTTCTCGTACTCTACATTCTGTCTTTCAACTTTCTTCCTTAGTTCCTCGTTTGGTGATTCAATTTGAAAGCTTTATCGGTTGCAGCACTATTGTTTGTTTTGATTACATTCAGCGCTGCCAATGCTGCGACGCTCGATGCAAATATTGAGTGGGATGGTTTGTTTCATGACCAGGGTCCTGTTTTTGCTAATACCAGCGAACCAGATGCGAACACTCCGCTGTCAGTTAGATTCCGCGCGTCTAAGGGCGACCTGACCGCCGCAACTGTTAAGTATTTCGACTCAGCTGATCGAAATTTTCATCTTTTGCCAATGAAGAAGGAAGACGAAAAGACGAATTCTATTTTTGAATATTGGCACGCCACCATTCCCGCGGGTATGTCAAAAAAGTATTATCGGTTTTGTTTGCAAGATGGTAATGCCACCACTTGGTACAACGCACGGGGAGCGGCTAAGTCAGAGCCTTCCGAAGGTGACTTTTACATAGTGCCAGGATTCAAAACGCCTGATTGGTTGAAGAACGGAGTCATCTACCAAATATACCCTGATCGATTTTATAACGGTGATACTACCAACGACATAACAACTGGAAAGTATAAACACGGTGCTATCTCCACCTCGCAACGCCAATGGGGTGAGAGTCCATTACCCAAAGAAGGTGAAGATCGCTCTTTTACTTTTTACGGCGGCGATTTGCAGGGCGTTATCTCCAAATTGAGCTACATAAGATCAACTGTTGGCGCTGACATAGTTTATTTGAACCCAATCTTCAAGGCTCCAAGCAATCACAAATACGATACGTCCGATTACGACATAGTTGATCCTGCATTTGGCACTAACGACACACTGGTAAAGCTCTCCAGTTCGCTACACAATAATTTGAATGGCAGGCGTGGTTATCTGATTTTAGACGGTGTCTTTAATCACACTGGCGACGGGCATAAATGGTTTGCAAAATATGATGCTGTGCCGGGAGTAATCGGCGCGTTCCAATCACGACAAAGCCCTTTTAGCTCTTATTACAATTTCAAAAAGTGGCCAAACGACTATGCTCACTTCATGATTTACGATAGTTTGCCGAAACTCAATTTCGGTTCGCAAGCATTGAAGAATGCGATTTATCAATCACCAAATTCGGTGGCGCTAAGATATTTGAAACAACCGTACAATATTGACGGTTGGCGACTTGATGCACCGAAGTATGCAGACGCTGATGGTCTCGATGGTAGCGACAATTTCAATCACGTGATCTGGCGTCAATTCAGAACCGCGGTGAAAACTGTCAAGCCTCAAGCTGCGATCATTGGAGAAAATTGGGAGAATGCAAACTCATGGACAGCCGCCGGTGATCAATGGGATTCAGTCACCAACTTCAACGCTTTCACAGGACCAGTGTCGCAATGGATCACTGGTAAGAAATGCGACGACAGCAAGGGTGCGCTGACAACTTCGGAATTTGAGCGAATGTTGCGTTTGACGCGCGCCGATTATCCGACAAATGTGCAACAAGTGCTAAGCAATCATTTGTCTAATCATGACATAAGTAGATTTGCGCAGCGTGCTGATGGTGATGTATGGAAGACCTACCTCGGACTCATCTTTCAGATGACCTACATCGGCACTCCTACAATTTATTACGGTGACGAATACGGAATGATGGGCGGCGGCGATCCTGATTGTCGGCGCACGTTCGATTGGAATAAGGTAAATTCCGACAACAAAGCGATTGCTTTGACGCACCAACTCATATCGATTAGAAATAAGTATCCAGCGTTGAGAACAGGCTCGGTCATTACCCTCAAGAAAGATGATGACAATAACGTCTTCGTATTTGGTCGATTGGATAAACGGAATCAGATTGCAGTAGTGGTGAACAACTCGAGCAGCGATAAAACAGTCGAGGTCCCGATCCGAATGTTAGACGTGTCGGATGGCGCCAATGTCAAAGACGAAATCAGCGGCAAGACATATCAAGTGCAAGCTGGCGCTGTATCCGTGACCGTACCAGGTCACTATGGTGCTATCCTTGTCCACTAGCCGTTAGCCGTCATTGCCTTTTGCGCAATTGGCGAAGTCAAATGGTCAGCAACGGCGTCAAACGCGTCGAATTTGTCAGCAACATCGTTGACTCATCGCAAATTATCAGCAAAGTCGTCAAACTCATCGCAAATGGTGTGCGTAAATGAAGTATTCGTTCAATATTCAGGCTAATGACGGCAAAAATGATTACTCGGAAAAATTAGTAATCGGTGCCTTTAGCAACGAAGGTGGCGACACAATTACGCTAAAGCTTCTCGCCTATTTGATGTTCATTCAAAAAAGTCCTCGTCTAGACGAAGATATCGATTGGAACTTTGTACCAGATTTGGTTGCTAGAAACGACGCGGGCGAACTCTCTTTAGTGGTTGACTGCGGAACGGTGTCTTCGAAAAAAGCCGACACGATTGCGACGAAAGTGCGAGATAGAATTGAGTATTACGTGTTTCGCAAATCGGTGCGCGAGATGGATGAGTTCTATAAACAAATCCAAGACAAAGTAAAGCACCTTCAAAATATAAGGTGCGTAAGCTTTGATGATGACTTTGTTGACGGCATCGGCAAAAATCTCGATCGAACAAATATTTTGGAAGCTTATGTCAGTGACGACATGATTACGGTAACAATTACAAATTCTTTCGGTAAACACGAAGCCTACTCGACAGTTCATCGTATCGACCCGACTGTTTCCCTCTAGAGTTTGACTTGTCGAAAACCTCATTAATGCCAGCTCTAGCATACTCCTAAATCTTTAGAGAATGAAGCGTTGTACGTGACTTCGTCTCGGTTGACATTTAATTGCGCAATGACCACGGCTACGAGTCTGTTCCAAACTTCTGCTTCGCTGCTCTTCTTATAAGCCTGATAGTCTCGGTTGATATTCATCATTGCAAACACCAGTTCTCGCATGGTTAGTGTTCTGCTCGGTCCCTTGAAAAAGAGTCCATAGCTCGGAACTTCAAAATTGGGTATTTCCTGGTCAATGTACAACCGCAAAAACGACCACCCTTCTTCTAATTGCTCAAGTGGTACCAAGTCGCTCATATTTGATTCTGGAGTAATCTCGCGCCGCTGCAGGTTGAAATTGTTCACTAGAGCTTTTCTCAGTTTATAAAATAGTCTTTGAGAGAAGCACTCTTCACCATCAGCTTTGTCAAGTTGGCTTCGAAGATATTCGTAAGTTTGGCCTACAGTAAAAAGGTTTTCTGCCACTTCATTCGGAATTTCTAAGCCGAATTCTTCTTCGATTGCCATTATCAATTCAACTGAATCCAGTCCGCTGGATTCTGCCCAGCTTAAACCGTTTGGTAATTCTGCCCCGACAAATTCGATGTGCAGCACTCTTCGGTGGTCCACCATTGATGATTGTGAAGAGCTGTGCAGAATCAATGGACGCATCACTATGACGTCGCCACGAGCAGCTGATGCGCACACGTGCTCTCTTGTGTCACGCCACTCTGCAATTTCGAATGTGCTCATGATACCCATAGCATGCGATCCAGCTATGAACTTTATGGGGCCGTTTTCGGGAGGACAATCGTCTAGATGAACTCGAAGAGAGACAATATTTTGCAGCACCTCTGATGGTGGCTGAACGTGTGTGATCCCATCTTTGATTGACCAGGGTCCAAAACCTGTGACTTCAATCTTTTCTTTGACTGCGATGGTCAGATCCTGATGCCAGGTTACGTACCAATTTGCATCAGGTGTTTTGTCGAACAGAATTGCTTTTACCGGCCTAGCGTTGGTGCCGACAATTTTTGTAGCAATGTCCAAAATGCCTTTGGAATTCGCGAACTTTCTGACTAGCGCGCTTCGTTTTAGTAGGTGACGCACTCCTGCTGAGCTTGGGGTTTTATCTCTTTTCCGTAATGCTTCCAGCGTGAAAGTCAATTTTGAGATGACATCTTCTTCAACGACTTCGCGTATTACAGCGAATCCATTCTGCGCAACTTCGTCAGCTAATTCGTTATCGTAGTGCATCGAACGATTTTAGCATCGAGTGGTTACTAGTTAATTAAGCGCACTCCCCTGCTCGTGGATTTTGCAATCCATGTGTTTAGAGTTAAGTTTGAGTGTTCATTCCAGCCGTAAGCGCCGCTCTGCTGCTCTTGCTTAAGCTTCGATTGGATCGATTGTGCTTCAGCTGCATCCGCCGTAAGAACGTATAGTGTTGGACCGCTGCCGGTTAGTCTCGTGCATATTCCACCTAGCTGGCTGAGGCGGTCGACAATAAATTTAAGTTCGGGCTTTCGAGCGAAAACTACTGATTCGAAGGCGTTTCCGAGTGTTTTGCCAATCGTTTCCGGAGTTCCGGATTCCAATTCCGCCGCACATTTGTCCGCTGGAATGCGAGGAGTGCTTTCATTTTTTGATTGATCGTATGCGCCATACACTTCCGCAGTTTGCATACCAAAGAGTTTTGGTCCAACGATCAAATATGAAAGCTCGCTTTTGCAATTGACCTTTGAAAGAACATCGCCGCGATGCACACCGATTTGAGTACCACCATCGATGAAGAAGGGGACATCAGCTCCAAGCTGGCTTGCCATCCGCTTTAACTCGGGATCTGAGTATCTATCATCAAACCATTTATTCAAAACCATTAACGTTGCAGCGGCATTTCCACTGCCACCGCCCATGCCACCAGCTACGGGTACAGCTTTTTTGAGCTGCACTGTGACCTTGTATTTTTTTTCTCCGTCAAAATTTTTGGTGTATAAGTTTGCCGCTTTGGTGATCAAATTGTTTTGATCAGTTGGAACGTCTGCCTTAGAACCTGCAAACTCAATCGAAGCGATTTCGATGGAAAATTCGCTGGCTGGTTCAAAGGTGAAAATCAGCTCGTCTTCGATATCCACAGTCTGCATCAGTGTTTCTACTTCGTGGTAGCCACCGGGCAGATCGCCGAGAATGTCAAAAGTTAGATTGAGTTTGCCAGGTGAATATGCTCGGAGCGTATTACTTTTAATTGGTGGCATAACTGTATCTTCAATCAAACCGTAACTTCAATCAAACTTTTTCTTTGGGCAAAGCATCAAGCAAATCAGTAAGGCGTGCAAACTGCTGAAGCGAGAGTCGCTCGGCACGAGTTTGCGGATCCAGGTTCATTTCTCGGAACACTTTATCCAACGCAGAAAGAGGTTGCTTGAGGAAAGAGAGATTGTTTCGTAGCATCTTCCGTTTCTGTCCGAAACCGGCTTTGATGACCTGGCGCAGCAACTTGTGATTGCCACATTCTATCGGTGGTTGTCGCAGTGGCGTAAAACGCACTACTGCCGATGTGACTTTAGGTGCCGGGTAAAAACTTTCTGGAGGTAACACATGCAATATCTCGGCTTCGGAAAAATAGTTCGTCAGAAGAGTGATTTTGCTGTAGTCACTAGTTCCTGGCTTGGCTACAAAACGTTCGGCAACTTCCTTTTGAACGGTGAGCACCACTTTATCGACGTTCTGAAACCAAGGTGCGGGTGCGCCTATCTCTCCGAAGATATAGCAGAGAATCGGCGTTGTGATTTGATATGGAACATTGCCTGCAATTTTTAAATGACTGGGTTGGCTAGCTATATCAAATTGCAAAAAGTCTTGCTGATGAACGGTGACGTTGGGAATCTCCAGATCCTTCAGATTGATACAGCATTCCCAGTCGAGTTCGACAACATGCAGGTTGGCTCCCTTAGCCGAAAGAAAGCGTGTGAGGAAGCCTATGCCTGGTCCGATCTCCAGGACGCTGTCACCATCTGTAATATCAAGCGCATCTGTGATACTTTGCAGGGCGTCAGGATCGATCAAAAAATTCTGTCCCAAACGCTTTTTCGTGTGGAACTTTGAGGCTAGTCTCATTAAGTCGATGCGAGTCGGAAGTTCAGCCAGGGAAGTAATCAGCTAGCCTCCAACGACTTTGCCGCATTTGGTTTCGATGGCGGCAAATCGATCTTATTTCCGTTTGTATCCGTTCCCTCTGTCTGTGGGTGACGGATTAGCCTGAGTTTGATGATACGGTGACGATCCGATTCTTCGATGCGCAACGTGTAGTCATCGGTTTTGACTTCATCTCCAGGCGATGGTTCTCTTCCGAGAGCTCCAAAGACGTGTCCGCCTAGCGTATTGAACTCTTCGTCGTCGATGCCTAAATTGAGTTTGTCGTTGGCTTCGTACAACGATAGCTTTGCGTCGAGCATTATTGTTCCGTCTGCTTCTTCGACGATGAACTCTTCCACTACTTCGTGTTCGTCGGCAATGTCGCCAACCAGCTCTTCAAGCAAGTCTTCAAAGGTGGCCATCCCGCGAGTGCCACCATATTCGTCAACCACAATCGCCATGTGCGTTTTGGTTTTCTTGAACTCAGTCAGCAAGTCACCCAAGTTTTTGTTCTCAGGAACAATCAATACTTTTCGTGCCAACTCACGAACCTGCGACGATTCTTTCCTCTCAACCATAGCGCGCAAGCCGTCGCGGATGTGGACAGCACCAAAGATGCTGTCCATATCAGTTTCATATATAGGAATGCGGGAGTGACCTTTTTCCAATGCAAGATCGACGAATTGACGAACAGTTGAATTCGCAGATACGCAGGTCATGTCTGTGCGCGGTGTCATGATTTCGCTTGCAACAGTATCCGAGAAATCGAAAACGCTGTGCAACATCTCTTCTTCTTCTGGCTCAAGCACGCCTTCTTCGTGGCTGGCTGAAACCAACATCTTCAACTCTTCTTCTGAGTGCACGAAGTGTCGACGTGGTGGTTCAACTACGTTCATACGGCGCAGAATGAATTCAGTTGTTCCGTTCAAGACGATGATGAATGGCGAAGCGACCCAGCACCACCATTCCATTGGATAGATGATCAAGAACAACACTGATTCGGCACGTTGGAATGTCCACGTTTTCGGAATCAACTCACCAAAAACAGTTTGGCAAAAAGCAGTAATTACAAACGAGAAACCGAAGCAGAATAAACGCGCAAAATGCAGAACTTCTGGCGACCATGCAGCAAGTGCACCCCAGTGTTCGAACATCGCGGCCAGTTTGTCAGCAAAACTTGCTTCACCGGCAGCACCCAAAGCCAACGTAGCCAACGTGATACCCAGCTGGCAGGCTGAGATGAAACGATCTGGATCTTCCAGGTGTGTCTGCACCAGTTTGGCAGCCTTATTGCCTTCATCTACAAGCTGGTCAATGCGGGTGCGACGAACGCGAGCTAGACCCATTTCCGCAGCGACGAAAAACGCGTTGATCGTTATTAATATGATGATTAAGCTAAATTCTAAAATGGCAAAATCTGCATCGTATCTCTACGATAGCTAGCTCCTTTCACTAATCACAGTAGAAACAAAATAACCGACACGGCGTATGACCGGTCGGTTTGCTTGCAGACGTATGAAGACGTGATTCCAAAACCGATGCGCGCCTCTGGGGAGGTTCTTCGGGATTCGAATTGGTGCTGCTACTTTGAGGATCGTCCATATACTTAAAACGCTGGCTACGGCAGCCAGGAACACGAATTAAAACTGATCCTACCATAATCCTGGAGTGTCGAAATCAAGTGGAGCGCCGTCAAGCCAGTAATACTGCGGGTCTTGAGAACAGAAGGTGCTTCAAATGGTTTCTAAAGCGATATCAGTTTAAGTTTTGGAAGATATAGTCGCCAACCTTTAGAAGGCAAGCCAGTTCGGGGTTTCCGCCATGCTTATCAAGAAATTATGAGATTGCCAAGTAGGCGTCATTGCCAACCGTGCGATAATTTTGCCCGTCGTGCAAAGGTCCCAGTATGTCTTCACTTAATCGAGCTGCAATTTCGGCGGTAATGTTGAGCCTGTTTGCGGTTCCGGGATTCTGCGCTGGTCCGAATGGCGCTGTCTCCGTTCCATTGGGCGTTTCGTCTACCTGGACTGGAGATACGACAAATCACTCTGTTTCTGATAATTCTGGACGTCAGCTGGCTGTTGCGTTTCCGGTTATTCCTCACACTTTGAACGTTAAGGTGCCGACTATAAACAGTTCGGTCGGAAAATCTTCAAAGAAGAGCCAGGTCATCAAAATCACCGTTCCGGCTACCGTAGATGAGACTGCGGACGTTTGTAAGGTTGGATTCAATCGTGTCAGTGTCGTCGGTCAGCAAAAGGCTAAAGAACTCTGCACGTGGGCTCTCGCTCTGCACAAGCAGATGACGCAATCGCCGATGATGACGCCATTAGGCGGACCGTATCCAACACCTACTTATGCGCAAACAAAGTTGTTTTACACTCAAGAAGGCCGACTAAAAACTGTCGTTAAGCGCTAGGGCACTAAGGTGCAGCGATAGGTTGTTCTGCAGATTTCCAGGCTTGCGCCAGAACAATTGCTGCGATGCAGCTCGCAACGAAGCCACAGATTGGGATGAGCGCGATTCCAATCACGCTCACAGTTGGAAGAATAAAACCGAGCCACTGAATTCCTATCATCAACAGCCACGCTTGCAGAAATATGTGTGCAGACGAGGCTAGCTTTTTTCCTACTGTGACGACGTCAAAGGCCGCAGACATGCGCTCTTGCTTGGCGAAGTTGGCCATGATGATCGTGGATACGATCGAGACCATGATCCAAGTGAATGTGACTATCACTACCGAACTGGCGGCCCAGGTAGTGTAATGAGTGCTGGCGATGAAGTTAGGTCCGCCTGCTGTTGCGCATAAAAGTGTCGTTGTAGCGATTGAGATTGGTACCAGAGATTGACCAAAAGCTACTGCAATCCAGGTGATACCTGAGATGAGGAGATCAAGCCAGTCATTCCATGGTGGCAAAGGCGCTTGCATGTCGGCAATTTTTGCTCGCACTAAACGCAGGTAGTAGCCGGTTAGCAAGCCCCAGAGGCAGAATGCGAGTGGAATGAACATCGGTCCAAGACAAAATAAAATAATCGCGCCACCACTAAATATCCCGCCGATACCAGCTTTGGAACGCCAGTCTGGGTCAGCGAAAAACATTTTGATCGCTTTATTCGGGTCTAGTCCTGCATTCTCCTCAGCCAAGGTTATTGTGCTCCTTGGTTTTACTGGTCGCAGCGTGCTTGTCAGGCTTTTTTCCATTGTTTTCAGGGGCGTGAAAGAATGTCTTCAAATCGTCAACCGCTTCTAATTTGCGCTTGGCCGCATGGTCGGTCATGTTGAACGAGATCGGTGTGATTGAAACGTAGCCGTTCGCTACCGCCCACACGTCTGAACCTTCCTTTTCGTCTACTTCCACAGCTTCTCCCGCTAGCCAATAATAGACACGGCCTCGTGGGTCTGAGCGCTTTTCGAAGTAATCGTCGTACAATCTCACACCTAGTTCGGTGATGCGAACGCCTTTCACCTGGTCGATTGGCACGCACGGCACGTTCACGTTGAGCAGGCTCCGTTGCGCGAGATGCGCTTTAGGAAAGACTTTTACTAGTTTGGCGATGAACTCGGCAGCAGTTTCGTAGTGTCTTGTTTCACCGTAAATGAGGCTGACTGCGATGCTTGGTATATCCATGAACGCGCCTTCCATGGCGGCTGCCACTGTTCCGGAATACAAGACTTCGCTGCCCAGATTTGGTCCGCTGTTAATTCCGGAGATGATGATGTCCGGCGTGGGACTGCCGACCAACTGTGTTACGGCGAGCTTCACACAATCACTCGGTGTGCCGCTTGTCGACCAGGCTTGTTTTATGTTTCCTGGCAACTCGACTTCTTCTGTGCGCAACGGCTTGTGCAGCGTCAATGAGTGACCGGTGGCGCTTCGTTCGCGATCTGGTGCCACAACAAAAACTTGGTGTTCTTTTTCTTCCGCCAGGCGTTGAGCCAAAACCCTTATGCCTTTTGCGTTTATGCCGTCATCGTTGGATATCAGAATTTTCAAGGGTGCCGCTCCAAATTTGCTTCATGGAGCATTGTATAGGCTTTTATCTTGCTATCCTAAAAGCAAAGAAGTAGTATTCGCTTTATATTGTTGCGTTGCTGCGTGATGTCTCACGGTGAGCAATTTTTAATTGGAGAGCTAGATGTTTGACTTTGTATTTGAGCGTGCGAGCGAATCCCTACTCGGGGTCGTCTATTTGTCTCTCGATGAGTGTTTAAGACTCAACAATAAATATGTGAGTTCAGAACATCTGCTCCTCGGCTTGATCGCTTCGCAGAATACCGAAGATGACAACTTGGCGGGTCGCGCGCTTGCCTCGATGAGTGTTGACGCGAAGAGTGCCGCCCAGGAAATTGAAAATCACTTGCGTTTGAACCCTGATTTAGAGCCTGTTTTTAACGACAGACCGCAGAGCGTCGATGCAGTTGCGAAGTTGACTGGAAGAACTGGTGCCATCGAACAACCAGCATTCAGCGCCGCTTTAGTTGAAGCGATGCGTCGAGCTGAAGAGTATTCCGTATTTTATGGATCGGAAGAAATCGAGCCAGAGCACTTGTTGCTCGGCATTTTGGATCTTAAAGAAGCAGGTGCCATCACTGTTTTTGAAGAGCTCAGTGTCAATTTGGAGTTCTTGAGAAAGCAAACAATTCAGCTGATTGCACAAGAGTCTTTTGCACAAGGAAACATCGGTGGACTTCGATCTTCGTTAATTCAGGGACTCGCAGAGTTCGTCGAAAGACACTATCGCTCTGTGAGCACTTTGAACGATCTCGCTCAACGCAGCGGACATACAAGACTGCATTTGCCTTCTCGCAGCGAAATCGTTCATATGGTTGTAATCACCTATTTGAGCGAGTTTTTGTCGACACAAGTTTGCTTCCAACGTTACTTGCTTGAAGAAAGCATTCGAAACCTGTCGCAACGCGTGGGCACTCTCGACCAGGAAGTGACTGCCACTATCGTCACAAGTGCAGCGCAAAATCTTCGCGCCGAAGTTCGCAGCACGATCGAGCACATGTGGTGTAACGAATACCGCATTCTTTCGACGATGCTCGATGAAGCCGAACATGATTTGATTGGCAGTGTAATTGAAGATCTATGGTGGGCTCAAAGCGAAGAAATCGCGCTGCATGAGTCATTCTCCGATGCTCTAGACGACCATCGCCGCAAGCATCTATTGAACTTGCAAAAGCGCAGAATTGAAATTGCTTCGCGATTGAACAAGTTGAGCACCAGACTCAATGACACCATTAAGCAGTGCTTTTTGAAGCATCCAATTTCAGCTTAGATTCGCAAAACGTAAGGGCACTTAACGCAAAATGCCTTGGCAAACTGCGTCGGAAATCCGTCCATATCGAATCCGTCGATGACGTTGGTTTTGAGTTCTGCGCCGCAATCTGGGCACTTCAAACCGCCTATCCCATCCAGAATATCTTGCGCCAGTCTTTCAGCAGTCTCTGCGTTCAGCATGTGCGATTCAGGCAGTGGTGCGATCTCGCTGTGCCGTTTCTCCACTTCTTTCAGTAGTGCTGGCTCTACGCTAAGAGCCTTTGCCAATCGCTGTCGATCTGTGGAAGAAAGCCAGGTCTCCAGTCCCGACTCGAGATCTTCGACGCGCTTGATGCTGAAGTTTGCCAACGTCGCCAGATCCAACACCGTCATGTTCCGAATCTCACGCACTTGCACAATGCGCCGTGCCAGAGTCGGAGCTAGTGGTTGATTGGTTGGAATCGGCTTAAATTGTTTCATGTTACTTCGACTCGACTGTGGCGCTGCCTGGTTATTCATTTTAGTTGAAGTACATCGTACCAGGGTAGATCGAATCAAGTTGCAAGCAATTGTGGGAAAATGGGCGATATGGAAGAGCCGGCCGACAAAGAATTGCAAATCGTGCCTGATAGTCAAGCGCTGGAGCGCCGGGCTAGCGGACGTGGCAATGCGCGAAAACAAGCGAATGCGGTGAGCGAGCCGACAGTCATCGCTGCCGATGGTGTGCGAAGCCTGGTGACGAAATTGTCGCAACGCTATTGCAAAGATGGCAGGCCGTTCGCCATCGCCTCGTTGGATATTTTAGAATACGAGCAGGTGAGCAACGTGCTCGGCGCCGGTGCCGCCGAGCAGTTGGATCGGCTCGGCAAGGTTGTTTGCACGAATTCATTGCGCGGCAGTGACCGTGTGTGTTTCTTCGAGCCTGGGCACATCCTCATTCTCTTGCCCGACACAAATGAGGCGTCTGCGCATCTTGTGATGGAGCGAATCACACAATCGATTGCTTCAGCCAAACTTCAGCATAAAAACAAACCACTTCGTGCCAGTGGTGCATTTCAGGTAGCGGCCAGTGATATTGCAGAGAGTGGCGTCGAAATTTTGGCACCTGACACAGAGGCTCTCATGGAGTCAGTTGGCTACAAGTTTGACGCACAAGGATATCTCTATAATACGCAGCTATCTTCCATGCGACTTTTCACGAAAAAGCAAAGACCGTTCTCGGGAAGTTTTTCTGTTTGGTCTGATCGATACGTCAATATACAAACAACTAAGCTGGAAAAATCTGTCGATAGCAGTCCGCTGCCGCAGGGCGTGATTTTTATTCGAGCTACGGCCGAAGATCAGTGGCAAGCCAATCGCACTGTCAATCTGAAGATGTTCGAACTTGCCGATCGCGCCGGCAAGTTTGACGCCGAAGCTCTTGGTCTGGTGGCACGCCGGGCTCGAGTTTTGCAACAAATCGATCATCCTGGTGTTTCTCGTCTTGTGGATTTTCATACTTACGAAGATCGCTGTTTATATTTGATTGAGAATCAAGTGATCGGAAAACCACTGATAAACGTTCGCGCTAATTTGGAAACTGTCTTGGGCTGGGGTATCCAGCTGTGCAACACTTTGATTTATCTTCAGGGATTGATGCCACCACTAATTCCTCCCCCCCTCAAAATAGAAAACTTTGTAGTTTCTGCAGACAATCAAATTGTCTTGCTTGATTACGAGATGCCCTATCTTCTCACTCCATTAATGGTGCAAAGCGATACTGCGGATATTGTCTTTTCACCGCTGAGCGCACCATACAATCGATTTGGCATGGAGAACCTGTTGATGTTCCTCTATGACATGATCGCCAAGTCTGAACAGAATCGAAATCTCAGCGAATTATTCGACGTCAAAGATGCAGATAAGCTAAGCGAAAAATTGAACAGCTTGTTTAAAATCCGCGCCGAACTGAAGAAAGCCGCAGATAAGATTTCCGCTGGTGCGACCGCCTGATGCTTGATTTCAATAAAGTCGTGCAGCAAATCGATTCCATCAGTCGTGAAAGTTTCATCGATACCGATGCTCTGCAGGAAACAAAGGAAAATGCTCAGGCCGCTCTGGACCGTGCGATGCGCTCGCCAGATCAGTTCGTCACCAGACTGGACGAAAACTCTACCTGGGTTTTGTGGCCGGTCGCCACACCGCTCGAGCCGATTGGCGTCAAGCACCCGATTAAGGTTGCCGACGATTCTTATACTGTGGTTGCTGTCGATGGTTCACAAATCATGCCGAGCCATCATGAAGTGCACACATGCTACCTGCTCAACGTTGGCATGGCGTTGATTACATATGGTGCTAAATTGCCACCAGTTTTGGAAACTATTCCGAAGCTCTATTCGCGTCCGGAAGATCTGTATCCGCTTGTCGATCGACGTCGTTTGCACATAGATGAATTGTATGTCTCACTCGAACGCACCATCATGGAACTCGAGATTTTAGCCAGCGAGTCGATCAAAGCGAAGGAGCGCGGATTGCCTGTGCTAGCCCTTTATGATGGCTCGCTGCTTCCCTGGAGTGTCGAAAAATTGCCTGACGGATATCAGCATTCCTATATAAGTCGAATGTCTGAAGCGCTATCGAGTTTGGAACGAGAGTCGATTCCGATTATTGGCTACTTGAGTCATAGTCGCGGCGCAGATATCGTCAACTGCTTGCGCATATTGGTCTGCCCTTATGAAACCAGCCATTGTCGAGAACACTGTGGCGACTTGAACGAAGAAGATTTTCCATGTTCGAAAGTCTGGCCGCTCTCAGATCGTTTACTCTTCAAACCGCATTTGAATTTAAACGATCGTAGCGCCACCTTCCTGTCTGGTGCGAGCGTGTCTAAGCTGCTCCCTCGCGAACATCGAGTTTGCTTCATTTATATGGATGTGGGAGAAGAGATTGCCCGTCTAGAATTTCCTCGTTGGCTCTTGAATAAGGAAGGGCAACTGCACGCAGCGCTGAGTATGATTTTGTCTCAGTGTCAGAAAGGTATGGGCTATCCAGTCTCACTGGCTGAGTCACATCATCTTGCGGTGATCAAGGGCAACGACCGCGACCAGTTTTTCGAATTAATCACGAGACACCTTCTAACTCTTGGAGTCAGTCAGATCAAGACCAGCCCCAAGCAATCAAAAAAGCGTTGGGGATTTGTTTAGCTGGCTAGATCTGAAACAAAGGCGAAATTTGAGTATGCTAATATGCTCTCCTTCACTGAGGAAGCGTGAGCTTGTATTGGCTGCTCACTGACGTTTTTCACACACGGAGCCCATCAATTGAGAAAGTTAATTTCAGGACTACACGAATACCAACATCACGTATTCAAAGCTCAAAAGGAATTATTCGCAAAGCTTTCACAGGGGCAATCGCCAGAAGCTTTGTTTATCACTTGCTCTGACTCACGAATCGACCCGAATATGCTCACTCAGACAGAGCCTGGAGATTTGTTCGTGCTGCGCAACGCCGGCAATATCGTCCCCCCTTATGGTGCCGGTCATGGCGGAGAAGCTGCCACTATCGAGTTCGCCGTCGATAAGCTGGGAGTGAAAGACATAATCATTTGTGGTCACTCGCTCTGTGGTGCCATCAAAGCCGTTTTTAATCGCGAAGTACTGGCAGATATGCCAATGCTGACAGCCTTTTTAGCGCATGCAGAATCGACCCGACGGATTGTGCTCGAGAATTATCACGATATCGATCCAGAAGGCTTGTTGAACATCGGCTCGCAAGAAAATGTACTTGTGCAAGTGGAAAACTTACGCACGCATCCCTCCGTTGCAGCTCGTCTGGCCAAAGGCGATTTGAACATCCATGCCTGGATGTACAAAATGGAAACTGGCGCAGTATTCGGCTACGACGCTGGCGATAGACAGTTCTTGCCGGCGACTGAGTTTATGAACCAGAGCGGAAAATCGTCACGCAACAAGCTTGTGGGACTCTAACACTTAGTCACCATATGTGATGCTATTTGACCGGCAATGGCTTGGCTGCTTCGCGCAGATAATCTTCAGTTGACAGAAGCGTTGCGTAGCCGAATCCCAGCGCTGACATAAAGGCAGCGTGAACTTGCTGTGCCGGGATAATCTCGTTGTTCATTTCGAGATCTCGTGATGCGCAGGCGTCGTGCACTACGTTAACCTTGTATCCAAAATCGTTTGATGCACGCGTTACCGCATCGATGCACATATGACTCATCGCACCGCAGATCACCACTTCTTCGATGCCGTGTTTGTCGAGAATGTTCTTCAATTCTGTCTCGCGATATGAGTTGATGTGGTGCTTCAAGACCACTATTTCGTTATCCAAATTTTGCACTTTTGCATTGATCTTCGCGCCTTCACTTCCTGGGCTGAAGAACGGTGCATCTGTAGTCGGAAATTCGTGCCGGATATGCACGACTAAATCGCCTTTTTTGCGAGCAGATTCAAGCAGCTTGGCTGCATTGTCGGCGGCAGCGTCCATGCCGTGTAGAGTCCACTTTCCACCTGGAAAATAGTCATTTTGAATGTCGACGAAGATAACTGCTCGCTTGCTCATGTGGTTGCCCTCTTTAAATGCTCGTGAGATTTTAGCGCGTATGGACATTCAACAACATTGGCGCAACATTGAATCGCATCATATTGGCTGAATGTTATGATTGCCAATCCACTATTATTCGCTCGGACCGCTGTGAGATTGGACGCTTGTCAAATTCCAATTCTGACTATCCAACTATTGTCACGCCTCGGCTCTATCTCCGCATGTTAGAGCCGCGAGAAGCCGAACGCGCGGTGGCTTTCTATTTGATTAACAAAGAGCATTTAGAAAAAACTGGACCCCATTGGACGAGCGATTTTTTTGATTTGGATAGATGGCGGCTGCAACTCGAGGTCAATCTGGAAGAATTCCGCACCGATCAGTCGCTCAAGCTTTTCATTTTCGAAAAAGCGACGGACCAAATTGTTGGATTCGTCAATTTCAACAACATCGTTCGACGAGTCGCTCAGTACTGCAACATCGGTTACAGCCTCGCTGCCGACAGGCAGGGGCGCGGCTACATGGAAGAGGCTCTGCGACATTCCATCAAATACTCATTCCAGGTCATGAATCTGCACCGCGTCATGGCCAACTACATGCCTCACAATGTCAGGAGCGGCAACGTTCTTAAAAAATTGGGCTTTACCGCCGAAGGTTTCGCGCGCGACTATTTGTTCATCAACGGTCGCTGGGAGGACCACGTGCTCACTTCTTTGACCAATGACAACTGGCGCGACACACTCTAAAATCTGGCAAATTGTTCCTCTTGACTCGTCCGCACCCCAAATAACGCTGAAAACAGGTAGGATTGAAATGCGTCATTTCATCTATCCGAGAGAACAGGCAGTTTTATGAAGTCATATTCCGGTTTTCATGCTTTATACATGTGCTTCTTTTCCAAAGACTTGTACCGCAGCGTCGTGCGCAGTTGGAAAGGAATAGCGTTCCTCTACCTCTTTCTTTTGATCATGACCTCATGGCTCTTGATCTCATTGAAAGTCTATTTCGTGATGAATGAAGTTATGAATGGACCTGTCAAAAAGATTATCGACCGATTGCCAGTCGTAGCGATTCACGATGGCGAGTTGAAAATCGATAAACAGTCTCCGTATCGACTCACTTTGAATGCTTCAGATTCGATGGATCCAAATATCAGATCGACTAATCGCGAAGTGCCGATTGCTGTTTTCGATGACACTACAGATGATGTCAAAGGCGACGAGAATATTCCCTTTGTCATAACCAAGCACAATCTGTTCATTCAAAGCGCCAGGGAAGGACAGGCTCAACAGTTCGAGTTGAAGCAGTTTGGTGACCTCAAATACTCTAAAGAGTCTTATATAGAACTTGCTGACGCAATCAAGCTCTGGGTGCCAATTGCTGTTTTCCTTATCGCCGGACCGATCAGTTTCTTCTGCTGCGCAATTCTATCGCTGCTAATTGGAGCGATCGGAATTGCCAGTGCCAATGGAATGAACATCAAGCTTACTTACGGTCAGTGTGTTCGCCTTGCAGTCGTGGCATTTACGCCTGCGGTGTTGTTGGATACGGCCGTGAAGCTTTTGCCACTTCCTCCGATGCCAGTCTGGACACTTGTTGGATTTGGTGCTGCTATCGCTTACACCATATTTGGTGTCATGGCGAACAAAGACCCAATAATCGTAGAAGATTCATTCCCAGGCGGCGGGCCGACTGACACGACTCCGACCACTTAGTTCGCTGTAGAAACCCGCCCAGTGCTGCAAACTTGACCTTCACAAATTAACCACGATTTTGCGCCTGCAACTGTTTATCAGGATGCACTAGAGGTTCGGCGTTTCAAACTGCCTTCGAAAATCGGTCAATAACAATTGATTACAAACTCTAGCCAAGTGCCGTGGATAGGCGTAATTTGGCTGCCGTGCGGCGAGATGAGGCTCGAAGACCGCAACGTTGCTGAAGATTAATTTTACAGCGATATCTAAAGCGCATAATACAACTGCAAACAAGCGGCGGTCCATGAAATTACTTCTCTCAATCGATAACTCGGAGCACTCTCAAGTAGCCATAGAAGACGTATCGCACGGTCTTTGGCCTGATGGAACCGAAGTTATGATAGCCACAGCTGTGTGGTCTCCTTTCGGATTCGTCAATGCGAAAGAGCACTTGCCGGAAGCCGCGCACAAGTTGCTCGCCACCGCCGCAGACATTGTTCGCACCAATAAATATATTTCGAAAGTCGAAACTCAGATTTTGCAAGGTAATCCCAAAAGCGAAATCATTGAGCTTTTGGCAGCGCAGCATTACGACCTTCTCGTTATGGGCTCACGCCGCCCGTCGATGCAAAAGATTTTGTTCGGCAGCGTCTCTCACGCCCTCTTGCTAGGCTCACCTTGTTCGGTGCGCATCGCAAGGCGCGCAATCGTGAGAGAAAAGCGGCGCGTTCTGGTCGGCTTCGACGGTTCTGAATTCTGTTGGCGCGCACTATCTATAGTGGCGGGCCGGCACGTTCCAGATGGCACAGAGATATTTATTGTCAACGCTGTTCCAACAGTAGACGAAAGTGCATACGATAATCCGCATGTGTTTTCGCAAGAACAGCTAGAACAAGGGCGCAGTCGTTTGATGGAAATCGCTCAAGACGGGCTCGCCGAGGCAAAAGCAAAGCTTGCCGCAGACTTACCTCACTGTAAAATCAGCACCAAAATCATCAACGGACATCCCCGCAAAGCTCTCATCGCAGCCTGCGAGGATTATGATGCCGACATCATTTTTGTCGGCACCCAAGGCCGTAACTTTTCCGCTCTAATCGCGATCGGCAGCGTATCTGAGGCTGTCGCGGTCGGAGCACCTTGCACCGTCGAAATCATCAAAAGTGTAACTACACAAGGATAGATTTGTGACAGTGCTTAAGATCAGAGATCAGAGATCAGGAGATCATGTAATCAGATGCTTCCTTTCGGTAATCTAATTCGTCGGCTCAATTTTCAATCGAAATTCTCCCGACTCTCAGCTTGTTTTCTGACTCTCATCTGTCTTGTATTTATCGGCAAAGGCGTTCTCGCATTTGCCGCGACCGATTCGCAAGCACCACCGGCAGGGACAGCAACGGCTGCGGGTGCTTCAGTTGAAACACCAGCCGAGAAAGGGAAACTGTCTGATTTTTCAGACGGCGAGCCGACTATCCATCTGAGTGGCGAGGGCGAAGGTGAAAACCAAAAATACAAACTGTCGAAAGACGTCGTTGTCGAAATAAATGGATTGCCGTCGCAAATTGCAGATTTGAGAACTGGCGATGAATGCTCCGTCACCAAGAATGACATGGGCAAGGTGACGAAGATTGCAATCACGCGTGCAACCGCTGGCATGGTTGTTGACTCGACTCCGACCTCCTTGATTGTTTCCTCAGACATGGTGAATAAGGAGACTTACTCTCTCGCTCCAGGTGCGAAGGTTCTCTCAGATGGAAATCCTGCAACGCTGGACCAATTGGTAAAGGGTGACGACGCAGTCTTGCTTCTTGATAAAGACAAGAACATCTTGAAGGTTGAAACGACACACTTCAACTTACTCTCTAAATTTTGGAATAACTTTCGCTCGAATCTCTTCAAACCACTTTTGCTGTTCTTTTATGTCGGATTTTGTATTCCTATAGTGCGTGTTGCTTTTGACTTCCCGAAAGCAATCTATCAAGGTCTGACTATTTATTTGCTCGTCTCGATCGGCTGGCACGGCGGCGAAGAACTTGCTGTATTGAGCAGCAAGTCTTTCCAACAAGCGTTTTCGTTTATGATCGTAGGCTTTTTGACTAACGGTGTCATCGCAGTTCTGGCTTATTGGATGTTGCGCTTATTTGTGCCGAAGCTGCGTAAAGTAGATGCGGCAACAGTTGCAGCATATTACGGCTCTGACTCTGCCGGAACGTTTGTTACTTGTGTTGGTGTTTTGCAGGCTGCTCACATAGCGTCGGCAGCATATATGCCTGTAATGCTCGCTATCATGGAGATTCCAGGCTGCTTAGTTGGTCTTTTGCTCGTCAATCGGTTGCGTGCAAAAGGCATGGATCGTCGCGGCAACATGCCTGACGAACCAAACTATAGACCACGCACCGACGAGGAGAAGGCGAATGCGAAATCGCATAAGTGGGGGCATGTCTTCCACGAGATCTTTTTCAATCCAGGATCATTCCTTTTGTTTGGTGGTATTTTCATCGGCTATGTAGCTCGGTTGCAAGGTCTGAAAGTCGTTCAACAAGACGATGCCCTGTTCATCTCACTTTTCCAGGGATTGCTTTGCTTGTTCCTTTTGGAGATGGGTATGACTGCATCTCGACGCTTGGCCGATTTGCGTTCAGTTAATTGGACCTTCATCGCATTCGGTTTAGTCGCACCGAACATATTTGCGTTAATCGGATTGACTGCCGCACAGTGCCTCAGTCACGCTCTGCATCAGCCTTTCCAGCTAGGTACGTATACGTTGTTCGCTGTTCTCTGTGCCGCCGCATCATACATCGCGGTACCCGCCGTGCAGCGATTGGCGATACCAGAAGCGAGTCCATCGCTGCCACTGGCAGCAAGTTTAGGACTGACTTTCTCGTACAACGTGACTGTTGGAATCCCTCTGTATATGCTAATCGCCCAGATATTGATGAGACAATTCCCTGTCGCGTAGGCTGGAAATCCAGGCTACGACTGCAGTCCACAGTCCCAGGAATCTAGTCCAGTTGGCTGTAAATCTATAAGCTTTTAATAGCTTCTCTGATCCGCACTGTCGCTAAAGAAGCCGCTTTTAAGAACAAAGTAGGCGATGATGCCGTACCAGATCAGCAATACCAACATACCGACGACAGGGAATTTCATACCGAACTTGAAGAACGGTCGGACGAAATAATCTAGAAATAGTATGCCTGTGCTTGCTCCTAACATGAGAGTAATCCTAACTTCTCCACAACTGAAACTTCAATCGAGTTAATAATGGAGACGGCTCTAATTAATCCGATATATGGCTTCAATACTTTTATTCAGGAACTGAGCCAGTCACGTTCTTTGCTGTTTTAACTTGACAAGCGGTCGTAGTATGAGCATGATTTAAGATGCTTGGGATTACTATCGATAAATAAGGCATCCACCCACCCCTTTCTTCTTCACGTGGGCCTATTGATATGAACACTACAGGGTCAAACCTGCAGCACGTTCAGCACGCCTCTGGTCAAAAGCCGGTGGTGAAAGAACCTGTTGCTCCCGCAACTACGCATGAAGCCATTCTGGCCACGCGTGTCGTACAGCCACATCCGCTCGACCCATGCGCACCGCAGATGGTGCAAACGTTCGCAGCGCCACCACCACTTCTTCAAAAACGTTCTAACGTCAAACGTTCTTACACGTCATTGATCGCGATGTCACCGCTGGAGAGCCTCTTGCCGCCTACCTCCAGTCAGGTGACAGCGCAACTCGAGAATCCAGAACCTTCCTTGACAGCGCCCACAATCGAAGCGGCGCTCGCCAATCAGATGACACCGTCACCTGTCATTGATGAAGTGATCACCGAGACAAAAGCTGTTGCTGATTTGTGCTCAGTGTTGAATGCCGACGAAGGTGTCGTAATGACAAATCCAGACGCACCTTCGCTGGCACGCAGCACTATGTATAGTGACCGTTGCGTAACAGCGAAAGATATCATCGGTGCAATCGATAATTATTGGGGCTTAGAGCAGTTACCGAACATGGAATTATTTTCGAAGGAGTAGCAAGCTCTCTTTCGGACGAGTGTCTGTCTTTGTGGCAATCCATTCCGAAGAAACAATCAAAAGTTCTAATTTCGCTACGGAATAAAATTTGAGAAATCGGCAAGAATTGCTGGTATCGCCGTTAGTACTAATACCACTATCCAGAATATTGGTGAATCACCTTTCTTGATACTGAGCAAAAATCCGAGCGAGGCGAATGCCATAAGTGTCAAGATCAGTTTTGCGCTGTGTCTCAAAACCATGAGTAGAAGACCATCTAGCTGAGTTGCGAAAACGACGGTGGTGAGCGGTCTTATGCCGCCTTTGCCGATCCAATCGAATAGCGGTTTCGCGGCGAGCAGGTCTTTCGGCTTACCATCTTCCAATGCGATGAAGAACTCCGCGTCGGTGTGTCCGCCGATAATCGGTTGTCCATCTTTTCCGTATGGTTTGACGATGAAGACGTTGATGCTTTGATGTGCTGAAATGAATTTGACGTTAAAACAGCTTATAGTGCCTGGTTCGGGCTTGGCTAGCTCCATCTTCGCTTTGGCGAATACTAATTCCTTATACAGATCCAATTTCTTTTGATCGATATCTTCACCTGATTTGGTATTACCATCGGTGACTTGTTTGAATTGAACGAGGTGCTCTTTCTCATCGTAAGGATTGAAATATTTGCCAATCGCTTCGGCTGATCCTGGATATGAATGATTCTTGTTGTAGTAGGCGGTTACAGATTCAGCGATTTTCTTAGCTTCACCGGTGAGCACGTTCTGTGGTGCTCGCGCCTCATACAGTTCGATGTTCGCGTCGACATCTTTGATGCCGTGCTCTGTTTTGGCGAGGAAAATCTGTTTTTGAAATGGACTGAGCGCAATAACATCGATAAAGTCACGCGGATCATTCAGAAAGAATTTGACCGGAGTTTGCACGGTATCTGTTCCGATTGCGTAGACGGCGGTACTTGGGTCCAGTACCTTAAAGGACTTTTCGTGCTCTGCAGTCCAGAAGTCGCGTGGATAGGTGTCGAATATCTGTGTTTGCCGCGGCACCGCGGCGTATCCGATCACACCAGCGATGACGACAACAAGCGCAATGCCGAGTCTAATGAATAATTTTTTCTGTTTCACTTCAGGTGCTTCGACGACCTGCACTGGTGCAGCCTCATTCGCCGAACCAAAGATCTTCTCGATAAATTTTTCCATGGCAGACTGTTCGAGATTTCCGTAGCTTCGTCCGCCGCCACCACCACCACCACCGCCTCCGTATTCGGAACGTCCGGCAATGTCGTCTAGAGCATTTTTGCGGCTGATAGATCCTGGACGAGCACCTTCAGTCGATTGCTGGGTTGGTCGCGGACCCGTGTTTCGAATGTCTGGAGGTGATGAACGGAAACTCTGATCGGAATCCATGGTCTTTGGCTTGACGCTGCGGTCTTCCAATCGCATTCCAGGGAAGATGCTGGCAATCTGAAATAGAGCCATCATCAACGGGTTGTCGCCTGTTCCTCCGCCACCTGAATGGCCTAGTTTTTCTTTGCCGGCCGCGGCTTTCTTGCGTAAAGCTGTTTTTGAAGGCGCTGGCGCATAAGAAACGTAATCGTCTACGCTCTCGGGTTCTAAATGAACACCGTAATTCAGGTTCGGCTGTTCTATCATACCATATGGCGTGTTTTTGTTGCTCTTGCCGACCGCTTATAAGTTGTCGAGCTGTAACAACTATCGAAAATCAGCGCAAAGGAAGATGTCGGATTTAAAACAAGTCGTCTTGACATGTTAGGATCTGCCCTGAGGGTAGTGCCACCTCAACTAAAGGAGTTCCACAGTGTCAGCAGTTCTCGAACAGATTCTCCCCGCATCGCACCCGTTAGCTGATATTGCGCAGAAAGTGCAAGATGGACAGCGAATCAGCAGAGAAGATGCCATCCGCCTCTACGAGTCAGACGACCTCTTAGCAGTTGGTGCGATGGGTGAATTCGCCCGGAAACGCAAGGCGGGACCCGAGAAAGAGAAGTATGTGTATTACATTCACAACATGCATCTCAATCCTACCAACTATTGCATCGAGACCTGCAGATTCTGCTCCTATGCCAATCCTGAAGGGAAAGGTAAAGCTTATACCTGGACCGTAGACCAGGTGCTGGAAGAGGCTAGAAAGGGCTCTGAACTCGGTATTAATGAGATTCACATGGTTGGTGGGCTTAATCCGGCCTGCGACCTGACCTACTACGAAGAAGTGCTACGAGCGATTAAAGCCAAATTTCCACACATTCACATGAAGGCGATGACTGCTGTGGAAATCGAGTATCTGGCTAATCTAGAACATATTTCCTATGAAGACACCCTGAAATGTTTGATAGCTGCTGGTCTGGGCTCAATGCCCGGTGGCGGCGCCGAGATTTTCGACGAAGAAGTGCGTCAGTCAATGCACGTCAAGAAAACACCAGCTGATGTTTGGCTGGAAATTCATGGCATTGCGCATCAGCTCGGCATCAAAACTAATGCCACGATGCTCACAGGTATTGGCGAAAGCCGCGAAAACAAAATCGACCATGTGCTTTTGTTGCGTCAACAACAAGATTTGACTGGTGGCTTCCAGTGCTTTATCCCGTTGAAGTGTTATTACGACGGCACCACTATTGCAGACGAAGTTGTTGAGCCATCTCCAGAAGAACTGTTACGCGATGTGGCAATTTCTAGATTGCTTCTGGATAACTTCGATCACATCAAAGCTTATTGGATTCAGCTTGGTGAAAAGCTTGCACAGATCGCTCTATCCTTCGGCGCAGACGATATGGACGGAACTATTGGCGAAGAGAAAATTACTCACGCCGCTGGTGCCAAAACCCCTTTGCAACTTGCCAAAGATAAAATGGAGTACTTGATATCCAGCGCTGGATATACTCCGGTTGAACGTGACACTGTCTACAACATCAAGCGGGTAGCTGATTTAGCAGCTCAATCGGTTACCCCAATATCAGAGCGTGTAGCCGAGTTAGCGCATTCTAAATAAATCTAGTCTCTTAACCTCACCTTAAACTGGAAACACCGACAATTGATATACGTCTCAACTGAGACCGATATCAACTGATATCCAATGTCACCCCCGACGTAGGAGTTTTTATGACGATCGTGAGCGGCCTGACCATAGTGGTTTTGTCTGCAGCAATAGCAATGTGGTTGAACGATAACTTTTCTTTAGGCGGCAATCTAGCCGACGAGTAGCGTCAAAAAACTTTTTTAGTCCGAAGCTTTAATTAAGACAGTCTCTGCAGCAAGCTGCTCGACTTATAAATTGAACTGACCCATCTGGTTTGCTCGCTGGATCATGAGCATGACTGGTGCGCCTTGTTGTTTTCGCGACAAAATTTGATTGGCGTCAGACATGCTTTTCACGATGTTGCCGTCGACGGCTTTGATCAGGTCGCCCTGTTGCAAACCGACATGCGCTGCTCTCGATGCGATGCCGATCTGGACTATCTGCAAACCGTCATGCGCCGGCTTTGCGATTATGCCGATACCCGCCATGAAGTCTATGTTTTGCGGTGGCTGAACAGCTGGCGCTACGTAACCTTGTTGCTGTTGTGGTTGTTGAAATTGTTGTTGTGGTGGCGCGTTAGACTTTTTGTCTTTTTTCGGAGGCTTTGTAGGTTTTCCATCCAGACCAACACCACCGGTCGCTTGTTGATATTGCTGCCATTTTTGGTCACTAGCTTTTTGCGCTTCTTCGCCTTGTTTCAAATTTGCCGAAAGCTGCTGCACAGCTTGCTGGTAGCGCGGTTCTTTCGGTTCTATTTTTAGTGCTGCTTTGTAGTAAGTGAGTGCATCAACATAATTTTTGGTGACGAAATAAAGTGTCCCGATGTTGTATTTGACTAGGGCTTTGTTTGGTGCCTTAGCATCCAACTGTTTGTACAAATCGAGTGCTGAAAAGTATTCTTGTCGTTTATAGGCAGCGGCTGCATCTTCTGCGAGAACCCGCAATTCACCAGCTTTGTCGTCTGTCTTTTTGCGCGCAGCCAGCTTCTTCTCGACCGCGGCTACCGCTTCTTGATAGTCTCTGTTGTTTGGATTTTCTTCTGCTGCTCTGTGATAACTTGCCGAAGCTTCAACCAAATTATTTGCTGATTCGTAGACTACACCGAGATTGAAGTGTGCTTCTGAGTTGTGCTGATCTAAACGCAAAACTTGCTCGAAACGTTCGATCGCTTGCGGACCTCTTTTTTGACGCCACAGTTCGACTCCATCGGCAAGCAGCTTGGCCACCTCTTCTTCTTTGGCCGCCATAACGGCGATTCTTGCCCTTTCCATGTCAGATTGTGGATCGGATTTTCTCACCGGTGGTGGGGGAGCCGCAGATGCTACCGGCTCCGGCGCTGCACCAGTGGTGGTGCCATCAGGATTGATTTGGGGAGCGACAGCCGCTTTTACTTTTTCCAAGCGCTGAGTGAAATCACCGGGCACAGCATCACCGAAAATGCGCTTTTCGATTCTGGCAAGACGAGCCTCAGAGTCGTCATCTGAATAGCTCTTGAAGAACAGTTTCTGCTCCATTGCCGCGAGCACAGCTTTGTCGCCTGTTTCAGTGCCGCCGCCTTTAGAGAATGCGGGCAGCGAAGCACCGCATATGATGGCAATGGTTAAGATAGACGCTTTTACTTTGCCTTGATCCATTGTTTGACTTTCTCCATTGGAAAGCCTTTACCAAAGCTGCCTGGAACGAAGTCTTGCTCGCCGGCTTGCTTTATGTGCGATTCCCAACCTTGCACAAGTGTGATCGAAGTTCGATGCGTGCCTTGCGGAAACGCCGGGAGGGGGGCTGCCTGCATTAATGCTATCATCTGCAGCCGATCGTATGCCGGATTGCCCGAAGTTTGCTTCAAGACCATGTTACCTATCTGTCCATTGTTGTAGCAGGTGAACTGTATGAGGGCCGGACGGGCAGTAACGAATTCATTGCCGACGACTTCTTCATTCATACGCAAAACGTAGTACCAACGGTCCGCCAGTCGCGCAATCCAGCCGGACCAATCGACAGCGTATTCCTGCAAATAACTTTTATCGGGTTCAGCATTATCAGCAGGAATTGCCGGTACGGAAGTTTCTTGAGTCATCGCCGCCAGGGCCATAGGTGGCGGTGGTGCCTGTGTCGGAGCCAGTGCGCCGAGATTGCTCGAATCTACTTCGGTGCGGCTCAGTCGCGATTGATTCGATGTCATCGCCTTCAGCTTATAGAGCTGATTTGTATCTTGCGCGTTTGCACTGCTTTGAGCGAAGCCAAAGAGGCTCAAGGCGAGGGCAAGGAGAAAAAATTGACGGCGTAAATTCATGACAATCCCCGATGCTATCGCTTCACTATATGAATTGCTGACGGGTCTGTAACTGGTGAAACTACGTACCCCGGCGCTTAGAACCGTTTCAGGATTTTGGACTGGCAAAAAGATTTGGTAAGACCGGATTCTGTGGGCTTTCTGAAATTTGCTGGCGTATACTTTCTTTTGGTTGAACTTTTTTTTGAGATTTACAGTCTTAATGAATGAAGGTAGCTGAGGTTTGTTATGACCCCTTGCGGATCAAACATGGAAGACGATTTGTGGACCGACAACGAGCAAGCCCACTGGCTAGCGTTTGACCAGCTGTCGGGACCAGGTCTGGGAGTGCAGCGCATCAAGCTGCTCTACGACCGTCTTCAATCGTTGGCGGCCGCTTGGACTGCCAGTCGAGACCAGTTGCGTTCGCTTGGAATATTCAGTACAGAGATGATCGATGCTTTTGTAGAGAAGCGTAAGTCAATCGATCCAGCCGCGCTCCTCGATACGGTGCGTAAGGCAAATATTCAGGCATATCCGCTGTTTCATCCCATGTATCCTATGAGGCTGCGTGAGATACATGATCCACCTATCATTCTTTATATCAACGGCAGTCTCACGCCTGACGATATGCTCTATGCTGTTGGAGTTGTTGGAACTCGCCGCCCAAGCAGCTATGGCAACAAATATGCCAAGGAAATTTCTCGAAATTTGGCCAGTGCTGGCGCGACAGTTGTGAGCGGAATGGCTGTCGGCATCGATTCGCTAGCCCACTGGGGTGCCATCGAGGGTGGTGGCAAGACTGTGGCCGTGCTCGGTTGTGGACCAGATGTCTGTTACCCTTCTGGAAATCGCCCGCTTTTCAAAGCTTTGACGAGCGGAGAACATGGGGCAGTGGTTTCTGAATTTTTCCCAGGCACAAAGCCTGAGCCCTGGAGATTTCCGGCGAGAAACCGCATTATCAGTGGCTTATCAAAAGGGCTTGCGGTAATTGAAGCCGGCGAAACCTCTGGCTCTTTGATCACTGCCAAAATTGCCTTCGAGCAAAATCGCGAAGTCTTCGCTTTACCGGGACGAGTGGACAATCCCATGTCACGCGGAACGAACAAGCTGATCGGTTCACACACGGCCCACGTTCTTACCAGTCATGAGGATATTCTGAACGAACTACGCTGGGCTAGTGTCAAGTCTAACGGGCAACTACCGCCGGTTGTAGTTGAGCTCTACGGCAAAGAGAAAGACGTTTTTGAGTTGATTAGCGCAGAGCCAGTGCATTTCGACCATTTGATCGAGAGGTCTGGTTTACAAGCAGGCGAGCTTTCAGCCACTTTGACTATGCTTGAATTGGCTGGAATGGTTGAACGACTGCCAGGCGACTGGTATTCGCGCGAAACCACAAGCTTTATGAGTAAGTAGCTGACAAAACTGAGTCAGGCAACAGAAATGAGTGCGGTTCAGCGGCTATTTGCTCCTGACGACCGCTGTTTGAGTGTCGGATAATACAAAAAAGTCGACAAAAGTTGCTCGCTTGTCTCATGACATAGAAATTTGCATAGAAATTTGACTGGTTTTGACCAGTCAAGCAGCATTAAGAGTGGCACAAGAGGCGAAGAAAGCGGTATTGTAGTGACAGGTGTTTTATTGCTTAAAGCTTGGCGGCTTGGCTATTCCATCTGCATAAACCTGTTGAATTTGGTGCATATTTTGCACAGCGGCGTCTAGGCGCTCGATTCCAGGGTATCTTAATTGTTGGGGAGTTTTTCTTCGCATTGTCGATGCAGCGTGGGCGAGCGTCAATTTTTTCAAGTGAGGTTATCGGAATTCAACTGATATGAAGCTCTGTCTGCGATGCAACCAATATTTTGAGGATAGCATCGAGCTTTGTCCGATGGACACTTCCACCTTGGAAGCGGTAGGAGAGCACCCCTTGATTGGTGCTTTGATCAACGACCGTTATGTTGTTGATTCGGTCATAGGAAAAGGTTCGAGCGGAATCGTCTATAAAGCCACGCGGCTCCTGATGGGGCGCGAAGTGGCTGTCAAAGTGTTGCACAGTTACTTGGGTGCCGAGGTTGGCGCTCTTGACCGGTTTTTGCGAGAAGCCAGGGCTGCCAGCCGGCTTCGACATCCACACATCATCAATATCTGGGAGTCTGGGGTAACCGACGACGCCCAGCCTTACTTCGTTATGGACTATTTGGAAGGCATGACCCTTGCCGATCTAGTCAGGCAGAAGGGTTATCTGCACGCCGGACGCGCCATGCCGATTATTACTCAAATTTGCGAAGCATTGGGCGAAGCGCATCGTCAAAATATTATTCACCGTGACATCAAGCCCGAAAATATCGTGCTTGAGACAAACGAGGGCGACAACAATTTCGACGATTACGTCAAAGTTTTAGACTTCGGTATAGCCGACGCTCCAGCCGGCACTCCTGGAGTCGCTCGCGTCAAGACCGCCGCAGGCAGCCCGGCCTATATGAGCCCAGAGCAGTGTCAGGGCTTCGAACTCGACCAGCGCAGCGATATCTATTCGTTGGCCATCGTAATTTTTGAAATGTTGACTGGAATGCGTCCATTTGCAGCCGATGACGTAATGAAGTTGTTCTATATGCACGTCAGTCAGCCGCCACCGACACTGAGCAGTATGCGCTCTGACCTGAGATTCCCGATGCAAGTGGAGTTGGCTGTCGCCAAAGCGTTGGCTAAAAATCCTGATAACAGACAGCAGTCGATTAAAGAATTTCACAAAGACCTGGAAGATGCCTTTGCCAGTTCTGACATGAACGCCGGTAAGCGTGAAAGTGTCACAGTCGATCTGTTTTCTCTGCCAGTTGGAGACCGGCTCACTGATGGCGGCGGCTCTACCAGTACAGGTTCACACAACTTTCTCCCCGGACCAGAAGATTGGGAAGAGCCAGCTGAGGTCAGCGACCCAGCCGCGCCAGCCGCAGCACCTGTTGCAAAATCTGAAGGACCTGATGTTTCAGCCGCAGTCAATCGGCTTTTGAAATCGGCAAAACGTGCGTCTGAAGCGGTGAAAAAAGAAGATGTGGGCACGTGGGCGAAAGATGTTCTGACTCGCAACGATGGACAAGCCGATGCCAACAAAGAAGCCCCTAAACCTGTAAAGGCTTCAGGTGGGCAAGGTCCTCCGGAAAATAGTGGGCCGGAAGTTTCTAATTGGGCTCACAAAGTCCTCAATCGTCAGAACACTGGCGATATGCCCGCGCCATCTACGACTTCGTCAACAGGAGCACCTGCCAGTGCTCCCAGTGCCGCTGGGACAAGACCAGCTCAGCCCAGCTCGAGCGCGCCCTCTGTCGCGCCTAAGGCGCCTCAGCCTGCCACAACTCCCAGTGTAGCCGCCAAGACTCCAGCTTCTGTCCCAGCGGCGAACACTCCGCCAGCGCCAGTTGCGCGTAGCAATTTCGCCGGCGCCGGTGCACCTGATGCGCAGACGACTCAGACGAAACAGGGCGGAAAAATTGCCAAACCAATCGAATTTGGGAAGGCAAAGTCAGCCGCAGATGCTGCCAGAAGAAATTCAGGCGAGGTCTCTAAACAGCTCGAGGAGCCAGTTTCGCCAGCAGCAGCGACAGTCATGCCCAGTCTTGAACGACCGGCGAATGCTGAGCCGCCTGTGCCGAAAGTAGCAGCAAACAATGTTCCCCCGGTTAGCACCACACCGCCTGCATCGAAAACTCTATCTATGAAGCCAGCAGAGCAAGCCGCTTTGATGAAGCGAGGCGAAGCCGATAGTGACAAGACGGCTGCCTCGGCTGCACCACCTGCAGTGGCGAAATCTGGCAATAGCGAAGCCAGTGATCTTTCATTCGAGATCGATAGCTTGCTGGGCGACATCATGCCTGCCGAGAGAGAACCGAGTGCACCTGCACCGAAACCGACAGTGCCTCAGGCGAAGCCCAGTGCTTCGTTGCCGAATGCAACGACAGCGAAACCGAGCAGCTCGATACCGAATGTGCCGCTGTCAAAGCCGAGTTCGTCATTACCGAATGCTGCGCAAGCAAAACCAAGTACGTCGATACCGAACATTCCGCTACAGAGTTCTGCTGCACCAGCGAAATCAAATTCGTCGATACCGAACATTCCACTACAGAGCTCACCTGCGCAAGCAAAGCCCAGCACATCGATACCCAATATTCCATTGCAAAGTAATGCTGCGCAAGCAAAACCAAGTACGTCGATACCGAATATCCCGCTGCAAAGTAATGCTGCAGCCAAACCGTCTGCCTCTGCTCAAAACATACAACCGAAGCCGAGCATCCCGGCAGCCAAGCCGCTCACACCTAAACCAGCTGTCGCTGCTGAAAGTGAGACGACAAGCCCGGATCGCTCATCTATGGACTTGAGTCGGTTCGAACAACCGGTAAATAAGTCGTCGGAACCGTTGAATCCATTTGCTCAAGCAATCGATGGATTGTTGGATGCCGCGATCATGCCTAAAACTCAGGAAGATGTTCGCCGCTCCGCCAATAAGTTGAAGAAGATGGATGCGCCGGAGAGCGAAGCGGTAGATCCACTCGATCCGAATCGTTTTGAGATGCCGATCAATAGCCGGGCTTCATTTGACCCGTCGCGATTTGAAAATCCTATCAATAGAGAATCATTACCTGATACGGTCTCGCAAAATAATGCGAGATACGAACAGCCGATCAATAAAGGCGGAATTTCTTCTGGTAGCACCGCTGGTAGCAAGATGCTTGGTGCTAGTGATGCTGAGCGTAAAGCGATCGAACCTAAAGACAACACTTCAATCGATTTAAATCGCTTCGAACATCCAATCAATCGTGCTGAAGAATCGCTCAATCCATTCGCTCAAGCAGTTGATGGTTTGCTGGATTCGGCTCGAATCAAGCCAGAACCAAAACCTATAATGGCGTCAAGCACTGATCTCGGTGAGACTGCCGCCGCTGTCGGCAAACCACCTGATGCTGCCGCAATTGAAGCATTAGATTCAACTGCTGAAGAGGACCGAGTGCATGATGCAGTCAGTCGCCTGATTGAAGCCGCTAAGCGTTCACCAGAGCCAGTCGCCAAGCCTGAAGTTCTGAATAAGAAGATCGAAGCAGTCAAGAAAAAAATCGAAGCGCTGAAAGCAGCAGATGTTGCAAAACCGGTCACGTCAGGTTTGCCACCAGAAGTTGCGCCACTACCGGCGGGGACACCGACACCATTTGTTCCCGGGCCGAATGATTCGAATTCTCTCTCTGACGCAGTTAATCGACTGTTGGAAGCCGCTCAGCGTCAGGAAACTACTACCAACGCACCGGCTCTTCCGCCGCAGATGGCTAATCCATTTGCTGATGCTTATTCGAGTCCATCGCCACCCACTTCATACGGCAGTTCTTCCAGCAGTGGAAGCAGTGGCAACAGCGGGTTAAGTAGCGGCAGCAGCGGACTGAGTAGTGGCAGTGCGAGCAGCAGCAGCTCTCAAACTAATGTTCCAGTCTCTAATCCATTCGATGCAGGTGCGAGCACATCGATGGTTAATCCTTTTGCTCAAGTCAAAGCTCCTGACCCGAGTTCTAGTGGTACGTTCAAACAATCAGCAAATGCTCCCGCTGGTCCGGCCGCTCCTGATCCGAGCAAGAAGCCACCAGAAGGAAGTGCATTCCAAAATTATGTCAGTGCTCCAACCGACCGAATGACTCGTGCTGCGGAATTGATCAACAACGCGATCAAATCCAGCAAGACGCCAGAGGTCGCGCAAGATTACTATTCTGGATTTAAAAGCGATCCCAAGCAAATTCAAGCGGAACGTGCCGAAACTCTGAAGAAGAGTCGTCAGCGCGTTAGAAAGAACTTCCAGGGTCCACCGAAGCCGCCATTCTGGGTGCTGTTGATCATATTTGTCGCAGTAGGCGTAGGTGCTGCCATGTATCTGGGCTATTTACCGAATCCGATGGTGCCGGCCAAAAATGCAGCACCATTGACTGTCGATCAATACATCAAACAAGGCAAGTTCGAAAAAGCACGAGAGCTTCTCGAAGCGAAAAAGAAACCTCTGACACAGTCTGAAAGCGACAAGTTATACAATTGCTACTATCAAATTGGTTTGAAAGAAGGCAAAGACGAAAACTTCCAAGATGCTGTCAAAGACTTGAAGTTGATTCCGCGCAAGTCTGATCTATATACGTCAGCAGCGTCGAAAATTCGTGAATACAAAAAGAAGATGAGCGACCTGTAGTTTTCAATGCAGTGCTTTCAATGAAACTCTGTTTGCTCTGCAACACAAAATATGACGACGGTTTGTCAGTTTGCCAAAACGATGGCGCTAAGCTGGTTTCAGCCGGTAGTGATTTTCTTCTCGACACTGTTGTGAACAACAAATATTACATCGATGAATTGGTTGGCAAAGGTTCACTCGGACGTGTTTACAAAGCGCACCGTGTTTCCGATAACAGTCTTGTTGCGATAAAAGTGTTGCGGGAGAGTTTGAGTAACGATGCTGAGGCTCTGGCGCGCTTCAAGCGAGAAGCGCAGATGCTGAGCATCATCGAGCATCCAAACATCATCGCTATCTATGATTCCGGAGAAACTCAAACTGGTGAACTCTATTTTGCGGCAGAATACTTAGCTGGCAAAACTCTGGCGGCAATCATTTCTGAGAAGCGATGTTTGACCGTTTCTGAGGCTGAACCGATTTTTGCTCAAGTTTTTAGCGCTCTTGCAGAAGCGCATAGTCACGGCTTTATTCATCGAGACATCAAGCCGACAAATATAATACTTGTTGAAAATGGAAGCGAAGTTACAGCAAAATTGCTGGATTTCTCCCTTGCTAAGTTGCCACCACTGGCGATGGAAGACCGGGTCACGAAAGATGGAATGTTGCGTGGCACTCCTGCTTACATGAGTCCTGAACAGTGCCAATCTATGGAGGTCGATAACCTCAGTGACATTTATTCTCTAGCTGTTGTCGTGTTCGAAACATTGACAGGTTCACGTCCGTTTTATAACAAAAATTCCGTTATAACAATGCATCAGCAGATGAACGATGCGCCACCACTAATGATGGCAGTCAGGCCCGATCTGCATTTTTGCGAAGAGTTGGAGACGCTCATTCAGCAGTGTCTTTCCAAAAATCCCACCGTAAGACCGCGAACCGTCGATGAATTCTGGCAGAAATTTACTGAAGCCTGTGAAGCGCAGCGAAAGATTTCCGAGTTGGAAGTTGCACCGATTTACGCCGAGCGACCGCGTGCAGAAGCAGTGAACAAATTGAGTCCACTCGAAGCATTTCGCGAGGCCGACGAGCGCCGCATAGTTTTGGAAAAAATCCTGGCTGACGAAGCCAAGGCCAAACTTCCGCCTGAGCTTAAGCAGCCAAAAACTCTCGAAGCAGATGACAGCTCTCTGGAGACGATTCGCTTGACTAAAGAAGAGTTAGAGGCACAACGAACGACTACTGTCAAAGAAAAGGAAGAACATCAATCTCCTCAGGCGACAGATACCGTCAGTAGCTCAGAGCATGGATCTCTTTTCCTGTCAGTTTGGCAAAACGAACTTGGTCGCAAGGTGATTCTGGGAGCGGTAATCGCCGTGTTGCTGATAATACTTGTAACGACTCTGCTCCTGACACCCATTCCTGGCCCTTCTGCGCCTTAGGTACTGCCAGCCTTGGGCACAAGGGTGGTAAGCTGGTCAACAAGGGAGTGAAAACTTCGTCTTATGTTCAATTGCAAACCAGCTGCGATAGACGAACTAGCAAGGTTAACCTGAGTCCGAATGAAAGTCTGTTTGCGATGTAATACACACTATTTGGACAAGCTCCAAGCCTGTCCCGAAGATGGTGCGAGACTCATACCTACTGGCGATGACCCGCTCATTGGTACGATCGTTGGCGGGCGCTACAAAGTGATCTGTGCGGTCGGCAGCGGCTCGATGGGTATCGTCTACAAAGCTGTGCAGGAAAATTCCGGGCGTGAGATGGCGCTTAAAGTTTTGCGCAACCTGCACCAGACCTCAGAAGACTCAGTAAAGCGATTTCGTCGCGAAGCAAAAACCGCAAGCAGCCTGAAACATCCGAACATCGTCACGCTTTTCGATTTTGGTTTCATGGACGACGGTCAGCCATACATTTGCACGGAATTTTTGAAGGGATTGACGCTGGCGCAATTTTTGCGCGAGCACGGCTATATGGCGCCGTTGAAGGCTCGCGCCATTATCAAACAAGTCTGCGACGCCGTCGGAGAAGCGCATCGGCACCAGATTGTACACCGAGACCTGAAGCCCGAGAATATCGTTTTGCAGGGAAAAGACCAGGGCGGGCGCTTCGTCAAGGTGGTCGACTTTGGTATCGCCAAGATGATTGGTGACACGGGCGCCACGTCTGCAGACCTGACAGTGGAAGGTAAAGTCTGCGGTAGTCCAGCTTATATGAGCCCTGAAGGCTGTCGGGGAGCGGAGATCGATTACCGCTGCGACATCTACTCGCTGGGCATCGTCATATTTGAAACGCTGACAGGCAAACGACCTTTCGTTGCAGATGACCTGATGGCGTTGATGTTTTTGCATGTGAACGAGCCCGCACCGAAGCTCTCGTCTGTTCGTGTGGATCCGGTGTTCACTCCTGAACTGGAGGCTGTGCTTCGTAAGGCTCTGAGCAAGGAGCCTAAAGACCGCCAGCAAAGCGCTGAGGAGCTGTGGGAAGAGTTCAACGCTGCGTGTCAGGGCGAACGTGTACAGAAGAACAAACAGACCGCTGATTGGATTCCGTTTTCATCATGGAATGAACCAAATTATTTGAAACTGCCAGGTCTAGACGAAACTGAGCCGGTCGATTTCTCGCAGGAGTTCGATCACGAAATTGGAGACCGAGAAATAAAGACGCAGCGACGTAAAAAGCTGCGCGCTCTGTCAAAAGGTAAGCTGTGGATCAAGGTGGTCGCGCTTGCCGCCGTACTCGCTGGTAGTTTCGCCTACATGAAAATCAGTCGATACAAAGACCTTCTTGCCGTCGCTCAAAATCTTAGCTCCCTTGGCCGACCTGAAGATGCGGTGCGTATTCTGGAACGCTTGAAACAGCAAGGCGATTTGGCTGCAGACAACACTGAATCACTCAACTCCGCCTATCTTCAAGCGGCCGTAAAGTATGGCAGCAAACATCAATACACGCAGGCCATCGAGCTTTTGCAGAAGGTTCAAACGCAATCAAAGTATCACGGTGAAGCTTCCGATTTGCTGCGGAAATTCAAAAGGCGCTAGAGCAAAAGACGCTAAGCTCTAGATAACCGGTAAGTCGAAGAGCGCCCGAGCGTTGTCTCGGCACTTGCCAGCAATCTCACCAAGCGTAGTGTTTCTCAACTCTGCAAGTTTTTCTGCTGTGTACCAGACATAGGATGGTTCGTTTTTCTTTCCTCGCACCTTCTGTGGTGCCAGAAACGGACAATCCGTTTCTACCAACATGCGATCTTCTCGCACCAGCACAGCCGCTTCCTGAATAGGTTTTGACTTGGGAAAGGTGACGATTCCAGAAAATGAAACGTAGAAGTCCAGTTTTTCTATACGAGGCAGAAGTTCAGGACCACCCGTGAAGCAATGGAATACGCCACGAATTTCGCCTTTCCCTTCTTCTTCTAATAGCGTCATCGTCTCATCCCAGGCGTCTCTGCAGTGAATGATGATTGGCTTGCCCGTTTCGACAGCAATTTGAATCTGAGCTTTCAAGGCTCTTACTTGCGAATCATGGTCGCTGTTGTTGTAGAAAAAATCCAAACCACATTCGCCAATTGCCACCACTTTCGGATGGCGGCAAGCTTTGTAGATCACGTCGAAACTTTCGTCGTTCCAGTCTTTAGCATCGTGTGGATGCAGACCCACTGCCGTATATATCTGGTCGTATCGGTCGGCCAGATCCAGCAGTTCCGGTATCGAGTGCAACACCACTCCCGGATTGACCATCTGCACAATACCGGAGTCGAAAGCGCGCTGAATCACTTCCTCTTGATCTGTCTCAAAATATTCTTTTACGACGTGAGCGTGGCTATCGATTATCGTGCCACTTGATGGTAGTGTGGATTGAGCCATTGGTTTCCCTTTTAGTAACTTGCTGTTTTGTTGAATTAATCAGTGCCAGTCCGCAGTCGCTGCCATTCTGAATTTACTTTTTGGGCTTTTAGAGTAGAGTATAAAGTAGGCTCATGACATCAAATACCAACAGTCAACTTAGTGTAACGCCGATGCTGAAATCCAATTCTTACAAAACAGTCCGATATCTATTCGGGATGCTTTTGGGTTTGGCTCTGGTTTCGCCGGTCAGCGCACAACAGTTTCTCAAAGGAACTGTCAACGCGACAGGACAGGGGGGCGAAGGCACGACCCTGAACCGTCATGACATACAAAAAATGGGTGATCCGTTCGGCGGAGGAAATGCTCCCCCGCAACAGGGACCCGACCAGGCCTTTGACCCGGGCAGTTTTCAGGTGCCGATGGGCGCCTTGCCACAGGGACCACCGCCTCTGCAAGGCAACGCGCAGAACCAGGGACAGCAAGATTTTCAAGGGCAGTTCGGTCAAGCAATGCCTGCCCAGCAGCAAGCACCACCTCAGCAGATGCATAATTTGAATGCGAATACCGGTGGACCGCCTCCTCAACAATTTAATCCGAACGACCCAGACAGTTCGCCTGAACTTCAGATCGCCTGGAACGAATGGCACCGACGCGTGGCCGCAGCGGTGTACGAACGCTACTCGACGATGGCGAATGCGGCGTTCTATCACAGCCCTCCCATGGCAGCGGCGGCGGCTTATATCGTCACACGCGACGGACACATCGCTAATTCGCATCTGACTCAGAAGAATGGCAATCCTATCTATAACGCGATTGTTCTGACCGCGATTAATTCGCTCAACGGCAACATGGCGGTGCTGGCGTTTCCTCAAGGTTCTCGCCGTATGACCGTCGATAAGTCAGCTACATTCACCCAGAACTATGGACCTCAACAAGGGTTCAAGTATCAGATGGGTGACCAGGAAACGATCAGACAGCAACAGCAACGCCGATAGAGCACTTGTACGCCTGTCCCGGTGCCTACTGCTACAATCATGCGCATGCTGATCGAGTCGAGTATTGAAACGCAGCTTCGAGGTATTGTCGGAGACAAATATGTTTTGTCTTCACGCGTTGATTTGGCTGTCTATGAATGCGATGGTCTGACACTCGACGTAGCAAGCCCCGACCTGGTTGTTCTGCCCAAGTCGACTGAAGAAGTCGCGGCAGTGATGGCTCTTGCGTTTGCTAACAAAATTCCAGTCTCACCTCGTGGTGCAGGAACTGGACTATCTGGTGGCGCCACAACGGTCATGGGTGGTATCAGTTTAGTGCTGACGCGAATGAATAAAATTCTCAGCGTCGATCCCGTGGATCGAGTTGCGATTGTACAAGTTGGCGCAACGAACGCATCTGTTTCTGAGGCTGCGCAAAAACATTCACTCTATTTTGCTCCCGATCCTTCCAGTCAGAGTGCCTCCACCATTGGTGGCAATATAGCTGAGAATTCTGGTGGTCCTCACACTCTCAAATATGGAATGACGACTAATCACGTAATGGGATTGAAAGTTGTCTTAAGTAACGGTGAGGTGATCACTTTGGGCGGCAGAAGCCGCACCAAGGAAGGGCTAGATCTGCTGGGGGTTTTCATTGGTTCGGAAGGAACGATTGGCATTGCCACCGAAGCCACACTCAAATTGATTCCGCGTGCTCAAGCCGTTGAGACTATGCTCGCATACTTCAATACCATGGAGGCTGCCGGGCAGGCAGTGTCTGATGTGGTGGCATCGGGAGTGGTGCCTGCAGCTATGGAGATGATCGATCAACTTACAATCAACGCTGTCGAAGATGCTTATCACATGGGTCTAGACCGAGAAGCAGCCGCGTTATTAATCATAGAGTTGGACGGTCCTCGCACAGGCATTACAATTCAACGTCGAACAGTGGAATCCTGCATCGGTACAAATAAAGCAATTTCTGTGCAATGGGCAAACGATGCTTACGAACGCGCAAGAATTTGGAAAGCAAGAAAAACTGCGTTTGGAGCGTTGGGTCGAATCGCACCTCACGCTTATCTGCTAGACGGAGTGATACCGCGCTCTAAGCTTGCATCGACAATAAGTGAAATTGCAAAAATTTCTGAACGCTACAACTTAACCATCGCAAATATCTATCACGCAGGCGACGGAAATTTGCATCCATGCATTCTCTATCACAAAGACAACGTCGACGAAGTCAAACGCGTTCTCAAAGCAGGTCTAGAGATTCTCGAACTTTGTGTTCGTATCGGTGGCACGCTGTCTGGCGAGCACGGCATCGGCATCGAGAAGGTCTCTGCCATGACCTCTGTTTTCAGCGAAGAGAGCCTGGAATCGATGAGATGGATTAAGCAATCTTTTGACCCAGAAAACATCTGCAATTCGAGCAAAGTAATTCCAACACCAAGCAATTGCGGAGAGTCTGGTGCTCGATCGTTGCTGCGCCACGGAACATTGTCTTCCTGAAAACAATGCTTGCATAGAGCTTTCTCCCCTCTTTCTGATCCTGATCGGTCCTGCGATCGATATAGCTGAGGCAAACTTTGGATTGCGATCGGGTTTGTCGCAACGGTGGAATTTCAGGCCATCGCAGGATCTTCGAGATTAATTATGGGTGAATTTATCGGTCTTTAAGGGTATGATCCCGAATGTGAGACTTATTTTTTTATTCGCGTTGTCCGCTTACTTCGAAAACCAGTCGGGCCCCTCGTGGAGGACATTGATTGCACGGCAAAGTTGATCTCGCCAAATCCAAAGGACTCAAAAAATCGGAAATACGGCAACTAAATCGCCTGCTTACGCAGCGTATTCCTGCGGATAAGATTCTCACTATTGAACTGGCTGACTCAGTCGCTGAACTTTCAAACTCAATCGGACAACCTGTCTCTCTCGTCGTCAATCGCAGAGGTCAGGTCGTTAACGTCACTGTCGGTCAACCGTCAGACGTGAACATGCCTGAGTTGAGAGGTGTGCGCGTCGGTCCCGGCAGACTTTGCGGGCATCGAATCATCCACACCCATCTTTCAAAGGCAAATGCGGCAGGCGAATCTAAAAGTGGTCATGGACCGAACAAAGAAAGTTTGCAGTGCCTTGCGCGCAATCGACTAGATTTGCTTGCGCAAATCGAAGTCAATCCCGAAGGCACGTTCAGCCGCTCACGAGGTGAGCAGGCGAAGATGGCTGATGTTATCCACATAGCTCATCTTTTGCCGGGGCGTGACAGTGAAGGAAAAATTTGGAAACTCCTCGAGCCAGAAACTGCAAGACGAGCTCAAGAGGAAAATTTCGAAGCGCTCATTTATGCGCTAGAAGATGAGTTCCGAAAAGTCGCTCCAGGTTTGCCTGTGGCGGAAGGTGAAGAGCGGGCTGTTCTGGTTGGCTTAGTCACCGACGGCGAAAATTCCTGGCAAGTCGAAGATGATTTAGATGAACTTGCGCAATTGGGACGCACCGCAGGTGCCACCATCTGCGAGCGCTTGACTCAAACTCGCCCACAACCAGATCCACGTTATTTTCTTGGCTCTGGAAAAGTGCAAGAACTTGCGCTGATGGTGCAAGAGATGGGTGCGAATCTGGTTATCGTCGATCAAGAATTGACGGCAAATCAACAGCGTACTCTGGAAGAAGTCGTTGGTGTAAAAGTTATCGACCGCACCGAATTGATTCTCGATATTTTTGCGCAACGTGCGCAGACTAGAGAAGGTAAGTTGCAAGTCGAGTTGGCACAACTCAAGTATCTGCTGCCGAGACTGATTGGTAAAGGCTTGACCTTGAGCAGACTGGGCGGCGGAATCGGCACGAGAGGTCCAGGGGAGACGAAACTGGAAATCGATCGACGCCGAATTCGCGAGCGCATTAACTCTCTCGAAAAAGAAACCGAACGCATCCGTGCTCATCGTGATACGCAACGTCGCCGTCGCAACGATGATAACTATCCAGTAGTGGCTTTGACGGGATATACCAACTCTGGTAAATCGACGCTTCTCAATGCGTTGACCAAGTCAAACGCGATTGTGGAAGACAAGTTGTTCGCCACCCTGGACCCGACTACAAGACGTACGACGCTTCCAGACCACAGCCCTGTCTTGCTGACAGACACTGTAGGATTTATCAAAAAATTGCCGACTTCGTTGGTTGCCGCTTTCCGCGCAACCCTGGAAGAGGTTGCCGTGGCGGATGTTTTGATTCATGTTGTCGATGCCAGTCATCCTAACGTCTCAGAGCACATTGCCAGCGTCTACGACGTTCTTAGCGAGCTGGGAGCGGTCGACAAACCACTGATCACCGTGCTCAACAAAGCTGACATCGTGCGCAAGGAAGATTTGACCTACCTGCTTGCCCAGGTGCCGAACCCAGTAATCCTTTCTGCGACAAAGCGAGTCGGACTTGGCAGCCTGCTGACAACAATCCAGGACGTGTTGCAAGAAGTCTGTCCAACCCGCCAAAAATTCAGCGCCTGAACCATAATTAAGAACCGCTAAATATTTGACATCTACCAGCGGCCGAGAGCTATATTGTTTGTAGCTAAGGAGCGCGGGTTTCAGACACCCCGTAAGAAGCAAAAAGAACAAATTTCTATCTGATTGAAAAACCCCAACAACACCGCAGATACAGCGTGTTGAGTGGAATAGATTTGTCTGCCGCGAAACACATAACTGGTGTTACATGCGGTGCTAAAACTCGCGCGTCCAGGCTAACTTTTACGCTACCCCTGGCTATATGCCAGGGGGGCATTTGAATTTTTAAGCGAAAGGTCGTCAAATAGGGCTAAATGGACCTTAAAAGTGTTATTTTAACTTGATGTAGCTGCAAGAAAGAGTAATTAGAATGGTTTGGGAAGAGTTGCATCAGTCAGGAGTGAACGCGCTGGAGCGTGGCGAGTACTCGGAAGCTGAAAGATATTTGCAGAAAGCCGTCGTCGAGGCTGGCAAAGATCAGGCAAATGTAGCCACAACTTTATATTCGTTGGGTCAGGTTCATGCCCACCTGCAAGACTATCCCAAAGCAGAAGCCGAGCTGACGCGTGCGCTGGCGATTCGCGGCAAGGTTCTTGGGCTAGAACATCCTGAAGTTGCTCGAGTTATTGATGAACTCGGACTGGTCTACTTCAACGAGCAGAAATTTTCGCAAGCAGAGCCGCTCTTAAGGCGCGGTTTGGATATGCGCAAGAAACTGCTGGGTGACAAACATCCCGATGTTGCCGACAGTATGGTGTCGCTTGCAACTTTATGTGAAACCGAAAAGAAGCCTCAAGAAGCAGAAGCTCTGCTGCGCGGGGCGCTGGCAATTCAAGAAGAAGGTTTGGGAAAAGATAACGTCAGGTTGGCTCCGACATTAGGATTGCTGGCGGTACATGCGTTCAACAAAAAGGACTATCGACAGTCTGAAGAATTTGCCAGACGTGCTTTAGCAATTCGAGAATTAAGTCTTGGCAGTAACCATCCAGACGTGGCGATGAGTTTGCATGTTCTAGCTATGGTTGCGCTTGCGCAGCATGATTTTGCCAAAGCTGAGACGTCGTACAAACGCGCTTTGACGATACGTGAGCGTTATCTCCCGCCGAGTCATTCCGGCATCGTCAGCGTGCTGAAAAATCTTGGCATCAGTTATTACTTGCAAGCAAAATATGTTCAAGCCGAAGAGATCTACAGTCAGTTGGAAGGAATTGCAGAAATCGCCGGCAACACTCCAGACATGATGCTCGCCTGGCGTCAACGCAGTTGGATTCGTTTGCGTGAGCGGAAGTTCAAAGAGTGCGAGAAATTTACCGTGATCGCCCTGCAACGCATGAAAGATCTGGAAATCCAGGACAAGGAGACTACAGACAGTCTTAATCTGAGCTTGTTCTCCTGCTATGTGGCTCAGAAAAATTTTGTCAAAGCTGCTCAAACATTACCGAGCACGGCCATTACAATGGGAAAGAGACTGCTGAAAAAGAGCGGTGTAAAAAAGACAGGTCCATCAGCAACAGCACCCACAAAATCTACCGACACAAAGTCAGAAGACAAAAAGCCAGAAGCGAAAAAAGTGCCTGCTAAAAAGAGCAGTCGGCAGATAAAAGATGAAATGAAAAAAGCGCTTGATGAAGAAGCTGAAGAAGATGCTCCACAGGAAGATCTTAAGAAAAACAGCTCCAAAAAGAATGGAAAGGCAAAGCGTGCCAAAGTAATAAAATAGAGCGATATCGGGAGTAGCAATCATGTCCTGGCAAAAGAGCGAAAGCGAGGCACTGAAAGCCTTCACAAAAGGGCACTACATCGATTCCATCCGGCTTTATCAAAACGCAATTGCACAAATCGAGGAAACAGACCAGCTCGATTCGCTGGGAACTGTATATGGTGCGCTCGCCGAAGTCTTGTTTAAGCAAGGTCGATTCGACGATGCTGAAGATGCCTTCAAGAAAGCCGTCAAATATCAACAGTGCGACTCTGAGCAACTTCCAGAAACGCTTGAATCAGCAGCGTTACTGACGAATTTTGGTGCCTTTTATGCCGACAGGCAGAACTTCGAAGAAGCCGATGAAATGCTTTCAAAAGCGCTGGCGATCAAGAAAGGTCTCGGTGCGGATGAGCTATCGATTTCGAAAACATTGACCGAAATCGGCATTTTAAAATTGGACCAAGACAAATTCAAAGAAGCTGAACCGATGCTCAGTCAGGCTCTCGGAATTCAGGAACGTGAACTGGGTAAAGACGACATTGTCTATGCAGAAAGTTTGAACAATCTTGCCGTTTTGCATTCCAAGAAAAAGAATTACGCGCTGGCCGAGCCATTGTGTAAGCGCGCCCTGAAAATACGAGAAAACAAGCTCGGTCTGGATCATCCAACTGTCGCCGAAAGTTTGCACAATCTCGGCGTGCAATACATTAAACAGGGTAGAGCCGACAAAGCAGAACCACTTTGGCGGCGAGCCTTAACGATTCAAGAGCGAGCCTACACCCCAGACCATCCGCGCCTGGTGCTAACTTTGAACCATCTGGCCAGCGCTTGTCTGTCGCTTGGTCAATTCGATGATGCGATTGAATTCTACAAACGCGCTCTTGCAATTTCAGAGCGCACCGATGGTGGTGACAAACATAATTTGATGAATAGTGTGGCTGGTTTAGGAATGACCTATTTGCGCCACGCTAAATTCAAAGAAGCCGAGCCTTACATCAAACGGTCCCTGTCCATGCTAGACGACGTCGATGAGAATCACGGCACCTTGGAGATGGGCTATTTGAACGAGCTATTCACCTGTTACATATTTCAAGGCAAGTTCGGCGACGCACTCAGTTTGGTACCAGATACGATGCGGGCTAAACATACAACTCAAGTCAATGACGTTCTTGACGCATTCATAAAAGTTGGTCAGTTCGCCAATAAACTGTTCGATAAGAGCGATGAAAGCTGATAGACCCCGTCTGAAGCTTCCCCTGACGAAGGCAGAATGGGCGCTTCTCGTGATGACTATTGTGATTGTTGGCGGCACCGTTGGCATCGTCGCGTATTACTGGACCAGTTTGCCCGATCAAATCACCACCCACTTCGACATAATGGGTACAGCCGATCGAAAAGGACCTAAGAGCACGCTCTTGTTCCTGAGCGCAGTGTCGGTAGTCAACTGCCTGCTCATGCTGGTTTTGACACGATTTCCTCATACCTTCAATTATCTCAAGCCGATTACTGAAAAGAACGCTGCAAGCCAATATTCACTGGCTCGCAAATTTATGTTCGTCATGAACTTGGAAGTTTCTGGGCTGATGTTCTTCGCGATATGGAGCTGCATTCAAGTGTCGCTCGGTGCCGCTCAATCAATGGATTCCAGTAGTCTCATTACACTGATAGTGGCGATTATTATTTCCTCTGCTATCTACATATTTAGAGCGAACCGAGCTCAATGACATCGTGGTTTGACCGACTTCAAGAATAGCCAAATTTAATCGTTTACATCTGCCTTCTTTGAGACTGGCTCAGCATCAGGGTCCGCTTGGAATTATAAAGTGAGCTGAATAAAAGAGTAGCCACGCACCCTACATTAGGCTAGGATGTGGGAGCGGTTAGACAGCGCGGAATAATCTGTCGGTAACAGGAGAACTCTATGTTTATTCGCGTTGGTTATGAAATGGTTTTTGACTTTCCAAATCCAACGCCGATGATTTTCTTGTTGCATCTTTTGCCTTCTCGCGCAGGAGACCTGCTTCACCCTGATGAGCTGAAGATTACACCGAACGTTCCAATTACCGAGTTCACTGACTGGTTCGGTAACCGATGCGCGCGAATAATGGCTCCTGCTGGAAAGTTAACCATCACGAGCGACACGATCGTGAAAGACAGCGGTGTCCCAGATCCGGTAATTGCTGACGCAGTGCAGCATCCAGTCGAAGAATTGCCGCCTGAATGTTTGCAATTTCTGCTGCCAAGTCGCTACTGCGAAGTTGATAAGCTCGGCGATGTTGCCTGGGAATTGTTTGGACATTTGCCACCAGGATGGAGCCGCGCCCAAGCTGTCTGCGACTGGGTCTTTAACAACGTTCAATTTGGCTATCCATTCGCCAACGCCACTAAAGGCGCCTACGAGGTTTACCAGGACCGCAAAGGTGTGTGCCGGGACTTCACTCATCTCGCGGTGACATTCTGTCGCGCCCTAAACATTCCAGCGCGCTACGCGACTGGTTATCTCGGCGACATTGGTGTGCCGGTTGATTCAGCAATGGATTTCAGCGCTTGTTTTCAGTGTTATCTCGGCGGGCAATGGTACACATTCGACGCGAGGCACAACGTGCGAAGAATTGGATGGATTTTGGTGGCGACCGGCCGTGATGCCGCTGATTGCGCCATCACAACTTCGTTTGGTCCTCATGTTCTCGATAAGTTTCTCGTCTGGGCAGATGAAGTTCCAACCGGCGAGCTGACAATGCCGCGCCCGCTGGATCCACGTCTAGCCGCGGCGGGACTGTAGGTGCCTGTGGTGAACAAAGTGCTGCACCAAATATAGTATCAATTGGAATTTAACTTCTTCTTGTGCATTAGTGGCTCGCAGATACTCTATATATTATACAAGTACGGATGGTTGAACCACAGTCTCATTCGGTGATTAGGGGTGCTGCGCGCGCGAATTGCCTTTCCATTCACGGCTAGTATCGCGACTAGCGGAATTACCGACAAAAAAGCTCCAGTTATTTTCTTAGTCATGGAAGTTCATTTCCGGATATCGCGTTTTATGAGGACTAATCAGAATCAGATCGAGACGCGTTTTACAACTTCTACAGGGCAAGGCGCTTTCAATACGACTTCCTGGGAAACACTACCCATGAAGAAGCGCATTAGATGCCCGCGTAGGCGTGAACCCATTACAATTAGTCCGGCCGGAATTGAACTGGCGAATGACAAAATTACGTCGACAGGATCGCCTTCGCGTATTTCAATGTTCACTTTTCCAATTCCGACTTTATCTTCTAAACGATTTGCGCAATCTTCGAGCATTGCCGTCGCAGATTCCATCAAAACCTTTTTCTCGGCTGAATCAGCTTGAGCGTAAAGCGCATCAACACCTGCAACTTGAACGTCGTCGGGCATCGAAACGACTGTCAACAAAGTGAATCGTGCATCGTCTGACCAGGGTAACTTCATGACCCACTCGAAAACATCTTTCGAATGCACTGTGTCATCGATTGCCACCAAAATATTGTTATCGAAACTAGCGACTCCAGTGTGCGCCTGTTGATAGCGGGCTATCAAGGTCGAGCACTGGCCGTACAAGAGAATCGTTTGCGAAACACTGCCGAGAAAGAATCGCGGCACACCATGGCGACCATGTGAACCCACAACGATGAGATCTGCCCAGGCCGACTCTTCCAAAATATTTTCTTTGCTGTCGCCGAACTTCGCTTCGTTGATAGCTTTGCAATTTGGAAATCGCTCTGTTAGTTGCTCCGCAATTTCGGCTGTGAAGTCTTTTGCCGCCTGCAGAGCTTTGTTGAGGAATGCCTCTGCCTCATCGCGTTGCATAACAGCGAAAATCGGTTCACGCCGCTCTACTGCGCAAAACACTTTAAATGTGGTGTCATCTGGCCAACTACGGCTAAGAACGACATCGACAGCAACTTGTGAATGAGGCGAATTGTCGACCGCCAACAGTATGTTCACGAGGCTTCCCCTAAAGTGCAAACAATTTTACAGCTAGACGTCGTTTTAGGGTTGTTTCGGCTTGTCAAAATTGAGCATCTTTTCAAGAGCTTTTCGCTCATCCATTTTGTCTTTTAGGTTCGATTCAACGTCTTTCATGAGCTTCTCGTCTTCTGGTGACATCTTCAGGTGTCTGGGGGTTGCGCGAGAACTTCTGCTGCTTCGCTTTTCTGTGACTGCATCAATCAGCGCGGCAGTAAGCCCTTCACTTTTCAATTCGTCGAAGGTCTTGGTGTCAATGATGTCGTATTTTGCGCCTTCGTTGACAAGATTGTCGTCCAGATCGATGCAGAAAGACTTTCCATTGAATGTGTCTCCAATCTGCAAGAACGTAATGACGATATCGTCTGGCTTGCTCAGTTTCTTTGTGAAGTCAACGAGCGCTCTGTTGACGACGAGTGGATCTCTTGGAACATTGGGTTCGCCATCGGTTATCACTGCCACAATGGTGGCTCGACCTGGGTCAGGATGGCTTCGCACGTGCTCCAACCTCTCAATCAATGGAGTGACCAGACATGTGCTGCCCGCCGGTTTGATGCTTCCGTAAAGCTCTTCTAACCTAGATGGATTGCAGTGGTATTCAGTCTTAAAGCCGGTATTGAATGTGGTGATGGTGAATGTTCTTTTGTACTCTGCCATTAATTTTGCAAAGGCTCGAATCTGTTCATGGCACCACTCAAATTTCGTTAAATCGCCGGTTCCATCTTTGTCAGTCATTGAGCCCGTAACGTCTATAAGCAATTCGATATCGTACTGAATGAGTTTCTTTTCTTCTTTATCTTTCGGTGGCACGTCTTTCACCGGAATTTTTGATTGCGATACATCGACAACGGGCACATCGGCTCCCTTCTGTTGTGCAGATCCCTTCAGTGGTGCAGCGGAAGCAAGAACTGGCGAAAGCGCTTTCAGTTGCAGCTGATATGGTTGGCCGTTTCGTTCGATTTGAAGTGTGAAGACATTGTTTGCCGACGAGAGAGACTTTATTTTGTCCCCCACCTCCACTCCCTGGTAGTAAGCTGCACTGCCCATACGTACGCTGTCCACCGCTAGATAACCTGTTTTAGGTGTAGCGCCTTGATGGAAAATGCATTTGATACCCACTCTCTCCAAATTGTCGATCATCTCGTTTTGAGTGACTGAACCTTGAATTGTTTTCGGAGGCGCATCCGAGACTCCGGCAGCAAATGCCGGCACAAGTGGGTTTGTGCAGGCGAGACAAAGCATCGCATTTAGTATCAGCAATTTCAACGTATTGTGGTAGAAGTTCAAGGCGCTTTTTTGATGTCTTTATGCATTGACGCTTTTGGGTCCGCTGCGCCTAGAGACTTCGCCGGTGGGAGCGCAACGGGAACGCTGTTTCCGCTTGGTTCATTCGAGGTTTCGTAGCTTCTTACATAAATACTCGTGCCAGTTGGTGACAGCTTCACGTTAGCTGGTTTGTCGCGATTGGCATACTGCTTGTCTAGCGTAAGCGCTGCGTCTTCTGCCGCTGATTGTCTTATTTTGTAAGAGAGGTGGAGTTCTGCAATTCTCTTGGCTTGAAGTGTTTTGATTGCCTCGATTTTGCGAGCTATTTCTTCTCTGGTGGCACGATCGTCTGCAGATTGGTAAGCCCTGTAAGCAGCTTTTACAGCCATTGCAGGTATATTTGCATCGATTCTTTCTTGCTGTTCACGCTGCAAATCTGCGATTTGACGTTCCGTATCACGGTTAATGTCGCGTATCCGGGCCTCGCATTCTTCCGATGCGTGCGCTTCGGTTTCATTTGTCTGCGCGGATATTTTGCTTGCCGAATCTGACACAGCTTGGTTTTCTGTGTCTCGACGAGATTTTTCGGGCGACCCTGGTGGTGATCCGTCAAGCGATATCGGTTTAGAAACTGGTAGCGGTTCAGAAGTGTGACCGGGCGGCGGTGACACGTGTTTATTCAAAATAGTAGATAGAGCCTTTTTACAGTAACTCGAGATCACTCCGTTCGGCTCAAGGCTCAAGGATAAGTTGTATTCCTGAACTGCTTCTTTCTCTCTATTTAGTTCGGCCAGGGCATTCCCGAGCATATAGTGCGCGTCGGCATTTTTCGGATGAGCTGTTATTTCTGCTTTGAAGGCATTTTCGGCTTTGCCAAAATTTGACGAATTGTAGTATTGAATGCCTTCTTGCATCAGGTTCTCTGCGTAGACCTGGGTCTGCGTTAACAGCGCGAGAGACCAAGCCAGACCGGCAATCCCGACGAGTGTTTTGAGTTTCATAGCCGCTCCGGTAAACGTACACCGATTATGCGATTACAGCGATCTTAAATGCTTTATACCACTTTTGTATTTTCTGATTGCGCAAAATCTAACCCTGAAACGGATTTGCAGTCACGAAAGCTTCACTTCCGATAGGTACTATGCATGCATCGGATGTTACTACGAATGAGTTCTGAAAGCGTCCACCCATAACATTGAGGTAGGTTCTCTACGGAAGCGTTCGTTCGGACCCAGAGTGTATCTGCGAGTGTGTCTATGAAATCGCTCACGAAGAAATTGCGTCATATTGGCGAGAAGTTCGAAACCTGGTCTTGCAAGCTGGTGCTGACGTCGGCGATGCTCAGCCTATTCAGTTGCAGTGCCATTCCTGCAAATGCTGAAGCCTCTCAAGTCGAATTGCAACGGGGAATACAAAGCTTCAATTCGAAGCACTATTCTGACGCCGTTGGTCATTTGCAGCAGTATGTCGCTGCCGCACCACACGAATCGATCGGACACTATTATCTGGCTAACTGCTTGTTCAATCTTGGATATCAGAAACCTTGCCTGGCAGAGTACACATTGGCCCTTAAAGAATCGACGTCGCAGAAAATGACTGATTACTGCCGCGATGCGATTCGTTCTATGCAGGCTTCTAAGCAAATTGTCGGACCCGCCCCGTCTAGTCAAGCCGTATCCCATCAAGGTGCGTCCAACCAGATTGTTTCCAGTCAAAGTGCTGCTGGCCAAATCGCTAGTTCGACTCCAACGAATGTGCAGGGGCAAGGATACGATGCGTCGGAAGCGAACCAATTACAGCAATATGGGTCCGAATTGGAAGAGCGAATTGATTTGTCTAGAGGAAGATTTAGGCGCCCAACGCAGTATTCAATTCCAGGCGCGCCTTATCCGACGAAAGTCCCCGCATATACTGCTACAGGCGGAGAACTTCAGGATCTCGCCCTGGAGAAAACTTTAGTTAGAATGACCGATCAATCAAATGTTGAAATTGCCACCTTGCAGAGAAACTATGCCGCAGATTTAGAAAGCTTGAAACAACATTTGAGTGACGATATTTTTAGATTGAATAGAGAGCGAGACGTTCGTATTCAAGCACTTCAAGACGGTGTCAGACTGAAAGGCTCATCGTCATCGGATACCGTTGACTCAATCAAAAAAGACACGGCAAGCAAAATCACAGCAGCTCAGAGTACCTACGACAGCACGACCAAACAACGTGAAGAGCAGTTTCTTGAGCAAGTTGCAAAAATGCAAAATGCTTTGAGGGTCTCTCAAGATCAAGTTGCTGATGCTCGAAGAGGACCGGGAAATCATCCGAACTTGCAATTGGCTGGAACCGATCTGTACACCCGTAATTTCATTCCAAGTCCGAACCCTCCCCCGCCGGACGAACTGGTGGCAACTCCTGAGCGTCTTGTTATCGACGCACACAGCAGACCAGGTCGAACGATATCGCGAGTGGTGCGCGACCCGGTTGAAACTCCTGTGCTTCCTCTCGGCGCTGATTTGAAAGTTCACGGTCAATTGGTAAAGTGATACCACTGCTTCACAAAATCTCTACGCTCGTGTGCTAGGGTCCTGATGGACGTCTAGCTGGAGATATCTAATTGAGTAATGGTGCACATAAAGTTGCTGAAGCTGCAGTGACACTTTTTAAAAGGTTGCCGCGGCTGCACAAGCCCGTAAATGTCAACGAAAAACATGCGGAATCTCTCGCTCTAAACGATCGCATCGCGCTCTCTGTTACTAATGCGATGGGAACGATGTGGGCTCTTTATTTCATGGCGTTCTTCATGCTGTTTTGGTGCCTATGGCAATTTTTCATGCGTGAAAAAGCGTTCGATCCATATCCATACGCGTTTCTGCTGTTCCTCGGCAACATCGTGCAGTTGCTTTTGATGCCACTAATTATGGTGGGGCAAAGTATTCTGTCAAAACACGCTGAGATGCGAGCGGATGAGCAATACAAAACCACTCTTACCAGTTATCAAGATTTAGAGCACATCATGGAACACTTGGATGCTCAAGACAAGGAGCTGATTCGCCAGACTCAAATGTTGATGAAGCTCATGCAGGCACAAAGTGAGTCACCAGATGCAGGGCACAGCAATGCCATCACGCCCGGTGATGGACTCTGATTAAGATTACGAGCTGCAAGCTATTCTTGAATTCGACTGTTGTGCTTTCTTGAGCAGCTTGTAAGATGAAGTTAAGACATCGGCAAGTTGAGTCCCATCTTTGGGGGCAGCAGCCAAGCCACCTACCAGACTAATTCCGTCCATATCGATTTTTTCGGATAACGAGTCCAGAAAGCTGTTTAAACGACTTGTCGTTTCTTCAATCTTCGCCATTGGCAGAAGAATCAAGACACGATTCGGCTGCCAAAATGTCATGCATTCATAGGGATGTTTCATGGCATCGAATGTGGTGGTGATCGCCTTCAATGATTCGTTCGTAATTGATGAAGGTGGCACATTGAATTCAAACATAGCCAAACAACATGGCACACGCCTCGCTAATTCCTTATCAGCAAAACTGAGGAAGAGTCCGTAACTAAGCATTCCCGAATCTGGCTGAATTAGCCCCCGATCGGCGTTTCTGATCAGCTCGCCAATATTTGAAAAAGCGTCAGTGAATTGCCCATCGTCGCCGACTACTACTCCTCGTGCCGCAATCAACATGCTTGACACTAAGCTATAGATGACTGGTATCCAGGTCGTTCTGTCCATCGGCACGGCATCGAGAATTTCCTGCAAAGTTTTCGGTTCTCGCAGAGCCAGGAAAACTTTTTTCTGCAGATCGATGTGCATAGGCAATCCGTTTGCTAACTTCGACTCGAACTGCAACTCGGTGAGATTTGTTTCTTTGCGGAACAAGGTGGTTCCGAGGAAAATGCCATTCTTTTCCAAGGAATTTTTGTAGTCCTGAAGCGTCGCGCCTTCCAAGACTAAGTTTTGCAGATGCTTCTGCACTGATCTTTCGGCAGTCTGCCATCCATGCTGGAACTGGAATGAACCGTCATCCCAAGTAAATACTTCAAGCAAAACTTTCTCGCCGCGTATGCCTTTCGAAATATCCATCAATGGGCTTGAAATAGCGTGAACTAACTCGCCCTGGTTGAAAAAGATTTCGACTTGCTGCATCGAATCATAAACGTTCAAACGTCCAGTCATTTTGCACAAACTAATCGATTGCAAAATGCTCGCGACATCGACTTCTTTCAGCTCACCCGACAGATTGACGCCAGAGCTGGCCCGATCGGTTTGCATGGTTTGCGAGATTGATGCTTCAGCTGGTGCGTCAAAACCACCCCATTGCGGCGCTGGTGCGCTGCCGGAAACTCTAGAATAGGAGTCTCTGGGCGACGATACCGCTTCATGCGCTGATTCGGCTGGCCGTGAAGCCGTTCTGAGCGAGTCTTCAAGAAGATTTTGAATAATCGCGATGTCGCCTGATGCCATGCGCCATAAGTCTTGGCGGTCTTTACCGTTTTCGCGAACTTCATAGAGACACCACTCAGGCGCGACCATGTCGCCCGTTTTGCCTCTCTCCCAGCCGCGACGCTCTTTCATCGTTGAGACCATGACGGTCAACGTGTATATCATTTCGTGGGTAGGGTGGTCCCAGGTTACTTGCGCAGATGAGTTTTTAGTCGCATCGGCCAGAAGCTGCCGAAGTCTGGCTTCGTTCGGCGCTGTGTTTAAGCGACTGCTGCCAGGTTTTGGTCTTCCGATCAACGACTAACCTCCTCAAAGCTTGGACCTTGAGTCCTATATTCCCTAGCCTCTCAGGATTATGCGTGCGGGCGTGGGCACTCAGCTAAAGTTGAGAGAGAAAAAACTGGAGAGGTTTGCTGACAGCGATTCTGGTGAACAATACTTGGCGAGAGTCATGAAGCGACCTCAGTTTACTAATGTCGAGAGATGATTTGTCTGCATGGATGACCTGTTCAAGCGACTCTCCGAGATAATCGGGCAAGAAGTTGATTCGCCAATCTGCAAACAATTTGTACGCGAATTGAAGGAAGAGCCGCTCAATGCGCGCGCCTTGTATTTCTTCCCCGAGACTGGCTTCTCGTTGATTAGTGCCCAGCGCATTTTTGTGCGTGCGTTCTTAAATGTGCGAACGCCTCGAGATCCCGGCTACATTAATGCGTTCAAGGGCAGATTGCCCTGCGGGGTCAGCCCGCACGATAGTCGAGAAGTGATTCAGAGCAAGTTGGATGGAAAGTTAATTGAGTCATCTGAGACTGAAGATCAGTACGACTTTTCGCCGCTAACTCTGTTTATAAAATTTGCCACCGATGGAACGGGAGTTTGTTCTCTTTCGCTTGGATACAGTGACGAGAATTTGCCGGAAGGACTGACACCGGAGTTGGTCGAAAACAGCGGCGCTTCAATTCAATATGGAGTATTGCACAGGCCGATCAGAAAGCGTGTTGGGCCGCGGCACAAGCCAGGTCGAAATCACTGAAGAAATCCCAATGCCTGTAGATCTTGAACGGGTTCGTCGAACGAGCATGACCCAACTGAATGAATGAAATTTTTTCTGGCTTCTTGAATTTGTGCGACGTTCAGCGATTTCCCTCGCCAGTGAGCAGCATCATCAAAGGAAAAGTTCGACGCGTCGGTTTCGGCGATGATTGGCTCTATATCATGTTCTCCGTGCCATGCGAAAGACGATGCAAGCAGCACATTGATGAATCCATGCATCACTGCCTGAGGTGCATCTAATTCGTAGGTCAGGGGATGCATCGCACGGATTGGGTGATGTAATCCCGCTGTTGCTTTGAACGCAAGTTTGCGATCTGCGCAGTCTGTAATGAAGCTCGCCACTGCAGATGTGCTAGGAATGGCTTCTGGCCTTAATCCACCCGTTCGAATTTTGGCATAACAATTTGATTTTTTGATGGCATCGAGTTGCTCGGTGTTACCCGGCGACGTCTCACAATAGACAGGCTTTTGTGCGATTACGATGGATTTGGTTTCGATGGCAGCAGCGTTTCCATCATCGGTTTCTGTCACTAACGATGTTAGAGAATTGAGTGACTTGGGAGCATCTTTGGTTTGGTCGGCGCCAAGGACGAGCCAGTGCAACATCCATGAATACTCGCCGTTTTGATAACCTTTGAAATTTGCAACCGCAGTGTCGAGCGAGAGTTTTGCGGGCGGAAAAATTCCGGCGTAATCGATAAAGTTGTCGAGTAAAGCTTTTAGAGCCGGTGCGACTGTTTTAGGCATAGATGTTTTCTGCATGGATGTTTTTCTCGCGCTGCCTTAATCATAGACAGCGAGCGCGGATTCTTGCGCATTTATTTGAACTTTGAGATCTTCTGCGTCTTTTTTCCGTCCCTGCTCAGTCAGCAGTTTGCCGTAGTTTTCCAAGACCTTGCTTAGCACTTCGCGAGTTGCTTTCGCATACGCCTGATTGCCCAACTTTTGCAGCCTGTCAAGTTCTCCTTGAATGGGACCAGCGGAGTCGTACTGCTCTTTGGTGATAGGGCTGACGGGGTCCATCGCGCAGTAAGCTATTGCTTTTCGATAATAGGATTCTGCTTCTCCTAGGAGCTGCTCATGATGGAGGCAATATCCGAGTCGCTCAGCCGTTTGCGCAGCGCTTGTCGGTTTCTCTGTCTCGGCGGCTTTCTCAGCCTGTCTAAGCGTGGCAATTGCAGTGGTTAAATCGTTGCTCTTAATCAGCTTCAGACTTTCCAAGTACATATCTGACCACGAATGGAAATTTTCCATTCGGGCAACGAAGTCATCCATAAATTCATCGGGCATTTCGAATCCTGCGAAGTCTAGTCTATTTTACCCAGGTGCGCCGAAGCGACGCTCAAATGCGGAATTTTGGAGTCTAAAATTTACGGTATCGGCAAATATTTTTGTCGCGCTGCGGTTTGGCGGGGCATAACCGATACATCGTATTGGAGGTATGAACATGGGCGCTGAACCTTGGGACTACACGGCACCTTTTGAATCGCAATCTGATACCGTTAAAACGATACTAGCTAAGCATAAGAAGAAGATTTTGGCGTTGACGCCAGATTGGCCAGACATTGGTGTTAGCGATTCGCCGGTGCCAGATTTTTTCACTGTCGCTCTTCTTCCTGAGGGTGTGGATCCGGAGGAAGATGATGATTTCTACGATGAAATCGAGCGTGGCACAGGCTATTATCGAATTAATTATGAAGGTGATAAGCCCAAAACTGTTTATTTCTTTGGCTATTCCTGCGATTAGCGCCACTTTTGATTTGAGACACGGCAAGATGAGCGCGCCACTACATGCGGTGCGCTTATTGAGCATGAGTTAGAACTAGAGTTAGAACTAGAGTCAGAACTTGAGTCAGAACTTGAGTCAGAACTTGAGTCAGAACTTAAGTGATGGCTCAGCGATCCTAGTGTTGGATCGAACGTTTTCGGACAAGAAATTATCAAGGGAAAGGTTGCTATATGCACCGGATATTGATCGGCTCAATTTCGACGATTTCTGTCGAATTTTTCAATTTAATTATTTGCGATGAGCAAATGCAGGTATTTCGCAGTGGCGATTCGTAAGCTGGTAACACCTTCGAAAAACTGAATACACGTTTCGGCAGTATATGTCTTGTGCACCACTGGGCAGTACTATCCGAAAAATTCTAATGCGTCATAATACCAATAGGCGTGAAACGCTGACTACGTGCGGGCTACATATTATATGGATATACAAACTGAAGTTGTTTCGATAAGTCCGCAAGACGTTGAATACGAACGTCCTGAAGCACCGCCTGCGGTTCAGGTCATTGCTCGCCCATTCTTGAAGTGGGTTGGTGGCAAGACGCAGATTCTTCCTCATATTGATGCAAATATCCCGATTGAACTTCGCGGTGGTGAAATCTCGGCATACCTCGAACCTTTCTTGGGTGGCGGTTCTGTATTCTTTCACATCGCTCAGAGATATAGAGTCGGACGTATTGTTATATCCGACAATAATCGAGATTTGATCTGGGCGTATGAGACAGTAAAGAATCACGTTGATCCTGTTATCGATGCTCTGGCAGAGTACCAACAAATCTTTTGGGCACTCAATAACGAAGAGCGTTCAAAAATGTATTACGCCACGCGTGATGCGTTCAATGGCAAGCGCCATGAAGACACTGATGATGTCAGCTTCAGAGTAGAGCGCACTGCGCAGTTGATCTTTTTAAACAAGACTTGCTTCAACGGGTTGTACCGTGTCAATGCGGCGGGTGCCTTCAACGTGGCGTTCGGGCGTTACGATAAACCACCAATTTGCGATCGCGAAAATCTGAATGCATGTTCTCGTGTATTAGAGAAGGCTGAAATTCGACTGTGCGATTTTAGCGAAGTACTTCAATCTGTAGGTTCGAACTGCTTCGTTTATTTAGATCCGCCATATCGACCAATTAGCATGACAGCGAACTTTACTTCATACTCGCCAACCAACTTCGATGCAATCGAGCAACAACGATTAGCCGCTCACTGTCTCGAATTAGATCAACGCGAAAGCAAACTGATGATTAGTAATTCCGACCCTAAGAACATCAATCCTGACGATCGCTACTTTGAGGAAACCTATCCTCACTTTAGAATTACCACTCTAAGTGCGAACCGCATGGTGAACTGTAAAACCGACCGACGTGGCAAAATCAGCGAATTGTTGATCACGAACTACTAACGGAGCGCCGTCAAACTAAGCAACGTCCAACGAAGCGCCGTCTTCCAAGACGGCTGGGTCCGCCGGTTTCCAACCGGCTCAACATTGGACTTCCTAACTCTGGAGCGCGGTTACAGCTGCGCTCATTGCTATATCCCTCAAATTGTGAATTTATCTTGAAATCAAGATGCTTGACGTCAAGGCAATATGCTATACTGATATTCGGCAACCTTAAGAGGAGGGGCTATGAAAAAGAATATCGTCAGTGTGCATAGAGCTCGTGCGCCTCACATGGTGGGTGATGGACTACCCGTTCGCAACGTTTTCTCCTACACAGATTTAGGCAAGCGTGAACTGAGTCCATTCTTGATGCTCGACTACGGCATGCCATCACAATTTAAGCCTACCGAAGAAATACTCGGTGTGGGGATGCATCCTCACCGCGGTTTCGAGACCGTCACACTCGCTTTCCAAGGGCGATTGCAGCACCGCGACACGGCAGGTAACCATGGCGAGATAGGACCTGGCGACGTGCAGTGGATGACCGCTGGGTCTGGCGTTTTGCATGAAGAATTGCATGCGCCTGCGTTCAGGAAATCTGGCGGAACGCTACAAATGTTGCAGCTCTGGGTGAATCTACCAGCAGAGTTGAAGATGACGCAGCCTCGTTATCAAACGCTTGAAAACGTGGATATTCCTGTTGTTGAGCTTGGTGGAGCGCGAGTTCGAGTAATCTCTGGATCTCTTGGCGAAACTCAAGGTCCGGCTCACACGTTCACGCCGATCAACTTGTGGGATGTTCAGCTGGGTGCCGGTGAAGTTAATCTTTCGGTTCCTGAAGACTATACGACCGCGCTCTTCGTTATGGAAGGTAAGGTCACCGTCAATGGTGCGCGCGAAGTTGAAGACTCAACGATCGTCGTACTTGAGAAAAAGGGCACCGACATTCTTGTTTCTGCATCAGCCGATGCTCGGTTCATCGTTTTGAACGGTCAACCAATTGACGAACCTGTTGTCGGTTACGGTCCCTTTGTAATGAACACTCAAGAGCAAATTGCCGAAGCGATGAAGGATTATTCTGCTGGACGATTTGCCGGTGCCAAGCGATAACGTACTTAAAGCGGTAACCAATATTCAGATAAAAACACATAGGCAAATTCGATAAAAGAATTTGCCTATTCGTGTAATCTGTACTAGTTATTTCGAACAGCAGTAAAACGTGCCCGATACCAGTCTTAACGATTCAGCGTGGCGAAGAATTTGCGAAGATACTTCGCTGATGTCTGACATTGAGTCCACTGGCTATTCATACGTTACTGCGAAATCACTGAAATCGATCGGGCAGCGAGAGCCCAGGTTGATGGCAAAACTTGACAGTTTGTCAGACCGCCCGAATGTTTTCGAAGAATTTGGACTCAATATTCTTCCAACTGAACGCGGAACATATATTGTTTTCAAAGATCCGAAAAATCGCAGCTATTTTTCTTTGCCATCTTTGGTACAAACTACTCCTCCCGAGCAATATATTTCTAGAGTGGAATTAGAGTTGTTTGACTCGATTCCTAAAACGGCGGCTTACACAGAGTTTCAAGCAATCGATGTGGCGCATCTTTCCGGGTTGCTAAATGCCTTTTGTGCGGAGGGCGATCTTGAATTGACAACTCGCGGACGAATGAGTTCGGGCGAATTCGATATGTGGCTTCCGGAAGTTGAACACATGGTTCACATTAAAAATGCGCAAATCGAAATTGATTCCGCCTACGAAGCGCAGTCCGCTATACCCTTGATCGAAGCGAAGACTGGCTTCCGGGCAGACTTCAACGTGCGACAACTGCAGTATCCCTACTTATATTTATCCAAGCTCTCTAAAAAAAGAATCGTCCCAATTTTGCTTGCGTATTCGAATGGGCAATATCAGTTGTCAGAGTTTTCTATTGGTGAGCATTTTGGTCAACTGGAAATGATTCGCCAGAATTATTACGTTATCAATGAACCATCGGTGGTGAATGTAGATTTAGAGGAAATGGTGAAAGCCATTCCGTCGGAGCCTGAGCCATCTGATATTCCGTTACCGCAGGCGAATGACCTAAATAAAGTAATAGACGTTGTTTGCCTAATTGAACAAGGTGTAACTGAGTTGCCTGATATCACAGAGACGTTGGGCGTCGTTGAGAGGCAAGCTTACTATTACGGTGATGCAGCAAAGTATTTAGGATATTTGGCAGGCAAAAGAGCTATAACCGCCGACGGTGCTTCATTGGCTCAGGAAAAGTCTCGCCTCGGTCGTGTCCAGATGTTGTTGCGACGCATGCTCACTCGTCCTATTTTGAGAGATAGCATTCTATATCTGGAGTCTAGAAAATTCTCAATTGAGTCAGTAGATTCGAACGGCCTGGCTGAAATCATTAAACGTTACCGCAGTGATGTGACTGGTGACACAGTGGTGCGTCGAGTTTCAACCATTAGAAACTGGCTTAGATGGCTGCTTACGTGCTGTTCTTTTGGATAAAATTAAATTCTGGAATAATTACCAATTATCTCGATTGATACCGGGCACATCATCACACGAGAGCGCAGGATTCTTTCCAGAGAAAACTTTTTTGTACGCAGCGGGTCCAATTAAGAAGTACGCGTACCAGTCGCCCTTAGTGTCACATGACGCGAACCGTCTGTTGTCGCCTCTCTTTTCCAAAGACTGATTCATGAAGGCGACAATATCTTCGAGTCCGTTTACTTCTACTTTTGCTTTCTCGCCTGTGTCGGACTGCACATGCAAGTATGTCGTTGTGGCGACGCAATCAGTGCGAGGTTCGTCTGCGTACTCAAGCTGGCGCCAAATGGGCTTGCCGACTAACTGGCAGAGTTCAGCGACGACATCATCTGTCTCCTGTCCAAAACGCCAGTCGTGACTTATGAATCCGTCTTTCACCGCCCGTGGTGACAGCAGGTGGGCATCCGAATCATCATCTGTATGATAATACGATTGAACGATATTTATCAATCCGAATTCTTCATCGTCCTCAACTTCTTCAGGAGCGACGCCGAGATCTGTCAATATTTTTTCGAGTTCTTCATCACCGAGCTCGCCAAACAAACCCGCTTGCTTTGCCACTTTAATAGCGTCCATCAGCCCCAACGTCTGAATAGGTGGCGTGGGCATCTCTTGTCCCATCATCTTGTAGTACGGACGCGCCTCGTCAAAACGTTCTAACTTAAATAATAACGTCGCTAATTTCGAAGCAAAATAGGTCAATCGTGATGAGCGATCAGAAGCAGTCGATTTTTCTAAAATGGCAATTCCAGCCCGATATTCGGCAATGGCTTCATCATTCTTGCCCGCTTTCGCAAGATCGTTTGCGCGTTCGTATAGCTCAACTACATCATCCATATTGCACCTCGGCTCTAATAAAAATGGGAGCTAATGTTACAAAAAATCGGGTTACTGTTGTTGTTGCTGCTGCTCTTGCTGTTCTTGCTGCTCTTGCTCGGCTTGCTGCTCTTTGGTATCGAGTCTGGTGCCAGCGTAGCATGGCAAGTTGAGCGCGCCTGTTCTTTCGGCTGCGAGCTCGAGTGGGATGGATAGTAGTTCTTCTGAATGAACTGCTACTTCCATGGCTTCTTCGCCTTTGCCTTTGTACACACCTTTGTTTGGTGGCACGTCCTGGTAGTTTCGTCCGATTGCTACTTTGACAAAGTTTTCGCCGGCGATGCAATTGTTAGTTGGATCCACTCCCACCCATCCCATTGAAGGGAAGTAAATTTCTACCCATGCGTGAGTTTGAGTGTAGCCGCGCAATCTCTGTCGGTCTGGATGTAGGTAACCGCTTACATAGCGCGCTGGGATGTTCAGGGCTCGCGCCATTCCGATCATTAAATGAGTAAAATCCTGACATACGCCTCTGCCGTGAGCGAGAATATCGGTGATTGAACTCGATGTGTCAGTGACGTTTTTCTGATAGACAAATTTTTCGTCGATTAATCTGAGTAGCGAAGTAACAACTGCACCCAGTTTCACAGGTGACCTTGGATTCCCTTTTGGAATGGCTGATTCAGCCAATTCACGCAATTGAGGTGAGTCGACAATTTTGCCACCAAAGAGGAGAAAGTCGCAGAATGAATAGTCGAAGTTCGCGTCACGAATCCAGATGTCTGGGAAGTGTTCCAATCTTGTGCTGCGTTGATCGGTTTGCACAATACTTGTTGCGATGATTTGAATTTGATTGTGCAGCGCATTGATCGAGAATGCGTGGATCGTGTTGCCAAGCCAATCGAAGTAACTCTTGACCGAGGTCGCCGGCCCGATGTCCAATCCAAAAGATAATCTGTGTTGATACTGCTCTTGCAGTGGTGCCATACGCAGTTCCATAACTGACTCATTTATGTAATCAGAATAGAGGAGATCGGTTGTGTGTGTGATTGATAAAAGCATTATATTGACTGGGTTGGATTGGTGTGGAGGTGTTGGACTGAGAAAGCTGGAATGAATGGTTAGGGGATGAAGTAAAGGTCTGCTATGGCCGGATGTCGCAAACGCAGGATCCGCTAATGCAGGAAGTAAGCGTTTTCAATCGCGCTCGAAGCTTCGTGCAGGCTGAGCTGAATTTTGTTGAGGAATCCCTTGAGAGAACTTCCAGTCAACTCGCTCATTTCAGCAAATTCCAATCGCGCGCAGAGCCTTCCGAGAATTCGCTCGGCAGAATCAAGATCCTGCGGATGTACCGAGTCTGCAATTCCGGCAATCGCTTCTTGCGCAGCTTTGACTGAGTAGCGCACGTTACGTGGTGACTCTCCATCGAGCAGCAAAAACGCCGCCAAATTGAGCGGATCCATGTCGCCGATGTATTTGCGACGGTAGGCTTCAATCGAACAACAGCTTCTGAGAACGCCCATCCATTGGATGTTTCGCAGAGGTGTTTCGCAGAAATCTCCCGATGACTGCAGAATGTCGAAGTTCGTGTCGACGATTCGGCAAATCATGTCGGCACGTTCCAAATATTTCGCCAATTGAATGAATTGCCAACTTTGTGAGTGCGGAAGTGTTTGATCCGACACACCCTGGAAAAGAAGCGAACCCATAATTACAGAGTGGAAGACTTCTTCGGGGCACTCTTCGAAGCGCTGTTTGACGTCATCTCCGAGTAGCGACCAGTACAACGTGTTTAGCGTCTCCCACATTTCTGTGGAAATATTTTCCCGAATACTGCGAGCGTTTTCCCGCGCTTTTGTTAGCGCTGAAATTAAACTGCGATTACTTTCGTTAGCCATGAAATCAGAGACATGCTGCCCGATCAATGGCTTTCCAGCTAACAAACTCTCTTGCACTTCGGCTCGCTGATCCAAACGCAAGATGCGCAGTACGCCGAGCCATTGCTTCTCTTGCATGTCTGGTGCAAGTTCACCGAGGTCGATGAGCATGTGCGAGTTGACCAGAACGATACGCGCGATGTGCTCGGCGCGCTCTACGTATCTGCTCATCCAGTACATCGCTTCTGCGACGCGCGATAACATCGGTCTTGAGCGACCGGCTGCCGACTGCACGAGCGAACTCTGCACGATGCGTTCGCCAACTCGTCTGGAAGGCTTAGTGGCGGCCACTATCTTTGGTATTGGCCGCTCGTCTTCTTGTTGTCCATCTATTTCAGATTGAGTAGTCAGCGCACGTCCTCCACAACCCAAGTATCTTTGCTGCCGCCGCCTTGAGAGCTATTTACCACTAAACTGCCTTCTTCTAATGCAACCCGCGTCAATCCGCCCTGCATCACGATAGGCTTCTTCCCGTACAAAATGTATGGACGTAAGTCGATTCTGCGACCTTCAAAATGATCCGCGACGAGACTCGGGTGTTGACTCAATTCGACGATTGGTTGAGCGATGAAATTGCGCGGATCGCTTTTTATTTTCGCTGCGAATTCATCTTGCTCCTCTTTTGTCGATATGTGTCCCATCAACATTCCATAGCCGCCTGAGCCGTTTGTGCTTTTGACGACGAGCTTGTTCAGGTTCTCCAAAACGTAGTTGCAATCACTTGTGTCCTGGCAGTTATAAGTGTGCACGTTTTTCAAGATTGGGTCTTGCGACAGGTAGAACTTAATCATCGCAGGAACGTATGGGTAAACTGCTTTGTCATCGCAGACACCCGTTCCAACCGCGTTTGCAAGTGCAACGTTTCCGCATCGATAGACAGTCATCAATCCTGGCACGCCGAGAATACTGTCGCCTCGGAAGCAGAGTGGATCGAGGAAGTCATCGTCTAATCTTCTGTAGATAACATCGACTCTGCGCAATCCAGCCGTTGTGCGCATGTAGACGAAATTATTGTCGACAATCAAGTCTTTGCCTTCGACCAGTTCTACACCCATCTGTCTGGCTAAGAAGCTGTGTTCGTAGTAAGCGGAGTTGAAAATTCCCGGCGTCAATACGACGATTGTGGGGTCGTCGACTCTGTACTGTGCCAGCTCTTTCAAGCACTGAAGCAGGTTGTATGGATAGTCTTCAATCGAGCGCACTCGATAACTCGCGAACAAGGCAGGGAAAACGCGCTTCATGATGGCGCGATTTTCGAGCACATAGCTCACTCCACTCGGAGTTCGACCGTTGTCTTCAAGAACGAGATAGTTTCCGTCTTTGTCTCGAATCAGGTCGGTTCCGCAGACGTGAATGTAGATGTTGTTTGGCACGTTGACGTGAATCATTTCGCGTCTGAACATCTGTGCGGAATAAATAAGCTCTGGCGGCACGATGCCTTCGCGCAAAATGCGTTGGTCGTGATAAACGTCATGGCAGAACATGTTGAGAGCTGTGATGCGCTGCTCCAAACCACGTTCGATCATCGTCCATTCAGATGCAGGAACGATTCTCGGCACAAGGTCAAACGGAAAAATTCGCTCGACGCCGTTGTCATCGTTGTAAACAGTGAATGTGATGCCCTGATTTCTGAAGGAAAGGTCTGCCATTCGGCGCCGGCGCTGAAAAGCCGAGCTGCTGAGTTCGGCTAATTGTCCGAAAACCGACTCGTAGTGAGGGCGTGGCACGTCTTGCGCTTCGAACATTTCATCGAAGATGCCGTTCAATTGATACTGGTTGAACATGCCGCCAGCAATTCCCCTGTTTAGATTTCCCCGGCTTTTTCAGCCTTATCTCCCAATGATACTGGGATTGGCAGAGCTTGCAAGTGTTCTTATCGTTCTATTATTGGGAATTTCCAATTGGCATCCACCCCCAGGGCTACGCCCAGCTTGTATTTGAGGGGATTGGGAGGGAGATGATTTTGATTCGCCTTTTTTCTCCGATTTGTCTTTTCTAGTCAAGGGATAACCTTTGCCCCGACCATGTCGACAGGTTTTTCACCTTTGATGAAAGTCACTGTATGTGGTGCCATTCTTTGATGGTAATAATCTTAAATCCGACAATATGAATTCGAGCTATTTAACGATTACAATGTGTGCGTGAGCAGGCTTAGGAGTGATGCAATGGGTGCGAAAGAGATAGCAGCTGCTGAAGCGATCGAGACTAAAGCGAAAGAAGTTGTGAAGTTGGTGAAGAAGTACCGATTCCATGAACTGGCTCCCCATGTGGCTCAACTCAAGGATTTGATCGAAAAGGCAAACAAGTTACCCGACGCAAATCCGTATATCGATCCGGATGAAATCGAATATCCATTTGAGCGCCAGAGCGCTTATCTGCTTGGCACCAAAACGAAAAAAGTAATTGCGAAGATTGAGGAAGCTGCCCCAGCTCATGCCTGCTCGTGCGACCCGACCAAGTGCCAGTGCGTCGCTTCGGAAGAAGGCATCGCGCAGGTTAAGGGTATCCGCTGCTACTTTTGTGATGAAGAAATTTTGGTTGGCAACACCGTATACACTAGCGATATTCTCGGCGAAAAAATCTGTCCAATTTGCGCGCGCATTTTGACAGAGAAAGTAAGGCTCAAAGAGAGCGTCGGATATGCTGTAATCAACCTTGTTGAAGATGCAGTAACTGAGTCTAACGACCCGTATTATCAGTTCAAGGAAGCATTGAAGCTGGTTGAAGAATCGCAGAAGCGTTTGGAGGAGTTCCGTCAAGTTCAACGAGCCAAGGTCGCAGTTCGTTAGGATGCTCCAGGCGATCTGGACGTTACCCATCATTCTCGCGTGTCTGGTCACCACATGCGGAAGCGCGCTGGCAGACGATCTTGCTGGGAAACCAGTTTTGCTTTCGCAAGATGGGCCAGCTGAAGTTGGATGGAAAACAGGAACCTCAGGAGCAACCGCTGGTACTACAACTGGTGGCATCAGGGGATTTTCTGCAACTGCAGCGAATCTCAGAACAACCGTCTCGAATTTGGCTTTTGAGATTCCAATCCATCCGCTTGTGCCGCATGCTGAGCGCCTTGTGGACTGCAAAGTCGTGACCGAAGCGCTTTCGCTGCGGAACGAAAATACGGGACCGTTCAGTACCTACAGTGAATTTCAATCGCGTGGATTGGATAGAATTCCGACGAAGGTGAGATCTTGTGCTGTGAAGGGCCTGCCTGATGTTCGAATTGTCTTACCAGAGACCTACGCCTTGCGTCTGGACGCGGATAAGTTGATGGAGAAAGATCCTGGCACCGGTCAATTGTCAAAGCGTCTGGTGCCTGCTGATCTTCCACAGCTTGTCGATGAAATGCCTGACCCGCGCTATTTCAAGCGTATTTTTATTTCGGATAAAGCGAATCCCGAAGACGATTGGGTGACGCAGACTTATTTTTCTAAAGGCTTCGTCTCTTCCACTGCGATGGTAGAAGGGGAGTTGTTCCTCTACAAGACGAACTTGACTGATTATTTGCGACGCGATTTGATGCACGAATGGGGACACGAACTGCGATACAAGTATTGGAACGATCCAGTCAGGGACTTGTTTCATGACGCGGTACAGGTCGAGACTGAGTGGAATCCGCGACAGTATGCCGCTCGAGGTGACAGCGAGCAGTGGGCGGTGCTTGGTGAAAAAATGCTGGGAACGAGTGCAAACGATTTTGTCGAAGCTTGCAATAGAGCGCCGATTCGCACCACATTGTGGATGGCGACTTTAAAGAAGTGTCTGGACAATGTGCCGAAACAGCTGTGGAATGAAGACCAGAACAAATACGCGTTGCGTATCAGCTATGTGGCGCACGAGGTACGGGGCAAAGCGTTGGATAGTGTGCGCGCAATGCGAACAACAGAAACGCATCCAACCAAAACGGCTATGCTCGATCGTTTAGCGGACAAACTCTAGTAGCGGAAGCGTTCGCCGGCACGACAAGCGGGTCCTTAATTGATGCATTTAAATCGCAATGCACAAATCTTCACGGTATTTGACTAGTTGAGATCGACCCAGCGTCCGTCTTTCCATTCACATTCAATGGTTTTCGCATCACCCGGTTTGGTTAAACCGAAGCGCGTCATGCACACGGCGTAATTCTCATCTCCTGGCTTGATGGTGGCATCGCCGTGAGAGCATCCGTGATCTGATTCAGCGAAAAACGTAATCGTGATTTGCTGGTTGTCTCTTAATTCGGCTGTTTCCGAGCGTACTGTTTTAGTGACCATGATATACACCGACTAGTTCGGAACGACAGAGACTCCAGGATTGGTAGTTATAGCACAGTGCAGTGTCCGAACAAACTAAGCAGCTTGGTGAGTCGATGGAACTTGAGTCCATACGATCACTCTGGAGCCTTTCTTCTTCGGCATTCCAACAACGTTTGAGCTGGTGCTCTTGCGATACATAGGTGGAGGTCCAACGCTCAATTCGTTGGAGGTAGTGGTCGCGACCTCAACAGTAGATGGGCGACTGACCGACATCAAATGCTCTTGTAATGAACCCATCTTTCTTACAGTTGGTTCGACCGACTCTTCTTCGTGGCTGACGAGCTGACTGAGTGTATTCATCAAGCTGGTCATTGAAATCTGCATTTGAAACTCCCCGGTACTTCTCTAATGGATGTCGAAATTGCTTTCGCCTCGTTCGACTATTGAATATTAGGCGAAGGTTCAAAGGCAAAACACCCCCATCGGAGGTATACCGACGTTTTTACCTATTTCGAGCACTGAGGAGTAGTCCGGCAAACGGGGCTAAAGTTTGCCTCGCCAAGGTACAAATTGGTCACAACGTTTGATTAGACTAAACTCACTCGAATAAGCTTTGCCGTTTCCCCCCGATTCGAGTTTGAAATCCCTTACCAAATAAAAGGCAGCAAGGGCAGCGAGACATCGCTGTTGCTTCTGGATGCGATGAAAAAACACACCCCAATCCTTTCATCACTGTCAGCTATTTTTGCGACATTCGCCCTGGCATCAGCAGCTCATAGCTTGCCAGGGACCAACCTGCACACTTACACGGAGTCTTACAACAACACTCATCCGATGGCAAAAGCCAAGTACGATGCCTCGTCTAAAGAGCCGTTCAAAATGCAGGGAAGCCCGTCGACATTTGGCAATTCGCAGCAGGGCGACGGTGACAACGGGCACCAGGTCACTACCCAAGCTGGTGAACCGCAAACAACGCAAGAGAAAAAGGCTCAGCCTGGCGACGTGCCGAACGAACCAGATGAAGTGGATAAACAGGGTTATACGAAGTGCCCGGATTGCATGAAAAGCCATCTTGGACCGCTTCGACCTGGAGATGAAATCGGTTCGAAGTACATTACTCCAAAGCATCCTGAACTCGCCTCGCATCTCGGCACCAAGCAGGAAGCCCAGTCTTCACGAGCAGGAATGCCGCAATTCGAGCATCCTGGCGTTCAAAAGAATGCGTTCATGGAGTTTGTTCAGCACGCGGCAGCGGGTTACAGACGTGGCGAAAGGCTGATGGCGCCTGAGAATTTTGTGGAACCGGCGAAAGCCGCTCAGGAAGCGCAGGCTCAGCAAGCGTCTGGTGCTAGTGCAGAGGCGGCAGAAGAATCTATGTCAGATGGATTGGCGGTCATGATGACTAGTCTGATTAACGTCGCGAATGAAGGTGCAGCCGTTCCTACCACAACGTACGCGCCAGTTCGCCTTCTTTCTCAGGCGATCTGGATGGTTCAGCAGATGCTCAAGCATGTGTACATCCCAATGGCCATCCTGCTTGTGCTGCCAGGCGCAGTGCTTACACAAGTGAAGTGCGTAGCCGCTTCTGGCATGATTGACCTCGAAGACGAAGATACCATGAGCCCTTTCACAGGAATTTTGCGCGCAGTAATTGCAATTTTCTTGATTCCCGCAACACAACTAATTGTCAGTTTTGCCATCGATATCGGCAACTCGATGACTTTTGAAGTACAGAAATACATCGTGCCTGCTCAACTTCTGATGTGGGCGAAAGAGCAGACATTTAACGCACCTCCAAGCAATGAAAAGAACAAACTCTTTCAGCCTGGACAGATTGGCAACGTGATCAACGCCGGAAAAATGACGGGCGCTTCTGAAAAATCATCGTCGGTCGAAAGTCAGTCCACCGCCACGAACTTCATGCAAATGGGATTCAACATGATGAACATGGCCCTTGGATTTGGCATGGTTATCCTGTTGGCTTTCCAGATAGTGATGATGTGCTACTTGATGTTGATGGGGCCGATAGCGGCCGCATTGTATGCGTGGCCGACGAATATGGGCAGTCTGTTCAGCAAGGTTTTTGCCAATTGGATCGATGCTGTCACCAATCTCGCTTTGTGGCGCTTCTGGTGGTGCGTCGTGGTTCTCTGCATGGTGACCCGTTTGTCGTGGCTGCAAGAACTCGGCGAGTACAATCCAAACGCTGAATGGGAAATGCTTGTTTTTACAGCGTTTATGGTGATTCTGAGCTATGTGCCCTTCATGCCATTCGATTACAAGCCAGGCGAGATGGTCGCTAAAGTTCTCGAGAAAGCTTCACAAGCACAGCAAGGTGGTGGCGGCGGAGGAGGAGGCGGCGGCGGTGGTGGCGGCGGCGGCGGCGGCTGTGGAGCCGGCGGAGACGGTGGCGGTGCAAGCACATCTGGCGCAGGCACTGGACCGGCAAGCAGTGCCATGCCTAGCGGCGGCTCTGGTACGAGTACCGGAGGTGGCAGCGGCAGAGGTAGTGGCGGTTCTTCATCCGAAGAAGACGGTCCGCCAAGCGAAGGTGGAAAAGATGACGAGAAGAAAGAGCGTGCGCCAAAATTCAGTCGACCAGTCTATGCTTCCGCGCCTCCAACGGGCGGTGAAGGCGAAGTGCAGGTGGCAGCAGTTCCTCCTCCTCCCATGAGTCGCCCAGAGGTTCGTCTTGAGCCACAGACTGCCTAAATGCCAAAAAATCAGGTCAAATCCAGTCTGTTTTTATGATTTGAGACCGTCCAGGTACAAATTGGTCACACTCTTTCATTAGACTGATTTCACTCGGATTAGAGCTTCGCTTTTCCCAAGTCGAAGTCCCGAGTTTAAGAAGTCCCTTACCATCATCTGAGCTTGGGGCAGCGAGTTAATCGCTGTCACTCCCCAATGCGCTTGCGCAGTAAAGCCAAGATAACAACAAATAGGCAAATAAAAATGCACCATACAAAACTGTTGTTGATTCTACTTCTAGTTTCCTTCTGTTCGACAGCTACAGGAGCCTCCGCCTCTTACACCGGCGGCGGTAACAATCCCGGCTCGCGTAACCCGGGAACTGATGAAGCTCTTTGGGGCAAGAGTTCAGCTGGCGCAGCTAACAAGAGACTTCAGAACCGTGAAAATGGCGGTGATAGAAATATCCAAAACCAGAAGGTGGAAGAGAATCAAGATCTGCGCAAAGACATGGCTGCGGAGCACAACATCACGATGGCGGGACCGATGAATCCGGTGCCAAATCCGAAATGGCCTTCCAATTTGGAAAAGCAGGTTGTAGAAGATACGCCGTTCAACAACAATGAAGAGGCTGGCGCTGAGCCTACTGCAATGACTGGCGAGCTAGCTGCCATCGAAGAAGAAAAGATGGAAGAAGGTGTAATCACCGATCCACAAAACTGGACGAAGCCAGCTCAAGCAGCTGCCCAGGCACAAGCCACTCAAGCCGGAAACGCAGCCGGTGAAGTGTCGCGCGACCAAGCATCCAGTGCCATCGATTTTTGCGCTCACTATTTAAACAACTTCACCACTGATGGTGGCAACAAGTGGAATCTTCTTCGAAACAACATTTTCGTTCCAATGGGAATTCTTTTGTTGCTGCCAGGAGCACTGCTCACTCAATTGCGCGCCATCATGGCAGCTGGAAATCCTATCCTCGGCAACATCAATCCGCTCGAAGGCATCATGCGTTCGGTAATCGCTATCTTCTTGATTCCGGCTACCTATCTTGTTGTTAACTACAGCATTGACCTGTCCAACTCCATTACTTTCACGATTAACAGTGAATACTTCCGTCTCTTCGGTTCGGATATGTATAAAGATGCTATCTGTGCCGAGATCCGTGCGTTTCCAGTGCGTGGCGAGCAAGAAAATCGCAATGCTTCAGACTTGCCTATCCCTGCGATGACACCAATGGTTAATCCAAGCGGTTTGTTCGCTAAGTTCGAAGGCATGATGGAAAATAAGATTGAAGATCCATGCTCAGGAATTTTCCAAGCTCCTGGTAACAGAGCTGATGAAGCGATGACCACTGGCAGCATCGCTGCACGCCTCGGTCTGAATGGCAGCAATGCTGCGTTGACCGCTTCCTGGAATATCCTCTGCGCATTCCAAATGGCTTACTTGTACTATCTGTGGTTCATCGGACCAATCGCTGCAGGACTGTGGGTCTGGCCGATGAAGCAATTGCGCGGCGCTCTTCCTAGCTGGGTGGAAGGTGTAATCACCTTGGCCTTCTGGAGCTTGTTCTGGAACACAGCAATTCTTTTGATCGCTTGCTTCAAAGGTGTTGGCGAAACAGGATGTGTGCTTATCACAGCACTGCACTTCCTCGCTACGGCATCTGTCAAGCATGCATTTGACTTTGCTGGATTGGTTCGCGCTGCTGGTCAGGAAGCCGCAAACATGGCTGAGAAAGCCATGAAGAGCGGCGGATCCGGTGGTGGCGGTGGTGGTGGCGGAGGCGGCGGCGGTTGCGGCGCATCACAAGGCGGCGGCGCACAAAGCCAAGCTGCTGCAGACACAGCCAATGGTATCGGACCTACTTCCACTGCTGCTGCTTCTCCAGCTGGAATGAGTGGTGCATCTGTCAGCCCAGTTGCTGTTGCTAGTTCCAACACTGGTTTCAACAGTGATTCATCTGACTCTAGCCGTGTACGCGCAGGTGGTTTGGGCGAAACCCTGTCCACACGCAAAGAAAGTGCAAGAGGAGAAGGAATGCCAATCGCTCTTGCAAGCTACACGGGACCATTCGGTGAGAAGGGTTCTGAGAAAGGTGTAGACGGTGCCGACGCAGGTCTTCCTCCTTCAGAGAAGAAAGACGCTTCCACCTTTGGTGATTCATTGTATGCATTTGCGCCTATATCCTCTACAGAAATGAGTGACGCTGAGTTGGCCGCGCTAGCTGATGAAAATCTGTTGGCAATGGCTGATATGCCTGCCGATTCGACAACTCAGGAAGGAGATTTGAACAATCTAGTTGCGTCGGATACGACAAAGACCGTCGATGGCAAAGAGGCCGATGCGAGCGGCTTACCACCGAGTGCTGCCGCTTTGGCAGAACGTGAAGCCGCAAAGCAGGCGAAGCAAGATGAAATGAGACAGCTGGTTGCCGCTCATGCTGAAGAGAAGGCGAAGGAAGTCGCTGAAGCTCAACGTCAACAACGCGCTGAACAGATGATGAACAACTTCAGTGCAGCTGTGGCAGCTGCTACCCATGCGGGTGGAGTATTGGGTGCCGGAGCCAGTGTTCTGAACGCTGGAGCTAATGTTCTTAATGCCGCTGGAGTGAACTTCGACGTCAACAATGCACTGACTAACGTTGCTTCGTTGTCCAATTCAACTAACAATTCGGTGTCTAATGACTCGCTCACCATGGGCGATAGCATGTTGGCTAAGCTCGAAGCTGGCGATATTTACGATGGTTCCATCGATGCCGTCAATGCCAACATCGACAATTCGCTCACCTCGGCAGTTGCTACTACCAACTTCGATGTTGTGTCTAATCCAGCACTGGCAGCACCTGCTGTTGGTAATGTTGACCAATACGGCAATGTCACCACTTACGGTGGCGTAGTTCCAGCCGGTTCTGTTGACCAATCGACACTGGTCAGTGCAAACAACAATGCTTACACTGCCAATGCATACACAGCGACTGACTCATACGGCGCTCCACTCGTAACCAACACATCTGGCGTGCCAGCGATGGTTGGTAACCAGATTGATGCCAGCTCGAATCCTGTTTACTCAGCTCAAGCAATGACTGGCAATCCAGTCGTCGCTGCAGTCGAGAACTACAACACGATTCCAACTGGAGTGCACGCAACGAACGGAACCAGCGAATTCTACGCTGCACCTGCAGTCTCTGGAAACTATGTAGCTTCGGCTCAGTCGACAACTGCATACAGCGCTGATTACTCGACTCAAGCAACTCCAGTTGCCTCGAACAGCAACTACAGCGTCGACTACTCACAGTCAACTCCTGTAACGCAGCAGCAAGGAACCCCAGTATTTGCGTCTGTACTGCCATCGTCTACTCCAGTCGATTACGCAGCACCTGCTCAGACAATTACCGGAGCGCAGTCGGGCGGCAATGTCGAGTACTACTCGGCTCAAGCTACACCTGCACCAGCGACGGTAGCAAGCACTAACTCTTACGTTGACCAGTCATCGTTTAGTGCAGCACATGCTCAATTTGCTTCCACTCAGTATGCTTCGAATTCTGCTCAATACGAGTCGAATCCTCAGTATGCTGCGAACTCCACCCAGTACGCTGCCAATTCTACCAACTCTACTCAATATGATTCGAGTTCCACGCAATATGCTGGCAACTCAACTCAGTATGCTGCGAACTCAACTCAGTACGATTCCAGTTCAACTCAGTATGCTGCGAACTCGACTCAGTATGCTGCGAACTCGACTCAGTACGATTCCAGTTCAACTCAATATGCTGCGAACTCCACTCAGTACGATTCCAGTTCAACTCAATATGCTGCGAACTCGACTCAGTACGATTCCAGTTCGACTCAATATGCTGCGAATTCAACGCAGTATGCACCGCAGCAAGGTCAGCCAAGTAGCTTCATTCAACCAAGCGCTCCAGCTAATGCTCCCGCTAACGAATACTACGCTGCACCTTCACAGTCAGCACCTTTGATCGCTGCTTTGATTACTCCAAATCAATCATCTGCAATCGAAGTTGCCTCGGTTCAAGGTCAACAACAGTCGTACTCCAGCCCAGTGCAGTACTACCTGGCGAATGCCAACACTCAACCTGAACATCGTTCAGTTGAAAATATTGCACCGGTTGAGCGTGCTCCTCAGCAATCGTCTGATGTTGTCTATTCACGCTCGAATAGCGACGCCTACACGACAGTAACTCCTTACAGCCATGTAGAGAACACCGAATCGAGACCAGTGAGTTTCGCTCCAGCTTCATCGCAGAACGTTCAACATGGACCGCAAGCTGTTACTCAGTACGAAGCTGTGCTCTCGCAACAACAAGTGCACAACAAAGTGCAGCAAGCTCAAGGATTGATTTCCAGAATGAACACAATCTTGTCTAGCTTCGATGCACCGCATGCGGTGGGCGCTGTTAGCAGCAACAACGAAGTCAAAACCGTCAGTGTCGCTCAGCCTGCAGTTCAAAGCCAGGAGCCATCGGTTGAAGCAGCAACCAAGAAGTCACTCGCTGACTTGCTTCCAGTGCAACGGAAAGCTAAAGCTCCTCCGAAGGAAGAAATGGTAGTCGCCCCACCTCCAATGTCCAACTCCTGGTTCGACGCATAACTCACCAGCTACAACAAGAAGACCAAGAAGCCACCCAACTGCCAGGGTGGCTTCTTAGTCTTTGAATAAGCTCTAAGTTGAAATCAACCAACTGGATTCAATTGATGTCTAATTTAGTGAAGGCGTGCCACACTTTTTTCCAAGACTTCTTTTTTTGCGTCCGCGAGCATTGCATCAAATGCTTTCTGATTGCAAATTTGCAGTATCGCCTGCTCCAACAAATTACCGTCGCTATTTGAAATTTGCAGGGTAATGGTGTCGTCAAACTTAAGTTTATTTGCGGCTTTGGACGGAAGCTGAATAATTGCTTTTACAGCGTTGACGTTGTGCTCCTTGGGATCTCTCCTGCAAGCCGAAGTCGAAGTTGAACCGGCGGCTTTAAGAGTCAACTTAGGCATCGCGGTCAAGTTATATGGATAGTAGAACAGAATGTCCACCACGCTTGCATGGAATCCTGGCTTCTCAGTATTTATATGGATGTTAACGCCCATGCGCTTTTGAGCTTTTATTTTGCTGATGCCCAGCTTTTCTCCGGCCGGAGTTAGGAGCAATTTTTCTGGCAGCAGATTGGGCGAGAAGTATGCGTTATTGATGATAACTTTTCCGTTCGCCACTGGACCCCAAATGCTCAGGCTGCAATTTGGCTTATCGCCTGGCGGATAAAAGCCTGTTCCGTCAAGGTCCTCACCGCGCACCGCGGGAGATGCCAGACAGAGCAGTAAAACTAAAGGTGCTAAGAATCGTGTCCCGCGAGCTTCTGTTGTCCTAGAATGTACCATCGTCTGGTCCGCCAGTTTTGCTCCACAAATCTTTCTTTGCCTCGGCTAACATTGCCTTGAATCCTTTTTCTGGACAAATCGTAAATCCTGACTGCTCAAGTAAAGTGCCAGTCTCGTCAAACACAGTAAGCAAGACATTGTCGCCAAAGTGCATCTTGTTCGCGATTGCTGGTGGCAGTTGAATTGTTGCAAATGCTTCCGAGACTTTCGGCGAATTCGGCTTTCGTCTGCACGCCACCTTTTTGAATTCCGTACCGCCAGCTTTCAACGTGATGTTGGGGAGCTTAGTTAGTTTGAACGGATAGAACATGGTCACATCAACGCGATTTGTATGAAAACCTGGTTGATTGACATCAACGTTGAAAATTACGTTCAGTCTAGACCCAGGTTTTGCTTTATCAAGCGAAAGTTTTTGACCCGCTGCTGTCAGCACAAGCGTTCCTGGCTGTGAGCCGGTCGCAGTAGTCGCACTGCCGATAATAACCTTCTTTTGAATAACCGTGCCCCGAACGATCAAGCCATACATCGGGTTATTTCCCGGTGGATAAAACGCATAACCTTCGACATCCTCAGCGTGAGCCGCAGTGGCTGTCGAAAGTATGAGGCAGGCTAGCAAAAGCAGGATGCGCATATCGTTCCGATTAGGATCGCAGGACAGCGCGTATGATACCACGCTCGTTCAGGAACATGGACCACGTAGCGCTCAGGACGGATTGAACTAACTAGGGCGCGGAATTTTGGAGTTCGTTGGCTTCGGACGATTCTTCATCTGGCGGAAGGTGAATCGGTGTTTCCTTGATGAAGATACCCTTGATCGACTTGAATACAAGATAAAGCACTGGCACCACGTACAAGCTCAGAATTGTCGAAAGGATCATGCCACCTAGAACGGTGGTGCCGAGTGAATGGCGACTGTTTGCTCCGGCACCTTCTGCGATTGCCATCGGCAAAATACCGAAGACGAATGCAAGTGATGTCATCAAGATTGGACGCAGTCTGGTCAGCGCTGCTTCAAATACAGCCTTGTGATACGACAATCCTTTTTTGTGCAACTGATTGGCGAACTCGACGATCAAAATCGAGTTCTTACTGGCTAGTCCGATCAGCATGACCAATCCGATTTGACAGAAAACGTCGTTCTGCAATCCACGCAGCATCTGTGCTGAGATCGCTCCGAGCACGGCTAAAGGCACTGCAAACAGGATGACTAGCGGGTCGATCAAGCTTTCGTATTGTGCTGCGAGTACAAGGAATACGAACAATAGACCGAGGGCGAAGATCAAGATTGCCAGGTTTCCTGATTGAATTTCTTCGAGCGAGATTCCCGTCCATTCATAGTTAGTGCCGCGCGGCAACACTCGTTTTGCAATTGCTTCCATCTCTGCAATCGCTTGACCAGAGCTGACTCCAGGCAATGGAGCGCCGTTGATTTCGATCGATTTGAATAGGTTGTAGTGCGAAATTGTTGGCGGCGATGTTGTTCGCGTCATCGTCACCAGATTGCTGAGTGGGGTCATATTGCCCGCGTTAGTTCGCACGTAGAGCTGATTGATGTCCTGCGGGTTGCTTCTAAACTGCTTGTCTGCCTGCACGTATGTGCGGTAACTTCTGTCGAGGTAATCGAAGTCGTTGACGTACAAAGAACCAATGAATGTCTGCAGTGTGGTGAAGATTTCTCCAACTCTCACACCGATCGATTCAGCTTTGTCTCGGTCGACATCAATGATAATTTGCGGCGAGTTCATACGGAACGTCGTCTGGATGCCTGTCAACAATGGGCTCTTGCGCGCATCGGCGAGGAACTTGTCTGAGATTGCGGCAAACTCTTCCAGCGGAAGTCGCTGAGTGTTTTCCAATTCATAGGCGAATCCACCGAAGTTGCCCAAACCTTGAATCGGTGGTGGGTTGAATGGAATGCAGAAAGCGTCGTCGATTCCAAATAATGGACCGCGTAATTTGTTGATGATAGCGCTCGCCGATTGGTCTGGATGCGTTCGCTCACTCCACGGTTTAAGCGTGCAGAACACGATGGCGTTGCTCGAGTTGTTACCCGAGAAACTGAATCCGCCGACTGCGAATATTCCGAGAAGTTCAGGAATGTTGCTTACGACTTTCTCGACTTTCGCCACTACTTTGGACGTGTAATCTAACGAAACGCCGTCAGGTCCCTGAACAATAATCATGAAGTAACCGACGTCTTCATCAGGCAAAAAGCCTGTCGGCATCTTTGTATATAAGTAGCCAGTCAATGCCAACGATGCGATAAACGCCGGCACGACGATCATTTTGAATCGAAGAACGATGCCGAGCGCATGTTCGAAAAATTTGCGCACCATGTCGATGAACCAGTTGATTTTGGCGAAGAACCAGTTCGTTGGACCTGTTTCGTGTTTCAAAATCAAGACGGATAGCGCGGGAGTCAAAGTCAAAGCGTTGAAAGCAGAGATGCCAACCGAGATGGCGAGTGTGAGCGCAAATTGTCGGTATAGCTGTCCCGTCGTACCAGGGAAGAATGCTACCGGGATGAACACTGCAGCCAATACCAATGCAGTAGCGATAACGGCTCCGGTCACTTCCTTCATACTTTCGCGTGCTGCATCAAAGGCTGAAAGATGCCGCTCTTCCATTAGGCGCACGATGTTTTCGATGACTACGATCGCGTCGTCTACGACCAATCCTGTCGCCAACGTGATACCAAACAGCGTCAAAGTGTTAATAGAGAAATCGAGCGCTTTCATTGCCGCGAACGTTCCGATTAATGACACAGGGATCGTGATCGCCGGAATGATTGTTGTGCGCCAGCTCTGTAGAAACAAGAAGATTACAAGGATGACGAGGAAGATCGCTTCTGCCAGCGTTTTGATTACTTCTTGAATGGATTCATCAACCGCTCTTGTCGTATCGAAAGCTATTTGGCAAGTGATGTCTGGTGGCAAGTTGGCTGTTAGCTTCGCTAACTCGGCTTTACACTCTCTTGCAACGTCGAGGGCATTCGCGCCAGGAAATTGGTAGATTGCGATGCCGACTGCATTCGCGCCTTTGTAGCGCAGGAACGTTCCATAGTTTTCTGCGCCTAGTTCGATGCGCCCGACGTCTTTCAATTTGACGACCGAACCGTTCGGACCACGCTTAATAACGATATTCGAGAATTCCTCCGGCGTCTTCAGACGTCCCAAAACTCGCGTATTGATTTCGAACGCCTGACCTTCTGGATACGGCGCCTTACCTATCGACCCGCTTGCTACCTGAACGCTCTGGTCTGCGAGTGCGTTAGTGACATCGGTGGTTGAAATTTGTCGATTGTTTAGTTTTGATGGATCGAGCCAAATGCGCATCGAGTATTTGCGTTCACCGAATATGGTGACGTCGCCCACGCCTTTGACGCGCTTCAAATTGTCTTTGATGTAGAGGTCGGCGTAGTTGCTTAAGTAGAGCGCATCGTGAGTTTTGGAGGCAAGCGCTGCGGCAAAGATAATTGTGGTAGAGACCTTATCGACCGTGACACCAGTCTTCTTCACTTCTTCTGGTAAACGACCTTGCACCGAACCAACGCGGTTCTGTACGTCGACAGCGGCTGCGTCGACATCGCGGTCCAAATCGAAGGTGACGTTGATCGTGCTAGTACCGTCGTTGCCGCTGGTCGAGGTGATGTATTTCATCCCCTTCACGCCGTTGATTTGCTGCTCGAGCACGTTGGTGACGCTGGCCTCGACAGCGGCGGCACTGGCTCCGGTGTACACCGAAGTGACTTTGACCTGTGGTGGAACGATGGCTGGATACTGCGAGATTGGCAAATTCGGAATCGAAACCAATCCAGCGATGACGATGAACAGCGAGCATACAGATGCGAAGATTGGACGACTGATGAAGAAGTTGACGAACATGATCTTTTCGGTTTCCTTTGTGCTCGCTTATGCCCGGTCGTCACTCATTAGTGAGTGCTTTTAGAACCGTGTTCGTTCGTTTCAGTTTTTTCAGCCATTTCAACTTTGTCGGCGATTGGCGCGCCATCACCCAGTCTCTGAATACCGGTAGTGACAATACGATCGGTCGGCTTCAGACCGTTTTTGACGTGATAGGACGAGCCTTCGATTTCTCCAACTTCGATCTCAGCCTGCTTCGCAATCAATTTGTCGCCATCTTTTTGAGCAACGAAGACAAAATATTTGCCACCAATCTGACTAACGGCTTTTGTTGGAACTGACAAACCAGCGGTGGTTTGCCAGACGAATTGAGCACGCACTGCCTGATCGGCGCGCAACTCGTTCTTCGAATTTGGATACAGAGTTTTGACCAGAACAGTCTGGCTGCTCGAGTCAACCGTAGGTGCGATAAAGATTACTTTGCTGTTGCCGAAGTCTTTTCCATCGGTTGAAACCAATTCCACATCCATACCCTGGTGCATCAAACTGGCTTTTTCCGCCGGTATCGAGATGTACACTTCGAGCGGATGGTTCTCTGTGAGAGTAGTCAGTGCCGTCGACGAGGTGACATGATCGCCTACTTTCACTGGGATGTCGCCAACCATTCCGGTGAATGGCGCCGTGATGCTGTAATACTTCAGCTGCTCTCGTTGAGCCTGCCATGAAGATATCGCTTGCTTGTGACTGCGATCGAATTTCTGAATGGTCATTTTCTGCGCTTCGATCTGTTCTTGAGTCGAGTCGCGATCGGCTATCGCAGCCGACATATTATTTTTCCAGTTGTCCAGATCTGACTGTGATACTGCACCTTCAGCGCAGAGTTTTACATAACGAGCATGCTGTGTTTTCGTATACTCGACTTGCGATTGTTTGCTCTGCAACGTGCTGTTCAGAGACTTCAACGTTGCCTTCGCCGTCGAAAGATCTGATTGAACTGAATCGGCTTGAGCTGCGACTGCATTCGTCTGAGCTGTCTGCATCAGCGAATCAATCTTCATAATTTTCTGTCCGGGATTCACGATCTGCCCGGCTGTGACGTAGATTTCGGTGACGTTGCCTTCGACGTTCGGCGAGAGAGTAACCGACTTTCTCGACTTGATTGTGCCGAGGTAGAGAGACTTATCCTGGTACGGGCCGACTTTCACAGGCTCGATCGCGACGGCTGCAGGTGGCATGGCAGGCGGCTTCGGAGCCTCGTTGCAAGCAGCGAGGAAAAGTGAAATAGCTATCAGCAGAATGGGCGAGAGTTTATTCATGGATGCCATCGAACGGGTTTCGGTAGTCTTTCGGGCACATCCAGAGCGCACAGTGCCTGTCTGAGCCGATTGTCTTACATAGTCTCGTCAAAGGTCGCTCGTGGCGTGCCTTTTGAGTAAAATCATACTATAGTATGTTTCCATACCGTGTTATGCTTGTCAAATGAATACGACTGAATCATCAAGAAAAGAACGCAAACGCGAGCAGCGTCGGCAAACTCTGATAGATGCAGCTACCCACCTGTTCGCGACACGCGGATACGCCGGAACAACCATCGATGACATTGTCTCAGAAGCTGACGTAGCAAAGGTTACGTTTTATTCCTACTTCAAATCGAAGGAAGAAATCGCGCTAGAAATCAAACGGGCTGGGCGAGAAGAAGCGCGCGAATACATCGAAACGTTAAGCGCTAAACAACTGCCGGTCGATGAAATGATCGAAGCGTTCATCAACGACGTCGCCGAGTGGACTGAAAAGAACTATCGCCTTCTCGACGTGTTTTGCGATCAGCGGTTTAGTCCGATGATGGAGCGCGAGAGCACCAATACTGAGTGTAAGCCTGAGCCAATCACGATTTGCTTGGATGTGATCATCAAGCGCGGGCAGGATACTGGACGATTCCGACAAGACATCGATCGTCTGAGAATCGCTCACTTGCTCGATCTCGCTATTCTTTGCGAGCAATACCATTGGGTTCGTTTAGGCAGACCCAAAGGACAGCTTAAGGAAAAGCTGGGAGTGTATTTCGATTTTGCACTGCGCGGTCTTAATCTCAGCTAAATGTCTATGACTGTTTTGCCTCGCGCATGACCAGCCTCGGAGAATTTCTGTGAATCAGGAACTTCTTCAAGCGACACTGATTTTGCGATGATGGGTTTAACTTGTCCAGATAGAACCATTTCGGCGATTGCCGAGAGTTCTTGCGAAACGAAAGCACCACTTCCCGCGCTGACGATGTAAGCCTTCTTGCCACCAAGAATCGAAGTCAGTAAACCTAATACCGTGAAAGGATCTGGGACTGTGGTCACGTAAACGCCATGCTTGGTCAACATGCGGGTGGCGGCAGCGAAATTCAATTTTGCACTTGCGTCAAAGATGCCATCAAACTTCTCTGACAGTGTGCGAATGTCTTGTTCTTTGTAATCAACAACCTCGTCAGCGCCAAGCGATCTGACAAACTCGATGTTGTCTGCACTACATGTAGCTGTGATTTTTGCACCCATAGCTTTTGCGATTTGCACGGCGAAACTGCCCACGCCACCAGAAGCTCCATTGATCAGAACTTTTTGACCTGGCTGCAGTTTGATCTGCAATTTGAATGCTTTGTATGCTGTCAATGCGGCAACAGGAATTGATGCTGCGTCTGAAAACGATAAACCATCAGGCTTTTTGGTGATGCTATCTTTATCGCAAATGCAATATTGCGCGTATGCACCGTACTGCGACCTTAGAGGATTAGACATTCCGAAAACGGCATCACCAGGTGCAAACGAACGCACAGAGTCGCCGACTTCTGCAACGATCCCGGAGCAATCGACGCCCAATACACGTGGCCAATGTTTAGGAATGAGCAAAGAGAGATGTCCAGCGCGAATTTTCCAATCGACCGGGTTTATTGATGAGTTTTTTACTTCAATTAAAACCTGGTGACTGCCTGGTTTCGGTTTTTCGATCTCTTCTACTTTGAAAACATCTGGGGCTCCATATTCGTGGATGGTTAGAGCGCGCACGGCGATCTCCTTTTGCGGTTGTCTCGCATATGGTACACGCTTGGTTGGCAGTAGCGGTAGAATCGGTGCCCCCGGAGGGATCTATTTTGCTAAAAGTTTAGGAGGTTCCTTTTTAGCGGTCGGTTCGTAACCGAAATATTGGCTGCGCTTCAAGTCGCGGTCGGCTTCCTGATTTTTGCCGAGTGCTCTTTCACAGAGTGACCGACCGTAAAGCGCTGCAGCGCATCTTGGTTCGTCCAGTTTTATAGCACCGGAATAATCTGCGATTGCTTCGGCGTAGTGCTTACTTTCACGATATGCGTCGCCCGAATTATTAATGGCGCGGGATCTCCTTCTTGAATTTTTACAGCCTTGCTCAAATCTAGAATTGCCAGATCGTACTTGCCCTGTTTCAAATAGTAGTTTGCACGCACATGGTAGTACGTTGCGTTGGTGGGACTCAATTCGATTAGTTTAGTCAGACCTTTCATGGCGTTAACATCATCTTTTTGTTCGATGTAAATCGATGTTTTGTACTGCCAAACGACCGAGGATTTTGGATTGAGTTTAATCGCTTGCTCACAGGTTTCAAGCGCTTCTTTGAGGCGACCCATGCTTTGCAGAACAATGCATTTTCGTTCAAAACCTTTAGTATCTGGACGTATCTTGATCAACATTTCGCAGTCGCTTAGCGCTTCTTTCTGTCTTTTCTGAAGTCCATAAACGTTTATTCGCTCTTCGTAAGCCAACGCGAACTTCGGATCGAGCTGGAGACATTTTGCTAAATCAGCCAATCCTTTTTTGTCGTCACACATGTAGAGATAGACTTTGGCACGATCGAAGTAAGCTTGCGCTGAATTGGGATTTTTAGCAATTTTTGCATTGCACTTTTCCAGTTGAACGGTTTCCAGTTCGTCCTGCATTTCGAAGCTGCTATTTTTAGCTATGCACGGCGATGCTATAACGCACGACAAAGCTATTAGCGCGACGATGATGTTTGATAGTTTCACTTAGTCAGACTTTCTCCAGTCTTCTGGCGCATCCAGCTTGTATCCATCAAACAGAAATCCGCCGTGCTCTTTGAGGATTTTTTCGGCTAATTCGATGCACGGTAGCGGATTTGCTTCTGCAAATAATTCTGCGAATGCAAATTCAAATTGTTTTTGCATCGATACATCGGCGTCACCTAGTTTTCGAAAAATTGTTTTGCCACTGGCTGACCACTTTCCATTTGCTCGGAAATAAAAATCTGCCATGCTCTCTAACAATTTTGCGCCAGAACCCATTAATTCCGCTCGTGATCTGGGTTCTCGAATGTCGTCAATTAGGTCTGTGATGTGATAACGACGTTTGTCCATTTCGACTTTATCCAAAGCTGGAGGTCCGTTGTCCATGACCTTTTGTGCCAGCTCTTTCAATTGACCGGATAATTCGTTAGGTTCTGTGATTGTTTTTCCTTCGATAACCATTTGAGGAAGCGCTGCGAATGCAGATTTCGCATCAACCTCGTAGAAAAAATATTTGAGTGTTTCCGCATCGTGAACGAACGCTTCGACTGGCCAACCGCGATAATAAAATGACTCTCGGTGAGCTTGATCGACATGATCGAAAACTACCACCAGATCGAGATCTGAAAAACGTGTCGCTTCGCCCCGAATCAATGAACCGGCTAAAAACATCACGGCGGCGTTGGGAAACTTCTCAGTCAAAATTTCCTTTGCAACTGATTCCGGCGTAATTGTTGTTTGTTCCATACAATCCTCGAGGTCGGCACCGTGTTTGGTGCGAAAGTAACAGCGCTTTTAAATTTTGACATGACCGGCAGAGTGTAAACCGGCTTGAGCAAAAGATCAGTCTCGTGCAGGCTAATATTAAATCAGAGTTTGACGCTTGCGGTGGCGTTTGTCGATCAATAGACCGGAGCCCCTTTCCGGCTCAAGCCGACGCTTCACGGCGTTGAGATTTAAGAAATGAGCATAAGACGGGGCGTAATTTCCCCATTTAAGACGGCACCCCACGCCCGTAATATAACAAGCATAGTCATCGGCACTTATATCACTCAGCAAGGTTTCCCCTGGCGGAAACGGAGAGGTTCGCGCGTTGGTCGGAGATCGGTTAGACATAGCGCCAGCGAAGAATCCAGCAGAAGCTGCGGCCGCGACTCAGCACGAGTCTGGCAACTGGTTTACCAACAACGTGCTCGACCCGTTCATCCACGGAACCGGTGTAGTTCAGGTTTACAACACTTTTGCCGATAAGCAAAACCAGGTCGCTTTGCCCGAAACACACCAGGCAAAGATTTTTTCTGCTGACTGGGCTGTACAAAGTCTGTCTGGTGCCGCTGGCGCCATAATCCCCTACGTTCTGGCTGGCAAGGCAATGGGCTCGGGCATGCGGGCGTTGGGCGGAGAACTTGGACTGCAGGGCGGTGCAGCTCGTTTCATGGCTAGTGAAAGTGCCGCCCAGATTATGGGCGCCGGCGCGTATGATTTCATCAAAAAACCCAACCAGGGTGAAACGAGAATAGGAAACGCTGTTGGCACGATGGCTGGTTTCGCGGTTTTCGAAGGCGGAAACAAGTTGTTGGGCAAGTCTGTGCCAACAGTAGCGACAAGTCAGTTCTCTCAACTAGCTCTCACTGGCGTTGGCAGATTTGGCGTAGGTGCCGTCGGCGGTTTAACCAGCTATGACGCCGCGAATTTGACGACCAGCCTGGTCACCGGGAAAGAAAACCAATCCAATATGGAAGGTCGTTTGTCGGCTATGGCAAACGGTGGTTTCATCAACGTCGCTCTTCCAGCCGTTCAAAAGGGATTCACAAAAGCAGCCGATTTTGCCTTCAACGGACGCTCTTTCGGCGGCGGCATTCCCGTAGAACGTTATTTGGAAAAGAACGGAATTAATGATCCTGAGCTGAAAGACCTCTCCTACGAAAACCGCCTCGCCCGAGTTAAGGAATTGACCGGAAAAAATGCCGGCGCAGGTTCGAGCGCTGACGTAAGAGGCAACGTCGTCGTCCTCGATGCCGCGCAAGACATTGGCAAACTTGCACATGAACTGACCCATTTGCGTTTGGCCAACCAATACGAAGGCGGTTACCGAACTATCGCCGATAACTTGAAGTCTGAGCCAGCTAAGGCTGAGCAGCAGTTCTTGCAGATTCGCGCCGAGATGGAATCACAAGCCCGCCAGGCTGAAATACGCGTGCGGACCAGACAAACAGGCGTAGCACCAAATGTGGTGACTGACGTAACCAAGCTTGGGCAGGAAGTTGCTGCAAACGGAAAAACATACAACGAAATTTGGCAAGGTGAGTTCAGACGCTTCCAGGCTGATCCACTTTTCAGACCAGTGAGAGAATTTTCCGGCGCCTCGTCAGAAAGCGGTGGCATTGATACAAAAACTAGCGGCATTGATGCTAAAACCGGTAAACCAATCGAGCAGCCATCGACGAATCCCGATAAGCTCGGCGAAGTCGTTCCAATCGATAAAGGTATCTTCGGAACTCCCGACCACCTGGGCGCAACCATTACAGAAAAGGGCGTGAATTTCGCTGTCGACTCGCATGGCGCAAAAGGCATGGACTTGTTGCTTTTCAATTCTGCTGATGCAAAAGAAGCGAGCAGCGTTTTGCCAATGTACAGAACCGGCGATGTCTGGCACCGTGAAGTGCCTGGTTTGAAAGCTGGCGATTTCTATCTCTTTAGAGCGCATGGCGACTATACTCCAGCGCAAGACGGCGCGCGCTTCAATGCTGAAAAAGCATTGCTTGACCCATACGGCAAAGCTGTAACGGGCGACGTAAAACCAACTGGAATTGGCGAAGAGTTAGGTTACGACAATACAGACCCAAAAGATCCGAGTCGTCAGCTGAGACCAAGCACTGTCGATAATACCGCGATCATGCCGAAGAACGTTGTTATCGACGGCAAAGATTTCGACTGGAAAGGCGACAAACCTCTCGAAACACCAATGTCTGACACTGTCATTTATGAAATGAATCTGCGCGGTTTCACCGCTGCTGATACCAGCATGGCGCCACACTTGCGTGGTACTTATCGCGGCATGATTGAGAAGATTCCCTACCTGAAGGACCTCGGAATCACTGCGGTTGAATTGATGCCGATCATGAAATTCCATGCTGAAGATTCAACTCGCACAAATCCTGCCACAGGCGAAAAGCTGCAAAATGCCTGGGGTTACAACACCATGTCGTTCCAGGCTCCAGAAGGAAGATTCGCTGCTGACGGAACACACGGTCAGCAAGTCAATGAATTCAAGTCATTAGTCAAAGCACTTCATGATAACAACATCGAAGTGATCATGGACGTTGTCTTCAACCACACGGCTGAAGGAGATCCAACAGGTCCAACATTTAGCTTCAAAGGCCTGGATAACAATCAGTACTATTTGCTAGTTCCAAATCGTCCTGAGCTTTATTTCGATGTGACCGGATGCGGTAACACTGTTAACGCCAACAACCCAAAGGTTCAGCAATTTATTCTGGATACTTTGAAATATTGGCATGAAGACTATCACGTTGATGGTTTCCGCTTTGACCTGGCAACCGCATTCAACCTGGATGCGAACGGCAAATTTCAAGAAAAGACGCCGATTATGAAAGCAATTGAGAGCGAGCCTGCGTTTGCCAAAATCAAATTCATTGCTGAACCTTGGGATATCAGCACTTATCGATTGGGCAAGTTCTCTGACCAAATGTGGTCTGAATGGAATGGCAATTTTAGAGACACGACGCGTAGCTTTGTTCGCGGAGAAGCTGGACAAACCGGGACGTTGGCTGACCGTATCGCTGGCTCTCCTGGCTGGTTTGATGAGTCAACTGGTCGCCACTCCGTTAACTTTGCCACCGCGCATGATGGCTTCACTTTGAGAGACCTGGTTTCTTACGACAAGAAGCACAATGAAGCTAATGGCGAACAAAATAGAGACGGCAATGACGACAACAAGAGTTGGAATTCCGGTTACGAAGGTTCAGTTGAAAACGCCAACATGCCTGAGTGGCAGAAGGTTCAAATTGAGCAGCTGCGCGATAGACAGATGAAGAACATGCTGTCGCTTCTTTACTTGTCTCGCGGAACACCAATGATGCTGATGGGTGATGAAGTTCGCCGTACCCAAGGTGGAAACAATAATGCATACAATCAATTGCGCTTGAATGAGATGCAGTGGTCTGAACTGCAGAAGAACGCTGACATGCATCGTTTCACAAAGATGATGATTGAATTGCGCAAGGCTCATGAAATTGGTCGCACTAAGCCTGATGATATCAGTTGGCATGGTGTGAAACCGTTCGAACCAGATTTCTCAGATGGTGCCAGATTCATCGCATGGCAAACTGCTCCTAAGACTCCAGGAGTCAAGCCGCTGTATCAAGCGTTTAACGCTTACTGGGAGCCAATCAAGGTTCAGTTGCCACCAGGTGAATGGTCGCGACTAGTTGACACCAACCTGCCGACCGGTCAAGACATCGTTGGCAGCAACAATGCAACACCGTTGGGAAATGAGTACATCATTCAGCCTCGTTCCGGAATCGTTCTCGAAGGTAAGTGATTTAGCCTGCTACGCGCATGTATGTGGGAGGCTGGACTCAGCCTCCTTACGGAACGGTTTGCGCTGAAATGAAGGGCTTACCCAAGAAATTCTCAATTAATTCCGGTTTGGTTTCCAAAGTCATAGCTAGACTGCGCTCATAAATTGCAGCTTCTCAATGAAATCGAACTGCTTAACGCAATCCGATGTGCGCTGAAGTGCAACCGCGACCGCAATCTCACGACTCTGAAGGAACAACAAATGACAGCAGATAATTTCAACCGAAATGACGAACAAGCAAATGTCGCTGAGGTGAACAAAAAGAATGGTGCCGGCTCATATGATGCATCCACCAGAATAACGACTGATTATCTAGATGCATACAAAGCAGATCCGGCCAAGGCTTCAGCTCAGTGGAGAGATGCGAACACCGGTGTGCGCAGCGCGCTTAATCCTGATGCTACCAATTTGCCTACGCTACAGATAATTGACGAAGTCAGTAATAAGCAAGCGCTTGATCCACTGCTTGCGAATAACGGACAGCTTTTCAGCGAATTAGACAACAGCTTGCATCCAAACAGAGTGTCGCAAGGTGGCCGAAAATCGGAACCTAATCGCGACGGCAATGTTAGTAAAGGTGACATGCAAGCCTGGTTAGATCAGCACAAAGACGACCCCAATCATCAGTTCGTTCAAGATTTGATGGATGGCAAAGTGAAGGGTAGCAACGGCGAGAGCGTTCTCAACGGTGACAGTGGCATCGACTTAAATCAATTGGGCCGTTTGACTGGTACGAAGGACATCTCTGGAAGCAGTGCCATGGATGCTTCGAAGAAAATTGAAGCGAATACAGCTAATTCGATAGCGTCGCTTGATCCAAATTCAGATGCGCATAAGCAACAGCTTGCGCAATTTGACAATCAGCTCGTGATTCAAAAACAGCTTGACCCTCTTCTTGCAAATAACGCACAGCTCTTTGACGCTCTCGATAATGCCAAGAATGGTCCGCAACGGGTTCATGAAGGACGCGGATCGAAACAGGTGAGCGGCAGAGACGGCAACATCAGTCAGGAAGATATGAAAGCTTGGCTCGACAAGCCTGAGAATGCTAATGATCCAAACCGTGCTTTTGTTCAAGCACTTTCTAATGGGGAGATTAAAGACAAGGACGGCAACAGTATATTGAACGGAGACAAGGGCTTAGATAAAGCACAAATTGGACGACTGACAGGCAACGATGATATCAAAGGTGATACCAGTAATGCAGACCTGATATCGAAGTTAAACACGTCTGGTGAAAACAAAGCACTTGCGCTTCAGCAGGCAGCACAACAAATCCAGGACCGCACGCAGCAGGCGACCGATGACCAGCTAATACAAAGTTCAATGGCTGCTGCAGGTGATGGCTACGTAAAGGTGGCAAGCAGACTTTCTGGCAATGCGAACGTCAGTAACCCAAATGTTCAGCAACTTTCAAAAGAGCTGCAGGCTCTAAATCCTGGAGCACGCACCGATGGACTGCTGAATTTGAATGAGAGTGTTTTGACACCAGAGCTCATTGACAAAGCTCGACAAAATCCTGATCAATTTCCGCTCCTCAATCAGCTGCTTGCAGCGCAGGCAGCGCCGCCTCCTGAACAAGCACCACCGCCACCTGGGGATGCACCACCGCCACCTGGGGATGCACCACCGCCACCTGGGGAAGCACCACCACCACCACCAGAGCAACCCCCGACTCCATAAGGAATTTGCGAATAATATCTAAGGGCTGTGTCATGCTTCTGCTGGCACAGCCTTTTAGTGCGGGCATCCGCCGTGTAGCAGATGTAGGTTAGAATCGGATCTTTGAAAGACCTTGATACAGAGTGCGGTTTACGGCTCCGTTGACGCCTACGTTGATAGCTCGTCGAGTGGCGCCTTCCGTCACTTTACCGGCGTAGTTCGCTGTTCTGCTCACCACGTTCGGACCCTTGCCGCCGCCGCGGTTCATGAAGACTTGTCCTCCGCCACCACTATTAGGTGTTGGGAATCCGCCTTTGAAACCACCGCCGGAACCGCCTGATGGCATGATTTGCATTAAGAACTGCATAGCTCCTGCTGCTTGTGCAGCGTCGATTGGTGGCAAGCCTGGTAGCTGAATCGCTGGTCCACCAGTGCCACTTGCGCCTGCACCCATCGCGCCACCAATCACACTAGCTGGTGACATAGGCACTGCTGGTGAGCCGGTTCCCATCGGTGCCATCGTGTTGGCTGGTGGCGGTGTGCCACCACGTTGCTCTTGCTGCAAGACTTCGCCAAGTAGTGGTGTGGAACCAGTGGTGGTGCCTGTGCTTCCAGGTTGTTGCCAATCAGATTGACCAGTGGAGCTAGTTTGCGGAGTTTGCCAACCTGATTGAGTTGGAGAACTTTGCATTGGTTGCTGTTGAACTGGCTGTTGTTGCGCAGGTTGCTGCCACGTCGATTGAGTTGGCTGCTGTTGACTCTGAGCTGGTTGTTGCCAGTCAGATTGTCCTTGCTGCGGCATCTGCTGTTGTGCAGATTGCTGTGGCTGCTGCCACCCAGATTGTGTTGGTGCGGATGACTGACCTGGAGTCTGCCAGCCCGATTGTGTTGGTGTGGATGATTGACCAGGTGTTTGCCAATCAGACTGTGTAATCTTCGGAGATTGTAGTGTCGACCAATTGTTGCCGGTGCCTACGTTTCCGATTGGCCCGCTAGACGTTGCTGCATTATTTTTCGAATGCTTACCTTTTGATTTTTTACCAGAATCGGCGATATTGCTCGTGTCAATGTTAGGCGTCTGCCAACCTGATTGAGTGAGACCGCTACCACTACTGGTGCCAGCTGGAGTTTGCCATTCAGATTGATGAATGCCACCACCGCTCGATGATGATGTTGACGCTGGAGTTTGCCATTCAGATTGATGGATTCCGCCGCCACCACTTGATGCTGCAGTCGCTGGCTGTTGCCATCCTGATTGTGTTGGAGTAGAAGATGTCGCTGGTTGTTGCCATCCCGATTGAGTCGGTGTCGATGATCCAGCTGGTTGCTGCCAATCAGATTGACCTTGTTGTGGCATCTGTTGCTGTGCAGCTTGCTGCGGCTGTTGCCATCCGGATTGTTGTGGTTGTTGCTGAGGATTTTGCGCAGGCCATTGGGCTTGTTGTTGTGGCTGTCCTTGTGGACTTTGTGCCGGCCATTGACCTTGATAAGGAGGGTATGTCATCGGTGTTTGCGACTGTGGCGTTTCAGCTTTCAGCGCAGGTGCACCAGATTTGGTAGCAGCCGTTTTTGCTGGTGTCGCTTTCGCGGCAGTTGCAGCAGGTTTGGCTGCGGCGGTTGCAGCTGGTTTGGCAGCAGGCTTTGCGGTTGCGGCAGGTGTGGAAGCCGCTTTCGGTTTGGCTGTGGCAGCCGATTTACCTGGCAAGAAAGATCCCGGAGGTGCTGACTTCCAATCTGGTTGACCTGGACCGCCTCGCGTTCCTGGCAGCTCGAGCGGCGTCAGTCCGTCGATAGCCTGAGCTTGCGAAAAGGCTGGCAGACTCACATTCGAGAGTGCTAGAAATCCGCAGAGTACAGTGAATTTTCTATGGTAAGTGAACATCATCGAAACCCTTAAAACGTGAACCTAAACTCTAACGCTGTAACATTCGTAATCCTTGATTGAGAACGGAGTTCATCATCATATTCTGACCCATTCCCATACCGCCCATGGGCATTCCCATGCCGCCCATGCCCATGCCCATCGGCATGCCCATTCCCATACCCATCGGCATTCCGTAACCCATGCCGCCCATTCCCATTCCGCCCATGCCCATCGGCATGCCCATTCCGCCCATACCCATGCCCATGCCGCCCATACCCATAGGACCCATCATGCTCCGGCCCATAGTCGCTGCAGCCATGCCTGCTACTCCCATTCCTGCCATTGGCCCGGCCATTTTCGCAACTCCCCCGAGTGCTTTTCCTATCATAGAGCCCATGCCTGGTTTTGCAGGCTGAGCAGTATCCATCGGCACTTGCGATGCCATATTGTTGCTCGAATCATTTGCGGTCGGATAATCAGCCATCCATCCCGGCGGTGATGCAGGTGCCGATGATTGTTGCTGCACCTGCCCAAGCTGCGCGTTCGCGTCAGTTTGCTGTGGCGCATATTGCTGCTGCTGTGGCGGATAACCTTGAGCGGGATATTGCGGAGCGCCATATCCCTGTTGCTGCGGTACTAAACCAGGCGCCTGTTGACTGACTGGATATCCCTGTAATTGACCTGGCTGAATCTGCGGCTGTTGCTGCTGAAACTGAGTGTATCCCTGCATCGGAGCCTGTGGCTGTTGCGAGGGCACCGAAGTTCCATAAGGATTCGGGTCATTCGACGGAAGAATTGGTTGTGCCTGGTAATTTGGATTTGTCGGTGGTGGCGCCGGCATCGAGGAAGTGCTGCCGGGGTTCGATTGCCACTGTGGCGCCTGATTCGGCCACCCACTTTGTTGGGCAATCACCGGAGTGCCTTGATAGACGCCCGGTAAAATTTGCGACCCCGGTGGTGCGTTCGAGTCTGCTAAAGCCAGCTGCGTGCTACTAACCGCCGCGATGAGGGCGAGGCAAAGACGGGTTCTTAACGATTCCAGTTTCGGAAAACGTTCCATCTATATACTCCAAATGAATGTAATCCTCATTATGTGGCCGTTTTTGGTTTTCAAGCAACTAAATTCTCGGAAAAATCGGCAATTTTGCCTGGATTTTGCACAATTTGTCGACTTGGTTGTATGCCACACTGGAATTTAGACTATGACAGAAACTCGCGCGTGGGTCTCATTTGGTGAACGGCTATATCAGTGAACTGAGAAAAACGGTCGGAAACCGTCCCCTGATCGTAACTGGCGCGTGCGTTTTTATCGAAAACGCTGATGGACACATACTGCTACAGGGGCGAACCGACAATGGAACCTGGGGATTACCAGGCGGCTCTCTGGAATTAGATGAGTCGCTTGAAGATTGCGCGCGAAGAGAAGTATTGGAAGAAACAGGCTTGGCACTGCTATCACTTGAGTTTTTTGCTGCTTTCTCTGGACGCGACCATGTGTATACCTGTCCAAACGGCGATGTTGTTCACAACGTTTCTATCGCCTTTCGTTCCAAAGACTATATCGGAAAGCTTGAGCCAGACGGGAAAGAAGGAACGAAGCTGAAGTTCTTTGCTCTCGACTCTTTGCCCGCGGAATTGAACCCCAACGATAAACCCATGCTTGAAAGATATTGCGGAAACAACAGGTAACGCTTATTTCCTACATCTTAATTCCGGCACCGAATATGGTGCCTTGAGCTGCGCTCTGCAGTCATCAAGTTTTATTGACTCGCGTTTTTTATCCATAAATTTTGTCAGTTGATCTGCTGCAAGAAAGACCAGCGCGAACCAGAACGCAGTCAGAATCGCTGTTCGCCCTGCTAGCTCTGCGCGATCTCTTACCCAAAGAATCAGCATCTGCTGATAAACCAGTTCTCGACCGCGAGCGTAGAATTCATTATTTGGCACGGCTCTTGCAACGCAGCAGTTGATGTTGCCGCTTGCCAGAAAGACAAACTGTGACTGGGTAGAAGGCACCCATTCGCAGTCTCCAGCCGAGTTTTTATAAACTGGATGCAGCATAAGATTGTCGAAAGCGAATTGTCCGTAGAAGCCAATTACTCCCCTATAACCGCCGCGATGATGTATCTTTTTTGCATCAGTGGTCCGCTGAAATCTTAGACAATGACCGGTTCTTTGAGACCGGTGATCGTAATCCAATCGACACTTCGATCGACAGCAAATTGACGCGGTGGACGTGTAGAACCCTTAAGTACACGTCCGTTGTCGCTGACATCGAAGATGCCGCAGCCGTGTGGACACAGCAGCACTGGACCCTTGGCATAACCGATGCAGGCGCCTAGACAACTTTTGTCTGCGCATCCGCAACCTGGAAGCATAGGGCGAACGTCAAGATAGCTCAATATATGGCTTCTTTGTTTTGGGCAAATCCGACTATAAGCCACGACTTCATTCGTCTGAAGTTTTACAAGCAGACCTGGTATTTGGCGAATTTCGTGTTGTTCAGGGTTAAATACCAGGTACTTCATTGGAAAACTAAACGGTAACCAAAAGAAGGCATCTGGAAACTCACTTATGTTGAACAAGGGCGGACGATCGGCAGTTGGCAAATCAGGCTCTTGAAAGAAGTTTTCGGGTTTCATCGTCGGTTTTAGAAATCGCATCAATGGTGATGCCACTAAACCAAAGGTGATGAAGAGCGGTGCGCCGGCTAAGATCTTGAGGACAGTACGACGAGATCTTAGTGGTGCAGAATTGTCTTTTTGCTCCATCTCGTTTTCGTTGTTATTCATAGCTCAATCCGCCTGTGGCGAAGCGTCATTTCCATTATAGTTGTTCGTTTGATAACCGACGTGTTTAGACTCCTCTTGAAAACCGCGGAGCAGAAATCATCTGCTAGAATTGGCCGCTTTGAGATCCCACAACATGCCTGCGGCGAACGAAGAACGACCCACAGAGCCAAGTCACGTTTCGCCGACAACTGATTTGTCTGCCCACGATGCATCCTCGCGCATTCAATCGCTAGATTGCTTGCGAGCCATAGCCTGTCTCCTCGTAATTCTCAGCCATACGCAAAAATTCACGACACCGGGCAACTGGACGATCGGCGCATACGGTGTGGGTTTGTTTTGTGTGCTTAGCGGCTATCTGATTACATCGATTCTGCTCAAAGACGAGTTTGCAGACGGACGAATAAATCTTTCCAAGTTTTTGCAACGTCGATGTCTGCGAATCGTTCCAGCTTATTTTGCTGTATTGATACCATGCGCGGTACTACTTAATTCTGGTTCGTTTTTGAAAAACCATATAGAAGTAGTGATGAAAACGTTAAGCGAGCTTCCTGCTTACGCCACTTTCACGCATAACCTGGGCGATGGTATTGGCATAAATCATCTCTGGAGTATTTCAATCGAGGAGCAGTTCTACTGCCTACTTCCTCTCCTGTTGATAACAGCAACATCTACTGCCCTACGGCAGATTGTCCTCGCCGCGTTCGCACTTCTGCTGATGCCATTCGCATTGCTTGGTTCGGGAGATCCTCACTATTGCAATGCGGCGTTCATTGCACTGATTACGGGAACGCTTCTTGCTCTAAACATTGCGCGAGCAAGCAATATTTTGAACCGATTTCACACTGGCATCATTTTGGTAATTTCGAGTGCGTTGTTCGGTGTTTCCATGCTCGCTCGATTGTGTCCATACGGTCCGCTTTGCTCAATTGCCTTCGCGTTGATCATCTGGCTCGCAGTAACCAGAGGCAAAAATTTTTCCCAAATGAATTCGATAGCCTACGTTGGAAAAATCAGTTACGGTGTTTACCTTGTGCAGATGCCAATCTCCCTGGTCACATATTGGTTGATGGACAAATACGGATTGGCTCATTTCGTGCCAGTGACCTTCGCAATCAACGTTGCTGTGTCTGTCTTAGTCGGCGCGATCAGCTGGGAGTTTTTTGAAAAACGAATACTCAGCTTGAGAAAAGTTGTCGAAGGCAAAACCGTGGGTTTAGTTCTTGCCTCGGTCACTCCCATACTGTTGTGTCTTGGAGCGGTTCTTTACGCGATCAAACTCTTTTAGTATTAGCGCTCGAAAGAAAATGCATCAATTTAAGCACCGGCTCGTAAGGCCGCCAAGCGACGTTTTTAAAACAAAAGAGCGCTTCAAAACGAAAAGAGCGCCGCTTTCGCTGCGCCCTTTCCAAACTTCGTGAGTCCTTCGACTTATCTTCCAGCGATCGCTGGTGCATGTGTCAGGCTGCTTGTGCGCACTGGTTTCTGCGACATGCGGCTTGGCTTCAGGCTGGCAATCTTTTCCTTGAGGTAAGTCATCGCTGTTTTGACCTGCTCTTCTTTGTTGGAAACATTGATGTCTGGGATGACTCCAACTTTGTTGATATCAGATCCGCCTGGTGTCAGGTATCTCGAAACTGTGATGTGAACTGCGGCGCCGCCTGGTAGACGATTGATTTCCTGAACCAAGCCTTTGCCGTATGTGTGGGTTCCGATCAGTGTGCCGCGTCCGTTGTCTTGCAGAGCTGCTGCGAGGATTTCGCTGGCAGAAGCGCTTTCGTCATCGACGAGCACGACGATTGGTTGATGTGTGACTGGGTCACCGGAAGCGAGGTCTGTGTGGCGTCCGTGTCTGCTGATGGTGCTGACGATGGCACCGCTCTCGAGCAACATGTCTGCAATTTCGAGAGCGTTCGAGAGCAATCCGCCTGGGTTGTCTCTGAGGTCGAGAATCAAACCATCGGTGGTGGAGAGTTTCTGCAACGCAGCTCTGAATTCTCTCGATGCATCATTAGAGATGAATGTTGAGAGTTGGATGTAACCGATTCCGTTATCGAGAACTTTAGATGAAACGGCGTGGATAGCGATTTCCTGTCTGGTGATTGTGACTGTCTTAGTCGCTTCACCGTGACGAACACCGATGTTGACGATGCTGCCTGCTTTACCACGAATGTGTTCAGCTGCTTGTTCAGGTGTCATGCCGACTGCTGAGATTCCATCGATGGCGATAATTTCGTCACCCGAGCGCACTCCGGCTGTTTCTGCTGGACCATCTTCAATTGTTCTGGTGACGATCAACTTCTTCTGGTCTTTGGACTGTTGAAGGTTAATGCCGATTCCGACGATGCGAGCGTCAATTGCGTCGTTTTCGTCCTGGAACGCGCGTGGGTCTAGAAAACGTGTGTATGGGTCGTTGAGTGTTTCGAGCATCGCTTTGATGTATTTGTGAGCATCAGCTGTGCTTTTGATTTGACTGTCGTATTTATGTTCCAAGTCATTCCAGTTTTGGTTGTGGAAACTTGATTCATAGTAGTTGTCGCGCACTAGCTGCCAGGCTCTGTGATAGATCTCCTGTGGCTGCGAGCGGTGACCTTGCGCAGGCTGATACATCATTGATGAGCAAACAAAAAAGGCCAAGACTAATGAGCCGATGCGCTTCAGTCGTTTCATGGGGCACACTCAAGATTTATAGGTAATTAACGACCCGCTCTTAGCGCGGCTTTTCAAAAACTTGAATCCGAAAAGTTTGGGTTCGTATTTCTTTTATTCCCGACAAAACTGAGATTCAACATCGCTAGATTAAATAGTGATTCTTGACATCTAGGAATTTTTTATCGGTCGACAGTACTTTCTCTTAAGAGCTTGATTTAAAGCCGTAAGAAGTCCATTTAGAGCTTACTAGATCTTTTATCTCTGACGTCATAGTTAGGGGTTGCGGCCAGTCGCGGGTGAACCCTTCCGAGCGCCACTTGCGTGTGGCGTCGATTCCGACCTTCGAGCCATAGCCCAGGATGGCACACGTGTGGTCGAGGATGTCTAACGGTCCGTCAACAAACATCATGTCCCGCCTCGGGTCAGTGTTACCGAAGAGGTGTAACGCCACCTCAGAGAGGTTCTGCACGTCGATGTCTTTGTCCACCACGATGACGAACTTGGTGAACATCAGCTGCCCCAGCCCCCACACGGCACTCATGACCTTGCGGGCGTGTCCCGGGTAGCGCTTGTCGATGCTGAGAATGGCGCAGTTGTGGAAGACGCCTTCCCATGGCAAGTTCATGTCCACTATCTCTGGCACGAGCATCTGCACCATAGGCAGGAAGATCCTCTCAGTCGCCTTGCCGAGGTAGCAGTCTTCCTGAGGCGGCTTGCCGACGATGATCGTCTGGTAGATGGGGTTCTTTCGATGGGTGATCGCGGTCACGTGCAAGACCGGGAACATGCCGGCCAGGCTGTAGAAGCCAGTGTGGTCGCCGAAGGGGCCTTCTTCCTTGAGCTCGGACTGATTGACGTAGCCCTCAATCACTATCTCTGCTGTAGCTGGAACTTCCAGATCGACAGTTTTGCATTTCACCAGTTTGACTGGATTTTGTTTTAGAAATCCTGCAAACAAGAGTTCATCGATATCTGGAGGAAGTGGTGCAGTCGCCGCGTAAGTGATTGCTGGATCGCATCCTAATGCAATTGCCACCTGAACTCGCTTGTCATCAGCTTTTGCGTCTGCTGGTGAAAAGACTGTTCCGTAATTTGGTGGCTCTACATCTGTCTGCGAAGTGTTATTGAATTTGTGTTTTTCTCTTCTGTGATCTTCGAAATGTTGGGCACCACCATGATGTTTGTGCCAGTGCATTCCTGTTGAAGAATTATCGTATTTTTGCAAACGATACATGCCGAGATTGCGAATTCCAGTCTTCGGATCGCGAGTAATAATCACGCCCATGGTGACGAAAGGTGCAGCATCTTCGGGCCAACATTTGATAATCGGAAGTTTGTCCAACATCGGTTGGGTCGGATCAGTAATCACAACTTCTTGGCACGGTGCAGGTTGAGTGGAAAGCTTCGGCGGGAATTTACCCACCTCAATCAAAGTCGGTAGCAGAGCCAGTTTATCCATGAAACTTTCTGGCACTTTCGGCTTAATTAACTGTCTGATTCGAGCAGCAATTTCGTCTAGATTGTTTACGCCCAGTGCCAGGCAAGTTCGCTTGTAACTGCCGAAAGCGTTGATGAGAACCGGCATGTCATAGCCTTGAACGTTCGTAAACAAGAGCGCTTTGTTTGCACCATCGCGACTCTTGCTGGCGCGATCTGTGATCTCTGCAATTTCGAGATCTGTCGATACCGGCACATCGATGCGAAGGAGTTCTCCTGCTTGTTCGAGCGCTTCGATAAATGCACGCAAATCTGTAAATGACATCGATGTTTCTTCCTGTTTCCGTTGCTAGGAAAGTATGCCATTTGTGGGGCGAAACTGACCAATGACGAGCACTTAGCATAATAATTTGAAATGGAAAGGTGTACACTGGATTAAGGCGGTTGCCAAGCTTTGCCGTGTTCGCGGTCGACGAGCGCACAAGTCTGCTAGAAAGAATTCGCTGATTCAGATGGTTAGAAAACTGAACTTTATTTTGGTCCTGACATTGATCGTGGCGATCGGAGTCGTATCTCTGCTCGGCTTCTTCGGGCAATATCTGGACGTTGCTGAACTCGTTAGTCATTTTAGATTTCTGTATTTTCTTGCCACCATATTTTTAGTGGTGCCCGTGATTTTTGTACGAAATCGAGTCATCGAAATTTCGTGGGCTTTCCTTCTTTTATTGACGACACTGCCTATGGTGCCTCTTTTGCTAGTGGTTGACCACAGCTTGATTCCTCCAAATATAGAGCGCATCAAGATTATGCAAGCTAATTTGTGGGGCGGAAAGAATTCGAATAAAGCAGCGGTGTTGGACAATGTTCATAAATTCGATCCAGACATACTTGTCTTCTCCGAAATCACTGGTAAATGGGAAACATATTTTGGTACCGAATTAAGTGCATACAAATTTCGGCAAGTTGAACCAAGATTCGGTGGCATAGCGGTTTACAGCAAGTTGCCCCTGACCGCAACGAAGGTCATTTACTACGGCGATGTTCACCGTCCAAGAATTGAAACTTTCGTTGAATTGAATAAACAAAAATTTCTGCTCGTTGCTGCGCACACTTTTATTCCAAAGTATATGGCTATTCGCAACGGAGAGTTGGAGGAGATCGCCAAAACAACCGCCGCATCGAAGGTTCCAGTGGTGCTAGCTGGAGATTTAAATTGTTCGCCCTGGTCTTACTACTTTGCCAAACTCGAACGTGACGGAGACCTCGTAGATACTGAACCAGGATTCGGCCTGCAATGCAGTTGGCCCACATCGGTTCTTCAATGCATTCCAACTGCCACTTTCATCCCCATCGATCACTTCCTGATCAGTCAAGAATTCGAGGTCCTAAGGCGTGCCATCGGTACGAAGGACGGCTCCGATCACCTACCTGTATTTGTAGAACTGGCTCTAAAACGGAGCGCTGGCTTCAGCCGGCAGGGGCCGCCGGTCTATTGACCGGCGGTCTAGTGCTAAGAATTTGCGCCAGTCAATAGACTGGCGGCCCTATGAAGCCGGCGCTCCAGCGGTATTTACGTTCAGGAGGCGATTTCTATTACTTAGTGTCTACGCCAGGTTGTCGGGGCCGAAATGGAAGGGGAGTAATTGCTTCAAAGGTATCGCTTTTGCTTTTCCGTTTTCTTCGGTTACTATTTCGATTTCGATTCCGAATTCAACCAGCATTTGCCTGCACAACCCGCATGGATACGCCGGTGGGCTCAATGCAATCGCTTTGAATTTGCGCTGGCTTCCTGCCACCGCTGCTGATACCGCAGACATTTCTGCGCAGAGTGATCCGCCATAACTCGCAAGTTCGACATTGCAACCGCGAAAGATTTCTCCGCTCTCTGTCAGCACCGCCGCGCCGCGATTTAGCTTGGAATAGGGAGCATACGCGCGAGCAGAAATTTCAGAAGCTGCTTGCAATAATTCTGTTTTTTCTTTATCTGTAATCAAGGCTGTTGGAACTTAACCCGGTTGCGGATCGCCGCCGTAGTTTCCGAGACGTGGTTCTAAATTCAAGAGCCATAGCAGCAAGTCAAAGCGACGTTCGCGGATAGCGAGTTTATCTTCGTTATGGAGTGTGTCCTCTTCCGGACCTAACAACCATTCCAAACTTTCCTTCACGTCAAAAGTCCTCTGGGTCAAAGAAAGATTGTTGACTGCAGCCGCCTTGTTGTTCAGGGCTGTGTCTTCGCCGTGCAATGGGGTCGGGTTTTGCGGTCCCACGTAGAAGCCGTTGCCGTTGCTTCTCACTACGAATGAATCTGTCACTGGGGTTCTCGCTTTCTGTTGCTTCTCACAATGAGATGCAGCACATAAGGCTGGGGTTCGGAGGACAAGCTTATCCCTTGTGAACTGGATTTGTATATGTGGCTCGTCTCATGCTGGGATGATATTTTTTTATTGAGCCGTAATCGCCGTGTGCTGGCACCGGGGCGGGGTATACGGTTCTGTTTCAATTGGAAAAGTGATTATTTTGGGTGATTTTGGTGTAGGAAATTCAAAAATGTCAGCATAGACCGCCAAGCCTGGCCCCGGTGGGATCTTGCGTTCTTTTGTTCGGGGCTTATTTCAGCCGAAGTCAGTCCAAGGTCGGGCAAGAAAAATATTGGATCGTAACCGAAGCCGTTTTCGCCGCGTTCGTCTCTGCCAATGACGCCCTTCCATTCTGATTGCGTTGTGTGTAGAACTTTGCCTTCGCCGTCACAGAGAGCCATCGCGCAAACGAACGCGCCGTCACGTTGACCGTCGGGAACGGCTTCCAATTCCTTCAATAATTTGCGGCGACGATCGATGTCTGTGCCTTCGCAATAACGTGCCGAGCGAATGCCCGGAGCACCGTTCAGGGCAACGACTGTGATGCCGGAATCGTCTGCTATGGAAAGCTTTCCGGTCATTTCTGCAGCGGCAGCAGCTTTGATAATCGCATTCTCTATAAAGGTAGAGCCCGTTTCTTCTGGGTCGAAATCGGCTGGCGCCAATTCCAGCTTCAGCCAATCAAATTGGCTTGCAAGTTCTTTGAGTTCTCTGAGCTTGCCTGGGTTCTGGGTTGCGAGGACTAGGTTCATTCGGCTGATTGAGACCGTTTTTTTGTCGAGCCGATGTTCGAGCTTTTCGTCGGTGCTGGATTCGGATTTGGATTCAGGTTTGCGTTCTTTTTTTTGCCAGTTGGTTTAAGCGGCGTAACGTTGCTTCCAGTTGTCGGAGGTGTCGCTGGCTTGGCCGTTTGACCTGTTGTCTTTTTTCTGTGATCGCGGCGCTGCACTCGTAAAACGTCGCTAATCTGACTGATAGATTGTGAGACTTTTGTCAGCTGATCCACATCTAGAACATCGAGGATGATGCTGATCGTCGCTGTCTTTTTATCGCGGTGAGTTTCAACTCTCAAATCGCGCAGGTTTATCTTGTTGTCCGAAACTTTTTTGAGGATATCGCCGGCGATACCAACTCGATCGAGGCATTCAACTTGGAGAGCGGCTGGATAAGCGCTGCTTCGCTCTTGCGACCAATCTACGGTCATTCGTCTGTCAGCTTCTACTTTTAGCAGATTATTGCAATCAGTTCGATGCACTGCAATGCCAGCTCCGCGGGTAACAACTCCCAGAATGTCTTCGCCCGGAACTGGCTGGCAACACTTTGCCAGATGGTGCATTAGTCCACCAAGGCTGCCTATATGACTTGGTTTGCTTGGTTGCTGCTGCGGTGTCGGTGGAACATATCCTTTCTTGAGGACCGCTTCTGCTTGTTCCTGTTCGCGAATCTTGTTCACAACTTGAGAAACAGAAAGGTCTCCATAACCAACTGCGGCGAGGATGTCGTTGGCATCTGAAATATTGAGTTTGCGACCGACTTCTTTCAGCTGTGGTGACTTCAAGAATTCGTCCAGGTTGGAGCGACCGAGTTCGGCTTCCAACATCTGCTTGCCTTGCTGAATGTGCTCTTCGCGATGGTGTTTCTTGAACCACTGACGAATGCGATTTTTAGCCTGGTGAGTCTTAGCAAAATTCAACCAATCCATCGTTGGGTGAGCATTTTTGCTTGTGATAATTTCGACGATATCGCCATTCTTCATAGCGGTATTGAGCGGAACGATACGATCGTTGATTCGTGCGCCAACGCAGCGGTGCCCAACATCGGTGTGCACACGATAGGCGAAGTCGATAGGTGTTGAGTTCGTCGGCAAATCGAAAACATCGCCGCGCGGACTGAATACGAAAACTTCGTCTTCAAACAAGTCCATTTTGACTGTGTCGAGATATTCTTGCGCGTCGACTAGATCTTGCTGCCAGTCAACGAGTTGACGCAACCATGAGAGTTTGCGGTCTGCATCTGTGTTTGCAGTTGCAGAATCGCCTGACTCTTTGTATTTCCAGTGCGCGGCGATACCATATTCGGCGATGTGGTGCATCTTGCGAGTGCGAATTTGCATCTCGACGGGGCGACCTTTCGGTCCTACGATGGCCGTGTGCAAAGACTGATAGCTGTTGAATTTCGGCATTGCAATGTAGTCTTTGAATCGACCAGGAATTGGTCGGAACAAGGCATGCACGAGACCCATAACTTCGTAGCATTTTTGAGTGTCGGGATCTGCATTCAATTCGCAGAAATTTTTGTCGCCGTTGCTTTCGATGATGATGCGGATGGCCAGTACATCGTAGAGTTCTTCGAACGTCTTTTGCTGCTTCTTCATCTTTTTCCAGATGCCGAAAAGATGTTTTGGGCGACCCACGAGTTCTGCTTCGATGTTGCGATTTACCAATTCACCGCGCAGTTTTTCAACTACCTGCGTAATCAGATATTCGCGCTCTGAGCGGCTGTCGGCCACGAGTTGCAAAATTTCAGCATACTCTTCTGGATGCAAATATCGCAGACCGAGATCTTCCAGCTCCCACTTCATTTGTCCAAGACCGAAGCGGTTCGCTAATGGTGCATAAATTTCAAGAGTTTCTTTGGCGATGTCAGCTTGCTTGCGAGCCAGCATGTGGTCTAGCGTGCGCATGTTGTGCAGTCTGTCGGCGAGCTTGACGAGCACCACCCGCACATCTTCAGCGATGGCAACGATCAATTTACGGAAGTTTTCCGCTTGACGTTCTTCTTTCGAAGTAAAACTGAATTTTCCTAACTTAGTAACGCCTTCAACGATGTGGCGAACATCTTTTCCAAACGCCTCTTCCATTTCTTTGGGCTTGACGTCGCAATCTTCTAGAACGTCATGCAGCAGCCCTGCGCTAATCGTCTGCGTATCACTGTTTAGCTCGGCGAGGATGCAGGCGACTTCGACTGGATGAATGATGTACGGCTCTTCCGACTTTCTGTACTGCCCGTCGTGGGCTTTGAAAGCGAACTCGTAAGCGCGCCGAACAAAGGCGACATCTTCAGCCCGTCGCTGTTGACGGGTGAGAATCTCAAACAGCCCCTGTTCGATCGGCTGGGACATCAACACTTCCATGTGCGTGAAGAGAGAAGGAATAAACCTTCGAAATTAATGAAGATTATACAATTCCCGAAACCTTGTTCCCAGCGTTGATTAAGCAGCGTGACGAACAAAAGTGAACCTTTTACAGGTTTAATCCCTTTATTTGGCCCAGGGAACGCTGTTTAAATCCTTCGGAAGTGGGCTGCCGCTGGCTCCCCAGTTGTTGTCAGAACCGTAGGAGTCGTAATAATTTTTCGGCTGATTTTTGGTTGGTGGTGCTGCTGGTGAAGCGACGGCAGTCTGACCAGATGCGTAGTAGCCGCCTGATGCACCACCGGGATCGGCTGTAGCCGGCTGATAATAATTGCCCGAAGACGGACTTGGACCTGTTTGGATGACACGATTGCCCACAGGGCCCTGGTGTGCGCCGCCGAAGCCACCTAGATAGGCTGCTGGATTGGCGAAACCACCGTATCCACCAAACCCGCCGAACCCGCCGTAGCCTGGGATGAAACTAGAGCCGATGCCTGACCAGCCGCCACCCCATCCGCTTCCCCAGCCACCGCCGTAACCTCCAAAGGATCGGCCAACGAACGGAAGTCCAAACGATCCAATCGAGCCGACATACGGAATCGATCCAACATATGGAATTCCGAAGCTGCCCCCAAGAAATGGAACGCGAGAGAGTGGTGAGAATCCAGAGCCAACATATGGAATGGATCTGGTCCAACCGCTGCCAAATCCGCTTCTATAACCGCCGGAATACGGCAAAGACCCAGTCGTGTAAGGACTCGACGAGACAGTTGGAGAGAGCGGTGTCAATGTGCTCGGATTGAAACCCGCTCCCGCAACGGATGCTGGATTCATCCAGTTGATTGGTTGAGTGGTATCACTCGTGGTATTCGGTGTGAAAATCTGGGCAGGAGCTACAGTAGGAGCGACATAAGGCCAACCTTGTGAAGCACCTGGCACGCTAAAGTGACCGATTTGAACACTGTCGTCCGCCAGTGCGTGCGGCGAGCAAGCTAAAAGTCCAGTCCATGCGGTGGTGACAGCGATCGTATTGAGCTTCACGAGACTTTTGTGCATGCGCAACTCCCTAGTGTCCCTTTCTAATTCCTTTCAACATTAGTGGATCATACTGCGCACCGTCAGAAATTAGCCTGCTTTTCTCGGAACATGACTAGTAACTCCTTCGTCTCAGAAATAAGTTGAAGGTTCTGATGCGTAAGCTAGTCCCTGGTGAGTTTTTCGTAAACTCCAAAGGTGAGGAAACGGTGTGCTGAACTCAGTCTTCAATTGATTTTCCTGTGCGGAAACGGAGTCTTGCCAATGAGTCGACCATTAATCACTGCCTGTGGTGTACTTGCTATTTTTATATCGAGCTTTACGAGTGTGCCGCAACCCGCTTACTCTGCGCCATCTCAAACACCGACTGTAGATTCGTATACCGCAAGTGAAGAACAAATAGGTCCAAGGATTTATCAAGTCTCTCGAGTCGTAATTAATGCGGCACCAAATCAGGTGCAAGAAGTTATCACAGATTACGAGCACACCGAAAAAGTTTTCGACAACGTCACTAAATGCAAGGTCCTCAAAGATTGCGGTGACACCAAAGAAGTAGCCTTCACCATCAAGACGCTGGGAAGTTTGATGAGCTGCGATTATGTGCTTGAAATTAAGTCGACGCCAGGACGGATAGAATGGAAAAGACTGAGTGGTGCGTTCAAGGCTAATGAAGGTTTTTGGAAATTCGAGCCAACTAATGGCGGTAGATCTACACAAGTGACTTACGCGAAGTTTGTCGATGGTGGCATGTTTGCTCCGAAGTTCATCGTTAATCGCGAAATCCGCAATTCAATGCCAACCATTATGGCAAACTTGAAAGGCACGGCTGAACACGACAACGCAGTAGCAAGCAAGCCTTAACTTGTCCTGAAGTCGAGCGTCACACCACAGCAAGCGGCCACTCAAGTGTGTCCAATCTTTCTGAGTAGTGCAAAAGTGGCTTATCATCAGGTAAAGCAAATCCTAGAGGACGAGTCATCGAATTGATTTCGAACTCTGCCTCGGCCGATTGCAATGGCCAGATCTCGTGATGAATAACGCCGCGATGCAACTGATCGTTCGAGTCCGTTGTGTAAAGGCAGTATCGCTCAGTTAGAAATCTATCTATGGACCCGGCACCAGCATTGGTGAATCCACCCGTTGGGCGATAGGTGAGGATGATCGCGGCTTCCTCGCTAGCTCGTTCGCTCGTGTAACCAATCGTTCCATCCTTCTTTTCTTCAATCGACATTTTTGCTCTGAAATAAGGCAAATGATAAAACTTTCGCGCAATCATTACTGCGACTGAGTTTGAACAATCGAGGCTGAAGAAGTAAACGCCAGGAACTCCATCTTTTATGACGTAGGTGCGCACATTCAATTCGAGAAAGTTGGATAGCCGAGTCTTTGCTTTAGGCGTGTAGCGTGGATAAACATCGTTCATTACGAATGGCACCACGCCTATCCATGCGGCTCCGTCGAATAAGTCCAGTTGCAGTGAACTCGGAATGAGACCGCGAATAACTTCGGGTTTGACCGGCCAGTGCGCAAACAGAAGTTTCGCCCAGCTCTGTTGCATTACCCATGGCGTGGTCGGTACCGGAAAGGGTCTGTGCTCAATTTTCCTCAGCAATGGGTGCATGTTCAGTCTTTTCCTGTGATTCCTGTGATTTACCTTGATTCTAATATTTCTGGAGAACTAAGACTATGGAAGAGCAATTAACAAGAAGCGATGGCTAAATTAATCGGACCTGAACCTGGTTTGCCCACCGGCGTTGTTTTAGGTTGAGAATCTTTGTTTTTCGCGAAGGAGCACTTTTCACATGCACTCTTGTGGCTGTATGATTTAGCTGATGCATTCCGAAACGTTGTTGTTTTCGCCTTTGCATGGCGGCAGTAGCAGATGAGCTTAGGTGGATAAATGAAGTTACCTGATGGGTGGATAAATTCTGGTTCCAACCCTGAACAGTACGACATGGGCATCGACGAAAATGTTCTGCACAACGAGAATTTCAGTTCAACGATTCGATGTACTACCGAAAAGCCCGATGGCTTTGCGTCTTTGAACACAATTTTGCCAGTCGCTAAATACTTGGATAAACGTGTGCGAATGACCGCTTTTGTCAAAACCGAACATGCTGACTGGGCTGGTTTGTGGATGCGCGTTGACGGTCCTAGCCCAGGAGAGCCACTTGCTTTCGACAATATGTTTGCGCGGCAAATTAAGAATACAACCGAGTGGAAGCGCTACGAAGTTGTTCTAGACGTTCCGGGCAATGCAAAGGAAATTGCCTACGGGGCTCTGCTTACCGGCAAGGGGCAAGTTTGGTTTGCTGATTTCAACTTTGAAGAAGTAGGCAATGATGTCGCTATAACAGTGAAGAAGCCCAGAAAAGCTGCAGCGCGCAGTTAGCACTTGCAGCACGCAGTAGGACTCTAGCGCACGTCGCTGGAAGTCAGGCTCAGGTCAGGCTTTGATAGCAGGTTTTTCCTGGTGGGGTGCTTTGTCGGCAGCTTCGCAGCAATTGGTCTTATCGATACTAGATGAGAACACGCGGATAATTTCCAGCGTTTTGACGATTGAATTGTATTCGGTGGTGTTCATGTGGATTGTGCCTCGCCTCGCCTCGATGCAATGAACATACTCCTGAGCGTGTGAAGTTGTTGTGACTTTCCAAATTAATCTAGAACGATTTTTTTGCTGGCCCGGCACTTCCACATCAGACCTCTCGAGCACTGCTCAGCTTGGGTATAAGCCTGGTATAAGGAGCACCAAAATATGGAAATTGTTGGACTTATTCTGATCCTGCTTGGCGGAATCGGCATGTTTGTTTCGGGCATCTGGTTGATAATCTGCTCGTTCAAAAAGAGCGTTATCTGGGGGCTTTGCTACTTGTTTGTTCCGTTTGCGTCGATCGCTTATGTTGCGGTCGACTGGAACAGGGCAATGAAGCCGTTTTTGATTTCTGTCGTGTCGTTAGTCGTGGTTGTGACGGGTGCCCTAATCAGTCCAAGTGTCAAGGACAACATCTCCAGACGTGGAGCTGAGGAAGCCGCTATTACGCCTTAGGGTCTGGCTTTTTGTTCTTTCCAGCTTGACTGAGCATCACTATTACGATTAAAACCATCACGAGATAGTACTTTTGCTGGCTAAACATGGCATAGCCGATTTTGATGCCGTGAAATGGCACGTTAAGCTGATCTGCTATCGACATGGATGTTTCCCAGAGGGCGTTGTTCAGCGGCGGAACGAACCACAATAATCCGAACACTATCCACACACCGTAACGACCAAATTGATCCATCGCTTTGCGCATCGAGCCAGGTAAAAAGGGTTCGATGACTCCATAGCCGTCCAATGGCGGAATCGGCAAAGAGTTCAGAAAAAATGCAATGATTTGTAAGAGCACAAGCAAAGAAAGCGCCGGATACAGCCAGGCGAGATCGTCAGAAAAATGTACGTTCAGCATAAATGGCAATGCGTAAATGAAAATCATCAGAGCGCTGCCAAATGGTCCCGCAGCTGCAACTGCCGCATGCCAGAACTTGTTTCGTAAAGCGTTCCGATTGATGTAGACAGCCGCACCTGGCAGGGCGATTCCACCGATCATGAGCATCACGATCGGCACTACAAGTGTGAGTCCGGGATCAGTGTATTTGAGAGGATTTAGAGTGAGATAGCCCTTCTCTTTTACGGACTTGTCTCCGCCGATGTAGGCGACGAGCGCGTGACAGAATTCATGCACGCACAGTGCAAAAATCCACCCGAAGCAAACTGTAAGCGCTAAGTACATTTCAATTCCGTGCAAAACTAAATTAAGATTAGCACAGTGGTTGCACTAAAAGCGGTGCGTTCTTTAGCGGCGATTGCGTCTTTGCTCGTAGGCTTTCACGTTGCAATAAGCCATTTTTATAGATGGCACTTCGATGCCTTTCTTATCGGCTCGCACGATCAGATCGCCGAGAATCTGATCGCCTTCAACGTTATTTCCGCGCTCTAGATCTCGCAGCATCGATGCTGCCAGAGTTGACTTTTCGTCAACGGATCGAGCCAGTGTGTCGCGCACAAATTGTTCACTTGGATCGTGTCCATGTGCTCGCATGATTTCCAAACATTCGTTCAACATTTGCTCTGCAATTTCCTTGCCACCAGGAGAGCGGGCGATCTCACCAATGTTGGCTCGCATCAAGCAATTCAGCGCGGCCAGAGTGGCGAGCATGACCCATTTTTCCCACATATCTTTTTGAATGGTTGTGCTGGCGATGGATTTATTTTTTGCATCGAGCGTCATTGCTTTGATCGCTTTGATGCGAGGCGTCATCTCACCATCAAGCTCGCCGAATTTGAGAGTGTGTATGTCGTTGAGGTGAACGATTCTTCCGCGATCGTCGACAGTTGCGGAAATGATGCACATTCCGCCGATTACGCGTCCTTTACCGAACGCCTTCTGCAACTCGTCGATGTGTTTAAGACCGTTGAGAAGCGGCAGGATTGTTGTATCTTTGCCGACGGCCGGTTTGATTGCGCTCATCGCGCTTGCCAAATCAAACGCTTTGCAAGAGAGAATGACAAGGTCGAAAGGTTCGGTGACCGATTCAATAAGCTTGACGTCTTTCTTCGTCACGTCTCCGGTTGCGCTCTTCACGACGAGCCCAGTGTCGCGAAGTTGTTGCGCCTTGTTTGGTCTGACCAGAAACGTCACGTCTGCGCCGGCTTCGAGCAGTCGTACTCCGAAGTAACCACCGGTGGCACCTGCGCCCAGTATGAGTGTCCGCAACTTAACTCTCCTTTTTCGATGCGATAAAATTATTGCATTGTTTTTGGATATATCGAATCAGGTCTATTGTTTTTTCGATGTGTTGCTGACACATTTTTCGATTGAATTTGCGATGCCTTGCGCGTACAACCGCTCTTCTTCGCTACCAAAGTTTTTGCCGCCCACTTCGTTGTAGATCCAGGGAATAGCGTTGGGCTCAGTACCTGCGAAAAGCATCACTTGGGGAATATTTCCAGGTTCGATTCCGGGTCGGTTATCAAAGCTAATCGGGGTAACAGCGACCGTATGCTGTTCAACTTTCGTGCGTTCTCGAGCGAAAATTTTGGCGTAAGCCGCACTGACTGCGGCAATGTCTTTGTTCTCGAATTTTGCTTTTGGTCTGGATTGCGTACCGCCGCGCCACTGCCCTAATCCTTGTTCGTATACTTGTCCGAACGATTTATATGATTTTCCATGGTCATTGTGGATGCTGACTCCAAGCGCTGCGTGAGATTCTTGACCAACTGTTGCTCGCTCGCGAAGCGACACTGTATCGGCGACATCTTTCTTCGTGTAGATGACTTTATAACCAGCTTTTTCAAGACGCGCACCAACGGCTCTTGCAACTCTGTACGTTTCTTCCATCTCCGGATGATTTGGATAATCGTGATCGATTAAATTCGTGCGTTTATCTACCCCTTGTATTTCTTTTCCGCTGTGACCGGGATCTAAGACAATAGTGATTTTGTCTCGCCCTATCGCTTGGCAAGTTGATGTCAGAAATAACGACACAGCAATGAGCATGACGGCACCAAGTGTGGTGTCATAAAACAACAATTTCTTAACCTCGGGCGGGGATTGGGGCATAGGTCGATTGCTTCCGCACTAATATACGCGATGAGCGGTAAAAAAGAATAAGTGTTTGCAAAGCTGCTCCATGGGCACATTTAATATCAAAACCAGGCAACTTCTAATGACTCAGTACAAAGCACCTAAATTTTTCACAGAGCAGAGCCGGAGACCGATTGCTGGTCCAACAGAGGCATTGCATACCCTCGATAGGTTTCGTTTAAGTCGCGGAATCATTCAATCGCCTATCGAGTGCTGCATTGTTTTGACCAACGACGGACACTTGGAACTCCGCAATCTTGGCGATTCTAAATCGCTTCCGGCGAATTTGCTCAATCAGCTTTCTTTTGATGAAATAGCCACCGGAGGTAAAGTTCGCGAACTCGATGTCTGCTCGTTGCACCTGCTCAATGTGCAAATGATGGAACAGCCAGTTGATACTCTCGGTCTTAACGATCCCATAATTTTACATGGAACGTTATCGTATGCATTTGGAACTGCTCAGGAGGTTATTCAGGGTTCATTGATGGTTTCTCGTGCAGATTTTCTGGACGCGATCATCGGCGGAGCCGAGTATGCATTCCAATATTCGACTGCTGGAGTTGAGGGGCGTGCCGCGCGTTGCTTCCCCTTATTTCTGCCTGGTAACCGAACCGAAAGCACTCGCCACGGAGCGGATTTAGTTTTGGCATATCCTTTATTGCCTACGGATATCATTGACAAAGCCCCTGGAAACGAGACACTAATTCAGCAAATGCTGTATGAAGTGCTGACTGCTCTGCAAGAAGATTTGGGTTCCGAGGGCATTGAAAATTCGCTTCGTCTGGAAGATTTGTCTGCGTTAGATAGAGAAAAAATTGAACAGAAACTGCTAGATGATGGCTATGTGATCGACGGCGATGTTGCTTTCCGCAAGAAGATTGTGTCAAATTGGCAGCCCTTGCGTGACTTTATCGAGTTGCTCGGACCACTGACGAGAAATGAAGTTAAGCTCCCGTACAAGCACAGTTTAGACGAACTGTTAGCGTTGACTTCTGATGCTTTCGCAGAAATAGCAGATTGGCCGCCACCGTCTACGGTGGCAATTAGAAGCAAGTACCGAAAAGCGATAGGCTGTTAGATAAATTTTCTAGATCATGTTGGTAGCGCATAAAATCGCTGATTCAGCAGAAATAATTACGCAGATCTTTTACCATATTAACTGAAGACTCTTTATCAGTGAGGTTTGCGATGATTGCGTTTGTGGCTTTTACCAGATCGTGTGGAGTGATCATGATCTCTTCTCCCCACTGTCCAGCCCCGACGCCAAGCACTTCTTGCTTCGCCAGTGATTCATCGAGAACCGTGCGAAATCCTTCTGGCTGCCAGTGAAATGGTGGAATCGAGCCAATCACATACCCTGTTACATTGAGCACCACTTCTGGTGCAGCCATTTTTATGTTCCTGGAACCGAGAACTTTTTTCAAATGTCCTGACACCACATTTTGATCGGCCCCGACCATAATCAGTGCATGCTCAGGTGTGTCAGTTTCAAAGATCAAAGTTTTGACCATTTGACGCTCACTGAAACCAAGTGCTTGCGCGACATTCGCAGCGCCCTTTTCTGTCGAGGGCGAGAATGACAGCCGTTTGTACTGAATACCAAGACTATCTAAAAATTGATGAGCTGGAAGAACTATTGTCATGCCACTGAACATTTAACAACGGAAAGCAGCAAGAGTTATACCATATGCCTCTGCCCGCCACAGTGTTGGCAAGCAGACATGTTGCGGCGATACTTACGAGTGAGGGAGACCGATGGCTAAAATGCGCGCAGTTCAAGTTTCAAAGGCTGGCGGAGCTTTGGAATTAGTTGAACGAGAGATTCCGAAACCTTCTGCCGGACAGGTTCTCATAAAAGTGCAAGCGTGTGGAATCTGTCACAGTGATTCTTTGACAAAAGAAGGGCACTGGCCTGGTGTGCAGTATCCAAGAATTCCGGGTCACGAAGTTGCCGGTGTAATTTCTGAAGTTGGTCCTGGTGTCAACGCCTGGTCTGTCGGTCAACGTGTTGGCGTTGGTTGGTACGGTGGTCACTGCACTGAGTGTGAGTCTTGTCGACGAGGTGACTTTGTCACATGTCAGAAGGGCGCGATATCAGGCATAACTTACGATGGTGGTTATGCAGATTATATGGTCGCTCCAGCGCAGGCACTGGCTCTCATCCCCGATGATCTTAGTGCTGTGGACGCTGGTCCTTTGCTCTGCGCAGGAATCACTACTTTCAACGCATTGCGCAACAGCATCGCTCGCCCCGGTGATTTAGTCGCCATCTTGGGTATCGGTGGATTGGGTCATCTAGGAGTTCAATTCGCTAAGAGAATGGGCTTCAACACTGTTGCCATCGCTCGCGGTAAGGAAAAGGAAGAATTGGCAAGGAAGCTTGGCGCCCACCATTACATCGACAGCAAGGCAAGCAACGTTGCCGAGGAGTTGAAAAAACTCGGCGGTGCAAAAGTGGTATTGGCTACAGTCACCAATAGTGATGCCATGGCTGCCACCATCGGCGGTTTAGCTGTTGATGGTACTCTTATGATTATTGGCGCATCATTCGAGCCATTCACTTTCAATGCCTTGCAGATGATTGGTCCTCGTCTTGCCATCAAGGGGTGGGCTTCGGGTACTGCAATCGATTCTGAAGACACGTTGAAATTCAGCGTGCTTACCGATGTTCGTTCAATGAACGAAGAATACCCGCTCGAAAAAGCTACAGAAGCGTATGAACGAATGATGAGCGGTTCTGCCAAGTTTCGAGTTGTTCTAACAACTGGAAATTGAATTCGGTGATTGAACTAAATGTCTAACCAGATGAAGTAGCCCTGACGATTTTCGTATGCCCAGCGATCCTGATCTGGGTAGAAGAATGCGTTATACAGATAGGGCACGTTTACGAACTGTCCATCTGGTGCGACAACCTGTTCGATGACCATTACGGTGATTGGACCCGTGTAATCGTATCCTGGTCCTTCACTGAAGCTTGAGTAGAGACCAGGTTGCCTCCACTGACCCGTCATGGCGTCGTAAAACCATGGCGTTGGAATGTAATCACGTGCGCAAACAAATCCAGTTGGAGGCGCACCGTAATATGGTTGCCATCCATATCCGAGCCAGTCAGCGCCTATGCGTACAGCGTTGGCGAGACTGAATCCATTCGAGAAAATCCAGTTCGGATTAGGCTGATACCAATTTGGATAATAGTTTGGCTGTACTGGAAAGTAATTCGTGTTTTGCCGGTTCACATAGTAGCGACGGTTATTCACGTAAAAAGGATAGTTGTTGTAATAGCTCTGTAACTGCTTGTTCCGGTAGCGCACATAGTTCTTTGGTGCCTGGCTGATCGGAACTGCCCACAAGTGCTTCGTCATGTTGTTTTGCGCTATGCGTGCTCGTTCTAGTTGGTCAGCCGAAGCGTGAGCCGCGAAGTTTGGCATCGGAAACGCTTTTTGCAATGGAACCGCTGGCACTCTCAGTGGTGGCGCATTCGAATGTCGTCTGTTTTTCTTGTCGAAGTCAGGTGTCCTTATTGGATTTTGAATTCGATCAAATCCCTGTCCCGGCTGAGATGGAGCAGGTACTGGTGCCTTGTGCTGATGCTGATCCCAACGAGGTTGATCTTGGGGATTTCGCTGTTGTAGTTGTTGTTGACGTTCCTGTTGTCGTTGTTGATCTCTTTGTTGGCGTTGCTGGGTTCGCTGCAGCTGTTCCTGAGCATTTCGTTGCTGTGCCTGTTGTTGTGCCGCTTGCTTAGCTTGCTCTTGAGCAGCTTGCTGTGCCTGTTGCGCTTGTCCAGTTTGCTCCTGATGCCGCTGCATCTTTTCTTGAGAACGCTGCTGTGCTTGTTGAACTTCTTGATTTTGTTGTTGTCTCTGCTGATTGCGTTGCTCACGTTGCTGCTCTCTTTGCATTTGCTCTTGAGCGCTTCTTTGCTGGGCTTGCTGTTGAGCTTGTTGCTGGCGCTGTTGTGCTTGTTGCTGGCGCTGTTGTGCTTGTTGTGCTTGTTGCGCTGCTTGCTGTTGAGCTTGTTGATTACGCTGCTGAGTCTGTTGCGCTCGTTGCATCTGCTCTTGCGCGGCGCGCTGTTGTGCTTGCTGAGCCTGTTGCGCCTGCTGAGCTTGCTGCGCCTGGTCTGGTCCGTGACCTTGCCCTGGCCCTTGTCCCCGTTCTTGACGCCATTGCGCGCTGGCAATCTGGTACGAGCCCAACGTGACAATCAAACTGAGCCCGATGCCGCTCACTAATGAATATCTCTTCATAGCAACGCTCCTAGAAATTTCAGATCATGGATAAGTTGACGGCCGTGTGAGGCTATAGTTTCATCCAAGCCAAGCCATTCTATATCTATGTAATAGAAATAGAAGTGTTGATTTCAGTATTGCTGGAGATTCGTCAGAAATTCGTTACGGAGCTACTGCACTATATATGGTGCCAGCCCTGTTCAGTGAATCTCATAGCTTAAGCGCACAGTTCTCTGATCTTGCTATTCGCTTTTAAATCCAATTTTGCGATAGCCGAGCAAACTTCTGGTCAGAGTTCCACCTTCAACGATCAATTCGTGCAATGCTTCTTCGAGATGTTTGGGCTCGACTACAATCGGCACACCATCTGGCGCAGCAAAAAGTGCCGCTTTCCGCATTACTTCATTTATGAATGCGGCACTTGCACCTTCAGTTTTTTTGATGAACGGAGTCATATCCTTGATGTTGACTGTCAAACCTTTGCTGTACAACTCAAACAATCGTGAGCGACAGTCGGCGTCAGGCAGCGGCACTTCAAATGCCTGGTCGATTCTTCCAGGACGCGCAGCTAATGCTGGTTCCAAAATGTCGGGGCGATTCGTGGTGAGCACGAATAGAACATCGCAATCGTCGGAAAGTCCATCCATTTGATTTAGCAGCTCGAATAATATAGCGGTGTTGCAATTGCCTGCCGCGGTTCTTTCTTCCGCAATGAGGTCAACGTCTTCGATGACAACCATAGCTGGCTGCAAGCCACGAGCCATTTCACACGAAGCGGAGATTAGTCCCATGCCTCTACCGGTCACGAGAATAACGGTTCGTTCTTTCAACTGCGACGCCAAATACATTGCCGTCAGTGTTTTGCCTGTGCCGGGCGAACCATGAAGCAGCAAACCTCGTTTCAGGCGACGATTCGCTGCCAGTAGTGCATCACGATATTTCGTCGCATCAAGAGATTGTCTCTCGACTCGTTTCAACAATCCCTCTGGCAGAATTATTTGCTCTCTTTTGATTTCCGGAAGCTTGTGGAAATTCACTTCGATTTGTCCTTGAGCCATAACATCGCCTGAAACGCCGAGTGAAATTACTTTTCCTCGGTAGATGCTTCGACGAATTAAAGCGGCGTGCACGTCAGTCAAGAATTTCTCGGCAGCGGATTTCTCAGCGGCCATAACTTCAATCGTGCACTTTCCACCACCGAGACCCGCCATAAATTCATCAGGTCGCAAAAGTACTGCCAGGCTTTCAGTTTGGCTTTTAATGAGATAAAGCCCGGTTTGTATACAAGCGAGTTTGCGCCCATCGGACAGTTCAATGTTTTTGTATAGGACTGGACCTTCTTTCGGTCCACCGATTCCGACCATACTCGCCGCACTACCTGGTGCAACCAATTCTGCCATGGTTGCGGACTTGATATTCATAAATCCGGCTTGAATGCCAACAATTTTGGCGCTTCTGCCCGCTGCCTTTGTGTAGTCTTCAATGGCGAGAAAAACGTTTGCGTGGTTGTATTTCGCGAAAGATTCGCTGACTATTGGCAGCGTTGAGGGATCTTGTCCAAAGTGTTCCTTTAGCTTAGTTCTGAATTCATTCTTAAACGGCATCAAGTTTTCTAAGTGGGCTGCTGGACCGTTTGGCGCAATCATTTTTCCTTAACCTCGTCATGGAAATTTTATTTCAATACGCTTAGAGTTTTCCCTCTCACTAGCGTCTCATAACTTCTAAAGGCGCTAAGAGACAAAGTTTAAGGAATCGATAAGAATTGACCTAGCCACTGCATTTAGTGGCTAGGAACTTTTAGGACCACTCACCGTTTTCGATTCTTTCGAAGTGCTTCCGTGCCCAACGCATCAGGGTCACTGCTTTCACTTGTGCGTTGAAGACCCCAGTTCCTGTATCACCGACAGGGATTGGAAAATCAAAGACCACTGGTTCAGCGACTTCGGGAGAATCTGTCACCTCGATTCTGTACCAGAGATCGCCATCTCTGTAGCAGACGAAATTTGCGAAATTATTTTTGATGAGAGTCTTGAGGGACATGTTCATTGGTGCATCCTCGCTTTTAAAAACGTGTTTAGGAGACACGACAAAGCTGCCGTGTTATTGATTGCTGTGGCGTTAGTTTTGCCGCGTCCTAAATTGAGCGCGGCAAAACACAGTCCATGAGTAGATAGACGGTTGTATCGCGAGCGTCGCCCGTGCGGCTACGCCCGCTTTCGGTTGTCGACCGCGAGATCTGGTCGCAAGTCTTTTCTTGTTTGACCGACATGATGCCGCACCGACGTAAAACGAGCGGTGCAGAGATGAAGTGTTCGCAATGCGGTTTTGAAGGTCATGTCTCAAACCGTGCCAGGTCAACATATCTAGCTTACCGATCGCTGAAGCGGTAGTCAAGTTGAGTTTTGTGGATATTGCACAAGGCGCGATGGATAACGCTAGAATGGTTGAAGGATTGTTGCTGAAGTTGAATGACTCAAGTTTTCCCGCACCGAGATCACCGTTGAAATTTCAATTCATTCGGCATAACTGGAAAATTTTTGGTGCGTTGCTCGCATTCAATTTGGTGTGTGGACTCGCTGGGTCACTTGCTGGAATCAGCTTGGTTGCAGGTGTCTGTGCTGTCATCGTTAATATCATTTTTCTGATTTGGGTTGGTCAGTATGCCGTAAATTCGTGGCGAACTACTGTGCTGTTAAATTCGGGAGAAAATAAAGAGGCGATCAAACTGTGCGAGAAAATTATTGCTAAGCATCCGAAAGATACGGCTGCTTACGTGAATGCATCTGCGGCTTACATAGCCATGAGCAAGCCACTAGAGGCGCGCAAGTTTGCTGATAAGGCTCTTGCGTTAGATCCAACGATCGCGCGAGCTTACAACAATCGTTCGATGGCAAACTTGCAATTGAATATTTTGGGCGCATCGTTGAATGATATCGAGCATGCCATAGAATTGATACCAAAATCGAACGTAGCAATGCAATCGCATTTTCTCGCATCTCGTGCCAATGTTCACGCCAGGCTCGGTGAAGCCGAAGCTGCTTTAAATGATTGCAATGAGTCCTTGAGACTTGAGCCAAGTAGTCTGTTTGCGCTGTTGACGCGGGCTCATTGTAATTGTCTTGCTAAGCGTTACGATGATGCAATTGCTGATCTCGAGAAAGCGTGTCCACCATCGGCGCCGACTCTCATTCGCGGTTATGCGTTGACTAGTCGAGCACGAGTATTTTTGTCGCAAGGAAATATTGAAGCTGCATTGGATGATGCGAACGACTCGCTTGTTTGTTGCCCTGATGTTGCTCCGTTGCTTGCAACGAGAGGAATCATCCTCACGCGAGCAGAACAGTTCGATGCTGCGCTAATTGATTTGAATAGAGCTATCGAACTCGATTCTTATTTGGCAGAAGCATACTGGTTTAGGTACGAATTATTCAAAGCTCTGGGTAAAAAGACCGAAGCTGAAAAAGACAAACAGATGGCGACAAAATATGAGTATCATCCGTATCTCTAAGAAAATTGAGGATACATTTTCCGCATGAAATTTCCTGATGCTTTGGACAAGGCTGTAGCCAACCACAAATTTCCGTTGATCTTCGCCACAGTCTCAGGTGCGCATCTGTACGGTTTTCCTTCGCCTGATTCTGACTATGATCTGAGGGGCGTGCACGTGTTTCCCACGGACGAACTTGTCGGACTGGATGGGCCAGATGAGACTATCGAGATAACTAATTTTGACGATGGAATCGAGTTGGATTTGGTAACGCACGACCTTAAGAAATTCATTTTGTTGATGCTGAAACCAAATGGATACGTCTTGGAACAATTGCTATCACCGCTGGTGGTGCACACAACTCCAGAGCATAAAGAGCTGATCGGTTTGTCCGAGAAATGTATTACTCGTTATCATGCAAATCATTATCTTGGTTTTGCTCATTCGCAGTGGAGATTGTTTTCGAAGGAAGAGCAGCCACGAGTCAAACCTTTGCTGTATGTCTTTCGTGTTGTGCTGACGGGAATCCATTTAATGCAGACTGGAACGATTGAAGCAAATTTGAATACACTAAACGAGAAATTCTCCCTCGATTATTTGCCGGAGTTGATTGCACTTAAGCAAAACAGCAAGGAACGCAGCACACTTGATTCGGAAAATCTGCAATTCTATGAGGCAGAGTTCCACCGGTTGCTGGCTCTTTTGGAGTCAGCCGCAGCTGACAGTAAATTGCCGGAGTCCGCAACAGCGAAACCTGCATTAAACGATCTACTCAAACGTGTGCGACTTGGTTTGTCGTAGGTTGCAATTGCATATCGCACGCCAGTCATCAAATCTAGTGCTTGCTTCCGCCATGATTGACGCCATGGTTAACTGGCGTGTGCACGTCAATATGAACGTTGGTGTGAGCACCGTGTTTTTTGATCAGGTGACTGCCTTCGGTCACGGCCGCTTTGATGATGGTGACCTGCGGCAGGGCAACACCGGCGATTGTTTCAACGGTTCTCAACTTTCGATTGTCAGATGCGGTCGCTGTGCCGTTAAGTTCACGTTGTGCAGTTCCACCGATGGACTTTGCCTGGTGCTCTACAGTCTTTGCGGCACCATGCGCCGCATGTTCGAGATGAGGTTTGACCTTCTGCCAGTCGTGGTGGAGTTTGTCTAAAAGTCCATGCGCTTCTTTGTGCAACTTACTGTCAGTATCTGAATGAGATTGTTTGTGATGCTTCTTGTCGCCGCCGTCGGGCGGTTCAAATTCAAATGCCATCTGTTGCTACCTTGAAGAAACTAGTGTTATAAGAGGATGGTCGACCAACATAACATTCAGATAACGGCTCGCCGTATAATGTGGCGATGCGAGCGTGTAGTCCAATGCGGTTAGGCGGACGGTATTAAGAATGCGATGGGTAGGCGTTTTGCAACGCAGCTAAGGTTGGTTTGGAGGATGCGCATATGGTTACTACGAATCCGGTTGCTATCGTCACCGGCGCCTCAAGTGGAATCGGTTTGGGAATAACCCAGGCGCTGATTGCACAGAACTACCGGATCGTTGCCACCTCGCGAACAATCAGTAAGTCAAAAGATTTGCAGGCGTCCGAAAACTTGATTTTGATTGATGGAGACATTGGCAAGAAAGGGGTCGCTGTCAAAATTGCAGAAGCAGCAATAAGCAAATTTGGTCGCATCGATTTGCTCATTAATAACGCTGGTATGTTCATGTCCAAACCATTCACCGATTACACAGAAGACGACTTTTCCGTGATGATTTCCACAAATGTAGCCAGCTTCTTCTACATGACTCAACAGGTCATCGCGCAAATGCAAAGGCAGAAAGAAGGGCATGTCGTCAGTATCTCTACGACTTTGGTGGATCAGCCACTGGCAGGAGTGCCCGCCAGTTTGCCTGTTTTGACCAAGTCGGCTATGCCAGTGATGAGCAAAGAATTAGCGATTGAGTATGCTCGCGACAATATCAGATTCAATACCGTGTCTCCTGGAACCGTCAACACTCCGATGCACGCCAACGAAGATCATGCTCAGCTGAACAAGCTGTCTCCACTAAACCGGTTGGCTGAGATTTCTGAAATCGTTGATGCGATTCTCTACTTGCAGTCTGCCAAATTTGTCACGGGAGAAAACATTCGCGTCGACGGCGGCGCGCATGCAGGCAGATGGTGATATAGGCGATAAGGATGTTCGAGCAAGGATAGAAAACCGGTTTAGAGAAATCTTTAGCTGTGTTAAGTAAGCACTCTATATTTTGGTGTTAGGGCTTCAATTCGATTTTGCTCAAGTTGTGTCAGTGGTGAATAGTCGAATTCAACCGCGAAAGCTTTACCGAATCCAGCTTTCAGAGCAGCTTCAAGCTCGCTCATCGACACTGTTTTCTTCAGTATCTCGAACAAATTTGCATGTCTGTCCTCTGTTGCTTCGGACTTGGTGCCACCATAGACTTCAGTCATTTTATTCTGATCTTGATCCAACAAAATCGAACCGTGCTGCAAAACAGCATTCTTTCTGCGAAGCTGGGCGCTGCCGATCATTTTCTTTCCGGCATACTGAAGATCCGCGTTGGTAGTCGCTCTGAAACAATCGTAGTTGGTGCGATAGTCAGATTTGGATGAGCCAAGTTCCAGCGTTATGCCAAATTCTTCGAATGCCAAAATCAATCCCTGACAAATTTCTTTGTACGCTGCGGCGACACTAGTACTCAAAAAGTGCTGTTGCTCGTGCGAGTCGTCACCGATGCTAGAACCGACAAAGGAATAAGTCAGGTCTCCAGCGTGCAACACTGCTCGCCCACCGGTGGTGCGACGCACCACATCCAAACCGTGATCGGTAATTGATTGAATTTCTGCTTCGGAAATTTTTTGCGAATACCCAATTGAAATGGCGGCCGGATTCCATCCGTACAAGCGCAGAGTCGGGGGAACTTCGCCTGCCAGGTGGGCTTCTAAAATGGCTTCATCAGCGGCCATGTTGAAGGCGGGGTCAAATTCGCCGTATGTGATTAGTCGCCAGTTCATTGCAATCGAAACTTGTTTGTGTTCTGAACCATGTTACATCGTCAGTTCTAGGAAACACTGGCTTTAATTATCGATGGCATTTTTACAGCCTTTTCGCTAAATGTGAAAGCTTCTTCCAGTTTTGCACGCGCCGCTTCGTAATCTTGTTGTGAGTCTGCATAGATGTCAGCGATGGCGGTGCCGCCTTCAACTTTGGCACCAACTTTGTTGCGCAGAACCACTCCTACTGCCAAGTTGATTGGTTCGCCTTTTTTTGTGCGACCAGCCCCCATTAGCTTGCAAGCTTCAGCGACCTTGCGGCCATCCAGATGTTCGACCCACTTCGTTCCTTGGCCGGGAACGACGAATTCGAATTTGTGTTTTGCCGTCGGCATCAACTTGTAATTTTCGATGATGGCAGGATCGCCACCTTGAGCTTTGATCAACGTGCGGAAACTTTCGAGTGCTTTGCCGCTTTCCATCAGGTCTCTGAGTATTTTGTGAGCTGCTTCTTTGTCTTTGCATTTACCTGCGCTGATCAGGGCTAGTGATCCCAGCTCCATGCACAGCTCTTGTAAATCAGCTGGACCATCGCCTTTCAGCGTTTCAATAGCTTCGATGACTTCCAGGGTGTGTCCAACTGCCAGCCCCAGCGGTTGTTCCATATCAGTAACAACGGCTGTAACAGGGCGTTTCAACCGATGTCCGACTGCAACCATTGTCTTTGCCAATTCGGTCGCCTTTTCTTCCGTCTCCATGAATGCGCCACGGCCGCATTTCACGTCGAGAATAATCAAATTTGCGCCAGCCGCGATTTTCTTAGATACGACCGACGCTGCGATCAAAGGGATTGATTCGACAGTACCTGTGACGTCTCTCATCGCGTAAATTTTGCCGTCAGCGGGAGCTAATTCGCTGGTCTGACCGCCAATCGCCATTCCTATATCCTTCACCTGCTTGATGAAGTGGTCGATGGTGAGGTCGCTTTTGAATCCAGGAATAGCGTCGAGCTTGTCAATCGTTCCGCCAGTGTGTCCGAGCCCGCGACCGGAAAGCTTGGCCATTGGGATGCCTGCAGCCGCAAGGAGCGGTACGAAAACGAGGGTAGTTTTGTCGCCAACGCCGCCAGTGCTGTGTTTATCTGCGACTAGCGGACCGATTGCCGACAGGTCGAGGACGGAGCCCGAATGGCACATGGCATCAGTCAGCCAGGCTGTTTCGTCAGCATTCATGCCCTGCCAACATACAGCCATCAGCCATGCAGAAAGTTGGTAATCCGGGATGGACGCGTCTGTGACGCCCTTGATAATGAAATCAATTTCGGCTTTCGTGTGCGTATGTCCTGAGCGCTTGGCCAGGATCAGGTCTACCATTCTCACCAGGGCTGTCCCTCCGAAATTTAGACACTCGCTCCCGCTCGCGCCGGTCACTCTTGACGACTTCGCTGTCACCTGGATAATGGTGAATAGGGAGCGAGACCCACGAAGCATACATGAAGTCTCAGCGGTCTCCTCCCGTTTTATTAGGAATTTTCTGTGAAGAATTGGCGTCCTTAACGCCACGACCTAAAACACTTTGCTTTCAGGTGTTATCCTTTCTTTGCTCGGGCGCACGGGCCCGGACGAAGGAACCGATGCAAACTCTACCGAACGTCAAAGAAGACAGAGACACCAAAGCGCTAGCTCGGCTTGGTCAGATAAACTTCATCAATTCTTTGCCGGTTGTTGTTCCAATGCTGCGTCACTGCGACGAAATCCAAGCTCGTATCATTCTGGGCACCCCATCTGAGTTGAACAGCCAGTACGCGCATAACAAGCTCGATCTGGGCGCGATGAGTTCCTTTTTCTATCTTCAATCCTCTGACATGCAGCTTTTGCCAGACCTATCGATATCCAGTATTGGTGCGGTTGGCAGCGTGTTGTTTTTTAGCAAAAAGAATCCGAAAGAGCTCGGAAATTGCAGAGTTGCTGTCCCGATGTCGTCGGCGACATCTATCAACCTGCTTCGGGTCTTGCTTCTGGAGCAATTTGGAGTCGAGCCGATTTTGGTGAACGCAGCTGCACCAGATTTGGACCGCAGCAATTTAGATGGCGCTCTCGTCATCGGCGACCGTGCGTTGCTCGTCGACCCAGACTGGACAGGCAAGTTTCAACGCTGGGACATGGGTGCCTGGTGGTTCGAAAACTATCATTTGCCAATGACGTTTGGAGTTTGGGCTGCAAAAACGAAATGGGTTGAAACGAACCCTGAGTTGTTTGCGGAAATCAGTTCCGCTCTTGTTCGCGCTAGACAAGAAGGATTGTCGACTGAGCTCGATCAAGTGATCGCTCAGTCAATGGAGCGTCTTCCGCTTAGCCGGGAACGCTTGCATAAATACTTCACGGAAGAATTGAATTTCGAGTTCAGCCAGGCTCATCGCAAGGGTCTTGAGCTGTATCGTGATCTCTGCCGCAAGCACAAATTATTTACATCGAATCCTTCATGAACTTCCTTTTTTGTCGATTGGCATTGTTGGGCATCTGTCTTTTTGCTTTTGCTGGTTGTTCCGATCAGCCCGCAACTCCGCGCGTGATGCCGAAAGTGTCCGATGAACAACTAAAGAAGTCCATCATCGACCAGGCGCATCAAATCGATCAGACTGTGATTGATGGATGGTTCTTTGGCCAGGAACCACGTCTATTCAAAAGCGGTTATCGCAAGACCACGCCCGAGCAGAAAGCAGAGTTCGCTATGGACTACGCGAAAATGGTGGCTGATTCTGGTCAAAAGATGGATGTGAAATGGGATAGCTACATTCCGTATTCCAAACGTAGAGAGTTCGCAATCGCCTGGTGGAGTGACCCGGCGCATGATACCGAATATGTGAAGCAAGACCCGCGATACAAAGTGCTCTGGATCCACGAAGCTCTTTTGGACGGCAGTGAACTGTGGTGGCGTTCCTACGAAAGATTGGGCGGAGCGGCAGTGCCTCCACCAGCCGTTCTCGCTCATGACGCCGAGCAGAGTTTGGTTTCAAAATATTCTGAGAGCGATCACAATCCTGGCAGTTTTAGCACTCAGCCTCGCTAATTTTAAACTCGCCCGCACTGATTTTTATTACGCTGCTTCGTCCTATTTCAATATTTTGACTCGCTGATATTGATACTACATGTAGTGCCGATTGGATGCGCCCGATGTTTCCCGTTTGGTGGGCACAAGAACCGATGGTAAATTGGCTGTGGACCAAACCTTAAACGTTGTTATACTTAAAGTTGGTTCCTTCGGGTGAGCAATTAAGGGAATATGCCAGGTCCCAACAATTCAGGGTCTTTCGACGGGATGAATCGTCAGTCCGCTGCTCGTGATGTTCATTTCGTGCTGCAAAAGCGATACGAAGTGGTCAGCCATCTCGGTCAAGGAGGGATGGGCACGGTTTACATGGCGAGAGACATGCGCCTTGCCAACCGGAACTGCGTAGTCAAGAAATTAAGAGACGATTTCTTCCGCGAGGAAGACAAGCAAAAGGCGCTTGAGTTTTTCAAGCGAGAGGCCGATGTTCTGAGCCCGTTGAAGCATCCGAACATTGTCAGTATCCTCGACTCCTTCGAAGAAGACGAAAACTATTACCTCGTCATGGAATACGTCGAGGGCGACAATCTTCATCAGATGCTCAATCAGCGTGGCGAGCCATTCCCCGAGGAGCAGGTTTTGCAGTGGGCGGTGCAGATCGCTGATGTGCTGCACTTCTTGCATAGTAACGAGCCTAAAGTTATCTATCGAGACCTGAAGCCCAGCAACGTTATGATCGATACCAAAGACCGGGTCAAGTTGGTTGATTTCGGTATTGCTCGACCGTATGCGGAAGATTCGGACAACACACACGTTGTCTCGGCTGGTTATTCGCCGCCGGAGCAGTACTGGGGGGCTGCTGACCCGCGCTCTGACATCTACGCTCTCGGAGCGACGATGCACTTTCTCCTGACTGGGCAGGAGCCGCTGGCGCTACAGGTCTGCTCGCCTAAGCGGATTAATCCCAAAATTTCGGATCACACCGATGAAATAGTGCAGCGCGCCACAGCTCAAGATGTCTGGCTGCGCTATCAAAATGCACCTGAAATGCAGCAGGAGCTCGAATATAAGCCTAAGCAACAGAAGCCATTGAAGCTGGTGCAGACCGCTGTCATCGGTGTTGGGTGCCTGATGGTAGTGTTGCTGGGCGTGTTTTTCTATTCGAAGATACCAACCTCGAAGGATTCGACTAAACCTGTGATTGGTGGAGACTTGAAGCAGAAGGACGATGAAATTCGCCGACTGAGAGACGAGAAAAATAAGGCGCTTGCCACCATTCGCGCCTATCAAACTAAAGACGACACTGAGTCGCCGCTGACTGATCAATCTAGTGCCCCTCTTACGCCTGCTCCACCTGTGCCGGCGCCTCAGGCTATAGCTCAGAATCAGCCGCCAACTGCGACAACAGCTGCGACACCGACTAAGTCCAAAGCAGTAGCCTTCAAAGAAATGGACGAAGCCTCGTTAACCGATCCAGAAGGTCTGGCACCTCTTGAAGAAGACAGCGGCAAGCGCTGACCTCCTAAGCAGCAAGCTGGTCATGTTTCATCATGCAAGTACTAAAAATGGTGTCGACTCTGTTTGTCTTGATGCACCATATTCGGTGCCCGAGTACATTCTTTCGTCTACTGCGGCTGTTTCAAAGCCAAACAGATAACAGCAATACCAAAAATGATTCGATAAGCAACAAACACCAGCGTTGAATGGTTTCTCAAATACTTGATGAACCAAGCGATGGCCGCGTAGCTTACGGCTGTAGAGACGACCAACCCTACCCCAAGATCAACGGCTGCCGAGTTGTTCAATCCCGCAGACATCATGTCTTTCAGTTCAAGTAATCCGCTCAAAATCAATGCAGGAATGCCTAGCAGAAAGCTGAATCGTGCTGCATCTTCTCGTTTCAAATCTAAAAACATTGCAACAGTCAAAGTTGAACCACTGCGAGAACAGCCTGGAATCAGGGCCATCGCTTGACCCAGTCCGACGAGAAATCCATCTTTGCCGCTAATGGTTTCGATGCCGCGAACGTGCTTGGCCAATTTCTCTGCCAACAACAATAGGCACCCCATCACGATCGACGCGACTCCGATCACGATCATCGATCTGAGTGGACCCTCAATCACTTTCTTCAACAGCAAGCCTAAGATGCAAATCGGTAGCGTGCCGACCGCGATGGCACCAGCGATTCTGAAGTCTTGATCGCTGTAGTTCTTTTCTTTGATCGCTTTGAACGCTCCTAGTGCAATGCGACTGATATCGCTGCGGAAGTAGGTAAGAACAGCTAGTACTGAGCCAAGTTGAATGACTGCCGAATATGCTGCACCAGGATCTCCCCACCCTAGAACTGTGGGCACCACTCTCAGATGCGCTGTGCTGCTGATCGGAAGAAACTCAGTCAGACCTTGAACAACCCCCAGTACAACCGCTTCTACCAGGGACATAGGGCTATCCGTCATTTGTATTTTCGTCCGTTGATTGTTCTACTTTTTCTTCTTCGGCGAAATTGCTGCCGATGAAACGTTTGTCTGTGGCTGGTGCCGAGCCTTTCGTGCCTTGAATCCAGCTGGAGAGCCCTTGCTTGGAGCGCTTCGCCGCGCTTTCAGCTAATTCTTCCGAATTGGCATCTGGGTTGCGAGTCTTGCCGCCTAACAATGTAAGCAATTTATCAAGCGTGGCAATTGCTTCTGGTTCCATATCGGTAAATTCGAGACCGATTACAGTCTTGTTGGCGAGCCAGTTTCGCTCAACACGAATGACGCGGCTGGTGGCTGGAATTTCACCAACCGTTGATTCAACGACGATGTCTACGCTGAGTCCGATGTCGTCAGGCAGGGCTTGTAAGGTCTCTAACGCCACTCCAGACCTGGATATATCTTTTGTACGTATTTCCGAGCCCAGTCTCTGCCCATCGCTGCTTGACATGCGAACTGGCGCATCAACCACGACTCTTGGTTGCCTGCGGCGTTGAACCACCGGATCTAGCTTAGGAGTTGAACACAGCATGCCAGTCTTGCCACCGGTGTGCTGTGCGCCCGTTACCGATGATGACCAGAGTCCATTAAAAGTGTTGTCGGTTGCGTCGCTGACAAACCAGATTCTCGTGCCCTTTGGCAGAACCTTGTTAGTCTCTTTGCTCGTTCTTATTTGAATACAGAGGTGACTGCTAGTCTTTTCTATGATGGTGGCACGTCCGAAACCAATTTCGCCGGGTGCCGCTTCCACCTTAACTTTGTATACCTTGCCGGCTTCGAACATCAGGTCAGGTTCCTTGCAGTTACCCTGGGCGTCGATCGTCACTTTGCATCGCCGCCACTGTCTTGTAATTATTGCATTGATCGTCGCTGTGAGAAGCAATTTCAAACCTAAGTTAACTGCGATCAGCGCTCGGTCGTTCGAGTAATGAGTTTTAATCGATGTGTGAATTTGAATTCGAGGAAGAGCAAGGCACAAATCTATGCCTCCACATGTGGTGCCTTTTGGGGCTAGAACTGATCGCAGCCCACACAGTAATATTCGCGAAACGTAAGGATAATGAGCTCTTTTATCAGAAATTAGCTGAGCGACATTGACAAAGCTCGGGTCAGATGTCAGTTTAGTCTCTCAAAGCGAGATGGTCGATGCGGCAGATGCGGCTCAAACTGAATCTAACATTCCTCGCCACTGCGGCTCTCATGGCAGGCGTCCGTGTCTGTGCAGAGCCTATTGAAGGTTCTGTTGAGGCTCGACCACCATTGGAAGGAAGCGCCGAAGTGCGCGCTCCTTTGACTGGAGCCGTCGAGGCTCGTCCTCCGTTGCAGGGTGGTGTCGAGCGAAAAGTAGAGCCCGAGTCGTTGCAACCGGGTTATGCAAAATTTGGCAGTGATCCGTTGCGTGGAGCGGTCGATCAGACTGCAAAGCCACCACTTCAGGGTAACGTTTATGATTCGAGACGCGCTCCCTTACAAGGTTCCGTGCGTGATCAAGGTGCGTCGTTAGGCGCTCGAGTGCCTAGCTATTCAGCTGTCATGCGGATAATTCAGTTCAAGAAATCTGATGTAACTCCGCCAGTGAAGCTTGCTCCGATTTCGCAGGAAGAGATAGAGCGGGCGCGCTTTCGAGATGATGTGAATCTCAGCAAAGTTCCACAGCGTTCCGCAATAGATACTGAACCTCGTCCGATGCGCGGTAACACCGCAGTCGATCCCGTTCGTAAAACGGCTCCCGACGGGCGCCCACAGAGAACGGCTGTGTCAGCGCCACAACGACCTGACTCAGCTCCGCCTTCGAGAACATTGATTTCAGTTGACGCGCCTCCGATCAGAAAAGCTGTTGGTGGTTGGCTAACTCCCCCATCGCGAGAAGATCTCGATCTGCAGGCACCGACAAGTCGTGTTGAATTGAATCCTCCACGGATGTTGAATCAGGCGATTGATGGAGCCAATGTTCAACCTGCGCCCAACGCAAATGCACGGCTGTTGCAGCCTCCAACGAATGCGGATATCTCGTCTGCACCGCAGCGTGGGAATTCAAAGGGATTCCAAGAGCCTAAAAAGAAGAAAAAGCGTGACAAGAATACTAATTTGGATTTGACGCCGAACAGCCGGCCGCCAGCCGCTTCTGAGCTTGCTGCTTCGGCTGACGAATCGTTGCTGTGGGACCGTTGGTATCAACACGTGAACGACCTCCTTTGTGCAGCATTGCGCACCACGATGCCGAAACATGGAAATCCCGCTGGTATCAACCGTGTGCACATCATGGTTTGGGCTGACCATAGACTCGAGCCGAAATTGGTAGAAGGAAATAATCCGCAGTTCAATCAAGCGATTATCGAGGCTTATAAATCGTTAAATGGCAGTGCTGAGCTTCAGTTTCCCGTCGGCACCCATCGGAATTTCAACGATTATGAAACTGAGCATAGGCAGGAGATTCCCGCGGCCATTGCCGCATTTGAATCCAGCACGGTTCATGGCGATCTTGAAACGCTCGTAAAATAAGCTGACAAATTCGACTTCTCGGAGCATTTTTTCATACTCCGAAATTAGTTGGAGTATATGATCTTAGCCATGCATCAAAACTGTCCAATGCATTTCATTCTTGTCTCAACTCTGGTGCCAACGCTCACCTGTGCGTCAGTGTTGGCTCAAAACACCGGTTCTTTGCGCGTACCGCGAGTTCAGAGTGCGAGCACCACAAGCGGCGATGCGAAAGCTGCGGCCAAGGCTTATATTGAAGCCAACAAAGCAGCTGCCGCCAATCCGTCTAAACCTGGTGTCAATTCTTCTAAACCTGCCACTCCTTCCAGACCTGGTCCCAATGCGTCACCGTTAGAGCGCGGAAAGTATTTTTCCAGACATGGTGCATACAGCGAAGCATTCAACTTTTTCAATAAGGCCGCAGAGGCCGATCCGAAAAACCCTGAGGCGTACAATCGACGAGCCCGGGTAGAGTGGCAGCTAGAGAAGAATGATGAGGCTCTGGAAGACGTTCGATATGCAATTAAATTGAATCCGGATTATGCCGAGGCGTTTTGCACGCGAGCAGCAATCCTGAATTCGACTGGGCACTATCATGATGCGATTGTGGACACCGCCCTGGCTGTTGAACTGAAACCTAAGCTGAAAGAGGCTTATACACTGCAAGCATCTGCTTATCGCAATTTGAAGCAGTATCGTGAAGCCGATGAATTGATGGCGAAATTGGCGGCAATTCCAGACCCCGTTTCGGCGTTTGACGAGTGGACACCAAACATCGACTATACACCATATATCACTGATTTACAGTCACGCGTGCGTCAGCACTTCCAGGCGCCGATGGGCTCTTATCCTCCGATCGTCGTACTGTTCAAAATGCATCGCAACGGACAGATTACTGAAGTAAGAGTGAACAACCCCGGAGTTGCCACCGCGGATAATGCCGCAATCGCTGCCGCGAATGCTGCGGCACCTTTCAATCAGCCACCAGCCGGTTCGCCTCCAGATTTCGACGTATTCGTTGTTCTCGACCCGCCTGTTCTTGATGCCTCTGGCATGCCTCCAGATGGGGCTCCCGCTAGTGCTCAAGCTCAAGCTGCCCAGCAAGCTCCGACACCGAAGGCTGGTATCAACTGGGGCAGCGTCGCCAACACCGGACTGAATACTGGTCTCAACCTGATGCGTTTTATTCACTTCTAGCTGATTTTTGTTCGTCCAGCGCCAATCTATAGACGTCAGATTTCTTCCAATGAAATTGCTCGGACAGCAGCGCTGAAATATCTTTGACGGATCTATCCGACTTGAACTCGGCTCTGATAGCGGTTCTCACTTCTTCTTCTGTCACTGATGCTGATTCGTAATCTGCAGACATTCCTGCAACCACGAGTACGAACTCTCCGCGAATCTCTTCGTGTGAATATTTTTCGATCATGGTTGAAATTTTTCCGCGCAAAAATTCTTCGTGCATCTTCGTCAACTCTCTGGCCAAGCAGATCTCGCGATCTCCGAAGACTTCGAAAAGCACTGTCAAATTCTTGATCAATTTATGCGGCGAGATGTAAAAGACGAGTGTTCGAGACTCTGATCGCAGTTCTTCCAGACGGCTTTTTTGCGCAGATGTTTTATCGGGCAGAAATCCTTCGAAGACGAATTTATCGCATGGTAAGCCGCTTCCAACGAGTGCCAGCAGAAATGCGCTTGGACCAGGAATTGGTATCACTTTCATGCCGAGTGCGATCGCTTCTCGCACAATCTGATATCCGGGGTCTGAAATTAGAGGCGTACCAGCATCTGATATGAGCGCTACAGACTCTCCTTCTGCGGCTGCCTGTGCGAGTGCCTGGAGCCTGTCTGCTTCATTGTGTTCGTGACAGCTAATCATCTGTTTTTTCAAACCGAGATGATTGAGTATTTTGATCGTTACGCGCGTGTCTTCAGCAAGAACAAACTTGGATTGTTCGATTACTTTGCTAACTCTTATTGTTAAGTCGTCGAGGTTGCCAATTGGAGTGGCAACAATGAACAGGTTACCTGACATCTAAGCTCCGGTTGTCATCATCATGACTGCCTTTCAAACTACCAAATATATACGATTTCACCGTTTAAGCTAGCAAATGGATTTAGAAGTCCGAGACGACTTACATATGTTATCTACAGGCTTTTCTACAGCTGTAGATAATTTAATACCCAAGCTTAGCGGCACCAACTTGTAATTCGATTGTGATTCGTTCAATGCTGATGTTTCAATGGTTTGGCGTTGACGCTTCATTTGGCAGGCGCTGTAAGAACCCGCTACCATGGGGTTACATGGGAAAATAGTGAGTGTGAATAACTCAACCGCCCGCAAAGCGCACGAAAAGAAACTTTCCAGTATCTTCAGGCAACTGAGACTGATTTCGACTGACGTAATACTTTGTTACGGCAATACGCGAAACAGCTTGCGAGAAGATATTCGCAATGCTGATCATGTCTGCGAACTATCAGAAGAATATGCATTTCGCGCATTATGTTCGTGGCTTGTCACCACATCTGGTTCGTCTGTATACAGTGAAGCTATTCGTGCGGATTTAGAGAGAGTTGCAAACTGTCTGTCTGTCGTACTAGGCGAAACTGGCGCATATCCGTTTGCTAGCGATTTGTCCGACGAAGTATTCGCAGCTGTTTTAGATCGCTCGAAAACCCTCTTGAATGGCTGTTCTCCCAGTGTCGAAATGATTGGATCTCTGTACGAGCACATCCATAAATTTCCATTGCACTTTGATGCGCATGGAGATTTTGATATACCAACTCATATACAAGAGAAGGACAAACGACGTCTTGTGGGGCAGTTTTATACGCCCGCTCATATAGTGGACTATTGTTTCGAGCGTGCGCTTGGTGTAGAGAAAGATAAGTTCATTATTGCGCTTAAATCAGCGATAGCCGCGTGTGCAGACGGTCTAAACAAGCCAGATCTCGGCGAAAGTTCGTTTTTTCCTAAGATTCTCGATCCATCTTGCGGCACCGGAAATTTTTTGCTAGGTGCAATTCGTTTTATCAGAAAGCACTGTGCCGAAGTCAGCCCAAATCAATTGATGACGATGATTTCAAGCTGCCTTTTCGGTTTCGAACTAGACGGAAGATCTGCATCTTTAACCAGAGTAGCGATTCTGATAGCGCTAGCAGAATCGTGGACCAAGCTGCCTGATGCGAAGATGAAGTCAGCCATGACAAAAGTGCTTACTAAACTGAGAACCAACATAAAAAACACAGACACCCTCTACGAAGCCCCGGACCTTTTCGATGGCAATTCTCATCAATTCCAAATAGTAATAACAAACCCACCCTACGTAAGTTTCGGCGCAAGAAACCAACCAACATTAATAGGCAGTGCCACAAAATATTTCCGCACCAAATATCCTGATTCAGCCGAATATAAAATCCGCATTCATTCCATTTTTCAAGACATAGCTTTGCGCTACACCGCTCCAGGTGGCGTTGCTAGTCTTCTCATTCCTGATGGTTTTCTCACTGGTGGATACTACAGAAAGTTGCGACAGTTACTTCTTCGCAAATCCAAGTTGCGGTCATTTGCTGAACTGCCGGCTGATACCGTGCCTGGTGCGGTGGTAGGGCGATGGTGCGTGGCGAGCTACGAGCGATCCTCCGAGTCGAGTGTTGATTCGGATTATCAAGTCGACCTCTATTCACATATTGAGCCGGAGTCGCTCTCTTATACTCTTCCGAAGTCCTTGCTCGTGGCAAAAGATCAACATCGTTTTCGTTTGGTTTTCAATCGCATCGACCAACAGCTGTGCGAATTAATCGACCAACTCGAACCGCTTTCCACACAGTTCCAGGGGCGAACAGGAATTCGAGCACTAAACGGGCAAAGTTCGATTGTCTCTGACCGCCAGCACGGAGAGCGATGGCGTCGCGGTATTACGTCTGGAGCTTCAGTGCTACCGCATGTGGTGACGTGGAAAAACGATTGGCTAAATATCGATGCAGCGCTTTTATACAAAGGTGGCTTCGATGCCAACGTCATCGAAAATCCAAAAATCCTGATTCGGCAAACTGGTGATTGCTTGATTGCTGCGTTTGATAGCGACGGGCTCTATCACCTGAACAACGTGCACAGCTTGAGCAACCGCGCGGGCTCGACTCTTAGTCTACATTTTATCGACGGATTGCTGAACTCTCGTTTTTGGCTCTACCTGTATAGATTAAAGACGAGAGAGCAGGGTCGCGCTCTGGCGCAAATCGATATTGAAACACTCGAGTCAATGCCTCTTCCAAAACCCAACGCGTCGATTGAAAATGACATAGCCTCACTGACTCAACTCTATAGAAAGATGGAAGTGGCTTCCGACCGAGATATGCAAAGGCGCATAGAGTTGGCAATCGATAAACTTGTGTACGATATCTACGTCCTAGATGAGACGATCGTGCAACAAATCGAGCGCTGCTGTGGGAAACTAATCAATATCACGTCCGGTTCCCCCTCGGATAGTGAGTTGCTAACTCTGCAGAAGTTGGCAGAATCTGAAGAGGTTGTATGTCGTTCTTAAGAGCATCATTAGCGTCGCTGGCTTTAGCCTGCTTCATTGGAACGCATGAAGCCGGGGCGTTTCCGACCATCACTAAAGAACGCTTCGTCAAATCATTCAATAAGGAAAAACTACCGCCACCACTTGTGATTAGAGACAAGTGGGCTGTGATGATTGGGCTCACCAAGTATCAGGATGCCAAAATCCCGTCGGTGCCGAGCACAACTCCGAATTTAGCGGTTCTAGCGAAGGCTCTCAAAGATCCAGATGCTGGGCGTTTTGCTGACGATCACATAACGACTCTATTTGATGTGCAAGCAACAAAGAAATACGCAGAATATTTGCTCACAGAGGGATGGCTGATCAAGAAGGCTTTGCCTAACGATTTGATTCTTGTTTATGTTTGCGGAAGAGCTTCATTCACCCTAAACGACGCAGTTCTGTGCACTTACGAGACAACAGCTGCTTCCCCGCTTGCAACAGGATTGTCTCTGAATGAGCTTCTCACCGAAATTCACAGGCGCACTCAGAGCAAAAATATCATCTGTGTAACTGACCTGGCACCACTGTCTGAAGGTGCTGGAGCACCTGGACCGCTCTGGCAAAATCTTGCAAATTCAGCCAAGGTGACAATACTTGCGTCGAATTTCCCGGGTCAACCAAGCTATCGGTCTAATTCTATGGGCACCACACTATTCACCAATTATCTTGCAGAAGGGCTGAAAACTGGTAACGGCGGCTTGAATTTGGAATCTGTGGCTCAATATGTATGCCAGAGCACCGAGACCGATGCCCATAGCATGGGCAAACAACAGCGCCCGCAATTTGCGCTTCTTCCCGAGAATCACGAACTTGCAGCTGTGTCTATCGGAGTGCCAATCAAGCACAATCCGCGAGACCAGAGTCGGGTCGCGTTTGGACACCCAATCGATCAGCTCGCCTTGACCAGACCTGATTTGTTGGCAAGGGCTGGAGCTCCGCGCACTCAAATTAGTGAAGAAGCGGGCGATGGATCCAAAGACATCCACAAGAAGGCGCCGCCGCCTGTAGAACACGATGATGACGATGACGTCCAAGACATCGACTATTCCGCCTATATGACCAAAATGAAAAAGGACATTCAGGCGAAGTGGAAACCACCTAAAGGGATCGAGCAGCGTCGGGTGTCGGTGACTTTCAGTATCAATAGAGATGGGTCGATCGATAACGGAACGGTAGTCGAGTCCAGCGGGGTCGATGCTATCGACAAATCAGCGCTTGACGCACTTCATGACGCCTCCCCGATTGACCCGTTGCCTAAAGGAGCCCCGAAATCGGTGGATATCCGGTACCGGTTTGACTGGAAGGTATCTCAGTAAGTTTTTAGAGCGATATCGCTCTAGTTTTGAGTACCATTGCTGAATGCCCCATATAGCTAGGCATTCCGTGAAACTGGGATGGCAATTTCAACGGAGCCAAAAGTCTGACATGGCAGCACTAAACCTGCTATTAATACCAGTAGGCGGAAAGAGCCATTTTTGGGTGCCTGATTAGGTGTGACGGCTTTAATAAATCACTACGTATTAACCACATAGACGCTCTAGCGCCCCGGACGTATATTGGTATCAAGCTCAAAGGTTGAAAGAACTGGCAAGCCCCTGAATAAATTGACGGCACGACCGCCAGTTACTAAAACCAAGATAAACCCAGAAATCCCCTGTCTGGCTAGGAGTAACCAAGAATCATTATGGCCGCTAACGATAAGCCTGTAGTCCAATTCGACGATCATGAAAGCAATCTGTCAAAGCAGGCGTCAAACGACGCTTCTGCTCATCTTTCAGATCAGGCTTCTAAGTTGCAAATAGCCGATGCGCAGAAGAGAGTCGGCGATCGTGCGGGAACTGCCGTGACTTTCGAGACAGCAAGTGCCGACGGAGCCATCGCGTTGAGTCCAGAAAAACTAGTGGCAACACACGGACAAGCGTTCGGAAACCTGCCAGACCATTATCAGAAGGCGGTCTACAGTACGGTCGACCACTACGTTGAAAAAGCTCAAAAGGAAAACAATCCTCAGTTAGCGGCTGCTATGAGCCAATACTCGACTCAGCTGAGACAGTTCACGGCATGATGCCATCCAGTTCCAACGATTCTGACCGTATCCAATCCGATGACGAGCGGACTCGCGAGAACTTGACTGCTAATCAAAATCCTCAAAAGTCCAACAAGCAAGTCGAGTTGGACTTCTGTCTGTTTGAAAAGGGTCCAAAGGCTGCGAAACGTTTTAACGATTTGATTGCCAAGACGCTGAAACTGCAAGAGTAAAGCGATCGGCTTAACATTTAGTCTGTCTCGAAACCTGCTTCAGAAGCGGGTTTTTGCATTATGAGAGGTTTTTGAAATAGGGTTAAACGCCCGACTGGGCAACCGTTGAAGCGGTGTGTGATAGACTACACAGCTTGTATCACCATACCTAAACGTCGGAAATTTATCGTGCCTAACATCAAATCAGCCATCAAACGCGTCGAAGTCGCAGAACGCAATCGTCAACGTAATAAATCTTGGAAGTCGGCCGTGCGCACAGTACGCAACGAAGTCGCCGAGTCAGTGAAAACTGGCGATCCAAAAAAAGCATCTACTGCGTTGCACAAAGCATATGCGGTGATCGACAAAGCAGTATCGAAAGGCATTTTGCACAAAAATTCAGCTGCTCGTAAAAAATCCAGAATGGCTAACGAAGTTCTCAAAGTTGGCAGCAAGTCCGCATAGCATTTAAAAATAGTCACGTGTAAGTCGGCTGCGGTTGCGCCGACTTATGGCTATAGTTATTGGCATGACGGGTTCTTGTGGCTGAGGGCTTAAGTTGGAAATAAATGCGGCATCCTGCGCTCAAACGCAGCACGAACAATCCGTTGGGCAAACTCTGGCTAAATTTGATCTCGAGAAAATAGACGGTCCGATCCATTTTGTTGGTGTTGGTGGAATCGGAATGTCGGCGATTGCTCGACTGCTTTTGGCTAAGGGACGCGCTGTTTCTGGATCTGACAAATCAGAGTCACCGATCACACACGAACTCGAAGCGTTAGGCGCGAAGATATACATCGGACATCAAGCAGCAAACGTGAAGGATGCTGCGGCTCTGGTCGTCTCGACCGCGATCACCGATGCCAATCCAGAATATGTTTTTGCCAAAGAGCACAACTTACCGATCTGTCATCGATCTGATTTGCTCTCGATGTTGAGCAAGTCGTCCAAGATGATTGCCATCTCCGGCACGCACGGCAAAACAACTACAACCGGCATGGTCGGTCAGATCTTGTTAGATTGCGGAGTCGATCCTTCAATCGTTGTTGGTGGCATATTCGATCGAATCGGTTCGAATGCGCATCCTGGAAAGAGCGAATATTTTGTCGCCGAAGCTGATGAAAGCGACAGAACCCATGCTCAAGTCACATCTTACATCTCTGTTTTGACTAACATCGAAGCCGACCATCTTGAAAATTATCCCGGTGGCATCAAGCAAATTCAAGACGTCATGGCGTCGTTCGCGAATGGTAGTTCTTTCGCAGTCGTCATTTGTGGTGATGATGAAGGTTGCCGTGCGGTTATGCCTGCGATCGATAAGCGGAAAGTTGTTTACGGTAAAAAAGGCGGCGGCGCCTACGACTACTCATACGAAAGCCTGCCTGGTTTTGGCATGAAGGTCTACAAAAAGGACGAGTTGCTAGGGACAGTTGAACTGTCTGTGCCCGGCGAACATAACAAATCGAATGCGCTAGCGGCAATGGCGGTAGCCTTTGAAATGGGTCTGAAGTTTGACCCCGTCGCCGAAGCAATTTCAACATTCAAAGGTGTCGATAGGCGTTTTCAAATCATCGGCGAGCACAACAAAATTGTTGTCGTCGACGATTATGCGCATCATCCAACTGAAGTAATTGCGGTGCTGCAGGCTGCTCGTCAGTACATTCAGGGCAAGAAAGATCTGAAGCGCACAGTTGCAGTTTTTCAGCCGCATCAACCTGGACGCTTGCGCGATTTGTGGAACGAGTTTTGCGACGCGTTTCCATTAGCTGATGTGCTCCTCGTTGCAGACGTATATGTTGCTCGCGGTGGCGGTATCGAAAATATAAATTCGGAGCGTTTCTCCAAAGAAGTTAAGCACCCCGGTGCGATATACATCGGTGGACCAACCGACGATTTGACTGAGAAAGTGGCTGCGCATTTGACGCCTGGCGATCTTGTCATAACGATCGGTGCCGGCGACATTACCAACGTAGGTCCATCGCTCGTTCAGCACTTGAAGCAAGGGCACTCCAATGGAAGCACAAAGTAACATCCCGCTTTGGCGCTACACGACTTTGAAAATCGGTGGTGAAGCAGGCAGTTTCTGTCAGCCCGAGTCCATTGACGAATTAGTTCAACTGATGGAAAAGTTGAAGAAGCAAGACCAGCCATGGTTCGTTCTCGGCGGTGGTTCGAACTTGCTTGTTTCATCGGCTGGTGTGAAAGGAACTGTGATTCGCACCGCTCAAATGAAGCGTATGGAGAATCCGGAGCCGAACATCATCGAAGCTGATGCCGGAGCGCGGTTACCGCATCTGGCGCGTTTTGCTGCGGCAAAGGGTCTGTCGGGATTTGAATTTTCCGTCGGTATTCCTGGCACCGTTGGTGGAGGCGTGATCATGAACGCCGGTGCTCACGGCAGTTGTATGTCTAACTTGATTGAAACTGTCACCATATTCGATACTGAGAAAGCTGAGATCGTCACTCTGCGCAACGAAGAGATTGGCTTTGTATATAGAAGATGCAACCTTGATCCGTCCAAGCATGTCGTCTTGTCTGCTCGTTTCCGGTTGACTGACGAGCGCCCGGATGTTATCGAGGCAAATATCAAACACAACGAAGAGTATCGCTGGAAAACTCAGCCGCTTGGTTGGCCAAACGCGGGCAGCACCTTCAAAAATCCAGAACCGACACGCAGCGCTGGTTCGCTGCTGGACCAGGCGGGAGCAAAGCAATTAAAGGAAGGGAATGCGGCAGTATCCGCAGTGCATGCAAACTTCGTCATCAACATGGGTGGCGCCACTTCAGATGAAGTGACCAACCTGCTCAAGCATATGCAAGAGTCTGTCTACCAAAAATTCGACGTCAGATTGCATCCTGAGTGGAAAATCGTCGGCGATTTTACAAAAACTGAACGAGAAGTTTTCGAGTCTTAGCAGGAGAAAATGCGGCAAGCTAACAGCTTCACGCTATTATTTACTGTGATGACGCAACAGCGTCGCGACTTATAAACAGTTTCAAAGTGTGAGTTTTACCGTGGTCACTATGACGCAAAGCGAGACACAATCAGGCGTTCAGCTAGTGCCCATAAACTCGGTTCGATACGGCAAGAAAGGCGACGTCGTGTTAATGATGCATGGATGGGGCGTAAATCTCGACTCCATGCGCATTTTGGGCGAGCTGTTGGGTAAGTGGAATCAAGTCATCATCGTCGACATGCCTGGTTTTGGGAAATCGCCAAAGCCTGATGCCGACTGGGATACAATTCAATATGCGGAACGCATGGCGAAGTATATCGACGAAGAAAATATATCGCCTGCACACATAGTTGGACATTCGTTCGGTGGACGTGTTGCGATCCGTCTGGCAAGCCGTTTTCCTGAGAAAGTCAAAAGCGTTGTTTTGATCAATGGTGCCGGACTGCAGCGCAAAATGACCGGCAAAAGAAAATTCAAATCGTTGCGCACCAAGTTTTTGTCGAAGAGCTGTAAGGCACTCGATTCAATGTTTGGCACAAAAACATATCAGAACTGGTACACGCCTAGATTTGCTTCTGCCGATTACTTGAATGCTGGTCCGATGCGCAACATCATGGTGAAGTCAGTCACCGAAGATGTCACTCCCGATGCTCTCAAAGTGACGGCGCCGACTTTTTTGCTCTGGGGTGAGAAAGACGATGAGACGCCGGTCGAGTTTGGTGAGCGCTTCCATTCATTGATCAAGAATTCGCAGTTGATCGTGATGCCTGGCAAAGACCACTTTCCTTTTATGGATGAAGGCGCGCACGTTTGTGCAAGCTACATCTTGAAGTTCTTCCGCAGTTTGGATCCAACGGCTTCCAATGCGGGTGCAGGCGAGGGCGTTAAGTGAACGAACTTGTCGGTCCGATCACCACACTAATCTGTTTGGGTAGCGCTTACTTCTTTTTTTACCGCAGACTTTTGCGATACATGCAATTTCTGCAACAAGAAGATTATGAGTCGAGCCGCTTTTTAGATTGGTTGATGCAACGAAAAGCATTCGATCGCCGAGGCAGCTTAATCAGCTTAGCGGGCATCGCGCTGGATTACTTCGTTCCTTTTCCTTTGCTTGGTATCGCAGGTGTAAACGTCGCTGTAGCGGCTGGATTGGCGTATATGGCCGAGCGGGAAGAAGACCCGCGCACCGCCGGCAAGCTTGCCCTAAAAATGACTGAAAGAGCGAAGCGCATTTTCAATCTTGCTTGCACAATCTTCATTTTGAGCGAACTCGCCGTTGTGTTTTACGGACTATCGGGAGGCTCTCTCTCCCACATGTTTCCGGCTGCTACCGGCGATCGGACTGCTTTCGACTTCAAGATCGCGATGGCTGGTTTTTGGTTGACTCAGCTCGTTGCATTTTTTGCAGAGCCGCTAATTCTGGTTTTAGCCAACGCATTGCTCGAGCCATACGAAAAGGATCTACAAGAAGGCTTTGCCAACGAGGCGAGAGCGGTTATTGGAAAGGTTCATCCTTTCGTGATTGGTATCACCGGAAGTTACGGCAAAACAAGCAGCAAAGTGTTGCTCACCGACATCCTTAACAGCGTTGCCCCAACGTTCACAACCCCGCGCAGTATCAACAGCTACATGGGTGTGACGCGCGAAATACGTGAGCGCATGAAACCGCAACACAAATATGCAGTGATCGAGATGGGCGCTTACTACACCGGTTCAATCAAGCGTATGTGCACGTTGACGCCGCCGAACGCCGCAATAGTCACCGCTGTTGGTGCCATGCATCTTGAGCGGTTTGGTTCGCAAGAAAATGTTTTCAAAGCTAAATCAGAATTACCAGAAGCTTTACCTAAAGACGGAATTCTAGTGATTAACGGTGACTATGAATACTGTCGCAAGATGGCAGATAACCACAAAGACAAGCGTGTCTTTGTTTACGGATTGGAAGAGGCAAACGGTCATCTCGATGCCTACATGTACGACCTCGAACCGACCGACAAAGGCACGAACTTTTCCATTCGTTGGCAGGGAAAAGTCTACACCGGCTCAACTTCTCTCTTGGGTAAACCGATGTTGTCCAACGCGCTTGCAACGTTCACGATGGCTTGCGTGCTGGGATTAAATCCTGAGCTGGTTTTAGCTGTTATCAAAAACGTCAAAACCGAGTCGAATCGACTCGAGCCGCAGCGCGCAGCCATAGCTTCCCTGCAAGCAGTGCGCAATGGAAAGCCACCGCGCGATGGAAATATTCTGCGCTTAAACGATGCGTACAATTCGAATCCGCAGGGATTCAATGGTGCGCTTGAAGTCTTGCAGCGTGTATCAGGCAAACGAAAAGTTCTGGTAACTCCTGGCATGATTGAACTTGGCGAACGCCAATTCGAAGAGAACAAGAATTGCGCAAAAACCGCCGCTGCGTTTTGCGATCTCGTCATAGTAGTTGGCGGAACGAACAAACAGGCGTTAGTCGAAGGACTGAACGAAGGCGGTTTGAGCGCAGATAAGTTGAAACAGGTCGATTCGATGCGCGAGGCGTTGAACTTCCTTGCTGAAGATTATTGTATCGATGGCGATGTTGTATTGATAGAGAACGATCTGCCTGACTTGTACGAAGCTGTGCCGACGTTTTAGAGAGAAGTATGCAAAACGGTGACAGAACAAGAAAAACGATAGCCGTCATGTTTGGTGGCAGATCGGTTGAGCACGAAATTTCGATCATCACTGGATTGCAGCTGATCAAGGCGATGGACGTCGTTAAGTACAATCCAATGCCAGTCTATATTGCGCCGTCGGGAAAATGGTATGCCGGAAACGCGTTGTTGAATCGTGATTTCTACAAGCGCATGCCGGCATCTTTGACTGAAGTTGATGAAGTGACGTTGTTGCCTCAGCCTGACGTGGGTGGCCTGACTGTTTTGCGCCCCGGTCAAGGTAGCGATTTTTCTTTAGAGACTGGCACCGATAGACGAATATTGCCTGTCGATGTGTTCTTTGTTTCGTTCCATGGCACATTTGGTGAAGACGGATGCATTCAAGGCGTGTTAGAAATGGCGGAAGTGCCATACACCGGATGTGGTGTCTTGTCTGCCGCTGTGGGAATGAGTAAGTATCATTGCAAGAAACTGTTAGAGAGCCATGGTATCCCTGTTTTGCCTGGAGTCGTAGTCAATCGAGAATCAATTGAAGTCAATCTCGGGAATAATTTGACGCAAGTACGAGAAGAAATTATGAGTAGTCCTGGCCTCGAAAAATTTCCGCTATTCGTCAAACCAGTTAATTTAGGGTCGAGTATCGGAATTTCTAAAGCTAAGGACAAAGCCGGTCTGGATGCGGCGTTGATGCAAGTATTTAAATACGACTACAGTGCCATCGTTGAGCCGTGTCTCGACAACAAAATGGAAATCAACGTATCAGTTTTAGATGACACTGAGCCAATTGCATCGGTGTTAGAGATTCCAGTTTCATCAACTGGTGATGAATTGACTTACGAAGATAAGTACATGCGTGGTGGTGGCAGCAAAAAGGGTGCGCCGCAGTCGCAGGGTATGGCCGGATTGACGCGTGTAATCGATCCGCAGGATATGAATCAAGAGATGAAGGACGCAGCGCAAGACTACGCTAGACGAGCTTTCAAGGCGCTTGGCTGTGCCGGCGTGGCTAGAATCGACTTCATGGTCGACTTGAACGACAACCAACTCTACTTCAATGAAATCAACACATTGCCAGGTTCGTTGGCCTTCTACCTATGGATGAATTCGCATCCGCCAATTTTCTATACTGACATGCTCACACACATCATCGAGCGCGCCGAATTGCGCAGTCACCGCCGTTCATCACTATCGCGCGAGATAGGTTTCAAAGCCCTATTTAAGTGAGGGCAAAGGGAAGCCAGCTTCGCCGTCAAGGAGCGCCGGCTTCAGCTGGCGTGGTCGATAGAATTTAGATAAATCATTGATGAAGCCATTGTTCTGTGCCGTTCCCTGTGAAAGAATTTCATTGGGACTCTTCGCTTCCCCATTGGCACTGAAACAAATGCCGTGAAGAATGCAGGCTATGAGTGCATTCTTCCCTATTTTTAAGTTGAGTTCTCAATCGAACTCTTAATAATATGGCTATTGGTCTAGCTTCTCAGCTGGCTCTCGAATTGTATTAGCTCTTAAACTTCTCTTGCCACCACGACTTCAACTTGTTCAGCAGAGTCGGGTGTTGCCTGGACTTTCGTGCGCGTTCATCTTCCACTGCTTTGGGCGCTCTCTCTCGTGTGTCGCGTTGTGAGTCAGGATTCGAGGGGCGTGGGCGCTGCTGTTCTTGCCAGTTTTCTGGCCATGCAGCAGTGTCTTTCATGACGCCTCGACGCAGTGATTGAAATTGCCCAGACGCGTACTGCATCTGAATTTGCGCTTCTTCTGGAATTTCAAAGTCGGGGTGAATCTCATGATAGATTCGATAAAGTTCGTACCGCACATCTCTAGCTGTTTCTGGTCTATCTCCAGTATTGTGCGCCGTCAGTCGACGAACAAGGTCATCCAACGTGAGCAGCACTTGTTTGTTAATATGTCGTGGTGCACTGACTGAGAGCGGCTTTGGCCGCTGACCAGTGAGCAAATGACCGAGCGTCGCGCCGAGCGCATAAAGGTCGCTGCGTGTTTCAGGTTTTCCGAAGTATTGCTCTGGTGGTGAGTATCCAGCTGTTACAACACGTGTGGCAGATTGCTTTGGTGCAAACGATCGTGCGATTCCGAAATCAATGAAAACGACCTGACCATCAGGTGTGAGCATGAGGTTGCTCGGTTTCAAATCTCGATAAATAATTGGTGGATTTTGATCGTGCAAATATTCCAAAACTTCGCAACACTGAATGGCAATCTCAACTGTTGCTTCCGAATTGAAAGGTCCGTATGTCGCGACGATCGATTCTAGATTTTTGCCCGGCACGTAATCCATGACGAGGAAGTATTTGCCATCGCTGGTGGTATGGTCGTCGAAAAAGCGAACGATACCTGGATGGTCGAATCTTCTTAACAGATTCGCTTCGCGTTTAAACAGACGAACGGCTTCTTCGTGCTCGTCTGGATCGGAGTGTTTGCTGATTAGTTGTTTGACGACGCATGGCGAATTACCTGCCGTTCGGTCTTCGGCAAGATAGATGATGCCCATACCGCCCTGGCCCAGCGGCTGGCAGAACCGGTAGCGCTGAAACCATGCGTCAGAGTTTTCGGCCACTATGAAGCGTCCCCCATCCGCTCGTAAAAATCGCTGTATATACCCGTGGTACCTTCATTTGCACAACATTTCATACCCCGAGCGTTTGTCCTCTTAACTGGTCTACGCGCCTGAGGTGTGGGGCGTAGCCAATGTGGCGCGTTGCCAGGGCACGCCTGGTGATACTCGAACCGCGCAGTCACTGGTACTTGTGGTCGATTAATTGCGGTTTTCGTCCCTGGTGAGGATTTGGGAACGCGCAAAAAATTACTGGAAAAAAGTGTTGACATACATTCGTATGGTATGTATTCTAAACACATCTCCCCAATTGATACCAAATTTCACCTGGGTTTGCCCGGAGGTAAAAATCATGAGTTTTGCAATCATATCTGTTGTGGGGAATCTTACACGACCGCCAGAGCAAACGGCGTTTGCTAGCGGCAAAACGAGAACAACCTTTGTAGTTGCTGTGAACGTCAGAAGTCGAAATGCCGAAAAGCCATCTGATAGTGCTGACTTCTACAAAGTTGAAGCATGGGGCAGGCTGGGCGAGTTAGCCCTTATGTACCTGTCCAAGGGAAATCAGGTAACCGCCAATGGTCGGTTGGTGATGGACAAATGGATTGATAAAGAAGGACGTGAGCGAATCACCCCAACGATTAAGGCTGAGAATCTTGCTTTCCCAAGGCGAATTGAATCAGTCGATGAGTTTGGAAACGCCACTCGCTTCGACAACGAGTTTGCGGATGAAGGAGCGGATAAAGACCGCACCGTGACAAACATCAAAGCAGCAGCGAACGCAATGATGAGTCCATCCGTGATGACGACGTCAAGGTCTGCCGACACTGCTAAAGCTGCAACATCAGCCACGACATTGGCGGCAAGCAGCAGAAAAACGCAGACTGCCTGACGTTACACACCAATGGCTCTGTAGGGGCGTCTTGACGACCGGACTGCTCAACCGGTCGACCCAAAACGTCCCCTACTAGAAAGGGCCACCGCCTTCTCTCCGTGCTCCGTAGTGGGTGCGGAGGAAGGCGCCCGAAAAAGTTTCCTCCCACCACACACGGTATTTGTCCACCAAAAGAGAATAGGGAAAAGCTTGGGGATAGGCTTTTCCCCTTTTTCTTTCACGCACTTGGACAATTCGGGCTTTGCTCAGTGCACCGAATATGGTGCATATGCTCAATTACCGGTCTGCACGGCATATCCGTTTGCGAACCAGTCGATCGGCATCGGCACAAGTCGGTCCGCATCGGAAACAGCTTACCTGCATGCGACTTTTGTTCACGTACTGGCTCTTGGGCAGCGCTGACAGGCAAACGATACTGAGGGTATAAACTTAGTAGCAAGCCGGCGCTCGACCAGTCGTGATGAATAAACCTTCTAAACCAGACGACATTCCTTCACTGCCCGACCGTCTTTCAGTACCGGATAGTATTCTTTCGGGTGAAAGACGCGACGACTACATTCCGGGCGATGTACTCGATGGACGCTATCGCGTCGAATCTGTGCTGGGCTCAGGCGGAATGGGCATGGTTTATCGCGTCACTCAAATGTTTGTCGATAAGCAGTTCGCCCTGAAGACGATTATTAAGGGACAACTGTCGGAAGTCAAAATTAGAAGATTCCAGCAGGAAGCCAGAGCTGTGTTCGCTTTAGATCATCCGAACATCGTGGCAGTCAAAGATTTTGGAATCATTGAGGAGATGACACCTTTTCTCGTCATGGAATTGCTCGATGGCGAGAATTTGAGTGATCGATTGAAACGAACTGGTCGTCTGCCGATTACTGAGATCATTCCGATTTTTGTACAAACCTGTTTCGGCTTGGGATACGCACACGACCAAGGAATCGTTCATCGTGACATCAAGCCGAGCAACATCATGATTTTGAATGGTATTGCACCTGGTGCCGAAGGCAGCGTCAAGATTGTTGACTTTGGTATTGCCAAGTTTGCTCAAAGCGAAGGCGGCGACATTCAGGCTTTGACTAAAACAGGTGAGATATTTGGCAGTCCTTTCTACATGAGTCCTGAGCAATGCACCGGTGACCGCGTCGATCATCGGGCCGATATTTATTCGCTGGGCTGCGTTCTATTTGAAGCGTTGACTGGTGCACCGCCATGTGTTGGTGACAATGCCCTCTCCACCATGATGCAGCATCAGACTGCAAAACTTCCGTCTCTCAAAGAAGCATCAATGGGGCTCGAATTTCCGGCGGAGCTGGAAAGAATTGTGGCAAAGATGCTTGAGAAAAATCCGGACAATCGATATCAAAAGCTTGGCATTGTCGCGCATCGCTTAGCCTCGTTGGGTCAAGTCATATCGCACACAATGGAGCCCAAAGATAAAACGCTTGAGTTCAGGAAAGCTCCCGCTGCCAAGCCTAAAGTTGTTGAAACGGTCACATTTTCGAAATCGAAATTTATTGCACTGATTAGTGCTGCAGCAGCTGTTGTAGCAATTTTGGCAGGACTGGGCGGATATCTCCTGGGGCGAGCGCAAACTAATGAGTTGAAACAAGAAACATCAAATAGTAGTTCGAAACAAGAGCCATCAAGTAGTGACCGATCAAAGCAAGGAGATTTGACATCAGGCGGCTTGGCGCAGGGCTCATCTTCAGAAGGAGCGAAGCCGAAGGTGTTGACACAAGACTTGTTAAAACAAGAATCTTTGAAGCAAGATGCATTGAGACAAGAGCAAATTGCTTTGCAGAAAAAGGCTGCGCAACACATTGATTTGCCTCGTCCTGTTTTGATTCCTTCTGTCAGTCCTGCTCCAATTCCTCTAGGACCGCGTCAAGTTAACAGCTTTTCCTTCCCGAAAAATATGTGCGTTGGAATTCTCAAAATAGATGACCAACAACCAAAATCAGTTGTGGGTGAGACGCCATTTGATAGGAAAAGTAAGCTGACTTTTTATACGCGCCATGGTTCAAAGTATGCAGCATTTATGCTGAATAAATTTCGTGATGATGATCTGAACGGTTTGGAGTGTTGTTTTAGACAACCACAGGAAGTCATTGGCATTGTACGAAATTGGAAACGCCTGCAAAATTTGACATTTTTCGATCCGCTAATTAAGGCTATGCCGGGGGCTGAAGGTCATGACGAATCGTCGATTAGCGATGAATATCTTCCCTCCATCGATAAATTGAAGACCTTAACGACGCTTGGTCTGTGCGGACCCTATATCACAGGCGAGGCTGTTGCGAAAATGTCTCTTCTTCGCAGTCTTAATACAATCAAACTAAAAGACATTCGCGATGTAGATCCGCTTCTGAAGGTTCTACCACAGCACAACAATATCGAAGAAGTCTGTTTGATCAATCAGGGCACTGATAATCGTCAACTTGAACTGTTGGCGAGAATTGAAAATCTGAAAGCTTTGACAATAAAGCGCGCTCCTCGTTTAGGACCAGATTCTCTTCCGATATTTCAATCGATGAAAAAATTGAAGAGTCTGACGCTCGATAGAAATAATTGGAGCGAAAAAGACAAGCAAAAATTCAAAAAGGCCTTCCCGAATTGCCGGTTTGAACCGGTCATCGATATCCAGTATTGGTTCCTTTTGCCTGACAGTCCGGTCAAGATGTTTGTCGCAGACGTCGACGCTAAGAAACTAAATTCGTTGAAGACACAGAACGAAATTAAAACAGCATCAAAGACTGCTGATCAACATTTTGATATCGGTGACTCCAAAAGTGAGTTTGGGTTGGTCGATACGTTTATGCAGGGTAAGGCCCCTAAGCTTGATATCACTGGAGCTCTTGTTAATGTTGACGACCTTGAGGAGTTGGGCGCAACACCGAAAGAGATTCGCATGATTTCCCACTATCCCTTTAGCCTGATCGAACCGCACGAGAAAGCGTTTGGCAAAAGATTGAATGCTGAACTAGACAAACCAACAAAATGGTCACATCGTTAGTGACCGCATTTCTATGACTCGAATCGATGTTTGTCCATGCCGGGCGAATAAGATTTTGTTGTCTCTACGTAGGCATTCACTTTGTCCATGTCCCACTTTGAAAACGGTGATGTTCTCATCGCAAGCAAATCAGTGACTTTCGCTTGAATGTCTTTTTGAATGTCGAGGGTGATTTCATTAACCAGCTTCTCATCTTTGGCTGCCTCTGGTGGATACTTCAATTTGAATGGGCGCCAAACAGCAACCATTATCCGCACTGGCAGTGGAACTGCGTTAAGCGGAAACGGCAACCATGGAAAAAAAGGCGTCAGCGGATAGTATGGCCAATCTAGGACCTTCGCCACCGGCTTGAGATTTGCAAAGAGCGGATAAATCTCATCACCGCCAATAGTGGCAACCGGAATTAGTGGAGAGCCCGTTTCGATTGCAGCTCTGACGAAACCAGCGTGAAATTCAGCCAACTTGTACCGGTCCTTGTACAATTTGCCGGTTCCCTTTTCAGCTTCAGGGTAGAAGAGAACAAGCTCATCCTCTCGCAAGAGATCAGTAGCTAGTTCATAGTCTGGCGGTATACATCCAAAACCGCGCAGCGTCTTACCCACAAGTGGTGCTTTCAACAGAAATTTTGTCACCAAGAATCGGAGTCTACGTGGTTCTCTGTGGTAGTTGATGATACCGTCGTAGAGAAGAAATCCGTCGACGGGTATTCCGCCAGAGTGATTTCCAAAAAGCACCGCGCTTCCTTCGGCGGGAATATTCTCGAGCCCAGCAATCTGCACTCTGAACCATCTTCTGTACATCAAGCGCGTAAAAGCTTCCACGCCTTTGTATGATGCTGGATCGAAGCCGTATCTATCAACGGCCTTTTCGTAACGTTCAAAAAATCGATTTCTCGAAGACTGATTTGTTTGTTTATTTGTCGCTACGTCTGTCATGCAATTTTCCAATCCAATAGAAATCTGATTTTCCGATCTCTTACAGATGACTTCAAACGGTATTCATAAGTTCCGACCCAGACGGGCGCGGGCGTGAGCGCGCTAACCTCATCTGGAACTTATGCCTCAGCCCCCTCGTCCATCTCAGTTCGGACGCATCGACCCCGTTCCGGGTAACCAGACGATACTTTTCCGAGTTCGATGCAACTACATTATTCACCACTTAACAACCACTTTGAAATGCGAGCCGTTTAAATGACAAATGAATCAGCAGAACAAGTCGAAACCACCGACTCGAACTATTCATCTAGCCCATGCGAAGTGGGTATTAAGACGAATCGATTGACGCAAGATGAGGTTCTCCGGCGTTTGTTCTCACCAACAGGAAATTCGCCTAAACCAAGGGATGGCAAATCTGTTGTGGTGGTCACAGAAGGTGGGGCCGAGCGGGCGGTCACTCAGCGCCAGATAGAAAGTCTAATACGGCATGGAGTTGAGCAACTGAAAAAACTTGGTGTGAAAGAAGGCGACCGAGTTATTTTCTACTGCGAGAATAGTCCGGAGTACACTTCGACGATCTTGGCGTGCTGGTCGCTAAATGCTATGGCTACGTTGCTCGATTATCGTGCTCCGCGCCATGACGTGCTGTCTGCAGCCAAAAGGATTGGTGCGAAACTGCTCGTTACCTCGCAGAAATTATACGTCGATTATAAAAATGAAACCAAAGTTTTTAGCGATGCCGGTCTCGAGTTGTTAAACGTTTCACCATTTGCAGAACTCAAAGAAAGCGGGTTGAATTCGCAATTTGACATACAAGCCCTAGACCTCGATCGACCAGCGTTTGCAATTCTTACATCGGGCACAACTGGCGCGCCGAAGACTGTGGTGCACAATTTGCGCTCGCTGGTGTTGAACATTGTCGACCTTCTCGAGTATGCCAATCTACCAGACGGGTTAACAGCTCTGACACCGCTTCCGATCAGCCACATTTTTGGACTGTCGATATTCATGATTACACAAGTCCTTGGAGCAAAGACAGTTTTGACGCAACTCGAACCTGTTGGATTCGTAAAAGCTGTTCACCGTCACAAACCAGATTTGGTTGCCGCTTTGCCACAATTTTATGGCGCGCTGCTTTCTGCGCCAAAAGGGTTTATCAACTTGAGTAACGCAAAGTTATTGCTGTGCGGCGGTGCACCATTAACGGTATCACTTTCGGATAAGTTCGAAGAGACTTTTGGAAAACGTTTAAATAACGGATATGGTTCGACAGAGAGCAAGCTTGTGGCGTTCAACGTGGACAGTTCTGCTCTGTCGATTGGAAAACCGGTTGGCAATATCAAAGTCGATATCGTTAACGAGCGCAACGAAGTATTGCCCGAAGGAAAAATTGGGGAAGTGCGCATCACGGGCTCGATGTTTATGGACGGGTATCTCGACAACGAAGAAGCTAGCAAAAAGGTTTTGCATGACGGGCATTATTACACGGGCGACATCGGGCGTTATCAAAACAACAATCTCTTCGTAATCGGGCGCAAGGGCGATGTCATAATCGTTGGTGGAGTCGTGGTCGAAGCTGGAGTTGTGGAAGAAGCCTTAAGAAGCAGTCACGACGTTAAAGACGTTGCTGTGACTGCGATGCAAAACAAGCGTCTGGGGCAAATCATTAAAGCGTCTGTCGTGCTCGTCGACGATAAAATTGCCGACAAATTGAAATCTACTGACCGCAAAGAAAGTCTCGAAGCGCAATTACAGCTGGAACGTCATTTTAGAGAATTCTGCAAAGAGCACCTGACACGCTTCCAACGCCCGATGAAGTGGGAATTTTTGGCTTCACATGACAGCCTGCCCAAGACGCTGGCTGGGAAAACTGATAAGAAAGCCATGACTGGTGCGAAATCCGTCAGTTAACTGACAATTTCATCTCAAATTCCGACGATTTCGGATATTCTGTGCGAATAATTTATCGTTCAGATTCTGGAGTGTCAGTGCTGAGTAGTCGTCTCACCAAATTTGCCTTACTGATTTCCTGTTCGATCTGTGTTGTATGCCACCACGCATCGCCAGCAAAGTCGAAACCGGCAGTGCCGGTTAACGCACAAAAGGCTGATGCCGTGCGATTTGCGCAAATGTTGAACGAATTGAGCGCGGACCAAGCTGAACAACAAATATCAGACTACCTAAAAACGAACGTCGACAGTGCTGATGTGCGTGAGGTCCATGCCGAGTCTTTGTACAAACTCGGACGATACCACTATGCCGTCGATGAATTGACCAAAGCAATGCAAACTCGAATCGACAATCCTGAAGATGCGCTCTTAATGGGCAAAATATGTCAAAGCATGCACAAGACGAAAGACGCGGTGCAATGGTACAAGAAATTCATAACGCTCAGTCCCAAAGATGAACGAGTAGCGCAGTACGAAACTTTGCAGCGTGTGCTTGAAGAATCGCTCGTTAGCGATGCAGAGAAACACAGGAGAGTGCGATCCGAGGCCGGTAATTATTTGGCAGCGGTAACGCAAAATGCGATGTTGCGCTGGCCGTCACCCGAAAACATAAAAGTCAATATCAAAGACGGTACCGGCGTAACAGGTTATCGTCCCGAATTAGAAGAAGCCTTAAGACAAGCTTTCGATCAATGGTCTGACGCGAGTAACGGCAAAGTTCACTTCACCATCGTCGCCTCCGGAGAGAATGCGGACATGATCGTGACTTGGACTGGCGATTTACACGCTCCTGCGCTCAAAGCCGAAGCGGGATTGACGACCACCGTCTACGGTCCGAAGGGATTAGACAAGGCTGACATACTTTTGCTAACGGTCGATCCATTCAAAGAAGGTCCGGTTGGCAAAAATATTATGTACAACGTTTGCTTGCATGAAATTGGTCACGCGCTTGGATTGCAAGGACACAGTCCGACTGAAGGAGACATAATGTATCCGGCGCTTGGCGCGCAACAAGACCTGTCTGATCGAGACATCAATACCCTTATGGCTCTCTACGGTAGTGATCTCAACGTCACTGCTGCGCTGCCAGATAAAGATGAGTATGGACGTGCGTTGCCACCATCTGTGATTTGCGAGCGACTTACTCATGATGGATCTGCGGCAGCAATGAATGGTGATTTTCAAACCGCAATCGACAAATTGCAAGCTGCACTTGCGATTAATCCGGCTCAGGATCTAGCAAAGCGGAATCTCGGCGTCGCTGCTAACAATTTAGCGATCGCCTCTGGAACGACTCCTGATAAAGCGATTGAATTACTGCATCTCGCTCTTTATTGGGATCCTAAAAGTGACGCTTCACGACAGAATTTAAACTCGATTCTTCAAACTCAAGGGAAGGATCCAAAGGTTTTTAAAACGCGGGTAGACTGTGCGGAATTTTGCCAGTCTCATAAAGACATTAAGGGCGCGATAGTCGAGTATTCCGAAGCTCTGTCGATTAAGCCCGACGAAGCAATCAAGGCTAAACTGCTGATTCTTAGAGCTTCTCTGGCGAAAAAATAGCCTGGGTTTAAGCAGTAAACGAAAAATAAACAACTAGCCTGTAAATTCAAGCGTACCAACACTGGAGAAAGGCGAAATGGCAAGCGATGAACCACAAATCGGCATCTATTCGGTCATGAAACAACGCACATCGATGCCCATTTGGAATTGCCTTCGCATCCTCAGCCTTCAGGGCTCGAATCGAGAGGGCGAAGCAATCGTTGCCTCTTTCCGGGCGCAAATGGATTATGAAGGTCTGGAAGAACTTCAGGCTACGGCCTGCTAATTTCGCTGACTCATTAAGAGGTCTTGCAAGAGGACTCTTAAACTCATTTCTGCTTCTGCTGTCAAAGTCACCGAGGTCGGATCTGCAAAGGTCCGTGTAAACTCAAGGGCGGCAATTTCACTCCTTTTCGTCAATTGCAATCCACCAAAACGCGTCTGTGCTGCACCACCATGATTCAATACGAACAACCATGATGCAGCGTAATCATTTTCTATGGGTTCACAAATTTCCCGCTGCATTTCGATGTTTCTAAAATGGCATCTCGACTTCCAGATAATCAGAAGCGAATCGGCTTTAGCGCGGGTTTTCAGCCCTTCTTGGAGAGTTATGTATTTGCTCGCAGTTGTGAATATCATTCTTTGCTTTGATTTGCTAAAGATTGCTTCTACGTGTGTGCATCACAATATTTGTATCGTGCTCTTAAATTTTCGTGGTCAGCCTGCAATGACATCTCTTTAATTTTCTCCGGGGGTACCCGAACGATAATCACTGTTGACTTGGTTTTACCCAAGACACTTAGGGCGACACTTCCCAGTCGAGTTTTATGAGGATCGTGATGGCTATGCGATCCAAGCACAATCAAATCTGCCGGCCAGTTTGCCGCCTCCTCTAAAATTTCTTCGTCTGGAATGCCGCGCCTCATGACCTGAGTGACTTTTACCGAAGGCAATAGAGTCGTTATTTTTTTTGACGTGTCGTGCAGCAGTTTGTCGGCTGCCACTTGCACATTTTTTTCCCAAGAAGCTTCTGTATAGAAATCGTCAGCTAATGGCTCAATCACATGGCACAGTCTAAATTGCGTGCCCTTGGCCCAACGGTGGTTAACCAGGAAGTCAGTGATCACCTTGCAGTAGGAAGATCCATCGATAGGAACCAAAACATTAGTCACTTCTTGCTCTCCCACGAAACTGTATTTGATATTAGCTGTGCGACAGCTCGTTGACCTCGTCCTAATGGAGGATTTCGCTCGACAGAGTTCATCTCGTTGTCGAGGTCCTCAGTGTTCGACATGTGAGTGCTCGTCCAAAATGATTAACTTTGTTCGAACAAAATCGTTCGACTGATTGATGTGGGTAGTAGTCGACCGATGTAACATTGACAGAGCGTATGGCAAGTAGATTATGGGCATTGGGAGTGAGAGATGACTAAAATTTTGGTCACGGTGAAGGATAATCTTGCTGAACAACCGCTCCTCGATGCAATTTCCAAGCGAATATGGCCGGAGCGGACATCATTTAAACTAGTGCATGTTATGGACGAGCCACCGGTTTTTTTTGACATCACTGATGAAATGTGGGAACGAATAAAAAACTATCGGGCTCTTGTGCGTCAGGAACTGGCGTCGATGGAAGAAAAATTGAGGGAGCTGGTTCCCGGTGCAGACATCGACTCCGAACTCTTGGATGGAGCACCAGTGAAGGTGATTCTCAAGCTTGCTCAAGCGGTGCGCGCTGATTTGATAATTGTGGGAAAAGATGACAAGACTGACATCGATGGAAAGCAATGCGGCAGATTTGTCAAAGAGTTCGTCTGCAAAGCACCGTGTAGTGTTCTGGTAGTCGGATAACCAATGACTAAATTTTGGACCGTTTCTGCCGAATCTGCGATGGAGCAACTCGGCACATGCGCAACTGGCTTGACTACACTCGAGGCCCATAGACGGCTAAGCAAGGGTCGAGTGAAGAACGAGCAAGATTTTCAGATCTTGACTCTTTTTTTCAATCAATTCAAAAGTCCTCTGGTGTTGCTGCTGTTATTTGCGGCTGCTTTATCATTCTATTTGCAAGATCACCTCGATGCCATTGTGATCACAATAATTGTTGTGATCAGCGGCGCTCTGGGTTTTTGGCAAGAGTGGGGCGCACATGATGCAGTGAAACGTATGCTTGCGATCGTGCAAACGAAAGCATTTGTTTATCGTGACGGTAAGCTCACAGAAATCACGTGTGACAAGGTCGTTGTCGGAGACTTGATTCAGCTAACGGCGGGTGCCACTATTCCCGGTGATTGCTTGATTGTCGAGTCGAAAGATCTGTTCGTCGATGAGGCGGCTTTAACCGGAGAGACTTTTCCTGCTGAAAAACATGTCGGCGTATCAGACGAAGATGCACCATTAAGTCAGCGCGACAACACACTCTTTCAAGGCACTCACGTAATCAGTGGTATTGCAAAGGCTATTGTTGCGCGAGTCGGAAGCGATACTGAGTTTGGCAAAGTCTCTAAGCATCTTAAGCGTAAAGCGCCAGAAACCGACTTTGAACACGGTGTTCGCATGTTCGGATACCTGCTAGTAGAACTGACATTTGTGCTTGTGATTTCAATATTTGCGATCAATGTCTTTTTGCATAAGCCTGTGCTCGAATCATTTATGTTCTCACTAGCGCTGGCGGTAGGACTGACGCCACAACTTCTTCCTGCCATCATCAGTGTCAATCTTGCTGGTGGTGCACTGCGTATGGCGAAAGCAAAAGTGATCGTCAAACGCCTTGCGTCTATTGAGAGCTTCGGAAGCATGAATGTCTTATGTTCCGATAAAACAGGCACGATTACTGAAGGTGTAGTCGAACTAGAAGCCGCAGTGGACATTGATGCACAACCAAGCGACCGAGTCATGTTGTGGGCTTATTTGAATTCATCAATGGAATCTGGATTTGTCAATCCCATTGATGAGTCCATCAGGCGTCAGCCAGTCTCTGGCGCTGAAAATTACACAAAGGTGGATGAGGTCCCTTACGACTTTATTCGCAAACGTCTTAGTGTTTCAGTCTCTAACGGGCAAGGAGAAACGACTCTTATTTCGAAAGGGGCTCTGAAGAACATAACCCAAATCTGTACAAAGTTTGATAGTAAAAGTGGAGAGATAAGTCCCGAGACTGCTCGGTCAAAGATTGACGATCTGATGAGAATGTACAGTGAGAAGGGGTGCCGTGTGCTCGGACTTGCTTATAAGGAGATGTCTGACGCCAGGAATATTCAAGTGTCAGATGAATCGGATATGACATTTGCTGGATTTCTGATTTTTAGCGACCCGCCCAAAGCCAATATACAAAACACAATTCAGGATTTGAACAACCTTGGAATCAAACTCAAAATTATTACCGGCGATAATCCTCTAGTAGCCGAAGCAATAGCTAAAAAGGTCGGCATTGAATCACCGCGTTTGATGGATGCAGAACAATTGAAGCATCTCAGCATGGCAGCACTGGCAAGTCAGGTAAATGCTGTCGACGTTTTTGCCGGAGTCGAACCAAATCAAAAAGAACGAATTATTTTCGCGTTGAAAAATGCTGGCAATGTAGTAGGTTACGTCGGGGATGGTATAAATGACGCGCCCGCCCTGCATGCAGCCGATGTTGGTATCTCAGTCAATAACGCCGTTGATGTCGCGAAAGAAGCTGCTCAATTAGTGATGCTAGAGCACAACCTCGATGTTCTTGTGCAAGGGGTAAAAGAAGGTCGCACCACTTTCGCCAATACGCTCAAGTACATTTTCATGGCCACTTCTGCAAATTTTGGCAACATGTTCAGTATGGCCGGAGCCTCTCTCTTTCTTCCGTTTTTGCCGCTACTGCCAAAGCAAGTTTTGCTGACAAATTTATTGACTGACTTACCAGAGATGGCGATTGTTACTGACTCGGTCGATGCCGAGCTTGTCGAAGCTCCAGGCAAATGGGACATGAAATTTATTCGACGGTTCATGCTTGTTTTTGGAACCATTAGTTCTGTATTCGACTATCTTACTTTCGCTACCTTGATTTTCATTTTTCATTCTGCTGCGCCACAGTTTCGTACAGCCTGGTTCACTGAATCTGTGATCTCGGCGTGCTCGATCGTATTAATCGTTAGAACGAGAAAACCGTTTTTCTTAAGTCAGCCAAGCAAACTTCTGGCACTAGCTAATATTGGAGTCGTCGTCACGACTCTTGTCATACCGTACACTCCACTGAGCGAAGTGTTACAACTAGTTCCTCTACCTCCTCAGTTGCTCGGAGCGCTAGCCGTTATCGTTGTCTTATACGCACTGACCGCTGAAATTGGCAAGAAGATTTTCTACGCTCACTACAAATCGAATTGAGAGCAATCATCCTTTTGATCGGTGTGCGGGCTGCCCAAATCGTTCTTAATAGCTGTATTCCTGTTACTGGAGCAAAATCATGACTGCGCGACGTGTACCTAAAAGAACGAAGCCAAAAACAACGGCTATCGAGTTAGACGAAAGTACTTATTTGGAGTGTAAATTAGCTAAGGTCATTGCACGGCTTGCTATCATGGCAGATTCGGATGCGCAACCTTCTAAGTCAAGCGAACTGTCCGATGAAAAAATCTCGCCTCGGAAGAGACGGTGGAAAAATGACGGACAACTTGATTGAAAAAAGTTTTTGCTGCAGTTGGACTTGAGATTCTGAGTCACTAGATGATGCCGCGAGATTGAGCAAGTCTGGCGATTAGCAAGCTGTTTTCGCTTTTGATATTAGCGTAGCCCAAAACCAATGGCCGTGTCCAAATTGAAACACTCTCAGGAGAGTTGCGCCTGGCACGGCCGATTGGTTTAGCTTTAGAGGTTCTCTTCCCTCTGCAATTTGATCGTACTTCAAAGTCAAATGCTATAAATCATCCCTAAGGATGAAACGATCAGCTTCTGGCGATATCGTCCGAAGTGCGTACTAGGTGCACCTGGTGCCATACGAGTGGCGAAGTTTGCCTGCATTTCATCATTTTTAAGTAAATTCAGCTATGATCTTCCGATCGCACCTGAATAGAGGTATCCGTGACTGATACGAATGTTGATTTCAAGCCTTATGTGTCTCCCGAAGAGAGCGTAAAAGAATTTACACCGCGGGCTGTTTTGTTAGGAGCTGTGTTCGGCGTTCTCTTTGGCGCCGCATCAGTTTATCTCGCGCTGAAGTCTGGATTGTCAGTTTCCGCATCAATACCGGTTGCGGTGCTCGCAATTTCTCTTGGACGCAAGTTTCTGAACACAAGTATTCTTGAGAACAATATCATTCAAACTACAGCATCAGCGGGCGAGTCTATCGCCGCTGGTGTTGTTTTCACATTGACAGGATTTCTCTTTTTGTCTGCGACAGAACCTGGTGGTGAGAGCGTTGGTGCCTCTTATTTCGATTACTGGACTATCTTCACTCTGGCTGTGCTTGGTGGCGTACTCGGAACATTGATGATGATTCCGTTGCGACGATCTTTGATCGTCAAAGAACATGGGAACCTTCCATATCCAGAGGGCACCGCATGCGGTTCAGTCTTGATAGCAGGAGATAAGGGCGGAGACTTTGCGAAAACTGCATATCAAGGTCTTGGTTTCGCAATGCTGTATGCGCTTTTGCAACATGTGTTCCATGTGATCGCAGAAACACCGACCTACGTGACACAGCAAATCAACAAGTTTCTTCCGTCTGCGACGGTGGCGGGCGACATCACGCCAGAGTATCTCGGGGTTGGCTACATCATCGGGTTCCGCATCGCAGGCATTCTCGTAGCAGGTGGAGTGCTCTCGTGGCTTGGGTTGATTCCGTTGCTTGCATCGATTGTCCCTATGGATACGGTGGCGCAGCAGCTTGTAAAACTAGGATATCTACAGAGCTTGACTACGGTTGGTGGACCTGGCAACTGGGATCCGACGACTCACACATTTGCGCACACTGCCGAAGCGATTTACCGTGCCTACATTCGGCAAATAGGTGCCGGAGCGGTTGCTGCCGGTGGTTTTATCACTTTAATAAAGACGATTCCGACGATCGTTTCATCGTTTCGAGACAGCTTGAGCTCGTTCAAGCAACAGGGCGATGGCGCTGCTCAGCTGCGAACTGATAATGACCTTTCGGTAAAAACAGTGCTTATCGGCTCGATTGCACTAGTTGTTTTGATGGTTGTTTTACCTCAGATTCCCGGAGAAAACATCTGGCAGAAACTGTTGCTCGGAGTGCTTGTCGTAGTGTTCGGCTTCTTTTTTGTTACTGTGTCCAGTCGAATTGTTGGCATCATAGGATCGAGTTCAAACCCGATTTCAGGCATGACAATCGCCACACTGATGGCAACATCGTTGGTGTTCATTGCGTTTGGTTTGACGGGGCACGTATTCGAACCGATGGTGCTCGTCGTTGGTGGCATTGTATGCATCGCTGCCGCAAATGGTGGCGCGACATCGCAGGACTTGAAGACCGGTTACATAGTTGGTGCGACTCCACGCTACCAGCAGCTGACCCTGTTTATCGGCGCGGTCGTTGCATCGATAGTGATTGGTATCACGGTAAAACTGCTAGACCATCCGTCGCCTGACATGATCGCCAAAGGAATAGTTCACGCGATCGGAAGCGATAAATTTCCGGCACCACAAGGCACGCTGATGGCCACGTTGATCAAAGGGATGTTGTCATTCAATCTTGATTGGAACTTTGTTCTTGTCGGCATTTTCCTCGCTATTACGATGGAACTTTGTGGAGTGAACGCTCTCAACTTTGCCGTTGGTGCATACTTGCCAATTTCAACCACGCTTCCAATTTTTGTTGGTGGAGTGTTGAAGAAATTCGTAGATATGCGCGCCACACGTAAAGGCGAGACTGTGGAAGACGCAGAAATCGGCAGCGGCAGTTTGTTTGCCACGGGCTTAGTGGCAGGCGGCGCTTTGGCGGGTGTTATCGTGGCACTGATTTCGATACCACCAGATATTTACGCGCAATTGCAGCGAGTTAGTGTTGAGGAGATGTTGACACATCATCTGACTTCAGATGGGTATCAAATTCTTGGAGTTTCCTTTTTCGCTCTCATGGCACTGACTCTTTATCGCGTAGCGACTAAGAAGCCTGCCCAACAACCTGCACAGCCATCACCGATGTAGCCGCCTGCCGGTTGATCATACAGAAAATTTTAGAAATTCTACACGCCCTCAGAAAATACTGAAAGAAAACGGTAGCTTTCGACTTCCGTTGAATTGGTCAGTTGTAACATCCGATTAGAGCCGCGTGATAAGCCATTTCCGTACACTAATTAATACTTAAAAACGCAGTGATATGACTCGTAACGAGTTGAAAACTGCAATTCGCACGGGGGAATACATTTGAACAATCAATCATCTTCATCATTACCATCGGACGATTTGAATTCATTGATGCGATCAGCTCGGATCAAGTCACCGTGCTCAGTCGACTGGGAATCGATGAGCGGCGACGATCGCATAAAATTATGCGGCAAGTGCGACCTCGAGGTGATCAACACTCTCGTTCTCTCTGACGCGGAAGTGCGTCACGCGCTATTGCGAGTGCAGAATGGAGAACGGGTTTGCATGCGATTTTTTCGTCGTGCAGACGGAACATTTATCACAGGAAATCGATTGTTTTAATTAACATGCTGCAGCAATGTGGCTTAGCTCCACGCTGCACCAATGTGGATTAGCTCCAAGACTTTGTTGTCCACGATCGACCTTCCAACTTTGGATTGTGCAATTCTGCCATACGGTCCATCAACTTTGGAAACTTAGACATCTGTCCCCGACCGGTCAAGAATTCGGTCAAGGCTTCCGTCTTCTGATCGAGCGTTAAGCCGGTGTGGTCATAGTGTGCTCTAAAACTGTATTGTTTCGGTCCGTACGACCTACTATGGGCTGGAACATATCTCCAATCGCTGTTTTTGGTGACCAAATACTCTGCATGGTCTGCGCCTTCCATGCGCCAGACTGTTTTGCCCGCAAGATATCCGATTCCAGTTGCGGCTGCCATATCGGTGACTAAGCGACCAATGCCTTTGCCGAAATCGAAGTCTGAATTTCCGCTTCCCGGCTGTCGGTCTTCCAGATGTCTTGAAATTGCTGTTGCCAGCAGGGCGGTACCAACTATTAGTGGCATCTTTGACCCGAAGGTCGCATAAACATCGCCCCAGTGTCCTGCAGCTATCCCAACTACTGCTGTCGCACCGTCTCTGATTAGATGTCCTTTGCCGTCGTGCAACGACTGTTCGGCACCTGCTTTTATTCCTGCACCGAAATCGGACCAGAATTTGTCTTGGTCTTGCACATCGTTTATGAGAGCATTCGGCGGCGGCGCAGTAATGTCAGACGGCTTGGTATGTTGAGAATCAAGCATTGAGAGCCCTCTTGATGCTTCGGGATAGTTTTGATGGATGCAGCTCTAGTTTGAATCAATCGATGTGTCATCTGTGTGGCATCAATGTAAATGACGTTTCTGCTCCTGATTATTGAACCGCTCGTGAGCATTTGAATTGTTGTGACCTCCAGGACGCAAAGAGTGTACAGTAGCTGTGTTGAGAAGCCATTAACCGTCCTATTAGCACCAGCAATGTTTGCAGCACTTCCACGACTCAGAGTAATTTTGATTGCCTTGTGTGCGTTTGCATTTGCAATCGCGTTTCCGTTGGTTTGCTGGATGGCGATCGGGCACACGCAGGTAACGGCTGCGACAGATGCATCGCTTTTATACAAGTTGCACGCACTATGTCTAGCAACTATTTTGTCTTGTATTTTGTGTGGCTTTTTGAAAAGCGACCGGTCTGGTGAACATCGGTTATCGGCGCTGATTTTATATGCTGCCTCTCTCTTAATTCTTTCCATTTTGAATCAAGCTAGCGTGCGTAGTTCTTGGGACTATGCGCAAGTAGAAAAAGCAGCAGCGCTGATTGTCAAAGGGCTGAGTCCATATGGAACAGGCACCACTTATGTTCTTTATCCACCGCTCTATGCGCAAGCGATGGCTGGTTGTTTTTCTTTGTTGTCTGTTCTTTTGCGTAGCGCTGAAGATGTGAAAATTTGGAATTTGCTGTTTTATCTGTTTCAAAACTTGCAGTTTGCGGCATCATTGGCGACGCTGTGGTGCGCATTCAAATTTTCACGAGTGTGCGAATACACGCAGCTTCAAGCGGCTCTTATCTCCACCGTGGTTACCGTTTTCAGCGCACCGTTTTGTGAAACAATCGTTGGACATCAAGTCAACATTTTTATCACTGCGATAATACTCTTTGGTCTTGTGTATTTCGAAATTGCTCCCGCTATGTCGGGAATTGCTGTAGCCGTCGGAACCTGCTTGAAGGTTTATCCTGCAACTTTGATAGTTACTTGGATTTGGCATCGTCAGTGGCGCCCAGCATTTTTTGCCATCGGAACCGTTGCAATGCTAGTCGCAATTCAGACCTTAGCAGGTGGCGGTCTGCACGTGTGGACTGACTATTTTTCAACAGCTAGCTCATATATAGGCAATTTGCCTCTCACGCCGCCAGGTTGGCTATTTACCAGTCCGGGGCTGGTTACGGTCAACTATCGACTCTGGAATGTCTTATCCGATTTTGCACAGCTCGCTCGCCCAAGCCTGCCTACTTGTACATCGATCGCCAGGATAGAAGCGAGCGTTCTCGCAATCTATTTTGTCATCAGATGTTTTACTATTCCCAAATCTCTCTCTAGAAATTTCGTGCTGATCGAACGTGAATGCAACCTGTTGTCACTGCTGTTGTTGACTGGACCTTCAGCTCTCACGCATCATTACACGATGGCAATTCCGATCGTTATTTGGACCTTCAAACAAGGATTTAAGTACGCGCCAATATTGACTGCAGTTTCCATCATTCTCATGCTATGTCCTACTCCGCTAAATTTTTTCCCTTTTGCACTTCAATCTCTAGGTCTATTGATTGCAACTGGTGTTCGGCAGTTCAAGCCGAAAGACTGAAAATTAGAACTCACCTGGGTTAGGACCAGGACCAGGACTTGGTAGTCCAGGAAATGTCTCTTTGTTCGCTTCAAACGTTAAACTCGTGCTTTTAGTGTTGGTTCAACAGGATTTTTGTCCACCGAAGGTGAGCAAATTAGGGATATCAATCCTAACAGCAGAATCCCTGAGCCACACAGCGTAATTCCAGTGGTACTGCCTACGGTGGCGAATACAAACGAAGCGGTGGTTAAACCAATTGCCGCACTCAGCCCATCAAGTGAACTGCGTAAACTATTCAGTTTGCCTCTATAGTGTGTCGGGAATTTTTGCAAGAGAGTTGTCATCGCCATATCGCTAATCGGACCACCAGATGCTGCGAAAGCAGCCGCTACACAAGCAAGAATTAGATTGCCGCTTAACGAGAGAAGGACGAATCCAAGCCCCATGATCGAAAGTCCAACCCCTATGAAAAAGCTACATCGACGAGCTAGTTCGTGCGTGCCGACAAACAGAAGGCTGAGCACGTTGCCGCACCCGTAAGCACAAATTATCATGGCGTAGTTGGTCACGTTCACGTTTGCCATTCCAAGAGCACCTTGTTTGACCATAAGCGGTAGACCCACAAGATAAGCGGCGCACCACAAACCTGGTTCGAAAGATGCAAGAGTAAGCGCAAATGCCAGTTGTTTATGGCGAAGCACTACTCTTGTTGAAAGCGCCAGGTCTATTCGTATGCCGTGCAGTCCGCCCTTCTTTGAGATGCTTTTGGGGCGCCAGAGGTATTTTGTTCCGAGACACCAGATGGCAAATGCTGATACCACGTAAGTGGCAGAATCAATGAGGAAGAATGTAGATACTGGATAATAAGCGAGGAGCAATCCTGCAATGCCTGGTCCAACGAGGCGCGCAATTCGGAATGTCATCATCATCAGCGCCGTCATTGCGCGTAACAGTTCCGGTTGCGATACCAGTGCTGGTAAACTCGCTGACATGCATGGGTTGAAGAGAGAACCGAGCGTTGATACGACGACAGCTATGATGCCGAGTTGCCACAGCTGCAGTGTGCCAAAATGCGCGACAGCTGCAAGAATTAGAACCGCCACAGCACGCAGAACGTCGACGACAATCATGGCGATGCGCCTATCTAATCGATCCGCATATACTCCGGCGAAGAGACCAACGATGGTGCCGGCGGTTGTTCCTGAAGCAGCTACCAAACCAGCTTTTGGACCGCCGATTTGCACTGCTATCCACAGGACAGCAAGCGAGTGTAACTGATCGCCAATTGCCGACAAAACCTGACTGCCCCACAGCATACTTAAATCGCGTTGTTTTAGTACGCTCCGATAAGACTTAATTGATCGGACCTCCTGGTTCGATAGGTCTGATTAGTGTAATCGAAGTGAAGGACTCTCGTGATAAGTAATTTTGCGATGTTTCATCGCAAAACTCGGGATCAACTTTGAATTAATTTAGAAGCAGGATAAAGTAGCGCGTCTATTTTCTAAATTTGTATAAGTTCCGATGGTATTGAAACATGCCAGTGCCACCATATGCGATGCAAGAGAGACCGGATTTCCTAGGGCGCATTGAACTGCTCCTTAAAATCGCGTCCGGACGAGTCTCCCGTTAATCCTAAGCTGGCGAGCAAAAATCCTCTATCGAAGCCATCTTGTGGAAGATTTTCAAAGAGGTCAGGTTCATTTGGATGCTGACTTTTCCACCTCGCTGCGATAACTGATGCAAGTGATTCTTTTCCTGTGTGTGTCTGACTGCGATCATTTGCCAGATCTGCGCGGAATTTATCCATGTCTTCCTTTGTTACTTTTCCGTCTATATCTACATCATAGTGAACATGACCGCTGTCATTTCTCATGCTGCTGTATCCATCGAGAATATCGATGTATTTCCAATTTTCACCCGGCACGACTTCTGAGTTTACTCCGATGATTGAGTCTACGAGTCTTTTAGTAACTGGGTCTTTTGCTCTGGCATCATCCAATTCTATTGTGTGAAGATTGGCTGTGTCTGCTGGTTCTTGGAAACAACTTTTTAGACCATCAATGTATTTTTTGTAGGCAGCCGGGTCGTTTTTCAACTGTTCATGAGCCATCCAGATTTCGCTCATGATCTTGTTGGTTGGATTGTCGGTGCTTTCTCTGATTTCTGTCGCGTCTTTTTTCGCAACTTCTTCAGGATGTGAATAGTCCTTGCTCATGATCTTTCCCCGCTAACTCAACTTAGTTTTAAGTCTGAGCGCAGAAAGATTGCCGGAACAATTTGTGTATTTTTAGAGTATGCGAATTGGCTGCTACTTTTGCACGAAGTCGGGATTCATCCACATAATTTCCCAAACGTGCCCGTCGAGATCTTCGAATTCATGACCGTACATAAACCCGTGGTCATCGGGATCTTTCCATGTCTTGCCACCAGCCGCGACAGCTTTCTTGATCATCTCGTCGACGGCTTCTTTACTGTCGACGCTTAAGCAAATAAAGGTCTCCTGACTCTTTGTCGTATCGCAAATTTCTTTCGGAGTAAATGATTTGAACTTCGGTTCTGTCAGCAGCATCGAATAGATGGTGTCAGAAATGATCATGCAGGTGGCAGTCTCATCAGTGAATTGTGGGTTGAATTTGTATCCCAGCTTTCCAAAGAACTCGATTGATTTCTGCAAATCTTTGACTGCCATATTGATGAAAACTTTTGTAGCCATAACACACTCCGAATTAATTTATTCGGACAAGACTATCAGATAGTTCTTTCGCTTGTCTATCCGCTGTTGATGAGCTTTCTAACGCCTATTTTAACGCCCATTACTTTTCGGCTTCTTCAAGCAGGCTCCTGAGCGCTGACGCTTGTTTAGGCCGATGTAGTTCAGTCAGCACCAACACATAACGATGCAGACATTTTGAGAACACATCTGTGTCATCCATCTCCCACAATCTGATGTGTGGAAATATGCCCTCATGCATTACACAATCTGCTGCGATATAGTTTTTCGCTGTAATGTATTTGTTCATGTTTTTCAGGTAGTACTGAATTTTTCTGGTTCGACTGCCATCTTGATCGGCACTGTTCCATTTTGGCTTGCTCGAGTAGATCATGCTGAGCACTTCGTCATCGTCAAAATACACATCCAATGCCGATGGGGCGTTACCTTCGGTGTTTGGATTTATGTACGTGAATCTCGATAGATTTTCGCGCGCATAGTTAGTAATAAGTTTTTCGCGCTCGTCTCTCAACGAATACCAGGCTGTATCGTATTCACTGAAGTCGAGAGAATCGTATGTGTCAGAAAATCGTTTCAATAATTCTTTGGCGTCATCTGCAGCTCTTACTTCATCATGAAGGTGAGCACGTGATCTGAAAGACTGAACAACAGCATCTAATATTTCAGCGTGTTTTTCTCCACACACTATTTTGAGAGCTAAATGAGCTAGATGCGCATGCTTACCACAATTAAAGAGATACTGGTTAAAGCCACCATTGAAAATTTGATCATTTAATTCTTTGATCAAAAGAAAGAAGCATGTATCATCTGGACATCGAAAAACGGTTCCGTCATCTTCGTCGATGTACTCGTCGCCGCGAACATCGATGTGTCCATCATAGAATTTGCAGATCACCGTGAATAGTCGATCATGTGGCACGCTCTCTAAATATTCCTGGGTGAGTCCATTGGAAAAGCCACTTAGACGATTCCAAACTTCGTCGATAGTAATTTTCATAGTGATCGTTCGTCCGCAATTGCTGGCTTTGATGGCAGTGAACACGTTTGCTAGTGGGCAGAATTTTAGCCGATTTGCCGCAGTCACGCTCAAGTTTGAACCATAGCCATGGCACAAACTCCATCGCTAATGCGATTTTCACCAAATTTGAGCGCGCGTATTAAGCACCCTAAACTGCGCACCGAAATGCGATCACCAAATAGTCAGTTCACAATAAGACTGGTTTCTTAGAACTCGAAGTTGAAGCGGCTATCGGCATCAACGCGAAGCACGAGGTCGGCCACAGTATTGCTGCCGGATCGGTTGTTGAGCACACCGGTGGTGCCAGTCAGCAACTGATATTCATTTACCTTTGGAGCGGAAATTGCAGGCGGAAGAAGTTGATTGATTGTAGACGTGGCTGACGCTACGCCGTCGAATACAACGGCCATTTTGGTGATCACAGAACCAGTACCACTCGCGAACGCTGGAGTGAAGTTTGCTGCATTGATTTGGAAAACATGCCATTTAGTGCGGCCATTAGCCGTTCCGAAATTGATTGAACCGTTGCCAACGATGTTCGGCGCAGTGAACGGTGAGAAATGATACAGACCGTCTGCGGTTTGAACGACAAAGAACAATCCAGTGTCGGCATTGGATGAGCCAGGGGCGGAATAATCAGCGCCGATTCCCTTAAATTGACCGACACTGGGCAAAAGTCCACCATGGACAGATGGAATGTTTAGTCCGGTGAGTCCGTTAACATCCTGGCTGATTTGAGTGAATGAGGCAATCTGAGTGACGTTTGTATTGCCATCGGTATTTTTGGTGCCGCTGTATGCGGGATCTGGTTGTTGAAAAGTGGTGTATGTGAGCTTGTTCGCCTTTCCGCCCAGCACTTTCTTCACGCTTGCCCATTCGACTGTCGGAACTGCCATGGCACTCGAAACCGAAAAGGTGAGTGCGATTAACATTGAAGCTGCGATCTTCGATTTGGTCATTAGCATGTTCCCCCAGCATTGACTTCCGTGATGTGTTTCCGGTTTACGTGACAGATTGCGAGTCCGAATAACTTAAATTACAACGTAAATAAGCGGACGTCAGTAAGTGTAGCGCAAGCTCTGCAATAACGTTACGGTTATTCGACAAAAGGTCGCAGATTTTGCGGGCACTCATCGCTCGATCGTGCCTTTCCATGGGCGTCTTCGATTTTACAGTTGATTTTGTAGACTATATTCTACGAGTGCGGTCTTGCCGGCTGCGATCGTCTATGTACGGACCTTTTACGTTGATCTTTGTCTTTTGATTTTGGTTGGGCAACGGTTGTTCTCGACGCTAGAGCTGGTTTGGCGGTCACTTTAGCTGTTGTTGGATGCATTATCAGATACCCTGACACACACATGAACAAGAAAAATCCGATCACTGCGGCGAGATCGTTTGGTTTAGCCAGCTCTGAATGATGAAGGTCGTGCTCGTCCTTTTCAGCCTTGACCCGAACTCCGTCGAGGTCGATGAATTCTGGCGGTTTGGCTGGTTTCAGACAGAACGTCAGCGCAAAGCCCGTCAAAAAACCTCCGATATGGGCATACCAGGCGATTGAATCGTCGCCGCCAATCATCGAATTTGCACATTGCAGAATGAACCAAACTCCCATGATTATCCAGGCAGGAATGGTCACAGACCAGAACCATGTAATCCAAGTTCTGACGCCAACGTTGGGAAACATGATCATGTACGCACCGAGCACCCCAGCTATCGCGCCGCTTGCGCCCAAAGTTGGAATGGCAGCGCTCGGATTGCTGAAAATTTGAGCGGCGTTTGCGGCTAATCCGCAAACCAGGTAAAAGGCAAGATAATTCCAGTGTCCCAATCGGTCTTCGACGTTGTCGCCAAACAGATAGAGAACCCACAAGTTTCCGACGATGTGCGCGAATCCCACGTGCATGAACATGGAACTAAATATGGTGCCAAGCTGATTGAGGTCCCAGTGATGAATAATGCGAGTGGCAACAACGGCGTGCTCACTGATGATGGTTTGAACTGGCTGTGCCCCAAAGATTACGCCGAAGAACATGTAGACAAAAACAGCAATGTTTATTCCAATCAACAGTGAGTTGACTATTGGAAAGCGCAGACATTCATTTTCATCATGATAAGGAATCATCTCTAACTCCGCGTGCGACAAGTAGCGGACCCACGAGGGTCTGCAAAGGCAAAGACTGCTGAAACTTGTGGTGCAGCTTATGGCGGAGTCAGGCTAGTAAAATTTTGGTTGGACATTTGATTGGTTATCGAGGCTGAAACTGGTGAATATCGAAGCCTAGATCGATACTACATGTCACTTGTTAACAAGACGTGTACGTTAATCATCACTTAATAGGGTTAAACTAAGAGCGAATTTCACCCATTGAGGAGTGCAAGTGAGCAATCAATTAGTGGTTCGAAACAGCAAGCTTGCGGTTGGCGAAGCAGTCGCGCGTTTGCGGACTTTGCTTGAGAGTAAAAACATCAAGATTTTCGCTCACATCGATCATCAATCCGCAGCGATTGATGCTGGACTGGAAATGGCGGAAGAGCAGGTTCTGGTGTTCGGTGATCCTCGAGTGGGCACTAATCTTATGAAAGAACAGCCTCAGATTGGAATTGAATTGCCGCTTAAGATTCTGTTCTGGAATGATGGTGGCACGAAAGTGGCCTACCGCGAACCTCTCACATACCTGGATGAATTTGATATCGTTCACAACCGACAAATAATTGAGAAAATGTCCACACTAATGGCGACCCTTGTAAGTTCTGTAGCCGACGAACAGTCGTAAGGAGATGTGTATGTTAGATGGTCTTGTTGGAAAGTGGAAAGTAATCGGCTGCCAGTTGAATGGAGTATGGCTTCCGTACAGCATCTTTCAAGAATTTCGATACAGCTTTTTGAAAGACGACACGTTTCGACTCGACTGGGCGGAACTTTCGTTTCCGCAGTATGTTGGTGGTTTTCCAAAATCTAAGACGGGCAAAGTCGTGTTTGGAAGCGATCAAAAACCAGCAGAAATTGATTTGATACCAGATGAAGGACCATTTGCTAACAAGCATTTGGCCGGCATCTACGAGTTGGATCACGATGTTTTAAAAGCCATATTTTCTTTCCCCGGAACAGAGCGTCCAAAGGTTTTCCACACTACACAAGGGCAGGTATTCGAGATTTGGCAGCGCGTTGATTGATCGCAATTCTGTTCAAGGTTTGCTTCTTGATTGCTGGAAGCGCGGCTTACTTGGGGATTTCCACCTATCCATAAGTGTGATGGAAGGCTAATCTAAAGTCATGCATGTAGCTATTCCTATCTCGAAAGTTTGGTTGCCGATGTCTTTAGCGGCAGGTGCATGTTGCTTGCTTTTGTTTCCGCAACCACTTCCACAACGCACATCGCCATTGCTGAATGGCTTCGACACAGCTAAGTGGGATCGAGAACGTCCCGAACAATTCACGCCTTTGATTGAGAGCAAGCTTTCGAAACTTTCTCGTACGGATGTTGCTACGCTTCTGGGACCTCCAGATAGATCGAGTCCAGCTGGAGAAGGCATGTTTGGACCGTATCAGGCGTATTACAGTTACATCCTCGACTGCGAAAAAGATAAAGAAGGTGTTCGCCAAAATGGTTATGTTTGGCATGAGTTGCATTTGTCGTTTTCGCCAGGCAATAAGGTGAGCAAAATTGAGGTCCGAAGCCACGCCTACTGAGCGTGAATGCCGGCGTTAGATTTTTGAAGATTACATCACAAGTCCCAAATGTGCGTATAATTGCTGAGTTCTTTGTGGTTCTTTGGCTACACGGTTTATCCATCTAGTTCCACACCAACTTACAAAAACCTACAATAGAGAGACAAAGTTGAGATGCATAAATCAGTAACAGCACTAAAACTAATGTTCGCGCTCGCGATAGGCGCGCTTCAAACGGCAAGCCCTGCTCTTGCTGACCCTTCATACTCTCTGCTTTTGGCGGAATGTCAGTTTCCTAAGCAACAAGCTGATGCAGAGCTAGTGAGTCGGAATCAACAATTGGTCACTAATCTCCGAATTTTTAACGACATTTCTGAGTATCGCGAGTACGCAAATCAAGCTAGAGCCGGTTATCAAATCAAAAAATTCTCAAATTTTAAGCCCGCTTTATTCGATACGAAAAAGACAGAAGTAGTATTTGATTTCGATAGAACTACCAGCGAGAACGGAATCGCAATGGTATTCGGTTATAAAAATCAAGTTGGTAATGACCATGCGGTGCTTTTCTCATCCAACCCTGCAGACAAGAACGTATTCAAGCTCGTCAAAAATCAGGACGGCAGCTTCACTGGAACGGTGACAAGCGCTCCACTTGTAGCCAAAGGAATACCTGCCAACGCTGACATAAACTTTGTCGCGCTCATTTATCAACCAACTATTCCAAAGAAGACCCGTTCTCAAATTTTCATTCGATCCATTCAATTCTTAGGTGAGAGCACTGTGCCAAATATCAAAGCCGGTGTGGGTGGATGCGAATTGCTTGGTGATGCCGGAAACCTGGTCATCGCTCCAAACCGCTAAAACTTTCCAACACTATCGATTTCTCTTTAGTGCCTTCCTCGAAGGTTGGCGTTCGTATTGAACTAGAATTCAAATTTTTCGTTGATAATAAAGTCAGAAGAGTGAGATCGCATGCAAGGCATATTCAATGCAAGAAAAAGCACGCTACTTTGCTAAGGGCATGGAAGTATTACAAACTGACCGTCTGCAAGAAAGCAGTGGCAAATTGATCGGCGAATTAATGCAGTTCAAACAGACCAGAATTCTGGTTTTCTATGCACGAAAATGGCTCGCAGACTTTCGAGATCACGAGTACGCACCGAAATTAGTTGGGCATTGGCTGGAACAGTACGACTCGAATGAAGCTATGTATTTAGCTGAATATTATGTGCGCACCGTATCTAAACCGGTGGTTCTTCGCAGTCTCTTGAGAGCTATAGGTAGCAGTAAAAGAAGTCCTCGCAGAATCTACGATCTCATTGAAGCGCGGATGGAAAGGGAACCTCTTAATGATGCCTGGAGTTGTTTGCAAAAATTTGAAGGTAAAAATAGCCGAAGAGCAGAGAAAATTATTTTGCGCTGGATGGAATTGAACCGCACTAATAAGACCATGGACATCATCGTTTCCGTAGTTGCATTGTATAGTGAGTCAACGGAAATTCTTGAATCTGCTCTGAAGTGGGCAGAAGCAGTGGGCAATAGTGATAATTACTACTTCGTTCTAGCACACTTGTTGCGCGGAACAACCCCTGCTCATAAATTCTTGACGCCTCGCACGTCCGCATTTTCGCGCCGGTGGATTGAATCTCACCACAACGATCCAAATTGCGGACATGTACTCGGAACCCTCATCAATTGCGTTGCGGATGCCCGTGATATTCATGCGGGAAAAGAGTGGTTCAAAAAACACGAACGTAATTCATCCTCTCATTCTGTGCTGATCGGATTACTTTCCGCATACAAAATTCTGAATCAAGAACCGGATTTGTATGTTGTGAAGAAAGCAAAAACGTTGCTTAAAAGGCAGCCACCCGACAAGAGAACTCCTGCTATGGAGGCAGCCCTGTTCAATGTCTGTCCAGATAGGGAAACGGTCGCCATACTGAAACAAACTTGCACGAAAACGAAATCGGTGAGGATGATCGGACCGCTTCTTCTAGTTGCTCCGAACAAGGAATTGATCGCCATGGCCCAGGAAACTATCGCAAGATATCCAAGCATCGATCTAGAACGTGATTTGTTAACAGCATTGCTCAGACAAGATCCGAAAAACCCAGAACTTCGCAAAAACGCTCGTCGCTGGATCCGAAAGCACGGCAAGAAGGTTTCTTCGACGACACTAATGTCGCTGCAAACCGCACTTGCGACATATTGAGCGTCCTTCGCTCTTGTTTTTGTTGCTACTTTCGTGCGAGTTCTATAAGTACTTTGCTAGTGGCAACTCTTAGAAACTGCAAAATTTTTATTCAAATTGTTTTTTTTTGCAAAATCGGTAGTAGGAAAAACGTCGCATAAGTTACAGAATCTTCGCTTCACTCGGCGGTACTCTCGTGTCGTCTGTGGAGTCGCGTCCACAATTGAGAACTAATGCCGTAATTTTCAACTTAGAATAGTTGTTACGATGGACTAAAATATTGTCGACCAATTAAGACGAGTTCAAAAATGTCTCATTTGTCCTGCGCCGTCGTAGCGGTGAAACGGAGAAACTCATGCCAAACTTTGTAGAATGCTTTGGCAAGATCATTTATGCTCGCCGTCGCAAATTACGACTTTCGCAAGAAGAGTTGAGCATCAATTCGGGTATCGATAGAAGTTTCATAAGTAGCCTAGAGAAGGGCAAAAGGAATCCTAGTCTGCTCACCATTTTGAAAATTGCCGATGGTTTGAAAACATCCAGCTCCAAATTGATGAAAGAAGCCGAAGAGTGTACTAAAGGAATGTAATGCGTAAGTTCGGCCAGCAACGCCAAGCTAAAAACTGGTACAGCGTTACTAATTACGTGCCAAAAACAGACATGCAGTCAATGAGTTTTAAGGAGGCAAGCATGCACCAAATCGATAGCATGAGCAATCGCTTGCTTTAAGTCACTTGATGTATTTGCAAAAAGTACTTGATCTAACCTCGGAACTTTGAGCAAAGAAGTCTGGTAATCACTCAAAGAATCTAGATATTCTCCATGCATCAGATGCGCCCAGCCACGCGCTTGAAACACTATCGTAAACGATGGGTCTAACTCAATGGATTTGTTGCAATCGTCGATCGATTTTTGAAATTCTCCAAGACGTCCGTACGTCCATCCTCTCCGATAGTACGCCCACGAGTTCTTTGGGCTGCGCGCAATTTTCAGCGTTAAATCGTCAATCGCTTTTTCATACATGCCAACCTCGCCCAACGCAAAACCCCTGGAATAAAGCACATCCTGCTTGGGATCGATTTGCAAAACATTGTTGTAGGCATCAATTTCCTCATCATGTCTGCCAAGCTCACAATAAAGATTTGCGAGGGATGCATATGCTCGGTAGTCCAACGAATTCAGCTCAATTGCCTTTTTCCAATCTTTGATGCTATCTGCTGACCGTCCTAAAATGGTATTTGCATAACCACGTAAAACGATTGCGTCATGTTCTGATGGATTGATCGCTAAAGCCTGGTCGCAGTCTTGTATGCACTTATCGAATTGTCCACGCCTTTTGTGAATGCAGGCTCGGTTGTAGTAGGCGTCCACATTTTTTGGATCGAGTTTTATGGCTGCGCAACAATCTTGCACGCACAGCTCATCGTTGCCTAAACGGGCATATGAGTATGAACGTGTGGCAAGGGCAACCGCATCGTTTTGGTCAAAGGCGATTGCTTTGGTGCAGACGTCTACAGCCTTCCGATATTCTCCCAATTCGTTGTAAGCCCAACCGCAGTATCGATATGTCCAAGTATTTTCGGCGCTAAGTGCGATGGCTTTATTGAAATCTTCAATCGCCCTTTGTGCTTGATAGAGTGAGCGATACGTAAGTCCGCGCAAAACATACGAAGCTGGTTCTGCAGAATTGATTCGTATTGCGCTGTTGAGGTCTTCGAGAGCTTCGTTGTGCCTTCCTAGGTATCGCTCGGACAGCGCGCGCTGTCGATAAGCCCAGGATGACTTTGGGTCGAGACTTAATTGTTTGGTGCAATCTTCAACAGCGCGTTCATACTGCCCCAAGTGATTAAACGCAAATCCACGATTTCCGTAAGCAAGCGCATACTTGGGCGCCAACCGAAGACAAATCGTCAGATCATCAACGGCGTTTTGATATTTGCCCTGATCCGAGTAAGCTAGCGCACGGGTAGAGTAATTCCTGCCAGTTTTGGGGTCGAGGATGATTGCTCGCGTCGCGTCCAGTATAGCCAGCTGAGTTTGTCCCGTTAGGACGTAGACGTGGGCGCGCGATTCAAGCGCCCCGACACAGTTCGGGTTGAGTTTTATAGCCTCAGTGAAGTCATTCAGCGCCCTTGGATATTGTTTTAAGTTGGCTAACGCAAAACCTCGCTGATAGTACAGCTTTGCCTGTTTTGGCTTTTTACCCAAAGCACGATTGCAAACTACGATCGCTTCACGATAGCGCCCCTGATCCAGAAGCGCGCGCACATTTGGCTGTGCATCTGCCGACGGCATCGGCAATGCCAACACCACCGCAACCAATAACATCGCAACCAGGACAGGAATTTTCATGGTAGCTCCAGCCGCCACGCTTGCCTTCACCGTTTTACTCTAACGGTCAAACGGCCCTGAGACAACCGTAGTTGTACCCCAATCCCGATATCTGACTTTGAGATATAAGACCCCTGATTCAACTACCAGTGCTTAACGTAAACCAACCCGTAGGCTAGTCCCAGAAGCGTCATTGCGCATGTAGTTGCTGCGCCGAAAAACCAGAGTGTCGGATCTCGGAAGACGAACCAGTTTGGATAAAGTTCTCGGAGCACGTGAAAAAGTTGATGTCCTATGAACACTACAGCTACCACGACTAAAAATACAGGGATGTTCCAATTGGTTGCGTAACCAATAGTGATAAGCACAATCATCTCGAAAACCGCGCTTAAGAGCCTTCGATAAAATGAGAAAGCTTTGTTGAGCAGTTCCATGCTAAGTCCTCAAATTTTGCGCACGCTGACGGAGCAATCGAGCTGTTCCGATTATAGAATATTCTCAAATCGAAGCCCAATGAATTCTGTTGCTGTCACCAACGTTTAATCGCAGAACCAATTCTCTGATTTTGTAAGTTGAACTCAGGACCTAATCGATTGAACAAGTGGCACCGAATTTGGTAGCAGAGTCTCGATCTTGCTAACAAGCTGAGTTTATCGTGAAGCGAGGATTAGAGCAATGCAATTTTTTTCGCAAGCGATTTGCAAGACTGCGTAACCATACTGACAATGAGCGCTTGGTTTATCTGTTTGTTTGGCTAAGGAGAGCTGCGCATGGGGCATCACGGCTTTGGACATCATGGTGGCGCAGGAGGTCACCATGGCATGCAGTCAGGTCATCCGAATCAATCACCCGGTTGGAACAGTGCTCTCCAGGGGCTAAAAGATGGATCTCCGGACTATTCTATGAATAACGCCATTACTCCAGTTATTGGTGCTTTCGTGGTTTTTCTCCTGATGTTTCTCGGCTTAGCTGTAGATTGGAATGACTTTCTGCCAGTCAAAAACTGCGTACCGACAACAGCTGAACCAGTAGATTCGTTTGCCGAAACGTACAGTGCTCAACCATTACCGGAGAACAATTTGCATCGTCGCCAACAGCGATATCAAGTCTGGGTGGACCGATGATTTCAGCCAGCCAGGAAATTATCTTCTCCCTACTCTGACGGCGTGTTTGTGATGGTGGTGATGATGATGTCGATGGTGGTTGCGAGAATAGTATTTCTTTTTTGGTTGAAAGAGGGCTGTTCTATTGTATTTGCGCACGGTTTTGTGAGCACTGGCGCCGGTGGCAGTTGCGAATAGAAAACAAATTGCAAGCATGCTGACGATGAGCGTTTTGGATTGCCGTGCTTGGGTCATGTATTGCACTCCTATAATTGTGTCTATAGAAATGGTTGCAATCTAATCTTGCGAATTGCTTACAAAATGAAATTTTGGTCCAGTTTCTTCTCGACCATGGCACCAGTGTGACTATCTCAAAGGCTGTTCGCTTTTCATTGATAGTAATCGCTTGATCAGCGCTGGATCGACGCGGGTAAGGTCTGGCAATTTAAAGTTGCCCTTAGTCCGGTCGTATCAGTTGAGCTATTAGACTGAGGCACCACATTTGAGCTCACGTCGTAATTCGCAGCCTGACCCGCTTCTTTGAGCGCAAACTGACGCTTTGCTCCTAACAATAACTCAACATCAGTTTTTGGTATCGGTGTCACGTCGGGTAGCTTGAAACCGCCGGCGGTGCCATTGACACGATCGAAGTTAACATCGGAAAGCGAAAATATTTTTCCTTGTAATGCGCCCAGACCGGGACGAAGCAATTCACTTTCACCTGGTTGAGGAAAGTCAGACATTCCTCGTCCGTCAGCGCCGACTCGCATCGTGTGATTTCCTTGTCTCATCGTGAAACTTTGGTCAGGTCTAAACTCCCATTGTTTGACACCGGGGCCAACGCCTTGCAAGGCACTGATCATTCCGTTTTCGTGAAACGTTACTTGATCGCCGTTTGGTCGAACAGCCAAAATATCGTTGGATGCAGTTGTTCTGATTTCAGTTTTATTTCTCAGAAACTTTGAAACTACACCGTCGGCATGATTCTTTTCATAGATTCCGGCAAAATAGCTGCGGGTGGAATTTTTCATGGCAGTATCGGAAGACGCAAGGGCGGCTGCGCGTGGAGCATCTTCTAGACTCAATCCAGGATGCGTTATCTTTCCGCTTTGAAGCGCTGCGTCCTCATATTTAGAGAAGCGCCAGGCTCGGCCAAGCGAGGCTGTGCCGACAAATAAACTCGTGTCGAAGATGGCTTGACCTGCTTCTTTGGCAGAGTCATCAGCGGTGTAGATTCTGTGCGACATATACACAAATGGTGCCACTGCGAATGCAAGCTCTGCTACTTTCGCAGACATGGCTATTTTTCCACCCATGCTTTCAGCCGCAGTCAGTGCTCGCTGAACCCCGTCACCTATTACGAATCCTGCGACCAGACTGCCTGAGGTTTGCACCGGATGATCGATAACGGCTTCTTTACCTGCGTTTAGAAAACTATCTAGTGCGCGACTGGTCCAACTCTGCTCCGTATCGTGGACCAAGGGCGTCGAAACTTGATCTGAGAGAGACCCTTCAAATTGTGCCATGTAAGAATCGAACCTCTTGTGGTAGTTCAATTTTTACCGTTTTAACGTTACGTCACCGTGACGCACTGGCTGCAGTAAGTTCTTTCTTTAAAGAGTATCTATGGAGGCCGCCATACTCTGAAGGTGCAACCAGTAGTATGATGTGATCCGGCAGACGAAGCAGGTGGTTATGCAAAGATTACTTTCGCTGGCGGCAACATTGTTGATTGGCTCCGCTGCTTTTGCTCAGGTCGAGCCTCGTGTAGCAGGTGATTGGCGGTGCGGTGAAGAGTCGCTGCACATCGGTGCCGATGGAAGATATCAAAAATCCACAAACGGGCAAGTTACCGAAAGTGGGACGATTAGCGCCAACAACGGTAATTGGACTCTTAAATCAGATACCGGGCGATCAGATGTCGGAACGTTTTCGTTTCTTGCTGGTAAGCTGAACATGCATGGTGCCATATCCGGTTCGTGGAGTCCTCTTTCGTCTCATACCGCCGTCACTCGAGGTAGCGAGCCTCACTCGATCAGCATGCCAATGCCCACCACAAACAGCGCGGCATCGAACACACCGAAATTCAATTCGCCACCACCGAGCGCTCAAAAATACGCTGCGCCAGTTGCCGAACATCAGGATTACAACCCGCCTCAGAGCGCCCAACCATACACTCCACCAAGCAACTACTGGTCAAGCCAGCCGGTTAGCACATCGCCTGATCCGCAAGTTCGCACTGCACCGCCCTCCTTCAGCAACAGCCAACCGCTACCTCCGTTTCCGAACGCTCGTCCTTTTAAACCGCTGATGTACGTTCCTGGCGCGCCCACGTATCCACCAGGCTATAAACCACTCGTAGGTCCCCGCCCCGCGAGCGTTAATCCACCCGGATGGCGCCCGCCTGCGGACCACCCTGACGATCGCGGTCCAAATCAAGATTCAAATGGCAACTGGGTTGAACGCAATCATCCAAAGCCAGGCACACCAGAGTACCAAGATGCTGCCGCTGCGAAAGCAAACGGTCGCCCCGGCGATCTCTCATCGTTCGAGCAAAATGCTGCGGCCCAGTGGCAACAGCGTGGGCAGTCACCGGGTTACCAACGCGTTCCCCGGGGGGGATATATTCCTGTTATGAAAGACAATAAAGCGCGATCTTTCTGGCGCGGATTTTAGAAATTTAGATTGCCTCAATGCGCACTTTCGATGAAACTCAATTTGCTTCGGGATTGAGGTAGTAATCTGGCCACTCATACATCGCTTGCGGTGGAACAACTTTTGATACGTCGTCGTGCGTTTCAATCATTGCTATTACCATCGGGAACTTGCCAGACGGTGCGCCTGGGGTAAATCGACTGGCTCCCCACGCTTCCATTTGTGCGTATGCGCGAAAGCTCGTTATCTTGGACCGGTCGTTGGCAATTTCGATGCGACCGTAGATGTTTCCCTGGGAGCCGCGCTTATTGTCCTTCTTTCTTTGGGCAAATTCTCCACGAAATTCGTAAGTCTTGCCCGCAGCGTTGGATCCGATGTATCTCGCTGAGAAATTTGATTTCGCAATTTCATCGCCTCTCCACATATCTGGTTCTCCTCTCACGTTGTCGATGAGATGGTATCGAACTAACCTTGCCACCAGGGGTGAAGGCAGGGAAAAAGGTCGACCGTCGTCGTGAGAACGGTCGCTGATTTGCTCGATTTCGCGCTGCAAAATCCACAAGTGATCTCGACCGACTCCGTTATTGAGCACATCGGAGCCCGCGGGCACTGGTCGAATGCGCGTGTAAATTCTCACTACAGATGTTGTTGGCAAAGGCGCCATGGAAAATTTTTCGTTGATTTCAGATTGAGATACCTGCACCGATTGACGCGGTTCGGTTCTGAATTCTGCTATTCCACGATCGAGAAATTTACGTACTTCGCCAACGTCATGATTGTTGATCCAGCCATACAGCTTTCCGTCTGCGCCGACAACATAGAGTCCCTGTGCAGTGTTTCCTTCATCGCCGTGTTGTTTGAGCTGTTCTCGAAGGTCTCGATCAGTCGAGTGCGAGACCACATTCATAAACCAGTTCTTCGCTGACGAGTGACCAAACTGCAATTCTTTGCAGTCACCACTGACGGGGACAAACTGTGTTTTCAGAAGCGCAATAATTGTGGGATCCCTGAAGCTGAACCGCCGATCCAGCTGACCGTTGTTTCACGTGCAGCCCATCGGATTTCCATTCATAATCCACAGAAACATGGGGCGATTTAAATTCTGCGCTTCCAAACGTGCTTTCATCAAGTTCGTTCGCCACGGTATTATCAACCAGCGGTCTTCATCACTTGTGGGCACAGTTGCTGCGATTTTGGCATCGAGATTGAAGGTGTTCTCAGCAGCGTGCGCGGACTGTAATCCTGGGTGGCTACAGAGCAAGACCAATATCCATATTTTCGCTAGCAGCTGACTACGCATTCTCATTCCCCACCAATGTATCACGCCCATTGCACTATGGTGTAGCATTCTGTTTCTCAAATGCCTGAATTTTCAGTCGCTCTTGTGGTGTGTCTTGCACCAACTCGCCGTTGGTGTCACGAATCATTCGTCCCCAGCCATAGGCTGCGCTGATTTCCTTTTGGTCTTCTTGTTTGCAAGCGCGATACATCAATGGGCTTTCACGTAACAGATTGGCTCTGTGGGCTTCATCCAGTCTGTACGCTTGCATACCGTCTGCAAACATTTCAGTCGGTGTTGGAAAATAGTGCGTTACTGGTCTGACCAATGCATTGCCGAACATTGTATCTGAACCACGGTCGTTTTCGTCTCCGGCTTTCAGGTGTTTGGCTGCGCTCGCATCAACGACCTTGCCGTTCGAATCAACTGGTTCACCTTTGGTATTGCATTGAACGTAGTCAGGCGGCTTGAGAGAAGACGTTTGAGCATTTTTGAACAGATGTCCTTGCTTGTCTTTTATGTAGTATTCGTCTGAATTTTCAGCTTTTACCCAACCAATTTTTGCACCTACTGCTGCCTTGCTTTCTGGATCGTCCCATCCCATTTTGTGCTGCGAGTTGTGCGCTAGTTCATGAGTAAGAACGGCTTGGATAGTGCCTCTTATTTGTTCTCCTTGCGCACCCACTTCTGTTGGATAACGATTGTTTGGCTCCATAAACACCGCGGGTTTTCCTTGCGAGTCGGTGGTATAGAAGGCTGCGGCTCCGATAGCTTTTTCTTTGAGAAAGTAAAATTTGACGCCTTCACTGCCACTGCTGTTCTCGATCAATTGAGCTGGTGCAGAGTGCTTCAAAGCTGCTTCCACACCGGCAAGCTCATCGAGCCGGGGCAAGCGAGTTTTGACGTAACCGAGACTTGGGTGATCGGCATCACGCAAATATCCATTTTCATTTTCGTCACTGAAATGAACATGATACGCATCAGTCAATTGAGCTTCCTTGTTCTTTATCTGCTGCTGCAGAGCGTTGTCGCCGTCTTGCAATCCTTTCAGCGACGCTTCAGTTTTGAGAACAACTTCGTCTTTTCCATTTGCTTTCAGATGATAGATAAATTCATCGCCCTTCTGCTCTACGGTCACACCGCGATTTTTTTCGACTTTCGAAAGTTCCTGCTTCTCTTGAGTCGTTAGTTGACGGTCGTGTTTGGTATCAAGCTTTTCCTGGTGCTTTTCGACTTTGTTCAGATTGGCATCCAGTACATGCACGCTGTGCTTGCTCTTGTCGTTCACGATCAGCTTGTCGTGATTTTTATCGAAACCAATTATCGATAAACCGGGGAGAAAACCGTCTTTGTGCAGCTTATGACTGAGGTCTTGCAAGGCTATGTCGATTTGCTTCTGACTGCTGCCGTGTGCCTTCCAGGAATGCATCTCATGCAAAGCATGACTAATGGCTTTCGAGTCATGCTTCGAAATTCCTTGTTCAATTTGCTTGCTCAGGTGTTCGATGTTCGCCATTTTCGTTCGCTCCATTCCAGGTTTGGGCTTCTGTACCCAACATAGAGCGGTGCCAAGATTTATTTAGTTCAGGGATCGGGCAAATTCCGGGCATGAGATTAATTCAGGCTTTACTGAGCCCTGCGACGAATATGTTTAAACCCGGCACCAACGAGATTACTCGCAGCCCATTCCACCGATGTTACTAATAAGAGCAGTTCCAACTAGATGCACAAGAATTGGTACACTGGCTAAAACTATGCATTCAAAAATGATTCGGTGCTTGCTTTTTTGTTTGATGTTGTTCATTGGCCAAAAGAACGTGATGCAAGAAGAGAGAAGGGTCAGCATACGTAGAATATCTACGACTCGGTCGTAGTTCAGATTTGACGAACCTAGGCAACATGTTATGCCGGATCCGTCACAGCCTGGATTGTGAATAATCAGCTGGTTCAAAAATTCAGAAACTGATGAGCTGGCGTACAAGCAAACAGCTGTGAGAATTAGGCTGAGTGAAACGATAACGAACAGTGCAGTTCGCAACAGTCTTGGGTGACGCCAAGTGTCATCGTTAATGGTTCTTGCTTCCATGACACTCCAGCACCGGTGCAATACGTTTCACTACTCAGCAAAACGTCTTTAAATACTATTCTTACGGTTGACAAAAAGACAGGGTGATTTCCATCAATAAATCGATCCAAGCGCGCCATGATGGGGGTATTACCCCTGTTTAGTTGTTTTATAGTGGCTAAAGTGTATGTGTCAGCTCAAGAAACTAAATGAAGATTCAACCTAGACTTAGTGCCGAACCCAAACTGTTTTGGAAGAAATTCACCAAATACTTTATTGGTATTGTTCTTGGTGGCTTACTTGCGCTGTCAGTTTTTGTGGTCAAAGATTTCTTTTTTTACCACTTGCGTTCCTCTGACGGGCACGTTGTCGCACAAACTCTTAATGAGATTGTATGCGATTCTAAGTCTTGGCGTAAAGTGGAATTTGAGATAGAGAGAGCCGTATCAAAGGATTCCGTTCCGAGAGCCAAAGCTCTGGTGTACGAGGCCCTAGTTCTTCTCTGGCTGTGTCAGCGAAGCGAAAAGATCATCATATCCATTTTGCTCGGCAGTACTTTTGGTGCCCTGCTGATAATGGTGATAGACCGCAGACGGACTAACCGACAACAATTTCATCACCATGAATAGATACCATTGCAAAATCCTTTGTTCTTATGTTGCTTTTGAGCAGGGGACGCATTGACCGTTAGCGAGGCACCATTTATGGTGTCTAAGCGTTACAATAAGCACTGCTGGAATCAATTTTTGTTTACAGCTTTGCTCACAATCATGGCGTGTTTCCACTTTGGTAATAAATTGGTATTGTCCGGCTGGCACACTTTAGTTGTAGAAACAGCAAAACTTCGAAGTTCAAGTCGCACATTGAAAGATTTGCATACTCTGACCCACTCGGTGCCTTCGCCGATGGACTATCAAAGCGTGATGAGCCTCAGTCTGCGCTTCGAAGCGAGTGGGAGCTCTTAAAAGCTGCTCCGGACGCAATCGGTGTCGGGGTGCAGGAGAAATTGACTTCATTTGCGGAGAATCCCAGCCAAGTTGCCAAACTTGTAGCTGAGGGAGCTGCAATCGGGCTCGTTCTGGCACATTGCAAACATAATCCAGACGCACTCTGGGGTGCTGGCGCGCACATAACAAAATGGGCTGGTAAAGTTGGCGCAGCCTTTATCGCAAAAGACTTAGCGGTTGGAATCGGCGCACCCGCAATCGATACTTGGAACAATCCATCTAACCTCGAGCAAAACAAAAAGCAGTTGGGGAGCAACCTGGGCGGCGCAGCGGTAGAGTACGCGACAATGGGTCTGGCAGGAGTGGCTAGTTATAAGTACATCTATTCTGACCCGAGTGCGATTACATCTACGGTTCGGAAACCAGCTCTAGACTTGAGCATCAAGGGTAAAACAAAGAGCGACGTGTTCGCAAGTAAGCTTGTCGGTTAAGGGTCTCGCCACAATGCCTCGGCGTTCCAAAAACGAGAAGGTTCGAGTGGCGCAATGGCGAAGTTGCTTTTAACAATAGTAGGAACTTGTGCTCTCTCGATGTTGATATTTTCGGGATGCTGAGCAACCGCGACGAGGCATACATAATGTTCTGGTAATCCTGCCACCGCATTTGGTGTGTTTAAAGTTATAATCTGACTATTTGAATTGGAATTCGAACGCCTTTGAACCATTGACGCACCGTCAACATAAGCTATCCATGAATCTTTCGGCAACTTCACATCAAACTTGGCAATGCCATCTTTGTCTTTGATGTCTGAGATGTAAAAGGACGAATAATACATCAGATTCTGAGGCGGTCCGTACTTGCTGCCCATCATCACTCCAACAGTGTGATTTCTTTTCTTCACACAGAATCTTTCGTAATGTCGAAGTTCATCGATTGGACGTCTTTGTGCGGAATTTGCTGTCAGGTCTAGCGAGACCCGAGGAAGGTAATCTTGCAGCTGGCTGATCACAAATGTGGCAAAGCAAAACGAGCTAAAGTGCAGGAACAATCGATACCACTTTTGGATTTCATTAGACATGGCGTTGCGGAAACAGGAAACTAGTAAAACACCAGTCTAGGAGGTCCAGAATAACAACCAACGGGGAATACCCTGAACGATAGTCAGCGACTGACCTGAAGTTCAGTGTAAATCCTAGTGACGGCTATAAAGTAACCGGTTAAGCTGACGGGCAAATCCGTTGCGACTATTGATTTACCAAAACGAAGAATATATGACAAAACCGCGCACAAACCGCAGAATAATCGCCTTCGTCATATGCGCCTTTGCCATAACGATGAGTCTCCACAGCGAGGCGCGCGATCCACGTTTACTCGCTGCCGAAAACGGGTTGGACTCGCCTTCTTCTACTTACATTGGAGCTGGAACGATGAGCGCGTCGGCTAAGGGTTCAGACCAGAACGGCCAACGACCCAATGCCAACCTACCAAAAGTGCCCTGGGGAGCAACGGTCGGGACACCTGGCGATCGAACAGCGACAGGCGGCGTATCCGGCAATTCTGCTTCGAGCGCAGGAAGGTCGACTTTGCCTACCTCAAGTTGGGGCGCGAGTATTGGTACTGCCGGCGACCGGATTCGAAGTGACCTGAATCCTCAATATTATCAAAATAATGAAAACAACCGAGCCCGCTTTCGCCGCCCAACTCAAGTCAAACCTGTCACTCCCAAAGCCGAACCTAAAGCCGCTACATACGACAAAGTAACCACCGGCGGTTATTGAAAATCAATGACAGTTGATTGCGGCTAGAGACTGGAAGGTCCAGGATCAATCGTCGGCTCCATTCCCTGCATGGTAACCTGTACCCAGTGCTTGAATTGACCGTCGGTAATATAGCGGTAGAAATCTTTGCCAGGACAATCTGTTTGATTGGGTGCGGCGTCTTTGTGGGTGCGCACATGATCAATCGGGATATGATGCTGTTGGCACAACCATGCTGTTAACTTGACGCAGGATTGAATCTCCTTGAGAGTGGGGCGTTGGACGTTAAAGTCGCCCATCATCTCAACTCCAATATTGCCCTTGAGAGGATATTTCGTGTTGCTCTCGGGCTCGTATTGTGTTTGGCGTCCTTCGAAAATTCTACCGTCTGGCGCGATTAGAAAGTGATACGGCAGATCTGGCCAATAGGTATCGCGAGGTGGTTTTTCGAGTTGCGGGCGCTTCTGTCCCCAGGCTTGCATATGGCGCACAAATTCAGCAGGATCATCTTTTTCATGCCAAAGTTCTCCTGCATGGTGAATAGTTATCCACTCTGGTACTTGCTTGCGATCTTCTGCAATTGGTTGCGATTTTGAGCCCCATTCTTCTCTGCTGACAATGGGCGGCTTTGACACATTGGAAGATTCAGTCGGAGAGCTTGAGACTACAGCATTGGCGCCACTAGCAATGGTGCCTGTGCAATAGTTTGAAACTCTGTTTTTCCATCCGAGCAGCCATCTCTTTTCGTTTCGCTCCGGCGGAGAGTTTTTCACGCGCAGCTCTAGTACAGCGGCTGCTGATTTAGAAAATGATCGCACTGCATCGCCCTGATCTGACATGCCTTCAAGAACTTGCAGCAGTCCCCAACCTTGCCCTTTATAACGCTCGCCAGGATTTACGCCTTCGCCCTTGAAATTGACATAGTCGATTAGCGCAAATGCTCCAGCACTACCGCTAGTGAGTACGCGATTAAAGCGTGACCGGATTTTTTCTCGTGTTGATTCCGGTACGTTTTCGAGCACCACTGGCAGTGCGCTCTGCAATCGCAGCACGATAAACTTTGTTTGCAAAGGCACCGTATTTTTTAACATGGTGCGTAACTCAGTCATCTCTTTGCCTTTGAAGTCACGCAAAAATTCTTGCCGGCTGTTCCATGGGCAACGCATGTCAGCATTGAGCCAGTCAGGAAGCCTCTGACCTTTGCTTTGCAGAAAAACCATAAGGCGAGGGAAACTCTCTTCGAATTTATCGTGTGCGTTTTTGGGATACCAAATAAAGTGCCCAATTCCCAAAGATGGAAAATCTTCACCGACATTCCAGGAAGTAAGACCATCGATTCTTCCACCGCATTCATTGCGCCAGACTTTGTTTCCGATGGCGGTGGCTTCGCTCTCAGAGAGATTTACTGGCAATGGTGACGGCGACACAATCTGGCTAGCAGGGTCACCTGGTTCGGCGGCAGTGACAGTGGATGGTAAAGCGGATAGCGACGACGCTACCGCAAATAAAGCCAAAGCTCGTGAAACTATGCGGCTCATGGCGAAATACAGCGGCTGGTCATGTTATTCACTCCGTGATGATAATCAATGTTCAATGGAATTTGGCTTGATGCTTGCAAGCTGTTTAAATTTATTGTGATGGCAGACCGAAAGTAAAAGTAAAAAGCATAGTGAAGTTTTGAATCTGAAGATATCAGTGACGCGCATCGTATTTCAATCGCTGACGGACATTCTAAGTAGGCGTTATGCTCAAAAAACGAAGCAATCGCAATCTCTTTTAGCAAAATTCAAAATTGAACGTGCGTCGCACAAAAAATTTGTGCAGCTACTTTTCCAAGTTGACTTTTGTGCAGTGTTTTTCGGTTCGGTTTGTGCAGATTTTGAAGGCGCCCATGTTGGACTGACTGGTAGCAGCGGTGGTGCTAAATTTTCGAATTCGCTCGCTGCATAGACAATTTTTCCATCCACGATGGTCATCAACGATTCCAAATCAGGAATGTCCTCTTCCTCTATCGAAAAATAATCTTTGGAGAGTACGGCTAGGTCAGCCAGATAGCCAGGTTCAATACGCCCTTTGAGGTGCTCCTCTCCCGAAAACCATGCACTTCCATTTGTGTAAAGTTCCAGTGCCTCTTCTCTCGATAAAAGGTTCTGTTTAGGATAAAGATTAGTTCCTCCAACGGTGCGTCCTGTCGTCAGCCAGGAAAGGGCTACGAATGGGTTGTAGCTTGCGACACGAGTTGCATCGGTGCCTGCTCCAACAGGTAGTCCTGCCTTGAGCATTTGTTTAAATGGTGGTGTCGTTGCTGCGGCGTCAGCACCGTATCTGGAGATATAATACTCGCCCTGATATGCCATTCTATGCTGAACGGCGATGCCCCCACCCAAAGCTTTTACTCGCTCTATGTTGCGCTCCGTGATGGTTTCGGCATGGTCAAAAAACCAGCGCAGACCATCAAACGGAATATCGCGATTTACGGATTCAAACACATTTAGTGCACGCTCGATTGTCTCGTTGTAAGTCGCGTGTAATCGGAACGGCCAACGAGCTTGAGCCAATGTTCTAACTACGACTTCCAGCTCTGATTCCATAGAGGAAGGAAGTACGCTCATCGGCTCCCGGAAATCCTCAAAATCAGCGGCAGAAAAAACAAGCATTTCACCTGCGCCGTTGAGTCTTAGTAGATGGTCACCAGCACCAGGTTTAACCATTTTCGTCCATTGTTCGAAATCTGCGTTTTCATGTCCTGGATTCTGAGTAAACAGGTTATACGCTATGCGTACAGTCATCTGCTTTTGTCTATGCAGATCCTCGATTATTTTGTAGTCTTCCGGATATTTTTGATAGCCTCCTCCCGCGTCAATCACGCTTGTCACCGCCAATCGATTTAACTCGCGCATAAATTGTCGTGTGGAGTTCGACTGATCTTGAAAAGAAAGTTTCGGACCTTTTGCAAGAGTCGCATAGAGAATCATTGCATTGGGCTTAGCAATCAACAATCCAGTTGGATTGCCATTCTTATCGCGCTCGATCTCGCCTCCGGGAGGATCAGGCGTATTTTTGTCATAGCCTACAGCTCTCAACGCGGCTGCATTTAGCAATGCTCTGTCGTACAGGTGCAGCAGGAAAACTGGAGTGTCTGGAGCTATCTTGTTGATTTCATCTAGTGTCGGCAATCTTTTTTCTTTGAATTGATACTCGCACCAGCCGCCGACAACACGAACCCACTGTGGAGCCGGTGTTCTTGCGACTTGCCACTGCAGAAGTTGCAGCGCCTCACTCAGCGTTTTCACCCCGTCCCAGCGTAGTTCGAGGTTGAAATTCAGCCCACCACGAATTAAGTGAATGTGTGAATCGTTCAATCCCGGAATTACAGTTCTTCCTTGTAGATTGACTCTTTTAGCGTCTTTCTGAGCATCAGCCAGGACATCGGTATCTGTTCCGATGTTTTGAATTTTGTTATCTGCGATCGACACTGCCGATACAAAACCTTTTGTGGACCAAACTTTTCCGTTGTACAGGATTATTTCAGGCTGAGTTTTAGCTGACACAGTGGAACTCCTATGGATTTTATTTGAAAAAAAAATTTGGCACATTCTACGCCACAAACGGATATCTTTACTGCGACTTTTGAAGGGCGATTGCTGACTTGACGGCTTCGCTCGCCCCCGATACATTTGCCGCTCCTGCTTCGAGCGTAAATTCATGTAGTACTACATTTGGTACCAAGCGTTGGCGGTTCAGCTGAAGTTGTGTATTGAAACCTTCCAGAACTCCTTCGATCACTTTCTGATCGAATTCCCGCACAGGAATTGATTTCACTCCTGCGTCTGTGACGTTTGGAGAGAATGAGAATTTTTCCACTCCTGCTTTCAGTGCTTCTCGAACTGCCACTCGTCCGACTTTCTGCATCCGCTCTGCAGTAAAAGTTTTAGGATCTCCTAGCCCTATCAGCAAGATTTTCTTTGCAGGAACGGTGCCAGTTAGCGGCGTAATGAGGAGTGTTTCTAGTTCATTGCCTTTGAATTGCCCATTATCTCGAAGGTGTTTTATCAATCCGCCCATCTTTTCGTTGAATGTTTCAGTTCCACCAGAAAGCAAATCTCCTCCTTCTTTGTGCTCAAAGAAGCATACTGCTTGCAGGGGCGTTTCTCTAGTCGCTGGACCTTCCGCTCTCACTGTTATGGAGAGACCATTGCCTGCAGAAAACGGACCGTCTTGGATAATCTTTGTTTCGCTTGCCATCGCAGTGGCGGCAGTTAAACCCAAAACTCCGAGTTGAACCAGTAATTTGAACATAGTTAGGGACTCCTGATGATTTTTATCGACACTAGTTGGTGGTCGAGATGATCATTCTATCAGGCTGAAGCGTTCAACCTCCTCCAGATAACAATTCATCTTTTGGTGCTTCGTTCCGCACTCTAATAATTTCCACCCGGCGGCTTGAGCAAAAGTCGGCTCCATGTCTGCCGTAGGTGTAAAATCATCAAACAAGTATTTATCCAACGGCGGATTTCCAAATCATTCAAAATAGCCACTTAGCGAGATCCTACACCTGGGAACTCTGGGCTGTTGCTTACATGTTGTTTTTTCAAATTTTTGTTCGTTATTCCAACCCGAGTTTCGAGTTTCTTGAGTCTTTGCAAAATGACTTCTCTCTGCTCATCTTCTCGACGTTCTTGTTCTCGATAGACGATCAACAATTGCTCGCATGCATCGTCGAATCGGCCCAGTTTTTCAAGTAGATCTGCATAACCCAAGTGAAAAGGAGTGACGACGACTCCCTCTAACAATGGACTAGTTATGGCTGTTTGGAAATATTTTTCTGCCTGAGCAAACTCCTGTAGTTTTCCGTGACATACAGCAAGCTCACTCATCACGAGAAAGTCATAAGGTGTTTTGTGGAGACATTTTTCAAGGAGTGCTATTGCTTCGCGATATCGACCGGAAGTTTGATAGATCTCGGCTTTTTGACGGTCGCCTAAGGTCTTAAATGTAATGCTAAGAAGATGACCACGCTGGAGCGAATCAAAAGAACAGATAATGCTGATGTCGTCAACGACGAATATTTCTTCCTCAATGGTTTCCTTTTGATTGCGAATTTGTCGCATCGCTTCTTTATGAGGAAGGTATTTGTCGTTTATTGGCGGTTTGCGTTTCGCAGACATTACCGGTTGTCCCAGTTTATCTAACATCTCTGCTTTCTTATCTTCGAGAGTAAGTCTTCCCGGGAGTTGAAGTTGGCAAAGTTGAACGAAGCCGATCGACTCAGAATAGTGGAGCGCCGCAGGTCCCCAGAAGCTGACATCAGAGACTCGACCCTCTTTCGAGAAAGCGATATCAATCCCGTTGTTTACAAATTCGTAGAAGATCGCACGTCCTGGACCATGACCTTGCACTGAGGGTAGCTCTCGCACTTCTTTTCTGAACGCCCGCCACTGCCTGCTACGTTGAGACTTGCCTAGGATTTGAATTAGGCTGTGATTTGATATGTTAGATTCTTGCATTCGCTTCACACAGATAGTGACGTTTGGCGGCTCGGACAGTATTACGTATCGTATATACCACTATCCCAAGGCTCATTGAAAGCCATAAAATTTCCCGGTAAAAGCTCAACTGTCCAATATCCTCTTCGTTATCTTCTTCTTGAGGTGGCAGCGGAATCAAGCCAAAGGCTGTACCAAATTTTTAAATTGCGGATGACAAAACGTATGCGTTCGTCCATAACAGGGCTCTCCTTCCAAGGCATCCACTCTTGCCCCCCTTGAGGAAAAGGGAGAGTGTAACCTCTGTCTTAGGAACGTTCTGTTACTTATCTATTCAGCTGGACAGTCTGGACAGCCGAAAAAACTCACCCTCTGAGGGATTCGAACCCCCGACACCCTCCTTAGGACGGAGGTGTTCTATCCAGCTGAACTAAGAGGGCATGTTGCCATGCGCAGATAGCTATTCTAACACCCCTGTATAAGATTGAACCCAGCAGTTAAGGTTATTCCTGACCAGCGATAAACTTGAGGAAACGCCAGACGTACTGCCAAAGCCCGGCTGCCATTAGCAAGATGAACACTACTGCACCGCCAGCTGCGAGCTGGAATCCAAGCGTCAGGCTTTCTGGAACATAGTTGAATTCAATCAGATGAGCCCCAGCCGGAACATAAACTGCTCTGCCTTCTGTGTTGACTCTATAGCACGGGCGCTTGGCACCATCTATGGAGGCTTGCCATCCAGGATAGAAATGGTCAGTCAGAACCAGAAAACAATTGCGATCTGTTTTTACTGACATTGAAATGTGTTCTGGTTCGTCCGTCAAAATTGAAACAGGAAATGTGTCAATGAAAGGGTCGCGAGAGGCGAAATCGGCGTGTTCAATTTCGTCGGGAATGGACGGGCTTTTGTTTGGCGGTGCTGCAAGAATGGGGCCGAAGTCTCGGTCTGTTCCCTTGATGTCAGCCGCTCCTGATGTAGTGTCTTGCTCGACTAACGTGATTACAGATGGATTGTAATTCGATAAATCGGCAGTGCGAATTTTGTCTAGAATTGGTTTTTGCGAATCGCACCACTTCCAGTATCGCGTCATGTACGCTCTCGGAAGTTGATATTTGACATGATACAGCCTCACATTTTTGACTCTATCTTCTTTCACTAAATTGAAATAGCGCGCGTCGAGTTTTGGAACATCGTTCGTTCCTTTCCAGCTCTGGGTGCCGATCCAACTTGTGGCTGTAGACTGACAAAATCGGAGTAGCGGAACGTCAGAGTAGTGTTGTGCGTCGCTTGGTCTGTCGCTGGCGCGTCCTCCTGGTAAGCAGATAGAACACTGATGAAGTATGTCGAAAAATAGTTTTCGATACGATCCAGTTTCAGCTGCTTCATAGCCGAAAGTTTCTGCAACCTGTTTGTCTAAGTTTGTGTTTGGCAGAAGTAAGTTGCGAGCGTAATCGAAAAACGCTGGAGTCCAGCGCGGATCATATTTGCTGCGATAGTAAGGCGGAGTCCAAAACGGGTCGAAATATAGAGACAGAAAACGTCCGTCACGAGATTTTGCATTCTCGTTGAGCAAGTCTTTCTTTGCTGCGTTCAAATATTCGAGCATAAATGCATCTTTGCCAAAAAATTGCGGCGTTGTTGTTAGCTGCTGGAATTTATATGCAGGAATAATCAAATTTATGGCAATAAAACATGGAAGCAACAGCGAAGTTTGTAGCGCTGTTAATTTCCCGTGGCGTCTCAACCATTCCAAACCGCATGTGCTGAATCCGACTGCGGCGCCAATCAAGAATGACTGTCCTAGCCATTGTTCTGCCTCCACCGGTAGCGGTGGGGTGGCTAATTGCAATGACGTATTCGTTAGCGCCAATCCCAAAAAGAAAAATGCAGCGACCAGCGACAAACTCCAGAAACTGATTGCGGAAATTCGACCTGTTCGATCTATTTCGCCGCGGGCAAGAACCGAGGCACCACGGGCGGCGGCAATCGCAAAAGCAAGAATTAGAAAGATCATCCATTTGATTGGAAAACGAAAAATAGTCAGCGCTGGTATCGCTGTCATTAAAGCAGGCGTAATTGGAGTGTATTCACCCAGGCAAAGTATGAGTAAGCAGACCGAGAAAATCGCAAGCAAGTTGCGGCTTTTCCATGACTTGTCGCCCGCTCCCCAGATTGCGCATGTCATCGCTATCGGTCCGATGTAGCACGAAGGCACAAACGGTAAAAACACAGGACGCGTTGCCACCAAATTTAGATGGTGCGCTCCGAGAATTTGTAAATCACCAAACGGATAGGCGAGGAACATTCCGAGCAAGTCATACCAGTTGACGCTCCACATAAACGTCTGACTCAGGTTCAAGCCGTTGGCTCGTGGAGACTGCATTACCCACTCGATCACGGGTAATACAATCGGCATAGTCAAAAGCACCCCCGCCAACATCGCTCCGAATTGCCAGAGCAATTGCGGCGCAGGTGAGGTGCCGTCTTTGTGACTAAGCCACGCATCCCGCAGGCAAACACAGACTGTGATTGAACAGGCAGGAACGAACACTTCTGGACGACCCGCCGCTATATTCATAAACGTGGCTACGATTGCGGTGGCAGCAGCAAAATATGGTCGCCTTGTTGATAGATCCAGTCTGATTTGTCTGTATGACCAGAGCATCATAGGAGTCCAGGCTGCTCCCGCCACCAGCGTGTAGTTGTTCTCAAGCGAAAACATATAACCGCAGAAAGCGAGCGTGATACTAGCGACGGTGGCGGCGGTCAGCCCCCATCCGAAGCTGAAGATTAGTAAGAAAGCACCAAGCCCCATGGCGAGTTGGTTGAACATCAAGATTGCAGAGAGCGCCTGGCTGTATCCGAGATAGGCGAACAGCAAGTTTGGCGGATAGAACATGCCAGGCGATGGCACCGCGATTTGTGGCATGCCGCAATATATGTAGGGGTTCCACAGCGGCAGTCGGTGAGCCGCCAGCGCCGTCCCAATGAAGTTGGTGATGGGCTCGAAGTAATATGTGTGGTCGGCGATGAAGAAGGTCTTTTGCCCTGACAGGGTCAGTCCATAAAAACCAAGCAATGGAATCGAAAGCAACAACAGCAGCACCAACGCTGCCAGGCGATGATTCGATGCGCACCTGAGAAAAAGTTGCCGAGGCGTCGTTTCCATGACTGCCTTCGGTTCAGTTGTCGATTGCGGAATCGACGGGGTAATCTGCTCCATCGCTGTCTAGTGAACAGCAGCGTTTGGCAACATTCCTAGTGGACTTTTGGTATCAGGTGTTGCGAGCAGTGGTGCTACGGCGTCTCTGGAGATGCTCATAACCGGATCGACAACGACGGTACCAGTCAAGAAGATGACACCGATGCACAACCAAAGTGCTAAAAACACCATCGATTGTGGGCTGTCGAAGAACGGACGACTTTCGCCCATTGCCAAAACTTTGGGTGAAGGATCCGCGACGATCATCTTAATCACTACACGTGAGTAGTAATAAACTGCAGGAATCGAGGTGGCAAGCGCTACTGCTACAAGCACCCAGCCAATTGGAATGGTGCCAATCAGAAGCGGCATTTGAATACCGGCCCCGAATATGAACAATTTAGCGAAGAATCCAGCTGGTGGAATTGGCAGTCCAGCAAGGTTCAGTAAGCAAACACTCATGAGCAGTGCGAGATATGGTCGTTTCTTGATCAAGCCTGCAAAATCGTCGATGTTGTCACTACCCGCTTCGTTTGCAAACAAAATTGCACCGGCGAATGCGCCAAGGTTCATAAAGCCATAAACGATGATGTAGAACATCATGGCGGCTAAACCTTGTTGCGTGCCTGAGACTAATCCGATCAAGATGTAGCCGACGTGGGCGATGGAAGAGTAAGCCAACATGCGTTTGAAAGATGTTTGAGCAAGAGCAATCAAGTTGCCCATGATCATCGAAAGAATCGCGAGGGCTGTGATGATCACCGTCCAATCTGGTGCAGATTTGCCGAACACCACGAACAGAAGGCGCAGCGCGATAACAAAGCCGCCCGCTTTTGATCCAATCGAAAGGAACGCGGTAACAGGTGTTGGAGCGCCTTCGTATACGTCTGGCGTCCACATGTGGAA
>JAFEAT010000006.1 GCA_018266255.1 Cyanobacteria bacterium SZAS-4 | reverse complement strand
TCGTCACTCTGATTTTTCCGCCCAAATGCATGAGGAAGGTCCGGTCAGAGACATTGATCACCTGCACGTCACCGATATTCTCGATTTGCTTGACCAGATCTTCGCCGTGATGCTCATCTCGCACGTTGACAGTGACGTCTCGAATAATGTTGTCCTTGTCGAACCCGGCAATATCGATAGCACCGATGTCGCCCCCTACTTCCCCGATTCGTGATGTGATCTTGCCTAGCATTCCCGGCAAATTCTTGATTTTCAAGCGCAAAGTGACGCTGTAGCTCGCACTTGGTTTACCAAGCTTATTCACTGTTGAGTTCTCCGTAGAATCCTTGCTAGGTGGGGTTTTGGTTGTAGTCATAATCACGCTCGAAGTATGTTAGGGTTTCATTGTCTGGATAGTCGGGCAACTTGCTCTTACTACCCTCGGATAAGGACCACATAAAGATATCGCGTACGGCAGCCAGAGTGTATGCGCTTTATCCGCAATCGGTATTTTTAATTTGCTTGGCAATTAAAACTTTATCTATGAGATCCATTTTTGCGCTTGTTTTATAGGAGTTTTTTATGGCCTCTAAAAAAGAAATTGTAGGCAACTACGAAGTAATCAACGATCGTGAAGTGATTACCCGTCGAGAAGTCTTGCTCATGGGAGCAATGGCTGCAGGCGGATTAGTTGCAGCTTCGCCAGCTTTTGCTGCGACGCCGAAAGTGATTGCTGAAGCCAGCGGCGTCGCCAAGGCAACGGGCGACACACCTTATGTGGCTAGAGATTTCAGTAGCCTGATCTCTAAAAAGATGCCAGGGCTTTCAGAAAGCCAAATTTCGCAGCACATCAAGCTTTATCAGGGCTACATCGGTAAAGCCAACGAGCTGAACGGCAAGTTGAAAGACCCAGATTTGGCTGGTCCAAATGCTACATATGCGCCACTACGCGAGATGTTGGTAGAAGAGAGCTACGCAGTCAACGGCGTTGTCTATCACGAATATTACTTCGGCAATTTAGGCGGCAAGGGCGGCGAGCCAACCGGCGACTTGAAAGCTGCATTGGAAGAGCGTTGGGGCAGCACCGGAAAATTCATGGATTATTTGAAAGCTGCTGGAAAGTGCATGCGCGGTTGGGTCGTGATCGGCTACAACACACGTGGTAATCACCTCAGCGCTTTCGGTCTAGACATGCACAACATGTGGTCACCAGCCAATCTGGTACCAATTCTGGTGCTAGACGTGTACGAGCATGCCTACATGATCGATTACGGCATCGATCGCGGCAAATATCTGGATGCTTTCATGAGCAACCTGGACTGGGACGTAGTGGCGAAACGTCTCTCCTACTCCCACAAACACCCATCCGGCACCGACTCCACCTTGTAAGGACAGAGCGCGGCTAAACGAGATCCGAAAGTGCCACCAATACCGGTGGCACTTTTTTGCCACAATCCTACTCCTACTTACCAGCCTGCCCACCAGGCGCCGGTTTCTTTTCAGAATTAAGCACAAACGCCGGAATCTCCTCAGCACTAGGCAAATCCATAACCAGATGCCAGGCAGAAGTAGGGTCATCTTTTGCCAATTTCTTGATCCGACGAGTCAACATAGTGGCTGTAATTTTATTGGCCTTATCGCTCGTATAAAACGGAAATTCAGGACTCTTCAATGCGAAGACATGCAGCTTAAGCGGCTTTGGTCCAATCTTCATCGGATCACGAGATCCCGCCACAGTGCTAACCGTATGAGGCGCATCGGGAGTCAGTTGCTCCCGTTCTCCAAACGATGGCAAAACCAAAGTAGGCATGTCATCGGCGCCAGCGATCAATGCATAGACAAAGCATGGCTCTTCCACTCTAAAAGTCATGGTCAACGGATCACCGAACCGGTAGCTCTGAAAAGGTTTTTCAAGCACGACTTGCACCGGCAGCAAAGTAGGTTTGTTGATCGTCCAGGTCTGCACATGTTTAGCGTTAATCCAGACCGACAGCGCTAGAAACGTCGCGAAAAAGGCTGTAACGAAACCAATCAACCCCCGAGCAACATTCCAAAAAGCACTGTGCTCAGCTGTTACCAGATTCTCTTCGATGCCGAGCTCTTTCAGCGCGTCGATCCATAACGCCAGACGAATCGAGGTTGTAGGCAGGTTCAGACCAGGCAGAGTCGCCGTGTCGCCGCAGTGCAGCGCGACCACGGTCTGCCCGTCGAATATAGGAGAGCCTGAATCACCGGGTGCTAGTGCCAGATCGTGGAGGATGTGGAAGCTGTCGTTTTTGCGCAGCGGTCCTAACATTCTTCCAATTTGAGCGAGAGGATTCGGCGAAGTGGTGAACTGTCCCAGGTGAACGGGATAACGCACGGCTGACAACTCCTGATGCACAGCGACGGTTTTATTAAACTGAACTGGCAATGGATTTGCTTCGCGCTCTGGGTAACGCAGCTCAACAAACAGAAGCGCGGCATCGTAGCGCACCAGCTGGTCGGAAGCCCTGGAAAATTTGGGGTGCACTTTCAAGTCGCGAATCGTGTAGCCGTTCCCTGATGCGGGAAATTTGGCAATCAAGGCGCCTGGGGTATTCGCGAACCTTTCAATCACATGCGCACAGGTGATCAACATGCCTGGACCAGCGAGCCACGCCTGTCCGAGCACCACATCTTGACCATTTTCGACAGTGATTATGTGCGCCAGCGACGGGCCAAACCGCTCCGGGTTGTCCGGCAGCCCATGCTGCTTATACTGGGAAAGGGAAGTGGACACGAATAATCTCTGTAGTTCGCTTAGTTTACCGTTATCGAGTAAGCCTTGCCAAAAACTATATCCAGCAGGCAATATCCGCCGGGCACCCAGCAGCATAAGCTATCCTAAAATAAACCGGGCAGCTTGCTGCATAGATTATCGTAGGATAAGGAACTAGAGGGTTCGCGGAGCACCAATGAGCGACGATAGTCCGAATGTAACGAGTGAGACACCTGAGCGTCGCCCGCCTGCGGTGGGTCAATGGTGGTGGATTCCCGTCACTTTCATCGTACCTTTCGCTGTGATTTATGAATATTTAGGCGGTGCGGCTCATTCCAATATCGGAGCCTGTTGCCGTTCAGGAGCAATCGGGGTGGGAGTGGCCGCGCTTGTTTACGGAGTTTGGTTGATCGACCAGAAAATCCAAAACCGACCGAAGAAGCCAGTCGGTCCACTTATCGGCATGCTTGGCATGATGCTCTGGCTGGGTTGGGTGGTCGCTGTGCATGTCATGGTCATTGCTAACGATGACGCCCATTACCTGGCTGAGTCCGAGACCCATTAGCCTGTTCCAAAGTTTTTTGACTGCATTGTTGAGCCACAATGGCGTGTGGAGCTGCAATACCGTATCATTGGTACGTATTGGCGGATTCCTCAAGGCACTAATGCTTCAAAGCACGACTGAATTACAAGTCATTCTGCAGCTAGCCCCAGACTGGGCTCCAATTTATGAGAGCGTCGTAGAAGCTAACAAGTCCGAGAAAGTCTCGGCTTTCCAGCTATTTGAACGGCTTGGCGCGAAAGCAATTTACAAGAAAGCGTTGGCTCTGGGCGACGGGCGTAAACAGCTCATGGTCCTTATTCGTGACCACTACTACCAACCCGTTCTCTCCAAAATGTTGACGAACAACCAGAACTTGCGCCGATTCTGGAGTCAGCGCAGAGTGCCTCCTGATTTGCAGAAGGGGCAAGCGATCTCTGTGGCAGTCGAACTCGCGCAAAAAATGGATGGCGTTCTCGCCAAACATCTCGCTCAACAAAGTGAAGATGGATTCAAAGTCTTGCTGCCAGCCTATCTTCAACGCACCGTGCACAATGCTGTCATCGACCACATTCGCGACGAATGGCAGTGGGAACACACAACGCTACAAGACATGAATTTGGATCCCGAGCAGGATGATCCGCGCCAGAACACCGCTGATGATGCGCGGTACGCACCTGAGAACCGTGTGCTTTCAGGCGAACAAGTATCGCAGTTAAATCAACTGCGTCAGCAGCTGGAATCACTTTTAGGTAATAAGAATTACCAGCAAGAACCGCTGATAGTCGTCGATTGCATGTTCGGGTTGGGATTGACTGAACATTCAACGGTCGGCGAAGAAATGACGATGCGTGAATGTTGTGAGAAATTGAAACTGGCTGGTGATACGCAAGCTCGCAAAATCGCTCGCTGTCAGGTTCTTCTCGATAAGGGTCTGGATATGATCAGGCAGGTCGTGCGAGAAAAACTTCCTTCTGTTGCTGAATGCTGGCAGTCTGAAATCAACATCAATTCTGCGTCACGTCGCGAGTTAGGACACCAACTGGGTTTCACTGAGAGCGAAGTAGATCGGTTGATCGCCGCGCGTCAATACATTGCCTTGCAGCAATTGGTAGAGAACGCAATAGTCAAACCGAATAAATTGCCAGACTTGCAAAAACGTGGAGCAGTCGCAGCTTTCGTTCCTGTCGATTTGAATTCCGCCACCACACGCGACATCATAGATATCGTTGGGGCTGACAAAGAGATCGCACAGAAGCTCGTATCCACCCGTCCGTTCGAGCATCTGATGGACATTGTCGAAAAGAAGATTGTAGATAAAGCTTTGCTTGAGCGGTTCACCAAACGGGGAGCTGTACTGCGCTCTGTCGGCCCTGGAGCCCAGAGAATAGACCTGAACAAAGCGCTCAACGAAGATGTTGAAAAAGTGGGCGTGCCAGAGGCGGTGGTCCAAAAATTGGTGAGAGGACGCCCCTTTTCAACCTGGGCGGAACTTGAAGATTTCCTTTGCTGTGACGCCCCCACCTGGGCGCTTTTACGGCAAAAATTTTGTTTAGGTCTGAACACCCACTAATTTTCTTAATTCTTCCGTAGACCTAAAGTGTGGAAAACGGAAGTCGCCAAAATAACCCGAGGGGAACGGTAATGCCCAACTTAATAAGCCCAGAAGTGACAAGACTGGCCCAGCTCAAAGCAAAGCAGGCTGGCGTCGACATCAACCATGAGCTGGCTCGTTCGATCGTCGAAGAGTCAATTATCGAACTGGATCCTGAATTGGATTTGGTAATCAACACAGCCGAGAGTTTTAGTGAAATTGCCGGTTTGGCAAAGTTTGTCGGTGCCAATGACATCGTAGTCAACGACCGTCACTTCGACGTTCGCGTTCTGAATGACGAAGGTAATGTGGAAATTAGCCGCGCTTTGATCGGCACTCCTTATCTATTGAATGGAAGTTTGGTTGTTTCACTCAACGGCACCGATGGCGGTACCGTGGTTGGAATGGTCGAAGCATTTGACTGGTTATCTGCTGAACAGCAAAACAAGGGCAACAATGTCACTCTCAAGTTTCAGCCAAAAGCAAACTTTGACCTTGGTGCGACACTGAGAGGCATTTGCGACAACGCGCAATCGAGCATGCCCAGTACCGTTAAGACGCTGCCCAACGAAACCGAACTGCAAGGATTCATCAGCAATCGCGACAGCATCATTGCTGCTCGCCAGAAGCAAATCGTTATCTCGATTTTGAACGATGCAACTGTGCGCGCTAAATTCGAAGCAGCGCAAGCAACGGCACGGAAAGCAGATCGCGTCGTTAGCGATGCAGCTGTCTGGGAGAATCGAGTCGAAACTGTCGTTGACTCTGTCTCATCCAAGTTTGCTTCCTTATCACCTAAGGAAGTGCGTAGCGTTGTTCGTAAAACAGGCGAAATCTTCGGTGGACAGCCAGAATCGCCACAATTCCGCAAACACATGCTGAGCAAATTGACTGTTGAACAGCTTTCGAAAAAGTTTGCTGGAGTGTCACTGAGCAAAGTTGCTGAAGTTGTCGACCACGTTTTCTCCGGACAACCTGCAGTCGATTCGGTCAAAGGAATCGTCAACAATAAAGTTGCCGTAGACATTGCCGCGAAGATCAAAACTCAGCGCAATCGCGCCGAGGGTTTCGTAGCTGCTACAGCCGAAGAGATCGGAATGGCCTTCAACCAACTAGCCTTGCAACCGGCATACGCCACCCACAGCTCTGCCGATTCGGGAGTAGAGTCAATCAACGAAGCTCTCCAATTGCTGGAAGCTGCCGAACTAGCCGAGCAAGCCAGCCACCTAATTCAATAAGTTGAATAAAGCGCAGCTTCAGCCAAGCAAGGGCCGCCGTGTCCGCAACGGCAAGTTGCCATTATTCTCAAATGTTGACTTCCTACCCATGTCAATAGCACTGCAGGATAAGGGTGTCGCCTTGATCACTCCTAACGCAACGGGCGCAGAGGCGTACTATTGGAACACCTAAGGTCGCATGGCATCCTATCTTGTGCCGCTTGTGAGGGTCCTAACTCCTCGACAGTTCCCGTTATTCAAAACTAAGCCTGGTTTGACAGGCGTCGTCATTTCTCATGGCTGGTACAATCGCTGCATGACGACTGAAGAAAGAAAACTCCTTACCTGCCACAACTGTAATGAGACAAACGATCCAGGGATGCTGTTTTGCATCCACTGCGGAACTGGTTTGACCGCTTCGGCAGAAAAAATACGCAGTAATACGACGATGATGGGCGGTAAATGCCCAGCCTGCGGTAAACAAGACGATTTGAATATGCGTTTCTGCATTTTCTGCAGCTCACCGATGGTGTTGGATGCGGCATCGCAACGCCCTATGGACAAGTTCAGTTGGGAAATGGAACTCGCGGATAACGAACTCAAGTCCAAGAGTGTCACGAGTGCTGCGCTCAAATTCAAAGACGCAGTTCAGAAAAGTCCAACTAAGAAAGCAATCAACTATTTGCCATATGGATTAGCCTTTGGTGCAGCATTCGGGCTGCTTGCGTTGGTTCCGCGTGTCCAAGATGCCGCCCAACGCACCTATCTGTCTGGCGCCTGGCCGGCGAAAAGTCTAACTGTATATACGAAACACCCTTTTGCTGAAGTGACTTTATATCAGCCTTCTGATGCAAAAGTCTTTACTCTTGCAGAAGCCGATGCAAATGGAGCAGTTCGTTTTACCAATCTAGAAGCTGGTGATTACAACATGAAGATCACCGGAAAGGGCTTGAGAACAGCATTTCAGCAAGTCAGCGTTGACGGAGAAAAGCCAACCGTCATCGGCTACGGAGAGGATAAACGCGTTGAGTTAGAGCGCGATCCGAGTGCAGCACCCGCCGATGTTGTTTCACAGCCCGAGCCGAACGCAGCGTCTTCGGCAACAGAACCTGTACCAAAACTAGAAAGACCTGCTACAGAAGTCGCATCACCAACTGCTGATACAAAAGCTGCTGGTGACACCGAAGGTAAATCGCCGGTAACAGAAAAAACTATGACTGATTCGGCAACTCCCGAACCGCAACTTAACGCGGGTACTGAATCGAAATCGAGTGAAACTCCGAAGGAAACCCCGTCCTCAGGTAGCACGGAATCTAAGTCCTCTACAGGAACAGAATCGACTGAAAAGCCGTGACCCGGACACCTGGTCGGAAGCTATAAAGGCAATTCACATCTACATTTCGCCAATTATCGGACCAAAAATCAAAGAATTCGGTACTATAGACCCCATGGTCCAAGACGCAACAAGAATGACGATATGCACCGAATGTGGGCGGAAGCTTCCAGCCGGCGCAAAGTTTTGCGGCTATGACGGCACTAAGCTCAACCCAAACATCGGCACTACAGACCTACCAGGCGGCGCACAGCTGCCAAAATATTGCCCTGCTTGCAAGAAGACTTATCCTCTCCAGGCGACGTTTTGCCCTCTCGATGCCGCGCGCTTAGCCACGCTAACCATGACTTCTACGCTGCCAGGCGAGAGCCGCCACTGGGAAGAAGTTGCGGCTGCTGCCAGTCGATCTGACCTGAGCTTACAAACAAATCTGGCTGGCAAAACTATCGATTACAAATATCAAGTCGAGTCAGTGCTTGGCGAAGGTGGAATGGCAATTGTCTATAAGTGCTTCCACAAGCAGATGGAACGAACCGTCGTTATCAAAGTTATGCAAGGATGGTTGCTCTCGAGCAAAAATTCGCTCGAACGATTCGAACGCGAATACAAAATCACCGCTAAGCTAAATCATCCAAACATTGTCTCTGTCTATGATGTAGGCTTCCTCAATGGTAACGAACCTTACATTGTTATGGAATACATCAAAGGTGAAGCGTTGGCCGATCGCATCGCTCGTTCTGGCGATTTGCCACTACAAACGGTGGCAAACATCGCCATTCAAATATGTCGTGGGCTGCAAGAAGCCCATTCAATGAACATTATTCATCGCGACTTGAAACCAGACAACATCTTGTTGCAAGAAAAATCTGACCGTCCAGACTGGGTCAAGATTGTAGATTTCGGTATCTCGCATCTAGCAGCCGGTGAGTCAAAGCGCCTTACTAAAACTGGAAGAATGGTTGGAACGCCTGAGTACATCTCACCTGAACAACTCCGCGATCAACCGATTGATGCGCGCACCGATTTGTATTCTTTTGGAATTATTCTCTATGAAATGTTGGCTGGAGAAGTTCCATTTACCGCTGAAACTGCAGAAGCCGTCTTGATGAAGCACCTGCTTTCAGATGTTCCGAGCTTGAGCAATTACAGAGACGATATCGCCGACGATTCGCCATTTGGTTTGATCGTGCATAAATTGCTGCAGAAAAATCCAGACGACAGATATGACACCGCCACTGAGGTGCGCTTGGACATTGAACAAGCGTTGAACCAGGTAATGTTGAAGCGCGACGCGTAGTTCTTTTGGTCACCACTTGCTCACGACGACTGACTAATCTCAGAATCGCGAACATTTACTAATTGGCAAGATCAAAGGAGTTTCTGCGATGGCAGCATTTGGCATGCAAAATATTCCGGTTGAAGGTTTTCAAAACGATAATACTCAATCCTATCAATGGTCGGGTGGATGGAATGTCGATATGAGAAGTCCAGGCGATTCAAGATTTGCTTGCAATCGAAATAACACGATGCCGTCTGAATTTGGATCGCCTTTTGAACTCTATGATTCGTCACAGTCACAGTCGCCGATGAGTCAATTTGAACGCGACATGCAGTTCCAGATGAGAATGATGATGCAAATCATGGACCGCTTTATGCAGTACATGGAGGCGTTGCTGAAGAATCAGATGGGCGACCAGGGTGGCGGAGGGGGCGGTGCACCTGGAACTGGTGGCGGCGGAGATTCGCAGACGGGTTCAGGTAGTAGCGGTGGTGATTCTGGGCACCACTGTCATCACGCAGATGGTGGCACAAAGCCCGTTCATGATGGTGGCACGAAGCCAGGTCACGACGGTGGCGGCAATCCAAGCAACGGTGGAGGGACCAAACCGGGCAATGATGGTGGTATTAACCCTGGACATGATGGTGGCACCAAACCAGGCAATGATGGCGGCACCAAACCGGGGCACGATAACAACCCACCCGTCGGAGATGATGGCGCTCCAAGGTTTGCTAACACCGGGGTGCAGCGCGGACGCACTATCTACAGAGATGATTTTAGCGGAAGCAAAGGAGAACATCCCAACTCAAACGTTTTTGATACACAACATATTGGTCCCGACGGTAAAACACGGCAACGTGGACCATCTATTCATGAAGACGCGATGATCAGCGACGCCAACACTGTTATGGACGGCAAAGGTCACCTGCAACTCTTTGCTGATAAGCAACGTACTTTCGACCCTGAATCCGGCGAATACGTTAATTACACGAAAGGCTCTCTCCATACAGCTCCTGATGCTGCCAACCACGAGAAGGGACTAACATTCAATCTAAAAGACTATCCAAACGGAATCGTTATCGAGACAAGAGCGAAGCATCCCACTAACCCTGGTGCCAAGTTCGATGCTCTGTGGATCATGACAGACCATTGGGCTGCTGACCCTGCCAAAGGAGAAAAGAAGAGAGACACGATTGAGTACGATGCCGCCGAAGGTGGTGGCGCCGGAATTACAGTTCACTATCCAGTAAAAGAAGGTGACAAATCTGTGTCTTACACCGGCGGATATCATCACATGGACTTGGAGGACGGCAAGTTCCACACTTACACCGTAGCGATCAGCCACAATGGTAATGTAGTTCAATACGTCGACGGTGAGAAGGTCTTTTCTCAGAAGGACGTTTTTCCAACCGATAAAGATTTGCACCTGAAAGCGAGCTTAGAAGTTAGCCCTCAGTGGACACATAAAAAATACACCGGTGATGGTGGAATGAACAGTGATGGAGCTGGAATCATCGACTACTTGGATGTTTCCGAACTCAAACCGTAATTAGTAAAAGGACGCAGCAGTTCGATTAAGAGGAAGTCGGCACAGAGAACCAGAAGGTACTGCCTTTACCTTCCAGGCTATCGACGCCGATCGATCCGTTGTGACCTTCTGCAATCGCTTTGCAAATCGCTAAACCTAAACCTGTACCCTCGACTCTGGCTGCTTCGTCCGTGCCGGTCTGATGATAGCGATCGAAAATTAAGTCCTTCTGCGCCGTTGGAATTCCTGGTCCCTGATCAATTATCGAAATTTTGGTCATCGATTTAGTTGATTTGATTTCGATATCGATTTCAGATTTCTCTGGAGAGAATTTAATTGCGTTGCCCAGCAAATTAATAATCAGTTGCGAAAGTCTGCGCTCATCAGCCATAACAGCCGCTTGTGTTTGTGCAGATTTGACCAAAATTGCTTTGCGATCCGCGAGTGCAGAGACTGCTTCAGTGCAACGATCCAAAATCGGTTGCAATTCAGTGTGCTTTAGATCTAATTCCATTCGACCCGATTCCATTTTTTCCAGATCGAGCAAGTTGTTGATCAGATCCATGGTGTGGCGCAGATTATCCTCAGCCCGAGTCACTTTCAGCTGTGCTTTTTCGGACAGTGCACCTAGCGCTCCTGCGCCCAATAACTCGAGCGTGCTTTTCACTGCGCTTAAAGGAGTGCGTAAATCGTGACTGATCATCGAGACGAACTGTTGTTTGACTCTCTCAACTTCCAGACGTTCTCTTTCTAAGACTGCCAGAGTTTCTGCGGTGTTGTGCAACACACGATCGAGTTGACCTAGCTCGTCGTCGCCTTTCAGCGAGTCGACAAGTCCGGCTCCCGTTCCGATTCTGACACTATTCTCCATCAGCACTTTTAACCGACGTGTGGTGCTTTGATGGAATTTCATGACCAGTAGCGCCGCAAGTAATATGCTCGTTAGCACGCCACCAAATAACGACATTTTTATAATCGAGTTGAGTCTGCTTACCGCTTCAGGATCTGCTTGTTGAGCGCGTTCATCCTTGATCATAGAATCAAGTTTCGCCACCATCTCATTGAGATCCTGGCGCATGTTGAATGCTTCCATAAGGTCGAGATGTCCGCCATCTTCGATTACTTTTTTTCGCGATTTCACCAACTGAAAATCTTCTTCCGTCTCACTCGCCACGCTTTGAACGATTGTCAAATGCGCAGGTTCAGAGCGCACGAGTTCTTCCAATGCTTTCAACTGCTTTGGTGTTTCAGCCAGCTCTTGATTTAAACGATCTCCGAGAATTTCGTTGGTTTTTGCGTCATAAGCAACAAATGCGTAACCGACGTCGAAGAGAAGTTGAATAACTTCAGTGGTCTTGGCAATTACTGCTTTGGAATGATCAGCCTGACGTGCTTCATTTTCGGCCTGATAAAGCAAAACGGTCACAGTGCCAAGCAAGCACAGTTCGAACGTGAGTGGCACCGCAACCAGGATCAATGCCTTCTGAAAGAGTGTTAGGTGCAGAGTCTTGCTGCTCAAGATTTCTCTCGATGATTCGCGGGAAATGGGCTGAACAATTGTATATGATTGTTCTGCCTGTGAATTTGATCTCGGGACTGGTGGAGATGTCGTGTCCAGGATTTTAGTGGTCGAAGATAACGAAGAATTGGCCGACAACGTTTGCACGTGGTTGCAGAACGAGCAGCACAAAGTAGATACAGTTGGCGACGGCGTTGAAGCACTTCGTTATCTGCGCACCTACGAATATGATGTCATTATTTTGGATTGGACCCTGCCGAAATTGAGTGGCATCGAGGTGTTGAAACAGTATCGAGCCAATAAGGGCGCAACCCCTGTGCTGATGCTGACCGGACGCCGCGATCTAGACGACAAAGAATTTGGACTCGACGCCGGCGCAGACGATTATTTGACGAAACCATTTGAATTGCGTGAGCTGTCTGCGCGCTTGCGTGCACTGCTTCGTCGCGCGCCAATGCCACCATCGGAGCAACTGACATTTGGCGATCTAGTGCTCGACAAACAATCTAAGCGAGTCACTAAAGGTGGGAACGAAGTGAAGTTGATGCCGAAAGATTTTGCTGTGTTAGAGCTGCTGATGACCTATCCAGACAAGGTTTTCAGTGCTGAGTCGTTGATCGAACGTGTGTGGTCTGAGGGAGAAGCATCGGCTGAAGTGGTGCGCAAACATATTAATAGAATTCGCACTCAAATCGATGACTCAGAGAAGCAGTCCTACATCCGCACCGTGCACGGTATCGGGTATTCGTTCAACAACAAATCGCAATAACGCAATTTCACGCAATTCGATCTGCATCGCGGTCTGGCGGCTGCATTGCGGAATCTTGCTGCTTTTGCGGTGTGGGGACATTTTAAAGACATTTCCAGGACAAAATAAGGACAAATCGCCCCATATAACCTCGAAAAGTGCCAGTAGAAAGGAGAGTCAGGCGGACGAACCACTGACTGTCAAAAGCAAATTACGAGGACTTAGAAATGAACAAGCAGTTGAAGAATTTCGGATTCGGAATTCAGTCAAAACAAGCCTTTGCTCTTGGATTAGCCGCGATCATCGGATTGGCGTCTGTTCAACCCTCTGCTATTGCCGCCCCTCCCCAGGCTAAGAAACCTCAAGTACGAGCCCAGCAGCTGTCCCAGCAGGCACGTAACCAGCAGTCACGCGCACAGCAGTCGACACGACCCGGCATGATGCGAATCAGAGGTTTCAACCGAGAATTTACTCCCGAGCAGTACAAGAAGCTCAGTCAGGTTCAACCGCTCGATCGTGACGACATTTTGTTAGTCATGCCCAACGCAAAAGCTGAGAAGGACGAAATTTCGGATGCCTTTGAACAAGCACACGGCGAAGTCGTTGCAGAATTTGGCGAAGGCGAGATGAAGATTTTGGTTGTGAAGACAGAGCACGGCAAAGCATTGCAGACTCAACAAAAGCTGGTTGCTGATGGTCACTTCTCAGCTGTGGATTTCAATAAAAGAGAAGCAGCAGATTGGGTGCAACCGATCTACAAAGAGCCAAAGCTTGCTGATTCGTGGCATCTCTACCGCATGCATTGCCCCGAAGTATTCGGCGGGCTGTTTGTAGATCCGCGTTTAAAAGAATTGATCGCTGTTTTGGATAGCGGTTTGCAAGGTTCGGAGGTTTCAAAAGTCGGCATGGGCGCAGACTGCACCGGTATCTACCGCTACCTGGCTCTTAAGCTCGCGGTGAAGCTGATGATTGGAGATTCTGTTGACGACAACGCGAGTAAAGTTGAGCAATGGGGAAATCTAGTTTCATACATGACCTATTGCCTAGACGACCAAAACGGTCATGGAACCTGGGTCTCATCATCAGCGGCAGGTGGAGACAATGGAGTTGCATCACTCGGAATCAACCCTCGCACCGCCGTCTATCCAATTCGAATTGCTAATGGACCTCCCGGAACCATCTACACCGATGAATTGTCAGAAGTTGTGGCGATGATGATTTGCTGCCAATCAAACATTCGCATCGTGAATATCAGCTACGGTGGTGTTCCCGATCCTTCAAAGAAAGTGCTGCAGGCTATCATGCGCTACTACCATGATAAGAAAAACGGTCTGATTTTTACGTCAGCTGGTAACAAAGGAAAAAATCTCACTTATCCACAAGCGTCTTATTTGGAAGTGGTATCGGCCATGGAAAAAACGGACAAAGGGTTGAAGTTAGCCGACAAATCAGTCAACGGTGTTTTTGATTCCAACTACGGAAACTGTGTAACCTTCACAGCACCAGGATCGGTAATCAACTGTTGCGGAGCTGACGGAAAACCTGCCGTCGTTTATGGAACCTCATTCGCCAGCCCGATCGCAGCAGGAATTGCATCTCTAATTTGGGGCCAGAACCGCGGACTCAAAAACACTGATGTCGAGCGAATCATGATTCAGAGCTGCGAAAACACCACTGCAGGACGAAATTCCAAGTTCGGTTACGGCATGCCCGACGCGAAGAAAGCGATGCAGATCATGGGTGTCCCAACAAACGACTAAGTCCAATGGAGGAACGGTTCTGGAAATCTTTCAGGATCGTTCCTCCAACTTCACACTCCGCAATTCCGCAACTTCAATTTTAAAAGAGACAGGTCATGAGATTTTTAAACACAATTACCAAAATTGAGATGGTCGTAGTATCAGCAGCAGTAGTCGGACTATTCTTTACCGCTCCAAGCGCTGCTCTCGCCGAAGAAAGTGCCTTTCAAACAGACTACACCGTTAGTTTGAAAACAGAAACACTACAAAAGCAATTTCAGTATAGAGGCTCAACTCTAACGAAAGTAACCAAAGCATCGATCGAATACTATGCGAACTCTGACAATCAGAAAAAGCCATACGAAAATGTTTGGTTTAACGACGGTCAACCAATTGGGCTAGAGCGGCTTGCTTCCTTCGGTTTAGACAAAGGTAAAAGCGCCACTTTAGTCGTTACACACAAAGACCAGGGTGGAGTGCAAGAAGAAAAAGCAGCGGCGAATATTATATTGCGCCTGACGCTCGACGCATACAACAACACCGATTCATTGATCGCAGTTCGAGTTCCATCACAATCGTTTTCCGGAATCGTCAGAGAGATGCTAAACCTGCGCTGCGTCGACACCAACCCAGCCACTCCTTTTGAGGCGAGCAAAGCGAAGTTAACGTTTACGATCGCCGGTGACGAATCAAACGGACAGATCAAACATCTCTTTTACATGTAGTAATCATCAAGCGTAATCACGATCCATTTGAGAATCGAATTTTAGGTCAAGTCAATGAATACGTCACGCATCCCAAAACGAAGACAAGAACGAGGAAACATCATAATACTGGCGTGCTTCAGCTTTATGGCTCTTTCCGTTACGTTGATGATTGCATATTCGTTCTGCGGAGTTTATTGGTTACACAATCGCCTTCAAGCTTCTGCCGATGAAATTGCGCTAGCTGGAGCGAAGAAATTGAACGATCGAGATCGCATTGGGCAGATGAATAACATGATCGCGAGATGCAGACAACTAGTACATTCATCAAGAGAAGACTATGACACGACGAAGAAAGACTATCCAGAACTCGCTTCGTTTGCTGAGCCGCTGTTAGATGAAGCGAGAACATCGGCTACTGATCTGGAACAAGAACGAAAGAAAATGAACGCGGTCATAAAAAGTGAAGCGTTGCAAGCAATGAAAGATCGGTACGCTGACATAAAAGGAACGTATGCGATGGTGTTGCCCTGGTTGACGGTCGGCACGCCTGTTGTTACGACATGGAGTCTAGGAAAGTTCGATGACGTGCAAAGCAACGTTACTGAATTTACTCAATTCAAAGAATTGAAAGACCAAGATCGCACGCAGAATTATGTGACTACTTCAGCAACTGGGCTCAATCTCTACACGGCAGAGAAGAACCACAAACTAGTAAATACAGATGCTGACCTGGACTTCAATCTATCGAGTTTGCCGCCACTAGTCGGAAAACAGATTTCTTCCGCCAGAAATATTCAGCCGAAAGATTTCGTTCCTGTCACATCAGGTTATGCTCCATCAACAGCACAGATAACTATTCAGCTCAAAGTTGCGACAGGGCTTGGCGTGGCCACAGGGTCTACGCTGATTGCAAAAGGAACGGCACTTACAACTGGTGCGGCAAAACAGCAATAACATCTGCACCAATCGCAGTGGCATGAGAGTTTTGGGCTACTCATCCACAAATGATCCACAGAATTCTAATAATATGATTGGCGTAACCTCAATTCTCTTCTTAAGGAGGTGTGCCATGCAAAGAATCAGTGAAGTAGAAGTTTTTGCACGTATTGGATGCGCCATGTTTTGCGGCGCGCTGGTGGGTTGGGAGCGCGAGAAGAGAGAGAAAGCAGCGGGTTTACGAACGCATGTTTTTGTTTCGATGGGATCAGCTCTTGTGATGATCGTTTCCACTTTCGGATTTGTCGATGCAATCGACAAAGGCTTGATCGTGCTGGATCCAAGTCGCATAGCGGCTCAAGTCGTGAGCGGAATCGGTTTTCTTGGAGCGGGTGTGATCTGGTTCAACAGAAACAAGGTCAGAGGATTGGATACCGCGGCTGGAATTTGGACCACATCCGCAGTTGGTTTAGCGGCAGGCAGCGGAATGTTCATTCCGGCTTTTGCTGTAACAACAGCCGTCGTCGCGATGAATCTAGGAATCAAACGGATCGAGCAACGTTTATTTCCACGCAAAAAAGATGGACGCCTTGTGATCTCGATGACTTCTGAATCATCTTTGGACGCGTTGCGACTACTGATCGAAAATTCCGGTCTGAAAGTCAATTCAGTACAAGTAGCAGAAGAACTACAGTGTGAGAGAGTCATTCTTGATGTAAGCGGTCCTAAGACATTCGATTGGCTCATGATTGTGAGTCAAATGAAAAAGCAAATCGGCGTGTCGGCGGTTTCATTTAACGAACCGCTGCTTGCTGACTGATTGAACTTGAGTTTCAATTCCGTCAGATCGCTGTTTCTATCAAATCTCATTCCATCAAATCATCTCTTAATAGAGCTAGACCAGTCCATAGTCAAGATGCCAGATTAGAGGGGCATTCCGTGGAGAGTTGAAGTGAGTGATAGTTCGCACAGAGATCCGGCCATTCGAGTGGTGTTATTGCCGCGAGACACCAACAAGCACGGCACCATTTTTGGTGGAATTATTTTGAGCTACATCGACCTTGCCGGCGCGGCCGAGGTTCAGAAAAATACGCGTCAGAGAATTGTCACCGTCGCAGTCAAGGAAGTTATTTTCAAAGCTCCTGTATTGGTCGGAGAAGTCGTCAGTTTCTACACCCGCACGACAAAGATCGGAAATACATCAATATCAGTTCATGTTGACGTCGAAGTTCAGCGCGGAAATGAGCGCATCGCCGTTACGTCAGCGGACATGACCTTCGTCTGTGTTGATGAGCATGGGCACCCTACCCAGGTGATCCGCATAGGCACGTAACGGTTTATGATAGAGCTGAAGTTGGCTCAATCATGGCGGACTCGATATGACAACGCAAGAACAGTCGGCTGCGAAAGGCACCGATGAACGTAAACCGGTGCAAGAACGCATACGTTTGTATCTCGGCACTGGCAACGGCAAATCAACGGCGACTTTCGGAGTGCTGATGCGCGCGCTGAGTACCGGCAAAAATGTGTCGCTTGTCTTCTTCGACAAACTCGAAGGAAACTCCAGCGAAGGAAAGGCTTTGAACATCCTCGCCGCAGCCAAGGAAGAGGGTTTCGGTAAACTCACCGTGCACTATACCGGCGTCAATCGCATAGGAACCGGTCCCAAAGGCAGCTTCCGCTTGTACAGTTCTCCGAACGGAATTCTCCCAGAAGACAAAGAAGCCGCGCTGGAAGGGCTTAAATTCATCGCAGAAGCATTGAAACGCAAAGACGACATCGTCATCGGCGACGAAGTGCTAGACGTCGCTCGTGTGGGCTTAGTTACTTGGGAAGATTTCAAGGAAGCAATCGAACATCGAAGCGATCCAAGTGTTCTACTTTTGACCGGAAGACGCGCACCAGATTGGTTGATGGAGCAGGCTACCACCATATCCAGTACCACTCAGTTGAAACATCACGGTCGTGCGATTCAAGGCATGGATTGCTAATTCGGGTTTTCATTCAGCGCCGAATTAGTATTTTTCGTGGAATATTGTCAATCGCTTTGTCGATATGACAACTAATTTTTCTTTACTGGGTGAGCGTCAAGCGCCATCTGGCCAATCATTACGGAAAAGTGAAATTACTCTAGCCAAGAGACTGCGCGCTTGGCAACCGAATTGTGGAGTGGTCCCCTTATAATTCTCTTGAAGTAGAGGCATCTACATCGGGCGACACTTAGTAAGTAGAGAAATGACGCAACAACCACTTCCGGCTCCCGCAGTTCAGTACGGCACCGCGCAGTATGGAACCACCAGACAGCCGTCCGATTACAAGTCCACGCAGGCCAAAGCAAAACGAGGCGTAGCGTTTCAAGGAAACATCGGCTCATTCAGTCACCGCGCCGCGCAGCATTTCGCAGAGCAAATGTTTGGTGAAAGCGAAACCACACTTGTCGCTTGCAGAAGTTTTGACGAAGTCTTCGAGACTATCCACACCAGCAAAGATTTTTATGGCGCTATTCCGCTAGAGAACACTTCGATGGGCTCGATCGATGCTAACTATGATTTGCTCTGGTCGAGAGAGGCGGTAATCACCGCAGAAGTTTTCGTACCAGTGCAACACAATTTGATTTCGATACCGAATGCAGTGCTGGAAGATATACGGGAAGTATATTCTCACCCTGCTGCACTCGATCAATGTCGCAAGCTTTTCCAGAAGTACCCTCAAATGCGTCCTGTGCCCCACTGGGACACAAGTGCTTCGGCTGGTCTGGTTAAGGATCGTCAGGATCCGAAAATCGCAGCCATCGCCAGTGGAAAAGCCTGTGAAGCGAATGGACTGAGTGTGATTCTTCCAAATATCGAAGACTATGCGCACAATGCCACCAGATTCGGTTTGATCACTCAAGCAGAATACGCAGCTAAGCACGTTCCTACGCCTTACAAAGTGTCCGTGGCTCTGGCATTACCTAACGAGCCAGGATCGCTAGCCGCAGTGCTGACAAATTTCGCTAGATGCGGAGTAAATCTCACTACCTGCAAGTCCCGCCCAATTCCTGAATTGCCCTGGCACTATCGCTTCTTTGTAGACATCGAAGTCGCAAACGAAGAGCAGCACAAATTGATTTACGCATACAGAAAAGAATTCCAATACGACGTGCGCTTGCTCGGACTGTATCCTGTCGGGAAGCTTCTCTAGCGAAAAGGGGCAGCTTACGCCACCCCTCATTGCATTTAGTTCGAATCGCTTTTAGTTCTTGGCGGTCTCACCAGCTTGCGCTGTCTGTTTACCGGCACTCTTCGCGATTGTATCTTTCATCACTTCAACTGCTTTGTTCAGCTGAATGTCTTTGTTATCCGTTGGTGCTTTCTTGAAGTTCGAATAACTCAGGTCGATCCACCATGGACCTTTACCGTTGGTGTAGTCCTTGTCTTCAAGCTTGACCATGTAATCAGGAGTGATACCGTGCTTGTGGATATCAGTGTCATTAGGAGTCAGATATCTGGCGATCGTTACGTTGATACCAGATCCATCTTCCAACTTGTTGATCGCCTGTACGAGCCCTTTTCCGAATGATGTCTGACCGACCAATTTGGCCCGTCCGTTATCGCGCAGAGCACCACTGAGAATTTCACTGGCACTAGCACTGCCACCATTAATCAGCACGATCATCGGTTGATGAGTCATCGGGCTGCTTGTGGACATTTGCGAGGTCTTGTATCCATCAGCATCGATCGTGCTAACAATAATTCCTTTATCAAGGAACATGTTTGCAATTTCGATTGCGTTTGCGAGCAATCCACCTGGGTTATTTCTCAAGTCGAGAACAATTCCGTCAGCACCGGAAAGCTTCTTCAATGCAAGTTTCATTTCAGAATTCGCTTTCGATGAGATGAAGCTGTCTAGTCTGATGTAGCCAATATTTCCAGGAAGCATTTCGCTTGTTGCAACAGCGCGAATCGGAATTTCAGCGCGCTCGAGCACTACTGTTTTCTTCTCGGTCTTGCGCATCAAAGTGATACCAACCTTGGTTTTGATTGGTCCGCGAATCTGCTTAACGACTGTGTCTAGCGACTGTCCCTTAACTGGCTTTTTGTCGACTTCTGTAATTTCGTCGCCTGGTTGAACTCCTGCCTTAAAGGCTGGCGTATCTTCAATCGGAGCGATAACAACTACTTTGTGTTCTTTGTTCATGCCGAGTTGCATACCGACGCCGAACAAGTGAGCGTCAATCTGTGACTTCTCGTCATCGAAAGCATCACGGTCTAGGAATCGTGTGTATGGGTCACCCAAACTGGCTAACATCGTTTCGATCGCTTTGTGCGCATCGTCAGATGTCTTCAATTTGCCGTCATAGTGGTGCTCCCATCTGCCCCAGTCTTGAGCGCCGTCTTTGTTGTTCTTCTCGCCGAACTTCTGGTCATAGTACGAATCTTTGATCAGCTTCCAGGCTCGTTGGTACAGCACTTGAGGCACGACAGCGGGACGAGAAGTCTGAGCTAGAACTATGCCGTCCAAGTTCATCACTTGTGGCTGGTTCGGTCCCTTTTCGCCTTTGACCATTAAGCTCTGCAGCCCGAAAAACAGCATGCAGAACAAGAGCGGAATACCGATTCTCGCTACTCTTTTGCGTTCCAACAAATTGCCTACCTCTTTCTTGTTCGTCTATTCAAATCTTAGATCATTGCGCCACGTCTGCGCACCGGCAGCACTAACCTGTTACAAGATGACGTCAATGGTTCGCGAAATATCCGGTCGACTGTGCTCTTAATAACTTCAGAATATTTAATTCTACCGTTTTTTCGCAGCCGGCGTCGACAGATTAGGCGGGAGAATGCGCCCAGCGCCCGAAGTTAATTATTTAGGGTTTTAATGAGGCTTCCAGTCCAATAACATGACTACTGTTGTCACTGAGGTTTTCATTCTCGATGGTATCCAATCGAACAAGTTCGGCTCCAGTCCTGGACATCGAGCCGGATTTGACGGAGCGGCTTGAACAGCAGTACAAGGCGAGCCCGACGCAGCGCCGGTGGACTGTTCCTCATATTTCGAGTCAGACCAAGATGCGCCTGAAAATCGGCATCAGCGTGGTCATGTTCGCCAGCCTGTTTCTCTTTGGAAAAATCGACCTGTCGAAGAGCTGGGAAATCGCAATGCATGCGAATCTCTGGTTTTTGGGCTCTGCAGTCGTTCTTTACCTCTCCAGCACCTTAATAAACGCCTATCGCTGGCAGCTCCTAGCTAATGCAGTCGGTTTGCGCAAGCCCTTCTTCAAGCTGGTTCAGTTCTGTTTTGTCGGATTATTTTTCAATCTCTTCCTGCCATCGACCGTGGGCGGCGATTTCAGCCGTTGTTATTACCTGTCGAAAGGCACGGGTCGCTACGGAGGCGCAGCGTACTCAGTTCTCGCCGACCGGGCAGTCGGAATCGCTGTTCTCTTCATGTTCGCCAGCCTCGGCATCTTGCTTGGACCAGGCGGAAGTGAGATGGCTTGGGCGCTCAAAGCTCCAATCTTTCTGGGCACAATCGGAATATTCGGCGTGCTTCCGTTCATGCCTAAACTAACGAAAAAGCTTCTGGGCGAGCACAACTTCATCACCAAGAAATTCAACGATTCGAGCGCCAAGGTTTATTGGCAAGACAAGAATCTGATAGGGGTCTCTCTCGGGCTCTCAGTTTTGATGCAGGTCGTCGTGGTGACCGTTCACATACTGATTGGATATGCGTTGGGCCTGACCACTATTCCTCTCTGGTACTACTTCGTTTTCTATCCATCTGTAGCAGTGCTGGGCTTCATTACTCCGAGCTTCAACGGCATCGGTATCCGTGAGTGGGCGTACACCTATTTCCTAACAATGGTAGGAATCGATAACTCACACGCGCTCACTTATGCGATTATGTGGCTAGGTCTGACCACGATCACGAGCCTATTTGGTGGCATCGTTTATGTGGCCGGTCATTTCAAAATTTCGAAGGAAGAAGCTGAAAAGCTGCAATCGCAAGCGGTCTAACTAAGCTCTGACTTCTGAGCGAGTCAGCATGTTAACAGCCCTTCCAACAGGCACCAATCCACTAGACCATGAAGTCAATCGACGCGTATTGGCGTTGAGTGAATCTAGCGGCGTCAATCTATATATAGTCGGTGGATATTTGCGTGATGCTCTCTTGGGCAGGTTCAACGCAGTCGTGAAGCCTAAAGACATCGATTATGCAGTGGCTGATGGTTCCGCGTTTGCATTTGCCAAACGTGTTGCCGATGAGTTGAACGGTCACTTTGTTCCACTTGACGAGTCCAGTGATACCGCACGAGTGGTGCTCAGCGATGAAGCAGTTTCGATGGATTTTGCTGGCTGTGTAGGCGGATCTATAGAAAAGGATGTTCTTCGTCGCGATTTCACAATCAACGCATTGGTCTGGAATTCACGAGAACCAAATACAGTGACTGACCTCGTCGGTGGTGTCGAAGATCTCAAGAGTTTAACGATCCGCGCGATCTCGGAGAAAACGTTCGTTGAAGATCCACTGCGCGTCTTGCGAGCGTACAGATTCGCTGCAAGCCTCGGTGCAAAGATCGAACCAGAGACTTTTGGTTGGGTGAATAAACATTCGTCTGGTTTGAAATCAGTTGCAGTCGAGCGCATAAATCTCGAGCTCTTCACTGCTCTATCGCACCCAGCAACTGAGATTGTGATGAGCATGGGTGCTGCTGGAATTTTGGAGATCATCTTTCCAGAGTTGATTGAAACTCGACGAGTGACGACGAATTCGTTTCATCATCTCGGTCTGTTCGAACATTCTCTGGAAACTATTCCCCAACTAGAGAATCGCTTAGACTTAGTGCCTGACTGGGTTGTAGAAAGCGCATCGAAAGAACTTTCACATGGTGTGACGCGGTTAGCTGCCACCAAAGTTGCATGTATTCTTCATGACATCGGTAAACCGGCAACGTGGGCAATCAATGAAGATGGGCGTCACACCTTCTATGCGCATGATGTACTTGGTGCAGAAATGTGCGAAGTGGTGGCAGACAGAATGAAGTGGTCGAGACCCGTCGAACGATTCATCACCAAACTTGTCAAATGGCATCTGCGACCTGGTGCTTTATTCCATCAAGGTCCGCCTACAGAGAAGGCTTTGAGGCGCTTCTATCGTTCTGTTGGAGAAGATGTGCCAGAACTGATGCTGCTCGCTTTTGCAGACTTTGGTGCCACATGTGGTCCTGGTTTGCTCGAAGAAAATCGCAGATCACTCGAGAAAAACTGGAATGAACTTTTATCGAACTTTTCCGTATATCTAAATGAGGACCGACAACGCGTTCGTTTTCTCGATGGAAATCGCGTAATGAAACTCTTGTCAATCCCAGCTGGACCAGTAATCGGAGAAATTCTCTCTGCTTTGGACGAAGCCCAAGAATTTAAGGAAGTCCTGAATGTCGCTGATGCTGAGGCTTTCGTCAAAAATCTCTATCAAGAAAAGTATTTCAAATAACTAAATTTCCGCTTGGCAACTAAGTTTACGGTTAGAAGTGTTTAGAGCGGGCATAAATATTTCAGAGAGATTTGAACTCCGCCAGGGCGATTAAAAACGATAACTGGTTTGGTTTTCAAGGGAATGGTTCCGGTAAGGGCTGAAATTCCTATCCGGCCGTTCACTAGCTGTGGGCAAACAACTGTATTGAAGGACTACATTATGAATACTAAGACTGACAAGCTCCGCAACTACACCATTATCGCCCGACTAGATGACGCCATCCCGTTGAACACGGAAGAGTGGGTCACCGTCGAAAGACTGCTCAATCAAGTCAGCGAGTTCGTTCCAATGTCTATGCTCAACAACGTCACCGAAGCGATTATCGCTTACGCAGATGACCAAGCCCGCCGTGGCTACGTTCTCGGACAAGAAGACCTTGTTCAAGAATTGAAGAAGAAAGCTTCGCGCATCGCCTAACAGCACTTGCTCAAGCTAATTGTCAGTTTGGTTAACGTCTGCGCAATCGTGCAGGCGTTTTCTTTTGGTACCATATGTGGTGTAGACCTGCTTAACGTGAACGATGGCTAAAATTCTTATTTGCGATGACGACAAAGCGCTGAATGCATCAGTAGTGGATATACTCCGCTCCGAGAGACATACGGTTGAGGCGGTGTTCGATGGCGAGTCTGCTGTGGAACTAATTGAAACCTACGACTATGACATTCTGGTCTTAGACGTCATGTTGCCAGGAATGAACGGCAAAGAGGTTTGCCGAGAGGCACGCAGAGCCGGAAAAAAATGTGCCATTTTGATGCTCACTGGTCAAAGTGATGTCAATCAAAAAATCGATGGATTAGACGCAGGCGCTGATGATTACTTAGCCAAGCCTTTTGATTGGCGAGAGCTGGTTGCGCGAATCCGCGCTTTATTGAGACGCAACACGGAAGGCTACACCAACAGCCAGGTTGTAGTTGGCAATATCATTCTAGATTTTGAAGCGCGAAAAGTTATGCAAGAGGGCAAAGAGATCCATCTGACGCCGAAAGAATTTTCTCTGCTCGAATTTATGATGCGCAACAAGGGGCGCGTCTTTAACGCCAATACTTTGATCGCCAGAGTCTGGCCGGCTGACGAAGAAACGTCAGCTGAAATGATTCGCTCGCATATCAAGAATTTGCGCAAGAAACTCGATCAAGAAGGACTACCATCCATATTTCGAACGGTGCATAAAGTTGGATACGTCGTCGACGACGCCACATCAAACAAATAGCACTGCCGGCAATCCTCTCTGCATGACATGGTTCCATGAGGATGACTATTGATAAAACTTAGTCTATTCGAAAAAGGAATCGCGTTTGTTTCCATCACCTTGCTTGTGCAGTTGGCATTCGTGCTCGCTCTCGCGCTCCTGCTGCGGCATTCGCACGAGCAAGTTCAACATGAGCGCACTGTGCGCGAAATCATCTCACAGTTGAATAAGCTGTCAGGTTCTGTCGATAACGCATCAGTGGGGCTGACACAGCAAGTCATGTCGCCTGATGCACCAGACTCTGAAGAATTTAAGCGGTCATACAAGCAATATCTCGACCGAATTCCTGAGCAGATGCATACGCTGGAGACTTTGACCAAGGGCACGCGCCGCTACAAAGAAATGATGGAGCTTTCGGAGACGATCGGATCTGGCTTGCAAGCAATTGACAAGTTTCGCACCGCTGCGATCTCACATTCTCCTCAGCGCGACTACCTGGCCATGGTGCTTAAGGATGTTCTGCTGACCAAGACTCGGCAAGTGAATGGATTGCTAGAGTCGTTTGAGTATGACCAGCAAGCGGAAGTCAAGGCGGAAAGCCAATCTTACGATGCTGTGTTGTATTTTTTAGGTCTCGGAGTATTTGCCAATGTATTGCTCGCCGTATTTTTGATGGTGGCATTTACACGAGGAATCGCGGCAAAAGTAGATCGAATTCGAGCGAATTCAGTTCGTTTGAGTGCGGGTGTACCTCTTCAAGCACCGCTCGAAAACGCGCATGACGAGCTAGGTCAACTCGACAGCTCGTTTCACGAAATGGCCGAATTCTTATCACAATCCATCCGTCGTGAGCAAGCTTTGATCACGAACGCTGTCGATGTAATTTTGAGTTTGGACAAGACTGGAATTTGTCTAGACGTGAATCCGGCTGTGTCAGTTGTTTTTGGAATCAACCCCGACATGATAATCGGCAGGCGTTTTCTCGACATCATGAAAGATGAACACAGCGAGACAACACTCGATTTGCTTCTTCGAGCCGTCGATCAAACGGAGCCGGTTGAGGCAGAAAATCAAATGAAAAGAAAAGACGGCAGCCTGATTGAATGCGCCTGGTCTGCGCGCTGGTCGCCGGAAGATAAAGCGCTATTCTGCGTTATCCATGACATTAGTCAGCGCAAACAGATCGAGAGACTGAAGCGTGATTTTGTATCTATGGTCAGTCACGATTTACGCGCACCGCTAAGTTCAATTCAGCTCATTATGCAAAATGCTGTACGAGGCATTTACGGAACCTTGCCTGGTGCAGCGAATGAACGTATCACTATGGCCACCCAGAGCATCGAGCGGCTGATCAACCTCGTCAATGGGCTTTTGAGCATGGAAAAACTCGAGTCAGGCGAGCTTGAACTCGACTTTGTCGGTGTGCGGGCCGACGGAGTGGTTATTCCAGCGGTTCATCTGATGCAGGGACTGGCTTCGAAACAAGGTGTGGAATTGACAATACGGGAACACAGTAATCCATATTTCTATGGAGACTCAGAGCGCCTGATCCAAGTGTTGGTCAATCTGTTGTCTAATGCGATCAAATTCTCACCCGAAAATACGCCGGTGGAAGTAAGCGTCACCGATTCTGGAACCGCCGTTCGCTTCTCGGTTGCAGACAAAGGACGCGGCGTCCCTGCCGGGCTTGAGACGAAAATATTCGATCGCTTCCAGCAAGTGTCAGCCAGTGATGATTCCAAATTGGGTGGATCTGGTCTAGGGCTTTCCATTTGCAAGGCAATAGTCGAACGGCATGGTGGCACGATTGGTGTACATTCGAACAATGGTCGCGGTAGTGTCTTTTGGTTCGAATTGCCAACCGCATCTTCCGACGATTCAGAGACCGACGACGATGTTTGACACGCACATCATGTATCTAGAACGCCTCGGCACCAAGTGTGGCGTCTATCAATTAGAAAAGGTCTTGCGCCACGATCGAATTCGCACCTGCTACCTGGCTGTAGGCCCCGATGACCAGTTTTACGAAGTTCAATTATTCGAAGAGGGTTTCTACTGGTCAAAATCTGTTCATCAATCGATAAATGACTATGTCGCTGCTTTGCAGCATAAGGGGATTACCAAAACCCTCGATATCGTTGATTCAGGTTACGGCAGTGGCGGTGAACCATATCTCGTGTCACGCAAATCAAACGATGGCACTCTGCTTTCAGAAATTTTGGATCGTCGGAAAATCATCGAGCTGGATCAATGTCTAAGGATTGGCATTCAACTGAGCGCCATTCTTATCGAGATGCACAGCAAAGGCATTTTTCACGGCTGCTTGAGTCCGAGAAGTATCATTGTCGAGCAGGAAGGTGCCGTTATATCCGATATGGCTACGGGATACGTAGCGTCCTTAGCTAGTAAGCCCGATACCGATAGTGCTGGAATTCCGTTATACATGAGCCCCGAAAGACTGGAAGGAGCGGCTGCAAGCGCAGCAAGTGATACATATGCACTGGCTCTCATCCTCTATGAATGCATAACCGGTTTGCCGCCACACTCGAGTGCAACCGCAACAGAGTTGGCCCTTCAGCGCCATAATGCTCCGCCCAGCCTGAGCTCTGCCACAGACGTTACCCAGCCTTCGGCAGTCGAAGTGTTCTTTCGAAAAGCGCTCTCCAGTAAAGCACGTGAGCGATTTCCGGATGCGCAAGAATTCAGCGAAGCCCTGGTTTCGGTGCAGCGCAGAAAGCCTGTTGCTCCTGATTTTAATTCACTGAAGATTCCGCATAGATACAATATCTTGCGGCATCCGTCCGAGACTAACTTGAGTGACTTGCAACGAACCGACGCCGTTGCTGCGCGGGCGGAAATCAGATCGAGTCAGCTTCGTAACCACATAGTGAAAGCAGTCTTTGCACTGAGCGCCTTAACAGCTATCGGAATCTATGTGATGACGCTGACTTGCCTGGCGAGTATGCATCAGCAACTTGGTGCAATCACACAATCGATTGACGAATCGGCTGCCACCACCAGTGATATCGATAACTTTGTTCTTAATCCACCAAAATTAGCGAAAGACGAACTAGCGGGCGACACAAAGCTAGATTCCGTGCTCAAATTCTCGACCGGCTACGGTTTGCGAGCAGATAGCACGGTTGGCAATTTCAGGAGTATTGCGCGACTAAATAAGTTGGAATATCTTTCCGTTACGAACACGGCGATTTCCGATAGTGATTTGGAAGCGCTTCGATGGTTGCCTTTACGATATTTGGATATCAGTAATTGTAGAAATATTACCGCACGTGGGTTTGAGACGATCCAAAAAATGTATTCTTTGCGCGTTTTGCGTGCCGATCATCTTCCTCTGACTGCGACAGATTTAGCGAAACTCAACCCGGAATTGATTGAATTGCGTTTGAAAAATTGCAATCTAGACGATTCTTGTGTCGATCAATTTGCGCGGATCAAAAAAATTCGCAGGCTGGAACTATCGAATAATCAAATTACACGCCAATCTTTCAAGACCCTGAGTTCTTTGTCCAAGCTCTATTACATAGATTTGCAGAGTAACCCCAAACTAACTGCTGACGATCAAGTTGAACTTTGCAAGTTGATGCCTCGCACAGCGATTAGATTTAACTTCGCAACACCAAGTAATAAAAGTGTTTTCGAGAATCTCAAACTGGCTAAGTTGATCAAGAAATTCAACGGTATAGATTTGAATGTTCAAGGCTCCAGCGGCGATTTCTCAGAAATCACCAAATTCAAAAATTTGGAAGAGTTAGATTTATCTCGTTCGACCATTAAAGACCACGATTTTGCGGGCTTTGCCAAACTGCCCCTGCGATTTATCGGGTTGAATAACTGCCAGATCGGCAGTGGTGCTCTGAAAGAATTGCAAGAAATGCCCGACTTGATGATTATGGAAGCATCGACTTCCGGTCTCAGGGATGGTGACCTCGAATATTTGAATCCGAACTTAAGAGAGCTGGACCTTTCGTCCTGTCAGATAACCGACAAAGGTGTGTCGAAACTGCGTCGCCTCAAGCATCTGGTCTCTTTGAACTTGAACAACAATTCGCTTTCACAGTTTGCTTTCGAGAATCTGCGCAAACTTAAATCGTTGCGCCTTCTAGACTTGAGAGATTGCCCAGATATTCACGTCGAGCAAGCGAAGGTCTTCGAAGACAGTTTGCCGGATACGACAGTATTGCTGAATCGAATCAGGCACTAAATGTCCGAAAATTGCGGCACCACGGCTAATCAACAGGCAATCACAAGACGGCCACAACTCGCCCACACAGCGGCCAACTTTTCCGTAGATGATAGCAACATCGAGCAGTGCGATGTTTACATCGACAAGCCCCGAGACTGCTCGCAACAGGTTGAAGAGGAACTTGCAAAGTCCACTGGGTGATATCAAGGAAACTTACTGGCGAAGATGCTGTGCTTGTGTTCGCAATAATTGATTGCTTGTAGCATGGAACATCGCAACCTGAGCCGCTTTAACAAGACCGTTGATTTCACTAGTATCACCCGGGACTGAGGCAAGACCAAAGTGCAATGTGACGCTATGATTCTTCAAATCTGAACTGATTTCCGCCAATTCGCTGTTGATTCTATCGACTAAAAGGCATGCTTGATTGCTTTCGACATTCGGCAGCAACAGTGCATAGGCGCGCGATCCGAAATGACCGAAAACATCAACATCGCGCTTGATTCTGCTGACAGTGGCCGTTACGAGAGTTGATACCGCCTGTGCTACCTTACTGTCGTCAGAGCGAATTGAAAATAGCACCAGAGTCAGCATCGTTTTGAAACGACAGGCTCTGGTAAACTCTTTGGCGAGGAAAAATTGAACCGCCTCAAATGTGTATATGCCGTCTTCCGGCGAGCTCAACATCGCTAAAACCTTGTTGTGATCGGCAGCTTCGAGAGTGACGATGTGATTCGAGATTCCAACCTTAGCCATGCTGGCTGGGGTCATCGTGACTTCAGCCTGAACCGGTCGAGATTGGTGAACCGTAGCCTTGGTCTGCCAGAGGTTGGTCAAAGGTTCTGGCTGTCGCGGAGCAGGTGCTGACCCAGGTTGCAGGCGCAAGGCTTCGAATTCCGCGGTCGGCTTTCGCTCGATTGTCGGCGCATCAAAAATTGTTTGAACGCTTTTGCCATCAGGAGTGAGCAAAATGCCCAGCTGCAGCAAATTTGCTGTGATCGAAGTCCACTGACTTGGCACTAGTGAGAGCTTTTCTGCTGTGTCTTTTATGTTTCTTGTGCCGTAGATGTTGGAATAGAATTCCATCTGCAAGTTGACATCGATAAGCTGACCCTTCTTCAGTCGGGCTTCAATTTCTCCCGGTGCGGGACGTGCTGGCGGTCTTACAAGAAAGGACAATTCGTTTATGCCGTGGCTCTCGATGAAAGCTAAACTTTCGGCGTATGCTTCTCCGCGTGCGATCAAGTCTTCGACAGACTCATGCACTGTCACGTGATCTGGATGTTTTCCGGTTTCGAACTTAACTTTGCCGTCTTTCCAGATAAACAAATCCAGAATCGCTTCTGGTCCAACGCAGAAGGGCGACTGTGCGTGCAACGGGCGACCCAAACCAAACTGTATATTGACTGGGCATGCGGCAAGCCCGACCTGCAAGCGCCCGGTGACTTCGTAGTGCTGAGCAGCCATAAGCAGCCACTGGATCGGTTTCTCGCTTAGATCACCGGCCAGAGCCATTAGTGCTTCGATGTTGTCTACACTAGGTTCAGGCGTGGTCACTGGTGAGGGCATGCCAGGTGCGGTGAACGACCTGCGCCTCATGCGATCGCCTAATGATTCCTTTTTGTTGTCAGAGAAGGTCACTTGGAACCGCTCCGTGGGATCTATATCGACACTTAAATAGTAAAGCCCAGTCGCCACGCAAGTTCTCTTGCGTTTCGCCTTGGGTATCCTTCGACGCTCTGCCAAATCAGAAGCGAGCGCCCTTTCTATTCTAATTGCTAGATCAGTTTGTAGGGGGTTCTGATGTTAAATATTTGGGCTTTTCGGAGTATTGGGTCCGCTTGAAAATCTCAGTCGTGTAACTCCCAATGTCACCGCAAAAAATGCTTGGCATGCTTGAAGACCAGCCCTATAGTGGAGTTTCAACACTCCTTTGATGGCAGTCAAACCATGTTTTTTCGACGAAAACCGAATCTAGATGACGTCGCTATAGCGGCTCCATGCCCGACCAGTTGGGAAGGAATGGAGGGGGATGACAAAGTCAGATATTGTTCGCTTTGTAGTTTAAACGTGTACAACTTGTCGGGAATGACGCGAAAGGAAGGCGAAACTCTTATGAAGAGCGCCAACGGGCCGATGTGCATTCGTTTGTTTCGCAGAAAAGACGGCACCTTGATCACGAAAGATTGCCCCGTGGGTCGCCGCCTTCGCGATGCTTTCAGTCGGAAGATCAAAGCTGTTGCAGTCTCGATCGCGGCGTGCTTTCAAACGAATTCAGCACTAGCCGAAGGGCAAGAAAACAGACCAACAGGCGAAACTAGCCCGGCATCGAACGACCGAAGCTTGACGCCCGAATATCGTAGAAGAGCGAGCCAGGGTTTGTCATTCGTATCGAATCCATGGCGTAAGGATGTTCAAAAGTCTCCACACGAAGCAGATAACCAGGTGCGGGCGCGTTGGGGTGGATCGGTCAATGTATGGCACAAAGAAGAAGCTGTCATGCCCAGGGGATACGCACCACCTGAAGAAACGCCAGAAACGAAGAAACTTCAGAAGAAGTTTGAGTCATCTTTTGGAAAACCGCTTACAGCTTCACTTGCGCCGGTCAAAGCCGCAGATAGGTCAGCCTGGGAAGCTTACAATGATGCTCGGAACGCAGAACTGACTGGATTTACGAGTCGTGCTTCTAGTCGCTATCAGTTTGCGATTTATCAATTTATTCGAGATCGTGATGCACATGATCCAGTTTTTCAAAGTCAGGTTGCCACGGCGTATGCGAAATTTTTGAAAAAGCAAAATCAACCAGAACAAGCTGAAGCAATCCTGGATGAATTTTGCAAAAAGCGATGAACAAAATGGAACCAAATTTTTGCTGCTCCGTCATCGTAGACACAGAGCATAAGCGATTTAATCTCTCAACCAGATGTAACCTGCAACACGGATTCGAATGCTCTCAAATTTTAAAGTGAGTCGAGAAAGAGAGCGCTGATGCGCTCTTTTTTGTGTGTCTTAGCTTGGTGCGTGGAATAACTAGCAAGCGACCTTAGTTACCAGGCATGGCAGAAAACGACCAAAAAATTCAATCGTTGCCCCGTGGCGAAGCTGTACATACGCTTGTGCCTGGCACGATCATTGACTCTAAATATAAGGTCATTTCTGTCCTCGGCACTGGCGGAATGGGTAGCGTTTACCAGGTGCAGCAGTTAGGGCTAGGCAAAACTTTTGCCCTCAAAGTTCTGGATGCGCACAAACAATCAGGCGTAGCCGTTAGGCGATTTCAGCAAGAAGCAAAAACGGCTGCTTCTTTGCGCCATCCCAATCTTGTTGAAGTGCATGATTTTGGTGTCTTTGGTGACAGCCAGCCATATCTTGTCATGGAATACGTCAATGGCGAATCACTCGATAAACACTTGAAAGTGACGCGAACTTTGCCAGTAGACTACGTTATCTCACTAGCGATTCAAGTCGGTTTCGGTCTTATGTACGCGCACTCTCAAGGAATTGTTCATCGAGATATCAAACCAGGCAACATTATCGCCCTGCATCCAGATGTATTGCCTGCGGAAGGGACTGTAAAAGTCGTTGACTTTGGCATCGCAAAGTTGATGCAGTCCGAGGACGGACAAATTCAGGAATTGACCCGAACTGGCGAAATCTTCGGTAGCCCAATCTACATGAGTCCCGAGCAATGCCGCGGTACGGCAGTTGACCAGCGAGCAGACATTTATTCGCTTGGATGCGTTCTGTATGAGTGTCTAACAGGGTTGCCACCATTTGTAGGTGATACTGCGATGAGCACTATGGTGAAGCGCCTGACGCAAGCGCCAGCGTCTTTGAAAGACGCGACGATCGGGCTTGATTTTCCACCTGGTCTTGAAGCAGTGATCAGAAAAATGTTAGCTGTGGAACCTGAAGACCGATACCAGGAGTTCGGCTCGGTCATTCAAGATCTGATGTCACTGAACGACCCAGATGCAGTCGTTCCTGGCACCCGTCCTCCTCAAAAGCCCAAGGCGACATACTTAAAAGAACTCACACTGGTGTCAGTCACTTCAACGATTTGTTTTATCGCTACTTACCTGATCGACAAGCAATTTTTTGTGCCACCACTGATAGAGGCAGAGCAAAAAACAGAAGCAAAGGATCCACTTGGTCCAACCAGTGCCTTTGCGCCCATATCAACGGCGATGGAACATCCAACACGCAAGGTGTTAGGCAGCGGCTACAAAGCTAAGGAATTTATCAATTTCCCCTCCAGAGCCGGATCTATTTCAATTGGTGTTGAACAAGGCCGTGCTGCACAAGGAGAATTTTTTATTCCAGGCGGCGACCTTGTGAATTTAAACCTAAACGAAGAAGCAGCTGCCGAGCCAGATTTCTTGAGTAACCTTTCGGATGTGAAATTTGGAAGCCTCAATTTCAATTCGCACGTGACAGTCTCCAACGAATCTCTCTACATGTTTCAAGCTCTCAAACATGTAGAACATTTTGGACTTTCTGGATGTGCAATTAATTCTCTCAAGCCAATCTACGATGCTACATACGTAACAACTCTGGATGTTACTGATACTCACGTGCCACTTGAAGAGCTTTTGAAATGCAAGTTTTTTCATAACCTGGCGGCTTTTAATTTCGGTCCCGTCAGAGATCCAGCACCTGCGCTGAAAGAGCTGACTAAAAATACTCAGCTGTACTATTTGAAATACACCGGACCATTGGAATGGGAGCACAAAACGAACGCTCGAGGTTTGAACAAAGGGGATGTTCAGTACCTCATAAAAATGTCGAATCTATCGGGTTTGTGGATATTGAATTCTCCGCAGTTCGATGATGCCTGCTTAGAACAACTTTTGAAAGGCAAAAAGTTTAAAGAGCTGATGCTAAAAGAATGCGGTATTACAGCGAAATCAATAGCATTGTTGAAGACTGCCAAGCTGCAGAACCTGAAAATTTCAACACTCGGATTTTCATCGAGAGAACAAAAACTTTTGAAGGCGCTGCCATATCCGGTCGAATTTTTAGAGTCGGAAAAATTAAGAGAAGCGAATAAGCTGAAGCAAAGCATTGAACCCTCTGTCGGTTTTTTCCTCGACAAATATGCAGATGAAGATAATCGGCGACCTGGTCCTGACAAGACAGAGCAGAAGACTAAATGACAATCGACGCTTTAAACGATCCACAGCAGAATAGATCGAAAGCGACTCTTTTGCCGCATACGATGATCGCCGAGAAATACAAGGTCTTATCGCACATCGGCAGTGGTGGCATGGGTGCGGTATATGTTGTGCAACAAATTTTTCTAGACAAAGAATTCGCCCTTAAACTTTTAGCTGGCGGTGACCATTCAGATGTGGACACAAGGCGCTTTCAACAGGAAGCTCGCACGACTGCGCGGCTCAGGCACCCGAATTTAATTTCGGTCCATGACTTTGGCGTTTACGAAAACGACCAACCATTTCTTGTGATGGATCTTGTGCGAGGCTATACGCTTGCGCGATTGCTTAAAACGTCGGGAACGCTTTCCATCGACTACACCATGGCGCTCGCGCTAGAGGTTAGTCAGGGACTGAAATATGCTCACGATCAAGGTGTCGTTCATCGTGACATAAAACCAAGCAACATAATGCTTCTCTTCGCGGATGAGAAACCGGCCAAAGGCACCATTAAGATTCTCGATTTCGGCATAGCCAAACTTATGCAATCTGAAGATGGCGAGGTGCAGCACCTTACAAAAACCGGAGAAATTTTTGGCAGTCCAATTTATATGAGTCCGGAACAGTGTCAGGGTTTAGCGGTCGATAGACGCGCGGATATTTATTCGCTCGGATGTGTGATCTTCGAGTGTTTAGCTGGCTCCCCGCCGTTTTTAGGCGACAACGCTATGTCGACGATGCTGAAGCGAGTTACAGACAAACCCGCCAGTCTAAAGGAAGCTTCATTAGGCAAGGAATTTCCACCGGGTTTGGAAGCGATCGTGCATAAGATGCTGGAAGTAAATCCAGATGATCGCTATCAAAACTTTGATGCGGTCATAAAAGATCTGTTGCAGCTGGATCGTGATACACACGTTTCGCCCGTTCGCGACATCGCTAAACCAAAGAAGAACACCTGGCTTCCAATTCTCAAAGACTTGTCTATAGTGGCTGTGACAGCTATTCTCAGTTGTGCAGCGATGGCTTTACTGGACAGGCAAGTTATTTTCCGTGAAGAATTTTCGACAGGTAATGCCGAGAGGGCTGAGCGCAAGAGGCAAGCTGAACTTGCTGATATGCAGTCTGCACAACACGTTTTCATCGACTACAAAGAAGTGTCAAAGTATCCCACCAGAACCACCACAGGTGATGGCAGGGAAATGTTGCACTTTCCGAACAAAATAGGAGATATAAAGGTTGGAGTTGGCGCAGACAAACGCTGGAGAACCGCTTCCGGCGACATACAGACTGACGGACAACCGGTCAGTCTGGCTCTCGACGAAGAAGCCGGTGCTGATCCGCAAATATTGAAATACCTACTGGATGTTAATTTCGAACAAATTAGCTATCCAGGAAAATATCGTTTGACGAATGACACCCTGGAAGCAATTGGTCAATTAAAACATTTGCGTTGCTTAGATGTTGACGGCGGCGATATCTCTTCCTTGCTACCGCTCTACGACACCAAGCTTGATGCCCTGGATGTCGGTGAAACCCGCTTACAGAGCACCGAAATTCTCAAGCTGAAGCACTTGCGAGAGTTGGAGTCTTTGACAGTCGGACCGGTCGATAAGCCGGCTCTGGTGCTTTCCGAATTGGCCAAAGGAACCAAGTTGCGCGCTCTTCACTACAAAGGGGCGCTTCCAACTGAAAACGAAGCGAAATTGTGGCAGGAGCTGAATAGTTTTGACATAAACATAATTGTTCAAATACCTAATTTGGAATACTTGTTGCTGCAAAATTGCCCCGAAGTAGATGATGCGTGCATCAAGAAACTGTTGTCCGCTAAAAAGCTTCGACAGCTGGTGCTGAAGGACTGTAACGCTATTACTCCAAAATCGATTCCGATACTCAAGCAGATGGGTCTGAAGAAACTCTCGATTACTGCGACAAATTGGTCAGAGTCAGACCAGGCACAGTTGCGTAAAATAGCCGCTCAAGTCACGATTTCGCCTCTGCGGCAACAGAAGAATGACGACAGTCAAAAGAAAATATTCGATGTGGCGAAGACATTCGATTTGAACGATCCGGCATTGCCGCCATGAACGCTGATCAACGGAGATAATTCAGGACTTACTGCAATTGACCATCAGCGAAGATAGTTCATCGGATTGTTAGGCTTTCCATCGACGCGAACTTCGAAGTGCAAGTGAGGACCGGTCGAGAAGCCCGTCGTTCCTTCGTGTCCGATCACATCGCCTTTAGATACGTTCTGACCGACCGACACCGCTGCTTGAGACATGTGCGCATACAGAGTAGCCATGCCCTTGCCGTGACTGATAATTACAACTTTACCGTAACCGCCGTACCATCCGGTGTACAGCACACTTCCGTTGTCGGCAGCGCGAATCGCTGAGTGGTTTGGTCCAGCCAAATCAACACCGGTGTGGAATTTTCTGACTCCGAAAATTGGGTGTCGTCGCCATCCAAACGGTGATGTGACTTGCGCGTTGATTGGCATAGCCAGTGTTCCACTACCAGTCGCCATATGTTTATTTGCTTTGCGATTAGATGATTCCATCTGTTGAATTACAGATTCCAATCGATGTGATTCGCTAGCAAGTTGATGTTCAGCCTTTTCATAGAAGGCACGTTGCGTCTTCAAACGCTCTGCCACTTGCTGTTGCTCGAGTTTTTCTTTCGCGAATGCCATTGCTTTTTGCGCGAATGCTGAAACTAAATTGCCAAGTTTGTCACGCTCTTCTCCGAGCTGCCCCTTCTGATCCACTAATTTAGCCGTTTTCGCTCGCAAGTCTTGCAGAAGCGTGCGGTCCATTTCTGCGATTCTTTCCTGAAAATAGAAACGATCCAAAAGGGCTTGCAGGGAGTCGACAGTGATCATCTGCTCCAGCAACGATACTCTGTTGCCTTCGAATATTTCGCGCAAGCGCTTCGATGCGCTCTCAGAAAGAATCTCTTCTGCTGATTGCGTCTTAGTAATTTTGATTTCTGTCTGTTTGATGTTCGACTCGGTTTTTTGCATGTTGTGTTCATGCACATGCAAGACCGTCGTCGTCTTATTCAATTTAGTTTGAATGTGGCTCAGTTCTACCAGAGCAATCTGTTCTTGCTTACGAAGCTGGGCAGCGTGGTTGTGCAACTCTTGCCGTTGCTTTTCGATTTGCTGCAATCTGGCGCGGGAGTCACGACTGACTACTGGGCTGTCCATGAACGAGTTCGTGTTCGCCGCCACCACTGGTGCTAGCAAGTTAGATAGAGCTATTGCCGGCAACAAGACCCAGCCAGCGATACTTTGAAAATTTTGTCTGCGTTCCGGCATATGACGGATAAATTACGCTTGTCAGTAAGGAGTTCCGTTCAGAGTGTACCATTGTCAGAAGGTCGGTAAGGCTAGTCTGAACAAGCCTTAAGACCAAGCGTCACATTGCATATCAGTAACAATTCCAACAACGCACCAAAATATATAGATTACTAAATCCCTATCATGAGTGGCACTTCAAGGCTGCCAAGTGAAGCCAAATCAAAATTCACCATTAATGCGTTGATTTCGCCCTCTTAAGTCAAAACGCTATAGCTGTAGCCAAGTTATAATTCATCTTCATCAGAAGTTTTCGCGGCATTCTGATTCGTCTTGCAAAGGCGAATATTTATTGTTTTTAAGTTTTGCTAGGCTTGTGCCAGGAAGTGAGCATGTTGAAAGAAATCGTTCAGTACCCACTGTCAATCAAAGGCGTAACCAACACTCCCATGGTGGAAGTGAAAAGCCCCTATGACGGGCAAATCGTCGCTGCAGTAGGACAGGCGGATGAGAAGGCAATCCTGACAGCCATTGAAGTGGCTCAAGACACTTTCAAGAAAGTAATGCAGAAGATGCCAGCTTTTCAGCGCTCAGAAATTCTGGCAAAGACGTCTGCTTTGATTTTGCAGAACTCTGAAGAACTGGCAAAGATTATCGCTTTGGAAGGCGGAAAGCCGATTAAAGACGCTCGTATCGAAGTAGCTCGTGCGGCAAATACATTCGGACTGGCTGCAAAAGAGGCCGTGAGACTCGACGGTGAGCAATTGCCTATGGATCTGTCGCCTGGAAATGACGGTCGTGTCGGCATGATCATCCGCGAGCCAATCGGCGTGGTGGCAGCTGTGACACCATTCAACTTCCCTCTCAACTTGGTGGCACACAAACTTGCACCAGCTTTCGCGGCTGGTAACACAGTTGTTCTGAAGCCATCTTCGGCAACTCCAGTGGCTAGCTTCAGACTGGCCGAACTTCTCAAAGAAGCCGGTTTGCCAGAAGGTGCGCTGCAAGTCGTTCCTTGTCGTGGTGCGAAGGGAATGACCTTGATCAAAGACCCTCGCATTGCGCTGGTGAGCTTCACAGGCAGCCCGGAAGTGGGCTGGAACTTGCGCAAAGAGATTCACCCTGGCACTCGCATCTGTCTCGAACTAGGAGGCAATGCGGGGCTCGTAGTGCACCATGACGCTGATCTCGAATTAGCTGCTAAAGCTGCCTGTCGAGGTGGATATGCTCACTCAGGCCAGACCTGCATTTCGGTTCAACGCGTATACGTTCAATCGCAAGTCTACGACAAATTCGTCAAGATTTTCACGGATATGGTCAATCAGTTGAAGGTTGGAAATCCGCTTGAAGACAGCACCGACATGGGTCCATTGATCGACAAAGAGTCATGCACAAAGACTCTCGAATGGATGAACAATGCCGTCAAAGATGGTGCCAAGATTTTGACTGGTGGAAAGAGCAAAGAGAACAATAATCTCGTTGATCCAATTGTCTTGGCCGAAACCAAAGCAGAAATGCTCGTTGTTTGCCAGGAAGTCTTTGGACCGATCGTATCTGTAATGAAATACGAAACTCTAGAAGACGCTGTGGAAGCAATGAACGACTCTCGCTTCGGCATCCAAGCTGGCGTGTTCACAAAGGACCTCGAGGTCGCCTTCAAACTAGCCAGACAGATCGATGTAGGTGGCGTGATCGTCAACGATGCCCCGACTTACAGAGCCGACCACATGCCCTATGGTGGACGCAAGGAATCGGGTATAGGATTGGAAGGAGTGCGTTTTGCGCTTCACGAAATGACGCAACCAAAGTTCATTTGTTTGAACCTTCCGAAGCTGTAATTGAGGATATATGTCCACCAGAAAGCAAACTGTTTGGCAGAGCATCAAAGATCTCGAAGGGGGTTTGATTGTCTCGTGCCAAGCTAGTGCTGGTGAGCCGTTAGCGGCTCCCACACATATTCTTGCCCTGGCTCTTTCTGCCATTGCCGGCGGTGCCAAGGGACTGCGTCTTGAAGGTGTGGAAAACATTCAGACGGTTAAACGTTCTTCTCGACTGCAAATCGGTGTGCCGATCTGCGGGTTGGTGAAATCCAATAAGGTGGCGAGCGAAGACCGCATGAAGACGCCCTACATCACCAATTGCTTCGCCGATGCAGCGGCTATAGCCAACGCTGGCGCCGACATCATCGCACTCGATGCTACAGCACGTCCACGACCAGATGGATCGACTGCGGCCGAGACGATCGACAAGATCCACAAAGAACTCGATAAACCAGTTTGGGCAGACGTCGCTACTTTCGCAGAAGGTATCGCCGCTCTAGAGGCTGGCGCCGACATCGTGTCGACTACACTTTTCGGCTACACCGAAGACACCGCCATTCCGCGTGAACAGGGACCAGGGTTCGATCTACTTAAAGAGTTGGTCAATCACTCATCCGTTCCAGTCATTCTCGAAGGGCGCGTTTGGATTCCTGAAGAGGTTAAGCAGGCGTTCGAACTGGGCGCTTACGCCGTTGTCGTTGGTTCCGCAATTACAAGACCGCAGTTGATTACAGAGCGGTTTGTCAAATCGATACCTGCACGTCGTCCAAAAAAATCTTCGGTAAGTTAGTCGCACTGGAAACCCACAGCTATTGATGAATAATCCTTTCGTGCTGTGGTTGTTTCCTCCGTTGTTACTCTCGGTCTATTCGTTGTGGTCGCATGGTCACTCGAAGATGAGCTGGGCATGGTGCTTCTGGGTGCAAGGCGTGATCATCATCATCACGTCACTGCTCGGCTTTTTTGTTGCACCAGGCTGGCTCTGGGCGGGTCTTGCCTGGGGAGAGATTTTTCTGTTCTGGGCATATCCACGCGTCATCGTAGCGCGCATGGATTCATACATCACCGTTCTCAACGCCGACGCGGCGCTGCAAGCTGCTAAACAGCTGCGATGGTTTTACTGGGGACAACCAGCGGAATTCTGGCGCGATATGGTGCTCGCCGTAGGCTGCTTCATCAAAGCCGATCGAGACGGCGGCAACGAGATTTTAGACAAATGGAAAGCCGTAGTTCCCAAAAATCTCAAAGAACAAATCGAATCATATCGATTGACTGGCAATGTGATCTTATGGAACTGGCAGTACATTGTCGATCAGTACGAGCTGCAGAAAAAAGCAGGCAGCAAAATTGCCAGCGGATTACAAATATCAGCCAGTCGAGCCTATGGAGAACTAGGTGATATCGAGGCTTCAGCCAAATGCCTGGAAGAGTCGAAGCTGGATGAATCACGTTCAAGTGTGCGCGGTGTCGCCCTTTCGCTGATGCCATATTTTTGCCTGTCAGGCGATCGACCCCGCGTAGACGAATTGATGGAATTGATCGCCACAGGTAATGAACTGTTGCCTGAATATGCACGCCTCTACTGGCGAGGGCGCTGCCTGATTGCCAGTGATGATAAGAAAGGAGCGCGTGAAATTTTCGACCGAGCGCTCGAATCTGCCAAATCACATGCGACAAATTTGTCTGCCTGGCAGAGCAGAATCGATAGTCAGTTGAAAACGATCGACTCTTTTACCCCCACTCCAGATCGCTGGAAAGCGCAAAATGAACGGGTTTGGCGCATATTTCAAAAAATCGGTTTTATCCAGGACATCGTTGCACCAAATAAGTATTCGTGGGTGGTGGCATGCATTTGCATCACAATTACTTTCGCTTACTTGATCTCAGATTGGCACACATATTTTCCTGGCGACGAAAGTGTCAAACTCAGTCTAGAACTTTTTCAGTTCGGCGTTCTCGATCCCAAGCTAGTGCTGTCAGGGCAGTACTGGCGCCTCCTGACATGCTTGTTCTTGCATAAGACTCTCGCCCACTGTTTCGTGAACGTTTTGGGGCTTTATTGGTTCGGTCGAATCGCGCAAAACATATTTGGTACACCTCGATTTCTCGCGATATTTTTTATGAGCGGAATGTTGAGTGGTGTGGCGCACACATTGTTAGCTCCAGACACTTTAGCTGTGGGGGCCTCAGGCGCTGTGATGGGAATTTTCGGAGCGGTTGCGGCTGGCATTTTTCGCATGAAGGAATATTTGCCAGATCGAATTTGGCGAGTGGAACTTTATTGGCTTGCTGCCTTAGCGGTCGTCAGCATAATTTCCGATCAGATAATTCCTCAGGTCGCTGTGTTCGCCCACATGGGAGGCATGGTGGCCGGTCTGGTTTTTGGTTTGATTGTGCGAGTTCCGAAACCAGCCTACGCAGTCGTTCAAGCTACTCCCGCAGACGAACCGTCTAGTCTGCAAGCGAAGTGAATGGTGCAGATATGTTACGGACCTTTGATGTCTAAGTTGAAACATCTGAAACATTGGGCATCATGACTGATATAAATGTACAATCGCAAAGTGAGATTGTGAGCAGTTATGCACGATTGTCCAACATGTCAGGTGCCTTTGCACGGCCACGAGGAAGTATGTCCTTCGTGCGGCACCAAACAGTACGTAAAACCTGAGTTTCGTCGATCTAATTTGCCGAAGCCACCGGGTGTAAATCCGATGCCATTTATTGTGGTCTTTGTCGGATTGATCATCGTAATTTTTGTTTGCGCTTCCAACAGTTGGATTGGTCAAGTGTTCCATCGTGGACCGGTCGTCGAAGATCCAATGGATAAGATGACATATATGGACGCTCGTAATGCCATTGAAAACGGCATCAATCAAGGATTAACCGCAGTTGGTGCAACGGCGAAATTTGATTACAAAGCAGGCGGAGAAGCCGCTACGAAGGAAGTGCAGAAACCTGTTGAACTAACAGTTGATACCGAGCTGAAAGATCCAAAACAGCACAAAGCAATCATTGATCCGATCAAACCGTTCATGGAAAAAGCTCAGGTGACGACGCTGACTATGAACGATTCCAAGTCTCATGCGACATGGACGTACAATTTGGGTCCAGCTGATACCTCAGCGCAAACACCACCAGCACAATAGTCTTCAACTGCAGTTCTATTTGACGCCACCGAATTGTTTATCAAGCAGTTCGTTGCCTCGTTCGACTCGTTTCTTATTCAGCTTCGGCGCCTCTTCGTACAAATTGTTGTAGAGATGAGCGACCTTGTTGACCATTCGTGCGTAAAGCTTATCGCCTTCGGTGCCACCGACAGCATCTGCTTGCCTTGCCACGTAATCAACCCACTCCAGTCCATCACCGTACCAGCGTGGTTGCAGATAATAGACCTTGTTTAAATAGATTGGTACATAGTTAGGATAGAATTTGTTTCCGAGCTTCGTAATCGATTCGAAGAGATGTCGGTCTTCTCTGTTGCCTGCTCCAAGAATGTTCACTTGAGCGACTGCAAACCATTCTGGGCTTGGTGTTCCGAATTTCAGGGCTTTCTCTAGTTGTTCAGTCGATAGGTATAAGCGGTCCTTAAAAAGCTTCCACTGCCATTCCTTGACTTGCGCTGCCCAGCCTGAACCTCGAGCGTTCCATGCGTAATGTATGTAGAAGTCGGCCAACACTATATGCGGTGTCGCAGATTCAGGTTTAAAATCTGCCCACTGTTGCAAAAGAGCAAGGCGTTCTTGCCAGTATGGTCCCTGAATGTCGCCGGGATCTGATAGCGCCTTGAGAAGATCGTCTCTCAATTCGCTGCCGGTGCGGTGTTCAACTCTATTGGTCGAGGCGTCAGCAAATAGCTTGTTTAGTTCATCAAATTTCTTTTCTAGCAACAAGGTTAGAGCCTTGTGTCCTACTCTTGGGTCACCATAGCCGGTGGCAAGCTTGCTTGATGGAGGCTTCGGCATTTTCGAAGCTTGTACGATCAAGTGGCGCATTTTGTCTCGCCAATCATCAGCTCTCTCCTTCGACCGCTCCTTGGGCTGCAGGAAGAACTCGACGCCCTTAGACTCCGGATGCGCAAATTTCAGCATCGTCCACGCAGACCATGCGAGCGGAGCGATTACAACTCCGATCAAGGTAGTAGTCAGAGCAATTGCGATGTAGAGATTGCGAGCTTTGCGAACTGCTGCTGGTACAGGCGGTTTCTGCTCACCGCGCGGCTTCGGTTTCACGGGAATCAATGCTGGTTCCTTCTTGCCCCTTGTTTGAAAGGAGTTAGGACACCCTTCTGTGGGCGCATCGGTTTCGGCACATGTGTCGGATTCGGCGACATCTATGGGCTTATCCGCGAGACTTGTGGGCTCGTTAACAACGAGCTTCTGTTTCAACTCAGCTTCGGCTAGTTTTTCATTGTCCATAGTATTTTTAGCAAAGTGGACAAGCGGACATTCGGTACAGAAACCTTTGTTCCACTGCACGCGATAAATTAATCCGAAGGACTATTTAGACGACGCTTTGATAATATCGGCGATTGAAATTGGCACTGTTGCTGGTGGCATGTCTGATTGTGGAAGTCCAAGCGCCCGCGACCGGAGATTTGTCAGGAAACCGGTAGACCATGCGGGAAGTTCGATTGGTGTGCCGACGTAATTGGTGTGCATTTGCCATGCTACTTTGCGCGCATTGATCAATCTGTCCACCAGCAATTCGCTAAGTTCTTTGTTGATTTCAGCTTCGTGCCAAGTGCTTGTGTTGATCTTTCCAGCTTTTGCTTGTTCGGCATAATATTCGATACTTTTCGGCAATGGACCGATCATGCGTCTTGTCATAGTGTCGTAATCGCCCAGTCTTTCCAGTAGATTCAACGTCGCACCAGGTTGACTCAATTTCTGTAACTCTGCATCAATGCGAATTTGCGTACCAACTGGATTGCCAACGGACTTAGGCGTGCTGCTAAACAGTGTTTTCAAAAAGCCCAGTCGATAGTCATGATGAACAAACTCGTGGTAGGTTGTCTCGGCTGTTTCTGGAGAGAGTCCCGTTCTTAAAATGCGATCGTTGACGCTTAGAACGCGTCCAGAGCTTCTGTAAGTTCCATCGGCATGGTCGGCGCCATTTACTCTCACTTGTCCAAGTTCAGGCAAGCCAGCCTCGTCTGCGAGCGCATTCATGGTCTTGCCCATTGCCGGTTCGATTTTAGTTTCTGCTACGTGTGTCTGAACTAAGTTCTGGTATGTTTTTTCCGCCGCGCTGATCTCAGCGATCATCGGAGCTAGAGCCGGATGCGACTGCTGCAATTCGGTGCTGGTGACGATTTTTCCTGTCGTCATTTCGTTCAGCACTGGATCGGACTCAACGTATTTCTGGAATTTTTCAGAAGCTTTGGACCATTCTGAATACGCCTGCTGACGCGCCTCGACGCGTGCGGGAGACGAGTATTCTCTGAACTCCGGAGTATCGAGGCGACTGATGAACGCATCGATGTTCGCGTCACTCGAAAGCTGAGTTTTCGATGCAATTTTGCGAATTTCCGCCAAAACTTGCGGACGTTGTTCCACAGGCCAATCGTTCAATCCTAGATGAGGACGGTCGAGGGTCGGTTTAGTTACTATTTCGGCTTTGTAGGCTTCGTAGTTGGGTGGGCGTAAGTTTGGTCTATTCTCTGCCAACCAGGTCAGCATAGGAGAGCGCATCGGGTTGGAATCGCTGACGTTGTTGCGAATGAAGTCCTCGGTGGTTGGTGCGTTTGTCCGCCCAATTTGATTGTCAGCCTTGTTGAAGTTGACGTTGGCTCGATTGAGAGTCGCATCAACAGCGCCGAAGACTGCTCCGAAAGCAGCAAATTGTTTGGTGCGGCTCAATAGCGTGTCGATGTCTGGAGCGGCTTTTCCGTGTCCTAGAGCTTCGAGTTCGGCGTTGGTCATTCCGCCGACCGCCCCTGAGAAGGCATGCATAGAGATGCTCTCGGCTAATCCACGACGTCCTACTCGCGTCACCAGATCACTTTCGCCCAGAAGCTTAGAAGTGCCTCCCATGGCGGCGAATGTGCCTGCCGATATAGCGGCATTGCGTGTTTTAGCCCAGAGGAAATTCTTTTCGTTCGGGTCGACGGGGTGCAAAATGTCTATTGCAGTGCCTGCAGCCACTGTTTCCCAAAGTCTGGTCGGAGCGGTCGCACTGACCATGCCCATGCCACTTAAACCGGAGCGTAAACCCTTCTGGGCGAGGACGAACTGCCCGACCGTAGCCACCGTATCGCCGGCGAAGGTCCAGTTGTTGCTTTCCTTAGGCGCCGAAATCAACTCGATAGGGTGTAGATTCTGGTTGGTAACATTGCCGAAGATTTGAGTTACGCCGTCGATTGGCGTTTGGATGAAAGTGTGAGCAGCCGCATGCACGAAATCGGCGGGTCCGTCGAGGATTCCGCGCTCAGGGGGTGGATTGCTTGGTTTATCGGAAGGAGGCATGAGAATCTGGAGGTTGTGCAGGTGAGCCCAGTATAGGCCCGGGCGCCACTGTTGTCAGTCGTGGAATTCCCATACCCCACTACTGCGTGCCGGACTTTTCGCGTATGGCACATTCGTCTGCGTACTCCAGTAGTTTTTGCTCAAATGGGTCCTGAAGCGGCGGAATATGTCCATTTTTCCGCTTGTTGGCTATATCCAACAACTCATCATGTGTATGCAACAAAATTGCTTCCGCCAAACACGCCACCAAAAATGCTCCGTAGTGTCCCGGGTGGTGCCTATCCTCATCGTAAAGTGTGATTTCAGGCGACTTCTGTGAAACTTCCAGAAAAAGTTCTCCAGCAGGTATTAAAATTGCCTTGAGCTCTTGGGCAGCTTCTCTGTAACCTTTGCTGATTGGAACTTGATCTTGTGGTTGATCTAGATCGCTCCACGTCATAAAGAGCGCAGTCTTGCCGTGAATTTGCTTGATACGTTTGTCGAACCACTTCAAATTTGATTTCATTGTCATCGTTGGCAAGGGTCTCAGCGCTGCTCCGCTCTGATCTTGAAGCACCACGTAGTCCCACTTGCCGCTTTTCATAAGCGTATTCATAGTCCGCTCGTCTTCAGTGTGTTGTCCCAAGAACATACCTGGACCAGCTTGAAAATAGACTTTGAATTCTTTGTTGGGAAAACGCAGTTTCGCTAATTTCGAAAAATGCAAGGGCATGTTGTCATAGTAAGTAAAGCTATTTCCAATGAACAAAATGCTTAGCGAAGGACTTTCAGAATCAGAACATTTTTCAAGATGGTTTTCAGCAGCACGGGTGGTCAAGCCAAAGAAGCCGAACACTGAATTCCAAAACCATCTGTTGCCGGCGGCACTTGCTTTAAAACTATTGCGAAGGTTATTCACTGCATTTTTAGAAAACAAACTTTCAATCATAAAATAAGTGCCAACCACACATTGCAGCCGGCACTTAAATTATCAGAATTTGCATCGTATTAGTCAAACGATCTAATGAACTTTGTTCGGGTGACTAATTAAAACGTTAATCGACACGTAGTCCGATTCTGGCTTTGCGTGAATTGGTTTCAGCCACGTCATGAGCCATCAACGACTGCACGTCTGCAAACTTTCTTTCGATTTCGCGAATTGTCGATTTGCTGTAAGACAAATCTCCTTTGCGCTTGCACTCCAGGTTTGCGACGTATCCGAGTTTCTCGTGCAAGACTTTTGCTTGATTGTGAGTCAATCTTCCAGCAGCGTATTCATCATTTATTTTTTGATCTAATTGGGCGCGACGATATGCATAGTCGTCACTGAAGTAGACCATCTGTCCACCCACCACTAAAAATCTCTGTGGCAAAACAGATGGCACGCTGCTAAAGGCAACCAAACGACCTGAAGCGTCTGTGGTAGCGAGTACCCGACCGGTGTTCTGTTCGATGATGTAGTTACCCGATGCGATAGTCGTGCCGACAGTGTATGGCCCGACGATAACGCCTGTTGCCGGATTGACTATGTTGTAACTGACACCGCCTGGTAGCACCAGACCCGGTGCAGCTGCGCTTTCAACTGTTGTAGTGGTGGTTGTTGTTTCGGTAACTTCTGCTTTAACGGATGATGCGCAAATGGCTAACGAAGCGGCAAACACTGCTGCTGCTAAAAATTTCATAGAGACTCTCCTTTTCCTTGCTCCGCCACTCATTGCGGCTCTTCGGTAGCGACGGAAAGTTATCTATTTGGTTCCTATTGTTGAGCTTTGGAAGTTACAGTGAGGAGGAATCTGGAAACAGAAAAGATTTGAAGAGAAACAATAAAAGGGATTCGAAAGAGAACTCTCGAACCCCTCTGATTGTGTTGATGAAACAACTTATCTATCGTGTTTGATCTGCTGATTTAGATGATTCTCTTCTCTATTCAATTTGTGTTCTTGGCTCTTAGTTATGTAACCACCATTGTTGCGAGCCATACGTCTTTCTTGCTGATGAATAGCCCGGTCCTCGCGTTTAAGTTGACCGTAATGCCCACCAAGATCGCCTTTGTTGTTATTGATTCGTCTGTTCAGGTTTGCGTCTCGACTGAGAACTTCTGCTCGGCGCGGATGATTGTTAGCAAAGTTTTGACCGTGCCACGCCAATACAGGTGAATTAGTCGAGCTGGAAACAGCTCCTAGCAAGGCTATTCCAGCCATGATTGTTTTAACGTTCATTTTAACTACTCCAAAAAATTTGATGCGTCTTTGAGGTCGCCTGTTGCAGCTTACAACTCGGGTTGTGCAGGTTGCGTGTATGCGTTTCGATTGTTTGAACTATTAATGACGCAGCGGATTTTGTGCAGGAACGACGGCTAGCTCTGATGAGTTCGCTGAAATCAGATGATGAACCGTAATAGACTTTTCGCCGATGTGAAACGCATTGACACGGTCTTCCACTAATTTGTCCGCCATCATCACACGTTCATGTTGTCTGACGTGCTCGCCCCAAGATTCGATCATAAACGTCTCGAAGTATCTTTCTGGTCGAGCTAGATCGAAAAACAAATGCCACTGATAGGCGCCGTCTCGCCGGCGCACCTTGCCCAGAACATTTGCAGCGTCAGTGAATTCTTTGGCCTTAGATGGATCGATTATGTATTCAACGGTGACAAGAACTGGTCCATTATCTTGATTGGGCTCGTAAACAAGATTTGGATCTTTCCAATGTGATGACATCGATGTGTCATAACCTTCAACCATGCTCAACTTGAATCGCAGTGCGAGAAGCAGGTTCACGCACATGCATACTGCAGCGATGATCAATGCCAGTGGTAGACCACCTTGCAGAGTAGCGATTTGTCCCCACAGCAAAGAACCGACGGCGACGCTGCCTTGGAAGACCAGAATGTAAACCGACATAGCGCGCGCTCGGACCCATGATGGAATTGCAAGTTGCGCCGCTGAGTTCATGCTCGAGTTGACAATGATCCACGCCGCTCCTGCATCAAGCATGGCTGCGGATGCGACAGCGAAGTGTCTGGACAGTCCGAGAATTACTAATGAAATCGCAAATAGCAGATTACCCAAAGAATTCAAACGATCGAGTGAAAATCTGCGACGAAGAATCGGCAGAACGAATGCACCAAGAATACAGCCGACTCCAAAAATACTAAGAAGAAGTCCGTAACCGATCGAATCCAACTTGATCTGCTCGCGTCCGATCAAGGGCAAAAGCGCCCACATAGCAGCCGATGCCGCGGCGAAGACTGCACTTCGAGTCATCACTGATACAAGTGTCGGGGAGTGGCGCACATATCGCACTCCAGCTCGCATCGCACCAAATATTCTTTCGCCTTGTTCGTTAGGTTTATGGTTCCATTTCGAGACAACGTAAATGACTGCAAGAAACGAGATTGCATTTAACAGGAAAACCGCAGCCGGACCCGCAGCAGCCACGATCAATCCACCAAGGGCAGATCCCAGTCCACGTGAAACGTTATAGCTCAGTCCACCAAGGGCGATGGCTGGTTCGAGTTTATCCCGTGGCACCAATTCTGGTGTCGAAGCGTTCCACGCCGGTGAGGTGATGGCGTTGCCGATGCCCAACATGAAGGTGAAAGTGAGCAACCACCAGGGTCCAACGATATGAAAGTAAGTGAGGCAGGCGAGAGCAAATGCCGCGATCAGCATCCAACCCTGACCGAAAATCAGTAACTTTCGTCGGTCGACGAGGTCTGCAAGGGCTCCAGCAGGCAAAGAGAGCATGAAGAAGGGCAAGTAAGTAGCCGTTTGCATTAATGCCACCATTACTGGTGATATCGTTAGCGATGTCATCAGCCACGCTGCACCAACATCTTGCATAAACGTGCCGATGTTGGAAAAGGTCGCTGCTAGCCAGAGCGCACGGAATAAGGGCACCGAAAGAGGGGCCCACATAGACTGAGGAGTACGAATGGTCGCATCACTCATTGTCTGATGTAGTCTCCTCTGCTGATCGTCACGAAAACTTTGTAGTTTTCTCAATTGACGATGATGTGCTCAGATCTCCTTTATCCGCTTTCGCGTCGAATCTCGCTTAGGGATACGAAATTACTTTTTCTTGCCGCCAAAAACTGTTTTGAAGAACTTGGCGATCGGATCGTAAAACTCGTCTACGACTCTTTCTTTGAGAGGAATAATGGCATTGTCTGTAATGTGGATTGATTCTGGGCAGACTTCAGTGCAGCATTTTGTGATGTTGCAAAGTCCGATGCCGCCCTCTTCTTTCAAAAATCTGGTGCGATCGACTGTGTCTAACGGGTGCATTTCCAAACCGGCACTGCGAACCATGAAACGCGGTCCCAGGAAGTCTTTACGGTCGTGGTCACGAATGACGTGGCAGACGTCCTGACAGAGGAAGCACTCGATGCACTTACGAAATTCTTGAACGCGATCGATATCTTCCTGGTAGAAGGTCCAATCAGCATCTGCTGCTGGCGTAAAGGCTGGAATTTTTTCGTTCGCTCTGTAGTTCCAAGAAACGTCTGATACAAGGTCTTTCACGTGTGGGAAAGATTTGATCGGTTGTACGGTTATTTCTTCACCGTCGGCGAATTTGTCCATTCGCGATTTGCACATGAGACTTGGACGTCCGTTTACTTCGGCGCTGCAAGAACCACATTTAGCGGCTTTGCAATTCCATCTAACGGCGAGCTCGGGAGAGAAATTCGCCTGGATGTAGTGGATCGCGTCGAGCACAACCATGCCTTCTTCAATTGGCACCTTGTACGTAACGTATTCGCCGCTGTCTTTCTCACCGCGAAATACTTTCAGAAGTGCTTCACGCATTAACGGGCTCCTTTTTCTTGAAGAGGTTTTTCAAATCGTCAGGCATTTCAGGCTTTGGCGTATGCTCAAGCTTCATTCTGTCGCCATCTTTGGAGATGGACGAGTTGACGTGGCCCCAATTTTCTTCGTCGATATCTTCGTAATCTAGTCGACTGTGTGCACCGCGACTTTCCTTTCGTGAAAGTGCGCTGCGAGCAATCGCCTCCGAACTGATGATCATGTTTTTCAAGTCGCGGCAGAGATGCCAGCCTGGATTGTAGGCTTTGGTGCCCTTGATTCCGACTTCTTTGACTTGCGCCTTTAGGTCTTCCAATTTTGCAATGCCGGCTTCAAGTTCTTTCTCTTCGCGGTAAATCCCGACATGAGTACTCATGATTTGATTGAGAGCTTTGGCGATATCGTAAGGATTGACGCCGTTTGGCCGACTGAACGGTGCTTCCATCTCATCTAGTGCTGCTTTTACAGATTCGTCAGAGACAGTAGGGGTGGCAGTCAATTTCTTTGCATAATCGGCTGCTCCAGCGCCTGCGCGTTTACCGAAAACAATCAAGTCAGATAATGAGTTTCCGCCCAATCTGTTGGCACCGTGCATGCCACCACTGCATTCACCCGCAGCAAACAGACCAGGAACGCGAGTTGCGGCAGTCTCTGCATCAACTCTCACGCCGCCCATGATGTAGTGCATTGTCGGTCCGACTTCCATCGGTCCGGCGGTGATATCGACGTCAGCCAGATCTTTGAATTGGTGATACATCGATGGCAGTTTTTTCTTGACACGCTCAGGATCTTGATAGCTGATGTCCAGGTAGACGCCACCGTGTTCTGAGCCGCGTCCCGCTTTTACTTCTTGATAGATTGCTCGCGCAACGTTGTCTCGCGTTGATAATTCTGGAGGTCTACGAGCTTCAGTCTGCTTACCTTCTAAAGCCGCATCTACCCACGTCTTCGCTTCCTCGTCTGTAGCAGCAAAATCGTTCTTGGTCGACTCTGGCAGATACTTGTACATGAAGCGCTCGCCGTCTTTGTTGCGCAGAATGCCGCCTTCACCGCGTACACCCTCAGTCACGAGAATGCCGCGTACACCGGGCGGCCACACCATTCCGGTTGGGTGGAATTGAACGAACTCCATGTCGATCAAATCGGCGCCAGCATCATATGCAAGCGCGTGTCCGTCGCCTGTGTACTCCCATGAATTGGATGTGACGGTGAATGACTTGCCGACACCGCCGGTAGCCAACACAATCGCTTTTGCTTTGAAGAGAACGAAGCGTCCATCTTCGCGATAGTATCCAAAGGCGCCTGCGATTTTGTCGCCGTCTTTCAACAAACGACTGACGCAACATTCCATATAGACTTTGATGCCCTGGTGAACACCACGGTCTTGCAAAGTGCGGATCATCTCGAGACCGGTTCTATCACCAACATGACAGAGTCGCTTATATGTGTGTCCGCCGAAGGCGCGCTGAAGAATTTTTCCGTTCTTCGTTCTGTCGAAAACGGCGCCCCAACGCTCTAACTCTTTCACTCGTTCGGGAGCTTCTTGCGCATGCAACTGAGCCATTCGCCAGTTGTTGAGCATCTTGCCGCCCTTCATCGTGTCTTGGAAGTGCGTTTCCCAGCCGTCTTTCGGGTCGACGTTCGCCAGTGCCGCAGCTACTCCGCCTTCGGCCATAACCGTGTGAGCTTTGCCGAGCAGCGATTTGCAGACCAGACCGACTGAAACTCCCATCGAAGATGCTTCGATCGCAGCTCTTAGCCCGGCTCCACCAGCGCCTATGACGAGAACGTCGTGCTCATGAATTTCGTAGTCAGCCATTCTAGAAGAACCTCATTTCAGGAACATAGCCCATCTCGTATGAACGGATGAGTAAGTCGGTGAGTCCCACCGAAAACAGGCTCAACCATGCCCATAACATGTGGTGCTCGTTTAATTTGGTCACTAAGTGCCAGAGTTTGAATTGCTGTTTTGTTGATTCGCACTTCGAGAAGCAGTCCAGACGTCCGCCGACGAGGTGTCGACAGGCGTGGCATCCGCCCGAGTATCCGGACAACAAGATAACGTTGAGTAGCATAAATAGGTTGATCCCGCTTACTACGAAGCCTGTAGGCTGGAAGAAGGCGAGATAAACGTCGTACCAGAGGAAAATCAAAACGATGCTAGCTAAATAGAAGAAGTAGCGATGAGCGTTTTGGAAGACGAATGGAAACTTAGTTTCGCCAGTGTAGTTGTGTCCGCCCATATGCCCGATCGAGCAGCCTGGTGGATCCCAAAAATAGGCGCGGTAGTAGGCTTTGCGGTAGTAGTAGCAAGTCGCTCTAAATCCTGCAGGAATCCACAGAATCAAAATCGCTGGAGAGAATTTCCACCAGTCGAAGGCGAATTTCGGAGAATAAAATGGAGACAAATAGGAACCGATTTCGTAGTGCCCATTCTCGAATACGCGGAAGGTCGCATATACGATGAATAGGGTGAAACCGCATGCGACGAGCGCCGGTTCAAGCCACCAATTATCTTTTCGCGTCGTCAAGCCTGTGTGTGCTTTCTGAGCACCGCCAGCGGCAACGCTTGGAGTCTCGGTCTTTGTAGAGTCTGTCATTACTTATGAACCCTTGGTATTCGGACAACAACCTTAGAGTTGTGTGGCGTCCCAAAAAATCTTGTCGCAACGAGCAATCGAGGACTTGCAGTGTTGTGAAAGTGACCAAGGGACTCCACTTTCGGGCAGTGAAAATTATAACAACTCTAGACCGCGGTTTTTAATCAAATTGCGGCTTCTTATCGGGCGCTTAACTATCACGAACTAGCTGAAAATTTGGCCTGCAGTAAATAAAAGTTCTTTGCTAACCCTCTTGATCCCTCGCTTACAGCAAAAGTCGAAATTTTCTTTTTTTGCCGGCGCGGTTGTAAGTAGGTGGAGAACCGCACGTGGTGGCAGATTAGAAATCGACAATCTCCTTCAAAATTTGGAAGTCAAGACGAGGAACAGGGGGGAACCTCAGACGTCAACTTATACAGAAGGAATTTGAAGCGTAGTGATTTCAAAATTGAATCTCAAACTTCTTGGAAACATTCCTCCAACATTCCTCCTAAAGATCGAACTCCAATCAGTAGAAGAACTCAGTGTTGGCATCGACGACACAACAACAAAACAGACGGAGACAATCTCAAAATGAAACGCCAAACAGCGACAAAGGTAGCCAAACCAAAGGTGAGCTTGGACATGTCAGTCATCCAGCGCCTTGATGAATCATTGCCTTTGCAGACTGATGAATGGAATCGCGCAGAACAGCTGCTAATGCAGTTGACTGAATTTGCTCCAAACAGCTTGGTCATGGAAGTAGTGAACGCAATCGCGGTCTATGCAGATGACCAGGCGCGCCGTGGATATATTCTTGGACAAGAAGACCTTGCCAAAGAATTGAAGCAGCGAGTTGCTTAAAAGCTGATTTGCCTCCAGTGTAAGTGACTCTCGCGTCACTGCACCAGTTGGCTTCAAACAGAATTAACGCGATTTTGCCTGACTCTGGAACAGTCCTCCAAAATCAACGCTAATGTGTAGCGCTCGACGTCCGAACTTCAGACGACATGTCTTAAGTAAGGGGTCGGGCGCTAAACTATATGAATGAAACGCCAGGCAGACAAACCCGACACCGCTATCTCTGTTTCGATTCGCCCAGCAGCCGAGCGCGACATCGTGTCGATTAGCGACATCTATAACTACTTCGTCACGCGCTCGACAGCAACGTTTGCAGACAACGAAGAGACGATTGCAGATCGAAAAGCTTGGTTCGACTCCCACCTCGCAAACAACTTGCCTGTGCTGGTCGCTGAATCTGAAGGAAAAGTGGTCGGCTGGGCTAGTTTGTCTTTCTATCATCAACGAAGTGCATATCGTCAAAGTGTTGAGTTGTCGTTCTACATTCACCACGAGTTTTTAGCACGTGGAATTGGCAGACAGCTGACGGAAAAATTGATCGAACTAGCTCGTGAGATTGGCTATCACTGCATTCTTTCACTCGTGTGCAGCGAGAATGACGCAAGCATCGCTTTGTTGAAAAAATTTGGTTTTGAAACTGTCGGCGATCTGAAAGAAGTGGGCAGAAAGTTCGACCGCTGGTTGAACGTGACTATCCTTCAGAAGATGTTGTAGTTGGGAAGTAACGGAATAAGAGCTTTGTTTGGCACTGCGTTAATGACATTACTTGGCGGCGCAGCACTATATACGGTGCTCTCACCTCGCTTCAACTATCGCTTGTATCGCTGGTTGATATTTCATCCATATCCATACGAACCGGGGGCAGACTTGCCGCCGCTTATCGAAAACGCCGTGGCTGATGAGGTTTACGTTCCTCTCAAGTCAGGAAAAAAACTTCACTGCTGGTACTTCAAAGTCACTGATGCTAGCAAGACTATTCTATTCAGCCATGGCAATGCGGGAAATTTGAGTTCACGAAACTCGATCCTCAACCTGCTTACTCAGACTGGAGCTTCTGTATTTATCTATGACTACGAGGGATTCGGCAAGAGTGAAGGATTGCCGACTATCGATGGCATCTGCGAAAACGGGATAGCTGTTTATAACTACCTGGTCGAGCAACTCGGGATAAAGCCCGAAAATCTTATCGTCTATGGTGAGTCGCTGGGCACAGGCGTGGCAATGTACCTGGCTGACGAAAAACCAGTCGCAGCGGTAATTTTGCAATCTGGATTTTCGTCACTGCGAACCATCGCCCAAGAGTCGTATCCAACTCTGAGAGCCTTTCCATCATTCTTATTCCCTACTCAGCAACTGGATACGCTCACGCTAGCGAAGAAGCCGCATCCACCACTTTTGATCGTGCACGGCGTTCTCGATCGAGTCGTGCCTTATTCGCACGCCCAGCGACTATATAAGGAAGCATCCGAACCAAAGCAGTTGTTGACATTGCCTAATTCGGGACATACAGATATATGCTCTACGGCACCACGCGAATTTCTAAGTACAGTTATTGAATTCATGAGGCACACAGATGTGTAGATGCAGCACCACCATTAGTGCACGTGCGAAGCTGGCTCGGCTTGCAGCAATTATATTAGTTCTATTTTTGCTCTTATCGCTCTATGTTCCATCGACTCAAGCAGCCGATCTTGGAGGTTGTCGCAGTGTGCATTTCTGGTGGCATCCAAGTCCAACGGCCTCGGCTTTCTACAATGAGGTCAAAGTCAATCGTTCGAGCAACGGTAGCTACTTTTGTGTTTGTGGATTCAATCATGGCTATTTCGGCATTCAGCAAGGAAAAGACGGCAATAAAATAGTCATCTTTTCAGTCTGGGACCCAGGTAATCCGCTAGACCTGACAGCCCGTGCCACTGACGTTTCGGCAAACAAACATGTGCAAGTTACTTATTGCGATTCCGCGGTTACGACAAAGCGATTTGGCGGCGAAGGTACAGGCCAACAATCTTTTTATCAATTCCCATGGGAAATTGGAAAGACATACAAGTTTTTGGTGACAGCAAAACCAGACAGAGATCGCACTGCATATGCGGCATACGTCTTTGAGCCGAGAATCAATCGTTGGAAACACTTAGCCACGTTTTCAACATTAGCCAACGGTGATTTGATCAAAGGACCTTATTCTTTCGATGAAGATTTTAAGCGTGATGCGCAATCGCTCCAGGAAGAACGATCGGCTTACTTCGGCAACGGTTGGTTGCAAGTTGGCTCGCAATGGCAGCCCATCACTTCTGCTGGTTTCAGTGCAACTCAGAACGCCCAGACAAACATCGATGCCTGGTCTGACAGCAGTGGATTCGGGCTTGCTACAGGCGGTCCAACTCAAAACAGACACGCCAGAGTTGGCGAGAAGCTCAACGCTGCTTCTTCAATGGGCAACCCGCCCCACATCGATAATCTGAATTAGCCTTCGCGCTTTTTCTTGATCAAGTTCAAGGCAGAACCACATTTGAACCATTCGATTTGCTCGTCGGTCATGGTGTGCTTTACATGCGTCGTTACTTTCGTTCCGTCGCCGTGCAGAATTACCATCTCGACTGGCTGCTCTGGTTTCAAATCATTCAAGCCGGTGAAGCTGATTTTGTCGTCTTCTTGAATCATGTTGTAGTCTTCTGGCTTTTCAAAAGTGAAAGCTAGAATTCCTTGCTTCTTCAAGTTGGTTTCGTGAATTCTGGCGAAGCTGCGCACTACGACAGCTTTGCAGCCGAGGAATCTCGGTGACATAGCAGCGTGTTCACGACTCGATCCTTCACCGTAATTCTGATCGCCGATCACGACCCAACCGGTGTTGTGCGCTTTGTAATCGCGCGCTACAGCTGGAAATGGCTTGGTTTCGCCATCGAAAAGATCTTTGCCTGTACCAGGTTGTTTGGTGAATGCATTGATCGCTCCGATGAACATGTTGTCGCTGATCTTATCCAGGTGACCGCGATAGCGCAACCATGGACCCGCTGGTGAGATGTGGTCAGTTGTGCACTTTCCATCAGCTTTCAACAGAACTGGAAGCTCGATGTAGTCTTTCCCGTCCCATGGAGAAAACGGCTCGAGCAGTTGGAGTCGCTCACTATCTGGTGAAACGGCAACCGCTACTTTATCGCCATCTTCTGCTGGTGCGAGATAACCGGAGTCAGCAGATATGAAGCCCTTAGCAGGCAGCTCAGGAGCCTCTGGTGGCGTCAATTGAAATTTGGTGCCATCAGAAGCGGTGAGCGAGTCTTTCATCGGGTTGAATGACAAAGAACCAGCTAAAGCAAATGCTGTTACGATCTCTGGGCTGCCGATAAATGCTAGCGTCTGCGGATTGCCATCATTTCGCTTCTGGAAATTGCGGTTGAATGAGGTGATGATGGAATTGGCTGCACCAGTTGGGTTATCGTCGCGCTTCCATTGACCAATGCAAGGTCCACAAGCATTTGCGAGCACGGTGCCGCCGATGCCTTCGAGTTTTTCGAGTTGCCCGTCGCGTCCGATCGTTTGGTGAATTTGCTCCGAACCCGGTGTGATCAAGAAACCGATATTGGCTTTGACACCATGATCCGACGCTTGTTTGGCGATGTGTGCGGCACGACTCATGTCTTCATAACTGGAGTTTGTGCAGCTACCGATCAAAGCGTAAGTAAGTGCTTCTGGATAGCCTTTCTCTTTCGCTTCTTGCGCCAACTCCGAAACAGGTCTGGCCAAGTCTGGTGTGTGAGGTCCGACTACATAAGGCTCGAGTGTGTCCAAATCGATTTCTACGATCTGATCGTAGAAAGAGGTTGGGTCTTTTTCGACTTCGGGATCAGCAACCAAATACTCTTTGTATTGATCGGCGAGTTTAGCGATATCCTCACGACCAGTGGCTTTCAGATACTTAGCCATGCGCTCGTCGTAAGGGAATACTGACGTGGTTGCGCCAAGTTCTGCTCCCATGTTTGTGATGGTGCCTTTTCCTGTGCAACTGATGGACGATGTGCCGGAGCCGAAATACTCTACAATTGCCCCGGTTCCACCAGCCACCGTCAAAATTCCTGCAATCTTCAAGATGACGTCTTTGGGTGAAGTCCAGCCGTTTAGTTTGCCCTTTAGATGAACGCCGATCAGTTTGGGCCAGCGTAGTCCCCATGGCTCTCCGGCCATGACGTCGACAGCGTCCGCGCCGCCTACACCGATAGCGAGCATGCCAAGTCCACCGGCATTAGGAGTGTGCGAATCTGTTCCGACCATCATCGTGCCTGGGCAAGCATAGTTCTCAAGAACAACCTGGTGAATAATGCCTGCGCCTGGTTTCCAGAAGCCGATTCCATGTTTCTGGCTTGCTGTGCGCAAGAACTCATAAACTTCTTTGTTATCGTCAAGCGCACGAGCCATGTCTTGATCGGCTCCGACGCGGGCTTGTATCAAGTGGTCACAGTGCACTGTCGAGGGCACAGCAACTTTTTTCAGCTTCGCTTGCATAAACTGCAGCAGCGCCATCTGAGCAGTCGCATCTTGCATTGCCACTCGATCAGGGCGGAGAAACACGTAACTATCGCCACGAACTGGCGTCTCGAGACCCTCCGGCCAATGATCTAAGTGGGCAACCAGAATTTTTTCTGTAAGAGTCAACGGTCGCTTGTAGCGGTTCCGCGCTTCTTTTATTTTTTCTGGAAAAGTTTGATACAGCTTTTTGACATCATTAACATCGAGAAGGGTCATCGTAAGCCTCTTTTACACAGGTCGCACAAAGATCAGGCTGTCAACATAGTGGCGAAAGTGCCGCCAGTGAGCCTTTACCGACATTACTAATTTTACTATCTTTGAAAAGAAGTTTTGAAAATTCAACCAATTCTCTTCAAGAAGATTTCATTGTTGACCTCGGATCGATCGCCTCATTTTGCGTGCGTACCGGAAGACAGCGAATTTGTAGTGGTAGACGAACATCTTGTGAAATCCAGCAGACTCCATCTCAGCATAAGCATCGTGCACGGTCCAACCATCATTTGTCATGCGATAAAAAGCCATCATCATTCCAGTGCGGTCAGACCCGTGCTTGCAGTGCACGAAAACCGGGTGGCGCGCTGGTGAATTGACGATGGCGAAAAATTTCTCAATCTCATCTGGTTTCGGAAATCCAAAATAAGACAGTGGAATTGAAACGTAATCGAAACCCATGGATTCAGCTTCTCTGCGTTGCACCGAGCGTATTTCGGTACTCTTGCGCAGAGAGATTATTGTCTTCACGCCCAGATCTTTCAGTTCCTGAAATCCTGCTGAATCTGGCTGTCCACCCCGATACAACCAGTCGTTGACCTTTCGAAAATTTGGAATTGTCACTTATTTCGAGCCATTGAGAGCTGGCAACGGTTTCTTTAGCAGGGGCAACAGCAACTCTTTTGCTTTGTCGAATTGCTTTTGTGCCACGTCGAGTTTGTAATCTGGATTGGGAATCAGCACGTCAGGTTCGACGCCGATTCCCTCCAGTCTAACGCCATCAACCTCACAATCAGTGACAGCGAGGTACAACGCACATCGCTCATCGATTGGAAACAGCCTCCCGCCAAGCACGTAGCCGGCTGTGCGGTCGCCTATCAACCGGGCTCTGCCGCTCTTCTTGAGACTGTATGCAAGCAATTCTTTACCGCTTCTGGAACCACCGTTGATCAAAGCGACAACAGGTTTGTTGTAATACTCTTTCGTGCCGCTCTTGTGTCCGCCTCTTTCTTGCATGGTAAATAACGGATAACCAATTGGATTGCGATAGAAAAAATCAAGATCAGTCAACGAGTTGCCGCCGTATCCGTCTCTCATGTCGATAATAAGCCCGTCTGTTTCAGCTAGTTTTGATGACAGCAATGTTTCGAACGCATCACGCGGTTCTTGCCCACCGGCCCACAGATGAACATACCCAACCTTTCCTTCCGGACTATCGAAGATTCGAGCACTTCTGGTAGTTCCCTCTATGTAGGCCAGGAAAGGATCTTTGAAGTTCGGCGTTACCGTCAGAGTGACACCTTTGCCATCGCGTTCGACGACGATAGGAATTTTCTTTCCAGAAGTCTTGAAGAAATTGGCTTGGCCGACATACGGTTCACCGCTGACAGTGATGATTTTGTCGCCGACGACAAACTTTGACTGTTCGCCCGGGCTGCCATCAATAATGTATCTGACTTGATTGAATGGTAAGCCATTGCCACCACATATAACACCAGTGAAGTCCATTTTGCCTTTCGGTTTGTTATTGAACCTGGAGAACAAAGCGTTGAGAAAGTAGAAGGTTTCATCGTTGGTAGTGACAAACTGACAGTGGCTCACATGCATCTTTTTTATTGCTGCATTCAGCCACTGATCGAGATCCATGATGGTTTTACTTTCAACGATCTTCTTGCCAAATTCGGCTCTGGCTTTCATCCACTCGTTCTTAGCTATATCTGCACTGTAGAGATTTTTGGAAATCAGCTGATCCACTTTTGACAAAATCTTCTGACAATAGTCGGGCGTTACACGCAAATCGAAAGGTGACTGCACGCTCTCTGTCGCAGCAACTTTAGCGGCGGCATCCAAGATGGGTGTTTTGGCAGCCTCTTCCGCACGCACAGCAGAAATACAGTTCGATGTGCCGAACAGCATCGAAGCAATAAGTGGAACTAGAAACTTTCTTCTCAATATCCGAGCGACAAATAATTGCCGTAAGAGAAACAACACATACTATACTACTGGGTTTGCGCTCGTTGCGCTCGCTGCCAAGCGTTGAAGGTAAACGATTGAAACCCGGCATATTCATTCCGACTCTTTATCTGGCATCAGGATTGCCCTACACGATAGTCAATATGATGTCAGTCGTATTCTTCAAGAATATGCATGCCGACAATGAGTTCATTGCGCAATTCACGAGCTTGCTCCAAATTCCCTGGGTGGTCAAACTTTTTTGGGCACCAACTGTAGACCTATACGGCACTCGCAGGCAGTGGATCGTGGTATCGCAAGTAGTGCTAGGCAGTCTGGCCATTGCGCTCGCGGGAGTGGTCGAAATTCCCGATCCTGTTAAGATTTCAGTCGCAGTACTTGTTTTGATGGCGATTGCATCGGCCACCCAAGACATATCCATCGACGGCTATTATATGGATGTGCTCGATAGTTCACAGCAATCGTTCTATGTCGGAGTACGAAACACTGCCTACAAAATGGCTGTTCTGCTTGGTTCTGGTGGATTGGTTTTTCTGGCCGGCAAATTGGCAGAAAGTGGCTGGGGCGTAGTAAATGGTTGGGCTGCGGCTTTTTCAATTTGCGCCGCTATTCTCTTAGTTCTTTCTCTCTTCCACAGTATGGTCTTGCCGCGCCCAGAACAGACCAAACGTGCAACGCTTACCTTCTCTGAATTCCTGACAGTGTTCCGCACTTTCTTCGCGCAACAGTCGATCGTACCAATTGTCATTTACATCCTGACATTCAGACTCGGCGACGCTCTCATGTTGAAGATGGCTCAACCGTTTCTTCTAGATCCTGTAGACAAGGGTGGGCTCGGAATTTCTACTTCGGATCTTGGTTTGATTTACGGCACCGTCGGCACCGTCGCATTACTGCTTGGTGGCATTTTCGGCGGTTGGCTGATTTCGAAACAAGGTTTAAAAAAGTGTCTATTGCCCACTGCTATCGTTCAGAACTCAGCTATTCTCTTATATTGGATTATGGCCATTCTCAAACCACCTCTGATTGGTGTGTGTTTGCTGAACGCGTATGAACAATTCTCGTACGGTCTGGGAGTGGCTGCCTATACCGTTTTCCTCCTTTCAACCGTGCGCCCGGAATATAAAGCAGCACATTACGCTACCGCGACGGGTCTCATGGCACTCGGAGTATTAGTGCCTAGCTATGTATCCGGTTATTTGCAGACATGGCTCGGCTACCAGAACTTTTTCCTTCTCAGTTTTCTCGCCTCGGTCCCTGGTATTATCGTGATCTTCTTTTTGCCCCTTACTAAAGGGGCCGAGAACCCGGCTTAGTTTTTGGGTGAGGATCGCGTCATGCAATATCGCAAATTGGGCAAGTGGGGCGTCAAAGTCAGCGAGGTCGGGCTCGGCAGTTGGCTTACCTACGGCGGCTCAGTTGAAGAGAAAGCTGCGGCTAAACAGATGCACTACGCGTTCGAACAAGGGATCAATTTTTTCGATACAGCTAATGTTTATGCTCACGGCGCTGGCGAAGTTGCTGTTGGAAAAGCGATCAAGAATCTCAATCGTGACGCGATCGTTCTGGCAACGAAAGTCTACTTTCCAATGGGTCAAGGTCCGAACGATAAGGGACTTTCCCGCAAGCACATTTTCGAGCAGTGTCATGCCAGTTTGAAGCGCATGAATCAGGAGTACGTCGATCTCTATCAATGCCATCGCTATGATGCCGAAGTACCAATGTACGAAATTGTGCGCGCCATGGATGACTTGATTCGTCAAGGGAAGATTCTTTACTGGGGTGTGAGCGAGTGGCAAGCCGATCATATTGAGGATGCAGTGCAGACTGCGCTTGCGATGAATGCGATGCCACCAATTTCGAACCAACCGCAATACAGCATGCTCGCTCGTGAGATCGAGAAAGAAGTTATTCCCGTTTCGAAGAAGTTAGGACTCGGACAGGTTGTGTTTTCGCCGCTTGCTCAGGGCGTTTTGACTGGCAAGTACAAACCAGATCATCCCTTTCCACCTGACAGTCGAGCCGCTGACAATCGCAACAACGTATTTATGGTGGGACGCAGTTTGATGTCTCGCGAGACTTTAGAGTTGGTTCAGAAACTTGTGCCCATTGCCGCGCAACTGAAAGTCTCTATGGCTCAGCTTGCATTGGCTTGGTGCCTACGTTTGCCTGAGGTGAGCAGCGTCATTATCGGCGCCACAAAATCATCTCAAATTGAAGACAACATTCAGGCGGCCGCGATTTCGCTCCCGCAAGACGCGATCAATCAAATCGAAGATATCTTGTCAGTTGGCTCAGTGCGCTCTTAGATCAAAGATAGCTTTGCGCAAATCTCATCGACGATTCTTTCTGGATTTTCCGATGCGTCGACAGTGACAGCATCTGAGGGTTCTTCGAGAGCTTGAAACTGGCTTTCCAACATCGTAGTCTTCATGAAATGTCCCTGGCGTTCGCTCAGACGTTTTTTGACCAGATCGAAATCGCCCTTCAAGTAGACAACTGAAACTGAGTCGTTCGGCTGAAGCATTTTTCGATAGCTTGCCTTGAGAGCAGAACAGGCAAGCACGGTTGACTCGTTTTTGCTTGTCCAAAATTCGATGTTAGCGCGCAAGGTTTGCAACCATGGGGTTCTGTCCTCATCAGTAAGGGCATGACCGGACGACATTTTGGCTACATTGGCGGCTGGATGGTAGTCATCGGCGTCTGCAAATTTCCATTCGAGTTTGGCGGCCAGCAACTTGCCGACCGTGGTTTTTCCAGAGCCTGCAACGCCCATGATCACTATTACATTCAACATTTGCATCTGCCGCACCATATATGGTACCGCTCCGGATCGATCCCTTGGAATCGAATTGAGGCAATCTACACTTAGTTTACAGCTTCGCTTCGTGTCCACGAAACCCATTTCCTGGTGAGAGGGTATAAACTAGACAAAGGTCCCATAAGGCGATGATTTCATGGCAAATAAGCTATCGGTTGGTCTAGCAATATCCTTGCTGTTATCTGGCTCATTCAGTGGTTTGGCGCATGCAGACGGTGGAATGTCAGCCCTGGAAAAACAGATTATGAACGGCGATGCTGCACCATCTGCCGGCAATCCAGACAACTTTCCCTGGATGAACAAGGACGGTTCCGCCAAGCCCGCAGAGAAGAGCGGCGCATCCACGCCATCTCAGACGGTTAATACTCCCGTTCCACCTGCGAGTTCGCCCCCGCCTCCGCCAACTCGTGAATCTGCGACTCCTTCGACTACTCCGACCGAGGCGTGGCCGCACGTGCCAGCGGTGCGTGAGGAGAAGTTGCGACTCGAACACGCCGAAGCCTCACCGAGAATTGAAGCAGAGCATGCAAAAGCAGGCGAAACCCGTGCCCCCTCAGAAAAGACTGAGCGCACACTCGATAAACCGGCTGAACGTGCAACCGAGCGTCCTGCCGAAACTGCAACAGCGAAAAAGCCGACTATGCTCTTCGGTCGTATCGAACAGCTTTCGGCCAGCGCTGGCGCCTCATTCCCTTCATTGAAAGCTCAAACTCCGATGATGGATCCACGCGGAGTTTTGGCAGGCAAAGCTAGCGCTAATGCACCATTGCTGTCTGGTGTGGTGAAATCATTCCCAGACAATTACCAGGGCAATTGGGGCGGCCGTCTTGTTCTGCAACAGGTGCAAGTCGACCCTAACTACTACCGCATCGATCCCGAAGAGGCAAGGCGCACCGTTCAGGCGATGAAGCCCGGAAACATCGGTCAGGTCAACTTCAACTTCGATCGCTCACGTGGTGCCATCGCTCTCGAACCGGCGAGATGCTTATTTATGGTGCCTGCAGGCGACACGCAAGTGCCCGACGAGATGAAAAAGATGCTCGGTGGCAGCGCCGGTAATGCCGCATTTGGTGGCATGATGAGCCAAATGGTATCAAGTATGAGCGTTCCTATCGTTCTTGAATTTGGTGACGTGCAAACGGGAGCTGGCGAAACTAGCGTCTCAGGGAATCAAATGCGTCAACGCGTGATCAAGAATGAAACTCGTCAGCTAGCAGCAAACGTGTTAGAGCAGCAAATAGTGACTCAAGAAACCACTTGGGACAAACGCACGCACGTTCCGCGCACCGGCTATGGTGAGAGCGTCGTAAGATTCACCAGACAGTCTCCGACTGTGCTCTACGTGCAATGTGCAACGGTCAGTTATGACGCCAACAAACGTTTTCTTGAAAAGATGGTTCTTTACGGAAGCATAGGTAAAGGCGTCGTTATGAATACAGATCCGATGCAAGCAATGCAAGGAAGCATGCCTGGCATGGGTGGTCTTGGCGGACTGGGCGGGCTTCAGGGTATGTTCGGTGGTGGCGGCGGCGCCGCACAACCTAGCATGCCGGCCGGCGGACTTGATGGCATGTTGAAAAATCTTTTTGGCGGCCAATAATAGCGCCAAGTGGATATAATCCTCAGCATGGAATTAGCAGATCTGGCGGAAATTGTAGATAACATGATCGTGCAGCACGATTATCCAGGCTTCGAAGTGCGGGGGCTGAAACTCGGGCTGCCTGAAGAAGCGCTGAAAATGCACGCTAAAGTGTTTGTGCAAGCACTCGGACACGAAAGTATTTATGTCAAGCTGGCTGCTCTCAGATGGCTGCAAGAGCGGCCGGGCGTTGCTAAGTCGTATATGAAACCAATTGCCGGCTTGCTCGACAACTCCGATGAATGGGTGCGAATGGAAGCAGTGCGTACACTCGAACGCATCTCTTCGCCTCTCCAAGAAGCTGTAGAGAAAATTGCCGATCTTTTGCGCGATGACAATGTGGAAGTTCGAAAGACTGCAGCAAAAGCTCTTGGAAAAATCTGCTCACGCAAATCGGCCAAGAGTGAAACCATCGTGAAATCATTGCATGATGCGGCTTCCGATCAAGATGCTGCGGTTCGATGGAAAGTGCAAAAGGCATTGCGTCAGATTGGCGAATACGATAGCTAACAATAGCTAGACAGAACGCGAACTTTGTTGTTTGACTGCTAGCTGTCAATCTGTGATTGGGCTTAAGAAGTTTTCTACAGGTGGCTCATTTTGATCCGCTCACTCTCATCCGTTGCTTGATTCTTATCCTATATAAAGATGAGTCGGCATCTGATTTTTCATGTCGACTATTGTTTACCGTCGTCTATTTACTGGAGTTCGCGACCAACGCATGCAAGTCATCTACGATCTTCTGCGTACGATCGACAAACTTGTGCTCATTCTGAAGTCGGCTGTAGTAGTCGTATTCGTAGTATTGCTCTAGAAAATTCAAGTTGTAGCGAATGATCTTGAGTAAATCTGCCACCACATTTTGCACTTCAGAATTGAGAACGCGCAATTCGTCAAGAGCAGTTTCCGCTTTTGCATCGTAATGTGAAGCAAGCATCTGGTGCGCTTCTTCAGCGACTCTTCCAAACAGGGCCGATAATTGATGAAGGTGCATGCGAATCATTTTTTCCTCTAATGTGACTCGCTTCTCACTCAGTCCGGTGAGAGCAGCACCAATTTCGATTTGCAATTTCGACAGGCTGCTTAGCTCAGGCATCCATGCTGAGAGGGCGTTGTGGTATTTTTCGTCTTCGTGCATTTTCGTCCCTTTGGCGAGATTGCTTGCGAGGTGGTCATCATATCAGCTGTATTAGGGCGTCTTTCCTGGTTTCACTTTCACTTCATTCATGGATAGGAAGGTTTTCTACAGCCCACCTGATTAAAACGCCTTATAAACGACTACAGAGCTCTCAGGTGCGCTTACAAACAATTTGGTCGAATGCTCCGCTGCAATATCAAATTCAATCGAAACTGACAACGCTTGTAATCATTTGTCGTCATTACTCTATACCGGTCTGAGCGGTTGCGCTTCTTAACGGTTACTGCCCCTGTTCAAAAGTGGTGCTAATCTAAAAGCCGCTGTAAGTCTTGCTTACAACGGCTTTTATTCTCTAGTTGGAGGAGTCGGATAACTTCTACGAAAGAGTATTGGCGAAGGTATCAGCTGTTTCGAGTGTGCTGACGGCCAGGTGCGCGCCTTGAGTGCGTCTGAAATTGTCGAGGTAACGACGGAGAGCTTCTCTTATCAAATCAGAGCGGGTGCGGTGTTCGCATTGGGCGATGAAATCAACTTGTTCTAGCATGGCTGGTGGCAGAGCGATCAGTACCTTCTTGGGCATAAGCTTAGTTCCTCACATAAACAGCAGGGGATATCGGGAGCCACTTAGTTCAACTCTAAGTAGATCCAACAATTACGGTTCTTAACAAGAACTTGTAACTTCAGAGGCGGGAGCGCGATTAATCAACCGCCTTCTTTATGTATTCACTTTACACACTGGAACGAATATCGTAAAGGTCCAAGAGAGGCATAAATGCTCATTTTAGCTAATCGCGACATAAAAGAAGTTTCCCAAACTCTACAAGCCAACAAAGACAAGATTCTGTCTGTAAACGGCAGCGAACATGCGTGTTTCAGACATCCAATTTAGTACTCTCGGACATATATCGTCACTTGCATTTATTTGCTGGTGTGCTAGTACTCGTTTGAAAAGTGCTCGCAACCCTGATTCTTTCATAGGGCGAGTTATAATTGCCGTTCGCCGAATTTTTTGTTCCTTTGAAACTAAGGAGCTATGCGGCTTTGCAAGAGGCAGCAAGAAGACGAGCATGATCAACGAACTACTAATAGATGGTCGTTCTAATTCGATGCGCACTGACGTGAGCAGAGAGATGGAGAAGTGCGGATCGTTCGCTACAGTCAATAGTTTGGCTGATTTGCGTGATAATTTCGAGCAAGCTTCATCAATCCGAAGCGGAATGGTAATAAGCGGTTTCGGAATTCCAGTGATACCATTTATGGTGCCTGAAGCCGAAGAAGCGCCATCTGCGGCAAAGCCAAGAGCAGTGAGCGTGCGAAGAATGAGTGCTAGAGCCACTACAAGCAGTCGTCGGAAGATAAGGAAATCTCAAAAATGATCATATCCACGTGGAATGTCAACTCCATTTCAGTGCGTTTGCCACAATTAATTGAGTGGCTACAGACGCATAAGCCATCAGTAGTGTGCTTGCAAGAGACAAAGACAGTAGATGAAAAATTTCCGCTCAAGGAGTTGGCTGAAATTGGCTACAACTGCGAGTTCTACGGGGAGCGGTCGTACAACGGAGTAGCGATACTTTCTGATCGTCCGATCATGAACGTGCGCAAAGGATTCATCGACGGCGATGCCGATAGTCAACGAAGACTGATTGAAGCAGAGGTAGATTCAGTGCACATCATTAACGTGTACATCCCCAATGGATCTGCTGTCGGCTCAAGCAAATACGAATTCAAAATGAACTGGCTAGAAAAACTTCGGCAACATATCCAACATAATCACGATATGAATAAACAACTTGTGCTATGCGGAGATTTCAACATCGCCACAGAAGACAAAGACTGCTACAACCCAGAGCTGGTCAAAGGCACCATTATGGTAAGTGACGCAGAACGAGAGTCTTTAGAGAAGATCAAGTCGCTTGGTTTTGTCGATACTTTCAGAATCAAAAATCAAGAAAGTGGTGAGTATTCATGGTGGGACTACAGAATGGGTTGTTTTAGACGAAATATGGGATTTCGTATCGATCACGTATGGGCTAGTCAATCGTTGGCTGCACTATGCGATAGCGTCCTTATAGACAGAGCGCCGCGCAAAAAGGAAAGACCTTCAGATCATGCTCCAGTAATCGCCACGTTCAACTGATGCCCGTACAATGCAGCATGATGGTAAATTGGCTCACAACGAAATAAAAAAGCGGCGGATGACATATC
>JAFEAT010000005.1 GCA_018266255.1 Cyanobacteria bacterium SZAS-4 | reverse complement strand
TCACCTCCTTTCTAGGGAGTATTCAGAGACACTCACTTCGGTGTGGGTAGGACTCTGACACTGCGAAACTCACGAGGCGAAAGCCGGTGACTGAGTCTAGCTACCTCCTAGGTCGATGCCAATGACGCTTTTCAGGTTGAAATATTCTATTCAAAGCACCTGATAAGCTGAGGTGATAGGCGTCTTATGGCTATTTAGTTATTAGGGTTCAACTCTAAAACAAATAAAGAAATTGAAAATGCTGGGCTTTCGAGTTCGGCATTTTTGCTTGAGCGCATACTTCAACATGCTGATGTTCAGCGGGTTGAAGTATGCGCTTTTGAGCTGCGTTCGGTTGTTAGTACCAAACAACTGGCTTCAAAGTTCCAATCTCCTTTAGTTTTCCGTGCTTTTCTTTGAACACGACCGTTTCACCAGGCGCGGCGATCATGTTCGTGCCGCTCAAAACAGGCGCAGACATTATGTTTGGAGCGCTCAAATTTCCGGCCGGCACGATAAATGATTGTGTCCTGACTACTGTAGTTTCTGTCGGTTGTATTGTCGCAGTGCGCACTATCGTCGATGACGGCGCCACTACCAGTGGTTTGACCATAACTGGTGTCATATAGGATGTAAGAGGAACGAACATGGTCGTTCTAGTCGTTGTTACGGTATGTGTTCGCGGAGCCAAATAAGCGGTTCTTCGAACGATATGCCGCGGCTGCGCTCTCGAAATCAAGCGTGTTTTTGCATAGATTTTCGTCTCTTTTACAGTGCGAGGCGAAATTCTCTCGTAGCTCGTGCGTATTACTTTCGTGCTACAGCTGTCAGCTAACGCTGCTGGTACCATTGCTGGTGCCAACGAGGCGGCTGTAAGGAAAATCGTCATTGTCTTCTTCAGTTGCATGTTGTGCCTCCAACCGGCTCATGGCCCATGTGTCTGTGTTCTATGTTCATGACATCTGACGCAGCGTTGACCATTTCGTTGCCGATAACTTTGACAACGTCTTCCTTTGTAAATTGCATGCAATGAAACACCACGCGTGATACCGAGGTAGAACGACCAGCATAAGAATTTGCAAATGCAGAGCTTTCTGATTCGACCGTGAGCGTCTTTAGGCATTGGTTTGCCCGCTCTTGACCTGGGTCTCGTCGGATAAGTTCGACTAGTAACCAAGACCGATTGAATCCCGGCGCCGTGCTATATTTCCTTGTGTCTCTTGGAGAGTGTTATGTATCAGATTCTATTTGCAGCTGTCGCTTTTACTACGTTGGTTTGCAGCCCAGCTTTGGCCGGTGCCGGTGCCGCTCCTGAACTTGACGGTGGCATGTTGAGCAGTCTCGCTGCTGCTTTCACTGGCTGCTACGCTGCGTTCAGAGTTTATTCAGCCAAGCGCAAATAATCACTTAGATTGAGTCTGGAGGCGTGGAGTCTCTTAGGCTTAACTAATTGCTCACTTCTTGCAAAGTGATAAAGTTCGTGTGAATGCCAGGCATTCCCTACACGCCTCACTTGCGGAAATTTCCATGCAAACTTTCTGGGCAAATTTGAACGTCACTACTCCGTGGCTGTCGAGCGCCAGAACTGATGTCGCGTTTTTCTTCGCGCCTGCCTTGATTGCCACCATCCTGACGTCTCTGTTCCGTCATGATGCTGTTGTCAATTCTCCATTTCTTCTATTTTTGATTTTGCAAGGCTTTGCTCTTGGACCTTTTCATCAAGGTCTGACCTGGTTTCAGTATTTTGATAAAGCAAATCTGCAGCAATACAGTCATTCGCAGAATCTCTTTTGGGCCTTTGTTGCCCCGATTCTGGTGGTCGTCTTCTCGACTCTGACTTATTGGTTCTCGCCACCATTACTGCTTTTCGTTTACGTCGTTTGGACAATTCAGCACATTGCCAAACAGAACATTGGCATCCTGCTTCTCTATCACAATCAAGCTCGCAACGAAGCCATTGTTCCTCGTGACATTGAGGCACGGAGTATCGAAACATCTGCGGCTCTATTCAGTTTTCTGTTTTTGAACGGCTTTATTGCACAGACTGGTTGGGTGGCTGTTGCGGTGCATTTGCTCATCGCCTTCCTCTCAATTGAATTGATTTGGCTCACGGTGCGTTTTGCCATGAACTTGAAACGACAGGTGAGTGTGGACGGAAAGTCATTGAATGCGCCGGCTTTAGTTTTTTGGACCTTGTCGTGCCTGGCCTTTATTCCTTTCGCACTAGCAAAGGATTATGGGCAGGGATTGTTCGTTGCATTGATTATGCATTGGTTTCAATATGTCGGTTTGAACGCGATGTTGGTTCGCAGAAAATATTCTGTCGAGAGTAACAAGAGGCTCTTGATTGGCGGAAAACCTTTGCTGCTGTTTGCCGGCGTCGGCATACTGTTTGCACTTGTGTCGATGCCAGTACAGGCATTCGCCATCAATCCAGTCAATCCAAACAATTGGACCCTGAGAATTCTTGTTGGTTTTGTCTACGGACTTACGCTCAGTCACTATTTTCTTGATGCATTCATCTGGCGTTTTCGTGAGCCCTTTAATCGCGCTGCAATACTGAGTTATCTAAAGCCACAATTTAACACGGTTCCATCGCATCGCGATGCGGCGCAGAATATCGATTTATACGCTGAAGTGATTTAGCGCTAGTGAATTAGCGTTTCACTAATTCGTCGAAAACTAGTGCCGACACTTCATTCATACGAGCGATGTCAGCTTCTTTGTTGTCGCTAGCAGCGGTTGCTACCTCGACTTGATAGTAGACTGGCGCATCTCGAACAGTAGGAGATGTGGTTGAAATCAGGCGCCAGGTCCATCTGTTGGAGGCGGATTGATCCCCCTTCTGAAACCAGAGCAGCGCACGTCGCGGACCAAATTTGTGTTTGAAGTTAACCATAGTGGCATCGAGTGTCTTCGTTTTTGTTGCGATGTGCTGTTCTCCATCAACCTGGGCTTTGGCATCCGCATGTATCAGGCAACTTGTCAGATCATGAAGAACTGCGCTTGATGAGCTGCTTCGCACAACAACGCCGACCCACTGGTCGCCGCCGTTGATGTATTTGCGCGCCACTACTTCTGGTTTTGTAATATCAAACGCTGACTCGAAAGTTTTCCATGTTCCAAATTCTTTCGGTAATGTCATGACTTGAAGCGGCACACTCTGCGTTTGAATTCGGGCTTGTGCGAATCTAAAAGAACCAAATGTCGCAGCGCAGAGAGCACCGCAAATCATGGATTTAAACAGGATGGATTTAGCTAGGTTCTGCAAAATGTGCCCCCACTTTCCAGAGAATGAAGAGCCCGAGCGGCACAAGTATGTACTCTAGTTTGGCGTGGATTTCTAACGCCAACCGCATCGAGTGATAATGGGCTACGATCACGGTCAGCGCAATGCGCACTGTATTTAGTGTCATCACAAGAATTGGATCCGTAATAAACGCTGCCAAATATGCAGCTGGCTTGTATTTCTTGAAGCCCTGCCAAATGGCGAAAGCAAAGAGAAAACAAGCCCACATACCTAGCCCCGCGCACGATGGTGCCACGTTCAGTTGTTGTCCATCAACCGTGAACATGTGTCCGGAATAGGTTAGCGGCACAATAAGTTTTGCGGTTTCACCGGCGGTGACTGTGCAAATGTGTTGAAGCGGAATGAATAGATAGGCGCGAAATTCTTCTGGCAGATCGGGCAGCGTAAACATCGATAGAAAGGCTGCTGGAGCCAGAATCTTGCAGCGCTGCCAGCCGAAGAACGCCCACGTAAAACTAAGAAGTAACGCGATGTTGGTAAATAAAAAGACGCGAGCTGTGTGAAGATTTCCTGTCAGGCAGATGACCAGACAGCACGCGACTACGGCAATAATGGAGAGTGTCGCTGGTTTGTGTTTAACAACGTCACCATGTGCGGCTTCGTTTGCCCGTTGAGCATCTCTTTTCCACGCCAAAACTGCGCTAAATGCGGTCAGTGTGCCGGCCAGAATTTGTCGGATCGGGTCTGCACCCAGACTGGTAAGCCACACAACTATATAGCCACCGGTATTGATAGCCAGCAACGCCGTCCAAAATATCAACCATTGATCTGGTCGAGGCTTGACCGGAGTCGTCTGAATTGTCGGCTCCGCAAGGGTCTTGAGCTGAGGTGGCTCTGTAGTTAGCATCACTTGATATCTGTCTGTCTCTCGCGGGCAAATTATAGCTGGAGGCTTGGCAAGCTACTTGAGAGTGACATCATCTCCGGTATATTTGAACTATGCGCGAACTCGTTTCACTAGTGTTGTTTCTGATGATCGCTGGAATCGCTGTATTCGGCTTGACAGTGGCTCTCGATCCGTCCAAAACATATGAGTTGTTTGCTTCATTGAGTGGCTCTGAGACGATCGATTCTCGAGAATCAAACGCTTTTGTGCCCCCGAAAGGAAAGTTTCGCATCTACTTTCCAGCCAAAAAACCTGGCGAACTTACCGAAATGAGTAAATTTCTCCGTCAAACTCCACTACCTTGTCCGCAGTACTATGTCGCTGACAGAGATGTTGGTTACTTCGCCACGGAATTTCCCGCTGATCTTTCAAACGTAGCGCGTGCGGGACAAGGTTTCGCTCCAAAAGAGAACGCTTCACCTGACGATCCGATCTTCTTTGCTGCTGCCCAAACTGGTGCGGTCTTAGCACCAACTCCGGTGGGAAATAACGAAGCAATCGCTAGATATGGGTTAGATCCGCTCGCGGTGCAAACTTTTATCGATGGAAAATGCGCCGAATTGATCGACGCAAAGAAAGGCACAATCACTAACAAATTTCCTGCCGCGTTAGGTGGTGGCGCTTTTCCCGGACGCTATGTAGAAGGCACATTCAAGAACACTCAAAATGCGTTTCGCATGCGCTTGTTTTTAGATCAGCGCACTCAACGCATTGTCTGTGTAGCTGTGGTTGGAAAGACAAAACGCGTTTACTCGCCCCATGCCACCAAGTTTCTAAATTCGCTCGACATGTGGTCTTCGTAGAACGCTGGCAATTCCCGCTCTCGATACTAGGTCAGATCATGCAACTTTTCTGATTGCGGAATCGTGAGAGCTTGATATGAACCCGATCTTGTCCATCTTCCAGAGGTGATGCTCTGAGCTTCGAACTTTACGCGTTCGGCTTCAGCAGATCTTCCAGTTGCTCTCAGAAGATTTTGGTAGTTGGAGATGAGGTTGTTGACTGCTGGATGATCTGCGCCCAACGCTTGTGTTCTGATCGGTAACGCCCGCTTGTACAGCGGTTCTGCTTGCGCATATTTTCTTTGCGCGTGATAAAGCATGGCGAGATTATTTGCGATGATACCAACGTCAGGATGATGATATCCGAGTGTGTCTTCGTAAATTTGCATGGTTCGGCGACACAACACTTCCGCGTCAGCATACTTGCCTTGCTTCCAAAGCACTTCGGCCAAGCTTTCCAGCGTAATTGTCAAACGAGGATCGCTTTCTTTGAAATTGTCTGCACGTTTCATTGCACCGTGCCACATTTCTTCTGCTTTGGCAAAGTCGCCCACCATCAACGCTTGTTCCGCTGACTGGCGATACTGAGCCCATGTCTGCTCACCGGCTCCCGCTGTTGCCGGCATCAACCTGTCTTGCGACATCGTGTTGTCGATCAGTTTTTCTTGCGGTTTGATCGAGATCGTTTGGAATTGTCCCGACTTGGTAAGTTGTTCTGCGGTAACTGGTGCTGACGCTCTCGACTCAACTGTTGAAGAGCGACCCATGATGCGCAACAGGTCTTTGTAATTGCTCAAAAGATATGACACGTCATGGTGATCTGGTCCAAGCGATCGAGTCATGATCTCGATTGCGCGCTGGTACAAAAGCTCAGCTTGCTCATATTTACCCTGCGCTTTATACAACATTGCCAAGTTGTTGGCGGTAACGCCAACATCTGGATGTTCGATTCCGCGTGTGATTTTGAAAATTTCGAGCACCTGCTCGCAAAGTGCTGTGGCTTCGGCATATTTGCCCTGATGCCATAGCGCTTCGCCTAAACCCTCTAAGGTGACCGCAAATCGCGCGTCGAATTTCTTGAACTTCTTGGCTTGCTCATAGGCTGCTAACCACATTGTTTCCGCGCAGGCGTAATCACCCTCCTGCAGAGCTTCTTCTCCGGCTATTTGATATTGATACCAATCAGCGTTCACTTATGCTCAAGACTCCAGAAATTGGTCAGCTTTGCTACAAGGATAAATCCAAACTTTCACATCTTCAAAGCATAGAGGAAAGCTTGAATTTTCGTCTAGGTCCAATACGTAATCCGTTCGAGTTTTGAAGTTGTTTCCTCTCTTGTATTTAGACACAATCTCTTGAACCGATTGTGTTTCCTTGATCGTCGAAAAATGTGGAATGCCGTTCAGCAATTTTGCCGTCAGGGCGATAGGTAAGTGTGTCGATACAATTCTGTCTGCCGGTTGAGCTGTAGCCCTTGATTTCGCGTTTCAAGACCGCATGGTTGTCTGGGTCGAACGTCTGCAATTCCTCGATAAGAGGATTGCAGTTAGCGTTGAATAATACTTTGTTGTACTTGGTAAGATTTCCAGAATTATCAAAGAAGAATTCTTCTGTCAGCGACCGCTGTTGCTCTGATTGCCACTGGATTTGCTCGCGGTGAACAACGTTTCCGGTGTGTGAATCCATGCGGTGATTGACTGTGGTGGCAGGTGTGCCATCAGAATTGTATTCAGTCTGTCCTTGAAAAACTGTACGGATGCCGATGACTTCTCGTTCTACGCGACGAACCAATTCACCATTGGGGCTGATCACGATGATATCTTCGCTTGATTTGTCGTCTTCAAAATAGACAGTATTCTTTGTAAGTGTGTCGCCATCAGGCAACGAGGCCGTTTCGAATATGTGTGTGATTGCACCAGTTGTGGTGTCAAAGAATGTTTCGGAACGGCTGTCTCTAGATCGCTTCTGCAATCGAATCAGCTTGTGGTCTTTGTCATAGATTTTTTCGAGGAAAACACCGACGCGCCTATCACTGCAAATGACGTGATAGGTGGTGATTCCATTTCCATCGACACGGGTGCCGAGATCGAGATCTTGGCCAGGGGTCGGCTCAACTTCTATTAGGCGATCTTCGCCTTTCTCTGATGTCATAGTGGGATTCCATGTTTTTAAAATCGTTTCCGCGCCAATGCAGTCGGGCTATACCGACGCGTGAAACTAGTATGTTCGCTGATGATCGGCTTCGAAGGGGGGGCAGGGCCGGGGAAGGAGAGATTACTCCTACGGTGAGGTAAGAATAATTGGAAAAATTTAAGATGTCAAGTGAAATCTTCAGGTCAACTGCAAAATATTTTTGAGTTGGGTCTATCCTAGCGCCAGCCCGCCCGTAGCCGTTTCTTTGTACTTCTGATTCATGTCTAGACCGGTCTGTTTCATAACCTCGAGTGCTCTATCGAGACTAACTAGATGTTGCCCGTCAGAAGCGAGCGACAGTGACGTGGCGTTCAAAGCTTTGACCGCTCCCATTGCATTTCGTTCTATACAAGGTACTTGCACAAGACCCATGATCGGATCGCATGTCATCCCTAGATGATGCTCGATGCCAATCTCTGCGGCGTTTTCGATTTGACTCGGTGTGCCGCCCAGCATGGCAGTAGCTCCCGCCGCAGCCATGGCGCATGAGGTACCGACTTCGCCCTGGCACCCTACCTCGGCACCACTTATGGAGGCATGCGTTTTGACCAGTGCGCCCACCACAGACGCCACCATCAGTCCATTTTGAAGCATCTCTTCCGACAGATTGTTTGTTTCTTGCAAGGTTCTCCAGACTGCAGGAATCAGTCCTGATGAGCCATTTGTTGGTGCTGTAACAACCCGACCACCGGCTGCGTTTTCTTCGTTTACTGCCATTGCAAAAACTGATGGTCGCAAATCGCTGCCGCCCCAACCTGGTGTTTTCCCTGCTTTCATTTGCTCCCAGAGGGCTTTAGCTCTGCGTCTTACATTAAGTCCACCTGGCAAAATTCCGTCTGTGCTTAAACCGGCTGCAATACATTGATCGAACGTTCGCAAAATATCTGAGAGATTTTTGCGTAATTCAGCTTCGTTCATGCCCTTCGCCGCTTCGTTTGCAATCACTAGCTGCCACGGAGCGATACTGTTTTTATTGCATTGTTCGACAAATTCCGCAGCACTGTCGAACGGATACGGAACTAATTTTTGTGCATCACCCGCTTGTGGAACCCGTCTGAGTCCGGTGTTCGGATCGATTGGTTCAACGAATCCGCCGCCAACAGAAAGAATAATTTCCTCTGCGATAATTTCGGTTGCTTGCCATAAACGAAATCGAATCGTGTTCGGATGCGGCAGGGGACCGTCGTCTAAAAGCCATCCTTCCCAAATTATGTCTTCTGATGGTTTGAAATGAGCGGTTGAATTTCCAAGCTCAACTGAGGGGTTTTTTTCCAGATCAGGCATTGCTGACCAAATTTCAGCTGGCTCGGCCGACTTCGGATGAAGTCCGATCAAACCTGCGCAGACTGCCCCATCAGTTGCGTGTCCACGCCCCGTCGCTGACAGGCTGCCGAACAACTCTACTTTCAAGGTGAGATTCGCGGTCGATTTGGAATCTGCTAGTTTGCTCAAGGCAAACTTTCTAAATTCGAGTGCAGCAACCATCGGTCCCACCGTATGGGAACTGGATGGACCTATGCCGATTTTGAACATGTCCAGTGGACCAATTTGATCTGCGCGAGTAGGATTCATATCGCCTGGCTGTCAATGGATGAGAGGCGCAGCCAAAGCTGCTTTTGTTCTGGCGATTGTACTACCTCGTGGCGTTTAAAAAGAACAAGATGTCATAGGTCTAAGCGATTGGGTGCTTCATAACCAATTGTTGACTTTGATGCAGTGCGGGTCTGCTTATTAAAGGACCGATTTTTCCAATCTGCTATAAAACAGGTCTGATTGGAGGTATTGCCATGTTGACATTGACCAGGCCCGGAATCGAAGAGTATGCGGAGTCGAAGACTCAGCCTACAAACGCTCTTTTGACAGAGTTGCACAAAGCCACCCATGAGGAGATGGACTATCCTCAAATGTTGACCGGCCCAATCGAGGGATCATTCTTGCGTCTGATGGTTCAGATCACTGGTGCTAAGTCGATTCTGGAAATCGGTATGTTTACTGGTTATTCGGCCCTTTCAATGGCTGAAGGTTTGCCCGCCGATGGCACTGTAACCACACTCGAAATAAATCCAAAGTGCATTCAATTTGCCAAGAAATATTTTGACAAAAGCGAGCACGGCAAAAAGATAACGGTTAAAGAAGGACCAGCATTGGAATCTTTGGCCGCGCTGAAAGGACCTTTCGATCTTGTTTTCATCGATGCTGACAAAGGCAATTACAAAAACTATTACGAAGCAGTGCTGCCAAAACTGAAGAGTGGTGGCATCATCCTCATCGATAACGTCTTGTGGAGCGGCGCTGTGCTCGATCCCAAAACGGAAGACGACAAAGCGATCGATGATCTAAACAAGCACGTAGCAAAAGACGACCGAGTAGACAAAGTGTTGTTGACCATTCGAGACGGCGTATATTTCATTCGAAAGAAGTAGGCGGCTAACGAAAAACAGCTTGCCAGAAGTGTTTTGGTAGTCGAAAAAAGGCGAACCAACAAGTGACTGAATTGCGGAGAACTTATGAGCACCAAAGTTGAAGAATTGAAGCAAACGAAAGTAGTCGATGCCTTGAATGCCGAAAGCATAGGCAAGTCGATTCGGCTCTGTGGCTGGGTTAGAACACGTCGTGACTCGAAAGGAGGCTTCTCGTTTCTCGAAATAAACGATGGCACCACTTTGAAAAATGTGCAGGTTCTGGCGGAAGCGAAGTTGCCGAACTATGAAAGCGAGATTCTCAGCATTGGTATCGGCAGCAGTGTCGAAATTCTCGGAGAAGTTGTCGCCTCTCCCGGCAAAGGGCAAGCCACCGAAATCAAGGCTAGCAGTGTCAAAGTCTTTGGTTATGCAGATCCCGCGACTTACCCTCTGCAAAAGAAAGGAACTTCTATGGAGTTCCTGCGCACGATCGCTCACTTGCGTCCTCGCACGAATACGTTTGGTGCGGTCGCTCGTGTGAGAAACGAAATTTGCAAATCAATCCACAACTTTTTCCAATCACGTGGATTCATTTACGTGCACGCTCCGATCATCACGGGGAGCGACTGCGAAGGCGCTGGGCAAATGTTCAAAGTGACGACGTTCGATTTGCTCGACGTGCCGCGCAAAGAAGACAAGTCGATCGATTTCGAACAAGACTTCTTTGGACGGGCAACAAATTTGACAGTAAGTGGACAGCTCGAAGCTGAGATTTACGCGACTGCTTTGTCTAACGTTTATACATTTGGACCGACTTTCCGAGCCGAAAACTCGAACACTTCCCGCCACCTGTCTGAGTTCTGGATGATCGAACCAGAAATGGCGTTTTGCACTTTGGAAGGAAATATGACAGTCGCTGAAGAATTCTTGAAGACGATCTTCAACGACGTTCTGACAAATTGCGGAACGGACATGGAATTTTTCAATGAGCGCATCGATAAAACTGTGATCGAAACGCTGAAAGGTATCGTCGAAAACGATTTCGTTCGACTCACATATACAGAAGCCGTCGATATCTTGTTGAAGTGCGGTGAGAATTTCGAATTTCCAGTTTCGTGGGGAATCGATTTGCAGTCAGAACACGAACGCTATTTGACCGAAAAGAAATTCAAGAAACCAGTGATTGTTTGCGATTATCCGAAAGACATCAAAGCGTTTTACATGCGCATGAACGAAGACGGCAAGACTGTTCGTGCGATGGACGTGCTTGTTCCGAAAGTGGGCGAGATCATTGGTGGAAGCCAGAGAGAAGAGCGACTCGATGTTCTGATACAACGAATGAAAGATTCGCATTTGGACACAGAAGAATATTGGTGGTATCTGGATTTGCGTAGATACGGCACTGTGCCACACGCTGGTTTCGGTCTGGGACTCGAGCGCACCGTGCAATTTGCCACTGGCATGAGCAATATTCGCGACGTCATTCCGTTTCCTAGAGCGCCAAAAACTGCCGATTTCTAAAGATGATCTACGAGAGCTGGGTGAAGTCTATATTTGCCCGTCCGACTGACGACGACCGTTGGCAGTGGGACATCGATATCAACATCGAAGAGCCCGTTAAAGACGAATGTGCAGCCTTCATTAGCAGGCTGTTTCGTGAACATGAGCATTTGGAAGACTACCTGGACGTTCAGGTGAATAATGGATTGAACTACATCATCAATCCGGCGTTCTCTACTCACATGTTCGTTTTGTACGATCCGGATGTTCCGCTCAAGTCTCGCCTGGACTGCCTGGCATCATTTGAGGATTTGTTCAGCGGATATTTGGCAAAGCATTGCTCTGCCAGCCTCAGTCACTTGGATCAGCAACCGTGCAATGCGGTAAATCACGTTTGTTATATGTGGTGGGATGTGATTCCGCTTTTTGCGCATCCTGATCACTCGGACAAAAGGTTGCTTGACGAGCCGGTTCTGGAGCTGCAACAGCGAATTCTTTCAATTGACTCAATTGCTTGTCAGGAAAGTGCACTTCATGGTCTCGGACACTGGCAGTGTAAGTATCCAAATAGAGTTGATGCGATCATTGAGGAGTACATGCGCAAGTCATCTTTGCCCGAAGAACTCGCAACTTACGCGTCTGCTGCACGAGTGGGATGCGTAAACTAGCCTAGCTGACTGGTTTTTGCGGTGCCTGCTTTTCGCCCATCAGCTGCAAAAAGCGATTGGTTAGCATCATCAAAGCGTCAGCTGAATTAACGCGACTGGAAAGATCTGACGATGCTCCTCGCACGTCTAACGTTTTTCCACCCGTATGAACCTTCAGGCAAGACAGTTGCGGGTATTTTTTTGTCGTGTCTCGCAACGCCTCGTCCAGGCAGGATTGCACAGTTACCGTGTCAACGATGTTGGATAAATTGGCTGCCACCATATTCAGTGCGTAGAGCGTACGAGCGAGTTTTGTCGATTGTTTGAGTATTCGTCTCAAGTCGATTTCTGCTGTGTCGCCACGGCGGTGAGCGACTTCCTCTGGTTCGTCTGAAAGGGTTTGAGATTCAGGCATAACAGGCTTGATCAACTCCAGATTGATCATCTCCGCCAGTGTTTGAATGATGGAATAGCTGTCTACGGGGACAAGCGGCAGAATCTCTTCAACTGATAGATCGAGTTCGATCAATTTCCAAATTTTGGGAGCCAGTACCTGAATAGGTTCGGGCAGTTCTTTCCACTTCGGAATGTGCGGTGGAGTGGTGAAGGTTGCGTCCATGCCACCAACCTTTTCCAGCAGTTTGGGCAGCTCGTCTGAGCGTCTCGCACCCTCGACTAACAAGCGTTCGATTGGGCGTTCCAGTGTGGATTCAGTCGGTCTGCCGTCGGCATCGGCCGCTCTCTCAAAAGCGAAATCAGCAGGGTCCTGCACACCTAACAATTCAAAAACCGCGTAATCGCCAGTCAGGTGCTTGAAGTTTGTCGAAATCAGGTTGCCCCGGTCAAAGATAAGCTTCGCGCCCGGGTTGGCATGAGTTGGAAATATGTTCAACTTACCTGATTGCCGTGACGATGCCACCGCCTGGATCACTGTTGGCAGGTCGAAAAATGCGGTGTTTCCCTCGAGTCCGGGCGCTTTGAAGGCGATCTTTCCGTCTCGTTTCTCCGCAATTCTCTCTAGCTCTTCGCCTAGTAGAGGGAATTTGGTCTTTAAATCAAGCGAAGCCTTTTTCGAAAGCTTCAAAATGACTGCCTCTTCTGGCACGCGGATTGTCGCTGTGCGGGGCTGGTTGTTTAAAAGAGACATTTCGCCAAAACATTCGCCGGCGGTTAAATAAGCAATGGGCTTGGCATCGGCGTTTCTTTTTACTTCGACTGAACCCTTCTTGATAATGTAGAGTCCGTCGCCGTTATCGCCTTCTTTGAAAACGATGTGTCCAGGTCCGCAGTGTTTCTCAACCAGGCTCAGACTCAGCCCATGGATGATTCTGTCGTCTAAAAGCCGCAGAATGGATCGTTCCTTCAGAAACTGAACCAGTTGCTCGCGCTCTTGTTCTTGCAGAGATTCAATCATCGTGGTGATCTCATGGAAATTGCATGAAACATCAATGTCTTACAGACTTCCTATTATTTCATAAATTGATTCCACAATACCAAATAGCGCAGATATTGCAAGTCGCCCAACGGCATATGTGTGCACTATATTCGGTACCAGTGTAGAAATTTTCTACTAACGATGGCGACGCGCAGACTTCTTCAGCTTGGCTGATTTTTGTTTGGCTTGTGGTGCTGGTTTCGCCTTGGCTTTTGCTGCAGGTTTGGACTTGATTGATTGCTTTGCTGAATGTGTCTGGTTCGATTTTGCTGGCGGTGGCGTGTGTTTGGAAGTTGTTGGCGCAGGAGCTGCTGTTTGTTTTGTTCCTGAACCTGGAATAGACCGTAGTGTCTTAAGCGAGACTGGCGCTACGGTTTTCGTTGTTGATGGCTTGGCTGGAGCTGTTGCAGGCTTCGGCGTCGCCGTTGCAGACTTCGCTGTTGACACAGCCGGCTGCGCTGCAGTCGCTGGTTTGTTTGCGGTGCCGCGGTGCAATTTTTCCCAGTTGCGCAGTGCTTGTACGCCGACTTCAAAACCTGCTGCATCGACATAAAAATTGTGCGCGCCGTCATCGCGTGATGGCTCACGCACGTAATATATAAATCCTGTGTTCGCCGGTTGCAGCACCGCTTTCAGCGAAGATAGTCCAGGATTGCTAACTGGTCCCGGTGGCAGCCCCGCTACTTTTCGAGTGTTGTACGGTGAGTCGCGATTTACATCGCTCAGATAAACGATTCCGTTGTTGTGCCATTTCCCTGCTAGTTTCGATGCGTAGACAATTGTCGAATCCACGCTCAGTGGAATGTGTTGTCGCAAGCGATTGTATATAACCGAGGCTACGACTGGTCTTTCACTGGGGAGTTTGGCTTCCGTTTCAATAATCGATGCGATCGTAACAACGTCGTGCGGAGATTGTTTTCTCGCATTTGCTAAATCTGCGAGATCCTTTTTCCAAACCTGATGAAAGTGTTCGACACTACTTTCGAGAAGTTGTTTAGCGGTTGTCGTCGATTGAACAAAGTAAGTGTCCGGAAACATGTATCCTTCCAGGCTTGTGGCAGTTGGATCCAGGTCTTTGATGGAAGACGTGTCGTTCATCAGTGCCAGGGCCTGATCCGCATTTTTTAATTTCAAAGTCGGAATTGCTGCCATTGCATGTGCAATATCCCATCGCGTCCAACCTTCGATGATGGTCAATTTGTTTGCAGCCTCGCCACCATCTACAAGTTTCTGCACTACATCCTTCGGCGAAATCGGTGAAGGAAATAAGTAATCGCCGGCCTTAATCAAAGAGCCCACGCCTTGCAATTTAATGTAGAGTTTCAGCGTCGCTGGGTTCGAAATGATTCCGTCTGTATGCAGCTTTTGCACGATCTGCTCCATAGTGCTGCCCATCGGGATATTCACGGTTTTGCCAACCATTTGGTGCTCAACAGGAGTGTTGAGGTCGTTCCACGCCCAAGCAAAGGCGCCTCCGGCAAGCAAAATGCCGATTAGCGCGAGAACAACGATTACTTTGACTACTTTCAAATTTGTTTTGCTAGTACATTGATCGATAAATCTTATTATGCTTCACTGGCTGTATTGTCATTACTAACAGATCCTTTTACACATATGAGTGAAGATTCGTTCCTGCTTGGGCTGGAAGCTTATAAGAACAAGGATTACGCCAGTGCCATCGAGCATTTGCAACTTGTCGATGCTGAGCAGTGGGATGCGCAGCTGTATCTTGGCATGAGCTACTACATGATTGGACGGCATGTTGACGCCCGCACCAAGTTTGCCCACATGCGGGACCATTGCCCGGCGTTGCCATTGAGAGAGAAAGCTCTAACTGCTTACCTGATGGTGAATTCGAAGATTCGTCAAACAGAGCAATTGAAGAAGGATGAAGATGAGCTCACTGTCGAATGGTGAGCTAGTCTTCGAGTTAGTCTTCTTCGACTACGTAACAGTCAACCATCTTGCTGCCTGATACGATGCCCAGTTCCTGCGCTGCTGCGTAGGACACGTCGATGACGCGGTTAGGAGTGAATGGACCGCGATCGTTGATGGTGACGACACATTCTTTCTTGGTTTTGCGATTGACAATGCGCACTTTGGTTCCGAATGGAAGTGTGCGATGTGCTGCCATCAATTTCGTTTTGTCGTGCAGTGCGCCAGACGCAGTTTTCTTGCCGTGATAATAGCTGGCGTAATAGTCTGCGTTGCCCGAGAAATCTTTCGATGCAGTCGAGGCAAAAGCTGCAGTGATTGAAAGTGTTGCGCAAAGTGCAGCGGCACTAAATGCGGTGCCAAATGTTTTTAGCATATAAACGCGTTTTCCTGAAATGCAGACTAGTTCTGTAACAAGAGAATCTATCAAACCAGAATCGACATTCTAACGCATGAGTAAGAATCTCTTGTTGGCAACCTGGCGTAAGTCTGTCCAGGGCGACCTGCTGGCAAATCTTTGGATTGCAAGGATGGTTTGTGAATATTCCTTAAATTCGAATACAAGCCTTTTGGATGATTTGCATTTAATAGCTCTCAGCGGCCTGCGGCCGATGCTGTCTTCATCTCTCCATCTTTGTTCAATCTTTTGGCTTGGAAGTGCACCATCTTGCTGCCGAACTCTGGAATGGTGGCAGTTCCACTAATCACGTCGTCTTTTAATTGACCAGTGAATATCGCCATAACACTTTCGCGTTTTTTCCATCTGGCTAATATGGATTTGGAAAAATCAACCGAAAGTTGCACAGTGCCTGCTGTTGGTTCGATCACACCGGCTAAAGGAAACTTACCGAGAATGCCTGTGTATGTTCCGCTGACTTCGTTGCCATTCTGGGCTGTGATTTCTACTTTAGGATGTCGATGATACTCCAGGACGTGTCCCTTCCAAGAGCCTGTGAAATCTGGCGCTACGACTGGTGTTTCCGAGAATTGCACAGCACCTTTGAGGGGCAAATCATTTACTGTTTCGTTATTCGATTGTGTTGCGAAAGTCTGTGCTTCAACAGCAGTCTGGGCCACAGCAGCTTGCTGCAGTGCAACAATTGCGACCAACGAAATAATAGCGGAAACAAATGGCAGAGATTTAAGTGCCGTGGCCACTTCGTGATAAAAGGGCAAGTTGTGAAACTGCACGGTGACTGGATTGTTGCTTTCAAAGCGTCCCAGTATTCCAAATTTCGGCTGCACCACTTCTGCTTTGTAGGTGCCGAATAGCCTGTCCCAAATCATCAAAATACCACCAAAATTTCTGTCGATGTAGACGAGGTTCCTTGCGTGGTGAACGCGATGAGCCGATGGTGTGTTTATGATGCCCTCAAGCATTCCTAATTTGCCAATTAATTTTGTGTGCAGGAAAAATTGATAGAACAAATTGATGATGAAAAAGAGGAAAACTTGCTCTGCCCTGAATCCAACGATGATCAGTGGCGCAAAGACAAGCGGGGCTATCAGTCGCCCAAACCAGTGAAGCCTGAAACTAGTTGTTAGATTGAACTGCTTACTGGAGTGGTGCACCTCGTGGAAAAACCAGAGGACTTTCATTTTGTGACTGAATCTGTGCTCCCAATAGTAGATGAAGTCGGTTAGAAACAAGGCGATGACAGTGGTGATCTCATTAGACGGAATCGTGAACAGGCGCAAGCCTTCAAGTAATCGAAGTGATCCGTAAATGTAGCCCAGGAACAGTGGTTGACTGAGCCTGTTGATCAGAAGAATGAACAGATTGCAGAGTGTGTCTTTGGGTTGATAGAGCTTTAGATCTCGTTTCACCGAAATTATCAGTTCTATCGCCACACACCCGAGGGTGATCACTAAGATTGGCACTGTCAGCGCCTTGGTTTCTTCGAACACGGTAGTGTACCTGTGGATCTTCTGGGATTAAACTTGCGCACTAAATTTCTATGCACGAATTTTTACGCATTAAATTCTATGCACCAGATTCGGTGCAAGCGATCTATGGTTGTTCTTGGGTTACGATGGGCTTTTGTCCTTTCTGCCAATCGACGGTGTAGTCACCTTTGTTCTGAGTGTCGATTGTCGATGTGGCGCCCTGGCCTTTTGTGTAGTTCGTCGTGCCGTCGTATCCGTAGCTCTTGCCAGATGCGGTTTGGAACTGCTCGGAACTGCTTCTGGTGCCCTGTCCGGTTTGTGCGTTGTAGACATTTTTCGAATAGCCTGAGCCGCTTGCGCCGTTCGGTGCTTGTGCTTGCCACGCACTGCCGCGCGCCGCGCCGACTCCTCTCTTGTATCCAAACGCACCTGCGCTTTGTGCCGAGCCACCGTTTGGACCAGCCCACTGACCGCCGCGAATGCCTGCACCGGCGTTATATCCCAGCGCTCTGGCACCCGCACGACCGCCGTACTGACCTTGATATCCGTATGCTCCAGCTGCGCCATTTGCTCCGCGTGCAAACAAACGCCCAGCCTGTGCTGGTTGTGCGAGGACCAGGCTGCTGCTTGTGATTCCCATGGCGAGCGCCCAAGTCAAATACTGTTTCAAATCCATCTCGTTTCTCCAGGAGGTTTGTGTTTCTTACAAACTCAGATACACGAGGTAATTGAAAAAGTTTCGCGGTTGCGAAATATTTTTTGTTTATTCTTCAGCGCTCAGCACAGCTACTCTTTCCGTGACTTCTTTTGCTTCTTCTTCGCGTCCTGTGGCATTTAGAAGTCGGGCATAAATTTCGAGTGGATAAACCAGTTCGTCCGGGTCGCTTTTCTCAACCAGTACATCGATAGATTGTTTGATGATAGGCTCAGCTTTTTCATACTCTTGCTGTCCTATATAAATAGATGCGAGCAAAGCTTGATTGCGAGCTAAATCAGGATCGTCTTTTTCCAATAACTTGTATTTGATTTGTAGCGATTTATAGCAGAACATCTCTGCTTCTGCAAAATGCTCTCGACTTTCATGGACCAGTGCATAGCGAACATACTGTTCTGCGACTTCCAAATCTTCGGCGCCAAGCGCTTTTTCACGCAGCTGAAATGCGCGTTGAAAAAGTGGATCTGCTTTTCGCCAGAGCTTTTGTCCTTCGTAGAAATTCGCCAGTGTTTCTAGCATATGTGCAAGTTCAAGCGGTGCATTGACATAAGCTTTTTCTGCTATCGATAGCGCTTTCTTGTAAAGCAAGTCAGCATCAGCAGTTTTGTTCTGTGCTTCGCGCACCATTGCGAGCCCGAAATAAGAACTGGCAATGTGGTGATCGTCTGGTGCTAGATGTTTTTCTGCTAGTTTCAAAAACTGTTTGAGATTCGCTTCTGCGGCATCATATTTGTCCAAGATCAATTGAGTCGTTGCAAGGTTGTTGAGAACCTGGCAGGTGGCGGGACCTTCGATTGGGCATAGGTCGAGAGCTTCTTTCAAAAGTTCTTCGGCTTGAGCAAAGTCCTCACGCTTTTTACATTCGATCGACTGTTCGATCAGTCGCGTGACGTTATCAGGAATCGCTGGTGTTGCTGCAGCCGAATCAGAATCAACTGCTCCACCCATGAAATTAGACATCCACGAACTGGCGTCTCCTAGCGACTCTTGCATGTCATCGAAACTTGGAGTTCCACCACCCGATTTCACTTGTTTGATCAGCATTTGCGCCATCGATTTTGCCATCGGTCGCAGTGCGGCATCTGTCTTCGGAAGCATTTTCAAACCGTTCGCTAACATCGGCGGAATGTTTCCAGCCTTAGCGAAAGCATCAGGATCTTTAATTGCTTCCTTGAGCGACATCAAAACGATTTCAACAACTTCGGCTTCGCTGGAGTGGCGTATTATTTCCTTCAGCTGTTCGGGAATTTCCATATCGCCGCCAAACATCCCGCGTCCTCCAAGTAAGTCTCAGTCGACAAGCAATATACCATTATCAGCCTGGGATAATAATTCTTTCCCTTTATGGCATTTTGTGGAAACATCTTGGAATTGTTGAGATACTGGCGAAATACAGGCAAGAGGTTATGTTGCGTGCGCTTTGTTAACGTTGCAGTCTCGTTATTTATGTTGAGTGGTGTGTTGCAACCTGTGTTTGCACATCACGAATTGGGCGAAGAGCATCACCACAGTGCGGTGAATAAAAGCTCGCAGCCAGGCAACGATGATCCCTGGCATCTACTTGATTTCGCGCTGACACCAGCCTATGCACTCACAACTAATGTGCGCATCTTTTTCGAGGGAAACTATCGAGTTATCGACTCCAACGGAATACCTAATCATCCGACGGGACAATTTCCAAATCAAAACAATCCCAATTCTATTTCGGAGCAGTCATATCAATTTCGCATGCTGCGAGAGCCAGTCTTTGCCTCGACTGTCACTGCGCTCTTCCTCGAACCTTTTGGCGTGGCAGTGAATGGAATTCCTTTTGATCCCGGTGCGAATGAGTTTTGGAATCGGGATCGAAATTCTGGCTGGCAGTATGAACCGATGTTTCAGCACAGTTTGGGACTCGATGACAGCAATGCGCATGTGCAGCCAAATGGTGCTTATCACTACCATGGACTTCCGACCGGGTTGCTGAACAAGTTGGCCCAGGCACCGCATCCGGTGCTGATCGGTTATGCGGCAGATGGTTTTCCAATTTACGCACCATTTGGATACAAGGAAGCGAAAAACAATCGCTCTTCTATGACGAAGTTGCGTTCGAGCTATCGATTGAAAGGTGGAACACGCCCATCTGGACCCGGTGGACGCTACGACGGTTCGTTCGTTCAAGACTATGAATACGTTGCCAACGCCGGTGATTTGGATCAGTGCAATGGACGATTCGGCGTCACGACGGAATATCCGAAGGGCATTTATCACTACATAGTCACTGACACTTTTCCCTACATTCCACGCCAGTGGAAAGGAACGCCGGACGAAAGTTTTCTGAGACATGGTCACACCGGCCGTGGTGGCGGACGGCAAGGTGGATTTCCGCCCGGCCGTGGCCCCGAAGGTGGCGGACCGCAAGGTGGATTTCCGCCGGGCCGTGGCCCCGAAGGTGGCGGACCACAAGGCGGATTTCCTCCGGGTGGTGGCCCTGGAGGTGCAGGACAACAGGGCGGATTCCCTCCGGGTGGAGGCCCTAGGGGCGCAGGACAACAGGGTGGATTTCCACCCGGCGACGGTCCTCGAGGTGGCGCACAACAGGGCGGATACCCTCCGGGCGGCGGTCCGAGGGGAGGTGGCGGCGGACAGCAAGACGGATTACCTCCACGCGCATTTCCACCAGGCGGAGGACCCAGAGGTGGTGGACAGCAAAACGGATTCCCGCCAGGCGGCGGTCCACCAGAGGGGGGACCACCAGGCGGTTTGCCGGGCGGTGGTCCACCGGGAGGCCGATTCCCTGGTCAGCCGCCGGAATCTAACTGATGGCTAAGCAAAGCCGATTAACGGTGACGAAGTTCATTTTGGGGTCCTCGCTTCTCCTGCTACTCGCGATCGTGTATCCCAAAATGCCGATTCAGGTGCGATTGTTCGTGCTTCCAGCCAGCCTAATCGCTCTCTGGTGGTGCCTCAAAGGGTTGCTCAATAAAAAGAAGTGATTTTGTTTTTCGTCTTCGTTGGTACAGTGAGTAGAGTCCATCATTCGTTGATGTATGATCGATCCTCGTCTGCAGGCTCGCTAACTAATAGGTGTTGAAGTTGAAAACAGAGTGGAAGCGCTTCGAAAATTGGCTCGACAAAAACGCTCCAGATGTACGTAAGGGGCTCTTTCCGGGTGCATCAACAGCCGAACTCGACGACACCGAGAAAAAGCTTGGGATAAAGTTTCCACAAGCGATGCGAGATTTTTATGCCATTCATAACGGTCAGGATGACGAGAGTCCCTCTTTCATGAGAGGCACCACTTTCCTCAAACTGGATCAGATCTATTCCGAATGGACAGTTTGGAAAGACTTGTTGGACAAGGAAATGTTCGTTGATTTCGAGTCAGAGCCTGATCCTGGTATTCGCGCTGATTGGTGGAACCCGAAGTGGATTCCACTCACCTATGACGGAAGCGGCAATCATTCTTGTCTCGACTGTGATCCTGCCCCTGGTGGCACATATGGACAGATAATTTCAATGTGGCATGACGCAGCAGAAAGAAATTTATTAGCCAAAAGTTTCGAAGAATGGATTCAAGAATTTGCCGACGGTCTGGAGAAAGGTGAATTCGTTTACTCGGAAGATTATTTTGCGATCGTTCCAATAGAAGACGTGTAGCCTGTCTTGTGAGGTTTTGAACGTATTGAGATCATCTTGGCTTTGTTTAATTGCACTGCTTTTAGTAAGCACAAGCTTGCTGTTTTCTGGTAGTGCTCACGCGGAAGATCCAAGCGAGATGAGCACCGCCGCAAAAGATGACCGCGTTTATCAATTGCTCTCGCAAGCTCAGCCACTCATATCAGCGAAGAAATTTGTTGAAGCGAGAAAGCTTTTAAAAGAGGCTGCGACTTACGATCCGACTCTGAACTCGGGCAATGTTCATTCTTCGCTTGGATTTGTCGATCACCAGTTGGGCGACCTGGAAGGGGCGATCAAAGAGGACCAACTGGCGATGCAGTTTGATCCCAAGTTCGTCGATGAACTTACCTGGAACGTTGCTCTAGCTTACAAGGATCTCGGCGACTACGACAAAGCAAGAGAGTGGATTCAAAAATATATCCAGACAAATCCAAATGATGCAAAACGGAGACAGGAAGCCGAAGGATTGGCGAAGAAACTTGGGGAGCAAGCGGGTTTCAACGCATCTCAAAGTATTCGCGGTCCAGACTATCTCGACTCACTGGTGCAGCAACACGGTGCTGGTCGCTGGCCCCGCACAAGCTTTCCTCTGAAAATTTTTGTGGAAAAATCTGACGGCATTTTCGGAGTGCCCGCAGACAGCATGCGCATGCTGCAAGACTCTTTCGAAGCATGGAACAGAGCGAGTGGTGGCTTACTGCCGGTACAGCTTGTGTTCAAACCCAAGCAAGCTGATATCACAATTCAGTGGACAAACAATCCGAACAAGGTGTCGGCTCATGACGGCGTGCACCTGGAGCAAGGAATCACGCGTGTTATGCAGGCGCCAACGCCAGGATCGATGATCGGTAATATTCGCAGCGCGGATATCATTCTCTTAACTGTTAGCCGTGAAGATGGCAAACCGTTGTCCGACGATCAGTTGAAAGCCGTTTGTTTGCACGAAATCGGACACGCTTTCGGACTTGGCGGACACTCCGCAAATTCTTCTGACACAATGTATTTCTCGTCTTCGGCGCGGCAATTGCCGGCACTTTCACATCGCGACAAAATGACTATTACGCGCTTGTATGCAACGATGCCTGTAGCGCAACAATCACAGTTTGGAATGAACAATAGACCAGCCGTGCCATCATTTTCGCAGTCACCACCTCAAATGGGATACCCGCAAGGTCAGGGCTACGGCGGACAAAGTTCACCTCCAGCGTTTCAGCAGCCGTATCAACAGCCGTATCCGCAACAGTCGCCGTACCCGCAGCAGCCTTATCCGCAACAGCAGCCGTACCAGCAGCCGTACCAACCGCCCTACCAACCGCCCTACCAGCAGCCGTATCCGCAACAGCAACCTTATCCACCGCAGTATCCGCGATAGTTCTAGCTTGCTTTGCGTCGTGCACTAAAGAAGTGTGCAATGTTGCCCATCAAACTGTCAGCTTCATTGAGCTTAGAGAGCGTTCTCCTGGCTCTGCGTGCGACTCTTTCGTTCTCGTCTTTTGCCAGTGCTTGATAAACGTGTTCAGGAAAATTTGGATTCATCGCGAGGCAATAGCGCACAAGCGGGCTTTCATCTGTTGCCAATTTCCATACGAATGTAATCGCGTTCGGGTGCTGTGCAACCGACGCCCGCACTTCTGGGCTCTTGTCCACTATCAACTTTTCAAGTGTCTCTAAATCGGTATTAGGATTTTCAGCCACTTCCATAAGAACTCCTGTGGATTTCGCCTTGCTCATAACGCTGAGAATGTCGCTAGGTGCTTCGTGGTTGCTGGCAACCAAGCTCATGATGTGCTCGAGTTCGACTTCAGCGATTTCTGCTTCGTCTCTGTTCTCTGCTTGAACTTCAATCTTGACCTTCATAATTCCCGCCTCAAATGCCGTTCGCTTCCAACTGCCCAAATAGTAGCGACTCATGAGATGCGTTACATCCAGCGTTAGGGGTATCCCCCTAAAAGAATTTTTGTCTGATGTGCAGACCTATATAATTGCTTGCTTGTCTGGCCTTTGGAACACGACCACGCCTACAACTGAAATAAGTGAGAAGGCAATTAAGACACCAAACGCAGCAGAGAAGCTGTGAGTGGCAGTAGCAATCATGCCGGTTATCGATGGCGCTAAAATTCCAGCCAGGGCAAAAAAGCAGTCCATGATACCGAGGCTGGTGCCGGCTCTGTCCTTAGCCAGATCGCAGTTCAGCGTGTAGAACGCTGCGTTAGGCATCATTCCCAGCCCGATTCCTAAAGAAATCATAGTCATAGCTAGTTCCAGTGATGGGTGGAACATAAGCGGGATGAAGCACAAAGCCGAAGCTAATTGACATATCCAAATCATATGAGTGCGCGAAGTTCTGTAGCTGCCAGTTTTTTGGAAAAGATAGTCAGAGAGCCGACCGCCACCGAGCATCAAAACTGCCGCAGTTGACCAGGGCGCGATCGAGTAATATCCAGCTTCCTTCACGTGCAGCGCGTATGTTTGTTCAAGATAACCAGGGAGCCAGTTCAGCGCGAAGAAGAGTAAATAACCGAAAGAAAAGAATGCGATGTTGTTAGACATTAGCGATGGATTTAAGAGCATGAAGCGCCACGTCGTGGTGCCTTCTTTCAGCTCATGCTGCCTGATTGCTTCAGAAGTTTGCTTTCTATCTGAAATTCTTCCTTCGCGAATGTATTTCAATTCTTCGTCGGAGACTTGCTTACATTCTTCAGGGTAATCCCTGAAAACGATGAACCAGATTACCGCCCAGGCTATGCCAAGGCAGCCCAGAATGGCGAACATTACTTTCCAGCCAAGCGTTGCCACCATGTTTGATAACAGCGGACCGCCCACCACCATCGAAATGGGAACGGCTGAAAGTCCAATGGCTGTGGCTCTTCCTCGTTCCGAACTGGGTAGCCAGTCTGCCACGACTCTGGTCAAGGCCGGAAAGTGCGGACCTTCAGCGATTCCCAGCATCGTTCTAAATAGGAAAAGAACCCAAAAACTACTGGCGATGCCCATCAGGGCAGTACATGCCGACCACAAGATAGCCGCTGCGGGCCACACCTTGTGAGCGCCCCATTTGTCTACGATAATGCCGCCTCCGACGGTCATGACCATGTAGCCGATGCCGAACGCTCCAGCAATAAAGCCGAAATCCTGGTCTGTGAAGCCAAATTCTGCCTTAATCGGTGTGATTGCCCACGAGAGAGCTGAACGGTCGAAGTAGCAAATCATAGTGATGGCGAAGCCCAGCGCGATCATGACCCATCTGTAATTGCCGCCCGAGCGCAAATTTGTCGGTGCTGTCGAAACATTTTCGGTGTTGAGATGGACCATGGTTGCCTTGATTTCCTGGGTTCATCGGGGGAGGGCCCCTCGACTCTATGGGATCTGACGCCAAACCGGGCGCCCATCGGCGCTGCTCTATCGGTTCGGACGCCCAATATTAGCCTATTCAGAGAGAAAAGTGAGAAAGCACATCAGTCGCCCCTCAGATTCGGTCGAAAGTGGCGCAAAACCGCGATTCGGATTTTAATGAAGGAGTAAGCGAACCTTATCGGAACTCCCTCCTAATTCGAATCGGGGATCCAGTAAGATAACCTTGGATAAGGTATGTGGCAGCGTTGCCCGCCTGAATCCAACCTACTTCAGACTCAGTTGGAAGGACAATGAAACGCTTTTTTCTTAGCACGCTTTTAAGTATGTGTGTAGTCTCGATCAGCCAGGCTCCCGCGCATTCCGAATGGTATGAGAGCGAGCATTCGACTCTGGAAAAAGCAAAGCGCATGTACCAAACGGGTCGTTTCGACGAAGCGCGAATGATGTTCACTGACTTGATCAACGGCAGTGGACGTTCCGCTGAAACCTATTATCTGCGTGGTGTCACCTACAACAGTTTGGGGCAGCCTGACAAGGCGTTGAGCGACTTTAACCAGGCCATCACTCTTGATTCGAACAATCCCAAATACTTCTTGGGCCGTGGATTGTTGTACTCCAACAAGAACAAATACGACGAAGCCATTGTCGATTTCGATTCGGCTATACGTCTAGATCCTGATAACGACATCGCTTCCACGAACAAGAAATTTTGCATTCAAGCGATAGCAGATAAGAAGAAAAAGGATGAAGCTAAAATCGCCAAAGCTAAGGCCGATGCCGAGAAGCTGGCGGCTGAAAAGCTTGCGGCCGAGCAATTGGCTTTGAACCCTCCTGTTCCAGTAAAGAAGGGACGTTCAAAACCTGCTACGACGACCACTGCTACGACTACGATAGCAACAACTGTTCCAGTCAGCACTCCAGTATCGACTCCTGCAACACCAGCTGGTCCTACCTCTGCCCAGTTGCGTGCTTTTGAAAAGAAACAAGCTGAACTAGCTGCTCGTGAAGCCGCAGTGGAAGCGAAGTTAGAGAAGGAGCGCCAGGAACGTCAGCAATTGGCTGAAGCCAAATTGGAACAGCAACGATTGCTGAAGGAAAGCAAAAAGAATTCAGGATCATCGCGCTCAGTCAAGAAGAATGTTGATGAACAGCCGGTTGCAGAAGATGTTGCTCCTGCAGTTCCAGCTAATCGTCCGATTCGCGACAAGTGGGCTTTGATTGTTGGTATCAGTAAGTTCAAAGATTCAACTTTGAATCTGCGCTATCCATCGAAGGATGCGAAGGATTTCTATGACTTCCTCATTGCCAGCGCTGGATTCAAGAAGGACCACATCAAACTTCTAGTGGACGAAGATGCTACTCGCGGTCACATTCTCTCTGAACTCGGCGACAAATGGTTGCCTCGTGTAGCGAATCCAGACGACCTCGTTGTGATCTACATCTCGAGCCATGGTAGCGCTTCGGACATGGACGTCGGTGGTGTCAATTACCTTCTCGCCCACGACACTGAAGTGGATAACTTGTACGCATCAGGTCTACCAATGCAAGACTTGACCCGCATCATCAAAGGTCGTGTGCACTCTGATCGAATCGTTCTCGTGTTAGATGCATGCCACAGCGGCGCCACCACAGTGGCTGACAGTAAGGGATTGTCGCGCACGACCAATGTAAACGCTGACGACATCGCTCAAGGTACAGGTCAACTCGTCATCTCATCCAGTATGCCTAATCAGGTTTCATGGGAATCGAAGAAAGATCAAAACAGCGTTTTCACAAAATACCTGATGGAAGGATTGAAGTCCAAGCCAAACCTTGGCGAAGCCTTCGATTTCATGAAGGGCAAAGTTCAAGAAGAAGTTCTGCGTGAGCGCGGTGTGTTGCAAACTCCAGTTCTGAAAAGTAAGTGGCAAGGTGCCGACCTAGTTATCGGAGCGCCAGCGGTCAACCCAAGTCCCGCACTTGAGCCCGAAGCAAGTAGACCAGGTCAAGCAACCCATTAAGCAACTCAGTCATCAACTTGTAAGGACGATGCGTCAGCCAATTGTTGGAGCGCTCGTCCTTTTCGCATTGGCCGTAACGCAAGCGACGTGCGCCGATGCGCCCAAACTCTGCACGCAGGAGGATCTGATTCATCTGCACCAGGAAGACATCGGAGAGACTGGTGGACGGCTGGTTCTTGATCCTCCGCAACAGATAGCTGAATCAACGATCAGTGTCGACCTCGACCTGGAAAATATGACTGCGTCGAGCCCACGGCACTTCGTTTATCGGGTCGATGGATTGCAGCACTCCTTTCAAAAACCGGTTGAGCTCGTTCGATTCTCGCAAAAAAACGCTGGAGACCGCTTCCAATATCACTGGAAATACCACTGGATGCTGGGTCTACCAGGTGGACGACACGACGACAGTTATGTGTACGCGTTGCCATATCAGAAGGGTGAACATCACCTCGTTTCTCAAAGTTACTTTGGCTCCTTCAGCCATCAGAAGGGAACACCATACGAGTACGCCGTTGATTTCATCATGCCTGAAGGCACACCTGTTTGTGCTGCACGCGAAGGAATCGTCGTCAATTCATACGGTGACTCTACAGTTGGTGGCAACGATAAAAAGTATGAGTTCTGTGGGAATGTGGTGTCAATAAAACATTCAGACGGAACCTACGCCAGGTACGTCCATCTTCAACCACACGGAAATCTAGTCAGACTCGGTCAAATCGTGCACAAAGGCGACAGAATCGGATTATCTGGAAAAACTGGATTTGCCGATCGTCCGCACTTGCATTTCTGTGTCACAGTGCCATTGGATGGTTACACCGAGAAATCCATGCCGGTCGTCTTCGCCACCGAAGTGGGCAACCTGCGCGAGCTCAGGGCCGGCGGCACCTATTAGTGCGACTTGCGCACCTTATCTGGTGCGAATTCGTGAATGCCTTTGTGTACATGTGCCGCAGACTGCTCGATCGCGTCCACCTCTTCCTGACCTTGATTGAGAATCTCTTTGATCTTACGTCGAGTCTCCGTTTGCACGTTGACGATTTCGTCTTCGTACGGTTTTTTCGCCTCTTCTATTTCTGTCGAATTGGCTGTGCGAAACGCTCGAAATGGAAAAATTGGACCTCTGCCATTGCCGATAGCTGCTGCTTCAGCTTCTTTGATATCCGCACAGTGCCGGGCCGCTTCGTCACTTATTTCCAGCGCACGTTTTTCCGCCTGGTCTAAACTCATTTTTGTGCGCTCAATTTTCTGCGCTTGTATTGTCTCTGTGCTTCGTTTTAGATCTCGTTCAAAGCTTGATGGGTGCTTATCGTCCGCGTGTGCTGCCAGTGGCGTGGCAGGTCCCGTAGCGGCAGCGCAAATCACCAGAATTGAAAGCGTTTTTATTGCACTTGGAGCGCGTTGGAACATCACTTCTCTCCCGGTTTTTTCTTGAAACCGTCTACAAGGCTCCTTAGCACTGCGCGTGGATCGTTGCTGTACTCTCCATCTTCAGTCATTTCTGTTTTTGGCTTGACCGCATCTGGTTTGACGTTAGTTTCTTTCTTTTCTGCAAGTGTCGGATTGACGTCGCTAGATTGCGAGATCCAGTCTACTTTGTCCATCGAGGGCATGAATCGTGAGAACGTAGCGAATTGGTCTTCTCTTGGATCTTGCGCAGTGCCTGTGCTAGCAGCCGTTGCACTGGCACTGCCTGCACCTGCCACGCCTGGACTCATAGCTTTGAACTTTCCAACTTGATTCCATTTACCGGAAGTAAGACTACGAATGTAGTTTTTCAAATTCACCGCTTCGCCTTCGCGGTGAAAGACGTAGAGCATGTTGGCGTAATTGTTGAGCAGCGTTATTACGTCTGGATGCGTCGTGCCTTGATTTGCTGTGCGAATATCGAGTGCGCGTTTGTACATAGGCTCAGCCAGTTCGGGCTTTTCCAGCGCGTGATAGAGCATGGCGAGATTGTTTGAAATGACACCAATATCTTGATGCTTGGGGTCTAAAGTTGCTTCGTAAAATTGCAAAGTGCGTTCGCAAATTGGCTGTGCTTCAGCTAGTTTGCCATTCTTCCACAGCGCTTCCGAATAGAGTTCGAGAGTGCTGGCGATGCGTGGGTCAGCCGGATCGAACGTGTCTGTTGCTGCTACAGCCTTCTTCAATAAGTTTTCTGCTTGCAGCGTGTTGTTTTGCTGCATCGCCTCCATGCCTTTCGATAGCAGTTCGATCCACTGCGCAGGCTTTTCGAAAGGTGCTGCCTCATATGTTGTCGCTTTGCGTGCGTTTAACCAATTTGATAATCCGCTGCTTTCAGCGCTTATTTCATCATCAGAAATCGTCCTGCTGCCGTCATCCACAGCTTCTGCCGTTGGGTCTGGTTGAACTGGCTGTGGCGGTGCGGCTAGAGAATTCTGTGCAGGCGCCACCGGCGCTACTGGTGCCTCTGGCTGCACAAAGAGTGAATCTGGATTGTCTATCTGGATTGTATTGAAGTGTCCAGAACGATTCCAAATTCCAGACTTGATGCTGACGGTACTAGCCTTCAAGTCTTCAGCTTCGAAGCCGCGCCCTGAAGCTACCAGAAGATTCGCGTAATTCTTGATCAACTCCGCGACGTCAGGGTGCTCTACGCCCAGAACCTTTCGCTGAATGCGTAAGGCGCGCTGATAGAGCGATTCCGCCTCAGTGAATTTTTCAAGCGTGTGGTAGACCCTGGCCAGATTGTTGGCGAGCACACCTATGTCTGCGTGGTCGGGACCGAGTTGATCCTCATGTAAGGAAAATGTTTTGACCAAAATCGGCAACGCGTCAGAAAACTGATTTGTTCGCCAGTAAACGTTCGCCAGACCTTCCAATGAAATGATGCGCCGCGAATCGTACTTGCCCATGTCATTGCAGAGCGTGACAGCTTGTAGCCAAAGTTGACCAGCTTCGTCAAATTTGCCCCGTCGCACTGCCCGTTCGGCTTCTGACCGAATTTCGTCCCAGTCGCTATCCATTACCCACGAGGTCTCACAATACCCGCGCTCACCAACAGCCTGTGTTATTAAATCTACCCTTTAATGAAGGAAAGTAGTTTAAAGCTGGAAATGCGGGAATATAAATATCAGCAACTCAAATGTTGATTAATCGCTGAGACTGAAACGTACCCCAGCGGGCTTGTTCCCGAGACGCCCCTTCCTCAGCGGTGCATTGTCGAAATCCCGAACTGCCTCTGCCCTTTTCACGCGATTAGCCACACAGCAACTGTGTGGTTAACGTTGTCGAGCAGGGCCTTTTTTGTTGGCGTGAGAATGCTGGCGTGGTAACAAGGAATCTGCAAGGATAAGCGTTTTAAGATAGCTATCTGAGATCCCCGATGAGCCAATCCACACTTACCAACCCCGCTAAAGAGTCCAAAGAGCTCTGGGGTATCGACTATCAATATCTGCTTGCTGAATGGAAGCAGATGTTTTCATCTGGAGGCACGGTTGTCAAAGACGTCTGGTCTGGCACGACTGTTGCATTCCTCGCTCTGCCTCTCAATCTCGCTCTTGCTATCGCCGCCGGTGTCGAACCCAACGTCGGGCTGACAACTGGCATTGTCGCGGGGATCGTCGGTGCATTGCTGGGAGGGCAGAAGTACGCAGTCACTGGACCTGCGGCAGCCATGGCTGTTGTTCTTGTTGAAATCTCTCGAACCTACGGAATTGGCGGCATCTGGTTGGTTTGCCTGATCGCCGGCGCCTTGCAATTAATAGCGGGCACTCTCAAACTTGGGCGATTGATATCTTTTGTTCCCATGCCCGTGATGGTTGGCTTTGCCACCGCTATTGGTGCGCTGGTTTTCTTCAATGCGATCGACGATTTCCTCGGTCTGCCATCGGGACGTATCGCACATTCGGGTGCTCAACTGCCTGTTCACAATTTACTGCCTCAATTTATTGTGGATCTTTCGGACATTTATCAAAGATGTTTTGTTCATCAGGAGATGAACTTCGCGGCCATTGGCCTTGGTGTTTTGACTTTTTCGATCGCTTATTTTCTTCCCCGATTTACACGCGCCGTTCCCGGACAGCTTGTAGGAATTCTAGCGGCCACCGTACTTGCCGCTGTTTTGCATTTGCAAGTGCCCGTCATTCGCGACATCTCGACGATATCGAATTTGGTGCCGAGCCCTCACATACCAGACATTCCGTGGAATGATTTCTTTATTCTGTTTCCCACGGCGATCACTGTCTTCACGCTTGGTTCTATTGAGTCCCTTCTATCCGCTTCGGTCGCCGACGGTATGACCGGGTCTTCGAAGCATCATTCCAACCAGGAATTAATCGGGCAAGGGATAGCCAATCTTGTCGTACCGTTTTTCGGCGGAATTCCCGTTACGGGTGTCATTGCAAGAACCGCAGTAAATATCCGCGCTGGAGCAAGAACGCGCCTGTCTGCAGTGATACATTCAATTGTGTTGATGGTGCTGATTTTTCTCTTTGCAAAGCAAGCGGAGCAGATTCCACTAGCCGCACTTGCCGCAATCTTGATGCTGACAGGTATAAGACTGATCGAGTGGGACGCTGTGCGAGAAATCTGGCGCGTCAGCAGGGCTGAAGGATACGTCGTGGTCGCAACGACGATTGCGGCGGTCGCTATTAACTTAACCGCTGGAGTTTTTATCGGACTTGTCTTCGCTTGTGCGCTGTTCATTCGACAGATGAGCGATGTGAATCTTACTCCCGGTGCCGGCGAAAACGTAGATGTTGTTGACATTCCGACTTGCAACTACGTTCGCACCTACGTTGTGGACGGACCGCTATTTTTCGGAGCTGCAGAAAGATTCATCGAGAACATCATAGTTCTGGACACGGTAAAGGTCATTATCTTGCACATGAAAGCTGCCCGAGTAATGGATTTGACAGGTGTGGAAACATTGCTTTCGATTCAACATCAATTGCACAGGCATGGTGGAAAACTGGTCTTAGCTGAATTGCCGGCACAACCACTGGCGTTGTTGGATAGGACGAGCGCGCTTGAAACTATCGGTAAAGACAACGTTTTCAGCGATTACAAAACCGCAGTTTTGACGGTGAACAATGAGCTGCTTAACAGCAGTTGTAAGTCATGTTCTGTGAGGGATGGCAAAGGTCCGAAGGATTGTCGGCTGAGAAATGCTCTGCTGGATGAATCGAGTCCGATGGCGAGAATGTTGGAAGCGCTCAAATCAACGCCGACAAGGTCGTCAGATGCGGGATTGGAGTGGCTCTTTTCGGTTGATTCGATGGATGACATTCCGAAAATTCTTCGAGATACTCCAATTGAAACATTGTTGCTCGGTCAAAATACAGGCGAGATCCAAAATCGTGCCGCCAATGTTGCTGAGATCGTGATTGGCATGTGTATCGACTTCAGAAAGTCATTGACCATTCCGCGGGACTGGGCTTTCATTCTGCGTCGCGAAGGGGCGAACATGGACGGCGCAGAGTTCGCCATCGCGCTTGCGCTTTCCAAAGGCGTGCGACACATGGCGTTGATCGCTCATAATTCTTGTGCCATGTCTAACACTGCCAGTCATCGAGATGATTTCGTGACAGTGCTTAGCGAGAAGTATGATTGGAACAAAGATCAGGCAACCGAGTTTTTTGACAATCATGCGCGCAGTTACGATATCGGCAATGAAATCGATTTTGTACTGCAAGAAGCAGATCGATTGTCTGCGATGTTTCCGGGTCTGATGGTTGTTCCGATTCTCTTTAGAGTGGAAGACGACCGACTGTATTTGATTTACGACTGGTTAGTCACCCACGCCAAAGACGATACGATCATGCGCAAGCTCAGCGTTCGAGACACCGGCGAATTCCGAGCGATTACGAGTTGACTAGTCCCTGGCGAATTGATTACGAGTGAAATAGTCACCGGATGCAGTGCTAGATGTATATGCGCATGACTGCAGGTTACGCATTCTTCGAATTTTTCAACGTTATTTGGTAAGGGATGTGTTAGCATTCCCAAGCCTGTTGGCTTTCCTGGTCATCCACTTTGATGAAAATTTCGATAACTTTATCACTCGCCGCTGCAACATGCGCACTCTTTCTGAGTTCGAATCCGAGTGGTGGAAATGCTGCAATGGCTGCGCCAACTGCCTCTTCGACGTCTTCGACTTCAGCTTTGGAAAACGTGAAGTCAGACTCACATATGAGCGGACGCACTTCAATTGATGAGGCAGACGCTGATGATATCGACCAGAGCCAGCCGCCGATCAAGACCTCGTCTATGTTGGGAATTCCTGCAATAAATGTGAAAGCTCCTCAAACTCCAGCAAGCAAGTTTTCGATCCGCAAAAGTTTGTTCCATCCTATTCGATCAGTGGTTGAAACTGGAGAGAAGACGCAGGCTGAAATGCATGCTTTGCGTGATGATATCGACTCACTCGGAAATTCCGTCAGAACCCTGAATCGCCCAATCTATCAACTTAATAACCCCATCGATAAGCTGAGAAATCCAATCACCAATTTGGATACCTCGGTCGGCGGGTTGCATGACCCGATCCATAATCTGCAACAGCCGCTGTCTGGTTTGCAGGAACCGATCGGCAATCTTAAGAGCCCTCTAAGCAATTTGAAAACGCCTTTGAATGGTGTTGGAAGCAGCGTAACCGAGCTGTCCAAACCGATTTACAAGCTCAACGCTCCCCTGCATGAACTGACCAGAACTACGGCTGGAATCTCCCAACCGTTACAAGGCGTCAACACTGAACTGAAAGGTTTGCAAAAACCGATCGGTGACATCGCTGTTCCGCTCAGTCAACTCTCTGCACCAATTGCAGCATTGGAGCCGTCTTTGACGAGCTTGCCACCGTCTGTCAATGAATTGAATGTACGCATCAGCAAACTCGAAGCGCAGATTGCATTATTGAATCAATCGTTAGACAGCCTCAGTCGCAATATTCCGACGGCAATCTTTTTGAGCGCTGCCTTGATTGGAGCTGCGATCTGGACTGCACGTAGAGTGCCTTCTGTGCAAGCCAAAGGTTCAAAATCTGGCGACTGAATTGCCTCAGTCGATGATTTCGAGAGTGTCGCCTATGCGCAGTTTGCCAGGTGAATGGTGAACAACGTTTTGACCGAAGAGTAAGCGGTTTCTAGAATTTCTATATGCAGCCAACGTCTTCAGCGGCTCAGGCTCTTTGTTTGCGTTGGTCTGGTCGATTGTTGTAATCACGCATCTTGCGCATGGTTTTACAACGTCGAACAATAAGTCACCGATTTTGATTGTGTTCCAATTGTCCTCGTCAAAAGCGTTGCAACCTTTGACGACGATGTTAGGTCGGAAACGATTCATCGGAAGTTTTTGGTCGAGTCTTGTATTCAAGTCTGCAAGCGATTCTTGTGAAATGAGTAGAATGGGAAAATCGTCTGCGAAGCCTACTTGATCTGTTTTGCGTTTTGCGTAGCGCTGATCGACTTGCCGTTTGTGCTCGTCTGCCATACGCACCAGGCGACAGTCGACACTGAGGAATTTCGAGAGCCATTGTGCCGCTGCGTCCCCTTGATCGTCAGCCTTGCAGGCTTTAGACCATACTGTGACACGCCGCTGCCCGCACGTTTTTGTCACCGGCACTTTTATCGCTCCCATTCCTGGAGCGCTCAGAGTTAGTTCGTCGCCCGACTGTGAAAGCTCTGGCTTGACCAGGCACATTTTGGCGATCTCTCGTTGTGTGATGAAGTTGTTCGTCGCGGCATCCACTACAAGCCATTCTCGGTCGTGTTTGATTCCACGCAGCGCGATATCAGCAGTATCAAGCGCGGTGCCAGCGCATGACTTGATCGGATAGAAATTGAGTTCGGATATTTTTATGACCATGGGCGTTTGGACTTGATGTTAGGTTTTACATCAGACGTGTCTTTCGGTTTGATCGAAATGATGTGATCGATTGCGTCTTGTGACTCTGCCGAACCATGTGCAGCCGCCTTCTGATCGGTTTTGGCGCCCTGACTAGATGCACTTGCGGACTTGTCTGAGTGCTGTCCTTTACGAAGTTCTTCATCGAACTTGCGATCTTCATGATTGAAGTCTTGATCGATCACGTCGCGGTCTGTGCGATAAACCAGATCGTCTGTTCGCACTTTCGTTTCGCCGATTCGATAGTGTTTTGCTTCGCTCAATTTTTTCAATACTTCCGCCGATGGATTGCGCATGGCGTCAGCATATTTGCTGCGTTCAGTGTTTCGCTCTTCGATGTTGCCATTCAACCAGCGCAAGACGCCGTAACGTGTCATTGGCACCACCAGGAACAGCGTTCCATAGAGCATGAGCCAGTGAATCAAACCGGAAAAGGCGTGGAACAGAGGCACGCCACCTGGTCCCGCATGAGTGACGAGGAAGATGGCGCCAAAAAAATTCAAACCTGCCAGTATGAAAACCGGCACCAGCGATGATACCGGCACCCGGGTAAACTCCCACTTGAACTCTTTTAAGAAGGTTGGCAGTGGAGCAAATGACATTGATTTCGCTGTCACTTGCAGTGTGGGGAATGTGTAGACGATGTTTCCGCTGTCGGTCACTTCTGGCTTGCCATCGAATCGCACGAGCACAGGCAGCACTCCATCTTCGTTGGCAGGATTGGCTCCGGTAAAGGGGGCGAGCTGCTCGGCGGTGACGACTCCATTGTTCTGTTTGATCGTTTGGGCAATCAATTGCCACTTTCGATCTTCCAGGTTCAGGTTGGGAGCACCGTCGCCGAAGAGAAACGAAAAACAGTTCATGATGAAGTTGTTGTTCGTTTCGGGTTGGCGTGTGGTCGGTTTGTCATAGAGGTCGTAATTGCGAGCATCGTAGTCGTTGTAGCCATACGTCGTGTAGACCGGATAGGTTGGGCCCCAGTAAAAGAAGTTGCGCAGAATCATCCAGTCGAAGAAATCCATGCCGCCGATTCCGCCGCCAAAGCCACTATCGCTGTCACTATCGCTTGCTTTCTGCGCCAGCAAAACTGCCGCGATAATCAAGACAACGATCAAGATGAATGAAAGAATTAGTCCGATACCGAACGAAATGCGCAGAAGAAAGTAGCCTGTTTTGAAAATTTTGTCGCCGATTTCTTGCAGCGTTTTTTTCATTCCTTGCGCTGCGTAAGCGTTTTGAAATCCAGCGTCGAATGTATAAGCGATATCACCAGCGGTGCTTACCTGCAAATGTCCGTTCGTTTCTGCAGCTACTTTGTTTAGTTCGGAGGTCGCTTTTAGCAGCGGCAAACCAGTTTTAGTGGCGACGTCGGCAGCGGTGACGCGCCGGCCCAGTTCGTTAATGGCCTTGATTATCTGGTCTTTTTCTGGCGTGGACATGGTTCGCGGTTATCCGTACGGGGTCCTGGACTCTCTGAACGAAGCCATATTCGTTATTAGACTTCTGAACTCTCTAGCGGAATTATATCCAATCCGCGCGCCTACTGGCGCACTGCCATTGCCGCGTTGTACATCGCGAGCAAGGCGCAAATCAGAGACTCGCCTGCTACAGCCCCAGAGGCGACCGGGATGACGAACAGGTCAGCAGTGCGCTTGTTGATTTTTGACCAGATGAACGCTATCAGAGCGCCAACGAAAAACGACAGCGAATTCGAGAAGCCCATCACCCAGGACAAACCCAATCCCATCGCCGATGGCATGAATGGTTTCAGTTTCTTGGGTGCGTATGCATCGGCTACGGCAAGTAGAATTCCCAACACTCCGCCGATTAACAAGCCTTCTCGAGCGTGCACCGGCACAAACTCGATGCCTTTAGATAAGGCTTCAGCGACTGCTTTCCACATGTTGGCGGAAGGGGCGTTGTATTTTTCCATCGCTTCAACGGTTGGAATCATTAGATACCAGGCGGGAACGATGGCGACTGTGCCGAAAAAGAGTCCTACGAACTGAGCGATGAACTGTTTGCGTGGGTTTGCACCCAGCAGGTAGCCGCTCTTCAAGTCCGTGAGCAAGTCGGCCGAACTTGACGCGATGTTTGCTGTGACGCTACCCGCCATCAAGTTCGTAGTTATGTTCGATGGTGCCAGCACCGCGTATGTCAGCTGTGTCAATTTGCCCATGGCGCCGATTGGCGTTACGTCTGTTTCGCCGGTGGCGCGACAGGCCACGAGCGCGAGGAAGAAGCTCATCACTACCGCTAATAGTCCAAGAGGTGGTGAGATTGAAAATGCTACGTATTGCAGAACAATCATGCCAATTGCCAGCGGAATCAAGCCAATCATCAGCCATTTCATCGGCACTTCGATGTCGGCTAACTGTTCGTCAATTGTCTCTGTCGCTCCTGCTTTTTTCACCGAGGTGAACGCTTTCAAAATCGTTTTCCACTGAAGCGCGAAAGCAGTCAGCCCGGAAGTGACCATGAGAGCCGTTCCTGACCAGAGCGACCATCTCAACAATTTTTCAGGAGCGACAATTTCCTTGATGCTGATCATCTCTGGACCAACAAAGAAATACAAAATGCACGAGCCGACAAGCATCGAGATGGAAACGCGCAGACCGACGATCATTCCAGCGCCGATCAGGAGAACGCTCGGTTCGAATCCGAAATTCGGCATTTTCGACATATCGATGCCGCGATTCATGATTTTAAAAGGGAGCAACTCAGGAATTTTCAAATGAAATTCTTCGATCCACTTAAATTCGCCTTTGCCGAAGAACCCTACAATTAGACCGACTACAAGCGCGTAAACCAGCGAGTGTGCTTGTTGAATTGATTCTTTCGCTTCACTGTACAGACTCTTCAGAGTTTCTGCCGCCGCAATTCCGCTGGGAAAAGCAAGTTGTTCGTGGTTGATCATCTGCCGTTTCATCGGCACGGCGAGAAAAACCCCAAGGGCTGCAGTGATCAAAGTCCACGCCAGTAATATTTTCCAATCCATATGCACGTGCGTGATCAACAGTAGCGCACCAAATGCGGTACCGACTGTAGCACCTGTCGAGTATCCTGCCGCTGAAGCGGTCGATTGCATGCAGTTATTTTCCAATATCGACATGGGAGTTAGCTTGACGCCGACTTTTCCAAGAACGGCTCTAGCGCTGTTCCAAATGACAAATGACAGAACGCAGGCGGTGATAGCAACACCAAATGCCCAACCTACTTTGATCGATGTGTAGAGATTGGAGACCGACATAAGCGAACCCAGAATTCCACCCATCAGAACGGCTCGCACTGTTAATTGTGGAACTTTATCGCCCTGGTAAACAGTGCGAAACCATTCCTCGTCAGTCAACTTTTCGTGCAAAACTGCGTTTGGATCCGGCTCTTCCATCAAGAATGTCGCCGCTGAAACGCCGACGCCCTCACCCGCTACCGTGGTCTTTTCAGCGTCTAACGGAGTTGAAAATGACTCCGGCTCGTTCTCGTTCAAATCTGCCTCCGGCTATGACAACCTGCCATAAAATGCCAGTGCACATTGTATGACTTTGCGCGGAATATAACATGTGCAGAGCGAAATTTGCCTAGACTGCGGCGGCCGCAGACTCCTGCAGCTCGGTTGTCATAACAATCGACATTCCCGGCACGACCGACAGCTTCCGCTGCAACTCACGTCTTTGCAATCGTTTGATTTCACTGACGACGAAATCAATTCGTTCTTGCGGACTGGCTGCAGGCACGCGGATTACTTCCACATTGCGGCTTTTGTAGCAGTTCTCGAGGATGACACTAATTTCTTTGGTGAAAGAAAGATTTTCGCGGCGCACATGGTTGACTTCGAAGAATGGCAGTTCTTCTACGAGAAACGCGACAGTATATTTTGATGCATCCAATTTTGAGAACGCTTCTGGAATGTCGATTTTGTCGTATATGTAATACGCCTCGCCGTCGAACAGACCGCGATCGAGGAAAGTTGGCTCGGTGTCGTCTTCTAACGCATGTTCGGCTGCCACCTGGCGCCGCAATACTTCTGCCTGAAACTTAGCTCTGTCGACCCAGGGCAAAAACTCGCCTTCTTTGATGATGGCAGTGGCAAACTCTTGTACGACCGGATATCCGAGTTCGCCAAGCATGGTGACGATGGTTGTCTTGCCGACCGATGGACCACCTGTGATCACTGCTCTCATCTGAGTTGCCCTTCCGTTTCCGGAGCGTTAGAGTGAGCCTGCGTCTAAAAAGCCCGGCACATCGCATGTTTGCGCGCATGGCTAAGTAGAAACGTCAGCCGGCTAGTTGCCGCTGCTTAAACACTAACTTTAGGGAATTTTTCTATTTCAGGCAAGCTAAATAAAACCAAGCTTTCCTATTGATTTGCCGCTATTGTGGCTGCTTGGATGCGGCTGCGGATTTCCGGAAGAGCGGCCTCTGCGGCCGCCTCTCCTGCTTTGATCGCTTTTTTGCCGTCTGCCACTTTGCTCGAAAGCAGATGGATTCCGTTCACGTCTGGTTGCACTACAAGGTCTGCGGCTTTCACCTGGTCTTCGTCGACTTTGGTCAAAATCATATTGATAACGCGATGTCCGACGCTCAAAATTTTGCGGAAGTCCTGGCGCTTAGCATCGAACTTTTCGTCTACATCGATTCCTATCACTAAGTCGGCGCCCATCTCTTTTGCTTGGATGACTGGCAGATTTGCAGCGATGCCACCATCGACAAATAACTTGTCATCTATCGCAACCGGTCGGCGCAGCTCCGGCACTGCAGAACTGGCTTGGATGGCTCGTCCGAGGTTGCCGGTTTTAATTGCGTACGCTTTTCCGTCAAGCAAATTTGCCGCTACTGCACAATATGGAATCTTCAATTCTTCGATGTCGCGGCGCGTGGCAGGCAATGAGTTGTTCATATAGTTGGCGAATTTATTGCCCACGTAGAGTCCGTCGTATGGATGATAACCAAACAAATGCGGCACGAAAAAAATCGGTATGACTGCCACTCTCACAGGAATCGGCACGGTGTAATACGAGTGAGCGAACGACTTATGCAACATCTTCGTTTCGATCTGATCTGGAGTTAAACCGGCACAGAACATTCCACCGACAATGGCTCCCATGCTGGTTCCCGCAATCATATCGATGGGAATTCCTTCGCGTTGTAAAACACGCAGCACGCCGATGTGAGCGAAACCTCTCGTGCCGCCGCCACCTAACGCGAGAGCAACTTTCGGTTTTCGTCCGACTTTCTCTGCTGGCGTTTGCTTATCGATGGCGGTTTCAACTGCTTGGGCTGCGCCTTGCAGTGGTGTGGTGGCATCTAAAGCGAAGCTTGGGAAAGCGAACGTGAGTAAGAGAGCAAGTGCGGCGAAAAAGTTGATCACAATAGTCCTGTAGTCATGGATGACGGTTGCAGCCAGATGGGTGACAGTTTTAGCGAGAGTATACGGCCGTTCAAATTGCTGCAAGCTTTCACACCAAACCTCGCACCAATTTGTATCAGTTAATGACATTTCATCTGGGCATCCATACGGTTGATTAACTGTGGGTATGAGGTTGTTGATAACGCCCGCGATGCTGAATACTTTGTTTATAGTTGCGCGGGCTGTGGCGGATATTTTGCATGCTATAAATGTAAGCCTGTTGATTGCCGCGCACGGCGATAGCACTTATTTGGGGGACGCATATTTTGGGAATCATTAGTGAGGCGAATTTGTGGGCTTGCCTTTCATTCGCCCTGTGGTTTGCAGTTTTCTATCTCTACCACGGACTCGGCATAACGCTCGGCTATCACCGTCTTTTAACTCACAAGTCTCTCAAAGTTCCTCGCTGGTTGATGTATTTCATTGTCTCAGGCGGCTACCTCGGCTTGATGGGATCACCGATCGTCTGGGTTGGCGTGCATCGCTTGCACCATCAGAAGTCAGATGTAGATGGCGATCCTCATTCACCGAAAGACGGGTTCAAGCACGCTTTATATGAGTGGATGTTCGATATGCGCTCGGTTCAATCTGATGAAGAGATGCGTGCGCAAGTTCCAGAACTGATGGCAGATCCGATTTTTCGCAAGCTCGGCGACGACCACTCGCCATGGCAAGCACAGCTCTGTCTCGGGCTATGCATCGTCTTCCGCGTTCTCATCTTCGCTTTCCTCGGACCGATTGCTCTGGTCGCCAACATCCTCGCTACATTCGTGATCTTCTGGAGCACGCAGCTCGTTAATGCTGTCTGCCACCTTCCAAATGTTGGATACAGATCGCACAACACTCGCGAACAAAGTCGCAATGTCTGGTGGGTCGGATTGCTCGCACTGGGCGAAGGCTGGCATAACAATCATCATGCTGTGCCGAAGTCAGCACGACACGGAATGGAATGGTTCGAGTTCGACGTCACCTGGTATGCCGTCTGGTTGTTAGAGAAGGTTGGTTTAGCCAAAGCCGTAGTGCGTCCACCAAAAGCCCTGATGGCACGCGCAAAGGGAGCGACAGTCGCCGTTGAATCCCCATTCAACTTCGAAGCCCCCGAACCAATTCTAGTAAACCAAGAATAAACGAAAGCCGGCTTGGAAGCCGGCCCTCGTATACTCGTTTATGATTTTGTCTTCCAGACTGGGTCTACGTACTTCTTCGAGATTGGTTCTCCGAACCAGCGGGTCATCGTCATCTTTTGTTGTGTATAGAATTGGATGCCTTCCTTGCCCTGGATGTGCAAGTCGCCGTAGAAGGAGTCATTCCATCCGGTGAAAGGGAACCATGCCATCGACGCTGGAACGCCGACGTTGATGCCGATCATGCCGGCATTGAAGTGCCGTTTGAATTCACGTGCTGAGCGTCCGCTGTTAGTGTAGATGACAGCACCATTTCCAAATGGACTGCTTTTGCCGAGCAAAATTGCGTCTTCGATAGTTTCGACGCGCACCACAGACAATACCGGTCCGAAAATTTCGTCTTTGACGATGCTCATTTCTGGCTTAGCGTGGTCGAAGATGGTTGGTCCGAGATAGTAGCCTTTTGGCGCATCTTGAACCTTTACTGTTCGACCGTCCAGAGCTACTTTGGCGCCTTCTGAAGCACCTTTGTCGATCATGCCGGTAACCTTCTTCAGGTGGTCGGAGGATACGAGTGGACCCATATCTGGATTGCCACCATCATCGGTGCGGCCCACTTTCATCTTCGATACAGACTCGAGCAAGCGTGGCATCAAATCTTCGGCTGCTTTGCCGACTGGAACTGCCAGGCTGCCTGCCATGCAGCGTTCGCCTGCGCAGCCGAATGCTGATGCTTGCAGAGCTTGCACTGTATGGTCCATATCAGCATCAGGCATGATGATGATGTGGTTTTTCGCTCCACCGGCCGCTTGTACTCGCTTGCCGTTTTGCGTACCTTTTTCATAGACATATTTGGCGATCGTGGTCGAGCCAACAAACGAAATCGCCTTGATCAATGGATGTTCGAGAATGGCGTTGACGCAATCTTTTCCGCCATGCACGATATTGAACACACCTTTTGGCAGTCCAGCTTCCATCAAGCATTCTGCGATCATCATGCTGCTCATTGGCACTTTTTCAGAAGGCTTGAGGACGAATGTGTTTCCGCAAGTGATGGCAATTGGATACATCCACAGCGGCACCATTGCCGGGAAGTTGAACGGTGTGATACCGGCGCATACTCCTAGTGGATGACGGATCGTTTCGCAATCAACGTTGCGAGCGATGTTTTCCATGCAGTCACCAGTAATCAAACTTGGAATGCCGCAGGCGAATTCGACGACTTCGATACCGCGTTGAACGGATGCTCTCGCTTCGTTCAATGTCTTGCCGTGCTCACGTGTGACGCATTTGGCGATATCTTCATATCGCGCTTCCAGCAGGTTTTTGAAGCGGAACATAACGCGTGCGCGCTCGACAATTGGCACCTCTGCCCAATCAAAATAGGCTTCTTGAGCGGCTTTGACGGCTCTGTCGACGTCCTGGTTTCCACCCATCGGCACTCTAGCGATGAGCTCGCCAGTTGATGGATTATTGATCTCACCGAATTCGGACGCTCCGGAATCGACCCATTCGCCGCCTACGAGCAACTTCAAGGTAGTCACGGCCTTACTTTCAGCCACAGCCATCGCCTATTCCTCCTGGGAATGTAAATTCGCTCATCAGAATATCGGTTAGATAGATGATTGACAATTGATGGATACAGTGCCAGTCGGGGCTGAAACGCCATCTTGTGCACGGGCACAGGCATACAATGATTGCAGGATGTTTCTTATAAGTTTTCTAATTTTGGGCAAAACTGCAAGCTCCCAGAAAAATTTATCTGGGGTGGGCTGTCGGAAACGCAGGTTTTTTGCGGTCTCTGAAAGTAGCCCCCAATCCATATAATTAGATTTGCCAAAAAAGTCTGAAAATCCCCTGACGAAACACGGAAGAGATGCCATACTAGTGCCGTACAATTCAGACCAAGGTTCTCAAAGTATTGAGATTTTGCGGTCGAAAATAGGTTGAGAATAAGGCACATGAATAACAAATTGTTTGTAGGGAATCTCTCGTTCAAAACGACTCAGCAAGGGCTTCAAGACCTCTTCGCTGAATACGGTGAGGTTGTTTCGGTTGCGATTCCGCAAGATCGCGATACCGGAAGACAGCGCGGTTTCGCGTTTGTAGAGATGGCTAACCAGGCTGATGCTGAAGCTGCCATCAAAGCACTCAACGGTCGCGACCTCGATGGTCGTCAGATCGCCGTTAACGTTTCCACTCCAAAGCCAAAAGATGGTGGCGGTGGTGGCAGAGGCCGTTGGTAATCTACCGACGCCTGCTCGCTGAACAGTTCTCTTAGAACATGTAAAGCAATTATCTAAAGTCCCGGTCGTTGTGACCGGGACTTTTTTTATCGCTATGTCAGCGCACGAGCTCTCACTTGTCACCGCATTTGGTGCACTATTCTTCTTTGTTGTGTTGCGCGTTGCCGCCCCAAGCCGTCCAATCGCTGGCATCATCAGAGCCTGTCTTCAGGCACATAATCACACCGTTGGACGTGCCCACATAAACGTTTCCGTTGGCCAGTGCCGGTTGGAATGTGATCGGATTTTTGGTTGCGTAATCGAATTTCATCGAACCGCTTTTTTGATCGACTGCAATGATGTGACCATTCGAACTGGCCAGATACAAATTTGCTTTGCCCACTGCCGGTGGTGAAAACAACTGGGAATTAGGCGCGATGCCCTTTCCCCTGAAGTTGGCCGTCCAGCTGCGTGAGGCTTCTTTTGCGCTCGATTTCAACGATGTTCCGTTGTTGAAGAAGTAAGAGTCACCTTTCATTGCTACCCTGGAGCCCTGATAAGCCCAGCCGCCAATGACGTTGTTAATCGGCAGTCCGACTGCTTTGTCGAGTCGTGCGTCTTGTGGTGCAGTGGCAAATCCGACTGATGCGTCGAGGTTTTTCATGGCATGTTTAGCCATTCCATTCATCTCGCTGCCTTTCTGCAGATATGGTGCTGCTGAAGGCGCAGGCAACATCGCTTGTTTGGCCACAAGCCCGTCTTTGCCATACTGTTGTATTCCTTCAAACGCATTTTTGTTGCGATTTTCTCTCTCAGTGAACACCACTCCTTGCTTGGTGGCCAGTGGTGCACTCGTACCTGAATTGGCTTTCTGCCAGACTTCTTTGCCTGTTTCTGCATTGATGCAGAAGGAAGTTCCATCCTGACAGGTCAACAGAACTTGACCGTCGTTGACTACTGGTGCCGAGATTGCATCGGCAGTGATAGGATGTGTCCACAAATGTTTCCCAGTCTTCAAGTCGGCGCAAAGCAGTCGGTGACTGTATTTCGGGTCGATCTTCTCGTCCTTTTTGCTGGCGCCACTGTGATTTTGCGCGCCCGCATGTGACACGTTTTGCGCATATGACATGTTTTGCCCGCCGTGATTTTGTCCAGCTGGATAAGCCATATAGAGCTTTCCTTTGTAGATCGCCGGTTGACTCATGAGCGGGTCACCAAGCCATTCTTGCCAGACCAGCTTGCCAGTCTTCGCATCAAGTACATAAACCGTGCAACTTTCAGTGTTGAATGCGCAAAGACCATCTTCAACAACTGCCGCCGTCGGACCGTCGTCGCTTGTTTTGTACTGCCAGATCAGCGCGCCCGTTTGTGCATTGAAGGCATAGAATTCATGCGAACCGTATCCGCCACCGACGAAAATCATGCCATTCCAAAATGCCGGTGTGGCAATCGGAGCTCCTCCTGGTATGTTCAACGCCCATCCCTCCTTGTTATCCGCAGTGCGAAAAACTGTCGCCTTCAACTCGAATTTCGATTTGGACAGAGGAATCGGAATGGCATTGTCTAAATTCAATTCGACAGTGCGCACTGGAGTGATTGGTTTTGCGGTGGTTGTCACTGGCACGGGAGCAGGACCTGCTGCACGCGACATAAGAGCGGTGGTAAGACAGATAAGCGAAAGAGCGAAAGATCCCATTATTCGAGCATTCTTCATAGAGCCTCCAAATGGCAAGCTGTTCTTTCCTTAATTAGAACGCTCTGAAGCAGGCATTGACTCCGTAAAAACCCTGATCGCAGTTCAGACAATTCAGATGAAATTGCGCCGGAACGAGCTTCTCTTTTGAGGCCTGAAGCGCGTACTGGTGTACTATTCATAAGTCGTGCAGCCAAGCTGCACTGACTGGAATAGCGTGGCGGGCGTGAAAGCAGTCTTTCACTAGGTAGGGCTTTAAAAAATGAGTGATGAAAAAAAGGATTCCAAGCTCTCTTCTGACGATCTAAACAAGCAAATTATCGGTGCGATTGCCAAACCTTACAAAGGTGAGTCGACTTCGCGCTGGATCAAGAACATGGACGATGAGGAATTAGTAGACGCAATCACTAAAGCATCGCCAAGCCAAAAATTGAATCTGACGAGCCCGATACTTCTCGACAAACTGTTCGATGAGTTTCAGCGTTACGCTTATGAATATCAAAATGCTGCCTCGACTGGTCCACGAATTTCAGTCAACGTTGGCAGACCGACGAGCAGCGATGCGCCAGCATCGGCTCAGTACGGTCAAGTGCCTGTCTTGTGCAAAGGTCATATTTCCACTAATCAGTGGGCGTTGATCTTCTTTGGCTTTGTTGGCAAGGTGCAAGGGTTCATTGTGCCGGTCGAGTACACGGTAGGTTTTCAACCAAGCCAGAAGGAGTTCAAACCTTTTGTAGAGCTTAAAGGCATGCAAGATAAGGGCGGAACTGATTGGCGCATCGATGGCTATTCCATTTCGGCACAGCTGCTTCCCCCTCTAGCAAAGCGATTCTTCGGCTCGTTGATTAAAGTCGAACGCGAAGAAGCTAAACACACGGATCAGTTTGTTATGGATCCGACTATCCCAGTGGAAGAGCCAGCCCCGCCGCCTCGATTGGAAGAGAAGGAAGGTGTCGAGCTTTTGTCAGATGCGGTTTTGGAGCAGGAAAACGCACGCAAGAAGCAATTCCAACAAGCGAATCAGCAAGCACAATATCAGTCGCTGGGCGCGCAGTCGGTTTCCAGACCACAGGCACAGCTCCGCTATCAGACCAATCCCGAATTGATCAAGTTGGCTGGTGACGGCGAGTCCGACACCATTCCTGAAGCTTTCGAGCGTAACGATCAGATGGTTCAGGCCGCTATGAATGACTTCTTTGCCAGAATGGATATTGAGGTCGACAGATTGACCAAAATTGGCATGATGTCAATCCAGGCGCAAGATATGGTCGGTGCTCAGCGAACAATTATCCGAAGCGCTAAGCTAAAAGAGATGCGCGAGCGGGTAAATGATCTATCAAATGAGTGGAATGCCGTCGTCCAGGATTAGGTTTAATCCCCCCGCTTTTACGACGACCGCACCGCGGGACTAAATCGTGGAGCAGAAAGACAAACTAGGCACTAAACGGGCTTGCATGACCTGCGGGCGTGAGTTCGACTGGGAAACTACCGTCTGCCCAGACGACAACACCCCGCTTACTGCGCTTGGCGAAGAAGACCAACTTGTTGGTACGACTCTGGCTGACCGCTATGAAATTCTGGAAGTCATCGGTGGCGGTGGCATGGGGCTTGTCTACAAGGCTCGCCACAAGCTGATGAACCGCATAGTTGCGATCAAAATGCTGCACAAGCATATGATTTCGAGCAAGGATACGCTCAAGCGTTTTCAACTTGAAGCTCAGGCTGCCAGCTGTTTGAGTCTGCCTAACATTCTCACTGTCTATGACTTTGGTTTGACCAGCGAAGGTCAGCCTTATATGGTCATGGACTATTTGGAAGGCACCAGTCTGGCTGACGTGCTCGAAGCCGAGCACCATGTCGTGCCAGAACGCGCCGTGAGTATTTTCATTCAGGCTTGCGCCGGGCTGGCCCACGCACACCAGAAAGGTGTCTTGCATCGGGACATAAAGCCGAGCAATATCATGCTCGTTAACTTCGGTGACCAGGCCGATTTCGTCAAAATCGTCGATTTCGGCATCGCCAAATTACTCAACCAGGGAGTCGGTGAGCTGACTAAAACCGGCGAGGTGTATGGAAGTCCTTCCTACATGAGTCCAGAGCAGTGCAGAGGCAAGGAGACCGATGCACGTTCGGATATTTACTCGATGGGATGCGTCATGTATCGCACTCTCTCGGGGCGCCCACTCTTTTCCGGTGACGACATAATCGAGTTGCTCTTCAAGCAAGTTTCTGAGCCACCTGCGCCGTTTGATCCTGACTTGAATATTCCTGCGGAATTGGAAGCTGTAATTTTTAAGGCTCTGGCGAAAGATGCTGGTGACCGCTATCAAACCATGGGTGAGTTTAAAGAAGCGCTGGAAAAATATGTCGATAAACGTTCCGGCAAGGCAGTGCCGACCCCGACAGTGGAAGGTCCGATGCCGCTCTGGAAACGCCACGGTGAAGCTCCGTCCGCTCCTTCTGCTACGGCGAGTTCTACGTCAAACTCCGCTGTCGCCGCCGGAAACAATGGCGCCACTAGCCCTGCTGCGGCGTCTTCCGCTGCTGCCGCTGCCAAGTCGAAACCGACCTCGTCCACTCCAGCCCCTGCTACACCACCGGCGGTCTCTGAACCGCCAGGACCAGTGTTTGAAGCTACACGCCATAAAGATTCAAAGTCACGACCTTCCGAGCCATCTCCCGCGCCGGCATCGGCCCCGGCTGCAGCGATGCGCGACGAGCAGCCAGCGCGATCGTCTGGATCAAGATCATCTTCGCAAACGATCTCCGCACCTGATACCAAGCATGGTGCATCTTCTCACCTTCGTCAAAAAATGGCAGGTGGAAACAAGGTGCTTCTGGTCACGATAGCGGCAGTGTCAGCCGTAGTTCTATGTGTCGTAGGATTTCTGGTCTACAAGAATTCTCAAAGTGGTGCTCCTCAGCAAACCACTGCCGCCCCTGGAGGATCAGACCAGGTGACAGCAAACTTGCCAGATGCCAACGCTCAAGCTGCCTTTATGTCAGGCAAAGAGTCGTTCAAGAGCAAAAAGTACGAGGACGCTAAAATCGAGTTTGAAGAAGCGTTAGACGTGACTGAGAAAGGCTCCGGTATGAACAGCCGTGAGCTTGTGCCTATTTTGACTGAGCTCGGATTTGTTTATCGCAAGCTCGATAAGCTGACTTTGGCTGAGAGCACGTTGCGCCGAGCGATTCCGATCCAAGAACATGCGGGCGGCAAAAATGATTTGATGCTTGCAAACTTGAACTTTCAGTTGGCCCAAGTTTTGCACGAGTCAGGCCGACCAAAAGACGCTGATAAGTACGGACGCACAGCGCTGAGTATCAAGAAAATCGCGCTCAGCACTGATAATCCGCAAGTAGGAGAAATTCAGACCTTCTTGAGTTCAAATTTGCCAGGTTCGACGGCAGCGGCACTCAAGGGTGAACACACAAGCAAACCAGTTGGGCCGCCGGCTGACGAACATCCACCGACTACGGCTATAGCAACGCCGCCGAAGAACGATCATCCTACCCCGCCAGTTACTGCGCCTGTGACTGCTCCGCCTAAGACCGAGCATCCATCCACAGATGTTGCTCCTCCAGCCAAAACTGAAAAGCCACCTGCACCTGATACGGCACCATCTACGACACCACCATCACCGCCAACTACAGCTCACACAGCGGCGCCATCGCACCATGCATCGCACGCGCGACACAGCTCTGGTGGCGGACATAAGAGTTCTGCTGCACCGCCGGTTCGGCACCGCCGAGCCTACAGTTCATACGGATTCTAAATCACTGATTCGGGTTCCTTTCAACAGCGTCGTGCTCTTGACGACGGTTCTTTCCACGATGTAGTTCTACCAACCGCCGCCGTTGTTCGCATTCGAGCTGGCCTGGTCTGCCGAAGCTTGCGCTCTATCTGCCGCATCGCGAGCTTGAGCAGCTGCGTCATTCGCGGCAGAAGACCCGCCCGCTGCCGCTGAAGTGGCATTGTTTGCCGCATAGTGCGCCGCTTGCGCCGCATAATAAGCCTCTTCTGCAGCTTGTTTTCGAGCATATTTATCAGAGCCGTAACTGGCTCGCTGACAAGCATTGTAAGCTTTTGAGGCTTCATTGTTGGCCGTTTGCAAATATTCGCGCGCGTTGTACAGTTTTTGTTGATCGTTGCCTGAATTTGCGCCACTGCTGGCGGTGCCGGGGCCAAGAAACTGTTGCATCACATATTGCAGCGGATTTAGAGGTTTCGGCGGTGGAGTCGGCTTTGACTCTCCGGCGAAAAGCGCTCGCAGCGGCGACATCGGTGCTTGCGGCTTGATCGGAGCTTGCGCAGGCATGGAGGCTTGCGTGGTCGGATAACCTACCATTGGTTGGCCTGGAAACGCGTAATTCGTTTGCTGTTGTGGTGCGTATGAATACTGTTGTTGGGTGGGATATGGAAATTGACCCTGCATCGCAGGCGGTGCCTGCACGGTTGGCAGCGGCGGCGATGGATCCATCTTGTTGAGGGCGTTCTCCATCTGCTGCATGTCCATCGATTGCGCGCAGACTGGCGCTTGCGCAATGCATGCCAGCACTAGCAAAGTTTGGATGTGCCGCTGCATAAAATTTCCTCGATTTGAGATCAAGCGCGTACTTGGCTCTGTCTCAATCTTCGCAAGTTGTCTTCGAGAGTCAGTTCGGGCATCTCGCCGCCGAGCAGTTTGGTGCCTACTTGTTGGGTGAAAATGCCCAGCTTTTTCAGCACCCAGGCGTCAGCTCTTTTCTTGCACAGTTTTTCGCGCAGATGTCTGATGCCTTCCATTAATGTGCCGTCGTCGAAGGTTCTAATCGACTCGGAAGCGCATCCCAGCCTTCGTCCATGGCTGCAATGCAAAATATCGACTATCGCTGCAAACTGCACAGGTCCCAGCACTGCCATGGTCAGACCCAAAGAAGCGTTTTCTTCCTCTTCGACAAAACCTATCTCTTGAATGAAATCGACCTGCATCCATGTGCGCACATTGAAGCGCACCTTGAGCACGACAGGCTCGCAAATAAGCGAATTTACCGCGCCCGGTGACATGTCACGCATTGAAGCCGCACGGGCGTAGCGATAGGCGTCAGCGGCTCGTGTGCAGAAGAAGCTGTAGTTGCTCCGACCGGGCTCTATGGCTCCAGAGCGGTTGATTTCCCAGCGACGATAGCAGTTGGTTCCGTGGTAAAGGTAAATCTCCTCCTGGCCGGAGTCATAGTCCAGCCCAGACCGCTCCAGCGCGAATTGCGGTAGAGGTGGAGGCACTTGATGATCGGGAAATACGTCCAGGATACGGTCCTCGATATTTTGATTCCAATCTGGTGAGTCCAGACCTGAGCTTTCTTCTTGACAATAACCTCCTAGTCTACCCTATGCCCGTTAATTCTCGAAATCTAAACTTGGCGGCGTGCGCCTGAGCACGAGGGTTCGACCATTCTCAGATCGGCGAGAACGGGTTGGGCTTTGCTTAACGGCCAATCTCCACCTGACCTTTAGTCAGAATCAGCGTCACATAAAATTTTCTTGGAGCCTATTCCATATACTTTTCGCGTGCTGCCTGGATCGCGCTAAAGGCTTCCTGGATGGCATCTCGCACGCGAGTTAGACCGTTTTCGGCAGCGTCACGAACAGCTTGAGTTTGCTCGACCCGCATCGCACTGACTTCGGTTTGAATCGTGTTGGAGAGGTGCTCGAGCTTGGCGCAACCCTGGTCGATCGCGTTGCTTAGCTCCGCATTAGCCTGCTGGCGCAACTGTTGCACTCGCAGTGTTGCTTCATTTCGGTCTGTGGAAAGCTCTGGATCGTTATCGAGACTTGATTGTTCGGCCAGTCGCTTACAAGTCTGCTCGTTATCGTTGATCTGAGTTTCGATCTTGTTGAGAAATTCCGTCACTTCCAGAGTAGCTCGCTCTGCATGCGCGCTGGTCTCTTTGAAAATGTCTTCCAAACCGGCTTGTTGACCACGCCCGACTGAGTCGATGCTCGACATGCAATCGTCGACCAGTGTTTGAAGCTGTTGGCGTGCCGCTCCAAGGCTGGCTTCCAGCCCCAGTATCTGCCCGCTCACCTGTCTCTCGGATTCATCACTGAAGCGTCTGCTCAATTCGACCGAGGTCATGCGCAAGACTTGCTGTCTTTCACGTAACTTAGGTATCAAGGCGTTTGTAAGTATCAAGCGAGTGCTCTGCGACAAATTCAATTCTGCTGTTTTCACAGAGTGTTGAATTGTCTGTTCGAAATCACTCTTACTCGTCTTCAACTTATCTGACGCGCGATCCCACGATCCATCAATCTCTTCCACCATCGAACGCACGTTTCGTTCGAGCGATCGCACCACTGAACTTGCTTCTTCCGACATGCGTTCTTTGAAGCGCTCATAGCGGGCGTTCAATTTCTCGATGAAAGCGCTATTGGTGTCATCCAAATGCGAGTTCATACCCTTTACGAGTTTGTCCAGTTCTTCGGTGCGTGTGTTGACCAATTCGTTCAGATCATTTTCCGCGGTGCGAGCCAATGCTTCCGTCTCGATTCTGAACTGTTTGCAGGCTTCACGAAGCGATTCGTAAAGAGTGTTCTTCGTTTCGTCGACGTTAGTCTGATTGGATGTGAGCAGTTGTTTGATCGTGTAACGTCCGTTTGCCGCAACGTCAGAAACCTTCAGTCTCGACTCTTCGCAAACATCATCAAGGCTCTTGATCAGACGCTGCGAAAGGTTAGTTGTTGTTCGTTGGCTTTCCTTTTCGATTTGCGTGCAATCCGCGACGAGACTGTCGACCTGGGCAAGCAATCTCTGTTTGATTTCTTCGGCTCGACTGTTGAGTCGTTTAGCGGCTTTTTGAACTTGCTGCTCCAACTTGCTCATCAAGCTGGCCATTTCGTTCATAACGAGACGAGGTTCCTGGAAGCCTTTAGCCGCCAGAGCAGCGCTCGGGCTTATCTCTTCTTCTTCCTCTACCTCTTCTTCAGCAGGCGGCTCTACAACAGTTGGTTTTTCGACCACCGCTTCGACAACAGCTTCCGCTTTGACTGCCCCTTCTTCCGGTTTAGTTTCGGTTCTCGCAGGCTCTGTCACGGCTGCGACTTCGGCGGCAGGCGCTTCTGCCACTTCCTGAACTGGTGGTGGCTCAGGTGGTGGCGGTGGTTCTACGACCGGCGCTTTCATATTGGCAAATGGTGACATCGGACGAGGTTCTTCATCTCCCATTAATCCAGAGAGAGCCTCTGCCAGGTGCTTAATACCGTCGCCGGCACCAGTAGCTGGTCCTGGTGCTGTAGTCGCAGCTGCATCAAGCGCTGATTTGGTCGGTGCTGGTGGAACGATCGGTGCCGATCCACTGTCTTCTGACGATGCTGCTGTCGTTGTCGATGCTCCTGTAACAGCAGGATTTGCAGGCACAGCTGGAAGGGTGTCTAACGTCTCGGCTGCTGGATCGGCAGCTGACGGCCAATCTAATACGACAGGTGCATTCTTTTTGCTCACTCCTATCGGTAGAGGATCTGGCACCACCAGTGGGGCGGGCTGGTCTAGCGGTGGTGGCAAGGGAGTGCTTGCATATTCAGAGCTGGGTAACGCGTCTGAAGATGCCGTTGCCTCTGCTTCTGTCAGCTTCTCGGCACCTGTCCCTTTGCCCGGTTCAGCTGCGAGGTTGACGGTAGTTTCGCCAGGTTTTTCAGTGACGGCAGCAGCCGCGGCTGGCTCTTCTTTTTCTGCTCCAGGAATAACTGGTGCTACCGGTGGTGGCTCGATTTCAGATAGGGAACCTTTTTCGAGTTGCTGATTGAGGCGTTCGAATAAAGATGGTGCTCCATCTGAACTGTCTTCTTCTTCTTCCTTTTCTGGAGACGTCTCTGCTGCTGGAACTGTTGGAGCAACCGGTTCGGAAGACTTGGCAGGAACTGGAACCCAGGAAACTGATGAGGTGGTCTCCGGTTCTGGCTTTTCGGGGTTCCAGGCAGGAGCTTGCGAGGCACCGTCGAAGCTCCACGATGGAGGTGCTTCTACTGTCGGAATCGGTTCTGGCGCCCATCCCGATGCACCAGGCTCTGGCGCCCACGGCTGCTCATCTGCTGGCTTGGCGTCTACTCCCCAATCTGATGTAGGAGGAGTTGCTTGCGCCCAATCGTCGTTTGGCATCGCCCAGTTCTGCGCAGGCAGATTGGTTGAAGATTTTGTCGGTTCAGGCGCAACTACCGGCTTGGCGGCTGCGGCTGCTTGTTGCTCTTCAATCTCTTCATCGAAGCTCATCGCTCTAGATGTCTTTTCAAAAGCACCACTTGTAGCGTCGAATATTGAATCTGTGAATTCAGATGGAGGTTGCTGGTTGAATGCATCAAAGCCGAAGTTGACTTCAGGCACAGGCGCAGCGGTAGCCGCTGCTGCGGGGTCTGTAGTTTCCGCCTTTTCTTCTGGTGCTTGAAACAGTTGATTTTGCGGATCTAACTTGGCAGTCAGTTCGGTAGGCAATTGGAAGTCACCAGTGCTGGTGGCACCGGCATAAGGTGGTTGAAACACGTCTTCAGCGCCTAAGTTGGCTGGAGGAATCGGCGGAAATGAGCCAAATGCCTCTTGTGGTGGGGCATTCAAATCAGCGTTGATTGGACCGCCGAGGTCGACAGGCTTGCCAAAATCTGGTGTTTGGAAATGTTCGTTGTTGAACTGCTGCTCGTTAAATACTGCCGACGGTGGAAATTGATCTTCGCCATACTTTTGCGCCGGGCTTCCAAACGGAAGGTCTGGTGGTGGTGGGAATTTCTGCGAATAATCTTCCTGAGAGAACTCTGCCGGTGAGTCGATCGCCCACTTGTCGGCTCCTTTGGCCATCTGATTTTCTTCGTATTTGATCGACCCTTCGCCAGCAAAACCCTTTTCCAAATCATCTTTAAACTGACTGGCAAAATCTGGTGCCGGCACATCTGGGCGTGACACTGATCCATCAGCGGAATCTTCTGGTGGCGCAAATGGGTTCAAACCTGACAAACCAAATCCACCTGAGGCACCGCTCGGTGTCTGGTTCCATGGCGTCGGTTCACTGCCCGGGGTGCTCTGGTCGTAGCCGAAGCCAGGCGCGGAAGTAGAGCTTGAGCCGACGGTTCCTTGCTCGTAGCCGAAACCAGGATTAGCAGGAGGAGTTGCTCCCTGTTCGTAGCCAAAACCAGGGGTGCCTCCAGGCGCTCCTTGTTCGTAGCCAAAACTCGGTGCTGAGGCAGGCTGCTGGTCATAACCGAAAGCGGGAGGAATCGGTGGAGCCTCGACAGGCTGATCGAATCCAAATTGAGGAGTTGTAGCCGCAGTGTCTGGAGGACTTTGAATGTCTTGAGCCCAGCCCGAATTCGGGGGTGAGCCCCAATCTTGTGGTGGCTGCGCTGGTGGCGGGGCCGGTCTGATGCGCTGTTGTGGCGCAGCTGCTGGTGCCTGCTGTGGATTGAAGGCCGAGGTCTGTCCACCTTTTCCAATCGGTTCATTATTAGGAATGGCGACGAAACAGCTTTTGACGATTACTTTGTTTTTGTCTTCCGCTCTGCCTTCCGGCGCGAACAGTAGATGGCAGACCAAGCCGATATCGAGCGCTTGCTTGCCGATTCCGCCGATGGTGAGCTTGACGCCCAACGCTGCCAATAGCGAGACTGCTGGTTCTTGTGGACCGGAGGCGTCTACAACGAGGCTTCGTCGTGAACCACCTTGCGCATACATAGCGCCCAACTCTTCGATTTCGCGCAATTTCGCATCACTAAGTGGCTGAGCGGGTTTGACTGCAACGTAGAGAAAATCTTTGCCGTCTAAAATCGCCTTGCGCGCTTTTTCAAGCATCAGCACTTCCAAATAACGCAGTTCAAATGCGCTCGCAGTGATGTTGACGACTAACGATCGGTTGTTATCTCTGCCTACTACGACACACAAATCTTTGACGCGATATGTTTCGCCCTCTGAATCTTTTTTGCCGAATGCCAATCCGGATGGTGCCGACACTCGCTCGAGGCAGAAGATCAACATTCCGGGCTCGAAACCTGAGCTCTCTTGTTTCGACCAATCTTCGGCCGTCTGAGGTTTCGCCGGATCGTAACCACGCAGGTAGTTAACCAGATCCTGGATTTTAACGTGATGTTGACGAAGCATTGAGCTCATAAATCTACTTCAACTTACCTTTGTATAGAGTGTCTGGTGCTATGGAGTGTCTGGGGTAGCAGGAGTGTCAGGAGTGGCTGGTGGAGCGGGTTCTTTCGGTCGTCGCCTCTTGGCTCGGGCATCACTGACACGAGTCTCTGCTTGGGCAGATGAGCCAGATGCTGATTTTGTGATTTCTTCTAGTGCAAGATTTCGTTGAGTCGAAAGAAGTTCGAGGAAGTTCGAGATCGCTGCATCGATTTCGTTTTTGCTGGCCACGCTGTCTACGCGCAGCTGATTTTGGCAAACATGTTGAACAGCGGTGATATCGCGCTCGGCCTCTTCTGTGACCGCGTTGACGCGCTTCACAGCGTCTGCCATCAAGGCATTCATTCTCTTTTCAAATCCAGTGCGAATTTCAGCCAGGTCGTTGCGAACACTTTGATAAATTGTGTTCTTCTCTGTCTCCAATGAATCCTTCAAGACAGAACTGGTGCTGACTTTGTCTGTGCAGCGAGAGAGGAATGATTGCAAGCGCTCATCCACTTGCTCGCGCAATGTGGCGCACTTGGCGCCGAGATTCGTTCGTGCATCACCTGATGCGGTAAGCAAACTTGCCGTCATTTCGCGAGTCTGTTCGGACAATCTTTTGGTCGTCGAATCATGAACGCTGCTCAAGTCTTGCGCGATGTTCGTCAGGCTCTCGTCTAGTGTGTTCCGGTGCCCTTCCATCGTGGTTTTGAAGAATTCTTGCACTTCCAACTCGAGTTCGGAAGAGTGCTGTCCAACTTGCGTGAGCAGCGCATGCGATTGTTGATTCAAATCCAGTTCTGTTTCGGCAGTCGTGATTTCTAGAGCTTTGTAATGTGTTTGGAAATCGTCGGAAAGCCGCTGCATCAGCGATGAAAAGTGCGTATCAATCGTGTTCGCCTTTTGCATGAACGTCTTGAAGAGCGAACTGTTATATTGCTTTTCTTCACCGCGCGATTCCCACAAGCTGTGGTCGAGCTTTTGCTGCAGGGAGTTCATTACGAACGTGCCGTGAGCTCGCAGATGTTTGCCTGTCGCGTGGTCTTGCTTCTCGAGCTCGACACTTGTGTTCTCGATAGCACCTTCATACTGATCGGACAAAGTGGTGCGTATATGGTGCACGTGGTCATCGTATGATCGCTTCAAGTCAGCGATAGAATGTTTGAGCTTATCTGACAGATTACTTAGATCAAGCTTGACTGTGTCTAAGTGTTCTTCGGTTTCTTTGACTTCGATTTCCATGGTTTTCTGCAATCTTTCGATGCTTTTTTCCATGAAAGACTTCAGATCGCTCTCAAGTTCTTTGGACTTGTTTTCAATCAAGCTGGCTGAACTGGTATCGCCATTTTTTCTGGTGCTGCTATGCTCTCCAGCCGATTTCTTCAGGCTCTCAGAGACTGTGCTCTCGATCTCTTTCAGCCGTTCTTGACCGCCGTCGAAGATGCTTTTGAATTTTTTGCCTGCAAAGGTCATTTAGTCAATCGCTCCTTTACCTAATCTCTTTCAAACTGCAACATGGCGCTGCGATATGCCATCACGGCGAGAGCCGCCGCACGTCCGGCTTCTTCGATTTGCGGCACTTGCAAATTTAGTTCGGCCAGTTCACTTGTGAAACTGCGTGAAATTCTCTCGAGTTCGTTCTTCATCAAGCGCAGCTGTTTGTCTAAAGACTCTGTGGCAGCAGACTTGACTGTTTCGATACGCTCGCTTGAACCACCGCTGGTGCGCGCATACTCTGACTCGAGTTGGTCGACAGTGCGTTGGAATGTCTTCAAAACTTCTTTTCCGCGAGCTTGCAATCTTGCGTGCATGAGCTCTCTCAGCTCATGAGCAGCCAGTCCATCTGTGCCGCTCGGCAGTCTCGCTTCTTCAGCCATGGCTGCGTCGAACTTAGCTAGCAGTCGCTCCAACCGGTCGTTGTACTTTTTCTCCAACCGTTTGAGAGAACTCAAGAACAGCTTGTGGCTGGCTGTGATTTTGGCGTTTGCATCAGTGGCTATGTGACTGATTTCGTCTTTCACTTCGCCAACTTTTCTTTCGAGCTTGGTGGCATGACTTTGCTGAGAACTGGTTGCTTCGAAGGTGATTGTGTTGCGGAAATTGTCACTTATTTCAGCCGAATCTTTCTTCCATTCTTCCAGCCGTCCAACCAGTCGAGCTTTGCCTGCAGCACCGGCTTTTTCAACCGACTTGGCGCCTTTGCCCGCTTCTGTCTCTAACTCTGTAACTGTCTCTGTGACTACTTCAGTGAGATGGGCGACGACGCTCGTGATCTTTTCTTCCATCTCGTTGTTGTACTTATCGAGAGTTTCTTCAATGCCTTTTTTCGTCTCGGCGATCACCTGTAAAACTGCGGCGTCGAGGGCTTGTGCTCTCACTGTCAGCACTTGCTCCAAGCCAGTTTCAGTTTCCTCGATTTGCTTGCAGCTTTCACCAGAAAACTTGTTCAAAGTCTCCAGTCCGCGACCGGCAAAGTTGGCGAAACGCGCCTCTGGATTCTCTATTAATGTACGAAGCTCAGCCAGTTGCTCTTCTACGAGCTTGGTGATCGTTTCACTCGCCTGTTGACCACGACCGGCAACTTGCTGGCGAACTTCGCGAGCCGCTGACATCATCGTGTCGATTTCTGTGCGTTCAAACTCGGTTAGCCTGTCGAGAAGCTCTTCTCGATGGCTTGTCAAATCTTCTATGTTGGCATCGATGAAATTCTTCGACTGTTCAACAACTTTCAGCAACTGCTGGCTCAAGGATTTTTCAAGAGCGTCGTTAGATAAAACGAGTTGGTCGATGCAATTTCGGACGGTCTTGTCAAGTTCGCCGCTGGCTTTATCCAGGGCTTCCGCCATCAAATTTGCCGCCGAGCCAAAGTTTTCTTGGGCCGGGGCATTTTGGTCTGCCATTACTACTCCTGTTCGCCTTTTCCTGAGCCAAACTACAGTTCTTTTGGAACGCCGAGAAGTTTATGCCCCCTTCTAAGGATGGCTAAGCATTTCCATGCACAACCATAGCACTCATCATCCCATGAGCGTTACAGGGTTAATCTTAACAGTGATCAGCCATGTGTTGGCTGCTTTTCCGTTTCTCTATTTCTGTTTCGTTCGATGCGAGACATGGCTGTCATCGAAGCTTCCATTACTGTTTCCGATAATGTTGGATGCGGGTGGATAGCGACAATCAAATCTTCAAGCACGGCGCCCATCTCGATTGCCACCACAGCTTCTGCGATCAATTCGCCTGCTCGTGGTCCGACCATGCCAACACCGAGAACCTGTGTAGTTTCGGGGTCATAGATCACTTTTGTGCTTCCGACTGGCTCTGCCAAAGTCATCGCTCTTCCCGAAGCTGACCATGGGAATTTCGCTGCGCCAACTTCGCGACCGGCAGCTTTCGCTTCGGTTTCGGTGATGCCGCACCAGGCGATTTCAGGCTCTGTGAAAACAACGGCTGGAATGGCTCGGTTGTCAAAGGATGATTTGCGACCTGCCAAAACCTCAGCTACGACTTGTCCTTGACGCATCGCACGATGTGCAAGCATCGGTTGTCCCGAGATGTCGCCGATGGCGAGAATTCGTTTATCAGCCGTTCGACAGGTGGCGTCGATTTGAACGAAGCCGTGTTTGTCGATTTCAACTGATGTGTTTTCTAAACCGATGCCGTCAGTATTTGGCACTCTGCCAACCGCGATCAAGACACGGTCGAAGGTCATGGATTCTGGCAAATCTTTGCCTTCCAGTCCGACTTTCACACCGCTGCCGGTGTCTTCCAAGCTGGTTACTTTCGAACTGAGGTGAATCGCTTTGAAGGCTGTAGCCAGGTGGGTTGCCAACGGTTTGACCAGGTCGCGGTCAACGCCAGGCAACAATCCATCGGTCATTTCAACTACGGTTACTTCGCTGCCGAGAGCGGCATAGACAGAGCCCAGCTCGAGCCCGATATATCCGCCGCCGATGACAAGCAAGGTCTTTGGCACTTCTTCAATTTTGAGTGCGCCAGTCGAGTCCATGATGCGTGGGCTCTGCATGTCTGCTTCTTTCTTGAAAAGCTTTGGCAGTGCGACAGGACGCGAACCAGTGGCAACGATTGCGTGTTTGAATTTGATGCGAGTGGCGCTTTCGCCATCTTTCTCAACCCGCACACTGCGGTTATCTTCGAAGCGCGCGTTGCCGTTGATGATTTCAACGCCAGCGCTCTTGCACATGCCGACGATGCCCATGGCCAGCTTGTCTGTGACACTTACTTTCCAAGTTCTCAACTCATCGACGTTCAATTTTGGCTTTTCGAAATGCAAGCCGAACTTCGCTGCGCTCTGTGCAGTGTTGATTACTTCTGCCGCATGCAGCAATGATTTTGATGGAATGCAGCCCATGTGCAGGCAGACACCACCTGGTTTCGGCATCGCGTCAACCAGGATCACTTTGATGCCTAGCTCTGCTGCTCGCAAAGCTGCTGTGTATCCACCTGGACCAGCACCGATCACGACTAGATCGATTTCTTGCACCATTTCGCCAACGACCATATTTTTCTAGGCCTCCAAAAGGAAGGTGAACGGCTCTTGTAACCGTTTAACCACGTGTTGCACAAAGTAAGCAGCTTCGGCACCATCTGCGATGCGATGATCGAAGGACAGTGCCAGTGGCATAATCAAGCCGACTTCGATGTTTCCGTTGCGTACTACAGGTTTCTGAGCGGCTCTCGCCATTCCGAGAATCGCTGCTTCTGGATGGTTGATCATTGGCACCATGTTTGTGCCACCGATCGAACCGATGTTTGTCAAAGTGAAAGTTCCACCTTGCAGGCGCTCTAGCTCAACCTTTCCTGCTTTGGTTTTTTCAGAAAGATCGGCGAGTTCTCTGGATAATTCAATGATGCTCTTCTTGTCCACATCGCGGATTACAGGAACGATCAAACCACGGTCTGTAGCCACTGCAACACCGATATTGTAGAAGTGTTTAAAGACCAATTCGCCGGTCTTCTCGTCCAAGCTAGCATTGAATTGTGGATATTTTTTCAGACCGCTGGCGATTGCTTTCAGTGCGAACACTGTCAGCGTCAATCGACCGCCATGCTTTTTCACTTCGCTTTCGTACTTGGCTCGATATGCGTCGAGCTCGGTCACGTCTGCTTCGTCGAAGGTAGTCACGTGTGGAATGTGAGTCCACGATTGCATCATATTCTGAGCGATTTTTCTTCTGATGCCTTTAAGTGGAACTCGTTCGACTGTGCCGAATTTTGTGAAATCAGGCAGGTCGACCGGTGTTGAACCCATGCCACCTTCTAGTGGAGCGGCTTTCGCTCCGCTCTCGCCATACTTGGAAGCGAGTGACTGCACTGCCGCTGGTGCCACTTGTTGCTTGCTTTCGATGGGGTGGGTCTGACTTGAGGCACCAGATATAGTGCCTTCGAGTGAGCCCGCTGCGAAGCTGCGAACATCTTCTTTGGTCACTCGACCAGAAGGACCAGAGCCTTTGATCATGCGCAAATCGAGGTTCAGCTCTCGTGCCAATCGACGAGTCGCTGGTGCCGCTGGCACTGGACCGACGCCGTTGTGTCGAACTTCCATCGTCGACTTGCCGTTGCCAGTTGCGTGCCCCGCTGATACCGCAGTAGCAATTGGTGGTGCTGCGGCGATTGAATCGTTTATTTGTTTCTGTTTGGTTTCGGCAGCGGTTTCTTTTGCTGGAGCTTTAGCGGCTCCGCCACCTGATCCGAAGGTGACCATTACCATTCCAACTTTGACCACTTCGCCGACTTTGACGTGGATCTTTTCAATCGTTCCATTCACAGGACAAGGAATTTCAACGACTGCTTTGTCGGTTTCTACTTCCAGAATCGGCTGGTCTTCTTTGACCTGGTCGCCTTCTGCAATGCGCACCGCCAGTACTTCCGCTTCATGAATGCCTTCTCCAAGATCGGGCAGTATGAATTCGTTCGACATTGTGTAATCCTCTTTTTCTAGAACGATAGTGTTGCGCGGCATCCTTCCAGAACGCGCTCGGCATCAGGAAGATAGGCACGCTCTTTGGAGAAATATGGAACCTGGCAATCGAATCCTGTCACTCGTTTGACTGGTGCTTCCAGATAGAGGAAAGCATTTTCGTTGATGCGGGCGATGATTTCAGCGCCGATTCCGCAGGTGCGAGGACCTTCGTGTACGACAACGCATCTGCCGGTTTTGCTTACTGACTCGACGATGGTGGCAGCGTCGAATGGAGAGATGGTGAGCAAGTCGATTACTTCTGCGTGCACGCCGTCTTCTTCTTCTAGCAGCTCAGCCGCTTCCAGAGTCGGTCTTAAGCTTGCGCCGTATGACACCAATGTGATGTCTTTTCCTTTGCGGGCAACTTGAGCTTGTCCGATTGGCAACGTTTCCATCGCATCGGGCACTTCTTCTTTGAATAGACGGTAAACGGCTTTTGGCTCGTAATAGATAACTGGGTCTGGATCTTGGATGGCGCTGTGTAGAAGAGCACGTGCGTTTCTTGGACCCGATGGGATTACCACTTTCAGTCCAGGTGTGTGCGCGTAGATCGCTTCACGACTTTCAGAGTGGTGTTCGATCGCTCTGATACCGGCGCCGTAAGGGGCTCTCATTACCATCGGCACTGACAGTCTGCCGCGTGTGCGGTTTCTGAAACGTGCTGCGTGAGATTCGAGTTGGTGATAGTTGTAGTAGTCGAAACCAGCGAATTGAATTTCGCAAATTGGTTTCAAGCCGTACAACGCCATTCCGATTGCTGTGCCTACGATTCCCGACTCTGCCAACGGAGTATCGATTACTCTCGTGTCGCCGAATTTGGCGTGTAGACCTTCTGTAATTCTAAAAACGCCTTCGTCTTGACCGACGTCTTCGCCCATCACAATCACACGTTTGTCTTTAGTCATGGCTTCATGCAGCGCTAGATTAATCGCTTTCGCCATGTTCATTTGTGTCATTTTTGCGCTCCTTGCTCGATTAGCTCGTGCCTTGTATCGCTACTGAGGCTGCTCTCGGATAATGTTGGAATTAGATTTGGGCTGGACTAGGTGCTTTTTTTTCGCCAGCTTCCTTCTTATGCTTTTTGTGCTTGGCGATGTGGTCAGCCAATTCTTGTCTTTGCTCTGCCAGGAACGGAGGCATGTCTGCGAATGAATAATCGAACATGCGCAGTGGATCCATCAATTCTTCCGACTTCGCTAGCTCTTCCGCTTTCGCAACAGCAGCCTTGATTTCAGCATCGATTTCAGCGTCGATGGCAATCTTCTGCTCGTCGTTCATGATGCCTTTGTTTTTGAGGAACTTTGCGAAGCGCAAGAGTGGCTCTCTCAAATGCCACTTCTTCGATTCGTCTTCAGAGCGATATCGCTTCGGATCGTCAGCTGTTGTATGCGGAGTGAAACGATAAGTGAGGCACTCGATCAGTGTTGGACCTTCGCCCTTGCGTGCCCGTGCGATGGCTTCTTGAGTTGCAGTGTAGACAGCGAGAACGTCGTTTCCGTCAACTCTGATGCCTTGCATTCCGTAGGCGATCGCTCTTTGAGCAACAGTTTCGTTTTTCATCTGTTTGGCGATCGGCACGGAGATTGCGTACTGGTTGTTCAAGCAAATGAACACAACTGGTGCGTTGAAAACGGCTGCGAAGTTCAACGCTTCGTGGCAGTCGCCTTCTGAAGATGAGCCATCACCGAAAAATGTCAGAACGACTTTCTTCTCTTGTTGGATGTTCATCGCCATTCCGATGCCTGCGGCGTGCAGCAACTGACTGGCTACAGGAACGCACATCGGCAAATCATTTATACCGTCTGGAACTTTGGCGCCTTCTTCGAATCCATTCCAGTAAAGAAGAATGGTTTCGAGCGGCCAACCTCTGTAGAGCATGCCTGCCAATTCGCGATAAGCCGGAACCAGCCAATCTTCCTTCTCTAAGCAGAAGATTGAGCCCATGCTGATCGCTTCGTGACCAGAGGCTTGTGGAAACGTACCAATTCTTCCCTGTCGTTGCATATTCAACATGCGTTCGTCAGCCCGTCTGGCTTTCAGCATGTAGCGATACAACGTTTTCAGCTCATCATCAGTGAGCTTAGGCTCCAACTTTTTGTCCAACTCGGCGTTTTCGTCGAGCACAGACAAGTACTCTAGCTTGAAGGGCAAATCGATCGGTTTTCTTGGCATTGCTTAGTCACCGCTGACGAGGACCTTGCGGTCCATTGAGTGCTGGCTCATCTTCACGTTTCAATCGACTTTGCAAAATGCTTGCAGATTCGAGAGCTTGACGTCTTTGAAGACCAGCAAAAGTATGTCACATCAGTGCCACCATTGCCACAAAAAAGCCTTGAGAAATGGCTAAAACACTGTTGCTGAGCGGAAAGTTGAACGAATAATAAAAGCATCTACGGGCGCATTAATCTGCTTTCACTAAAATGGCGGACTGATGGAACGCCCGATGGAGCGCCTGCTTCAGCCGGCAAAGGACCGCCGGTCTATTGACCGGCGCGATTCAAGTTTTTGTTCTCCTGGTGTGTTTGCCTGTCCTACTAACACCTCGGGAGCCAGCTCTATGAGTGCGTTTCAGTGGGACAGTATCCTTAAGCTCACCGTCTACTTGGCTGTGAAAAAACAAAAAGGAGCTGCGGCAACAGCTCCTCATTGGCATGTCTAACAATTCCAACGCCAGCCGGAATCTGTTTTGGATCGGAAGCGAAGGGACTTCCGATTCGAATAGATTAAGGGATAACAGTGACAATTTAGGGACACACCCATAAACTGATAAAATCGGCAGTCTCTACTGGTCCTCCGCTTGGACCGACTTTCGGGATTCAATGACCGCATCATCGACAAAACCGAACTGGCTGAAAGTGCGCCTCCCAACAGGCGAGCCATATCAGCGCGTCAAAAATTTGATTGACGAGAACGACCTGCACACGGTCTGCGAATCAGCCGCTTGCCCGAACCGAGGCGAATGTTGGTCGCGCGGCACGGCGACCTTTATGATTTTGGGCAACATCTGCACACGCAGCTGCGGATTTTGCAACGTCATCACCGGCAAACCGACCGAATTAGATTTGGACGAGCCCCGTCGTGTGGCTGAAGCTGTGGCGAAGATGCAGCTCAAGTATGCCGTCATCACCTCAGTCAACCGAGACGAACTGAAAGATGGCGGTGCCTCAGTTTGGGCAGCCACTATCACCGAAACGCGAAAACTTTCACCTCAAACTAAAATCGAAGTCTTGATTCCAGATTTCTGCGGAAATTGGGATGCACTAAATACGGTGCTAGAGGCAAAACCCGATGTGTTGAACCACAACATCGAAACAGTGCCCCGGCTCTATCTGCAAGTGCGCCCACAAGGACGTTTCGACCGCAGCTTGGAGTTGATCTCCCGCGCCCACGATGCCGGTTTCGTAACCAAGTCCGGCTTGATGATGGGACTCGGTGAAACTGACGACGAAGTAATCGAAGTCTTGAAAGAGTGGCGAAAGGTGAATTGCGACTTGATCACAATTGGTCAGTACATGCAACCAACCCCAAAACACTTACCTGTAGATCGCTGGGTGGAGCCAGAAGTTTTCGAACGAATGAACAAAGTAGGAATGGAATTGGGATTTCGAAACGTCTTCAGCGGACCCTTAGTCCGAAGCAGCTATCACGCAGACGAGCAAGCGATGCTAACCCGCTGACGCATTCGCCAAGGCCATAGATGAGATTAAAACTTTCATTGAGCTTGGCATCAGGGATTAACGTTAAAGGTTTTGAGATCTACCTGATCGGAAACGATAAACCAGCAAGCACCAAGATCGTCCACCACTCGCTCGACCCCTGATTCTTTCTTTGGGACCACACGCTCTCGTTTTGCGTCGAACACAATATTTTGCTCTTCAAGCTTGCTTCCAGTTTTCTTGAAGCAAATTCGAAAACGGATGGTGTTCCCCACCCGAACCACATCGTCTGCATCTATTGCCTTCATAAGTTTCTTGCACGACTCGAATGATTTTGCCGGAAGACGAATTGCTGAAGGAACAAAAGCATAATTTGTTGCGTGATTTACAGTGATGCAGAAGCTATGCGATTCCGTCGCTAAAAGGCTCGCTTTAACAGCTTCGAACTCACTTGTGTGTTCCTGGAACTCGCTCTTTATTTGATTGCTAGTTCGCAGCTGCTGACCCGCCGCACAAGGAGATGACGCAATTGCAGTAAAAGCAACGAGAACGAGGAGCAATTTTCGGAGTTGCAAATTTTTGTCTCGGTGAAACGCAAGTCCAGTATAGCTCCATCTAGAATGTCGCCTGCTGAGACTTCACGAACAATTCACGGAATCAATTACTAAAAGTCGTCGTCTCATACTTCATTAGCTCCCGATTGCGGACGCTTGTTAATAACTCCGATGTTCAACAAAGGAAGGGAATCATGAATTGGAAAGTTGGATTACCGGCTGCCGCGCTGATTGTCACGCTAATGCCGACAGGAGCTTTTTGCCGAAATCATCACATCCTCGATGGGCTCAGCCCTTCCACTGGCTTGACTAACGGCGCATCGGTGCTCGGTGGTGGCACATCTATTCTCGGCAACCACAGCGGTTCGCTTACCGGCGGACTAACAAACGGCTTATCGTCAGCCGCTTCGCCAGTAGCCAACACTCTCACCAATGGACTAACAAACCACAGCGTCTTCAACGGTAACGGCTTATTCAACAATCACAACGGTCTGCTAAACAACAACGGAATCCTGACAGGACACAAGCGCAAACGCAGTTGGTTAAGTCGCATTTTGAACGCATTGGCTTTCGGACGTTTTCAAAACGGACGCTTCAATTCCAACGGTAGCATCTTCGGAAACACCGGTCCTGGTAACGGTTTCCGCAGCATGTTGGGCCGGAACTTTTAGAGTAGCGTGCAAATACTTTCGCAAGCATAAAAATCAGCCAGTGCATAAAGCACCAGCCGATTTTGCCCTTTTATAGATTTTTGAGCGGACTTCTGATTCGCAGACTTAGCCTTCGTAGTGCTGAACAGAATAGTTCGGCAATTTAACTTCGGAATCTTTTTTCAACTGTGCTTCGACACTCAACCCGATTTTGATTTCCAGATCTTTGACGTTAAAGTCTTGCAGTGCTCCTTTTCCGTCTTTCAATCCACCATCCGCATCGCTGAATTTTTTCGGCTCTTTTGGTTCGCCTTCAAAATCTTCTGCACCTTTTGGGTTTTTTAACAACGTTTGCTTCTTTTCCAGCATCGCGCTATCGTCCAGCAATTCCAGCTTGGGGCAAGCTTTTGGGTCCAAGCCCATTTTGACCATTTGATTGATGTTCGACAGATAGCCCTTAGGGTCTGAATCTCGTAGCTCGCTAATTTGAGTGTTCATAGAGTCCTTGGCGGAAGGCAATTTCTCGTATGCAGTGCTCTTTTCAGTATTGGTGAAACTGTCGAGTTTTTGGAAGTTGGTAGTCATAGCGGTTTCCTCTTTGGATGTGATTGCGATTTCTGAGATCTGCGAGTGGCAGACTTAGAACGAATCCCGCGCCAATGCGTTGTTAGTAAGTTCGTTTTGTCAGGTGAATGACTGACTAATTCAGAATAGAAAGAGCGCGTGACTGGTCGGTGGCAGATCTGTGACAGAGCTGTGGCAGCGTTTTTTAGAGCTTGCGGTGATCAAGAAACTTGCCAGTCAGGTCGAGCAGTTCAGGTGCGTCCGTGTCGAATGCGAAGTGTCCGGCGTCTACGACATGCACTTCTGCGTCGGGGACATCGTTCTTGAAGCCTTCAGCTCCAGGGACGATGAATGATGGATCGTACTTGCCCCAGAGCACCAAAAGTGGTGGCTTGTGTTCGCGCAGCCATTTTTGCCAGGCTGGATAGGATTTCACGTTTGTTTGATAGTCGTAGAAAAGATCGATTTGAATATCGCCCTGTCCAGGTCTGTTTAAGAAGTAGTATTCATCGAACCACAGGTCTGGATCGTATCGATCTGGTTTCGGATCTGTGCCCAGATGTCGTTGCTTAGTCGCTTCAAGCGAAAGCAGATTCTTCCGTACTGCTTCTTCGTGGGCGGCTCTGTCATTCCAAAATGCGCGTCTCACCGCCCACAGTGGTGACAAACCCTGCTCGTATGCGTTCGCATTTTGAACGATCATCGCTGAAACTTTTTCTGGATGGTCGACTGCCATGCGAAAGCCAACCGGTCCGCCGTAATCCTGCATGAAGAGCGTGTAGTGGTCTAAGTGGAGCTGCTCGCAGAAATGCTCAATCGTGGATGCTAAATGATCGAATGTGTACGCAAATTCCTTGTGGTCGGGCCATGACGAGTGACCAAATCCTGGATAGTCTGGCGCAACGAGATGGTATTTCTCGCTCAGCTTTGATTCGAGAACTTGTTGCCACATGCGCGATGACGAGGGCAATCCGTGCAGCAATAGGATGGTTGGTCCATCAACTGGACCCGCTTCGCGATAGAAAATGTCCAGCCCATCAACTTTTGCCGTGCGGTATGCCACTTCGCCTGCCGCAGCTTTCGTGCCATGCACGGCAAGCACGATGACGATTAGCAGTGCAAGAGCAATGGCACGCATCAGTCGCCTGCGTTTAAGTTTGTCACTGCAATGACTGTTTTGTCTTGCGTCAGGCAATGCACTAGAAATGGACCGGCTGATTGAGCTGACACGAGGAAACGTGTTTCGTCTTCTCGTTCTTCGAGCAGATGTGCTTTCAATGAACGAGGGTTGGCTGATAGTCCCAATCCAAGCGCTTTTCCAACCGCTTCTTTAGCAGACCAAAACTGAATTACAAGTTTGTCTTTATTCGCACCAACTGCTTTTTGCAGTTCGGAAATTTCTTCTGGAAGGAATGCCAGAGTCTCGAATCCATTTTCTTTCGGTTCGATTACTTCAACGTCTATGCCGACTCCGCGCGATGTCTGTCTGTGAGCCGCAATCGCAACCGCGATGCCTGCCTTGTGACTGATCGACAGGTATGGTTCAGCACCGACAATCTCAATCCACTTACCGGTGGCGAACGGCTGTCCGAGTTCGTTGGTTGTGACGATGACGTCAGCCGAGCAAACGTGCAGATTGTGGCTTGCTTTCAACAGTCGGCGGACAGCTTCTTTGGCTGCGATTCTGCCGCAAAACCATTCGCGTTTCCGTGGCAAGTTTGTCAGCGCCAGGTATTCTTGTCTTTCGCTAGCGTGCAACACATAGTCCAGACACCATGTCAGCGTCGATTCATCTGTAGGCAACTCACCTGACTGTAGAATCGCATTGCTCCAGTGGTCCGAACGCCCCAGTGCCGCTTCTATGTAGGGCATGGTGTCTGACAGGAATGTCGATTGCGGTTGAGCAATGTATTCTTTCCAGCTCTCGCTCAGGATGATTCTTCTACTGCTGATGCCGGTAAACTTCGCCAGCACCATGTCGTTGTTGTCGACGATGCTGACATCGCCTTCAGTTCCTCTCGACGTAATGGAATTGAGATTGGCTGACACTTTGAAAGTGCCGCGCAGACTCGACAGATCCGTGAAGAGTTCGAGCTTTTCGACAAGGAAAGGCAGAAGCGCACTCACATCTTCATTGTCTTCAAACAAGTGGAACAGGACAATTTGCGTTGAATTGTCCAGCAAAAGTGGATCGATTAGAAATTTTGGATCGTCGTCACCAGGAAACCAATCGTAGGCGGGGCGAGCTGCTACGAATCCACTGCTGCAGCGCTTACCGACGGCATCGAGCGCGACTACCGATTGCATTCTCGGTCCGTGGAACATCGTCTTGGGTTGATAGAGTTCAGTAGGATGCAATGTTGCGGCTCGAGTTTGCACCGAGTTCTTTTGCAACGTTGGAGCTGCTGGATATTGTTCGGAAAACTCCACGCGACACGACATTGATGGTCCGTTAAACTGCTCGGAGCCGACCTGATCGATGCTCGCTTCGTAGGTGTAATCTTCGACTTTCTGCGCTCTCAGTCTGAGCACACATCCCTCACGACCCACGCGTATTCTGCGAGCAGCTCTGACTGTGCTGACACTTACGACTGGTCGACCTGGAATCATCAAACTCGCTATTTCGCTCATCGCTTCGAGCGCAACAGTAAGTGGTAGCAGGTAGACTCGTTCTGGGTCGGGCATCGCCGATGATACATTTCCGCCGATAGCATGATCCAATAAGTATCTGTGACTGTCCAGAGTGATGAACAACTCTGCATCGGATTGTTGATCCGTTACTTCGCATTTGATCAACCCGGTTCGAAGGAACGGTGGCAATGCAGGCGACGAACTCGCATACATTTCCGCAGTCTGTTCAAATTGTGTGTCAGGGCTCTCGAATGCTGCTTCTTGTTGCTGTGCGAGCAAATAAGCGCGCATCACTTCTTCTTGCATGCCCATCAAGTTGTTGTGAAATTCTGCCATGCCAGTCAAATAAGTTTGCACCACATCCAGTGGCTGCTCCTGAGCTTGAAGCTCTTGCTCGTCAGTATAATCCGCATGTCTCTCGATGTCGTCATCCGGACTCAAAGTCTGCCCCTGGCGCAATTCCAGGTTTTCGCTATTCCTTGCTGCGGTGATTTGATGCTCAACCCGCAACTGTTTCGCTACCTCTTCCGGCAATGATAGTCTCGGATATTTCAAATCCAAACGAACCGACTGGCGTGCTTTTGGTTTTGGCACTTCGTCGAATTCAATGAATTCAGGCGCGCGTCGCGCGAACAAGTAGTCTAACTGCATGTCGACGCCGTGCGCTGCAAGTTCGCCAAGGCAATGATTGATCTGCGTGACCGCTGAGTTGTACGAGGTGTTGGAAGCCACCGCAAGATGCTCTTTGTCTTGCAATGTGTCTCCAATCAACGGAGTGAGCACACCCTTAGGTCCCACTTCGACGAACATTGTGACGCCGTCTGCGTACATCGCTTCAATCGTCTTCTTCAGCATGATGGGCTGAGTGAAGAGCTTCGTTGTAATCTGTCTGATTGCTTTAGTGTCGGCTGGATATTTATCCATTCGCGAACATGACCAGATCGGAGTCTGTGGCAAACCAAGCTCCATGTCCTGCACTTCTTTGTTGTTAGGATCGACCATGCCTTCCACGAGTGGTGTGTGGTACGGAATCGCCATCGGTAACGGTTGTGGTTCGAAGCCTGCATCGGTCAGCTTTTTCATCGCCTCTGCAACAGCTTCTTTCGAACCGGAAAGCATCGTTTGTGACGGGCAAAGTGCAGCGCTCAAGTACAGATCGTCGATGCCTTTGATGACTTCTTTGAAGCTGTCGTAGTCGGCGACGAGCATGATAGAGCGCAGGTTCGCCAGTTTCTCTTTGGAAACAGATTTGGCTACGTTCGTGCTCAAGCGATAGAAAAGTGGTGCCACATCCAAAATATTGACGGCGCCGCTCATCGGCAGCGTGGCAAACTCTCCCGTGCTGCATCCCAATAAAGCATCGGCATTCACACCGACGTTCTGCAAAACTGTGTACAGCGCCCATTCTGCCATCAGCACGTTGACGACGGCCGAGTCCATCGCTGCAAGCGAGGCGATCGATTCTTGTGATTGATCGCCTCGTGGGAAAATTCTGCGGCTTGGCATGAAGTCGCTCTGACAATGAATGGCGAGCAAATCAATGTAGTCAAAAACAATGCGCACTTCTGGGAAGTGGAAGCAGAGGTCTTGCAGCATATTTGGATAAGCCGCACCCAGCCCAGGCATAACGAATGCCAGTTTGCCCGCACCGACCGTTTTATCTTTGGTGTAATAAACATCTGCCAGTTGAGGCGATTTGTTGTCGTGCAATGCCGTCAACACGTCATCGATTTTGTTTTTGAGATCAGCAATTGTGGATGCGACTATGGCGACTGTCTGCTTTTCTCCCTGCATCTTGCGAGCTCTAGTTGCAAGAGCGTATGCCACGTTGCGCAAAGGTTGAGCTGGATTGTTGATTAGATATGTTTGCACCGCGGTCAGATGGGAGAGCAAGTCTTCATGCGTCTTGCCCACGAACAAACACAGTTCTGTTTCCCACTCAAGGAGAAGACTTTCTGTTTCGTTTTCGTAGCCGTCATCGTGCTCTTCCAAAATCGTATGAGCATTGACACCGCCGAAGCCGAAGGCGCTCACTGCTGCTCGCCTTGGCGAGCTGTACTCTTCCCACTTGCCTCTCTCTTCTAAAGGAATTGTGTTTGGAGTTTTCGAGTGGATCCAAGTTCGTGTTTTTGAGTTGATGTAGCAAGGTGATTTTTGCCAATCGATTTGTGACGTTGGTGTATCGACGTTCAAAGTCGGTGGCAAAATTCTATGGTAAAGCGCCAGAGCCGTCTTGATCAAACCGGCAACACCACTGGCTGCCTGAGTGTGTCCAATCATCGATTTTACTGAGCCGATTGCGCACCAGGCATTTCCTGCTTCGCTTTCACCGAACACTTTTTGGATCGCTTGAATTTCGGCTGCGTCACCTGATGGTGTGCCGGTGCCGTGCCCTTCAAGCAAGCCGATTGTGGATGGTGAGACGCCAGACATTTCGTATGCACGCTTTAGTGCAAGCGCCTCTCCATCGACTGAAGGCGCGAGCATGCTCGTTCCCTGACCGTCGCTAGAGCTGCCGATCCCGGTGATTACCGCATAGATTCTGTCACCATGGGCGATGGCATCTTCGTAGCGCTTCAGAACCACCATTCCCAGACCCTCGCCCAGGAGTGTTCCGTCAGCTTTGTCATCGTAAGGGCGTATCTTTTCTTGTTTTGAAAGTGCACCAAGACCGCAGAACATTTGATAGAAAACGGCAAAGGCATTGACGTGTATGCCGCCGGCCAGCGCCAGGTCGCATGAGCCCGCGATTAGATCGTTAACAGCCATTTCGATAGCAATCAGTGAAGATGCGCAAGCGCTGTCTAGAACAGTGCTCTTGCCTTTAAATCCGAGGCGTCCGGCGATTCTGCCCGCAAGAATATTTGGCATCACCGCTGGTATCGTGTCAGAACTGCAGTTGTTGAGCGAAGATTTCAATCCCTGTTCAAGCAGAGTAATCTGCTCTTGCGTGTACTCGGGATGCAGCGCTGTGATTACTTCGATCACCTGCTTGATCGTTTCACCGTGCTGAATCATGTTCATGCTGCCGGCGCCGGGCGCAGATGTGCGTCCCAAAATCACTTCGGCGCGATTGCCGTCATATTGTTTGTTGTTGTATCCCGCATCGGCAAGTGCTTCGGTCGCGACACGAAGGGCAAGCAATTGGTCAGGATCTGAACCCGAGATGCTGTTAGGCATAACGCCGTATTTGAGCGGGTCGAAGTCTGCCAGCTCTGTAATAAATCCTCCGCGTTTGCAATAAATTTGCTCGAACGAAGTTGGATTTTGATTGTAGAACTTGTCGGGATTCCATTCTTCAGCGGTGGCATCCCTGGTGGCATCGAAACCGTTGACGATGTTGGTCCAGAACTGCTGCAGATTGGCCGCGCCAGGAAAAAGGCACGACATTCCGACGATCGCAATCTTGTTCACTGGACTGGAGGCTTGCGTGCTGTCCGCTGGCCTTCCTGCCGGTTTCATTTAGTCGTACCCAACGGGCTAGCCTGGCTGGCGAGTCTGTTCAATGACTTGCTGCCGACGCCGCCCAGACCTTCAACCAGCATCACCATTTCGCCGTTTTTGCGATAGATGGCTAGTTCGCAGGTAAGTTCTCTTGCGGTTGCACCTGGGTTGATGAAGATGCGTCCGAAGAGTTCTTCACCGCTCTGGATTTTGCCCAGAATGTGTAGGGTGCGGAATCCAGTCGGCAGCACTGTGATGTCGAGGTTGTGGCGAGCCCACACACCAGCCAGTTGCATCGAGCTATCGAAGAGAACTGGGTCGATGATCCACTTATCGCCGTTGGTTTCGGAGAAGCAGGTTGTCTCTTCAGCTGCTTGCACGGTGCCGAGAATGCCGCTGCTGCCCAGCGCGTGGATGTCTCTGATGCCCTGGAAGATCGGTCCGTGGAAGAGCCAATTGCCGTAGATATCTTTAGGCGATGGTGTCTCTTCTACCTGGTCTGAAATTACAGTCAGTTCGCTCTTATCAGTGAAGTGTGCCACTACATCTGGTGGGCAAGCCTCCAGGCGTTGAGTTTCACCCGAGTCAGTTTTGGACAACTCCATCATTGCTTTGAAGTTGGTGCGCTTCAGTGGAGCACCTGTATTCAACGCAACTTTCACTTTCACGCCCATTTCAGAGCGGCTAACTTCTTCAGTCACAACCGTGATCTGCTTTGTCGGTGCATCGAAAACGATTCCAGATGGAATGTCCATTCTGTGCACCTTGCGAACGCTATAACCAGGATAGGCAGCGGTCACAGCTTCAGCCATCATTTCGAGAGCGAATGCCATCGGCATTACAGGAATGCCGTCGAAAGTGTGGTCGTTCAAATAGAGGTCATGCTCAGGGTTCAGTTCGAAAGCAAATTGGAAGCTGCCTGGCTCGACAATCGATGGAGTCGATTGATAGAGACGAGGTCCAGCCGGCGCAGGCAGTGCAGCGTCGCCAAGCAACTCTGCTACCAGTAGCACTTCCACATCGCCTTTCTTACCGAGTTCGAGTTCTTCAATAAAGTATGAGCGACCGGCGGAAGCATCGATCATTGCCCAACCATATTTAGCGAAGATTTGCTCTAGCTCTGGTTGTGCCATGCCACCTTTCCACGGTCCCCACAGAATTGAAGCGACGCGGGCTTTGGTTTTCTTGTCCAGAACCTTAGCTAGTTTGTTCACTGTTTCGTTCGCTGCAACATAATCTGTCTGACCGGCGTTGCCAGTGCGACCGACGATTGAAGAGAACAAGAAGATGAATTGAAGTGTATCGAGGTTGAGCTTTTCACTGAGGATGAAGCTGCTGTCGATCTTGGTGCTCACAACTTTTTCGAATGATTCGATCGTTTTGTCTTTTGTGAAACCATCTTCGATGATTCCTGCACCGTTGATGACGCCATCGATATTGCCGTGACGCTTGTAGATGTCTGCGATCAAATCGCCGAATGTCTTAGCGTCGCGAACGTCGAGGGAGTGATACTCAACCACTGAACCAAGCTTCTTCAGTTCATTTAGTGTGTCTCTGACTTCTCGTTCTTTCAGCAGTTTCTGATATACGGTTTCAACAGCGGCAATGTTTACTGGTTTGCCTTCTGCTTTGAGCTGCTCCATGATTGCAGCTTTGATATCTTTGGTTGATTCGAGACCCAGTGTAGCCGCTGCTTCTGCCGCTGGAGGCTCAGGCAAGCGACCGACGAGAATCAACTTGGGTTGATATTTGCCGGCCAACTCGAGGGCCAGTTCAGCGGTGATACCACGAGCGCCACCAGTGATCAAAACGACTTTGGAGGAGTCGAGCTTGATACTGTTTCGCTCAGCGTTGTCCAAACTGACTGCGAAACTTTCAATCGCATAGCGATGTTTGTCGTCGTAGCCTGTTTCAACATAAGGGTCTTTGTTGGCGAGTTCCTTGACCAGGATTTCTGCCACTGCTTCAGGCGATAGTTTCGCAGAGAAATCGATCGCTTTGCAGTTTGATTGAGTCCATTCTTTGGCGAGTGATTTCATCAATCCAACAAGTCCGGCTTGCAATGGAGAGAAGGTCACGCTTTCGGTGAGACCGAACTGCCCATCGATTCTTGCGGCTGCGATGAACTGCTTTTTGTTGTCTGCATGTTTAGGATTGAAGTCAACTTCGAGCGCTTTTGCGATCGCAAACAGTTGGCTCAGAACTTTGACGTCCTTAGCATCAGCAGTCACATCGAATGCGCGCAGGTCGATGAACGCTGCGATTTCGCCGTGCTCTTTCTTCACCGTTTGCACAGCCGCAGTCAGTTCTTCCAGGTTGTGGAAGTCGGAGACTGCGACATCGGCGCCTTTGCCTTTAGCAAGAAGCACTACCTTTTGACTGTGTTTCGAGAGTGCAGCCGATACTGCTTTGGCGTAACCGGCAGCATCAGCGGCGATGAGCACCACACCAGAAAGCTGGGGTTTCTTCGCTTCCAGCGCAGGCAATTTGTATGACTGAACCAGACCGCGTCTTAGCAATCCGCCTGAGACGAGTTCTTGAGCTGCTTCGGTGACCAGGTGCAATCCACCGTGTCCGTTTCCGTTGCCGTTTCCGTTGTGGCCGTTTCCGCCGTTGTTGCTCAGCGTGGGCAGATGGAGAAGTTGACCCTTCCCGTTTTCCGGACCGTGTCCGTTGCCATTTCCGTTGTGACCGTTGCCATTGCCGTTTCCGTTGCCGTGAGCCGTGGCGTAACCGTTGCCGTTTCCATTGCCATTACCGTTGTGGGTTGGCGATTTCTCTTGTGGAGCGCCAGCTGGAGTTTTGCAAATCCAATCGATGATTCCTTGTAGAGTCTTCGTGCCAGCCAAATCTTCCAGACCGCCTTCGAGCTCTAGCTGCTTTTGTTCAGGCAAGAGCTTACGGAAGCTGTTGAGAATTTCAACGCGCTTAATGGAGTCGATGCCGAGATCCGCTTCTAAGTCGAGTGTTGGATCCAACATGTCGATTGGGTAACCAGTTCTCTGGCTAACGATTTCGAGCAAACCGTTTACGAGTGTTTGTGGATCGTCTTGTGGAGCTGCTTCCTCAGCTACCACTTCTGCAGCAGCTTCCACTGGAGCCGGAACGACTGCGCTTGCTTCCACCTGCGACAGGGTGTTCAAAAGTTGTGTCGCCGGCACTTGCTGCTGAGCTGGTTCAAGCGCTGCAGGAGCCGGAGCTGGAGCATACTGTTGCGCTGGTGCTTGCAGATAGTTGTAGTCTTGCATCGGCATCGGTGGTAGCGCCTGTGGTGCAGGTTGATATTGCATCGGAGCTGCGAAGCCGCTCTTGTTCTGCAGGTACGCCAACATCACTTGCTGCTGCGTCTGCAGGAAGCTGTTCGTCATTTGCAGCATCGTTTGTTGGAACTGCAACATAACCTGGTCAACATTTTTGCCGGAAACCGCGGCTGGCATCAGAACCTGCTGTGGCATCGTTACTGGCACTGGCTGTGGAGTCGGTGCTGGCGTTCTTGCCGCTTCTGTCTGATTTCGTCTCTGTTGTTCTGCTGGTTTAGATGTATTCATGGATGAGGCTGTTGGGTTCCTTGTTTCGGATTGAGAGCTGCCCTGGGGCTTGGTTACCTGAACAGGTTGGCTGGCGATTTGAGATTGCTTAGCAGCTGCAGGAGCGGCTTGGGCTGGTGTAACTTTTGGAGATGCCGAGTTGGATGCGGATGCCGCAGGAGCAACTGCTGGTGGAGCAACGGGTGTTGCTCCTGCTGTGACACTTTTCACCGGCGGTTTTACAGGTGCTGCTTCGCCGACGCGTTTGATATTGGCGCTGTTGACGAGATACATCAGAGCGCGGCTACGCGGAGATTCATTGGTGCTGAGGCTGCGACCAAACTTTTTAGCGGCTTCGAACGCTTTCGTTCTGGCGCTGAAGAATCTGCCGATATCAATCTTCTGACCGTTGGCTGCGAGAATCGCGAGGCAGTGCAAGAAACTGGTTACTCCACCGCGACCAGAAGATACGACAACAACTTTGTTGCCTTCTGTCTGTGCGAGAGTCGCTTCGGTCAAGCCGCTAAGAACGGCGCCAGGACCAACCTCGACGAACAATCTGGCGCCGTCGGCGTACATTTTTTGCAATTGTTTGGCAAAATCAACAGGCTCGACAATGTGTTTTGTCAGTCTGGAAACGACAGAAGACTTCGCGTAGATTTCAGAATCTGTATTGCAGTAAACCGGCAGGGCTGGCTCGAGCAATGGAATTGACGATAGTGCTTTCTCGAGCGGCGCTTGCGCGTGCTTCATGTGGCTCGAATGGAAGGCTTGGGAAACTGGGATCAGTTTCGCCACCACGCCATGCTTTTTGAATGCTTCCAGTGCATTTTGAATCGCTGTCTCTTCACCAGCGACGACACATTGTTTTGGTGAGTTGATATTAGCCAGTGTCACACCAGGTGTTTCGCGAAGCAGTGTTGAGACTTGTTCGACCTGACCGGAAACGGCAGCCATCGTGCCTTTGCCCCCGCCATTCCTTTCGGAGAGGAGTCGGCCGCGCACTTCGGAAATTTTGAAGAGCTCGTCTTCTTCGAACACACCTGCTGCGTGAAGAGCAACGTATTCACCGTAGCTATGTCCTGCCACCATATCGGGTGCCAGTCCGAACGACCGCAACAACTTGAGCATACCGAGATCGGCTGCTCCAATCGCCGGTTGAGCGACGTGCGTGTTGGTTAGAGCCGCTGACTGAGCTGTTTTTTCTTCATCGGTGAAAGCCGGTGGTGGATAAACTAGCGAATTCAACGATTGTGAGAATTTATCGGACAGAACTTTCGACGCTTGCTCTAAGGTGTCACGAATTTCTGGGAACTGTGTGGCGAGTTCACGCAGCATGTCGACACTTTGTGATCCCTGACCTGGGAACAAGAAGGCGACCTTGCCTTTTGCCACTTCTGGCTTCTGTTCCAGATCTACGAAGTAGATACCGCGTGGATCTTTTATCTCTGTGCAATTTGCGTTGAGCATGTCGCTCTTCGCCCGCGAAATCTTGTCGAGCAAGTCTTCTGCACTTGTTGCTACGATTGCGAGACACAACTCTTGTGCTTTCGCATCAGTGTGTCGTTCCAACTGTCTTAAGTAAGCAGTCTGTGCCACTTCTCGCAAGTTGACCGATTCTTCAGATTTGCTCGCGCGTTTGACGATGTCTGCTACTGATTCAAGTGACTTCATCAACTCCAATCTGTTCTTGCCGTGCAGCAAGAAGAGTTCAGAAGGCCAGCTATAAGTTGCAGCCTGAGGTGAGCTGGCTGTGGTTGGGACATACTCTTCAACTACGGCGTGGAAGTTAGTGCCACCAAATCCGAATGCGCTTACGCCAGCTCTACGAACATCGTCGCCAGTGTTGATCCACGGGCGGGTTTCGCTGTTGATGTAGAACGGACTGTTCTCGAAATCGCAAGAAGGATTCGGTTGAGTCACACCCATCGTTGGTGGAAGAACTTTATGGTGAAGAGCCTTCGCTACTTTGATCAATGAGGCGAGACCAGCAGCTGCTTTCGTGTGACCGATCATTGTCTTGACTGAGCCGACTGCGCAACCGCGTTTCGGTGCACCATGTCGTTCGAAAACAGTTTTCAACGCTTCGATTTCTGCTCTGTCACCGGCAACGGTGCCTGTTCCATGAGCTTCGACGAGGGTGACGGAAGTTGGTGATACGCCAGCGTCTTCATAAGCCCTGGTGAGAGCAAGCATCTGACCAGCTGGTCTTGGAGCTGTGAGGCTGAGGTCGCGACCGTCGGAAGATCCGCCGATGCCTTTGATAGTCGCATAGATTCTGTCGCCATCGCGCTCAGCATCGCTGAGTCGTTTCAAGACGAGCATTGCGATGCCTTCACTGATGACGATACCGTCTGCAGTGACATCGAAGGTTCGGCATCTTCCCTGTCCAGAGAAGGCATGCGTTTTGCTGAAGCTGAGGTAGTCGCCTGGTTGATTGTGTGTGTCTGCTGCGGCGAGGAAGACCACGTCGCTTTGCTTGTTTCTCAATTCGCCGATACCGACATGCAGTGCTGCAAGTGATGATGCACAAGCTGCGTCGATGGAGAAATTGACTCCGCCAAGGTCGAAGCGGTTAGCTACACGCCCGGCTGCCACGTTACCGAGGTAACCGGGGAATGAGTCTTCAGTCCACTCAGGCAGTGCTTCTTGCAATTCAGATTTGGCGCTGTCAGAGAGGTCGTTCAGCTTCCATCCGAGCATCGAGCGCAATGAGTACAGGGCCGTGATCGGTCCATGACCAGCGTTGGCAAGCACGACCGAAGTCTTCTCGCGGTCGAATCCACGTTGCGCATAACCAGCGTCTTCGATTGCTGCACGTGTGACTTCGAGTAGAAGCACTTGCATCGGGTCGATTGAAGCCAGGCTGCTTGGTGGAATGCCGTACTTCGTCGGGTCGAACTTCAAGTCTTGCAGGAAGCCGCCCCATTTTGAGTGGATTTTGTCGCGAGCAAGTGGATTTGGATCGTAGTAGTTTCTCCAATCCCATTGATCGATTGGCACTTCTGTAATCGTGTCTACTTTGCTGAGGATGTTTTCCCAGTAAGTTTCAAGATCGTTTGCTTTTGGAAATAGACAGGCCATTCCGACGATAGCAATGGCTTCGGAAGCTATTTTGCTGTCTGATTCAACAGTGGCCGTAGTGAGCTCTTTCGCCGCGATTGAATCGATGATTTCTGCGCCGCTGTTCGAAACAGTCTTATGCAAATCTGCAATTGTGCAAACCGAATCATGCATAGAAGCGACTTGACCGATCATGTACATGCCATCAGCCCACTGCTTCTCAGCAGGCAGAGTTTCAAGATTAGTGTTCGTCTTAGATTGATCTTTCAGTTCGGCAATGGTGTCTTCTTTGCTGACATTTGCTTTGCGTGTCAGACCTTTACTGGCGATGCGCAAGCGACCCAGGTTCATTAGTTCGAGTTCTTCGCGAATCTCATCTCTACTTGTGTTTTTGAGAGTCAATTCTTGACGCTTGTCGTCGAAGATTTTTTTGTAAGGCGAATTGATGCAGCGAATCGCATGACCAGGTCCTGTTTCCAGCAACACGGTCTTGTTGCATTCGATAGCTGCTTGTTGGAATTTTTCTACGATTGCTCCAGTTTCAACAGCTTCTTTGGTGAACAAGTAAGCTGTGCCCATGAGCGCTCCAACACGAACTCCTCGAGCGGCGAGAGTCGCAGCCATAGCTGACACCATCGCGGAAGAGATGGCATCATGGACGCCACCAGCGAAGAGGACATGATAGAGAGAAGCGTCATCGCGTGGTCCGAGGGAGCCGAGAATTCTGTCGATCATCGCTTCCCAGAGGGTAAAGCTTGCTCGTGGTCCGACGTGACCGCCGCACTCTTTTCCTTCGAAAATGAAGCGCTTGGAACCCATTTCGATGAACGATTCAAGCAACATTGGTGAAGGAACATGCAAGTAAGTTTTGATGCCCATATCTTCCAGAGCTTTCGCCTGGTCTGGGCGACCGCCTGCGATCAACGCGAATGGCGGTCTGTATTTGCTTACGACTTCCATCTGTTCTTGCCGCAACTGCTGCGGAACGAAACCGAGAATGCCAACGCCCCAGGCGAGTGGTCCAAGTTTTTCTTTGGTTTCGGAAACGAGAACATCACATTCGTTCTTGCGCATCAAGGCGAGAGCGAGGAACGGTAATCCGCCATCTTTCGAAACGCTGTAAGCGAAGTCTGCCGTGTCGCTGACACGAGTCATCGCGCCTTGAACGATCGGATAAGTTGTTCCGTGTGATACCGCCAGTGGTGAGCCTTCTTTGAGCGGTTGTTTTTCGGCTGCAAGTTTTACGTGCTCACGCACCGATGCCTTGATCGCCTGAGCGATGCCTGCAACAGTGGAGTATTTCTGGCCGAAATCAGCGGCGAAACAAATGTCTTGTCCGAAATTCCAAACCCGGTCTAGCGCGCGCAACTCGCGATTGTAGTTGGCGATGTTGGCGAGAACCGAACCCTGTGCGTTTGTGCATTGCTCAATCGCTGATGCCGCTTTCGCATAGAGACGGTAGTGCTGTTCGCCGACTGCGACTATAGATGTCTCGGTGCCATCGAGATTGGCTATTTTCTGTTTCAACTCCAGCGGCAAAGAAGACTCTTTGCTAAAGAGCAACTGTGAATCTAGAACTGCGCCGACTGCTCCAGCGACATACGCTGCTGCGGCTGTGTGAACGCCGATGCCACCTTGTGCGTAGAACGGAATTTTGACTTGTTGTGCGAATTGTTGAAGCAAGACGAACGATGTTTCGTCTCCCACTCTGCCGCCTGCTTCGTGTCCTTTTGCGATGACAGCATCGGCACCAGCCTCTTGCGCAATCAACGCTTCTTCAATCGAAACTGTTTCTGCGACGACTTGCAGCTTACGTTTGTGCAGCGCTTTGACTTTCTTCTTCGCGTCTTCCAACTTCGCAGGCAAGTTAGTCAGCACTGCTGTCAGCTGGCGGTCTTGCAACTTCGATTCGACGAGCGCTAATAATTTTTCGACAGAGGCATCTTGCCCGGCATCATATTTGATACCACTCATTCCTTCGCCAGAATTTACGAGTGCAACCAGAACTTGGGCAACGGCTTCGCGGTTGTTGCTGTCTTCCAGATTGAGCAATTCGAGATTGAGAACGCCCATATCGCCTGAGCGAATCGCTGCTGCTGCGATGGCTGCGTCAGCCAAATAGCTCTCAAAGTTTTCCTGACGCTTGTTCTCTGCCACTCCACTTAGCCCTAAGGCGACATGGTTAATGGCAATGATTCCAAAGCTCGACATCTGCGCTAGCCTCTTATTGGTCTCATACCTGGGAATAGGTTGGGTCAAGCCTTTGTGATCTCATCGCATCGGCAGCGTTCTGCACGCCCAGGTAATAAACCTAAGAAGTATAGAGGGCCTACATCGTCGGTCCATTGGACAGTTTTTAACAATGTCATCTTGATCAATGCCCATAGCGACGGGCATACGTGCTCGTCTTAAGCGAATTAAATAATCACGACTTCGGAGGGACTTCTCAACTCATAGTCGATTCCGCGCCAGCGAATTCTGTTTGTCAATACAGAATATAGCGTCATCCACGGCAGAACGATATGCGCTAATGGTAGAACGAGCGAAAACCTCAGAAGTGACGATTGGTAGGCGTGTTCCATAAGAGCGCGCTCACTTGAATTTTGAGCTGAATTCACACCATTAAAGTCCTCTTCTTTTGCGCTTAACGAAAGTACGCGATACCAGAGGTGCTGGGCTTTGAGGAGGAAAATGACTTCGACCGGCAGTAAAATCAGTCCAGCGATGCTTGCGGCGATTAATTCTGTCGAACCTGTCATCGCCGCACTGGCGATCGATCCCGCCAGAGCAAGCAGCCAGACCACTAAAATCACCGCACGGCGAATGGCGCGGCGCCAAAGTTTTGGGTAGTAAACCTTCGTTAATATGAGCTGTCGGTTTGTCCATTCGACAATTTCTGGAATGCTCGCGTCGCCGTGGCTTGCAACCAGGCATTGCGGCACGAAGCGCACTTTCAGTCCGATTTCCTTCACTGCTGTTGTCAAAGATAAGTCGTCATCAGCTGCTCGGTCCCAATGTTCGGCTACTTTCGCCCTGCTGAAGGTCTCTCTGCGCGTTGCCATCGCACCGCCCCAGGCAAATGCGTAGTTTGGGTCAGCCAATTCCCAAGCCGACATACGATTCCACAGCGAGCGCAGAAGTGACGGCCAGTCTCCTTTGAAGGGGATGTAAAAACGATATCCAGTAGTTACACCTACGGTCTCGTCCTGTAAATGTGCGGTCAAATATTGAATGAAGTCGTTGCGTGCAATCACGTCAGAGTCAACGAATACAAGCACTTCGGAGTCGTCTGCAATCTCTTGCAAGGCACGTAACTGATTGTTTATTTTTTGTGCTCGTGCTTGATTTATCCCAGCTACAACAAGTTTCGTGTCGACTTTAGTTTGCATGGCACAAACTTTCTGGAGCACTGAGTAGGCTGGATCGTTCTCCTGGGCCACGGCGAAAATGACTTCAAATCTAGGTTTGCCGTCGATACCTATATATCTTTGCTCTAAAAGTTTGACGATGTTTTCTTCGAAACCGGGATCCAGTCCTTTGCAAGGCAGAATTACCGAGGCTTTCGGCGTGTATTCGGCAGACGGCTTGAACGCTAGTTCTTTCTGTACATATGCAAACATTCTGTTGAACGAGACTATCTGAGCCACTGTGGCTGCCAGCGTGATTAATCCTAGTAAAAACAGCATGATTGAATTTGCACGCGAAAGGCGAGTTATGCGCAATAAAAACGCATAGTCAAGTATAGTGCTAGACTTTCGGATGCTCAGTGGTGCTGAGCTAACAAACATTTCAGACTCTTTTTGAGCATGTTTCGCAATCTTCTTTATTCAGCATTCGGTCTCCTCGGTTCTCGCGAGGCAAAAGCTCTTGAATCGGCAAGCCACAATCCTGCTGCGGCGCAGCTTGAAAAGTTGCTGGAGATAATTACTGCCAATGCCGAAACTGTATATGGAAAAGAGCATGGATTCGCTTCCATAAAAACTGCCGACGATTTCCAAAAGGCAGTCCCCATCAACGAATACGACAGTTTGCAACCATACATCACGCGCGTATCAGAGGGTGAACAGAATGTGCTCACCAGTGAGATGCCATTCATGTTTGCAACGACGAGTGGCACTACAGGCGCTCGTAAGCTGATTCCAATTACGCGCAGTTATGTCAAAGAATTCCGCCGAGCGTCTGTTGCGTCTGGCTATCATTTGCTCAGAAGTTTTCCTGGCGTGAAGAAAGGCGTCACTCTGTCTGTCTTCTCGCCCGCCGAAGAGAGTCGCACGCCGGCGGGAATTCCGTGTGGGGCAATCTCTGGTCGGCTTTACTTGGAAGAGCCTCCACTGGTAAAGAAATATGTTTCGCCGCTACCTTACGAGCTGTTTTTGATAAAGGATTACGAGAGTCGCTATTACACAATGTTGCGTTGTGCATTGATGTTGCCAATCAGTTCTATTTATACGTTGAACCCGAGCACCATCGTAGTTTTGGCGAGACGGCTAAATGTATATGCGGAACGACTAATAGAAGATGTGGAGCACGGCACGCTCGAGCCGCCAGTAGAGTTGCCTGCCCAGATCAAAGCCGCGCTGCAGAAGTTTTTGAAACCTGACCCTGCTCGTGCAGCCGAATTGAAGAAATTGCTGGCGGACGGTCAGTTCAACCCGCGAACGATTTGGAAGAACCTCAGTCTCATGTGTTGCTGGACCAAGGCCGCAGCTGCCTTCTACCTTCAAGATTTGCCTGAATACTTTGGCGACCTGCCCGTCTGTGATATCACATATGGTGCAAGCGAAGGGCGCGGCACTGTTTGCATCGCACCGGGAAAGCAACTTTTGTCGCTACGTTCGCACTTCTTCGAGTTCGTTCCTGAAAATGAACTTGGCTCAGGAAAACGTCCGCTTCTCGCGCACGAAGTCACGGTTGGAGAAAGCTACTACATTCTCTTCACTACGTCAGGCGGGCTATATCGATATAACATCAACGATATCGTCAAAATAGCGGGATGGCACAACAAGGCGCCGCTGATTGAGTTTCTGCACAAAGGCGGCAACATCAGCTCGTTTACAGGCGAGAAGCTGACCGAGTCGCAAGTGACTGATGCTGTGTCAGCAGCGATCCAAGTCTGCGGTCTGAAACTACGATTTTTCACTGTCATTCCAAAGTTCCGTCCAGAGCCACACTACGAGCTCTGGTGTGAACCATTCAGCGAAGAAACCGCGAGGCAACTAAGTGCGGATGTGGCTGAGAAATTGCGCCAAGAATTCGACAAACAGCTGCGTTTCATGAACATCGAATACGACACGAAAAGAGAATCTGATCGTTTAGCGAGTCCGGCTGTCGAGTTTCTGAATTCTGGGGCTTATGAGGAGCTTCGCAAATACCTCGTAGCAGGCGGTGTTCCTGATGCGCAAGTAAAAATTAGCCATTTGAATCCGAAAAGTGACATCACAATTTTTTTGCAGGAACGTTGTCAACAAAGTGCTCTCATGTAATTTGTGAACATTGTTTTAGTCCTGGACTGAGGAAACTAAGTTTGTGGCAAAGTTTGCGTTACATCTTCCAGTAAGCGTCTCAAATGATCGTCTGACATATCTAATATCGGTTCGTACATAAATGAGTTGACATGAATTGTTTCTGGAGTCATCAGCATGACCCGCTGAAGAACATATAACTCCTTGTCATTGCTTGGAAATTTCTGCTTGTACATCTTGACTAGTTTCGCGGTTTGCGAGGATTTGATTGCGTTTACTGCTACTGGGTCATTGATCATTCTGACCATAAAGCGCTCGGCCATAAGGCGAGTTGCTATCGATAGAATGATTTTGTTCTCGAGATTTATTCCTTCAGGATCGCTTAGGCACGTTGTGGCTTGCTCAAAAATGAGATTCACCACTGGTTTAGCATCCGCTCCTGAAGAACCCTGCTCTGAAAATAGCTTGTTGAAAATACCATCTAATTCTTTTATGGAAATGGTTTGGGTATCGGCTTTCCAGTGAAGCAAAGATGTAAGTAAGCAGTAGTCTGGATCATCCTCTCCTTTGGTGTATTCAATAATGTTTCTGACAAACGCGATGGATGCGATTTTCTTTTTGTCGTCCGAAAAAAAGTTGCTTTTCCAATCATTTGCGAAGACATTTTTTATGCCAGTTGCCTGAATCACATTGATTCCATTTGAAGTCTTAAGCGCCATCTTGCAGTTCAGATAGGGCACGAAGCGACTCTCAACGGTGCGAAAAAAGTCGAAGTTGTGCGTTAGTATGAGCTGTTTAAAATTCGGCTCTTCGGAAATATCTCGCAAATATTCGATGATTGCATATTTGTTTTTGTAGTCGAATGAGTCTGCTATATCGTCTACGATGAACAGAGTAGGTTGTCCAGCTTTCTTTCTGGCTTCGACTTCGAAGATGATATTTAGTATGTAAAAAGCTTTCTTTTCGCCTGTACTCAATACTTCTAAGAGTTGATTCTTGTCGATGGAGGCAGAACCATGCCCGTCTTCGAAGGTGAAAGCGAGGTTCGCGATCACATCTTTACCAAGCATCACCGCTTCCCTATTTTTTACTGTCAGTTTGAAAGGAACGAAGAATCGCTCATTGAAGATTCGGATTACTTCTTCCCACTGTGTTCGTTGTTCCTGAGCGGTTTTTTCGATTTCGCGCTTGCGTTTTTCCGCTGCCTGGTACAGTTCGATTAGCTGAGTGTAGAGATCGAGCTTGGCTTTAAAACAGGATTTCCAAATTTCCTCCTTAAGCTTTTCCATGTTTGACAGCATTGGCAGGATCTGTGGATTGTTTTGCAGATAGGCTTGAAACTCGCGCAGATTCACATTTTTGTGTATTTTGTCTTCGATCTCAGAAAAACGTTTTCGTAATTCTGTGTCGCTCGTTATCTGCTCTTTTTCCGCTTCTATCAGTTTTTGCAGGTCTTCGACAGTTTTGATTTCGACGTTTATTTTTGAGTTCAGCAGGATGGTGTGCTTCGCGTCGAAGAAGCCGTTACTAGCCAAGGTCTTAGCGATTTGCTCGGCGTTGTAATAGGTGAAAGTATCTTTTTTGAAGTAGGTTGAAGCGGCTAGGAGTTCGTTGTATTTTTCGATGTAACTTTGTAGCAGGTCTTTAATCCCTTTGGCAGCAAGAAAAGAAACGACCTTTTCATCGTAAATAACATCATATGGTTCAGAGCTCAGAGGCGCATCGCTTTGCTTTGTTACTTCATCCTTTATGCGAATCAGGGCTTGGAAAAACTCATCACCTGTTTTGGTAAACGCTTGAGATATCTCTTTCTCCAAATCGCGCTTGGAGCCGGTTTGTTCCTTCATTGCCTTTAAAAAGGTTTTCTTTGCAGCATCTATCTCGACAAAGAGTGCTTCGTACTCTCGCCTGAGTCGATTGTCCACCAATAAGGTTGATGTTTTTTCCGAGTGACCGAACTGTTTGTCATAAGGTTCGATAACAAAAATCGCTGCAGCCGGAATTTCGGCTCCAACTTCATCAACAACTTTTCGTGCGGCGCTCCGATCTGCGAACACGCGGTCCTCACTTGGACGCTTGTTTATAATGTCCTGAAACGTACGTGCCAGAGAGGATTTCATTGCCCCATTTGGAGCGTACAATGCACAAGCCGAACCTTTCTCAAAAGAAAATTCTGTATCAAGCTTGCGAATTCCGTAACAATTTTCGAGTTCTAATTTCAGCTTCTTCACGAGACGTTCGCTCCCCTCAGCTATGTTTATCTGAGCGAAATGGCGAAATCACCTGAGTTGTGGAGACGATGAAATCTTCCTGCTTCCTGGCTGAATTATGGGATTGTTCAAATTCATTGACCAAGACGGTGATTTGCATTACTGAATCCCAAAGAAATTTTTGAATCCGTAAGTGATCATATTTGGATTCTCACGCAATCTTCGTCTGCAATAAGCTCCCGAAACTTTGGCCGTTCCAAACGGCAAGTACATGCGCACAGGCACTGCAGTATTCTCCAGTTCTTGCAGGTAAGGCTTGTCGGCCGCAGCTGCCGTAGTTTGCAAGTCTCTGAAATACTCTCCGCTTCTCAGCGTCTTTTGAATCTTTTGACGTGGAACGCCTTGCAGCATCTGATGCTCGAACTGCGTCGACGGCACGCGCTGCGGAATAGCGGCATATTGGTAGAAATTATCGATGCACTTCGTATCGTGCGTCGCCATCTCAACGTAGACGCCCCTCTCAAGCAGGTTTCCTGCGAATTGAACGACCAGGTCTTTCATCATACGTTTATCGGTGTGCGCGATTTGCGCAGGCTCATTGTAGATGCCGATAACGAGCCGCACTCGCATCCGTTCGTCGAAGCGCTTGATGTCGTTTTCAGTTCTGAATAGTCTTGTTTGCAGCACTGTGCCGAGGTTTGTATATCCAGCATTGATCAAAGCAAAAAACGCTTCCAGCTGGAAATTAGTCCAGCGGTGGTCTTCAGCTTCCAGTGTGACTTGAATATCTTTTTTCAGGGCGTAATCTACAACACGAGTAATTCTGTCGAAAGCGTCTTCCTGAGCCTTTTCGCTTTCGCTTCCATGTTGCGGTGCCATGGTGCTGAACATAGAAGGTTTCATCGATACAGTCAGGCGCTCACGTGGATTCGTCGATGGCACTTGATTGGCATGAACAGCGTCGAATAACTGTTTATAGGCATCGACATAGCCTTCGCAGTGTGCCGGAGTGGGTGCGTCTTCTCCAAGAATGTCGAGCGTTCCGCAAAATTTGTTTTCAGCATATATACGATGGGCGATTTTAATCGCTTCATCCGCGCTTTGACCTGCCAAATAGGGCTTGGCCAGCGTCAAGACTAAGCCCAGCGGAATAGTATCGAATATCGTTTTTGGCGGTGGCGTGAGTTTCTGCTCCATTTCACTGGTAGATTCAAGTAACTGTATCGGTGGTGATTGCACTGGCATAGCTGAAAGCTCCTGAGACCAAACGCATTGACGCAAACGCATTATATGGCCTCGGCGCTTGATAGCCTTCCTCTATATGTTTTTGTTTAGGTCTCCGTTTTTGTTTTGTTGTCTAGATTACATCAATCTTGTTCTGGCAGACCCAGCGCAGAGTACAGAAACCTCATCATTGGCGCTTTTCGGATGAGTTCTGGAATCATTGTCGGGGTATCTCCTGTAAACCTGGAAAGAATGAGAATGTAGTTATTATCGTCGCCGGAAGTTCCTCTTGGGCTGACATAGCAAAGTCGATAGCCAGGAGAATCCATATTAGTGATCAAGATGCGGCGAATTTTTTGCTCGGAAAGTTGCTGATATTTCACTGCTTTGTGTTGGTGCTCGAGTGCTTGCCCGCGCATTTTTCCCGACATCGCTTTGGCAACGGCAACCACTTGAGATTCTGTTTGAACCACTTCGGCTGGAATTTTGACGACGATCAAATCGGCTTTGGTTGCCGTTCCTTTTGCGCCAACAAAAACGTCGATGGGTGGATCTTGCTTGGCATAGCGAATCCACGACCAGCCTCTCTCTTTGAGAGAGGCTCCGACTGGATGCCCATACAACGCCTCAAATTCCAAAAATTCGCTGCCGATGCCTGGAATCTTTGCTTGAGACGAAAATCTGGCAAGGCTAGATTTTGCATCACCGCTGCCAGTAGCGGTCGGCTGTGTCTTCGCGCCTCCCGCAAGTGAGAGCGCTCGAGCCGACATCGGTTCTTCTGGTTTCTTATATTCTGGTTTTGGATTGTCGCGGTGTACCTGTCTCGTTCGTCCGTGTTTGGTTGATGCGTTGTGATAAAATCCGCGCGATAGTGCAGTCACTGCTTCATCGTCGGTCATTGTCACCGCGTCGAGTTTTTGAACGAGTAGATCTTCTGTGCCTGAGTCGTCGACGTCGCCGACCCGGCTCATCAATTTGCATTCGACGACTGGCCATTGATATTGATCAATCGGCAGTTCGTATGGTTCTGGTCCGTGGAAAATAAGGTTCACACCTTGATTTGGCGCCAATTCATAGCGTTGCTCTTTGCGCGCAATCATGACGTGCCCGAGGCGCAAGTCGACAAAGCGACACTGCATCTTGATCATTTTGCCGGTCAAATCGGAGCCACTGACGTTATCGATGCGCACGCAGAGCGAAGGATGGTAGCCCGTTGCATCGTGCGCCCAAAACGGAACTGCATTTACTGCCGCTAGTTTTTTGGGCTGATTGGCATCGGATTCTTGCGCCGAAGTTGCTCTGTCCGGGATTAAGAGCATTGCCAGCGCCATCATCAGCACGATTCGAAAACAAGCTATATTTAGATTTGGCATAGTGGGCATTGATGCGGTAATACTCTCAATGGCAAGCTATCGGCTTATGATTTGCTTGGCGAGTTGTCGAAATCTATCACTTTGGGAAGTCCAGGATCGCAGAATTGCGCTTGTTTGATGTCTTCAGTCGCCAGAACATCAGTGCCAATTAAATGATAGACGAGAGCGCGACATAAATAGTACGAAGCGTTATTGGGATTGTTCATCAGAGCATCTGATAAATCATTGACTGCATTTTCGTATTTCTTCAATTGGATGTAAGCGCGGGCGCGTTTGAAGAGTAACGTAGGATTTTTGGGATCCATCGAAATCGCCGAGTTTATGTCGCCGATTTTGTCTGCGCCTGATGCGAAGAGAGCAGCCCGTAGATGCAGTGGCTCTTGCGTGCCGGCGCTGGCTGCTACGGCACTAGCAGCCGACGAGCTGATACTAGATGTGGTGCTGGACGAGCTGGAGCTGTCTGCGCTGGTTGCTGCTGGAGTTGAACTCTGAGAGGGAGCAGGCGCTGCATCTTCATCGACCGGACCAGGCTGTCTGCCGGAAGTGAAAACGACCTTCTGACTGACCAATGCCAGTTTGATTGGATCGATAGAGAGCAACGCTTTGTAGTCGTTTAGCGCTTTGTCTGCTTGTCCAAGCTTGGCGTAGGAGTTGGCGCGCCAGAGCATGGCATCTTCGTTGCGTGGTTTGAGCGTCAGCACTTGATTGAAATCAGCAATCGCCAGTTTGTAATCGCCCAATTCGTAAAGGCATTGACCTCGTTTCAAAAAGGAGCGAAAGTCTGTTCCATCGTTTGTGACAGCCTGGTCAAAGTTGTAGATCGCTGACTGGATGTTGTTCAGCGCCATCGCTTTGACGCCGGCTATATATTGCGAACTCTGCGCAAAAGATGCTTGGGCGTTCAAGCACAGCCCTAACACAACGAGGGGCATTAATCTAAACAGTTTGATTTTTTCAGACATCGTGTTCTTTATCACCGTTGTTCTCTGTATTATCCTAACCTGCATCGCTGCGACACGCTTTCACTAGTCACCAGGCTTCGGCTGGCAGCTCAAGACAGCGCCATAGATACCAGCTTGCCACGGTGCGATAGGGTTTCCAAATTTCAGAGTGCGCGAGAATCTCTTTCGGGGCCGGCAAGTCCGCCAGCCCATAAGTTAGCGCAAATCCTTTGCGTATGCCGTAGTCGGTTGCGGGCATCACATCCATTCGCCCCAGTCGGAATATCAGCATCATTTCGACTGTCCATTTACCGACTCCGCGAATGCTGACAAGACGTTCGATAATTTCGTCGTCTGGCATCGTGTGCAGCCGTTCCACTGTCGGCACCACCCCTGATACCGTCTTCTCCGCTAAATCAATCAGCGCCAGGGCTTTCGCATTCGAGCATCCGGCGCTGCGCAGAGTCTGCACCGATGTCGTCAGTATCTCCTCGGCGGTCATTCCACCACTCTCGGCAAACAGCGCTTTCACCCGACCGAATATCGTTGCAGCCGCTTTGCCTGAAAGCTGTTGATAAACGATCGATTCTGCCAGAGCCATAAAAGGACTTTGAATGTCGTCAGGCTTCAACGTGCACGCACCCACGTTCTTGATCACCTGAGCCAGTTGCTTGTCTGCCTTCTTCAACGCTTTTAGTGCTTTTTCAATTTCGGCACCAAATTCTGTTGCTTTGAAATTTTTTGCTAGGCCGGCTTCAATGATGCGTCCAGCCATGTTTGTTACCGAAAGTCTCGTAGTTGTACTTTGTTTTGACTGGAAGTTTTCGACCCGTCTTCCGTTCAAATGCTTTTGGGGCAATTCTCAAAATTGCTTCGAACTCTAAATCTTTCGGCATGTGCTGCGGTTCCGAAATTACTTCCTGAAAAAATTCACTGCCGTTGGCGACGACGCAACAGCGCACGCGCAGAAACCAGTTTCTCGAAAATCTATGCTCTGGTCCTTTGTATGCATCTTTGCCAATCTCTTTGGCGAAGGTCTCTCCATCTAATCGATGCAATTTTTCCGAGAGAATGTCGGCAAATGCTGCGATATCTTTCTCAGATCGGTTGCACAAAAATTCAACCGCGGGTTCGATTACGGCTTCGTCTTCGCCGGTGTGGTCCCAATCGAGAAGTTCAACTGTATTCCAGAAATCGTTTTCGCTGAACTTACCGTTTTCAGAAGAAGATGGCGTGCGCTCGATTGGCAAATCCAACATTGAACGCAGTCCGTCTGGCATGACTGAAAAATCGTCGTCACCGCCATTGGTGTCATCCCAACCTTCTGGAACGAACGGTTGTGCTGGTTTCCATTTTGCACGGCAGGTGGGTGCGAGTTCGCGCAGCTTCTCTGTTCCTTCCTTTGTCACGCTCGTGTTGAATACATATAGGCGGACGAGGGATTTGATTTTCGCGAGCGTAAGCAATCCATCATTTGTGATTTTGGTTCCGCTCAGCCCAATTTGAACGAGATTTTTCAAGGCGACGATGTAGTCGAGTTCGCTGTCGTTGAGATCGGCGCCACTCATCCACAGTTCGCGCAACTCTTGCAGATTCAACAACTCCTTGACGCACTGACCGCTAACGTGACAGTGGCTCAGCCCAAGCCCTTGAAGCGAAGTCAAATTCTTAAGATGCGTCATACCGGCATCGGTGATGTTTGTCGAAGTCAACTCGAGCACTTTCATGCCGGCGAGATGTTCGATGTGTGACAGGCTGATGTCAGTTATTTCCGATCGGCTCAAATCCAAAGTGTGCAGGTCGTCGCTCTGCAGTTCAGCAAGCGGCGCGAGACTGCCAGATCCTTTTCCGCTCATTTTTAATTTCAGCTTCTTACCAGCTGGCACTACTACGTTGGCGCGTGCCTCTTCAAGCCATTCCCACTTGATGGGTTGATTCTCGGGCGTGACAATCAGCCCTCGCACCTGGCTCAGGAGCTGCCATTCTTCCGGCTGCGATTCGTCTGCGACGAACAAACTGCCGATAGAACGACGGTGTGGAAACTTGACCGTTTTCTCAGGAATTGACATGGCGCCATTATCCGATCTTCGAGCGCATTTCGTCCTTAAAGTGAGCCGACAAAACAAAATTCTCTCACCTGACAATTGGGTGAAGTCACATCAACAATGTCAGGCTTGTTCGCGCTGTGATGATATGCTTTTACAGGTCCGGTAAGGGGAAGTCTAAATGGATGAAATTGACGCACAGGGCAGGCAGCTGTTGGTTGATAGACCTGCTTTGACTCGTGGGCGCCTCAGCGTATACCGCGAGGCAAGTGGAGACGATCATTGGTTTCCACGTCTGAACGTGACTTTGAAGAAGGCCGGAACCGACGATATTTTGTGGCAGTGGACGACGCACTCCTTGCCAATCGATGAAGATGAGCCACCACCGTACGGTGAAGATGTTCTGCTCGAGAAATATTTCGAGCTGGAGACGCCGATCAAGTCGCCCCGCGGCTTAGAAGTCGTGTTCATGCTTGGACCCGGTGCCACGCGCCGCGGCACAGTGGAACAGTTCTCGGCTGCGTTGTATCTCTATCCAGATTCGTTCGACGATCGAGGAATTCAAGTCGGTGTGCTTGATTTTACGCAGGGCGTAAATTCTGGTGGCGTACCACTTTATTTCCGAGTGAATTTCCCCTGGTAGACGACTCCAGTCCGTAATCATAAAGAGCGCACTTGTCTCAAGTGCGCTCGATTCTTTTTACAAAGAAAAAAATTTGCGTCCGGCGTGACTCGAACACGCGACCAATCGGTTAAAAGCCGAGTGCTCTACCGGCTGAGCTACGGACGCAGACAACCGACTTGCAATCCTATCAATGGATTGTTGTTGGTGTCAAGGTTTGGACGTTGTTTCGATTTGCTTTTCGATAAATGATTGCAAGCTCTTTGCTACGAAAGCATGACCTCTTGGAGTCAGGTGATTCGTGTAGAATTCGCACCTGCGCATGGCTGGGTCCAGTTTAGCCATAGCTGCCTCTGCATCATAAATTGGAATCGCATCATCTGCGCAAAGCTTCTTCACGAGATCGACTTCTTGGGGATAAGGAAGGTCGAAAGCATCTTTGGGAGCGCCTGGAAGAGCACACAACTCTGATTTGGATGGCATGGCCACTACACAGAACTTGGAGCTGTGCTTCGCACATTCAGAATTCATTTCGGCTAGCAAAGAGCCAAGAGTCCGCGTCAAGAGACTGAGGAACACATTGCGCTGTTTGTTTATCACACCTTTTGTGGCCGGTTGGTTCGGTATCGCATCTGGTGCTTTTGTAATGGCTGATTGCGTTGCAGCGTCCTTTTCTGCAGCTTTCAGAGCTTCCACCCTGGCCGCTTCATCTTTGGCGGCGTCTTCGATGGCAGCGTCTTCCTGATCGGAGGTAGCTTTTCTCGCGGCAGCGGTGGTCACTCTAGCATCGTCTGTTGCAATCATAGTTTCTTGCGCAGTGGCCACACCGGGTACGTGCCTGCTTGGAAACACCATAAGCGCGCCTATGCTCTTAATCGTGTTCTGTGGAACTGCCGCAATCCATCCAGGCAACGCTGCGCAAGTCATCTTGATTGACTTGACTGGGTTTGTCAGGAATTCGCAGATCGCTTTGTATGTTGGATCTGTATGACCAAACTGTGTCTCTAGTGCCGAGACCATTCCCCACACATGGCTGTACTCTCTAATCCAAGCGATGGATAGAAGGAACTTGGCTCGCGGTGTGCGCATCCAATTAGTCACTGAAGAACTGTCTACAACAAGCTTCGCGTTCGGCAAGTGCAAGGCATATGGTCTTACGTTTGTGATCGTTTCGTCTGGTGGAGACCAGTTTTCGAAAATGTCTCTGTTGCTGTAGCCCATTAAAACTAGATCTGGACTGTATTTCCATACTTTTTTGAGCTGCAAGTATTCTTGCGCCGTCGAATATCCAGAGTTACCGAAATTCAAAACTTCGATTGGGCGATGCATTTTTTTTGTTAGTTCTTCACCTAACAGATAGCCGAAAGTTTTTTCGATCGGTGATTGCAATCCTTCCACAAGCGAGTCGCCCAGCACCGCGACGCGATAGGTGCCAGCCGGCTTGGCAATAGTCAAATGCGGTTCGCGCATGCCGTCAGCGTTGAAATAAGAGTAGACACCGGGACCTTCTTGCTTCCAATAAATTCGCTTATTAGGAATGTGCGTGAAACCGATAACTCTATCTAAATGGAAGATTTCCTCTTCACCAAGTCCCGCGCTAGCCATCACCACTTCGCAGAGAAGCAACGCTATCACTTGCCAGAGAACAATCAGAGCCAGCGTTTTGGGCCAGCGTTTAGCCTTCGTCGCTTTTGCGACTGACGGCTCAGATTGCTTTTGTGGTGCGGATACAACCATCGGAACGGGACGCCTCAGAATTGGAAATAAACAAACGGAATTGCTTCATTTGGTTTTGCTGCGAAGAGCAAAATCACTGCTGCCGTCCAGGACGCTAAGCGAACAGGAGTGGCGAACTTGAGGCGCATGTCTTGCGCGGTATCGCGCAGCCACGGCAGTTTTTCTGGATACTTCGAGACTAGCTCAAGCACGAGCCAGAACGAGAAATAGACGCTGAAGAATTGAATGATGCCTGATTTGAACAGCGCCGGCATCATCGTGCAGGGTGCGCTGACGTTGAGCAAGCTTCTGAACATATTGAATGCATGCGGCATGTCGGGTGACCGGAAAACCGTATCAGTAGCGGCAATGAAGAGCAGCGTGAGAAGCAGTCCCAACCCTTTGCCAGCCGTTGTCTCTAAAACTGAACTGAGCGGAGCGGATTTTTTCAGCACGTCTTTCCATAAGCGATTGACGATTAAACCGATGCCGTGCAATCCACCGAAGATCAGATAATGCCAGCTGGCGCCATGCCAGAATCCGCAGGCGACCATGGTGATGAGCAAATTGCGCGAACTGAACCAGGTGCCACCACGTGAGCCACCAAGAGGAATATAAACGTAATCACGCATCCATGTGGAAAGTGACATGTGCCAACGTCGCCAGAATTCCGCCAAATCAACTGAAAGATATGGCAGGTTGAAGTTCTCTGGCAGCCTGATTCCGAGCAATAGAGCAGAGCCTCTACCTATATCTGTGTAACCCGAGAAATCACAGTAAACCTGAATGACAAATCCAATCGCAGCAATGGTCGCGTCGGCAGCAGAGAGAAGTTGCATAGTCTGGAATGGCGGGAAGACCAGCACACCAATTGGGTCTGCAATGGCGATCTTCTTGAACATGCCTTGCACGATTAAAGCGCAAGCTTCGAAAAATAGTGGTGCGCTCCACGGCTCTGGCGTCGTCAGTTTCTCTTGGAAGTCCTGATAACGTTTGATCGGTCCAGCAATCTGCGATGGGAAAAACGACGCGAAGGCGCTGAATTCCATAAACGACGAGATTGGTTTTTCGCCTTTATAAATGTCTGCCAGATAGTGTACGAATTCAAAAACGAAGAACGAAATTCCGAGCGGCAGAATGACATTCAGAATCGGCACGTCCCATGGTTGAGGTTGGCTTGCAGCAAAGAGCCCGCGCAGCCAGTTCGCGCCTTGAATAGCATTGAGAATGAAAAAGTTTGCGTATTTGTAATAGCAAAGACAGCCGAGGTTGAGCAGCAATCCAGCGGCGAGAAGCATCTTCGCATCGCCTTTGCGATTCTCTTTGTAGGCTTTTGCCAGACCCTGGCCGAGCCACCAGGTGATGGAAGAGAGCGCCAGCAGAAACACTCCATAAACCGGCAACCAGCTCATGTAGAAGAAGTAACTAGCCGCGACGACAAGCGCGACACGTACACTACCTTTGGTGCGCCAATACAAGAAGACGACGATTGGCAAAAACAGTAGATATTGGATACTGCTGAAAATCATAGTTTATAAACGATGCGAAGTGGTTTCCGAGTTCGGTCATTGCAAAGACCAAGCAAGTATACAAGCGGAAGATAGGCAGTTTCAGGCAAGGTCTTTAATGTTCACGGAATGAGACCGTCGCCGACCTGGCTGAACAAAAACTCATATCCGAATCCATATCCTGCTCTGGTTCTGCTCAATATCTGTTCGCTATGAACAACCATTAATCAAGAACTATTGCGCTATTAATAATAGATTAGTAGTATTTCTTACTTAAGAGTTTCCCTGGTAAATCGTTTGAGCTGCGAGCCGTTGCGCAGGTTTTCCGTGCGCGCTGCTTGTCGCATTTCATTTCGTGGAGGTTGTTGTGACAGCTGTATTAAGCCGAGAAGAGTTGAAGAAGAAGCGCGAGCAGTACATCGTGCCCGGAGTCAAACAGCTATTTAGTGATCCTCCGAACCTTGTTAAGGGCAAGGGCGTCTACCTATATGACGAGAAAGGCAAAGAGTATCTCGACATGTTTGCCGGAATCGTAACCGTCTCAGTCGGTCACTGCCATCCGAAAGTGACTGCGCGCACGATCGAACAGTTGCAGACCCTCCAGCACACATCAACAGTCTTCATGACTCAACCGATGGTTGACCTGGCCGAGAAGCTCGCACAGATCACCCCAGGAGATTTGAGCAAGACTTTTGTCACCAACTCTGGTACCGAAGCGAACGAAGCAGCAATCCGCATGGCTCGTTTGGCTTCTGGTCGTAATGAAGTAATTGCGTTGCGTCACTCATATCACGGTGAATCGCACCTCGCATCCAGCATCACCGGAAACCACACATGGCGCCCTGACATCATGCCTGCGGCAGGAATTCACTTCGCAGCTAATGCATACTGCTACCGCTGCCCATTCAAGAAAACACCAGACAACTGCAATTTGGAATGTGCAAAAGACGTCGAACGCGTCATTCAAACACAGACAAGTGGAAGACCTGCAGTTATGATCGCCGAACCTATCCAGGGCGTTGGCGGTGCGATCACCCCTCCTGATGCTTATTTCGGTGAAGTGAAGAAGATCCTCGAGCAATACGGTGTGCTCTTCATCGCAGACGAAGTACAAACCGGAGTCGGTCGCACAGGCAATCACTGGTTTGGTATCACAAACTGGGGCGTGCAGCCTGACTTCATCACGATGGCGAAGGGATTGGCTAACGGACTTCCGATTGGCGCATTCATCACAACTCCAGAAATTGCCAATCACGGGCAGAAACAGCAGATCAACACCTTCGGCGGTAATCCTGTTTCTTCCACAACTGCGCTGGCAGTTCTTGAAACTATCGAAGAAGAGAAGTTGATGAACAATGCCAAAGTCGTTGGCGAATACTTGATGGAAGGGCTACGCGATTTGCAGAAGACATTCCCACAAGTTGCTGATGTGCGCGGTAAAGGACTCATGGTCGGCGCTGAGTTGGCTGATGAGCACAAGAATCCATTGACGAAGGAAGCCGCTCGCATTGTCGATCTGGCCAAAGACGACGGAGTCATTCTCGGTAAGGGTGGGCTTTACGGAAACACAATTCGCGTCAAACCACCGTTGACGATCACCAAAGAAAACGTTGACACAATGCTCAAATCATTGCGTAAAGCACTTGAAGCGACAGTCAAAGTTCCTGTCAGCTAAGCAACAACGAAAAACGTAATTAGTGAAGCGCTCAAAGAGCGCACTGTGACCAGGAGTGAAGCAATCAAATGGCAAAAGTAGTCCGCTGTGGATTGATCCAAACAAAGAACGATATCGTCCCGACCACTGGTGGCACCGACAAAGCTACGATCGAAAAGATCAAAGCAAACATGCTGGAAAAGCATTTGAAGTACACCAAACAAGCCGCCGAAAAAGGCGTTCAAATTCTCTGCTATCAGGAAATTTTCAACGGACCTTATTTCTGCGCCGAGCAACACAACAGCTGGTACGAATCAGCTGAAGAAGTGCCAAACGGTCCTACCGTGAAGAAACTCCAGGAAGTGGCGAAAGAGTATAACATGGTGCTCGTCGTACCTATATATGAGAAGGAAGGAAAAGGTGTTCTCTACAACACTGCTGCAGTGATCGACGCTGACGGTACTTATCTCGGTAAATATCGCAAGACTCACATTCCTCAAGTTGCACCAGGATTCTGGGAAAAGTTCTACTTCCGTCCAGGCAACCTTGGTTATCCAATCTTCGAAACCAAATATGCCACCATCGGTGTCTACATCTGCTATGACCGCCATTTCCCAGAAGGCGCCCGAGCACTTGGATTGGCCGGTGCGGAAATCGTCTTCAATCCATCTGCCACCGTGGCTGGATTGTCTGAATATCTCTGGAAGCTAGAGCAACCAGCTCACGCTGCTGCCAATGGATATTTCGTCGGCGCCATCAATCGCGTTGGCACGGAAGCTCCATGGAACATCGGTGAATTCTATGGTTCAAGTTACTTCTGCAACCCTCGTGGCCAAATTATCGCTCAAGCCAGCCGCGATCAAGAAGAACTAGTGGTGGCAGATTTGAACATGGAAGAGATCGAAGAAGTTCGCCACACATGGCAGTTCTACCGCGATCGTCGTCCTGAAACCTACGAATCACTCGTAAAGCTCTAAACGCTTCTATAACGACGCAGTGCACTTATTATGTGTGCTGCGTCATTGTTGCGTTACCAGGTATCCCTGAGCCCTGCAGTTTAGATATAAGCAGAGAGAAAAACATGGCTGAACATTACAAACCAAACACCTATAAAGCTTGGGAAATGACGCTAGAAGAGCGCTTTCAGGAGGTCTATCCACCTCTGGCCGAGCGCGAAGCGGTGACTGAAGCTAACCGGTGTTTGTATTGCTACGATGCACCGTGCATGGTGGCATGCCCTACCCACATCGACATTCCTACTTTCATTCGAAAGATTTCAACGGGGAATGTTAAAGGTTCAGCCAGAACAATTCTCGAATCCAACTTGATGGGTGCAACCTGCTCTCGTGTTTGCCCTGTGCAAGAGTTGTGCGAAGGCGCATGCGTGCTAGAACATGACCATAAGCCGATCATGATTGGAAGATTGCAGCGTTACGCGATGGATTATGCCACCGAAAGAAACATCAAGTTTTTCGAAAAAGGTAAGAGCAACGGTCTCAAGGTCGCTGTGATCGGTGGTGGACCTGCTGGTCTTTCGTGTGCCGGAGAACTCTGCAAAATGGGATTCGACGTCACTGTATACGAGAAGAAGAAGTGGGCAAACGGTTTGAGCACTTATGGAATCGTCGTCTTCCGCGAGCCTGTCGAAGTTGCTCTCGCAGAAGCGAAAATGATTCAGGAGATGGGTGTTCAAATCAAAACGAACGTCACCATCGGCAAAGACATTACACTGGATGAATTGGTCGAGCAGAACGACGCCGTCTTCATCTCGGTCGGACTCGGAAACGTTCCTGATATGTCTGTTCCAGGCGAGAACCTGGCTGGTGTTATGGACGGTCTGGATTTCATCGAAGAAACTAAAGTCGAGAAATTGGATTCGATCAAATTCGGCAATCGCATTTGTGTGATCGGCGCCGGCAACACGGCAATCGACTGTGCCACCATCGCCAGACGACTTGGCTCAGAGCGCGTCAATATTATTTATCGACGCTCGGAAGCTGAAATGCCTGCCTACCACTTCGAATACGAGTTCGCCTTACGCGAAGGCGTCAGCTTCATGTTCTTGACCTTGCCTGTCGAAATCGTTGGTAAAGATAAAGTTGAAGGGCTGAAGTGTGTTCGAATGGATCTCGGTGAGCCTGACGCCTCTGGACGTCGGTCACCAATTCCGATACCAGGTTCAGAATTCACTATTCCTTGCGACATGGTCGTAAAAGCGATTGGTCAGAAGAAGCAAAGCCAGATGATGACTGCGCTTGCGAAATATGACGTGAAAGATATTAAGGGCTATATCGCCGTTGATTTCGCGACAAATCGCACTGTGCATCCGAAGATTTTTGCTGGCGGAGATTGCATTCGTAGTCACGGTGAGGCATCAACTGTGATGGCAGTGCAAGATGGCAAAATCGCCGCTAAAGCAATTTATCGACAGTTCATCGGCGAGTTGGAAGATCAGACTGAACACGCGAAGACTGGCTGTTGCAAGGAAGTTGCAGGAGCCCATGCTCACTAGTTCGAAGCGAAAAGTGTAAGACTGGTGAAATACCAGCGAGTAAAGAGTGCAAGCCTAAGGAAAGCAAGATGGCAAATCTAGAAATCGATTTTCGTGGTATCAAATCTCCCAATCCTTTCTGGCTGGCCTCGGCGCCACCTGCAAATTCTGCCTATCAGGTGCAGAAAGCATTTGAGCAAGGCTGGGGTGGTGCAGTCTGGAAGACAATCGGCGCGCCTGTTTTGAATGTCTGCAACCGCTACGGCACAATCGATTACAAAGGACAAAAGATCATCGGTCTCAACAACGTTGAACTGATTAGTGATAGACCAATCGATCTGAATCTGAAAGAAATTGCCGAAGTGAAGCGCAATTTTCCTAACCATGCGGTTGTCGTCTCGGTCATGGTGGAGTCGAAAAAGGAAACCTGGCAAGAAACGATCAAACGCGCTGAAGAGACTGGCTGCGATGGATTCGAATTGAACTTCGGATGCCCACACGGTATGTCTGAGCGTGGTATGGGGTCTGCCATGGGACAAGTGCCTGAATACACTTGCATGGTGACTGAGTGGGTGATGGAAGCAGCTACCAAGCCAGTTATCGTCAAGCTCACTCCGAACATCACAGACATCGTTCAACCAGCCCGAGCTGCTGTGCGCGGCGGAGCAACTGCGATCTCATTGATCAACACAATCAACAGCATCATGGGCGTCGACCTCGACACCTTCGAGCTGCGACCAAATGTAGGCGGCAAGGGCGGTCACGGTGGTTACGCCGGACCTGCCGTCAAACCAATCGCACTGCACTTGCTCAGCGCTGTCGCATCTGACCCTGAAGTACAGAAAGCTGGATTAGCCATCAGCGGCATGGGCGGTATCGAAACCTGGCAAGACGCAGTGGAATTCATGCTCCTCGGTTCGACTAGCGTGCAAGTCTGTACCGCTGTTATGCACTGGGGCTTCCGCATCGTCGAGGACATGATTGAAGGCATGTCGAATTGGATGGACGATAAAGGCTTCAAGTCATGCAACGACTTTATTGGAGCATCATTGCCTCGCATCTCCAACTTCGGAGATTTCGACCTCGGCTTCCAATCAGTTGCAAAAATCAATCACGATAAATGTATTCAGTGCAACTTGTGCTTCATCGCCTGTAACGACGCAGCTCACCAGTGCATCGACTTGAAGGACGCTAAGCTAACCAAAGAAGCGAATGAAAGACTTTGGCCTGTGGTGCGCGAAGTTGATTGCGTCGGCTGCGCTCTTTGTTCAACTGTTTGCCCTGTCGACGATTGCATCACGATGGTGCAAATTGACACTGGGCGCCCACATACGACCTGGAACGAGATTATGAAATCCAAGCCTGAGGTGACTCAGGATTGGCACAAGATGGAAGAATACCGAAAGACGGCGAACATCCACGTACACTAGATTCGTGCATTAGACTTGTGCTCAGAGCGGGTTCTAAGCTCCGTGTTGCTCGATATCATGCAACGCGTTTTCTGTGAATTCTTCCTGTCGCTTGCGACGCTGTTCGTCTTCGGCAGCCATTTCTTCGACGCTCTTTTGTTTGACGAAGGCGCGCAACCTAGTAATGCTCTTGGATGGTCCAGAACGCGTCCGAGGCGATAGTGAGCCCATGCTCGTGTTTTCCGAGACAGTCGGCTCCATATCAGGGTCAGCTTCAGGTAAGTGGCTTCGAACCGTCCGCAATCGGTCGCGGTCGGATTCATCGACCTTCTTGAATTTTTCTAAAAATTGGTCCACAAATTTCATCTGCACGCCCTCACATGAGGTGCCTGGAACTGATCTGCCGACCAGCCCATCACCGAGAAAATTGTTGGTAAATTGGATTCCCAGGAGTACGTCGCGGAATAAAAAGTACTCCACATAACTAACATACCCCAAACTCAGCTTTTCTGTCAGATTCTTGACAGAGGCGGGCAGATTTTAGACTTCGATTGCGATGTTTTTGCCCGCTATCGTTCTGCCAGTAAGCGGTTCAGGACTTGCACCAATTTCGGTGGCAGAATAGATTTGAGTCGGATAAAATCCTGTTTTCTATGGAAACTCAATATGTCGTTTAATGATTCACTCGATTTTGCACCGTCTCTGATCAAGTTTCAGCGTGAGTCTGCTCCATTTCATGTGATTCTTTCGGGATATTTGCGCTCTTCCAAAACTTTCGAGCTTTACGCCATGCTCGAAAAGCTTGAAGGGCTTACATCTCGGCTGATTCCGTTCGAGCTGAGAGACGACAAATCTGCAGGCGTCAAACGTACTCTTGATGATTTGCTGCAGTTGCTCCGTGCAGAGCAAAACTTTCGGTCAATCATGGTTTCTGATCCTTTCAAAAGAGCGCTTCATCACTTAGTCGACGAAGTTACTGATAGAGCTCGTGATTGCGGTGCGATCAATGTCGTGTTGAAGAAACACAGCCGTATCATCGGCGACAATTTCGATGGTGCAGCATTTTTTGCTGGTGCCACCGAGCGGTGCGGCGTCGAGTTCGAGCGGAAAAAGATGGTTTTCCTGGGCTGTGGAGGCGTGACCAGTGCCGTCTCTTCAAGGCTGGTAAACGTTTTGCAGAAAGTTGGGCTGGTTGATTTGAATAGCAGCGAGGCTCAATCTCTCGCTGAAATTCTAAAACGAATAAACAGTGCAATAGATTTGGAAATCATTCCCGCCTCAGGAAGCCGAGATTTTCGAGACTACGATTATGTGTACAACGGAACCGGCCTCGGTAAATCTGACAGTAGATCGCCTATCGATCCCGCAGATAGGTTCAATAAAAGTGGTATCGCATTTGATGCCAACTATACGCCCGCGGCGACCACATTTTTAAAACAGCTCGGCGAGAAAGGCTATACGTCAGTGAATGGTTTGAGCCACATGTTGATGTGCTCCAGCATGCACTTGACCGCTGTTACCGGTGACTCCGTGCCTTACGAGACCGTTGAACGAGCCTACGAAGAGATCGTTAAAGGGCGATCTGGATTGTCCTGAATCCTCTTGTCACGCAGGCTATCGCAAAGCGGCAGCTTTTCTTTTATACTGTTCTCGAATGGCGGTAGCCTTCTGTTCCACCTCGCGCTGCATTTGCGCCAGCTCTTCAGTCGACAGGGACGTTTTTATTGTTCCGTCGACCTGAATGTACCGTTGATTTGAATTTGCTTCGGCATCGGCCTGTTTTTCTTTTTCTTGAGCCTTCATGCGATTGACTTCCGCCTCACCGTCTTGCAGAATTCGGGCGCGACGTAGCGCTAAATCTGGACTAACAGCCGGGTCTCGTGAGTCACCGCCTGTGGTACTGGCAGTCGACTCTAAGTCACCCGACTGTTTGGGGGCAACCCTTGGAACAGTCTGTGATGCTCTGGCAGGTGCCACCGCTGCTGGTGCAATGAGTTTCGGATTTGTCGCTATGTATGCAAGAGCACTTTTGCAATTGCTTTGAATGTCGGCTGGAGGGCGGCTGGCAATGCATTTAAGATAGCTGGCTTTAGCGGAAGCAGAGTCTTTCAACTGCACGTAAGTGTTAGCGAGTTGATAGTGCGCTTGCCACGATTTTGGCTTCGCTTTCGCTGCTTTTATAAAGTGAGTCTTTGCGGCTGCGAAGTCTCCAGCGCAATAGGCTGATGCGCCCGTGGCGTATTCATCAGCTAAGAGAGGCTGTGGCGATAGAACGAGGCTGATCACGGTTGCCGTTGAAACAATATAGATGAGTTTGCAGTGCATGAAAAATCCTCTTGCTCTTCCGCCAGCCTTAACTATGACGACCTTAACGCACTCTGTGGATTAGTCTAGCGATCAAATTACGCACCGCATAAATATCAGCTCTTTTCATTGGTCTGCCTGTGACTGACGACATTTGCACTACATCGCGGTCACTCCACCGATAGATTGTTATTTCTACCGGATAGTTTTGTTCGGTCCATTTGAGATGAACGAACGAGCCTTTTCTATTTTCCACCAGCTCGGCTTCGATGCCTTCGTATCCCCACTCTTCCAGTAACTCCTTTATCTCTTCGAAGTGATCGCTGTATGCGTGCATATCGATGTCTGAAGTTAAGCGAATCTGTCCCGAAAGTGTGCTGCCGATCAAAAAAGGATCGAACACTTCGATGACAGACATGATTGCCAGCGCTATTTCGCGCATTTCTCTGACTCGCCGATTAAGTTCGTCCGCGCCAAGCTCTTCTTCTGTGATGCGGCGAACCCAGCCTCTGATTTTTTTGTTCGAAGGAAGTCGAGTTTGTTCTGAAAGTCCAAGCATCATCATCGCCCGTTCCTTTGCGTGCAGATACTCGTCTTCAGAGCCTTCCGCCATGAATCGAGCCGCCTCCTCTGCGAAACGTCGCTGAGTATGTCTTCTCATAGATTTTCACAAGCCCCAGCTTGCTTTAGGTAGTTTTAAAATCGCTTCCGGATCGAATCCGTAAGTCATTACGGTAGTCTAGCACCCGGTTGCCAAATGCGCCACTCGCATCACCGGTGGTGCCAGTGCGATGACGGCGTTATCGCCCGTCAGCGGAGTAGTAAGTTCTCTCTCTCATTGATCTTTCCTGGTTGAGTGTTAAGACTTCAAAAACTTGTGGCGAGACCGTTCAGATTTCCGAGCGAACTTGATTACTTCCTGTTATCATTTTATTGACTGACCCGTCAGTCATTTAATTGAGTTAATGAACGGAAGAGCCGAAAGTGAAGCAGCCGCTGCAATTAGTAAGTCCCAAAAGGGCGCCAGGCAGACCAAAAGACGATTCTCTGGCCGCCCGCCGGCAAGAAGAGATTTTGGAAGTGGCGACCAAGATTTTTGCTTCAGATGGCTATCAGAACGCCGACCTGCAGGAAGTGGCTGATGAGCTCGGCGTGGCCAAGGGCACACTGTACCGATATTTCCCGAGCAAACAAGAGCTCTTCCTGGCGTGTGTGGACCACGGGCGCAATCGCCTTGGCACACAGGTTATGGCGAGTTTGCTGGTTTCGACTGATCCACTCGAGACTATTGCCGCAGCGATACGCGCCTTCTTCTCTTTCTTTGACGCTCATCCTGAACTTGTCGAATTGATCATTCAGGAGCGAGCAGAATTTCGCGACCGTAACAAACACACTTACTTCTTTCAATGTGACAAATCTGATGGAGAAGATCCGTGGGCGGCGCTGATTACAGAGCCGATCAAGACCGGGCGGATGCGCAACGTGCCAGTTAAAAGAGTGACGGATGTGCTGAGCAACCTTGTTTATGGCACCATGTTTTCGAATTATTTCACCGGTCGACATGAGTCGCTAGAAGCGCAGACAGACGACATTCTCGACGTAGTTTTCAACGGCATACTCACGGATCGAAACGGAGATCACAGCAATGGAAGTTGACACCACTGCCACAAAGAGCGATGAGAAGTTGGGTTATCCACTATCGCAAGAACTGCTAAATTGCGCTTCTCTCAAGACACCTTCGAGGAAACTCGGTTTTGTGATTGGGCTTGTTGCTTCGCTCGCTGCCGCTGCTGTAGCTGGTTTTATCTTCTTCAAAAAGGCACCTGAGCCAACTGCAAAGTCAAAGATCCCAGTTCTCACAGTCACTGCTGAAAAAGCTGCGCTGCGACCGATGCCTCGAACGATCAAAGTGAATGGCACCATCTGGCCCTGGGATCCGCTCACTATCGGCTCGCAGGTAAGCGGTTTGAGCATTCAAGAAATTCTCGTTGACGAAGGTCAGGTCGTTAAAAAGGGTCAAGTGCTGGCTCGATTAGATTCGTCCGTTTTGCAAGCTCAACTGGATCAGGAAAAGGCACGTCTTCAGGTCAATCAAGCTGCGCTTGCTAAAGCGATTCAACCTAATCGTGTCGAGGATATTTACGGATTGCGCGATGCGGTAGCTCAGGCCGATGCAAGCATCGCTCAAGAAAAATCTGGCATGCAACGTGCTCAAGCTAATTTGCACAACGCTCTGGAAAATTCTCGGCGTTATCATGACCTTGTTCGCCAGGGTGCTGTAAGTGCTCAAGATGCGGGTAATCGCGAGACCGACGCTCAACTTGCAGAGGCAGATGTGCACAGTGCCGAGCAACGTGTGCGCGCTGCGCAGTTTTCACATTCTCAAGCTACTCAGCGATACCACATGGCAACGATTGGTGGTCGGCGTGAAGATGTGCAGATGTCTCGCGCCAACGTCAGTGCATCGCAAGCCACTGTGCGGCAGCTTGAAGCTCAGGTCGCTCAAACTATCATTCGCTCACCCGTGAACGGATTGATCATGCGACGTGACGCGCACTTGGGTGATATTTCATCAACATCGAAATCTCTTTTCTCCATCGTGCGAGACAACCGGCTTGAATTGCGGGCTCAGGTGGCGGAACAAGATCTCGTCAAATTAAAGCCGGGCATGCAAGTTGATATTACCGGTAGTGCCAATGAGAAATCTGTAAAAGCGATTGTTCGTGAAATAAGTCCATTGATCGATCAAGAATCGCGTTTGGGCACTGTACGAATAGATGTGCCTGCTTCGGCTGGATTTAAGCCTGGTAACTTCGTTCGCGGAGATATCAATTTAGGAAATAGTGACGTTTTGACTGTTCCAAGTCAGGCGGTTTTGACTAAGAACGATGAGTCATTTGCGCTAGTTCTCAACTCAGAAAATCAAGCACAAAGTCACATCGTTAAAACTGGAAATCGTGGTTCGAACTTGGTTGAGATTTTAGACGGGTTGACCCCGCAAGATACTGTAATCGTAAAGGGCGCTGGTTTCGTTAAAGACGGTGACTATGTGCGGGTTGGAGTGGTCGAGTAGTTCGAATAATGTTGTCGATTTGGCGATCTGTGCCGGGCCTATTTTCAAAGTTGTGATTGAGAGCAATTGGAATCATTTATATGAGTAGTTGGAATCTTTCGACCTGGTCAATTAAAAATCCTGTTCCGACCATCGTGCTGTTCTTGGTGCTCACGGTCATGGGAGCAGTTGCTTTTGTCGGACTCGGTATCGACGAGAACCCAAACATCGACGTGCCAATCGCATCCGTCACGGTGACTCAGTTGGGCGCCGCTCCGACTGAACTCGAAACGCAAGTGACGCGCAAAATCGAAGACGCTGTAGCAGGCATCGGCAATATCAAGCACATAACATCCGTCGTCTCTGACGGTGCCACCACTACGAGTATCGAGTTCGTCCTCGGAACAAATACCGATCGCGCCGTTAATGACGTGCGAGATGCTGTCGCAAAAATTCGGCAGAATTTGCCGCAACAGATCAACGAGCCAATCATTCAGCGGCTCGACTGGGTGGGCGGACCGTTCGTAACTTACACTGTCGCTTCCGAGAACATGAATCCCGGTCAACTGAGCTGGTTGATCGATAACGATGTCTCGCGCGCCTTGCTTTCTGTCTCTGGCGTGGGTCAGGTGCAACGCTCGGGCGGAGTCGAGCGCGAGATACAAGTTAACCTGGATCCGACGCGATTGCAGGCAGTTGGTATCACAGCCGACTTAGTCAATATGCAAATCAGAGCGTTGAACATCGACTTACCTGGCGGTAGAGGCAAAGTCGGCTCGGCCGAACAATCGATAAGAACGTTGGGAAGTGCCCTGACTGTTGGTCAGCTAGGGGCGATGGAGATTGTTTTGCCTAATGGCAAGCACGCGCGTCTGGATACTCTTGGCACTGTCAGCGATGGCACATCTGAAGTTCGACAGATGGCACTGCTCGACGGCAAACCTGTCGTCGCTTTCTCAGTTGTTCGCAGCACAGGCAGCAACATCGTCGATGTAGAGCGGGCTGTGGAAAAGCGCATTGCCGAACTCGAGAAGACTTTGCCCGGTGTTAAATTCACTAAGATTCGCTCGAACGGAAAGTATGTAGAAGAGGCTTACCACGCGTCTTTGGATTCTTTGGTCCTGGGTGCCCTTCTTGCCGTTATCGTGATCTGGCTCTTCTTGAGAGATTGGCGAGCAACGTTCATCTCTGGTCTGGCGATTCCGCTTTCGATCATTCCAACTTTCGCCGTTATGGAATGGGCAGGCTTCACTCTCAACGGCATGTCGATGCTTGGACTGGCACTCGTGATCGGGATTTTAGTCGATGACGCGATTGTAGAAATCGAAAATATCGTTCGCCATTTGAAAATGGGTAAACCGCCGCTTCAGGCGGCTATAGAAGCGGCAGAAGAGATCGGAATGGCCGTTATCGCCACAACAATGACAATTGTTGTAGTGTTTGTGCCTGTCGCATTCATGGGTGGCATTCCCGGACAATTCTTCAAGCAATTCGGATTGACTGTCACCGTCGCTGTTTTGTTCTCGTTGCTTGTTGCTCGCATGATTACGCCAATGATGGCGGCGTACATGATGAAGGATGCGCCCGAGCATAAAACCGGCTCCAGCAAGATGACTCGCCTCTACGACCGCATGCTGCTCTGGGCATTGCGCAATCGCGTCGTCACCGTGATTGGTGCCATTATTCTATTCGTCTTCAGTATCGTTCTGTTTCGGTCGATGCCCACGTCTCTTATTTCGAACGTCGATCGCGGCGAGCTTATTTTGAATGTGGAATTAGCGCCCGGCTCTGAAATTTCAGACACGCGTGCGGCTTCAGAGCGCCTGACTGCAATCATCAAAAAGCATCAGGAAGTGAAGAAAGTCGTGGCATTCATCGGCACTCCCGCTGCTTCCAAGGGTGGAGGAACCGCCGGTGGTGGTGTGGTCAACACAGGCACTTTATACATAACGCTCGTGGACAAGACTGAGCGGAAAATCTCTCAACAAGCTTTCGAAGATATGCTCAGAGCCGAGATCACATCTGTTGCGGGTGTGCGGCTGACGTTCTCACGAGCTGGTGGCATGGGCGGCAAACCTGTTCGCGTCGCTCTCACCAGTCAAGATCCACTCGTGCTAAATCAAACTGCTGAAGCAATCAAAGACCAGATGCGTTCTGTTCCTGGTTTAAGTGACGTGACGACCAGTGCCGCATTGCTTCGTCCAGAAATCCTCGTCCATCCCGATTTTGATAAAGCCGCGGCCCAGGGCGTTTCCGTTCAATCTATCGCTCGCACTGCTTTGATTGCGACACTAGGTGATTCTGATGCGAACCTGGCCAAATTCAATTTGAGCGATCGACAGATCAACATTCGTGTTCAACTGGATCCGAAATATAGAAAAGATTTGCAGACGATCGGACATCTGCAGGTGCTGGGCAACGGCAACCGATTGTTGCCGTTGGATAGTGTTGCTCACATCGAGTTTGGAACAGGACCGTTCCAGGTCGATCGATTCGACCGTCAGCGCCAGGTAACGCTCGAATCGAGTTTGGATTCAGGCACAACTCTTGGTGAAGCGCTAAAGAAAGTGCATGAACTGCCAGCTTTCAAAGGTATGCCTGAATCAGTGAAAGAGCAACCGCTGGGTGACGCCGAAATACAACGTGATGTGTTCGCCGGATTTGGCACTGCAATTGGTGCAGCGGTCTTGCTCATCTACGCGGTTCTTGTCGTTTTGTTCGGCGGTTTCTTGCATCCGCTGGTGATCATGATGTCGTTGCCGCTGTCTCTCTGTGGGGCGTTGATGGGGCTTGTGCTCTTTAATCAGTCGGTCGGACTTTATGCCTTGATTGGTATCACGATGTTGATGGGATTGGTGACCAAGAACGCGATTCTCCTGGTCGAATACGCCTTGATGGAAATTCACAGAGGTGTGCCGCGCCAGCAAGCGATTATCCACGCTGGTGAGACGCGCATGCGACCGATTTTGATGACCACGATCGCTATGATTGCAGGCATGCTGCCAATCGCATTGGGAATCGGTGCGGGTTCCGAAGCGCGCGCACCAATGGCGATTTCAGTGATTGGTGGTCTGATCACATCTACAGTGCTGACGCTGGTCGTAATTCCTGTTGTCTTTACCTACGTCGATGACTTCCAGAAGTGGTTGCTGCACTTCTTTAATAGACCGGAACCACCGGATGCGAATGTCGAACAGAAGTCAGATGTGGTGGGCTCGGCCAGGCATTAACCGCAAGCCTTGAGAGCGTCGCAGGGTGTATACTGAATCGCTTTCAGGTAGAATCTTTTACTGTGGTCAAACAAATATTTGTTGCAAGTTTGAGAAACGCATCGCTTGCTGCCTCCTTGAGAAATGCATCGCTTGCTGCCGTCCTTGTAACGGCGCTCTCTGCGGTCTGGTGTAAACCGGTCGGTAGCGCCGGCGAGACAAAGCCAGTACCAAAGATGGGCTACAAGCTTGTCATGAAGGTCAACTACTTTGGGCGCATCGAGTGGTCTGTCAGCCCCGACGGGGCTCGTCTGAGCTCTCCTATTCTGGCTATTACATGTAAACCGCCTCTTTTCGAGACCCACCTCTACAACACTGAAACCAAGAAGGTAAAAGTGTTCGATAAACAGACTGGTTTCGACCGTCTGGGCGCGATGATGGAAGGCGGCATGGCCGGACGCACCAGATATAAGTACAGCCCATGGAAGAAGGTCGGGGACGAGGTCATCGCTGGACGAAAGTGCACCAAGTTCACGCGCGAAATGCTCAACCCTCAGCAGGACGCTCAACGTTACGCCAAGTACGTGGAAGAGTACTGGGTATCGCCACAGTTTGATATGCCGCACATCGAAGAGCTGATGGCTCCATTGACTCGTCTCACCAGCCGCGATTTCAAGATGATGAAGGGCTTTGGCATGAAGCGCATCGCAACATGGCAGGTCTATCGACGAGGCGTGGCAAAGCCTGATGTGGACGATAAGTTGACGTATTTGCAGACGTTAGAATGCAAAAAGATGCTCATCGATCCAAAGGTTTTTGACATGGGATCGAACTACAAACCAGTTTCAGACGAAGGCGAGATTTTGTTTTCCGACGACGGTGGCGGACTCGCCGGCGGCAGATTCTGACGATCGCTCGTAGTGTTTGAACCGGCTGTTTTCGCCAGTTGTGCAAAGATCGTCCAGGCGCGAATGCGCGTTGCGGCTGCGTCGAAGTAGCGACCTTTGTCCATCAAATAGCCTGAGTAATTGAAAAGCATGACGCCTTCGTAGGCGCTGTCTGCGCCGAATTCTTTGCCGCGTTTAGCAACTTCGGCATACTCGGAGTCTAAGTCAGCGTTCTTATCGAGAATGTGCTCGAGGTAAACATAATTTGCCATCGCCACTGAGACGTTGCGATTTGAATCGCGCCCACCGACTATGTGATTCCATTGATTCCCAGCCATTTTATAGAGACGCACCGCATTCTCCAGGGCTCGCATGTCGGGCGCTCCGTTGGCGACTGACTCTTGATAGAGGCGCTGATACGATGTTGCCATTCTGCTGATCAGCAGTGTGAAATCGTAGCTGGTTTCAGGATTAGCAGGTAAGTTGTAGAACGTGAACGGCAGCACTTGTGAATGTTTTTCAGTCCAGATTTTGTAGGCAAGGTCCATCTCGCGCAAGGCGGGTTGCCACTTTTCTTGCAGATAGTAAATGTAGCCAAGCTTCGCTGCAAGAATCGAGTGGTCGACGTAATCGCGCTCGTATCCTTTGTGCAATCGTCGTTTCATTTCGTCGATAATTCGAGCCGCTTCTTCATATTGATGCAGGTTGACGTAACACTCAGCCATAGCCAGTCTTAAGGTCATGGTGCGAAGCACGAGATAGTCGTTGTATTTCAAACTGTATTTGTAAGCCAGTTCATACATTTCCAAGGCCGACTTCCACAAATGTCGACTCATCAAAAAGTCTGCAGGACCAGACAAATAGTTGATAATGTCTACTGGATCCTTGTGGCTCTCATCTTCCGACGCGGCCACGCGGGTGTGCATCATTACATCAAGTCGCGCTTTGTCTGTTTCTACAGGTTCTTTGTTGACCTTCTGCATTTCTCGATCTTCGTCCCAGACAATCGCTGTTTTAGAAGCCGGAGAGTCGGCTGCGGCCCAGTAAAGAGAGGCGAGTTGGAAGGCAAAAAATGATGCGAAGAGGAAGCCACTAACTGCGATGGCAACGATGATTTTGTCTCTTTTAGTTCGCGGCTTGCGTCGCAAGAAGAATAGCTGCCAATAGTCGGTTACCCGATTCAGAATGCTTGTCTTACGATGTTTACTGAAAGCCTCCAGTTCATCGCGAAGTTCACCCATCGATTGATATCTTTGAGTTGGATCTTTGGCAAGCGTTTTGAAGACGATTTTTTCCAGTTGCGGCGGAACGTGTGTGAGAGGCGCTTTCATTGGCGCGGGAATTTCGTGAATGTGGTTGTACAACACCTCCATCGTGTTGTCACCAGGAGTCGCTGGACGCCCAGTCAAAGTCTCGTACATCAGACAGCCCATCGAGTAAATGTCGGAACGGGCGTCGAGTTTCTCTCCTTTACACTGTTCGGGGCTCATGTAGAGCGGACTTCCGAAGACTTCTCCTGTCTGTGTCAAATTGACAGCTTCGACGCCATCTTGTGGCAACATTTTTGCGATGCCGAAATCAACGATGTTGACGTGATCTTTCCGACCATCTTTTTCCAATAACAAAATATTGCTTGGCTTTAAATCTCGGTGGATAATTCCTCGTTGATGCGCATGGGCCAGAGCGTCTGCTACTTGGATAAAAATATCGACAGCCCGGTCTACTGGCACAAAACCGTATTTCTCTAAATCGTCAGAAATCGATGAGCCCTCGACATAATCCATCACCAGATACGGTTCGCCATCAGGGGTGGTGCCGAAGTTGTGCACGGCGATGATGTTTGGATGCTTCAAATTGCTCGCCGCCTGGGCTTCTTGCTGGAAGCGCTGCAAGCTGGTCGCTTGTAGCGTAAGATGCGGTAGCAAAGTTTTGATGGCAACCGTCTTTTTCATGAGCAGATGTGTCGCTTTGTAGACGAAGCTCATTCCGCCTTTGCCGACCACCGAGATGATTTCGTATTGATTGTCTAGGGTGGCTCCAATCAATGTGGGCACCAGATGTTGTCTAGTGTCACGCAGTTCGTCACCGGTGTCTTCTAAAGAGCCTGAGTCGAACTTGTCGTTCAGGTTGACATCGACATGCTTATTCGCGCTGCTTTCGACACTTTTCCGGGAGCCGTTTCCAAACCTCTCGTTTGGTGTCTCATCGTTTTTAGGTGTTGTCGGTTTGTCTAGAACAATCTGTGGTGACGAAACACGGGTGGAGTCCTGCTGCTTCTGTAAATTGCGGCTGGTCACCTGGATCAGTTCGTGCGAGCTTGCTGTCACTAATTCGGAAGAAAGCTTGGTGCCATCGGTGGGGCAAAACGAGATGCTTGGGTCAAATACTTGACCGCAAGAGCTGCATGATTTGCCGACGTTTTTTTCCAACTCACACGCCTCTTTTCAGGACGCACCGCTTCCGTGGCAGAGCGGAGACCCATAAGACATATGCCCCGGATACACCATATCCCATCAGCGCCAGTTCCTGCCGTGCGAGAGTTCTGTAACTTTAGCTGTTTTTGGCTGCAATGCCCGCTATGATCGAAATATGTACGAGAGTTTGATTCGCCCGCTTTTGTTTAAGATGGACCCCGAACGGGCCCACGATCTGGCGCATAAAGTGGCGCCCCTCTTGGCTTTTAGCCCCTTTCACTTCGAGTTCTCGGCTCCTAATCTGGCGACAAATTTATCGGGCGTTGAGTTGAAGAATCCGATTGGATTGGCTGCAGGTTTCGACAAAAACGGACGTTTTGTTGAATTTGCAGATCGACTTGGCTTCGGTTTCGTCGAGATTGGCTCAGTTTGCGCTCAGGCGACCAAAGGAAATGCAAAGCCTCGATTGTTCAGGCTGCCTGAGGACAACGCTGTCATCAACCGGCTCGGGCTGAATGGAGACGGTGCTGAAGCGGTGGCTGCTCGACTGGCTGCGGCGAAGTTTGCCCTACCGACGGGGCTCAATATCGCCAAAACCAATCTTCCTGAAATTCAAGGTGATAAAGCGATTGCGGATGTTTTAACGACGTTCGAGCAGATCAAAAAACTGCCTCTAGCCTATGTCGCTTTCAACGCCAGCTGCCCGAACACGCACGAGGGCATCCTGAACGAGCGCCAGCAGCTCAACGACATCATGAGCGAAGTGCAGAAGCAGAATGTTGGACGACTGCCTGTGTTGATCAAAATGTCGCCTGACAGCTCAGAGGAACTTATCTCAGATATCGTCGAAATCGCCCGAGAGCACAACCTGGCAGGATTTATCTGCGGTAACACGTCACTAAGTCGAGAAGGTTTGCGCACTGATGCTGCTCGAATTGCCGAGATCGGCAATGGCGGACTGAGCGGAACACCGCTCAAACCAAGGGCTCTAGCGCTGGTTCAGAAAGTGGCCAAAATCAAATCTGCAAGTCAGCAAATTATCGCCTGCGGCGGAATCTCAAGCGGCAAAGACGCCTTCGATTTTCTGCAGTCTGGCGCCACTGCGCTGCAACTTTACACAGGTCTCGTGTATCACGGTCCTACGCTGGTCGCCGATGTGAACCGTCAGCTGTCAACGCTTCTCGCTCAAGCAGACCGCAGCAAAACTACTGTCTCGAACTGAACGCAGAATATTTTTTCTGATTCCTCCTAATTTCTTGCGCGCCCACGTATCTGTCTAGGTTGAAAGAGGGAGCTATGCGCCATAAAGAGAAGTCCAAGTCTGCATATCGAATCGTGTCTGACCCATTCGCACCTGAAGAAGAGTGGATGGCAGCGGCTTTATCTTTGCCGCAAGTCGTGCGAATAGACGCTAGAACTTCGGTTTTGCAGGAAGCAAAAAAAATTTCCAGTTTTAGAAATGTGACCGCGCTCGCTATCATGACTGTGTCTTCAGTTTTTCTGGTGCAAGGCGGGTACGACTGGGGTTACGCGTTTGTTGACCTGTTAGTGAAACAGGACCACGGCGTGAGTCAGGGAATCGTCGCCAATTTCTCCCTCGCCCACGTTGTTCTTCCTGTGTGTTTCGGAATTTTGATCGCAGGTCGAACCAGAGGCAATCATGCGACTAAGCTCAAGTGGATTCTCTCTGTCAGCATGATCGTGGCGACTGTGTGGGATTCGTTGGTTGATTCTGATTTGTTTCTACGTGCTCTCGAAGTCTTATTGGCTGGCGCTTCGGGTGTGGTGGCATATCTTTTGACAAGATGGAATCGTGCCCGTTTGCGTGTCTCCAATTTGACACTGCCTGACTTGTGGAATCTGCCGGTGTTAAGCACGCTGATTGCATCTTCAGCGGTTGTTGCCTATGCCGCATCGGAAAATCTTCATGCATTCGAGCTGATCGCATACGCTGCAGCTATCGCTCTGATCAGCTATTTGTCTCGTTCTCCGCTGCGCTCCAGACGACCCGATTTCGAGAACGCTCTTTTGGTCCTTTCTCCGATCTTTGTGTGCAATGCCTTGAACGTCGCTCTCAATCTACTCTCATTGGCGATTGAGCCGTTTAAAATAGGCGCGGAGTTAGGATGGCGTGCGTTGTTCTCGGCAGTTTTGATTAACTGTGTCGCTTGGGCGTCCCTCTATGCTGGATTGCGCTGGCCAAAGAAAGCATCTAGCGGCGAAAAAAAGCTGAAGGTGCTGCCGCTAGGTGGAAAACCCTAATGTTATTTATCACAAATCCCTCTTTACAACTTTGACTCCTGCCCTCATGATCGGTAAATGTGCAGCTTGCTGCCCAGGATTAATCCCTTCAACATTGGTCATGAGCTCATGCGTAAAACAAATCTCCTTGCTCTGATGCCTCTCCTGGCGAGCGCTCTTCCAGCTCACGCCTGCGTTTCGGATGTTCCGACCTTCAGCGTTCAAGACATGTCGACGTTTCTTTTCGGAGCCACTTCAGTTGGCGCACTAGTGTTGCTCGGATACATGCAATTGCCGAAGACTACCAAGACCAAGATCAAGCACGGTTTGTCTGTGACTATCATGGCTCTGTCAGCAATGTTGGCACTGGGAGTGGCGGCTGTCTATGGACCGCCAATGCTGTCGGCAATGATGCGCCCAGCTGTGAACGCGGTTGCTCCAGCGCGAACCCCAGCAGTCGCGCCGACGACGAGCCCATTCATGGTGCGGTTCTAAAAAGCACGACAACCAATTTTAATCGAGGTGCCGCTGTACAACGGCACTTCGATTAGCGGTGATGCTAATTAGTGCTTGATGCTAATTGGCTCGGACGGTAGACCGACTTGATCTCCGTTCTTGTCCTTCCCGATAACTTCAATTTGAGTTGTGCCTTCTTGCAATTTCAATTCGGAAATTGGCATCGAACCATCGCGACCGTTGTGCGGAATCTCTCGGGCAAGATTGCCTGATGAATTTGATACCACATCCAATTCTGAATTAGCGTCGAAGACTAAGTTGGGCTTGCTCACCCGCAAAGCTGTGGATGTTACGCCGGGCATGTTTGCGTGCCAGTGAATCTTTGCCTCTGGTGATTTCGGTATAACAGCCGTTCCGGGAGTACCATATGTGGTGCGATCGTTGTCAACCGTAATGGTGGGTTTGTATGGAATGTCGCTAACCAATTCGATGCTTTTCAGATCGATGCAATAGTCTCCAGAAGGCATTCTAATGCCAACTGCTGTGGGTGGATCGTTTAGGCTCCATCCACGATAGCGCCCAAGCCAGACAAAATAATTGCCATCGCCATCACGTTCGATCATAGCTTCGTGATCGATTTGACCAGGCCAGTTCAATCCTTTTGATTTCCACATGAATCGGCATCGATCCAGATCAGAAGCATTGCCGCGTACACTGAGATTGAGTCGAGCATAGTTTTGTGCAAGTGGATTGATGTCCTTGATTGGCAGCCAAAGGGTCATCACTTGTGGTGCACCCTTTTTCAAAGGTCTGACAGCCGGATAGAGGCGTCTGAAGTCGGGATGGATTTCCATGCCGGGCTGTCTGTCTGATTGCACTCGCCACTCTTTGTCTATGCCAGTCCAGGCTGTGGCAGGTTCGATAGTTGCACCGAGAAAATTGTCAGCAGTAATTTTTTGAGCGCTTGCTGAATGTTTTTGAAACTCTTCGAATTCACCTTTGACAGTGTTCCAAATTACTTTCCTTGCCACTTTGGGATCTTCAAGCAAGTTAATCAACGCCGTTGGCCAGAGGTAATCGTGGCTACCAGAAACTACGGGTTCGATGCTGATAAATCGATCTGATGTATCGGTTTTTGCAAATGGTGGGCGGCAGATTTGTTCGACATACCATGAGCGAGTGACCATTCCCGCACCCTGATAATCTGGTGGAAGATTGAGCAGCAGAGCACGTTCTCCGGGTTTCAGACAGGCTGCAATCGTCTCGAGCTGCCGCGTGAAATTTTTCATTTGTGATGAAGCAATTTGCCATGGTCGCAAATTTTCTTGCAATACGAACGACCAACAGACAAAAACGACTAGCAGTGCGGTTACACCAACGTAGGTCCACAGCTTGGTGGCCAGGCGACCCAGTGCGTCTGTCGCTGGCAGAGCACACAATGCTAGGGCAATGCACAATGGTGCTGACGACGTGAAAAATAATCGACTGCCAACAAGATTTGGATATATGTGCCAGATCTGAAAAGTAGGTAAGACCGCCAGTACAGCCCATAGAAAAAGAAAGATGAATGGAACGATGATTCTGCGTGAGCTGAAAAATCTGAGTACGGCTGCAGCTAAAATCATGGCAAAACCGGCCCAGCATGTTTTGATTAACGCCGTTGAGAATTGTAGTTCTTCGTTTATAGGCAGAAATATTTTGGCAATGCTGGCGCGGTCAGCAAAGTTGCGCCAACTGTTCAAGACGGTCTTCAGGTCAGTGTTTCCGTAACCGCCAATCGCTTGTCCGAGGAACGCGTTGCGCATGATGCTGAAGCCGACAAGTTCGATCCAGAATAAAATTGCGAACTTGAAGTCGCTTTCGATTAATTTTCTAGACCAGCTTCGATTTGCATTTTTTTGCACACCGATTGGTAGAAAACATACTAGTGTTTGTATGAGAGGCACTGTCACAGCCATTTCTTTACTGCCGAGTGCGATGAACATGCAGATCAGCGATGCAATTAAATAAAATCGTTCGCGCAGTAGTCTGAATCGCATGAAGCAAAATATCGATGCAAAATAAAATACGCTGCAGAGCAAGTCCACTCGACCAATTATCCATGTGACTGATTCTACATGCAGGGGATCTGCCGCGAACAATAGCCCAGCCCAAATTGCGGCTGATGCTTTGGAGCGATTTCCGTACATGCCGGTCAATTCGAGTGTAATGAGACTGACGAAAATTGCGCAAATGGCGAACATGACTACGTTTGTTATGTGGTAGCCAACGTAGTTCAACCCGAACAATCCGTAGTCAGTGAAGAAGCTGAGTGAGATGAAAGGGCGATACGCCTTCATCACATCGAGCTTTGCCCAGTTGCTGTAGAAGTTGGCGAGAAAATCCGCTGAGTCACCGTGCCAGGCGCGAAAAGCGTAGTCTACATTGTTGAAGTCGTCGAGCAACAAGCCGAGTCGCAAGGTTGGATAGTAGTTCAAGAAACAAACGATAACGATTAGCAAAACGCCGATTGTCATCTGCACTTTCACGCGCTCGAATTCCGTTTTGTTCGGGGGCAAGATGTAGCCCTGATCTGAATCTACAGATGTCGTCGCTTGCATCGTCACCAGCTTACTTCCTTACATCTGCAGCTGAAAACTGCAAGTCGATCGGGTCGGATGGGAAGCCAATCAACCTTCCGTTTTTATCTACTGCGCAGATTCTGATTTCGTAAAACCCTGGCCGATCAAGCTCTTTCGCTGGTAGGTCAAACTGTCCCGTCTTTGCACTCAGTGCTTTCGTAACAAGTGCCTGAGGTGAAAGTTTTCGATCGCGGAATGTGCCTGAGTAGTGTTCGAACCACGAATCTGCCTTGGAAATTTCGACAACGGCGTGATCGGTGCCGGGAATTTTTGAAACATCGTAAGTGAAAGGTCCGATGTTGCTGCCTGGTCTCGAGACGCCACCGACGTCTTCGGCAACTGTGCGTCCGTTGGCTGATGGTGCGTTCGTGTTCGGCGAAATAGTTGGAATTAGATTTTCGCCGCTGTGCAAAGTGATTTTTTCAATATTCATTCCACTTGGTAGTTCGAATTTCAACTGATGGATCGTTTCGCTCGAAACCCAGTTTTTGTGCTCTGATACAGCGAACTGAATCTGGTCGGAATTCTCGACTGCCTTTGCTAATGTTCTGTCTTTGTTGAAAATCGGATTTGATATTGTGTTCCAGCTCATCGTCACCACATCGGCTGGGTCGCTTTTCTTGTCATTCTTGACCTCGATGTCGACGAAGTCAACTGACGCAGCTGGAATATCGATGGTGGGGGAGACGAGGAAAGACTCATTGCCAGCGCTTCTGGAGTCGGTTGCCTCGGAGCCCGGCAGCTCCTTGTCGATCTGCCCTGATACCAATTTTAGTGGCACTAGTTTTTGTTTGACACCATCCCATTTTGCGAACTGGTATTGAGCTGGTTGAGAAATCAGTCGTCTCAATCGGGATATGTTGATCAGATCTGCGGCACCGAAGGTGATTGGCTCGAATGTCACCACTTTGTCTGCATAATCGCTTGAGCTCAGCGGTGGGCGCAGCAAGACGCTCAACGTCGCCGCGTTGTAAATCATGTGCGCCCCTGCAAATCGTTGCGGGATGTTCAGGACGACGAGTTTGCGATCGTCGACTGCATGATTGGTGAACCAATCTTCGACCGCCGCTCTAAACGCTCGAACGCCCTTGCTCGCTTGTGCCCAGGCGCTGTTGTTCTGATAGGTGATCTGCATGAATGTCCAAATCATAAGAAGAGCTGTAATTGCAGATGCAGCATTGAGAAATTTTTTGACTTGTCCCTTATTGTCGCAGTGCACTGGTGTTACCAACAGTGCCAAAAGTAAACTCAGAGGCGCCGTGCCCAAGTATATGAAACGGCTTCCTTGCAGTGTTTCAGTGAGATTCCAAACTTGATAAGTTGGAAGCATCGCAATGACAAACCAACCGGCAGCGAATGCTAATTGACGCATGTATGCTGAAATGGTGCCTTCCTTGAAAAGATAGAGCAATCGCGCCACAGTAAGCACGCCGGCCAATTCGTAAAAGATTTTCAGCGAGCTGACGAGCCTTCGCGCTGCGCCTCCAGGCAGTTCCGCGTTCAAAGGCAGAAGCACACGAAAGAACGAACCGTCTTGGAAGAATCGTTTGTACAGCGATGAACTTAATCCCTCTCCGATAGAGCCAGCGTAGCCACCAGATATGGTTCCTAATGCTGCGGTTCGGACGCCCATATAAATTGCCAAGATTAGCCAGTATTGCCATGTCTCTTTGATGGCGTCTGTGATTCTGGCGAGCAAGCTGGACTTATCCGACTTGATCATCTCGAGTAAAACAAGAGTGGGGGGAAGAGTGATCGCCATCTCTTTCGACATCAGCGCAATTACGAAACAGGCAAAGCTCAAAGCCCTGCTCACAGTCGGATTTACTTGATCGCGAGCGCGCAGATACATCCATAAGCTAGCTAATAGGAATGTGGTTTGCACGCTGTCGACTCTGGCTATGATCCAGCTCACAACTTCTGCGTGCAAAGGACATGCCGCGAAAAATGCACCAGCTAGAAAACCTATAGTCTGGGCTTCTGTCGTAGTTTTATAGTTAAACAGACGACGCGTGCAGAGGAACAGCAAAATGCTGGATGCCACTTGATAGAAAAAATTCGTGATGTGATATCCAACTGGATTTGCTTTCCAGAACAGATAATCCAGAGCGAGCGTCAGTGAGATGAAAGGTCGGTAAAACTGTGTGCCCTGTGCCTGCACCCAATTCGTATAGAAATTCTGTATGAGCAGATCGGCATGACCATTGAACACTTTGACAAGGTAAGGAACGTGAACAAAGTCGTCGGCTAAAAAGTAACCATTCATTGTGCGATGGAAACAATAAAGGTTGATTATCAGCAACGCCGTAAAAAGCGCGAAATCCCTCACCAATGGGCACTTAAAGGGTCCAAGTAATGAGCAAGGAATGGAAGGATTTTGCTGATTGTCAGACGCAATCGGAGCGTCAGTGGCTGTAGTCAAACGTATTCTGCTAAGTTAGAGATAGGATGTGAACAGCCACCTATTATAGGCTTGCAAAGCCGTCATATCCTTGTTAAGACTGAACTACGTAAAGCATTCGCTTGGGCGAGCTGCGTAGCTCGAAGGGGTAACTTGACGGACCGGCGTTTTCTAAAATTTCCAGCTGGATTTCTCTGGGGAGCAGCGACCTCGCATTTTCAGGTCGAGGGGCATCCTCATGAGATGTCCGGGCGCACATCTGACTGGTCTGAATGGACGACTTTGGATGGCAAGATTTCTGATTCGACGACCGCCGATCGCGCCTGTGATTTCTATAATCGTTACGCTGATGACATCGAAATATGTCGCAAGCTTAATCTAAATGCTTTTCGAATCAGCCTCAATTGGCCAGCGCTCTGCCCTGATCCACCAAAGGATGGCGAGCCCTACGTTTTCAACGCCGACACAGTCGCCTATTATCGAGGGCTTCTTTCTGGGTTACAGAAGGAAGGTATAAAGACGTTGGTGACGTTGTTTCACTTCACTCTGCCGCGCTGGTTGGCAGCATCGGGTGGCTGGAGTTCCCCTTCGGCAATCAGCGAATTTGAGCGCTTTGCGCGGCTTGCAGCGGAGGCTTTTGGGGATCTTGTCGACTACTGGATCACGATCAACGAGCCTCTCGCGTATGCCTATCAGAGTTATGTGAATGGAGCCTGGCCGCCGGGTCTGCGTAACGATTATCTGAAAGCATTTCAAGTAATTCGTAACATGCTGGAAGCGCATGGCAAAGCTTATGCAGCTCTGCATGAAGTGACGCCAGCGAAGCCTGTGAGTTTTACGATGCACTGGCGACCTTTTATAGCGAAACACCGATGGAATCCGCTCGATCACATGGTTAGCTATTACCGCAACTATGTTTTCAATTTGATGTTTCCGATGGCGGTGCAAACTGGCGAGCTGCAATTTCCTTATCCACTCAGCAATAACGAGGAAGTGAAGAAAATCAGCGGTGTAATTCCTGGTCTCAAGGGCGCCATGGACTATCTGGCCATCAACTATTACACCCGCGAGCTGTCTGAATTCAGTTACAAGTGGCCGATCGATATCTTTGGTACGGCGTCAACAGAATATGAGCTTGAAGTCAATTGTATGGGCTGGGAGCACTATCCAGACGGATTGTACAAAACACTTTGTTATGACTTGAGCCCATTTCGATACAACACCGACGGCACAAAGCGTCCAATCATCATTACTGAGAATGGCTTTGCTACAGCGTTTCCTCACGATCTCGATGAAGGTGATTGGTCGTTGGCTGACGATAAGCGCATCAATTATTTGACGTCGCATCTGATGGCGTTGCATCACGCCATCGAAGATGGCGCTAACGTACTGGGATATATGTATTGGTCATTGATGGATAATTTTGAATGGGCGGAAGGTTTGAGACCGCGTTTCGGATTGATTCGCGTAGCGTATCCGACGCAAGTGCGCACGTTGAGGCATAGTGCGGAGGTTTATGCTGACATCGCCAAACACAACGGGCTGCACGAATAGACCCGAGCAGTGGCTGCATCGCCAGGCGTGTGGGCCACACGAACAAAAATTTCACAAGTTTAGGATAGAATTTTTGAATATTCAGTTGGGGTCGGCATGAAGTATTCAAACAAAACCTTGGTTGCCATCTGCAGCCTGCTAATAACGCTAGTGTGCGTGGGCGTTTATCGCAGTCAAGAAGTGACAGCTCAAGAGGCGCACGCAAAGGTATCCAATGAGCAACCGTATGTGACCGCTAAAATGCTGGCCGATACCACCGCGATTCAAGCTGGGAAGCCATTCAAGGTTGGTGTCGAGTTGACGATGAAGAGTGGCTGGCACACCTACTACAAAGAGAGTGGTGACGCCGGTTTGCCTACCAAAATCACCTGGAAGTTGCCTTCAGGGTTCACTGCTGGTCCAATTTTGTGGCAGAAGCCGTCGAAGTTCAACGATAGCGGCATCGTCACTTATGGCTACAAAGACAAAACCTTGATCGGTGCCACCATAACGCCACCGGCAAATTTCAGCGGCGATAACGTGGATTTCAAGGCCGACGTGAAGTGGTTATCGTGCGCAGAAATTTGCGTGCCAGGCGGCACGAGTGTTTCGCTTTCTCTACCCGTCGACAAGACAGGCTCGACCGCAGCGGCTGCTAATGCCGAAGAATTCTCCAAACTCGGATTTGAAGGATCTGTAAAAGATCTAACACTGGACGACAACAGCAAGGTATCATCGGCGGTGCCTGCAAAAGATGGTGCGACTAATCCTCGCGCTCCTGACCAACCCACCGACGGCGCTGCTAATCCGCAATCCACAAACGTCGTAACCACTTCCCGATCCACCAGCGGCGTCTCTGTTCTAAATCAAAAGTTCAATGTTGAAGGTTCTGCAGAAAAGCCGCAGAGCCTTCTTGCTTATCTGGCACTTGCGTTTGTCGGCGGCATGATTCTGAACGTGATGCCGTGCGTATTGCCCGTAATCGCCATCAAAGTTTTGAGTTTCTTTGAGCAAGCAAGAGACGAACCGGCGCGTGTTCGGCTGATGGGGCTGACTTTCACAGCAGGAATTATTTCATCCTTCATGGTCCTTGCCGGTGTGGTGATCGCATTGCAAGCGACTGGACGAAGTGTTGGTTGGGGATTCCAGTTCCAATACCCAGGTTTCTTAATTGCAATGTCAGCACTCGTGTTGTTGTTTGCGATGAGCTTGTTCGGACTTTTCTACGTCTCAGTGCCAGGTGGATCGAAAGTCGACGAATTGGCAAACAAAGAAGGATACTCCGGCACCTTTTTCAAGGGCGTCTTAGCAACAATTTTGTCGACTCCATGCACCGCGCCTTTTCTGGGCACTGCATTAGGATTCGCATTTGCGCAGCCCTGGTGGACCGTGGCGCTGATCTTTTTCACTATCGGTCTGGGAATGTCATTGCCCTACCTTCTCCTCACAGCCAAGCCCGAGTGGATGAAATTCATGCCAAAACCCGGCGTATGGATGGAGAAGTTCAAAGAATCACTTGGATTCGTTTTGCTCGCAACTGTTGCCTGGTTGCTTGGTGTGCTGGGTAGCGAATTAGGAATTGAAGGAATTATTGGTACAACGTATTTCCTCATCGCTCTAGCCTTCGCCGCGTGGATTGTAGGAAGGTTCACAGACCTAACCACAGAACAAGGTAGAAAGATCACCATCTACGCAATTTCAATCGCGATTGTGGCAACCGCATTCTACTTCTTCGTCTATCCTCTTCCAGGCATAAGCTTAAAAGCGCAGCCGCTAGAAAAAGCAAATGTCGATGCACCGATCAAATGGCAACCATTTAGCGTCGAGGCGCTCGACAAGGAGCTTTCAGCACACAAGACAGTGCTGTTGGATTTTACGGCTGACTGGTGCCTGACGTGCAAGTTTAATGAAAAGACAGTTCTAAACAGTGCACCGGTTGTAGAGAAAATCAAAGCACTGAATGTGGTGCCGATGCAAGCTGACTGGACAGTGCAAGATCCAAAAATCACCGAGTTGCTAAACAAATTCAACCGCTCGGGCGTGCCTCTGTACGTGATTTTTCCAGCAGACAAACCGAATAATCCAATCGTATTGCCAGAAGTAATCAACCAGCAGATGGTTCTAGACAAACTAGATCAAGCTGGAAAATCGTCGCTATGAGGGCGATGAAAATTTCTTTCAGCGCACCAACTTGCCTCACGCACTTGAGTATGTCTGGCGAAAAGCGATGCCATCCACAGAGAGGTGACATCGCTTCGCTTACGTTGCTTTTGGGATCGCCAGTTTCGACCGGCGTAGCGCTTATTTCAGCTTCGCCAGAGTTTCGAGAAGTTTGGAATTCTCAGGCATTCCTTGAATGACGTCCTGAATCACACCTTGCTTATCGATGATAAAAAGCACGCGGCTCGAGTTGGTTTTGCCTTCGCCGATGGTGCCATACAATTTCCCCACTTCGCCTTTAGTATCAGCGAGCAATTTTTGCTTGAGACCGAACTGTTTGGAGAACTTGTCGTGGCTTTCCAAATTGTCGCTTGAGACGCCGAATACAACAGTGTCAGCAGACTCAAATTTTGAATAGTCTTCAGAAAATGCGCACATCTCTTTCGTGCAACCTGGTGTGTTGTCTTTAGGATAGAAGGCTAGAATTACGTTCTTTTTGCCGTGGAAATCTTCCAGTGATACTTCGCCCTCCGGATGAGCTGCGACTTTGAACTTAGGTGCCTTATCGCCCGCAACCGGCATGGTTGAGGCTTCAGTTGGTGAAGTCATGAGTATTTATCCTTGTGTGGATGTGGAGGTTCGTTATTCTATCGCGAACCGGAAATTGATTGATTAAAGCTGAAATTGATTGATTGAGGCACTTGGATGCAAGGAAATGCATCAATTTAAGCACCGGCTTGTAAGCGCTCGATCGAAAAAGTGTCCGACTTTATCCGTGGATAGTGTCGTGGATTGCTTCCAGCAAGCCATCGATTTTGCCTACGTCGTTGTTATCGAGGAACACAGCTAGAATGCCGACATCCACATCAGTAAGTACGGTGGTCTTCGCGTCAGTCACTAGAACCATCTGACGAAGTTTGCCAATTTCCAACTTCTTAGTGGCGAGATTGCTGGTGCTCAGACAAGCTACTGAGAGCACGCCCAGCGTGTCCTTATCCATTCCTGGACCGGCAGTGGACGCAATCACTAGACCGTCGTGTCCAACGATTACACTGCCGTCTACACCGCTGTAAGAATCGATTTTACTTAACAGTGCTTTGATGCCCTCGCCACGTGCGGCTGAGATCACTCGAGCAGTAGTGAGACCACTACCAATGGTGCCGCTCTCGCCGGCCTTGATAATGTTCTCTACCGCTTGCACTTCAATCAGCAGTTTGCCGATCGTCTTCATCGTGCCGGCAGTCTCTGAAGCGAAGTCTGTGCTGCCTTGTTTGCTAGACAAGCGTCCGAATTCCTTCAGCTCTTTCTTGGTCTTCCGGTCTGCTTCAGTTTCACGGCTTTCTGTGCGTGCTTCGGCTTCATCTTTGGTTTCTTCAGCGACAACTTCTGCCTGTGTTTCTTCAGCGGCTTCCGCGACCTTTTCAGCAGCTTCTTCCACTGCAGCAGCTTCTTCTGCCGGTTCAGCAGCTTCTTCTGCTGGTTCGGCAACTTCTTCTGATGGTTCGGCAACTTCTTCTGATTGTTGCGAAGCTTCTTCTACTTCTTCTGATGGTTGCGAAGCTTCTTCTACTTCTTCAGGCGCTTCTTCGACAGCAGTCTCTGTAACTAACTCATCGTTAGGTTCTTCCTTAGCTTCCTTACTTGGTGTGTCAAAAAGGTCGCTTACGATATCACCGGTGCTCGATTCAGCTGCGGCTTCAGCTGATTCTTGTGCTGCTTGCGACTCATGAGAGGAGTAATCTTCAACTCCATATTTGTAGCCGCTTGTAGCGTCAGTGTTCGCTTCTTCAAGACTCTCGATCAAGTCCATCACTTTGGTCGCTACACCGCTTCCGTTCGCCGGTTCTTTCGCCGCTGGCGGTGCGAATGATTCTGTCTCAGTCTTGATCTCAGAAGAGGCAAGGCTGTTCAGAAGACCTTCCACTGTTGCTTGAAGGCTCGGCATTGCATGCAGGGTTTCTGAGAATTTCCCAGACTTTTCGGTGTCGTGTTCGACGGTTTCCTCGGATGTTTCTTCTTGAAGCGTTTCTTCCTGTCTGGCATCAGCTTCTTCAGATGGTGGTGCGAACGACATCTCTTCTTGAGTCTTGTTTCGCATTTGATTGTCTGGCGTGATGGCTGGATGATCGCCAGTCGCGTCAGCAGCGCGCACTCGAGCTAATGTCTCGTTGGTCACGCTGCGCTGGGCTTCTGATGGAGCGAGATTGGAGAAAATATCATCGAGTTCGCGATCCAATCCGGATCCTTCGAACATGCCTTCGCTCTTCGCTGGCTCTGGTTCGCGCACTGGTTCTGGCTTGGGCTCAGGTTTTGGTTCTGGCTTGGGTTCCGGTTTAACTTCTTGTTTCGGCTCTGGTTTCTTCTCTTCGACTTTCTTCGCTTCAACCTGCTTGGCTTGTTCGGCTGGTTTTGGCTCCGCTTTTGCCACTTCTTTTTGTGCTTCAGCTGGCACGAGGTTCGAGAAAATATCGTCTAGTTCTTGATCGATCTTTGTCGATTCGAATACCCCGCCTTCTTTTTCAGGAGCTTTTTCAGCAACGGGTTCTTCCACTTCTACTGCGGCTTCGTGCGTTACTTCTGCTGTCGTTGTGATCTCTTCTTCGCGCTCGCTCTTGGACTCTACGGTCTTTTGAGCTTCGGCAGGCACCAAGTTGAGGAAGATATCGTCGATCTCTTTATCTAAGCCTGTCTCAAAGAGCCCAGATTCTTCTTTGATTGCCTCGGATTTGATTGGTTCTTTCGCGACTGGTTTCGGCTCAGGTTTTGGTTCTGGCTTCGGCTCAGGTTTTGGCTCTGGCTTCGGCTCAGGTTTTGGTTCTGGCTTTGGCTCTGGTTTTACAACAGGTTTTGGAGCTTCAACGGGCTTCGGAGTTGAAGTAGGAGTTGGAGCCTTAGGCACTACTGGTGGTGTAGGTTTCGCCGGAGTCACCGCTGGTTTCGGAGTCGAAGTCGGCGTGACTGGTTTCGCGGTCGACCCACCGGTGGTGCCCGATGTGGAGGTCTTCGCTGCTGGACTGGAAGAACTCGTTGATTTGGGTACATCTAATGCATCGAGCATCGAAGACAGGCTAGGAGCTGCTTCTGGCTTCTTCGCAAGAGGTGAATCGTATTGCTTGGAGGTTGATGGCTTCGCTGCTGCTGTAGAAGCTGCAGGTGGTGTGACAGGCTTCGGAGCAGGGGTGACGACTGGCTTTGCTGGTTCAGGTGTAACTGCTGGCTTTGGTGGATCTGGTGTTTTGACTGGTGTCGGTGCTGGCTTCGGCGGTTCTGGAGTTGGAATGTGTTCCGGTTCTGACACCTCTGGCGGTGACAGCAAACTTTCTTGGGCGAACAAAGAATCCATTTCTACTTCGTCTGGAGCAGAATATGCGTCTTCTTGTTTGGTATCGAGGCGATCGAGAATTGACTTCAAGCTGTCTGCGTCGTTATCACCACTGGTTGTTTCTTGCGGCTTTTGACGAATTCCACCTGTGCCGCTTGCCGAGAGCGCTTGCAGCTTGGTGAATGTGCTTGTGCTTTTTCTTTTCTGAGCTTGCAAGCGTGTCGCGGTAGATGACGCCACTGTCCCGGTCGTGGCTTTCTTCTGACCAGTCAAGTTCGTCTGTGAATCTGATGGATTGGTGTTTGCCGGTGCCTCTGCGGCTGGAGACGTCGCTGCGGCAGTGACCGGCGTCGCAGGAGTCTGGTTGACCACAGGTTCCGGTTGCTTGGCTGGAGCCGGAGCAGCTGACTTCACACCGGGCAAACTTCCTGCCAAACCTTTGGCTGGGGTAACGGGTAAGTCAGTCGATGAATCTTCATCTGGTGCAAGCGTGTCGAGAATTCCCTTCAGATTAGTGTTGGAAACGCTAGCAGGTGACTTTGTCAGCGGTTCTGACTGCGCAGGTAACTTTGTGTTGGATGTTTTGGTCGAAGTTGTTTCTTGATCTGGAATGACAACTTCTGTGGGTCCGCCTCTTTTTACGGCAGACTCGACTTCACCGGCTGGTTTGAGCGAGAAGATAGCCAGGGCTGTGATACCACCCCCCAGAGCCATGATGCCAACGAGATATTCGTTGATCAAAAGCTGAAGATTCGGAAGCACTTTGGTGGTTCCGAAGGTGACATTGGCGACGATTCCGTAGATCAAACCGAAAACAATTCCGATTGCTGCGACGGTAATTTTCTGTTTGGGCGAACCTTTGGCAAAGGCGAGGAAAGCAACGAGCACTGGCGGAACTACGAGCGCTGCCAAAATCACAGCGTCATGCAGTCCCGTCATGGCTGTAGGGAACTGCTTCATCGCGAAGTAGCTTGCAGCCAAGAAGACTAATACAGATACGAGAGCCAACCAGATTCGAAACGTCAGTCTATACATCAAGTTACCAAGCGCCCATCCTACCTAAGCCGTAAAACCGTATGTTCAATATACCCCGCCCGGAGCATCAATACGTTATCAACGAAGATTTTTTCAAAATAGCCGTTGATCGCTTGTGATCCGTCAATTCAGTGCAGCTTGCTGTCTGAACCAGAGGAAATCAGAGTCTGAATGAGGCGCCGAGCCGATTGACCAGGCTTTCTCGAATTTTCGTCAGGCTGGTTTCGACTTCTTCATTGGTTAAGGTTCGTTGTATGTCTTGGAAACTCAGTCTGTAACTAAGACTTCGTTTTCCTTCGGCTGGCTGATAAATACTTACAAGTTCGATCTGCTTGAGAATCTGACCTGCTGCTGCGGTTATACAGGAAGTGACAGCCGCGTGGTCGACGCGTTCGTCGAGGTCGATCGTCAAATCACGGGATGTTTCGGGCGCAGTTGGGATTTCTTTGAAGGAATTTGCTTTTCTCAAGCCACGCAGGTTATCCAGCGACAGTTCGAAAAGGAACGCAGGTTGTTTGAGCCCCATAGCATCGGAAAATCCAGGGTGAACTTGGCCTATGTGTCCGATATGTTCGGTTTGAGATTTTTGATTCTGTTGCTGATGATTGTTGTTGTTATTGTTGTTGTCTTTTTCTTTTTTCGATGCACCGCGATCGAATTCGATTTGAGCACTTCTGGAAGGATGCAAAATGTTTGTTTCCTTCGGATTGAAAAATCTCGTCCGTTTCAAATCAATGCCCAGGCCCCCGAGCAAGTTTTCGACTACACCCTTGGCTGTATAAAAATCCGCGTCGACTGTCTCTGTGCCCTTCCACGAAGTCATATCTCGGTCGCCCATGAGAACACCGGCGACTTTCAATTCTTCTTTCACGCCTGTTTTGAAAATATCTTCTTCGCCCGGTGCAAGACGACTGTAGGTGCGACCGATTTCGAAGATCCAGACGTCTTTTCGTCCGTGGTCCTGGTTGTAGGCGGCGCATTTGATCAGCCCCGGCATCAAACTTTGTCTCAAGACCTGATGGTCTTCAGATAGCGGATTATTGACCTTTACGATCGTGTCTGGATTCTGTGTGCTGTAAGAAGCTGTTGCTGGATTCACATCAGCCGCTGTCAAACTGCTTAACCAGGCTTCGCTCAAACCAGCAGATACGAGAATGGAACGTGCCTTACTCACTGTATCTTCTGCTGGATCGGCAGTTACCGAACCGCGCGGCATTCTCACGGGCAGGTTGTCGTACCCCCAGATTCTGCAGACTTCTTCGACTATGTCGATCTCTCTGGTTACGTCAGATTGTCTGAAACTCGGCACAGATACAGAGACGACCTTGTCGTCTTTTTTACTAACCTGGAAGCCCAGTGGGGTCAGATATTCAGTCACCTGTTCGACAGTGAATTCGGCATCCAGAAAGCGTTTCAATTGACCTAAACGCAAATCGATGGAAACTTTCTTGGTATCGTCCGACCCTGCCTTCTCGAGCTTGCCGACTTTTGGTGTCGAGTCGCCAGAACAATATTTTAGGAAGAGGTAAGTGGCTCGGTCCGAGGCTTCTGCTGTCGATCCGACATCGACACCACGCTCGAATCTCAAGCTGCTCTCGCTGGCCAATCCGAGCAATCTTCCACCACGGCGCACTCTTGCCTGATTGAACGTGGCTGATTCGAGTGCCACATCAGTTGTAGAGTCGCTAATTTCGGTGTTCTCACCACCCATTACACCAGCCACACCAACTGACTTGTCGCCGTTGGTAATGACCAACACTTCGTTGTTCATCGTGCGTTCTTTGCTGTCTAGGGTCACCATTTTTTCGTCTGGTCTGGCGCGCCGAACGGTGATTTCAGCCTTATCCAATTTGCTCATATCGTAGGCGTGGAGCGGCTGTCCGTATTCATGCATAACGTAGTTAGTCACGTCGACAATGTTGTTGATCGAGCGCACACCAACTGCTTCCAGTCGTCTAGATATCAGATTTGGTGATGGACCGACTTTGAGCCCACTCAATCTGCGTATGGTGAAAAATGGGCAGTCATCAGTGTTTTCAACGGCGACGTCGAAATTCAAAGCAGCGTCTTCCGACACATCTAATTTCCAGTCTGGGCGTTTGAGTGGGCGATTCAGCAGAGCCGCAACTTCTCTGGCCAATCCGATCACGCTCAATGAATCGCCTCTGTTCGAGCGAGGTTCGACGATAAGCACGTGGTCAGGATAGAGATGGAAAAGCTCCTTGATGTCTGCTCCAAGCTCGCCGTGCGATTTATTGAGTATCAAAATGCCAGAACTCTCGGGCGTTTCGACCCCCGCTGGAACGATTCCCAGTTCTGGTGGTGAGCACAACATGCCGTTCGATTGCACACCTCGAATCGCGGAAGCTTTGATGACGAGCGCAGTTCCATCTTTGCGATTGATCACTTTCGCGCCCGGCAATGCCACTGGAATGCGTTGACCGACTTCAATATTCTGCGCCCCGCAGACGATCTCGAGTGGGTCTGCGCCAGGAGCGATGCGTGTTTTAGTGAGGCGAATCTTGTCGGCATTCGGGTGAGGAAGAATCTCAAGAATCTCTCCCAGCACTACCGGACCTTCGATATCTGGACCGACTTTACGAATTTCTTCTACTTCAAATGCGCCCATGGTGAGCTTTTCCGCCACCATCTCTGGCGTGATGCCGGTCAGGTCGACGTATTCTGACAGCCAATCGAAGGACAGTCTCATTAGGAATCCTCAGTTAAATGAAGTGTGCATGCGGGTTTCACCCTGTGTACTCTAAGCAGCAAGCGGCTCTTATCGATCAAAATTGTTCAAGGAACCTGAGATCGTTCGTGAAGAAGTGTCGAATGTCGTTGACGTCGTACTTCAGCATGGCGACGCGCTCGATGCCCATTCCGAAGGCAAATCCGTTCCATTCTTCAGGGTCTATCCCAACTCCGCGCAAGACGTTCGGGTCGACCATGCCGCATCCGAGCAACTCTAGCCAGCCGCGATGTCCACAAACCTTGCAACCGGTGCCCATGCAGAACGGGCATTGGCTGTCGAGTTCGGCGCTAGGCTCAGTGAACGGAAAAAAGTCTGGACGAAATCGTGTCTTCAAGGGTTTGCCCAGGAACAGGCGAATGAATTCAGTCAGCAATCCTTTCAGCTCACCGAATGTCACGTCTTTGTCGATCAGAAGCCCTTCTAGCTGGTGGAAGAGCGGATACTTGCGAGCGTTCACTTCCTCGTTGCGGTAGACACGGCCTGGAGAGATGATGCGCAACGGTGGTTTGTTTTCTTCCATGACCCGCACTTGCACCGTCGAAGTCTGGCTTCGCAACAGAACCGAAGGATTTATGTTGGTGTAAAAGGTGTCTTGTGAATCGCGCGCAGGGTGACTGTCTGGCGTGTTCAGCGCATCGAAATTGTAATAGTCCGTTTCCACTTCAGGACCATCGGCGACGGAGAAGCCCATGCCGTGAAAGATTTCGACAATGTCGCTTGTGATTTGAGTGAGTGGATGAATGTGCCCTGGCTTCATTCCAGTGCCGGGCAATGTCACGTCAATTCGCTCTGTGCTCAGTCTGGCGTTCAACTCGCGGTCGTAAAACGTCCGCTTGTGTTTCTCGAAAGCCTGTTCAATATTGGTTTTAACGGTATTGGCAAGTGAGCCGACGCGACCGCGATCGGCTTTGTCAAGTTGCCCGACGCCGCTCAAAATGGCTGTAACTTCGCCTTTTTTACCCATAAACTTGAGCCGAAATTCTTCCAGCTGAGCCGAATCATTCACGGCATCCAAAGCTGTGAGCGCACTTCGCTCGGCTTCGGTCAATTTTCCTTCAAGCTCTTCGGGAGTCATGTCTTTGATTCCAAGTTGTTTTTCTAATAACGACTAATAAAATTAGCAGAAAATCAGCGCGTTTCGGGCTTCGCGGGTTGTCCTCGTTGCGATTTGCAATCAAAAGGAAAATCTAGTTCGCGCCTTGCACTACAATTCATGCAGGATGTTTTTCGGGTCGGGAAATTGCCCAAGCCAAAATTCAAAAAGAGACCGGGACATACGATACCGACGACGCGCGTCTCAGTAATCGTCATTCAGGATGACAAAATTCTGCTGGTCAAGCACCGCAAAGGCAACCGCCAGTACTGGGTTTTGCCAGGTGGACGACTGGAATACGGCGAGACGTTTTTCGAGTGTGCAGTGCGTGAAATAAAGGAAGAGACGGGGCTTGACGTTGAGGTTGAGCGATTTGTCTTCCTCTCTGAGGCGATTGCGCCAGACCGGTTGCATCATATTGTCAACATTTACATCAAAGCCAAAGTCACTGGCGGAATTATGAAATTGGGTAACGAACCGGTTTTGGCGGCGGTCGATTTCATTCCCGTGGCTGAACTGGAGCGAATTACGCTATTTCCCCCGATTGGCAAAGTGATCGCAGAATCAATGCCAAGTGGCTTCCAGAATGGCATCGAGTATCTTGGCAATCTCTGGGTGTAGTATGATCTCCGTTCGTATATCGGTCTGGCAGTTTGCTGCATGGACTAACCTTGGATAAATGGGGATTCGAAAAATGCCACAGCAAAGAGGTATGAAGCGCGCCGTTAAAGTCGCGGCACGTGCTCACAAGAAGAAAATCAACGCCAGAACTGCAGACTTGCGCCGAATCGAGCGCGCCGAAGAAGTTGCTGCAGCTCCAGCCGCACCAGCTAAGAAGTAATCGCTCTCAAGCGAAATCATTTAAATCGTCCGCGCCTGGCACGGGCGATTTTTGTTTGGTTGATTTTTAGCCGAACTCTTCGCCAAACGAGAAGGTTGTCGCGCCGACCACAACTTCGCTTCCGTGCTTAGCACCTTCTGCGATGAGCGCGTCGATGATGCCCATGGCGCGCAGAACGTGAATCATGTGGTGAATCGAATCCGCGTCGCGCATATTCGTCACTGATACTAGTCGTTCCGCACGATCGCCTTCCACGAAGAAGACGCCTTTCTTTCGGTAGATCTGGAAACCAGTGTCGGGGCGCTCTTGAGACTTTGGATCGAAGAAAATAATTTCTGCAGGCTCGGGTTGCTCCGCCTTCAGCTTCGTCAACGCTTCTTCCATCACATTGATCAATTCGTCGACACCTTGCCTGGTGGCACCGGAAATCAGCATCACTTCTTCGCCCTTGAACAGAGCATTCTGCTTCTTGTTGTTGCCGGTCTTATAGTGCTTTTTCAAGCGCTTGATTATTTCGGCAGCCTCTTCCTCATCAACCAAATCTGCTTTATTGCAGACGAGAAGTTGTGGCAATGCTGCCAGATCTTGGCTGTGCAAGCGCAATTCGGCGCGGATTGTGTCGATGTCTTGTTCCAGATGCTCAGACGATATGTCGACAAGATGGATCAGCATCCTTGTACGTTCAACGTGGCGCAAGAATTGATGGCCGAGGCCAACCCCTTCCGATGCGCCTTCTACCAACCCAGGAATATCAGCCATGACAAAGGCGTTTCCGCTTTTGGTTTTGATCACACCGAGCTGCGGTTCTAAAGTAGAGAATGGATAGTCTGCAATCTTTGGCTTCGCCGCTGATACCACCGAAAGTAGCGTCGACTTGCCGGCATTTGGCAACCCGATCACTCCGATGTCGGCGAGCACTTTCAACTCCAGCTCCAACTTGCGCTCGATACCGGCTTCTCCGGGTTCGCAAAAGTGGGGCGCGCGCATTTGCGGAGTTGCTAGCATCGTGTTGCCGCGACCGCCACGACCGCCTTGAGCAACCATCGCTCGTTGATGTTCGAGCACCAAATCAGCAATGATGTCGCCTGTTTCGGCGTCTTTGATGACGGTTCCAATCGGCACTCGCACGACAGTGTCTTCGGCGTTTTTGCCGTGCTGTCCTTTGTGTCTTCCGCGCTCACCGATGCGCCCTTCAATTCTTTTTTTGAAGCGAAAATCTATGAGGGTGTTTATATCTCGAGTGGCCTCAAAGTATATGTGTCCGCCGCGACCGCCGTTTCCACCTGCGGGTCCACCCATCGGCTCATATTTCTCACGACGCCAGGCGACGATGCCGTTCCCGCCGTCGCCGGAACGTACTTCTATAAATACATGGTCTATGAATTGGCTCATGTTTAAGTTAAAGCTTCTGAAGGGTAGATCTTATACTGATCTAGATTTAGATCTTGATCTGTGTAGTATTTATATATACTTGTGTGAGGAACTCCGTTCTTCTTGGCAATAGGTTTTTTGAGCATTACTACCGATAACTGTGTTTAACACAGGAGGAAAATCCCTTGGAAGAGAGAATTACAGTTCACGAAAAGGCTCGCGGCGAAACGATTAACGTCTATATCGGCGAGTATCGCGGCACCAAGTATCTGCACATTCGCGAATGGTATATGGACAAAGACCAGGAAGAAAAGCCAACAAAGAAAGGCATTGCGTTGCCTTTGGAAAAAATCGATGCGTTGCGTGAAGCTATCGATCGATTGGTGCCAGCCGGCGAAGGTTCTGCTGAAGAACCGTAATCCATTTTTGCAGACAGAATAGGAAATCATTTTGATCATTGCTCGAAATCTGTTGGAGCGTTTTGTTGCTCCGATTATTTTTTTAGTTGCCATTTCTTCCTCGATCGCACAATCCGCACAGTCCACCGAGTTGTCTGTTACCAACGCCGCACCGGCTCAGGGCGAGACTATTGAGCTGACGGCTACGACTGATGGTTCTGCAGGGGCACCACCCTCGGTGACATTCAATAAACAGACATATAAGCTGTTTCCCAGAGGGGGCTCCGCAGATAGCAACAAGTATGTTGCTCTGCTTGCCATTCCTGCTGATATCAAACCCGGTAAATATCAGGTGTTGGCGGGCAGCGATAGAGTTGACTTGACCGTCAAGGCTGGTAAATTTCCCATTCAATATCTGACTTTGCCAAAATCAAAAGACAATTTTTTGATGTCGCCTGGTGAAGAAGAGGGAATTGCCGCAGCGAAAGCGACCGTTTCGGATAAGCGCATGTGGACTGGTGTTTTTACTGTTCCATCGAAATATGCAACGTCTTCGAAATTTGGAATGAAGCGGGTAGTTAATGGAAAATTGTTGGACGATTACTTTCATTCCGGTTTAGACTTCAGAGCACCGGCAGGCACTCCGATTGTTTCTTGCGCGCCTGGCAAAGTGGTGCTGGTCGGACTGAAATGGCGTCTGCACGGCAATTGTGTAGCAGTGGATCACGGACAAGGCGTAATTTCGATCTACATTCACATGACTTCGGTTGGTGTCAAAGTCGGACAAGACGTCGAAGCGGGGCAAAAACTCGGCACGGTTGGATCGACTGGTCGCGCATCCGGACCGCACTTGCACTGGAGTTTGTACGTAAACAACGTGGCCACAAATCCGCAGCCGTGGATCGCTGTTCCGAATTCAAAGGCATGGCTGGCTAAAACTTCAGCTGCTGAATAAGTCTGATGGCTCATTCCGACTCAACAACTGTGCCGCCGGAATTCAAAGAACCGAAGGCAAGTGTGCCGCGCTTAGTTGCGCTTGCTTTGCTTGGATATGTCTACATCTTCGCGCTTATGCTCGCGTTGCTTGTGGCGGCACTGGCGATCGTCTTCTTTATGATCAAGTTTCACTATGTCTGGTTCGCCAAATTTGCTTTTCTGCTGGTCATCACGGCCGGTCTGATGGTAAAAGCACTTTTCGTGCGCTTTCCACAACCAGTAGGACTGGTAATCGAGCCTAAGTATGCCCCGCGTTTGGAAGAGTTGATTGCGGATTTGCGTAGCAAAACTGGTTGTCCAAAGATTCACTCAATTCTATTGAACGGCGAATTCAATTGCGGTATCACTCAGATACCCAGGCTTGGAATTCTAGGTTGGCATAAAAACGTTCTCTTGCTTGGGCTTCCGCTTCTCGACGCAGTTTCGATAGACGAATTCAAAGCGATACTGGCGCATGAGATGGGACATATTTCGGGAAAGCACGGTGTGATTTCCTGTTGGATTTATCAAGTTCAAAAATCCTGGGATCAGCTCTATGAAATCTTGCGAGCCGAAAAATGCGCTCGGGAGTTTTCTTCTTCAAATATTTGCCAATTGGTATGAGCCTTTTTTCGCTAGACGATCCCGGGCTTTGTGTCGAGAGCATGAACTCGCTGCCGATCAATTGTCTGTCAGTATCGTGGGTGGTGAAACAACTTGCAATGCCCTTATAAGGACAGAAATTGTGGGGACCTATTTGTCGAAGAAAGTTTCCGACACATTGCGACGAAGCGTTGTCGACCATCCAGAACCTTTCAGGGATCTGTATCACTTTCTGCGCGCGGAGGTGTCTTCCAAACTCGAAGAATCGCAAATTCAAACTACTTTGTTACGAGCATGGAAAGCGCACAAAGAGTTCGACACGCATCCTTCTTTGAGCACGAGGCTCAAAGCGATTCAACCTTCCAGAGATTGGTCAAATATTGATGCGGTCGCTAAAGATTTCATCAATCTCGAACCTGTCGTCGAAACGCCTGCAGATTTCTTTTTCAGTAAGCAAATTGGAGAGATTCGGCAGACCTCGTTCAAGTTGAGTTGCTGGCAATTAGCAGAACCTTTGATGTCTTTCCCTTGCGGGATATGCTTTCCCTTTCGGGATGTGCTTTCCCTTTCGGGATGTGCTTTCCCTTTCGGGATGTGCTTTCCCTTTCGGGAGATGGCCTTGCCGCTAATTATAGCTGTAGCGACTTGAACGGCGCGGTCTCCAAAGTGGTATATGAGGAGAGCCAACTTCGACGTTGAGAACAAACCACTACAGATTTCACACCGCTATCTGGTAAGACCATGAACAACAAGCTTTTACACGATAGATTGGCCGGAACGTTACTCGGAACGGCAGTTGGAGATGCGCTTGGTTTGTACATGGAAGGGCTTTCCGCAGAATCAATACGTGCACAATTTCCTTCTCAAGCAGATATTGCTCGATACTATTTAGTGGGTAACATCGGATTTGTTAGCGACGACACTGAACAGTCCGCGTTGTTGGGTCAAGCTTTAATTTCTAGTTCTCCGAATCTCTCCAGATCAGTTAAATCATTTCGTTCATCCATGCTTGGTTGGTTTTGTCGAATGCCGTTCGGAGTTGGGCGTGCGACGAGTTCGTCGTGCATGAAGATACTCATGGGCGCGAAGGCTACAGGAATCCGCTCAGCCGGTAACGGGGCAGCGATGCGCGCTGCTATCTTGGGTGTTTTCTTCTATGATGATCAACATTTGCGACAGCAATTCGGCACGGCCCTTGCCGAAGTAACGCATACCGACGCAAGAGCAGTCGAAGGCGCATTGTTTGTTGCGGATTTGGCCGCTGCATGTGCGAATTCAGATTCGGCAGACGAAGCCACGCGCCTCAAATGTTTCGACCAATCCATCGCGGTGGTGCAGGAAGCGTCATTGAAAGAAGTATTGAAGAAAGCTAGAGAACTGGCTGTGCGAGGCGCATCTATTGATGACGCTGGTACGCAGCTTGGTTGCAGTGGTTTCGTTAATCACAGTGTGCCGCTCGCAACATTTGCGTTCTTACGATTCGGTGATAATTGTTTGAGTGCAATTCAAGCAACAGTCACTGCTGGTGGTGATACGGACAGTAACGCTGCAATTGTTGGCGCGCTATGTGGTGCACTACTAGGAGAGCGTGGACTGCCAGCGAAACAGATACAACCAATCAACGACGGACCTTTTGGACCAACTCATTTGCGCAAGTTAGCAAAAGCTCTGGCTGACAGTAAAGAGGGAATAGACGTAGCAGTTCCAGGTTATCTCTGGCCTGTCGCATTCGCACGCAATGTGGCGGTTATACCCATTCTCTTGAGCCATACTTGTCTACGACTTGCCCGAAGGGGAAAAGTTACCTGAGTAAAACTGGAAGTAAGTAATCTCGACATAGTGTTAGGTGTGCTTTTAAAAGTTAGAAGTTTGGGTGATTTGCCTCTTTGTCGATGATAATGCTTCTGAAAAAGTCTTCCTGCGCTTTTTGCGCTTCGGGCGATAAATTCCCGATGTCGCAGTGGAATACATAATACATTCGAGGGCACTTCACCACTAGATATTTGTGGTGTTCGCCGACCGTAAATTCCCATGCCTCAAAACCTTGGAACGACTTTTTTACGTTGAGGGCGCTCGAACCTGCTTTCTCTGCCTTCTCTTCCAATTTCTTAATTTCGTTTGTCGGATCGGATTTCCAATATTCGAGAGCAAGGTATCTGTTGTTTTGATCAAAACCTCTCCACATGTTGCCCGATCGCTCAAAATCGGAAGGTAGCAAAACATAAAATCTGTTGTCACAAGTCACGTGTATGTAGTGGGAAGGTGCATTTTCCTTTTCAATTTCAATTGATTTGAAAAACTGATCATCTTTTTGAGGCATATCGGGAGCTATCTCCGCAAATATCATGGCATGATGAGCACCTGTGTAAAACATACGTCTTGCTGCTGGCGTTTTCGCCGTGCTAGGCACAGTCATTTCTCGCTGTTGGTATCCGTTGATTTCGGACGTCTGTGGTAGAGAGTTGTTGATATAGCTGCTGAAATCGCCTTTCTCCGAATACATCGCAGTGACGATGTATTGTCGATCACCACGGGCCATGGACCATACTCGAAGTTCAATATCACGATCTTTCGGCAGGTTTAAGACATCAACCTGCTCAGGAACTTGCACAGTAAAGTGTGCTCCTGCAGGCTTAAGCTGCGTCCAGTCTTGGGATTCAGCGGCGGGCGTTTGAATGGTGAGCGCAAGCCAGAGAAAATTCGTAACTAGCAGAAGGCGAGTCAATCTAATTAGGTGCTTTGACTTCAAGATTTTCATGCATACTGTGTGTGTGGAGACGTTTCGGTAATTATAACGGCACGCAAGCAGTTGGCTGCGAAAAGCAGTAATCGCACGCCCCGCATATCTTGCCATAGTGGGCTACGGCTAATCATATTGGGCTACGGCTAATCATGCTGGGCTACGGCTAATCAGACGCGGAAAGCTGAACTGAAGTCTCTTTAACCAGCGCTTCTAGCAAATCTGCTGCTTTGTGATACTTCACGAGCGGTGCTGCTTGCCCAGCCCAGAGTGCGACCAGGTCGTTCCGCCCTTGCGCTATTGCCGCTGCTTTTAAAGGTGCAACGATCCAACTGTGGGCTGGATATTTTGCAAATTTCGATTCGAATGGTTCTAGTTCCTTGGCGAAGCGATTGTACAATCCGCGAGCTAACCGACCCGTGTAGGCGCGGGAAAGCCCTGTATATTTTGCTTCTTCTTGAAAGAGCAGTTTTCTGTGCTCATCGCTTGCGCCAGACTCGTCACAAGCCAAAAATGCTGTTCCAATTTGCACTGCCGAAGCACCTAAAATGAGGGCAGCTGCAACGCCACGACCGTCTGCGATGCCACCAGCGGCGATGACTGGGATTTTAACTTTGTCCACTACTTGTGGTATCAGTGCAATGGTGCCAACTAGTGATTCTTCGGCCGGGCGTAGAAAGAATGGACGATGCCCTCCTGCTTCAAACCCTGATGCCACAACGACATCGACACCGGCTTCTTCTATTGCGACTGCTTCATCGACAGTTGCGGCTGCGCCTGCGGTGATTATTCCGAGCCTTTTGCATTCGTTGAGAATCTCTTTGCTTGGAATTCCAAATACAAATGAGAAAACTGCGGGCCTGATGTTGAGCACAGCTTCCACTTGAGATTCAAAATCTTTTGCTTTACCTGAGGGCATCGCGGGCGGCTCTATACCCAGCTCTTTATAAAACGGGCGAAGTGTTTCAACTACCAGATCGTAAGTTTCTTTTTCGAGTGAGTCGCCACCTCGATCGAAAGTGGAGACCCATAAGTTCATGGCAAAAGGTTTGTTGGTGCGTGATTTGATTTCTTTGCCCACTTTGAGAATGTCTGCTGCATCTAAATCGTTTGCACCAAAGGCGCCAAGCCCTCCGCCATTCGATACTGTGGCTGCCAGCAGAGGCGTTGAACCTCCTCGCCCGAAAGGTCCTTGAAAAATCGGATACTCGATTCCAAGTAAATTTGTCAGTCTATTTTTGGTCCAGTCGCTCATTTTTTAGTGCTTGCGGGATGTTTCACGCGATAACGCAACCACTGCGTTCCATGCTTGAGTGTTTGTTGCTCGATCAATGTCAGGTCGAAGGCGGCCGTTTCAGGTGCTTCTGTTCTGAGGTCATAGAGTCCGCTAATTTCCGCGCCACCGCCATCGACGATAGGCACAATGAGCTGACTAATCTCGTCAATCAAACCGGCTTGCAACATCGCACCATTGATTAGTCCGCCACCTTCTAGAAGTATCTTCTTAATTTTGAATTCTTTCTTTAACGACTCCAGAAGCTCAACGAAATCTATTTCGTCCTCTCCGCAGATTAGGTAGGAGATTCCCAACTCTCGCAAATGCGCTTTGTAGGCATCGCCAACTTTTGCTGTAATCATGACGATGAGGTGATCTCCACCGATTTCGTTCTCATCAAATCGAACGGAACCGTTTGTATCCAACCCAACCGCAAAAGTCTCGGCGTCAGGATTGGCTACGAAATTCCCTTTGGGTACAGGTGCAACGGACTGCTTCAGCGATTTTGTGCCGGGAAAGAATTCGCGCAATGTTTTAGTGCCAACCAGCCAGGAGCCGACTTCGAATTCTGCACCTGTTTCTTCATATTGTCCGCCAATCGCTTTGGCTACTTTGAAGTGTTTCCAGCGTCTGCTAAGAATCTTTCCATCGATGGTTGCGACCATATGACAAATTACGTAGGGACGTTTCGACATATATTTCTGATGCTCCGAAATTCTATTATGTGTGCTGTAATTACTCTTCCAATTGTTTTGTCAAAACGGAGCCCCGATGCAAACCGAATCTTTCACTGACGCAAGCTTATACCACTGTTGGACGCCGGTGTCATTGCGATACGGTGATACCGATGCGCTTGGGCACGTAAACAACGCTGTCTTTTCGACGTTGCTGGAACAGGGTCGTGTCAGTGTGCTTTTTGACGGCATGGATGCGTTGAGTGAACCTGGAACGACATTCGTCATAGCGAGTGTCAAGTTGGATTTTCTTGCTGAGATGAATTTCCCCGGCACTGCACAGGTAGCGACCAGGATCAATTCGTTCGGCCGAACCTCGGTCAAAGTTGGTCAGGCAATCTTTTTGAATGACAAATGCTGTGCCGTCTCTGAAGAGGTCATGGTATCAATCGATCTCACTACCAGAAAACCTGTTCCGATTTCGGCAGCCACACGAGCACGAATCGAGGCTCGAGTCGCCCACCAAAGCTAAGTAGAACGCTTTTCGAACACTTCTTTCGCTACTGGCATCGCCGAGAAAATGTTTGGCCAGCCGACGTAAAACGCTAGATGCGTTAGGACTTCTGCTGCTTGCGGCTGCGTCAATCCGTTATCCATCGCACGATTTAGGTGATATGGAATCTGAGCCACTTGGCCGGTCGCGATTAGGGCTGTGACAGTGACAAGACTTCTGTCTCGCGGTTTCAAATCAGGACGAAGCCAGAGGTCACGGAAAAGCACATCTGTTGTATTCTGCACCACTCCTGGTGCTACTGCGCCAAACTGTTGCTGAACGTGTGCTGCGCGCATATCTTCAGCTTCTTTGTTTAATGGCAGCAGTTCAGGCGAGGCTAACGGCAGTTCTTCTAAAGTTACTTTTCTGCTTGCAAAAATCACACTGGCAATCTGTGCAGCAACCATGGCATTCGGCCAGCCTGAATAAAAAGCGAGATGCGTGATGATTTCGGATAATTCGCGCGGTTGCACACCATTATCTAGTGCGAATCTAAATTCAATTGGCAATTCTGCGCTTTGATTTCGCGCTATCAACGCTGACACTGTGATGACGCTGCGGTCTCGTGTATCTAGGTCAGGGCGACTCCACTGTTTAAGCAAGACCTCCCGTTCATATTTTTCCAGTGCTGGCGAAACTGTTTGCATATTACTGGTGAGATTTTCTGCTCGATCATCATTTACCAGGCGCGTACTTTGTGTGATTTCCATTAGACGTTCTCCCAATCGAAACTGTTCATCACAAGCGAATACGCTGTGTGACGAGTCATTTGAACAAAACTACGATCTCCTTTTCTTACTGACAATGATACGCTCCTACGGACCGTTGCCAGTAGAGCAAAACTCCGAAATTATTGGACGATTTTCCAAACCTTGGTGGTGAAGCATGAAGCTAGTCAGTGTATGGCACACGCAACTTCTTGGGAGAGTTGTAGTCTAATATTTCGCCGTAACTCAATCGACGAAGCTTCATGCACGATTTCAAAAATGTTCCTTTGGACCAACGGTTTACTCCGACTCTCGCCCAAAAAGCAGCAAGATAACGCTGCAGATACTTCCGACTGATGCCGTGTAAATTCTTGATGTACGCAAAGAAGCGTCTCAACACTTCTTGCTCTTGAGTGCCAATTAGTAGTGCCGGATTCGTCTTCGTTAGCGAGAATTTGTTGCCAGCATGCCGAGTTGCAATGCCCTCAAGTTCTAGACACGCAAGCGCGGCAGAAAACTTTCCAATTGGCAATCCTGAAACTTGAAACAAGTTATCGAACTCAACTGGCTGCGGCATTAAGAAGGCACGAATCGCTTGTTGATCTTCGTCAAGATTTTCTTGTTCTTGAACTTGTGCCTGATTGTCGTCATCTTCATAAACAGGATGTTCGTTAGCAGTACTGTCGATGCTTCGCTTCTGTATGACTGGATCGAAAACTGATGTGATCAACTCAATTACATCGTGCTTATCCATTTCGTTCTCAAGAACAGCTTGTAGTCTAGCTTCAATTTTCCACGCGGTTGCATAGGCAATATCAAACAGTTCTGCGAATTTGTTTATGCTTAAAACTGCACGATCTTCGTGAAGCCATATCCACGCAAGCGTTGGCATCAGTCTTCGCAGTCCCTGAAAATATGTGTCAGCTGTGCGCCAAGTTTTCGTCTTGCACCTTGAACAATTGATGACGCGGGCGCTTGAAGCAACAGCTTTTTTCTTATGCCCACAGGCTTTGCATGTAGTTGGGAACAACTTTAGACATGCTTCTTCGTTTGGAAATTTTGACAAAAAGTTTTGCAATGACTGATAGGCGAAGGCTTCCTCCGAGAGATGAATTTCTTCCATATTCAACGTTCCTCAAGTTATTACTCCTGATTGTTTAAACGTCTAAATTGCAGAAAAAGTTCAATCGGTTTGAAAAGTATTTGTAGATGAGCCACTGGTGCGGCTCGAGCAGCGGTTTCTAAAAAACGAAACTGATACCATTCTTTAGTAAAGCGATATCGCTAAGAAGCGAGTTGAAGCGATATCGCTGTGCTGCGCAATGGAGGAATGTGCTCATGATATAGACGCAGTCCTGGCAAGGGTTTGCGGACACGAAATTTTAAAATATCGCAAATAACGATTAGCTTCTAGGAACAGTCAGCAAACGTTGGAAGAGCCCGACAGGTTCGTACATTACGCCTGGTCGGGGTTGAAGTAAGCCTGGAACGGAAACAGCAATTTAAATGCCGACAACCCGCTGTCGTTCAGGCGAAATATTTTGCCGCCATTGGCGAGGAATGTCTCCAGCCGATTTTTGATCAACCAGTGAGCCAAGCAGAGGGCATGGAATGAATCACCGCCTGCGATATCAGGCAGCTTATCGTGCAATCCTTCTATACCTACTGGACAGGCCCACTGACCCGGCCCCTTCTGGTAAGGGCGCCCCAGGAATATCCGCCCTGGTGCCATCTCTCCATTCGACCCTTCGAAGATTACCTTCACTTCGGCAATCGCATCATCTTGCTCTCTAAACGATGGCATTATCACCTCTAATCAAAATGCGCTGGATTGCTCCAGCGCATCGATATAACCCCACACAACGCTTGATCTTGGATCAGCTTATAAAGTCTGAGTCTTGTTCCAGAAAGCGTCTTTGATAGCCTTCGAAGAACCTGTTTCAGAGCTGATTACAACGCTGGCTGGTGCGAACAAGAAGACGCCGTCGCCGATGCGTTGTTGGTGTCCGTCAATCGCATGGCAAGCACCCGACAAGAAGTCGACTACGCGTTGTGATTGTTCGTTGTCCAACATGTGCAAGTTGAGGAGAACTGATTTGCGAGCGCGGAGGTGCTCGACAATTTCGATTGACTCTTCAAATTGTCTAGGTTCGATAACCAGAACTTCGCTCGATGCTTGAGCGCTTGGATGGTCAACAACTTTGCTGCTGAAGGTTGGTCCGATTGACTGCCGTGTAGTTCTTACCGGATCTACAGGCTGGGGCTCTAGAGCCAACTGACCGTTAGTCGCATAAACGTCGTCAGATGTCTCAAATAAATCTTCGAAATCTTCTCGCTCATAGTTGTCCGAAGGACCAAACCAGAAGCTTTTAAACTTTGTCACGATGCTGCTCACTACATTTCCTCCTTAACTCGGTAATACCAAGTTACGCCTTACCAGATTTCCCACCGTTCCTTACCAAAGGAAAAAACCACATCACTCTTTAAAAATCGCCGACCCTATTCGCACCATTGTGGCACCACATTTGATTGCTTCTTGCCAGTCAGTGCTCATACCCATAGATAATTCACGCAGATTTACATCGAACGTTTTTTCTAGTTCGTCTCTCAAGTCACGCAGACCGTCAAAACATTTTTGCCAAACTTCTTTATCTTCGGTGAGCGGCGTGATGGTCATGAGACCTTCAATTTTCAAGCCCGGCAGACTTTTGATCTGAGCGAACTGAGAGCGCAACTCATCAGGAGAGAAGCCTGTTTTATCAGCATCTTCCATCACTTTCACTTGTAAGAGCACCGGTTGAATCAGCTCGCGACTGGTGGCAACTTTGGAGATCTCTTTTGCAAGATTGAGTGAGTCGACCGAATGAATCAATGCGAACTTACCGATCGCTTGCTTCACTTTATTGGTCTGAAGGTGACCGATAAAATGCCATTTTGAATTGTTGACCACTGGTGGTGGCAACAATTGCATTTTGGCTAGTACATCTTGAACTCGGCTTTCACCAAATTCGGTGACACCAGAGGAGTACGCCTCCTCTATTTGAGCGGGCTTTGCGGATTTAGTCACAGCAATGAGCTTTACCGGGCTAGTGCCGATTGTCTCTCTGATGCGAGCTAAGTTGTCAGCCACACTCATGCCTTCCGTTCGGGCAAATTTGGCATCACATATGATGCCTCCAGCAACACCTACTATAAGACCTGGAAAAGGCGAATTTGTCAAGTCGAAACCACTTTTTTCGGCTCGCAAAAAGGTCAGTTCTTCGACCTCTTCAGTGTCATTGTACTAGCTATTATTATCAGCTTAAAGATGTGATGCTGACTCGGTTTCATAGCAATCAGTCTGATAGTGTGTTGTCTAAGTGATATCTCTAGTGGTGCTATCGGATCTCTACTACTTGTCGAGTCGGGAAATCAGGACTGAAGCCGCATACAGTGCGGCTGTCTCAGCCCTGAGTATTCGCTTGCCTAGAGAAATCGGGGCAAAACCATGAGTGAAAGATAATGCAAATTCTTCGTCTGTGAAACCACCTTCGGCACCAATGGCGATGCATATATTTCTGGCACCACTTGTGCTATCGACTGCATCATTTATCGGCTGTGCATCAGCCCTCTCAGCGCCGATAAATTTGGTCGCTGCAACAAGCTCTTGCCTCTTGACAAAAGTGGCGAATTTTTCGGGAGAAACCACATTTGGTATCAAAGCTCGTTCGCTTTGTTCGGATGCTTCGCGAACGATCGATTGCCACCGTTGAAATTTGGTGGCAGATAAGTTGTCTTCAGCGTCGTAAGTTATGACACTACGATCGAGGAGAATCGGAACGATCTCAGCTACGCCTAATTCGGTAAGCTTTTCCAAGGCCCATTCGAAGCGAGTGCCACGCAAAACTGGCAAGGCGATCGTCACACGAACTGTGCATTCTCCGCCGGCCGCTGAGGCTTCCTCGAACTTGCAAATGATGCGGTCGTTGCTGCGAATTTTTCCTTTTGCGGCTGTGCTCGATTCGATTTTGCAGGGAAAGATGCTTCCTTTTCCGTCGAGTATGTCTAACTCATCGCCCACCCGCAGCCGCAATACCGTGAGTATTTGTCGAATTTGATTGGGGTCGTCGATGGAAATAGTTTTGTTGGTCAGGTCGACACTGTTCGGGTCGACGAAAAAGCGAGAGCGACGCATGGTAAATCTTCCGCAGTATGGGCGGCAGGCGGCTGCCCCCCGGTGATATAATCTTGCACTACTTATTCATGCAAATCTATACATACGGGCGATACAGGTTGCGGTAATCGCGATCACCCCGTAAAACATGAATATAGGACGTTCTCGCACTCCCGATTGGGGGAAAAGGCATTGCCAATGGATCTGAAAGACTGGTTTGACAAGCGCAAAAAGCGCCGCGACGACGAGAAGGGCAAAGCGCCTCAGCCGATAGAACCGTCTGATGACATCTGCGCTTTGTGGACGAACTGCTTTCAGTGTCGCGAACTCTTGTATACAAGAGATTTGCGTGTCAATCTGCATGTATGCCCGAAATGCCAGTACCACTTTAGAATTGGCGCAATCGAGCGCATCGACCAGCTTGCTGACGAGGACACATTCGAGGAATCTGATGCGAATCTAACCTCATCAGATCCGCTCAAGTTCAGCGACACCGACAATTATCCGAACAGGCAGCGCGAAGCGAGCCGTAAATCTGGATTGACTGAGGCTATCGTCACCGGCACGTGCAAGATTAAGACCTACGATGCAGCGCTTGGAATCATGGACTTCGGACACTTTGGCGGCTCGATGGGCTCCGTGGTTGGCGAAAAAGTAACTCGCATCACCGAACGCGCTCAGCGCGACAAGCTGCCGCTAATCATCGTTTCGAGCTCTGGCGGAGCCAGAATGCAAGAAGGGATTTTTAGTTTGATGCAGCTGGCAAAGACCAGTTCGGCTCTCAAGTCGTTTCAAGACGCTGGTGGACTCTATATCTCGATTCTGGCAGAGCCGACCTTCGGAGGTGTTACAGCCAGTTTTGCCATGCTGGGCGACATTATTATTGCTGAGCCAGGCGCTCGAATCGGCTTTGCTGGTCGTCGTGTGATCGAGCAGACGATCAGGCAGAAATTGCCTGCAGATTTCCAAACGGCTGAATATCTGCTCAAGCATGGTCAAGTAGACATGGTCGTGGAGCGCGCCAAACTCGCGGATCAACTGGCTAAGTTGATTGCATTCCATAAGCTACCCGAAAAAAAAACAGCAGTAACAACGCCTGATGCGGTTCCTGCGCGTCCGAAACAGCCTACGAAGGTGAGCTAAACAATGAAACAAGTTCCTCTCGAATTCGAACAACCGTTGGCAGTACTGGCTCAACAAATCGAAGCGATTAAGAAGCAGCTGGCCAGCAACCCTGAGTTAGACAAGGATGTGCAGCGTCTGCAAGAGCAGTACAACAATCTCGAAAAATCTTTGTACGCGAACTTGCGCCCGATCGATCATCGCGAAATAGCCCGCCATCAGCAGCGTCCTTATGCTCGTGATTACTTCGAGCGGTGGGACAGTGAGTGGATCGAAATGCATGGCGACCGCAAGGGTGCCGACGATCCTGCCATGGTTTGCGGCATGGTCAACCTTGGTGACTATCACGTTCTCGGCATAGGTACTCAAAAAGGACGCTCACTGCGCGAAAAACAGCAGTGTAATTTTGGAATGCCTCAACCGGAAGGATATAGAAAAGCGCTTCGACTTTTTCATCACGCAGAAAAATTCAACATGCCTGTCGTCACTCTGATCGACACACCAGGAGCCTATCCTGGCATGCACGCTGAAGAGCATAATCAGGCTGAAGCGATAGCCGTGAATTTATTTGAGTTGTCCGGACTGACAGTACCGGTGGTGGCAGTTGTTACCGGTGAAGGTGGCTCAGGTGGTGCCCTGGCAATTGGTTTGGCTAATCGTATTTTGATGCTTGAGCATTCAGTCTACTCAGTAATTTCACCGGAGGGCTGCGCATCAATTCTCTGGAGATCCGCTGATAAGGTCTCAGAAGCTTGCGAAGCTATGAAGATGACTGCGCGCGAGATTCTGGAGCTTGGCGTTGTCGATGACGTGATAGAGGAGCCGTTAGGCGGTGCTCATCACGACTTTGATTTAGTCGCGAAGAAGGCGAAAGAAACGATCTGCAAGCATCTGGATCAATTGACCAAGTTGAGTCGCGAAGAGATTCGACGCGATCGGCAACAGAAGTTCCGCAACATCGGCGCTTTCGTAGAAGCATAGAGATAGCCTGCTGTAGCTCTTTGCCAACATGAAGCTGAAAACGCCACCAGAGTTAGCAACAGTTCTTGTATCAGCGGGGATTGCAACAAATGAAACTTTGGTTGGCTTAACCACTTCTGAAGTTCTCAACATTGAACAGCAATTTCAAGTTGTTTTGCCTGAAAGCTACAAATCATTTTTGCTCACAATGGGGCGAGAAGCTGGAGCGTTCAATGGCGAGCTTCTCTTAACGACGCTACTCTGTCACCTTCCTTTGGTTTGACACAGCTGCCGGTCCTGAACCCCCAGTCATGCTCATGCAAGATGGTGCCGATGAAGTTCAGCAGCTAGCGTCCAGTTTTTTGGAATGGTTGAACGTGGATGTGGGCTACGCTCTTGAGTACGCCAGTGACCCTTGAAGGCGATTTAGACGGGTCTGCGATTTAGACGGATCTGCTTTTTTGACGATCTGCTTTTTAGACGGATCTGCTTTCTAGACGATCTGCTTTCTAGACGGATCTACTTATTGGCAGAATCTTTCAAGAGCTGTTGATAGCGTTTCAAGAGCGTGCGCGAAGGATCGTACTGACTCGATTTTGGTGGCACTTGATCCAAATAGCTGCAAGCTTGCTTGTACTCTTGATCGGCCGCCAGAAGCTTTGCTTCCTGTACAAGAGCTTTGCTGTAGACTTCGATTTTGTCTTTGGGCATCTTGTTCTGATTCTGTGCCCGATAAGCTTTGACCACTTTGATTACTTCGAGATACTTGCCCTTCTTGTACAAAGGCTCAGCTTCTTCAATCGAAGCGGCTTTGAATCCAGGAATCATCGCCTGGAAGCGCTGATCTGTTGCCGCTAACACTAGACCGCCGGCAACACCGACAGCAATCAGTCCGAGCACGACTTTGCCACCATAATCTTTGATGGCATCAACCCAGGTGCGCTTGACGCGCCCTCTCTGGAAGCTCGTGTGACTCAAGCTAGTGCTCGACTGTGTCGAGGCATTTTGATACTCGTTCACAGCTGCAGCTGCCGCCGCACGTGCTGCCTGCACACGCGCCATGGCACCGCCGCCGTCAATCTCATCGTAGGCCCCTGAAGTGCGCAATTCATCCAACGCGCGCGAGGCGAGATCCATCGGTTTCGAGCGAGGCACAGCCATTTCTTTGCTGGCAGAAGAACGTGTCTGCAAGCTGTCGTCGCTTGCCAGTGGTCCAGGAATGATATCTGGTCGCTTCGGAGCAGGTGCCACCATTTCTGGTGCCATGACTGGAGACTTGCCTGCAGCTTCCAACGCTTCAGAGAATTCTTCCATCGTCTGATAACGCTGATCGGGATTTTTCTGAAGTGACTTATATACGACTTCTTCAAGAGCTTGCGAGAAATGCAAATCTTCCCGCACCGAATTCAATGGCTTCGGTGGATCAGACAAATGCATCGCCATTACTTTGACCAACTCGTCAGAAAGGAAGGGCACTTCGCCTGTGAGCGTCTCATAAATGACGACGCCGAGTGAATAGATGTCGCTGCGATGGTCGACTTTGCTGGATGTGCACTGCTCAGGGCTCATGTATGTAGGGCTACCGCACACGGTTCCTGTGCGGGTGATGCGCGCCACGTCCGACTCTTCCTGAACCAATCGGGCGATACCGAAGTCCACTACGATTGGGAAAAGCTTTTGCCCGCTGCGTTCGACCAGACAGATGTTTTCCGGTTTGACGTCTCTGTGTACGACTCCTTGCCGGTGAGCTTCTGCAAGGGCACCGCAGACCTGCTTGAACAGCGGAATCGTCTCTTCCACACTGAGGTGATTGCGGTCGTTAAGCAAGTCTGAAAGTGGCGTTCCCTTGAGCAAGTCCATCGCAATGTACGGGCGATTGCCTTGCGGAATCGTTCCAAAGTCATAGATGGTGATGATGTTGGGATGGCTGAGGCGGCTGGATGCCTTCGCTTCCTGCGTGAATCGTTTGATGAACTCTTGGTCTGAAACCAGGTAGTCGTGCAGAACTTTGATGGCGACTTCGCGGCCAATCAACTCTTGCACCGCTTTATACACGGTACCTGCTGACCCCTGTCCGATCACAGATTCGATCTTATATCGGCCTTCTACAACAACGCCGAGTAGTGGATCGTCCCCGACAGTAACCATAGAGGAACCGTCTCTGGGGCATATATCTTGCTCTCCAGTGGTCTGAAAATTGCAGATCAGACATAGCTTCATACGAAAAAGGGTGAATTGAACTGGTAAGTGAGAGGGGTAACGCCAGAAGTGCAGGTCGAGAATACCTGCCCTTATATTACTTTTAATTACCACAGTCGGGCACTAACAAACCGAAAAGAAGTTTACGCCTTAATGTCAATCGTTCGTCAAAATCCGCCTTTGCGGCTGTAAGATGAATACCTCCGGCTAACCCTTGGCTTGCGTGTATCGCTGATCCTGCGGGCGCTGACAGCATTCATTCAATCGTCGGGTGACACAATTTGACATCGCCTGAGACCGATTCTAAGCACGAAAAATTGAGTGAAAAAGACTCGAAAAAATTTGGAACGAAGCCGCTTCTTCTTGTCTTCCTGACAGTTTTTATCGACCTCGTCGGATTTGGATTAATCATTCCGGTTTTGCCCACCTACGCTCGTGAACTTCACGCTAGTGACGCCATGGTGGGGCTTTTAATGGCTTCGTACTCGGTGATGCAGTTCTCGTTCACACCGTTTTGGGGACGCTTATCAGACCGTGTCGGCCGCCGTCCGATATTGTTGGCCAGTCTCTTCGCCTCAAGCGTCGGATATATGGTTTGGGGTTTTTCCAACTCGTTGTTAATGCTTTTCGCGGCCAGAATGATCGCGGGGGCGGGAAACGCCAACATCGCAGTTGCTCAGGCTTACGTCAGCGACGTGACGAGCATCGAGAATCGAGCAAAAGGCATGGGCCTGGTTGGTGCAGCGTTTGGCATGGGCTTCGTCCTGGGACCAGCGATTGGCGGAATCTGTGCAAGTTTTGGATTGGCGATGGTTGGCTTTGTCGCAGCCGCATTCAGCCTTGTCGACTTTGTTCTGACATTCTTTTTCCTGCCCGAGCCGCCGAACCGATCGAAGGCTGGTTCGGAGCGCTACGGCAACGGACCCAGGTTCTATCTAGATACCGTGCGAGATCCGAGTTTGAAGGTCTCACTTGCCATTTTCTTCATTTCTACTTTTGCCTTCGCCAATATGGAAACAACGCTGGTGCTGCTCACCCACGATCAGTTCAAATTCACAACTAACATGAACAGCTGGATGTTCACCTACATTGGAGTGTTGATCGTCATGGTGCAAGGCGGATTGATTCATCGCCTTTCGAAGAAATATGGTGAGAAGAAGCTGATCGGTGTAGGTACCTTTCTTGCCGCGCTGGGATTGCTACTCACTCCAGCTACGATCAACCTGGTGGTGCTAGGTCTGGCACTGGCTCTTCTTGCGATCGGATCTGGTATCAACAACCCCTCCAACCAGAGCATGTTGTCGAAACTAGCCCCACCTGACCGCACTGGCGGAGTATTAGGCGTAGGTCAATCCCTGGCCACTCTTGGGCGAATCATAGGCCCCATCGTAGGTGCAACTTCTTATCAATTTCTGGGATACCACGCACCATATTGGATCGGAACGGTGGCAATGGTGGTGGCACTCGCTCTAAGCTTCAAATTGCCTGATGTAGGCGGAGCAAAGAACGGAGCGCCGGCTTCAGCCGGCTAGGGGTGCCGGTCTTATGATCGGCTGAGCCGCTCAGTCAACTAAAAACCGCTCGAAAACCAGCTCTACACCAGTCTTTTACGACCCACCCAACCAATCCGCAAATATAAATTCGATATATTAATCCGTATTAAAAGGTGGTATATTGGTCTTGGCGGTTGTTGAGAGCAACGCAACGACAGCCATGACATCCGAAGAATATCCCGCCGCTTTCAACGTCACCTTCAGGTTGAAGCCAAGCCTTCTGAATTGCGATCACAGAATAGGGATTTCTTGCTACATGAGCCAGTCTTGAGCCATGCGCGCGCGGAACTGTGGAGGTAGGTAACTAAACCTCAGTGATTATTTAGGAAAAGAAAAGAAGATGACAGAACATCAAAAAGAAACCGCCCAGAAGCAAGTGCAGAAGCGATATCAATTAGAATTGACCAGATACCAAAAACAAATCGAAAAGCGAAACAAAGTTCTCAAGACGCGTTAAGGCAGAGTAAAGAACGAGGCTGATGAGCACGAAAGGCAAACAACTTCCTTCAGAAGCATCATCAGTCGATCCAGCGGGCACGCTGAAACCGAGTTTCGATCAATTTCGCCGTTTCTGGCAGAGTCCAGAAGTCGAACGAACTCTTTTGTGTGCAGACATTGAATCGAGCATTGCTCACGTGAGAATGCTCGGTGAAACTGGCATTGTTGAAAAGCAAATCTCGGCAGATGTTGTCGCCGGGCTCGAACAAATTCGCAAAGAAATCGCAGCCGGACAGGAAATTTTGCAGGCGGGCGACGTCGACATCCACTCGGCTATTCATCGTAAGTTAGGCGATATCGTCGGAGACATGGCTGACGTTGTGCGCATCGCCAAGTCGCACAACGATCAAATTGCCACCGATATCCGGCTCTGGCTGCGCGATGTGACTATCGATATTTATGGACTGCTGCTGCAAGTGCGCTTCAAGTTGCTCCAGCTCGCTGAGCGCGATATGGACGTAATCATGCCGGGCTACACTCACATGCAACCAGCTGTGCCGATCTTGCTGGCGCACTGGTGGCTCGCCAACGAAACCAGAATGGCTCGCGACTTTTCTCGCCTGACCGACTTCTACAAACGCATGAACGTTTTGCCGTTAGGAGCCTGTCAGCTAGCCGGCACCACTCAACCGATCGATCGGCAACTGGTGGCGAATTATCTGCACTTCGACGCAGTCATGGAAAATTCGTTAGATGCCGTCTCAGACCGCGATTACTTAATCGAGTTCGCTTCCGATGCTTCTATTATTGGTGTGCATCTCTCACAGATGAGTTCCGAACTTCTTTTGTGGTCCACTCAAGAGTTCGCTTTTGTTCGGCTTCCCCGGTCGTTTGTATTTCGCAGCCAGAGCATGCCGCAGAAGCGCAACCCAGAACTTCTCGAAATTTTGCGCTCACGTCCGAGCGTACTGAACGGGAGGCTGGCTCAGTTTTTGAATGAACTGAAAGGATTGTCTGTTTCATATTCGCAAGACCTGCAAGAGTGTTTGCCAGGATTGCTCGATGTTGTCGACAACGTCAAATTTATCCTCGAACTGACTGACGTTCTTCTGCCAGCGTTCAAGTTCGACACAGTTCGCATGCAAAAGCTGGCCAACGCCGATATGACAAACGCCGGTCATGCCATCGATTATTTGATCGAGCGAGATGTGCCGCCTGATAAGGCGATGAAGTTTGTCGACCAAATTCTCGATTATTGTCGCGAGCGTAACAAAGCTCTGCCAGACTTGACCTTGAACGAATGGATTCAATTTACTCCCGCCTTCAACGACGACATCTACAATTATGTGTCGGTTGAAAACGCTGTGGATTCGCGCATCTCATATGGCGGAACCGGTGGTGTTCAGGTGCAAGAATCGTTGATGCGCGCAGTTGAGCGCTTAAACAACGACAAAGCTTATATGGATGGTCTGACGGTGAAACGACTGCAGTGCCAGGGGTAAGCAGTTGTGACAGCAGCAGTAGAAGCAAAGGAACTCACCAAGCACTTTCATGACGGGCGAGTTAAAGCTCTCGACCGCCTCGATTTGACCATCGAAAAAGGTGAGGTTTTCGGAGTTATCGGTCCGAACGGCGCAGGCAAGACCACATTCATGTCCTGTTTGCTCGGTCTGCTCTATCCAACTTCCGGCAGCCTTCTTCTCAACGGACAAGCTCCTGACTCAGTTGACGTTCACAAAAGTGTTGGATACCTTCCCGAACGATTAGAGTTCGTGAAATGGATGAGTGCCAATGAGCTGATGACTTTCCACGCGCAACTCTTGGGTATTAATAAAACCGGTATGCAAGCGGAGATCGATAAACTTCTGCAATTAGTTGAACTTGATGCAGACGCGCGAAAGCGCAAAATCAAAAGCTATTCGCGCGGAATGCTGCAGCGCATCGGAATGGCGCAGGCACTCTTGGGACAACCATCATTTCTTTTATTGGATGAACCTTCGTCAGGGCTAGATCCAGTTGGCGTAAAACTCTTCCGAAACATCCTCAAATCTCAAAAAGAGAATGGTGTCACGATCGTAATCAATTCGCACCAGCTAGATCAACTGGAGAAGGTCTGTGATCGCGTAGCCTTTATAAAAGGTGGTAAGGTACAGTTCATCGAAAGCATGAAGACGCTCACTCTGAAAGGCGCCACACTGGTGTTGCGATGGAGCCCAGAGAAGGAAAGCGATTTTCCAAAAGAGAAATTTGAAAGTATCGTCGTTTCGGTGGGCGCAATACTGGAGGAACTCACTTTTCCAACTGCGAAAGTAAAGGTTGAAAGCGATGCGATGTCTACTACTTTGATCGAATCCCTCTGTCGAGATGGGCTTGCTGTCTCAGAAGCCGCACCGATGGAAGGACGTCTCGAAAGTTTTTTCAGTCAGAATTGATAAGGAAATTGTAGCGCGAAATGAGCATACCAATTTTCATCATGACACTCAAACAGTTCTGGAATCGCCCTGCGCGCGTGTTCTTGCTGGGCTGTTTTCTTGCATTTCCACTATTTATGGAGTTCATGATGAAACGAGTCATGAACCAGAACATCTCCGCAGAGACTGCCAGCCACATGGTGCCAGCGTTTGTAATGGTTATCGGCGCCGGCATTGTAGGTCAAGACATTACTGACGGCGTCTTGCCGCTCATTCTTTCTCGCCCGATCAAGCGCTATCAATACCTGATATCCAAATGGATGGCTGTGGCTACACTGGCTCTATCTATGGGTTTAGCTGATACTTCCTTCCATCTTTTGCTCTCTTACGGATTCGCTGCACAAGCACTACAAAACTTTCAACTGCTTTGGATACCGCAGACTTTTATTAGTGCTGCCGGATGCACAGCCGTGATGATGTTGTTGTCTTGTTTGCTGCCTGGCGCCGCTGATGTCGGCATCTTGTTGCTAACATTTGCCGTCTATTTCGTCATGATGATGCTTCAGCATGGCGCGCATGTTCCAGGCATGGAAGATATTGGAACCCAGTTACTCTCAATCGCCTTTCCTTCCTTCGATCTCACCGAAATAACCGCACCGCGAAGCCTCCTATCGATAGATGTAGGACGTTACGTTGCCGTTGTCTTCGTGTCTTTACTCGGTTCAGTTATCGTTTTGAATCAAAAGGAACTTTCTTATGGATCCCACTGATTCCCACAGCGATACTAACGATGCAGGCACCAATATTGCCGACGGTTCAAAGATCGGTACCGGTACTGCCAGCAGTGCCGCTACCGACACCAGTACTGCCAACAGTGCTGTCAATAGCGCCGCTACCGGTACAAGTTCCACGCAGGCCAGAGTGAACTCCACTCGTTCGTTACCTCTCGCCATATCAATTTGCGCAGGCATCTCCGTAATTTGGCTTGTTGCCTGCCTTGCGGTAGAACATTTTCTTCCGCCCCCGCCGCGTGATCTCATTCGGTGGGTCGATGTTAACGCCGCGATTGAGAAAGCAAAGACATCGAAAAAGCCCATTCTCTATGACTTCTCCGCAGAGTGGTGCGGTCCTTGTAACTTACTGCGAAAAGAAGTTTTCTCAGATAAAAAGAGTGCCAAATTTATCAATGATTACTTTGTTCCAGTCCAAGTGATGGACAGGCAGCACGAGGACGGAAACAACTCCCTCGAAGTCGAAAAGCTACAGAAGAAGTATCACGTATCTGGATTTCCGACACTCGTTGTCGTGCGAGTCGGTTCCACTGAAACCGAAGACACGAGAGGCTACGGCGGCAAAGATGAAACTATCAAGTTTTTGACCGAGTCCATAATGCCGCAAAGGAGCAAGAACTACGGAATCATTTCGTGGAAAAGCCTAGACGATCAAATGGCTAGTTGGCCCGAATCTGGCAAGCCGCTGCTTTTGTTGTGCTGGAATGAAAGTAGTTATGTCAGTCGTTCTCAGTATCTTTCCAGGCGAGACCTGGTAACGACCGTCAATAAGAATTTTTTGCCGGCAGAGATTCAAGTGCCTATCCCCACCAACGCTGTTAAGTTAGAAAAGGCAAAAAATTTGCTCAAAATCCTGGACATTAAAAGGGTTCCAGCCCTAGTCATCGTGCCTGCCGACGACGGTATGCCGCATTTTCAAATCGGCACGACAGATGCGGATGACAACCTCGCTTTTCTGCGAAATTACCTGCGGTTGAGCAAGAAACAAGAGCTGAGCAAGACACAAGAGCTGAGCAAGAAACAAGAGCTGAGCAAGAAACAAGAGCCGACCCAGAAACAAGAGCCTACCCCGAAACAAGAGCCGAGCCAAGAAAAGTAGCCCGAGCCAGAATCAAGAATATAGACCGAGCTTTGGATTCCTCAATAGAAGCGCCTTTTTATAAACAGAATGGCGAGTGAAAGGTTAAACTGTCTAGAATCTGGTCTGAAGTCAGCAGTTCGGCACCTCTGAGGTCGAGCTGAACTCGTCAACAAAAGGGATTTTAGAATGAAGGCAATGGTGCTGGCTGCAGGGGTTGGTTCTCGGCTTGAGCCGCTGACAACGCAGGTGCCTAAGCCAATTGTGCCTGTAGCAAACGTTCCAGTGATGGAACACTTGCTCAAGTTGTTGGCGAAACACGGCTTCACTGATATCTGTGCAAATTTGCACTACATGCCTGAAAAACTGACGGAATATTTCGGCGACGGATCGCAATTTGGCGTCAAGCTCAATTTCCGTTTTGAGGAAAAATTGAGCGGTGATGCAGGTGGAGTTCGCGCCTGTCGCGAGTTTTTGCAAGACGGCACTTTCATTGTCATCATGGGTGATTTGATTACCGACGCAGATTTGACTAAGGTAATTCAGGAACACAAAAAAAAGAAAGCGCTGGTCAGCATCGGCATCAAAGAAGTGGACGATGTCTCTCAGTTCGGCGTCGTAGTAACGGACGATAATGGCTTTATTACCGGGTTTCAGGAGAAGCCTAGCAACGAAGAAGCGTTGTCGAAATTCATTTCAACTGGCATTTATGTTCTTGAGCCGGAAGTTTTCGATCACATTCCAGCTACCGGTGACTATGGATTTGGCCGTCAATTATTTCCTACGCTGGTGGCGAAAAGGCTGCCTGTGCTGGGCGTCGAGATAGAGGGGTACTGGTCTGACGTTGGTTGCGTCGAGAAATTGCGCGAAGCTAATTTTGATGCTCTCAGCGGCAAGGTTAAAGTCGATTTGCTCGGCAAAAAAGAAAAACGCGGCGATGCAACTGTGTGGCTTGGTGAAAACAGCCGCATCGACGAAGGCGCTAAATTAAGTGGATTGCTCATGTTGGGCCGTAACTGCAAAGTTCATACTGGTGCTACATTCGGTGGCACAGTCGTTCTTGGAGATGATGTTGTCGTCGAATCTGGCGTTCACATCGTAGATTCGGTTGTCTGGTCAGGCAGCAAGATTGGCGCCAATGCTGAAATTAAAAATAGCGTCATTGGATACGATTGCACCGTGGCTGGTGGCACAAACTACAACGAAGTGGCTACGGTCGATTCGCAATCTGAAACGGCAGTAGCCCGATAGCAAACGAGCCCGCAATGCTGCGGGCTCGCTCAAAGCTAATGTAGTGTCTTAGTCTACAGTGCTTTTAAACTCTATTTAGCGGCTACTGGTTCTTCCTGCGCTGCCTTCCAAATTTCCATCCACAGCCAGTAGTGAAACGGGTTGATATCAGCGGCGTTTTCAGGCTCGACTGGCTCGAGAAGAGACAGCCATTTGTGGGGATTTGGAAAGCGCTTTGCCAGGCTGTAGCAATCCGCCATCCAGAGAACTTGTTCGGTTGTTTGCTGAGTACCCATTGCAGTATCCCCTTAGAACCGTTTGACGGTGCCAGAATTCGTAATACAACGAATTCATAATTCGGAAGACGCAGGAAATGATTTATCGTTCCGGCAGATTCCTGTACTACTGTCTTACCCAATTCAAAGAGGATCGAAACGGAATTGATTTGGTTGAAACAATACAAAAAAATTGTTAAAGACCTGTTCAAAACTCGTTTTCGCCTGATTGGCATATGCGCAACAGGGCGCAAGCGCAATGCTTTGAGTGCACAAAACTACTAGTGTTAGCTAGATTGCGTGATTTTTGGCTGTGCAGAAATTGTGAGCCAAGTTGAAAACTTTGCTCCATTCCTAATTTTTCTCGAATTCCAGTCAAAATTTAGCCCGGAGGCCACTCCAGGTGTCGACCGCCGATGACATGGATGTGCAGGTGGTCGACGGTTTGACCGCCATGCTCGCCGGTGTTGACCACCGTGCGAAATCCGTGGTCCAGTTTCTCAGATTTCGCGATTTCGCCGACCTTCATAAAAAGGCTTCCAAGAAGTTGGGCATCTTTTACTTCAGTTATATTGGCAACATGATTTTTGGGCAGAATCAGTATATGTATAGGGCCTTGTGGATTGACATCTCGGATTGCGATGCACGTCTCATCTTCAGTGACAATGTTTGATGGGATTTGACGATCGATGATTTTGCAGAAAATGCAATTGGCATCGCGCGCCGCAGTTTTTGATGGATCCATATTTCACCTTTGTGAGCAAAAAACTTCTATCCTAAGAAGTTTATGGTATGAAGAGTACCTCTGTCGGATATCCAAACCAAATTGATGATGATTTTAAAGGAGACAATCGATGACAAATGATGGCAACCTCTTGCCACGCTACATCATGATGCAAAAGGCGCTCCTTTCGTCTTTGCGGCTGAAGGATGTTTTGGATGCTGCTGTTCTTCAATTCGCAGATTTGGCTGGCGGAGCCAAGGTCGCGATCTTCCTATCTGATAACGAGAGTCTGGCACTCAAGTTGATGGCCGCGAAAGGCTACTCTGATGCCACTTTGGACCAAATAAAAGTATTACCGTTTTCTGCCGAAAGCTTGCTTAAGTACGTCGTGCAGAAGCGCACCCCAGTCAGCGCGAACAATCCGCAGACAGCTCCTGATGTGAGCGCTATGATCATGAAGCGTGAGCAGAGTAGCGGTCAGATCGCCCTGCCTTTGATATCGTCAAATCTTCTTGTCGGCGCCGTTTTGTTGGAAGTAAACAACGTCGCTTATTTGAACTATGCAGACTTCCTCAAAGAAGTCGCCGACGTAACCGCCCTTACCATCGCCAATTCGATTCTCTTCGGACGCAGCGAATACGAGCGGGAAAGATTGAGCACCTTGTACAAAACCTCATGTGCTCTCAGTTCTAGCGTTCTGCAGGCGACGGAAGTCTTGCAGATTGCCGCAGACACGGCTCTCATTTTGGGTAACACTCCAAACTGCGCCATCTTGCTTTTCGACCAGGGCAGCGGCATCTTCATTTTGGCTGCGTTTAAGGGTCTAGAAGGCTCTAGTTTGAGAGATTTCGACATGAGTGTGCGCGAGACCATCGCGGGCAGTTGTATGCGTTCTGGACGCACCGAATACATCGGAGACGGCAACCGCGAACCTTATGGATTGCCACGAGCTACAGGCGGCGCACCGTTCGCGTCGGTCGTAGCCCTGCCGATGATCCACAATGGGCAGCCTCTGGGCGTCATTGAAGTGTTCTCAACTGAAAGCCGCGCTTTCCATCGCGAGCAAATCGAATTGCTGGAATCGTTGTCCAGTCAGGTGACAACTGCATTGAACGTTGCGTTCACGCACGAAACCGCTGCTTCGCAGAGCATCCAAGATGCCCACACAGGGCTCTACAATCGCCTTCACTTCGAAGACTCCCTGCTCAAAGAAATCGAGCGTTCCGGACGACACAAGCACGAGTTGTCGCTCTTGCTCATCGACCTTGACCACCTCGGTCAGATCAACGAGCACCTCGGGCAGGATAAAGGCGACGAAGCCATCAAATATTCCGCTCGACTCCTGAAGAGTGCCTTGCGCGATATTGACATTCCATGCCGTTTTGGCGGCGAAGAGTTTGCCATTATCTTGCCTGAGACTTCTCCACACAGCGCTGCTGAAGTGGCTGAGCGTCTGCGCCAGAAAATTCGCGCCGAGGCATCACCTGGGGTCGGCACAGTCACGGTATCCATTGGTGTAGCAAACTACCCGGGCAATGCCGAGGACGCCGAAGGTCTTCTGAGAGCGGCTGAGCAAGCACTCGATATAGCGAAATATGAAGGACGCGATCGGGTCGTGCAGGCACAATCTGGAACTCAGGCCATGAGTGGTCCGATTTCATGGCAAGACCTGGCTAAACAAGCCAAGCTCGCTGTTATAAACGAAAGACAGTCGACGCTAAATAGCCGTCTCACTGTCGCGCCTGAGTATGCCTCGTGGATGACCAAGACACCGGGCTTGGTGAAGAAAAAGGGTGACGACCGCAGTTCGTCCTAGAATCTCGCTGCAAAGCGATTTGCGGTTACTCAAGATAATTAAGAAAAAGCGCAAAACGGGCTGACACCAAGATTCCGTATATACACTTTCAATTGTGAGAGATGTCCTGTGCGTCCCTGAGCTGCTGTGTGAACGGCGACCAGGTGACCGAGACACCCCTCTATGTCCCAATTCTCTGTTTATTCTGTAGGAGGATGAACCATTGGCTACTGCATCTGCGATGAAACTCCAGTTGAAACCATTGGCTGACCGTGTCGTGGTCAAGAAGCTCGAAGCTGAAGAAAAAACTGCTGGCGGAATTGTTCTTCCTGACACCGCCAAAGAAAAACCACAACAAGGCGAAGTTCTAGCTGCTGGTCCTGGCAAACTGAACGACAAAGGAACCCGTGAGCCTATGGAAGTCAAAGTAGGCGACAAAGTGCTTTTCGCTAAGTACTCCGGAACCGAAGTAAAAATTGAAGGCGTCGATTATCTGATTCTCGCTGAACGCGACATTCTCGCCATCGTCGGCTAAATCTACACTTACAGCAGCGCAATCGCGTTGCTGTTTCGTCTTAAAAGAGGAATTTACACAAAATGGCAAAGCAAATTGTCTACACAGAACAAGCTCGTCGCGCTCTAGAGCGTGGTGTTGATCAAGTAGCAAACACAGTAAAAATCACATTGGGACCATCAGGTCGCAACGTAGTTCTCGAAAAGAAATTCGGTTCACCACAGATCATCAATGACGGTGTTTCAATCGCCAAAGAAATCGAACTCGAAGATCACCTCGAAAACGCCGGCGCCCAGTTAATTCGCGAAGTCTGTGTCAAGACTAACGACTACGCTGGAGACGGCACCACAACAGCAGCAGTTTTGGCTCAAGCAATGATCAAAGAAGGCTTGCGCAACGTAGCTGCCGGCGCTAACCCAATGGTTCTCCGCCGCGGTATTCAGAAAGCTGTTGACGCTGCAACCAAAGAAATCAAAGCATTGGCTAAGCCAGTTGAAGCCAAAACCGAAATCACTCAAGTTGCCACCATCTCTGCTGGTAACGACGAAGAAATCGGCAAAATCATTGCTGATGCAATGGAAAAAGTTGGCAAAGACGGCGTAATCACTGTTGAAGAATCAAAATCACTCAGCACTGAACTCGAAGTTGTTGAAGGAATGCAGTTCGACAAAGGTTTCGTATCTGCTTACTTCGTTACCGACCCAGAGCGCATGGAAGCTGTTCTCGACGAGCCATTCATCCTCTGCGTTGACAAGAAAGTCAACCTGTTGGCAGACCTCGTTCCAGTTTTGGAAAAAGTTGCTCGTTCAGGTCGTCCTTTCATCATCATCGCTGAAGACGTAGAAGGCGAAGCTCTCGCAACTCTCGTCGTCAACAACCTCCGCAAAGTACTTCCTTGCTGCGCAGTCAAGGCTCCTGGCTTCGGCGACCGTCGCAAAGAAATGCTCAAAGACATCGCAATCTTGACCGGCGGTCAAGTTGTATCTGAAGAAGCTGGCAACAAGCTCGAAAACGTAACCATCGACGTTCTCGGTAAAGCTCGCCAGGTTCGCATCAACAAAGACAAGACAACAATCGTTGCTGGAAAAGAAAGCCACGAAGAAGTCGCTAAGAGAATCGCTGTCATCAAGCGTCAGATCGAAGAATCTGATTCAGAATTCGACAAAGAAAAACTCCAAGAGCGTCTCGCTAAGTTGTCTGGTGGCGTTGCCGTAATCAAAGTCGGCGCTGCTACTGAAACAGAATTGAAAGATCGCAAGCTCCGTTTCGAAGATGCTCTCAATGCAACTCGCGCAGCAGTCGAAGAAGGATACGTTCCTGGCGGCGGCACCACCTTGCTCTACATCAGCAAGAAGCTCGATAAGCAAAGAGAAGCACTCCACGGCGACGAAAAGACTGGTTTCGAAATCGTAATCAAGTCATTCGAAGCTCCAGTTCGTCAGATCGCTGACAACTGCGGACTTTCCGGTGAAGTTGTTGTCGAACGTGTGAAAGAACAGAAAGAAGGCTTCGGCTTCAACGCTATGACCTTCGAATACGTTGATATGGCTAAAGCCGGTATCATCGACCCAGCTAAAGTTGAGCGTTGCGCTCTTCAGAACGCAGCTTCAATCGCTGGAATGTTCCTCACTACCGAAGCGCTCGTTGTAGACGTTCCTGAAGAAAAGAAACCTATGGGAATGCCACAAGGCGCCGGCATGGGTGATTTCTAAATCGCACCGCGATAAAGAAACTTGAGAACGGGGGACTTTCGGGTCCTCCGTTTTTTTATGGATTGACGGAGCGCCGGTTTCTAGACCGGCTGGGGCCGCCGGCTTCCAAGCCAGCTCAACACAGCGTCCAACCGAGTGCTAATAACTCCATAGGTCTCAGTCTGTCTTAGATGTGGCCTTACAAGAATGTGCTTAAATTGATTCATGCGTTTGCCAAAGCTACATTCTGCGCTCCCAGTGTTCTTGTCGATTGCGGTGCTTGTCGCGCAACCGTCGAATGCGGACGCGCAGATGTCGGCTCGACAGATGGCCCGAGCCCAGGAAGACAATCGTTTGTTCAACCAGATGACGAAGGTCTCGGATTGGTTCGCGCAGTATTGCACCTGGAATCACAGATTCCCTGAAGGTCCGGATCAAGTCACCTTCGCAAAGCAGCAGTTGAATCAACTCGTTCCGAATATTCCTTATGACTCAGGTTCGCTTCAATTGGCTCAGGGTCTGGACGCCGAGTCCGACTACGCCAACCCTGAAAATACACCGGTTGAATCGCCGCAACCTACTCCGGTCGCGGCCAGCATGGATAGAATTCAGATTCACTCAAATGACTTGAGTTTGACGAACAACGATATTCAGCAATACAAAACTCAGCCTCCCGAAGAATGGGTTGCAGCGCCAGGCACCATCACCGCTATCAGTAATCAAACAACGACATACATTGTTTGGGGCGCGGGACGTGATGGACTACCTATCAGAGATCCTGACACTGGCAACGTTAGAATCATAGTCGGGCATTACGGTTTGTTGTTTGACCATGAAGAATAGGATTCGAGTTCTGCTAGGTGTAGTGATGTCCATTGCTGCGCTCAATAACTCACCACATTTGGTGCCAGCCCAGGCCGACGATCTGCCGAAGCCGTTTACAGTAAAATCTGTCACGCAAGACGTAGCGCTCACAAAATCTTTTCACACAAATCCTCGCTGGAGTGGTGCGGATGGTGCATGTAGCGTGCCTCTCGATGAAGACACGTCGGTCTGGCTTTTCGGTGACACTTTCATAAGAAAGGAAGGAGCTGAAAAACCCCTAGCCGCATCTAAATCTCAGAAGCACGAAAGTGCAAGCAATTTTGAATTTATCAACAACACAGTCGCAGTGCAAAAATTGTCTACTGGCGGAATGAAATTCTATTGGAGGGACTTGCACCGTTCGCCGTGTGCGGTCATGGCGCCGAAGAGCATGACCAGGTCTTACTATTGGCCGGGCGACGGATTTGTCTTGGACGAAAAGCTGTTCATCGTCAACAAAGTAATTGTTCCAAAACCACTCAAACAGGAAGGCGATTTTGGATTCGAATGGAAATCCGACGACCTTTCGATGGTCACCAATGCGGGTTCACCGCCAACGAAATGGCAGTGGAAAACTTCGGCTTTGCCTGAGCATGCGAAAACTGCGCTGATGGGAACGGCTCTTCTGCTAAAAGATGACTATGCTTTCTTCTATATGAGCCTGCAGAAGTTTGCAGTAGGTACTAATGTTCATCCTACCGGTGTTGCGCGAATTTCCAATCGTGCCCTTCTCTCGATGGACATGTCTAAGTTCGAGTTTTGGAATGGAAAGACGTGGGTGTCAAACATCGGTGAATCGAGCGTGATCATCGAAGATGGTGCATCGGAGATGACCGTGACCAAGTTGAATGGTGAACCATATTTGGTGGCAACATATATGGCGCCAATGTCTGCAGATATTTGTATGCGCTTCTCAAAAAAACCGGAAGGTCCGTGGACGAATCCAGTCAAAATCTATCAGTGTCCCGAGCATCAAGAGAAAGTCTTCGGTCGTCGCACTGCTGTTTACAGCGCAAAAGCTCACCCGGAATTATCGAGCAAAAAAGATGAGGTCGTCGTGACCTACTGCTCGAACCCAGGCGAAATGAAGCATTATTTGAGCCGTCCGGATTTGTATTATCCCCGTGCTCTAAGGGTGAAGTTGTCGCCCACTGCTTACAATGAACATTGATATTATTGCGGAAGGAAATATGTCAGCTCTTGAAGTTAGACGGACAATTGGAGTTGTGATCGCACTGCTTCCGGATGCCAAATTTTCGTTTCGGGTGGAAGGGCGACAGTTGCCACTTACCGCGCATCCGTCCACTGAGATGCGGAAAAAGTATATGAAGGTCAAACTCGGGGACGAGGTTTGGATAGAACCGATAACAGGTTCATCCGAATGGCGAATGATTGAACTAGTTAACTCCAGCTCTCTGTGACGCGCTTGCGGCTGAGCTTGCTGCAATTTTAGAGCTTGTCGAAGTAGACAGTTGCCTACAACAAATTAGTTGTATACTCGCTGATCGTCTGTGCCCGTCATCCGTTTTGATGACTATGTCCTACACTCAGCTGTACAGCTGCACTGGAGAAAATTTATGACAGTCGATGCACTTCGCGAAACAAGATTTCCTCTTCCAAATGGTGCTGGTCAAATTCCGGCGGCAGGTTTCGGTACTTCTTTTATGGTACCCAATGTTGCAACGAAGGCCGTGCAAGATGCACTGGAAGTAGGGTTTCGCCACGTGGATTGTGCGGAGCGATATCGCAACGAAGATCAAGTCGGTGTTGGGCTTCAAAATGTTTTCAAGGCAGGCAAGATTCGACGAGAAGACATATTCATCACCACGAAGTTGTGGAACAACAACCATCGACCAGAGCGCGTTGCACCAGCGTTCGACGCGAGTCGTCAGCGTCTTCAAGTAGACCACATCGATTGTTACCTGATGCACACTCCTTTTGCATTCAAGGCAGGTGATGATCAAGATCCGCGCGACGAACAAGGCAAAGTTATTTACGATTCAGGCGTTACCTTGATGGAGACTTGGGGAGCGCTTGAGCGTCTGGTGGACGAGGGCAATTGCAAGTCGATTGGTTTGTCTGACGTCACGCTGAAGGATGTGAAAGAAGTTGTCGATTCGGCTCGTATTAAGCCTGCAGTAGTGGAAGTTGAGTGTCATCCATATTTGCCAGAGTGGGAATTGTTTGAATACTGCCAGCAAAACGGAATCGTTCTTCTTGCGTTTGCTGCACTCGGACACGGATTGGAGCCAAAAGTTTTGGAGGATCCAGTGATTGTTGAAGTCGCACAACGCTTGGAAAAAACGCCCGCGCAGGTTGCATTGGCGTGGTCGATTCAACGTGGAGTTGCGTTCCTCACAACATCTACAACGAGAAATCACATTCAAGAGAATTTTGAACTGTCCACTCTTCCTGAATGGGCAATGCGGGAAATGAACGAAAGCATCAAGACGCGCAAACGTCTTAATCCAGTTGTGGAAACTGGTGTACCTGGATTCTTCCGCTGAGCTTTGTGCTCTGCGCCAAACCTAGTTTATCTGGTTGCAATTTTACTCAGCTATCTTGCAGCTGCGATTCTCTTGTCAAAATCCTACAACTGCGATTCGACGATTTCAAAACTATCGGTGATAACGACATTGTCTGAGACCTGATAGTTTTTCCACATCTCGGCAAGCTTGCCACCATTAGTGGTGAGCTGAGCGAATGTTCCGCTTTCGACGATCTTTCCATCTTCGAAAACATAAATCAGGTCAAACATCTCAAGCAGGTGCAGCTTGTGTATCGATGAAACGATGCACTTGTCTGCAAAGGTCTCCAGCACCGCTTCGTAGATTTGACGTTCGTTATAAGTGTCGACGCTGCTCGTTGGTTCGTCCAAAAGCACTACATCGCTGCTGCGTGCGAAATAGACTCCGCGCGCTAACGCCAGTCTCTGCTTCTCGCCACCACTCAAGTTGACGCCCTTTTCGGCGATGCTGGTCTCCAAACCACTGGGCAAGCGTGTGAGAACGTTTTCAAATCTGGCGATTTGAATTGCTTTTGCTATGTCTTCGTCAGAGGCTTCGAATCCAAACGTTATGTTGAATTTGATCGTGTCGGCGAATATTTCCGGGTCTTGCGGCATCAGAGTTGTGCTGTGGCTCAAGTGCGCCAGCTTTCCAGGCAAGACATTTCCATCGCAAACAAGTTCGACTTGGTCTGCAGTTTGAACGCCTCGCAGCAAGCTTAAACAGGTGCTTTTGCCGCTGCCGCTCTGTCCAACAAATGCAACTGTGGTGCCGCGAGTCAACTTGACTGATACATCTTCGAGGTGATGAGTTCTATGCTTTTCGTCCTCGTATGTGAAATGCAGATTGTTGATGTTCAGTTCTTTCCAATTTGCAGGCATGTTGTATTTTTCTGCATCTGGATTTACCATTGCGTGCGCCTCTATGAGCGTTTCAGCGCTCTGGACGTCGGTTGCTTGCCGCATCACGGAGCCGTAGATGTAGGCGAAGTTGTAGAACGAATCTCCAATGCGTCTGAGATATTCAAACAGCGTAAAGAACGTTCCAGCCATTATCACTTTGCCTGCACCAATTGTGTTGTGCGTGTACCACACCATCACTGATACCACCATCGTGGCAATCAACATCGTGGTTAAAAACCACTTTAGTTCAATCAGGTTTGAGTTTCGTTTGTAAAGCGAAAACGGGCGTCCCATGCGATTGGAAACTTCCTGAATGACAGGCGTTTCTAGTCGCAGCGTTATGACGCTGATGATGTTAGTGACATAATCGTGAATTGCTGAAGCGACTCGATTATCCATCTTATTCAGTTCTGAATATTGACTCGACAAAACTTTATCGAACAAATAGATCATCGTGAATGTGACCAAGGTCGTCAGAATTGCCGCCCATCCAGCGATTGGCATGAACACAAAGAGAATTACTTGCGTTCCCAACAATCGAAATAGCATGTACAAAACTTCGAACGTCATGTCGAAATACGTCGCGAGAGAATTTGTGGCTCGATTTATTTTATCGATGCTATCGCCGGAATGATGCTCTCTGTGCCACTGTAGCGGCAAATCCGTGAGCATTTTGAACAAAGTCGATTTGTAATTTACCTTGATGTTGAATGCTACGATGCGTTCGACCAGTCGCCCAGGTCCATGAAAAACCCAGGTGAAGAACTGAATCGCAAAGAAAAGTGATAAGTACAAATATATGTCGTGAACTAATTTGCCCGTTCCGCTTTGACCAGCAGAAAGATTAGTCTGGACCGAATTAAGAAGTTGACCGATTACGTAAGGCTCAGCGAGCGCAATCGCCTGCGACAGTGCGAAAAGCACCGTATAGAAGACCATGAGCGGTCGCAGCGTGCGTGCATATTGCCAGCCCGTGAGGGTGAGATAAACGATTGGGTTGCGCTTGAACATAATTAAAACTCGCCTTATTACTCAAAGAAGAAACGGAAAACTGGTTCAGTTTTGGTTTTGAGGTAATAAAGTCAATCATTTTTGGTCTCTCGGGCTGGGTAGGGAGTTGTTGATAATAGTCGTATTTGGAATGCAATGTCAATAAATGGATGTGTATTCGTGAACTGCTGAAGCGCCAGTCCTGCCCGGCGATAAGTGTAGGGGAACCACAGGGGGCAGACGTCCGTCTGTGCGGCAAGCGGCGGTTTTTTTTGACCGCATCAATTACAAGCTGATTTTAGCAATCGGCACCAGCGATGAGATTATCGCGTGCCAAACAAGGAGTCGAAAATGAATGAGATTAAGATGCCTGTACAAGTTTTCAGAGGCGACGCTGAAATCGGTTCAGGTGAATTACTCCCGAATGGTGCAAGCCTAGCGTTCTGCCCAAACGACGAGAAATTTGAATTGCTCAAATTCAAGACTGATACGAATCAAGTTGAAGAGAAAATTCCAATGACATTTTTCTGTGATGAAAAGCAAGTGTCCCAAGGCGAACTCTATAACAGTGGTGAGTATGTGTGCTTGTGTCCAGAGAATCAAGATTTAAGTCTTGTCGATCCAACAAGCTCTGCTCGTCTTTTTGTTGACGAGAAGGGACTTTTTGCTCGCTTGGAAGTAAGTACTCGCTCTCACTAAACAGCGTTTACGAATCCAATCTACATGATACGGTACCTGCTTATTCGCGGGTACCGTACTTTGTAGTTTCTGTATGACAGCTGTGCGAGCAAATTTTATCTGTTTTGCTCGGGGTTCCATGCGAGAATTCATAATCTTGCCAAAGCCGATCTAGCGCCTTGCTTGGACTTCCGATTGCACCGCATGTGATGCGATGTCGCCAATGAGTTTCACTTTTGGTTATGTACCAACATAGCGGAAACTCACGGGACATAGGAAACTAAAGCAATCAGCTGTTGTATTACTAAGGGAAGCCTGATGCCGCGAATCATAGGTTCACTCGTCGTGAGCCAAAAAGATACATCAGCAAAATTTGTGCTGCACGAGCCGACTACGTACGAGCTGCCATGGCATTTGATTCGAAACAGAGAGACTATCCGCGCGTTTCTTGAGCGATTCTCTCCGGCGTGCAGTGTTCAAACTGACGGAATGACAATTTATTCGGTCGACTGTGATGCGGTCGAACTGGAAGAGTGGTTCAAGCAACAGTAGTTAGGTCGTTGAATAGACCGATTGATTAAACCGATTGATTAAACCGATCGATTAGGCCGATTGCTCGTGAGGCATTGGTATCTGGCGTGTTGCAGGTGCGAATTGTGGATTAACGACTACATTCCCGCCATACACAGAAACTGGGTGTGCACGCAGTAACGTATCAAGTGTCTGCTCATCAAAAATGTGTGTGTTGTATTGGCAAATGCTGACTAGCCTATCTTCAAAGAGGCAACTTACTTTTGCCTCGTAGTCCAATAGGGCTTTCGGCGTGATTTTATAGGTTTTGGCCCAAGTCATGTCGCATGCGCAGCGCAGACCTTTGAACCCTTTGTTCAAGGCATTGGAAATGATTGACCGCCCAATTGCGATAACGTCATCGGGATCGAAGTATCCCTTACGCATGTAAACCTGCTCTGGGCTCGCGATTTCAATGGCGCCTTGTTCGATGAGTTCTTCAACGTCGATGCCGGTGTCGTTGAGAATCTTCAAGACGAAATCAGATGTGTCATTGTCAGACACATACAAGCATTTTTCGCCCAGTGCCAGCCCAGCCTTGATGTAATAAGCGATAGCCGTGACTTGCTGCTCTCTGTCGGTGTAAGCCATGCAGACATGATCGTGCATGCGCATGCCGCTCATGTGACCTTTTAAGCCACGGTAATGGTCTTCTTCGAGTTTCATTGCAGGGACCTCATCCATTCATTATGCCACCGGTTGAGAGTGCTGAAAGCTCATAAACGCCCAAGAGACTAGCTATGCAAGCTTTTACAGCAAGATAAACTTTCGAAACAATCGACCACGGAGTCAGATGAAACAGATAAACACCAGCACCGAACGCAGCGCCGGCTTCCAAGCGGCTGGGCCGCCGGTCTCCAGGGCGGCTCAACAACGGTGTCTGAGCAAGTCGAACCAGTCACTTAATATTGGAAAGTCGAGAGAAGAAAGAGCCGGATAAGCTTCCATGCATTGGTGCAATAATTCCGATTCCAATACCAAATGCACAGGGCATCCACCACCCAATTTTTTGGTCGCTGAGAAATAACAAGAGCGCAGAACCGACCGTGACACCGATTGCTTTAATCCAGAAAAGTTTGGTGCTGTAGGGACGCCAGAATTCTGTCAGCGTACCGGTTTTAGCTCGGATGGTAATTTCTGCCACTGCGATGTAAGTGAGTACGATTCCGAATAAACCGGAAGCGATCCAAATTTTGTTGATCAGTGTAAGAGGTGACAGGAAAGTGGCGACACCAATCATCAGTAACAGTGCGGTGAGTACGTTATAGATCAGACGTAGTGTTCTCATAGGACAAATGTACTATGGATTTCATGTTCGGGTGTAATTCCGAACAGCCATTCAAAACGCGTGTTCAGAATCAGCCGTGTTGATATATGATGGGTCTACTGTCGTCCAACAAAAATATTTCGGTGCTAGCAAATGACTTAGAGAAGAATATCTTGCAATCGTTGCAACTCGGGGCATTCGCACGAGTTCGCTGCAATTTATTCTTACGCTCTAGCCTGAGCGAGGCTCTGCTGTGAGCTTCATCAGCACGATCATCGGAAGTAGAAATTATGAACATACCGCACGAAGAAATTCGCGAGCGCGGCGACCGTTCTTGGTCTATGCGTTTATTTGAGGAGTTGGTGGCAACCAGAGATGAAGACGTGGTCACCGAAATTTGTAAAACGATTGAAGCACTGGAAGACTATCGATTGGAGAAGCCGCTGTTTGAAGTTGTTCTCAATCAAGCAAACGATGATTTTGTAAGGCGCTCTGCGATACACGGACTCTGCGTCGTTCCAACCACGGATACTGAAGAGCAACGTCGCACATGGTGGCATTCTGGCGACGAGATTCTTCGAAAGTTGGCTGCCAATTTGTTCGAACGTACTGAAGATGATCTAATTTTGGAGATACTGACAGATTGCAGTCACCCACTGTATTCAGATGCCATTTCCAAAATATCCATGGGTGGATACGAACAACTCAAATTTCAAAAATTTCTTGTTGAGGCCTTCTCACACACTGATGCGGAAGTTCGCGAGGACGCTTCAAGGGGAGTGGTTTTTGCAGAACCTGTGATCGCTGAAGACGGTTTGATTTCTCTTATAAATGATCCTGATGCTGATGTTTTCGATGGAGTTATGTTTACTCTTTCGTGGTTCAGCAGTCAAAAAGTTATTCTGGGATTGCATCAGAATTTGCAGCACTGCGCAACCGACCGTAAGTCAGACCTGGGCTCAATCATTGGCGGAGTAACTGGAAAATGCTTTGAAAGTCTTCAAAACTGCAAGGAGCATAGCGCAGCTGCGGAACACTATTTTCAAGAATGGCTGAAACCTGTTCTATCAATTTTGGAGCAAGTTGAAGTCGAGAAAGAAATAGATTCCCGTCGTGCGGAACAATGCGAGGTTGATTCACGCTCGTCGAAAAAGAAAATTCCGAAATCGAAAAATGTTCGTCCCTCGGTGAAAAGTTTGATATCTGAACTAGATAACCCCAATGGTAATTGGAGGAAGATTCGATACGGAGGAGTCGTGTGGCATAGGGTGGATTGGGCATCGTACGGCAGACTGGACCGGAAAAGACTGACTGATTTCTTCGCCAATCACTTAGATCCGACGATTCGTGAGATAGGGTGTCCGGCATTGGCAGTCTGGAATGAAGCAGACCTGTTGCTTCAGTTTTTGAATGCTACCTCGTTTAGTCTTCGACGATCGGCTGCCTACAATCTGAAGGACCTCGGAACAGATGAGAAAATCGCTGAGATATTGTGGCAGCAACTCTTAAAGCCTGGTGTTGAAGTGAGTTATGCTCGTGAAATGTTAGATTCTCTAGAGAAACACGAAAGGCAATCAACGCTTGCTGAGAAGTTGTTAGCTTATATCGAAATGGATAGAGGTGAATCGTTAAGAACTTCAGCTCTCCGCAAATTGGTCTGTTTAGGTGCAGAACCTTATCTCAAGCCTTTGGTGAAACTGCTGAAGGAGGAGCCAAGTCCGTCATGGATGTTTCATACAGAGTTGATCGAGATGTGCGCCGAATTTAAGTTTGACGCTCCAAACATCTCTTTTCTAAAGACAATTGATGATTTTGATTTTCAAGCTGCTTTCTGTATCTATCTCGCGGAACGGAGTTAGGAAGCCATCGCAAGCGCTCTGAGTTGAGCTTGTACTTGTGGATTCTTAACGTCGGCAATAATGGCGGCGAAGTTGTCTTTGGTGATGAACTGATAGTTCACTTTCAGACCCTTCATGTCTTTATTGTTGTTGCGCTCAGGTGCGAAGTTGCGTTGAAGAGCGCGGGTGAGAGCCATTACTTCGTCGATGCTATGCTTCTTGCCGTCAGACTTGAGAATGCGCTCTGCTGATTGGAAAGGACCTTCGCCGCGGCGAACAGTTGCCATTGCTACGAGCTTGTCGGTTGGTACTGTTGGTGGTGCTGCGTCTTGCTTTTCAGTTGCAGGCTTGGTAACAACTTCGGTTACGGCTGCAGCGGTGACGGCAGCTGCTGCGAGGACAGTTGGCTCGATTGCAGCGACTGCTCTGTCTACTGCTGCGATGACTGGTCTAACGATTCCAGCTGTTGCGGCTAGTGCTGGTTCAACTGCTGCGACGGTTCTGTCAGCGGCGATAACTGGTTCGACTGCGGCTACGGTTCTGTCGGCGGCGACGACTGGT
>JAFEAT010000004.1 GCA_018266255.1 Cyanobacteria bacterium SZAS-4 | reverse complement strand
GTCCGATATCGTCCTGGAGAAACGCGGTTCGATATCGTACGGAGTCGCGGGGGATTAGAGTTTGGCTGTAGCTGGTTGCGGCTTCACAGCCGGTGCTGGAGTCCAGTAGTGCTCGCGATGTTTTCTGTAGTAGTCAAACGTCTGAGCCAGACCGGTGGATAGATCCGTTGTCGGCTTCCAACCAGTGAATTTAGCAATTTTGCTCACATCCGAGTAGAAATCGCCAGGCTCCTGAGCTTTGCGCTCAGCTGAAAATTCAGCATATTGCCACGAACCCTGTTGAGCGACATCGACAATAGTCTTCACTAACTCTAAGAAGCTGACGGGAATGTCAGAGCCTACGTTGAAGATTTCGCCGAAGGCAGACTCAGTGATCGCTGCTCTAAGAATGGCGTCAACGCAATCATCCACGTAACAGAAGTCGCGCAAGATACTGCCGTCGCCAAATACTTGAATGGGAGATTCATCCATTGCCAATCGTACAAACCAATTGCACACGCCGAATCGCGAATGCTTCATTTGTGAGCGTGGTCCATATATGTTGCTCAAGCGCAGCAATACTGAACGAATTCCGTGAACGTCGTTGTACACACGAATGATCTTTTCAGCGGTTAAATTTGAAATCTCATAGATTCCTTTCGGATTCGTTGGTGCTTCTTCATTGACTGGCAGTGAAACTGAAGGACCATACTGTCCGCGTGTTCCGGTGTAGACCACGATCGCGTTGGGATTGTTCTTCCGACAAGCTTCCATGATCACAGCCGTGCCCGTGATATTCATGTCGATGTCGGGAAACGGGTTAGACAGGCTCATTAAGTGACAAACTTGACCAGCCAGATGGAAAATATAGTCTTTGTTTTTTACAAGATAGCTGACTGCTGAATCGTCTCTGATGTCGCAATAGTTAACGGTGATGCGATCTTTGACTGGGGCAATGTTGAATTCATTGCCGCCGTAATCAGTGATCATAGCGTCAAGCACAGTCACTTTCGCGCCAGCCTCCGCCAGTCGAATGGCCAGGTTGGAGCCTATAAAGCCCATTCCGCCTGTGATGAGGATGGATTTTCCTCTAAATGCTTCGTTGATCATGGCTGCCTAAATTAAGTTGCGCTCAGCTATTGCTTCCAATAACGAGTCGTCGGGCTGCTTCCCTACGACAAGAAGGCAAATCTTACCACGGCTCTTGGCGTGCTATTGCGAAACCTGAACATGCGTGAACACGTACTGTTGGGCGCCTGCCCCAATGCTAAAGCGGTCTTAATTCTACGGAAGCTCTTTTCTTCTAGTATGTAGGGGATTGTCAATGTATAAGGAAGGTTCAAGTGAAAGTCCCGTTCGGCGATATGAAAATCCATTACCAGACATACAAAGCGCAGATCGATACTGCGGTGCAACGCGTCTTGGAGAGCGGACACTACATTCTCGGACCTGAACTTGAGCGCTTTGAAAAAGATTTCGCAGAATTTCTCGGTGCCGGATATGTAGCAGGCTGCGCCTCTGGTACTGAGGCTATCTACCTGGCCCTGGCTGCAGCTGATGTCGGTCCAGGAGATGAGGTGTTGGTTGTGGCTCATACAGCCGTTCCTACGATCTCTGCTATTTCGATGACAGGCGCCACACCTGTGTTTGTGGACATCGATGCTGATTCTTACGTCATGGACGTGAAGAAGATCGAAGCAAAAATTACATCTAAAACGAAAGTACTTTGTCCGGTTCATCTCTACGGTCAGGTTGTAGACATGGACGGCATTATGAAAATCGCTGCCGCTCATAGACTGACAGTGCTTGAAGATGTCGCTCAAGGTACTGGGGCAACCTACAAGGGCAAGACCGTTGGCACCATCGGTGACTTCGGAGCGTTCAGTTTTTATCCAAGCAAAAATCTCGGTGCGTTTGGCGACGGTGGTGCTGTTTCGACAAAGACGAAAGAGAACTTTGACCGCCTGGTGATGCTGCGCAACTACGGACAATCTAAGCGCTATCACCACGACATCATCGGCATCAACAGCCGACTGGATGAGATGCAAGCTGCAATTCTGTCAGCTCAAATTCCTTTCGTTCACGAGTGGAATGAGCGCCGCCGCGAAATTGCGAAACGATATACAGATGGGCTGAAGGATGTGGTCGTTACTCCAGCCGAGAACATGGACAGCACTCACGTATATCACTTATATGTAATTCAAAGTCCTGACCGTGATGACTTGCAAGCGTATCTGTTGGATCGTGGCATTCAGTGTCTTATCCATTATCCGATTCCTGCACACACTCAAAAGGCTTACAGCTACTTAGGTTACAAACCTGGTGATCTTCCAGTCACCGAGCGGCTCGCGAAGAGAATTCTGAGCTTGCCGATGTTCCCTGAACTGACCAACGAACAAATTGATCAAGTGATCAAGAGTATTCGTGATTTTTCCGCGCAACCCTCAACTGCGACGACCGAGTCAAAGTTAGAGAAAGCAACACAATCGAGATAGATACACGGTTCTGCCGCATATCCGTTCGAAGAAATTGGAATAGAAATGGGAAGAGCAGCTCTCCTAAAATACTCATCGCCTGTTGCAAAGTTGATCACTTCGGTATCACTAGTGATACCTGCGTACAACGATGAGACTACTATTGGACGTCTGCTCGATGACTCAGAGGCGCTTCTGCGAGATATATGTCGTGACTACGAAATAGTAGTCATCAATGACGGCAGCACAGACAATACGCTGACCGAGATCGAGGAAGCGGCTAGTAGAAATCGTCGTATAAAAGTGATTAATCACAAGGTGAATAAAGGCTTTGGAGCGACTATCCGAGAGCTATACCTTTCAGGCAGCAAAGATTTGATCTTCTCATTGCCCGGTGACTATCAATACGCGCCCAAAGAGCTTCTCGCGATGGCCAAAGGGCTTGAGCGAAATGATTTTGTAATTGGCTTGAGAGTTAAACGAAACGATCCGCCACGACGAAAGCTCCAATCGCATATCTACAACACTCTCTTGCGCTTTCTCTACGGTCACCGTCATACTGATGTGAATTCAATAAAGCTGTTTCGTAGATCGATTTTGGACAAAATAACTCTAAGATCCCATACGCCTTTTGTTGATGCTGAACTCTGCATTCGTGCGGAGCGAGCCGGCTTTAAGGTTGTGGAAATTCCGATAGACCATCTACCAAGATTATCGCAAGGCGCATCAGGAGGTAAATTCTCCGTGATCTGGGAAACGTTCTCGGATCTCTTCAAAATGCGTAAGACGTTCAGACGCTGAGGTGACTTATGACTGCACAACCAACTGTTTCGGTTGTTATTCCGTACTTTGACCAGCCCGAGTTTTTGCGAGATGCTGTCGAAAGCGTCATCGCTCAAACTTATGCGAATGTAGAAATCATCGTTGTGGATGATTGTTCGCCGGGAGTGAGCGCGATCCAGTTGTTACGTGGGTTGCGCCATCCTAAGCTGCTCGTATTTAAATTGGAATCGCAGAAAGGCACCTCGGTCGCTCGCAACGCCGGTATCGTTCGGTCATCTGGCGAATACATTCTGTCGCTCGATGCCGCCGACCTGCTTGCACCACAATATGTCACTGAGACAGTTAAAGCTCTGATTGACAGTAACGAAGATGGCGTCTGCACTGCGATACGAATCTTCGGTAGTGCCGACGCAATCGTCTACCCTGAATTAGAAGTTCCGCAGATTCTTAGCCGCGGCACCGTATGTAATACATTCTTGTACAAGAGAAATGTTTTCGACGTCGTAGATGGCTATCGTGAAGACATCGATAGCGATCAAGACCGCCAGTTCTTGCTTGACGCTCTCCAGAAGGGCTTCACCTTCAAGCAGATCAAGCAGCCACTCTTCTTCCGCAGACAGCATGCCGGCAGCGTCGAGCCTTCCATCCTGGACGACCGCTACAAGTCTCTAGTTCAACGCAATCTCGATCTATACAAGCAACATTTACCGGCAATTTTGTCGCTACAGAAAGTTCGTGTTCAAGAGTTGGCTGTTGCAAGAGTTCGACTAAGTCGAGACTTGCAGCGACTATCTAGTGACGACGCGCGTTTAAAACGTGGGCTGACAAATGTGATGAGCTACTATCACGATCTCGAACATGACGCACTAAAAACAGAAATAACAGTGGGGCAACTATAATGGGCGAAATGCTAACCGAAGAAGGCTTGTTCACTCAGGCAGAACAGATGCTTCAAACCTTCAACAACAAAGGCTTGCTCGATGCCGAATCTTTATCGCATCTGATGAACTCATTCGACAGACTCTATACAAAGCGCCATCAAGAATACGTGGCAATGAGCCTGAACTATCATGAGCTCAATTCTCAGTTCAGCAAACGTGATGCTGAATTCCGTAAGCTTGTGGAGAAATATGAGCGTTTGCGCGTCGCTGGCGAAACTGTTGACCAGGGAGCTGTCGCCAGGTTGATGTCTGCAATTGGACGCTTCTTGCCTATCAAGTAGAGGCTTGCCGGACTCGACGCTCGCCGGACTCGACGCTTGCCGGACTCGATGCTCGCCGGACTCAACGCTTAAATTGTACGTCGCTATTAAATTGGGCGTCTCTTCTTAACGCCGCTCGCAAGACGGTGCACCACTCTTAGAGTTGTGCGCTCATTATTCTGATCGTTTCTTCTATATCGGCTTCACTGTGGGCCGCCGACACGCAGGCCGCGTCCACTGATGACGGCGGCATATACACTCCGCGGGCAAGGATTTTGTGAAAGAACTGCGCGAAAGCTTTTGTGTCAATGTTTAGATGATCTTGCCAGTTTCTCACCGGCTTATCCGAGAAGATGATTCCAAACATCGAACCTACTCGTTGCAGTTGGATGGGCAGTGATTTTTTATCGATGCAGGCTTGCAGCCCTTCGAACAATTGCGCTGTCCGGGATTCTAAAGTCTTATAGACAGTTGGATCGGCCAATAACTTCAGAGTTGCAATGCCACCGGCCATGGTGACAGGATTTCCGGAAAAGGTTCCAGCTTGATAAACGTCTCCACCTGGTTGAAGATGTGCCATGATCTCTGCAGATCCGCCATAGGCGCCAATCGGCATGCCTCCACCGAGAGCTTTGCCAAGACAGGTAATGTCAGGTTTGATTCCGTAGAGGGACTGTGCGCCGCCTCGAGCGACTCGCAGACCTGTGAGTACTTCGTCGCAGATGAAGACAACACCATGTTTTGAACAAAGTTGTCCAAGACCTTCGAGGAAGCCGGGATTAGGTGGTATTACGCCCATCGAACCACAGACAGGCTCGACTACGAGTGCCGCTAGCTCGCCATTATATTTAGCGAAGACTTGCCTCACCGACTCTAAATCATTGAACGTCGCAAGAACTGTCTGCTCAGAGGTTGAGGACGGCACACCGCCGCTCGAGCTGTGACCTTGAGAGCATAATGTCGCGTCGCTGTGTCCGTGATAGCCACCTTCGAACATGACGATTTTGTCTTTCTTCTTGAAGCCTCTCGCCAGCCGCACAGCACTCATTACAGCCTCTGTTCCCGAGCTGACAAACCGAACTTTTTCAATCGAAGGAATTGCCTCGATTACAAGTTTTGCCATCTGCAGTTCGAGCTCATGTGGAGCACCAAATACGGCACCAAGTTCAATCGCAGATTTGCAAGCGCCGACCACTTCTGGTACACAGTGTCCGAGGATAGCGGGTCCCCAGGCTCCTAAGTAATCCAGATAGACATTGTCGTCGATGTCGTACAGTTTAGAACCTTGTGCTCGATTGAAGAAGATCGTATGTCCACCAACTTCTTCGAAACCTCGAAAGGGACTGTCATTTCCGCCGGGAATGACCTCCGCAATTAATCTTGAGTATTCCTCTGATTTCTTTGTGGTGTTTTCGCTATTCTTTGTACTGGATGCCATTACTTTATTTCTTTAGTTACGGGAGTGTCCGGATCCGCAAATTCAGTCGATTTATTAGGTGTTTCAGTCACCGATTTTTCCGGTGATTGAGCTGAGGATTTATCCTGTGTTTTAGCTACAGATTTAGCTGTTGCGTCAGTTGCGGTTTTATCCGGATTGGATTTTTTCCAGATCTGCCACCAGTGTTTTCGTGATTCATTGTTTGACTCAGAGCCACTTTCCACAGGAGCCTTCGGCTCTACGATTTTGATGTTGGCCGTGGAACCAAGCTTAACTTCCGTGTCTACATGGTGCACACCTTTCTTGTCCACATTGATAGCCATGTGGTATTTGCCCGGTTGCAGCAAAAAATGAGGCGTATGAAAATTCTGCTCGACACCCTTCTGGTCGAACACCTGCACGCTGATGTCTTGATAGTCACCATCAGGTTTTATGTCCACAGTGCCAACGTAATAATTTGCTGCGGCCCAAACGAATGCAGTCCCCAACACGCCTAGCAACGGAACCAGAGTCGAGAGAAACGACATCGTCTCTTTAGTTTTTGCAGTTTTCGATTTGCCATCTGCTGTTTCTGCAACAGCTGGTTCTGGCTTCGCTTTGTTGCTCATCCTTGGCGCTCCAGCCTGAATTAGGGCTGCCAAGGATAATACTACATACCGCGCGCAACTACTCTACGACGGCAACGACTCGATAAGAACCTTTGCGCAAGCGCTGCACACTGACAATCGTTGAATTGTTGTCTCCGCCCGGCATGGTGAGCCTGAAGTCGTTTCCTTTCGAAATCTTAATTACATCAGGGTTTTGATTGGTCAGATGGACCTGCACTTTATTAGTGGTGCCTAAGACTTTCACAACCAGCTTTGTCTCTTGCTCTTTACCAGCTTCTTTGGGATCTGGCTGAACTTCCGCAGTCACCAGATCGAATCTGCCTGGATTGCTTTTGTTGTTTCCGCATCGAACGGTAGCGAAGTGAACGCCCGGTGGAAGGTTGACCGGCAGGGTTGCGCGCAATTGCACGGGAGATGCCGCCGTTATTTTGCATTCTGTGTTTTCATCGATCAGTACTTTGTTGCGATCGGCGCGCCCATCAAAGTTGTGTCCATCGATAATCACTGTGCCGTTACTTGATACCATAGGCGATGTGCGGTCGACACTCGGTGCATCTTGCCCAGAAGCGGTCGTGAGCGGCTGCAGCACTTCGATTGGGAAGGGGCGAACTCCTGCGCGTCCAGGCATTCCCACCGTGAGTGACCGTCCTGGAACTGCATCCTCGGGCACCATAAAAGTGACTTGACCCTGCGCATCAGTTGCGAGGCTGACACCATTGAATCCGAGCTCAACGCCACTCTCTCCAGCGTGATTTGCGTCGATTACTGACGCCGTTATGTACTGTCCGGCGATCGCTCTCTCAGGCAAGACCATCGTCGCACCGGTGCTCGGCTGCTGAACGTCTGTTGGCACGCCAGGGCTGTCCCATCCCTTGGACGCTTCCCGGTTCGCCATGAGCGTGGGGTACGCCGGATCCAATATCAGAGGCGAAGCCGGCGGTGGATATTGCATCAGTGATTCAGACGGTGGCTCTGTGGCTGATCCCGTCGACGAAATTGACGAATTTGTCGTGCTGCTGTCCGAAGCCACCGCGCCGCCGTTCGACAGCGTCGAGTTGCCGCCCGCTAGTGTCGGCGTGGGACGTAGAGCGGTTTGCTGATCTCCAATTTCCACAGTTGCAGCTTCTGAATTTTTAAACTCGGTTGAATTGTATGAACTGAAAGGAATGCGCATGTCTGCCGCTTCTCTTCGGTCATGTTCTGCTTGACGAGTGGCTTCTGCGAGGATAGCGTCGTCTCGTTTCAGGCGATCGTCATCCCCGCCGATGCGCGGACCAATCCCTTGTAATTGCTCCATCTCGACTTGACGAGCGGCTTCAGCAAGAATGGCGTCGTCTCGAGTGGTGCGCATTCCTGTGTCTGCACTGGAACTCGCAATCATACTTGGGCTCACGCCTTGCGCTTGTTCAAGTTCAGCTTGACGAGTGGCTTCAGCGAGTATGGCATCTTCTCGCGAAAGTCGTTGATTTTTGCGCGCCTGTTCAGTCATATCATTTTTCGCATCAGCTAGCTTTTGCTCTTCTTGACGCTTCTTTTTGTCGAAACCTCTTTCTGCCTGCTTCTGCTCTTTTTCGATTGCTGCTAGACGCTCTTTCTCCGCTGCCTTTTGATCTTTTTCTGCGGCTCGTTGCTCTTTCTCTGCAGCCTTACGCAACTTTTCATCAGCTTTCTGCTTCTTTTCCAATTGAGCGAGCCGAACTTCTTCATCATGTTTTTGTTTCAGTTCGGCTTCGGCACGGCGGTCTTCTTCTTCAAGCTTTCGTTTGCTCTCTGCTTCTGCGCGTCGCAGATCTTCATCAGCATGACGTTGCTTCTCCGCAGACTCTGCTTGTGCGAGTTTTTCTTTACGCTTTTCTTCGGCTTCTGCTGCCGCTTCTTGCTCTTCCTTGGCTTTGCGCGCCGCTCTGGCTTTTTCTTTTTCGGATTGTTCGTGCTCTTTCGCGACCACTGGTTTTTCGGTCGCAACGCTCGTATAGCCGCCGTTATTGTTATTGTTGTTGTTGTTGTTGATCTGACTGCTGAACAGTCGTTCTCGCTCCGTCATGATTGCTTGCAAGACGACCGTTGAATTTTTTTTCAATTCCTTTGTCTCGCTATCAGCCGACGATGCCGTATTTCCCGAGCCAATACTGCTTGCGCACTCGGTACCGCAGCACGCTGCGTCGACATTGACGGAATTCAGCTTGGCTAGCCAGAATGCGACATCCGCCTGGGTCTGGATATCAAATCCTTTTTGGACAGTTGAGCGCGCTGTTAGAACCACAACATATTCGCCCACATTTTTTCCGGAAGGTGTAACTTTATCTCCGCATGCACCAGCGATGGTGACATTGAGAATTCCATTTGCCCTCTTGGCCCAGACTGCAGCCAGTGAACCTCGACAATCGTTGGATACCTTAACGTCGCCGGATGACCAGGCTTCTGCGCTCATCGAACTTCCAGCAATCGACTTCTTATCGACAATTCTGTTTGCGTCATCTCTGGATTCAAGAGCCTTGTTCAAGACATCTAGAGCCATTTGCACTACGAATCTCTGATCTTCATCACCCAACTTGGCTTGTTCCGAAGGGTCTTTCAGCGACCGGGCCAGGTCGTTCAATAAGCTGATAAGCGCGGCGTCGGCTGTATAACCAGAGCGAACTCGAACTCCACCGGCACCAGATCCAGTGCCTTGCAGTTGTGGATTTACGTTGCTCTTTGCATTTTCTGAATTTTCGATCTTTGCTTTGTTCGCGGTGGCTCTGTCTGATGCAGCCTTGTCTGCAGCGGCCTGATCTCGACGGGCTGCATCTGCCGCCTCGTCTTTTTGCTTTTTCTCGGCTTTGGATTTTTTCTTTTTGGACTTCTTAGCTAATTTTGCAGTCTCCTTTTCGGCATCCTCTTTCTCTTCTTGCGCCTTTGCCGCGGCTTTCTCATCGGATTTCTGTTTCTTCTTATCTACGGAAGCGCTCTGCTGCTTATCCTGGTCTTTGTCCTTATTTTTGTCCTTGTCTTTGTCTTTGTTCTTTTCTTTGTCGGCTTTCGCCGCGGCTTTCTCATCCTTGGCGCCGGCTTTGGCTGGATCTTTGCCCTTCTCATTATCTGATTCTTTGTCAGAATCTTTTACCGAATTCGCTTTCGCGTCATCTTTTGATTTGCGAAATGGGAATCCTGCAATCAGCTCTCCGTCCAGGTTCGCTGTGGCGGATTTGTGATGATGCAGGTGCGCTGATGACTTTGCGCTTGCGAAAGTGCCAGTACCAATCGATATGGATAACGCGGCTAAAATTGTAACGGCTGTACGACTAACTTCTTTGCGAGACATGCAGTTGTACATCTCTATTCACCCACTCCGTTGCCGAAAATGTCCTCGTAAACGCCCATGGTTTCCGCCGGAGTCAGACCCCAGCCTAAGTATTTTCCGTCCAACCAAATTTCAAAATGTAGATGGGGATACTTTGTTCTGCCCGGTAGATTTTGCCCCGTACCAGAAACTCCAACAAAGGCAATCAAGTCACCGCGACCCACCGATTGGTCTTTTTTGATTTGTGGATTGATTTTATTCAAATGCGCATAACGAGTCATGAGACCGTTGCCATGACTGATCCAGACCTGACAGCCGCGAAACAGATCCTCATTGTGGTCGGAAGTACGATGCTCCCGATAGCAATCATTCATGACTTTGTTGAATTGCGGATAAGTCATATCTTTGAAGTTAGCATCTGCACGCAAAATTTTCCCGCCGTCAGTTGCTCTAACCGGCGTATTCATGGTCACTTTGGTCCTGCTGCCTGGGTCCAGAAAGAAGTCCATGCCCTCGTGAATGCCAAATCGATAGAGCCTGCGAGCACCTGGAAAAACACCAACGTGTCGCGGCAACGCTACGCCTTTGATTGGAATAACCATGCCGTCCAATCTATCGTCGTTGCCACGCCGCTGGAAGGCGATTTTCATGCTGTCTGGCTGCGCTAATTTGCGTTGCTGTAATCGCCCCGAGTTTAGAACCCAGAATCCATCATCGGTTGGCAGCAATCCACGCAAATCACTGTTTTGGGAAAAGAGATATTGTGCGATTCGCCCAGTTGCCTTTTCAATTACCAGAACTCTATTATTTTCTCGTTCCACTACATAAAGTGGGCTGGTGACAGCTGGCGTCGTGATCAGTCGCGATGGACGCATACCTCCCAGTCGTTTGTATTTGAACGGCAGTTGATGACTGCCTGGCGCACCAGGAGCGGTGCTAAATTTTGTGATGTTGCCATATTTTTTTAATACGTATACGGCGCTATCATCACCACACATCGAGAGCCCATCGCCAACATAAGTGTCGCCCGGCTTGATGCGCCAGGGCAGAATGTCTTTCAAGTAGCCGCTCATGTGAGCAGCGCCACCTGGAGTAAACCAGATTTGATTGCGTTCGGGATCGAGGAGGGTTATGGTTTTTCCTGCCACGCTTAGGTCGATAAATTCGGGATCTGGTTGCCCTTGCAGAAATGGCAGATTGGAACGGAACAGCTGCCACTTGTTTGCACTGGGAGAGTATTCATATAAATCGCCAGACTTATCCAGAACCACTACAGAGCGGCGCGCCGGGAATGACACGAAATTATTGAATTCCTGAATTTTGAGATTGCCGAAGCTCTTGGGCGGATCGATTTTCGTTAACGAAAATTCTCCGCTGGTGCCAAGATTCGCGACGCCACCCTTGCAGATCCAGAGGTTTTTTGGAGACAAAAAGAGCAAATCTTGATCCACTGCCAGCACCGCAGATGGTTTCACTTCCTTGCCTTGCACATCTTTGAGCACAATTAAATTTGTATTGACGGAATGGCTTGAGGTCGTTGATTCCACTTCTTGCGTAACGGTTGGCGCAGGTGTTTGCACTGCTTGAGTGTTAGGCTGACGCGCTGCTGCAGTCGGCACGATCAGGCGGTGTGTTTCCCTCGCCACCTGGCTAGATTGTTGACCGGCTTGCCCAAATGCCAACGGTTTTTGAGCCAGCACCACAAGCGATGAACCAGCAGCTATGGCGCAGCCAAGGGCAAGATAGAAAGTCGACTTGGATGCTCTGGTCTGTTTGCTAGTGCTGGTTGGCAGGGTCAATTGGGAGGCTTTCTAGTGCCGGATTGCCGACGGATATTATCGCGGTTTGGTCGTCGTTTTATTCGGTTGCGTCACGATCGCAGAATCGCTGATCAACCATTTGTCGCCTGATTTTTCGATTGTGTAATTAACGTTGTAAGTGTCTTCGCTATCTTTGATTACCTGTCCGGTTGGCTCGTCCATGTACTTGCTTGACTCTTTTACTTGAGCATACACTGCGTATTTCTGCCCTTTTATGGTTTCCGTATAGCGGTCAACAACTACACTTTTCGGATTCATGTCGTAGTATTTTTTGTTTGTCTGCAGCCATTTGATTGCGTCAGATTGTCGCACCAATGCACGTCCTGACAGTACTGTCGAAAGTTCGGAGATGTCGCGTTGACGAACAGCTACTTTTTTCAATTTTTGCCAGCTGAAAATCACGTCTCTGAACGTGTCTTTCAATGACGCTGGTGCTGATGTTTCATCTGGTGTGGATGGCTCAGTGGACTCAGTAGATGTTTCTGGCTTTGTAGATGATGGAGTGGTTCGCGGAGGCGTGGCCGAAGCGATTTTTGTTGGCGTTGTCTTTGCCGTTGTGGTAGCCGGCACTGTTACGGTCTTCGGCGTTTCGATACCAAAATTCAATCCTGGTGTCGTCGACATCGTGGTGCGAGTGGTTTTTGTCGGCGTCGTTGCGGTTGGAGTTGTTTTACTGCTCGTGTCCCAGCCGTTCTCAGTAGTCGTATCTGTTTGCGTGGCTGATGGCGGATTGGCAGATGCTAATGCTCCTGACGAATGGCGCTTGATCAAATCTGAACTTGCATCTTTGCTGCTCACTTTGATTACAAACGAATATTTGTCGGCGGCTTTGTCGACCTCTGGGTGCATATAAACCAGATAGCTGCCCGCGGTCAGATTAAGCGGGGTAGCCTCGCTGCTCTGTAATAGCTGCGCTCTTGATTTTTCGAGCTGTCCATTGAAGTCAGAAATGCGTGCTTCTTTTGCGCCGAGTGATTCGAGCAAGAAATCGGCACTCATCTCGAGATTAAAGATGGCTGTATTTTTGTTTTGATTGGTTAAACGCAGTTCGGCACTGGTTATTTTGTCTTTCGACGACTCGAGCTTTAATCGGTTTTGTCCGGCGTCTACGTATTCATTTCCATCGCCCTTGAATGGACCGATGCCTGGCCAGCCGCCAGTCTTGATTAATGCGCTCTGCTTTAACGAATCAACGGAACAAAGTGGAGCAGAACCGCTGGATGCTTGCGCTGAGCTTTCAGCCGGAGCGCTGGCAGCCTTTTTTTCGGTCACGGTTGGGTCGGTCCACATCTGGTCTAAGGAGGGGTCTGGATCGGCAGCGAACGCTGCTCCACACGCCACAAACGAGCTAATTACGGATAGGCTCAGCGCTTTCGTGAGTTCTCGTCTACGCACCCCAGTAAACCCCTCAAACGGTCATAGTAGAAGTTAACACATAACGGGTTCCGCGCGCTCGTTAAAATCCCTGGGTCTTCAACATGCGAAACCCGCGATTAAGGCTGTTTAATTACCGATTGGCGTTATGGCAAGCCGAGTATTGGATATCCACAATTGCGCAAAAGTGATACCACATTTGGTATTGGCAAGCCGACGATATTGGTGTGCGAACCCTCTATTTTTTCGATTAAAGCAGCGCCGATCCCTTGCAGAGCGTATGCCCCCGCCTTGTCCATAGGCTCACCAGTGTCGACATAGGCTTCCATTTCACGCTCGTCCAACTTACGGAAAAAAACTGTTGATCTTTCGCAACTTTTTGTTGCATTGACTGAACCGTTCGATTCACGAACAATTAACCAAACTCCGGTGTACACCTGATGATCGCGCCCAGACAGACGTTTCAACATGTGGATCGCATCTGCGCGATCGACTGGTTTTCCTAAAAATTTTCCGTCTAAAACTACGATTGTGTCTGCGCCTAAAACAAGCAAGCGCTCATGCACAGCCCTTCTTGTTAGACTTGCAAAGACGTCCTCTGTTTTCTGCTGGGCGAGATTTAGAACCAACTGCTGAGGTTCCAGATCCGGATCCATAACCTCTTCAATCGTGCTTGGCTGAACCTCGAATTCCAGCCCCAGTGAGGTTAGCAGGTCTTTCCTGCGGGGAGACATTGATGCAAGAATCAGTTTTCCGTTGGCTTCAGCGATTTTGTTCAATTTTGCGATAACTCGAAGACTTGGATGCGTTGGTTGCCTTTGTCAGCAACATACAGAAGATTGTTTTCAGGATCGATACTTATATCGGATGGACCGATGAACTTGCCAGGCTCACTTCCTCTGCCGCCAAAAATATAGAACAAATTACCCGTCGGGCCAAAGACCTGAATACGATGATTAAGTGAGTCGAGCACATATATTTTGTCGTTTCGATCGACTGCGACACTTCTTGGTACATTGAATTGCCCCGGTCCATTGCCTTTACTACCGAACGAACGCAGTAAGCTGCCGGATTTGCTGAACACATATACGCGAGACGTTCCGTAATCAGCGCAATAAACTTGATTGGCTCGATCTACAGCCAAACCTGATGGTAACTGCAGATCAGTGTCTGCTTTGCCCTTGCAGTCGATTTTTCGCATCCACAATCCCAGATCGGATTGGAATACTTGCACGCAGGCATTTGTCACATCTGACAAATAGATAAGCCCGGTCGAATCTACAGCGATCCCCTGAAGACCGCCATCTTTGCCCTGGATATTGCAGAATTCTTTGACGAAAACGCCTTTGCTGTCAAAAACCCGAACGTATGGATCACTGCTGTCGACAACATAAACGCGCCCTTTGACGTCGATTGCAATGCCACTGGGTTTGGTGAGCGAGCCACCTCTTGTTTTAGTGTCCGCGTCCGTCATGACAAGGTCTCCAACCCATCGCCCTTCGAATGAATAAACATGCACTTGTCTAGTTGCGGTATCGCCGACGATGACTCGTCCGGATCTGTAACAGACGACTGAAGGCTCCACAAATTTGATTTGATTTTTTCCATGCGTATCAAAAATGTGAATCGGTTTGCTTGGCTGCACCTCCTGTTGACCAGGTGTGGGGCGGCTTTTGATCGATAATTCCGGCGGATTTATATTGAACGCTGCTGTTGGCGCAATCGTCATTGATGTGTCGATATCGCCGACGAAGTTATTTCTCATGCCGTACTCAAACGGAGTGTTACGGTCAGATTGTGCCAGCTGTTTTCGCAGTTGCTTGACGCTCTCAGGCTCCTCATATCCGCCTGGATCCGTGTTGTGCCCCTGAGCGCTCGGTGACTGATTCGTTGCCTGGGCAATCGGCACCGCAGTTGCAGCATCGCCCAACGATTTTTCAAAGTCTCGGGCAAATTCTTTTACTGAACGAAATCTCTCTCGGGCGCGTTTGCGCAGCGCTTTGGTGACAGTCGCTGAAGTCTCGACTGAGATGTATGGATATAAGATGTGGAGCGGTTTTTCCTCCTGCGAGACGATCTTGACTATCGTCTGCGCGATACCATCCCCGGTGAATGGTACCAATCCCGACAGAGACTCGTAACTGACTACACCAAGCGAAAAAATGTCAGCTCTATGGTCGACATTCTTCGCATCTTGCAATTGCTCTGGCGAAACGTATGCGAGCGTTCCCATCATTACGCCTGTTTTCGTCAAACTGGTTTGCTCAAAATCATCGGCTGCGCGCGCGATACCAAAGTCTGTGATCTTCACTCGTCCATCATTGAGAATAAAGATGTTGTCTGGTTTTACATCTCGGTGCACCACATTCATGCTGTGCGCAAAGGAGAGTCCCTCCACTACTTGCGCAAAGATTGGCCAATATTGTGCCGGAGTCAGCCGCCCGCCTCTGATTTCGAGCTCTCTCCGCAGGCTGTGCCCTTCCAAATATTCCATTACATAGAAAAGTGTTTTAGTGTCGGTGTAGACATCATATACGGTGACAATATTGGGATGTTTCAGTCGAGAAGCGGTTGCCGCCTCGCGCTTGAAACGATCTCGAAATTCTTGTTCTTTGGCTGGATCGATGTTTGTTGTCACCAGTTGTTTGATCGCTACGAGTCTGTTGTCTCGTTCGTCCAGCGCCTGATAAACAATGCCCATTCCTCCTCGCCCGATTTCAGCGAGAATTTTGTACTGACCAAAATCGCCAGCCATCTTTTATTCCAGTACGAAGATCATTTCGGTTTTGCCGAAGGTGATTCTGTCGCCTGGGAAAATTTGTCTACGCTCTGTGAGAATCTCGCCGTTGAGAAGCGTTCCGTTAGTGCTGCCCAGGTCTTCCACCCAGAATCCACCCTGCATCTGCAAGACCCAGGCGTGATGCCTTGATATGTAATGGTCGGCAGTGAGCGAAATATTGTTTGTCTGGTCGCGCCCAATTTTGCTAACAGACTGAGTGAGCGCGAAGCGATCGTTAGTCAGCTTGTTGAACAGGAATGCCGGACGCGCTTGCTTCGGTTCACGACGCCCTCCACCTTGCATGGCGTAGAGTTCTGCTCCGCCCATGCCCTGGCCCGGCTGCCCTTGTCCTTGTCCGCCATTCGCCTGAAGACCCATGCCTGGAGCCGGACCTGCACCCACGCCAATCGGCTGTGTGATGCCACAAACGGAACACCTGCCTTCGGGGTCGATGGCCCCACCGCAACGTGCGCATTCTGTGCCGCTCATTGACATGTACGTTTACTTGTTTCCGTTGTCAGAATCTTCCGGATTAAAATAATTCACAACGACGACAGTAACGTTGTCTGGCGCTCCGCCATCCAGCGTCAGTTTGACCAACTCTTCGCATACACCGTCTGGTTCATGCGTTGTGCTGACCACGTCGCAGATCTGCTCGTCTCTCAGCACTGTCGGTAAGCCGTCAGAACAAAGTACGATCCAATCGCCCTGCTTCAATTCAACCGGAGTTTGATCGACTTCGACCTTCTCTTCGTGACCCAAGCAGCGTGTGATTAAGTTTTTGTAAGGATTGATGCGGGCTTGCTCTTCTGTCAAGCGCCCCGCTCTTACCATCTCCTGCACTACCGAGTGGTCGTTCGTGAGAAGGGTTGGTTTTCCATCTCGCAACAGATAGGCACGAGAGTCGCCTACGTGAGCAATCTCCATGTAGTTGTCTTCGCCTTGTACGGCGACTACAACCGTGGTTCCCATTCCTCGCACTGTCGAGTCTTCTTCGGCTTCATGCCAGACAGATTGATTCGCCAGAGTGACAGTCTCAAGTAGCCATTTTTGAATGGATTCTCGATCAGATGCTGGCGGAGGAATTTCTTTCCAGCGCTTTTCAATAGCTTCGACAGCTAGTTTGCTCGCTTTCGCTCCGCCCACTGCGCCGCCCATACCATCAGCAACCGCAAAAACCCGATTATCGGGGCTTACGTAGTAATTGTCTTCGTTCCTCTGACGCTGGCAACCCGCGTCAGTTCGTGCAGCCGCACGCCATTTCAGCATCGTTTATCTCCGTTGCCCCCTTGATTGACCAGAATTCTTGGAGCGTCTTGCCAAGCTATCCGGTGCTACCAAATGCCACATTATTATTGCCCCCATTACACCATTTCCAATCAAAAAATAGTTGGCATAACTCCTATATTCTGGAATATTGGCAAAAGTCGCAATGATAAGTGGAAAGACCAAAAGCCAGAGGGAAAGGCTGATGAGCTGCCGGGTTTTGTGCTCCTGCGCTTTCATTTGCGTTTCCAGTAAGTAAACTTTCGCTTTCAAATCGCTCACTTCTTGAAGATTCGCTGCAGCAAATTTAACTTCTTCAGCTTCCACTCGAGCGCCATTTTTATTTTTTCCAGGGGCGAGCTTGAGCAGCTTGTCATCTGAGATATTGAAAATTACTTTCAATAGAGTGGCGGCATTTGCAGGGCGACTGAGAATCCACTTCTTCAATGCAGGCTTGGCTGCTTCAACAAAGCTGAAATTTGGACGGAGCGTGCGCGCGATGCCCTCGAGCGTCGTGCCGGAACGCAGCAAATATGCGAGATTCGGTGGCATGGTCAAGGCCTTGTCAGTGGCTATCTGATCGATATCGTGTTCGATCACACTGAAGTCAAGATCGCGCAACTCTTTGCCTGAGTAGTATTCAAGAAACGGCTCGAGTGCTCGTTTAACCGGTCCCGGTTTAGCGTCTGGTTTGACAATTCCAAGTGCCGTAAGATTCTTGATCAAGTCGACCGTATCGCGCTTTATCACAGCCGCGATGCAACCCGTGATCGCTTCGCGTTGAGCCTCGCTGATCTCGCCCATCATGCCGAAGTCATAAATGATGACTTTGCCTTCGTCATTTACCGATAAATTTCCTGCGTGTGGATCGGCGTGGAAAAATCCATGCATCAGAACTTGCTCGAGATAGCTGTTGACTAGCTCATTGCCAATTTTGCTTAAGTTGAGACCCTTCTGCTCGAGCTCACCGACTTTATCGATCTTCGTGCCTGGCAGATACTCTAAAGTCAATACACGCCTTCCAGTGAACTTCCAGAAGACCCTCGGTACAATCATCGACTCATGGTTGCGTAGAACGTGTCTAATGCGGTCCGCGTTGCGACCTTCCTGGATGTAGTTGATCTCCTGGAAAAGCGTTCTGCCGAATTCGTCTGACAACGCCAACCAGGAATCCCACTGACCTTGCGGCCGAATCAGAACACCCCACTTTGCCAGGCGCCGCATGTAGCCGAGATCTTTGTAGAAGAGTTGGGAAAGATCAGGACGCTGAACTTTCACGACAACAGAGTGACCGTCTTTCAAAGTAGCTCTGTGTACCTGACCGATGCTGGCTGAAGCGATCGGCTGTGGATCGAAGCTTACAAAAACCTGTTCGGGAGATGCTCCAAGGTCGCTTTCAATTGTGCTGCGCACTAAATCGATTGGAAAGGGCGGCACCTTGTCTTGCAGCAACGAAAGCTCATCGGCAATTTCGATCGGCAGGCAGTCTCGGCGCACAGAGAGAAATTGCCCGAGTTTGACAAACGTCGGACCCAGTTCGACCAGTGCTTCTCGCAGTCTGACTGCGCGTCTTCGCTTTAATTCCGATTTGCTGAACTTGGGTTTGATGCGGTCGGAAAAGGCTTCGAAACTGAAATTGGCAAGTGTCTTCGCCATTTGCCAGAAGCGCCGGTCTGTGACGAGATTGCGCACCCGCACTGACGAGTCTGCCAATACTGCGTCGTACTGCAGTCCTCCGCTTGTGGAAGCAGTGAACTTGTTCTTTGCATCGCTTGGTGGTTTGACGGCAGATGACCCTTCAACCAGCGGTACCAGCGGCAGCGCCGCTTCCAGTTCTGGATTCAGTTCTGGTGGATTGCTGTCTGTCATGATCGTGACGTGGGCGCGGATCTCAGTTGCCATTGCACTTTTACTGGTCTGAGGTGAGTACTTCTAATGGCTCGTGTGGCCCATCAACCCGACTAAGCCGGGGTTCTGGTCGTTTTCAATTCGGCTATCTCGGCGCGCAATGTAGCGATTTCAGCGCGGAGTTCGTTTATCTCAGTCGTGTCACCCAGCGCACCGAGAGAGAAGTCGGCAACCTGCCTGCGTATGCGCTCTTTCACTTGATTCTCGATCACTTCAGATCTTTGCCAGATGTGTTGGGACACTTCACCAACAACCTCTTTGATTTTTTCTTTTGCTTCTTCGACTCGGTCAGTTTCTTTCGACTTGACTTCGCCAGCTCTTGCGGTTACCGAATCGAGCGCATCTTCTACACGTTCGCGGCCGACTTCGAAAGCTGCCCGACCTAAAAACAAGATTTTGATGAGTGGCCGAAACACGTCGTTAACCTCCATGAGCACCAAGTCGAGAATTTTCGCCAAGTCGCATGCTGCCAAGCGTTCTGAGTCTTAAATCGAGCAACTCAATTACTTCGGCATTCTGTCGCGCTGGGAAAGACAAAATGTATCCGAAGATTATACACTAGGAGGCCTGTGACAGAGGCTCACTTCAGGGGCAAGCATACATTGCGTAATGCTGACTCCGGCATGTGCCAGATGAAGCTCCTCAGCTGTCAGCACCATAGTCGACAAAAAGGGACAATTACTGTGACACCTGAAACTAAGCCGTCGCCAGCTCCGACCACGAGCAAAGAATTACATCGACACAGACAGGCAGGTCCAAACCTCGCAACTGCTGTCACTTTGATCTACGTGCCTCTGCATCTTGGTGGATCGCATAGAGGCGTGAGTATGGGACCTGCTGCGATGAAAGTCGCTGACGTCTCCGCAAAGATTGAAAAAATTGGATTCCGGGTAGCCCGTGAAGTTGATATTAACGTTCCCCACTCGGTTTGTTGGTTCGAAAAAAACAGCACAGGTAAATGTGTACCTGAAATTGCCGAAGTGAGTCAGGCAGTCGCTGATGCTGTTGAAGGAGCTCTCGCCAGCGGCACGATTCCTATCACCATCGGTGGAGACCACAGCTTAGCCATCGGCAGTATCGCCGGTGTGTCCAACCACTTTCGCAAGTTGAATCAAAAGTTCGGTTTGATCTGGTTCGACGCGCACGGCGATATCAATACCCCTGATACCAGCGACAGTGGCAACGTGCATGGTATGCCTTTCGCTGTTTCACTCGGACAAGGTGATCCCCGATTGGTTAACTTGTGCGGATTTGCTCCTAAAGTGGAAGCCGAGAAGTCAGTCTTGGTCGGTATTCGAGCCATCGATGCACCAGAAAGAGAAATTATCACCAAGACTGGCGTGCACGCTTTCACGATGCGCGACATCGACCATTTGGGATTGGGTAAGGTCACTGATCTTGCACTCTCTGCCATTGGTTCTGACATCGCCGGATTGCATGTATCCTTCGATATCGACGCAATAGATCCCCAGGTCGCCCCAGGTGTTAGCACCCCATCCGGAGGCGGACTGAGTTATCGCGAAAGCCACTTGGCTCTCGAGCTATTAGCCGAGACTGGCTTGATTCGCTCAATCGACATCGTCGAGCTAAATCCGGCCAAGGACACACGGAACAAGACAGCCGATCTAGCGACGGGATTGATCTTGTCCGCGCTCGGTCAGAACATCCTTTAGTTGGTAGCGTGGTCTAGAACTTTCTAAATAGCGCCACCACTGTGCCTTGCACTTGCAAGTCGTTGGCGGATTCTACATAGATAGGTTCCATCTGGCTGTTGGCTGGCTGTAGTCGAAAGCCGTTCTTTTCTTTGAAAAAACGTTTCAGAGTGGCAGAGCCGTCTTCCAAAAGTGCGACTACGATTTCGCCATTTCGCGGAGATGGATTTGGTTTGATGATCACGTAGTCACCATCGTTGATGCCATCTTCAATCATCGAATCGCCACGAACTTTTAGCGCGTAGCAGCCATCGTCTGTGTATTTTTGGTCTATTTCGAGATATTCCGCCGATTGCACTGCATCGATTGGTCTACCCGCAGCGATCGTGCCGGCCATAGGCAAGCCGCTTGGGCGACGTGAATCCATTTCGACTACCGCAGAACTGGTGGTTGAGCGTCCTTTCTGTACGAAGTCATGAGCTTCGCCGACTACTTTCAATGAACGATTTAGACCTGGCTCCCAGTGAACCAGACCTTTTTTCTTCAGTGCGGCTACGTGCTGGTGCACTGTCATCCGATTTTTTAACCCTAATGCCGCTGCAAGCTCCGCCAACGTTGGCGGATAACCGTTTTCTTCTGTGAGGTTAATGATGTGATTGATTACATCCCTCTGTCTGGGTGGCAAGCCAGCCAGGACAGCGTTTCCATCAAAGTCAGACATAAAATCTCCTCAAGGCACATACAAAAGTATAGTACCAGCCATTTGTCGTGTCCAGCATTTTTTTCTCGATATTGTTGGTCTCGCCATTTTTTTCGTAATCCTGCCGCCCTGATGCGTGGAATCACGATTGTGAATTTGCTAGCGCAGTCTTACTATGAAACTCCCCTTCAGCTACATACAAAACTATCCCCGCGATCTAGGTGGCGCTCATGAGCGATCCGTCTTGGCGTGGTCCCTTCGATGGTCTCGGGGGGAACGGCCAACAAACACAGTGGAGCAGACTGCAAGAAGAGCTTGCGTCTAAGTTCATCAATCAGATTGCCTCGGCTCCAAGTCCATCAGACAGACTTGCCGACCAGCGCCGACAAGCCGCTGCTAATCAGCCACCGGTCGCTTTCGACAACGTCGGCGCACCAAATCCACAACAACAACAGCAATACCAGACCACCGGATTCGGTGCCTTCGACAGTTCCAGAGGAATTCGTTCGTTCGGAGAAATTACGGGTCAGCTTGGTAATGCGCAAATTGCTCCTCAACAGCGATTTCAGCCACAAGTTCAACCGCAAATTCAGCAGCCTCTCGTGCCTCGGCAAGATGTGCCTGTTTTGCGTGGCGAACCGAATCGTCCTGCTCCCGAATATCCGGGCGGAATCGGTCCAGATGCTCGTCTCACCGGTGCTGTAATCAGCTCTCTCGGCGGTGGTCCCCGAGTTCTCTGGGAGATGTTCACCAAAACTTATAACAGTAGAGCAAAGGAAAATGTGCTTCCAAGCCAGCTTCCTCTGGTTGAAGTGGCGCCTGCAGCGTTGGCAAAAATCGATCATTGGATGCTTATGGGCGATAGTGACATGAGTCAACCAAGACCCGAATACAACAATCGAAACTTGAGACCTGGTCCAGAGCAGAAGGGCAACGTCTTTGCTGTTGGCGTGAACAAGGAAGGCAATCCGATCAACGTCGTCGAGTATTACTGGGGCGATAAGCAGATGATTTACGCCGGGCAGTATCAGATCAGCTATACGAAAGATAACTACGGCATGATGCACAGCCGCATCGATCACTACAAAGCCGATGCTCCTGGAGCAATTGGACCAAGAGCGCAAATCGGTCAGAGCATGAACGTCTACGAAGGATCTACTGAATACGTTTCCAACCAACAAAATCAGATGTTGAGCGTTCGCAGATTCGACTACATCAATCCGAATGTGCCGAAAGTTGGAGTTGAGTTTGACTCCAACGGCGCTCACAAAATCTGGCGAGATGGCAATTCTGGACAGTTAAGGGAGCAAGCCATAGCTCCGAATATGGTGCGCCAGACCGTCAACAGTTTGAACAATCAATTCTATTTCAAGAATTTGTTCGGACCAGGATAACAAGCATTCCGGGCTGGTCCCGCAATTTTGGGCAAGTAAGGAGCTAGCAGTCATGCTGGCTCTCTTATTATGTAGATAACGGCTTGAGCTTCAGTTTACAGAGACGATGATTTTGCCGATCTGCTCGTTTGATTGCATATGGCGATGTGCGTCAGCGATATCTTCCAGAGCAAAAGTCTTGTCCAGCACTGGCTTTATCTTGCCTGACTTGAGTTTTTCGACGACATACCGCTTCGCTCGTTCCAGCCGATCTGGCTTACCTGTGATTTCAAATAGCGTATAGCCCCGAATCACCAAACCTTTCTTCAGAGCCATCATCAAAGGAAACGGCGTCGACATCATGCTCAATGCGCCATAGATAAAGATGGTTGCTTCTGGCGCAGCAAGATCCGCTAAATCCTTCAGGAACGTGCCAGCCACTGAGTCGAAAATTATTCTCGAGCCCTTACCTTTGGTGATCTGATGGACTTTACGCTCGAGGTCTTCTTCGTCTGTGACGACGACATAGTCAGCGCCAGCGTCTAGCAACGCTTGTTTCTTGCCGGAACTACGGGTGGTGGCGATGGCGGTAGCGCCAATCTCTTTGACGATTTGAATGGCAGCGAATCCGACGCTGCTGCTGGCAGCCGTTATCACTACAAAATCCTCGGGGCGTGTTTGTCCAAATTCAATCAGCGCACCATATGCGGTGAGATATTGCATCCAGATCGATGTTGCTTCAAATGTGGACAGATTGTCTGGATAGTGAGCGACAGCGCTCGCGGGCACGACCGCGACGTCGCCATACACTCCATATTTCGCCATAGAAAATGACGGGATTGTGCTAACTTTATCGCCCACTTTGCAGTTGGTCACATTCGAACCGATTGCTTCAACTATGCCTGCGGCTTCGTAACCAATTTGGCTTGGAAAGTCCACGTCGCGTTCTAAGTATTTGCCTTCGCGAAAAACGATTTCGGCGCGATTTAGACCGAGCGCTTCCACTTTGATTTTGACTTCGTTTTCGCCCGGATCGCGAACGTCAAGCACTTCGATCTTGAGAACTTCTGGTCCGCCAAAATTATGAAAACGCACAACGCGAGGCATGCAAAATTCCTCTTTCCAACATCAATCTGTCCGCGATTATTGCACAAGCGCGAGTCTCGGGTACTGCTTCGTAACGCTGGTTAATTGCTGAAAAGTGTTTTCATACACTTGGGCATCGGCGCCGATGTGTCGATTTCAAGCGTCTTTTCGTTCTCATATCGAACCAGTCCAGGTTTGTCTTTTCCCAGTTTTTTTACATGTTTACATTGAGTGTAGACGACTCGCACCTTGCTGCCGGTTGAGGCTTTTGAAAGCCTTGCTGCGACTTGAGCAGCTTCTTTGATTGTCGTTAGTGGTGGCTCTTGCTTTGAGGCCGGCACTCGGATCAGAACATGCGCTCCGCCCTGCCCGAGAACGTGTAGCCAGAGATCATTTGGTTGAGCCAATCGACTGAGCAAATGGTCGTTTTCATGCCGATTCCGCCCAACATAAATGGTCCAGCCGTCAGAAGATACCAGGCTCAATATTTTTGTCTTTGTCTTTTTCTTTTCATTTGGTCTGACTTGGGCTATCTTTGGCAATTCATTTTGTTTGCGACCGATCAAAGTGTCTTTCAGTCGTCGCAGTTCGTCAGTGTCTGCGGCTTTTTCAACTGCTTCGGATTGTTGTTTTAGTGCTTCCAATCTCTTGCTTGCTTCGGCGCAAGCTGCGGAGGCTGCGCTTAACCGCGATCTCGTCTTGGCGAACTGCCGATAGAAAAATTGTGCGTTTTGTGAGCCGTTAAGATTGGGATTCAATTTGATAGTCTCGGTGCCACCATTTGCACCAAACAAATTTTCACAGCTGAGCACTTCTTGTCCTGGCTTTATTTCATTCAAGTGAGCGAGGATGAGGTCGCCAGAACGTTTCAGTTGCTCCAGATTCTCTGCCGGCGTCACATGCTGCGATGCTGCGGTAATGCGGTTCTCCAGTTTCTCGGTTTCGTTCTTAAGCTCGGAGCGAAGGCGTTCTCGCAACTGCTGAAATTGTTCTCTGCTCTCCACTGCACGATAATAATCATCGACCATGTCGTTGGCAGTCGGAAAACTTTTCCAGACTTGATCGTTATCAACTCCGGCCCACCACGAAAGAACCGTGTAGCGACTCAGATCGAGTCGCATCGCTGGTTTGAATCGATCTTCTGCTTGCAGCGCCAGGGTTTTCTCCCAGAGTGCTGACTTGAAATTTTGGTCTGCTGTTCCAGTTTTTATTGGACTGCTTATACCTGTGCTCGCGACAAATTCTTCAGAAAGTTGGCGCCCCAAGCCAGTAAAAGTCGTGATTAGCCATTGCTCGACAGTCGGAGCAAGTGTCGCTGAACTGCCTTCTGCGGTTGCTTCTGATTTGGCTTGTTGGATAATTTCGTCAGCTTTGCCCATGAAAGCATCTTTCGAGACTGTGAAAATATTCGGTTTGTCTTGTTTTGGTGGTCTAACAAACCTCAGTCCGGCTGCCACTTCCCGTTGGCGACTCATTTCTCTTGTCACCACATGTGAAGCCGTCAAAATCTTATCTGTCGTTTTGTCCCAGAAAATCAGATTACTGTGCCTTCCCATCACTTCAGCGGTGAGGACTTTGAGTGATGTGCCGCCAACCTCGTCTACGCAGGAAAAAATAAGATCGACGGTGCGCTCTCCGGTTGGCTGCTCGATGCCAACTAGAGTTGCACTCGTCAAATGCCTGCGCAACACGAGTAAAAATTGGGATTGATTTTGATTCGACTTGCTTCTGTCTGCATTGGGCGCCTGTGTTTGCCGAATCAAGCAAACGCGACCATATGCTGATTGAGCAGATAACAACAAATTTGTCATTCCTGCTTTGGCTCGCATCGAGAAAACGACTTCATCTCTGGCGACCTGGTAGATTTTGTCTACCTTCCGCCCAATCAATAGCGGCTTAGCTTCGCTGAGAACGGCCCTCATTGTCAGGGCGTCAAATGGTTGCATGGCTTCTCTTGGTCGGGTTTAATTAGAGCAGGAGAAATTGGACGAAGCGAATGGTGAGTGTGCGCAGCTTGAAGTGCGCAAAGATCAGTGTCCGCGCCGAAGAGCTAAAGGTTCTAAAAGCGGCGGAGCGCATTAATATAGCCTACTTCAGAAAAAATAGAAACCGCATTTATGAACCCACGAGTAACGCCGAATAAGTCGCTCAGCGCTAAAAAAGACCCGCCACCTGAAACTGCATCGTCGGTTAGAATTGGCAGAGACGCGGGTTTTGGTACAGGTCCTGTGAAGCGAGTTCCAAAAGGAAATTTGATTGTCATAACTGGACCATCAGGTGTCGGCAAGGGAACTGTCGTTCAGAAATTGCTCGAGGAAGTGCCTCGACTGACTAAATCTGTTTCAGTGACAACGAGAGCCATGCGTCCAGGCGAGAAGGAAGGTGTTGACTACACCTTTGTTACTGACGAAAAATTCGCAGAGATGCTTGAGAACGGCGCATTTATGGAGTGGGCTGAATACTCCGGCAATTTCTACGGCACGCCACACACTTGGGTTGAAGAGCAGCTTCGCGTCAAGAAGAATGAAGACGGCGTCGACATGCCCGGCAAAGATGTCATTCTTGAAATCGAGGTTGATGGCGCCAAACAAATCCGCGATCGCTTTTCCCAGGCTGTTTTGATCTTCCTTTCACCACCTTCATTTGATGAATTGAAAAGCCGTTTGAAGGGGCGGGGCACCGAAAGCGCTGCCAAAATTCAACTGCGTTTACATAAGGCCAGGCAGGAAATGCGGGAACGCGGGCTGTTCCATTATGAAGTTGTAAATGACAACGTTGACGAAGCTGTCAAAAATTTGCTGCATGTGGTGTATGCTGAGAGGTGTCGTATACGAGAAACAAAGGCACCTGGGGCTTCAAATGAGCACTACTAGAATTTTGGATCAACTCTTGGACAAAGACACGAACCGCTATGAGCTGGTTCTGAAGGTCGCTCAGCGCGCCAAGCAGATCAAAAACGAAACCCGCGATCAGCACAAAGCAACGAACGCTGTTATCCAGGCGTTGCAAATGGTTGCTGCTGAGAACGACGGCAACATCTTGATTTCACCATCAGGTTACGCGATTTATTAGTCGCTAACTTCGGTTGAAAAAACCTCAAATCGCAATCAGGCTGGCATATAGCTGTCCCTGTTCGATGTTTTACGATTACTCTGAGCAGTTCTCCTTACTGCTCGGCTTCTGGCTATTAAAGAATTTCAATCTGTTTACGTGGGAGAAATCCCGTTGTCAAACTCAGAAACCTGACTTAGACTTTCTCTGAAGCCTGTAAAAGGCGACTCTTCCTCTCATGCCTGAGAAATCATATGGACCCCTGGTTAATCATACTTTTGCTCGCATTCATGGCCGGCATCATGGGCTGGATTACGACGCCCTTCGTTAACGGCGTTCTATGGTACTGCGACTGGAGAGAGGGCGCGCCCATCAACTGGGGTCTCGACACTGCTTTCGCTATTGCCGTTCCATTTGCGTGGATGTTCTCCTTGCTGGAGATTTGCCTGCTCTACATGAAGTAGGAACCGTCTTTTACCATCAGTTCCCGCAACCATTTCAGCTAGTTCAGCCAGGATAACGGCTGCATCATCTGCGTTGGCAATTTGAGTCAGGCGGGCTCGATACGGTGCACTACCGACGATGCCTTTTGTGTAGTGCGTCATATGGCGGCGACTTTCGTTGGCGCCCACTCTTGCACCTTTGTAGTTGATCAAGCCCAGGCAGTGGCTGTAAGCGACCATCAATTTGTCGACTTCTTCTGGCGCGTCATCAAGCTTTCCAGTTTCAAGATATTTTGTAATTCTTGCGATCAACCAGGGATTTCCCAGTGTTCCGCGCGCTACCGCAACGCCGTCGCAACCTGTGACTTCGAGCAGCTTGATTGCGTCTTCAGGTTCGAAAACGTCGCCGTTACCAAAAACTGGAATCGACAAAGCTTGTTTTACTTTTGCGATCCAGCTCCAATCTGCTTTGCCAGAATAGAGTTGCTGTCTGGTTCTTCCGTGCACAGTGACAGCGCATGCACCAGCACCTTCTAGCATCTCGCCGAACTCAACGGCATTGCGTGAGTCATCGTCCCAGCCCAGCCTGAATTTGACTGAGAGCGGGATAGAGATTGATGCGCGCACGGTTTCAACGATTTCTTTGGCTAATTCCGGCTCCCGCATCAAGGCGCAACCATCTTTTCCTTTTGTGATTTTTGGAACCGGGCAGCCCATATTGATGTCGACGAAATCTGCGCCTTTCGCTTCTGCCATGCGGGCTGCGCTAGCCATGACGTCAGGTTCGTGACCGAAAATCTGAATTCCAATTGGACGCTCGTCGTCTGAAAGATCCATGATTCGGCATTCAGGACGGTTCATCAAGGCGCGGCTGGAGACCATCTCGGTCGACAACATACATTCTTTATCGACTTGTCTGACGATATCGCGAAATACAATATCGGTGACTCCGGCCATCGGTGGCACGTAGACACGACTTTTCAAAGTCATTGAGCCGATTTTGAGTGTCATAATGGTGCCGGTGTAACCTGTAAAGACGAAAGTGGGCGACGCAATTGCGTGCTCTGAGTCAGTCAAGCGCCCGAAGCGCTCATTTTATATTACAAGAACGGCGGCGCGGAATGTCAACAATCTCCTTCTTCGGCACACTAGTTGACACAATCAAAGCCCATTATGAATTGCCTGAAATCTTGAATGTCGCTGGTCTGCCCTCGTTGCGGTCGCATGCGGGAGATTCCGATTCTGTCTATCAAATCACGACCAAATCGGGCGCCTCTTACGTTCTTCGTCCCTTCCGCACCGAAATTGCCGCAGCAATCGATTTGCACAACCAGTTTCTGCATTGGACGGAGCGGTGCGGGTTCAGGTTCATGCAGCGCATTATTCAAACCCGCTCTGGCGAAGATTTTTTCAGGAGTGGGGAGCAGAAGTGGTGGCTTTCATCGTACATCGAAGCGGATCCTGTGTTCGAGTGGACCAAACCGACCTGGTCAAAAGAAGTGTGCGAACAATCTGGACTGGCGCTATCAAGTCTTCATCAGGCGCTGCGTCAATTCGTATCCGAAAATCCTTCCGTCCAGGAAAAACGCAAGGGCGACAAATCCGTTTTGTGCTATCTGGAAAAGCGGCTAGAGGAGTCCTTCTCTAAATCGCCGAAATTTATTGACCAGTGGAAGCTGGTTGCACCCGTGGTGTCAAAGGCGCTTATGCTAATTCGAGAAAACGAATCCGCTACCGAAGTTTTGTCTGGCCAATTGGTGCATGGGGACTTTCATCCAGGCAATCTATTGTTTCGCGATGGAACCGTCGTAGCCGTCATTGATTTTGAGTATCTCAATTTCGAAGATGCGACTTACGATCTGGCTTACGCGCTGGTGATGTTTTGCACCGATTGGACCGACCCTACGGACGATGCTCAACTGACGTCCGCGGGACGAGAGCCTGCGTATGATTTCGGACCAATATGCGAGTGTCGAGATGGAATGATCGACAGGGAGAAACTGCAAGCTTTTTTGCACGGATATCTTTTTAATCGCGCAGAATTCGACCTGACTTTCCTGATTCCATATATGCATGTCGCGGCGGCGATTTGTTTGACCTGGTTTCTAGAACGCGAGCTGGAAGACCGCACGGCGCTGCATTTTATCAATGTCGTGAAGCAATTGGAGAATTTAAGTACAATGGACATTTCTCGGGCAATTGGTAGAGCTTCATCTTGAAAAACGCATCGATACCACTTTGGATTTTCGCATTCGCTTTTGTCTTTATCCCGTCAGTATTTGCTGAAGACGAGCCAACACCGATCATATCGGGCACCATTAGCACCGCGGCCAAGAAGCCGATGCCTGGAGTGCAAGTTATTCTCTTGAATCAAACTGGCGTTCAGCTTTCAAGCGGAGTCACCGGTGAACGCGGCGGTTTTAGTTTCAAGCATACTCTTTGTCGAAAATGTACTCTCCAGGTTCTGCCTAATATGGATACTCATTACGCCTGCGCCGTGATTGAAAATATCCCGGGTGATACCAACCGGAACTTCCTGCTTACGCTGCAGCGCGGCTTCACTATTACAGGCAGAGTCGTTTCTGGAAAGAAGGGCTTAAAGGGCGTCGGACTGAGAGCCATCTCGATGGATTCAAATGCCGATGGCAAAAAGGTCTATGATGGCGGGCTCGCTATCACTGGGCGCAATGGCACGTTCACGATGATCTTGACGCCTGGGCACAAGAAAATCGAGATTACCAACAGCCACTTCTCAGAGCTTGAAGGCTCCACAGAGATGGAGATCGACGTTATCGGTGATGCGCAATTACCGGAGATCGAAATTCCGGAAACCGACCACCGCTAGTTTTAATATACGGTTGCCGATAATTTAAGAGACCTGGCACCGCTAGTCCTAACTGACTGCAGCCGCCACCAGAGCTGGTTGCTTATTGAAGGTCAGCCCGTCTCCATCTGAATCGATCTGGATCCTATCTCCATCCATGAAGTCGCCTTTCAGCATCCTCAGAGCGAGTGGATTTTCGATGTCTTTCTGAATCAGTCTCTTCAGTGGGCGTGCACCGTATATGGGGTCGTATCCTGTGCGAGACAGCCATTCGCAAGCCGCATCCGTAGGCTCGAGGATAATCTTGCGATCCACGAGTCTCTTGTTCAAAGTCTTCAACTGGATGTCGACAATCTGCTTCAGTTCCTCCTGCGTGAGGGCGTGGAAGACAACAGTTTCATCGATTCTGTTCAGGAACTCTGGCTTGAAATGTTCGCGCAGGGCGCCTATTACCTTCTCTTTCATTTCTGGATAACAGCTGTCGCCTTCGATGGCAGCTTTCAACTGGTAGTCGAGAATGTGTTGGCTACCAATGTTAGATGTCATAACAAGAACCGTATTCTTGAAGTCCACATGGCGGCCTTTTGAATCGGTCAGGTGACCTTCATCCAAAACTTGCAGTAGAACGTTGAAGACGTCGCTGTGCGCTTTCTCGATTTCATCGAAAAGTACGCATGAATAGGCACGTCGGCGCACTGCTTCGGTCAACTGACCGCCTTCGTCGAAGCCGATATATCCAGGCGGTGCACCAATCAAGCGCGCCACCGTGTGGCGTTCTTGATACTCTGACATGTCGATGCGCACCATGGCGTTCTCGTCATCGAAGAGGTACTCTGCCAGTGCTTTTGCAAGCTCCGTTTTTCCTACCCCGGTTGGTCCCAGGAACAAGAAACTACCGATCGGTCTGTTTGGATCTTTCAAACCGGCACGCGCTCTGCGCACTGCATTCGATACTACTTCGATTGCCTCGTTTTGTCCGATAACGCGTTTGTGCAGATGCTCTTCCAGGTGAAGTAATTTTTGCACTTCGCCTTCGAGCAACTTAGTGACAGGAATTCCGGTCCATTTCGAAACGATTTCGGCAATGTCTTCTTCGTCGATTTCCTCTTTCAGTAATCGACTTCCTTTTTTATGGTTGAAGACTTCTTCTTCTTTTTTCAGTTGCTTATCCAGTTCGATCAACTTTCCATATTTGAGCTCAGCAGCCTTCTGCAGGTCCGTCTCGCGCTCGGCGCGCTCGATTTCGAAGTTCGTTTGCTCAATATCAGCCTTCAGAACTTGCACGCGATTGAGTGCTTCTTTTTCAGTTTGCCACTGAGCGCGCAGCATATCCGCCCGCTCTTTCAGATCTGCCAGCTCTTTCTCTAGCCTTTCCAATCTGTCTTTAGAAGCCACATCTGATTCTTTCTTCAGTGCTTCTCTTTCAATTTCTAACTGCACGCGTCGACGTTCGAGTTCATCCAACTCGGTTGGCATCGAGTCGATTTCGATTCTCATGCGAGCAGCCGCTTCGTCGACAAGGTCAATCGCTTTGTCCGGTAATGACCGGTCCGTGATATATCGATCGGAAAGCACGGCCGCTCCAACCAGCGCCGAATCCTTAATTCGAACACCGTGGTGCACTTCATACCGTTCTTTCAATCCGCGCAGAATAGAGATGGATTCTTCGACTGAGGGCTCATCCACTAATACGGTTTGGAATCGTCTTTCCAACGCCGGATCTTTCTCGACGTGCTTGCGATACTCATCCAAAGTGGTGGCACCGATACAGTGCAACTCTCCGCGGGCCAGGGGGGGCTTGAGCAAATTGCCAGCATCCATCGAGCCTTCGCCGCTTGAGCCGGCGCCGACGACTGTGTGCAATTCGTCGATGAACAGAATAATTTGTCCTTGCGCTTCAGTCACTTCTTTCAAGACTGCTTTCAATCGCTCTTCGAATTCGCCTCGATATTTTGCGCCGGCGATCAACGAGCCCATATCCAGCGCAATCAATTTCTTGTCTTTCAGTCCTTCAGGTACATCACCTTTGGTGATGCGTTGTGCAAGTCCCTCCGCGATGGCTGTTTTCCCGACGCCGGGCTCACCAACTAGAACGGGATTGTTTTTCGTTCTGCGCGAGAGCACTTGCATAACGCGCCTGATTTCATCGTCGCGGCCAATCACCGGGTCTAATTTGCCCTTCGACGCCATTTCCGTCAAATCTTTACCGTAGCGTGAAAGAGCTTCATACGTCGCTTCTGGGTCCTGACTGGTGACGCGCTGCTTGCCGCGGATCGCCGTGAGCACCTTTAGAATGCGATCTCGGGTGGCTCCGTGCGACTTCAGGATTGTGCCGGACTGATTTTTGGTCTCATCTGATAACGCCAGCAATAAATGCTCGACGCTGATGAACTCATCTTTGAGGCGCTCAGCTTCCTTTGTGGCCACCTCGAGGACCTGCATCAATTTATTGGATACATGTATCTCGTCTTTGCTCATGTTGACGGCTGAGCCTTTTGGCTGCATTTGCAGGTATTGGCTTACTTCTTCAATCACGACAGCAGGTTTGGCGTCCAATCTTTCAAGGATTTTGCTAGCGACGCCTTCTTCTTGTTCCAAAATCGCCAGGAGCACGATTTCAGGTGTCACCTGACTTTGTCCAAATCGCCCCAGAATGGTGCGGCAATTCGTAATCGCTTCCTGCGCTTTGTGTGTGAATTTATCAAGGTTCATTAATCACCAACTTCGCTGGGTAATACTTATCCGAGGAACAATCTGTGTTTGAGCACCGAAATCCAGGCGGTTTTCGCTCTCGATAGAATTTATTATGGGGCAGTTGTGATAGCCCCTTCATAATTTCCACAATTTATTTATAGGTTCATTTTTTTGAGTTTTCTGTAACTACAAGGGGGAGTCTTGCCGCATAGATTATCCTCGGATAAGGATAATCGTATGACGACTGGATGACATCGTATGTCGATTAGGACGTAAGATATGATCTTGTTACTAGATCGGTTTGCAAGTTCAGTTGTCTGAGCCGGCGCCAATTATGGGAAGTTATGCAGGAGTTCGACGAAGACTTTTACGCCATTTTAGGAGTCGACCAGGAAGCCCCGCCTGAAGAGATTCGCAAGGCCTATTTGCGCCTGGCTAAGAAATTGCATCCAGATCGCTTTCCCAACGACGCGGAGCAGCGAGCGACCGCTCAGACTGAGTTTGCCAAAGTGACGCGGGCTCACGATATTGTGGGGGATGCCCAGAGGCGTTCAGAGTACGACACGTTGCGAGAGTTGAAGAAAAACCGTACGCCAGTGCAATCTGAAGCTGGCGACGCGTCTGACTCGACTGAGCCAAGCGCTAAACAGCGCAAAGACACGATTCGCATGATGCCGTCGCGAGATTCTCAGGGAGCCGCGGAAGACGAGAACATCAATATAAAGTGGGCGAACAAGCACGTCAGCCGCGCCGATGATTTGTTTCGCCGCAAGAAGTTTCAAGAGGCTGAAACAGCCATGAAAGAGGCGATTCGACTGGTTCCGCAGGAGCCTAAATACCACAACAAACTAGCCGAAATTTATATTGCGCGGGGCTGGAAGACTCTGGCGATGACCGAAGTGCAAGCGGCATTGCGAGTCAATCCTAAAGATAATGAAGCAAAGGTTTTAGAGGCGAAGATACGCGCATTGACTAAGACGGCGGAGCAATCCAAGGCAAAGAGTGGTTTTTTAACACAAGTCAAAAATCTATTTTCCAAGAAGAAGAGCTAAGATCCAATAGCTTGAGAGGTCTGGATTAGTGTTATTGAAACGATTGGCGCCGTCTGTGCGCAATATTCTGGCAGCATCTCTGACTGTGTCTCTAACAGCATCACTGGCTAGCAATGCTTTGGTCATGCCGCTCTCCGCGGTCGCTGCCAACAAATCGCATACGAAAGCGACAGACTTCGAGTTGGCCAAGGCTGCCATTCACGGTCACGCAGCAATTCCGGAACATGTGTCCACTTCCGGCAAGTCCACTTCCGGCCAATCCACTTTTGGCGAATCCACTTCTGCCACCGCCTCCACTTCAACGAACGCTCCAAATTCCGCTTCGCCCACGGCGCCTTTACCGAGCACCGTTGTGGAATCAGCCACAGACGCTACTCCAGAGCCATTCAAAGCGAATAAGCCATCAGAGGAAGAATCTAAGCGTGCGGCCAACGAAGCTCATCTCCTCAAGGGAAGCGTCACACATGCAAGTCAAAAGTCGCCCTTGATGTACGACAAGGTTCAGGATTTGCCAAAAGGCACCACGATTAATCTAGTAAGCCTCGTCAATATAAATTCCAATGTGAATGTAAAAGGCGACGAAGTTTGGGTTCGCGTCGGCAACAACGTGCGCGGTCCAAGCGAAGTCGCTGTGCCCGGTGGTTGGTATATGCACGGAATGGTGACTGCTGCGGCTCCACCAAAACGTGGTGGCATAGATGGTTTTGTTACGGTTCAATTTGATAAATTAGTCAGTCCCGATCGCCAGCTAGAAGTGCCGTTCGATGCGCACATCTCAAGCAAAAATTCGAAGGCGAAGGCAATTGCAAAACATTTGGCTATCGATAGCGGACACGTGGGCTTGGGCGCTCTTGGTGGATCGATACTGGCTGTTCAATTTGGTGGTATCGGTACCGCGATTTCTACTTACGGAATCTCGGTAGGAGTTGGTGCCGCGATTGGTGGCACTGTCGGATTGATTGGGGCTGCAAAACGAAAGGGTTCAATTTCAGCGATTGTTCCAGGCGAGCAGATGAAGTTGGTAATTGCTCAACCTGTCAGCCTGCCTGGTTTTGATGGCAATCTGATTCCATCTGCAAAACCAATTGCCAGACTGCCCGGCTTTGACGTACTGATAAACAAAAGTGGATTTTCGAAAGATCCATATGGCGACAACAGATCTAAATTGCTTACTCTGAATTTGACCGTCAACAATAGAACTCCTCATGAATACGGCTTCTCGGATATGCGAGTGGTATCAGACACAGAAGAGGTGTATTACCCGGATGGTTTGTTGAACGGCGGTGGCACTTTGTTAAAGAAAAAAGTCAAACCGAATACAACTGAGAATTTAGTCGTTGCCTTCGATGTCGATGGAAAGCAGCATAAATACTGGCTTGTATTGTTAGACCGCATTAACAACGTGGAATTGAATCGAGTCCCGATAAATTAAACCTTGCGGTTTCTCCCACTGTTTTCTAGTCTTAATTCCTAATTTGAGCTAATATAAACCCGTCGATCATAAGATCTTTCGAGTCAAAACGATATATACGTCGTGCACAAATTGAAAGATAGCTGGCTTGCCAGCACGTTTCTAGAATATTGCTCCAGGCATTAAGTCCTCATAAGGATATTTCCTGTATAGCGATTGATTAATGATAGTCGGCTAATAGAAATCGTGCGGAAAGTCGCCAATCATTGGCGAAATTGGGGGATTAAATGAAGGCTCAGTTCACACAAATGCTGCAGAACTTTCATGGTCAGACACGTCATCGCCAGGTAGAAGGGAACCTACGAAAATTACAGAGCCAGAATGTTCTACTCGAACGTTCAGTGCGAGAAAAAGACCGCGAGATAGACCGTCTTCGTCATCAGCTGTCGAACTCAGAGGCTCGATTGCAAGAATTGATGGGAACTGATGTTCTCACAGATCTGCCTAATCGTCACATCTTTAAAGAGCACCTTACACATTCACTCAAGCGTGCACTAAGACTCGGGTATTCGTTGTCGTTGATGCTGATCGATATCGATCATCTACGCGATATCAATCTAAGATATGGACATGAGGTCGGTGATCTCGTGTTGATTGAAGTCGCAAAAATCTTGAAGAGTTCGGTTCGAGAAATCGACATGCCTGCAAGATGGGGCGGGGAAGAGTTAGTGACGGTACTGCATGAAACTGATGCCGAAGGCGCTGCCGTAGTCGCTGAGCGCGTTCGTCGCAGAGTTTCAATGCTGGAAATCGAAGATCCTAAGACAAAGAAACCTATTAAGGTAACGGCTACTTTGGCTGTTGCAAGTTATCCTGCTCACAGCAACGAGCCTCAAGGTCTGCTCGAAGCTGCATGTGAGGCTTTGATTACTGCAAAAGACAAAGGCTGCAACGCGGTCATCGTCGCAAACCGTTAGGACCGAAATCTTTTCCATTTAGAAGAAATCAACGTGCACCGTTGGTGGTGCGCTAGGAAATGGCGCCACTTCCAGTTGTGGTTGGCGAGGCCGTCTTTTCGCAGTGCCGCTACTTGGTGGTTTTCTAGTGCGTTAAACCTTAGATTTGCATGTCAGCAGGCAAGCTCTGCTGACACAATTGCAATTCATCGGTATAATCGAACAGTGCCAACACAGCGGACTCTCAAGATCACGGTATAACGAAAAAATGGACAGGTCGTCAACAGTAGTAGAGCAACCAGGACGCCGAGAGAAGAAAAAAGCTCTGACCCGCCAGGCAATCATTGATGCGGCAGGCAAGCTCTTTTCGATTCGTGGATTTGATGCTACTTCCATCGATGAAATTTGTCATGCGGCAGACGTAGTTAAAGGCACTTTCTATTACCACTTCAAATCCAAAGAAGATCTCGTAATCGAATTACGCAGAGCGATGACCAGTCAGTTGGAAGAGTATGTGATCGGCGAATTAACGTCAGGAAAGCCTCCGCTAGAAGTGCTGAGAGACTTGATGGTTCGAGACGCCAGATGGACCGAAGAGAACGAAGAATTGGCAGTAATCTTTATCTCTCAGATCTATATGAATCGCGCTGCCTCTCTGAAAAATCCTGACCATCCACCTTCTGTGCTTCGGGGCGCACTACGTCGTCCCGTATCCGCTGTCGTTGAAGCTGCACAGAAAGCGGGTCAGCTTCGAGCAGATTTGGATGCTGCTGAATTGAGTGAGATGATTTTCGGATTCTACATACATGGAAAGCGTTGTTGGCTAAATAACGCCCGTAAGCCCGGAGCACTCGAACCAGCAGTCTTGCGTTGGTTGGATATGCTGCTTCAAGGACTTCAGGCTCCGACCGAAGCGACCACATAAAAAGTTTCAAGTTTTTAGACTCCAGTATGTGTTTAGACCTTGTTCTAGCGTTATAATGCCTTGCCCGGGAACCCTGACTGGGAGGGCGTTTTCAGGCGCGCTAAAGAGATCTCGAGTAACCCCTTTGCTCCCAGTCCGATATCGTTTGGCGTTTGAGGTGGTGTGGTCGAATTGCCTATGAAATCCGATTTTTTCGGGCAGGGGTGGCATCTTCGTGGCTCTGGCAGTATGGAACACAATGGCGGGCGGCGCGTCGTAAGATTAAGAGCGCTAACAGTGTGCAAAGCTATTAGTAAGCTTAGCTAACTATCCGAAGTTCAACTTGAGGTGCACGTCGTGAACATCACCAGGTTTACATCCCGGTCCCCCAATCCCGATGAACTTTCAGTTATGGCTTCAGCCCGACAAGTAGTCGAATCAGTGCCGGTGATCATGCGTTTGATACGCACAGGTGTGCGCCGAGGAGGAGGTTTATCTCTGCCTCAACTGCGGGTTTTAGGTCACGTCTCTCGCAATCCTGGAGCAGGCGTATCCGATGTCGCTGCACACCTGGACGTAACCAATCCAACCGCGTCTGTATTAGTAGATCGTCTCGTCAAAAAGAATTTGTTGGATCGAAAAGAAGATCCAAGTGAGAGACGACGAACGCTTCTTACTCTCACTGACAGCGGCACAGAAGTGTTGGAAGACGCCAGAAGCAAGGCTCAATTCATGGTGGCACAAGTGCTGAAGACACAAACGCCAGAACAGTTATCGAAGATCAATGAGGGACTCGCAATCTTGGCCGAAGCTGCAAAAGGGATGACACTGTAATGATTAAGGATGTTGAGGACTCAGTTGTGACCACACATACGACTTCTGATGGAAGTGTTGACGTAGAGAAAACGAAGAAGTCGGGAATGGTTCGACCGATACTACTGACGGTGCTTGTTCTTATCCTGGCTGGGGCAGCTTACTTTTTCTGGGGCGGCCAGAAGGGTGCAGGCGACAAGAAAACTGAAGGCAAAAAGGCTCGCTCAGCTCCCGTAAATGTGGCGATAGCAAGGATTCAAGACGTTCCAATTGAAGTTCGTACGATTGGAAATGTCCTTCCTTATTCAGTGGTCAATATCATTCCGCAAGTTGGCGGACAACTTCAAAAGGTATTTTTCACGCAAGGTCAAAACGTGAAAAAGGGGGAACTCCTGTTTCAAATCGACCCGCGCACTTACGAGGCGGCCTTAGAACAAGCTCTCGGCAATGTGGCTCGCGACCAAGCTCAGGTGAAGTCAGCGCAGGCTAATTTAGCCAAGGATGAAGCTACGGTTGGAACTCTGCAAGCTAACGTTAACCGCGATTATTCTCTCGCTCGTTTGGCCAAAACACAGATGTCTAGATACGACAAACTTGTGGTGGAAGGTGCGGTGTCTCATGAGCAGTCGGACCAGATGACGACTAACGCTGCAACCGCCGAAGCTGCCATCGAAGCTGACAAGAAAGCAGTTGAAAATGCAAAAGAAGTTTTGAATGCAGACCGCGCGGCGATTCAAACGGCACAGGGAACTTTAAGGGCTGACCAGGCTATGGTTGATAACGCTCGTATCAACCTCGGCTTTACGCAGATCCGCTCTCCTATTAATGGAAGAACCGGAAGCTTGAACGTCTACGAAGGCAACGTCGTTACCGCCAACTCTACCACTCCTATTGTAAGCATCAATCAGATCGAACCTATCTACGTCACCTTTACCGTACCTGAGCAAAATCTCGATCAAGTGCGAAAATGCATGGTCGACAAAACTTTGACTGTGCAAGCGTTGATTGAAGGAAAGAGAAAAGAGAAGTTTATCGGATCTGTCACTTTCCTTGAAAGTACAGTCAACACGACCAGTGGCACGGTTGCTTTGAGAGCAACTTTTCCAAACAGCGATGGCAAGCTCTTTCCAGGGCAGTTCGTGGATGTGATTGTGACCATGCCTCCAGATGGTAAGACAACAGTCGTGCCATCAAGCGCGGTGCAAACCAGCCAACAGGGTAACTCAGTTTATGTGGTCAAGCCTGATAATACGGTTGACTTCGTCACTGTAGATTTGAAGAGAACTTATGGCGACCTCGCTGCAATCGGCAGCGGCTTGAGGGCAGGCGATAAGGTTGTCACTGACGGTCAGTTGCAATTGACGCCAGGCGCTCGCGTCGATATCGTGAAGCAACCGGCTGGCGGGCAGGATCAGGGCAGCGCTCCTGGTAGATAACGGTGAATTTTTCGCGGATATTTATCGTTCGTCCCGTCATGACGACACTACTTATGGTGGCGTTGCTGATCTTCGGAACGTTCGCTTATTTCTCCCTTGCGGTTAACGACCTACCAGCTGTAGATTTCCCTACCATCTCGGTATCCGCCAGTTTGCCCGGAGCGAATGCTGAAACCATGGCATCAGCCGTTGCTACGCCGCTTGAAAAGCAATTCGGAAGTATTGCCGGTCTAGATAACATGAGTTCGACGAACTCTATGGGGTCGACCCAAATTTCCCTGCAGTTCAATTTGACGCGCGAAATCGATGGTGCGGCAGAAGACGTGCAAGCTGCGATTATCGCTGCTCGTCCGCTTCTTCCGACCAGTATGCCGACGCCTCCAACTTTCAAAAAGGTGAATCCAGCTGATGCGCCAATTTTGTTTATCGCGTTAAGCTCGCCTACGCTGCCGCTATACACTGTCGATGAGTACGCTGAAAACGTTCTTGCGCCGCGTATCTCCATGACGAGTGGCGTGGCACAAGTGCAAGTTTTCGGTTCGCAGATTTTTTCACCCCACGTGCAAGTCGATCCACGCAAGCTGGCTAGCTACGGAATTGGTATCGATGAAGTAGCAAACGCCATTCGCACGAACAATGTCAATTTGCCAACTGGCACATTATCTGGACCAAAGCAGGCTCCTAACATCCGGGTCAACGGACAGCTGTTTAACGCAAAAGCCTTCGCACCATTGATCGTCACTTACAAAAATGGAGCACCGGTTCGTTTGAGTGACCTTGGAAATGTCATCGACAGTACGCAAACTGACAAAGTCGCAACCTGGTACAAAGACACACGGGCTGTCGTACTCGCCGTGCAACGGCAACCGGGCACCAATACGATCCAAATTGTGGATCACATCAGAGAGTTGCTACCGAATTTTCGTGCCATCCTGCCAAAGGCGGTCGATGTAAACATTCTCTTCGACCGGTCGCAAGGAATTCGTCGCTCAGTCGACGATGTGCAGCGAACTTTATTGATAACGATTGGGCTGGTAATCCTGGTTATCTTCTTTTTTCTCGGCAATGTGCCCACCACGATTATCGCCAGCTTGTCGCTGCCAGTGTCCATTTTAGGCACTTTTGCGGCGATGAAAATGTTTGGTTTTACGCTCAACAACATCTCCTTAATGGCTTTGACTTTGTGTGTCGGATTTGTTGTGGACGATGCAATTGTCGTCATGGAAAACATCGTACGGCACATTGAGATGGGCGAAACTCCTATGGAAGCGGCGTTGAACGGTTCGCGAGAAATCGGATTCACCGTAGTTTCGATGACAGTTTCGCTAATTGCAGTATTCATTCCAGTGTTGCTCATGGGTGGAATTATCGGAAGACTGTTTTTTGAATTCGGCGTGACGATGAGTGTCGCCATTTTGATTTCTGGATTCGTTGCCCTGACACTCACTCCAATGCTCTGCAGCCGATTTATCAGCCCTCAGAAAGAGCAGAAAAAGAACTTGATGATCGTGATTTCCGATCGGATTTTCGGTGTTCTTTTATATATGTACGAGCAAAGTTTACGCGTTGCACTGGAGCACAAGCTGATTGTGACTGCACTTTTCGTCGTCATGGTCGCTGCCACTGTGCAGTTGATTTCCATCATGCCGAAAGGTTTTCTGCCGACTGAAGACCAGGGGCAGATTATGGGCACCACCGAGGCCATTCAGGGAATTTCCTTTACAGAGATGGTTCGCCACCAACAAGAGATAGCTGCAATCGTTCAAAAAGAGAAAGCTGTGTCGGCTTTCATGTCTAGCGTTGGAGCGAGCGGACCCACACCATCAGCCAATCAAGGGCGGATTATGATGGTGATGAAGCCGTTTAGTGAACGAACCATGTCTGTTGATGACATCATTCAGGATTTGCGCAAAAAGACTTCACGCATTCCTGGCATCAAGTTTTTTATGCAAAACACTCCAGCGATCCGAATCGGTGGTATGCAGACAAAAGCGATGTACCAGCTCACTTTGTCGTCTTCTAACACTGATGAGTTGTACAAGACCGCCAACGCTCTTCTCGATAAACTGCGCGATCTTCCTCAATTGCAAGACGTGAATACTGATTTGCAAGTGAAGAACTTACAACTCAATATCAAAATCGATCGCGACAAAATGTCCAAACTGGGATTGGGCATGGACCAGGTGCAGGACGCCTTGAACAGCGCCTACTCCCAGCGACAGGTTTCTGTAATTTACACGCCGACTAATCAATACTGGGTGATTTTAGAAGTCTCGCCTGAGTTTAATCAGGACGCATCCATGTTGGAGTGGTTGAAGGTGCGCACCGCTGCTGGTGACCTCGTGCCAATCAGCACCGTCGCCACTGTGAGCAGAGGCGTCGGTCCGATGCAAGTGAATCATCTTGGGCAATTCACTGCCGTCACGCTTTCATTCAACTTGAAGCCGCAAGTCTCTCTCAGTGAGGCTGTCGATAAGGTCAAGGACATCGCCAAATCTATGGTTCCAGAGGACGTCACCTACAAGTTTCAGGGCAATGCACAAATATTCGAAAGTTCAGTCGGCAACTTGGGTCTACTCTTGATCGTCTCCATTCTAGTGATCTACATCGTTCTCGGTATCTTGTACGAGAGCTTTGTCCATCCGTTCACAATTCTCTCTGGATTGCCTTCTGCCGGTCTGGGCGCCGTTCTCATCCTTTTGGCGTTCCACATGGTTCTGGACATTTACGGATTTCTCGGACTGGTTTTGTTGATCGGAATCGTGAAAAAGAACGCCATTATGATGGTCGATTTCGCCGTCGACTATGAACGCACAGAGAATGTCAGCGCCGAAGATGCGATTTTCAAAGCCTGCATCACTCGTTTCCGTCCAATCGTGATGACGACGATGTGCGCACTTTTGGGCAGCCTGCCTATCGCCATTGCCCTGGGACAAGGGTCCGAAGCCAGACGTCCACTCGGTTTGACTATCGTGGGTGGATTGCTGGTATCACAATTGGTGACCTTATATATCACTCCTGTCTTCTACATCTATTTGGATCGATTGCAGAAGCGCCTCGCTGAAAGAAAGCACCGAGTTAAACCCGCGACAGCGCATGAGGGAATCTAGTGAGCATCAGTAAGATATTCATCGATAGACCAGTGATGACAACGCTAGTCATGTTCGCCATTCTGCTGTTCGGCGCAATCGGCTATAAGTCGCTGCCATTGAGTAATTTGCCGAATGTTGATTTCCCAACTTTGCAAGTAACCAGTAACCTGCCTGGCGCAAGCGCTGAGACGATGGCCTCTGCAGTCTCGATTCCGCTTGAAAAACAATTTGCCACCATCGCTGGTTTGAGTCAAATGACATCGACGAGCACGCTCAGTCAGTCTCAAATTACGTTGCAGTTCGATCCATCCAGAAATATGGATGGCGCCTCCCTCGATGTACAAGCCTGCATCACTGCTGCATCCAAGCAGCTGCCACCGCAGATGACGACTCCACCAACCTTCGCCAAGGTAAACCCGGCTATGCAACCGGTGATTTATTTGGCGGTGAGTTCAGACACTCTGCCCATGTATAAAGTCGACTACTACGCAGAGACTATCGTTGCTCAGCAGATTTCACGCATCAATGGAGTGGCGCAAGTCCAGGTCAACGGTGCGCAACCATTTGCAGTGCGCATCCAACTCAATCCACAGCGGCTTGCGTCCTACGGATTGGGCATGGACGACGTCATGACTGCAGTCTCCGCAGCCAACCAGAATCAACCGACAGGTACATTGTGGGGCAAGTCTCAAGCATTTACGATTCAGTCGAACGGTCAACTCTTAAATGCTGACGCTTACAAACCGATCGTTATTGCTAACCGCAACGGATCGCCTATTCACTTGAGCGATGTGGCGAAGGTTCTGGACAGCGTTCAGAACGACCGCGCCGGCGGTTGGTACAACGGTAAGCCGGCTGTCATCCTAGCGGTTCTGCGTCAGCCCGGCGCGAACACAATTCAAGTCGTCGACAACATCAAGAAATTGATGCCGAATTTCCGCAGTGTCATTCCAGCAAACGTCAAGCTGGATGTTCTCTACGATCAATCTACGTCGATTAGAAATTCTGTGGACGATGTGCAATTCACCTTGCTGCTTACTGTAGGGTTGGTCGTGTTGGTGATCTTCGTCTTCTTAGGCAATTTGTCAGCGACGTTGATTCCGAGTCTTGCCTTACCGATTTCTATCGTCGGAACGTTCGCAGCCATGCGACTGCTCAATTTCAGTCTGGACAACTTATCTTTGATGGCTTTGTCCTTATCTGTGGGATTCGTCGTGGACGACGCGATCGTAATGCTCGAGAACATAGTCAGGCACATGGAAATGGGCAAAACGCCGATGCAAGCTGCCTACGATGGATCAGCCGAAATCGGATTCACTATTTTATCTATGACACTGTCACTGGTGGCAGTATTTCTTCCGGTGCTTTTGTTGCCAGGAATTGTCGGTAGATTGTTCAACGAGTTTGGCGTGACAATCAGTATCGCAATTTTGATTTCAGGTTTTATTTCGCTAAGCTTCACGCCAATGCTCTGCAGCCGCTTTCTGAGACCCAATAAAGAAGGTTCAGAAAAAGGAAAGCTAAGTGCGATGTCCGATCGAATTTTCGATTTGGTCCTGGCTGGATACAAATCAACATTGCAACTTGCCCTGTCTGCCAAGCCTCTGGTAATGCTTGGATTCGTCGCGATGTTGATTGCCACAGCGGTTCTCTTCACCAATATTCCGAAGGGATTTATGCCAAACGAAGACACTGGACAGTTGGTTGTGATGACTGAAGCGGACCAGGGCGCGTCTTTTCAGGAAATGTCCAGACTACACACTCAATTGGCGGACATTCTCTTGAAGGATCCAAATGTCGAGTCTGTCATGTCCAGTCTCGGCGTCGGAAACAGCAGTCCGAACGTTGCCCTGAATCAAGGACGACTGCTGGTAGTTCTCAAACCGCGAGCCGATCGCAAATTAACTGCCGACCAACTTATTCAGGAGGTCTCTCCTAAACTCCAGAACGTGCCAGGCATCAATGCTTTTGTGCAAAATCCACCAACGATAACAATCGGTGGTCAGGTGACAAAGAGTCTCTATCAATTCACTCTATCGAGTCCAAACATAGACGAACTGCACGCCGCTGCAGCGAAGTTGCAGGAGAAAATCAAGGGCATTGACGGTGTTGTCGACGTCACCTCTGATTTGCAAATCAGCAATCCAGAGGTGCATCTCACCGTCAATCGAGACAAATGCGCGCGCTTCGGAGTAAGTATGCAGCAGGTCGAGGATGCGTTAAACAGCGCATATGCCGCGCGCCAGATCTCGACGATGTATACGTCAACCAATCAATATTGGGTAATTATTGAAGTGCAGCCGCGCTTCTATAAGGACCCAACTAAGCTTGCCGACCTGTATTTGCACAGCACAAACGGACAGCTTGTGCCACTGGAATCCCTTTGTACAATCGAGAATGGCGTTGGGCCTTTATTGGTCAATCACTTGAGCCAATTCCCATCAGTGACGATATCGTTCAATCTGAAACCAGAAGCCTCTTTGGGGAATGTCACAAATGCCGTTAAGGCATTCGCCAAAGATAGAGAGATTGTTCCGGCGTCTGTTACAACTGGATTTCAGGGTACAGCTTCTGCGTTTGAAGACTCGCTGCAAAACTTGTGGGTGCTTCTGCTTTTAGCAGTGGTCGTCATCTACATCGTGCTGGGCATTTTGTACGAGAGCTTCATTCACCCGATCACAATCTTGTCAGGCTTGCCGTCAGCGGGATTGGGCGCTTTATTGATCCTGATGATCTGCCGTGTCGATCTGAATATTTACGGTTTTTTGGGCTTGATCATGTTGATTGGTATCGTCAAAAAGAACGCGATCATGATGATCGACTTTGCGGTAGAAGCTGAGCGAGAAGGGCACAAATCAGCTGAGGACGCGATCTTTGAAGCTTGCCTGACAAGATTCCGTCCAATCATGATGACGACGATGGCCGCGCTGATGGGCGGCATTCCGATAGCGATAGCATTTGGCGCAGGGTCCGAAGCTCGCCAGCCATTAGGCTTGACAGTAGTGGGCGGATTGCTGGTATCGCAGCTGGTGACGCTGTATATCACTCCAGTGTTCTACATCTACCTGGATAGATTCCAAAAACGCGTTTTCCATCCAGACGAAAGCAAAATACCAGCTAGCGCACTGCCGCAAACAGAGCCGCCCCCAGTGCCTCACTGATTTACAGAAGCGCTTGCACTGTTTCGAGCGTGTCGGCTTCGTTTGCAGGTTTGTCTGTGCGCCATCGCAACATGCGCGGAAATCGCACTGCAATGCCCGATTTGTGTCGAGTGGATTTTGCAATTCCCTCAAACGCGAGTTCGAAAACAAGTTCCGGTTTAACGGTTCGTACTGGTCCAAATTTCTCGAGAGTGTTCTGCCGCACAAATAGATCCACTTGCCGAATCTCTTCATCCGTCAGTCCTGAGTAAGCTTTCGCCACGGGGACGAGCTTGCCGTTGTCCCACAATCCAAAGGTGTAGTCAGTGTACAAGCTGGCTCGTTTGCCACTGCCACGTTGTGCATAAATGAGCACAGCATCCATGGTGAACGGATTGACTTTCCATTTCCACCAATCACCGCGCTGACGTCCAACTTTGTATGGCGATGATAATCTCTTCAGCATCAGCCCTTCGACATTCAGCGAGCGGGAGTGATTGCGCGACTCGCTCAATGCTTCCCAGCTATCGACTTCAACTTTTGGAGAAATCCGCAACCGTTCGCTTAATCGTTGACAGAATGGTGCTGCTTTATCGGATTCGGCGATCGTGAGCTGTGCTGGATCGGAGCTGCAAGAAAGTCCTCGCAGAAGGCGCTCCAGCAGTTCTCGGCGTTCCACCAGTGCACGGTCGCGGATATCGACGCCGCCGAATTCAAGCAGATCGTAAGCCATGATTATGACCGGCACATCTTCCATCATTTTCTTCGAGACATTTTTTCGACCGATACGCAATTGAAGTTGAGAAAATGGCAACACGTTCGCTTCTTTCCATGGCAAGATCTCGCCATCAATAACTGTGCCATCTGGTAGTAGCACTGATTCTTCGATGAGCTCAGGAAATCGGTCAGAGATCAGTTCTTCGCCCCGAGACCATATGAACGATTGCCCGCCCCGCCGAATCAATTGTGAGCGAATACCATCCCATTTCCATTCTGCTTGCCACTCGCTCACTTCGCCGAGAACTGGCAAGTCATTTTCAAATGGATAAGCCAAATAAAACGGGTAAGGTCGGCTGATATCAGTGTCTTTGGTGTCAGGCTCCATCAAATGCTGATAAAACTCTGCTGTCGGCTCCCATGTGCCCATCAATCGATGTGCCACCACTGCTGGTTCAATCTTACTTACCAGGCTCAGCGCTCTGATCACCAACTGCTGTGAAACACCAACACGAAATGCTCCAGTGAGGAGTTTATTCCAAATGAATCGCTGCTGATCGTTCAGCTCCTGCCACGCCTCAAGAACACTATCGATTTGCTCTTGTTCTGTGGCTCCCCGCAATGGCAGCAAGCGATTCTCGACCCAATCACTCAGTGGTAGTTCGCTGGTCTTGGTGCTATCCGGTAAAAGCAATGCAATCGTTTCCGCCGTGTCGCCCACCGCGTCGTATGATTCGGCGAACATCCATCCGGGCACACCGGCGGCGGCTACAGCGAGAGCTACCAGCTTCGGAATTTGCATTAATTGCTTCGGTTTTCTGCCAGTCAAAAAGTAAATTGCCCACGCCGAATCTTCTGGACTCGCGCTTTCGAAATAGCTTTTCATTGCAGCTATTTTTTCGTTTGTTTTTGTCGTCTCATCGAGAGCTGTGTAGAGATCTGTGAAGGCTTTCATGCTTAGAAAAACCTCGGCACATCTGCTGCTGCTGCTGCTGCTGCTGTCCTTGTAGTTGGCGCTAAATCGGCCTCATCCTGCATGTTCGCAGCACCAATCCCGCTATCTGTTTCCGAAGATTCTTCTGTCGATTCGCTATCTTGATCTGTTGGCTGCAGCTCATCACGTTCTCCCTCAAACTTCGTGGAGAAGGAGCTTGCTTTGATGCCACCTTCATTCAGCCACCGCACCATCTCTGCTGCATAACCGTGCGTCACGATTACATGTTCTGCGCCGGTATCTCTGATGACCTGGTTAAGCGCAACCCAATCCGCGTGGTCCGATAGTACGAAACCACGATCCATCGACTTGCGCCGCCGCGTGCCGCGAATTCTCATCCAGCCTGACGCGAACGCTGTTGAGACCGTTCCGAACACCCGAGTCCAGGGAGTTGCTTGCGCAGACGGTGGAGCGACAATTAGGCTGCCACTATATTTGGTGCCTTTAGGCGCGGTTCCGACATATTGCGTATCCGGTAGCGCGATACCTGAATCCCGGTAAGCTTGGGTTACCTTCTCTACTGCTCCATGCGTGTAGATGGGTCCAATCGTAGCGTCAACACCACTTAAGATCCGTTGGGCTTTGCCTAATGCGTAGCCGAAGAGCAGACTCGTTTTACCTGCTTCTTGATTGGAACGCCACCATTTGTTGATTTCGTCAAAGACAGTTTGTTGTGGCTTCCAACGAAATATAGGCAAACCAAAAGTCGATTCAGTTATAAACGTATGACAGGGTACAAGCTCAAAAGCCGCACACGTAGCGTCTTCTTCTGTCTTGTAGTCGCCTGATACAACCCAAACTTCGCCGTCTTTCTCAATGCGAATTTGTGCCGAACCAAGAACATGTCCGGCGGAATGAAGAGATACAGTCACTTCACCGATCTTGATGGCTTCACCATATTCCACAGTTTGGATTGATGAGTTCGGCTCGAGTCTTGTGGACAGCAATCGCTTTCCGGGGGCTGCCGCCAGGTAATGTGTATTGCCTGGACGCGCATGGTCAGCGTGTGCGTGTGTGATTATGGCGCGGCCTACCGGTCGCCACGGGTCGATGTAAAAGTCACCGTACTCACAGTAGAGTCCAGCGTCGGTTAGCTTGACGAGGTCAGGAGTGCTCACACTGTTTGTTATATCGTAATTTGCAGCGGGTTTCGCAAATTCGACCACTGTCTAAAAAATGAATTTGGAAAACTTAGTTTTTGGATTGAACTATTTTCCTCTTGCATCCGTAGTAACAGATGTAAGCCTGAGAAAAGAGAGGATTTGCAATGGTTGGCAAGTTAACTCGGCGCGACTTTCTGTGTCAGTTCGGTTTGTATTACGCCGGGCTGACTGCATTAAGCGAGCGGGACGTCAAAAAGATGAACACTTACGCGAAACATCTGCCCCTTTCGCGGATTGTGTTCGAATCGTTTGCGTGTCTTGAGCAGGTAAAGCAAATGGACAATAAAATCGAGAGATCGCCAAAGGCAGGCGAATCTTCGGAGACTATGCAGGCTTAAGCGAACGCCTGCAACGCGTATAGAGCCACAGCGCTCGCAAGCGCTAGCATCATTCTGATCATTATCAGACCTCAAAGAACCTGTGTGGAATTACAGTGCTCATCTAGTAGTGTAGGGGTCCAAGTTAAAGAGCACGTAAAATCGCGATTTGGAGTTTGTAATTAATGAGCCCGTCTGAGCTCATAGATGAGTTCAGTCTCTTTTTCTAACCCGAAAGTTTCTGCATTAAAGCTCAAGCAATTCCTCTGTTGCGCACTTTGCAAAGCTCGAGCTTTCTAGAAGAGTAGGCACCACATATGGTGCCTACTCTTCGGTCTGCTAATGTGGAACGATATCGGTAGAGAAAAACGCGGAGCGATATCGGTACAGAAAAATGCGGAACGATATCGGTATGGAAAAACGTGGAGCGATATCGCTATAGCAAAATGCGGTGCGATATCGTTTCGCCCTGGGGCGGGTCTAATTTAGCTCTATATACAAAAAAGGGACCGGCAAATACCGATCCCTTCTATATTTTCAGCCAAGCGTTTTACTTTACGCCAAGCAATTCAACGTCAAAAATCAAAGTGGCGTTAGGAGGAATTACTCCGCCCATTCCATTTGGTCCATAAGCCAGATTGGAAGGAATTGTCAGTTTGCGTTTTCCGCCGACTTTCATACTTGCGACGCCTTCATCCCAGCCCTTAATAACTCGGCCTTGTCCAAGAGGAAATTCAAATGGTTGACCGCGATCAACTGAACTGTCGAATTTTGTACCGTTGGTCAGCCAGCCAGTATAGTGGACCGAAACAGTTTGCCCCTGACGAGGAGAAGCACCTGTTCCAACTTTTTCGTCTTGGTACTTAAGACCAGTTGGACTTGTGACCACGCCAGTATTTGCTTGTGCCATCTTAACTAAGTCTCCTTTGTGGGGTTTTGCAAAAGAAGAGGTATTGCCGGAGAGGCAAACTAAAGAACAAAGTGCGATTGATAGTGTTTTGATTTTCATATGTCCTACGCCACGCGTTTAGATATAGGGGAGCATTATATCTACAACGGTGCTGAAAAATCCTGCCATGCGCTGGACTGAATCCGACCATGTATCCTATAACCAATCAACTGGTGACTTTCGGGATTTTACTAATGCGACTTCTCGTTGTAGACGACCACAATCCAACTCGACAGGAGATCGTGCGCGAACTCAGTACAGGCGGTGTTATAGACGTTGTGGGCGAATCCGAAACATCAGACACGGCGCTCAAAGCTGCCAAGGAATTGTTACCTGATGTCATCTTGCTTGACCTCCATTTGCCTGGATTAATTGGAACTGTCGACCTAATTAAGCGAATGACAGCCTTGCGTAACGTGCGTGTTGTCATGTTCGCTAGTCAGGGAAAACCATCAGAAGTGCAAGATCTGCTTGATGCGGGAGCAGTTGGCTACGTGCTCAAGACTGATCCACCCGCTTTAATCAGAATGGCTTTATTGATGGTTATGCGTGGTTCCAAAGGGGTCGTATCGCCTTCTCTCCCCAGGCATATCACGCGGCTATCGCAGGACGAACGCAGCGTACTGCGCAGCATCACGATGCGTGGAAAGCTGGCAAAAGCCGCTGAACGTCTTGAAATTTCCGAGGCGGATTTGATGGAAATAGTAGAAGGTTTAATGGCCAAGCTTGAACTAGAAAAGCCTGAACAACTTGTTAAATGGGCAAAGAAGCACGGTTTTTAATGAATCGCAAAGTGCGTAACTATTAGACCGAGCAGCACTGCTCCGAGAATTAAGGAAGCAAGTTCTCCGGCTGTGAAAGCCTGGCGAACAAGTGTGTTTGGTGGCTCTTGTGTTTTCCAGTATGCGTTTAGCCAGCTTTGCGCTAAAACGAATGGTGCGCTGCACAGCAGAAATAGCAGCATGAAAGGGCCTGGCAGTCTGTAAAGCGAGAGGCAGCCAAACAATGCAATCGTCAGCAAGATGCCGACTGTGATTGGATGCTTGTAAGCGAACGAGGTTTTCTCAGGGTAGAGCTGTGCTATGCGTGTGAACAGCAAAGACGTCAAGACAATTTGTAACCCGGGAATCAAGGCTCCGAGCGTCCTCAAGAAGGGACTGATATTTCGAAGTTTCAAAACAACTGGGTCAGCCGGCACATCCATATCGATGGAATTCGCGTGCTGGGCTAGATCTCGCCAAGTTTTCCAAAACCAGACTATCGTGTACGCGCTCATCGTCAAGATGTTCAAAACGATGACATGCCAGAGCGGCTGCGCCTTTGACTCAACGAAATCATCCATTGGAGTGGGGGATTTATCGACTTTAGTTGAGGCAGGCATTATGGTGAGAAAGTCCTCAGATGGTAAGATCAGGCAGCTCGTTGATAGATAATTCTATTTTGTAATTCTATTTGGTTAGACGGGTAGCTTGCTGCATAACTATCTTAGGATTAAGCACGTTGCGTCCTTGATAGTCTGGGGGATGAGATGGTCAATTCTGTAATTCTTGTTGGTAGAGCCGGAAGAGATCCGGAAATGCGCTACTTTGAGTCTGGTCGCGTGAAAACAACGTTTTCTGTTGCGGTAAATCGCCCTACCAAAGAGAAAGAAACTGACTGGTTCGATATCGAAATCTGGGGACGCCAGGCTGAGATCGCAGGAGAGTACGTTCGCAAAGGAAGTTTGATTGGCATCGAAGGTCGGCTTGACTTCAGCAGATGGACCGATGATGCCGGAAACAAGAACGTCAAACCTTATGTGCACGCAACTGGATTGCGCTTGCTTGGCAGTAAGAAAGACAACGCTGGTGGTGACGGCGGCGAAGATTTTCGCTAAAACATAAGATGGCCTGAATGCAACACGGTATCGGTCCAATAGATTACGCGATCATTGGCATCTACTTTGTCTTTGTCATCGGCGTAGGCGTTTTGCTGAAGAAGCGCATGGTAAGCAGTGAGGATTTCTTTCTCGCTGGGCATCGCATTCCTAGTTGGGTGACCGGACTAGCATTTTTGTCAGCCAATCTTGGTGCCATCGAAGTGATGGGAATGGCTGCCAATGCCGCTCAATATGGCATTATGACCGCGCATTTCTATTGGCTCGGTGCAATTCCCGCCATGGTGTTTCTGGCCATTTTTATGATGCCGTTCTACTACGGATCGAAAGTGCGCAGCGTACCGGAATATCTGAAGATGCGCTTCAATGAGCCAACTCGCGCACTGAACGCAATTTCATTTGCGGTCATGACAGTGCTCATGTCGGGCATCAATCTCTATGCCATGGCACTTGTATTTCAGCTGTTGCTGGGCTGGGACATGACAGCATCGATCTTTGTATCTGCAGCGGTAGTGCTTGCTTACACAGCATTGGGTGGTTTGACGTCATCTATTTACAACGAAGTACTTCAGTTTTTCTTGATCGTTTTCGGGTTGTTGCCAGTGTCGATCATCGGACTGATCCAGTTCGACGGTTGGAATGGGCTGGTCAGCAAGTTCAAAGATCCAGGCTTCGCGCACCTTTGGCTGCAGGCCGGCACCGCCGCGAATCCAATGGGTGTAGATTGGATCGGTCTGGTTTCAGGTCTTGGATTTGTGCTCTCATTTGGATATTGGTGCACAGACTTTCTCGTAATCCAAAGAGCATTAGCCGCGGAGGATCTCCCTGCCGCTCAACGAACACCGCTGATTGCGGCGTTTCCGAAGGTTCTCTTTCCGTTGCTGACTGTTTTCCCGGGCTTACTGGCGCTGGTGATCATTCCTGGACTTGGTTCGAACAGCACCACTCTGAGGTGGGATATGGCACTCCCACTAATGCTGATGAAGTACTATCCAACAGGCATGCTGGGAATCGGTTTGACTGCTATGCTCGCCAGCTTTATGTCTGGAATGGCTGGCAATGTCACCGCATTTAATACCGTATGGACTTACGATCTTTATCAAAGTTACATTGCCAAAGACAAGACTGATTCGCATTATCTGTGGATGGGGCGAGTCGCAACGGCGGTCGGCATCCTCATTAGCATCGGCACTGCATACCTGTGCATGGGTTTCCCAAGCATTATGGACTACATGCAGCTGATTTTCTCTTTCTTCAACGCACCGCTCTTCGCGACGTTCTTGCTCGGAATGTTTTGGAAGCGTGCTTCTCCATGGGGGGCTTTCTGGGGGCTCGTTTTGGGCACCTTAACATCAGCAATTCATTTCTACTTTACAAACATAGGCACCATTCATTTCACGTCCGTCATGGCCGGAAACTTCTGGCGCTCGACAATCGCCTGGTCCGTTTGCTTCGTTGCCACCATTGCCATATCAATGTTGACTAAACCAAAACCTGAAAGCGAGCTTATCGGACTCTGCTGGGGCACAACTCTAAATCCTGAACCAGTGGTGCTTAGCTGGTACAAGAATCCAAAAGTGTTAGGCGTAATTGTGCTCATCCTTACCGTCATTTGCAACATCTACTTCTGGTGAAATAATGCTCGACGTCAGAAAACCAATTGGCTGGCTGTTCACCATATACGGTGTTGTGTTGATTGGTTGGGGAATGATTCAACCGCAAATTACTCAAATCGAGGGACACAACATCGACTTCAACCTCAACTTGATTTGGGGCAGTCTCATGCTCGTCTTCGGCATATTGATGAATGTGCTGGTTTACACGGACAAGACGAAATCTTAGCTTAGTTGGTGGAAGCAGCTGTCTTTGTTGTTTCTTTGGTGGACTTGCTAGCTGGTCCGGTGGACTTGTTGGGAGCTGCTTGCTTAGCAGATTGAGCGGCAGCCGCTTGCTTAGCAGATTCGGTGGACTTGCTGGGTGCCGGATCCTTATCGGTCTTTACTGATTTATCCAGATCGTCGTCGTGCGCCATGACGCCAGGGTCGCCTTCAGTTTTGTAGTTGTAAGCGAAGTGAAATTGCACCTCGACTGCCTTTTCCCCAGTGGGAGGAAGCTTCGGAAACGGTGAAGCAGCCTTGAGTGCGTCCAGCGCCGCCTTGTCCATCTCCGCATTGCCGCTGGATTCGGTTATTCTTCCATTTGATACAATGCCGTCTTGGTCAACTGTGAATTGAATAGCTGTATTCGTCGTTTTGCTTATATGCGGCGGCTCCCAGTGCCGTTTGATCCGCATTTCAACATATGACATGTACGATTTGTAGTCTTTGAATTTGAGTTTTGAGACTGGTTCATCGATAATTTTTTCGATTTTGTCGTGCTTGTGGCGACTTCTGAAATTGGGATCTTTGGTTGGTGCCAACGCAGCTCCAATTGCCACTGTCAGTCCAAGACCGACCATTAGAATCGGAACTCGTACTTCTTTTAGTCCTTTTATAAATTCGCTCTTTTTGTCACCGACAAAATCCCGTCCGACGGGATCCAGGTGCAGAGCCAGTTCGAACATGTAGTTGGCAACAGCGTAAGCGCCAAAAATTGCAACGATGATGATTCGCGTCGCTGGGATGATTAGCAGCAGTAACGAACATACCACCATGGCTGGTGGCAAGGAGCGGCAAAAAACTGAGAAGCGCAGTAAGCCATGATAGAGCGGATTTTTCGCTTTTAGTGATTCTATGACACCCAATCGCGCCGGCTCAGAGCTGGGATTGAGACGTAGCGCTTCTCTGTAATGCTTGAACGCTTCTGCGTGATTGAACAGCCGCAGTTGAATCGTGCCGTAGTTCAAATGCGCTGTGTGACTTTCAGGATCCACTCGCAGCGCTGCCCGAGTCGCTTCTTCTGCTTCCGGCAATCGGTTCAGCTCTAGTAACGCAGCGCCTCGATTGATCAGGCATTCATCATGTTCAGGCTCGCACTGTAGCCCGAGATCTGCCATCTCAAGCCCCTTTTGGTACTTCTTCTGGTGTAGGTAAATCTGCGAAGCACGAGCAAAGAGATACGCTTCATCTGGGTGAATTCGTATCGCCTCGATGATTGCTTTCTCGGCTTCTTTCGGCTTATTAGTGGCTGCGAAAGTGTAGCTCAGCGTGTAATGTCCATAGGCATAATCTGGAAACAGTCGTACTGCTTCGAGCGCTTCTTTGTGCCCCTGCTCTCCCTTTCGCAGGGCGACCAGCGTCATTCCCAGCATCGCATGCGCGGCCGCCGAATCAGGAAGCTGCGAAAGTTCTTGCCTAAATTCTTTCTCTGCTGTTTTATACTGCTTGGTTTGATAACAAACGATGCCGCGATCGTAAAATGCGCCCATATGTTATCGCTACAACTTCAAGTATTTACGAATGTCGTCATAAGCGCCGCCTTCATTGGAGTACAGCGCATAGTTTTTGGCGGTGGCAAACCATTCTGTCGTAGATGGTTTCACGTCTTTCAGGTTTGACTCCAAATCTTTTGTGGTGATCGGTTTTGGTTTGCCCTCTTTCATTGCTTGCTCGATTTTCTTCTCGAGAACATGATCCACGAGTGAGTGCATATCGGCGCCTGAAAAATTTTCTGCCTTCTTTGCAATGTAGTCGTAGTCAATGTTTTCGGTTGGCTTTCCTTGCAACATGATGCGTAGAATTTCCCCTCTTGCCACTCTGTCTGGTGGTGGCACGAAGATGATTCTGTCAAACCGGCCGGGGCGCCTAAAAGCACTGTCGAGGTGCCAGGGAGCGTTAGTGGCTGCCAGGATGAGCACTCCTTCGTTGTTCGTGTCGACCCCGTCCAACTCGGCTAAAAATTGATTGATTACTTGCCGTCCGCCATTGTTTTTCATCGTATTGCGGCTCGCCGCCAGCGCATCCACTTCATCGAAGAACAGCACCACAGGCGTGTTACGCCGCGCGCTTTCGAAGACATCGTGAAGATTGCGTTCGCTGCCGCCGATCCACATGTCCAAAACTTCGTTTATGCCGACACTCATGAATCCGGCGTTGATCTCACCGGCGGTGGCACGAGCGAGATGTGTTTTTCCACAACCAGGCGGTCCATACATCAAAATTCCGCCACCCATCTTCTTTCCGTACGCTTTATAGACATCTGGATTTGTCAGCGGATAGATGATCTTCATGCGGATTTGTTCTTTGACGTCTTCCATGCCACCAACGTCACCGAACTTCGTTTTGCTTCTTTCGATCTCGGCGTCGTAATCGTCACTTGAGTCGAGCTGCGCGCGAACCCGTCCGTCGACGACTTCGGAGTCAGCGTGATGAGCTCCGACACCGAGTCTGTCTGACATACTTTCATCGGTCAATGTCGGATCGAGTTCAATTGCTCGTTTATACTCGCGCACCGCTTGTTCGATCTTTCCATCATTGAGAAGCATGCGCGCGTGCAGCAAATAAGCTCCAGCAGGCGTATCCTCGCCCGCAATCAGGTCTTCGGTGATGACCAGCGCTTGCATGTATTTGCCAAGCTGGTAAAAGGTGACAGCCAACCCGATCTTGATCTGATTGTTGTTTGGATCCAGCGCCAGGGCGGTTGTGTACTCTCTCTGCGCTTCTTCGTAACGACTCATTCCGCTTAATGTATCAGCCAGATGAACTCTAAGAGGCACGTTGTCTGGTGACACCTCAACTGCTTTTTTCAATGTACCGACTGCGTCGTTGCTTGCCATATTTTTCCTTAGATTAGGACCAGTAATTTCATGCCGCATAGACCGAAGGAGTAAACCTTTGTAGGGTCTGTTATACAATCTCGCGGCAATCGGTGCGTTAATATATGAAGTTCTGGAGTTTCGTAAAAAATGCGGGTTGTTGATAGCGGGGCTGATTCGATGCGAAAGATTTTGGTTCTGACAGCGGCACTATTGCTGCTTTGCGGCGCTCAGTCTGTTGTGGCAGACGTAGGTTCAACGAGTGCCACGTCAAAATTAGGGGCAGCCGAGTCCACCGCTGAGTGGGACAAGATGACTCTGGAGCAGAAGGGGCAGTCCCTCGAAGAGCGTCGCCGAAAACTGGATGAGCAAAGACATGAGCTGGAAGAGAAGCGCTTGAATTTGGACCAGCCCAGACATGACATTGAGTCACGCCGTTTTCCATTGCAGCAAAAACGATTAGTACTAGACCAGGAGTCGGCTCAGTTGCAGGACGAGTACACCAAGCTCGACGAGAAGCGTCAGTTGCTGGATCAAAAGCGCGTCGAGCTGGATATGGAATATCACAAAGTTGATACTGAGAAGCAGCCCCTCAACCAGCGAAGACTGGCACTGGATAAGCGCCGGCACGAAATGGATGCCGAGTGGCGCAAGCTGGATACCGAAAAAATGCCTTACGACCTTCAACGTATGGAAATCGATGAAAAGTGGCGCCTGACCGACCTTGAGCAGCTTCACCTGGAAAAGCAGCGCAAGCAACTTGAACAGCTGAAAGCTGCCGAACGCAAGTAGCTTCGGAGCAAAGCCAGAAAATTCGATATCAACCGAGACGGCTATTTCTGCCTGGCTTATTGACTGACTGGCCCTGGTTGCACATCCACGGCTGTGATTTCATTGACGCGTGCGTGCAGGTCGTCGTATTCCTTTTTGCGTCCCAGGTAATACAAGTCATACGCCAGTCTATCCAGATATGGCACAACTGCGATGGAGTCAGCACCGTGATACGCCTCTGACATTTCCAGAGCTTGCTCCAATACTGGCTCGGCCGCCTCGTAATTTTTCTGTTCGAGATACAAATTGCCCAGTGACAACAACACGCGTGCCGCGTTGCCATCTTTTGGTGGCGTAGTCTTGAAGGTGGCGTTGGCGCGCTCGTACAGCGCTGTCGCCTCAGGCAATTTGCCTTCTTGAATCAAGCACTTCGCCAATTTATCCAGGCGCGCATAAACTTGTGGATGCTCGGGTGGCTGGATTTTTTGCGTCATATCAAACGAATCTCGGAAATATGATTCAGCGTCGAGATATTCCTTCCTTGCCATACAAAGGCTGCCCAGGCTGTCGTAGCTGTTGGCTAGAGACAAATGGTCCCTTCCCAGAACAGTTGTTTTCACTTCCAATGCAGCTTTGAAAAGTTTCTCTGCCGTTTCGTAATTCTGTTTCGCCTGGAATAAATTTGCGATGTCGTCGCAGCTAATAGCCCATTCGATCAAGGGATCTCGCACTTTCGTGGAAGCCTGTCCCGCCCAACCTTGCAGAGGTTGACCTGGTTTCATGACAAAAGTAGGACGTGCACTTGCCAGCGTACCGTTGATAAACAGCAACATCTTATCGGCAAGCGGTTCAGCCTTTGCCATGGTGCCGCCAGTCAGATAGAAGCGAACTAAAGTTCCCATCGCCGGAATCAACTGACCGTTTTCATTCCCCACAGCCGTTTCTTTGACGCGCAGGGATTCTTCGTATAGAGGCTCAGCTTCAGAAAAGCGTCCGCGAATTGAAAGCAGTTTCCCCAATTCGTCTTCACTTTTGGATAAGCGCAAATCACCGGGCGGGAATGAGCGAGCTTTGTCCACTGCTTGTTTCAGCAAGCGTTCGGCCACGCCGTACTGGCAAAGGTAAAGTGCGGAGCTTCCGCGAGTCTGGAGTTGGTCCCATGCGTCGGGAGTTTCGGCAATCGCGATCGATGGTGCCGAAGATGCCGGACCGGATATCGCTATTGCCCCCAGTAGCGCCGCAGTTAGACATACGCCCACTGTAGAGCTCTTCTTCAACTTCACCATTGTTTCTCGCTTTCTATTCGTCGACACCATTTCCCAATTTTAGCTGATTCTGCGCCAAATGGCAGATCGATCAGCACCGGATACGGTGTCGAATCTTAGAATTTTGCAACATTTCAACTGAACCATGGACGGTTGCAATCCATGATTTCAATCATTCGAACTAGACCACCAGCGGTTGCAGCCCGAGAGTCTCCATCATTGCCCGGTCTTGATCGTGGTCGCAGTTAGGAGTAGTGAGCAATTTCTCTCCTGTGAAAATCGAATTGGCACCAGCAAGAAAACAGAGTGCTTGCTCTGATTCAGACATGCTGACTCGACCGGCAGACAAGCGCACCATCGCTTTTGGCATGATGGTGCGAGCCGTTGCGATCATGCGCAGCATCTCCCAGATCTCCACAGGTGGACGGTCAGCCAGTGGTGTGCCTTTGCTCGCTACGAGCGCGTTCACGGGCACAGATTCTGGATGCTCCGGCAACGTTGCAAGCGTATGCAGAAGTCCAATTCGGTCTTCTGGACTTTCACCCATACCGATGATGCCACCACAGCAAACGTTCAGCCCCGCTTCGCGAACATTCTTCAAAGTCGTCAGACGCTCTTCGTAAGTTCTTGTTGTGATGATCGAATCGTAGTATTCAGGTCCAGTGTCGAGATTGTGATTGTAAGCGGTTAAACCAGCATCTTTCAGGCGCTCTGCTTGCGATGCGTCGATCATTCCGAGTGTGCAGCAAACTTCCAAACCCAATGAACTGACTGAACGCACCATGTCCAGCACCGAATCGAATTGTTCGTTGTCTTTAACGTCGCGCCAGGCGGCGCCCATACAAAATCTCGAACTTCCTGCCGTTTTAGCTTTCAAGGCGGCGTCATAAACTTCTTTAGGATCCATCAGTGCTTGCGCTTCTACGCCGGTTTTGTATCGAGCCGATTGCGGGCAGTATGAGCAATCTTCTGGACATGCTCCAGTTTTGATCGATAGCAGTGTGCACTGTTGAATTTTGTCCGCCTGGTGGTACTGGCGGTGCACAGTAGCAGCGGAGAAAATCAAATCCAGAAGAGGTCTATTGTAGATCTCAGCAATTTCCTCTCGTGTCCAATCCATCCTGACCAGCGCTTTGCCGGCAGATTGCGTGCAGGTTTCAGGCTCCAGTGTGGCGGTAGGTGAACAGCATGCTTCAGACATTTTTCTTCCTTTTTTTGGTGGCTATAACGAACTGATTACTTTTGCGATTTTGTAGTAGATGAAACTCAGACTTTCTGTAATGCAGTATGGTGGCATCAAATAAACTGTGTTGCCGAGCGGACGAATCAACAATCCTTCTTCTAGAAACTTCTGGCGCAGGGTCAGCCCCAGCTCATTGTAGTAATGATTGCCGCCACTGCTCTCAACTTCGAAGGCCACAATCGTTCCGCAGAAGCGAAGATTTTTTATGGTTTTGATGTCGGTGAAAAATTCATTGGCGTAGCTTCTGTGTTTCGCTTCCATCTCTGTGAATGGTCTTGTGTCTGCTTCCAGCAACTCGAGCGATTTCACTGCCGCCGCACAGGCGATCGGATTTGCAGTGTACGAGTGCCCGTGAGCAAACATGTCTTGCGGATCGTCAGAAAGAAATGACTCGTAGATTCGGTCTGAGCACGCTGTCACAGCAAGGGGGACGAATCCGCCAGTGATGCCTTTCGACAGACACATGATGTCTGGTTCGACGTTCACTTTTTTAGCGGCGAACCAATCGCCTGTGCGGCCAAAGCCAGTCATTACTTCGTCAAATATCAACAGTAAATCGTTGTCGCGGCAAAATTTCGCCAATTTGACCAGGAACTGTTCAGAGCACATGCGCATACCGCCTGCACCTTGCACGAGCGGTTCTATACAAACGCCGGCGTACTTCTTTTTCTTCGAGATGACGAGCTTCTTCATCTGTTTCAGCGTCTCATTCTCCCGCTCTTCGTTGGCGGCGACGTCCTCGCTCTTAAGAGGGTAAGATACGGCATCGAACTCCGGCATCATCCTTTTATAGCGTTGCCAGAAAGGTGAGCTGCCAGCGATCGACATCGCCCCGACTGTGTCGCCGTGGTAGCCCCCATCAAAGCCAATAAAGCGGTCTCGGTCGGCGTGTCCTTTGTTGTACCAGTATTGATAGGCCATCTTCAGTGCAACTTCGACGGCAGTGGAGCCATTGTCTGAGAAGAAAATTTTCCTCAACGAGATTGGTAAATGAGGCAACAGCCGCGCTGCTAAGACTTCTGCTGGATCGTGTGTAAACCCTGCGAACATCACATGTTCCAGATGAATGGCTTGCTCGTAAATCGCTTTTGCGATTTCTGGATTGCTGTGACCGTGGATATTCACCCACCAACTGGAAATGCAATCTATAATCTCCGTTCCATCTTCCAGCTTTAAAATCGCACCGTGTCCACGCACGACTTTTAACGGCGGTGGAGCCGTTTTCATTTGCGTAAATGGGCGCCAGATTGGCGAGTGATTAGTCATCGGCTCTGTGCACCAAAGTTCTGCGTCTCCAGAGATGTCGGCACGTGCGTGGTGAGAAGTATTCGCGGAACGCTGATGTCAACCCAGTCTTGTTTAGCTCTGGTAAGCGCTCGCATTGTGCAATCACCGGCACCTTGCCAAAGTTTTCGATTGCTTCTCGATTCGACTGATTTGCATCGCCATTCATCACGACTCCTAGAATCGGGATGTCGCGCTCGTTTAAGGCTCTGATGGATAACAGTGTGTGATTTATGGTTCCCAGTCCGCTCAATGCCACAAGCACAACTGGTAATTTTAAATGGTCGATCAGATCGATCATCAAATCTTTTTCGTTCAGAGGCACGAGCAATCCGCCAGCGCCCTCGACGATCAAATGGAAATCTTTATGGTCAGGAAGTTCGAAGTCGGTCAGCGCGATTTTTGTGTTACTTAGACTTGACGCTAGATGTGGTGAAACAGGTTGGCTAAACACATGCCGTTCCGGCAAAAAGTTATCTGCTGATAGCTCGGTTATTTCTTGTAAAAAGTTTGTGTCTGTTGGACTGCCAGACTGGACTGGCTTCCAATATTTCGCTTCCAAGCCTGAAAGCAAAATTCCAGAAACCACAGTTTTTCCAACGTCTGTGCCGGTTCCAGTGATGAAGAATGCGTCGGGTAGTGAAATCATTGGTCGTACCCCCGAGTTATTCGCCCGCATAACACGTTGTAAGTCACTACAATTTTTCGGTTACTGTTGCTGTCCCACTCTTCGACCAATCGACGTAATTGACTCGTGGTCAGCCTAACGCCACTGGTGTTTACCGAGGCGCCAACACCTTTTAGTGATTTGAAAAAATCAAGAGCTGAATCGTATTGGCAAACGATAGGCTGCTTTATCCACTCCAGTTTCAATGATTTAAGGGCGCACCACTCGATTAAATGCGATTTTTCAGGGAGCGTATTTGCGCTGAATGGAACGCCTGTACGCGAGCACTGCTCACGCCACTCGCTGAAACTTCCAGCAATCGGTATTGAAAATACAAGCTGTCCATCCGGTTTTAGAGTCTCCAGCAATCGCCCGATGGTGGCATAAAAATCAGTTACCCACTGCAAGCTGAATGACGCGGCTATTAGCGCAATCTCCTTTTCAGCGACCTCTTCCGCGTCTATAAGCGAAAAAAGAATGCGCTCTCGTACAGGGCTGAGCAACAGTTGGCAGCGAGCGAGCATAGATTGTGATACATCACTGACAGTCAAAACTCTCTCGGGAAACAAATCGAGCAGATGCATTGTGAAAATTCCAGTGCCGCATCCTAGCTCGAGAATCGGACCCTGGGGTATTTTGTCCGCGTCTGTTCGCAGGAAATCAGCCAGTGCTTGTGCACTGCTCACCTGTACCTTCGCGTGCGCATCATACATCGATGCCTGTTGAGAAAAGGATTTATTGATCGCTTCTTTTATAAGGGTTGTATTCATTGTCGTGCCACCAACAAACACTTCTGGATTTGATTAACGCACCAGCTTGGTTGGTCGTAAGGTAAGGCATGAGTGCCTTGATTGTGCACCTCGACAGCGCCTCTCCTGCACAGTTCTCTCAAGCGAAGCGCGTGGTAGGCCGGAGCGATGGTGTCTAATTCTCCATGAAGCAACAGTATTTCACTGGGCAAACTGAGCCAGTTTGCGTTGATAGTGGAGCGATGCAATAACTCGAGATCGCTCTTTATTAGCTGCAGATTTTTGAGCTGCGCGGATTTTTCGCTGCCAAAATCGACGGGAAAGCCGCAGTTGATGTAGAAATCTTGCACTACTTGGACCGGCTCACGATCCAGCTTTTGCAACATTTTGCGCACCGCAATTTGCGAAAGTCGCGACTCTCGTTCCGTGCCATCGTGGAAGTTGGCAAAACCACCGATAACAACAAGCAAGTCTGCCTTTTCGAAAAGTGGCTTTGACGCTAAGTGCAAACCTAGCGAATGTACGATCAAGATTTTTAAGCTGTCGTTGTCACTGAATGTCGGCTGAAATGACGGTGCACAGAAATAGCCGCGCTCTGCTACTTTTATATTGATTGTAGGATCGGATTGACGTGCGACCTCAATCCATCGACTCCACATTGTCGAATCCAGAGCCCAACCGTGCTGTAACAACACTTCTAATTCAGCCACTTGCTTTCCACCTTTTCAGGCTGCTCAATAAATGCTCGATGTGATCGTCCGTGTGAACTGCTGTCAGCGACACTCGCACTCGAGCTTCGCCGTCGCGCACGGTCGGTGGGCGAATCGCTGGCGCGAGGATTGCGCACTCCTCCAGATAACGAGCCAGTGACAATGCCTCTGCATCGGTGCCAACGATGATAGGGATTATTTGAGTCTTTGAATTTCCTGTACTGAATCCCAATTTGTTCAACTGGTCACGCAAAGTCTCACTTTTGTCCAACAGTCGTGCGCGTTCTTCGTTCATCGACGGAATAAGGTCGAGTGCCGCGTCGATAGCGCCGAGCAGAGGCGGTGGCAGTGCAGTCGAGTAGATCAGTCCCGCACAGAAATTGATCAGATAATGTCTCATTTCATTCGAACATGCGATATATGCGCCGAAAGAGCCAAATGCCTTGCTGAACGTTCCCATGGCAATATCCACACCATTTGCGTCATAACACAGACCTCGTCCTTCCGCTCCCAGAACGCCAGTGGCGTGTGCTTCGTCGATATAGACAGCCGCATCGTATTTGGTGGCAAGGTGGGAAAGCGCAGAGACGTCGCTGACATCTCCGTCCATACTGAAAACCGATTCGGAAACTATCCACTTGGTACTGTCTGGACTCTTTCGAAGAAGCGTTTCGAGGTGTCCTAAATCGTTGTGTGAATACCGCTGCCACTCACCCTGAGTGAGCTGAATCCCCGTTGTGATGCTGTTGTGGTTCTCGTGATCAGACGCAAGTAGCGTGCGTTTTCGTCCCAGCGCCGCCAGGACTGTTGCATTGGTCTGATAACCGCTGGGCAACAGCAACGCGGTTTTACTACCCTTGAACTGAGCAACTTTTCGCTCTAACTTTTCAAAGACGTTTAGATTTCCCGAAACTAATCGCGAAGAACCAAGGCCCACACCATACTTTTCGGTAAATTCGATGGCGCGCTTCTTCAGCTCGTGATGTTTTGTCAGCCCAAGATAATCATTCGATGCGAAATTGATCAGCTTACGGTCGCCGTCAAGCGATATTTCTGCACCGCCAGTAGTGGCAAGAGATCTCAGTTCACGAAACCGGTTTTGCTGCTTCCGTTCCGTGGTTGCCAACTGATAGATTTGTGCGGTGCTCATGGTCAGCTATGTTACGCGAATTTACTGCGGTCTGACATCAGGCCAGTCAGGCTTTTACCGAAAAAAACTGTAAATTTTGTTCCCCATGCACAATCTCGCGCCAAGCACAGTATTTGTTAAGAGAAGTCACTAAGTACAAGCACATCGGCGCGAGCCGTCTACTGCGCCGAAAATCCAATTTTCACGCCTATTAACAACTATAACGACAACCGTAAATATCCATCGCTACTGCGTCAGAGCGTGCCAGAATACAACTCTATCCCTCTCACGGCTTTACCGGAAGAGATGGAAGCGCTCACACCAATTTCGAGGTCAAGTCGCAGTTGCATTACGCAGGATGGAATTCATCGATGTTGGTGAACATGTCGTTAGCTTTTGTCGCCTTTTACGTTGTGCACATGATCGGCATAACGGTCGGCTATCATCGACTCCTGGCTCACCGAGCTTATAAGTGCAACAAGATTGTCGAGTATGTGCTCGTCATAGCTGGTTACCTGGGCTTCGAAAGTTCACCGATGTGGTGGGCGACGTTGCATCGCGCTCATCATCGCTACACCGAGACCGAACTCGATCCACATGCACCTCGGTTTGGCCTCTACAGAGCCTACATCGGTTGGTTCTTGCATCGGAATTATCCCGAACACATCAGACCGGAGCTCTTGTCTAAAGACCTGGTCAACGATCCGCTCTACAAGTTTCTCGATCAGAACGGAAATTGGGCAAGAGGACATCTGCTCAACTCTTTCATCAATTTTAGTCTGCGCGGTGTGATGGCTCTAGTATGGGGCTGGGAAATCGCCGCAGCAAGCCTGGCCGCAGCTCTCTTCGTTCAACAAATGCCGCTTCTGTTGAACGTGGTCTGTCATCTACCGAAAGCTGGCTACAAGAATTTCAACACTCGTGACGAAAGCGTCAACGTTGGCTGGGTTGCATTCCTCACCCTCGGTGAAGGCTGGCACAATAACCATCACGCATTCCCTGGTTCAGCCAGACACGGTCTCAAGCCAAGTGAAATCGATCCATCATGGATAATCATCAGAGCGATGAAAGCTCTTGGTTGGGTCACCTGGATGAATGAAGTCAGCATCGACACACCATTCAAGGGACTGCAAGGACCTTTGCCGCCACTGACACACGAGCCGACTGCAGAACCGATTCCGTTGCCCCAGGTGCCTGCGCTTGTAGCAGCAACTATCGCATCCGAGTTGTCACCGCTCACGCCTGAGTTGGTACCAGTATCGGTGCCTTCACAGACAAGACATGTAGTGCGAACACGACTTCAGTCCAACCGCCGCTAGAAAGCGTCATTGGCAACTGCGCCGCTCGCGGATGATTTCGAGATAGTGGTTCCTAACATCTACTGTCTTTGGATGAATAACCCGACCTGATTCAATCAACTGACTCAGTCCCAGATCGCATGCGACCAACATAGCCAGATCGAGATCCAGCACCTGCGCTTGCTCGTCCTGTTTTTTCTTCGACTTCTTGTGAGCCTTGTTCGATTCTTTGGCTTTCGAATCTTTTGATTCGCTCGGTACACCTGGTTCAGTTCCACGCAGGGCTCGCCAAATCGGATCAGTGTAATCAGTCGGCCGACTCGCTTCCAGGCAGTCAGCCAGGAATACGACTTTGGATAAGTCGGTCATTCCCACCGCCCCCAAAGTATGTTCGCGAATTGCATCGAGCACTAATTCGTTCGTGATATTCAAGTCGCGCTTGATAGTTTCCGCACCTACTGGTCCGTGCCACAGATGTCCGCTTACTTTATCTAGTCGAGTTAGCTGCAACCCAAACTGCATCGCTTGAATGACCAGGTCTCGATCCTTTGTTTCTTTGCACGCATCGTGCAACCAACCAGCCAGCTCAGCTAGAAAGATATCGCATCCCGCCTCTTCAGCTAACTCGCGAGCTACCTTTGCCACTCCTTTTATGTGTGAAAATCTTTTCTCGGAGATGCGTGGACGCACCCACTCCTCCGCCTTCTCCAGCGTGAAGTCATAGGGGATGCCGTCATACTTTTTGTGTGTCAACATCTTTATCCACGGCGTAATAGTTGTTTTCTATCAATATGGTGTTAACCACTGGTGGTACCATATATAGTACCGTTTGTTTTTGCTTTAGTCGCCCGCGAATGTAAGAGGCAGAGATAGCGATTCCGGGAAAATCGATCACACTCATTTGAGAGCCAATCAAGGCAACCGTTTCTTTCTTGACTAAAGTTTTCATCGCAACTTCGGAACTGCTTTCTTGTTTTGGTGATGATACCAATCGCGGTGCAACAAGAAAATGGCAATTTTTGAACAAATCCTCGGCGCGATGCCAGTCTTTCAGATATTTGACGTTGTCGCCGCCGATAATCAGCGAAATCTGTGCGTTGGGATAGAGGTTTTTAAAATGTTCGACTGTATCGATGGTGTAAGACAATCCGCCCCTGTCTAGCTCGACTCGCGAGACCTCGAATTTCGGATTGCCGGCTACTGCGGCCACTGCCATCTGGTGCCGAGCCTCTGCGTCGAGCAGACCCTGGTCTTGTCGATGCGGTGGATTGGGGCTAACGACGAAGAAGACGCGATCGAGATTGAACTGATCTTGTGCACATTGCGCAATCAGCAGATGACCCGAGTGAATCGGATTGAATGTTCCGCAGAACAAACCGAGCTTACGCAACGTGTCTCCCCAATCAAGTGTTTACCACTTGCCCGTGTGTGTAGATTCTAGGTAATCGCACACGCATCCTACATGCTAACTCATAAGTTATCGTGTCGAGCATATTTGCCCAGGCTGCCAGCTGAATTGACTGCTCTCCGTCCTTGCCAATCAAGGTCAGCGTGTCGCCTAGCGCGCATTCAGGCACAGCCGTAACATCAAACAACATTTGATCCATGCTGATCACGCCCACTTGTTTCACTCTCTTCCCGTGCAGCAACCCATCGATTCGATTGGAAAGTCCGCGGTCGATGCCATCGGCGTAGCCAATTGGAATTGATGCAATGCGCGCTTTTTCTTTCGCTTGCCAGGTCAAATTGTAGCCAACAGCCTCGCCTGGCTCGATTTCACGCAGCGAGTTGACTCGCCCGCGAATCGAAAGGGCTGGTTTAACGATATCGGATACGGTGCGCGCTTCTAATCCATATAAGTTCAGTCCCGCTCTCACCATGTCATGTTGTGTGAACGGATTATGTCGAGCGGCGTCTCCAGAGGCTATGTGAGCAAAAACTTTGCCGCCGTCGCGGCGAAGCAGTTTGGGAAAGTGTGTAGACAAATTTTGTAAAACTGCACAAAAGCAGTCATCTTGTTTTTTTGTGAATTCAAGCTGATCTGCTTTGGCGAGGTGACTGAAGACGCTTATCAACTCAAGGTTTGGCTGCGATTCGATTTGCCTTACCAGGCTCTCGACGTCGTCAGGTGATACACCCAGGCGATGCATACCCGTATCGATTTTCAAATGCACACGCACGTTCCTATTTAGTTGATTGGCAACGGTCTGCGCTTCTTGCAAATCTGATCGGCTGGTAATCGTCAGATCCAACTTGTTTTCGATGGCTGTTTGAATTGACCTGGCCGGGATGGGACCTAGTAAAAGGATCGGAGTGGTTTGGTCGATAGCGCGCAGCTCGGTGCCTTCGTGCACTGTCGCTACTGCCAGCCATGTAGCCCCGGCGCGTATCGCCGTCAGACCGACCTCAGCGGCGCCATGTCCGTAGCCGTCGCTCTTCACAACCGCCATTAGCTCAGTCTGGGTTTCGTCAAGCCAGGATCTGATTGTTTTGACGTTGAACTCGATGTTGGCCAGATCGACTTCCACCCAAGCGTCTCTATAAATGGACGAAACGGTTAATTGGCGGGACGCAAGCATTAGTAATTTCTCTAAACACTAGCGGCATCAAGAGCTTGTGAGTCCGCAAGATTATGCTAGCATTGCTTCAAGGTTGTAAGCACTATGTGGCTTTGACACAAGCGGCACAACGCTTTCAGATATTTGGTGGCACCACAGACCAGCACTGGTCACTCTTGTCAAAGAGCCTCTGCCGTCAAAATCTTAAGCAATGCAACTGTGGAGTTCTGTTCAGGCGTCCCATGGAATCACTGTCAAAATTGTCTTTGTGATTGAGGAGTGGAAAGTCTTGAATAAAGCTGAACTGGTTGACGTAGTCGCAAAAGAAGCCGGCACTACAAAAAAAGACGCCGAGCAGGTCATCAATAAAATGATGGAAACGATCATTAAGCACGTGTCCACCGGCGAGAAAGTTACTCTCGTTGGATTCGGCACCTTTGAAGCACGCCAGCGCAAAGCCCGCACTGGACGTAATCCAAAGACAAACGAACCGTTGCACATTCCAGCTAAGCGCGTTCCTGGATTCAGAGTAGGCAAAGAATTCAGCGAAGCGGTTAACAAGAAAAAATAGGGGTCAGGGTTGGAGCCACCAAAGGTAGCAGTCGTTGGTTGTGGGGCTTGGGGACAGAACCTGGTTCGCAACTTTGCTGAGTTAGGTGCACTAGCTATAGCGTGCGATGCCAGCCCGGCGGCGCGCGCGAGAGTCCTAAGCGAGAACCGTGGCGCTGGATTGCAGATCGATCTGACCGACAGCTTCGACGCGGTGCTGAGCCATCCAAACGTTAGTGCGGTCGTTATTGCGACACCTAGCGACACACACTTCGAGCTAGCAAAGAAATCTTTGCTGGCTGGCAAGCATGTGTATGTCGAGAAACCACTGGCGCGAGACGTTAAGGAAGCCGATGAACTCGACGAGATCGCAACCCGCGAGAATCTCGTTCTCATGGTTGGCCACTTGCTTCTTTATCATCCTGCTGTGAACTGTCTGAAAGAGATGATTGCATCCGGTGAATTGGGCGATCTTCGTTTCATCAAATCAGACCGCATGAACTACAACTTCAATCGGCAGCACTGGAGCGTGCTCTGGGACCTGGCTCCACACGATATTTCGATGATGAGCTACCTGCTAGACTGCGAAGCACCAGACGTCAGTCGCGTTGGTGGTTGGGACACTCTTGGCGACGGACTTGTAGATGTTGCTTACCTCGATCTGACTTTTCCTGTGAAAGGAAAAATGGTCCAGGGACAAATACGCAACAGCTGGATCGATCCGCAAAAACTAGTTCGATTGACGATCAACGGCACTTTGAAAACTGCAGTTTTGAACGACACTCAGTCGAAGAATAAAATTTCTTTGTACAGTCAAACTAACGAAGGACGAATGATTATCGAGTATCCGTCATACTCGGCGTCTGAGCCTTTGCGTCTTGAATGCGATCACTTCCTCGAATGCATAGCAACCGGCAAACGTCCACGCACAGATGCAAACAACGCCTATCAAGTGGTGCGCATTTTGGCTGATGTGGAGAAGCGCTTGTCCAGCCGTCCTTCAGCGACACAGCCAGTTGTGACGACTCGCTAAATCATCGCCAATCGATAACCATTTGCCATCGATAACGATTCGCCATGCAAATACGTCAGGCAATTTTTGCAGCAATCGTTAACTGAGAGTGTAGAAAAGTTGTCATCGCGACCCGACCCTGTATAATGTGACTCTATCGCCAATGCGGAAGTAATTCAGTGGTAGAATGTCTCCTTGCCAAGGAGAATGTCGCGAGTTCGAGCCTCGTCTTCCGCTCCATTTTTAATTTCATTGCAAGTCCCTCGACCGCCCGTCAGGCAGCCCTGGTATATTAGGGCTGGGAGAAACGTTGTCCGGGGATATTTGCGCGACCCGCTGCCCGATTAAAACGTTTCCGGGCACGCGTTTGGGATGAGGCGATTTTGATGACCGAGGCTGACAACAAAGCTAAGCCCGCGAAAGACGCAGTCGAAAAACCAGAGCTTGTCGTTGATAAAGATGCAAAGGTTGATGTTACTTCGAAAGATGCCTCAACACTAGACAAAATCGACACAGTCGGTCCCGGAAATCCATCTTACTCAAACCCTGGTGGCGGAATTGTTCAGCGTCGTTCTCGCTGGTACAGCAGTCTGGCGGCATTGCGTTACGTCAATAGTTTGTCGAAAGATGATGACGTTCGGGTGCGTGATAGCGACCGTGCCACTAGCATCTCTTTGCTTATTGGTGCCATATTTACAATCATCTCGCTCGTCGTGCCGCAACTGGCACCACATCGCGTTCCGCTGGTTCTCGCCTGCGACGCACTCGTCGGTGTGATGTTGCTGTTCTATGTTGCCAACAGATTTGGAATTTTAAATACACTCAGTCCCCGTCAAGCTTTACTCACCTGGCAGCTCTTGATGGGAGCGACTTTTCTGGGCATCTTCATGACGATCAATTTCGCCTTGATCATTGCTCTTGAAGTCTCGCACAATACGATCGAAAGCCCTGTGGCGGCTCCGCAACCAGCTCCTGTGCAGACACCTGCTCCAACTCCTTAACGTCTAAAAAAGTAAAATAAGAAGGGCCAAAGCCCGCATGATTGACCGTTTAAACCTGCTGGCGTGATAAAATCGCGGCTGTTCGCGGTCTCAGCAAGCTGCGCGACTTAGTCGCTGTTGCAAGACAATCCTCGGATTAGTCGAGCTGAACTGATGTCTCTCGCAATTCAAACAGGGAAAAATCACATGAAGGTCACCCTTGACAGGGAAGGCAAAAACCTCGTCCGCATGGGCTTGGAATTGGAATCAGAGAAGGCTCTCAAGGCTTATGAAATGGCTTGTCGCAGCCTCAGCCACCAGGTAAATATTCCTGGATTCCGACGAGGAAAAGCTCCTAGAAACATCATCGAAAAAACACTCGGCGTCGATTACATCAAGCGCGAAGCACTGGAAAAGCTAGTGCCTGAGCTGCTCAGCCGCGCGATTATGGATGAGAGCCTGGACGTGATCACCGAGCCACAAATCGATTCATGCGAATTCGAATTGGGTTCACCATTGAAGCTCAATGCAAATTTTGAAATCAGACCAGACGTCACGCTGGGCGCATACACTGGCATTTCGGTTGATGTGCCTGAAGCGACACTGCCGCCTGATGCGATGGACCGTGCACTGGCCAGCATTGCTGAGTCGAAAGCAAGTCTCAAGGCTGCTCCAGCTCGACCAGTCGCTACCGGCGACACTGTTCTGCTCGACTTCGAATGCTTCGTAAACGGAGAACTGGTTGAAGGCGGAAAGGCTGAAGGCCTCGTTCTTGAAGTCAAAGAAGGCACATTCATCGAAGGCTTCTGCGAGCAGTTGGTCGGCAAAGAGCCTGGACAGCAATTTGAAGTCAACGTCAAATTCCCAGAAGAGTACCGCAACAAGGAATTAGCCAATAAAGACGCCAATTTCAAAGTTGATTTGAAAGAAATTCGCGAACGCATCATTCCTGAATTGAATGATGAATTGGCCGTATCGATCGGGCAAGCATCTTTGGAATCGCTCAAAGAAGCGCTCCAGGAGCGGCTCGGCGAAGAAGTCCGTCAAGAGAACGAAATGCGCTCACAACGCGCTGTCGTCGAGGGCGTCGTCAACGCCGCCACAGTCGATATTCCAGAATCGATGGTAGAACGTGAGCGTGACTTGCTTTTGCAACAAGTGAGAAAGTATCTCGAGCAAAATAATCAGAGCTGGGATCAGTTCGAGCAATCACCAGATTACGAACAAGTGCGCACGAATAAGTTGGAAGAAGCTCGTCAAAGAGTGCTCACCAGCTTGGTTCTAGGAGCAGTTGTGCGGGCCGAGAAGATGAGTGTGGATGACGATGAAATCGCACCATATCTCGCTGAAATCGTTGCTCGTTACGACCTGCAAGCCGAGCAAGTCGCTCGCAACGAAGAACTGCGTCGCCAGGTCATGGAAGAAGTGCTGACAAACAAAGTCGTGCAATTCCTCGTCTCTAAAGCGAACATCAAATTCGTGCCCGAGCCTGAAGTCGATCACTCATCACACGAACACCACAACCACAAAGAAGGTGAAGCGTGTGAACATGAAGAGGGCGGTGACGCTAAGAAGAGCAAGAAAAAGGCTTCAGAAAAGTCTGCTCAGAAAAGTTGATCGGCTCGATTTAATCTGCGTTTTCAGTATTTGAGTAAGATAATATCCAGACCGCATGGCTTACACTTACGTTGAGCAGCTCGCTGCATAAACTATCCCGATAAGTCGGCAACTTGATAGCAACTTAGACAAATCAAGTAAAACGCGAAAAATTAGTGCTAAGTTTAGTTAGGTAATACCAGAAGGAAAGCAGGAAGGAAGACTATGTCACTAGATCGTCAGAACCCACCAACAAAAAGTCAGCTTTTCGATATCTGGAGCATAACGCCTTATGCGTCTCCGAATATGTATTATCCGCCGACGGTTATTGAGACGACTGCTCGAGGTGAGAGAGCGTTCGATATCTTCTCGAGATTGCTCAGAGAACGAATCGTATTTCTAGGAACACCTGTAGACGATACAGTTGCTAACTTGATCGTCGCTCAGTTGTTGCTACTGGAAGGCGAAGATCCAGAAAAAGATATTCGTCTCTACATTAATTCCCCAGGTGGCTCGGTCACAGCTGGATTCGCCATTTATGACACGATTCAGCACATTCGCTCCGACGTCTCCACAATCTGTTTGGGTCAAGCGGCCAGCATGGGAGCTTTCTTGCTCTCAGCCGGTAAGAAAGGCAAGCGCCTCGCTCTTCCTCATTCAAGAATTCTTATCCACCAACCACTGGGCGGTGCACAAGGACAGGCTACCGACATCGAAATTCAAGCCAGAGAAATCTTGCGAATTAAGAGACAACTTAATGAATTGATGGCACAACATACAGGTCAGTCCGTCAAGCAAATTGAGAAAGACACAGACAGAGACAACATCATGACGGCTGAAGAAGCCAAGGAATATGGACTCGTTGACGAAGTCATCCTCAGATTGGACGCTCAGCCCAATCTGGCGGCTGTTTAAGTCAAACTCACTTGTAAACTCGTGCATCTGACAATCTTCTGTCAGAATGATTCCATAGAGATAGGGAAACAACATGCCAAAGCCATCAGACAATCGACTTAAGTGTTCTTTCTGCGGAAAGAGTCAGGACCAAGTAAAGAAACTGATTGCGGGCCCCGGGGTTTACATATGCGACGAGTGTGTCGACCTTTGCAATGAGATCCTCGACGAGGAACTCTTCGAAGGCAGCCCAGCTGCAAGCCCGACCGAAACGTCGTTGCCGCAGCTGGTCGACATTCCCAAGCCACAAGAGATCAAGTCTTTTCTCGACCAACACATCATCGGTCAGACATCAGCCAAGAAGATTCTCTCTGTAGCGGTCTACAACCACTACAAGCGAATCAGCCACAATAGCGAACTAGCCGATCAAGTTGAAATCCAAAAATCAAACATTCTGTTGATTGGACCAACTGGTTGCGGTAAGACCCTTTTGGCTCAGACGTTAGCGAAGCTTTTGGATGTGCCGTTCGCTGTCGCAGACGCAACGACATTGACTGAAGCTGGATACGTCGGCGAAGACGTAGAAAACATTCTGCTGCGTCTCTACCAGGCGGCTGATTATGACGTCAAGAAGGCTGAGCGCGGAATCATTTATATTGACGAAATCGACAAGATTTCACGCAAGTCAGAAAACACTAGTATCACCCGTGATGTCAGCGGTGAAGGTGTTCAACAAGCATTGCTCAAGATGATTGAAGGAACGCTTGCCAACGTGCCGCCTCAAGGTGGTCGCAAACACCCTCATCAAGAGTTCATTCAGATCAACACCGCCAATATTCTCTTCATCTGCGGTGGTGCATTCGTCGGTCTCGACAAGATCGTCGAACAAAGAACTTCTTCCAACCGTAATATCGGATTTGGTGCAGACACTCCTTCAACCGCGTGGGAGCGTGAGCTTAAAGCGAGCAAGATCCTCAAAGACACTGCTCCAGACGATTTGCTCAAGTTCGGTTTGATTCCAGAATTCGTAGGCAGAATGCCGGTTGTAGCCGTGCTCGAATCGCTCGATGTGGAAGCGCTGGTGCGCATTCTTGTCGAACCGAAGAACGCCATTATCAAGCAGTATCAACAACTGTTGGCTCTTGACGGTGTGGATCTGTGCTTCGACGAGCCAGCCATCGCAGGCATCGCCGAAGAAGCGTTGAAGCGTAAGACCGGAGCCCGGGCCCTTCGCTCCATCGTTGAGGAGATCATGCTCGACATCATGTACGAAGTGCCTTCACGCTCTGACATTAAGGTCTGTCGCATAACAAAAGAACTCGTCGAGAAGCGTTCTACGGCTGAGCTTCTACAGTTGCCAAAAGCTAAACTCAAGGGCGAAATAGCTTAAATCGGCCAGAATACAGGCTAAACTATATGTCTGGTAGCTTGCTGCACAGACGATTCTAAGGATAGGCCGGGCGTAGAGGCTGTCCACAGACGAGTCTGTACATCCGCCGAAACCGGTAGCACGCTAGTTAGATCTGCATTCGTAACGGTCACGATCCATGGCTGACTTGAGCACTACATTTCCTTTGATACCGCTGCGAGACGTCGTTGTCTTCCCGCAGATGGTCACCCCACTCTTTGTCAGCCGACCCAAGTCAATCGCCGCTCTCGAACAGTCGTTGCTGCGTGACGACCGACTTGTAGTACTGGTCGCCCAGAAAGATCCTGAGTGCGAAGAGCCTACACAAGACGAGATTTATCAAATCGGCACGCTTGCTGAAGTGATGCAGATGCTCAAGTTGCCTGACGGCACAGTGAAAGTTCTGGTGGAAGGGTCGAGTCGCGTCTCACTCGACAAAGTCTTTGACGAATCAGCTCATTTCACAGCTAATGTCAGTGAGCAAGAAGAGACTGTGCGCGACGATCAAGGCACCAAAACTTTGATTCGAGTGTCAGTCGAAAAATTCGAGCAGTACGTCAAATCAACCAAGAAAATCAATCCAGAGAGCTTGCTTGCAGTCTCAGGAATCGGTCAACCAGGACGTCTTGCTGACATCATCGCTACTTATCTGGGATTGGATGTTGCAGAGCGTCAGAAGTGCCTTGAAATTGTCGACAGCACAGAGCGTCTGGAATACGTTGGTTTGTTGCTTTCACGCGAGCTGGAGCTGGCGGATCTTGAGCAGCAGATTCACGATCGTGTGCGATTCAATTTAGAAAAAACACAACGCGAATATTACTTGCGCGAAAAAATGCGCATCATTCAAGACGAGCTAAATTCAGACGGTGAGCAGACCGGTGAGATAGCCGAGTACAAGCAGAAAATTGCCAAAGCAAAAATGTCTGGCATTCCACTTGAAAAAGCTGAGAAAGAACTTTCGCGTCTTGAAAAAATGATGCCGCAAAGCGCTGAGGCCGGCGTGATCAGAACTTATCTGGATACGCTGGTGTCGCTGCCATGGGCGAAACGTTCGCGCGATGTTCTCGACATAGACGAAGCTGAAGAAATTCTCGCAGAAGACCACTATGGACTCGAGAAGGTGAAAGAACGCATCCTCGAGTATCTAGCTGTTCGTAAGCTCTCCAAACAACCCCAGGGCACCATTTTGTGCCTGGTTGGACCACCCGGTGTGGGTAAGACCAGTCTGGTCAAATCGATTGCAAAAGCGATGAATAGAAAATTTGCGCGCATCAGTCTTGGTGGCGTCAATGACGAAGCAGAGATTCGCGGACATCGCCGCACTTACATTGGCGCCATGCCCGGACGCATTATCCAGGCTGTAAAGCAGTCAGGCACGAAGAATCCAGTCATTCTGCTCGATGAAATCGAAAAGATGACGCGCAGTTACATGGGCGATCCAACAGCAGCCATGCTGGAAGTATTGGATCCAGATCAGAATGACACGTTTACCGATCATTATTTAGATGCCCCGTTCAGTCTTCGCGAAGTAGTTTTCGTCGCTACTGCAAACGCTTTAGATTACGTTCCCAGACCGCTTTACGACCGATTGGAAGTAATTCGCATCTCTGGCTACACCGAAGAAGAAAAACTCTCCATTGCCGAACAACACATCATTCCAAAACTTGTCGATAAGCATGGATTGAACAAGAAAAATCTCAAGATGCCCGCCGAAGCTGTTCGCAAAGTAATTCAGGAATACACCCGCGAAGCCGGTGTCAGACAGCTCGAACGAAACCTCGCCACTATTTGTCGCAAGGTCGCCGCTCAAGTTGTGAAAGTGCCAAGCAGCATTATAAAGTTGTCACCAAATCTGGTGACTAAATATCTTGGTCCGGCCAAAATCATTCGCGAAAACGATATTCGCGGACCGCAAATCGGCATTGTGACCGGCTTAGCGTGGACTGAAACGGGTGGTGAAACACTCTCAGTCGAAGTCAACACGATGCCAGGGAAAGGCAAACTGCAGTTGACCGGGCAGCTGGGTGAAGTAATGAAAGAGTCTGCTCAAGCCGCTTTCAGCTACATTCGCATGCACGCCAAAGAGCTTGGAATCGATCCTGATTTCGGTGAAAAACTGGATATTCACGTCCACATTCCTGAAGGTGCGATTCCGAAAGACGGTCCATCAGCCGGTGTGGCGCTTGCTGTGGCATTAATCTCAGCTGTGACCAAGCGGCCTGTGCGCGCCAATCTTGCCATGACCGGAGAAATCACTCTGCGCGGCAGAATTCTCGCCATCGGCGGGCTCAAAGAGAAGGTTCTCGCGGCAGTTAGAGCGGGCGTCAAAACCGTTCTCCTGCCTAAGTCGAATGAAAAAGATCTGGCTGAAATTCCTGAGTACGTCAAGAAGCAATTGCAGCTTCTGCCCGTCGCGCACCTGGATGAAGTGTTCTCTGTTGCTTTCAAAGAGAAGACAAAACCAACGACAGGGAGCAAGAACGGTGCCGTCAATCGCCAGGCTGCACGCCGTTCTGCATCGAGCACTGTCAAGCGGTAGGCAAAAATCTCGACCACGCACAAGTGCTTTCGCGTCCAACTCGAATCCTCAAGACTTCTGATATAGCTGCGCTTCAGCGTTTTCCCAATACCGGAATAATGCTAAATATGGCGCTTTTCCGCGAAATAAGTTGCTATGCTTTACATTTGAGCAAAGCTCACCCTGGTTAGCCTTCAGCGCCTTGAACTTTGTCGGACGACTGGGTTTGTTGCTCAAATAACAAGCAAACATTTTTGTTTTGCTTTAGTACCTGCTGTGGGTGACAAATGAAAAGGAGTTCGTCATGGTGATGGCTGAAAGATTGAACAAGAATCTTGCTTATTTAGAGCTCGATGACAAATATGTAAATCCTGTCCTTTCGAGATCCGCTCGCATTGTCGCAGAAAAAGCACAAGGCTCTTACATCTACGACATGAACGGCGATGCTTACCTCGATATGGCAACAGGAATTGCAGTAAACAACGTCGGTCACTGTCATCCGAAAGTTGTAGCTGCAATCCAACAGCAAGCAGCTGAGCTGATTCACACATCAGTGACAGTGCACCACAAGCGCTACATCGAATTGGCGCAGAAGTTAGTTGAAATTACACCGAAGACACTAGATTCGGTTTTCCTCGCAAACAGCGGTGCTGAATGCGTCGAAGGCGCGATCAAGTTGGCTCGTTATGTCACTGGTCGACCAGGCATCATCAATTTCCGCGGTTCATTCCACGGACGCACAATGTTGACGATGGCGCTGACTACATCCAAATTGTATTACCGTGAGAAGTATGAGCCGCTCCCAAGCTCAATCTACACAGTGCCTTTCCCTTACACCTATCGCTCACATCTGAGAGAAAATCCAGAAGCTGTAGTCGATCACACCTTCGAAGAACTCGATAATCTCTTCCACCAATTCATTCATCCTGAACAAGTAGCTGCGTTCATCGTCGAGCCAGTGCAGGGTGAAGGCGGATACGTTATTCCTCCGAAGGGCTTCCTCACTCGTTTGCGTCAGCTCGCCGACAAACACGGCATTTTGTTGATCATCGATGAAGTGCAGTCTGGATTCGGCAGAACCGGAAAAATGTTTGCTTGCGAACACGAACCGGTCGAGCCAGACATCTTGTTGATGGCAAAAGGAATCGCAGGCGGCATGCCGTTGTCGGGATTCATCTCTCGTCGCGAATTGACTAGCAAGTGGTTGCCTGGTCGTCACGGCTCCACTTTTGGTGGCAACCCAGTTTCTTGTGCTGCTGCACTTGCTGTTATCGACGTTTTGCAAGAAGAAAAATTGCCAGAACGCGCGGCTAAAGTCGGCGGACAGATGCTCAAGCGTTTACAGAAGTTCGCTGAAGGAAAAGATTACATCGGCGAAGTACGCGGTTTGGGCATGATGATCGGCATCGAGTTCAACGAAAAAGACGGCAGACCAAGCAAAGAATTAGCTGAGAAAGTGGCGGAACGATGCTTGGAGAACAAGATGATCGTTATCACTTGCGGCATTCGTGGTCAGGTCATCCGCTTGATTCCACCACTGAACATCTCAGATGCCGATGCTGACAAAGCAATGGAAATCCTCGAAAAGGCCATGACATTTTAAGGCGATCAGTCGCTGCTAGAGACAGTTTAAATAGCCAGGAGAAATCTATGAGCACGAGTACACAGAGTCTGCAAACAAAGACCAAAACTGACGCTCCGCGCGTCTACGACAACTACATCAACGGTCGTTGGGTAAAGGCTGAAAACGGCGAAACATTCACCAGCACAAATCCTGCCAACGAGAAAGAAGTAATCGGTCACTTCGCATCTTCCACAGTCAATGACGTGAAGAAGGCGATTGATGCTGCCGAAGAAGCTTTGAAGACATGGAGAAAGGTTCCCGCACCACACCGCGCTGAAATCCTCTACAAAGTCGCTCATTTGCTTGAAACTCGCAAAGAAGAAATGGCGAGAAACATGGTTCGCGAAATGGGCAAAGTGATCAAAGAAGCCCGCGGCGACGTGCAAGAAGCTATCGACATGGCTAAGTTCATGGCCGGTGAAGGTCGTCGTTTGATGGGATCAACCGTTCCATCAGAACTGCCTAACAAATTTGCAATGTCAGTGAGAGCGCCAATCGGCGTGGTCGGTCTGATCACTCCATGGAACTTCCCTGTGGCAATTCCAAGCTGGAAAATCTTTCCAGCTCTCGTTGCCGGCAACACCGTTGTTTTCAAACCAGCAACCGACACACCACTTTGCGCAGTCATGCTCGTTGAAGTGTTGGTCGAAGCTGGGCTTCCTGCAGGCGTTCTCAACCTGGTCACTGGCGAAGGCAGCAAAGTCGGACAAGCCATCGTTGACGACCCACGCGTTCGTGCTATCTCAATCACCGGCTCAACCGCTGTTGGCAAGAAGGTTGCAGGACGTTGCGGCGAATTGATGAAGCGCATCTCTTGCGAACTTGGTGGCAAGAACGCCATCTGCATCATGGAAGATGCTGATATCGAACTCGCTGTAGAAGGCGCTGTCTGGGGCGGTTTCGGTACTGCCGGACAACGTTGCACAGCAGCAAGTCGCGTTATCGTTCACAAAGATCGCTACAAAGAGTTCACTGAAAAATTCGTTGCTCGCGCTAAAGCTCTCAAGCTCGGCGATGGCTTGGATCCAGACGTACAAGTAGGTCCAGTCGTCTCTAAGGCTCAATTGCACAGCGTGCATGAATATGTCGAAATCGGAGAGAAGGAAGGCGCCACTCTCTTGTGTGGTGGCAAAATCGTTAAAGATAACGGTATGGAAAATGGTTGGTTCCACGAGCCAACAATCTTCGGTGACGTTAAACCATCGATGCGCATCGCTCAAGAAGAAATCTTCGGACCAGTCGTAAGCGTGATCAAAGTTTCTGATTTCGAAGAAGCGATTGAAGTTGCAAACGGCACCGAATATGGTTTGTCACTTTCAATGTATACAAAAGACGTGAACCGCGCATTCGCAGCTATCGAAGAGCTCGAATCAGGCATCGTCTACATCAACGCTCCAACGATTGGTGCTGAAATCCAGTTGCCTTTCGGTGGCGTTAAACAGACCGGCAACGGTCACCGCGAAGCTGGAACTACCGCAATCGATCAATTCACTGAGTGGAAGTCTGTATATGTCGACTACTCGGGACGCTTGCAGAGAGCGCAGATCGATAACCACCCTGCACAAAAACAAGACGAAAGCAAAATTGCTCCGTAATTCACTGTAAGACCATAATTTAATTGGAGAAAAGGAAAATGGATTTTGACTTTACACCGGAGCAAATGGCAATGCGCAAACATATGCGTGATTTTGCCGAACGTGAAATCGCTCCAAAGGCTGCTGCCAACGATCGCGCTTGTAAGTTCGATTGGGAAATCGCCAAAAAAATCTTCGCTGAAGGTTTCCTCGGCTGCCCAGTGCCAGAAAAGTACGGCGGCTTGGGAATGGACTACGTTGCTTACGGTTTGATGACCGAAGAAGTCAACCGCGTCTGCTCGTCCACCAGAACATTATTCTCAGTGCAAACTTCACTCGTCGCTTTGACTATTTTGAAGTGGGGAACTGAAGCTCAGAAGATGGAATTGTTGCCTAAGCTTTGCAACGGCGAATACATCGGTTGCTACGGTTTGACTGAACCAGAAGCAGGCAGTGATGCTGGAAACCAACAAACCAAAGCCGTCAAAGATGGTTCTGACTATTTGTTGTCCGGACAGAAAACATGGATCTCATGCGGTTCTATTGCCACCCATGCTCTCGTTTTTGCAACTGTAGACAGCAAACTCGGACACAAAGGCATCACTTGTTTCATCGTCGACACTAAGTCGAAAGGCTTCTCGGCTCAGCCAATTCACGGCAAATTGGGATTGCGCGCTTCTGACACATCGTCACTGTTCTTAGATTCAGTGCGTGTGCCTGCGGCAAACATGCTCGGTCAAGTCGGCGACGGCTTCAAAGTAGCAATGTCAGCTCTGGATAACGGTCGTTTCTCAGTCGCAGCTGGCGCTGTAGGTCTGGTGCAAGGTTGCATCGATGCCTGCACCACATATGCGATGCAGAGAATCACATTCGGCAAACCAATCGGTGAGCACCAACAAGTGCAAGCCATGATTGCCGACATGGTAGCCGACTGCGAAGCCGGTCGCCTGCTCTACTTGCGCGCTGCTCACTTGAAGAACAAAGGCGTCAGAAACACGCTCGAAACTTCACTGGCCAAATTGTTCGCTGGCGAAGCCGCTAACAGAGCCGGTCACAACGCAGTGCAAATCTACGGCGGTTACGGATATTCTGACGAATATCCAGTTGAGCGCTACTTCCGCGATGCTAAGGTGTTGAACATCTACGAAGGCACTCGCGAAATTCAACGCTTGATCATCGCTCAAGATGCGCTCGGCATCCGCAATGCCAACGGACAGTCCAGTGGTCGCATGACAGCCCTTGCTGGCACTGCCAACGAACCGCAATTGGCAAGCGTCTAGTTCACGGTAACGAATTAATGGTCCGCTCCTCGAGTTGAATAACTCAGGAGCGGGCTTTTTTGTGCTTTTGTATTCAAAACTCGAATCGCATGATGGATAATGCAGGTCGCTTTATTACATCGAACAATTAGTGACACAAGCACCTTGAAAGACTCGCTTGGGAAAGCTCTGGCATTTATCGATACGTGGCTTGAACTCAAGTATCGGCATACCTCATACCCTGGATTCAACATCTGTATATTTCGCGAGGGCAAAATCCTTATTGATCGATCTTTTGGGCACGCTGATTTCGATGGACAAATCCCCTTGCGACAGGAGCACATTTTCAGAATCGGCTCGCTTTCGAAAACATACACAGCATTAGCTGTTATGCATTTACAAGAAAAGCAGGTTTTGGATATTGGTGATCCAGTTATTCAGTACCTGCCCTGGCTCGGCAAGCATGCAGATGTTAGATGGGAAGCAATTACTATCAAAGACTTGCTTACTCACACAGCCGGTTTGTGTCGCAATGGACCTGATTCCGATTTCTGGAATTTGACGAGAGCATTTCCTGATGATGATGAACTGCGTGATGTTGTAATGGCCGCAGAGTTGATATCGGAAGGCAAATCAAAATCGCTCTATTCGAATTTAGGCTACGCAATACTCGGCCAAGTCGTCGCTACCGTCTCTAAGAGCACTTACAGTGAGTATGTGGCGAAACATATCATCGAACCGATGCATCTTTCCAACACAAGTTCCGATTTCGTAAATGTGGACGCGTCTAAATTGGTTAGTGGTCACACCCTCGGTCAAAGAGGAAGAGCCCGAGCGCCCATTCCGGCTACGGGGCACACAAATACAATGAGTGCTGCTGGCGGATTCTGTTCAACAGCTTTCGATGTTTGCAAATTTTACTCTTCCTTTTTGCCCGGCCAAGCAAGTGTAATTAGCGAACAAACTAAAACAGCAATGCGAACCTTGAGAGATCGGAGAGACACTGGCAGCGGTTGCGGTTTGGGGGTCTGGAAGCATTCAAGAAAGTCCCCTGTGTTTGGACATTCTGGTATGTATCCTGGTCAACAGGCGGTCGCTCTTTGTGCTCCGAGCGAGAATGTTGTTGTTGCTGCCTTGGCGAACTGCCCCGATGCTCGCACTTGGGACTTAGCATATGGCGTCGTGAAAATAATCGAGGCGTTTGGTCGGAGTAGTAATACATCGAAACAATGGAAGTTTGAGTATTCAAAGTTTGAAGGATGCTTCGAAAATTGCAATTCGATAACGCAAGTTGTTTGGGCTGGCGAAATGTTCATGGCTGTTGATCCATGCCTCTGGTATCCATTTGACGCCGCTGTAAAACTGACACCAACTGCGCCTGACACGCTAAGATTCGCTACGCCAACGGGGTTCAATGACCCGTACGATTCAATTCGATATGTGTTTAATTCCAATAATTTTGCAGAGTCGATCGATTACGCCACTATTACTTTGAAGCGATGGATGTCATGCGACGCTTAATCATTGCTCAAAATGGCGCTTGTCATGTCAATATTACGCCCTCCTCACAACCCCTCCGGCGAGCTTTTGTATAATTCTGGCGCCGTTCAGTCTGTGCTAAGAGTTGCTGATGAAAGCTGGCAAATCTCACACAGCGGAGAAGGGATGCTCAATCGAGTGCGGAAAATGTTCAAGGGAAATGCATTAGCGCTTCGCTATATGCTGATTTCGCTTGCTATTTTGGCCGTTGCTCTGGTGTGTTTAGATGCTGTGATAATTCCTTCCCTTGAAGATCAAGGCAAGATCGTCTCTGTCGGCTGGAAAGCTGAGAACGAGAAGCTTTTACACTATATGAGTATGCGCAATCGCGCTGACAATAACTGTCCTGTTTGGCGGTCGGATCTATTTCCCGTTACTCCAAAGAAGCCAAAATCTAAGCGCATCCTCGTTATGGGTGACTCCTATGTTTGGGGTGATGGATACGGCAACATGAACACCATCTGGTGGCGCCAACTGCAGCTCGAGTTAGAGCGGCGTGGTTACCATGATGTGGAGGTGATAGCCGCCGGCTTATGCGGTGCGCCGACAGCCTGGGAGCTTGGTTGGGCTAAAAAGATAGTGCCTGAGTATCAACCAGATCTCGTAATCTGGGGCTACCTGACTAACGACCCGAAAGAGTCTGATGATAACAAAGTGCCACTTGTGCAGTCTCTAAGATTGCCGAAGGATACGGCATTCTCCGATCGCACTTCGAAGGTCATGGAGGGTCTGTTTCCAAATCTCACAGATCAACTTATTTCAGTGCGAAACAAACATCGCGAAGAAAAATCTGGCGGTCAATATGGCTACCAATATGGTGATTGGGACAAGAAAATTCTTGAAGGAAAAAACTTCGAACAGTATAAAAAGACTGTTCAACAAGTCGCTGACTTCTCGCACAGTTTGTCAGTTCCATCGTTTGTAATGACGCTGCCCAATGCCATAACATATGCCTCCAGCACAGACAGCAAGGAGCCGTCGACAGGGGCCAACTTTTTTGAAAACGTTCGTCACTACTATGACGTAAGATACGCTCCTGTGCGTGATGTGTTCGTCGCATCAGGAATGACGTTCTACGACATTCTCGATGACTTCATTTCGTTCGCCTCGGCACATGCTCCGATCGGCATCGAATCTTCCAAATTCGCTTACATCATTACGCCGAGCAACTCACATCCAGGTCCGCTTGCAGCCCACTTCTACGGGGTAAAAGCTGCCGATTTTCTCGAAGCGCACTACAAAGATGCACTCGGTCCACGCACGTTTACAGCTAAAAAATCACCAAGCAGTGTTGTCATCAACGATGTGGTACCACCAAATATGAACGTGCGTCAAAATACAGAACATGCATTCTTCGAGTATCCAAGCAACGATGAAGAGTTGCTTTCGATGCCGATTCGCAAGCCGTATATCTTGATCAATTTCGAAAAACCTACGGCACTGAAAACGATCACGTTGAATGGTGATCAGTTGAAAGAGGCAGATGTCTATTTGACACTGCAATCAACAGACAAGCATTATGACGAAGGACCACCTCTAGAACTGGGTAACAAGCGCGGAAAGTCGCTCTGTTGGAATATTCCACCAAGCACGATGAACCAGGCTGAAGTAAGTTCTATTCGCATCAGCGCGAAATTCAAAGGTCCTCAACATGGAGTCTTAATGGACATTACGCCGTCTGATTCGACTAATCACTAACTCATCCGCCATGCCAACTAGCGAAGACGAAGTCAATCAAGGTTTAGCCTCCTTAGACATCGCTTTTGGTTCGAAGAAAGAAGGCGACCTGGATGCAGCGCAGTGCTTCTTCTCTCTCTCTCCGCTCTGAAGATTCCGAAATCTCATGACGGATTTGCGCAACCAGGCACCCGGCCCTCCGTTATTTTCTCCAGCATCCGTGCCATCATCATCGGTGCCATCTGCTAATCATCAAATCGTCTGCGAGGGCACCCTGAGCCGATTCAGCTCCATTCTCTGCTTCGCTTTGGCGGCGACATATCTTTCTACGTTCAAGAAGCTTTCTGGAAAACAATCAGCCTGCTGTGCGCAATCGGCATGCTGCTGTTGAGGATCGCTTATTACGCTAGTCCATTCACTCCCTAGCTCAGTGTCGTGATTTGCTTGGTCTGGGAATTGGTTCAATATGGGAATTTGTCAGTCCAGGGCTCAACTTAGGCGCGCGTAACTTTTCCTTTTTACCTTTTCGGTATAATGCCGAGGTCCCGTAAATGGCTTCCCTGCGTGATTCCTGATGTATATGGGGCGGGAGTATTAGTAAATTCTCAGTGCCTGGTAGAGTTACGCATAAGCCCAAACCCTGACGCTGTGCCTGCCGGAGGTTGTGCGAGCTGAAGGCGTATTGAAAGAAATTCTGAGGACTAGTCGTGAAGGTAAAGATTGCAAAGAAACAATTCGAAATCTTGCCGAATTTGGCCGTCAACTATCTCCTTTTCTCTATTGTCGGCGTTCTCGTTCTTGCGTTCTTCATCGACGCTGTTGTAATTACTACCCTTGAGGATCAAGGCAAGATCTGTTCGAGTTCATGGCGTCTGGATCACCACACGTTGAACGAACAGATGAAGAATCGAAATCGTGCCACCGAGAAATTCCCGCTCTGGTCTTCTGATGAATTTCCGGTCAGCGAAAAATGTCCGAAAGCAAAACGGATTCTAATAATGGGCGACTCTTTTGTTTGGGGGCACGGACACGCGAATCTCAATACAATCTGGTGGCGTCAGTTGCAACGCGAGCTACAACGTCGTGGCTATAACGATGTTGAAGTGATTGCAGCTGGCATGGTTGGTGCACCTACGCGAAAAGAGTTTCATTGGGCCGAGATGCTTGTTCCTATCTACAAACCTGACGCTCTAATCTTCGGATATGTCCTCAACGATCCAGACGAGGGCGACGGAGATGCTTCAAGAATTGGCTACGTGCAAGAAGTTCGCCTACCTCCTGACGAGTTTCCAGCGCGCTGCAAGGCTTTGATTGCAAGTGTTTATCCAAACCTGGCCGACGAATTATTTCAGGTTTTGAGAACAACAAATCGCGGCAACAAACTTTACGGAGAAAAACTCGGTACGGCTGGCTCAAATATATCTGATTGGGAATTGATGATTCTGCAAGGAAAAAATTGGCAGGACTATACTAAAACTGTTGAAGGGCTGGGCGGCTATTTAAAAACGCTTTCTATTCCAGCATTTGTCGTGACTTTACCTTGCCTCACTTTTGACCATAAACCGTTGGGTGAGCATCAAACGCTGACCCAGAAAACTCGTGACTATTACAGAGTCCGCTATCAACCAGTCGAAAAGTTGTTTGAGAAGAATAATATCAAGTGGTACGACAGCTTAGAGCAATTCTTAGCTTTCGCCAATCAAGATGCACGTATGAAATCGAAAGACCCACCGTTGTGGCTTGGTATCACGCCTAACAATGGGCACCCTGGACCGTTGGCAACACATGCTCATGCATACTATGCAGCTGACGTTCTCGAGAAATATTATCCTCAAGTTCTGGGACCGAAGACGCAACCAGTCGATACAGTCTCAAAAGTGCATATAAACGATGTGGTGCCGCCATCAGTTAATTTTAAGCAAAACGATGAAGCCTTTTTCTTCGTCTATCCTAGTGTTGAGACCGAGATGCTCACCATGCCTATCCGAAAGCCCTATGTGCAGCTGAATTTGGAAAACCCTGTCGCTGTTTCTAAGGTCACCATCGATGGTGCTGGGCTCAAGAACGCTGAGTTGTACATTAGTTCTGACGATCCCGTAAAGCACTTCGATGATGCGACCGTGATTTCTATGGGAAAAAAGAATGGTGGGAGTTTGACTTGGAATTTACCCGTTAATGACCGCACATCACACGTCAACACCTTCCGCGTCGTAGCCGAATTCAAGGGTTTGGAGCGAAGTTTGCTTATGAAAGTAACGCCATGCTCTGCAAGTGTTTCGCCCAGGTGAAAATTTAGTCTGCCCTATTGTCGGCAATGCTTGTCGGCGATTGATTAAGAGGATACTTTGAAGATAAAGATAGGCAAGAAAGAATTCGGCATAATTCCAGCGCCGGCTTTTCCATATTTTCTCTACTCCATAGTTGGCGTGTTTTTGTTTTGCTATCTTCTGGACCAGTTCGTTTTGACGGCTCTGGAAGATAACGGCAAAATTTGTTCAGCCTCATGGCGTCTCGATAATGCGATGCTACTCGAACAGATGAAACGTCGAAATTTTTCAAGCGAAGAGCAGCCCATTTGGCGATCCGAAGGTTTTCCGGTCAGTTTAAAGAGTCCAAAATCCAAACGCATTTTAGTGATGGGCGATTCATTCGTTTGGGGGTCAGGTTATTCGAATCTCAATACGCTCTGGTGGCGCCAGTTGCAGCGAGAGCTGCAACGACGTGGCTACAACGACGTCGAAGTGATTGCGGCGGGGCAGCCGGGCGCACCAACCAGGAAAGAGCTGAACTGGGCTAAGAAGCTTGTGCCTATGTATAAACCTGACCTTGTTATTTGGGGTTATGTTACCAACGACCCTGAAGAAGGTGACACCAAAAACGGGTTGAGCTACGTCAAAAACGTTCATTGTCCGCCCGATGATTTCCCGGTGCGAGCAGTGATTTTTGTGTCGTCATTGTTTCCTAATTTGGGAGATGAGCTGTTCAATGTGCTGCGAAAAGGCATTCGCACTAAGAAGATGTCTGGCGATCTTTATGGCTATGACTTTGCGGATTGGGAATTGAAGCTGTTGGAAGGAAAGAACTGGCAAGTTTACAACGATACCGTCAAAGATCTGGGCGCCTACGTAAATCAACTGTCTGTCCCGTCATTTGCTATGACGCTTCCTTCCTGTGTCTTCACCGGTAATACGAGCAAGGGCAAGGATCTGATTGCTTTCATTCGCAGCTATTACGATGTGAGATACAAACCTGTTCGCGAACTGTGGGAGAAAGACAAGATTCGCTGGTGTTCGAGCCTCGACGCCTTTCTCAACGCTGCTCAACAAGATAAGCGCATCGAATCGCCTGACCCTCCGCTGTGGCTTGGTATCAATCCCGCCAACGGACACCCAGGCCCGCTAGCGACCCACTGTCACGCGGTGGAGACTGCGAATATCTTGGAGCGAGACTATCCCCAGGTCTTAGGTAAGAGGACCATGCCTGTCGACATCGTCACAACGCCAGTGATCAATGATTGGCTACCGTTCAATATCAGTCTCAAACAATCCGCATCGAAGGTCTTTTTTGTCTATCCAAGCAACGATGCAGAAATGCTCACTATGCCGATTCGCAAACCCTTTGTGCAGCTCAATTTTGCTAATCCTGTTTCGATCAGCCAATTATCTTTGACTGGTGCCAACCTAAAGAGCGCTGACATTTACATCAGCTCCGACGATCCCGACAAACACTTCGACGACGGCTCGCTTTTAGAACTCGGTGAGAAGAAAGGCGGGTTCGAAAAATGGAATCCAACTTTGAGCCCTCGCACAGCGATGGTCAACACAATCAGAATCACCGCCAAGTTTGGTGGTCCGGACCACCGTGTGCTCCTTGACCTTGGCACTGAAAGTCCAAAGCCGTAAACCAATCTTATTAGTAAGACTGGATGATTTGCGCGCACTCAGAGTCCGCTGATTGTACCTATTAGTTTGTGTTAGACCTAAGGCCGGCGATTGGCGGTTGCTCTGCAGCTAATTTTGGTATCCGCTCAGAAAGGGCTGTGAAAAGTTTCTTGCCACCACTTTCATTCAGGTGAGTCGAGTCGTAGAAGTCTGACAGTGTGAACTTATCGGAGTCATCCATGTCTAAGAATGGTATGTCATGCTTCTTCGAAATCTCAGTCACCGATGCCAGATATTTCTCGTAGACAGTTTTATCTATCAAATCACGATTGTATTTTGTCAGTGGCATATTAACGATCACGACTGGCACGTCGTTTTGATTGCACAGGTCGAGCGTCTTAGTGAAGTATTCAAGTTGTTGATCGAAAAGTTTGCTGTCAACCTTGGCATAGTTGCGACGAAAATTTGCGATGTCTTCCAGTTTGTTTGTCCGACCATAAGCATCCATCTTAGACGTTACGCCCTGGAGCGGATCCGCCTCTGCTGGAGGTTTTGCGGCGACAGCTTGATTCGATTTTTCAGAGCGATGCATCCACTGGCTAAAGAAATCTCCCATCGGAGTTTTGCACGCTGCCAGTTCATTTTCTAGCAAGTCGAAGTGCCAGGTGAACTCTCTGCGCAGGCGATCGGCTGTTAATGCCAATTCCCCAGCGTTCGCAGGCCACGAGTATGTTTTGAATGCGAGTCCGATTCGAGTTTTGTCGACGCCGCAGCCGTCGTTCCAAATGAATTCTGCTGGGGCAACTGTCCAAACCACCATCGACGGTTTTTTATTGAAAGCCAGAGCCTTTTCCAGTATCAAGCGCTGATCCGATGCGACGATCCCCGCCAAGCCTAAGTTTATGACGTCAACGGGCTTGCCGAGCTTATTCGAAAGCAGCATTTTGAAGTAGTCGCAACGCTTGTAGTGGCTGAAGGCAAACATATCCGGCACTGAATGATACGGACTTTTGGCGCGAACAAATGTTTGGTCGCATGATAGGGACGGGACGGCAATGAGCGATGATCCCATCATCACGACTTGTGGATCTTGTTTCGAGCAGATGTACTCGAAAATCTTGCGACAGAACGGTTCGTTGCTGCCGTTGATGCTGCGCTCGTACCAGAGCTGGTTGGCTTTTGGTACATATGCGCTCAGCACGACATCGGTGCACGCCAACAAGACGAAAATGTACAGAAAGCTGCTGCGACTCATGCGCTTGAGCACTGACAATGTCTTGGAAGCTATAGAGCTGGCGGACAAATTGACACCTAAGGATTGGTTCGACGCAGGATGTACTCAAATGGCTCTTGAGCAAACGGAATTGGAGAAGACGGGCAACCGAATTCCTGGCTGACGCCTGGAGCAAGTAGACGTGGATCTTTCAACGCAATTTGCTTGAACGTCAACTTGTTGTGTGTGGAAGTATTCATTTGCCCTCTCAGGATGGCGAATTCGAGAGAGTTCGGAACCACAAAGAACGTGTAGATATTGGTGAATGCCACCGCCATTGATGCCACAGCCAAGCTGGCAAGCAGTGCGTTGAAGTATGGCTCGCGAATGGAGCGAAGAATCGTTTGTCTGAATCCGAGCAGCGCAAAGAACGCGTACAAGACGACGATGGAGCTGAGTGCACACTCTGTTCGGAATGAAGCCCAGTTTTCTTCAATGACGAGATTCGGCAAGTAGGAGAGTGGAATTATGCTCACCGCAACCATTAGTTTGATGATCTGGCTTGAAATTTTGCCTCGCAGGTAGAGTGCCATGCCCACTGTCGTAGCGATGGCGACAGCGATAGCAGCCTTTGCGTTGAGGAACAACCAGCCGAAGTTCAGACACGCAGTCATAGGTTGGGTGAAGAACCAGACTAGCTTGTCTTTGACGTGAGTGGTCAGATGTGAACGTTGATGGGGCAATGGGCAGAGATCTGCAAAGTAATTTCTACCCCAGTTGCAAATTACATATCCAAAACCTAGTGCCACCACGCACAATCCACCGTACCAAACGAATCGTTTCAGCAAATCTGAAACGGTCGTATCCGGCTTGAGCAGAAGGATTGCGGCGAAGACCCAGTAATACATAGCGCTTGGTTGGAAAATCAAAACGGCTGATAGAAGAAGAGCTATCGATGCTATTGCAAGACCAATTTTTGATGCAATTTCTGTTTTGAGATAGGCCCGCTCAGCGACATGAAGAGCCAATCCAGCAACTAAAGCACCGGTTGCGTAGAAGGCCGTGGATGCCCATGAAGCATAAACCTGAAAGGGTGGCATCGTGCACATAATCAGTGACACGCAAATTGATGCGGTCCGACTGTATTTTGCAGAAACCATCGTTCTGTAGATTGTGAATGCAAGTCCAGCCATAGTCACCACAGAGAACAAGCGCAAGAAGCGCAAATCGCTGATACCAGTCATCGGTGAGAAAGCAGTCGTGAACAAGAGTGCCATCGCCGGTCTTCCCTGTACGAACTGCAACAGTTGCATGTGCTGCAAATCATGTTTGAGCGCACCCGCTACCCAACAAAAATCGTCTGCGCATCCATAAGTGCCGAGGACGACGGGCAGATAGCACAGAAGAAGAGCGGCACTTAAGAGCAAAAAAGCCGTGACGTTCGAGATCTGTTTCTGCTCGATTTTCGTCGGCGTCGAATTACTCGTGATGCTGGTCTGTGTTGCTTCGGGGACTGCCAGGATCGGTTGCATGTTAACTCACTCTTGAAAAGGTCCAATAATAACATGGCGCTCCTATCGCTTAAGCCCGAACTGATGGCGGTTTAAATGATTCTCAAGGGCTAAAAATATCATTTTAGAGCAAGACCCTGAGTCAGGCGGGGCGTAGCTCAAAAGCCACGCCCCGCGATGATTTTCAGATTTGTTACTTTGAGATACCTGTAAAGTGTATTTTAGGCACCCACCGCGGTCTTCCTTTTGTTCGTCGATGAACCGGTTGCCGGCTTCAAAACGGCAGGTTGGACTCGATTCAACTGCGCCAAGGTGCGTTTCGAGCGAGCCGCGACATGGCAGTTATCGTCATTCGCCAGTGACTCTAGGATCGTTACTGCTTGATTGCAGTTATCTGCAACCGCATATCGAATGTCTACATTCTCGTCTAACGACAGTTGAAGCATCGTCGCTGCTGGCGTATTTGGATTTTCAGCTACAGCCACCTTCACTTTAGTGGAGTCGTTCAAAGCCAGCTTTGCCAGGGTGCTAGCCCAGGTATTTTTGTTTTCAGCTATCCGTTCTAAGAATGATGCCGAGCCAGTGTTCGATAGTGCGTCGAGCACCGCCCCTGGTGTCTCCGGGCTGACAGCGATTAACCAGAACAGATGTGTCGCCACACAATCTGTTGAAGATATATCATCGATGTCGTTGCTACCCTGTTCCTGCAACCAGGCCCACATCAGCCTCCTGATATAACGGTCAATGTGTTCAGGCCACGTCCATCTCAAGAGAAACCTGTAAGGGAACTTCTCGTCGATTTGATAGTTGTCTTCTATGTTCGTCATATAGGCACCTAGAATCCTTGCTTAATGCACATGCATGAGTCTGCATATTTATTTCATTCCCGGTCGAATTTTGCTCCGATAGGGGCTACCCCATCAAACAGTTATTGCTAACCAGCATTTTTAGATACTGCTGAGAAGCAGGCGACCGTCAAGAACCCAGCTAGTTCAGGTTCTTATGGAAATCGATATCGATCCATTAAAACCCGGTCCGATATCGTACGAAGAAAATGCCAACCGATATCGGTTCAGGAAAACGCCGTGCGATATCGAACTAGGAGAACTCCAATCGATATCGGTTCAGGAAAACGTCGTGCGATATCGTACTGCCTTAGACCCTCAGTACCGTAAATGATTGTAATAGCTTCAAAAATGCCGCCCAGACAGGGTTTTCAGTAGCTTACATTAGGTCGTTATTATATTCAGTGACGAAAGTCAAGGAGTGATTATGTCGGGTGGCGTATACAAAATGGCCGAAATTGTCGGCACTTCCCCAGATAGCTTTGCAGATGCCGTAAAAGAAGGCGTTAAGAGAGCTGGAAAAACTCTCCGTAATTTGGGCTGGTTTGAAGTAGTTGATCAAAGAGGATTGATCAAAGACGGAAAAGTTGCTGAGTTTCAAGTGACTATTAAAGTCGGATTCAAACTAGACGAAGCCTAAGTAGCACCGAATATGGTGGCTGCGTTGGCGTGGAAATGCACTGACGCAAGTCACCATATATGGTGTTAAATTCGATTCTGAAATCGAGCGAAAGTGCCACCAAATGACTTAGCAAAAGTGGTAGTTTAGGTGTCTGATAATTTGACCAAATTTGCTCTTTTCATCCCCGTGGACGTCCGGTAGAATCAAGTTTATCGTTTCAGAGCCGTCGGAGCTGAGAAGCCTGTTAAGATAGCCGTATTGAGGTGCAAATGGGTTCGCAGGAAACGAATTGGAAGACGCTGCTCGACGAGGCTAAAAAAGCACGCGAGGGCGGTAGCTATGCTGAGGCTGAGCAGCTCTATCGACGAGCTATCGCTGAAGCTGAGCGCGTATTCGGAGCCGACAGTGAACAAATCAGTTTCGTGCTCAAGTCAGTGCTGATTGAACTGACGAACTTCTTCGAGGCCAACGGCATGGCTGAAAAGGTCGAGCCCTATTACACTCACGCTCGCCAAATCATTAACAACAACGCCTAATCAATAGTCGATACTCTATCGGTGCGCAATATTGGCGCGCATCAAATTAAGCACACGCTTGTAAGTGCTTTCAAGCCTTCAAGCCGTCGAACTGCAGTGGACAGGTTTAAATGCTCGAAATTACTTGCCGGTGTTGCCTTTGAAGATTCGGCTCAAGACGAATGCGCCGCCTTCTGCAGCCAACAAGCCGACACCCAGTTCAGGGTTGATTCGACCAACCTTGAGTGCTAGACCAGTTGCGCCCATCAAGCCGCCTGTGGTCAGCAAGCTTTCTGTGTCATTCATGTTGCGCAGACGACCGAAGCCCCATGCAGTTCCGATCATCGCCAGGCGGGTTCGCGAGTCAGCTGCAGGCAGCATGAAGGCTGCCCCCATCGTCAGTGAATCTACACCAGTAGGTGCCATGATGCGGTTGATAGTTGTGTGATCAGATGCAGGCAGCAGCGCGTCAATTGTCTTGCTGCCTACGATTGCGGCTGCAGAGTAGATGGCTCGTTCTTTCCAGGTTCCTCCGGCTACAAATGCCATTGGCAGTGCGACGTTGCTCAGGTGACCGGCGCCGTCTTTACCGATAAAGTTTCCTGCGATGTGGTCTGCCAGCAATGTGCCGCCCACGAACGCAGCGCCTTTAGCGAAGTTTCCTACCATCGGACGCTCAAGCAACGCCATTTCTTTGGACGCAGCTTCGGCTGTTGGAAACGCGGTGTTGAGCTTGGTGGCCTGGCTCTTAAGCAAGTTGGCTTCGGCTTCCGTGAGGGCGGTCGAGCCTTTGACAGTCTCGAGCATAGCCTTGCCGTCAGCTGTGAACAGTGCTGGATTCAATTTTGTCGCTAGTGGTCCTTCGCCAGCCGAGAGGATCGCCTGCTTTTCGGCGAGTGCTGCTTTCGTGGCAGCTTCCGCGTCTGGAGCGAGTTTGCTCAGTGCTTCGTTGTTCTGGTTGAGCATGTCTTGCAATGCAGTTCTGTTTTGATAGCGCGGGTCGAATTGGTTCTGCCACGAAGTTGCTGCGCGCTGAACACGTCCACCAGCATCTAATCCCTCGAACTTGGAACCAAGTTCTGCTGTGGTAGATGTGACTTTTTCTTTGGCGGCTTTGCCGAAGATCTGTTCGAACATGCCTGGTTTCGCTGCTGCGCCTTCTGCGACAGTTGGTGCATCGCGCAAGATTGCTTCCGCGGCTTTGTTGCCCCAGTTCGGAATCAAGTTGCCGCCAACGATACCGCCGAAGCCACCCATCACAGCACCGGGGAATACGCCGATGCCTTTGACGACGGGAGCGTCGTTGTAGTGTGTGTTGTTATAGTCTGTCGATTGTTGATTTGGATTTGGCTGATTCCATACGGGTCCGCTCTGTCCGTTGTCGCCCAGCGGTCTTTGCTGTGGTGGAACTTGTTGCTCGCCAGGATTGTAGGCTGCTCCACCGCCAGGATTGTAGGCTGCTCCGCCGCCAGGATTGTAGGCTGCTCCGCCGCCAGGGTTGTAGGCAGCGCCACCTTGCGTGTTGTCTACGCCTGGAGTCTGGTTGTATGGAGTCTGGTAGCCGCCGTTGTTCTGCACCGGCCGTGGTGCCACCGGCACGCCGCCTTCGTAAGTTACTTGTCCTTGTTGTTGACCGTTCGGGTTGCCGATGCTGCCATCGCCTGTGTTGCCGTAGGCTGGAGCGACTTGCCCGTATGTTGGTCGCCATGGCTGATTCGATGACGGTGGCGGTTGATATACATCTGTCGCGTTCAGACCGCTTGGATTGGCCTGTTGCTGCTGTTGCTGATTCGTATTATCAAAACCGTTACCCATGATGCATCCTTCGCCTCTTCGAGACGTTTAAGTGGATTGGTCTGAGTTAGAGGGGGGCTTCCTCAGTAGGTAGATATTAGTCTCCGTGGGAGTACGAGTAAATTCGTAAAATTCCCATCAGAGCCAATAAGTAGGCGATTTTAGATTAACTTATTTCGTTAAGTGCCGAAAATGCGATCGCCGGCATCACCGAGCCCCGGCACAATGTAGCCGTGCTCGTTCAGATTGTCGTCGATCGAGGCGGTTGTGATTTTAACTTGAGGGAATTTTTCGTGCACTCGTTTTATGCCCTCAGGCGCCGCAACGAAAGAAACCAGATGGATTGTCTGCACTTTCAAATCTGTGAAAAGGGAGATTGCCGCCACCGCTGAACCGCCAGTGGCTAACATCGGATCCAGAACATAAACTCGACTTTCAGAAGGCAACGCTTCAGGAAGTTTTGCGTAGTAGGAAATTGCTTGCAATGTCGCTTCATCTCGACGCAAGCCGACGTGATAGATGCGTGCGCTTGGCATGAGCTCTTGCGCAGCTTCGGCAAGAATCAGTCCTGCTCTCAGGACCGGGGCGAGGATCAGATAGTCTGTCAGCGCAATTCCCTTAGCCGCTCCCACTGGAGTCTGCACTCCTACTTCTCTCGTACTCAGCTCAGACATCGCTTCATACACAAGAAACTTGCTCATCTGCAGCGCTTTCTGGCGGAATTCGCCAGTTGGCGTTTGATAATCCCGAATGCGCGTCAAAAGCTGCTGCACGAGGGGATGACTAGCCACTTTGACCGACGCCGTTTCAGTTTGAACCATTGCAAAAGCTCCAGAGCGCTCTAGTACGAATCAGCTGCGCACAGCCGAGAGCAACTGTACTGCTTCTCGCCTCGCCCACTGATCAGCATCAAGTATATCGTCCAAATTAGGTTTCTCAACTGGCTTATGTCTTTCCAAGACTCGCTCAATCTGCGATGCCATATCGCAAAACTTGACAAATCCCTTGAGGAAAAAATCCACCACGATTTCATTGGCAGCGTTCAACACACACGGCATCGTGTTGTTCTCCGCGGCGATTCTTTGCGCAATCGCAAGACAAGGAAAACGAGTAGTGTCAGGTTTCTCGAATGTCATCTGATTCAAGTCGAGTAGGTTGAGTCTCGGCACTCGACTGGAATAAGTTCGTTCAGGAAAGAAGAGGGCATAGTGGATGGGCAGCCGCATATCAGGCACTCCCATTTGTCCGACGATTGAACCATCGACAAACTCAACTGCTGAATGCAGAATTGATTGAGGATGGATGACGACGTTGATCGAGGCTGGATCAACATCAAAAAGCCATCGTGCTTCGATCACCTCTAAGCCTTTATTCATCAGTGTTGAAGAGTCGATAGTGATCTTGGGACCCATCGACCAGTTAGGATGTTTCAAGGCATCATCTACGGTGGCATTGCGGATTTGTTCCAGCGTCCAGGTTCGGAACGGGCCACCAGATGCGGTGAGCCAAATTTTGTCCAGCTCTTTCTTGTAATCCGCAGCCTTCTTGCCTCCCAGCGCCTGGAAGATGGCGGAATGTTCGCTATCGACTGGCACGATCTGGGCATCGTATTGACGCACCATCGGCATAATTGCTGCACCGGCCGCCACTAAAGTTTCTTTGTTAGCTAACGCAATGGTCTTCCCTTTGCGAATGGCTGCTGCTGTTGGTTTCAGCCCGAGAAAGCCGACAACGCCAGTGACAACAGTTTCTACTTTGCCATGCGTTGCCACGTCGATCAGACCTTGATCGCCACAGACAATTTCAGTGCTTTTGCAGTCAGCACCAAGTTTTTCTCGCAAAATGTCAATGTCGGTTTCTGTAGGCACCGAGACAAGTTCAGGATGGAACTGTCTGATTTGTTGTGACAACAGTTCGATGTTTTTGCTGCCGGCCGCGAGCGCCACAATCGATAGCGAATCTTTGTGCGATTCGACGATATCGAGTGTTTGCGTCCCGATAGACCCGGTAGAACCAAGTAGGCTGATGTGTTTCAAAGTCCCTCACTGCTTCAAGGGACAATTTTACTTGCTCTGCTGAAGGATTTTTAGCGGGGAGGCAGGTTCGGAGGTAATTCTATTCTCGGTAACGCGCCCGAGCTGATCAGATTTCTCAGCATCGTAAGCCCGACTTCCCGGTGCCTGGCTTGGTCTAGGCTGCCGCCCCAGAATCCGTAATAGTAGCCTGTGTTATTTGGATTGGAATAAATTCCATAAGGGTCCAGCGGCATGACAACATTGCCTGGTGGGTTCATGTTGACTCGGCTCAGTCCAGAGCGCGCATCACCTTGAGCGGCCTGCAAAAGCTGAATTGCGCTGTCCAAACGCCGTAGTGTGTCGGGATTGTTCAAGTCGGCGGTTCCGCCGCGCATTACCTGCTGAATAATAGGCTGCATCGCTTCAGCCGTGTAAACGTCGGCTAGGTAGATCTTGAAATAGGGGTTGTTGGAGGTTGCCACGGAGTTGGCAAGGCTTTTTTCAAGCGTACCAAGCGCCTGCCCCGAAAGACCCGACATACGCGAGAAATAGGTCATTGCGTCTGTGCGACCAGTGAAGCTCTGGAATATGGGTCCCTGCGAGCCAGCCTGAGAGGCGGCAAAGGCTTCGTCAACCTTCAGGCGCTGGGCCTCAAGGTCAAAATTCTGCCCGTTGACGTTCATTGCCTTTGAAAATGCCGGGTAATAGTGCTTGGTATTGTTATCGTTGCCGCCTTGAAGCCAGAAGAAATGACCTTTGTCGTCGACCCAATGCTTCAGCTGAACGCCGGGAGGAGTATCTATATGGATGGTTTGATAATTTCTTGCCTGAGATAGGAGCTTATCCATATTAGGATCGCCATATTTCAGCTCGAGCGTGCCATTGCGCACTGAATTCTGAACCGTTGCATCTAAAGGCTGCTGTTGCTGATCGGTTGGGCGATAGATGGGTTGCTGCTGGTCCAGACCTGTTGTCGGACGAAGCCCATTGCCGAGATTCTGCTGGTCTGGACGGGTCCAGAGCGAACCGAAGTTAACCGCGGGCAAAGGCTGTGGCGCCTGTCCCGGTCTGTCCTTCAGTTGTAACGAATCCCAATCGCCCATCGAACGTTTCCTATAGTGACAAGGTGACTATCTTAAAAATCAAGGGCGGTGTCAATGTGAGATATACGTAGCGCACCGACAACTGATGAACTGATGACAGAGTCCCGCAACACTTGAACAAGTGAAGGACTGGGTCCTTCCGTTGTGGTCACCGGTTAGATAATCGAAAAGTGCGTTGACTCGATTTGTTATAGGCGGTTATGGACACAAACATCATTCGGCAAAAAGCGGACCGCAAAGACTTTTTTCCCCTTAGCGTTCTTCTTGTTCTTTTTTGCCTGCGCGTCGCAGGTCAATTGTTGGTTGTGCTTTATCAAGTGCCGTTCTTGCCGCCTATGCAAGAATGGCAGTCTGGGCTGCTTCCATACTCAGTTCTACTTGCCTTGCAAGTTTTGATCATCGGAACATTTATAAAAGTTTGTCGTGACTTCTACGCGCAAGATGGATTTTTCTATGAGGCGAAAGCAGCTTTAGCAGAGCCCTTAATGACATTCGGTAAGGCTTATGTTGTTTTGAATGCAGTTAGGCTTTTGATTTGGCAAACAGCTTTCGGGCACCATATTTGGTTTGCGGGAATAATTCCAATCGTCTTTCACTTTGTTCTCGCTTCCTTTCTTATCATTGTTGCGGCGCACCACCGCAAAGAACTTATCAGAAGAACCAGTGCACTAAATGCGGTACTGAACGACTTACAACCCCAGGCAATCAAACAATGAACACGATCGAGTCCACTATTAATACACTGAAGTCCGCTAAGAACACGATAGAGTCCCAGTGCGACAAATCAATAGTTCATACCCTGGTAAACGATCACCATTCGTGTTTGAATCCAACTCATGTAGCACGGATTTATCTGCCAGAATCTGTCGGTGAACTGAGCCGAATAGTCAAAGATGCAGCCCAAACCAATCGCCAGATTGCGATTGCTGGCGGGCGACACGCTATGGGCGGACAGCAGTTTCTGACGGACGGAATTCTTGTCGATATGACTTCAATGAACAAAGTAATCGCATTCGATAAAGCAAATGGATTAGTTGAAGTCGAATCAGGATTGATGTGGCCGACCTTGATTGACTATCTAAAGCAATCTCAGAACGACAGTAAGGCGAAGTGGACGATCTCTCAAAAGCAGACGGGGTGCGACCTTCTGTCTATCGGAGGAGCGCTCGCCGCCAACGTGCACGGAAGAGGGCTAAACAAAGCACCAATTGTATCTGACGTCGAAGAATTCACTATTGTCATGCACGACGGCACCACAAGGAAGTGCAGTCGCAAATCTAATACCGAATTATTTAGTCTCGCAATTGGTGGTTATGGTGTGTTCGGTATTATTAGTTCCGTGCGGCTGAGGCTGGTTCCACAGGTCACTTTGCGCCGCTCCGTGGAAGTTTGCACTTCGGAAAAGGCAGTGGAAAAACTGGAGCAACAAAAACTTAGTGGTGCTACATTTGGTGACTTTCAATTCGCTATCGATTCTACTTCTCCTGATTTTCTACAATCAGGAATTCTCAGCACGTACACTCCGGTAGCTGATACCGAGAGCGCGAATTCTCAACAAAAGCTGCTTGCCGAAAATCAGTGGGAAGAGCTCCTTTATCTTGCCCATGTAGATAAATCGAAAGCTTTTCAGATTTATAGAGACCATTACTTATCGACAAACGGACAGCTTTATTTGTCAGATACCTTTCAACTCGCAACCTATATAAATGGTTATCACAAGAAAATTGATGCACGACTTGGCGCCGACTGTCACGGAAGCGAGGCTATAACTGAGCTGTATGTGCCACGGTCGAGTCTGGGTGTTTTCATGAAGCGAGCGGCTTCGCTTCTTCTGAATGAACGCGCAAATGTTATATACGGAACAGTTAGATTGATTGAGCCTGACCAGGAGACGTTCCTCGCATGGGCAAGTCAGCCATGGGCCTGCATTATCTTCAATTTGCACGTCGACCACGATCACGCTTCAATTCAAGCAGTCAGCAATGTATTCCGCAATTTGTTTCAGTTGGCAATCGAATTTGGCGGCAAATATTACCTCACATACAACAAGTTTGCTGCCTCAAACCAGCTTCAGGCTTGCTATCCGCAGATTCCAGAATTCATCGATTTGAAGCGCAAATACGATCCATCGCATCGCTTTAATAGTGATTGGTTTAACTACTTACAAAATTCGCGGAACTACTTTTGAGACGTCTACGTCGAAACCCCAGACAACGGTTTAGAGAAGCGAGGGGACGAAAATGAAGTTACAAGCGATTTTGACATTGAGCGCGTTGGTTACCATCGGTGTGGTGGCTCAAGCAGCTCATGCTGATACAGTGTATTCAACTACTACAACGTCGTTGGACCCAGTTCCATCAGCTGTTGTTGAAACACGTTCGACAACACTAGAAACTGCACCTGTTGTGATTCATGAAACACAGCCCGTGTACGTACAACCTCCGAGCAAGGAAGTTGTGATCGTCAAGAAGAAAAATCATCACCACTTGATCAACGTAGGTCCAATCAAAGTATTCTAAACAACTCTGATTGATCTAATTGAACATCGTAGAAGCCCGCGTCTGATTCAGATGTGGGCTTTCTGCATGTGTACTTAGAGACGGTGGACGGGTTTAATGCGGGCGGAAGCAAACCAGCCCAGCTTCCAAATTAGCTACGACAAAAACGTCAAAGTTTTGTCGAAACATTGTTAGCCATTGCACATCTTAGATCCATATGATTACCAATTTACACAAAAAACGTTCCACGATTTTGCCACGAAAAAGGCCTAGTCTGGTTCGGCCAAAAAAATATCCACACGCCCTCCGATTGCCTGATGCTTTCGGTTCACAGGAAACCGTTCAACGGAAACACGCCCTATATGAGTAACCCACAACTAGTTGGACCCTCGTGTCTTGCCTGTAGTTTTACGGAGCAATGCAGCAGCTGCGCGCGCCGCTCCAACTTAGCGAAATCTACCGCTGGGCGTGTTGGTCGATTGCAGTTTGTTGTCGTCGACAGCAAGCGTGACGACTCAAATATGCATTTTGCGATAAAGCGTAGGCCCGCTGATATTCCGGACATTGCAGATGTTGCCGAAATCGTCAATAACGCAAACGTCGGAAACGATGCCAATGTCCCGAACGTCGCGAGTGTCGCTGTGCCATCTCACTCGCATCCGACGACTGAGCAAACTGATGAATATTTAGCTGACGTAATCTCTGTTTTTCGGTCCGACTTTGCTGATAGCGGCTACGAAAATGAACAGATTTTAGCGGTTACGGAGACAAGCACCATCTTTAAAGCTGGGACGAGGTGGTCTCAGAATGCGGTGTTAGTTAAACTACTTCGTCCCGAGTTAATGCAAAGCCGATTCGCACACAAGATTTTTTTACAAGAGTGTGCGATGGTGGCTGATTTAAACCACCCAAATATTTCTCCATTGTATGACTACGGCATCGCAAAAAGCGGTGCCCCATTTATGGTGAGTCATTTCGTGCAGGGATGGAGTTTACGTGTTTTGAATTTGCAAGGACTGGACGTAGAGCCGATCAGCTTGTTCACTCAAATTTGTGAAGGACTGGCACTAGCTCATGCGCAGAATGTATTGCATGGAAATTTGAGCGCAAACAAAATAATTGTGTCACCGGTTAGGAGAGATGTATACGTTCCCAAAATTATCGACCTGTCCGTAACAGCTGCTCTAAAATTGCAGCTACCATTCAATCTGGCTTCTCTTCGAGCAAGCGCGAGTCCGGAAGAGCAATATGGACAGGATCCAGATTTTCGTTCGGATCTTTATTCGCTTGGTCATATTATGTATGAAACTTTGACAGGCTCAGTACCATTATTCAATCGCAACAAAAAGGTGCTCGGTTTCTCTAAACTACGTGGCGTGCCTCAGCTACTGGAACCGCTGGTAGTGCGATGCCTGGCTCATGAACCGAGAGACCGGTATGAATCGGTGAATGAACTTTTGCATGATTTGCGCGAGGTTGAATCGACAGCACTTTAGGTAAATTGAGTGGCTACGGATTTCCTATGGCAACACCAGCATATTCGCCGTCCGGCGCCATGAAGCCCTGCAATTCATCTGGAGTGAGCGTGAGAATTCCGCCTTTGTACGCGGGATCCATAACTGTGTAGTTGCCCTGTTCGTCTTTGCCGACCACAGCGATGATATGTCCGCCGGTAAAGACAGTTGTATGTTTTTCTCCATTTTCGTCCTTCCACGTGTGGGTTGCATACTGATCCACCGACATGCCCTGGTTGTAAGCGATTGGATCGCCACCTGCAACAACCTTTTTGCCTTCATTCAAGGCTTGGTCGATGGCGCCAAGACTTCCTACTGACTCAGTGGTAAGTTGAAGTTGGTCCGCCGCTGCGGCTACCTCACCGATGTTTGTTCCATCGCCGGGGACATTGTCTCCTGTCATCATTATTCTGACTTGGGACACAAGCGGGTTCGGGTCTCCGTATAAATCGACTCCAGGCGGTGAAACGCCTAAGACTCGCAATACCATCGCCAAACTTGCAGGTCCACAATTGCTGCTGCTAGGCAGCGCGTCGCTGTATGGATTCCAGTCTGGGTGGGCGAACTGAGTGAAGAACATACCTTCCAGGTCTTTGTTGTCGACGCTGTCCGTGCTACCAGCATCATTCAGTTGGATGTTGGACCGCTCTGTCGCCTGATCCAAAAATTGTTTGTTGTTGGTAAGTTCTTGAGGTGTTGCCGAATGATCGAGTTCCACGGAAAGCGCTATTTGAGCCACATCTGGAGCGCCCTTGCTCGTAAGCTGACTTGAAAAGTCTTTTATCATTCCATCAGCAATTTGTTCCTGCATTTCCTTTGGCAGAAAGTTTTTCACTTGATCTGCGGTTGGCATTTCGCCGTTCTTCAAGCCTTCTACGAACTTTTGGAATCCGTTCGACTTTATTTTCTCGACCATTTCTTTTGACAGAAGCCCCATCTTAATCATCTCGTCGAGCTTGGAAAGATCGGGTGGATTGCCTAGAATTCCTTGCAACCAACCGACGATGTTTTCGTATCCAATTGCGTATGGTCCTACTTCGTAACCGTTATTGGACGTTTGTGTGACCAGTTCGTATCGCTCTGGACCAGTCGCGTCGTTCATGAATGAGACGACATCTTTCACAGTTTGATTGAAGTCAGCTTCTGATATTGATTCGTTTGATGAGGAACCGCGCCCGCCAGAGTAGCCCTCTCCGCCGTTCGATCCATATCCTCGACCACTTGTACCGATGCCACCGTTGCTTCCGGAGTAGCCTTCATCACCACCGCCACCGCTGCCGCCATCGCCGCTACCGCCACCACCGTTGCCGCTGGAGTAGCCTCCGCCTGTGGAACTGCTGCCGCCAGTTCTCGATGACTGGCTCGTTCCATCATTGTGGTCGGGCGCAAAATTTTCGTTGTTGCTTTTTGAGTCTCCTACCAAATTTAAGTCTGTTTCTAATCCACTGCTCGTCAAATGCGATTCGTCTATCAATGACCCACTTCGTTCACCGTCAGCAGTGGCTTTCATCAAGCGCTCCGATAAGTATGTGACCAGTCCATCAAGGCTCTGTTGTTGGGCTGTGCTTAGTTGTGCGCCTGACTGCTCTATCTGTATGTCGATGTTTCCAGAATCGTTATTGTCTGGATTTTTCAGCATCACTATTTGCCCGTCACTCTGTACGATGAAGTCCGGCGAATCCTTATCGCTGGATTTGTCTGATGTGGCTGGAGTGACAGTTAGGTGCGAAATTGGTCGAGTTCTTGTTTTTGGATCTTGTTGGTCTGCGGTATCAGTCTTACTTTGATCTATCAGCACCCCTTGTTGCGCCAGGTTTGTTGCTGATTCGCGCGGATCAAAAATTCTAGTTGAAGGTGCCAGCGATTTCGAGGAGCCATCCAGAGAAGGTACGTCGAGCGTACCTTCGCCTAGATTGCTGACTCGATCGTGCGGTGATGAAACATATACTTGTTGCATGTCTCTATAACTATCAGCAGCAACCTGTCTCCAACTCGCATCCGCCTTGTTTGGCAGAGCCTTCGATTCAACTGCAAGTCCTGTCGCATCACTCGTAATGGGCATTGTCGTGTTATCCGTGGGTTATCCGTCTGGTATTAAATTTGGTGCAGTCCGTTCGATGTTGTTGGTCGATCGATTTACTTGAACGGCCCTCTGGCGCTGGCATCTCTGCTTCTGAAATACCAGCACCGCTGGGCTTCCCTGCAAATCTGATTGGTGCCTTACTCTTCTTCCGATGACGGTGGCTCACCTGGAATTGTAATTTCAACTCCTGTCGGATAGTTGAGGATGTCAACATCAGGATTCGCTGTTTGGATTACCGCAAGAGTTTGTTTGATCAACTCGTCGCTGTAAGGTCCCTCGAATCCCCACATATCTAAGACGGTGTTGGCCAGGAGATTTGGAGTTTCTCTTTGATCTTCTTGGGTCCATTCACCGATGGTGTATGACACTGTGCCATCTTCGTTTACGACCCCCGTGCCGATTCCGAGCGGCACCTTGTCACCAGGTTTCAAATTGCTGGAGTTTCCACTAGAAGCACTGCTTCCGTCCGAACCGGCGAAGGTTTCGATGTCATTCCAAGTTAGAGTTTTAGCGTCACCGTCTGCGGCTTTGATTTGATCATAGTGATTCAGTACGTATTGCAGCGTTGCTTTTTCTGGCGAATCTGCGGGCAACTGACTGATGTAGGTTCTCAATTCATCTTGGGTGAGGTTTTTCTGACCTGTCTGATGACTGTAGTCACCACCTGCAGCAAGTAATTTCGACATCGTAGCTGAGTCTGCTGGTCCGTAATTTGCTTGCAGTTCGCTGACGCTGCGACCGTCTCCGGAAAGCGCTTTCATTTCGCTGTAGCTAATTGCGCCGTCTCCGTTCGTGTCGTACTTATCGAAGTCACTGCGAATTTGTCCCAGGCTCTGTTGCGCAGCTTTGTACTCGGGCGAATCTGCGCCATAGATCGAGGAATAATCTTCCAGTGTTCTATCGATGTCGTCTTTGGTGAAGCCCTTACGATCTTCCGCCGCGCCTTCCTGACCGGCTGTGAGGGAGTCGAACACCGTTGTGTTTGTGCCTGGATTTGACTGGTAAATAGCTCGCATAGCATCATCGACTTGACCAGCAGTTGGTGGTGCGGCCGCTTCCACTGCATGCGCTTTGATTGCTTCGGGCGTAGCATCGTCTTTGTATGAAGTGGATTGGGCTGCCAGGTCAGTGATTGTCATAGTGTCTTTGCCACCACTAAGCTGATGCCAGTTTTGGTCTAGTGTCTGAATGGAAGCGGCCATTTTGGGATCCATTAGACTGAGCATTGGACTCGTTGCAAGCGCATGGACTTGCTCTTGCGTTATGCTGCCGTCTGGGTTCTGGTCGATGCTGTCGAGATAATCAAACACTGCAAGTCCAGATGGCATGGGTTTTTCGAGGTCGCGTATAATTCCATCGACAGTATCGCCGGTAACTGGGGTCTGTGATTGTGATCCCTCGTATGCATCTATCTCGGCTTGCTGCTCAGCCATCGAATCTTTGTTGCCACCAAAATTGATACCAACCTCTCCGGCTGCGCCCCATACTTCATCGGGGGTGACACTGCTTGCATCGCCGTCTCTGCCTGCAATACTGTCGTATTGAGTGTACAGAGCAAGCACTCCGCGCTGTTGCTGTTCGGTCAAATTGTCAAACTCGGGACTTCTCAAAAGTGTTTCGATATCTGTTTTGGAGACAGCATCTTTTCCGAAGACTTTGGTAAATGCGGCTGGATCTACTGAACCATCTTCTAACCCTGGAAATGCCATTACGACGGATTCGAGGTCTCCATACCGTGCGCCCAGAGCAGCTTGTGCAGTGGCGTCAGTGGCGGCATGATTGATATCAGCGGTGGAGATAATTGAATCGCCTGCTCCATCAACACCGGTTTTCTCGATAGCATCGAAATTCTCGAAAAGTGCCTGCGCCGCTATCTGCTCAGCAGCCGTCAAAGTCACCACGTTACCGTCTACATCGGTAAATGAACCGGTTTCTGCGGCGGACTGCAATGCTGCCATTTCTTTCGGATCGTTCTTGTTGATCTGGTCGTCACCCATGCCGAGCTTGCCTAAATTTTCGTTGCCGTCGAATACTAAAAGTAATTGTGGTAAGTCACCGTTGTGAACGAGAACGCTCGTCGCCTGCGAAACTTCTTGTGCTCGTTGGGTGGGATCGCTGCTTTGCGCGAGACCATTCAGAGCTTCCTTAGCCGCTTCACTTGTGGTCGCTTTTTTGAGCGAGCTATCGGCGGTTTCAATCGGTTTTGCGGATTCGTTAGTAGTGTCTGGCATTAGTAAATACTCCTAAGAAACAGGGAATTGATCTGACCGACAAAGCACGGCAGTCGCTATCGTGCGGAAACACGAATCAGTAGCGGCGAAGCAGCCGTTCACCACGAGGTGCTTTGTGGGTCATCGATGCGAATCTAATGGGCTTGATTCGTTTCGATGTCAGTAGATTAATCGAGAGTAGTTACAGACTAGTGAATTTTCGGAGACCAACCTAAATCGCAGGTCCTTTCTCAGGACCGATTTGCAAGTGAAATCTGGTCGAACGAAGTAATCACGGGAAAGTTCTCTGACTCTAAGGTAGCGTTGCCCGGGCGCACGACCAGCGCGACTTGCATGCCCGCCTCATGTGCAGCTTGCAGTTCTGGCTCTACATCGCTCAGGAAAAGCACTTCGCTAGGGGTGAAACCGGCATCTTTTGCAATTAGTTTGTAGCTTGCCGGCTCTCGCTTTGGTCCTGTTGTAGTGTCGTAGTAGCCCGATAAGTAGTCCGATAGGGCACCATCTTTGGTGTGCTTGAAAAATACCTTTTGTGCGTTGATGCTTCCCGAGGAAAAGATTCGCAGATCGATTCCTGAGTTTTTCCAATCTCTCATTGCTGGTGCGACGTCTTCAAAAACATGCGACGAGAGCTTGCCCTTCGCATATCCAACGGCCCAGATTAATCCTTGCAGCTCTTTCAAGCCAGTAGACTTTACGTCTGCGTCCATCAATCGTTCGATTTCACAAACGACCAATGCTTGTCGCGCCTTTTCGATTGCTTTATCTGTTTCGCGATCGGAATCCCCAACACAATCTGGATCGGCTTGTTGATCGCCTGCCGACTTGAACCAATCGTCGGCAGTCTTGTGTCCTAAGTCTGCAGCCAGGAAGGCAACAGCCTTTTGCACATCTTTGGAGTGCCAGTTCGCCTGCAAATACTCTCGCAATTCAGTTCTGGCGAATGGAAACAGTACATCGTAGACGAAGCTAATAGCGGATGTCGTGCCTTCGATGTCTAGCAATATGCAACGTGCTTTCGACACGATCACTTGTTTGTTCCCGCTTCAGAGCGCATAAACAGCGGCTTGGGACCGAGGCAGACAGGTTGATAGTCGAGGTGCTTTGATTTTTCCAAATAATGCGGAGTCCAACCTGTCGTGTCTTGAAATAGACGGATGGTGACGATCGTCTTTTCGGCACATAAATTGAACCAGTGACGCGTGCCAGCAGGAACGTTGATCAAATCTCCAGATTCCATCTCGATCGCGAAAACTGGTCCTTCTACAGGGTTTATGTGAAACACACCGCGACCGTGCACAACGAAACGAACCTCGTCTTCACTGTGAGTGTGCTCAGGCGAAAATTTTTGCAACATCGCATCGAGCCCTGGCGTCGCGGGACTGACGTTGATTACATCTGCGGTCACGTATCCACCGCGCTCATTCAAGCGAGCAATCTCATCTTTATAACACTCGAGGATTGTTTCTTGCGAAGCCTCAATCGGCGGCAGTTTGGAAAGATCCCAGCGCTCATACCAGAGCCCTTGTTTCTCCATGAACGCGGCGATTTCTGCCACATCTTCAATGCGCAAGTTCTGATCCGGCACAGTCAATACAGCCACTATGAACCTCCGCTTCGGCCAACAACTTCAAACAGGAATTCGAGCGCCTCGACCTGATTGCGGGCCGCAGCTAGACTGGCTGCCCATGTGTACAATCCGTGTCCTTTCAGTAAAAATCCGTGCTCGATTTCGCCGCTATCGATTTTTGCGTTTACGATTTCTGCCACTTCATCCATATCTTGAGAATTCTCTAAAATCGCAATGCGCACCGTCGTCTCATGTGTCTTGATGCCAGCAAGTGCTTTCAGCATTTCGTAACCTGAAAGCGTCACAGCTTTGTCTGCAAAGTAGCGCTCCGACAAAATTGTGCTCCAGATCGAATGCGTGTGCAGAACAGCACCAACACCAGCGCGTCGTGCGATAGCCAGATGCAGGGCTGCTTCTGCTGATGGTTTTAAATTTGTTGTGGAAGGTTTTCCATCTGGCTCGACAACTTTCAAACTCTCGTCTACTAGAACGAAATCTGATGTGGTCAATTCGCCTTTGTGTTTACCGCTTGCTGTCATCAACACCTGCAGCGGCTCCTCGCTCACTACAGCGCTGTAGTTGCTGCTCGTGGCAAGATTCCATCCCTTCGCATAGAACGCTTGTCCATAGGCAACCATGTCACTTGCAGCGTCATGAATTTTTTTAGTGTGATTGGTGTTCGCCAGGTTGAGCATAAGATTTCTCCGCCCCAGATTATAGGCGAGCCGCCGCTGCCCAGCGCTCTCGCCGTTCGTTTTGTTTCATTTTGAGATGAACGCTATTCTCTGGGATTTAGCACGACAAACGGTAAATCATTTGCTTTAGCTGATTTCAGAAGCTCCCCGTTGATTACAAGTGAGCCCTGCGGTGCTCTTCCGGGTTCGCCGTTGCGAACATAGTCAGGAATGTGACCCTGCCATAAGTCATACAGTGCACTGTCAGAGACGCCTTCGAAATAAATTGTCTGATTTGGCTTTCTCAATAGTCCGATGCTCGTCACTATTGGATTATTGATTTTGATTTCGTTGTGCGTTTTCAGCGGTGTGCCATCACGTTCGCTCGTGAGCAAGCCGTTGATTTCATGAGCCGCAACGACATACTGATTGTCTCTACCTGCCGCTCTGGTCAAGTCGTCCAGATTGTTGAACTGCGAGAGAATGCGCCGCAATTGTGCCAGGCGTGGATTGTTTTCCGGAGCCACAGTTGGGTCAGGAGGTATGTTCAACTCTGCCAATTTGGCTTCAGCTTCTTGTGACAATCTTTCAGCACGGTGGTCTGAAGCCCATCGTCGCACAAGCTCCACGTGCCCATCCCAGCCCACCGACTTGCCTGTCGAGAGGTTACCTCGATGCGCCTGCGCTATGTGCTCGAATGGCCCATCCACAAGTGCCACCACCTGAGACTCAGTGGCGTTCACGTTGCGGAAATCTGTATACGTGTTTCGATGGTCTGGAGTCAACAAGGAAACTGACATCGAGAACTCTGGAGATTCAACTGTCGAGCGGTGTCTGAGAAATTGTCCCGTCAAATCTGGAGATGAATGGACCATGACATTGTAATCAGACATTTCGTGCGCACCGAATCCTTTTGGCATCGCTGTTGTCATCACTGGCAATAAGTTTCGGTTCAAGTAATCAACGCGTTCTTGACCCATAGTGCGGATCGTCTCTAGTTCTTTGATTACTTCAGGCGTGTACCAGCTGCCGTCAGCTTTGACCGATTGAATGTCGGAGGCATTCAGGATTGATACCATATCTAGTGCGCCTGGCGCTCTGTAAGCTGTTATCACATCATCGAGAGCATCTTGATCTTGGAAGCGCACTGAGTTCTTATGGTCAGGATCGTAGCTCAGGTCGAAGTCTCGACCCATTATGTCTGTAATGCGTTGTATCTGGCTCTCGGGATATCCGAGCGTGCGCAACACTCCCCATGCCGTGCTTGTGGATGTCCAACCGTGGTCGAGGTCGACCATATTTTCTCGTTTGGATACGTCGTGCAGGAATGATGCCCAGAGCGTGTTTATCTGGTCTTGGGGCAGTAGATTTTTGAACCGAGGATCCTTGCCTGCTTTTTCCATAACATCGAGCAAGTGAGTGTCGACGGTGTTGTCGTGCACCTGGTGCTGTTTGCGTCCGACGATTCCACCTTCACTGGCGAAGCCGAAGACTTCTGGCATCAGGCGTCCTAGTGGTCCATTACCGAGCATGGCTTCCATAGAAGCGCGGTCTCGCAACGCCGATTCTGCATCTGTTCTCATTCGAGTTTGTTCTTGTGGCGACAGTTCTGCGAACTTGCCCATGCGCAAATCAGGCATGTGAACGGCTTGAGCCGCGTCGAATCCGCCTCTCTGTAGTTCGCCTAATGCGCGTGCCGCTTCCAGACGTCTGTCATAAGACAGGTTGGGATCTGACATCGCTTGTTCGATCGGCTCTCTGAATTCAGTGTCAAAAAGTTCTGGATTATTCTTGCTGAATTCTTTCGCCAGGGTCATGTCTGACAACAGGCGCGGAGTGCTTATGTTTTGCTCTCCGGTAGAGCTCATTCCAAAAGTCTGTAACGCATCATCTCGCAGTTGACGTAAAAGCGGTGCCACTTCATGTGGTGCCGCTTTGACACCGTGTTGTGCCAGTGCCTGCAAATCACCGTAGCTGAGAGGATAGACGAGGCGCTTGTCTTTGGCATTTTGAGCCAGTTCACTGAGCGATTCAGCTAGTTTGCTTGCAGTAATTGGTGGCTCGCCTGACATCAGCTTGGCCAGGAAATCGTTGCGTGGAATATCACCGTTCAAGCGCGTATTTTCGGCTAGCGCCTTGATCAAGTCTGGGTGCGATTGGGCAATGCGGTCGCTGGCATCCCAGTTGTGTTCGTGGAAAAACAAACGTCCAACGAATTTCGGATCTAATCCGTCGAGAACTGTTTTACGAATGCCAACGCTTTCAGCCGTTTGGTTGCGAGGGTCGGCAGCATGAAGCATTCCGCGTAGCGCTTCGATTTCTGATGGGGCTGCTTTTTCTTGAGCAGTCTTGAAGATTTCATTCACTTCCGCTGCTTGTGATTGCGTTGTGTGAGTAGCGTTGCCTACGTGCTTGCTCAACTGCGTAATAAGCTGCTCACGCATCTGTCCTGGTGGCTCTGTGAAAACCCAGTCGGCCCAATCGGTGACTTTTCCCTTAATGCCAGTCAAATAAGGCGTTATGCCTTCGTTGACTAGCATTTTCGCCGCCGTAAGTTGGTTCGCAGCATCGAGGGTAGTGGGCGCAAGAGTGAGGCTGGCTGGTGGTTTATCTAACTGAAGAAGCTGTTCTAGTGCGCCTATTTGTTTAGATGGCTCGAGCACGACTAGCAGTCGACCAAGACCGTTTGCGAGTTCTGCATCTGGCGTTTGTTGCACAGACTTGAGTTGGCTCTGCCATAAATCTTCGGTGCGCGCGGTTCCAGCCTCTTTAGCAATTCGGTATGCTTGAGCGGGATCGTTTTTGATGATTTGCGGCCACAGTGTTTGCAGCTCGGCATCACTTAGCGAAGCTGCCTTGCTCTCCATTTGATTGTTGAACCACACATCAGTTTCGATGCGCGCATTTTCTTTTATGTGCTCAGATAGTTGTCGCCATTCCGCGGCAGTTTTCACTGCATCTATCTGCGACACCATTACTTGTTCTTCTGGCAGTAGTTCAACAGGAGGGGCTTTTGGTGCTGCATCTTTTACTGGTTCTGTAGTCTGTGCGGTCTCATTTTTTCCGTCGTGAATAATCGGCAAAGGATCAGTGATATCACGGCCGGTACCACCCGGATATTGTGTTGCAGTTTCGAATTGTGGAACGTTGAACTTACTGCGCAGAGCGTCAGCGATGTAAGTTGTGCCAGAGTTGATTTGTGGTTCGAATTTGGCTTTTGCTCCGAACACTCCGCCGACCAGCGCCATACCCGCCATCGACTCGCCTAACTCTGACGCTGTGGCAAGCCGACCGCCCTTCGTGATCGATTCGTATTCGCTGCTGACGATGCCAGCTGGGAGACCCGACAGGGTTCCAGCCAGGATGGGGTTGCGTAACGCTACATCAGCTCCGATCCGCCCAGCCAGGCTGGTCTCAGCCAGTCGCCCAAGCCCGAAGCTGCCAGCCGTTAGCGTTGTGAAGGTGGCGGCGCTGCCAACGCCTCCAAGGAATCGATCTTTCAGTAAGGTGCCGGCGTTGTCTGTCTCTTTGCTCGGCGTCAGGATCGCACCGTAGGCGAACCCTGTATAAGCAGATTCTTTCAGGGACATGCCAAGCAGCGAACGGTTCGAAAGTAAGCCCACTTCTGCTTCACCGAACACGCCAGCCTTGTTCAGTGCTCCTTTAGTCAAGGCAAACGGAAGCAACATGCCAACGGCGCCGCCGAGTGTATTTGCTGTCCAACCACTGATGCCTGAGCTTTCAGTCGGTGCATGGATGCCGAACGTGTTAAAGACTCCAGTCACTTTTTTTGAAGTGTCGTTGCCGAAAAACTGCGCTATGCCCAGCGCTGGCTGTTCGAGCGCCGAGTAGACGGTGGCATTGGCGAATTCTTTGAAAAAGTTCTCGTGGGTCGCTTTATCTTGTTCCGAGGTGGCATCGGCTGTTCGCAGCCCGTTTTGCTCTGGTTTGGAGAGATTGTTTGCCATGGAAATGCGTGACCAGGTTGCCGTAGGATCTACTACTTCTTACCCTGTCGTCTCAGTTCCTAACGCCCCTGCCCCCGTTGGGGCTCCGGGCGCTTGACAAGTTTGGGTCACCGGACTGGGGCTGCGCCAGCGAGAGTGCTCCCTCTGGTCATTCATGTAAGTCGCCCTGCGAACTGATCCACAGAGTTTTGTCAATGGTATCGTATTCGGTGCTATCGGCCAGGTGGTTCCAGTTTGTAACCCACACCATGAACATTTTTGATCAACTTCGTATCGTCGTTATCAATTTTAGTTCTTAGCCGTTTGATCCAAACCTTGATCGCATCGGCGGACGTATCTGCTTCTGACTTCCACAGTCGATCTAAGATTGCATCCTGGCTGAACACTTGATTTGGATAGCGCATAAACAGTTCAAGCAGCGCAAATTCTTTGCGCGTCAATTCAACCGTAACACCACTTTTCGTCACTTGAAAAGTTTTTGAATTGAGCACAATGTCAGCAATGGCTAGCTGATCCGACACGATTTCAGTCGGTCGACGCAGCAAAGCCTTGATACGCAGTGCTAACTCTTTGACCGTAAACGGTTTGGTCAAATAGTCATCGGCACCAGCATTGAACCCTTTCTCTTTGTTGCTCAACTCTGACTTGGCGGTTAACATCAAAATTCGTGCTTTTCCGGCTCTGTCTCGATACTGATTCAGAACATCGAGCCCGCTCATCTCTGGCAGCCCCCAATCTAAAACAATTACGTCATAGTCGTAGGTGAGCATCAAAGCCAGCGCGTCTTCGCCTGTGTGTGCGCACTCGACGACATAGTGATCCGTTTGTGTGAGATATCTTGAGACGGTATCAGCTAAGCTGGTGTCATCATCAACAAGAAGAAGTTTTGTCATTTAACGTGTACTTGTTAACTGGGTATGTGTATAAATCGATAGCTCAGGAACTCCGTCATTTTACCTCGTTCGTAGTCTCGTTCGTAATAAGGAAATACTTTGACGACCAGTCGATCAGCACTTTCGTTTAATTTTGCAGCAGCAATTATTGTAATCGGCTTGTCTGGTTCACCGCGAATTCTTGCTGCAAACAGCGGTGGTGCGACCGATGTTTCAAGCGGGACCCACGCGGTTGCCGAATCTCCTGCTCAAAAGTTTCAGCGCGCTTGCGAATTGGCGAAGAATGGAAATAAGCAAAAATCTACGGCGTTGTTCAAAGAGCTTTTGACACTCAAAACCTCCACCTACGAACAGTGGCATCTGCGCGCGCTTGTTTTGATGGAAATGGAGGACACGAAAGGTGCAGCGGCAGCAATGATTGAGGCGCTGAAGATAAAGCCTGATGATGCCGATGGCTGGTACTTGCTGGCTCGCACCAGGATACATCGCAACAATGAATTAGCAGAGCCTGCTATCCGTAAAGCAGTTCAGCTCGAACCAAACAATGCTGTGTACTGTAACTATCTTGGCTATGTTCTGGCTCAAGCACCCGACAAAAATCCGGCCATTCCGATTTTGGAAAAAGCAATCAGATTAGATCCTAAAAGTCATTCACCATGGCAAAATCTCGGCTGGGTTTACAGTGAACAACACAAATACAAAGAAGCAATTGCCGCGTATAAAAAGGCAATTGAACTCGCTCCTAAAGTCGCTGACCCCTACTACTGTTTAGGCAGCACCTACCTTGCCACTCATAACTACGACGCTGCAGAAAAAGCAATTGACCAGGCGCTCAAAATTCGTCCTGATTACAAAGAAGCTTTGTTGAATTCTGGAAGTTTGAAATTGATTCGTGGCGATAAAGCTGGCGCACAGCGCTTGTTTAGAAAGGCTATCGATTTGTCTCCGCGTTGGGCACCAGGTTGGTCGCAACTCGGGCAAATTTTGAAGATGAATGGAAATAAGAATGGAGCGATCAAAGCGATGCGACAGGCGTTGTCGCTCAGCCCTGGTAAAGCGATGTTGTGGGCTCAGTTGGGCAGTGCGCTTTACGAATTTGGTGACAAAAACTCTGCAGAGGTTGTGTTTGAAACTGCAGCTAAAAAGGCAGATTCTCAAATGTTGTGGAGCCGTTATGGATACGTTTTAAAATCTCGTGGCGAGAGAACGAAGGCAGAAGAAGCTTACAAAAAGGCTGTGGCGCTCGCACCAACCAACGTGGATAATCTCTGCGATCTCGGCTACATACAACTTGATCGACAAGAGCCTGACCTTGCCGCTGCTACTTTCAAAAAAGCAATGGAATTAGATAAGAATTCTGCCGAAGCTGAAAATGGCTGGGGACTTTGCCTCAGAGCTGATGGAAAAAAAGTCGAAGCGGAGCGAGCATTTAGAAATGCGATTCGATTGGCGCCGAAAAACGCCTCGTATTGGAACAACCTTGGAAGCATCCTCGATACCGAGAGCACCAGAGTAGAAGCTGAAAGTGTGTTGCGAAAAGCAATCGAACTGAGGCCGAATTACATCTCAGCACTGGTAAAACTGGGAACGATTTTGAAAAAGAAAGGCGATACGAAAGGCGCCTACGCGTTGTTTCAAAGAGCCAGGCAGGCGAAGGTGGAAACACCGGGCGACATGATGACTGTTGCATATTCATTCGAATTGCTTGGAGACACTGCCGCCGCGAGAGATGCTTACACTCAGGGGCTTAATTTCAGTCCGAACGAAGTTGATGTACTATTGAACATGCCTGAAAACGTCAAAGAGATGGACGTGAAGCGAACTAAGCATCGAGAGTCGAACAAGCCGTGAGGTCGGAGTGAAGAGTCTCAATTTGAAATTGGCACACAAGGGACTGATACTAGTCCTGGTGCCTTTGATTTTTGAGTTGATCTTTCTATTTGTTCTCACCGTCATGGTTAATAACGCTGAAAACGAAGCGAAAGTGCAAATTACTTCCAAGCAAATCATGAAACGTGCCTCTGAAGTTGAAAAGCTGTTTCGCGAAGGCGCAAGACAACTGGGTTCATACAGCCTGACCGGAAACGAAAAATTTCTCAATCAATATGTTGCCACTGTAGAATCTCTAAAGAATAAACAAAAAACCTTCGCTGAATTCAGTGGCACATCCGAGTTGCAACAAGGAGTCTTGCAAGATCTCAGGTCTCAGTCTGAGCATGGAGTGGGACTTTTGGAGCAGGGAGTGAAAATTGCCAGGCAAAGCCCTGAAAGTGCTCTGCATTTGAGATCTGATGAATTGTATGCGGCAATACTGAGACTGCCGAATGAGCTTGAGATTGCCACCGACCGACTCGATACTTCGATTCTTACGTCTGATTTGGTTTTGCAAAATTCGTCGCGTCAATTCAAACTGTTTCTCGTTGGTGGAGTTGTTTTCAATGTCCTCATGACTGTGGGACTTGCCTTTCTCATCTTCAAAGAAATTGTCTCTCGAGTTCTTACTATTCGTGAGAACTCACTTTTGTTGGCGTCAGGTCAAAACTTACAGAACCCGGTCAGCGGCAGTGATGAAATCGCTGATTTAGACCGAGCGTTCCATCGTATGGCGACAAGCCTCGATGAAGCAACACGAAAAGAAAGAGCGATCGTCGACAACGCAGTTGATGTGATTTGTTCGGTCAACAGTGATTGCAAATTCACTCGTGTCAGTCCCGCCAGTCTAGAGGCGTGGGGTTATACTTCCGAAGAGTTGCTTGGCAAGCGGCTTGTAGATGTAATCACTGATGACGGAATCGAAGCTGCTTTGCTTGCGTTCAAGCACTGCATGGAGACCGGCGAGACACTTTCTCTAGAGACGCGCATCAAACACAAAGATGGCACAGTCCGGCACGCGAGCTGGTCTGGTTCATGGTCACGCCCTGACAAAACAACATTTTGTGTCGTGCACGATTCGACTGAGAGTAAAAGAATTGAGCAGCTGAAGAGAGAATTCGTGGCGATGGTCAGCCATGATTTGCGCGCGCCACTAACGTCGGTGCAGTGTTTCCTGGAAGTTCTATCTGAGGGTGTTTTCGCTAACGATCACGATGCCGTTATGAAAAAGGCTCGTTTATCTAATACGGAAATTTCGCGTTTAGTGCAGATGGTGAATAGCTTGCTCGATGTCGAAAAAATGGAATCTGGCAAGATGGATGTCTTGATCGCTCCTGTTTTGATCGAGCGTATCGTAGAGCGTTCCATAAACTCGGTCGCCGCTCTGGCTGAACACAAAAAAGTACAAATAAAACCTGGTGGCGGACAAGAAATTGTTGCCAATGCTGATGAGGATTTGATTGTTCAAATATTGATCAATTTTTTGAGCAATGCAATCAAATTCTCTCCCGCTGGAGCCGAAATTACTGTCTCAGCTAGCCAGAATTCTACGATGACAAAGATCAGCGTCACTGACAAAGGACGCGGAATTCCCGCTGAGTTCAAAGACAAAATATTCGATCGATTTCAACAAGTCGAATTGGCTGATTCACGCTTTCGTGGTGGCACTGGTCTCGGTCTGGCTGTCTGCAAAGCAATCGCTGAAGCTCATGACGGAGAAATCGGTGTCGATTCGATAGAAGGTGAGGGAAGTACGTTTTGGATAAACCTTCCCGCCAACGCTGTTAACTAAATCAATTCACCAGCTCAACTTTCCATCGAGATTCGATCACAGTTGCTATGATGGAATTGTCAACACAGAGCATTTTTGGCAAACAATATGGTGTCTTCGTGTTCGATTTAATTTTGAATCTGCTAGGAAGAAATATCGATTCACCTGAGTACCGCAGGTTGTTGCAGGAGGTCGGTCCGCCTTCGGCTATGTTCGACGTGCCGATCAATGAAGAAAAGACTTTGCGAATGTTCGAGTTCAAAGAATTTGGTTTCGGTGCATCTTATAGTCTGCAGGGCAACTTGTTTTGCATGATCGGTTTTGAATATCATTCGACTTCGAAAATTCGATCCATGAGCCCATTTTTGGAACCCGGTCCAGCCGGAATCGTTCACCAGGACGGCAAGCGCGCGGTTCAAAAAAAGATGGCGTTGTTGCCTATCTCCTCCAGAAAATTGAAATCATACATGCGCGTCACTTATAAGAACGGTCCTCACCTGATTGAGTGTCAATTCGATGGAAAAGGGCATGAGCTCTGGGGCTTCAGTATTGCTTTGATAGATCCGTCGATGCCATTGAGTGCTTGAACCGATCGAAGATTAGATCTGTGGCATGGCTGTGTCATCAATGTAAGACTAGATCGAATTTTCAATGAACTTTTCAGTCGACAAGCGCACAGGCGCTGAAATCTCGAAGCTCAACAGGGATGAGGACTTTACCCAATGGTGATTTCCCCATTACCAACCTCTTGCCGTCCATCTAAGGTGTAATCACTCCTTCTATCCACACTTTCTTTTCTGAGGCGCGGCATGTCAGAGCGATTCGGTATTGGTGCGATTACGGAAAACGCGACCGACTTCGGCAAAGAATTAGTGCACAGCGCGCTAGTCAATCCATATAATGCGGTGGCACAAATCGCGGATAAGGCAGGGGCGCACCTTCCAACGATAGAGATGCAGGGCGCTGACAATAAAGATTCAATAGGTGCAAAGGCTGGGGCACTGGCCGGATTCGTCGTAGACTTCGCCGCTCTTTCCATTGCCACCAAGGGTGCCACTAAGCCATTGTTGTCGTCCATGGGCGTGAGCGAAACCAGTGCGTTGTCTCGCGCCACTACAATGGGTGTAACTGGTGCAGTCTATGGCGGTATCTTTACGCCGACTGAGAGCGGACAAGATTTACTCACTTCGCGATTGAAGCAAGCGGGCGTTCAAGCCGGTACATTTGCTTCTATGAGCCTTGCCACAAGTGCGCTGGGCGGAGCCGAATTCGAAGGTGCGTTGCTTCGGCGGGTTGGAGTCAATGCCGCTGGTGGTGCCGTCGGTGGTGCAACGAATGCCCTTCTGAACGAACGCTTGATTAACGACCGTTGGGCGACCGGAAAAGAGATTGCACAACAAGCAGGAACTTTTGCACTCTTTGGCGCCGCTTTTGCCGGTGTCGACTATGCCATCGGAAAGGGTGTCAATGCATCACGGGAAGCTCGTGGTGTCGAGACTTATCCCAAAGGTGTGACTGAAATGTTGACGCCATTCAAACGACTATCTGATGAGCCGATACTCGGTCCACGCGATGGCAACAAATTCGATTCGGCTGGGGCGTTCAATCCGACTGCAACAAGATTGCCCAACGGCGATGTTGCTATCCTCTACCGCGCTCAGGATTTAAAAGGTGTCTCGACTGTTGGATACGCTCGCACTGCTCCGGATGGAAAAACGATCCTCGAACGCAGTGATGAACCGGTGCTTGCACCAAGAGTAGAGAACGAAAAGCTTGGCATTGAAGATCCCCGTATGACAGTGGATCCTGTCGATTCAAGGCAATACGATCTCACTGCAACAAAGTACGACGGAAAGGATGCGCAGCTTGCAGACTGGACATCGACAGACCTGAAAAATTGGCACGAACGAGGCATTATGATGCCCGCTAATGAGGGCACCTGGAACACGCAGTGGACCAAATCTGGGTCGCTTGTGACGCGCGAAGTAAATGGTCAAATGGTGCCTGAAAAAATCGATGGAAAGTACTGGATGTTCTACATGGGCAGCCGGAATGGCATTGACGAATTGGGCTTGGCTTCATCACCTGACGGTATGAAGTGGACCGACGCAACGAATCAACCGATTCTGCCAGGACGTCCAGGTCAGTTCGACTCGAATGTTGTAGAGCCAGGACCAGCCGCCATCCTCACAGACAAAGGCATAAATTTGATTTACAGCGGTGGTTCGCCTTACGAAGGCAATCGAGGCATGTTCAAATATCAAACTGGCTTGGCTGTTTTTGATAAAAACGATCCGACGAAATTGCTTTATCGTTCGAGCAAGCCTGTTTTCTCGCCAGAAACTCCGTGGGAAATCGAGAATTCCTCAACTACAGTTCATCAAGTGCCGAATGTCGTTTTCCCTCAAGGCGTAGTTCCTGACGGCAAAAATGGCTATCTGGTATATTATGGAGCGGCCGACAGTTACGTTGGCTTGGCGCACACAAAGTTCGAGCCGGTAAATCAATTCAGCGGAATTGCCGACAACTTGCGTCAATCATTGATACGCTCGCCAGCAGCATTGAACCTGGAAGAGAAGAGAGAAAAATGATGCACCGAGCTTTTTTCATCCTGGTTGCTCTGACTTTAGTTCAGACGACGGCGGATGCATCAAGCAGAAAAAATCATGATAGTGCTTCGGCTAGTAAAAGTAGAACTTCAGACAGCAGTTCTTCCTGGGGCAAAGATAGCGCTGCTGCACAAGCGGCGTTTCGCGCTAACGATTTATCGAAAGCGGAGAAATTAGCGAAGAAAGCTTTGTCCGACACTAAGCACATGAAGGAAAACGATCCGCGCATTATGATCAGCTCGGAAGATTTAGCGCAAGTGTATCTTCGCCAACAAAAATACGATCAAGCAAGACCGCCGTTCATGCGCGTTTTGAAAATCAAAGAAGCTAAGTACGGAAAAGATTCAGCTGAACTGATCCAGCCGTTGAATAATGTCGTGCGCGTAACTTGCGCTGGTGGAGCCTGTTACGACACCATTCCTTATTTGAAGCGTCTTCTGGCAATCCGAAAAAGAGTAGATCCAAAATCTCGCGACATTCCTATTACTTTGCTTCTAATTGGCGAAGCGTATGAAAAGCGTGAAGCTTACCCAGAAGCGATGGACTATTTTAAACAAGCAACTCTGGCTGAAAAACAACGAATCGGAAATGGACCGATGGTGCTAACTTTATCGCGCAACATTGAGCGTGTGCGTCACAAAATGGCTGTTTGCAAAACTAAGTCTGTCGGTTAGAGATCGCACAGGATGCAACCCACAAATTGCAATTAATCGATCCGTTTGGCACTTGTTAACGTAGCTCATCCTATTTTTGAATAGGCGCCCGTTAACCATGAGTTCAACAAAACGGAGGGTTTTAGGTTATGAACTTCATGAGAGGCGCGCAGGTCGCCCTTTCGCTGTCCCTGCTACTGACTTTTGGTGTCAATTGTGCCGCCCAGGCCGAGAGTTTTCGCCCCGCTGACGTTCAAGCTGCCATTAAAGGCTTGACTAGCGGTGACCAGTGGGAGCGCAAAAGCGCTGGTTACCACTTGAGCGAAATGGGCCCGATTGCCAAAGACGCCGTGCCAAGCCTCATTCAACTTTTGCAAAACGACACTTTCGCCGGAGCTAAGGGCGAAGCGTGTAACGCACTCGGTCACATCGGTCCTGATGCCGCTGCTGCGATTCCTGCCGTAATAGCCTTTCTTCAAAGCCCAGACGGTGGCTATGAACGCACCTATGCGGCTTCCGCTCTGGGTGATATCGGTAAGCAACCTGAGACAACCGTGCCAGTTCTGATTACCGCAGTTCAAAACGATTCTGAACCAGTAGTTCGACAACTTGCTGCCCGTGCGCTTTGTGGCTTTGGAGCAGATGCGAAATCAGCAGTGTCTGTTCTAATCGAATCGATCAAAACTGGCGACAAAGATATGCGTGAAGCCGCTGCATATAGTTTGGAGCGCATTCCCTGCAGTGCCAAAGATGTGCCGGCGTTGACTCTGTTGCTCAGCGACGACATCGATTCTGCTCGCATCGCAGCAGCAAGATCCATTGGCGGAGCCGGTTCTGAAGCCGTCGGTGCCGTTCCGAAGCTGATTGCATTACTGAGCGATAAAAATTCAAGTGTACGTTCTGCGGCCGCAAGAGGGCTTGGTGACATCGGTCCCGATGCTAAATCTGCTGTTCCAGCGCTGAAGCTAGCAGTGAAAAGCGATCCAGAAATCGCTTCTGAAGCCAGAGCTGCACTTGAAAGCATAAAGAAGTAGACAGTTTTTCGCATAGTCGAGAAGGATGGAAGCGCTCCGGCGCTTCCATCACTATTTTGAAGAGGGTCGTGCAATTCCCACTGACCTTTCTTTGAATGACTTGTATTCGCGTCTACTGGCACCATAATCGATCTTGTGAATTAGCGAATCGGCTAATCGATCGATGGAGTTGAAGTGCGGATACTCAAATATGATCTCAGTAAATTGATGAATGTAGTTTTGAACGCAGTCAATTTGCTCTTTCTTGGGTATTTAATTGTCTTCGCCTGTGCTTGCCCAACTGCAGCGCTGGTCGGTGCAGTTGCCTTCGAAGTGGCTTTCTATGCGTTTCTTCTAAGCTATCGCATCTGGAAATCCAAACAGCCGAAGTCTAGCGAGCAAAAGCAAGTTGAGAAGTTGCACGAACAGTGGAAAACTCTGGATCGCTTCCGTACTGCATACAGAGTGACTGTGACTGCATTCGCATTGCTAGCTTTCATTTACTTATCGATAGATTTAACTGCTTTGCTTTTTGCAAAGAGTGGAAACCTAAATCTTGCTTGCGCAATTTATCGAGCCATTGCGTTGCCTCCAAGCCCCGCTGTTCATCCCGGTTTTTCGATGGAGTTGCTCGCTGGGGGCTACATCGAATCTAAGCAATTCAAGCGAGCTGAACCGATTGTTTTGGCTGCTGAAAACTTGCGTCGCTCCTTAGTTGGAGAGCAAGATGAGCTGATTGCAGGTGTGTATGCAAATCTCGGAGATCTGTACGCAAAGAGCCAGCAGTATCAAATTGCGGAAAACTACTATTTGCGCTCCATAGCGTTGTCTAAACAATTGCATCTGCCTCAAGGCTATGGCAGTCCGATGACAAGATTGGGCACACTGTACGCTAGTGAAAGGTGCTTTGAGAAAGCTGATGTAGCCTTTCAGGACGCCCTTGCAATTCGGACAAAAATTTTCGGAGCGAAAAGCGCAAAGGTTAGCGAAACACTGTCTGCATACGCAACTGCTTTGCATTCGGAAGGGGCGGAGGAGAAGGCGAAATTAGTAGAAAAACAGATCTTGGTCGCTTCCAATAAATCAAATTCTTATCTTGAAAAAACAGTACTGCCGGTCGCTATTTCAGCCACATCTCTGGTCGTCTTTTGGAAGCGAGATCGGCTTCTGTTGCTTGCTGCAACCTTGCTTAAGAGCTCACGGTGGCATTGATTTTTTTTGAACTGAGACATTCGGATAGCGCTAAGGCTGCGGTTCCATTCTTGCTCAGCTTTCGGTGTGTGGCTTTCGGCGCTACTTCGTTGTGTTCACGAATGGAGCCTTCACAGTCGATGAGCCGTTTGAATGCTCCGTCACCTTGGTGAATGGCGCCTTGACAGTCGTCGTTCCGTTCACGTGCTCGGTTGTTTTGGTGAATGGTGCCTTGACAGAAGTGGTGCCATTTGGATGCTCGTTCACTTTCGTAAATGGTGCGGATACTTTTGCATCGTGATAGCCGCCGGGATTGTTCACTTTTACAAATGGCGCTTTAACTTGCGTGGAGCCGGGATTCTCATGTCCTACTTTGGTGAAAGGTGCTGACACATGCACGTTGTCTGAGCCTTCTGGATTGTCTACTTTCACAAACGGTGCACGAACTTTTACGCGCTTATTTCCATGCGCGTCGTATGTTTTGTCTACATGGATAAACGGTAAATTTACGTGAGTGCCGCCATTTGGATCCTTCTCGAATAGTTTTGCATGGCACGGAAGTTGCGTAGCTATCGAAATTCCGACTGTCAGTGCGAATGTCTTGTTCATCAATTTGTCTTGTCTCCGGTGGTGTTTCATTTGGCAAAGGACAAAGAAGAAGCGCTCTCTTTCGAGAGCGCTTTCGAGTTTCTAGCTTTGCTTCGATTCGATTTCAGATTTTAGTTGCTTGGTCAAATCATCAAGCCCCATCACCTTCGAACCCTCAATCCTTCTCTGTCTTACCGAGACCTGACCGCTGGTCACTTCATTATCACCGATGACAAGCATGTACGGAATTTGTTGTACTTGTGCTTCTCGAATGCGATAGTTCAGTGTTTCGGATCTTTCGTCCACGTGCACTCTAATGTCTTGAGCTTTCAGCTGTTTTGCGATTTCATGGCAGCGATCTGCATGGCGGTCTGCAATAGGCATGATTGCTACTTGAGTCGGTGCCAGCCAGAGCGGGAAGACTCCGGCATAGTGTTCGATCAAGCCGCCACAGAAGCGTTCCATCGAGCCCAATACAGCTCGGTGGACCATGATTACTTTGTGACGATTGCCATCTTGTCCGATGTAATTAACATCGAAGCGAGTCGGCAGATTCAGGTCAACCTGCACGGTTGGACCCTGCCATTCGCGACCGATTGCGTCGAATAATTTGATGTCGATCTTCGGTGCATAGAATGCGCCGCCGCCTTCATCAACTTCGTATGCAAGTTTTCGCTCTTTCATCGCATTTTCGAGAGCATTGGTTGCGAATGCCCACTCTTCATCGGTACCCAATTTGCTGTCGGCTGGACGTGTAGCCAGATAAGCCTTGTACGTGTAGCCGAATGTGCTCATGAGCGCGTCAATCAAATCGAGAATGCCGTTGATTTCACTTTCGAGTTGCTCGGGTGTGCAGAAAATATGCGAGTCATCTTGTGTGAATCCGCGCACTCTCAACATTCCGTGCAGAACGCCTGAGCGTTCGTAGCGATATACCGTGCCCAACTCAGCGAAGCGCACTGGCAAATCTCTATAACTTCTCAATTTGGATTTATAGATCATGATGTGACCGGGACAGTTCATTGGCTTGGCCCGATAAGGCTGCCCATCAATGTCCATGGCCGAATACATGTTCTCGCCGTAGCTATCCAGGTGACCGCTGATTTTGTACAGCTCTTCGCTGGCGATATGCGGCGTGAAGACGAAATCGTATCCGCGTTTGCGATGCTCTGCGCGCCAGTAATCTTCAATGATATTACGGACGGTGGCGAGGTTTGGATGCCAGAAAACCAACCCGGGTCCAACTTCCTCGTGAGTCGAGAAAAGGTCCAGGTCTTTGGAAAGCTTTCTGTGGTCGCGCTTCTCAGCTTCTTCGAGGCGAAGCAGATAGGCGTTCAGATCATCCTTCGTCCAAAATGCTGTCGCATAGATTCGCTGCAGATGCTCTTTCTTTTCATCGCCGCGCCAATATGATCCCGATACTTTCAAGAGTTTGAAATTCTTGATTACACCGGTATTCGGCAAATGCGGTCCACGGCACAAATCGTTCCAGATCGTTTTTCCATCTTTGTCTTTCATCAAGTATAAAGTCGGAGTGTGGTCTCTGTGCTCTTGCAGCAGTTCTGCTTTGAACTTTTCGCCTTGAGTTTTGAACTCGGCGAGTTGATTGTCGACATCAGGAATCACGTATCTTTCGATCGTTTGATTCGAGTTGGCGATTGCAGTCATCTCTGCTTCGATGCGCGATAAATCATCGGTCGACAAAGTGTGACCGGGAATTTCAAAGTCGTAATAGAATCCGTCTTCAATCGTCGGACCAATTGCGATTTTTGCATCAGGAAATATTTTTTGAACGGCTTGTGCCATAACGTGCGCGGTCGAGTGACGCAGCAACTCAACGGAGTCTGCATCTTCGGCTTTGAGGATCTTGACGTTATCGCCGTTGGTCAAAGGCGTGTACAAGTCGCGGGTTTCACCGTTGATTTGCAATCCAACAGCTTTCTTGAATAAACCCTGAGCAATTGATTTGGCGAGATCCGCACCTGTTGCTCCCTCAGCGATGGTCTTTTGTGAACCATCCGGAAGGTTTACAGTGATCTCCCCCATTTTTGTTTCTACCTGCGACATGATTAACTCCTTTCGATGGCGGCATCGACAAACTGCCGTAAGGAGCCCATTTTAGCAGGCAAATTCGTCCTCAAGCTCCTTCAAAAACGAGATCAGGTGCTCTTGTAGGGTGTAAAACCTGATTCCCACGCCATCCCAGCGGTAGATACCAGTCTTAGCATTTCCCGGGTCGAGCCAGACTTCGACTTTGATTCCGGTCACGCCCGAGCGGGAGACCGAAAGCTCAAAAGAGGGCTCAGCTGGCTCAAACAGCACTTTCTCTCGGTCGAAATCTACCACTTGCTTCAATTTATCGATCAGATCCTGAATCTCATCTTTAGGCTTGCGGCAAAATATGCAATTGTCGCTTTCCAACGCCCCTGAAGACTTTCCGCCCAGCTTGATCTCACGGTCTCCGCTGAACAGATGCACCGAATAGCGCTGCCACATCTGGTTTTGAATCAGCTTGGCGTCGCCGGGCACGATGCGCAGTGCGGTTTTATAGTCTTGGTCTTCGCAGTTCAGAGTCGCCATGAATACAGATTCACTTCCCTATACAAAATTTGGCAAAAACATTAGTTATTATCGCCTCGGAAACCATTTCACCGCTCATTTCGTAAAGGCTATCGATCGCCATCTTTAGATCCGTCGCCAGGCAATCTTGTGGCATGTCGTTGGCTGCGGTTTCTTGCACCAGGGCAAGGGAACGCAAGGCTCGCTCGCACAATTCTCCCTGACGCGCGTTCAAAGAGCCTCCAGAGTCTTTTAACTGTTGGTCGTTGAAAACCCAGCGCTCGACGGCGTCGCTGAATTCAGCGATGCCGCTTCCGGTTTTTGCCGAAATTGGAATTCTTGCCAGGCATTGATTGTTGCTCAAATACTGGTCTGAGAAATCGAACTCTTCGACGAGATCCACTTTGTTCGCCAAAATGATGTGTGGGCGATCGGCGACTAAATCGAGCACGAGTTTGTCGTCGTCTGTCCAACCAGTTAAAACGTCTGTAACCAAGAGGACCAGATCTGACTGTGCAATCGCTTTGCGAGTGCGTTCGATGCCGATTTTTTCAACCTGATCGTCTGTGGATCGAATGCCAGCAGTATCAATCAACAAAACTGGAATGCCATTCATATCAAGCAATTCTTCAAGCGAATCTCTTGTCGTACCGGGCACATCGGTGACAATCGCTCGTTCGAACTTGAGCAGCTGATTCAATAAACTCGATTTGCCCGCGTTGGGTTTGCCTGCAATTGCAACGCGCACACCCTCGCGCAGAAATCTTCCCGAGCGCGCTGTGCTGAGTAGCACTTGCAAGTCTTTACCGGCGTCCTGAACGATCTTTTCCAGATCGTCTAGGGGCATATCTCCGACTTCTTCAGGGAAGTCTAAACCAGCCACGATGCGCGACAGGAGTTCAACCAGACTGAGCCGAACCTTTTCGATTTGACCACCCAATTCGCCTTTCAGGGCTGAAACTGCAAATCGGCTCTGCAACCCGGTTTTCGCCTGAATGACATCTAGCACTGCCTCGGCTTGCGTCAAGTCCATGCGCCCATTCAAATATGCCCGCTGTGTGAATTCCCCCTGGCGCGCCAATCGCGCACCATTAGCCAGGCACAAAGAAAGAATTTCACTCGTGACAATTTGACCGCCGTGGCAGTTGATCTCGATCAGATCTTCACCCGTATATGAATTTGGTCCTTTATACGGAATAACGACGACTTCGTCGACAATCTGGTCTGAAGCGGCGTCGCGCACGAAACCATGCATGGACACATGACTTTTCAACGAATCTAAGAGCGGCTTTTTGCTTTTGGAGCAGAAAAATTTGCCGGTAATAGTCCAGGCTTCCGGACCGGTCATTCTTACAATTGCAATCGCTCCTGTTCCCGGCGCCGTTGAAATTGCAGCTATCGTCTCGTCGAAATTCATCTCACATCTTTTTGCAGGAGCCTTGAATCTAGCACACCTGCGTGGTTCGCTTCGCTGCGCACACATACAAATTGAACAAAGATTTTGAGTGCTCAACTACTTGAATAAGATCTAGATGCGGTGGTAGTATCACTCAATTGTTTTTTGGGCTTCACTACGGCTTTCTCCACTTCTTTTCGTTAGGAAAAATCGCATGAACAAAGCAGAACTAGTTAACTCAATTGCAAAAGCTACCGGACAAACAAAAGTAGAAGTACAAAATTCCGTTGGCGCGCTGCTTCACTCGTTGACCGCAGCACTTGCAAAAGGCGACCGGGTAACCCTAGTTGGATTTGGCACATTTGAGCGTAGACAACGTCAAGCGCGCACAGGCGTCAATCCACAAAATCCAAAACAAAAACTCAAGATCGAAGCTGCACGCGTCCCTGTTTTCAGAGCCGGGCAGGAATTGAAGGATATTGTTGATGGCAGAGCAAAGCAAGCTGCATTGCCTAAAGCAATAACAGCATCTGCTAGTGCTGCTCCCAAGAAAGCAGCCGCCAAGCCAAAAGCAGCAGCTAAGAAAAAAGCTCCTGCAAAGAAAGCTCCAGCAAAGAAAAAGGGACGTCGTTAATATCTTCGGATAGAACGAAGCCTTAATTGCGTAGAATTCTTCGAACCATCGAAGTCCAAATTGAATAAGAGGCGGCTCAAGGGCTGCCTCTTTTTTCATGGCTTGCGCAATTTGAAATAGAGTATGACGATCAAGTTGTTGATGCCGTGGGCAAAAATTGGAGTCCAGAGCGAATCGGTCCAGACGTAAAGGTAGCCTAGAAAAATACCTGCGAGGAAGGTCCAAATGGCGTAAGGCAGCATGATCAGCGAGGCACAGTGGATCATGCCGAAAAGCACGGCTGCAAAAACGATTCCCAGTTCTGATTGCAGCACCCCGCGAAAAAATATCTCTTCGCAGAAACCTGTTGATGCCGCTATGAGCAGAATGTCGAGCACCGTTAGTTGAGCAAAGAGAGGCGCCACATGATCGTAGACAAGCGATCTCAGTTCATAAATTTTCGATTTCGGGTCACTCTTACCGGCTAAAAATAGGCTGACGAAGCCGCTGAACGCAGTAGCGGCACCTGCGAAAATGCCTATGCCGACTGGAATTACGTCAGGCTTGAGAGCATCCTTCAAATTCACTCCAGTGTTAAAGCACCAGAGCGTGGCAAGCAGAAGTAACCCGCCTTCGCAGAGCGAATTGAATATGATGAAAGTAGGTCGATCAACTTTTATGCTGTCCATCTGCGATCACTAATTCTGGTTTCAGAAGTTTGTCTTCGGAGATATTGCAAAGAGCAAGCAATTGCCCTTGATGAAGGATCAAAACTTGTTTGGAATGATTCAGGTGCTCTTGCTCGAAATTTGCCACTGGCACAAATTGACCCATGCTGAATTTTTTTGCCACTTCGTCGCTCACATTCAAAGTGCTGAAGTGATCGGTTTGACTCAATATTGATACCGGTTCCGTCAGCACGCTGTCAATTGAATTTCTTCGCTCTGCGATTGTTTCTAAGGTAAGCGATTTATCCAACCAGAACAATCCCGCTTGTTCTCTCACCAGACTTTTGAGGCAGCCCCCACAACTTAGAGTTTCTCCAAGATCTCGGGCGATTGAGCGAATGTATGTTCCGCTCGAGCAGGCGATGCGCACTTTTATCACAGGCAACTCTATCTGCAGAATTTCCAGCTTGAAGATAGTGACACGTCGGGGCTTGATCTCAACTGCTGTATTGCCAGCTCGCGCCAACTCGTAAGCTCTTTTGCCGTCGATATGGATGGCGCTGAAGATAGGCGGTATCTGGTCTATTTCGCCGTTGAATTGAGCCAGCGCTTTTTCGATCTCTTGTTTGGAAATTGCACTGACATCGCCTGAGCGAATGGTATCACCCTCGATATCATCGGTGGAAGTTTGCCGACCGAGCAAAATTTCTGCTACATAAGTTTTGTCTTGCGGCAAAAAACGCAACAGTCTGCAAGCGGCTCCCACTGCTACAGGCAAGACGCCCTCGGCTAGCGGGTCTAACGTGCCACCATGCCCTACTTGCTTGACGCCGATGAGACGCCGCACTTTGTTGATCACATCATGAGATGTGATGCCGGTTGGTTTGTGGATGTTGATGAATCCGATGTGTTTCTGTTGTGCAGCCACGTTCGTTCTAAACTTCGCCGCGCGAAATCTTTCCGAGCAAGTCTGTCACTTTCGATCCGCGTTCGAGCGAATCATCGAGCTTCAGGTGCAACTCAGGAGCAAATCGCAATCCCAATCTGCGGCACAACTCGCCGCGCATGAAACCGACTTTGTTGGTTAGCGCTTCCATAGTTTTGCTGCGCACTTCTTCGTCGCCGAAGATGGAGATGAATACACGAGCAGATCTGCAATCTGATGTGCATTCCACTTCAGTGATAGAGACGAGTCCGCCTATACGTTCATCGTCCAAATCACGGCGAATCATATCTGAGAGTTCGCGTTTGATCGACTGAGAAACTCTTAGTGCCCGTTGACTAGACATAGTAGAATCCTCCGCGATATTTTGCTGGACAAACACTGTCCAGTCTGCGCTCTTCGCACAACTCAGTTAACGAGTGATCTCGCCTTTTGATTCTTGAATGATAAAGGCATTGATTTTGTCGCCTTCTTGCAAGTCCGAGAATTTCTCGAAGCTCATGCCGCATTCGAATCCCTGAGCAACTTCCTTGACGTCGTCTTTGAAGCGTTTCAGTGTGTCGAGTTTTCCTTCGTGAACGATGACGCCATTGCGTTCGATCTTGGCGATGCAACCGCGTTGCACCTTGCCTTCGATCACCATGCAACCGCCGATCATCAATTGCTTTCCGAACTTGAAGATCTGACGAACTTCGGCAACCCCTATCTTCACTTCTTTGCGAACTGGTTGGATCAAGCCTTGAATTGCCTTTTCCAAGTCGTCTGTAATCTGATAGATGATGCTGTAGGTTCTTATGTCGACGCCGGCAGCTTCTGCCACTTGTCGAGCATTCTGGTCTGGGTTGACGTTGAAACCGATGATGATAGCTTCTGACGAAGCTGCCAGGTTTACATCGTTTTCTGAGATGTCACCAGATGCGGTGCGCAAGACCTTAACTGCAACTTCGTTGCCAGATAGCTTCTTCACTTGCTCGGCAATAGCTTCGGCTGTACCTTGCACGTCTGCTTTGACGATGACGTTGAGCTCTTTCACTTCGCCCTTGGTCAACATGTCGTGCAGTGACTCGAGGCTGACGTGATGTTGCTTGCGCTCGACCTGACCCAGCTTGCGTTGTTCGATCAGAATCTTCGATGCATGTACATCTGACACAACTTCGAATCTGTCACCAGCTTGCGGCACTTCATCTAGACCAAGCACTTCGACTGGCATCGATGGACCGGCTGCTTTCACACGTTGACCGCGATCGTCAAATAGAGCGCGAACTCTGCCTGACTTGCTGCCTGCAACGATGTAATCGCCTTCGCGTAAGGTTCCATTTTCAACAAGGGCGGTTGCGACCGCACCTTTGCCTCGCGAAAGCTCGGCTTCGATAATTACACCAGTAGCTGGTTTATCTGGGTTTGCCTTCAAGTCTTGGATGTCGGCAACGAGCAGAATCATTTCTAATAGCTCGTCGAGACCGGTGCGCTTCTTGGCAGAAACGTTGACCGTAACGGTTTCGCCGCCGAACTTGTCTGGCAACAATCCGTGTTCCATCAATTGGCTGAGAACTCTATCTGGTTCTGCGTCTGCTTTATCGATTTTGTTGACCGCGACGATAATCGGCACACCGGCTGCTTTCGCGTGGTCGATGGCTTCGATCGTTTGCGGCATAACACCGTCGTCTGCTGCTACAACCAGAATCGCGATGTCTGTCGCTTTCGCTCCACGAGCACGCATCGCTGTAAACGCTTCGTGACCAGGTGTGTCAAGGAAGACGATCTGACGCATCGTGCCGTCTTCTGACTCGACTTCGACGTGATAAGCGCCGATGTGTTGAGTGATACCACCAGCTTCTGAAGCTGTGAGCAAGAATTTGGTTTGACGAATGGCATCGAGCAAGCTCGTTTTACCGTGGTCGACGTGACCCATGATTGTTACTACCGGTGGTCTCAAAACCAATGAGGCTTGTTCTTCCGGCGTCAGTTCCTTCTCCACTTCGTCTGGGGCTGTGGCCGCTTCCAGGTCTTCGGAGAGAACTTCGTATTCCATCTCGACTGCGAGATCTTTTGCTAGTTCATATTCGACAGTCTGGTTCACGGTTCTTGGGAAACCGCGCATGAACAGTCGTTTGATCACTTCCGTGTCAGGAACGTTCATTTTTTCTGCCAGCTCTTTTACAGTCAAAGAATTGGTCAGTGTAATGATTCTTGGAACTTCAACCGGCGCAGTTGCGGCTGGACGAGACCGATCGTCTTTCTTCTGCGCATGACGCTCAGATGGAGTCGGGCGGTGCGATTTTGGTGGGCGCGGAGGAGTGGCTCTGACTGAAGGAGCTGCGATTCTCACCGGTACTGATGGTGCCATCGGCCTCACCGCCTGTCCACTGCTTGGAGGCGTGAAGTTATCAGTATCGTTGTCGTTCTGTTCAACTTTTGGTTCTGCCTTATCACCCTTCTGCGTTTCTTTTTCTTCAGTAACCGTGGCGGCTGCTGGCTGAATTGGCTCAGATTCGGGTTTCTCTGGTTCAGCGATGACAGGAGCGATCACTGGAGCTTCTGGAGCTGGAGTGGCTGCCACTGTTGGTGGTGTACTTGTCTGTGCGCCATTCGTCGATACTGGTGGTTCGAAGTTGACTGGTGGCTGCTGGCCATTTGATGGCGCTTGCACTTGTTCTTCTTCGACTTCTGGTGGTGGTGTTACAGCAGTGCTGGCTGCTGGCACGACTTCTGCTACTTCGGTGAGCGGAACTTCCACTCCCGGTGCGCCTGGTTCTGGTCTGCGATAACGAGCGAGAACGCGCGGTTTCACGACAGGCGGAGGTGGAACAGGAGTTTTGGTGGCACCAGTTTTCGCAGTGGCCGTCTTGACGCCGCCCTTTGCCTTGGTTTCTGCAGGCTTTTCGGGCTGCTGTTTCTTTTTACTGAGGTGTGAAATAAGTTGACCTACTGCGACTTTATCGACAGTGCTGGAATGACTCTTGATGTCGTGACCAAGTTCACGCAAACCAGTAATGACATCCTCATTTGGGATGTTCATCTGCCGCGCAAGCTCGTACACACGCATACGATCGTTCATTCAAGCACCTCCTTACTCACGCTATTCTCGCATGTTGTTTCGCTATCTGTGCACATGACGGTCATATCGTGAATAAGTTGTGATTCAAGAGGGAGCCTGACTAAGCGTGTATTTGTGACGCCTTTGACCTTTCGTCCTTCGAGCGCGTGTTTGAGCCGCCCACCCTTGAGAGCCTGAGTGACGCAGGCTCTCGACCGGCACAAATAGGCTGAGCGCCCATGTACCGGTGATTTCTCATTGTTAAGCTTTACTGCTCCCGACAGGTGATCGACCGTCAGTCTGATTAATTCGATTTGAGGTTTTTTGTTGCGACATGATACGCAGAGGCGTGTCCGGTCACAAAGGTCTATGTTGATGGGCTAAGGTCCTCAAGGGTCTGATTAAGAGACTTGAACGAGCCGCCAGCTTGGCTTTCAGACTTGATGTCTATCTTCCAGGTGGTTAGTTTGGCTGCCAGTCTGACGTTTTGACCGCCGCGACCGATTGCCAGTGAGAGTTGGTCGTCTGGAACGATGACTTCAGCGCGTTTTCCGCCACTTTCTGGTCCTTCTTCGTAAAGGGCTACCGTGGTGATGCGGGCTGGGCTGAGGGCGTTCGAGATGTAGTCGACTGGGTCGAGTGAGTAGCGGATAACGTCGATCTTCTCGTTGCGCAGCTCGGCGACAACGTTCTGAATTCTGACGCCGCGGGTTCCGATACATGCTCCAACTGGATCAACATCGGCATCGTCTGAATGCACAGCGATTTTGGTGCGGTATCCAGCTTCTCTAGCGATTGATTTGATGTCGACTGTGCCGTCTTCGATTTCTGGAACGTACAGTTCGAACAACTCGCGAACTAGCTCAGGGTGCGCTTGCGAGACGATAATTTGCGGAATACGACCAGTATCTCTCAATTCCAGAACGTAGACACGAACTCTGTTGCCGACGCGATATGTTTCTCCGGGCAGCTGCTCTCTGGTTGGCATGCAACCTTCGACGCGTCCCAGGTTGACGATAACGTTGTTGCGGCTGTTGCTGATTACTTCGATACGCTCGATTTGACCGGTGGTGCAGGTGCCTTTGCGTGCTTCGAACTCTTTCTTGATCAGCTCTTTTTCTGCTTCGCGCAGGCGCTGTGTCATTAGCTGTTTGGCTGTCTGAGCGGCGATACGACCGAACTCAGAGAAGTCTGCAGGCGTCACTTCGATTTCCAAAACTTCGCCGACTGCAACGTCTGGAATCAAGTCTTGCGCGTCAACGAGGCTGATTTCATGATATTCATTGCTGATTTTTTCGACAACTTCTTTTGGTGCGAAGATCCCGATTTCGCCTGTTTCGTGGTCGAAGATGGCTCTTACGCCTTCTACATCATGATCTGGGACTTTCTTTTTGTAGGCTGCAACGATCGCGTCGCATACATACGAGATGAACTCTTCTTGCGGGATATTTCTGTCGCGCTCTAGTTCCTCTGCCGCTTCAAGTAGTTTGTCACCTATTTTGATCATTGATTTTTCTCCACATTCTATTCAGTTGTTTTGTATTTTGATGCCACCGAAGTTGCATCGTGCTAGTTCGTCGTGGCTAGGCGGGGTCGCCGCCGGTGCCATCTCCATTCAGTTCAGGCAATTTCTCGCCTGGACGGTGCGTCGCCAGATCATCCGAAAACAATTTGACGGTGCTACAGCTTTTCATGTCTACTGTTACGTCTTGAGGCGGGTCTGCCTTCGTCGCAACTTGTTTTCCTTTAGTGTGTTGCTTCTGTTTGATCGCTGATGCTTTCGCTAAATGCAGCTTGCCATCAGCCGCTCCAGTAAGCGTGCCCTTGAAATTGATACCAAGGTCACCGACCTTTTCTTTGCTTTGAACTTGCACCACTTGTCCGACGAAAATTTTGTATTCGCGCTCAGTCTTCAACTGTCTGTCGATGCCAGGGCTTTGCACTTGCAAGTCGAAGCTTCCTTCAATCAAAGGTCCTTCTGTAGCCATTCGTTTGTCTAGCTCGGCTTCCAACAAACGGCTGAGTTGCTCGCAGTCGCTCAAGGAAACCCAAGATTCTTTTCTGAAAATAGTCACTTCTAGACTACGTTTGCGACCCTGCTGTCCAAACTTGCATTCGACGACGAACAGCCCAAGCGGCTCAGCAATCGCGTCGGCGATTTCTGTTACTGTTTGCAATTTTTGTTCGAGAGTCTTTTTGTCGGACATGTTTTCTGCGACGAATCTGCGCCCGCTGAACGGACGGCCACAAACGAGAATGCCATAGGCTAACGTTCATAGCCTACGACAACGCGATTCCATATGCGCTGTATGTTAACATGGCGGCTCTTTTCAGGCAACTGCGGGCGCGCAGCCCTGTGAGAGCGGATGTCATCATCGGAGTTGGGTGCAATGGGTGCGGTTCACGTAAGCAATAAGCAGCGCAAGCTACCTATAGATACAAAGCAGTGGACTGAGACGATGAATACGCTGTTTGCAGAAATCTGTCGCAATCTGCGCTCCGATGCAGCTAAACACATAAGCAAGAAGCATCTGAAGATAATCTCCGAACGAGGCTCCATTGAGCTCATGTTCGTTGGTAATAAGAAGATTCAAGAGCTCAATCAGCAGTTTCGCGACAAAGACGCGGCTACAGACGTTCTTTCCTTTCCTTTGATTTTTGATGGAGAAGAAGTCAATTTCCCTCCAGACTTCGGCCAAGAGACTTTCGAGTTGGGAGAAATCGTCATTTCTCTCGAAAGAGCGCAGGAACAGGCGCTGGACTTTGGGCACAGCCTGGATCGCGAAATCGCCTTCTTATTTGTTCACGGAGTTTTACATGTTTTGGGGTTCGACCACATAACCAAAGCGCAAGAGAAAGATATGTTCTCGCGCCAGAAACTGGTGCTCGATGCCGCTGGCGTTAGCCGATAACCTCACCTGCGGGCACTTAACAATGCTAACGGTTTGACCTTGTTGTACTTAGCAACCCTGTGTTATGGTGAAATTAATGGCGGCTTCCTGCACATTGGCTGCAGTTAATCCTAGGATAGCCTGGGCAGCGAGCTGCTCGGCGTGAGCAATTTCGCGGATGGCATTGGGGGTACTGACTTGAAATCGTTAGGCGCACCGAAGAGCAAGGTCATACAGCACCGCGCTCGAACTGTCGGTATCTCTAATAATAGCGCCGTAGCCGATAGTCCCCAAGACCTGTCCGTTGAAGCAGTTGTAGCGCCTGATGCGTCGATAGTTCCCCGAGCATGGCTGCGGAAAACGGGACCGGCGATTACGATGATCGAATCTTTTTACCACGCATTTCACGGCATCTGGATTGGGCTCAAGGAAGAGCGCAATGTTCGCATCCATTTCTGTCTGGTTGCGTTTGTCACCACTCTCGGTATTTGGCTGAAAGTGGACGCTCAAAGCTGGATATCACTAATCATCGCCATGTCGATGGTAGTGGCTGCCGAATTCGTCAATACGTCATTGGAACATTTGGTCGATATCTCGTCGAATAACGAATATCACGAGTCAGCTAGATACGCGAAAGACACTGCCGCTGCGGCTGTTTTGATCGCATCAGTTGCCGCCGCCGCAATTGGTGCCATTGTTTTCGTTCCAAAGCTGTTAGCATTAATTTCACGCTAAGCACCGAATTCGGTGCAGCACTAGCTCTCATGCTGGAGATTGCATCTTGAATTCCGAGCCCGCAGCCCCGTCTGAAGACGCTGTCGCAAGGGCGAAATCGCGTATTCAAATTGGACTGCCGTGGCTCATTATCGCCTTGGCTGGATTTATCATTTATGGTTTGTTTAACCGCCAGGTTTTTCCGGCTGCTTCGATAAATTATGCGTTGACCAGCCGGCAAGCTGCTGTGCAGGCAAGAGCGCTTGCCTCTGAACTGGGCTACGACCTCAGCAAAAATATGGAGACAACGACTTTTCTCCATGATGACGATGCAAAATCTGTTCTCGAGTTCAAGCTTGGAATCAAAGCTGCCAACGAATTGATGAAAAACGATGTGCCGGTCTGGCTCTGGCGCACGCGCTTCTGCAAAGAGTTGAGCAAAGAACAGATGTACATAGCGTACACAACGAGCGGTCAACTCAAATCAGTATTCCATATTTTGGAAAACGACCTCAAGCTTCCGTCGTTAAGCAAAGCAGAAGCTCAGCATCTAGCTGAAGAATTCGTTGCCAAAATCGGGCATCAGGATCTTAGTAAATATCAGCTTTTCGATTATGGAACAGAAGCCAAACCAAATCGCATAGACCAACATTTTGAATGGAAGAAAGGCGGTTTTCCCGAGTCTAGTTTGCGCATTCGGGTTGATATCTCCGGTAATAAAGTCTCATCGTACCGATACCATTTAGCGCCCTCAGACACATGGACTCGTGAGTATAAGAAGATTCGCGAGAACAATGAGTTGCTTGGTAAAATCGCCTCGTTCTTTGTTTTCATTTTTATCGTGACCACCGTTGGTGCATTCATTTATGGGTTGAACACTCACAAGGTTCGATGGCGCTTTGCTCTTATGAGCAGCTTCATAGTGGTCGTTCTGTTCATGCTGGATCAGGGAAACAACTGGGTTAACACAGTCGATACGCAGTACGACACAAGTCTCACGTTTGCAAATTTTGTCTCCAAGCAAGTGATCATGATGGTACTGATGACAGTCGGAGCACTCTTGATGAGCCTGACTCTAGTTGGTGGTGGTGAAATTATCTATCGGCAGTCATGGCCAAAGCACATGGCCATGCCATACCTTCTCAGCCTGAGAGGCGCTGCGCAGTCTGACTTTTTGCAGAAGACAATTTATGGATATCTGGCAGTTGGTGGCATGATGCTCTGGGTCATCTCCTACTACCTGGTTGGGCAAAAGTTCAATTTCTTTTGTCCGCTAGGAGTGGATGACTATAAAACCATCGGCACGCTGTGCCCCGCCGTTAGTGGCGCTCTAATTGGAGTCAGCGCCGCTGGATTGGAAGAGTTGACCTGCCGGGTGGTGGCACTTGGTTTGCTGAACCGGCTTCTGAAAAATTTCTGGCTGGCCAATTTTATCCAAGCTGTAGTCTGGGGATTCGCACACAGTCAATATCCGCAACAACCAAGCTATGCCCGAGGTCTCGAACTGACTGTGGTTGGTCTCGTTTTCGGTTGGATAATCAATCGCTACGGAATTCTGCCATGCTTTGTTGCGCACTATTTGTATGACGCATTCCTGACTGTTGAGCCTGTCTTTGCGACGCATCAACTTTTCCTCACTGTGCCCGCTGTGATCAGTTTGGTGCCTTTTCTAGCAATTGCCATGTACAGCAAACGCTGGGCCAAGAAAAAGAACATTGCCGAATCTGATCTTTCGAACGCTGCCACCCAGGCAGAGACAGTTGTGAAGGAAAGGCACGAGGTCGAGGTTGACCGATCTGAGATGATATATGCTCCTTTATCTCGACGATGGCGCATGAGTCTGGTGGCGATTACCTTGTTGTGCTGCGGTCTTTGTTTCACCAGCAATGCAAATCTGATCGGTTCGAAAACGGAGCTGTCGATCGATTCGAACCAGGCCCTTTCTCTTGCAAAAAAATATCTACACGAAGACGCGGTAGTCGATGATGGCTATCAGTGTGAACTTGAACTGATCTCCAAACCAGATCAAGCTGATGTAGAAAAGTGGCAGTACATTTTCGAACAGATGGGCAAACTTAAAACTGCAGATTTGTACATGCAGATTGAGCCTTGCTTGGAATGGAGAGCGAGATTCTTCAAGCCGCAAGAATCCAAAATCTATTGGGTATTCATGAATGCTGATGGACGAAAGCGTGCTACCGTTCTCGAAAACAGTGATGAGGGTAAAGGGCAGAAGCTTACAGAATCAGAGGCTATGGCTGTGGTCGATGCCTACCTGAGGAAAAATCGACCGGAGTTCGCGCCCTACGAAGTGGTTGGAAAAAATAGAATCGAGCGAACTGATCGAGTCGATTACGAATTTGAACTGAATGTGCCGAAATTCGATGTTGGAGCGACTGCTTCGAAAGTAAGAGCGGGAGTCAAAGGCAATGAAATATCAGATTTGAAAATCGATTGGGATCTTCCTGACTCATGGTTGTGGCCCCGAACCACAATGAAGTGGCACCAGCAGCTGACTGGCGTGGCGCGACCTGCCTTCTTCATCGTTCTATTAGTTGCGTTCTTGGGTTGGGGGATTCATGTTCTTCGAGCCACGTCGATTCGCTGGACTGCGCCTTTGATGTTGGGCGGCAGCGGCCTTTTATTGATGATTATTTCAGCGCTAAATGATTCCAAAAAACTCTTGTTCCATTACAACACCGCCGAGAGTTTTCAATCCTTCATTGCTCAAACGCTTGCGCAGGAATCGGTAAAGGTGTTGCTTCTTTCGTTTGGCTATTTTCTCCTTGCTCTGGCTGGCATTGCCACGATTAGACTGTCATTCCCCACGATCGCTAATCAGTTGCGGCACGACTTCTTGTTGAAACCTGACAGCGATGAAGAACGAGTCATGCGGTCGAATATTTACATCGACGCCGCTATCGGTTCCTATGCGCTGTGCGCAGTTTTGGTGGCATTGAAATTGACTCAAGGGATCGTGGCGGAAGCTTTCTCTCCGTCAGTGCGTCTCGACATCCCAAAGTTTTTGCCAGCAATTTTTTCGGCGACTTTTCCTCCCTTGGATATCCTCACTGCCATCTTCAGCGGTGTGATTCTCGGACTGATGTTGTTGACGATAGCGGCTGGACTTTGGAAGAAATTCGTGCGCACTAAATTGCGAGTGGTGCTATTCGTTCTTCTCTGTGGTTTGTTGATGGGTGCTTCGTCGTGGTACTGGCAAGATTGTCTTTCAGGCTTTCTATTTACTCTTTTCGGTTTGTCGACATGTTTGTTTTTCCTGACTCGCGTATTTCGAATGAATTTGCTCAGTTATGTGTTCATCGCTTTTCAAGTTGCTGCTGGCTCCCGATTGGGTGAACTGCTAGAGCATGGCAAAGTGATTGGTCAAACCGAAATTGGCATAACCATCGCTTTTCTGGTAATGCCTCTGGTGGCAACAATAATGGTTGTCTTGCTCGATCAGAAGAACATTTCTTCTGCTGACGGATCTAAGTAATTTGCGTTGTCTAAATAATTTGCCAACACTCAGAATCGAACTGAGATGTCTCGTTCTTCAAACGAGCGCGTGAACCATCATTGCTATGTTGGCATACGGAGATGACAGGATTCGAACCTGCTGCCGGTTTTACGGCGACTCTTTAGCAAAGAGCTTGCTTCCTATCGCCTCATCTCCATCGCGTCGGCCAATTGCTTGTGCCGACGTTTTAAAGATCCGCGCAAGCGTGGATTTGAACCACGAGTCGCGAGTTTGGAGCCCGCTGGTTTGCCGTTAACCGACTTGCGCATGGTGCCCAGTCTCGGACTTGAACCGAGAAAGTCCTGATTCTAAGTCAGGCGGATTTGCCAATTCTCCTAACCGGGCGTGGAGTGCATGACGAGATTCGAACTCGTGTCGCCTGAATCACAACCAGGCATCCTAGTCCACTAGACGACATGCACGATTCTGGCCACCTTGGATTCGAACCAAGATCTTCACCTTCAAAGGGTGAGGTCCTACCATTAGACGAAAGGCCAATACGGTGATGGTACTGCATGTGGTGCAGCACGAATTTTTATTTGGTGCGCTTCAATGGGTTTGTGATTAACACCACTGCAGCAACGTAAAGCGCATAATGAGAGGATTCTGCAGCCGTTGATGAATCAAGGCACGAGCTTTGCACCGCTCAATTTGGCTGCGCTGGTGAATTAATCCACCGGCGCTAAAATGCATCATGCGCGGCTGATGAGAGGGGGCCCCTCGCGCCAAAGCAATGCTGAAACGCTGCACCTGTGAACCGATTCCCGATGGGCAACCAGTATTATTGGAGCGATGAAATTTGTTGTAGTGATAGCGAGACATGGTCGTAAACCTTTTGATTTTTTCCAGCAGTAACATTCAATAGCGCAGCGAGCAACCAACTAAATTGGCTGAGGCTCTGGCTTTGATGCTGGAGGACGCGGTTCACGATCTAATTTCCCGTAACGAAACTTTCTCTGACTATAGCATAAAAATGCAAAAGTGGTGCAGTTGTTTTTACTAGTTCTCTAAAATTGTAAACTCGCTCAATGCCGAAAGATCATGGCGTTACGCGCACTGCATCCTAGATTGCACTCTGACTGCTTAATGCAAATGCTTGAGGCGCAATTCGATCTCGTCATCGTTTGTCTTGTAATAGATAAGCTCGCCTGGATTTTGTGCAAAGCTTTCTTCATTTATTTTCTGAGCGATTAAATACTGTTCTTTAGCTTCGGTCTTTTGATGGAGCATATTGTAAATATCTCCTAGGATTTTGTATTTTTGCTGGTCTCGAAAGCTGGTGACGTTCTCAAAAGCAATGTTTTTAGTCATAATCGCTTTCGCTTTTTCTAAGTCATAGCAGTTGTAGTAATAATCCCACGAGGAAAAGATCTCGGCAGAATCGGAAATAGTTAGATTGAGCCAGCCGACTTTCACCGTGGGCAAAAATTTCCAGTAGAAATTGTCGGCTTCAACGTTCAAGTTTGTGTGTAGCAGTCTGTGCATAATCGAACCAATGCGTCCGCAGATATCATGCTGTTCTGATTCGGGGAGGGCCAGATAAATAGGCAGCAATGCAACCAAGTCTTTTCGAATTTGTGCAGTATCTTCTGTCGGCAAAACGTAGATGTTGATGTATGTCGGCATCGCGCCCCTTCGCTCTGCTGGAGGCGTTTTGCTTGTTTGTTTCGGTAGATATTTGTACCAGGATAGCTGGAATTTTTTCCACGGTATCGGTCGTTGATAGTGCTCTTTCGAAAGTGGCCATTCCTTCGGAACCCGGCTTTCTATGTCTGTTAACAGGGGCTCCACTGAAGGAAGTTTGGACGGTACTAACAAATCGCCTACTTTCAAGATCCTGGCTTTATTGGCTGAATTCAACTGTGGAATTTCTGAAGCAGTTTTGAAATCACTCACCATCTGCACCGACGACGGGTATTGATTTTTTTCAGCAGAATCAAGAACACATGTAATCAGCCTGTTTCCGAGGTCTGGGTCTTGCAGCGCCGGCGGCGGTGGGAAGTATTCTTCATGCCGACCATAGTAGTGTTTTTTGAGGGTGCCCAGTGATCGCCCGGTCATAAGTTTGCAGCTTAGCTCCAGCGTTTGGTTTGCGAGTTGTCGTTGATTCTCCGCCGATAGCTGCGGATACACTGTGAGAAATTCTTCTATATTTTTTCGAGTGCTCTCGACTGATGTCCGCATCCAGGCCGTTCGTTCGTCGTTGGCTGGGTGACCAAGGTCTGCATTGGCTCGAAACTCTAAATTGTAGGCAAGCATGGGGAGCCCTTCCTGCCTGAGGGCGCGAGCTGTCTGGATGTATCGATCGCTCAAGCTGTGAAAGCCTTCGTCTGGATCATCGAGGGCGCTCGCTGGAATGCCGCAACTGAGCGAAAAAACAACAAGCAGTAAGGCGGTTGCGTTTATTTTATTTCGGACGAACATACGTAATTCAGGTGGTTTCATTTGTTGATTTCGGCGAAGAGTGAGCCAGTATCAAAGCATGTTTAGAACCTATTTAATCCAAAGTGTCACTAGATGCTCACACGGTCTGCGTATAGTTAGCTCTGTGGTCGTCTCACTCTCGCTTCAGTTGGAGCGGCAATGGGCATAAAGATTATGAGTCATACGCTTTGTGTAGCTCAACCGGCCTAAAGTAAGAAGCCATCCAGTTCAGGGTTTCAAGGTTTAAGGTGGGGCTTCTCCCATTGACAGTCCAATTATTCAGGAATATGTATATAAGCAAGCGTAACCTTCAGCCCGCGCGTCATATCTAAGGAGTGCCCCATGTCCGACGGTCCAAGATTTAGCAGCAATCCCAACAATGGCGGCGACGATTTGTATCGTTGGGCGGGCGACCAGTCACAACTTCCTGGTAACCAGGGGCAGAACAACTCCGATCGTTATATATACGATGGCAGTGGACGACAGCAGAATTTTCAAAATGGCGACGACCAGCATGATGCTTTCCAGGGCGACAGAATGCCCGGTAGACCTCGTCCGAGCGAGGCCGATTATCCGCAGACCTTCACCACCAGGGAAGTAAGGGCTGACGGCACAATCATCATCAACAACGTTCACTGCAAAAACGCCTACTTCCAGCAATCGTCGATTGATGGCGCTGACTATCGCAAAGACCCACAGATGGATTTCCGTAGTTTTGACCCGAATGTGGGTAGGCTTCGAGACAACCAGGGCTCTGGGTTCTACGATGACCGGCAACGCCGAAGCGACGACTTCCAGGCGCAGATGCAAGCGCGTATCGATGCGGAACGGCAGCGTGAGTTCGCTCAGCAGCAGATGATGGAAAGACGAGTGGAAATTGCTCGTCAGCGCCAGATGGATCAGACTTATGGACAAGAGCAGTACATAAACCAGTACCATCAATTCCAGCAGCAAAGAGATTGCGATCAAGCTATTCGAATTCAGATGTATAACGAGAATTGCCGCATGGCAAATGGTCGTGAACGAGAAAGACCAATGCCTTATTACACCGGCGGCGATGATGGGTGTTTTGGCAATGGCGGCTGGAATAGCGGCCGACGCCATGGCGGCTGGAACAACGGCGGCTGGAATAACGGTGGCTGGAACGACGGCGGTTGGAACGACGGTGGCGGACCGTGCTTCGGCAACCAACGTGCAGGAATCACCATGCGTATTCCGATCGGACACCACGGCAGTTTCCGCATCTCTATCTAGCTAATTCTTTTGTAGCGAGAACGGGTTGTACACCACTTCACCAGTAAGTGGATCATTGAATGCCGTCACGTTTACATCGAATACTCGCTTCAGGTTTTCGATGCTGAGCGCTTGCTCAACTGTGCCTGTGGCTGCCACTCTGCTACTGCTGCCATTGGTGCTCCTGCTGCTGCTTTCGCCGTTGTGCGAAGGTTCGTTCTGCGAGTGCTCGATCAAGATGACACTGTCTGCTACGCGTGCGATCACGTTCAAATCGTGTAAAACAATCATGATTCCCAGTCCATCAGCGCGTAGCCGTTTTAGCAATGCGAGCAGTTCGTTCTGGTGCTTGAAGTCGAGGTGTGAGGTCGGTTCATCTAGCAGCATGAACTGCGGCTCTTGAGCGAGCGCAGTAGCCAGGGCGGCGCGTTGCCGCTCACCGCCAGACAGTTGGCAAATTGGTTTGTCCTTGAGCCTTTCCATCTCTGTATTGGTGAGAGCTTTTTTGACCGCATCGGTGTCGGCGCTGTCGCCATACCACTGCCACCACTTCTGGTGCGGATTGCGACCGAGCATTACCATCTGCTCGACCGTCAGTTCAGTCGAAGACTCGATGTCTTGCGGCACATACGCTACTTTGCCGGCAAACTCTTGAGTGCGAATAGACCAGATGTCAGTGGTGTTCAATTTTACCGAACCAGAAATTGGTTTGATTTGTCGAGCCATTGTTTTGATCAGGGTGGATTTTCCGGCACCATTGGGACCAGCAATGGCGATCACTTGGCTCTGAGTCAGCTGTACAGACACGTTCTCGAGCACTGTGCGTTTCTCGAAGCCGACACTTAGATTCAACGCTTCCATTATTGTTGTCGCATCTGACATTAGTTTTGCAACACCTCTCGACCGTGTTTGCTACTAATCAGCCAGAGAAAAAATGGTCCACCGACGAGCGATAGCAGCGTGCCGAGCGGAAGTTCTTGCCCTTGACCTAATGTGCGTGCTGCTAGATCGCTGATCAAAACAAGAGTCATACCGAGCATTCCAGCACAAAGCATTTGCATGCGCTCATCGCGTCCATAGAGGCGGCGAGCCAGATGCGGTGCAATCAGTCCGACAAATCCAACTAATCCACTTATAGAAACTGCTGCTCCGCACATCAAAACTGCGGAGGCAAGAAGGATCCACTGTGTGCGAGCTACGTCCAAACCCAGTGCTTGAGCCGATTGAGCGCCCAGTGAGAGCAGCCTGATTTGTTTGCTCATTGCCAGCGCGATAATAATTCCTGCGACGGTGTATCCACATGCTGGGATGACTTCTGTCCAGGTTCGGCCGGCGATGCCCCCTGCGAGCCAGAAAAACAGCCCCTGACCTTGAGCGACGCTCGATGCGTGGATGAGTATCATCGTGATAAATGCACTGCAAATTGCTGATAGCCCGACGCCAGATAAGAGAAGGCGTCCGACTGAGAGTCCCGCAGGTCCACGTGCCATCGAAGCTACAAGCAAGCTGGCCGCCAATCCACCGCCGAATGCTGCCGCAGGAATGACAGAGAAACTGGCGTTGCAAATCATCGCTACTGCTACAGCCAACCCCGCGCCACTGGAAACTCCAGTCAAATAAGGGTCCGCCAGGGAGTTTCTAGAGAGCGCCTGCAAGACATATCCAGACACTGCAAGAGCTGTGCCGACAACCATCGCCACAAAAATTCTCGGCAGTCGAATTTGCCACAACACTTCATGCAGTGCGCCCGATTGCGCACCGCTCCCGCAGATCTCATGCAGAGCTTGTGCTGGAGTCAGGCAAACATCTCCCACGCACACGTTGACGATGATGGCGAATGCCAGCACAACGGCTAGAATCAGGAATCGGAAGAAAGTCGAAGTCAAACTGCGCCTCGGAAGCGTTCTGCAACCTAAAATAGCACTGAAATCGGTGTCGTGTTAGGATGCTAGCTTCAGAGCGGAACACTATTATGATTTATCTAGACAACAGCGCCACCACTCAGGTTCGACAGGAAGTAATCGACGCGATGCTTCCTTACATGTCACGTTCATGGGGCAATCCTTCGTCAATCCACGCGCTTGGCAGGGATTCGAAAGAGGCTCTCGTGGCGGCGCGAAGCAAGGTTGCGGCACTGCTGAATTGTGATGACGATGAAATATACTTCAGTTCTTGTGGCACGCTGAGCAATAACTGCGCATTGCTCGGCCGCGCTCGCTTTGCCGAGGCTAACGACCGCGGTCGCCATCTGATAACCACTCGCATCGAGCATCCGTCTGTCGCTGGACCATGTCAGTATCTGGAGAATCTTGGTTGGAAGGTAACTTATCTGCCGGTCAATCGTGAGGGATTTGTGTCGCTCAAAGACGTTGAGAAGCACACCACAAGCGAGACAAGCATTATCTCGACGATGTGGGCGAATAATGAAATCGGAACGGTTCAAGATATTCCGGGCATCGCCAATTTTGCAAAAGAGCGAAACATCTTTTTCCACACCGACGCGGTGCAGGTTGCAGGTAAAATCGCTATCGACCTGAAGGCTGTGCCCATCAGCTCGTTGGCGCTTTCCGGTCATAAGTTTCACGCACCTAAAGGTGTTGGCATTTTGTATGTACGTAAGTTGCAAAATATCATGCCAATTATTTTTGGTGGCGGGCAGGAAATGGGATTGGTGCCAGGCACCGAAGGGCTTTCAAACATAGTTGCTATCGGCAGAGCGGCTGAACTAGCGCAAGCTGAGTTGGCTCAAAATCGTGAAAAGCTATTGAGTATGTCAAAGATTTTCAAGCAACATCTCTCGCAAGTAGATGGATTGATTTTCACTGGTGCATCTCTTTTGACGCAGCGCTTGCCTGGTCACATCAGCTTTATTTTGCCTGGATTGGAAGGCGAAAGCATAGTGATGAGAGCCGATTTGAAGGGGCTCTGTGTTTCCAGCGGATCTGCATGTCATCAAGGAATAATCGAGCCTTCGTCGGTTTTGAAAGCACTGGGTTTGTCTAACGAACAAGCTAAAGGGTCCATCCGCATTTCTGCCAGTTCGTTCAACACTATGGATGAGTGTACGAAAGCGGCAGAGTTGCTCGTCACGATTTTGAATACGCTGAAGCGAAGCGTAAATTCAGAAGCACCTACAGCGATTGCTTAGCACCAACAGTTAGTCTTGGAGAATCAGTAAATAATAGGTCTGGTCGTGGTTCGGCTATTTCGCCTTGCGAAACAGGTTGAAGATGAAGATGAACAGCCCTTTTATCTTGCCCAAAGGGAAAGTTCCGTGCAGGAATTTTAGTCCGCCACGTGCAGTCTTGACTCTGGTTGGTCCGTATGGGTACCACCAGATTCGGTGACTTCCGCCCGAAGAGTCGATGCTAATATGCTTGATGTTTACTAGATCCATCAATCCGAATAAGGAGTGACTGCGTCCGAAGCCGCTCTTTTTCAGTCCGCCCCAGGGAACTTGTGGCATCGCATGTGATACCAGGCAGTCGTTGATTAGAACAGTTCCGACTTGCAAATCTCGCGCCACGGCTTCCGCTCTATTCAACCCACCAGCCCAAACTGAGGCACACAGTCCGTAATCGCAATCGTTCGCTCTTGCTACAGCTTCATCTTCAGTATCGACTACCATGATCGGCATCACGGGACCAAAGCTTTCCTTGGTCATGATGTCCATCGTGTGATTTACATTTGTGAGTACCGTCGGCGGGTAGAAAAATCCACCCAGTTCATCGTTGCGCTTGCCGCCGGTAAGGATTTCCGCGCCCATCTCTTTTGCCTGGTTTACGTGCGCTTCGATGATTTCCAGCTGCCCTTCGTCAATGACCGGTCCCACGTCAGTAGTCGGCTCGAGTGGTGAGCCGACCTTGAGCGTGGACGCGTAATGAACGATTTTGTCGATTAGTTTCTGGGTGTTTTTGCCCTTGATGATGTACACACGTTCGATCGATGCACAGGCTTGACCGGCGTTCGTGAAAGCGCCCCAGACTAAGCCCCTCGCCGTCCAGTCCACGGGAGCATCAGGTAGCACGATGGCGGCATCTTTTCCGCCCAGTTCCAAACTTACTGGTGTTATATTTGGTGCCGCTTGGGCCATGATTTTCGAGCCGGCAGCGACTGAGCCTGTGAAAATGATGCGCGATAAATCACATTTAGTGAGCTGCTCACCGGTACTTCTATCACCGGTAACAACTTGCAGCACCCCGCCGGGGAAGCCAGCCTTCTCGAATAGTTCGCCGATTTTGATTCCCACCATCGGTGATTTTTCAGAAGGCTTTAAAATTACGGTGTTTCCGCAAGCGACAGCCATCAAGATCGTCATGACTGGAATCGAAAACGGATAATTCCAGGGAGCGATAACGCCGATGACGCCCAGTGGTTCAAATGTTATGACGCTCTGTTTCGTGGCTAACAGAGGGTTCGACATTTGAACGACTTGGTCCTTCAATAGTGTTTCGATGTTCTCAGCTAGCCACACACAGCTGTCGAGTGGCCCCGTCATTTCAGCCAGATAACTCTCAACAATCGGCTTGCCGACCTCGGTGCTGACTAGTTGCGCAATTTCGTCTGCACTCGCTTCGATAAGCCGACGCAGTTCCATAACTTTTTTTATACGCTTGTGATACGGCACGAGCTGCCATGTCTCGTATGTCTTCCATGCCCTATCTACGGCATCCTTGACTTCGGTCGCACCCATGATCGGCACTTCGCCAATAACCTCACGGTTGGCGGGATTGATTGATTGGATTGAGGCAGTTTTGCTGACGACCATTGCTTTAGCGCTTGAAAGCCCTATGAAAGCTCTTATTGTAAACCATCTGAGGCACTACCTTGGCAGTTCCCCGGGATTTCCAGCGCGGAATAACATAAACTGTGATTAGGTAGGTGCGAGAGAGCGAGGGGTTGTGAGAGTAAGTTTTGCTCAAGTTGCGATGGCGGTATGCCTTATGGCGTCGCCTGTTTTGGCAGAATCGCAATCAGACAAGACATATGCGCGCGCTGAAAAAGCTTACCTGAACAAGCGCTATGACGAGGCTTGGGGCACTCTGCAAAAGGTCGTGGAAGTAGACGACAAGAACGCTCGCGCTCACAATTTGATTGGAAAGATTTGGCACAATCGCAACAAACTCGATCAGGCTGAGCTTGAATATCGAAAGGCTATCGCTGCGGAGCCTCAGTTGGCTGAGGCCAGATATAACCTCGGTGTGCTTATGTTCGACAAGCGTAAGTTTCCCGAAGCAGAAAAATTGTTGGAGGAGGCGGTGACAATCGACCCGCAAAATCCTGAGTTTCATTACAACCTGGGACTTACCTACGCCAACGAGAACAAGCTGGAACAGGCTAATGAGCGCTTTGTCAATGCGATTAAACTAGACGCAAACAATGCCACTTTTCACTATGGAATTGCCTGTCTTTATCAGAAAACAGACAAGCTTGACGATGCCGTCGAAGAATATAGAAAGGCTATAGCACTTAATCCAAACTACATCGAGGCTCATAACAACCTTGGTGTCGCCCTTAGTGCGCAGGGGAAATTCCCCGAGTCTGTCGAAGAGTTTCAAGCCGCGCTGAAACTCAATCCTGATTATCCACAGGCGCAACGCAATCTTGGTTATGCACAAGCTCATACTAGCCTGGGCATCACCTATTTCAAGCAGGGTCAGTTGGCCAAAGCGTTCGATGAGTACAAAAAAGCTCTAAAAATCGACGCGATGTTTGCTGACACTCATTACAATTTAGCACTCTTGTACCAACATAATAATCAACTTCAACCAGCGGTAAAGCACTACCAGTTTGCCATTAAGGTGGATCCCACCAACTACATGGCACACAATAATTTGGGAGTCGCACTGGCTAAGTTAGGCAAAAAAGATCAGGCTGAAGCGGAGTACAAACAAGCACTGCAAATTAAGCCTGATTATGCCGAGGCGCAACAGAACCTGAATGCACTCAGCCAATCTCCACAATAGCCCCCGCTTATATGCTCACTACCTGTGGTGCATGTGGTCGACGCTCGAATCGTAATGTAATCGCAGTGTTAACTCAATGTTCTGTTTCTGTTTGATCGCAACCGCTGAAATGCCGACAGATAGAGCGTTTTGTCTATCTGGATTTGTTTCGGATGTAAATATTTTGCGCGAATAATTGGTGCGGTAGATTCCGTGTATGTCAAAGCTGGCTTAGGATGCCGCGTTTGTGAATTGGTGTTGACACTGTGCGCGAGCATGTAACATTAGTCACAAAAGGGTTGCCATATGAAAGCCGCACCCTTAACCTGTTCTTAGTCGCCTTCAGGCAAGATAGATTGGTGACATTGGAGGATCTGATTATATGCAAGCACGCATAATGCAGCGACAATGCTGCCCTCAGCCGTAAGAGAAAAGTATTAGTATCACTAGAACACTGGAGTTCGAACATGCGATATGTCGAAGCTGGCGCGAGCACAGCGTTTTATCGCAATCTGTTTCTACAAGTGGAAGTGTAGGTAAACCATGTATGAATTAAAAGAACAAGATCTACTCGCTATTCTGGGCAAACATCCCAGTCAGCGAGCGAAGCTGATTATCACGGACGTCGATGGAACACTGGCATCGTTCTGGGATTACTTCGTGCCAGCGATGCGAGACTATCTTCGAGAAATCAGTGTAAAACTTGATGTGCCGGTAAGCGAGCTAGCCGAAGACATCGGCCGGGTCATCGATAGACGTGGTACACACGAATATCCCTGGTTGTTAGAAGAAACAAGTTTCGCCTGGAAGCATTTCAAAGACAGTCCAGACAAATTTCGAGAAATATTTGTCAGACCGTTCTGGAATTCTCTCGATAACAACAGAACTAAGTACCTGCGACCTTTTCCGCAGGTGCTTGACACTCTCTCTGAATTGAAAAAGCAGGGAATCAAAATTGTTGCACTCAGCGATGCACCAGATTATATGGCGCGAATTCGCAATCAGCAAATTTTTGATGGTTTGCTAGACGCTGTCTATGCGCTGGAAACTGTTGAACCTGCAGCTACAGATATCTGGCAACCAATTTCACTCGAGCATGGACGTGCTCGTGTAAAAGAAATGCACGCGGCAACAAGCAATTTAAAAACTAAGTTTCATGTGCTGCCAGTTGATTACGAAAAACCAAATCCAGCAGGTGTTGACAGGGTTCTTGCAGACTTTGACGTGTTTCCACAAGAAGTTGTTTTTGTGGGAGACAGTCTTTCGAAAGATGGACTAGTGGCAGCGCGTCGCGGTATAAAGTTCGTCTGGGCTCACTATGGTAATCATCTGCCTGCAGAATACGAAGAACTCGTAAACTACTCGCTGCGCCCAGAAGGTGAAGACGCGATCAAGCGCCCTTTACCGATGTCACTTGTGACATCAGTTGCCGCTCGATATGACGAGTTGCTCAACCATATCTAGAACGCAGTTTTCGACGATGAAAGAAAGCATGCAACACCCTTTGTTGCATGCTTTTCTTATCGTTGCGCTCTATGTTGTTCTACCGGATCTAGCGTTCTTGAGGATTTGCTCGACTTTCTACTTCAAATCGACTTTCTTGTTCTCGCCGATTTCAACAGGCTGACCGGTCAGCGCGCGAACCAATTCAATTGTCTTTGAGATGAAATTTCCTGGCGAATCCCAATACTCAGCTTTATGCGCAGTTACTTTTAAAAGTGCAAGGTCTGGGGTGTCGAGTCCCTCTGTGAACCACGCTTTCAAGATAGGCTCCCAGAGCTCTTCGATCTTGGCTTTGTCACGGATTAGCTCAGCGGTTCCACTCAACGACACGTAGGTTTGATTTTTGATGTCGCTGAACGATACGTTGACGTTAGGGTTTTTCTGAGCCTCCAATACTTTGTGCGAGTTGCCGAAAGTGAAAAACCAAACACTTCCATCGAACTCAACATTGCGATTTGCTGACATTGGTCGACTTCGCAATGTACCGTCTTCATCTATAGTCGTGAGCATGCCAAAATCGATGTCTTTAATCATCTTGGCAATTTTTTCAATGTCACTTTTTTCTTGCGTTGACTGCATCTTGAATCTCCTGTTTCTCCGATATTTGGACGGAGTAAGAGATCCAAGGTTCCCTTATTTTGCTGAGTCCAACGCCAGCGGATAACTGATCATTATCTTTTTAGTCGTGGCTGAAGGTTGAGCGTAGACGCAGATCCACGACTTCGTCCCGATGCCCTTGAGCTTGATCAATTGCGATCCGTCTGCCGAGGCTTTGATATTAGTCTGAACGACTTTGGGATTCGACAGAGGCAGCGGCACATCCTTTAGCGACGAAACTCCACGATGCGAACCTTCGACAACGGTAAGTTTCGAGTTTGGCACTGCATCCTTTATTGAGACGTACACTCCGTCGCGCTTCTTTTGTAGTTGTGCCAATTCTTTGGTCAGGGGCACAATGCGATCTGGTGCCTGCGGTGAGATCACGTGGTGCTTGTCTAGATAGTGTCTGAACGCGGCCGAAATTCTTTCTGGCACATACTCGATGTTTTCAGCGCCGGCGAAGTCGTAACCTTCGCCTGATTTGAAGCTGTAATCATTAACGGCAATCTTGTACTTCGCGTTCGGGTCGATCGCCTTCCAGTCGCCGCTACTGTTTTGTGCGAGAGCAAAAACGATGCGGTCACCTTTGGGTCGGCTCGTGTCGTAGGCGATTTTAAGTCCACTCTCGTCAAAGAAACTTCCGCCCAGGGGCCCTGCGAACGAGTGTTCCAGATTCTTTAAAAGCATGGCACCTGATATGGTGGCAAATACGACCTTGTTATCGAAGGGCAGCATCTCCTCCACTTTTTCGGCAGTGATTGGACCCTTTTCGATGCGAGCACGAATGCCGCCGCGGTTCTCGAAGCCGATTTGTATGCCGTAAGCCTTTCCCTCTCCAACAAGTGCGTCGCAAATGATGTCGCCCAGTGCCGAATCCCAGGGATAGTTTCTGAAGCTGTTGTCGAAAGCATCTGTCGCTTCTCCTACGATTTCTTTTCGCAACCCGAGCAACGGTTCAACTTTTTCGTCAACGTATGCTTTCAAATCTGGGTCTGAAACGATTTTGTCCGTGATGTTGGTCAAGTGATAGTCGGTGCTGGCTGGCACGACTCGACCTTTGTCATCAAAGGTCACGTCAAGTTTTCCGAACGTTCTTCCATAACAGCCAGTTTGTACAATTGTTGTGGTGCTGCCATCTGAGTGTTCGACGATGACTGGTTTGTCCAGTCGAGTGTGGCTGTGTCCACCGATAATTACATCGATTTCTGGAATCGATTGCGCCAGAACTTTGTCACTTTCGACGCCACAATGAGTGACGAGAACGATCTTATTGATACCACTGGTTTTCAGCCTATCGACCTCATCGATGAATGGCTGCACCCAATTCGGCCCGGCAGATTTGATTTTGACTCCACCCGTGTTGAGGGCGACTGAATTCAAATCTGCTGTGATACCGCCGATGAAGGCAATCTTTTGACCATCGATCTCTTTGATTACCGATGGTTTCACCAGTGCGCCGAGTTCGGGCTCAGCACTGAGGTCCATATTGCAGTTGATTACGTCGAACTTTGCCAATTTCAGCTGTTGAGCGAGGTTCTGCGGTCCATCGTCAAATTCGTGATTGCCGATGGTGTAGATGTCGTAGCCCATTTTATTCAGCATGTTCACTTCCACTTCACCGTGATACTTGGTGAAGAGTGGTGTTCCCTGGAAGATGTCGCCCGCATCGATTGTCAATGTGTGCTTTGGATCTTTGGCACGCATCAGGCGCAGCATGTGACCGATGCGAGGAAACCCTCCGATGGACCGCTGTCTTTCTTCGAAAGATTCATCATGAGCATGCAAATCATTAGTGTGCAAAATTGTAAGATGGAGACCAGCGCTGTCCGACCTCGCCGCAAGTGAGCCCACCACTATGAGCAGCCCGAACACCATGAAAAACGTCCAGCCAGCTAAGTTGGCTTTCGCTTTTGTCTGGAATATCTTCATCGTCATCCTCACTTTATCGCTTCCCGAAATTTTCCCTGCTACATATACATACGGTCAAACCGCAAATAAAGTTCGAACAATTCGATCTGAATTTGTTCCGGAGCCGGGATGCCCCGTTTCAGTGGAGGGGCTGAGGACGGATCTGGATGTAGACCCGTTCGATGCTCCGCTCGATGCGCGAATTTACATCGACTACAAAAATATCGGACAAAAGCCGATAGAAGCCGTCAAGTTTCGCATGCGGTTTGTAGATGATAGCGGAAATAACGTAGGAACGTTTCAGGCGTCTGATGGGGTGATACTGGCACCGCAACAGCAGTCGAGCCAGAAGTTCAAGCAAGAAAAAATCGAGGCGCACTCGACGTCGCTGATGCTGCGAGTTTTGATGGTCAAATACGTCGATGGGCAAATTTGGGAGTCAGCGAAGGCACCACTTGTTCCTAAACCTTAGCCGCCCGCTAAACCTGTACTGGCAGGGATTTACAGCCGCAGTCCGATAATTGTCGAGCGTATATACGCAAAATTAACCGGAAATAAGCTGTCTGTCTGTCAAACCGCGCTTGCCAAGCGATTTGCCTATATTACGGGGGTGTATCTTATATACACCGGAGTGCTTTTCGGCACCTTACCAACTTAATAGCAAGGAAACTGAGACGCAATGAGCAGCGCCTTTCGAACTTTCACGTCAGCCGCAGGAGTCGGCTCCGCCTGTTATTTATTGGCCACATCCACGTGGGATCAAGTGCTGCTGCTGTTTCTTGCAGCTAGTCTGGGTTGGTGCTTCTTCGTTTCTATCATGGCGAAGCGTCAAGCCAATGCACCGCGCATCGCTCCGAAGAAAGTCGCTAAAGCAACCCCGATGGTTGCAGCCAGGAGTGAAACTGTAGTTCCCGCCCCAGCGGCAGAGCCACCACGGAAGGTGTACAAGTTTCCGATTCACCAACTCGCTGGTGCCACCATTCCTAAAACAGTTCAAGCTTTCGAATAATTCCTCCAGCACACACCCATCGAACTCACTACAAGCCGGTGCTTAATTTGATGCCTCGAATTCTTGGTGCATCAAATTAAACACCGGCTTGTAGGCTTAGAGGACTAGATGACAGCATGTTTTAAGCAAAGCCGGATGTGCTTTCAATACGGCATGGATTGGCTGTATGTCTCAAGCATATATGTGTGCGACCACCTTGTTGGGGAAAAGATCAGACGACATAATTGACTCGTCTCTACCTTCTTGCGTTTAATCATTCTGTGCCAAGAGTCTGCCAAATCGATTTGATACTTTGGATTTCTCATTGTGGAGAAATTCGATGGTAAAGCAATTGGCGGATTCACTCGCACACGTAAAAGAAGTCGTACAGCGGCACTGGGGGTATGACACCCTGCGTCCGCTACAGCAGCAAGCGATGGAGTCAGTGCTCAGAGGCGTTGATTCATTGCTCGTGCTGCCCACTGGTGGTGGCAAATCTTTATGCTACCAAGCTCCGGCTATCGTCAAAGGCAACACCACCGTTGTGGTATCGCCCCTGATATCGTTGATGAAAGATCAAGTTGACGGTCTCAAGGCTTGCGGCATCGCCGCCGTGCAATTGGATAGCTCTCAGTCAGCCAGTGAACGCTTCGCCCTGGAGAAACGTATTCGAGATGGTGAGATTCGTTTGCTCTTCGTCTCTCCAGAGCGGCTTGCGATGAGCGAATTCTACGGACTGCTGCAGCAAATTCGTGTCGATGCGTTCGCCATTGACGAGGCGCATTGCATCAGCCAATGGGGCCACGACTTTCGAACTGAATATCGCCAACTAAAGAAAATCAAAGAACTGTTCCCACATGCGTCTGTTCACGCGTACACCGCCACAGCCACAGAAGATGTGCGTGCTGACATCATCAGGCAGCTCGGGCTGCACAATCCCGAAGTTATGGTTGGAGATTTCGATCGTCCAAATCTAACTTATAGAATTTTGTCGCGACGCGAACCGTTGAATCAGGTATTAGATGTGGTGCGCAGGCACAACAACGAAGCTGGAATTATTTATTGCATCAGTCGCAAAAATGTCGACGAACTGACTAAGTCTCTTCGAAAGAACAAAGTAAATGCAGTGGCTTACCATGCCGGATTAACCCCTGACGAACGTCGAACTGCCCAGGATTATTTCGCCAGTGAAAAGTGTGACTTGATTGTCGCGACGGTGGCCTTTGGCATGGGTATCGACAGGTCTAATGTGCGTTACGTTATGCACACAGGCATGCCGAAATCGCTCGAACACTATCAGCAAGAAACTGGAAGAGCCGGTCGTGATGGGCTGGAAGCCGAATGTGTATTGCTATATTCCAGCGCAGATTTGATGCTCTGGAAATCGATCATGGAAAAGAGTGCATCGGGTGAGTTGGCGGCTGATACCAACGACGGTTCTTTCCTGGAAGCGGCAAACAAGCATTTGGAAACCATGAGTCGCTACTGCCGTGGTGCCGTCTGTCGACATCGCGCCCTGGTCGAATATTTCGGTCAATCATTCGCTAAAGAGAATTGTGCAGCATGCGACGTGTGCTTGAGCGAAACTGTGGAAGTTGAAGGTTCAGACATAATCGCCCAAAAGATATTGTCTTGTGTGGCACGAATAAAAAATGGACGCTTTGGCGCTGGACACCTGGTGTCCATCCTGCGTGGCGAAACTACCGAGACCGTGCGGAAGTGGCAACATGACGAACTCAGCACGTTTGGAATTCTCAGTTCGCACGCAAAGGGCGACTTGCGTGATTGGATCGATCAGCTAGTCGGACTAGGTGTGCTGGACCTTCTGCATTTGACGATGCAGAGCGGTTTCAGCTTCTCCGCTGTCGTGCTCAACGATGAATCGTGGAAAGTCATGCGCAGTCAGCGATCCGTCAAGTTGGTACAACCGATGCGTTCGACTAAAGAGTTGAAAGCTAAGCGTCTGAAAATTGCAGGCGATTCATGGCAGGGCGTTGATAAAGATCTGTTCGAAAAGCTGCGAGCAATCCGCATTCGCATTGCGAAAGAAAAAGGCTGGCAAGCCTTCATGGTTTTTAGTGATGCGACATTGCGAGAAATGGCTTCGGTCAAGCCTTCCACGCTGCTGAAGATGTCAAAGATAAAAGGAGTGGGCAACGCAAAATTGGAGAATTTTGGCGAAGAATTCTTGCAAGTGATAAACGACCACTCCAACTAAGCAATCATTGCAACCGAGCAATCGCTTCAAAAGAGCGAGTACTCCCACCGAGTCGCTTATTCGGCTTCGACTGGCTTTCTGTTGTTGAATCTGTTCAAAGCTTCCATGCGCGCAAAGTCTTCAGTTCTGCGAGCGATGTGACTTTCATTTGGAATATCAGGGCTCTTCGAATTTGCACGCCATATTTCCAGCGCTTTGGAAAGGTCGTTGGCTGCACCAACGGTGTCGCCTGAAGATTGTTTTACGTTAGCTAGCTTGTCGTAAACCCAGGCGGTTTGCGGTGTTTCTTCACCATATCCGCGGAAAATTTGCAGTGCTTGCTCATAACTAGCTTGCGCTTCGGGATTCGCCAGTTTACCCTGCACCATGTGCGCATCACCGAGTTGAACCAGTGTAGATGCGTGTTCTGCGCTATTTTCGCCGTAACGAGTTTTGACTTCTCCCAGCGATCGTTGAATCACTTCGGGACGTGGACCGAAAAGGTCGCTTCCCGAAGGTGGACCGGCTGCTCTATCGACAAAGAAGTTGCCCGTGGTTCTCTCTACTCCAAGTGGACTCATAATCAGTGGATCGCCACTTGATCCCAGATTCTGCGACATTGCGTTTACTCTGGTATCAAAGCTATGGTTCTGAGTTGTGCGTTCTGATTTGCTGGACACATTTTCCTTCGATGCTGCTCCGAAAACGCCGCCGATGAGAGCAAATTTTAGACCCGTTTGCAAGGCGTCCTGATGCGGTTTGCCGAGGACGTTGCCTGCTTCTGCGTTGATTACGCCTGCCCCGAATGCAGACACAGACGCCGTTCCTGCAGTCAGCACGCGGTTGGATATTTCCGATCCAAATGATCCCATCATCGGGCGGATTGTGTTATTCAATCCAGCGCCAGCAGCAAAGGTACCAAATCCGATTCCAGCATCTTTTGCTTTGTTGAGCAGAAAATTTCCATTGTCTTGAACTGGTTGAAACAGTGTGCTGTAAACGGCACCAGTCAGTCCCGCCTCTCTCATGCCCATTCCGCTTGCGGTCAAGGCCGAGGCTTCAGTACTCAACCCAGCAAAAGAACTTCCTGTACGAACCATTTTGTGAGAAGCGACTATCCAGGGCAACATGCCGGCTGCTCCACCGATCGACTCGGCGAACCATGCCGCGGATCCGGTTTTGGCCTCGACCGGAGCCGATGCTAGATGCGCTTCTGGAAGGTCAATATGCACCTTGCTCGCTATCTGTCGAATCGAGTCGTATGGTTGTTGAATGCCCGTGTACACTGCGGCCTGAAATCCATCTGCGACCGCTGTCGTCAGTGAGTTATCGTCGCGTGTTATTGTGTCTCTACGTTCCATTATGTCCCTTCGTTTTCTTTTCGATCAATTATCGCCAATGCCATCATCTGCCAGTTTTATCTGTACAATTTGCCGTCTATCCGTCTATCCGTCTGTCCGTTCATTCATTCATTCATTCATCTCACTTTCTTCATTCATTTGCACCACTCGATTGATGCGAATGCGGCTTTCATCGCCGCCAGGTTCTTTCGAAATTCTTCTTTCGGTGCCTGATAGTGCAGTTCGATAATCCGGCTGCTTCCGGGGCTTTCTGGCATGAGGAGCGCATACACGTCTTCGTCATTAGACCATCGACCTTCAACGCTCAAAACATTTGCTCCTGAAATTGCTTCGGTGCGAATCATAAGGGCGCGGAAGACTGGCTCATGTCCGAGGTTCCCGAGTATTCTGATGATTGAATTCGTTTTTGTTTTCGTCAGGATTTGCGCGCGTTCGCTGAGCAATCGCATCAGATTTTCGCAACTATCGGAATCGACAGGCTGACCTCGAAACCAAATAAACAGTTCAGATGTTGGTGTGGCGAACGATTTGAATCTGCGCTTGTAGGAAGTGGGCAAAGGTCCTTGTTCAGGCGAATCTTCAAACCATCCGGGTGGAAGCGCCAGCGCCTCGATGGGAGCTTGTTTGATGAAAGTTATGTTGTCCTGTTGCATCATTAACGGCTACCTTTGTCTGACGATTGGCCATTTGGTTGAGATGCTGGAGGCAAGTTGGTTCCGCTGTCCGATCCCGGTGGTGGGTTGGGTCCATTTTGCTGGGGTAGATCCGAACCCCATTGATCCATTGGATTTGGCTGATCATTTCTGCCACTTTGTTGTTGAGCCTGTTGGAATATTCTGTATGCGGCGTATGCAGCTCCTGCAGTCGCTGCAGTTCCGCCGATCACAAGTGGGATGCCGTATCTAGACATCACAGATGGTGGCGTAGGCACAGGAATTTCGGCAGCTGCGGCTGGGCGATATCGCATCGCGCTGAACAACTCTTCGACTGGCACTGCTCTGCTGCCTAAGTGGTCGTTCGCGGCACTCCACTGGTTGGTAAATTCGACGTACAGCTTTCCGTCTTTTTCAAACACATTCTGCACGTTGATAACGTGTGCGCCACCTTGTCCACCGTCTTCAGGTCTGCCTGAAATTAGCGGGTCACGCGTATCAACGAAGACAGTGGCCGGGAAGCCGCCGTTCTGTTTCATATTTTTCAGTTCAGCGGCAAGTTCGTCCGAAGTGGTAACGTTGGTTGCGGCTGAATCAGTGTTTCTTCCCAGCATGTGCGGTGGGTCGACGACGCCTGTGATTTCACGATTGATTTGCAGCATCTGTTGACCTGACAAGTTCGGGGCTTCCGATGGAAGCCATTCTCTGACGACCATTGCTTTTCCAGTAAGCGGATCGACCATCGTCGAACCCTTTGAAGCTACTTGTCTTGTCGGTGGGTTGGTCGAGTAATTGTTGATTACTTCGCCTGTCTTTGACACACCTGCTTCATTCGAGAACTCATATCTCAGGTCACCTGGTCTGAATGGCACGCCCGCCCGCACTTCCTGGATGGTGGTGGTGGGGCGAACTCCATTGCCGCTCTGAGTTTGCCAGAATGTTTCAACTGAGGTGGTCTGGAAGAGTTGGTCGAAGTAGTCGCGCCCAGTGTAGTTCGATGAATCGAAAGCATTGTCGATGGCTCCTCCTTTGAACGGAGTCATGACATTGTTCATCGCAGTCATGTCGACGATTGAACCAGAACTGGTAACAAACTTGCCGGTCGTCGCTACATCAGTCACCATTTGTAGTGCTTCGGCTGGATGCAACTGGATCAGGCGATTTTCAACTTCTGCTGTGACGTTGCATGTATTGAAGTAGCCTTGCCCAATAGTGTGTGGATTGGCAGTCTTGTACATGAACTGCTCGGCGAGCTTCATTCTGTCTGCTTGTGAAAGCACTGCGTTGTCTGTGGAAATTAGTTTATCGAGCTGGTAATAAGTGTTTGCGATTTCTTCGTTGCTTAGCGGTGGGTTTCGCTTGGCGGCGTTTGCTTCGAAATCGTCCATCCATTTTTCGAATCTTGCCTGTCGAGCGGGATCTCCACCAAATCCTCTCTCGGCAAACTCTCTCACCCTGGCCTTCTCGGAAACCAGATCATGCTCCGTCACTCTCTCGTGACCCACAGCATCTACTGCAATTCGTTGTCCATCAGGGCGTTCTTTTACGCCTGTCCAGTTTAACGTTTGGTCAGTCGAATATTGCAGTTTAGTAATCGAACCGTCGGCATCTACCTTTACTTCATGGTGCCAACGGACTGTGTTACCTGCCGCATCTGTCTCTTTCCAGAACATACCGACATTCGGTACTTCTTCTCGGTTCAGGACAGACTCGACCTTTCCGTTGCGAGCGTATTCGATTCTGGTCAGTTCACCATTTGCGTCGCGGGTGAATTTGACGTCTTGTCCAGCTGCATTGTGCACGCCTATGATTTCGCCTTTGGCATCATATATGGTGCGCGTTTTTGCGGCGACGTCTTCATGAACATATGTTCCGTCTGCTTGTTTTACAACTTCGCCAGACTTGACTCTGTCTTCCAGAACCTTCTCAGAGGTCGGTGCTTTCGGTGGTTCGACTCTGTCTGTGGGCGCGTCCGCGAGGCTCTTGTAACGGTATTCCGTAGCGCCGTCACTGTAGACTCTGACTGCTTCGACTGGTTCATTTGGTTTCGTTGGTAAACGCAGGGTGTCGGCTGGATGCGTAATATCGAAAGCGCCATTGCCGTAGACGGTAATGTCGTCGGCAAAAGGTTTGCCATTTGCATCTACCCATTTCCCGTTCACTCGCGTCCACGTGTTGTCGCCCAGTGTCACCTTGGTCGCGTCGTAAACGTACTGACCTGATGAACTGTATTCGAAAGTGGCTTTCACACCGTCTTTACTTACTGATTGAATGACTCGATCGTAAGCATCCGTCGTCACTGTCGCATTGTCAGCGTAGCGAACTTCTTTTGTACCGTCAGGTCGCAGTGTAATAGTTTCAGCAGTCTCACCACTATTGCCGAATCTCTTCGTGCCGATTTGAACATCAGCTGGCGAGGTGCCTGGATTGACGACGGTAGCTTTTCCTTTGATAGTGATCGAACCGTCTTGCCCAACCGACACTTCAGTTCCGAGTGCTGTTGATTTGCTACCGTCGGCGGCGACGCGGTAATAAACACCGTTGTCGAGCATGACAGAGCTGCGTGTATCGATCGTTCCATCAGGTTTGTAAGTAATTGCTCTGTTTAAAACAGTTTCTTTTGTTACTGGATTTTCGACATAATCGACTGACGTACGAGTTTTCGTAGTGGTGTTGCTGACGTCGGTCACTCGTCCGTCGCCATCGTATCTTGTCGTCTGTGGTCCAACGGTCAAATCTTTGCTGCCATCAGCATTCGAGCGCATCGCATCTTTTTCGTAGATGGTATCGCCCGGTTTCAGCTTGACCAGGGTATCTTTGCCGACAACTGGTTCGAGTGTTCCATCTGCGTGGCGGATAACTGTGCCTTCACCTGCAACCACGTTGCCGGCTGGGTCGCGTCCCAATGCAATCTTGACGTATTCACCTGACGATGCGATTCTGAAGACGCCGTGGAACATCGTGACACCAGCGACGGTGCTGATAGCGGTTCCTTTCATGCGTTCGAGTAAGGTGTCTGGGCTTTCAAAACCAGCAGCGGTGGCCAAAAGCTCTTTGCCTTGCGAGCCTATTTGTGCGGCGAGCATATTTTTGACGTATGACTCACCTTCGTGCAAGACGATGTTCTTCAGACCAGACATTGTGTCTGTCTTCAACTGTCTGCGGATTGCCTGCTCGACTACATTCCTATCGACGCCATCTGCAGCGACTCTTTCAGCGATTGCTGCAATTTCCTTGTCGCCCATGACTGCGCCCTGGCGAGTCAGGTTAGCCAGTTCTGCTTTGAGGATATCTTCGGCGCCATCTTTGAACAGTGCTTTTGTCGAACCTTCAACCAGGTGCAAAGCAGTTTGCTCAGCTAGCTCGCCACCAACTTTCAGACCCATCGTCAAACCGAGTTGTTCAGGTCCGAGGAATCCAAGCATAGCCTGGGCGCCGCCTTCGAAACTCTGCTTGAGGATGTTTCCAGCGGATGAATCGAAATCTGTTCCCTGGATCGAAGCCATCATCGCTGTTCTGTATACAGCGCCGCCAGCGCCGATAGCTGCGAGCAGAGCCAGGCTCGTGCCGCCGGTGAAGCAGGCTCCACCGATGGCGGCAATAGTGATTGTTGCATCGACGAACGCTTCCGCGAACTGTCCTTTGGAGTCGACATATGCTTTCTGCGCTTGCATGTAGTTCGCGACAGCATCGTCGAACTGCTTGCGTTGCTCGGGTGTCAGTTTGTCTAGTTCAGCCGCGTGCTCGGCAATGAACTTATTCATGTTGTCTTGCGTGCTATCAGCTGAAACGCGTGTGTAATCCCAATTCTCTTTGAGGAATTGATCCCACGAACTAGTGTGCGCATCGTTGTTCATCTGCGCGTCAAGGGCAATCTGTCTGACACTAATATCTGTCGGTGCGAGCAACTCGCGGAAGCGCCACTGCTGATCGCCGGGGATTTTGGCGATCGTGTCTGCTGTAATCAGAGAGTGATATTTGGTGAAATATTCGTTGGCCAAATCTTGTCTCTGGTCAGGCGTCATTCCCGACAGCATTGACTTCAAGTTGTCACAGTTGCCACCGTCGAGTGAATACAATCTGAACTGGTCAGCTGGCGTCAAATAGCCAGTGTGCCCCTCTGAATCTTTCTGCTTCAACGCATAGGTAAGAATTTCTCGACGGTCTTTGTCTTCTCCGAGCACTGCGTCTTGGAAGGCTTTGGTGGCGGCGTCTGGGTTCTCTTGGAGTAGACGGGCTTTGTCTGCGTCAGATGCATGCAAAATCAGGTCGACTTTGGCTTGCTTGTCGTCTGTGAGGCGCAACTGCTGCTCGAGTGGCAGGTGTCCATTTTTGTAGATGGCATCTTCGAAAGTAGCGTATTCACCGGGAATAGTTTGACCTTCGCCAACATACTGATCGCCCAGTCCTGCTTTGTCGACGGCAGCGTGAGTGGCGTTGTGGAACCACTGGCTCAACTTTCTGTCATCGTCTGTTTGTGGATTGTTGATGCGGTCTTTTAGAGTCGGATCGGCTTTAAATGCGCTCTCGATATCTCTGAAGACTTGATTTGGATCGCCGTTTTTCAAGCCATCCATCAGCACTCTGTCGGTCGGGCTGATGTCGCCAGTGGTGGCGGCGATATGCTGAGCCAGCACCTTCTCTTCATCTGATTTGAGTTGTGAGTTGATCTGGTCGCGGAATCCATTTGTGTTATTGGCATACTGCTGTCTTTCAGCAGCTGTCATTCCGGCCAATGCATCTACGCGATTACCTGTGTCATCGCCATTGTCTTTCAGGCGATCTTGCAAGGAGCGGTTTCCGACTTTCTGTGAAGCGGCATAGTCTGGAGCGTTTAGCTTGTCATGCAACATCTGCATGACCTGCTCTTTGTGAGAATCGTCGAAGTGACCCAGTGCGGTTTCAATTTTCGCTACTTCTTCTGGATGTTCACGCAGGTATTGCCAGTCCTTTTGAGACAGGTTCTCTACAGCGCTCATCTCTTTGTTCTTGTTTGTGCCAGAGCCAATTCCGAACCAACCGCCATCATCGTGCGAGTCGAGCAGCGATGTGATCAAACTTTCGTTGTTGCGCAGTTGAGCTTTCCATTTGTCTGTTTCGCGATCGTTGCCAGCGTCCTTCAACTTGTCGTTGACGTTCTTGTAGAAGTCGAGAGCGCGCTGATCTTCAGGTGTGGTTGGTTGAATGTGTTTTTCGCTCAGTTCTTCGCCACGTTTGAAATCGGCTCTATCCTTCTCGCTCGCGTTCGTCACGGCGCGAGTAATGTCATCTTTGTTGGTGTGATACCAGTGCGTGTCGCCATCAACGATAGTAGCGATGCTGACGCAGCCACGGGTAAGGTAGTCTTTAGCAATCTGACGATCTCCACCATCAAAGGCATCGTCGATTTTTTTCATGCCGCCGTCGTTAGTAAATTTGTCCCGGGCAGACTGCGATGCATCGCGAAAAGCCTCGTCGAAGAGGTCAGGGCGATGCTTCTCAATTGCCATGTTGGCAAGTTTCAGGGTGTCTTCATCGGTACGGTGGTCGTTTCCTTTGAAGTAAATCTGTAGCGCTTGTTTCGATTCGTCTGAAAGATTTGGATTCTTCTGCAGATCATCCATCAAGTCACGACCGTAGTCTTGCTTGTATTTTGCTTCAACAGCTTTCAGTTGATCTGCAGTTAGTGTGTTGATCGAGTCGCGGATTTCTTTTTCCGCGCGCACCCGGTCGTCATCTACCCAGCCCTCATATGGAGCACCCATGTCGGCTAACTTCGCCAGGGCTTGATGGATCTGTCCGGTGTTGTCTGCGACGCCATCTTGTCGCTTGAGCAAAGCCTCAGCCCGAGCGCCATCTGCTCCACCGAGCTTCTCTTTCAAATCGGCAGAGAGGTCATGACCGGGATTTTGTCTGGCGTACTCTTCACTGACGAGTTGACGCTGCGCCGCTGACATGGGTTCGAGAATGTTCCAAATTTTGTCTTTGTCTGGTGAGTCAAACACCCACAGAGTTGAATGGTCTTTGGCATCTTTAAGATCATGGGCAGCTTTTGCTATCGAATCAGAGTCGAAAGAAGTTTGGGTGTCCTTCGTGCTGTTGATGTATTCGTTTTTGCCCGACTTGAACCAGAAACTACCGTCGCCTTGCACGCGTACATCGCTGATGCCGGTGTCTTTGTTCTGAGCGTCGAGCCAATGTCCGTTCTGCAGCGTCAGCGTTTTGCCATCGGTGGTTACGATTTTGTTTGGATGTCCTTGATCGTCATAGCCAAACTGGGTCCGTTTGCCGTCGGTGTAGGTAATTTCGCTGATGCGATGATTTGCGTCGAAGCGGCAGACCGATCCATCTGGATTAATTTGCGATGTATTGCCGGTGGTTGCGGTTGAAACGATTTTTCCGTCAGGCTGTCTGTAGCTGTATGTTCCGTCTGGCAACACTTTCGCGTCACTGTTGTAAGTGTTGGAGCCGTCCGGACCCAGCCACTGACCGTCTTTCAGCGTGTAGACTTTGCCGTTCGTCTCGGTGATCGAAGTCAGTGTGTCGTGGTCATAATTGAAAGAACGACTCTGACCGTTAGCGTAATGAACGTTGGTAACGTGGAAATTGCCGTCGTATGTGACTACTGAATTGTCTTTGGGATTAAGCGCAGTCGTCTTACCATCTTGGGTTTCAGTGACGATGCGTTGGTCGGCGGTCGTCATGACCAGGTCGCCTGTGCTCGACACTGCCGGCTTGTCAAATGGAGCGGGCTTGCCTTGTGCGTCTACCCATTTGCCGTCGATACTTTTGTATGTTCTGCCATCGGGTTCGGTAATGCTGTTTAGCTCGCCCTTCGGGTCGTAGCCAAAGGTGCGTTTCTGATTGTTGGGTAGCGTAACTTCGGTGACATGCCCGTCTTTGTCGATTTGAACATTGGCAGGTTTATCCATTATCGTTGCGGATTCTGGCAGCACGCCTGCCTCTATCAACTTCTTGTTATAAGCATCGAAAAGTATCGAGCCTTCAAGAGTGACTGTAGCCTTCGGCACCTTGTCGGTCTCCGCTGGCTTTCCGCCTTTTTCGCCCTGATTTTTGGGGTCGTTCGCTTCCTGACTCAAAGTCGTGCCGTTTGGCACGTCCTTTTTCTTGTCCTTTACTTTATCGTCGACGGTAGAAGCGTCTGATGTTGATGGAGGCATTGGGATCACTAGAATCTGGTGGTGCTATGTATGTGCCCTGCTGGGCCCGGCACGTGCGCCTGGGCAGGTTAAACCTGCGCTGTGGAGACACGAATTTATGTGCGGTCTGGTAAGAGTGCGATATCCAATGTACCGGCGACTTCCAACAAATCTGTGACAAATTAGTTTGAATTCTTCGGATATGGTTTCGGGTCGGGCTGGTCGGTCGTTTGGGACAATTCGTTTGGACATCGCTAATATAAGCGAGCGGTTTGGGCGAAGTTGTGATCAATCGATTTTCGGCCAGACTGAGTACTATACGAATGGCAAAATTTTTGGACACCTAATGTCTACATTCGAAAAATTCGTCAGAGTGGTTCAGCCCTGGATATTTTCCAGGCGCTATCCACATTTGAAAGTGGAAATCGAGCCGCAGACTAGAGCCCTGTTTGATGAACTGAAGACCATTCCGACGATTGTGTGCCCCAATCATTGTCGACACGAAGACGGCGAGTTGCTGTTTCTAATCTCCATTTTGACTAGACAGCAATTCAAGTTTTTGGCAGCGCGAGAAATGTTCAACTCATATTTTGGTTTCGGCGGATTTGTCCTCAGACAGCTTGGATGCTTCGAAGTCAATCGAGGTGGCGAAAACCCTGACACCATCCGGGCCACAGAACATCAACTCACCCCCAGTGGTGGGAAAGTAGTGATATTTCCGGAAGGCGAAATCGGTTACGACAACGACCACCTGGAGCCATTGGAGCCAGGTGCAGTGGCTATTGGATTGGATGCATTGATCCGGCTACATCATCATGAATATCAAGGAGATGTTCTCGTTTTGCCGCTCGCGCTCTCGTATCAATTCGATCATGCAGAAAAAGTATGCAGCGGAATAATTTTACGTCTCGAGTCAAAGTTCGCATTGACACCGATGACAGGATCATTGCATGCGCGTGCGCGGCGAATAAGCGAGGCTTATCTAACAACTCTTGAACAAGCCCTGCGGATAGATGAAACATTATCCCCGTCTGGCTTTGACGAACGAGTCGCGAAAGTTTTTCAGATTTCGTTGCAAAAATTAGCTGAATTGATGGGCGGCAAATTGCCTACCGGCTCCGAGCGCCATCAGCTGCATCACGTGCAATCCCGAATTTTTGCTAAGAGGCGCAAGGCAAGCTTCTTTCAGAGATCGATGTACAAACATCTCGAGAAACAAACGCTCGATCTCAACCGGCTTCGGTCAATCAAGTCACATGAATTTGAAGAGACGTCGTCATTGGATTCCCTTGCAGATGTTCTTCGCAATTTAGATTTTCTGATAACGGGACATCAGTCGTCATCATCTCAAACCGTTGTTGTTAGTGCCGCTGAGCCACTTAAAATGAGGGACTATGTGGATCAATATCGACAAGACCGCGACTCAACCATAGAAAAAGTCACCGAGGAGTTGCGATCGCATCTGCAAGAAAAGTTACAAGAGATGCGCGTTTCTCATTCTTTGTCGGATTTTGGTGGCAACAGTTTGACTCTGCGCAACAACATGTAAGGCTCTTCCAGCTTGAAGAGCAGGCAGACCACACCGTATATGAGCAATCCAAGACCACTCGTTATTGCAATGGTGCATAGCAAACCGATCAAGTGAAGGGATCTTGGAACCAATATTAGTGGCGAAATCCATTCGTAAACGTAGGAAGTGCAGATTCCGCCAAGCCCTGATGCAATCAGCATTATGAAGAACGGTTTGAATAATTTTGTGATGCCCAATGAGCCGATTTTTCTTCTCAGTAGAAATGCCAGGCACGAGAAATTGAAGACTGTGATCAATGTTGTTGCAAGTGAAATGCCGCCCACGCCCATGTGCAACTGCATGACGAAATAATAGTCCAGCAGTGCTTTTAGCGTAATTGCAGCCATGCCGACATAGTAGGGGCTCTTCGAGTCTTTGTACGCGTAAAAGACTCGGGTGATCAAATCTCTTCCGATATAAATCACTATAGATGGTGCCAGGAACACAAGCGCAGTCACCACGAGATCCGTGTCGCGGGTGTGCCAGTTCACTCTTTGATAAAGCGCCGTCACAAGCGGTTTGGGAATGACCAGCAGAACCATTGTCAGCGGCATCGATAAGAACCAGAGGAAATTTAAAGCACGACGAAACTCTTGCTTTACACCCTCTGGTTTGTCGGCTGTCGCCAGATCACTGAATCTAGGCAATATCGGTACAAGCATTGCTGTAATCAACACTCCTAGGGGCAGTTGAATCAATCTGTTGGCGTTTGAAATTGCTGTCCAGGAGCCAGGTTCCATCTTGGTACAGAAGAAGCTATCCACATAAACTGTCAGCTGACCTATGGATGTACCGATGATAGCTGGCCAGAGGATCGACATATATTCGCGCAATCCTTCAGCCGGTTTCAAACTGAATTTGAAGCGCAAATTGCATTGAAACATTCCTGGCAATTGCGCAAACAGTTGCCCGAAGGCTCCAATCAGAGTGCCGATAGCTAGCGGGACAGAGCTGTTTGGGTCGGGGAAACAAATCAGAACTACGATGATTGCCAGGCTGGCTATCGAGGGAGACAACGAAGGCCAGAACAACTTGTTGTATACATTGAGAATTCCGTATGTGACGCCGATCAATCCAGCTATCACTATCAATGGCGACATGACTCGAATCTGGTAAATCGTTTGCTCGGTGAAGAGCGCGTGGATCTGCGGGTTCGAACCGTAATCACCGGCGAGCATTTGCACTAAATATGGTGCGATGATACAAACAATTCCGGCTAATATCAGAAGCACCAGACCCGTTGCCACCATGACCTGAGTAATGAAAACTCCAGACTTTGGATCGTCTTTGCGCGGGTTGAGAGTGGCTACAGTGGCTGAATGGAAGGGACCACCGAGTCCGCCAAACAGGATCAGTACATTGCCCGTAAACAAATACGCATAGTTGTATGCGTCTGCCAAAACACCTGCGCCATAAACCCCAGCAATGACGATGTCTCGAATTAGTCCGGCCAGTTTTGACACCACAGTCAAAATCGCGACCAGGCTAAAACTCTTGCCCAGGCTCGCTTTTTTTGACTTGGCAGGCGGAGGGGCGGCTCCATTAGATGTTGAGGTCGCATCCACTTCGGCAACTGGATCCGCTTTGGAATCCGGGTCAGACTCCGCGCCCGGCTCCGAGCCCGGCTGCGACTTAGCTAGCGATTCAGGCGGAACTAAACTAGCCTGTTCGTCAGCTTCTTCTTCCGCGTTCAAATTGACAGCCGAAGGCACCACCAATTCTGGCTGCTCTTCTTTGTCTTTGAACTCGCTCACGAAAAACTCCGGTTAGTGGCCGGGACGAATTGCGTCCTTCACAGCCGCTTCACCAGCATATTTTACCGAAGGAGCGATGACTGGTTTCATCTTCTTCATGTCTGGTCCTTCAGGCTTCGCTGGAATGCCGAGGTAACGGGCGGCGTCCAGTGCGATTGCATTGAATACGGGACCAGCTACAGTGTTGCCCCAGCCGCCTTCGCTTCGTGGCGAGTCGACTACGACCAAGCATGTGAGTTGAGGATTCTCTGCCGGCAGAAATCCTATAAAGGATGCGATTGTCGCTCCTGCGATGTATCCGCGACCGCCTACTGCCACTTTCTGCGCCGTTCCAGTTTTGCCGGCAACCCGGTAACCGGGAACCTGACCGGCGATCTGCGTTCCCATTTGAATATTTTCGGCGAGGAGATGCGAGACCAATTGGGCTGTGTCTTTGTCGATAACTACGCGTTTCTCTGGATTGGTCCACTTTTCTGTGACGCCAGTCTGTGGGTCGTAGACACGGCGAATGATGTGCGGTTGAATCCAAGTTCCATCATTGGCAACAGCGCTCACCGCTGAGCAGAGTTGCAGTGGAGTCGTCGCCATGGCACCCTGTCCGAAGCCAGTAGTCGCCTGGTCGATTGGCTTCCAGTATTTTGCATCTAACAGAAGACCAGCCGATTCACCCGGAAGATCGATACCAGTTTTTCTGCCGACGCTAAACTCATACAGTTTGTCGTGGAATTGTTTTGGTGTCATCCGCAGTGCCACCATAGCTGAGGCAACGTTGCTGGAGTGTATAAATAGATGGAGCAAGTCGAGCGTTCCGTGCCCGCCATCGTGGTTGTGCACTGAGCGGTTTCCTACAGCAAGTGTGCCACCATCGTAGAACGTGCTGTTTGGTTTGATCGCACCAGTATTCAATCCGGACGAGACCGTGAGAATTTTAAAAGTGGAACCTGGTTGATAGACGTCAACCATGGCCCAGTTCTTCGTTATTTCAAAAGGATATTTGAAGTATTTGTTCGGATCGTAAGGTGGATAGTTCGCCCAGGCGAGAATCTCACCGTTGGTCGGATCTTCAATGATGGCAGTGCCCTTCAATGAATGAGAGTGCGAACACATCGCCGCCAACTCTTGTTCAGCAAGATGCTGCAAATAGTTATCGATTGTCAGTTCAACGTGTCTACCGAGCGGCGGTGTGATGTCCCAGATCGGCTCAGCTTTCTGCTGCATGATCGGGCGACCGTGACCATCCAACTCAGGTTTCGGAATGCTTCCAGTGTCTTTGAGCAACGTCTCTTGCGCTTGCTCGACACCGCCCTGTCCCTTCATATCGAAGTTCATATATCCAAGGATATGAGCAGCGAGGTTGCCCTCGGGATAATGTCTGAACGGTCGAGGCACCACATCAATACCTGCCCAATTCAGAGCTTGCAGCTCATCTACCGACTCGCGCTCCAGTCCACGTGCGACTGTCACCACGGACGGATTCTTCAGCAGACGTTGCAGGCGAGCAAATTTTTCCGGTGAATCTTGATGGGTGATGCGAGCGAATGTTTCAGCGGCTTCGTTGCTGCTTACCTTTAAAAGATCCGGATGAACATAGATGTCGTATCTGGTGGTATCGATGGCGAGAGGCAAACCGTGTCTGTCTGTGATAGCGCCTCGATGTACGAGCAGATTGTGCTGCTGACGTTGCACTTGAGCGCGTTTTGTCAGCTCAGGACCTTTGTATATTTGAAGGTAATAGAGGCGAACAGCAATCGCCAGAATGCCGGCTAAGAGAATTACTTGCCAGATGCGCAGGCGCCAGAGCGGCGACCGGGGCTTGCGAGGAGGGCGACTGTTGTTGTTGCGCCGTGGATTGGTTCTCTCTCTCGTAACCTCTGTCAATCTTGACAGCCTCCGTTTATGCGTAGTTAAGTGCCACTGCCAGAGGCAGCAGAATCCAGTCGAGGCTTTGTCGGATCGACTTAGTAGCCTGACATTATCGGAAGGTGGTGTTTACCGGCTTTGAAAGTTGGCACCGCTGGTGGTTTTACTTCAGCAGCGATGATAACTTGTTCCGGAACGCGAAGTCCGAAGCGACCGAGCACGTTGTCTTGAATCCCCTGGAAGGAGATGGCTCGCAGCAACTGTGCTGATAGTTCAGTATTCTGTTCATTCAGACGACGTGATTGTTCTTGCGCACGACCAACATCGTTCGAAGCGGCTACATCCAATCCATATCCAACGATAGCAATTCCGCAGAATGCTACCAGCACCGTCCGTAGTGTTCGATTTGCTCGCACCACCAGTGGAGCGCGACGAGTTTGTCTTGAAGGAACCGCGGATGGTACTAAGGTCGGTCTTGCTGGTTGAACTTGAAATTGCTGTCCAGCATTTGATTTTGAAGCTTTGGGAGCAACTGAGATGTTGCGGTTCTGTCTGATAACCGGATGTTCAGCGACATTCTGGTTATTGCGGTTGAAGTTGGGAAGACTGACGTTTGATGCGGATGGGAAGACCGATCCGTTCGCGTAGCTCTCGATGTCCTCTTCTCTTATTCGGCGAATTGAAAGAGTGCTGGGCATATATACTCCTAACCTAACTTTTCTCCCGCCCTCAGTTTAGCACTTCTACTACGTATATTGGCAACAACTTCTTTTTCTTCTGCAATCACCGGTTTGCGCGTTATTATCAGCAACTTGCTTTTATGATCGCATGTGCAAACTGGCTGCCTGGGCGGACAGACGCAGTCTATCGATGCACGCTTAAAAATCTGCTTAACAAGCCGATCTTCGAGACTGTGAAAGGTGATGACAACAATTCTCGCACCAGGTTCTAGCAGATCGATTGCTTCATTCAAGAAACGTTCGAGGCTGGAAAGCTCCGTGTTTACGGCGATTCGGATGGCTTGGAAAGTTCTGGTGGCAGGATGTGAAGTGTCACGCGCGGTGCCTTTCTTTTTGTTACGCGGTAAGCTGCGACTGACTATTTCTGCCAGTTCCAATGTTGTTTTTAAGGGTCGTGCCTTGACGATGTTGCGCGCAATTAGCCTGCTATGCCGCTCTTCACCGTATCTAAAAATTATCTCGGCCAGATCGAACTCTGATAAGTTGTTGATAATTTCAGCTGCTGTAACGACTTGTGATGCATCCATTCGCATATCCAAAGGCCCGTCACGCAGAAAACTGAAGCCGCGATAAGGATCATCGAGCTGCATCGATGACACTCCCAGGTCGGCGATGATGCCACCAGATATGGTGTTGATACCATATTTAGAAATGGCTGATCTTATATCTTCGTAGTTCGAGTGAATTAGCTGAACGCCTGCAGGAACCTTTGTTGCAAGCGTTCTTAGCGACTGTTCATCTCGATCGATTCCGATCACTGACGGATGCTGTGCGTCACCTGAGGCAACTTTTTCTGCGATGCGAAGCAGATGTCCTCCTGCTCCGGCAGTGACATCCACATAGCGTTTGCCAGGCTGCAAGTCAAGCAGCTCCAAAGCTTCTTCCAATAAAACCGGTACATGCGCAAATCCGGTCAGACCTTCATTGGCCGAACCGGATTGTTCTGTAGTCACGAGTTTTTAGGCTTTCCGTTTAGTCAGAAAATCGAAGTCCCAGCAGAATAAATATATCAGTTGCATAGTCAGCAGACCTGTCACTGCTGTCATGAGCACTGGACTGCACCACTCGGGCAAGATTGTAGCGCCGACGTTCATGTAGAGCGCGACGTTTAATGCCACAAGCGGCATCATGAAGAGAGCGACGATGGCAGTCAGTTGTTTGGTAGTGGCGGTTGTGCCGGCCCAGTGCCAGCGCAGCCCATCCCACCAGAAGGTCGGCGCGATCTTGCAGCCCATGCTGTTGGCTGGGCAGAGGAGCCGCCCGCCCCGCAAAGGCACATATGAGCGTTCGCAACTGTTGCACTTCATGGTTTCTGTCAAGCCAAATGGCTCGAGGCTGCCACATGAACAACGAGGACACGGGTAATTTTGAGTCAGGGAGATGATTTGCTGATGAAAGGAGAGTTGTTGGTACGATTGATTGAACATTGAAAGCTCGCCTGTAAGTGAGACTCTTGCCGAAGTCAGGTCGCGAGAAACGAGCGCTGTGACGAAGTGGTTCGTGTAGGCGCTTTTATATACAATTTCCCTACAAGGGTTTAATACCCGCAAAAGAGAACTTAATTGCAGCTTTACGATCAAAAGCGACAAATTTAATATTTGCCTGAAACTAGCCCAGCAGCCAGCTTCTAAAAGTGTGCGTCTTTCCGGCTTGCGCCCAAAACTCCGACTGCCAGCATGAGCTTAAACAGAACGGCGTAGTCTGAGTCTGAAAACTCAATCTGACGCCCGTCTATGCGTCTCACCTGGGGGAGAAGCTCAGCTGCGTCTGCCATGGCCGGGTCGATCATCGTAATGCGCATGGTGGAAGGGCTCGGGGGCTTGAAGAGCTGCCAGCTGCGTTTGTCTTTAATCGCCTTTTCCGCGCCAGATTGTAGCTCTGTCAGGGTTTCATCGAACGGCGGGCATTCAGCCGAATATCTCGAGACGGCTTTCTTGGTTTGCACGCAGGTAATCGGCCCAAGCAGTTCTCGAGCCTCGTCGCAAACAACGTCATCACCGGTCAACAGCATCACGGGAATGCCAAAATAGCCGCACAGCGCCGCATTCAAGCCAGTTTCGCCGACAGACTGCCCGTTTAGCTTAACGTCGAGAAAGACTGTCGCTCGGTATGTATGACTGAGAACACCACGGGCTGAGCCGGCCCTGGCGTGGTATCCGATGAAGCATGCGGCGTCGACTTTTCGATCATCGACATACTGCGCGCCTGACACCATCGAGTAAGGTTTCTGCCAACCATTTATAAGAGATGCCTTTGGCGCCAGCTGTTCAATTCTTAAATTGCGCATATCAAAATGCGAATCGTTGACCAGCACAGTCGAGGCGCCGCCTTTGCGCAACCCCTCGATCACTGCGTTCGTCTCCCGGTGCATCAAACCAACCGCTCGCTCGTATCCGGGCTCGCCTGGCTGCGTTTGGCTGGAGTGCAGAACACCGTTCACTCCCTCTAAATCGACTGATAGATATATGCGCATTTCTTTTTGGTTACTAAATCTTGACGGTCGTTATTCTAGCGGATGCGCGCCCGTGGCTCGTCAAGTATATGCGTCGCGAATACAAAAAATCCTGAAGGTGAGACTGTTCGCATGATTGCGTCATGTCAAGCTCAAAACGTTATAATCAGTTCGGCGAAATTTTGGTTTGGGAAAGGTTTTGGTTCCATTTACGAAAATGCAAGGGCTCGGAAACGACTTTGTCGTTATCGGAACACGCGCGCTTGCAGCCACTGATGCAGGCAAAGAGTTACTTAGCGACTGGCAAAATCGTCAGAGTAAGTTTGCCAAAGCAGTTTGCGATCGCCGATTTGGAATTGGCGCAGATGGATTGATCGTCATGATCGACTTTCGAGAACAGCCCGAGCTGAGAGCTATGCTCAAATATCCCGATGTCGCAGATTCGGATGTTGGTTGGATATATATCAACGGCGACGGCTCCAAATCAGACATGTGTGGAAACGGTCTTCGTTGCGCCGCACTGTGGGCTCGTAACCACTTCGGTATATACGACACGAAATTCAATATCGCCACTGCCCGAGGCAAAAGCGAAATCATATATAAGAACGCCAACGAAATCACAATCGACCTGGGTGAGCCTATTCTCGAGTCGAAGTTGATTCCTCTGAAGGCGAAATCAAAACAATTCGTCAATGCGCCAATTAATTTTTCTGATTTAAAAGCGACGTGCGTAAGCATGGGAAACCCGCACTGTGTCATCTTTGACGCGCCACCTGCGGCAAAACTTTTGGGTCCAGCAGACAGTGATGATCCAGCCGCTAGATTTCCAACGAACTACGCTTCTTATGCTCCTCAAATACAAGCATTGGATATGTTTCCGGAAGGCGTGAATGTCGAATTCGCTCTGATTGAATCGGAAAATCGAGTTCGTTTATATGTGTGGGAACGTGGATGCGGAGCCACTTTAGCTTGTGCTACAGGAGCCGCTGCGACGGTAGTGGCTGGAGTGCTCGAGAAGAAATTGGCGAGAAAAGTGACCGTGCATTTACTAGGTGGTGCACTCGAGGTCGAGTGGTCAGAAAAAGACAATTGTGTGCGCTTGTCGGGGCCTGCAAACGAGTCATTTTCTGGTAACTTTGAGTTATCGTCGATGTGCGACGATGTCATGACTCGTGGTCAGAGGGAGGCAATCTGCTCGTGACCGTCCCTGCAGAAACAAGAAAAGAGTGGATTCGCAGTCGCCGCCAACGCAAGAAAGTGGCTCGGCGTGCTCGTTTTCGTCGGCAGATGGTGCGGTACATGGTGCTCTGCAGTTTGCTTGTTTTGGGCTGGAGCGGTTTCACAAAATTGCCCTGGACATTGAAACATGGCCCAGAAGATATAGTCGTTCACGGCAATCAAGTTGCCACTGTCGATCAAGTGCGTAAGTCGATCGCCGACGTATCTACAACTCCGCTTTATCGTTTAAATCCACGTCAATTGGAAAAGCAAATTGTGGCGTTGAAGGCAGTTAAACATGCGTTTGTTCGTCGGTACGCCTTGCCGCAGCCTCGCATCGTCGTTGAAGTGCTCGAAGAATTTCCGTGGGCGAGTTTTTCGCAGGGACCAGAGTCGCCAGTTGAGAGCGTAATTGCGCAATCTGGAAGAATGATTCCGGTCAAAGAATTTCCGACGGTCACTCAACCAGCTTTGATTTTTTACGGCAAGCCAGGACTGAAGTTAGATCACTCGAACGTGGCTCAATGGGCTAAGTGGGTAGCATATATATCTGAGCAAACTGGTGTGCCCGTCGACTTTGTCGATCTTAGAAATTCCAACGACGTGCGCATAAAGAATGGCGAACTGAATCTCAAATTGGGCATAGCCGACACCAGCTTGACTCGCCGACTCGGTCGTTTGACTTCTGTTCTCGCCGCTGTTCAACCGATGAAGAGTCGCCTCGAATACATTGACTTGAGTTTGGATAACAACATTCCGCTGAAAGTAGCCAAGAAAGATAAAGAAGCAAAAGAGCCGAAGGATGCGAAGGATCGCACTAACGCTACTGCCGCCGCTACTGCAACGACGCGCCCCATTTAGCCTTTATCAGCGCTCCGTCTAGCCTTCATTTGTGCTCGTTGGCGTCAAGCATATCTCTGATATCTTCTTGCATCTGTGGGTCGCGAAACACGTCAATTTCTTTTGCTACGAGTTTGTACTTACTCGAGAGAACGTCTGCTTTGACGTCATGTGCTGGTATCACTTCAGTGGTGATAAGAAAGCGGCTGCGCATTCCCTGCTGAGAAATTACTTCCATCGAAAGCGGAATTTTGTTCGACATGATGGAAGTGAATCCGCACAGACGCTTCAGGACTTTGCCCGCAGCGGCAGGCATTTTGGCATCATCTAGAACTCTGTAAGTGGTTGAGCGTGCGCCTTCGAATGAGTTGAAGGAATCGTCTACTTGTCTTACTGCGAAGTCGATGCATTGGTATGCGCCAAATTTGCTCGCTCTTTTTTGGGCAGGAATTTCCTGCATCAGTGCCAAATCTGTTAACTGCATTTGTGTAGCTGACGCTATGTAGTTTGCTTTGAACTGGCTCAGTGGCGTCTCGCAGAACAATTTGCTCCTTGTGTTGGCAGTTACAATTTTCCAGTCTGGTGCCTTGCTAGAGATGACAATGGATTTTCTAGGCAATTCGATTTTGAAGAAACTCGGTGCGACAAGCACGTTCTGAAGTCCGCATGCAGCCGTCATTTGCTTTAGTTTATGACCGTCTTCACAAAAAGCTGGTGCCGCGAAGGCCGCCATGAAGAAAGTCGCAGCCAGCAGCGGTACACCATATTTGGTGCAGCAATTATTTTGCAATTTCTTGTTTGAGATTGGCCTTGGCGCTATTCCACAAGTCATCTAATTGTTTCGCGCTCAACGATTTCAGTGGCACTTCAGACAAGTCTTCCATTTTTCGGAAGCGATCTTTGAATTTGTCTATTGCCATTATCAATGATTCTTCTGGATTAAGCCCGTGCCAACGTCCGATGTTCACCAAAGTGAATAGAACGTCGCCCATCTCCAGGTCCACTTCTTTGCGCGCGGCGACTCGCTTTTCGGGCTTCTTCATATCGGGACTCGATATCGCTTCTTTCAGCTCGAGCAGTTCGCTATCGAGCTTATCCCAGACCTGTCCTTCGTTTTCCCACTCAAAACCTTGCGTGACGGCTTTTTCTGAAATCTTCAGGGCTTGCAGAAGGGCTGGCATCGCCACTGGCACTCCATCGATTGCGGACTGGATGCCAGACTCGGATTTTTCTTTTTTCTTTATTTCTTCCCATTGCCCGACAACAGCTTTTGCATTGTCGAGTTTTTTATCGCCGAATACGTGTGGATGGCGTCGAATCATCTTGTCATTAATGCCTCTGGCCACATCTTCCATATCGAACGCCCCTGCGTCTTTCGCCACTTGAGCATGCAGGACGACTTGCAAAAGGAGGTCGCCAAGTTCCTCTTTCAACTTCTCAGGTTCGCCGCTGTGAATGGCTTCTTGAACTTCGTAGGCTTCTTCGATGACGTAGCGAGCCAGGCTCTCGTGAGTCTGCTCTAAGTCCCAAGGACAGCCATCTGGCGCCCTTAGACGAGCAATTGTTTCGATAAACTGTTCTAAATTTGTTGGCATGTTGTGCGCCTTTTGCATTGAAGAACGAGGCTATCACAGCTTTTATGGGCATACATTTAGGAAGGCTTATTGTTATATTTCACCGATTGGCGCCCGCTCTCTGGTAATCTGCCATTGATAATCTCAAGTCATCCGACTTTTCACACATAGGATTTGAAACTGTGGACATTTCTGTAATTGGCGCCGGATACGTTGGATTGGTAACTAGCGCTTGCTTAGCCTATCTTGGCAACCGCGTCATAGCTGTTGATTCAAATCGAGAAAAACTTGAAAGTCTCAAACAAGGTCGAGCACCTTTCTTCGAACCTGGGCTGGACGAGTTCTTAACTGCTGCGATTAGCTCTGGATTTTTGGAATTCTCCGACAGTATCGAATCAGCCGTTGCCAAATCGCAAGTTGTCTTCATTGCAGTTGGCACACCCCCGTTACCGAACGGCGAGTCGGATCTGTCTCAAGTTATGGCTGTCGCCAGAGCAATCGGACGCTCACTAGATTCCTCCAAAAAGAGAATCATCGTTAACAAATCGACAGTTCCAGTTGGTTCTGGGAACTGGGTGGAAATGTTGGTCAGTCAGGGTGTTCAGAGCGTTCAAACAGTGCCGGCGCGTTCGTCGAAAGCTGATGCTCCTGTCTTTACAGTCGTCAGCAACCCAGAATTTTTGCGAGAAGGCAGCGCCATCGCTGACTCGTTTTATCCAGATCGAATCGTTGTCGGTGCTTCCGATGACCAGGCGGCTGGTCTGATGAAACAGCTGTACAACCCTATTTTGACTCAGACGTTTGACGCACCGACATTTGCTCCGCGTCCAGCAAACTTTACGACAGTGCCATTTGTCGTCACAGATTTGCCCAGTGCCGAATTGATCAAATATGCTGCAAACGCTTTTCTTGCCATGAAGATCAGCTTCGCTAACGAGATGGCTGGCTTGTGCGACAAGGTCGGTGCTGATGTTCGCCAGATCGTGCGCGGAATCGGTCTAGACAAACGTATCGGTTCCAACTTCTTAAACGCTGGCGTTGGTTGGGGCGGTAGCTGCTTCGGGAAAGACATCGGCGCTTTGCAGCAAGTAGCTCGTGAATACGGCTACTCGACACCGCTGCTTGAAGCAACTTGTGAAGTGAACGAACGGCAACGTCTCGTCGTGATCAAAAAGCTGCAAGAAGAATTGAAGATCTTGAAGGGACGAACAGTTGGACTCATGGGTCTTTCGTTCAAGCCAAACACTGATGACCTGCGAGATGCGCCGAGTTTGACGATCGCTCGTCAGCTCCTGAAAATGGGTGCAGCCGTCAAAGTCTATGATCCGGTATCTAACGACATTTGCCGTGAACAGCATCCTGAACTAGACGTAGTTTATTGCGATACGCTCACTTATTTAGCCACTGACGCTGACGCTCTCGTGCTTGTTACCGAGTGGGATGAGTTTCTCCGTACAGACTGGAAAGGCTTATCAAAAGTCATGCGTTGGCCTTTGATAATTGATGGACGTAATATTTTGCTCGAAACCGACGTCGCTGGCGCTGGTTTGATTTACAGGGGGATAGGACACTAATGAGAGTACTCATCACAGGCGGTGCAGGCTTCATTGGCTCCCATCTCGTCGATCGTATGATCGCTGATGGACACAATGTGATTGCGATGGATAACCTTGTCACCGGCAATCTGCAGAACATCCAGAAGCACACATCAAATACGAAATTTGAATTCATCCATCACAACGTCAGCAACCATATTCACGTTGCTGGCGATCTCGATTGGGTAATTCACTTTGCGTCACCAGCGAGTCCAATCGACTATTTGAATTTGCCGATTGAAACCTTGAAGGTGAATTCGCTCGGAACGCACAACAGTTTGGGACTGGCTTTGAGCAAAGGTGCAAAATATTTCCTCGCCAGCACATCTGAAGTGTATGGCGATCCTGAAATGCATCCACAGCCAGAATCGTACTGGGGCAATGTGAATCCGATCGGACCTCGCGGCGTCTATGACGAAGCTAAGCGTTTTGCCGAAGCGATCACCATGGCTTATCACCACAAGCACAATCTGGATTCGCGCATCATCCGCATCTTTAACTGCTACGGACCGCGCTTGCGATTTAACGATGGACGTGTGGTATCAAATTTCATCCATCAAGCTCTGACGAACAGACCGCTCACCATATATGGTGCTGGTTCGCAGACACGCAGCTTCCAATACGTATCAGATCTCGTGGAAGGTATTGTTCGATTGATGGGAGTAAAGTTCCATGAGCCTGTCAATCTGGGCAATCCGCAAGAGCGCACAGTTGTTGAGCTTGCTAATTTGATCAAAGAATTGACTGGTTCAAAGAGCGAAATCGTGTTTGAGCCGTTGCCGACTGACGATCCGAAACGTCGTCTGCCAGACATCTCGCGCGCGAAGAAGTTGCTCGATTGGACTCCAGAAAAGGATCTTGTCGAAGGTCTGAACACGACGATTGCCTGGTACCGAGAGCATTTGCCGCAGTTGAGCGCAGCACAAAAATAGCATTAGAAAAGGGACTCGTTCTCTTTCCCTGACTGGCTGGGCTTTTCAGCCTGGCGTTCCTGTGTCAGAATAAATAAAGAGGCAATCTTCCTGGAGTCTTCATGGACACTAAGGATGGAAACGGTTATCTAGTCAAGCTCGTTTCGAAATTACTTTCGGCTCTGCTTTTCGCTGGCATATTTTTGTCCTGTTCGTTTGACGATTTGAGGCAAGTGTTTCTTGTCTGTGCACCATTTGCCGCTGTCTTCATTCCTGGCTATTTGGAGATGCTGCCGGAAGGTGGGTTGAAGCACGGATCGACATGCAACTGTGCTGAGGCTGATGCAAGCTGCGAGTTTGGACTCTGGTTCGAGATGTGGCAGAGAATGGCTCTTCTTTTCCCAATTCTCTGTTCTTCGATTTTCCTCTACTACTACGTCAATATGGGGCTAGAGCGGGCACTTGTTGGAGTAGCCGAATCCATTCAGCTTATAGGTCTCTATACAGTTGTATACGTCGTTGCTGTTTTCGCCCTGGTCTATCTCCGCCGACTTTGATCTAGGGTATCTCCTAGTACTGCTTCAGGGATAGGTGGGACGAAATTGGTCCACGCACAAAGTATGTTTAGTGACATACCTGGCGAGGACAAAATTCATGTCGAACCGTAAGACACTTTCTTTAGTAATGGCGGCAGCGGCCGTTTTATCAACAGTCTCTTCGAATGCGCTCCCTTCTATGGCAAAGGAAGCTGGAGACAGACCTCATATGGACCTTGCATTTTGTATTGATACCACTGGTTCGATGCAACATGAGATCGACATGGTGAAGACCAAGACTAAAGAACTGGTGGCTAAGTTGAGCACTGGAAAGCCCGCACCGATAGTGCGCGTAGGGCTGGTTGCTTATCGCGATCGTGGCGATGAATACGTCACCAAAGTATTTCCATTTTCTGACAATATCGATCAAGTCGTGAAAGATATTTCCAGCTTGAAAGCAGCGGGCGGTGGTGACGGTCCTGAGTCTGTGAATGAAGGATTGCATGTGGCGCTCAATAGTTTGGATTGGGGCACGGAGAAAGGTACGGCTAAGTTGTTGTTTCTGATCGGCGATGCTGGTCCACACGACTATCCAGGTGACTATAAGTGGGACGAAGAAAGTAAGAAAGCAATTGCACGTGGTATTCAGGTGAACACGATTGCTTGCAGTGGTTTGGAGAATTATCCAGGCAGTCGCGGTGTTGATGTGTTTAAGCAGATTGCCAAACTGACAGACGGCAAATATGACACGCTGGCATATCGTTCGGAGATCGTCGATGCGAGTGGCAAGCGCGAAACAGTTGTCACCGCCGCTGGTGCCACGTATAAAATGCGTGCAGGAGAAAGAGATTGGAAGGCTGCTGCTGCTAGCGGACGAATGGATAAAGCTGTGATGGCTGCCTCACCTGCGCCGATGGAGTCTTCGTTGGTTGCTGGTAGGTTGCTGCGTCGAGGCTATTATGCCGGTTCTAAAGGTCTGCCGGCTTCTGCCAAAGCGGAGGGCTTCGCCGCTGGCGGAGGCGGAATGGCATCCTACAGCACACCTGCCCGTGGCGACAGTAATCTTGATGAACTCGTTTTGGGCGCCGCGAGAGAAAAAGCAAAAAAACAGCTGAACGTGTCGTATTAAGTCTTCTCTCGGCCCGCATCTCCTTTCCGCGGAGTCGACCCGACTGGTCCGAAAAACCGAGAGAGCGCACGCAAGCGTCCATTTGCTTCTGGGTAGCAAGGACGCTTTTGCGCAAGCAGGGCTCCTCTCGCACGCACAGGTTTCCTCTCACTTATTCGTGCAATTTGTTAGACTTGAGCGATTCAATTGGACTTGGTGTTGAACGCTCTTAGCAAATATCTGATTGCCACAATAGGCTTTTACGCAGCTACGACTAGCGCATTTGCTGCTGATCCGGCTGCTACTGCTGCGCTAACAGCGGCGCCTGTGGAACAGCCGTCTACACAGCCTCAGCCTCGCCCGAATCAAGAAGCATTGCCATCCCTACCGCGTCAGGAGCAACCAGCATCGGCGCCGCCGCCTGATCTGTCTCCAATGTTAGAGCGGATGAGTTTGCCTGGTTGGAATCCAGTTCCCGGAGCAGCGCAGGATGCTAATCCTGATAAAACTGCGATGCTAAAGGAATTTGGCTGTAGAACAAGTGTATCGAAGGGCTTTCAGCGCGGGCAGCGCCGGATAGATGTCGTCGTCTATTCCTTCTCGTCGTCACAAGGCGCCTATGCTGCCTATAGTCTGCTTCGTCGGGGATCATCTACTTTCGTGACGAAAGGTGACGCATCAAGTGAAGACGACCAGAGCGTTTCGATTTGGCAGGACCGATATTTTATTAGCGTGAGCGGGACGTCAGAAGATGACGAAGAGAGCAAATTAGCGATTAGCAGTGTGGCAAAACAACTGTGCGATGCTATTCCCGTTCACGGTCAGTTACCGCTAGTAGTGACCAGGTTGCCTAATCTCGATCGTGTGCGCGGCAGCGAGAAAGTTGTGATGGGGCCAATTTCGGCGCGGCGATTTTTTCCGGCACCATCTTTGAATCTTCTCTCCTTGCCAAACTCTTATGGCGGAGGGATAGCCGATTATCAATTCCAGGCGCCGTTTCGAGAGCGCATGAAATTGCTGGTTGTTGATTACGGAAACAGCACAGCTGCAGCGCAGGTTTATCAGAGATATGTTGCTTCAATTGAAGAGCAGCATCCGAACATCTCACCCACCGATGTTGAAAGCAGGGCGCTGTTCAAAATGGTGAACTCCTACCTTCTCTGTGAATTGCGGTCGCAAAGGATTGTTTTGATATCAGGGGCGCGCAAACGCTCTGCGCCAATTATGTTGGCCAGGCAAGTTTTGTAGTTGTTCGATTCGCACCATATTTGGTGTGCGTGATTATATGGTGTGCTGTCGGCTTTGTTGGCGGTTCGACTTGATGCAGTCGATCTGCAGATCAAATGACCGTTGATGGTGCTGACTGTCGTCACCTTACATATATATGAATCCTCGCATCTTGGTCGGCTGGCGGCTCTCAGTGCCGCCGCTGCTGCTGATAATGCCTTCCAGTCATGCTTCGGTTGCTCGGGTTATTCCATATATAGGAATAAGATCCGCTCTGTATGCGCATATTGACTACCTGGTGAAATAACACCTGACTTATTTCCGTGGTCAAAAAATTACTTGCCATCTTCAGCAGCCGACACTCTGTTTGACAAAAAGCGCCATCCAAGCGGGTTCTCAGCGATTGGCGAGCGACTGAAAAGTGGCAATTCTAAAGGAATAGTATATATCTCGAATTGCTACAACATAGTCAAAATGGCTATTTACGCGGTTTTAGCGAGTTGACACCTTCTGGGGGTATTGATATGATTTATCTTGTTGCGCGTCACTGACCGAATCGATGTTCGGTCGCGGTCGACGCGTCGTTGAACCCTGATAACTGAATAGCCATCAAGGCGCCTGTCAAAAGCTTTGAGTAGGCAAACTAAACGTTTAACAATCATCAGTACTCCTGATGGTTTTTGACAACGGAGAGTTTGATCCTGGCTCAGGACGAACGCTGGCGGTGTGCTTCACACATGCAAGTCGAACGGGGTAGCAATACCCAGTGGCGGACGGGTGAGTAACGCGTAGAAATCTGCCTTGAGATGGGGGATAACAGTCCGAAAGGATTGCTAATACCGCATATGTATGTGCTCGGACACGAGCGTATATGAAAGGAGTAATCCGTCTTAAGATGAGTCTGCGTCCGATTAGCTAGTTGGTAGG
>JAFEAT010000041.1:581-8112 GCA_018266255.1 Cyanobacteria bacterium SZAS-4 | reverse complement strand
GCAATTAAAGCACTGCGTATCGCGACTACGCAGCAGCTGACATTTGATGAGGCCCTCGCTTCCCTTGGTGAGGAGCATAAGAAAACGCAGAATTTGCCGAGCGCTTCGAATGAGATCACCGATTTGCTTTTAGAAGCAGGTGTCATATCAAACGAGCAGATCGGGCGAGCACTGGCAACATCGCTTGAGACAAAGATGCAGATGGGTCGTGTACTTGTCTTTCATCGTGAAGTAACCAGTCAGATGATGAGAGCTGCAATCATTTGCGCTCTGATGATTCAGGAAGAGCGCATTGATATGATGTCCGCAATTCAAGCTCTGCAGGCTGTGAAGCGGACAAACATGACTATCGAGCAAGTTTTGTTCAAGCTTGATCTTTATGTGGAAGAACCAGGACAGGGACCGAAATTATACGAACTTTTCGCGATGGCAGGCTTTGTCTCGGAAAGTGATCTTCTTGAGTGTTTGGAAATTCACGTTTTGCGTGGACGACAAATCGGACAGATCTTTATCGAGCAAGGACTCATCACGCATGATGTTTTGGAGAACGCCATCACGTTGCAAGGAATGATTGCCAGCAATTCCATAAAGGCGTTTCATGCGGCAGAAGCACTCAAGAATGCTCATGCCAGGCAGATTTCCATCTACCATGCGCTAGGTGAGCTGGACCCGCCGGCGCTGCCACTCGTACCTTCACTTTCGTTTGGAAGACTGCTTGTCGACGCTGGTGTTGTATGTGCGGAAAAACTTTGCGAGATGCAAGCTGGAATGGAACTCAATGCTTTGCAGGTAGCAAAGAAAATGTTGGCAGGTGGCTATCTCAACGATAAGACTTGCGTACTTGCGTTGAGAGCTTATTCTCTTAATGCAGAAGGCTTCGTCTCTAACAAAGCGATGGCGGAAATCCTCAGGCAGTGCCTCACATATAATCTCAGTCTCACCGAAGAACTCGCGAAGCGCGGACACTTCGTACCAAATCGCATGCAGTGGATTTGGAGATAGTCGAGCTGGAATTGTGAATATAGTGTTCGAAATAAGCAGTCGAATTTCTACAGTGAAACTTCACTAGCGAATTACTCGTGTTGCAATTAGGGCTGCGAATTTCGTAGGTCCCGTGTACCACCATCCAACGTGCATGTTGCACTGTTGGCAGGCGGCGAACGACCAGGCGTGCTCGGGAAACCAAGTCGCCACTGTTGTTGGTTCGCCTATATTCACTGTTCCTGGCGCATCGCTATAGCAAAGGATATGAAAAGAAAGCCCGAGTGGATTGCGAAACGTGTGTTCGTGCGGCTCTATTGCGAATGATGCTTTCGTAAGCTCGTGATCGCATTCTTTGCAGCGAACGATCTTTTCCTCTTCATCATGTGTTGAATCTTCGAGGTTTACATCAACATTTTTGCTCGTGTCATCGAACATCTATTTACCAGGCTTGAAAACTCTGCCTATTTTATATTGCGTGGCGCTCATCTCGGTCGATTGCGGGCGGCTTGACATGTGCGAATTAGTCGAATTCGGTGGCTTCCATTTTTAACCAATTAGTGCATGATTGTGACAGCCTGTGGATTGTTTCGTTCGTCGCAATTGTGTCAATTTGCCAACATTGGGATCGCATGTCAATAAGCTACGATCCTTGCTCCCCAATTGATGACGACCATGATTGATACTAAAAAACTTCGCGTCTTTTCTGTTGCACTTGCATGCATTTTTGGTGTTTCGTCTGCCGCCTATGCGCAGACTGAGACCGATTCGATGCCCGAGATCAAATATGAGCTTGGCAAACAGCCATTGAAAGAACACCCGGGCGGCGCTTCAAATGAGGCTACCGCGCGAAACTTTCCCATCTCGAAAGGGCTCGCCGGTGTGTCGATGTTCTTGAAGCCGGGTGCTTTGCGTGAGCTTCACTGGCACGCTAACGCCGCCGAGTGGGCTTACGTCATCAAAGGGCATTGCCGAGTGACGGTCATTGATCCTCAAGGGCACCATGAAATCAAGGATTTCGGGCCGGGCGATGTTTGGTATTTCCCACGCGGTCATGGTCATTCAATTCAAGGATTGGGCAATGAAGAATGCCATTTTATCCTTGTTTTCGATAGCGGCTATTTTTCTGAATTCGCGACTTTCAGCGTAAGTGACTGGATTGCGCAAACACCACCCGGAGTTTTGAGCAAGAATTTCGGAATACCGGAAAGTGCTTTTTCCACTTTCCCGAAAAAGGAAGTCTACATAAGTCAAGGACCAGTGCCACCGCCTTTGCCACTAGACCCCGAGCCGGGCAGCGACAATCCGCCGCCACTCACTCACCGTTTCCGGCTTGGTTCGAAAGTGCCAACCGTGACATCTGGTGGTTCGTTCAACCTTGTCGATCAGAAACAATTTCCGATTTCGACAACGATGGCGGGCGCGATTCTTAAGATGAAACCTTATGCGATGCGTCAATTGCACTGGCATCCAAATGCTGACGAATGGCAGTATTACATCAAGGGTCGTGCGAAGATGACTGTTTTCGGCTCGCAAGGGCGCAGCATTACGCGCGAGTTCGGACCTGGTGATGTTGGCTATGTTCCAATGGGATGCGGTCACTATCTCGAAACAGTTGGCGATGAAGACTGCGAAATGTTGGCTGTGTTCAACGCCGGTACCTATGAAGAAATCGCGTTGACCGAGTGGCTCACCAAAACGCCAGAGCGTTTGCTTGAAACTAATTTTGGTGTCTCGCCCACAATCATCAATGAGTTGAAGAAAGGCCCGCCGCTTTTCAGCAATCCGCAACTTCCCAGCAAGAAGTAATTCAGTTCATACAACAGGTATAGAAAACTATGACTTCTTCTGATGACAGCAAGAAAAACACGCCGAAGAAGAAGGCTAAGAAGTTTTCCCAAAAGGATTACACACATCCAGCCGCCGCGTGGGGCGCTGCGTTTAGTGTAGGGCGTGTGCTTTTGGAACAGCAAGAGATCGTTGAAGGCGTAGAAGCGATCTTTCGGATGAACCATGAGAATGGTGGGTTCGACTGTCCTGGATGCGCGTGGCCGGATGATCGCAAGGGTCTGAAAATGGACATTTGCGAGAATGGCATAAAACACGTCACCTGGGAGATGACGAAAAAGCGTGTTGGGCGCGAGTTCTTTGCGGCGCACACCATGACAGAGTTGCTCGAGTGGAGCGACTTCGATCTGGAGAATATGGGGCGCCTTACAGAGCCGATGGTGTACAACGCCAGTACGGATCGCTATGACCCAATCAGCTGGGAATCTGCATTCGCACTGATTGCGAAACACTTGAACGCACTGCCTTCTCCCAATAATGCCAGCTTTTACACATCCGGACGATTGTCCAATGAAGCGACATTCCTCTATCAATTGTTTGCGCGTGAGTTTGGCACCAATAACTTGCCGGACTGCTCCAACATGTGTCACGAAGCGAGCGGTCGTGCGTTGATGGCATCGATTGGCACCGGGAAGGGAACCTGCGATCTGGTCGACTTGCAAAAGACCGATGCGATTTTCGTAATGGGAGTCAATGTCGCAACGAATGCACCGCGCATGCTGACGGCACTCGGTGATGGTGTGAATGAGCGCGATATGAAAATTGTCCACATCAATCCGCTTATTGAAGTCGCTGCCACAACCGCAATTACGCCGCACGAAATTATGGACATGTTGCTTCTCAAGTCGACGCGTACGAGTTCACTCAATCTGCAACCGCGTATCGGCGGTGATATGGCTGTGATTCGCGGTATCGCGAAGCGTTTGTTTGAACTTGCAGAAACGGACAAAGAGGCTATCGATCAGGCTTTTATCGACAAGTACACGACAGGCTTCGAAGAGTACAAGAAAGTTGTGACATCCATCTCGTGGGATGAGCTCGAACTTCAATCCGGAGTTGCGCGCAACGAAATTCTCAAAGCTGCTCAAATTTATCGCGATGCAAAGACTTGCATAATGAGCTGGTGCCTGGGCATAACTCAGCATGAGTTCGCGGTTGATACGATTCGAGAAATCACCAATGTCTTGTTGATGCGCGGCAATTTTGGCAAGATTGGCGCAGGTGCATGTCCGATTCGTGGACACAGCAATGTTCAGGGCAATAGAACTTGCGGCATTAACCATCGTCCATCTGATGAATGGCTGGAGAGAATGGACGCTGCTTGCGGCATCAAGTCGCCACGAGAACATGGTCTCGATACAGTGCGTACCATCGAAGGAATGTACAAGGGCGAGGTCGATGTATTCATCGGCATGGGCGGCAACTTTGCCTCGGCGACGCCGGACACTGAATACACATTCGAAGCTCTGCGACGGTGCGGTTTGACTGTTCATGTCAGCACCAAGCTAAACCGCAGCCATGTCGTTCATGGAAAGGAAGCCTTGATACTCCCTTGCCTTGGCCGCACTGAAGTCGACCAGCAGAGCGCTGGACCACAAGAAGTGACCGTCGAAGATTCGATGAGTATGGTGCATCTTTCTAAGGGGATGAGACAGCCCGCTTCGGATTCATTGAAATCTGAATGCGCCATCATTAGTGGTATCGCGCGCGCAACAATGCCCGCTTCCAAAACGCCGTGGGAAGCATATACAGGAAATTACGATTTAATTCGCGACACGATGGCGAAGGCACTTGTCGGGTTTGAAGACTTCAATCAGAGAGTCAGGAAACCACTCGGCTTCCGTATTGCGCAACCTGCTCGCGAATTGGATTTCNNNNGGAAAACTTATGATGTCGACAATGCGCAGTCACGATCAGTTTAATACGACGGTTTATTCTGACAATGATCGATATCGTGGCGTCAAAAACTTGCGCACTCTTCTCTTGATGAACGAAGAGGATATGCGTTCTAGAGGGCTGGAACAGTTTGCGCTGATCGATATTAGCAGCTATGCAAAAGATGGAACCGAACGCACAGTTAAGGGTTTCCGCGCAGTAAAATACAACATTCCGAAGGGCAGTGCATCAGGCTACATGCCAGAACTGAATGCTCTCTGCCCGATTGGTGATTTCAGCGAACAAAGCGATCAGCCGCTGATGAAACAGATAATTATTGATGTGAAGGCGTCGCGTTGAAGCCAACGATAGCGGGACAGTAAGAACATGAACTTGAAGTCACAGCCGCGAAACATAATTGAGGTGGAAACACTCAAAGTCAATTGTGCGGCTGGTGGGTGTGACAGCAAGACTCCTGCCAACGCACCCGCCGGCACCACAGTAACTGAGCGAGTCACTGATTATGTATCGGTTGAGGAGCCGCTGGAAATCTGTGTCGCCGGAAGCTTTGAAGGCGAGGAGTTTAGCCGCACCATCGCTGTCACGATGAGAACTCCTGCTCATGACGAAGAGCTTGCATTGGGATTCTTATTCAATGAAGGAATCATTAGTGGGATTTCCGATGTGCAAAACGTTTGGTCNNGTGTGCGTGACGCTGCGTGATGGACTGCAGCTCAAGGAAGAGTTATCTGAACGTCATTCTTTCATCGCCTCAAGTTGCGGTGTCTGCGGAAAGAAATCAATCGAGAGCGTTTTGCAGCACCGTTCATTTTGCACTGAGGGAAATGATGTGACGGTTCTTGCGCAGGTAATTACTTCATTGCCCGATAGTCTGGCTGCTCGTCAAGAAGACTTTGGTACAACAGGCGGAATTCACGCTTGCGCTCTGTTTGATCTTGAGGGAAACCTCATCGATGTTCGAGAAGACGTAGGCAGGCATAACGCCCTAGATAAACTGATTGGCTCTCGTATGAAAATGGATTCGCTCCCCCTTAGCAAATGCGTCCTATTGCTGAGCGGCAGAGCCAGTTTTGAACTGGTGCAAAAGTCGGTAAGCGCTGGAATTCCAATTGTTGCGTCGGTTGGTGCGCCATCAAGTCTTGCCGTAGAACTGGCAAAGGAGTCTGGAATTACGCTTTGCGGCTTCCTTAGAGGCGAGCGTTTTAACATATACGCTGGCAGTCAACGTATAGTCTAGCTACTTGCTGCCATCGCCGCCGATGTAGTGCAGTACCATTTCGTGCCAGACAGGCCAGTCGTGGGCAAAACCATCCCAAACGCGGAAGGCATGCGGGACGCCTTTCTCGTTCAAGACGTCATCCATCATTTGATTGCTGCCGAGCAACGGATCTGTTTGACCGATTGCAAAAATGATGTCCATCTTTTTGAGCTTATCGACTTGCCCGTTGGATTCTGTTTTCACCAGTTGCACTGGGTTGCATTCATTGATGTTGTCGTCGTAGTAGTCCCAGACCCACGAGAACACATTGTAAGGAGCGCTCATTTGTCCGAAGTCGAATGGACCGCTCATGCTGATTGTTCTATTGAATTTCTCTGGGAATCTCACGGCGACGCTCATTGCGTGATAACCGCCCATGCTTGCGCCGAGTGCGATGACATAGTCATTATCGTTTTTCGTCTTTGTGAACGGGAGAGCTTCCTCAATGATGTATTTGTGGTACGCGAGGTGGCGAAGTGCTTTGTCTTTTGGATGCGCGTCGAAATTCCACCAACTCTCTGGGTCAACACTGTCTACGCAAAAAACTTGGATCCAACCCTGTTCGATATGGTGGCTTAACGCATCAATCATTCCGCGATTTTCCCAGTCGAAAAATCGCCCGCAAGAAGTTGGAAAAACAATTACTCGTGCACCGGCATGGCCGAAGATAAGCATTTCCATGTCGCGGTTGAGTGCGGCGCTGTGTTGTTTATGGTATTCCCTGTTCATCTTGCTTTCCGTAACTCCAGTAGACTAACGAGTTTATACCGGAGAGCGTCACAGAATTCAATGGCGGCGGGTAATCAATAGGACCGTGCGTGGACAGATGTGGACAGAGAAATGGCGGAGATGGCATGGACTCGAACCCGCAACGCTTTCGCGCACCTGTTTTCAAAACAAGCTCCTTTCCAATTCGGATCATCTCCATATGCCAGCGACTGGAATTGAACCAGTTTCTTGCCGTCTTCAGCGGCTCGTGTTGACCACAATCACCACACTGGCATGGCGCGCCGACCTCGATTCGAACGAGGACGATCAGTTTTGGAGACTGAGAGGCTACCGTTACCTCATCGACGCATGGAGCGCACGAGCCGATTTGCACGGCTGCGTAGCGGGGTTGCAATCCGCCGGCTTACTATCTTGCCTACGTGCGCATGGAGCCGTTGACAGGACTTGAACCTGCAACCCGCTGCTTACAAGGCAGCCGCTCTACCATTTGAGCCACAACGGCGCGCGAAACAAATTGGAGGCAGTAGGAATCGAACCTACGTTGTTCCGGTTAAAAGCCGGATGCATAGCCAATCTGCCATACCTCCAAAATAAAAACCCCTGCCAGGGATTGAACCTGGAACCTTCTGGTTCGTAGCCAGATGCTCTGTCCGTTGAGCTACAGAGGTGTAGCCGGGCCGAATCGCTAGGCTCATCGGTCCGGGTTTCTCGGCGGCCGCCGTAGAAATAGAAGCCCACCATCGGAATCGAACCGATGTTTTCGCCTTGGCCAAGCGAGGTTCTGCCACTGAACCAGGTGGGCGTACGTTGCCGCCTTCG
>JAFEAT010000041.1:0-529 GCA_018266255.1 Cyanobacteria bacterium SZAS-4 | reverse complement strand
TCTGATTGAAGAACTTGATTCGGTGCGGCGTTGTGAAAATCGCCCTAAAGACAAAAATGCCTGGGCTTTTTACCCAGGCTTTGCGTAATTAGAAACAAAACTGTCTCATCGCATATCTGGGATTTTCACTTGCGCTGTGGTCGTGCCGCCATAAAACCACGAGCCGCTAAATGTGGCGCGGCTAGTGCGTTTGAGTGCGGAACATTTGTTGGCTGATCTATTGAAGATCATCGCTTTACCCTCCCATCGGGGACGCCGGTCACGAGACCGACATCCTCAACATACCATGAGAATGCAATTTTGAGTCACTGGAAATGAGAACTTAATTTTTGAATTTATGCTCAGTCATTTGTGAGAAATCACTAGCAATTATTCAATAGTGATATTTTACTAGTGATATTTCAATAGCGACTAGTCGTTTGAAAAGCCGCTCGAATAGCATGGAATTGTTCTGCGCGAAATCAGTTGTGGTTTGCCGCCCTTAAACTGTGCCGTAATGTCCACATAGAAGAGCCCCGGCTTCCAATTC
>JAFEAT010000040.1:4143-5074 GCA_018266255.1 Cyanobacteria bacterium SZAS-4 | reverse complement strand
CAAGGCGCTGACGCTTTTCGAGCACTTGTCGAAAACGCTCTGCAGAGAGCTGCTGGAACGGCTGGATATGACTGTCGACGAACTCGATTTGTGGGACAAAGTCAGCCGCAAAATGTTTGTCTCAATTCAGCCAGATGGGATCATCAATCAATTCGAAGGACATGAAAAGCTGGAAGAATTTCCATGGAAGAAAGATGGGAAACTGGATCACAAAGTGGTCAACCAGGTCTTAGAACAGCAAGGTGGGCAACTAAATCAATATAAAGTGAGTAAACAGGCGGATGTCTTAATGCTCTTCTACTTGTTCTCCACGGAAGAACTAAAAGAGCTGCTGGAAAGAATCGGATACAAATTCGATTCTTCCATGATTCCACTAAACATTCTTCATTACACACCACAGATGGCGCATAATTCGACGCTCAGTCGCATTACCCATGCCTGGGTCTTAAGTCGCCTGGACAGAGCGAATGCGTGGAAGCTGCTGTACGGTGTCAATACAAAACCAATCTCGGAAAAACTAACGGAACAGAATTTCCTGCCCAATTCATGGGACATGTTCCTGGAAGCACTGTCCAGTGACTATTTCGACATTCAAGGTGGCAGCACGCCCGAAGGCATACACATAGGTGCGATGGCCGGCACGCTAGACATTGTTCAGCGCTGCTACACAGGATTGGTGATTAAGGATCATATTCTTTGGCTGGACCCGAAACTGCCAGACAGTGTCAAGCGACTGTCATTCAATATTCGATTCAGGAAACAGTCTTTGCGCATCGAAATAACGCATGCCGAGGCTGTAATTACTGCACTGCAAGCACTAGCTGAACCGATCCGAATCGCCTTCGCGGGAAAAGTGCATGAGCTTACGAACAGCCAATCACTGAGATTCTCGCTTATAAATGAACCGCAGCAAGAATTGAATTCAACAAAA
>JAFEAT010000040.1:2219-4081 GCA_018266255.1 Cyanobacteria bacterium SZAS-4 | reverse complement strand
TGATTCGAAGCGGATGTTCTTGAAACCAGCTTCCTTCAGCCAACCTTCGCACTCATTGGGAGTGTAGTCAAAACCGCCTGGTGTTTCGATTAGCATATTCAAGCTCATCAGCAAGGCAAACACATTCTTCTCGCGCTCATTATCAATCATTGCGTCGTACACGATAATGGCACCGCCGGGATTGAGCGCTTTGTAGGCTTTTGCCACCAGCATGCGTTTTTCTTCCAAATTCCAATCGTGGAGGATATGTCCCATTACGATCACATCGACATTCGGCATTTCGTCCTTGAAAAAATCGCCGGAAGCAAATTTCAATCGGTCAGACAGACCGTTTCGTTGCGCATACTCATTGAAGATCGGCTCTACGGCGGCGAGATCGTAACCAATACCATTCAGATGCTGATGTGCTTTTGCAACTGTTACAGCCAGGGCACCTTGGGCGGTGCCGACATCGCAGAAAGTTTTGTACTTGCTCCAATCAAAACGCGCCGCGATTTCGCGAGCATTGCCGAGGCTGATACCGGTCATGGCGCTGAGAAACCCCTTGAGGCGTTCCTGGTCGGAATACAACTGAGCAAATAAGTCTTGCGTACTCAGACCCTTCATTTCATTCTGAGGCTCACCGGTCTTCAGGGCTTCAGTCAGTCCGCCCCAACTCGGGTAGAGGCGAGAATTTGTCATCAAAAGAAAACCGCCGATATAGCTCGGCTTTGCAGCATCGAGGAATGTAGAGGTTTCTGGAGTGTTCGAATAAACACCGTTTTCCCTCTTGAGAAAACCCAGCGCCACAAGAGCATCGAAGAAATCACGATTGGAGCGTCCATGCAGTTTCAAGGACTTGGTTAATGAATCAGCATCAGCAGCACCCTTAGCAAGTTCTGTAAAAATGCCGAGTTCGACAGCCGAGAGAAGGGTTTTAGAACTCCAAAACGCCAACCCTGTCTGCAGGATCTTCACCGGTGTGACCTGGGCTACATCCTGATTGGCAGCAGTTCCTACTGTCATGCTCTTCTCTCCTTCTTGCTGGAACGCAGAGACAGACTAACATCTTGACTCACAGAATTAGCGGCGCCCTAAGCAGGATTAACAGCCTTGCGCTCGAAATTCTTCTTGAGACGGTGGAAAGGACTTTCGATATACTTCCAGGACAGCAACGAAATAGCGAAAGTGACAGGAAAGCCAATCAAGCACTTGAGTGTGAAATAGGAGTATTGAATGTCCGGCAGTGGAAAACGATAAAGCTGCTGCTCAACCAAAGCGAACACAAAGTTGTGGACAAGGTAAAACGCAAAACAATAACGCCCGAGTACTCCAGCTGTTTTCAATGCAAACAAATTGCGCACCGGTCGCCATGCCATCGCGAGGTAAAAACTCAATCCAGCGGCAATCGAGTTAATGGTCATGTCAGCAACCATCATCGCATCACTGGTCGGAAAGTGATGGTACAACTGGGTCATCAAATATGTGATAAAAACGCCGAGAACCGCAGACAAAGCCAAACCAAATCGATTACTCAGTTCGAAAGCAGCGGGATGTTTGTGATACGCAAATGCAAGCAACCCTCCGATCACCAGTGGATCGAGGTGGCAGAACGTGTTCATGTAATAAAGTTGAAACGGCACGTCGAGCCAGAGAAAGTTCTGCGTCACGAAATTCAACGCGCAGCGAGCCACTATCGTCGCGATCTCCAAGGCACACAAAATCGCCACTAGAGCAGAAATAGACTTCGCCTTCTTCACGACAAACGGCCAAACTGTGTAGAAGTGCTCTTCCATACACAGCGTCCAGTAGGGCACAAGCGCCGCGGCGATGGGAATTCCGATGTAATTCGAATAGGCATTCAATTCACCCAGCGTGAACGG
>JAFEAT010000040.1:0-2149 GCA_018266255.1 Cyanobacteria bacterium SZAS-4 | reverse complement strand
GGATATTGCGCAAGCGCCGCGCCCAGGTTAAACAGAGGCAGAATGAAACAAGAGAAAGCAATCGTCACAAGGAAAAACGGCCAGATGCGCAGACCTCTTCTCGCCAAAAAGTTTCCGTAAGCAATGTCGCCGTATGTCGCTTTCTCTCTTATCAAAAGCGACGTAATCAAAAACGCACTCAAAACAAAGAAGCAATCGATGCTGTAATAGCCAATAAATCCAATAGGACCTGGCTTTGTGCCTGGATTGACCCAAGCATGAATAATAAAGACCAGTAGAACGCACATGGATCTAAAACCATCCAGTTGCGGCCAATGAAAAACATTAGAGTCGCTCTTTTTTGATTTGAGCGTCTCGTCTTTCTGTTTTGCCCGGATTTGTTCTACGGCTTGGGGAGGCACCCTTAAATAGGCTCCTGAATTGACCAAAAGGCAAAATAGCACTTTCTTTCGGGTACCACTTTGAAATCTTCTAATAAGCATAAGAAGAGGCCCACAGGTATCGATTAGCTTGGTCATGTGAAATCTGTAGAACTTTGTAAAGACAGAACCTGTTGGGCTTTATGGCTTGTCCAATGGTTGTCCAACCGCTGCCCTAAATTTGAATCAAGGTCCGGGACACCCACCCGTGACGAGTTCTAAAACCGGTGGTCTAGAGACCGCCGAGTCGCCGGCCGCCCAGCCAGGCAACGTTTCTCAAGGAGTTTCCCAATGTTCGACTGCGGAAGTCTTTTCAGAATAAGCGCCCTGGCAGCTCTTGCGGCTTTGATGACCCAAATGCCAGCGCACAGCGCCAACGCCACCCAGCCCGCAGCCACTCAAATGCCCAGCCAGTTCTCGCTCCAGAAGATGTATGAGAACCGCATCGCCCCCAAGAAAGAGAAGAAGATCAAAGCCCTCCAGCATTTGATTCTCGACGGCTCTGCCCCCTATACAACCAGCCACGGCAGCGCACCTGCTTCGGGAACCCTGAATGGCGTTGAGTATCGAGTCAGCTCCGGCAACAAATCCAAATCCGAATCGCTGAAAACCTACGCAACGCCGCTCATTTACGTTCAAAAGCCCGTCACCTATGTATTCAAAGCCGGACAGGGCTATGGTTTCACCTCCCACTTCGGCATCCCCGGTCCGCAAGACGGCGCCTTCCAGTTTGACCCCGGTTCCGTTCTCACCACCAAAGACCTCCCTTCCGGCGTAGTAAACGCAGTCATGGCTGAAGGCAGTTTCAACGGATTGGGCATCCGCCTCACCGACACAGCAGCAAAATTGGCACTCGGCGACTTCGCACAAACAATCATCGACCGTGCCACCAGCCCGGAACGTTGGGTGAAAACATCCCAGGTCGTGGCTCAAGCTCAACAACAGATGGTGGCTGAATCCACCACTCAAGTTGCCAAACAAACAGCACAGGCCAGCGTACAAACAATCGGCAAGCATCTGATCAATGTAGCCAACGAAGCAGCCGCCGGTGACGCCGGAATCTCAAAAGTAGTGCGCTCCGTACAACTCTTCTGGAAGTCAGTTTACTTGCCAATGTCCATCCTGCTGCTCGTACTCGGCGCAGTTCTCTCGAGCACAAAAGTACTTATTCAGTACACATTCAACGTTGCTCCCGGCGAAGAAACCATGTCTGCAATAGCCGGTCCACTCAAAGGTCTTACCGCCATCTTTCTTATCCCGGCGACCCAACTGATCGTTTCCTACTCAATTGATATCGGCAACTCAATGACTGAAACAGTGCAATCAGTAACCAACATGCAAAACGTACAAAATTGGCTCGGACAGCAACTTTCCCAGGTTGCAGCAGGCGCTGAGAGTGCACCGGCCACCTCGTTCTCCTCTCCTGAAAGCGCACAAGCGTTCATGGCAAATGTAGAAAACACCCCAGTGCAAAATCAAACAGCCGGAATGGTAGCAGGCATTCTGTCCATGATGGTATCGCTGGGAACCGCAATCCTTCTGGCTTTCCAGCTGGTTTTCATGCTCTACCTCTTCCTCATGGGCCCAATCGCGGCCGCCCTTTTCTCCTGGCCGTGGGGCATGGCTCGCTTGTTCAAAACAGTTTTCACCAACTGGCTCAACGCAGTCATCAACCTCTCTCTTTGGAGATTCTGGTGGAGCGTAATCATTCTCGTAATGGACGCTCGCGT
>JAFEAT010000003.1:431887-550225 GCA_018266255.1 Cyanobacteria bacterium SZAS-4 | reverse complement strand
GTAACCTATGTCTCGGGCCACTCAGAATTTGCCAAAAAACTTCCAGGACGCCGCCAGGCCCCTTTTTGAGTTTTTTTGGGTAGTCATCCGATGTTAATTTAGAAGGTTGAAATACTTAACAGGTCGCTTTAACTCGGCTATGAACTATGAGGTTCGTAGGTTCGAGTCTTACCGGGCAAGCTTATTAAATGGCTCAATCCAAGCGGTTCCGCAGAAAAGAAGTCGTTTTTTATTGGAGAGGCAAAATAGCTCGGTCTATGCCGGGTCTATGTCAGACACTTCGTTTTTGCTACCACACGGTGCCGAAATCAAATCATCATGTGGTCGTTTTGCATGTTGACAAGACAGGCTCGGCATCTGGGTTTTGACGACAGTTAACTAGTTGAAGAATTGACTTAGCGTCGGGCTTGCGTCCGCTCGGTTTGTCGCCAGGCAGCCAGGGAAGCGCCGCTTGGCTGATTCTGTTTTCGTAGACATTAAAAGTTTCGGCGCACCGCTACTGCGGCGGCTGCCGAAGTAGCGGACGCAAGGGGTTCCGGCGTCCAGATTAGTGGGCAGAATTAACGCGGATTTGTTGTCAGGATAGATATGGGATGGCGAGTCATAGTACCGTACAGTGGTACTTTTTGCGATTGATCTGATTGGTAATATGAAGACGGTCAAGCAATGGCTCACGGTTTCTCAAGAAAAGAAATCGGACTCATATAGACATAGACTATTTGTTGAGAATAGCAGCGAACGTGCGCAAATATTTCCACGATTACAGGAAGCTGTTCAGAAGGCTCATTCCGATACAGTAGAAGACCTCCGCTCAATACTTGATGATGGGCTCGATCCACTCGGCTTAGGAAAAGATGATCCAGCGCATGGTTACCCAGAATTATTGCACATCACAACACTACAAGGATATTTCGGGGAGTTTCTAGCTGGCGTTCTTGCCCAAGAGTTCAAGCCGTTTGATATTGAATGGCATGTTCCTGCCTATTTGTTTAGGTTCCACAAAGCAGCGTTTGACCAAATTGCAAGAATAAATCAGACAGGAAAGATAGCCACCAAAATTCCTGGTCGCCTGGGTGATGATTGCTTAGCATTCTCCAGGAATGACGATGGAGATGTAGTGCAATATCTCTGTTGTGAGGCAAAGTGTTTGAAGAAGCATAACAGCGGCACGGCAGCAAAAGCGCATGAACAGCTGAGTGGAGCTGAACTTAAGCCAATTGATCTAAGATCACTTATCAAAATTATCCAAACAAGAGACGACGATTTTTCAAAGTCGTGGTGCGGTTCACTTAAGAAACTATTATTGAGTCAACAATTACCATCCAGTTACGAAAGAATAGACTTTCTAACTTATATCTCAGGCGAACCACCAAAGAAAAATAGCACCTGGTTATCCACTGAAACGCACGCGGTGGAATATACAGGCGGAAGGAAGTTAGAGGCAGCAGAGATTCATCTAGTTGATGTTGTTGATTTTGTAGCTGAAATTTACAAGAAGAGGAAGTGAAGTGGCTGATGAAAGGACACTTGCACACGACTTAACGGAAAGATTGGCCGGTCCTAATCTGACCCGAAGCATTGCGAGGTTATACAGTCAGCATACACTGCTTAAGAGCGGTAAATCCGGATTGCGAATGTGGGAATCAGCTGAAGCTGAAGACAGAGTGAATGATGCCATCCAATTGATTCAGGCTGGTTTAGTTGAGAAAGAGGAAGAAACTTCGGGGTGGGAAAGGGCATTTCGCCGAGCAGCAGAAATATTTGAGTGGCTCTCTCATCCCGATATGGTAGATATCGATGTCCCTGCCAGACTAATCTCCGCAGCATGTTATCAACTATCCGGTTATCCGGCGCGCGCAGCAGGAATCATAAATGAAAGTGCGAATGATGATGATGCCGACAGTGTAATTGGTGCTCTGCTAAGACATGATTTCGAAAGAGTACATCGCTTGCTTAATTTGTACTGGAGTGGTCGGGAGTCGAGGCTTCCACGAACGAGTGTTGATTTTACGGACATAGAGGAGTTTGCCGAAGAACAGCTTTTCGACTGGCTTCAAGAGCAGCTGTGTAGCATCATAGGAATCGTGAACGCTTCTCTTCGATGGGGATTCGATGAGAGGCTTGATGCTGCAATGCAAAAATTATCAACCCTTTGCCGGGTCCTACAGCACAGCCGGCACGTGTATTCATGGTTATTGGCAGAACTTATTTATATCTCGATTCGGGAAAACGTCGCAAGTTCATTGCGAGACAAGATGAGTGAACTCAAGGAAACTGTAACAACTGATGGGTTAGCAGCATTTGAGCGATACCTTCGTTTCCAATATTTAAACAAGCGTGTTACGGCATGGCCATCCCAAATTCTCGGCATCAATCGACTAGTTGAATCTAGATCATTTGCACTATGCACACCAACGGGCTCTGGAAAAACACTGATCGCGGAGTTGGCCATTCTTCGTTCTTTGTTTATTAGTCCGAAAGAAACAAGCGATGGTGAAGACGTTGTTGATTATAAAACACCACTGGTATTGTATTTAGTACCAAGCAGAGCGCTAGCAACAGAAGTTGAGGGAAAACTATCGCGAGTGGTGAAAGGTTTGGGGGATCAAGAGATTATCGTTACTGGACTTTACGGCGGCACTGATTGGGGTCCGACTGATGCCTGGTTAACTAGCGGACAAAAGACAGTCGTTATTTGCACTTATGAAAAGGCTGAGGCTTTAATCAGATTTGTTGGACGTTGGTTAATTGAACGATTGCGACTAGTCATCATCGATGAAGCGCATTCGGTGTGTTTCAAAGGTAGCGTTGCTTCGCTTCACACAACCGATGCACTTTCATTAGATCGTGCGTTGCGGCTAGAGTCTCTTGGGTCTCGGCTGTTAACGTTCATGAATAGGGAGAACTGCGATGTCATAGCACTCTCAGCAGTGGCACAGGGCGCAGAGGAAGCAATAGCTCAATGGATCTCAACAAGTGCTGAGGTCGGACCAAGTGTTACGGAATACAGAAGCACCAGGCAACTTATTGGACGTTTAGAATGCTTCAAAGATCGTAGGCTTCGAATTGAATACGATCTCCTTGATGGGGCACTGCTGGAACTTCCGGCTGATACAGGTGAAAAACGACCTTACATACCGAATCCGTTCGAGCGTTGCCCGCCCGCGCCAAAGTTTATGAATGAGGGCGCGGAAAAGGCTCTCAGACCATTTCTTTTTTGGGCAGCAATTCATTTTGCCGCGCCTGATCAAAACGGCAATAAGCACGCCACCTTGGTTTCAGTAACACAGAATATTTACGGACATGCGCAGGACTTACTAGAACTTCTTGACACTACGTGGGGTTTACAAAGCCTACCGACATTCTTCATTGAGCCGAAGTCCGACGAAGTTTCATTTTACCTTTACTCAAAAGTGCTGGAATCATGCGACGACTATTTTGGTAAAACGTCTCTTGAATATCGCCTGCTCAAGCACGGCGTCGTTATTCATCACGGACAAATGCCGGGTCTTCTTTCGCGCCTTCTAGTCGAAGCAATTGAATCGCGTGTGTTTTCACTTGTACTCGCAACATCAACTCTATCGGAAGGGGTGAATTTGCCGTTCGAGACCATTCTTATTCCGACCTTAAGAAGAGTACAAGATACTATGAGTCCAGCGGAGTTTCGGAATTTAGCTGGCAGGGCCGGTCGTCCGGGTAGTGGGACAGAGGGGCGCACTTTACTTGTGCTTGGAGAGGCAGATCTTTTTGCCTCCGACAAAGCCCGATTCACTGCAAGGAATGCTCGCAGCTCTTACTTTTCACTGATAAGTCAACTTAGCAAGGAGGAGGCGTCTAGTACAACGCAGGCTTCTATTGCAGAATTATTGAGTCTTATCGCTTCAAAGTGGAGGATTATTAGTGGCAGTTCTTCTCAAGAAGAGTTTCTGCTTTGGTTAGAGGAGGTAAACCCCTTAAACCCACATCCCGACCCGGCTCACCTTGAGCTTATCGGAGCGGTAGACAATCTTGATAGTGTGCTATTGGCTTCAATTGCAGAAGTTGAACAACAACATGAAGGACCCCTTGATCTCACGGACTTAGAGGACGCATTAAAGAATATTTGGCAGCATACTTTCAGTGCTTTTGCAGCCAAGAGAAATTCCGAGCGGCTTGGCGCAATATTTGTGGGTAGAGGATGTGCATTATTGGAAGTGTATAGTGACAGAAATCATCGGCGACAACTGTACAGGACTGGGTTACCTCCAAGATCCGCACAATCACTTTTAGATCGATATTCGGATTTACGCGACCAATTGAGAACTGGTCTGGATTACCATTTATGGTCGGATAATCAACAGATTGAATATTTAAAGGCTTGTATCGCGATCTTAAGTGAGATAAAACCTTTTGCTTTGCCGGAGCTAAAGGAAAACAAAAAGAAACCACCATATAGACAATGGCAAGAAGTGTTGGAATGGTGGATGGAAACTCTTGTCCGAATTAACTGGCCAAAACCAGAGAAATTAGATGATTGGCATAAGTATGTGAGAACGTACTTCATTAATCGAGCGAGTTGGGGAGTCGGGGCAGCCATTGCGCTCGTCGCGGATGAGATGCTAGGTGAGCAGACTCAGCCGCTCGATATAAAGGAGTGGAAGAAGCTGGACCTGCCGTGGGTTGTCTTTTGGTTCAAGGAGCTTTTGACTTGGGGTACGCTGGATCCCGTAGCCGCATACATACTGTCTCGAAGTCTTGCTACCACTCGTGGTGCTGCAAAATCTCTAGCCTCTAAATACTATGAAGAGAAGAAGCTTGATTCTCCCCCCGTAGATTTGTTAGACCCGAAGGTAGTCAGTGATTGGGTGGACAAGCAAACAACAAGTAGCGGTGTGGATCGGAGTGTGAGATCCGACTTCAGCGTTCGACTAGCTCGAGACTTTTCGAAATATCAGGGTGGGTCCATACGAGTTTTGCCAATTCGCCGCGACAACCTAATTCATTGGATTGATCCTGCTGGATATCTGCTCGCGATTTCTCGTGATGAAGAAGGCACGGAGGTCTATTTCGGATCGTTTGATTTCGTGCTTGATCCAAAAGTAGCAAAGGTGAATGCAAAACCGTATCTATAGTAAAGCGCGCAACGGGGAACTCTACATAGGGAGTATGAGATGCTTGATGAATTGAAAGGGACTATTCATGAGTTACCAACGTGGGACGATGAAATAAAACAGAAGGTAGAGAAATCTCTCACCTGCCTCAAAAAGAATGATCAAATAATAGTCGCAAATCAGCTATGGGAGCCATGTCTGTCACATCGGCTGGCAGTGTATCTTGAGCATGTGTTCGACGCGTATCATGTAGATTGTGAATATAACAAAAGATTTGAGGATAATGTCATTGAACACAAAGCCCTTTCACGTGATGCACTGATGCACTGGATTAGCACATTCGACAAAGAACAAATTACCGAAATATTTTCACGAGATGATTTTGACGCAGCTGCCAAAAAGGCAATAGAAAATATTTCTGTAATTGATACTGACAGTCAGGATCCAAAGAAATCAGATGATCGAAAACTTCGTCCAGATATCATTATTCATCAAAGAGAAATTCAAGAGAACAATCTTTTAGTTATAGAAAATAAGTGGCTGCGCAAGGAAAATTTTGCCGAAGTGCTGCTAGATCTCGCAAAATTATCTCAGCTGACAAATCCCGATTCTGCCTTGAAATATAGATATGGATTATTCTTGGGGTTCGAAACAGACGGATTAAAAGTCAGTCTGCTGTTCGAGAATGCTGAATTCAAGCCCGTTTCGATGTAAAAATTGGTATTTTCGGTTAAAGAGAGTGGTACGGTATGGCACGTCATCAAATTAAACTTCCAAGCAAGACATTTGAAATGAAGCAGGAGGCAACAGTTTTTTTTCGTGCCATGCTTCATCGATACAAAGACGGTGATGAAATAAATGCAGCGGACAGCGAACTGCTGTACGAGCTGCTTCAGCGTCATCCAGAGGCAGAAGAAAAAATTGGTTGGAGTGGCGTAAAGAGATTTTATCGAGATCGATCACCTATTCAGCCGACGAGCGGATTCCATATTGAGCGTATCGATGGGAGCAAAACAGATTTTTCATTCAACACATGTATAGCGGGGAAAGCGGCATCGCTTGAGCAAGAGTTTTATCAAGCATGTCGGCATTCAGTAAATTCAGTTTTGGCGTCGCAGAAAGCAGCACTCTTTCACAAGGCAGGTGGAGTAATGAAGTGCGAAAAAACGGGTAAGGACGTGACTATCGATGAGGCTGAGTATCGGCATACTTCTCCTCGTTTCAAAGAAATAGTTGCAAATTTCATAAAGGACAAAGAGATAGCTTTGTCGGACGTTACCTTATCTAAAAGTGGTGACATGCAGTATTCAACAGTCTTAGGCGATCCTGGACTCGAAGCTGAATTCAAGCGATATCACGAAAAGCATGCGAAACTAGCAGTGTTCAAAAAATATGAGCGTTGATACTACGGTCTGATCACCCGTTAAAGCTGAACCGCGACTGGCTAGCTTGAACTTGGAAAAGTATTGCCTGGTATCTTGGACTACGTAGAGAACGAACAGGGTATCAGTAGTGAGACATGAATTTTCTTCTAAGTCCTAAAAAAAAACAGTTCATATGCCTTTCTCGATTTCAAAAACAGTCGGAAACAATCATCATTGAATAAAGTTGGGCACGACGTATTAATATTGACGGTTTCAGACCTCGAGCGTGACGAATGCTTGAGGCATTTAGAAGACACAGAGAGAGTCATTCTCAAATCCCATCTTGACGACACAGTGAAGGGAATTTCAGTCAGGAAAGGCTTCTTCGGCGATCTCTCGGTAGTAGTTCTCTGCGTCCTTGAACCAAGCGGTAATAAGGTGTCGTCTGCGGTCACCTTAGCTGCAATGCAGTTCCATCCAGCAATGATCGTCAATATAGGCGTTGGCGGTGGTGTGCATGGTCAAAATGAATTAGTTCAGATTGGCGACGTTGTGATCAGCAATGCTATCGCTGATCACTCGCAATCGGTAGAGCGTGGCACGCAAATCGAGTACATCATAAGAAGCCAGAAGATTCGAGCCGAGCTTGAGCCAGCAATCGATGAGATTGCAAACAGCGACGCTTGGATTGAGCGATTGAAGGAGCCCAAAATGCAAGCTCTTGGACCTCTTTCGTCAAAAATAATCGTTGCGCCAATCAGTGCTGGGAACGTTCGTGCTGAAGGTGATAACGGACCTTTGGCCTTGGCCATGAAAGAGCAAATCCCCGACGCGCGAGCGATCGACATGGAGTCAGCAGCTGCTGTGAATGCAGCAGTTCTTTTGGGACTTCCATATGTGACGATTCGGGGACTTTCGGACCTACGGATTGATAAAGTTCCAGAATTAGATAGTTGGAGCCAGCCATGGGCGATGGCGCATGCTGCTGCAGCGGGATTTCACCTGCTTTCGAATCTTTCCGCATACATACAAAACACTAGAGCTAAGTCAGCATTAAAACTGAGTTTAAGTAACAAAGGCTCTGAAGGTCTAACGGATGTTGCCTTCAAAGAAAATGTCGAGGCATTGGCAAAAAGGCTTCTGGAAATAAATTCACCAGGTTCATTGCAAACGTTGTTTCCAGATAGCAGCGAGTCAACAAAACGAGCTTTTGCTAATTGTTTATGCCAAACCCGTTTCGTGACAGAACAAAAGGAGGGCGGCGATACAACTTTTCGTCCTTTAAGCGATCTCCTGGAGCAACCCGAGCGGATGCACTTGGTCGTCGCACTTCCAGGTTCTGGTAAGTCGCATGTATTTTGGAATACGGCTCACACTCTTTTAAACGAAGGACAAATGATTCCTCTGTTCTTACGATTGGGGCAATACGCAACTTGGGAATCGGTAAAACTGGCTATTCGAAAAGCTGCCAATGGTTTAGTTCTGGCAGATCTATTGGCCGATCCAAGAATTTGTTTTTTCTTGGACGGTTGGTCCGAATTTGCTGTCGATTCTTCGAGTTTGGAAAAGACAACTTTGCTGCATGAACTAGCCAATTACAAAATCATTGCCAATGCGAAAAGCAGTAAAGAAGGCGATAGCATTTTTAGAGTTTGGGAATTGGCTCCCTTTTCTGAAGCGCAAGTGAATGCTGTCTTGAAAGAAGCGGATCCACTGCTGCAAAATCTCAATCCAGAATTGCAAAAGTTGTTGACGTTACCGCTGTTCTTATCCCTGCATATTTTATCGGGTGCATCAGAATCGACCGTTGGTTCTGTGCTTCGCAGATTTCATGACAATTTGTCCAAAAATCTGCCACCAGAGTTTACCGATACTCTGTCAGAGGCTGTGGCACGTTTTGTACTAGCAAAAGAACTTAGTTACGACCGTTTTATAGCAGTGTTGAAAGATTGCAGTCAAAGCCAGGATATCAAAAATAGCGCCCGATTATTGGAAAAGCTCGGAACAATCTTGAATCGAGATGGAACTCTTTCACCGATACACGATCTATATTTAGACTGGCTTGCTGGTCGTGGAATACTAACTAAAGGCTACGAAGAGTTAGCTCTCGATTCTTATAAGGCTCGAGAAGGTATTAAACTCGCGATCCAGGCAGGTGAATATTCAAGATTACCGGTTGATGCCAAAATAGAAGAAAAAGATGTTGTTTTTGCAGCGATGCTTGAAAGTGCTTGGACTGCTCGCACATTACCAGAACCTTTTAAAACTCGCTTAGATGCTTTACTTAAGGACTATCGTTTAGCTGTTCAAAGCCGCGGCGGATTAGCGGCGTTAAAATGCCACCGCCCGCAGTATCTTTCTTCAGCGCTTAAAGTCTTGGACAAGCTAATTGAAGCTAGGATCTTTAGCCAAGAATGGCGTGATGCAATTCACCCAGATAATTTTATTCAAAATGTTTCTACGGTCGAAGAGTGGATCGGCGGTCCAAGTACGGAATTTTTCCTAGAGGAGGTTGCCGCAAAAGGACGACCAGAGTGGCTGCCTATACTGCAAAAACTAGCTATAGACGGAAAAATTGGTTTTGTCTCGGCTTGTTCGGTTGCCCTAGCTGTTTCCCCGACGATTCCGCGATGGGTGTTAGAACATCTTGAAACTCTGATAGTTCAGCAGCCGTGGAAACTTAGGCTTTGTGAAAAAAGAAAATCTAACGTCGTCCTTGCAAAACTAATCGCAAGACACTACGAAAAGTTTCTCGCGCTGGCACAGTCTAAGTATTCATCCGGTTTTCAATTAGGCGACTTTTTAGCTGCCTGTGGTGATGACTCTTGTTTTGAGTTATTGCTCAAAGATTATCCTGCTATGAGTGACAAAGCACAGGAATTACTGGGATTTGCAATTTCAAAAAAAGGAGAGCCGTGGATTAGTCGGTTCCAATTGCAAGGCAAACCGCCTCATAGCCTCAAGCACGGAACTTCTGCTGAAATCGATGACGCGACAGCTTACCAATGGATCAGTGCGGGACGCGAAGACGAAGGCTGGCGAGTTTTAGTCTCGAGGCATGGGGCCTCATTGATGCCCCAAATAATTAAAGCATTGCCATCAAATTTTGCGGGAATTGATCACGTTCCAGTGCTCGATAGCTTGAGATACTCGTCGAATCTCCCTTCCTCGCTCATCAATGAAATTCTTGATCGCTTCGGTAGCCCGATGATGCCAAAAGCGATGGAAGAGTGCATGGATGCCATCGCGAGCGTATATCCCGAAGGTGTTCCAGTGCTGATAAATTTGGTGTTTAACAACGGGATGGCGTTACCAGGCTACCATCTAGCTCACCTTATGGACCTCTACGAACAGTGGCATAAGAAGTCGGGACTAAGCCTCTCAATCAACATGTCAAACGACCTTTCTGTGCCGTTTCCCGAATGGCTAGCCCTCTACGCGTACAACAGATCATGGGAACCACATTATTCCGCTAAAGTTATTGCAAAATCGGCTTCAGTTGCTACTAATTTCATATTGGGTCCACTTCTCTTAGATTTGGTGAAAACAGAAGAAATCCTCCGGGAACTCAAAAATGTCGAACATGCAAGCTCTCAGCTGTTAAATCATATGCTTGCGTCCTCCGAGTTAGCAAAATACATTCCTGAAGTTTTTGCGATTAGCTTTCAAGAATTTTCTAGCGCTGAGATAGAAAAATGTTTTGAAAATCAATTTGTAGACCAGTATCTATTGCTGACTAAGCTTGAAACGAATTCTCATTCGCGTCATCGTCCCGCTCACGTTGAGCTGATTAAGAAAGCACTTGATGGTCCTGTAGAAATTCAAAAATTTCGTCAATTAGCAATGATAACTCGCTGTTATACAGAAGATGAAGTATTGAGCTTGCTTCGGTCTTTGAAGACAGACCAAGAAAATTGGCTCTGGTTTGTCAGAGAAGTAGAGTCCGCCCGCGGAGAATTTCTCATATACGAAAATGGGGAGTTTAAGTCGTAAAAAATGAACTCGTCCGCAACCAAATATAGTGTCACACCCACTGTGACAGTGCATCGCACAGTGCATCGAATTGAATGAACTAATGATGTTTTCAGGCGACAGAAGTATAGAAGACAAGCAGCGAATTCATTTGAACATTTTGCATGAACGAAAGTGCGGACTTAATCATAATTGACGCTCAGCTAGTCTTATCTTTCTTCTAGAATCAAAAAATAAGTATCTCATTGAGCCGACTAATTTTCCGTTTTTAAGGCGACATATCGCTTCCATCTCCAGCTGGCCGGCGAAGCACTCATGTGATTCGCCAACAATACACTTCCTCCCTTGGACGCTCCAGATAACATCAAGATTCTTCAATTTGAGTAAATGCTGCAAAGTTTGTTTATCCATCATCAGCTGAGAGATAGACTTTCCCCCGTAGGATGGATCGAACACTACCACTCGCCCGTTTTTGTCGGTGAAACCAGCCTCCCCATTCCAATGCAGTCCAAGCGTCCGGGCAATCCACTCGCAAGGCAAACGAAAATTAACGTGCTCGTCGAAGGAGTGATCATAAACGCCGGATTCGTTCAGATAGCCATCTGACGTTATTAGCACGGGAACAGGATTCACAGTCCCCCTTGGGCACACCAGCACCAACCTGCGAACCTCCAAGACTAAGGCAACGACGTTGACTCAAATAGTATATATAGCAATGTGCACCATATGCAGTGCAACAATGTACGACCCGGCGCTTTTCATTCCAAAATCGAGCGACGAGTTTAGAGTCTCTTGGACGGGAATGAAACAAGTGTTCACGACCGCTTTGATCGTGGTACAAAGAATAGACTAATCAACAGGCAAACGCGAGCATGGATTGGGCAAAAGAACACAAAAATCTTGTCAAGCTAATAAAGGCAAACCAGTTAGGCGAAGCTCAAGCGCTGTGCCTCAATCTGGTGGCTTCACAAATGTCACTGGGAGAAGATATCAATCAACTGTACGTAGCAAATTTGTACGACGTTCTTAGCTTGGCATTTTACAAAGATTCGCAATTTCGTGAAGCAGAACTCTACACACAGAAGGCTTTGCAGATTTACTCTGCTTTATCAATTCCTGATTACGATGAGCAAATTACAGGCGCACAAACTCGCGCTGCAATTTGTCTGAGCGAACTTAAATTTTACGATGCAGCCGAAGAAATGTTTATGAAGGCGTGGAGTTCCTTAGTTAGAGACGAAAAACCGCGCCATCAAGAAATTGCACTTTTGACTGAACGCATAGCTCTCCTCTATCAACAAACAAATCGATTTCCTAAAGCTGTGGAGTACTATGAAGCGGCTATTAACGCGCGCTCCAATGCTCGAGACGATTTGCCAACAATAGGTACATCTCATCGGCAACTCGGAGTCTTATTTCTAGGCAACGGGCAAATAGCCAACGCGATAGCACAATTGGAAAAATCCATCCTACTGTATCGAAGAGCTGGCTTAACACCCGATGATTCCCGACTCATTGCTGCCCAACTCGATTTAGCTGCCGCTTATCTAATGTTGGGTGAGTATTCAAAATCCATGGCATCAGTGAATGAGCTGCTTGCCAAATCGAACGCGAAGGAATGGTCGATAAGCGATGAAGACCTTTCCGCGGTTTATGAGAAGAAGGCTACAGCTGAAGCTGTTCAAGGAAACTTCAGTCAAGCGGCTCTCGACCTACAATGTGCTATCGATGCACTATCAAGGAATGAAAAATTAGATGCTTCACAAATAGCCAGTCTTAATAGAAAACTCGCTGACATCAAAATCGAAGAAAGAGACCACCTATCCGCGCAAAAATATTTAGAGAAGGCTATTTCACTTCTGGACAAGGCAAATCAAAAGACGATTGACAAAGCTGGCTATCACCAGAGACTTGCATTTCTGATGATAGAGTTGAACGATCAAAGTTCCGCGCTATGTCATTTCCAACAGGCAATCGACATCATAAGTCGAGCATACGGCACAGACCATCCATCTCTCTTGCTGCTGAAAGTTGAAGTTGCTGAAGCACTAATCAAATCCGAATTGTTTGGAGACGCGTTACAAGAATATCTCGACGTTCTTGAACAACTGCCGGGCGAAGAATTGATACTTTACTTGGACAAATCATCTGTTCTTGAACGAATCGCAAATATCTACCTCGTGATGAATGACGACGAAAAGGCAGCCGATCATTTCAAAAGAGCTTTAGATTTCAAAATCAGTTGGTTTGGGCCAGGGCACCCTGGTGTTGCCGATCTTGAATCGAAACTTGGCAATTTGTATTTACGCACTGGAAAACGCGATGATGCATTAAATCTTTATGCGAGAGCTCTTGCAGCCTACGAAACCACTTTTGGTGCAGACCATCCTGATGCCGTGGATGTTACAAAAAAACTCGCAAAAATAGACAAATAGGTGACTCGAGTGGAACCGATTCAAGTTTTAGCCTTGAATAGCGAGTGGTCCTCACGAAAAGGTGGGCTGTCCACCCTCAACCGTGAACTCTGCATCGGTCTAGCTGTCGCGGGACACAAAGTTGTCTGCTACGTTCCTTACGCTACCCAAACAGAAATAGACAACGCCAGGAATCGCAAGGTCGATTTGATAGTGGCTCCAGATATACCAGGACTACCACTTTGTTGCCGTTTGTGTTTGAAGCCACCCGGTGAATTCGATCCCGACGTGATTATTGGTCATGAACACATTACTGGGTCTGCAGCCCACGCACTTGCAGAAATCTATTATCCGAGAGCGAAACGGGTATTTGTGATTCACACTGCACCAGAAGAGATTGAGTGGCCAAAGAACTCTGAAGGCTCTTCGGCAAGAGCTCATGAAAAGGTGAAAGCTCAATTGGAACGAGCTCGAAAAGCTGATCTCACAGTCACGATTGGTCCACGACTGCATCGGAAGTTCGAGGCACCTGCTTATGGTGCAGAACTCAGAAGCCCAATGCATATTCTAAATCCTGGTTGCGGTGATGCCTCCCAGGAAAAACGCAAAGTAATCGCAGAAATTCAGATCCTAATCCTCGGTCGTGCAGAGGACTTTGAACTCAAGGGACTGGACTTAGCAATCAAAGCATTTGCTGAATTGAAAGTCAGTCTCGAACCTAAAACAAGCGATTGTTGTGTTCTCATCGTACGAGGAGCGGAAGCTGGTAAAGGTGATGCGCTTAAGCAAAAGCTTTTAGCAATGCAGACGGGTTTACCAGAGCACAGCGTTCAGGTATATGAATACTCCAGCGATGAAGGAGATATGAGAAGTCATCTACGACAAGCAACAATGCTGTTAATGCCTTCGAAAGTAGAGGGCTTCGGTCTTGTCGGTCTGGAAGCGCTCAGCGCAGGAGTTCCAGTTTTAATTAGTGCGAGTAGCGGTTTGGCCGAGGTGATTCGAGAGAGGCTAAGTTCTCATGCCGACCCGATGATTTTAACCTCAAGTGCAGATGATGATACATGCACGAAATGGGCTAGTCGCATGAAACAAATCATTTCAGACCGAGAAGCAGCGAATGAACATGCGCGATTTATCAGAGATAAGTTGTCTTCTTGCCTAAGATGGGAAGATTCAGTTTCAGAATTTGAAAAGATCCTCGACGCAATTTTACATTCGGAAAAGGCTGCTGGAGATCCGCCAGGTGCACCACAAGTGGCAACTCAGGCGTAACCCGAAGTTGATGTTGCATTTTTTGCGCACCGTAGTGGCTTCTAAAGTTCTTGCTTATGACTCTATTTAGAATATTTTCCAACGGAACAGGGATAAGCGATTGATGCAAGAAGACCCTCGACATGAAGTTGCAATCAAAGAGCTTCGACACATACTGGAAGACAATGCTAGAACGATGCCAGAAGCGGGCGAGTTTTTCTACTACTTAGGCTTGGGCGAAGTAAATAGAGTGATGCCGTATCAAGATCCCAATTGGCCCGGTTTTGGTCTCCGGGGAGATCACTTTTGCAAGCGTATGTTCATTCTAAAGAACTCTTTTGATGCGATCATAACTATTCTGCATAAAATCAAATGGCTGACGTCGCAATGGCAAGCATCAATTCTTCCAGAGGACGATTGGCAGGCTTATATCGAAACCGACATCCACGCGTTCCATGTGGAGATGCGGTCGCTCTTCGACTCTATTGCAAAATCGTTAAACAGCGCAGGAGAAAAGTCCGATCAGCTTAGTGATTCCTTTCATACACTCAGAAACAAAGCTAAGAACAAACCCACTCAGGTACAAACTTTGCTCGGAAAGGAACTTACTGACCTGATAGCATCGGCGGATTGGTTCGACGAAAGTCGCGATTTTCGCGATGACCTCACACACTTTGAAAAGGACGTTGAAGTTGGTTACGCCACCTTTCCATCTGGAATAAAAGTTGTTTTCAGAACTGTGGTCGGAAGGGAACCAAGGCCAGTTTATGCGGGACCCCAAATGTTCAAACTAAATGATGACTGGATTTTGTTCGAACCATACGCTGGTTACTATTTTGGACGTTTTTGGTATCTTTTAAACCAAGTTTGCAAATTGGCAGGAGAACGACTTTCACTACAAAAAAGTGGATTCTCTTGGGTGCCAACACGGTTAAAATCCTCGTTGGACATGATCGGACAGAGTTTGGCAGTTATGGAAAATGCTGAGCGCTGTAATTCTTAAAATCGTTAGCTTTGATAGTGGCGACAGTGATGAAAATATTGCTTAGAGGCGAAAAGATCAGTTCCGAAACCTTCGAAGGTGTAAGCAAAACATTGAATACGCTTGAACGACTGGCGCGAAGGCAGCCTCACTCGAAGAAAAAGTACAAGCTGGAGTTGTTGTGCAAACATCCTATTTGTAGTCAAATTACATCAAGGACTCGAACATGCCTGACGATGCAAAAAAACAAACTAAAATCGGCCATGCCATTTTGTCGTAATTGGCTTAGGCGTTTTCTTTCTCATCTGGTGCTTTGGTTCGATTTACAGCGTTCCCAAAGAAAGCGAGTTGATAGAAGTTTCGGGAGTGGTCAGGAGCTTAGAATTTCAACTGGTCGGGCATGCCGTCCATATACCCGATCACACGCCTCATTACGAAGAAATTGCCGGCATTGTGAAAGCCAATCAGCCGTTCAAAGCAGGGCTTTCACCAAGATCAGAATCGATTATCCCCGTAACCGAATATGTGCCAGTGTACAAATTTGAGCACGACGGCCACGTCATTTTGACATACCCTGAAAAAGTTCAGGATGCCCAATTTTTGATTTATGTCCTGCTTTTCTTAGGAGTGACCATCACCTTTTTAGGCGCTTGGTCTTTATATTCGGTGAAATGGCAAAATAATCTATCTGCGATGCGCGAGTCTGACGATCCGAAAGTAGATTGATACTACTATTGGTGCGGTATCTCCAGTCAAATACTAGATAGAATCGCGCTTGCTCCAATTTCAGCAATCACAGCCATCTCACCCAAATCGCTTCAGTTTTTTTATGAACGATGGGTCAACCATGCAGACCCCGTCTTTGCAGCTTGATTCAGCTATATCATGCAAGAGTGATGTCTCGTCTGGCATCAGCGGTATTCGTAAGAGGCCTGTCTGCAAAACGCGCGAACCAGGCGAAACGGTTCCGCGTTCGATAGCGTTCAAAACATGACTGGCGATGCCAGGATCGAGCCACACCGGACCAATCCTCACACTTCTAACAGCCGTTTCTAGAAGCTTTGATAGGTTCTGATACAGAACATAGCCATCGGCTCCGGCATCCATCGCCGAAAAAATGTCAGTGGGCGAATCATTAGTGGTAAACATTAGAACACGGGCGGTAGGATGCGACTTTCTGATTTGCTTGGTCACATCGATGCCGTCAAAAGCCGGTGGAGAAACGCCTATCAGCACGACATCGACACTTTTTTCGCCAAGAACTGTTAGTGCCGAAGTCTCGTCAGCAACAATCCTCAAATCGGAACATTTGCTCAATGCTGTAAGCACCTCGCCGTGCCGTTCACGCTCAATGAGCAATACTTGAATCTGTTGGGACATTTCACACTTCTTATGCCGTCGACAATCAAATATACCCACTCTACTTGGATTTGCATGGAGCTTCTTCTAACTTCATGGTCATGATTCGCCTATATGTTATTCGAGGCAAACCTAAAACCTAAGCATCATGTTGACTAACGGTCTAGCACTGCACTCGGTACCAATAAAAGATTAGTTGGCACCATGAATGTGAGATGGTGGTGCTCCATTCGATTGAAAAACAGACCAAGCTGTTTATGACTCTGATTCCAGTTCCGCTGCCAGTGATCCACCCAATAGTTTTACATTCAATTTGCCACCACTGAACAGCATATCCTCAAGAGCAAGATTGACGTCTTCTGCGAACCCATCTTGGTTGCCATTTTGCAGGTGATACTGCGCCACCCGTCTCATCAGCTCCTTGATGAACGCAGCGCTGGCTCCCTCGGTTCGCTTAACGATTGAAGTGATGACCTCATCGCCCAGCTTCAATTCACCAGCATAGAGTTTCAAGAGCTTGAGCCGCCCTTCTTCGTCTGGAAGTGGGAATTCGATTGCCTGATCGACGCGTCCAGGACGAGAAGCAAGCGCTTGTTCCAAATGTTCAGCCCTGTTTGTTGTAAGAACGAACAAAATCGCAGCATCTGATCGCAATCCGTCCATCTCGTTCAGAAGCTTGTTCAGCAGGGATTCGGCACACGGATTATCCATTGTTTCACGATCGCGTGCGATCAAATCGGCGTCTTCAATGATAATCATTGCCGGCTGCATGAATCGCGCCAACAAAAAATACTCTTCTAACAGACCAACTTGCCCAGCTGTTATAAGCAGAGTTGTATGTTCCGGCAGTTGACTCGCAAGGTAGTGAATCGTATGCGTTTTGCCTGTACCAGGCGGTCCATAAAAAAGAAGACCTTTCTTGGATGCCATGCCAAGCTCATGCAGTTTGTCGCGTTGGGCGATGAAGTCCATGACGTTGCGTTCAAGTAGCTGAAGCGTCTTTGGCGGAAGTATCACTTGATCTCGCGTAACAGAATGCAGCTTGTGCACCCGAATTGTACCGCCTTCGCCAGAGTATCTTGAACTTTGTTCGAGGGAGATGACCTTCCCTCTGTACGTCAAACTGCGGCTGACCAATTTTTCAATGTCTTGAAGCAACTGGCGCGAAAACTCGGATCCAGTTTCGCCAGCCTCAACAGCAACTTCTACGATTGTTTCGGGCTGGCTGTAACGGTCAGAGTTCGCCACAAGCACAGCGAACTTGACGCCTTCGCTTGCCGACAACCACAAAGCGGTCTTCACGCAGCGCACGGCTCTATCTTCGCCCGTGTCAATCTCATCATGCTGCAGGGGTCCGACGGATACAGCATTATGGCCGGTCTCAAGAAGATCCGCGAATGTCATTCCGGAATGAGAGAACTGTTGGTGTAGACCTAGCGGGCGGGCACCAAATTTCGCAAAGATCTCTTCCAGCGCTCGCTGTAAGTCGGCTCTGGCTGTTGGTGGGAACTTACGACTCGCCGTCAACAAGTCACTCTTAGGCACTTCGCCGAAATGCTTTTCCAAGACAGTGGCAGCCAGAGAACTGTGATCTTTGCGGCTTCCAAGCCATATATATTTAGTCAGCCACAAATCGCACCTCTTAGCTAATAAAGCCTAAAATTGGTATCGACGCGCTCTACAGATGAAATCGATTATAGCTCGATGCCATGAGTTTCGGATTGCGCCGACCCAAACAAAAATTTGTCGGTTGTTGACTCGTTGCGATCCGTTGCAGTTTACGATTCGACAACAAGATTTTAGTCTTAGTGCGACATTTGCTTTGCCACTACATGCAGTGACTTACTGATCCGGAATTTTTGCTGGCACATCTACAGTTTATTCAAAGTCCGTAGCCGATTCGCCACAACATTGACAAATTGACTATATTTCAGCTCCTACAAATCAATACGAGAGTTCTTAAATTTGACCGTCAACACTAGATGTTGCTAACGCGAAACGGGACTAAAGTGATAAATTCAATCTACAACATTCAAATAAAGAGGAAGCCATGGGGAAGTCAAAGATAGTTGCAGTGACAGCGCTGCTGGTGTTCGCCGTTCAACCTGGCGAAGCCGCTCATCTCAATCCAAATCATTCCGATATTCACGGACCACTGTCACTTGGCGAATTCGTCGTTAACTGCTGCGGTAACTCGACGGCTGTGGCGCAATTTGCAACTCAGCCGTACAAGGGAACCGGTGTGCAGTTGCAGGTAACTCAGCCGACCGCATGCGAAGGTGCCTTTGCAGAAACCGGAATCCAAAACATCAACGGCGTTCAACTACAAAAGAAACTCACCTTCGCAATGTCAGGGCTTAACGATGGTCCAATCCCGACGGCGAATTTTAGTGTCAACGTGTCTTGGACAGATCCGCACGGCAGGAGTGCAAGCGGAGTTTTCACTGTTGCAAATGGTGGACTAATTTCAACCGATCAAGGAACCCGATTCACATTAGTTACGGGTACCGGGCATGGCAGAATCCCGCCTGGTTCTACTCTAAATGAAGTTGACTTCGAGCTTACGTCTACACAGACAGCGTTTATTCAAGACGTCAAAGTTGACAGAACTCCAGTGCATCTGGATTTAACTACTGCTACCGCGTCTTGTTCAAATGGATCCTAGCTAGTACCGTAAATTAGTTCGCACTTGCGCTCAGAGCCCAAGTAGCGAACAATGTATCCAAAACCCGGTATGCGTTTCCGACGTCCTCAAATACGCTGTTGACAGACGAACGAGGTGAAGTGTGGACAAGGACGAAACGCCGATCATGACGCTCAAGCAAATTGTTGCTGCCGTCGAAAACATCTCTGTTGCTGATCAAGAAAAACTTCTCGCGTCGTTGAAGGATAAATCATGGGCGCGTGCTGCGAATCGACTGCTACATGCCGACATTGAACGCGGTTCGCAGTCATTCATCGACAGCTTGTCTGCAGGGCGATTGTTCGACCACTTTGGTAATGTTCCTAACGGCATTAATGCCATGACCGAAAAGTGGAGCAACAGAGTCAAGATTTTGGCGCAAATGCAGGACTCTAGATTCAATGAAAAATTAAATCTTACGCAAGAAGAAATTGAGGAAAAACTTGAGCGTTCCTATCAAGAGACGCAAGCTCAGTTAATCAACATAAGAATAGCTGCAGCCACGGCTATCGCTACCGAAAAGCAATTGGAACAGCAGTTAGAAAAAGATCTGTCGCAAGCGGAAACTTGGCAATCGAGAGCCGAGATGGCGAGACAACAGGGCAACGAAGACCTGGCGCAGCAGGCACTTCAACGAAAGCAGCAGTATGTTCAATCGGCGGAAGATCTAACCAAACAGCTTCACGCGCAACGAATGGCTGGTAAAACGGTTCGACAGAAACTGACCGAATGTGAAACGATTGTCCAAAAAATATACACCCGCAAACAGATCATGATTGCAAGAAACAAGGTAGCTAGCGCTCTTTCCATTTTCCATGAGCTCGTTGTCGATTTTCAGCACGACGATAGCGATGAAAACAGCTTGCCTACAGGCGAAGAGATCAGTTCCGAAACCTTCGAAGTTGTAAGCAAAACATTGACTACACTTGAACGCGCTAGCGCGACGATAATCGCACTAGAAGAGAAAGTACAAGCGCTGGAAAAGAAGCTCGAAAGCGAAGGAAATGCAAAGCCAATGCAAGGCACTTAAAGGTCGGATCTCTTAGGGAATAATGGACCAAAAAGCTTTTAAACAACGGTTGAACGAAACGGTTGCCTGGTGCACCCGTAAATCAAATCTGTCCAAATCCGCGGATTACCTTCGCACTCCCGCAATCAGACCTTCAGTTTATGGAAACTCATCGCTTTTTATGTGTGGAAGCAATCAAGCGACGATTGCAATTGAAACAATGAGTCAGAAACGAAAGAAGCTGCTGACCGATGAATCTATCATGCCAGGAGTCGATGCAGGCTTAGCGGGTGGCCGCCTTCTTGTCTATTTCCTTGGAGCTTCTAATCATAATGGAGCGACAGCGTCTATCACGGCTTATTTTGATGATGAGGACAATCCGCCGTGGGACACCTGGATCTGTTGTATCGCTGGCAAGGAATTGACGAAACCCGATGAAAAGCCCTTTGATCTTCGAATCGTTATAAGTCAACGAAACAACACTACTGACTATGTCTTGTCTTGGGTTCCTCCTGAATGGATCGAGGAAGTCTCCGACGCGATGAGAGTTGAAGTCACGGGTGCAATTATGTGGGCAGATACCCTGGTATCACGCCCAGAAAAATACGCAATTTTTGACTTTCACCGGTGCTACATTCCCGTCTGGTTAGAACAATATACCGTTCGATAACAATTCAGTCTGCAAGTGCTCAGCCTTCGGCTCCGCGTTTGCAAACATATATCGCGTTGCCAGTTTTTCTTTCAAAGGCGCGGTGCTTGCCAAACATCCGAGCAAGCGGCAATAATATCGAGTAACCAAGACCCTGTCAGAGGAATCTCCCGTGACGAAAACGAATCGCTCCATATCAGCAGCACTGTTACTGCCTGTCCTCTCGACCATCTGGCTATATTCAGCGAGTCCGTCTCAGGCAAGAAGACATACAATAACGTGGCCCAATGGAGGTCTCGTTTTCACGTATCCCGGCTACGAATATGACGCGTCTGTGAAGTCGTTTCAATGTGGCGCCACTAATTCTGCTCTCAGTTGGTTCGCAGTAAATTCACCTAATCCAAATGATGATGGCGAACCTAACAAATTTTTTGGATATCCAGACGGAATAATTAGTGGACACAATGTCATTCCAGGACTTACAGGATTATTTCAAAATAGAGCATTCGTTGGATTGCCCAGAATTCCTCGAACAAACTGGATGCTCAGTACGTTTTTGCCTCAAGGCTCTTCCAATGCCGCAGCTGGGTACCAAGTTTCCATAACTCGGATTGACGGGCTTCGAGGTCGTTCAAGTGATTTTCGCAATGTTGTAATTCACTTTCGACCTGGTAATGTATCGCTGCAGAACATTATTGTCACTGCTATACCGCAAAACAAAGCTCAACCAGCTAAATCACTGAGGTTCAGTCAAATGGCAATCGGCTCTGGAGAGCGCACGGGGTGGCGAACTGCTAGCGCGAGCTATAGCGATTTTGGATTGCAAAACAACACGTTCGTGAATGTCTTTTCTGTTTATCAAACTGGAAATGCACAATCAGATTCGCGTGTGGAATTTGGTCGCTTCGATGTTCGGCACACATACGCGGAAAATCTCGACAACTGCACGATATTTTTTGAGCCCTCAAACTGCGCTCAACTTTAACCGCGCGAAGACCGCGCGAAAACTTGAAACCGGCTAGCGTCTTATTTAGATGGCAACATCGTGTTCGTCACGTTGCCGAACAGATTTGCCTGAGGATGTCGTTGAATACAGCGGACAAAAAAGGAAAGCCCTTTGGTGTTGCCGCTATATTGATTTTCGCCGATAGAGATACGCGGCGATAATGGGCAATTCGCCTCAATCACAGCAAGCGTGGGAGAAGAGCCTAAGCCGCAGTTCTGCAATTTGTTTCTGAGACAATCAACTTTTTCGTCGTCGAACTGCAAGAAAATTCCAAAGCTATTGCTGGAGGTAATTTCGTTTTCGTTCACGCTTACATTCTCAGCATCGGTGACAGCAATGCCTCCACCAACATTCTCAATTTTATTGTCATTCACCTGCACATTTGATCCATCGGCAATTTGGCAAGCTTTCAGCAAGTTTCCGATCTGATTACCGTCAGCTGTTAAGCCCCGACATGCATGCGTATCGAGTGCCAAACCGCTCGAACGCGAAAGCCCTTCAAATGCGCAATTGGACACGTTGAGATCGCTAACATTTGCGGCTAGCACGCCGACAAAGCAAGGTTCAATTCTGCTCGTTGACAGTTTAAACGTCTTTGAATTTGTGACCGCAACTGCTACATCGGTATAGCGAAAGTTGTCGCCAGTTACTGATACGTTCTCACATCCGTTAAATTCGGCAGCAGTAATGTTCTTGTTTGAAGTATGTACGTCGCCAATCCATGTGTTCTTCTCGAGCGAAACTTTGTTGCAAGACTCACAGCGCAGCCCTGTTTTATTAGGTTTGACGGATATTTCGCAATTTTTGATAGTGCCGTTTCTCCCTGAAACAGCTTTGATGCCCACTGCAAATCCTTCAACTACAACCACAGACTTAGCGGTAAACTTCGTTGCGTTCTTGTCGAACACGATAGCCGTGCCACCGCCAGAATTGGTGCCGAACTGCACTTTTTCGACAGAAGCACCTTCACCCGAAAGATGCACGGCCGCTTCGGCAGTTGTTGCAATTAGAGAAACAGTCGCCTTAGGCGCGGCCGCCACTGCGGTGCCGTTCGTACCAAACAACTTACCCGAGTGTAAGTAGCTCCCGGCAGGAAACAAGACTGTGCTATTAGGTGTGCTGTTGGCGGCAGCGAAAGCCTTCTCGAGCGCCACCTGGTCATCAGTCGAACCATTGCCTGTTGCGCCGTAGTCTTTTGGATTGATGTCTGCAGCAGATGCCGGCAGAATGGTGGCGAAACCTATAATTGAAAGAAGGAAAGCGAAAACTATCGGCTGGAAAGGCTTTGTCATCAAGAAGTTCCTGCTGTCACGATAAACTGGTTTCAGTCTATCAAACCAAAACGCAATAGCAAAGTTTGCGATAAGTCAGATGATCAATTATCGCAACGGCTTCACGGCAAAATTTCGAGCGTCCAAAATGAGAATTGACGCTTAAAACAATGTCGTCTCGCCCTGAGCTTTCACGAAATCTATAACAGTATCTGCAAAACCACCAGATTCTGCAAGGCTAACGAGGACGTTTCTCTCTGAAAACGGCACGTGCCCTTCCGTCTCCGAAAATTGACGGTCTTCATACAACAAATCAAAGTGGCTGCATACTTGATTCATCTCCGCTGCAGCCTCTACGGCCAATTGTTTAAGTGCCGCACTTCCACCGCTGTAGCTCACATTAAACGACAAAACTCCTCGCTCCGGCTCGGGGCAAATTTGCGTGCTCATCGGTCCGTCGAAAATGAATGTAAAACATGCACCACTATTCCGATTTATATAGCTGAACTCTAGAAATTCTTCGTCGTATTCATAGTGACTGCGTTCAGCAAAGTACTTTACGAAATCATCCAAACTTGGTTCTTTGGAAAGATTCGCAGGTCGGAAACTAATATCGAAACTCATGTGACACCACCTCAGACAACACTCTCTACGTCGATGCTAAACGTATCTGTAGCGTAGAAGAAATTTGTGACAAAAGTGTACCGATATTAGGTTTGCCACCGCACTCGATTGCATTCCCCGAACACATGTCGTACAGTGCAATCATGCGCGAAGTGAATCTAAGTTCTCTCGATCTAAACTTACTCGTGGCGCTGAAGGCGCTGCTGGATGAGCGTCATGTGACACGAGCAGCGGAAAGAGTTGGGCTCAGTCAACCAGCCATGAGCCGGGCTCTCCAGCGCCTCAGGGTAATGTTCAAAGACCCCATCCTCGTGAAAGGCACTGGCGGCATGACGCTGACAGCACGAGCAGAGGAGTTAAACGGTCCCTTGCAGGTCATTCTCAACGAGATCAGTCACATCATAACGGCGCCTGTACTCGATCCCAAAGAGATGAGCGGTGAAGTACTTATCGCTACACGCGATTTTGAGATGAGTGCACTCTTGCCCAGTGTCATCACTATGATCATGGAGCAGGCTCCTGGCATCAGAATTCGCGTGCTGCCGTTGGTAGGCGATGATTTGTCGCCCCTCGAACGCAACGAAATCGACTTTGTGGTGGCAGGAACAGATAAATCGCTGGCAACACTCAATCGCACCACTTTACTCAAAGACAGCTTTATCTGTCTCGCCGCCCCAAGTAATCCAGCCGCGGCTGAAAAATTGACGCTGAAAAAATACCTTGCCCTGCGACATTGCCTGGTTGATATCGGCTTGTTTCGAGCAGGTATTGTGGATACCTATCTGTCCGAGCTGGGTCATTCGAGAAAGATTGCCTTGCGAGTGCCCTATTTCACAGCTGCAGCGGCGATGGTTGAGAATACAGACTTAGTAATTACGGTGCCCAAGCGCCTGGGCGTGTTGCTAGCACGAACAAACGGTCTGGTTCCGCTAGCTTTGCCTTTTAAAGTGAGAGACGTTTCGATCTACCTCTATTGGCACGTTCGTAATCAGAACAATCCCATGCACGTGTGGCTGCGCAAATGCTTTGACACTGTTCGCGACTAAACCATTGATAAAGCGCTCTTGCAATTGTATGGAAGTATTTTCCACCAGAGAACTCGCTACCAAGCCAAACCATATGCGGTGCCATGTTTGTACGCTCTGCTCTCCGATCCATTTACGCCCGCTCGGCACGAGATTGTCGAACTTCTTGTTGCGATTGCAATCGGATACACCGAATACTACATACCGGACGGTTTTCCCGTGGAAGACTTTCGCAGAAAAGTTGATGATGGTATGCGTGCATCGTTTTTGAAACATTCAAGTATTGCTGTTCGCGGTGCAGCAGCGATTGCAGCTGCTCAAAACAATCAGCAAGCGGAAATTATAGCTCCCTTTTGCAAACTACAATCTCTGCCGACGCCGTTGTCAGCGAATATGCACCAAGCGGTTTCAACTAAACGACAGTCTCGGCGACGGAGTTCGCTGCACATAGTTCAGCAGTAGAGATTTTTCCGCGCAAACAGGGAATACCAGATCTGAACGGCAACGACCTAAGCTGAAAGAACCCTGACTAAGTTGCTCGATAGAGATCATTCGAATCCTAGTGATTCAGCGTCATCAATGATCAAGAGGTTTTCCAAGGATAGTTGAATGTATCAAAAGAATTTTTCGAAAGTCTTTTGCGGGGTGGTATTCGCCATAGCTGGCGCATGTGTGGCGTGCGGCGCAGCTTCTTCGTATATTGACGCTTGCGCCGCCTCGAGTTGGAATTCCAGCGAGGGTGTCGTAGTAAAAAGCGAAGCCCAGATAAACATGATGTCTCGTGGTTATAGGGTCACTCCATTTATTGTTTATCAGTATCATGTTGCCAATCGTGAATACACGTGCGATCGCATCGGTTTTCCGAACCCTGCCAATAAAACGCCCAACGCTGCGCACGAAATTCTCAACCGGTATGCGGTCAATACTGTTGTCACTGTCTACTATGATCCGAAAAATCCTGGCAATGCTAGTCTGCATAACAACGCAGATTTTGGCGAACTGAGATTTCCGATTGTGATATCGGCGATTTTGTTAACTGTCTCAATTTACTGCTTGTCGACATCCGCTCCGCAGAAATGGCGCTAATTGCGGATCGCCGTTAAGAACTAACTGCGGGCTCGCCTGAGTCCCCAGCCTGACACCACCACCGGTGCCAGGCTGGCAGCACGGGGTACAGCTTGCGCGAGACAAAATCATCCTCCTCCAAAGCGATGCGCGTGCACCGCACTGGTTGAACTATTGCTAACGGGAGAGCGACCAGCAATAATGTACGACGAACTAGATCCATTCTGCGTCGCAACCTAGTTTGATGTTTATGTAAGATCGTTCAGGTAAGGAGATAACAGAAATGGTCACCGCACGACATTTTTCACTGATTTTCGGATCGATGTCCACTATGGCACTGCTTACTACGGGTGCAGTGCGAGCTGACAATCCTTCATGGGCAGAACAGCAAATGCGAAACAGAGAAATGACGCGTCAAGCGCTGCAACAACAGGCGCAGCAGGGTCGGTCGCCACAAGTGGAGCAGGGTGAACGCTGGGAACAGGAATGGCGCCAACAACACCCGGGCGAACCAATGCCCAGTTTTGGTGCGCTCGAGAAGATGCACCGCGGCGAGATTATGCAGAACATGAACTCAGGGTTTGCCAGAATGCGGCAGAATCGACAAGCCGAATTGCGGCGAAACCGTCTTTGGGCTAGGCAAAATCAAGAAAGTATTTTAGCGCGACAACACATCACTTGGTCGTCACAGCAATGGGCGAATTGGGATCGGCAGTACGATCAAGAGCAGCGTCAACGAGCAAACGAATACCTTGAAGGAGTCAGACAAGCCGCAGAACTTGATAAAGCTGCACGAGAGGAAGAAGAGCGCAGAAAATATTATCACTGAAGCATGAGCGTCACGTGACACGGGCAGCGGAACGGGTTGGGCTCAGTCAGCGTTCGAGGTTAACGGAAATCATGCACGCCATGCATACTCAATATCAAAACAATGCATTGGACTAATAATCACCTCGGTCGTACACTAATCGCATACAAACAAACCGCAAACAGCGGAGCGAGGCACATAGCTTGTGTCCGCGAATACTTTGGCGAAGTGCAATCTTATGACGACTCTACTCTCTTCTTTACCAGTTACAACGACCTATTCCACCGAAATTCACGCGCTTGTTGAAGGAAAACAATCCACAGACGTCTCGGTGGGCATTGCCAAACGAATTTTGGCTGAAGTAATGATGTTTCGACGTGTACCAACTGGCGCCACCGTTTGCCACGCAGGGTGCGAGCAGTGCGCATTCACTCCGCTACAAAAAATTCTCAAAGCTATCAAACAGAACGCGCCCGTGACTTTCATTTTGCCGGCATTTCCAGGGAAGTCACCAAACCCAGAAAAAGTTCTTGGACATCTTCCAGACCTTGCTGAACGGCTTTCTCTCGGCTTCTTGGGCGCGCTTGGTCAGCGCATCAAAGGCTTTTATAAACCGGGCATCGAAATCATTCTCTGCTCAGATGGAAGAGTTTTTAGCGACGTAGTCGGAATAGAAGAGAGCGATATCACTGACTATCAAACAGAGATAAATCACTTGCTACAGGAGCTGTGTCTGTCAAACATCACTGTTTTCAATCTCGATCATTTTTACAAAGGTCTTCACTTTGTCCAGATGCGTGATGAACTCATGAAAACATATGGACAATCCCTGGACTTTCTCAAACAAAAAGTTCGCAATGGTGCCAATCCATTTGCGACTCCTGAAGAGAAAGAAGCGAATCGCATGTACAGTGGTATCACTCGATTTCTATTCGAAGACGCCACGCATGCCGGGCAAATCAAGAGTCGCTCGGCGGTCCAGAAAGAAGCCCGTTCAAAAGCTTACGAAGTCATAAGAAGAAGTAACGCCTGGAGCGCACTACTCGCAGAACATTTCCCAGATGCGGTTCGATTGTCTATTCATCCGCAAACATGTGGTGCTAAAAAATTGGGAATTCGCTTGATCGGAAATGAAAGCTGGATGACCCCGTGGCATGGCGTAGCGGTTGAAGGCGAAGAAGGCTACACCCTGCTGAAACGGTCTGAAGCAGAGGCTCTTGGTGCGACCCTGGTCTATTCCTCCAACGGAAGACCCAGTCATTACAAATTAACGAGGGAGGCATAATCGTGAATTTCAAAATCACGAATCTCAAGCCGTTAGATTTCAAAGTCACAAATCTGAAACCGTTTGGAGTACTCGTTGAACCTGAGAGCGACAAAACGCAAGTTCAAGATCTAAACGTCGAGTCTCTGCGTCATTTGTTCAGGCTGAATCAACTGATTGTACTGAGAGGGTTTGAGACGTTCGATAATGCCGAGCAATTTTCCGACTATTGCGAATCATGGGGTGAAGTGAGCCTCTGGCCATTTGGAAAAGTGCTCGAACTGATACAACAAGAAAATCCCGAAGATCATATTTTTGACAATAGCTATGTGCCACTACATTGGGATGGAATGTACAGACCACAAATCCCCGAATATCAGATTTTTCATTGCGTAAAAGCACCGCTGCCAGGTCAAGGCGGAGCAACAACCTTTTCGAACACCATTGTGGCATTGCAATCAGCATCTTCTCAAACAAAAGAAAAGTGGGCCAGAGTGACTGGCATCTACGAAAGAAAGATGGAATTTTATAACAGCAAGACTTTGTCGCCGATCATCACCAAGCATCCGCACCGAGATATCTCTGTAATACGCTACGGCGAGCCTCACACCGCAGCCAAAGGGCATTTCGTCAATCCACCAGTGCTTGAATTTACAGGTGTTGACAGTGACGAGTTGAGTGATTTCCATCAAAGTTTAGAAGACGCTCTTTATTCGCCGAACAATCTCTACGCTCATGAGTGGCAAAGTGGTGATGTCGTAATCGCCGATAATTTTTCGCTATTACACGGCAGAGAAAAATTTGTGTCCAAAACTCCGCGTCACATACAAAGAGTTCACGTCCTTAGTGATCCACCGTTCAACAACCCAGGTCTGGAGTCTTATCAATGAACACATCTGGAGAGTTACCAATGAGCACAAGAGTTGCTGATGTAGTAGTTGTTGGAGCCGGTCCGGTTGGACTCATGTGCGCATATCTCGGTCAACTTTGCGGCATCGACGTCGTCGTTATCGATAAGTCAGAAGGTCCCTTAGAAGTAGGAAGAGCTGACGCACTCAACGCACGCACATTGCAGTTTCTCGAGTTGGTCGGCTTATTCGATGAGCTCTATCCTGTGGGAAAGACCTGCAACACAAGCTCTGTTTGGGCCGATGGGAAATTTGTTTCACGCCAATCAAAGTGGTGGGACCAGCTGGAAGGTTGCTTGCACAAACACTTCCTCATGATTGGACAATCTCATTTGGAAAAACTTTTAGATGGCAAACTCAGAGAGATTGATGCGGCTGTAAAACGCTCAACGTCCATCGAAAGTATCGAGACCAACAGCACAGGATGTCTGACAACGCTGTCAACCGGAGAGCGCATTCAATCGCGCTACGTTATTGGCGCTGACGGTGCTCATTCTTTTGTGCGAGATCGTTTTGAAATACCTTTCGAGATCACGCGACCACAAATTGTTTGGGCTGTAATCGACGGAGTTATCGAAACGGATTTTCCCAAAGTTCCTGAAATCATCGTATTTCAAGCTGAAACATCAGATGTAGCCTGGATTCCCAGAGAAGGCGACATCGACCGATTCTACGTGAGAATGGATACGAAAGATTTCACCATGGATGAAGCGGTTGCTAAAATCAATCGCGCGATGCAGCCTCATACTTTGTCATTCAAAGAAATAGTTTGGTCTTCAAAATTTGCTGTCAAAGAATCTGTAGCCGAAAACTTCTTTGTGCATGACCGTGTTTTTCTCGTAGGAGATGCGTGCCATGTGCACTCGGTAAACGGCGGGCAGGGGCTCAATACCGGTCTTGCAGACGCCTTTAATTTGATGTGGAAACTAAATATGGTGCTCAATTTCGAAGCACCCAAAGAACTTCTGCGCAGCTATGAAGCTGAGCGCAAACCTGTGGCTCTCGATGTAATAGCGACATCGGGCGAACTTGTTCGCTCGACCAAATTTTCAGCCAGCGGCACGCACGCCGAAGACTATGTCAAGATCGTAGAAAAACGTGCTGGAAACATCACAGGAATGGGTGTTCGCTACGGAGACTCCGGACTGAACGGCTCGCGACTCTTCGATTTTGAAGTGTTCAACGACAACGCCAGAGTACGGCTGTACTCTTTAGTTGACTACACGAAGTTCACCTTATTGATCTTCGGCGAGTGCAAATTCGATTTGAAATTTCCGGAGTTTGTGAAAGTGATTCAGATTCTTCCAAACGAAGTCCAGGGAGAATTTTGGACAGACAGCAGACAGTACGAAAATCAGGCAGTGCTAGTAAGACCTGACTCCTACATTCAAGAGTCTGCACCACTGAACAAAATTGATTCATTACTTGAATTATGTTCGATCAAAAAATTGAATTCATCAAAGGTATATAGCGCATGAGCAGACCAGTAGTCATTGTTGAACCGTTGTCTTCCGGCATCGAGTTAGCTCCTGCTTTTAAGGCGCGGGGAATACCAGCCATTGCGGTAACACTTCAAACATCAGATTGGACTGGGTTTGGAGCAAAAATTCGAACATCGGACTTTATCGAGATTATTCCGGAGCAACCAAATCTCGTCGAAATACTTAACAAGTTCGACCCGCTTGCCATCATGCCCGGTGCCGAAGAGGGAGTTCCTCTCGCCGAAGCTCTGGCACTAGCAATGACACCACACTTTGCCAATGATCCCAAGAAATCGCAAAACAGACTGCACAAGGCGCTGATGCAAGAAGCTTTGCAAAACGCCGGCGTCCCGGCGATCAAGACAATCAATACGGCTTCCGAAGATGCAGTCGAAGATTGGATCAAGACAAGCCAATTAATTGATTGTCCGCTTATCGTCAAACCCGCAGCATCAGCAGGCAGTGACAATGTCTTTCACATTCCTGCACGTGGTGATTGGAGAAAAGCCTTCAATCAGGTTCTATCCGAACCATCCAAAATCACCGGAAAAGCAAATGAAACCGCGGTCGTGCAAGAACAGGCGATAGGAACTGAGTTTGCGGTAGGCACCGTCAGCGCCAATGGTAAACACTATTTAGCTCATTTGATCAAATACAATAAAATGTCGTTCAATGGTCGCGAAACTGTTTACGATCATGTTGAGTTTGTGCCTTACAGCGAAGAGACATACGGTCAATTATTCGAGTACACAAAAAATGCCCTGGACGCATTGGGGATTCGCTGGGGAGCCGCTCACAACGAAATAATGCTGACAAAAGATGGACCACGCCTGATCGAAACTGGTGCCAGAATGTGTGGTGGGCCAGTTGTTGGTTTCGCTCGAGAAGCCTCAGGCAGCAGCCAAGCCGACAAATTAGTTGAGATCTATGCAGACGGAGATGTCTCAACCAAAGAATATGCATTCAAGAAAACGGTTATGCCGGTCTTTTTGAAATCTCCCATTCGCGGAAAAGTCTCAAATGCAGAAGTCTTTGACCAAGTTTCCGACTTACCGACATTTTTAAATGAGAATATTTGGTTCAAGAACGGAGATGAAGTTCCACAGACAGTGGACTATTTGACGAGTATCGGCATCATCGCTTTGGCCGGCAACCGGCAATCAGTTATGTCTGATTACGAAAGGATTCGCGCCATGGAATCGGAACTTGTTGTCGTGCAATGATTGGCTGAAAGAATTAAACTTCACGTGGATTCGAGCCAAATCTATTGTCACCGTTGGTGCCACCAGCCAACATCAGCAAGAAAACAATGAAGTGACCGAGAAACGGAATTCCACCCAGCAAAAGCCACCAGCCCGTTCGATTTTGATCGTGCAACCTTCTTACTTGCACTGCTAATCCCGGTATTAGTGACATCAAAATAATGGCTACAAGTACAAGTTGCGCAGCAATAGGCATCTGATTGAACACAGCGGCGCCGTCAATCAGTTTGTCAGGATCGGTTCTTAAGTTGCAGGCTTGAAAGATTGTCCAAACAACAGCAACTAGCTCGATGTAGAAAATGAAATACTCGCGTCTCCTCGAACGTCCACCAAAATCAAAGGCTCGCATCCATGGTTGTAGAAGGATCGAACACAAGGAATTTATTTTGTCCATCTTATGCAATTCTCCTTCAAATTTCGTTGCTAGCATACTCCAATTTCACTCGTTGGATGGTGGTTCAGAATCGTCAACTGGAGATGATTGCCACAGGCTTTCAGGTGAGATGCCCGATACAAACGATCGCTTCTCGAAAACGTATGCGGGAAACTCTCACGGCTTCTACGTCGAATAAAAACGGCGCGATTGGTATAAAATGCGCGAAACGAAGAGAATGCATCAAAGATTACTAGAACACCTTGCCCATTTAAATACAATTCTGCAAGCCTGAGGCACCGGTGGCAGAGTATTTTTTGTGGCAGAGCAAAAATATATAATTCGCTGCCGCCGCTTTACCTTGAAATTCGCCGCTATGGTATCATTCCCCTCAAGAATCACAAAAGGGATGCTTCGTGGCATCTTCAGCCTGATCATGGGCGTTTTGATTGCGCTTGGATGCGCCGGCCATAGTCCTCTGGTGTTCCGGACTGTTTCTGAATCGCGTTTGACCTGTGGGGTCACGCGATTTTGCTTAGCCTCAGTTCAATTCCTTCGGTTTCTGCACACTACCGTTGCGTTTCACATTTGAACCGCTCATTACAGGAGTGATGATATGCCAGCCACATCAACTGACCCCGCCTCTGAAGCTGAAACGCTGACTGAAGAAGAACTGAAATTTCTGGCACCTTACACCGTTATCGAGCATTATGAAGACAATGAAATTGTCTTTTCGGCAGGCAGCGAGGAACTAGACTTGTTTGTCGTGAAAAGTGGCAAAATTGAAGTTTTGAATCCAGAAGACAATTCTGTCGTAGCCGTGCATGAGGTAGGTCAATTTGCAGGAGATATTGATCTACTCACAGGGCGCCCGATCATAATCACTGGACGAGCGAAAGGAACGACTGAAATTTTGCGCGTTCCGAATGCGAAATTGCACGAAGTACTTTTAAGAGTGCCCAAGCTGTCAGACAAGATGTTAACCACATTGTTCAGCAGACGAAATATGCTGCAAAGGCGAGGCAAACTTGGATTAAAAGTCGTGGGTCCTGCACGCTGCAAGGAAACTACCTTGATCAGGGAGTTTCTCTATAAGAACTTTGTTCCTTTTTCCTATTACGATCCGAATACCGCTGATGGGCAAACAGTTTACACGGAACTTGGTTCGCCAGCCAATTTGCCAGTGGTTCAATGTCCAAATGGATCTACCCTACAGCGTCCTACTCTGCGTGATATCGCAGATGGTGCCGGTGTGTGGCGGCATTGTCCAAATCATGCTGTTGATCTTGCAATTATAGGTGCGGGTCCCGCCGGTTTAGCTGCTGCTGTCTATGCAGCATCAGAGGGGCTATCCACGCTCGTTCTGGATAAACTTGGACCTGGAGGGCAGGCCGGCGGTTCTTCCAAAATCGAGAACTTTATCGGTTTCCCCTCAGGACTTTCTGGAACCGAATTAGCAACGCGCGGCGTCTTGCAAATGCTTAAGTTTGGTGCACAGCTGGTGGCACCTGTGGAAGTACATAACATTACACTAAGTGAGGACGGACGCTACGCCTTGCCGTTAGATTGCGGAGCTGTCATTTCGGCTCGTGTAGTTCTCGTTGCTGCCGGAGTTGTGTGGCGAAAATTGGATGCAGAAAATGCTGATCGCTTCGAACGTGCCGGAGTGTACTATGCCTGCACAATGGTCGAGGCTACTTTGCACGACAAGACTGACGTCGCTGTTGTCGGTGCCGGAAATTCAGCTGGTCAGGCTGCGATGTATTTGACCGAATGCTGTCCAGGACGCAAGGTGCACATGGTAGTTCGCAGTACACTTGGACCCAACATGTCGGACTATTTGACCAATCGTATCAGGGCTAACCCCGATATAGTGGTGTACGAGCACTCGACCATTCAAAAAGTAAATGGAGAACACGAAATAGAAAGTATTGACGTATGTTCCGGTAGTACAATTGGTGCCACCGAACATGCAATTGCTACGTCTAATAAGAATATTCCTGTGTCAGCGATTTTTGTCTTCATTGGTGCGGAACCGTCTCACACGTGGTTACCAACCACAATTGAGCGGGACAGTAAAGGCTTTTTAAAAGCTGGCATCGACGCCAAGACTTCAGGCAAGTGGCCTCTAAAAGATCGTGATCCCTGCCCGCTCGAGACAACAATGCCAAATGTACTAGTCGCAGGTGATATCAGATCTGGTAGCACAAAACGAGTTGGCTTCGCGGTGGGAGACGGCTCACTTGCTGTGACTTGCGTGCATAGTTTGTTGTCTAATTAGAATTATCCAGCGTAGATTGTTCGCCATTTATTGGGAACTCCGGATGATTCACAGATGCAATCGTCGCCACACTTAACCTCTACAACAAAATATTGGCGTGTGCCTCTAGTCTGGGTGGCAACTCCGTTTCGCCGCGTAATTCTCTCAGATCAATTTCGATGTTTCTGCAGATTGCGGACATTGGAATATCATTCAGTCCATTTTCAAATGGATCTTCACTAGAATCACCAATTTTTTCCATGGTGTAAAAAACCCAGGAAACAAGCACGCTTACAGGAATGGTTAACCATGTCATCGTCGGATTCATCTTTTCAATATTGTGAATGATACCGAAAGGAAGGAGGCTACAGAAGATAACTATGAACACAACACTGAAATAAGCATACTGTCGTGGAAACGGAAAGCTCTTGATTCGTTCACAGCCACCCTGGGCATCAACGCAGTTATCAATATGCTTATGAAATTCGCTTGCTTCTTCTATATCAAGCATTTTTTCCGCTTTCAATTCAAAAATACGCCGTGTTTGGATGCTCAGAAGTTCAGAGGCAATATTGTTTTTGGATCTTACCTGTTCATATTCAGACTTCGAGGTGAATTGCAGCAGGCATAGTTGAACTTGTTGTTCATACTCTTCTTCCTGGCGGTGCAGTCGCACGATTTCAATATGCGGCAATTTATTTAGGGGCTCTGCCTCCCAGACGATATTTCTGCGTAACTGCAAACGAACCATGTTCACCCAAGCGATCTGCCGATAAATCAGTTCTTTTTTGGTTGCCTCCATTTCCTTTGACGAATCCGCGCATCCGGAAAACAATGCCAAAGTTTGCATAGCAATAGATCTACTTTCATTAGTAATCTTGCCCCAGAGTTTCCGTGCTTCCCACAACCGTTCATACGACGAATTATTTTTGAAGCCTGCATAAAAAGCCACCGCTATTCCGATTGCCGCTATCGGCTCGAATGGAATGGCGATCGTCTTTATATTTAGATGAGTGTAAGCTACGTAAACTGCAGCGCTTAACACAAAGAAGCCAATGATAGCTTTCCAGGAGAAGAACAGAATGATGCGAAGAGGAATTTCTCTCTTGATAAACATACAAGCGAAGTGTCCAGCAAGAAGTAGTGACCCATTCCATCATGTCTATATCTAAGGGCAGTGTAACAGCTTTAAGCGCATATTGAGCAGATCCGAGTCCGCGCCTGCAAACCGACGCGCGCTTGAAACCAAAACAATCCCATGCACGTGTGGCTGCGCAAATGCTTCAACAGTGTTCGAGACTAATCGAACGCTACTTATCGATCGGGGGCTGATGTTCCAGATCAAATCGTTGCTTGATAGTGATAACAAAGAAACGCGTGATAGCGCTCTGGCATATGAAAATATTTTCCACCAGGACTCGCTATTAAGCCTCACCATATACGGTGCCGCGGCGCGTCAATTGCTAATATGCAGCTAAATTAAGAGGGAAGAAATCCTGACGCCTGGTAATCAGCCACAATCGAATCGAAGATGTCGATATCCGCGCGGCTTCGAGCAATCATCTGAGCGCCAGCGATTGCCGCAAAAATTGCACGAGCTCGCGGCTCGCATGTCTTTTCTTCCGAACCGCTAGCCTTCAACATTTTGGAGAGCCAAGCGATATTTACATCAGCAAATTTATACACCTCTATCAATACTTTCTCGGGAATGTCAGTGCGTTCGGCAGCGAGAAAAGAAGCTAGGCAGATTCGATTTTCATTCTGCAACGATCGACGAAACGTGACTGGATACTTTTTAAGGCTGGATATCGGGTCGAGGGCTGAGGAAATTGTCTCCAGGTCGGTGGCACAGTCCTTCCAATACTTTGTTGCAATAGCCGCTGCAAGATCAGCTTTGCTTGGGAAGTGATGATAGATACTTGCAGGCTTTATTCCGACAGCTTCTGCCAACTCTCGAAAATTCAAGCCGCCATAGCCGTGGTCTTGCGCCATCTTCGTGGCAGCTACCATGATCTTTTCTTTGGAAATTACATTTGGACTTGCCATGGCGATCTCAAAAGCTCCATTTTACTTAATTGGCAAACACGGTTGACAAAAAAAATTCCCACGAGTTACACTAAGTCTACCAAGTGTTAGGTAGACTTGTCATTCAAAATGCTAGACACCAACTGGTAGTACGTTTAAGTTATTAACAATTATTCATAAAGAGGCTTTCATGAGCGATAATATTTCACCCGGACCATTGCCTTTTCCAGCAGAACTCCTAAGAGATGATCCTGTTCACCCTGGTTTTGTCGTGACAGGGGTCGATGACACGCCTGGTCAAAAAGCCTATTACATTCATCTGGAGGCAAAGCCGGGCAAAGGAGAACAAGTTCAAAACTTCCTTCGAGACATTCTTGAGGGCGTAAAAAAAGAACCGTTAACAGGACCTTGGTTTGCCAACCGATATTCAGACACCACATTTGGCATTTTCGAAGCATTTCCAGATGCTCAGGCAAGACATGTACATGACGCCGGTCCAGGTGGACAAAACTTCAAACGTGTGGACGAGCTTCATGAGATGCTGGCTTATCCTGCGAGGATCTACAGGCTTGATGTTCTGTTCGGGAAATTCAACGTCATGTTCGGACAGGAAGCTGTGAGCAAATAAGCCGCCAATTAGGTCGCCTAATCCCTTCACATTTGGCTTCGCAAATGCTTCGACGGTGTTCAAGACTAATCGACTTCATGCACTCCATGCATACTAATTATCAAATTAGTGAGTCGGCGAATCTCAGTTCCCGAACTTTCAACGAGTCGATGATGTCGCATCTACGTGACACCTCTGTCTTCCTTGCCAAGTTCAGAGCAAGCAGCAATAATAGGCTCAGCATTGGGAACTGGGGTAACTTGATGAGAAAGACGTTTTGCCTTCTGGCGACAGCTGTGATAGCGGTGAGTTCCACGACTTTGAGTTTGGCGCAGAGCCTCAGAACACCGACGTACGACGCTTCAGTGCAGGAGTTCACCTGCAATGCCGGACTAGGCGATTCAACTGCCGAGTGGTACGCAACTGATCCCAAAAAAGCACCAGGAGAAGACCTCGCTTTTAATGGCATAATTGCCGGACAAAATTTGAACGACAACGACCTTCTCCGCTCACGAATCGCTAACCCTAGAAAAGTTTGGCTACTCCGCACCACTGCCAATGGGAGCGTTGGTAGCGCTTCCAATGCCGGTTATCGCATCATAGTCACTCGAATCACGGGTCGAAGAGGGACGAACACGAACTTTAGACAAATAGTCGTACACTTCAAGGCTCCGCCATCAGTTTCACGCGCCGATTTGCGTATCACCGGCTTCCCGCAAGATCGAAACCAAATATCGAGAAACGTTCAGTTCAGTAACATAGGGATTACTGGAAATCCTGGTGAATGGCAAATCGCCACAGCCAATTACGACGATTTTGGCTTTCCCAACAACACCTTCGTTCGACAATTCAACGTTTTTCAGGTGAATGCGCCAAGAACGACCACGAGCGTACAATTTGGCAGATTCAACGTCAGGAACACACCATTGGATTTACTTGAGAACGTCTCAATTTACTTCGACAACCTTTTCTGCGGCGCATTTTCGCGCAACTGAAACTACGACCCGCGTTGAAATCCAAACTTAGGCACCGGTATTGGTGCCTAAGCAACGGCACGCGGAGCCGATGTTTTAGCACCAAGTCATCAGCGAGCGCGCCCAGCTTGAGGCACGCGAAAACAGCAACACAAAACTTACGCCGTAACTGACGTTTTGCGTTTTTCCATCGGTACGTAGGGACGCTCTTCAGAACCGGTGTAAATCTGTCTCGGGCGTGCGATCTTTTGATCGTCATCAAGCAGCATTTCTTCCCACTGCGCCAACCAACCTGGCATCCGACCCAAGGCAAAGAGCACTGTGAAGTAGTCAGTAGGATAACCCATTGCTTGATAGATCAATCCGGAATAGAAATCGACATTGGGATACAACTTGCGCGAAACAAAATAATCCTCCTCCAAAGCAATGCGCTCCAATTCAAGAGCAATTTTGAGCTTTGGATTGAGACCGGTCTGATCGAACACTTCATCAGCGATTCGTTTAATCAACTTTGCGCGTGGGTCGTATGACTTGTAGACGCGATGCCCGAAGCCCATGAGCTTTCTCTTTCCTTCCTTGACTTCCTTGATGAAGTTTGGAACATTCTGCACCGATCCGATTTCATCGAGCATTTTGATCACTGCTTCATTGGCACCCCCGTGAAGAGGTCCGTACAGCGCCGCAACACCGGCAGAAACAGCGGAGAAAAGATCCACATGCGAGGAGCCTACGGCGCGCACCGCACTGGTGGAGCAATTCTGCTCGTGATCGGCATGCAGCACGAACAAAACCTCGAGGGCCCGCTGCAAAACTGGGTTTGGTTTATGACGCCCGCCAATGCTAAAAGTCATGTTGACGAAGTTGCCCACATAGTCAAGATCGTTGTCGGGAAAAACAAATGGAAGCCCGCGTGAATGGCGAAATGCAAATGCTGCAATCGTAGGCGCCTTTGCCAAGAGGCGCACCCGCTGCAAATAGCGGTTCTCGGGATCTTTAATGTTCTTGGCGTCGGGATAGAAAGTGGATAGAGCACTAACAGCACTAAGCATCATGCCCATGGGATGCGCGTCATAGCGGAATCCTTCTAGGAACTTGATAATGTTCGTGTGCACATAAGTGTGATTCTTGATCTTATCGGTCCAGCGATCGAACTGTTCTTGGTCCGGGAGTGCCCCTTCATTGAGCAAGTAGGCAACTTCAAGAAAGCTCGACTTCTCAGCCAGTTGCTCTATCGGATAACCTCGATAGCGCAAAATGCCGCGCTCGCCGTCGATGAAAGTGATTGCGCTGCGGCAGGCAGCAGTACTCATAAAGGACGGGTCGTAAGTCATAAGACCGAAATCGTCGGCATCGACTTTGATTTGCCTGAGGTCATTAGCCCGGATGGTGTTGTCATTTATCGCCAACTCATACGTTCGCCCCGTACGATTGTCGGTAATTGTCAGCGAATCATTAGACACAGGCAGTCCTCCAAAGACATCAATACCACACGCGAAGTATAGCAATCCCTCAAAGAAAGAGTAAATCGCGTTGATTAAGACATCAGGCAAAAGCAAGATAGTTGAGCTTCTCGAAATGATGAATGAAAACAGAATTGCCGATTTCACTTGCTATTTAGTTCCATGAAACTAAACATGGACGCGCGGCAACTGCACCATATCTGATACCAAATCTAAAATCAACATCTCAACAAGCGCCAAAACCTCTGTAGGCTTTGCACGATCATGTCAGACTTTTGTCTCCAGCATAATCGTAAATGCCGGGTGTAGTTACTTCGACCACAGTTCCGGCCTTTAGATTCACACTGCCGTCGGGCTCATTGTTTTCAAACAGATGGCGCTCTTCCGCTGGGTTGTTAACTCGAATGTACGCGTGGTCCTCATTCGGTTTGTCGTTGTGATAGTACCAATTGCCATCGTCATCATGTTTCGAAATTGAGTAGCCGTTTTTTTCATACTTCACAATTTGATCGTTTGAATTCCTGTGTATTTTGAGACCACTGGAATTTTCGATTGACGAACCATCTGCAAAAAAATCTTGCGTGATACCACGTCGTGTTAGTTCTAGCGCGGATTCGTGATTCTCGGGGTTCACTCCACCTGCATCAATGATGGATAATCCACTCATTGCGTCGCTATCTTTTTTGAGTTGAAGTTGCATATCACTTTTGAGCTGAGGGTTACTCAAGATAGCCATGGCCTCATCGCGAAGAAGTTGCCCCCCTGGATTGTCTAAATGAGGCACAAACACATCTATAGCTTTCTGTAGATTTTCCTCGCGCTGTTCGATTGTCATCGCCGTCTCCAATGTTTGATTGTGCTTCATCGAATTCTGGTCGCCCTGACAGTAGACTAAACAAACAGTCGTTAATTTAAACGGAGAAATTTGTGTATTTCTCGTAAATGATGAGATATCCGAAGCCGCTCAGCTTTTCTGTTTGACCAACATCACTTTGGCGCAACCGTCCTCGGACCGAACAGCGCTGTTGTATGCGATGTAGCTCGAAAGTGGAATCAGCTTCTGATGCAAGCAACGGCGATACAGACCATGTCAATGCGACTATCGCTGAAAGAGTTCGCATTACTAAGATTGACTAGATTTAGCACTCACGATCTAGCGAGCAATGACATCTGGTTAAGCTACAATCGTCTACGTCCACGCCTGACTTTAAGAGCGCTGCTGCTCAAGGAGAAAAATGAACATTCGCCATAAGTCGAAAATTCTAACGCCGATAATTCTGACAATCTCTATAGTGCAAATTGTGCCACCATCATCGGTGGCGGCAGACAAAACAATTTTCAAGGATCAGGCACAACGAGCCAAACTGGTTGGCAAACATATGCTGTCGCTGCAGTGGTTGCAGTTTATGAACAATATGTACGGCAACGCAACCGTAACCGACAAAGATGGCGTTCTATGGCTGAAGGGCGAGCAACGAGCAAAGGGGAAAGAGAAGGGTTATGTGACTGTTGATGGACGCATTACAGAGGTGAGCAGCCACGCATTTAAGTTCAACGGGAAAATCGCATCGAGCGTCAGCCATATCAACGACGGAAAAGAATGTGTGCGAAGCGGTGACATGAATTTTGTCGCTAAAGGCGGCCGCAAGTATTGGCGATTGCAAGAAATGCAGAGCCCCTGTTCGGAAGTGACTGACTACGTTGATCTTTATTTCAAGTAGAACTTATCGTGTGATAACGATCGCTCCTGAATTTTTTCGCACCGCAGATGATACCAATTCTAAATTGCAATTATTTAGAAAAATCTCATCTTCCACCTCGAAAAACAACACTTTTGAGGGACAGAGCAAAGCGGACGACCGGGCAAGTAGTGGTATGGGTCAGAATCCACTATCAATAGGCTTAGCGGTCACTGTGCAACAAAGGCGCAGTGAATTAAACATGTCGCGCGAAGAACTCGCAGATGCCATGGGCGTTCCACTAGAACTAATTCTGGACATCGAAGAGTCGAACCCGAATGAATGCTTGTCTTCAAAAAGCACACTGATGATACTTGCTTTGGCTTTGAGGCTATCCGAGCACGCCTTAGCCGGATACGCCGACAGGCATACTGGCGACGAGCCCACTGCAAAAGTGGTTACACGACCAGAGAGCAAACCGCTAATTCTGCCACCAATGTTTTCGCGGAAGACTTCGTTAGAAAAACAGCCACCCATAATTTCAAATGACGATCAACAGAGGCTGCAGCAAGTCGGTCTAGAAGCAATTCCTTCAGATAAACCACATAGGCCTTCCAGACCAAAACCCAGCTCGCCAAAAGCAGATACGCCTAAGTCACCTTTTATACCTCGTCATACACTTGAACCAATTAAGCCCATCAACCTCTCGATGGATAAAACACGGCTGTCGCAAACAACAATTGAAGCCCTTCTAAAACCTGCTGCAAAAGCAGAAAGTCCACCAATAACGCGCAAAAGCTATGTGCCGAGTCTCGCCAGCAGACTGCCGTTCACGGATACGCAGAGAGAAACAGGCATCTTTCGAATAGACAATGCACCAGCGCCCGCGCCTGATCAGAAAGTAGATGCACAATTTGCCACGTCAGTATCGGGTCTTTCGGCGCGTGCAAAGGATTCACAATAACCGCTAAAGGACTGTGCAATTCCACATAAACTTTGTAGCGGCTGGTCAGTACTCTAAAAGGCATGTGAGGGAGAACGAACATGCCATATCAAATCGACAAACTTGAAGACCATTTTTTATCCGAAAGCGGCAGCAACAGACCTGCCAACCCAACAAAAGTGTTCGAGGATGCGTACAATTTTTACAACGACACAATCAACGATCCAGCAGCGCGCATGCGGCAAGTCGAAGTGGCAGTTGACGGTTTTGTTGTAGGTGGACTCAAAGAAATACCTAATCAGCTGGTAAATCATCCCGTCGAGACTGCGGAAAAGGCGTTGGTCGCAGGAGCAACCGCCGCGGCCTTTGGTGCAGTGATGGCGACGGGTTCACCTGCATTGATGGGAAGCGCTCTACTCGCCGGAGGCATCTTAACCGGAGCCGGTTTGGCGAACAGTTATAGCAGAATGACAAATGATGGAAAGCTAGCATCAGCATTGAGCCATGCATGGACCAACTCCGCTGAGGATGATCTCAGCCGGTGCAAATCGGTGGCGGAGAACAAACTCGGTATCGAAGCATTTGATTTCGCACTCACTGCAGCATTCTGCACCGGCGGCGGTGCCCTCGGTGGAAAGCTCATGGCAGATTCGCTGGCAAAGCCGAAATGGAACTTCTATCCGCCGCGTGAATGGACCAAAGGGCCCGATGGCATACGTACATACGAGAGCCCGAACTTCGGTGGAAAAGACACGCTCTTCAAGGATGGCACACTAAAGACGGAGCGGTTCGGAACCACTACGACGCACCACGCTAACGGACCTACAGTAACTGAGTATCCAAACGGCGTGAAACAAACCGAATTCAAAAATGGAGCTGTCGAAACAATTCACGCGGACGGTCGCAAAGTTACTTTAGACGGGCGCCGCAGCATAACCGAACTTCCAAACGGGACTAAAATTACCGAGTCGCCATGGCTCACGATCGTAGAAAAGCCTGACGGGACCAGCACCAACAAGCAAATCGATGGTTACATTTGGAAGAAATTTCCGAACGGTGACACTCGATCTGCAACTTACGATGGAAGGACGGAATTCTATGACGCAGCGCAACAAAAGCTGTACATAACTAAACCAAATGGAGAAAAAATCGTCTGGGAATAACCAACTATTTTTTGCCGCGAGGATTAGTGAAATCGTTCCATGCCTTTTCTCTGCCGAGTGCAGTGTTGGGGTAGTCTCCATCCTTCAGTATCGGTGCAGTTTCAACCGGCGGACTTGGCTGTTTTGGTGATTTGTCATCGGTTATCTTCAGACTGGGAAGAACGTATCCCTCTATATGATCTGGATCTTTATCGGAGTCTTTGGGTGAGTCGGCGAATCTTAGTTCACGCACTTTCAACTTTGGTTCTTCTGCACCCTTAACGAAGTCGATTATTGAACCAACTACCGATTGTTCACTTTTGCTTTTCAGCTCCCGTTGGACGCGTTGCTGATCTTCAGCCAGGTGAGCCTTATTGGTGCCTTGCATTGCTTTGATGATGTCGTTGAATTGCTGTGGATGCTGTTGATGCAATTGAGCCAATTCGTTGTTAACAGCATCCATTGATTCCTTTGAACCTACTTCAGCCTTAGATGCCAATTCTTGGCCCTTTGCAAAACTATTGAATTTTTCTGCCATGAGTAAACCAGGGGTGGGGCTATTACAATACCTGGGGAAAGGTGAGAAAACTGTGAGTCGCTGATTTCAGTTGTATACTACGATCGGCGAACTCGTAGATTTCGAAATGGAATGCTGCTATGAGAAAATTCGAAATTCAGTCTTACGCGCTGTTGTGGCTCCTAATTTCTGTCTCGCCGGGTCTTGCGCAGTCTGGTTCGTTGAGCGAAGTTGAAACGCTGATGCAACAAGCGACTTCGATGCCAGATGGTAGTCCAGAGCTGAGGGGTATCGTCGACAAGGCAGCGTCGAAAGTACTGCTTTTAAAATCTGACAAGAATCTCTCCGCGCAAGACATGATTTCGTTGCAGGCGACGATTGGGCAGCTGTATCAAAATTTGGAACAACCGAAAGAGTCATTGGTGTGGTGGCAAAAGGTTGTTTCTTCCGATGAGAATGATTGGCGAGCCTGGGCAAAAATCGCGCAGTGCTGTCAGGCACTGAGTGACCACCCACAACGAAACAAAGCGCGGGAGCACGTTTTGCAACTTGCGAAGAATGGCAAGGTCGAGCAGCCAATGTTTTGCATCGAACAGTTCAAGAATCGCACAAATCCAGTTATGGTTATGGAGTATTGGAATCACAACGCGGCAAATCCAAACTCCCGCGATAAAGTATTCTACTCATTTATAGTTCTCGCACCCGATCACAAATCAACTGTGCTTCGCTACGTTTTGACTGAGCTGGCGACTGACACTTCCTTTGGTCGAGAAACACAGTCGTTGGGACCCGACGAACACAGATATTCAGTGGATAGGTATCAAAAGGGATCAGTGGGTTTAATAACAATGTTCAACGGCAAGGAGCCGCCGGGGTACGATAAAGTAAAAGCTGTAGTTCTAACTGATTTGGACAAGCAGACTCGGTGAGCTTGCTGGAGTGAGTCCGTGGTATCGCTGCACCGCATTCAGTGGCGCAGACCTGCAAATCGACACAACTCGGAGGTTCTGCAAATGATGCGATGTTGGAAAGAAGTTGCCGGCGCTATCTCAATATTTTTGATCATTAGTGTGGCGCAGACAGTGACTGCAGCTGATAGAGATGCGGCTAGAAATCCAATAATTGAACAAGCATTAAGTGGACGCCATCCAGCGCTTGAATATAGAGCAAGTGGACAAGTAGCGCCTGGCGTGGACGTGTCGGGTAAGTGGACGATTCATTTCACTCCCAAATATCAATTTCGCGGCATGGATCGAGCAGACCATGAGGTAGAGTTCAGGCTGGTGTTGCATCAATTCGCTAACGGAATGGTTCGCGGCAAGGGGACCTGGACGTACGGTTTGGGTCCAGCTGATGGCGAAGAGGCTGCCATCTGTAACGTATCCGGTCAGGCTAACAGCGACAGAACGGTCACGCTCGAACTACATCGCGGGATGGGACGAGGCGTTCCATCGGAGAAGGTTTTCGAATTGCATGGCGTCTTAGACGGCGACAAAATCAGCGGTTCTATCCAACCAGGTAACATGACTGCCGACAAGTCCAATGTAAGACCTCCTCAGTCTGGCAACTTTTCTATGAACCGTCGATAGCAATGTGCTTCGCAAAAATTTAGCGCACAGGAAATTGAATTGAGTGCTTGTTGTCGACGTGCAAGCTTTTGTTTAATTTGTTTGAGGATTTGAAATGCAGGCGGCAAAAACACTTAAGGCATTGGCGATCACGATATTTTCAACGCAAATCTTGCAATGTACAATTGTATCGGCAAATGCAGGACGTGAGCCAAGCGGGATGAGCACGACAAGTAACAACTCGGAAGATCAATCACCCAGTCTAGACGAAGCAACAATCCTTCGAAAATTCAATCGCCCGTTCGACGCCACCAAATTGAAAGATCAACAGCTCAGCTATGAAATTCACAACTTAACCAAATTGGGACAAAGTTTGAATCAAAGATTTCCAAAATATTTGGAAGTGAAACGTGAAGACGACACCATTACACAGATCAAAAAAAAGTTGGTGAAACTTGGCTATTGTGCTGATTACTCACGCTTGAAAAAGAGCAAAGACCTGCGCAATCAATTCAAAGAAATCTTAGAGTGGCTTGTAACTGAATATCCAGCTTCGTTCTTACTAAGTGTTACGGACTATCCTATAAGAGACCACAACTATGAAATCTTGAAAGAGCTCTGGACAAAATACACTGGCTGCTCAAATGTTGACATTCTCAATAACGCAGCCAAATTTCAAATGCAATTCGACGAAACAAACTCCGAATCGCTCTGGAGCAAGTGTCAGAAAATCGAGCCATCTGCACAATGGGCATATGAACTTACGTCAATTTACTGGGGCCGAGCAATCAACGCCAAATCAAAATATGAGAAGCAGCGAAATCTTGAACTAGCTCTGGATGAATTTGAGCAAGTGCTTACCTTGCCAAATGACTATCCCGACCGCAGTTACATTTCTCCAAGCCTAATTTCTTCACGACTCAACGACCTTGAACGTCTATGCGATAAGCTAAATGTGCCACCATTCGTGAATAGAAAACTAATGGCTCTAAAACCGATATGCACCAAACTGATCGGCGAGTACAACTTATCAGGCACGGGAAGATTTCCGCCTAGAAGGGCGCGCCCCAGCATGACAGATATAGAAGCTGAAAACTCGCGAATTACCGACCTAATCGGGCGCCTTCCGTCGAATTCCCTTGCGACTACGTGCACAGATTGCGGCAACTGTGGCTCATCAAAAGACATCAGAAGAATTGAAATTCCTGTACTCGGCACCAAGGAAAACCAGGCTGTTGTTACTTTTCATCCTGCTTGTACTTGCACTCGCTGCAAACTTATTTGGTTTCCAGCTCTTCCAGATGAGCCCTTTCATCCGCTTGAATATGACAAAATCACCAAGTTTGAGGGGACCAACAGGCATTGACAAAGCTTCTAATATTTCTTGGTGCTTCATTCGCGCTGATACTATATTCGGTATCGCCAATAAAAGCTAATGAACAACAAGAAAATACAAAACCAGTCATCTCGCTTGAAGAATTACAAAAGTTGATCTCAAGCGAAATTTCGCAGGCAAAAAATCGCGGTGTTGGAACAAAGCCATACGAAGATGCGTTTGCTGCTATCAATACAGACTTCGAACATGGTGAGGCGCCCGACAAAATCCGTCAACGCTACGAATCGATTCTGAAAAATCTAAAAATCCAAAACAAGGAATCTAACCTTTTCCGAAGTGGCCGGCCAAGACTCGTTCATACTTCAGGGGAGCATCAGAGTGTTCACGTTACAGAAGGAGGTAAAGATACAGATGAACCTCAGAGTAGGCACAGTTCAAACGAGCAAAAGTGGGGTGAATTCGCGCCTCTCATGCGTTCACTACAGCGCAAAATCAAATCAAACTGGCATCCGACAACTCAGGCAAAAAACCATAGGCTCGCGGTGTTGTTTGAATTGTTGAAAGACGGACGAATTCGAAATTTAAAAGTAACCAAGAGTTCGGGATACTCTGAAGCTGACTCCGCGGCTCTAGATGCGGTAAGAAAATCGGTTCCATTTCAGCGCCCACCAGCCAACTTGGATTCTAACCAGGAGGGTACCTGGATCGAATTCAATTTCAATGATTAAAGTGAATGGCGACATCCTCGACAAGCTAGTTGTGGTAAATCAGAAAAATTTCCATCAGTGAAAATATCCAGGCAAATGGGACGGCGATAGTAAAAGCGACTTCAAGACCCCAGTCGATAGGAGTTCCTTCACGCCAATCGCAAAACCACAAGACGCCGTTGACCATGGGAGTCATGCACCAACCCATTACACCGGCCATCAGCGCTATTAGCAGAACCGCTGTCCATGCGTCCACGCGCACCTCCTCGCAAATATCATTTGCGCAGTTGTTCGTTCTGAATGTCGCTATAATGCAAGAAGATGCCTATTCTGACATCAGTAAATGCACGCTTCGGTTTTCATGTTCCTCGGTTAGCGCCGCTCGCAGATCATCGGCTTCGCTTTACCTTCAAGCCCTCGAGGAATTCAAGCTTAAATTGATCGCCAACCTTAACGTCGATGACTTTGCCTTTTTTTGCAATAAACGCGGAAGTAAGCAGTGTTGGCATGTGAGGCGATTCCGTAGCAGTGTCATAAGAAAGATTGTCACCGTTGCGTATATAGTGGATAACGCCACCGTGACTTGCTAATTTAGCCACCACAGGCATCGCTGCAATTCCAGTCGCTTCGATACTGTCAAATCTCAGTTGCAGTATACCTTTTTGAGAAATGCTCTGACCAGACGCCCAACCATTGGCCTGAACAACCGTACCTTTGATGACTGAACCTTCGGGGAAAACGACATAGCCATTTATTTCCGTCATGGGCTCTAAAGTTCGTACCGAAAACTTATCCTCTGGTTTGCTCGTTTCACTATTCAGAGGTGTTTCGAAAACAATACGCACTTTAGTTTGTGCTGGAATTTCATCAAGCGCGCCAGCAAACAATGAACTAGTCTTGCCTGATTTTAGGTCTGAGAAATTCAGAATTTTACTTATCCTATCAAAATCAGGAACATTGGCACCATTTTCTAGTCGAAGCCCGACGACTTTCGCCAGTCCGTATTTTGCTTTGCTGTCGTCTTTATTCTCTTTCAATAGGTCTTCGTATTCATCCTGCGCTAACAACAGATCTCCACTCCTTTCAAATTCTCTCGCTTTTTCAAAACGCTTTGAAGTAACCATCTTCAGCGTATCCAAAGCTATTTGATTGTGCGGGTCTATTGCCAGCGAACGTTTACATAAAACCACCGCCGCTTCCATGAAAAGTTTGTACCGAACATAGGAGACAGTGACAGAGTTTGCGGTCAAATAACTTACATGACCACCTACCGCTGCAACGTTAGCATCCTTACCAAAATTATTTTTGCTCGCTTCCCTCAGCACCACTAGCGCCTGGTGGATCTTATTTTGCAAGGCAAGTGATTCCGCCAAACCTGCGTAGTTCTCTGCACTCTTGTTGCTTCGCAGAAGATTCTCATAGTGCTGTTGTGCTTGCGCGTATTTCTGCTCATCAGTTAATGCCGCACGATTCTCTGCGACGCTCTGCTGTACAGAAACAGACAAGGTACCGATCAACCCTAGAATAAGGGAAAGCAGGCGGTAACTCATAATTTGCACGCACCAGCAGGCAAGGATCTTAGGGATTGCTCCCTGGACAAGTGCGGCAAACACTCATCTGAAAACATTGCAGCCGGCTGCAGGAGTTTTGGTGTCGATGGGCAGTGTTTTGCCTAAGAACTGAAAACTATTGACGTAAATAGTACTGATGAAATTTGGATCCTGGTTATCGGCATTTCGATAGTCCAGGGTGAATTTAGAGATAACATCGTCAGGGCGAATGAAGTGTTTTACGAGCGCTTTTTCAGTCACTGTCGCGAGATAAGTGCCATCGTTTTGTCTAACTAGCGGAATGCTGTTTTGATCTCCGAACGAGACTTGTTTCGACAGCTTCAGTGTGCCACCGTTTGTGAAGTAATCCACGATGACGAATAAGGTAAAGCTAGACCGTGGCTTGTTTCCATTGAAGTCGAAGAGAAACGTTGTCGGTTGCTCATATAACTCTCGGGCTAGTACACCGGCCTTTTTCAACGGACGGATATCGCAGCCGGCATCTCCAAGAAAGTTTGCCGTCAGCGATACAACGGTTTTCCCGTTTCTCGTGGCAAGTCCGGCGGATGCCACCGCATCTGGTGAATCAGCACACGCTGCAAGCTTTACTTCTCTGTTGACCGCAAAGGCGGGCGATAGTGCCGAGACAAACAAAGCACTCGAAATAATGGCTGCCTTTGAAAATAGACTTGACAATTTCAGCATAGACACAAACCTGCGATTAGTTGGCTTATTTTAAACCACAGCGAGCGAAGCGGACAATCAGGCACTTTCTTCTTTTGCTTAAGCCAGGTAAAATGATTATCTCGACGCTCAAGAGCACTGTGGAGTCAGTTCCGTGAATTTAGTTCGCATTGCACCATATGTGATAGCAGTAACTTTGACACTCGGAAACGCGCAGCAACGCGCGTCGGCTTACGGCGAAAGCGGATACATTTCGTCCGAGATAGCTCAGTGTCGGCAGATGGAGAGCTCCGGTCAATGGTATCAAGCGGGGCAAGGATATTACGGATTGCTCCTTGGGCAAGTGAACATGAACGGTGGAATAGCGCCCGACTTCAAAGTCGCACTCATGCGCCGAGCACTTGCTTGTATGACCCGAGCGGCAAATTCGAGCAACCCAGGCGAGCGAAGCCAGGCGCAACAAGCGCTTCCGGGATTTTACGTGTCGATGGCCAAGCTGGATCCGAACAATCCGACCTGGCCGTATCTGTTGGCACAATATAGATGTGCAATCGGCGGCTACCTGGAAGCGAAAGAGAACCTGCAAGATGCTCTTGCAACCACCGGCGGACAGCCTGCGGTGCGCGACAAAGCGAGGAAACTTCTAGCGCACATCGGCGGCTACATGGGTGCAGACCGCGCGCGCGTGGCGAGAGAAGCAAACGCTCCTGGGGTGCGCCAGGCGTTAAGCCGGCTCCCTGATACCAGGGGACAGGTCAGGATGGCGAGACCAATGACACCCGATGGTGCTGCTCGTAAGTGGCTAGGGCAGCAGACCGCAGCCGACAAAGACAACGGATGGTGATTTCAATCATGCGCAATTCATTCTGCTCGAAATTAACCATGGCAGGAGTTGCTACCACCGTCGCTTGTGCATTTTTCATTCTACCTGCGGATGCGCGACGCGCTTATGATTCGAGCGGCTCGTCATCATCATCGACAACGAATTCATCCGCATCTAATTCATACCTGACACCGAGCACACTGTATTCGACGACGCCATCCACAAACACTTCTTCGACCTCGAAGTCGTCCGCGCCTACGGCGACTCAATATACGCCACCGCAGAGTCTGCACGTGCAGCAAAAAAATCAATTCGCTGCCCCAAAATCCCAGTACACGCCACCGCCGACATACATGTCACCGCGGTCACAGTACACACCACAACAAAATCAGTACACACCACCGCAGAATCAGTACACGCAAGGTGCCAATTCATATCCTCAGCAAAATAGGGACAACGGCACGAATTTCTATGGCATCTCACCCGCGCAACTTAGCCGTGGTGCCATACAAGACACCACTAACGCTGGAGCTGGTGGCGGTGGACAAGGAGGTTACGACCCGCGCTGGAATCCAAACTTTGGCACCGGTGTTGGTGCCCAAGAAATGGCACGCGGATCTAATGGTCTAGCGCAATCGCTTAGAGAAAACTTTCCGCTACAAATGAGCGGCGATGAAGCGCAAATGTTTCAAGTCAATGATTTTGCGGCCCGGTCAAACGGTGGAATGCAGAATAGACCGCATTAAGCCATACGATATCTAATCCATGCTTTTCCAAATCCATAAAATTTTCGGAGTTGTTTCTGCTCTCTACATAATCATCATGAGCCTGAGCGGAGTCGCTCTTGTTTTCCACGATGATTTGAGCGACTTTCTTTGTGCAACTCCCAAAGTCGTGGTGCAGGAAGCGAAGGCGACACTCTCACAGATCATCGAAAACACAGAACAATTCTTTCCGAACCACAAAGTTACAGGATTGATCTTTTCTCCAGATGCAGAGCGAGCCATCGACGTTTTCGCATCTAAAGAAGAAGGCAAATTTATACAGTGCCTAGCCGATCCGTACACCGGAAAAATCTTGGGACTGAAACAGACAAACGCAGTCCTCCAATTCTTACGCGACCTTCACTTCAACTTGCTAACTGGAAGCACCGGGAGAACAGCAAACGGAGTAGGCGCCTCATGTCTATTACTACTAGCTGTCACTGGAGTTGCAGTGTCATTGCAACGATACTCCAAAGCATTATTCACAATGCTCAAAAACACATTCAGACCAGAAAAACTAATCGCAAGAAACTTGCATATCACAGTGGGAATATGTGCACTTCCCTTTCTGATTTTTCAGAGTATCGGCGGTGTCTACTTTGGATTTCCGGCGGTGTTTCAACGCTGCTTGAACTGCATTGCGCCTGTGTCTGCACTCAAAGGTGCCAAAGAGTTACCAGCGAATGCAGAAAAATTGGAGTCGAAGGAGCATATCAATAACAGCGCAAAAAGTCAGATAGATCAGATCGTTCTAAAAGCCAAATCTTGTTCTGCAAAACCTGCGTTCGTTGAGCGAATTGCTTTTCCCAACAAGAAAAGCAGCGCAGTACAAATATGGCTCAGGGACTCATCTTCACACGACGCTTCTGCACCAAAAACAAAAGTCTTCTTATCGCCAACAACCGGCGAGGTACTGGCTCTCTCTACACCAGAGAGCACGCCGGCGGGCGATACGATCATTCAATGGTTACTGGATTTTCACTTCGGAAAGTTATTCGGTATTCTATCCAAATGCGCCTGGCTGGTGATTGGTCTGACACCCGCAGTGCTCGCTGTGACCGGACTGCAGATGCTCATCAATAAGAGCAATGCAAAACGAAAGAAGAAGAAATGAGTCTTCCTAATCTAAGTCGAGCGCAAGTAAGTAAATTATTCGCGGAGACTTTAATAGGTAGCTTAAAAATGTACAAAAAACGCCCCTCGACAACTCTTCAGCAGCGCGCCTCTCATACTGCGCAGTGCCTTCTCACAATGAGCCTGATTGGATTCAGTTGCGGAAGCGCTGAGGCTCAGTCGTTAAAAGCTGACACTCCCGCTCCTCTTAAGGCTGGGGTGAACCGCGGGCTGGTAGACGCTCTTGTTGGCAGCCACTACTGGACCTTTAACGCACTGCCTGGTGCTAACAAAGTCCATGTTACCTATGCCGCAATGGGAGTTTTAGGGAGTGTTCCAAGAACATCGGTCACATTTACGCTGTCGGATCCCGGCAACACCTGGCACACTAGCAAAGTCCTCACCTCGCAAGGCGCGCCGGTCGATGCTACATTTGACGCAGACCTCAAAACGCCAACCAAAGTAATTATCAGCGTGGTACCGCCAAGCAATGCTCTGCTGCGCGTGGGCGGCAATTATGAAATCGAGGCGACTGGAAATATTTCGTACGGCTCAGCAAGCTCAACAACCGCGCCAATTGTAGGTGTGTACAAGCAATTGTCCGGTTATACCAAACCGCTCGGAGATTGCAAATTTACCGCCGACGGACAAGTCGTCACTACATCTGGTGCTACTGGCAACTGGAAGCTGTTTGATGAAGACACCCATATATACGTGGTCAACATCGACGGAGAAGAACGACACTCACTGAAATTTATTCCGGGTCGTGGATTAGTTGATAACGACATCATCGTTTATCAACAACTTCGATAGTCCCCGCAGTCTTCAAAGATTTAAAGCTTTATCCATAAATCTTCGCGTGTAGAACTTAGTTCAGTCTCAAGTTTTAACTTGTCTGAAAAATTTTCTTCGGAATTTTGGAATAAAACGGTCCGCCAAACTGTTTACCACTTTGTGAGCCCCGAATTAGTGGCTCGCAGGTTGTCCCTACACGAGGCGGTCACCCATATGCAACTAACTCAGTCACAATACTTACTCGCCAGCGACCCTTCCACCGCGCCTGTCATACTGCGTGTTCTATCGGCAATTGATGAACCGATCGTCAGAGCCCGGGTTGCCGAGAATCCAAACTGCCCGAGCGAGCTGTTGAGCGTTTTGCTCCGAGACCATGAACCGTCGGTGCGACTGGGTTTGATTTACAATCCAAACGTTTCGGAAGAAATTCTCGACGAATTGGCGTCGGATCGAAGTTTCGTCGTCGTTTATGCTCTAGCGAAAAATGACAAGATGCCATTTGCTTTGTTGAAAAAGCTCGCCGAGCATCCTAATGAATTTATAGCGGCTCGCGCGCTGACCACGCTGCAAGATCTGCACAGAGAACTTGCCCGCGCTATATCATCAAATATGCGTTCTTTCGAAGGCAAGTTCAGTGAGTGCGCACCTTATGGAAAAATTTTCCACATCCATTCTTCTCATGATGACGCCAGTTAGCTGTAGCTCTAACTAACGCAATCTGCTTGTCGATATTTTGGCGGCAACTTTTTTCGTCACATCAATATTTTTCGGATCTAACAAAAACGAAAGTGCTGATTCTTGCTGGCTGCTTCGGTTTTTGACTCGGTCATCTAACGCTGCGATCCTACCTGGATTCGGCGGATATTCACTGACCGCTCTCACTTCAGTATTGGTGAGGGTTCCATCTAAAAGTTCTTTTCTGTATTGATCTAACAACGATGAACTCAATTTTCCATCACGATATCGGCCGATCAGCGTGTTAACACTGAGTACGTCCAGTCGTTTGTCTTCTGGCAAATTTGAATTTTGTTGTTCGAGCAATTGTGCGACCGACTCGCCTTCATGACTCCAGACTTGCTCATAAGCCTGGCGATTCTCTTTGGATTCGCCCAAAATTCGTGTCACGAGTCCGTATTGTCCATTCAAAATTGCATCTCGATAAATCTTAATCGTCGAATCGGAGGTTTCAGAATTTCTGCTTATTTGGATAACGCTGTCCAACGTTGCATAGTCCAATTTCTTATCCTCGGGTAATTTTGACTGTTGAACCAAAATTCTGTTGATTGAAGCTTCACAGGATGGATTGGCCAGTATTGCGGGAATATCTGCGGCTTTGATCAAGCCTTGACTTTTTAAGCGTTCAAGAATTTCACCTTCCGAGAACAAACGCTGCGTCGCATCGGGTAACATAAATTCCCTTGAATTGATTTGCTCTGCCATCGTGGCGCTGACAGCACTTCGGGTACTCGGTGAAAAGTCCAAGACATTGCTGTGGTGCGAACTACTCGCTGCGCTTTCCAGCCGAAGGTTGCCCCACGCTTCGTTTGCCATGTACCCTGAAACATCAAATCGCATAGTATCGACCGGTGCAGAAGGTGTAGAAATTTCATCGCGCGCAGAAGCAAACGCAGTATCGCTTGGTTTCGTCATTTGTTTTTCTCGAGTGAAGGAGTTCTGGAATTGCGTAGAAAGTTCAGACAACTAGCAATTGTGTAACTTGGTTATGGCTGAATTTTATTAGGTAGTTGTGTCCAAATTGCACCTAGATCAGCACAGCTTTTAAATTAGACGACCCGCATTGACGTGGTGGTGGGCAAATTCGAAGCTGAGCAGCATGTTTTACTCGATGCCACAGAACTGACACAGCGTCTAAAGTAGATATCCCCAAATGCAAAGACAAAGAAGAGATCAGCAAATAGTGGCGTTGGAAGTATCAGTATCGCAACAAGGTGCCCTTGATTGAATTTCAAAACGATCAACCCTGAGTTGTGAGATGGTACATACCAGCCTACAAGCACTAACGGTAAATGGAGTTTCTAACCAACAGCTGGTGCATTGTTGGATGGAGGTGACGCACCAGCACTCAAAGAATTTGCGTGTTCCATTTCAAAAAAACATCGATCAGCGATTCCAAACTCGCGCCAGAATCTACCGTCATCGTAGACCCCTTCAAATTGTCCAATATAGCCTGCTCCAATTCCTGCTTGGCAAACTTTTCAGTCACCACAAGGCGCACAGTTCCTATTCCAAGGGACCAGAATGAAGTGGGTCGGCCATCGAGAATGACGTCAATAACTTTTCCATCAACCGTATAAACTTTCCAGACATCAACATCCGGTGGCTCGATGTAACTCTGCGCTGATTCGAGAGACTCGAAAACCTGCACAACAGGATCGTCACACAAACCAAAAACCAGTTTGGATCGGTCAAGCGCGTTTCGTCTATTTTTCTTGAACCACATAATTTGATGACTATGCACCCTATCACCACAATGGACATCATTGCTGCGAGACTGACAATCCTGCTTTTGTTAACATCACTCACACCAAGTTTGAAACACTGCCAGATTACATTGTCTGATTCAAGATGGAAATGGTTTGAATCCTGGTTTGGGAAGTCCAAGTTATAGTGCTCGCAATCCGCTGGGTTACAATAGGCTCCAACAGAAATAGCTTCCAACTGTACAAACTGCGTAATGGTACTCAAAAAAATTCTTCAAAAGCTGAGCGATCTGCCTTTTCAAAAGCGCAAGCGAGAGTCTGAACAATCAGCACTCGCTGCGTACCATTCCGATTATGAATTGAGCTGGAATGGAATTAACATCGCAACTTTGACAGGTATGCATATACCAGATCAATTTTGGAAACACTACAAAGTACATATCTTGACGGAAGACGAACAGTTGCAAAAGCGCATGGTCGAAGATGAGGAGTTCTGGCTAAACGAGACCTTTACGTTGACTCGCAAATTCGACGGATTGCAATTTAGCATCAACACTGAGGCTTCAAACATTCTGATAGGTCTCAACCAAGCTGACCGCTTGCGAAAAGACGGAGAAATCAGTTTTCGAGGATTGTAGCTCTCAGCCAACCGCTGTTTCATGTGGTTGGAAACTGCACATTGATGCATAATAGACCACATTAGTCTTTCCTCCATGGTCCTTCGAAAACATGACTGATCACAACATCGCTGGCGAGTGGCTTGGACATTACCGCTACGATAAACATCCGACCCCAGGTGGGGGCTTTACAGCCTTCTTCTCAGAAACCGGCGGAGCGATACACGGTTCAATCGTTGATGATGGTGGCGCAGGCAAAGCCACTTTGACCGGCACGTTTTCCTTTCCAGACATTCGATTCACTAAGTTGTATGTGAGGCCGACTCAAAACAAATCGACCAAGAGCGAAAAGACTTTCACACCGAAGTTTCAAATCGGCTTTGGAAAATTTGGTATCGGTATCGGTAAAGAAAACACAGTGACGACGACGACCACAGAAACTTTTGGCAATCCAGTTGAATACGAAGGAACAATGAGCCACGACGGGAAGAGTATGAGCGGCACGTGGAAGATTCAAGGTCCAAACATTTCCAACTCGGGAACTTGGAGTGCGAGCAGATTGAAAGAAGATGATGTACAAGACCAAATCAAGATCAACGCCGTGCGCACCAAAGAAAGAGAAAAAGAAGAGACCGTCTAACCGGTTAAATTCAAAAGTTAAAGGGCGAGAGCTTTGTCAGTAAGATTGTCCAGTCTTTCTTCAAGTGATTTAGCAACCACATCGATTTCTGCATTATTCCACTGACCGAGAAAGCTCGTGGGCTTATCAAAAACGAAAGTCGTCCCATCATCAGTCTCTGCAATAAAAACTCGAAGCGGAACGTATAAACCAACCTCAATGTGATGGCGAATCATCTTGTCTGCAATGAGTGGATTTCCAACCAGATATTGTCTAGCTTTGCGCTTTGTTTTTAAAACCGATGGAATGACACCGGACATATCGATACTAGAAAAAATCATCAAACCAGAAGAGCCTTCCATTTTTTCTATGGCGGTATAAGGCTCGCCAGCTTCCACCGACTTAAGCATGGCGGCTATGTCGGCGGCGCCTAGCTGTTCTTCAAAAGCCGCTATTACTTCATCAAAAGGTTTGGGACTGCTTTTTGTTACGTGCAAAACCGTTACGGTGGAAGATTGAATATGCATGAGAATTGTTTCCTATCTATGTATTTTTTGAGTGCTCGACATGAGCAAATCAGATGTGGTCCCGCTCCCAAGAGCGGAGACTGCGGAGCACCGCCGCACGAACCTTTCCCGGATCGGATTTGAGTTTGGCGTAGACACCCTGCATTCGTTCTAAATCAGGAAGATAAATCGCTCCCCACCGCGCCATTTCGATGAGCATCGGCAAGAGCGCCTTGCCTTTTTCGGTCAGATAATAATACTTTCGCGATTTGTTCTCAGGATGCGTTTTTTCCGCAGCAATTTCTGCAATCACGAGCTTCTTCAGGCGATCGGACAAAATGTTCGTGGCAATCGATTCGGGACTGGCTAAAAACTCCTTGTACTCGTGCTTGCCGAAAAACATCAGGTCGCGCACAACTAGTAGAGTCCACTTGTCTCCAAGCAGGTCAAGCACATTGCTAAATACGCAATCAGAGCGTGGTTGTACATCAGATTTCATAATGCTATTGTATCAGCCACTTGCAAAATGCAAGTGGTATTCGTATAATAATCTTACTTGCAAAATGCAAGTGGTCAAAAAAAAAAAACTTAGACACAATCACCTTGATCGGCGAACAAAACGCCCATCAAAACAAATGACAAGACGAGTCCAGGAAATAATGGTAAGTTCAACAACCCCAAAATTAGATAAACCTGGTGCGGGTCTACCTTTTTATGAGTGGGCCGTGGCAAACTACATCCTCGTTCCTATTCGTTTAAAAACCACATCGCTAACAAAAGCATTGTCAGAATTTGAGAGCGAAACGAAAGAAATAGAAGCAGCGGTAAGAGAGCTTTCAACAACGCAGTTGAGCGAACAGCGCTTAATTCCAAGGCTCACCGGTCTTGAAGACAGCTCGCGCTTCTGGTCCGTCGCTATGGCTTTAGAGCATTTAGTGATTGTCAATTCCAGGGCGGTACAGTTAGTAAAGGCACTCTCGAGGGGCATATCTCCGCCCGGGAAGGGGTCGACCGCCGATGTCAAACCAGGCGAAGTCGATGCATCGACGATAGTATCGAAATTCCTAGCGAATTCAAAAAACTATGTCGATGTGGTGAATAAATTGAATCTTGATGCACATCCGCATGTCACTTTTGAGCATCCCTGGTTTGGGAAAATGAACGCAAAGCAATGGGTGCTGTTTGCAGCGCCACATATGGGAATTCATAGAAGGCAAATCAATCAGATCATCCGCCGCCTTTGATGTTCACCCCCAACGCAAGTTTGTTTCCTGGCAGTCCAATCCTCGACTGTGGAATTGCACAGTGACTGTCCATATATACAGTGATTTAATGCAATCATTGCCATTTCAGGGGAACGCAAATGCTCAAAAGTCTAGTAATTGGGGCCACCGGCTACATCGGCAATGTCGTTGCGGAGCGACTGGTGCAGAACGGTCACACAGTGCTCGCAGGAACAAGATCGGAAGCTAGCGCCGATAAATTACGAAAGCAAGGAATGGAGCCGGTTATCGCGAATATAGAACAGCCAGAAAGTATTGTACAAATTCTTCCTGAAGTCGATTTAGTTGTGTATGTAGCGTATGCCTATAACAACGAACAACGTGCGATCGAAGAGATGCAATCCGGTACGAGTCACCTGACTGACATTTTGCAAGCCATGTCCAATTCACAGAAAACATTCATCCTCACAAGCGGAACAGGTGTAGTCGGTGATAGCACAGACATTGTTTACGATGAAAACACTCCATTCCCTGAGACCAATTCACCAATAACATTGATGCGCCGGAATCTTGAATCAGAAGTTTGCGCGGCGGCAAAACTCGGAATTCGCACGATAGTATTGCGTCCTCCAACAGTCTATGGTCGCGGCGGGAGCTTCGTCGTTCCACGTTATCTAATGGATTATGCTCTCAAACATCGCGAGTCAGTCTATGTCGAAGGCACCGAAAATAATAAGCGAGCTGCTGTTCACGTTGATGATTTAGCCGACCTGTTTTTACTCGCACTCGAGAAAGCTAAGGCAGGCGAATTATTCAACACGGCTGCTGAAACCGGAGTTCGAACGATCGATATTGCAGAATCGATCAGTAGAGCTGCAGGGTTGGGCGGTCACACAAGAGCCGTGCCGCTTGCGGAATCCAGGGAAATCTTTGGACACTGGGGTGTATGGTGGGCGCAAAACAATCAATGCACAGGGGATAAAGCTCGCAAACTTTTGGGCTGGAATCCGCATCGTTTGTCGCTCTTGCAGGACATCGAAACTGGCTCATACGCTCCATTGCCTGCGAGATAATTCGAGATGCGCCTGTACACGTTGATCATCATTATGCGACTTTGTCGTTTTTAGAAAGATACGAATTGGCAAATCTTGGCGTGCCACGAAAATGCCACATTCATGTTGTAAGTTAAATAACGCCCTGTCTATAACTTACTAGTCCGCAGTCTTCCACTGTCGTTTTCCAACTTTGTTTTGGAGGTCGATCATGACTTCGCCCGCCGATAGAGCGGCGTCAGACAGAGATGCGTCTCTACCGTCTGACCGTCCTTGTGCTACTGCAGAAAAACTGCGCGATGATTTAAATCAATCGCCTGTAGATAATGCTAGTTTTCGTGAAGTTAATGCTAAAGCGGCAAACAAACTTGTGGATGCTGGAATTCTTCCGCAATGTTGTATCACGAGCAACGACTCTATTGAATCTGCCTCAAATAAACATGACTCTAAATTTCGAGATTTAGGAAACGGCACCACTCAAGAGACTCGATACAATGGAGTTCAATTAGATCGAAATAGCGATGGCGAATTGAGTCACATCCGCTACAACAACGATCGAGAAGCTTCGGCATTTACATATGATGCCAATCACAATCTGACGGGTTTTCAGATAAAAGAGAAAGATGGTTCGACTCACAGTTACACCAGCAAAGATGGGATTCTAACGATCGACGCTGGAACCGACCATGAGCGCAAGGTTGCAGGCGAGCTTTCTGCCGACGATAAGGGCAATTTGTTTGTCACTGAAAATGGTGGCGACAAAAGTAACTACAAAAAGCTTGAATTCAAATGGTGTGGTTCAGAGGTCGAGAGCAATCAATTTGGTGTCACGCGCGTGCAAGATTGGGGTGGGAGTATTAGTAAATATTCCTACGATGCCTCTGGAAAGTTGAACGGAGTCGATGACTGGGGACGCCATGTGCGCCTGAACGCTCAAGGCGTATGGACAAATGCTGACGGTTCTCCCTCGCATGAAAAACCAGTTCTCGATGCCGATGGAGCGATGACCTATTACAAATCTGATGGCACCTATTTGCATCACACACCGGGCGGAACCCCATCACGCGGCCGATATGATGGAGCACCGCCCGACAGCGGTCCAACTCCGCCGGGAGATGATACGCCACCGCCCGTGGAACCGCCGGATAAACCACCAGGCACCACCGGTGGCGCGACAGATTTGCGCGGTGGACATGTGCTTTTCGGAGCATGGACCGACCCGCACGACTGGAACAAGCGACTCTATCCCGATGCGCTACCAGACTTTGAAAACCAAATCGGTCGCGATGTCGGACTTGCACACCGGTACATACCGTGGGGCGATTTACCAGACACAAATTCTATTCAAAAGATGGCAGACCGCGGCACACAGACCATGCTCTCGGTCGGCTGGCACGGAGATACAAAAGACATTGCAGCAGGTAAAGACGATCAGTACTGGAAAGATTTTGCGAACAAACTCAAATCTGTAGATGGCACTGTCACTCTTCGATACGGTTGGGAAATGGACGGCAGCTGGAGCCAAGATTGGGTGCATTCGCCAAAAGATTATGTCGCCGCCTATCAGCATATCCACGACATCTTCGACCAGATGGGAGTGAAAAATGTGAAGTGGTCCTGGTGCCCAACCTCCGCCGCATTTTCCAAAGGAACGGCAGATGATTACTATCCAGGTGACAAATACGTCGATTGGATCGGCGGTGACGGATACAGCAGAGAAGATACTGGCTACAAGAGTTTCGCTCAGATTTTCCAACCCATGGTTGACTGGGCGGCGCAGAACCATCCAGACAAGCCGCTCATGATCGGCGAGACAGGTGTTTCAGCCAAGCCTGGTGACCAGAATTTCAAAGCGCAGTGGTTTAGCGACACGATGGACTACATCAAGGCACATCCATCGATTCAATCGTTTGTTTATTTCGACGTCGATCAAATGAACGACCCAATCGGCACCGAGCGAGCTGGAAATTTTTCCATCGACAGTTCAACTGATGCTCTGGCAGCTTTCAAGCGACTTGCGAACGATCCGTGGTTCGCTGCAAAAGAGTATTAGTTAATTCGTGTCCCTGGATCGATATGCCTTCAACCACGGATTGAGAAAATAATCATCCGTCGTAAGTTTGCTACCCGTCACGTTGCGATCACCCCACGGCGGTTGTTTGCCACCATGCGCGGTGTATGCCCAGATGGTCATTTCGGCAGCTTCCGATGGAGTAATCTTGCCGTTCCATAACGCTGAACCAATCATCGTTCCAAAGTAGCCGTTCCGAACGTCGCCGGGATTTATGTCGGGCTTATCAATTTCTGTCGCCGCCCAATTCCCTATTGTTCTGCCGCTGTTGTATCCGACCATAAGGAATTCACGATAGTGGTGCGTGACCGTGTTATCAGGATCGTTCGTATCTGTGATGTTCGTGTTGAAACCCTTTGCCGCCTCATTGGTAACTAATTTCGCGTATGTTCTTTCGAGTGCAGCACCAGCCAAATCAAACGGCGAGCCTGCTCCGGCTCTTACGATGTCTTTGCCCAGTCCAAGGCTTTTGTCGCAGAATGCCAACCCAACGTAATCAACGAAAAGCTGTTCCTTGCTGCTACCGAAGGGATTCCACCACGACCCCTCATTCTTCTCTGCCAGCTTCGCGGCGTTTCGAAGGCTTTCAGCCATGTACTGCGCCGGATTAATTTCCTTGTTCGCAAGTTTTGTCAGGGACTCGATCTGAAGGCGGTACATTTCCTTCTGGTCGGAAGGAAGTGTGTGCAGTGCGAATTTTTCGGCGGTGGTGAGCTCTGGCGCACCCGTCTTCTTCGAGAGCGCGTTGTAGTCATCGATGAGCTTCTGGTCTTCCTTCGACGACCCTAGAAGCATCTGGTCGCCCACCGATGTAAGCTGAAGGTCGCCGATTATTCCGGCGGAGGCGAGGACTTTGCTGTCTGCTGCGCGCGCGCTCGTGCTCTGTCTAATCAGGTCGAGAGTACCGCTCTGTCGTTCAGATGAGACATGCGAGCTGTCGCTTTCGTTCTTGGTAAAGTCGGATACGTGCGCTGCGTCAGCCGTCTGAGCATGCAATGAAATTCTTGCCAAAAGACCACCGCTTTGTAGGAAAATGGAGCTTCATTGGTATCTAGACGAATCAAGGCATTTTTCGCCTGATTTTTAATGTAGTGGGGCAATATAACAACCAGGTCACATAGCGCCCAGGTCACATAGCGCCCAGGTCACAGAGCCGCCACTGGTATCCCGCTTAAGTACCCGTGGTTTTTCAGATCAGGTTATGTAAAAGCTGATCTCGTGCGATACATCCGAAGACTCCAATTGTCGGAATCGGACATTCAAAGATTGCAGGCAGTGGTGATTGCGACAATTAGAAATAGAGATCGGCGCGAGTTTAAGCACTATTGCAGACTGGCCGTGAGCGTTGATTCGCCGGAATTTCAAACCTTGCTAGAATCATTAGTTCAGGATGCAAACTCCGATATCAAACGGCGTGCGCGCTGGGTTTTGGCAGCTACAGCGCAAAACAAGAACGGTGTTAAATGAAAGATGCGAAAGAACAACAGGACGAAGACATCCACCTTGCTGCTCGCAAGGGCGACCTCAAGGAAATTCAACGCATACTTAGTACGGATCCAAGCACACTAAATGCCAACGGTTGGATGGGTGCCAAACCACTGTACTATGCCGCTGAGAGTGGTTCTCTTGAGTGTGTTCAGTTCCTCCTGAACAATGGCGCACAAGTCAATGAACCCTCAAACGAAAGTAAAACTACAGCTATCTTTGGTGCCTCGACAGCAGAAATTGCAAAATTGCTTCTCGAAAACGGCGCAGAATTGAATGTAATTTCGCAGCGCGGACGGGTGCCACTAGATTACGCAATTCAGTACGGTCACGAAGATGTCGTGAAAGTTCTGATTGCTCATGGTGCCAATGTTAACTATGACAAGGGTCCTAATTTCTTTTCCACCATGATCCAATGGGCAATCGAGCCAGCTCGAAATTCTCGCAATAACGAAGCACTAGCGGAGTCCGACAATAGCCATCGTGTTCGCGAGAGGATCGTCGAATTGCTGCTTAAGGCAGGTGCCGATCCTAATCAGACAAATGTCTATAAGCAAACGGCGATCAACAAGGCTTGCCGATTTGGTCAATTGGGAATTGTCGAATTGCTATTGAAGTATGGTGCTAATCCAAACCTTAGAGATATCAGCGGTGATACCGCATTTGATGAAGCAAAGGAACACACCGAAATATTGAAAGTGTTAGAACCATTTCGCAAGGATATTCCCTTGCCACCAAGAGTGCAGTGCACCCCAGAAGAGCTCGTGCAGAGGCTTCTGAAAGCTGATGCTGATAATTGCGATTCATACAGCATCCATTGAAAAAGAGCATGGTGTCCTTCTTCCTAACAGCTACAAAACCTTTTTGCGGTTGATCGGTCAAGATGCAGGCGACTTCTTGGTTGATAATCATTCTGATGCCTTCTTCAGACATTTATCCACGCTCGGAACGAAAACAGATTTTTCGGACATTCTGGAGGTTCTGTCTGAAAAAAACAAAGCACTCACGGAAATTCCCGAAAAAGCTTTTGTCTTTTTGGAGAGGCTGGGTGCGTTCTATATGTATTTCGTGGCAGATGGCAGCAGCGATGATCCGCCGATATTTGCAATTACAGAGAGAGACGGCATCGTTGGTCCCGTATATGAAAATTTTTGGGAATTTATCCAAGTAAGTGTCGAAGACTTCGAATTCCACACAGATCCGAGAAATTTCTCTTGAATGTATTGCCTTGCAACCCGACCCGAATTCCAATAATCCTATTGTCCCGCCCTGATTCAATTCCGGTGAGGAGCGCCGGTCAATAGACCGGCGCTCCTGAAGCCCGCGCTTCGTTTCAAACACGACTGGAATCTAGAGGTGCTAACTTGAGTTGAACCTGAACACCTATGAACTGCTCGCAAAGGTGAATATAGTGAGCTATATGGGTTTACGGACGCTTGTCGCATGGTATGTCTATGCTGGCGAGTCGTTCAAACGGACAGGTGCTTCACCTTGAACTTTTCAGTGATTCGAAGTCGTTCGACCTGGTTGGCAGCAGCAGCGCTGTTGATCTGCCATCTTCCTGCTCAGGCTTTGACGTCGCGCGAAGTTGCTGACGCAATTGCAAAAGCTCAAATTCTGACTACGCCAATATCCGTTCAGATTGAAGGAAATTCAGTCACCGTATCGACCTATCTGAACAAGCAAGCAACGAACAAAGACTTCAAAGTTGATGCCGCTCTAATCGCAAAAGCGGTGGTCGATTTGGCACCAACAGATGTATCGAGAGTAACGGTCTACTATTACAACACCACCATCACCAAATGCGATGCCGTCACAGTTACTGCAGGAGACGTTAAAGCATTTAGCTCGGGAGCGATGAGCAAAGAGCAACTGTTGTCAACGTTGGTTCTGGCACCGGTAAAAGTTTCGGATACGAGCAATAAAGTGGCAGCTTATCTTGATTCAGGCAAAGAAGTTAGATCCGGTCGTCCACTTAAAACGCGTGTGAATGGTCCCGTCCTTGAGCTGACAGCAGAAGCAGAGCCATGGGCCAGCGACCGCGATCTAAAACTGGAAGCAATGCAATTAGCAGAAAAAGCGTCTGAAGTTTCATCGCCAAGCATTCGTAAGATTCGAGTGGAATTTGTCGCCGTCAACAATCCTAAGAAGATCAAACAAATCACGATCGACATGCATTCTCTGACCAATATTCATAACGGCATTGAGACGCTCTTGCAACCGCTTACAATCGCGGAAATTAACTCCGACGGTTCCTTTGCGTCTGTATCGAGTAGACTGTCGAATGTGGAAAGCATCGATGTGCAAACTTTAGATGTCTTGCCTGGTCCAGCACGCGAAGACAGAGCCAAATTGTTAGCCAGGATGCAGGCGCTGAGCAAATTAGGCGTAGGAATAGATCCTTTCTTGGACTCATTTTTACGCCTGGAAGAAAGCGCGAAGAATGGAGAAGAAGTCACCGAAGCTGTCACCAAATTGAGTGCTCAGTTAGACGAACAAGAGAAACTGCACAAATCTGCTCAAGAATTTGTGCCCACAAAAAAAGGTGGTGCAGCGAAGCCTCCCGCTCCGACTGCAACCAAGTCATCCTTACCGTCTTCGGCGTGGGACCCTGACAGTTCGACAGCGGCACCGCCAGACATCGTGAGAAATATTCTGCAAGACCATTTGACATGGATGGCTTATTACGAAAAGAGATGGCACCGCAACGGACATTCGCCAGAAGATTTTCCAAATTATGTCAAATTGCTCGATCTATTTGGACGCACCTTGCGTGGTGCCAACCGTATTTCTGAAGCTGAGATTTACGAACTTAAGGCTAAAGAAATTCGCGCTAAGAAGAAGGACGAAGCAATTCAGCCTGCAAAAGGTAGCGCAAAGGACAGCGCCAAAGACAAAGGTTCCCATCAATAGGCTATACAAATGGGTCTTTCAAAAACGCTATCTTATGAATCTTGGGTTGAGTCGACTGCAGAGCAGAAGCAGTCGCTCTGCAACGAAATCGCTGCGCGCATTGCAGAGCCTCAGTTTACTTTTACCGGCTTAAAATCCCATCGCTACTGTGAGCGAGAAGAAGTGCTAGGGCTCTTCGAACATGCAGGCAAAGAATTTGTGTTGATTCCTGCAAATGAAGCAGCAATTGGATTCGATGTGAATGAATTCAGACCGACGGATGCGCAAAAAGAAAGTTTTACTCAGGGTCAAGAGGAAGTTCGAGATGTGGTACCAGTAACGATGCCTGAATTTTTGGAAAGATTTACCACGCGGAGTCGCACGGTGAAAGTTGGTTCGATGCTAGTTGAGTGCGTGCCCGAAAAACCATCTCGCCTTCCAGCCGACCCTAACTTACCCGAAGTCCAAACTTTGATGAGGGGAGAAGCCAGCCGCCTATCGGAGTTTAGAAGTGAATTCATACATGACGACGAGGGCGCTCGCAAGGAAATCGTCGTTTGGCGTGAACGCTCGATAACGCGCAAAGAAATCGAAGAAGAAATTCGTGCCCAGAAATTCAGGTTGCCTACTTCTGATGAATGGGAATACCTGTGCGGTGGCGGCGCCACGACTTTGTTCAGATGGGGAGACAACAACCCTTCTGACTGGAGAGAAAATGCAGCATATCGTTACGACCGCAATTGCTTCTTTCTCGATATCGCGCATGACACATATGCGCTTGAAGCAGTGACTGAACCTGACGTATTTCGAGGTGGTGATGGCGGCGGCGCCGAATGTAGTGGTGATCCAATTTTTTATACCTGGTTTCCACTGGCAACGGCATTTCTTTGTCGCAGTTTAGCCAATCCTCAGCCAGAAATGCATTGGAGCGACAGATTTCAGGTTCGGCGCGTTTTTGATCTTGAATGATTCTCGATTGTGGATGCCATTCAATCACCTGTGTGATAATAGCCCTTCAGTCTCGATGGAGTGAGGTTGTGAACTCAAGTCTGTTTCGTCTAGTGCTCATTTTGCTCCTGTGCATCAGATGCGCGTTGCCGGCTGCTGCACTTGATGAGGATGCTTACAACACTCCCGTTGCCGACAAGTGGGCTTTGATTGTCGGTGTAAGCAAATTTACAAATGAAAAACTAAATTTGAGATGGGCAGCAAAAGATGCCGAAGATTTTTACCAATATTTGATCACTAAAGGACAATTCGCCCCAGACCACGTGAAGCTGCTCACAGACGAACAAGCGACCGAGAAGGAAATCGTTTCGGAGTTAGGCGGAAAGTGGCTACCACACGTCGCTGCTCCAGATGATCTGGTGGTGATTTTCATATCAAGTCACGGTAGTCCAGCATACATGGATACCGCCGGAGTCAATTACATTCTCGCCCACGATTCAGATCCAGATGATCTATACACCACAGCACTCGAGATGCAGGATCTCGTCGAAGTTGTTTCGAAGCGAATTCATGCAAAACGCGTTATTTTGATCGTCGACGCATGTCATAGTGGTGCCCTGGAAGTTGGTGGCAAGGGATTGTCGCGGAACAACTTTGATGTGAAAGAGCTGGCGTTAGGCAAAGGTCGCGTGGTGCTATCCTCAAGCCTGCCGGAAGAAGTTTCCTGGGAGATGAAAGACGTACACAACAGCATCTTCACGCGGCTTCTGATCGACACTCTCAGTAATTCACCAGAAAATCTAAGCTTGTTCGACGCTTACAAAACGCTCAAAGATTCTGTACAACGCACATCGTTGAAAGAACGCGGCGTGTTGCAGACTCCTGTTCTAAAAAGCACGTGGTTAGGCAAGCCGCCGATTTTGGCGATAACACCCACCAGGCAATTACCGCAGAAGCTGCCTCCGACTACCATAGATACATTCAAGATACCGACGACACAAGTGACACCAAGCACGACTACGCAGGTTGTGCCAACTGCGTCTGCGCTCCCTCCGCAACCGCCCGTTACTGCACCCATTGAGCTTCCACCCAACATCGCCATTGTGCCGTTTGTAGGTCCATTTGTTTGCAGAATTCAGCAACTCCCACCCACTACCAAAGTTCTTTGGGGCAAAATATCTTCCTCCGCTGAACTAGCAAATTTAGCACCAAAATTGTCCGAAGCTATGTTCTATGCGCTTCGATCACAATTTCATGATCGTGCTATGGGACCTCGACTGACAAACATGTCGCTTTCCAATATGGGCAATTTAGCGCGAACAGATCAAGTCGACACTCGCAGTTGGACGCCAGATGATTGGAAAAAGCTTGGTAAATCATTGCAAGCCAAATACATAGTCACGGGCTGGATCGACGCCGCAGATTGGGCCACTGGCATGATGGCAAACAAATACACCACCTATGTTTCGACAAAAGTGATATCAGGCGATACTGGACAAGAGCTTATATTCATCGATCGATTAAAAGTGAATAAATCACCAACGAACGGAGACATGCTTGGTGGTGTGAAATATTACGAGAACACGATGATGCCAGCATGCGCAAAGGCAATTGTTAAGCAGCTTCAAACCACTCTAAAAAGCGATCAATCGAAATAAGCACCAATCGAAAAATACGCTTGTCTTTTCATTTTTAGCGAATTTGTCATTCGTGTTTGTTTTACCTAACACGAGAGAACAGCACTGTAGTAACCAGAAGAGTCCCGACGCACGTCAATCTGGCTGCTAAATACCGCCGCGAGGTTGCTCGAAGTTAGAACTGATGCTTTCGGGCCGTCTGCAAAAATTTGTCCATCTTTCATCAAAATCACGCGCTCAATTTCCGGAATGATTTCGTCAATGTGGTGTGTCACCACCAGCAGTGTGCATCCTTTAGCTGCAAGAACGCGAAGCGTTTCCAAAAATTGACGGCGATATACGAGGTCTAGACCTGTTGTCGGCTCATCGAGTAGCAGCGCGCGGGGATTGTGAGTCAGAGCGCGGGCAATCAACACTCGACGAGCTTCTCCTGCGGACATAATGTCCATACGTTTATTAGCTAAATTTGCCGCGCCCGTTTCTTTAAGAGCAGCAGTCGCCTCGTGAATCATTTGATTGGTGACTACATGATTGCTAGCGGTGCCATGACTCGCGAAATAGCCGCTTAAAACGGCATCCAGTCCCGTGATATGGCTTGCGCCAGTTAGGGCGGAATGCAGGTCTGGCGAAACTATTCCTAGTAAATTTCGTAGCTCGAAAACGTTCCAAGTCGATCGCCCGAACACGGAAACAGCAGGTCTACCGTCTGCGTGCGCGTGCGGATAAATGTGCCGACTGATCAGTTTGATTAATGTAGATTTTCCGCTGCCATTTGGACCGATGATAGCAGTGTGCTCACCGTCGGGTATCTCGAGTGCAACGTTTTCCAGGATTTTGACGCCGGTTCGCTGCACAGTTGCGTCGTCGAGTTTAAGTAAGGGGGTGTGTTGAACTTCCATGGCGAAAGTATAGCGCCTACGACGACTCGTGACCGCAGGACGCTCAAGATGAGCAGTTAATATAAGACACAGTGACTTGAAGTATTTGTGCCGATGAAGTCACCCCAGAGACTTTTGCAACAGCATGATGCGGTGTGGCAAGAGCAAAATCCAGTCAAACCGCGCCTCAAGTTCGGCAATATGTAAAGTGATCGGATAAGTTACCGGCTAACACGATGTTATAATTACTAGCTAATCGGCGCTGGATAGTTCGTCGACGCAATCACAGGCAAAATACTTCAATGCTCAAAATAGCCATATCTCCTTGTCCAAATGACGTGTTCATCTTTGCTGGCTTGATCTTGGGTCACGTGCAAATGAACGACTCAGACCTGCACTTTGATTATTTCGATATTGAAACTCTGAATGAAAAGTCGCTGCTTTTTGATTACGATCTGATGAAAATCAGTTACGCGAATTACCCTCGTTGCAGCAGTAACTACAGCTTGTTGCCGAGCGGTGGAGCACTTGGGCGCGGAGTTGGTCCGCTACTGCTCACTGGTGGAGCAAGTTGGAATCCTGAAAATGAAGTGATGGTGCCGGGTCGATACACAACGGCAAATTTCTTGCTCGACTTTTGGGTGCAACGCTCATTGAAAAAGAAATTCGTTCCGTTCAATTCTCTTTACGATGTGCTGAAAGAGAATAGCGATGCGCAAGGTGTTGTAATCCACGAAAAACGATTTACTTATGCCGCTGATGGCCTCAACCTGATTCAAGATTTGGGCGCATATTGGGAAGAAAAAACTGGATGCCCGATTCCACTTGGTTGTGTTATCGCGAAAAAACACCTGGATGGTACAGCTCTGAACGAATCCATCAAGCAGAGCCTGGCATGGGCTTACAAAAACAAAGAAGAGGTTCTCGATCTGTGCAGTAGATACGCATCAGACATGACACCAGATGTGATGCAGTCTCATATCGACCTGTATGTGAACGAATTTTCAATGGAACTCGGACCATCAGGCGAGTCTGCGGTGAATTTCTTCTTCGACCAAGTAGAAGCTAAAACGACGAGTGCCTAACTTGTTTTCCGAGTTTTTTGACAGTAATAATCGCCTTCTTTTAGCTGTCGCATCTGGTAGCGAATTTGGTGCCGTGCTTCGAGCATTGAATCAAAACATCGATGAAACTTCGGAAGACTGGTGCGCTTTGCACTTCGACTCAATTTCAATTTTACAAACAGGCGTGGGCAAAGCAAATGCAGCGGGTGCCGTCACGCACGAGATCTCGATCGCTAAAGCGAACGGTCGCAACTACAGCGCTGTTCTCTCATTTGGAATTGCAGGAAGTCTGGACGAAAACGTCAAAATCGGGTCTACCGTTTTTGGAACAGCTGCCGTCTTCGCCGACGAAGGAACGCCACATCTAGCAAACCAGGAATGGACATCACTAGAGCAGTCTGGTTGGGCTCGTACATCCTTTCAGCAAAACGAGTCACCATGGAGCCAGCATCTATCACTGAGCGCAGACCATGTTGGAGCAATCGCCACCGTTTCAACAATCTCAGGAACCAACGAGATCGCGGCCCAGTACGCTAAAAGAACTGGCGCGCTGGCAGAAGGCATGGAAGGCGCAGCGATTGCGCAAGTATGCTCTCATCTATCGGTTTCCTTCGCTGAACTTCGAGTCATCAGCAATCGATGCGGCAATCGCGACGTGAACAAGTTGGATATTCCCACATCATTTAAGCGCTTGACTCAAGTTGTTCAAGTCTGGAAATTTGACGTCTGACGAACGAGCATTGCTTGTAAAAAGAATGTCGATATCGCCATTGTCTGTTAAATAAGCTATTTCGCTTCCATCGCTGTCAGGAAATTTGAACCTTGAGGATGCATACGTTCATCACAGCATAATCTCATTGCGGGGCATTTGTATCAGCATAAACCACCACTCCGTGGTTGCCCAATGATTGCCAGTTCTTTTCCAATTCTTCTTTGCTCCAAATTAGTTCACCAAAATATGGGTCCAAGATGAAGAAGACGTCAGGATTCTGTGGGTCACCAGCAAATCCAGTCACCACCCGCGTATGTTCGCCGCTTACTGCAGAAACTCTTTTGCCTGAGGAAGTGTTCCAATCGATATTTTTGAAAACGCCAGTACCGGAGTGCCCCCAAATAACTATCGGTCTTTTTGCCAATAGGTTTGCAGTCAAATCTTGTACTGACCCATTTTCTAAAGTTTGGGTTTTGCGCCAGTGCCGACCGAGTTGCGCGATTGGTTCCCAGTAGACACCGTAGCCATTTACGCCCGACTCACCGTCTATGTCACCGACAAACGCCTGGTTTGGGTTGCCCCAAATTCCTTTGTCGTTTGGAGTAGAGTCGAAGGGCATCAATTTGATCAGTTCAGGCTCACCGACGTGCGCTCCCTGATAGTTCAAAGCCATTTTTAAGCAGGCAATTTCACAGCTCAAGCTGTGTTCTTGATGGGCGTATGGAACCGGCAGTTTTACTACCCGATTCAAATATTTGGCTCGCAATTCAAGTTCATGAATAGATGTAGGATTGTTTGCGACATAGACACCAACGAGTGTCAAAATGACTAAAACAGCCAACGCCGCCAAGTTTATCTTTTCAGATTTTCCGAGGTTTTTCATACGATTTAGCTGAGGGAAATCTTGCCATTAGTAGTCCAGAACCAAGGCTGTACTCTAGCACTGTACTCTAGCACTGTACTCTAGCACTCACCTGTAATCAACGATCTGTTTATACAGAGCAGTGTTCTCGACATGCGCCTTAGCCGCGACTTTCAGCGCCTCCGCACGATATCGACGCGATCGAACCAAATTTCCGTTTTCCGCAGCGAGAATAGCCAATTGAAATTTCGCATCGGCAAGCATGTAAGAAGTTGTACCAGGTCTGTACATGTTATCGAAGAGAATCACAGCATTTTGCTCGCAGGTCTTCGCCAGTCCGGGGTGTCCACTTTCTTTATAACAACGGGCCAAAAGAGTTGAGGCATCAATCAGAGTTTGTTGATCTAGATTGCGAACGAGCAGAGCCCGAAGTAGTATCATCGCCGGTGCAAACGATTTTAACTGAACCAGCGCGCGTGCTCGATCGAGTAATCCCATTTGATAATCAATAACAAATTTCCCCTGCACCGTTTGTTCGGTCTTGTCCAGTTCCTTATCATCCAAAGACAGCAGCTTCTCTTCAATTTGGCGCGATTGCATCTCTGCCTTTTCATAATCGCCTAGGAGCAAATTGCGATGCACCAACGATTCTAAGTTTTTAAGCCGGTCATCATCGCTTGAATTTGTCGATGTACTCTCCAATTTAGAAAGTAATTGTTCTGTGGATTTTAAATCACCCTGGCACTCGGCGATAAGTAGCAAATCTCGTATTACTTTGCTTTTGATGGCGTCCGACATTTGATTGTCGACAATTGCGTCTAGGCAGAGTTTTGCTGATAATAAATCATTGTTGGAAATTAAAACTTCGGCGTAATCCAGCAACGTAGCCACGCGAGTTTCCGGCAATTTCATTTTCGAACAAAGTGCTACAAAGCTTTTAGCATCTTCTGGTTGAACACCGATGCCGCCGTCACGCTGAGCGATGTTCAGCAAGCTAGCGGTTTGCGCGGTCAGAGCATCTTGCTCATTGCTGGACTGAATTGCTTCCACGCTTTTTTCCAAACGTTCAGCTTCAGCCACTCGACCCAGCTTCCGATTAACAGCGGCTTCGGCAGTGAGCACTGCAATTTCATCTGGAAAGGTGATTGTATACAGGGGCAGGTTGAAATACGCAAGGTCTCTCGAACCTGTAGTCTTGGAATAAATCTCTGACGATGACTTTAAAAGAGGCAAAGCCGCCTCGAAATTGCCCCTGTCGACCAAATTCAGTGCTCGAATTGCTTGCGCGCCGGCTGCGAAGTCGAACGCATACTTTTCGCGTGACTCCGGAACTTCTTTCTCGATTTCTTCTGCCAGCTTGTCGTATTCTTCGGTCTTCCTCTGCCTTCTCAAACATTCAGCAAGCTGAAGTTTCCACATCAATTTCATCGACTGAATATTTGGAGCACTTTGACGCAGTGCTGACTCGGCTTTGGCGTAATCGCCGGCTAGCATGTATGCGTATCCCAATTGCCATTGCAAAGTGCCTAGTAGAGAATCATTCAACTTTATTTTGACTGCTGTTTCGACCAGAGCTTTTTGCAATTCAATTGTGGTAGCAACATCGCAACGTCTTGCCAGTTCGGGAAATAAATTCTCTGCTAACGGCAGTGTATTGCTATTGCCAGTCCTGTCCGAGATGCGCAAAAGATTTCTTAACGAGCTAGCGAGAAGAGCACCGTTTCTGGTACTACGAGGGCTCTCCAGGTAGTACAATGCAATGATGTGAAAGCTCACTGTGTCGATATTGTTCGGCGGTTCAATAGTTGCTTGAGCAATTTGCCTGAGTGTAATGTCTGCAATTTTTTTCGAATAGGCGTAGTTTCCTTGCAGCAAAAATAGAATTCTCGAAATTATCGAGATTTTGATTTTGAGTCGTTCATTGTCAGTGACCTCGATTTTATCGACCTCCTCAGCGAGACGAGCCAACGGCAGTTCTTCCTGTACGCCACCAACCGTTGAAACACGTGACAAAATCTGCTCCAGCATCAGCATATCGGAGGCATCACTGACTGTGAGATCCGCCCAGATGGGAACGGTCATGGGCAAGACATCGTTTACACTTTTGTAAAAGGATGCCAAATCCAGAATCGCCTGCATTTTGGCTTTCGGCGAAGCTTTTTCTTCATCCAAAAGATACAAATAATCACGGACAGTTTCTACCGAATCATCGTCAGAATGTTCTATTGACGCCTTGACTTTGGCGCGCAATGCAGATGATGGTGACTCAAAACAACATACTCTGAGTTCTGTAGATAGGCTGAGCGCAACAAAAAATAAGCTGATCAGTTTTAGTTTCATTTTGCTCGCAGTCACTAAACGGTTAAAATACAGAGAATACGTTTGTCGAAAAGGTAGACGGTCACGGAGTTGGCATGCACAAATTTGTTAGTAGTTTTGTCGGCGGTTTAGCACTAGCTTGTCTAGTTTTGTCGCCTATGGCGCTTGCAAGTTCACTCAAGGTCATTGACTCCGCTGAACACAATGTTATACCGCCCGACTATGAATCGATCACATACAATAGTGTCAAACACTACTTCGAGCTGGTTAAAGCCGGAGGCTCAGCAGCTGAGAGCAAATCCTACGCCGATATTGATGGTAATATCATCATCGATAATGTTGTGAATTTAGAACGCAAACAAAAGCCTTTTGATCTACCTCCAGGCAACGTCGTAAGTTATCCGCTCGATGACCATATATACATTTCTGGACCAAGTGGACTCATGGGCGCCTATTCAACTACAGGTCGCCCAATTATCCCTGCAGAATATTCCAAAATCACATACAACGGCGACCACCTTTTTACTGCGACAAAGTTGAGTGCAGCAGGCGGTCCGGACAAAATTTACCTGGTAAAGGATGGAGGAAAGGTCATCAGCGAGTTGCCCAGCTGGACCCGCACCGAATCTTCAAAATTTCACGAGGGACTCTTGCGAATATCTAATCAATTCGATCCGACCAGATTTATAGATAGACAGGGAAAACTAGTGAAAGTTGCTGACTACGATCAAATTCAAGATTTTTACTGTGGACGCGCAGCTGTATCTTATTTATCACAAGGCAAGCGGTGGGCTGGTTACCTCGACCATCAGGGCAAGATGGTAATCGGCCCATTTGAAAACGTAAGCTGTAGCGAGTTCGATAGAGGGCGCGCCACCATTATGCAATACTCGGGTGGCGAACAAAAGTCAGTTGCGGTCGTAGACACCGCGGGTAAATTTGTCATTCCTTTCGGTCAATACAGTTCGGTGCGAAGAGAAGGAAGTGGCGATTGGTTTGTAACCAAAGACAATAAATTTGAGGTGTTGGATAAACGTGGCAGGCTGCGCTTCAAATTTCCAGACACCTGCACGTCGGTCGAAATGCCCCCAAAGATTACCCCCGCCACCTGGATTCCGTGCGGATTTGGAGGCACGGCACCACGTTCTAAGCACATTGGAAAAGCTGGGTCAAAATGGGGCTATTGCGACGCAACAGGAAAAATTGTCCTTGCTCCAAAATTCTTTTTTTGCTCACAGTTTACTGGTGATCTGGCAATGGCTTGGTCTGATACTTCTGACGATGATGAACAACACTGTGGTGTCATTGACCGCAAAGGTAACTGGGTCGTGCAGCCACACTATGAATGGCTTGATATCGCTACACCAAATCGATTCATAGCTTCTGAAAAAATGGATGAACAAAGCGCAAATATGTTGCACAGAAGAGACCCTAAATACATCTTTCGCGGTTTTGCAAAACTGCTAGAAACCCACGACCTGATCGGCATGTCCAGAGAAGAACTTGAAAAACTAGTAGGCAAGTTGGAAAATCCAGTCGAAAACAAAGCCAAAACTGGCACCTGGATTGAGTCGGCAACGTACTGCGTTATGCCAGGGGCACCAATTAGTTGGCCGGGGTGCGTTATTGAATTCCGCTTTGATAAGGGCAACAAAGTTGTTGCCTGGAATGGAACGAGCCCAAGCCAGGGCAGCATAAAGTGTCCCTGGATTACGGAGAATGTTCTGATAGAACATACAGAAAAGGGTGTAGCCCTCGGCAATCTGGTGCCCAAAAGCAACTAGCTGTGCACGTTAAAACGCTCAGTCAAATTCCCATCGATATTTGTTGCTGGTGTTCCGCTATGTCGTTACGCAACCTGCGTGTCGCAACAGCGACTACTTGCCAAAGCGCAATGTCGTGCTCTTCCGCAATGCTCAGCAGGGCATTCAGATCAGCAATCCCGATCTCAAAGTGCGTGATATCATCGACCACTATTGAGCAGAATGCATCCTCTTTCAACATGGAAGACTCGTGCAACTCTTTCTTGATGTTCATGGCACCGAAGCTCCCGAATTTTGCAAACTTTCAACTACGGTTCGCGTGATACCTTTCCAGCCTGCATGGTCGCACAAAGACTGTGAGCACGCATAACCCTAAGTAGCTAACTGACATCCTCAAAATTCCTAAATAACGTTTATCGTCGAACGGTGCATCAAAAGTCCCAACGGCGTTGAGCTAGAGTTCACAATCCAAACAATTCCACATAAAGTCTTTACGCGTTTTTGCTGCAATAGATTCACCACCCGCAAAAGATTTAACAGCATTTCGCACTGGGCGTTGGAGACTATATATGGCAGAGAAAATACTGATCGCGGAAGACGATGTCACTCAATGCTGGCTACTAGAAGCACATTTGCTGCAACTGGGTTATTCCGTGCAAACTGCTCGTGATGGCAGGGAAATAGTTAGGCTTGCACGAACTACGCCATGCCGACTTATTTTCATGGACCTAAACATGCCGATCATGGACGGCTATGAAGCGACGAAATTGATTCGAAGTTTCGAGGCAGCAAATGGCACGTGCTCTGCACAGATAATTGCGATGGGCGAACAAAACGAACTCGACAAAAGCCTTACTTTTGGAATGTCTGGTTACTTGCGCAAACCTATTGATAAAGGCGAACTTCAAATCATCTTGAATAACGTCGATTGCCGCATTCTAATTCAAAAGCAGATGGATCTGCGCTCTACTCCAGCAGCTGGCAGCGAGCCTAAGGCTCCCGTCCAGCCGCAAGCATTGTCCAGCTCGCTACTCCGCCAACGAAATAAACGAACTAGTTAGAGCAACTGATTGTCCGTACTGATTACTTCTTCAACTCGGCATCAATCGCTGCAACGAGACGAGGGTCATCCGCTGTTACATCAGGCGCAAAACGAGAAACAACTTCGCCGTTTCTTCCGATCAAGAATTTCTCGAAATTCCATAGAATTTCAGGCGCTTCATTCGCAGCGATACCATAACCTTTCAGCTTTTCTCTCATCGGACCATCGCCGATAGCGGTTGGCATTGCTTGTTTTAATTTCTCGTACAGCGGGTGTTTAGCCTCTTTCAAAACTGAAACTTTCGCAAATAGCGGGAAGTGAATATCGTAATTGGTAGAGCAGAAGGTTTTGATTTCTTCTTCGCTTCCAGGCTCTTGACCGTTGAAATCATTTGCCGGAAATCCGAGGATCTCCAATCCCGCATCTTTCTTAGCCTGATAAAGCTCTTCCAGACCTTTGTACTGCGGTGTTAGTCCACACTTCGACGCTACATTGACAACGAGTAAGACTTTTCCAGCATAAGCCTTGAGTGTGTCCTCTTTACCGTCGATGTCCTTTACGGGCGTTTCTAATAATGCAGCTGTCACAATCGATACCTCTAGAGCCGAATCTAGAACGTTATACCATTGATGCCGCGGTGGTTGGCGAACAGTTGCGTGAGGTTAAGACACTGTTGCGGTATCTGTGCGCAGGTCACTGTGTGGCTGCATTACTGATGCATTTAGGAGAACAGGTTTTTGAAAAACTTGGTTACTTCTTTTACTTCGTCAGCGAGTTGATCGGTTTTCTCATCACCGATGGTGCCCCGCAAAATAGTGCCAACACCTAGCACTGTTTCTGCGCCTATAGCAACTGCGCCCCATTGCCACGTTGTCGGATCGCTCGGATCGATGCCTTCCATGGCGGTTTGACTTACGAGAGATGCAATTTCACGTGTAGTCATTTTCAATTCGTTGTTACGGTCCAATCTCAAATAGAAACTCTGGGTGCCACCAGATATAGGGTTACTTGCAACTCCGAATATCATCCAGTTTCCATTTTCATCAAAGGCAGGACGCATCGTTTGCTCGTTTAGATCAAGTCCAATCCATCTGCCCGGAGCAGTGCGAACAACCATGCGCCTGACACGGTCTCTGGAAGGTCCGAGCCTAATCGCTTCAATATGAGAAGGAATGGAGCGCCTTAAATCTAATCCGATTGCCCTCAGTTCAGAGGGTGCATTGAATGCCACACTCATATCGACACCTTTGAGATCGGTGATGTCTAATTCGAGTGTGGTTTTCTTCATGTCTAACACAACCGTCGGAGCGAATTTCAGCGCTACGCCAGCAAAATCACAGGAAGAAGCCGCTCTGCGTTCAATTTGAATATTCACGCCCTTCCTGCAGATGCGTATACCGTTTTGAAAAATCGCCCTGGTGAGCGGGTCACTCACCTCAATGCGCGCACAACGTTCAAACAGAGATAGGAGGTCCTTTTCCTGATACTGCAAAGCTCTCTTCAAGTTGGTGGCACTGTCTAGGTAGCGCCTGTATTCTTCCTGAACGACTGGGAGATTGGTTGAGAACGTTGTAGTTTTCAGAAAGAACCCAACAAAAATATTTTTACCAAGGTTCGCAATTGCCTGCAATCTGGATGAAGCAGTTTGTGCGACAGTGCCACATTCAGCGAGTGTCGGTTTGACTGCACAAATATTTCCATCGACTTTCAGGTCTAATTGCGGCACCGCAATGAGCTTGCCACTGACACTGAATGTGATACCAGTCATATTTACAAATATCGCCTCATCCGGCGGATTTGGAACTAGCTTGAACGTAACCGTCGTGCCAAAATTGACCTTTTGAACCAGGCCGTTCGATAGATTTGCTGGTAAATCAATCGACGTCTCTTCTGAGCGAGTTAGCGTTGAACCCGCAGGTCCAGTAACGACTCTGGTCACTGTGCGCAATACGCCAAACAAGTCTGCCGATACTTTAGCTCTCTGATCTGTGGTGAGACCAGGCGATTGGGAAAAGGCATCGATAAAGTATCTTTCCAAATCCAACCCAGAAAATTCTTTTACTATCTTCGGGAAATCGTCTGATACCAGATCGACTCCATCTGGACTGACAGCCAATTCGAAATGGTCAGGCAGATTCGCATAGGTAACGAGCAAACGATCGATTTCATCGATTTTAGTTTTCTCGCCAAGAAGTGTTTGAATGCGACGCGCAATCGACTGCGCATCAGTACTTCGCTGCAATCTTTGCGCAATTACATGCTGCAACCGAAGGCAGGCTTTAAGATCGGCAGCTCGCTGAGAATCAGGCGAATTTTCCTTGCCAAATTTTTCGAACTGACTAACTGCACGCTGCACAACATCTTCCGCCTGATTCAGGTCAGAAGCGTCATAGCAGGACTGAGCGACCTTCACTAGAAGCCTCCCAGCGCCACTTGTCTGTACTGTTCGCATTTCGCAGGCGTTGGCGGCAGCCTCTCTCATGGCGCGCGCGTCACTGGTCTTTCCGCCTAACTGGTACACCTCGCCAAGTTCAATCAGCGATTCAATGTGAATGTCGCTCGCAGCCTGCTTTCTAGCCGCGAGTTTGACTCGCCATTTAAGCAAAGTTTCGGCTGCTAGTTGCTCACCAGCATCAATGTATGCCTCAGCCTTTTTGACAAGGAAGCTCTCATCGGTGGTTGCATTAAGAGCGGCTTGCACTAATGCTTTGGAGCGTTCGTCAAGGGAGGTTTTCTTGCCTGACAGTATCGCGTCCAAGACTGTGACCCTGAGTTCATGGGGCAAGAGCGGGATTATGTCTTCATCAACATTCTGGATAAGCTGGACGCCAGCCTCTGCACTACCTTCCGCATACGACAGTGCCAGGTTGACTAGAGACTCCAATCGGGATTCGCTCAATGCGCTCATATGACTCACCGGATGGTGATTTGGTTATACCCCAAAATGCCGCCATTAGTGTAAATTTGTATTCGCGCTTGGGTCTTTCTATGGCAAGCCAAACGAGATCTCTGTTTTCGACTTCAACTGGAGATAATTCATCGTGCGTACTCAGATTATTTTGGCTTCGACACTCTTCATCTTGAGCAACTCTGGCGCTATTGCGAAAAAAGCCGCAGCAAAGTCCGTTGCAACGCCAACAAGTTTCAGTGGACACTGGGAAAAGAAGAAAGATCCGTTCTGTCAGATGACGCTGGAGCAGAAGGGAAACAAGGTGACAGGTGAATATTCGACGTCTCCTTATGCGGACGGAAAAAAAGTTCAAGACGGAGACATTACAGGCACCATTATGAAGCCGGGTCATGTGCGCGTAACGTACACAAGCGGATTCGCTAACGAAGGTTCAAAGGGCAAAGCAGATCTTGATCTGACCAGCCGAGGATTGAAGTGGACACTTGTTACCTCACCCACGCAAGATTATGGAGAGGATTATTCCCCGACGTCGGTCGTCATGACCAAAAAGTAACGCGTGCCATCAGTCGGCGCTGCGCTCTGCATCTACTCGGAAACATAATTTCACAGCCATGCGCAATGCAATCATTATTCTATTTAGTCTGATCGTCTCTTATGCTTGTCAGAGCGCGACTGCAGATCAATTACGATTGTATTCAGCAGCTCGCCTACATTCTAACCGCGGAGAATGGCAACAAGCTATCGAGTTCTACAGTAAGGAATTGGCTGCTTCTCCAGAAAATTCAGTAGCTTTAGCGAGAAGGGGTTACGCTTTTGCCGCGCTGGGGAATTACAAGCAAGCGTTTGATGATTTCTCTGATGCAATCAAATTTGATACCACATGCCCAGACGCATACTCTAGACGCAGCCGCGTTTATGTATGGCTTGGTTTGACACAACGAGCAAAACAAGATGCACATAGAGCCTTGGAACTCATTACCGTTACACCGGAAGAGCCAGATCTACTAGTAGAACACGCAGCTTTATTGGATTGCGTCGACAAAAAAGATTACGCCGCTAAAGAAGCCAAACAAGTGTTGACTTCAATCGGAAAAGACAAAGATGTGTGCAGTTTAGTTATCGCTTGCCGAGCGCATGCGCTGCTGAATCAGCACAAGCCGATAATCGATTGCCTCAATCAAGCCATAAAATCCTCCCCAAATTGTTTTGAACTTTATCTATTGCGCGGTTACTCCCACATAATGCTGGGTGACGGGGTACTAGCGAGTGCAAACTTCAATCGCTATTTGACTTACACAAAAAAAGATCCCAGATGTTTTTTGCTGAGGGGAGATTGTTTCTATCATGTCGCAGACTATCCAAAAGCGATCGCAGATTACACGCGTGCCATTTCGCTTGCACCAAATTCCGCTAAAGCTTTTTGCTCACGTGGAGTTGCTTACAATCAAATGAAAGAGTATCAAAAGGCCGTCAGTGATTTTTCTTCCAGTATCAATCTGGAGCCAGGCGATTACTATACCTACACAGAAAGAGCACAGTCCTATTGCTACCTGAAAGACTGGCCAAAGGCTTTAGAAGACACGCGCCATGCGCTTCAGCTTAATCCTAAATATGACCGCGCCCATGCAACGCAAGCTTGGGCGCACAATCGTCTGACTGTGTCATCCAAATCGATTTTCAGAAAGTAAAAAATTCGGCTGTCAATCATCAGAAGCGATGAACTAAGGGCATTCAAAAATAAGCAATGCTTACGCAGAATACAAAAGTCCCTTTGGCAAAGGTTGCACTGAATCAACATTGTCCGTTCGCCACACCTAAAGAGGCTCAATCAGCTCTGGAAAGTGGTATCTTCCACGAACCCAGCCATACCGAAGCTTCGCGGTCTACGTCGTCCAGCATACGTAATCTCCCCACTGACAAGACGAAACCCGTCCCATATGATGCTTGGTACTCAGCGACCCGGAGAAATAGCAATGGCAGAGAGAAATCTCGGTGAAGTTTCGCATGCGCCTGCAGATTCGCAGCAAGAATCCAGCATCGCCGGAGCAATATGGCAATTTATGCAAGACCACCCAAAGACCACCGCCATCCTGGGCGTCGGACTAATGGGCACGGCAGTTATTTTGACCCACGGTGAAGCCGCCACCGCCATGGCAAGCGGCGCGAAAGTGGAATCTCAGTTGCCGTCAGCCGCACTGGGCTTTGCGAAAGAGAATGGTTCAGGGACTTTAGCCGGATTTCTCGATGATACCGTTAAAAGCGGTCGCTATACCTTTAAAGATGGCGTAATGATGCCGGCCGCCGAAGGTGCATTCAAGCCAGTCGCGGAATTGCCATCCACATTGTTAAAGGCAGACGCTAGCCCCGGTACGATCGCCGGCTCTTTAGACCGATTGGTGATGAACGGCGACTACAAAGTTGTGGGCGACCCAAAATCTCCATTCTTCATTTTGCAACCAGTGACTGCGCCTAACCAAGCCGAAATACGGGCTGCTGAAGCAGCGTTTTGGAAAGGCAAATAGAATCCCAATGAGGTCTTGACGTTGACTCCTGCATAACCTTCTTACGCCAAATGGCGTCGAAGCACTGCACAAATATACTGCTGCAACACCGCACCATGCGCAGGACGCGCTGACAGCGCCTCAACTCCTGTAGCAATCTGCATTGGTTGACCAGGGTATAAGAAAGCTGCGTATGGTACTTCCTGGTCTCCAACTTCCTTTAGCTGCGCCATAAAGCGTAGAAGTTCGTCGACATCTTCTTTCACCGGCGCAATCGAGCCTGCAACTTCTTCCGGTTGCAATTTTGATTTTGTTCTCGACTGTGCTTTCTTTGTTGCGCCGGCGGTAACACCCTTCGCAACTACTTCATATTTAGGGTCGAATAACAGAACTTCGAGAGGTTTCGCCTGAGCTTCGATAGCGACTGCCAGAGCCATGGGCGCTTCAAGATTAGCGACCACTTCTGGAATTTCAGAAACCGGCTTCCATGACATGAGATTGATCTGTGTTCCTGTCGCAGGGTTGTATAACTGCACGGCAGCATTGCCATCGTTTGCCACCTGAAGAACAGTTCCCTTTCGGTATGTCTTGACCCAATTATGACTGACGCATCGATAGCCTAATTCAGCGCAAACTTGCAGCAATGCGCTCAACACATTCAAGTTCGCCCAGAGCTGATAAAGAAACGGAAATTTGTTCAGCGGAGTGTTCATTGCTTGCTCTTCCAACGCAACCGATGATTGCTGATTGAGTGCAAGATATCCCTCAAGCACCGCACGGTATGCGGGATTCTTCAGAAGCACCATGGTGACTCGCACAGACGTAATCGATTGGCGCCGAACCTTCCTCAAAAAGTTTGCGCGGGTATATGCCAATTGAAATTCGCTAGCCACAGCGTTCAATTCATATGCCATCTCAGGTGGTGCGTTCGACGTTGTCACTTTAGTTTGTAGTTTTGCCAGTTGACTTCGAATCGCTTGAACGTATGTCTTCACCAATTGATTCTCATACGTTTCGAATGACTGTTCGACAGTCACGTCAAACATCTGATAGAGCTCATCTTCAGCGATCATGTTTCCAGGCATCGACATGGCTTGAGGCAATCTCGATAGTTCAGGTCTTCTTAGTTTGTCGGCGGGTTTAACTTCCAAACGAGGCAACAAGATCTGGTTGCATTCACGTTGAATGATTGGAAGAATCTGCAACAATCCCAATTTATCTTCCGTGCCCGTAATGGCATCGCGCAACTTGTACCACTCTTCCTCGATGGAAGACATGTCAGCGCGGCCCTGTTCAATGTGCAACTGAGCACCACATTGAACAAGTTTCGATACGATCGACTTTGGCAGAACATCAGTCAGATCGGTGATCATGACTTTGAAATCAGCTTCTGTGAAATGTTGCGGCACTATCGTGATAGTGCGATGTTCGCGAATATCTGCGCAAGCAAGAGACAGATTATAGTTGCCCGGGCCAGTTGCAGGCCAGACGGAATATGCGCACGTAGACGAGCCCTGAGTGTGCACCGGAAGCACAGTCGTATCTAATTTCAAAACTACATTTTTGTGGTGTTCCTTCGGAACATCGATGATGATGCCACACTTGCGTCCCTCGACCGGGAAAGGGATTTTTGCTCCCGACTCATCGTAGAAATTAAGTCTAGAAGAAGGAGACGATACCATTGGTGTGGAAACCATAACTTAGCTGTTGAATTTTATAATTGCTGCGAGGAAAGCGATTCGCGGTGATTTCATTGAGCTTTTGGAGCATGACACCAATTCTCATATCGGTTCCCTTCACGCGCGGCAGAATCTTTTGAATAATCTGATCGTCAAACGCCTCTTGCCACGGCACTCCAATGTTTGCAGCTTCAACAACGTATCTGCTGATTTCATCAACGATACGAATGGAGAAAGGCATCACATCAAAAACTGCATCCCAGATAGCCATCAACACGTCACGTATTTCCGGTAACTGAATGCGCGACGCTACTTCATTTCTGTCGTGCGTAACTTCAATAACTTGGGCGCGGTCATAAATCTTGTCGGCAAATCCCTGGGTCGTTTCATCGACGTTAACTGTTCCGATGAAAAATAGATTGGGAGGAAGATCTACAACGTCTGGTCCAGACATCGTCACTTGCGCATGCCCAGCGCTGGTGAGAACTTCCATTCCAGACAAAAACTTTGCAAAGTAATATTCCACGCGAGCCAGGTTCATTTCATCGAGAACTAGATGGAATGGCTCAGGATTCTTGTTGACATTTATAGCATTTTTATACGCGCGCGAAGCTTGTCTGAGGAAATGGCTGAAGTCGGTGTCGTAATACTGCTTGCTCAGGGGGTTGTAATAGCCAAGAAGATCTTCGTTGGTAGTCCAGTTGGGGGCGACCGCGACCAGGCAATACTCAGCCCTGACTGCGTCTGCATACATGCGAGTGAGGAGGGTTTTTCCGCTTCCGCTCACCCCAGACAAGATGACGAATCGTCGGGTCTTCAAGGAGAGGTGGTAACGTCGTAAAAGTTCTGGGCTATAGACCGCGCCAGTCATGTCAATGAGCTGGCGGATAGCGTCAAAAGTAGGTTCTACATAAGTCATGGAAGCATGCCCCCTGTCTTCCGTGCATCAAGTGGGACCCCTGAGGGAGCTCTAGAATAACACAGCCGCTTCAGCTAGGGATCTGGGAGAATACAGACTGCAAGCAGCACTCCTTGCGCTTGAGAACCCATCGATCAAGAGCGTACTTATATGAGCGACGAACTAAATTTCGACCCAGAAGCTGACCGCTTGACTGAACCGGTGAAAGCCTGGATTGGTGTTCAAATTAGCGTCAGCAATCGGCCCAACACAGGTTATGTGTTTGCAGATAAACCGCTGAGAGGGCCAGTCGTCATGAAAGTGACTCCAGATGGTCCCGCGCATAAGGCCGGAATCAAGGTCGGCGATATGATCGTGCAAGTCGATCACTCACCAGTCACGTCGCCCGATGCGTTCAATCAAAGCTTACAAAATCGCCCCATAGGAGAAGTCGTGATTATCGGTATAAGTCGTGAAGATCACATTCTTCAACTCAAAGTGCAGATCGCACGCGACCCTGATCACCAAAGACTTTTGGATGAAGCAAGCCCGTAATGACTGCCGCCCTACCGCACACGTTGTTGTGCTGAAACGTGCGGAAACTCGACTCGAACTGAAGTTCCTCTAGACGATAATCCCTCGGAGATATCGACAGTCGCATTATGACTGGCGGCGATTTCCCTCACTATTGCCATACCGAGTCCCGTTCCTGGAGCCTCTGTGCCTGGCATTCTATAGAATCGTTCGAAAACTCTGCCTCTTTCCACCGGTGGAATTCCCGGACCGTCGTCTGCAATCACAGCATTCCACTTACCCTTCATGTCCGCAATTTTCACAACGACGTTGCCACCAGATTCGGTGTAGGTGACTGCATTCTCAATCAGATTGGATAGTAACTCCTCAATCGCATGTGGATCACCGTAAACGAGCGCGGGTTGAGTAGAAGAAAGGAATTCTACCTGCACTTTTTTTCTCAGCGCGTCGGGAACATGAGCAGCTGACATGACAGACGCACATTCATTTAAGTCGAACACCACGTTACTGCGAGTAGCGGCAACTGCCGGTTCAGATCGAGCGAGGGACAAGAGACGATTAACGAGTTTGCTCATTCGCGTCACACCAGCATCTAGATCGTTCAACACAGCTGACATCTCGGAATCTTTCGCCAGCTTTCGCGCCAGATCACAATATGTACCGACCGCAGCTAGTGGTGTGCGCAATTGGTGAGCAGCATTCGAGATAAACCGTTTTTGCAGATCGACATCATCTTGCAAATGTTTAAAGAGACGATTGAGCGCGGTGACCAGTGAAAGAATTTCAGTAGGAACTTCGACATCCAACGAACTTAAATCTCCTGGTGAACGCGCTTCCACCACCTTCTCAATTTTATGCAGTGGTAGCAGTCCTCTGCCAACTCCAATCCACACTGCTACGGCACCAAATGCGATGACAATGAGCTGTGCAATTAAAATGCTCATTGTAATTTGCCCAGCAAGTTGGGTGCGGGTGTTTCTTGTTTCGGCGACTAGAATAATTACGTGATCGAACGCCAGATCTGGAGTAGGAGCCGACAAACAGACAACTCGAAGCTGCTTGCCGTCAAATTTTATTGTGGAGAATTTTGGTTCTTTAACAGAAGTGTTTGCTTCGTAGGGCGGGAGGTGAGTGTCGCCTGATAGCATTTTGCCATCGGGTGAGAGCACCTGGTAATAAAATTCGTCGTTATAGTTATGCTTAAGAATCGCCTGGGCAGCCGGCGGTAGATCAACGGTGAGTTTATCGTTTCTAACCTTTATGCGTGCTGCCACCGAGTCAGCAGAGTTGAGAAGTTGTTTGTCATAGATATCTCTTGCAATGTTGATACCTAGAAAATTTGCTGCGATGGTGCTGAAAACAGCGAGAGTCAGAAGTGGTATCAAAAGCCATAACAGTAACTGACGTCTGATAGAGCCTTTCATCTTATTACTCGATTATAAATCCGAGACCCTTGACGGTCTGAATAATGCAACCTGATTTGTCGAGTTTCTTGCGCAGTCGATGCACAACGATATCGAGAGCATTATTAGTCATGTCTTTGTCTAAGTTGAAGAGATGCTCGATTATTTCGTTCTTGAACACAACACGGCCTTTACGTTGCAGGAGCATTTCCAAGATGACAAACTCTCTCGCTGACAAATCGACTTGCTCGTTATCTATGAAAAACTTATTTGCAACGGTATCGAAAACGAGCGAGCCAGATTTGATCTCAACGCGATTTGCCCACTTCTCTTTTCTCAAAAGCGCACGGATGCGCGCCTCCAACTCGCCGACGTTGAACGGTTTACACAAGTAATCATTAGCACCGAGATCGAGCCCGCGAATGCGGTCTTCAGGCGCATCGCGAGCAGTCAGGATGAGCACGGGCAACGTTCTACCATCTTTGCGTAGCTGCTCGAGAACTATAAGACCGTCGGTATCAGGCAATCCCAAATCGAGGATGACGAGGTCATACGCGTTCGCTGAAGTTGCAGCCGAAACATCTAATCCGGTTCGCACTTGATCGATCTTGTGACCACTGTGTCGCAGAGTTTTCGATAATCCGTTCGCTAACAGTTCATCATCTTCAGCTAGGAGCATGTATGCCATTGCAAGATCAGACCTTTATCGAGAACGTCTAGAAGACAGGATTCTTCCTTTATTATGCCCTAGCCAATCTTCTTTCGGGGTTCGATTGTTGCTGATGAGCTGCAACTATCCAGGAATTTCGCCCACCAACTTTCCAACGTATTGCCTCTCAAACGCTCTTTCAAAATGTGATTTCTTCTGTATCTTTCCGTCTCATTCATCTCCAGACAATCCGCAATTGTTTCCGCAAATTTGCGACTATCTGAGATATCCACCGTAACACTTCCGTCTTTGAATTCATGCCAAACGCCTGCATTTTGCGATATAGCAAGAACGCCAGGTGCTGCATGTTGGCAGGCGACGAACTCTTTCGCCGTCAAATTTAATCCATCTCTAACTGGCGTCACCAACATGACCTCAGCCTGAGAATAAAGTGCAGCCAGGTCCTCATGACAGGCAGGCTCGTCCACCCAAACTACTGCATTCCACTGCTTCGTCGACCAGCGATTGTTGATCGCTGCCGCGCGCTCACGACATCGCCGCCAATATCGATCGAACTCAGGCAACCCCTGTCTAGAGCGAGTCCCGAGTTGCAAAAAACAAACCTTAGTGCGCCACTGTGGATAATGCTCATAAAACGAATCGATTGCATCAAGACGTTCGATAATGCCCTTAGTGTAGTCACACCTATCGATACTCAAAATGAACGGACACTGTTGGCGCTGCTCGCTCGCTGCTCGCAAACGGCTCAAGCTATTCCAACCGTTCAAATCTAATCCGAGCGGTGCTACAAGAACTTTGGTCGGAGGAGCAGAATTTGATTTAGCAAATTTGCTATTTACACATGAGTTTCCAAAATCAACCTGGTATTGGGAAAGATGGGTTTCTACGAAGGCAAGAAAATTGTTCGAATACTCTTGCGTGTGAAAGCCTAAATTCGATGAGCCCAACAATCCGACGGCTATTTCTGCGAGCGCCGTCACATGTTCCTCTTGCACCTGTTGAGGCCAGGGAATATGCCAAAAGACAGCGCACCTTTTGTCAGCAGCAACAAAGTGTGGAATGAGTGCAAACTGATAATCATTGACGAACAGCTCATCGTCCGTCGGATTCTCTCGTAAACGTGCCGCGACGTGGGCATTTAGGCTGCGGTAACTTTGATGTTCCAGCTCGTCGAAGTGCGCAAATTGCGGTAAGTCATGCAAAAGCGGCCATAAATAGTTATTGCAATATCGATAGTGATTCACTTTCAACAGTTCAGTTACTGCGCTGATTGCATGCTCTGTTTGAGTTAAAGTTTGCCGGCGAAGATCAGCGTCAACGAAATACCACCATTCACTTTTGCCACCATCTTTGGCAAACAGCTGAGTTAGTGCATTCGATACGCCGCCTGGCGCATCGGGACCACGGTAAGAGAGCATGCGCATGTGGGTTACCTCTGGACGAATTTTGACTCGTAAGCTTGACTCGAGTTCCTTACTGAATATGGTTGACACAGAAAAAGTGAGACTGGATATTGTGGGTTTGCTTCTTTTTCGTTCTCCCTATTCCGCTCTTCGTCATCCCCGCCGACGCAATCTTCAGCCCGATTTTGAACGCACTTCGCTCCGATCGGATCGAGTAAAAACGAAAACTTCCCTTCGCTCATCTTTTGAACCTCACATTCCTGCCAATTTCACGTTACCTAGCCGTATTTTCAAAAGGCTTTCAATTACTGCGATTCAAATTAATTGTTGTCTCCAAGTCGTTCTGTCTTTCAAACGCGTTTCAAATTAATGCGGGTAACGATACGAAAATGTTTGTGATCGCCGCAAAGAAACGAGCCTTTTGAAACTGAAAGGAAAAAGCAATTTCGATACACTGAAAGCAAATTTTGGAGATCGCATCACGACTGACATTTCCACTACAGCCAAAGAGTTCATCACGCAACACATCAATTCGGTGTGGCAACTTGAACTGCTTTTGTTACTCAAATCTTGCAACAACTCAATGAACATTGCCGAAGTCAGTCGAATGATGCACATGGAACATTCCGCTATCGATCTCAGCTTGCAAGCTTTTGCTTTGTCGGGCATTCTATCGATTGATGACGACCAGCGCTACCGCTATTCACCTAACTATGCGTTATCGAATTCTATTGACGAAACTGCTCGCATGTTTAGCGAGCGCAGAATCGCAGTGATAAACTTCATTTACGCAGTACCAGCTGCTATTTCGAATGATTAGGGAATCTTTCCGAGCGGCAGCGATTCCCTCGTTCCATTCATATTCGCCAAGCTTCCTTGCCAATTGCTGAGCGAGCAGCAATAATAAGCTCAGCAATGGCGACACAGGGGCACTCTATGAAAAAGACGTTCGCACTTTTGCGACAGCTCTATGGGTCACAACACTCGCAGCGCCGCCTTCAGGATCGGCGGTTTCTCTCGCTCCCATGAAGCCAGTTAAAGTTAAGACTTGGTTTGCGCAGATGGTTCTAGCAAGTGCACTTCTTGCTTGCCCACACTGCATGGCTAAATCAGATTACGAAGTAGCGCTCGACCTTTACTCACATAAGCAGTATGCATCAGCTGCTCAATATTTTGAGGCAGCGTCGTTGCATAATCCAGGTAACCCATCTATCAATTATTATGCGGGCTACTCGTTCTATCTTGCAGGAAGAAAAAACGAAGCTATTGCCAGCTTTAAAAGACTGGTAAGTGCATTCCCCTCCACAAAAGAAGGATTTCAGGCCCGAGTCTATTTAAAGTCGTTGGATCCAAATTACGAAAAAGAGTCAGCACTCCCGAATACGACATCCAGCGCCCAACAACATGCCGCGGTGAAACCACCAACAGCGCGTGAAATTGTCGAACAATTAGTTCAAGTCAAAGCAACGAATGGCAAATTCGCCAACGTCACTCCAGCGTTTGTTGAAAAGGTCAAAGGAATACTCGTTGCGATGCCAATCTCGGTTCTCGCGTTTTGGCAAGCCAATGGTGGCACTGTAGTGATCGCACCATCTGTGGTAGAAACCGATTATCGAATTCAAAATACCGTACCAAGAGGATGGGATCAGGATTCGACCTGGAAAGACTCACCCGCATTAACTCATGGCAAACAGGTAGTGGTATCACAATACAAATCGAAAAACAACGAAGACAACGGTCTAGAACTTGGAGTGGTTCGGCACGAAGCGGGTCATGCCATCGACTATTGTCTCGGCTACATTACTCAAAGCACTGAATATAAACACGCTTATTATCTCGACTATGGCAAGGTTCCGGACGAACACAAGAAACGCCTTGATTATTTTCTCCAGAAAGGAAATGGTGGCCCATCAGAAACTTTTGCAGAATTATTTTGTTATCGCATGGGCGGTGAGACCGACACAGGACGAGTCGAAATTTGCGAATTGGTTCACAAAGACTTCCCGCTGTGCGACGCAGAACTGGGAAAAAGTCTGACGAAACTGGCACGGTTGGATCAGTAGTGTTCCAAATGCCTGCTTCAGCCGACTATTCAGACAGTTGCTCTTGTCCTCCAGCAGGTAGAGCGACAAGTTTGGAGCCTGCTAGCAAATTGGCTAACTCGGTAGCCGTTTTAATTTCGTGCGACTGCCATGGCAATGATTTACCACGTTGCGTTTCGTTCCAAATTGCGAAAGATGTTCGTGGATAAAGACGCGCACCATATTCGGTGCTAGTTTTCGGTTGATACGGATCACCAGCCCATTTAACTTCTTCCGGGCTTTCGACGCGAAACCACATGAGCCAGCTGCGCTCCTGCCCTGCGATCTTGGAGGCAAGTAGCCCGCAGGTGTGTTCGCCGATAGTGGCTCCGAACCGAGCAGGCAGATCTTCACATTCAAAAGTCGTTTCCGCTCCACGCTCCAACCACTCGACCAAATTTTGCAAAATCGGTTCTTCTGGAACCAACCCTCGCTTTATTATCCGCCGATCCATCACAACTGCGAAACCAGTTGAGTAGACGACCTTCTTTAGACCAATGTCATCGGCAAGTAATAATCTCGGATCACCTTTTTCAAGATGCTTAACCATGTTGTGCAGAACGTCGAGCGATAGTTTCAATTCCGCCCCTTCTTCGACAGTTCGCACGGCACTCATTCTTGCTGAAGCAAGCATGGATACTGTTTTGAAAAAAGATTCGTCGCCTGTGTCAAACGTTCGTGCAGAGTAGTGGTGGCAAGCAATCAATCCCCAAAATTTATTAGATTGAAAAATCGAGATAGAAAGTGATGCCATTACACCCATGTTCCGCAAATATTGCAAATGGATCGGCGAAACACTGCGAATAAAAGAAAAACTCAAATCGAGAGGTGCCAGTCCAGGTAACTGAATGATGGGTGACTGCGCGTCATCGACATCAGCAATAACTCGCACGCGGTTACGAATGTAGAGTTCTCGTGCCTGAACCGGAATATCTGATTCTGGGAAATGCAATCCGAGATATGAAGGCACATCGTCTCGTCGCGATTCAGCGATGACTTCACCGTTCCACTCAGAATCGAATTTATAGAGTTTGACGCGGTCAAAGCCGGTCAGAGACCTAATTTCATCGGTTATAGCTTGAGCACATTGCTTTTGAGTGGTAGTTTTGGCAAGCGCAGTCACGAACTTTTGTGTCGCGAGCACAGGGTCTAAATTCTTAGGCTCGTGCAAGAGATCTGCGTAGAATTCATTTCCTAGATACTGAACCAAAGCGTACACTTCTGATCCATCTAGAAGGGGGAATCGAAGTAGTTGTTGGCGCAATTTCAAAGCGTTTTTAATTCGCAGTAAGTGCTTCTGATGAATAAAATCATCGAGTCGCGAACCCAGAACTTTAGATGCTTCCACTCCGACAATAGATTCAATATTTTTACTGACACGCGTGACAACAAATTCGTAATTGAAGGAAATCAGGCTACCAAAGCCCTGTACTGAGCCTGGAATGTGAATTTGCTCTTGCGCACAACTTTCGATCGTAGTCGGCGGTTGTGGATGGATTTCAAATTTGTTGTTATCGACCATTTTGAGTCCTTAACTTCGAGGAGAAATTTTTCGCAGATATTTTCTCGGAGATGTTTTCTTCGGAGGTGTCTTTTTGCAAATGCGTTTTGGAAAACGTTTTTGCCTTTGAAAGCGGTATTTCTCAAGACATATATTTTGTCATCATGCCCCGAAGGTCATCGAGGAGGGCCGGCTTTTGCAAAAAATCGTCCATGCCGGCGCCCGCGCATCGACTGCGATCAGAGTGAGCAGTGAGCGCCACTATCGGAATCCGCTGCCTACCCTCACGCAATTCTCGCTCACGAATTAACAAGGTCGCATGAGTACCATCAATTCCGGGTAAACCGATATCCATGAAAATCAATCCAAATTCGGAATGATCCGCAGCAACGGCTTCCTCCCCAGTAGCAATGGTCACGCAATTGTAACCCAGCGCGGAGAGCTGTTTCTGAGTCGTTAATCTGACAATTGGGTCATCTTCGACAACAAGTATCACTTTGCTTGTCATTTTTCAGATACTTCATCTAGATCGAAAGCGATCTCGAACCAGAACGTGGAGCCTGAATCAGGCTTACTTTCTACTCCAATCGTTCCGCCCATCAAGGAAACGAGGTCTTTGCAAATTGACAGGCCTAAACCAGTTCCGCCATTCACTCTTGCAACACTGACCTCGGCTTGTTCGAAAGGTCGGAACAGTCGGCTAATCTGATCACTGGTCAAGCCTCTGCCAGTATCTAAAACTTCAAATCGAATCACGACTCGATTTTCAGATTTGCTCACCAGCTTGGCACCAATATCAACTCGTCCAACATTGGTGAATTTAACTGCGTTAAAAGCCAGGTTGAGAAGAATTTGACGGAGCCTGAACTCGTCTCCATACACCACGTCTGGAATTTCCGAGTCGCAGCTGCCGCTTATTTCCAGATTCTTTTTTGAAGCCTCCGGTCTGATAAGTTGCCTTACATCACCGAGCACAACCTGTATAGGAAATCTTCGATGTTCGAGCATGACCTTGCCCGTCTCCAATTTTGCAGCATCGAGCACGTTATTTAAAAGCTGCAGCAATCGTTTTGAAGAATCGAAGATCGCTTGCATGCAAGTATTGTTTTCGTCACCAAGATCCTGAATGCACATCACCTCGGCAAGACCAATAATTCCTGTCATCGGTGTGCGAACTTCGTGACTAATGGTCGATATAAATCTGCTTTTCGTCTCCAAAGCTTCTTCCGCGGTCGATTTCGCAACTAGGGCTAGATCGCGAGCAACCTGCAGTTGCGCGGTTCTTTCGTTGACCATCAACTCCATTTCTTCGTTGCGAGTCTTTTTATCGTTGATATTTGTGAGTGAACCAAGCCATTGAGAAAGATTTCCTGACGCGTCACTGAGCGGCACACCAAGCGCGAGAAACCAACTGTAATTGCCATCTTTTCCCCGCAGGCGATACTCGGTCTCAAACTTAGTTCCGCTTTCAACGCAGCGCTGCCATGTTTCCCACACCGCATCTCGATCACTCGGATGCAAGAGTTCGAGCCATTTTGTACCTAGACACTCTGACGGCTCGAAACCGGTCATGTCTTTCCACAACGGGCTCAAATAATTGCAAAAGCCATCTGCGGAAGTCGTCCAAACCACGCTCGGAAGGGCCTCAGACATCTGCTTCAATTGATTTTGCATATCAATTTCGTCCTGGATGTCGGTATTGATGCCGACCCAACGAACCAGCGCACCACTTTCATCGCGCATCGGATTTATGCGCGTAAGAAACCAGCGAAACTTTTCGTCTTTGCCTTTAAGTGGAAATTTCATTTCGAACGGAATTCCAGTTTCTATGCTGTGATTCCATTTCTCATTCACCAAGGGAAGATATTTCGGGTCGTGAACACTTTGCCAGCCCCAGCCTTTCATCTCCTCAAGCGTCTTGCCTGTGTATTCATACCAGCCACGGTTGTACCAGTCGATATTACCGTCGGCATGAGCAGTCCATCCCAGCTGGGGCATCATGTCGAACATCTGTCGAAACAGCTCGACTTTCAACTGCTGCTGCTGCGGTTCGAGCTCTGTTGTGGCAATTTCGCTTGTCACTTCGCGCATCATCTCTACCGCACCGATAATAGTGCCCTGTTGGTCGAACAACGGCTGCGACTTAACCATCAATCGCCGCAACTGTCCAGCCGCGCCGTAAATCGTCACGCAGTCTTCCACGACCTCACCTGCCAGGGCCCTGCAGGCCGGGCGCCTGCTCAGGTCACGAATGACCTCCAAAGCAGAAGGGGTGGCGCGTTCAGAGTCTTGGACTTCGGCGGATTCATTCTCCTGTGACAAATTTAAAAGGCGCTTTGCCTGCTCATTCGAATAGATCAGCCGTCCTTTCAGATCTACGGCGACAACTGCATCATGAAGTGAAGAAAGAATCGATTGAAGAAGCGACCCTTCGAACTGCGATTTATCTGCTGCGCACATCTCTTTGTTGAATTTCCTGCAGGATATATATTGACCTGACTGAACTACTCAGCACAGAAGTTCCCGAGCCAGTTTACTTCAAGAAAACCGAAAAGGAGCTGTTCTAACGCCGCGTATAACGCTTTCTCGATGAAATTTCAGGCAAGTGATTCAATTAAATTGTTTTCGCCGCCATATGACCAGGTGTTTCTCGTTTGTTCACAGACTTGCGTTGAGTTTCTGACATAGAAAAGAGCCAAACCAGGGACTGATTTGACTCTTGATTTCTATGTATTTTGCGTGAGCTAACTCTCGCAAATGATTATCTTACTGTTGCGGCTCCACTACCACCTGGAATGAAAGTGTTGCAATTCAAGTTGGCACCGTTGTCCAAGTTTTTGCCGACTGGAATGTTAGTGCCACCTGTTACGGCAGGAAATGCTGATGTGACGGTCGAGTTCAACGAGAAGTTGTTGAATGATGTGTCAACTACGGCTCCACCGTTGCTGAAGATTCCACTTCCAATTCCAAGCAAAGTCAAGTTGGTGGCTTGATTGCCAGGAGTGTTATTGCCAATCAAGTTCTGCAGAGAGGCTCTTTGACCGACCAAATCTGTATTTGAAACATAGATGATTGTTGCTGATTTGCCTTTCAAACCTTGATTCGTGGTCTGTTGAAACTGTTGCGTCGGCACTGGGCTGACACCATATTTAGTGACACCGTTGCCGTTAACATAGCTGTAAGCAACGTATGTCTGCACAGCAAAAGCGCCTTGATTGGCAGGATTAATAATAGTCTGATATTGAGTGAAATTACCTTGATAAGGGATAGGCAATAGCGTTGAGAGGTTAGTTGGATCAGCAGCAGAATTAGGAGCAAGCGTGATCAGCCCGGCAAAGTTAATGGATTCAGACGATGACGTCGCCAGTCTTGTGACGAGTGGCATTCCGCTGGTGCTTTGAAAAAATGCTTGACCGCTTCCGCATTCAGCTGGAGTTCCAGTTGCTCCGGTGTTAGGCACAGCAGGAATGGAAACGGACTGAGCCATAGCTTGACCGATTGTGCATGACAGTGCCGTAATTAGACCCAACGACACAGAATAAAGTTTGGACATTCTCATACGTAAAAAAACTCCCTTGAAAATTTCTTGATCGCTCGAACAACTAGCACCTACCTACCTTTGCATCAATGGAATGCGGATTCAAGCTGTTACAGATTAATCGCGCACTTGTCTACCTGTAGATGAGATTCCTGAGCTCATCTTTGGTGCCGGGAAAACCGGCAACTAGTACAGCAATATTTCGGGCTGGTGGCACCGTCACTGGAAGTCGACACGAGAGAATCGCCCACCAATGCAGAGTTAAAAACTATGTAGCACCAAAGTTGACAAAAGGTTACATCCAAAATGAGACTATTCTGGTAGGAACAGAATTCTTGTGCCTCCTGTCATAGAAGATGAGTTGACGAGGATTTATCTTGGCCAAGGTTTGTGAGCGCTGTAGCACGATGTACACCGAGTATATGACTGTTTGTCCGAAGGATGGAGTGCAATTGAGGTTGACACCAGTGGCGGAAGACACTCTGGTGTTGGACGACGACAGAAACTCTAAACCTGCCAAAACCAGTGTGCGCAGCCGGTGCGACAAATGCAACTCAGATTGGGCGGAATGGTTAGACATCTGTCCGAAGAATAAGATTCCCACGACCGTATCAGTCGGCAATCGATATGAAATATGGGAAACGCTGGTACGAGATCCTCATGTTGAAGTTTTCAACGCCAAGGATGTTTTCACTAAAGAAAAAGTGCTTTTTATAATTCTCAAATCGACTGCTAGTGATTTAAACGTGCAGCTGCTCGAGTTCTTTTCCAGAGCAGCACTTCTGCACAACGCAGACGTGATGGCTACCGGCATCCTCACCAACAACAGACCGTTTGCGATCTGCAAGAAGCGAAATGCCGTCGTCAGTTAGGTCAAGGCGTATAGCGATCGTTGGGGGTGGACCGTCAGCCCTCATGTTGTTGCAACAACTGGTCTCAGCCAAAGCTAAAGAATTCGAGCTTGAGATATTCGAAGCAAGCGATGCTCCAGGGCGCGGGATGCCGTACAGTTCCAAAGGGGCTGATCACATGCTTCTCACAAACGTGTCAGCAGACGAACTCCCTCGTTTAAGCATTCCTCTGGATAAATGGATCAAAGCCCTTCCCAAGGGTACCCTGAAAGAATTTGGAATCGAGCGAAAATCGTTTAACAAAAAAAAGCCAATTCCAAGACTTTTATTTGGGCATTATCTACAGAGTCAGTTCGAAGACCTTCTAGAAAAAGCAAATGATGTCGGGTTGAAAACGCACCTGCATCTTAGAGCACACGTAATCGACGTAAAAAACAATAAGAAGAAAGTAGTTGTTGTAACTAGCGATCGAAAGTCACGAATGTTCGATTACGTCATTATTAGCGTCGGGCACCACTGGCCTTTAGAGAGGGAAGGAAAGGTGCCGCACTATTTTGACTCACCGTATCCGCCCGCAAAACTGGCAAAACGTTTCAACGGGCCAATTGCCATACGAGGTAGTTCTCTTACCGCAGTGGATGCTGTAAGCACTCTGATGCGAAGCAATGGAGTGTTGGAAAAGAAAGGTTCAAAACTCAAATTTCGGGTGAATGAAAAAAGCTCCGAATTCCGAATAGTAATGTATTCCAAAGACGGCTTATTACCTTGCGTGCGAATCCACATGGAAGAACCACATACAGCTGCAAAGCCGGTGATCGCGCAGGCGGCGATCGATAAGAACATTATCGCGAACGATGGATTTCTGGAGCTAGATTTCTTATTCAAAAATGGGTTCAAAGAGCCTCTGCGCAAAAGTGCTCCCAAGTTCTACAAACAAATTGAAAAGCTCAACTTAGAAATGTTTGTTGAAAAAATGATGTCTCAAAGGGAAGGAAAAGACCCTTTCGAATTACTGCACAACGAGTACGAAGAATCACAAAAATCCATAAAAAAGAAGCAACCTATTTATTGGAAGGAAATGCTGGCAGCGCTTAGCTTTGCTATGAACTATCCGGCAAAGCACTTGTCGGCGGAAGACATGCTGAGGTTGCAGAATTCTCTCAGCTCACTGATTGCGGTCGTTATCGCTTTCATGCCGCAACGTTCGTGCCAGGAACTATTGGCTCTGCATGAAGCAGGAAGGCTGGAATTGATCGCCGACAGCGGCACGGGACAAGTCAAAGCATGGAAGCGTCAAGGCAAATCGAAACTCAGATACAGCTACAAGGATGAAGCCGGTAAGGTTCATGCAGCTGACTATTTAGCCTTCGTCAACTGTACAGGGCAAGTGCGACTGGAAGTAGATGATTTTCCCTTCCGCAGCCTGGTAGAAGACGGCACCGTCAGCGCTGCAAAAATGGCATTCAGAGATGAGAAGAAAGGCAAAGCAGAAAAGATGAGAACCAAAAATAAAGACATCAAAAAAAGCGCTGACCACTATTATTTGCAAGTCGCCGGCGCAAACATCTCAGACTATTTTCAACTGGTCGACAAGAAAAATGAGCCCAGCCATCAAATATATCTGATGGCAGTCCCGTACATGGGAGGCTTCAATCCAGATTATTCCGGCTTAGATTTTTGCGAACGCGCCTCAAAGATAATCGTCGAACACATACTCAATGACAGGTCGTAACCACGGCAGGCTGATTGACAAACTGCGCATCGATCACCTTTACATAAATATCTAAACTCGCGTTGACTTCAGCCACCAATTCCGCATCGTCTATGCGTCGAATATGTTCAGCCGTATCCCGGTGGCTCAACCAATTCATGCTTCCCTCCCAACAAATTTTGTCATCAATGACAATAATCTTCTGGTGAATTTTCGGAACCGTACTTATCTCAACGCCCAATTCTACGAGTGACTCAATTACTGATGTTGACTGATCGACCATATGCTCGGTCTGCAATTTCTCAGGCAGTGTTATCACTTTCAGGTCAACTTTTCTACTCAGAAGTTTCTCGAAGGTCTCGATAAACTGTTTGCTTCGCTTTACCGTTAAATAAGGGCTAACGATCACAACCGCTTTTTGTGCGGCATTTAGATCTCTTTCGAGCGAATCCCAAAAATTCAAATGCGTAAATAAGCTTTGTCGTTTTGGATAGCTCTGCGGCGGCGGCGGCGGCGGCGGCGGCGGTTGTAGTGGTGGTGGCGGTGAAAAATCACTTACGTTTTTCTTCTGTTTTCGCTGTAGTTGCTCCTCAACAATAGCTAAGCGATAATGGGTCTCAATTATCTCAGTTTCCAGAGCCAAGATTTGACTCGCCACTGCTACCGGTGCAAAGCCTTTTGCCATTAATCCGTCCAGGTGATCGTCGAGTATTTGATACTCTTCCTGAAGTGAGAGATTTCCGATCAATTTCAGCTTGCGGCACAACTGATCTACTCTCCATGCGCGGCGTGTTATCTCTTGCTCTAATTCGGGAATGGTGTCAGCCAGTCCCAAGAAACACGCGAACTCTCGCACTTTTGAACGTTGTGAACGAACATAGCTGAGTCGTGCCTTTAGCGCCGAAAGATCAGCAACTGCTGATTCGTACTTACCGAGATCAGAAGTGTGATCTGGCGCTTGCAGATGTTTATCAAGGCGCGACATTCTTTGCAAAAACTCTGTCAGATACTTGAATGTTTGAATTTGTTTTTCCACATCATCGAGCCTCTTCACGAGCATAATTTTCTCGTCGATTAAACTCTTACTCGTACTTTCAGCTTCGATTATCGGCTCGTGAGCTAACATCAACTTCTCCGCTAGCAACAACAACCAGTTCAGCCTAACAGTGAAATTTGGCAAAGTTCTGGCACGACCTGAGGTACGCCTGCCTTTTTAGCTGTTAACATAAGTCGCTATGAGGCTACACACACTTCTGGCTAGTTTGATCGTCCTGAGTGCCGTTGGGTCGCGCGTCAGCGCTGAAGACGGGCAGGGGCGCAATCGATTCGTATCTGTTCCTGTCATCTTCGTCACCGATAGGGCCGCCAAAAAGGCGGGGTACGGACCGAGACGGAAGTTCGAGACCATCGACACGATCAACGACTTGCATTGTGGTTGGTTTGACTACTCGCTGAAGGCTGAGAAAGCGATCACTGACCAACAAACGAAACTTGGCTGGACTGAGTCGGAGAAGCGTTCAGGCAACGTGCTATCGACTCGACCACTCAAAGAGGTGAAAAACTACAAAGATTTGGGTCCGGTAATCGTCGATACAGCGAAAAAATCTGGCACAAAAGATGTTTTCGTCATGATTCATGGGTTCAACACGCGTTTCGCTGAAGCTGCGAAAGGCGCCGCTCTGCTGACTCAGAGCGTGCAGCGCCCGGTCATTCTTTATAGCTGGCCATCTAAAGGAAAGATCGGTCAGTACAATGTGGACCTTGGAAACAACGAGTGGAGTCAAGAACATTTTGACGCCATGTTGGAAGAACTCAAGTCGATCAAAGATACAAATGGAATCAATTTCGTCCTCGTTGCTCACAGCATGGGAAACAGGCTTGTTGTCAGATCGGCACCAGTGTTGCAGGGCAAACATCTTTTTAGCCAAATGTTTCTCGTCGATCCTGATTTTGATGCCGAGACTTTCGTGCACTATCTTGTACGTTATGGACGAAAGACAGACGAACCGACGAAGGAAGCAGCGAGCACAGAACCAGTTGAGCCAACCAAAGTGAGAATTTTGTTCTCGCACAAAGACCACGCACTCCCGATGTCAGAATTTATCTTCGGTGGATACACTCGACTTGGACAAGCAGCAGATTCATTGCTGTCAACCGTGGTGGCACCATATACGATACCAGAGAAGCTCAGCGAAGCATTTGGTGATGCGCCTGACACCAGAGGTGCTGCAGATCGAATTCAAAACCAGGCATCAAAATGGTTGATGAATTTTCAGTGGATTGATTACACGATTCTGGACCATGGAATCATTGGTCACACCGTACCTTTCGAGTTGATTGCCAGTCTCTGGTCGACAAATATGCCAGGAGAAGGGCTGAAAATGGTACACAGCGACAATGGTCCGCCGAACAAATTGTCCAGAATGTTCGGAAAGCTTTTTGGTGAAAGTGACCACATCTCGTCCAAAATCGATAGTGCCGAGAAGGTTGTTTTCGACAAAGACGCTGAAACTACGAATAAACCTCACAATTAGTCTCCAATCTGTTTGCTTTGGCTTTACACACCTGAAGTGAAAACATCGTCTAATTGTGCACAGACGTGATTGGTAGTCCATATTACATAACAAACGTTTTTCCACCGAGCGAGTTAAATCAATACGGCGTCGAGTCAGGCGACTTGTTAACCAAAATCAATAACGCGTCTTCTTTTGAATACATGCATTCAGTACATCCAATCAAGCCAGGTGCTAATATTACTCTCACCTTTGAGCATCATGGAATTGCAAAGACCGTATCTGTGCATTTGGTCGATTTCCAAACATTCACACCATATTTAGAATCGTACAGTCAGTGGGCAACAAATCATATATCGTTTTCGAAGGAGCACCAGGGGCAGTATCACAGCTGCGGGCTATTTTAGACAACAGGAGATGTCTTTATGAAAAAATCAAAGTTAGCGTTGGTGGCATTTTCACTATGCATCCTTGCTCACGCACCTGCCCTAGCCGCAACAGAAGAGTCGCTGCAAGAACCAAGTCCCGATGAAACGGTAACAAGCCTGACGAAATTAGCTTTGGTGGGAGTAAACGATCTAGGCGGCTTTTTGACTAGCGATCTCGCACCACCATCTGCCCAATCTGAGTCAACCTCTGAAGCGCAACAATCACCAAATCAACAAGTTGCAATAGGTGGCACTGATGGCGGGGCGACCTCTGGCAGTGAGAACACGTCCACTACTGGTGCCGAAAAATGCCGCTCCCCGCACGCTGGACCCGGAATGTCAAAATGCGGCTTCGGCATGAGGGGTGGTCATTCGCCCATGTGGGGTCACTTCCGCTGCCCCTGGACAAGGCTTGAAGGCTCAAATGCTCTCACCGATGCTCAATACCAGAAGCTTTACGACATAAAAGGACAGTTCATTGCTAGTGTCGTGCCGAAGGGGCTCAACGTTTGGATGCTCGCCCGCAAGATGAAAGACCTTTTGGAGTCAGCCAATGTTGATAACAGCGCAGTCAAAGATGTCGAAAAACAGATAGCGGCCGCAACCTCAGACATTTCAATCACAGCCATGGATACCATCATCAGCGCCAATCAAGTGCTGACACCAGAGCAGCGCAAAGAACTGCACACAATGAGTATCCGCTCGACATTGGGTGGCAGTGGCAGGAAGTCTCACAGCGACAAATAATCTAGAGCATTCCGATCGACTTCATCCAGATCTCCGCCAACTCGGGCCATCTGGTCACCGGAAGTTTTGTCTTCCGCAAACCGAACGCATGTTTTCCGTCGGCGTAGATATGCATCTCGGCTGGAACGCCAGCTTTCTTCAATGCGGCAAAATACACGAGTGAATTCTCAACGGGGTCCACTGGGTCATTTTCGGCTTGCACGATAAAGGTCGGCGGAGTTTGCTTGGTCACTGGCACATACGGGTTCAGCTGGAACTTTTGAGTCGTATTCTCCTGCAAATGCCCCGGGTAAAGGGCAACTGCAAAATTGGGGCGGCAGCTCAACTTGTCTGCTGCATCAACAGGTTTGTACAACTTTTTGTCGAAGAGCGTACTGGTCGCGGCCACAAGATGCCCGCCAGCAGAGAATCCAAGCACTCCAATTTTATTTGGATCAATTTTCAACTCGGACGCACGTGAGCGTACCAAGCGGATCGTTCGTTGCGCATCCTCCAGTGCTATAGGCGAATTGGGATAGCAGCCAGAACGCGGAAAAAGATTGTCGCCGGGAACACGATACTTCAAAAGTATGCACGTGACGCCTTTAGCTGTAAGCCAGTCGCACACATCTGTTCCTTCGATGTCCATTGCCAAAATCCAGTAGCCACCGCCGGGAAAAATCACGACCGCGGCACCGGTATTCTTGCCCTTGGCTGGATAAACCGTCATCGTGGGTATCGATACTTTACCAACGCACACCCCGGTGTTAGACATCTCTTCTGGTCCCTTAACTGGAACCGGATCAGGAATCGCAGAAGCAGGCCAAATCGGAACTTGCTTAAGTCCAGCTGCGGGTTGCCAGGTTTCATTATGCCAATCAGAATCTTTCCGTGAATTGGCGCAGTGCGCGGAATTAACACAGAAACTCAATGAAGAGGCAATCAAGAATGAAAGGACAAGGATTTCGGATTTATTCACATATACTCCTCTCAATTAGCTGTTGAAACATACACTCGAATCACAAAAAACGGCCCGGCCGACTGAAGCCGCTGCTCCTCTATTATGGAACCTTTTGTCCTTCGAACCAGTCTGTAGTGGTTTCGGGCTAAGCAGGACTTTATGACAAAAAAGTTGTTTATTGTTGACTATCACACACATCTTCTTACTAAAGCAAATACGAAACTGATTTGTCCGGAAGACCAGGAATCAGCCTTTTTTAGATATGTGGTTCCAGTCTTAGAGCCAGTTGCGCACTTCAGCGAACCGGTGCACGATCAATTTCTTCGCTATCTTGCTATGAACTATAACAATGCAATGGGAAGGCAGATGTTCAGAAGCTTCGGCCATGTGTTCCTCATGGAAGCGTTGCGACTGTTCAAACGATATGGAATGAAAGAGTTGATTCACAGCATGAACAAACAAGGCATCGACCATGCTGTTGTCTATTCGCTCGAACCGCTGACAAAAACTCAAGAACTACTCGAAATTACTGCACCATATAGGGAACGGATTTCAGTTTTCGCCTCCGTCAATAAAGAAGTTTTGGACCGTGTGGGTTATTTGAGACCATTCGTCGAATCAGGAGCAGTGCGTGGAATAAAAATTCACCCGCAAGTTGGTGGTTACTCAAAAGCAGATATGGTCGAATCAACTGAAGGCGTCGTCGCTCTGGCAGCCGAGTTTGGAGTGCCAGTCTCATTTCACACCGGTCATATTCCAGTTGAGGCGCTCTCTGGTATTGGTGGCAACGTCGACGTTCACACGCTTGAACCATTGATCAAAGCTTTCCCATCTTGCACTATCGTCTTGAATCACATCGGATGGGAGTCGTGGCGCGAAGTCTTAGCGATCGCAGCCAAGCATGAAAATGTCATGGTTGAAACGTCGTGGCAACCGGCTCACGTTGTGCGTCGTGCCGTGAAAACAATCGGAGCGCATCGCGTTCTCTTTGGATCTGATTATCCGATGTTCCAGCAGTGGCAGGCACTGCGCGAAGTCAAGCGAGCACTAAATCCTGGAGATTTCGAGCAAGTTGTCTCGCGCAACGCAATTAAGTTGCTCAGGTTATCTACAAACGCCAAATCTACAACAGCATGAGCTAATGGAGTTGTTGACTCCAGCGCACTATTTGGGTACCACCGTTGATCATCGATTGCATTTGTGCCCCGAAGAAGACGTAAGGGTGAATGTGGGGTGGTACAGATACTTTCGCTAAAGTTTCCTTCGACTCTGCCGACAATTCAAAATCCAGAGCACCGAGATTGTCTTGCAATTGAGCAATTTTCGTGGCACCAATTATTGTTGAAGTGATTCCGGGTTGCGTAGCCACCCAATGCAGTGCGACCTGTGCCGCAGTCTTCTTTTCAGTAGCCGCAACCTTTTTCAACGCATCGACTATTTGCCAATTTCTTTCGCTAAACAACTTATCGCTGCTCTCATTGCCCGAATCCTTAATTTTGGATAGGCGACCATCTTTACCGAGATCTTCTTTGTTGTATTTGCCAGAAAGCATGCCACCTCCAAGCGGACTCCACGGGCAAATACCAAGACCACACTCCGACGCCATCTCAGTGAACTCATACTCAATAGTGCGCTCGACCAATGAGTATTCTAATTGCAAGGCAATGGGTCCGTGCAATCCATGCGCTTGCGCGAGAGTTTGCATCTTGGCGGCATACCATGACGGCACGTCAGACAAACCGAAATATCTCACCTTGCCTGATCTAATCAAATCATTCATTGAGTAGAGCACTTCTTCAACCGGAGTCGTGCGATCCCAGGCGTGCATCCAGTACAGATCGATATAGTCTGTCTGCAACCGCTTGAGCGAACCAGAAAGTGCCCGATGCATGTTCTTCATGCCGTTGCCGCCTGCATTGGGATTACCAGGCTGACCACTGAATGTAAACTTGGTGGCCAGTACAACCTGATCTCGATTTTTATTTTCCTGTATAAATTTACCGACTTGTTCTTCGCTCTTTCCGTTCACATAACCATCGGCGGTATCAATAAAATTTCCACCTGCATTCACGTAGTGGTTGAATATTTCGCGAGCAGCTGTTTCAGAACTTCCCCATCCCCAATCTTCGCCGAAAGTCATAGTCCCCAAGCACAAGGGAGAGACTTTCAGCCCAGAACGACCTAACGACTTGTATGTGTCAAATGGCATAGCGGTATCCTCGAGAGAGGATGCAATTTTAGCCCACTTCGAAACCCAATTTTGTAATTGCACTTATGGCACTTAACAATTGGTCGACTTTATATACTAAGCGACTTATAGACTGAGCCACTATGCCCTAAACATCTCATTAAACGAACTTATACACACAGCCGACCTTGTAGATCTAGCCGACTAAATGCACTTAATTGATGTCGTCCATCTGTTTGACACAAGACTGGAACATTGAAAGGAAGAGGTGTGTTTGAAATGCGTCTATCAGCTTATGAATATCAACCGGTTTCTCGATGTAGCCGTTCATGCCAGCATCCAGACATTGCTGCTTCGTGGCACCACCAGCAGTGGTGGCAACAATTGGAACAGGCGCGTGCCCATTACTCACTTCGTGATTGCGTATCCACGCTGTAGCGTCGATTCCATTCATCTCAGGCATCTGTATATCCATAAAAATCATGTCGTATCTTCGATTTTCGACACATCGAACTGCTTCGACACCGTTTTGAGCGTGATCTACTTTCAGTCCAAATATTTTCAGTTGCAGGCACATAATCTTCCTGATCGTCGAATCATCTTCCACGACAAGAAATTCAAGTCCGCGTTTTTTTCTCAAGTGGCATTCAGTATGTTGCATATGGCGTCCCCCCGGCATGCACAGAAGTGCACAGGAATCAAACGATTCCTGACGCGCTCCTATTACAGTTATAGGACATACTGTTGGCAAAGTTCTGGCAGATTTATAGGACGAAGCGCTAGTTCTTGAGCTGCTCGATCAAACGAAGTGATTCCTCTTGCTGCTCCAGTAGGTGGTTCAGAATGGCGCTGTGCCCGCGTTTTTCTATCATGGACTTGTATTCGCTCAGCAGAGAACTCTCACCACTTGCAAGAATCTCGATCGTCGCTTTATCGCCCATAGGTGCGGTGACGCCGCCCATGGCTTTGCCAAACGTTCCCCAGATTTTGGCTGAACCGACGATTTTTCCTTCTAATTTTTTGATTGCATCTTGAAGTGAAGCGACGCGATCGCTGTGACTCTTTCGATTCTCCTCCAAAGCCTTCGTAAACGCTACTGCGCCGGTAGTATCCAAATTTTGTGCGTAAGTGTCGCGCGCGCCAATCTCGAACTCCAGCAGCTTGTTCAAATCATCAATAGTGTCGTCAATCATATTTCGTTTCAGCTCTCGCGAAGGACATACTCGGAGGCTAACGGCGTGTCCTGACACCCATAGGTTCCCCAAGATTCGTACTTTCGACGATTATTAACCTGGCTTGAGCCGAACGGTCACTAATTTGATTTGAAAAAGTTGGTATGAATGTCGTCGGGACTTCTTTGATTGCTGGGAGCTGGCGTCCACTTTTGTGCAAGTATCTCTTTCGTCTGTGCATCGTTGATGGCACTCGTGTTGACCGCTAACTTCGTCAATGACTTGATTTTTAGAACAGCCTGTAACTGTTCTTCATTCATTGGTGACATGGTGAGAAACAGATGGTCGAGGTTTGGACAAGTTTGCAGTTTTGCCAGCGATGCAGCAACAGCAGAACATCCTTTGCCAAGGTTCAAAATCTTCAAATTTGTAGACCCCGACAGTTGATCGAGCACAGCATCCGCGGGCATTTCTTCTAGATCGATGCGTTCGAGCTGACGGGTGAGTTTTTGATCGAATAAATCTTTCGGGTCTAGTTTGCACGATCTTATCGTCAGCCGTTTGAGAGCATCAACAGCTCTAATGTTTTCGCCCATTTCCTTTGTGATCTCAGTGCTCGACAAACAGAGATCGCTCAACTTAGGCCACTTGCAAGCGACTTGCACAAGATGGAGTGTCCCGATTCTCTCATCGCCCGACAGTTCATTTGTCGAATTCTCATTTGCGCCCTCATCGGCAGCACCGCGCGGACTCTGCCCTTTCAGGGAGCCGCTGAAATTTAAACCGGAAAAAATGTTTTGATCGATCTTATCGAAAATAAATGAGTTTGATACCACGTCTGCATGGTCCCCGTCACTCAAGTGATAAACCAGGGGAACCTCAGGTGGAAAGTCTTGCTCCTTAACGGCTGGAAGTTTAAACTTCTGGCTGCCTTCACCGAAAAAAGAGTACTGAACGTCTCCCATGCTCGCATCTGGAAAGTTGACACGACGAAAAGGCTTTCCACCGCGTTGAATTTCGACTGCGACGATTGGTTTTGCTTCTAGAAAGGTTTGTAGACTTCGCAGTCTATTTTTCTCAGCTTGGATACGCAGCGCATCATTGTATTCGTTGATCCCATTCTTATCTGCAATCTCCTTAGCATCACGAGCAGTCTGAGCCTCAGTAGGTAAGGCTGCATTCGACGCAGGCCTAGTTAACTGCGACAGTGCATAGCCTGTCGCCGTGAATGCGAAAACCACAGCCAGCATGAGTAAACTGAACTGTTTCCAAGAAAATGAAATCTGATTCTTCGCAGTCGCGTCGGAAGGTTTCGGCAGTTCCTCGTTGTGCACCACTGCGATCGAAGGCAACTCTTTACCAGAACAGATAGCTGAAAGCTCCATCGCCACGACACCTAGATCTGTGTATCTATCTGCTGGTGCCTTCGCCAGCATTTTAGAGACGAGCATCTCCAGAGCAGGCGGAAAATCTCGTCCGAGCGCTGCTTCTTTCAGAGTCGGGACACGTGCAGTCTGGTGCAACATCATGGTACGCAGCGAGTTAGTACCGACGAGTGGCGGCGTTCCGGTAAGTGCCTCGAATAACACACAACCGAGCGAATAGATGTCTGTGCGGTGGTCCAGAGGCGCTCCAGAGCATTGTTCTGGACTCATGTAGAGCGGGCTGCCAACCACGTCACCTGTTTTAGTCAGAGACTCTAGATCGACGTTCAGAGTGTTCATCACTTTCGCCAAACCGAAATCAAGAATTTTGACGCAGCCTTCGTCTCCGAAAGGAACGTCGGTTTTGAGCATGATGTTTCCCGGCTTAATATCGCGGTGCACAACACCACTTTGATGTGCGTAAGACAGCGCGAAGCAGAGTCGAACAAAGATCGCCTGAATATCGTATGGAGAAAGAGTTCCACGCTGCTGAATGAACTGCTGCAACGTCAGACCGTTAATCAGTTCCATAACCAGAAATGGATAACTGTTTTGCAGCACGCCAAAATCATGAACGTTGACCAAATTTGGATGCTTCAACGAAAAGGCTGCACGTGCTTCCGTTTGAAAACGTCGAAGCGCACTCACGTCATTTTGTTTTTGAGTGTTCAAAGTCTTGAGAGCAACATCGACATTCAGCAGCAGTTGCGTAACGCGATATACCGCGCCCATTCCGCCTTTGCCCAATAAACTTACAACTCGGTATTTGTCATCGAGAATTTGACCGACTTCAAATGGATCCCAATCTGGTAGAACTGGTTGATTTGAAAAATCAGAAATATTTTGGCTGCTGCTAGTCATATTCAAATGGTTACCGCGGACTAGAATTTTATAGCACGTCTGTCCGAACCGAACTGTGCTTTCTTTTACCGTTATAGTGCATCTTGTTGGCAAACTTTTGGCAAATCCCCGCAATCCCCAAGAAGCAAGCCAGGTGACGTTCTAGCGACCAGTAGAAACTGCTCAGGTTGAAGCTGGATGCCTGGTGGATAGTGGCGACATATACAAAATAGGCAACTTCAATCAACTTTTCTTGAGTGATACCACTCAAGCGCGACAACTTCTGTCTCTTTTATAAACGGATCTTTGCCGTCCATATACTTTTCCATATCGGTGCCACAACGAGGTGCTAGCTCTCTTTTCAAGGCACAGTACAACTGAGCACTCTCTGGATGCGCGATCATGTAGTCTCGAAACGCGAGATGCCTGACGGCAGACTTACTACCTTTCTCGAAGACATGAACGTGGTGAGTGCGCACGCCTTGCGCGTCGTCACGTCTGAAATAGCGACGTCCAGGAAGTCCAAACTCACCCATCGCCTCGTAACCGCGAGCTGTCATTGCGGGAGATTTCGAATCGATCGCATTTAGATCGGAAGTTTCGACCAATACATCGATAATCGGCTTTGCGTAAATGTTTGGAATCGAAGTGCTGCCAATGTGATGAACGTCGATCAGCGCATCGCCGAAGATTTCTATGAGAGCAGTTGCTTCCCTTTCATACGCAGCGGCCCAATTTGGGTTGTGCGGTACTACAACAATTACATTCGGCATGATTTAAACTAGTTCTTGAATTTTGGTTGGGTGCCGGTGGAATAAAAATTTGCTTCCCAATATCCTTCTGCTTGCAAATTTTCCTTCGACGGGTCGATTGCATGAGCACGTGTCCAGCCGCCATGAGCATAGAACGGCAAGCTTTCGAGAGTGAGTTCGCCATCCATGATTTGAGTGTCATGCAATTGCGCATTGTTATGAATTTTTTCCAGATGTATTTTATTTGGCGGAATCAACTTTCCAACCAAATCGAACTCACCAAATTCATCGCGACCTTTCGCCATCAAGGTCAAGTTTTTTTGGACAACGACTAAGTGCTGATTATTTGGCTGAGCGGGAGAATCGGCGATATCGTTGAGAACCCATTCTCCACCCAATTGAGGTGGTGTTAGAGCGCCAAAGTGCAGTTGGTCTGAAGGCATGTACATTCGTGTAAATACAAACAATCCAAGAAAAAGAGAAGTTGCTAAAAACACGAGAGTATTGTGTTTGTGTCGTGTAACTTCAAATAAAAGCGCAGTCTGCTCGACGAATGATGACTGTTTCACGTCTGATTTAAATTGCGCTTCAGTCTTTGGAAGTTTGCTTGGTTCTGCAGGAGCAACCGTTACAAGTGCGGTCGCGACAGGAGGCTGAACATCGCATGCCTGACTTTGCTTAAGACGCAGAAACAGTTTCGTTAGAACTTCCAACTTAGAACTCCGAAATACGACAGGGGCCATGCGCTGAGTCGAAGCCGAATCGAGTTTTTGGGCGCAGCGGGCTGATTCACCTCCAGCGTAGCCTCGCCGGGTGTCGTTGTCAAGAAATCCACCTAAAATCTCGCGCCTGCCCGGAAAAGCCACTTATTGTAAAATCCATTCAGACTATCCATGTCAGTCCGACGGCATTAACAGGCGGCTGCGTTTCGAGGTTTCCATATGAGTCATAAGAAGTTTGCTGCGCCGCCCGCGAGACCTGGTTTCACGATCGTGAAAAACGACGGCGCCCTGTGGCACCTGGTCAACATCGATGACGCTAAGTTGTATCACTGGCTGGAAGTCGTCCAAAACAAAGACGGCACATTTTGCTGCACCCATCCGAATCGCACCATGATCAGCGATTCGCCGCTTAAAGATGAACCTTGAGTTGGGAGCCCCAAACTAGACCATGAACATCGTGCAGATAATTGCCGCACTGCGGAAGTTTGGCAATTATCTGGCTGGTTTATTTCCGTCGCTGGTTCATGTTGTCAATTTTCTATTCAAACCGTTACGAAAAGTCGTTGACAACCCACTGGTAGCGCCGTGGTGGAGCAAGCTAACAAAAAATAAGTCTGTCCAATCTGTCTGGAAAATAGTCGAAAGATTTTATTGGCGAACATATTCAAGTAACAGGATGGATCTCGCCGCGGCTCCGCCTGAGACAGTGGCTCTGCTCAGACCTCTGTTTCAAATGTGCGCGATTCTTTGCCTCTTGATTCCGTTGACTCAGTACACACTGTGGCCGGTTGAAATCGAAGCGTTCTCCGGATTTAAAGGAATTGCACCAGGATGGTCGGTAATTCTCTGGATGCTCTGCTTGCCGGGCGCATGGGCCGCGCTCTTGACTGGGGCTGCCAGGTCGAATCGTGTTGCCTTTATGGTAGCGGCGAGTAGTGCATCATATTTCCTGATTACGTGCGTGGTTTTGCTGCCGAGAAGTTATTTCAATGCCTTGGCACCACTTTCGATTTTGATATCTCTCATCTATTGTGAACATCGACTGAGAGATGCCGACAGCAGAGGCAGCACTGTCTTAGGCATGATCAACGCACTGGTTTGCGGTATCGCAGCGGGAATTCCACTTATCATTCTGACGCCAATCAGACCATTTTTGGGGACACGAATAAACCTGCCCGGGCCCGTCATTAGTATCGGCGGTGGTGCTTTGCTTGGAGCGATTTTAGGGCTTGCCTGCTTTGTTTCTGCTCGACGGTTCAAATTGCCGGCCGTGCCCTACAGCGATCAACCCGCCAACGAAAAAATAGAAGAGGCACCACAAAACTCAGGCATGGCGTTGAACGCCTGGAGCGTCACGATCGTTCTGATGATATTTCTGTTCGCCGGATTGATGCGAGGAAGCCTGGCACAATCGGGAAGCGAGTTGATTTCATCACTTGCCCTGACAAACAATTACTTTTGGCCGCTCTGGTACTTCATGGGAGTGGGCATTCTCCACAAGATCAATAAGAGCAGTAAAACAATCGCTTCTGCAATTGCGGATGTATTACCCCAACAAGTCTTCAAGCCACTTTTGATTACGACCCTGGCAATCAGCTTGATTACGGCCTTTAGCGAAAAAATTTGCTTTGCCCTTTCATTGTCGACGAATCAGTTTTCTTCAACTGTGCTGCCTTTCTTCTATGCAATTTATTCGGCATCAAAACCATACATCTGGTCAAGCCCTCTCAACACCTTGACGGTGCATTGGTTCACAACTGTTCTTTTGTTTGATTTGATACTCGTGGTCGTTCTCTCGATTCAAAAACGTCTTACCAACGAAGCTCTCATACGGCTGCTGTTTCTCAACACCTTCGCTTTTCTTTTGATTTGGGAATATGTTTTTCAACTTTCGTCTTTCGCACGAACTCCCACACATTCAGTTGTAGTGCTCTTCCTCTTCGCAGTTGGGCTGCTCTGGTTGATTCACACGGTAGGATGGGATCTCAGTAGCAAATCATCACCAGCCTGGCCGTCGGCTGGACGCCTGGCTGTATACGGTGGCATTGCGACTTTCGCCATTTTAGATATTCATGCGCGTTCGGCTTGTAAAGACTTCAAGTTGATGAACGAGCTTTTCTTGACCATGTTTCACGGGGTGATCGACGTCGGTTTGCCTTACTACTTTCTGGTCTGGGCAACGAACAGACTTGGCAAACTACCGGTCAAAATCTCAACAACGCTCGGGTTGTTTTGCCTGGGTGCAGTCGCGTCGTTCATCTTTAACGTACTGGAAAAATTTGCCGGAGCTGGTTGGTCAACTTCTGCACTCGCTCAAATAGTCAATCTACAAACTGAATCGTTGAGAACGGCTGGAACGATAGATATAGATCTCGCAATTCCACCGATCTGGTTCTTCGTGCGAGCTGTTATCTATGTCGGACTGCTGACGATAGTGTATCTGCTTTCAAGAAAGAAAATCAGCGACACAGAAAACAGTTCGAAAACGATGCTGTTTGTTCTAGTGGCTTTTGCAAGCGGCATTGTATCGTTCTCAAACACTTTCGTAGAGTTGCCACTACCGGCGGAGGCGCGTGCATTTTTAGCTCCTTGCCATCAGTCACTTCTATTTAATTGCAATCTGATTCAATCTTACGTGGCTTACTGGGTACCAGCGTTGATCTTTGGAATCTCGCAGCTATACAGCAAAGATAACAGCATAAAAATATTTTTGCTCTGCACGCCATTAGCAGTCGCGGCGCACTTTTTAATTTCCTGGTCATTCGCACAGACCGAGATTTACTGTCGCGCTGCCGGTTCGTTTTACACGCTCATAGCAATCTTATGCGGGGTATTCGTAGCACTTGTCGGTGTGGCGCTGAGGCGCGTTACACCAGACGATGCGTTTGCGCAACAACAGCAAGATAAGAAACAAACTAAAGCTGTAATTCTCACACCGCGCACACTTCTAACTCTTATCGCTGTAGCCGAGATCATTTTAATTCCTATTGCAGTCACTCAAACAAATCTGAAATTCAACAATTTTTCTCTGGCGCCGCTAACACACAAAGTAACCATTCCAACGACATGGCAACAACAGAACAATCCCAACACAGCACAGGAGGAAACTACTACAACCTTCACACGTAAAGCTGCCACTGGCGGCACTTCGATCCTTCAGATTGGTACCGTCGATTCCGCGGCTCAAGGCACGAAAGAATTACTGAAGCGCTTGTTCGTTGCGGCAGCGAATAGCGGTCGTTACCAAAATCTCGCCGTGATCGCGATTGAACCGTGGAACAAATATTATCCAAACGCACTCGCGTGTCACTTTTCTTATGAGTTGCCGCAAACAAAACCTCCAGTGACCATGGCCGGACTGTCGGTTCTGGTGCCGAGAACCGACAAACTGACTGAGTTTTATACGCTGCACACATCACCGTCCGAGATCGATCGCGAGCAATGGGAAATGGCTTATACCATCAACAATCTCGAAAAATAGAGGCGTTTGAGACTGCACTACTTAGTCGCCGCAGCCGACGCCGGAAAATGGCACCATGATGACTTATGCGCCCAAGCCGGATAACACTGCAACACAGATTTGCTGGATGCGATTTTATAGTCTGCTTCAGCCTCTTGACTCTTATGAAGGCGCCGATATAAATTGCCTCGCAAGATGTAATTTTCCTTGATGCCTCGATCTAATCGAATCGCTTCGTCCAGGTGACTGACTGCCGCTGCCAATTGATTCTGTTCAGCTAGACACACTGATATCACTCCGTAGCAAACTGAAAACCAGTTTTCGTCAAGTATTACTACACGAGTTTGCTGATCCTTATGCATCTCGTTCATGCACTTTATATAGTGAGAATGCGCCTCGCCCCAGTTCTTTCCCTCAGCCAAGCGGTTTCCCAATTCAAATTCTTTTGCTGCCGCTGAATGAAATTTGGACAGTGGCACCTCTCCTACTTTCAAGTTTGAGTCATCTTCATCTACCGGTTTCATTGTTCCGGTAAAAGCATCTTCAAGCAGTCCATTTTCACTTTTAAAATGGTCTTCAAGCCCCCCTGTAGCATGAGTTGTAGACTGCCCTGTTTGAATAGTCGATGACTCTGGTGCTGGCACGGAGTTGTGCGAGGGGGCGCAAGAAGAAAGGGCGATTGACGCGAGCAAAAACGCGACCAAGAGACTTATCAACAACAAGTTTCGAGACTTCTTCACTAATCCACTATACCCGCAGATTGCGGACCAAGCCTTGCCATGACCAGGGCAATGTTAGACTAGTATTTAACTGGCAGATGCGACGGTGACTCATCGTAAATTGGAACAGACATGCCTGAAGATAAATCCCTGACGGCTGCCCGAAAAACCTGCACCGGTTGCAAGCGAAATTATTTCGCCAATCTCAGCGTTTGTCCAAATTGTGGCGAAACAAATAGAGACGCATTTATCGGTCGAACAATTTCAGAGCGTTTTCTCGTTGAAAATGTGATCGGCGAAGGCGGCATGGGAGTTGTATACAAAGCGTGGGAAGACAAAACAAAGCAAGGTGTAGCGGTCAAAATATTGCGCCCGCAATTTCTCGAAGACGAACTCGCAGTCAGAAGATTTAAACATGAAGCACTGGCTACAAGTCGATTGTCACATCCACACATCGTCGCATTGCACGATTATGGATCGACAACCGATGGTTATCTTTTTATGGTCATGGAAATCATCGACGGCAAATCACTGGCGCAAGTAGTGCGCGACAAAAGACAGCTTGCTATCGCTCGAACCGTCAACGTCATCACTCAAGTCTGCGATGCTTTGGAGCACGCACATCAGAGTGGTGTCATTCATCGCGATCTCAAACCTGGAAACATCATGCTTACTCAGTTCGCGGGCGAACAAGATTATGTAAAACTAGTTGATTTCGGTATCGCAAAGTTGTTGCACAATGACGACGAGCACGACAGCGGAATCGAACAGAAAGGAGAGGTGTTAGGTAGCCCGCTTTACATGAGTCCAGAACAGTGCCTGGGGCGTCCGCTCGACGGACGCTCAGATGTTTATTCGCTTGGTATCGTAATGTATGAAACCCTTACCGGCAAAGTTCCGCACATAGGGAAAACAGCTCACGAAACCATCGAGTGGCAGATACAGAAAGACCCAATGTCATTCAAAGCAAAACGACCGGACCTCCATATTCCCGAGCTGATAGAGTCCGTTGTTTTCAAGGCGCTTGCAAAAGATCCTGCTGCTCGCCAGCAATCGATGAAAGAGTTCGCTAATGAATTGCAAGAAGCCCTTGCGAAAAGTGATGACGCTCTGGATTTAAGATCATCGGTTGGAATGTCAAAAATCAGCCGGACAAAATCAGTCGAATCACGTAAGCCAAACAAAATGATGGCAATGGTTATTGCCCTTTTAGTAACTTTAGTTTTAGCAGGCTTAGCTTTGTGGAAGCACTAACAAGTTGTTACTCCCAGCCGCAAGTACAATTGGCAATCGCAGATTCTATCCGTATCCGAGGGCACACCTCTACCGTGATGCTGATAGTGCCTACATTGATTTTAGCTCAGGTGTGAAAAGCGCCTTTTCGTTCCTGTTTTTCGATCGATTCAAGCGACAAACCTTTCGTTTCAGGCACGAGCTTCATGCAGAAAATAAGTGAGGCCACAGTGATTAGGGCATAGCCACCAAACGTAGCGCCAATTCCGAATTTGTCGAGAACAACAGGAAATGTGTAGCTGACAATCATATTGCTTAGCCAACTCAAGGCTGTTGCCATCGCCATCGCGAACCCGCGAATACGAAGCGGATAAATTTCACTAATCATTACCCAAAACACTGGTCCAAGGCTGATCGCAAAGAATGCCACATAGACAAATGTACTGCCGATGCCGACGAATTTTAGTACATCTGCGGACGCATTGAAGAGGAACGTCAACGACAGAGCGCCGAGACTAAGCAACATGCCAAGATTTCCAATGATCAACAAAGGTCGTCTACCGATTCGATCGATCAGCACCAAACTGACGATAGTCATAATCAAATTAACGAGTCCAACGCCTGCTGTCGCCATAATGCCTACAGAGTCCGAAGTCAATCCAGCGGCTTTATAGATCTTCGGTGCGTAATAAATGACAGTGTTGATGCCCGTGAACTGCTGGAACATCCCCAATCCAACCCCAATAATCAACGCCGAGCGCAAGTGGGGAGCAAAAAATTCTCGCCAATCACCTTTCTCTTCGGCCAGTGACGTTCGAATTTCGGCGAATTCTTCTTGCACCTCATCTGTGCCTCGAACTTTTTTCAGCACAGCACCAGCCTTATCTTCCTGTTCATTGACAACGAGCCACCGAGGACTTTCTGGCAAGGTGAGCATGCCAATCGCTAGTAAAACTGCCGGCACAGTTCCAAGAAGAATCATGGAATGCCAGTCTCCACTTGCCGAAAAATAGTAGTCGATGACGTAAGAAAGTAATATGCCAGTCACGATCGCCAATTGGTTCATTGCAACCAACGTACCGCGCACCTTTGGCGGTGCCATTTCAGCGATGTACAGAGGAGCAGCGAAACTCGCCACACCGATTGCAAGCCCAAGAATTACACGCCCAGCTACGAGCAGATCTACGGACGGTGCATAGGCAGCGAGCACAGAACCAGCAGCAAACAGAAGTGCTGTGGTCAACAGAACCTTTTTTCGCCCGAACTTGTCTGTTAGACTGCCGCTGATCATCGAACTAAATGTGGCACCGAATAAGACACCACTAACCACCATTCCTTCGCCTTCGGGAGAGAGTGTGAATTGTGTTTTGATAAATGGCAAAGCACCAGAAATTACTCCGGTGTCGTACCCGAATAACAAACCAGAAAGGGCAGCAATTGCGGCCACGAGGTAGACGAAGTTCGAACCCATTTGGACCCCAGCTAGAAAGGAAGACTCACAATATAGCCGAAGAGACTGACCTTGATGTCAGTTTGGTCGAATTTTGGTCGCTCTTTTCCGTCTTGGCAGCTTTATTTGTGTTTTCCTGCTGACCTTTTCCAAGGCACCCTAGTAATCAAGGAGGTCCGCATAATAAGCAGACCTACTTCTTTAATTCCTAATCAGCGCAGGGGTTCGGATAGCATGATGGTGGCACGCACGGAGGTGGCTCCACAGAAGCGTGCCTAATAATCCAGATTGCGCCGTTATTTATGGACCAGGGGAGAAAAACATGAAAGTGACACCAGTGCACATGCTGCTATCGCTATTGATTGTAGGAGGAGTTGCTCTCGGCGCCTTCGCGAAGCATGCAGCAGAGGCGCCCGAAGATCAAAATGGTGCCTTGATTATCGGAGAAGCAGGAGAGGCGTATCCTATCTACGGCGTGGGCGGAATTCGTGTGTCTGGCGGACACCACGGAATGTTCATGAGCAACATGAAGAAGTCGCAAATCGAAATTGATGGCAGCGCGATATCGGCGCAAAAAATGATTCCGTCAAACCAAATAAGTGACTTCGCGGCAGTATCGCGCAGCGCATACTTTGTAAATCATTCCGCTGTCTGCACTCTCACATCAGCAGCAAACGCTGCCGGAGAAGAAATCGTGGTTTGCAACGCAGGAAAAGACGTCACGATCACATATCAAACGGTCGTCGGCGAGTCGCTAATCGGCGGCGAACAACTAGGCGTGCTAATCGTGAACAACAAACCAGGCAAGGTCGATAGGTTCATCTCAGATGGGAAATCCTGGTACCGAGAGTAAATCCGTAATATGAACTGAATAACAGGACGGTCAAAATCTCGGCTCACCCCAGGGGCGCCGGGGCTATTTCCTGTATCGGTGAATACCTGGGGCTTTGCAAAGCTAAAAACAGTGTTTTTGACGGAGATTTTTGGCATAAACAGCTTTGATACAAAACAGCAGTAGATTCTTGTGCATGGAAGGCGAATATGACCGAGCCGATAAGGCTTAAGGAGCACAAAAATGGCTGCACACGAAATCGATAACAAAGCTGAACGTTCGGAATCACGTGAATC
>JAFEAT010000003.1:391377-431832 GCA_018266255.1 Cyanobacteria bacterium SZAS-4 | reverse complement strand
GCAACAATTACTAACAACGGATTCCCACAGCTCGAATTGTTCGATAGCGGCGCCACAATGATGAAGGCAGACAGCACATCGCACGCCATCAAGTTGAGCAGCAAATACGAAACTGGTGGTGAGTTGACCAGCGACAGAGAATTGAAGCAAGCAGGTCTCGATCCAAAGAACGTCAAGCACACAAACGTGAAAGAAGCCGACGGATGGTCGGAAGAAAAATCGACAGTTAAATACCCAAGCGGTATCGAAGTAACAGTCACCGGTCGCACTAAGCACACAGATCACAACACCGATGTTGTAATGGACCCTGAAGCAACTATCAAAGAACCACTGCCAAAGGGCTTCCACAAAGACAAAGATGGCGCCATCCTTGATGCCAACAACAAGAAGGTTGCCGAAATAAATGAAGATGGAACGGTCACAATCAAAGTCGGCAAGGAATGGGTCACTCAGAGTCCTGCAGGCGTCACCGAAGCAGTTGTCTTCGACCACGGACACGGCATGGCTGGACGATTGAAATTGAAAGACTAAGAGTTTAAGGAGAGATGAGCTAACCGCTCCAGTCGAGAAATCGATTGGGGCGGTTAGTCTTACGCGGTAGGTCGAGACTTAAGGAAGGAATCATCGCGTTGAACAAAGTAAACGCTGGCACTTCTATCGGATTCGATAGCACTTGTCGCTTCATCGGCTAACTTCCCCATACCACCTCAACAGTGTCGCTGTAATTTTTTCTGCAGAAATTCGGTATCAATATCATTTGGCGCGACTACCAGTAGCGAGAGCTATCCTGAATTGTCGTGCCACCACTGCGAAAACGGCTGGCAGCGCCGCTGTCACCAGCAGCTTCGGCATCGCGAGCGCGTCTTTCAGAATCAGAAATACCTTCTGGTTGATATCCACCAGACGGCGATGACGACGAGGATGAGGAAGTGACCGATGGAAAATCTCTAGACATTTGTCCTGACAACAAATATTGAAGTGCAGCTCGATCTTCGGCCACCATTCTGGCCTGGTCGTTGTCTGCGTATCGATTGATATGGCTTAGCAGTGCTTTCGCTTTCTGGCGCACAGAGGGTTGTCCACCGGTAGTGCGAAGAGCCTGTTGTAAGCTTCGACGCGCTTCAACATAGCGACCTTCAGAGCATGCCCGAGTCGCACTCAAATATTCCCAGACAGGATTGTTAGGTTCTAGTTTTGACATGACACCCCAACAAGTCATCAACATGTTGAGCGCCTCGGAGTGTTCCCATCCTCCGCCTGGATCTTCGCGTTGCATATCTTTTCGCGCCGCTATCGTCAGACATGCTACGGCTCGCCGTCCAAGCGCAGCCTGGAAACCACGAGTAGCAGTAGGGTCATTTCTCTCGATGCAGTCGTTCTGCAAAATTCCGTAATAGGATTCTCCAGCGCTGAGATAGTTGCCACTAGCTTCGCTCATACGAGCTTGTTGCACTTCACCAACCAATCGCGCAGATTGTGCACAAACAGGCACCGCGATCAGCTGTGGTATCACAAGTGACACCATAATTTTAAGCAAGTCTGATTTAGGCATGGAAGGCACAACCCACCTAAAAGACAGAACGGAATTCACGTTTACGCATGCCACCACCGGCCAGTCTGCCAAGGCCGGGCAAACCAAATCGCTCGGCTTCATCTGCACCTGGTGGTAGCGGGAAATTGTTGATCAGCATGGAATGTACGTCGCCGCCACCACCGGCTGCACCAGCGAGCCCGGCTAAGCGACCTAAACCGAAGTCGTTCTGACCACCGCCACCACTATTTGATTGTGGGTAATAAGAAGGTCCATAATTCGAAGAGTCTGTTCCCGCCGCGATATCCGCAGCTGCTCCTACCATTGGAGCAACGTTTTTGAAGAACTGCTTCAATTTCGAAGGACCATGCTTGTTTCCTTTTTTCGCTTCCTCACTGCCAGGTGCGCCGGAATTTTGATTTGAATTTGATGACGGCTCACACATTGGTACCGCTGGCGATGCATAAGAACTGGAGGCGAAACTCGTCGCGGAACTCAGTGAGGAGCTTGCCTCGGATCGTAAGCGTGTCCAGACGGTGCGCCCGTTTTTACCACTTACCGTGACAAAACTGTCCGGACCATTGAGTGTGTAGGAACCGCTATCAGAGCCTTCTTTTGCAAATGACTTCATCCACTGTCCGTCGCTGGCTGTCATCACACCAGTAGCACTGACAGAGCCTTGCGGTCCTTGCCTGGTCCACGTGAATGCGCCGCCGAATCTTATGTCCCAACGAATATCAGAGTTTTTAGCACTTCCCTGCCACGATCCAATCAGCGCTTTGTCGAAGGAAAAGACAGGCGACGAGCAGCCTAAAATGGCGACGAAGGCGATAAAGGCTACTGTATGAAAGCGCATTGTTTCAGACCGCTACCGATTTAAGTCTCAAAGCGCCATTATACAGAGCGACCGGCAACCTTGGCAACGACACATAGCCGCCATAGGATTGCAATTCAGGCTCTGTGGGCAAGCTAGTGTTATCGAAATTGCGCCTGGAGAAATTGAATCACCGATAGACATGGACAACACCCCCGCCGTTATTGAAAAAGAGCTTTTGAAGAAAGCGCCTCGCCGCATCGTCAACCGCAATGGCAAGTGGGGAGACATTGCACCCTGGTTAATTCTTCTGCTCCCTCACGTTTGGGTAGCAGTTATCGCGCCTCTGGCATGGCTAGGAATAATGGCGAATGCTTTCGCCGCTGAGCCCTTTGCGGCCAAAATCACGAACCTCCATCAAGGTCGCTACAAAAACAAAGATACGTACACCATCGCTTATGAATTCAGCGTCGACAACAAGGTGACAAAAGCGCACGCTAAAGTCGACAAGAGTCGCTTTGAGTCATTGAAAGATGGCGACACCATAACGATCTACACGGCACGATGGTTTCCCTGGTACGCTCCGCGATTGGAAAAAGATCCAACCTCCATGTTACCGATCCTGGCTTTCCTGACGGTCTGGTGCTTGATCTGGTGCGGCGCAATGTTTGGAATCGTTTTTGCAGTTTTAGACCAACCATTGCGCTCCAAGCACCTGGCTAAATATGGCATTCCAACCCTTGCAACTGTGGAAGAAATTCGGTCAATGCAAGGGCGAACCAGCAAAAACTACCAAATTTTGTATAAGTACGAAGCTAAAACCGTGGACAAAAAGACAGGCAAAAAGATCACCGCAAAATTCAATGGAAAGATGACGATCAAGAGTATGGATGTCTATGAGGCAGAGGAGTTAAAGGGACAGCAAGTCACCGTTCTCATAGACGAAAAGAGTCCGAAAAAGAGTATTCTCTATCGATTTTGCGCTCATCAAGCGTTGGGTTAACAGACACGCTTGGCACTTGTATAATAGTCACAAAAATCAAGTGATTATGGAAAAAGAAGCTCCTTCGCCAAATTGTCAAACATGCCTACGTCCCCTGCCGGAGGTCGGCTCGCAGCCGACGACCCAGTGGGTGTCCTTCTGCAAATGCAACCGCACCTATGCACCTAACAATCAGTTTGTCATCAGCGAGTGCGCAAACTGCAAGAAAAGAGTTATGGCGAATGCACCGCGAAAAGTAGATGGCATATTTGTTTGCAGTTGCGAGAATCCAGATCCAAAAAACATTCCAAATTTCCAGCGCGACCGCAACAAGCCGGAACCAGTAGAACTCGATTTAGCTTCAATAGGCATCCCTCCTGAAACTTTCCCGCTCGAACGATACATTCCGATTGGCGTCTTGGGGCTTGGTCCGAAAGCCGATGTCATTCTCGCCAGAGATAAGCAATCGGGAAACAAAGTGGCAGTCAAATCGTTTAAGAAGATTGCTCAATCTGCATTTGCAACATTCGAGCAAGAAGCGAAGAAAAACAAGAAGTTGAGTCACAACAATATCGCTCGACTGTTAGAGGCGTTCATATATGAGTTGAAGACACCATATCTGGTGAGCGAATATAAAGACGGCTTCAGCGTAGAACAATATCTGGCAATTCATGGCATACCAAGTCACGATGTGGCTGTCATGATTTTGATTAGCATCTGCGAGGCGCTCATATACGCGAAGAAAGAAAGCTTGATGCATATGAATATCAGACCGGGCAATGTCATTTTTCTTGATGACATGAATGCCGATCCATCTATCTCTCTTACAGATTTCACCTTACCGAAAATCAAAGCTCTAGAAGAATTGACCGAACCTTCAGATGCTTTGTATATGTCGGCTGAAGAAGCTCGCAATATGGAGTACGATGAAAGGTCTGAAGTGTATTCGATCGGATGTGTCGGCTACGCACTGCTTGCGGGTAAACCGCCATTTCAGGATGGCACTGCCCGCGATATCAAAAATTCTCATGCGCTGAAACTACCTGCGAGAATTTGCAATGTCAACTTTGTTGCCGAAAGGCCCAAAGATCTCGAAGAAGTAATCGAGAGATGTTTGGAAAAAGATCCCAGAGTACGCTTCGACACTGTAGAGCAGCTGCTAGAAAGATTGCAGGTTTTTCCCAGACGAGAAAAAATGCAAATCGCCGCCATTCTTGCGGCAAAGCAGAAGAAGAAATTTGCCATGATCGGAGCTGCCGTTGCTGCAGTCGGAATCACATGCGCTCTCGGCTATCTAGCGCTACACCATTAACGCCGCATCGTTTCGAGGAAGATCAATGCCTAAATCAACCAAAACGCCAGTAGATACAACAGTGTCTGAGGAAAAAGTCGCTGAGCAAAAAGTGATCGAGCATAATTCGAAACACGCACCATTTCGAGGCACCCCTGTAGAAGCTGCCTATCTCAACAAACCGCCGCATCTGCGCACTACAGAAGATAGATACCAGGCTGGTCGCGCACTGCGTGAACTGTGTGCGCGTGAATCTCATGCCGAATACACAGTCGATAGACACGGTCGCGACAACCCTATCGATGTGCTCATACAGTCAAACAAAGGGCGCGTGGAGAGCCTACTACCAGTCAGATATGGTCGCATGTTGTCGACTCCGTTTGCCTTCTTCCGCGGTTCTGCCATGCTTATGGCAGATGATTTGGCATCCACTCCTTCAACTGATTACGCGGTGCAAGCATGCGGAGATTGCCATCTCTTAAATTTTGGTGCCTTCGCCACGCCTGAAAGAAATATCGTTTTCGATGTCAACGATTTCGACGAAACATACCCGGCACCATGGGAGTGGGATGTTAAAAGACTGGCAGCGAGTTTTGTTATCGCATCCCACCACAATGAGCACGATCTTTCTGATGGCGTCGCAGCAGCTGCGCGAATGGTCGAATGCTACAGAGACAAGTTGTATGAACTAGCGGCACTTCCTGCACTGCAGGCGTGGTACGCATATCTCGACTATAAAAATTTGATTGAACTGACAGACGACGCGAAATTGAAAAAGCGTCGCCTCAAGGTCCTCGCGGCAGCGATGGACCGAGACCATTATGCTGAATTTATAAAACTTGGCGAACTGACTGGTGGTAAACCAAGAATCAAAGATCAACCGCCACTTATCTATCATGAAAAAGATGCCGATTCTCCAGAGCACATCGCTAAAGTTCGGAAGACCATTGACCTTTACCGACAGTCGCTTCCAGTCAACGTGAAGGTGCTGTTCGACCGGTATGAATTTGCCGACAGTGCCAGAAAAGTAGTTGGAGTCGGTAGCGTTGGTACGGTCTGCGCCATCGCGTTGTTCTTCAATGCCGAAAACGATCCGCTCTTTCTGCAAGTTAAGGAAGCTCGGCAATCTGTACTGGAACCTTATTCAAGTTTCCGAACGACGCAAACCAACGGAGCGCGAGTAGTGATAGGGCAGCGCATCATGCAATCTTCGAGCGACGTTTTTCTCGGGCACTACGTCGGTGAGAAAAACAAACACTACTATGTGCGTCAATTGAGAGACGTAAAAATCAGACCAATGGTTGAGATATTTACGCCGGCAAATATGTTGAACTACGCGCGTAATTGCGGATGGGCTCTTGCTCTAGCACATTCTCGCTCAGGCGACGCAGCGATCATTGCTGGATACATCGGCAAGGGGAAAAAATTTCCAAAAGCTATTGGACAATTTGCCAGAAGCTATTTTGACCAGAATCTATCCGACCATAAATCGCTGATCACAGCTATACGAGACGGAATTATCGACGCCAATCCTTTGTGAACATCGCATGCAAGTTTCTAGAAAGCCCAGGCTTGGTGAGCTGGACTTCTGTTTCCAGAAAGCCCACGCTTGATGAGCTGGGCTTCTGTTTGATGGGTCTGGGCAAGAGACTCGTATGTTTTAGATTCTCTAGGAAAGTTGTGGCCAAAATGTGGGTGGCAAGATTAAACGGTGGACGCTGGCGGTCCGCAGCGGCTCTCCCTTTAGCCGCGTCCCGAACAGCGCTGCTAAGATGCAGAACAGGAGCAGTAAACACTGCTCCTGGCTGGCTTGGATAAGAATTGATTGGGCAAGCGACTCTTATGTTTTGAATTATGTAGGGAATTTGTGGCCGAAGTGTGGGGATCTGAAAGAAACTTTTGATAGATTCGAATCGCACTCCAAAGCTCGTTAAGCTACGCTTACAGTTTCAAATGCGCCCTTAACACGAAATTGAGTGAATGAATGGCAATCGGCGTCCCCAAAACGGTCAACACATGCATCCGAAAATGTCGACAGTAAAAGACATAGCCAAGACAGCGCTCCTGCTAGTGTGCGTCCTGAGCATCCCCCCTCGATGCACAGGGAAAGAGAGTTCTCCAGCGGTCGCAGCGAAGGCAGCACCGATCGTGGCAAAGAAATCCATCGATACACTTGTTGATGATGACGTCACAGTCGCCAATCACTTTGGCATGTCGTCAGACTACAGCTTGCTCAACGGGCAAGTGGAGCAAGCCATTACCAGCAGCCGCAAGGCTCTTAGACGCGACCCTGACAACATCGAAGCCCATAAGTCGTATGCAGAGGCGCTGGACCAAAAAATCCAGCTCCTCAAAAACGCCGACCCTGAGCTGATGCGAGATTGCATTTCAGAATGGCTGATCGTCTTTCGAAGCGAGGTCGGCGAAGAGAAGGGGCTAGGCTTTCACGGCATCAGCGTCCTTGGCAATCTCTACAAAGACGATGGTTACGCGATATTAGCTCGCCAGCGCCTTATCGCAATCGCAGGGCGCGCACCAAAACCCTGGGAAACCAACACCATGTACCTTAAGAGCGTCCTTCGACGTGCTTCTGTAAACGGAAAAATCATCAGTCGCCCATAGCCCTCAAACCCTCAATTTTGGGCACCTGTGGCAATGTGGGATAATATCGAACCGACCAGCAAGGAATCGAGAGCGCTGTCTGGTCCGATTTTTTTCTGCAGGGGTCAAGTTGGAGCCGAACAACCAAACGCTAGAACAGTTGCGAATCATTCTTTCGCGCGAACTTTTTACGTTCGGCAAATCGCACTTATCTGTCTGGACTGCGCTCGTCCTCACTTTCAGTTTCACGATTTTGTGGTATGCCACCAAATTCATCGAGAAGATGTTGGGCAAATTCACAATCTTCGATCCATTCGGAGAAGCGTTTAAGAGGCGCATGATCCTGCTGGCACGCGCATCCCTGTGGTTTGCTGGCGCCATCTGGATTATCGATCGCTCGGACGTAAATATCACGGCAGAGCAAATATTCGGCTACTTCAATACTCTGCTCAACAGCCCCTTCATTCATTTAGGCAAAACACAAATAACTTTGTGGACGCTCATTTACGTGGGCTCGTTATGGAGCCTTCTAGTAATTGGTACAAACCGTCTGCAGAACTGGTGTGTCACACGCTTGCTAGCAAGACCTGGTGTTGAATTTGGTGCAGGTCACGCTATCTCGGTAATCGCAAAATACATCGTCGTGTCGATTGGATTCGTCATCATTCTGCAAAGCGCTGGAATAGACCTGAGCGCAATAACAGTGCTCGCAGGTGCATTGGGATTAGGACTCAGCTTCGGTCTGCAAAATATCACCCAAAATCTTGTTAGCGGGCTAATTGTATTAGTTGAAAGTCCAATCAAAGTCGGAGATCGCATCGAAGTAGCTGGTATCACAGGCGATGTTACTAAAATCGCTTTGCGCGCTACCACTATTTGCACTAACGACAACATCGAGATTATTGTTCCAAACTCTCAATTCATTAGCGGGAATGTAATCAACTGGAGCCACTCCAGCCGCGACGTGCGTGTTTCCCTACCGATCGGGGTTGGTTACAACTCAGACCCTGAAGAAGTAAGAACAATTTTGATGAAAGTCGCCTCCGAAAATGAAGGAGTTTTGGCAGACCCTGCACCTAGCGTTGTCTTTCAAAATTTTGGAGAGAGTTCTCTTAATTTCGTTCTGCGCGTTTTTACCAGAACATTCGTATCGGCACCTTCTGTATTGCAGAGCGATCTCAATTTCGCAATTTTCAAAGAATTCAAAGCTCACGGAATCGAAGTTCCATTTCCTCAACGCGATTTGCACATTCGCTCGGCGGTGGAGATGGTTAGCCTCGTAAAAAACGGCGCCACAGTGGAATCAGGAACAACAGCTGCTGAAGAAAGTAAGTGATGTGTGGATGAAATTTGCCAGGATCTACTTAAAATAGAACCTTGTTCAAACGCGAACCAATAGTTTTCCGAGATTTTTACCTTCGAACAAACTGTTGAGGCACTCAGGAAGTTTTTCAAATCCATCCACTATAGTTTCTTCGAAAACAATTTCTTTGTTACGCACCCATGGCGCAACGATTTTGGTCATTTCATCCATTCTTTGCGTATAATCTCGTGCCAGAATTCCTTGAATTGTTGCGCGTTGGAAAAGTAAATGTTGCAAAAACCGTGGCCCCAAATCTGGCTCATCTAAACCACCATCATATTGACTGATGGCACCACAAATAATAACACGAGCACGGAGCTTTATGTTTGGAATGACCGCGTCGGTGATCATTCCTCCAACATTATCGAAATAGATATCGACACCATTCGTCAGCCTGACGATTTCAGCGGAGAGCGCTTCTCTGCTTTGATATTTCTTGTAATCGAGAGCACCGTCGAGGTGCAACTTATCCACCAAGAAATCGCATTTGGCCGCTCCACCAGCGATACCAAACACTCTGCATCCAGCGCGCTTTGCAAATTGCGCCACAAGCGAACCGACGGCACCGGCTGCTCCTGAAACAACTACTGTTTCACCTGGACGAGGTCGTCCGGCTTCCATCAAGCCAAACCATGCAGTTCTCCCGGGCATACCGAGCACTCCCAGCGCAGTGCTGACTGGAGCCGCGTCAGAATCGAGCTTTTGAACTTCACTGGCGTGGCATTTCGCGAACATTTGCCATCCGTTGTAGCCTAAAACCCAATCACCATCTTTGAACTTATCGCTGTTGGTGGCGACAATCTGACCAACAGTTCCTGCTCTTTGCACAATACCAAGCGGGTGCGGAACATCGTAGGTATTACGCTCGTGTTGTTGGATTCGCATGTACGGGTCGACACTGATATAGCGAGCTTTAACCACGACTTCGTTGGCTGCAAGCGCACCCGAAAGTTCAGTCTCACGCAGGTCAAAATGCTCTCCTGTCACTCGCCCAACTGGGCGTTTGACATAAAACCACTGACGGTTCGGAAAAGACTGAAGCATTTGAGTTTGCATGAAAGTGCCCTCGTGATGGAGTGCCAAGCCAAATTGTCGCAGCCAAATGTAGCCGGTAAATATCAGAAGAATTTGCCATAGCTTACATGCTTGAAAGGCTTTTCAACTTATAAACCGGAAGCGTTTAATCAATTCTCAAAAACTGCGGGCGACTCAAGCGTCCATGGACGGCTTTTGCATGCGTGGGCGATCAATTTGTGACTTGCGATAATGCAAAACCAGAAAACCCATCAACTGCACCAACAGAATTCGAGCTTCTTCTGCTATCGCTTGCTCTCGCTGCGTCGATGTCTTTTCACCGACTCGTTTCATTGCGGCAGTATGAATATCGATGACGTCTTTCGGACCGGCGTGCAGGTCGCCCAGGTCGTGTGCGAGCCTACGAGCCAAGTCTGGCACTTCCTGTGCAGTTCGAAAGCCAGCTTCGTCGAGTGACTGCAACAGCAATTTTTCGTAGGTGCGAACGAATCGCTCGAAAGTCTCGGGCAAATCCTTGACTGGATTTGGCGCAGCACCAGATTCAGTGACACTACTCTGAAGCAACCGCAGCTCTTTTTCGCGGCGTTCTCGCTCGCGACTCCAGAGAAGTTCATGAGTGAGGTGGTGCCTCTGCATTGAATAACGAATAGCTCGTTCAAGATTGTCTGGTGTGATTTCTTCTTTCGGAAGATAATCTTGAGCACCTTCTAAAACCGCTTCATCAGCAGATTCAGGCGCGGCATGTGCAGTGAAAACGATTATAGGAGTATGCAGACGCCCATACTTTCTGAGAGTCTTCAAAACGGAAATCGCATTGCCATCGGGCAATCTAAAATCGAGAAGTGCGATGTCGAATTTTCTATCACTTAAAATGTGCACTGCTTCTTTAACGGTCTGAGCCTCTTCAAGCTCAAACTTCATGGGCGTGCAGTCCAGCAGCCGGCGCACCATCTGACGGCTAACTGAATCATCATCGACGACGAGAATGTTCAGGGTCTTGTCACTCATGATTGTCATCGTCACTCATATCCCAAACTTTTTTCCAGGTAAAACTGAAACACGACCCTTGACCTATTGCTGAGGTTAGACTGACTTTCCCGCCAGCTTGTTCCACAATCCTTTTCACAAAGGCCAGGCCCATTCCATGGCTTTCTGAATCGGCATCTTTCAGGCTGCGGAGCGGCAGGAATACCTCTTCCAAATATTCTACCGGAATGCCCTTACCGTGGTCAGCCACATAAAAGTTGTAGAACCGACCCTCGTCTTTACAACCAATTTCAATCTCTCCCTCAGTTTGACCTGAGTGTTTCACGGCGTTTTCAATCAAATTCGAAAATACATGTTCGAGGGGCGCCTTAACTGTTTGGAAAGAAGGAACCTCATCAATACGGAATTCAATCTTACTAGCCGATTTGAGCCCGTCCACTATCGAAGTGACAAGTTCACCTACATCAACTTGGCGTGGTTCGGCTCTAAAATTGCCGGCTTTTGAATAGTCCAACAACTCGTGGAGTTGAGCCTTCATTTTCGAAACACGTTTTTGCAACAGGTCAAGATTTTCTTTCGGCGTCCCTCTGATAGAGTCACCTAAATCCTTCTCTATCCACTCCGCCAGCTTCCCAACCGCAAGCAAGGGAGAGCGCAAATCATGAGCAACCGTGTCAACAAATTGAACCAATTTTTGATTGCTATCCTTGACGGCAGCGGTCACCTTGCTTCTTTCGTGCTCAGCCCGATCGCGCTGTATCCTTAATTGCAGATATTGTTGCAATGCCTCGGCGCCAGACAATTCTTCCTCAGTCCATTCATGACTCAATCCAGAGACAGTTTCTTTCCAAATCGAGAACGAACGGCGCGGATGCAAAATCTCTGATTCATTTTTGGAGTTCACTTTGACCGGTTCACCCGCCCATGAAACCTCGCTGATGACCTCTGGGCGCACCCACAAAATCCAAGCCTCATCTTCGTTAAAAGAAAGCTTTACAGCGACAACGCCGCAAATTCCTGTCGACTTATCCGGATGGTTGAAGTTGTTAGTCGCAAAAACGCCAGCGTCATCAAAAGAAATAGATGCCACAATATCGCCAGCCTGAGCCAGGGTTGGGGCTGCTCCCAATCTCGCAAAAGTGCCTTGCACTTTCACAATTGCGCCTGTCGCGTGAGTCAAATCCAGTATCAATTGCTCATGCGCCACCAACGCATCGACCAAATTATCGGCGCGCGATAGCAAATCAAACAAAGCAATCTGAGTGCTCTTCGCCTCCACACGCCGCCTCTCTCTCTCTCTTTGTTGGTGCAAAGTCAGAAGGCGTGAGAAAAGTTGAGACAAGATTTTGCCATGTTCACGCTTGAGCGAAGATACATGCAATTCCTTGCTGTGGTGACAAGCAATCAATCCCCAAAGCTTTTGATCAACCAAAATCGAAAACGACATTGAAGCACCAACTTCCATGTTCCTTAAATACTCAAGGTGAATAGGCGAGACGCTGCGCAGTTCACTTTGAGATAGATCCAAAGCGGCCGACAGTGAGACTGGCTCGATCGGCACAGGAAGGGCGTGAACGTCGGGGATATAGCGAAGTAGATTTTCTGAATAAAGACGCCTTGCCTGGATGGGGATGTCCGAGGCTGGAAATCGCAAATCCATAAACGATGGCATAGGCCCAGCGATCGCTTCGGCTATTACAGTGCCCGACCAATCTGGAGAGAATTTGTATATCATCACACGCTCGAACCTTGTCAAGCGCTGCATTGCATCCGCCATAGTCTCGAGCAGTTCATTAAGCGATTTGGACTCTGTGAGCGACTTAATCTCTTCCAGCAGTTGATCCGCGGCACCAGGCTCCGGCGTCGATTCTTCCTGGAGTTCGATGATCAGATGGTCACCCGACGAGAACCTGTTAATGTAGCTGATTGGCTTCACAGCCAGAGCCGCCTCAATGGCGTCTTGTGGCGCCAAAAGAGCACTTTTCACATCTAATTTCAAAAAATCGGAAACATTTTTGCTAGCAAACTCGACAGTGCAACTACTCAAGTTAATGGCGACCAGACAGCCAAACGGCTGTATCGCACCACTCAAATGAATAGGTTCACGATCGCAGGCTGTTAAGTCTGTTGTGTCTTCAGACATTCAAACTCCAATGCACTTTTCTAACAATACTATTAATCGAGGTTTGAAGGTATGTATCTGCGGTTTTCTGGTACGTGCTAACAGGGTCTACTAAAGTAGTATCAATGTCTACAGACCACAAGTGGGTGACGTTCAAAATTTCTTCAAAGTCGAGGAACGAAAACCAGTCTTACGCACTCTACGAGTGCATCGTGTCATTTACGAGTAGACCCAGTCACTCAAACTTCAGCACCCGGTGATGTCCACATGAGCGAACATTATTTCAAGCTGTACGTGATGGGTACATCATCCAGATCGAGCAGTGCTATCGACAATCTCAAGAGTTTTTGTGAGGAGTTTATGCCAAGCAACTACCATCTGATCATTATCGATGTCCTAGAAGACCCGAAGGCAGCTGAATTAGATAAGGTGTTTGCTACACCCACTTTGATTAAGCACGAACCTCCCCCGACCAGAAGATTAATTGGTGATTTAGCCGACCGTGAGCAAGTTCTGCGAATGTTGAATATTGATAAATCAAGAGCGAAATAACAATGACAGCACCGACAACAATCTTTGAAAAGTTAGAGACTGGCATCGAGGGTCTGGATCAAATCTCCTACGGTGGGTTGCCAAAAGGTCGCGCCACCCTGGTGGCCGGCACCGCAGGCAGTGCAAAGACCGTTTTCGCTGCTCAATTTATCGCGAAAGGAATTACTCAGTTCAATCAAGCTGGAGTTTTCGTGACATTCGAAGAGTCACCAGCAGACCTGCGCCGAAATATGTCTGGTTTTAATTGGGATATCAGAGACTGGGAACAGAAAAAGCTCTGGTCATTTGTCGACGCATCACCAGTGAAAGACCAGCACTCAGTCGTCTCTGGCGAATTCGATTTTGGCGGCTTGCTGGCAAGAATCAAACACGCGATCAAAGAAACTAACGCAACTCGTTTGTCAATGGATTCGATCGGGGCAGTTTTCTCACAATTTGATTCAGCTGCAATCGTCTGGCGCGAACTATTTGCGCTGGCTGAATCATTGAAAGACATGGGTGTGACGTCAGTTGTGACAGCCGAACGAACCCATGATTTCGGCGAAATATCGAGATTCGGTGTTGAAGAATTCGTGGCCGACAACGTCATCCTTTTGCGCAACGTGCTCGAAGAAGAAAAACGACGACGAACTATTGAGATTCTAAAATTCAGAGGGACGAACCATCAGAAAGGTGAGTGCCCATTTACCGTTGTGGGAAACGAGGGGCTGGCGCTTCTGCCACTCTCCTCAATGGAGCTAACGCAAAAGTCATCGACCAAGCGAATCAGTTCTGGTATCAAAACGCTCGACACCATGTGCGGTGGCGGCTTCTTTCAGGATTCGATCATCCTAATCTCCGGTGCAACCGGAACAGGAAAATCCTTAACCACCTCACACTTCATTAATGACGGTGCAGAGGAGGGCAGAAGCATTATGTTTGGCTTCGAAGAGAGCCGCGACCAACTGATCCGCAATGCTTCTAACTGGGGCATGGATTTTGCCGCGCGTGAAAAAGCTGGCAAGTTGAAAATCATTTGCCAGTATCCCGAAATAGCGGCACTGGAAGATCACCTGATACGTATGCAAGAAGCTATCGATGAATTTAAACCGACGAGAGTAGCAATCGATAGCTTGTCAGCCCTAGAAAGAATCTCAGTCGTCAAAAACTTCCGAGAATTCGTTCTCAGCCTGACCGAAACGCTGAAACGCAGAGAAATAGCCGGCCTCTTCACTTCGACGACACCATCGCTTCTGGGCGGACAGTCAGTAACTGAGGCTCATATCAGCACCATCACAGACTCAATCATTCTGCTTCGTTATGTTGAAATGTTTGGCGAAATGAAACGTGGCTTGACCGTTCTAAAAATGCGAGGTTCAGCACATGACAAAAACATCCGAGAATTCATTATCGACAACAACGGCATGGTAATTGGAAAACCGTTCGCCAATGTCACCGGCATTCTATCTGGTTCGCCAACACACATTAGAGAGCAAGAATTAAACCGGCTTGAAACAATCTTTGACGACGGCAATTCCCGGCGGAAATTGGAATCCTCATGACTAACAGCAATCTGACAATTCTAGTCATCGATCAAAACAGCGACTACGCTTCCGAAGTGCAGCACAGTTTAGAACAGCGCACACACCGCAGCGTGGAAGTCGTGGTCGAACCGGACGTGAACCAAGCCTTGAAAAAAATGTCGGTGCGCGATTTTGATGTGGTGCTAGCCAAAAGAGATACCCTCGATAGCAGTCGCTTCCCATCACACCTTGATGGAGACGGACATGATGGATTTCACTCAATTGTAGGTATGTTGCAGCCCGGCAACATTGATGACGACAATGTCGGCAATTCAGATTTCCTCGTTAAAGTGCCCGTACAGCCAGACGTGCTTACGCAGCTAATTCTGAATACGATTGAGAAATACCAGCTCAGGGCTACTTTGCAGAGTACAGAGAATGATTTACGCAAAGTCATCGAAAAGAATGCCGACAGTATTTTAGTTGTCGATGAATACGGTGGCCTGTTGTTTTGGAACGCCGCAGCTCAGCATCTTTTCGGACCGACAGGGCTTTCCGCGGGCGGCGTCTTCGGGATACCTTTAATCGCTGGCGAAACAACAGAATTAGATATCGTCAGCAGCGCCGGCAACCGCATAGTCGCAGAAATGCGAGTAGTAGATATTGAATGGAGCGGTCAAAAAGCATGTTTAGCTAGCCTGCGAGATGTAACTCAGCGCAAATTGACTGAAGAATTACTCGAGACAAAAGTGCGAGAACGTACGACAGAACTCGAGGCGTTAAACAAAGAGCTTCGCAATATGTACGAAGCAGCCGACAACGCTGCTAAAGTGCGTTCGCAATTTATCGCAAATTTCAGTCACGAAGTCCGTACACCTTTAGGCGGAGTGGTGGCAGCCGCAGAAATGTTGCCGATGGCTGAGAACGTCGATGAGTTTCACGAACTCGGCACCTCGGTCTTTAATTCAAGCAAAAATCTACTCAAACTCGTCGAATCAATTCTAGACTTCTCGAAATTAGAATCTGGCTCAGTGACCTTGGTTCAGTCAGATTTCAATTTACGAGAATTACTCGACTCGATTACAGAATCAGTGATCAGCATTGCCGAAGCAAATTCGGTTGGCGTACATTGCAAAATCGATTCGCTGGTACCAGACATGGTGCGAACAGATGCAGTCAAAATTCGGCAAGTGATTCTAAATTTCGTGCACAATGCAATCAAATTCACCAAAAATGGAACCGTCGAAATTTGTGCCACACTGGAGGATTCGGCAGATCAACCAGTCCTCAAAATTTCAGTCAAAGACAGCGGAATCGGTATGAGTCCAGCCGAATGCGAAAACATTTTCAAACCATTCGTACAGGGCAATCGAACGATTTATGGAAGTTATGGAGGCACCGGCTTAGGTCTGTCTATCTGTAAGCAACTTGTCCAAGCCATGAAAGGCACCATAGGGTTTTGCAGCGAGCAAGGTCAAGGCTCCACATTTTGGTTTGCCATTCCCGTGACTTTACCAACAACAAAAGCGCAAACCGCGCAGTAGAAAAGTCGACACCTCATCTGCTGTGTACCGGCATCAACCACACCTTTGGGGGATGCTGCGTGCACAAACACCCTCTATGATGGCATCGCATCCAAAATTGGAATCCTCTTATAAATGTCTCCTTCTCTGTCGGTTCTGCTCATCGAAGACTCGCCCAGTTTCGCCACCGCAGTCGAGGCCGCACTGCGCATCAAAGCGCCTCGTAAATTCGACATCAAGCACACGGGCACGCTCGCTGGCGGTTTAGAGCTTTTACAGTTGAACGACTACGATGTAGTCCTTCTGGACCTTTCACTGCCAGACAGCGAGGAACTTGAATCGCTAAGGCGAGTAAGGAAAACCGCACCACTACTACCAGTCATAGTGCTCTCTGGTAATCAAGACGAAGATATCGCAGTTCAAGCGGTGCAAGAAGGAGCACAGGATTATTTGCTAAAAGGAGACCTCGACGGGCGCATGCTTGCGCGCACAATGCGTTATGCGGTCGAACGGGGTCGACTATTGCAACAACGAGACGAATTTATGGCGGCACTAGTGCACGACATCAAAAACCCATTGCTTGGCAGCGACCGTATGTACGAGCTCATCCTGCAAAAGAAATTTGGAGAACTAGAACCAAAACTTCAGGAGATGACGAAACTTCTTAAGAGAAGCAACGAATCCGTGTTACACCTTTTGATGAATCTCCTCGAGATCTACCGGTATGACGTCGCATCACCGTTGTTCAAGTATGAGGTCTTGGATCTAAATGACGTCCTGGATAATTCGGTGCAAGAATTGACGCCCCTGGCAAAATTGAAAGGTCTTGACCTGAACACAGACTTCAAATGCAGCAAGACTAAAATCAACGGCGATCCAACAGCCATGCAGCGTGTGTTCTTGAACCTGATCGGCAACTCCATCAAATTCACACCAGATGGTGGTCACGTAGACATCAACATCGAGTCAGATGACGGATTCGCCATAGTGAAAGTGAGCGACAACGGCTCAGGAATTTCAGAAACTGATCACTCGTATCTTTTCCAACGCTTCTATCAAACCACTGGTGGCAAAAAACACCCACTAGCGACAGGATTGGGCTTGTACGTCTGCCGACAAATCATCGAGGCACACTCAGGAAAAATTCACTGCGAGCCGTCCCGCGCCACAGGCACTTGCATCGTCGTAGAACTTCCCTGCTTGAATTAGTGGCCGGTCTTCAGTTCCCTCAATTAACCTTCTGATACAGCTTGACCTTGGACTCAGTTTGCTTGTAGCAGACCTCCATACCGCTGCCTCGTATCGACTCATTGTTGCCTAATCCCAATAGACCGAGCAATATAAGGCTTTCGTGCAGCAAGGAATGCACACGTCTTTGAAAAGTCCAGTTGAAATAGATCAGCACATTGCGACACAGAATCACGTTGAATTCGTTGAACACGCCGTCTGTTGTGAGATTGTGTTGTGCAAAAACAATGTTTCGTTTCAACGATGGATCGAGAACAACATGTTTGGCAGTCAACGTGTAATACATTGAAAAATTTTCCGCACCACCAGCTTTGATGTAGTTGTCTGCATTCCCTTGCAGCCAGCGAATTGGATATATTCCTGCCCTGGCCTTTTCGAGCAACGGCGCGTGTAAATCAGTGGCGTAAATTTTGCTTCGGTCGTAAAGACCCTCTTCTTTCAGAAGAATCGCCATCGAATAAGCTTCCTCGCCGGTTGAACACCCTGCGTGCCAAATTCGCAAATATGGATAAGTCTTCAGTATTGGCACCACCTCCTGACGAAAGTTTTTGAAAAATGGTGGATCTCTAAACAACTCGGTCGTGTATATCGGCAGCGACTGAAGCAAACGTTTCAACAACTTGGAATCTGTCGAGATTCGCCTGTGTAAATCATCGAGACCATCCAATCCTTCCATATTGATTAGCGCGAACAAACGCCGTCGAATAAAAGTGTCTGAATAGACGCTTAAATCAAATCCAGACTTGTCCAGCAAGGTTGCGGTAATCGATTGTACGATCGGCAAATCGAAATTCGAGTCGGCATGCTCGTAACTAGATCCTGTCATTGCTTATGACTGAGCCAGATGCGCAACAACGACAGAAGCTTGTCTGTGTCGATTGGTTTTGTAATATAGTCCGAAGCTCCTGCGTCCAAACATTTTTGTCTGTCACCCTTCATCGCTTTGGCTGTAACAGCGAGAATTGGCAAATGTTTGAACGCCTCCTTTTTTCGAAGAATGGAGATTGTTTCACAACCGTCCATATCAGGCATCATGATGTCCATGAGCACCAGTTCGATTTCCTTTTTGCTATCGAGCACCTCAATCGCTTCCTTCCCGCTTTCAGCGAACGAAACATTGACGTCGTGCCGCTCCAGCAGGTGTGTGAGTGCAAAGATATTTCTCGCATCATCGTCGACGATCAAAATATTGCGACCAGCAAGCACTTGATTGTGTTCTCCGAACTTATCGGTGGAAGCCGATTTCCTGCTGTCGTTTTCGTCTTTCATTTCCTCGAGCCTTTTCAAAAGTACTGAAAGTTCGTTTTGAAGTCGCTCAACAGAATTTGCACTTTTCATGATAATTGCATGCGATGACTTTCGCAGTATTGTTTCTTCTTCTCTGGAAATTTCACGTGCGGTATAAACAATCACGGGCAACTCTCTCAAATAGACATTCTGCTGCAATTCACCAATGAGGTCGTAGCCAGACTGACCACCCAAACCTAGATCTAGCACCATGCAATCGATTCTATGATGATTGAGATTGCTCAAAGCATCATCGACATCTTTCGCGCCAAATACCTCAACCTCAGAGCTTTCGAGCATCTTAACCAGTCCATCACGTTGAGCAGAGTTGTCTTCGACGACAAGAACCTTTTTGCGGGCAATTCGACCTTCAATCGGAAGAATAAACGTGAACGTCGAGCCACTGCCAAGCTTGCTTTCCAGCACCAGATCGCCACCCAGTCCGAGAGCGATTTGTTTGCAGATAGCCAGCCCTAAACCCGTGCCACCATATTTACGTTTAGTACTTCCATCAGCTTGCTGAAAGGCGTCAAACACTATTGCTTGCTTATCTTCAGGAATACCGATGCCAGAGTCAGAAATACTAAACTTTAAAGCCAACTGAGAACTACCATTTTCGTTGATCACATCAGCACACGATATCGACATATTAACGGAGCCTTTCTCGGTAAACTTGAAGGCATTTGAAAGAAGATTTGTTAGCAACTGCTGCAACCTTCTCTCGTCAGTAACAATCGTCATAGGCGCATCACTTGCCACGTTGGTTGTAAACGCGATGTTCTTCTGTTCTGCCATGTGGCGAAAAGTGATATCGACATAGCGAACAATATCTGAAACAGGAAACTCTTCCAGGTCCCATTTGACGACACCAGATTCGATTTTCGATAGATCAAGAATGTTGTCGACCAGACTGAGCAAGGTTTTACCAGACGAACTGATACTCTTCGCAAACTCAACCTGGTCCTCATGCAAATTTCCATCTTGATTGTCTGCGAGCAATCCAGACAGAATGAGCAAACTGTTGAGAGGTGTGCGCAGGTCGTGCGACATGTTAGCTAGAAAATCTGATTTATATTTCGATGCTGCTGCCAGTTGCTCCACAGTACGTTCCACCGACCGTTGTGCCACTTCGAGCTCGTAATTGGCAGCAGCGACAGATTGATTTTGAATATCCAACTCCTCAGCCTTCTGTTCCAATTCTTCATTCAGCTGGCGCAATTCTTCTTGCTGCGACACAAGTTCTTCGTTCATGACCTGAGTATCGCCAAGAAGCAGTTCAGTCTGGTGAGACTTCTCAATTGAATGAAAAAGAATTCCCAACCAGGTAGACAATCGATTCAAGAATTCAAGCTCTATGTCGGTGAATTTGCGCAACGATGCAACCTCAAGAACGGCTTTAGTTTCTGCTTCATACAAGATCGGCATAACTACAGTTGCAGCCGCGGTCGTTTCGGTCAAAGCAGTACGAACTAAAAGTGCGTCTGTGGCAACATCATTAAGAATAATCGGCTTTTGGTCTTTAGCCGCTTGTCCAACCAAACCCTCACCAAGTTTCAATATTTTTTGCATCTGGTCGTTGCAGCCATAACTACTCAACACATACAACTCAGCACCTGCTGTCGAAGGTCGAATGCCGTAAATCGCTGAAACTTTTGAACCCACAATTTCAGCAAGGTGGGAAAGAATTATTTGACCGGCGGCGCTCAAGTTCCTTTGCCCCTGCAACTTATGGGCAAATTCATTCAAGCTAGTTTTCAACCAATCTTGCTCACGTTCTTTCCGACTTAATTCTTGCAGCCGCCCCGACATCAAATTGAATCCATCAGCTAGGCTGCGAAATTCGTCTGTGCTGCGAATATCGATTCGTTTTGGAATAGAACCATCTTCGCCACCAATGCTCGACATTCCGGCTAACAAAATTCTGATCGAGCGGTTGATATCGATTGCCATCAAAATTCCAAGTGCAGCGCTAAAGACGATGCCGATCACCGATGCCCATAACGCCCAATTGGATGAATCTGCACTATCACTTAACAAACGCGCTGTGCGCACTCTCAGTAATTGCTTTTCATCATCGCCCAGCTCGGTGATGATTTCATGGATTGGAACGATGTTTGTCAAGCCGTTTCCGGTGATCAATTTTCTAGCTTGATCGAAACCCTGAGATCGCCTGGTCGCTATAACCTGGTTGAGATATTCAACCTGGGCGATGAGCAGACTCTCTAATTTAGACAATCTAGATTGCTGTTTGGCATTGTCAGAAGTGAGCTTCCGAATCTCGGCAATTTGCTCCCTCAGTGGATCGACTGCAACAAACGACTGACCGATGAAACGATCATCAGAAGTAATGACGAAACCGCGCACTCGACTAGTCATGTTCGTAATCTGAATCTCGAGCGAGTCCAACATTTCGATGACGTTGTGCGTATGCTCAACCCAGCTCTGCGCTTCAGCAACTGTGTCAGTATTGCGTCTGTCGATGCATCCGATCGCAACGATGATAGCTATTGTCGTGACGAACGAGAGGATAATTTTAGTTGTCAACTTCACGAGATGCGGTCCATTAAAGAGGTCAGATCGAAAAACCGTTCAAAAATTTCGGAAACCGTTCGACAGCATGCATTTAAAAGTAGTACACGAGCGTGAAGCATATGCTCGAACACTTGCGCTACGTTTTATTGGAAGTAAGTAAACCCATCTTAGAGCGGGCTTTTGCAGATTGCAATGCACCCTTTGATTGACACTTATTGTCGACTGAAGTAGTTCACAGGCATGAGAAAGAAGTCGACCGATGAAAACTAAGCGTATCGCTGTAAAAACGCAGTCATTACTCATCATTCGACTAAACATGAGATACTCTGATCACACTAAAGGGGGATCGTGCAGGACTATGAAATCAACCTATTTAGCGATGTCAATATTTTGTGCATTGGGGCTTCTTCCGGCACATGCCGATACATCGTCAGAGTCGACCAGCGACAAGCCCCTTGCTTTCAACGAAGTCAATCAACAACTGCTCAAAAATTACACAGCAGCCAAACAAGAGCTGCACAAAAAGCTCGGACCACTGGTGCTTTGCATGGACAGCTCACTGACGCTTATCAATGGCAATAAACGCGAAAAAATTCCGTTCATCAAACAGCACTACACTGGACTGAAAGAAATTTCGCACATAACACTTGGAACCTTTGTTCTTTTAGTCAATCACACCGACGAGAATATAAGCGACGACACGATTGCGAAGCTGAAAGAATACAAGTCTGGAATCGAAAAGGCATCTCCAGAGGTGCCGACAAACGAAGGACTACTTCGAAGCGATGAGGCACGGCAGACGGCGTTGATTGAAAGAACACTTGGTTTTTTGGACAAATCCATTAAGGAAAGACGCGTCTCGGCAGCCGAGCTGCAATCCTACGTGCGCTCAACCAGTGTTCCTGACCTCGAAAACGCATACATAGCGGTGGCATCTCAAATGAGTTCAATGGATAAAGCCATGGCAAAATGGCGCCAGGAACTGACACCGGAAGAGTGGGACAACATGTACGTCTTCATCGCCACGGCACACATGCCCCGACAACAATTGATCGCCTATCAATACTTTGCCAAACTTCTACATCAATCTCAAGAAGGAGACAGAGTCATCGTCGGTGAAAATCCAGGAACCACAACCGAAGAGCAGGCAATCGACCTGGTGTTGACTCACATTCTGGATAGAAAGATAGCAGTTCAATTTTTCAACGACCCCTGGCGAATGCATCGAGACCTGCTTTCTGACGCAGGCAAAAAGTGGCTGAAAGAACACAAGTTAGAAGCTAGCCACTGAGAAGTGCTCAGCTGCTGGAATCAAGCGCTAGCCTCGCTTGCAGACCGCAAGCTACAATTGCACAACCATGTTACAGGTCAAACTGAACGACCGGAACTTACTGCCGGTAGCTCCGTCTCGTCCACAGTGCGTCGAGGGGTGTAAGCATGAGTTCAGACAAAGAATGTTTTTTGATCACTGGTAGCAGCGGGTTGCTCGGTCACGCGTTGTCACATCACTTTGGAGCAAAGGAAAACCAGATCATTGGCTTTGACGAAGCCGGTCCACCATATCCCACACCCAACACTGACTGCCTGTTCTGTGATCTGACTTCCGACGAATCCGTGCAGAAAACGATGTTCATGGTGCGATCACTCTACGGTAGCAAAATCAAGTCGGTGTTTCACCTGGCAGCGTACTATTCTTTCTCTGGAAAAGAGAGTCACATGTACAAAGACCTCACCGTCGATGGCACTAAGCGCATGTTGCGTGAACTACAAAAATTCGACGTAGAGCAATTCATCTTCAGTAGTTCGATGCTGGTTTACAAGCCGAACAAGAAGGGTGAGAAACTAACTGAAGACTCGCCAGTAGAGCCTACATGGGCGTATCCACAATCAAAGGTTGAAACAGAAAAACTACTGCAAGAAAATCGCGGAAATATTCCGGTGGTCAATTTACGAATTGCCGGAGTGTACAGCGACGTCTGTCAATCTATTCCACTTGCGCATCAGATTCAACGTATCTACGAACATCGACTGGAAGGTCACTTGTACTCAGGCGATGTCGACGTAAAACAATCTTTTGTGCACATGGAAGATTTGGTCGTTGCGTTCGAAGAGTGCGTCAAAAATGCGGATAAATTCTCTGATTTTGAGACAATCAATATCGGTGAGGAAGATGCCCTCAGTTACGATGAAACACAGCGCATCATTGCTCGAAAGCTTTTCGATGAGCCATGGCCAACACTCGATGTTCCTAAGCCGATAGCTAAAGCGGGAGCCTGGGTTGAAGATAAGCTGCCACTTCCAGAAAAACCATTTATCAAGCCGTGGATGATCGATCGTGCTGACGACAACTACGAATTGAACGGCGAAAAGGCTCGTCGTCTACTCGGTTGGGCACCACGACACACTTTGCGAGACACACTACCTGTGATGCTCGAAGGTCTGAAAGTCGATCCGGAGAGATGGTACAAAATCAACAAATTGCATTGGAATGGTGATCACGGCAAAGATGGAAGTTACGAGCATCATGCAGGCAGCGGTGGCGATCCGATTCAAGCGATAGAACATCAGGCGAACTCGGAGTTGCTCGACCCACCTGGTCCAGCGCCGGCTATGTCAGCCCCTAGACCGAGAAATGACGAGGCTGATGCAAGGTAATCGAATACTAGATTTTGCGGAAGCGACCGAAAAGACGGCTCCAGAGATACAGAGTCTAATCGCCAGTCGCAATTGTTCGATGCTTTGGACTTACGCAATCAACTGCATACTGGCACTGTGGCTCATTGCAAATCCACATCTATTTGATTATAAGAGTTCGCCACTTGTCATAAGCGACACCACATCCGGTGCCCTGATAATCCTCTTTGAGTGCGCGTCGTTTAACCCGAAATTTGCGGGGGTACGATGGGGCACCGCTGTTATCGCAGTCTGGTTACTGTTTGCCCCTCTTCTATTCTGGTCGCCAACACCTGCTGTCTACTTGACAGACACGCTCGTCGCCTGCATGCTGATGGTAATGTCGATACTAATTCCAGGAACACCAGGGTCTGGTGGCATCGGAATTGTCGGACCAGATCAGCCGCCAGGGTGGACTTACAATCCATCTTCCTGGATTAGACGGTGGGCAGGTATAGCCCTTGCCCTGGTGGGCTTCTTCATATCGCGATACCTGGCGGCGCATCAACTTGGTTACATCCCGCACGCGTGGGACCCATTCTTCGGCGATGGCACTGATAAAGTGACGGGCTCGTCCATCTCTAAAGCATTTCCGATTTCAGACGCAGGATTTGGAAGCGTCGCATACATCATGGAAGTGCTCATAGGTTTCATGGGCGATCGGGCCCGCTGGCGCACGGCACCATGGATAGTGGTGATGTTCGCCTGCCTGGTGTTGCCCCTGGGCATCACTAGCATCGTGCTCGTAATCACACAGCCTATCTTCGTGGGAGCATGGTGTGGGCTTTGTCTGGTCGCTGCCACCGCTTTGATGACTTCTGTGCCGCTTTCTGTGCACGAAGCGATTGCCGTAGGACAATTTCTTGTCGATGCCAAACGTCAGAACAAAAATATGTGGCAAATTTTCTGGATGGGCGGAACAGTTGTTGGAGGTGGAAACACAGATCCAAGCAGAATGAACTACACATTCCTGCAACGTTGCGCAGCCAGCGTGCAAGGCGTGAACGTGCCACTGGCATTGCTCTTCCAAATTGCCGTAGGCGTGTGGCTCATGGCGCGACCTGATATCTTACCATTCCCAAACAGTGTCGATTCGGCTAACTGCGATCACTTTTTCGGTGCGCTGGTTGTGACCGTAGCTGCAATTGCAACCGCAGAAGTAACAAGGATTGTCAGGTTCGCCAATGTACTTTTCGGAGCGGCACTTATTATTTGTGGACTTCTATTTTCGAGAGATATTCCAACAATATTGATCGACGAAATTGTGTGTGGGGTAGCATTGGTACTCACCTCCATTCCTCGCGGAGCAATCGTAGAAAAATACGGCGGCTGGGATCGGTTTGTGAAATAAAACTTTCAAGCGCTTAAACAGCATATATTGCGGAAAAGAAATGGCAGAAAACGCAGGGGCGACTAAATGACTAAACAAGCAAATAATGTCAATACAGATAGCAAAGTAATTTCGCCCGAAAAGTTTGATGCCGTTCTTTTCGATATGGACGGAGTTGTTACTCGCACTGCGTCGGTGCATTTTACCGCCTGGAAAAAAACTTTCGACAGCTTCTTGCAAGCGAGAAATGGTGGCAAGATACAAGAATTCTCCCAGAAAGATTATCTTCAATATGTGGATGGCAAGCCGCGTGAAGATGGAGTTAGAAGTTTTCTAAAGTCCAGAGAAATCGCACTTCCAGAAGGCGACGATAACGACACGTCAACAGATCAAAACAATTCAGTTTCAGGGCTGGCCAGAGCAAAAGACGCGGAATTCTTGAGACTCATACACACAAATGGCGTCGAACCTTATGAAACGACTATCTCACTGATAAAAGCGCTGCGGCAAGCCAAAATCAAGACAGCCTTGGTGACTGCCAGTAAAAATGGAGCGGAAATATTACGCGTAACGAAACTCGAGAATTTATTCGATGCCACCGTAACTGGTGTTGATGCTCAAGAGTTACACCTTAAGGGAAAACCAAATCCTGATGTATTTCTCGAAGCAGCTAAACGTTTATCCGTTAAACCAGAACGCGCAGTCGTCGTTGAAGACGCCGAGGCAGGGGTCGAATCTGGGCACGAAGGTCATTTCGGTCTGGTAATTGGAGTGGCACGGCAGAACAATGCGCAAGCGCTGCTCAAACATGGTGCAGATGTAGCAGTTCGAGATCTGGCAGAGATCAGTTCAACCGAGCAATCCGCCTCTGATATCCGCGGTATGGCACTTGCGGATCTTGATGTCACGGAAGCAAATTGGGTCGTCTCCTACGATAAATATGACCCGGCGCATGAGCTGCAACGCGAATCATTGTGCTCACTCGGCAACGGCAAATTCTGTACCAGAGGCGCTTACGCTGACGCTATCTCTGACCAGGTGCACTATCCAGGTACTTATGTAGCCGGTGCCTACAACACTGTCACGCTGGAAGTAAATAACGCACCATTCGAGCGCGAAGAATTAGTCAACATGCCAAACTGGCTCTGTCTCAACTTTAAGATTGAAGATGGCGACTGGTTCTCGATCGATAAAGTGACAATTTCGAAGTTCTCGCAACGACTCAATCTACGTGAGGGAATTCTCTATCGGGACGTGCATTTCACCGATGAGGCAGGGCGCGAGACAAAGCTACGTGAGCGAAGGTTCGTGCACATGCACTTCTCACACATCGCGGGCGTCGAATTAGATATAACCGCAATCAACTGGAGCGGAATAATTGCAATCAGAAGCAGCATTGACGCCACCATCCTCAACGGTGGTGACGAGATCGAGTCGCGATTCCAGGCAAACAAACATCTGAGCACATTGAATAAATTCGCCGACGGGAACCGCATGGTGTTGAAAGTAATCACCAGCAACACCAAAGTGGCAGTAGCGATGGGTGCAAGACACGCTCTGTTCATGCGTTCAGAGGTGGATCAAAACGCGAACAATCCAGATGCGACTAACCCCTACGCCCACAATTCAGACGCGAAAAATCTAGAAATCACGCCAGACACAATCTTAGAAGACGAAAAGATTTCACAAGAGTGGAATCTACAACTGAAGCAATCGCAATCGATAAAGATCCAAAAAACTTGCTCGATGTACACATCCAGAGATCGTGGCATCTACGAGCCAGAGCGAACCGCTATGGAAGCTGTCGATGACGCTCTGCCGTTTGATGAATTAATTCAGAGTCAAATCGATGCGTGGCGAAGTCTGTGGCGGCAATACGACTTGTTTATCGAAACGACCGAAGAATGCTCGAAACTGATTCCGTCCCTTCTGCTGCATCTAAATAGCTTTCACTGCCTTCAAACTGCCTCGCCTCACACAGTAGATCTGGATACCGGAGTACCAGCCAGAGGATGGAGTGGAGAAGGATATCAAGGTCATGTGTTTTGGGATGATCTTTTCGTCTTTCCATTCATCAATCTGAGAATGCCGAACATAAGCGCAGCGCTACTTAAATACCGCTACCGGAGATTAGGTGAAGCACGCAAAATAGCAAAGTCGATGGGTGCTAAAGGCGCATGTTTCCCATGGCAGAGCGCAAGCGATGGTAAAGAGCGAACACCAAACTTCTGGTGGATGAATAGCGAGAAGAAGTGGATTAAGGACTACACACATCTTGAAATACACGTCAACTGCGCAATCGCTTACAACGTCTGGCAGTATTATCAGGTCACTGCCAATGATGACTTTATGTACTCGTATGGTTCAGAAATTCTCCTTGAAATTGCGAGATTCTTCGCCACAATTTCTCAGTACAACGACAAGCGAGAGAAGTACGAAATTCATCATGTCATTGGACCTGACGAATTTCATAACGGCTATCCAAACTTCAAAGAACCAGGCGTAAACAACGATGCATATACAAACATCATGGCAGCATGGACACTCGAAAAGGCGCTTGAACTGCTGAAAAAATTGCCGAGCGACCACAGGCAACATATCTGCTGTCGATTGAAAATTTCTGAAGACGAGATGCATTTGTGGCAAGAGGTAAGTACAAAAATGTTCGTGCCAGTAATGGACAATGGTGTGATCGAACAATTCGAAGGCTACAGTAAACTCGAGGAATTTCCGAGATCGAATGACGATAAAGAGAACCAAGAAACGTTGCAAAAGTTGTTGCGCGAAAATTTTGGCTATCTTAACCAGTACAAAATTTCGAAGCAGCCAGATCTTTTGATGCTCGGTTTTCTTTTTGCCGAATGCGAACTGGAAGAAATACTGGCGAAACTAGGGCTGCCTCCAGAATCTGCAGATTTGGAAAAAATGGCTGAGTACTATATCCCAAGAACAGCCAATCAATCGACTCTCAGTCGAGTAGCCCTAGCTTGGGTTTTATCTCGCGTGCAGAAACAAATGAAAAGTGAGCAAAAGCACCAGAAGTCATTTAGCTCATTTGACGAAAACCAGATCTTTTACGAAGCGCTGGGAAGCGACTACTACGATGTGGCATCGCGGGGCACGACGAAGTCGGGTATTCACATGGCTGCCATGGCTGGCACCGTCGACATAGTGCAGCGCTGCTATCCAGGTATGACAACACGAGATGACGTGCTCTGGTTCGAGCCTAGATTGCCATCGCAGTTGGTGCGCCTATCGTTCGCCATGCAATACCGAGGACAGGGTCTAACCGTTGACCTGCATCACGGGCAGTTGAAAGTGCAAGCGAGACACGCCACCGCTATGCCGATCAAAATCGGATACAACAAAGAAGTCTTTACTCTCAATTCAGGAGATTGCAAAGTCTTCGCTTTAGGCGACTAGTGCCTGACAGAGAACGCTATGATTAGCTGCTTACAGAAGTCGGCGTCGGCTGAGTCGGGACAACTTTGTGGATCAACGGCAACTTGAAGCTCAGCGCAAAAGCCAAGAACATAAAGCAAGCCGCGAACCAATACGGGCTGCTCGCGCCCATTTTGTCGAAGAGATAACCACCAGCAACAGGTCCTAAAATGCGTCCTAGCGTCGACATCGACTGCCCAATTCCCATGACGCCACCAGTTTCGTCTGCAGGCGCAAGCTTGGAAAGTAGACTGCTGTTGGAAGGGTTGTTAATACCAGATCCGGTGGCGAGAAAAACAAGTGCCACACACAAAACAATCAAACTGTGAGTGGCTGGAGTAAGCAATAATCCGAGCGCAATGGCTGCGGTTCCGACAGAAATAAGCAGTTTGTCAGGATAAATCTTGCCGATTTTACGAATCAAATAGCCTTGAACGAATACCATGACAAGTCCAATACCCACAAAGAGGTAGCTGTTTTGTGCCATCGTAAAACCAAAATATTGGCTGGTGAGCAAGACCAGTGTTGTTTCCATGTTCGCAAATGCGAATGTCGAGATGAACATGATGAACAAACAGAGTGAAAATTTCTTGTTAGCAATCGTGCTGAGGTAGTAACCCAACCCAAGCGAGAAGGGGTTGTGCGCACTGTCTTTGCGGTTTTCAGGTTCAGGCAAAATGAACGCCGTGACAATTAAGTCGAGCACGCTGAAACCAGCGGCGATATACCCGAGAATATTGGGCGCTACGCCAAAACTACTTGATATGCCAGCAATGGCAGGTCCAAGAACGAAGCCCAAGCCGAAGGCAGCACCGATCATCCCCATGCCCTGCGAGCGGTAATCTTCGGGCGTCACGTCGGCGACGTAAGCCTGTGCGACGGCCAAGTTTGCGTTACCAAACCCAGCGATGATGCGGGATACGAAGAGCATCTCTAACGAGGTGGCAGCGCCCCAGATGGCGTAACCGATTGCCGAAATTGCCAAGCTGATCAGCAAAACCGGGCGGCGGCCAATCTTGTCGGACAATCGCCCCCACATCGGCGCAAAGAAAAATTGCATCAGCGAGTAAGACATCAAAAGCAGACCGACGGTAAAGCCGTTTGCGCCGAACTTTTCCGCATACAACGGCAAAAGCGGAATGATGATTCCGAAGCCGATCAAGTCGATGAAAACCGTAAGAAACATAAGCCCCAAAGCCATATGCATCTTGTATTTCGGGCTGTTTTTATCTACTGGAGGTTTGTCGCGTTTCATCTGGATTCCATCGGCAGCTCAACTGCCTCGAACCGTACGCCAATAAGCTTATCGCGTACTCGATTAAAATTTTGTGCAAAGAAGGAATGTTGCGGTTAAAAGAAATGAGAGAAGAGCAAAAATTCAGAAATTGATGCCCTGCGGGGCTCTCAACATGAAATTTTAGGAATAATTGCCTTCACTCTCGGTAGAATTTGGCAACCATTAACCGAGACGGAGAATCAAAGTGACTCTCGATAACGAAAGATTGCCGGTTTTAATTGTCGGTGCCGGCCCTGTCGGGTTGACTATGGCACTCGCGCTCGACATTGCGGGGATAAAGTTCAGAATAATCGACAAGGCACCACATCGCTCTGAGAAATCGAAAGCGCTGGGAGTCCATGCTAGAACGCTGGAACTGCTCGAGTCGTTAGGAATGGTCGACACATTTCTGCAACACGGACATATCGTTCACTCGACCAACATTTACAACGGAAGCAAAAAATTAGTACATCTTTCGCTCGATGAAATTCAATCTCCATACCCGTTTGCGCTGATGATTCCCCAAAGCGAAACAGAAAAGGTGCTCGCAGAAGAACTTGCTGAGCGAGGCATTTCAATCGAACGAGAAATGGAAGTGACGAATTTCACACAGGATGAAGATTCTATTACCGCGACCGTTAAACGCAACGACGGCAGCGAAGAACTAATTCAAACCAACTGGTTACTCGGATGCGACGGCGCGCACAGCACCGTTCGTCACACGTTAGGATTGAAGTTCGAAGGCGCAACATACGACGAAGGATTTGCCACAATTGACTGCTACGTCGATTGGAACCATGCTGACGATGAGTTGACTGGATTCGTTAGCGAAGATGGAATAGTTTTCTTCTTTCCGATGGGAAACCGGCGTTATCGCATCATTGCAGACGGTCCGATGCACAAGCCTGACGATGTGCTGACGCTGGAACAGATGCAAACCATCGTCAACGACCGCTGCGGCAGTGTGATACCACTCAGCGATCCCGTTTGGATAACATGGTTCGCAATTAATCGCCGCAGCGTTCAACAATATCGACAAGGGCGTGCCTTCGTATCAGGTGACGCGGCGCACGTGCACAGCCCAGTTATGGGGCAGGGGATGAACACAGGAATGCAAGACGCGCTCAACCTGGCGTGGAAACTTGAACTCGTTGAAAAAGGAATTGCAGCTCCAGATTTATTGAACAGCTACCAGGATGAAAGACATCCGATCGGTCAAAAGCTTTTGAAGAATACCGATGCAATGACGAAACTCGTGACGATTCGAAATCCAATCGCTCAGCAAGTGAGAAATCATTTGATACCTGTGCTAGCGCACCAGGAGGTAGTACAAGAGCGAGCCTGCAAGACACTCTCTATGGTCGGGTTGAATTATCGATCGAGTTCGATCGTTGGCGAATACAGAGAACCAATCAATCGCACACTCGAACATCCGATTGCAGATGTTCCAGCATGGCTGGACTTCGGACATGGACCAGCACCTGGTGACCGGGCTCCAGATGGCGAAATACACACCTCTGGTGCCGCTGAACCGTCAAGATTATTCGAACAGATTCGCGGCTTCACTCACTTTGCTCTGCTGTTTACCGGATTGCAAAATTCGGCGACAACACTGAGCGAATTCGAGACAATAGTCGAGCATATTCGAAAACAATATTCCGAGTTTGTTCGCTGTTTGGTTATTTCAACCGACAAGGTGCCACCACCAACCGAACTCGAACAGCTGTGTTTGCTAGATAACGACGGAAGTCTTCATCATAAATACGGTGCCGCTCACAGTTGTCTGTATCTGATTCGGCCAGATGGGTACGTCGGTTTTAGGTCGCAACCAGTTGATGCAGCGCAACTGCAAAAGTATTTCGAGAAGGCGTATGCAATCACCCCACTGGTGGCTGAAGCGAGGCTCTAGTCGGCGAGTTACCTAAAAGATCTTGACATTCCTAAGCCCTCTGTTACACTGGAATCGCCCAAATAATAAATTAGTAAGTTCTCCAACGTGCTCTGGCGCGCAAGATCCCATGTCTTTCTGCTTTTGAGGATTTCGCCTGATGCCACCACGCACAGCTAGTCTTGACGCGCCCGTACCTGCCGCTCTTGATACGTCGCACCCCGCATCACTATCCACATATGTGCACACGAATCTGATGCCAGATGTGCGTCCATCGGTGGCGAACAAAGAATTACCATCTCAACTCACTTTTACTAACGATATTTATCCATCGCAAAACGCCAAATCTGATTTGCTCAAAACAGACCCGAGCAAGATCAGTTTTACAACACCAGCTGAAGACGCGAAGAGTGGCAAGCAGCCAGATTACTACCTAAATACAGAAGGTAAACTGGTTAAAAATCCTAAGGCAACTCCTAACGCCGATGGTTCAATAAAAATCGAAGTTGAAGGAAATAACACTGCTAAACAAGCTAAGCAGTATGCTGATCAACTTCAGAAACAAGCAATCGGCGAGCTGATCTCTCAGTTCAAAGCAGCAAATCCTGGTGCAAAGGTGCCAGAGATGTGGCAGTCAATTATTGATGCACAGCCAGATGTGAGTTATCCAAACGGCGGCGACAACATGAACAATAATACTGTCACGCCAGAGCAGCAACAAGCTTATGACTCAGGTTCGAGTCAGCCAGCACCTCCTAGCGACAACACACCAGCACCACAGCCGCAGCCGTCCGATTCCAGTTCGGGTGGAAGTGGTGGCGGCTCCTCCGGCGGCGGAAGTGATTCCGGCAGCGGCGGTAGTGGTGGCGGCGGCGGTTCCAGTGGTGGTGGCGGCGGCGGTTCCAGCGGTGGTGGCGGCGGCGGTGACTCCGGTGCCGGTGGCGGTGGCTCCAGCAGCGGTGGCGGAAGCTCCGATGCAACTCCAGCCAGCGGCGGAACCAGCTATGACGGCGCCTCAACTAACGTAGACCAAAAAACCTTACTAGAAAACGTAAAAATAGTTGCTGAAGTTGCCAAACAATTTGGAGTAGATCCGGCCACAGCGGTAGCAGACATGCTGGTAGAAAGTGGTGGCAACAACAAAGCAGCCGGCGACGGAGGACACAGCATCGGGTTGTTCCAATTGAACGATGCAGGTGGTGAAGGAACAGGCATGTCTGTGGCAGAACGAGAAGATCCGCGACATAATGCAGAAATTGCACTCTCACACTTTGCCAAAGCAGATTCAGGACAAGACCCAGGTGTTGTCGCATACAACGCCGAGCGTCCTGCAGACAGGGCCGCATATGTTGCTAAGGTTGACGCCAGCTTACCAGAAGCCCGTGATTTGCTAAAGCAAGCGGGAGTGGCTTAGCGGCTTGCTCTTTGCCGTGGAGGACGTGAGCGGATTTAGTAATTCAGCGAAGTATTCACCTCGCTGATTCTCTGGAAACTTATCGGTGCTTTTCCACTCGTTTATGCGGATCTTGTTTGGGATCTTGTTTGTGCGAGTCTTGGCTGCGCGGTTCCTGTCTGTGCGCATCTTGGCTGTGAACATCACTTTGAGATGTTGAACTGGTCGAACTCGACTTCGAATCTACATTCACGTAATTGTTGACCGTTACGTTTCCGTCGCCGCGATTATTCCCGCGGGAATCGGAACGACCCTGATCGTAACGTCCCTGGTCATATCGACCCTGGTCATATCGACCCTGATCGTAACGACCCTGATCATAACGACTCTGATCATAACGTCCCTGTTCATAACGAGTAGGTTCGTGGTGAGGAGGTACTTGATAGCGAGGAGGCTCACAGCGCGGAGGATCAAACCGTGGCGGCTCAAATCGATGAATCGGACCGCGATGCTCGCCACCTCCTATGTGCGCGAAGATATTTTTCAAATTCAGATCGATATCTATATTCCAGCCGCTGCCCCCACCTGGCGGTGGGCATGGCGGCGGTATTCGCAGAGGCGGTGGCTCGCATAGCACAGGCGGAGGATCACACGGTGCTGGTCGAGGAGGCTCACACGGCACACGCGGCGGCTCGTATGGCATCGATGGTGGTGGCACAGGTTCGCAACGCACTTGTTGCGGAAATTCATATTGTTCGTTGTTGTCTATCCGTACAACCGGTTGCTTCGAAAGGAAACGCCCTCCCTGATCTCGTGCCTCAGTGACTAGCGCAACGTCTATTTTTTCTCGTCCATAAATATTCACCGTACTTATTTCAATGTTTGTCGTTCCACCAGACAAATTTGCCAGCGCTTTAGTTTCACCTACCAGAGTCATAAACTTAGTCGGTCCCATCGCCTGAATGTCTTGCTGCAAGCGCGCGCTTGCCTGCATTCGATCGCCACATTGGAGTAGCCTATTTATATTGTTAGCTTCTTGGTCGATTGGATCGGGTTTGTATCTACTATCAGGGCAGAAATTCTCAGGCATCAACATTCCTCCACTTAAACTTCCAGACCGCACACAAGCGCCGCAACAACGTGGCCGCGCGATTTCGATATGTGTGCAAGGAGTTCTTACCAGTTCGTCATCACGTGTGATGTGCGAGTGAATGCATATTAAATTTTGGGTGTGAGCAAGTTGTGATCACACGCATCAAAAGCTTCGTGTTTTCACCACTCCACCTATTTATTCGGTTTGTTCACAGCACCGCTTTTTACGTGCCGAGTGCGCGCTAATGTATGCACCATGAAGGCACAGTCTATTTCTTCACCATCGCGAACGACAGAGACAGTTGCCTCTGCGACGACAAGACTCTTACCAACTTTAATGATGCCACCACGCCCGATCAATTTTTCACCATTGGCTGGATACAAGAAATTGATTTTGAATTCAGCAGACAAACATTCTTCGTCTGGATGTAAGACTGTGTATGTCGCAAACCCAGATGCCGTGTCCGCAACCATCGCTACCATGCCACCATGAAAGAAACCATGTTGCTGTGCAAGACCCTTTGAAAACGGAACGTGCACTTCGACAGTTCCGAGCCCAACGTGCACCAATTCACCATTGTGAACTTGCATCACACCCTGATGATTGAAGCTGTCTCGAACTTTCTGTTCGTAATTCGGGTCGAGAACCTTCAGAGCTTTGCCGCGCACATTCGTTTGAATAGTCATGATGGACTCCATTAATGAATAACAAAAGTGTACTTCAGCAAAACTCAAAAGTGACCCGCCACAGCCAAATCAGCAAGCATTCTTAGCGATTTGACAACTGTCGCAGAAGTGAGCGACAACAGACCTGTTAAACTGAGCCTCGAGAGCATGTCTAGTCGCACAAACCAAAGAGGACCCATCTTGGACGCAAAATCACTTTTCGTTCATGTGTTGGAAAAGTACAAAACTTGCAAATCTTATAAAGACGAAGGGAAAGTAATCACCACTTCGACTGATGAATCCAAGCAGCCACCACAAGAGATTTCGTTCAAAACTTTTTTTGTCAGACCACTGTATTTCCGCTTTTTCTGGGAAGACGGTTACGGGGACGGTAATACCGTTTGGTGCGACGGCAAAAAATCGCATCTGTATTTCCTCGGTAAAATGGACGACCAAGAACACTTAAGCGCCGCTATCGCCGGTGCCACAGGAGTTTCAAGCGGTTCTGCACACACGATTCCGCGCTTGTTGATGCCCGATCAAATTGCAGGGCGCAGCCTATCGGAGTTTTCATCTATTGAACTAGTCAGAGAAGTGCTCGGCACAGACGGCGAATTAATACATCTTCGCGGTCAGTGGGGCACCCAAAAGCAAGACATCTGGCTCGATCGAAGTAAAATGGATATAGTCAGATTGGAGTACACAAGACATATTCAGCCAGTTACGATTTCTCCACGCGAGCTTGAAATATTTAAAGCGAAATTCACGCCGGATCAAGTTGCCGACCTCGTAAAAATTCAGAGCCAAATGAAAGACTACGACGTGAAAGTGACTTGTAACTACACCAAAGTCGAATTCAATCAATCGATTCCACTTGAAATGTTCGACTTCAAACCCGCACCGAGAAGCTAGCGAGCGGCGTTTTAGCGCAGTGCGGTTTTAAGTGTCAACGGAACTATTTGGACAGCGTCGCCATCTTCATAGCATCTCACTAATTCGGAGCCTAGACTCAGATGCTCCACGATGCTGTTAGGCAACGCTTCAAATGACGGAAAAAGAAAAAGAATTTGTTGACCCAAATGAGCTGCACGCATCCGAGAAGCGACAGTGGCAAGAGCAACTGGCTGACCAGGTCGAGCGTTTGCAAAGTGTAAACGAAGAACTCAAGGCGGCTCGCGATCAGGCCATCGAAGCAAATCGCACTAAATCACAATTTGTGGCGAACATCAGTCACGAGATCAGAACTCCGATGAGCGGTGTTCTTGGAACGTTAGATTTACTTTTGAATGAACCAAACATATCGAAAAAAGAGTCTCGTGAACTAATAGAGCTGGCGTTCCAAGCCGCAAACAGCCTGATGTACATCGTTAATGATTTACTGGATTTTTCAAAACTAGAAGCTGGCCGCACTCAAATTGTAGAAACGAACATAGATTTAATAGCCATACTCGAAGAAGTTATTCAAACAATTTCACCTTCAGCAAAAAAGAAAGAACTAGAAATTACTAATCAAATCGACGACGAACTTCGGGCTCTGAGCCTGGTTGCAGACGGTCGTTTAATCAAACAGATTTTGCTGAATTTTGCGCATAACGCAGTCAAATTCACTTCAACAGGCTCTGTGCACTTTCAGATCCAACAACTGGAAGCAAATGAAAAAGATAAGACTCTTACAATAAAATTTCTTGTCAAAGACACAGGAATCGGTATCGCTAGCAAGGATAAAGACAAGCTCTGTCAGCCATTTGTACAAGCAGACGGCTCGACTACGAGAAAGTTTGGTGGCACAGGTCTTGGGCTTTCTCTCTGTCGAGGTTATGCGAAGTTGTTAGGTGGAAAAATGGGCTTTGACAGCGAGGTCAATCAAGGCAGCACGTTCTGGTTCGCCATCCCAACGAAAGTTTCGTAATATCTCAGATTCGCTGTGCGCCTGATGTTTGGCTGGTGTTTTACTGATGTTTGGCTGGTGTTTTTCTGGTGTTTTTCTGGTGCTTTGCTTGTGCTTGCCTGGTCTTCGCATTGTGCGATACTTCGGTCTGCCGCGCACTGACACCGAAAGTGGTGCTTGCAAACAATGCAATCACCACCATTAGTTGCTTATGAATTTACTTAGCTCGCCTTCTTACTCGCGATGCACTGCTCACAGTTACTTATGAGGCGCGTGTATCGCATTTTCAACCCAGAAGCGATACTGGCTACGGTTCCGAAACTTGGATTACGTTTACCGCGCTCGACGCTACTTAAAAATGAGCGGTCAACTCCTGACGCTTCTGAAAGTTCTTCTTGCGACAGCCCCATACGTTTGCGTCTAAGCGCGATGACTTCGCCCAAGCAGCGATAAAGTTCTTCATGTGAGTGTTTTTTGTTTGGCATTTTTGAGTCCCTCCGAAAAGCTAGACGGAAGAGTAGCCGTTCGGTTTCCGCTTCTCATAAATCTCGAAACACTGAAATAGACGTAAAATCACTACAAGATACATTTCGGGAAGAAAGCCCATTTTGTCCGTATACATGAGCTTTCACGGGTTTTTCCAGGCACAAAAATCGATTTCATTCTGTGCAATGATGGAAACATTAAATGAGAGCGATTTTCCTCTTGAAAGCACCCGACGGCAAAACTGATATATGGATATCGGTTCCTCAAAAACGAACTCTGAGGCGCGATTGAGAATGCAATGCAACCAATAATCCTCCTTGCCCTGGCGCCTAGTTTGCTTTGGTTGTGGTGGTTCTGGTCGACTGGCGGTAAACGTCAGCCTTTAGACGCTCTTGCTCGCGCATTTGTTTACGGTGCTATCGCAGTTTTACCGGCGCTCAAGCTAGAAGGCATCGGCACAACGTTCATGACACACAGTTTCATGGCCGCGAATTTTCTTGTCATTGGTCCAACAGAAGAGCTGTTCAAATTTCTTGCAACGATCATCGCGTTGCAAACTTCGACTCCGGTTAAAGAGACGTCAAACCGAATCGTCGTTGCAGCGGCATCAGCACTAGGTTTTGCCTTTGCGGAAAACATCGGATTTTTCATGCAAATGGATCCCACTACCATCATTTTGCGCACGCTCGCAACAGTACCCGCACATGTTCTGTTATCTGTTCCGTGGGCGATAGCAGTCGGGCGCACCCGACGCTTCACCACATCAGCCTGTGCATTTATGGTTATGGGTCTGGCGCTATCTAGTTTTTTGCACGGCGCTTATGACGCCCTGGCTTTCAGTCTGGGCTCGTCGCCATTCCTTCTGCTGATTCTGATGGGACTACTCAGTCTGGTGCTTTTCCTTTTCTATCGTCAATACATGTCGGAAACAAGCGGGCATCCAGTTCACATCCGCTTCTCCGATTACAAAAAGCCCCTTCAATGGAACTGGGTCGGATTCATTTTCATGTTGGGATTGGTGGTGGCACTGTCCACTTCGCTGCTCGCGCTGGCCGACATACCAGGACGCCACAGCGTATATTCGAATTACACCCTGGGTGCGGGTTTGGTCATTGGACTGTTTTTCACAGGCTTCCTCGCTCCGTTCCTGGCACCGAAAGCAGATGTATCAATGCGAGAATCGTCACTTGGTCTAAGCCTCCTCGGCGTTTTCATTGGACTGTTACTAGGAAGGGAAATTCCTGTCTTCCTTAAATGGTCCTTTGGTCTAGCCGTAATTGGCGCGCTCGGAGGCTGGTTAGGCGAAATGCTTCGTCCTAGCAGCCCAGTTGAAAAAGTGGTCGACAGCAACGGCGACGAGAAAAAGGACTCGCCTGTTATGTGAATGTTATTTTAGGCAAGCATACTCTGCACATCCCCCCAAATAAAACGCAGTTTCAGTTTCACCACATGTACTGAATTCACTGCAAGGATCAGGAGTTTCTAAAATGCCCAATTCAGATGCAGATATGATCGTTCAGAAAGTGCAGAGTCAGCTGGACACCCACGGTCGCAACGCCGAGGCTCATGCCTACACCACACTCCTCGATGAATTGCGCGAGTACAAAAGCTCGCATACTGAGTGCCAAACACAAGCTATAAGCAATCAACTCGAATCATCTGGCATTCTGCCAAAGGTTGCGGTTGGTTGGTTGCAAAATGATTTCGACAAAATCAATTTGAACAAAGACGATTATGGAATCACAAAAGATGAAGTAGCAAACTTCACAAGTGGAAATGGCGATGTAAAGTCAAATCTAGATGCGATGCTAGCTAACCAACTGCTCAGCCCTGGCGATAGAGGGCGTGATCAGTTCGATGATCTGGCAAAGCGAAATTGGCTCGGAGCAGATCCTGAATCGATCGAGAAGATGGACTTGAGAGCCTATGACCGCCAAGATACACGTCACCGCAACAGAGAAGAGCGCCATGCCGGAGTTCGCGATGTTGCGGCACCACTCTTTGAAGGGTCACCACCTTTGATGGCAATCCTAGATGCTTCGCATAACGGCGAATGTGATGGACGTGTCAGCGAACGAGACATGCGAAGATTCTTGACCGCATACGAAGTGAACAACAAGACTGAAAATGCAGGAACTGGACCTTACACTCCAGAGAATGCACAGTACGTAAGTGATCTCTTGAATGGAAAATATCCTGAATTGACTGGAGAGAATTTCACTGGATTCAGCGCTCGGGCACTAGCTCGCAGAGCCGGTCTGGACCACGTTAAGATCAATTCAATCGACGACTACGATCAGCTCGTGCAAGTTTACGCAGACAAGACAGGCAAATATGACACGCCGCCAGAAGCGACGCAGCCAACTAAGCCTACAGAAGATTGCGGAGAAACTGTCGAACAGCCAACCGTGAACGATGATCACATCAGAACGATGAGCCAGGTCGATGACATGTCGCACTACCGCAAGGGCGAAGGTCAATGGCATGTAGCCAAACGCTTGCTCAACGCTGGTAATGAAGAGGGAGATTCCGGTGCAACGAACAAAGACATTTGGAAGCTAACCAACGACATCATGTCCGTTGATGGCACCAAATCTCTGGATGCGAAGGGAAGAACCCATCCAATCGTTCACCCTGGTGATGATTCTGGAGTGATGGGAAATATCGACCAGTTGTTCGCCGTTAATCCGAAACTCGCAGAATCGATTCACAAATTGGAAAAGAAAAATGCGGCTGCTTCCGCGGCCAAGAAGACGACTGAAGCCGCCACAGATCCAGAAGAGGCATATTGCGGAGACTAATCCGTATTGGAAAAGGTGTAGATACTGCCTCGCCCGCAGTGACCGAGAGAGCAAAAGCCGTCGCCCCAAGCGACGGCTTTTGTTTTGCGTGAATTCTGGATCACGCTTCTTCGCTCACTACCTGATCGGCCCTTATAAAGTTGTAGTTAAT
>JAFEAT010000003.1:0-391367 GCA_018266255.1 Cyanobacteria bacterium SZAS-4 | reverse complement strand
ATTAACTACAACTTTATAAGGGCCAAACGAAACGACGTTGAACTGAATTAGAGTCTTCGCTGCAAACGCAACTCATCTAAGCACGAAAGGTGCGCTGTCGGCGCACCTTTGTGTTTGGATGATTTGATTGGTTGATTTGATTGGTTGAGTTGTTTAGCTGATTTGTTTGGTGGAGTCGTTTGGACTTTTGTGTGGTGCTTTGGTTAGTGTGTTTTGGTTGGTGTTTGCTTGGCGTGTTTTGGTTGGTGTTTTGGTTGGTGTTTGCTTGGCGTGTTTTGGTTGGTGTGTGGCTTGGTTATCTTGATTCGGTCTGGTCGTTCGCGGCAGTGGTCGACTGATATGGAATCGCCCATGCTGGCACTTCGGTGTGGTTTCTGCGCACCATGTCTGGAACTTGCCTGAGAGTGCGAGGAACGAAGTGTTGGTTGTTTTCCTTGTTCACTACATCGATCATCTTAGCGATATTGACTGAACCCCATCCAGTTGTAGCATCCCATCCAGGACCAGCGTTGTAGCCCTTTACGCCTTCAGCGGTGTTGCTGCCTACGGTGATGTCGTTGTAGACACTTGGGTTCGACTTGGCCAATCTGTAAAGAGTTGGATTCCAGAAGCCAGTCGGTTTGCCAGTTGCCTGACTGATGATCGCAGCAGCAATAGCCGATTCAGGAGCCGATGCGCTCGTTCCGCCGATAGCTTGAACGCCATCGTCAGTGAAGGTCTTCCATCCGCTCTTCGGATCTCCGTTTGCAGCGATATCTGGAACACCGCGACCGTCGAACTTGGGATTGTTCAAGCTCTCTGGCATGACGACGCCTTCCTGGAAGTCTGGTCTTGGAGTGACCAACGATCTGCCACCACCGGTAGCTCCGTCGCTACTCCAGGTTTTTTCAGACTTGATTGTGCCGTCTTCAGCTAGAGTCAACAGAGTGCCACCAACTCCGGTGAAGTGTTTCAAACCAGAAGGTTGGTCAACTACAGCTTTCTTGCCTCTCCATCCGTCACCGGCGCCATTGTCGCCAGCGGCAACAGTGATGGTGATACCTTTGAGTGCAGCTCTCTTACCAGCGTCTTCCATCGCAGCAAGTGCTTGCGGAGTCCAGCCTGGCTCATACATTCCCCAGCTGATACTGGCATGTGTGATCTGACTTTCACCTGGTTTAGGGAACGTCATACGATCGATTCCGTTTGGCATACCGGTGTCATCGTTTGGAGCTTGAATCATTACAGTCTTCGCTTTTGGCAATCCTTCTTTGTGGATTACGCCGTCCAGAGCGTTCTCACCGTTAGCTCCGGCTGGGTCTGGAGCAGGTGCTTCTTTTGCAACGTTGATGGTTTCGAATGTCTTTGGATCGATTCCTTTCGATCTCAAATAGTCATTCCATCCTTCAGGCATTGTTCCGCCGAGTGACAAGAATCCAGTAGTCATGCCTTTTCCATCGTACTTAGGATCGGCACCGTAAGCTTTGAATACTTCTTGCGCTTCCAACGGTCTGGCACCAGCAACGTTTGGTTTAGGTGCAGCAGCTTCGCCGGCGACCAATCCTGTGCCTTGAGTTCCGCCCAGTTCGACTGGTAGATCGGAGAGTTTGACGTAATTCGTGTGATACTGCGGTCTGTTGTCTAAACCCAAAACGCCGCGAATGTGTGGAGCTACTTCTGTTGGAACAGATAGCGTTCCACTTCTTCCACGGAACTGTGCTCCATTCTGTTCGAATTGTTGGAGTTGTGTTCCAAAAGCTTTCTGCATGTTCTCTGGAGATCCTTCGAGAACGATACGTCCAGATGCTCTAGTCTGGTCAACTATGCTCAATCCGTGATCTGCTGCGAACTTACTGACTGCTTGTTCTGCGACTGGATCGACTCCGAACTTTGCTTCGATTTGCGCGTCGGTCAACGGCTTGGCACCATTGGCGATGCGTGCGATGTGCCGGTCCATGAGCAGCTCGGACCCTTTGGTCTTCGCTAGAACAGTGACGGCGATGTTGGCGTCTGGAACTTGACCGACAACATTTGCATTAGGTGCAGGTCTTTCAGTGTAGAGAAGGTGAGCTCTTTCGCCTTCAACTTTGATGTTGGACGCGAGGCTCAAGCTCTTAGCGCCGAAGCGCTCAGCGGAGGTTGCATCGATTGGTGCCATGCCTTCTGCAAGAGGACCTTTCATGAAAGGCAATTTGATCGATGAGATTTTGTCGTTGGCAGAGTTCCAGAAATTTTCTTTCGCTACAGCGAAACCATCCATGCGCTCTGTCATCAAGAATTTGTTTGCTGCGCCTGCACCGAGACGGTAGCCGCCCATGCTGATCAACGAGTTAGTGACGAAAGCACCGCCTGCGTCGCCGAGTTCGCGGCCGGCTGCGTTCAGCTCGCCCATGGTTTTGGCGCTGCCAGCTTTTGAGTATGCGTCGCCAATTGGTTCAGCAGATTTGTATAAAAAGTATCCGCCAATCGCCAGACCAGCAATCATTCCGGCTGGTCCGCCTTTTGGCAGTGCAGTCTTGAGCACGGCGCCCAACGCTGCTGACTCTGCAACCATCTTCACTGTGTCTAGAGGATGCGTGATCGCGTCTTCGGCAGCTTTGATAACGCCACCAGGCAAATGCTCAACGCCTTGAGCTGTGACATTGACGTATCTGTCGAACTTACTGGAAGGGGCTGCCGCATTGTCTGACGGGCTGAATGCTTGCTGTCCTAAAGCTTGTCTTGTTGGGTCATTTTGAGCTACAGGGATCTTGTCATTCGGGTTATCGCCAGGCATTTGACTTTCCTCATTCCAAGTTAGAGAGACGCAGGGAAACAGACAAACCCCGCCGGGGTTCTTCGTTTTGTCTATTTCGACGAGAGGTGTTACCGCTGATGAAAGAATAGATCCGGACGGTATGCCTGTACATTGGGGGAATTACGTAAACCAAAGCCGCCAAGCCCCGAAACGCCCACAGGGAGGCTCTGGCTACCTTAAATCCCAGATTTAATCTTGGCAACCAGCCGAACCGACAGAAAAATATAATAAAACGGCCGAATCAAAGCTCCGCGGAGCGATCCAGTCAGGCGAAATTGTCGAATTTTGGAGGCAATCGGCCCAAGACGGAACGGATGCAAAGAATGGAAAGGTAAGCGAAAGGTAGGCGAACATATATAGGTTGGCGATCGATTCGCGCCTTACTGACCGGTGCCTAAAATGATGCGCGCCGAAATTATGTCTCAGCGATGATTCTGTTTTTCATCTTGGACACACGCGGAGCGCGCTCCAAATTCCACGATGCGCAAGTTCTCGCCATTCCTTCTTCGAATGGAATGCGATCGACGTAGTTCAATTCGCGTTCGGCCTTGCTGATGTTGAATCCTTGATTGTATCCAGCCAGTCGCAGTGCAGGTCTCGAGTATTGGCACAAAACGTTCTTCAATGGAGCTGGAGAAATCGGCGCGATTATGCAAGCAGTGTCGACGAAAACATGGGCCAACCATTCAGGAATATAAATCGCTACTCTCGGCAGCCCAAGCTCGTCTGCGATGGTGTCGAACAACTTGCGTTTAGAAATTTTCTGTCCATCGGTGAGATTGTAGACTTGTCCAAAAGCCTGTTCACGCAAAATCGCAGATACGATTGCTTTGCATAAATTGCCGACATAAATGACGTTCGTGTCTTTGTCGCCATTGCCCACAAGCATGGCCCGACGACCTTTTAGCATGCCTATAACTCGTGGCATCCAGGCGCGTTCGTTGGGTCCATAAATGAAACCTGGTCTCAAAACGGTTACCTGGATTCGATCTGAAATTTCGCTGGAAAGAACAAGTTGCTCAGCTGCAATTTTAGAGTTGGCATAAGCCTCGCGAGACTGCATGTACGGAACGTTCTCGGACGCATCATATATGTGGGTTGCACCCATAATGACCGATAAACTGCTGATATGAATCATCTGTTTCACACCAGCGGTGATGGCAGCTTGTGCAACTGATCTTGTGCCTTCAACGTTAACGACACTCAATTCCTCAAGAGTCGCCATCGGCGCAATCGAGGCAGCCGTGTGTATGACAACCACTGAGCCAGCCATCGCTTCTGTTAGTTTTTGTTGCTCATTTAGCTCGGCGGTGATTATTTGTAAATTAGAAAACTTAGCCTGCAACTCCGATAAGCGGCTTATTTGACTGGAAGGACGAACTAATCCAACCACGTCAGAGCCTGTCAAGAGAAGCTGTTCAATCAGATAGGCGCCCACTAAACCCGTTGCACCAGTTACAAAAACTCGGGGTGATGATGGGACTGACACGTGGGACCTTGTTTGTATGAGCGATTATTTATTGCTGCTTGTTGGCATATTACTAATGAGCAGCGACACGTAGGACTTTAAACTACACTCTGCAAAGTGATCAATAGGAACCTTCTGAGTTGACTCTAAGTCATCTGGTGAAACATTGATCGCAGAGTCCATCCACCAGCGTTTTGGGGTTGTGACATTAGATCAAGGAGAGGGAAATCCCGTATGCGCTTTCTAAGAAAGCTAGGCTACTTATTGGCAACCTTCACAGCGGCGATTTCACCCGCTCTAGCCACTCCTGTCTGCAACATCGATAACGAAGCGGCAGAGAAACTCAATTTACCAATTTATGAGTGGAGCGATCCATCGGTTCCAACTAAGGGAACGGTTGTCGCTATTCATGGTCTCACCTTCTACGCAGCTGCTTACGACGATTTCGCAAAGCATTTGGCAGAGCGCGGCTATCGCGTGTATGCCGCCGACATGCGCGGTTTCGGACGCTGGAAAGATGAGTATCAGAAGTTCGGTGGCGATGACAAAATTCACTTCACCCAGAGCACTGAAGACGTAGTTAAACTTCTCACCTTTTTAAACAGTCGCAACGGCGAAAAAGCAATTTTTCTTGGCGAAAGCCTCGGGGCGAACCTCGCATTGCTGGTTGCTGCCGAGCACCCAGAACTGGTGCAGTCCACGATCGTAAGCGCGCCATGTGTGAAAACATGCGTCCATCCATCTCCTAAGTGGGCGGTCGACTTCTGGAAGGGTCTGGCGCATCCTAACAAACCGTTAAACTTAGAATCTTATATCGAGCCGTATCTATCAAACAATAAGACACTGACAGCGTCTTGCATGGCGGACCAAAAAATTTGCAGAGCGATGAGCCCTGTCGAATTGATCAAAGCACAGAAAACAAACAAGCTGGCCATCGAACAGCTGGAAGCGATACCAGATACGATGCCGATGCTAATTATGGCTGGAAAAGAAGATCAGGTTGTTAAAGCAAGCGCCTTGCCGAAGATGGTGGCACGCCTCAAGACCAAGGATAAGACCCTGAACGTGTTGCCTGAGCACGGTCACCTCATGATCGAACACCAGAAAGTCGATACAACAGTTGCCCAGGTCATCGACACGTGGCTGGATAAGCGCCAGGCACCAGCGTTGGAACTATCGAATCTTTCGAAACTCTAAGTCGGTGCGATGCGATCTCCTTTGCCAACCCGTCTGGCCAGCACTCTAGGCTTTAGACGTAGCGGCTTATTAACGATTGGTAGAGCCGTTTATCGTGAGTTCGAAGAGCATGAAATTTTGACGCGTTGCGCGGCAATCGCTTTTTACGCGATGCTGGCATTCGTGCCTCTCATCGCAGTCTTGTTGGCAGTGTCGGTTCAGCTCTATTACATCTCCTCATTTTTGCCCCCTGAACTTCGGTGGGTTGAAGTGCAGACTATCAATGAGTTGCAGCACAGCTTGAGCACTATGTTTCCGGAAGATGCGTATGACGTAGTGCAAGCACAGATTGAACGCATGCGTGTGGCGCATCCCGTCACGGTTTTGTCCATCGGCTCCATCTTGTCGCTGTGGGTCGCGTCGTCATTGTTCATGTCTGTGATGGACGCACTTAATCGCATTTACGGAGTGAAAGAAAAACGAAGTTACTGGAAGCGCCGACTAATTTCCATGGTTATGACTTTGATCCAATCAGTTTTTGTTTTGGGATGCCTCGCGTCAATCGTTGCCTGGCCTCAGGTTATCGCGCAACTAGGACTTGTTGGCTTCGCATCATTTTCGTTGTCGGTTGTGCACATGGTGGCAGCGTTTTTGATCTCTCTTGTTAGTTTTGCCCTCACGTTTCAAATCGGTCCACCATCGAAGCAACGCATCTTTTGGATTACCCCTGGAAGCTTTTTCGGAGCGATTATCTTCATGACTATTTCGCTCGGATTTAGAGTGTACGTGCAAAACTTCGGTGCTTACGACCGAGTATACGGCTCGCTCGGCGGGGTTATGGTGCTTCTACTCTGGTTCTGGCTAACGAGCGCGGTAGTACTAGGGGCGGCGGCAACAAATAAAGTGCTGGAGATGATGCACGAGCGTTAAGGTGAAGAGGCATTAAGTGGAAATGGGCATTAAAGTGAAAACGCGAAGGCTCTCGCCTCCGCGCTCACTACCTGAATCCATGGTCGTTTCATCGTTCTCTGGTGCTTCCCTCGATCTTTGCCCAGTCTGTTACGAGAAGAGGTTGGCATTCCGGTTCGGAATGATCAGATAATTGACCAGCTCCGGTATACAGAATGCAATCAACAGTAATGCAGAACCGAGCAACAGTTTTCTAGTTGCAGTCGAGCGAGTGTTTGGCAGGAAGAATCCCTGGACGAGACACAGACCGGCGTACACAATGCTCAAACCCTGCAAGCCAAGCACGACGAGATTAATAAACATCTCTAAGTTTGCTACATTATTAACTCTGACAGTGCCAGCGGTGTTCACACCGGTGATAACTGTCGCGTCGTTTCCTTGTGGTCCGATAGATCCGTTGGTTGCACCTTGCAGTGAAGGTAGAACCTGAGATTCAGCCGACCGAGCGTCATCACTAGCAGCGAAAGCATCGCTATTAACAACACCAATACTGGTGGAAGCAGCTTTATTGGAAGCACCACTGCTGGAAGCATCGCTTGCATATGGATTGCTGAAGTCTGCTTTTGCGGCTTCGGCCACAGGCACCGTTGGAGGAGGCGGAGGAACCATGCGCGACTCTCGAGATGCTTCACTGTTCACCGCACGTCTTGAGCGCACTGGTGATGGTGCAGCAGATGGCATTGGCTGCTGCGATTTATCTTCGTTACCCCAAGCAAGAATGAAATTAGGATCAGCGGAGCCATCGCCTGTTTCAGCTGAGGCGTGTGCTTTGGCACTGACCACGCTGTAGAAATTTCTATGCAGGTTTTGATATTCATAATCGCTCTGCAGCTCCATTACCACAGCGCCCGTAGCAGGTGTTACAACACGATAAGCTGTGCCAAGAAGAACGGCGGTATCCATTTGACCCAGCTCTGCACAGCGGCGCGCCTCGTTTGCAGCCCACACTGTAGACAGGCGGCTGGCGATAGGGAAATCATAGCTTGTCGAAGGCAAATGCTTGTTCGTTACTTTTTCTCTAACAACTGCGTATTCGGCACTATTGGCACTTGAGCTTTTGAAGAAATTTGTCAGATCTTGTTCAACCGACCCACCCTGTTCGATGGTGCGGAAATCGGGACTGGCACTTTGATCCAGTTTAGCTAAATAGCTTCTGACTTGATTGCCTTGGTCTGCGTCTAATTGGAAATCATAGATTTTCAATCGATGCTCTCCGCTCATCATCAGCTGTCTGAGTAGCGATTTGTCCTGAGGGAATACAATCGGTTGCGGTCCATGTATCCAAACGATTGCGGCATGAGAGTTGCGACCGACATGTTTACGAGCAGCGATCAATGACTTGGTGTCATCGACGCCACCACTGTAATCGAGTGCATCGAGACGGTTAATTGCTTCGGCGGTCGAAAGTGCTTCGACATCGTCGCGGTGGTCGGCAATGAACACCTTTGCATTGGTACCTTTCGGAATGCTGGCCAATGCCCTTTTTATCTCATCACGACTAGCTTTGACAGCCTTTGAACCGTCTATAACGATGGCCAGTTTGCTTACATCGTCCGACGACTTAACGAGCTTTTCCGAAATAATCATGTCTTCTTTCGAGTGAGTTGCTCGAGCAGAATAGCCAGCAAAATCTGTGGCTCGATGAGCAACAAACTGGTAGTTTCTAACGCCACCGGGCAGTATCTGCCCGGTGTAAATCAATTTGCCACTTCTTGTGATTTGATTTCCGTCTTCAGCGTTGGAACTAATCGGAGCGTTGCTCTCTAATTTGACGAAGGTTTTTGCATCATCAAGTCCGAAATTGGAAGAAAGAATGCGTGGTGCAACAAAACTGAAGTCACGTTTCGACTTAGCATCCAAACCCGATGTAATGCCGATGCGAACTTTCATCTCGCCGAATTTTGGCACAGGATAGGCCTGCAAATTGACGATACCATTGGCGGTTTCAGTGATCAGGAGAGGATCGCGGTGTCTTTCAGTAATCCACTGATAGGCCTGCTCGACGCGCCAGGTGGAGTTGAAAGCAGCCTCTTGAGGCTTTCCGTTCACCCAAAGCGTGACACGCGAGATTGCAGCATTTGGAGGCAAAGCAATTTTAGCTTGCGCCTCTTGTGGCGCACCAGAATTGTTTCCGAATACCATCGTCCAATAAGTCACTGACGTAAGAGCGTTCGCATCAACGTGTCCGCTGATTTTAGAGTCAGCCAAAGTCAATCCAACAACCTTCTCATCAGGATTCGCCTTTTTGACGTTTTGGAAGTTATCGATCGTCTTGTCGGCTACGCTGTGAGCTTTTCCGGAGACAAAGAAGTACATTTTTTCAGCATCGGCGTAACCAATCGGCAGAAAAGATGCAGCGACAGACAGTGGACGGCGACCTTGGTTTGCGTCAGATGCGATCTCCAACTCCGGTGTTGCATCTAGATCCTGCAAAATTCTGTAGCCGAAATCAGCACTTGTCGCATCAGCTGAAACAGCCAACTTCTCGCCCAGCGAAACAGCCAATCCCCGCAACTCTGGTGCGATTCCGAAAGCAAAAGAAGCAAGAGCGCCGATACATGCCGTGAAAAATACTGGCATGGAAACTTTGCGGTCGACACTTAAGAGCAACTTTTTCAACAGTCCACTTGAGTAGAAAAGCAGTAATCCAATCACCGGAACGAGAATGGCGAAATCAATCGCATGAGACGAGAGCGCCATCAATGAAGTGAACAGAACCAGGGCTGAGAGAGCCGTTCCGAAAGTAATTCCGTTTAGAAAACCCAAAAGCTTAGGCTGCTTTATTTTAGTGTTGAGAGCAAATGACACTATTACGCAGCAAGCAGACGCCAGTACACTGAGAAACATCCAGCGACTGATTGAGCCTTCCGTCACAGCGTTCATAGGCAAAATCACATAGAGGGAAGCTATCATCGCAAGTGGAATTGCAACGCTCCACAAAGACGTGGCTTTGGGCAGCGGCAGATGATTTCCGATAATTGAATTGTCAATGACAGCGCGTTTCTGCTTATCTTGAACAATCATGTGTAAAGTGTAGAGAAGCAAAATTCCCCACCCGGCAAACAATATTGAGAATGCAGCAGGATAGACGACCGCTATCGCAATAATGACCAGGGCCGCGATTGCGAGGAAGCGACTCATTTGTAGACTTCCATCGACATTAGGATGCTCAGTCTGGTCGAAAGAACTACGCCAGCTGCTCTCTTCATTCGCTCCATTTTTTTGTCTGCGAAGAGCCTCAGCTCTCAACTTCGCCAAATTGTCTGGCGAAGTATCAGACTCGTTTTCGATGATCATTTCATTTCCTCACAGTAAATAGGACAAGAAGCAAGCCAGAACTCCGCGATAAAACGCGTGAGCGAAGACACTCACTAATAGTTGATGTTCCAGGTAGTAATTTTGGTTGGCGAAGCCGTCAAAAGAGGCTACTACTTGACTTTAGCCCGCCGGGCAGGTCAAGTCAATGCGGGTATTCACTAGTTCTAAAGGCGCAAAAGGACGGTGGGTGCCGCTGGCGCGGCAACACAGAGGTTGCAGTCCGAACAAGGCTGTCGCACATGAGATAATATTGCGCAGTAGCTACTGGTGAAACATGAGCGCGATAAAAGAAGAAATTGAAGCCGAAATAAGTGGTGCCACTACTTATGAATTAGCCGAACAGGTTTCTGACAAGATCATGGGTCATACGATGCCGCCTGTGCAGCACGACAAGCTCTGGCACAAGTGGGAGCGCACTTTGCTATCAGCGCTCGTTTTGCACTGCGCCCTATCACCAGACGACGGTCGCCCGGCGTTCGAAAAACTGCATCAATTCCTTCTGTCACCTGAATTCGGCCGTGACGAAATTCTCGGCGCCTTGACTAAACCTGAAGAAGTAGCGGCAATCGAAAAATTCGAAGGCAGCCTAGCACTGTCACCTGCCAAACCGCACGCTCCCATCACTAAATTGATGTTGAACCGCTGGTCAGGCACGATCTCAGGTCTGCAAAACAGAATCAACAAGCTGCGCTTCGAAGACTCGAAGCACTAAAAAACTAAACTGCGTAGCTGACTTCTGAAGAAGGAAAGCCAAAGCGCGACAATCTTTCCAGTGGCATATCGTCAACGAACTCGACGATGAAACTTCCGTCAACAGTATCGGTCTCAGGCAATGGAAGGTTGAACACTCGGAACAGCCCGTTCAAATCGGCGGTGCTCAACTCCATAGCTTTGAATCTGACGACGGATCCATAAACTACTGGCGAGCAAGACCAAGTGTCGTAAGATTTTTTCGTAACCTGGAAAAGACCTTTTTCCTTCGTCGCAGAAGCGGTAACCATGTGAAACTCCTTGGGATCAATGCAGAACGTCAGCATACTATCGCCGCACAGCGAAAGCCCGCGGCTCAACAATATTCTTATAATCTGGGTTTACCCGTGCCAAAATCTAAGCACAAGATACACCGTATGCGACACCAGATTGGCGGTGCACTAACGGATCACTACCGATGCATTTTCGCACTCGAACGACACGTCGGTCTCCATGAACAGCATCTTTAGCAGGTCTCGGTAGAATCCATACAGCGGAATTCGGCGAGCAACTTCATCACGCATAGAATCTCTGTTCAATTTGAATGAGCGATGCGATGGTCCAGCCATGTGATCGATTTCTAGATAGTAGTTGTTCAGCGGCTGCACCTGGATTTCAAACAGCCTGTCATGCCATTTGACGACACTCTTCATGGCGCGCCAACCAGTCTTCTTTCGCTCTGCCGGATCGCAAGTGAGGTAGTTTTTTGTTTCTATGAATTCCAGAAGTGGATCTGTCGGGGCGCGACCGTGAGCAGGAAGCGCAACGAAGGCAAGCTCTTCGAGCTTCTCCCAGTCTTTGCCTGCAACAGTTACAGCCAGAAGCTTCTCATGCACTTTCAGACAAGTTGCATCGTCATCGCAAACGATTTTAATACCAAAAATGTCTTTGACAAACTTACTGTATTGACGCAAATGTTTGTCGCGCGAAACGAGCTGATCGATCATGAAAAGTTCGTCCGTAACTTTGTTCCACAGCTCTTCTTCAGCTTTCACCCGACTGGTCAAACGGTTGACGCCCGTGTCCAATCGACCGGCGGGGAGGTATTCGATAAAGTTAGCGGAAAGTTGCAACGGCACCCAGTCCATATCTCGCTTATAGCGAAAATTATCGAGCATCTGATTTCCGAGATCGATGTCCATCACAGAAAACAACGTCTCGCGAGTGATGCGTTCACGAATCAAGAACGGGCGATCGTCATCGTCTCCAGGCAATACACCGATGACATTACTGTGCAACTCGAACTCACCTTGCAAGACAATCGAGGAGAGTAGATGCGAAAGAATATGGAGATGGCGCTCACCATCCAAAATATTTTGGCGAAAAGACTCGCGAACGCTCAAGATCAAATCGCGGTCAAGCTCTATCTGCAGATGCTTTCCAGGATTCGCTTCCTGCTCGGCTTTCTTCTCAGCTAAAAAGGAAATGAATCGATGCAAAACAGGATCATGCATCGCCATCAATAGTGGTGATTGAACAGGAAGCAATCTAACACTCCGAATTGCTCAGCCAAGGCTAAGTCTATTCCGATCTAGCCAAATAGTCGAAGCTTTCCGCTCCGATAGTTAAGCAACGTGACTGTAAATTAACGTGGTGAGCCGCTAGATGGTGAGTTGACGCTGATTTCGCCAGGAGCCTTTTTCGCGCGAACTGCAGCAGTGACTGGGTCTACGGCTGGCGCGGGGCGACGTTCTAGTTGTACAGGGCTATTGATCAGCCGGACGACGGCGACGACACAAACAACCACACCCATCCACAGAAATGCTTTCGGACCAAAGGCTAAGAGAAGGGGAATCGGTAAGAACACTGTGACGCAGAGCGTGGTCACAATCGTGTTCAGGTGGTCAACCTTTCTTTCGACAACAGGTAATTTGCTTGTGTTCGGACTTTCCATAGGTAATCCTCAATGCAGCTTGAGAAGCATATATGCGATTGCTAGAAAAAAGAATGAGATAAATACGAATTAGTCTATTAACTCGACAATGTTGGGCGGCTGCCTATAATCGAATATGACAGGCACGTAATGAAGGTGCTCAAGTGAATCGACTTAGCAGCGGCTGTGCGCTAACCAGTACGGGATTCTCGCTGGCGTTACTTTTCGTCTGCCTCGGGGCTGGCTATTACATAGTCGACCATGCACAAGGCGACCGATACGGGCAAATGCGTGTACTGGCCACAGAGCAAGAGTTGAGAGACAACCCATTGCTGCAATCACGAGCAACACACGCGATGATGTGGATCTATAGAAAGCCACATGTTCTCGGTGAATTCATTGGTGAGACGCCGTAATGCCGCCGTAAACCAGTGCAATATTGGCTCACAGAAGAGATCTTCCAGCTCAACTCATTTGTTCGAATATGTGCGAGCCGAGTCCAGCTCGAAGCCATCGACTGTCTTTACAGGTGCTTTGAACTCTTCATCGACCGGATCGAAAATGTAGACTTCGCCCGATTCGATGTCGTAAACCCAACCGTGCAGCTCGACTTCGCGATTGATGATGCGCCTCGAAATGCATGGAAGTGTGCGCAGGTTTTCTAACTGCACAAGAACGTTTACCTGGATAGCAGCGCTGATTTTGCATTCCCAATCCAGATCGCAGTAGTCGCTTGCGATGATATCGAGAGTTCTTTCACTGTGTTTAAGCCACTTCTTCACCGCAGGCATTGAATCTAACTTATCCATCTGTAAAAGTCCGGTCATGGCACCACAACCAGAATGACCACAGACAATGATTTCTTTTACGTTCAGCTGATTGATTGCATATTCGATCGTTGCTTCTTCAGCGGGGCTATCAGAGTCTACGGAGTAAGCAGGCACGATGTTTCCAGCGTTACGAATGACGAAAAGCGTGCCTGGATCAGTCTGTGTAATCAGGTTGGGCACCACTCGCGAATCCGAACAGGTGATAAAAATTGCGTCAGGTGATTGCCCAGCCGCTAGTCTTTCGAAGAATTTTTCGTTCTGCGAGTGAATCTCAGATTTGAATTGGTGCAGACCAGGAAGTAACTTGAGCATTTATGAACCTCAGAAAAGCATTTTAAGTTTACCGCTAGAGACGCAAAAGCCGCTAGTGGAAGCTTTTTGAGCCGCAACACTATAAAGATGACATTCGCTTAATTGGTTCCTGCCAGAAAACGTTTATCCTAATGACATTTGCGATCAACCCGAGAACATACAAATATGCACGCCTGGTTCATCATAATTTCGGTTCTACTGGCATTTAGTGGCGGTTCTGCAGCCTTTGCCGAACAATATACAGATGAAGAACTCGGTATTGTAGGCGGCGAGCACAGACCTCTGACCTCGATTCAGGCATGGACTGAACTGCCCAAAGGCAACGCCAGTTCAATGATGATGAGCGCGGAGTACTCCACGCGTATGGGTTACACAGAACAAGCTATCAAACAGAGTCGAAAAGCGCTTCAGCGTGATCCAGACGACATCGATTTGCATCAGCAGTTGGCTGAGGCGCTGGAAAGTAAGATCAAAACTCAGGACGAACGCGACCCATATCTCTTCAACGAGTGCGTCAAAGAGTGGTTGATGGTCTTGCGCAACGAAGTCGGCGATGAAGCAGGCTTGACCTGGCACGGAATCGGTCTGCCTAAAATGCAGACACTCTATCAAGATAGCGCCCGTGGTGGCGTCGCGAAAGCACACTTGATTGAGTTGACGGGTTCAATGCCGAAGGCTTGGGAAACAAACGCGAAGTATCTGAAGCGCATTGCCAAAGATGCTGACGCGCACGTTAACGGTAAGATTATTGTCAAACCAAAGTCGGCTGCTGCCCCTGAGCGCGACACACACTAAGTCTTCTGGAATAAATCCAGCTGATCGAACTTATCGCCGAGCACCTGTTTGCTGTCGGCAGAAAACCATCGATCCAGGATAGTCGCATAGACAGTACGGAAGTCTGTCTTGTACTTCAAGTCGCCGTCTTCGAGGTTTGTCAAACTCGGCGCGTCACCGATGACACCACCCTTGATGCTGCTGCCTAGCACCAGCATTGGTGCGGCGGTGCCATGATCAGTTCCACGTCCACCGTTCTCAGCCACTCTTCTGCCAAACTCAGAGAATGTCATCACAACTACATCTTGGTCTTTGTTGTGAGCTTCCAGATCTTGTTGGAAGGCATTCAAACCTGATGACAGCTTACGCAGGAGTTGATCGTGATTGCGCCCTTCGTTCGTGTGCGTATCGAATCCACCCAGCGTGATGTTGTAGATCTTGCAGTTAACGCCACCGGTGATCATCTGGGCTATGAATTTAAGCCCTTTACCGAAACCATCATTTGGATATTGTGATGTGGTCTTGTAATTCTGCACAATCTTGTTCAGGTAGTCCGACGCGGCGGTTGTATCCATGCCAACTGCGCGCAATTGATCGACATAGTGTCGATCCAATTTAAAGTCTTTGTAGATGCTGTTGAAAGCTTCTATCTGCGCCAATCGGTCTGCTTCGTTTTTTGGGTCAGCTTTGAACTGGAACTCCGCCACATTATTGACGGAAGGAACGATAACTTTTTGCGCCGACAAAGTTTTGGGCAGAATCGGGTCTACGTTGATGGCGGGGAAAAATGTATCAGACGCATTTGCTTTCGTGGGAGCGCTGAGATCGAGATAGCGACCAAGCCAGCCTGTGTCCTTAACTTTGCGAGGTTCGGCAGTTTGCCAAATTTCGATAGAACGGAAATGCGATCGACTTGGCTCTGGATATCCGACACCTTGAATAACCGCCAACTTTCCTTTCTTGAATTGCTCAGCCAGTTCCGGCATGCCAGTGTGCAGTCCGACACTCTGATTCAACTGCAACACATCTTTTTGTTTGATGCCAATTGTAGGTCTTGCCTTGTAATAGGCATCGTCAGCAAACGGAACCACCATGTTCAATCCGTCGTTTCCGCCGGCAAGCTGCACCACTACTAATATTCTGGATGACGCCGGTCTTCCGCCTGCCTCAGCTGCCAGCGTTAACAACTCACCCATTGAGAGCGAGGCATATAACCCAATGCTGCCTTTTAGAAAGTTACGTCTTGAAATTCCCATACCTTCTCCTAAGCAAGTTGATAAGACGGAAGAGTCATAATCAAATGGATGAGTCCTCGCATTTTAACATCTAGAACTTTGCCCGTGGGCACAGTGTTCGGCTCTTTGCCAGTGGCGTCACTGGCTACATATGCCAAGAGTTTTTTGCGTGTATTGTGCGGCACATCGCCATCAACCAGTGCAGCCAATAAATTATCAACCATATCGGAAGCGCTGTTGACGTTATAATTCTTCGCCAGCTTGGTTGGATTGATGTAACCATCGGTGGTGTCAAACTTTTGAGTACTGATTCTAGCGGCGTAGTTGAAGCGCTCCATCAACGTGTCGGTGGCGATCCAAGACAAGCCGCCGTCCCACCCTTTGACGTTTGGCGGTTCGAAGAGATTTTGACCCATTCGAGCCATGAGCGCAGACAAGTCGCCATCAAGCTTCTGCACTTGCAGCGTCTTCACTGTTCCAATCACAAGTTCTACTGGACTTTTGATTTTTCCGTGATAAGCCTTGGCTGTTCTGAACGACTTGTCTAGAAAAATAGCTTTGACCACTGCGCGAATATTCCTGTCGTTTTTCAAATAGACATCTGAAATGCGCTCGACTGTGTCGTCGTCTGGGTCATCGTATGCTATGAACGAAATCAGTTTCTTAGAGACATATTTCGCTGTAGCTGGTTTGTTGGCGAGAATACTGCAAATATCCTCACCATTGAAATTTCCTTTCTGACCGAGGAACGTTTTCTCGCCCGCGTCGTGTTGTTTCTTGTTGAAGTAGAAACCAGACGGTGCTGCCCATCCAGTGAATGCCCGCGCCGCCTCTTTGATGTCAGCCTCCGTATAATTGCCGATACCCATAGTGAACAATTCCATGATTTCGCGCGCGTAATTTTCGTTCGGTTTATTTTTCCGATTTTGCTGATTGTCTAGCCAAATAATCATCGCTGGATCCTTGGACACTTCGATCAGCAACTGTTGAAAATCACCCAGCCCATTGCTCCGAAACAATTCATTCTGCTTGTACATCAGATATGGATTGCCGACTTTGGCGTTGGAGGTGGCAAAATGACCGTGCCAGAAGAGCGCCATTTTCTCTTCTAGTGGTCGTTTTGTGTAGGCCATTCGGTAAATCCACCATCGTTTCGCGTCGCCGAGGTCGGTAAAGTCAAAGTCGAGCTTGCTCAGAATATCGTCAAGCCTGTCATTTTTAACCTTCTCGGGGTTTGTCAATTCCTCTACGGAGTCCTCAAAACCAAGCCCCTTATAGTATTTAAGCTCTTCTGGTGTGGCGCCAAAGCCTGTGCGCCTGAGCAAATGCTCAACCCAGTAATCATCAGACTTTGCATGCATAGTCGGCATCTCCGAATGATTTCCCTATTCTAGTCTATAGAGCCGTTGTGCAGTTTTGATGAAGTATGGCTCGTCTCTTTTCGATTCTGGATGGGTCTTCCTCCCCCTTACGAGCCGGTGCTTAATTTGATGCCCCCCTGTTATCATGCTGCACCGGGTGGCTGGATTTCGTAGAGTCGCTAGTTTATTAAACCTGACGCGAGGAAACCATGTTCGTTAATTGCAAAGAAACACCGACGCAAGAACTCTACAAAATTTTGATCGGTTCGATTATTCCCAGGCCAATTGCTTGGGTCTCCACACGTGGTATCAATGGAATTAACAACTTAGCGCCATTCTCCTTTTTCAATTGCTTTGGTGTAGACCCGCCGATGGTCGGCTTCGCTCCAGGCTTTAAGTCCATCATTAAACAGGGCGATGAACTGATTCGTGAACCGAAGGATACGATGCAAAATGTTGTCGACACCGGTGAATTTGTCGTCAATATTGTCAGCAAAAATCTAAGCGAACAGATGAATCAGAGTTGCGCTGACTATGCAAAAGACGTGAGCGAATTTGACAAGGTTGGCTTAACTCCGGCGTCTTCTTCAGCCATTAAAGCGCCAAGAGTTTTGGAAGCTTACATCAACCTTGAATGTAAGTTGATTCAACTGATTCAACACGGAAACAATAACTTAGTGCTTGGTGAAATTATCTGCATGCACATAGACGATCAAGTGATCGATAACCGAGGTCACATCAAAAGCGAGGTGCTGCAAGCGGTGGGAAGAATGGCAGGCAACTGGTATACGACAACGACAGACGGAAATTTCGAATTGAAACGGCCTCGTCTATGAGTCTTCTATTTTGTTGATGCCTGGTGAGCGCAATTACAGATATGCCAGCTTGAGGAACAGACCAGATAAAAGAAATCGACATCGCTTGCTTATTCACCACGCAGACACAGTATTGAAAACATTGTCGACGAAGATTACATGGTGAATGCTTGAAGGGGTGATCCATGTCAATTGAAGCGTCCAGTTTTAATCATGCACAGAACAATGTGGCTGGAGTGAGAAACCTTGAATTCTCCCAAATTATGACAGGTACTCCAAGTTTCTTAGATAGAGCAGACCGACCCGACGTCAAACAGAACTCGTCCGATCTACTCGATTTTTCGGTCAAATTACTTTTCCCTGGTCCTGAAACGAAAGACGAGAAGCCGAAAGAGGCTGAAGACAAACCGAAAGATCCGAATGTAGAAAAATTAGAGAAAGCAGGTTACAAGGCATACTTGTCGGGCGACTTCAAGGAAGCGGAGAAGCAGTACAAAGCGCTTTTGGAGCTTACCGAAAAAACCCCCGGCAAGGAAAGTAAGGAAGCAGCTTCTATTAATGAGATTCTCGGCAGCACATGCGAGAAAGACAAACGTTACGCTGATGCAAAAGCGTACTATAAGCAAAGTGCCGAAGTTACGGCCAAGCTGTCTGGTAAAGACCACTACGATACGGGTCTACAACTGAATAACGTTGCACGCATGGACCACCAGTTGAAGAATTGGAAGGAAGCGGCGGCCGGATACAAGAGCGCAGTGGCAATCTTGGCGGCAGAGAAAAACGGACCTTCGAGTGAGAATGGAAGAATGACTGACGCCACCACGGCGCTCAAAAACTATGCAGAAGTTTTGAAAGAACTTGGAGAAAAAGACGAAGCTGCCAAACAATTGAAGCGCGCTGCAGAGATCGAAAAGAACTATTTGGACGGACCAAAAGGCAATGTAATCTACTATTAAGCACGCCGAGTATACTCAGCAGACAGCAGCGCCTGATAATAATGCTTTTTCGCGCACGTTCGACCTGGAAGGTTTCTGGGCATAACGAACGGTAGGAAGAGTTGTTGAATGGCAAACCAGCGCGTTCTTGATGATAACGAAAACGACAAAAGCACCAAAGACGGTGCTTTAGATCAGGGCAGCCATCACGAAGACGTGTTAGGTCACATCCTTGACGACACCAGCCTGGACGAGTGGGACATAGTTCCTGACACGCAACAATCCGTCGCTCCTCCAGACATCGTCGCCAAAGAAGCTCCAGGTGTGACAGCGCCATCTGACCAAGTGTCTGGTGTTCAAAACATCCAACCACCAGAAGACGAATGGACAGCTTCAGCAATTGTTGCGATGCCAGAAGTTGCCGCGATGCCAGAAGTCGAAAACGCACCAAAAGAAGAATCATCGCTTTTTTCATTTTCAATGATGCAGAAGTTTGGCAGTGAGCTGGAGGAGCCAATCCCAACAACGCCGCCTGAACCAATTGCAGTCGAACCGATGCCAGTTGAACCGACGCCAGTTGAACCGACGCCGGTCGAGCCAATCACTGCCTCGCCCGTCAGCGCTAACTCCTCGGGAGAACCAGCACCCACCAAAGCAACGGAGACGAAACCGAGTCCCACAATCGACCCACTCCTCGTGCCAGCTCCGCCAGTCGCTATTGGGCCTAATCCCTTCCTGGTCAAGATCGCACCGATCGCCGACCACTCCGCAACCTCGCCTGTTGCAGAGACTCCTCTCACCGCACCGGTTACGGATACTCCAGCAGCCGCACCGGTCGTCGAACCACCAGCGCATGCTGTAGAAACGCCAACCCAACCGTCATCCATGGCAGCATCCGTTACACAATCCGTCACACCCTCGACACCGTCCCTGGGTGCGCCCGCTGGTCAGCCCGAGACTACGCCTTCTGCTGCGCCAAGCGCTGCTCCGGTGCACAGTCCAAGCGCGGCATCGACTCGCATTCCAGCCCTCGCGCCGACGCCAGCAATGCTCCTGGCTCAGACACAAGCGGCACCTCCCCCGCTTCCTGTGGCTATGCAGCCTGTAGCGCCGGCTGTTCCGCCGGTGGTTCCAGCACCCACTGCAACTGCAACAAACAATAACGCTCAGCCCAAAAGAAAGCCTGCGGCAACTCTCATTTTTGATTCATTCACCAAAAGCAAAATAGGGTCGTCGGGACTCGACCTGCTTGCTCCGTTCGGCGAACCTGACAAGTCCACTTCAACTGCAGCAAATGAAACACCCGCAGCAACGCCAGCAGCTCCACCCAAACAACGAAACACCGCTCGAACTCTTATTTTTAAAGCTGGAGCGACTGTCGATGAAATGGATCAAAGTTTGCAACCACTTTCCAATCCGCCTCAAAATCATGCCACCACCACCGGTTCCAATGCAACGGTCAGTGTCAATCCATCCGTCGGTCCAAACCTTGCTGCTGCGATCGCAGCTTATCAAGCCGGTGGTCAAATTCCCGCAGCAACTCCTGCTTCAACCGATGCTGCAGCTCGTGCTAATTCAAATGTGATCCCTGCGCACAATCCCGTCACTGGCGGTCGACCAATCGCTCGTACGATGATACTCAAGAGCCTTGCGAAACCTGAACCCGAATCAGACGAATTGATCGAGCCACTGACCGAGCCTCTCATTGAGGCACCACAAAACGGTCGACCAAGCGCTGAAACAATCATCGCCGCAGGACACGCAGCTGAAGCTGCTGATGCGCAGGCTGCACAAGCGGGGCGTCCAAAGATTGCAAAACGATCGACTGCTCCGACTTTGATCTTCAAAGCATTCACGCTTCCAAGCGCTGGCGAAAATGCAAAACCAGCGCCGCTAAAGATCATCAGATACGACTCTTCGAAACTAAGAAATCTTGAAACCAACGTCAAACCGCTCAGTATCGCCGAGAGCATAGCAGCCGCTAAACAAGCCAGTCTCACCGACAATGACAAGAATGGACCACAGTGGCTGAAATTATTCACGGCGAATCCATTATTGAAGTCACAAAGGTTTCGCCAAGCGGCTTTGCTGGTTGTTCTCTCAGCAGCCTTATTAGGCTGCGCTTTTGCGCTAGTTAAGTCATTGTATTCAGACGGACAAGACTACCATCCAACCAACGTCACTAGCGCTGCTCGCGATCAGCATCACTATAGATCAGCAGATGGTGGCAAATCATTTGACATGCTAGACAAAGATAAGGGCAGCGTTTTAATACACAACGGAAAAGCTATTCACGGAAAAATCAAGACAGTTAGTGATGCTGATCTGGTATCGCTGGCGACGTCGCCTGTTCCTAAGCGCGAAATTTGGCTTCAAAAAACAGATGCGGGCTATGTAGACCCAGACGGCACAACCCTGTACAGCGCAAGTGCACCAGAGCTGACTATCGCGAAAAAAATTGATAGTTATGCGAGCATTCTGGCGGCTAAATACAAAGAGACCAAGTTGTATCCTAGCGACGCAGAAAGATTCGAGAGGATGTCACCAAAAGATTTCCGATTCACCAATCCATTCACTGGACACGTCGACCAACCATCGGTGCAATACAAGCGCTTTGCGGCCGCAGAACCTAGCTGGACAGACCATACTCGGTCAGGCCACGCATGGGCTGATGAACCTCCGTTCAAGCCTGGTGCGATCCACTGTATATGCCTTGATTATTGTCGATTTTTTATTCGCGGTTTCGACAGAAACGGTAGTCCGATTTACGGTTCAGTGCCTGGTGTCGCTGACTACATCGAACTCAAAGACGGACAAAATATGAATCCGCGTCGCATTGACAAGATCACTGACGACAAAGATAAAACACCGGCAGTGTTTATGGTCGCGCGCAACCCAGCTTTGCAGATGGAAGTTGCGCTGCTGCGACAAATGGGCTTGGTGGTGCCTGCAATAATATTAGTGGTGGCACTTTTAGCCTGTGGTTGGATTCTGTTCCTTCGCCGTATGAAGAATAACAAGGCGGATTCACTGGCTAACACGACTAAGTTCACGATGAAGCAGTAAGGACGACGGATCGTTCAAGCAAAATTCGGCGAATCAAATTGGATTGAAAGCGGAAACCTTTAGCCGCGATTCAGGACCACCAGCTGTCTTACAATATTATTGAACTTTCCGTTCAACGCGTTCAAAGTAGTTGGTGGATCGACCCATTTAGTTGTGTGCAAGACACCGCCGTGTCCGGCTGTATTGACCACACCACCAGCTGTGGTATCACTGAATTGATTGAGCATAAACGGTGTCATTTGACCGCCAGCGTGATCTACTCCAACAATGAAGATTGGAATGCCTTTCTTGCCGAGATTCTTAGCGACGTTGACTGCGTCAGCCAGTGCCGGTCCATTTGCGTTAGGGTCGGGGTAAACACTTCCTGCCAAATCACGCGTTGGCACTTTGTCTGTTACCACGATAACTGCCTTCATTGCACCAGTTCTCGAACCAGCTCCCGTGAGCATGTTATACGCCTGCTGCAATCCGTCAGCCAAATTCGAACCACCGTTTGGAACATACATAGGGTTGCTGTCATCGGGTGGTGGGGAAAGAAGCGCCGAAACAGGGGCAATGTTATCTTTTGCTGTGTCTAAAGGAATGGCAGGAACTAAATATTTGACCTTACCAGCAACTGGATAGGCCCACGAAATTCTCTGCGCTTTGTCGGTATCTGTTGGTGAGGTTCCAGCACGGTCATTGTACGCAACAAACCCGAAGTGACAGTCGGAAGTCTCAGCAACTTTAGTCATGAAACTTTTGACTGAACGTTCAACCGTACCCTTCGGCTCGAGTTTGGAGTATGCAGCGACGCGATAAGCGCTTCTAAAACCAGGGTTAGCAGCGCCCTCCATCGGTGTGCCAGCTAACGGGGCGATCGCATTAGGAGCAACAGCACCATTCTCCAGGTTGCCGCGAGCAGCCTCGACTAACCATCGATAATCGGGAAAAGAAATTCCGTTAACGACAGTGCCACCATATGTATTGTTGCCATCGATGTTCACGACCACATCAGTGAACATGGTGGCATCAGCGCCCCAGGGGTTGTATGAAGGCGGTGGTGCCTGGGCCTCTGCCGGTTCTCCGGCGACTCGACTGAAAAAGTACGTGAGCAAGTCAGCTGACTTCTTATCTTTCATGGCAATATTGGAACTTGCTCCAGGCAATGCACCCATCGTGCTTGTGGTTCCGTTTCCAGGTCCTTGAGTCATCCCGGCTAGACCAACACCACCATATGCTGGTGGTGAGTCACCGGGCATAGCACCAGTGTTGATCACACCACGCAGCGGCACCGTGTTACCGGTATTGCCTACTTCAGAGAACTCCCTTATACAATTGCTGACACGCGGATCGCCTGCCACATCGAGGTTTTGAGGTTCAAGTCCGTTCAACTCTGAACCGATCAAGCTCGCACAAAAAAGCCCCGAAATTGGACCTTGCTCTGGCGTGCCGCCAGGCGACGGAATGATGTAAGACGGTTGAGGAGGGAAAACACTCGGGTCGTAGTACCTGCGCACTGCAGTAACGGGCGTGGCATCGTCAAGCGAACCAGAGTTATCGTGCACCAGGATCAAATCTAGAGCCGGCAAAGCAGACAATGCTTGCTCAGTCAGGTTGTAACTCAGAACACCAATCGATCCAAATCCACCTGAGAAGAGAACATATTTATAAGCACCATAAAGCCGCATCACATTAGAAGGATTGGCTGTAGGTTGTTTGGTAACTGGATCGTCGAACTCGACAAACATATCGACGCTTGCGGTCTGAGGATTTAACTGAGAGAGACTCGCCACCTCACGAACGTTCGAGGTAAGAGGTTGCCCCAAAATCGAGTTCATCTTGAACATATTCAAAGCGACGGCTTTCGCTTCAGCTGTAGCTGGTGCACCACTTGCACTAGTCGACGCGAGAGAGGCAGTTCCAGCAAGGGCTGCGAACTCCAGACAGTTTTTCAACTGTTCTCGAGCGAGCAAGACACGGGTCAATTCATATGTCGCGATTCCCAACGAACCCACGACGAAGATTGCAATGACTAAGTTCAGCGCGATTGCGACTTGTCCTGATGGCTTGCGCGCGACTAGTCCTGATGGCTTGCGCATATTGCATTCCCCCAGTGCCCTTGCAGGCATCCCCAGATTAACATCCTATCATCCCTACGGCTGGGCTGGAAGTCCTGCCGTCCGCTCCATTCGATGGCACAAAGCGATCTAGATTTTTGCAGCTCAGGCCGATTTGAATCCCAGGCCTCCTTCGACAAGTACCAACACCTCGTCGAGCGATTTGCAGTCTTCAGGAACGTTGGCTATTCCACCACGGAATTCAATTCTGCTTGGATCATAGTCTTCCGACACGTTGATGCTGGCACAGATCTCGGCCAGAGTTTCGGCCTGACGGTCTGCCGACTTTCTCGTGCTCATAGGCAGCAGCATTGCGTAAGAGAATGCACCAAAATGGCAGAGCATGTCATATTTGCGCTTAGTACGGAAAACTTTATCTCGCAATTCTTCAATCGCCTTGCTTCTGAATGGTATCAACTGCGACTGCATTTCAGTTTTGGTGGCAAATCCGAAAACCAAAAGAGAAAATGGCACTTGCATAGATTCGAATTTGTACCACTCTTGAGAAAGGAAATAGAGAAGAGCCGCATGTGTGTACAATCCACTATCCATACGACAAATGCTATGCTCAAAAGATTGCACAGTCTTCCAATCCATCCTGCTTTCGACAACACTTTGTCGAGCTTTGGTTGGAGTTGTACTTATGCGCACCAAACCGCAATTGAGCAAGTTAAACATGACAGGCACCCACTCGCTTTTTGCCAGTTCGATGTCGCGTAAAATTTCGCCCCATGTTTTAGAGCCGTCGATTAATTTGAAAACGGCGATAACGTCTGCCAGCTTGCACTCGACGCCCTTCGCCGTTAGCGCTTGCTCCATGTCGACATCCTTCATCGGTATCAGAAACGAATCATTCGTCAGCATGCTTTGCGTCAAATATTTGGAATGGTCGATGTACTTTGCGCCTTCCATGAGCAATCCAATCAATCCGCGGTCGATGGTTTTGGCAACATTGACGCGCTCGTCATAGAAAGTGAATTCACCGTCTTCCCAAGCCTGAAGCTGAATCATCGCTTCAGTGCCCTCTGCACCACGCAAGGCTGCGTGAACTGGAGTTCCATCAACGAAGAAAACATTGGCTTTATTGTGCGAGGCAATAATTTCCAAAACGCCGTTCATGGCGTTCATATTTATAGATTGGAAAAGATTGCCGATTTGAATGTTTCTCAAATTTCCCTGCAACGTTCCCTTCCGTGCTTTCGGTGCATTGAAATCAGCCGGAACAGATGCGATGCGCTGCTGCGTCGAAGTTGGCAGTGCCTGATTGACAGGCTTGCTCATCATAAAACCAAGATTGGAATTACTGATCAATGTATAAATCTGGTCCGCACTATGCGTAACGTGACTCCACTCTAAGCCAGAGTTGAAGCCGTCATCGTGATAAAGCATCCACAACCAGCTGCCTTGAGTGGTGTCGCGTTTTACTGTGAGATTGAATGATTGTGTGTCGTCGCCGAAAGGAAGCTCCACCAGAGCGCCTGCAGTCGTCATAGTCTTCTTCATCATGTCTTCAATCAGCCTTACCGAAGGAAGACCAGCTTGCTTTTCTAGCTTGATATTTCGCGGTTGCGAAGAGTGATGGAAGTTCTGGAGCATTGATGCGACTCGTTATTCGACACTTGCGTACTCATTGATCTTACTGTTGTTATGCCCGCCTTGAGCAATTCACGCGACGATTTATACAGCCGTTTTCGTTGGCTGCAATACAATTCTTGCTCGCGAGTCGTGCCTCCAGACAACGCTATCGAGAATATAATGGTGCGTACTAATCAAAATAAATGCCGCCAGGAAGAAAAAATTCGGAGTTAAATCGGCAATCAGTCTCGCTTTATCCAACATCACTGGAATGGTGTGAAAACTGATGTAACCTATCGCCATCGTCGCAACTGAGAGCAGCACAAGGAACAAAAGCTTTCCTCCAGCGCTTTTGTCTAACTTTCGGCTCGGGTCAAAATTATTCAATTCGACCTTGTAGGCAAAGAATAAATTTTGCGCACCATGCGCGATAGGCACTACCAAAAACTGATAACCGTAAGGCTGAATGAACGGTTGCAGCCAAATCCAGATTGCCAAAATGGGAATGGCAGCCTGAAACGGTGGTACTTTCTTTTGCGGCAAAATGACCTTGAACACTACCAACGCGAAAGTGATGGCAAAAAATGTATACGAAGCCAAACTGAGCGGTGCCGGCAGCTGAAATGAATGATAGGCGAAAGTGCGATTGTTCAATATTGCCAGGAAAGCAAAGCCCGAAAGCAAATTCATCGCCCAAAGCGCGTACAAATTGACTCGTAGAATTTTCTTCTGAGAATTCGTCAGTTTGTAACCGTGCTCTTCGCCGCCAGCAAGAGCGACTCCGAATGCCTGCATGCAATAGTGATGCCCAGACATGATTACCTGCGCAATTAAAAGTCCGGCAAACAAAAGTTGCCCAGCGCCTTTATAGAGCGACCAGTTAAGACTAATGCCAACAGACTGGAAAGCACTTTCGATGGAGCGCAATATCGGAAAGTTGGAAACTGGGTAATTCCAGCTCAAAACGCACAGAGCCAGAAGCCCGGTCACAACCAGCGGATAGGCAATCAGCTGCCAGCTATGTCTTTTGATAAATGCAAATCCCTGCTGATATGCAAATCTATACGACCAAACAAAATGTGGATAGCTCAGTAAGACGACGAAAAGCAGCGTGCCTCCGCTCAATTCTTGCAGCATCATGCGCACATCGTCACGCATCAGAATTTGGGGCTGCCGCACGAAAAAAAACACCGCCATGAGCATCAAGCTAGCGCCACCAAGCATCAGAAAAGCGACTGCGTTACGCAATGGCACTGCAACTCGTGAAATTTCGAGGGGCAAAGTCGCATTGTGAACCGAACTAGTCATTCCTGAATGCCTCTACTTGTTATTCTCCATAGCTTGCTGCAGCTGAGAATTGTGCTCTCTTTTATGTCGTGCGATGTTGTCTGCTCCAATGACAAAATTCTGCTTGAGCTTTTCTATCTCCTTAATCTTGTCGTCATAGCGCTGCTTTCTTTTCGGATCTGTCGCGAGCTTGCTACCCTCGTTGCAAACTTCAATCGCCTCATCGCATTTGCAAATCGCCAGGTAAGAATCAACAGATTTTTTGCGGAACAGCTCATTCTGAGCATCTTGGGTGACAGCGACGTGGTAAAACTCAGCCGCCTTGACTGGTTGACCGAGTAATTCGAGCGCTTGTGCTTTCATGTATTGATCCATTGCGCTTGGATTAGGCACCGCATTTAGTTGCGACAGTGCCTCGCGCGCTTTGCCATTCTGCAGCAACGAATAGATGGCGTTCACCCTGGGGTCAGAGTTGCTACCCGGCGCCTGCGCAAGACATGACTGTGTAGACGTCCCAGCAAGCGAGAGAACCAATGCAGCCGGCGCTAAAAATTTCAGTTTCACAAGAACCACCTTTAACACTACGGCTAGCTACGGCATGACGATTTTTGTTTTGATAATCGGACTGGTATATATCTGCGAGAACTTCATTTTGTTCGTCAAAGTGGTACCGAAGAAGATAAGGGGTGCGGGCAACGTCACGTCAACGCTCGTGGTGACTTGCACCAGGGGGCACTGCCCCGGCGGTGGAGGATTGCCGTTGAAGTCGTTGTAATTGAAGTTGGTCAACGCAATCGGACTGATGAAAAAACCATCAGTGCGGTGGTTTTTAATCGAGGCAAGGGCAAAATTTTGCGCTTTTGCCGAAGTAGGTTGCTGGGCAGCCGCTCTCACAGCGTCGCGACAAGCCTTGTCGTTGACAGAGCAGGCAAACACCAGAATACAAATGTTGATGCCTAGAATTGCCAGCACCATCACTAGAAAGGAACTGATTGCGACTTCGGCGAAGCTGAAACCTGAGGATCTTCGAGATTTGGAGAGATTTGTTTTCTTCACTGGTCTAATCCTTGCGGCACTTCGCACGAGTATTGAGCTCTCACAGTTACCGGATATGGACTCGACAGCCCCGGAATGTTTCCGAGAGCTGTTATGGGAACGAGCGGAGCTATCTGTCCGTTTAGCTCCACCTGTATTTCATAAATGTTCTTGTCTGTGTCAGCTGCTGACGCCAGCTTCTGGCGACTGGGGTTCTGAATGCTTGTGCCTGCGCTCACATCAGTCTGCAAGATATAGACATTGACCGGATAGACGATCGATATGCCGTTAAACGAGTTTGCCGACATAGTAGCGACCTGGTCTGCGATGTTGATGGCTGACTTTCCTTGTGAAGAATCGACTTGGAAGGTCGGACATTTCGCAGCTTGTTTAGCCGCCTCGCGACACGCATTCCAGAAAAAACCGAAACGCATGGCAGTGATGCCGAGAATCAGGATGGGAAAGCAGATACCCATGATGATGATCCACATCGCCAGGGGCATTTCAGCGATAGTCGTGCCACGCTTGCGGCGACGACCGGTGACCCGGCTGAAAGTGTGTCTGATTTCCACGGAAACTCCCCAGGCGCCAGCCGATGCCGTTTCCTAGCCATGGTCCCTTGTAGCTGCCGAAGTGGGGACGTGGATGGCTGTCACAGTACTATGTGCCACCGGGCGGCATATCCTTAACCATTGCACCCTAATTTTTCAACTTCACAGAGCGCAGCTTTGCTAAGCTTTAGTGACTGGCGCCATTGATTGACAAGTGCACTTTAAGAACGCATCAAAAATTCTGCTCGTTATTGCCGCTGCTTTTATAGGCGCGCAAGCCACCGCAGCGGATCGCCTTCAAGCAGGGGTGCAAAAGTTCGAACCTAGTATCGACAATCTGTCGATGGGAGAGATTCACTCTTCCAAGTCAGTCAAGCCTCTGGATTCGAAGTTATTGCGCGGTAACGCATTCGACAAAGAACTTGCGGAACGCTTGTTGAAAGACTCGCAGACGACATCGACATTCTGGTACAGAGTGCCACCATGGTGCGCAGGTCGCTGGCAGTCGACACAAGCCAAAATGAAGTACATGAAAGACTATCGCTCCGGCAAAACGGATGAAACTCCGGCTACTTATCAGTGTCTTGGTCGAGAGACGATCGGACATCAATACGATCGACAAAAGAGCATCTGGAATTTTTGTCGAGAAAATGTCTGGACGCACGGAAAAATGAAAGACTACGAAACACACAGTTTTTTGTTTTACTCTCATCCACTGCGCATCACTCAAACCGAAGCTGTAGTGCTGGGAAAAATGGCGGTCTTTGAAGTTAACGCTCAGGGCAAAATCATTAGTTCTTACAAAACCGAAGTTATCGACACAATGACACCGGTAGACTTTGATGATTTGCTGGACGAGCAGACCAAGCTAGTTTTCAACGATGAAGGAAAGCCAGTCACCACAATCAAATCGGAAGTGCTCTGGAAACGGACTCACGATTTCCAGCCGATCGAAGACTCAAAAGGGCTAGCACTGAAACCGCTATTCACTCAGTTTCTTCGCGAGAAGGGACTGAAAGATCTTGTGGTCATCGACGAATAGACTTGAGGCTCTGACAAACCCCAGGGCTCATCCAATTAGCAATGCGGTCTAGGTTGCTTATTAACTGTCGACTTTGGCACGCGGCATCGAAACCGCAAGTATGGCACCAAACAAAAGAGAGCCGGCCATAAACAAAAGTGACGCGGCGAAGTTGGGTGAGTGGTGCTTGATCGCACCAACAATATACGGTCCAGCAAATCCACCGAGATTGCCAACCGAATTGATCAACGCAATCGCAGCAGCTGCAGAAGCGCCGCTCAGGAATGCGGTCGGCAGTGCCCAAAATGGTCCCACAGTTCCCCAAATTCCGAACGCAGTCAGACATAAAGCTGCCAGCGAAACAACCGGGTCTGGTACTACAGACGCAATCACCAACCCTGCTACCGCCAGAGATGCCGAGGCGGCGAGGTGCCACCGACGTTCTCCAGTGCGGTCTGAATTTCGGGCGATCAATACCATTCCCAGTGCTTGAAACACCGCTGGAATTGCTGACAGCAAAGCGGTTTGCGCGTCATCACCGTGGGCAGTAGCACTAATAATTTGCGGTAACCAGAGTTGAAATCCATACATTCCTAAAGTTAGAGAAAAGTACAACATTGCCAGAAGCCACACTTTGATATCAAAAAGAGTTTTGAACAATTCTTTTCGCTCAGGCGTTTTGCTCTTATCAACAGAATCAGAGCCGAGGCGGCTTTCGAGAAGAGCTTTCTCTTCAGCACTTAACCACTTTGCGTCTTCAGGTCCATTTGGCAAGTAGAGTAGAACAACCAGTCCCATAAGAATTGCCGGGCTGCCGGTGATGATGAATAGCCATTTCCATGGCGGCAGCCCCAGCAGTGGTGGCATTGCCAGAATTTGGGATGCGATCAGTCCGCCAAGAATTCCAGCAGCAGGAATGGCGCTCATGAACTTCGCCACCGCCATGCCGTGCTCTTTCTTTCGAAACCATTTTGTCAGGTAGAAAATCATTCCCGGAAAGAAACCGGCTTCGGCTGCGCCCAGCAAAAATCGCATCGCAAAAAACGTATTTTTATCAGGCACAAACGCCATGAACACAGATACAAAGCCCCAGACCACCATGATCGACGAAATCCACTTGCGTGCACCAATTTTTTGCAGCGCGAGATTACTGGGTACGCCGAACAAGCAGTAGCCGAAGAAAAAGATTCCAGCACCAAAACCAAATATCTCTTCGTTGAAATGCAAATCGGCACTCATGGGAGTACCTGCGAAGCTTATATTGATTCGGTCGAGATACGAAATGATGTAGAGCACGAACATGAATGGCAACAGGCGCAGAGTGACTTTGCGCAGCAGAAAATTGTAGGCTTCATCACTTTGATCCATGTTCGCCAACTGTTATTTGGCGCTTTTACTCTTCACGAGTGCGTCCAGATCGCTCGTGATTCGTTTCTCCATATCAGAGCTGTAACCAACGTCGAGAACTTGAATTACGCCATTCTTGTCGATAATTACAGTTTGAGGGATTCCGTTGACTCCATATAACTCGGATACCTTCTTATCGGTATCGAGAGCAGCAGTGACATCGAGGTTAGCTTTACTCAAGTATGCTTTCACTGTCTCTAAATCTTCACCGACATTGATTGGATAGAAGACGACGTGGTCGTTTTTGAAAGTCTTTGTCACTTTCGTCAAGATAGGCAAACTCTCTCTGCAGGGTGGGCACCATGATGCCCAAAAATCGATGACGACGACGTCTTTGTCCTTATGCTTGCTTAGATCGAATTCTTTTCCATCGGTCAAAGCCAACTTGAATGTTGGCGCATCTTTACCAACCATCGGTGACTTTTCGGTCTTTTCCGGTTTTTCTTCAGCTGCGTCAGGTGCGAAGGTTTTCACTTCGGTCGACTCGGGCGGTGGTTCGAAATCGAATACGTTTTTCTTCAAGCTTGGATTAGCAAGCCAGTTTTTGTATCTGAACGTCAAAGCCATCTTGGTGTTTTTCGCCAGTGCACGTCCCAAACTTTTCGGGGCTGTGTTAGCGAGATCCGCGAACAAGTCAGGTGACACCTTAACTACCCATGGGTCCTTACCGGAGTCGACCCAGAGATCCCAACTGAAGCTAGCCTGGGTGAACCGCAGATGGTGGCAAGGTGTTCCGTCCACATCTTCAGCACCTAAATATTCTGCTTTCTTCACTCCTGCCATAATCGATGCATATGGATCTTTGCCAACCAGCGAAGGCAGCAGAGAGTACATGGCATATGGTCCGTTGACATAACGACTGCTGGAGTCACTAAAGAGCTTTTCGAGTTCGGTTGCAGGCTTGACGTTGTACTTGTTCAAAATTTGCGAATAGAAGTAAGCATCCTTACCGTCGCAATACATACTGCCGCCGGGCATGCCAGCTCTCAGATTGAGCGCAATCAAATTTGGCTGTTTCACGCTCACGTCCACCACAGACAAAAGTTCGACAGTCTTAGTATCAGAAGATGCAACTAACTTTTGAATCAAACGAGTCTTCCATGTCTTCAAGCCGACATAGAAATCTGACAGTCGATGAAGCACTTCGTCACTTTTTTGATCGGCGGCACCGTTTGTGTTCGTCGAAGTGGTCGATGAAGTGTTTGTCTCTTCATGCTTACTCTTCTTCTCAGAATGTTTTGTTTTGGTTGACTTCTCTTTAGTTGTCTTTTCTTTGGTTGTCTTCTCTTTAGTCGTCTTTTTCTTGGTCGAAGTGCTTGTGTCAGAGCTTGTCGAATCCGTGATGCTCTTTTTCGCAAGGACATCTAGTGGCAGCAGTGTCGTAGCCATGACTAGAGACACGCCCAATACTGAGCTGCGCGTGAAGAGCCTGAAGTTTTTCATTAGTTACTCGCTTTTATTCGACTGGGTTCGATCAATCTGTCAGGCGACGCTACTTTAGCTAAAACTGAAATCGCTAGGCAGGCGCAAACCGGTCTGGCTTACCAAAGACAGAGCACATTATACGCGAATGTGAAAATTGAATTCTGGTGGCATCAAGTAGCGATTCTTGGGCGTGCGCGCGGCCCCAAGAAACCGGGATTGCCAAGGTAAGTATCAAAGCAGCCAGCCAGAGCGTAAAATGTAAATATGAGTTCACTTATCCAGCGGTCAGCACTTTTTTTCTGCGTCATGAATTTGGCTTCAGCTGTGCAGGCTTCGCCAACAAGTCAAGCAAAGGTTGATTGGCAGATGCGGGTTGTCGCGCATTGCAGCTCGCAGCCCTCCAAAACGCAGCTGGAAGATATTCAAGCTTACGTTGGCAAACTGACAAAAACTGTGCAGCGCAACTGGTTTCCTCCAAAAGATGGCGACCCATGCATGGTGAAATTCGTCATAGAATCCACCGGCGTCTCCAAAGACTTCACTGTCACCAAACATGCTGGGCGCTTTAGCGAATATGCGGCGCTGCGGGCAGTAGACAAAGCCACACGATATTTTCCAGCTCTCGAATCACCGCTGCGAAGCTTCGAAGTTGAATTCCCATTTACCTTTTCACCACCTGTTGCGACACTGTCCATCGTCATAGACAAGCCCGCTCAGACTCAAAAACCACAAAACTAGCTCAGTACCTTGGCTCCAACCAATTCAACTCGGAATTGCCAGAGCGGCAAAAACCAAGCACTTCGAGAAAATGTAACCAGGCTTTACCTAAGCCCATCGGCCCAACGCTAATCCATCAAAAACCGCTAAAATGAAGAGCCGCAAGAACTTGCGCCAGACCTCAATTAGGAAACCTTATGCTCCGTTTAGAACGAATCTGCAAAATCTTCCCTCACGGTGAGGTGCTCAAAGATGTCACCTGGGAACTGAAACCCGGTGATAGAGCCGGACTCGTCGGTCCCAACGGTGGTGGCAAATCGACTCAACTCAAGATCATCATGGGTGAAATCGAACCAACATCTGGGCGTGTCATCAAGTCAGACAAACTTCGCATTGGCTATCTGACACAGGAATTCGAGATTCCGCAGACGTCGCTTGTGCGCGATGCATTTGCCAGTGCTTTCGTCGAGTTGAATGACATTCTGGCAAAACTTGCCGACGTTCATCACAAAATGGAAACCGCTCAAGGCGACGAACTCGATAAGCTGCTCAAACGTATGGATGACCTGCAGCGTAGTTTCGAGGCAAAAAACGGTTATGCGATGGATTCGCAAGTCGAAAAAATGATTGCCGACATGGAGTTCAATCCAGGTGACGGCGATCGTCAAGTTGGCGAGTTCAGTGGCGGTTGGCAAATGCGCATGAACTTAGGGCGTGTCTTGTTGACAAAGCCAGACATCTTGCTGCTCGACGAACCTACGAACCACATCGATTTGGAAACAATCGAATGGCTCGAAAAATATCTGCGTGAGCAAACCACTCCGATGGTAATCGTTTCACACGACCGATATTTTCTCGATCGACTTTGCACAAGCATTATCGAAATGGAGCGTGGCGAAGCATCGGTCTACCTGGGCAACTACACATCGTACCTTGAACAACGAGCATTCAATCGAGAAGCGCAATTAGCAACTTTCGAGCGTCAACAAAAGGAATTGGAAAGGCAACAACAATTCGTCGACAGATTCCGGGCGAGCGCTACACGTAGTACACAAGCCAAAAGTAGAGAGAAGCAACTAGACAAAATCGAGTTGGTAGACGAACCGGATAGCGACGAGAAGACCTTGCACTTTCGCTTTCCAGCTGGCACTCGCAGCGGGCGTAACGTTGCCAGTGTGAAAAACCTGATGCATGTGTACGATGACAACATCATCTTTATGGACGCAAACCTGCATGTAGAGCGCGGCGACAAAATTGCCATCTTGGGACCGAACGGTTGCGGCAAATCTACTTTTTTGCGCCTGGTGGCAGGACGAGAAACGCCATCAGATGGTTTTGTCACGCTTGGCGATCACAACATCCACATGGCCTACTTCGAACAGAATCAAGCAGAAGCTCTGGATTTGAAAAAAACAGCTCTCGAAACAATTGCTGAGCAGGTTCCAGATTGGAAGACGACCGAAATTCGCGGACTGCTCGGCAAATTCCTCTTCTCAGGTGATGCTGTCTATAAAAGAGTCGAATCGCTGAGTGGTGGCGAGAAAGCACGCCTGGCTATGGCACAAATGCTGCTAGGTTCGAATAACTTCTTGCTACTCGACGAGCCTACGAACCACCTGGATATTCCAGCAAAAGAGACTCTCGAAGAGGCTTTACGTGAATTCGATGGCACAGCCATAATTGTCTCTCACGACAGATATTTCATCTCTCAAGTGGCGACAAAGATCGTGGAAGTTCGAGACCATCATTTCGTTGTTTATCATGGCAACTACGAATACTACTTAGATCGAATTGCGGCTGAAAAAGAGAAAGCTGACGCCGCCAAAGCTGCAGCTGAAAAGGCTGCTAAAGACGCAGCTAAACGGGCGAAAGAGAAAGAGAAGAACGAAAGAAAGGGTAAAAAATGAGACCACACAATCTTAAAATTGCTTCTTGCATCGCAGCCGCATTCCTAGTTTCCTTGAATGGTTTGAGTGGCATGTGTGCCACTTTATATGGTGGCGTTAACCACTCAGATTTCTTAGCACCAGTAGATCCGGTGCAGCCAGCCGCACAGCAAAATCCTGTGCAACAGACTGCGCCTCTAACAGTCGATCCCACACTGGGCGCATCCAGATCCCGTGCTGCGACGGTCGATAATCCAGCGATTGAATGGTTTCCAATTCCAAGTTGGATGGCTGGTAAGTGGAGCAAAAAAGGCGACATCACGCAAAGCGTGACAGACTTACGCACCGGCATCACCACACCGATGAATGAGTTCATCGAGGACTACATGACTGTTACCTGGGGTTACCAGAAAGACAGTCAGGGCAACGTTTGGCATGCCAATTTAGTGCCCTCGGAGCGCCTTGGAGAATCGCAAGGGAAGAATGTTTCCTTCTTGATTGTCAATTTGAGAATCTTGGAGGCAACGCCGCAGAATTTAGCAACAAGAACTCACTATGTTGTGAGAGAAACAATCGGTAGAGAGCTGTCAGATATTTTCCAGCAAGAGTCGCTCACCCACTACCAATTAGTCGGCAGTAACGATCGCATGGACGCGATCAGCTCAAATAGAGTCTTTTCCTATCAAGGTCAGCCCAAACGCGATGGAAAGTTAATCAGCCACTACACGAAGTCGACCAATTTCGAACCGCTGCAATCGAAGCAGGGAATTGATTTGGCGACTTCGCTAAACGATTATCTTAGAACACACAACATGGCCGCACTCGCTAAACAGGTCAGCGCCGTCACTCCCCCAGCGAATGGCAATTCATTTGGCAACGGCAATTCATTCGGGAATGACAGTTCCTTTGGAAACAGCAATTCATTCGGAAATGGCATGGCCGGCGGTAACCCCAATTGGAACGGCAATCCTAACGGTGGTGGCAATCCAAATTGGAGTGGTAATGGTTCGTCGAATCAGAATTTCAACAATCGTTCGTTTCAACAAACTCTGCAGAGACCGGCACAACAAAGTCCGGTGCGACAGACTCCTGTGCAACAGATAGATCCGAACAATCCATTCTAATCTGAGCGCTGCACTAAATCTTGCATGATTTCACAGCGTCAGCGATGATTTGCTGAACAACTTTGTAGCATTCAGGGCACGCGCATGGCGACTTTTCAGAATGTTTTATCTGAGACAAGAGCTGCCTCCGATGCTCGAAGTGCCTTTTCGAGACGCAAAGTGAGCAGTTGCAATCGTTTGCTTCCTGATGGCCGTTCGCAAAAGATCTTCGATTGATCTCAGTCTGAATTTCAGCTTCCGTGATGTTGTTAATTTGCATCGGACCAGCGCAAATTTCTCTCCAGGGCGCGCCTGCCATGCCCTGTCGAACGATGACCTCAAAAACCTGCCCCCGTATCGAGGCACCGTAAGCGCCGGCGGTAGCGGCGGTGGCTCCGGCGGCGACCGCAGCAGTGGTAGCGACACTGGCGTGGGCTGCCACCGCAGTAGTGCACCCAATCCCTAGCGTTCGAGCGACTCCACCTGCACAAACTGCTGCCATCTGCTGAAGGAACTTGCGACGATCAGAATTCATTTGCAACCACCTCATCACTCGACTTTCACCAGCATAGCTGATCTCAATCTAGTGACACTGACTTTTACCCTGAATCAGTCGCAGAGGATTCTGGCTTTAATTTGTTGAATAGCTATTTGAAGTAGACCGACTACATCACGCGGCGGCGTCTTGGTTTGCTCAGACGTGGTGCCGAAGTAACCGGTTTTTTGGCTTCAGCAGTTGGGTCTAGAGATTTGCCAATACGCTTTTCGATATCTCGAACCATGTGACGTTGTTCGTCACTGACGAAAGAGAAGGCAACCCCGGTTCTTCCGGCGCGTCCAGTTCTTCCTATGCGGTGAACATAATCGTCTGGCGAGTCAGGCAAGTCGTAGTTGATCACGTGACTGATGGCTGGAATGTCCAATCCGCGCGCGGCAACATCAGTTGCAACCAGTATCGGAAATTTCGCATCGCGGAATTTTTCCAGCGTGCGTTCTCTCTGACTTTGACTGATGTCGCTGTGAATTTCTTCTGCCTTGATACCAGCGTCTTTCAGTCTGTCAGTCACCCAACTTGCACGGCGACGCGTTCTCGTGAATACAATCGCTGAATTCATATTATGTTCAGCGATCAATTTCGCAAGCAATGCGTCTTTCGAAAATTCGGTTACGTACATAACTTCTTGGGCAATTTCTTTCGGCTCGACTTGAGTTGGGTTCACCCGAACTGTGATTGGATCTTCCATAAAGTCGCCTGCAATGCGCTCGATGCGAGCATCGATAGTGGCTGAGAACATCAATGTCTGACGCTCTTTGCTCACTTTCGCAATTATCCTTCTTACTTGCGGCATAAAACCCATGTCGAGCAAACGGTCAGCTTCGTCTAAAACGAAGATCTCGATGTGAGACAAATCGCAATTCTTGCGTTCGATGTGATCGTACAGTCGACCAGGCGTGGCAACGATTACGTCCACTCCACGCTTTAATGCTCGTGTCTGAGTTTCGTACCCAGTGCCACCATATAAAGTGACAGCTCTAAGAGAACAGTGTTTGCTGAATCGCGTAAACTGATCCATCACCTGTAGTGCCAACTCGCGAGTCGGAACTAGAACGAGTGCTCTTGGTTTCACATCTGGTTGTTCGAGACATTCGATAACCGGCAATGCATAAGCGGCAGTTTTACCCGACCCGGTTTGGGCGGAAGCCATTACATCGCGGCCTTCGAAAATCAGCGGAATAGATTTTTCTTGAATTTCAGTAGGTTCAGTAATTCCTGCCTGCGCGAGCGCAAGCACACATGGCTTGGATAATCCAAGCTCGATAAAGTTTGTCAATGTTTAATCCTTGGTTCAACAGGCTCAATAGCCGATTCTTCTTTGTAGGTTGTGGCTTTGATAAGAAGCCCCCTGCACTCTGGCTACCCGGCTCACAGCACTAGGTATCGCAGGTCGTCCAATCGTCGCCCATGGATCGGCGTCAACGAACAATCTACGAAATTATGTCATAAACAGGCTCAGATGTCAAAAGATAGCCCAAAACGCTCAGCAGTTGGCTCAGAACAGACACGGCGATTTGGCAGCCAGGCGTTCAAGACCGGCCTGGCACTTACGACCGTCGAACCAACAACACTCCAGCCGTCAGCAACGCAATTCCTATTAATCGCTCCAGATTGACCGAATGTTTCGGAAATCCAAGAATTCCAAAGTGATCGAGCAAAACCGAGAAGAACAGCTGCCCGGCGATCAGCGCAGCTGTGTAAGTGCTGGCGCCCAGTTTCGGAGCAAGCACCGCACCAGCGAGAACGAACAAGATACCGCATATGCCACCAGTCCAAATCCAGGGAGGCGCAGCGGCGAAGATGGCGCGGTCTGGGAGTGGCTGACGCACAATCAGTAAAACCAGAGCTGTGCCGATGACACTTACCGTCAACGATATACAAACTGTCCAGATCGGACCAACGAGCAGCTTGAGCTGCGAATTTATGCCGAACTGCAGCGTCGACGTGCATCCAGCGACGATCGCCAACAAGAAGTAAATTATTTGCACGAGCCATCTCCGTCAGGGTGTTTGCACCAGGTCACCAGCCATAGTGGCAAGTGATTTTTTGTATTCTCTCAAGACAAAAATGAAAAGAATCACCGGTCCGAAAGGGAATACCATGGCGATGTTTGCCGTAAGCATCCACCATCTGCCTTTGATCTTGGAGAGAAAGGCGAAAATCGAAGGTGATAGGCAGATCGCGACAAACCCAGTCAGAGCAAGACCGACGCCAACTATTCCAAAACAAAAAAGAAAAACGTAGGGAAAGCGGGCGTCGATGATGACATCGGAATACCATGGCGCGAAAAACGCCGCCAAAAGCCCGAGAAACCAGAGCAAGAAAAACTGCCCCTGAGCCGTTCTCAACCCAAGAATGGCAGAGACGAGACCAGCTAAAAACATATACACAGCGAGGAACCAGCCATCAAAGGACAATAAATTGCTAGCAATGGTCAACAGTTCTGAGTAACTCATCGAACAATCCGCACGTAAACCCGCCTTCGTCCATAGTAATGCAGCCTGGCTTGGATGCATGGCTCCCAAGGATATGTTAACTTAATTACCCATGAGCGAAACTGCCTTTTTCAGTCGCTTGTACTCGGTTGGTCACTCGAACGTTCCGATGGACAAGTTCATCTCTCTGCTCAACCAGCACAGCATCCAGGTTGTGGTAGATGTTCGGTCGTATCCGTTCAGCAAATACGCAACCCACTTCAACTACGACGCCATTCAACCGGCCTTGAAGGATGCTTCGATTAAGTATCTTTATTTGGGCAAAGAATTGGGTGGCATGCCGAAAAATCCTGATTTTTTCGACCGAGATGGAAAGCTCGTATATGCCAGGGTGGCGGACTCTCCGGCATTTAAAGAGGCGATTGCCAGGCTGGTGCGTGGAGCCAAAACCCACACCATAGCTTTGATGTGCGGCGAAGAGAACCCGGCCGGATGTCATCGACGACATCTGCTCGGTCCAGCCTTGAGAGAGCAAGAGCTGGAACTGCTACACATTAGAGCCGGTGGTCAAGTGCAATCCGAGAGCGATTTAGAAACTTTGGAAAATCCCGCCGAAGACTCTCAACAGCTGAGTTTGTTTGATTTTAGCGGTGACAGTGGCATTTAGATAATATTCCAAGGGGTTGCCAATTGAGCCCCATCGGGGAGACAATCTACTTTATGGTTTCGCAACACACTTCCAAGCCTGCTGAGAACGAAATCTCGCTGCTGACAACAAATCCCTCGAATCAAGCCCCACTGGAGGCCGAAGCCGTTGTTTTGCGCTCGTTAGACGACTCCAGCCTCTATTTCAATCGAGAACTAGCTCTTCTCGAGTTTCAATGGCGCGTACTGGAGGAGGCTCAAGACCCGAGCAATCCGCTGCTTGAGCGATTCAAATTTCTATCGATTGTCGGCTCGAACATGGACGAGTTTTTCATGGTGCGTGTCGCCGGTCTGAAGCGCCAGATCGAAGCTGGAACTGTTAGTGCCGGTCCTGATGGACTGCTTCCGGCAGATCAGCTGAAACAAGTAAAAACTGAAGTCACCAAGTTGATGAACGAAGCGCATCACTATTTGCGCGAAACTTTGATGACCGAGTTAGAAAATGCCGACATTCGCATTCTCGAATATCCAGACCTGACAGATGAACAGCGCATCGCGATGCAAACACATTTCATGCAGAACATCTTTCCGGTGCTCACACCGCTAGCGTTTGACCCAGGGCATCCGTTTCCGCATATCTCGAACCTGAGTTTGAATCTCGCAGTTTTGATTCGTGATACCAAAGGCGAAGAGAGATTTGCCCGCGTCAAAATTCCAGACAGCTTGCCGCAATTGATTTCCATCGACCGTCCGTCAATCTTGGCGCATCGAATTCCATCAACAGTTAAACCGCAGTCATACATGTGGTTAGACGAATTGATCAGCGCGCACCTGCAGGCGCTTTTCCCTGGCATGCAAGTATTGGAGTTTCATCCGTTCCACGTTACTCGCGATGCTGAGGTTGAAATTCAAGAGTGGGAAGCAGAAGATCTTCTCGAAACAACGGAAGAAGGAATTCGCCAACGACGTTTCGGCGACGTTGTAAAACTGACAGTTGATGAGGCTACACCAGACCGCATTCTCGAAATTCTGATGAGCAATCTTGAAATTGATGTGACTGACGTCTATCAAATTCAAGGACGCTTTCCGCTCAGCAGCTTGAAATATATTTCGTCGCTCGATCGTCCTGATTTGAAAGATGTACCGTTTTTGCCAAACATTCCGGCTGTTCTGAATCCAGACTTGCAGGAAGAAGACACGTTTTCAGCGATCAGACGCAGAGACATTCTGCTGCATCATCCGTTCGATTCATTTCAACCAATCACCAATTTTCTCAACGTCGCCGCAAAAGATCCATCAGTACTCGCGATTAAGATGACCCTTTATCGAGTCGGCAAAAACTCTCCTGTTGTCGAAGCGCTGCTGGAAGCGATGGCGAATGGAAAGCAAGTCGCCGTGCTGGTAGAACTGAAGGCACGATTTGACGAAGAAAGTAATATTGAATGGGCGAAGGCCCTAGAACGCGAAGGTGTTCACATCGTCTATGGATTGCAAGGACTAAAAATTCACTCCAAAGTTGCGCTTGTGGTGCGCAAAGAGGGTGAATCGATTCGACGCTACGTTCACCTCGGCACTGGCAACTACAATCCTGTCACAGCCCACCTTTACACTGACCTCGGACTACTCACTTGTGACGATGAAATCGGTTCAGACGTTACCGACTTGTTTAACTATCTGACCGGCTATTCCGCCAAGCGTGACTACCGAAAACTTTTGGTGGCACCGATCAATTTGCGTGAGCGATTGGTGGCATTGATCAAGAGAGAGATCGAACACCAGAAGAATGGTGAACAAGGTCATATGGTTTTCAAATTCAACGCACTGGTTGATGATGGGCTAATCAAGCTGATGTACGAAGCTTCGCAAGCTGGCGTTATCATCGACTTGATCGTTCGCGGAGTTTGCTGCTTGCGTCCGAAAATTCCAGGCATCAGCGAAAACATCAACGTCACTAGTGTCGTTGGAAGATTCCTCGAACACAGTCGTATTTTCTACTTCCGCAATGGCGGCGCTGAACAAATCTATCTTGGCAGTGCTGACTTGATGCCACGCAACTTGGACCGACGCGTCGAAGTGCTCTTCCCTGTTGAAGATCCAAGACTGGCTCGCCATATCAGAGAAGATATTTTGCACATCTATCTAAATGACTCTGTTAAAGCTCGATATATGATGAGCGACGGAAAGTACAAGCGCAGTGTTTTGAAAACCGCCGATTCAATCAGCAGTCAAATGTCATTCTTGAATCGCCGCACAGAATCGATTTAGGTTCCGACTACAAGTTGAGACTGCAAGCTTTTAACTGCAGGGTTCAAGATTCTCTCAGGTTCACGATCCGCGCAACAGTTTTCGGGCGAACTTTAGTCGACCATCTAGCACCATAGCGCCACCGGTTTTCCAAATCTTTCCAAGTCTTGGAGATTTGCAAAGGTGCTCTGGATCGTTTTGATCTTGCGCAGGAAAGTTAGACCCCGCTTGCAAAGCTAGAAGCCGATAGACGAGAGCCTCTGCCGCACGCGGCCTAGCCAGATGGAGAGCGGCTTCGTGCATTCGTTTAATGCGCTCTTGATCATCTAAAAGTTTGTCGATTTTGTATGCTAACGCCGGCAAATTGTTGCATCGAATTGCAACTCCTTCTTCGAGAAGATGATCTGAGTTGCGCTCTTCTTGTCCGGGAATCGGGTTAACAATGACAAATACAAGCCCCTTGGAGAGCGCTTCCGCTGTAGTCAGACCTCCCGGTTTGCCGAGCACCATATCTGATGCCGCCATGTATTCATCCATATCAGACGTATGGGCAACTGCTTTGACGATCAAATTACCAGCTTCGGTTGCTGACTGTCTGTCTAACTTTTCTTTCAAGTTCTTATTGCGGCCACACATCGCTATAACCTGGGCAGGATGCTTGAGTTGACGAAGCGAGTCTAACAATTCTTCCATCGGACCAACGCCAAAACCTCCAGCAGAAACTAAAATTGTAGGGCGCTCCAGATCCAAACCATACTTCTTTCGCATCTCGATCTTGTTTTTCGGTTCGGCAAAAACTGGATCGATTGGAATACCTGAAACGCTGACTTTGTCACGATTTACGCCCATGCTGACGAGGTGTTCTTTGGTCTCCTCCAGAGCAGTAAAGTATTGATCGTAGTGTCGGCACAACCACGACGCATGAACATCGAAGTCAGTTACGACGATGACGTGTTTGGTGTGAATTTTCTTTCGACAGAGCAGCCATGAAATGATCTCAGCTGGCAAAAAGTGAGTGCAGATCACAATTTCAGGCTTGTAATCGTTGATCATGCGCACCAGAGGACGAGTGTTCAATCGATCGAACGCCAGCCGGCGTCGTTCGTTTTTCCACGGTTTATCGGAGGCGTCATACAACCATCCCAACAGATCTGGCGCCTTGTTGACCATATCGATATAAGTCTTCGAATAAAGGTTGCGCACCACGTAGCTTGTGTACTCCAGCGAATCGACGTGGCGAACCTCTCGCGCTGTTCCCGATTCGAGAAAGGCCTTTTCGATAGCTTGAGCAGATCGAATGTGTCCGGCGCCGGATGTAGCAGAGAGAATCAAAACTCGGTTGAACATAATAAGCTCCAAATTTACAGTCGAACTACAATTAGTTTCTCTGACGATTGGGTTGCCATGTGACTACAAACAACACTTAATAGTCTGTTCAGAGACCGCAGTAGTGCCCGTCTTTCACTTAAAATGTACCCGCTACCACTAAATTTCATCTGGGTGACGTAGACCTTTTGGTCTCAACACAAGGAAAAAAAACGTGAAACTCATCTCCGCCGCCTTATCTCTGTCACTCTGCCTCTCTATATCGGCTGCATTTGCGGCTGACCTTACCCCAGCCCAGCAGGAAGACCTCAAGATCAAAAGCGGCGAGTGGATGGTCGAGTCACAGAAAGCAGATCAGCTAAACAAACAACACAAGTTTGCCGAAGCAGAAGCGATCTATAAGAAAATTTTGGACGAGCGCAAGGAGTTGGGGCTAGATTTGTCGGCGCAGCAAAACAGACTGGCCTGGTTCTACGCCAACTGGGGCAAAAATGATCTAGCCGAACAATATTTCAACGACCAATTTGCAAGTGTCGAGAAGAGCGCGCTGCTCGACCAGATGCAGTACTGCTATCCGCTGGAAGAACACGCAAAGTTTTTAGAGAAGATCGGCAAGAAAGACGAGGCGAAGAAGTTACGCGCACGTGTCGCCGCCATTCGGCTAGCTGACAAGGCGCCAGTCAAGTTGCCCCCACTGGCAAAAAATTTGACTACCGAACAAAAAATCGAAGAAGCAACTAAGTGCACAGAAATGGGCAAAAAGCTTGTTGATTCCGAATTGCAGCTCAAAGCTGTTCCGTGGCTGAATCGCGCCATTCTCCTCAATCCTAAAGACGCTACGGCATACTTCTGGCTCAGTCGCTGTGACGCCTGGGTGAATAACTTTGAGAAAGCCGTCGTGGAGTTGAATGCTGCAATCAAGCTCAAGCCAGACTATGCCGAAGCTTACGGAGATCGTGGTCACGCCTATGTAGCCATTAAACAGTATGCAAAAGCTTACGCTGACTTCGAAAAAGCTTTTCAACTGAGCAAAGACACAGATGCGATGGGGTCGAAAGCTAAGCTCGAAGATACGAGCGGCAAGCACAAAGAGGCGGTGGCCGACTATACCCGCGTCATTGCAGTTGAGCCTGATAAATCCTGGCCGTACGTGCAACGTGGTATCGCCTACGAATCTATGAAAGACTACGCAAAAGCAATTGCTGATTACACTGTTCTTTGCGATCGCTATCCAAAAAATTACGAGTATTTTGAACTGCGTGGGGCAGCCTACATGAAAGCGAATCAGCTGGATAAATCGCTCGCTGACTACAACAAAGTGATCTCGCTCAATCCAACTTACACTGGCGGATACAAACAACGCGCCGGTGTCTACCAAAAACTGGACGGCAAACAGTCACCACGCGTGATGGCAGACCTTAAAAAAGCCAAGTAACTGAATCAGTGCGCCTACTCAAGCGCACTCACTGATGGAATTTGGGTGAAGCCTCTTGCACCTGTTGATACAGAGACTGCACCTGCGCATATTCAGTCGCCAACTCTTGATCATCTTGAATGAATTGATTTGGGTCACTTGTACTAGCGCTGTTGCCGGATGGACGATTGGAGGCATATGGGCTCAGCGACTGAAGCTGATTTAGAAGCTGCATAGCCAGTTGCGAATGTTTGGCGGCTCGTTGAACTTCCTCATGCAGCACCCAGGAACTGCGTTGCTGGTCTCCGTAGACTTTTTGACTGAGAACGTAATCGCCATCACGCATCGCTTCTTGCATTTTGCCATGCATATTTGCTTGGATCACGCCTTGCTTTGCCACGACATTCTGATCGAACGCATTCGCACCGACTTGCAGTGCGTTGACGCGCTGCTCTGATTGCGTCCAAAGCGCACCATATTGAGCGGCGCTTAGACTCTTACGGTTGTTCATCATCATTGCGATAGCCTGGCTGAGCTCCTCTTCCAAACTGTGCAGATTGGCCTCAGCCTGTTGCAGCGCATCACAAGCATCTTGAGTCTGGAGCTGCAAGGACCCGACAGGCGGAACTGCAATCACCATCGGTTGATTGTTAGATTGTGACTGGGAGTTTTGTTGCTCTGCCGCCGCATGGAATGCCGCTGCGTGCTGTTGCACTGACTGGCGATGCTGTAAATATGCTGACAACGCCGCATGATAACGTGCCACCAGGTCTGCATAATTCCGCAACACCGGTTGAGATTCAGCCGCCACTACGCGACGAGGGCGCTCTGGATTTGTGTGTTCCATCGATTCGTGCACTTCAAGATCATATTTTGTCTTGTTCTCCGCGAGATTCTCACACAGAACGTGGCGTGCCTGGGAAGACTGCACAGCGATTGTTTTCTCAGTCAAGCGAGTTAAAGTCTTGACTTGTTTGGACAGTTTGTGAGCTTGCTTGGTCAACTGAATTGCATCGTCGTGACGTATGGCAAGGTCAGACTTCGAAACCTGAGAATTTCCAGCGGGCGTGCTAATACACCAGACGGAAGCAAGCATCAAAACACTCAAAGTTCGCAATGACATACTCTCGCTGCGCAAGTCGACAGTTACTCATCATAATCCATCTTTCGAAAACAAACTGTCAATTGGCAACCGGAGCAAATGCTCTTAATGCAGCAGGATTGGAGCCCTTTACAATTAGTCCGTCAATTGCCGGAGCACGTAAAAAAGACAGCTGTTACCATGCATGTAGTGCCTGAATGCCAAGCCAGTTTCAACACTGGCGACCGTTAAATATTCGAAATTGTAGTGCGTTCAGGTGCTTGATAAACTGTGTGCCGAGCCCCCTTAAGGTCACTTTGATGAAACTCAAATTTACGCTTCCAATAGCTTTCTGTTTACTACTCAACGTATCTGCAGGCTATGCCGAGTCACCAAGAAGCGAGCTGAATCAGACATTGGAAGCGGCTGACAACGCATACAAAGCCAAAGATTTTAAAAAAGCGGTTGACCTGTACACCAAGGCTCTGTCACTGGCTAAATCTACAGGCTCGAATGATCCTCGCGTCGGTTCAGCCATGAACGGCATAGCAGCATCTTTCGAAGGGCAGGGGAGCAAGACGGAAGCTCTGGCCATGTACAAACAAGCCCTGGCCGCGAAGGAAGCTTCGGTCGGACATATAGATCCAGCTCTTTTGCCAATTTTAGACAACCTGGCGTCGTTCTACAGATCTAGTGGCGATACCGATTCTGCCCTGACGACCTACAAGCGCACCTTATCGATTCGCGAAAATATAAAAGATGGCGAAACTGGCGAGCTTGCAAAAAATTTGAATTCTATCGCGGCACTTTATCGTGACACCGCCAAATACACACTGGCAGAACCGCTTTTGGTGCGGGTTGTAACGGTTGTTGAAAAAGTGAGCGGTCCAGACAGCCCATCTGTCGCTGTCGCTCTCAACAATTTGGCAGTGGTTTATCGCGAGCAAAATAAAATCAAAGAAGCAGAGGTTTTGTACGACCGCGCTTTGAAAATTCGTGAAAAAGCATTCGGTGCAGAAAGCCAAGAAACAGCAGCCAGTCTGAGCAATCTTGCTCGAGTCTATCGAGAAGAGGGTCGCTTTGAAGAGGCAGAACCGTTGCTCAAACGAGTCCTAGCGATCATAGAAAAAGTAGATCCTGAGTCACCATCAGTGGTGACTGCGCTCAACAATTTGGCCACGGTCTACAAGGAAGAAGCGAAATATTCTGACGCAGAAGCAGCCTACAAGCGGTCCGCCGCGTTAGAGGAAAAACTGCACGGAGCCAGCGCTTATTCGCTGGCGCCGATTTTGACCAATCTGGCGCTTGTTCTCAACATCGAAGCAAAAGACACCGAAGCGGAACCGGTTATGAAGCGTGTCATAGAAGTGACTGAAAAAGCTCTCGGTCCGGACGATCCGAATCTTGCCATTGCGCTTTCGAACTTGGCTGAACTTTATCGGCAACAAGGTAAATTTGCCGACGCTGAAGGACTGATGAAGCGAACACTGGCGATTCGATCGAAATCATTGGGCGCAGACAACCCAGAAGTAGCCACCAACCACAGTGACTTGGCGCTGTTGTACCGCGAGCAAGGAAAATTGACTGATGCTGAACCAGCATTCAAGGATGCAATTGCAATTCAGGAAAAGTATGAAAAGCAACGCCCAGGTGAACTGGCCAATTCGCTTAACAATCTGGCCAAGCTCTACCGCGATCAGGGGAAACTAGCTGAATCCGAAGCTCTGTACAAACGCTCTCTTGCACTGCGGGAGCAGACTTACGGTGCCAACGACTCACGGGTGGCGGCTAGTTTGCGAAATTACGCGATGCTTCTACGGAAAATGAGCAAAGACGCCGACGCTGACAAGATGGATGCGCGGGCAGAAGCAATTGAAGCGAAGTCGGACAATAAGCTCAACATCAACTAGCCAATTGTCCCAATAATGCGGAAATGTCACAAGGTTGTTGGAATTGGCGTGCATGATGAGTGGGTCGATTGTACCCGACCCTCCGAACATTACTAAACAGCTGAGCAATTCAGCCTGTTCAAGGACGCCTTGAGGTTACCTATGAGTCGGGATCACCAGCATCATCATCTTAATTTCGACAGGCAAGACGGCGACAACAGTTTCGACCGCCCCCACCATCAAAGTGGTTTTAGACTGCAGATCGAATTGGCAAATATAGGATTCCACCAATCTTCTCAATTCCATCATATGCATATGGGACGTATTCATGGACACTTCAATCAGTCGCTGCCGTACATGGAAATTCCAGGCGGAAATGAGTATCCACGAAACTATGCCCCCCCTAACTATGCACGCCCTAACTACGGTTCGACCGAAACCAGCTATTACCAACGTTCTTATCATGACCCGAGACAAGAACAACTAGAATTTTCAAATCCTTACCAGCAGCAGCACTATCACCATTCACATCACCACGGGCGGCACCATGGCTACTCCGAGCAACCCGGAAGTGGCGAACTTGGACCTGTGCGAGGAGATAACTCGAACCAGCCAGGCAGACGCAGCATATACACATACGATGGAGCAACGAGAGTAAATCCTGAGCAAGCTATGGAAAGCGCTCGCGTTGTTGCCCAGGTAGCCCGACGCTTGGGAGTCGATCCAGTAGTGGCAGTCGCAGCGATGCTTGTAGAAAGCGGTGGCAATCCAAGGGCCGTCGGCGACAACGGTCACAGCTTTGGACTCTTCCAATTAAATAGCCGCGGAGAGCTCGCACAAGCCCATTTGCATCCACAACAAGCTTTCGATCCAGAGACCAATGCTCGGGTAGCCCTCTCGTATTTCAGACGAGGTCACACAAGCAATCCAGGCGCAATGGCAGCTGCAGCACAACGCCCGGCAAATCGCGCTGACTATGCTCGCAAGGTCAATTCGAATATGGCTGAAGCAGCGCGGATGGTTGAAGAAATGGGTTTGGCATAGGTCAGGCATCGGGCAGAGATTTGAACTGGAATCTCAGCGCTCGTAGGCGGCAGAGCTTCTGGTAAAATCAATCCGAGCATCCTAGCCGCAACTCTACGCAATGATCGCGCCGCTCCGAAATTTACTAAACACTCTTTTGATTGTGTTACTGATCACATCTTCAGTATCAGAAAGTTTTGCCAGGGTGCCCAGTAAGAAAGCTAAGGCAGCAGAGCCCATCGATTGGCGCAAACACTTTGACGCAGGTTATGCGGCGATGAATCGTCGCGACTACGTAAACGCGAAGAAGGAGTTGCTCATTGCCGTGGCAGGTGCACCACGGGAGGTGGCAGCACAATATTACCTGGGAATTGCGGCTGCCTACGGTAACGACTACCAGACAGCACAGCAAGCCATGTCTAGGGTAGTAATCATGACTCCGACAGGGTCTGAGTATAACAAAAATGCTCTGCAGTTTTTCAAAAATTCGCAGCGACAAATCGGCATACTCCAACCGTATCCTGTAGAAGCAGATGGAAAACTGATTCGTTGGGATTCACGAATTATGCCAATTAGAGTTCACGTGACTCAAGGCTTACAGTTGCCATCTGAATTTTCTGGCGATGCTCTTACCATGGATAAATTTCCAAGCTTACAACCATACCTTTCCAGGTCTGATTTCTATAAGCGCCTGGGTCAATGCCAGGGCTATGAACCAGATTGGTACGGTGCCGCACTCGGTGGATTGCAGCAATGGAAATGGGCGATGGCTGAAGGTGTGCTCAAGTACCAGGTGGTGCCAACACCGCAGCAAGCAGACATCATTGTTTTCTGGTGTCCAGCTATGGTGAACTTGAGTGGCAGAACCTATTTCTCAACTGGCGTAGGGAGCAAAGTTGTTGTGCAACTGTGCTCGAAGATGAGCGACGCGTTTCCAAAATGGATCAAACCGACTCTGATTTCCAACACAGCCGCACATGAATTCGGGCACGCATGGGGACTGGCAGCGCACAGCCCCAATATCAAAGATTTGATGTCGCCCGAACGCGAAACAATCATTCTGCATTATTCAGGCGGGGTCGGTCACATGTCTGCTGGAGTGACGGCAAACGACTGCGCAGTGCTGCGAGCGCTTTACCAGATTCCACCAGACGTTTACCTGACCCGCTGAAGGGCAGTCCGATTTCTAGTCAGACTTCGTCAGTTTCCGTTCTCGTTTGCCAGCTTTTGTATCGAGCTTGTCTGCTTTCGCAAGGAACTTTTGTTGGTCCTTTGGTGGCATATTTGGTGACAGTGCAACATAAGCGCGGAATTGGAACGCGGCTTCACGCAACTGAACGGGAGTGGCCTTCGATACGTCTTCCAGGGCTTTCGCTAAACCAAGTCTGGCATCAGCCGATTTCGGATTCTGGAAGACTGTATCGTGGAAAGCATCGACTGCGCTTCCTGACATACCTTTTCTTGCGAAATCGGAAGCAAGGGTCATGCTCTTGCGAGCAGCCTCTCGTGCTTTCCCTACTTGTGCAAGTCCACGTCTGGCTCTGTCGGCACCACCAGGCATGCCAGCAGCTTTCTGATAGGCAGCCTGAGCGTTATCCAGATCGTGAACCATCAACTCTAAATCGGCGAGAGCGAAAGTTTGCTTTGCATTTGGCGTGCGCGACAACACACCCTGGAACTCAGTGTTGGCTTCTGCAAAACGGTTCTGAGCCATCAATGCTTGAGCGTAGCTGATGCGCTCCCCATCGTTAGTTGGAGGTGGAATCTTCGACAAATCAACTTCGTCACCAGACAACGAACGCAGCTTAGCCTGGGCCAAACGCAATTTGATGTCGTTGGGATTCATCTGCACGGCTTTGTCGATCATTGCCAGAGCATTGTCGAAATCATTGTCGCCAAAGTAACCACCGGTGGTTTCTTTGTTCGACTTCATGTAATAAGCTGTCGTCAATCCATCGGCGGCTTTCGCATTACCAGGGTTAGCGTTCAAAACTGCTTGATACGCTTTAATCGCATCGTCGATTTTTTCGACTCGCAAACTTTGATCGCCTATGCGCAATTGCAAATCTTGATTGTTTGGCATCAGTTCAAGCCCTGAGCGCAACTCAGAAATTGAAATTTCAATGTCGCCACGAGACTCGCGAATGTTCGCAAGACCAAGATAGGCTGCTGTATTCTCAGGCTTGATGGCGATCGATGCTTGATAGTTCGAAACGGCAGCGACTGTATTTCCCTGGAGCTCAAAACATTTACCCAGCGCTAAGCGAACCGGCCAGCTGTTGGGAAATTGATACTGGGCTGTGTTCAATTCTTTCAGCGCCAAATCGGTCTTTCCCTGGTTGAGCAACGATTGTCCCAAACCGTAGTGAGCAGTCCAATCTCCAGTGTTCACCTTGATCGCTTGTTTGAAAGTATTCGCGGCTGCACCAGGGTTGTTTTGTGCCAATTGGACCAAGCCCAATCCCGTGTAACCGTCAGAATAGTTAGGGTCTAACTTGATCGCTTGTTTGAATTCCGATGCGGCATCGTTCAACTTTCCTTGCTCTTTATAGACCATTCCCATCGCATAGTGCGCTTCTGGAATTTTGGTATCGGCGTCAACTGCTTTCTGCGCATTATTTTGCGCATCGTTCAAAATAGAATCTTTGCTGTTGCGAATCGTATTCGATGATGACTGCAAGCGATTCAACGCATTTAGCGCTTTCCCTGCAAGAGCGCCAGGATTGCTTGGATCTTTCGCCAGAACCTTGTTGAACTGCGCATCGGCACCATCAATTTTGAATTGCTTCTCCAGCGCCATACCATAACCAACCATGGCATTTACGTCATGTGGATTAGCTTTCAGAGCCCGCTGGTAATAGTCATTAGCTTTCGCGTAGTTACCCTTCATCATCTGCTGGTCTGCCAGCGCCACACTCGAACTGACACCGCCTTTGTAGAGGCGCTTGCTACCAGCCTGCGCGTCATTTGCAGTAGCTATTGTGAGAGTAAGTGCCGTCAATGCTGACGTGAGAATCAGATGAGTTGCGGTGCTATTTTTGCGGTTCATAATGCCCTTCAATAAAAGTAGGTCGAGATAGCCAATTGTATACGGTCGCAGTCTCCAAAAACCACATGGAAACAGCAACTGAAACAGTATGCACACCCAGATTTAGGGCGTTTCAGGGGTCTGGCGCAAACTTCGATTATTTCTTATCTTGAGCCGTTGATTTGCTGGAAATGACGGTCGCTTCGATGTAACCCACTCCAGGGAAAATACCAACTCGTTTCGCTGCTTCGCGAGACAAGTCCAGCACTCTGCCGCGCACGAATGGTCCTCTGTCAGTCACTCTAATAACGCACGACTGACCATTCTTCGGATTTTCTACCATTACCTTTGTCGGGAAGGGCAAAGTTTTGTGAGCGCCGCTCAATTTATTCATGTCAAATATTTCGCCCGAAGCCGTCTTCTTGCCATGAAAAGGAATGCCGTACCATGAAGCATTACCTCTGAAATCAGGTTTGTCGTCGTCTTTGTCTTTGACAGCGGCAGGAGTATTATCAGCCAAAAGTTTTTCAGAACCCAGCGTTGTTGCAGGTTTCGATAAGGCTTCAACTTGTACAAAGGTTAGAGAAGCCAGAGCCAAACTGATTCCTAATAAAAATGGATTCGTCTTCATCGATCGTCCTCTACGGGTCGCCTGTCATCATATGCCCTGTCCGGCTTAACTCTTAATCAGCATATCATCTGCACATAAATCGCTTCCTAGACAGCTTAGTGAAAGCCTGACGGGAACTATCTCGTAGCTGATTCCGTATGGAGGAATTTCTGCAAGCCTTCTGGGTCGTCTGTGATGATTCCATCAACAGGCATAGCCATAGCGCTCTTCCAATCTGCAGGCGAGTTAACTGTCCAGACATTAACCTTTAGACCTGCGGCATGCGCGCGTTGAGCCGCGTCGCCGCGGAAGTCACCGAAGCCTGGATTCCAACTGTCGGCACCTACAGCTTTGGCGTAAGAACCTACATCAGACAAAATGCAATCGGATAAAATCGCGCACTTATACTGTGGTGCTTTTTCATGAAAGCGATGAATAACATCGTGATCGAAAGAACTGACCATAATTTTGTCAGGGTGCGGATACTTCTTAAGCAGCACAATCAGGTCATCTTCGATGCCGGGGTAGTCTATCGGAGCGTTTTTGATTTCGATGTTGATCAGGAGTTTACCGTTAACTAGATCGAAAACTTCAGTCAGAAGAGGTAGCTTCTCTTTTTTGAATTCAGATGAGTATGTGATGCCGTTGCTCAACTTCCTTAGTTGCGATGCAGGGGCCCATTTTGCGCCAGCACTCAATTCGCGCAGTTGCGTCAGGGTCATATCCTTAACAAAACCGGTACCATCTGTGGTGCGATCGACTTCTTCATCATGAATGACGATCAACTCGCCAGTTTTACATCGATGAATATCAAGCTCAATGCCATCGGCACCCAGTTCAACACTTTTACGGAAAGCTGCGAGTGTATTTTCAGGAGCCCAAACTCTGCCACCACGGTGAGCAACCACCTGGGGAAGGACCTTCACTTCAGGCAGTGCTGGCAAAACACAACACAGGGAGAAGAAAGCGGATGCACTGAAGCTATAAAGAGCGAAGCGTGAGATTTTCATTGATCTAACTACCAGGGATATGGTCCGATATATATGGAGAGATTGCCTTTGCACATTACGTTTCCAACTTTCACTGTCATAGGTTTTTGCAGAGGCGGATTGAACCAAAGTCCGCCGCCAGCATCTGGAAACATCGGCACTTCCACTGTCAGACTCTCAGGAGAAGCGCTGACGACTTTCGCTGCTTCAGAACCAATTCTGACTTCATTTTCGCTGGCGACTTCTGAGAAGTTCTTTCCGTAGATACTGAATGTGGTTGTGGACTTGACACAGTTCAAACTGGTGCCAGTCACTTCTGGTGCGCCTTTAAGCTTAACTGAGACGGGGTTGCTCTTGGTTCCACCCGACGTGACAGTGATCGTATATGTACCGGCAGTCAAGGCATCTGGAACCATCGCTTTGATACTGTCAGTGGTGGCGTCGATAATCTTCGCCTTGGTGTTGTTGAACATAACAACATTTTGATTGACATCAGTGCTGTAAGGTCCACCTGTCAGTGTGATGCTGCCTCCGCTCTGAACGCTGCTTGGCTCGACACGAGTGATTTTGGTGCCGGTCACGGTAGTAAGAGTCCAACCGAAAGTTGAGCCTGGCATTCCAGCTCCGCGAATCAACAACACCGAGGTGCCCTGGCGAAGTCTGCCTGTAAAATCAAGAGACACTTGCGATGCGCGCTTGAAGCTGTTTTCATTGATGATCATCATTCCGCGCGGCTGTGATTTCGGATCTGGATTCGAATTAGCAGAGTCAGTCAGGAAAACTCGCACCCAGGCGAACTTTCCATTAGTGAAATTAAGTGTCAAGGGTGTGCCGTTGTCGACTTGATCGAGCTGTATCCTGCCGGCAAACTGCTGAATTTGCATGCTCTTTGCGGTGTAGTTGCCACTGGCAAGGGTTTTCACCTCAGCTCGACAATTCGGCTGCGCCAAAATAAATGCCGCTAACCAAGTGAGAAAGTAAATTGGGCGCATGACAATACCGTTCGAAAGTGCTGGCCCATATTATACGAGACAGCGAACTTATTTACTCTTCGAGACCGTGGAATTGTCGCGTGGCGAGTCCTTAATCTGGATAAGCGAACCCCAACCGGCGCCGCTCCCGCCACCACCGCCTATAACCATCGTTGCGGGCAATTGACCATCCCACTTTTTCACCCTTTCATACTCAATCAACGCTGGAGATTTTTGCAGAGCCAGACTTTGCAATTGAATCGACTTAGCTTGGGCTTCTGCGTTGGCGACGGTAATTTCAGCTTCCTTTTTTGCCTTGTCTAACTCATACGATTTTTGCAACGCCTGTTGTTCCATAACTTGCTTCTGCGCAATGGCTTGCTGCAAAACTTCTGGTAGTCCAACATGAGTAATTGGAATATCAACAACTTCTACAAGACTTTTGACGTTATCGCGCACCATTGCTAATACCTGATTTTTGATGACGTTAACGTTCTTCGTCGCAGAATCAGCTTTGTATCCAGAGACAACTTGTCGAAACGCTTCCTGAATTTGAGGTGCCACCAGACGATCGTAAGGATTACCCGCATACTTTTCATAGAGCGTAAGCACTTGTCCTTCGGGAATTCGGTACAGAACATTGAAGTTGATTGTGATGGGCTGTTGGTCTGCAGTGAGCGGCTCGCACTGACCGGTTGCATTTTCTTGTTTGACAGAATAAGGAATGATTGAATCAGTGAGCGGGAAGTAGGTCTGCATGCCCGGTGTAAGCAAGTTTGGGTCCATCTTGCCGAGGCTGACTTTAACGGCTCGCTGTCCGGGCTCGACCACTGTGCAAGCTGACAACAAGCTGCACAATGCGAACAAACCGAGCCTGGTCTTAGCGTTCATTGCACATACCTCTCGCCTCAGCCCTAACCAGCTCAAGTATACGCGCAAAGCCAGATTAGCGACTGCTTTGCAAGCAGGCCAGTGCAGGCGCAAGCACTATCACAACCACATCTGATAGCATATCAACTTGCCATGACAGGTCGAGGCAGGAGAGAAATGTCAGAAAGCACAAACACGGTCGCATCAGTGACGCGCAATTTCTTAGTCGATACAGACGATCTAATAGACGAGTTGCTGTCGGTGATCAAAGCGCAGGACTGGCGAGACCTGAAGATGCAATATCAGATCGGAAAGTTACAGGCGAGCAAAACAGCTCAAGAAGAAGGGCAGACCTACGAGTTACTCGTCGAGTGGAACGAATTTGACGAGGAAGTACAGTTACGCATCGCTGTCGCCGGCGATGACGAGTCACTCCCACAGCGTCAGCAGGAGTGTTCGTACTTGATGAATGCAATGTTTCCAAACGATATTTTCCGCAAAGTCAACGAAGATAACTAGAACCCTAGCCTACTTTCTCTTCTTGCGATGCTCTGCCAATCAGTTGAATGCAGCAGCGAGTAATATCGATCAAGACAATGGCTTGCTGCGACTTCTGCTCGCGGTTAGCGAAATCAATCGCTTTGGACTGTGTGGCGAAACGTGCAACAACATCGCCATTGTTATCTCTGACGACCCATCGTTCTAATGCAGTTACATTTTGGCTGTTCATTGTTAAAAACCACTGATAAGAAGTACGGAGCATACGACAGCAAAGGAGGAAAATAGTTCCGACTTACGTACTGTTTTCAGTCAAGATCACGCGTTACTCCAATCGCTCGAACTTCTCTGAATCAAAGCTAGCACCTTCTTTCCAGAGGGACATTCCGAAATGATTTAACCTCACTGTTCCATCAACATCGTGCCAACGTTGTTCGAATTCTTGAAGAGGGATGTAGGTGTAGTGTCCCGCGGTAGATGGGTCCATAAAGATGATTCGGCTGTCATCGAAGCCTACTGCAACGACATAATGACCGTCATCCCAATCACTCTTATAGTCAGTTTTCTTATCAGCCCAGGCTTGGATCAAGCACAAGACAGGATGTCCGGAGCGAATAGATTTCCTCAGCTGCTCGATGGTCATTTCTATAACAACGCGAACTGACAATCCATGAGCTTCTGCATAACTTTGAATATTTTTATAACGAGTACCAATTTTATGATTTGCATGCAATGCTTTTGCCAGAACATCCTCACGCACATCTTGCCCGTAATAGGCCAGAACGGCTTGCAGAGCCGCGACACCACATGTGTAGTCAGTCGCCTGACGCATGAGTGGAAGACGAATAATCTGAGAAGATTGCCCATAGGCTGGAACACTGACTGCCAAGAACGCACCAACAGCAAAAAAGGCACACCACTGCCTAGTGCGGCGCTCTTCCTTCAGACTGTACCGTGTCGTTGCCACCAGGGTCATCGTATCCGCGCAAAGGCTCCAAATATTTGTCTATCTTCGTTTTCAAACCTTCAAGCGTGTAGGGCTTGCTTATATAGTCATCCATACCCGCATCCAGGCAAAGTTGTCGATCTTCGGCAGAAGCAAATGCAGTCACGGCAACGATGGAAATTCTTCTTGCACCTGCTTTGGCCTGGCGTTTGCGAATTTCGCGAGTGCACTCAAAACCGTCCATTCCGGGCAGCTTTATGTCCATCAAGATGAGGGCGTAGTTTTTCGATCGTTCGAACAAATCTGCTAACGCTTCCTCTGCGGAAGAGACAATTTCGAAGTCCAAACCGAAATTCTCGAGAACTATTCTTAGAACATATCGCTGGGTCACATCATCTTCAACAGCCAGAATTTTGTTCATCACGTCCCACTTAGGGAGCCAGGTTTGACGAGGGTCTCGAGGATCTCGTTTTCAAGATCCTCAGAGTAAAATTTGTCAGTCGGGAGTACTTTAGTTGCACCGCAAAGCAGACATGATTTCTCGACAAATTCTGCTTGGATGAGCGGAATGTGATTGGCACTCGAAGCATCTGAAGTGTCGCAGCAAATGAAGCTCATCGACCTGTAATAATCGTTGCGGCGAATCGAGCGTAGTAAGTCGAACAGTGATTCGTTCTTCAGGTGAAGTTGTACAAGAGTGACGTCGATTTTGTCCTTCTGCAAAACTTGCATCGCAGACATAATCGTACCGACTTGAATCAGCTGATGCTCAGCCAGGGAAGAAGCCAGCCAAGCCGTCGCTCTCTTCGAGTCGAACACTGATAGAATCTTCAAACTCATCTTTAGACCGTCCAATCGCAAGAGAATCCAGGAACTTCCGCCCGCGGGCTCAGCTTACACAACTCCTACAGTCAATATGACAGACGGGCGCTTGCCAAAAAATCCAGCAGGTGAGGTATCCCCCGCCGCCCTAGCATGAGACTAGCGGTTCAGAGTCAGAGTTAGACGCCCAGACGGTTTGGCAGAGCGTTGTTGACTTTAGACAGCAAGAGAGCGACACGTGCAGTTAAGTTTTGTTGTTTGTCGGTTTGTGCAGCGCCACACAGAATAACTTCCAGTGCGTCGACTCTCTGACTCAACGGTTTACTGGCAGAGATTTTGCCAAACGTCATGGTTTCAAGCGATTCAATATTATCGACGACAGTGAGCATAACTTTCTTCGGCGCGGGCGCTTGATAGACCACATTGCGAACCTGGTCGACATCATTGCGAACCACGTGGGGCAGCATGCTGACACGCAGAAGTTCGGCTTGTTCTAGCTTCTCGACTTCTGGATTCATGTAGGCGTATTCGCCCAGTCTGTCAACGCGAAGAGCTAAATCGGTTTGCTGAGTCCACACTCTGCCAAAAACCCTCGCCTCGAGGCGCTCAATTCTGTTCAAAACAGAATCACTCTCGAACGTTCGCTCGAGCAGTTGCTGCTCGATCTCAGACACTCGTGGGTAATTCACAGCTGCTTGATGTGCTGGCTTTACTGCAGCAACCTGTGTTTGGTTCGCGGTTGACTTCGCTGCTATGTGCGAGGTTGGAGTTGCGTTAGTATTCGCAGTAGAGTTCTCTTTCACATGGCTGGTCAGTCGTTCGATGCGCATCTCGAGAGGCTCTTTACTTTCACTTCCGTAGACAAAGCGCTCGAGCCGAGCCACTCTTGCAGGAAGAATTTCTGAGTTGTACGGATGCGCAAAAATCTTTGTTTCCATTGCGGAAATTCTGGCGATACCAGCATCGGTGGCAGCCTGACTCAATGCAGGCAGCGTGGTACCGATGCATGTGAGCAAAAATAGGCAAGCTAAACCAGACTTTGGAAGCACAGTGAACCACTCCAAATGGCGCGAAAAAATATGTTTGGTGATTTATTCTTCTACTCTGGTTTTACCCAGAAATTTATTTGAACCGACGATATTAGGATGTGCGCGAATTAAAATTGTTCCGTGACGACTTAACCCTATAGCTCGCCGTGCTGTGGCTTTACAGCGAAATCAAAAAAACCACGAGAATTGTCAGGAGCCAATATTTAATGCAATTGAGCGAAAAAAATGTATCGATCCACCGCTTGACATGTAGAGGTTTGCCTCAAACCTTATTGCTCAAGCGCAAAATTCCATAGTGAGTAATTGCCAGAATGCTCAGAGCATCGGTAATTTCGCCTTGCATCACCATATCTAGTGCCTGGTCGAAAGTGACATGCTTGTATGCCAATTCTTCAGTTCCCTCGGGATTTGGCGTACCTCGAGTCAAACCTGTCGCCAGATAGAAGATTGCAAGCTCGTCGCTGACAGAGTTGCTTAGATGAGAACAGCCTAGCCTGGTCCAATCAGACGCCACCATTCCTGTCTCTTCAATCAGTTCACGTTTAGCCGCATCGAGATAATCCTCGCCCTCGGCGCAGCCACCCTCTGGAATTTCCCAGGAATATCTTTCTATGGCATACCGATACTGTCCAACCAGACAGATTTTGTCGTCCTCATCTATAGGCAACACACCAATGGCGGTGTTTTTGAAGTGAACTACGCCGTAAATTCCAGGCTTGCCATCGGGCTGAACAACGTCATCTTCGCGCACATGTATCCACGGATTTTCGTAAACGAATCGTGATCCTTTTGTTTTCCATGGACTAGTAACTTGAGTCATCTCGATTTCCTTTTCTAATTGGCCAGACTGTGCAACAAATCGATGTTTGTCTTGTCCGGACCTTTTCTTTCGATACCAGGCACTTCCAAAATCCACGGCAGTGGACGCAAAAGCGGATGATGCAACATGCGGCGAAAAGCATCTTCACCGATGTAGCCTTTGCCGATATTTTCGTGTCGATCGCGACGGGCACCAAGCGGTGTTTTCGAGTCGTTGGCGTGGACAGCGAAAAGCCAATCGAATCCGATCAATTCGCCAAACTCGTCAATCGTATCGAGCAAACCTTTTTTAGTTGAGATGTCGTATCCAGCGTTGAACATGTGACAAGTGTCCCAACAGACGCCGATGCGCTGGTCGAACTGCATCGCCTTCAAAATATCAGCAAACTCGACGAAACGATCGCCGATGGTTTGACCTTGTCCCGCGCACACTTCAAGTAGCAATCTGCACTTGCCGTTATAATTTGACAGCACCATATCTAGTGCCTTCAAAACGCGCAGAAGTGCTTCGTCATAGGTTGCTTTGCCTGCAGAGCCCGGATGAAAAATCAATCCCTCAGCGCCCAATCTGTCGGAAAGCCGCAGCGCTAATCCGAGATTGTTGATTGATTTGGAGAAATTTTCAGGTGATTCTGAGGCCAGGTTGACGAGATAATTTCCATGAACGAAAACGGGTCCGATCGCATTCGACTTTACGCTCGACGTGAACAACTGCAAGTCTGCTTCAGTTGGATTCGGTTCGCGCCACATTTGTGGCGACCCAAGAAAAATTTGAATGGATTGCGCACCGATGTTGACAGCTTTTCCAACAGCAGTTTTCATGCCGCCGCTGATGTGCGCGCCGATAGCTGGTTTGACACTCTTTTTTGCCATTCGTATATTCTACCGAAATCGCTTGGCAGCACGTAGAAAACATTGTGCTTGCTTAACGAAGACGTGAGCAAGCAGCTGAAAATTTGCCGATCACTTATACTTACAAGTCTGGAAACGTAGGTGTTCTGTGCTTAAGACCCCAGCTAACTCGGGCAGGTTAGCGCTCTTTATACTAATTCTTCCTTTGCTGCAGGCGTGCAACTCTGCCCAGCCATCGAGCGTGCAAGCGCCGCCACCGATGCCGGTCAAGGTCTTACAGTTGAAGCCACAGCAAGTTGAAGATGCATCGACATTTGTTGGGGTCCTGAAGTCGCGTCAGTCGGTAGCCTTGCAGCCGCAGGTGCCTGGACAGATAGTAAAAATCTACGTTCGCAACGGCGATTTAGTTGCGGCAGGAGCAGCGTTACTGGAGCTCGATCGCTCTAAGCAACAAGCAAACGTCAACAGTTTTGCGGCGGCAATCGATTCTAATCGAGAAGAACACAGCAACGCCACCGAAACACTCAAATCGCTGCAAGCGACTCGGCTATCAAAGCTTGCTAACGTGCGGTACGCGCAAAATCAACACGAGCGCTATCAAACTTTGCGAACTCAAGGAGCTGTTGCACAGGAGCAGGTGGACCAGTGGGACGCTCAGTTGAAGATCAACCAGGGCGATTTGCAGGCGGTCGAAGCGCAAATTCAAGCGCAAAAAGCGGTGGTCGCTAAAACTGATAAGCAGGTCAATCAAGCCAGTGCCAGCATGAAGGAACAGCAAGCCCAGCTCAAATACTTCACTGTGTCAGCACCTTTTGCCGGGATTATCGGTGATATCCCGGTCAAAGTTGGTCAGTATGTGACGACAGATACCGCCCTCACTACAATCGATCAGAGCCGCCCACTGGAACTGTATCTATCTGTTCCGACGGTTCAGGCACCCAAGCTCAAAATTGGCACCGCCGTGCAGATTCTAGATGGCGACGGAAAAAAGGTTGGTCTGGGCAAAATCTTTTTCATCTCGCCTGAAGTGAATAATGACAACCAATCGGTTTTAGTGAAGACTCGAATCGAGAATGAAAATCGCGCACTTCGCTCTGGCCAGTATGTTACGGCTCGTGTGATCTGGAGCAAACTCACTGGTGTGACAGTGCCGACCAATGCCGTTTCACGCATCAGCGGGCAAGATTTTGTTTTCCTTGCCCAGAACGGACCCGGAAATAAACTGGTGGCTAAGCAAAAACCTGTCACCCTTGGTGATATCGTCGGCAGTGACTTCAAAGTGATATCAGGGCTCTCCGCGGGCGATACCATCGTCACCTCTGGCGTGCAAAACTTGACCGACGGCGCGGCAATCAGTCCACAATCTTGATGGGGACCTATGTTTGTCGACTTCTTTATCAAGCGTCCAATCTTCGCAACTGTCTGCGCGTTGATCATTGTTTTAGCTGGGCTTGTCAGCCTGCCCACACTACCACTTGCACAGTATCCTGACATTTCGCCACCGCGTGTCAGCGTCGCATCGAGCTACATAGGCGCGAGCGCTCAAGTTGTCGAGTCAGCCGTCACCACTTTGCTCGAACAGCAAATCAACGGTGCCACCGGCGTCAAATACATCACCTCGACAAGCGGAAACGATGGCACCAGTTCAATCAATGTCACCTTCGATCTCGAACGTGATGTCGACCTGGCAGCGGTCGATGTGCAAAGCCGGGTTAACGCAGTGCAGGGGCGCCTGCCAGACGAAGTTAAGCGCACCGGGGTTAGTGTCAACAAAGTCTCCAATTCATTCCTTTTAGCAATTGGTATCGGGTCGCCCGATGGCAGATATTCGACTCAATTCCTCAGCAACTATGTCGACGTCTATTTGAAAGATGCATTGAAGCGTGTCAACGGCGTCGGCGACGTTATTATATTTGGCGAACGAAAATATTCGATGCGCCTCTGGTTAGATCCCAACAAACTCGCACAGCGCAATCTCACACCGGCAGATGTGACTGCGGCTGTCGCTGAGCAGAACGTGCAGGTGGCAGCCGGTCAAGTTGGGCAGCAACCAGCGCCTGCTAATCAGATGTATCAGATGAGCGTCAAAACTCAAGGTCGCCTGAGAACAGCGACAGAATTCGACGAAATGATCATCAAAGCCGGCGCTGATGGATCGTTAATTCGTTTGCGCGATGTCGGGCACGCAGAATTGGGCGCGGAAGACTATCAAACAGTGGTGCGCTACAGGGGCCGAGATGCACTCGGTATAGGTATCTTTCAACGTCCGGGGTCGAACGCCATGGACGTAGCCAAAGGAGTGCGCGCTGAAATTGCGCGACTGTCAAAACGCTTTCCACCTGGAATTGCGTTCGATTACGCCTTCGACACGACGCTCGCTGTCACTGAATCGATCAATGAAGTGTTAAAGACGCTGGCCATCGCGATCGCGCTGGTTGTCGTTGTTATCTTCGTCTTCTTGCAGAACTGGCGAACCACTATTATTCCTGCCGTAACCATACCTGTTTCGTTGATTGGCACTTTAGCTTGCATGAAGTTATTGGGATTTTCAATCAATACGCTCACTCTCTTCGGTATTACTTTGGCGACGGGACTGGTAGTCGACGACGCCATCGTTGTGATCGAAAACATCAGCAGATTTATCCACGACAAAGAGATGAAACCAGCTGCAGCAGCGTCGGCAGGCATGGCCGAAGTAACAGGAGCGGTAATTGCCATCTCGCTTGTGCTCGTCGCGGTGTTCATTCCCGTGGCATATTTTCCAGGCACCACAGGTCAGTTGTACAAACAATTCGCACTGACAATCGCTTGTGCTGTCGCCATCTCGACATTCAATGCATTGACTCTAACCCCAGCCCTGTGCGCCATCTGGCTGAGTGAAGCGGAAGAAAAAACCAATCCGTTTTTCGCCGTCGTCAACGGTGCAATTGAACTACTCAGGCGAGGTTATGGAGCAACTCTCAGCATAGTGCTGCGCTTCAGCCCTGTCGTAATCATTCTCTTTGTGCTCTCTTTGGGCGCCACTTACTGGTTGTTTCAAAAGGTGCCGACCGGATTTATTCCCAACGAAGACTCTGGTTATTTCATCACGATCGTGCAAGCACCAGAGGGCGTCTCTCTTAATTACACAATCGATGTTCTCAAGCAAATCGAAAAGGTGGAAGACAAAGATCCGCAAATTCAGTCGTCTTTCGGTGTGGCTGGATTTGGCTTCAACGGAAACAAACCGAACAACGCCCTCGTATTTTCAAACTTGAAACCGTGGACTGAACGCAAAGGCAAGGGACAAGATCTTGATTCAATCATCGATCGATTGCGAGCGCCACTCGGGCAAATAACCGACGCCACAGTCATTCCGTTCAACCCTCCGGCAATTCAAGGTCTGGGAAATTTCGGTGGATTTGCCTTCGAACTTCAGGATGTTGACGGCACAGACATCAATCAGTTGTCCAAAGTGACAAACGATTTCAGTCGCGAAGCTAATCAAAATCCTGGCTTGAAAGGAGTGTTCTCGACATTCTCTGCTAACAGCCCTCAGCTCGTCATTGCGATTGCACGCGATAAAGCGAAGGCATTAGGCATCATGCTGAGCGATGTGTTCACAACACTGCAAGTGTTTTTGGGATCGTCATACGTAAACGATATCGACATCGGCACTCGCATTTACCGCGTTTACGTGCAAGCAGATCAGCTCTTTCGCTCGAATCCAGAAAACATCGGTCAGTTTTATGTGCGCTCGAAGAAAGACCAGATGATTCCATTGAGCAGCATCGTTTCGGTGTCACGAACGACCGCACCACAAACGATCAACCACTACAATTTGTTCCGCTCGACTGAGCTGAATGGGTCACCAGCTTTGGGATACAGCTCGGGTCAGGCGATGGACAGAATGGAAGAGATTGCCAAGAAAGTTCTACCTGCTGGCATGAAGTATGAATGGTCTGGCATTTCGTTGGAAGAAGTGGAAGCGAACTCGAAAACTTTCATCATTTTCTCTCTCGGCTTGGTCTTTGTCTTTCTGGTTCTCTGTGCACAATACGAGAGTTTTTCAGATCCAATCATCATTCTTTTAGCAGTGCCGAGCGCAATGCTGGGCGCGCTTTTGGCCCAGTGGCTTCGGGGTTTGCAAAACGATGTTTTCTGCCAGATCGGGCTGGTGATGCTGGTTGGGCTGGTGAGCAAAAACGCCATTTTGATTGTTGAATTCGCCAATCAATTGCGGCATCAAGGCTTCGAACCGACTGAGGCGGTAACAAAAGCTGCGAGCATACGCTTGAGGCCAATCCTCATGACTACTTTCGCCTTCATCATGGGTATCCTTCCTCTGGTATTTGCAGAGGGCGCTGGGGCGGCGTCGCGGCACTCTCTGGGAACAGCGGTTTGCGGTGGAATGTTGCTGTCATCGATTGTCAGCCTTTATATCGTGCCGGTTATCTACGTCGCAGTGGAGTCAGTTGTCGGTCACAAACGCCGCAAGATCGAATGATTACCGCTAATTAAGCGACGAGCTTATGCGTTTTTATAGCTGAACTTAGCACTGCACCAGCCGACTTGAAATGACAATCGGTATGGGTTTCTCGTGCTTTTACTACGTTCATAGTCGACAATTCTTATCGCTGGCACCGCATACGGTGTTGTCGAGGGGTATTTTTGGGGTTATTTGGTTGCTTAGGCAACCTTGCTGTGCTATTTTGTTAGTTGAACTTAAGGAGAGGAGAACTACTTATGCCGGAACCTTTCAACGATCCCGCAGTTGTAGCCTACATGTTATTGATGCCAGTAATCATCATCGCTTTAGCGAAGATGTGGAAGCGAGTCAAAGACAAGAAAGCAGCAACAGCAGATCCCACTACATCGGCGACCCAACCAACTGGTGAGACCACCTAGGCTTGCCTGGGCTCGCTAGCCGCATAACTTTATGTCAAAATGAAATTCTCTCAGAACAAGAGGATTTCATTTTGAGTTTAAGACCACTGTTTATCGCACTTGCCACCTTTTTGCTCTCACTCTCCTGCGCCACACAAGCATTTGCCACCGACAACGAAGAACTCGAGAAAGCCCGCGCCAGCATGAAGTGCGGACACTGCGAAGAGTCTTTCAAAACCTTGAACAAACTGGCACAACGCGGTCATCCTGCAGCGCAGTGCTTGCTCGGTCTTTGCTATCAAACAGGTAGAGGCGTAAGCAAAGACACGCATCAAGCTGCGCAGTGGTACGAGAAATCAGCGAAGCAAGGATTTGCTGATGCGCAGAGTCGTCTCGGACACATGTATTTAAATGGCAACGAAATAGAAAAGGATGCTACCAAAGCTGAGCATTGGCTCGCAAAAGCAGCACACCAGGGCGTCGCAGAAGCGCAATACAACCTTGGAAAGATGTACATTCAGGACAACAATTTCTACAACAAAACGGTGACCAAACGCATGTTGCAGGGTCGCAGACTAATTCTTCTAGCGCGAGACCAGGGCGTGGAAGACACAGAGAAATTGCTCGATCGCATTCCCGGCTACGACAAAACGGCCAGTGCCATCAAAGACAAATATCACGGCGCCACCAGTGGTTTCTCGCAAGGAGTCGGCAACATCGAAACCAGCTGGGAAGGCTATGGAGAGATGGTCAAATCGATGCGAAATCTTGACGCAGGTGCGACCCAGTAAAAAAAACGTTCACGTGGAATTCACTATTGAACAGTACGCTGACGATGGGCAAAAAGATGCGGTGAGTGACTGGCGTGTTCGAATGGGTCAAATTTTTAGACTCTGACTATTTTCCCGCAGGTGCAGATGCGGTTAGGCGCTTGCCTAAAACTTCAACACCCAGTCGCTGGATTCCTTTTATTCTTCTTCACGCAGCTTGTCTCAGTGTATTCGTGACAGGCGTGAGCCCCGCTGCAGTGATCATGGCTGTCACCTTGTGTGTGATGCGGATGTTTGCCATCACAGCCTTTTACCATCGATACTTCTCGCATCGAACATACAAAACATCGCGTCTGGCTCAGTGTCTGTTCGCATTGGCAGGGCTGACTGCAGCTCAACGTGGACCACTCTGGTGGGCTGCGCACCACCGGCACCACCATCAAAATGCAGACAACGAGATGGATACACATTCACCCACTCAACGAGGTTTCATCTGGGCGCACATCGGATGGATCACAGCAGACAGCAATATGCCAACTGATTATTCGAGAATTCCAGACCTACTTAAATATCCCGAACTGGTTCTTCTGAACAGATTCGATTGGGTCGTGCCAGTGCTGATGGGGGTTTCGGTGTACATCGCCGGAGCAGTGCTGGAACACTTCTATCCCGCCCTGCACACATCTGGCCCACAGTTTCTCTCATGGGGAATCGTCAGCACCGTCATGGTGTTCCATGTCACCGGCGCAATCAATTCGCTTGCGCATCAATTCGGAACGCAGGAGTTTGAAACAGGCGATGATAGCAAAAACAATTTTTTTCTAGGCTTGATCACTCTGGGCGAAGGTTGGCACAACAATCATCACCGCTACCCAGGCTGTGTTCGACAGGGGCTGAAGTGGTGGCAAATCGATCTGACTTACTACGTTCTTCTTTTGATGGAAAAGCTGGGAATCATTTGGGATTTGAACAAGATACCAAATGCTGTTATGGTCAAAGAATTTAGCGCTACCAGCACCTCCAGCACGAGGGTACAGTAGAGTGCAAACAGTTGCAGTTATAGGCACCGGAATCGCTGGTTTAGCGTGCGCCTACATGCTTCGAAACAACGTAGAACTGACGATTTTCGAACAAAACGATTACATTGGCGGGCACACGAACACAATTCATGTCGAAGAACAAGGAAAAACCATTGCGATAGACACGGGATTTATGGTTCACAACGAAGTGACCTATCCCTATCTGACTAGACTTTTTAAGGAGCTTAAAATCAAGTCGAAACCAACCGACATGTCGTTTTCCGTGAGAAATATGGCTTTGCGTCTGGAGTGGTCCGGAACTGGCTTTGACAGGCTGTTTGGTCAACGACGAAACATTTTCAATTTACGCTTTTGGAAAATGCTGCTAGAGCTCGATCGCTTCAACAAGGTTGCGCTGGCGTCGCTAAGTGACAATTCGATCGCCGAATATACGCTGAAAGAGTTTATCGCAAAAGAAAAATTCAGCGACGACATGGTGAATTTATATCTTCTACCAATGATGTCGGCACTCTGGTCAGCGCCGCCAGTGACGATGTTAGCCTTCCCAGCCTCGGTTTTGATTCGGTTCATGTTTACGCACGGACTTCTGAGCATGTACGGAAAACTGCAATGGTTGACTGTATGCGACGGAGCAATTTCTTACGTTGATGCAATGACACAATCATTCCGTGACAAGATCCAACTAAACACAAAAGTTGTCTCAGTCAAGCGTGCATTGAACGGCAAGATCCTGATAGAACGGCACGATGGCACAGTTCAGGAGTTTGACCAGTGCATCCTTGCTTGCCACGGCGATCAGTCGTTTCAGATCCTGAACGAAGAATTCATCGAAGAAAGACACATTTTGGCAAAATTCAAGTATCAGGCTAATACTATCCTCGTACACACAGACGAGTCAGTAATGCCAAACTGCAAAATCAACTGGGCTTCCTGGAACTACGTAATCGATAAGCCCGGCACCAGCACACCGACTACGACACACTACTGGATGAACAGCTTGCAGCAGGTCTCTGACCGTTGCAATTATTTCGTTTCACTTAATGCTGAAGCGATGATCAAGCCAGAAAAAGTTTTGCGCAGAATTCAGTATGACCACCCGATCTTCACTGTTGCTGCAATGAACGCTCAAAAAGACCTGAAAATAATGAATCAGACAAAAGGTCGAAATCTATTTCTTTGTGGCAGTTACTTCGGTCATGGATTTCATGAAGATGCTCTGGCCTCGTCTGTTGACGTAGTCAATCTTATAAAAGGAGTTGTTCATGAACAACCTGACCTCATGTTTGTATGAGAGTAAGATTACGCATCAACGGCTGCACCCGAAAAGACACAGGGTTAAACACTCTATGTTCTCTTTCTATCTTGACCTCGACGAACTGCAACAAATAACAAAACACTCTCGGTTGCTGGCAGTCAATAACTTTGCGCTCTACGCCTTGTTCGATCGCGATCATTTCGATGAGGGGAACACAAGCCTGAAACAGAAAGTAATCGACCATGTTGAAAGCATTCATCCTCGCCTGCAAATAACTCACGTTCATGTTTTGACGAGTCTGAGATTCTTGAACTACGTGTTCAATCCAATTACCGTTTTCTTTTGTTTCGATGATGCAATGAAAATTAAATGTGCTGTCGCCGAAGTCGGCAATACATTCGGTGAGAAAAAACCTTATCTGATTTTGAGCGACGGCTCCTCGAAATTGAAGGACAAGCAAAAGAAAAATTTCTATATTTCACCATTCATTAGCCTCGATGCTGACGTCGTTTTCGACATCGACATACCAAACCAAAAGCTCACTTTCAATATCGATACGGTGGAAAACGGACAAACCGTTTTAGCTGCAAACATGCACGGCACAAAATGCGAATTGACTGACAAGAACTTACTTGCCTTAACCTTCAAATATCCGTTCGTCACCTTTTTTGTCGTAGGCGCCATACATTTTCACGCATTGATTCTCTGGCTCAAAAGAGTTCCATTTATCACGAAAGAAGCCAATAGACACCAGCAAACCGGCATTTTACGTCCACATCCATCCCTGGGAGATCACCGATGATTACGCCTCGCACAGAAGTGAGAAAGCATGACGAGTCATCGCATGACGTGCAGTCTGAGAAAAATCGAACATCTGTGTTTCAGAAGATTTGTCAGAAACTCGTGCTTGCACAATTTTCAAAAATGAATCGCGGTTGTCTGCACATGACCCTGCCGGGTCGTCAGGAGCTGACTATCGGAGAACCAGGACAGCTGCCCGAAGCCTCAATCCGAGTAGTTGATAGCGCCTTCTTCGAGAAATGCGTACTTTTTGGCGCCATAGGATTCGCCGAAGCGTACATCGATTCTCTCTGGGAAACAGACGCTCTGACGGCGGTGGTCGCCTGGTTCATCGAGAACGGGGAAGATTCAACCGTGTTCGAGACATCCAATCAGAAAAGCAAGCTGCTCAATTTGCTAAATTTCTACAATCGTCAATTGCATAAGCGCAAAGGAAATACGCTCGCGGGCAGCAGGGAGAACATTCGCGATCACTACGATCTGGGCAATGATTTCTTCAAACTCTTCCTCGACCCGACCATGACCTATTCCAGCGCAATGTTCGAAGATGCCAATCAAACGCTGGAGTCAGCTCAGGTGAACAAGTACGATTGCCTGTGCAAAAAGATGCGGTTGAAAGCCACAGATCAAGTTTTAGAGATCGGCTCAGGATGGGGACATTTCGCTGTCCACGCCGCGACGAATTACGGATGCAAGATAACGACAATCACGCTGTCGGAAGAACAGTTTAGATACGTGAGGAAATTGATTGAAGATCGTGGTCTGACTGACAATATCTCCGTCGAACTTAAAGATTTCAGGATGATGGAAGGTAAATTCGACAAGATTGTCTCAATCGAAATGGTTGAGGCCCTTGGCGATCCATTCATCGATGTCTTTTTCAAAAAGTGCGCTCAACTTTTAACCGCAAATGGATTGCTCGCAATCCAAATGATCTGCGCTGCAGATTGCCGGTACAACCAAATGAAAGACGGCGTGGACTTTATTCAAAAACACATCTTCCCAGGCGGGCAACTGCTTTCCATTGGAAGAACCGTGACAGCTACGACCAAAACATCCAATTTGCAACTCTATCATTTGCAAGATTTTGCCGAATCTTACGCGCATACGTTGCGCCAGTGGGGCGAACGATTCAACGCACGCCTGGACGAAGTTCATGCGCTTGGATTCGACCAAAAATTCATTCGCAAATGGAACTATTATTTCAGTTACTGCGAAGCAGCTTTCCAGACCAGAGAATGCAGCGTCGTTCAAGCCATATATACGCGACCCAACAATCATATGCTCGCTGAGGACCTGGCTCTGTGATTTGGTCGCTCCGAGCCCTATTCGCTACCATTTTTGTTGTAATGGTATATGCCACTGCAAACGCTAGCCTGCAGTGCAATATTCTGCAGATTCCAGGACCAGTTTTGGGGCACCCGTGGTTCACAGCAACATTATTCGACGCTTACTGCGGCTTTACCACATTCTATGCCTGGGTCTTCTATAAAGAAAAGAGTGTCGCTGCTAAGATAATATGGCTTATCTTAGTAATGCTGCTCGGAAATTTAGCCATGTCTGCGTATATGTTGATTCTTCTGTTCAAACTTCCGACTAACGCCACAGCAGATAAATTGTTGCTGCGAGGTTAGAATGGGAAGCGTACTATTTAGCCTGTTTTCAATGCTGCCTCTGTTAGTATGCAGCTTTATCTTTGAGTTTTTGCTGATGAGCGATACTTGGTATTTCGCTATGAAGCAAAAGAATGCAGCGCTAGTAGATATGGCATGGTCAGGAAGTTTCGGCGTCATTGCGATTTTTTATGCGCTAGCTGCAAGCGGAGCACCCATAAGACGATTTGCCATCGCTGCCATGGTTGCTTGTTGGAGTTTCAGACTGGTTTTTCATCTGTGGCAGCGCATGAAGAAAGAAGAGGAAGAAGACCCGCGCTACGCAGCGATGCGAACAAAATGGGGAGATAAAGCCGAGCAAAATTTCTTCGCCATGTTCCAATTTCAAGGCATGACAGTACTTTTTCTCTCGCTGCCGTTTTTGATCAGCACCAACGATCAGTGGACGCAACTTCGCACCAACGAATTGATTGCGATTGCACTGTTCATCGTAAGTTTCATTGGTGAATCAATGGCAGATAAGCAGCTGAAAGATTTCAAAGCCATTAGTGCCAATCGCGGAAATGTTTGTGACGTTGGTTTGTGGCACTACTCGCGACATCCAAACTATTTCTTCGAATGGCTGATCTGGTGTGCTTACTATGTTTTTGCAATGAATTCACAGTTTGGAATTTGGACTATCTCTGCTCCCATCCTCATGCTCTTATTTCTTACAAAGATGTCCGGTATCCCACTGGCAGAGAAGCAGTCACTGGCCAGCAAAGGCGAGAAATACATCGCGTATCAGCAGCGCACAAGCCCGTTCATTCCCTGGTTTCCTAAGAAAGCCTGATGCAGTTTTTATATCGGTTGCTTGAATCGAACCTGGTTCCAGATGCGGTGATACGTCTGGGCATCAGAAAAATGCTCGCGCAAAAATTGACGGAAGAGAAACAGCTCTGCGCCGATTCAAATTGTTCCGAAGAAACTAAACTGACTCGATTTGCTGAAGCATTGAAATCACAGCCAATCGCCATTGCCACAGCGAAAGCCAATCAACAACATTACGAAGTACCTACCGAGTTTTACAAGCTTGTACTCGGCCCGCATCTAAAATACAGTTGCGCATTTTGGAACGAACAAACGAAGACGTTGAGGCAAGCTGAAGAAGCGATGCTGAAGCTTACTTGCACTCGAGCCGACATTGCCGACACCGGTATGAAGATATTAGAACTAGGCTGCGGCTGGGGCTCGCTCTCGCTCTGGATGGCAGCGCAATATCCCACTTCAAAGATTTTGGCCATATCAAATTCCAAAACTCAGAAGGAATATATCGACAGTCAGATCTTGGAACGAGGCCTGAAGAACTTGGAAGTTAGAACCTACGACATCAATGTATTTACTACCGATGAAAAATTTGACAGAGTTGTTTCGGTCGAGATGTTCGAACATTTGAAAAACTACGAACTCCTATTCGAACACATCAGCGCATGGCTAAAGCCGACCGGAAAGCTTTTCGTACATATTTTCGCGCACAAGAAATTTGCCTATCACTATGTCAACGTTGACGGCAACGACTGGTTGACTGAGTATTTTTTTACTGGCGGAATGATGCCCGCCGATAACCTTTTCTCCTACTTCCAGCGCGATTTGAAGATCGAAAAACAATGGCGCTTGAATGGATCGCACTACCAAAAAACATGCGCGGCCTGGCTCAAGAATATGGACCGCAATCGAAGTGCGATCGAGCCAATTCTGGCTGGCGCCTACGGCCCTGGGCAAGTGCGAAGGTGGTGGGTTTATTGGCGTTTGTTCTTTCTTGCCTGCGAAGAGTTATTCAACTTCAGTCGGGGCGAAGAATGGATCGTTTCGCACTATTTGTTCTGCAACCGCAAAGCAACGGCTCGCTAGCGACCGATGAAGCGCTTTTGCTGACCAGAAAATCGGAAATGGAAGTGTACCCGCTCGAGATGCACTCGCACAACAAGCACTACGAATCGGCAAGATAATCGGACAACGACCGGTTGTGATTCATTCTTCGCAACTTGCGCAATGCCTTGTTTTCGATGCGACGAACATCTTGCACTTCCAGCGAAAGAGCTGAAGCAACTTCTCTGGCTGTGCGTTGATGACATCCATGCAATCCAAACAGGGCAGTCAAAATTATTTGCTCCTGTTCGGTCAACGAACTAAACATCTTATCGATTTTCATCTGCATGATCGAATGCTCGGCATGTGCTTCAGGCGGAGCGCTGTTTTTATCTTCGACGAATTTTCCAAGCGTCTCATCCTCATCAGCACCGACGAAGTCGTCCATCGACAACATAGTCATGCTGCTTTTCAGAACATGCTCGATCTCAGCTTGAGCAATACCAGTTTCGTTGGCCAACTCTTCTACAGTTGGATAACGACCAAGTTTTTGATAGAACGGCTTGGCTGCCCGTCTGAGCTTATACAACACATCGTGCACATGCACGGGCAAGCGAATCGTGCGACCTTTGTTTGAGAGGGCACGAGTAATGCCCTGACGGATCCACCACGTCGCGTAGGTCGAAAACTTGTTTCCCATTGAGGGATCAAATTTTCTCACAGCTTGCATCAAGCCGAGATTTCCTTCCTGAATCAAGTCTTCAAGATCTAATCCCTGCCTTGTGTAGCGCTTGGCGATGCTGATTACAAGGCGCAGATTGCCGGCCACGAGTTGATCGCGTGAAGCAACATCGCCGAATTGATTGGCCCGGCCCAGTGCAATTTCTTCTTGCCCTGTGAGCAATCTATGTTTTGCAACTTCATGCAAATACCACCAGATAACTCCTCGCCAAACATCTGATGATGTGTCGGCTTCAGCGACAGTCGGCTGGTCGTTTTTTTCTTTGAATGCAAACTCTTCCGGTTCAGAATCATCGAGATTATCCTCAAGCGATTCTTTCGGTGCGTCAGCTCTCTTTCTGCCGCGCTTTGCGGGAGTCGGAGTGGGTGCGGAGCCAAAGTCACCATCCGTATCGAACCCTGCGATGGTTGCCCTGACATTCAGCAGTGATACCAAATCTAGTTCCGGTTCGTATGTCTGATTGTTCATAACAATTACCTTGGATCTGATTTGCCGCACAAAGGTACGGCATGCAGCTTTCTGCAAGACGATGTTGTTCTACATACTCGCGAAAAGAAAACTCACGAGCAAATGACTGTTATTTCTAACTACTATTTTTGTCTTCTACGAGACAATTACGACTATTTTTTCTAGCGTTTCCGCCGTTCGACGAACAGCTCAAGCGGCTTCTGGCCTAGTTCAGGAATGCACCCTGTCTTAGCACCTGGCGAGAAATTTTTTGTTGACTGGTTTTGACATTTTGTTGGGACTCCTTTCAAACGAACCCTCAGTTGTTTCGTTCTTATTACAATTATATGGTTGTTTCCCTCTAAACACTAGTAAAATCCATAGCGGATCTTTGCGTTCCGCAACACTTTCTTTACACAATTCGCTGTTCACCTTGATACTATCGAAATCGACATCTGGAGCCAGAAATGACTGAAAATTACGACGCGATTTTGCTTGTTTCGTTTGGAGGTCCAGAGGGTATGAACGACGTCATGCCTTTCCTCGAAAATGTATTGAGAGGTCGAAACGTACCACCAGAGCGCATGCACGCGGTTGCTCATCACTATGAATTATTTGGTGGCGTTTCACCAATTAATCAACAAAATCGAAATTTGATCGAGGCGTTAAAAGGCGAGCTTCTTGAAAATGGAGTTGATTTACCAATTTACTGGGGCAACCGAAACTGGCACCCTATGCTGGCCGACACGTTGCAGCAGATGCAGAAAGACGGTATCCAAAAGGCACTGGCTTTTGTTACTTCGGCTTACAGTTCTTATTCGAGTTGCAGGCAATATCGCGAAAATATTGCCACTGCTCTAGAGGAACTTGGCCAGGACCACACACTGCAAATTGAGAAGTTGAGAGGGTTTTACAATCATCCTGGATTTGTGCAAGCAAACGTCGAGCGCATCGTGACTGCGTTGCAACAAATTGGTTGCGAACCTTCTCAAGTTCACGTAGCGTTCACCGCACATAGTATTCCACTGTCGATGTCGACAAGTTGTGACTACGAATCACAGTTGAACGAGACAGCTCAACTGGTAGCGGACAGAGTCGGTTTGAGCGATTGGAAAATCTGTTATCAAAGTCGCAGTGGTCCGGCGACTCAACCTTGGCTCGAGCCTGATATCTGCGATCACATTCGCGCATTGCACGAACAAGGCGTAAGAAATCTGATTGTCGCACCAATCGGTTTTGTCTCGGATCATATGGAAATAAAATTCGATCTGGATACCGAAGCAAAAGAACTCTGCGACCAACTTGGTATGAAAATGGTTCGCGCTGGAACAGCAGGAACTCATCCTGCGTTTGTCAAAATGATTCGCCTTCTCATTGAAGAAAAGCTGGATTCCGGCCGTGAACGACTGGCATTAGGTGCTCAGGGTCCGCGACCAGACCAGTGTGCCCAGAGTTGTTGCCCCGCCGGCACAAGACCTCAGGTTAAAACTGCGGCCGATCAGTAAGGCCACGGTGCACAGTTTGATGCATGTAACCCGTAAGTTCCACAGATTTCTTCTCGCATCGTATTTTCACATTGCTCATAAGCGGGGTCCATGTTATGTTAGTGCCCTCCCTACTGAGGATTGGCCATGAGCTGCATGATCCGCAATTTCTTTCGAGACCAATCAGGAAAGCGTAATCAGGAAGTGGGGAACATTGTGGCGTTCTCGTTAATCATTCTGTCTGTTGCTGGAGGGCTGTGTTACGGGCTTCAACACGGAATGTTGAACAAAATGAACGAGCGAAGCAGCTACGTAGCCTCACACGCCAATCAGCACATCTACTGATCTCAGGGCCGAATCGCCCCTGAGCGTGTGCGACGCGTCCACACACCGGATCTTCACTATTGACTAGTCCTCAGTTCATTGACGCTGCAGTCAAATGGATACTATGATGGCTCTGTATGGGGCAGCCAGTGCGGCATTCCCCCATCTGAGGGATTGACATGAAGTATCTAAAAAACGCTTTCAAAGGGCGTGGTAATGGAATCTCGCTAACAAAATTCAAAAGTCCACGCTTGCAAAAACACACGAGATCGAGGAAGGGCAGTACTTTAGCTCTCATTGCAGCAGTAACAGTTGGTCTGGTCACTGCACTGATATTCTTCTTCTTAAACTACGCGCGGCTTCTTGGCAGTAATGCGGAACAGAAGAAGGCGATTGAATCTGCGGCTTTAACAGCTGCCACAGACGTAGGCAATATCGTTCTCAATACAAGCGAATTCGGCTATGTATCTTTGTCCGACCAGGCTCCAATTGGAAAAGGAACAACCGCAGGTGACCTCTACTATCTGCCAGTGCGCGGCATCAACACCCTGGTCGGAACAGCGAGGCTCGACGCAATCATTGCAGACAAAATGCCAAACTCGGGCATCATGTCTAAGCTCGCCCAGAACGATTTGAACAACACCAAAAGTGTGATTACCAAATTGAATGCCGTAATCACAGCTTCTTTAACTGCTGCAGGATCGCCGAAAGCAATCGACAGAGACGGAAATCCAATCAACGTTTATTTAGATGCGGAAAATGCGTACAAACAGAACATTATTCGAATGTCTGGCTCGGCGTCGTATGTGCCGAACTCGCTGGTGATGACGCTAGGCTCCTTGCAAAATCCAACAGAGACCAACATCCCCGTTCCAGTGCCAACTGCTACAGCACCAGTTCCAGCCAATCAGCAAGCGGACGGCTTCTATAAGTCATTTATGAATATACCCTACAACGCAGTCGACTATGTCTTCGGCGGAATTGGCAGTGCAGTCAGACTGGTTGACACCAGAGATTTTGTCACCACTGTTCCAGGGCTGGCTTACCAGGTGCCAACAATAGTAAAAGCAGAAGCAGACGAAATCATCAAAACCAGTCAGACTCCTAACGGCGCCACATTCCACGTTGCTGCGTGCGCCCAACCTGCCAGTGTCTTCGATCCCAAACCGGCTCCAGGAGCGCTTGCAATTGAATTTCCAGATGGCGCACTGCCAGAGTTTACGCAACCAGAAGATCTAATGACTTTCCCAGGTTTAAACACCGGCAACAGCGCAACAACTGACATTGAAACTTCGACCAACGGTGATTATCTCGTCGATCCAGCCAGTGGGATGAGTACAACTCCAGACCCCTGGCCATCTAACATTGCTGGACCGACAATGCGAAGCATCTGGCAATGCACTCTCTACGACTGGATTCGACGAGCTGGTACTAAAGCCGACATCGATCAAACTCTCGCCATGCAAACAACGAAATTCGGACCATCGAATCCGCCAACTGACTGGCTTGCTCAGCTAGATCCAGCTATCAACACGATAACCAACATCACAGCACTGTTGGGAGCACAGAAAATTCCATTTGGCGTCATGCAGCTGTACAAATGGAATTCGTCCGGTGGTATCGTATTTAAAACCATGCCGATCTCTCCATATCCCTACGAAGTTGTTTCGGAAAACCAGCTTTATGCGGAAGTTGACGGCAACAAAGAAGCGTACCAATCAGCGACGCTGGGGACAATACCATTCCTGGGTCTGATCATTCCTTCTATCGATGACAAAGGCAAAGGAAAGGTCAAAAACCTCAAAGGCGATGTGATTTTCCTCGATAAAATCGATGTCTACATCAGAGATCAATGCCGCAACCAGGGCACCATTAGTGGTGGCAAGCATGGCGGTGAACCGATGGACGATACGTTGGTGACTGTCAATCCCCTGCGGAAGGGCAGTCCTTTCGGCAGTGATAATCCACCCGGCAGTGACAAGCTGATCGGAGAAGGCATCGGTGGTGACAAGGGCAGCGGCGGATATGGCTGCGGACCCAAAGGAAGCGGTTCACCTCCGCTGCTATCTGCACAGTCAGATTTCGGCGATCCGGTGCCGCAAATACCTCCGGCTCCGTTCGTTCAGTACAGCAAAGGGTCAGCTCCAGGAGCTACACGTCCAACCTACAGAACAACAGGGTTATGTGGCAGCATCAGATTCCGACGTGAGGTACAGGTGAAAGGGCAGATCGCCAGTGTTCTTGGCACGGTTCTCTACAAAGATGTTGGATACATAGGTCAAAAACCAGCGACTCCTACAAAAACATATTTCACCAGCGACCCAACTGACGTTACCGACAATTTCGGCGACAAATAAGCTCAAAGGTTGTTGCCAAAACGGTTATCACCGGTTACGGACGTGGAAAAAGATGCAGCATTCTTACCTCCTATTTATGTAGTGATGCGAGTATAGATTTTGACGACCAACTGAGCGGTTTAAAGTGACTATCGTGTCCATACTTGCCAAGCACAGCCATGAAGACGCGCGTTTGCGTTGCCAGGACTGCGACGAATTCATATGCCCCAAGTGCATGATTCAGTGCGCTGTTGGCTCACGCTGCAAAAAGTGCGCCGGGCGTTTCTCGAGTCATGTAGTGCAGGCAGGACCAGCCGTTTTGATAAGAACTGGACTGGCTGCGGTCGTTGCAGGATTCGCTTTTGGCAGCGCACAGATTTACATGCTCGGATTCAGTTTTTACGCATGGATCGTGCTTGCAGTTGTAGGTTTTGGCGTCGGACGAGTGCTGCACCGCATCGCTTCTTACAAAATTGGCGTGAAGATTGCAGGAGCGGTCGCTGCCGGGCTCGTGGTTGGACTTTTACTGAGTCCAGCCCGCGACTTGACGATTTCCTACCTCGCGGCGCTCAATCAGCCAGGCAGCGGCGCAGAAACCGGAGGAGCAGCAACCGGTCTTCTCACTACCCATTTGGCGGCAATGGTCATCTTTATTGGCTGCGCAGTTAGTGCGTTCTTCAACAAATAAAGACCTGTGCTTTTCGATATGTATGCAATATGTAATCGCCTGTCATGCCAACGACACAATAACTCAGTTATTTTGTAAGAGCCTGAACAACCTATTCGTCTTAGCGAACCAGAAAAGCAAGTCTTGCGGTTCGACTGACGATTGCTGCTCAGCGATGGCTCCGTTCACACTGTCCTCAAAAATTTCTCAAACTCATGGGCGATTATCTATTCGCTGGTGAATAACAGAGATTTTTTTGAAACAGTTCAGACGTAACATCTCGGTAACATCTTTATTGCTTAATAAGTGCATAGAGATTCGCGACCCACGAATAAAGCGCTGTGAATGGTTCTCACCAACAACTCACAAATCGACTTTAGTATCTAAGCAACAAAGAGAGGTTACACCGCATGTCCGGAACGCTAGTTTTCAATGCTGCATCTTACCAAGCCGCTGCTATCAACCAGAGACAACTGACCACCGTTATGGCTGATGTGCAAACTAGCACCTTATGTGATGGCACCACTATTGATACCGACAGCCAGGGACGTGTACTGCAGGCTGTATACGCCAGCGGCACCAAGGTCAAGCGCAATCCCAACTATTGCATGGTGCAATCATCTGACCTCGGATATTGGATTGGCGACAAGCAAGGACGTTGGTTTCCTCTCGACTGATCCACAGTTTTAAAAAGTTTAGGGCAGTTCGGGCGTCAGGCAACTGGCGCTTCGGGCGTTTTAGGGGTAATTTCGTGTCGCAAATGTTTGACGCAGCGTCGGATTGGAGCCGAACCGAATGTTTGCAAATAGGACAAATGCATTGCGCCAGCACCAATGTCTGCCCGTATGAACGCGCAGACGTGAACGTTGTTGGCGTGATGGCCCCCGGACACATCACGCATGAGCAGTGCTAAGCTTCGTTTGCAGCGATGCACACCTCATGTCTACATTATACATACATTTGTACGGCTGTCAATGATTATCAGCACATTCACGAGACATACCTATATTGCACGAAAGCCGGCACCATTCAGGTTTTCCAAAAATCTTTGAAATAGGCCTTGACGAATACTAGACGACCGGTCTAATATGTAAGAGTGACCGAGGGATGGAACTAAAAACAGAAGGCAGTTGGAAGCCATGGGCAGAACGAGCGCAACAAAAGAAAGCACGAAGTTACAGCTACTAGAAGCTGGCATCGACATCATGATTGAGAAGGGTTACAACAACACCGGCATCATGGAAGTCTTGCAAAAAACCGGCGTTCCGAAGGGTTCTTTCTACTATTACTTCGACAGCAAAGAAGAATTCGGTCTGCAAATCATCAACTATTTCAATGACAACATTGTCGTCAAAAAGCGTAAGCCGCTTGAAGACAAAACGGTGTCACCACTGCAAAGACTGCGGAATTACTGCGACGAACTGATTCGCAATATCGAACAGAACGAATGTAGAAAAGGATGTTTGATCGACAATCTCAGCCAAGAGATGGCAGATCAAAGTGAAGTTTTTCGAAATCGTCTGAAAGAAATTGGCGACGAATCAACAGCGATTTTCGCAGAGTGCATTAGAGAAGGACAGGAACTGAACGAAATTCCCAAGTGCTATGACAGCCAGGAGCTAGCTGAATTTATCAACTGCTCGATCAAGGGAGCTATCGGTAGAGCCAAACTTCTGAAGAACACAGAACCAATCAAAGTTGTATTCCATATATTGTTCGATTTCTTTTTGAAGACTAACTGCTAAACGAGATTCGCAGCGGAACAGATCAACTCAAACTATTTCCGCTCGCAACTCGCTAATAGACCGGTCTAATCAACTCAACAATTCAACCACCAGCGAACACGTAACCCCGTGTCAGTCACCACCGTGAGGAAACCACCATGTGCACATCATCACTCGACCTACTTACCGGCACCTTGCATCGACCATCTAACTATTGGCTCAGTTATTTGAGTGCCGGACACCCAGAAACTCCTCTTTGCGTACTGGCTGATCTTGCTCACAGCGCCGATCACACAATCCGCATGAGAGTCGCCGAAAACAAGCTCACACCTGTGTTTATCCAACGCATGCTTGTCAACGATTCACATCCAGATGTGCGCTCTGCTCTTGCCGAGAATCCAGCAGTGTCAGAAGAGATCCTCTGGAAATTGGCTAAAGACGAAGATCCAATCGTTCGCTACGAACTGGCAGACAATCCACGCGTCGCCTTGACAGTGCTTGTAACACTCGTCAACGATGAGAACCCTTATGTCTCGGTTCGCGCCGAACAAACAATGGAAAAGATACTTGGTGCCACGCGTCCTGCGCAAAAGTCGAAGAAAGCACAGATGCTGGCAGCATAAGAGTTTAGGGATCGTGCGCCACAGTGCGTACGACAGCGTTGAACAAAATCGAAGACTCCGCTACGCGTCACAAACAGCCCCACCAGCGACCTGTGACGCGTAACGCCCTTAGTAAAAACCACCCAATTTCATGACGCCTCTCAATCGTATAAACTATTACTTCGACAAAACAAGGGAGTCCTCAATGACATCTGAACAGACCACATTAGCGCAAGCATCACAGGCGGTGACTGAGAAACTAAATCTGTTTTCGCCACTAAAAATTCGCGACATAACATTGAGGAATCGCATCGGTGTTTCACCCATGTGCCAATACAGCTCTGTAGATGGTTTCGCAGATGACTGGCACCTCGTGCATCTAGGTTCAAGAGCCGTCGGCGGCGCCGGATTAGTTATTTGCGAGGCGACTGGCGTCGAAGCGATAGGTCGAATTACTCCAGACGATCTCGGCATCTACAAAGACGAGCACATCGAAATGCTCAAGCGCATCACAACGTTTATCGAACAATTTGGAGCCGTGCCAGGCATTCAATTGGCTCATGCTGGACGTAAAGCTTCAACGCTCAGCCCGTGGAAAGCAGAATCCAGGCATGCAAAAGTCGACTTAACCAGAGAACAGGGCGGCTGGGAAGTTGTTGGACCTAGCCCAGTGCCTTTCAATCCAGAGTGGGCGAAACCGCATGAACTCTCGATTCCAGAAATCAAAGAAATTCAAGAAAAATTCCGCATCGCCACACAACGTGCAATCAAAGCCGGATTCAAGTGGCTAGAATTGCACGCTGCACATGGATATCTGCTCAACAGTTTTTACTCACCCCTGGCAAATTTCCGTACAGACGAATATGGTGGCAGTTTCGAAAATAGAATTCGTTTCGTTGTTGAGACAGCGAGCCTACTGCGCAAAGAATGGCCGGCTGAATATCCAATGTCTGTGCGAATTTCCGCCACTGATTGGGTGGAAGGCGGATGGACAATCGATGATTCCGTCGAACTTTCCAAAATTCTGAAAGCAGAGGGAGTAGACGTAATCGATTGCAGCAGCGGCAGTGTGCGCTCAGGCGATCGATATCCATACGCGCCTGGCTTCCAGGTGCCACTGGCAGAAAAGGTGAGAGCGGAAGCAAACATAAAAACGGCTGCCGTCGGTTTAATCACCGAGCCTTTGCAAGCCAATGAAATCATTCAAAAAGAACAAGCCGATATCGTCTTGCTCGCTCGCGAGATGATGCGGGATCCATATTGGCCATTGCGAGCAGCTCAAGCTTTGAATTTGCCTACGACAGTCGCATTGCCTCGCCGCTACTCGTACGCACTCTAATCGAGAGCTCGTTGCGCTCAGCTACTTAGGCACAGTTTCGATGAGCCAGAGCCATCATCTTGGCAATGTAGATTGCCTATTTTAATCGGACCTTTTTTACCTGGATCCAAGGCACTTTGCCGCGCCTTCCCTGTATATTTAGGGGGAGATTTTAACGGGCGCCCAAAACTATGGCAAAGATCCTAATTGTTGAAGATGACGTTGATTTGACCGTCATGATCGTGGAGTGGCTCTCATTCGAGCATCACTCAGTGGAAGTGGTGCACAACGGTCGCGAGGGCAGGGAACGACTGCAACTTTGTCAGTATGACGCGATCATTTTGGATTGGTCATTGCCAGAGGTGACGGGCATCGAAATCTGTCGACAATATCGTGAAGAGCATGGCAAAACGCCAATCATCATGCTCACAGGTAAGAACAGTATTTCGGATAAAGAAAACGGACTGGACTCTGGCGCCGATGACTATTTGACAAAGCCGTTCAATATGAAGGAATTGTCTGCACGATTGCGAGCCGTGTTGAGACGTGCGTCTGGATCGATTTCGAATATTTTGCAAGTGGGCGATCTATCAATCGATCCAACCAAATACAAATTGACTAAAGCCGGCAAGGAAATTCAACTCTTACCAAGAGAATTTGCGTTGTTGGAATTCCTCATGCGTCATCCCGATGAAGTATTCAGCGGAGACTCGCTTTTGCAGAGAGTTTGGCATTCGGAGAGCGATGCAACATCAGAAGCGCTTCGCACTTGCATCAAGCGCTTGCGTCAAAAAATTGATTCTGATTCTGACGAATCGATAATTCAAACTATTCCTCGCGTCGGCTACAAGCTTCGCGTGGAATAGGACTAGGTCACGGCGATACAAAGAATCGAATACAGCGCAGGATTTGGCACAGAAAACGTTAGCTAAATGGAACCGAACGCTTTCTCTCTAGTCGCAATTTTTGTGGTTGCTATCTTATATTCGTCAGTCGGGCACGGCGGGGCGTCTGGATACCTGGCTATTCTTGCTTTGCTATCCGTGCCTAAGCAGACCGCTTCATCTACTGCCCTTGTGCTCAACATAATGGTGGCAAGTACAGCCGCATTTTCGTATTACCGATCCAAATTCTTGAATTTGCCTACGACGGCACCGTATTTGATAGCATCGGTGCCAGCAGCATTTTTGGGCGGAACGATTAAAATCCCAAACAATATCTATGAGGGCTTGCTGTCAGTCAGTTTACTAGCAGCTGCTGTGCGCCTAGCTATTCCTTTGAAAGAGTCTGCTGAGGCTGAACTCCATCAGCCACGGCTCTGGCTCGCTGTAGTGTGCGGAGGAGCGATCGGACTCCTCTCTGGCATTGTCGGAATAGGCGGCGGCATCTTCCTCAGTCCGCTGATAGTGCTTGCGCGCTGGGACACCGCCAAGCATGCATCTGGAACTGCAGCACTATTCATCGTAATCAATTCGATAGCAGGCATTGTCGGTCGGCTGTGCACGCATTCGTTCACAATTGGTTCTGATTGGTCATTCCTGGTGGCAGCATTCGCTGGCGGCCTCATTGGCTCGCATCTGGGAGCAAATATTTTCTCTCAAAATGCACTAAAAAGAATGCTCGCTCTTGTGTTAGGTATAGCCTCTTTCAAGCTTTTAATAGCCTGATTTGCCACCAGCGCAGCGTTTTCAAAGTCGGGTGATGCCCGGTCGCTTAATCACATACCCCGGGTGATGGATACCTGTACGGCTGGATTACACGGGCGTTTCGGCTGATTATCATGTGTACATGGACGCAACGCAAACCACTTCGGAGACAGCCATGACAAGCCTCAAATCGAAATCAGAACAACCAAAGCTCACTGTAGTACGCGGTAACCGTTACCAACAAATGGAAGATTCTGAACTCGTTCTTCTTTGCCAAAAGAAAGACCAAGCTGCTTTCCAGGCACTGATGACTCGTCATCAACGCAACGTACACGCCATGCTCTATAAGATGGCACCAGATTGGAACGATACCGCTGACCTTGCTCAAGAAGCATTCATCAGAATTTGGAAAGGCATCGACAAGTTGCAAAATCCAAGAGCATTCAAATCATGGATGGGACAGATCGTAACCAACCTCTTTTATGACGAATTGCGCAAACGCCCTCGTCAGACAGTGATCATGTCTCTCGACGCACCCATGGGTGGCGACGAAGAAGGTGAATCACCAACTCGCGACCTGGCAGACCCAGCCGCTGGTCCTGATGAGTTGTACGACCGCAAGGACACAAGAAAGACCGTTGAGGCCGCGATCGCTACTCTCCCACGTCAGTTCAGAACGGCAATCATCTTGCGCGAAGTCAACGACCTTCCTTATGACGAAATTGCTGCCATCACTCAAACCGACATCGGCACAGTCAAGTCAAGAATCTCGAGAGCTCGCACTAAAGTACAAAACATCTTGCGTCCTCAGTTCCGTGCTGAAAAATCTGCTTAATGACGGTGAACGAAAGTGCTTAGACTAGTTGAACAAGAAGACAGCCAGGGTGCAGTCGACAATGTAATTTCACTGCATCCTGTGGTTGAACTAAATATAGTAGAGCTAGACAACGTTTCTGAGATAGTCCCAAGTGCTGGGATTACAGCTGCCGAGCCATGTGTAGACGGTGTTTGTTCCATAAACTGGAAGCCAAGCAGACCATCAGCCGCTTGATCACAGCCCGATGCAGTATCAACTCAGCGTGACTCAGAGTCGACATTATCATGTCACTCAAAGTCGATGTTACGGGCAAACTCATGTGTCACGTCGACGTCACTCAAAGTCGAAGTTAGAAAACGGACCAATTTGTCAGTTTTTTAATCTAAGCAGCGCGCAGAGGGGGATGCCGGATTTATATACATTAGGCGATTTCTCGAAAAACGCACTGACAGATTGCGTCTTTCGAGACTTGAGGGATGTAGGTATACCCCGATCGATGGATACCTGAAAGGCTGGATTACACAGCGTGTTCAGCTCAGTACTATGAAGGAGTGGAAGTCAAACAACGCCTGGAGGCGATATGAAAACCGCTACTAGTACTGAAGCAAAACAAACCGCATTGAGCCTGGTACGTACGAACTACAGTGATATGGATGATGCTCAGTTAGTTATTTTGTGTCAGAAACAGGACCAAGCTGCATTTGACGTATTGATCAAACGCCACCAACGTAATCTTCATGCCATGCTCTACAAACTCGCTCCAGACTGGAACGACAATGCTGATTTAGCTCAAGAAGCCTGCATCAGAATTTGGAAAGGCATTGGCAAACTGCAAAACCCCAAAGCATTCAAATCGTGGATGGGACAGATCGTCACCAACTTGTTCTATGACGAGTTGAGAAAGCGCCCACGTCAAACTGTGATCATGTCACTCGACGCACCAATGGGCGATGACGAAGACAGCCCAACCCGTGACCTCGCAGACCCAGCTGCTGGTCCTGACGAAATTTATGACCGCAAAGATTTGCGCAAAACAGTCGACGCAGCAATTTCAACTTTGCCACGTCAGTTCAGAACCGCAATCATCTTGCGTGAAGTTGAAGATCTGCCATATGACGAGATCGCTAAGATCACTCAAACCGACATCGGCACAGTCAAGTCGAGAATCTCACGCGCTCGCACCAAAGTACAAAACATCTTGCGTCCTCAGTTCCGCACAGAAAAGTCGGCGTAAGAATCCAGCTCAATACCACCAGTTTAAGAGCCCTCGAGTGAATGTCCCCAGACATTCACTCGACTGTATCTATATAATCCACTGTATCTAAACAATCCCTTGTTTCATAGCCTTAACAGCAGCTTCAGTACGATCCGAAACAGCAAGCTTTTCCATAATGTGACGCATGTGCGTCTTCACTGTCTCAAGCCCTAAACCAAGACGTTCCGCAATCTTCTGATTGCTCAATCCGTCTGCCACCAGTCGCAATACTTCGGTCTCTCTCGGTGACAAAGTGATGTTTGTCTTTGGTGCCTTTGGCGGAGCTTTAGTCACCACTGCTGGTTGCGCGTCGGGAAGAGAGTATGCGCTCAAAACACGATTAGCAATGCCTGGATCCAACCAGACAGCACCGTCTGCAACCATCTTAATCACTGTCGACAGCTGTTGCGGCGCAATATTTTTCAGACAGTATCCATTTGCCCCTGCGCTAAGCGCGGCGAAAATTGTCTGATCGCTTTTATGCGACGTCAACATAATTACCCGAACATCGGGAGCTTGTTCTTTAATCTGCTTGGTTGCCTCGATTCCATCCATGTTTGGCATCTCAATATCCATGAGAACCACTTCCGGTTTCACTTCCAAAACCTTCTTCAAACCGTCGGCGCCGTCGGAAGCCTCACCGACGATTTTCAGCCCGGCGATCTGTTCCAAACTGAGTTTCAAACCCATTCTCGTGAACTCGTGATCTTCAACAATCAGAAGTTTGATGTCACGATTATCTGAGGTTTCCGCATTATCTTCTGGCATTTATACCGCGCTCTGTTTAAGTCGTTGGGAATCACTGGTGTCTTCAGATTGCTCGGGGGAACGAACGGGCAACGTGAATCTGAACGTCGTCATTTTAGCAACACTGGTGTCACATTCGATTTGTCCGTTGTGAGACTCAACAATCTGACGGCACAAATAGAGCCCCAGTCCGCTGCTGCCCTTGTAAGACTTGTGACCCGTTCCATGCCAATAGCGCTCGAAGAGATGGCTTTTATCCTCAGGCTTGATGCCGATGCCGTTGTCGGTGACCTCGAAAACAACCATATCGTCGTCGTTTCGAGCCTTTGCCGTAACTGTGCCACCCTTGGAAAACTTAAGCGAGTTATCAAGCAGATTTGTAATTACCCGACGAATTGCTGTGCGATCTGCAAACACTGGTTGTAAATCAGGTTCAAAATCAGAAAGAAGCGTTACTTCTTGCTCCTCAGCCAATGCGGAAAGCTCATCGATGCAAGTAGCAGCCAGCAGCTTGAGATCTACTTCGTCGCGATAAAGTGCTTTAGCACCTTCCTCATAATGATAGATGTCGAGCAAGCTTTCGATCATGTGCAAAAGATTTTCGTTGTTCTTCTTCAGCATGCCGACAAAGCTGACCAAATCTGGAGAGACACTACCGTCAATCTTTCCGAGAAGCAGTAGCAATGCCCGGTCAGATGCAATAACGGGTGTCTGCAAATCGTGCGCCAATGTGGCCACGAAGTCTTTCCGCTGCAAATCAAGCAAGACTCGTTCAGTAACGTCTGTGCCAACCAGCACTGTGCCTGTAAATTGCTCACGATTTGAGGTCGGCCACACCGCCAGATCGCAGTAGCGATTGTTTTCACCGCCAGTGCCCTCGTAAACTTGTAGATCGTGCACCAAATATGGACGACTCTTCTCTACGGCCTCTCTAACTGCAGTCGGCAAGCCAGGCACCGCAGTGAAAATGGACTCGTGCGCCACATCTTCCCTCAATGAAAATTGTTCGGCAAATATTTTGTTTGTCTCGATGATGTTGTGATTTTTATCGAGTCGAGCAAAGCCCATTGGCGCATGTTCGAGCACCGAGCGGATTGCGCGCGCTTCGTTGCGCTCACGTTCGGCTTCTTGCAGCAACCTTTCTTCTGTCGCTTGAAGTTTGGCCAGATATTCACGCTGTTCCATGGCTCGAATGTGTTCAGACTGTCGTTTTATTTCTTCGGTCTTTCTAAACAGATCAACGAAGACAGTCACTTTTGAGCGCAAAATCTCAGGTGCGAACGGCTTCATAATGTAGTCTACGGCGCCCACAGAGTAACCACGGAAGGCATCCTGGTCATCAAGGAACATCGCAGTTACGAAAATAATCGGAGTATGTTTCGACTTCTCTCTTTCGCGCACGATACGAGCGACTTCGAATCCATCCATCTCTGGCATCATCACATCGAGCAAGATGACAGCGAATTCGAGGTCGAGTAAATACTTGAGCGCTTCTTTACCAGATTGCGCCTCCACCAGGTTCACACCAAGCGTGCCTAACGTCGCCTTTAAAACCAACAAATTCTCGGGACGATCGTCGACCAACAATATGTTGATTTGTTCGCCGGTGGTCATTACAGCTCCATGACTGAAACAGTGGCTGGCCGCTTCAAAGCGCCAACACCGAGTTACTTGATTCCAGTATAACCTGAAGCAATGTCTGATCAAATGCCGAAAAAAGTCGTAACTGAGCCGTCGAGCCGTCGCTCTACGCGCACGCTTTCCACTTTACGTCCGTCACCAGGCTCCAATTCAGCAGTGGCGAAATGTTTGACCCTCTTTACGATCGAGCACAATTGTTCCTCGGACCCGTGCAGCCCATTCAAATGAAACTGAGCGGCCAGCCGTAGAGCGTCATCGAGGTCTTTAAGAGCAACAATTTGATCTTCCACTAAAAGTTTGTGGGGACCGCCCAACTTTTCAATGTTATCAAAGAACCCCATCGAATGAGGGTTTTGGCTACTATTATTGATTTTGCCGATTGACACAGTTGCACCCAAAATTAGTTCTAATCTCACAGAAATATAGGCGGACTGCACATCATATTGTTCCACCAGACTACATCTCAGAACTCATAAAACCCTCTATTTAAGCGGGTTTCGTAGCCAATGAGCAACAAGCCGTTCTGGCTCAATCTAGTGTCAGACGGCAGTGTGTCTCGCACCAGAATTTTAAATTCGATTAGCTACACCGCCACCAGATTTGGTGCCGACGACTGACGCCTGAGCGCTGTCTAATGCGGCTATTGAGCAATGTGTAGCGGGGTATTAGCATGTCAGCCGCTCGTCTAGTAAGCTATAGGGAGGCTGTGGCCAGTTTCAATGGAAGTCAATAGTTCTCTGTGAGCCTCGAAAATACCGCTAGAAGCGTAACCCGGAAAGCCTGTATCTCCTGTGGGCAGGAGTTTAGCGGGGAAACCGCCGTCTGCCCTCACGACGGCACAACTTTGACACCCCTGATACAGGAAGACATGGTCGGCAAAATCATTGGCGACAAGTACGAAGTGCTTGAAACCATCGGTGGCGGCGGCATGGGCATGATCTACAAAGCCAAGCACATATTGATGAAGCGCATAGTCGCCATCAAAATGATGCATCCTCAATATGTTTCCAGCGCATCCAATCTCAAACGCTTCCAGCAAGAAGCGCAGGCGGCCAGCGCGCTTTCTCACCCAAATATTCTTGCTGTTTTCGACTTTGGTTTAACTCCAGCCGGTGCTCCATTTTTAGTCATGGACTTTCTCGAAGGCACTAACTTAGCCGAAGTCCTTGACGAGGTCGGGCTCTTGCCCGCCAGCCGCGCCACAAATATTTTTGCTCAGGCATGTGCAGGATTAGCTCACGCTCATTCAAAAGGCGTTATCCATCGAGATCTCAAGCCCGGCAACATCATGCTGGTGGAGTTCGACCAGCGCAAAGACTTTGTCAAAATAGTCGACTTCGGTATCGCCAAAGTGCTGCCGAGCGGAGATGAGAGCGAAGCTGCTCACCTGACGCAGACGGGAGAAGTTTTCGGAAGTCCACTTTACATGAGCCCTGAGCAGTGTCGCGGAAGGAATCTCGACATTCGTTCAGATATTTATTCGTTAGGGTGTGTCATGTACAGAACGCTCACAGGCAGCTCTCCGTTCTTCGGGCAAGACCCGATGGAATGCATGTACAAGCAAGTCAACGAAGCACCAAATAAGTTTTTTGAAACGAATCCAGACACTAAAGCACCAGAGGCGCTGGAAGCTATCGTTTTTAAATGCCTGGCTAAAGAGCCTGCAGACCGTTACCAAACAATGTCGGAATTGAAGGAAGCATTGCTCGAGTTTGCCATCAACACACCAGGGGTGGTGCTCGACCCTGAAGTTATGGGTTCGCTCCAAAGTAGCACGGCATTGACACCACTGGTGAAACCACCTCCAGCTAGTATCGAAAACACACGAGAAATTACAAAGCCGCAGAAACAAACGAAGCCTCCAGTCAATGCGGAACCGACAGATGCCAATGCCCCGACGGCAGCATTACCGTCGACCACAGCCAGAGCTGCAGTGCCAGCAGCGTCGAGCACACCACCTGCTGGAGTCGCAGCATCAGGTGCGGCCGGAGCGGATGCTGTCGGAAGAAGTGGAGCAGGAGCGAGCACAGCCGCACCAGGCGCAGCACATCCACATACTCAGCATCAACCGCCATGGATGCGTTGGACGCCTGTCGGTGGAGCTATAATCGTTGTAGTGATAGGGCTTGGTGTAGCATTTTTCATCGCCAACAATCGAAACCAGCAACAAGCGCAGCCGGCGACTCACACAGCCTCATTCGACAGCTCGATGGATCTTGCTTCAGGCTTCTACAACAAAGCTGACTACGCCAGTGCAGAAAATCAAATCAATGACACGCTCAAGCGAACCGATTTGACTGACGAGCGCAAAGCCGAAGCGCTTAATTTGCTGGGTGATATCGAGAGAGAAGCGTTCCAATTCGATGGTGCGATCAAAAGTTACCAGCAAGTTCTCGACATCGAGAAGAATTCGAAAAGCCCGAAAGAAAATTTCAGAGCGCATGCGTTAAACGGGCTCGGGCACATCTATACGAAGAAAGGCGACGTTGCAAAAGCGAAAGAAGCTTTGAACGAAGCGCTGAGGATAGACAAAGATTTCAGTGGCGACGATCACATCGAATTTGCTCGAACATCCTTTGAATTGGGCAACCTTGCACTGAAGGAAGGCAAAATAGCGGAAGCCAAAAAGCACCTGCTCGCTGCCAAACAGATCATCGAAAATGCCAAAGGTCCAAACGATCCCGAAACGGCTTCGGTGTGTAATGCACTGGCGCAGGTATATCAATATGACGGCAAATACAAAGAAGCCGAAGCTCTATACTTGAAAGCACTACAAATTCGTTCCACAAAACTGACCGCGGGCAATGTTGAAACGGCTGATACGCTGCTTTGCCTGGGCACCTTGAACTTCGTTATGCGTAAATATGGCGCAGCCGAATCGCAGCTTCTACAATCTCTGTCTATCTATCAGAAAAAATTTGGCGACAAAAACGAAACCGTAGCAGAAAACAATTTCTGCCTTGCGGTGCTATATGACCAGCAGAAAAAATACGCACAGTCCGAACCATACTACAAGAGCGCTTACGAAATCCAAAAGCAAATCCTCGGGCCTACTAACGCAAAAACTTTGCGAACACAAAAGTATTACGCGAATGTCCTTACGAAACTCCACAAAACAGACCAAGCGCAAAAAGTTCTTTCAGGACTATGATGCGCCTGTGAGCAATTTCAAGCCAAAATCAAATCCGATCATAGCGGGAATGATGTGGCTTGTAATTCTCTTTTTGTGCGGCGTAATCGCCTGGATGGGCACCAAAATTGCTCTTGGCATTCCTGCCTTTTCGACACTGCCGACGGTGTATGAAGTAGGTAACGGCGTCGCCCTGTTCGACCGTTTCAATCACCACATCACCACTGTCTATGCCGATCGAGACAGCATTCCAATTCCGCTTTCGAAGATGTCATCGCACATTCGACATGCTGCCATCGCGGCCGAAGATCATCGCTTCTACGAACATCATGGCGTAGATCCCTGGGGCATCACTCGCGCCATCCTCACGAACGTGAAAGCCGGGCACATGAGGCAAGGCGGCTCGACCATCACGCAGCAGCTGGTGCGCAACGTTTACCTGGACCCGCAAGATCGAAGCGCCAAACGAAAAATCATGGAAGCTCTGCTTTCGGTAGATGTTGAGCTGAATAATTCCAAGAATCGAATTTTAGAAACATATTTGAACGACATTTATTTCGGCAGAGGCGTGTACGGCATCGAGCGCGCGGCAGGCACCTATTTCAACAAACATGCCAGCGCATTGGACATCGGCGAATCTGCTTTTCTGGCCGGCTTGATTCGCGCTCCTTCGAAAATGAGCGATCCAAAATACAGAGCCGATGCGCTCGATCGACAACACCAGGTGCTTGATGCAATGGCCGAAGAAGGTTTCATTTCGCAAGAACAAGCAGACAGTGTCAAGGCAAAGAAGTTAGTTTTCAGAAAAGGTGCCGCGCCTACGCAACCGTATCCTTACTTCGCCAACTACGTCGTTCAACTGCTGAAGAATCAATTCTCCGATGCGCAACTTTGGGGAAGTGGTCTGCGCGTCTACACGAATTTGGATCCAGAGGCGCAAATAGCAGCCGAAAAGGAATTGAACAAAGGCATCGCTACGGCGCCAACTGGCATCAGTCAGGGAGCGCTGGTGACGATCAACGTCAAGGATGGAGGCGTGCTGGCTCTTGTTGGTGGAGTTGGCGACTATCGTTCGCACCAGTTTAACCGCGCCACAAATCCGCACACAGCAGGTTCCGCATTCAAACCGCTGGTTTATCTGACCGGCATTATGGATGACGCATTGAAACCAGATACGGTGCTAGACGATTTGCCACTGACGATCGATGTTGGTTTCGGTCAAAGATATTCGCCGAAAAACTTCGACGGACGCTATCTTGGAAAGATATCGGTGAGAACAGCGCTGATGCTGTCACGAAACCTCTGCTCGATAAGAATCGCTCAGGCCGTGGGTCCAGACAAAATTATCGCAACAGCTCGAGCAGCCGGAATCACAAGCCCGCTCAACAATGATTTACCTCTGGCGTTAGGTGCATCTGCAGTATCTCCACTCGAACTTGCAAACGCTTATGCGACGCTGGCGCGCAAGGGCACTTTCATGCCCTATCAAATCATCAGACAGATCGACGACAATCAAGGTCATAAGCTGCAAGAGATAACTCCACAAGGTAAGTCAGTCTTCCCGTCAGAGCCAGTGCTTCAGCTGGTTGATATCCTTCAAGATGTTGTGAACAAAGGCACCGGCACCTTGGCCAAACTACCAAATATTGCCGTGGCCGGAAAAACGGGAACAGCAGACAAAGCTCGAGATATCTGGTTCGTCGGCTTTACGCCCGACACCGTAACCGCAGTCTGGGGCGGCAACGACGACTATAGCGAAGTGCGAGGCAACGTCACTGGTGGAACTGTGATGGCCAAAATCTGGCATGACTACATGACTGACTTCTACAAAACTCATGAACCACCGACAGTGGCATTTGATTTGCCTGCGGTTCCGTTTGCCAAGAAAATCACCAGGATTAATCCCGGTGTCTTGAAGCAAATCGAAGATTCCGAAGCCGGCTTGAACCCTGATGAAAACCAGACTCCTCAAGGCGAGCAAGCCGCAAATGGCGAAACGGATGCAAACGGCGACAACACATCCGAGCAGAACGGCGATAAACTTCCGCCAGCGCCGTCGCCAGAAGAAAACCAGACGCATACAGCGGCTCCAGAAACTCAGACTCACACCGAGTCACCACAACAGACTGACACGCACAAAGAAGAGCCTCCAGTGAAAGCGCCAGAAGCGCAACCAGAACCTTCGAAAGCACCGGAGATCCATCAGCCTGCTCCTGAGCCAGCCCCTTCCATTCCAAAGGGCGAAGCTCCTTCGCTAGCGCCAGTTGGAGGCAACTAAGAATGAAAACGAACGCAGCTCGCTTGCTCGACAAGTTGAAAATTCCATATGAGCTGAAAGAGTATGAGGTAGATCCCGAAGATCTGACCGCTCAAACAGTGGCGAACAAGATCGGCTTTCCGTGCAATCAAGTCTTCAAAACTCTCGCCGCCATCGGTAACAAAAACGGCGTGCTACTAGCGGTGGTGCCAGGCGATACTCAGCTTGATTTGAAAGCCGTGGCAAAAATAAGCGGAAATTCCGACGTCAAGTTGGCTCCATTAAAAGATGTCGAAACTTTGACCGGTTACACTCGGGGCGGTGTGACAGCGCTCGCGTGCAAAAAGCCTTACCCCGTCTTCGCCCACGAAAGTATTCTAGAGTTCGACCGCGTCTCAATCTCGGCAGGACAACGCGGCACTCAAATCATCATTAAACCTCAAGACTACGTCGGAGCTGTAAAGGCAACGCTAGCGGCGATTGCCAAAGACGAAGCCAGTTCTTGATATCCCAACGGATACTGAAAGGCTATTGGATACCGAGCCGCTATTGATTTTTTAAGGATATACTCAACGATGTCGCCCTGTGCGACTCATGCATTAAGTCGGGCAGCTTGCTGCTCATACTATCGTCGGATAATCGCTGCAACCGTGAGAGCGGGCAAGTTTGGAGACTACCTATGTCGATGTCTATGTCAGTTGAATTGATCCAAAATGCATTTCCGAAACTCACCGAAGATGAGATGGATTTGTTAGTGCCCTATGCAAGTTGCGAGCACTATCAGGATGGCGACATGCTGTTCAATGCAGGCAAAGCAGACATGGACATGTTCGTCGTCAGATCTGGTGGATTGGAAATTCTCAATCCACACGATGAAGACAGCATTTTAGCCGTGCATGAGCCTGGGCAATTTTCAGGCGACATCGATCTGCTCACCAGACGACCAGTCAACGTCAGCGGTAGAGCAAAAGGAGCGACGCACGTCATGCGCGTGAGCAATGAAAAATTGCGCGAAATCCTACACCGCATGCCGAGGCTATCCGAAACACTGCTGAGCGCATTTCAGTTGCGCAGAATGCTTTTAGAAAGGTCTGGCAGACTGGGCTTGAAAGTTCTCGGTCATGCGCAGTGCAGAGACACAACAGTAGTGCGCGAATTTCTGCACAAAAACTTCGTTCCGTTCCAGTTCTACGACGTGCTTACTGAAGACGGCAAGAGAGTGCATACGCAGCTCGGCGAGCCCGATTCGCTTCCCGCCGTTGAATGTCGCGACGGCACACTACTAATTCGTCCATCGTTACATGACATCGCCCGTGGTGCAGGAATTTGGCGCCACTGTCCGAGTGCCACCACAGATTTCATCGTGATTGGAGCAGGACCGGCTGGAATAACCGCCGCTGTCTATGCCGCATCAGAGGGATTGGAAACGTTCGTCATCGACAAACTCGGACCAGGCGGACAAGCTGGTGGCTCATCCAAAATCGAGAATTTCATCGGCTTCCCATCCGGTCTTTCAGGCACAGAACTGGCAACGCGCGGCGTACTGCAAATGCTCAAGTTCGGCGCACAGTTGGTGGCACCTGTGAGTGTGTCCAAACTTTCGCTCAGAGATGGCTACGACGGCGTTGATGTGACAATGGATTGCGGCGCTGTAGTTAATGCGAAAGTGGCGTTGATTGCAGCTGGTGTTCGCTGGAAAAAACTGGAAGCACTGAACGCGCACAAGTATGAACGTGCGGGAATCTACTACGCGTGCACAAGTATTGAAGCGACACTGCACGACTATCAAGACGTGGCGGTCGTGGGAGCAGGAAATTCAGCAGGGCAGGCAGCGATGTTCCTTGCTAACTGTTGCCCAGGACGCAAGGTGCACATGGTCGTTCGAAGCACGCTTGGGCCGAGCATGTCGGAGTATTTGCACACGAGAATTTTGCAAGATAAAAATATTGTCGTACACGAAGGTGCAGAAATTACTGAAGTGCATGGTGGCATGCAGATTGAAACTATTACAGTGCAATCGAAATCAAAAGGTACGTTTGTTTTACCGGCGGCCGCCGTATTCGTCTTCATCGGCGCAGAAGCCGATCACAGCTGGATTACAGATGCGATCGCACGCGATGATAAAGGTTTCGTTTTGACGGGAATCGATGCGTTCAACTCTGGATTGTGGCCACTAAAAGACCGCATGCCGTGCGCACTAGAGACAAGCATGCCACGAGTCCTCGCTGCTGGCGACATAAGATCGGGCACGACTAAACGTGTAGGTTTTGCGGTAGGCGATGGATCGCTTGCGGTAACTTGTGCGCACAACTTGTTGCAATTGGCATAAAAGCGTAAGAGGCGTCGCAAGCTACTTGCTTGCTACATTGGGGCGATGGTGTGCGCGAAGATGTTGTCTTGCATCAGCACTCGCCGTTTTTCAATGTACTCCAGCACGCACATGACGAACGTGGCGTGACTCCAGGTTAGTGGTGACACTGAGAGCGGGTCATTTGTGTACGGGTGAACTTGCTCTGCCAGCACTCCCGATGGCAACGCGTGATCTGCGACCCATTCCAACATCTTCACGGCGTCACGCAATCCGTCTTGCGATTTGGCGGCGGCAATGTCGTATTGAGCCAACCACATGGTGCAAATGAACCAGGGATTTCCTGGCACATTGGCGATATCTTGCGAGACCTGGTGATAGTAGTCATTCTCGTATCGAGCACAACCACCCACATCAGATTTGATCCACAAACGATCGCGAATCGCGTCCATTGTCGCTTTCACCTTCGGATCGTTGGGAGGCAACGCACCGAATGCAAACACACCGTACATCGCCGCGTCGATATTCATATCCAGCTTGTAACCATCGGCGGTGCGCGTCGCCATACGACAGAAGCGATTATCTTTCTCACTCCACATATGTTCGATCATCGCAGCTTGAATTTCTTCAGCCGCTTCAGTCCAGCGCCTGTGTTGTTCTAGCTCGCCTAGGGCCTGTGCAAAATGCGCGGCGGCGTTCAACCCGCCGATGACGCTCGCGACAGTAAACATGTGCACGCCGTAACGCTCTTCCCACAAGTCATACGACGGAAGTGGCAACTTGGTCACTTCGTCTCGGTACTTAACGAGGAAATCTGCACCATGAACGACGAGTTTGTTGTAGAACGGCTTCATGATTTCCACGTGTCGGAACTTTCTGAAGTGCGACCACAACGACCAGATCACGAGCGCCGTTTCGTCTTCTTGAATCGGCAATTCTGGCTTTCCATCACGAATCCATGGATGCCAGCTCGATGCTAAAGACTTGTCTGGATTGTACTTGTGCATCAAATAACCGTCGTCTTTAATCACGTCAGCGCAGAATTGGAAGAAGTTGTGCGCGACATCTCGATATCCAGCTTTAGACATCGCATGGGCAACGAGAGCACCGTCGCGAGGCCACATATACGAATATGTATCACGTGCAAACTGCGCGATATCATGGTCGTTCGCAGCGATAATGGCGCCACCTTCGTCGATTTGCGTACGAATCGTGAGCAGGCTGCGCTTGAACAAATCAACAACTTTAGGTGGCAAATTCATGTAGTCGATGTGCTCAGGATTGACCCATAGACGCCAATAATTTTGATTTCTCGGAACGAAGTAATCCGGACCTTTGCGACGAACTGTCGCATCCAGTCCACACACTTCCTCATAAGTTTTTCCGAAACACATCCACATGTGTGCAATTTCCTTGCCTTTGCCAGGAACGTTGACAGTCACACCAACTGTCGAATCAACCGAGCCCTGAGCAATGGGATTGCCGGCGAGCAGACCGTCTTCAGCATCTTTGTATGTGCCTTCGCAACCGTTCACTTCTTTGTTGCCAATAGACCACTGCGACACACCAACTAAATGGGAGTTAGAAACGTTGATCAAAAACCAACGATTCTTCTTATATTGAATGACCGATTCAGACTTCGGATCGAAGAAAGCAGTGTCACCAACTTCGTTTTCAGAGATATGAAAGTCATGGTGGAAGAACAACCGCACTTCACGATTTTTACCGCTCGTGTCAGTGACATGAATTTCGCGCATAAAGACATCGAATAAATAGTCGACAGTGTCGTGCATGCGGATATCAAGCTGCAACTCTTCGTGATGCAGGAAGACGTCTGTGACTAAACTCTCTTTGACGTAATGCCGCTTGATGTCCCATCCTTGTCCAACCCAGGCAAACTTTCCATCAGCCCAAACACCGAACTGCGAAACGTGTCCGATCGTCTGATTCTCTTGTCCGACATGAGGATAATAGATATCGCGGATTCTATAGTCTTTATCAAAGTTGATCAGAACTTTGCCGTTACCGACTGGAAGATCTCGTGGCATTTTTAACTCTCCAAAGCTGGAAACTACTATGTCGAACAATAAGATGCTGCGCGGGCGCTAGTTGATAAGTTCCACCCGAACTCGGCTGCAAAACTATAAACCATTACTTTGTTACGTGGCGAAGATTAGATTGTAGAGCGCATCGTCGACGACTGATTCAAAGTAGTCAACCTCTCGATAGCTTCTTGCTCCCCCAGGTCTGCGGCTTTCTGGTACCAGACAATAGCTTCATTGCGGTCGGACTCTTCGTAATAAAAACCAAGTTCGAGCAACGCGAGATTGTAGTCTTGCTCACCAGATTTCAATAACCACTCGAAATACTTGTCAGAGTCGACATTTGTTCCTTTTCCATCGCGATAGCAAAGAGCAAGATTGAACTGCGCATCTTTGACACCCTGCTTCGCCGACTGCTCGTACCATCTGAACGCTTGTTTTAAATTGACCGGTACGCCCGAGCCAAACTCTGATAGACAGCCCAATTTGAATTGCGCCCATGAGTCTTTCTGCAAAGCAGATTTTGAATACCAGCGGAACGCGGCGCCGTTATCTTCTGCGAAACCCATCATGCCGTTCTCATTCCAATAGCCCATGTAGTTCAATGCTTCGGTGTTACCACACTCGGCGGCATAGCTCATCCAGTTAACAGCTTCTTCTTCATCGAACGGCACGCCCTCGCCATTTGCGTAGCAATGACCGAGCAAGACTTTCGCCTCGTCGCTGCCCTGTTGGGCGGCGCACATGTACCAATGCGCGGCCTCTGTCAGGTTCATTGTCACGCCGACACCCGAGAAGTACAACTTACCAATTTTGATTTGCGCATCGACTTGACCTTTTTCGGCGGCGGCCAAATACCATTTGGCGCTCAATTTTTCATCGACCGCAATGCCCTGACCGTTCTCATAAAGACCGCCCAGAGCCCACATCGAAAGAGCATGTCCCTTTTCTGCGGCGCGTGTATGCCAGAGGTGAGCGCGTTCGTAGTCGACTTCGACGCCGGTGCCCAACTCGTACATGTCGCCAAGACAGGATTGACTGGCAAGGTGACCGGCATCTGCACCGCGGCGATACAACTTCAGCGCTTGAGCTACGTCTTTCTCCACGCCCTGTCCAGCCCGATACAGCGTTGCCAGCCAATAGAAAGATTCTGCCTTGCCTTGTTCAGCAGCCAGACTAAACCACTTGAAAGCTTCGTCGTAATTCTGTGCGCAATTATGACCTTCGAGGTAACACCACCCTAGTTCATGCTGAGCCTCCGCCTCTCCTGCGTCAGCCTTGCGGCGAACATCTGCTAGTGGATCGGCTGGATCGATCACCACATTCGGTGCAGATGGCGAAGTGGAATTCGATTGCGCCTGAACAACATTTACCTGTCCCGTGGTGGCACCTAGAAACTTCATCAAATCTGTTTGTACTTCATACATTGACTGCTGACGATGGTCAGGATTTTTCTCCAGACACTTAAATACGATTGCTTCGAGTTCTGGAGGAACATCCAGACTCGGTGCAAGTTGCGAGAAACTGATCGGCTCCTCATACAAATGTGCATGAATCAACGCCATGAAGTTTTTTCCATTGATCGGTGGAATGCCAACCAACGTTTCGTACATGACGCATCCGAATGAATAAACATCTGAGCGCGCATCCATGGTGCCAGCCATGCATTGTTCGGGACTCATGTACAAAGGCGAACCGAAAACTTCGCCGGTTTGTGTCAGCCGCACGCCGGTCTTACCCTGACCACTAAAGAGTTTAGCAATACCGAAATCGACGAGTATGGGATAGAGTACGCCTGAATCATCTGGTACCAACATGATGTTGCTTGGCTTCAGGTCGCGATGAATGACGTTGCGTTTATGAGCATGACTGAGAGCGGAGGAGATCGCTATGAAAAGCGGCACCGCCTCTTTATACGGAATACGCTGATTGTCTTCTATCGCGGACGATAACGACATTCCTTCCAGAAATTCCATAACCAGATATGGCATGCCGCGATCGGTAAAATCGAACTCGAAAATTTTGATGATGTTGGGGTGATTCAGGCTGCTAGCAGCACGAGCCTCCACCTGAAATCGCATCATGGCGTCGGAATCTGACGAAAAATCCGCAAGCAGCAACTTGATGGCGACGGTCCTATCCATTGCTATGTGCCGGGCTTTGTAGATTGCTCCCATGCCGCCGCGCGCGATTTCGCCTTCAACGACATAGCGAGACCCGATGCGCAACACTTCCTGGTTCATGGAAGATCCCAAAAGCAAGGGAAATCCGTCGTTTGGACACAACGTTGCATCGTCTGTGAACTCAGAGCCGCATTTAGAACAGGTCTTTGCCAAGTCTAACCCTATACAGAAGATTGCTAACCGCATATTCAATTTTCCCAGCAGGATTCAAATTCATCGCTCCAAACCCGATTTTCGCTTAAGGAATGTCGGAACAACCGGTAAAGCACTCTCGTCGGTTGTTTCGAGGGGAATCTCATGAGCCTTAGAAACTTTCTTTCAGTAATTCTAGCCATCAGTACCATTGCCATCGCAGATGGTGCAACGGCTGCTACAGAAATCAAATCAGTAAATCCTTCGGGCGAGCCACCACTGACGCCCGAACAATCTGCGCAAGCGATTAAAGAATTGCGTGCCAAGAAGCTCGAACTGCCAATTGAAAACTTCGACATTACCCGAGTGAAAGGCTCGTTTTACGAAACGCACGGAGGGGTCATGCACGGCGCCGCAGACATGTTGGCACCGCGAAATACACCAGTGCACGCAGTAGAAAATGGAAGGATATCCAAACTGTTTAACAGCAAGCGAGGCGGACTGACAGTCTACGAAGCCGACCCCAGCGGACGCTTCGTCTACTATTACGCTCACCTGGAAAAATACGCAGACAACATTCACGACGGCGATGCCGTCAAAAAAGGCGAAGTGATTGGCTACGTGGGCACATCAGGCAACGCGCCGCCCAACACTCCGCACTTGCATTTCTCAATAGGGCTGGGAGACGCGACGAAGAAGTGGTGGGTGACATCGTCGGTAGATCCGTACGAAGTTTTCAAATAGCGGCGCCCATCCGGAACTAAACCTTAGCCTGATCCGACTACCAATTGTCAGGGTTTGGGGGGCGTTGCACGGGTATGAAACATTTTTCTCTGGTCATGGCGATTCTTAGTAGCGCAGTGATTGCCGGCCCCGCCTTTAGTGCGCCTGCAGTCAAGAAAACAAACATGCAGTATCCGTTCATTAACGGGCACTACGCCATGACGGGTGTGATGAAAACGAACGGATACCGTTCAGATGCACCTACAGTAGTCGTTGTAGACAAGGGCAGCCACTCTACGCACATCATTCAACTTCAACACTTGGGACGAAGAGATGAAATCGTTCGCATCATGACTGTTTCCAACGCCATTGGCACAGTAGACAAACCAACACCGCCGGGACGATACCTCGTCGCGATGAAGAAAAAATATCCAATCTGGGTTCCAACTAAAGAGATTGATCCCAAGCAGAAACCAGTGCCACCATATAACGAAACACACAAAAATCCGCTCGGCGTGGCAGCGATTTATCTGGATAGAGACGAACTTGCCCTGCACGGAACCAACGACCCAAAGGCGATTCGAAAGAGTGCAAGTCACGGCTGCATTCGTCATTCAAATGCAGATATTTCTCGCATTTTTGGAATGGTGAAACGAAACACCCCCGTTTATATCGTTCGACAATTTCGAGGCACCGTGTTGAATCGAAAAGACTTCATCAAAGCTGCGCCGCCTGAAAACAGACCGGTGGCGATGAAATCAATCCAGACGAAGTAGCGCGCTCTCTGACTCTCGCTCGCGAAACTGTTGTCTGTACAAGTTTGCATACACACCATCTAGCGCAATAAGCTCCGAATGCGTTCCGCCTTCAACCAGTTCGCCATGCTCAATGACGAAAATTCTGTCGGCCGACAAAATCGTGGAGAGCCGATGTGCAATCACCAAACTGGTGCGTCCCTGCATCAGCGGCACAAAGGCTTGTTGAATAAGCGCCTCGTTGACTGAATCGAGAGCGCTTGTCGCTTCGTCTAGAATCAAAATCTTCGGATTTTTCAAAAGCACACGAGCAATTGCCAACCGTTGACGCTCGCCACCACTCAACTTATGACCGCGTTCACCAACTATGGTCTTGTAACCTTCTGGCAGCGAAACAATGAAATCATGAATATTAGCGGCCTTAGCGGCTCCGAACAGCTCTTCGTCTGTTGCATCGGCGCGTGCGTAGCGCAGATTGTTTTCAATTGTGTCATGAAATAAATAGGTTTCTTGCGTGACGATACCAATATTCGAACGCAAAGAATGCAGATTCATCTCCTTTACGTCGTGGTCGTCAACCAACACAGCTCCTTCTTGAGTGTTGTAGAAGCAAGGCACCAACTGCGTTATTGTTGTCTTGCCTGCACCTGAAGGACCGACGAATGCCACCATTTCGCCTGGTTCGATGACGAATGAAACATCTTTCAAGGCTGGACGATTTTCTGAATAAGAAAATTGCACGTGTTTGAATTCGACCTTGCCCGCAACTTGAGCAAGTTCTGCGCCACCATCGCTTTTGCATCGTTCTTCAGGCATATCCAGGTACTCGAAGATCCGCTCGAACACTGCCAGGGCACCAACCACCTGAACCTGCACACCAGCTAACGCCGATGCCGGGCCGTACAAGCGATTCAGCAACGTTGTGAAAGTAACGACGATACCGATGGTGACAGTCTTCTGAATGGCGAGCCAACCACCCAACAACCAGACGGCAGCCGGTCCAATTGTCACCATGGCAGCAATCAACATCATGAACCATCTGCCGACCATGGCGAGACTAATTTCTAATTTCATCAAATCTGTGCCAACATTGAAAAAACGATCGTGCTCATAAGGCTCGCGTACAAACGATTTGATCAACGTAATGCCCGATATTGAAAGCGTCTCCTGCGTCAGTGCTTCGATCTCGTCTCGCTTCTGTCGCGTCTTTTTCCGCACCTCATACATTTTGCGACCGACCGGCCAGATCGGAAAAATCATAAATGGAATAATTCCAATCGAAAGTAACGCCAATTTCCAATTCAGGACGAATACGGTCACCAACGTTGTCGTAATCATGAAAACGTTCGTCACGACTGTCACCATGGTGCCGGTAACAACGTTGTCGATGCTGTCGACATCGCTCGAAACCCGGTTCATGATCTCGCCAGTTTTTGTGCTCGTGAAAAAGTCCAGCGGCATGCGATGCAAATGCGACACCAGAGACGAACGAATGTCGCGCACTATGCCTTCGCCAACCAACGAATTCAAGTACCCCTGATAAACGCCAACCAGCCCAGCGAGCAGGGCTGCGGCAATCATTCCCCCAACATAAAAACAAACTGAACCGAAATTATTCTGCGGAATAGCGGTGTCGATCAATCGCAGCGTGCAAAGAGGCGGAATCAGTCCCAATAGTGCCCCGAGAAAAATCATCGCGAACACTTGCACTTCTTGCTTCCAATAAGGATGAAAAAGACTGGCGATGCGCTTCCACTCCACAGGTTTCTTCACCCGTGGCTTCTCCGGGTTGAACATGTTTGACCACATTAAGTGGACTGGAGGACCGCCGCTGAACATTCCCTGAACTACCCCTGAATTCCCGCGCCGCGACTGAGCCGACGGTTGCAAGTAATCATGGTATCTCAGGATTTGTGTTTTCTGTGTGTTTCTTCTTCTGTGGATGATACAGACGTGCGTATCAGATTGGCTTACAATATCCAGACTCACCGCGAAATTGCTGAGTTGGAGAACCTATGCCTGAATCGAACGCCGCGCCGACTGAAAAAACTGATGACAGACCGGTCATGCACAAGCGCGTCGAGCACAAAGAAGACGGTCGAACGCTGATTTATTACACGTTCGAAAAATCTGTGAATGAGCAGAAGAAGAGCGAAAGCGAGGCGGCTAAATGAAACTGCTTGTCGTGGGAGGCGCTGGATACATCGGCGCTGTAACAGTCGAATTGCTGCTTGCACAAAATCACGAAGTAGTCGTGCTTGACAATTTGTGTCGCGGACACGAGCCCGCTGTGCCAAGCAAGGCGAAATTCTTCAAGGGCGATATGGGAAGCGCGGAAGACTTGAACGAAATCTTCAAATCCGGAAAAATCGACGCTGTCATGCACTTCGGTGCGCTCAGTCTCGTCGGGCAATCGGTCGAGCAACCCGCTCTCTATTTCCGCAACAACGTAACGCATGGAATGACACTACTCGATGTCATGATCGCCAACGGTGTGAAAAAATTTGTCTTCTCGTCTACTGCGTCTGTTTATGGAGAACCACATTCTTCGCCAATCACAGAAGATTTTCCGTTGATTCCGAGCAGCCCCTATGGCGACAGTAAACTCGCTTACGAGAAAATTTTAAAATGGTACGCGAATGCGTACGGTCTGATGTACACTGCGTTGCGCTACTTCAACGTAGCGGGAGCGACTGAAACTATCGGCGAAGACCATGAGCCAGAAACACATCTCATTCCTCTAGTATTGCAAGCTGCTCGTGGCGCTCGACCGCACATCACCATATTCGGTGACGACTATCCAACACCGGATGGCACTGGCATTAGAGATTACATTCACGTCAAAGACCTGGCTGCAGCTCATTTACTGGCCGTAGAAGCGCTTAAGACTCCAGGTCAAAACAGCATTTACAACCTCGGTAGTGGCAAAGGATTTTCAGTCAAAGAGATTATCGAAGTGGCACGCCAAGTCACTGGTAAAGCAATTCCAGTAGAGGTTGGACCACGCAGAGCTGGAGACCCCTCTATTCTGATCGCATCAAGTCAAAAAATTCAGGATGAACTGGGGTGGGCACCTAAATACGGTGCGCTGGAAACAATTATCGGTGATGCGTGGAAGTGGCACCAGAAATATCCAAATGGTTACGGCCGAGAGCAAGCCAATGTCTGAGATGCGATGGAATCCGGTGATGGGCGAATGGGTTGTGACTGCAACTCACAGACAAGACAGAACGTTTTTGCCACCGGCTGGCTACTGCCCGCTGTGCCCGACTGCCGAAGGTGGCTTTCCGACGGAAGTACCCGAGACAGAATATGAATTTGTTGTCTTTGAAAACAAGTTTCCGAGCCTGAAAAAAGATCCTGCCGAACCAGAAATTGCAGGCAGTGACTTGTATCCGGTCAGACCCTCACTGGGCATTTGCGAAGTGGTGTTATATTCATCCAATCATACGGGCACTCTGGCAGATCTTTCCGCGAAGAAAATGGAAGAGCTCGTGCGCGTCTGGAGAGACCGATACGAAGAGTTGGGGGCTCGCGAAGAGATCGACTACGTCTTCATCTTCGAAAATAAAGGTGAAGCGATCGGTGTCACAATCCACCATCCACACGGACAGATTTATGCTTTCTCGTATCTGCCACCACGCATACAAACCGAATTGCGCAACGAAGCAGACCACCATGAAAAAACCGGGCGGTGTCTGCATTGCGATATCTTGCAGGGCGAATTGAGCGAACGCAAACGCATCGTCGCTGAATCAGAACATTTCGTGGCATTTATTCCATTTTATGCGCGCTATCCCTATGAAGTTCACCTCTATGCGAAAGCGCACCGTGGCTCTATGTCTGAGTTCTCCAGCGCTGAAGAAAGTGATTTAGCAAAGCTTCTCAAAGAGTTGCTTCAAAAATACGATGGTCTGTGGGGTTTTTCGATGCCCTACATGATGGTCATGCATCAAAAACCAACCGACGGAAAAGCTTATCCCGGCTGCCATTTCCACATAGAGTTTTATCCTCCACTGCGCACGCCTGAAAAATTGAAATACCTTGCCGGCTGCGAATCAGGCGCAGGCACTTTCGTCAATGACACCTTGCCTGAAGTGAAAGCAGAAGAACTTCGCGCCGTCAAAGTCTAAATCAATAATTGAATCAAACGGAGTGGCAATGAGCAATAATTCCAGCGTTTCAGCGGTGACCGACGCCTTCATCAAGCAGTTTCACGCTAAACCTGAATTCGTAGTGCGCGCCCCAGGTCGAGTCAACTTGATCGGCGAACACACCGATTACAATGAAGGGTTTGTCTTTCCTACAGCAATTGACCGCGAAATGATCGTTGCAGCAACGCCGAATGGCACAGACGAAATCGTTGCTTATTCGCTCGATTACAGCGAGACAGACCGATTTAACCTTAACAATATCGGCAAAAGTGACAAGCATCAGTGGGCCGATTATTTGCGTGGCGTCTTGAGCACTCTGCAGAAGCGCAAATTTGTCGTCAGCGGATTCAATGCGGTATTAGCTGGAAACGTGCCGCAAGGAGCCGGTCTCAGCTCCTCAGCCGCGTACGAAGTGGCTGTCGTCACATTGTGCAATGAGATCGACAAACTTTCCATTGGCGGAAAAGATATCGCATTAATTGCGCAGCAAGCGGAAAACGAGTTCGTTGGCATGCAATGCGGAATTATGGATCAGTTTATCTCTGCGCTAGGCCAGGAAGAGACCGCATTGATGATTGATTGCCGCAGCCTCGACTATCGAGCCGTTCCGCTCAAATTGTCTGACCGAGGCTATTCGATCGTCATCACAAATTCCGGCGTAAGACGAGGGCTCGTAGACAGCGAATACAACGCGCGCCGCTCAGAATGTGCAGAGGGCGTCAAATTGCTCTCGAAGATGACGGGCAGGAAATTGAATAGCCTGCGAGACATTGAAATAGATGAATTCGAAACGCATGTAAATCAGTTGCCGAAGAAGGTCGCACAACGCTGCAGACACGTCATCTCCGAAAACAAACGAGTGATAGATGCTGTCTGTGCCCTTGAAAAATCGGATCTCCAGAGGTTTGGCGAGTTGATGAATCAGTCTCACGTCTCACTGCGCGACGATTTCGAGGTGAGCTGCCCCGAAGTCGACCAGCTCGTCGAGTTATCGCAAAAGCACTCGGGTGTTCTCGGTGCACGTATGACCGGCGCCGGGTTTGGGGGCTGCACAGTAGCGATCGTGGCCAACGATGCCGTGGATTCCTTCCGAAAAGCTGTAATCCCCCAGTACGAGAAACAAACGGGCAGAACGACAGAAATTTATGTCTGTGCCTCAACTGCGGGAGCGCAGCTTATCACCGGGGTTACAGCCTGACTGAGGCAACTGGCGGTTGCTCGTCAAACTTTCGGAAAACGACTGGGTCATTGACTTTTATGGGTACGAACTTACTATAGGTAGAACTTACCATCCGAGATCAAGGGTTCTTCATGAGCGCTGACGCGAAGAAAGCTAGCTCCGAAATCGTCAATCGTTTCGTAAAGACGGCAAAACCAATCCTGGCAAGAGGCTTGGTGGATCTGTTCGTCTGGTCCTGGGGAATGTTAATCCTCGGACTAGGTGTGTACGTTCTCTTCCCGAACGTGCTCACCTTCGCTTTTGCATTCCTGGTCGTGACGTCTCGCATGGGAGCTTTGCTGGCGATCGCGCATGACGCTCATCACGGCACGTTTTTGCCTGACCGAAAATGGAATGACCTGGTTGCCGCCTGGTTGTGTGCCTATCCCGTGGGGTCGATTTACAGCTCGTCAAAAGCGGTGCACATGGCGCACCACAAATTGCTGAACACACCAGAAGACCCAGACCGAAACTTTCACTTCGAAGACAATAAAAGTACTCCTCAACAGTTTGCCTGGCACTTTCTGCGGCTAGTGTTGGGCGGGCAACTGTGGACTAGCATTGTAGTAAACGGCATCCTGCGCCCGATCCAGAAAGATGCAGTGCAGCCGGAAGATAAACCGGCACCAGTGGTAGTGCTTACGCGCAAAGGTCATCCTGAAATTCTCAATTTGATTCCCGTTCAACTGGTGATCTGGGGAGCACTATGGGCGGTATCGGGGCAATGGTGGCTCTATTTAGCAATATGGTTAGGACCGATATTTACCCTCGGAACATTCCTCGGCTTCCTGCGTGGATTCGTTGATCACGCGCGGCTTCCAGACGATTCTTCCGTCAACTCCGCAGAACGGTTGGTGACGGTACTGAATGCGAACTTCTTGGAGCGGGCATTCCTGGCTCCCTATGACTTCAAATATCACGCAGAGCACCACATGTTTCCGAGCGTACCTCATTACTATTTGCACGAACTGCACACCATCTTGCAGGCAGACGAAAATTACAAATCACGTTACTTGACTAGACCTTCATATTCAGCGTTTATCAAAGAGTATTGGATTCAGATCAGCAGAAATGGACGAGGACAAAGCGCTACACAAGCTGCCCTGCAAACGTCTAACGACTAACCGTTAGCCAACCAAAAAAATCATCGCAAGCTAAAAGTCGCAAACTAAAGTTCTTAGCGAACCAATTTTTCTCTCGTTGCACAGGCCGACAACAAGTCATCGTCCCTTTCGAGAGGGTCGATCGTCACTACATCGGCAGAGTTCAACGAAATCATCAGGAGATTAGACTCCATCTTCACCACAGAAGTTATCGATGTCCAGGGAAAGCACATTGGCTGCTTGAAAAGCCTGTCGTGATCGGCAATCATCCATATGCCGACATCGTCAAAAGCGATCTGACCATTTCGACCGGCTTTGGCGACCGCCGAGCTATCGCATTCGCCGGTTTCGTCTATCAGCGCCCGTTTCCAGCTTCCTTTCACCTGATTGTACGTTTCAAATTTGGCTCGAAAATTCGACATTGTTGACATAGTTACCGATCCCGCAGCCATCAAGGCAATCCGTACTCATAGATACTATACTTGCATCTTGCGAGGATTGCACGAATGATCGAATCCAAAATAGAGTTTACCGAGATACTGACTGACAGATTACGCCTTCGCGCTCTGCAACCCAAAGATGCGCATGAGATGCAAGCGTATCGAGCTTTGCCTGAAGTCTTCCAATATCAAGGCTGTGGTGCAAAATCACTCAATGAAGTGCAGGCGTTTATTGCAGGCATGGCGAACGTCGATTTATCGAAGCCTGGTTGGAATCAAGTTGGAATCGAACTGGTCAACGATGGCAGCTTGATAGGCGACTGTGGCATCCACATTCTAGATGACACGCGGATTGCGGAATTTGGTATCACGTTAGATCCGAAGCACCACTCTAAAGGATACGCGACCGAAGCTGTAAAAGCGGTGATTGAGTTGCTTTTTTCGAAGTATGAAAAGCATCGGGTTTTTGCTTCGGTGGATCCGCGTAACGCTCCTTCACTTGCACTGATGGAACGGCTTGGTATGCGAAAAGAAGGGCATTTTATTGAGAGCTTGTGGCTGAACGATACTTGGGTTGATGATGTTATTTTTGCGGTATTAGAAAACGAATGGAAGGTCCCTTTTTAACGAGACACTTTGAAAATTTCTATCAGGTTGTTTTTTGTCTTGAACACTGGGATGAATGTACCTTCTTCGGCAATTGCTTTGTTCAATTGGGTGTAGGCATATCCTGATGAACGCAAGGCGGGCTCGTTCATAACGTATGTTGCTTTGCTGAATTCTATGGCTGCGCTCAGAGATTTTGCGTCGACGTATTTGTCTGCGACAAACCTCCACAGTTCCATTCTTGATGGCATTATGGCGTGCCGATGTGTGTATAAGTAAAACACAGGGTCGTTGTTGCACACAAAAACGGCATCAGCAGTCGTGTTGGCTTTGATCCAGCTGACAGCTTCTTGAAAGTCCACAGCGATACCGGGTTCAGGCGGCTGAGATAGGGCCTTGAGCCACCCGGCTTTTGCGCACGACAAAACACCAGCGCCGATGACCAGATAACAGCTGAAAACGACCGTTGCACCAATACAGAATTTGCTGTACTGGCCCGCGCTGGTCTGTTTGCGTGCACTAATAGCGCGTTTTAGCTTTGCAGCAAAAAATCTGAAACCAACAAAGTAGAAATAGTAGCCAAAAACTAACACCGGCAAAATATGACGCCATTCCAGTTTGATTGGCCAGAGACTAAATGAGAACCCGTAGAAGAAACAGAAAAGAGCAGGAAGCGATGCTCGTTTCAGAAGGATAAACATTCCAGTCAACGATGGTACCGCAAGCAAATAGTAAACAACTTTATAGAGTAGAAAGAAGGCGATCGGAGAAAGCAGTTGATATGGAATTTGTTCCAGACCAGGGAAATATGTGTTGATCTGCACAAACATCGACCAATCAAAGTTGCCTGCGGCTGCCGCAAATCCCGCACTAGATGACGGCAATGTACCGTATGCATGCTTCAAATAGTTGGTGTAAAACGTCAGAATTTCTGGAGTGCCCTGACTCGTTCGAGTCTGCCACCACATTTGCGGAACGACGCATACCAGAGCGATTGCAAGCATGGTTATGGCTGATCGAGTGCGCTTTCTGACCGCATAATAAATTAGCAAAGTCGGAACCAGAATCAAAGCCTGCGTGCGCGTAGTAATTGCTGCCGCCAGCAACAACCCTACCCAGGGAGAGAACGAATCTTGCTGACGCGATTGACTCTCTGCGCACCACATGCAGGCTGAAACCAGCAGGGCAGCAGGCAAATCGCTCATCAACATCGGCGCAAAATCTATGAAACGCATATTGAGCAAGCAAGTGAACGCAATAGCAAGCCCGAGCAACGGTGTTACTTTTTTAGTAGATAGCAAGTAACCAACAGTGACCAAAACAGCAGCTACTGAAAGGACAGTTTGCATGGTTTCAAGTCCGATCAAATTAGCCGGAAACGCGGGCATGATCAACATCGCGCTCGACAGCACTAATGGATAGCCAACCGGATACTTGGTTTGAAACGGCTCAGTCGGAAGCGACAAAATTCGATAGCCATGTCCGTCTAACAGTGATTGCGCTGATACCAAATACACACCATCGTCATGGTACATTCCAAACAAGTATTGATAATTCAGTATGGAAGCCCGCAGCAGAACTAGCAGCAGGGCGAAACCAGTAACTGCAGAAATGGCAGCAAACGGATGCTTTTGAGAAAGTGATTTGAGCCCGTCAATGAACCGTTTGAATGATGACCCCACCAGCGCTCCAATCTTCTGAAGGTCTCTAATATCTAGCCAAATGCTGGATTCGGCGTCAATGCAGCATCGCCAGCCAGCTTATTTTCAACCGCCGGTGCCATCACAACCATAACGTTGTCCCTGGCAAACTGATGGAAATGAATGAAGTTCAACATATATCTGATCGTCCATCGCCACGCTCTTGGATTTATTTTCCAGGTTCCAACAATCATATCCCACAAAAACTTTCTCTTGCCGTGTTCGCTCGACGCTGCAAAGTACATGATTATCTTGCAGAAAGCCAGGAATGAACGAGGGGTAACGCGTGGTCTGTCATTCGAGAACTGGTGTCCTTTCATAAACTTCAAGCTGGTCAAGTAACGCTCGACATAGTTATCGAAGTCATACACTTTCTTGATCAAACTGCTGTATCCAGCAATCAATTCGTCGTAAGTCATCGAAACAGGTCTGATATTGGTGCAAAGCCCCTCACGATATTCAATCAGTCTGCCTGACTCTTGCATCCGAGTCCACAAGGGAGTCTTCGGCATTGCTTCGAGCAGGCTCATTTGTGCGAAAGGCACACCGGCTTTTTGCAAGAACTGAAATTGTTCTTCGAAAATGTCTTTATCGTCATTGTCGAATCCAACGATCATGCCACCAGAAACAAATAATCCGTAAGATTGAATCGTATGGATAGCTTCAGCCATATCGAGAGTGTGCACGTTTTGCACTTTCAAAGTCTCAGTCAGAGAGCTTTTGCGAGGGCTCTCAATGCCAATGAACACTCCCACGAAATTTGCGTCACGCATCATCTCCAGCAAAGCAGGATCTTTGGCAGTGTCGATGCTCGCTTGTGTGAAAAATTGAACAGGATGAGCACGCTCCGAATTAAATTCCTTCAGCGCTTTCAAAAGGTCTTTAGCGTAAGGTCTATTACCGACGAAATTGTCGTCCGAAAAGAAGACAAAGAGCTGCCCTGCGTCACTCCACTGCTTCACTTCTTCAACAACGCGGGCAATCGGTTTAGCTCTCACCTTGCGTCCATACATAACGATAATGTCGCAGAATTCGCACGTAAAGGGGCAGCCACGTGTTGTTTGAATTTGAGCAGAGCCATAGTCCATGGCGTTGACAAGATCGATTCTGGGCAACGGAGCCAGCGCCATATCGATCTTTTCAATCTGCTCATAGCGGCTCTGATGCTGATTGCGCGAATATTCGTCAAGGAACTTTGGCCAGGTATACTCACCTTCACCATCGAAAAGTACGTCACAGTAATCGCGCACCGAATCTGGGGTCAAGGTGGCGACTGGTCCGCCGATACAGACCAACTTGCCTGCATCACGGAAGTATTTAGCGATTGCGCGTAACCTCGAGATATGAAATTCGTGCAAGAGAGTGCCGCTGATGCCCACAATATCCGCGTCAGTTTCATACATTACGTCTTTCACGTTTTCATCGCGAATCTCGACTTCGTGCTCAGGTGAAATTGCCCCAGCCAGTGTCATCATTCCAAGGGGAGGATTCGGATACTTATATCCAGCATAAGGCGCTGAAAACTCCATGCCCCAGAAAGACGGAGGCAGCTTCGGTTGCACAAATAGAACTTTCGGTTTCCTGCGGTCTAGCATAAATCACCGAGATGGATGGCGCGCTCCCGACCCGATCTGTTTCCAGTAGTCGCGCAAAAAACTGAAATAAGTTGGTCTGACGAGATACCGGTCGCGAAAAGCTGGATCGTTTTGCAAAACGTTGTGGAGTTCAGGCAAATAGTAATGCGGTACGGCTGGAAAGAAATGATGCTCAGCGTGGAAGTGGAAGTCGAGACCAGTAAGCAAAGCCCGATCAAAGAGCGATGGATGTGGCACCGAGATCAGTCGTCCAGCAGCGAGGGTCGTGTCATCGCTTTCGAGTCGAGCGTGATCGATAAAGCCTCGCAAATATCCGAAAAAAGTTCCAAGCGTAAAGATCGGCACCAGCCATAGTGCGAAGTATGCCCACCAAAAACCTGTCGCCAACCAGAGAAGACTGAAGACCACCATTTGAACAGGCACCAGATTGAAGACTTCTGGATATTTGCGTCGATTTACAGCTGTCGATAATGCTTCCGCAGACTCCGCAATCACTCCATCATCCTTACGAAGAAAACCATTGACTACAATGCTTGTCCAGAGTTGTCCGCCGCATAAAAGTTTCAAGAAATAGTTCGCAAATTGCTCGGGGGTAGACTTATCGTCTTCGAGATGGAAGTGACGGTCAGGATCCTGCGATGTGTTCAAGTATTTGTGATGTGCCAAATGAACTGATTTGGACGCGCCATACACTGACCCAACAGGGTAAGCACATAACCAGGCGCCGACGAGGTCATTCCATTTTTTGCTGCGCAAAAGGGCTGAGTGCTGCGATTCGTGCGAGAGCGCAACGAGTATTCCCATGCCAGACGAGACAAACAAAATCGCCAATAAATAAGTGAGTGGGTTGGCAAAGAGCGCGAACATCGCAATTCCAAGCGCAATGCGACCCCACCCCCACAAACTGATGTCGAGAATAGCGTGGAAATTCTTCGCCTTGGCACGTTTCAAAAAACTCGTCAGTTCGGCGGAGTAGGCAGGCTTAGCGTAAATGTCCAAGACCGCAGGTTCAGCCTGGGTGTCCTCAGCTTCAGGCTCTGTCTGCGCAACCACAACTAAACTCGGCGCTTCGCCCGAATCGATTTTGTGGTCAGCAGGCGTCAGCTTCATAGCGTCCAGATCTCACCTATCACTGAGAATTTGGCTCGTCGTTGCGACGGCGATTCTCTGTCACTAATACATTCCATTTTCAGGCGATTGTCAATCCTTAATATGCGTTCCGGACCACCCAAAGTCGATGATCTTTCACAATCAAGCCATCAATCGTCAATAACGCCACCGGGAGAGCACCGCAGTTCGTCAGGCAAACGCTCACTCGACAGCTTCATGTGGACGTATTGACAGCTTAGCCTCGCGGATCTAATATAGAAATAGTCAAATTTACGTTTACCTGTCAAGCAAGTCACGTCCGCAAGACGTTTAATCTAAAATCCTTCTCCAATCGAATTTGACACCATCGACGGTGTCAACGAACAACAACATCCTCTGGTTACTAACGAGGGGAGGAGCATCTCCATGCGCAATCTTGAGCGACTTACCGCAGACAAACTGTTGTCGATCGAAACACCAGAATCGCTATTTTCGAACTCTCTTAGCGAGGCCAAGGCGGAATATCGTTTTCTAGCTGGGCAGTGGCATCCAGACCGCAAATCAACGCCAGATGCGATGCGTGTATTCATGCACATAGTTCAACTCTACCGAGACGCCCGCCAAAAGATGGCGAGCGGTAAATGGAACGAATCTTGCGAAAAAATTGAAGAGCAGATCGATGGCTGGCGAAAATTCCGGCTGCTCGACGGCTCCATAAAAACCTGCAAGTACAGAATAAGCCACCCGTTCGAATTGGGCACGACCTATGTCGCAGACAACTCCATAGTCTTCGAATTAGACAAAGAATTCGAACAGCTCTTCCAGCAAGGACGGAAGCGCATCCACATGCTTCCGCTTAAAAACAATTCCATGGCTCTGGAAATGTCGAAGTACCTTCCGCAGGTCCAACAAACATTCAGGACAGAAAGCTCAAACATCTTGGTCGTTCGAAAAACGCCCGATCAACTTCTGCTCAGAGATGTAATCAATCACTTTGGCGGCAAGCTGACTCCGGCCAACCACATCGGCTGGATCTTGAATAATCTGTTGAATCTCGCTTGTTACCTGGAATGGGCAGGTGTTACGCACAATGCGATTTCAGCAACAACCGTAGTTATATCGCCTCTCCGTCATAACCTGATGCTGCTTGGCGGTTGGTGGTACTCGACCAAAGCAGGTCAAGTTCTTTCGTACATTCCGGAAGAAACGTTGAAGTGCATTCCGCCAGACATCTTGAGAAATAAACGTGCAGATGCTCGCGTCGACCTGGAACTAATCAAGTCTGTTGGACGTGAAATCCTCGGCGATGCGAGTGGAGCCCATCTGACATTTGGTAAAAGTTTGCCACCAGATTTGGTGGACTGGTTGCAACTGCCATCGAGTGGCAGCGCATTCGAAGACTACAAAACATTCAAACGAGAAGTACTGCCAAGCGCATTTGGTCCACCCAAATTCGTCAACATGCAGCTCGATGCAGATCTACTCTACAAGGAGAAATAATCATGGGTACATCAAGATGGGATCCTGAAGATTGGGACGTATATGCCGATCGCGCCAAAGCAACAGCATCGGTGGATTTATTCCGCGGCCGCTCAATTCACGAAGATCTGGACCCGAAAAACATAGTGGTCAGAGAATCGTGCGATTCAACCGCAAATCCACTTTCCACACCGATTATTGTCGCTATCGATGAAACCGGTTCGATGGGAATGTTGGCAGAGACTTTAATTCGCAATGGACTGGGAGTGCTGATCGAAGAGATTTATGCGCGCAAACCAGTTACTGACCCACATGTTATGTGCATGGCTTTCGGCGATGCATGGGCGGATCAGGCTCCACTGCAAGCCACGCAATTCGAATCGGATATTCGCCTCGCCGATCAATTGAGTAAGTTTTACATTGAAGGTGGTGGTGGCGGCAATAACTTCGAAAGTTACAATCTCCCCTGGTATTTTGCTGCTACACGCACCAAATGCGATGCTTTTCTCAAGCGCAATAAGAAGGGATATCTTTTTACAGTGGGCGATGAGCCGCCCGCACCAAAGCTGCAAGCTAATCACGTGCAGAAGATCTTCGGAAACGGTTTACAGCGCGACATTTCATCGAGAGACCTGCTCACGATGGCGTCAAAGACATGGAATGTTTTCCACATCATGATCGAAGAAGGAAACTATTACCGAACAGCGCCAGACAAAACAAGACGCGCATGGCGTGACCTTTTAGGTGAAGGTGCCATCACATTGGATGACCACACAAAACTGGCCGAGCTGATCGTGTCGATTCTCGAGGTACAGGAGGGAAGCGATCTGGCGACGGTCGCTGCCAGTTGGACTGGTAGCACAGCTGTGACTATTCGCGAATCCCTGAGCGGTGGGAGTTCGAAGCCCAAGAAATTCTTCGGCAAAAAGGGTCTTTTGAAACTTTAGGAGGAACTAAAAATGAACGCTGGCAGAGTAATCATTGGAGCAAATTATGGTGACGAGGGCAAAGGTTTGTTCACCGATTACTTTGCCAGCCAGGACCCAGAAAACTCGCTCGTTGTCAGATTCAATGGAGGCGCCCAGGCTGGGCACACCGTCGTCACCCCGGACGGGCGCCGCCACGTTTTCAGCCACTTCGGTAGCGGTTCGTTTGTGGGCGCCCCTACTTTTTTAAGCAAATTTTTCATCGTTAACCCGCTCATTTTCGTCAGAGAAATTTCTGACTTACACAAACTGGGTGTAAAACCCAATATCACCATCGACGGCGATGCCATGTTAACGACCCCTTACGACATGTTTATCAACCAAACCACGGAGCGGCGCCGAGGAACGAAAAGGCACGGAAGCTGCGGACTCGGCATCAACGAAACTGTGACTAGAAGTCTGCGTTCACCGGCGCTGAAGTTGCGTGCGAGAGAAATGTTAAACCCGACGCTTCTTTTCCAAAAACTGATCGAACTGAAAACCTCATGGTTTGCTGAAAGACTAAAAGAGTTCAACATAGATCCGCACTCAGAAGACTCAGCAATATTTTTCGAAAAATCAGAAAGCATCTTGAAAGAATTCGTCACGGATACACAAACCCTTTTAGAATTCACATCGATCAGCAAGTGCTATCCAAACGCCAAACACATTATCTTCGAAGGCGCTCAGGGTCTCATGTTAGACGAAGATCGCATCGACCAATTTCCACACGTAACAAGATCTAAAACTGGGCTGACAAATGTCTTACATCTCGCTCCAAAGTTTAGACTAGATAAATTGAACGTGACGTATGTCAGCCGCACATATTTGACTCGCCACGGCGCCGGTCCTCTAGACGGCGAGTGTGACTGGGTCTTCCCAGACAGCACAAACGTGCCGAATCAATTTCAAGGAACTCTGCGTTTCGCACCACTAGATTTGCAGACTCTTCAGAAAAGCATTAAATGCGATCTGCTGCGGGCCCAAACTGCGCGAAACCACATCTGTGCCGATATTGCCATGACTTGCCTGGATCAAGTGCCCATGCCGAAAGTCGGAGAGTTATTCTTGCCGGTAAATCACGTTTGTCACGGTCCGACACGCGCTGCCGTAAGACCAGCTTTAAGTTGTGCCGAGCGATAGGATGAGCAACTGGAGTGACAACTCTCGCATTAAACCTTAACGAATCGTATATTTTTCAAATCGACCGACCGCAAGTTTTATACACTAAAAAGTGGAGCCATTCGCACGGGAAGGTAGGTTGAACATGAGACAGCGCAATAAATATGGCAAAGCTTCGCCAGCCCCATGGCTCGGCGGTACAGCTATCGGTGTTGCACTAGCATCTGCGTTCTGGATGGGTCATGAATGGCATCCAAACTTAGCAGCACCGGCTCAGACAACAACCAGCACCACATCGTTTGTAAGCAAAACTCCAGGTGGAGTTCTTGCTCTGGCGGAAAATACAGTCGCTGACATCGCTTCGAAAGTAAGCGACAGCGTTGTAAATATTGATACCAGGCGTAATATCACCCTTACATCGGCATCGGGATTCGATCCCATGCAAAGCTTTATGTTCGGACCAGGCATGGGCTTGGAATTTCCACAGCAGCAACAGCACCCGAGAATTTATGAGCAAAAGGGAACTGGCTCAGGGGTAATTTTCAAATCTGACGGCTACGTTCTCACGAACAATCATGTTGTAGGGAATGCAGATGTCATCGAAGTAACGCTCAACGATAAAAGAAAATACAGAGCTAAGGTGGTCGGCAAAGACAAATTTACTGACCTCGCATTGCTTAAAATAGATGGCGTGAACAATTTGCCAGCTGCAAATTTTGGCAGCAGCAAAGAGTTGAGACCTGGTGATTGGGCCATCGCAATTGGCAGCCCACTTGGGTTCGATCACACTGTCACGCTCGGAATCATCAGCGCGCTTGGACGACTCTTGCCTCCTGGACACAATGAAACTAGCAGTCTGGGCAATGTGCAGTTGATCCAGACAGATGCTGCAATCAATCCCGGCAACTCGGGCGGACCGCTTCTGAATATTCATGGCGACGTAATAGGAATTACAACTGCAATTCGGGGCGACGCTCAGAACATTGGTTTCGCTATTCCGGTTGATGTAGCCAAAGACGTCGCCCAACAACTGCTCGACAAAGGTTCAATCGCCCGCGCTTACATCGGCATCTACATGCAAGATTTGAATGAACAAATCGCCCGCTCACTACACATATCACCGACCACAAAAGGCGTGTTGGTAGCGCGTGCAGCCGAAGGTAGCCCAGCTGAAAAGGCTGGTCTGAACCAGGGTGATGTGATCGTAAAAGTCGACGGACAACCAGTGGCTAATTCGAAAGAAGTGCAAGCCATTGTTCGCAAGCACAAGCCGGGAGACAATGTCGAATTTCTCCTCGCCAGAGGCGACGAACTGGTTCCCGCCACAATAAAGATCGGCAACTACCCGCAACAAGACGAGCCATAAATGGCAATCGCGAACAGCAAGAGAGGTGAGAGTCATCCTCACGTGGCCTTACAAATTTGTGCTTAATTTGATGCATCACGTGACACGGGCGCAACAGTAGCAAAATTTTGCTTGCTCAGAAGCGATTGTCATGAGTTAATAAGGGGCGATGATCATCGAAGCCCCGAGCAAGATCACCCACGCGCCGGTTACGCACAAATTTGTGCGCACTCGGATGATCTGGCAATTTTACATACTGGCTGGTCTTTGTTCGTTTGTTGCATCTTCGCTTGGTCCGATGATGCCTTTCCTCAAAGGCGAACTCAATTTCAACTACACAGTCATGGCTTGTCATTTCAGCGCCTTTGCGCTAGGTGTTTTAATCTCTGGCGCATTCGGCGAACGAGTGATGGCGTCTCTTGGACGCAAGAAGGCGATGTGGGCGGGGCTAGCCGGTGTCGCGTTAGGTGTATCAACACTTCTACTCGGCTCGATTGCCTTAGTCACGGTATCTGGCATTTTTCTGGCCGGTATGTGCGCTAGCGTATTTGGACAAGTGATCGACACTGTCATCGCTGAGAGACTGGGGGAACAGCGAACTATCGCGATCACCGAAACGAATATTGTAACTAGCATTTGTGCCACAATCGCACCAGCAGCCATCGGTATGTTTGTAACAGCGGGAATGAATTGGCGCGCACCACTGGCGATGCTGATCGTATTTCTCGGAATTGCATACATGGTGTTTGGTGGCAATGAGATTCCGGAACCCACAGAGAGCGAGAAAGCTGAGACTCACGGCGGCAGTGGCAAATTAGCACGGGCATACTGGGCATACTGGTGCGTCATTCTCTTAGGCTGTGCCAGCGAGTGGTCGATTGTTTTTTGGAGTCCTGACTTTTTACAAAATGCAGCAAGAATGCCGAAGCCTCAAGCAGCAGCAGCAGTAAGTGCCTTTTTCGTTGCAATGATGGCTGGAAGAATTTTAGGCAGTGCACTGGCTCGCAAAATGAACATCCGAGTTCTTTTGCCTGGCGCTTCAGCACTCAGCTTACTGGGATTTCTAATCTTCTGGCTCGCACCTAATTCCACGATCAACGTGATTGGACTCTTCGTCGCCGGTCTCGGTGTGGCGAACATGTATCCACTGACTCTTTCGGCAGCACTAGGAGTGGTGCCCAACCAGGTTGGATTGGCCGCATCACGAATGAACATGGCGACAGGATCTGCCGGTCTGTGCGCACCGCTGGTACTAGGCGGAATTGCGGATCGCGTGGGCATCCACCAAGCATTTGCGGTTCTAGCAGTGATGCTCACAATTGCAGTTGCCGCAGTATTTTGGGCAAACAAATTAGCGATCAAAGAGCACTCCCGTTTGTTAGACTTAAATCGAGCGGCTTGAACTGAGGCTACATTGTGCCCGACTCTGCAAAAACTTCCACTGCAAAAATTTTGCAGGTAGCAGTCAGTCTCCCGAAAACCGTTCTGGTTTCGGGACGAGAAGTTTCGACGGGAATTTTCAAAGAGAAGATTGATGGCAAAGTGCCATTGAGAACCTTGAACTTAGACGGTGACAAACAAGCTGACTTGACAGTTCATGGAGGCGTAGACAAGGCGGTCTATGCGTATTCTTCTGAACACTACCCTTACTGGCGAGCAGAATATCCCACCAAAGAAATTGAATATGCCGGATTTGGTGAAAATCTCACTACCGAGAATCTGCTCGAAACTGATGTTTGCATTGGCGACGAGTTTCAGGCTGGCACCGCGATTATCCGCGTCACGCAGCCTCGGCTTCCTTGCTACAAGCTTGGGATAAGATTTGGTAGACCTGACATCATCAAACGATTCATGAAAAGCGGTCGGTCTGGGATCTATTTTTCGGTGTTAAAAGAGGGCGTTTTGGAAGCTGGAGATCAGCTTATACGCATCAGAAAGGATCCCGACAATATTTCTGTGTCAGAAGTCGCTAACCTGTTCAACCAACAAACACTCGATCCGGTAAGGATTGAGAAGATACTGCAATCAGGACTGGCCGATCAAATGAAGATGTTTGTTTCAGGGCTGCTTTACCGAGGCTGAATCGTTGGGAGTTCGGCCAAAACCAGGGCCCTTCATGATTTATCCTACTTGAGCCAGGAAACGTGACCGTCTTTGATGTGTCGGATAGCACCAACGATCTTCAATTTCTTAGAGTCGATCGCTTCCTTAATGACCGGGCTTTTGCTGAGATCTGCGATTGTATTTCTTACGTTCTGTTCGGTTGCGCGGGTCAATAAATCTGTTTTGGATGTCTTGTCCTTCTCGCATGTTTCGACTGCGGGACGAATCATCTTGACCAGATCAGGCAGGCTGCCTGGAAGCGGTCCGTTTTTTATCGCAGCGTCAACAGCACCACATTTAGTGTGACCGATGACGACAATCGAAGGCACTTTCAACACAGCCACAGCATATTCGATTGATGCGATCTCGGGCACCGCACAAACGTTGCCAGCTACTCGGACAACAAACAGGTCAGCAAAACCTTGATCGAAAATTATTTCGGGCGGTACACGCGAATCAGCACAACCAAGTATCGCAGAAATCGGAGTTTGCCCTTCGAGGGCAGTCATTTTTCTGCGGTCAGCGTCGATGCGCGGATGAATACTCTTTCCATTGATATAGCGAGTATTTCCGTCTTTGAGCGCTTGGATTGATGCATCCGGTGTTACCGCGGCTAGCGCAGTCGGAATTGAAGCAATCAATGCAAATGCAAATAGATTCAATAGGCATGTTTGTTTTTTCATGCCGTGATTCTACAAGATTGCGCCTCTTCAAATCTTAAACAAGCGTTAACTGCTTTGCGTTGGTCGGTTGTTCAAGATTCAAAAGAATCACTTTCCTCGGCAGACCGCCACCATATCCGGTGAGCTTGCCGTTCGCCCCTATGACGCGATGACAGGGAACGATAATGGAAATCGGGTTTTGACCGTTGGCTAAACCGACAGCACGACAAGCTTTCGGATTGTCTATGCGGCGCGCGAGCTCTGCATAAGAGATGACCTCACCAAATGGAATGTTTTGCAATTCACGCCAAACCTTCTGCTGAAAATCAGTGCCGCTAGCTTTCAAGGGAACCGTAAATTCTTTTAGATCACCAGCGAAGTATGCAGCTAGTTCTCGTTTTGCTTGCGCAAAAGGTTGAGCGGAGTCGTCAAATTTCCACTCAGATTCGTATAGCGAAAATCCTTTATGATTCTCCATAAAGAGCCCTGTGAGCGAATTTCCATCAGACGTCAACGTGAGAGGTCCGATTGGACTTTCAACTGTGCAATAAAAGACTGTCATTGTTTGATTTCTCCAAAGTTTTCCATAGATGCATGGCGGCGTATGAACGCCACGGTCTGTAACGTTCGGCGTGTTCGATAATCTGTTTGTCGTTTTTCAGACCCAGAGCTTTTTTGATGCCCAGGTCGGAATAAGGGAATGCATCTGGCCAGGATAATGCGCGCATGGCAACATACTCGGCTGTCCAATCTCCGATACCAGGTAATTCTTTCAATTTGTTGCTTGTCTGCTCCACATCCTGTCCCGGTTCGAGAGACAACCAGCCCGACGCCACGGACTTCGCTAAAGCGAGGATAGACGTGATTCGACTGCCGGTAATTCCAAGCCCGCGCCAGTCGTCAACATCTAGTTTTGACAACGCCTCCGCAGTTGGTGCCAATCGATTGAGACCAAGATAAGGCGTTTCGATCGGCACACCGAACTTTTCAGCGATTCGTCCATGCAAAGTACTTGCCGCCTTTACGCTTACTTGTTGACCTAGAACGGCACGCAGAGCCAACTCAAAACCATTGAAAGCACCTGGCACCCGCAAACCTTCACGACCTTCGGCCAAATCACCGAGGCTCGCAGAAATCAAAGCAGGATCAGCTTGTGTGTCGAGCATTCGTTTGCAGCGCGCCACGACATTGAGCAACACTGGGGCAAGTGAAGTGGAAAGCTGAATCAAAAATGTGCTCTTTTCACGGTTCTGTCGAATCGCTAACCATCCTGAATGTTTACCAAATGCAGCCGTGCGAATATAAGTGTCGTCCTTGACCATCTCGACTCCAGGACATGCGCGACCTGCAAAGAACACCAATAGACCTTGCCAATCGAAAGGCTCACGGTATCCGACTTCGCATACGAGATAAGGCGTTTTATGCTCTTTGGCACGCTTACGCAGTTGAGTGGGGTTGAGATTGTAGCGCTCCAGAAACAGTGCGTTGAATCTGCGTACGCTTGAAAAACCACTGGCGAAGGCAATTTCTGTGATAGAAAGATCTGTATCCGTTAGCAGTCGTTTGGCAAGCAGAAGTCTCTGCGTTTGTGCAATTTGAATAGGCGGAACACCAAACTCAGATTCGATCACGCGACGCAGATGCCTCGAGCTGATGCCCATCTCTGTAGACAAGCCCTCAATGCCGAGATCGGCGAGAGCGCCATCTTCAATTCTGTTCAGAGCGATGGAAGCTAACCTGCTAACTGAGTCTACCGACGCATTGCCGGGCGCCAGCTCAGGACGACAGCGCAGACAGGGACGATATCCAGCGTTCTCTGCGGCAGCTGCAGTCGTGTAGAACGTGACGTTCTTGAACATTGGTGTTTTCGCCGGGCAGACTGTTCGGCAGTATATCTTTGTCGATCTGACTGCGACGAAGAACACTCCATCGAAACGTGGATCGTGGGCGACAAGGGCTTTATAACAACTTTCTGGATTTAACATGCTTCCATACTAACGGATAGCATCGTACCAGACTCGCCATTTTCGGACGTCGATAGTTTGGGGTTTTAATTAGCTAGAGTAAGTTCATTTATCGAGGGATTCGACTGGCAAGCCGGCGGACCCAGCCGTTTTGGAAGACGGCGCTCCCTTCGGCGCTTGCCATGGTAGGGTGAAACAGAAGCTGGTGCCTTCGCCTACTTTGCTTTCTGCCCAGATGCGCCCGCCGTGCAATTCTACGAAAGCGCGGCAAATCGTCAGTCCGAGCCCTGATGAGCCCTTTTCTTCCGTTCCTTGCACTTGATGGAAGCGATCGAAAATCTTTTCTATCTCGTCGGCCGGAATGCCCTTCCCCTGGTCCTTTACGACAATCTTTATCATCTCGCCGTCTGCGCTAGCAAAGACATCGATCACGCCATCTTTCGGTGAATACTTGATGGCGTTGCCCACTAAATTGATCAATATACGATCGATCTTAGCCGCATCGCCACTGGCAATCAGATCGGTTGGATGCAACATCAATGTAATTCCTTTCGACTCTGCTAGTGCTGCAACCGAGTCGAAACAAACACTGAAATTCTTGTCGAGCTTACAGGGCGAAAAATCTATAGACATCTGACCAGAGCGAATTTTTTCCATGTCGAGCAAATCGTTGACGAGCAAGGCAAGACGGGTAACGCTCCGCTCTCCGACTTCCAAATAGTGCTCTTTGCGCTCTTCCGTTTCAGTGTCTTTTCGATTGATCAAAATCTCGAAAATGTGTCCAAGCGTGGTCAACGGTGTGCGCAAATCGTGAGTCACCATATGAACGAGTTCTTGTCGAAGTCGTTCAGCAGCGCGCCTCTCACTCATGTCATGGATGACGCAAAATGTCGAACGTTCTTTTTCAGACCATTGCGTCGACCACAAAGTATCGACAATTTGTCCATCTTTGTGCCGCATTCTCACTTCAAAGGTAGGAATATCATTACGCTCGCGCAGCCCTGATACGAAATTCTGGGCGACCTCTGGAGGCTCAGCGATTGCGTCAATAACACGCGTGCCATACAGTTCGTCTTTGGTGTAACCAAGCAAGGCAAACGAAGCCGGATTGACATCAGTGAATTTGCCTTTACTGATCGAGCAGATCAAGTCACGCGCATAATCAATAACCGCGCGTTCCTTCTGCGAAGCTTCCTCCAACGCATCTGCCATGTTGTGAAAGGTATGATCGATTTTGGCGATTTCGTCATTACCTTTCATTTCAGGATGCAACGGACGGTTGGTCGCCAGGCGCAGGTTGTTATCAATCAGTCGATTCAATCGCAACGAAATACTTGCAGCAAGGGCAAAACCAATAATCGCAGTGATCAACATAGTGATACCACTTCCCCACAGCGCCACTTGCTGGAACCGCATTCTCGCTTGGGCTTGAGCCTCGGTGCTCTGTTTCGCTAACTGTTGATATTTGTGTGACAGCTCAGACAGGCGTCCATACATGATGTCTTGCACCTGATGTCCGAGCTGCATCCAGAGCATGTGTCGCTGCATTTCATCATCTGTGGATCGAATGCGTTTGGCCAGGTCGAAAGCGATCATCTGATCGCGCTGGATTGAAAGAATTTTTCGATTCAACTCAGGTTCTGACTTGCTAAGGTCATCGATCACTTTATACTCGGCGTGAGTGCGCTGAATAAGCGCATCTATCTCTTGTGGGCTCTGCGCTTCGAGCTGATACATGTGTCCCATTTTAGAGACCGTCTCAAACTGTTCCGCGTTTAATTTTGTGATACCGTCGGCTAACAGCTTTGAATGTTCTGCGACCTTCAACTGCGCTTCTGCCTCAGACTGCAAGCTGCTCATCCAGGCAAGCAAACAAACTTGCAACGCTAACGGTAGGATTACCAGAAGCACTACTTGAACGGAGACTCGCAAAGATCGCATTTGTTTAAGGCGTTTTTCTGTCGGTTTTTACAGGTAATGGCGCTCGGGTTTCAGCGTTTATACTCGGTCCTGTCTCGATTACAGTAGCTTGCATTTTTGCCAACAATGACTGCGCTTCGGCTCGTTCGACCTGTCTCTTATCTTTCAATTTTCGCAGCAAGGGCAATAACGATGATATCGGTGACGACGCTGGTTCTTCATGCGGATGCTGCATACAATAAGATAGCACCCCGGTGAATCCTACCATAAGCATAGACAGCACCGCCCATAGTGAACTCCAGAATTTGGCAGACATCGGCGAGACCAGAGCAACAGCAGTGGCATCACTTGCTTCAGGCATCGCACCATTCAAACCGATTGATGCCTCCGAAATCAGCTTCACGTCTAAAAGTGAGTTGAAGGCGACGTTAAGCGCCACGAACAGAACGAGCAGTCGAGCGTCACGCGCAGAACTTTGGAAAGCGAAGATGAGAAAAGCCAGTGTGAGAAACATCGAAATGATGATGCCGGTATGATCTGTCATTAGTTTTGGTGCGCTATAACAGATGAAAAATGCAATCAAGAGCAAGATGACGTTCGACATTTTCCAGAAGCGCGAGACAAGAATCAGCAGACAACTAAAAAACGTCGCACCGAGATATCCAGCCTGACCGATGATGAATGGATCGCCGCCAACACAATTTGTCCAACCAGCCAGTTCTTTGCCTGGCAAAATCGTCATCGATTGAACGGTTCCGCCGGTGCAGAGACAGGCTATGACATGCCCCATCTCGTGCAGGAACGTAGTGAAAAGGTCGAGTGGCGCCATAATCAGCTGAACTGAAGGCTGATCTCTGAGCAGAAACAGCAGAACCGAAATCGTGACAATCCAGGAAGCTCCGGGCACTCCGGAGCGACTACACTTATGTTGATGCTGCATAGGAGGCATAACACATTAGATTATGGGCGATAGTTGCCAAGAGGGCAAGTTTTAAGGCAACATTTTGGGGCGTTCAAAAATTCTACGCAAATCTGTCAAAATAGTCGGTCCAATCAAACAGAGACTGAGGTTCGAGCATTTATGGCGCACAAGATAGAAAAGACAGACGAAGAGTGGAAAAAGGAACTAACGCCCGAGCAATTCCAAATTGCGCGCAAGAAAGGCACAGAGCGGGCATTTACTGGTAAATACAACGATTGCAAAACTGCCGGCACCTACAAATGTGTTTGCTGCGGCGAAGAACTGTTCAGTTCGGAGAACAAATACAATTCGGGGTCAGGCTGGCCCAGCTTCTGGCAGCCCATCAACGAAAGCAATGTCGAGACTGAAAGCGACACAACACACGGAATGGTTCGCACCGAAGTTATGTGCAGAAACTGCGGAGCTCATCTGGGGCACGTTTTCGAAGACGGACCGAAGCCCACAAACCTCAGATATTGCATCAATTCGGCGTCGCTCGAATTAGAAGAAAAGAAATAGCGGGTGAAGAGTTGAAGCCCGTCTGACCCGGGTAGAAACTAATCAAGGGCAGCCCCGCCCTCAACGACCCGCCCTAACATGGTGAATTCATGGGCAATACCATATTGCTCGCTGACGCTGATCATCAACTGGTAACCATGCTTAAGTCACTGCTTTCGGGCAGAGGATACGTTCCTACGCATGCTGAAAGCGGCCGCGAAGTTTTAGAGCAGATCGGCAAAGAAAGTCCTTCCCTTGTTATCGTCGGCGAGCAGCTGACCGACATCGACGGAATCGGTCTAATCATCAAAATTCGGAAGTCTTACCCAGATGTAAAACTGGCGTTCATCTCAAATGAATGGCGCGAAGCGAACCTTTATCAGCAGCTGACCAAGGACTTCCGCGTCGAGCTCATCGTTCACCGCCCCTTGAAGCCTTCGCTTTTTGCCGCCCAGATTGACAGCCAGCTGCGCCACCAGCAAGCGATTAAGCAAAATTCTGGCAGCGAGCAAGAAGAAAAAACGTTTTTGACCTTGCGCTCACGTTTCGCGGAAGTTTTGCCAACTCGGTTATCGCTGATTTCAGACGCGATTGAATTAGCCACCACCAACAATACCAACAAAGATTTGACGGCGGAAGCACGACGACTGGCACACAACCTGAAAGGAACAGCCAGTTCATGCGGCTTCACACTGGTTGGTGAGGCTGCTTCGCATTTAGAGCGAGCCATCGTGCAAATTCAACAAGACCAATACGGCGACATACTTGAAGCCTGGAGCGAAGTAATGTTGCTCTTCGAAGCTGTCTCGCATCAGGCGCAAATCGAGCTGGAGAACAACATTCCGACCCATGCTCAATTAGAGAAACTGGCAGACGATTCAGCCATGGCGAAAGTGCTTTTGGTCGGCTCCGAATTTTTCTCTGAAGGAAAGGAAGCGCTGCAGAGCGGGCTTCCTATCAAAGTAATAGCGGCAAGCTCTGCTCATGACGCTCTCGACAAAGCGACTGCCACCACCCTTGATGCTGTGATCATCGACATGGATTCGTCGCCCGAAGAATCAATGAACCTGGCGCGCGAATTGCGCGGAATGATCGGCTACGAGTCGCTGCCTCTGGCGTTTATCGCCAAAGGCGCAGCACCAGACGATCGCATCGAATCAACCCACGCAGGCGCTTCTATTTTTCTGGATAAACCACTAAATACAAGCACCCTTAACAAGGGCATCGAATATCTCCTCGGCGTTCGCGGTGGTGGAAGGCATAGAGTTCTGGTCATCGACGATGATGAAGATTTTTCCAGCATCATTGCCCACGCCCTTGGCAAAGAAGGAATGTTGGTCAAAGTTTTGAACGATCCAACAGGCGTGCTCCAGGCAATGGAAAACTTTCTTCCCGACCTGGTTTTGCTCGATGTAATGATGCCAGGAATCAGCGGCTTTCAAGTCTGCAAGATGTTGCGCGAAACGTCACGTTGGCAAGATGTCCCAATTCTGTTTTTGACGGCGGAAACCGAGTTAGATGCCAGACTGGCGGCATTTGATGCCGGCGGCGACGATTACTTGCCAAAACCCGTCGCCCCGGTAGAGCTGCTTACTCGGGTAAAAGTACGTTTGGAAAGAGCCCGGTTGTTGAGAGACAGGGCAGACCGCGACATTCTCTCTGGACTCTTTCTGAGACGCGCATTTATGGAGCAGTTGAACGCCCTCATCTCCGAATCTGAGCGCTACAACCTGGTCTTCTCGCTGGCTCTGCTCGATGTTGACCATTTCAAAAAAGTAAATGACACATATGGGCATTTGGCGGGAGACAGAGTGCTTGCACATCTGGGACAATTACTTAAGCGCAGGTTCCGAGTAGAAGATTTGCGTGGACGATGGGGCGGCGAAGAATTTATCGTCGCGTTCCGTCACGAAGCCAAAGAGACTACAATTGGAGCACTGGCTCGGGTACTTGAGGAACTTCGACAAACGGAGTTCAACGGTGACCACGGCGAAGTTTTCCATGTTTCGTTCACGGCAGGAATGTCTAGTTTTCCGGAAGATGGAAGGACAATCGAAGATCTAGTGCACGTTTCGGACCAGAGATTGTATCTCGGCAAAGAATGCGGGCGAAATAGAATAATCGGTAATGGTTGAGGCAAAAAAATGGCTAAAGTCCTGTTAGTAGAAGACGACGAATCGCTTTCGGAAACTGTAAAACAGTGGCTTATTTTTGAGAAACACATGGTCGAAACTGCGGCGACGGGTTACGACGCGGTCGAACAGCTGCGCTTTGGCGAGTTCGACATCGTTCTCATGGACTGGCAGTTGCCCGAAATGACAGGCATTGAGATTTGCAAGCAATATCGCGCCAGCGGCGGCAAGACACCGATTATGATGCTGAGCGGCAACGACTCTGCGGCCGAGCGGCAGATGGGATTAGATTCCGGAGCCAATGATTACATGCGCAAACCATTCAAGCTCAAGGATCTTTCAGAGCGCATGACAAAATTGATTAATACCGTCAAACCGAGTTAATCACGAGTGGCACCATATTTGGTGCACAAATTCAACTACGCGACATTTCTCAAAACAGCATCTGTTCTAACTGGCATCACACTGGGTATCACGTCTAGCGGTCCTCGAGGATGAGTTTGATGATTGATCAGTCTGAAGCTGAACGCTTAGTCTTGCGACAAGTCAACGGAAACTGTGCTCCCGGCGAAGAAAAGTTCGAGATCACGCGGTGCGACGAAAAGCGCTATGGCTGGGTCATGCACTATGACGGCAAAGGCGAAGGGCGCGGTCAATACGACGGCAATGTTCCGATTGTAGTCGAGCGAGAAAATGGGAAATTGACCACTCTATACGGGTCGGCGTGGCCATTATCAACGACGTTAGGATGGTTTGAATCAGAATGGTTGTGGCGAAGCGAATTTAATTCAGCGCTGGAACTGGCCAAGCGGGGAGAATTTCCTGAAGCGCAAGCAAAACTTCTTGCCTGCTTTAACGGCGTCGACGAGATGATTGGTGACCGTCCGCACAATCAAGGCGGACGCCTGACCATTGAATTTGCCTTGAATTGCTTGATCAGCCTCGGAGAATTGCATCTAAAGGCAGGCAATCTCGATGCGGCTGATGGCACATTGATGGAAGCTAAACAACGATTAGATAAGTGGGCACCACTAAATCAAGTTGCGATGCTCGAGCATCGTGTGCCGATTCTGCAAAACCTGATCTCATTGCGTGGAAAGCAAAAACGTGCCAGAGAAGCGGACCAATTCAAAAGAGAAATCGCCACCGCATACAGAACAGCGCGAGAGTCGCTCAAGTCGCAAGAAGTGCTTGAGCAGCAGCTTGAAAAGCGCGTCGATTTGTATCCACAAGGGCACCCAGCAGTCGCGCAAACATTGACCGATCTGGCCATACTAAAAAGTGATCTCAATCAATACTTTGAAGCGCAATTATTTTTAGAAGCGGCGATGCAGATTTGGGAACCGATACTGCAAGACCCTGCGCTTTTGCGAAAACATGCTGATGCCACCACAACTTTTCCAATGCAAGTGCTGCTACAATGTGCAGCCGATACGATGGACAGTTACGCAAGTTATGTTTTGATGCGGCAAGGTAGACGCGAAGAATCAACGGCTTTGCGGGACAGAGCAAAACTTCTAATGGCACAAAATGGCGCACAAATTTCTTAGAGCTAGAGCGCGATTTCTCAAAGTTGCATCCGCTATTTCGCTCGCGATGCTCCTCAGTTTGACAATTCAGGTGGCATGGGCGCTCGAAGATGCTACTGGGGCAAGTAATGCAGCGTCGGGATCTTCGAACACTGCAACGGATTCGGCATCAGATACAAGACGGTATGCCCCGAGGATCTCGCCCGCGGTTGATGCCGCTGCCGCACTGGCGGCTGGAACGTACGGCGGACCGGTCACGCAATACTGTAAGCAGCTCGCGAAGCAATTGAAAGAGACGTGGAAAAAAATCGATATTCCAAGTGATAAGAACAATTCGGCTAGCTGCCGCATAGACGAAGACGGAAAAATCGTTGAAGTCGTTAGTAACAATCAAAGTCTGAAAGATTTTTTGTTGAATCAAAAGCGCATCAAAAACCCTCCAAGCCGTCCTGGTAAGTTGCTTTGGCTAGATGTCTATTTTCATAAAGACAAGGATTACGTTCAGGTTCAGCTCAAAGACATAGATTTTGGTCCATACATGAGACAAATGCAGCGTAAAATCAAACACTGCTGGTATCCGCCGAAAGGGCAAGAAACAAAACGCATGTGCGTCTCCTTTTCAATTGACGCCCATGGTCAGGTAAGTGATTTAAAAGTGTTCAGAGCATCCGGCTGCGCGCTATGCGATGACGCAGGCTTAAAAGCCGTTTCAAATGCCGCGCCTTTCGATCCGTTACCAGACGGCGCACCGGAAGACGTAAATATCCAATTTGAGTTTGACTACAACGTTTTTTCGAACAGCGCCAACAAGTCCAGCACTCCCCCCTAACGAGCCTGTCATGCCAGCGCCACAGCCCCTCGCCTATACTCGATGATGGGCATTAAAATTAATTGACAACCCCCCTCGGCGCTGCTATATTGTGATTGCCCTACTATAACCAAATTACCAGTCTAGCTCGAGCCGGTCTGCTCCACTCCTGTTTCGCTTTCGCGTCACAGCGACAAAGGCACCATCGCTAAAGAACTAGAAATGCACGGGTCCAAGAATGGCCAGACCGCAAGCATTAGACAACGTACAAATGCAGCCACCGAGCGCTGGGCCTGACTTGTTCATTCATGCTTTCGGCGACTTGCTTCCACAAGCTGCTTACACTGCACCACGCGAACTGCCATCATCACTCAATTTCTCAGGCGATATTTATGGCGGCGCAATCGACGCAATTCCTCCTGCCACCGCCGACCAGCTTCGTCCTATATTCGACAAAGCATCAGGGTTTTCCATCACAACGCCCGCCGAAAACGCAAAGAGCGGTCAACAACCAGACTTCTTCCTCGGCGAAGATGGAAAGTTGAGACCAAATCCTAACAAGAAGACTCCTAATAAGGATGGCTCTATAAATATCGAACTGCAAACAAAAAACAAGGCAGAAGTCGATGGAAAGAAACTTGCCGACAAACTGCAAAAGGCAGCAATTAAGGACTTAATCAACTACTTTACTAACAACAATAAAGGTCAGAAAGTCCCACAAGACTGGTTAGACCAACTCGCAAAGGAACCTGACTTGCCACCAGCCCCGGTGCCAATTGAGACTCCTCAGCCAGAAGCTCCCGTAGCGCCGACCCAAGACGTGCCGCAGCAACAACCGACCCAATCAGCGCCCTCAGACTCAGGTTCACCTGCTCCGAGTGCCGGTTCGGATGGTGGCGGTGGCGGAGGTGGTGGCTCGTCCGGTGGTGGCGGCGGTGGAGGTGATTCGGGCAGCGGAGGCGGCGGCGGTGATGGCGGCGGTTCTCGCTCTGGAGGAGACGGCGGCGCAGCAGCGTCTAACGCACCAAGAGCCGATGTATCAGATTTGCAGCCGTTAAAAGACGTACCCAGCCCAACTCCGAACGGCGGAGGCTTAGCCCACTTGCAAGAAGCTATCGATCGAGCCAACAGTGGTGGCGCACCGATTAGCGTTCTGCAATACGGTGATTCGCACGTAGCAGGCGGAACCTATCCAAAAGCCATTGAGGATTCTCTTAAAGCACTTGGTCCTGTGCAATACGACACGATGGCCAAGTCTGGCATCAGCGCCAACTATCCACTGCAAGACACAGCCAATTGGTTAGACAAACCAATCCAGAAAGATAATCCTGATTTGATCATCCTTTCGTTTGGAAGTAATGATTCTGCTGGTGCAGTCAATCAAGCCCAATACGAACAGAGCTATCAGAAGCTAATCGACAATGTGCGTGAGCGTGCACCGAATGCATCAATCTTGATCGTCGGACCAACTGATGGAGACTCGATCACTGGTGCAAACACAGGCAACACGTTACCTGGATTAGACGCGGTTGTAGCGGCGCAACGCGAAGTTGCTCAAAAGAATGGACTGGACTTCTTCGATCAACGTCAGTCCATGGGTGGAGCTGGCTCCGTCGAAACATGGCACGCCAACGGTCTTACCGCCGACGACAAACTGCACTTCTCGACCAAGGGATACGAGTTGCTCGGTGATGCGGTAGCAAACCACGTCAAGAATCAAGTGCACAAGAAATAGTTAGCACCAGAGACAGTCCTCGAAGTGCAAAAAGAGACAGAGAATAACAGGCTTAGGAAGTTGATTCGGTCTCAACTAGCCGCTGATTCCATGCGCCTCTCTTAATTGAATACCAGGCAGCGAGAGCACCGCATGCGACACCAACTATGAGCCCAGATGCACTGCCCTCTGGACCGAATGGACCCCCACTTGCAAGCATGACGCCACTCGTTTGCGCCACCAACAAAGACGCACCAAAGTTCTGCCCAGAGACGATCGTGCCAAAGATGGGTCCTTCAAAGAAATTCCAGGCCCAATGCATTCCCAGAGGAAGCCAAACACGGCGATTAACAAGAAACAGCGCATTTAAAAGAAAACCGGCTTCGAACACGAGAAACATGCAACCAAGGAGTCGCTGTTCGAAGGTAGAGTGTTGCACTGTATTAATCAAGTGCACCATTCCAAACGACACTGAAGTAATCACGAGGGCTGGCGTTGTGCCCCATCGTCTTTCACATGTCTGAAAAATGAACAATCGAAAAATTACTTCTTCTACTATTGCACCAAAGAAAAATAGAATGAATGGATAGATCAAATTGGCTTGCAAGTTCATACCAACGGGCTTGTAGGCTCCGACCATATACATGCCGAAAATAGTCAAACCAGAAACAACGAGGCCTAGCGCGAACCCTGCCACCGTCTCGACAATAACACCGCGTTTAACAATTCCAGTGCTGTCGAATTTGCGTTTCTGAACTTCAACAACGTAAAAAATCAAAAGAAGAACACAAAATATCGCTTCCAATATTTCGTTCAGCATCAGTTCTACAAGCAGAGCCATCTTGAAGAAATGCAGGATGAAAAACCAAGATCCATACAATAGGATCAGGAACAGCGCAACATAACCAACAATTTGAGTGATTGGATGAATCCAAAATTTTCTCAACTTAGTTCTTCACTCTCTCACTTATGGTGCAATTATTCAGATCCACTGTGTGTTATTTAGATCCACTATACCTATTTCCCCAACGAACCGATGCCAGCCTCGGGTAATCGGCAATAGAGCAATTTAGAGGATAAAATACAGAAGAACACTTGCATCCAGAAATTCACAACTGAACTACACTGTGGCAAACGCAAACGCTTAACTGTTGAGGCTTCGGAGGACGTTTCAAGCTGCCAGAACTTCCAGATATAAAAGCCTACATTCACGCTCTTGAACCCCGGATAGTGGGTCAGCCACTGGAAAAAATCCGGTTGTCGAGCGCCTTTCTACTGCGTACTGCACTGCCACCGATTGAAAGTGCCGAAGGTCGAACGGTTCACCAACTGCGCCGAATCGGCAAGCGCATCGCAATTGGGCTAGACGGCGATTTGTGGCTTGTGTTGCACTTAATGATTGCCGGGCGCCTGCATTGGAGAAACCGAGAGGCGAAGCTAGGCGGGCGAAATAATCTAGCGGCATTCGATTTTCCCGGAGGGTCCTTGGTAATCACTGAAGCAGGTGCAAAACGTCGTGCCTCTCTGCACGTGTTACAGGGTGAAGAAGCGCTAGCCGCAATCGACCCTGGTGGCATTGAAGTTTTCGACTGCAATCTTGCAGCATTTAAAGACGCGCTCACTGTCGAGAATCGCACGCTCAAAAGAGCCTTGACCGATCCGCGTATCATCAGCGGAATAGGCAATGCGTATTCAGACGAAATTTTGCACGCCGCTAGAATGTCGCCAATAACACGCACTCAAAAGCTTTCCGAAGCCGAATGGGAGCGCTTGTTTGCAGCAACAAAAGAGACGTTGACGCTGTGGATGGATCGATTGAACAAAGAAGCACAAAAATCTTTTCCAGAAAAGGTGACTGCGTTTCGGGCAGACATGGCTGTGCACGGACGCTACCAAAAACCCTGTCCGGTCTGTGGGGAAGCAATTCAACGCATCCGCTATGCAGATAACGAAACAAACTATTGCGCTCGCTGCCAGAATGGCGGAGAGCTGCTTGCAGACCGCAGTTTATCGCGGCTACTCAAATCAGACTGGCCGAAAACTCTCGATGAATTGGAAGCACTGAAAAGGAAGTGATATGACTCAAAGGTTTACGGGCATCTTGCTTCACACAAAAGATTTTGGTGAAAAACCTGATACGAGCCCGCCAACTGTCGCTTGCGAATCTAGTAGCCCAGAGACCCCTTGACAGGACGGTTGACAGGGTAGACTTTGCACAACTACCGGTCGCTGCTTGAAGGCAATTTGAAGAAAAGCGTCGCGGCCAATGTAATCGGTAGCAACCCGAGCCACGTGACGAGCTGACGATAAGCGCGACTTTGAATCGTGGTGTCATCGACTACTGCACCAAAGATCCATAAGCACATCGATGATGACAGAAACAGCGCTAAAACGCTGACAGAGGTCCGAATGATTCGAACTCGCAGTGGATTCTCATTGTATAAAAACTCGTTAGCTACTACGGTCCCAGTAAATAGCAATGAGGCAAACATGCATACGGAGCAAATAGCCCTGTAAACTGCGCTGAAGTTAGCGGTATGAGAAATGGAAAGCCCCGTAGCCACTCCACAAGCAACTATTACAAGCGCTTCCACAAGTAGCAGCAGTTTCAACAATCGGCGCAATGACGAGGCTCCTCAAGATGTAATTAGCCAGGTTCAGAAGGCAGATCGTCTCTTTTTGGTTTGGTTTGTTTTTCCATAACCAAAATGCAAAGAATGAATTGACCTATAAATGGAGCGATGATGACTGGCAATGTCCATTCAAGACCCTTTCCGCTGACGCAGAAACCTATCCAAACAAAAACATGCGAAAAGAAAAATAGTCCCGGAAACAAAAACCAATAAATCGGAACCCGCTTGAATGCAATCAGCAGACAACTAACGACTGTCTGCAAAAACAGCACGATTCCCAGAACTGAACAACTCCCGTTCGCTAACGCACCCAGGATGTCGAATATACGCGAGTAGGTAAACTTTTCAAAGGGCTGATTTCCGATTGAGGCTATCGCGATGACGTGCCCGATATATGCGCTGACTAAAACAAACAGCACTCGTAAAAGATATTCGGCTACTACTCTCAGAGATGGCATCGTCGATATACTGGCAAGATCTGGCTTTCCAAATATCCACATTGTAGCTCAGAAAATGCTTTCAAACCGTTGCTGGGTCGCGTAACCGCGGGTGAATCGGTTACGCACCCTGCCTGGCTGTTTCCACGTCTCACAAATGAAAACAAATCCAGCTGCAACGGACACCCTTGAGCACAGCACCATTAGCAGTATCACCTCATACCGCCATGTAGCATTTGTGCTTTCACTGCTTCATGTCTTCGTTTGGCAAACTCGGTTTGATGCCGGTTCACCGATTGGATAGGTTCGAGAGGCTTGACCGGCTTTCGCGATGTCCGCATAAACCAGGCAAAACGCGTTCTGTATGCGATTCGCCCCTCTGGAGCATCACAGACTAGACCGTTAGCGCTGACGAATACTCTTTCAACGAAAAGCAGTAAAAGGTTTCTCGGCAACCTACTTGCATATAAAACGAATCGCATGATTTTACCTCCATCATGTATTTTCTGAAAGCCGAACAAAATCTGCATGACACCACATACGATGCCATGGCGTTGTCAGCCGAACCGGCTCTGTCACAGCCGGTCGGGCATTCCAACGGTTGGCGATGCGCTCGCCAATTCTATTTCGAAGACATTTTCACTTCGCTCGCACCCGAACAGTGATTGTCTTCCTTGATTCAGGACGCAGAAGTGTCACACAACAACGCAGACGGCATCGTTCGAACTGCTAGTCTCTGACTGACTTTTAGGGTTTTACAACTGACGCTAAGGCTGAGGATGCATCGGTCTCGGTGATGCGCCTTGTGTCTCGTTGAGCCACTCACTAATATTTGCAAACTCGCATATGGTCGAGCCGCCACGGACTTTATCCGCGCCCAAGAACCGCTGCACTGCCTGCTTTGACGTGTAAGCAACATATGTATTTGCCAGCGATTTCATTGGTCCGACTCCAACTAGGATGAACTTCTAGCTTAGTATAAGTATTGACAAAGTGTCAAGAAGAAATTTGCGCAAATAGCGCCGGTGGTGGCACTTGTTTTTGCTTCGCAATCCCTCGCACATTGCCTTTTCGCGTGATATTCTATGCTGACAAAAAGCGAGACCATTATGAACAACTATCTTCATCTTATTTGTGATTACGCACCCGGCGACATGGCGTGGGCAGAAGTTTTCTCCGCGATGTGCGCAGGGTTGCCCAGCACCGTGCGCATGCACATGAGCAGTGTCAGTTCATTCGACACAATCGCCACAGGCTTCCTGGTTGGACAACTAGGAAATGCAGAAGAGAGTTTGCGTCCAAAAGATTTGCTGATTTTTGCAAACTGCGCACCACGAAAAGATGTGAAACAAGCGCGCGCTAACAACGAAGGTGAGGGACTATTGTTCTGCACGCTAAAAAATGGCGTGCAAATTATTGCCGTGAATAGCGGTTACTCGTTGTCGTTTGTGAAAAATGACATTCGCGAAGTTTGGAGCACTGTCAGCGAGGACCACGGCAGTCAATTCCGTTCGCGTGATTACTTCCCGCAAAAGGTTTGGGCGGCAGTCAACGAAGACTATTCATTCCTGCTGCATAAGCTCGATGCGGCAACAGTCATCCCAGAACCGCCAAAAGAAGCGATCGCTTACATTGATTCGTTCGGCAATATGAAAACATCGTTCCGCACCGGCAACCAACTTCCAGACAACTTCATTCCAGGAAGTCGCCTCAAAGTTCGCATCGGCGGCGTAATCCGAACAGCGACAGTAGCGACAGGCAGCTTCAACGTGCTCGAAGGCGATCTAGCGTTCGCCCCCGGTAGCTCAGGACAGGACCGCAAATACTGGGAGCTGTTCCAGCGAGGCGGATCTGCGTGGCGCGAATTTGGAAATCCGCCCACTGGATCAACTATCCACATCGATGTAGCCGAATAACTACTTGGAAGTTGTTTGGCCAGCAAAAACAATTTTGTCGCCGTCAAAGCGCTCAATTTCAGCAAGTGATTCGACTGGGACGTTTAACGGTTTCAGCAGTGTTCTGCCGCCTTCGAAGCCCTTCTCAATCACTGCGCCTACGCCTACCAAAGTTGCGCCGCTCGCCTTCACAAGCTTCACAAGTGCCAGAATTGTTCGTGCTGATGCGAGGAAGTCATCGATGATCAAAATACGATCGCTTGCATTCATATATTCTGCCGAGACAATCAGCTCTACATCTTTCTTATGAGTATGCGATTCAGCAGTCTCTTTGTACGCACCAGGAGCCATCGTGATGGGCTGATGCTTGCGGGCAAACACGATTGGAATTTGCAACACCATTCCAGCAGCTAATGATGGGGCGATCCCGCTCGTTTCTGCAGTGAGGATGCGTGTTGCATTGACCCCTGCGAAGCGCTTGCCGAACTCTTCGCCGACGGCTTTCATCAAAAGTGGATCGATCTGGTGATTCATAAAAGCATCGACTTTGAGAATTCCATTGCCGAGATACTTCCCATCTTTGCTGATTCGATCGCGCAAAATTTGCATCACTCACCTCCAATTGGTCGCCAGATTATAGCAAGGTCAATCCGTGCCCAGCTTTGAAAGCTGCCCAGAAAGATCAGTCGTTTACAAGCTCGCATCGATATACCGCGAGCGCAGTCACTTTTACACATCCCAGGTAAAAAACATTTTTGTGCCAGAGATGGTGTTGTCGAGCTTCTTATAGAAATTGATACCCATCTCGTTAAAAACCGGCGTTTGCCAGCGTACTGTCTTACAATCAGCAGCCTGAGCGGCATCTCTGACGAGGTTCATGATTTCCATACCGACACCCTGGCCGCGCAGTTCTGGCTTCAGATAGAGAGCATCAAGCAACATGTGAGGCGCGCACGCCCAACTGTCATACTGCACCAGATAATTGCAGTATCCGCGAATTTCGCCATTATGCTCGACTAGGATGCATTCAAATGGCTGGGGATCAGAAGAAAGACACCTTTCAATTGCTTCCTTCTTTCCTTCGGTTTCAAAATTTTCTTTCTCGTACTCAGCATGAGCTACGAACAAATCGAGCAGCACCTGGGCATCAGCGGGCGTAGCTTTGCGAATACGATGCGTTTTTTCACGCAGTACATTTTGGACTTCCTTTTTAGTTTGGATCTTCTCGTTCATCACAGAATCCTTTTTCACTACGGCAGATTACGCAAACCTGGCAAAATATACTCATTCCAGACACGTTCGTTGACATGCAGAAGAAACGACAAATTGCTAATAATGCCACCACTTGGATCGGATTTAGCATGTGGTGGCAGTAGACTTGGGAATTTGATTTCGTCTTGATATGGCTTAGCTACTGCAAGGCTGTACTGAACTCCATGCAGAGCAGCGATTGGACCATTGCCCTTTTTAATCACTGTAACCTTGCAGCCTGGGCGATCCTCAAGAAGTGCCAGAAGCGTGCCGACGTCAAAAAATGGAGTCAGCATCACATCCGCCAGCACCACTCCCGGTGCAACTTCACGCGCTTTTGGAGCAATTTCATGTGAAGCGAGCACTGCTTCATCGTAAGTGGTAACACCCGTTTGAAGCGAATCAATCGCTCGCTGATCGCCTTCAACCGCTGATACCCAACGAGCGAACAGTCTTTCTTGTGCTCGCTCCCTCTCATCATGTTTCTCAGGATCGTACGTCGGCAGTGTTGCAACGCCTTTAGCTAGCAGTTGCGACAGCGGCGTTCCAGTCACCTGCAAAGAAGGCTGTCCATCTAACTTTGCGGCGTCCTCGTCCATTCCTTCGTAAAAAATACCGACCGCTTTCATTGCCGCAGTCAAGCCGTCTGCATCTGGGTCAGCAACAATTGCCAGCGCATCCTTGAACTCGCCAACGCTGACCAAAGTGCTGCAAGCAGGATGCAAGCCGCGCGTCGTAATCAAACAATCAGAGCCGAGATTTTGTCGAAGTTTCTCAGTCGCTTTGATCACCTGACGGTCACGGTCGCTTGCTGGTTCGCCTTCGACGGCGTGATGGTCGCGATAGATGACGCGATAGCCCTCGGCTTTCAGCTTGTGAACAGCTTCAACCGTTGGACCAGTGATCGGCGTATCGATGAACAAAACGTCGCGTGTGCGCGCAGTGGAATTAGAATCGGCCTTTCTGACGAAATTCAAAATAGTCTGCACATCATCAGCCGTGAATCCCTTTATAAACAGGGTCGGCACAGTACGTATAGGAAAACAAATCATCGCGACCAACTTTCGACTTCGATGTAATCAGTGCATCTGCCGAGCGAAGATGGCAGAGACACCAACTCATTATGCGTCCAGATAGCGCCTGGCCCGGTTTTAATATCACTATTATTAAGGCTTTCTACTGCGATAAGCCGCAAACAACAGCCCGACCAAGCTTAGTTGCAAGAGCCAAGCTGCTGGCCAGTAGAGCTTTCTCGCCAAAGGCAGGTAGTCCATTTGCAATTCGTGCTTGCCTTCAGAAAGCGGAATTGTCATGTCGACCGACCTGCAAATAGCAAACGTCACTGGCTGACCGTCCAACTTAAGCTTCCAAAGCTTGTCTGGCAATTGATGAATGATGAGTAAGCCGTCTCTGGGCGCGTCCATACTTATCTTGAAATCGTTGTACGCCCAATTTTGGAAAGCATATTTGAAATTCGGCACGAAAGTGTCTTTCACAAGCGCGGTCGCATCGTGATGCTCCACACCAGCCTCTGGCATGTCATCTAGCTTCGGATCATCGTTGACGAATTTGGCGCTGCTGCCTGGCATGTCGTCGTATTGCGGATCGATGTAACTCGTAAGTTGAATAGGGGCACTGGTGAATTCATGCTCTTGCACTGCCAGTGGTGCCTTCTTAAACTCCACGACGTTTGTCGGTTCCAAGAAACGATCTACTGGCCAAAAGTCAGTAAATATCGGCATATTCTTGAACAAACCGCCAGAAAAACCAAGCGACAAATCTGGATTCGCCCACGGTTTATTGATCACGGCGCGATGCTGCGAAATTTCTCTCGCCGTTGTTCGCGGTTCAGTCGGCGTGCACCGAACGGCTGCGTAAGCGGGTTCATGAACTTGAGTGCGATAGCGCTTAGTCAATAGATATGAATTGGAAAATGCCGCGTCCTTTTCGCTTACATGAGCGAAATAAGAGGTCAAATCCAACAGTGCCACCGTCACAAGTGCAGCAGTCAACATGCGCTTACTTTCCTTCTTCCCAGAAAGCAGATGCTGTGCGGCAAATCCGCTCACAACAAGAACAGTAGTCAAAACGTATAGACCTGTTTCCAGATTCATGTCTTTTGCTGCAAAGCCACCCGACAACAAGTTATATGCAGCGAAACCGCAGAAAGAAAGTGCCACCACGCCCAGCATCGCAGACGTTAAGCGACGCTGTGTAAGCGAATTACCGCGCTTCTGCAGCACGACTTCCAGCGCTGCTGCTGCGCCCATAATCAATGCCACTTGCAAATATTGAGTGTAAAAATAGAACAGATGCTGGTCGCGCGAAAGCATCGGAGTAATCGTCCATAGCATCGCAATGAGCGGAAATCCTAAACAGACAACGAGAGTGCCAAAGGCGAGTCCAGCTATGAACCTCTCTTTGCGACGCCATGGATAGAACGGCAGCAAGAAGAGAAACGGTAAAAAGACAAGTCCGACATAGCGCGCATTATGCACATCGCTTTCGTACTGGTAATACTTGAGCGCTCGGTCCAAATTGGGGTTGAAAAATTCAACAGTAGATCTGCGTAATTCATGAACGCGACTGAGAACAGCTTGAGTCTTGTAATTCTCGGTGCCGGTGGAGATGGTTGGTCGAATGTAATGCTTGGATTGCTCCACGAATATCGAGCCCAGGCACGCCACCCAGAGTCCCACTGTCAGGGCGAGAAGAGAGACTACGGCAACAGTTTTTCTTCGGTCCACATTGGCAGCCTGCACGATGCGAACAACCGCACGACGAACTTGATTAGGAAATGCGAACGCATAACTCGCTGCGCCCAAAATATAGAGCCACGAGTTGTGAACAGTCCAATAGTTGGCAGAACAGACTTGCACAAGAAGCGCCGCAAGACAAAGCCACAACCGTGCCATAGTCGGCTTCTTCAAATAAGCGATTGATGTTCCGAGAACGGCAAAAAGAGTGAATGATTCTTCGAAATAGAACCAGGCTGAGTTCCAAATTCCAATTGACGAAAACGCATAGGCGAGCATCAAGATGGCGATGACAGAACGGTTTTCATAAATTTGCCTGAAAAACAAAGTGCCGGCGACAAAGGTCAAAAACGGCATGAATATGTAAGTAAACGAGATGTACTGACTGTATTCAGGCACATTGACGTGCACCAAACTCAGTAGTTTGATCGCCTCAGCCCAGAGAATGAAGACAATGTGATTCGGTGTCGGCGCAAGCGGCGACAAAAATGACTGGAAATATTGCGCGTATCCGTTAGCTGTGGCAGGGTTCCAAAAGGCAAGTTCGCCAGTCAATCGCAGCGAGTGCATGTTGGTGGCAAAGAAACTGGCTGCTTGCGACATGTCGTGGTTGGGCACCATGTGCAATTTGATGAAGTGGAAATCGAAAAGAAGTACGCGCAAACCGACTAACACAGCTGAAAGCAAGATGGCAAAAGCAACATCAGATTTAAAAAATTGCGACACTCGTTTAGCAACGGAAGCACCATTTGCTTCGTCGCCCGCGCGATTTGTTTCTAGCACTTGTGTGGTCAACGTCTAACTACTTCGGTCACCGACTGCTCAATACTTTGAAACCCCGGTCAGGGTACGACAAATCAGGCTTTGTTACATTGGGCCGGCGTCATCTTCGATGTAGTGCCTAAGCCCCTTACAAGCGTGTGCTTAATTTGATGCATCGATAGTCTCTGCCATTCACGCTATTTCGGGTTGTCATGGGAATCAATTTAAGCACCCGCTCGTAAGCACAAATAAAGACACGAACGATTACGTACGTACGAACGACTACGTGGTGGCAACGAGAAAATCTTCGCCGCTGGATGGACGCAGAGCATCGCTTCGATTGGCAAAGTAACGGCTGCTAAGGTCAGAGCCTGATACATGGCGAGCGTTGCGAAATCCTGCCGCCTTTGCCAAATCCAGCATTTCAGCGGGTTTGAAGAAGCTGATGAAAGGCGTTCCCGAATTGCGGGCGCCCTTCTCTGCCAGCTGAAAGCCGGGTCTGTCCTGCGAATCTATGTAATCGACAGGTAAAAGGAAAGTCATTGCCAACGTGGATTCCGGAGCGAATGCCGCTACCTGCCGCAACGTATCGGCTGTCGTTTCTTTTGTCAGGTACATACTGACCCCGGTGCTACAAACGATGGCGGGGCGAGAGGCGTCGAACCCTTCAGCAGTCAACCTTTCCCACCACGAAACACCAGCTTCGAAATCGACTGGCACCAGGTGCAAAGAGCCGGGGATGCCCAATCCGAGTTCGAGCAGACGCTGCCGCTTCCAAGATTGATGGCTGGGCTGGTCGATTTCGTAAATGGATAAGCGAGAACCGAGGTCCGCATGACGTTGGGCAAATGTGTCTAAACCAGCGCCCAGAATGACGTATTGTCCGACACCAGCGTCGATTTGCTCAATCACCAGATCCTCGATAAAGCGCGCCCGCGCCACAATCGCGGCTCTGAAAGTCTTGGTAAACTCCGGGTCCATATCGGGACGCTGCCGCCAATCATCGTCAGGAGCCACCATTTGTAGACCGAGGTCATCGACCAGAACGTGAGGAGGCGCATCGATTTCCTTGTGCAGCGCCCGCCAGAGCGCAACTCGAACGGCGGTACTATCTGGAGCGCCCGTTTGTTTCTCTTGCATCAGTTGCTCTTGCACCTGTCCTACATCTGTTTCCTTGCGTATGCTGGATTGCTAGTTCACCGCTTCGAAGGCAGCGGAAGCTTTGGTTTTTCGCTGAAGTCTGGCAGTTTAACTGGTCGCTCCTTCAACGAATCCAGCGCCAGACTCAAAGCTTTTTCCATCTGTGGGTCGTAGCCCGCTTTGTAGTCCTGTGGAGCGATATCGACTTCATAGTCGGGATCGGTACCGTAGTTTTCAACCTTGAATCCAACATCAGTGAACCAGAATGAGAACTCGGGCTGAGTTGTGACGGTACCATCAACCAGGCGATGACGAGGCCAAATTCCAATGACACCACCCCAGGTGCGCTTACCCACAAGAGGTCCAAGCTTATACAACTTGAAACAGTGGCTGAAGATGTCGCCGTCTGAACCAGCAAACTGATTTGTGATAGCCACCATCGGTCCCGCAACCGACTCCGTCGGATAAGGCTGCGGAGGTCCCCAGCGAGAAACGTCGTATCCAACTCGCTTACGGGCCAATTTCTCTAACAGAAGCGCCGAGACGTGACCGCCCCGGTTGTATCGAACATCGACGATTAGCCCATCACGATTGACTTCCGAGAGGTAACCGCGATGAAACTCGGCAAATCCAGCCGGACCCATGTCAGGAATGTGCAAATAACCGAGACGTCCGCCCGACTTTTCGTGCACGATCTGACGATTCGTTTCAACCCACTCTCTGTAGCGCAACATACGTTCTGAGCGAAGCGCATGAACAGCCACATTGAGCTTCGCTTTCTTGCGCATGATGGTGAGATTGATTGTTTTGCCAGAAGCATTGACGAGTAATTCGTCTAGCGTGCAATCTTTGCCGACGCCACGTCCACCGACCGCGACAATCACATCATCGACTCTGATATCGAGCCCCGGAGCGGCTAACGGCGAGTCGCAGTCTTCCGCCCAGGAATCACCACGTAAAATCCGCTTGATTATATATCCACCAGATTTAGTATCAATAGCGAAGTCCGCACCGAGAAATCCTTTGTGATAGTGCGGCTGTGCTCTGTAGTCACCGCCGATCTCATACGCGTGAGAAGTGCCAAGCTCACCTTGCATCTCCCAAATCACGTCTGACAATTCGCTGCGGGTACGGATCTTAGGCAAGAGCGCTGCATAGCGATCGTGCACGAGATTCCAATCAATGTCAGACATCGATGAATCCCAGAAGTGCTCGCTTTGCAGACGCCATGCTTCCGCATACATCTGTTTCCACTCTTCCTGAGGCTGCACCAAAACTTGAGCGCGATGCAAATCTAAATTGCGGGTCGTCCGACCGGGCGCATCACCTGGGTTCCAGGGCTCAGCCTTTTCGGCTGGGAATCCTTCTTCAGTATCGATAGCTCGAACTTTTTTGCGAGAAACGTAATACAGAGCCTTGTGATCGTTCGAGATACGAATGTGATTGACCCAATTGCAAATGCGGGCGGCGCGTCGCTCTTTGTAGTCGTAAGCGTTCAGCACGCCTGGCTCAGGCTCTTCTTCCAACCAATTGTGGTTCGGGCGAATTCCCTTGACTGGAAAAGCGGTAAAGTAAACTCGATTTGCGGTCGCAACGATCTGTCCATAGCGACCTTCGCCGACAGGAAATGCGACGATGCGCTTCTCGATGTCATCAAAGTCTATGTCAAATTTTCGGGCATTATCTGCTTCCTTCTCCTGATCATTTTTTCTCTTCTCCAGGGCTTCTTCAGCCGGAGACTTGAATTCAAATGGAGAGCGCACGTCTTTTCGCAAAGTCACCAGAAACGGTCGCACAGAATTCGGAAAACTCAAATCGAATTGAAGCGAGTCATAGACTGGAAAGTAGTCGCGCGCGGCCAAGAAATATAAATAGCGACCTTCCGGGTCGAAACAGGGTTCAAAGTCTTGTTTCAAGACAGAAGTAACATCATGAACCTTTGCCGTTTTTACTGCGGCGATACGAATAATACAAGTGCCGGGCTGACCTGACCAGCAGTAAGCGATCCAGCGTCCATCGGCTGACCAGTTGATGCCACTGATTCGATCGACAGGACTCTTGTCTATCACTTTCACAGATTTGGTTTTCAAATCGACGATCAACAATTCCTGACGATGATTCGCGATTGCCACCAGGTCATCTACAGGTGACACTCTCATGTCTACAGAGCGTCCAATATCGCCTTTGCAGGCGACGATCGGCTCGTTTGATTGATCGGCGTGATGCAACTCCAACTGCTCATAACCAGCGCTGTCAGAAATGACGACGAAGCGCGTTCCATCGGGGAGCCACTCACAACTGCGATACCTGCTTCGACTTCCACGCCCGTGCTGAATGACGGCACCTTCCCAATTAGCCATCGTCATCGGCTGTCCACGAGCGATTACAGCAACAGAATGTCCTTCGGGATGCGGGGCAAAGTGCTCTAAATAATCTTTCGCCGAAACAAACTTGCGCACCGATTGATTGGTGGCAGTTGGCACCGAGATTCTAATTTTCTGACTCTTATCGGTGGACGGATCGAGAACATACAATTCTCCACCGCACGTATAGGTTATGCGTTTTCCGTCGGTCATAGGAAAACGAACGAAGTAGTCGCTATGTTTGGTGTGTCGAGTCAGATCACTTCCGTCAGGTTTGCATGAGTAAATGTTGCCGATGCCTTCATGGTCTGACAAAAAGAAAACGCGCTTGTTCAACCACATCGGCAGAACCATATTGCCAGCAAGATTTAGCAACCTTTTGAATTTGCCTTTTCCGTCTGCATCGATCCAAATTTCACCGGCTGTGCCACCACGATAGCGCTTCCATCTTGCCGGGTCATCAGCATTGCGGCCTATTACCGTTGCTTTGTTGCTCAAAAGCGAGATCGAGCTCACCAATCCTAACTGCAAAGGGCGCACCTCGCCGCCCTCTCGCGATACAGCGAACGCTTCGCTGTGACGCTGGAACGGATTCTTTGCATCTGACGCAAATATGATATCCTTGCCGTCTGGAGACCATGCGCACACAACACATGATTCACCACCGATGAAGGTCAGGCGCTTCGGAAGTCCACCTTCCACTGGCACTATGTAAACTTCCGGATGCCCTTCCTCGCGCCCGACAAAGGCTACATATTGACCGTCTGGCGAAAGTTTTGGGGTCCAAAATTCGCCACGCCCACTCGTCAGTCGATGAGCTGTGCCACCAGCAGTAGTGACAGACCAGAGGTCGTCTTCGCAAACAAAGACGATTGTGTCACCATTAATGGTGGCATAACGGTAATAGCCTTCTTGATTCATGTTAGCCTCTCGCACCAGCAGATTGTGCAAAGAATGCCTTTTGACGTTCCATTACTTCCTTCTCGCTCAATTCTTCAACGCGCGTGGCGATGCTCCATTCTTGACCAAACGGATCTCTGATTTTGCAGAAACGATCGCCCCAGAACATATCCGACGGCGGCATAATAGGATGCGCGCCGGCGTCGACGGCCTTTTTGTAGGAAGCGTCAGTGTCAGTCATGTACAAGTAAATACTAGATGCAACACCTTTCAAAGTTTCCGGCGACACGACGCCCATTTCGGGAAATTCGTCATTCAACATAATCATCGAGTCGCCGATTTTGATCTCTGCGTGCATGATTTTGCTTCCATCTGGCGACGACATGCGACGAATTTCTTGAGCGCCAAACGCGCGCTTGTAAAAATCGATTGCAGCAGATGCGTCCTTAACGGTCAGAGTTGGAGTGACCGTGCGATACATATCCGGCATTGGGTTTGGCTTAGTAGTCATGAAGACCTCATGTTGAGGAAGGTGTAGAATCTAACTTCGATGCAAAAGCAGTATCTGCTCCGCATTTGTGACCCTGAATGAGCTTCATATTGTAGTGCGAGGGCGAGATTAAATGGGACTCTTTGGAACGAAAAAAGCGAGCAAAGTATCTATTGATCAAGTCGTCGGTATGGTCCATGAGTACTATCGACGCCGGGGACTCGATCTCGAGGGGCACACCGTTGAAGCGACAGATGGCTACGGTTGGTGGATCACCGAAGGTAGTGCTAAAGTCTACATTTTTGTGCAGGAAGTCCAGGGCGGTCCTGTACTTCGCGTCAACAGCCCCATCTTGCACTTCCCTGAGCAAAATCGGGAAGCATTTTTCTTGCGCCTGCTGGAAATCAATCGAGATTTGAGTTACTGCTGCGTTGCTGCGTTCGATGGCGTGATTATCGTCAGTGGCCAGCGTCCCATCCTGGGACTAGATCAAGAGGAGCTCAACGACTTGATTTGGAATGTCTCCTACGTCGCAGACAAGCTCGACGACGACCTTGCCGAAGAATTTCACGCACGCGTCTACGCCGAGTAGCGTACCCAGATTGTTTGCTAAGCATCTTTCGTTCAACCAATAACGAATTCTCTGCTTCCCCATATTCACGGTGCAAATATTTGTGGGACACTAGAAACAGTTTCGTTTCCTGACCCAAGTGCCAGGTACCGAATCTGTTTGAGGTGAACGGCAAAAAAAGCCCAGAAGCTCAAGCTGTAGTTACGTTAAAAATAGGGCATAATGGGCCTGGCACTACTGGCACTAACCGACAAGAGCTATGGTTGAAAAGAAGTTTTCAGAAACCCTAGTAATTTTGCTTACTGGCACAAATACAGTTGCGCAGCCGAAGATCGATGAAGCGGTCAAAAGCGCGAAGAATTTGAACGTTCCACTGGAACGCGCTCTGATTATGCTCGGGCACGCTTCAGAGTTATCGCTCAAATCGGTCATGGAAGCGCAAGAAATGATCAAAGAGGGAAAAATTTCCCTCGACATGGCAGTCAAGGCGTTGCGTTTCGCTAAGCAAAATCATCTCGATTTGGATGAAGCTGTCACCGTTTTGAGCTCCGTCCACAAAAAGACGATGGTCGTCTCGGCTGTTGGAAACGACTTGACGAATCTGATGCTGGCAGCATCGATGATCAATCAGGAGCAACTTGGTCGGGCGCTGACGCGAGCCCACGACAGCGGCATGCAGATGGGACGGATTCTCGTACTCAATCGCGATTTGTCGACCTGGATGATGTCATCGGCCCTCGCCGCACAACTTTTGATTCGGGACGGAAAAATTTCAAAGGAAGATGCTATTCAAGGACTGCAAGCAGTTGGTCGCCGCCGCATCAGCATCGAACAAGCGCTCTTCGAGCTGGGACTTTACCGTGAAACACCTGGTCAAGCCGTCAAAATAGGCGAGCTCTGTTTGATGGCGGGATTCATGGGCGAGAGCGACATGCTCGAATGTCTTGAAATCGAAATCGTCAAAGAAAAACAATTCGGACAGATTTTGCTCGAACAAGGACACGTAACCAATCCGGTCTTGGAAGCTGCAGTATATCTGCAAGATATGGTCTCGAATGACACGCTACGTGCCTATCAGGCTGCAGAAGCGCTGAAGCAAGTGCGAGTGAAAGAGGTCTCGGTTTATCAGGCAGTGGCGGAGTTGCAACCACCGCCTCAAGTTACGCCACCGATTTTGACGATGCAAGAATTGCTGGCGCAGTCGGAAATAGCAACCGGAGAACAAATCGCCGGCGTGGTTTCGAGCGAAGAAGAAAGTTCGATCAAAGTAGGAAAGAAAGTATTGGCAGCGGGAATGGTGAACGAAGCCACACTGTATGTCGCGTTGCGCTGCTTTTCACTTTTGCGTGAAGGTTATGTTTCTAATGAGCAGGCGGTGCAGGCTCTGTCGAACACACAAAAGAGCGGCGGCACGTTAGACGAAACGCTCGTAAAACTAGGTCTGACACTACCATCTCGTATGCAATGGATTTGGACTTAATTTCGAAAGTGCAATTTCGGTGAAGAAGTAAGATGCGCTCAAGTCGCGCTGTGCCCCGAAATATGGTGGCACATATGGTGCAGGCCACCCACCCATTCGCAATGGTAACGGTCAGATTTTCGAGACGATAAGATTTACGTGAAAGACGACGTCATCGAAGACGTAGAGCTCGAGTTCTCGTTGCCTTGAACGTAATTCTCGAGACCACCCTCCATCAGCTTGATGATGTCTTGCAAGAATCTCGCTGCTGGTGCGCCGTCGATTGCTCTATGGTCGAAGTTCAAACTGATAGTCATCATCGGACGTATTTCAATCTTTCCGTTTCTCACTACTGCTCTATCTTCTACTGTTCCGATGCCGAAAGTCGATGTGGTTGCACAAGGCGGAACTACAGATGTAATTCCGAATTTTCCGAGAGAACTCAGACCGAAAGTTGCGCCCTGATGCTTCAGACGGAACGATGGGAAAGTCATTCCCATCCACAAAATGAAGCGGCGGAACAACCATGGCATGTTATTGAAGCGGTCTTGGACATCGAGCGGTCCAACTTCTTTGAAATCGGCCGAACCGTATGCTTGAAGTTCGGACGCAATTTCTTCAACCGATTTGGTGTCAGGTGCTTTAATGGCACCGAAAAATACTGCTGGCTGGGTGCCGACGAAGCGCTCGACTGTGAAGCCTGCGACGATGTCGTTGAGAGTGACCATCTTTCCCCATGGGTATATGGCCGTCCGGGTATCTGGATGAGTACGCTGTGCGATGCCGATTGCCTTCAGCAAAATGGCTGTGACAGTTGTTTTAACGCCTGCGGCTTTCAACTTCTGGCGGAACTCTTCCGCCCAGGTCATGTCGATGTCGGCCCAAAGATAGGTGGGAACTGCGTTGCCTCGAATAAACGAAATCATATCGAGGACATTCCATCGGGGGCGCGGGTAACTTTTTGTCGTAAAGTGGCTCGTTGGCTGTTCCGAAGAATTCAAATTTATATCTCCCGCTCGAAAGGACGTCTCGGTGTGGACGATGAACCAGACGAAATCCCTTGTAAAAAGGGCACGAGTAATTCTATTATACAGATGCCTGTTGATAACTAGACAAAAGCATTGATTTTATTAGGAAGATCAAGCTTAAAGTCAACTTAGTAGACCGTAAGACGTGTCGCCAGGCGGCGAAGTTCCGTCTTCGGTTAAACCCGAAACATTTAGCAGGGCTTAACATTCAAGGTCTGGAGTTGGTGGTTCAACCAGCCCGCGGCAGCCCTGCCGCTCCAATCAATCTGATACTACATATGGTGCTTTCAATTAGAGCCGGGAGGCGCCCCGACAGCGCTGTCTGGCGCTACTGCAGGAGGCTGAGGCGTGAAAGTTCTCGCTCCCGAAAACGGTGCGCCAGGCGAGTCTGACGGGCTCAAGGTGATGCCGGGATTTGAGGGAGCTTCGTGTCGGGGAGCGCTCAGATTGGCCACGAGCACGACTATGATGACGAATAATCCAGTCGCCAGAAAAATCTTCACGATTCCAGCTTTGTCTGCTGGTGCTTGCGCTGCCGTTGATTGAGCAGAGCCGCTGGATTGAGAATGTCCGCTAGATTGACTGGTGCCTGTTGAGGACGTGGCGGATTGGCTTGCTGCCTGATTCTTGGCGTGGGCGGTAGCATCGCTTTGCTTTTGAGCGAGCTTCGCGGCATATTTATCGAACTGAACACGGTCGGTCAAACATTCGTAGGCTTGATTTATTTCCTTCAGCTTCTTCTCAGCCATGGCAGCCAGTTCAGGATTATGTTGAACTCTGTCGGGGTGCCATTTCTTGGCTTCAGTGGTGTATGCCTTTTTAATTTCTTCTTCGCATGCCTGAGCGCTTACTCCCAGTATGTCGCAGAGTTGGCGCCTGATTTCAGACTCGTTCATTTGTCCGCCTTTTTCGTCGACTCGGTTTGACAATGGTATCACCCAGTTGAACATGAAGGGCAGTGAAGCAGAAGGGGTTTTGAACATGATGAAGGATACGACGAAGAACATGAAGGAGCGCGACTTGCGTCGCGCCCCTTCGTCCCTCGCCAGCCAGCCACATGTCGCCGGTTAAACGTTTGCCTGCCAGAATGGTCTGCTGCTTGCCTCGATTGCACTCGATTCTTCAACAACCTTCTTGAACACTGATTCTTGCTCGCTCACCATTTTCCTAAGGGAGCTGGAAGCCACTTTCGTTGCCTCAATCGAATGAATCAAGTTAACGAGATCGGCTCGCAGATATCGCTGAAGCAGCGGCAGACGGTCAGCTATGTCTGAGTGCGATAGCTCATTGAGCAGTCGTAATCTTAAATCCGCCAATTTTTTGACATCCAACTGTTTTCCATCTTTGCCATTCTTGATCTCGCCAAACACCTCATTCAGCTCCGTCACCAGCTCTTTGAACGAGTTAAGCAATGTCTTGTTCGTCGAACTCTGGTCCTTAGCTTTCTTCTTCAACATCTCGGGCAGCGCTTGCACCTTATCGGCACACTCTTTCGCCCATTGAGAAAGCGATTGTCCTGCAGCTGGAGAAGCTGGTGCACATGGCGCATTCTGCGCGTCAGGTGCCTGCATCGGTGGTGGCGCTCCCATCGGTGTAGGTGCAGCCATCGGCTCGGGAGCTGATGAACTGTCGAACGCCGCCGGTTGAGCCCAACCGTCCTGAGACTTCTCTTGCTTAGCTCTTGGCGCTGGAGCTTGTGGACTCGGTGCACTGCCATAGCTTCCGCCACCCCAACCACCACCGCCAGGAGGTGATCCACCGCTACCTTCACCCCAGCTTGCACCGGTTGCGCTGCCCCAAGATCCTGTATCTTGCTGTTCCTGCGGCACGTGTATGCGCTGGCGCACAAGCTGACCCATCAGTCTGCTGGTCTGTCGCAGGGGCAGGTTTGCCCCCGTGGCGGTACTCTGTTCGTTCGTCCATTGAGCAGGCATCTGCACTGGCTGCACAACAGTGCGCATTGCGCCGCTGGAATTGACGATTTCAGCTTCGTCAACAACGACAAACGCCGTGAATTTGGTCAGCAACGAATGCGCCATGGCAACGTTGACTATCTGCGCGTGCAGTGCGCTTTGCGCATGCGTGTTGGAAATTCTGTACTGGTCTTCCAAATCGACGACATAACTCTTTGCCCAGAGTTGAGCAAGCGCAGGGTTGTCGATCACTTTGGCGCGCACTTCCTGGACGAACTTTCCGCCGTCTGTCAGGCGTCCTTTCACCTTCAATTTAGCATTTGCCAACTCTTTCAATTTGGAAGCGGAGAACTTGAAGAAGGCATTGCTGGCTCGTCCTTCGAAAAGATCTGGAATTCTGCACGGTGCGATTGAACTTGCATCCAAACCGCAGTTGATGTCTTCCAGCGTCAAATTAGTGACGATTGGAGTGCCAATTTCACGCCCAATTCCGCTCAAAGCATCTTCGAGTTGTGCCCCGGGCTGCACGAAACTCGCGGTGCCACCACCGAGCGCTGCCAGCCTGTTGAGGAATCCGTCGTTAACGGCAGTGTCGATTCCGATGGCGAAGACGCGGATGTCGCCGAGCTCTGACTGCACGTGCTTGAGGATGGGTGATTCATTACCCACTTCGCCATCAGTGAGCACAACTATGATGGGCAGGCGTTTTTGCGGTTCGCCACGCGACTTCATTGTGACAATCGCCTCTTGCAGCGAGTTGTGCATCTCAGTGCCACCACGAGCGGTGATGCCACGGAGGTATCGCTCTCCCTGCTGCTTGCCGCCCTCATCGCTGTGAACGAATCTGTTTCCAAACTGATTCATCCACTCGGCCACATTGTCAAACGCCTGCACAGCAAAGCGATCTTGTGGTCCCAAGGTATTGATTAACATAGCGCAAGCGCGGGCGGCAGACGCCATCTTGGTGCCATTCATCGAACCGGAGCGGTCTACGACGAATATGACATCACGCGCAATGGTACCAACACCATCTGACTTCGGTGGAAGAAGCGATATCATTCCATAACATTCAGATTTGTTTTCAGGGTTTCTATAAACAAGGAAATTCGATTGCAAAGTATCTGTTGCCACTCGCCAGCGCAGCACGAAATCACGGTCTAGCAATTCGTCTTCACGAGCCAACGTAACCTTGAAACCGTCTTTGCTGGTACCGAGTTTGGTTGCATGTTGCGAACAACTGAGGTCTTCGATTACTTGATCACCAGCCAGTTCAACGGTTAGACTTAGCGCTGTCTTTGGATCTACACCAAGAGCGAGTCGAGGCGGCGAAATTCGCGAAGCATCGGGAACGATGTCTGTATCTAGCTCTACACCATCGCCAAGATTGATACGCGAGAGTGCGTGACCGGGAATGTATCGAGGTGCCACCACTAGAGGTAATCGCAATTCGGTAGTGCCGTTGTCGAAATATCCAAGTTTCTCAGAATAAGTAATTTCGACAGTGACTTCTTCACCTGGTGGCAGATTGCCTACCTGCACAGTGAACACATCGTCGCGCTCTTGCTCCATCAGAGCGGCTCGCTTCCCGCTCTGAAGTGCATCGACATATTGATCACGTGCAGCTTGACGCTCATCAACTCGCCCGACGATCGTTCTCTCACCTACCATCATCTTGAACGAGGAAACAGCGCTGCCACCAGCCAGAGGAAAAATATAAACTGCTTCAAGATGATCGCTATATGGATTCTTGAAGGTTTCTTTGATAGTTACATGGGCGAGCCGATCCGCAACTCGAGCAGCTATTTGCACCGACGTAAGCGGCAGACTCCTTCTCTTGTTTCCTTGTGTCACTTCAATGCAGCCGAGAACTCTATTGGAAGGTCCAACATCAGGCGTTTCAAGAATTAGAATCGCAGTGGTCATTTTTCAATCTCCATTTGCCACATCAGGGGCACTAGCTTTTAGGACGTCGAGGGCGGCGCGTATCTTTTGTTCGAGCACTGCTTGGTCTGTCTCTCCAAGCCACGAGTCGTCTGCCATGATTTTCAGACCCGGTTCGATGATGATCTCGCGCCAAGTTAAGGTACGAATTGATTCCTTGTAGGAGTCGGTGCTTCTCTGACTTAGTTCAGGAATGTAGAAGGCAATTACGGCTTCAAGTTCTGCTTCACTTAAACCATAAAGTTGTTCCTGGATCTCGGACAACGGAAGCGATACTCCCTGCAACGTCTTAACAGCGAGCAATTGCAGCAAATGCTTTCTGTTGTATCTAGCAACACGACCCTCGATGGAAGGACGGTCGAGCAGTCCCAGACTTGAGTAGTACCGTATGGTACGCATATCAGGTGCTGCGGACACTCGATTATCGTGATGACTCGCGAAGAGGTTATTAGCTTTAAGTACACGGACAACCTCCTCTGAGAGTTCCTCGATGCTTAACGTGTAGGAGTCTTCGACTATCATGACAGTATTATGCTTGATTACTGTAATACTGTCAAGGTTATCTCATTGCAACCCGGAATGTCAACAGGCTGAGCTTCTCCAGAATTCCAAGGTGAAGCCTGACAGGTTCAGAAAAAAATCAACCGATAACGGTTGATTTTTCGGGTAACTGCAAAAGTCGAATAACGCCACAGGCGCCAGCGGAACGAATTAAACGCTCGAGAGCAGGCGCCTGTGAGCCATAGCATTACTGTTAGATTCGCGCGTACTTCTTCCGCAGCGCTTCCAGGCGCTTTTCGATGGTTCGATAGAGTAACTGGCCCATCAATACTGTCAGGGTCATGGATATACCAAAGCGGATCGCATAAAAGGTTTCGTCATACGGCATGTGCAACTTATTGCGCAGGTAGTTTTCGGTCATTGCGATAATTGGATGATGTACCAAATACATTCCATATGTAGTTTTTCCGATGCCTGCAAACAGGGATAGAAATGATTGCAGCGGCGCCCACGACATAGTGCCTATGAGCACCATCCCGCAGAGCAGGGCGATGCCGAGATACATCGGAACGATAAAGACGCTATTTGTGGGTTCAGGAAGGAATGCGATCATGCTTCCAAGGATGACGAAAGCAGTCACCGCAATTGGTGCCCCTTGCTTGCAAATTTTCTTCCATACGTCTGGCAACTGCAGTTGCACGGTCGCAATCAAAGCTCCAGCCATAAGCGTATCCAAACCGCACAGAGTGTTGTAGTGGTAGAAATCAGACGGCGTCCAAATTCCTTTCGTGTGTGTCAAAGAATATTGCTGGAAGTAATAGCGAAAGCCCATCGACATGATCGTCAATCCGACGATGGTAAGCGACAATCCTTGCCATGATTTGAGCTTCCGCACGATGAATGGCCAGGTCACATAGAACTGTTCTTCAGAGCAAACCGACCACAGTGGTCTAAACAAGTTTGCCAGTGGGAAATTTAGTCCTGCTGTCAGTGCCTGCAATGTCCACGCTTTGAAAATCAACGCGTAATTACCGAGGAAAAAGAACATTGGCACGAAAATATCCCAGAGGAATTTCGTGTACATCTGCATGTTCAAGTGCCTGGTGCTGACGAATGGAATGACAAACGCACCGACAAAAATTACAAGGTAGAAGAGCGGCCAGATGCGCAACATGCGGCGTTTGAAGTAGAGCGGCAGAGAAATATTTCCATTCTTCAAACGCTCTTTCAAAAGCAAGGTGGTGATCAGATATCCACTGAGCACAAAAAACATATCAAGACCGATTACGCCCCACTTTACGACGACGTTGTACCAGTCGACCAGAAAAAAGTGTGAGCCGGGCTGTGGAATGATCGAAGAATGCGCCATGAACATGTAGAAGAAGCCGACAGTGCGCAGCCCATCCAGCTCTGGCAGGTAGAAGGCTTTCTTTACCTGTGGCTTTTGTTCGAGCGCTATTTCGGCTGATTGAGGCTCTAATACAGGAGCTGCTGAGGTCACTTGATAATTCGCTTAAATTCCCGACAGTTCCCAAAATGTTAGCTTACTAAGAGGAAGCGGTTGTTAGGGTATTTTAAATGTTGAGCGCCGAAATAAGCCGGTTCACGAAATCTCACTACCCAAACAGTTAGAATGCGCCATATGAGCACGCCTGAGCCAGAAGCTAAAACAAACAAAATCGACCCAAAGAAATTTCGCGGCATCTTCACACTGGTTTTGCTGGCATTTGCGGCGGCTGTGGGCGGTTGCTATTTTGCAATCACGTTGAAATAGCCCCAAAACATAAGCTGGGGAAGATTTTGAGAAAAATTAAAACAATCAAATGAATGAACGAGGAAACGAAGAACCGAGATCCGAGATCACAAATAGCTCGCACAACTGCGAAACCTTTTTCCTGGACTCGGGTAGTGATAGCAGGTACGTCGGAGGCTCACATTTTGAATAACATTACTCGTTCCATGCTCATTTTGTTCGTGATCATGCTTGTGGCGGAAGTTTCAGCCTCAGCACAAGACCAACAGCCCGATCAGTCTCGCCGCGAAAGAGTCATTCAATTTTTGAAGGCGCGTCGACAGGCGCAAGGTGCAGCGGGAAACGGTGCTGGATTGATGGGTGCCGGTGGTCGCTTTGGCAATCAGCGAATAAACGACTTGGGACCGGAACGCTCGGGTGTCGGCATGAGGCAAGGTCAATCTAGTGGAGATGAAAGTCTCCTCGACCCTGACGCCTCGGCAGAAGCAAGAAAAATCGGCAATTCTAATGCCACTGCGCGTGATGTCGCCTACGGCTCCGACCCACTGCAAAAACTCGACGTGTACGCTCCGGCCAAGGGCACCGCGACTGGTCCAGTCATTCTGTTCGCACATGGTGGAGGGTGGAAGCGTGGAGATAAGAAGCAGCATGGACTGAAAGGAGCTGCCTATTCCAATCACGGCATTCTATTTATTTCAACAAACTACCGATTGGCACCGCAGGTGATGCATCCGAAAGAGATTGAGGATATCGCCAGCGCATTCGCCTGGGTTAAAGCCCACGCCAGCGATTACGGCGCAGACCCAAACAAAATCTACGTAATGGGACATTCCGCAGGCGCTCACCTCGTGGATCTTCTCGCCACAAACGAAAAATTTCTCAAAGAAAAAGGGCTAAAACTGAGCGATGTGAAAGGCTGCATTAGTTTGGACACCGCAAGCCTGGATCTGACTGAGCGAGCCTCACTGCCTGGTCCAGCGAGCAAGATGGTGGCTGACATGATCAAGACGGCTTTCGGCACTGACCCGAAAGTGCTGGCGGAAGCATCACCACTTCTTCAGTTACAAAAGGGGAAAACCTACCCATCATTTCTCATGATTTGCAGCGGTAATCGAAGAGATAGTCTCGCAGCACATAAAGAATTTGAAAAAGCAGTGCACGGTGTTGGGGGCGGTGTCACCACAAAAGTCGTTCCACTCAACCATGGCGAAATCAGTCAAGCAGCGGGAAACGAGAAGACCGAAGTATTCTCGCAAATCCTGTCTTTTGTTGAAGGTAAGTGAGTATCGTAAAAGGAGCGAATATAACGTGAGCGTTCGCACAGCTGAACGGCAAAAGCTTGATGCCGGTTTGGAAACCGACTCTGCGCAGCGTTTTTTCTTAGGATAGAATTTTTACGATTTCGGTTTGGATAGGTTGACCTGCAACGACTACTTGAGCGTTGTCTACGTATACGTCGATCTCGCTTCTTACACCGAAGTCGCTCAAGTAAATTCCGGGCTCGATGGAAAAAGCTGTTTTAGCGATTATTTTTCTTTCGTCGCGGGTTTCCAAATTGTCGATGTTGGCGCCATTTGCGTGAACCTCGGTGCAGATTGAATGTCCGGTTCTGTGCACGAAATCCTTGCCGTAGCCTTTGCTTGTTATGTGCTCGCGGGCTGCGTCGTCGACTTGCCAGCCTTTGATTTCGCGTCCTTCTTTTGCGGCCGCACGAACATAGTTTAGTGCAGCGTCTCTCGCGTCCCTTACGATTTCGAACACGTCTACAAATTTTTGTGGAACTTCTGTGCCCACATATCCAGTCCACGTAATATCGCCGTACACAGCATCTTCTGGTGATTTCTTCTTTGCCCAGATGTCTAACAAAACGAAGTCATTTTCACGGATTTCTTCGTGATCTGTTTCGGTGGGTTGATAATGCGGAAGCCCTGCGTGACCATTTACTGCCACTATCGGCGGTGAATTGGAAGTTAACCCATAGCGCTCATATGATTCGACTATGAACTGCTGCACTTCGTATTCAGTGATTCTTTTGGATGCTTTGATCGCTGTTTTGATCAATCCAAAAGCTTCGAACACAATTTTTCGCAACGATTCAACAGCTTCAATGTGCGTCTCCAACTGGCTTGAAGTCAGTCTTGCTTCGAAATACGACACCAAATTCGCAGACGTGACAACGTCGCATCCAGCCGATTTAACGAGTTCAATAGTGCCAGCATCAACGCGCGAAACATACGGAATTGCGTTGCCTGGAGAATATTGCATTGCGACTTTCTTTTTGCCTGAAAGAATTTCCTTCAATTTCGCTTCTAGTTCTTTCCATCCAAGGTAAACAACTTTGTCACCAGGAACTGCATCCAAACTGTCCATCTCAATGCGATGTACCAGCTTTGTTGGAGTTCCTTTTGCAGGAACGTAATAGAACCAACGTCGTGAGACGAAGTGACTGCCGCTCAACCCCAAAATTCGCAAGGCAATCGGGTCGTTGTCGTGAAAGTGATAGAACAACCAACCGTCCACACCCTCTGCTGTCAGAGCCGTTTGCACCTGCGCCAAATCAAAGGTCTTCGGTTGTGAAAGTGTCGAAGTCATATTTCCTCACTGATAATTCAAGAGAACGCGTCGTATACTGACAGCAGCAGTTAACAAGCTAACAAGTATCCCAGATCAGGGGCTTTGCCGCTTCCTTTTCTAATGATCGAAATTAGCTAGACTCACAATTTATGGCGGGCAAGTTGCTGCTAAGGCTCTCCTCATCCTCAGCTGGAGCAATTCATGGAATCACTGGACTCGAAAATTGACGCTTTTCTCGCCGCACCAACAGTCGCGGTTGTCGGAGCAAGCGACGACAAACATAAGTACGGACACAAAGTTCTCGTCTGTTACAAACAAAACAAACGCAAAGCATTTCCAGTTAATCCCAATGCTCAAACTGTGCTGGGCGAAACCTGCTATTCAGATTTGCAGTCACTGCCTGAAAAGGTCGAATCGGTTTCCATCATTACACCACCAGCGGTGACCAAAAGAGTTGTGGATGACGCCATCGAAGCAGGCGTCAAGAACTTATGGATGCAACCTGGTGCCGAAAATTACGAAGCGATCGCAAAAGCAGAGCAAGCAGGATTGAAAGTCATACACGGCGGCGCCTGCGTTCTAGTCGTTCTCGGCTATCACGGCGAGTGATTTAACAGCTTCCAAATTAGAGCGACTAGCTCTTCGACGTTACTTCGTTGATTAGAGCGGCAAAATTTTGCTTGAAGCTCGCCAAGATGCGATTTACTTCATCTTTGCTGCAACTGCAGACGACGCCACCGCCTCCCGTTGCCTTGGCGAAGTGAGCGCTCAGTTCTTGCATTTCGACTAGAGCAGTGTTGCCCTCCATCTGGAACGCATCTTCGAGCCAGGAAATCGGCGCAGCCAGAAAGTATCGTCCCTTGGCGGCTAGAGGGTGGTTCACCTCACCGAGGTTGCCTTGTGGGTCGACCGACTTCAGCTGCCCGCTTACCACTCGATAAGGCGGGAAGTCGTCAGTAGGGCGCTGATACCAGTCCAGTGCATTGGGATAGCCATTCATCTCATTGACCATCCACAAAATCCGTTCGTCGGCAACCTTGCCGTGCACGCTCGGAAGCGCTCGGCTGAGGGCCTCTCCGAATCTGATTTCGCCTGACATGACCCTGTTTTTCAGCTCTTGTAACACAAAGCCCCCAACTTCTCGGTTTCTCGCATGAGTATATTATGCCGCAGCCCAAAGATTGCGCTTCCCAGGTAAAACCTGTGTGCAAAGATTTGCGTGTTTCTTCTGAGGCGCTTAAAAATTGGTCGAAGGCTCTGACATAATCTGTCATCGAAAAGAAGACAATATGTCCGAAAATCGGCTTCAGTTCAGAAAAACGCTAGCCACGTTCCTAATAATATTCTTCGCTTTGCCCGAAACGGCGCAATGCAATTGATATTGAACGAAGAATATGGAAAGCTTACAAAACCAGATGACAACTGCGAAAGCATGACTACAGCCTCCGGATTCACCACGACACCAATTTCCACTGCGGACCTGACCAATTTGTTGGAGCCGGTCACGCAGGATCTTGCTCAAGTTGAGATCATGCTCAATACGAACATGATCGACGATTCCGCTTTTGTTGGTGAACTGCTGGCACAAATTTTTCAAGCCGGCGGCAAACGCTTGAGACCAGCGATTGCTTTGCTGGCATCTCGCGCAACGTCGAGACCCGACCAAGAATTCAGCAGGCTACACCTCATCCTGGCAGTATTGACAGAATTGATCCACACAGCGAGTTTGGTGCACGACGATGTGATCGACAGCGCCTCGCTAAGACGTGGAAAGCAAACTGTAAATCGTCGATGGAATGACAAAGTCGCTGTTCTGCTTGGCGATCTTCTTTTCGCACAAGCATCAATTTGTCTTGCACGCATCATGAATCCGGTCATCGTCGGAATTTACGGACAGGTGCTTGGTGATTTGTGCGCCGGTGAAATCAGACAGATGCGCGCTCAATATCTCACTTCTGTTGACTGGGAAGCGTATATTCACAAATCATTCTGCAAAACTGCATCGTTGTTTGCCGCAGCCAGTCACAGTGGAGCGATTCTAAATGGCTGCCCGAACGAAACAATCGAATCTTTGAAACAGTATGGTCGCAATCTCGGTATCCTCTTCCAGGTCGTTGACGATTTGCTCGACGTCACAGGCAACACAGAGCAGATGGGCAAAGAAGCCGGCAGCGATTTGCAGAGCGGAATTCTCACTGCGCCAACGCTATTTGTTTTGGAACGTGGCGACGCCGCCTCGAAGACACTTGAAGAATTGATCAAAACACGCGCTATCAATGAACCCGAAGGAACGCAAAAAGCGTTGACGGTTATTCGCGAAAGTGGCGGCGTCGAAAAGACGGTCGAAATGGCAAGAAAATACGGACGCTCTGCAAAAGATAGTCTCAACGTCCTTCAACCAAGCCCGTACAAAACTTCGCTTGAAGAATTGGTCGATTACATTTTGACAAGGACGACCTGAAGCTTCCGATGACGACCAGCGATTCGCATCCAAAACAATCGTTGGGCTTTCGCCCCGTTTTTCGGAACGGTCCATTGGCAATTTTCGCATCAGTAAAATTGACTATCGTATTGCTCTCGCTTTGCGCCGCAACGATTCTAGTCGGTGCATGGTGCCCGCAAGAAGCAACAGTAGGGCAGGAAAAAGTAATCGAACAGTTCGGTGAAGAGATGGCTGTCAATCTCCATAACTGGGGCGTCACGGACATCTTCCACACTCCGTTCTTCTTGATTTTGATTGCTTTGCTGAGCATGAACATGGTGGTCGGAAGTTTCGACAAAGTTTTTCCGAAATTGCGTCTGCTCAAGCTACCCTTACAATTTTTCGGGCCCGATCAAATAGCAAAAATGCCGTTCAATACATCGTTTGCAGTGGGCGCATCCCCGGCTGAAACACTGGAAAAACTGCAGATCAAATTACAACAACGTGGATTCAAAACTGTTGTTCACGGCAATCAATTAGCTGCCGAATTTGGAAAAATCGGACGCTGGGCTCCGACAATTACACATATCGGATTGCTGTCATTGCTTCTGGGTGTAACCATCACGTCGTGGACAGGCTTCTCTGGATTCAAGCCGGTTCGACTCGGTGACGACCTTTCTTTTCAAGATTCAGAACACTCCAAACAATGGGTGGGCAAGCTACCAACGTGGAAAGTTCACGTTGATGCTACCAGACGCGAAGACTACGAATCTGGCGAAGCCAAACAATGGTATTCAGATTTGTCAGTCGTAGACCCGAAAGGGAAGGTACTGGACAAGCAACAAATTTCAGTCAACACGCCGCTTGAATATCAAGGCGTCGATGTCTATCAATCGAGCTGGGGATTGGATCAATTGATCGTCTCGTTCAATGGACGCGAAAGAACACTCGATCTACGACCGATGGGCAAGCTTTATGCTGCCTTCCTGCCACTCGATGAAGAAACTGTTCTGATTATGTCCTTGCGCAATCAAACACTACCCATGCGTCTCTTCGCGAAACGACCAGAGTGGGAAGCACCGAAACTTATATCTGAAATCCCTCAAGGAAAGACAGTAAAGCTAGGCGCCGTCGAGATCAAATATGTGCGACCGGTTCCGGTGACTGGATTGCAATACAAAAGCGATCCCGGTCTGCCCATCACCTACACCGCGTTCGGTTTCATCATTCTTGGTGTCATGCTCGCGGCCATTCCATTTAGGCATGTTTGGGTCAGTGTTTCAAAAGATGGCTCTGAAGCAGGCTCCACAGTAGCAATCGGTGGACGTTCGAAGAAAGCAAAAGTTGGATTCGAGCGCCTTGTCACCAATATTGTAGATTCAATGCAAAAAGAGTTGCCTCCGCCTGTGGTGGCTACCGCAGTCGACCCCGAAAACGGATTATCAGATAACTTAACTCTGGCGCAACCAGCCCCGCTACCATCAAGGAGTACCGAATCAAATGTCTGACTTTCAGTTGGCTTTGACTAACACCGCAGGCGTATCGTCCGTTGCGTCGTTCTGGGTCTTCGTCGCCTCGAACGGAGTGAAGAAATACCACGATAAAATGCTGAAAGTGGGCTCGATTGTAATGGCTATCGGCTTCGTCGCGTTGACCCTGGCAATCATCGCCAGAGGAGTCGAAGCACAAAGATTTCCTCTTGCAAATTTGTACGAGTCGCTCCTGTGGTTTGCCTGGGCGACAATGGGCGGTTACCTGGCGCTTGCAAGCGCATATGGCATCAGGCAGCTAGGTTGGCTGGCTGCCATGCTGGCTGCCACCATGTTCCTGTACGGCAGCTGGTTACCTGCCAATCAACAAACTATTACGCCGCTCGTTCCCGCGCTTGTGAGCTACTGGCGACAAATCCACGTGCCACCACTAATAGTATCGTATGCGATGTTCTTCTTGAGTGGGTTGTCGAGCTTGCTCGAGCTTTATCATGCGAAGCGCAAAGTTTCGCTCGGCTTGTCGATCGGCACGATTTTTCTTGCTTTCACAGCGATCGGGCTTGGCACGTTCACTACTGTTGACACGAAGTGGCTGCAACTACTGTTTGTCGGCGCCAGTCTCGGCGGCACAATCGGCGCGTATTACACACTGAAGATGACCAGGGGTGAGCCCAACGTCAAACAAGCTGAACTATATGACGATGTCAGCTACAGAGCGATCGCCATCGGGTTCCCACTGTTGACCATCGGCATCATCACGGGCGGATTGTGGGCGAACCACGCCTGGGGCACTTACTGGTCCTGGGATCCGAAAGAATCAATGGCTCTTGTGACATGGTTGAGCTACGCTGCATACATCCATCTGCGCATCCACCACGAAGCTTCCGCAGAGAAGCTCTCAGTGGTCTCTGTAGCGGGTTTGCTGCTCACTTTGCTTACCTATTTAGGCTTCAATTCACTCGGTTTCGGCGGTTTACATAGCTACGGCAAGTTGAAATAAAAGAAGTGCAAACGCAAGATTGGCGGTGCATTTCTTCGCTTAGGAACGGTTGATTAAATTGATGCTTTTTGGCGCCTTTGCGGGCTCGTTTTTGACGCTTTTTTGCGCGTTTGAAAAGACGACGTAAAGAGCCCGTAAAGTACACGAGTTCTAGGGTAAACCCGATTACCAAGTGTCAAACGGAACATTTAAATAAGAGAGGCGTCTCAATTCTAGGCGGGCTTTGAAGAAGGGATTTTAACGTCTTAAATAGGCGGCTTTTAGTGCGCCTTTCATCAAAGTCGGATGGCTGGTACAACGCCAAGTTGAGGACCGAGTACCAAATGGATTCTACGAGAGCGGCCAAGCGCCGATAGATAAAATATGACAAGAAAGTACGCAGTAGCAGTAGATGATAACCTGGACGACCTGTTACCAGGTGCCTCAGTCTTTTCGTTCGCTGATGAAGTGGAAGTAGGTGCGCTCGGAGACGACTCCGACGATCTGGATGAACAACCACGCGCACGAGGACGGGGCGTCGTATCAGAAGATCCTATCCAGTTGTACCTTCGATCGATCGGTCGAATTAAACTACTTGCAGCATCAGAAGAAATCGAACTAGCCCGCCGAATCGCGAAAGGCGACATGATCGCCAAGAAACGCCTCGTGCAATCAAATCTTAGATTGGTTGTGAGCGTCGCGAAAAAATATCAAGGTCGCGGACTTCCATTCCTGGATCTGATCCAGGAAGGAAACGTAGGTCTGATCAGGGCAGCAGAAAAATTCGATGCTGAGCGAGGATACAAGTTCTCCACTTACGCAACATGGTGGATCAGGCAGGGCATCACACGCGCGTTGGCTGACAAGTCGCGCACGATTCGGGTGCCTGTGCACATGGTCGAAACCATCAATAATTTGCGCAAAGTGACGCGAAAACTATCGCAAGATCTTGGACGCAGACCGACGATGGAAGAACTGGCAGCGGGAATGAACGTGACTCTAGCAAAAGTCAAAGAAATTCTTGCAGCCAATCGTTTGCCTCTTTCGCTCGACACACCTTACGGTGAAGACGACGACAATTCGCTTGCTGAATTGGTTGAAGACGAAAATTCAACAAGACCTGAAGATTCGACAGAAGCGAGTCTGATGGCGTCTGACATCAGAGGCGTGCTCTCAACTCTGACACCTCGCGAGCGCGATGTGTTGATCTTGAGATTCGGATTGAACGACGGTAAACAACGTACATTGGAACAAGTTGGAAAAATGGTCGGTATCACTCGCGAAAGAACGAGACAGATTGAGCTGAAAGCTCTTCGCGCTCTTCGTCAATCGAAGGTGACATCGAAATTGAAAGATTACTTGCACGAGTAATCTGGTGACACCAAATCCGGTGTTAATTAACCGAAAAGGCACGTTGCAAAAACGTGCCTTTTCTTACTTTCTGTAACCAAATGAATGACAGCGTTTAGCTGTTGCTTTCGAATTGGTCTTGTGTGCGACGCGACGACACATAAGTATCGACTTTCTCTTTCAGGTCGCCAGCTTTGTGCTTGACGCCGTCATAGAGGTCGAGTGCGTTGTCAGCGAGATCGTCACGCAAATCTTTACCCGGTTTCTGTGCCAACAAAAGTCCTGCACCAAATCCCATTCCCATTCCTGCGATTGCGCCAGCTACAGCGCCAGTTGCGCAGCCAGCAAAAAAAACTACTTGTAGCCATTTAAAATTCAAAACGTTCTTCAACATCTGCAAATCCCCACTTTCTAATTCGTCCAACACATAAGCGACTGACGCGCGCCTCCAAAAGTTTCTGTTGGGCTAGCGCTTGATATTTAAAATTCCAAATAAAGTGTCTCACAGGATGACAAACGGCACATTATTCCAGGGCTGAAGCAGCCAACCGCTGTTCACATTAGATACAGAAGGTCGATTAGGGTAACAGCATGTTCATTCGGCATCCTCTAATCCCTGAAGAAATCAAGAAGGAGAGCAGCCCGATGATTTGTTCGCGCTGGAATATAGCGCGCGACGCTTTAGGCTAGACGCGAATTTCTTGAATGACGCCGTCTTTGACGAGAATTTCTCCGCCCTCAAGGCGCTGGAATATGTTTTCGCCAATACGAACTTCGACTGGATTTTCGACTGTAAACTGAGTCACGACGCTGCCCAACGGCAATTCGTTCAATGCCTGGAATTGTCCTTGCATTTCTTCTTTGAGTTGCAGCAGACGCATTTTTTCGGCTTCAACTTGCTGGCGTATTGTTTCCATTTGAACGCGAGCGTCAGCTGTCACGACACCAGCGGTGCGTTTTTCGATGTCCGCAATAGCCCGTTTGCCTTTGAATTCGAGCTGTTGAAGTTCTGCGTCGATCTGCTGAAGATTGCGGTTAATTTCTTGCCCGACCTGGTTCTTGAAGTTCTCTGTGACGATTGCTCTCACCGCAATCTGTCGCACGAGCTTAATGGTTTCAACCATCGAATCCTCCTAACCAAGGCACCCAATCGAATCTTCAGACTGTAGTTTACCAGAAGCGCCGTACAGCTTAGGCAAGCGAAACGCAAGCAAGTAAACAAAACATACGCCAACCGGGTCAAGAGCTGACCAGGCTTGTGTTTCCTGACCATGTAGCCGGTTTGTTTCTCAGCAGTCCGTTGCATGCATGCATAGCTGTATCCACACTGGATATACTCCTTAAAACCCGGTTGTCATCAGCAGCCTACACTAAGATTGGTTTACCGCAAGTTTCAAGTCTTCGTGGCCGACGTTGATCTCCTTTCTCAGCCGTCCGAAAGGCACCAAACTTCTGTGCGCGGAATCAACGATGCGCTCGTAAACTTCGACGTAAGATTTCGCCATGGCGTTTGCCGTGAAGCGTCGCTCGAAAGCGGCTCTACAACCGGCTCTGTTGAAGCTATCGATGTCTTTAAGATGATCGACGGCTTCATCTGTGGTGCTGCAAATAAATCCCGTGACACCGTGCTCCATGACTTCAGGTACAGAGCCGCAATTAAATGCAATAACTGGAGTGCCGCAGGCCATGGCTTCTATCATCACCAGTCCAAATGGCTCAGGCCACAAGATAGGAAATAGCATCGCTTTTGCTCCACCAATCAACTCGTTCTTCTGTGACTGATTAGCTTCGCCAATAAATTCAACACCAGGTTGATCGAGCAAAGGCTTGATCTGCTTTTCAAAATATTCCACATCGAGAGGGTCGACTTTTGCTGCAATCTTGAGCGGAATTCCAGCTCTAGTAGCGATCTCGATTGCTTTGTCGACGCCCTTATCTGGACAGATCCGTCCAAGGAAAAGTAAGTAGTCAGAAGCGTCAGGTTGAAAGTGTAGAAGGTCCGCTGGTAACCCGTGATACACAGTGCTTTCCCAGTTGGCGAATGAGAGTGGTGCGCGCTGATTGTTCGAAATAGACACCAGAGGCATGTCAGAAAATTCTCTGTACAGAGGCTCCAGGCTCGGTAGGTCCAAGCGTCCGTGCAGCGTAGTGACTGAGGGCAAACTGTGCGCTCTCAAAAATGGAAAAATCAAATAGTCCAGGTGTGCATGAATAATATCGAACTGGTCTTTTTGCTGAACTAGCTTCTCCATCATCAGATAGTGATGAGCGAGAGCGTCACCATAACCGTTCATTTCTCGCAGCGCTTTTGGACTGCCTTCGACTAATCTTGCCGCCGTTTGCGAATCACCTGTCGCGAACAGCGTCACATCGTGACCCATCTGCACTAGCTCTTCAGTCAGCCATGAAACCACTCGTTCTGTGCCACCGTAAGCTTTGGGCGGGACTGACTCGTACAAAGGCGCTATCTGAGCTATTCGCATTTCGAACCCCACATGTTGACTGCTCCACCATCCACACGCCCAGCCCTTTACAAGGCAAGCTATGTTTCCGGTGTCGACGGACGTACTACGGTGAGGTTCCCGCAGAACCGCGTCTAAACACAAATCCGCAAAAACAATTGATGATGTTCAACTGTTAATAAACATGACTAGTACGCACGCACAAGTGATCACCCTGACACCATTAACGGTACCAGCGAGAAGGGCGGTGCTATCAACGAACGAATCGGTTAATAGCGTTCGCTGATCGCTTTAGCTTGCGTAAAGAGCAGCAGATAATCTCTGCCACCAGCCTTAGAGTCAGTGCCGCTCATGTTGAACCCGCCAAATGGCTGCACGCCCACCAAAGCGCCGGTGCACTTGCGATTCAAGTAGAGGTTGCCGACGTGAAATTCCTTACGTGCCTGCTCGATGTTGCGGCGATTTCGTGAATAGACACCGCCGGTCAAACCGAACTCAGTGTTGTTCGCGATATCGAGTGCGTGATGCCAATCTTCAGCTTTAATCACAGCCAGCACAGGTCCAAAAATTTCTTCCTGCGCAATTCGCGAAGTTGGACTGACGCCAGCAATGATCGTCGGAGGAATGAAAAATCCGTCTTCAGGTTTGCCTTTTGCTTTGCCACCAGTGACAACTTGTCCTTCGCCTTTACCCACTTCAATGTACTCGAGAATGCTTGCGTAGGCTGATTTAGAAGCAACTGGACCCATGCTGGTTTTCTGTTCTTCGGCTTGTCCGATCGGCAATTTTTCGGTACGTTCTTTGATCTTCTGCAAGAACTCGTCGTAAATCGCTTTGTGCACAATCACTCGCGAACAAGCGGAACACTTCTGACCCTGGAATCCGAATGCGCTTGCGACAACACCGTCAGCAGCTACGTCGAGATCGACATCGTGGTCAACGATGATCGAATCCTTTCCGCCCATTTCTGCCACAACACGCTTGATCCACAATTGACCGGGTTGGGCTTTAGCAGCCAATTCCGTGATGCGCAATCCAACTTCTTTCGAACCGGTGAAAGCGATGAATCTCGTCTTCGCGTGCGTGATTAAAAAGTCACCAACCGATGCGCCTGGACCAGGAAGGAAGTTCAAAACACCAGCTGGCAATCCAGCCTCTTCCATCAATGCCATGAATTGATAAGCGATCGTTGGCGTTTCGCTGGACGGCTTGAGGATGACGGTATTGCCGGTGACGATTGCAGCACTTGTCATTCCCGCCATAATTGCGAGTGGGAAATTCCATGGCGGAATTACAATTCCGACGCCAAGTGGAATATAGTGCAATTCGTTTTCTTCGCCGCTGAAAGCTGTAAGCGGCTGAGGTTGCGAGAGGCGCACCATTTCACGTCCGTAAAATTCGAGAAAGTCGATTGCTTCGGCTACATCGCCGTCTGCTTCTGCCCAATTCTTACCAATCTCAAGAACCAACCAAGCCGCGAACTCATACTTCCTCGCGCGCATTAGAGAAGCAGCCTTGAAAAGGTAACGTGAACGCTCGACTGGTGCGACTTTTTTCCAGTTTTCGAATGACTCGAGCGCCACTTTCATCGCTCGTTCAGCGTGTTGCGTGTTGGCTTTCGAGAAACGTCCAATTTCTTGCTTTGGCAAGCCTGGATTGGTCGAAACAATATGGTCGTCAGTGAGAATTTTCTCTCCCCCGATTACAAGAGGATAAGTCTGACCAAGTTGCTTTTTGACCTTTGCTAAAGCCGTTTTCATCGCCTCTTGATTGGCAGAGACCGAAAAATCGGTAAATGGCTCATTCCGAAACTCTGTAAGCATTTCACAGTTCTCCCACGTGATTCGCAAACAATAGTATCCGGCTTACTGAGCACCTCTCCGAATGATAACGGTAGATTTATAGTTGCGAGAAATGACCCAATTGAGTGTCACAAACGCATTATTGCGAAGAAGACGTTGTTTGAGAATCAGATGGAAATGCAACCAACTGTCGAGCATTTATTTTTAAGACCGCAGACGGTGACGAAACACACAGTCGGACCGGTGACACTCGATCTCGACATGCGCTGACGCCACCACATGCAGTGGCATTGACGCAGGCGGCAAAATAGCACCGAGAGTGGCATAAACTAGCTGTAATAGTGGAAATTACAGAAACTCCTGAGCAATAAAATTGGTTATACTTTGCACAGTGCCGCAGGAGCTATTGAGCAATGAAACAGTACTTAGACCTGATTAGATATATTCTCGAAAATGGCGAAAAACGAGAAGACCGAACCGGAACCGGCACAATTTCCGTTTTTGGCATGCAGGCGAAATATGACTTGCGACAAGGGTTTCCACTCTTAACGACCAAAAAAGTCAAATTTGATGGCGTATTGCGCGAACTGCTCTGGTTTCTACGCGGCTCCACAAATATCAACGACGACTTAACCGAGTTCACACCGATTTGGGATGCATGGGCTGACGAAGACGGTGAGCTAGGACCGATTTACGGATATCAGTGGAGAAATTGGCCGAAGTTTATCGAAGACGAAAAAACTCACCAATACCGCAAAGAGCATATCGATCAAATACAGCAAGCTTTAGATCAAATCAAAAACAACCCCAACTCAAGACGTATCATCGTCTCAGCCTGGAACGTAGCCGACATTGACAAGATGGCATTGCCACCATGTCATATGATGTTTCAGTTCTACGTCGTCAACGGCAGGCTCGATTGCCAACTCTATCAACGTTCAGCTGATATGGCTCTGGGAGTGCCTTTCAACATTGCCAGTTACGCGCTTCTGATGCTTATGGTAGCGAAAGAGTGCAAATTGACACCTGGAATATTCACGCACACTTTCGGTGATGCCCATATTTACCTCGATCACCTCGACGGATTGCAGAAACAATTGCAACGCAGTCCTGGTCCTCTACCCACTGTAGAGATAGCAGACAAGCCATTCTTCGATTTGAAATTTGAAGACTTCAAATTGATCGACTACGAACACCAGGGCTTCATCAAATTCCCAGTGTCAGTGTAGGGATGGCGAACGCTCTCGACGTAAAATTTGATCTTGTTGTCGCCTGCGATCTCAATCGGGGCATTGGCAAAGAAAACGGTCTACCATGGCGGCTTCCAGGCGACATGAAGCATTTTCGCGAATTGACTTCGGCGGTCGAAGATAGGCAGAAGCGCAACGCTGTTTTGATGGGCAGAAAGACATGGGAATCAATTCCACCTAAATTTCGACCGCTGCCAAACCGTGTCAACGTCGTCTTGACGCGCAACGGAGCCTACGACCTCGATCCGCAAGCAATCGCTGCAGAGTCCATAGACGCGGCAATGGAAAAACTCTCCCAGCTGGAAATCGAAAAATACTTCATAATTGGCGGTGCGCACCTTTACGAACAGGCAGTGCATCATCCATCATGTAATTTCCTGTACCTGACAGAGATTGACGAGAAATTTCAGTGCGACGTATTCTTTCCCAGCTTCGAAGCTTTATTCACGCTGATCTCGACATCAAAAACATTCGACGACAACGGAATTCGATATTGCTACAAAAAGTATCAGCGCAACAAGTGAAAACGGCACTCGTAGCCATCTTCGCAGTGTCGCTATGTGCTAGCGGATGCAGCGAGAAAGGCGCAGCCAGTAAAAATGTCACAACAACTGCAGGCACACAATCAGAAGTGACAGCAGAAGCAGAAATCGTTCCCAACGCTAAGCCAGAAGAATTTCAAATAGCGTCTAGACCAAAATCAGAATCTGCGACTGCCAAATCAACCGGGCCAGTGACACTAACAGCGGAAGCGCGAGGCGAAAAAGTATTCAGAAAAGCATATTGCGCAGGTTGCCATGCTGGTGGCAACAATGCAATGATGCCTGACAAACCAATCAAAGGCGAAGCGTTCACCAGAAAATACAAAGATGATGCAATTCTGGAACAGACAATCCGCAAAGGCTTTCCAGAAGACGGTATGCCGGCTTTCGGCAAAGACCAAATTAGCGAAAGCCAGATGAAAGATCTAATCCTATATATAAGATCGCTGACGCCGATCAAGTAAATTGAAACGCGATGAGTTTACACCTGAGTTAGTAATCCGTGCATATGCATCAGGCATCTTCCCAATGGGTGATGACGACGGACCGATCAAATGGTATTCACCCGATCCGCGCTGCGTCATTGACCTGTATGACTTCCACATTCCAAAACGACTGGCACGTACATATCGCCAGGGAATATTTGACATCAAGATCAATACCGCATGGGAAGCCGTTATGCGCAAGTGTGCGGCGCGAGAATCAACCTGGATTACCGAGGACATCTTTCGCGTCTACACACAGCTCCACCACCTCGGTGCCGCGCATTCAGTCGAAGCATACTACGATGGAAAGCTTGCTGGAGGTTTGTACGGAGTCAGCCTGGGTGGCGCTTTCATGGGAGAATCGATGTTTCACGAAGTGACAGATGCCTCGAAGGTTTGTCTGGTCTTCTTAGTCGAACATTTAAAAGAAAGAGGATTCATCCTATTGGATTCTCAATTTATGACATCGCACTTGAGTACATTCAACGCGCAACTAATCTCCAAAGCTGAGTACCTGGCTATGTTACGGAAGGCTTTAACAATTCAAGCCAAGTTCGACTAAATCCGATTCCAAAACTTTTCAAAGAAAAATCCCGCAATCACTGAGACTGCGGGACATAAGCCATTAAATGAACTAAGTTTATTTACCGACCATTTTCTTAGCGCCAGCGCCCATCTTCTTGAGGCCTTCGCCAACTTTCTTTGGTCCCCACATAATGCCGTTGCCAATTTTCTTACCAGCGGCTTTGATTTTGTTGTCGCTCGCTGCCGGCTGGGCTGCTTGTGAAAACGCTGGAATCGAGCTAGCAAGCGTGGTTGAGGCTAGTAATACTAGCAACAAGGACTTCTTCATGAACATCTCCTTACAGTACTGCGCATCCGCATGCGAGGTTCATTATACTGACTCGGGCGTGAAGACGCTGTGTAATCCGCTTCATAAACCAATGAAATGTAGGCGAATCAGCTCAGTCACAATTGCGCCTGTATTCAGCTTTCGCAGTGCTTAGTCGATGATACTGAAAGTGGTATCACGAATATGCATTTGTATTTAGAAGCCGCTATCAGTTGGTGTGCCTGCGTTAGATGCAGAAGCTCCGTTGCCGCGTCGTTGTTGTTGAAACCCTTGCTGGGGAGCCATTGATTGACGTGCACCGCCGCCACCATTTTCCACTATTTGAGCCGAGATAATTCTGTCGCCTCTGCCCATATTGAAGACAGCGTTCATGCCATCAATGACGCCACCAAAAATTGCGTATTGCCCATCTAATTGGCGCATAGCAGACTTGGTAATGTAAAACTGACAGCTGGCTGAGTTTGGATTTTGAGATCGAGCCATTGCTACAACACCAGCAGCATTGTGATGCAACGCCCCGGTCACTTCTAAATTGAGATAACGCGTCTGCCCGGTTTGTGGGTCGACAAAATCACCAGTGCCATTGCCGTTTGGATCACCGCCCTGAATACACCAGGTCTCGATTCGATGGAATGTTAGTCCGTTGTAGAAACCGCGGCTGACCAGGTCGAGAAAATTCGCAGCTGTGCGCGGAGCCATAGAGCGGTAAACTCGGATGGCAATGTTTCCTTTCGTCGTTTGCATAAGAACAACTGGGTCAGCACCCTGAGCAAACACAGCGGGTACACTACTCATAGCTAGCGTCGCAGCTAGGATCAACTTAGCGAATTGCAATTTGATAATCTCTCTCGAAACGTTCTTATATATAGTATGGCTCTAGCCCGATAAATATTCCCAAAAACAGAGTGATCTAAAACTCCAGCGAACTGGGTAAAAGAAGTGCAAGAAAGGTAACCCGACAAATGGCTCTATATGCAGATCTGCACCGACATTTAGGTGGTGCGCTACATCCCCGGATAATTTACAAGTTTTTGCAGCGCAAAGACCATCGTGTGCTGAACTACTTTCCGGACTATGAAGGTTTCTACAACTGGTTTACTCGACCATGCAGGTCGCTGGAAGAGTTCGTCAAAATACACACGCTCGTCGAAGAACTTCAAAGTCTCGAGCATCTTCCCTATTTTTGTTTGAGATTGTGCAGAGGCGCTTACACTTTCGAGAACTTGCAATATTTAGAGCTGCGTTACAATCCTTACTTCCGAACCGATCACGATGCACCTGAAGCGATACGACTCGGCAAGATGAATGAAATCGTGGAAGTGATCACGGCCAATGTTCGTCCTGCAGACTATCCAATCATCGTCAAACAAATCTTGTGCCTGGATCGTCGTTTGCCCTTACCACTGAACGAAGCAATTTTGAAATGCGCAATCGACAACATCGGTCCTGTCGTCGGAGTCGATCTGGCTGGACCTGAAATCAATCCTCAACTTTGGGAAGATTGGGTGGCGCTCATGGCCAAGGCTAGAGCAGCTGGTCTGAAAACAACTTCGCATCTTGGCGAAACTGGAATTGATAACGTACATCCACAATACTTCACAGTGCTCGATCGAATCGGCCATGGAATTCACATTCCGCTGGAACGCCCAGACATGTTGAAAGAGTTGGCAAAGCGTTCGATCACTCTGGAAGTTTGCCCGACGAGTTATCGCCAGACCGGTGTGCTGAATGATTTTTCAAAATTGCGAACTGTGTTCACTCGCTGCAAGGAAGCTGGAGTAGCAATTGCTGTCTGTACAGACAACCCAGGCAGAAACCCGTCTCCGTGCACGCTTCCAGGAGAATACGAACGACTGATCGATCATGACGTTATCGATTTCTCCGATTTGAAGTTGCTGCAGAACGAAGGTTTTCGATCTGCCTTTGGATTTGTTGGCGGAGCACGACACTCGACATAGTCGAACCTGCATAAAGCTCGCAAACGATGACTGAGTCCTTGGAAACCGCTGCACCAATTATGGTGACGGGGCGATTTCGGTTCAGACCTCCTGCTTTACTTTGCTTGATGTTTTGGAGCGTATATACCTTTGGACCCATTTGTCGAAATGAACGCACAATTCATCGCTAATAGTCATAAAACCGGCACCAAGAGCGAGTTTCATTGCATGTCTTGATTTGTGAGATCGACGATTGCATCGACGCACGATTGAGTGAATTTGACGAAAGAAATGACACGTAAAGTTGCATCAATAGTCGGAATGTGTGAGAAAAATGCAATTAGCTCGACAGCATCATGAGGAGCCCACTTAATCGCAGACATCAATCGGTTGGAGTGCAAAAAGGGAAAATTTGGTTCCGATGTCACAAATTTCGAAACAGATCAGCTCCCAGAAAAAATATTTTGAAAATATTTTTTTGGCACCAAAATGAGCGATATCGACGGCGGTGCCTTTTAGAATTGGCTCAACAAGCCAGTTACAACATCACCCACCTTATGACGAGATAGTTCGAAGCACCAAAAAGAGAAAATTCGAAGTGATCTATATATTGCGGATTTTGTAATTTGAAGGTAATCTAGTTTGCGTGTGGTGTGATTCGTTAGAGTGAAAATTCGCTCTTACCAAAAAAAAGTAATGGTGGCATAGGACAAACCAACAGTTGCCAATCAAGGTTTATTCAATCAGCAAGTTTGCCCATTGAAAAAAATCCTTGCCAGCCATAACTCATTCGGGAGGAAAATACATGGCAGCAAAACCAAAGAAGAAAAAAGGCAGCCGGAGAGTATCTCCAGCAGCAGCAATGGCAGAAGAAGCCGGTTCAGCCGGTGCCGCAAAGCCAAAGAAAGCCGCTAAAAAGCCTAGAAAAGCAGCAGCTAAAAAAGCAGCTCCTAAAAAAGCAGCAGCCAAAAAGCCAGCCGCCAAAAAAGCAGCTCCTAAAAAAGCAGCCAAAAAGACAGCCGCTAAAAAACCAGCCGCTAAAAAAGCTGGAGCCAAGAAAACAACCGCTAAAAAGACAACTGCTAAAAAAGCAGCCCCTAAAAAAGCGGGAGCAAAAAAGGCAGTAGCAAAGAAGACGACTGCGAAAAAAGCCGCTCCTAAGAAAGCAGCCGCTAAAAAACCAGCGAAGAAGGCTACAGCCCGCAAAGCAGCCCCTAAGAAGGCTGGAGCGAAGAAAGCAACTGCTAAAAAGACAACTGCTAAAAAAGCAGCTCCTAAGAAAGCAGCAGCCAAAAAGACCACTGCTAAAAAGGCAGCTCCTAAAAAGGCAGCAGCCAAAAAGCCAGCCGCTAAAAAAGCTGGAACTAAGAAGAGAGCTACCCGTAAGGGCGGCGCTAAGAAATCCAAAGCCATGGCAGCCTCCAGCAACGGCGGAGAAAGCATGGGTGGTGACTCAGAAGGTTAAGCTCTCAGCTAAACCTAAAAGCATTAAAGCCCTGGTCAATCGACCAGGGCTTTTGCTCTGTATGGGTGTCTGTAAACTTCCGCCAGGCATAGGTTTTCGGAACTGCTGCTCGTTTTCCAGTTCGCGTTATAAGCTTGGATCTAAATCAGTTTACTCTTGCAACTGTTCCAAAAACAATTCGGTCTTGGTCCAAATCTCGTCGAGTGACTTTATGAGTTGGTGGTCATCATCCAAAATTTCCAACTGTACGGTATGAGGATTTTGCTTTCGAAACTCAACACTTTCTTCAATCGGAACAGTATCGTCATCTTTTCCGTGAAATACAATTGTCGGCACATTCACCTTTAGACCATCAGTCGCATATTTCTCTGCGTCGACAATGAAGTTGTATTTCAACTGGGCGTTCTCATTCAGACCATGGTGAAATACGTCCCTGAAGCCAGTTTGCTGCCATTCTGACAGTCCATCGCTGCCAAGCATTTGAGTCCATCGGCGAGGTAATCCAAACCCCGGTGCAAGCAATACAAGCGCGTGAATTGGTATCAACGATTGAGCCAGAAGAGTTGCGAGCAATCCACCCATACTTGAACCGACAATTACGAGCTTGCTATTTTGCCCAACTTGTTCGAGGCAATCACGCGCAATTTTGAGTTGGCTCGTCAAAGTCATATCGGTGAAAGTTGGTTGATTCAGATCTGGTACGACGGCATCGATATTGATCCGATTCAACCGTTTGACAAAATATTGCGCTTTAGTCGAACTCGGTCCCGACGCAAAACCGTGCAAATACAAGACTTTGGTGGATTTCGAGAGTTTGGACTGATTCACCAATAGACCATATTGTTTTGTAGAAGTTGAGCAGTTGGCAAAATTGATCGATGCACTTCGTTTGCTCACAATTCAATCGACCATGAACAAGAAAGCCTAAATCATAAAGCAAAAAGTCGAATATCGGAAATTTCGGCTGAGCTGATTGTTGCATCCGCCATAAAATTTACTCGCGACTGAAAATGCAATTTGAAATCCACTAGTAAGTTTGCGAACCAGATGAATCATTCTGATCAGTTCCGTGAAAAATTGAAAAGCACAATCGAACCTCCACAGCTTCAATTCCATCTTCTCAAACATAAGATGCAGAGCCACTTTTACTACACGATAGTAATGACGAATCAACCGTAAAAAATCCGGCACCACGCGTAATGCCAGGAGGAATTTGCCTCAATCGAGACAAAATAGCAATCGGCGATCACAGTGATTGAATAACATTGAAGAATACATAGACTCGTGCAAACGAGACTCTGTACACGGAACTTTCTGAACACAGAACTCCATGCACTTAGAAGTGTGTGAAATTTGAAATCGACAAATGTTGAATGTTGCGAGCGTCAAAATATTTCCGCACAATTCTTCAATACGATGACCAGGTTTGAAATCATCGATCGAAATAGAATTGTGGCTGCGCGCAGGGCCCAGCACTGAACGTGGAATACCATATTGCGGATGACACGATATGGAAATCAAGAGATCAAATGGTCCACACGGTTTTCACACGTTTATCTATATAAAGGTAGAAGACGAAGCAAAATTCGTCTGATAATATTTCGCCGTAGGAGATACAAATGCAACGACTCTCGAAAACTGAACTGACTGCACTTCTTGCAGTGCTTGGTCTGTCAAGTACGGCCATCGCAAACGCCACTCCGATTAGCAATTCAGAAAAGCCATTTCTAGTTGCCGAAAAGGAAGGCGCGAAGAAATCCGGCGAAATGGCTTGTGGTAAGGGCGCGTGCGGCGTTGACGAAAAAGGTGCAGCAGCCGCAAAGGAGAAAGCAGGAAAAGAAACCAAGTCCGAAGTGAAAAAGACCGAAACGAAAAAAACGGAAACCAAAAAAACTGAAACGAAAAAGCCCGCCAGCACTTCCAAGTGAGCGTTGTTTAAGTAATGTTGAGGTCCGAGAAGGAACTCTACCTTTGTTTATTTCAGTTTTTACATAGTTATTACAGATTGGCGGATGAGCCTTAATCAGAGTGTCATAGGATGGTCCGCTAGTGCCCTTGTGGATAGTTTCCATTAGGTGCTTGTTTAAAGTGTAGGAGGACTACAATGCAGAAGACTCAATTGGCAGCAGCTTTAGTTGCAGTACTTGGTTTGACAATGGGCGGACAAGCTTTCGCAGCTGACGCTGAAAAGTCAAAGACTGAAAAGTCAACAACAGTAACTGAAACAAAGAAAGAAGCTACTGAAAAGGGCAAAGAAGGCGCTTGCAAGGGCAAAGATGCTTCATGCAAGGGCAAAGATGCCTCATGCAAGACCAAAGAAACAAAGAAGAAAGAAACAAAGACCACCAAGAAAGAAAAGAAGGGCGATAAGTCCACAGAAACTAAGACTGAAACCAAATCAGAAGAAACCAAATAGTTCTAAGTAACTATTTGGTCTTTTTTTTGGACGGGTCAAATCGCATTCTGTGCGGGTTGTAGAATCACATCATGACCAATCAGTTCTTAGCCGCAAAGAAACAGCTGCCCAATTTAGGCATCGGTTTAGGGTTGCGCAGAGAACTTGCGAATGACACATTCGACAACGCGAACAAAATTGACTGGTTGGAACTAGTTCCTGAAAACTACATGGGACTTGGGGGGGCTGCGAGACAGCGACTTGAAAAAGTTGCGTCACGTTTCCCCCTCGTTTCTCATGGTGTGAACCTATCGCTGGGTTCCACCGACGAACTGAATGCGGAATATTTAGCCGCGCTGAAAAAGTTATTGGATAAGGTAGATGCGCCATGGTTTAGCGATCACCTTTGTTTTACTAGTGTTGACGGTGTTTATTTGCACGACTTGTTGCCGCTTCCGTTTTCCAAGGAAGCCGTGAAACATTGTGCCAAGCGTGCGCAACAAGTTCAGCATGCAGTTGGACGACCATTTTTGATTGAAAACATTTCGGCTTACATGTTCATGCCTGGCGGCGAGATGACCGAAGCACAATTTCTTTCATCGGTATTGGAAGAAGGTGACTGCGGAATGCTTCTCGACGTCAACAACGTCTATGTGAATTCGCAAAATCACAATTTCGATCCGTTCGAATTCCTGAAACAGATTCCGCTCGAAAGAACCGTACAGATTCACGTTGCGGGACATTCAACTGGCGAAGGTACAATCATCGATACGCATGGTTCGAAAGTGATCGAACCTGTTTTCCAATTACTAAAATTCGTGCTCGAACGCACAGATGTGAAAGCTGTGATGATCGAACGAGATCAAAACTTTCCAGAATTTTCGGAACTCATAGGCGAGCTCGCACGCATCCGCGAAATTGCCGCCGAAGTGCAACCCACACTGGCTTCAGTCGGTCGTGGGCACTTGAGTTTCGAAAGCAGCGCACCAATCATCGAATCTTCAAAAGGACGTGAGAATGTTGGCGCCGCCCTCACTGCATGAAGTTGAACAAACTCTCTCGTCGCTCTGGCTAAAAGAATCTGTTCGCGAAAGTTTCTTGAAGGGCGAAGGTAATGTTTCACCAAGAATTGCTGCAAACATCGACAAGAGCGGTGTGGAGCTGTACGCGACCTTGCTCGAGTATGGTCAGCAAGATTTGATGGCGTCAATCTATCCTTACTGCGCAAAAATCTTGAAGAAGAAGTGGGAGCCGACTGTTCGAGAATATTTTCTTGCCTATCCGCCTAATCACTACAACTTGAACCGAGCTGCACAACGCTTTCCGACTTATTTGAAAAGTGAAGGCAGTCACTTTCTCAAGAAATATCCGTTTCTGGTTGAACTCGCTGACTACGAATGGTTAGAGATGGAACTGCTGGAAGTTGACGACGAAGTGAAGCCGCAACCAAATTTGGTGCTGTCGAAGCCAGATCACTTTATCCAATTTGCTCCATTGCTCAACCCTGTATTGCTTTTGCGACAGTATGAATATCCGATTTCAGAGATCGTCGAGAAGCTTGACGGGAAGAAATCGATCAGCGGAATTAAGCCACGCTCATCGCGTGTGGCAATCTACAGACATCCGCTCACCAATCACTGCAAGTATTTAGATGTCGGTGAAATTGCTTTTGAAGTAATTCAGGCGAGCATTGACGTGCCACACTCATACTCTGACTTGATCAGTCTGGCCGTATCGCGCTCAACCAATTCTGATCCGCAAAAGACCGTTGTAGAATTTCTCGATTTGGTAGAGAAACTGCAAGAAATTCAGGTTTTCATAGGCAGCACAAAAATCGCTTAGACGCGCACTACTTCAACACTCAAAGTAAGGAAAAGCACATGACTAAAGTCTCGAAATTCGCATCGTTAACCGTTCTCGTTGGAATGACTTTGACTTCTTCTAACGCTTTCGCGAAAGAAATCAAATTCGACGTTAACGACCCGACCGGAAGAGATACTGTGAGTTTCAATTCCAACGCTCCAATCGAAGTAATAATCGGGCATACGAACAAAGTGACAGGCACAATTACTGTGGATAATTCACTTGATTTGAGTAAGCAACCCCTCTCTGCACAATTCGATGTGGACCTCGCCAGCATCGATACAGGAATCGCCCTGCGCAACGAGCACATGCGCGATAATTTTTTGGAGACAAAGAAATTCCCGAAAGCGACTTTCAAATTGAAATCAATCGCAAGCGGTGCCACCGTTCTCAAAGACAAGCAGAAGGTTCACCTGGAAGCGAACGGCGATTTCACAGTGCACGGCAAAACAGTGCAGAAAAAAGTGCCGATCGATGTCACCTATTTCAAGATGTGTCCAGCAACTGATGGCAAGTTCAAAAACTGCGACATAATCCAAATCAATTCGACTTTCCCAGTCGCGTTCAAAGATCACGACATCAAACGACCTGAAGTCGTGTTCCAGAAGCTTGCAGACACTGTGTTTGTAACCGTTGGCGCTTCTGCCCACAAAGAAGTTACCGCGGCAGCGAAGGCACCAGACAAGACTGCTCCTAAGGCGCCAGACAAAACTGCTCCGAAGCCACCAGACAAAGTTGCTCCGAAGCCGCCAGTAAAGAAATAACCTGAATGTCCGGCAGTTCGCGCAAGGACGTAAAGTATCAACCAGAAGGAAGCCATGAAGAAGCGGCCTTGGTCTTCTCTTCCGAGCTCAACCAAGCGCGTCTTGGCGAGTTAAAAGAGCAGCTGAAAATTGAGCCTCAAGCGTTAGAACCAAGACTTCTCCTGATGGGTCACTTCCTTCGAGAACAATATACGGCCAAAGGCCGCAAGAAGATTTCTGCGGCTCTGAGTTACGGTGAACACATTCAGGCGATGGTCGCACACCACCCACGCCACATGTTTCATGCAACGCTTTCAGGATTTTCTGAAGACAAGCATTTTCTAGAAACCAAATCACAATGGGAAAACCAAGTCCGAATAAATCCAAATGACGTGACAGTTCTACGGCATGCGGCAAGGTTTAACTGGATTGCAGACCCTTGGTGCTGCGCAAAACTACTACAGCGAGCTTCAAAGCTGGACTACTCAAATGATCTCTTTCCAGCCCAACTTTGCGAAGTTTACACGCAGCTTTTCCACAACTCTGATGTATCGAGCAGAGACAAATTTGCAAAATTAGCTATCAAAGAATTGAAGACAGCTATTGCACGCTATGAAAGCTTAGGGAAGCACGAAGAACGTGCGCTGTACACCTACAAACATGACATGCAAGCTGAAAAAGTTGCGGCAATAGCGATCGCTTGCGAATTTTTTTCAGAGGCAAGAGAAATCGCACAACTTGTTTTGAATCGAACGGATAATCTACAACTTTCGGAAGTTTTGCCGCACGTAGAACTAGGTGAAGCATATGGCATGATTTTCTCAAACAACAAGGGACATGCAATTCTAGGTCAAATAGCTATTGCTGAAGGCAACAGAGCAAATGCCATAAAGCATTTCAAGAAACTATTAGCAGTCGAACCGTACGATCACGTTGAAGCGAATTTTGCGACATCATTGCTGGAGAGTGGCGAGCAAAAAGCAGTTATACAGTACCTGGAATGTGTACGAGAGCTGTTCGCGAATCGCGTAAAAGCTGGTAAACCAAACTTCAAACAATCCGAGGAAACAGAACGTAGCCACAAGTACGCAGCGAGCATGGTTAGGAAACTGAACTTGTGGATTCGTAAAATAGAGAAAGGACAAACGCCGCGTATTTCTTGGTCTTAGAGAATTTATCAGCCGCAAACGCGGTGCGTTGATAGCGTATGTGGTGCCTTCTAATTGAAAATGAGTGTCTGGTAATCAATCAACTTTAGGCTGGGACACAGTTTTAAGGAACTGAGATAACTGCTGAGCGTCTATCTAGCTATACTCATAACAGCGCTCTAGAAAGAATTTAGTATGAACACTATGCGTAATCGCATCGGCAGACGGGTTCCGCTCCAGGATCCTCGGCAAGAGCGTCTGGCGGATTTATATCCGACACCGTACCAGACGCCAGGTTTTCCGCGACATGAGCCTTCGGTAAGAACTCGCTATTCGCCGCCGGTCGACCCATTGTTTGTCGCGTTCCGCATTCTGCAAGTCATGTTTGTGGCGATGCCGATCGGCGCTGGAATGGATAAGTTTTTCCATCTGACAGCCAACTGGGACCATTATGTATCTCCCGTGGTGCCGTTCCTCACACAGATTCGGGTGCATGAAGCATCGCTCTTAATCGCACCTTTGGAAATTGCCGTCGGACTGATGGTGGCATTCAAACCACGCATCGGCGCAATAGCAGCAGTGTTGCTGTTTGCCATGTTAACTATGAACCTGTTCATTACTCCGGGGCAGATTCACATCGCATTTCTGCACCTTTGTCTGTGTTTGAATGCAATCGTCCTGTTTATCTTGAGTCGCAAACGCTAACTCAGTTGGATCCATCGAGGCGTTTCGAGTTGCCTATCTAATTGAGCTTGTTGGGTCGCTGTGGGTCCTATTGGCTCTGGCTGTAGTGATCTCCACCGTCGCGTTTAAAATCTTGCCCAGAGCTCTCATAACAGCGTGAGCAAAGAATTGATCCTGTTGCACACGGTAGGCAGCGCCAAGTGTCCACTGTGAGCTACAATTTTTGGCTATGAATGAGCATTTGAACGCGGACACACAGGAATCAACTGTCCAGCCAATCGATCTGAAACACCTGCACGGTCCATTCGACATCATCGGCGATGTTCATGGATGCTTTGATGAACTTTTGGAACTGCTCGAGAAACTTGGATACAGCATCAAAGAAACGAACTCGGCCACAAAAGAGTTTGACGTCATCACGCCGGAATCGCGCCAGGTCATCTTTCTAGGAGACCTCGTAGACAGAGGTCCGGCGAGTCCAGACGTTTTGGGTTTGGCTATGAGCATGGTCGGGCAGAATAAAGCGCTGTGTGTTCCGGGAAACCATGACGTCAAATTCGTCAAGAAATTGAAGGGGCGAGACGTGAAGATCATGCACGGATTGGCTGAGACGCTGGAGCAGATGGCAGATTGCTCAGATGAATTTCGCCAACGAGTAATCGAGTTTTTCGATCAGCTACCTAGTCATCGCATCCTCGACGATGGAAATTTGGTTGTTGCACATGCCGGGATCAAAGAATCTATGCAAGGCAAAGACTCTTCGAAGATTCGCGCCTTTACTCTTTATGGAGACGTGGACGGAGCAATTGATGAATATGGATTGCCCATTCGCAAAGATTGGGGGAAGAACTATTCTGGCAATGCAATGGTTGTGCATGGGCACACACCTGTTTTGGAAGCTCGAAAAGTGAATCGGACGGTTTGCATTGACACGGGATGTGTGTTTGGTGGCAAGCTTACGGCGTATCGGTTTCCGGAAGATGAGTTTGTTTCGGTGCAGGCTCGTCGGCAATATAGTGCTTATGCTAAGCCGCTTTGCTAGGTGTTTTGTGGAGCGGTTTGGAGACGGGTGCTCCGTTTAATTTTTTGGAGCCGGTCTGGAGACCGGCGGCCCCAGCCGGTTTGGAAACCGGCGCTCCTAGCCACGCTCCATTTTGTTTGCTTCTTCTACCAGGGATCTAAAATCGAAATCGTTCTTTACTGAGCCCTTTCGTAAGTGGGCTAGGAACTCTATGTTTCCGGCTGGGCCTTTTACTGGCGAGAAGGTGAAGGCTACTGCATTCAAATCGATTGATTCGGCGAAGTCGTTTATGTAATTGAGGACCTGCACGTGAGTGTCGGCTGACTTTACTACACCGCCCTTGCCTACTGCGTTTCGGCCCGCCTCGAATTGCGGTTTTACCAGGCAGACGACGTCTAAGTTGGAATCGTTTGTTGTGACGCTGGCGATTACAGGCAGAATCTTTGTTATCGAGATGAACGAAACATCCATTACAACGAGGCTGGCATAAGGCTCATCGTGGTCGTACAAATCCTCGGGTTTCAAGTTCCGGGCATTCAATCTTTCACGAACTACAACGCGCGCGTCGCTGCGCAACGCCCAATCTAGCTGTCCATATCCCACGTCAATCGCATAGACCTTTGTCGCCCCGCGCTGCAAGAGGCAATCCGTAAACCCCCCGGTTGAGGCTCCGATGTCTAGACAGACTTTTCCCTCTGCGCTCACACCAAAAGAATCCAATGCCTTTTCCAACTTCAATCCGCCTCGACTGGCAAATTTGGGTTGGGCGAATCCAGGCACCAGCTCTACAATTGCTGACTCGGGCACGCTCATTCCGGGCTTTGTCATTTTTTGCCCATTCACCAACACTGCACCATCCATGATGGCAGTACGGGCAACCTCGCGCGATGGCAAAAGCCCGCGGTCGAGAATTAGTTGATCTAGTCGCTGTCCCTTAGCCACTGTAAGTTCCGCTTAATACGAGGATAGCCGTGCAGCGCGCTGCTTGGCGTAACGACGTTAATATAGTTCAAATTTCCTGCGCCACAAAACATTTACCGTAGCATTGACGTAGTAATATACCTACAACTGGCTATGGAGCAGACCTGGCTGGATGAAGACACCGCCTTGAAAGCGGCTGCCCGAAAGGGTTGGGGGTTCGAGTCCCTCCTGCTCCGCCACTTTTCAACCTAAATGCAAATTCGTGTTGGACTAACAACCGGCGACCTGACGAAACTTGTCCACAGCAGGATAGTACTGTCATCTGTCGACGGATTGAGCTGTTCTGCCGGCGGCGACGCCACTGCCCTGAGCAAGACCGGTGCGGGCGCGTCTCTTACGATCTCGGCGAAAGCAAATACACTGCACGTCGAAGGTGTTACATTGCCACCGCTGAAAAGCGGACTTTCATTGATGGTCCGCTCACTCGGTTCATCCCAATTAGTGGCCCAGAGCCTGAAACGAGCGGGCACAGCTGGCTTGCCACCCCGATACATCGGAACAATTGAAATCAAGCCGGCAGGCGACGCGATCCGAATAATCTTGATCACAGATTTGGAGAACTACGTCAAAGGCGTTCTTCAATCAGAAATACCAGCCAGCTATCACATCGAAGCTATCAAAGCGCAAGCGGTTGCAGCTCGTACTTACGCCCTCAGACCGCGCATCGATCACACGAAAGATTTCTCCAACGTTTGCGACTCATTTCTCTGCTGTCAGTACTTTGCGGGAGTGCAAACCATCAGCGCCAGGCATTTGGAAGCGATTTCGAAAACAGCTGGAGAGATTCTCACATACGATCAAAAGCCTATTCTGGCGCTATTCAGCTCGAATGCCGGCAGCTGTACAGAGGACTATCAAAACTGCTTTTCTGATCCAAACACCGGAGAATTTCCGCCACCACCTCTGCCTTATTTGAAAAGTGAGTCAGAGCGCGAATTTGCCGAGAATCAACAGACAATCAGTGAGTCAGATTTACGCACAATCTGGTTCGACGAAGCTTTTATTTCTGCAGATTCATGGTCTCCTCACTTCAGATGGCACGTGGTTATGTCGGCTTCGGCTTTAGAAGCGCACATGCACCACGAAGTCGAAGTAATGAAAGCAGATCCCACAATGGCACCGTTCATAGTGCCACCGCAATCTGGAAAATTTGGTCACATCAAATCTTTCAAAGTTACCAAACGTGGAAAGTCTGGCAGCGCAATTGAAATGGAGATCGATACATCATCTGGCGCCTGGACGATCAAAAAAGAGTTAGTCATTCGCAGTGTCTTCAAAAATAGCGAACTCAATCTGGCCAGATTGAAAAGCGCGAAACTTTTTTTCGACTTTAAACACGATGCAATCGGGCTGTTATCACAGGTCACTGTTCACGGACTGGGATGGGGTCATGGAGTTGGAATGCAGCAAACTGGTGCACAGGGCTGGGCGAAGCAGGGAAAAACCTACAAACAAATTCTTGCTCATTACTTTCAAAACAGTGAAATATCAAACACTTGACACTAGATTTGGTACTAAAGATCCACTCGACAACCGGGTTTCCAATTCATAACTTTGTCCCACATAGCCAACAATAACGGGCGCTCCGCTATATAATCGGCTAGGGATTTTATAGGGTTAGAACATGGCAACAGTATCCGGCAAACAAAACGTGCAAAGACATTCGCAGGTTTGGTTTTTCCTCTTCTTGACGATTTGCTTCACGCTCTGCGGCGCAGGAGCTTGCCAACCGCTGGACATGAACGGTGGCGGAGATGCTAAGAAGTGGGACAAAATGCTCGAAGCCGGAAACACGTCGATGAAGGCAGGCGACTACGCTGCCGCTGAGGACTCTTTTGTAAAAGCTGAAAAACTTTGTGCCAAAGAATTTGGTAAAGACGATGCCCGACGCGCAACTTGCCTGGGATATTTAGCGGAGATGTATCGAGCCCAACAAGAATATAGAAAAGCAGCTTTGGTCTACAAAGAGCTGATCGAAATCCACGAAAAGATCGATCCGAAAAGTTCGGAGTTGGCTAACTTCAGATCGCAGTACGCCGAAATTCAACGAAAGATCAAAGACTACGGTTTGGACAAAGATCCGAACGCACCGCAAAAGCCCGCTGCAAAACCAGGCGACAAAGACGGCAAAAAGCCTGCTGCTAAAAAGAAATAGTTCAACGCAGGAGCGCCGAGAGTTCTGCAGTTAAGTGATTTCTGCGCGCGTGGACATATGCATCACGGCACACTTATATATTCGCAACCCAGCATGTTCGCGATCGCATTTGCAAGTCGACCCACCCAAGTTGGCGGGCACCGATTTACGCGTGCATCAAATTAAGCACAAGTTTATAAGGCCCAAATGAGCCCTACCAAAATCCACAAGCGGAGCAAATGCTATGGGCGCTCAACTTTGATTTTGTTGCCATCGAGTTTGACAACGATTGAAACCTGACCGTCTTTCGTATGCGGCACTTCTTCATAAGGTACAGCTGCATTGACTGCTTTCGTCAAGGCATTTGTCGCTGATTCAAAGTCACCAGGATCGAGAATCTCAAGTTTCTTGACTGAGCCGTCTTCACTGATTACGACAGCAAGTGACGATTTGATTTTCGGTGGTTTCTTTTTCTTGAGCAACTCATCGATATCATCTTGTGTTTTCAGTTTTGGTTGAATGACCTCTGCGAGACCTGCAACAAAGTCGTCAACTTCTTTGTCAGTCGCCAAAGGCTTTTCTTCAGTCGGTGTTTCAGTTGAGCCCGGATCAGCCTTCTTCACGATAGGCTTTTTCTCGCCGGCCCGTTTCGCATTTCCACTAGCGGTGAACTCACCTGCCATCGAATCTAAAAGCGCAAGGGTAATCTTTGGATCGTAGCCTTTAGTTGGATCGAAGGCTTGTCCGACTACCAAAATAGACTTGCCTTTTTCCGGAGATGCATAGGACGCAGTTAGGACTTCCTTCCCTTCCAGACTGTCTGGAACTCCGTATTTGCCAACAAACCACTGCAAATTGTCGCTGCCAAAGAGTACGTTACCTTCGTCGACTTTGGACTTCTCAGCTTCGCCGCGTTGAATTTTATCCACGAAAGGTGGCAATCCGACAAAATTCGCCAAGTTTTGAACCGGCGCCATATCATCCATAATCACAAACAGAATTTTCTGATTACTCAATTCAGAATTGAGTCCGAACGATTGTGCTGGTTTGGTCAAATCTGAAGTGTCTTCGTACCAATAGCCGCCCACCGCCGTACCTTGCAGACCACCATACTTGGTTGCGAGAGCGACAGCTTTGTCTGAACTCTTATGCACTCTGTCAGCGCCGGTGGTATCAGTAACCGCCGGTGGTGGTGGGGTTCCACCGCCGCCGCAAAACGCCATACCGAAGACGGGTACACCGATTACAACAGCGGCAACGAGAGCCAATTGTTGATTGGTGATGTTGTATTTTTTCTGAAGCTTGGCGATTTCAGTAGCTGCTTTTGCTTTAGTTCCTTCGGCTTCAGGTTCGGGCGGAGGCGGCTCAATTACGGTGCCGCAGTTGAAGCAAGGTCCAACTTTTGTATTGGTTGAATAGCAGTTAGGACAAACAAATTTCTCGAGTTTTTCCTTCTCTTGCGCGGTTGCCGCGGCTGCAGCAGCCTCTTCCAGGTCTAATTTGCCGCGCAATCCTGAGATTGCAGACCCCTGGTCACCAGTTGCTCCGTCTTCAAGCTTGGATCGCTTGGTGCTCATTTCGAGCAACGCGCCCATCCACATCATTTGATAAAGCTTGACTGGTGGCAAAGGTGTGCCTGGTTTTGGAACGTGAGGTCCACTGTGCACACCAATCAACTTGTAGTCTTTGAGAATCAGAGCACCTGGAACGTTGTTTGGCATCGCAATCGTATGCAACATATTTTTCGGTTGCAGTGCATTTGCTACACCGAAGAAGTTTCCTTGCATCCAAGTTGGTTTGCCTGAGAGTGGATCCAGATAGAAAGCTTGCAGTGGATCCCATGCATTGACTTCGAAGTCTGTATGAGAGACCAGTGGAGTTCCGACTTGCTGACTACAGTGAAACGGTGTCGATCGATTGATCATCGAAACAAAAGCGCGGTTCACACATTCGCGCATCGCTTGCACGACAGTGTAGGTATCTGCGCCAACACGCTCAGACATTTTGTCTAGAGTCATGTATCCGTCGATTGAGGCCCAGAGGCGCTCCATCAACCACTGAATGTTTTCGCTTACTTGCGAGGGATCGACCTGCTCAACCCGCTTTTGATAGCGAGCTTCAGCTCCACCCAGATAGTTCAACATGCTCGGCAACTCACCGACTCGGCGTTGCGCCTCTTCAATAAGTGCCCCGGCTGGAGCAGTAATGTCGCGAACATTTCCCCAGTTGAACGGCACTGTTGTCTGAAACGAATATCCTTCAGCAGGCTTCCTATAAAGCATTTCGAAAAATGCGAGTTCTCCGAGCAATCCTCTAAAGTAAACCTTCTGGATGTTACCGCCACCGACTTGAATGCGACCGATCGGCAAATTGCGCGAGTCCATGAATGTCAGCAATCCTTCCTTGCCTGACTGCAGAACATTTTGCAGAATGGAAAGAAATTCGATGCCGCGAATATTACCAGACGCTTCGACACCTTCGCTAGAAAACGGAAGTGAGAGCGCGCGATTCAGCTCGGCGATTTTGTCGGGTTCGACATGTGGTTGGTTAAAATCGAGAGTAAGCGACGCCATGTCGTTGGGCAGAACCAGTTGGTCTCCGGGATTGCCAGTTTGTGCGAGATACCACTTGCGGGCAGCGACTTTGTCGAAATCGTTGTGCAGAGTGATGCCCTTAATGCTGTCAGTCACATCAGGGTGGATAAATTGCAAACCGAGTGCCCATGGCGCTTCGACGTAATTGAAAACTGAACTCGCACAGGTCACAGCTCGGCTCTTGGATACCAGGAACGCCTGACCCAAGATTTTTGGAGGGGAGACTGTTCGGTCAATTACAAAGCCAGTCGCGTCCGAATAGTTCTGTTGAATTGATTCAAGGCTCATATGTTGTTCTGCCGCTCAGAGAGTACTTCTCGTGTCGTTATACCACCTTTGTAGGCGTGACCACCGGGTATAACGGCGGCGGTCACTCCATCAACAATAGCAAGGATCGGGGTCGGATAGCTCTTGGGTACGCCGTCTTTCTAATTTTAAAATTCGACCGGTTTGGCCGACGATTTTGAGCTACTTCGGCAGCTGAGGCGAAATAGCGGGTGCATCCGTTGATTTGGAAGCCGATTCAAGTGCAGGCAAGTCTTTTTTAGACAACTCAGCAGGATGCCAGAGTGAGGCTCGAACAGTGGTCCAGTTGGGCGGAAGACAATATCGACAGGGCACCTGACCAGAGTCGATTGCTTGCCTGCGAAAGTTAAAAAACATGACGTGGTGAGCGCTCATGGCTTTTGCAAAGGGGCACGATGGTCGATGAAATTTTAAGGAAAACGAGTTGCCCCAGTATTTGATAGGCAGATCGGCCGAAACAGAATTCAAACCGTCACTTGAACTGATGCCAGGAACCGCATTTAAGGGTGCGGTTAATTGAAATTGCTCTTCCAAGTGAGTGGGCGAGCGATTTAAGAACGGATTTTGACTCGGCTCGAACTGCTGTTCTGCATTTGCTGCTTGAACTGTCAACAAGGCGCACAAAGAAACGGGTAAAATCACTCTCCAACCAAGCTGCACAATCATTCGAGTACCTCTACACAGTAATACGTCATCGACCTCAAAAAAGTTCAATTCGGTCTGAATTTTCATTGGCACTAAATATGGTGCCAAGGCGCGACCATGAGAGCGCATATGCTAAAGTTGGGTCGAAATCTCGCCTGCCGTAGATTCATTTATTCAGCCGATTCAGATCAGGGTCTGGTATTCCATGAAGCAGCCACTTAGCGAACTATACAGAGACTCACTCAGCCTGCTGACAGACTTGTATGAACTGACAATGGCGTACAGCTACTGGAAATCTGGAACCGCTGACAAGGAAGCGGTCTTCAATCTTTCATTCCGGTCCAATCCCTTTAAGGGTGGTTTCGCCATCGCATGTGGTCTGTCGCACTTCATTCAATACATTCAAAATGCCAGATTCAGCGAAATCGATGTTGAGTACTTACGCACATTGCAAGGAAACGACGGTCAGCCGCTCTTTGAAGAAGCCTTTCTTCAATATCTGTTGGCGCTCAAATTCGACTGCGATATCGACGCCATCGCCGAAGGTTCAGTGGTATTCGCCCATGAGCCAATCGTGCGTGTCAAAGGTCCTATCATTCCCTGTCAAATTCTCGAAACTGCGCTGCTCAACATAGTCAATTTCCAGACACTGGTTGCCACAAAAGCAGCACGGTTGAGGTTGGCCGCAGGTGACAAAGCGATTTTCGAATTCGGATTGCGCCGCGCTCAAGGAGCAGATGGTGGCATCTCCGCCACTTACGCGTCATACATCGGCGGCTGCGACGGCAGCTCGAATGTCCTCGCTGGAAAGCTATACGACATTCCAGTCAAAGGCACGCACGCGCACAGCTGGGTCATGTCTTACGACGACGAGTTGGAATCATTCCAGGCATACGCAAAGGCTATGCCGAACAATTCGATTTTCCTGGTCGACACTTACGACACATTGGATGGCGTCAGGAATGCCATCGAAGCTGGCAAATGGCTGAAGAGCAAGGGTCACAAATTTCAAGGCATCAGGCTCGACTCTGGCGACTTCGCCTATCTGAGCATCGAAGCACGCAAAATGCTCAATGAGGCAGGCTTCAGCGAGACTTTGATTTTTGCGTCAAACGATCTCGACGAACACATCATCCAAAGTTTGAACGATCAAGGAGCGCAAGTCGATGTCTGGGCTGTGGGCACGAAATTGGTTACAGCGTACGACCAGCCTTCACTGGGCGGCGTTTACAAGCTGACAGCAGTGCGTCGCGGCGAAGAAAAGTGGCAGTACAAAGTGAAGCTCTCAGAGCAAGCCGTGAAAATCTCAAACCCGGGCATTCAGCAAATTCGCCGCTTTTACACCGAAAGCGACAAGGGGAAATTGTTCATCGGTGACATGATATTCGACGAAGCTGGAAAAGCGCCGGAGTCATCTATCATCGTAGATCCTGTCGATTTCACACGTAGAAAAGTTGTGCCGCCAAACACACAATTCGAAGACCTTCTGCAACCTATTTTCCGCAAAGGGAAATTAGTCTACAGTCCGCCTTCTGCGTCCGCGATCAGAGAACATTCCAAGGAACAGCTGCGAAAATTGCACCCCGGTATCAAACGATTGCTCAACCCGCATCAGTATCCTGTTGGACTGGAACAGTCATTGCACCAATTGAAAACTGATCTGATCATGGTGGCGAGAACAGATCGCGATCGACGTGCAAAAAGCGCCACCGACCGACCATTTTTTGATTGAATTCTTTAGCCTTTTTTGCGTCCGATTGAGACGACGTTCGCTTCGAGTTTCGGAGCCTTCATACGATCTTCGATCGATTGTACCCAGCCAGTCAGCAGTTCAAGATGATCGAGTCCACGTTCCGGCAATCTGCTCTTATATTGTTTCAATTGACGATAGTATTTGAGCAGTGACGTAAACAGCCGAAACACTGCCTCAGTCTGCGATTTGCCATAACAGTGCAAACCTAATTCAGGCACACCGACGACGGTTTTGCCGTTCACGATCCACAATCTGGCTGATAGCGTTCCGTCGCTCCAGGGCAGCGAAACTTCGTGTACTTCATGATCGCTAAACTGCTTCATCAATCCTCGACACTCTAATTTATTCGGACTCTGTTTTTTGGAGGCGACGCATCAACAATTGGTTTGCGTTGTCGAATGCGTAGAACAGGCGAACTGAGAATCTTTGATCACGTCGGGAATTGCATCGCAAACCTATAAAGTAGTATAACTCCAAATTCTTTTACGTAAAGGGCTTAGATCAAAACCCGCATCACAAGCGTATAAATTGATCACACTTTTAGTTGTTCAAATTACATTTTTCGATTGCTCATTCTCAATTAGCAAATAATTTCAAACGAAAGCAATCTCGCAAAACATCACAGGCTATTGCTTTTGCGAAATCGTATTGAGAACCGATTGCGAAAGCCGATCACCCATATAGTTATCGAATTCAAACCAATTGATCGCAGAATTTGTTTTAAACCAAATCAATTGACGACGAGCGAGTTGATTATTGTGAGTCAGGCTGTCTTGTTTTGCGGTTTGAGAATCTATTTTCCCATCTATGTATGCAATATATTCCGCATAGTTCACCGTGTTCAAAAGTGTGCGACACGGTCCAAATTTTTTATAGACCGCCTCGACTTCAGCAATCAAACCCAAACGAAGCTGCTCCTCAAAGCGCCTGGCAATCGCTGCTCGCAGCAAATCGCGATTGCTCGGACGCAAACCAATCCATATAACTGAAAAGGGCAAATCTGTTTTGCTCACAACTTGAGAAAATGGTTTTTGACAGAATATTGATACTTCGATCGCTCGAATTACTCGCATACGATCGTTGGCGTTCAAGCGCTGAGCAGTAACAGGGTCGAGCTCAACGAGCTTTTGAAAAAGTGCGCCGTTACCATCGCGATCTGCCAGCTGCCGAAGTTCATTTCTCAAATCTTCTTGAGGGGCGACTTCAGGAATGACCAGGCCTTCCAGCAACGCACGAGAGTAAAAGCCAGTACCACCGCAGACGATGGGCGTTAGTCCACGCGCAAAAATGTCATTCATCGCCGCAGTCGCTTGCTCCTTATATTCAGCGACTGTATAAGGAACGTCTGGATCGACCACATCAAACATGTAGTGAGGAATGCCGCAGCGCTCGTCTAGCGTGGGTTTTGCGGTTCCCACATCCATATGTCTGTAGATCGTGCGAGAATCGCAAGCGATAATTTCGCCGCCCATTTCCTGCGCGACTTTGATACTGAGCGCCGTCTTTCCAGTGCAGGTGGGACCGATGATTGCGATAACAGTTGGCAGACTCACAAAGACTTCCAATCACCGTTGCGATGGCGTTGTTTTATACGAACATTTGGGCGATTGAGACGAATGCAACCGACAGCCAAAACAGATAAGTGACGATAAAAAGTGGCGGACCAAGAACCAACAGTGCAAACATCCGCACCGGACCAATCGCGAGAGCGTGATTAAAGACGAGCCATTGCAAATAACACATCCACAAAATGGGAATTGCGGCAAGAAGGTTGTACGCAAAACCTAGCGAGCGAAAGCAACTCATCGGACCAGCGAAAATTAGTGGCATAAACGCCCAACCGACACTGACCATCGATGTGCGCAACGAGACATCTCTTTTCGAAGCCCAACCGCAGACAATGTGGACGATTGCAGAGAGTGCAAGCCACATTACTATGGCTTGAAATTCAACGCTCAAAAGAATGGCGATGGAGGGTCTACTTCCGCTCGTTGCGGCGTCTACACAGCCGCTAATTCCGTTGGAAAGCAGAACCATTACTCCTGCACCCACGACTGTTTTATAACTCGCTCCGAGAGCTTCATCGTCGGTGAGAATCTCAATCGTTCGAATTGGCGCAACTAGCAATCCGTAAAAAATGTCAGCCCACTGATTGACCTCATTTGTGGTCGCAGCTGCAGGCAACACAGATTCGTCTGAAATCGGTAATGTGCCTTCTGAGTCAGACATCTCTAGTGCATCATCCAGAGCGGAACGTCCATAAATTTCGGATTCATTGATTCAGGCAAAAGCTGTCCGAGCAAACCGCCCTCGTTCTGAGAACGCAGAGCTGGAAGACTTGCAGCAGACTCCATCAAAGAACTGAGAATGCCATCTGAAGACTTATCTTCGACTGGCAAATTTTCAGTCAGATGCAGTCTGTCTTTGCACATTTTTTGCAACGCTTCGAGTGATTCATCGTAGCCACCAAGTTCATCGACGAGATGGAGCTTCAGTGCTTGCCGTCCCGAATAAACGCGACCGTCGCCGAGCTGACGTACCTCGGCAACATTCATCTTGCGACCTTCAGCAACTGCGCTGACGAATTGATCGTATGAATCTGTACAGAGTGTTTGCAGAATAGTTTTTTCGTCCGGTGTCATTGGACGAAAGTTCGATCCAATGTCTTTGAACTGTCCGGTCTTAATCACATCAGCTTGCACACCGATTTTTTCTGTTAGTCCTTTGAAGTTCATGAAGTGCATAATCACACCGATCGAACCGGTCAACGTTCCGGGCTCAGCCAGAATACGGTCGGCAGCAGATGCGATGTAATAACCGCCTGAAGCCGTCATGTCGCCCATCGAAACAACAACAGGACGTCCACTTTTACGAAACGCTTTTACTTCGCCAGTTACTTCTTGCGATGCAGAAACAGTTCCGCCCGGAGAATTGATGCGCAGAAGAATTCCTTTGACGTGATCGTTTTTGAGCGCTTTGCGGAATGCTTTCAACACTGTTGAGGTCGAATCATCTGATGCAAGAAAAATCGACTTATCTTCTTTGTCTTGAATCATGCCGGTCAGACGAACCACCTGAATGTGATCCGTAAAACGCGTCAATAAACTATCGCCCGAGCCTTCTGTTTTTTCCAGATGCTTGGCGATTTGAGTACTGAGCAAGCCAACCGGAATTGCGATTATGCACAGCCCTAATACAAGCCAAACAAACCAACGCTGATTGACTCGAATGGACATAAGTCTTAGTTGGGAACCGCACCGTTCGTAGGAGCGACTAAAGTTCCATCAGCCGGTGGAGTAGCTGGAGCAGCAGGCGCAGATTGAGCAATTCCGGCCTCCTCTATTCTCTGCTTATCGATTTCAAGCTGCTTGTCCAATTTTGCAACGGCTTCACTACCCGACAGATCGACAAGCTGTTGACGATAACGAGCGACCTTTTCAGCCTCTTCCTCGACATCGGCTTTATATCGCATCAACACGCCTTCCATCTCGATCTGCTGCACTGCAGTTTGTCCCGCACGAACATCGTTGACCGTTCCTTGCAGTTTAGTGAGGATGTTGGTTCTGCGCTCACAAGCATTCAAACTGAGCTTGTAGTCTTTGTACGCGTTGACGACTTTATCGGCAGTCTCGCGTACCATTCTATAAAGATTGATCGCTTGATCCTGACTGAGGCGTGCTTTCTTATCTGCGTTACCCTGAACTCCGTTGAGAGCTTGCATCATCATGCTTGCTCCCATGTTTGCTCCCACTTGAGCGCCCATGTTTGGAGCCATCATCGTCATCATACTCATACCACCAAATACGGTGGCGCTCAACATTTTCATCATTACATTAGCAGTCTTACCGCTGTTGTTTGATGGCATCAACTTCTGCACAACAAACTGAATGTCTTGCGATCGTGCCAATGTTGAATCCCACAAATCCGCAAGTTCAAGCTTTTCAGCATTGAATTTCACATCTTCTTTGTTCGAATCTTCGTCATTGCTGGACTGCAATGGCAAAGGCATCGCATTTGCGTATCTCGCCTGTTCAGCAACGCTTCCGCCTCTAGACGACGGCTTGACGCTCTTTGGTTTGAGAATATCGGTCTGCTCAATCGGACCGCTCGTCGCAACATGATCGCGCTTTACAGTTGCTTTGAAAACACCTTCTTCTGATGGGCCCAACGAAGTGTCAGCAGTCTTATCGCCCTCATCCATAGTTACCGGACTGAGGTCGACAGGTTTCGCAGCTGTGGCTGGTGAATTGTCTAGCTGAGGCACTTGCTTCTGCAAGTCATTCGTCTGCGGACCAGCCCCTGGGCTCATCTTCGAATAAACTTCGTATTGCAGCGCTGTATTCTTCTTAGAACTCGAAAGTCCAAGTGCCAGACAAGGGCTGACTGTTTGTGCAATGAGCGAAACGCCAATCGCGACAAACGCAAATTTCCTGATCGTAGATACTTTGGATGCCGATGCCATATCCATCAGTGAGTAACCTTTCGAAAGTGATAAGCGCGCCTTTTAAGCCAGACAAACTATACCATGCACGTTCCTCTTTGAAAGTTACCTTTTGCCAATGTGAAAACGGCTCAGATAGCGCCTGTATGACTATCTGGGTACCGATTGTAGCGATGCCAAGCATCACCTCTTGGCAGCGGTCGCGGCAAAGAATATTAACGCAAGCAACAAAAGCAATTGCATGACTTCTTCAAAGAGAAATCCTGGATTGGCCATCATTGATGCACTCATGATGCTCATGTACCAGAGCTTTGCCGGAATAGAGACGATGCAACAGATCAACAAAAGCATCGCCGGCAAAGGATTAGGAGGCGGAGAATTGCGATAATTATTTATCGGCTGGTCATCGATGTCATCAGATGCGCCACCAAGCAGCCCCGATCTTGACGACCGACGTAAAGGAGGGGAAGGTGAACTTTCTTTTATACTTGGTGCCACCTCAGGTGGTGACGATGGTGCAATCGGCGTCGGAGTGACTGCTTTCGGCTCTGGGCCTCGTGAATCGTTGAATCCGCGCTCGCGCCACATATCACCTGGTGGTTGTGGAGCGGGTGGAAATCCTCTGTCACGAAATTCCGGTTGAGCTGATGGCTCTGAAAATGAATTTGTTGAAGGGAAGGCAGCAGGTGGTTGCGCCGGTGGTGCCTGCGGAGTGACAATTTTTGCTGGTGGCGGCGCTGGTGGCTCCACTGGTGCAGGCGGTGTCGGTGGAGTTGGCGCGACATGCTTAGATCGAGCTGCCAGCAAAGGCGATCGCAAAACATTTGGATCGTCTATTTCTTCATAATAAGGTTCGTCGTAATCTGAATCAAAATTTTGCGAACCACCACCAGGTCCATCCATGATCGGCGAATGCAAACGTTGTCTGCCACCACCAGTTGGACGCGATGGAAGGTCATCTACATCTGATGCACCCAGTAATGGCGATCTAAGTCCGCCGCTCTTGCCAGGAAATCTCCCAGAGCTAGTCTGGTCGGAAGATTCAGGTGCTCCAGCATTTGCATTGTCTTTGGCTGGGCGACGGTGCGGAAACGCTGTCTTGCCTGGCACTGGCGGCAAATCATCATCGTCGTCGTCGCCTTCGTAGTCATCAACGCCACCTAAAAGTGGCGAACGCAAATGACTGCTACTAGCTGGACGTGATGCTGGCAGCCCTTTTGGCGGTTTTACAGGTTTTGGTTGCGGCACGAAATCATCATCTGACGCACCAAGCAGAGGTGAGCGCAATCCGCCCTTTCCTTTACCTGAAGTTGGCGCTGGAGGGTCGTTATCTGGAGGCAAGATCTGGTTGCGCTGGCTACCCTTGCCACGTTGCGGATGATCTGGATCGTCTTCGCCACGCAATAACGGTGAACGCAAGCCGCCAGAGCGAGGTTTTGGCGGTTCGGCTTCACTGTCGTCTTCGCCTAAAAGCGGTGAGCGTAAGCCTTTAGGCTTGTTCAGTCCGCCAAACCCACCAACAGATTTAGGGGCCTGGGGTCTCGAATCTGGCTCATCAGGACCGTCGAAGAGAGGTGAGTGCAACTTCGGACGCGCAGGCAGCGGTGGTGTTGAAGGCGCTTCCGGCTCAGGAGGAAAAGTCTTTGATTGGGCATCCTGCGGTGTATTAAAGGAAGGAGTTTCAGACGGTGAATTGAAGTTGGCCGACTGGGGTGGGTTAAACGCTGGAGTCTGCGGTGGATTGAAGGCAGGTTGCTGCGGAGCATCGAAATTCTGCCGCGGTGCATCGAAAGATGGTGGTGCCGACTGCGGCTGGGGAGGATTGAACGCAGGGGTCTGTGGCGGGTTGAATGCTGGCTGCGGCGCGTTGAAGGCAGGCTGCTGCGGCTGTCCGCCGAAATCTTGAGGTGGCGGCGAGGTAGAAGGCGCATTGAAATTGCTCGACTGCTGATAGTCCTGAACCGCCTGTGGTTGCGGAAATTGCGACTTATCAGAAGGCGAAAAACTTGGGAAAACTGGATCTGGCGCGGAAGCGTTTGGGTTCTGGAAAGTTGGCTGCGGCGCCGCCGGAGCAAACCTTTGACCACATTCCGAACAGAAATGAGCTTGCTCTTCGTTCATCACGTGGCAAATGGGGCATTCAATCACTTCGTTAACTCTCCCGACTAAAAATCAAAAGCATCTAACCTGCTCGCTGTAACTACAGTACACCGCGACGACGCGGAACGGTCAAAATACCTCTACATAAGTGTAATGCAATCGACCATTCAAATGTCACAGTAATAAGATCGTCCTATTGATTTCTCAAAATCCGCTAATTGTTTAACTAAAACGCCATGGTATGCTGGGCTACTCAATCCGCTTGACCTCCTTCGAGAAATGCCCAAGAGTTGGCTTGAACCATAGTCTGAGCGATTACGATTCGACGATGAACTGGAGATAATAAATGACCCGTGGCTTTCTTCCTATAGCACTGAGCGTTCTTCTTTCAGCAGGCTCAATGCCGCTGGCATTCGCGGCAAGCGACTCTCAGCTCAACTTTAAGATCTACAGTCCGGATGGCGCGACCACTGCTGCACCGAAAGCAGATGAAGTTCCTGCCAAAGTCGAACCATCCACAGCCACCGAAGCTTCCGATCCAGCAGCAGCAGCGCCTGCTGAAGCTGCCACTGCACCTTTAGCGTCCGAAACTGCAACTGCTGATAAAAGTAACGAATCAACAACTGTAACGGAATCAAAACCAGAACTTACAAAAGAAGAGCCAATGACGGCGGCGCCGACTACTAGCACCACTGCCGATACCGATACCGCTCCTACTCCAGCTGCATCGACAGCGAGCGAAACGACCACAACCACAGAAACTCCAGCAGCCTCGGCATTCGACACCACTGGTGGTGACAAGCAAGAAGTAGCACCAACGACAGCAAAAGCTGACAAGCAAGTGTTGCAAGGTTACGTTCGTGAAGTGCCTGCTCAGACCAAAATTCCAATCATTATGGATACTGCAGTCGATAGCGACACCAGCCAGGAAGGCGACGAATTTGCCGCGAGAACTTCTGAAGACTTAACCATCGATGGTGCCATTGTGGTGCCAGCCGGATCGATCATAAAAGGCAGAATTGCCCAGCTCAACTCACCTAAGCATTTAAATCGCAGCGGGTCGGTTGCACTCAAGTTCGACACGGTCACCACACCAGACAACCGCTCCATTCCACTGGTAGCAAACCTGGTGGCACATGGTGGCGTTGTGCACGCCAAACGTGGTCTCAAAGACTATGCGATGGATGGCGGAACAGTTATGTTGCCGGTACTGGCAGGCTCTCTGATCGGTCTGGTTGCAGGCAAATCAAACAGCAACAACACCAATAACAATACGAACAACAATGGCACGAACAATTCGAATGGCATGGGTAAAGGCACAGCAATGGCCCTGGGTGCCGGCATCGGTATCGCAGTAGGCGTGGCTATTCTCTGCGCCAAGAAAGGTAAAAAAGTCGACGTCAGACCTGGCGACGAACTGAAGATTGAGTTGGCAGAAGCTCTTCGCATGCCAATGATGTAGAACGAAGGTTTACCTTCCCGCTTAGTGCAGCGAAGCTACTCGATTTAACGACCAGACGGCAATGTTTTTCTAACTATTCAGGGGAAACCCTGAAGCGCTGATGCGTCAAAAGCGGTAAATTGAACTTTGGGTAACCTGGTTCTCAGCAAAGTTCAGCAGAAACGCATCAATGACAGTCCCAGACCGAGCTAGCCGATCCATCTATGATATACTCAACCAGTTATTGATCGACGAAGATAAGTCGAGCAGCTTGCTGCATAGCTTATCCCCGGACAAGATGACTGCTTGTTTTCTTGATTGGATTTAGTAGTACAAACCGAGCTGAGATGCCAGATTTGGTTAGTTTGGGCAGGATGGTTGGAGAACGGACCCGACATGTGGCGTCGCCTATGTTTTCCATACACAACAGCGGGAAATCATCTCAGAAATGACTAGCACTTCAGCGCATTCAGCCAAAGATCCGAACATGGCAGCCATGTTGTCGATCATTCCAGGCTTTGGTCAGCTTTACAACGGAGAGCAGCGAAAAGGAATGCTGTTCCTCGGCGTAGCAGCAATCAACTTCGCAGTTTTCTTGATTCTTCTTTTTACCGACCCGATTCTAAGAGGGTTGGTTGAGTTCGGCATCAGCAATCATATGAAGCCAAACCGCGAACTCGTTACATCTATTGCGCAAGTGCACATGGGAAGTCCGGCTTCACTCGTTGTTCTCGGTCTGTTCTTATCCTTCGTCGCATTCGCCATTCGCGATGCATATGACCACGCAGCCTTGCTTCAACGCAGACGAATATATCCCGAATACGTCATGGCTATGTCAGAAGCGACCAGTGGAAGCTATCTGTTGCATGTCTCGTTCATGTTTTGCTTCTTCGTTCTGGCATTCTTCTTCCTTGTTCCGCCTCCACCGAAGCAACAAATCACCGACATCGAATTCATTCAAAATCAACCACCGGTCGAGAAGAAAGTCATCTCACGCAGGAAGGCTGAGAAGAACTCTGAAAACTCCGGAAAGCATGACGCCACCAAACCCGTAACCGCTCCTTCACCGGCACCGAAAGCACCTAGCAAAGCGGCTCCTGCGGCAAAACCAACACCAGAAAAAGCAGCGCCGACGCCGAAACCTACACCGACTCCGTCGCCAAAACCGACGCCGCAACCGTCGCCACATCCTACTCCAACACCTCCTTCTCCGCACCCGGCGCCGACTCCGTCGCCGCATCCAAGCCCGACACCATCGCCGTCACCGACTCCAACACCTACTCCAACGCCTAAGCCGATGGCTATGCCAACGCCTACGCCTTTCGCACATCCTTCTGCATCTCCATCACCAAGCCCGTCTCCATCACCATCTCCATTGGCAATAGCTCATGGCGGCGGACCATCGATTTCACCAACACCAAGAATTGGAGCCGGTCCTGGACACGGTTCGACTTCTGCACCAGCACCTGCACCGATGTCTACGGGCTCAGGCGCGGCTGGCGGTGGACCTCCTTCTCCTTCACCTATCGCAGGCGGCGGAGCCCCCACAAGAGGTGGTGGAACCGGTCCTACAGCAGCTCCAGCACCTAGCCGAGTCGGCAGAAGTGGTGGCGGCGGTTCAGCTGGTGGCGGTCCAATCGCTGTCGCGCCGAGCGTTCCACGACCCACTGGTGGTGGCGGCGGCGAAGGCGTCAAGGGAAATCCTGATGCCAATGACAAGCCAAATGGCAGACCATCTGTTGCAGCACAAGCCGACGTGGACTTCGGACCCTACATGGCTGACCTGCAAAGAAGAATCAAACGCGCTTGGTTTCCACCGAAAGGTAATGAATCCAAGAGAGTCGTGGTCATCTTCAAAGTTCACAGAGGCGGCGAGCTCTCCAACTTGAGACTCGATCACTCATCTGGCGTAGCGATTGCCGACCAGGCAGCCCTCAAAGCTGTTGAAAACGCGGCCCCCTTCAGACCACTGCCTGCAGGCGCCAGCGACGACGTAGATATCCAATTCACGTTTGATTACAACGTATTCAGCGGCGGTGGACACGGCACCTTCCGTTCGTTCTGATAAACTCATTTCGTTCGCAGCACTCAGGAGAGAAAATGGAAAGCAAATTCTTCACTTACTTTATTCAGTTCATGATGACTGACTGGTTCGCTTCCATTCCTATTACTTTGTGTTCGGTCGCAACTGCAGCTGTGATGATTGAGCGATATCTGTACTACCAGAAAAATCGCCGTGACGTTACTCAATTTATTCACCAGCTGCAACGCGAGTTGGAGAGCCAACAATTGCAGAAAGCGCAACAGACATGCAGCCGCCTCGGTGGTGTTGTCGGTGAGGTCGCCGAAGAAGGCGTGCGTTTGATGGCAGAACAGAAAGAAGACTTCTCGAAAGCGTTCGACATCACAGTCGGATTGGTGACAAGAAAACTCGAAAGACACTTAGTAGTTTTGGGTACGATTGGCGCCACCTGCCCGTTCATCGGACTGTTCGGAACAGTGGTCGGGGTTATTTTCACGCTAGACCAATTGGGCGTCGCCGGTGGTGGCACCCCTGTTGTAGTAACCGGGGTTGCTAAAGCTCTGATTGCAACAGGTTATGGTCTCGTTGTTTCGATTTTGGCAGTTATCTTCAACAACCTCTACACCAACACAGTGAAGGGGTTCAACGATGACTTCCTGCTGCTCAAGCTGCTTTTCCTCAGCTTCGTCGGTACAGAAGGTCACGCTCACTAGAGAGATCTACTGAGACGAGGAGGGTGCAACTATGTCGATGGGAAGCGCCGGTGAAGTATTCACCGAAATCAACGTCACGCCATTAACAGACGTGTTCCTCGTGCTGCTCGTAATCATGATTTTGATTGCGCCCCTTATTGACAAGTCTGACTTGAAGATCAAGCCGCCAGAAACGAAAAATGCTAAGAAAGTTGATGAGAGTAAAGGAATTTTTATAGACATCGACAAGCAAGGACAGATTGCTATCAACGGCAACTTTGTCAACAGCACCGAGCCTTCGGTGATCAGCGAGAAAATCAAAGAAATCATCGTCAAACTTGGAAACAAAGAGGTGCCGTGTACGGTCAACGCCGACGGTGACTCGAAAGAGAAACAAGTGGTGGCAGTCATGCAAGCTGCTGCAGAAGCAGGCGTCAAGCGCATGCGCGTTGCCACTATTCAGGCAAGCAGTTACTAAACTCCATCCAGGCAGCCATAACTAAACTCCAATGAAATACCGATTGGCATTAATTGGACATCCGGTGGCGCACTCTTTGTCGCCACCGATGCACAACGCTGCTTTGAAATACTGCAATCTAGAGGGTTCCTACGAGCTGGTAGATATCGCACCAGCCGATCTAGAACGCGAAATAGAACGAATGGCAGCAGAAGGATTCACCGGATTCAACGTCACCATTCCACACAAAGATGCTATCTACCACATGGCGGGCGGACATACGAAAGAGGCTGCTCAAGCTCAGGCATCAAATACGGTGAAGATTTTAGAAGAGAATTTTTTGCTCGCTCACAACACCGATATTGGCGGGTTCGAAGAAGCGCTAGCTGAGCTGATTCCAGGAAAAGCGAAAGGTTCGTTCGCTGCGATAATCGGAACAGGTGGTGCGGCCAAAGCGGCCATTCTAGCGCTGAAAAATCTCGGCTTCAAAAGTGTCGCTCTCGTATCAAGAGATGCAGCCAGAGCCAATGCAGTCGCTCGCGAAATCGAACCAGTTTTAGATGGGCGAATCGTATTGAAGGGAACCACATGGTCAGATTGTTCGACAGACAATATATCGCTCATCGTAAATAGCACGCCGATGGGGCAAGGCACTGTGCCTGTGCCGGATTGGCTAGACGAATTTCTAGGTCGTTTCGATCCGCAGAGCTTAGTGTTCGATATGGTCTATTCAAAAACACAAGAAGACACTGCGGTCGTCACTGCCGCAAAAGAACGTGGCTTACGAAGCGCCGACGGAGCAGAGATGCTAATCCGCCAGGCCCACAAAGCCTTCCAATTCTGGACCGAAGAGTCACCGCCGATAGGAATTTTCCGCACAGCATTCCGCCAGGCGCTAGGGCACCAAATGTAATGCCAACAAATCGTTGCACACGGAGCGCCGGCTTCCAAGCCGGCTCAACGCGAATGACAACAAAGCCCTAAATAAAAGGCGCCTGCCCTTCGAAAAACACAGGCACCAGCTGCATAGCCAGCCCCAGCTCGCCTTCGATCGACAACACACCAGACAGCGCCGCTGTCATTGCAGATAGTCGACCAGCAATAATTTCTTCCAGATCATCAGCTTCGACTGAAATCAAGCAATCAGCTTGCGCCGGACTATCAGGAGCCTGTTGTGTCATTTCTAGCGTGCCGTCAGAAATTTTGGTGAGCCATGAGCCTCCACCTTGCCCTCTGACAGTGATCAGATATGTAGCGGATAGATTGCGCGCATTCTCTGGTTTGAAACGCTTACGGAGTTCTTCGATTACCTCTGCGGCTGGCACAGAATTGTCCTCATAGTTGTCCTGGGATTCGCGTAATTGTCTGGTCATTTCAGAAGTCTACGCAGCCAACTGCCGACTCTGCCAAGCTGACCGACATTTGTCGCCGTTGTTGAAAACCGGCTAAGCAGGCTGATTATAACGCACTCAATCTGCAAAATGAGGAAAGTTTCTCGCATTACAAGTGCCTAAAACTGTTAACTTTAAGACGTGAAGCCATTTCAGCCAATGTCGAGAGCATGAGCAACGACGATCTTCATAAACCTCAAGAAAGTCACGAAAGTAACTTCCGTCGCTTCGGCAACGGTTCTAAAGACGAGCTGCCGAGAGATCTGGACCCGAACGGGCCGGCGATGAAGCGGTTGAAACGTGGAAAACGTTCGCTTGACTCGATCGACAACGTGCTGGCCAAACTCGTGGGCTCGTTAGGACTCGACAAGCGCCTGAAAGAGCACGCCCTGCTTAGCTTGTGGCCTCTGATGATTGGTGAAGTTTTCGCCGACAAATCTCGCCCACTCTTTCTCGATTATGAAGGCAATTTAGTTATTGCTGTAAAAGATGCATCCGTGGCACAAGAACTAAGCCTTTTAAAACCAGCCATCGTGAGCAAGATGCGCATGGCGGCCCAGAGCATGGGCTTGAAAGTAAACGGCATGCGTTTCGATTTAAAGCATTATTACGGTGGCACTCCAGCAGTTAGCGAAGGCGATCGATTTCAAGCTCACAAGCAACCACGCCGAAGCGAGCCGACCCCCGAAGAGCTTGCAGAGATTACGCTTTCGGAATCCGACCTGCAAGAATTAGCGGCCCTAAAAATGGAATTGCCGCAACAAAGTTCACAGGATCTCGACATTTTAAAAAATTTCAACGTGTCGATTCCGTTTGGTGAAAGTAAGTGCATTAGAGACCCCAACCGGTCTTCAGGCATTAAGGAAGACTCAACTTCAGGCGCAGGAAGTAAACAATTCGACCTCAATCACCGCATTTTTTCGATGTTCGAACAAGAGCTGAAACTGCGCCAGTGGCGGCGTAAACAGGGTTTCCCACTGTGCCCGAAATGTAAGCAACCAACACAGTCGCTGCATGGGTCCGAATCGATATGCTCTGATTGTTATTACGCTGCCCTTTCGCATGCCCGCGACATTTAACAAAACACAAGGTTGGAAGCTTTCAAGGTTTCCTGCTGACTACTATGTTAGGATTTGGCTACCCGTTCGCGGGCGTTTAAACAGCTGCGATCGCCTTTACGAGGCGATTCTGGAAGGTAACTGAAGTGATCCGATTACAAAATGTGTGCAAAGACTATGCTGGGAGACCCGCTCTCACCAACATAAACTTGCACATCGCACTGGGAGAATTTGCATTCCTGGTGGGACCATCGGGTGCAGGCAAATCAACGTTGATGCGCTTGCTGTACAGAGAAGAAGCGCCGACAAGAGGCAGTGTCCTCATCGGTGGTGTCAATCTGACAAAGATCCAGAAGGGTCAAGTTCCGCTGTTGCGCCGCAGATTGGGCATCATCTTCCAAGACTACAGACTGCTCCCCAGACAAACAGTATTCAACAACGTTGCCTACATTTTGCGAGCCCTTGGACTGGACGAAAAACAAGTAGCGAAGCGCGTTAACAGCGCACTCTGCGTGGTCAACCTGGACAACAAAGGCGATGCTTATCCCGATGAACTTTCAGGCGGTGAACAGCAGCGTGTCGGCATCGCCAGAGCAATCGTGAACGGACCACCAGTCTTGTTGGCAGACGAACCAACAGGAAACCTGGACCCAGCCACGTCTCTAGAAATCGTTCAACTGCTGGAAAGAATTAGTCAAAGAGGCACAACGGTGCTTATCTCGACGCACGACCAACCGATTGTCAACGCGATGCGTAAACGCGTAATCAGCTTGCGTGCAGGTGAAATAGTTTCTGACGTAGACAGCGGTGTCTACGACGACGGCGTCTACGAAGTGGAGAGCAAGGGATAATTCATGCGGCAACTACGCATCCTTCTGAGAGTAGCAATCGAAACCATGATCGGCATTCGCCAGAGCGGATGGTCGAACTGGCTGGTAGTCAGCATTCTCGCTATCGCCTTAACCATATTTGGTGGCATCCTCCAATTCACGATGACGTTGAAGAATGTTGTCAGCGCCTGGGGTTCACAACTAGAGATCTCCGCATACATCAAAGACACTGCCGATCCAAAGAAAGTGGCGAAGGAAGTCAGTCAATTTCCTGAAGTGCAACTCGTTGAAATCGTGCCAAAGGAAGTTTCATGGGAAGAGATGCAGCAGACTTTCAAGGTCGCAGCACTGTCTAACCCTCTTCCTAACACTCTGCACATCCGCGTAAGCAGCGCCGAGAATGTAGAGAAGGTCGCGCCCAAACTCAACTTGCTCAGCGGCATAGAGAACATTCGCTATCCATTGAAGGTGGCGCGAAAAATCAACGAGTTCAGACACTTCATAGAAATCGCAGGCATCGTCGTTACAGCGGCTCTGACAACCGCGACACTGACCGTAATTGGAAACACGATTCACCTCGTCATTCAATCTCGACATCGCGAAATCGAAATTCTCAGTCTCATGGGTGTGTCTCACTTCTACATTAAGGGTCCACTGATCCTTCAAGGCGCTCTGTACGGCGCCGGCTCTGCCGCACTAGCAATCGCTGTCTTGTGGGGAATGCACTGGTATATCGATCCCTACGTTCGCGATCAATTAGTCAGCTTCGCGCCGATGCTTCCACAAAATCTAGAATATGGAATGCTGCAGACATTTGGATATTTGCTTTTGCTTGGTGTCGCAGTTGGTGCAGGCGGAAGCGCCTGGACATCAGGACGTTACATCAAAATTTAAACAGTGCGAGCAAGCCGACTTTGCAGGCTTTCTGGCCCTTACAAAATTGTGCTTAAATTGATGCATTTCGAAAATGAATCAAATTAAGCACAATTTTGTAAGCAGCTGAGAACATCGAGAACAAGCTGATTCATACCACTTTATCGGGTTTACCACAGTAAAAAGAGAGGACCGCCTCAAGGGCAGTCCTCTAAATTTTTCAATCAATGAAACAGCTTACTTAGCAGCTGGTTCCATGACTTTGACGTCTTTCATAACGTCGCCGACGCGCAGGCTCTTCACTACATCGAGACCTTCGGTCACTTTGCCGAACACAGCATATTGCATGTCCAAGAAATTGGCTGGATCCAGAGTGAAGTAGAATTGCGAGCTTGCTGAATTGGGATCGTTTGCACGAGCCATAGCGATAACGCCAGCTTCGCTGTGCTTCAATTCTTTGGTTACTTCAAGTGGAATACGTCGTTCTTTGTTGGTTTCAGGATCGACGAATCCGCCTGTTCCTGTACCCTTTGGGCAACCGCCCTGAATGCAGAAACCTGGTTCGTAGCGGTGGAAAGTCAAGCCGTTATAAAATCCGCGTTTGACGAGATCAAGAAAGTTTCCTGCTGTCTTTGGAACTTCATCTTTGTAGATTCGAACTTTGATGGTTCCTTTCGTGGTGTCTAGCACAACCACTGGATCGCTTGTTGTCATAAGTGCCTTCTGTTGAGGTGAAACGATATCGAATAGCTGTATATCATATCACCCGAACTATTCTGAAAATAACGAGAGACCAGCCCGAAAGCTGGTCCCTAAAAGCCTTTGGCACAAGCAGAGTGATTTACTGCTGCACGTAAACCTTAGTCATTTTGTCGCCTTTGCGCAGCGCCATCACTACGTCAAGACCTTCCTTCACTTTGCCGAATACAGCGTAGTTGCCGTCCAGGAAGTTGGCTGGAGCGAGGGTGAAGTAGAACTGTGAGCTGGCTGAGTTAGGAACGCTTGTGCGTGCCATCGCAATCACGCCAGCAGAACTGTGCTTGAGCTTCGGATTCTCAGCAACCATAGCTGGGCTGGTTTCGAGGTCGATAGTGCGTTCTTTTTGGGTCTTGGGATCGATGAATCCGCCGCCGCCTGTTCCTTGTGGGTCGCCGCCTTGGATGCAGAACCCAGGCTCATAGCGGTGGAAGCCCAAACCGTTATAGAAGTTTCTGCCGACGAGGTCTAGAAAATTAGCTGAAGTCTTTGGCACTTCGCTTTTGAAGATTTCGACTTTGATTTTGCCTTTGGTAGTTTCCATCACAACGATTGGATCAGCGCTTTTAGCAGCCATCGACGATAGCGCGCATCCTAGTGATGCCACCATACACAGTACCAGTGAAAACAGCAATGCTGAAGCCTTCCGTGTCAAACGCATTTTTCAACTCCTTATATTCGACTTTAGACGTGCATTTTATCAGGACAACGAGCAGTTAGTTCGCAGGACCGTCTCCGACAGGCACAGTGACGCTTCCTGCAGGCACGGCTGAGCGTGTATATGAAACTGGAATGGTCAAGCTCTTCACAGCCTGGTCGCGTGGGCAACGGAATGCTATCCATCCTGTTGTTTCATCGCCAGGCATGATTACTCTCACGCCGAAGTGTCCGGCTTCCACTTCGCGGCGCGAACCGTCGCGTCCGATAGCTTCACCGAGACTGCGTTTTGCATGTTGATCGGGCGTCAGATTTTCGTAAAAGATTGGCGCTGCATATCCAAAACTGAATGCTGCCACCACGCCAACAGCCAGTTTGCCTTTGCCGTTTAGTCGCGGCAGATCAGAATCTACAGCAGCAGAAGCTGGTGCCGAGGCTATTTTGCCAGCGCTTACATCGGCTTGTGCACTGTTGCCTAATATCACTGCGATATTTTGACCGGAATTTTTTACTGTCACTTCGACGTACTTGAGCCCTTTGTCGCGATCACGCTGCAACGGACAGTCTTTGAGATTGCGTGCGGCAAATTCTATATCGACAATGTTGGCTGTGCCTTGAAGCGCGCCTGGTGGCAAGGTCTGCTGCATAGTGGGCATCATGTCATCAAATTTTTTCAGTTCGTTCTGAAGCTCATCTGATGGAGTAGCAGGAGCAGACAATGACGGAGTGGCAGGTGTGGCGCGGTTCAACGGGGCAAGTGGAAGGGCACCGTGCAGTGGTGGTTGCTCGTCTGCGGTCGACGAAGAGGCTGGTAAGTTCGACGGATAGGTCGTTGCTGCGCCTTGTGCGCCGCGAACGGTTGAGCATGAGATGGCGAGAACGCACGCTAAAACAATCTTGTTCATGAGACCCCTGACTACCTGACCGCATCTATAGACGCAATCCTAGCAGTTGCCCAAGGCTTTATCGCGTGGCTTTGAGTAATGTAATCGTAGAACCCAGGCACATTGCGGATACTGTGCTTCTGTCAGCGCATCCGAGCACCGTTCAACTGATAGGTAACTTTCGCTCTTTGCGTTCCTTCTTTTACGATGGAGATGCGCTCGAGACCGTTGAACAGCGCTCCACCGGGAACAAGACTGAGCACAATGGCTTCCTGAGCCATTGTTTTACCAACTGGATGTTGGTATCTGATGAATGCCGTGCCGCCTTCGACTTTGTCGACCCAGAGTGGCGTGCTCATATCGCCGTTAGACATTGAGTAGCTGCCAGGTTGACCGTTGATGTTCCAGGTGTTGTTTGTGTTCAAACTAAAAGCTTGTTCGGCACCAGCTTGAAACTCAGGCATGGCCTCGACTTTCTGGCGTTGACCCTGCACGCGCCATGCGCCCATGAATCCTTGAGGAAGCGCGACAACACCACCTTGAATTGGAGGTTGCACACGCTGCTGAATGCCCATCTGCATAGGCGGACGCTGGATAGGCACGTTTTCGTGGATACTGGCGTTTAGCGGCTTTGTCTTCGGTGGCGTGGGGGCCTTGACCGGTTTCACAGGGGGCGTAAACGTAGGATATTGGTAGTCGCCAGGTCCAACACCACCCGACGGCATCATCTGCTTCTGCTCGATACCACCCTGGAGTGGGTCAGCAGCCACCGCCGCGCTCGAGATCTGAACAGCCACTGCAGCCAACATCAACAAGTTTCTCGCGCGCATTACCCGCCTCCTTGCAAACCGATGCATCTTTAATGCCACGGTCGCGGCAAATCTACCGCTTTGGTACACCGAACCTCACGAGGACGACGAATCGCCCTCAGGTCAGATTGTAGCGCCATGAGATAATTTTCACCAGCAAGATTAATCCGCTGGCAGCGTAGGTTCCCGAAGGAAGTCGACTTTATCGATTTTAGAGGCTCGTTCCGGGCGGATTCATGCCAACGTCGCCGGCTTTCTTATCGGCTGATGCGCCAACCTTCTTATCGTCTGAAGCCACAGCTGCTTTCGTCGGCTCGGTCGACGCAGGGTCGGCAACTTCTTCGGTCACGGCTTGAGCCAGAACATCCTTACCGCCCATTTTACTGGCGGTGAGATTGCAGAACTGCACAAGCACGGTGTTACCGGTGATTGAAGCGACGTTGTAGTTATTGATCGCTTGTGTCGCTTCTTGATTGATCATCTTATAGCGACATTCGATGCGGCGATCGAGATACAGCTCTTTCAACAATTTTGCTTCTTCAGGTCCGCCAGTTGCCATCAAAAATGCCAGCAAGGCAATTTGTGCAGCCGGTGAAACGATTGTCGGGCTGAACATCGCCACGCTCAACGTGCTGTTAACCACTTTGGCGGTGGCTTGGAGCAGTTTGCTGCGGTGATTGTATTTCTGCAATTTGGATTTAGTCTCCAGCACAATTTCGTCGCGCTGCAAACTGCTTTCCATCAGCTTCTTAGTGGCTGAATCGAGTTTTAAAACTGAGAGTGGTTCTTGAGCAGCAATTGGTGAAGCAGATTCTTTCACCGATGCAGCCCACGCAGTCATCGCAACCAACGCGCGTTTAGCGTCTTCGTCACCGACAATCGAAGCCAGTTGTTTGACACCAACATCTACATTCTTTTGCTGTTTGACCGGATCAGACATTCCCAAACCAGACGCAATTTGCATCAAGCTTGAAACAACTTTCGGATGCAGCTCATCATGCTGTTTCTGTTTGATCCACTCAACTGCAGCTTTGCTTTTCAGCTTCTGCTTTTCTTCGAGAATGACATCAGCGGCTTCGCTTGAAGCCTGGAAACCTTTGTATGCCGTCATAAATTGCGCCATGTCAGAAACCTTGGCGATTGATTTGCGCAGAGAGCCTCGATACTTTCCTTCTTTGGCTCTGATTTCGCTAGCGCGGGCATCGCGTTCGTAAGCTGAGATGACGAGTTGATCGATCAACTCTTCTGGTGCGACTTCGGTCTTCGAAACGCCACCTTTTAATTCCTTGCCCACTTCACCTTGGGCAACACCCGTATCGGTTGCACCATGCGTGCTCAGAAGCACGGTCGGCGGGGTCACCACTGCGTTGGTTCCGACAGCAGTTTCTGCTGCACTTACTTGAGCACCTAATGTCGCCAAACACAGCGTGGCAGACAGGACTCGGATCTTAAATGTAGCCAAAAGAAGACTCCTTTACAATCCACTTTCTCAGCAGGGGTGAAAAATGGACTGGCTAATGATACGCCGAAACGGCACGCCGTTCCTTAAAGCCATAAGCGGTTGTAATACTGGCGAACACTTGAAAGCCCCACAGGGTGTCAAGTAGAAACCGAATTAATGCGCTCGGCGCTTGGCCGCTATCGAAATCGGGTGCGCAATTGGCTTAGTGACGAGCCTGGCGACTGGATGTACGACCGGTTTGACTGCGGTTGCAACCGGTTTGACCGCGCCCGCCACAGGTTTGACCGCGGCTTTGACCGATGTTTGAACGACAGACGTCGATGAGGACGCGGCTTCGGTTTCTGTAGCGGCGGAATCGGCTGAGGCCGCTGGTGGTTTCGTTACGGCAGTCGTGGAAGCTGCGGATTCAGCATCGTGCGAGAAGCCCAAATCTTTCAGACGCTGATAGGCAGTTTTTCCAGTTGCCGATGTTGGGTCGGCGAGCACAATTTCAACAAGCGGATTCAAGGCTTCAGGATATCTCTTTTGCGCGATCAGCAAATCTGCTTTGAGCAGCTGGGCATCTCTCTTTAGTTGGCTGAACTTCATCCCGATTTGATGTTCCGCGGCGCATTGAGCTTTCATATCGTCATGCTTTGAAAATGCTGCAGCCATTTTGATATGCGCATCAGCGCTATCGGCCAACCATTCAGAGAGCTGATAGATAGGGTCGTGTAGACCACTAGGACCAGACGCGGCCATGGCAGTTCTCAACTCAACCAATCTGTTTTTTGCATCTTTCACTGTCAGCGGCAAATGACCGTAAGCAGCTGAGCCCTTGCGTCCTGGCGTTGGTGCTTGAGTTTGCTGCGGCACTGGTGCTGGCGCAGACAAACGCTGAACATTTTCTGGCGGATAAGCAGGTGCAGATGGTCTCAATTCAGCTCCAGGCATCGGTGCCACTCCTTCATTGCCAGGCAATGGCGAGCCACCTTGAGCGTGACAGGGAGCCATTGACGAGAGACACAGAAGTAACGCCGAGAAGAATAGTTTGCTTTGCATATTTGTCCTTGAGACGAGTCGCGAGCCCAATGTCATTTATTCCGAGGATACTGTGCAGCATGCTGCTGATTTCTAATGACCGATTGCTCAGATCGTCCATGATTCTACCAAATATGGACCGATTGCCTGTGTTAGGATGAGACCTAGTTAGGCTATTTATCAATGTCTAACCAAGATGAATCGGTCTGCCCACGTCGAGTATCTGTAGATACTGTCGGCATTACTACTGATCCAGATTTTATGGAGGCAACTTGTCTCGTAAACGATTCACGATAGCGAGCACTCGCATTACACGCATGCTTGCCGCCGCGCTGCTTCTCAACAGCACGTTTGCACCGACATTCGCTGCCGAACAAAACGACCAGGGTTTTACTGCACCAAATTTGGATGACCGCAAAAATTTCGCGAGCTTGGAACACGCTCTGGTCAATCGTTTTCTCAAGGCGGGCGAGTATCTGCCTGTGTCTGACATCAAGCCAGGTATGGAAGGTTATGGGCTTACCGTCTTTCAAGGCACCAAAATCGAGAAGTTCAATGTCAAAGTGATCGGCACCGTCAAGAAAGTTCTGAACAACAAAGACGCGATTCTTGTGCGGCTTTCGGGCGCAGGCATGGCCAAGAACAACGTGATTAAGGGAATGTCTGGCAGTCCAGTCTACATTGGTGGCAAATTAGTCGGAGCGATATCTTATGGATTTGATTTCTCCATCGAGCCAATAGCAGGTGTTACTCCAATCGTAGATATGCTGGATGCGCTAGCGCAAGACACCGGCAAGCAGTCGAGCGGACCAGACCGAATTAGCAAGATTGAATTGCCGACTGTTTCTCCAACAACCATGCAAACATCGGCTGGAGTCATGCCGACCACAGTTTCTGGTGCCACACCGCATATGGTGCCCTTGATGGCACCTGTTTCGCTCAGTGGCTTCTCGACTAGAGCAGAACAATTTTTGTCGGAAAAATTTGGCGAAGTCGGACTCTACTGCAGCTCTGGCGGTTCAGGCGGCATGGACGAATCGCTGAGCAAAACCGCAGCGACGGGAAAAGCAACACCTAAAGATGCTCTGACACCAGGCAGCGCGGTGGCAGTGATGCTCACCACGGGTGACTTCACAACGGCAGCAACAGGCACTACCACAGCCACTTTTGGCGGAAAAGTGTTGGCCTTTGGGCATCCATTCTTGCAAGCGGGTTTCGTCGATTTCCCGATGGCGTCTGCTTTCATTCATCAAGTCATGCCGAGCTTGAATGTCTCGTTCAAACTCTCTTCACCGATGCAAGTACTGGGCTCCATCGTCTCTGACAGACCCTGGGCGGTGGGCGGACAGATAGGCAAGTTCGCCCACATGATTCCCGCTACATATGATGTCACCGATGAGACGCGCCATCTCCAGCACACTTATCGCTGCAACATCGTCGACCATCCAGACCTGACGCCTGAACTGATGGCAGCGACGGCGATGTCTGCCATCGATGCCACTCATCAATCGCAAGCTCCGTACATACTAAAAGTATCCAGCGAAATCACAACCAAAAGCGGTGCACAGATTCGTCGCACCGATAGATTTCCAAGCAACTTTTCGGTGCACACGAACTCGCTTGATTCGCTCTCCAGATTCAAAGGACGCGGAGATCCTGTCTCTGGCTATCTTTTGTTCGCAGCAAATAAAATCATGGACAACGAGTTTCAACGTGAGTCGATCAAGGCGATCAATCTAAAGATTGCCCTTGAAGATGGGCACAACGCCGCCAAGTTGGAACGCATTTATGTGGATAATCCGATTGTCGAACCTGGCGATACGGTTAAGGTAAATTGTGTAATTCGTCCTTACGACAAAGAACGAGTAACGAAGACAATAGACCTGCAAATTCCACGTGATGTACCCGACGGCAACATCGTTCTGGCAGTCGCCAGCGGAGATGAATTTGAATCAGTCCGAAGACGCATAGGACTTATCGATCCACCGCCCGAAGATTTGAATCAGATTCTCAACAAAATTCGCACACGCGGACGCAGCGATGCGCTTTGCGCTGTTCTCGCGCTGCCTGAACAATCCATATCAGTAAACGGAGTGACGCTGCTCAATCCGCCAGCACATTGGAACAAGCTGTTCTTTTCGGATCGATACACGCGCGGCGCGGTGCTCAGCAAAGGGGAGGTGCGTGCTTACGCCGTGCAAGACTGTTTACTCGATGGCGCCCATGTCATGACAGTGGAAGTACGCCGCAAAGACAAGGCGGTTACTCGCTCTCAGCCGCTAATGACGGCACCTACATCTGTTTTCGGCATGAACGATTCAGTTTCGATGACAGATCTGGCAAGAAAGACTATCGGCAAGATTGACACCACATCCACTACCACTATTAGTTCCACTTCGACAAGCGCGACAACATCGACGACCGCTCCAGTGGTCAGTTCCGCAGCCGCAGCTGATAAGGCAACATCAGCAGCAAGTAGCTCAGCCACTGCTTACTGGTCAGCCACTGGAAACAAAAACTATCCGCACATGCGTTCAATCCAACTGTGGCGGCAAGAAAATGAAGCTGACTTCAAGAACGGAAAGACAGATTCGACAACGATCGATAGTTGGGGGCGCATTATTCCAGGCTTCCAGGTCTCTGACAAGAGTCAGGTCAAAAACGATATGCGCATCTGGTCTTCGGTTTGGTCGAACGGGAGCTTCTGGTTCTCCACTACGAACAAAGTTTATAAATGGAACGGCGACCACAACGCACCAGTAGAGGTGGCAAAGCTACCGGGCGTAGCGATTCCATCGCTAGTCGCCGACAGCAAAGGAATGCTCTACGCTGCGGCCATTCCAGGTGGTAACGTCTACTCCATAGATCCAAACAAACAAGCCAATCAAAACACACGACTGGTGACAAAACTGTCAGAACCTTTAGTCACTTGTCTGACCATGGATAACAAAGACAATTTGTACATCGGTGTCACAGGTAGTGGCAAAGTGTACAAAATCGGTGCAGCCAAAGGCGCACTCCCAGTAAGCATCTTCGACTCTGGTCAAGCTGATGTCGTCTCAATGTTCTTCTGCGCACCCGAAGACAAACTATATGTGGGCACCGCAGAAAAAGGTGCGGTCTACAGCATCGATTCTGCAGGAACTGCGACCGCCGAATACCAATCACCCGACCACATCGTCACTGGCATAGCAAAGGACAAGAAAGGCGACCTGTACGTGTCTACAGCTGGCACGGGACATCTCGTCAAAATGAATAAAAACGGAGATATAGACACCCTAGCATCGAGCGATGCCTTTTACACCCTCTATTACGACCCAAATTCAGATCATGTATTTTCTGGTGACGCAGAAGGTGACATCACAGAGGCGCGCTTCGATCCACTTTCGAAGCAATCGTATTTCGTTCCTGTCTCGCATACCGAACAAGATGCCGTCGTCACCTTGAGTGCAGATGGCAATGGCAGACTGTTTGCGGGCACGTGTAATCTTGCGGTCGCACAGGTCTTTGAAATGAAATCGGCTGCGAAAGCGACATATACGTCTGAAGTGCGAGACGGGCAGCGGTCATCGAAATGGAGTCGCATCAGAGCTTACGGTGGCTACAACGAAGTTAACGAGACGGTCAGAAAAGCGATAACAGTCGAAACAAGAACGGGACAAACGAGCCAGCCCGACTCCAGCTGGTCGACATGGATAGCGGCAAATCCTGCGCCCGATGCTTACGAAATCAAATCACCGCCGGGTCGCTATCTACAATATAGGTTGGCTTGGAAATTCGATGAAACGTCGACCGGGCGACCAGTTGCCATCGGTCAAGTCGACACAACCTATCTGCCAAACAACACTGCGCCGCAAATTTCCAACGTGTCACTCAAGTCGGGCACCGCCGTCAACGGCAAAGCAGACATCACCGTAACAGGCACAGATAGCGACGGCGACAATCTCCTGCTGGCGATGCAAATTTCACCTGACGGCGGTCAAACCTGGCAGACCGTAGTAAATGAGTTGCGCACCAAACACGCAACCAAAGAAGAAGCACCGCCAGAAGTGACTGCGACGGTTAAGGCAGAGACCAGCACTACAACAGAAGTTCCTGACACAAAAAACAAAACCGCGCCTGCACCGGCTCCGAAATTAGATGGAGCACTTCCACCCCAAGTTCAGCCTCCAGGCGGACCGCCAAAGAAGTGGGATCCAGAAAGTGCACTGAGCGAAGGTACAGTGGGCGAACGCTCATTTGGCGAAAAGCTACAGGTTGAACCACCTAAAGATGCAGACAAATCCCAAGATGCAGGAGACAAATCCAAAGACGGATCTAAAGACGTAGTCGGCGAAGCGAAAGTCGAACCAGTAAAAGTAGAAACAAAAACCGAAGTCGCATCTAAGAAAAAATCGAAAGCAAAATTGAAAGTGAAAGGCTCACCAATGGCTAGTGTCACCGATGCTTCTTCCCCATCTGAAACTTCGGGCAATGGTGAGAAATTCACCATCAAGTGGGACACTACCAAGTTCAAGGAAGGAAATTACATCGCCAAATTCACGCTCGACGACAAACTTTCCAACGCTGAGGGAAGTGAGCAGATATCAGTGTTTCGAACGATCGACGTGGACAATACTCCGCCGCAGATAACTTCCGTAAAATGGACGAAAGATAAAAGTGGTGGCGCTAAACTACGCGTAGAAGCGAAGGATAAAATCACGCCGATAGTAAATGGCACTTACAGGCTTGATGGCGGAGAACCGTTGGCATTAGCGGGGATCAACGATCCTGGGGATGGGCTCAATGTGGTTCTGGGCGCCGACAATATTTCCTACGCAAAGAATCCGAAAAAAGTCGAGATCAAAGTCTTAGACAGAGCCGGGAACAGCGTAACAAAGACGGTAGATATTAACTAGGCTGCGAATCAGTTTCAGCGCTCTGGTTCTTTCATCGATTACGGCTTGAGCATTTTCATTGTTTTCAGCTGCGATAGCAATTTCCATTTATTCCTCTCTTTTGCATGTCGTTTCACGCAAGCGGTTTTAGTAGATGTAAAGTTCTACACCTGAACCTGTGATTTTCATGTGAAACATCAAGGCTCAAAAATTAAATGAGGAATCTCAGCTCTCGACGGTTTGGCAGCCCAACTGCTTATATTTGTGGACCAGACATTTGATCTGCGAAATAGTTCGCGTCCTCTTTTCCAGACCAGCGTACGCTTCTCTCAACCGTTCAACCGAGCAACCCAGTTCTGCAGCAGTCATCACCAACATTGCTGTATCCGTGTTGAGATATTCCATTTGACTTCCTCGCTGCAAGTTCTAGATGGTTTCGAAATAGATATGGATGCTTATGCCAATACTGCCGAGTTCTACGTGACAATCTTGTGAGTTTCCAGAACTTATGTTTTGTATGCAACAATTCAAGGCTGCAACCGGCTCAAAGGTGCAACTTTGCAAGCGCATCGCTTATTTCGACGCAAACCTACCGACCTGCTAATTGATGAAGCATACGGCGAAGCTCGCCTGATGAAGAAGAGCCTCTCGGCGTTCGATTTGATTGCGTTCGGAGTCGGAGCAACGATTGGTACTGGAATTTTTGCCCTGACCGGCACAGCCGCAGCAGGTCAAGATACAGCCGCCGTGGATTTCATTTCGACGCCGCTGATCAATTTCATGCTTCAGTCTCCGATGGGGCGTGAGGGCGCGGGACCTGCCATCGTCATTTCATTTTTGATCGCTGCAATTGCGTGCGGTTTTGCGGCACTGTGCTACGCAGAATTAGCTGCAATGATTCCAGTGTCTGGGTCTGCTTATACTTTCGCGCAGGCGGCACTGGGCGAGTTGATCGCATGGATTATCGGATGGGATCTAATTCTCGAATACGCGGTCGGCAACGTCGCAATCGCCGTCAGCTGGTCAGATTATTTTCTTCATCTGATGCACGGACTGACAGGCATGCAACTACCGCTGTGGATGACCACCGATACTGGCACAGCGCTGCGACTGCACGACAAATTTATTCATGGTGTCGCAATACCACAACGCGAATTTTATTCATCGATGGATCTATTGAATGTCGGCGGTCATGAAATTGCCATCAATATTCCGGCCTTCGCAATCGTCGCATTAGTCACCTGGGTGCTTGTCGTTGGCATCAAGGAGAGCGCATGGGTGAACACCGCTGCTGTTGCCATCAAAGTGCTCATTGTTCTTTTCTTCATCATATATGGTGCGTTTTTCGTACATCCTGAAAATTGGGTTCCGTTCGCACCAAATGGCTTCTCTAGTATCATGGGCGGTGCGGCAATCGTTTTCTTCAGCTTCATCGGTTTTGACGCAATCAGCAGCACGGCTGAAGAGACGAAGAATCCTCAGCGCGACATGCCAATTGGAATGCTGGGCAGTCTGGCGATTTGCACACTGCTCTATGCGGCCGTATCGATGGTTTTGACCGGCATCTTGCCTTATCAAAAATATCTGGGCGACGCTGCACCGGTAGCGACCGCGTTGCAGGTTGCGGGCAACCCGTGGGCACACATCCTTGTCAGTGTCGGAGCGCTCGCCGGCATGACCTCTGTCCTGCTGGTTTTCCAACTTGGACAACCGAGAATTTTCATGGCGATGGCACGCGATGGACTGCTGCCGAAATTCTTTTCGACGCTGCATCCGAAATTCAGAACTCCGTTCATTCCAACGATTCTCACAGGCGTGATCGTCGGCGTTTCATGCCTCTGCATCGACATCGGACAGGCGGCGGAGCTGACGAATATCGGCACGCTGGCGGCATTCATCATCGTGTGCGCTGGAGTGATTGTGCTTCGCAAAACAGATTCTGATCGGGCTAGACCATTTCGTTGCCCAATGGTGCCGTTGATTCCGATTCTCGGGATAATTTCTTGCTTCATCCTCATGCTCAGCCTACCTATCATCACGTGGCTGCGCTTCGTCATTTGGATGGCAGTTGGCGTGGCAATCTATTTTTGCTATGGCTACAGACATGGCCACGAAGAGACCCCATACGTTCCGAAAGAAGACTTTCCGGACAACAACATTCCAATGCCTTAAGGTGCTCGATTCAAATGTGGACTATAAGCCCGCTGGGCTGCCTGGAAATAATCTTTCGCACGTCCGTGATCTATTCCATGCTTTTGATTGGAATTCGTCTGACGGGCAAGCGCGAGGTCGGTCAACTTACGCCCTTCGATTTCGTCTTGCTGCTCGTTGTTTCAAACGCCGTGCAGAACGCCATGATTGGACCTGACACTTCGCTGAGCGGCGGTCTGATCGCGATGGGAACGTTGCTCACCTTGAATGCGGTCGTGGCTAAAGCGGGCACCAAATTTCCGCGGTTCAGAAAGTTCGTCGACGGTGTGCCAGCCGTTCTGGTAGCCCACGGCGAGGTGCAGTGGAGCACATTGAATCGCGAGAATATCAGCGAAGACGAATTGATGGCTGCGCTGCGTGAACACGAAGTAGACAAAATCGAGGAAGTGTCGCTGGCGATGATCGAAGTGGATGGTGGCATAAGCGTGATCCGAAAAGCCGACGATGAAGACGACAAAGGCACCACAAAATTCATTCACAGTCACAAGAAGAGACGCCACCACATTCGCAAAGCAAACGGTTAAATCAACCACAGATGTAAAGCGGAGGCGTCATAGCCTTAACCCGCAAGGATGTTGAATCGATATCTTGAACTCAAAACAATTTCGATTTGCTGCAAACTAATCAAACCTAATTTACAGACGCCAAATCTATGCTAACTTGGGCTTCTTGGCAGGTAAATAAACAGAGCTATAGTTCATGTTTATGCGATTGTAGACTTTTATGTCATGCAAATAGCCACCAGCCAATAGCCGTACACCTGAACAGAACGGCGTTCGGAAAAGATTCCCGTTTGACTACCTGAAATAAAGATTCGACCACGAGTAATTTTTCTAAATGGAATCCGACGCAATATTTGAAGACATGGCGACAAAAATGTTAACCACCATGGTTACTGTTGAAAAACTTAAGCGTGACGCTGAAAAGGCTTTCAACGACCGTGATTACCAGATTTCCGTCGACAAACTGAAAGAAGCTAGCGCAATCGTTGAAGCGCAGCCAGGTACGGCAGCTCGCATCGAACTGGCCAGCATTTTGTTGCCGTTGTCGACTGTATACAGAACTGTCGGTGATACCAAAGAGTGTGAAGCGCTGTACAAACGAATCATTAGTTTGTGCACTCAACCAATGGAGAAATCATCCGAAGCAAAATTCGGAAACAGTCAGGTAGACAGTTTCATGGAACAGATGATGCCGGGAATGGAGGACATGCTAGTCGAAGCGCACTACGCAACAACGATGAATATCCTAAGTATATGCGCTGAGAATTACGAGAAATTACTGACCGAAAACGACCGCAAAGATGAAGCCGCGGCACTTAAAGAACAACTCAGAAGTTACCTGGCCTAGCCGCTCCGGTGATACATTGACAATGGTGCTATAAATGATTAGTTGAACAGCACAAATTTCTTGATACCGGATGCAGTGGCGAGACCGAAGGCGCATAAAGAATGCGCAAAACAGCAGAAACAGAGGTTCAGATTTTGTTGAAACATACCCCAGACACCTTTTCCTACTTAGTTCCAAAAGCGGAGAATCCGATGGCTCACATAACGGACGATCTCAGGATCCAGGAGATCAAAGAGCTCGCTCCTCCCTCGCACCTGACTCGTGAATTTCCGTGCACCGAGCAAGCAGCCACCACCGCCTATGAAGCGCGCCAGGCAATCCATCGCATTCTGCACGACGCCGATGACAGATTGCTCGTTGTAATTGGACCGTGTTCGATTCACGATCAAGTCGCCGCTATCGAATACGCTTCCTTGCTTGCTGCTCAACGTGAAAAGCACAGCAAAGATCTTGAAATTGTTATGCGCGTCTACTTCGAAAAACCTCGCACCACTGTTGGCTGGAAAGGTTTGATCAACGATCCTGACGTTGATGGCAGCTTCCAAATCAACAAAGGCTTGCGAGTCGCTCGCCAGTTGCTGTTAGACATCAACGAATTCGGCGTTCCTGCCGCTTGCGAATATTTGGATATGATCACTCCTCAGTACATCGCCGACCTGGTGAGCTGGGGCGCAATCGGTGCTCGCACGACAGAATCTCAGACACATCGCGAATTGGCTTCGGGTCTTTCGTGTCCAGTTGGTTTCAAAAACGGCACCGACGGCAATATCAAAATAGCTATCGATGCAATCAAAGCAGCATCGCAGCCACACCACTTCTTATCCGTCACAAAAGGCGGACATTCAGCCATCTTCTCCACCAATGGAAACGATGATTGCCACATTATTCTGCGCGGTGGTAAAGCACCAAACTACGACGCGGAAAGCGTTGAAGCAGCGGCACAAACAATAAGCAAAGCTGGACTCAAGCAACGCTTGATGATCGATGCCAGCCACGCCAACAGCAGCAAAAAGTATGAAAATCAACTTCCTGTTTGCGCTGATATCGCCAAGCAAATTGCAGGTGGCGACAAGCGCATTATGGGCGTCATGGTCGAAAGTTTCCTCGTCGAGGGAGCACAAAACTATTGCGGACTCCGCGCTGCTGGGCAGCCCATCACTTACGGCATGAGCATTACCGATGCTTGCGTTGGTTGGGCAGACAGCGTCAAGATCTTGGATCAATTGGCCGAGGCAGTTCGAGCGCGTCGCGAAAAAACAAACTTCCAACCCTAATAACTGCTATTGATTGACGGCTACTTAAGCCATCAGTCCTGAATTCTACAGGAGAGCCTGACTGGCTCTCTTGTTTTTTTGGCATTGCATGATTGCAATTCGTTGCTCCGAACTGCTTACATTTTTGTGTTTAATTTGATGCGCGGAGTTGAGGAATCAATTTAAACACTTTCTTGTAAGCACGATTGGTAGGCATCATCTAGCTTGAGCGAGGTTCAAGGATCAAGGATGTATTCTGTCTGCACAACAACTGCACGAGTGTCGAGTAGAGTGAAAGACTACGCCGAGCAGAGATTCGGGATCCGGAAACATTGACTCTTACCGAGCGTCAACAGGAACACTTCCTCTCAAAGGATTTAGGCATGAAACGTTGGAAGACAACTGGAATGCTTTTGCTTGTTCTAGCCATCGTTGGCTGCACAGGCGCCCAAGCCATGTCTTTGGTAGAGGAAGGCAAGGAAAACTTCAAGGCGCGTCGATTCTACGCTGCTGAAGATTGCTTCAATCGAGCGATTCTGGCTGATCCTCAAAACCAATTGATCCGATACCTGTTGGGTCAGACGCTAGAGCAGCTCTACGACAACAATGCCGCGAAAGCTGCTTACACCGACTGCTTTCGCATCAATCCTTTCAACGAACAGGGAATGGCAGCTAAGAAGGCTCTCGTCCAACTGAATGGACGGATCGAAGAAAAAGCGCATGAAGCGACAGACAAGCCCGAGACCATGCTGAAGACTCTTGATACGATACGAGGTCAATCTGCGGAGCTGCAGCGTAATTACGTTACGAGAGGCAATGCTCAAGCGGCTTGGGCTTTAGAACAAGGAAACAGAGCCGCGGCGCAACAGGGCTATTACTCGCGCATGTCGATGCACAGTTTGCGCAACGGTCGAGGGATTTACGATTACAACAGCTACTACGAAATGAGCCAGGCGGCGCAGATTAAAACATCATGGCTGCGCGCCGATGCCCAATCTCAGGGTCTTCGGCATATAGCCCAGGGAGCGCAAGCGGCTCGCGAAGTTGCAAACTCGGCTGCGAATCTGCAAATTTTGCTCGCGGCGCCGAAACGTGCAGATGAACCTAAGCTGCGTGCCCTCGGCACAAATCTCTACATCCGAAACTATGGCACCGATGACCACGCCGATCCGACACCGCCTGAAGATCCACCGATTGAGCTGAGAGCGACCGAATTGAAATTGGCATCACTTCCAAAAATAAGGATTGCTCCTCCAGGTGTAAATGCAAGTCACGAAACGAAAACACCTGCCAGTTTTGCCCAAGCTCTTGATACCAAGCTTCGTTCGAATCAGCCAGCCGAGCAAGAAGGCGCGACCTTCGGACTGGCGCAAGTTTTAGGCGGGGCTATCACGCAAAGTTCAAATAGTGCCACCACAGAAGATTCAGCTGGTACCACAACGCAAGAAGAAGAGGGCGAACACGAAAGTTTGTCCGCAATTTTGGGCGCTGCACTTCGACCAAATAAATAAGGAAAAATCGAAGATGACACAAATGATTCATACAATACGAACGATTCGAGCAATGTCTTTAGTAGTGGGCACTCTCGCCACTGTCGCATTGGGCACCGCTCAAGCAGCCAAAGCGGAGACACGAGAGGAAAACGCGGCACGACTAATCGCTCAGGCCCAGAATCTAAACAAACAGGCGGCGAAGCTGCACGGTAAAGCCGAAACCAGCATAAATGCTGCCAATCGGCTTGCCGGACAAGCGCACAGTTTGACTTTGAAAGTTGGCTCACCACAGTTCAAGTCTGCGGTCGCACAGTACAGCGGAGATCTCGCACAGTTCAAAGCGCATGCAGAACAGTACAATGCGCACCTCGCTGATTTTCAGAAAACGATTGGTGAGTGTCAGGCCACCGAGGCAGCTTACGACAAAGAATTGAAGGATTACCAACTGCACGTAAATCTCTTCCACCTGCCTGATTTAACAGGAGCAGTAAGACCGCCACACATCTGCGGTCGACTACAAATGACTCAGTCTGAATCCAGTCGAGTAGCGAACAGTGTCCGTGCGGATCAATTGAAAATAATCGCAGCGCAACAAAATCTGAACAACGAAGAGATAAAGCTGCGGCAGGCGCAAACCGCTGAACTCTCAACGGAAAAGAAAGCAGTGAACGCCTCTATTCGTGAAAAACATGAGCAAGAACTGGCTGGTGAGTTCGGCAAACTTAAACAAGAATACGATCTTCTAAAAATGGAAAATGAGGCTTTGGGTGGTGCCAACTCAAAAGTTGTTGCGAGCGTCGGCGCATCGATGCGTGTACAGGCTAAAGTGCGAACACCCTAAGCTTGCGAATCTAGTTGTTGGAAGGCTTGTCGGATTGCGGTGGGCGAGCCGGCAGTCCATCTGTATTCTCGGTGAAGGAAGCGAGCGTGTCGCGAAACTTTTTCGCACACTGATCGCAAATGTTTGCCTCTTCGGCGCGAAACATTTTCTTCACTTGTTCGATTTCTTTTTTGCAAAAAGAGCAAATTTCACTCATATCAAAACCTCTAATTACGCCGGCGAACTGCCAGGTTTAGTAATTTGCAGCATTTTCTCTGCGCCGATAATATCTCTTTGCTGAACCGGTACTAATTCACACTTTAATCCTTCATTGCTGAATTCTTTCATAATGCGAGGGATGTATTGATGCTCTGTCACACTCGGTCCCTGCAGTGGATAGATGCGCACATCTTTCTTCGTCACACGCAAAAGCTCATGTAATGCCTTTGAGTGAAAGCTGTAGTCCATCGTCGAATTTTGAAGCATGCCACCAGATGCGATATCGCTGTAGAGAAACAGCATATTGGCGCAAAGAGTAGTATCAAATTGATTACTAGCAAACGGAAGATTAGGCAGTATTCCTGGCACATACCGACCAATCAACTTGCCTTGCACGAAATCTTTCAAGAACATTTCCATGGCTTTGCGTCGCTGCGGCACAGACACGACTTCAGGGTGAAACAAGTGCATTGCAGCTTTCTGCTTTTCGTAAACGATAGCGGAATGGTCATCGACAATTGTTTTCAGAGTAGCCACATCATTGACGTAAAGAGGATCGCAGGCAGTCACTTGGACGCCAATCTGCGCTGCCTCGAACGCGAAGGCCGCGGGTCCCGCGCTGCAATCTAAAATTTGCTGACCACGCATGCTGGGCAGATCGAGATTGAACATCGAGACGTACTCGTTGATGCAGCGTCCGAAGAAAACGATACCTTCAAAGTCGAATTTCACAGAATTGGTCATGCGGATATCCAAATAGGGCAGTTGAAGTATATCAATGTACACCAATTTAATACGCCAATCGACTGAATTCATCTTTGTTTTAAGCACCTTGAAAACGAAATTGCGCTATCTTTCGAAGACTCTGATCAACGCTTGAGCTTGATTCAGTCACAATCGAGGGGATTCCAATGGTACAAGAAGCAGCTGTTGGCGCCGACGGCAAGCCACGAATCGCGGGGGCGATGCCGGTCACGCTGAAAATAAACAAAAAGCAGTATTCAATAGAAGTAGATCCACGCACCAGCTTGCTTGATTGCATTCGCGAGAATCTTGCCATCACCGGCACCAAGAAAGGATGCGACCACGGGCAATGTGGCGCGTGCACAGTCATTGTCAACGGTCGGCGCATCAACTCTTGTTTGAGCCTCGCGCTCATGCACGACGGCGACGAAGTCACGACAGTGGAAGGGCTGGGCGATCCAGACCACATGCATCCGCTTCAAGACGCTTTTGTGGAGTGCGACGCTTATCAGTGTGGATATTGCACCTCAGGCCAATTGATGTCGGCAGCGGCACTGCTCACCGAACAGTGTGGACATTCAGACGATGACGTGCGCGAAGCAATGAGCGGAAACATCTGCCGATGCGGCGCTTACGCCAACATTGTTTCTGCAATCCAGCAAGTACGCAGCAAGTCGTAAGGAGACCCAAATGAAACAGTTCACCTATACGAAGACATCAGAGATAAATTCGGCGGTCCAGGAAGGGTCTGCAAACAAAACGGCTCAGCAAGGAGCCGAGATTCGCTTCATCGCAGGCGGCACAACCATGCTTGATTTGATGAAGCTGATGGTTGAAACACCGAACAAGTTGATCGATATCAACCATTTGCCGTTAGACAAAATTGAAACCACATCTGGTGGCGGCGTCAAAGTTGGCGCAATGGTGCGCAATTCAGATTTAGCTCATCATCCCTATATCAAGTCTCATTATCAGGTTCTTTCAGAAGCATTGCTCTCAGGAGCATCCCCTCAATTGCGCAACATGGCTACCACCGGTGGCAACTTGCTGCAGCGCACGAGGTGCGTATATTTTCGCGATACCGAGTTCGCCTGCAACAAACGAGAACCGGGTAGCGGCTGCGCAGCCATTGATGGCGACAACCGCATGATGGCAGTGCTCGGAACGAGCGATAAATGCATCGCCAGCAATCCTTCTGATATGAACGTAGCGTTGATGGCGCTGGAAGCGACAATACATATCACAGGTAAAGACGGCGACAGAGAAATTCCTATCTCACAGTTCTACACTCTGCCCGGCAATAGTCCAGACGTTGAGAACGTGCTCAAGCCCGGAGATTTGATCACCCACGTGTCAATCCAGCCGATGCCGCCTGGCAGCAATTCAACCTACCTGAAATTGCGAGACCGTGCTTCTTACGAATTTGCACTGGCATCCGCAGCAGTAATCACGCAAGTGAAGGACGGAAAAATAGCTCACGCTCGCGTCGCACTGGGAGCCGTCGGCACAATCCCATGGCGCTCGCCCGAAGCAGAGAGCGTCCTCGTTGGCACCGCGCCGACTGCGGAGAACTTCCGTAAAGCAGCCGATGCAGCCCTGAAAGATGCGAAGCCACAGACGCACAATAAGTTCAAAATCGAACTTTCGAAGCGCTGCCTTACACATGCACTCAAACTTGTCACCACAGCATAAATCGGAAAAACAATGAGCGACAATAAAGATTCGAATCCGAAACAAAAACAATCGGCAGATCACAAACAATCAACAAATCAAAAATCATCGACAGATCAAAAACCGCCAGCAAATCAGCAACCTGCACAAACAGCGGTCCTCGAGCCGAAGCGCACATCAGTCGGCCACGAAACCAGACGAATTGATGGACCACTTAAAGTGACCGGAAAAGCTGTCTATACATCTGACCACAATTTTCCGGGCATGGTTTATGCAGTTCCCGTCGGTGCCACCATCGCCAATGGCAAGGTGACTAAGATCGATGCAGCCGAAGCTGAAAAAATGCCTGGCGTGCACGCGATCTACCATCGCACCAATATCGGGCAACTGTTTCGTGTTGCGCCTGATTCGACATTCACCGCATACACCGATGAGCCTCGTCCACCACTAGAAGACGACATCATTCGATATTACGGTCAGTACGTCGCGCTTGCAGTCGCTGATACATTCGAGCAGGCCAAAGCAGCTGCTGACGCCGTAAAAGTTACCTATCAGGAAGAGAAGCCAAACGTATCGCCCAAACTCACTGCCGACGATAAAGTAAAAGTAGAAAGCCACCGCGGCGATGCACAAAAAGCTTTCGACAGCGCCGCGATCAAGTTGGACGAAACATACACGACGGCGTCTCAAACCCACAACGTGATTGAATTACATGCAACTGTCGCAGTTTTCGACGGCACGAAATTCACCATGTACGAAACCACACAAGGCGTCGTCAATCACAAAAACGTACTCGTTCAAGTTCTCGGTGTAGATCCTGAAAATCTGCAAGTGATCTCGAAATTCTTGGGATCGGGCTTCGGCAGCAAGATTACACCGTGGTCGCACTGCGCCCTGGCGGGAGCTGCTGCTCGTAAACTGAATCGTCCTGTCAAGCTTGTGGTCAGCCGCAAAATGTCCTTTCACGCAGTTGGTCACCGTCCACGAACGCAGCAAAGAGTGAGACTGAGCGCGCAACCTGATGGCAAGCTGACTTCGATCCAACACGATTATTTCAATCACACGTCTATGCTCGATGACTACAAAGAAAATTGCGGTGAGTGCACGAGCTACCTGTACAGTACACCTAATCTGAGAATCACATCCGCCCTGAGTCGACGCAACGTCGGCACTCCCACGTCGATGCGCGGTCCTGGCGCAGTTCCAGGCTTGTTCGCAACCGAATCGGCTATGGACGAATTGGCGATCAAGCTGAAGATGGATCCGGTGAAACTTAGAATCATCAACGAACCAACTATCGACGAAGGTTTGAATTTACCGTTTGCATCCAGACACTTGATCGGCTGCTACAAACAAGGCGCTGACTTGTTCGGATGGGATCAGCGAGATCCTCGCATCGGTTCAATGAAGAAAAACGGACTGACACTTGGGTGGGGAACCGCCGGTGCTTCGTGGATTGCAGAACGTTTTCCAGCAGAAGTTGCTATCCAACTGAACAATGATGGAACTGCTCGTGTATCCAGTGCCACGCAGGATATCGGGACTGGCACCTACACAGTATTTGCTCAAGTAGTGGGCGACAAACTAGGCATTCCGATTGAGAAAGTCGAAGTGGTGCTGGGTGACACATCACTTCCAGCAGGTCCTCTGTCTGGCGGCTCGATGGGCATCGCATCAATCATTCCAGCCACCACCAAAGCGATTGAAAAGGCGGTCGACACGCTTTTGACCGCGGCAGTTCAATCGCCACTGACAAAATTCAGCGGCGCGAAGAAGACTGAATTGGCGCTGACGAACGGCAACGTACATAGGAAAGACCAGCCTTCCAAAGAAGGTGTTCCGTTTGAAACGGTGATGCAGCAAGTCAACCTGAACAAGATTTCGGGCAAGGCAAGCTCGCCCGGCACGTTTTCAGGTAAGAAACAATCGTCGATGCATTCGTATGGCGTTCATTTTGTGGAAGTGACATGGCAAGAAGAACTTGCCAGATTACGCGTTAGTCGCGTCGTCACAGTCATTGATGCCGGCAAAATCATGAATCCGAAAACTGGACGCAACCAGATTGAAGGCGCAATCGTAATGGGTCTGGGAATGGCACTCTTCGAAGGCACCGAGTATGAACCAACGAAAGGCGCACCAATTAACAGCAGCCTGGCAGACTACATATTGCCTGTTAACGCTGACATGCCAAAAATGGATGTTCACTTCCTGGAAGTGCCGAACACTGAATTGAATGAATACGGCGCCAGAGGCATCGGTGAAATCGGGCTGGCGGGATTGGCTCCAGCGCTCGCAAACGCGGTGCATCACGCCACCGGAATTCGTGTCAGAAATTTACCGATTCGAATCGAAGACCTGATGGGCGAATCCACGTAATGAGCGAAATCAACGACATTCTGATGCTGCACGACCGTGTAATAAAACAATCGGAGAAGTGCGCATTCGCTACGGTGATCAGTACTAACGGACCTTCCTACCGAAGCGCAGGTTCGCGTTCACTGATAATCGAGGATGGCACTTTCGGCGGCGGATTGTCAGCGGGCTGTCTCGAAGGAGACATCGCCTGTCGGCTGGATGGCAATTCCAGCCCTTTTATTGTCGAGTACGACCTGTCCGAAGAAGACGACATACGCGGATTCCCATTCGGTTGTGGTGGCACCGTTCAGGTATTTGTTGAACCACTACCCAATGCCAGTGCACTAAATGCGGTGCAGTGGTTATGTGAACTTCACGAAGCGGCGGTCTTGCTCACAGTTGTAAAAGTTAGTGAAACTTCGAAAAGCAAGAAGAGCAAAGTAGCTGTGGGTGCGCGCTTTGGCATCAGCGAATCTGGAGATTTATCATTCATCGACGGAATTTCCGAATCTTATCAACCCGACTTTGAGCTTATTTGCAAAGCAGTTCAACAAAACAAGCAAAGCATCCTGCTGCTCACAGAAATCGAACAGCAAACACTAACTGTTTTCGCCGAATTTTTCGAGCCAGCTATCAATTTAGCAATTTTCGGAGATGGAGAAGACGCACGTATCCTGCAATCGCTGGCGCAAGAAGTTGGAATGAACGTTTCGCGTATCTCCAGGCACGACGTGCGAGCATCCGTGAGCTTGCTCGAAGAAATCCCTTCCTTGCACCGTTCATATGCAGTTGTGATGACGCACGACTTGAATTTGGATACTAAAGTGCTGAATCAGTTAATACCCCATCTGCCGCCTTATCTAGGTGTCATGGGTCCGCGCTCGCGAACGGAGAAAATGCTTGCCAGCCTCGGTGCAGACCCCGCTGCAATGCTCGCTCGCGCAGAATTCTACGCCCCGGTGGGATTGAACATGGCAGCAGAAACGCCAAGCGAAATCGCACTCTCAATCGTTGCTGAAATCCAGACCGTATCGAGAAAAGCACAACCAAAACATTTGCGCGATTTGAGTGGTGCCATTCACGAAAGATGGCAGGAAAACAAGTCAGAATGCGCGTCCAAGCCAGCACCAAGTGACAAACGGATCGCATCCAATGCTTGAAATCGAGCCAAACAAATGGCAACTAAAATAGTCGCAGCTATATTAGCAGCGGGTGCGTCATCTAGATTCGGCAGTCCAAAGCAATTAGCAAAACTTGGAAATAAAACTCTCATCGATGTGACGTTAGACGCGCTCGATAGTGCCGGACTCGAACACATTTGTGTTGTGCTCGGATGTAACTTCGAAACCATCAACGACCATCTGCGTCAGCGGAAAGGTTCCAGCGGGACCGACTTTCACATCCTACAAAATGTAGAGTGGAGTAACGGACTCTCATCTTCAATTCAATGCGCTGTAAAATTCGCCATCGCAGAAGATGCAACGCACGTGCTGCTGCTCGCATGTGATCAGCCTTTTGTGGATTCAAGTCTAGTTCAAAAATTACTTGATTCAGCAAACGCATTGTCACATAAAACCGACATCATAGCGTGCAAATATGAAAACAGCGCAGGAATTCCTGCAGTTTTTCCAGCAATTTTTTTCGACCACCTTCTAAAACTCGAAGGAGACAAAGGCGCCAAATCGATCATCCTAACAAGCTCAACACCTGTGCTGATAGATTTTCCGAACGGCTCCAGAGACATAGATTTTCGAGAAGACTTGAACAAGCTCGAAACTTCAGCGGCCAAAGACTAGTAACTCACGCTGCTGCTCTCAAATCCGGAACAGTGGAAGTTGAAGACGTGATTCTCAGTCAACTCGGATACGTCTAATTGTGCGATTGCACCGTGACTACTGAACTGTGAAATGGTCATCGGAATAAGCCCCTTGAAAGGATTTCAGAGGTTCACCCAGATGAGTCTCAACAATCTTCTTCATGTTTTGAAAGTCGCTTGACCCCTCGACGCTCTCAGAGCCGGGATTAAGCGAGGTGCCCATACTAAAAACTTCAAACGGATTATCACTTCGCGGGTGGTCTAGTTTTCGTCCGTCTTCCGACAAAAATGGGAACCATGATTTTTCCACCTGAACGCCGGCTGGCACTCCTGTCACCGTTGTTGGTGTCATGTAACTGCTCACCATGATTCTGGAAATCTTGACGGCCGGACCATCTCGCATAATTTTCCAGTTAACTGGCATGTACGATACCAAAACCAACGACACAGGTTTGTCAGAATATTTGACATCGACCTGCACATCTCCGGGCAGCTGAGGATTTCCACCCTCCTGATTTTTGCCCATATACACTGCGACAACTTCGACTTTGGACTTACTGGAACTTTCTGGGTAACTAACCGTGCTGCGTCGCGCCATTTGCTTGGACGCCATTTCCTTCGCTAGCTTTTCATAGTCCACGGGACTTTGATTAAACTGCGAAGGTGGAGCGAAAGTTGGCATAGTCACTGGGTCGGGAGCTACAGCCGGTGCCGGTGGATTACGACGTAACGCAAGCGAGCCTAGACCAATGATCAACACCACAGCGAACACACCGACGCCGACCAAAAGATTTTTGTTGGCCAGCGGAGACTCTGGTTTTGATTCCCTATGAGGAGGAGCTTGTTGAACTCGCGCCGGTCTGCTGATGTTATCTGAGGAGGCTTTGTTTGCGCCGGTAATTACAGTCGAGCCAATCTCGTTTTGCGCGTCAGGCGATAACGAAGCACGAGGATTTACACCAACTGATTGCGCAGGTTTCACTCCTGACGAGGCAGCGGAAGGTTGACCGCCGGCACTAGATCTATCGATTCGCTCGAGAGCCTCAGACAATTCAGCCATAGTTTGAATTCGCTCTTCTGGACGAATTCTGACGCAACGAGCAATAACTGGTTCCAACGCCTTCAACGCGGGCGTCATGTGCATTCCCGGCACCGCACTGAGCAACGGTGCTTCGGAAGTCATATGCAAATTGAATGTTTCCAATGCGCTGCCACCTTTAATCGGCGGTTCACCACATATGGTTTCAAACATCAAACAACCAAGTGAGTAAATATCAGATCGCGCATCCACATCTTTAGCACTACATTGCTCTGGGCTCATGTAGATTGGACTGCCAAAGATTTCTCCAGTAACGGTCAACCCTTGCTGGTCGCCGGGTGTCAGCAGTTTCGCGATTCCCAAATCCACTAGCTTGATGAAGTCTTTTCCGCGGTTAGAAAGCACAACGACATTGTTCGGTTTCAAATCGCGGTGAATAATTCCTTGTTCGTGCGCATATGCAAGAGCATCCGCCATCTGGATAAACATCCGGATCGCTCGAACATCAGGGAGCACGCCTTGAGTCTTGAGCAGATCGCCCAATGCCGGACCATCCAGAAATTCCATGACAAAGTACGGCGTGCCACCTGGAGTGGTGCCAGCATCCAAAACACTAATCAAGTGAGGATGCGACAACATGCTCATTGCTTTGATTTCCTGCTTGAAACGCATCTCTGCAAATTGGTCGAGCGACATATGCAACGCTTTTACAGCTACCGGTTTATTGAGCGACAGGTTTATCGCCCTGAACACAGTGCCCATGCCGCCTCGACCTAATATCTCAACGACTTGATAGCGACCGTCTAAAGTCTCACCTAACGTGATTCCTGTTCTCGCAAATAGATTTTTTGCTTCGACGTCGTCCACTTTTCCCGCCTACTTTGTTAGATCTCTAAAACTTTGCATCTCTCAATTGCACCTCTCACTTGCATCTCTCAGCGCACAACAGGTCATACATTTGGGTCGCTCGACCAGTCAGCAACCAGTTGTCCATCCTTATACGCACGTCTTTCGGATTTCCGATACGTGACGCCGTCATCAGGATATTCAATGACATCATTTGGATCGGGTATTCCCACATCAAGAATTTCGAGTAAGTCATCTGAATCATTGATGAACTGATGCGCAATGCCTTTGCCTGCAGGTTTGCTGAAACACGAGCCTTCGCAAACCTGATAAGTCTTGTCACCGAGTCTAAGTGAACCGCGCCCACGAAGAACGAGGAAAAACTCTTCTTGCAGTGAATGACTGTGAAATTTGCAGGATTTTGCCCCTGGCGATAGTCTGTCAATGTTTGAGTACAAGCGTTCGGACCCGCCCGCGAGTCCAAGCAAAAGCGTTGTCATCTGACGTGATGCATCGATGCAATCTTCCGGCAGCAATTCTTTGTTCAGTAATGAATTCGCAGACACTCTGATTCACCCAATTGGAAAACATCAGTATAAAAGATCGCCGCTGCTTAACGCTACGGTCCTGGTGTTGCCTTTGTCGCAGCCTGAGCGGTTGAATCTGTCGTAGGGGTGCTGGTTGTCGGAGTTGTCGTTGTGGACGGAGGACTTGTAGATGTCGAAGAATTTGTCGGTGTCGAAGGATTTGTAGATGTCGACGGAGTCGCAACCGTCGTCACAACAGTTTTTGCTGGAGTGGTTGATGTGCCAGCAACCTTGACCGAACCTTTTGCAGCAGCTTTGATCTTTCCTTTCGCGCTCTTCTTAGAAGCAACCGACTTGGGCTTCATTCGATCGTCCAATCGCGACATCGCATTTTGATAGGAAATCGCTTGCGTTTTTGCGTCGCTCAACTCTGTAATTGCTGACGCAGAGTCTTTCTGCGCAGTCTCCAATTCTCGCCGACTGATTACGCCCTCGGAAAAAAGTTGTTCGAATTGAGCGGCTTTCTCTTTCAATTCTTTTGCGCGCTGCTCTTTATCGATAAGCATTTTCTTGGCGCTAGCAAGCTGCGAGGCAATGTCTTTGCGACGTCCCGCGAGCGCGGCAGGATTGTTGAAGTCAAAAATACCGAATCCCGGTGGAAATCCATCACCAGCAAATACAGTCGGTGTGTCTGGAGGAGGTGGTGGCACCAAGCCAGGTCGCGGCGGTGCCGAGTGCTTTTGCAGCACCACCTTCTCGGTGCCTTTGCCAGATTTCGAGGCAGTTTCACCCTTCACCGGCTTTGCTGGACCCATTTTCAATGGTGCTGCAGCAGGTTCCGCTTTCGCGGCGGATTTAGGTGCTGACCTGGCCGGCTCAGTTTTGGCCGATTTTGTTGGAACCGGAACTGATTCTGCTTTGACAGGTTTGGGTGCGGCAGCGGCGGAGTCAGACTTTGCAGATTTTGGCGGCGAAGGAGCTGGCTCGGCCTTAGCTGGTTTGGTGACCACAGCGGCGGGTTCAGCTTTTGCAACTGAAGGCTTCGTCGCAGCTTTGCTTGAAACAGTAATAGGTTCCTTCTTTTCAGACTTAGTCGCACTCACGGTCGCTGACTTCGCCGCGGGTGCGGCGGCAGCCTTGGCTGGCGCTTGTTGAGCTTGAACAGCCGTACCCACCTGGAGAACGGACACGAGACAAAGAAAATTACGGAAGAGTCTTAACATGGAATGTGCAAAGTAGTTCTGTTTTGCATTGTAAGGTATTCTCTAGCCATGGATCTTCAAAATAACATCAGCGTCTTATTTTTGGGCGACGTGATTGGCAAACCAGGTCGTCGCGTCATCAAGCAATATCTCGCTGGGCATGCGCCTAAAGCCGACCTGATCATCGCCAATGCCGAAAATGCGGCACACGGATTCGGCACCACTGAAAGCAACCTACAGGAGTTGCGAGACGCCGGTGTACAGGCGTTCACAGGCGGAAATCACACATTCGATCGCAAAGAAATTTTTGAATTCATCGATCAGCAACAAAACGTAATTCGACCAGCAAACTATCCTGCAGGAACTCCCGGTTCAGGATCTTGCATCGTCGAAATTGCAGACGGCATTAAAGTGGGTTTAATCAACGTACTCGGTCGTGTCTTCATGGAGCCGCTCGAATCGCCATTCTTGGTCGCAGAAAAATTGATCGAGCAATTGTCTGCTGAAACCAAAATCATCATCGTCGACATGCACGCCGAAGCAACAGCAGAAAAAATTGCTCTCGGATTGTATCTCGATGGTCGTGTATCAGCCGTTGTCGGCACTCATACGCACGTGCAAACAGCAGACGAAAGAATTTTGCCGAACGGCACTGCATTTCTGACAGACGCAGGCTGTTGCGGCCCCGCCAATGGTGTCATCGGAATGGACCAAGCCGCAGTCTTTCGCCGCATGGTGAAGCAGCTGCCAAGCCGTTTCGAAGTAGCCGAAGGACCAGCTATGGTAAATGGTGTTGTTTTCGATATCGACAAAACTACTGGAAAAGCATCGGCTATTCGTAGAGTTCAATTCAAGGAAATTCTCGACGAAGCTGAAAATCAAGCGACGACTGATTCATCCAAACTTTCGAAAATTGTATGAGCATTGACCTGCACCTTCATACTCATCACTCAGATGGAACGTGGTCGCCGACCGCTCTGGTGCAGCACGCAATTTCTATCAAAATGAAGCACATCGCGATTACCGATCACGATTCAGTCGAAGGTATAAACGAAGCGCAGGATGCCGCTAATGGAAGGCTTGAAGTAATTCCAGGCATCGAAATCAACACTATTTTTATTCACGACTCCGGCAAACGTGAAGACGTTCATGTGCTTGGGTACTTTATCGATCCAAAAAATCCAGAGTTACTAAATGTTCTTCAACGCCAGCAAGACGCTCGCACGCGACACGTCTACGACTCAATCGACGCTGTCGCCGCACTGGGCATCGACATCACGGCAGACTCAGTGCAACGGCATGCAGGAATCGGTTCAATCGGGCGCGCCCACATCACGATGGCCATCGTAGAAGCGGGTGGTGCAAAAGACGTCAACGAAGCCTGGGAAAAATTCATGCTCAGAACTTCAGAGCATTATGTGCCGCGAAATAGCGTTTCTCCAGTCGACGCAATCCGCGCTATTAATGCCGCCGGTGGTATCGCTTCGATCGCGCATCCAGGCAAAGGCGCTCACATTGACGCCTTGATTATGCAACTGCGCGAAGAAGGTGGATTAGCGGCGATAGAAGCTTATCACCGCGTTCACTCTGTCAAGTTAGTGCAGCACTTTATCAAATTTGCCAACAAGAACGATATGCTCATCACAGGCGGTTCTGATTGTCACGGACCATTCGAAAACTACGCACCAACTGTAGGGTCAATCTCAGTTCCGCAAGAAGTATTGACCAAGATGCGCAAGTGCTATCAAGGTTAGGTAGCCTGATCTACTGCATATCAGACTAGATAGTCAATCTGCTTTGAGTTCTGTCAGCCTTAGATAACCTTATCTAACTGACCTTTGATCACAGAAATTTCAACCTCACCGATCTGGCTCCATACAGCCTTTCCGGATTTATCCAGAATCACTTCGAAGGGAATATAACCAGTCTTACCAGGCGGGTTGTAATACGTTTTGATCAGTTTTCTAGCATCGTCATTGGCTGGATGATCGACGTCAATGACAATAAATTTGACCTGACCTTTCGGAATTTTATGATAGATATCGACTAAACGTTTGGCTTGTCTGTTGGTGTTCAGGTCGCACGCTGCGCCGAAGAAGATAATCGTCGGCATGGTCGGGTCAATCGAGGCGTTGTCGATGTCAGTCGCCACAATTGGAAAACCTGAATCAATATCTTGTGTGAATGAAATTCCTGGACGCAGTTTCAGGTCTTCTGCCGCTAGAATTTTGCCACCACTAACAACAAGTGCCACCACTGCTGCACCCGCCGCCAACAATTTTTCTGGACTTAAACAACTGATTGTTTTCATTGTGCAGCAACCAACGAGGCTAAACTTGCCTCATAGACCTCCGATTAACTAAGCTCTCCGCCCATTTTTGCGCTATCGAGCATCACATTTTCTCCTACACATGGAGACAATGTCTATAAGCTTATGTTCCCTGGAAACTAATTGCTACCTAATTGCCAACAGAGCGACGATTGAAATCGCTAGCTTTGAGGTTGTGAACAAAGCGCGTCCACTTTTGCGAGTCGTAGCTCAAACAATATTCGTAAAGGCTTCGCAGCAACCTCTTTCCGGAGGCAGACTTGCCGGTGAAGGTGTAGGCTGACAAATCTTTCGGCTCGCTTACAACATCTTTGAGTTTACGCTCAACCTGACTTTTGCCAGTTTTCAACATCGCCATTTCACAATGCACCACTCTGTCGACATTATTGCGAGGCGGCGTACTCAGACGTTCGATCAACCATTGAGCAAGCACTTCCGTCGACGGAGTCTTTGGATCCGCTGCTTTTAGATATTCGGCGAATGCTTCGAGTATCACGATGGTCCTTTCCCGTCTGCTAGAGCCGGTTTGGAAACCGGCGGTCCCGAGCCGTCTTTTAAGACGGCGCTCCGAATTCGATTGTTACGGCGGTTTGGCGTTACCTTCATATTCGTTCTCTTGCGACTATAGCACAGGTATACAAGAGGTCCAACGGCAAATTTCGCGCAAACCAGAACTTCTTGCCAAATTTGTCAGATCAAGCGCACAGCCGAAAATCGTCTAGTTATCAGACTTGTGTTACGAAGCAAATTAAAGTTTTGAAAGTGAATATGCTATTAGACTATAAGCGCTATAATATGGCCACTTGAGGGCGTTCTAGCTCAAGATTCTTTTTTCAAAAACCTATCTTGTTTTGCTGATCTCCGGAAGACCTGCCGATTGGGTCTCACCCGAGATGAACCCTGAGACTCACATCGGCTGCGGCTTTCTGACTCGCTGATTGCTGGCGAACGCAGGTCATCAACCACTTTCGCGTCGCAATTGTTCGAGAGCCACTTAGGTTCCACCTATAGATTTTTTTTCGTGAAAATTTTTCGGAGCAGAGACAATCGTTAAATCGTTCGTGGGTCGCCAAAACCCGCAAGCCAAGTCACATTCAAGTTCTCAAGTCAACAACTCGGAATTCTCGAGATTGCTGACAGAAGAGCTGCTCGAACAAGTAAATCGTCCCGGACAGTATCTTGGGAACGAGTGGGGCTCTGCGCACAAAGATTTCGACCAGGCGTCTGTGCGACTTTCTCTGTCTTTCCCAGACCTCTACGAATTGGGAATGTCCAATTTCGGGCTGAAGATCCTCTACCAAATAATCAATTCGACTGACGGATTGCTAGTCGATCGCAGCTACGCGCCAGGGTCAGACCTGGAGGCAATCATGAGAGCGCGAAAAGTGCCGATCTGGGGCTGGGAATCACGCCGCCCGCTAAAAGAGTTTGAGCTGATCGGATTTTCCCTACAATACGAGCTTTGCTATACGAATGTACTGAACATGCTCGATCTGGCACAGCTGCCAGTTCTGGCGGCCGAGCGCACAGACGTTTTCCCTCTCGTTTTCGGTGGAGGACCTTCGTCGGTCAACCCAGAGCCAATGGCGCATTTCATGGACTTCTTCATCATTGGTGACGGCGAAGCCGCGATACCAAATACGATGAACGTTGTACGCGAGTTCAAAGAACGATTCCCCGACGCAAAGGGCAAATGTTATCGGCAGAAACTGCTAGCAGAACTTGCCACCAAAGTGGAAGGAATCTATGTTCCTTCTTTATATGAGTACAAAAATGACGGAAAGGCTCCCAAACCAGTCGACCTGAAACAATTGGATCTGGCGAAAGATTGCACCATCGACCACGAGCACTGTTCTTCAGCAGATTGCAAAAAGCCTCTACCTGAGCGAGTTTTCAGACAAACCATTCCTTTGTCGAACAGCAATCAACCGACAGCTTCTTTAGTTCCATATCTATCGTTGGTACACGACCGCGAAGTCTTAGAAGTGCGACGCGGCTGCGACCGAGGCTGCCGATTCTGCCAACCTGGCTACACATTCTTACCCGTGAGAGAACGCTCTACTGAAGACTTGCTGAAGCTTTCGGCCGAGGCACTCGCGAACAGTGGACACCAGGAATACTCGATGCTGTCGTTGTGTGTTAGCGACTACACCAGCCTGCATGAGTCAGTGCGAGCGCTCAATCAAGAACATGCAGCGAAGCGCTCATCACTGTCATTTCCAAGTCAGCGAGCCGATCGCATGAGCCTGGAGCTGGCCGAAGAACTGAAAGCGGTTCGCAAGAGCGGCATCACTCTAGCGCCAGAAGCAGGGTCTGAAAGACTGCGAGCAATCATCAACAAAGGACTGTCACACCAACAGATCATCTCAGCAATCGAAGCGGCTTATCAATCTGGTTGGACTTCGGTCAAACTGTACTTTATGTGTGGTCTGCCGCTTGAAGAAGACTCAGACCTGGCCGGCATTGTCGACATTCTCAAAGAAGCTACGATTCACTGCCGCGCCATCAAAAAAACAGATCCAATCAAATACAAAAAAGATATCGACTTCACCTGTACGATCTCGAATTTCGTGCCCAAGCCATTTACACCGTTCCAGTGGTTCGGTCAGGTGACGCCTGAAGAAACTGACCGTCGCCATAAAGTTCTCAGACAAAAGTTGAGAGAGTCCGGACTGCGCAACGTTCAACTCAATCTGACAGACACAGAGATCAGCTTGCTTGAAGCGGTAATATCTCGTGGCGATCGCAACGTCAGCACGATGATTTACGAAGCATGGAAAGACGGCGCCGTTTTCGATGCATGGGACGAACATTTCAAACCGCAAATCTGGCATGCTGTGGCCGCCCGCATGAACACTACATTGCACGACTTAGCTTGCACAAATCGAGAAGTTGGTTCGGAGCAACCTTGGGACACAATTCACGTTGGCTTAAACAACTGGTGGCTCGTCAAAGAGTGGGAAAAGGCAGTAGTTGCAGTTGAAACCGCTCCTTGCACGGAAAATCTCTGTCACGCTTGCGGAGTCTGTACAGAGCTTGATACCACACATGAACTTGCCGCACCAAAACCGGAAGTGATGAAGAAAAATCCTTTCGTTAAAGAGCTGGCAGTAACCGTAGAAGATGATCAAGACAGCCATCCATCACTGTTCTTCACGGCACCTCCGCAAACACCGGAAAACGAAGTTTTACAGAGAATCAGATTCAAATTCACCAAGCAGGGTGATTTGCGATTTATTTCTCACCTCGATTTGCAACATCTTCTCGCTCGCGCTTCGCGTCGGGCAGTTTTGAATGTTGCCTACACAAAAGGGTTCAACCCGGCTCCGCGACTGAATCTTGCAGCACCTCTGGCGCTGTTCCAGGAATCAGAAAGCGAAGTCGGTGAAGTGGATCTTTCCGTCGTCGTCACCACCGACGATTTCATTGAGCGCTTCAACGCGCAGTTACCGCCTGAGATTCAGATGTTAGAAGCCAGAGAAATTCCGGTTTCGAACATCTCACTAGCTTCCATCCTCGGCTCTGCCACATACAGAGCTACTGTTGTTCGATTCGCGGATAGCAACGCCGATCGCGCTCAGTTGGAAAGCTATCGAGACTCCCTGGAAGAACTTATTCAGGGAACACTCGCCAAAGAAGAAGTCTTCTTACAGTTACCTGAAGCGGATAAAGCGGGCGGTTCGACCTCCCAAAAACATTCGCATAAAGGATCAACTGAAAATGCGGCGCCCAACGCTGCAAAGAGAAAAAACATTCGCCCAGGAATCCTGTCCATCAAACTGGTTGATCCCTCAACTGGCACTCTTGAACTGGAACTGGCTCACGGACCAGCAATGCATGTGAAGCCTGATCACGTTCTTAAGTGCTTGCAACCAGAAAACCAACCTTTCCCAGAGACTGTTTGGCGGATCTCCCGCACACAGCTGAAGGGACAGGGCGATACACCTTTGTTCAACATGTAACCACTCCAAATGTTCAATTCGACCGAATCAAAATCGAACATATTCATTCCAAACAATTTTGTTTGCGCACCACATGTGGAGCGCTTCAACTCTATTCTTTTAGACCAATAAGAGGAACCTTATGAAAAAGTCACTTGTGATCTCCGAGCAAGACAGCATTGCGGCGATACTCGAAAACGAACGCGTTGTCGAGTTCTTCGTTAACCGCGGTGAATTGCTGCTGGGTGACATCTATTCCGCCACAGTGGAGAACATTCTTCCGGGCATCGACGCAGCGTTCGTCAACCTCGGCAAAGATAAGATGGGCTTTCTCCATGCCAACGATGTACCAGGACAGGGCTTGCTGAAAGAGCGCCTGGTGCCAAAACAAAAATTACTGGTTCAAATCACCAAAGAACCAACCGGACACAAAGGTCCACGAGTATCGACGGCAATTAGCTTGCCGGGCAGATTTCTCGTGCTCGTGCCTGAAGAGCGTGGCGTTTCGATCTCGCGTCGCATCAGCGAAGCAAGAGAAAGAGCTCGCTTGAAATCAGTCGTCAACTTGATGAAGCCTCCCGGCGTCGGGCTAATTATCCGTACTGAAGCGAAGGCACAAGGTGAGGGCGAACTGTTTGAAGACTTCGAGCAACTCTGGGATCGCTGGCAAACAGTGGTTTCAGAAGGTGAAGCATCGATCGGGCCAACTCTTATCTATAGAGATCAGGATCTGTTGTATCGGGTCATTCGTGACGCTTATTCGAACGACGTCAGCGAAATCATCTGCGACAGCCAAGACGGTCAAAAACGTGCGCAAGAGTATTTGCAAGGATGGGCGGGACGCACCACTCGCGTCACGTATCACACTGGCGAAGACAGCTTGCTCGTCTCCAAAGGCGTCGACAAAGAAATCGAAGCAGCACTGTCAGATCGAGTCGAACTGCCTAGTGGCGGTCATTTGAACATTCAACCGACAGAAGCGTTGACCGTAATCGACGTCAACTCTGGTCGCTTCACAAGTTCACGTACACAGGCAGAAACTGTGCGCAGAACGAACGTGGAAGCGGCGCAAGAGATTCCGCGTCAGTTGCGCCTGCGCAATATCGGCGGCATGGTGATTGTGGACTTCATCGATATGGATAGCCGCAAAGACCAGCAACAAGTTCTCGAAGTCTTCCAGCGAGTGCTTGAAGAAGACCGCGCCAAGCCACAAGTTGGACAGTTGTCTGACCTGGGTCTGGTCGAACTAACGCGTCGTCGTCAAGGACAGAGCCTGCGTGAGCTGTTCACGGTTCACTGCACAGGCTGCTCGGGACTTGGCGTTGTGCCGACGCTCGAGTTGGGAACGGCTGAACACCGTCGTGTAATCAGCTTCAAGAGTCAGGAAGAAGCCGCCAAGACTCGCGGCGGAAATCGCAGACCGTTGAGACAGCAGAACGCAGGCGGCGGCCAGTTGCGAGCAGCGACTGCTCACAACGGAAGAATCATGCCTACCGTTGACGAATCTGAAGCAGAAGAATACTCAGACGTTCCAGAAGAAATCCTGGATCAGATGCCTGATGACTTGCTCGTCGATCCAGCCACAAAAGAGCTAAAAGGTGGCGTCAAGCGCGCTCCTTACGGCAACGAAACTGAGTCTGACGACGAAGAAGAAAACGACCAAATGCAGTTCGAAGTGCAGAACGAAGATTTCGCACCTAAAGCTAATCTCTTCGAAGAAAGCTTCAGCGACGACGATGAAGACGAGGAAGAATCGAGTTCATTGAGCGAAAAAATCTCTGCCGTTGAACATGTATTCAACGACATGGGTTCTCGCCCACGTCCGGAAGCACCGGCTGAACAGGTTGCAGTCGAGGTTCTGGAAGTTCACCACCACGATGCTGGTGAACATTCACACGGAGAAGCGCACGACGAAGTCGAGCAAGTTGCTCCAGCTGCTCCTGATGCTCCTGTTGAAGTGGCAAGCCATGGCGATGTCGAAGTCGAAGTAGAGGACGAACCGGTTAATTTTGCCGACAGTAGTCCATTTGCGACTGAATACGATCCAGTCACCGGCACTTACCGCCTCAAGGCTCGCAGTACAGAAAGTGAAAGCCATCAAAATGAAGGCGAGCATGGACATTCTCATGAACATGGTCACTCGCATGAGCACGAACACGGTGAACAGCATGGTCACTCGCATGAGCATGAACACGGTGAACAGCATGGACACGAGCATAGTCATGAACAGCACGGACAAGAACATGGTCACGAGCACAATCATGAACATGAACATGGCCACGAGCACGGTTCAAACGAAACCAGCTCGCAGTCTGAATCCAGACACGGTGAGCAATTGCATTTGTTCAGTCATCAATCAAACGTGGAGCCCAATCACTCACATGAAACTGACAATGCTAGTTCAAGAAACTGGAACGACACCACTGGCGATGCCGAAGAAAAAACTGAGGAACAGCAAAACGAGCCGCAAGAGCAAAGCGTTTACTCAGGCTCGCAACACTGGGGCGAAGATAACGGATAGTTAGCAACATTTCCGTAACCTTTTTCCGCTACTGTAAAGCTTGTACTAGTTCTTTACAGGAATCCCAGGTCGCCCTGGTCCAGCAACTGCCTCATCGCTAGCTGCTCGCTTACTGATCTGAGCAACAGGTCGTAAATGTTCAATTAACCTCACACAGCTAAGCTGTTGAGTGTCGATTGTCATTAACGAGCGTTGAAAACACTTAGCAAGCGACTGTTAGTTCCTCAAATTTTGCTCAACTTTGTAGGCAATCATCTACACAGCAGTAAGCAAATTGAAGGACAAATCGAGAGCAAATGCGGCATTCGGTAGGAGTATTACGTTTGATGAGAACGAAAAAAGCCCTAAAACAGAGCGTTGACGCCTCCTCATTCGTACTTCTACGCATTGACTGGAGCAGATTAGCAATCGATAATGATTGTACGGCAAGGCTACGCAAAGGCTCACCTATGCGTTTTCTAACTTACACGCAGCGGCCGCGAGGCTGTTGAATTGGTAGTCTTAAGCTGTTCTTCGGCACCAATATAGACTTTGAGTTACACCACTTCGCGAGGTTAATATGCGACGACGTCATGATAAACGCGGTGCAACGCTATCTTTAGTGGTCGTTACCACTTTAGTGATTATGGTAGCGGGCATGGCGATTTTCTTCCTCAGCAAGCTACTGGGCGGTGCCAGAGAGTTGCAGAACGCGACTGACTCAGGCAACTTGAACGTCGCTAAACAAAGCCTTCGCTATCCGCCTCTGAAGTTGTTCAGCAACGGTGGACCATACGACATGTCGGGTCCACGCCTGGCTCTTGTTCAACAAAACTTCGGTCAACTGAGAGACCCTGCCACCGGCGAACTGGATTTGCTCACTTACAACAGAGCAGTCGGCCAAGCCATGCTCGTCGCAATGAATGCTAGTTCCGACACAAACTCACTCGGTGTGGCTGACGCCAAGACACTGATCGACTTGCTTGCTAATCCAAATGACGGTCTCGGCAGAGCCCTGGCCAACAAGCTGGCAGGCGACCAGCAGATGGACGTGAGCTTCACCAATCTCGCTCAACTCGCCTCTATAAGGATGCTCAACAAGGCCGGAACCTCAGCTGGAAACGTAAGCACTGTCAAAGATATCGCTTACATGGCGCCCAATACTGCCACCAACTTGCAGCTGAACCCAGCCACAATTCCTCCATCATTCCTCGCCAACAATACAAACTTCATCGCCAACAACATCGTCAGCCAGGCAGGGTCAACCTACCTGAAGGGATATTCGTTCATCGATATTCCAACTGTCACAGACAATTCTGGCTTCCCTCTTATGGGTGTGCCGCTTCGTCCAATGACGAATCCTCACTTGGTTAGCGATTTCGACTTCAATCGTCTTAAACAAACTCCACTCGGCGGCGCAACTTCGACTGTCGCCAGTCGCATTCCTCCTAATGCCTTCAAATCTGGTGGCTTCGGCAGAGAATCGCATCAAGGCGGTCAAGTCAACGCTCAATCATGCGCAATTGCAGGAACTGTAGCTGTTCAGGGCCAATACACTGCCAGCATCCCATGCGGTTTCATCGCCGTCATGAACGGACCAGGCATGACACCGCTCTCTGGCACTGGAGCAGTGAACACACAACCGCCGGCCGCAGGTCTAACTGCTGATGGCTACGGTGGTGGCGGACGAGACATCTTCGCCGACGTACTGATGTACAACACTGTCTATGTCACCGGCAATGGTGCCATGTCACAGAACCCACAAAAAATCGTCGACATCCAAAACTGGATGAAAGCGCAACAGCAAGCTGGCAACCCAACAAACCCAGTGCCAGCCAACTTGGCCGACGGTCTTGATGGACCAAGTCCAAAGCAAAGTTACGCCGATGGTATCAATCCTAACGAAACACCGTCTGCTTGCACAAACACAAATTCGTCAGCGGGAGAACCTGGTGCCAATCCAAATTGTGTGAACAACTTGAGCTCGATGGCATCAGTCTACGGAACCAACCTTCCATCGGCAGGTGGAGCTGGACAACTGAACGGATTGATGGCTCTCGAGCGTGAGAAAGCTGGTGTTATCAACCCTCGTCCAGGTGGTGGACCAGCAGTGATAAACGATCTGCCTGCTTCAGCCAATGGTGGCGTATGCACAGGATTGAAGGCGTTCCCAACATCGATTGGACCAAACGATCCGATTCAATTTGGACAAGTAGGAACGATCGGCAGCCTGCTCGCTGGATTCTCATCCTACCCACAAACAGCTGCTGCAGAATCACAAATCCTCAGCATCATGACCTTGAAACTGAAGCAGATCAAACCAACAGCATCTGCATCTGAGATTCAAACAGTGATGAACACACCATTGCCAATGGGCGCACAGCGCTTCATCTGGTTGGACGACAACGGCACCTTCAAGGTAACTGACCAGGGCAATCTGCCAAGCTGGATCAACCAGACCAGCATCCTGGCCGACGGCTCAACAATCAACGCCACCACAGGCGATCTGCCTGTAGTGCCTGCTTTCGTCAACATCCCAGGTGAGCAAGGCTTCCCCAACCCATGGGATTGCAATGGCAGCGCCTCATACCGCAACAACTTGAACTGGACCAATTCATCTGGATTCAACTGCTTGCAAGGTATCTTGCGTTTCTCCAACTGCGCAACCGATGCTGGACAACCATGGCACTGCCCCTGCTAAGCGGGAGCTTGAAAGTGAAAACGATGATTGTTCGGACCGCTCGTGCTCTTTGTCTCGCGTTAATGGCGTCAACAGCATCTGCTGCGATGGCCGACACAAATTCAAATGCAAAGATCTCAGCACCGAGAGTTTTTCGACCGGTCACAGCTGATAGAGAGTACGCCAGTGAAAATCTGACGCAACCGGTAGAGATACCCGGCGTGCCGATGTTCACTGGCAAAGCGAAGTTTCTTTCGGGGCTGCGCTATCCAAACGATCGCTCTGGCTACCGCATCGGTCTGACCTACGCGGCGACAGAAGACGAAGGTCAGATCATGGATTGGTACAGAAGCGCGCTCGGCACCTACTCCTGGAAGTTACTCCCGTTCGCACCAGACGGAAAAACCTTGACTGCGGTCAAAGACGGAAACACCTTCACTGTGCGAATAAGCCCGAACAAAATTCCGGGCTACAGAACGGTTATGGTTTTGTCGTTCAAGGCGGTTGGCAGGTAGAGCATGCGCAAGTTGTATGGAATGGCATTGGCGGCGGCAACGCTGGCAGTCTTCTCTGCACCATATACAGTGCCGGCAGTAGCTCTCGGCGACGACGACCGACCCGTGCCTGAAGAAAAGCCTGACCAGAAAACACTGAATCGGCTGGCTGAAGCTGTAGAGAAAAACCCAAACGATGTCAGCGCGCGCTGTGAGCTGGGAGCCTGTTACGACCAATTAGCGCTGCCGGACCTGGCACGCGAGCAATACGCCGCCGCTATCAAAGCGGCACCTAACAATCCGCATCTGTGGATGTTGAGGGTCAAGCAAGAACTAAAATCCGGTCGCTCCGAAGTGGCGATGCATCTGATCGAATCAGCGCACGAGCGATTCGCCGACGATCCCGAAGTGCTTTTCTGGTACGGCAACTACTTCGCCGCCAAGAGTAGAATCGATGATGCCGCTTTTGCCTACAACCTGGCGCTCAAGAAAAATCCCGAAATAGAGGGTCTGAGATCAGCTCTGGGAGAGGTTTGTCTTGACAGAATGCGCTATGGAGACGCGCTCAATTTAGCCAACGACGAGATAAAATCACATCCTCAATTCTGGCTCGCCTACAAAGTAAAAGCCTTCGCCCTCATGGGGCTGCATAAACCTGACGAGGCACTGCCACCGCTGAGAGTGGCATATGCCAACTATCCAACCAAAGCGATCGTGGCGCGCACCTATGCTAGAGCCTGCATCTGGTGTGGACTTTACAAAGAAGGGCTGACGCCGGCGTTGATGTATCTCAACTCTACATCAAATCTAACATCGAACGACCCAGTGGCAAAAAAGATGGCGGGTACGATTTTGGAGCACTTGCCGAAAGAATATGTGGAAAAGGAATTGCCTAAGCTGGTCGAATCCATACAGAAGATCAAGCCCAACGCTGCCTTTTACTTTGCACTGGGCGACACACTCGACCGTGTCGACTTGAACGATCTCGCAGTCGGACAGTTCTACAGCGGTTTGCGAGCAGAGCCTGGATTTGCTCGGGGACTGTTCAGACTGGGCAGAGATTTTGAAATAGCCAGACGCGACTATAAAGCTGCTCTTATGCTCTACTCTCAAGCCAGTGTGATGGCTCCCGACGATCAAGAGATTGCCACTTATTTTGCACGCCTGGGCAGGCGCTACAAAAATAGAGAGAACGATCTGGCCTGGCGATTGAAAGACGCGATGCTGCCAGCAATACCATCAGTAATACCATTTGAAGTGAAGGTAAACGCTAAATAGCGCTATATTAAGCGACAACTCAGCGAAGTGAGTTGAACGCTTGCTCGATCAGTTTATTGCGTTTTTCGATTAAAGATGCGAGCTGAGAATCTGCGGGACCTGTAATGCGTTTGTGCACCTCAGCCGCTTCCTTGAGTAATTCAGCCCGGTTATATTCTCTGTGATGAGTTGCCATCTGTGACAATGCCATCAGGCATTGCGGCATGTAAGCTTGTTGGATAAAACCGAGTTTTTGCATAACATTCACAGCTTCATGCAGTGCAGGTTCGGCTTTTTCGTACTTTCCATTATCTTTGAAATTTCGACCCTGCTTCATTAGCACCGCCGCCAGTGCGTAAGGGTCTTTGGATTGATTGTCTTTGCGGTCTTCGGCCGCGTTAGCGAAATAAATTTCGGCGTCATCATACTTCTTCAAAGCGTGCAAGCAGTCGCCTATACCCTCGTTTGTATGAGCAATTGCAGAATGATCCGAGGCATCTATTAAAGGCAACGCAGCTGTGTAGTGAGTGAGCGCATCTTCGATATCTTTACGGTTCTTGTCTGCGCCAATACGTTTGCAGAGGTCGCCCCAGGCGATGTCAATTTCTGCTTTCTCATTCGGCTGCGCATCTTTAGCTTGTGCTGTCGCCTCTTTGTAGCTCAATTCGGCCATGGCGAAGTCGCCCTTCTGAATTTGTTCTTTCGCTTGCTCTAGAGTGGCGTGCCAAGCTGGAGTCGGCTTGTGCGTGAAGAGATAAAAAGCCGCGACTAACAGAAGCAGCACACCTGCACCACCAGCGATGCGAGTGATCACTCTCTTCTTATTTTCCTCAGCCACCTCTAATTCAGAAACTGGCAGTTCTTCGGGCTGTCCACCCTCGGCGACGCGCGTCAAGTCTTGTTTCAGCTCGTCGATGTTCTGATATCGAATTTGCAAATCTTTGGACAGAGCGCGCATGATGATCAAACTAATCGATTCAGGCACGAGAGCATTAACTTGAGAAGCAGGTGGCGGAACTTCGTTTATATGCTTGTAAATGGTCAGAATGGCAGTGTCGCCTGTCAGTGGTGCCTGCCCCGTCACCATTTCGTACATAACACAAGCGAGAGAATAGACGTCTGAACGCTCGTCGACTGCTTCGCCTCGACACTGCTCAGGGCTCATGTATTGCGGGCTGCCGAATATCTCTCCGGTTTTGGTCAAAGTCTTCATAGTCGTATTGACCGTGGGCAAAAATTTCGCCAGCCCGAAGTCCAGCAGTTTAGCTACTGGTAATCCGTGCTCGTCTTTCGTGACTACAATATTGCTTGGCTTGATATCACGATGAACGATGCCTTTGCCATGCATGTAAGCGATTCCAGAACAAATTTGAATGAAGACCGGCATGGCCTGGTCGATTGTGAAAGCGCCGTTTTTTCTGATCAGTTGGGCGATGCTGTCACCCTCGAAGTAGTCCATCACCAGATATGGTGCACCAGTCTTGGTCACACCAAAATCCTGAACACCAACCAGATTTACATGACTCAAGACGCTGGCAGCCTTGGCCTCTTGCTCGAATCTCTCGACTGCTGATTCGCCCAGACTGGCATCGACACGCAGAACTTTCACTGCCAACGGCTTGCGCAAAATTGCGTGATCCACTTTGTAGACCACACCCATTCCGCCCTTTCCAATTAAAGAGCGCACAATATATTTGCCGCCGAAGAGCTCGTTAACGCGAGGATCTTCAGTTTGCATCTATACCTATTACCGTCCGTCGACGCGTTTTTTAGCCATACTCAAACTAAAGCCGAAACGCACCGCAGATGATGTCATTTCTGGTGGCAAAATGCTCGCTTCAACGTTGGCTCTCGGATCGTTTCTAAGCAGTTCGTAAACGAACTCTTTGTCTGTTCTAAACTGTTGGTCTTCCACATAAAATGCCCCGCAGAACTGCCCCTTATAGACATAGCCAAGGCAAGTAGCAGAATTTGATGGCAACGTTATCGCAAGACAGGCAGTGTTGCCTTTGCTTTCGAACCAGCCACAGATGTAGTCCATATAAGCGCGTGCGTCGTAGTCATCGTTACGTTGCACTGGGTAGCCAAGGAAAAGGGCTGACATCGCCAGCGTGACGTTTTCAGGTAGATCGTAGATCTTGACGTCAGTATCCGGCACTTCCAGATCAGCGAGCATATTGGCTAGCGATTGCTCGGTTGGCTGAGTATCGGGCATAGACTTGCAACCATATATGCAACCAACTGCGCGTCCGCGATAAAGCAACATCGCTGAACGAGATAGCTTGCTTTCGCAGGCCGCTTTGACGCAACCAGTGCGCATGCCGCCTTCTAGATCTGTTATAAGCCACTCGAGATCATAGTCGACAATTTTGAACTCGTTCAGGGAGTCTTTATCGATTGGTGGCAAGATCAAATCGGTAGCGCGCTTGAGATGGAATTTGCGAGGGGTTGAGGCCCAAACTCCAAAGGCGGCTTCGGCCTCGGCTTCAGCCTCGAGCTGAATGGCTTGATTGGACGGAATAGATATCAGTCGGTTGGGCACGACTTCTGGCCGCGGCGGCGAATTGGCCGCGTATGGCATTGCCCCGTTCAGACCACCGCTTCTGGGCTGTCCTTGCGCTGGTGCGGGAGGCGGGGGTGGGATGGGAGAAGGGAGAGGCTCGGCCGGCAGGGTCTTGACGGAAGATGAGTTGTAGTTCTTGTACATACCATCATCAGGACGCGTGGACGGCGGCACGATGACGTTCCCTTGCCCCTGCGTCGGTTGCTGCTGAGAAGCTGCCTGCGCTGCTGCTGCTTCTTGAGCAGCCATCTGCTGTTGTGGCGTGATCGTCTGAGACTGCTGCTCGAATGACGCCGGAGAGACAAAATCTTCGCTGACGTTGGGTTCGGCGTCGATTTCATTGAGATGCTCTTCCCAGCGGGTCTGATTCTGTTGGGCTGGAAGTTTACTGACGTTATTCGAGAACCGTGCAGAGAGCAAAATGCGGTGATTATGGACGCAAACGAATTGTGCAAGGATCTCTTCCCCCGTGCGCAGAAGCGCTTGGGTAGGAAGAAAGCCAGGAAGATTGTCTTTCGGAATAATTACTGCGTATCCGCCAGGTTCATCTTTAACGACCTTGCAGACAACGTTTTGACCAGCTTTATATCCCGATAATTTCCAGGGATTCAACGGACTCATCGAGAACCCTTATGCTTACCTTGACCGCGTAGCGTAGCTGCAGCTTTCATTCTCACCTTTATCTTACAGGAAACAACTTGCTCCACAAAGCTTTCCAGGCTTGTGCAAGTGTCCTGCTGGATATAGAAGCACCAGCCCACTGTTCTCTCTGTACCACATTTGAGTCGGAATTCTCGCTGCAGCAGCTCGATTTTAGTTCGACCGGCTCAACGCAGCTTGTGGTGTCATTTTGGAGCGTTTTATGACAGGCCATACAGCTCCCTTTGCATTGCGCATCGATATCTAACCAGGTGTTGCAACGAGGACAATGCATACCAGTACTTTGCCCTGATGATGGGCTTAACGGGCATTTACACTGTGGACAAATTAGGCGATTTTGCAGCATGTCATCTCTTGCTCTTGCCTTCCATATCACTATGCGACACTTCAATGAAATTGGCTAGCTGTCTACCTATTGCTATCTCCAAATGGTTCTTGGAAATTATTATCGGACCGCCCGGAATATTTTTTTGAACTTGAATTTTTGAACCTTCACCAATGCCGAAACGCAGCGCCTGGTAGGTTATCTCGTCATTGAGAGTGCGTTCGACGAGCAACCATTGACCATCTTTTGCCTCACTTAAGGTCAAGCTAACACCTCGAAAATTTCTACGTGAACTTTATCTAATCAAGTTGGAGTTTTGCCAATCGACCGGCTCGCCGCTTTTCGCGTTTCACTAGCCGGACGGCTTCCAGCCTGCAATGGCGGCTTTTTTTGCTCACGGCAGGTGGGACAAAGTCCGAAAATCTTGAACTGCGCGTCAATTACTTCAAAGTTGTGGCGTGCACCAATTTTCTGACCAGCTTCCTCCAGGAAATGGTCTTCGAATTCAAGGGTCATATTGCAACCGATACAGATAATGTGTTGATGCGGCAGAGTGTCTTGCTTTAGTTCGTAATGCTTATGGCCTTCGGCGAAGTCTAATTCTCTCAACAACCCGAGCGACGAAAGCAGTTTCAATGTCCTGTAAGCGGTGGCAAGACTGACATTGGAACCGAGTTCAAGCAATTTTGCGTGCAGTTCTTCAGCCGAAAGGTGGTTGCCGTGAGGCAAGTCGCGAAAAATTTGCAGAATAGTTTCGCGTTGGGCAGTGATGCGATGACCACGCTTACGCAGAGAGTCAAAAACGGGATCAGAGGGGCTCTGACCGTCTTGCTGCAGCGCTTTGACGTCATTAGGGTCGGTCACAAAAGTTCCTGGCTATGTCAGAACACAGGGCGTCCGCATACATCATAAAACACGAACGATGTCAGAACAACCAAAAGGAGCGTTTAGACCAAGGCTTTGTTCAAATTAAGACATTCACGCAAGAATTGTCCGGTATGCGATTCCTTGGTCGCCGCTAATTTTTCAGGCGTTCCCTCGGCCACGATCGTGCCACCGCGATCCCCACCTTCTGGACCTAAATCGATAATCCAATCTGCTTGCTTAATCACATCCAGATTGTGCTCGATGATCAAGACGGTGTTGCCTGCGTCGACAAGACGATTGAGAACATGCAAAAGCTTGTCTACGTCAGCGAAGGATAAGCCGGTGGTGGGCTCGTCCAGGATGAAGATAGTCTTGCCTGTCGAACGCTTCGATAGCTGTTCAGCTAGTTTGACACGCTGTGCTTCGCCACCAGATAAGGTGGTAGCCGATTGTCCCAATTTGATGTAATTAAGACCAACTTCCTGCATCGTTGTCAGCTTAGCTTCAGCTTTTGGCACGTTCTGGAAGAAGACGAGAGCGTCTTCTACTGTCATTTCAAGGACATCACCGATAGATTTGCCTTTGAATTTGACCTCAAGCGTTTCGCGGTTGTAGCGGGCTCCTTTGCAGACGTCGCAGGTAACGAAAACTGACGGCAAAAAGTTCATTTCGATTTCGTTCATGCCTTCACCGCGGCACGCCTCGCAGCGACCACCTTTGACGTTGAAAGAGAAGCGTCCAGGCAGGTATCCACGAGCTTTTGCTTCGTTGGTCAAAGAGAAGATGTCGCGCACCACATCGAACAAACCAGTGTAGGTTGCCGGATTTGAGCGAGGAGTTCGTCCAATTGGCGATTGATCGATGTCGATAACTTTGTCCAGGTTTTCGATGCCAGAAACGCTAGTTACGCCTTTAGGAAGCGGAACGGGGCTTCCCAGCTCGTGTTTTAGGTATTGATAAAGCAAGTCGTTGACGAAGCTAGATTTGCCTGAGCCACTAACACCGGTGACAGCGACAAATTTGTTGAGGGGGATAGTGACGCTAACATTTTTCAAGTTGTTCAGTTTAGCGCCGACGACTTTGAGCGATTGACCGTTGCCAGGGCGTCGCTTCTTAGGTACTTCGATGGACTTGCGTCCTGACAAGTATGCACCGGTCGACGATGTTTTAGATTTGCAAATATCCTGAATGGTGCCCTCTGCCACCAGATGTCCACCATGAACGCCGGCACCAGGGCCGATATCAATGAGCCAATCAGCCTGTCGCATGGTATCTTCATCGTGCTCGACGACGAGCAGCGTATTGCCCAGGTCACGCAGTTTCTTCAAGGTGTGGATCAGTCGATTGTTGTCTCGTTGATGGAGACCAACAGACGGTTCATCTAATACATAAAGCACGCCAGATAGTCCAGATCCGATCTGTGTCGCCAATCTGATGCGCTGAGCTTCGCCACCAGATAAGGTATTAGCCTGACGATCCAGCGTAAGATAGTCCAAACCCACATCTGAAAGGAACTTCAGACGAGCGCTTATTTCTATCAATACTTGATGAGCGATGGCTTGTTGACGTGCGGTCAACTGCTCAGGCAACGTCTCGAAAAAGCGCAGTGCTTTCACTACAGACAGTGCGCAAACTTGAGCGATGGAAAGATCACCTGTGCGGATAGCCAAAGATTCGGGCTTCAGTCGAGAGCCTGCACAAGAGGCGCACGGCATTTGCGTCATATAATTCTCGATATCAGCGCGAGCACGATCTGAATTAGTTTCGTCATGACGGCGAGTCAGATTTGGGATCAATCCTTCAAACGGCTTTTTATATTCCCAAAACTCACGTCCATCATACGAATCGTGAGCGAGTTTGATCTTCTCTTCGCCAGATCCATAAAGAAGCACTTTCTGAGCAGGTTTAGGCAAATTTTCAAAGGGCACATCCATTTTGAACTTGTAGTGCTTGGCCAGTGAATTAAGAATCTGCTCGTAATATGGATTGCCAGTTTTTGCCCAGGGATAAATTGCGCCATCAGCCAACGACTTCTTTGGATCAGGCACCACCAGCGACGGGTCGACTTCAAAGACAGAGCCCAGTCCATGGCAGTCAGCACAAGCTCCGTAAGGGCTGTTGAAACTGAAAATACGCGGTGAGATTTCAGCAAAACTGATATTGCAATTGGCACAGGCGAATTTTTCCGAGAACAAAAGTTCTTTCTTCTCACCTTCGACAGCGTCGACTAAGTCAACGAGGATATTTGACTTACCCCATTTGAGTCCGAGCGAAAGGCTGTCGGCAAGCCGTGATTGAATGCTAGGCTTAACTACAAGACGATCGATGACTAGTTCAATCGTATGCTTCTTCTGCTTGTCCAATTCAATATCGTCTTCGAGCGCGTGAACAACTCCGTCGATACGAACGCGAACAAAACCCTCCTTGCGCAGATCTTGAAACAGTGAGTGATACTCACCCTTTCGTCCGGAAATCAAAGGCGCAAGAATTTGTATTTTAGTGCCTTCAGGCAGCGCGATTACGCCATCGACAATCTGGTCGATTGTCTGTGGATTGATCAGACGATCGCACTGCGGGCAGTGCGGAGTACCGCATCTTGCGTAGAGCAAACGCAGATAATCATAGATTTCGGTGACAGTTCCTACGGTCGATCGAGGGTTGTGACTGGTAGATTTTTGGTCGATAGATATGGCCGGACTCAAGCCTTCAATAGCGTCGACGTCAGGCTTGTCCAACTGTCCTAAAAACTGACGAGCGTATGCTGAAAGTGACTCTACATAACGTCTTTGGCCTTCCGCGAAAATAGTATCGAAAGCCAGTGAGGATTTTCCCGAGCCACTAACACCGGTGACAACCACCAGTTTGCTACGCGGAATACTGATGTCGATATTTTTTAGATTGTGCTGACGAGCGCCACGCACAACGATCGCATCTTCAGTAACTGCACTTTTCCGTCCATTTTTCGCGCCGTTTTTTTCGCCTGTCATTAGATCCTTTTTTGAGAGCGCAATACGCTCCGTCGCCACCGACAAAGTTAAGTCCGAAGATGAGTCAGACACCCTCGGCTCAGTGAAGTTACCCAGCTTTCCTTCCTCGGTAAATATATCTCGATTCCAAGCGTTCTTACACTCTTTTCGAAAACCTTTTACGTAACGCAATCGGCTCCGGTCCCTGACTTTAGTCTCGAACCAGTGAGTTTTGCAGGCATTTTTATCTGTCGGCTGTTTAGTTGGACGCCCGGCGGGGGTAGATATCTGGTAGGAAGCTGTCGCGATACCGTAAGATGTCTACTGGCTGGCGTCCAGGCGGCCGTATGCGCGGCGTGGGACCGCGCGGTGTTCTGTTCTTGGGGTCAGTTGGAGTCCGGGAGTACTTAGTAATGTCGCAAAAAGACAGCTCTTCGAAGATCAAAGCTCAGCCTGGTGTTCCAGGAGCGAAAAAAGCCGGTAGCACGAAGTACAAAATGCAGGCGGCGCAGCTTGCCCAGGAGGCAGCGAAAATCGCTGCCGAGCAAGAGGCTCAAGCGAAAGCTCAGAAAGAAGCGGCTGCCAGAGGCGAGTCTCAATCTGAAGATACCGTGCGTGGGTTGTGGAAGAGCCGAGTGCTGGCGTCTTACAAGAGCAAGGGTTCCAAAGATTCAAACACACTCCTGGCAAAAATTTCCGACGGCAAAGCGGCTCTGGAAGTCGGCGACCGTCACAAAAGCGCCAACGTTCAAGAAGTGATGATCAACACTGTCGACAAGATGTTCGACGTGTTTCAAAACTGCGCTTATGAGTTCAACAAAGTCGCAGCTGGTACCGAGCTTGAGATCAACTGGATTAGACCGTTTCTCTCGAAAGAAGTAACAGCAAATTGGCAACAGCAAGAGAACGCCAACTTGATTTTCAGTGGACGTGTGTCGACACGACGCTGGACGATGGTGGTGAAAGGGACGACCGAAGAAGTAATCGTATTCATTCTTCCGGCCGACAAGTTGATTGGGTTCGCACTCAGCCACAACAACTTCAAGCCCTATTTCTCGATGATTCCAGTGAGCGACAAGCTCGATGTGCACTGGCAAATAGAAGAACACATCATGCCGCCCGAATTATTTCCGTCAATCTATAAAGAATTATTCGACGGACTAATTCGATTTGCAAGAGAAGAAGCGCATGGTGACGAAGTCTTCACGCTTCGACAGATCGGCATCGTGCTCGCCAACGAGACTGCTCAGAAGCAGGAAGAAGAAGAGCAGGCTCGCAAAAAGCTTTATCAAGAACAGTTCTTTCAAGACATGCGTTCGCAAGACAGTTTCAAGCCAGTCAAGCAGGTTCCAGAGTTTGCCAGACCTGAATCGCCTAAACCGCTGCCACCAGTTCAACCGCAAGCTCTACCTCAATCACAAACACAATCTCAACAAGGTACTGCAGCCAGCACCAGCACCGGGGGCTGGAAGCAAGTTCCAGACGTCAGTTTGCACAACCCCGAAAACGCTCGCAGCCTTGCAGAACGGGCTGCTGCGCAAATTCGACCACAACCGATGTCACCTCAAATGCCGATGCAGCCGCCGGTTCAGCCACAGCAGATGCCTCAGCAGCCGCAGCTGCCGCAGATGCATCCGCAGATGCCACAAGCACCTCAGCCAGCGCAGCCGCCGCAGATGAATCAGCAGCCAGCTCCGCAGCAGCATATGCCGACGATGAACCCACAGTGGCCATCGCTACAAACGCCAGCGCAACAGGCTAACAGACAGCAGACTGCTCAACCGCAAATGCCGCAACAGCCTGCGCAGCCGATGCAACCTCAACAACCTGGCTATCCGCCGCAGATGCAGCAACAGCAGCCACAGCAGCGAGTGCCGCAACAACCACAGTATCAGCAGCAGCAGCCACCACCGCCGCCTCCTCGACCTGCGACTTTTTCAGAGGCGCTTTCGGCGCTGCTCTCATGTCTAGACCAGGAGTTGGAAGTTGTTGCGAAAGCGGGTTCTGACGCTTTCGCTCAACGCGACTTAGCTAGAGCTGATGCGGCATTGAAGTTTTCGGGACGACTGACTGAGTTTCGTACTCTCGCACGAGAGTTGCACGAATACTACGGCGGTGGCAAGTCTTAAGGTCCAGGTAAACCTGCTGGTCTCAAAATAGAGGGGCTGCCCTGCAGTTGATGTTCTTCAATACCTTGCTTCGTCTTGTCGATTGTTTCGCGGTAGCGCATCCAGCCGAAAAAGACTGCTACCATTAGCACCACAGTTAGTACCACTGTAACGACTTTGTTTTTCAACTCCGATCGTTGCTCTTGCTTGATCACAGTCGCTCTCATCGAGCGAGCATTCTTCGGAGGTTGCACAGCGGCCATGCCGGAGTAAGACTTTTCCATTTTCAAAGGTCTTGAAATGGATTTTTCAATGTCGTCACGCAATTCTGCCATCGTTTGATAGCGCGTATCAGGCTCCTTTGCCAGCGCTCTGAGGACGATGCTGTCGATTTTTGCCGACAAATTCAAATCCGGGCGCACTTCAGAGAGAGGACGAGGCGGTGTGCTGATTTGCTGGGTCATTGTATCGACGTAGTTTCTGCCAAGAAATGGCACCTGACCGGTCAAAGCCTCGTACATGACGACACCGATCGAGTAGATGTCAGACCTTGCATCAAGCGGCGCGCCCATGCACTGCTCGGGGCTCATGTAGATTGGACTGCCCCAAACTTCTCCAAGTCTCGTCAACCGCTGCGCTTCTTCTTCGAATCTAGCAATACCAAAATCCACGACCTTGACAAAATCGCTCTGTCCATCAGCCTTGCAGAGCATGATATTGCCTGGTTTCAAATCTCTGTGAATGACTCCACAACGGTGCGCATGGTCTACAGCGCCACAGACTTGAGAGAAAATGTCGCGGAATTTCTCGACGCTCAACGTGCCCTTCGTCTTCAACAGTTCAGAGAGATTGACCCCGGTTAGATAGTCCATGACAAAGTAAGGTTGCCCCCGCACTGTAGTGCCGTAGTCATAGACTTGCACGATGCGAGGATGATTGAGCTTGCTCAGAAGTTCCGCTTCGCGTTGAAAACGCTTGACGATCAATTCGTCATTCAACCCCTGTGTGCGCAACGTTTTCAAGGCGACAATCTTGGAGTTTTTGCCTACCACTCTTGCTTTGTAGACAACGCTCATGCCACCGTGCCCGAGCACTGACAGCACGTAATAGCGATTGGCAACGCGGGCGCCCACGAGCAAATCTTTAGCGTCGGAGGGGATGAAAACTCTGTAGCGGGGCAAGCGACCGCTTGCCATGGGCACTGGCTGAATGGCTGGTGTCATCAATATGGGTCTGGTTAGAAGCCGCTTTAGTTGACGGGTTTTCATCCTTAACCTTCGCTCTCTAATCAAATATTACTTGAAAAAGCTCAATTAGCCAGGCCCAATTTGGGTGAGCAGATCTCTGCACCAAGTGCGATACCATGTCGGATAAGAACAATCCTGGATTTTATCGCATGAGAACTCATGCATATCGCCCATGCGCACTTAAGGTACGCATGCATTGATCACAATTTGAATCAGTCCCATGCCCAGCCCGATGCCACCGCCAAGCCATTCCAACAAAAGCAGTTCTTTTGCACAAATTCTTTTAACAAGATTTTCCAATTGCTGGGAGCTGAACTGATCGATTTTGCGTGCAATCAGCGAATACATTCCTAACGCTGGAATTGCTTTGCCGAGCAGTTCTCCAAGCTCTCGCTTCAAGTAAGAGTAGGCAAATGTGGCAATGTCTTGCTTCGCTCTTTTGAGCCACGCTTCTGGAATCGATTCGGGATTGAAGCGCACGATCGCTGAGCGCACGGTGCCCATTGCCTCGTTTTCAACACGCTTTACAGATTCGACCAAATCGGCTTTGTGTTCGACGATAAAAGTCTCCACGAATTTGACCAGGTCTTGCTTAAATCGCGCAATCGTTTGCAAGGGCAGCGAACGCATATCAAAATTGGCTATCTGGACAGCAATTTGATCCCTCATGCCAAATCGTTTGATCAAATCATTGATGATTTTCTGCGACTCCTCTGGTTCTTTTTCCAGAAAAGTACGCCATTCGTAGCAAACTCTTTTGACACCGATTATGCGAGCTAGAATTTTGTAAGGGCCGCCGGCGTGAGCCTGAATCGACTCGTCGATAGCGTTGATATTTTGCGGGCTGAGCACTGCCACTAACACATTGCGCACTTTAGTCGGCGTGAGAAACGCTTCGATTATGTAGGCGGCCAGTTCGTTAGCCTGATCCAAGTTGATACGCGTGCTCAATATAACTTGATCGAAAATTTTCTCTGTGATTGCTGCAACCTTTTGTTCGCGCCCGGATTCTACGCTTTCAATTGTGGATAAAACCAGATGCTGCAACAGCGTCGGACTCAGTTCAGCAATGTCTGATGCCAATCTGTGAAGTTTCGTCGTGTCTCGAAACTCTTTCAAAACAGACTCGACAAACATGTCTACTGAAGTGTAGATGTTTGCCTCTGTGACGAGTGTTTCAGCTTGCGCTCTGATGTCCGTCGCCGTCAAAAGGGTATCGGTCACGGTCGAGGCAACAGACTCTGCCAGCTTATTGCGGCGTTTAGGAAAAATTCCAGGCGTCAACGGTAGCTGGTAAGAACCGATCATGACCGGATTGTATGGTCTGAAAAGAGCAGCGATAGCCATTCTTGTAGCAAACCAACCGTGGAACGAATACACGAGTGGTGGAAATAGAACTTTCCAAAAAATCACTTGTGGGTTAGCGAATAGGGCTTCCAGACTCATTTAGTCTTATCCGAGATTAGTCTTTGGCAGCTGAGCCGTTTGACTGATGACAACCAGGTTTGAACAGGTAATGACGGTGTTCCATAGAAGAAGTTTACTAGCAATGGCAACTTAAGATGGTTTTATTTTGCCACTGTTTCGCAAGAAAAGCCCAAATCGTTCAGCACACGCACGTTTCATCTTGCCTGTGAGCAACTTAAATTGGCTTACTAATAGATCAGCGCTTTAAGCTGAGCGGCTCTCCTATAATGACTTCGTGCCAAATCGCTTTCAATCTTCCCTGCCAATAATCGCTTCAGTGCTATTTGCGCTGATTGGTGGCGTGTCTTCCCCTTCTCAGGCGGTGCCGCTTGGCAATTTCGCCCAGGCTATGCAAGCGGGAAAAACCTACAGTAATCAGAAAGCATATTCACAAGCGATATCGTCATATCAGCAGGCGGTGGAAATGAAGCCTGACAGCCCGGAAGCGCAGCTCGAGCTGGGCAAAGCACTGTCGCGCGCTGGTGAATCGGATCGAGCTATTTCGACTCTTTTCGAAGCGCTCAAATTGAATCCGAAAAATCCTGAAACCCGCGCTGAGATTGCGGTCATTCTTATGAAGCGTGGCAATTGGGATGAGGCCGGCGGTCAACTGAAACAGGTACTTGATATGGTGCCGACAGATAATGCAGTGCGAGGCAACTACGGCATTTGCCTGGAACAGCTTGGTTATATAGACGCGGCCGCCGAACAATTCGCAATCATTGTCAAAGCGCAACCGAAGAGCGTCGAAGCCATCTACAACCTGGCGGTTGCCTTGCAGTTGAAGGGACAGACCGAACAAGCGGCTGATGCATATAAGAAAACTATCGCTTTAGCGCCAAGTAACTCACTTGCGTATATGGGACTTGGTAAATGTTTTCTGGCCAGGAAAGATTACAAAAATGCTGCTTTAATTGAAAAGCGTGCTATTCAGTTGTTTCCAAATAACCACTGGGCTTATTTGGCTCTCGGAGATGCTTATAACGGGCTAGGGCAAAAAGGCGATTCATTGGAAGCCTATCGCAAGGCAATTCAAATCAATCCCAAAGATCCCGCCTGTCGCGCAGTACTGACCAATCTGCTCAAACAAAAGACCGCTTCTTTACCAAGCGCGTTCACAACGAGGTAGTGTAGAAAATGAAATTAGATCCGGTAAAAGCATTGTTGGGAACTCTGCTTGTAATGGGCTTCGCATCACCAGTTGTGATGGCAGCCAACGCGCAAGACGAGAACGATATACAAAATGCAATCATTCGTTTTAAGGCAGGCATCGCGGCCAATCCGAACAATCCACAAACCAGACTCAGCCTGGGTCGCGCATTTCTTACATCAGGCGACATTGCAGGCGCCGAAGAACAATTCAAAGCGGCGATCAAACTAAGCCCAGAGAATTCAGAAGGATATATGGGTCTAGCGCGCACATTGATTCGCAAAAACGATGTAAAAGGCTCACTCGATGCGCTGAACAAAGCCGTTAAGTTAGATCCAGAAAATTCAGATGTTCATTACAAGCTCGGTCAGGTGCTCAATCGAGACAATAAAACTGAAGAATCAATTGCCGAATTCAGACAGGCGATCAAACTAAACGGACAGAATGCGGCCGCGCATCGTGACCTCGGTGCGTCGCTCGGAATGAAAGGCGATCTAGACGGACAGATAGTAGAAGAGAAGAAAGCGCTCGCGCTGGCACCAAATGATTCCGATGCCCTCTTTTATATAGGCACTGCATATGCGATGAAGCAAGATACGCAAAACGCCCTCATTCATTTGCAACGGAGTGTTGAGTTGGATAAGAAAAATCCTGAAGCATTTCGCATTTTGGCCGGCGTCACAGCTTCAAGCGGAAAATTTCCTGAAGCCATCAAATATGCACAGACGGCCTGCGATTTAGCGCCCGACAACAAACAATGCAAAACAACTTTGCAGAAGATTCAAGCTGCCTCCGATAAAGCTAAGTAGCTTGGGTCAACAAATTCTTATATGTGCGTGCAGGGCATTATGGGGTAGCTTTTGGCGCTCTATTGCAGGGTACTGGCAACTCTTCGCAGTAATCTCCGGCGGGCTCTATTACTGTAAAAAGCTTAAAGACATAAGGCCTTTAGTACCTTGCAAATAAGGTAGATACGCTCTAACATTACCGGAACGATGACAAACGGATTACTTGTCGCAAGCGAATTATCGCTTCGTTAAGCGCTTTTACAAGCGGAGTCCAATTTACATCGATTGTATATACAACCATTTAAAGACCTACATACGAGGTTCACGAGCTGTGCTTGATCGATCGGAACAAACCGACAAGAACAACAGATTGGAAGTCAAAGCTAACATCAAAGTAATTGGTGTTGGTGGCGCAGGCTCCAATGCTACAAACAGAATGATCGCTGCAGGGTTGAATGGAGTTGAGTTTTGGTCTTGCAATACAGACGCTCAAGCCCTCGACCTGGCCTCAGCGAAAAATCGCTTGCAAATCGGTAGCAAGCTCACTCGGGGACTCGGAGCCGGCGGCAATCCAAGCGTTGGCACCAAAGCCGCTGAAGAAAGCCGCGAAGACATCGCAGCAGCATTACAAGGTGCTGACATGGTTTTCATCGCAGCTGGTATGGGTGGTGGTACCGGAACTGGTGCCGCACCAATCGTTGCTGAAATTGCCAAAGAGCAAGGCGCATTGACAGTAGGTGTTGTTTCTCGACCATTCCTTTTCGAAGGAAAACGTCGCAGCAATCAAGCCGACCACGGAATCAATGAAATCAAGTCACGCGTCGACACACTGATCGTTATTCCAAACCAACGATTGCTCGAAGTTGTCGACCACCGCGCCTCGATGCAAGAAGCATTCGTCGAAGCCGACAAAGTCTTGATGCAAGGTGTACAGGGTATCTCTGACATCATCACAGTGCCTGGTTTGATCAACGTTGACTTTGCAGACGTGAAAGCCGTCATGCAAACAGCAGGATCAGCCTTGATGGGTGTAGGTCGCGCCACTGGCGAAGGCCGAGCAGTTGAAGCAGCACGCAACGCGATCAACAGCCCATTGCTCGAAACCACCATCGATGGTGCCTCTGGAGTTATCTTCAGCGTCACAGGCGGTCCAGACCTGACCTTGCACGAAGTGCAAGAAGCAGCCAATGTTATCTACTCCGCAGTCTCAGACGATGCCAACATCATCTTCGGTGCGGTGCTGGACGACAGACTGCACGGCGAAGTGTTGATCACAGTAATTGCAACCGGATTCGACATGGTTTCACAACAACCACCCTATCCAACACATACTGCAAGAACGACACCTCCTGTAGTCAGACAACAAATCCAACAACAGCCACAAGAGCGACCAGCCGCTCCAGCCAACACTAACGGTAAAGATGAAATCAAAAAGATCGCCTCAGATCTTCTCGACATTCCTGAGTTTTTGAGAGCTAGAAACGGCCGCTAAGACGGAATCTGCAATAAATTTTGATGGCGCTGTAAGCTTTGCTCACGGCGCCATTAACTTAGGATATCCTATGCACATACAACCTGGAACGGAGGATGTTTGTCGAGCCGGCTTGCAAGCCGGCGGCCCAGCCGTTTTGGAAAACGACGCTCCGTCGAGTGAGAGTGAAAATGAGAGTTGAATCGTCCCAAGAGCTTGATATCGGTGTTTTGCCACTTGTACTAGATGGCGAACGTGTGATGCTTGTCGACCAGCGCCACTTGCCATTCAAGCTTGAGATGTTTGACGCAACGTCATTAGATGACATGTGCTTCGCCATTTCAGATATGGTCGTGAGAGGAGCACCATCAATTGGCGTCGCAGCAGCATTTGGACTGGCATGCGAAGCAGTCAGATTGAGTGAACAGAGTATTGCCAAACCAGAATTCTTAAAGCAGTTAGATGAGGCACGAGTGCGTCTGCAAGCGACGCGTCCGACTGCAGTCAACCTGCGCTGGGCGACAGACAAACTCTTCCAAGAAATCGAACAGCACGGTCAAGACTTTCCTGATCTGCAAACGATAGCCAAGAAGGCGATGGAATGCGCTAAAAGAATTCTAGACGAACACATCGAAACGAATCGCATACTGAGCGAGTTTGGCGCAGAATTAGTGCCTCGTGACGCGGCGATAATGACACACTGCAACGCTGGTTCTCTAGCGGCATGTGGATGGGGCACCGCTCTTGGTGTCATTCGCTCTGCGGCTCTAAGAGGGTTGAATCCGAGCGTCTACGTAGACGAGACAAGACCAAGAAATCAAGGCTCCAAGCTGACTGTGTGGGAATTGCATCAAGACAAAATTCCAGCCACACTCGTTTGCGACTCAATGTCTGGTCATTTGATGGCAGACGGAAAGGTACAAATTGTGATAACTGGTGCAGATAGAATCGCTGCCAACGGCGATTCGGCCAACAAAATCGGCACTTACAATTTGGCTGTGGTGGCAAACTACCACAATGTTCCTTTTTACATAGCAGCGCCGATCTCGACAATCGATCCACACATTCAATCCGGTAAAAGCATTCCGATTGAAGAACGACACGGGTCTGAAATCACCAGCTTCGGCGGCACGAACACAAGTATGGACGGCGTCAAAGTGTACAATCCAGCCTTTGATGTCACTCCGGCAAAATTGATTGCTGGCATCATCACTGAATGCGGAGTTCTGCGCCCGCCATATGAAGAATCAATTGCTGCCGCTTTACGTCAGAAGAAATAGCGATCGAGCCTGGCCAGCGCACTATTAGGCTATGCGATACACTAAAATTGTTATTCACTGCAAGGAATTGAACAGCATGGGAAAAATCGAGTCAGGTAAATTGCTCGTTGGTGCTACCCTCTGTGTCGTGGGCGCGAACAGTGTGATGGCAGTTGCTGCGCCTGCACCAGCGGCGGCACCACAAAAAACAAAAGCTGGAACAGAGCTGACTAAAAGTGGTTCCGCTCTGGTGTCGACCACACCAGATGCGAAAACACCGTCGTACAACGCTAAGGCTCTGCACAGGCTCGACTTCAAGATAACCGGGAAGAGTTGCGCAGCCTGTCTGCTAGGAATTCAAAAAAGAATCGGCACCGTGCCAGGTGCGATCAAAGCAGCTGTGCAACTGCAAGCACCCTATGCTGCGGTTGTGCTCTTCGACGCAAGCAAGACAAATCAAAAAGCTATCTTCAGCAAAGCCCAGGAAACTGTGCCAGAAGTCAGTTTCGTATCAATTGAAGATACCGCAATCGCCAAAGTGCCGACCGTACTCGTGCCTAAAATCAACGGTGAAGTGCTGACGCACTAAAACGTGCAATTCAACAGAAGATAATTAGGACTTCCTGTGCAAAAAACGCTGATTAAGGCAATTCGCCCACGATAGGCTCTGTCGCTTTAGCATTGAATGCCACAGAAGAATTGCCTAGGAATGGCACGGGTACAGGCAATGTGCAAGTGATAGTAGTGGCACATGTGACCAGACCACCACCGTTAGTGGTATTTAGAGACGTTGGTGTGAGCAAACTCGAGCGTCTCTGATTGTTGTACACGCCCATGGCCGCTGAGCTCTGCTGACCTGGGTTAGACGATGGAAATTCAGCGGCGGCCCGAGCGCAGGCTTTTGCCAATTTGTCATTCTCAGTCTGCGCCACCACCATGGCGGCCACATCAACCAGGAACAAAACAATTGGAATGAGCAGAATCAGACCAGCCGCTGTTTCTACGATGCTACTACCTTTAGTTTTTCGCGCTCTAACCGACATAAAACTAGTACCTCTTTCCAAAACTATTGGATGCCCTTCTCTTCTTGTGGACGTTCTGCTGAATAGCCGAAGATTACTGGCTTGTTCAACCCTTCAACTGCCATAAAAAATGGAATTGGTAGAAATGGTTGCACAGTCACTTGAGTAGCGACACTGCAGGATGTAGGCGGATTGCCCGGTGTGGGAGCGGTAGGCACTCCGTTGTTCAAGAAGGTGACTGTGTTGGCGACCGCGCCAGTGCCTGCGCCGATGAACTTAGCCAGCCCTGTGCCTGCCCAAGCTGCAGTAGCGGCGGTGGCTGCAGCGCCGGAGGATGCGGGGTCTCTGCATGCAACTTCCCTGACCACGAGATGGTTGCAATACCAGCCGGAAGCGTAAGCGAGTCCAAGGTAGAGCAAGTCCAGCATTGGCACAAGTATGACGATGAAAATAACTACTAAAGCGGGAGCTAATTCGACAGTGCCGGATCCCCCTTTTTTATTCCGATAAAACTTCATGTCTTCTCCATCGTTTTTTAGCGTACTCGTACAAAATACAGGTTACCGGGTTCCGCCACACATGCTCAAGCGCTTGATCAGGGCTAAAGTTATGAAGAAATCTAAAGGTAATTTCATTATACCCACGTGCAGGAGGGTTAAGCGCCGACTCTGTCGTGGATTCCAATTTTGTGGTGAGCATACAGAGTTTGCAAGGGGCTAGAATTGAAGAGGTAAACCTAGTGCGGCACTCGGGCTATCGCCACCGCTCATTAAGCTATTATAATTATCACTCATCTTTGAGAGCACGCCTTTTGAAACATCTACATCGCCCATCTAAAACAGCAGTTTTATTTTTTGCGACAACTATACTCCTGTGCGCATATCCAGCGCATAGTCAGAGTCTCTCCGCTCAAGACAAAGGCGCTCTGACTAAAATTCTCAAAGAGAATGAAACGAAACCACCTAGTGAAGCCGTTCTTGCTCAAATTCAAGCGCTCATCGACAAGTACCCAAAAGACTACTACGCTCGTTTGGTCATGGGGAACGCGTTAGACCGAGTCGGCATGCCGATGCAAGCCATTGAGCAGTACCAGCTAGCAGTGCAAAACGGTCCAGACAGTCCTCAAGCTGTAATCGAACTGGTGAAGGCTCAAATTGGAGTAGGACAGAAAGAAGCGGCAATGCGGCTTTTAACGGAAGCTAGTAAGCGATTCCCGAAAGACCGAGAAATAGCTTTCTGGATGGGCAACTATTATTTGACCAAAGGTCAAATCAAAATGGCCGAGGAAAGATTCGCCGAAGTAGCTCGCACAGGGGCGCCGTTCTTTGGCATGGGAACCGCTTTAGCCGAAATTCAACTGAGACAGGGTCGCTATGGTCTGGCCGCCGCCATGGTCGACAACGATTTAGAAAAGAATCCGCTATATCCACTAGGCAATGCGATTAAAGGCGAAGCATTATTCGCGATGCGTCGACTTCGACAAGCTGAACCCTTTGTCAAAATCGCTTACGCAGCTTTTCCGTTTAAGCAAGACTACGCAAAACATATGGCTGAAATTTATGTTGCTGAAGGCGACTATCTAAACGCACTGGAACCAACCCTGGTGGCACTGGCTAACTCTAGCCGCAGCGGCGAACCTGACAAAACAAGCGAATGGCTTCTTTCTACGGTCTTGTCTAATGCTCCTCGTCACTTTATCAAAGAGCAGATCCCTTTGTTGAGCGATAAGATCGACAAACAGTTCAAAAGCGGTAGCTGGCACTTTGCCGCCGCCGAAATACTCGATTATCATGGCTACCACGATGTGGCTACAACTCAGTATCTTCGGTCATTTCAGCTCGATCCGACGCAATACTTAGCCGCTTATCGCATCGCAAATAATCTGGAGTTGTATTTCCAGCAGTACGAGGGAGCGATTCAGTATCTCAGTCAAGCACATGCTTTGAATCCTGGTAGCAGCGAAATTTCCGATAGATTAGAGAGATTGCAAAGCCGCCTGGCTGGGCGCAAGGCAGATCTGGCCTGGCAATTGAAGGACATGCTGCGAAAACAACCGTCACCGATCTAAGACGGTGACGACTAGATATTGTCCGGAAGCATCGACATTGGAGAGACCGTGTTAGAGCAAAAAGATATTCGCGGTGCTTACACAATTTCGGCCGATTTTTATCGTAACGAAAAGCTTTTCGCTCAGGTAAGAGAGAATATTTTCGCTCGCAGCTGGCAATTCATTACCGATAGTGGGCGCCTCAAAGCGCCTGAACATGCGGTTCCGCTCACCATGCTGGATGGATTGTTGAACGAACCAATACTGCTCACCCGAGACAGCGCCGACCAACTGCACTGTCTATCAAATGTCTGCACACATCGAGGCAACATGTTGGCCGAAGGTGAATGTCATGTCACTTCTTTACGCTGCAGATATCACGGTCGTCGCTTCAATCTGGACGGATCATTCGCATCAGCTCCGGGTTTCGAAGACGCCACCAACTTTCCGTCTGCCACAGACAATCTGCCATGCGTGCCATTTGGACAGTGGAAAACGATGATCTTCGCCAATGCTTCAAGCTCCGATCAACTTTTTGCATTGCCTGACCTGGTTGCAGAAATGGACAGAAGAGTCAGTTGGTTACCGCTGGAGAATTTCCTCTTCGATTCAACTGGAGCGCGTGAGTATCTGGTCAAAGCCAATTGGGCTCTATATTGCGAGAACTACCTGGAAGGCATGCACATTCCCTACGTGCATCCAGACCTAGCCACCGCCCTTGATATCAAAGATTATCGCTCCGAAATATACCGCTATTCCAATTTGCAGGTTGGTATCGCATCCAGTGCGCAAGAATGTTTCGATCTGCCCGAATCGTCGCCCGATTTTGGACAGCGGATTGGGGGCTACTACTACTGGCTCTTTCCGAACATGATGTTCAATTTCTATCCATGGGGCTTATCCATCAACGTCGTGCAACCTCTTGGTCAGGAACTGACCAAAGTTCTGTTTCTACCCTACGTTTGGGATGCCTCGAAAAGAGAGTTCGGTGCCGGTGCAGCACTGGATCGAGTCGAACGAGAAGACGAAGAGATTGTGGAAAAAGTACAGAAGGGCGTAAAGTCTCGCTTTTACAAGCGAGGACGATACGCACCTCGATGGGAAAAAGGCGTCAGCCATTTTCACGAATTGTTGAAACAGTACGTTCCTGAAATCGAGTGACTATGCCTGTGTTTGAATGGCGTTGTATTCAGATGTGTGCAAAACCATTTCTTTCAGCGAATCGTTGATCTTTTTCAGTTCAGCAGGATTGGCATTCGCTTTCAATTTTGCGTAGAACGACTTGGAGAACGAGATATGTTCTTCAATTACTCGCAGCAGATTGGACAGATATTCTTGATATCCGGGCTCATCTACATGCACCATGACAAGCTGTCCGATCTCGTCTTCGACCTTTTTACGGTCGTCTTGAGCATCTTTAAGCAGGGCGACTAGATCAGTTGTCTGTGTGAGATTGTTCAGCAGTATGTTTTGCTGCTTCTTCAAATGTCCCATAATCGCGTCACAGACGACCTTTACGTGGTCAAAAATCTTTTCACGAGACCAGGTGTCGTAGTTGTCAGTCAGTTCGATTAACTTCTCTTCGATATCGTTATGCTCTTCTGCCAAATATTCAAAAATGTCCATACTTCGAACCTCTTAACTGTTGCGATTTCAATAACTGTTGCGTTTGATGGGACGCAAGTGAGCGTCAGTTAGTTTCATATTGCGACTCATCAATAAAAATGAAATAGTGAGCAAATCGGTAAATCGGGAACTGGTTTAGCGATCAGCCGTCATGCAAATGTAGATTAGTGGACTGATCTGTTGTGAGAGAGGTCCACGCTTTACAATCAGCGAGTATCAGAACCTTTATGAGATCGGAAAAGATCAAACTTGCACTAATCAGCTGTGGACTCGGCAACGTAAACCGAGGATTTGAAGTTTCTACTGCACGTTTGTTCAAGACGCTGAAACAGAGAAGCGATTTCGACGTTCGCCTGTACAGTGGCGGTAAACACGATGGCGCCACGGTCACGTGGAACATTCCTCGAGATGAAGTGATTCGCGCGATGAGTTTGCTCGCGCATTTTAACGATCGCCGCTCCTGGGAGTTTGCCTACGGTGTAGAACAAATTTCATTCGCTCTTTCGTTATTGCCCGAGTTGTTTAGCTTCCAGCCTGATGTTATTTGGATTAAGGAAGTGCCCTTCGGCTATTTCCTCGATGCTTATCGAAAAATGTTTGGCTTCAAATACAAAATTATTTTTGCCAACGGCGGCGCCTTCAATCCGCAGACTTATAAAGACTTCGATTACATTCAACACTTGCAGCCAGAGTCGCACGATGACGCAATTAGATACGGCTTGCCATCAGATAAGAATTTGACGCTGACCAACTTTCTATATTTTGAAAAATCGCAAAAAACGCGACAAGAATTACGAGCACAGTTCGGTTATTCAGAAAGTGATTGGATTGTCATTTGTGTGGCGGCATGGAATCGCTATCACAAACGCATCGACTATTTGATCGACGAAGTGGCTCAGCTACCGGATAAGAACGTAAAGCTGATGTTGTGCGGTCACCCCGAGCCAGACATCGCTTACTTGCGCAAATTAGCAGACGAGAAATTGCCTGGTCGTGTGCAATGGCTAACATTGACTGAAGCGAAAGTGCACGAAGCGTTGCAAGCTGCTGATGTGTTTGTCTTGCCCAGTACGAATGAGGGTTTGGGCAACGCCATGGCCGAGGCGGCGATGGCCGAGCTGCCAGTGGTGGCGCACAGTCATGCAGCCAGTCGATTTGTTTTAGGTGATGAAAAGTTGACAACGGATCTCTTACCACCAGGTGCACTGGCCGCCAAGCTGGCGAGCATAAAAGAGAATCCGCCAAGCAAAGAAGACTTGAAAAAACTCTCCAGTGCCGTCCACAACCTCTTCAGTGCAGAGGCCCTGTTGCCACGCTTCTGCGATATGGTGCAAACCGTCAAAGGAACCACACCGCCTGCAAACGGTCAGCACAGACTCGGGAAATATGATCTCAGAGCAGAAAACTGAAACGACTAGGCTGAACAATCCTAAGCAAAACACTGGCGCGATAATTTTTGGGCTGCAGCTCATGTTGTTGCTTGCAGCAATCGACCAAACCATCATCAGCACTGCGATGCCAAAGATCGTGACAAACCTGGGCGGCTTCGACAGATACGCATGGGCAACATCAGCATATCTGTTGACCTCGACAATCTCCATTCCCGTGTTCGGAAGACTGTCGGATATTTATGGGCGCAAACAACTCCTGATCGCAGGCGTACTTCTCTTCATAGTCGCCTCGACATTATGCGGATGTGCTGGTGAAGCGGTTCTTGGAAGCGTATTCGATCCTATGAATCAATTTATAGTGGCACGCGCCTTTCAAGGACTGGGGGCGGGAATTGTTTTAGGTCTCTGCTTTTCCGTTGTTGGAGACTTATTTCCAGCCGCCGAACGCGGTAAATATCAAGGTCATTTTGCTGCCGTATTCGCTCTAGCATCGGTTGTGGGTCCAACTCTAGGCGGTTACATAAGCGATCATCACAGCTGGCGCTGGCTGTTCTTCATGAACATTCCGATCGGTTTGATTGCAGTTCTTGTGTTCAACCATGCTTTTCCATCAGATAAGAAAAGTGGTCCGCAAAACAGTTTGGACTATCCGGGTATATTGCTCTTCATCGGCTCGTTCGTGCCACTACTGCTGGGGCTGAGTTGGACCGGCACTTCAGGCTGGCTCAGTCTTCCAGTGCTGGGCGCAATGCTCACTGCAGCTGGCATGACGACACGTTTTGTCATGCGTGAACTAAAGTCTGCGAACCCTTTTATGGACGTTCGCCTTTTTACCAATAGAGTAGTGACGATCTCTTGCTTATCTGTTTTTGTCACCGGCATCGGTATGTTTGGTTCTGTGATGTTGCTACCTATTTTTTTTCAAAGCGTCGTGGGCATGTCTGCGGCAAAGTCAGGCACGTTGCTCACTCCGCTCATTGTTGTAGTGGCTGTGACCAGTATCATTGGCGGTTACTGGATGTCAAAATCGAAGAAGTACAAAGCGATCATTTTTAGCGGGCTTTCTTGCATGACTATCGGCACCTTTCTGCTGGCAAGGATAGACTCAACTTCATCGATCACATACATGCTAACCAATATGCTGCTTGTAGGAGCTGGGCTGGGGCTTCTTTTACCAATTTATACAGTTGTAATTCAAAATGCGGTTGAGGAGAAAGACATCGGTGCAGTAACTGGTTTCAGTCAATTCTTTCGCTCTGTTGGTGGCACCACTGGTGTCGCCGTTTTTGGCACTCTGATGCTGGCTCTATACGAAGATGGATTAAAGTTAAGCAGCGACTCAGTAACATCGCTCGCTCCTGCAGCGCAGTCACTGCTCCACAATCCACTGGAAACAGTCAAATTACAGCACGGACTAGAACTTCTGAACGTTTCAGCGCAGGAAATCGACTCGATCATGCAAGCAGTTAAGGGAGCGTTGGTGCATTCTATCGACACCATTTTCTTTCTCTACGGCTTGCTTTTGACTGCAACGCTAATTGCTACTCTCTTCTTGGCAGAATTACCTCTGCGTGAGAAGCCGAATTCTGCAGCCTGATAAAGTCTTTGATCCTGGCAAACGCCATCGAGAGAGCCGTGAAACTTTCTGTAGCATCATGCCAATCCTTGAGCCCCGCAGCACGTTCAAGAAAAAGGCAAATCTTGGCGGTGCCTTTGGCACCAACTGATGCACTTGAACCCTTTAGCTCGTGAGCCAGGTGGGCCAAATGATCGTTGTCGCAATGCAATATGGCATGATTGATTTCTGCAATCAACACTTCGGTGTCCTCGACAAAAGTATTGAGAACGTCTTGCAGGTTGTCACCGTAGTAGTCCCGCAGTTCTGCCAGGTCGATGGGCTCGTCTACAGACGTAACGAACAAATCTGGTTGAGCATACTTTCTCGCCAATTCTTGATTTTTCATGACGATGTCTTTTTGCAACCAGTGGTTCAACTTAATTTTCAGCATTTGACGATCGATCGGTTTGGAGATGTAATCATCCATTCCTGCTGCAATACAACGCTCTTTGTCGCCCACCATAGAAAGCGCGGTGACGGCGACAATAGGTGTATAGCTGCCCCGCAACGCTTCCAACTTTCTTATCGCTACAGTTGTCTGAAAACCATCCATCTCAGGCATCTGACAATCCATAAGGATCATTGCATAGAGCTCTTTCTCGACTGCTTGAACAGCCTTTCTTCCGCTATCTACAACATCTACGCTCAAGCCGAGTTGCTGAAGAAGAAGCGTGGCAACCTTTTGATTGACCACATTATCTTCAACCACAAGAACCTTTTTGCTACCGTCGCTCATTATTAGCTCTCGACAAATTCACAACGCTGATGGCACTCGATAGTCCACATCAATATGGGAGTTTTGCCCAGAAGCGACTAGAGGATCACTGTCACGCGCAACGTCGGTGCACGAGTGCTGGAGGAGCAAATGAGTTTTGACATTGTGCTTTGAAGTTTCGGCACAACTTTTGTTTTAGCTCGACTCGATAAACTTCCATTTTGTCGGCAACTATGCTCAACTGAGAGCGGCAATCGACTGCCCACCGCTCCATCTGTTTGAACAAGCCTTCGTCTTTGGTCACGTGTTGGTCGAAACAAACTCGAAGTTGCGCCAGAGTCGTTTGTAGGGGCTCTTCGCTAGCGTAAGTGCTCTCTAGCTCGAGCATCAGGGTGAGCATGAAGTAGAGCTCCTTACCAAGCTCTAGAATCTGTTTCTCATCGACAATCGGTGACAGCGAAGGATAGAAAAATTGTTGTTCGAGAACCGAAAAAATGCGCAGGTCGAGAAAGAGGTCGGCCAAAACTCGGTCCTGCTCAGCTTTGTCAGCCATCTCTAAGCGCGAAAGCAGCTCTCTAATTTGACCGTGGTCAGCGCGCAACATGTCAACTACATGTGCGTCGCCCTGAGCATTTTCACCCATGCTCCTGTCCTCTGTTCTTAATATGCGTTTACTAATTAGTTGTCGATCAGCCGCAAGAAAAGTTCCCGACTCTCTCGCTTCGAGCAGCAGTAGAAACGCAGACCCTGTGGGATTTCTATTATTAGCTAGCGGCAGGTAACCAGCGTTCGAGAAGTTCTTTCAACTGCCCCAACATAACGGGCTTGAAGATAAAATCATCCATTCCAGCATCAAGACAGCGTTGTCGGTCTGGATTCGCAGTCATGGCGATGATTGGAACGCGAGCGTTTTTCCTAGAAATTTCCATTTGCCGAATTGCGCTTGTGGCTTCGATGCCATCCATTCTCGGCATCTGAATGTCCATCAGAATTAGGGAGTAGTCGACCTTTGCAGCTTTCTCAACAGCTTCACTGCCGTCTGCTACAGCGTGACCCTCAAAACCGAGCTTCGCTAATTGCTTGGTAGCCAATAGTCGAAGTGTCTCATCGTCTTCCACGACCAGAATCATCTTTGCGTTACTGCTCATCAGTAGTTTTTTCAACAACCTCGAGGGGGACTTCGAACCAAAAATTGGAACCTTGACCAACTACAGAGGATACACCAATATCGCCCGACATGAGCTTGATTAACCGTCTGCAAATTGATAGTCCCAACCCTACCCCCCCATACTTGCGAGTGTTAGAGCCATCTACTTGTACAAATGGCTGAAATAAAGTGTCCTGCTGAGCTTGGTCGATGCCTATGCCGGTATCGCTGATGGTGAATCGAATCATCATGCCACCAGTAAACGGGCGCCCGATCGCCGCATCTATTTTGATCTCACCCTTTTCGGTAAACTTAATGGCGTTGGAAGTGATGTTGTTTAGAACTTGCGCGATTCTCAACTTATCGCCCATCATTTCACGCGGAATTTCTTCTTGCACCTTAACCGTGACAATAATATTTTTCTGCGCTGCAGGCGACGCAATACTCTGAGCACACGCATCCACCATTTCTTGCACACATACAGGAACCTTTTCGATATGAAGCTTATTCGCTTCCAGTCTCGAAAAATCCAAAAGCTCATTCACCACTTTCAGCAGATTTTGCGCTGATTCATAGATATAAGTAGCTAACTCCTTCTGCTCCGCATCCAGACCCATCTCAAGCAATAACTCAGTCATTCCCAGAACGCCGCTCATCGGCGTGCGCAGTTCGTGACTGATGTTTGAGACGAATTGTGATTTCAATTCAGAAGCTGCCAGAGCTTCGTCACGTGCTGCCAGTAATGCTTCTTCACTTTGCTTGCGTGGTGTAATGTCACGTAGCACGGCCGCACCACCACGCAATCTTCCATCTTTGTCGCGCAGTGGCTGTGCACTGGCACTAACTGTGATACCTTCTGCGTGATAAGGAGTGCGAACGAACAACTCGAGGTCGCGAACTTCTTCGCCTTTTATAGCGCGCGCCAGGGGCAATTCGTCTTGCGCGTATCTAGTCACTTTATCTGGCATGAACAAGCCGTATTTACCACGTGCATTGTCCAATCCATGCAACTTAATCGCAGCTGGATTGAAGAGCAGCAGAGCGCCACTTTGATCGACTGCAATGACAGGATCGCCGATATTATTTAAAATCAGTTCGAGCAATTCACTTTTATCGCGCAATTGATCTTCTTTTTGTTTTTCGCTTGTGACATCAAATGCAATACCACCAACAAAACAGCGGCGCCGTGAGTCAAAGATCGGAAATCGATGAACATTCCAGTGTCCCTGCACTCCGTTTGCGTTCGGCAGTACATCCCGCTCGCACGATGTCGAATGACTGTGCAAAATTTCCATGTCTCGCTGACGAATTATCTTAGCCGCTGCCTCGCTCACCCACGACGATGCAGTCGAGCCGATAAAGGTGCTGCGTTTGACTCCGAACTGTCTTTCAAACTCGTCGTTGATGAACACATAGCAGCCCTGATCGTCTTTGACGAAGCACGGAGCAGAGCAGTCGTTGAAGAACGTTTTGAACAGCCCAACGTCAGGTGACAACTCACCCAATACAAGTTCATCGTTCGCTTCGCTTTTAATTGAAACGGTTCCTCAGTTGTTCCGTCGACTATCAGTGACGTCGACTATCAGTGATTAGGATAAATACTATCTCAAATGTTTGCTGCAGATCGGATATTTTAATGATGGCAAAAGAGGTACTCCGATCCACCCGAATACCATGATCGTAGGCGGGCGCTAACCCAACCGTCAATGGCACTTATGAGGGAATTTGCAGATATTATCGACCGGGCTGGGTTTATCTCTGACGAGAGATATCCGTTCCGCATTCTTAGTCTACAGTCTAGTTTAGTGAAACACGACCGGACGCGCGAAATGACCGACATGATGGTTATTCGAAACGTTATTCGAGACCTTCGAAAGGACCACAGGTCTGACCGTATCGGTCGTTACTTCGCCAATCAACACTGACTGGTCTGCAACATCTACGTCGTAGCCGAGAATCGAGTCGATTAGCACTGAATTTGCGCCAATGGTCGCGCCTGACCAGATAATCGAATTTTCAATGACAGCACCAGATTTGATGTGACAGTTATCTCCGACGATCACGTGTCCTTTCAATGCGGCACCGCTGTCGACTCGGCTATTCTTGCCCAACATTACCATTCCTTCGACTTCGCAATCAGCTGAAATCGAAGCGCCTTCCTCGAGCCAACCTTGTTTTGTAGATCGACCAGGCAAGTCCATATCAATCAGGCCCTTAAGCGCATCGAAACTGGATATTTTGTAATTTTCCATGGTGCCGATATCAGACCAGTAACCGAAAACTTGTACACCCAACACGGGTAGACCTTTAGCGACTAACGAAGGGAAAAGCTGTCGACCGAATCCATACTGTCCATCTGCAGGCATGTGGTCGAACACTTCTGGCTCAAGCACATAGATGCCCGTGGAAGCTAGATCTGAGATGGCTTCCTCAGGTGAAGGTTTTTCCTGAAATCCTTTAATAAACGAATCAGAGTCAGTTACAGCGACTCCGAAGTGCCGAACGTCAGCTACTTTCTGCAGAGCGATTGTGGCGATTGCACCCTTGGTCTTGTGCTGCTCGATCACGTATGAGATGTCAGCATCTGTAATTAAATCACCCATGATCACAAGGAACGTACCGCCTTCCAGAAACTTGCGGCACGAGCGAACGCCGCCTGCGTCTCCAGACAAAGTCGACTCATGTTTGTAAGTCAAACTCATGCCCCGGTCAAGGCCGTTACCGAAGTATGCAGGCACTTGCTCGGGCAAGTGATGAACGTTCGAGACAATTTCTGTAATGTTGTGGCGCTTCAAGAGGGCGAGGATATGCTCCATGACTGGACGATTGGCCAGTGGCACAAGTGGCTTGGGAGTAAGCCTTGTCAACGGGTCAAGGCGTGAACCTACTCCCGCCGCAAGAACCATCGCCTTGAGCCCACTAAATGTTTCCATTCTCTAATCCTCTTGTATCGGATATCAGACGACATGACATCCCCCGGCGAACCGCCAGAGGAGAACTTACTAAAACATCAATAGAACTATGCTCGGCTTGTAGCAGTATCAGAACTGGCGTTTTTTGAACGTCCCAAGCTTCTAAAGCCATCAACAGCAACCTTCAACTCCCTAACAGCCACAATCAAAGTTGTAACGAGCGTCACAAACGATATCACCTTTCGAATAGTTCCAAACATTTCTTCAGCCTCCATTAACTAACACTGAGCTTTGGTTGCATGACGGTTTCGGGCGTTTCTAGTTCCCGCAGCTGTGTCCACTTGGCACGTTAGAAAAGCTGCATTTGATTCGTCTTTCTCTGGAGCTTAGCGGGAACTTAGCTGGGTATCAGCTAGTCGAAAATATATAGAGTAAGGATCGCCACTCGACTCAGTGAAGTGCGCCTATACTTTAGGACTCACCGATGCCGCGGTGCCTGAGGATTTTCATTGATAGACCTCCAATCGCAAACTAGCGAACGCACAGCTCGTTCGCCCCGCAGGCAATGGGGTTTGATCGCAGGCGTTGTCGCGCTTGTTGTGATAGTCGGCTACTTTGCGGGCAACTTTTATTTACAGAAGCTGCTGAGCACATGGTCGAAAGACAAACTGGAATATGTGATCGGGCAGAACATGCATCGCCAGGTGCACCTCGGCAGCGTCAGATGGAATATTGGCTTGCCCGGCATCATCTTCCATGCAGACAGAATCACAGTCAATGAGATGAATGGCAAACCGTTCGTGCAGGCTGGTCCTACCGACATAGCAGTTGCGCTTATGCCTCTCATTCGCACTAAGGAGTTGATGCTCTCTAACGTACACTTCAGCAATCCAGAGATCTGGGCGACTCGTCTAACAAACACAAAGTGGAATTTTTCCGATCTGCCCCAGTTACCAGCGCTGAAAGATCTTTCTCACGTCAGCGTCAATGGTGGCAGAGTGCACGTAACTGACGTGCGGCAGCCGAAGTTGAAATTAGACTTCGACTCAATAACAGCAAAAATGGATCGGCCCTTCTATCGAAAAGGCTGGCCGTTTGCTGTTTCCATGGACCTAAAACATCCTGGATTTACGACGCACATGGAAATTGATGGTAACGGCAACGGCGATCCAAGTGCGTGGAGAGAGAACAAGTTGTCTTTCAACGTGAAGTTGAAAAATTTTGTCATCGCTGATTTTCAAGATTTTACCGGACCTCTTTCAATACCAGATGTTGCTGTGCCAATCAACGCTAGCTTCTTAGGCGAAGGTATTCCTGACAGTGGTCTGACCGTAAAGGTCTCAGTTGAAACTCCGAAGTTCACTCTATCGGCGCAAAAAATTGAACACGTCGGACCACTACCATTTTTACCAGACAAAGATGGAGTGCTAACTCCATTTGAGAAGTCAGACCTGAAGCTAACAAACGTGCATTTTGAATACCCGGCTGGAAAGCTCGCGATCAAATCTTTCAACGGCGATGTGCATCTGACAAAAGACAAACTTTCATTCGAAAAAGCAAAAGGTAGATTCGGGCACAGTGAGTTCGAAGCAGACGGTTGGGTAGATTCGACTCATAGAGCCGATATCCGTTACCACGGCAAACAAATCTACCTCGATGAGGTCAGACAAACTGTTGACGCACTAAAACTGCCTGCACCATCAGTGGTGCACCAACCGATGTACGGTACCGTGAAAGAAGCCTTCTTAACTTTGAAGGGTGACCTGACCGGCGCATCGCAACTCACTGTCAATGCCACGCCTGAGCGACTCTATTACATGCCAAAAGAGCCAAAACGACTTTTCGAACTGGGCGGTGGCAAAGTCAACTTTGATGGCACGGAAGCCACATTTGAAAATCTGACAGGGAAGCTTGGAAAGGGCACGTTCTCTTTGAATGGTAAATCAGAGATGGGCCCGACCGGCAAAATCGATGTTCGAGTCGCCAGTGACAACATCGATCTGGCAGATGTGAAAACCCTACTCAAAGAAGCAAAAATCGACAGCCCACTGGTCAACGAAGAGACGCTCTATGGCGAAATCAGAAGTGCTCGCGGTGAGGTAAAAGGCAACATCAAGAATCCAACTATCAGTTTGAAAGTCGTGCCGATCGATCTTTATTACCAACCGACGAATTCTAAAGCACGCATATTCGAAGTCAATGGTGGCGAAATCGGTATCGTCAATCAATCCCTGGATTTCCGCGAAACCACGGGCAAACTGGGCGGCGGAAAATTCTGGTTAAACGGTTCGGTTGGTGCAAATCCAAATGCTCCCGTCAATGTCAAAATACGGGCAGAAAATATCGACCTCTCCAACGTAAAAATGGCTATGCAAGCGATGAAAGTGCAGTCACCGCTGCTGGCAGAACAGCTGCTCTTTGGCGTGGTCAAGAAAGTCGATTTGACTATCAAGGGTGCGCCAAAATCACCGGTAATCAGTATGGTGGCATTTCCGAAAGATATAACTTATCAACCACTCGGATCGAGCCGAGCGGTGCATATGATGAACGGCAAAATCACTTACGAAAATGATTCGCTCGCCTTGCAAGATGTCGACGTCAGCAGCCCAAGAAGCCGTGTTCGTACAAGTCTCACCGTCAACAATTTGTCCAAAACATCAACGATTTCAAGTCTGACGGTAGATACACCGGGATTTGACTTGAGCGACTTGCACTCATATCTAGCGGCACCTAATACACCAAAGCAGGTGCGCGATCGGTACTTGAAAGAAATTTCGTACTTCAATATTAGTCCACCAAAAGGAAAAGTTCACGGTCATCTTTCTGCTACAGCCAAAGGAGACAGCTTCGCGGCTTCAGGCGATATGACATTCGATGATGTCGCTGCGCGTGTCTCAGGATTTCCCGTCAGTCACGTCAAAGGTCACTTTCTCACAAGCGGAAAGAATCTCACTATCGAAAGCATCACGGGCAACGTGGGCAAAACAGATTTTTCTGCATCGGGCGATGTTAGTAACTTCACCGACAAATTGGCCAAATCATACAACATCAAAGTGACTACCCATGTCGATCCGAACGACTTTTTCAATATCATGGGACAAAAGTCGACGCCAGGCAAGGAACTGATTTCATCAGGTCCACTGCCGATAACGGCGCAGTTAAGCGGAACAGACAAGATAGTCAAGGCTACCTTTCAGGGCTCTGTTCCTCCGAATCAAGAGTTTAGCTTCGTCGGTCCATTCGGCACTCTTTCCAAACCAAAAGACGAGCCTGCTAGTGCCTCAGGCACCCTGGAGTTGCAGGATAACAAAATCACGCTGGACAATGTTCAGCTACAAGCAGGCATCGCGATTATTCGCGTCAACGGCACTTACACGTCACCTGCAACAGACATCGCGGCTCCGGAAATCGACGTTACTCTCGATCTGCCCAATCCAATTCAAGCAAAAAGTCTTATTGCTTTCCTCCCGGCTGGCACCATCGACAGTGGCTTAAAGAATCTCAACGGTAGTATCAGCGGCAGTATCGAAATGAAGGGTCCAACGACTGCTCCGGCTGTAAAAGGGATGGTGCACATAAACGACTTCGGCATCCCTGCATACAAGCTCTATCACGTCACTGGTGATGTCAGCTCATCTGCCTGGGTAACCGGCAACGCTGCAGCCGCAGATGACAGGCAATCGACACCGTTCGATGTAGACATCCACTCGCTCGTACTCAACAAGCTGCCAGTGAAGGGATTAAAAGGTAAGTTGGTGGCTGGTTATTACACAAGCAAAACCAACGAACGAGTGCGCAATATTTCACTTAAGGACATCACTGCAGATATCGCTAAGGGGAAGCTCAAGATGCGCGGATGGACAGCGCAGGACAAGCCGATATTCGGTGGAACTGCAGAATTGTCCGGTGTTGATGCAAATGTTCTCTTCACCCAGCTTTTCGACCTGCCCAATGAAATTACTGGAACGATGCAATCACATATTCGATTCAGAGCCGATCTTGGGCAAGGAAAGAATGTCTACGACACTCTTGAAGTGCCGGCGCCTGATGAAACAGACATGGTAAATCTGGGCAATCATCAGCCTAGCAGCTTCAAATTAGAGAATGGACGCGTGAGCAGATTCAGTTTGTTGCAGCGCAGAATCGATCAAGCCAATCTATTGAAGGGTGGAATTCTCGATTTCAACATCAACAACTTCTTGCAGAGTGTGGCGCCTGTTCAAAACGGCAACTACAAATCAATCACCGGCACATTCGTTATGAAACCGGGATTGAAAGTCGCTTTCGGCAACGCCGATCCCGACATGACAAGGTTTGGTCCGGTGCAATTCAATGGCGATGAATTGCGCATGCGCTCGTCTGGCACTATAGATTTCAAACAGAACACACTCAAGGTCGATGTCGTTGGAAACATTCCGCGCACATCTACGCGTGGCTTTCTAGGCAAGGTAGGACCGATGTTCAGTATCGGAGGCATCCTCGGTGTGCTTGACGGACTGCCAATCATGCCTAACATCTGGCCAGAAAATAAACCGCGCGCATTTACATTCAAAATTTCCGGTGCGCTAGACAATCCAAACGGCATGAACAAATCAATTTACGATTCGTTCAAGTGGTTGCCCAATCAGAAGGATGCTACACCGCACCCAACACTTGCTGGCGGCACGGCTACTGCAGCGGTCAGTGGATAATCGGTGTTGCTCTGTTCTTGTGTTGAGAGACGCGAGATGCATAATCTGGTAGATCAGGTATCCAGTTGGTGCCTGTCGCAAACATTGAGAAATAATTGAAAAACCCGAACCTGGACACAAATGCGCAACACAATCAAACCTGAGCCGTCTAATAAGTAGACCCTTCAGACGCAGGAGCCTCGTTATGAAAAACTGGTTTATCACTGTTGCATGCGGCGCATTGCTGTTGAGCGGATGCTCGAGTTCGTCAGAGAACAAAATTGGTAGTGCAGCAGTCGAAGTTCAATCAACATCTGACAAAACTTTCGAGAAAGATGTTCTTGCGGCGAAAGAGCCTGTATTAGTGGATTTCTACGCAACATGGTGTGGACCATGCAAACACATGGCACCGGTTGTCGACGAAGTGGCAAATGAGTTTGCGGGCAAAGCCAAAGTGTTCAAAGTGGATGTCGATCAAAACCCCATGCTTTCACAAGGATTAGGTATTGAATCAATTCCAACACTGGTCGTGTTCAAAGGCGGTAAACCAATTGCTGCGAACACAGGTGCCATCCCGAAGTCCGAACTCGTTTCGATGCTAGAGAGCGCTTTTGCTCCGAGTATCGCCGGGCAGAAGGATAAGACGGCTCTGTAATAGTTTGGGATTAACTGAAAAGTTTATTTACAGTAAGTGCCCAATTTCGATTTTTTGCGTCATTCTAAACAAAGAACCCTAGGAGGTGTCTAATGAGCGATCAAGCAACAAAGACTGCTGAAAAAGAAGAAGTCAAAAAAGACGACAAACAGCCAGCTACTCAGCAACAAGAGCAGAAGAAAGAAGAGCAAGCGAAAAAGCCAAGCTCGGGTGGATGCTGCGGCGGACACTAAACTCTAAAAGAGTCGAACAGTTCAATCAATTAAATAGAAGGCGCAGTTTTAAAACCTGCGCCTTTCATTTCTATTCTATGTTCAACATCCATTTGGCATGTGGATTTTCGTGACAGCTACGCAGCTTCCTGAGACTTAGCGCTGCGAGCAAAGTTGTTGGCTGGGTAGCAGATGTTGTCTTGAGCATCTTCGACGAAGTGAATAAATTCGCGAAACTGAACTTTGAGTACGCGCTTCAAATCTTTCGGTAATTCATGGACATCAACAGTGAATGTCTGTGGTCGCAATGTATTCATATCTTGCACCTCGATCTATCTGTGACTGTCGACGTCGCGTGATAAGACGAGGTTCCAAAGTGTTTCCTGGTGTTTCATTCAACACTGAGGGATTTTAGTAGCCGAAAAAGGAAACCGAATCGATACCTCTTCCGTCACCAAGTTCGGTGCAAATCAGAATTACAAAAATATCGCCGCGCGGGTGAGTCTCGTCGGCAACCGGAGGAAGTTTCATGGCAAAGTTATTAACAGCGATTTTTCGTAGTCGCGCAGCAGCAATGACAGCTGTAGAAGATTTAGTTCGTCACGGTTTCTCGCAAGACGACATCAGCCTTTTGATGTCTGAGACAACACGTGGACGTGAATTTATGGTTGATGAATCGACCAAAGCTCCAGAAGGCTTGGCCACAGGCGCCGCAGTGGGCGGAGTACTGGGCGCTGTGGCGCTCGGACTGACAGCGACTGGTCTTGTAGCAGCTCCAGCAATCGGGCTATTCGCCGCAGGGCAGTGGCTAGCTATGTTGGCTGGATTTGGCGCAGGCGCTCTGGGCGGAGGATTGATCGGCGGTCTGGTCGGTCTGGGAATTCCTGAGCACGAAGCTGAACTCTACAGAGGAGAACTCGAGAAGGGCGGCATCTTGCTTGGCGTTTTTGCCGGTGATAAGGACGACGACCGAACCAAAGAAGCTCATCGTTTGCTCGAAGCTAATGGCGGCGAGCACGTCAAATGCGAAAACGTAAAAGACGAAGTCAAAGCAATCGAAAAGGTTCGCTAGGAGCTGACCTTCAGATCGAGCCGCAGAGCAGCGGCTAGCTCATGCACTAAAGAGAGAAGCCACCGTTGAGGTGGCTTCTCTCACTTAGCTTTGAACCAGGGCGGAAATGCCTAGTGCAAATTCTATGATTTCTCTTGAGGCTGAGGAACCTTAGCCACGATTTTGCCGCGTACGTGACGCATCGAAAGTCTCACGAGTGCATCTGGAATATCTTCCAAATTTACTACCTCTTCAACCATCGGTTTGACCAGACCCTTAGCTGCCAGATTACCGAATTCCATGCCGATCTTGGCAAGATCATCGAGAGCTTGGTTGTCGTTGGAAGCATATGCACCACCAACAGCGACTTCGTGCACAGAGAGAGCCTTCTCATAAGGTGCAACTTTACTGATGTCAGCCATACCGGCCACACAAGCAATCGCGCCGTTAAAGGCGAGCATATCAAGAGCCTCAGTTGCGCTCGCGCTGCTCACTGTGTCGAGAATGTAGTCGACTCCACGACCTTGAGTGATTTCGTCTACAGCTTGCTTCACGTTTTCGGTTTGATAGTCGATGATTTCAGTTGCGCCAAGATTTTTGACAAAGTTGACGTTGTGCTTGGAGCAAGTCGTGATGATTTTCAAACCAGCAATCTTAGCTAACTGAATGGCGAATCCGCCCACTCCGCCGGCTCCACCAAGAATCAGAATTGTTCGGTCTTTTTGCACATGAAGCTTTCTGTGCAGCGCTTGATATGCAGCGAATCCGGCACAGGGAAGAGCTGCTGCATCCGTGTAAGACAAACCATCTGGCAACCAAGCCAGTGTTCGTGTCGACGCAATCGCATACTGGCTGTAGCCGCCTGGCTTCGACAGGTCACCGTGATAGTACACAGGATCGCCTGCTTGCCATTCGTCGACACCCTTGCCGACACTGTCGATGACGCCGGCTACGTCGAGCCCTAGAATCATCGGGTAGTCCCAACCTGGGTAGCCTGAAGCCGCGAGTTTGTAGTCAACGGGATTTAGACCAACTGCGTATACCTTGACGCGAACCTCACCAGGACCTGGTTTTGGTTGCTCAACATCTGACGTATAAAGTGATTCCGGCGTGCCGGGCTTATCGAGGACTAGTGCTTTCATCTACGAACTCCGAATCCATGTGAGGAACACCATTTTAACGGTAGATATTGGAACGACATGCAGCAGTCGTTCTTTCTTTATTTTGCTGCGGATTAGGAATCTTGCACGAAATCAACGTTTACAGTCAAAACCGCATCAATAGACACTTCCAGAAGTTTTCGTAAAAAATGTAGAAGCTCAATTTGTTAAGAGTTAAGAACTGACAACTGGCTTCACGTCTGCTGAAAACCCTTCACTATATGGTTTAAGGGGTGAGACGTTTTGAAAAGTGGCTGAACATGGACGCTGCAGACGACTTCTGAAGGTTTCGTCTGAAGCGTAGCGCGGCGAGGAACGATAAAAAGCACACTTGGAGACCAAACGTTGATGCATTATCTCTCCTACAAATTGTCCGCACAGTTGCCTAACATCATCGTTGACGGGTCAGCCAATGCTGGAACCGAATTATTGTTGTCGCACTGGCAAAACAACACCACTCCTCAGGAACTGCGTGCCGATCTGTCTGCTCAAATCGTTTTCAACTATTTAGACAAGCCCGAGATAAAGGCAGAAGCAACGATAGTTTCAAACGATCACTTCGATGCTGATGGTCTGGTGGGAGTCTACTCCCTGCTCAATCCAGACGACGCCGAAGAATTGAGAGATTTGCTCATCGACATCGCCGGCGCTGGCGACTTCAATGTTTATAAAAACCGAGAAGCAGCGCGCATAAGCTTTATCTTGGATGCCTGGCTAAACCCCAAACTTTCCCCGCTGAAAGCTTCGATATTTGCTCAAGACTATCACTATTTGACCAATGTTCTGTACGAAGAATTACTGCCACGATTTCCCAGAATAATTGAGAAAGTCGACTATCTGGAAAAGTACTGGAAGGCGCAAGACAACTTGCTCGAGAGCAGCGAGGAAGCATTAAGAAATAAGCGTTTCAAACTGACCGAATTACCAGAACTTGACCTGGCGATAGTAACAATGCCTGATGCCAACGTGGAGCCGAGCAAAGCTATCCATCGCATGGCGATTCACAATCAAACTGATTGCATGCGCATTCTTTTGCTGCAAGAAACGAACTTCGAATTTTATTATCGCTACGAGAGCTGGGTAGACTTCCAATCGCGCAAGACTTCACCAAGAATCGATATGAAAAGCCTAGCTGAAAGTCTTTCTAAGCAAGAGTCAATGGACGGTGTCTGGTCCTTCGGTGGTATAAATGAGTTCACGCCGGCATTGCGTTTGACCGGCGATTCACAAAGCAAGATCCCGTTTGAAAGTTTTCGCAGTCAAGTGCTTGAATTTCTGGCGCAGCATCAAGCCTAAGACCTGATAGCCAAAGATCCAATTAATTGACGACGCATTGCGCAAGTGGTGAGAAAACATGAGGGCGACAGAATTGGAAACAGTTCAATCAACAATGCAACAGCAGCAAAATGAGATCATCCGGCGAACTGAAGATTTCGTGCGTGAGACACTAAAAGCTGACTCGACGGGACACGACTGGTGGCACATCAATCGAGTGCGCAACGTGGCGGTGAAGTTGGCGCAAGCTGAAGGAGCAGATCCGTTCATTGTGGAACTGGCAGCGCTACTGCACGATATTGCCGATTGGAAGTTCAACGGTGGTGATATTGCTGCCGGTGCCACCAAATCACGCGAGTGGTTGAAGGCACTAGGTGTGGATGAGGCTACACAAGCTCGTGTTGCTCAAATCATTCTAACTGTTTCTTTCAAAGGAGCGGGAGTAGAAAACGAGATTGATTCTTTAGAAGGCCAGGTCGTGCAAGATGCCGATCGCCTTGACGCCCTCGGTGCAATCGGAATTGCGCGCACATTTGCATATGGCGGACACTTCAATCGGGTCATGTACGATCCTGATGAAAAACCAGTTCAGCACGCAACCTTCGAACAGTACAAGTCAAGCAAGGGCACAACCATCAATCACTTCTATGAAAAATTGCTTCTACTAAAAGACAGGCTGAATACAAAAGCGGCGAAAGAATTTGCCGAACATCGACACAAATTTGTGGAAGATTTCCTACAAGAATTCTACGACGAGTGGGAAGGACGAAAGTAGCAGAATTATCCAAATTTTATTGCCGAAAAGCTCGCGGGAGCAAGGAAAAGCAGCAATAATCTATTTACCTCGTGAGGCCAATAATGTCACCGTCAGTAGATAAATCGAGTTGGTTGGCCAAGGTCTTCGAGCCAAAAACAGATTTTTTCGCGCTCTTAAACGTCCAATCCGCCTCCACTCTCGAAGGCATGATTGCGCTGGAAGATTGGATTAACGAAGGAACATTCGAGCGCTGTCAAAAAGTTCGAGATATCGAAAATGATGCTGACGAGCACAAACTGGAGCTTGAGCGAAAGTTGGTTGAATCGTTCATTACGCCCTTCGACCGCGAAGACATTTATGACCTCTCAGTCAAATTAGATGAGGTAATCAATTCTGCAAAAACCATCGCTCGCGAAATCGAGGCCTTGGAGATAAAGAATTCTGATTCTTACCTAAAGGAGATGGCCGCCACTCTCGTTGAAGGAACTCGATGCTTAAATCAAGCGTTCATTCACCTCCAGTCAAACCCCGTAGAAGCCTCTAACCAAGCTACTCTTGCCCGCAAGTCAGAAAATCGATTTGCCAAAATATACAGACAGGCGATGAAAAATCTATTCACTCTAGACGACTTCAAGACACTTCTGAAAACACGCGAAGTTTATACATGCATGGTCTCATGTGCCACCAAAATCGATATTGTCGGAGAGAAACTGGTGCACGTAATCGTCAAAACAAGCTAGGCAGCGGGGAATAGCGCTTGTCGATTTTAGCTCTGACGGTTCTAGTATTTTTTCTCAGCATCATTTTCACTTACACAAACGGCTTTCAGGATGGCAGCTCAGTCGCAGCTGGGGCAATTGCTTCCCGAGCACTTTCTCGACTGCAAGCGATTTTGCTCGTCGCTGCTTGCGAATTCCTTGGTGCGTTGTTTGGTGGTTCTGCTGTATCACACACGATTCAATCGATCACTAACTGGCCGCATACACCCAGCCTCTTGCCAGTGCTTGCCTCCGGATTGTTCGCGGCAATCTTGTGGAACTACATCACAAAGCTGTGTCGTTTCCCATCCAGTTCAACGCATGCCCTGGTTGGTGGCATAATAGGTGCCGTCTACGCAGGAAGTGGTGGCTGGCAGCACATCGTCTGGGGAGATCCAGATCACGTATTACATTCGACTGGAATTTGGAAAGTTGTTTTCAGTTTATTCTTGTCGCCCTTGATTGGCTTTGCCGCTGGCTATGCCTGTCTTATAGTCACTCTCTTATTTTTGATGCGTGCTTCTACTCGCGCCAACAAGGGTTTGAAGAAATTACAGATTTTCTCAACAGCTGTTCTAGCATTTGCACATGGTGCCAACGATACGCAAAAAGCGATGGGTATCCTTGTGCTCACATTGAATGCTGGCGGTTATATGATTGGAGATGACATTCCGCTCTGGGTGAGGCTTCTCACCGGCACAGCGATGGCAGTCGGCATCGCCTCGCTGGCTCCCGGGATTGTAAAAAGAGTGGGTCTGGGAATTTATCGATTGAGGCCGCTGCATGGGTTCGTCACCGAATTTTCATCGGCGGCAGTTGTTCTAATCGGCTCGATAACTGGGGGACCAGTGTCTGCATCACAAGTGATAGCTTCTGCAGTCATGGGTATCGGCACGGCACAGCGCAAGAAGGGCGTGCACTGGTTGGTCGCACGAGACATGTTGATTGCCTGGTTTTTGACGATTCCATGCTCAGCGTTTTTGGCTTACGCGCTGCATATTGGCATATTTCGCTGGCTAAATGAATTGCTCAGGGTCAGTGCAAATCCCTAACTGCGGTCAGTTGGCGCTGCGACGAGTCTTACTGTTGGATGGCTTTTTGCCCGAACCGCCTGCGCCTGATTTGAAGCGACCACCGCCTCCGGCTCCGGATGGTTTCCGTGCTGCGCCGCCACTGCCACCAGATCTGGTGCCAAACTTTTTGTCACCACCAGCGTAAGGTTTTGAGGACGAGGAGCGACTGCGAGCTCCACCACCTTCACCAGCGGGGCGACGACCGTAAGAGGAGCCTCCTTCAGAAGGTTTACGTCCATAAGAGGAGCCACCCTCTGCTGGTTTGCGACCGTACGACGATCCGCCGTCTGAAGGTTTGCGACCATATCTGGATTCGCCCCCTTCAGATGGTTTACGTCCATATCTAGATTCACCGCCACCGGCTGGTTTGCGTCCGTATCTGGACTCACCACCTTCGGCCGGTTTACGTCCGTATCTAGACTCACCGCCTTCGGGTTTGCGTCCATATCTGGATTCGCCACCTGCAGATGGTTTGCGTCCATATCTAGCCTCGCCACCTTCAGATGGTTTGCGTCCATACCTAGACTCTCCACCTTCAGATGGTTTGCGTCCATATCTAGACTCTCCACCTTCAGATGGTTTTCGTCCATATCTGGATTCACCGCCTTCAGACGAGCGCCCGCGATATCCGCCAGACCCGCCTGAAGCACTTTCGGAGCGACTGTAACTACGTCCGGCACCACCTTCTGGTCTACGTCCATATCTGGATTCGCCGCCTTCAGATGAACGTCCGCGATAACTGCTGGAACCACCCCGGTCGCTGCTCGAACCTGAACGCGAGCCACGATCGTTGCGCTCTTCGCTACGATCGGTGCGGTCAAACGAACGAGTGCGTGCCCGATTTTCTTGCTCTGCTGCGACTGCATCAGGGTCGACTGGAGGTCCAAGAACATAACTTGGACGACCTTCTTCGGCATCCTTTTCTTCATCAGCACCATCTGCGGTTGCAGGCGTGTCGCTGCGCCAGGTGGCAATTTTTTTATCATTCTGACTGACGAACTCAGTCACATACTTTTCTGTCGCGCCCAACCGCTTTCCGTGAGCCAGCAAGATGTATTTCAACGCTTCAGTCAGATACTGACGCAAATTCATCTTTTCAGCCTGGGCTAATTCTTCGGCAAGTTCCAACATGCGAGGGCTGAGGAAGAGATTGACATTGTCTTCCTGTTTAGGACGTTCAGCTCTCTTTCCGGATCTCTCGCGGGGACGAGGAGCATCGGACGGTTCACCGACGCGATCGCGTCGCTCTTTGAATGCTCGTTGGCTATCGTCAGAAGCACGCTGCACACGCGGTTTTCTCGATTCGAACTCATTTTTGCGTGAACGACCGCCGTCTTCTTTCTTAACCATAAGCTGCTGAATCCATATGTAGTGAGTATGCAAGCATACTCGATCAAGGGGCTAAATGTCCTGGTTTTAGCGCCCCCATGAATACTCGGTTACACCAGGGGCTCGACGAACAGCGACGCCTCCATCAGGGTTGGACGCATGTGGACCGGAAAAGACTCGATAACCTCGTGGGCGATGAGCAGCTTTGGCTCTGTGACGCACCGACGAGGATCGCCCTGCTACTACGGGATGATCGGGGACCACACCTTTTGGCTCTGCGGTAATCTGGTCTTCATGGGTGGAAGCGACAAAAGAGCCAGCCGGAACGGAAACACGCGAATAATAGAGCTTGTTGTACAGACGCCAGAGCCTCGCCATCACGGTTCCACCTGTGACATGCTTGTTTGCAATGGGTAGATTTTGATCGTTACCGCCCCAAACCGCTGTCACCATATCTGGTGTGAAGCCGACGAACCAGAGATCTGTTGCTTTGTCGGCGGTGCCGGTCTTGCCGGCACACGGGCGGTCGCCGAGTCGAGCCTGAGTGCCAGTTCCGGAGTTGACTACTTCCTCCAAGATAGACACGAGCCAGGCCACCTCATCGTCTGGAAAAACTCGGTGAGAGTCAGAATCAAAAGTCTCTAAAACATCGCCATTCATCGTTTCGACACGCCTGAGAGCGCGTGGAGTAATCGACACACCGCCGCGAGCGAAGGTGCCGTAAGCACCTGCCAGATCCAGAGGAGAGAGCGCCGAACTACCCAGAGCCGACGAGATGTTAGGTGCAATAGTGCCAGTAATGCCAGCATTCCGCGCCGTTACAAGAACTCGGCTCATGCCTACCATCTGCGCAACTTTTACAGCACAAACATTGCGCGATTGAGCCAGTGCCTTTCTCGCTGTAATCTTGCCCATAAATTTGCCGTCAAAATTTTTCGGACTGTAATCCGCACTGTCAATTTGATGCACCGTCAGTGGTGAATCCTCGATTATTGTGTTAGGACCGATGGCGTGCTCGAGAAATCCAGTCAAATATACGAAGGGCTTGAAAGTAGAGCCCACTGTATGAGGGTTCGTGGCGCAGTTCCATTGTTTGCTCCAATAGTCACCAGCACCGCCTACGATGGCACGAATGCCACCGTCTTTAACTGATACTGAGATCAAAGCTTCTTGAGTAATTCCTGCCGGGGCATGCTTAAACTCTTGTGCCAGAACCTTTTCCCCGCATTGCTGCGCGATTTGATCCATATTCGTGAAAACCTTGATGCCCTGCTTGCGAGCCATGGTTTCGGGATATCGCAACTTGATCAAGTCCAACACATAACTGACATAGTACGGATAGATCGTAAAAGCGTGCTGAGGCTTCGGTTCTAGTGCACTATGAAAGTAAAGTGGGTAAAACTTTGCGTGCTGTCCCTCTGCGTGAGAGATAAAGCCACACTCAGCCATGCCGTCTAAAATCTGTCTCTGCCTGATCACCGCTTCTGTTCTATGCTCGGAGCTGCCCAAGACAGACGGTGAACGAATCAAACCGGCAATGAATGCTGATTCTGGCAGATTCAAATCCCAGACATTTTTTCCAAAATATCTAAGTGCAGCTTGTTCAATGCCGTTGGCACCGTTGCCAAAATAAATTTCGTTGAGATAAATCTGCAATATTTCTGGCTTGGTGTAGCGTTTCTCAAGCTCGGTCGCGACAAGCGCCTCGGCAACTTTGCGATCGATAGAGCGGCCGCTGTCCAGAAAAAACAGATTTTTAACCAGTTGCTGTGTGACAGTAGAGCCGCCTTCTACGACTTGATGCGCTTGCATGTTTGCGTATGCAGCGCGAACCAAACTTTTGAAATTGATACCACTGTGCTCATAGAAGTGTCGGTCTTCAGCAGCTAGAACTGCCTGCTGCAATGACAAAGGAATCTTCTTCAGGGGCACTACGACACGATTGACGTCTTGTTCGACAGCGCATACGAGCTTATCTTTACAGTCAAAAATTTGAATTGTGCGATTAGGATGATAGTCCTTGAGAAAAGCCAGATCCGGCACCTGACGCAGATCGTTGCAGACAAGAATGGCTAATACGGCAGCCGCGATGGTGACGATAAGAATGCTGAATCCAACAGCCAGACTAACAATGCGAAAGATGTACGCGACACCATCGCGCGTACTAACCAGTACATTTGTTTTCCGAAGATTGGGCATGGCACGCCTGCAGCAGCAAAACCATTAGGTTAACAGGATTGTTGCCTGGCTGAGGGCTTATGTAATCGAAGCTTCTCTAAGCTGTTCAGTGCGTGGTGGGATAGACCCAGGGCGCATCGTAAGTCTGAGCTGGTGCCCTGTGCATCCAGACTGGCGAGAATGCAATCAACAACCCGAGCATTACTCCAAGGTATAGGCTTCTCATCGGCGGGTTCTGCATAGTATCCCCTGGCTTGACGTGGCGAAATGAATGAACAGGATTATGCGATTTATGTTCCCCAGGCAAAGCTCGCCCAATCAGCTTGACAAGCCGCCAAAAATCAACCGATAACGGTTCAATTTCTGAAGTAGCCGGAGCAAATCGCCGAAACCCAGGCCAGTGCGGAAAGACTCAACCGACGACGGTTCAGTCTGAAGAAAAAAAGTCGCACCTGCCGAAAGTTGGCGGATACGACTTTTAATGCTTATACAGTCCAGACTAACAGTCAGGATTAGTGGGCGCTGCCTACCAATACGGAGATGAGTAGGAGAGCGACGATGTTCAAGATTTTGATCATCGGGTTGATGGCTGGACCGGCAGTGTCCTTATAAGGGTCGCCGACCGTGTCACCAGTAACCGCAGCTTTGTGAGCTTCAGAGCCCTTTCCACCGTGATTTCCTTCTTCAATGTATTTCTTGGCGTTGTCCCAGGCGCCACCACCCGATGTCATCGAGACAGCGACGAAGATACCAGTCACGATCGAACCGACAAGCACTCCACCAAGCATTTTTGCTGCGGCATATTCACCAGGCAGAGCTGTGTTCAAGTAAAAGTAGCCGAGAGCAGCGATCAGAACTGGAGTCAAAACCGGAATCAAGGCTGGCACAACCATGAGCTTGATCGCCGCTGTAGTTACGATGTCCACGCACTTTGCATAATCAGGCTTTGCTGTTGACTCCATAATTCCAGGAATCTCTTTGAACTGGCGACGTACTTCAGTAACAACCAGACCGCCTGCATAACCGACGGCTTCCATCGCCATAGCGGCGAACAAGAAAGGAATCAAACCACCAAGGAACAATCCGGCCAGAACGTATGGGCTGGAAAGGTCAAATGTGATAGTGGCTCCTGGTGTGACTTTTTGAATTGCAGCTTGCAACTCAGTCGTGTACGAGCTGAACAAAACGATTGCAGCTAGACCAGCTGATCCGATTGCATATCCTTTCGTTACGGCTTTGGTTGTATTTCCAACAGCGTCTAGTGGGTCGGTAATTTCACGAACTTCTTTTGGAAGTTCAGCCATTTCGGCGATACCACCGGCGTTGTCAGTGATAGGACCGTATGAGTCGATGGCGACGATGATGCCAGACATACTGAGCATCGACATTGCAGCCAATGCAACACCGAAGATGCCAGCCAATCCGTATGAAACGAGGATACCGATAACGATGACGATGACTGGCAGCGCTGTCGATCTCATCGACACGGCAAGACCGGCGATTATATTGGTGGCATGACCAGTTTCGGATGCTTTGGCGATACCACGCACAGGCCCGTAAGCAGTTGATGTGTAGTACTCGGTGATCCATACGATCGCCGCTGTGACCACGAGACCGACCATCGATGCGAGGAAGTAGGCCATCGGTTCGCGGCTCAATCCGCTCATCATCATGTTGGTGAAGTACCAGAAACCACCTGCAGCGAGCACGCCGGCCACGATCAGACCTTTGTACAACGCCATCATGATGTTCTTGCTTCCGCCCAGGCGAACAAAGAAACAGCCGATGATCGAAGCCAGGATCGACACCGCCCCTAGTACCAGAGGGTAAAGCAGAATTTCAGGACGTTGCTCGATTACTGTGTGGAAAGTTTCATGGGCAAGCAACATTGTTGCGATAGCGGTTACAGCATATGTTTCGAACAAGTCAGCAGCCATACCAGCACAATCACCAACGTTGTCGCCGACGTTGTCAGCGATAACAGCTGGATTTCTTGGATCGTCTTCAGGAATTCCTGCTTCCACTTTTCCGACAAGGTCAGCGCCAACGTCGGCAGCTTTCGTGTAGATTCCGCCACCAAGTCTTGCGAATACCGAGATCAAGCTGGCTCCGAAGCCGAGTCCGATCAACGCTTGCACATCATGTGTGAAGTAGAAGAAACCAGCGACACCAAGAAGTCCCAGTCCAACCACTAGTAAACCTGTTACCGAACCGCCGCGGAAAGCGACTGTCAGTGCCTTTTCCAGACCGCCACGAGCGGCTTCTGCGGTGCGAACGTTTGCTCGAACTGACACAAACATTCCGACATATCCCGCCAGCGAACTCAACAACGCACCTACAACGAATCCAGCAGCTGTCATCGGGTTGAGAGCGAGTCCGATAATAATCGCAAGTACAACACCGACACCGGCGATCGTCGTGTATTGACGATTCATATACGCGCCCGCGCCTTGTTGAATCGCCGTTGCGATGTCGACCATTCTTTCGTTGCCGGGGCTTAGTTTTAGAACGCTCCAACTGGCAACAGCACCATAGATGATTGCAGCTAGAGCGCAACCGAATATCAGAGGGAAACCAGCTAAGTTCATTCCAAATTAACTCCCAAAAAAAGACGACGCCATTCAGCCGTAGACCGCCACTTGGTAAGCGATGGAGGGCTCGCAGCACGCACGTAAGAGTATCAGCTTACTAATAGTGATAGAGGAATCTGAATTTTATTTACGCCTCATATGTGGTGGCAGCGGATATCAAGAGAATATACACTCCCAGCGAAGATGCAGTGCTGGCGTGTTAAAATTGATTTTTTACGGGAAAGTTAAGGTGGCTTCATGTCGCTGAGAGCGAGCCGGATAGCTGGATTTCTCTCGAGTCTCTTAATAACAACAACCACGGTCGCAGCCTGTTTCGCACAGACGGCCTGGAATTACGACCGTATAGTTTCGTGCAACGATGATCCCGAAAACAACGCGATCGTGATGAGCACTATGAAAGGCGCTCAAATCGGCGCGCCATCAATTCAATATTTACCGGGGCCAAACGGTCACGCCATGATGGTGGCGGACTTCGCCGGGCTCAGTTATGTCATGCCTCCTCACATCATCCATCCGGTGCAAACGCCCGGCAAGTGGGGTATTGAAGAGATTCGGGTGGGACAATTTCAGGTCAACCCGCCTATCTGTCGTGTTGCGGCCATCTCTCGCAACCCAGCTTCATTAAAAGGACTTTCATTTACTGCTAATTCCGGAACATTAATCGTCAAGTGGACTGGCGCTAAGGGGTTGATTCCTGATCCAGTCGAAGTAGCTGTCGCGCCAGCAAAAGTGGAAGAGGAAACGAAACCACCTGTGCTTGCCGCTAAAGAGACGAAACCCGAAACGAAGACAGCGCCACCAGCAGCTGCTCCACCAGTCGCGCCGGCGAGTGTGCCTACTGCGGTAGCGACCAAACTAGCGGTAGCGAAAGTCGCAAAACCTGCGCCTCTACAGGTGGCGTCACGAGCGAGCAAAAAATCTGCGGACGGTGAAGAGGATATAGACGCCTCGATTCAACACATTCAAGACCTGCTCGCTGCCGCGCGTCGGTCGACGATTGTGCCAGGCAAAATACAAACTCCAGAAAAGCTGCAAGCCCGCGCAGTTCCTACTGTAGCTCCGCCAGTGCAAAATAACAAACTCCTAACAACGCCTTCACAAGACCAGGTAGCTGCGACAGATACAATCAAAAAGCCAGTTCCTCCCGTCGCGAAGTCGATCAAGAAGAAAGCGGACGACGATACCGGAGAAACACCCGAGAATTCAGATCTTCCAAACAAAGAAAAATCTGACAATCTTCGACTAGACAACAAAACTGAAAAACCGCCCGGAGTGCCAATGGCGCGCTTATCCGTAGTTAGCGATACCGACAACAAAGAGCCCAATGCGGCTATTCAAGTTTTGGCGGAACGCAATATTACCTACAAGAGTTTTCGCCTGCACTTTCCTGAACGTTACATCATCGATTTAGACAAGCCTGCCGACCTGGATGAAGCAACAGTTTCGCTCTTTCAAGACAACTCACTCTGTCGTTCAGTACGCATCGGAATGATGGACAAGAAGACCTGTCGTTTAGTCTTCGACCTGGCTAGTGACAGTGTGCAAGTGCAAGAGAAAACATTTGCAGAAGATGGCACAGTGCTGACATTGAAGATATTCAATCAAGCTCCGTCAGTGATGACGAAGTCCAATCCAAACCTTCCGCTGGAAGGAGTTAGCCTCGTACTTGATGCCGGCCATGGTGGCAGCGAACCAGGAGCCATTCGTGGTGAAGCGCGTGAAAAAGAGATGACACTCGGCATCATCAATCAGCTCAAGAAGCGCCTGGAAGCAAGTGGTGCCTTCATCACCATGACGCGCAGCGATGACACTTTCGTATCACTGGAAGACCGTGTCAAAATCACCAATCTCGTTATGCCGAAAGCATTCATCAGTGTGCACATCAATTCGTTGGAAGGCACAAGTGACATCAAAGGCGTCGAGACCTACTTCCAGACAGAACAAAGCAAACCTCTAGCTGAAGCAGTTCACACAAGCTTGTATACGTCTCTGGGCGTGCCAAATCGCGGCGTTCGTAAAGCACGGTTTTACGTAATCAATCACACATCAGTGCCAGCGATCCTTGCAGAGGTCGGTTATATATCCAATAAGGATGAACGTGAGAAATTAATATCATCTGATTACCAGGGCAAGATAGCTGATGCGCTTGCGCAGGGTGTTATTCTCTATGTGAATAAAAACCCGGAAACGCAAGCAAATACTGTGAAGACAGCTCCGGTAATCAATTTTGACCAGAGTGCAGGAAAGGGAACATCTGCGGCGCCTAATAAGTCAGTTGCAGAAAGTCTTTCAGGTAGCGGATCTAATGCAGTCCGCGCAGTGAAGTGAGCGTTTAAAAGGAACGTACTAGAAATGGCAGACGATCAGCTCAAAGACTTTAATCGCATCGGATTATTCGACTCAGGCGTCGGCGGTCTGTCCGTACTGAGAGAGATGGCTAAATTACCAGCACTTAATAAGGGTCGCAAATTTTCTTATGTCGGAGACACTGCACGATGTCCTTACGGCAATCGAGAGTCCTCTGAGATCGTTCGTTACGTCGATGAAATTGTAGATTTTCTCGTTGGTAAAAATGTCGATGCCATCGTCATGGCATGCAACACGAGTGCTGCACATGCTTTCGAGTCAGCCAAGCGTCGTTCACCCGTTCCAGTGTTCGATTTGATCAGTACTACAGCCGAATATACAGCCGCTCTCAACAAGAAAGTGGGCGTGATGGCGACTGCTTCCACTGTTCGAAGTCACGTTTTCTCAAGATTGATCAAGTCACATCAACCGGGATTAGACGTATTTGAATTGGCCTGTCCTGAATTCGTTCCTATTGTCGAAAGCGGACATATCGATCAAGCAAGCACTCTAAATGTTGTGGATCAACATGTGCAAACATTGTTGAAGCAAGAAGTGGAAGTATTGATTCTGGGTTGCACACACTTCCCGTTCTTAAGAAAGCAACTCGAACAGTTGCTTGCAGGAAAAGTTCAAATCATCGACCCAGCAGTGATCTTGCGACAACACCTGACCGCTTCAACGAATGGCAATCGTGCGCAAACAAATACACAAGACGAATTCAATTTTTACGTCACAGGCAACGCAGACGCCTTCTCTCGTGCCGCAACAAGCTGCCTGGGCGCGCTTCCTGGACCGGTGCAAGCAATCTCGGTCGAACAAATTTCTGAGCAAACTCTCATGGAAAAACTTACCGATGTCGTTATCGCTGCAGCCGAGTCAATGGCGTCACCAGCGGTGCCCAGCATCGTTGCCCCGTAAGGTTTCGCTGTTAGTTGCACAGTCAGATACGTCCTTAGATCTCACATAGATAGACACAAAGATATATCCAATTCATTTCAGTTGCAGTCTCAGTGAAGCTTGCGCGAGTCTGCCCCAGCCGGCTCGGAAGCAGGCTCCTGTTCGTTAAGGAACGTATAAGTAAAAACGTGCGCATAGTGCTTGCAGAAAAACGGTGATACAGTAATCTCAAATAATGCATCCGTAATTGGGACATTTTCGAGGGGCATCCATGGGCCAGAAAACAGAGTCATTCTACGTAGAAGTGCTGAACCAAGAGATTGTTGATGCGGTCAACAACGATTTTGGCAAAGCAGTATTGAGACTTCCCAATCAAGGTAGAGGAGAAGTCAGAGAAGAAGTGTTGGTGTACTTCTCCGCAATTGCTATGCAGCAAGTAAACTCAGTCGCAGAAAAACATGGCATTAACGACCAGGATGCATTGCACGAACTATATCAATTGATGCGCGTCAATTTGGTGCAAGGGTTTAGAATTGGTCAGACAATGAAGCAAACTTGGGCGCCGAGCTAAACTCTCCGGGCCCTACATAAGGATGCATCCTGCACGTGGGCTCCGACGACCTCATAGATCCAATTAAAATGCGTTGCATGCGCTGTCAGGAAGAATTTTCCGACGGCCAACAAAATTGCCCACACGATGGAACTCGATTGATCGTTGCTTTGCCTGATCCAATGATCGGCAAAACATTCGCAGATCGCTACGAAATACTCGAAGTGGTCGGGCGAGGAGGCATGAGCGTAGTCTACAAAGCGCAGCAGATGTTCATGCAGAACTATGTTGCCATCAAAGTTTTAAATCAATCGCTAAGCTCTGATCCAACCAGTTTCGACCGCTTCAAGCTAGAGGCCATTGCTGCAATTTCAATAAGAGACAAGAACGTCATTCAGGTGCTCGATTTCGGCATCAGTGACGACAAAGCCTTCCTTATTATGGAAAATTTGGAGGGTCAAGATTTAGCAGATTGGTTGCAAAAAAATGGTGACATGCCAGTTGATCACGCCCTGCAAATTTTCATTCAAGCTTGCAGCGGTTTAGCTCAAGCTCACTCGAAAGGCGTTATCCATCGCGATCTTAAACCAGGCAACCTATTTTTGATCAACGAGCCTGACGGACACGAATTAGTCAAAATCGTCGATTTCGGTATCGCGAAAATCCAATCAACAGATGGAGCAATTTCTCAAAGTTTGACGCAGCCGGGCGAAGTCTTTGGAAGTCCACTCTACATGAGCCCTGAGCAATGCCAGGGTAAAAGTCTAGATGCGCGATCAGACATCTATTCATTGGGATGTGTACTGTACGAAACGCTCACTGGCATGCCACCACTGATGGGTGTAAATTCATTCGAGACGATGAACAAACATGTTAGTGAGCAGCCGCCGTCTATGCGCACAATAGTACCAAACAAGGAGATTCCAGAGCTATTAGATGCCTGTGTTTTAAAATCGCTGGCCAAAAATCCAGACGAACGCCAGCAGACTATGACCGAATTCAAAAAGCAATTGATAGATTCGGTGAAAGGCTCCCGCATCTCTCTGGGTGAAGTTGAAGATGATGACTTCAAGCCACTTTCGGGGGACAACACTGTAACAGGTCTGGAAACAGTAGTCGACGAAACTGGAGAAAAATCACGAGAAGCACTGCACCAACTGGTGCTAGATGCAGTTGATCTGACAAAGAAGCAAGATGCGCACAACAAGCGTCTACGTCAAATGGTGCTTGTTCTGTACATCTTGTTAGGTTCGCTCGTCATGGGCTTGGTCTGGGCGGCTACTAAGCATGGACCGCCCTCCGATCCCGCACCGTTTTACAAACAAGAGCCGTATCGATGGAAAATTGCAGAAGCAGAAACAGATATGCGAGAGGGCAAATTTCCGCAAGCACTCGAGGCTTACAAAACTGCAGTGGCGATGTCGAAAGACTTCGGTGATGGAACAGAGAAGCGCACCAAGGCGCTGTTCGGTCTACTCGTGTGCCTGGAGCGCACCGGTGCCAGGCCCGAGATAATTGCACGCGCACGCCGCGAGTTACTCAATGCGAACGTCAAACACATGGAGTATATCTTTGGTCATGACGGGCACGACCTGGCAGAGATAATCGATATGGATGCTGGATTGCTGCAGCGAGTTGGTGGCAACAAGGTAGACAAAGAGTATGCAGAGTCACTAGCGAAAAATTATGTGGCAGACGCGAAAGACGACTTTGCCAAAAAGAACTATGTGAAGGCACTGAGCTGGTTGCAAGAAGCGCTAGAAATCGAAGAGGCGACGCATTGCAACGTCGGAGTAGCAGAAACCGCCTCGGCGTTCGAGTCTGCAGACCACGGACAAGAACACATCGAGCAGATTAAGGCTTTGCTCGAACGAGCAAAAACTGCGGAAAGGGCTGAGGCTGTTCGCGACAAAGAACGAGAAAAAGTCTTGAATCAGCCGAAGGATACTTTAGAGTAGCGCACCAAATATGGTGCCGGCAGAAGAACCGATCAGTGCCTGATCTTCTCCGGACCTTATGTCAGGCTGGTCTATTTCTTATCTACGTTGGCGACTAGTTTGCTGATTGTGCTCATCAGTTCGTTGTTGTGCATTGCAGTCCAACCACCATAGCCGACCAAGATTATCAGAACCAGAGTGAGAATCTTTTGGATCTGGGAGAGAGAACTGGATTTACTCGTCGCGACTTTGGCTTTTGAACTGAAGCCTTTGCCCTGTCCATCGCCCTTGCTCGGTCTGGTGGGACTGTACTGCCCAACTGGACCAGTCAGTTGATGATTGCATTTGACGCAAAACTTTATGCCACTCTGTACCGGAGCGTGACAGTAAGGGCAAGAATCCATCTGTTGCTCGCCTGAGCCCGCTTCACCGTCTTCTTCGCCACCCTTGCGCTGAAAACGACTCATCCAGCCGCTGTCAGATAAGATCTTATTGGACTTCGACGTGCGCTGCTCGTTCGAACTTTCTTTGTTGCGCATGAACTGCACACCGTCTAGGTCGGCAGCAGCTTTGGCCACCTGGGCTGTTACTTGCTTGATTGCTTCGTTCTCCAACGTAGCTTTGTGCAACGCTTCAGCTTCACTGACCAGATCTTTGAAATTTGCCACTTCGATTCGATGTTTGAAGGTTCGCAATTTGAGAGCGTCTCTAGACAACGCGTCGTGCAATTCCGCACCAAATTCTTGCACCGTCTGGTGGCGAGTTTCTGGATCTTTCAAGAGCGCCTTATTGAGCACGTGAGTCACTTCCGAGCAAACCTTAAGCTCCGGAAGGGCTTGATTGAAGGGAGTAGGAGTGGCGTATAAATGTGCGTCTAGCATTTCAATTGCAGACTTCGCGCTGAACGGTAACTTGCCTGTGAGCGTCTCATAGACACAGATGGCGAGCGAATAGATGTCACTGCGAGGATCGACTACGGTAGACGACAGACACTGCTCAGGGCTCATGTAAGGAGGGCTGCCGCAGACATCGCCCACTTTCGTTATTTGATAAGCGTCTTGCTCTTGCTTTGGATCGCGCAGCTTCGACAAACCGAAGTCGACTAAAGTCACCCAGTCAGAGTCGTTCGCGTTTCGACTGAGCATGATGTTTTCTGGCTTCAGGTCACGATGCACGAGGTCCATCTCATGCGCTGTCGCAAGACCGTCGATGACCTGCTGAAAAATATGGTCGGCGCGCTCGAAGGGCACCATGCCTTCATCCTTAATGATGTTCTTGAGGCTCGTGCCTTCGAGGTAATCCATGACGATGTAGGGCTGGCGCTGCGAGCTCATGCCAAAATCGTAGAGAGTGATGATATGGTGATGTTTCACTTGCGAGACGGTCTTCGCTTCCCGGTGAAAGCGCTTCACTGCTTCTGGCTCCGAGACGAGATGCGAATGCAGCATCTTCACAGCCATGAAGCGGTCCATCAACTCGTGACGCACCTTATAGACAACACCCATACCGCCTCGACCAACAACGCCCAGAACCTCATACCTGTCTGCCAGACGAGTACCTACCAGGGGATCCTTGTCGATGGATTTTAGGGTCGCTGAATCATCAGGACAACGCTCGACCGAGTCCTCGTACTCTGAAAAGCATTCAGGGCAGGATTTCAACTGATTTTCGACTCCCGAAGCATGGGCATCTCCCGAGAGCGCTGAGGCGCCAATGGACGTTATAACCATACCCGTAGGGTGTAGGCGCTAAACTACCGCCCGAACCGTAAGGCTGCTACAAAGACCGTTCCAGGGACGCTGAGACCGAAGACTTAGTCGCATCGTAGTCGACAAACTTGTAATTTAATCTAAAAGAGTTCGGAGATGATCGAATTGCTGACTAAGACACCTCGGTCAGTAATGCGCAACCTCTCGTTCACGATCTCGACAAAACCGCCGTCTAACAATCTTTCAATTTGCCTCTTGAATTTTTCTCGCAAGTTGATACCGAAGTCGTGTTCGAAGTTGTTCAGGTCCAAACCGCTGCGCAATCGCAAACCCAACATAATCGCTTCACGCATGCGGGTCTCAGTGTCAATTGTCTCGGATGTCTCATCGCCAAGAAAATCTTTCATGTAAACGCCAATCGATCGCCAGTTGGAACTGCGCACTCCGCCAAGATATCGGTGAGCACTGACACCGTAAGCGAGATAATCGCTGTTGTTCCAGTAGGAAAGATTGTGACGAGACTGATGGTTCGGCTTGCAAAAATTGGAAACTTCATAATGCTGAAATCCTGCTTCTTTAGCCATTTGCACAAGCAGAAGAAACATCTCTTCGTGTGATTTATCTTCTGGATACTGAGGTGAATCTTTTGGAAATTTAGAATAGAGCGGAGAATTATTCGCTAAGTGCAAACTGTAGGACGAAAAATGACAAATTTGCGGATGTCGATCTGCCAACTCGAAAAGCTGATGGAGAGTATCTTTCCAAGAGTCGACAGTTTGCGTCGGCAAGCCGTACATAAAGTCCAAGCTGATATTGTCGAGTCCATTTTCCAGAGCTGCGGAAATTCCGTCATAAGCTTGTGCTCTGGTGTGGTCTCTACCTATCGCCTTCAATTCATCGTCTTGAAACGACTCAACGCCTATGGAAAGCCGATTCACACCGATCTCTCGCCAGCCTTTAACTTTTTCCGGTGTAATTGCATGTGGTGTCGTCTCCAAATTGATTTCACAGTCGACAGACGTGCCAAATTTTTCTGTCAGTTGACTGTGAATTAGAGAAAGATTCGAAACCTCGATCAATCCAGGCGTTCCACCGCCGTAGAAAACCGAATCCAATTTCCGCTGGGCAGAGCTACTTGCATCGCGCTGCTCGATTTCTCTGCAAACGATCTGACAGTACTCGTCTTCCAGATGCGATAGTCCAGCAAATGCGGCAAAGTCGCAGAACTCGCATTTGTGCGTGCAAAATGGGATGTGAACGTATGCGCTTAGGGACATAAATCGAGCTGCCTGCTACCTGGACTCTTCTCGGATAGACAATGGATATTATGAGGCAAATTAGAATTACGTCGCTAACATACTAAGAATTAGACAACTTGCTACGATTGAGTTACTTCCAGCTCGTGAACAATTTGCTTAACAGTAGTCGCAAGACATCCATTTGGCCCGCAATTATAGTCTTCGGACTGATCTATTCAAGCTCAAATGCATACGCATCAGCTCAAGGCGCGAGCGGCTCACAGAGCCTTACGCCGGGAACAGATCTGCTCAGACAGAAATCGGCTGAAGGCATGATTCAAAAGACCCCCCTGAACGGCATCTTGAAAAACAATTCTGGTCCTTCGGTGACTAAGAAACCGCTTCTCAGCCGACCAGCCCGCAAGCCAGTCGAGCTGACCTCTGAAGAGAGAGCCCAAGATTTTCTCGGCGACTTTGATTCTGTCGTCAAGGTAGTGAAACAAGATAGCGCTTCGGCCGATTTGCGAGCGATAGGCGACTTGTTGATCAGCTTTCGACGCCAGGTGACGGACCACCCCTCAGACCCATATCTGCGCCGAAAATTGGGCGCATATCTTTTTCTTGCTGGTGACTATGAAGGTGCAGCCACCGAAATCAAGCGAGCCATCGCACTCAAACCTGAGGATTATGTTTCTCACACATTGCTTGCCTGCGTCTACGACGACGTAAACGCGCGTGAGTCAGCCAACGCCGAGTTTCACAAGGCCATGGAATTGTCTCCAGATTCGCCAGACGTGCACATTCTTTTTGCAGACAGTCTTGCTTTGCACGGAGATGTTTCAGAAGCGATCGCAGAATATCGCAAGGCAGTTGGCATCAAACCGACCGCTGATGGCTACTCCGGACTGGCCGAAGCGCTGTTAGCGGCCCACGACAATATCGGGGCAGTGAAAGCGGCGCGGCAGGGAGTATCAGTCGAACCTGGTTCGGCCAAAGCACACGTTGCTTTGACCAAAGCCCTACTGCTCTCTGGTAATCCACAGTCTGCAATTCGCACAGCTCGCCAGGCCGTTTTGTTGAGCCCCGCTTCAGCAGACAGTCATATTGCCCTCGGACGGGCCTTGCACGCTAAGAACAATTTGAATGGTGCAGTGGAAGAATTCAAACAAGCGGTGGCATTGGATCCACTCAACGCGCAAGCGAGAAATGATCTAGGTTATGCACTTTACGGCAAAGGAGATATCTTTATGGCCATCTCCGAGCTGCGTTTAGCACTACGGATCAACCCACATCTTAGCGAAGCTCGAAACAATCTGGAAATCGCTATTCATGGACTTTCTGGCAAAAAGCACCCATAACCATATACGATACCACTACAGTTGAAAAGGGATTTAAACTAGCTAATAATCTCTGAGATAGGCACCAGATGTGGTTGTACGGAATTCGGTGCATGGTGCTGCATTGCAATTTGATACCATGCAGGTAAAATTATCTTGGAGTCAACTTGGGAAACGCCTGAAAGGGCCCGATGAACCAAAGAAACAGCCGACCGAGATCCAGACAATTCAATAGACTAAACATCACAGCTTTAACACTAAGCTTGGTGTCACTTTTGTCGTCGCTGCCTGTTTCAGCCCAAGTCAACCATCCAAACAGTCAGAGCAAACAAGCGCCTGCTGGCGTTGACACTACTCCCGGTGCAACCAATCCGACCGCGCCGATTAACTTACCTATTGCAACTGACTCCTCGAAGGGCGCGCCAGTTCCCGCTGCCGCATCGATGTCGTCAGCCGATTCTCAAAGCGGCACATCATCTTTGACATACAGTGCCGGCGACGAACCCACATCGTCATCCGCAACATCTGCCTCATTAGGCACACCTTCCTCAACGAAATCTTCTTCGTCTTCCGATGATGCACCACCAAAAGCTATCGCGAGCAAAGACTTTGGTAAAGACAGCGACGATGCAGCTGGATCATCTAACCCAACTGGCTCTGCTGGCGATGGGGGTAACGGCTTATCGATTGCGCAGAGCAGTCCGAAACCAGCTCAGACAAGACGAAACCCAATTCCTGGTGTAGTTGGAACGGTTAAAATTCGCAAGCAGTTCAAACTTTTCGCTAACGAACAGCTGATTCACAACATGAGCTTCAGAGACACACCAGTGCGAGAAGTGATTGCAGAACTGGCTCGCCGTGGCAATCTTAATATCATTATCGACAAATCAGTGGTGGGAAAAATCACAGGCGATTTGCGTGATGTCACTTTGAACGAAGCGATGGATAGTGTGCTGGCATCGGCTGGTTTGCAAAGTCGAACTCTCGATAACAGCACCGTCATAGTGGCGACATTGCAAGCGATGGTGCAACTTGGTTTGAATCGTCCCCTGGCACGTGCTTTCAAGCTCAGCTATGCGCATCCGTATGACGTAGCGATGATCCTGCATGCTTCGATCTTCAACAGAGGCATGCTGCCAGACTTCAATTCGCAATTGAGACGACGCACAAGCAGCGAAGTGATTGATAGCACCGAATCAGGGCGAACTAAAAAAGCCGGTGGCAATCAACCTGACGGAGATGTGGAAGTCGGTAGCAAGGGCAGTAACACCGAAGCTGATAAAACTAGCAATGAACAAGATAGCTCCCAGACAAACAGACCGGACACAAACCGCAGAGTAAGTGGCTCCAGCCGCAGCCAAACTCAAGAAGGTGTTGGCTTCAACAACGCAGCCACAGACCCTGGTTCACAACAAATCCGCTCCTTCCAGGAAATCAACACCGATTACACGGTCGAACAAAATGGTGGCGGCGCCATCGTGATACCAGATGCGAAAAATCGCCAGATTCTCGTTGTGGGAACGCAAGAAGATATCAACATTGCCGAAGAATCCATTAAACTTCTAGACCGCAGACCAAAGCAGGTGCACATTCAGGCGTCTTTGATCGAACTGACTAATCAAGGCATCAGACAGTTAGGCGCCACATTGAACGTACAGGGAGAAGGGGCATCATCCTCGGTGCTGGGCAACTCAAGAGCACCGCTGATTCAATACCTTCCAGGTTTGGGCAGCACGTTCCCGTCGCCTGCAGCGCCGTTTGGAACAACACTGCCAACCACCAATCCAACTCCTGTAACACCGACTACTCCAGGCACCGCCTTCACCGGTTTGGTCGGCTCACTACTGCCGGTGGCACCATCGATTGCTGGGATTCAAGCCTCGCAGTTTGCACAGTCAGCATTCAACTTTTTGACAGGTGGTAAAGGCACGGGCGGTAAGCAAAACATCGCGACTGTGCCGACAGCGCTGAATCTCGATTTACAACTGTTGCTGCAAACAAACAAGGCTAAAGTTGTTGCTAATCCTAGCGTAGTCGTTGTCGATGACACGGAAACATTGATCACAATCGCCAGTGAAGTTGTCCACAAAGTCACATCCACAGTCAGTTTGGGCGTTGTCACAACAAACGTCGAATTGACCAAGGCTGGTATTTTCTTGAACGTGCTGCCGAAGGTGACCGAGGACGGTTTCGTGACAATGCGGTTGCGTCCGCAGGTATCAACACCGCTCGGGCCACCGCAGGTGTTTGGATCGTCTGCCAGCCCCACAATCGTAACTCTTTTGAACGTGCGAGAAATCATGTCGCAAGAAGTGCGAGTCAAAGATGGACAGACACTCGTTTTAGGCGGCTTGTTCTCGGAGCAAGAAGCAGCACAGTTGGCGAAAGTACCATACCTGGCTGAAGCACCCGTTCTTGGTGCGTTATTTAGAAACAGTTTGAAGGGACGAAACCGCTCTGAGTTGATGCTGTTGTTGACCCCGAAGGTTGTTGAAGACGATCCGACTTCCATTACCGATTCACAAACATCACCAACACTTTAGCGAGACAATACAAGTTCCTGAACGCTCGAAGTACCGTTGCAGGGAGAATGGCTCGCTTCATTTAGTGCTTATGTTCAAAACTTCCAGCACGTATGTGAGGCTCTCAGCGACGGGGCGGCCTCGCCGCCCCGCTACTGTAGCCCTGATTAAGCGCTTTCAGTACTTTTATTACTATGAGCATACAACCCGCGACTGCAAAATATATGCAGCCGAATTTACAGAGTCAAGTTTGTTTCTAAATGTTCAGGTATCGAGTTGAACTGTTTATTCGACAGTCACTGACTTAGCCAAGTTACGAGGCTGATCAACGTCTTTGCCTAAGTAGTCGGCAATGTAATAAGACATCAACTGCATCGGAAGCACTGACAGCAGTGGGCTGAAGAGCTCTTCTACAACTGGGATCGTGAACACTGTGTCGAACATCTTCGCCACTTGTTCATCACCTTCAACTGCAATAGCGATCATCTGAGCATTTCTGGCGCGTGCTTCTTGTGCGTTCGACAGTGTCTTTTCATAGACAGAGCCTGGCACAACCACAGCCACAACTGGAACGTTCGCATCGAGAACTGCGATCGGTCCGTGCTTCAGTTCGCCTGCGGCATAGCCGGAAGCATGAATGTAAGACAACTCTTTCAGTTTCAGTGCGCCTTCCAGGGCAGTGGGGAAGTTCAGTCCACGACCGATGAACACAACGTCGTGAGCTTCGGCGTACTTGAGCGACGATTTGCGAATTTCAGCTTCTTTGGCAAGTATTCTCTCTTGCAGAATTGGAATCGTATTCAATGTCGCTTTCAGTTCTTTCGCGCGTTCTGGAGAGAGCGCACCGCGTACCTCAGCAAGATAAATAGCGAGCAGATAGAAGCTGGTTAACTGAGCGACATAAGTCTTAGTGGCAGCTACCGATACTTCGATACCACATTCAGTGACGATCAGATTTGGTGTCAACTGACCGAGGTGCGAATCGGCTCTGTTTGTAATACCCATCGTGAACGAACCGCGCTCTTTAGCTTCTGTCAAAGCAGCAATAGTGTCAGCAGTTTCGCCAGATTGGCTGACCGCGATAGTCAACGTCTTATCGTTCACCAGCATGCGGCGTCCGCGAATTTCAGAGGCGATCTCGACATCGACTGGAATCGAGCAAAGATCCTCTAACAAATACTTACCAACGAGACCAGCATGATATGCCGTTCCGCAAGCAATGATATGAATGCGCTCGAATGACTTTATTTCATCAGGTGTAAAGGTCAATCCATAATTTTGTCTTTCGTCACTGCTGTGAGTGACCATGAAATTGACTGGTTTGGTCGGTCCCGACAGATACTTACCGATGGTCTTGCGCAAAACTAGCGGCTGTTCATGGATTTCTTTGAGCAAGAAATGTTTGTAGCCACCTTTGTCGATGATGTATGGATTGCTTTCCATAGACACAGGTTTGCGGAACACTTCCTTGCCGTCGAAGTCATAGAGACGAGCGCCACTGGCAGAAATTTCAGCGACTTCGCTCTGTTCGAGCTTGAGAATTTTGTTTGTATATTGACGAACTGCCATGCTGTCTGAAGCCAGATAGCTTTCATGTTCGCCCAGACCAATGGCCAGCGAATAGTGTCGATTGACTGCGTAGATTTTGTCCGGGTGGCGCTGGCACACAATTCCCAGAGCATAGGCTCCGACCAATCGGGCTACTGAACGCAAGATCGCCTTGAGCAAATCTTGATCCACTTTGTACTCAGCCGACACCAAATGTGCCACCACTTCGGTGTCAGTTTCGGAATGGAAGACATAACCTTTTTTGATCAGCTCTTCACGAAGCTCTTCGTAATTCTCAATGATGCCGTTGTGGACAACTGCTATTGTTCCGGTGGAATCCATGTGAGGGTGAGCATTCTGGTCGTTCGGCACACCGTGAGTGGCCCAGCGAGTGTGTCCGATTCCAACTGTTGCCGCTGGTTTCTTAGTCAAAAGCAAAGCTTCTAAGTTAGAGAGCTTGCCAGCCGCCTTCATGACTGAAAGTTGACCGTCTTCAATGACTGCAACTCCAGCTGAGTCGTAGCCGCGATATTCCAAACATCTAAGTTCGGATAACAACACTGGTGCTGCCTGGGCTGGTCCAAGATAACCAACAATTCCACACATGTTAGAACCTCCTAAATGTCCATCAAATCGTCTTCTTTGTCTTTGATATGTTTGTCGACTTCCTTGATATATTTGTCAGTTATTTTCTGCAAAGTCTCTTCTTTCCGCTTAATGTCGTCTTCAGACACACCCTCACCTTTAGTCTTTTTGAGGTGATCGGCACTGTCTCTGCGGATATTGCGAATGGCGACTCGACACTCTTCGCCGTATTTTTTCACGACTTTGACGAGCTCTTTGCGCCTGTCTTCGGTCAGTGTCGGAATCGAAATTCTAATTACCGAGCCGTCACTGCTTGGTGTTAAACCCAATCCAGACTTATGGATCGCTTGTTCGATGTCTTTCAAGCCGCTCTTGTCGTAAGGTGTGATCAAAAGAGAGCGCCCATCAGGAGTTGAGATATTGGCCAGCCCTTTCAGTGCTGTAGGTGTTCCGTAGTAATCAACTTCAACTCGATCCAACAAAGCTGGATTGGCTCGGCCTGTGCGAACAGTTTGCAGCTGCTGCTGCAAATTCTCGATCGCCTTTTTCATGCGTTCTTCGCCATCAGCAATAAAATCAGCGCCGGTCATTTCTTTCCTCCAACAGCAGTAGCAACTAATGTTCCTATTTTTTGTCCCGAAACGATTCTTTCGATACTGCCCGGTTTTGCAAAGTCGAAGACGACAATCGGAATGCCGTTGTCCTGACAGACAGAAACTGCAGCAGGGTCCATGACTTTCAACCCTCGTTGTATCACTTCCACGAAGCTTATATCGTCAATTTTCTTCGCGTTGGTGTTAGATTTTGGATCGTCGTCGTAAACTCCATCAACGTTGTTTTTCGCCATCAGAATTACATTCGCTTTAATCTCAGCCGCTCGCAGAGCTGCCGCAGTATCGGTTGTGAAAAGCGGATTGCCTGTGCCACCACCGAAGATGACAACGCGATTCTTTTCTAAATGTCTGATTGCCCTTTGTCGAATGAAAGGCTCTGCCACAGCCGGCATGGCGATAGCCGTTTGAACGCGGGTATCTACACCTTTGGATTTCAAAACTTCTTGCAGAACCAGGCAGTTCATAATGGTGGCAAGCATACCGACATAATCTGCTGCTGCTTTATCCATGCCCCAGGCGCTTCCCTGGCTGCCTCTGAAATAGTTGCCGCCACCAACGACGATGGCTATTTGCACACCCAGTTTGTGAGCATTTGCCACTTCGTTTGCAATTCGATCGATCACTTCTGGATCGATATTTCCGCGAGTTGCAATCGAAGCTGCATTGACCGAGTGTTGAGAGCCCATCAGGGCTTCGCCACTTAATTTCAACAGAACACGTTTATATTTTATGTCGCCCACGATAGCTATTGAACCTTTGACGGAGTAGTGCTTTTGGTTCCCCGACATAATACCGTGTCAGCCCAAAGGCTGTCATGGCCGCATTCTCACCAACGATCGATGTACAAGAGTAGGTAATTCGGATATCGTGCCGTTCAGCGGGAAACTGTTGAGATGCCGGTCGACAGCCGATTGCCTTTGTTGTCTGAAAAAAAGGGCGATGCTTTCGCTTCGCCCCTTCCACTTATTCTTCTTTACCGTTCGTCTCTGCCGCTTGTTCACCGAGGATGAACAGCGCGAACCGAACAGCCTTAAGCTCTGTGCCGAGTTCGGCCCCCTTTAACTGCAGATACTTGCCAACAGAGTTATTAGGATCTTTGACAAACATCTGTTCGTTCAATGAGCGTTCGTTCATCAACTTGTCGACACGACCGGTGACGATCTTCTCTCTCATCTCTGGCTTCTTCTCAGCCAGGTCAGCTTTGCCCAGCTCGATGCGACGCTCGTTCTCAATTACGTCAGCTGGAATTTCATCCTTACTGATGAATTGTGGTTTTGCAGAAACAACGTGCATAGCGACTTCGCGAGCGATAGCGGCTAGCTTTTCGCGGTCAGCAGCTTTGCTCGAAGATAGTTCGAGCAGAGCACCCATCTTGCCACCAAGTGCGTGAATGTAGAGACCGACAATACCTTCGCCAGTTGCCTCAAACACTGCCAGGCGCCGGATGATGATGTTTTCGCCAATCTTTGCAACTGCTTCGGTGACCAGGTCTTTGACTTTTTTGTCGCCAGCACTCTGTTCAAGGAATGCGTCCACATCAGCAGGCTTGTTCTTTAAAATCAGCTCAGTAGCTTGCTTAGTCAATTCAATGAATTGGTCGTTGCGAGCGACGAAGTCAGTTTCGCAATTAATTTCAACGATCGCACCCTGTTTGCCGTCAGCAGAAATTTGACCGACTACCAAACCTTCAGAAGCGGAACGTCCCGATTTCTTACTGGCAACTGCGACACCCTTCTGGCGAAGCAATTCAAATGCTTTTTCGAGATCGCCTTCGGCTTCGACCAGTGCTTTTTTGCAATCCATCATGGCGGCGCCGGATTTCTCTCTCAGATCCTTAACCATGGATGCAGATATATCAACCATTTCATTACTCCTGAATATTGCGATCAACTCTAAATCAAATCACCAAACTACTTTCCGGGAGACTAAGCCCGGAAAGTCGGATTCGGATGAATCTAGTTTCTAGGCTTTTTCTTCGGTAGCTTCGTCAGATGCGGAAGCGCCAACCAGAGCATGCTCAGGAGCGCGATCTTCAGCACTAGGAGCGGCTTCTAGCTCTTCTTTCGACAAAGCAGGTTCGATTTCAACACGACCTTGCTTGCCTTCGAGAATCGAATCAGCAACCTTACCTGTAATCAATTTGATCGAACGAATTGAGTCGTCGTTACCAGGAATCACATAATCGATACCGGCTGGATCGCAGTTGGTATCGATGATTCCGACTACAGTCAAACCAATCTTCTTGGCTTCTGCAACTGCAATCAACTCACGTTTTTGATCGATGATGAAAAGGATGTCTGGCTTACCGCGCATGTTCTTGATGCCGCCAAGTGACTTCTCAAGCTTGAAGAGCTCACGATTGAGAACAGCCAATTCTTTCTTAGGACGGCGATACAACTCACCAGTCTCTTTCATTTCTTCCAACTCTTTCAGTCGGTTGATGCGAAGACGGATTGTCTCAAAGTTAGTCAGCATGCCACCCAACCAACGTCGATTGACGAAGTGGGCTCCGCAACGCAAAGCTTCTTCTTGCACGATTTCAGCAGCCTGTTTCTTGGTGCCGACGAAGATGATGTTCTTCTTTTCGGAAGCTGATTTACGTACGAAATCGCATGCTTTATCGAGTGCACGAGTGGTTTGCTCGAGGTCGATGATGTAGATTCCGTTGCGCTCGCCATAGATGTATGGGCGCATTTTAGGGTTCCATCGGCGGGTCTGGTGGCCGAAGTGGACGCCTGCTTCCAACAGTTGTCTCATTGATGCTACTGACAAGGCTTGTACAATCTCCTCATGAAAAGCGAGCGCGAACGAAGGGTAATACTCACGAACCGTGGTGAGCAGCGAAGTTTAGGCACCGATCAGACACTCAAAAGCGTTGATCTGACATAGCTTGAACAGCTTCACTCACGAATCCAAAGTCGCAATTGAGTCTAGCGCAGTCGGCTACGAACCTCGATTGCTCGAATGGACAATCACGTAATTGTATCACAAAGCCCCTAAAAGGCTTATTTATAGACATACTTGTTATTCTTGTTATAATATTTCTATCGTAAACAATTGCTAAGTCGCACGGGTTTTGGATGTCTAAAGTACTAGTTCTGAACGCTTCATACGAACCTCTAAACATCTGTACATGGCGTCGTGCGGTCGTTTTGCTCATGAAAGGAAAAGCAGAGCAGATCGAACACAATGGCAAACTTGTCTATGCTGACTTCCCACTACCGACGGTGATCCGACTGCGCTCTTACGTAAAGATTCCGTACAAAGAGATCAGCCTGTCAAGACGAAACCTCCTCCATCGTGACAATTACACCTGCCAATATTGCGGCGACCGTCGGCATGATCTGACTATCGACCACATCGTGCCGCGCTCCAAGGGCGGTACTGACAGCTGGGATAACGTCGTGGCGGCTTGTCTCAAATGCAACGTCAAGAAGGGAGACCGCACGCCTAACCAAGCCAACATGGCGCTTCAGGTGGTGCCGCGTCGTCCGCCTAGTCACGTTTACTTTGAGATTTCGAAGCACTCAATTTCAGGCGAGTTCAGCTGGAAGAAATACGTAATTGGCGCCTGACGGCGTTGAGCACGATTTGAACTTTTGTAAGCAAAAGAGCGTATTTGAATATAAGCGTTCGCGCTCTTAACCCTGCAATGAGGTCAGACACGTGTCTTTATCTCTATACTTTCATGCAACCAGGGGGCTCTTCCACGCTGGTTTACTGCGGAGCAAAGGTTTGGCAAGTACCGTATATGCCAATGTCATCGTCGATATTCAGGCGCGCGAGCTGAAAGACAAGCTGTTTACTTACAGAGTGCCCGAAGAGCTTGCGGCAGAGACGTTTATAGGCGCTCAAGTGCTCGTGCCGTTCGGAGGGCGAGACCTGGTTGGTGGCTATGTGGTGTCGCTCACAGACGAAGCGAGAACTGATGTCACCATCAAGGAAATAGCGGAAGTAATCGAACCCGAGCCGCTCTTCGATAAAGAATATGTCGAATTTCTCTATTGGATCGCCGACTACTATTGCGCCAATTTGTCTGACGTAATATCAGCAGCGGTGCCATCGGTTTTAAGTGCGAAATTCAAAAGAATTGTTCGCCTGAACAAAGTTGCTTTTGAAAAACGTGGTGGCAATGTTTCGACGTATGAACCGGCCAGTCAAACGATTATAAAAGTTTTGCTGGAGAGCAAAAATCTAGCCCTATCCATGGTGGCACTAAAACAACGCTGGCGACGGTCCTCAAGGTCGAGAATGACTGCTTCTCACTTCTATCGGGCAGTCGGATTGCTGCGCGGTGAGGGACTACTATCGATTGCCCAGGAATCGACCAATGCTCAAGCACCACGAGTAGTGACGACAGTGATCTGGACGGGAGAGGAAGGAAGTACCGCCAGACAAAAAGAAGTGCTCGGAATTCTAGCCAAAAATGGTGGTCAGATGACCATGAAAGAATTACTCGAGCAGGCTAAAACGACATCAGCCACGATAAAGAAATTTGCCGAGACTGGCTTAGTATCAATCAACCACGAAGAATCTTTCCGAGATCCGCTGAGCAATCTGGAAGTAGTCAAAACTAGCAATGCAGATTTAGCACTGACGGATCATCAGCAGGCCGCGCTAGCAGTTCTCTCCCGTGAATTGTCCAAAGCACTGGCTCGGTCTGCCCCTGGAGAGAGCGAACTGATTGCTGCTCATGAAAAAGTCAGTCCCGATTCGAGGAGCGGCGCTGCGCTTGTTGCCGTGAAAGACTCCCAGGTGCAGCCTGTGACTGACCCAGGCGATTACCCAGCCTGGCTCCTACATGGAGTCACCGGCTCTGGAAAAACCGAAGTCTATTTGCGCTTGATCGAACAAACTCTTGCCGCTGGTCGAGCAGCACTGATGTTAGTGCCTGAAATAAGTTTGACACCTCAACTGGCGAGGCGATTAAAAGGTCGCTTTGGAGATCAGGTGTCTGTATGGCACAGTGCCATCACCCCTGGTGAAAAATATGACACCTGGCGTCGATTGCGCAGCGGAGAAGGACGAGTTCTTCTTGGAGCGAGGTCTGCTATTTTAGCCAATCTACCTCAGGTCGGGTTGATCATTTTAGATGAAGAACACGACGGCAGCTATAAGCAGACAAGTCCGAGTCCACGATACAACGCCAAAGATGTTGCTATCGAAAAAGGCAGGCGAACAGGGGCGATGGTAGTTCTCGGCAGCGCGACGCCTGACGTTGCAATCTACTCTCGCGCCAAAGAGAGCAACAAAATCCTCGAACTGCCGGAGCGTGTCTTTAAGCAGGCCATGCCAGTTGTGCGCATCGCTGATATGCGGAAAGAATTTGCAAACGGAAACAAAAGCATTTTCTCCCTGTCGCTATCCAACGAGCTGACTGCATGTTTGGAAAGAAAGGAACAAGCCATTCTTTTGATCAACCGACGCGGCTACGCCAGCCACGTCTTCTGCCGGGCTTGCGGTCATGTGGTCAAATGCAGAAACTGCAGCGTCGCCCTCGTATTCCATCAGCAAACCGGACCCAATCGCAACACCTCATATCTAGCCGGTTTTCTGGCGTGTCATCACTGCGGCTTCCGCTGCTCAGCTATGGAGGAGTGCCCAAGCTGTAAAAGCCCGTTCATCAAGCAATACGGGCTAGGCACCCAGCGAGTGGAGGAGGAAGTACGTGAGCGCTATCCGAACAGCCGCATACTGCGCCTGGATAGCGACGTTACCACCCGGAAAGGCGCCCATGACGAAATTTTGCAGAGCTTCGCTCAAGGTGGCGCAGACGTCTTAATTGGAACCCAGATGGTTTCAAAGGGACTCGACATCGCAAACGTCACCCTGGTTGGGGTTATGACCGCCGACGCAGCCTTCAACTTACCTGATTACCGCTCTACAGAACGGGGATTTCAGCTCCTGACACAGGTATCAGGTCGAGCCGGTCGAGGAGACCGCCCAGGAGTCGTGATTTTGCAGACCTACGACTGCGAAATGCCCGCCCTTGAATGGTCAAAGAACCATGACTACGCCCACTTCCTCGAGGAAGAACTGGAAGCGCGTCAGGCGTTCGGGTACCCGCCTTTCAGCCAGGTGATTCGAGTGGTGGTGGCGGGAGACGAGCCCGTGACAGTAGAAGCAGCGTGCAAGCAGTTGGCTGATGAAGTGAGCCAATTTATAGAAGAAACTTTACCTGCCGACGCCGTGCAAGTACTGGGTCCAGCTGCCTGCCTGATCGAGCGACTGCGCGGTAAATTTCGATACCATCTACTTCTCAAGAACTGGGCTGGGGAGGAGGGTCGACAGATGCTTACCGCCTTTTTGCGCAACAAATATCTGGCACAGGGACTGAATATGGCGGTCGATGTGGACGCGCTCGATCTCGTCTAGCGGCACTGCGTCTGGTAACAATCTAATCGCCGACGCTTCCAACATGAACCGATTTGACTGGAAACATTGCGAGCTAAAGCTTTAGACTCGACGTTCCCTTTGTTGTTCGCAAAGCAGTCTCCCACTTTCGGAACTCTCGGTTTGATCGCGTATTACACAGTGATGTTAGTAATTGCAGTCCTTGTTGGACCGTTTTTGCTCCTCAAACGACGCGCGCGCTATGGGATGCCGCAGAAGCTGGGTTTCGTCCCCGACTCGCTTAAACAAAAGTACCAAGCAACTAATTGTGTGCGCCCAATCTGGTTCCACGCTGTCTCTGTTGGGGAATTCAATGCCGCATTGCCGTTGCTCAAGCGCCTACATGAAAAACATCCAGAGCAAACAATTGTAGTTTCATCGACCACGGGTGCCGGTCACAAGCTCTCGCAAGAGCGAGCATCGCAGTTTGCCGACTGCATTTATTTTCCTTATGACCTACCGTGGTGCACAGCAAACTGGCTCGATGCGCTCAATCCGAAACTCGTAACTATCGTTGAAACTGAGATTTGGCCGGGCTTTGTCAATCAGTGCAAAGAGAGAAATATTCCAGTCACCATGGTGAACGGTCGCATGTCACCAAGGTCATTTGGCTCGTACTACAGATTCCGTTCGTTCTTTGGTCCGGTTCTGCGCAAGTTTCACCTAATTGGTGTGCAGTCGTCAGCCGAAGCAGAACGCTACACAAAAGTAGCAGGCGAAAATCTTCCGCTTCAAATATTAGGCAATATCAAATTCGACGGACTCGAGCCGATAAGCAAGAGCGAACAGGAAGAGTTGGCGCAGAAACTGAATCTGGCAGAAGGAGACCTGGTCTTCGTCGTAGGTTCGACCCACGAAGGCGAAGAAACAGCCATCCTTAACGCATTTAAAAAGCTGCCAAATCCGAAAAACAAACGTCTGGTGATTGCGCCTCGCCATCCAGAACGTTTCGACAAGGTAGCAGATACGATTCGGCTGGCGGGATTTCGCCCTCGGCGTTTTTCAGAAAATGAAAAGTTTGAACAAGAAGGCAATGTTTACTTGCTCGATGCAATCGGGCATCTGGCAAAATTCTATTCGGTTGCAACCGTGGCATTCGTAGGAGGCACCTTGGCTCCGATCGGCGGACATAACATCGTTGAACCGTTCACTTACTCCGTGCCTGTGATAACAGGTCCGCACCTGCACAAGACAAAAGACGTCGCCGATGCCCTTCTAGCGCGAAAAGCGCTGACCGTGGTACAGAACGAAGACGAGCTGGCAGAACAGTTACAACGCTTGTTTGATAGTCCAACTATGCGAAATCAAATTGGACAGACTGGCAACGAATGGCTGAAAGAGAGTCAGGGCGCCGTTGACCGAGCCTTGTCCATGATTGAAGAGACCGTGCAACTAGATGCGTCACCGACTAAAGTGGAATCAACCAAAATAGAAAGCGTTCAGGGAGATCGAAGATGAGTTGGGGAAACCCTACTACACCTTTGGAGAAACTGCGCAAAACTGTTTTGGCGCCAGCATCGCTGGCGTATTTGATGGGTTCCTATTGCAGATTGGAAGGTTATAGGACCGGACTACTGAAACGAGAGCAACAAGATGTGCCAGTGCTCAGTGTTGGTAATATCACCTGTGGTGGCACTGGAAAAACACCAATAACAATCGACCTGGCCAAGAGATTTATTGCAGCTGGAATCAAAGTTGGAATACTCAGCCGCGGCTACAAACGACAATCGCAGAAACAAACGGTTGTGGTCAGCGATGGAGCAGGTCATTACGCAACCTGCGAAGAGTCCGGAGACGAGCCTTATTTAATCGCCAAACGGCTGCCTAAAGCGGTCGTCTTAGTGGGTGCCAATCGCAGAGCATCAGCGAGTCTGGCCGTTTCGCACTACGGCTGCCAACTCCTCATTCTCGATGACGGCTTTCAACACTTTCCTCTGCGCCGAGATGTTGATCTAGTATTGATCGACTACAACGACGAGCCGTCGAACGACTCACTGCTGCCATCAGGGCGATTGAGAGAACCGCTCAAGGCGTTATCGCGCGCAACTTCGTTGGTGATTACAAAAATCCCTGAGAACTACGATGCGGAAAAAATTGAGCGCCTGCAATTATTCTTGAAGGGATACGTGGATAACAAACCGATCGACAAGTGCAGTTTCGTTGCATCACATTTGGTGTCACAAAGCTGTGTCCTACTTCCAGTGGACGCACTAAAAGGCAATTCGATTGTCGCTGTTTCTGCCCTGGCAAGACCGGAACCCTTCCACTCATTGCTCCGCGAGAAGGGCGCCAACATCATCAAATCACTGAGCTGGACCGATCATCACTGGTATAGCGATGAAGACATGCAGGTAGTTGAAAACGCCGCACAGAACGCAGCGATGATTATCACCACCGAAAAAGATCTGGTAAAAATGAAACCATCAGATCGCCTCGCAGAAAAACTGTACGCGCTACGCATTGAGACAAACTGGCTTGGCACACCACCGCAGGTCATATCCGAAGTGTTGGCTAAACTAACCACGTCAGTTGATGAGGGAGTACGACGATGAAGCCAGTTGACCCAGCTTTGTTAGCGTGCAAAAAGATCCTCGTAATTCGCTATCGTTTTATCGGCGATACTATCTTGACGGTGCCATTTCTGCGCAATCTAAGAAATTCTTTCCCAGACGCGCAGATCGATGTGTTGGTAGGACCGCAAAGCGGAGAAGTCTTACAAGGATGCCCGTACGTAAACAAGTTCATTACTTTCGATACAACTCGATTTCATAAGTACGACAAGGGTGAAGGCAAAGCAAAAAGCTTTTGGACCTACGCCAAAGAATTACGCAAAGAAAAATATGACCTCGTCTTTGTGCTTAAGCGCTCCTGGTCATCGGCGGTCCTTGCCCTGCTGACTGGCGCAAAGCATCGCATCGGATACGCTACTGAAGGTCGTCAAATTCTGCTCACAAAGGGCATTGCCTGGAATAAAAACATCCATGAAGTTGATTCAACTCTGGAAGTTTTAAGCGGAGCAAACTTTCCAATCCAAGATCGACATCTAGATGCATGGATCAGCGAGGAAGAAGACGACGAAATACGGAAGAAAGTACCGGAGTTATCTCAAGGGAAAACTAAAGTGCTCATCCACGCGGCAGCCGCCCACCCAGACAAGATGTATCCATTGGATCGCTGGGCAGAAGTTATGAAAATGGTCGCACCGCAATTAAACTGCGACTTTTATTTCACTGGTGCTGAGCAAGACTTTCTACTTTACGAAGAGCTGCAACATACTGCTGGAATTAAAGGCCACAATCTCGCCGGTAAACTTTCACTGCGCGAAAGTATGGCGCTTTATCGACGCATGAATGTTTCGCTGTGCGTTGATTCAGGTCCAGCACACCTTAGCGCTGCAGCTGGTGTTCCGACCGTCGCATTGTTCGGGCCAACCGACCCTGTGCGCTGGAGTCCTTACGGCGAACATCATCTGGCTCTCTACAATGCCGATCTGGCTTGCCGCCCCTGCAATTACAACAAGACTTGCTCTAATCGAGAGTGCTTGACCGAATTTAGTCCGGCCCGGGTTGCCGAAGCTTGCATGACGGTGTTTCAAACGAGAATCAATTTTACGCCCGGAAACGCGCAACCAATTCAAGGCGAAATGCGCTCCCCGACAGCCGATCCCAACTGACCAACAATCATTAAATCAGCTTCAAATGTCCCTTCCAAACTAAACCGTTGTCGGTTGAGTTTTGGAAATGATTTTCAAAAACTGAACCGTTGTCGGTTGAATTTTGGAAGTAATTTTTGACAATGATTTTCAAACTAAACCGTCATCGGTTGAATTTTCAAAAGAGGTTTTCGGAGCTGGAACAAATGAGAGCGAAGGTCGTCAGTAGCTACATAACGCAGAAACTCAAGTGAGTGGAAGCAGGGATGCATCCATCCGCGGGCAGTACCGGACCTGCGAACAATTACAAAACGCGCTCTCTAAGGGCGCGTTTTTTTACGCGGTCGCATATAATTGGGCTCCCGTCTGGAAAACCTAATGTCAGATTACATCGCATTCTTTGCTAGTCCCGCCTCCTTTGCGGAGCTGCGTAAATTCGACTGGAATTCGCCCGACGACATCGACGCCCTGTTCGAGCGTATGCACAATGAAGAAGGGCTAGAGAGGGTGTGGGGCGGCACTACAGACAGCTGGATCCTTAGTGGGTTGAGCGATTGGATGACCAAGAAGCTCGGGTTACCGACTTTTGGATCACAGCTCGGAGCAGAGTTTGTCGCCGATTGCGAATACGTCCATTGGGTTATGGATTATGACGCGCAGATTGAATTGAAGAAAAAGATGGAAATCGCGGACCCACGCGATAGTGAATCGTTTGAACCAACAATCAGCGAATATTTCGAAGGACTTGGGCTGGAATACGTCGAAACCTATGTGGACGAAGGTCTGGACGAATATTTTCAGATGTACGATGACCTGAAAGCTGATCTTGGAACAGCAAAAAATGACACTTTGGTCGTCCTAATTCCTTATTGATTTGAGTTGGAACATTGACGGCATGAGACCGTCAAAAACAATATAAGGCGCAGGTACTCAAGTGAGGGAAAGCAGGGATGCATTCCACCGCGGGCAGCACCGGTCCTGCGAGCAAATAGACGCACTCGAACGGGGTTGAGTGCGTCTTCTTTTTTCTGAGCGTTCAATGATTAGCAGTCAGCCGGATTGTAGTACCGTCTGTGATGATTGCTGTTCGTGATGTTTCCGAGCACTCCACCAAGAATGGTTCCGAATATCTGTGGAATGACGTTGAGCGGATTTGGGTCACGATAGATTGGACGATAGCTATCGACGTAAGTCGTTTCATAGATAGGACGATTGCCGTACCTGTCTAATCCGGCACCTCCATAGGTTGTGCCGCCATATAGATAATCGGAATTGTTGTACTGCCAGCTGTTGTCTGAATAATTATTGTACTGACCGAATCGATCGTACTGGTTGTTGAATGCATATTGATCGTACTGATTGTATTGGTTGTTGTACTGATCGTATTGATTATATTGGTTGTACTGATCGTACTGATTGTTGAATGCGTACTGATCGTACTGGTTGTATTGGTTGTACTGATCGTAGCGATTGTACTGGTTATAGGTAGAACTGTTGTTGAAGTTGCGATATGGATCGGAATAAATGCTGCCGTTGTAATTCTGTCCGTATGCATAATCGCGATAGTTGTCGCGATTAGCGAAATATGTGGCACCGCCGCCGAGCAGCGCACCACCAGCCAATCCACCATAGAGATACTTGAGGTTATTGTTGTTCTGTCCGCCATTGTTTCCATATTCATAACGTTGATTGTTATTGATTATGGTGCGGTTGATTTCGGTCGGATGCTGATTCTGGTTGTGACTGTCGCGTCGGTTCCACTGTTGTGTGGGATGATTTTGCGCAATCTGCTGAGGCTGGGTCACATCGGTGCGGTGTGGTTGAGTCTGTCCGTTCTGACGCACTTCAGGGTGCCGACGTTGCTCTTGTTGCTGTTGCAGTTGTTGCTGTTGAACTGTGCGTTGCACTTCAGGACGATGCACTTCAGGACGATGCACCTCAGGGCGGCTCGCCACTGGATGAGGTGCAGGTCGCTCCACACGATGCTGCTGCTGTTGTTGCTGCTGCTGCACGTCGCGATGAGGCTGAACAGCGGCTACCGCCCTTGCATCAGCGTGAGCACCAGCCCGATCCTGTTTGATCTGATTCAAAACTTCGCGGTGATTAACGTCCCACTTCGGTTGCACCTGCTGGGGCTGGTCTGCTTGTTTTGCACCTGCTGCATCAAGAGCCTTTGGCTGTGTTCCTAGAGACATTGCATTTCCCCTATAACCGAATCTGAGACTGGTTGCCCTACCTTCGCTAAGATTGCCGATGCAACGTTACCAAAAGGTTACCGCGCCCCACACGCACTACGTAGGATGCCCATTCTTGGCAACTTTTTTGACCCGCTCTCCCCGATCAAGATGGTCCAATCGACAAGCTGGAGTTCGGTTTCGAGATTTGGGATTTAGCAGTGAGCTGTCTGTGAGAATTTCAACATCTATTATCGATGTGTCAGATTTTGGAATTTAGATTTTGGATTCACATGTTGAGAATCAGATTTTGGATTCACTTTTTTGATTCAGACTGCGCAACATCAACAGCAGGTTTAAACACAAAAATATTGTCGCCTTCAAAAAACACGGGCAACCCTCTTACTACACAGAATGCTGCCGAAAAATAAACGCAGAAATTGGCAATTGCAGGAACGACGGTAGCCCCTCCTGCTTCCGTGTTTGCTGCGATCAGCAGACAGAAGGCTACGGCTTTAGCGATTGCATAGCTAAATCGACTAAAATTCGACGCAACCAGAAATTTTCCAACTTTACTCTGCATCATCGTCTTGGCACCAAATGCGGTGAAGCCATCTTCTGCAGCGTGACTGCGCATAGCATCGACAAAAGTGCCGCGAACGACGAATAGAATCGGAATCCAGACGGGAACCCATCCGAGTACGGCAAAGACAATCCAGTAAACCAGCTCAACCGCACGGTCCCCGGCGATGTCGAGAATACCACCCAGCTTGGAAGTCTGTTTCAGTTTTCTAGCGAAATAACCATCCAGTCCATCGGCCCAAATCACGAAAATGGTTGCTCCAAAAGCGACCCATCGAAATTGTTCACCGGGAACAAAGAGCAGACTGACAGTGCCGAGAGCCAGTACGACTCTTCCCACTGTCAGCACATTTGCTACGTTGATCACACCGAATCCTAAACGTCCAGGTGCATTACTTCGTGCGCATGGTTCATGATGAAGTCCTTACGCGGTTGCACTGATTCGCCCATGAGCAAGTCAACGACGTGGTCCGCTTCAGAAGCATCCGCTACTGTCACCTGCCTGAGTGTTCGAGTTTCAGGATTCATAGTTGTCTGCCACAACTGCTCAGGCATCATTTCACCGAGACCCTTAAAGCGCTGAATCTCAGCCTTTTCGCCCATCTCAGCTAACACTGCTTCCAACTTGTGTTCGTTGTAGCAATATTCGACCCGCTTCCCTTTAGTCACTTTAAACAATGGTGGTTGTGCGATGTACACATAACCGTTGTTCACGAGTGGACGAGCGTATCTGAAGAAGAACGTGAGTAACAAAGTGCGGATGTGACTGCCATCTACGTCGGCGTCGGTCATGATAATCACTTTGTGGTAGCGAAGCTTGGACAAATCCAAATTCTCAGCGTTCGGACGCAGCAAACCTGCGCTCTTGCCACCAGTTTCTTCGTCATCTTCTTTGACTACAAGTCCAAGGGCCATGATCATCGCTTGAATTTCTGTATTCTCGTAGATGCGTCCTGGCTGAACTCTTTCAACGTTCAAGATTTTGCCGCGCAATGGAAGGATCGCTTGGAAATGTCTGTCTCTTCCTGTCTTGGCGCTACCACCGGCGGAGTCACCTTCCACCAGGTAGATTTCGCATTTACCTGGATCTCTGTCTGAACAATCTGACAGCTTGCCTGGCAGGGAAGAGTTTTCCAAAACAGATTGGCGACGAATCAGCTTCTTCGCGTTCAAAGCGGCTTCGCGAGCCATTCTGGCTTGCAGCGCTTTTTGAATTACTTTCTTAGCTGGATTTGGATTCAACTCGAGCCAATCAGACAATCGCTCAGAGACGATCGACTGTGTAACACCTTGAACTTCCCGATTACCAAGACGCTCTTTTGTCTGTCCTTCAAATTGTGGCTCAGGAACCTTGACGCTGATAATCGCAGTCAAGCCTTCGCGTACGTCTTCACCGGTGAAGTTGGCGTCACTTTCCTTGACTTGATTTGTTTTGCGCGCGTAATCGTTGATGATTCTCGTCAACGCATTTCTAAAACCAGTTAAGTGAGTGCCACCATCACCGGTTTTGATGTTATTGACGAATGTATAGATGGACTCAGTAAATGTAGTGGTCCATTGCAGCGCACACTCAACAACAATTCCGTTTTGCTCCATCTCGAAGTAGATGGGCGGATTGTGCAACGATTCGCGAGTGTTGTTCATATAGTCAACGTAACTTGCGATACCACCTTCATAGTGGAAAACTTCATGCAAGTCTTTTTCGCGCTTATCAGTGATGTCGATCTTCAGACCCTTGTTGAGAAAAGCCATTTCTCTCAATCGAGTGATGATCACATCCCACTCAACAACGATTTTGACTTGTTCGTTGTCTTCATTTACGTCATGAAAAATCAAATCATCGGGCCAAAATGTAACCTTCGTGCCTCTTTTATCGGAAGTGCCGACGACTTCCAAGCCACCATCAGGTTCGCCACGATTGTAAGCTTGCTTGTAATGCTTTCCGTCACGAAAAATCTCAGCTTCCAATCTCTCGGAAAGAGCGTTAACGACCGAAGCTCCGACACCGTGCAATCCACCAGAGACCTTGTATCCGCCGCCGCCAAATTTGCCGCCTGCGTGCAGAATCGTAAATACAGTTTCAACGCCGCTCTTGCCAGACTTTTCGACGATTCCCGTAGGAATTCCGCGACCGTCATCTTGGACAGTGACTGAGTTGTCCTCATTGATTACGACATCGATAGACTTACAAAAACCAGCCAATGCTTCGTCAACAGAGTTGTCGACAATTTCCCAAACGAGATGGTGCAGTCCACGAGGTCCGGTACTGCCGATGTACATGCCAGGACGTTTACGTACAGCCTCTAGCCCTTCGAGAACGTCGATCGCGTTGGCGGTGTAGTCGGCGGCCTCCGTTCCAGTCTCTGAAGCTGGACGAGGCGGTGGAACTTGCTTTTCTTCTTTTTCTGAATTGTCTTCAGTCACTGTTGAAGGTCCTGCTGATGAATCTTGTTTGTTCGGCATTTATGACACCCAAAATATAAATGGTTTCCACAGTTCGACAGCTCGAAAGAACTTGGAAATCGAGACACACACATGCTTGAAAAGTCGGACAGAGAAAGGCACTCGCCATCACTTGACGGTTCGCGCCACAACTCAAATTTTAGCACAAAGCACCTGCAAAAATCCCACTCCGCGCTGTTCGCTGGCGGGTTTCCGCAATATTTCCAGATGAAACTACTCTAGTCTAAGCAGTCTTTGAATCTCTGGGCTAAAATACTGGGGCGCGAAGCCCATGCGGAGCGTTAGTCAGACAACAGGAAATCGCCTTGGAAACCTTCTACGCAGCCACACCAGGTCTTTTGAAGAAATCGGCAATCGCGCTCGGGTTCTTCGACGGAGTGCATCCTGGACATCAAGTTGTCATTGGAAAAGCGGTCGAGGAAGCCAAGCGACTGGGAGTGACGGCCGGCGTCGTCACCTTCAAAGATCACCCCCGGGCTCTGACAAGAGGTTTCTCGCCACTGCTTTTAACGGTAATTGAGCAGCGCCTGGAGCTGTTTGAGAGCCTCGGCGTGGAAGCGACGTTGGTTCTATCCTTTACAGAAGATTTGTGCCGCCTGAGCCCGAGAGAATATGTGGAAAACATATTGGTTGGAGCTATGGGAGCCAAGTCAATATCAGTCGGATATAACCATCACTTCGGAAAGGACCGCGAGGGCGATGCCTCTTTACTCGAAAAACTAGGCGCTGAGCTGGATTTCAGCGTTCACGCAGCTCAAATGGTATTTGTGGACGGCGAAGAAGTTTCAAGTTCACGCGTTCGAGATCTTGTAATAAATTGCAAAGTTGCTGAAGCCACCTCCGTTCTGTCTCGCCCCTACGCCCTGATTGGTGAAGTGGTAAGAGGAGAAGGACGAGGTCGGAAACTCGGATTTCCCACGGCGAATATGGCAATTTGTGAATATCAAATCGTGCCTGGCCGCGGTGTCTATGCCGGAGTGGCAAGACTATCCGACGGCAGAAATCTGCCCTGTGTCATCAACGTTGGCTACCGACCCACATTCAAACCTCAGCCAGGTGTGAGTGAATCAGGTGGGGCTGCGCTTCTTGTCGAAGTGCACATTTTAGACTTCGATGAAAACTTGTACAACTCAACCATTCAAGTCGACTTCACCGCTCATTTGCGACCAGAGCAAAAGTTCGATGGCGTCGAGGCTCTACGCACACAAATCGCTGCCGACTGCAACGTCGCAAGAGCGCTAATCAACCAGTCAAATGACGGGATGCCCAAAGACAAACTCCCTGCGTAACGGCATTTTTAGCGAGTTTTTGTGCGAGTCAAAAAAGTTTCCCTGACTAATTTCAGAAATTACAAACGGTCGTCGGTCGACCTGAGTGATGGACGGAATGTACTGATCGGCGAGAACGCACAGGGCAAAACCAACTTTTTGGAAGCGATTGAAATCATTTCGCTGGGTCGGTCAACGCGCGCTCAGCAAGATGGCGACTTAATCCGCGCCGGCGAAACAGATATGCGCATTGAGTTGGTTTTCGAAAGCGGCGGAGCTGAAGCGATCGCAACTTTCGCTCTCGCGCCCACAGATAAGCCAAGAGCCAGAGGCATCGAGAGACAGATAAAGGTGAACGGATTAACGATCGGTTCGGCAAAATCATTGCGCGGTCGATTGGTTACGGTCAGCTTTAAAAGTTCGGATTTGAATCTTTTGCGGGGTGGGCCAAAGTTTCGGCGCGATTGGATCGACGATATTTTGATCACGTTGCGCCCGGCATATCAAGATATATTGTCCAAATACCTCAAGAGCGTCGCACAACGGAACCGGCTCCTCAAGCTGCTCTTCGAGAAAGGACGAGTAAGTGTGGAGGACCAGGATCAGCTCAGAGTTTGGGACGAACAAACGGCGCGCTTGGGAGCGACAATCATAAAACACAGGCTGCACTTGCTCAACGACCTGCTTCCCAGAGCTGAGCGTCATCAAGAACACATCTCCGGAAAACGCGAGAAGCTAACGGCGGAATACATTTTTCGAGCCAAAGAGTCTAAAGACGAGGATGAGGAGGGACCTGAAGCAGACTCAGTTTCAGCGAGCCAGATTGTCGAACAACCAGAGTCAGAACTGGCACAGAGTTTGATGGTGCTGATGAAGCAAAGACGCTATGAGGAAATTGCCCGAAAGCAGACACTGTGCGGACCGCATCGAGACGACATCAAGTTTTCACTGAATGGGGCCGACGCAGTCGAGTTCGCCAGCCAGGGGCAACAGCGCAGTCTGGTGCTGGCTTGCAAACTCGCTGAACTGGAAAGAGTGCAGGAGCACCTAAGCGAGCCCCCAATTTTGCTGCTCGATGACGTGCTCGCCGAACTCGACTTAAATCGGCAGGGACTGCTCATGTCACTGGTGAAAAACGACACTCAAACGTTGATCACGACAACTCACGTGACTGGATTTAAACCGGAATGGGTCGAGGGAGCGCATTTTCTGGAAGTCTTCGACGGCAATGTCGAGCCCACAACCGAGGCCAAATCCATCATCGCTCAGTGACGGCATGCAGATCAATAGGGTCGCGACAATGCGACAAACTGAAGGTTCAGCCCAGAGTAAGCTGCAAGTGAGGCACAGGATTGGATTCCCCGACCGGTGCCCACATACGGCCCCCTTGGCGGGCTGATGGTTTAGTGGGCTATGATACGTGGGTACATTCATAGAAGCTCGCCCTACAATGTCAGCGCGCTAGCAGCGCAAAAAAATATGATTACGGAGTAAAGTGTCGGCCGAAGTCAAACGACTAAATGAGAAAGTGTGCCTGGAGTGCAATCGGCAGTTCACGGGCATCGTAGCCGCCTGTCCTCACGACGGCACTCTCCTCGTCAACGTCGTCCAAGACCCGCTTCTGGGCACGACCCTGGCTGGAAACTACGAAATTCAAGAAGTGATCGGACATGGTGGCATGGGCGTTGTCTACAAAGCCCGTCACGCTCTTATGGACCGCATCGTCGCCATCAAGATGTTGCAAGCTCAGTTGATTTCCGACTCAATGAGCGTCAAACGATTCCAGCAAGAATCGCAGTCAGCAAGCAGAATCAGCCATCCTAACGTAATTACGGTCTACGACTTCGGCATCAGTCCAAGTGGTCAGCCCTTTATCGTCATGGATTACCTGCAAGGTATTTCTCTGGCAGATGTGATCAAAGATGAAGGTCAGATAGGTGTTGAACGTAGCATCAAGATCCTTGCCCAAGCCTGCGATGCGTTAGACCACGCACACAAAATGGGTGTACTCCATCGAGACGTCAAACCGACAAACTTCGTTCTGATCAACTATGACGAAGAAAAAGACTTCGTCAAAGTGGTTGACTTCGGTGTGGCAAAGTTGATGAATGCGACGCCTGATGGGCAACGTCTCACCCAAGCCGGTGAAGTCTGCGGAAGCCCTGTCTATATGAGTCCAGAGCAGTGTACAGGCGCTGAGCTAGACCAACGCTCCGACATTTATTCGATGGGTATCGTCGTCTACGAAACTTTGACTGGAAAACTTCCAATTCTTGGAAAAACGATGGTCGACACGATGTCGAAACACATCAGCGAGATGCCACCCACTTTCCAGCAGGCACGTCCCGATCTCTACATTCCTGAACGACTGGAACAAGTCGTTTTCAAGGCGCTAGCAAAAGATCCAAACGATCGCCACCAGTCGATGGACGAACTCCGCATCGATTTGGAAAATGCAATTCCAAGGCCAGGCAAGAGCCAGGTCTTACGGTCCGCCCCGAGCGATCAGCGCAGCCCGGGCGAACTGCTTGCGGCTGTGCTGCAAGGCATTTCGATGAAAGTGTGGGCAGGAGTGCTCGCTGTTGTTGTTGTTGGAGGACTTGCGGCGCTTCAATTGCGCAAAATGTCAACTGTTCAACAGCCGCCCGCACAACACGAGACTGCTCCCCCAAGCTCTGCAACGACCACTAAGGTGGCACCACCCGTGACACCGACCGCAACGGATACTTCTGCCGGTACGACCACACCGACCACCACACCAACAACCACGCAGACACCCGCTCCTGCTGATACCGCGCCTGAAACTGCGGTCAAACCAGTCACCACTAAGCATCAAAACAAACATTTAAACCCCGTCAAAACAGACGATACCGACTCGACGTCAGAAACTGCCAGTTCTACACCAGGGCGTCGCCATGCGTATAGCAGCGCGCCATCCTACGTCGACATGATGCAAACCGCGGCTGCAGACAAACCTAAGAAGCACAAGAAAGTTAGAACAATCGCAGCATCAACTTCAGCACCAGCTACAACATCAAGCTCAGAAGCACGTTGGAACAGTCTTAAAACCATACGATCGTATACGCCTTAGGAATTGGCGACACGAGCTGCCTCAAACCTCGAAGTGCATGTCGCTGCTCAAACGGCTGCGGCCAATCCCTGAATCAATTTCTCGACTCGTTCAGGATCGACTTCGTTCGACCACAAGCCGTCATACTTGAGAGAACTTCCGACAATCAGTGCATCGGCATGTTTGGCGAGCTTGCGGATGTTTGTGTTATCGACACCAGATCCGACTAAAACATGCGTGGCAACGCCGGCTCTGACGCTGCTCACTTCCTCTTCTTCAGGAGCATGAGCGGTCGCTGGTCCTGTCACTACAACACCGTCTGCCTTGAAGAACTCCGCGTTGCGAGCAGTCTCGACCAGGCTGACATCAGCTGTGATGGCATGGGCGGCGTGTTTCTTTTTGATGTCTGCGAAAATTTTGATATGCTCCGCTTTCAAAATCGCTCTTCTACGGATCAATTCGGCTGCGCAAGATTGATGCAATCCTTCATCGCCGACATGGGCAAAAACAAAACCTTCGACACGCAAGAAATCTAAGCCTGCGGCAACTGCAACACCCAGTGCCTCCAGGTTCGCACCGGCTAAAATTTGGATGCCGATTGGCAACACCGTTTCATATTTGATTGCGTGCGCTATGACAGCCATCGCCGCAGTAGTCTCCGGCTCTACTCTTCCTCTTAAATAAGGAACGTCATGCATGTTCTCAATAATCAAAGCATCCACACCGCCATCTTTATAGGACATGGCATCAGAGAGAGCGGTACCGAGAACAGCTTCCATGGAACCGCCATAGGAGGCTGAGCCAGGCAACGGTGGCAAGTGGACGACGCCGATAACTGAACACTTTCTTCCGAACATCTTTGAACCTCTTGCGACTAATGAGTGGACCAATCTAGCAACAATGCACGAACGGGCGAAGCTTCCAATTCCATAAATTTGAGTGGAGCAGCGACGAGAAAATACTCACCGCACGAGGCGGCGGTCAGATCCAAATTCTCCAACCAGAAAATATCTCTTGCCAACAATCCGTGATGAGCGCACAAAGTTTTCGACTGTGTGTCATCTACTGATGGACTATCTAAACCGACCAGCCGAGTGCCTCGTTTGTACAACCAATCAACCACTTCTGTTGAAAGGAATGCGTAACTATCCTCAAAAACTTGATACCGAATTTGGTGACTAGTGCGAATTAAAAGCCTGGTCGCATTAGTTTTCAAATGGCCTTCAATATGTTCTGGTTTGATTGCGCCGACAAATGGAGCGATATCGATTACCTCGACCAAGCCGACAAATGGGTCTAGTGACATCGAACCTACCGTCTCAGTATTCGAATCCATGGATCCGCGCACGTGAACGGGAGCATCGACATGAGTGCCGACATGTGGACTCATTGTCAGTGCGGTCAAATTTATGACCTGACTCTCTTGATGAGAAACAGTAACTTCGCGACTAAAGGGAGTGTCGCCTGGGAAACAGGCGGAATCGCTTTTGATTGGTTGCGAGATATCGACGATGCGAAATGGTTTCGACAAAAGATCGTGAATTCCATTCATCAATCACACCACCGATGATACTGACACTTCAAAGTTGAAATGGGACTTGATGTGATCCTTACGCACCGGTGGTCCAATGTGCGCTTTATCCCGCTTGTTTTTCAACAAGCCAAGCTGTCTGAACAATTCTTTCACCAGCGCCTGCATATGGCGTGTTTCGTTACCAGAAGAAAGTTTGATCAGAATTCCGAGTCCATGTGGATATTTAGTGTTTGGTGCAATTCCGATACCGAGCAATCCATCGGCACCTTCCTTCGCAACCAGAGGAACTTCGTCTACGTTGGCAAACAGACCGGCCATCAATCTCGAATCGAATCGCTCGACACCCCCGATCACCTGAGGGTGTGCGCGCATCAACTCGCCCAACTGATTTAGCTGCGAGACCCGCTTGTTAGTTGATTTCGAACCGCAGGCGAGCTGCAGATAAGCGTTTGCCATCTCACGTGGCGTCATAGCGAAATTTGGCAGCTGGCAACCATCTGTGGTGGCATAATCAAAGTCAGAGATCGGACGGTGAGTCAAATCTGCCAATAGTTCTTTCAGCGGTTGAAAGTGTTCACCATCAGGATTTGCATAGCTCTCCATATCATGCCCGGTAGCTTTCAAGGCGAGTAAATAGCCGAAGTGCTTGCCACTGCAATTGTGGTAGATAGAGCTTGGTGGCTTTCCTTCCAGCTTAAGGGCAATCCTCATCTCATTGGCGAGAGGATACGTTGCCGGACAGCGCAGCAAGTGATCTGAAACTCCACCTATCGTCATTATTTCGTCTAGCAGCTTTAGGTGAGCAGCTTCTGCGCTGTGTGATGACATCATCAATGTCAGATGCGACTCGTTCAATTGAGGGTAGTTGTCTACAACTTCCTGGAAGTGACTGAGCAGTTGCCACGGTTTGAGAAGCGACCGGCTCCACAACAAATAATTGACATCTCCGTATCCGAGAAGCTGTTTAGGCTCACCGCCTGCAGCCCCCTCGACAACCGATATCATGCCGTAGACTTGTACTTCCGTTATACCGCTGCGCTCGATGGTGTAGAGCGGCTGCCACGGGGATACGCTTGAATTTGAATCTGTCATGCCCTAATCATCGCGTTAAAACGCCATCGGGTAAAGCAAAATGCTCAGGTTCGAAATAAATAATCACTTGAAATTGCCTACAGTTTGTGAACAACCGGACTGCTGCCTAAAACTGCATCCAATCAGTGACGGAGCGTTTTTTGTTAAAAGACGGCAAATCTTCGATCGGCTGAAAGGTGTTTGGCTTGGCAAACGGGCCTGTCAGTGGATCGACCAGAGCGCTGCTTCTCGGTGCTTTCGGCACAGTCGGGTTAAACATCAAAAGCGCCGGGCTACCGAGTGATTCGGTAAACGCAGAATCAAGTTTGGGGAGGTGGAACTGTTGCACAGTATCAGCGACAAAGGCTGGACGAGAAACGGCTGGTGAACTCTCTGCTGTCGACGAAGTCGTATCTACAAAGGAAGAGCCGATGCCACTACCACTGCCACCACGTGTGTGTAGGGATGGGTAGCTAACCACACCATTCTGACTGGCCGCATTCACTCCATAATTTTCCTTCGCGCCTGCAGCCGGTGCGAAGTATGTGCCGTTGCCTACGGTTTGACCAGAAGCAGGCGAAATCGCCATCGAACTAGCGAAAACGGAAATCAGAATCGACAAAAGGATTGCTCTTGCGAGGATTTGCATTGATTCACGCAGCACGAAAGATTTACATTCCGCATCAGAAATTTGCATTTACTCACTCCCCACCAGCTGAGGCATGTTTAGCGGCTCGTTTAATTTCATTTTCGTCGGCGATTTTGGCCAGCAAATGAGTTCCAGACTTTATTTCATTTGTGGCCTTGAGGGCGATCAGATCGCCTTCATCTATTTTACCGGAGAGCTCGACCCGCTCACCCATGCTCAAACCCTTCTGCACATCAATTCGTTCACTGACGTTGTCTTTAACCCGGATAACGAACGTGCCTTTTAAATCCGAATCCACCGCGGATGCGGGTACAAACAGAGTCTTGTAAGGTCGGGAAACAAGCCAGTGCACAGTGGCGAACATGCCCGGTTCAAGCTCACCATTTGCGTTTGGAACATCTAGCTCGACTGGCATGGTTCTGGTTGCGCTGTCCAGGGCGTATCCAGGTCTGGCAATCTTGCCGAAAAACTGCTTGCCGATAAAAGCAGGAACACTAAACTCGATTTTTTGTCCAATTTTTGTGCCCGACACTGAGTCTTCTGGCACTGCCACCACCAATCTAAGATGGTTCTTCTCTTGCACCCGCACTAAGGGCGGTGCCTCTCTACCGGTCGAGACTGCAACAATACTGCCGTTATGAACGTTTCGCTCGGTGACAACACCATCGAAGGGAGCGCGTATGGTCAGATAACCTGTCATGTCCTTCACAGAATTGAGAACCTGACGCGCTGCTTGCACATTGTGACTTTCAGCCAACACAAGATTCTTTGCGCCAAGCACTTCCTGTTTGACAGATTCTACTCTAGCCTGATCGGATTCAAAGGCTTTCTCCTGAATATCCACTTCGTTTTGCGCCACTGCTCCTGGTGTCTTCGCGGCTTGCTGCAAGCGCGAAAGAGTCAACCGATCGGCATCGCATCTAGCCTTTGCCTCGATCAGCTTGGATTTGACTGCGTCTACCGTCGCTTGCGCTTGTCGATATGAAGATTCTGCAGAAGACAATTTCGCTTCAGCTTCTTTTACTTTTTCATTTAATTCAGGGCAAGAAATTAGAATCATCGCCTCGCCCTTTTTCACAAACGAGCCGCGATCCACAAATATATCTTTGATGTAGCCCTCGACCTTGGCGTGCACCGGCACGTTTTGATATGCCAGAAGTTCGCCGGGCAATTCTAGTTTATGCGAGAGCATCTCAGACTTGACTGGAACAACAGCCACTGTCATCAGCTGACTCTTACCGTCTTTGTCAGAGTTGCTATCTGCGACGTCGCTGCCCTGTGATGAGTCCTTCTTAGTTTTGGAGTCTTGGTCATTGCCACCACAAGAAGTGAGAAAGACTGTTGAACATGCCATCAACAAACTGAATCTGAAAAAGCTGCTGGTCACTCGAATCACCGCTACTACGCTCCTGCCTTGTGTTCTTCGCACCCGGAATGAGCATGAGTATGATCATGCTCGTGTGTGTGTCCATGACTGTGTCCACCGCTTCCATCTGCAACGTTGTCTTCTGGAAGCAGTGAAACTCCTTTACGCGAAGCTTTCTTTTGCACAAACGCATACACCAGGGGCAGTACCAGGAGCACGGCGTTTGTGGAAACAAGAAGTCCTCCAATAACAGCGCGCCCGAGCGGAGCTGTTCGGTCCGCCCCTTCGCCTATCCCCAGAGCCATCGGTATCATACCTGCGATCATGGCAATACTCGTCATCAGAACGGGACGAAGTCTAGCTGCAGCACCTGTGATCGCTGCCGACTTGGCCGAAATTCCAAGTGCGCGTCTTTCTTCGGCGAACACGATCACCAGAATGCTGTTTGCCACACCGACTCCAGTCGCCATGATTGCACCCATGAAAGACTGCACGTTCAAGGTCGTGTGCGTCAAAACCAGAGCCAGAAGTGCACCGAACAAAATGGCAGGCACCACAGAAACGATAATAAAAGCCAAAGCGAGTGATTGGAAAAAAGATACGAGCAAAAGAAAGATTGCCACGACTGCAAACACGATGCCAAGGCTTAGTGCAAAAAAGGTATCGTTCATCGTGGGAACTTGTCCGCGAATTGAAACCTTCACGCCTCTTGGCGGTTTACCCACTTCGTCTAAGGCCTTCTTCACGTCAGCAGCTGCGCCGCCCAAATCATCATCAGATAGATTTGCTGAAATCGATATTGTGCGCCGCATATTGTAGTGATCGAACTCACCGGGGGTGGTGCCGAAAGAAACCTTAGACACATCTCGCAAAAACGGTCCGGCAAAACTTCCAGTTTTGATTGGCATTGCTCCCACCGCCTGTGTGGAGTTTAATTCACCCTGCGGCACTTGTACTTGCACCTGATACGACAAACCACTTTTGCCGTCCCGCCAATAAATGGGAGTGACAAATCGGCTCGAATAGGTGGAAGAAACGAGTGCTCGACCTATGTCTTTCACGCTGACGCCAAGCTGCCCGGCGCGCACCCGATCCACAATGACTTGCATGGTTGGATAATCCAGGGGTTGCAAAATACCAACGTCACGCAAGTGCGACACGCTCTTTAGTTTGTTCAAAACTCTACGCGAGTATTCGGTCACCTCATTGTAGTTCGGACCGTCAACATCGACTCGAATCGGCGTAGAGGTGCCAAAGTTCATGACGGTATTGACTATGTCTCCGGCTTCAAACGTGAAATCGCAATCCGGAAAGTTGTCTTCCAATTGCTTTCTCAGCTGCTCCTCCAGCTGTTTTATACGAACATGTGCGTCTTCTTCGAAAGACACCATCATCACAGCTTCTTGTGGCCCGCTTGTCCACATGTAGGTATTACTGATCGCATAACTCGGAGGCTGAGAACCGACATAGCAAATCGACACTTCGACATTTTTTTCGCCGACATCATTTTGTATCAACTTCAATACATCTTTCGTTATTTCCTCGGTTTTCTCAAACCGAGTTCCGACGGGAGCTTTGAGCCGCAATTGAAACCCTTTGGGATTTCCGGCTGGAAAAATTTCACGTCCAAGCATTGGATAAATCAGTATGGAACTCAAACAAATGAAGACAAATACACTCAAGATGAGCGGGCGAATTGCAAACAACCTGATCAGCAACCTCTGATAGCGATCCCGTATACGCTGCATGAGATCAGGTTTTTCTGGATGAAAGATTTCGAGCCCGGCAGTTATGGTTTGCCCTTTATGAACGTGATGGGTGTGCTTAGGCACGTGGCCATCCAGTCGTTCCTCGATGCGATCCTGAATGCGTTCCTCAAGCGTGTCATCAATATGTGTGGGGTGATCTTTGAGTAGCCATGCGCACATGATTGGCACAAACGTTCCAGACAACAGATAGGACGCGAACATGGCCAGACCAACCGCCAGACTCAAAGGCACGAAGAGAGATTTCGATGGTCCCACCATAAAGAAGGATGGTGTGAAAACAGACACGACCGACAACATCGCCAACAAACGAGGCACGACTACTTCAAGCGACGCGAAATAGATTCCAGGCAAAAGCGGTCGTCCCAGACTTAAATGACTGTGAATATTCTCGATCGTAACTGTCGCTTCATCAACCAGAATACCGACGGCTAGCGACAAGCCGCTCAAGGTCATGAGATTGATTGTTTGCCCTGTCATCCACAAGCCAACCATAGCGGCCAACAAAGCAAACGGAATATTGAGAACAACGATCAACGAACTTTTAAAATCGCGCAGGAAGAGGAGCACCACGGCCCCCGTAAGCAACGCTCCGATGCCTCCCTCAATCAGCAAACCGAGCAGCGCTTCGGTGACATACGTTGACTGATCGAATTCGAAAGACACTTTAATATCTTGGGGCAGCAAGTCTTGCATGTAAGGAATCTTTTTCTTTACGCCCTCAACTACCGCCAACGTCGATGCGCTTGCTTGTTTGGAGATAGCCATGTAGACAGTGCGATGTCCGTTAACCAATGCGTATCCGGTCGAAATGTCTGTGGCGTCACTTACAGATGCGATATCACGCAAAAAGACATTCTCAGTACCCGACTTATTTTGCAGCGGTATATCGCCTAAACTTTGAATATCTTTGACGATCGAATCGATCGACGCCATGCGTTGAATATCGCCTGTTCTGACGATTCCAGACGGCATAATGACATTGCCGTCGTTGAGTGCCTGCACTACATCGTCGATGTTGAGATGATACTGAGCCAGTTTTTTCGCATCGATAGTAACCACGATCGAACGTTGATTGCCGCCGAATGGAGGCGGTGTCGACACACCAGGCGTCGTCGACACAACAGGTCTGATGCGCGAATAGACGACATCCTGGATCTCTCCGAGGTTTTCGGTTTCACTCGAAAATACAAGGTATCCAACTGGAACACTGCCAACGTCATAGCGCAGAATGAACGGTGTCACCGTTCCCGGTGGCATGTACGCTTTAGATCGTTCCACTTGCGCTACAACCTGCGCCATGGCATCGGCCATATCCGCACCAGGTTGGAAGTAAACGTCCATAACAGCAGCGCTCTGAATCGAGCGCGAAGAGACATGATCTACGCCACTGATGTAGAAGAAATGTTGCTCATAAAAAGTAACCATGTACCCTTCCATTTGAGAAGGATCCATTCCGCCATATGGCTGAACCACAGTCACTCGGGGCAGGTCGATGGTCGGAAAAATATCGACCTTCATGCGCGTCATTGCCAGAATGGCAAAAAGTACCGTAGCCGCAACCACAACCATTATCGTGACCGGTCGCCCCATTGCCAGTCGAATCAGCCACATACCTAGAGCCCCTTCTGAATTCGATCTGATTCAGACAACAGCGGGTGCAGATCGCCGTGGCTTGATGCCACCGAAAGTAGTGCACGCCATACGCCCACTTTGGCAATAGCATCTTGCACTCGAGATTGTGCCAATACCTCGTTTGCCTGAGCGACTTGGGCGACTGACCCCAAACCTGTTTTGTATCTGGCCTCTGCCTGCTGAGTTGCTACTTCAGAGGCGTGCACCTGGATTGGCATGTTCTCGGCCAATGCCAGCGCTGCTTTCACTCGCGTTCTTGATTGCAAATCTTGAGTGCGCAAATTTTGTTCTACCAGGCTCGATTCCTGCTGCTGCTGATAGATGCGCTCCTGCTGCACTTTCTTTTCTTGATGCAGTCGAAAGATGTCCAAAAAATTCCAATTAATAATTAGAGCCATCTGGTAGTTTGGAATAACGGGCAGAGCACCGGCAAGATTGCTCGATTGCATTTTGCCAGCCACAGTTGGACTCAATGCCGAACTGCGCAAGTTGAAGCCGGCAAGCAGATGAAAAATTGGATAGTACTCCTTATCTAGAACTTTCTTCTGAGCGACTGCAGAAAGGACAGTGGCATTGGCAGCCTGTAATATTGGCACTTGCTCGAAAACCGGAGTGGACTTTTGAATCACGGCTGGCTCAGCTCTTTCAGCGATTCCGGTTGAGTCAATATCGATCATTCGCCCACCTAACCCCATCGAGTTGGCCAAATTTGCAAAAGCCAAATCTCTAGACATTTCGGCTCGAATCAGGTCGTTTCGGGCGTTAGCAAGTTGAGCCAGGGCAAGCGATTGATCGGCCCCTGGTTTGAGTGAAGCATTGACTTGAGCTTCGACAATCTTGCTGAATTGTTCGAATGAACGCACATTTTGTTCCGCTGCTTTTACTTGCTGAACGGCGATGACACCGTCAAGAAAGGCATTGGCTGTGGTGAGACCGACGTCGAGTTCGGTTGCCGTGTAGGTGGATTTGGTTTGTGCCGCGAGGCGTTTCGCTAGTTGTATCCGCGCTTTGTGCAATCCAAAATCGAGTGGTGCCCAATCAAGGCTAACACCAGCGGCGCTGAATAAATAAGGAGAGAGCGACGTAGTATCTTTGGCAGGTCCGGCTATAGCCGGAAAGACCGGACTACCGAAAAACGTTTGTGTCAGCTTGTTGTGGCTTGCATAAAGTTCTTGATACTGCAGAAGCGAATCCGGCATGTATTCAGTTATTTTTTGAACCGTAACGTTTCTCTCGGCAGCACGCATTTGCGACTTGCCCTTGAGAATGTTTGGATAATTTCGTTGCGCATACTCGACGGCGAGGCGCAGCGTGAAAGGCTTTGATATAACCGACTGTTCGATACGGGGACGTAAAAAGATCGATGAAGGACTGTCGTTAGAGCGAGTTTGATTGGGCAACAGTTGAGAATTCGAAGCAGTATTTGGCATGACTTGCGAAGGATTGCTCAAGGAGCTTGGCGCAGCGGGTTCACCCAATCCTGTCAGTCCGGAATCTTCGGCAGAACACCTCGTCCCCGAAACGAAGAACATTACAAGTAGGCACAATGTTAGCGACAGACAAAAGCACGATGTGAACGGCAAACTAGAGAACCTTCGTGGCAATACGAAGTTTCTGAAAATTGGAAATATTGCCAATCGCATATTCAAATTCTTTTCGATTGCTTTTCGGATCGGTTTCAAAAAGGATTACGATGCCGAATCTGCCAGAAGTCAGCCGTGTTCGTGAGCGAGCGTCGAAACAGCAGAGATAGCTGTTTGCTCTAGTACGTTTGTCTTTCGGGATCTTAGTGAGCGCTAATTCTTTTCACGCGGCGTGGTGCAGCGGGCTCAACTTGAGCAGCACTCGGTCCCAGTTTACTAAAAGAAGGCAGCCTATGTGTGCAACATTTGTGCAAGGCTCCAGGGCACAAAACAAAGTCAAGGTATTATCAAACTTGCGCGCGTGGCTGGGTTTGAGGACGCTCACCGGCAAATCCATCTGTCGGCAAGGTGACTGTAAATTGTGACCCCTTATCTAAAACGCTTATCACCTCGATAGCGCCACCGTGAGCCTCGGTAATAGCCTTGACGATCGCAAGTCCAAGACCGGAACCACCCGAGGTGCGACTTCTGCTCTTATCAACCCGATAAAATCGTTTGAATATATCTTCTTGGGCGTTTTCAGGAATACCAATTCCTGTGTCAGAGACAACGACTTTGACGGCTGCGCCATCTCTCTGCAGCGCGATTTCGACAGAGCCGTGGTTTGTGTATCTGAGGGCGTTTGCAAGAAGATTGGAGATTAGAAAGTGCAAGGCTTGCGCATTACCTTGTATCTTGCACTCGGGGATTGTGCGACACACAAACTGCAGATTTTTTTCCTGAAATCGAATTGAAAACTCCGTCGCCTGCTGCTTGACGATGTCCTCGAGATCAACATAGGTAGATTCTTTCTCGAGTGACTCTATCTCTGCTAAAAGAGAGAGATCGTCAATAATCTTTTTCATGCGATCGGCTGCATTCGTGATAATTGCAGGCTCATCAAATGACAATCCAGCCTTGTCTAATTTTTTCTGCAAGCTCTCTGTGTAAGCAGATACAACGCTCAATGGCGTGTTCAGTTCATGACCGGCATCAGCCAAAAACTGTCTCAGCCCGACCACGGCTTTTCGAATTGGAATGGTGGCTTTGTCCGAAACGTAGTAACCACAAAAACTGAGACCGGCGATGACAAATGGAGCAATCATCAGCATCGTCCAAATGAAACTTTTCGTCGCTGCATCACGTTCTTTTGTAGAAACTTCAAGCTGCAAATAACCGATGATCTTTCCCTGGTAATCCAAATTCGTTACCAGTAACCGCACCTGCTGCCCCTGATCGTTCAGTTCTTTTACCTTAGGAGAGAGAAGCCGACTACCTTTGATGCCGTAGCTCTCAAGTAATGTTCCTTGCAAGTTGAACAATTGAATCGCGTACAAAGCTCTAGCTGGCTCCGTGTGAACGACTCTAGCCCAATCTCGAAAACGCGGTTGTCCACTGCTCAAATCGATGGCATGACCGATGCTCGAGGCAAGTGTGCGCAACTCTTGATCGAGCGCAGCCGTTAGCGTGCCGTAGAAGAAAAACACACCGAGAATCGTCGGCGTTATATACGCAAGCGAAGAAAGTCCAATAAACCAAAAGGCGATGCGAGTTCTTGATTTGTCATCTCTCATCGATTCGGTATCCAATACCATGCAGCGTGACTATCGATTTCGTATCACTGTCGCCATCCAACTTTTGTCTCAGTGAGCGGATATGCGAGCGAACTGTGTCGTTGGAAATATTGCTTGATTCACTCCAGAGATTATCAATAATGGTATCAACCGTGATGACCTTACCGGCATTGCGCATGAGCAATTCGAGCAGCGCGAACTCCTTTCCCACAAGCCGAACTTCTTGCCCGCCTCTAGTTACCGTTCGAGCGTTGAGGTCTAATTCGATCGACCCAGCAGATAGAACGGTTGGAACGACAGCTTTTGGACGACGCAATAACGCCCTCACTCGAGCTGACAATTCACGCAGCTTGAAAGGTTTGGTCAGATAGTCGTCCGCGCCACTGTCGAGTCCATTTTCTTTCGAAGAGAGCGACTTCTTTGCAGTCACCATCAGAATCGGCGTTGCACCTCCCGATTCTCTATAACTGCGGCATATTTCAATACCATTCACTTCAGGCAACATCAAGTCGAGAATGATCAATTCGAAAACACTGGTTGCTAATTTCGCTTGCGCTTCGCTGCCAGTGTGAGCGACATTGACGACGTGGAATTCGTCTTCGAGCCACTCTGCCATTATTTTCGAAAGTTCAAGCTCGTCTTCAACGACAAGGATGCGTGCCAATACATCACCATCAATTTATCTACATGTTGGATATGTCGGACCGACACCTCTAGATGAATCTTACATGGCAAAAATCTTTTTCGTTAAATTCGCAAATTCCTTTGAACTTTTTGGCGAGTTTTGACGTTAAAGAGTTATACGCGCAGGTATGAGATAAATGAGCCAAGCTGAACAGGTCACTGAAATCGTCATTTGAAGCGCTTCTCAACGCGAGATAACGAACAACAGTGATTTTTCAAAGGGTGGAGTAGGCTGCGAATGGGGGATGACTTAATGAACAAGATGAGATTATTTGTCGGGGGCGTGTGCTTCTTCTTGAATTGCGCTCCGGCGTTCTCACAGGGCGCAAACCCAAGCGCTACAAGCAGCAACTTCAAAGGTCTGCAAAATCTAGTCGACAACGTCAACAGCCAGCAGGGCTCGACGCCATCGGGCGGGGGCGGCGGACGCGGACATAAATGGAAAGGCGGAGGAGGAGGCGGCTGGAACGGCGGTGGCGCAGGAGCTTTTGCTGGCACCGGCACGAGTGCGGGGTCGACAGGCTCGTCGATTGGTGCCGGTGCGGGACCAACTGGCGCCGGAGTTGACGCAATCAGCGGCGGAAAAGGAAAGCACAACATGGATCCCGCCAAGGCTGCAGAACGCAAAGCACGAATATTGAAGCGATTTGATACGAATGGTGACGGAGTTCTCGATGACGCAGAAAAGGCGAAATTTCAAGCTTTCAGAGCCGAAAGACGAGCGCAGAGACAAGCCCAGATGACTGGCGGCGGCGCAAACGCGGGCGGTCCAGGAGCAGGTCTGGGTGGACCAGGAGGTCAGGGTGCCGGCGGACCAGGAGGTCCCGGCGGTCCAGGAGCCGATTTCGGTGGCCCGGGAGGACTCCGCAAACACCGTAAGAGAATGAACGGCGGTGGTGCGGGCTCAGATGCTGCAGGTCTGCCCGGTGGACGAACTGGTGGACCAGGTGACTTTCCAAACGGATTCCCCGGCGGTCCTAGCGGCCCTGGCGGTCCAGGAAGTTCATCACCTAGTGGTTCTACGCCCTAACTCACGGATAGAGATACGCGGATAGAACATAAACAAACGTATGTGGGCGGACTGGAAACCAGCCGCCCACATTGGCGCAGTGCTGCCAAGGATCTATGAATTTCATCGCCTTTGGTACTATTAAGCCCTACATTTGCGACCTGGGAGTCATATGAGCCACAGCAATCAGGGCGAAGACCGCACTGCGATTATCATCGAGCAAGGCACAGCGCCTCGTCCACTCGGAAATTATTCGCACGCGTGCAAGGCAGGAGGCTTAGTTTTCCTGGCAGGACAGGGAGCACGCGATGCCAGCACCGGCAAAGAAGCGGGCGTAAAGCTGGCTGAAGACGGCTCTGTAATTTCATACGAAATCGAAGTGCAGACCAAGGCTGTAATCGAAAATATGATTGTCGTGCTTAAAGCCTCTGGATGCGCGATTACAGATGTGGTCGACGTAACGGTCTTTTTAAAAGACATGAATGACTTTACAAAATACAATTCGATTTATTCTCAATATTTTTCCTTTGAAAATCCGCCTGCTCGCACAACTGTTGCGGTAGCCGACTTACCTGGCAACAACTTTATCGAAATCAAAGCGATTGCAATGCAGTCAAAATAGGAGTGAGCATGACCACAGAAGTTCGAACTAAGACACTGCAACTCAATCACTTCATCGGTGGAGAATTCGCGGCAGGTTCCACAGGCGAAACATTCGACACCGTCAATCCTGCTACAAACGAAGTAATTGCAACCGTTGCACTTGGCACCGCCGATGATATCGACAGAGCGGCAAAAGTAGCACGCAAGGCTTTTGAAACAGGACCATGGGCGCGCATGTCGATCAAAGAGCGCTGCGATGTTCTAAGAAAAATCGGCGATTTGATTTTGGCAAAAAAGGAAACTCTCGCACGAGCCGAATCGATGGATGCAGGCAAGCCGATTTCAGAAAGTCTCGAAGGCGACATTCCGCGTTCTGCTTACAACTTCCATTTCTTCGCAGACTACGCGCAAGCTGTGCATGAGGATCTTTACTCGGTCGGCGAATATGAGCGACACCTGGCTGTGCGTGAGCCGCTAGGTGTCTGCGGACTGATTACTCCATGGAATCTGCCACTATATTTGGCGACATGGAAAATCGCGCCATGTCTGGCCATGGGCAACTCCTGCATCTTGAAACCGGCCGAATGGACACCCTACACAGCGACCTTGTTTGCAGAAATTGTAAAAGAAGCTGGACTTCCTGACGGTGTCTTCAACATCGTGCATGGCTTCGGGGCCAATGGCGCAGGCGAAGCTCTCACACGACATCCGCTCGTCGACAGCATCTCGTTTACTGGCGAAACATCTACCGGCAAAGCGATCATGGCCGCCGGTGCACAAACGTTGAAAAAACTTTCGTTCGAATTAGGCGGAAAAGGAGCGAACATAATTTTCGCAGATGCGAATATTGAAGAAGCTCTAACCACCTCTGTTCGCGCCGCTTTCCGAAACCAGGGTGAAATCTGCCTGGCTGGCTCACGACTTTTTGTTGAAGAAAAGATTTTGCCGGAATTTGTTGAACGACTAGTTGAGAAAGTAAAACAGATAAAGGTTGGCGATCCACTCGACCCACAAACACAGATGGGTGCCCTGATCAGCAAAGAACATATGAGCAAAGTCGAAAGCTATCTGGAAATCGGCAAGAAAGAGGGCAAGCTCTTGACCGGCGGCAATAGAATCAGTGAATTGCCAAACGGAAATTTCCTGGCGCCCTCTGTTTTTACCGGACTACCTTTTAACTCTCGTTTTTGCCAGGAAGAGATTTTTGGCCCAGCTGTGCCAGTGATTCCATTCAGCAGCGAAGAGCAAGTAATAGAGATGACAAACAGCACTCCTTATGGACTGTCGGCCAGTGTCTGGAGTCAGGATGTGGACCGCTGTCATCGTGTAGCGACGAAGCTGAGATCCGGCATGGTCTGGGTTAACTGCTGGTTTGTGCGTGAACTGAGAGCACCATTCGGTGGACAAAAATCCTCAGGCTTAGGACGGGAAGGAGGCAAATACAGCCTGGACTTCTTCTCCCAAACAAAAACAATTACGTACAAATACAAAAGCAGCTAGGCAGACAAATCAAATAAAAGCACAAATGAAAGTACAAATATAAGTAGGTGGCATTTTGGATTTAAAAATCAAGGGCAAGCGTGCACTAGTTTGCGCTGCATCAAAAGGGCTCGGACGGGCGATTGCGGTGGCTCTCGCTGATGAAGGCGCCGAGCTGATTATGTGTGCGCGTAGTGCCGATGAACTATCGGCGGTGGCATCTGAGATTGAAGCAAAAACCAAAATAAAACCAACTGTGCTCGTCAGCGATCTCTCAAAAGAAGCAGACAGACAAAAGCTCATTGACACTACATTGGCCGCGGGCGGAGTCGACATCCTGGTCCATAACACAGGCGGTCCCAAACCTACGTCAGTTGAAGATACAACCCAGGCAGATTGGCAAGAAGGTTTTCAACAATTGTTTCCGGCAGTGGCGCAGTTGAATGAAGCGTTCATTCCCCATATGAAGCAAAACAATTGGGGACGAATTGTCTGCGTCACATCCCTTTCGGTACTGGAACCGATCAGCAATCTGGCCATCTCAAACGCGATGCGTTCAGCTGTTACGTCAATGCTTAAGACTCTCGCTGACGAAGTTGCAAAACACAATATCTCGGTCAACTGCATTGCTCCAGGAGCAATTTGGACCGGGCGCATAGAAAATCTGATTCGCATCCGCAGAGAAAAAACAGGTCAGAGCGAAGAGGAATACATGGCTGATTACGTCAAACCAATTCCGGCAGGAAGATTAGGAACTCCTGAAGAATTTGCGGCTGCCGCGGTCTTTTTATGCTCGGATCAAGCCTCGTACATCACGGGGTCGACCCTTTGCGTCGATGGCGGCAAAAGAAGATCGACCGTTTAATTAGTGATTACCAAGCTCTGTCGCTGCATTGCCAAGCCCCCATAAACGCCAGCTGATGGTATTATCTTTGCTTCAGCGCAGCAACTTGAGCTGCCGTCGTGCAACCACCGTGAGGATGTAGCAGTGAAATTTCTAGTGCTTGGCGCAGGCCGTATGGGTTATGCCGCAGTATTTGACTTGATTCGCAGTCCGAAAGTAGAGCAAGTTATCGTTGCCGACTTCGATATCAAGCGCGTTGAATCTTTGCTGGACATGCTGGCGGATCCCAAAATCGTGCCGGTAGAACTAGACGTGAAAAAGTTCGACGAAGTAGTGGAGTTGATGGCAGCATGTGATGCCTGCATCAGCTGTGTCACCTACCATCACAATTATGATCTCGCTAAAGCGGCATTGAAAGCCGGAACTCACTTCGTTGACCTGGGCGGCAACGAGGAGATGGTAGCGAAAGAATTTCTTCTCGATGACGTGGCAAAAGAACGCGGTATAGCGATCATGCCTGACCTCGGCTTAGCACCAGGAATGGTATCGATGCTGGCAGTTAATGCCGCTGACAGCTTAGACGAACTGTACGAAATGCGCATCAGAGTTGGGGGATTGCCAGTCGACCCAGACGGTCCACTTAAATACGCGCAGTTCTTCGCAATCGACGGATTGATCAACGAGTACGTCGAAGATTGCACCGTCGTGCGCGACGGGAAAGAATTCCAGGTGCCATCTCTCACAGACATTGAAGAGATTGAATTTCCCAAACCATTTGGCAAGTTGGAAGCGTTCAACACATCGGGCGGAATCTCAACACTTCCTAAGACATACGCGGGCAAAATCCAACACATGGATTACAAAACAATCCGCTATAAAGGACATTGCGAGCAAATGTTCTTGCTCAAGCATCTCGGCTTAATGAGCTCAGAACCAGTTGAGCTGCCATCTGGATTGATAAAGCCACGCGATTTACTCTCAGATCTGCTAGTTAAATCATTGCCTCAAGATGAACCAGATGTGGTGCTTGTGCGAGTCACCGTCACTGGTGTCAAAGATCGTGAACCGGTACAAATTGTCTGGGAGTGCATCGACTATAACGATCAAGCCGACAAAGTCTCAGCGATGATGCGAATGACGGCATTCCCTGCATCTATCGTTGCCCAGATGATGGCTCGCGGAGACATTACGGACCGTGGGGTTCTGAAACAAGAAACTAGCGTGCCTGTAAAACTGTTCCTGGCTGAACTGGAAAGTCGAGGCATAAAATTGACGATGACTGAACGCGCTCCGGTTGCAACTTAGGCCGACCAGCGCAAAATTTGTTGTCCGAAAATTCAACCGATGACGGTTGAGTTTTGGCTTGATTTATTTGGGCTAGAACTCGAACCTTGTGTACCTCAGACCCTGAATTTACTGCCTGGCAAGGATTTTGGGGCCTTAAGGGTGGAAAACACGCCCTGAAAATTGAACCGTTATCGGTTGATTTTTTAAGGCTTGAAACGTTTGCGCCTAGGTGATTTGGGGGGTTTTCGCTAGCTGGCGCAACGCCACAGATTAACTTGACATCATTTATATGTATAGGCAAAATAACCCTATCTTCTCAGCTCATAACTTACTAGCTTGCCCAGTTCTTAATAGGTCCACCAACTCGCTTTTTGCGTTTTAGGTTCGGATCACAGGTCTTTTACTAAATGGTCGAAACTGCTGAAAAAGTAGAAAAGTCGTCGGTCAAAGAGGCTCCTCACGCAGCCGCGAATTTGACTGTGTCGAACCAGGAGATGGCCGCCTCGCGCACTCCGACTGAAGTTCGTGCCAACGTAGTAAATCCTGATGGGAAATTGAACTTCTCCAACATCTATGGACCCGAAGGCGTTAACCCAGAGCTCGCTACACCACTCAAAGCAGTGAAGCCTGGCGACCCAGTGCAAACTGGCGACGGAAGAGTCGTCGCACCTGTCACAGATAACGCCGGACATCCCACAGACAATCCAGCTTCAGTCAGCAACGATGCTGGAGTAATTAAGAGCAGACAGGACCTCGCCAAGCTAACTGACGGTATGACTCCCGATCAAAAGCGCGAAGTGCAGGCCGACATGACTGCAATTGAAAATCGCAAACCGCCTTTGAGCGCCGATCAAGTCAAAAGCATTTACGATTCGACTGCAAAATTACTTAGAAATGAAGGAGACCGTTCACCTCTTTCTGCTGACGAGCGCAATCAATTGGCTGGAAGCATTTTGCACAACGCCTCTTTAAGAACCGGTACCGATCAAGGTTTCCACAACACCTGCAACGTCACGACACTTGAGCGCAGACTGAATGTAACCAATCCGGCAGAAGCAGCACGCATCGTTTCTGAAGTTGGTTTGACCGGTGAATTCAAATCCAAAGACGGACAGGTGATCAAGCTCGATCAAGCCAGCCTCCACGAAGATGCTGAATCTCGCCTGCAGTTTGGCGACAAAGCGACTGATGGAAAACGAAATTACGCCAGTCAATTGTTCGATATGGCGGAGATCAATAATTACTGGCAGCATCAGAAACCGCCGCTCTTTTACTCGCAGGTGGCGCCGACAGGCCAATCCGATACAGGAGAACGCCTGACCTATGCCAACGGTACCGAGGTGAAAGGACCAGACGGCAAGCCGATGAGGCAACCAGCACTGAGCACAGATGCGATGGCTGAGATAGGAAAAGATTTAGGCTTCACCGGTAAATTCATAATCTCAAATGCCGATGTAGCAGGACCTGGACAATCAGACGGAACTTCAAAAGTTCGCAATTACCAAGAATTCACAGACGCACTTACTAACGGACAACCACCAGCAATCATTATGGTCAACTCGAACGATCGGTTGTTCGGGGGTAACGGCGATAAAGGTGGTTCTGGTGGCTGGCACGTTGTGAACGTCAGCGACTACAAAGCTGGTCCTCCGGCCCAAGTATTCATGACCAACCAATGGGGTTCTGCCAACAACAAGTGGGTCAACGTCAGTGACCTGTACAACGCCACACTTCCTACAAACAGTGGTCGTGTCGGTGCAGACGGTCAAGGCGGAGATCAAGGTGGTCAGCAAGGTGGCGGCGATCAAGGCGGTCAACAAGGCGGCGGCGATCAAGGCGGCACAAGACGCGGCTGGTCCAGAAACGACGGCGTCATGCGCGACGAAGACTTCCGTTCATGGAAGAAAGCTATCGAACAAGAAGATCCAAACAAAGATCCAAACAAAGATCAAAGCAAGAAGCCGCAACAGCATCTTCTCGAACTCATTCAACCATTGCAAAATCAATTGGAAACTGCAATCAACAATCACGATGATGCCCAAGCTGGTATTCTCAGAGCCAAAATTGAAAGTCTCCGCGGTACCTCCGGTAACTAATGGACGTACTAAACTTCGGCTCGATCAAATCAGTCGTTCTGCCGAACGATTGGCTGGCCGACAGCGAGCAAAATACTGGCGTGATGAAGATGCGCTGCTTTCATCCGCGTGCGCATGACGATGTTGAAATAGCCTTTTTTCAAAAGATGCAGGGTGTGCTGGAATCTGCCATCAAAGATTTCAGAGAAATCCTTGCCTGCGGTCCCCACAAGATTGTCGAAGGCGGCACAGAACTGATTCAACTTTCGCCAGTCATGGGTAACGCCGGAAATCACCAGTGGTCGAACAAGACTCGCGGCCCTCGGGGTCCAAATTTTCGCTACACGCTGGGCGAAATCATTGACTTACAGGGGCGAAAAGTTTTGAGAGTAAAAGGCTCGTTCGTTGAGCCTGAGTCAAAAAAACCACAGAACGAATACTGCGGGATTTTCATCGACTCAGGCAGCGAAAATAACCTAGTCCAGGAAGTCTACCTACAAGTACCCTCGAAGTACGGATATTTTCAATTTGAAAAATACGTAGATGCCTTCTCTGAAACGCTTTCCACGATTGTTTGGACTTAGGCTCAAAATAAACTCAAAATTTTGTGTCAAATTCCGCCGGGGCTCGTATACATGTGAGAACTCTGGCGAATAAGGAAACAAGACTGATGAGCAAATCAGCCGATTCTCACTTGGAACAATCTGCGTTTAGCGCGTTTGCAGACAATTTCAACAAAGCGATAGAAGGGATCGATTGGTCCATCGTTCCTCCAGCGAAGGACAATACTAGTGCTCAAGCCGTTCTTCCGGAGCTGACTTTGACAAAAGACGACGTCGAATACAACCCATCGCGTCCATGGGAACGTCAGGTCACCAAAGAACTCCACGAAGGACCTACCGACAAAGTCGAAAAGATCAACTGGGTGACCAACACCGCCGACGGCTACGATGCCGCAGTACAAGCTAAGAAACCTATCGTCATGGTGTTCGGCGAAAACGGACAGTGGTCACAAGCGATGAACAAAGAGTTGGACAAAGACGAATTCCAAAGACTCTCCAACCAGGCCGTGTTCTTGAAGAGCACACCGTCGACTGACCTCGTTGCAGCGAACATCGGCAAAGCTCTCGGTGTCGACCACTACCCATCGATCTCGGTTTTGAGCCCGAACGGTTCGATGCTCGATGAAGTTGGCAGAATCGTCGGATACTTCGACGCCGCAACTGTCGCCTCCAAAGTAGGCGAATACATCGCCAAAGTTAATGCAGGACTGCAAGCGACTGGAGCACAAGTTGCAAGCTCGGCCACCGCTGAAAAATCAGTTGCAGCATAACCACTTACCAAGCCCGATGTGGCAGGAAATCACCTACCAAGCTGATCGCGCACCAAGTAGTCAATATTGAAATTAGGACTGATTTGCAAGACTATTAGCTCAAGAAGGTTGCATCGTCTGCGCAACCAGGGAGGGCAAATGCCAGTCGATGTCGATGTAGATAAAGTTGCACAGTACGCCGCTGCGTCACGAGAGAACTATGAACGAGATTTGAAAAAGCTTGTCGACATTCCCGGTGTCAGCATGGATCCGGAACGAAAACCGGACATCATCCGAACCGCAGAGGTAGCTGCTCAAATGCTCAAGGATGCTGGAGCAAATGCAGAAATCATTCAAACAAAAGGTAACCCTGTAGTTTTCGCAGAAATGATCGCAGATCCGACATATCCCACAGTGACCATCTACAATCATATGGATGTGCAACCTGCAGATCCAGCCGAATGGAAAACGGCTCCGTTCCAGATGACTATCGAAGACGGCACGTATCGCGGTCGCGGCAGCACGGATGATAAAGGACCAGCTCTTGCAGTTCTTTACGCAGCCAAGTATGCCAGAGAGAACAAAGTACCGATCAACATAAAGTTCATTTGGGAATTGGAAGAAGAAATCGGCAGCCCGAATTTCGAACAGTTTTTGCAAGACAACAAAGCGAAGCTGGGCACCGATTCAATCGTTGTTTCTGACACTATTTGGGTTTCACGTGAAAAGCCAGCTATTCCCTATGGATTACGCGGTTTGCAAGGTGTTCTTGTGCGTCTAAAGACTGGTGTGAAAGATGTCCACTCTGGTACCACAGGCGGTTTGGCTCGCAACCCAATCGGAGAGCTGGCTCAGCTGATCAACGAGTGCTACGACGCCAAGACAGGACAGGTTCATATCCCTGGTTTCTACGATGCGGTGCGCAAAACATCTGATAGTGAGGCAGACAATTTCGTTGCATCCGGTTTCGACGTCAAGGCCTTCATGAAAGCGCATGAGCTTCATTCACTGCGCACCGCAGATGCCAAAGACGCTTCCCAGCGCATTTGGGCTCAACCAACATTTGAAGTTCACGGTATCACAGGCGGTTACCATGGTCCCGGTGTTAAAACCATCGTACCCCACGAAGCCGAAGCTAAAATAAGTATGCGACTGGTACCAGATCAGGACCCTGAAAAAATCCTGCAAGCATTCACTAAATTTGTCAAAGAGAAATGCCCAGACGCCACTGTTACAGCTGAGGGTTCACTGCGTCCATATCTAGGCGAATTCACTGGACCGTTCAACAACGCCGCCAGTGAAGCGATGAAAGCAGGTTTTGGAAAAGAAGCAGCTTTCACTAGGGAAGGTGGCTCAATCGGCGCTGTCGTGAGCATGCACGACATTCTCGGCAAGCCAATTGTTTTCCTCGGACTATCACTACCAGAGCACGGCTATCACGCCATCAACGAGAATTTCGATTGGCAACAAGCCGGTGGTGGCATCAAGATGTTTGTGCAATATTTCAACGCTCTATCTAAAATAAAGCAATAACATTTGCCAGCTCTGGGACTAAAAATAGTTTGAGAATATTAGCGACGACCTTGACCTTTGCTCTTCTTGCGTTGAGCCTAACGTCAGCGCACGCTGTTATTGAGGTCGTTTCGGCGTCTAACAACGAAACAATCAAAACGATGGACCTGGAGTTAAAGCGCTCGCTGGCAAAGCTGAGAAACGCCAACAAAGTGCCTCTGTACTATCTTGCATATAGATTATACGAAGGAGCCTGGGAGAAGATTTCTGCTACCAACGGCGCCGTTCATGACGAGTATCCGAACAATAGTTGGCGAATGTTGGCAGTAGATCTGCGTGTCGGTACGCCGAAATTCGACAATACTCATTTTCTGCGCGGAAAAAATTCTTCCTCACCACATCAATATGAGAAGTCCACCATACTGACGTCAACGCTTCCTACAGATGGTGCGGGCTTGCCTTTGCAACAATGTCTCTGGTTAAAAACCGATGAAGCCTACAAAGCTGCTCAGCAAAGGTACTCCGAGCTAGTGGCAAACAACGAAGTGATGTCGGCCGAAGATGATAAATCAGATGATTTTTCGTCGGAACCTATTCACAACTATGTCTCACCAATAAAACAGACCGGCTTTGACCGAGCCCTCTGGACTGACCGCGTAAAACGCTTATCGATGATTTTTTTGAAGCATCCAACGCTTCTGCAAAATTCAACTGTGGCATTCGTTAGCGAGCCGCAAACCAGATATTTTGTTAACAGCGAAGGCTCCGAGATGATAGAACAGCACGTGGACTACCATCTAATGATAGTGGGCAGCACGCTTGCCGACGATGGAATGTCGCTCTCGCTCAACGACACAATTGAAAGACCTGATCCCTCGCTATTTCCAGACGAAAAGGAATTGGCGGCACGAGTAGAAAAGCTAGCAACAAAACTCGAGCAACTGCGCAAGGCACCAGTGGCGGAGCCTTATGTCGGACCAGCTATCCTCTCAGGAAAGGCAGCGGCTGTATTTTTCCATGAAAGTTTTGGACATCGCGTCGAAGCAGTGCACGAAAAGAGCGAAAATGAAGGCAAAACGTTTGCGAAAAAACTGGGCTCGCCTGTCATGCCGAATTTCCTCACAGTTGTGGATGATCCCACAATCGAAAAGGCAAATGGCGAGTACTTGAACGGCTTCTACAAATACGATGACGAGGGCGTGCCAGGGCAGGCTGTCACACTAGCAAAAAATGGCATCCTGACTGGATTTCTACTCGATAGAACCATGGTGCAGGGCTTTCACAAGTCGAATGGACATGGGCGTTCATCACCTGGATGGAATCCGGTAGCGCGTCAAGCAAATCTAATTGTGACCGCTGATGCAAAAAAACAAGTGCCCTTTCAAACACTGCGCGCGCTGCTGGTCAGCCAGCTGAAAAAGCAACACAAGACCTATGGATTGCTTTTCGACGAGATCCAGGGCGGGCACACCTACACAACCAGAGGTTCCGAGCAAACTTATTACATACAGCCCCTGATTGTGTACAAAATATTTGCCGATGGTAAACCCGATCAACTAATTCGCGGAGCTGAAATCATAGGCACTCCGTTAGCGGCTCTAGAACATGTAGTGGCAGCAGGAACTGACCGCTCTGTCTTCAACGGTGTGTGCGGACGAGAATCAGGTCCCGTACCAGTATCAGCAGTAGCGCCCAGTCTCTTGATAGAGAGCATGGAGACAAAGCGTGCCGCCAAGTCGTTCGACAAAATTCCAATTCTTCCGCCACCTCCCGCAACTACCGGTGGTGCACCTGCACAAAAATGACAAAAGCAGCCATCACTAAATTGAACGGCCTCAGTTTACTCGTCATACTCGCCCTCACTCTCGGGTTGCCTGTTCACGCAATAGCGCCTGCGAGCGCCGAGACGGATGTGGTGCTTAACGCGTTGGTGGATGAGATGTCGCGATCCTTTTCCGATCTGCATGTTGACCAACACAAACCACCCTACTTTGTATCGTATGCAGTCAAAGATATAGATGAAGTTGTGTGCTCTTCAATATTAGGTTCCAAACCTGTCATCAATCGATCGCACGATCGCATCGTCACGCCGATTGTAAAAGTTGGCGATTACGATTTGGACAGCGGATATCACGTCTCGTCGCACACGGATACTGCATATCCACTGCCGGTAGACGATAACTATGACGCTATTAGACGATCGTTGTGGCTTTACACGGATAACGAATATAAAAGCGCCATCCGTTTTTTAGAATGGAAAAAATCCTATCTCAATTCAAACAATGTTCCGGATCGACTTCCAGACATGAGTCGCGAAGAACCAGTCGTATCCTTGAATCCAATCGGCAAAATAAAAACGGATAGTAAATGGTTGGACGCAGTACAACAGCTTTCAGCAATTTTCACAAAATATCCTACGTTGCAGAAATCGAAAGTTTCATTCATCAATCGCAGAATCAATAATTGGTACGTCAACTCTGAAGGCTCGCGCGTACGAGATTCAATATTCAAAATCTCGTTGAGAATCATGGCTTCCGCACAAGCTCCTGATGGAATGCCGATTGCTGATTTTGACGTGTATGCAGCCACCGAGGAAGGGAAGCTTCCTCCATTTGACCAGTTGAAAAAAAGTGCGGAACAACTGGCTCAGAGAGTTACGTCTGCTCAAAAGGCTCCCCAAGCCGAAGACTATTGTGGACCGGTCTTGTTTGAGGGACAGGCTGCAGCTCAGCTTTTTTCTCAGGTGATGGCGCCAAACTTCTGTTTCGCTGAGGATTACATCGGCGAAGAAGACTTCCGTAACCCACTGAAGAACGCGATCGGGAGAAAAATTCTTCCCAAAACTATTACTGTCGTTGATGATCCACAGGCAAAAGATTCTGACGGCAATTTGCTTTACGGCACCTTCAGGTTCGACGATGAAGGAGAACCAGCAAAGAAGCTGACGCTCGTTGACAACGGCGTTCTAAAAGGCTTCTGTCAAAGCCGCTTGCCCACTCGCAAAAATGCGCACACAAATGGACATTCAGTGGGTGGTCACGGCGACTACAGCATCCTGAAGATCAGCACAGCTCAGCCAGCTTCAACGGATCAAATTCGCCAGCTATTGTTCGAGCTGGCGAAAGACGCAGGACTGGACTATGTTCTCGTCGTATCGCGCATGTACGATGACTATCAGATGCAGGAGTATCCGTCTGGACAACACAGAGACATGAGACCTTACGTCACTCCAGCCTACTCGGTCCAGCCAGGAAGTCCCGGATTTGTCTACAAACTTTATGCGGATGGCAGACGAGAGTTGATTAGAGGTCTAGAGTTTAGAAATATCTCCCTGCGTGCGTTCCGAGACATTCAAGCAGTCGGCGATGACCCCACGGTTCAGATAGTTGAGCCGCAAGATTCTGCCGCTAGAGCACTTGTAGTTCCCTCTTTTGTAATTGGTGAACTGGAACTGGCGCCAGTTAAGCCAGATCACTCGACAGTGCCAATCATGCCCAGTCCGCTCATGCAGAGCCAGAGCAAATAAAGTCATTGTGTGTTGATTTTCAAGTGCCCTATAGACTACAGTGTGGATTGCTGAGAGGGTCACGCGTTCACATTTTGGTCACCTCAGGGGCCGATAGTGGTGCTATGACTTGTGTGCCCAGAGTGGGCTCCGCACTGGCAAGTTGGGCGACTGACACCACCCGACAGCGGGAAATATGGTTGGAGAGGCTTTCGACATTGGCTCGAGAGCCGGCAAGGAAAGAGTTGCGTAGATGAGCGAAACGGGGAACAAGTCCAAGATCAATCACGTGCTTATCGTAGACGATGATGACAACATCAGGTTGATCACGCAGATGAGCTTGGAGGGTCTAACCACATGGAAGGTCCAGGAAGCGCGCAGCGGGAAGGAGGCTCTCACCTGCCTGGCTGGCGAACTACCCGACGTAATCCTCCTCGATGTGATGATGCCAGATATGACTGGTATGGATGTTTTTGGGCAAGCCAAAACTTTGCTTGGTGACAATTTACCGCGAGTCATCTTCATGACTGCGAAAGTGCAGGCTAGTGAAATCGAGAAATACCGGGCGCTGGGTGCTGCAGGCGTGATCATGAAACCGTTCGATCCGATGAAACTTCCAGAACAAATCGAAGAAGCATTTTCGCATTTTAGTTAGCTAGCTATGAAGTCATTCGGAGCGACAAAACTGACAGTGATGGTGGGAGCGCTTTTGCTCGTCGCTGCAGTAGGCATGCACATGAGTGGAAAACAGTTCACCACGCAAACGACCAGTCGCACATGGGTTTTGCATACGTATCAGGTCTTAGACAAGATTGAAAACTTGCTCTACACCCTCAGGTCAGCAGAACTAAATCAAACTAAATTTATCCTCTTCGGCAACGATGGCTACCTGAAGGAATACGACCGCTTTGCCAGAGAAAGCGATGAGCAAATTAAGCAACTTCAAGAGATGGTGGACGACAACCCAGAACAAGTTACAAAGTTATCCCGGTTGCAGAACAGCGTTGCGAAGATGCTTGCAACGGCACAGAGGATCATAGCGATACGCAAGACAAATGGAATTGAAGCGGCAAAAGTACTGCTGAACGATACCGCCAGTAGTGACAAGGCAAATTCGGTAGAAACCGCAGCAAAAGACATGGCTCAAGTCGAACAGCGCCTTTTACAATTGCGATTATCTTCGTTGAACACTAATACGCAGAAGACCCAAGATCATATTAATTTAGTTAACGGATTTTTTGTGGTGGCACTCTTGCTGATCGTATGGATCTACTCGGCTAGCCGGGAAAAAGCTCAGAAGTCGCTAGCACTCCAACACGCAGTCAGCAGAATGCTCAATGAATCAGAGGATTTGTATCAAGCGATCAACAAAATTGAACGACTGATTGTTGCTCATGGCGGCTGGGCATGTGCCTCGACGTGGCTACTCAGCGATAACGAAAATGTTCTGCGTTGTTTTGACGTTTTCTCCGAACCTTGGCTCAATGATGCCGCTTTTGTAGAAGAAACCAGGTCGCGAAAGTTCGTCAAAGGAGAGGACCTGCCCGGAAAAAGTTGGGAGAAACAACAAGCCGTATCCATCGTCAATCTGGCTAAAGAAGAAAACTTTCCTCGCAAAAACTTGGCCAAAGACTGCGGCTTAGTCTCCGGATTTGCATTTCCGATAATCAGCGAAAAAAACTTCCTCGGTGTGGTTGAACTTTTTGCAGACAGTAAACACGAACTGGACCAGGACACGAGCAATACATTCGAATCCATCGGACGAGAGATCGGTCGACTGATAGAACGACAACGCACACAAATGAGATTCAGAGCCATCTTCAATCAGACCTATGGCTTCATCGGATTTCTTGATACGGAAGGTAATTTGCTGGATGCGAATGAACCGGCGCTCCAATTTTCGGGAGTGGAAGCCGCAGACGTGCTGCACAAACCGTTCTGGGAGGGTCCGTGGTGGGCGCACGACCAAGTGCAGAAAGAGCGACTGAAGGATGCCATCCGCAGAGCCGCAGCAGGTGAGTTCATCCGGTTCGAAGCACATCATCCAGCCCCAAATGGGTCTTCCATTTATGTAGATTTCTCTCTCAAACCAGTGGCTGATTCCGATGGAGAAGTAAAATATCTAATACCAGAAGGTCGAGATATCACAGAGAGAAAAGAAGCGGAAATAAAGTTCAGAGCAGTTTTCGACCAGACCTTCGGTTTCATAGGCTTGCTGCGACCAGACGGAATTCTGCTTGACTCCAATCAATCTGCTCTAGAGTTTGCCGGTGTAAAACTTGAAGATGTCGTGAACAAGCCGTATTGGCAAACCGTTTGGTGGTCACGGGATCCAGCTCTGCAAGAGACTGTAAAGCAAGCTGTCGAGAAAGCTGCCAGTGGTGAATTTGTTCGCTTCGAAACGAGAAATCCATCCTCCACCGGTGAAATGTTCGACTTCGATGTGTCGATCAAACCTGTGACAGACCCGTCAGGGAAAGTCATTTTGCTCATCCCGGAAGCGCGCGATATCACGCAGACTAAAGAAGCCGAAAGACGGGTGAGCGAGTTTTATTCCACTGTCTCTCATGAGCTTCGCACTCCGCTAACATCGATTCGTGGTTCGCTTGGTTTGATGGAAGGTGGCTTAACCGGCGCCATTCCCGAGAAGACTCTGAAGATGGTCAAGATTGCTCGCTCGGAGTGCGATCGACTGATCAGACTAATCAATGACATTCTAGACCTGCAAAAAATCGAAGCTGGCATGATCGAATTGAAGCGAGCAGATGTTCAGGCGGATCATCTTGTCGAGCGCACAATCGACGGTTTGAAGGGAATGGCTCATACGCTCAATATTGATCTAATAGCCGGTCAACCGACAAACGCCGTCGTCCACTGCGACCAGGACAGAATCATTCAAGTGCTGACTAACCTAGTGTCAAACGCCATAAAGTTTTCGCCTCCCGGGTCAGATGTTCTAATCGGTGTAAAACAAGATGTGGAAGAGTCATCACTCAAGTTCTTTGTGAAGGACAATGGACCTGGGATTCCGCCCGCGCAAGCACATAAATTGTTCGCTCGCTTTCAGCAACTCGACCAGTCTGATAGCAGACAAAAAGGTGGGACGGGACTTGGTTTAGCGATCACAAAGGCGATTGTAGAAGAGCACCATGGACTGATTGGCGTAGACAGTGAAGTTGGAAAGGGGTCCACCTTCTGGTTCTCACTGCCCGCAGTATCAAAGCTTCCTGCAGTGTCTCAACCGGACGATGAGGTGCAGCAGTTAGCAAGTCACATCCATCCTGCTTTGATCATCGAAGATGATGACAGCATCGCTGAAGTTCTTAAAGAGCATCTGCATCAAGATGGTTTTGAGGTTGTGCGCGCAAGCAGTCTAAAGGAAGCAGAAAGCCTTATGCGGCGCTACGTTCCGCTCGTCATTCTACTCGACCTGACTTTACCAGATGGCGATGGACTCGACCTGCTCACCGCTTTGAGCACCGACAATGCACGACGACATATTCCAGTTGTGATCGTCACGGGTCGAGATCCAGATGGCGTCGTCAAATGTGGGTATCCGACTTTGATCGATTGGGTCGAGAAACCAATTGATGAATCAAAGTTGCACGACGCATTTAACGCAGTCAGGAGAAAAATTGGTCCAGCTCGTGTTTTGATTGTCGAAGACGATGTAGCGGCGCGAGAGATTCTCAGTCAGCAGCTTAACAGTCTAGGAGTCAGCTGCCTGGAAGCTAAAGATGGTGCCGAGGCAATCAAAGTATTTCGTCACTCGAATCCCGACCTCATAATTTTGGACCTTTCAATTCCCGCGCCTGATGGATTCGCCGTTGTAGACATCTTGAAAGAGGAATCGAATGGAGACAAACCCCTGATCGTCTACAGCGCAATGGACCTTAATAGCGATCAAAAACAGCTTCTTAAGCTGGGGTTGACTGCCCATCTGACGAAGAGTATCAACTCGATTGACCAAGTAATCGAAACAGTTCGAGAATTTCTCGACGGATTAGTTCCACCTCCGCCTGATATTTGATTCAGTGCGAAATCTTTCGACGGATACGGTTTCCAAACGGTTGCTGCCATGTGCGCTCAAGACGGCACAGATGCGCTAGCGTTGCCACGATATTGGGATAAAGCGAAATTAGAATTGAATGATAGGGGTCGAAATAAATGGTTTTAGTAAATTAGCCGGTGTATCGAAGGAAGGTTGCTTTGCTATCGTATCGGTCGTTATCTTTATGGAACTGGTAAGTAGCGTCGTTTGTTTGAGTGATGTTGTCTCCGTTCCTTGCAGTTATTACGGAGACATCGCCGTAGACACTGCTGTCATTTGGATTGGCGCTTGGCGGCCTGACGATGATGTCACCAGGTTTGGCATCGGCGTATGAAACCTCCTGGAACTTACCGCTCGCGAGCAGTGGTTTATCCATCTCGCCACCGTTACCAGAGCCCATGAATTGCGGCAGTCCGCATTCGCTCAGAGCCCGTTGAACAGCTGTTGCGCAATATCCAGTGCCAGCCATGTTTGCATCTTGCTTCTCGATGGCTGCAACCAATCGTTGGTTGAATTCTGTCGGTGCCGGTGCGTTTCCTGATGGACCGCCGCTGTTGTCGGCAACTGCGCCCTGGCTTCCATTATTGTTTTCGTACTGAGCCAGGAACTGAGTCGCTGCTTCGCTGCGATTATTTTTGTTTTCGGGATTATAGGCAGGGCGTTCAAATTTATCGTAGAAAATGTTGGACGCTTCTGCAGCACTCATGTTTGGATTTGCTTTGAAAGCTTCCAGTGCTCCGGGTTCAGTTGTGTTCATTTCCTTCCAGAGGAAATCGAGTTGCACCTTCATGTCGGAAACAGGCTTGCCCTCACTTTGAGCAAAGGCGTTCAACTCATCGCGGCGGCCGAAGCTCCATTGTGCCAAGCCATAGCCGATACCATTTCCGGCTTCTGTGATACCAGGGTTCAAGCCAGACTCGTACTGCAAGTTTCCGCATATTCCCGCGGCTTGTTCTTTAGTCAATCCCTTCTCAACGAAGTAATCCATGATCTGCATGGCAGCTGGTGAATTTGCATTCAAATTGACATTTGGACCGCTACCAGAGTCGCTTCCAGCGTTGGATATGCTGCGCTCGCCACCGCCACCGCCACCACCACCGCCGTCGCCGCCGTAGCTTCCACCGCCGCCGCCGCCGCCACCACCACCGCCTCCGCCAGACGAACCACCACCATCGCTTGGTTGGGCTTGTTGAATTGGCTGCGGTTGGTCTTGAGGTTGTGGTTGAGGTGTAGGTACTTCAGGTGCTGCCGGTTCGGACAATGGCACAGGAGCTGGAGGTAAGTCAGGTTCTTTTTGCAGTTGATCCAGCCAATCTTGTGGAATCTTGGCTCCAGGGTTGTTCTTGGCGAAATAGCTGATCAAGTCTTTGATGGCAGCTTTCTGCATTTGATCAGCGAATTTTTTTGCGTCTACATCAGCTTTATTTTTCGACTGAACTTCGATGTTGATCGTTCCATCTTTATTAGGTGTCTTCTTGTCTGGATTAGCTCTCAGCTTGCCATCTTCACCCAGGAAAAAATCCGGTTGCTGACCACTCTTCTGATTGTCCGCAGCGCTCGTGATAGTAACGCCCGTAGCCTTATCAAAGATTGGTTTCAGCTGTTCCGGTGTGGACGGAGGTAGCGCATCGATTGCGCCGGCAGGATAAATATTGGGAGAAAAATCAAGGCTGTTTGGAAGTTCCGGTGCAGCAACAGAGCCCGAGAAGTTCCGTGGCATCAAATCGCCATAAACATGATTTGAAAGAGCAAGCGCCGGAATATCAGCAGGAGGGGCGTTGAAATTTTCCAGTGCAGCGGCAGGAGGTCGCGACATGTGTCATCACCTGGGTTGGGACGCAGTGATTCAGGAGAACCTGGCTGCGACCGGATCTTGGTAAGTGGCTGTATAGAAAGGGCACAAAAAAATATAACAGCGGCCCGGACCATTGTCAACAACTTTTAATCAAGGGCTAAAGCCGTATGCTCACCCGTCTTTCGTTTCACCAAACTTGCAACGAACGCTACAGCTAATCTCGCGAAATCAGGGCAACGGCTTCTGCCGCGATCGCCTCTCCGCGACCGAGGTAACCTAACTTTTCAGTCGTTGTCGCCTTAACGCTCACAGCATCTACATCTAAATGCAAACGAGCAGCCAGTGTTTCCCTCATGCGATTGAAATACGGAGACATCTTTGGAGACTGGCAAATTATCGTCGAATCGATGTTGACGATCTTGTAACCGCGAGCAACGAGCAACTCGTAAACATGTTCAAGCAGGATCAAACTATCCGAACCTTTATACAATGGATCCCCAGGCGGGAAATGCAGACCGATGTCTCCCAGGGCGGCAGCCCCAAGCAGGGAATCGATAATTGCATGTGTCAGGGGATCACCATCGGAGTGTCCTTCCATTCCCATCGGATGTTCTATCTTGATGCCACCGATAATCAGTGGACGCCCTTCGACAAATTTATGAACGTCGTAGCCGGTTCCGATTCTCACTGATTAGTTACTCGCTTGATTGGTAGACGACCGCTGATTCGAAAGCAGACAGGGCTAATCCTGATCCGCTAATCCTGGTCCGCATTGTTGATCACTGGCATTAAGAGCTGACCCTTAGCTGGAAGAGATAATCCTTAGTTGGGAGAGATGACCATAATCAACGCCGCTGCTTCGACAGTATCACCGGCTTTAACATCAATGCTTGTGACCTTACCGGCGGTGGCAGCCGCAATTTCTTGTTCCATCTTCATCGCTTCGAACAATGCGATCTTCTGACCGACCGTGACGCTATCGCCGACTTTGACGAAAATGTCTTTGACCAATCCATTCATAGAAGTGCGTACTTCACCAGAATCAGCGCTCTTGGAAGATTTTTTGGCCGCTCGTTCAGGCATCGCACGTGTGGAAGTCGCAGCAGCTGCAGCTACTTTCGTCGCCACCAACGGAGCCGGTGAGGTGTCTGTAACCGCGACTTTATAAATCCTCTGATTGACTTCGACATCAAAGCTACGCGTCGTCTTTGGTGCGCTGGCGATCACTTCCGTGCTGGCAGTATCAGCTGTTTTTTTTTCAGCCGACGCAGTACCGGCAGCAACTGCTGCCTGGTGTTTGGCGATGAAAGTCTTTATCAATTCAGCTTCTACATATTTTGTAGTCATCTCTCCGGCGCGGAATTTCGAATCATCCAAAATTGCTAACTGAAACGGAATTGTTGTCGCAACTCCTTTTATGTCGTAGCTGCTCAAGGCAATTTTGCCACGCACAATTGCTTCTTCTCTCGTGCGTCCCCAGACGATCAATTTGGCTAGCAACGAATCGTAGAACGGGAGAATCTGATAACCCTGATAGCAGGCGCTATCTATTCTGGTCCATGGCAATCGAGGCTCAGAGTATGTGTGAACAACTCCGGGGCTGGGCATAAAGTTCTTCACTGCGTCTTCTGCGTTAATTCTAAACTCGATGGCATGACCACGAAACTCAACGTCAGCTTGGGTCAACGAAAGCTTACTACCGTCAGCTACGAGAATCTGCTCCTTGACGATATCCACGCCGGTCACCAGTTCGGTTATCGGATGTTCGACCTGTACTCTCGTATTTACTTCCAAGAAATAGAACTCATCGCCACTGACTAAAAACTCCAGAGTGCCTGCCGAACTGTATTTGAGCGAAGCAGCACCTCTGACAGCGGCTTCAAGTAAGCGCTTTCGCACTTGCTCACCGAGTTTAACGGCTGGGCATTCTTCCAGCAATTTCTGATGTCTTCGCTGACTTGAACAGTCGCGCTCGCCAAGGTGGATGACGTTGCCGTGCTCATCTCCCAGAACCTGTACTTCAATGTGCCTGGGTGCATCCAGATATTTTTCAACATACACTTCGTTGCTGCCGAAGTAGCTCAAACCTTCTCTCTGGGCTGAAGCAAGGGCATTTTCGACTTCTTGCTCCGTCCGCACCACCTTCAGACCTCTGCCACCACCACCGGCACTAGCTTTAATAGCAATCGGATAACCATATTTGGTGGCAAGATTTTTTACTACTTGTGGATCTGTAACAGGGTCGGTTGTTCCAGGAACGACAGGAACGCCGGCAGCTTCCATGGCGCGTCGAGCTTCCACCTTCGATCCCATACTTCGGATAACAGCAGGCGCAGGCCCGATAAATTTAATACCTATGTCCAGGCAGGCTTGCGCAAATTCAGCGTTCTCAGAGAGGAACCCATAGCCAGGATGCACGGCGTCGACTTTTGCCTGCTTAGCGATCTCCAGGATCTGAGCATGGTCGAGGTAGACACGAGCCGGCTGACCGTCAAGGCGCCATTGCTCATCGGCTAATTGAACGTGCCTCGATTCACGATCAGGATCAGAAAAGATGGCAACTGTCTGAATTCCAAGTTCCCGACAGGCTGCGATGACGCGTACTGCTATCTCGCCACGATTAGCAATTAATATTTTCTTGAACATGTCTAACTCTTGATTATGAAAGTGTATGTCAACAATAGGGTCTGAAACGCATCTGCAAAGCTACCAAATAATCGGCATAAAAAGGGAATTAGAAATCCTTATGAAACTCTTTCGAACCGCCTCATGGCAAGCGATTTAGGTGAAACAAGTGACAGGTAGACAGTTCCGATAGTGTTGCGGCGCAAAAAATGCCAAAAACTGGGATGATAGGATGATTGCGTACACTCCCAGTGCATTGTTCAAGTTGGCAAGAGAAATTTATGGCGCAGGCATCCATCTCGAATGTATTCATGGCAGGAAGCGGCTTTATGGGTTCAGCCATAGCCTATTTGATTGCCACCAAAACTAAGGCGACTGTAACACTATTCGATATCTCTCCGGAATCGCTCAAGAGAGCTGAAGCCGCAGTAGATAAATTTGGTAAGAGTTCCGTAGATAAGGGATTTATCACGGCGGAAGCTTTAGCCGAGTGCAAGAGTCGCATCAAAACCGCAACAAATCACGATGCGGCAAATGAAGCAGACCTCGTCATAGAAGCTATAGCAGAAGACTTGCAAGCGAAACGAGACCTGTTCAGCAAGCTCGATGGAATATGCAAGAAAGAAACCATATTCGCCTCGAACACGTCATCTTTGCCGATCACAAGTTTGGCGGCATCAACCAAACGCTCCGACCGATTTATAGGAATGCATTTTTTCTCGCCGGCTCACATTATGAAGCTGCTTGAACTAATTCCAGGAATCGATACGTCCAACGAAACGACCGAGCGTGTTAAGGCTTTCGGCAACGAACTTGGAAAAACTATTATCACGGCAAAAGACATGCCTGGTTTCATTACTACTCGTCTAGGCCTGGTGCTCGTCAACGAGGCAGCCTTCGCTCTTATGGAAGGGCTGTCAACGCCTCAGGAGATCGACCTGGGCATGACACTCGGATACAACCACCCGATGGGACCTCTGGCGTTGGCTGATTTCATCGGACTCGACATTTGTTTGCATATTATGGAAACCCTCCATGAGGGCTTCGGGGATCCTAAGTACAGACCGTGTCCTCTTTTGAGGCAATTGGTCTCAGCTGGTCACTTTGGCCGCAAATCGGGTAAGGGGTTTTACGAATACGGTAACGCCGGATGATTTTCTTTACTTTTGTCCTTTTCAATGCTGCCGTCATACTGGTGACTTTTTCGCTCACAGTCGCCTTTTACGGCTTCATGCGCAATATGGAAAAATGCAAAATTGCAGACCAGAATCTGCCCTTTGTCAGCATCCTCGTTCCAGCGCGCAATGAAGAGGCGAAAATCGGAAGATGCCTGGATTCATTGCTGGCGCAAGACTATCCGAATTTCGAAATGATTGTCATCGACGACCGATCGACTGACCGAACTGGCGAAATCATCGAAGGTTACGCCAAGCGCGACAGTCGAGTCAAATACGTACAAGGTAAGGATGCGCCGTCTGGATGGATAGGCAAATGCAACGCCCTGGCGCATGCAGTAGGCTATGCATCGGGCGATTGGTACATCTTTACTGATGCAGACACCCTGCACGAAAAAAATTCGATCAAAGATGCGGTGGCGTATTCGATATCAAACAAAATTGATTTGATGTCCTTTGTACCGATGCAGGAGTTGGGCAGCTTCTGGGAAAAAGTGGTGATGCCCACTTTGTTGAGCTCCTTTGTCCTAGGCGACCCATTCCACAGCGTCAACAATCCGCGCAAGGCACGCGCGTATGCCTACGGACAGTACATCATCTGCAGACGCAGCTCCTACGACGCTCTCGGAGGTCATCAGAGCGTGCGTGATGAGATTGTCGAAGACCACGCAATAGCACGTGTGTTTAAAGAGAAAGGCTACAAAATTCTCGTAGCAGATGGTAAGACTCTGTACAGTGTCCGCATGTACACAGACTTGGAGAGTATGTGGCAGGGCTGGACAAAGAATCTCTATTCACTCATTGATAGTCACGTGATCAATCTTGTCGCTATCATTGCGCTACTCAATCTCGTTCTGTTAACGCCGTTCATCGAAGCAGTTATGGTAGCTGGAATGTGGATGCAGGCTGATCCTTCTCCGCTTCTGATGCCGTTGACGGTGTTGGTCGTAGCGCAACTCTTCGTCCTGACACTCTGGTTCAGACTGACTGGCGAACACCGCGCCGGAACAACGTGGTGGCACTTCTTCTGGCTACCATTTGGAGGTGTAACGGTGACGGTATTGCAACTGCACGCAGCTTACCTTGTTCTAAGCGGCACCAAGGTAAATTGGAAAGGCAGACAGTACACAGTCAACAGCTCCAAAACGATCCAACCTAACAGCAAGAAAAAGTTGGATGCAGTTCTTGATTCAGCTTCACTTTCCTCCGATGGAACGGATTAGCTTCAAGTCAAAAGAATTTTTCTTTGCGACGCTCACCGTCTGCACGCTAAGCAGCGGGCTGTTCCATGCTGCGCATAGCAGCGACTTCAGAAGTAATGGAAGCAGCTATGCAAGCGAAGAATCCAGAGGTGACTCCAGGGGTGATACCAAAGCCGGAGAGCTGAAAGGCGAATTTAAAGGTGAAACCTTCATCAAAGGCGAGGGCTTTACCGCACGAGACGGCAAAAGCGACAGCAGCTATGCGGGTAGGGGATTTACGGGCAGAGACTTCAAAAGCAGCTTCAAAAAGGGTGCTGATTTAGACGAACCCGAGCAATCGTTGTGGTCTAAATACAACGTCGCCGGTAGAAAGGCGATGTCAGATGCTGATTATAAGCGGGCTTCGATGCTACTCCAATTGGCATTGATCGAAGCTAAAAAGACAGAGAAAGAAGATCTAAATCTCGCAGCGACTCTGAACAACATTGCCGAGCTGGAAAGGCTAACTGGAAAATACGACAATGCAGAGAAGTCTTACAAACACTCTTTAGCGATCAAAGAAAAGCTCCTGGGCCCTGACAACATGACGGTAGCGAAGACGCTGGGCAACATGGCGGTCCTCTACGCGCTCAAAGCAAACTATACTGAAGCCGAACGATTGTACAAAAAATCGCTCGCTATCAAAGAAAAAACTTTGGATAAATCGGATCCGAGCATTGCGTCTAGCTACAACAATCTCGCGGCTCTGTACGACCGAGAAAGTCGATTCGCCGAAGCAGAAAAGCTGTACACGCGCTGTTTAGAGATTAGAGAAAGAGTGCTCGGAGAAAACAATTCAGACGTTGCAGTCACTCTAGGCAATATGGGAAATCTATATTTTCACGAGCAAAGAAACGACGAAGCAGAAAAATATTTCAAACGCGCACTTGCAATAGATCAAAAAGTGTTGGGCAGAGATCATCCAGCCACAGTGGCGATCGGCGCCAGTTTAGCCAAGATCAACATGGCTCGTGGCAATCTGGATCAAGTTGAACCTTCGTTAAAGAAAGCCTTATCAGTACATCAAAGTGTGTTCGGTTTCGAGCACCCATCCGTAGCTGACGATTTGACGAACCTCGGTCAGTATTACGAACAGAAAAAGTCGTTTTCGGAAGCGGAGCATTACTACAAACGCGCTTTGAGTGTTCGCAAAGCCACGCTGGGACCGAATCATCCGGACACTATCGCTTCGGAAAAAACTTACGCGGCTGTTTTGAAATTACTCGGACGACCAAAAGAAACTGCAACGATGAGCAGCACGCCTCACTAAAAATCGATTCCGAACAATATAGGAATGCATTGGGAAGCGAGATCGGGAGCGACGAAGCTCATGGCGCAGAGAACAGTCGTTTGCAAGACATGTACGTAGACGAAAGGCTCTTTGGCGCGCCATCTTTTCACAGCTGCCATAAGCGTAGAAGCGCCAGCCACCAATCCCAGCAATTGAACAGATTTAGCCGTAGTGCGCAGGAGGGACGCAAGTTCAAGATTCCAAACGGTGTGAACAACTGGAACGCCGCTTGCCATGCGTACTCTGAAAAACATATAGGTAAGGAAAACCACGAGCGCCAAACTGAGAGCAAAGACGATTTTTGTTTTTAAGTCCCAGGGGCGCATCTGTTTTTCTCCTTTGAATAACATTGTGCAGATGAGACAACGACAGCAACACCGCATTTACCCTAGTAGTGACTTGCCGTTAACCTGGATATAATTGGCGGCTCAAGATAACAATGGACAAGTTCGAAAGTCTTGAGAGATCCATGAGCACCACAAGCGGTACCACTGCGCACCACCTCACGACCGATCAGTCCAGTCCTTTTAGCTGACTGCACATTCCACGACGTCCGATCTATTTGACAGGAAACTACCCGCTGAGTACGCTTATGAAATCAGATCCAGCAAAGGTGAAAGCCCATGACTGTCAGCGGTCAAGAGAGCAGAAGTCCAAGCGTCGCCGAATTGCAAAAGTTCGTTCGAGACAAAGTTAAGCTAGAGTTCCTTCTTAGCAACGGCGAGAAGTTTGTCGGCACCTTGAGATGGTTCGACGACAGCTGCTTTTCTCTCGTGCAAGAGTATGAAGGTCCTATCACCCTGCTGCGAACATCAGTACTTGGATACAGGTCAATTCAGTAGATTTATCCGAGGATAATCTATGCAGCAAGCTGCCCGATTTATCGGCAGTTGCTCAAAATATATCGGAAATAGGCACAAAATACACGCTTTTTGACTGTGATCGTTTACTTACAAAAGCCGTAGAAATGCCATCTGGCGAGCCTTTATGTTAGACTGAGCTGGTATCAGCATGGGTTGCTGACGACTGCACGCGGGGCTTAGAAGTTTGTTCAAAGGTTTTTTCCGACAAGAAATTGGCGTTGATCTCGGAACTGCAAACACTCTCATTTACCTGACCAACAAAGGTGTCGTGCTACGCGAGCCTTCCGTCGTAGCTGTGGACGATCAAACGAACACAGTGCTGGCGGTGGGTGAGGAAGCTCGAGCAATGATCGGTCGAACGCCAGTAGGCGTGACGGCTTGCCGTCCCTTGAAGGACGGCGTTATCGCTGATTTCAAGTTTGCCGAAGTAATGCTCAAAAAGTTTATTGAGCGCGTCAGCGGTAACCGCGGTTTCATGAACCCGTATATGGCTATAGCAGTGCCTTCCGGGGTGACTAGCGTGGAGAAGCGCGCCATCCGTGAGGCTGCCATCACAGCTAAAGCCGGTCAGATTTACTTACCAGAAGAGCCTATGGCCGCGGCTATCGGAGCCGGACTGCCTGTAGCAGAACCTACGGGTTCGATGATTGTTGACATCGGTGGTGGCACCACAGAAGTTGCCGTAATCAGCCTATCTGGCATAGTTGTCAACGAATCGATCCGCATAGCAGGCGATGAACTAAACGAGGCAATTGTTCAGTATTTGAAAAAAGTGCACAGCTTGGCTATTGGAGAAAGAACTTCCGAAGACATCAAGTTCAGACTCGGCTCAGCGCGCAATTCCGTAGAGAACGACGCGTATGAAGTACGCGGACTCAACTTGATCAACGGCTTGCCGCGCACAGTATCAATCTCTCGTGATGAAGTTCGGGAAGCGCTTGGTGAGCCACTACATCAAATTGTGGAAGCAGTACGACGCACTTTAGAAAGAACTCCTCCAGAATTAGCTGCAGACATCTTTAACCGTGGAATCATGCTCACAGGCGGCGGTGCTCTGCTGCAAGGACTGGACGAATTGATTTCCGACGAAACTGAAGTGCCTGTATTCATCGCAGACGATCCTCTTTCATGCGTTGCCATTGGCACCGGCAGAATGTTGAGTGAACCTACATTCCGTCGCGTATTAGAACAGTGCATTTCGCAAAATTGAGGGCTGAGATTTGGCCCCTCAAAACCAGGGACGACTAGGTGTAAACACGGAATCCACTGCGGAATTCGTGTTCATTCTCGTCTTGATCTGGATGGTGGCCGGTCCGATCAGCGGAGCCGTATTGGGCGTGCAGACATGGGTCACATCCATGGTTGCGAAAGGTTCGTATCAAGTCGAATCAACGAAAAATTTGGCCCAACAAGTCCTGGAGTCATCTGAAAAGATCAAAGGTTACGAGACTAAACTTGCTAAGCAAGAGTTAGAGCTGACGCGCTTGAGACAGCAGTCTCGCGACACTAACAAACTGCGAAATCTGCTAGGTCTAAAATCCAAAGCAGATCGAAAAACAATTGCCGCAGAGGTTATCGCCCGCAATCCAGACAATTGGTTCAATCAGATCGTTATCGATAAAGGCACGCTGAATGGCGTCAAGAAAGGCTCAGCTGTAATCACAAGCGAAGGAGTGGTAGGGCAAGTCGTCAGTGTCACCAGCGATGCTAGCGTCGTTAGACTGCTGACCGATCCCGACCAAAAATTAGGCGTTGTGATTTCGAGAATTGGATTGACCGGCATTCTTTCAGGAGCCTACGCCAGTCCTGCAAAAATAGATTATGTTCCTGTCGGCACAAACGTCGATGCTGGAGACAAGATCATGTGTCTGGGCAAAGGCGGAACGTTCCCCGAAAACCACCCCGTCGGCATAGTCAGTGCGGTGCGCAGAGAAAATAATGGTGCCGCTCTTCAAATTGAAGTAAAGCTTTCCGAGAACTGTTACGATTTAAGCCAGGTACTGGTTTTGCCCCCGCTTGATTAAAGGAGCGAAGCTATGGCGTTGATGTCCGTTCGCACCCAAAAGCGCATTGGTGAAATTGGAATAACGGCTCTGGTTGTCTGTTTCGCCTGGCTGATCCAATTGACAGTCTTCACTCAACTCACCTTTGGCGAAGTGCTGGCCAGTTTGCCGTTGACGTTTACGATTATATGGGGCTCTGTCTTTGGTTCTCCGCTGTTGGCACCTAGACCGAACGAATTGCGAATTAGTACTCTCGGACAGGTGATTGCTCGACAAGCGCTTTCCGGTTCACTCAGCGGTGCACTAGTGGGCGCTTTTTTCGGAGCGCTGTTCGCGTCAGTCATTCCGGCTTACCCAATTGCTTATCCGCTGATCGGCTGGATTGCTGGCTATTTCACTTTGCAAAATTTCAATCAGGCAACATTCCTGGTCATTCCGTTGGTCTTTCTCTCAACGATTTTTGCTGAAGCTGTGACAGCGCTACAATTGGCTCTAATGGGCAGGCCTGACGTACTTCCCCAGCTGAGCAATGTGGCGTTTCCAGAGGCCGTCTTGAACGCATTGATGGCGCCATTCATCTTTTTTCCAATGCGAGAGTGGTGGAAATTCTCGAAAGAACATGATTCGGTGCAGACAACATGACCCAGAACGTTTTAGGCAGCCAAAATTACAATCCAATTTTGAAGATGATTATCCTCTCGACGGTAATCGTTGCAGCTGTGGCCACCTTACTGGCGCGTTTGTGTTGGTTGCAAATTCTGCAAAACAACTACTACCGAAATCAGGCTATCGATAATTCGACACGTGTGACGTTTTTACGCGCGCCACGCGGAACAATCTACGACCGGCATGGAAACTTGCTCGCCACAAACAAACAATCGCTGTCGATGATCGCCATACCGATGCAAATTGAACACGCCAAAGACCTCGCATTTCGACTTGCCAAAGTTTTGGATGAGCCTGAACCGAAAGTACTGAACGTCATCCTCAAAGCAAAAGCTTCTCATTCACCAGTGCCAGTCGTGATCGAACGAGACCTGGATGTGGACATCGTCAGCCGTTTTTACGAACAAAAGCTATTTTTGCCAGGCATCGATATTCTTCCTGACATAAGCCGCAACTACACACAAGGAGAACTGGTCGCGCATGCGCTTGGGTATTGCGGACAAATTACTCAAACTCAGCTGAAGAAAAGACCCGAAAGGCACATGGGTGACATTGTCGGACAAGACGGCATTGAGCGCTTGTACGATGTGCAGTTACGCGGAGTCGACGGCGAGCAGCGCGTTCGCGTCAACGCGATGGGTCAATCACTCTCCGCCGAAACCTCAAAACCAGTGGTGACCAAAGAACCGATCCCAGGACGCTCGATTGTCACCTCGATCGATCTGGACTTGCAGCGCGCTGCCTACAAGGCCCTCGGTGCAAGGTCAGGTGCAGTTGTCGCAATCGATCCGCAAAATGGTGAAGTGTTGGCGATGGTCTCGCGACCGAGCTTCGATCCTAATGTATTTACGCGCAAAATAACTCCTGATGTGTGGAAGCGCATCAATGCACCGGACCATCCACTCTTTAACCGTTCGCTGTCCGGGTTTCCACCAGGTTCAATTTGGAAAGCGATTACACTTCTTGCTGCGCTGGAAAACCATGTAGTTAAACCGGACACAAAATTGCAAGTCTCTGGTGGTATCAGCCTTGGTGGCTTCTTCTTCGGCGACTGGACCCGGTCCACAGGTTTGTTCGATCTCGTCAAATGTCTTGCCTGGTCTAGAGACTCGGCGTTCTACCAGATGGGTCTGAAGATGAAACCCGAACAAATTAAAGAGTGGGGAGTGAAATTTGGTGCCGGTCGTCCAACCGGTCTCGAACTCCGCCACGAGGGTATGGGACTTGTGCCGGACTCTGCGTGGAAAGAACGTGTTTACCATGAAAAATGGTACCCAGGCAATACCCTGCACATGTCGATCGGTCAGACATACGTGCAAGTTACGCCGGCCCAAGCGGCAAGAATTTTTGCGGGATTGGGGATGAAGGGGCAGGTACCAAATCTTCACTTCGCCATCAAAATTGGAGACCGCCAGATCCCACCGCCAAAACCTGAAAAGGTTAAAACTCATCCTGAGTACCTGGCAGTTGTGCTAGCCGGACTCAAAGCTGTGGTAGCAAGTGGAACCGGAGGCGCTACAAAGCTAGGTGGTGGAATTGAAGTAGCCGGAAAGACAGGCTCAGCCGAGGCTCCACCGGTGGGTAGTAAAACCCATGCCTGGTTTGCCTGCTATGCCCCAGCCGATAAACCTCGTATAGCCATCGCTGCCTTCGTCGAGCACGGAGGCCACGGCGGTTCGACGTGCGCACCAATCGCGAAGGAAGTCCTAGAAAAATTCTTTGCCATCGAAACGGGCAAAAGTGCAGCGGAGACTGCAACACCAGCCGCAGCAACGAAACCGAAGCCAAAAGCAAAACGACACTAAAAAACTCAACCGATGACGGTTGAATTTTCGGTGCAATTTTTCAAAAACTCAACCGACAACGGTTTAATTTTCGGTGGCACTTTTCAAAAATCAACCGACATCGGTTCAATTTTCGGGGCGATTGTTGAACCGACATCGCTGAATTTCAAGTCCTGGACTAGGTTCCGTATTTGACCAAGGATCCGCGTACTTTTGCTCCGTCCAAACATGACTTGAACAAGAACGCAGCCAACGTCATGTAAATGATGTTCAGAAGGAACGCGCACAGAAGATGATTAGGGTCTACGGTATGTCCAGAAAGGATTTCGCGCATTCCTTCAAATACGTGAGATGCAGGAAAGCACACAGCAAAAGGCTGCAACCAACCGGGCAAAACACTAATCGGATAGAACACTGCCGACAGGGGCTGGATAATTCCCGGTATTGCCCAGGCAAGAGCTTCGGCTGGCGGTCCCCAGCGCAAGATAGCGCCTGTGGTCATCAACCCAATGGACCATCCCATTAAGATCAAATTTCCGAAGAGAAGTCCGAGCCATATGCCCATCGTCAGTATGTTCAACGAGTGCACGAAGTATGCCAGCGTTCCCAAAATAATCAGCACAACGAACGATTGCATTAATCCCATGATGTAGGATGCGCCAACGTATTCCGTTGCTCTAATTGGAGCTGCGAATATGTTGAGCAAATTACGAGACCAGACATCGTCCAAAAACGATACGCTGACTACTTGTTGAGCACGATACAAAACGTTCCACAAGATGATTGCGGCGATGAAGAACGTGATGAACGTTGGCACCGCGTTGCTTACCTTCAGCATGTACACAGTCACAAATCCCCACAAAAGAAGATCCATCACCGGCCAAAAGAAGATGTCCATGACGCGAAAGTTGTTACGAGAACATGTGAACGCGTATTTCACTATCAGAGCTCTAATTATTCTCCAATTCATTTTCCTATACCTTTTCTACAAGTTGAGTTCGCGCCATGGTGATGAACGCTTCCTCGAGGTTCTTGCTTTCGAACTTGTTCAAAATATCAGCGGCAGAGCCGTTTGCAACGACCTGACCACTTTGCATAAACAAGATTCGATCGCACAATTCAGAAACATCCAACATGTTGTGGGACGTATTGATGACCGTCATTCCAGTATCACGCTGTCGCCCAGCTATGATTTTGCGTACCTTGTCAGCTTGGTCTGGATCCAAGCTTGCGGTCGGCTCGTCGAGCAGAAGCAAGTCTGGATCGTTGAGCAACGCTTTGCACAGGGTCAGTCGCGTCTGCTCTCCCGATGACAATGAACCAGTGAGATTCTTCCGCATGTGCGACAGTTCAAAGGTTTCGAGCAGTTCGTCAATTTTTCTTTTACTGTTTCGCACTCCGTAAATCTCAGCAAATACATAGAGGTTCTCCCAGACCAACAAGTTGTATGGCAATTGCTGGTATGCAGAGGCGAAGTTCATACGCTTCAAAATGGGCACCCGGTGTGATTGCAACTCATTACCGAAGATTTTGATCGTACCTTTTGTGGGTGTGATCAATCCAAGCAGCATGAAAATAGTGGTCGTCTTACCAGCACCATTGGCACCGAGAAAGCCCAGGATTTCACCGCGTTTGACTTCAAAATTCAAATTTTCTATCGCTACAGTTTTCCGAAATTCTTTTCTCAAACCGCGCACTTCTACTATGTTGTCCATAGTGCCCAACACTCCCCAAAAACCAAGTTGTAAAAAACCCAGACGCACAAACGGGCGATCGCTTTTGTCGCGCCAAGATGCTCAAATACTCTGACTTATTTGTCAGAGAGCACTCTCAGCACAGCATGCAATCGCCCGGAAGCCCGCTGGGCTGCCGCGAATATCAAACCAAGTGAATACCGAGAACGCTCGTCAATGACGCAGCTTGTAACCCGTATTTCTCAAAACTTTTTTCATTAACTTTCCACCCATTTATTTTTCTTGTGATTCGATATCAACCACAATACTCGAAATGAGCTTGATTGACAAGATCGAGATTTACAAAATTTTTGAGCAGGAGACAGTGGTAAATTTGGATGCACCATATATGGTGCAAGATTTTTCAATCGATATTTCGACACTGCACCAACTCTGAATTTTCAATTCTGTGTCGAAACGGGCGCGAAAATCCGCATCGCCAAAATGAAACGAAGATGAAAAAAAGCTCGTAATCACCACCCCTTGACAATTTGGTCAAACCTTGGGAATTTCACCATATCCCAAAACTCAGCCATTGGATTAATATGGTCGTACTCGACCTGGCATGCCTATCAATATGCACCACATATAGCACCAAAACAATGCTAGACAATCACTGTTGGAGTCGAGATAATGAGGTTTGGGGAATGGACTAGGAGTGCAAATGACCGCAGCGGAAATATCAGAATCTGCTATGCAGGAAGCGTTAACGCACCTCTTTGCCGAGGATCGCGAAACTGTTGTAAGTGAGGGCGAGCAACAGCAAGAAGTAAAAATCGAACCAGTCGTATCTGTAAGAGACGAGCAACCGTCTGACGCAGAAAGCAGTCAGACGGATGAAACACACGACTTACCGGCGCCGGTCCCATCTAGACCGGAAGGCGGGAAGCCACGCGTCTCAAGATCCGAACTAATTCAAATTATGGAAGGGTTCGTCGAGCTTGTAAAAAACAGCGACGACTCAGATGGAGGCAATGAGCTGTCCTTCGCTCCACCAAAGATCGAAGTGCGAGACGTTGTCTCGTCAGCAGATCAAGCAGCGGAAATCGCTGAATTGAGAACACTGCTTGTCGAAGCACAAGGAACGATTATTCGATTGCTCACAGATCGAGTTGACGATCGTGCTAGACTGGCCTCAATGCAAAACGAAATCAGACTGCTTCCGGACCTGAAAGCCCAATCAGAACGCGCAATGGCAATTGCCTTTACAGCTGACGAATTCAAAGCAGAATTTGCAAAGGTGAAGCTAGAAATCGAACGCATGAAGTTGACAAAAATGCGTGGCGAAGTTGATAAGGCGAACCGTCCATGGTGGGTCAGATTCACTGACTGGATGAAGAAAAAAGACACGGCTGGCGAATAACTAAGCTCGAATCAATCTAGCTTGGGACAGAACAGACCCGTTGTCTGGTTCAAGGAAGTCGGTTTCAAGACCACACTTACACTTCAGTTGGCAGCCAAAAGTCTGCCGTGCTAGGCTGTGTCTGTGTGGTCTATGCGTGTCTAGCTCAAAGTAGTTGGGTTCTCGGATGGTAGAAAAAGTTTCGGCATTTTTTGTCGGCAACGTAGTCGGACTCACAATTCTGGTTGGCGGAGTTTTATTGACCGCCCCGAGGAAACTCAAAGAATCCGAGGCTATTCAAAAGCAACAGGCAGAGCTAAAAGAAAAGGCTGCGCAAGCAGCTAAGGAAGAAGCAGCGATAAATGCTTCTGCTTCTGCTTCTGCTTCTGCTTCTGCTCCTGCTCCTGCTCCTGCTTCTGCTCCTGCTCCTGCTCCTGCTGCCGTCGAAACTACTGCTACCGCCAAGGAGCCCTTTGCCAGCAAGGATTCTGCTGGCTCTGCAAAGAGTCTTGCACCATTTGTGGTATCAAAGATCCATATCGCTCGCGGCGAGAAGATCGAACCCGCATCAGTAAAACTCGAGAAATCGCCGACTGTGGCGAAACAAGGTGCACTGAGCGATGTGAGTACTGTAGTTGGCAAAACGACGATTCAAGACATTGAAGCGGGCGACGCAATTACGGCTAAGATGCTCAAAAATTAGCGCTGACAGTAACTCTGCTAACTGGATTACAGCCAGGCACTGAATTACAGCCAGGAACTGGATTACAGCCAGCCGTTAGGGTCCAAATATCGCACAATTCGTTAATCTAGAACGAAGGCGCGCCACGCCAATTTCAGTCGCTCTTGTGTCTCTCAATTCAAGATGTTCTAGATGAGTGCACGATTCCAGATGATTTAGTCCGGCGTCCGAAATGCGGGTTCCGCTCAAAAATATTGACCTCAGATTCTTTAAATTTTGCAAGTGTACCAGTCCATCATCACCAAGGGTGGTGTCATTGAGATATAGTTCGGTTAGCACTGGCAGGTCGGCAATCCGCTTCAATCCTTCGTTTGTAATTTTGGTAAACGACAAATCAAGCCGCTTCAAAGAGGGAAAGCACTTCAAATAATCCAACCCACGATCAGTGATCTGTGTGGGCAGATTCAAGCCGTGCAAACTGGCGATTTCGCCCATATTTCCGATACCCTGGTCGGTTACACCGGTGCTCTTTAGCACCAAGTTCGTGATCTGCGGAAACTCTTTAAACTCACGAACACCGTTGTCGGTAATTTCCGTTCCAGTCAACCAGATCGTCTTCAGACCAGCAAATCGACGAAGCAAGCGAAGTTCTGCATCACCTATTTTGAGGTAGTCCAACCTGATTTCGGACAAATTCTTCAACTCGGTGGAGTTCGCAAACGATCGCTCGGAAAACTGACACGTTGAGACGTCCAGCGACTCCAGTAACGCCAGTTCTTTCTCATCAGTGTTGGAGAGTCCCTCCCATCCCACAGAACCTAGAGCGACACCCAGCATACGTTCATCGACAAGTTGCACAACTACCTTGCCGCGAGCCTCACCTACCCACTTCCGCAGATGCGGGAAGGCTTGTTCTGCAACGTAGAGACTACCCAAGGATTGCTTCTCGGGAAAAGTGACTGAAATATCTTTTGGCATTAGAACTCTCACGAGTTATCAACTACTAAGTACAGACAGGACAGACATTGTAGCGCCAAGCTCATAGACATCAGTGCGATTTGTTGTTTACGTTACAGATCATATCTTGGCTGCCAATCAGTCACCATAGCGCTCGTTCGCAATTTTCTCAAGCGACTCTTTTATCGATAGCCACGAATTGAAACGTTCTGCCGGCTCTTGAGCAGTCGCTTTCACCACTATTGCGTTGAGTTCATCACTAATGAGCGAATTCAGCTTTTGCGGAGATGAAACACTAATAGCTTCGGGCTCATGATTGGTCAGCAAGAAATACATCGTTGCTCCCATAGCATAGATATCGCTTTGCTCGGAAGCTTTACCACGAAACTGCTCAGGTGGAATGTAAGCATGCTTACCAACCACCGAGTTGGTATCAGAAGCTTCGAGATGTTCAGCTACGTTGAAATCGATCAACTTGATATTTTTCTCTGTGTCGATCATCAAATTATCCGGAGTAAAGTCTCGATGAATTACCGGTGGAACATTGCTGTGTAGATTCTTTAGAATCTCGCACATCTTCAATGCCAGAGCGATCGTTTCCTTTTCAGTGAGGCTGCCACCATCCTCAATGTACTTTTGCAGCGTGACACCATTGATGTGTTCGAGTACCAGGTAAGCGCGCTGATCATCAACAAAAAAGTCTATAAAGCGCACAATGTTTGGGCAATCGAGCCGCTTCAAAATTTTCGCTTCACGCTGTATATTACCCAGCACACGTTTTCTTGCGTTGACACCGGCCTGAGCTGGCAGAACAAACTCTTTCAGCACCACTGGCGTCTCACTAATCACGCCATTTCCGGCCGATACCTTTTCCTTCGCTTCGTAGACTACTGCTTGTCCGCCGCCTCCAATATGTTTGACGACTTCATACTTACCGGCCAATATATGTGCGCCGGGCTCCAACATCTCTTGCCGAATCCTCTTCGAAGATGAAAGAGCGTCCAACCACAAATCAGTGTAACTCTCAACTCTAATCGCTAAATTGAGTTCGTCGGTGACTGTGGCATCAATTCTGTACGAGGGCAAAAACTTCTTTAACGCCATCTGCAGACGCTTACGGTCGTCGCTTGAGGCGACACCGTCTAGTTTTACTCTGATTGCGCAGCGGTCACCTTTCCACCACCCCGATGTCATATCTGGTGCCAGCAGAGAGTAAATGAAGCGCCGTTTCAATGGAATTCCATTGGCTAGAACGTTGAACTCGAGTGCGTTATCACTAGTTCCGAAGCTGTTCTTAATCTGAGCGATAGCAACGTGTGACAACCTGTCCCAGCCGACCATTGGTCCTGCCACATTGCAGAAACTTCGCAACCAATGCATCTGCAATCCCTCTTCAGATAAACAGATGTGAGTTGGTGCCAGCAGGGTAAAACAGCTAAAAATCAGAACTCCGATAGCGCAGGCAAGTGCCATCGCGAAAATCGAGATTGAGCCAAATGTTATGTAAGCAGCAACAGCTATCAAAAATGCGGCCGAGTAAAGTGCAGATGGATTCTTCGTATACTTCCTCAAGTGTTTGCGCATCACCCGATTCGGTTTATAGCGTATCCAAAACTGCTCGTAGTCGTCGTTGGCTTTCACTCCTTTGGAGAAAAAATACCTATTGGAGAGCATTGCTTTCAGCGGCGCGTCCATCATTGTCCTTCTCTTGATGGAGTCACTTTCAGAACTGTCGAAGGCAGCAAAGCGTCAATCAAATCAATCAATTTATCAGCAGTTTCGATTCGTTGGCTGGTATCAATTGCGGTGCATCGACCGATCAACTCATCCAGCGAATCTGAGATCTCAACGCGTTTCGACCGGGGATGCGATTCACTCAGGGCATCAGGATCTTGTCCAGTCAGCAAGAAATACAGTGTGGCACCAAGTGCGTAAATATCACTTTGAGTTGTCGCTTTTCCACGAAATTGTTCTGGAGCTATGTAGGACTGTTTACCAACAATTGTTCCGGTGGCGGCTCCTAAGAGTGAATTGGCGGCACCAAAATCTATGAGGACGATTTCTCCATCTTGTCGTACGACTAAATTGTCTGGTGTCAGGTCTCTGTGGACTATCGGCGGTTTCAGGTCGTGCAGGTAATCTAATATGTGTGCGATTTTTTGAGCATATTTCAAGACTGTCTGTTCTGACAGAGCTCCAGACTTCCGAACAACTTGCCTGAGACTCTCTCCTGGAATAAACTCCAAAACTAGATAATCGCGTCCGCGCTCGACAAAATTGTCCAAAACTTTTGCGATGAACGGATGATCGAGTGCACGAAGAATTTCTGCTTCGCGAGCAAACATTGCTTTTGCTTTCAGGCGAGAAGCCTCTTTGAGATCTGCTGGGAGCGCTGCTTCTTTTATAATCACCAAATCCTTATCACCGAGTTCGGCAAGATAAACTGCCGATAAGCCTCCGGATGAAAGTTGCATCAAGATCGAAAATTTTCCATCTTGCATGACGCATCCCTTCTCCAGTGGGACAAAGTTTGTGGCGGAGAAGTGTGAATGCAGCTCGTCTTCCCACATTTGTGTGTAAGTCAATTTGTCGAGCTTGGCAGGAGATGCTGTTGTTGTTTTTGTTTTGTCCTTTTTGGTGGTGAGCTGAGGCGACCGTGCACAGGCGATACACCAACTTTCGATTGCTTGAAAAATGCGCTCAACGCTTTCTTTGGGCATTCGAGCCAGATCCAGACTGACGTGACCTCCGGATTTGAAATAGATAAAGAGCTTTTTCTTGTCTTTAGCCTGCTCGAGCTCATATTCGTACGTACCTCTTTTGTCCTCCAGAAGCATCGCACCGATCAAAATATTGCCTATGTCATCCCAGTTGCGGCGCCGTCTGAACAAAAGGTCCGGTCCCAAAACTAAGGGGAAATAGAGTCCCTCTTCTGAAAGCAAGACCTGATCGTGCCTGGCAATTTCGTTGGACAAATATGCAACGAAGACGAGCAGCACAACTACAACAGACCGAAGGCAGGTTTCCAGAAAGATGTACGAAACGCCAGGGGCGACTCCCGGAATGAGCATGACAGCAAGCGACGACGCGCTGAATATGACCGCCAAACTGAGACCGCCGCAGGCGCCAGCTATCGCAGGAACGATCCAGTTAGGCATCGACCGATAGCAGATTATGTGCTCCCTCTGAGGCATGGAAAAATATCCGGAAGGTCAAGCTCTCTGGCAATTTTCCACGTTATGGATAGGCTTAATCTGCCGTTTGCTATGGGAGAAACCGTATTGCGCTCGTGTCAGGTCAGGCCTATTCTGAAGATCCCTATCAGCGGCCATATCCATGACACGTGAATGCGACGATTCTCGGCATTTCGCCGATCAGCAGCAGCAACCAAGCTTATCTTGGGATAGAGTTCACGCTGAAGAACAGTACCAGCGGACCAGCCATAATTTTGGACAGCAAAGACTGTCGGCCGGACTTTCGTTCGACGTAGGTGGAGCTCGCATCAGTATTGGCACTGGCGGACGCCAGGGATACGGAGGCTACGGCTATCAGAATGACCGCTATTATGGCGGCGACTACTACGGCGGTGGCAACTACTCGCAGAACTACAACAATGGCTATGACTACAGTAACTACGGTCAAGACTATCGCGGTTATCAAGGCAACCGGAACAACGGTTACAGAAACGCATACGGACAGAGCTACGACAACTCATACAATCAGCCCTACGACAACGCCTACAGGAACGCCTACGGTCAGATCGTAGGTCCGCAAGTCGTGACTGCGGAGACGAGTACGTCACGTGAAGCGATTCGTTTTTACTACGAACAAATGAGAAATGAGCAGCGCTATCAAAACACTTACAACGATAGCTATCAGCCGGGTTACAACAACTCTGCCTATCGTAGTTATGACGACAGATACGTAATCAACGGCGGCGATCAATATTACGGACCAAGCAACAACCGATTTGACCTGAACTACCAATACGACAACGGTTACAACAATAGCTATATAAGCGGCTACGATTATGACCGGGGCTACAACAATCGCAATGACCGATACAACTCTCCGCAGAATTGGAACGACGGCTACATAATCGCTCCGTCGAACGACTACTATTCAAACTACTCCGACGGTCGCTATCAAGGAAATCGCTACAACCGTTACGACTATGGTCAGCCATATGACGACGATCAGTGGGGTTATCAAAATCGATACAGCCAAAATCAGTATCAGCAATATCGCTATCCAAACGGACGCTATGCGGATCAGTACGAGGACCGCTACAACTCCGGTCGAAACTATGGAAACGATTATTACGGCAACTCAAACTATGGCGGCAATGACTGGATGCGCATGAGAGCGACGCTGCAGTCGATGCTCGGACACTCCCCACGAGAGTTCAACCGAAACGTCTCAGATGATTTAGGATGCGCTACGATCGTTAGCGCAGCGCTAAGACAGGCACATGGAGTCAATATCCGCGACACAAGCGTGAACGGTCTTGAGAATTCTCTGCGCCGGAATGGATACGAAGCGATTCCAGTGCAGTATGCCCAACCCGGTGACACCATCATCGCTCACAGAGGCGGTAATCGACATGGACACGCCGCCATTTATGTCGGCGATGGCAAGGTCGTTAACAATAGCAGCGCTCAAGGACGTGTTGTGGTCGCTCCCCTGCAAAACTTCGCATCGCGGGACTACCAGAGCGTTGTAGCTTACCGCCGAGTCTAAAGACCTGTAATTATTCAATATTCAACCGATGACGGTTGAGTTTTTCCATTTAAACTAAACCGTCATCGGTTGATTTTTTCGATTATTTTTTCTTGCCTTCTGGCTTTGAACCAGCGGTTGGCTCGTCATCTTCGCCAATTCTTCTGAAGATCGGTCCTTCGTTTCGAACGATTTGACCGGGCTCGATGGTGTCGAAGAAACCGTCTAGCTTCCTAGAATCACCGATGGTTCCCACATGATCTTCATAGCCCAGCTGATGCCAAATTGCTTGCGCGAGCTTAGGCGTAAACGGGTAAATTTCCATAGCAACTCGGCGAATTACTTCAAGGGACGTGTAAAGGATGTCACGACCTTGAAGGTCCTTGCCTTCTTTAAAAAGGGCCCATGGCTTTTCATCAGCCAAATACTTATTGGTCTGATCGACTAATGCGAGAATCGCATCGATTGTTTTTGCAAATTCCAACCGCTCCATGTGCTGCGCAATAACTACATGAATAGTGTTTGATTGCTCTCGTAACGTGTGTTCAGGATCGGAAATAGGCACGCGTCCATCACAGTATTTATCGACCAAAGTGAGTGTGCGATTCAGTAAATTGCCGAGATTATTTGCTAAAGCAGCATTAACTGTACTGATTAGCCGTTCTCTGGAGTAGTCACCATCTTGATCAAATGGTGTCGCAGCTAGCAAGTAAAAACGCAAAGCATCGGAACCATAATCACCGAATTGCGCCACGAGGCTGTTTGGGTCGATTACATTGCCAATAGACTTACTCAGTTTTTGTCCTTCAACCGTAATAAATCCATGGGCATATATCTGCCTCGGTACCACAATATCAGCACCCATCAGCATTGCCGGCCAATAAATGGCGTGAAACTTGGTAATGTCCTTGCCGATCAAGTGTAAATTCGCAGGCCAATACTGAGCGAATTTCGCCTCATCGGTTTGGAATCCGACGCCTGTTATGTAGTTGGATAGAGCATCAATCCAAACATATATGACCTGATCAGCATCATCGGGCACCGGAATACCCCAGCTTAATGAAGCGCGTGACCTGGATACACTGAAATCACCTAGTTCCGGATCTTCTAATTGATTGAGAACTTCTTTTCGTCTGCCTTCTGGCTGTACTGCATCTGGATTGGCTTCAATCCACTCTTTAATCAAGGGTTTGTACTTGGTTAGTTTGAAAAAATAATTCTCTTCTTCCACAGTCTTGGGAGGTACTTTGTGGAAAACACAGTTGCCATCGACAAGATCTCGCTCTCGGACAAAATCTTCGCAACCATCGCAGTAAAGTCCAGAATAACTGGATTTATATATGTCGCCTTTAGCGCGCAGTCGTCGAAAAACCTCTTGCACCACCAGGGCGTGCCGATCTTCGGTCGTGCGAATGAAAGAGTCGTACGAAATATCGAGATTTTTCCAGGCGGTTATGAACTTAGACGACATCTCGTCGCAGAAATCCTTAGGCGATTTTCCAGCCTGCTGAGCTGACTTCTCCACCTTCGACCCATGTTCATCTACACCGGTTAGGAAGAACACATCTTCGCCCTGCATACGATGATAACGAGCGAGCACATCCGCCGCTATCTTCTCGTACGCATGTCCGATATGCGGTGATGCATTGACGTAATCGATGGCAGTGGTGATGTAATACTTTCCGCGCGGGGCTTTTTCTGTACTGGGCATTTGAATCTCTTCTGAAGTTTTGTTGTCAATCTCAAGCAAATATTCGAGGGCTGGAAGGTCGGAAGTCTAGAAATTAGACGATTATGACAGGCGTATATACGTTCGCTTCTCAAAAAAATTGATCATGAGAATTCAAGCGGCTAGCGAAGAAGCCCCGGTTAGACACATAATATAACTAACTCGAAGCAGGGGAGAGCAACAACGATGAAAAGGGCTAGGAAGCGTGAAGAAAGCTTTGAAAAATTCAATCCCCTGGAGAATAAGACCATCCTACTGGGGATAAGCGGAGGGATCGCTGCCTACAAAGCGTGTGACCTGGCCTCCATGTTGAGGCGTTCCGGCGCTGATGTGCACGCAGTCCTGACGAAAAATGCCAAGGAGTTCATAACTCCACTCAGTTTACAAACCATCACGCGCAATCCGGCCCACTGTGAACAGTATGGCGTCAACGGAGAATGGCGTCCCGAACACATAGACCTGGCGAAACGAGCCGATCTAATTATTATCGCGCCCACCACTGCAGATATGCTCGCAAAGCTTGCCACGGGAATTTGCGATGAACTTCTAACCACAATGATTCTTGCATCTAAAGCGAAAGTAATGATTGCGCCGGCAATGAATCCAACGATGCTTGAGCATCCGTCTGTCGTGCACAATCTTGAAATACTGCAAAACAGATATCGGTATGAAGTGATACCACCTGAGTTTGGTGAGGTTGCTTGCGGCGACTGGGGGTCAGGCAAAATGGCTTCCGTGGAGACGATAGTGGCAGCGATAGCATCGCGACTCGTATCACACGGAGCGATGTCTGGTAAACACATCATGGTCACCGCGGGTGGCACTAGAGAACCAATCGATCCTGTGCGATTCATCGGTAACCGCTCCTCAGGAAAAATGGGCATCGCCATGGCAGACGCAGCATTTGCGCGCGGTGCTGACGTCACCCTGGTGTCGACTGTCGAAGTAGAACGAGCCTATCCTGTAATTTTGGTGGAAACAGCCTTCGAGATGCAGGAAGCAGTTGAAGGTGAATTCGATTCATGCGATGCGCTAGTTATGACGGCGGCTGTCGCTGATTTCCGCCCATTGTCAGTCTCAACTAATAAGATTAAAAAGACAGTGTCAGAAGACATCAATCTTGAGCTTACAAAAAATCCAGACATCTTGGATCTTCTTGGTCGAGTCAAAAAGAAACATCAGGTGATCATCGGCTTCGCTGCTGAATCAGAAGAATTGCTCAGTAACGCTGCGCAAAAGCTGAAACGCAAAAATTTGGACGTCATCGTTGGCAATGACATTACCGTTCCTGATATCGGTTTTGGCAGCGACGACAATGCAGTCGTGATATTGAGCGAAGATGGAACACGAGAAAACCTAACTCGCATGCCAAAGAGAGCAATTGCAGAGCACCTGTGCGATTTGCTGGCAGGGAAATTCGCGGCCATGGAAAAAACTCCCGCTCGCTAATCACCAACAAGTAGATTAATAGCAGCGCTTCTCGGCAGGCAAGTAATAAGCCACCACTGGTGGTGAGACATAAGCCAGTCTGTCGCGACGGGTGAGCTGTTTACTTCGCAAGCAGGCGGTAAACAAAGTCCCAACGGCCCAGCGTCTACGACTTGTGTGGCACCAGAAAGCTGCCAGATACAGTTGAAGATATTTGCGGCTGATGCCATGAAAAGTTCGAGAAACAAACTCGAAAAATGGCTTGAATGGACTTTTCTTGCTCTTTTCGCGGCTTTGAGCGGAGATTGTGATGTCAGTCCAGAACGGGCGCAGTTGTACAAAAGTATTTCCAGGTAAAGACTTGGCTAGCCCAGCCAACTCCAGGTGAAGGAGTGTCAACGAGAGGTCACCAACGCTTAATCCACTCGCAGACCCGATAGATTCGAAACTTTTCGGTTCAGCGGAGAGTAGATTGTAGACACTTTTTTCAGCCAACCACGAGGCACCATTTTTGTTACTGTCCGCCGAAAATGATTCTGTCGAATTGGAATTTTGGTAGATTTCTTCAAGTTTCCTTCTGATAAACGTATCAAGGCTCTCTGCCATGTTTTCGGATTCTATCTCGTCAAAAACATCTTGCTCTGCCATTGGATGTTTAGCAGTTGGTGTCTGCAAACTTCTTTTGCTCACCGAAGGTAGAAAGCTACTAGACCTTTCAACGGAGCAACCTTCCATATGGGAGCTCAGAACAATCCACAATTTCGATAGAATTTCACTAACTGATGAACTAGCCATTCCAGTCAGCTCCGAAAACATGTTAGCGCTGAATGAAACACCGTCCTCAAGCAAGAAAATTGCCCTCACCCAATCAAGTGGTCTGCGCACACCGTGAAAGAAAGTTTGTGCGGTCAAGAAACTGACCTTCCCACAGAGTAAACATGTCGCTGTGCGGTTTCCCTCGTGCAGATCCAGATGAACACTGTTGCAGATGTGACATTTCAACCCTCCCGGTATAAACCCATACAAGTACAAAAGGTGATCTGACGCTCCTGTAAAAAGAGAGTCGATCTCGTCAATTCGGCGTTGCATGTTTTCTTTTTTCAAATCGTAAGTGCCGATGCTTGTCAAAGCTCTTCCTCCTTTTTTGGCTTTATTTCGTAAAACGTAAAAAGCAGCAAAAAAGTTCAAACGCAAAACTCCAAAAACTCAACCGACATCGGTTGATTTTGTAGGGTGGTTTCCGCGATTACCTCGAAAAACCTGGTAAGACGGACCCCAATTGGTTATACGGACATTGCCTTGATCGAACGCTTTCATCACGAGCAATTAAATAAATGTGCAAATCAAGCTTGCGCGCCAACTGTACAGATATTGTCAGTGATATACTCCACTACTGGAGACAAAGATCGTTAGCGCCGCTGATGCAGCATTGGCGACGTAATCTCAAAGTACAAAGTGGATTAGATCGGAGACTAGCGAATGGGTAAGCAATTTGATGATGAAGCGACGGGCTCCGGAACCGGTTCTTGGTTCGTAGGGCTAGTCGTTGGTGCCCTCGGCGGAGCAGCTCTAGCACTGCTTACAGCCCCCAAGCCAGGCAGCGAAGTCAGAGGCGTTATCAAGCAGACTGCAACTGACATGCCTGAAAGAGTAAGCGAACTTGTGGACGACTCACTTGATCTCTACGCATCAGCGTTAAACTATTGCCAGCTCGTGGTTGAAGAACAAACCATGCGCTTAAAGCGCGCTGTTGCTGCCGGCAAACTTGCTGCTGCGAAGAAGCGAGAAGAGTTGGAGCTAGGAAGCTCCTCTGTTTTGCCATTCCAGCATCGCTAATTTAAGCGACCATTGAATAAAGGGGAATGATTTTGGATCCGCTAAGTTCCATAAATGGACTGGTTTTCGGAGCGCTTTTGTTTTTAGGCTTTTCCGTGTGCGCTCTGGTTTGGGCCGCGATGACTTTGATACCACAAATTAATCGCACACTCACCGCTTACGAGAAGTTAGCGGTGACCCTCGACGAAGAGATTGGCCCTACGCTTCAAGAAGTACAGAAAGTTGTTGTTGGTGTAGGCGAATTGAAACAAATCGCCGGACAAACCATGGGCACGGTGAGCCACAAGGTGGAAGATGTAAGTGGAACTTTGACGAAGGTTGCAGGGTCAGCAACCAAACAGTCTTCAGTTTGGGCCCATGGACTTTTTGCGGGTGTCAAAACCTATTTGGAAGGCAAACACGAATCACGAGAACATAGCTAGAAAGAAGGAATTCGTCTGACAAGCAGACATACAGATTGACCGAGGTAAAGAACAATGGCGGACTCAAGCGGAAGATTTTTTGAAGGACTGTTAGTTGGGGGAATCATGGGATTCCTATTTGGAATGCTCTCAGCGCCAAAGTCAGGTGCAGATTTGCGCCGACAACTCGCCGATGGTTCAGAAGACCTGTACAAAAATGCCAGTGACTCAATTGGCGACATCAAAAAGAAAGGCGGCGCCGCCATCAACGATGTGCAGCAACGCGGTGGAGATGTAATTAAAAAGGCATCTGAGGGTCTGGCCGGCACCAAAGAATCGATTTCAAACAAAATCCAGGAACTAGCTGGTCAAAGCACTCAGGTTCTGGTCGACGATGTTGAATCGATGACTTCGGGCTAAAACGACGTGTCGGATTGTGCACCATTCGTGGTGCAAAGCAAAGAACAACGATGACCTTCAGGCTCAACAGAGCTATAGCTGCGACAGGCTTTTGCTCGCGGCGACGTGCCGACGAGTTGATTGCCGGTGGGAAAGTCATGGTCAATGGTAATGTTGTCAGCGATTTCAACTTCGCAGTTGACCTGAGCACAGACAAGCTCATCGTCGACGGTCATGTGTTGAAGGCGAAACAACTCGATTATGTGGTGATATACAAACCGAAGGGCGTCGTTACAACCTGCAGCGATGAGATGGGACGCGAGTCGATTCTCGAACTATTGCCACGCAATCTTGCACACCTGAAACCCGTGGGAAGGCTAGACATGGATTCAGAGGGATTGATCATTCTGACGAACGATGGAGACCTGGCACAGTCTTTAGCTCATCCCTCTCAGCACGTGTTCAAACGATACGAGGCATTGGTTGAGGGCAACATCACGGATGCAGCCCTGAAACAGCTGGCAAAAGGAATAAGACTCGAGGATGGCTTCACCTTGCCAGCCGAGACAACGTTAATAAACCGAAGCGAAGATGAATCAATTTTCGAGATTGCTATCAGAGAGGGCCGAAATCGGCAAATCAGGCGGATGTGCGCCAAGCTGGGCTATCCGATTATCCGTTTGGTCAGAGTTGCCATAGGTGGGTTACAATTGGGGGAAATGGAGCCAGGAGAATGGCGTCATTTGACGGTTCGTGAAATAAAGGCACTCAAATCGGGTTTGTTAAGTGGCACTTGAGCAGATTGGACAAAAACTGAAGAACGCTCGCGAGGGTCAGGGTCTGACTCTTGCTCAGATTTACGAGCGCACCAAAATTCCAGTCAATCATCTACAAGCGATTGATACGGGCGTCACAGATGACCTGCCAGAGCCGGTTTATGTGGCAGGTTTCATCAAACGCTACGCAGAATGCGTTGGTTTAAATGGACAGAATTTGTCTGATGAATATCGCAAACAAGCAACTCCCGAACGCTCCAGCAACGGTGACTCGAGCTGGGGCAGTCGTTCCAGCGTTGCGCAGCCAGTGCTGGTGAGCGCTCCGTATGTGCAGCGCTCACGCATCGAAGACCGTCCGCCAAATATTTTGAAAAGCTTGTTCTTTCCAGTCTGCTGGATTGTGCTGATTTTTGGATTGATCACCTTTTTGTACAACCTACAACAACGCAACGACACAGGTCCTGACTCACTGGTCAAGTCATTGCCGCAGTCAAAATTCGACAAAATCCCTGCCAATGCGGCACCAGATGCCACTTCCCAAACCGGGCCAACTGTAGCTTCGACCGCTCCAGTGACGGCTACACCACCTGTCAGCACTGACGCCCAACTATCACTGACAGCCAGTCAGCACGTCTGGGTCGACATCAAAGCGGTGAGCACTGGCGAGTCTATGTACATCGGCAACCTCGAAGCTGGCGACCGCAGAGACTACAAAGACCCACAAGGCATCAGAATCGTGGCGGGCAACGGGGCTAGTATCACTGTCGACGTAGATGGCAAGACATCCACACTCGGACCCGCGGGCAAGCGCGCCGAGAAGCTTTTTATGGCGAAAAACCCTGTCGCTGCAACTGGAACGACAGTCTTGCCAGACGGTACGATCAAACCTGGTACTGGCACTGGAACAGCCATGATTGGAACAGCGGTAAAGCCAGTCAAGCGGATTATTAAGCGCCCTGTGACAGACCCCACACTTGCTCCGAAACGCAGATTCCGTCCCGTTGACGACAGTCCATCTCGCTCGATACCAGGTGAGTCTGTCGGCGGCTCAAGATCTATTGACGTCCCCTACCGTTATACTGAAGGCCGAGATAGCGGCGAATAAGCCAGCAATCCTTCTTCAGGCGGCGAACGAAAGTTTGCACGATAACGGAGTTCTGTTCAATGCGAAACCCAAAGATTGGCGTCGTCTCACTTGGCTGTCCCAAGAATCAGACTGACACAGAAGTCATGCTTGGTCTCATAAATCAAGCTGGGTTCGAAGTCACCTTCGATAATGATGATGCAGATATGTGCCTGGTCAACACCTGCTCGTTCATCGGAGACGCCAGACAAGAATCCGTGCGAACTTTAGTCGAGCTTGCAGATCAGGGCAAAGAACTGATTATCGCGGGATGCCTCGCCCAGCACTTCAAAGAAGAACTGATGGAAGAGATTCCCGAAGCACGAGCTCTTGTCGGAACCGGTGACATAGCCAGCATAGTTGACGTCATATCAGCCATAGCGAATGATTCGTCACTGCGCGTGGTGCAAGTTAGCGACATTCCAAACGACTACCACGAAGATGTCTTGCCCCGTATGCAGACTGGCATAGGAGCTTCAGCCTATTTAAAAATTGCCGAAGGTTGCGATCATCGCTGCACGTTCTGCATCATTCCACAGTTGCGAGGAGATTTCAGATCGCGTTCAATTGAATCGCTCGTAAAGGAAGCGCGCATGCTGGTCGCATCAGGCGTCAAAGAGATAATTCTTGTCTCTCAAGATTCGACTTATTACGGTCTGGATATCTACAAACGC
>JAFEAT010000039.1:5962-6365 GCA_018266255.1 Cyanobacteria bacterium SZAS-4 | reverse complement strand
TCAGGCGATTTGGCTGACTGCATCCGGCGGACCATTTCGTACATGGACGAAAGAGCAGATTGATTCTGCCACCAAAGGTGATGCGCTCAAACATCCCAATTGGAACATGGGGCAGAAGATCACCATTGACTCTGCAACCCTGATGAATAAAGGGTTGGAGATAGTTGAGGCGCGTTGGTTGTTCGACATTACTGCGGACAAAATTCGTGTGGTCGTACACCCTCAATCAATTCTTCATTCGGCAGTTGAATTTGTCGATGGCTCAATTGTTGGACAAATGGGATTGCCGGACATGCGTCTTCCGATTCACTACGCGCTCTTCCATCCAGAGAGGGTTTATTCCGAGCGCGTCCCCCGTCTGGATTTGACCACTCTCAGCCAATTGACCTTCGAAGAGCCGGAT
>JAFEAT010000039.1:5018-5859 GCA_018266255.1 Cyanobacteria bacterium SZAS-4 | reverse complement strand
CCAATGAGATTGTTGTCGCTGCATTTCTTAACGAGCGAATCGCCTTCCGCGACATTCCTCGGCTGATCGAGCAGGTATTAGAGAAGCACAAGCCGACGTCAAAGCCGACTTTGGACGATATACTTGAGGCTGATCGCTGGGCTCGACAAGAGGCGGACAACGCACTCAAGTCCCGGGCGATTTAAAACAGACAGGGCGCACGCCCGGTCAGATAGAGGGCTAGCGCCCCATTCTCACAGGATAATCTCAGGGAGTAGCTCGCAATGGCTTCCACCAGCACAAATACAAAGAAACTCACGGTCGTAGATCACCCTCTCACGAAAAACCTGCTGACCAGGCTCAGGGACTACCAGACCCCGTCCGGCGAATTTCGCGAAAAGGCGCGGCAGCTAAGCCAGTTCTTGGTTTACGAAGCAATGAGGGATATTGGCGTGCGGGAAGTAGGCGTCGAAACGCCCATTGGACCAGCAAAAGGTGTTGCCCTGAGCGATTATGTGGTCTTCGCTCCGGTGCTGAGAGCCGGTCTCATTCTGGCGGAAGCGGCACAAGAGATTTATTCAAATGCTCGCATCTACCATATCGGGCTGCGCCGCGATGAAGAAACGCTGAAAGCCATCTCCTACTACGCAAAACTGCCTGAAGCGCTGCCCAACGAGAGCCGCGTTTTCGTTCTCGATCCGATGCTGGCAACCGGCGGTTCTGCCTGCGCAGCGATCAATCTCTTCGACAAATTGAAGGTTTCCACCATTCACCTGGTGTCCATTGTCGCCGCACCGGAGGGTGTAAAGCGAGTCCACGAGCAGTTTCCCAATGTGCACATAACAACTGCAGCTCTGGATGA
>JAFEAT010000039.1:4333-4955 GCA_018266255.1 Cyanobacteria bacterium SZAS-4 | reverse complement strand
CCGGGGAAGTACTTACAAAAAAGGGGGTTAGCTAACCTTAGCTAACCCTTTTTTTGAACATCCCCTCGAGCCAGAAACAAAACGAATCGCCGGGAAGCCAGCGATTCGTTCAAAATTTCCTAAGTCAAAAATCCAGCTCAGTTGAGCAAGAAGGTCATTTGAGACCTATTCATCGAGCTTAAAGCCGACTTTCAATTTGACTTGAAACTCTGCAACAGCGCCATCTTTGATTGCGCCGCGCTCTTCAATCACTTCAAACCAACCCATGTGGCGGATGGTTTTGGCGGCGCGCTTGACCGCTTCTTTCGTCGCTTCAGCAAAGCTGACGGGCGAAGTGCCTACGATTTCTACCATTTTGTAAACGCCTGACATTTGAACTCCTTGGTTCCTGCGGAACACTGACAACCCGAGTAAGAATGCGAGTGCCTATCTTACGCCCTTGAATACGACTTCCAAAAAACATACAGGAGACGCATGCGCCTCCCGATGCTGGGCGCCACATGCGGCGCCCTACGGTATGAAGTTCTCACAGCGTTTTCGCTTATGCAAACTGAGCGTAATATCTCAGGTCGGCTTGCGAGATTCCGTTGTTCTCAAAACCACGCTCGTCGTTATTGCCCTT
>JAFEAT010000039.1:0-4234 GCA_018266255.1 Cyanobacteria bacterium SZAS-4 | reverse complement strand
AATCTTCCTTGAGCCAGGAAGTCTGTGCTGGTTGCACTGAGTTCATCCAACTTGTCCAAATCTTGACGGGAAATTCCGCGTTCAAAACCTTTTTGATCGTTGACGAGCTTTTCAACTTTGTCGACATTGTGAGCCAACATATCGAGTGCTCTGGTTTCATCAGCGGAAAGCTCATCTTGATGCTGGGCTACGTAGGTTTCGATTTCCTTTTTGCTGATGTGGTTGTTGCCATCTTTGTCGATTTGGCTGAAGCGCTCGCGCAAGACTTGGGCTGCAGATTGGTGAGCAGGAGATGATTGTTCGGGTCCTTGCTCTTCTTCCGGCTCGTTTTCATTTTCTTCTTGCGGATCGGTGTTCTTCTCGGGTCTTTGCTCCCTACCTCTTTGCTCGGGGCGTCTTTGTTCGCCACCTCTTTGCTCGGATTCTCCTTGTTCGGCGCCATTCTGTACGCCACTCATATCTGGACCAGGCACCGTTAATTTGTCTCCGGGATGAATAACATCGGTCAATTTCTTGTGATTTGCTTTCGCCAGATCGTTCATTGCTTTGACTACTTCTGCATTGGTCGGCTCATGACCGGTTTGCGCCTTCAAGTTTTCTTTGGCAATCTTCCAAAAAGAATCGCCGGGCTTCACTGTGTATTCATGATCTTTTGGTTTTTCTGCTTCAGGTTTTTCAGCGCCGGGCTTTTCATCACCGGGTTTTTGATCGCCAGGCTTTTGATCGCCAGGCTTTTGATCGCCAGGCTTTTGATCGCCAGGCTTTTGATCGCCGGGATTTTGATCGGCTGGCTTGGTGTCACCACTTCTGTCTCTAGCATCAGCTGAGCCGAGATCCTTAAGTGCATCTACGAGGTCATGACGCGTGAAACCGTCGTTTTCAATGCCCCACTCATCATTGTGCTTGCTTTCTAGATCGCTGACCTGCTTCTTCAGAGCTTCCAATTTTTGCAATTCGTCTGGTGTCAGGTCGTTACCTCTGGCTCTGATGTAACCTTCGATTTCTTTGGCGGTTACATGACCATCGCCATCACCGTCCAATTTGTCAAAATTCTTTTGTGCATAAACGAGGGTGTCGATCTCTTCTTTCGCGCCGGCGATGTCCTTTTTGGACATTCCTTTGGTTTCCGGTCCCCACTCATCATTGTTTACGTCTTCAATTTTGCTGATGCTTTGTTTCAAAGCGCGGAGATTTTGAAGCTCTTCGATACTCAGCTTGCCTTTGTTGTCTTCAATGTATTTGTCGATGTCTTTTTCAGAGATGTAGCCATTCTTGTCGGCATCTAGTTTGTCAAAATTCTTTTGTGCGTAATCCAGAGCTGGTCTCAAGTCGCCGTAGGCGGAAACAGGGGAGTTGTCCTTGGCGCCTGTGTTGAGATTTTCGGTGCCTTCTTTCTTTCGTCCTTCGATGAGGTCGTGGCGAGTGATGCCGTCATTTTCGAAGCCCCATTCGTCATTGCTGTAATCTTCGATCTTGCTGTAATTCTTCTTCAAAGTTTCCAGAGCAGCTCTGTCTTCCGGGCTGAGTTTGTCGCCATTGGCTTTGACATAGGCATCGATTTCATCTTTGGTGATATGACCGTTGCCGTCGCCATCCAATCTGTCGAAATGCTTCTGAGCATATTCCATGGCTTTGCTATTTTCGTTTGCAACTTGCAAATCTTTTTGAGATACGCCGCTGTTTTCGCGCCCCCACTCATCGTTGTTCAGTTTTTGCAATTTGTCGACTTGCTCACCAACGCGTGTGAGTGCAGCAGCTTCTTCTTTGGTCAGCTCTTTGTGATTCTTGACGTATTCGTCGATTTCCTTTTTGGTTACATAACCATCATGCGACGCATCGATTTTGTCGAAGTTCTTTTGAACGAGTTCGATGTCTGGAAGAATGCCTGCGTCTTTCAGATTTTGTGCGTTGCTTGCCCGCATCTCTTGAAGCTTGACGTTGTCCTGTTGAGAGATTTGCTGGTTGGAGAGGGTAGCGGCTTCCGGCTTAACTACTTGAGCGGCTTCCACTTGTTCAGCGCGATTTGCAACCATTGGAATAATCCTCGATTTGGTTAGTAACGCAGGTTACGGCTGACGACTGAATGCCTCAGTCGTTTCGTAAGCTCAGTCGTTGTTAGTAACTACAGGGGGTCTGACCGAAAGGTCTCTTTGGGGGGTCCCGGAGGAGGGAACACGAACAATGTACGGCCGCAAGTTTTAAAAAATCTTGAAAACCGGAAACACTTTCCAGTATTAAGTTTTGGGCTTTATTAAACGAAAACCGCCCCCATTTTTTGAAGGCGATTTCAGCTGTTCCAAAAGTTCCAAAACCCTAGCGGGCAAACCCTCTGGGCATGATTTTCTGCTGGTAGTTCACTACGGCTGTGTGGTCGATGCCTTCGTTGCTGTTTTTTATTTGATCGAAGTTTTTCAGCAAATACTCGATCAAGGTCTTAGTCATTCGATCACCAGGTGGACTCTTCTGGGAGCTAATCAGTTCTTCTTTAGAAATAGATCCATCTTTCACACCTTTATCTATCAATGCAAGATTGGCGTCGAAAGATTCGGGCAGAGTGCGTTTCAACTTAAGCTCTTCATACATGCTCTGGGCGGCGCATTTCAGAGCCATCACTTCAGGCAGCGTGCGAGACTCGCGCGCGATATCAACTTTCGAGGCATCTTCAAACGTGTGTTCAGCATCCGACTCATGGTTTTGTCTCAATTGAATCGCGCCCAGCCGAACGCGTTCGACTAGCGGGGTCGCGCCGGCAAACTTAAGTGCGTTGACCAAACCAGCGCTGCCTCCTCGAGTCGCGCCTGAGATTGCAGAGGAGATTGCGTTCAAATCAAGCCGATCAGCCATGCCCACCACTGTTCTTTGTTCTCTTTCCGCACTTAACACGGCATGGTTTTGCAAGTCATCGCGGACGTTGCCGCTCTTGCGCTCGATGTCGGCCAGCGTTGCAGAGTTTTTCACCATGGCGATGTTTTGGTCCGGCAACGTCGTGAAGGAATCCAGATGGGGCGAATTGCCGTAGACAAAATTATGCATATGCTCGCTGAGGACGGCGGAAGCATCCACATCAGGAGGCATGAGATCCTGCATTCTAACTGGCTTAGGGGTGATATCAGTTTTGTCAGACATGCTTTTTGTTCCGTCCTTTGAATTCTGCCCTTCTTATCTATTTGGTATAAACGACTTCAGAGAAGTTCTTTCTGAATTGCTTCAAGCTGATCTTCGAGGTGCCGCGAACGCTGTTGTCGCCGTCACCCCAGGGGTTTCTAATCGTGACGGTGCCACCGTCCGGACCGTTGGGGTCGAAGCCGATGACGCTGTACATATGTGCAACGTAAAAACCTTCATCGGTTGTATCGTCGATGAGGGAGTTGTTGATGCCGGCGATGACAGGATATTTGTGCTCTCCGTTGAGTGCCGCATTGAGCTTATCGGCAATTGTCTTGTCGGAAGTCAAAAATATGGTGTCGCTATCGGAGCTGCGTCCGGTCAGCAGGTCCATCGCGCGTCCGTGGAAGAATTCTCCTCCGTCGGCGCCTTCAGCTGGTGTGTCACCGCCGCCGAGGTTGAACGGTCCGCGGCGCCAGAAATGTTTCTGACAGTATGCTCCATAGGCTTTCTCGAGAACGTTTGCCCAGGCTCCGTTCTTCCCGCCTTGATTGTAGAGTCCCATTTCAGCTTCGGTCGGCGCCTTTATTGTGATTGGTTCATCAGGCGCGCCCGGAAACGTGACGGTGTAGGTGCCGTCGCCATTGTCCTTGATCATGCGCTGAATGGTTTCCGGATCGGTTGCAGCCAGGGATGCAACTGCTGACTCGAAATAGCAATCACCAATCATGCCTTGCTTGACTGCATCAGGAGTAATGCTAGATAGCGGATTTTCTTTGTTGGCGTACAGATCTCTGGTGCCGGTCGTTTGAGCTTCATTCACTCGGCTGAGTACATTGAAGACTTCAGAGACGGTTTTATCACCGTAATAATCTAGATCGTCTCTGGTGATGCCGTCGTTTTCAGGGCCCCACTCATCGTTGTGCGCATCTTCGATGTCACTGTAGTGATCGATGAGAAACTGCAGGCTGACGCGCTCTTCAGCAGAGAGGTCTTTTCTTTCTAGGGCTTTGGTAAGTTCGTCTTTAGTAAGGAAATTGTCGCCGTCTGAATCAATCTTTTTGAAATTATCTTCCTTGTCTAAAAACCCTTTCGCTACTGAAACCTGTTCTATTTGTTTTGCATTCTC
>JAFEAT010000038.1:3489-4641 GCA_018266255.1 Cyanobacteria bacterium SZAS-4 | reverse complement strand
TGATTCTAATTTGCTGACACCAGGCACGGTGGCGCGTAGTTTGATCCAACTGTCCGTGACAGCGGCACACGAAAAGTCATTGATTGCCAGCCGTGATTCCCACAACTTGTTAAAAGCATCTTGCTCCTGTGCTGAGAGCGGTTTGTTTGACAGATAGCGCCAGGCCACCATCAGGTACGAGCGCGCATAACCGTTTTGCAAAATCCCAAGCTGTCCTGCTGAGAACTTCGACATCGGAAAGTCCGGGTGGATTGTATAAGTGAAGTACGGTCCACCGCCGAAAGAGCATGTTTTTCCCGGAAGCGCGTTGAAATTGCAAACGAAAGCCAGTGAAAGCGCAAGAGCAAACGGTTTTTTCATAGATTTTCCAGCATCGTATTTACAGCCTGAAGCTTTTTATCAGTCCACGCTGTTTTGGTGAAAACGTAGATTCGCACTGGAATTTTACGCTTCTCGGTTATAGGGATCATTAGTTCGTTAACTCCGGTATCTTCGAGTGACAAGCCAAGAGATCGTTTGGCCCGTTCGTCCAGGAAGTCACGGTGCGAGCGAAAGTACAGCAACACCTTGTCTCGCTCGCGCCCCAGGCTAAACATCATGGGGACGGATTCATCAATCGGCAGGTCTTTTATCCAGTTGTCAAAGAGGCACCAGGAAGCCAGCGCTGTTATTGAAATCGGCATCTTCTCAGGCAGATTTTGCCGCAGGTTTTTCAAGAGCGCGCGATAAAAATCACGTTCGGTTTCCAGCGCGTCGAAGTCGATTTGGACTTGCGCCGCGTGCGGCGCCCTTGCAGCCTTCAATATTAAGCGTGTTGTCTCCATCACTTGTTTTGCGGATAATGCAGTCTTCTTTCGATGGTCGACATCTATTCGGACTGTTGGGACGACAACTGTATTGGGCGGCACTTTCAATGGTTGATTTCGTGACTGCCATTCGACCTTGTCTTCCGACAGCAAAATGTGGCAAGCAAGATAAGCAACTCCGAATTCATGCGGATTTATTCCTGATAGATCCTCCGCACGCTTCCAAGCCCAAAGCACTTTGCGCGGTAGAGCCGGAGGAGCCTTTGAAGTTTCAGGAGTTGCGAGCGCAGGAGTCAAGCAAGTTGACATAACAACGAGGAGCGAGATAAGAAGAGCTCGATTCATT
>JAFEAT010000038.1:2136-3422 GCA_018266255.1 Cyanobacteria bacterium SZAS-4 | reverse complement strand
GGTTCGCAGTATGATGACATAAAAACGCTTTGGTGTGGCTGCCTCATGGAAGACTTGATTTTCATTCTGGTTGTTGGCTCGATGGGGCTCGTCTTTGCAATATGCCTGCGGGCTTCCTTTGCGGCATACAAAGCTGGCTTCCGCAACTATCGTTTCAAAGTATCTGAGCTTTTCTGTTTTTTCTTCGGGCTGGTCGGGTTGTTTTGCTTTGCATATGGTCTCTACGAACCTTACACCCTTGAAGTTTCGAAGATTCAAATTCAGTCTTCCAAGCTGGTTCATGGAAAAGAACTTCGAATTGTTCATTTATCTGATTTACATTCAGATGGTATTGAACGATTAGAAAGTCGTTTGCCCAGTGAGATCGCAAAGCTTCACCCTGACCTGATAGTTTTTACAGGCGATAGTGCAAACAACAGGGACGGCCTAAAACTGTTTCGCAAATTCATTGCCGAAACATCAGAGATTGCGCCTACTTATGCAGTTTACGGAAACCATGATTCTCGCGGCGGACGTGATTGGGATATCTATGGGCAGACAGGGGTTCACTTGCTAAATGGAAACATTGAGAATCTCGACGTACGAGGAACAAAAGTATTCTTAACTGGGATTGCTGTTGATAACGAATACGCGATAAATAAAGCCCTTGCGAAAGTCCCACACGAGGCCTTCTCGATTTTCTTGTATCACTACCCGGCTGGAGTTGATGCTGCCGTTGCTAACAATGTAGATCTGTTTTGCTGTGGACACACTCATGGAGGTCAGGTTCGACTTCCTTTCTATGGTGCAGTCGTTACTAATTCCTTAAAGGGAAAACAGTATGAAGCCGGCTTGTACAAGGTAAATCGAACGTCCACTTATGTTTCTCGCGGAATTGGGATGATTGGCTTGCCAATCAGATTTATGGCGCCGCCTGAAATTGCGGTCATCGAAGTTCAGTCGGCGAATTAGGCCACATTCTGAGAGTCCTCCTAATATGTGAGACTTGCCGGTAATGCCTTTATTCGCATACGAGGAACAGCCATGCCATTGAGCAAAATCGCGGCGTCCGGAATACTTTTAGCAGTGTTGTCCTTGCTTTCGTCTAGCCTTGGCGTTAGCGCTGGAGAAATCGTCAACGTCAATGGGCACCGTTATGAAAAAGGAAGTGATGGGCGATTCTATCCTCAGATTAAGAATGATTGGACAGATCTAAAAGGGGTTGTTCATACAGGTTGGCTTACTGATTACTCAGGCGCGCCACTGATGCCCGATAGGATTACCAATTTCCAGGATAAGCAGCCGAT
>JAFEAT010000038.1:0-2029 GCA_018266255.1 Cyanobacteria bacterium SZAS-4 | reverse complement strand
CTGGGCACCAGGTCGAAGTCGATGGACATACAGATTCCATTGGCGATGATGCCTATAACCAAGATCTTAGCGAAAAGCGCGCGGCGACTGTGAAAAGCTGGCTTGTAGAGCATGCCTTTGTTCAAGCTGGAGATGTTTCCGCCAAAGGCTTTGGAGAAACATGTCCGGTGGCTCGAAATACCTATACTGATGGGACGGACTATCCTCAGGGGCGGCAAAAGAATCGCCGAGTGGAAATTTGTGTCAGCGCGATTGCGGTGGAGAAAGCGGAAACGAATTCCGGCTTGTAAAGATAACGCGGTAATGCCTTGTGCCGCAATGGTTTACGTGTCACAGGCTGACCTGAAATAAACTTTGCATAACTATGTTGCGGGATCCTGTGTCGTAAAAACGTGACGTGGGTAAACAGGCTCACCATCAGGCGTCACACTGTGGGAATCCCTAGCGGAATACTATCTAATCCCTAGATTGCAATTTTGCATATCTGTACTATAGTTTGTTCAATGGCGACGACAGCCGTCCTTCCTGAGTGAGGTGGGAGCTGCCGCCAGATTCGCGTGGACAAATTGCGAGCATGAGAAATTCGGCAAAAATCATATGGGATCCGCTCATCGACGCGGTCGTTGATGCCAGCTGGAACAACCGTCACGGAAAAGCGGCCCGCGTCGTTAAGACTCTGCTGAAAGCAATACGCGATACGCAAACTTCAGCGGCTACCAATAGCGAGTTGATGCGTGCCTTCTATCGACTCATCGATTTCTATTGCATGGAAAATGACTACGACAAAGCTTACAAGTTGTGCGAAAATTTGTTGAAGGCACAGCAAGAGATGTATGGAATCAATGATCCGTGTTTGATGGATACTTTGATTCGAATTTCCAAAATCGGACAACTCCGAAGTGCAGAAAGTGCCGGCAGTGAGAAAACATGCAGCATGGGCTCTGAATTAATCGCGCACGCGCAAACGGCTTAGAAGGTTTCTTGACCCCCACAAAGCTCACACTGCCATCACCGGTGGTGTGAGTTTTTATTTGCATGCATGCCTGTGCATTGATTTCACATCTGTCTACTTTGCCTATGGTCAGTTTTCTAACGCCTAGGTACATCTTTCATCTTATAAAAGAACCTTTGGTTATTCTTGCTTGTGAGTGTGGCACGAAAGCTAAGTGGGTCACATTGCTGGAGGTTTCGCGATGCGAGCAAGACTGGTTTCGGTCATTCTAGGAGGTCTTCTATACCTTTCAGGGCTGCCCGCACTGGCTGATAATGAGTCCGCCGCTTCGAAAGGTGAGGCCAAACCCTCTGGCGATAAGGAGGCTAAGGTTGTCACCGACCCCATTCCCAAAAAGGAAGAGCCCAAGCGTACGATGCCAGGTGGAGCGAGTTCTCCAAGTCATCCAGCGCCAATAGTTACTGATCCCGTCCCGAAGAAGGAAGGTTCGGTTGATGCAAAGACCGGTTCGGATACTTCCAGGGAGCCGGCGGCTGGAACTTCGTCATCTGCCGGGGGCGCAAGTCCGACGACACCTAAAGAAGGCAGTGCTTCGACCTCGCCCGGAAGCACCCCGGAAGCGCCGACGGCAGGAGCTGCTCCTGGAGGCGATGTTCAATCCATGGAGCCGCACAAGAGGCCTGTGCCGGAAGGTTATGCTGCTGCTGCAGAGCTCTTCAAGCAAAGAAAATTCCCACAAGCAGAAAAGGAATTCGAGAAAATTGTGCAGAGTGGCACCGCAGATGTGAATACTCACCTTTGTCTCGCGCACTGTTTTCTGCAGCAGAAAATCTACACTAAGGCAGTCAAAGAATTTGATTGGCTGGCGAAGTACGCGAAAAACAGCATGACTTTGCAAAAGAGTTGCGAAGCAACTGCTCGCTCTTTGCGTAATGCGATGAGTGGATTTTGCCCAGCGAGCTGTCTGAAGATAAACGACCCGAGATGGACTATGCAAGCCGGTCACAAAGTCCTTCTGCTGCCCCGAGCCGGTGGTGGTGTTGATACCATTACCCCTGATAGTCTTGGACACTTGGT
>JAFEAT010000037.1:4424-5356 GCA_018266255.1 Cyanobacteria bacterium SZAS-4 | reverse complement strand
GGCGAAAATCTGAATAGGTTTCTTGCCACCTCTTCTTACCCTTTCAGGATAAACCTCGCTACTTGCCATTTGATTTAAGGTACTCTTTTTAGGGAAATGACAGAAATAGAGCTTGATATGGCATTAAACAACCTGCGTCAGGCTAAACTTTCTAGAGTTAGTTTTGTCGTCTAGCGTTTATCGTCCGAAAGGACACGAGGGAAGAAGATGGCCAAGGGAAAAGGAAGTGGCAATGACAAAAAACGTCCGGATGCTCCACCTGAAGGCTGGGCGCTAGCACGCGACTCCAAATTCACCGACATGCTCGTCGAAATGCGTGTCAGCCGCCAAAAATTCAAAGAAACCAAACAGCAGGCCATGCTTGACAAGACTCGCGAAACTCTCAGCGATGAGAAGCTCGACGAGATCGAAAAGATGACCCTCATCGATACGCTGACAGAACTCTACAATCCTCGCACTTTCTTGAAGAAGCTCGAATACGAGCTGCGCCGCGCCAAGCGTTATAAGCGCCCGCTTTCGCTTTTGATCATGTCAGTCGACAATCTCGATGACCTGAGCCGCCAGTACGGACAACTCTTCATAGACGACACTCTCAAAGCAGCAGCCAACATTATCAGAGGCGCAATCCGCGACGTTGATGTGCCGGCGCGCTGCCACAACAATCAATTGGGCGTAGTCTTTCCAGAGACTTACTCCTCGCGCGCAATTGTCGTCGGCGAAAGAATTCGCGAAAAGATCAAAAGCGTACCGATCAACGACGAAATACGACATGTTCGCGTGACTGCTTCCATTGGTGTTGTTTCCTTTCCTACTCACGCGCGCAATGAACATGACCTCATGGCAAAAGCGCTGGAATTCATGGAAAGAGCCCAACAAGAGGGCGGTGACAAGGTCTATAATGGCTAGGTCTTTTTAGACGTCTTCATTTTTCA
>JAFEAT010000037.1:4178-4410 GCA_018266255.1 Cyanobacteria bacterium SZAS-4 | reverse complement strand
CATGTTCACAAATTCAATTCGTTATACCCTGGCACCAACACTAAACCAATAAAGCAGGTTCAATCATGGTTGTTGAAAGGCAGACCACACGACGTTTTCTCAGAGTCGTTATGGCGATGACAGTTTTGCTAGGCGCAGCACCAGCGAATGCCGAAGAGAATCGGATCTCAGCATCACGTGGAATCTCGCTTACTATCTACAACCAAAACTTTGGCTTGGTGCGCGACTCTCG
>JAFEAT010000037.1:0-4160 GCA_018266255.1 Cyanobacteria bacterium SZAS-4 | reverse complement strand
CAGATGGAGTTGAAGAGCGGCATCAACTACGTGAGTTGTGAGGATGTCGCTGCAAAAATCGATCCTACATCGGTCAGTTTCACCTCTTTGACTGCTCCGAATCAGGTCGTGGTGCGTGAGCAAAACTACAAATATGATCTGATCAATCCAAACACTATATTGAATAAATCAATCGGCAAACCGGCAAGATTCAAGCAGTATGTGGGAAACGGCTCGGTGGTGGAGCTGAATGGAACATTGTTGAACGGTCCGATTGCAACTGTCGGATCAACTGATGGCAGCTCTTCTGAAGTTTCACAGGGGCTGGTTTTAAAAACCGGCAGTGGAGTGATCCTCAATCCGCAAGGACAGGTAGAGCTCTCTGAACTGCCGGCAGGGCTGGTTTCCACACCATCGCTCGATTGGAAATTGGAAACCGATAAGGCGGGCACCCACGACNNTTGAAATTGCCTATCAAACAGCCGACATCAATTGGAAATGCGACTATGTAGCGATCGCCAATCAAGATGACACCAAATGCGATATCACCAGCTGGGTCACTCTGGACAACAAATCAGGCGGGACATACAAAGACGCGGCATTGAAACTGATCGCCGGAGATGTCCACAAAATCGTGCCGGAATCACAACCAGAAGGCGTCGCCATGGACATGGCTGCACCTGCGGCAATGCCGCCGCCCCCGCAATTCAGCGAACAATCGTTTGCCGAATATCACCTGTATACATTGGCCGGAAAAACTGACGTCAACAACAATGAGACAAAACAGCTCAGCTTGTTCAACGCCGCCTCAGTTCCTGTGAAGAAACTGTATGTGCTGGAATCAGGCGGGCGTGTATTTGGCGGCGACGGCGGCGAGAAGGGCAAGATTCAAATCAAGCTGGAAATGCAAAACAGCGAGGACAATCATTTGGGCATGCCCATGCCGAAAGGAAAAGTTCGCGTTTATAAAAAAGATGCGGACGGTGCGCTGCAATTTGTCGGCGAGGACGAAATCGACCACACACCTAGAGACGAAAAGATTCGCGTCTACCTTGGTGATGCGTTCGACGTGGTCGGCGAGCGAAAACAAACCAATGCGGACCAGCCGAACGATCACACTCAAAAACTGTCATACGAAATATCACTGAGAAATCACAAGAAAGAAAACATTCGAGTGCAAGTGATCGAACATGCCTACGGCGATTGGAAGCTCACCGCCCAAAGCAATCCATCGACGAAGAAAGACTCGCACACTTTCGAGTTTCCAATCGATGTCCCGGCAAACGGTGAGGTAAAAGTCACCTACACCATCGAAATCAGATCCTAAAATCTCGCAGGGGGAGCCGCATGCGGCTCGCCTACCGTTCAGAACTACAAACGCATCCGATAGCCGACTCTGGGAATGTTTTCAATCACAGACTTGCTCTCGTCTTCGCCATCATCAAGCTTTTTGCGCAATCGTTTGATTGCCGTGCGCAAAGCATCCGAGCTGGCATCAGAATCATCTTCCCAGACTCGCTGCAGCAATGCGTCTGTGCTGAAGACCACATCAACGTTGCGCATGAGGAATTCCAGTAAGGCAAAGTCGCGTGGCAAAAGTTGCACTTCTTCGCCAGCCTTCGTCACTCTGTGCTTTACCGGATCGAGTTGCAGTTTTCCCACGATGAGAACGTTCGATTTGACTTCAGACGGACGCCGCATCAACGCGCGAATTCGAGCCGAGAGTTCTCTCAAACTGAACGGCTTGGTCAGATAATCATCGGCGCCGCCGTCAAGCCCGCTTTCCCGGTCGTTTATAGAGCCTTTGCCGGTGAGCATGATGATTGGAGTGCTTCCCTTCTTCAGGCGATAGCGCTTGAGAATTTCAATGCCGCTCATCTTGGGCAGATCCCAATCAAGAACAATCACATCGAAAGCATCATTTTCGACACGATAACAACCTTCTTCGCCGTCGTAAGACACAACGACATTATGGTGCTCAGCCGTCAACCACTCTTCAATAGTGGTCGCCTGATCCTTATCATCTTCAACCAGAAGAATTCGAGCCATGGACCTAGAATACCAGATTATTGGTCCTTCAAAGCCACTGGCTGCGGTTTTGCGAGCGCTCCACAAGGGGATAATAAGCATGGAGGATGAGCGCCGGACCGGGGCTTTCAGAAATGCGTCTCAATTTATCGCTATCAGTAAAGCTTGCAGCTGTAGTGGCGATTCCGCTCATCATCAATATTTGCTTTCTCATCTACCTTTCAAACTTGCAATCCAGGACAGAAGCAGTAGCCGCGGAGGCTGTGCGCTCCCGCTCTATTACGGACGCCATAAACACTATTTCCAAATGCATCTATGACGTATCTTCCGAATTGCATGGATCGAAGTTGACGGCGGACTTCGTCTCTTCGAGAAACCTCGACCTGGTCGAAAGAGACTTGAAAAGTTCCTACGATGAACTTCGCAAGGCAACGGAAAAAGAGCCCACAAAATATAACCTCGTAAAAGAATCGGAAATCGCTGCAATTGGCGCATTGGCGGTTTTGAAAACACTGCAGAGCAATCCGCAGATTCAAACCGATCTGCAATTGGAGAGCCGAAGAAAAGGGCTAAATAAAAGGCTCAGAAATTACGCCAAGTCAGTGCTGTCCGATCAGTTGATGGAACTGAACAGATCGGAAAAAATCAATCTTCAAAGAAGTCCGGAAATAGAATCGCAATTGAGAGATTTGCAAAAGTCCATCTTTTACGCCTTTGCAGCAACGAACGCGATTGTCACAGCGATCGTCGCATGGCTCCTGATTCGAGGGATTTCATCCAGACTGCAAACGATGTCCGACAATGCCTACCGATTGGCCAGCGACATGCCACTCAATCCGGTGCTGGTCGGAACTGACGAAATTGCTCGGCTGGATCAAACGTTTCACAAAATGTCTCAAGCAATTTCAGAAGCAGAAAAGAAACAAAGGGCAATCACCGACAATGCCAGAGATGTTATTTGCTCCATCGACGCAAATGGAAAGTTTGTGGCCGTAAATCCAGCTTCCATAAGCGTTCTTCAGTATTCGCCTGCAGAACTGATGGGACGATACTATGTCGATTTGATCTGCTCAGACGACGTCGCACACACACTGAGCTCCATGGAAGCGGCGCTGAAGCACAAGGACTCGAAACCATTCGACACTCGCATGATCAAGAAAGACAAGCAGGCGGTGGACACACTCTGGACGGCTGTCTGGTCTGAAGAAGAGAAATCATACTTCTGCGTCATTCACGATGACACTGCAAGAAAAATGGCGGAGAGGATGAAGCAAGAGGTTGTGGCGATGATCACTCACGATTTGCGAACGCCGCTTTCGACAATTAGAAACTTTCTGGAAATGTTGGATGCCGATATGTACGGAGACCTCTCAGAAAAAGGCAAGAAAATGCTGGCGCTTGCCGACCGCAACTCCGCACGCATGCTCGGTCTTATCAATGACCTGCTTGATGTCGAAAAGATCAAAGCCGGCATGATGGAATTGACTGTCACAAATACAAAACTGTCTGCAATGCTGGAACATTGCGCGCAGTCAGTTTCACCTCTGGCAGAAGCAAATCGTATAAAGGTAAACGTTGAGGCTCATGACCTCATTGTGAAAGCAGACGAGGATAGGCTGACCAGGGTAGTGACGAACTTGCTGTCCAACGCAATCAAGTTTTCTCCTGCCGACTCAAAAATCACACTAACTGCAAGTAAAATCGATGGATATGCAGAAGTAAAAGTAAAAGATGAAGGCAGAGGAATTCCGCAAGAAATGATCGCGACGATATTCGATCAATTCACACAGGTAATGGATTCCGATTCGCGAGCCAAAGGCGGCTCAGGGCTTGGGCTGGCGATCTGCAAAGCGCTCGTGGAATTGCATGGCGGCACAATCTCCGTCGACAGTCCGGAAGGACAAGGGACGACTTTCACCTTTACAGTGCCTTTGGCAAGTTAGAGTTTCAATGACTGATGATGGCTGTCCGCATTTGCTTCTGCCGGGCAAGGAATCGCAGCCAGAGCCTCGAGCGCCACATATCTAGACTGCACCTCGCATTTGTATTCAAGCAAGCGCAGGGGCATGTAGAGAAAGAATGCGGTCGCCCACGCTTGCAGAGCGCAGATGCCGACATGCATAGACTCCGTACCGGGAATCGCTCCCGATGTA
>JAFEAT010000036.1:1055-5177 GCA_018266255.1 Cyanobacteria bacterium SZAS-4 | reverse complement strand
CGCGGAAAACGAACGCAATCCACCCGAACTCTGCTGCAAATACTGGAAAGACGGCTTGCCGTCCGCATTTAAAGCGACGACTTCACCGTCGAAAATGTAGTTATCCTCATAACCTTCCAGGCTGTTGTGAATTAGTGGATATTTGCCGCTTAGCTCGAGCCCATTGCGCGAACGCAAATTGACGCTCGCACCTTTCACAAAGGCAAGAGCCCTGACACCATCCAACTTCGGCTCGAAAAACCAGCCTGTCAAACTAAATGGTTGGTCAGCAAGGGTCGCCAACATTGGGCTCAAATTGCGTGGGAACGAGGTGGATTTCACGGATTCCAACAGTGATTTTGTTTTTTTAGAACTCGTTGCGGTTGTTTTTTTTGAACTTCTTGCAGTTTTCTTCTTGGTGTCGGCACCCGTAGTTCTAGGATCTGGCTTCGTAGCGCCTTGACGAGTCCAGATCTTCTCTGAGCCCCTCTCTTGAAGATCTTCAATGGTTTTTCCCGATACAACGGAAGCATTCAATTTAGTCACATCGGCTTTAGAGTCTTCGAACTCATCTCTGTGCTTTATAAGCAACCATTCCTTTTCTTTTCCGTGAATTCTTACCAGAGTCCACGAGCCCTCCAGCTTCTCGCCCTTCAAATAAAATGACAATTTCCCTTTCTTCAGAGCGTTGCGCATACGCTTATTGGCATCATCTTTGTCGTCCCAAGAATAAGTTTCGTTCTCGTCCGGTGAATAGGTTCCTCTATCCCAAATAATCACTTCTCCCGCTCCGTACTGATGCGCTGGAATTATTCCTTCAAAACTGGAGTATTCCATTGGGTGATCTTCAGTCATCATCGCAAGCCGGCGCACTGCCGAACTCAAGGATGGGCCTTTCGGCACCGCCCAAGATACCATCACTCCATCGATCTCCAGACGAAAATCATAATGAAGATGGCTGGCATCATGTTTTTGAATAACAAATTTGAGCGAATTTTTCTTCGTTTCTTTAGTCATCTTGCCCGCACCAGAAGGCTCGGAAGTAATTTTAAAGTTGCGTTTTCGCTTGTACTCGCGCAGCATGGCGATCTCCTGGCTGTAAACCGCTCAGTAAAATGAAGTCGACGGCTCGAATAGCCAATAGTTCCATATCTTTTGCCATCGAATTTTTGAGACCTGTCTGGATTTCAGAGCATCAAAGTGGTACAAACTGAGGATTCAAAAGAACAGGAGCGAGCCATGGCAAAAATTCTTCAACTGGTCGGTGATTTTGTCGAAGACTATGAAGCGATGGTGCCTTACCAAATGCTGTTGATGGTTGGGCACGAAGTTCATACCGTATGTCCGGGAAAGAAGGCTGGCGACAAAGTAAAAACGGCAATTCATGATTTTGAGGGTGACCAGACCTACACGGAAAAACCTGGGCATCTGTTTGGAATTGACGCAGAATTCGAAAAGATCGATTTCACTACATATGACGCATTAGTAATCTCGGGTGGACGTGCTCCGGAATATTTGCGTTTGAATCCCAAAGTGCTGGAATGCGTTCGTCATTTTTTTGAAAAGAACAAGCCGGTGGCGGCAGTTTGTCATGCAGCTCAGGTCCTTGCAGCAGCAGGCGTTCTGAAAGGACGTTCCAGCATGGCATATCCGGCAGTTGGCCCAGAGGTCACCGCATGTGGTGGTACGTTTATTGAGCAAAATAAGAATTTTTCAAATGCTCACACCGAGGGCAATCTTGTTACTGCTGCTGCGTGGCCTGGGCATCCGCAATGGATCAGACAATTTCTAACATTGCTCGGCAGCACGATAAAACCTTGATGGAATAAGGCTGTGAGCGTTTTAAAACTGTCTATACTGGAATAACAGCAATCCACTAATAAGGGTCGACAAGTATATTTGTCCAGTATCCGCTCTTGCCCTGCGGATCGCCGGCAAATACAATTTTTACTTCAACGCTTGAAACGCCGGAAGGCATAAGCGAACTCGATTCAGCAAATGAAGTTTTCAGCGCCGACAAAATACTTTCTTTCAATTTTTCTTCATTTGACGACGGCGCAATCACAGGTGGCGCAGGCTGGTTATCAGCGCGTTTAAATGGAATCTTGTAGTTGTATCGAGAGAATTGAACGGTATCCAATCCACCGGGAGCAAACTTCGCATCAACCATAATTGCGCCTCTAACCTGAGGCTTGAAGTTATCCAGTATTTTGAAGGTTAGTTGTTTGTACCAGGCATGAAGATCGGGCGGTTGATTGACCTTTTGCGTGATCGGGTTTTCACCCTCGGAAACTGAAACGTCGAAGTGTTTAGTATTTGCATTGCCACTGGACGCGAGGTAATCAGGGTATTGAATGGCGCGATCCTCGCGACCTTGAAACGTCCACTGAGTACCGGGTTCGCTGTGAATACATTCCTCCGTATCGGGATAGGAGCCATCTATCTTCAGAGTGCCGCCATTTAAGATAACGTTTCCGCGGATCACCACACCGCGCCCGCCCTTGGACTCAACTGAAGCGCTCCACGCGGCCGCACAAGACATTACCATCAGTGCTGAACAACATACGAGATGAACGCGCTTGATCATTTGAAAGTTTCCCAATGAACTGCGACAAATTAAAACTGTTCCGATCGATAGGTGCCATTCTACATGATCGCGCGTCTCACGACTGCAACGAGTTTGGATAGTGCTGGATTATTGTCGTCACTCCACATTGCCTTGACGCTAAGCATTGCATTCAGGTCAGTGACAGGGATAAAGACCACATCGTCCGGTTTGCGTCTCAGAGCAGACTCAGTAATGAATGTCGCGCCAATGTCAGCGGAAACAAGGCTCAGCATTGTACTTTCATTGTTCGCTTCCTGCACAACATTCAGGGTGCACCCTTTCTGCTCAAAGCGAGAGACAATCAGGTCGTAATAGGAAGGGCTGTTAGAGCGCCGAAACCAGACTATCGGATATTCGCTGAGATCTTCAATCGTTATGGACTTTCGCTTAGCCAGATGACTGGATTTGGGTACCGCCAACATCAACGCTTCTTCTTGGAATTGAAGAGAGTGAACTGACTGCGCCTTAGGCAACCAATAGACGAATCCCAAATCTAGTTCTTTGCGCGCCAACAGTTCAGCCTGTTCGAGAGAGGATGCAGGTACTAGATCAAGCACGACATCCGGGCACTCTTGACGAAACGCTTTCAAAATCTCAGAAAACGTCCGATTGAAGGTGACTCCGTCAGCGAATCCAATCCTTAGAAGACCAGCTTGCCCGCGACTAACCTGCTGAGTGAGCTTGATCATGCGCTCACATTGCGCCAGAAGGTCTTTGGTTTGGGCGAATAGCACCCGTCCTGCGGCGGTCAAACGAACGCCTCGCGGGAGTCTTTCGAATAGCTCGACGCCGATTTCTTCTTCTAATTGCCGAATTTGCCTAGTCAGTGCAGGCTGGGCAATATGCAGCCGGTCGGCAGCTCTGCCGAAATGCTCCAGCTCGGCAATGTGTGAGAAGTATCGAAGTTGACGCAGATCCACGATTAATACCTTTTTGTTATCAGTTATACCCATTTTAACTATTGGACGGTATTAAAAACAACGACGACAATTGTTGTACCGTTGGAAGGAGCCAAACCGTGCTTAGCGCGATTACAAAGACCGCCGTGAACATCAAACCATTCAGCCCAGAACGACAAGAAGCTGTTGAGAAGCTGGTCCTGCCGATTCAGCAAATAGAATTCGGCGTTAAAATCACCCGAGAAGAGCAGCCTGACTTGATGGATATCGCCGGAACATTTCAGCATGGCAAGGGAAACTTCTGGACTGCCTTATATGGTGAGAATGTCGTAGGGACGATCGGTGTTGTCGATATCTCGAACAATCAAGTGGCGTTAAAGAAAATGTTTGTCGCCAAAGATTTTCGTGGCAAAGATAAAGGTGTTTCACAGTTGCTTATGGACACCGCAATTGAGTGGTGCAAGCAAAAGGGTGTGAGTCAGATTTACTTGGGCACGACAGCGAAGATGTACGCCGCCCACCGTTTCTACGAAAAGAATGGATTCGTCGAGCTGACTACAGACCAGCTTCCGCCGGATTTTCCGATTGTCTCTGTCGATACGAAATTTTACTGCCGCACATTTTAGAAGAGGGTCA
>JAFEAT010000036.1:636-968 GCA_018266255.1 Cyanobacteria bacterium SZAS-4 | reverse complement strand
CACTATGGTTATGAACTCGAGCATGCGGCCAATGCAATTGTTCTGGCGACAAAGTCGCAGCCAGTGGAATTTTTGTGTTGCATTGTGCTGGCAACGACCAAACTTGACGTCAATAAGAAGGTGCGTCAGATTATGGACGGCCGCAAAGTTTCTTTTGCCACACCGGAGCAAACGCTCGCTCTGACAGGCATGTTGATCGGTGGAGTTACACCATTTGGATTGCAACAAATTCCGATATACATCGATGCCGCAGTGATGCAGCAACCACAAGTCATCGCCGGTGGTGGCAACCGTTCGACAAAAGTGCTGCTCCACCCTGAAGAGTATAAGAA
>JAFEAT010000036.1:0-579 GCA_018266255.1 Cyanobacteria bacterium SZAS-4 | reverse complement strand
CAACAGTAGCTTTGAGCCGGTTTGCTGGATTTTCAGCATATGCTGCTGACCCGCCGCATTCGACACCGACCACATTCCCACCACACCAACAGTTAAAGCCGCACTAAGAACAAAGACTTTTGTGAGCCTCTTCATTGATTTTCCCCCGCCCCGGTTGACTCCAGAATTCAATTATATGTAGTTTGTAGTCACTCGAACGACAGAACTTTTCCAATATGTTTTCCAGACAACATTATTGAGGATGGCTTATCACCCGCATCAAGCACCGTATATAGTGGCTCAGATTTTCTCCGTAACTAACCAAGCGTTAGATATGTTCAAAGATTCAAGATGAGAACATTAAGTTCTCTGGGTGAAAAGCCCCACAGATTAGTGCAGGCCGAAGACCCAGGGAAAACCCTATATATTTCTTGACATCCCCGCGTTATAGTAGCGAGCCGGAGAATGTACGCTGCCCTTACTACATATTCGATAAACCATAAATGAACCAAAATAGACGCGATCGTGTCGCCCAGAACGGGCGAAAGCCACTTGCCGCGGCGAATATAAACGCGCGGACCGTATTTGTTACTACTGAGA
>JAFEAT010000035.1:10616-11747 GCA_018266255.1 Cyanobacteria bacterium SZAS-4 | reverse complement strand
TTGGAACGGCTGACCGCCGACGCCGATGAACTTCATGTCTTTGGACGAGTCGTACTTGATGTAACTGCTAACCAGGTTATTATTTGCATCGAGAACTTCTTGTCCTTCGAAATTAGTGTCTCCATTCAGGTTCAACAACCAGGGGTTGCTGTCCTCTACCTCGCCTTTGTACTTGTAGGTGACATTGCCATTAGACTCTTTGGCAACCTGTGTTTCGCGCCAGTCTAGAATGCCGTTGTCTCCACCTGCCCATCCCGGGACTGCGCCACCGATGCCAATCGGGCGGGCAACATGGAAGATTTCTCCGCTGTTATTGAAATTGCCGACATTGGCTTGCGGGAGACCGGGTGCCTCGCTGGCAGGCTTTGTCTGCTGTTCGATAAACTTGACGACTTTGCCTGTGGCATCTACTTCTGCTTTATAGATTGCTCCAGTTGAACATTCGATTTCTGTGTCGTAGTTCTTTGTTGTCTCGTTGAATGTAGTTGTGATCTTGTGCACATCCTTAAGTTCAATTGGACCATTATCTGTTTTCACCTTGTAGGTAAGGCTGCCGTCATAGGTCATGACACGCTTGTAGAGTTGCCCTTGCGGATTAAGCGTTTCCTCTGCAGTGAAATTGGTGTCGCCGTCCAGACATGCCAAATACCATGTTGAATCGTCTATCTCGCCCTTGTAGTGATAGGTCGTGTAACCTTGAGTATCTGTTGATTTCTCGCTGAGCTGACGCCAGTCGATATCCCAGCCGCCTTTTCCATCTTTTTCCCAGTTGAACGTTTCACCTGGAGCCGATTCGCCCAATCCAGGCGGTCCGGCAGGATTGTAGACATCACCTGAGGGAGCGAAGGTTTTGTAATCAAACGGCTTAACCGGTTGATTGCTTTCGTTTTGTTTGGCAGGAGGATCTTGTTTTTCTGGAACTTTGGTTTCGACTGGTTTTGCCGGTTGCTCTGGCGGTTTCACTTGCTCCGGAGGTTTTGTTGCTGCAGGCGGTCTCACCGGTTCTGCAGGAACATTTTGTTGGGCTGGAGCCACCGGTGGTTTAACAACTTCAGGCAGCGGTCTCGGCATTGCCACTGGTGAGTCGTTTTGCTGCGGTGTCACCCATGGTGCAACGCCGGGCGTATTATT
>JAFEAT010000035.1:4116-10507 GCA_018266255.1 Cyanobacteria bacterium SZAS-4 | reverse complement strand
TCTCTGTGCATGTTGAAGTAGTAATTACTTTCTATATCTGGATCCATATTGATGGCTTGATTCAACAGGCTTTCGCCCATACGAAACATTGGCTCGTCGCCACGAGATATGCAGCAGAATGCGGCATTAGAACGCGCATAGACTGGTGCCATTCTCATTGAATCGAGAAATTGTTGTTGCTTCTCCAACCTCAAATGTTGCATTTCCAGCTCCCGCATTTGTCTGGAAGACGCACCTGAGCGCTCCGCTCTATCCATTGTTTCTTCGTTCTGCATAAGAGCTCTGTCGTTCCTCTGAATATCACGCGAGACCTGACGCTGATCGATTCTATCGGCGGCGTCAATTGCAGCCTGGTACTCAGGCATTGCAGCGCGAGGTCCAAAGTTTTGTGCGGTCTGATGTGCGTTTTGCAAATGATTGTACGGATTGTCGAAAGAACGAGGATCGCTGTAATCGTTTACTCTTTCAAAACGACCATCACGAGCGAAAGATCCGTCATAGCGGAAATCGGCATCTACCGGTTGATGATGTCCGCCGTGTGTGCAATCGTTCCACAGCGGCTGTCGTCCGTCGAATACTTGTTGACTGAGTCTATTTCCATTAGAGGCGTAATCTGATTGGAGATCGTAATTGTGCCCGGCAGGATCTACCAGCTCGAAGTGAGGAGCCATATCTATCCCTCTCGATTTTATGCCTGGCCGTTCCAGTGGGGTATATACGCACCCCTTGAAAATTGGACACAAAACTAATGAATACGGAGCGATGTGTCCGTAATGGCAAACTCAGACGGGCTTTACATAGAAAAACAACGATCGGCGCAGCGGGCATGCATAGAAGTTTGAACTGACAGCCAGATAGTTTTGTTCAACTCAACTCTAGTGATGCTCTACCACTGCCCTGTTTCGTAGTTGATTCCAGTGCTGTCCGGACGTGCTTCGCCCATGTAGCCGAATTTTGTATTGCGAACGGAAAAACCACCTGCGGCTGTTTTCTCTACGGTTGTAGTCGTGTTATCAGGACGGAAGATAGTCACGTCGTCTCCGTGCTTGACCATGCGACCTCTTGTTCCGTTGGGATATTTGACCAAATAATCATTTGTGTCGCGGCGCGGAATAAGCACCGTGCCATCGGCAAAACCATCCTCGATGGCGTAACTACCATCGGGGAAGCGGCGCAGATAGCAGCTGCTGCCATCGACCATATTGCATTTCAAAACGATTGCAGTGCGATTTTTCGGCGGACCTTTCTTCTCGTAAGGATCAATGTCCTGGACCGAAAATACGAGCACCATGTCTTTGGCGAAATCAGAGGCGCTTGTGCCAAGTTCTTTAGCAGTACCCTTAGCGACGGCTTTCACAAACGATCTCACGGGTCCTTTGTGTTTTTGCTTGTCCTGCTCGGCATCATCTTTCGATAGCCAGGGCGAATTGCGTGTTTGTGCCCACTGTTCTGCTTGCCAGACTTTGTCTGGAACATCTGCAGCACTTGCTGATTCACCGTGGTCGACGCTGCCTGCAGCTATAACAGCCGGTTGCAGGTTCAAAACGGCAGAGCAAGCAAGAAGAACAACAAGGGAAACGCGCATTTCAAATACTCCTTATGCCAAAGAAGATCTCCATCGCAAATGCGTGAGATGCACATACGGTCGGCTTAGAACGATAGCATCAAGCCGCAACAAGCTCGCCAGATATTACGATAGCTTAATTTCTCAAGTTGAGCTGAAAGATAGACTGTATCGGTTCTGGCAACGTTTGGTCTCTCCCAAACGGGCCAATTCGTTTCGCCAGGTTGTTGAATATGAGATTTGTGCCTTTTTTTTACCTTGGGCTGGTGCTGTTTTTCAGCTGCGTATTCTGGACTGCACTTCCCGCCCATGCCGATGAAGCCGCGACTGCTGAGTATTTGCGCGTGCCGATCTTCTTTCTTACGGATCGCAACTTAATAGGCGATCCAAAACAATCAAATTTCGATTTCGGTCCTCACCGTAAGTATCTTGGTGACTGCTTGCATGATCCTTTTCTGGGAACAGCATCAGTTGTTATTAAAAACGTCGACCATAAGCCGTTGACTGAAGGACTAAAACGGCTCGGATGGGAAGCGGTTGCCACAGACAAGAAAGAAGGCCTGGTATCCGACCGTCTATTCGATGGACAAACTCACGATGAAATCGCTGCGAAATTCTACAGTTCGCTTAAAGAACAATGCGAATTAACGACTGACAAAAATATTTTCGTCTTCGTGCACGGCTATAAGAATTCGTTTAGCCAAGCGGCACATACTGCCGCCTGGCTTGCCTACAACGCTGAGCGCCCCACTATTCTTTATTCTTGGCCCTCTGTCGCGAAGCTAAGGTCATATTCTACGGACGAAAACAATGTCGAATGGAGCCAAGAACATTTCAACGACATGATTGAGAATCTCGGTAAAACGTGCAGCGATGATCCCGAAATCAAAGTAAGACTGATGGCGCACAGCATGGGCAACAGGCTCCTTGTTCGTGCGATTCCACTTCTGCCTGCACAACATTTTGTTGCCGAGTTTGTCATGATCTGCCCTGACGTTGACTCAGGGTTAGTCAAACACTATGCACGCAGATATTTCAATCCGAAAGGAACCGCCAAAATCAGGCTGTATATGTCGAGACGTGATAAGGCTTTGGCACTCTCGCAAATCATTCATGGTGGCTACACGCGCCTAGGAGAGTGCGCAGACAGCTTGAGCGGTGTTGTCAGTCAAGTAATGGGCAGCAAAGGCGGCGATTCAAGCAGTGAAGAGAAAAAGGAAGCAGCTGCAGACGACGCCGCTTTCAAACAAAATATGGAATTGGCAAAGCACAGACTGCAAACCATCGACTTTACTGCAATTGACCGGGGATTGATAGGTCACAATGTACCGGCAAAACTGATCTGCAATATGTCCTTCCGCGGAAAACCGGGTGACGACCTGGACCTCATAATGGAAGACTCGGGTCAGCGCAGCAAACTCAGTAACACGTTTTCGAAGATAACGCATTTGAAGGACACTGCGCCGGCTATTACTGAATCGTGCCTGCGCGTTGTGCGCCTGGGCAAAAATGCAGCGGTCACTGCCAAGGTCACACCCTAGTCAGACAACGCTTTCTTGAACGCACCTTCTCTTTCAATCCGTTCGTGTTCAGCCTTTTCATTCGTCCCGATTGGTTTTACGTCAATGACAATTTTATTGATCTTGCCTGTAAACCTGTTGGGCGATTGATATGAGTCGCTGACAGCAGTTCCTAAATCAGCTCCAACATCAGCGCCTTCATCGGCAGAAAATCCATAACCTTCTGTCTTATCAATTCGGCCTTCCGCTACTTTCTCCCCGTTGAGCAAGAGGCTGCCTTCACCGCCTTTACCTGCCCCTCCGCCATCATAATCGAAAGCGAATCTGACCAAATTTTTGCCGCTACTAATTGCTTTTGGCGAGTTGATTACGTATCTCTCTTTTCCCAGCCAATTGTAGACAAAGGTAGGTTTGCCATCCTGAAGGTACAGACTCCATCCTCCCAATGCACCAGCCTGAGCCATTAGAACGCCATTCGCGTTTGCATCTTGAGATTCGAAATCAGCGGTTACGGAGAATGATCTGTCCTTGATATTGATAAACACATTCTCTGAGAGTCCTGTCATGCCCTCATACAAGGTAAGAGAATTGCGCCCTTGCATCAAATCAGGGCGCCCTACTAGAGCAGCATTGAGACGCTCTAGCGTTCGATCATCAAGAGGAAGAACGTTGTATTTCACTGCCTCCTTCATAAAAATCGACTGCAATTCCTTGAGCTTTTTAGGCTCTTTCTTAGCCAGATCGTTGGTCAAACTGAAATCGCTTTTAGTGTCATACAATTCCCAAACGTCATCGGCAAGAGTGGCTCGTGGCTTCATTTCCCACGGTGCACGGTGAACTGTGCCGGCCAACCAGCCGTCGTGATAAATTGCACGATTGCCGAAAATTTCAAAGTATTGTGTTATGTGTTTGCTTTTTGAGGCAGCATCTTTGAAGGTGTATAGCATGCTCACTCCTTCGAAAGGCGTTTGCTTCGTACCATTCACCGATTTTGGCTCCGGCAAGCCAGCGGCTTCAAGAATGGTCGGTGCAATATCAATAACATGGTGGAATTGGTCGCGAATTTCGTTTTTCGCGTTGATACCTTGCGGCCAATGGACCGCCATGGCGTTCATTGTGCCGCCATAATCCGATGCCACTTGCTTGGTCCAGGTGAAAGGCGTGTCTCCGGCGATTGCCCAACCGGCAGCATAATGTCCATACGAGCGTGGACCACCCAACTCGTCGTAGTGCTTGAGAATTTCCCCAACACTTTCCGGACATCCATTAAAATAGCTCATTTCGTTGAAGAGTCCGTTAAAGCCGCCTTCTGCGCTCGCACCATTGTCACCGGCAATGTAAAACACAAGTGTGTTGTCCATTTGACCCAACTCTTCAATGGCGCTCAGCAGACGACCCGCATGATGATCGGCGAACTCACCATAGGCTGCAAAAACTTCCATCTGACGAGAAAATAATTTCTTCTCGTCAGCATTTAGCGTGTCCCAATCCTTAATTCCTGGAGGCTTGGCAGCAAGTTTGGCGGAAGCTGGAACCATGCCCAACTTCTTCTGCCTTTCTAAAGTTTCTTCTCTGACTTTATCCCAGCCCTGATCGAATTTACCTTTATATTTGGCGATCCAGTCAGATGGAACATGATGTGGTGCATGTGTTGCTCCCGGAGCAAAATAGATAAAGAAGGGCTTGTTGGGAGTCAAAGCCTTTTGCGACTTCACCCATTGAATCGCCTTGTCGGTCATATCTTTTACGAGGTGATAGCCTGGCTCCGCAGGGGGCTCTACTCTGTTTAAGCCCTCAAATAAAGTAGGAGCCCACTGATTCGCTTCGCCTCCTATAAATCCATAGAATTTGTCGAATCCGGAGCGAGTCGGCCAGCGATCGGTCGGTCCTGAATTGCTAACCTCCCAAGCCGCTGTTTCATGTGATTTGCCGAAGGCAGCAGTGGAATACCCATTCAGCCGCAACATTTCAGCAAGCGGTGCGACGCTGTTGGGACGCTGTCCGGTCTGCCCCGGGAATGAGGTTGCGGTTTCTGTTATGGATCCCATATTGCATGTATGGTGGTTGCGCCCGGACAGCAGCGCTGCTCTCGTAGGAGAGCACAGTGCCGTAGTGTGGAAGTTTTTGTATCGCAAACCTTCATTGGCCATTCTTTCTAGATTCGGCATCTGGACAGGACCACCGAATGCACTGGACTGCCCGAAGCCCATATCATCAATCAAAACAATGATAACGTTTGGGGCGTTAAGAGGTGCTCTTACCTGAAACATTGGAGGAGCTTTGGCTTGTCTGGCATCAAGAGTCTTGCAGTGAGTCAGCTGCGGTTCTTTAATAGGCAATACTGTTCGATCCACACTTGAATCTTTGCTTGCTTGAGCAGGTTCGGCGCATATCGCTGGAAGTAGCGAGATGATTATAGACAAGGCCGTCCGCAAACCTATTACATCACGCCGCTCAAATGCACTTGCCATCACAGTTTCCCCCTGTCGCCGATCGGCTACGAAGGGAAAATTATTACCGATTAGGAGACAATATTGAAGCCGGCGAAAAAGATTTGGTCGCCTAACTTGCTCAGACTTTACTGTTGAGGTGGTGCTGAATCACCCTGCGGAACAGCATCGCCAGCCGGCGCGGTAGCGTCCTGAGCGTCATCAGGATTGGGTGTAGTCAACGCACATGTATAAGTCCAAGTCGCATGAGACTTCGAGTCATTCATGGTCAAGGTCGGAATTTTTGCGCGGTCCATATAATCTTTGATCGGGTCGATTATTCCGCGACGAGCATTTGGATCGGAAAGAGAGGTATCGACAGTGAGTTCGACCGGTCCGGGTGCATTAATATCTCCTGGTTGTCCGCCCGATGCCCAACTAAATTTGCCTTTGGCACCAACAGATGTGAGACCCTCTGTGATCTTCTGTTGAATTAGTTGCCGGGCTTGAACCATATTCACTCCACCGAGCGGATCTTGAGGCTCCGGACCACGGCGCATTACCTGTCCAATCCAGCTGCCATTCATGGCAAACATTAGAACTGCACCAATAATCACAATGCCGAGCACAAAAGGCAGGGGATTCACCCCGGGCTGCGCTTGCCCACCATATGAACGCTCTGATTTGCGCACGACTTGCTTTGTCCCGCAAGATGGACAATTTTCCTCCCAGCCGTGCAGTGGGACTTTGCAAGTAGGGCATTTATGCATATTTCTCTGTACCGGAGGAAAGTAGTAAGACCTAAATGAACCTATACCATACCTGACACCCGATCAAGCGACCGGCGCTGCCAAGTGACTATTAGTCCCAACAAGTTA
>JAFEAT010000035.1:3371-4086 GCA_018266255.1 Cyanobacteria bacterium SZAS-4 | reverse complement strand
TTCAAATAGACGCCTATCATTCCCCACACGGTCATGATTGCGACGATTACCATAGTGGCTCTGGTCGGGTCAGAGTTAATGTTCGACTCGCCCACCGGACTATCTAGATTGTCAAACAGTCGTTTAAGCCAATTAGGCATAGTCCACCAGGAATTGGTGCGGAACCACTTATTCCATTATCACCAAAACGCTTGAAAGCGCCAGAAGCGCTATCAGGTGAAAAAACACCTTGTTTTTGGGAATCTGATACCTCCGGCAGTATCACAATCGCGAAGAACAGATCGCAAATTTCTTTGAATTGCCAGTGAAAGCATGTCCAAAATGGACAGGCAACGCGATTATACTTAGCGCTTTAGCGTGCAGAGGCGTCCAGAATGAAGACGGAATACCTTGATTACACATCAGGAAGCAACACATTTGAATCTTATGTTGCCTACGATGACTCGAAAACAGCAAAACGTCCTTGCGTAGTAATTTGCCATGCGTGGGCCGGACAGGGACCAGCGGATCACGAAACGGCCGGTAAGCTTGCCAATCTCGGCTATGTAGGATTTGCTGCTGATGTTTATGGCAAAGGCAAAAGGGGCGACCCGGCTGGTGACAATACCCACTTGATGCAGCCGCTGCTGGATGACAGAGCAGAATTGAAGAATAGACTTGTAGCTGCAATAGATGCCGCAAAGAAGCACCCGATCGTGGACCCATCGAAGATTGC
>JAFEAT010000035.1:2249-3194 GCA_018266255.1 Cyanobacteria bacterium SZAS-4 | reverse complement strand
ATGGCAAATGCCCCGGAGCGAGGAATTCTCTACAATGAAACTGCCGCAAAGCGTTCGTGGCAGGCAATGCAGAACTTCCTTGCAGAAATTTTCGGGTAATTAATCGAACCCTTAGAAATTAAGAGCCCCCACAGAATTTGTGAGGGCTCTTTTCAAAATTTTTTCTGAACGACCAGAAACTATGAGCGTCTGCCCCGACGTTCTTCACGCCAGATTGTGAACGAGTGTTTGATTTCCTTGCCATCTTTATCGATAGCTTCACCGACTAAAGAGCTTTCCGGCAAACGAGTCAAAAGGTCATGCTCATAACGGCTCAAGATATTTGTGAAGCCTTCGTTGCCCAGGGCTTCAGTAACCGGAAGCCACTTTTCACCTTTTACAAAAAGTGCTTTGATGGCGCCCGAGCGGTGATCTACAACTTCACCTGTCTGGTTGTCGAGATCGACATTGTAAGAATGTCCGACAAAGAGGTATTTCGGACCTGGATATGCTTCTGCTTTTTTATAAAAGGTAAAGTCAGGTTGGGGCAAAGAGGCACGTCGTCTATCGACGGCTGGGCGCTGGCTTTGATCATGAGTAGCTGTGGCGCCGTCTTTCTTGGATTCTTTCATCGAACTCTTTACTCCCATCTAGCTGAGTTTGGGTGGCGGAGCCGTAATTATATGCTCGGCAGAGATGCCAAATACTGCTGACAACTATCACTTGCATGTCATTTTTATCTATTTTGCGCTTCGAAAAGGAAACTCGTATCAATTTCACACTGAGTAGTTTTCTCAGGGAACAGAGCCTTTAAAATAGTGTCTAATCGGGCGCGTTCAGAAACCAATTTGCGCCCCTGGAACTATAGGAATCCAAACAAATGAACGAGAATGACCTGGAAGATTGCGGAAATCCTAGTTGCGGTTGCACCTGTCAGCCAAGTGAAGACTATTGCAGCGAAAACTG
>JAFEAT010000035.1:0-2184 GCA_018266255.1 Cyanobacteria bacterium SZAS-4 | reverse complement strand
ATGACCATGTTTCGTAGAGCAAAGTTGCGGAGGCGTGTATGAGTTCCGGCAATTCAAGTCCTTTGTGCCTGATTGTCAAAGTTAAAGCCGTGCCTGGAAAGGAAAAGGAACTGCGCGAAGTTCTGTCGGCCATGGTCGAGCCAACGCGCAAAGAGCCTGGCTGCATCACCTACCAGTTGTACAGCAACGAAACCAACGACACGTTCTTTTTCTACGAATTGTGGGAAACGCCTGAGCATCTGGAAGACCACAAAAAGACTCCTCACTACCTGCACCTCGTCAAGGTACGCGAAGGGCTTGTTGCTCAAGGCGGAGAGAATACCCGCTTGCAAGAAGTGCTTGCCTAGATCGTTGAAACGCTCAGAGACTAAAAGTACTTTGCAGACATACTTTTAGTGTGCCAATATCTCAGCCTCCTCTTCGGCGATTAGAAGACCTTTCTCAATATAGATAGGTCTCGTATCCTTGCGCCATTTTGGCAGCGCTCGATAGAACATGAAGGAAACTATTAAGCAATAGATTCCACAGCCAAGAATAGTGTTGCTAAAACCAATTTTGTCGGCCAAAGCACCTGCTCCCAGACTGCCTATCGGAGCGGAGCCCATAAACGCCATGGTGAACAGACTCATTACCCGTCCACGTTTGTCTTCTTCAACAATGGTTTGCAAAATCGTGTTTATCGAAGCCATCTGAAGCATCATGCAAGCGCCGATTCCAGCCAGTAAGAACATCGCCGGCCAAAAGCTCGATACGAACGAAAAGCCGATTAATAGAATCGAAAAAGCAAACGAACTGATGGTAATCCAGCGACCTAGTCCCACTACCGACTTGCGCGACGCGAGCGTCAAAGTAGCAAATAAAGAGCCAATTGCCGATCCGGACATCAAGTAACCGAGCGTATTGGAATCGCCATGGATTTTGTGGACGAATACCGGCATCAACATCGCATAGGCCATACCGCCGATACCAAAGATTCCCAGGTGAACGATCAGTTGTCTGACTGAACGCGTATTAGCAACGTATGAAAATCCAGCTTTAAGTTCACCAAGAATCGACGCGTCACCGCTAATACTCGTTGTTTCTGATTCGACTTCTCTATTCTGCTTTACCTGTGTTTCTGCGCTTGTTTCTGTCTCTGCTTGTGCCGCCAACGTTTCTCTCGTCTGCTCAGCGCCCTTTTTGCCTGGTTTGATAAGAAGCAATGCCCAAATCACAGCGATGTAACTAGCTGCGTTGAGTAAAAAACACATACCTGTTCCGACTGCAGCTACAACAAAGCCCGCGATGGCAGGACCAATCAATCGTGTCACGTTCATCAGTGTAGAATTCATCGCAATCGCTGCAGGCAAGTCCTCTTTCTTTTCGACCAGATCAAAGACGAATGCAGAGCGCGTCGGCATATCAAATGCACTGACAATGCCTGCAAAAACACCCAACGCAATCAGATGCCAGACGTGAACCAATTTTGTAATTGTCAGGAATGCAAGTAATGATGCCTGAATCATAGCCAGTACTTGAACGATGACAATCACTTTTTTGCGATCGAGTCGATCAGCAAAAACACCTGCAAAAGGCATAACGACTAAAGACGGCAACTGACTGGATGCTCCGACAATAGCCAGCAATAATGGCGAATTAGTAAGCGTGTAAGTGAACCAGGACAGCGCTACAGTCTGCATCCATGTTCCAACAAGCGAAATGAACTGCCCGCTGAAATAGAGGGTGTAATTTTTGTTCTGAAATATTGAAAAGATTCCGGACTTTCCGTTCACGGTTGATTTGCTGGGGGCAACCTTGTAGACAAGCGACGAACTCATTTGGGGGAACACTCCTTCTGTATCTACCGACTCTGATAGATCAGGAATGTTCCTTTGCCATCCCTGTGGCGCAAAACGCTACCAGGCAGGCGGTTACATCATCCACGTCCCAGTCTGATTTCATGGAATAGCGCGCTATTACCGGTTTATTTCTGGTCAGGAAACACACAATCAGACTGAGCATGAACTCAAAATACCATTGATATTGTGATTCTGAGCAATTTGGAATGTGGCGTTTGAAGGCCCCAATAAACTCGTTACGACACAATGCATAATGAGCATCGACCATAGAGTACACAGGTTCAGGCTCTGAGTGTGCCCGTCCCAGAAACATCGAGAGTGTTTCGCCCTTTTTTCCCAACTTCTT
>JAFEAT010000034.1:760-4306 GCA_018266255.1 Cyanobacteria bacterium SZAS-4 | reverse complement strand
CCAAAAGAGAAAGAGAAATGGGCACGCAAACTCGGCTGGCTGCCATACGAAGATCCAAGAACGCATGAGACGAAGTGGATATTCACGGGCAAGAAGGACGAACTTTACAGACGAGATCAAGACCATTGCAAAGACACTTTCAAATGGTGCGCATGCGGCAAACATGGTGAACTGGAGAATGACAAAGGCGCAGAAGTGCCGACAGTCAAAGACGCTAAACAATTCACTCTCGATCAGGTGCGCGATCTTGCCCAGGTAAAACCGGCGACGCGATATTTCGTCAATCCGCTGGAGATGTTCGCCGAAGGTGGAATGAAATATAGAATCAATGAAAAGCGACGGCAGGAGCTACTTGAAGAAAGTCCTCGTCTTTACGATGCGGTCAAAGAACACGATCAGCAAGAGGTTAATATGAGGTATGGAACGGAAAATTCCGGCGCACCAAAGTACATTCGCCTAGTAAGCGGTGTGCTGGTGAAAAACACAGAGGAAGCCAGAAAAGAAATTCAGGAATTTGAAACCAAGTACAGAAAAACGGAGAAGAAATAATGATTGGCAATAGCTCCAGCGAAAAATCAACTTCTGCCGTTCAATGGCAACCAGAGGACGGCTGGTTGGGCATCATGCCCGGCAAAACATCTATCAAGGATGCCATCAACAGATTAGGCGGCACTTGTGAAACATCCGAAATGGCGAACGGCTTTTCTTTCGACTTTCAAGACGGCCTAATACGAGTGACGACCATCGAGCATCAAGGCACGATTTCCAAAATTTGGATCTCTGGAAAGTTGGCAGAAACCAATCTAAAAGGATTGATTCCTGCAAATCTAAAATCCGCTACAGAATCGTTTGCAGGTTTGTCACGAATGAAAAGCGATTCGCACAATGCCGACATCTATGAGGCGCCCGGAGTACGGCTGGCAATCGCGTCCGGCAATGACAACGGCTCACTTATGTGGATTGAATTCATTCCGCTTTGAATGGCGATGATTTTGTCGAATTTATGAAAAGAATTCAGTCTATACTAACTCTTCGTTTCATCCAACTTTCGATCAAAAACCGAATTAGGATCTGGGGTCAATTGAGAAGGTTGAGGAGGTTTCGAAGATGTTTGCAAGCAGTGCGAAAGGGAAATTCCTTTTAATAGCGTCGATGATTGTGACCTGGTTGATTGCGCCACTGGCGGCGCAAGCAGCTGTCCCACCCGTGCGTATGTCGATCACGCCGGGAGGTCAGAGCGGCATCGAACAAGAGGTCTGTGACCGGATCTCCATGGGTCTTTCCAACTCGCAAGACATCATCATCAGCACGGTAAATCCGGATTGGCTGATTACTTGCAGCATTATCGAAAGAACGGATCAGAACACCGGACAAATCCGATATAACGGGACGGTGACGGTGAAGACCCGTGATGGACAAGTAATCACGACAGCGTCTGTGCAAAAATACAATCAAGATTATGTGGTGGCAGGTCAGCAGTTAAACAAGCGCCTGGTCGATAATGCCGCACGCGACGTCATTCAAGCAGTGAGCGACCGCTCTTTGCCCCCGATTCAACAAGCAGTCGAAATCGAGATGGAGACACGCCAGAAAATTATCGATGCTGAGACCAAAGCCGAGGATGACAAGTACGACGAAGCGACAGCAATACTTCGACCCATCGGTCCTGAATCCCCTAGATTTCACGCCGTTCGCGATTTGATGGATGAGTACGCTATGGAAAAAGAAGCGCTCAACTTCATCAGTGCAGCAAAAGGAAAGGCAAAAGCCGGAAATTACTCGCAAGCAGTAATCATCCTCAAACAGGTGAATAAGAAATCGAAGCGCTATCGCAATGCTACGGCTCTTATCGCCCAATACAGAGCTCACAAATAAGCAACAGATGATAGAGAAATTAACAGACGCCAAGGTCTATTCTCTCCTGTACAAGACCGCGCAGCGGCGCCGTTTCAGCTGCAAAGCGCGAGTATGCATCTGTTCAACCCACTGATCAATATACTGACCGGCTGCGGTTTTTATACGAATCGCCTTTCAATAAACACCCCTATCAAGTAGACTTAGCCTCGCTTCTGGTGGACTTTTTACACAGAGGCAGGCGATCCGACTACATTGTCGAAAGCCGACAGGAACTCTGGTTCCTGCTCAAGGACTCATGATTCGTCTAAAAGACCTTCAAAGAGCTCCTAATTTAGCCGAGTAGCGTCGTACTTCTTATTTGATCAGATGCTGCGGCTTATCAAGCGGAAACCGAACGGAATATGTTAGGAAGTTAAGAGGTTATTTCTCTTACCGGATTAGCGGACGTTTGAGAGGGAGTCTCAGTAAGACGGTCTTACGGAACTAGGATTTAAGGAGTGTTCTAAATGAAAGCAAGAAGGACGATTGCCCTGGGCGCAATCCTGATGCTACTGGCGGCAGCTTTCCTGCCTCAGGCGGCAATGGCAGGTCCCAAGCGCAGAATTGCTGTCCTGCCCTTCGAATACGGTGCAGTTAGCGGTTCTTTGGGCGGATACGACCTTGGTAAAGGCGTCGCCACTCTTTTGATCACCAAGTTGGTCAATGACGGTACTTATTCGGTTATCGATCGCCAGCACCTTGATGCCATCTTGAAGGAGCAAAACTTCTCGGTAAGCGACAGAGCGGATGCATCGACCGCCAACAAAATCGGTAAATTACTGGGCGTTGACGCCGTAATTTACGGAACCATCACTGCTTTCGGTTTTGAAGACAAGCGAACCTCATACTCGGCACCGTCGGTACCGATTCCTGTGTCGATTCCTTATGTAGGCGGAGTAGGCAGCTTGTTCGGTGGATTCCACGGCAGCTCGCGCAAGCAGAAAGCAAGAACAGCCATAGACGCCACTGTAACTGATACAAACACGGGTGAAATTCTCGCTGCAGTTCATGGTCTGGGCGAATCGCAAAAAGCCTCCAGCTCATTCGGAGCATATGACGTAGACAGCTCAGACTTCTCAACATCATTGGCCGGTGAAGCCACCAACCAGGCTGTTGAACAGATGGGCACACAGCTCATCGCCATGGCAGCGAAAATTCCGGACAATCAATCATTGGCGCTCAGCAATGTTGAAGGTCGCGTCGCCGACGTCACCGGACGCGAAGTCATCGTCAACGTTGGTAAGCAAAACGGCATCGCCGTCGGCGATAACCTGCAAGTTGATCGCCCGTACAAAACAATCAAAGATCCCGTCACAGGTAAAGTCTTGAAAGAGATGACCAGCACCATTGCCCTCATCAAAGTCAAAGAAGTTGCTCAAGATAACGCCACCGGCGACATCACCAAGGGCAGCGGCGTGAAAGTCGGAGACGCAGTGAAGAAAGTGACAACGGATGTCTCCGCAGTCGTGGTCACTCCTCTGCCGGATTCAGGCAGCGGTATCGGCAGCTCGTCGCCGAAGACCACGATGACCACCACCGGCACCGTACTCAAGAAAGAGACGACTAAGTAATGACACAGACTATCTGGCAGAAGACGAGCGTTTGCGCCTTTATTCAAGCTTTGCTTGTCTTCTGCCCGTTGTCTTACGC
>JAFEAT010000034.1:0-655 GCA_018266255.1 Cyanobacteria bacterium SZAS-4 | reverse complement strand
GCAGAGTTGAGGACCATGTTGGCCAGATCGTACAAACGATTGGGCAAGCTCGACCAAGCAAAAGGTGAATTTAGAGCAGCGATTCAATGCGACGGCAACTATGCCGACGCTTATTACGAGTTGGGTTGCATGCTCGAGAGCGACAAAGACTACAAATCTGCAGTCGTCTCATTTGAGAAATATCTTGAGCTCAAACCCGATTCCAGCCAGCGCAAGCTGGTGACGGACCGCATCCAGTTCTGCAAAGGACAGGCACAAGAGTAAACTGTTAGTTAGGGAAAACATACGAGGGTAGGTAAGTGAGCAATCCGCACAAATACGCTTTCTTCGAAGGCAACTTTGTTCCGCTAGAGAATGCCAAGGTCAGCATCATGAATCACTCATTCATGTACGGCACCGCAGTATTCGAAGGCATAAGAGGTTATTGGAACGAAGCGCACGGCGAGATGTATTTGTTCAGATTGAAAGAACACTTTCTGCGCATGAAAGACTCCATGAAGATCATGCACCTCGACGACATCAAATATTCCGTCGATGAACTCTGCAAGATTTCAGTCGAGCTCTTGAAGAAAAACGAGCCTAAGACCGACACTTATCTGCGTCCAGCCGCCTATAAAACCGGTCAGCGCGTTGGTCCAAGCTTGGAAGACAACCC
>JAFEAT010000033.1:321-5345 GCA_018266255.1 Cyanobacteria bacterium SZAS-4 | reverse complement strand
GCAATTACGCCAGCGCAAATAAAGATGTGCATTGATCTGGACAATGCAAGCTGGAGTCGTCCTATCGAGCCTATGGTCGACTGGGCACATCGCTTGCGCCAGAACGGCACTAAAATAGCTATCTTGTCGAACATGCCACAAGACTTTCGCGACCATCTACCAAATTGCACATGGCTGCCTCAATTCGATCACGGTACATATTCGTGCGAACTAAAATCGGTAAAACCGTCTCACGATGTTTATCACCATTGCCACGGCGGGCTGGTGGGAGTGCAAGCCGAACACATTCTTTTCATTGATGATCGCCAGGTCAACATAGATGCGGCAAGAGAACTTGGCTGGCAAGGTCACTTATTTACTGACGCAAACAACTTGCACGAGCACATCAAGACTACAAATTTGGTGCCGGTGTTCTTGAAATAAATACTAGAAAAACACTCTTAGACAGATGCACTATTCACTGTCAAACCTTTTCCACTGAAGAGTTCTTTTGTCTAGTACATCAATAGATTTAATAACCAACTATAGAACTCAATGCTTTTTCTGAGTTTTCTTCGGCTGCGGTGTGAAAGAGTGCGGCTCAAACATTTCGTCCGGTGGCAATTCGTAGAGAGCACGCAAGGTCACAAAGTCATTCCGCGAGATCGAACTCGCATTTGAATATTGTTTCGACTCCATCCACGTCATCGCTTTTCCTGGAGCACCATACATGACGTCATCCGGATTGTCACTGTGCACATTCAAACCCAGGATATGCCCAAATTCATGCGCGCTCGTTTTTCTCAATTCCTTTGAGGCTCTTTGCCCCAACTGCCTCAAATACTCCGTTTCGATAATAGCAATACACCTGGAGTTATCGTAGTTTTTCCAAGGAAAGAACGCCATTCCAACGTGACCTCCACCCCACTCAGCGCACCAGAAAAAGACAACATCCGCTTTCCGAGGATCTTCGACGAATTCGATCGAGCCCATGCCCTCTTCTTTGATCCATCCCCAATCGTTGACACCATCCTTCACTATCTGCTGGTATTCCGGGAAATAATGCTGCACAACTGACAATCGCTGAGTAAAGCCAGGCTCATCGATCATGTAATACAGCGATTTGCACTTCTCATTTGTCAGTTGCGGACCGCGATATCCCTCCGGCAACTGTAATCCGTTTGACACCCAAACTTTAATAGGTCCCTTGTTTTTGTCCCAGCGCATGAGATTGCTGCTGGCGACCTGAGAATATGGTTGAATCCCGTGAAACTGCGACCTCCAGCTCTTAAACGTCTGCTTGGCGATGGTGGCAAACTCCGAATCAGGAGATGACATCACAATCACGCGACAGAGAGCGTGTTCTGCTTCAACGAATTTCGAAAGCTGCAATGCGGACATGCCCAAATAGAATTGAAATGAGCTATCGCGAGGATCCAACTTCACGCATTGATTGAAGAGTTCGTATGAATGGATAAAATCCCTGCGTTGATACGCCCTGATGGCTTGCTGGCCAATGACGGTCGCATCGCCGCCACCAGAACGCCCGGAGCGGCGTGAAGCCTTACCTTTCGCCGTGCCCTGCAAATCCGCCACTACGAACAAAAGCGGTATGAGCAGGCAAAGAATCACACAGGACCGTTCAATTTTTAGAAAGCGAGTCTTCATTTCCTTTCACAGTCCTGTCAGGGCAATCTTACGAACCATTTTTTTGATGCACAGGAAACCGAAAAACACAAAACAGCAACACTTGTCAAGCAAATTGTTGTTATCATCACATAACCATTGGTAAACAGGTCTAAGTGAACCAGGAAGGCAGTCTCCGAACAAACTTGACGTTTTGCTTATCAAGTTCCGCCAGCGTTTAATTGTCACATCTTTTACACTGTTGTACCCTGCCTGAAGGAACTGCAAGTCGCAGGCAAAACACAACTGGAGCTGCACAGTGAAAAAGTTAGTCAAGGGTCTTCACCATTTTCAAACGCAAATCTTTCTATCGCAAAGAGAGCTCTTTGAGAGATTATCCAAAGGTCAATCGCCTGACGCCCTGTTCATAACTTGTTCTGATTCCAGAATCAATCCCAACCTTATTACTCAAACAGAGCCTGGTGAGCTGTTTATTTTGCGCAACGCTGGAAACATTGTTCCGGCTTATGGAGCATCTAATGGTGGCGAAGGCGCCACCGTAGAGTTGGCTGTCACAGGTCTTGGAGTAAAAGACATCATCGTCTGCGGGCACTCCATGTGCGGTGCTATGGACGCGCTTCTTCACTCCGAAAAAGTAAAAAACCTGCCGTTGCTTTCCTCGTGGCTCAACCACGCAGAAGCTACAAAGCGTATTGCGATGGAAAATTACAAGAATTTGCCTGACGAAGATTTACAGAATGTCGCGGTGCAAGAAAATGTTCTTGTCCAATTGGAAAATTTGAGAACGCATCCATCCGTAGCCGCAAAAATTGCTCGCGGAGAGCTAAATTTGCATGCATGGGTTTATAAGATTGAAACCGGCGGAGTGTTCTACTATGAGCCGAAAGACGGACAATTTGAGCCGTTGACTCAATACTCCAACGTTGAAGATCAAAAACCTTCGCGGTACAGCTTCGAGCGCTTGATATAAACGTTTAGATCAGCTCGGAATGACCCAAAGACGAGTGTCAATAATCGGCGGAGGTCCGGCAGGCTTGATGGCTGCCGAGACTCTTATCAAAGCCGGTATCTCTGTTGACGTATACGAAGCAATGCCTACGCTTGGTCGCAAATTTTTGCGCGCCGGACTAGGTGGGCTCAATATTACGCACAGTGAGCCATTTGAGATCTTTTGTACACGTTATGGCGACCGCCAGACACAGATGCAATCTATGCTCAACGCTTTCACGCCCACCACGCTCTGCGATTGGGTGCACGGATTGGGAATCAAAACATTTGTTGGCACTTCAGGACGAGTTTTTCCGACCGAAATGAAAGCTGCACCCCTGCTGCGCACATGGGTGCATAGATTGCGCAATGCAGGTGTGCAATTTCATTTAAAACACCAGTGGATCGGTTTTGACAACGATGGTCTTTTGCAAATAACAAATGGCACAGAAGAGTTTTCCATCAAACCTGATGCAGTTATTCTTGCTCTTGGCGGCGCGAGTTGGCCGCAGCTAGGATCCACCGGGACCTGGGCGTCCTGGCTCGAAACGCGTGGTGTTGAAACGGCGCAGTGGCAGAGCGCAAATTGTGGTTTTGACGTTGAGTGGAGCGCTCACCTGCGTGAAAAATTTGACGGCGCGCCACTAAAAGCAGTGTCACTCACATTCACTGATTCAAATGGTGTGAAGGAAACTCGGCAAGGTGAGTTGCTAATCAAAGAATATGGAATTGAGGGCGGACTGATTTATTCGTTCTCGAAGAAATTGCGTGACAGCATAAATGCCAACGGGAAGGCTGAATTCACAATTGATCTTTTGCCAGGGCGCAATACAGAACGCATAGTGAAAGAATTGTCGCGTCCACGTGGTTCTCGTTCGATTTCGCGGCACTTGCAAAACTGCTTAGGCGACGATGCTTTAAAACGTGCCCTTCTGTTCGAAATCGTAGAACGCAAGACCTTCGACGAACCTAAGACACTTGCGAAGTTTATCAAAGCACTCCCGATCACAGTACAACGCACGCGCCCGATTGCCGAAGCCATAAGCAGTGCAGGTGGCATCTGTTTCAGTTCGCTCGATAAACGCCTAATGCTCAACAAGTTGCCGGGCATTTTTGTTTGCGGTGAAATGCTTGATTGGGAAGCTCCCACTGGTGGCTATCTTCTGACCGCTTGTTTTGCCACTGGGAAATGGGCTGCGGAAGGCGCAATAGCCTGGCTGGATAAGGCTGAGCTTTAAGTCTCTAACCTCACGCCGACGAGCCTTTACCTCGCCAGGAGCCGCTATTGTTAGGTTTGCTTTGGCAAAGATATGCCGCCTGCTAAAATAGTTGGAATATTGCTCCCAAGCCCATCTTTCTATGCCACGGAAAAATCCCAAGCGTTTCAACACAAACGAAAACATAAACATTGTTGATATTCGCGTTTCATTCAATCCTCGAAGCAGGCGTGACATCATGAGAGATCTCGGCATCGTGGAAAGAGAAGGCGAGACATTTATTGACGGGCGGAAGGCTGAACGCTTACGATTCTTTCTGGTGGCAAACGAGGATGGTACGCAGTGCGAAACATTCTGGTGGAACGCCTATCTTGCCACGCATAAAATCATGGCGCCCGTACTTCCGCTAAAAGAGGACCAAGCAGATAGCGGATTTATCGAAATTATAGAGACGGAATGGAAAATCTTCGACACCGACAACAATGGATATTTCTACCCGCAATACGTCAAAGACTTCATATTAAAAGTGATCGGCTGAAGTGTCAGCCAGAGTAGTATTGAATTCGAAGTAAAGGAAATAGAAATGCCCGACAACGATGACAGCGTTAGCTTCTACTTCTTCGATATCGATGACAATCTCTTCTTCCTGCCTACAAAGCTGTATTTGTGGAACGCCGAAACCAAAAAAGAACGCGAAGTCTCCTCAGGTGAATACACAACTATCCACGATCAACTGGGCAGAAGTGGTGAGTGGCAAGAATGGTCGGTAAGAGAAGGATTCACTTATCGTGACTTCCGGGACGCACCAAATGTATTTCCCGCTGAACAGGCCTTTTGCAAGGTGCTTCTCGAAGCGGTGAAGAACGGCTCAAACTGGAAAGGTCCGTCATGGCCATTGCTGGAACACGCAGCAAAGAACCAACGCCCGGTAGTTTTCATCACAGCCCGTGGTCATGCGCCGGACACAATAGCCGCCGGTTTTGATGCCCTCGCTGAGATGGGCATACTTGAAAAACCACTTTCGATATTATGCATTTTCACCGTCTCCAACCCAGATGTTCAAAAGACATTGGGCATCACAGATCCAAATACAACTGTTCCATCCATGAAAAAGATGGCTATTAAAGCCGCCGTTGAACTGGGATTGGAAAAGTATGGCAAAACACCGCCACATCGCTTTGGAATCTCTGACGA
>JAFEAT010000033.1:0-215 GCA_018266255.1 Cyanobacteria bacterium SZAS-4 | reverse complement strand
CCCGGAGAAGAGTAAGACAAAGCAAACTAGACAAACTCATTACCCGATGTGGATAATCACCACGGAATTTTCATCGATCTTTGTCAATTTCAGCCCACGCACACGGCTAGAGAATAATCCTCCTGGCCCGCAGGGGTTTATGCAGCACTCAGTCAGAACGGCCTCATCAGTCATATCTTAAATGGTCCTTTTCATTCGGCGGTGAGAACTAGTAA
>JAFEAT010000032.1:6530-7644 GCA_018266255.1 Cyanobacteria bacterium SZAS-4 | reverse complement strand
TGATGATGGCTGGTTTCAAAGATAAGCTTGTGAAGCCGGAAGGCACGATTGAACTTTTCAATGATCTCTCGACTCCTGACAAGCTTCTTATGGTGATCGGCGACGGCGAGCACCTGCTCCTGGAAGAGAACCAGCTCACAGACCAGCTCACTCAAATGCTGACTGTTTGGATCACCAACGAGTCGCGCTCGAGACATCCGGGCGTAAACGCGCACGAATAGTCGATTACGCGTAAGAAAAGGGCCGGTAAAATCCTGCCTTCATAAACTATAATCGGGCATCCGCAATTACGTGGAATGCCCGATTTTTTGAAGTGTGATAACTCGAATGAGGGAGTTCGAGTGAGAAAACTTGTGAGAAAAACTAGTCCTTCTTCTCCGCACGCTTTTCCAGTTTGTACTTCTGAATCGCCACGCTGACTTCGTTCAAATCCTTCTCTAATTCGAGCTTTTGGTCTTCCGTAATTTTTCCGTCAGTCGATTTATTTTTCATCTTCTTCTTTTTGCGAGCGATGTCAGCAAGATCGCTACGCAGGCGATCGGATTGCTTCTTGGTCAATTGCTTGCCCTTCTGCCCTTCATTGATGTCAGCCATCAATTGCAATTGTCTGGCTTCTATAGTCCAAACTTTCCCTTTTGCCGCAACAGGATGCGCGCAAAGACAGAGAGAAAGAGCCACAGTGGTTAGGACAGCAAATTTCATATATTCACTTCGCAGTATAAGAGGGAATTTTTCGAGACGCACGCGGATCATTGCCCGGCACGCGGCTAGCATACACTCGTAGGCGAAAATTTCCAATGCTTCGCTCAAAGGGTGCTGTGACTTCTATAAGCGAGGTCCCTGTTCTTCGTTGAATCGTTTTGAGACGTGTCTTGCTCGGCGACTCAACTTATGATGACTAAATCAAATACATTTGCGGCAAGGCGAGATTTTCGAGAAAACGCTTGGCAAAACTCGATGAATCTTTCTTATCGTCGGTAAGCTGAACTACTCCCTTACCATCGCCGGCCTTGTTTGGAATGTTCATCTTTATGCCGGAATCTTCACCATACTTATACGGCAAAAGCATAAACTGGCTGCGACCACTGAGCAGATCTCGATTGACCAGGTCGTC
>JAFEAT010000032.1:1665-6476 GCA_018266255.1 Cyanobacteria bacterium SZAS-4 | reverse complement strand
CGCCGTGATATTCATCGCGTTTGCATTCGCCGACTGGTCCAGAAGCATCCTTGAAGGTCTTGAGACCGCCACCGACGATGCTCTCGTATCCGCCTCTTACACCGACCGATAGCTCACTTGTACCACCGTGAGCGATTGGTCCAAGCTCCGGATTCCCATATCCAGTAACGCCACCGCGGCTGCGCGAATTACCTGGAACCAGGTCCAACGATGTGCCACCACCGAGCGAACCTGGTATCACATCCGTTCCTGTGCCACCACTCTTGTCGTTGCCGGCGCCCGGCAGTTGCTCAGCGGGATAACTGCCGTAGGCTTTGCCAGAACTGCGACCATCTTTAAGAGTCGAGGGGCCGAACTCAGTTCCAGCAGCGCCTGAATCCAGAGAAGGACCGAGAGTACCGTACTCTTCCTTCGGCATCAATCCGGCAATTTTGTCAGCTGGTGGCATTTCGAATTTCATGCCAGGCTGGATGAGATTCGGGTTGCATTTTAGAATTGAATAGGAATCCTTGTTTTGGTCTGCAAGTGCTTTGGACATACCAGCAATATCTTTATTGCTCGGCTCATTGACGCCCATTTCTTTGAGATAGCGACGAGAGATGTCGTTCATGCTGTCGCCCGGTTTAACTTCATACTTACCGTCCGGACGATCAAGAGGCTTATCGCGCTGCGCTTCTCTTTGAGCACGCCACGTCTCTGCCTTTTGACTATGCGAGTTGGCATCCGGCTTCCACGCACAGGCATTATCAGCTCGACTGCAACCACCAGCCTTTTCTCCACCGTAGACATCATGGTCAAAACTCAGCGAAGTAGCAGACTGATCGCCTCTGGGGGCGCCGCCGACATTTCTCTTTTCATTTAATAGCGCACTTGTTTGCTCTGTGATCGACGATGCTCTAGTAATCGATTCTGTAGACGCATTGCGCGTGCTCTCAAGTCCTTGCATGGGGGGCGGCTCCGTTTTTTTTAGTAACGCCCTATGAAACCCCACCTTTCGTGGCAAGGTTTTGTCACTGAGATTAAATCGACGCAAAGCCCAAGGACACCTCGATTCACGGTGTTTCTGCTAAAGTGACTCCAGGTGGTTAAGAGATTGAACGAGCAAGAACCAGCAAGCATAGTGAAATTCAACCGCCCCAAGGCGTCCATAATTTCAATTGGCGTCTGTGCGATTTCAGCAGCGATCGAATTCGCCATCGCTGGAACTTGGAAGTTGCCTTTCTTCTGGGCTGTTTTCATCATCCAGGCAATTACGGCCATCGTCAGCATTTATATTTTGGAGCCCAATCTGCTGCACGAGCGCATGCACCCGCAAGGAGAAGACAAGGACAAATTCGGTCGCCACATTGTGACCGCCCTCTATTTGGTCTCAATATTTCTCCCCGCGCTGGACGTCGGACGCTTGCACTTCTGCGACAGAATTCCTTTACCTCTTCAATACTTTGGTGCGCTGCTCAATGTGCTTGGCTGGGCAGGTATTGTCTGGGCTATGCGCATCAACATGTACTTTTCGTCAGCCATACGGTTGCAGCCAGACAGAAACCAGCAAGTGATCACAACTGGTCCTTATCGAGTCATCCGCCATCCGGGATATTCTTTTGCAAGTCTTGGATTTATTGGACAAACTCTGATGTTTGGATCGTGGCTTGGAATGATTCCAACCATTCTTCTTGTGATCGACTTTGCCTACCGTTCTTTCCTGGAAGAAAAGATCTTGGTGGACGGTCTGCCTGGCTACGGAGCCTATATGGAGCAAGTTAAATCGCGATGGATACCGGGTTTATTTTAACCAGGCACCACCAGCGGTGCGCTAATTAATCACGCCCATCCTTCCGTTTTGATAATCGTGCAGTGCTTGAACAATCTCCTTTTGAGTGTTCATCACGAACGGACCATACCTGGCGACTGGCTCACCGAGGGGCAATCCACCAAGGAGGAGAAGACTGACAGGTTCAAAATCAGAAGCTTGCAGACAAGCATGATCTCCATCGTTGCCAAACAACACGAGCTGGTCGGTCTCTGCCGGCAGCTTTTCATTACCGAAATATCCCTTTCCTTCAACAATATAGGCAAACGTGTTGAAGTGAGGCGGCAAGGGCTGATTTAGCGATGCACCCGGCTGGAGTTTTACGTGCAAGAAAGTAATTGGTGTTCGTGTGTCGATCACGGCTTCTTTACCCAGTGACTGCCCGGCAACGACTTTCACCCACACCCTTCCATCTTCACTTTCAGCGATGGGAATTTGCGCCGATGGAATGTCTTGATAGCGCGGTGCCATCATTTTATCTTTGGCGGGCAAGTTGACCCAAATTTGAAAACCGTGCAAACGACCGCCGTTCTCAACCAGCTCCTCATCAGGCATCTCCGAATGCACCACACCGCTGCCGGCGGTCATCCACTGAACATCACCGGGACCGATAACGCCTGAATTACCAGCGGAATCTTTGTGCACGAAGTGGCCTTCGAGCATGTAAGTTACAGTTTCAAATCCACGGTGCGGATGGTCGGGCGCGCCCTTCGCTGCGCCCGGCGCTAAGGTTACCGGCTCCATGTGATCGAGGAGCAAAAACGGATCGACTAGACTGAGTGATTGAGTGGGGAATGGGCGTCTGACTGCAAAGCCGGCGCCCTCGCGCGTGGCAATCGACGTGATTATGCCTTTTACTGAACGTGCTTTTGTTTTCTCCAAGTTGATGTTCTCTGTACTTTTCATAATGCCACCTTCAAATCGGACTGGTTGACAGGTCTTCTCTTCGTAGAGTCGGTGCTGGCGCCGACTTGATTTGTACGGGAGCCGCATGCGTCTCGCTTACGGTTTTATCGTTTCCCCTACGGCTTAGAAAGCAGAAGATCCGCGCCCTGTCCGAGTTTCTTCAATAGTTCTACCAGTTGGCGTTGTTCGTCCTTTGTGAGCGGAGACACCGCCAATTCAAGATGCTTTTGGTGTTCGGCAAAGGCTATCTTTATTTGCCGCGCTCCTTCTTTTGTCAGGCTGACCATTCTGACTCGACGATCTGAGACAGAATCGAGTCTTTCGACCAATCCTTTCTGTACAAGGCGGTCGATAGCTGTCGTGATAGAGCCGCTGGTCAACAAAACCTTCTTTCCGATTGTGTTCACAGGCAATGCTCCTTTATGGAGCAAAACCTCCAACACGGCAAAATCAGTGAGACTGATTCCGAGACTGGCTATGCTCGAAACAGCGTGAGCCTCGACAGAACGCCCGGACTTCCAGAGGGAAAGCCAGATTTTGGCACCTGTCGGCTGAGCATTTTGAGCATCCTCTTTGTCGAATTGGTCGCAGTCAGCCATCTATATTGATTGTTTCCTCTTCTTTTTCACTTCTCTATTTCTTCTTTTTCTTCTCTTTACTGCGCCGGCTTCAAATCCAGCACTTGTCTTGACCTCAAGTATCTTGATTTCAAGATACCTCCAATTGACGCTCATCGTCAATCAGGCACTTTGAAGATACTGGATTACCTTGAAAGCTCAGGGCTGAAAAACCCAGCCAGTTGGGGTTTTCACAAACGGATGCCAGGGCGTGAAACTCGCTCTCTGGCGGTTTATCATGGGTATGTAGTGGACAGCCACATTAAACGTTGGAGTGAAGGCGAGCAATGGCAAAAGGAGTGCCTGGACAGGATCTGGATGACGATCTCGACGTCCAGAAGCAGGATAAGACAAAGCCGAAGCGGCCAAAGCTATATAAGGTATTGCTTCACAACGACGACTTCACCACTATGGAATTTGTCGTGTTCATTCTCAAGTCAGTTTTCCACAAAAACGAAATTGACGCGTATAAGATTATGTTAGCGGTACACAACGCAGGTCTCGGCGTCGCGGGCGTCTACCCGTACGAAATTGCCGAAGCTAAATGCTCAAAGGTTGTAGAACTAGCCAGAGCCAACGAGTTTCCGCTCCTATGTACTACAGAAGAAGAGTAAGGCATTGATGAGCATATCGAAAGAACTACAAGAGTCACTAAACCTTGCATTGGGGGAAGCAGCAAAGCGGCGTCATGAATATCTGACGTTGGAACATCTGCTCTATGCGCTTCTCGAAGATAAGGGCGCCTGCGATATCATCAAAGCCTGCGGCGGAAATGTCAAAACCATTCGCAAAGAATTGGACGACTTCATGTACGAGAACATGGAGACTCTGCCCAACGGCATCGACGCAATGCCATCTTACACAGCGGCACTGGAACGTGTGTTGACGAGAGCCTACATGCAGGCCGAATCGTCAGCCCAGACCACCATAGACAGTGGCAATGTCCTGGCGGCGCTTTTCCAAGAAAAACGCTCACATGCCGTCTATCTACTTGAAAAACAAGGCATTAGCCGACTGGATGTTTTGTCATATATTTCCCACGGTATTCCCAAATCCGATGACGGTAGGGACGGCGCGAAAGGCAACATACGAGAGAATGAGCGCGTTGGTGACGATGACGACGAAGAAACCGATAGCCACGGCGATACGCTCGATGCGCTTAAAGCTTATACGACAAATCTTATCGACCGCGCTGCCAGTTCAAAAATAGATCCATTGATTGGCAGAGAAAACGAAGTCAAAAGAACGATTCAAATTTTATGCCGCCGCCGCAAAAACAACCCTGTTTATGTAGGCGACCCAGGTGTGGGTAAGACAGCCATTGCTGAGGGATTGGCGCTGAAGATTCAGCGCGGTGAGGTGCCATCCGCTCTGAAAGACTGCCAGGTTTATTCCCTCGACATGGGCTCGCTTTTGGCGGGAACGCGATATAGAGGTCAGTTCGAAGAACGACTGAAAGCAGTGATCAAAGCGTTGAAAGA
>JAFEAT010000032.1:0-1539 GCA_018266255.1 Cyanobacteria bacterium SZAS-4 | reverse complement strand
TTCCCTGAATACAAGCAAGCTTTCGAGAAAGATAAAGCACTTGCGCGCCGCTTTCAAAAAATAGACATTACGGAACCGTCGATCGAAGATACGATAAAAATCCTCATGGGACTGAAATCATATTATGAGGAACATCACGGCGTTACTTACACCGATGAAGCGATAAGACAAGCTGCCGAACTGGCAGGAAAGCACGTCAATGACAGCTTCTTGCCGGACAAAGCAATAGACGTCATGGACGAAGTCGGTGCCTCGGTCAAATTGATGGAAGAAAAGGATCGTCCATCAAAAGTAATCACAGTTCACGATGTCGAACTCGTAGTAGCATCGATGGCGAAGATACCGCCGAAATCAGTATCCGGTTCTGACAAGGAAAAACTGCAGACACTTGAGAAAGAGCTCAAGGGCGTTCTTTTCGGTCAAGACCATGCGGTAGAACAGGTCGTTAAGGCTATCAAACTCTCGAGAGCAGGCCTCAGCCACCCGACAAAACCAATTGGTTCATTCTTATTTTCAGGACCAACTGGGGTTGGTAAAACAGAGCTGGCGAAACAACTTGCCAAAGTTATGGGTGTAAATTTCCTGAGATTCGACATGAGCGAATACATGGAAAAACATACCGTATCCCGCTTGATTGGCGCACCTCCCGGGTATGTCGGTTTCGACCAAGGCGGCCTTTTGACCGATGCTGTCAACAAAACACCGCACACGGTGCTGGTGCTAGACGAAATTGAAAAAGCTCACCCGGACATCTACAACATTCTGTTGCAGGTTATGGACCACGCATCTCTTACCGACAACAACGGAAAGAAAGCCGACTTCCGCAACGTCATTTTGATCATGACGACCAACGCCGGCGCCCGCGAGATGACTGCCGAGGACATTGGTTTCAAAGGCAAAGTGTCGGTCGAACAAGAGAAGAACGACACTTCGTTTACTCAATCCAAGATCTCGATTGCGCACGGTAAAGGCAAGAGTGCTGTCGAGAGAACCTTCAGCCCGGAATTCAGAAACCGCCTTGATGCCTGGATCGTCTTCAATCAATTAAATTATTCAGACATCAGCCGCGTAGTCGATAAGTTTGTCGGTGAAGTCCGCGCTCAACTGTTTGAGAAAAACGTTTCAATCGAATTGAACGATGAGGCTCGCAAGTGGTTTGCGGATCATGGCTTCGACAAACTGTTCGGCGCTCGGCCGATGAACAGGCTTATCCAACAGAAATTACGCGAACCTCTGGCGGAAGAAGTGCTGTTTGGCAAGCTAGAACATGGCGGCTCGGTTGCTGCATCTGTTGAAAACGACGATATCAAGCTGACTTGCACAGCAGCTCCTGCAAAAGAAGATAAGGAATCTGCAGAATCTGCCGAATCTCCAAAATCACCGGAACAAGAAAAGGCAGAGACGCTAAAATTATTTGGTGAATTGGAAGCCGTCAAAAAGCCGGAAGAGAAAGAAAGCTAAAACCAATGCTGAAGTCAAAAACCTCCCTGATCGCTGCGGCGCTCACATGCTGCTGCGCACTGTCACAACAGGCGTCAC
>JAFEAT010000031.1:12958-15260 GCA_018266255.1 Cyanobacteria bacterium SZAS-4 | reverse complement strand
ACAGGCACCGAGTGATCTTCGGAGAAAACCACCCGCAGCCCGTTCGAAAGTTTGAAATCAGCGCTCACCGGAATCAGCGGTTTTTTTGCTTCCTTGGTGGCGGTTGGAGTTTTCGCAGCAATTGAATTCGTGCTGTCTTTCACTGCTGTGCGTCTGACCTTACTTGATGATTTCTTGGCTGCTCGGTGGGACACTTTTGTGTGCGATTTTGCCTTTGTTTTTGCAACAACCGACAATGTGCCGGATTGACTGCCCAGTAAGAGGCTCAACGCAAGAAAAACAGGAACGACCTTATTCATCATCATCTTCAGCTCCAAGCAGGACCGATGTCCAAAATATCGAGACTACCAGAATGGAAAGAATTGCCGAACCAACGCAAACCTTGTCTGGCAGCCCGTATCTTTTCATCATCAGATAACACGAAGCAGACAGAATCAGTGCCAAAACGGCGACCATGTGGTTGACGGTGATTTGCGGCATATCTTTTGGCAAACGCCTTGATTGTCCGGGATGCGCCAGAGGCGCTTCTGACGTTCAATCCTGCCGGTTGGTTCAAACATTCGAGCGCGAAGGCTGGTTTGAGCGCAAACAATAGGACTGCTCGCAAGAGAAAAGCATAACAGGTGCAGCCGTCCAGACCCTTAAAATGGGCTGGATTGCAAAGTTTTGAACGCTGTAACGCGGTAAGGCTTCGCTCTCACCGCACCTGGATACGGTCGGCTAAATTCTTGCGTGCGAAAGAGTTTCAGCACACTTGCAAGCCTTTCTTTCCGGCTTGATTTCGCCGATAAGATTGACGAGCAGAGCCTGAAGCTTGGTGATGTTTTCGCCGAAGACTTTCACCACTTCGCTGTGCGAAACCGGTTCGACATCGCCGACCAGACCGGAGTCGTAGTCGGTAATCAATGCGATATTCACGACGCAAAGCTCAAGCTCATGCGCCAGGTGGGCTTCCGGGTACTGGGTCATGTTGATTACTTCCCAGCCCATCGAGGTGAACCACTTGGACTCGGCTTTGGTCGAAAAACGCGGACCCTGGATGACGACCACCGTGCCCTTTTCGTGCATGGTGATTCCGGCTTTGCGACCGGCCTCGATAGCTTGTTTGCGCAACTCGGGGCAATAGGGGTCGGCGGCCGAGACGTGCGTGGCAATGGGACCGTCGTAGAAAGTGTCTATGCGACCACTGGTTCTATCGACAAACTGGTCGCAGACCACAAAACTGCCGGGAGCCACATTGGTTTGCAGCGAACCGGCGGCGCAGGGGGAAATGATTCTGGTCACTCCCAGCGACTTCATGGCATACATGTTGGCGCGATAGTTGATTTTATGAGGCGGAATCTGGTGACTGGCGCCGTGTCTTGGCAGGAAAGCTACTTTCTTGCCGGCCATCGTGCCGATAACCAATTTGTCCGAGGGGGCTCCGTAGGGTGTTTCAACCGCCCGCTCTTCGTATTTATCAAAGAGCTTGTAAAAGCCGGAACCGCCAAATACACCGATGTCTGCAACCTTTTCAGTCACTTGAGTCTTTTCTCCAATCTCAAATCAGGGGAAACCACATGGCAAGTCTAAATTCGACGAGGTAGCCTATAGTATCACCCCCCACCCAGTGACCTTGAAATCGAGTGGGAATAGGCTCTAGGAGCTGCATTTCAGCATGGAAAGAACCTGAAATCCGCACCAGAACAGCCTGAATGTCTAAGAATCCTTGCATATGGGTATATAACGAGGGCTGTATCTGCCCATGAGCAAGGTTTTGCCGGTCCGATACCGGCACCATACAATCCAAGAATCTGGAAAACAAAGTCATGGAAACAGTAAGGAAGCAATTTTTATTCGTATCGTTATTCAGCTTAATAACGTCCTTCAGCTCCTTTCCACTCCTCCAGGCATCAGCAAACGCGCACGAAGTCCGGCAGGTAATTGCGTATCAATATCCTTCAAGAACGCTCGAGCGCGCCAAAACCGAGGCCAAGCCGGACCCCGATCAGCTCTATCACCGAGTCTGGAAGCTGATCAAAGAAGACTATTACGAAGACACCTATAACGGTCAAGATTGGGAAATCTGGCGCCATCGCTATGACGGCAAATTGAAGACGACCGACGATGCGCACAAAGCCATCGAAACCATGCTTGCCAGCCTCGGAGATCGCTACACTCGCTTTCTGGACAATGACGCATTTGATGATGAGAACACGCAGATTCATGCCAAGCTTTGCGGCATCGGCATTCAAATCGGTGTAGACAAACAGAAGAACATCATCGTCATCGCGCCGATTGATGATACTCCGGCTTCAAAAGC
>JAFEAT010000031.1:10536-12898 GCA_018266255.1 Cyanobacteria bacterium SZAS-4 | reverse complement strand
ATTCGTGGAGAATTGAATTCGAAAGTGGTGCTGACATTGCAGCGCAACACCCGCAAATTCAAAGTGGGAATCGTTAGAGCCGAAATTCCCATCAAGGCGGTTCAAACTGTAAAGATGCTGGATGGTGACGTCGGCTACATTCGCCTCTCGACTTTCATCTCTCAGCAAGCCAATCGCGAGATGCGCGATGCTCTTTCTAAGTTGAATCCGGCCAAAGGAATTATTCTTGATTTGCGCGAGAATCCCGGCGGCTTGCTGACTAATGCCATCGAGATCTCCAACATGTTTCTCGACCACGGCAACATCGTTTCCACAGTCGATCGAGAAGGCTATAAGACTGCGCAAACAGCGACCAGCGACAACCTGATTTGCAAAAAGCCTCTCTGCATCTTGATCAACAAGGGCAGTGCCTCGGCTTCTGAAATCACATCCGGTGCTCTCAAAGACAATGGAAGAGCTACCCTTGTGGGACAAAGAACCTTTGGCAAAGGCTTGGTGCAGGGTATCAATAAACTCGAGGACGGCAGCGGCGTCAACATCACAATTGCTCGTTATTTGACTCCCGCCGACACTGACATCAACAAGAAGGGAATCGCACCGGACCAGGCCGTTGATCTCAGCGAAGCTGAACTCAAAGCCGGTAAAGGATGCTGGTGGAATGACCCTGACGGTCCCCAAGTGAAGCGTCAGCCCGACGACTTCAAGGACAAGCAGCTAAAGGCCGCCTTCGACTTCATGAAATCGAAAGTGAACCACTCTGATTCAGTTGCGATAGGCCACTAGTTAAAGCTTCTGCTTTTCTGTAATTAACAGTACCTTTTTCCAGCAGCAATTAAGTACTATAGTTGCACCATGGCTGACAAGAAAAAAGTCGAGAAATTCCAACCTACTGTCTCGGGCGAATATGAGTCCGCGGAGAAGTTCAAGCGCGATTTTGCCTTTGGGGTTGTTGTCCTCGGCACTGAAGCCGGATGCGGCAAAACCATCTTCATGACTGGATTGGCGGCATCTTTGCGTGATGAAGGTTTTCCCACAAGGGCGATCAAACCCTTTGTCCTGGGGTCACGCCGGGACGCCGAAGCCGAGTTGGCTTTCATCAGCTCCATCACCCATTCTCCGGTCACTTACCCTGTTGTCATTATTGATAAGCCTAACGCGATTCAGGACAGCAGTTGGCAACAAGCAGTAATGCTGACGACAACCCGGCAGCATCTCACGTTTGTGGAAATGCCTGGCTCACCGGCAACACCACTTGCTTATGAAGGCGCCGGACCGAGTGGTTTCAGCGGCAGCTGGAAAGATTCAGCTTCATTCGCCTGCGATTTGGGTTTGCCTTGCATTCTTATCGCCAAGCACAACAAAGACGCTCTTGAGAAGATTGTGCTGGCCGCCAGCTATCTGAAGAGCCGTGATGCCAAATTGGTCGGCATCGGCACCGTTGAGACCAACGAATTTGGCTCCCAGAACGAACTCAAAATGAACAAGTCCGAGCTCGAACTGGCAATCAAGAACAACACCGGCTCACACTATATCGGCGCCATTGAGTACAGCCCTTCGATAAGCGTTCCGCGCGTCAATCAGGGCAACCTCATCAAAGTCACTTCGGCCGGCGTTGATCTGCTCCACGTTCTTCGCAGCCTGGGCGCACCTGCTTCCCTTTCGACCGGCTAAGACTATTCCTTAAAGATATAGATGCAAATGACGACGAATCGATTTTGTCGTGCCAAACTTTTGGTGCTTTCTTTTCGCTGGAATTGAAAGCCGTCATTGGAGCCCTGGCTCCATGGCAAACCTGGCTGGCTGGTACTTCCCGGGGCGTGGCTTTGGACAACACAGAAGCGGCTGCTGTAGACGACGTCAAGAAATTGGCACCCGATGCCAGAGAGCTTGTCGTGTTTACCTTGTCCGATTCGTCCGGTGAAACAGCTGAGGCGGTGGGTCGCGCTGCTCTTGTGCAATTTCCACCCGGGCGAGCTTCGATTTATCGGCTGCCACAAGTGAAAAGCTGCCAGCAATTGGCCGGTTTGGTCAGAGAATGTGCCAACGGCAGAGCCGTCATTGCTTACACGCTGGTGCTGCCTGAGTACAGGGAGACCTTAGAAGCGGAAGCCGCCAAATACAGCATTCCAACCGTTGACTTACTCGGACCACTCATTTCGCGAATCGCCAGTATTACTCAGACTGCACCATTGTCGCAGCCCGGTCGTTTGCACCTGCTCGACGAGAGTTATTTCAAGCGCATTGAAGCAGTGGACTTCGCTATCCGATTTGACGACGGCAAAAATCCAGATGGTATCAAACAAGCAGACATCGTTTTGATTGGCGTTTCGCGCACCAGTAAAACACCAAACTGCATGTATCT
>JAFEAT010000031.1:0-10480 GCA_018266255.1 Cyanobacteria bacterium SZAS-4 | reverse complement strand
TTTCAAATCAACCCCCGAAAAATATTCGGGCTGGCAATCGATCCATTCTTGCTTCAAGAAATCCGCACGACTAGAGCGATTGTTTTGGGAATGCGCGGAGAAAACGATTACGCAGATCCTGATCGAATCAGACAGGAAGTCAGATATGCGAAAAAAATATTTCGTGAGCTAAAGTGTCACGTCATCGACGTTTCCGCTAAGGCAATCGAGGAAACCTCCAGTGAGATCTTTTTGCAATTAAGGCAGTAATTCGAGTTCGGCACATAAAGGGAGAAACGACATGGTCAGCACCAAAGGACAGAGCACGGTCGACTTGAAGAGAGTCTTCCTATTCCCTGATGCATACAAGGCGCTCAGCCCCATGGGCAGCCAGAAGATGCGTGATACGCTGGGCGGCAAGGGTGCTGGACTTGCTGAGATGACTTCATCCGGTGTCAATGTACCTCCCGGTTTGACCATCACCACCAACGTCTGCCGTGAGTACTATGACAACGGCAAGAAAGTTCCGGACGGCTTGTACTCCGATGTGATGGAAGCGCTTAAAGATGTCGAAGCGAAAGTTGACAGACGCCTTGGCGATCTAGAAAAGCCGCTTCTTTTGTCTGTTCGCTCCGGTGCCAAATTCTCCATGCCCGGAATGATGGACACAATTCTGAATTTGGGATTGAACGATCAAACTGTCGAATCCCTGGCGAAGTTGAGCAACAATCCTCGCTTTGCCTATGACAGCTATCGCCGATTCATTCAAATGTTCAGTAACGTCGTGCTCGATATACACAAAGACAAGTTCGAAGATTTGCTGGAAGACATGAAGGACGAGATTGGCAAATCTCTCGACACCGACTTGACTGCTGACGATTGGAAAAAACTGGTTGTCGAATACAAAGCGCTAGTCAAAAAAGAGAGCGGTGCCGATTTCCCCCAAGATACGAAGAAACAATTGGAAGGCGCTATCGAAGCAGTTTTCCGTTCGTGGAACAACAGTCGCGCGATCTACTACCGCAACCTCAACAAGATCGATCACAATCTTGGCACCGCAGTCAACGTTCAAGCGATGGTGTTCGGTAATTTGAACGACGACTCTGCCACCGGCGTCTGCTTCACAAGAAATCCCTCAACCGGCGAGAAATTGCTCTACGGAGAGTATCTCGTGAACGCTCAAGGCGAAGACGTTGTGGCGGGCACTCGCACTCCCAAGAAGATTGCCGAGATGCAAAAGGAGATGCCGAAAGTTTTTGAAGAGCTTGTTGCCACCACGGCAAGATTGGAAAAACACTACTTAGAGATGCAGGATATCGAGTTCACAATCGAGAGCGGTAAGCTCTTCATCTTGCAGACCAGAACCGGCAAGCGGACAGCGGCTGCCGCCGTAAAGGTCGCCGTCGACATGTCCGAAGAAGGCATCATCTCAAAAGATGACGCGCTTACTCGAGTAGAGCCGACTCAGTTGAATCAACTGTTGTTGCCGTCGTTTATTCCAGCCGACAAAGACAAAGCCAAGAAGGAAGGGCGCCTGCTCGCTACTGGCTTGAACGCCAGTCCTGGAGCCGGCATCGGACGCATTGTGTTCGACCCCGATCAGGTCGAAAGCGCCGTCCAAAAAGGCGAGAAAGTAATTCTCGTCAGAATTGAAACCTGCCCGGATGATATTCACGGCATCGTCCCGGCTCAAGGCGTGGTCACCAGCCGCGGTGGTATGACCAGCCATGCTGCTGTTGTTGCTCGCGGTATGGGCAAGCCCTGCGTAGCAGGCTGCGAATCGCTGAAAATCAACCTTGAGAAGGGTGAAATATCGGTCGGTGGAAAAACACTCAAGGCCGGTGATGTGATTTCTATTGATGGCTCCACCGGTGAAATCTTTGACGGACCTATCACCACTCAAGATCCGAAGTTCTCAGAAGAGTTTGGCAAACTGCTCAAATGGGCGGATGAGAAGCGAAAATTGCGAGTGCGCACCAACGCCGATACACCGGAAGATGCACGCCTTGCTCGCGAATTCGGCGCTGAAGGCATTGGACTTTGCCGCACCGAACACATGTTTATGGCCCATGACCGTTTGCCGGCAATGAAGGAAATGATTATTGCCTCCGATGTGGATGAGCGTAAGGCCGCTTTAGCAAAACTGCTGCCGATGCAAATTGAAGACTTCAAAGGCATCTTCAAGGCTATGAAGGGTCTGCCGGTCACAATTCGTCTGCTCGATCCGCCGCTGCATGAGTTCCTTCCCAAACACGATGATCTCGTGGAAGAAATTGCTCAGCTAAAGGCAAAGGGCGTTAAAGGGGCTGAACTCCGCGAGAAGGAAGTTCTTTTCCAAAAAGTTGACGAACTCAAAGAGTCAAACCCTATGCTTGGCTTTAGAGGTTGTCGTCTCGGTCTAATCTATCCCGAAATCAACACCATGCAGGTCGAGGCCATCTTCACTGCTGCCATCGAAGTGCAGAAAGAAGGGCTTGAAGTTTTCCCTGAAATCATGATTCCTCTTGTCGGTCATCCGAACGAATTGAAGTTCGCCAGACATCATTTGGAAACAGTTGCTCGTCAGGTGATGGACAAACTGAAGACCGAGATCCAGTACAAATTCGGCACCATGATTGAAGTACCTCGGGCTTGTATGGCTGCAGATCTAATTGCCGAGCATGCAGAGTTCTTCAGTTTTGGTACCAACGATCTCACGCAGATGACTTTTGGATATTCCAGAGATGATGCGGAAGGAAAATTCCTTCAAAAATATTTGGAAGGCATCAACGTTGATGGCGTCCAGCAGAAAGTAATGGAGAACAATCCATTTGAAGTACTGGACCGCGGTGGTGTCGGCAAGCTGATGAAAATCGCAGTTGAATACGGGCTGCAGACACGTGCGGATTTGAAATTGGGCATCTGCGGAGAGCACGGTGGCGACCCCTCCTCGATTGCATTCGCGCACGAAATTGGACTCGCTTATGTCAGCTGCTCGCCTTTCCGTGTACCTGTTGCTCGATTGGCAGCAGCACAAGCAACAGTTGCGAATAAAGAGCGCGATAAATAGTTAGACAACCAATCCACAAAGCAGTTCAGGAGCGGTTTTTTCGCCGCTCCTACATCTTTGCGGCGTTTTCAATCATCGCCTTGACTTGCGGTGCGTTTGGCAGATTGGAGATGACGATCTTCTTCACGCCGTTGTGAACTCTCGGCTTCAACTCCGGCTTTTTCAAATTGCGTGCTTCGTACTTGCCGGACTCATTCAAATAAATCTCGAGATCTTGTGTGTTTCCCTTCGGGCGTCCAAGGACGACCTTTTCGACTTCGTTCAGCCAGCCGTAGTGAACAGAAATCCCCGGACGTACGCGTAAAAATCGTTTTGTCGAAATCGCATCGACACATTTATAGACTTTTCTGAAGAGCAACAAGAAACATAGCCAGACTATCGCGAAAAGAACTACGTTCTGCAAAGTTGGCGGCTGATGATGCTTCACGTAAATCTCTACGACCGTCAAAAGAATGACACCGGCCAGCATGATGCGCGACATTGCAATCATTCTTGGCACCGGATCTTCCAAGCGAGCGAATAATAAACGCTCGTCCGGCTGCATCTCCTTCAGCACAATCGATGCATTAAATTCATCGAGATCGGTCTGTAGTTCGTTCCCTTGCAATTTGCCTGCCTTTGCATCAATGAACCATCATGATTGTAGGACAATCTGGATGAGGACTACCTAATTGAAATTGTCCTTCTTGTGCGACAGTCTTTCACGAAGGGGCGTTGTGAATTTCAAGATGGCGTCATCTTTAACGGAATTCAATTCTTTCATTGTATTTTCGACTTCTGTGACGCTGACACCCCATTGAAGAACATTGGCGTTCTTTTGCGTGTGAAAGAATTCCTCGTCGCGAGACCAGTAGTGATTGAGACGGATTCTGGATGAAGGAATAAAGATTTCCGGATCTTCTACCTGCTCTCCTCTTTCGTCTACGTGATAATAGCCGTCATTGTAATAGGCAAAGTGAGGACTCTCGATTGAGCGCACACGCTCAGGGCGCACAATACTCTTAAATCGGCTGTTGCGCAACGATTCCGTAGGAGCAGACAGCGTTAGAGATTCAATCAATAACGCATGATCAGTAATCTTCTTGACAAAACTCGTGCCGAAAAAGCGATATGGAACAACAAATCCGCCACGATCCGAAAATTCGTCAATAATTGAGATTATGTCTTCTCCATCTAGGGGGACGATGAATTCATCGGTGTCTTGCATTGAGAGCCACTTCACTTTACCGACTGACCGCGTGATCGCTTGCTTGAATGCCCTGCACTGAATTGGAACGTACTGATTGAGGGTATGTGATTCGTACGGCCATTCGATCAAGTCAACGATGCCGTGTTTGACATAGTCATGCAATACGGTCTCATAATTGTCGGAGCTCAGGTTGTTGAAGAGTATAAATTTCTCGACGCCGACTAGGCGATGATACTCAATCCACTCTTCCAAGAATCGCGCTTCGTTTTGAAACATCGTAGTGATTGCAAGAGTGTTTTGCCATTTTATGCCGTCTTGCGTCTTGATCGCTAACTTGCCATCCTTTTTGATGCTGCCAGCTTCTAATGGGCAGCGGTTGGATTTCTTGCTGCGAGTCAAATATAGATCTTGATTGCCTGTACCTTTTGCACCATATTCTTCGAAATCCAGAAGCTCGAAATTCTGACAAAGTACTTGTCCTACGTGCAATGATGTCTGTCGAGAAAAACACTCGTTCTTGCCTGATGATGCCGCTTGCGATACATAGAAGTGATTTGCCCTATAAGCGGCAAGTTCTTCTTTTGTCATTGCGGCATCATAGACTTCGTGGTCACCATGTGTAGTAAAAACTAAGTATCCCTTCGGTTTTAAAATTCTGGCGAATTCATTCATCCACGCCGTCTGCTGTTCTTGCGTAAGATGTGTGAAAACTGATATGGCATAGATAAGATCAAATCTATCGGACTCGTATTCGCTAGGCGGAGACAGGTGATTTACGGAAAAACTCTGTGAGAGGAAAGCTTCGCCAAGCCACTTCATGTATCTGGGATTGTAGTCTGTTCCATCAACACGAGCGGGAGTCAACTTGCACATGTGGCGCAGAACACGTCCGCAGCCGCAACCAAAATCCAAAATATGCTCCAGCCCGGAAAGGTCTATACCGTTTTTATTGAGCAATTGGACGATTGCGGTCGCTGTTTCCCTTCCACCATTCAGAAAGCCAGGGATGTCGGCACTACCTGCTACTAGATAGCGCAATTCCTCTGGCGGAAGTGGGACCTCGCATTCGATATCGCGAATGATGCCGTTACTTTGTCCAACGTTCCAGCCGGAAATCTCAAGCAATTGGCGTGCGTAGTCTTCGAATTTCCGTGTGACGCAACGATTTTTCCGTGCGGCTTGGCTGTCTTTATGCAGCAGTTCTCTATCTTTGAAATATCGCAGAACTGTTTCTGTCATCTGCGATACGTTTCCGAAGGCTACTAGCTTTCCACCTCCGTCCATCACTATTTCTTCCGCTCCGCCACTGCCTGCAAAAGCAATCACCGGTAACGCGGCGGCCTGAGCCATTTGAGCGACTAAAGGCATTGGATCTTGCCGCGAAGGTAAAAGGAAAATGTCCGCTCCAGCGTAAAAAGATTCAGTTTTTTCTTGCTCACCGACAAAGTGAACATGTTTTTCCAAGCCGGCTCTCTTGATGTCTTTAATCGCCCACGCAAAGGAGGACTTGTTAATCGGACTCTCGCCTCCGATCCAAATGAAATGCAAACTTGGCTTGCCTCTTTCAAAACGTGAAAACAGCTCTATTGCTACCTGAGTAAAATAATCTATTCCTTTTCTGGGATCTGCTGTTCCGCAAGACAAGACGACAAATGAATCCTTCTCGATGCCGTGCCTGCGTAAGAGGAAGCCTTTGCCTTCCTCTTTTTCTAAAGACGAAAAGTGAGAATTTAATAGAGGTTGTGAAATCTTTATTGTATTGCCCTTCAGTTCGCATCCCTTTATTGCATCTTCGAGTGTTGAGTTTGCTGAAAAGACAATGGCTTCAGAGAATCTCGCTAAATTTGTCTGAGCAAGGCGCGAATAGTCGCTGAGAAACTCATGGATTAGGGAAATGACCTTGCATGAATACCCGTGCAGCAATTCGCAGATTTCTATCAATTCGGCTGTGTTTACGAACGCCGCCGTATTTGGACGTACGCTGCCAGCTTCGACAAGCTTGTCCATCCAAGTTTTTAACCCAACTGCAAAGTCAGGGTTGGTTGACAGATCCAAAACGTCACATGCTGAGCGAAAATCTCGCATGAGTTTACCGCCAGCTCTTGCTACAACTAGACATTTGATCCCCATCGAAGCATAGGTTTTGACCAAAGACAATGCTAATTTGGGCGCTCCCGTCAAGCTACATTCATGCACAGCCATAATCAAGTCATATGGTCTGGCACAATCAATGTCGAATTTGTGCAGTCGGCCTATATTTCCCATCCAACTTTGAACGCTGGACTCAGACGAGATTGAGCTGGAAGCGTTTGAAGTTGTATGAACCGTCAATGATTTTGCCAGTTCCTTCTTTGTACTGACGTCAGCGAGAATTTGGAAACTTCTCTCTTCGAACACTTCTGAGCTGGCGAAGTCTCGTCGAAGCTTGCTCGTGAGCCTCCAAGATCTGCTGCCCAGAATTTTCTCGCGCTTTCTCTTCAAGTATTCCAGATACAATCGTTGTTTTTCTGTTGGCGAATCGGCGATTAATGTCTGCGGCTCATCAAGTTGAGTTAACTGCGATGAAGTCAAAAACCTGTTTGCTTCTCTCAGCCACTTTGTTGCTTTCCATGAGATGCTTCCGAGCATCGAACGCACTTCATGTTCGAGTGATGCAATATGTTGTTCGTTGAGAGCGACTTCCGGATCGAAATGATAGGTATAAGTGTTTTCCTTAGCGGTAAGCAATTCTGCCAGCATGGATAGGCAGATGAAGAACGATTTTTTCAATGCAAAAACATCTTCTTGCGAATATTCGTCAACTGCTCGAATGACGCTAATGTCGAACGTGCCACCAATCAGCTGTGGTACTTCCTGTGAAGCTCCAGCAAAATTTCGCTTGATGAACTCCTCCGGCGTACTTTTGCCACGGCCAAGGCGATGGCTGAATTGGTGAGCAATATGAACGAGGTCGGTTAGATACCACAATTGAGTGATGTTGACTGTGGAAGTGCTGCCCTTGTGCTTGCGAAAAGACACTAGCGGTTTTTCAATCAAGCCAAAGTCACCGGATTCCAAGATTCTTAGCCAGTACTCGATGTCGCCGACGTGCCTGTAGGTTGTGGAGAAACCTTCTCCGGTTTCGGAATTTTTAAACATAACGGCGCAAGGTTCGCCAACTAGATTGATCAGTGTGTAATCCAGGCAAGCACTGATTACTTCCTCTCCTTGATAAACCCGCTTGTAACCTAGATAGTCAACTAACTCTGCGGCCCGATTGACTGTAATTTCATCTCCGAATTCGTCTATCTCAAGTCGCCTAGATGCCGCCAGACTAATCTCGGGGTGCTCGTGCATAAGTGCAACCAGTTCAGCAATAAGCTCTTTCTTACACACGTCGTCCTGAGCAAATGGTTTTATAAACTCTCCACGAGATTTCTCAATGCAGCGATTGTAATTTGCAAATAGACCAAGCCTTTTCTCGTTGATCCACCAGTTAATGCGCCGGTCTCTGCTCGCATACTCTTTGATTATGTCGCATGATGAATCATCCGACCGATCGTCGGAGATTAGCAGTTCAAAGTCATCAAATGTTTGTGCGAGGACTGATTCGATTGCGGTACGCAAAAACCTTTCGCCATTCCGCACCGGAAGGCAGATCGAAACCATTGGCTTACTTGACGATGTTTCTTTCACAGCAGAAAATCTGCCTCGGTTGTCGGGGTATCCCTTATGCGCTCGGAGTACACATAATGATGCAATGATAGTGCTTTAATATTCATTCATCATTGGAGCCCCTTAACGTCAAGGTCAGACTTTCCTTTCGACTTTTCAAAGTATGTGCGTTTGCTCAAAGCACTTGGGGATCAACAGTTGACGAAGTGTTGGTTTTGTGTTCGAAGAAGGGCAATGACTCATAAAATTACCCTTCGTGGAAGTTTGGAAAGGTGTCGAATGAAAGCAATACACAATTTGCTGGCTTTTGTCTTCGCGCTTTCGGTGTTTTGTCCCGGCAGCCTTGGCGCTCCCTCTGTGATCGCTACAGCATCGATTGACAGCAAGTCAAATGTGTCATCTTTGGATGCAAGAGCAAGAAAGTATGCGTCCAAGGCTCATCGTTATGTCAAATCTATAAAGGTGGGCAAGATTCGCCGCAGCTATGTTGTGAATGTGCCGAAGGGATACGGCGTGAAGCCTGCACCTGTAATGTTTGTTCTCCACGGCGCAATGGGCAACACATTCACTGTGGCGTGGGATACGCGCATGACTGAAAGGGCGAATGAGCAGGGGTTTATCGTTGTCTATCCACGCGGAATTGGCATTGCGAAAACTCTCATGACTTGGAACGCCGGTGATTGTTGTGGTGTTGCGAAGCTGAGAAACATTGATGACATAGCCTTTTTGCGAGCACTGGTAGCAAAACTGAAAGAAGACTACAAAGTTGATGCGGACAGGTTTTACATCGCTGGTGCATCGAATGGTGGCATGATGGCGTATCGCGCTGCCATGGAGATGTCTGATCAGATTGCAGCAATCGCGACTGCGAGCGGCACTATGATGACCAGCCAAACTGCGCCTGGTGAGCCTGTAAGCGTGATCGCATTTCACGGCACCGATGATCACATTGTTCCTTATAAAGGCGGACCGGGTGGGTTGCCATTCTGGAAAATTGTCGGTTCAAAAGTATCCGACAATGTGAAATTCTGGGTGGCACGCGATAAATGTAATGAGAAATGTGTGCACGAAGAGATTGGAAACTATGTGAAGGACACCTATTCACATGGCGCCAATGGGACTGAGGTTTGCGTCTATGTGGTCAAGAAAGGAAAACATAATTGGCCGGGAGGGCGCGCCGCTATACTCAGAAATGATCCGGAGATGGGCAAGGTTGATGCCACTGATTTGATCTGCAAGTTTTTTCTAGCGCATCCGAAAGTCCACAACACCAAAGCATCTAGCGACTAGTTCGTGGCTCCCAAGTTGCGCGCTTGTCTTTCAATTTCTTCTTTGCTCTCGCCGGTAAACTCGTCGGCTTCGCTTATGTAAGTATCACATTGGATATTCAATTCCTGCCGGCACCGTACAATATCATCGGTCTTCCATTGATTTGTCAGCAATTGAATGTGCTTCAATTTGGGAAACTTTTTCAATGTGTCGATAGATGCAGCTGTCATTCCTGTGCGTCCGAGGTCCAATCTCTCTAGATTTTTAAGAGGCAGAAGAAGCTTGAACGTCTCGTCCGTCACTGCATGATCGCGATACAAACTAAGCTCTTGCAAATTCTTCATGTGGGCAATTGTTTTGATGTCGTCTACCGTAATGTCACACATGTCGATATTTAGAACATGCATGATATTCGGTGTCAGTTCTTTGAGAATTGGAGAAATGCTGTGCAACTTGCCCAATCCAATCTCTTCAATGTGTTTCAATCTCTTCAGTGAGAGAATTCCTTTTACGCTGATTTGTGATTTATCGGCGTAAAAACTTTGCAAGAGCGGTAGTTGATTGATAATTGGTATGGATGCATCAGAGACTTCGTTGCCGACTAGATTGAGATAAGTCAACTGTGAAAGATGTGGCAGCGATTTGAGCGAACTGTCATCAACCCCAACGTCTCCGCCTAATGAAAGTTCGGTAATATCACCAGGTTGAAATTGATTGAAGAATTTAGGATTGGAAACGCAGTCTGGATCTTTGAGACGAAGGTGGATACTTTTTTCGAATGGAATGTTGATGATTCCTGAGGCTTTCTCGATCTTATTGCTTCCAACAATGTTGTAGAAGCCCAGCACTTTTTCAAAGAAAATTCGGCGCCATTTTCTCCCTTGTCCGTCTACAAGCGTGGACGATTGTACGGTGTCACTCGATCCAAAATTATCAAAGACCACTTCTTTGTTTTTGAAAGTCTCCAGCGCTGCCGCCAATTTTTGGTTGAGGACACAGTTGTCTATATAGTCTTTGACAAACCACACTATTAAACCGGTGATGAGCATAGTTGCCAGGCAAGCACAAAGGGTGAAGATGTAGGAGATTTTCTGCTTTGGCAGTTCCTGGTTATGCTGATTGGTCGGCGTGAAAGTAAGCGACTGATTCGATGCGCCTTGCTGAAGAAGGCTGAGATCGCGAGCAAGAACCTTAAGAGACTGGTAGCGCTTTTCTGGTTCTTTTTCCAGAAGCCTGGAGATTATCGTTTCGATTTCGAAGGAAAACTCCTTTCCCAAAGTCGCTTCTTTGAGTGACGGAGGTTTTTCCGATTGATGTTGCATCATGGTCGAGAGAGCTGT
>JAFEAT010000030.1:5564-8543 GCA_018266255.1 Cyanobacteria bacterium SZAS-4 | reverse complement strand
CGTCCGGCATTAATGAATAGACCTTGATCAGTGGTTTGTGCGCGCCCAGTCCAACCGAGTGTCCTACGGCTATAAGCACTGGACCCGTCGGATCATTGACGACCTGCGCGCCATCGCAAACTTCCAATCCAGGGACATTCACGACCTTGATGTCTTTATCGTTTTTCATGACAAGATAATTCGATGCCTGCAACATCGTGTCGATCTCGACGATCTTCAACCCACGTTGCAATTCCAAAACGTGCACTTCGAACGCCTGTGACGGAAGTGCCTGTTGCATGGCGGCAGCCAGGTCCGACGCGCTCATAGCGCCCGCCTTTTGCAAGTAATCTTTTACAGCTTTATCAAGGTCCGCCTTCATTTGTTGCGCATCGGCAGGAGTCTTCGGTCCGAGCGCAACGCGCTTCGCGACGCTTGCCAGATCGCTTCCCGGATCTTTCTTCGTTGTCACCGCCGCGCCGATGCCCATCAGCCCGGCCCCCGCCAAACCAACAACAGCGATACCGCCGACAATCAATGGAATCGGCGTGCGTTTGCGCGGCAATACCTTGCCGCACTCGCTGCATTTGCGAGCGGCTACTGAGTTTCGGACATCACATTCTGGACAACGCATTCAATACGACCTATCTGGTTTCCATCTGGTGAGACGCTCGCGGGGGCATCTTGTGCCGCAAGCTATAAATAGACCAGCTATCTAATAGGTTGAGAGTAGTAGTCTACTCGATATAATAGCCTGCCATAAACTTTTGTTCAGATTGTTGTCATGTTGAAAGGTAGCGGAAAGTGAGCAAATCGACCGAAGAATTGACTGCGAGGCAAGCGCTGGCCGAGGTTTCAAGACTTTGCTATCAGCGTGGCTACATCACTGGCACTGAGGGAAATTTTAGTATTCGGCTCGGCTCGGACCGCATTTTGACCACTCCCAGAGGGGTCTGCAAGGGGCGGATAAATGAGAGCGAACTAGTAATTACTGACCTGAGCGGCAATCCGACTGATCCAAACGCCGCCTTGCCTTCCACTGAATTGAAGATGCATTTGGCTGCATATCGCCTGCGCAGCGACGTTTTCGCTGTTGTGCATGCTCACCCGACCATCGCCGTCGGATTCACCGTCGCGGGTGTAAGCCTTTCCACGCCAGCTTTACCGGAGGTCGTGTGCACGATGGGTGGCATTCCAGTGGCACCGTATGCGACACCTAGTACCGATGAAGTCGTAGAAAGCATCGAACCTTTTGTGAAGAAGTATGACGCTTTGATGCTCGATCATCATGGCGCATTGTGCGTTGGAAAGGACATTTGGGACGCTTTTTATAAGTTGGAAACGGTTGAGCACCAGGCGCAGACCCTGCTGGTGGCGCACCTCTTGGGCGGACCAAAGCCGCTATCAAAGATGCAGATCGATTCCCTGTTATCCATTAGGAGCGTTTACGGACTCACTAACGAAGTTGATATAGAGTATTCGTCATGACTGACGCGTCCAAAACCGACACAACAAAAATAACCGCTGCAATGACAGATGCATCTAAGAAAGAAGTCCTGCACCCAGAGGAAAGCATCACCACGTTGCTGCTGATTCGCCACGGTCACACAAGAATGACTGAAGAAGGTCGTCTATATAGTGATCCGGAAGCTGAATTGACGGATGAAGGATTGAAACAATCGAAGGCGCTCGCCGAATGGTTGATGTCTCGCCCACCAGATGTTGTTTTGTCCAGCACCGCAAAACGTGTCGTCGCCACAGCCGAAGCAGTCTCCGGGCAAACCAATTTGCCGATTTTGCGCGCGGAAGGTCTAAACGAATGGCATGTCGGCGACTGGGAAGGTCGAACATATCTAGATTTGAAGAAAAACTCGCCGGACGAATACAAGGCCTGGACTGCTGATCCGATTCGCATGCGACCTCCTGGCGGTGAGTCAATTGAAGATATGTATGTCCGAACAAATCAGCGCATCGCGGAAATTGTCGAACAATATGATGGAAAACGCATCGCGCTCGTCACGCACGCTGGTATCGTGCGCAGTGTCATAGTACATGCATTGGGAATGCCGCTCGATAATTTCTGGCGGATCTCAATCCCCGTCGGAACAGTCTCCAAGGTTGACATCAGCAAGTCTTTTGCGACTGTCCACTTCATGGCAATGCGTCCAGGCGCCGATGAAGTGTAGTCTTTGCGTCCCGCTCAGTAAAAACGTTGCTTTGAATGTGTCAATTCTTCGTGCCGAAAATGTTCGATTCTTTTTCTGCAAAAACGATATTGAAGATAATGTACATTAGTGTCCATCCTTGAATGTGGTTGAATACTTCTGAAAAGTTGATTGCGAAAGCGGGTAACTCGTGCATGCGGAAACTCCTTTTGGAGCTGGAACAGCGGGTCTGTTGAATTGGGTATCCTCAGATTACGCAACCAGTTGGACATCCATTGGACAACGCGATTCGTTAATCTCAAATCGTGAATCGCCTGGTTAACCAGCTCAATTGATCGTATTGACCCAGTGTCTTCTGCAGGTACTCGGTGTAGGAATTACCTTTCTCTCCGTTGACGAACGCAAGAGATCCATCGAGGGCTCGCTGCTGCATTCCCCTCGTTATTCTGTCTATTGGCCACATTGGTGCGGTTGCGCTATTCACCAGTTTTAGCGGACCAGCCGCAGCATTGAAAGCCGCTTCATCGTACTGAATCATATTGGCGTGTTGCGCAGCCAACATTGCTTTCGCCTTATCCACCGGAGTGAAGTCTTTGGGAAAAGTTATCTGCGAAATTCCGTTATGCGAAAGGTCGAATTGAGCTTTTTCGAAGAGTTCTGATGTCACCAATTTTGGTGGCTTTGGAATTCGGGTCGGCTTTGCCAGTTCGATGTCGTTTAGTGCTGTCTTTACTTGCGCAGACAGATCCAGTGAATGTATGTCGGCGCTCATGAATAGCGGTGCTTCCGGCGTGAGTGGAACAAATTCATGCTCCCAAATTGATGAAGCATACTT
>JAFEAT010000030.1:1255-5411 GCA_018266255.1 Cyanobacteria bacterium SZAS-4 | reverse complement strand
GTCTGTTTTACGCTGGGCGTGAGAAAGTTGAGACGATGCGATTCTAACTGTCCGCTTTTGATACGCAGTTGAAATAGAAACTCCATACTGATGTGTTCGCGTCCGGAGTCTGATTTTGTGCTTCTGAAGCTGTAAGTGGGGGGAATGTGGCGATTTCAGCAACTTCGACTACGTTGCGTGTGGAGATCCAAGACGAAATGTGCTCGATCAATGCTTGCATGGGTAATATCCTCGGAACAGGTGGGGGTTTGGGTACCCTCAGAATAGGCTTCCGGTTGGACATCGGTTGGACAGGGCGGAAAACGCCACAGGCTGGCAATTGAAAGTCCAAGACAGGCAATTCCCGTCTTGGACCTTCTGCTCTCTCTTGGGTTGAAACTCTCTATTTCCAGACCGGTTGAAGCGCTCCTTCCTTATTCAGTTCAATTCTCACGCTTGAAATTGTGCTCTCTGCTTTCTCCGCTGTGTCAACGTTTTCTCCATCAGTTTTTTCAAAAGAAGGAAATGTATAGCTAAGGGTCGAATCGAAAAATGTCATCGTGCAGATTCCTGATGCCGCCAATCGCGCTAGAGCGTGCTTGGTTTTGGCAATGCTGAATTTTGCTTCAAGCGCTATTTGTGATAAAGATAGCTGTCCTCCCTTCTCCTTTGCGATTGCAAGAATCATCATCTCTTCTTTCAGCTGTCTTTTTATGATGAATTCCCAAACTTGATACCCGATGATTCCAAATGCGCCCAGGGAAAATAAACCCAGCAGGCATGACCATCCAAAGAGAAATGACGTATGCCCTTTGGCGAGGAGGAGGTCACCTATTGCACTGATCATCAGGCTGAATGTGAGAATTCCTGTGAGTGTGACAATTGTGTTGAATGCTGTGCGAACACAGAAGGAAACAACTTCTTGTAATAGGTCTATGTACTTCATATTGAACACCGATTTAACCGTGAATGAGAGTCACTTGATCAGTCCGAATATATGGAATCCGGGTGATCCTTTTGCCACTTGGTGCCGAAGAAGGAGACGTAATTGCCTTTTGCATCTCGCTGATGGACAAAGGAATCGCCATCCGAAACTGCCCGCATAATCACAGATTCTTTACCGTGTCCATCGACGGCGAACATTTGCACAAATTCCTTGTCTGAGCCTTTCGAGATTGGCTGCACTGATAGCCGAACCTGGATTGTCGAACCATCTGCGTCTGTAATAGTGACGCTGGTTTGCCCTGCATCTGCGAGAGTCTTGATTGCAGCGAGTTTTTGCTCACTAGTTGCGTCTTGATCGCTCAAAGTCGACAACGCACTCTTTTCTCCTTTGTCATCATCGGAACTCGTTCCATCATCGGTTTTACCTGAGTCATTTTTTGATAGAGACTTGTCGCCAGACCGCATTTCATCAATTTTCTTTTTGGCGTCATCGCCTGTCAAAGCCGCCTTGCCCTCTGGAGGTTCTCCTGCTCCGACTTGTCCCATAAGGATGTCATTGCGAGTGAAGCCGTCATTTTCAGGGCCAGTTTCGTCGTTGTTTTCGCCTTCCAATTTTCCGACTCTTTTACTCAAATCGCGCAGCATCGTTGCTTCAGATTCACTCATTGTGCCGGCAGATTTCTTCAGGACATCGCCTATCTCGGCGCTGGTGACGAATCCGTTGCCATCAGTATCGAGCTTGTCGAAATTGTCCGAAGCATATTTGAGTTCGCTTGCGTACTTATCTCGTTCTTCACCGCGTGGACCTTCCTGCTCCTTTGCCTGCTTATCTACGTCTGCTTTGACTTCGTCCAGCGAAACGTCTTCACCCTTCATAGCCAGATATTGAGCCACCGTCTTGGTCATATTGTCGGCAGAATCACTGAAAGCACTCATCGTTAATTCGCGTTGGTCTATAGTTCCGTCGTGATTGATATCCAAATTGTCCTTATCGACAAGTATCAATTTGCCTAGAATTCCTCGCTTTTCTAGATCTGATCCAATGTCGTAGAAATCTAAATTGCCATCACTCCATGCTTTATTCACTTCATCTCTGGCGTTAGACAGTCGATCACCTTTACTGTCGACAACTTTTTGCGCAGCATCTGTAGCTTTAAGATCAGCAGTACGATCGGCCATGTCTAACCTCCCGGCGTAGAAAACGTCCACAGTGAAGTTTTGAAGTTTTTGTGGTTCTTTTAGTAGTGAGTTGAAGGGGCGGTGGTTTGCCCGTGCCAATAAAGTAACCGCCAAATATTTCGGCTGCGTGATTAGTTTGTTACGGCTGCATTACTAAGCGGGTTTTTGCCCCAGTGGCAGCGTAAAAATGAAGATGCTGCCCGCTTCTGAGCTTTCCACCCAGATCTTTCCGCCGTGCAGCTCGACAATAGCCTTGCAGATCGTAAGTCCCAGTCCGGAGCCGCCCTTATTTTTGGCTCCGCCGCTATTTGCCTGCCTGAATCGATCGAAAATTTGTCCTATTTCGCTTGCTGGAATACCTGGTCCCTGGTCTTTTACGGAAATTGCAGCAAAACCGTTCTCTTCCCTGCAGGAAATTTGAATGGTGCTTTGTTTGGGGGAAAAGCGTATGGCATTCGAGACGAGATTTGTAAGAACTCTATCAATGAGGTTGGGATCAGCGCTAACGATGGCTTTACTGTCAGAGAAAACCAGAGCGACGCCGACTTCTTGTGCCGCAGCTGAAGTGAGTTCTTCGCAGGAGGCGAAGCTATCGGCTACAGGAAAATCTTGAACTTCGAAATTCATGTTGCCTGACTTGATCTTCTCTATATCTAGAAGGTCATTGATTAGGGAGAGCATACGGTCAGCATTTCGATGCCCCATTCCGATGTATCTGGTGGACTTTTCATCGTCTAGTTTCTTTGTCTGTGTTTCGAAAAAATCAAGAACATTTATCACGGTGTTAAGCGGAGAACGCAAATCGTGCGTGATCATCGCCACTACTTCTTGTCTGAGCTTTTCGGCCTTTCGTCTTTCTGTTATGTCGTGAACAACACAAAAAGTAGAATTCTCTTCTTTTGACCAATGCGCCAGCCATGCTGTTTCCACTAACTCGCCCTTACTGTTGGTCAGTTGTAACTCAAATGGTGAACTTTGCTCTTGTTTTCTTAAATTGCCAAAAAATTCCAGAGCTTTTTCTTTGTCTTCCTCGGCCACCAGATCAATTGTGTGTCGACCAATTAGCTGTTCTTCTTCCATTTGAAACAAGCTCTTAGATGCGGGATTCGCTGCAACAATACGGTTTGTAGAATCAAGCGTGCAAATGAAGTCGAGAGCATTGTCGATCACGGCTCTTTCCTTTCGCGCAGCTTCTTTTAATTCGACTGCCATATCATGAAAGACTTTGTCGAGATTGGCAATTTCATCTTTGCCGGTCATCACCGGATGTAGTGGCAAACCTGCAGCCAGGTTCGCTGTATTTTCGCTAACTCGTTGCAATCGTGTCGTGATTCCCTTTGTCAGGTAGACGGCGAGAAGCGCACCCAGGACTAAATCAAATCCAGCAAGCGCAAATATCGCTGTTTGAGCCTTTTTCCTGAATACAGCTTGCTCCTCAGGTGCCCTGTCAGAGATTTTTCTCTGCTCTTCCGCGATGGCAATTAGCTGATTGATTATTCTGTCAGTTGTTCCTCTACGCATTCTGCGTGCAATCAAGACCTTTTCGGCCATTTGCCCTGGTCCCAGCCTGGCAAATGCATTTTTTATTTCTATGTATGCTTGGAGTGCGCTTCGCGTCGCTCTCTCGGCCTGCACGACAGATTCGTACATTTCCGGTCGATTTTTTGTCAGCTCTTTTAGATCGTCAAAATGTTGCCAGCAAGTTTTTACCATTAGCTTGCCGGTTTCGTCGTCAAGCGGCGTGTTCTCAAGCGCTTCGTTGGACCTATAGCGCCTGCTAACTGCCACTATATCGGTTTGGATCTGGTGGATTGTGTCCGAGATTGCTCGACTGCGCATTGACGATTCAAGCGCGTCCTCAGCCTGTTTTTCTAGTGAAATGAGCAAAGCAATCAGCCCCAACTGAATTAGAAGTGGGACCAAAACGAAGAACAGAACTTTTGTAGTCAGTGACGCCGGTCGTCGCATCCAAACATTATGCCAGCCGCGCCTATGTTTGCGGCTTTCAAGAAGATATAGTTTTGAGCCACCAGCATAGTGAAAGATTGCGTAC
>JAFEAT010000030.1:0-1179 GCA_018266255.1 Cyanobacteria bacterium SZAS-4 | reverse complement strand
ATCTTGAAAACTCAGATTTACGAAGTCATCGTCCTTGACTGGGATTTGCCGGGCATGAGTGGCATTCAGATATTGAAAGGTTTTCGAGCCGCCGGAGGTGCAACTCCGGTAATTATGTTGACCGGTAAGAGCGATATCGAACAGAAAGAGCAAGGATTAGATTCTGGTGCGGATGATTATTTGACAAAACCGTTCCACTCAAAAGAGCTGTGTGCGCGAGTAAGGTCACTTTTGCGCCGTCCGACTTTGGCTGGTTCGAACGTTTTGACCTGGGGGAAACTCACACTTGATCCATCGAATTTCGAGTTAACCAGAGACGGCGAACNNATTGCGTTTATTGCCTCGTGATTTTGCTTTGCTCGAATTCTTGATGCGGCATCCAAACAAGATTTTTAGTACGCAAGCTCTACTTGATTCGGTCTGGAATTATGATTCTGATGCTTCTCCAGAGGGGCTTCGTGTCGCGATTCGGCGGATAAGAAAAGTGATTGACGAGAGTGATGATCTTCAAACGTCGATGATCGAAAACATTTCCAGAGTTGGATACAGAATGCGCGCAAATTGACAGGGAAGCTTCTGGTGACGACGGCGGTACTGCTACAGATCGGTGGAAGTCAGCAATGCAGCTTCTAGCAAAAGCCGGTTATCAGCGCTTTTCTGAAGAACTGATTGGTGTAAATGTCCGAGAATCTTTAAGGCTGAAACGCTTGCTCGCACAAGCTATTTGCCGCTGTTGTCGCTCGTGTGGCTTTCGAATGTAAAGTCAATGTCTACGTCTTCGGGAGCACCTGCAGGCATGGCAGGCATGTTTGGCAGCGCATCAACGACCGCTTTCAATGCCGCTGCATCCTTTTCCGACGAAAAAGTCATCTTGGTGAACTTCACGTCGCTAATGTGACCATCGCGATGCAGTTTGAACGCCATCTTCACCGTATGGTCTCCTTTAGGAGGAGTCCATTTTTCTTTGATCGCTTTTTGAATGCCAACAATGTACGAATGATAGTCGATCTTCACTTCTTGCTTTGGCAAAAAACTGCCATGGAGCCAATTGTTGAAGGGCGTGTTTGGAATCAGCGAAACGCCAATCAGCAAGGCGAACGCAATCAAAAGATCTAATTCGATTCTTCGGGTGTTAGACTTCGCTGGTTTTTCAAAATTCTCGGGATTGTCGGAGCCCCA
>JAFEAT010000002.1:78689-137405 GCA_018266255.1 Cyanobacteria bacterium SZAS-4 | reverse complement strand
ATTGACAGATCACACACTATCTAATCACTACTATCAGACTCTCGGACACAATAATGCCAGTTTCAGCAACACTCAAATAGGACGTTACACTCTTGATGAAAAACATCTCGTATTTTCCAAAAGGCGATCCTGATCTCATCAAGTTCTTAGAAAACTTTGGAGGATGGCAACGTGTTCTCGATCCATCGTTCAATCCACCGGAAGAGATTTATCAAGGATTTGAGGCAGCTGGATACACCCGGGAGCGGCTGGACAAAATGCGTGCCCTTGAAGGGCGAACGGAAAGAGACGCATGGATAGCTACGCTCGCTCATATTTCATATGCTTACTGGTGGGCAAGTTACCTGCAGTACGGACCAAAACCGCATCGCAGTTTGCACTTTCCGGGATATCCAGGTCGAACACCAGGAGTTCGATGGTATGACCATCCTAGCGATTGCTGGAAAAATTACGAAGAGAAAATGAAAAAGCTATCGATTGCCAAAGAGGACATTGATAACTGGATAGAGTGCCACCCGGAAGAATTTCTACCGATCGGTTCGAATGAAACATAAAAAACGTTATGAGACGCAGATACCAAAAGAGTTCCAGTAATGAAATCGCGATTGTCGTAAAACCGTATCTTGGTCTGCAGGCGCTTGCTGAAAAGATGCCAGTTTGGGCACTAGATTTACCCCACTACAGGAACATAGCGGAACGCATATGGAAAGACACCCCCTCCTTGACGCTGTTCAAACCAGGTGTTTCACTAAGTCCTGAGCAAGAATTCTTGGGTATCCTCGCAACGGTGGATCTTCATCACGGAGATTACAGTTCAGAAGAACCGTGGTGCGTTTTAAATGTGTATGGAACCGCCGTAACCGAACAAATATCGGCTTCGTTGAAGGAATATGGCGTTACCACAATTACTCCAACTGTCAACGGTTTCCGCGCCTCGCGGGTTGCAACAAAACCACTAACTGAAACATAACATCGACGCGTGGACTGCACTACAGCCGGTACCAAACCTCTCGCTAACGGGCTCACAATTGATCAGCACCATTCGCGACATTATCTAATGCGAACAGCAGAGATTGTTCTATTTTTTGCAAATTAGCTTTGTCTTCGGTGCAGAACATACGTAATGCACGAGCAGCCAAGTTAATGAAGAATATGTCCCGCTCGACTTCGGATAATCCTATAAATCGAATCGTATCGATGCCGCCGTTCAGCAGAATTTTGTTAATTTCTCCTTCGTACTGTGAATGCAACGTGATTGCTCCATGCTCCACTGTCGGCATAAATTGAATCGCGATATTTTGATACTTGGAATGAAACTCTAGATCGTTCAATTTTGCGATAAAAGTAGTTGCCTTGTTAATTCCCAGAGTTGCCGACTCACGACGATCGGTTGCTAGCATAGACTCTATAGATTCTTTCGTGTTCTCGAAATAAAGCGAATGGATTCTGCTTGGCAAGAATCCCCAAGCTTCACGATTGCTGCCACTTTCAAATGATCTTTGAGTGCAGTCAATGTCGAATTCGTCATACCCAGTTGCTCGCTCCCATGCCATGCTTGCCGCTGACAGCAACCATTCCAAAGAGAGATAGTCTTGCGGCATCAATGTCGGATCTGCCAATACAGATTTGTAATGTTTGAGCCCCATCCCAACAACGTAGCAACGGATGTACAGAAAACTATCATCCGTGTACGGCTGATTTGTAGCTCGTTGATGTTTCCTTGTATCGATTGCGTATAACGCATTAGATAGATGGTTGTAGAAGCTTTTGATCTGCGGTAAAGAACATTGAGCAAGGCTCGATACAGCTGGTTCAATCGCCGCCAACTCGTCGTCGTCTTCTTCCAAGATGTGTTTGTCAATGCGGCCGATGATGGTCCAGAATTTCTTTTCGGTCATTGCGGAAATATCTGCGAGATCTGGTCCTTTAGTTTTTTCTCGTCTTTGCGCTAATTGAAAGACAGCTTCGTTGTCGAAAGGGAGTTCATCAAATCTGCTTTTTACCCAGGCAAGGAAACGCTCAGTGTCAAACTGATCGCTTGGCAAAATCAAATCGAACAAACATTGAAGGACCTTTATTAGTTCAGTGTAGAAACTTTCGAGCAAGCAAGCTGTGTTGTTTGAGGGCGGTTTGTGGCGAGAAATACTCGCCTTGCCTAATAGGTCACGACCTAAACACACTGCGCTGCGATATCTGATACTAATGGTGCCGGTAACTCGATTGAATGTGCAGGCAGGAAGTTCTAGCATTGCTTTGCAGTGTTGCTTAAATAAATGGTCGTCACCGTTTGTGGTGCCCTTCAAGTCTTCAAAGTGTGGTTCGATGCGCAACAGTTTTACTGCTGGCCCAAAATTTGGTGCATTCTCGCGTATGAGTCGACCGGCAAGAGGAAAACATCCGCCGTCGATCGAATCGTAGGTGACTGGGGAGACTTCGACTTCCAAAATATGCTCCTGCAGAAGCTCTACGTGCTAGCTCACCATGTGTGAGCACCGCAGGTAATTCGACTTTATACTATCATCTCCGACAGCCCTGTTCTGACGCTCTACCGAGTGTGTTCGCGTCCCGGGTCTTCTCTTTCATTCTCCCTGTCTTCTTTATTTGCAGCGATTTGGCTACGGCTTTGCAGTTCTCCAAAGCTTGCTTTTATTTGCTCTTCAAGCACTGGCTGCACCTGCAGTTGCAAGCTCTGAGCTGGCAATCGGTCTTCGGTCGACTGGACTAAATCGCTGTCTCGATCGGACCCATTGGTTCGATCACCCAGGTATCTGCTGAAGGTGGAATCAAAAGCGATTTTGTGCCAGAGCTCGATCTGTTGTTCAACCTCAGATTTCTCATACTGCGAAACGTCTATCGCTTGCTCATCTCCGAAGATTAGCCGCGCGATACTAGATTCCGCTTCGCCTTCACGGCTGTTTTCCACTCGAGACGACTCTGGCGATCTCGCTGCCTCTGGAGATGGAAAATTTTTTTCTGAATTTGAAAATATTGAGCCCTCGCTTTTCTCCGAGCTAAGAATTATTGGAATTTCTTTGCGTAACTCTATGCGCTCCTCCATCATTGAGTCCAGCCATTCCAGCTGGTCTAGAATACCTTGCTGAAGTTCCTGGTCATCGCTGTCGCTTTGCTGGATTGCCGCAAGTTCTTTTTCTAGCTGCAGACGTTGCATATTAATTGTGTAGCGCTCATGTGAATCGAGCAGTCTTCCTCTGCTCTCAAAGATGTATTGGTTAAAGCTTCTGGGCGGGCTGTTGTCGGTGCTTAGCGAGCGCCTGAAGTCATCTTCGAATTGTTGAAACATTCGGATTTCTTCAGCTGTTCTTTCATAGTAGTCGTCGCCGAACTGCTTCTTATTGCCGATCCATGAGCAGAGCTTAAAATACTCCTCCTTCGAGACTCGCTCCAGTTGACCACTATTGAGATTTTTGACGAACTCAATCAGATCGTCCAGGGAGCTGTATTGTGAGTACATAAGATTGTTTCGAACGATTCTCTCACTTTCAGGAAGCGCTCCAATTGCCAAGTCTCTATCGAACTCGGGCAAGAACTCATGCTGCTCTTCAGCCCATTCTTCAGACGATAAATCTTTTAGCAGCGATTCAAAATCGCTATCGCCGCGGTCATGTTTGTAACCATCACGCATGAGCGTATCCATTTCTTTATCTAAGTAGCGGTCGTACTTGTGGTGTCTCTCAAGATATCGATCGCCGGCTTCGCGGACCGTTTTGTAGTTTTGCCGATTTAGCGTGACCGGCCTACCGTGCTGGTCTTTTCCAAAGAGCACAACGTGCGTGTGGTCGTGGTCAGTGTTTTTGTGCTCGGTGGCGTAATATACAAAATCCAACCCTTTGGAATGTTCAAGTTCGGACATGACAGCGCGAGTGTATGCATTCATATTTACGCCTGGAATTCCTGGAGAGAGAACAATCCGGTGGATGACGACACCGTCTTCGTCTTGTCTTCTTATCCGTTCATTTACTTCGCTGCCGCTTATTCCATCTCGCATCGCCGAAATAAATAAACGTTTTCTGCCAGCGCATTGCTCCCTGTCGTCGCCGCCCCGCATCTGCAAATAGCGAACATGAGCAAGGGCATGCTTGATTCCGCCCTTGCCCTTTATGTAATTGCCTTTCGCTACAGAGCGCATAACGACAATGCCTCAAAGTGAATGAAGTTCTCTGAAAGTCGCCTGGAGTTCTTGAAGTATGACGTACGTAGACTGGCTTCTATAGCCAAGTTCTGCTGACCGACGTTATTTATATAGACATTCGATCTTCGTATTTTGTTTCCAAAAAACATGCGAAAAGCTAAACCTACACAGCACCAGCGGCGGTGATGGTGGAAAATAGCGACATCTTCGAAAAGCGGCAACCTCTAAAAACAAGGATATACGGGCGATACGAGACTTGACTGCTTTTTCTTTATCCTGCGCTACATCGCGCCTAGCAGTTCACGGACCGCGTTTAGCCCATTCGAGCTCCGAATATTGATACGGCGACCAGACGAAATAGTTCTCTCCAATGTCATCGTTGAAGATCGCAGTGTCATATTGATATGCGGTCGAAATTCTCAGATTTTCCGATTCACTATTCACTTGTTTTCTGAGCGCATCAACGACGTCCTTATATTCCGCTGTCTTAGCGGACGTAGATTCTAATTCTTTAAGCACTTTCTCGGTCATCTGCTTTCCGCTGGACGCAGAAATAATACTGACTTCGTGAACGGACCGAACTCGTAGGTCTTCTCTACTTATGAACATGGAGGTGCTCATTTTAGGCCACAAGGTGCCTCTAAAATGAAGAGCGGAGTCCGGTTCTTCTTCAGCCTCTTTTACGAACCGCTCTATTTCCATCTGCGTCATCTGCATTTCAGTCAATCTAGAGTGCGCAAGAGGCGCTAACCCTGGGAGAAACAGGGATGGCACCATGCACGATGCACCAGAAGAAACGCCCACCATAGTTTGCAGTGCGTCATTCAAGGTTGCATGCTCCTCCTTTTTTCCGAGAAAATTCGAGTAGGTTGCGCGCCCTTCACACCAGACGGCATTAACTTGATTCACATGTTTTGCATTGTCAGCGGGCACTTCAGCCCATTCGAAGAGGAAATGGTCTGGGCGCCGAAAATACGTTCTAAAAACTTTATGCACAGAGAATTCGTCATCCGAGCCCGGATTGAAACGATCCTCAACTTTTCCAGCATCACGATATGACGAGCAGGACTGGTACACGCTAGCCACTTGCTGGAGAATTAATAATGGATTTCTGATATCTCGCGGCGGTGCGAACGTCGATGCCGGAGCAGACGGTTTCACATCAAACCGCGTTACAAAAAGTCCTCCTAGTTGCTCCGTCTCGGCATCAAAATAGAACCAGAAATCCGTTGCATCGACTTTATAAAAATCATGTCGATAAAACTTATTTCTATCAAAGCTACCCCTTTTGACTTCTGTTCGAAAGGGTTTCGTGCCCATTTTTGTTTTCACGTTGGTGCGTGAATCCGAGATTTTTATGCTATTTACTAACTCACCGTCGTATGGTTTCCATGATTGATATTTTCTTCCTGCGGGCTCCAAGATGAAGGCAACCGTAAAGAACTTTACTTGGTCCATAGTCGCAGTCAAACAAAAACCCTGGTCTGCAAATTCGAAGCTACGATAATTTCCGTCGTCAACAATTCGAGGAGACACCCTCACATAAGCAACAAGCTGCTCTAATAAAGAATCCCCGATTGGTTTCCCTAATAATTCAACGATACGTGAGTATTTGTCCATTACGGTGCTTGCTTCTAATTCATACAGATTGTACTGTAAACTCAAATCATCACGCCCAATGGTGAGGCGGAGCCAAAATACTCTTAGATGCCTTATTAAGCCGTTTCGCTTCGATAAGGAGTTCAGTTGAAATTATTTCAGAAAATAAAATCGGTTGAATCCAGTCATGATTCGCTGGCGCGCTATTTTTCTCAGATAAGCTGTGCAATCCGGATAGAACTTCTAAACCCAAAAGCGTTCCTTGCGAAGTTAAACCGGAAATCGCATCAACTTCAAGAATTTGACAGGACCCTGTGTTTGGACCCTTCATTATAACGAAGTCGACTCGAGGAAATGTCGAATAATCTGCAGTCATATTGACGCAAGACTTAACGAGTCCATCATGTCTAATCAATTCGATGCGCGGCAATTGAGCAGACTTGCAAAAATTCCACGTCCAAAACTGCTCAATCGTCTTTTCAGGCAAGGCATCGATACGATGCTCATCTCCAAACATTTTTTGAAAACGTCGTGCCTCAAAAAGGTTGCGCTCAGACCAATTCGCAATGAATGTATGTGGATCAAAATTGATATCAAATTCAGCGCAAAAGCTACCAATTCTTTTGTCGCTTCCAGAGCGAGTATATTAGCTTTGAAAGTTTCGATCTCAAATGTAACGCAGCACTCACCCGCCTCATTGTATGGTACAAGTTGCAATGCAAACGAAATGTCTGTGTCTCTATTTAGATAAACGGCATTTTGCAATTCACCGCTGGTAGTGTACTTAGAAATTGATTGGCAGTAGTTCAAGAATTCATTAGATTGAATCTTCTTCGCCCGACGCGTGTATAAACTTAACCCAAAGCATTTGGCTTCCCATAAGGCATGACGAAAAACTTTTATTGATATTGACTCAATGAACGTGAGTTCAAAACAGTCCGATGCTGCATTGCCGCTCACTTTATAACGTTGCAGAGTTTCCTGATTTCGTTCGATAACCTCAAACAACACACTTTCATTGCCGATAACAATTTCAGCATAGACCACGATAGCATCGAGACCACGTTGAGCTTCCGTGTAAGCTAATTCTCGAGCGCTAGCTACCGAATCCTTTCGCGACTGACAAAAGATGCGCTTAGTCGTTTGAGTACCAGCCTCTAACTCCGTGAACACAGAAATTCCGTGTTCTCCGGATTTTTCGCCAATTAACCACGACTCATAGGCCGACAAGCACATCTGTTCTAATTTAAAATTGAGTGTCACCCTGCTTTAGTTAGCCTCGCTCTCCAATCAAAGAAACAGATTCCCTGAACCAACACTGATTCTTACGGGGAATATCTTTAGTCGCATATGCCCATAATTACGAGATCACTAGCTCGATGCGTTGGACAATATGCCTTTTCAATTCGTCGAGAGTTCTGAGCAGTTGTTCATCCCCCTGCAACCGTTTACCCTGCTTCAACGTGGAAGAAAAATCTTTGCTGGATTCGTGCATTGGTCCTAGACGTCCGAGAATGTCTTGAGCAATAATGGCTCCATTTTTGATCCAGCATGTTTCACCCCATGCACCAATGAAGGGTCCGAACAGTTCTTTTGCCTTTGCAATCTCAGTCCTGTTATTCACATCAAGACTATCTGCGTTTACCAATAGAATGGGAAATTGGCCTCTGGCAGTGGCCATTGCGGAGCACAAAAGTCTCAGCGGAGCTACTGAAGGCCCGCTCCACACACCGTGATAGAAGACAACAGCGCGCTCGTGATCTTCGATGCTGAACTTTGCCAACTGAATTTCCGCTAACAAGTCTCGTGATAAACCAGATGTCGCGGCAAGCTTCGCTAAGTAATTGTCGCTAAATAAACCGGCTAAGCTCGAATCATCATTCATCTACGAGCTCCTCATGTCACTTCTCAAACTAATGCTCACGGCTTTGCTGCGGCGCAGGTCGTCTGCTCATCAACTCCTCGTAGACTGCTTTTTTCGCTCTGTAATCTGATTCTTGTTGGCTCACTTTTCCTGTCAGAAAAATCGTTATCGCAATAGCCAGTCCAATGATGATCAGTAATATAACGCTTGACGGCCACATCGTCACGCTTCCAGCCACTCTAGTTCCCTCAGTTTTCCATCTAAATTCAACCAAAACTCGTCCTTGCGACAGTTGCGAAGCTTGACTATTCTACGCTCAGGTCCTCGATTGCTTAGAGCATTGACCCCGAGGACTTCGATTAGAACCGGAAACGGGCTACGATTCAGGCTCTATGAAAGCTTGCTGAAAATATACGCTGATTCGCTCCATCGGCTCGCGCATACGCTCAACATCCTGAACTATATACCCACCGGTCACGTCGCTCGCGTTGCTCCAATTGCCAAGCCGCTTTAGCACGTAGTAAGGCATGTCGAGACTCTCAGCTACTGTGGTGCATGTTCTCCGAAGATCGTGAATCATGAATTTCACTTTGGACTTTGCCACCACCGAAGCTACCGCACGCTTTGGTTCAGCTAATGGCTTGGTTTTGTCTTTCCCTGGAAAAATGAAATCACTGCCCACGTTTGCATGCCGTCGAGTCAGCATCTCAATCAGATATGCGCACAGTGGAACCTTGTGTTCTTGATGAGTCTTCGTTCGTTCAGCTGGGATGCTGAATGTCTTGGCACCAAAATTGATATCGCTCCATCTGAGTGTTGCAGCCTCGGTTCGTCTTAATCCAGTGAACAAAACAAACAGCAGAAAGTCTCTTGCTGTCTCGTTTTGCAAGCCCATCACCGCTTTATGCCACGCTGGCAAGTCAGTCTTGCTGATGTAAGTTTGACGCCTCTTCGGCTTAGTCCATGCTTTCAGTTCGGTCAGAATCCTAACCGGATTATCCGGGAAGAGTGACTTGCCATCAGCAGATTTGAATTTAACTCGGGCGTAGTTGTACAGTGTGCGCAATATCCGCATAGACTGATGGGCATGAGCCCCACCCTCGCCTCTTGGCCCTTGTCTATTTGCAATTGATGCGTTGCGCTGTTCAACCATGTCCCCGGTTATGTTTAGGACCGGCACATCAGCCCAATCAGCAAAGCATCGACGGATAGCACCACGATATAAATACACCGTAGTAGAACGAAGCGGCTTAGCCTGTTTGCTGATGTACAGTTCCAACAACTGAGACAAAGTAATGGTGTCGTAAGTTAGCTCGACGTCCTTGCTACCAGCATCGTCCGATTTGACTCTAACTGCCAACTTCTTTTGGTTGCGAACGTGCCGCTTTTCTTCGTTTGGATCCACTCCGCTCGCCATGAGCCCCAGAACGCGCTTAGCCTCCGTCCTCGCTTGGTCGGCGGTGAGCACACCATGCTTGCCAATTGAGTAACGCACAACGGCGTTACGCACCCGTCCCTGCGCAATGTACATCTTGGAGCCGCCGGCACTAACTCGGATTCCAAAACCAGGAAGCTTCGCATCGTAAATGAAGAGCTGACCAGAATCAGGAGGCTGAATTTCTTCGACCGTACTCTTGATGATGTTGATCTTTCTGGAGCCCTTGGCTTTACCCAATTTTGGGGTAGCCGAGTCGGGCGATTTCAAAATAGTACTCAAATAGTACTCAGCCTCCATGGATATACTTAGAACTTAGTAGATCATACTCTGATTTGAAAGCCCAGTCTACTGGGCGTTATAGACTTTGGTAGACATTCATAGACATCCATAGATTTCAATATCTACTGCTTTGGGAGCAATAGGTCGCAGGTTCAAATCCTGTCGTCCCGAGAGTTTCAGCTCTCAGAGCCTTTTCAAGTAACCCTGAGTAACCAACTGAACGAAGTACGTCATTTATGCTTCGTTCAGAGTCTGTACCAAATTTGATATCAATCTAAGCCAGCTTGTCTGTGGTACCGGCTTTTCAAAGCTAAAAACATTAATCTGAGCGTGCCAAGGGTCAAGTCGCCTTGTAATAAAGGTCTTTCCTGCATTGTCGCGATTAAGTCCTGAAAGTCGCGGCCGTACCTACAGTCTTAAAACCAGCGCAACATGAAACGCGCTAAACACCTGGAATGACAGGCTCTTATACAAGCACACGCCTTTCTCCACGCCCTATGCATGACAAAGGCGGCGCTTCGAGCATTTGATGACGATACTAAATTTGATACCACTTACACAATGTTTTTGCTCTGCTGGCGTTGCCCATCGGAAGGTTCGATAAATTGTCGACAAAAACACTTGTCCAATCTTTGAAATACGAATTGCTACAATAGGAAAATGAAATGGACAAAGAGGCTGACTTTACTCTCGACAATCTTGAGCCTAACAGGCAATTCCACATTTGTCCAAGCTTGGGCAAGTGCCACGATGGATCAACTGCAACAGTCCATCATTGGAGCGAAGATCTTGCCCGAAGGAACTAAAGTAACCTGCACAAGAAGTGGGGCAGAGCTTCTAACGTCCACCTACAATCCTGATAACGGCTCCGAGCATGATTGTAAGATAAATGCTGTTCTGATTGCGAAGACCGTTTTTGAGAAAGACAAGGATTTGGCGCGAACAACAGTGCAGTTTTATGAAGTTCGTCAACCAGGCTGTTATCTTGAGGTTACTGTCACAGTCGGCGATGTAGCAGCGTTTGGGGCTGGTACTGTCTCTCAAAATCAGTTGCTTTCAGCTCTTAAGGTTACACGGCACGCTCCGGATCCCACATTTAGAAATGGTTCTCAAAAGAAACCTCTAAATATCGACGATGTTGTTGCAACAACCAATCAACAGCAACCAAAACCAGGAGCTGTCAAACCAGAAGAGAAAACTAGATCCTATACAAATTATGGCGTAACGATCAAGTATCCGCCGCAATGGCAAGCAGAGTATCCGAAAAAAGGAAACACAATAATTCGCCTGATGGCTCCTTCCGCATCTATGATTGTAATGCACGCCTATTCTACACAAGTAAGGCCTGCTGATCTCATCAAATCGGATCCGCGGGACATCTTTAGTGAAGAACGAGACGCGCTCTGGCTGCAGCTCGTTCCATCGATGGCGAAGGAAAATATAGCTAGCTGGCATGCGGAAGATTCACAAGCCTATCAGCGGTTCATGCGTAGATCGGATGGATTATCTGCTTACAACGAGTGGAAATCTGCCAGGAGAAATCAAACCTCTACACTCCTTCCAGTAACACTGCCAGCACGGGTCACGATTGGCAAAGGCAGTCCCACTAATGGTGTGCAAAGGGGATGCTATATCGAAGAAATTGGTTTCGGAGCAAAAAATTATTGCCGCATCGTAGCATTTACCTCTGGCAATGCTACGATGCTTTTAGGACTCTTTGCTCCCGAGCTTTCAGCGCCAACAGCAAATCGTTTGTTTGAGGATCTTCTATCCCATACGACCTTATCAGCGACTCCCGGGAAGGCGCCAAAGTAGACATTCCTAATATCATTACAGCAGTTCGATAAGTGTCTGGAGTTAGAGCGTGGTATCGCGAGCGGTGAAATGGTTAACACGCTAGCGAGCAAGATCTGTTCCAAATGAGGACTTGTCGGACATCTCTTGGCACTTGAGCGAACCGAAGCAAGTTGGATTTAAATCTGGAGATCTTTAACAGCCACGGCAGCGCCATCGGTGTTGAAAGCCATCCAGGCGAAGGTAGCACGTTCTGGTTTTCAATTCCGGTCGATGAACTCGGATAAAACAACAAAATAAACGAACGACTGGCATTCCAGTACAATATGAGCTAAGAACTTCCAGAAAGGGCTTTTATGAAGAGGCGGTCGTCAACAGCACTACTGGTGGTGCTCTCGTCGCTAGTTTCGCTTGCGATTACAAGCACCAATTCACTTGCGATAGATGATAAAGAAGCAGCAGAAATGAGAGAGCGCGCAGAACTGGCTTTCCTCCGAAAACCGCTTATTACTGCCGATAAATTGGTGCTCGGCAATTCGACTCTTTACGAACTCGACAAAAATAGTGGACGACTGCTGTCAAAACTGCCTCTGAAGTCTCCTATTGCGTCAGATCCTCTTATGGTCAACGGCGTTACATATATCGCCACCGAAGATGCCATCGTACGGGCCGTGAGAAATGGACGAGAACTATGGAAAACAACTCTGCCAATCGACCAGGCGCTGTCTGCTCCCGCCCCGGCGTTCATCTTCGGTGAATACTTACTGATAGGAAGCCTGGACCACCTCACATGTTTACAGCGCTCGACTGGTAAGATGCATTGGAAACTAGACAAGGCAAGAGATTACAGTGGTATCGAACTTTTTGATGGCAAAGTCTATTTTCCCGATTCAGCAAACAGATTCTGCGCTGTCGAGCCGGCAACCGGAAAAACAATTTGGAAGGAGAACGGCAAGTTTCGAGACGATGGCCCGATGCTGATCAAGGACGGCGCTATTTATGCTTCGCACCCATTCGACGAAACCTTCTGCAAGCTTGACCTCGCTACTGGAAAGACACTCTGGAAGAAAAAAACTGCGACCTACCGATTTTTGAGCAAGCCGCTGATCTCGTTGCCAAATGGATATGTTGCCATCAACTGTGCCGAGCGCAATCTCGTCATATTTAACTGCAGTACTGGAATGAGTTACAAATATGACCCCGCCGATCATCCAATAACCGCTAAACAAAGCTCCACCACCTATTCTCTAATTGATTCTTGGTTAATGAGCAAAGGTGTGCTCTATACCGGTGGACACAGTGGCACCGGCACTGGTGGCTGCATGAGCGCTTTTGATCCGATTACCAGGAAGCGAAAATGGTTGACTGTCATCAAGGACCAACACAGACGAGTCACCTCTACGCCAGCCGCTAATCCACTTCTGAATAATCATCAATTGATATTTCCGATAGCAACAGGCACCGTCTATGCTCTTCAATCAGATACGGGAAAGAAGCTCTGGACCTCTGACACACAGCGGGAGTCTATAAGCGGAGACAATATTTTCTTGAGCAAGGATACGGTTTGCATCAACGATCGACTCGGAGTCAGCGGACTCAGCGCAAACACCGGAAAAAAGGTGTGGGATTTCAACTCCAAGCCAACTGAAAACTGCACCAATGCAGTTCAAGACGGCAGTCGGCTCTTCGTGCAGACTTCTAAGGCGACAGCCTATGCATTGGACATAAACAGTGGCAAAGTCATCTGGAGATTTGCCGGAGAGAAAATGAGTCCCGAAGCGGTTGCAAACGAGATCCAGAAAGAACTGCCACCAGCACCATTCACGAAAGAAGAATGGATCAATGCGAAAAAGAGTTGGTTTTGGTCGCGGCAGAAAATGGCGGAGCAATTCTGCCAACGATTCCGGAACGAGCTTGATGGAAAAAAATTGCGTAGAAGCACAGTACTAGCGCTGCTTGGACAGCCTGAGGAAGGCTGCGAAGAACGATATACGAAGTCGTACAGATGGTCTGATGACTATCATCTTTCCGCAAGGTCAGGTACGTTCGAAATTCAGTACGATAGTGAAGGTATGGTCAGCTCGTATCAAATTTCTGATCGGGAATTCTCATTGTGGGATCGAATCGGTCCATCTCAACCGAAAGCAACCGTGGAGCTTGCCAGGAAAGCTTTAGGCACGACAAACATAGCTCAAATCAGGAAAATCTTGGGACGTCCAGATTTTTTCGAACTCAATATTTCCCCCAATTTTCCAACACCACTCAGATATTCCCGCTACAGATGGAATCTGGCAAAAGATGGTCGCACATTTCTAAACGCTCATACCTGCGGAAGTTATGACTTGGACCCTGACGAGAGATCCATCGATTCGCTTGCCATAGTAACGTTGAGCCCGGACTGCCCGGTGCAAAACTGAAAAAGTAGCTTATCAGGTCCCCGAGGAAAAATGCTAAGCGGCATCAGAATTCGCTATTGCCCAAAGAAATTCTGATGAATCATTGCACCAGATTTGCTGTCATTGGTCTGTGAAAAATATTCCAATGGAGATGCTGCTCGAACGATTCCAGCCGTGTTCAGGCCAGTGATCACAGTGGCGTCCTGAACTTGTGGTCCGATGGTGCCGTTCGTCGCACCTTGAAGACTGACACGTTTAAAGTGTTCGGCACCAGCAAGAACTCGTTGTACATTTTCTCCAGTCGGAAGTTTTTTTGCTGCTTGTCCACGTTGAGCGGCAGCTTCGGTCACCGCTGCTCTCAGTAGTCCCGGCCACAGCTTCCTGAACAACGCACCAGAACCATAAACATCAGCATTGTTAATCTTTCCATTGATTGCCACGGCATAACCGATCGCATCTTTTTCCTTGTTCACTGTGTCCGCAAGCGCCTTGTATTGAGCCTCAGTCGCATCCTTCACATTCTTCTGTTCAAGAGTTAGCTGCAAACTGCTGGGAGAAACTGTCGAGGCGACAGGCTTGGTCAATTTTTGCGAAAGCTGACCTTGCTTCTCTAGCACTCCCTCCCACACTGCACCTTGATCTCCGATTTGTTTGATAGCTTTGTTTATACTATTGCCGACAACAAAGTTATTCGCGCTTTCAAAATTCGTCGAACTCTCACCTACACGTTGAGACCATCGACCATGCTCTACACAAAAGCACGGCAGACTGAGATTCTGCGTGCGCGGTGGTATCAACATGTCAGATTGCAAGGCGCGATCTTGACGCCCACCTTTTACAATTTCTCCTGATTGAATAAAAACTGCTGCGTTGGAAAGATTGTCTATTTTCAGCACATTTACATCGCCCGTTTCGTGCACAACTACCTGCTTTTTAGCGATTGCCTCGGGCAATGTCAGATATTGCTTGTTCTTTGTTTTATCTACTCCTTTAATCAAAAACAACGAAAGATTTCCAGAAGAATATGGTTGGCTAACTTTATATCCACCAGGAAAGACAGTCGCTTGCCCCTGAGCGGCGGAAGTATTGAGAGTGGCAGTCACTGCCATGATCGTTGCCATTACCAGAGAAAAATCTCTTAGTTGGCCAAGTTGATTTGAGCTAGTTTTGCACTTGGGATTCGAAGTCTTCATAATTCATTACCTGTTAATTTGCAAAAGACCTTACTCACCACATTTAGTGGCAACCACAGTGAGACTGAGTACCGTTAAGAGCTACCCGAGATATTCGAGAACGCCCCATCGCCGTTCATGAAATCCGGCAAACAAGTCGTTGCAGGCTACTGACGAGGCGCATTCTGTGATTAGTAATAAGGGCAAACGCCCTCAATAGCTAATTTAGTAGAATTTACGTCACATGTCTTTGGGGGGAAACCCGAGATCTCGCCCCCAGAGCGGTTGCCTTGACTACGACAAATCCGATTCTTTCTAATCTGTTCACCTGCGCCGTCTTCATCGAGTAAAATATTCGATATTGAAAGGTAATAGCGATGTTCTTCTTCAAGCAAAACAGCATCGAGAAACTTCAAAAAGCTTTGAAGTCAGCGAAAAATTTTCAATCTACTATTTATGTTGAAGTAGACGGCGCCATAAAAGTGGCGCAAATCACTTCTGATGAATACTGCAAACATGTACGCAGCTACTTGTTTGCGAGCCCGGGCTGCTTAACAAGCAAGCACATGGGACACGACACCATCGCACTAGCATTTTCTGAATTAGTGAACCTTCTTCCGAACGCGAAAATTTTTCCTGAGAGTGTTTTGGTCATAAGTGAACAAAAGAATTTGGCCGACCTGGCTAGAGACGCATGGTGTCATGCATTCAAGCAACCACAGAGTGACGCGAGCAAAGCGGATAAATCCAAGTGTGCGGAAGAATATTGTCAGTCGATTCTGCGCGACAACTTATGGCCAAAACTTACCGGCGGCGAAGCAGGAATTCAGCAATGGAATAGCTGTCAGCCAGAAATGAGACGTCAAATCAGTTATGAAAACAGCAAACTCGATGGCGCAATGCTGAAAGGCGTAAACCTGTCAAACCTTCATTTTGAAAATTCTAATTTCGATGAAGCGAATTTGGAAAGCGCAGTCCTGTTTGATTGCACCATCACAGCAGCTTCGTTCTACGGTACGAATTTAGCGAAAGCGGATATGGCTCATGCGCATGCCGAAAATGCAAATTTTTCGAGCGCAACGATGAAGGGTGCAACACTCTACAATGCCAATCTCTGCAATGCAAAATTTAAAAACACAGATCTGAGAAAAGCAGATTTGCGAAACTCACAACTGTTTGGAACAGATCTCACGTCGGCCATACTTGATGGTGCCAAATTTAGTTGTGCAACCTACGACGAAACGACATTGCTTCCACCAGAGTTCTTCGCAGCAGGCGACCTCTTCTGGCGGGGCGATGGACCAGATCCATACGAAGAAATGGTCAAGGAGAAGATCAAAAACCTACGCGTCGAAACGTTCGAAGAGATGCTGAAACATGTGAAAGCCCACTTCGAAGCCGCCCGAATAGACAAAGCCTTGAAAATGCTCAAGAAAGAGCGATTCCAATTATTCTCTGAAATCGAAGGACAATCCGTCATCGGAGTCGTTAAAAGTCAAACAGATCCAGATTTGACTTACGCTTGCTCGTTATCAGCCGACGGAGAATATACGTGCTGTACGCAGAATTTGAGACCCTGTGGAGGTCTAAAAGGCGCGCTGTGCAAGCACCTTCTGGTTCTGGTGGTTGGATTGGCTCGTGCTGAACAAATTGACTTGACCGACGCGACCAAGTGGATTCTAACCAGCCTCGAGTCGGAGCCCTCGGCATTGACCAAGAAAATCAAATCTGCAATGAGCGAAATTTTCTTGAAATACAATGCGGCGTCCGCAGGAGAAATCGACTGGCGGCCAACCGAGACGATTCCTGAAGACTACTATACGTTTTGAAAACTTAGAGAAAGAAACGCAGCCAGAGCCGTAGATCGAGAAAAAGCCGTAGTATGCTATGAAAGTTGTTACGCGATTTCAAGCAATAAGCGAGTGCGCTTTTGGCAAGATCCTGTAAACCCAATCAAGGTGGCGTTTCGTAATGAAAGAAGAATGGCAAATCTCCCAAGAGCTATCTCAGTTGGCGGATAAGCTTTCGACCTTGAAGTGCCCTTTGCGACCGATCCAAACTGGTTTGAAGGATTCAAGTACCTGATGGAAATCATCAATTTAGCCGCCTATAAATTCACAAGCATTCCAGACCCAGATTCATGGAGACCGGCAGTCAAAGCTTACTGCCAGCAGCTCGGAGTGATGGGCAGCATCTTGTTTTCGCCAGAAGGAATCAATCTCTTTGTCGCAGGAGAACGTCCGGCAATTGATGCCTTCATTCACTATTTGAGAACAGACGAAATGTTCGAAGGGCGTTTCGCTGATTTGATAATCAAAGAAAGCGTCTCTGAAAAACAGCCTCACAAGCGCATCGTCGTTAGATTAAAGAGCGAAATCATCACTATGAAACATCCGATGGTTGTTCATCCATTAGATGAACGGGCACCATCGGTAGAGCCGGCGCAACTAAAAAAATGGCTTGACCAGGGTCACGACGACCAGGGGCGAGAGATTGTGCTGCTGGACACTCGCAACGATTTCGAAGTGAAGATTGGCACTTTTGATGATTCCATTCACTTCGGCATCGAGAAGTTTAGCGAGTTTCCGCAAGCGTTCACTGACACTGCAAATGAAATCAAAGAAGAATTCCAGAACAAAACAGTAGTGTCATTTTGCACTGGTGGCATTCGTTGCGAGAAAGCAGCTCTCTATCTGAAAGAGAAAAACGTTCCAAATGTTTTCCAATTAGACGGCGGAATTCTCAAATACTTCGAAGAAGTCGGAGGCGCTCACTGGACAGGCGAGTGTTTCGTGTTCGACAGACGAGTAGCGCTAGATCCTTCCCTCAACCCGACTGAGCAAGAATACGAAATCACGGCCAAGCCGAGTCGAATGGAAGAATATTACCGCTGGAAGGCTAGGAAAGAGTCTGAAGCAAATTCCTAGCCTAACGCGGCTTGCCCTTGTTGTTAATTCCTGACCGCGAATTCCAATCGCGGATTGATTCTCTCGTTAGCGCTCTGGAGCGTAAGGTCCCATCGGAAGTGTGAGTGACTCATACGGATCCCAGACCGTATTACCTTTAGAAGGGTTTTCGCCGCTCTTCAAGGCGTTGTCGTTTCGGTCGGCAGAGTTGATACCATTCGACAGCGGAACATACCAGTGGCTCGGCTGATCGCCTAATCCAGGCGCATAGTCATTTTTCAAACGTCTCAGACCAGTGCGCAAGCTAGACTGTTCATCGGCAACGTTGGTAATTCCTCTATTCATGGAAGTGATCGCATCTTCGATGTGTCCGCGGCGAAGCAGACGCTCAGCTTTGGCGATGTGGTCGCTGGCATCATTCTCAGCTTCGAATCCTCTACTAATGTGCTTTCTCGCACTTTTGTCGGTACTCATCAAGTCACCGACGTTTTGGGCACCGGCATCGAGACGAGCGCCACCGCTATTCAAACTATCGGCAGATTGGTGAAGGCTTGCGAGAGCATTTGTCACATCTCCGTTCCGTGCGTGCCTGATTGCATCGTTCAAGCTATCAGTCACAGTGTCACCACTTGTGATGGCAGCACGAATATCCTTCAAGCCTTGTGGATGATCGTAAGTTTTGTCGTCATGATTTAATTGAGCGATATTGTGATGCAGTGCTTTCTGTTCTTCGGTTATTTCCTTAGATGTAGTGCCCATCTCCTTCAAGGCGCCTTCGATGTCGTTCTTCCGCAGCTTCTCTTCAGCATTTTGAATATGCGAATCCGCACGATCGCCTCGGTAGTGAGCTTCGCCTAAAGACTTTTGCGCGTCTTTGTCGCCCCGCACTAAATCACCAACATTAGTCTGAGCCCGATCGAGTAAAGCACCACCATTATTCAAGTCTCCAGACGTATTGTGCAGCGCCTGCAGAGCACCGCGGATGTCACCATTTCTGGCGCTGTGCATAGCATCGTTCAAGCTCGAGCTGGCGTCATTGACAGCGTTCAAACTGCGGTGAACATCCTTGATGCCTTTTGCATGATCGGGAGTAGCAACCTTTTGCGGTTCATAAGGGGAGGAAAAGTTATTCAATACGGAATTCAGTTGATCATCAGATTTGAATCTGTCACTCGTGGCTTTGTTTTGAAAAACATGCTCGTAAGAGGCGTCTTTGGGGTTATATGCAGACGCTGCTGCAGTCGCCGTAGCGTCTGCAAAAGGCGGTGTGCCACCAGATATGTGCACTTCTGCCGGAGTGATCGTTTCAGCCTGTTGAGGGTGTGAATGCGCCATATTGATAAATCCTCCAATAAAAACGAGCACTGAAGCAGCGCAAGGCATGAACTTCGGCGTCGAGTTGGCTTCTGTCTGAGACAAATGCACTTAGTAAGGTTGACCAGGGCAAACCGAATCGGTTTTCATCGTAGAACTTAAATCATTCGCGTGACCACGGCATGACCTTGCCGATCACAGCACCTTCATTGCGTTTAGGAACTCGCCCACGACAAATGAACTCAAATTTGCAAGTATCACTGCAAGCATGTCGCGGTAGAACGTGCGGGTGCGAAACTCTTCGCGCGTTCCAAAAGCCAGCCAGAACAGCAAACATTCAACCGCCGGTGCAAAGGTCTCAGCAACGATCAGGTAGAGAATTTTGTGCTGAACTGGATTGACGAAATATGGTATCACCCATATCACTATGGGGTAGGAACAGGCCGTTAGCCATACTCCAGCGAACAACTTTTCACGCAAAGAGTGACGTTCGCAAAGACAGAATACGAGAACAGGCGTCTCAATAAGGACCGAAAGCGTAAACCCGACGGCGGTCCAAAGGAGAAGAGCTTTCACGTCAATCATTTAGGAGATAGTTTTCAACAGGAATGGAACCTCGGCGAGGACGTGGGCCATCGCTAAAGTGAAGTATACATCTCTGGTAACCGAATAATTTAAGGCGAAGCAGACCCAGAGAACAACCACTGCAAACGTTGACGTAGCAAAGATCGCAGGCACCAGGCGTTTGAAATCTGGAGAACGATGAGCTATAGGAATCGAACCGGGCTGCCAGTTTTTCCAACCTGCACTGACTAAAGGAATGGCGATCAACCAGACACCGTAATGCACCATCTCGAGAAACGTATGCATCGCAACAAGCATGTGCGACGACATCCATGGCATCACAGCAGCACCCGCATGCTTTGTAATTTGAAGCGATAGAACATCGGTAGTTCCAACCGAACCCGCATCATGCAAGGTCCACCAGATTGCCATCAAGAATAATGGAATCGACGCAAGACAGGCGTGATAAGTCGATCGCCAGTGCGGTTTGCTACGCTGCAGTTCACGATCTAATATCCAACATCCAACCAGTGGATGTAAGTAAACCAATGACACTCCAAACCAAGCCGGAAAGGCTAAAGCAAAAGCAATCGCCAGAAGCCCAAATGGCAGAGCTAATCCACGGTCGCGATCGGTCTGCCACTGCCCGGACAAAACAACCAAACGAACAATCCAGAGGACGAATAATGTGTTCCACAGTTGTAGCAGTGCACTACCGGCAGTGGCTGGTATAACTTTCAGCTGCAATCCACTCATGATGCCAACGTAGCCAATCATCAGCGCCGCGATTCCTGCGAACGACCAGGCAAAAAACTTCTTGTATTTACCAAAACGTGCTGGCAAGCGTGATAGGAAATATCGAGCTTCAACCCAATTGTGTGGTCCGGCAAATAGAAAAACAGTGGCGATGGAAAACAAAATCGGTGCACAGGCACTCAGTGATGCGGCGGCCAATGCTAGAACAGCAAAGCCGATGGCAAACACTATCGACCCGTTAGTTCCAGCAGCTCGTGACCGAATCGAGATCATTCGTTAAGTGAGCGACTGTTAGCGACTATTCGACAGTAAATCATTCCTTGCGCCAGCGCCAACACTTCCGGCTGCAATAGATTTTGCCCTGACTGATTTCCTGAAGTTGACGAACCAGAGACCAAAAAACATAATCGCCAGTGACAAACAAACGCCCGCCAAAACAACAGGCAGCGTCTGGTCAGACGGTGGTGGAGGCGGATTCGGCGCGATATCAGCTTGAGCTTTCTGCACCGCCGCCATCAGACAGAGGACTAATGCCACCAGGTTTTGAGTTCTCATATGAAATCTCCTATTTCCAACAATTATATTCCAACGCGGAAGTCACTGCATTTTTGGAGTAGCTTCCACTTTTTGACCGATTTTTGGCTCTGTACCCGCCATCAAGCGTTTGATGTTGGCCCGATGACTATAGACCACAAAGACCCCAGCGAAGGCGCAGAAGCCGGTATAACTCGGCTCGTGGGTGAAAAACCACATTACCAACGCGGACGTGCCCACTGCGACCAACGACGCCACGGATACGTATCTGACCAGGTAAACAAGCAAAACGAATAGAGAGAAGGACGTCAGCGACGCCATGTAATTCATGGCAAAGGTAGTGCCGAGCGCCGTTGCAGCGCCTTTCCCACCCTTGAATTTGAGGAAGACCGACTTGCTGTGCGCGACAATGCATATGATTGCGACAGCACAAACAATCCACATCGAGTTACCTATTTCCGGCAATAACCCGTGCTGCGCACAGTAGACGGCTAACCAGGTCGGAATAAAACCCTTGAGATTGTCGAGAAAAAAGACGAGCGCAGCAGCGCCCTTGCCCGCCGCCCGCAATACGTTTGTCGTGCCGGTCGACCCGCTGCCGACTGTGAGCAAATCGATGCCCTTGGTGTATTTCACGACCCAGTACCCGACCGGCATCGCCCCGAGCACATAGGCTGTTATCAGCAACAAAACGGTATTCATATGGAAGCCAGAGAAGAATTCCCCTTGATTCTAGCTGATGGAAAGTGCGTTTAACCAATCAAATTGCAGCTATACGGGGCTCTGTGGGGTACAACATAGTTAGGCAAAAGGTGAAGTCGTGCAATCGGGAACCCATAAGGAAGTAACGTTTAGCGAACCAGAAGTAACTGCTTCTGCTGTGGAGCTGTGTGTGCACGAGGATGAGCAAAATGCGCCGGTTGAGGCGGCTGCCAGGGTCGTAGAAGCTGAGTCAGGTCCAGCCGAGAAGTCCGAGCAGTCGAGTGCCTCAGAATCAACCGTAGAGCCCACAAACGAGTCCGCCGCCGAGTCCGAGTCTCCGGCCGAGCCCTCGCCAGAGTCCAGACAAAAGGCCTATCAGGCGTTCTCGGAGACTTTTGGTCAAACAAATCAAAAGTCTAGCAGTACGTTCTTTCAAAACTGGGCCAATACATGGGATCGAAAACTCAAGCAACCATTCAACATCGCCTACTTTATGGTCTCTACCGCAGCCATTGGTGCGGTCAGCGTGCTGTGGAATTTGCCCATTATGTGGCTCATCGTAGGCGTCTTCGGCATTTTTACCTTAGCGGCATTTCGGGCAGCGTGGAGTTATCGGGTTCATCCGAACGATTTTGCCGTCACTCTTCCTGACTGGAGCCGACACTCGCTAAGGACTGGAGCACTTCTTTTGCCCGTTCCGTTTTTTGCGATTCTGTTAGCTCAACCCCTTGCGTACAATGAATTGAACGAAGGACAACGCCTATTTTCTGACGGAAAATATAAGGACGCAATAAATCACTTCAATCGAGCCGCAGCTTTGAACCCACAGCTCGAACAAACTTATCAGGAATTGGCTGACTGCTACAACTTCGCTTACGATCATCAAAACAGCTTGATTGCTGCAGACAAAGCATTGAAGCTTGACCCTACAGATGGTGCAGCCTGGGCGTCAAAGGCGTGGGCATTGAACAAGCAATCGAAATATGCTGAAGCATTACCGGCGGCACTGAAAGCTGTCGAATTTTTCCCCGAGAGTGGACAAGCAAATCACGCCCTGGCGGACGCCTATTTCAACTTGGGCGAGTACGACTTAGCTCTAGCGCCGGCTACCAAACACATTGAAATTCACGATCGAGAAAGTAGCGCACTAGAGTTGAGAGCGGACATCTTCGACAAGCTTGGTCGAAGCGCGGAAGCCGCGAGCGATCGCGCCGCTGCAGCAAAGTTAGACTGATAGCAGTGACCGACAACCACTACGAAAATGACAAGCTTGTAGCTGTGTACGATCTGGACAGCGGATGGTCTGTCGATAGAGACTTTTATCTTGCACTAGCCAATAAACCGCAGATGACGATCTTAGACGTTGGTTGCGGCACGGGGCTCCTCTGCAATAAGTATGCAGCGCAGGGTCACGACGTAACTGGAGTTGATCCATCGGTGGCCATGTTGAATTCTGGACGCGCAAAAAAACACGGTAACAAGGTTGATTGGGTCCACGCATTTGCACAAGAATTTGCTCTAAACAAATTGTTCGATCTGATCATAATGACGGGTCATGCGTTCCAAGTATTGCTCACCGCCGAAGATGTTCGCGCAACACTCAACAATATGAAGAACCACCTAAAACAAGACGGACTCATTGTTTTCGAATCCAGAAACCCGCACATAGATTGGACAAATAGTTGGAACTACGAAATGAAAATCGTTTTGCCTGATGGTGGCACTGTCGAAGAATCACGTCATTTTATTTCAATGACAGATAATCAGATGTCGTTTGAACTTCGCTATCAATTCCATGACGAATTACTCAAGTCAGAGAGCTTACTGCGCTTTTGGACGCTGCAAGAAATCCAATCACAGCTAAGCGCCCACGGGCTGTTTGCAGAACAAGTCCTGGGTGATTGGGACGGGAAAGAGTTCAACGAAAAAACTTCTGAAGAGATGATTTTCCTTGTTCGCAAACAAAACGGAAAAGGGAAATAAATGGAATTATCTGTACTGCAATCACATGTACATACATGTTTAGAAGACAATGCGCACAGACTTGGACTCAATCCAAATGCAATTGAATTGAGTTACGTGTTGAATTTGGGTGGTTTCGTCAACGCTTCTTTTACAGCCACAGACGGCGTGCGGAAGCTGCACGTCAAGGCTTCACAATCAGATGAAAGTGATCGATGTTTTCGGCAGTGGTATCAAATCCATCAAACGCTCGAACAAAATTATCATGCACCAAAATTGCTATTGCAATTCACTGTTCCCGATTCTGAACATGTCGGTTTTGTGTTTGAGCACATCGATGGTGAAATTCCAAAATCACTCTCGACAGAATTAGCGCGCGAAGTATTAGTAGTTTTGCAACGCCTTCATACAGACACCAGTATGCAAAAAGTCCTGTATCCAAAAGGATTCGATGCTCCAACGTTTGCCGACTGCTACGAGCAAACTTTTCATGAGAGGTTTACCGAAGATTTGGCAATCGTAAAAAACGATCTGCCACCATTCGTTGATCAAAAATGTTTCGACTGGATGAGGCAGCAAGCAGAAATACTTCTTAGCAAAATAAAAAAAATGCCTGCGTTCAGACGTCGGTCAGACAGTCTCGCTCACTGCGACCTGTGGCTCAACAACTTATTGGTCGACACTCATAACAACTTTTGGATTTTGGATTGGGACGACTTAGCGATATCCGATCCCGCGTTAGATCTTGTGATGCTACTTGGTCCATCGGTCGAAAGTATCGAACCATTCGATGCGTCGATCGCCAAATCTCTCAACTATCCAATCGATAAAGAGATGCACGAACGACTGAAAATCTACGCGCCCGCACGGCTTCTCGATTGGGTGATCGACCCACTGGCAGACTATGTAGAGGCCGAATCGGCGCCGCAGGTGGCCGAGACAGTCCGCGAGAAAAATCGTCAGTTTCACCTGGCTGCTAAGATTGCGTTAGAAACTTGTCTGGCAAATGAGTGATTAACCTTGTGAAGTTCAATTGGAAAACTGAGGGAACGAGACCGACCATGACAGTGGTGAGCTGGCCGCCGAGCGCGATGCTCATAGTCGTGATCGCAGTCGCCGTGCTGATCACAGTGGCTGTAACCGGTAAGGTTAGCGAGCAAGAAAAGAAATATCAAAAAACACAAGAGCAATATGAAAAAAAGGAGAAAGGGCGCTCATAGAGACGCCCAGTTTCACTTTATTATGCACTTCGGACTCAGTGAATCACTTGCGCTTATGTTGTTTATGACTGACTCTATCCAGGTTTGGTTCCCGAAAAGATTTCCGAAGAAGAAAATGACCTCAGAAGCTCCACAAATCGACTCTCACGAAAATCGCGAACGGCTGCTATTGAGGCGGGACTTGGCTAACGTTGGTGTAAATTTGCATGCTGTCCACATGCATCACAGATGGCGTCCAGACATTGTCCTTATGCCAATCCGCCGACGACGGCCAGACATAGTTGTCTATGATAATGGTCATCGGAACCTTTAAATTGTCCTTGTCGGTTTCGATAACGCCCATCTTTTTTCCATCGAAATACATCGTTAATTGCCCATTTTCCACGAGAACACCATAAGTGTGTGGGGTGTCATTGAGAGTCAGTGGGACTCCGTTGTCATTCATTGGAGGATTATCGATGTCTGCTTGATCTCTGGTGTCTTTTACCAACAGCACTTGCTGTGTTATGTCTTTGAATTCCCAATGATAAGCAGAATTCATAGTCTGCTCAGTTGCCGATTGCAGAATCATTTGATTGCCTGGCATGTTGCCTTCATGTATATCAATCTCTTTTTGACCATGTTGACCATCAACGGGCAGCATCCAAATACCAGGCCAATCCTCACTGCCGGTCATGGTGAATTGAATATAGTAGGGTTGACCGTTGTAGGGAGTGCCTATTCCACCACCAACAGGTTCGTTGCTGCTGATTTCTCCAAAAGTGCTTTCGCCACTTGTGCTCCCATTCTCGCCTTGGATGGCATTTGCGGTAATGTAGAGTCCACCAGGTTCATCTTCGCCCTTAGGTCTAAACTCAACAGCATCTTCACTAAATTTGAACCCCTGGTCTCCATGCCACGTATAGTTGCGCCCTAGAGTGTTTTGAATGCCCATGCTCCAGTTGCAACCGTTGTTGAAATTGTCGCTAAGCAAGAAAGTGCCCTGAAGTCCTTCTGGTAATGGAGGTCCTTGCTCCAAATTCAGATCAAACTGTGGCAGCGTGCCCTTGCAAACTTCGGCTTCTGTCTGCTCGCGCCTATCTTGTTTGATCGCGTCACTCTTGTATGTCTGGTGTTCACTGATTTCTAAATGTAATCGCTGAAAGGTTGCTGCATCGATAGCCTGTGAATTTGCAGTGTTATCCAACTCATGACTGAACATTTTCGACATGGGACTTCCTTACATAACGAGGTTTCCGTTCACCTGACACTACATTTGATGCGTGGAATTTTGGTGGATGATGGCTCGAAACCTGGCTCAGCAATTTGCCGCAAGGAGCGTTAAAAATTTGCACGAACTAGGACTCGAACCTAGAGCCGAACGCTTATCATGCGTTTGCACAACCATTGTGCTATTCGTGCATGGAGGACGGTGCATGGACTCGAACCTGCAACCCTGACGGGCACCTGTTTTCAAGACAAGCTGCTTTCCAATTCGCTTACCGTCCATATGCTGCACAGATAGGAATCGAACCTATAACCAACCCGTTAACGGCGGGGTGCTCTACCGTTGAGCCACTGTGCATCAAGTCGAGCAGCGCACTGCTCGGTGTTTCCAAAACTTCTTCCGTGAACGACTCGAACGTTCAACCTCGTTCTTGTAAGGAACTTGCGCTACCAATTGCGCCAACGGAAGTTGGACCCCCATGCAAGATTCGAACTTGCGACAACCGACGCTCGTAACATCGTGCTCTGTCCACTGAGCTAATGGGGGAGGCTCCCGCCTTGCTTGGATTCGAACCAAGGACTTTCTCGTTAGAACCGAGTTGCTCTGTCCACTGAACTACAAGGCGATTTATGACCCCAGTTGGATTTGAACCAACGCAACGGCGCTTAAAAGGCGCGTACTCTACCGACTGAGTTATGGAGTCGCAGCCTTCGGTCAGAGTCGAACTGACAAATGAGAATTTACAAGATTCTTCCTGTACCAATTGAGGCACGAAGGCAATAGTTGTGCAGTTTGCAGCTGCAAAACTTCTTCCAGTTGTGGCGAAACTTCCAGGTTCACCATGCGACTTGACCGGCTCTAGTAGCTGCTCAAGCCGCGAACAACGTGGTTCGCTTCCTTGTCGTTTTAACTCTTTTCCTGGCTGAAACATAATCGTGGTCCTTGCGTGTATTTGAGAAAACAAAACGTGTGCCTGAAATCGATTGCCGATTGGAGTGGCAATTGATTGCTGCAGTTCTATTTCTCGAAACGCGGATCATGACTAATTCTCCCTATTGAAAGTGTCGTAGATGGGTGAATCGCCTCAGCGACTCGATTAAAGGCAAAATTTGGAGACGGTGAGAATCGAACTCACCACAAGGAGTTTGCAAAACTCCCTCGCCAGCCTCGGTAACATGCATCCCCGAAAGGTTGTTACGCGTTGGCTCGGCCGGTTCTGTTCGATTTATTTTTAATTCTGGAACTGTCATGACCGTGATCCTCAATGCCTGTCGTTACTGTCTGTGGGCGCACGCCGCCGCCGAGCCAATTATTTTGGCGTCTCCCGGTGGATGTGAGCTGTAACGAGGAAATCACGGTCTTAAGTCCTATGTACTGATGTTTCTAATGGAGCGGAATAAGAGAATCGAACTCTTTTCGCCAGTTTGGAAGACTGGAGCACAACCAATATGCCAAATCCGCCAATTGGTCGCAAGGATGGGATTCGAACCCATGATCTTCGGCTTATGAGACCGACGAGCACAGCCACTGCTCTACCCTGCTATTTCTAACTTAACGCATTTGCATAACGCCGTCAAGCAAATTTTTCTCACGTGCACACCGCATGTGGTGCTAGACGTAAAAGTAATTACTAGTGTTCCTGGGCGTAGCGGTGCAGGGTGCAGGCGCCCGAGATGCTATTCTTTACGGAATTCTAAGAGGAAGCAAAATGGGAACCAGATTAAAGCTCTTACTCGCGTGCGCGTTACTAATGCTGATCTTTACAGCAAACGCAACTTTGATGACAGAGGCAAAACGCAAGGTTCAAATAGAAGCGACTCCGGCGGCTCCAGGGGATGACGCAATTTTAAAGTGCCCAAAATGCCAACACGAAATGGAGAGAGGCTTCTTGCCAGACAACCAGGGCGGCAAGTACATAGTTGTTGTCGGAGACTGGGCGCTTGCACCGTCCAGAGTGCACTCCGGCGGCAACATTGTCAGCGATGTCTACAGAAAGATCACAGCGTTTCGCTGCAAAAATTGTGGATTTATTGAGATGTACGCGAAGTGATTAAGCGACACCATATTCAGTACCAAACAAAATCATCCAGGACAAAATTATTATCAAAATTGACACGAGCGCATTGCTAAATTTGCACCAAATATAGTACCGAATTGATTTGGTTCAGAAAAACAAGCGAGATCAAGCAGCTATTTCCGAAGCTATAAATAACTGAGGTGCCCCCACCTAGTGCTAGAGGTGGTCGGGGTGATGCGGAAGGCGCCCAGACCTGGTATCATTCGGGTACTTCACAGTGAAATTTCATGTCACTTTCTTCAAAGCACCAAACTATAGATGTCGGGGGAAGCCCCCTCCACGTTCCTGAAGGAATAAACTACAGCTGCTCTGGCTGCGGTAGATGCTGCTACGGCGTCGCTGTGCCGATGACTGAAGAAGATTACGATCGAGTCTCAGCTATTGATTTCAGCAAGGATTTGCCTCAATTTGACTGGAGCAAGCAATATAGAAGATTGAGCGAAAAGGAAAGTGCGAACACAAACTATACGCACGCCATCAAGTCAACGAGCGACGGACACTGTCCGTTTCTGATCAACAAGCTCTGCCACATTCACGGCAAGTACGGCGAGGAAGTCAAGCCGCTAATCTGCGGGCTATTCCCCTATTCATTCAACCGAACGCCATCAGGCATCTATCTGACCGTCAGTTTCAGAAGCAATGCGGTGCTCGGCAACGTTGGCACACCGCTGACAGAGCAGATGGATACGCTGAAAGAAAAGCTTCGCGTCTACCAAACCGTGTATGACGAAGGAAATATCATCTGGGACAAAGTAAAACTTGCAACGGACAAACCGTTGACCTGGAATGAATATTTGGAATTGGAAACCAGGTTGATCGATGCCTTTGTAGAAGGTGACAACACTCCGATCAAAGACCGCATCTATGCCGGTTCCAATATCTTATTCAAAGATTTGCCAGCGCCAAAAGCAAGCACGAGCACCGTGCCAAACAAAATGGATAAAGCATTTTTGGCCGGCCTATATGCGCTCTATCTTCCCCATGATCCAAAGTTGAAAAATAAAGATGTGCATTTCAACGGAATAAAATTTGCCGCTGAACTCTGGCTTAAACCGCCAGTCTTTAAATATGGAAAGAAAAGCTACACCTTCGAAGCGTTGACAGATTTTCCGTGGACGCAAGATCCAGCAATCGAAGATTTACTGACTCGATTTATTTATTCGCGTATATTCGGCAAGTGGTATTTCGGCGGTGGATTCGCGCAACTGAGCGTGATTGCGGGATACCATCATTTAGCGATGCTACTCGCACTCGCACGACTGCACGCAACAGCAGCTGCCATCGACCGTGGTGCCAGCTCCGTGTCAATGCTCGATATCATGCAGACAGTTAGACAGCTCGATGAGAAGATCGGCGTGGCTGTGCTTGACGGCTACAGCGCAGCATTGTGGGAACTGGTACTGTTCAGTCCAAACCGCATTCATAGAATTTTGGATCGCTGCTTCAACTAAGCGCTCTACTACTCACAGGATTAGCTAGCCTGGCTTTCTCTTTCAAAGGAAAAAGGCAGCCTTTGACGGCTGCCCTTGGTTCCAGGTTCTGCCCACTGGGCCCAGTGTACGCCGCCCATGGGAGGCTTTCGAGCAAGGAGGTCATCTCAGAAGCCTGCAGCGATTCTAGGTCTGAAAAGTTTCAAAACCGTTTCTTTTCCGGTCAATTCTTTTTTCCGACATTGTTTCGACACATTTTTTCATAGAGTTAGAAGCGAAGTCACCCCGGACTTCATTACTAAGTTGGTTTGAAGTCGTCTTTCTTCGACTTCGTTACTAAAAATAAAAAGGAGCTGTTTCGATGACTTCTACCTTTTCGCGTGCTTCAGACGCCCCATCGCAAAATGTTGAACAACTTACCAATTCAAAACCAGATTTCAACGTTGTTTCCTTACTAAAAGAGCATCCAAGTCGTTCAAGCGATGCACGCACCACCGGATCGTCCGATCCCGACAAGTTGGATTTCGGAAATCTCCATCACCTTTATGGCGATCAAGGCAGCGCTCACGGACAGCATGATGGCGGTCACGGACACCATGATGGTGGGCACCACGGGCACAACCACCGCGATTCACACGATGGCAGTAAAGATGGTGGCACAGACTCGACCAAAGATGATTCTTCATTGCCTGTTGAATTAGTCGACGCTGCTGATGAAATTAAGCGCGCACAGGATGCATACAAAAACGGAGATCCCGATCGAGCTAAAGAATGGCTCCAGCATGCAGACAAGAATTTGAGAGCTCTCACCGGTGATGATGCCGATTCAGGCAATTCACAAGGTTCAGGTGATGCAGGCAGCGATTGCCCTCCGAAGAACTCAACATCTGGCGGTCACGAATCCGGCGGTCATGAATCGGGCGGTGAAGATTCAGGCGGCGGCTCTGACTCCCACGGCGGTTCAGAGGGTGGCTCTGAAGGCGGCTCAGAAGGTGGTTCGGAACAACCACAACCATCAGACCAACAAGTTCAGCTTCAACAAATGATTGCAACTTTGGCTCAAGCGCTGCAGGCACTTGCTAGTGGCGACATGCAACAGTTCCAACAATTACTCTCTGGCCTACTTGCCCAAGTTAACCAGATGATGCCACCTGAGGATGGCGGCGCCACAAACGGCGGCAACGAAGATCCATCAGGAGGCAACGAACCTTGGACGCGCATTCCAGGCACTGACGGACTAGACACTTCAGGCGGCAGTGACGGAAACACAAATCCCCTTACCGGCTTACCAAACCCATTTTCCGGCTTACCAGGCATCCCAGGACTTAACGGTGGCGATTCAGGCACCGGCGGCATCCAACTTCCAGGCTTACCATCACTTCCAGGATTTCCTAATTTGAACGGCGATAGCAACTCCGGTGGCATCCAGCTCCCTGGTTTACCATCGATCCAACTTCCAGGCCTTCCCGGACTGGGCGGCTCCGACAGCAACGGCGGCATCCAGCTTCCAGGCTTGGGTTCGATACAGCTTCCCGGACTCGGAGGCTCCGACAGCAACGGCGGCATCCAGCTTCCAGGATTGGGCTCGATTCAGCTACCAGGACTGCCTGGCTTGAGCGCCTCGGACTCGGGTGACAGCGGTATCAGCTTACCAGGACTTCCTAAGTTGCCAGGTTTGCCTCAGTTGCCTGGATTGCCAGGGCTTTCCGGCGGCGGTGGTTCCGACAGCCACTCTGGTGGACTGCCTAAGCTGCCAGGACTGCCAGACATCAGCGACATCTTCGATTTCTTTTAAGTAGAAGTCCTTTCACTGAAGGAAGAAATGCTAGTGTTTTGCTAGCATTTCTTCGCATGTGAAGGGGCAACTTTAGGTGGTGCTAACCCTATCCAAAAAAGTTCTGATACTGGTAGCGATACCAGTAATTTTTGAACTCGCCCTGGTGGGTGTGCTGCTAAATCTGATCGCGAACGTGCAAGACGCACGCATGAAATCAGCTCATGCTCGTGAACTTGGCGGTCACATTACAGCATTGATGGCAGTGTTCGTTCGACGCGCAACACTGATGGCAATGCGCCGAATGATGACCGACAAAGAGATGACGGATCAAGAGAAAGCACTGGCAGCAAAAGCACGTGCCGAGATTGCAACCATCAAGGCATTAGCCTCGACCGAAGAGAGCGAAGCGGCGAAGTGGGAGGAACTGGAAAAAACTGGAGCTCATCTAGACGAAGAATTTACTGCGACGCAAGAGCTGAAATTCGAAGAAGACAAAATTAGAGCAGCTCGAACTGTAGCAAATGCAAACCGCGACTTTAATAGAATGTTTGCCGTTTGCGATTCACTTTCAGGCGTGCAGTCGAATGTGCAGGAACAGAATCAGGCATATTTCGAAAAATACGATTCGCAGTTGAAACAAGTTATCCAATTATCATTGCTTGCCAGCGTCATTTTGGCCGCTTGTTTGACGGCATACTTCAATGTCACGACGACCAGAAGACTGCAAATGCTGATGAACAATACGACAGCGATGGCTGCTGGCAAACAGCCTACAGATGTAGTTACTGGTGAAGATGAACTTGCCCAGATCGATCTGATCTACCATCAGATGTATCAAGACTTGACTGTGCTTCGACAAAAAGAGCGAGCCATTCTAGACAACGCATCACAGGTGATTTGCTCTCTCGATAAAGATCTAAGGCTTAGCGATATCAACGATGCCTCAAATAAGATGTGGGGATTTCCATCGCAACAGTTGATCGGAAAACGTTTCTTGGAATTGCTTCCAGATAATGATAAATCCGATATTAGAGCGACTTTGCAAAACGCTATCTACAACAAAACAGAAGCGCGATTCGAAGCCCGAATAGTCAAAGCAGATGCGACACTGAGCGAGACAGCCTGGTCTGCGACATGGTCAGATGAACAGCAATCCCTGTACTGTGTCGTCACCGATATTTCCGAACAAAAGGAACTAGAGCGATTGAAACAAGAATTCGTTTCAATGCTCAGTCACGATTTGCGCACGCCACTGAATTCGGTGCTAGCCGCAATCGAATTGGTGACATCTGGTCACTTCGTTTTAGAAGACCAGGTGCAAGTTTATATGGACCGAGCGCATCGCAATCTGAAATTCTCACTCTCATTGATCAATCAACTTTTGGAAATTGAGAAAATGGAAGCTGGTCATGTGAAACTCGATATCGATGCCACAAGCACTAAAGAGATCGTATCGAAGGCGCTGGAAGCCGTCGTGGATTTAAGTAATACAAAGTCAATAAAAATCATGGCACCAGAAACCAACTACGAGTTAATCGCAGACTGCGCGCGGTTAGTGCAGGTGCTGATCAATCTGTTAGGTAACGCACTCAAATTCTCGCCAGAAGGGTCAACAATCGTGATTGGCGAATCGCAATCAGACGACTACACCAGAATCTCCGTAAACGACCAGGGTCGAGGCATTCCAAAAGTTCAACAATCAGGAATTTTCGACCGCTTTCAACAAGTAAATCCAGCAGACAAAGCAGAAAAACAAGGCACCGGGCTTGGATTGGCAATCTGCAAATCAATAGTCGAAGCACATCAAGGTCGCATCGGAGTGACTAGCGAAGTCGGTCACGGCAGTTCGTTCTGGTTTGAGATTCCGCGAAAGTCTGCCGACTAAAGTCGGTGCGTCGATGGCGGTCGCCCGACTTCTGGTAATATTAGACTGACCTTGCGCTCGCCTGTAAGAGATCATTGTTGGGATTGCATTACCAGAAGATTTTATGGCCAAAATTCTTCTTATTGAAGACGATGTAGAACTAGCTGGCACGGTATCAAAGTGGCTTAAGCTCGAACGCCATTCTGTTGACGTGGTGGGCGATGGCAACGACGGCTTGGCATTTGCCTTGAACGGAAGCTATGAAATTCTGGTCGTTGATGTGCAGCTTCCTGGCATGAACGGGTTTGAGATTGTCCGGAACTATCGCGAAAGCGGTAGCAAAGTGCCAATTATCATGCTCACCGGCAAGAGCCACATCGATGACAAAGAGTCTGGATTTGAAGCTGGTGCCGACGATTACTTAACCAAGCCATTCAGCGTGCGCGAATTGGTGGCAAGAATAAAAGCGTTGTTGAGACGACCGCGTGCCTTTGACAACGACTATTCAATTGGCAATCTCACTCTCAATTCTGGGTCGAGACGCATCATGAAGAACGGCGCGGAGATTAACCTGCTTCCTATCGATCATTCAGTACTCGAATTTTTGATGAGACATCCGAACGAGGTCTTCTCTGCCGAGACACTTATTTCAAGAGTGTGGCCGACCGACAAATTCCCGTCCACTGATGCAGTGCGCTCATCAATCAAGAGAATTCGTTCGGCAATCGACGAAGATGGTCAAGATTCAATAATCGAAACCATCAGCAAAGTAGGCTACCGCCTAAATCGAAGCTAGCAAGTAAGCACCATATTTAGTACCAAGCAGAACTAAACAATCAAATCTCTCAGAAGCCTTAAATTCACAATTGAAATGTGAAATCGTCGAACCTTCTGGGTATTTCACTCCTAGCGTGAACAAGGAGGGAAACCGATGTCTGACGAAGACGTGAAAGTGGTTGGACCCCGACTGGCGGAGTTGGAGAAAGTAGCCAAAGCCGCCGAAAGTTTCGAAACAAGTATTTGCATTGAATTCGATCCAAACAAGCCTGTGCCGATTAACGCTTCGCGCACCACACAATTGGTGATCGTCTATTCGGAAACTCCGCGTGCCAAAAAGCCGACCAGCTTGCTCGAGTTAAACACTCACAGCGGCTGCTGGTACAAAGGTCATCTTCGCGATGGAATGCTGGACCTTGCTGAAATTTGCGGAGCCGGACAGCCATTCAACACCCGCGGCACTATTGTCTTCGAATCCATTCTAGTCAAAAGTAAAGGCTCTTCCCGCTCGAGCAAAGATCTGAAAATACTTGCTCTACAAGCCTGGTGTGAAGCCTTCGGTGTAGAGGCACCAGACTTCAAAAGGATGAGAGAAGAAGTCGATCGAAGAAAAGCCGCCCAAAATGAGCTGAGTAAAAAGCTTTTGGACTTATTGAGAGAACCAGATGGAGTTCAAAAATGGAACAAGACAAACCACAATCAAAAGAGTTCATGTGAATTCAAAAATTCTGACTTACGCAATTTAGATCTGAGATCGATTAGTTTAGAGAACGTTGATTTTCGAGGAAGCAACTTCGACGGGGCCAATCTGACGAAAGCTAACTTTCAGCACGCGGATATTCGCAATTGCAGTTTTCGCGAAGCAATATTATTTGAAGCATCAACGGCAATGCCTCAATTTACGGGATGCGACTTTTCAGGAGCAGATATGAGACGTTGCGGCTTCTACAATGGACATTGGGTTGGATGCAAACTCGATGGAACAAATCTTTCTGACGCCACAGTAGTTGGAGGGGGTTGGGCCAAAGCATCGCTGAAGAAAACAAATTTCACTAATGCGGAGTTTTACAACTGCGATTTGAAAGGTGCAGATTTGTCTGAGGCGAAACTCACTGGAGCCAAATTCTCTTACAGTCTCTATAATGCTGAAACCAAATGGCCAACGGGTATGGCGAAGCCGGAGGGATTGGATTTCAAAGGCGGTGGTGCTGATCCGTTTTTGGTCGAATCTCTCAATAAAGACAAACTCACCGGTGCAATTGATTTTGATACTTTGATCGAGCAACTAAATAAGAAATTCGATAAAGACCGGTTGAAAAAATCGCTGAAGATGCTGAAGTCTGAGACATTTCAGCTTTTTTCCGAAGTGGAAGACAATTCGGTAGTTGGAATAGTTAAGAGTCAAACAGACCCTGATTTGGTTTATTCCTGCCGTTTGACGAGCGGGGGAGAGTTTTCCTGCTGCACGCAGAATCTCAACGCTTGTGGAGGCTTACGAGGGGCTCTCTGCAAACATTTGCTTGTGCTTCTAATTGGATTGTCGAAGGCGAACGAACTGGAACCTACTAAAACTTACGAGTGGGTCATCCAGAGTCTCGCGCGAAAACCAGAACAGAATCGTGAAATCGCAACTGAAGTGTTCATGCGTCACAAAGGCGCAGAAGCTGGCGAACTAGACTGGCGACCGACTGAAACGATCCCGGAAGACTATTACGCTTATTAGCCCTGACTGGGGCAAGAAATCTTTCGCAATTCATTCGAGTAAGCGGATTGGCTCGATGGCACAACTTCCGGAATAATCGGAAGTTCTGGAACGGGCGTAACTTGATCAATTTGCCGCTTCGGTTTGTTTTCCACAACAGATTCAAAGCGTCCGTACGCCGCCAGACACGCTTCCAGCATAGGCAACATGCGCGTCACTTGTCTTGTTCGTATCAGCAAATCCCATACCGGTTCAAACTTTTTCCAGCCACCTGCATAAGATAAATGTCGAAGCGACGCCCTTATATCTTCCTTTTTGCCGGCACTCTCGAACAAATTCTTCCAGGAATAAAATTCCTTATACGCTCTCCAATAGCCCTTTTCCAAGGCTTCCGCAGAGATTTTTGCAGGCTTATAGACGACATGTCTGGTGTCATAAAGGTCCCACTGCCGGTGAAGCATTCGTCCGGCTTCAGACATTCGATCGTGCAGCGCGGTGCTCGGATATGGTGTCATGATATGAAACGTAGCAGTTTCGACACTGTGCTCTACAGCCCATTCCACAGTGCGGTCAAAGACGGTTTCATCGTCATTGTCCATGCCGAAAACGAAGCTGCCATTGATCATCACACCGGCATCGTGCACGCGGCGAATGGCGGCGCTGTAATCTCGATTGAGATTTTGATATTTGTCATGCTCGGCCAAATTTTCGTTATCGAGAGTTTCGAATCCAACAAACACGCTTCGCATTCCAGCCTTCGCCGCCTTCTCCAAAAGTCCCGGCTTGAGCAGAGCTTGCACCGTGGATGCGGCTTGAAAAACTTTTCCCATGCCATTCATTCCATCAAAGAGTGCGTTGGCAAATCGCTCATTGCCGAGAAGATGGTCATCCAGGAAGTAAATGTGCTTTCCAGGTAATCGCTCGATTTCGGCCAATGCTTCATCGACGAGTTGCGTATAGAAGCTCTTGCCGCCTTTGTAAAACGCCTCCTTGTAGCAGAAGTCGCACGTGTGTGGACATCCGCGAGAGACAACAATTGAATTTGGACAAAGATATCTTTCCCTTTTAATCAAATCTCGTCTGATCGGCGGTTTTCCTTCCATCGTTCTGAGCGTCGCAACATAACGTTTCTCGGGACAGCGCGCGCGGAAGTCTTTGAGGATTGAATCCATGCATCTCCCGCCGGACCAAGAATTATGCTGTCAGCATGTTCCGCCGCTTCATCGGGTAGTGATGTGACGTGCAGACCACCCATGACCACATAACAGCCTTTCTTTCGATAGTGATCGGCGAGGTAGTACGAGCGAAACGCAGAAGTTATGTAGGCTTGAATGACCACCAAATCTGGTGTGTCATCGAGCGTCAATTCTTCGACATGCTCATCCACTATCGTGATCTCATCGTCATCATTCAAGTAAGCCGCGAGAGAAGCGAGCCCCAGCGGCGGGAAAAGCGAATATTTGATCGGTCTGAAAAACGGGCTCTTCGCTTCCGTCAGAGCCGACAATATCATTTTGACTTTCATTTTGATACCTAAGCTGCGGCCGGTTTTCCTGGTTCAGAGTTCTTAGCCGAAGCTTTCCTGAACGCTTCAGACCAATCGATGCGTCCTGTAAATTGCATCAGCACGAAGAGCGTCATGATGCACATGATCGTCACGACGAGCCCCGTATACTGCTCGTAGAAGAATGTGTACGAGAAAAGCACGAGATAAATCAGCTGAGACAGCCCCACTTCAAAGAACGCAAATTTGCTTGATACCACGAGCCTCATGTATGACACCACCAAGAATATCGAAACGATGGAGCTGACAATGAAGGCATGATCCACAGATATGTGATCGACCAGATACGCGAGAAGCAGATGGAAGCTGAAGAATGCAGCACCGATGAATAAGTAGTTCATCGGATGCACGCGAATTCCTTTGATTGTCGTAAAGACAAACAAGATAAAGAAGAAGAGGAAGAGCGAGATCGGTGCGAAGAAAGTCACCTTACTCGCCCAGGGTCCGGGATTCAGCTTTTCAGGCATCTTCAGACCGATGTCGTAACCGGTCAAAAGGTTCTTATAGCGCCAGGTCAACTGCCACCCGTTCTCGATTTTCTTCTTGTCGGTCGGAGACATACTTCCTTCGGGGAAATCAATCGCGTCAAAATCAGTGACAATATCCATCGAAAAATCTTTGACTTGATTGACGCTATTGCCGAAGTTGTAGCGCCACGTTGTGAGCCCCTGCGAGTCGTAGGAGATGTTCACATCATCAGTTTTGTTCGGTTCGATGTTGAAAGTCTCCGACAAGGAATTGCCAGATGGCAAAATGCTGCCGATATTTCTCAGAGCAATACTTAGTTGGAAGTTATCGTAAATGGCTTGTTGAGCCGGCAGAGGGAAGTCGAGGTGAAGAGTAAGTGGTTGATTAGTTGGATTCGTCACCTTGTAGCCACCACTAAAATGGACCTTATATGTCGAATACCAGAGCAATCCTTTTTTGCGGTAATCCAATTTAATGGCCGCTTTCACGTCGCTTTTTTCAATCGGAATATAATGCCGTTCAGTCTCGGTGACCACTTCGGTGACAGTCTTGTTGTCTTTGACGGATGTCTGTTTAACCTGCTTTTTCGTTTCATAGAAGAAGCTCGGAGCAGCCTGGCTCTGGGCTGTGCCCCAGAGTTGATTGACTCGCTCGCCGTTGCTGCTGTCTGATGAATAGGTTCGCTGCAAGACCGTGCCGCCGAGAATTCCCCAGGCAGCCGCCGTGCAGACATAGATAAATACAATTGCCAAAATCTGTTTGATCATGAGCGCTCCACTGTGAGTTCCGCGTCTAGATTTCTTCAAGCCATCATAAGTTGAAAGAGTTGGAGTTACGTAAGATTGCAGATCCAATTGCGCAAAAACCATGAGACTCAGGGAAAACCCTGGGAGTTTTTACTTCCGCTTAACCGAAAGTAGAGTTATGCTAGGAGGGGTCTAGCGGGGAAGATTTATGACCAAAGATCCAGCGGTCAACATCGACGACGTTACTAGCGCAAGCAAAATCAAACTTGTCGTTACCGATGCCGCTCCAGACGCACCGGCACCGGCGCTGGCACAGGCGCCACCGCCAGCACAGACTTCGGCATCGGCACCTCCGGCAGAGTCCGGCATGACCAGTGCAATCGATGATCCCAACAAAGTCATGCATGAACTGCCGGTAGATGAATTCTTCAAAGTACTCGAACGATCCACGCCTGAGCAACTTCAAAATCTCATTCATACTTTCGAGAAAGGAGCGCGCACCAAGGGCGGTACCAAGATACTTCAGAAGGTAATTGAAGTTCAAAAGGAACCGAGATCACTTCTGTCTATTTTGATGTGGTGGGAGTTGCGTCGCCCGCTCTACAACATCGCCGTAGGTATTGCAGGTTTGCCGGCGGCATTCGCACTGATAGTTTTGTTCGGCTACTCATTTCAATTGATTTTCCTCGAAGCGCTCGGCTATATGTTCCTGGCAAATGTTTGCTATTCACTAGGAACGCCAGCAGAGCTTGTAGCACGCACTTGTTACAAGGATAAAGCGGAGACATACGGTCCAGTTCTGCTAACTCTTGGCACCATCTTTAGTGTATTGCTGACCTTCATGATCGAATTCGCGGTGTTAGCGTTTGTAGCCATGGGCGTGCTCCGCTTGATGTAGAGCGAAAGCTGAACAATAAAGGCTTCACGCAACATACACGTATTCAGTAGTTCAATGTATTTAACCGCCTCGGCTGAGGCGGAACTCGCCTGGATTCCAACAAAAAACCGACACTGTACAAATGGGTCACATGTGTCAAAGGAAGGAAAACATGAATTGGAAGGCGCTTCTACCAGCGGCAGCAATGCTGGTTCTACTCGCACCAACTGCAGCGTTTAGTCGAAATCATCATTATTACGGCAATATCAGTCAAGGCATGATGGGCCAATATGGAAATAATGGCCAATATTTTGGTGGCGCAAATCATGGCATCACCCCGTTTGCCAACTCTGGCGTTAACCCCTATGCAGCCGCTCAAATAGCCAATGTAGCTCAGTATGGCGGAGTGAATGCCTTTGCAAATAACGGTTATGGTTTTGCGGGAAATAATGGTTTTGGAAACAACGCATTTGCCAATGCCGCGATGCTGAACGGTATGAATAATATGTGTGGGCGTCATCATCACAGGCATCACAGACGCGGTATGTTGCAGTCTCTGCTAGGCGGAAACGGCTACGGATACGGCAATATGGGCTACGGCAATATGGGCGGCTACGGTGCGCAAGGGTTCGGTAACTCTTACGGCGGCTATGGTGGCTACGGCGGTTATGGCGGTTACGGTGGCGGACTCGGTAATGGACTGCGCAACATATTGAACCGAATCTAGGAAACTTTGATTCGGTGTGCACCGGAATAAATGTTGAAGCGTCCGTCTCTGACAAAACCTAACAGTGTAATGTCACATTCGTCAGCGAGCTGAACAGCTAAACTTGACGGTGCGCCGACTGCCGCGACAACTGCGAGCCCGGCGTGAGCGGCTTTTTGAATCAACTCAAAACTCGCTCGCCCGCTCAGCATCAAAATTTTGTCGTTCAGTGGCAAGTGACCAGAGATCAGTTCTGCGCCGATCAACTTGTCTAAGGCATTGTGTCGACCCACATCTTCTTTGATGTTGACAAGATAGCCGTCGAGGCCAAATAAGCATGACGCATGGATTCCACCTGTGTGGTCAAAGTTGTCTTGTTGCGAGCGAAGCATATCTGGCAGCTTGTGAATCAATTCAGCAGGAACGATTGGTTCATCATGTGGACAGGTAAATTGGCGCTTGACTCTCACTGCTGCGATTGTCTTCTTACCGCAGACTCCACAACTTGATGCAACAAATGAGTGTCGAGAAAATACCGCCGGATCCAATTCAACGTGCTCGTGAAGCTGCACGGTTACTCCGTTGCACTTCATGTCAGCAGTTACATTGGCGACATCATCTTTGCTTGAAATAATTCCTTCAGTGAACAGAAATCCAACGGCTAAGTCTTCATCGTTGCCTGGCGTTCGCATCGTGACAGCGATCTGTTGCACAGAATCTTTTTCTGCATATCCAACACGAACCTCAAGTGGTTCCTCCACGCTGACAGTGTCGAGGACATCATCCACAGACATGTTGTCGGTCTGACCGTGAACCTTCTTGGTCGGAACTTGTTTTACACCCCTATCTTTGCGGATGCTGCTGGCTTCGCGGATGCTTTTCATGCTCAATTTCCAGCTTTGACAGCAGATGCGACAGCGCTCGGAACAACTTCGACTACGATTTGTTTCATCATCGGCTGGTCGCTCTGCTTGCTGTAATTTCGAACCGGGCAAAGCACGTTGAGCTCAGGCATGTAGCCGGATGCGCAGCCTTTTGGGATATTATATTTCACGGCGCGAAACGCACTGACACTACGAACGGTGCCATCTTGACCGAAACTCGTTATGTCGATCAAATCGAAGTTATTCAATCCGCGCTCTTTCATATCTTCTTCGTTCATGAGCAGAAGGTTGCGCAGATTTTTGATGCCACGATAGCGGTCGTTGTCTGAGTAGACTGTCGTGTTGAACTGGTCGTGCGAGCGCATGGTGCTGAGCATCAGCTTCCCAGGTGGAAGCAGCGTGTCGTGCAATTCCGTGGCAGAGAAATTAGCTCGTTTGGTATCAGTATTGAAAATCAATTCACGAGCATCTTGATGCAGTCTGAAGCCAAGTTTCTTTCGAACACGCTCGTTGAAATTTTCGAATCCCGCAATTGCTTCGCCCATCTTGTCGCGGATCAAATCATAATTGCCGATATATTCATCCCATGGTGTAACGCTGTTCGGAATCGTAGCTTTCGCCATGCCCGCGATAATTGCCAGTTCAGAACGTAGATGGGGTGAAGCTGGTTCATTCATGCCCACCGACAAATGCACCTCGGACATCGAATCTTCCACGGTAATTTGCTGAGAGCCGGAAGCTTGCATATCCAGTTCTGTTCTTCCGAGACAAGGAAGAATGAGCGCATCCTTTCCATGCACAACATGACTGCGATTCAACTTAGTGCTGACTTGCACAGTCAATTTGCATCGACGCAACCCTTCGAAAGTTTTCTCAGTATCAGGAGTTGCTGAAGCAAAATTTCCGCCCATGCCGAAAAATGCTTCCACTTCGCCGTCATACATTGCTTCGATGGTGCGCACAGTATCAAACCCCTTCGCTCGGGGCGACTTCAATCCGCACGCTGCATCCATCTTCGCGAGCCACGCTTCGGGAGGGTCGTTGTGGATTCCACAGGTGCGATTTCCTTGCACGTTACTGTGCCCGCGAATAGGGCATGGACCGGCTCCTGGTCTGCCGATGTTGCCGCGCAACAGAAGAACATTGACCATTTCGCGGATAGTATCGACTGCGAATTCTTGTTGACTGATTCCCAAACACCAACTGATGATTGCTGCTGGTGCCTGGCGATAAATCTCTGCAGCTTCTTTGATCTTCTCTGCACTGATTGCAGATTGTTTCTCGATCTCTTCCCATGAAGTTTTTTCGCAACAGGCTTTGTACGCCTCGAAGCCCGAAGTGTACTTTTCGATGAAGGCAGTATCGATACTTGTTTTATCAGTTTCGGATTTTTCGAAAAGATATTTAGCGATACCACGCATGATGGCGTGGTCGCCACCGATACGAGGCTGCAAATTGAGAGAACTTGTTGGTGTGGCACGAAATGTAATCATGTCCATGATTTCGTGCGGAGTAATTGCAGTTGTTGCAGCGACCTCGATGAGTGGATTGATGTGAACGACTTTCAGACCGTGCTCCTTCACTCCGTCTGCAAGTGCGCTCAGCATGCGGGGCGCGTTTGTAGCAGCGTTGACGCCGATAACAAAAATAGCATCGGCTTTCTGCCAATCGACGATATCTACAGTGCCTTTGCCCGTACCGAGAGATGCTTTCATCGCTCTCCCGCTAGCTTCATGACACATGTTAGAGCAATCAGGAAGATTGTTGGTGCCAAATTCCCTGGCAAAAAGTTGATAAAGGAATGTCGCTTCGTTCGATAGCCGACCAGAGGTATAAAAACTGGCTCTGTTCGGGCTATCCATAGCGCGAAGGTGTTTGGCGATGAGAGCGAATGCATCATCCCACGAGATGGGCTCATAGTGATCGGTGGCAGAGTTATAGACCATTGGCTCTGTTAACCGACCTTCATTTTCGAGCTGGAAATCGCTCCAACTCAATAATTCAGTCACCGTGTGCTTGGCAAAGAATTCGCGATCTGTGCGCTTCTTAGTCATTTCCCAAGTGACATGCTTGATTCCGTTTTCGCAAATGTCCATACGCAGGCCTTTGCGATCGTCTGGCCATGCGCATCCAGGACAGTCAAAACCACTGTTTTCGTGGTTCATTTTGAAGATGGCTTTCACGCCATCGACAATTGCATTTTGCTCAACTAGTATTCGACCCACGCTGAATGCAGCGCCCCACGCGGCGGCTGGGTGGTGGTAATCCTTCTGCGAAAACTTTCGATCGCTTCGAAATTCACCGCGGGAAAGAGATCTCTTGTTGTCTGTTCCATGCTGACCAGAACTAGTCATTACTTGACCTCGAAAAGAAGCGATTTGAAGTGGTGAAGCGCCCTGGATAAATGCAGAAGCATTCTATTCTAGCGATAGCGCAATTTTAGCAACAATAATGACGAAACAGAACGTCGTCAAGCAGTCAATTTTGCATACAGTCATTCGTTTTGCGCGAGTGCTAAGAATTAGTCTGACCGGAGATGACAAGGCTGTAAATCACCAGCCTGTCATTGATACACTAGATGACTCAGCATTAAGGAGACAACGGTGGACAAGATTCTGAAGTTAGCCGTAGCAATCGCGCTGTTCGCATGCACCTTTGCGAGCACGGATGCGATGGCTGCTCAAAAACATCTCACTGGCAGCAAAACAATCAACTCAGTTGCAGAAGCGGTTGAATTGGCTAAAGACGCAATGCCAGAAATCAAATATGAATTGGGCAAGCAGCCCATGAAAGCTTATGAGGGTGGGCGCTCGAACGAAGCCACCGCCGTCAACTTTCCAATCTCGAAAGGGCTAGCTGGCGTCAACATGTATCTCAAGCCGGGCGGACTGCGCGAGTTGCACTGGCACGCCAATGCTGCTGAATGGTCTTACGTGATCAAAGGACACTGCCGCATCACTGTGATCAATCCGCAGGGTCAGTATGAAGTCAAAGATTTCGGACCTGGAGATGTTTGGTATTTTCCCCGCGGTCATGGACACTCAATCCAAGGAATCGGTCCAGAAGAGTGTCAGTTCATCCTGGTTTTCGACAGCGGATATTTCTCGGAGTTCGCCACATTCAGTTTCAGCGATTGGCTAGCGCAAACTCCGAAAGAAGTTCTCGCAAAAGAATTTGGAATGCCGGTTTCTGCGTTTGACAAATTCCCAAAGAGCGAAGTTTATATCGCCCAGGGGCCAGTGCCGACGTCGTTGCCAGCAGATCCACCACCGGCGAGCGAGAATCCACCACCGTTGACACACCGCTTCCGTCTTGGTGCAAAAATTCCTGACACCGTTCCCGGTGGCACATTCAATGTTGTATCGCAGAAGGATTTTCCGATTTCCGCAACAATGTCTGGCGCGATCTTACATTTGAAGCCTCTAGCCATGCGCGAAATGCACTGGCATCCTAATTGCGATGAGTGGCAGTATTACATGAAGGGCCGGGCTCGCATGACTGTTTTCGGATCGCAAGGAAGAAAAATCACTAGAGAATTCAACCCTGGCGATGTTGGCTATGTGCCAATGGGCTATGGACATTACATTGAATCGATCGGCGATGAAGATTGCGAAATGCTGGCTGTATTCAACAGCGGTGACTACCAAGAAATTTCGTTGTCGCAGTGGTTGCACAGCAATCCGGAATATCTGGTGCAAACGAATTTGCCCGGAATTTCACCGGATATCATCAAGGGGCTGCAGAAGAGCGAAGGGCTGTTTAGCAAGCCTAATGCACCTAAAAGTTCGGCGGCGCAGTAACACTTCGCGTGCTGGCTCGCCGGTCAATAGAGCGGCGGCCCTTACCGGCTGAAGTCGGCGCCCCGGCGAAACTCACCAAATAATCGGCTATGTTCCTCGGATGTAGCCGATTTCTTTTATGTCTTCGGTTAGCTGATCTAGTTTTCGCTGACAGTGTAGGCGAATCAATAGTTCTGGGTTTAGCGGCTTTAGCTGGTAGATGTGATTTACGTCTTCTTCGCTGATTTCTACTTCGAAATAGTCTTCGGCGTATTCCACATATGTCGCCGGATTTCCATCCAAAATTTGCAACATAGTTTTAGAACCATCGGGATCGGCGCCGGAGTTTTTCGGAAACGCGATGCCACCTGAGTTCCAGGTCGGATCGGTTTGTCTTCTCCAATAACAAAAAGTGGTATCACTAATTAGAAACGCCGCTTCTTTCAAAAAATATGAAAGCTCGTTAGGAAAATTTGCAAACACTTCAGGAAAAGGTTCACCATCGTTGTTGTCAGGATTCAACAACGAGTCCTGAGCACAGCCTTTGATTGCTGCGCCCTGTCGCGTGAACCAAATATAGTAGTGGTCGCCGCTGCCGTCACGCATAGATGCCATCATCTCGCTTGGATCATCTTTGTTCCAATGAGAATCGAACGAGTAGTAGCGATGCTCCCACTCTTCGCACAAAATCGCATCAAGCATCGCGATCGCTTTGCAAACGCGCACCAGATTTGGAATATCTGGCAGCATGCTTGAGACGTCGTTTGACACTCGGAGGAACTCCTTTAGACCTTTGATACCTGAGCGATAGCGATTTCGACAGGCTTTATTTCAGGGACCGCTCTCATTCTAATACAGCCTGACGATTTGGAAATGACAAAGGCGTTGAAAGCGTTTTCACGCCCCTTCTTGTAAACAAATTCGGCGATGTCCTCCAGGCGAAAAGATTCAAGGAAAACGAACAAATCGCCGACAGAATAAAACGTGCGGGGCGCATCGCGATATTTTGGAATCGGCATACGCATGTCTTGCATCCACGGCTGCAGCCAGCCCAACATTGTCATGGCAAAACCAATTGCGATGAACGTGTCGAACGAACGCATAAGCGACGACACAACGTCATATGAAAGAATGAAAAACATAATTTGAGAAGGAAGATTGGAGAGATAGAAAAATGGAATCGAATTTTTACTGACTCGCAAAACCTCTTTATGTCGATAACTGGCGTCTTCTTGTTTGAAAATTCTGCGTGTCACGCAAAGAGAAAAGATTCTCCTGTCGGTGAGAACATAAATTGTTCTACCAGCTCTGCGCGGCACAAAGATCAGCTCGAGAGAACCAGCAACCGCGACAATTCCAAGCAAGACAATCAATCCAAACAATATATGCGAATCATCGGAGGAAGCACGCAAAACTCCAACGCCAAGCATGAACAATCCAGACAACCAGATGATTGAAAATGTAAGCAACGAACCGCGCACTGCATCGATATTCGGCTGTGCACGCCACACGATGTGTTCCGAAGGTTCTAGCTCAGCTCTCAGCGCTAAATCAAAGTCTTGATCGTTCATCTCAGCAACATTTCATAGGTCCGTCGAAGCCACCAAATTCTCGCCCCTGACTTCCGCTTTGCCCTTCAGCAGCCGTAACCAGATCTTCTGCTGGTGCCTTTCTCGGCAAGATGGACTTTGGATCTATCCAAACGCGAATCGACTCAATCAAAATGACTAGAACCAGCACAATGAAAACGCCACCTAGCACGGCGTCAAGATAGTCGTTGAAAATCAACACAGGCGTCGCTTTCATGTCGGCCGCCGCGAGCAAGCCGGTGCTCATTTTCTGCTCCAACATATGAGCATGCGCCAGGAAACCGAGCTTTGGAAGGGGGCTGAATATCTTCAAATAGCCGGCGGTCAACGTGACGCTCAAGAGCCAGACAAGCGGCGCTAAAGTGACGAACATATATTTGCGTTTGTTCATGCGCACAATCACTGTGGTGCCGATACAAAGTGCCACCACTGCCAGCAACTGATTAGAGATTCCGAACAACGGCCAGAGACTGTTGATGCCACCAAGGGGATCGATCACGCCTTGATAGAGGAAGTATCCCCAACCGCCCACAACCATGGCAGAACTCAAAATGATGGCGGGATACCAACTGGTCTCGCCGAGCCGCTTCCAGGCGAGTCCAAGGAAATCTTGCAGCAAAAATCTTCCAACACGCGTGCCTGCATCCAAACATGTAAGGATGAACAAAGCTTCGAACATGATGGCAAAGTGATACCAGAAAGAAAGATCAAGCGTGCCTAAGCCAGTCGACTGCACAGCATGAGCGAAAATATGTGCCATCCCGACTGCTAGTGTCGGTCCACCACCAGTGCGCCCCATCAGCGTCGTCTCGCCAACGGCAGAGGAGAGGGCTTGCATCTGTGGCAGAGAAACTGGATAGCCCCACGAACTAATGGTGGCAACTGCAGCGATGGGATCAGCTCCAACAACCCCCTTAGGACTGTTGATGGCAAAGTAGGTGCCCGGAGTAATCACACAAGCAGAGATGACAGCCATGATTGCCACAGTCGCTTCGCACAACATTGCAGCGTATCCAATTGGTCGAGCATGGGTTTCGTGCCAGATCATCTTCGGCGTGGTGCCAGATGACACAAGCGCATGGAAGCCAGAGATGGCACCACATGCAATCGTGATGAAACAGAATGGAAAAATCGAACCGGTAAAAAGTGGACCTTCGCCGTTTGTGAAAATTGTCAGGCGTGGCATCTGCAGGTCAGGTCTTAAGAACAAAATTCCGATAGCAAGAAGCCCGATGATTCCTATCTTCAGGAAGGCGGAGAGATAATCGCGTGGCGCCAACAAAATCCAAACTGGAAGAACAGAAGCGACGAAGCCGTAAAGCATGATTGCGATTGAAAGCTGCACACCATCCAGCGTAAACATAGGAGCTAGTGTCGGATCAGCGGCGACCCATTTGCCGGCAATGACAGCAATGATTGTCAGTGCCACCCCGATCAGTGACCCTTCGACAACGCGGTGCGGTCTGATGAAGCGCATGTAAAGCCCGACAAATACTGCGATTGGCACAGTCATCAACAAAGTAAATGCGCCCCATGGACTAGATTTAAGTGCGTTCACGATGACTAGGGCAAGCACGGCCATCAGTATCATCATGATCAGCAGAATCGCGACGAGAGCAACGATTCCTGCCAGGGGGCTGATTTCTTCTTTTGCCATCTTGCCGAGCGACTGTCCATTACGTCGCATCGAACAACAGAGAATGACAAAATCTTGCACGGCGCCAGCGAGAACAACACCGACGATAATCCACAATGTGCCTGGTAGAAAGCCAAACTGCGCCGCCAGAATTGGTCCTACGAGAGGACCCGCACCAGCAATAGCAGCAAAATGGTGCCCGAACAGAACCCATTTTTCTGTCGGTACAAAATCTTTTCCATCATCTATTTTCTGCGATGGCGTTGTTTGATAATCGTTCAGCTCGAAAACTTTCTCGGCGATGAACTTGCTGTAGAAGCGGTATCCAATACAAAACGCCGACACCGCAGCAGTCACCAACCAAGTCGCATTGACATGCTCGCCTCTAGAAAATGCGATGGTTCCAAGCGAGAATGCGGCGAGCAAACTGATGCAGACCCAAACGATTTTGCTAATAACGCCGGGCAGCTTCGATTTATTCTCCGGCTTACTGTATCCGCTTGGTGGCGCTATTCCCTGGGCTTCCGACACATTCGACTCCTTAATTAACTAAACCAGCAACCCGGCCAAAGTAGCCGACAAGTAACTCGCCATAGTTCCGCAAATCAATGCTTTCACACCAAGCCTGGCTAGGTCGCCACGGCGCGACGGCGCAATTTCACCGATGCCACCGACTTGAATTGCAATAGAGCTAAGATTGGCAAAGCCGCACAACGCGAACGTAGCAATCGTCTCTGCGTGCTGAGAAATGTGTATATCCGAAAGCCCCTTAAGCATCGAAGACAACTCAGTGTAAGCAACAAATTCGTTGATCACCATCTTTTCGCCCATCAATCTTCCGACTACATGAGCGTCACTCCAGGGTACGCCCATGACGAATGCCACAGGAGAAAATAGCAGACCCAAAATGTCCATCATTTTCAAATGTTCGAGACTCAGTCCTAAGAAGTCAGGAATACCGTTGTTGTGCATGCACATACCTAACAGGCCAAACAGACCGTCTCCCATAGCGATCAACGCCATGAAAGCAATTAACATAGCAACAACATTGAGACCGATACGCATCCCGTCAGATGCACCATGGGCAGCGGCATCGATGATATTCGCGTTTGTGCGTTTGACTTCGATTTGCACCTTACCCTTCGTCATCGACTCTTCAGTTTCAGGCCAAACGATTTTGGCGATCACAAGTCCACCAGGCGCAGCCATGATGCTTGCAGTAAGAAGGTAGGAGGCTTTGATGCCTATCCCGATGTAGACAGCCAGAACTCCACCTGCAACGCAAGCCATCGACCCCGTCATCGAAGCGAGCAGCTCTGACATAGTCATCGTCGCCACGTAGGGGCGGATAAGCAATTGAGCTTCCACCTGCCCGACGAATACGCTGGCGGCGTTAGACAAAGCTTCGGAACCGCTGGCTCCCATCAGGAATGCCACCACCTTCGCCACCACTTGCACGACACGCTGCATGAGTCCAAGATAGTAGGAGATGCTGACTAAGCTGGAGACAAAAATGATCGTTGGTACCACTCGAAAAGCAAAAATGAACGCAGCTTTCGGTCCAAAAAGTTTGACCATGTCGTCAGGATTCTCTACCAGCGGTCCGAAGACGAAGCCGGCGCCAGCGTCGGAATAGTGCAATAGTGCAGTAATCGCGTCACCAACTTGTTTGAACAAAGTCTGTCCGAATTCGACCTTCAGAACAAAGACGGCCATGACAAGCTGAATGACGAGCCCTGAAATAACAAGACGATAGTTAATAGCCTTGCGATTGTTCGACATTGCATACGCTGTGCCAAGAATGCACACGATACCCAGCAAACCGACCCACTTATTGGATTCAGGCAAGATGATTCTCCTACTGGCGCATCGGGCACGCTCGTCCCGCACTTCACCATGTAGAAGTTTAGTTGTTCACGCGCTCCAAGTCCACGCCCAGGTATTGTTCCTGGTGCATATCTATCTCTTTGCTGAACGGCTTGAACCCCTCTTTGCGCACCTCCACCTGGTGCTTGCCTTGTCGAAGGTAGCCCAGAAAGACACCCCCGCCGGGACCGTCGACAGTACTGCTTGAAATGATGCCGACTTTCTGGTTGTCAACCAGCACTTCAGCGCCAACATCATCGGCGTCGGTGTTGACGACAAAATTGAGAGTTTTTGTCTGGTTGCCCTGCATCTCCAAAAAAAGAACAATTAGGACGCCGACAATAACTGCGATCCAAATCTGTGCTGCTCGAGACGCCTTGGGCTGAAAACTCATTGAGATAAGCCACCAGCTGGCGTAGGAGTAGGGGCCGGTGTCGGCGCAGTCGACGGCGTGATGCTCGGGGCCGGTGTTGGCGCTGTCACAGGCACGGGCGTGGCCCGCTCAGGAGCTGGAAGTGGAGCTGCAGTCGAGGTCTTCTCTTCTGACGTCGGAGACTTCACCGTTTCGGAAATTGGAGGAGCGACGCCAGGTGGAGTGGTTTCAACCTTGTTCACTTCAACAGGAGTTTGCACAGCAGGAACGAGTTCACCAGTCGTAGGCACCACACTCGATACCGGTGCAACTGCCGTATCGCTCTTCACAACTTTTTGATTTAGCTTCGCAGCAGCTTTCTGCTCACGTTTCTGCTCTTCTTCGGTCGGTGCAGATGGAGGTACAAATGAACCAGCTGGAGCTGGGTGCGCGACATAGTAAGCCGTAACGTAATGCTTCCAGATCTTCGCCATCACGTCGCCACCAGTGACGTGATTGCCCTTGATTGGCAGATTCTCGTCATTCCCACCCCAAAGGGCAGTCACCATATCCGGTGTGAAGCCGACAAACCAGATGTCTTTGGCGGCGTCTGCAGTACCTGTTTTACCAGCGACAGGACGATCGTCTAACTTGGCACCAGTACCTGTTCCAAACTTGACCACGTCTTGCATCATGCTGACCAGACGTGCGACAGGTTCAACGGGAAATACTTTGTCTACGCTCGGTTGGAACACTTCGATTACTTGTCCGCGATTGTTCTCGATGCGTCTCAGCACCTGTGGTTTGATCGCCACACCCATGCGAGCGAATGTAGCATAGGCACCGGCCATATCCAGTGGAGTGACGGCAGAACTTCCCAAAGCAAGAGACAAATTCGGTTCTAACTTCGTCGTAATTCCGGCTTCTCTGGCTGTTTCTACAACGCTATCGATGCCGACTAGCTGAGCGATTCTTACAGAGCAAACGTTGCGTGACAGGGCCAAAGCCTTCCGCAGTGGAATACGACCGAGAAATCTGTGGTCGAAGTTTTTCGGCGCATAATCAGGCAATCCAAAAGGCTGATGAATGACCAGAGGCGTGTCTTCGATGATGCTGTCCGGTGTCAAAACACCCTTCAACAAGGCAGTCAAATAGACGAACGGCTTGAACGAAGACCCCGCAGTATGCGGATTTGTAGCGCGATTGAATTGATGGTGCCAGAAGTCGCCGACTCCTCCAACCATGGCAAGCACGGCACCGTCTTGAACTGACACAGTTACAAGAGCAGCCTGGCTAACGCCTTTCGGTGCTTTAGCAAGATCTGCAGTGAGCGTCTTCTCAGCAATTTCTTGCGCTTGCGGATCCAGATTGGAATAAACGCGAAGTCCCTGACGACGCATCTCAGCCTGGCTGAATCTGTCTCTCAACTGCTCGAGCACGTGGCTGACATAATAAGGATACCGTTGCAGCGGATTGGCACCTTTTTTGAATTCAAGCTTCTGCTTCTTCGCTACGTTCGCCTGGTTCGCAGTGATGTAGCCATATTCCACCATCTTGTCGAGAATCTCGTGCTGTCGAGAAATTGCAGCTTGTCGGTTTGCGGGCTGACCAAGCTCAGAAGGAGCCTTCACCAAACCGGCTAAAAAACTCGCTTGAGCTACGGTCAATTGCGCGGCGGTTTTGTTGAAGTAGCGCGACGCTGCACGCTCAATGCCGTAAGCGTTGTTGCCGAAATAGACCTGGTTGAGATACATCTCGAGAATTTTTTCTTTCGGATAGCGGTGTTCAAGCTCATAAGCAACGAACGCTTCTTTGACCTTGCGATCCATTGTTCGCTGAGCTTCAGTGAAGAAGAGGTTCTTCACCAACTGCTGAGTAATGGTCGAACCTCCCTCGACAACGTGCCCGGCTTGCAAGTTCGCCAGCGAGGCGCGCACGATACTAAGCACGTTAACGCCGTGATGCTCGTAAAAGTGATGGTCTTCAGCAGCCAGCATTGCTTGCTGCATCTGCTGGGAAATCTGATTCAAAGGCACGACACGTCTGTCTTCGTCACCTTCGATGGTGCAGATCATATGATCATTTCTATCGTAAAGCTGAATCGCTTCGATCGGCTCATATCGCTCAACCAGCGTGACATCGGGGAGATCGTGCAGTTGCTTCCAAATCTTGGCGCCAATGTAGCCGAAACCTACAGCGACGACGATACAGACAGCGACGAAACAGTACTTGACGATTTTGCCAATCGTGCTTGCAGTCTTATTCGGCTTCTGCCGCCTGACGCTAGTTCGTCGCGTTGCCAAACATGCCCCCTGGGCGGTTTCGATGTCGAGTTGGGGTCGAGAGAGAATCTGGCAAACGCAAAGAGACAAAGATTGCTATTTTGCACGAGGGTCATTATATCAGTCACGCCCTCAGGGCGCACTGCCAGGCACCATAGACAGTGAGATGCGCACCCGCGGCACATTCGCAGATAGATTGCAGCGACGAACAGGTAGCTTCCAGACAGAATAGCCTTAGCAACATCAGAGACACAGACAACACCCTTGGGCACTTATATTTTTGTGCTTAATTTGGTTCCCACGCCTTCGGGGCATCAAATTAAGCACAAAAATGTAAGTACGCTCGAACAGCACAGACGCAAGCATAAGCAAAGTGCGCCTCTTACTAGAAGCGCACTCTGATTACTGAATGATTCGAACTACGCGCGAGGATGACTGGTCATGTAGATTCTGCGCAATCTATCCAAACTTACGTGAGTGTAGATTTGAGTGGTGCTGATGGTGGTGTGACCCAACAGATCTTGCACCACACGCAGGTCGGCACCACCTTCGAGCAGGTGAGTAGCGAACGTGTGTCGTAGTGTATGCGGAGTGATCGGTTTTGCGATACCAGCAAGGCGAGCGTATTTCAGCACGATTCTGTGTACTGAACGCGACGACAGTCTGGTGGCTTGACGGCTGACAAACAGCGGATTGTCTGGTTGCGGCTGTCTGCCACCAGCAAGTTTGGTCCAGTGGTCCGCCAGGTAGCGTTCGAGCCAGGCTTGCGCACTGTCATTGAGAAGCACGACACGCTCGCGCGATCCTTTACCCAACACGCGCATTTCTTTTGCGGCAGCGTTGTAGTCTTGAATGCGCAATCCGCAAAGTTCGCTCACGCGCATGCCCGACGCATACAAAACTTCCATCAATGCTCGGTCACGCACACCCAGCGATGAATCATCTGGAGCGAGCAACAAGCGAGTTACTTCTTCGCGATCCAAACAGGCAGGCAGACGGCGCGAGAGTTTAGGTCCACGCACAAGCTTCGACGGATCATCGTCAATCAACTGTTCACGACGGAGATAACGGTAGAAGCTGCGGATTGCGGAGATCTTGCGAGCCACTGTTGGACGACTGTAGCTCTCCTGGATTTGGCGGATGTAGGCCCGAAGCCCATCAACTTCCATCCAAGCAGAACTTTGCTTCTCTTCCGAACCTTCAACAGTTGTTTCAGATTCACTTACCGACGCTGCAGCAGCTTCTGCTTTTTCTTCGGGAGTGAAATCAAGAACATCTTTTGGAACTTCAGCTTCATTTGTAATCAGCTGCTTCAGGTCATTAACGTAAGCACGGATTGTGTTAGACGAATAGTTGCGCTCCAATTCAAGGTAGCCTGCAAACTGATCTAACCAAACCAGAGCGCCTCTCTGGGAATTCACATCGGACCGACTTTCTAGTTATTATCGACATTATGACTACCTCTATTATGGAAACTTCATATGCCGAAAGCAAGGGCCAATTTGAAGATAGAAACAAAATGCACCTCTTGACAATAAATAATATGTGACATTCATTTGTCGATTTCGACGCCGAAAACCCGCGACCCGCGCTAATCTATATAAGTCCTGTTACTTCATCTGAGGCAGATAATGATTTCGAATAAAAATTTGACCGTCCAAAATATTTTGGTGGCAGCCACCATCTGTGGGGCGATGTCAATGCCTCTACTCGCTACTGCAAAAGGAGTGACGTGGACCGTTGAAATGCGCCAGGCGAAACTGATGCAAGAGATAAACGTTGCTCAAAAACACAAAGAATTGACCGACAAAGAAGCCAAGAAATTGCGCAGCGATTTATCAGACGTTGCGCGCAAAAAAAAGAAATTCAAAACCGAAAGCGAGAAGGCAACCGGGCACGAAAAACTAACACCTGAGAACAACAAAGAGTTGGAAGAAGATTTGAACGAAATCAGCGCTGATATCAAAAAGCTGCAACTCGAGAAGCGAACCAACAACAAGTAGCGCGAAGAAAGTCCTGGTGCGACCACTTTTGTGCGAGTACTTTTGTGCACTGCTCATGGTGACCCGTCGAAAACTGACTGGAGAGCGCAAATGAAAAAGTACTTCGAACGGAACCCACGTATAGCCGGATTGTTTCTGGTCACCATATCTTTGATTCTTGGCAAATTCTATATGTGGGACGTCGTCGTGGCGGCGCAAGCGCATGCAGACAACGTCTCAGTTTCGATGAAACTGGTGCTGTTCTCGATCATGTTTTTTCTGTTTGGAATCTTTCTTTCAATCACCGGACCATTTGGTGATCAGATGATGAGAGCAGCACCTGGCTCTCGCAAGCTGTCGTTGATTGGATGGATAGCAGTCATAATCGTCTGCGCCGTAAGCTTCGCTGGCTACTTTGCATTCCAACATTACATCGAATCATTTGGCTACAAGTTTTAGTGCTTGTGATTCAGCCACGTGATCAGCAGGTCGGTCAGCTGCTCTGTGAGCTGGTTTTCTTCCAACAACAAATGCTCGCCATCACCGACGACCATGAGCAATTTGTCGTCAGTCGTGATCGAGTTGAATAGTTCAACTGTGCCTTCCGGCTTGACCAGCTTGTCTTTGAAACCCGCCATGAGCAGAACAGGAGTCTTTTCGATCAGTGCAGCCGCGTCGTAGTTCCCTTTCATGAAATCGTTGAACTGCTTCAACTCTTTGGGAGTCAGCTTCATACGGTTTTCTGGATTCGATGCCATCTTTTTCTGCAGTTGTTTGTTTTCCGTCGCTCTCTCTACAACTTCTGCCTCGATATTCATCGGCTTGTCTTTATTCGTTAACCACTTCGCTCCAACAATGAGAGTGGAGCTCATTTTTGCGTAGCGATCGCTGGATGGCACTGACGAAATAATTCCGTCGACCAACTGTGGGTTGCGCGACGCTGCAGCCAAAACGATGGCACCACCCATCGATTCGCCGACCAAATCAATTTTGCAACCGGGATAGTTTTTGCGTAGCGTCTTGAGCGCGGCTTCGATGTCACCGAGACAGCCCTCGAAGTCAACGCGATTTTCGCGCTTGTCCATCCACTCACCGAACCCACGCACGTCGAGCGCATACACGCCGTATCCGCGCGAAGCCATCACGTGTCCGAACTCAGTGTAAGAGAGACTGCTGAAGCCAAGTCCATGAACGCAAAGAAGAATTTCTTTCGGTCTTTGCGTAGGCAGCCAAGAGCGGTATGGCACTTTTATATTGTTGCTCCAAATCGGAGCTTTCGCTTCAACTGGCAGCACCGGCTGCAAAGTTGCAACTGAACTCGCCAAAACCAGGGCAGCAAATGCCGACGCCACGCTCGTTCTAAATTCCATCAATTGATTGCTCCTGCATATAAGGTTGGTGAAGTGCCACACGGACACTTCAAGATCTTTGACCGTTCCATCTCAAAAGCGAGACAGCGTGCGGTGCGAGATAAAACATCGGGGACGCGTGGGAATCGAACCCACCCAGGACAGAGCTAGTCTGCCCCGCAACGGTTTTGAAGACCGCACACCACACCAGCGATGCTCCATCCCCATGACGTAGTATGCGGATTATAGCGGTCCCAGGGCAGCGAGCGCTGAGCAATGTTGAGAAATCGCGCTATCGCCGTTCCTATACGGATCTTCAGCTATTTTGCCTGCACTAGAGCGATATCGCTTCGCCACAGAGACAAGGTAGGATCGCTCCAAAAGCTTAGCGCTTAGAAAGAGTAATTTTTGGCATCACCAGAGCCTTTCGAACTCGTCAAGGTGACGTAAACTAGTCGACAATTACTGCTGACATCAGATTTGGAGCCAGTGTTACATACAAATAAGCAGCATTAAGAAATAACGAACTATTTTGAAAAGTTTCTAAGTAATTAGATAAGCTGGTATTTGGGCGTTTCTGCGCAGATTAGACGGAATTTATTGAAATTCTCGTCACGTATGCGCTGTCACGTCCCATCACATTTGCATTGACAATACAATAATAGGCTACGTATATTTGCACACTTGTGCCTGCAGTTGCCCACCGCGACTGCCTGAAGTATCCAGCCAATCTACCAGAGGTAATCGATGGCTTTAGAGTTATCTGAGCGCGTCCGAACCTTCGGGGTCGGTAGCCCTCGCATCGCCGATCTACCGGACCTAGCCGAAATCCAAAAGAGTTCCTTCAAGTGGTTCATTGATGAGGGACTCGGAGAAGAGTTACGAGCCTTTAGTCCAATCAAGGACTACACCGGAAGGCTCGAGTTGCACTTCTTGCCGAACTACACGTTCGAAGATCACACAGAGCCCAATAAACCGAAAACGCCTGAAGACGCTCGGTCAATGGACGCCAGCTTCACCAAGAAGTTGCGCATTCAAATGCGTCTGGTCAACCGCGAAATCGGTGAAATCAAAGAGCAAGAAATTTACGTCGGCGACATCCCGATGATGACGGACCGCGGTACGTTCATCATCAACGGCGCCGAGCGAGTCATCGTCAGCCAAATCGTACGAAGCCCTGGCATCTACTACAAGCGCGAAGTAGACACCAACGGTAAGCGTACATTCAGCGCCACCATGATTCCGAACCGAGGCGCCTGGCTGAAGTTCGAAACAGACGTCAACGACGTCATCTACGTCAAAATCGACAAGAACAGAAAGTTGCCGGCGACAACGTTGCTGCGCGCTCTTGGCTATTCCGACCAGGAAATGGAATCTCTCTTCCGTCACCGCGACTTCCTCAAGAAGACGCTTGACAAAGATAGCACCAAGTCTCGCGAAGACTCGTTGATTGAAGTTTACCGAAAGCTGCGACCAGGCGATCCGCCGTCAGTAGCTGGTGGACAGAGCATCATCGACAGCCGCTTCTTCGACGACAAGCGTTATGACCTCGGTAAGGTCGGTCGCTACAAGTTGAACAAGAAGCTCAGCTTGAGCGTTTCTGAAACACAGAGAACACTGACGCGCGAAGATATCGTTGCTTCAGTTGACTACTTGATCGGCTTGCACTACGACGAAGGCCACGTTGACGACATCGACCACTTGGGCAACCGACGCATTCGTTCAGTCGGTGAGTTGTTGCAGAACCAGTTCAGAATTGGTTTGACCCGTTTGGAAAGAATCGTTCGCGAACGTATGACATTGCAAGATGCCGATACGCTCACGCCTGCAAACTTGTTGAACACAAAACCATTGGTTGCAGCAATCCGCGAGTTCTTCGGTTCATCGCAGTTGTCGCAGTTCATGGACCAAACCAATCCGCTGGCAGAATTGACACACAAACGTCGTCTGTCTGCATTGGGACCTGGTGGTTTGTCGAGAGAAAGAGCCGGTTTCGCGGTTCGAGACATTCACCCAAGCCACTACGGTCGCATCTGCCCGGTAGAAACTCCGGAAGGTCCGAACGCAGGTTTGATCGGTTCACTGGCTACCCATGCTCGTGTTAATGAGTATGGCTTCATTGAGACTCCTTATAGAAAGGTTGAAGGCGGCAAGTTAACTGAACAAGTTCACTACCTCACAGCCGACGAAGAAGACAAATACCGAGTTGCCCCGGGCGACGTGCCAGTACACGACAACGGTGACTTCGTTCACCCACTCGTTCCTGTGCGTTACAAAGCAGAGTTCGTTGAAACTCCGCCAGACCAGGTCGACTATGTAGGCGTCAGCCCGATTCAAATCGTTTCAGTCGGAACGGCTTTGATTCCATTCCTCGAGCACGACGACGCTAACCGAGCCCTGATGGGATCGAACATGCAACGTCAATCAGTTCCGCTAGTCAGAACTGAAAGAGCGCTCGTCACGACCGGAATCGAAAAGCAGTCTGCTCGCGACTCGGGTATGGTGATCGTGTCTGATCTGGAAGGTAAGGTCGAATACGTGACGGCAGCCGCCATTCACGTGCGCACCAAAGACAAGAGATTGGTCAAATACAAATTGGCCAAATTCCAACGTTCGAACCAAGACACATGTCTGAACCAAAAGCCAATCGTTCAAGTTGGTGACTTTGTCAAACCAGGACAAATCATCGCCGACGGTGCTGCCACCAACTCTGGTGAGCTCGCTGTAGGACGAAACCTGCTCGTGGCCTTTATGCCATGGGAAGGCTACAACTTTGAAGACGCGATTTTGATCAGCCAACGTCTCGTATTCGACGAAGTTCTCACTTCGATCCACATCGAAAAATTGGAAATCGACGCTCGTTCAACCAAGTTGGGACCAGAAGAAATCACACGAGAAGTTCCAAACGTCTCTGAAGAATCACTTCGCCACCTTGATGAAAACGGCATCGTCAGAGTCGGTTCGCGTGTTTATCCTGACGACATCCTGGTCGGCAAGATCACACCGAAGGGCGAATCTGAACATCCACCTGAAGAAAAATTGCTCCGCGCAATCTTCGGCGAAAAGGCACGTGACGTTAGAGACAACTCTCTGCGCGTTCCTCACGGTGAAGGCGGACGCGTCGTAGACGTCAAAGTCTTCGACCGCGAAAA
>JAFEAT010000002.1:0-78613 GCA_018266255.1 Cyanobacteria bacterium SZAS-4 | reverse complement strand
GACAAAGTAGCAGGACGTCACGGAAACAAAGGTATCGTCGCTCGCATTTTGCCGACCGAAGATATGCCTTTCCTTCCAGACGGCACGGCTGTCGACATCGTTCTCAACCCGCTTGGTGTACCAAGCCGTATGAACGTCGGTCAGACATTCGAAACATTGCTCGGTTTGGCAGCGATGCTCACTCAGCAACGTTACGAAGTGCCACCATTCGACGAAATGTACGCCAAAGAAGCGTCTTCGCATCTCGTTCACGGCGAGATCACAAAAGGTAAGACGATCTCTGGCTTCGATTGGGTCGGTAACAACGGCAAAATCACACTCTACGACGGCAGAAGCGGCGATGCATTCGACAATCCTGTCACTGTCGGCAAGATCTACATGATGAAGCTGGTCCACTTGGTTGACGACAAGATTCACGCTCGTTCAACTGGACCATACAGCTTGGTCACGCAGCAGCCACTGGGCGGAAAGGCTCAGTTCGGCGGTCAGCGTCTGGGAGAAATGGAATGCTGGGCGCTGGAAGCGTTCGGTGGTGCCTACTCTCTGCAAGAAATGTTGACGATCAAGTCAGACGACGTGAACGGACGTTCAAGAGCCTACGAGTCAATCGTTAAGGGCGAAAACCTGAAGCGACCTGGTATTCCAGAATCGTTCAAGGTGCTCGTTCGAGAACTTCAATCAATCGGTCTCGACGTCTCTGTCGCCAAGCGCACGCGCGAAGGCGGAGAGCTCGAAGTCGACTTGATGACTGAAGTCGAAGAAGCAAGACCACGTGGATTGCGTCGCAGTCCATTCGGTGAAATCGGCATCGAGTCCGAACTTGCTGAACTTTCACGTCAACCGGTTGTGCCATCAGCCGCGGTGGCAGTCAGTGAACCAGATGAAGATGTCTTCGCTGGTGCCTCTGGAGCTGCAGCAGCGGAAGTCGATGACGTCGACCTCGGTGCCGATGACGATGAAGGCGACGACGCAGGCGATGACGAATAAAGCGAGCAATCTGTGGGCGGACGTTCAGTCCGCCCACCCGTCCAAAGTACAACTCACAAGACAACTATGTCGTAGGGCTAAGTCCCTGTAATGCTGGAGGTCTGTCGGCTAAATGGCTACAAGTATCGATCGGTTTGACTACATCAAAATCGGAATTGCATCCCCGGAGCGCATCCTTAGCTGGTCGCACGGTGAAGTAACCAAGCCCGAAACAATTAACTACCGTACTCTCAAACCAGAAAAAGACGGTCTCTTCTGCGAGCGCATTTTCGGACCATCGAAAGATTGGGAATGCTATTGCGGTAAATACAAGCGAGTGCGCCATCGTGGTATCACTTGCGAACGATGCGGCGTTGAAGTGACTGACTCTAAAGTCCGTCGTCACAGAATGGGCCACATCAAACTTGCTTCTTCAGTAACGCACATCTGGTTCCTCAAAGGTATTCCGAGTTACATCGGTTTGCTGCTCGACTTGCCGTTGCGCGATCTTGAACAAGTTGTCTACTTCAATGCCTACATCGTCACAAACGCAGGCAACGCACCAGAATTGCACAAGTATCAACTTCTTTCAGAAGAAGAGTACGAGCGCAGTTTGGATGATCCAAGCCTACAATTCGACGTCGGCATCGGAGCTGAAGCAATCAAACAGTTGCTGCACGAACTAGCTAAGCCAGCCTACGAACGTCCAGACAACAAAGACGATCGTGGTCGCTTGCTCGACTTGCCTGGATTGAAAGATCTCTCCAAGCAGTTGAGAGAAGAGCTCGCCATGGCGACTGGTTCGCAACAGAAGCGCGCCAAAATCATCAAGAGATTGCGTTTGGTTGAAGCGTTGATCAACTCCCACACAGACCCGACATGGGTCGTGTTGGATAACCTACCGGTTACACCACCTGACTTGCGCCCAATGGTGCAGTTGGATGGGGGACGTTTCGCCACTTCCGACTTGAACGACCTCTATCGCCGCGTGATCAACAGAAACAACCGTTTGGCGAGATTGCTCGAAATGGGCGCTCCTGAAATCATCGTGCGCAACGAAAAGCGTATGTTGCAGGAAGCCGTCGACGCGCTCATCGACAACGGTCGCCGAGGCAGAGTGGTAGTCGGTCCAAACAACCGACCACTGAAATCTCTCTCCAACATCATCGAAGGTAAACAAGGACGATTCCGTCAGAACCTTCTCGGTAAGCGTGTTGACTACTCAGGACGATCGGTCATCGTGGTCGGTCCGTCACTCAAGTTGCACCAATGCGGTCTGCCACGCGAAATGGCTCTCGAGCTGTTCAAGCCGTTTGTAATCAACAAATTGATTGAGCGTCAGATCGTACAAAACATCAAATCAGCTAAGAAGCAAATCGAAAAAGGATCAGCTGTAGTTTGGGAAATCCTCGAAGAAGTAATTCAAGGTCACCCAGTGCTGCTGAACCGCGCTCCTACACTGCATAGACTCGGCATTCAAGCATTTGAACCGGTTCTTGTGGAAGGTCGCGCTATCCAATTGCATCCGCTCGTCTGTTCAGCGTTCAACGCCGACTTTGACGGTGACCAAATGGCTGTTCACGTTCCACTATCAGTAGAAGCTCAAGCAGAAGCACACATGCTCATGCTCGCTTCCAACAACATCTTGTTGCCTGCTACAGGCAGACCAACTGTCACTCCTACTCAAGACATGGTGCTTGGCATCTACTACCTGACTATCGAAAAGCCAGGTTCGGATGATCCAAAAGTCTGTCGCGGAGCTGGAATGCGTTTCGTCAGCTTAAGCGATGCTCGATCGGCATACGACGCCGGCATCGTTGATCTGCACGCAAGAATCAAAGTGCGCGACGTAGACGGTGAAATGGTTGAGACAACTCCTGGTCGCATCATCTTCAATGAAGTGGTGCGTGGAGCGATTGCCTCCGTGAATTAATCGAGAGGGATGGCGGGGCTTGTGCTGCGCCATCCTTTTCATCCGGTAACAAACCGAACAGAGAAGAAGAGGGACCTATGGTCAGCTACACCACAGACAAAAAATCAACTTTAAAGTTCATCAACACAACGATGGACAAGAAGAAGCTCGGCAATCTTCTATCAGATATCTACGAAACTTACGGCACCGCTCGCACAGCGGAACTGGCAAATGCCTTGAAGGATTTGGGATTCCAATATGCCACCAAAGCCGGTGTGACAATTTCGATCGACGACCTCGATGTTCCTGAAGCCAAGAAAGGCTTGATTTCAGCAGCCGAGAAAGAAATCGAAGAAGCGCAACGTCGTTATGAACGTGGCGAAATCACTGAAGTAGAACGATACAACAAAGTAATCGACACATGGTCTGCCACCACCGACCAATTGACCAAGGAAGTTGTAGACAACTTCGACCGCTTGAACCCTGTATACATGATGGCGTTCTCTGGAGCTAGAGGTAACATCTCCCAGGTTCGTCAGCTCGTCGGAATGCGCGGACTGATGGCTGACTCTCAAGGTCAGATTATCGACTTGCCGATTAAGGCAAACTTCCGCGAAGGATTGAACGTAACCGAATACATCATCTCCAGTTACGGTGCAAGAAAGGGTCTGGTAGACACAGCTCTGAAAACAGCCGACTCTGGATATCTGACAAGACGTCTCGTTGACGTTGCACAAGACGTTATCGTTCGCGATGTCGATTGCAAAACACAACGCGGCATCTACATGCAACCGATCATGGAAGGCGACAAAGCCATGGTCAAACTCTCTGAGCGCATCTTCGGACGTTCGATCTCAGAAGATATCGTTGCTGAAGACACCGGTGAAGTTCTCGCTCGCGCTGGCGAGTTGATTCACCGCGAACTTTCGCAACTGCTCGATACGAAGAAATTGAAGAGCGTCAAAGTTCGTTCACCACTCACTTGTGACAGCCAATACGGCGTTTGCCAGAAGTGCTACGGCTGGTCGATGACCAACAACCACCTCGTGGACGTTGGTGAAGCGATCGGAATTATCGCAGCGCAATCAATCGGTGAACCTGGAACACAGCTGACGATGAGAACATTCCACACAGGCGGCGCCGTCGCAGGTGGAAGTTCACGTGCGCAGGTGAAAGCTCCTGCTGCCGGCGAAGTCACCTACAAAGTGCCAAGCCGCTCAGTTAGAACCGCATATGGTGACGTTGTAGAACAGACCACTAAAGATGGTGTTTTGTTGGTTGCAGCCGGTTCGAAAGAACACAAGTTGCCTATCCCAACTGGCGCTTTGATTCTGATCAAATCAGGAACAACAGTGACAGCTGGTCAGGTGTTGGCTGAGTACGACCCACCAGGTTCGAAGAAGAACTTGACTGAACGCGCCAGCAAAGACATCACCGCAGACATCTCCGGACGTATCATGTTCGCCGGCTTCCAGGCTGACGAAAAGCGCGACCGTCAAGGAAACATCTCGAGAACAGCAAACCGCGCCGGTATCATCTGGGTACTGGAAGGTGACGTATACAACTTGCCTTCAGGCGCACACGTCGTCGTCAAAGACGGACAAGACGTGCATCCGAATGATGTTCTGGCAGAAATTCAAATCAACACCGAACACGGTGGCGAAGTGCGTTTCGGACCAGAAATCGAAACCGAAGTGGTTAAGAGTGGCAAGAAGACAGTCACTCGTCTCGTCAAAGGTAAGGAAATCAACGTCATTATCTCCTCAGTGGGAGCCGGTAACGCTAAGCTGGAAACAGCCAAGAACGGCAACACCTGGAGAGTGGCGAAGAGCAAAGAAGCCTACACAATCAAAGTTGTTAACGACGAAATCGTTGAAAACGGAAAGATCATCGCCGAGCTCGTCGACGATGGCACCAACGTGGTCAACTCCGGCGGAGAAATTATCTACGACGGTGTTGAAATCGACGATCGCCGCGTAGTCACTAAAGCTGGACGCATTCTCTTCGTTCCTGAAGAAGTGCACTTCATCTCGAAAGACATCAGCTTGAAGATGAGCGAATCTGGTGACACTGTCACTGCTGGTCAAGAAATCGTCAAAGACGTATTCGCCCACATGGACGGTATCGTCGAAATCGTTGCCGACAACGACATCATCCACGAAGTTATCGTTCGCCCAGGCGAGTTGATCAACATCGGAGATCCTTCAGACGTCAAAGTTCCAGAAGGTCAGATCGTTGAGCCCGGCACCGAGATTCTCGAAGGTCAGAAGTTCAAAGACAGAAAGATCATCAATATTCTCGAAAGAGAAGATGGTTCGTCGCAACTTCTCGTTCGCCCAATCGAAGAGTATTGGATCGAGCCTAAAGAAACTAAGTTCAAACACCGCGCCACTGATGACAAAATCAGCTTGCGCTCAGTCACTCAGTTGCTTTTCAGAGACCGCGAAAAAGTACGTCACTTGCAAGGCGCTCAGCTCACCAGAACATCACTGGTTCTGCAGATGCAGGGTCAATTGCAAGGTCTGAAGGGAACAGTCGAAATCGGCGAAGAAGACTTGAACATCGTCGTTCAAGAAAACATCCTCTTGCGTCGTGACACCGACCTCAACGTGACACTGCTTGCAGTACAGCACGGTGACATCGTCGAGAAAAAGGCTGCTGTTGCCACGACACAGGTTCTGACAAAAACACCTGCTCGTGTACAACTCTCCAAGACAGACGAACGAAGAATTCTTCTGATCACTGAAGAACAGCAGATTCACCACAAAGCAAAAGGTGCAGTCACCGTCAAGGAAGGCGACCTGTTGCGCAACGAAGACCACATTTCGAAGTCATCGCAGGCGGTGCACTCCGGACAGGTAGTGGCAGTAGACGGATCTGATGTGACTGTTCGTAAGGGCAGACCATACCTGATCTCCGGTAACACACAACTCCAAAGTGAAGATGGCGCTCTTGTACAACGCGGCGACTTGCTCGCAACGCTCGTCTATGAACGTCAGAAAACCGGGGACATCGTTCAGGGTCTTCCGAGAGTTGAAGAACTTCTCGAAGCCAGAAAACCGAAAGAGTGCGCCATTCTTGCTGAAAAAGCCGGTAAGGCACGCATCGTTCGTGAAGACGACACCACTCGCTGCTACATCGTCTACGGTGAAGGCTCCGAAGAAGAAATCGTCATTCCTCAGGGCTTGAACGTAATCGTCGAAGAAGGCGAAACGATCACACCAGGAAAAGCGCTGACAGACGGACCACCAAATCCACACGACATCGTGAGATTGATGGGCATCGAAGCATCGCAAAAATACCTGGTGGACGAAGTACAGTCTGTATACCGTTCGCAAGGTGTAGAAATCGCTGACAAACACATCGAAGTTATTGTCAGACAGATGACCCGTAAGGTACGCGTAGACGAGCCTGGTGACACAATCATGTTGCCTGGTGAATTGCTCGAACGCTACTTCATGGACGCTGAAATCGAGAAATCCAGACAAGCAGGAATTAGAGAAGCCACCTACACAGCAGTGTTGCTCGGTATCACTAAAGCCAGCTTGAACACGGAAAGCTTCATCTCGGCTGCATCATTCCAAGAAACCACAAGAATCCTCACGGAAGCTGCGGTGGAAGGAAAGAAAGACTGGCTGCGCGGCTTGAAAGAGAACGTCATCATCGGACGTTTGATTCCAGCAGGCACAGGCTTCCAGGGACACACCATCCCAACGGAAGAAGAGGAAGAAGAAGAAGATATCTATCCGCCAATCGGAGAAGGTTCCTTCAACGTTCCAGCCTAGTCATTTAGGTAGTTGCTCATTCAAATGCTCTGGTGCCCTTCAAATGCACCAGAGCATTTTTTTATTCACAACGCCGCGCTTTTCTGCCACACTTCAGTTAGTAAAGATCCCAAGATCGCAATATGCATCGCATCATCGACAGCTTTGTAAACGGAGCACTGAAGGGCAGGTATTTGACCCTTGGACTGACCGTTCTGCTCGTACTGGCTGGCATTGTCGCGTGGCAACTCCTGCCTATCGAAGCGTATCCAGAACTTGCCAATCCGCAGGTGCGCGTCATTACGCTACTGCCCGGCAAAGGCGCAGAAGAAGTCGAGCGATTGATTACGGTCCCGCTCGAAAAAGAGATGAATGGTATTCCAAACCAAACGGCTCTAAGGTCTTTGTCACTCTACGGACTGTCCGTTGTAATTTCGACATTTTCAGATGGCACATCGACGAACGTGGTGCGGCAGCAGGTACTGGAGCGAATAGGCGAAGCTGATATTCCAGCAGAAGCGCAGCCACACTTAGAACCAGACGTCGGCTCGTTGCGAGAAATCTACCGCTATTCCTTGCACAGTACACACTATTCACCGATGGGATTGCGCGCCATCCAGCAGTGGGAGCTGGAAAAGCTGTTTCGGCAAGTACCCGGTGTGATTGGTGTAGTGAGCGAAGGTGGACCGACAAAAACGTTTCAGGTCACAGTCGACCCGTTTAAATTACGCTCTTTCGATATTTCATTGAAAGATTTATACGATGCGGTGGCCAAATCGAACGGAACTACAGGTGGTGGCTTCATCGAGCACAACGGGAACGCCCTGATCGTTCGAGAACTCGGACTGATTCACGATCAAAATGACTTGCTGAAAGTGCCGATCAAATCAACCGTCGGCGGAATCCCGGTAAGAATCAAAGACGTCGCTACAGTCGATCTGGCGCCAATGGTTCGACGTGGTCAGGTCGGTAAAGATGAAGAAGATGACGTTGTCGAAGGCATCGTCTTATTGCGACGCGGTGAAAATCCTTCCAGAGTGCTGGAAGAACTGAATGCTCGCCTGCCAGAAATCCTCAAGCATCTACCTGCCACCGTCGAACTCTCTCCACTCTACGATCGCTCGCAGCTAACAAACCAGACGCTAAAAACAGTCGGGACGAACGTCGCCATAGGCATCACTCTCGTTGTTGTTTTTCTATCAATCTTCCTAGTCAACGTAGGTTCGGCCCTTATCACTGCCGTCGCTATTCCGCTCGCCATGCTGACCGCATTCATCTGTCTGAGCCTGCTCGGTGTGCCAGCGAATCTATTGAGCCTGGGCGCCATCGACTTCGGCATCCTTGTAGACAGCGCCGTTGTCATGACCGAAAACATTGTGCGCAGGCTCTCCGAGACCGCATCAGCCACGCCTCAAGATCGCATGCGCATTCTGGGAGACGCGGCAAGAGAGGTCGGCACGCCGATAGTCTTCGGCATCATTGTAATCATCGCGACCTTTCTTCCCATCTTCTCGTTCAATGGTGTGGAAGGAAAGCTCTTCCGCCCGCTAGCAACAACGATGGTGTGCGCACTTGTCGGCGGAGGTCTAGCAGCTCTGGCTCTGGTGCCCGTGCTCTGCTCCTTCTTTATGATCAAATCAAAGACTGTAGAACGCGAATCGCCCGTCGTTGACCTGGCAAAACGAGTCTACAAGCCAACTTTGAAGTGGGCACTCAAGCACACCAACATCGTTATTGGTCTTGCCCTAGCAGCCGTGACCGCATCAGGATTTCTCTTCACCCAGGTGGGAAGCGAATTTCTACCGCATCTCGAAGAAGGAAACATTTGGCTTCGAGCCACAATCAAACCAGGCAGCGTCACACTTGCCGAGTCTGTAAAAGTATCACGAGAGATTCGTCTGACATTGCTCAAATATCCTGAAGTCAAACAAGTGCTCTCTCAAGTGGGTGGCCCCGACGACGGAACAGACCCCGCAAGATTCGCAGACCAGGAGCATTACGTCGATTTGAAAGCGGCCAAAGACTGGCGACCAAAATATCACGAAGACAAAGAGTTGTTGATCAAAGACATACGCAACGATCTTCAGCAAATACCTGGCGTGGAATACTACTTCACTCAATACATTCAAACGACTCTGGACGAGGCGCTATCAGGCGTTCAGGGCTCACTCGTAGCAAAGGTGGCGGGTCCAGATTTGCAAGAGCTGGAAAAATTGGGGCACGAAGTTGGGCATATCATGTCTGAAACACCCGGCATCGTCGACGTGATCGTGGACCCACTGCTGGGGCAACCTCAGCTCGCCATCGAGATCGATCGCGACAAAGCAGCTCGATACGGTCTAAACGTCGGCGATCTGCAAGACCTCGTCGAGATTGCTGTCGGCGGCAAAGAATGTACAAAAGTCATCGACGGAGAGAAGCGCTTTTCGGTCGTAGTTAGACTTTCACCGACATACAGATCCTCAGAAGAGTCGTTGCGGACCATCCTTGTTGACACTCCTGGTGGTGGCAAAATCCCGCTCATGGACGTTTCATCCATTAAGGAAATAGTCGGAGCAACTCAGATCTGGCGCGATGGCGGCTCACGAATGGCGACAATCCGCGCCAACGTGCGTGGTCGCGACCTGGCCAACTCGGTCAACGAAGCGCAAGCAAGGGTAAACTCTGAGCTACATGCGCCAGAAGGTTATACAGTGCAGTGGAGCGGCGAATTTCAGCGGCAGCGCGAGGCGATACATCAGCTCGCAATCGTATTGCCGATCACGCTTCTGGTCATCATATCGATTCTCTACATTTCGTGCGGCACCTTGCGCGGTGCGGTAATTATGTTCTCAGTCGTTCCCTTAGCCGCTATCGGTGCTGTCTGCGCACTTCTGTTGACCAAAACGTATTTCTCCATCGCCGCAGGCGTGGGCTTAATTGCGCTCTTCGGGCTAGCAGTAAAAAATGCCATCTTGCTTGTTTCATTCGTGAATGAGTTAAGACACGAGGGATGTTCTGTTTACGACAGCGTCTTTAACGGCTCAGTGACGAGAATGCGTCCGGTCTTAATGACTGCTGTAATTGCGGCGGTAGGCTTATTGCCAGCAGCGCTATCAAACGAGATTGGTTCGCAAACACAGAAACCGTTTGCTATCGTAATCATTGGTGGACTGGTTTCCTGCACACTTCTGACACTGTATGTTTTGCCGGCTCTTTACCTGCGCTTCTCACCGAATGTCGGGAAATCGCGCAAACTGCCTAACCAACCAGAATCAACCAACCAACCTGAATCTGCCCAACCCGAATCTGTCAAGCAAACTGAGCCCAATCAACCCTTTGCATCAAATCTGGTATCACAATCTGCAATCGAGAGTGGCGAGGAGATATAGTTGTGAATTTTCGAAACTGGAGCCTCGTCATTGGAACAACGTTGCTAGCGAGCGGATGCTCGCAAACAGCAAACACGGCAGTGACGCCACACTTGAAAGTGCGCGCGGAAGATCCAATACAACTCTCTCCTGAAGAAATACAGCGCCTTGGCATTGTCACGAACTCAGCCCAACTGAAAACCATTCCGGAGAATTTGGAAACTGCAGGTGTGGTCAAAGGCGATACAACCATGACCATGCCTGTGCTATCGCTCGTGCCAGGGCGCGCTGAGGAAGTTGATGTTCAGATAGGCGACCAGGTGCAAACCGGGCAGAAGTTGGCGACAGTGCGCAGCGACGAAGTGGCACAGATCGAATCTGAGCTGTTGCAAAAACTGCTCGATTTGGAATCGGACGAAATGCAGTTGAAAGTAAAGTTGACGCTTGCACAAAAGATCTACAACCGAAAACAACTTCTTCTACAAGAAAAGATCGCCTCTCAAGCCGATGTCGAAGGGGCAGAATCTGATTTGCAAGAAGCAGAGGCAGCGCTAAAGTCTTCTGAAATCAAACGGAGAGGATACATCGAGACGGCAAAGCAACGATTGAAACTATTCGGTGTGCTGCCATCGGCTGTCGACAAGATTGCCAAAACAAAAACTATCGACCATTTATTTCAAGTTCGTGCGCCGAGATCAGGCATGATAACTGAACGCGACATTGACCCTGGTGAAGCGGTTGAAAACACAAAGTCGATGTTCACGATTTCAGATTTGCACAACGTATGGGTCGTAGCGCAGGTATTCGAAAGAAACCTCGAGCAAGTGAAGGTAGGAACACCTGCTGAAGTATCAATTCAGGGCGCGCCCAATACGAAGTTTTACGGGCAAATCAATTTCATTGATAGTCACGTTGATCCAGAGACACGCACGGTTTCCGTTCGCGCCACAATTACAAATTCTTCGCTCAAACTAAAGCCGGATATGTTCGCAAAACTGAATCTGACAATTGGCAAGATCTCAGGATTATTTGTGCCTGAGCAAGCAGTGCAAAAGCTGGGTGAATCCGAAATTGTGTATATAAAAATCGCACCGAATACTTTTCGGGAACAGAAAGTGACATTAGGCGCACGATTCAACGGTAACGCTCAAGTGCTTCAAGGTTTGAAGCAGGGCGACGAAGTAGTCACGAACGGCAGTGTTCGGCTACTCGGCAAAGTGGTTCAGCGCATCAACAGTTAAAATGCAGCGGTGCAAGCGCGAACGAAAGCGCATCAACAGTTAAAATGCAGCGGTGCAACCGCGAACGAAAAATGCCATGTCCGGCAGAAGTATTTCAGCAGGTTGATGTCATACACGCCCCGAAATACGGGACTTATCAGTGTACCTGGTAAAATAGCCTGATTGTCTCAAAACATCGCGAGGAGATACCGTGCGCGCCACATCAATTCTATTGACAGCCCTGACCATCTTCGCCTGCAACGCACCGGCTTTCGCACTCGCTCCAGACGAACCTGCTGCTCCAAGCATCAGCACTGAACCCAATGCGAATCTCACGCCTGAGAAAAAAGCGTTGATCATGGATTTGCTTAAAATTACAGAAGCAGACAAGACTGTCGACAAAGTGGTAGCACAGATGATGGCAGCTCATCAAAGGCAGTATCCAGTGATGATTGCTCAAATCATCAACTCCAATACAAACTTGACAGCGGAACAAAAGAAAGACCTGATCGAAAAGTCGCAAGCGCGCAGCCAACAGTCATCGGAGCGCTTAAAAGAATTGTTCAAAGAAAAAATCGATCTGGGTGCGTTGCTGAATAAGGTAGCCTTAGTTGTTTACGATAAGAACTTCACTGATGGAGAATTGAAAGACATAATCGCTTTCTACAAAACTCCGACTGGGCAGAAGACATTGAAGCAAATGCCTGAGGTGATGCGCGAATCCATGGACATGACCTCGACCTTGATCGCACCACAAATGTCGCAGATCATCACTCAATTAATGGACGAAGAAAAGGCTAAGTTGAAATCTGTTGATAAACCAGAAGAGCCTGCAACAACAAAATGAACAGTGAAAATAAAGTTGTTCTCGTTACCGGGGGCGGTCACGGATTGGGCAAAGAAATCGCTCGCGCTTTCCTCGCAGCCGGCTTTCGAGTCAGCATCTGCGGTCGTAACCAGTCACGGCTGGATGAATGTCGCAAAGAGCTGGAAACAATCGCAGGACCCGACGCCGTTTGCGTCACACAAGCTGACGTGTCTGATCAAGATGACGTGCGACGTTTGGTTAGTTCAACTCTAGAAAAGTTCGGACAGATCGATGTGCTCGTGAACAATGCAGCGGTGCTGGGACCACTGGGGTCTGTTGAATCGCTCGACCTCAAAAATTGGCTCAAGACAATTGAAATCAACCTCTGCGGCACGGTGCTGATGAGCAAAGAGGTGATTCCGCACTTCAAAAGTCGCAAACAGGGTCGCATCATAAACTTGTCTGGCGGAGGTGCGACGATTGGTCGACCAAACTTCAGCGCTTACGCCGCCAGTAAAGCCGCTGTAGTCCGCTTCACCGAGACATTAGCGCAAGAACTAGCCGATCACGGTATCACGGTGAATGTGGTGGCACCTGGCGCGTTGAACACTGAAATGCTAGACAACACGCTGGCAGCAGGCGTCGATGTCGTCGGAGACAAAGCATTCAAACAGTGCAGCGAGCAGAAACAAACCGGTGGAGACCCTCTTGAACCGCCGTGTCAGCTCTGCATTTTTCTAACAAGCGACAATGCGAGCAAAATCACGGGGCGTTTGATCAGCGCAAAGTGGGACAACTGGCACGCTCTTGCACAGCACGCCGATGAACTAGTAGACACCGACATCTACACCCTGAGACGCATCACTCCACAAGACCGAGGTCTTGTCTGGTAAATCAGGAGACTCGATGACCAACTGCTTACTCTGTCAGTCGAGCACGACCGTGGTTGGAAAAAAGCCAGGCGGTCGCATAAAGCGCAACTTCACGCTTCTACACTGTCAAACTTGCGGCTTTTATTTCGTCGAAGACCCCGAATTAGATTTCGAAAAGGTTTATGACGAAGCCTATTACGACGGGCGCGGCGCAGATCCGCTTATAAACTACAAACACGAAATCGAATCATTTTCGACGACCGTGCGCAACTACGAATGGCGCGGAATCACAAAATTTGTCGAATCTTGCCTGGGTAAGTTGGATGGTTTGACGTGGCTCGATTATGGGTGCGGAACGGGCGGACTGGTGCGGTTCTGCAACGAGAATCTTCCTGTGAAAGCTCATGGTTTCGACCAATCATCGGTGACAAAAGAGGCACTTATACCTGTTTTGAGCGAGGCGGATTTGGAAAAATACCAGGGCTCTTTCGACGTAATCACAGCCATCGAAGTAATCGAGCACTGTATCGATCCGCTGGCAGAATTCGCCAAATTGCGCCGACTTCTCAAACCAGGAGGGCTATTGTTCTGCACCACTGGCAACACCGCGCCATTCGAAACGACGATTCTCGACTGGTCATATTATGTGCCGGACATTCATGTCAGCTTATTCCAGCCTAAAACACTCAAATACTGTCTTGAAAAGAGTGGCTTCCGTGCAGAGAATCACGGCTTCCAGCCTGGCTTCGAATCAATAATTCGATTCAAAGTTTTGAAAAGCCTAAAAATGAGCGAAATGAATATACTTGAAAAGATGGTGCCCTGGTCCATTGCGTCCAGGATAGTAGAGAGCAAGTTCAAGCTGTCAGACTTCCCAGTAGGACGCAGTTAATCTATATGCCTCGATTGGGCGCATGCAAATTCAGTCTACTGATTCAAGCTGTACTTCACTGTGCACCTTGGTGGCATCATCTTTGCCAGCGCCGTATACTCTCGTTTGTTCACTTCGGGATCGACCGACAACCCGATTGTAAGCACCCTCAGCGCTGGAAACTTTGCCAGCACTGGAAATGATTTAGCAGTAATTTCTTTGCAGGCATACGCAAATTGAGTTCTTCTAAAGCCCAGCTTGGAGCTGCAAATTATTCAAAGTTGCATGCTGCCACTACATTTGGTGCAAGCAGAATAAGTCAAAACAATCATGCTTGAGTGGGAGACATTTACCAATCCCACTATGGCTAACAGTTAGAGTGAGCATGGTGGTGCAAGATTTCTTTCGCGTCAAAGCGGTTCTTTATACGATGAGCTAGAAAATAAGTTAATGGTTTTCGATTGCGATTACAGCGCTGATCGAGCAGCAGATGGGTCAAAATTGATGCTGTGATTCCAACTCGGTACGGCTGTTTCTGCGGTCCGCGAAAGAGTACGAAAAACAACGCAACGAGTTCATACGAATGCAGCGGAAGATATAGCTTCCCGCTATACTCCTCATGTTTTGCCTCGTTGAACTTCGCCCAGTTCGGCTTCCACCCGTGCGCCGAAACATAATCGAAGATATGATCGAGATCGATCAACCAGCCGACAAAGAAACTAGCCAAGGCTGCATTGCGAGAACGGTATTTGTAATAACTGGCTAAACTGATGCCCGCAGAAGTGATTATGTGTCCGAGTGTTCTCATCTGATTCCGTTCCTCAAGCCCACCTACTAAGTCTTAGCATAGTTTTATATACCCGAATGCAACAGTTTTTCCCAAAGATCAACAAAACAGGTCCAAAACAGTCTCAAATAGACACATACACAGGTTTCGAAATTGTCGCGATATCAGGAGAGTACATTGATGAATGAGCTGAGAAGATTAGCCCTGGCTGCGGCGTTTGGCCTCGCGCTGGGTTACTCGACTGCATCGTTGCCGGTCGCTGCGCAAGCACCAGCAGCTGGGCAAAGCCCTCACGCAATCAGTCTTTACAATCTCGGGCTGACCGCTTACAAACAAGGCAGTCCGGAGTCAGCAATTATCTTCTTCAAGCGGGCATGCGACATTGACCCAAATCTTGCTGACGCTCAGTACAACCTCGGCGTTCTTTATCAAAGCCAGAAACGCTGCAAGGAAGCGGTTCCCCGGTTCCAGGAAGTGCTGAGAGTCAAGCCGATGGACCCCGACGCTCATTATCAGCTAGCGGTCTGCCTGACTGACTTGGGGCAGAATTCGGAAGCTCGTCCGCATCTTTTGGCCATCGCTCCCAACAACGCCCACTTCGCCGAAGCCCAGAAGCGTATGCAGATGATCGATTCGGGGCAGACGGCTCCGATTGTCACCGCTCCGCCAGTACAAGCTGCGCAGACAGACCAGAACGTCACCGGTCGCATGGTCGACCCCAACACCGGTCGCACCATCGAGCAACCGATGTCTTATCCACCTCCGGCTGCTCAAGCAGCTCAGCCTCCAGCGGCTCAGCCTCCAGCAGCCCAACCGCCCGCGACCCAAACGCCAGCTGCTCAGCCAACAGCCGTCAGCCAGGCGCCTCAGACTCAGGAACCGCCGGCGACGATGCCTAAGTTCAACACACCTCCTAGCAACACCGGACCAGTAGCAGTGCTGCCGAATGCCTCAGTACGAGTTATCGCTACTGGGTTTTCAGCTCCTGCAGGACTCAGTTTTGGTCCGGGCGGCAGTTTGTATATCGCAAATTTCCTCAATAACACTATCGACCGCATTACCGCTGATGGAAGCCGTTCGCAGTTCGCAAGCGGAGCCAACATCAAAGGACCGATCGGACTGATCGTCGACAATCCAGGTAACGTATACGTCGCCAACTATGTCGCTGGAACTGTAGTAAGAATCAGCCCAGCAGGCATTTCGAGCGTAATAGCTTCTGGTTTCAGAAAGCCGTACTACCTTGCTCTCGATAAAGAAGGAAATTTGTTCGTCAGTCAGCAAGAAGACAACTCGGTTGTTCGCATCACGTTGCCTCGAACAAACGTAGGCATCAAGCCGTAAGCCATTGCCTGCTTTAGACTACCAGCCGAAAAATTTCAGCCCGATCCGCAGACTGACGCAGATTGGAACGGCTCGCTACATTTTATTTCCACTCTACTACTGGCGTAACCGTCTTAAGGTTACAGGTAGGGAAAACGTTCCAAAAGACCAACCCGTGCTCATCGTAGCGAATCATCTGTCGTATTGGGATCCACCAATTTTGGTAATCGCGGTCGACCGACCGATGGGATTTATTGCCAAAGAAGAACTGTTCATCAATCCGAAAGTCTCAGCGTTGATCGAGTTTTACTCTGCCATTTCAGTGAATCGAGACAAACCAGAGAAGCGCACAATAAAATCAGTGCGAAACATTTTCAAAGCTGGATGGTGCGTAACGATGTTCATCGAAGGCACCAGACCGAAGACTCCCGGAGTGCTCGGACCTCCGCATCTGGGCGCGGCCTACTTCGCTAAATCCAACAACGTGCCGATTTTACCAGTCGGGCTGATCGGCACCGCCGAGAAGGGCGAGAAGGCTTTCGCACACATCGGAAAAATCATTCAACCAAGCGACGACTTCGAAAAAACCACCTGGGAAATTATGGAGTCACTATCGCAACTAACTGGATTCAAAATTCGCGAAGACCGCAAATTGGCTGAATAAAGCTTAACCGCGCAATGGGGCTCGTCTTGCGAAGTCGATACGTGCGTGCTGAGCAGGTTCTAGTTGACTGATAAGCCAATGATGTCGCTGTTGGTGGCAACTGAAAATTATCACCTGGTGATTAACGACAAGAACGTCTAGCAAAAATTGCATCACTCGCAGAAAGCGCTCATCATCAGCTTCGCTAAAAGGCTCGTCCAGCACGATTGGCAGTGGGTTGCCTTTGGATAAGAAACGAGACACAACCATGCGGGCTAACCAGTGTAGTTGCTCTTTCGTGCCTGTCGAAAGCTGAGTGCTGATATTCGATGCATTTATCTCTTGCCCGTCGCTCTTCTTTCGAGCTGTGATGCGCAGATCATTGTCGAAATGTAGGTCATCAAAATCCAGTCCGATATTGACTATCATTTCTTTGGCGATCTCGTTGAGCTTGGTTGACCAATCAACATAAGTTTCACTGGACAGTTTCTGCAGTGTATCGCGCGCCAACTCCAATGCTGTTTTCGCACGTCTTACATTGTTCAACTCGCGAGAAACTTGCTCGAGTTCTTCAACCGCTCTCAAATAATTTTGATCGTGGTTCATCGACGCTGTGCGCACTCGAACTGTGAGTTCGTCGCGCTCCCTGCGCAAATCATCCAAATACATTTTGCTGGAGTAGTTTCCACTCGAATTCATATGCCGAGGTGGAGTCATCGGTGGCGCCATTTCAGCGATACTTGGATATTGTTCGACGAGTTCTTGCATCCTGGCAAAAATTTCTACTCGAATAGTTTCAAGTCGCTGCACTTGCGGTGGCAGTTCATCGGGTGTGAAGCCCGACGACATATCAGACTCCATTTTTCGCAACTCAGTTTGCATCACTTGCCAGCGGTGAAAGGATGCAAGCTTCGAGAAGAACTGCTGATGCAGGTCTTCGATGTTATCCGTCAATTCAAGATGAGCATCGCTAAAAATCTCTTTCAACTGGTCGTCGATAACTTTGATTTCATTGGCCAGAAACTCTAGTTGCTGCTTGCTCTGTTTGACAGCACTAAATGTGGTGTTAATTTGATGCTGTTCTTCAAGATACTTGGTGACATCGTCCGCAAGCTCTGTAGCGCTTTCTGGATTGATTTCCCAAGCTTGCCTGTCAGCTTTAGCGAAAAAAGGTTCGAGTTCAGCTTGAATTTGAGCAATATTGTTCTGCCGAGCTGCAATCACTGCATCCAACGCTTCCGCACTTTTGGCATCTTTTGACTGCGCAATAGGAACTCCGGTCAATTGAGAGATCAATTGCTTGCTGTTCATGCCTACTTTCTGACCAAGAGTCTCCAGGCGTCCTTCCAAGCCTTTGATCTTGTTGTTTAGCTCCTCAATCTGTTTTTTGCACTTTTCAATATCGGCTTCAGCTTGCTCAGCTTCCTTCTTCTTATTAGTTCCAGGAATCATGAACATTACTTTTTTGGTTTTGCGCTGTTCTTCAATATCAAAAATCAACATACGATTTTTATCGATTTTTGATTCAGCCTCAGTAATTGCGACTTTAAAAGAATCAATCAACGCGACGTAAGAGCGGGCGTTTTCGTTATCCGTCTCATCCAGAGACTCTTGAACGGGTGCGGGAGCTGGAGCGCTCTTTGGACCATCGTCTCTATCACCTCTGCGCTGGCGCAAGTCATGAAGTTCCGCTTGCAGGTTATACAGGGTCACGGCCAGAACACCTACACGCTTAGCATCGTCGGTGGTGAACTCTTTCAATCCATCAAATCGGTCTTGAGTATGCTTTTCGTGAGCCTGATATTCACGCAGCTGCGGAGCCATTTCCTGCAAATATCGTTCGTGGTCTGCATGGCGAGATTGACGTCGAGTCCACAATTCTTCGACACGCTTTACTGACGTGATTGGAAACCCGTCCATATTTCCGAGGCTGTTCATTTCCTGACGAAATTCAGAAACTTTGGCAAGCGTTGTTTGAGCCTGAATCAGCCTGTTATCGGTATCAGCAGCCTCGAGACAAAGTTCGAAATATTCATTAGCGCCAGACTGCTCGGTATCATCGGCGATATCACTTTCGACTTGCCCAACTCGCTTGATGTCGATTCCAATTTGGGACTTATCGGCTTCAAGCTTTTTGATCTTGTCCGAAAGTTCATAATACTGCCCCTCGAGATCGCGCATGACAGCTTCGACTCTGTTTCTCTTGCCCTTATATGGGAAGTGATGGAGCGCCTCTTCCAATACTTCAATTGCACTACCAGCATTGGTGGCAGGTGAAGAGCTGTCAGCAATTCCTTGAAACAACGAAGTCAAATCGCTATCACCGCTGAAAGCATGTTCATCGAGTTCACGCTGACCGACAAAGCAGGTGCTACGGAACATCTCGCGCGTCATGCCAGTTAATTTCAGGCCAACCTGATCTTCACCACTTGGACCACGATACTGTTTGGTTACATCTTTATTCTTTTGATCTCGATCGACAACTTGCACAGCACCGTCTGAAAAGTCACGAATGACTTTCAGCCTTGTGCCATTGGTTGTGATATCGATGCTGGCGATGTAAGGCATCTTCGAAACAGCACTCGGCTTGCGCGCTTCCCGCTCGCCAGGGTGGTCTCCGGAGTCGGGGAAGTCGTATAGAATTGCCCAGACCGCGCTCGCTATTGTCGATTTTCCATACTCGTTGCTCTCAACAACAAGATTGAGCTTGTTGTCTTTAAACTCGATTTTTTCACCAGAGATATTTCCATACCCGGCAAAGTCAATCCTCTCAATCCACATCGCGAACAGTCACCCTCTTGCGTCTGAGTGCATCCAAACCGTAATACAAAGCATCTTCAATCAAATTGGCATCAGCCATGGTGGTATCAGATTCGCCACCAACATTTTCTGCGTTCTTCTTCATAGTTAAAAGCGAATCAACAAACTTCGCTTCTGTTGTTCGTTCATCGAAAGTCTCTGAAAGATAATCAGGGCGGGTATAGTCCATCACTGCGACGTTGTAGTATCGATAGTGCAACTCGTCGATGATTTCGGTCGGATTGGTATCAATTCTATAGTTGCCTTCAAGCTGCAAGAAAACAAGATCGCTTTCGATGCGACCACCTTGGTCGGCGATACTCATTGTGATTTCTTCCAACATTTGCTCACCAGTTAATCCGGATATATCGGTGCTCACCATAACCATCCGGCGACGGTCCAACTCCAACGGTTCAATGTTACATTGCCAGGCGCCAAATTCGTTATTTTGTATCGTTCCAAGTAAGGCGAATCGCGGACCAAGCTCATCAAATCCTCTGCCCGCTAGGGAGCCGGAATATGCGCCGAGAATGTCACCGGCACCTGAAAGCACTTCTGTATAGTCTTGATAATGTCCAAGGGCGGCGTAAGTGAACTGCGCCTCCTCCAATTCTTCCGCGGTGAAAGGGCTATAAGGTGCCGCCTCGTTGGCTTTGTCGACTCCCGTATATCCTTCGATAGAACCGCACAAGAGCAGGAGGTTTATAGATGCATCCAGGTCGCGCGGAATCGGATTCGCCAAGGGGTGGTCCGATTGAGGCGCAGTGTCGTACAAAGCCCGCCCAGTGAAGGCGACGTGCGGATAAAGCGGATGCTTGACTGTCGAGAAATCGGTGGTTTTAAAGACGTGAACATTTGCTGGCCAGGTTGGCAAACCGTACAGACGCAAGATGTTATCGTTGTAAAAGGAATCAGACGTGTAGCAATCGCGATCGCCCGGAGCGATGATCACCGGCACGTGACCGAGTTCTGCGCAGCCGTTGATTATCCTTGCGATCGTGGAGCCCTTAATCGTGTCGTTGTGCCAGAGGTCACCAGGAATCAGCACAGCGTCGACGCGCTCACTTCTTGCCACCTCGAGTGCCAGCAGAAAGACCTCGAGAATCTCACGGCGACGCTGCTGGCGTTCAGTGATTGAAAGCGGCAATTTGAGAAAACTCAAGCGCGAATCCAAATGCACATCTGAGAATTGCAGAAATTTAAATTGTCCGCTCTCTTTGCCCACCGCAGTTTCCTAACGAACAATCAGACTTAGGTGTAGGCATCATGATTCCAGGGCCACTACCGTTGCGATTCCCTGACCGACTCCAATGCACATTGTGGCTAGCCCATACTGCGAGCCTCTGCGTTTCATTTCGTGAACGAGGGTGCCTAGAATGCGAGAACCACTGCTGCCTAGAGGATGACCGAGGGCAATTGCGCCACCATTTACATTCAATTTCTTGGTATCGATATTGAGTTCCCGCACACAAGCCAAGACTTGAACAGCAAATGCCTCGTTCAATTCAATTAAATCGATATCGGAAATTTTCATGCCCGCCCGCTCTACAGCCTTACGGCTGGCTGGAATCGGTCCCGTGCCCATGATGGACGGGTCAACTCCAGCGACGGCAGAACTGACAAATCTTGCCATCGGAATTAAACCCAACTCGTTGCATTTTTCTCTCGACATGATCAACAGAGCGCTGGCACCGTCGTTGATTCCAGAGGAGTTACCGGCAGTAACAGAACCGTTTTCGCGAAAGGCTGCCTTAATTTTCTTCAAGTCTTCCAGTTTTGTTTCTGGCCTTGGTTGTTCGTCTACAGAAAAAATTTCAGGCTCAGTGCTGCCTTTCTTTTTCGGCAGATGAACTGGAACGATCTCGTCGTTGAACTTGCCGGTTCTGGCTGCTTCAGCGTATTTGTGTTGGCTATCGAGAGCATACTGATCTTGATCTTCGCGAGAGATTTTATAGCGCTCAGCCACATTTTCAGCAGTCTCGCCCATTGAGTCGGGTGGATACATGTCTGCCAACTTCTTGTTGACGAAGCGCCATCCAAGCGTTGTATCAACAAGTTTTTGATTGCCTCTGGCAAAAGCAGCATTATTCTTCAACACCACATATGGTGCTCGTGTCATAGACTCGACACCACCGGCAATGTAGATATCACCGTTTCCAGTTTGAATGGCGCGACAGGCATCATTTACAGCCATCAGCCCGGAGCCGCACAGGCGGTTGACGGTGGCGCCTGGAACTGCCGCTGGCAAGCCTGCCAGAAGCGCTGCCATTCTCGCGACGTTGCGATTGTCTTCGCCCGACTGATTAGCGCAACCCAGAATCACATCTTCAATTTGCCCCGGATTGATGAAATTGCGTTTCAGCAATTCTTCTATAACGAATGACGCGAGATCGTCAGGGCGAATCTCTTTCAACGCCCCGGCATATCGCCCGATTGGTGTTCTCACTGCGTCTACGATTACAGCTTCTTTCATGGCAACCTCAATTAAATTGGCGCCGACTAGGCACCGCTATCCAAACTTCGTTGTCGTCGCTCAACGCGGTCAGCACCGCAGCTGGTGCAGCAGGATTTGCTGCAACGGCTCTTCTCACATCAGGATTTTTATCTTTTGAAAATTGCTCCAACATGTCCGCAGGTAAATTCGGATTGCCTGCAACAGCAACTCTGACAAGATCATCATCACTGGAAAGCTTCTTCAACAATGCTGGTGAAGCATTTTTGTTTGCGCCGACGGCAGCTCTGACGTAGGCACTAGAATCGCCGCCGAGTATCTCTAAAGCAGAAGCGTTTGCATTAGGATTGTTCGCGACAGTGACTCGAATATTTGGGTCTTTATCGCCCGCTAGAGTTTTCAGCGCGCTGGCACCGGCCCTATTCGTGGACGCCACAGCCATCTTCAGCGCCGGATCTTTCGACTGAGCCAACTGATCGAAAACAGCATCACTCGGTCTCTGTCCACGTGTGAGCAGTCGTTGCAGCACGACCGAATCTGGATTCGAGGCCAGGGCAATCAGAACGTTTTCAGGGCTAGAAGGATTAGACGCGAGGGCTCGGATAACCATCGCAGAATGATCGTTGACGAGGGCTGCCAATACCGCGGCATCGACCAATGGATTAGTCGCAACCGCCTGTCTCACATCTTCGTTTTCATCTGTCGATAGCTTTTTAAAGATGTCGGCGCGCCATGAAGCATTCGCGCCACTTCCTTTAAATGTATTAGTGGCAAGCGCTAAACGTACCATCGGCGAATTGTCAGAAACTAACTTCTTCGCTTCAATTTCTGGAAGCCCGGGATTCTGCGCAAGGGTATGTCGCACAAGCGCCGAGTCATTGCCGGCTAAGAGCGCGAACATCTCTGGTGAAAGAGTTTGCCGGCCCGCGATGATCTGCGAAATAGCGATCGAATTCGTTTTGTTCAACTTGGCGATGACATCAGCGGTGGTGCTTGAATTTCTAGCAATCGCTTCACGCACACGCTGGTTGGAATCATTTGCAAACGATTCGATAAGCTTTGCGGGTAGCGCCTTGTTATTTGCTAAAGCCCAGCGCACGCGCATTTGTTTGTCGGCAGCAAGTTGGTCAAGCAGTGCATTATCTTGATTTACAGACTTAGCGTTTTGAGCGACTTCGAGACGCACTTCCCAGCTTGGATCAGCCGCCAATTTTTTCAACACGGAAATTGGGGTAGAGGGATTCGAGCCTACTCCTTCACGCACCACTTCGTTGTTGTCTTTCGAAAGCAACTCAAGAGAGGCAGCGGGAGTGTTTGGATTTTGCGCAACAAAAGAACGAACGCCAAGGTCGCCATCTTGCGCTAAAACAGCCAGAGCTGCGGGCGCTAGAGTAGACTGGCGAGCAAGAAAAGTGCGCACCAGACGGTCGCCTACGCGAGATAATCGAACGATCTGTTCAGCAGGAAGATGTGGATTGCGTGCCAATGAAAGAAGCAGGTACTCTGTCTGAATCGGTCCCTGAGCCAGTTTAGACAAAACATCAGGCGTAGTTTTTGGATTTGCGGCAAGAGTCTCTATGATTTTTGGTTGACGCGAATTAGATAGATAGGTGAGCGTCGGTTGACCGATCCAACTCGGATTGAGCAGAACAGCTTCGCTGACAATATCGTTTGTATCCCTCGCCAGTCTGTCTTTATCGGCATCGGGAGTATTCGAATTAGCAGCCACAGCCCCACGAATTTCATCGGCTGGGTCATTGGCGAGCTTGCTCAAAATTGCCGCCGGGCAATGAGTGTTTTGCGCGACAGACAAACGCACTAGCATCGCTGGTCCGTAGAATTCGATTGTTGGTGCGATCGCATCACGAGCGGGCTCTGGCACCCCATTCATCGCGATTTTCGTATCAGCTGCGCATGCTCCTAACGGCGACAAAACTAGTGTCACTGCGAGCAGGCTTTTCAAAAATTGCGCGTTTGTGATTCGCAAATTCGGCATGACATTTACTCCCGTGCAAACAACTCCGAAGAGCTTGAAAGATCTCAACGAATCTCAGCTATTTTAACGGGTCTGAGATTTCGATGCAGCAGAAAGCTGCAAAAACCACTCGTCAAGAAGCTTGGTGAATCTCACGAATCAATCCAAGAAGAACGTCGCGGTTCAACTCCTGGCTGACATATTCGATGTACTTCACTTGCCAATTCTCGATGTCTTTGATTATTACCGACAAAGAAGTCTGGGCAGAACGCGCTGCGGCGAGGTCGACACCAACTTCGCCTTTTGAACCCATGGTGAAGATGCGGGCACGACCGGAATAGCCGATGCTATCGCGCAAGGCGAGCCGTAAGAAAGCCAAACTCAATTCGGAAGTAATCTTGTCGCCGACCGCACCCACAAGCTGCTGGAACTTGTCGAGAGGTCCATGCAAATCGACTTTTGGCACTTTCACCAGTTCATGGTGCAAGAGCAGATTGACTGCGGTTGTCAGTTCAGACGTGGTGATATCGCCCAGATATCGAATGCTCGTCGATAGCGAAGTGATCCCGTCCATAGCTGCCCAGATCCGCTGAGCGCGCTCCATTTCTGCTTTCGAGACCGGTTTCTTTTCTTGTGGATCTTCCAACAAAGTTTCCAGAAGACCGTTGTCGTCATCGACCTTTTCCAAAACCGAGTTGATGCCTTTCGGTAACTTCTTCAATACAGAATCAGTGTTGTCCTTGGCGAGAGCGGCGTCTAACAGCAGCTTATCCAGAGGTTTCGTGACCTTGCAGTGCTCCTTCGCAAGATCGGGTGGCGGAGTGCGTTGAATGAATACGAAGATGCCGTCTTTCCAGGAAGAAGCAAATTCAATTACTGACGAATTACCGCCCACTTTGCCGACCTTCGCATGGGTCAACTTACCTACTTCGAATTGAGCGCGGAACTGCAAATCTTTGTACTCAACAGAAAGCACTCCCGTCTCGCGGTTAGTAGCGATGTTCTGCAAAAGGTTGGATGGATCGGTCGTGCCGAGGTGACCTACAAGTGACTGCACTTGCGTCTCTTCACCGGAAGTCTTAACCAGTTTGACCTTTTCTGAGTCAGAAGTTTGCCCATAAAACGCCTGGTCTTGCAAAGCAATTTCTAACTGTCTTGTATTGATGAATCCTTTTTTCACAGCCAAAGGACCGATAGTAACTCGCTCTTTGATCGGCACGCTTTGCAGCTCGAACAACATTTCGTCAAGTTGATCTTGCGTCACCAACTTCGATGCCACCAACAAATCTTTCAAAGTGAAAGGCGTCTGATTGCGGAAGCAGTTAACGAGAAACGGCACTTTATTGAAAATCGGATAAATGGCCCGGCTCTGTTCAAGCGCCTTGAGCTCTTCCAGCAATTCTTCAGCCGACATCTTGCCTTGCGATGTGATGCGATGACTAATCGTGCTCAGCGGAGTGTAATTGTCGACAGCGGCAATCACAGCATTACGCTTACGAGGTTGATCCATTCCAGCTTTCAGCTTAATGCCGAGATGAGTCAGAACCGGCACAGTCGACATCAAAACTTGTTGCGCCAGGTCGGTGCTTTCCTCGATAACTCCGGCAGATTTGCCCAGCGCTGCTTGCACGTGCTTAGCAAGTGGTGCGGAATAGTCGAAAAGTTCTGAATGGTTTTCAAAAATATGGAAAGTCAGAGAACCCATCAAAGTGTCTCTGACGATGGCAATTGCTTTGTCTTTCTTGAGGAAAACCAGAGCGCCTTGAACTTCCAAAAGGGCGTTGGCCAATCGACCGGCTTCAATCAATACCTCGGCGGTAAACAGGTATCCGCAGGTGGTCGCGTCAATGAGCACAGCGTCAAACAAATGTTTGCCCTGCGCCAGACCCGAAAGTTCAGCCAGCAAATCTGGTCCGTATTTGAGAACGACGACGTTCTCTTGCGACATCATTCGGCTGAGTCGCTCAGTGATTACTTCATTTTGTTCGACGACCATACGTCAGCTCAACTGCCATTAGTGCAAGGGGCTTCTCCGCCACAGGTAGTATGCCCACTAATCTACGATAGCAAATCCTTACGGTAAACTTCCTGTATGGCTTTTTCTCGGTTAATCTAGCCAAGACTTATCAGACGGAAGTACGCCGCGCGCATGTGTTCAGGATTGATTTGAGATGAAGTTTGTCGGTTTGGGGTTTGCTTTCGTAACAGGGGTGGCGCTTTCGGGCTCCGCGGCTCTGGCCCAACCTGCCACCTCTGCTGGGGTTCCGACTCCGATCTCAGCCCCGACTTACATGCAAGGCGACCAATCCTCGCAAACTCACAGCAGCCAGAGCCTGGGCACGAACATTTCGCCCGAAATTCGAGACGACCACCCAAAGGTCAAGGAGCTTTTTTCACAGGCTGTTCATCTACTCAAAGTCAATCGCGCTTATCAGGCACGAGATTTACTGGAACAAGCAGTTGCGCTTGCGCCAAAATCTGCGGGAATTCACTGCAATCTCGGTCTGGCTTATCAAAATTCAGGCAACATGCCAAAGGCGTTGGATGAGTTCAAAACGGCTCTGGAGCTGAATCCCCACATGCCCGAGGCGACGTTGAATCTCGCCGGTTGTTATCAAAGCATCGGTGCAAATGCAGATGCGATCAAATGGTATACAACGTATTTGTCAGAAAAGAATATTGAAGAATCGCAGCGCAAGCAGATAAACGACATTATCGTCGCGCTCCAGAGTGCGAATCAAAAACCATTTTCAGATCCTAAATCAGAAGACTATCTGGCAAACATCACTGCCGAGGGCACTTACCGCTGGGCAAAAGAGAAAATGCCGATTCGCGTTTTCATTCAAAATGCGGAAATCGTCAATGGAAAATCCGTCGGCGGTTTCAAACAATCATTCAGAACTGCGCTTCTCGGGGCGTTTGACGATTGGTGCCACGCGTCTGGAGATCGCATCAAATATCAAATCGTTCCAGATAAAGAGCATGCGGACATTTACTGCACATTCACCTCAGACCCTCTGGAAGTGACAGAGAATGGCACTTTAAGCGAACGCGGTTCAGCAAAAATCATAGTCAAAGGAAATCAGATTGAACGCGCAACATTGAAAATTCTGACTCGCCCAATTCTTGAAGAAGGAGTTTTGAGCGACGACGAAACTAAGAAGGCTTGCCTACACGAAGTCGGGCATGTGTTGGGGCTTCAGGGGCACTCGACGAACAACCACGATGTCATGTTTTTCACGGTCGATACTGCGACAGTTTGGCCCGTGCTTTCTCGTCGAGACAAAGCGACTATCGTTCGTCTATACCAAAGCTATCCAGTCGCCTCATCGAAATCGATTGCACCACCGAAGCCAAATTCACCAGTCATTAATGCCACTCGCAGACCACAGGCAAAAGCACAGAGACGGTGAAATATTCGCTATCATTTTAGGCAGGGCTGTAAGCAGGCAATGAGGGCACCTTACGGCATTTGGCACTTGAATACTTAATTCGATGTAATTCCTCAACTCTTGCCATCAAATACACTGCTATTGACGCATCCGGCGAAAACACCGTCCGAAATAGAGCACCACTTTTAAATGAAGTCATTTCGACAACAACGACCAAAAACTGACGCATTAGTTTTGTCAGCAGTCATCGCGATTGCATCGATGCAGTCGGCTCCGTTGTATGCGCAGACTCAGGCAAGTGAAGCTGTACCGACGGTGAGACGCAGTGCTCCTGCAGGTACGCCAACTGAGTCGACCGTGAGGCGCAGTGCTCCTGCAGGCACGCAAACTGAGTCGACGGTGAGACGCAGTGTAGCAGTGCCAACTCAATCAACCAGTGCGAATCCAACTTCGGGCAAGATGTTGAAGGGTTCGATTGATTATGTCGTTCCGCAGGGAACAACGATCAAGCTCAAAATGGCTTCGGTGCCGACAACTGGAATGCACCTCTTCGACCGAGATCTGGATGGCAACTTATATCCAGCAGAACTTGGTCAAGAAGTAACGTGTAAAACAACAGAAGACATGTACATCGATGACAACAAAGTCATTCCTGAAGGTACTGTGTTCTACGGAAAAGTGTCACAGATAGCAGTCCCGAGACGATTGCATCGAGACGGTTCGCTCACTATCGCGTTCGATCATTTGACGACGCCAGATGGCAAAGTATTTGCGTTCAAAGCCGATGCAAACAACTACGTCGCTTCCACGAAAAAATCCAAGATGCGAGAAGCCGGTCGCGTTGCAGCGCACGCAGCTGGTGGAGCCATTGTCGGCGCCCTGGTTGCATACCAAATTTTTGGAACCAGAGGAACTATCGCAGCACATGGCTACAACATAGCTGGTGGTGCCGCCGGTGGTGCTCTTCTAGCGACAGGATTTGCCTTGATGGACAAAGGCAAGAAAGCAGTGCTTGAACCTGGCGACAACTTGAACATGCAAATCGACACAGACTTGCTGATGCCGGCAGCGGTTGAGCCAGTGGCTAAAGCAGGTTCTCAGAATTACGAAGGTCTGAGCATTGAAGTTGAAAAATCCAAAGTCATTAAAGACGGATTGGACGGCTATCTGGTCAGACTAGATGTCGTCGTGACTAATGACAGCGACAAAGTATTCAATTCCATAGACCTGTACATGGAAGACGGAAACGGCAACCGAAGCCCATTGACGAACGGAACCGACCTCGACTTAGAAAGCACCGAGTATCTTTTCTCGCTCAAACCGCACACGCGCAAAAAAATGCGCATGAACTTCCAGAGCGAATTTCCAAAATTGCAACGACAACTCGTCTGGCTAGATCACAAAAGCAGACAAGTCTGCTTCCGCCAAAAACTACCAACAAACTAACAGAGCGCCGGCTTCAGCCGGCAAGGGCCGCCGGTCTATTGACCGGCGCAGCATAGCGACTCGTCTAGAATCGTGCACCGTTTAACAACCTATTCTAGAATCTAGATTAGTGTCCTCAAGCTCTCGGCATCAACAATCAAAATGAAGATATCGCGATTAAACATGCTGGGTACTTTTGCTTTTCTCGCTTGCTGCAGTCTACTGGCTGGAGTGCATTTCGCGAATGTCCATCACCAGAAAGAGCAAGTCCTCATCCACAAACATCGCGTCGAAATCCCACCATCAGTCTTCGAAGATGAACAATGGAAGCTCATCGACAGAACCGGAAAGATTGTCGCTGACTCCAGTCCGAACTTGAAAAATTGGCAAAACGTTTGGTCCCAAAAACTCGACCAATCTTGGGGTCACGAACTTCGCACAAAGGCAGCCGGTACTGACCGCGAACTCATAGTCGAACTGAATCCGTGGTCGTATAAGCAACCACTTATTCCGGTAAAGCGCGGTCAACTGTGGGGATTTGTCGATGACAGCGGAAAAGTTGCAGTAGAACCTATCTATGAACACGTAAACGATTTCAGTAATGGCTACGCGCTTGTACAAGAACCAAACGAACACAGGTGGGAAATAGTCGATCGCAAGGGAAGAGTCGTACGCAGTTTAGAGCCAGAATTTGAACCAGAAGAAGGTGTTTCAACAGACGGCGTGCTTGTGATGAAAAAGAAACAGAATGGAGAAAATGATTTCTACATTCTGGATATTAAAACCGGCAAAAGTATCCCGACTCCGATGATTGATCGATATCGTGGAAAGACTTTTTCGGAGGGTCTAGCTAGATACACCGACGTCTCTCGGAAGAAGTTGGGATACGTCGATACCAAAGGAAAAGCTATCACAGAGCCAATCTACGATGAAGCTGGACTGTTCTCGGAAGGACTCGCCGCCGTATTTTTTGCTAATCGCTTTCACTTTATCGATACAAAAGGTCGGGAACGCTTCGCTCTCCCCACCGATTGCAGCCTGGCGGGCGACTTTCACAATGGACTAGCAGCTGTAGCTTTGGGCGGACATAAAGCTCCTTCGAAATTTGCATACCTGCAGCGCGTTCCCAAAGACGCTCACTGGGGCTTTATTGATAAGACTGGGAAAGTCGCTATCCCAGCCAAATTCAACATCGAAAGAGAACCTTCCGACATAGTCATCGCTCCAGATTTTCACTCCGGGCTGTGTCGGATGGTGGACGTTGCGTCCAGTACACCGTCAGTTGGATTTATAGACATTAAAGGTGAATGGGCTTTGCCACCAAGCTTTGCTAAGGCATCAGACTTTGAAAACAATCTGGCACGAGTTTGTGTCAATACTCCAGGATTTCTAAAAACAAAATGGATCAGTGCTGGCAAACCAAACTATTATTCAAGGCAAGATCTATTCACTGAGTTTGCCAAGCAATTCAATTTGATTGGCATGTTCAAAGATCAAGTAAGACTGCTCCTTGGTGCTCCAACAGATTCCGATGGCGACATAGACACCTACTCAACGAATGCCAGCAGTTGTGGCAACGGCTGTGAATCTGTCGAGATTCGCTACATGGACGATATCGTCATTAGTTATCGCTACATCCATGGTGACAGTCGAGCAGCGTGGATTTCAAACATCCAGGACGATGTCTTGAATCGTTGATTGTCCGGTGGAGCAAAAGCCCGGCCAGAAGCATAAGCCTGCTCAGGGTAGCTGTTGAAGCGTTTCATACCCACATTATGGTCATCACGGTCCCCTGTCCAGCTGGTCCAATTCGACCCAATAAGTGGAACTACGTATTTTCCCGTATTGACGAAAGGTGAGGTCGGTTTCATATTATAGACATCGAACGGAAGTACCGACCGTCGAGAGGTTTCACCTAAATTACTAGATGCATTTGCGATGCACCGCCATCGGTATCGCGCATCCAGTCCCCCGATCTCTGATTGGTCTGCTTTGATGCAGGCTCAGATCGCCGTGGCATCTCACAAACGCAACGAGAATAAAGCCCTCGTGCCAGCCTCTAGGAGTCGCTCTACCATGCGACCTGACATGACAATTAGCTCTATTGCTTCCGAACTGATCAGCTCATCGGGATTGATTAGCGGCGAAGTTTTGGTTCAAGCCCACATCATGGCCAATAAGATGAATATTCCTTTTGGTCGCGCGCTCGTCATGAGCGGTCACCTCGGAGAAGGTGATTTGACCTCGCTTTTGCAAGCATCGCAGATGGTCAAGCAAGGCGAAATCACAAAGGAAATGGCCGTGCCGGTTGTGATAAAAGCGATTTCTGAGTGCCTTCCATTTTTCAGCATCGTTCATAAAGTAGAAGATGTCCCGCGCAGAAAACTCGCCGAGCTATTAATCGATGCCAAAGTGCTCTCGGAAGATGAGCTGGATAGCCTAACTGAGCAGTGCCAGCAGAATAATCTGCAGCTTGGCAGATTGCTAATTCTCACAGAAACTTTGACGACTAAAGAATTGAAAGCTGCACTAGAATTGTTGGTTCTGGTGAGAGGAAAATGCATCTCTCGCTCAATCGCCATTCGTGCCTTCAAACACATTTTCGCTTCGCACATTACTGTGCTAGAAGCGCTTACACACTGCGATGTAGAGATTCCAGCAGTCATGCCGAAGATTGGAGAATTGCTGTGCGAAGCAGGAATTTTGAGCGAAACTGAAGTGCTCAATGCGGCCGAAATCGGAATCGAATCGAACAAACCGATCGGCGAAATCTTGGCAGAGCGAAATTTGGTTCCGCCCCTGGTGCTTAAAGCAGCCCTCCGTTTGCAAAGCATGGTGCTGAGTGAGCGGCTGAATTCCAGTCAGGCACAAGAGTTGCTGCGTCAAGCACATTCTCATCAAGTATCTGTAGAAAAGGTCTTGCAAGAACTCGGTGAGTTCAAGAAAAACATTGTGGACTTCCTGAAACGCTCCCGCAAAATTTCAGACAAAGATTTGCGCACTGCGCTCGAGAATTTTCCGAGCCTCGTTGATGATCCTGCAACGGCGCTACTGGCCAACAATGCCATCGATCTGAAGGCATTGAAAGTTGCTGTGCATTCACTCAATCTTGTCCGCACCGGAGTGGCAAATATGGATCAAGCCATCATGGTCTTCCACTATTGCCTGCGAACTGGCACGTCGGTGAAAGAAGCGCGTAAAGAATTGACCTGGAACAGCTCTATATCAGAAGCACGAAGCATCGTCGCCAAGATCGCAGAAGTCGCCTAAAGCCTAAAAGACTTCTTCAGGCTTCTCTTTCACCGCACTCGTTTTGGCTTGCCGCTTTTCAGCCTGCTGGTCTGCGCGGTACGCGTGCCAGGTGCCGCGCAGTGGATATCTCGAATCGAAAATGACCCAGGTTCCGCTCATGGTTTTGCCGTCGCCACTCATTGTTCCCTTGTAGTCGATGGTCGATGCTTTCAACTTCGTATACTGCTTGGTAAAAGAAACATCTGGAAAAGAGAAGCTTCCCACGATCAGGGCAGGGCCAAGCCACTCGTCATCTACGATATCGCCAGACAACGCGCCTTTGCGGTCTTCGAAACGTGCATCGAATGAACTGCCTGAATCGGGGCTGGACGAGTAAGTGTAGTGTCCCCGCCATTTTCCGTCGATTTTATGTGACGTCATAAGTGAGTGGGTAAAAGGGGGAGTCAAAAGATAAGATATCATGACCAGGGCGGGGTTTCAGCTTCTGGAAACACCAAAAGCATAATCTGCTAATCTAATGGAAGTTTGGCGGTCCCCTTCGAAACTCAGCACTAGCCGGTTATAAAAACCTATGATGAGCGTTCCTTGTCCTAAATGTGGTGCAGATTCCGATGACGTCGGAAGCAAATACGTTTGCGGACAATGTTATTGGGTTTTCGACAAAGGCAGCACCATGGGAGCAGCTCCGATGCGCCCGTCTGCCGAGATGCCGACTCCGCAGCGCCCAGCAGCGCCGCCTCAAGCGCCGCGACCTGCCATGCAGTTATCAGCTCCGGGACCAGCGCCTGGACCAGCTCCGGCGGCAGCAGGAGCGCCGACAGTTTGCCCAAAATGCTCAGGCAATCTGATTAATATGAGTGGAAAGTTCGTCTGTGAAAAGTGCTTTCACTCAGTCGATCCAGCTGAAGCTGCAGCGGCGAGACCGGGCGCTCAACCATCCGCAGCACCCGTCGCACCAGCCGCACAGAGTCCTGGACCCAGTCATGCGCCGCCCACACCAGCTCTAACACAAGCACCACCCTCGATACCGACGCCTAGCGCAGCAGCCGCACCAGTTTGCCCAAAGTGTTCGGGTAATTTAGTCACTATAGGTGGCAAATCCGTATGCGAGAAATGTTTCCACACAGTCGATGGGCCAGACGCTCCACCCGCTCCGCAAGCGCCTCTTCCGAGCAATCGTCCCGCGGCGGTCGCACCACTTGTATCGGCAGCAGCATCACCGGCGATGTCACTATCCACATCGACTGGCGGGCAGGTCTGTCCTAAGTGCTCGGGTACCTTGATGGATATCAGTGGCAAGATGGTTTGCGAACAGTGCTATCACGTCGTCGATGCTCCAGGTTTTGCACCCGCAACAAAGCCTGCACTTCCATTTGCTCAACCCGCTGCTGCAGCAGTTTTCACACCGCCAACAGCTTGCCCCAAATGCTCCAGCAAATTAATGGATGTTGGTGGCAAGTATGTATGCGAAGCATGTTATCACGTTGTCGATACACCCGGTTCGACACCAGCACCGGCTCGCGGCAACTTCACTCCAAGAACAACTGAATCCACTCCAGAAGGTGAGATGTCACCGCAAATGATTGGCGGCATTGCGCTAATTCTTCTGTTGGTACTTATGATTGCGGTATTGGCGATAAGGCACTAACTGCGCTACACAGTTCCGATGAATTGTTTCAACTGATCCGTGGTCACATCTACGCCTTCGAGATCATCGCCGACTTGCTCGAATTGACCAGCAGAATTGTGAGTGTACCAACCACCGTCAGGATGTAACTCAAGCATCTGACCAGTTGTCGGATTTATGTAACGCTGCTCGTGACCTTCGGAATCTTTGATTGCGATGTAGCCATCTTTCATATCAACCTTTCCGTCTGTCGCTTGAATATCAAGTTTGTTGCCGTTGACGGTCATGGATTGCAAGTGACCATCAGGTCCTTGCTCGATGCTAACCTTCCCGCCCTTATATGTTGTTGTTATCGCACCTTCCGGTGATACTGCCATCGAATTTTCGTTGGGTAAATCGTAGGCGACTTTTCCGTTTGCTTCAACTCGCACGTTGGCCGGTTGAGTGCCGTCGGCTACTCCAGGAAGCCCTGACCATTTGCCATTCTCGAAGTGAATGTTTTTTTGACCAGGCGCATTAGAGTGGAATCCAGTAATGTCTCCTCCAGCTTGAGTGCGATCGATAGTGGTAACTGTTTGATCTTTGTTAGTAATGGCTGTTGTTTCTGCACCACCTGGATGAACAGTCACAGTGCCAGTTTGTCCGTCACCGAGACCGGTGCGATTCATAGTTAACTCGCCTGTGTTCGGATCGAGTTTAACTGATTTTGGATCTACATCTGTGTGATTGAAAGTGGTCACCGCACCGTCTTGACCTGTGCTGGTTACTTGTACGCCGCCCTGGTCACCAACACTGAATGCCGTTGTTTGACCTTTATCATTCATGAACATGCCGCTTCGACCGTCAGCTGCTGTTCCGCCATAGTTTATTGCATGTCCGGAGGCATCCGTTTGCACGCCCGAAACGGTACTATCACCAGAGAAATTGGCCCGGTCGTTTAGTGCACCTTGTGGATCAACAGAATTATCTGTCAAATCAATTTTAGGAAGCAGACCATTTAACGTGGCCTTAGCTGGGTCACTTGCATCTGAGCGTACCTGTCGATAAATGGAATCGATAGTTTCACGATAAGCTTTAGGATTGTTTTCGTGAAGGTCTCGAATGTAGGCTTGAATATCTTGCGAGGTGCGACCTTGCTGTTCAAGGTACTTGACCCCCGCTTCAGTGGTACCTGTTTTTGCTGCGGCTTGCGCTTCTGGTGTATCGTATTTCGGTGCCACTTTCAAATCTCCCATCACTTGCTGGATCTCGATGTTCACTGAATCTACGCAGCACAGAGAGAGCTTTATCGCAAAACGTGCTTGCAATGAAGGTCAATCATTTTGTTTGGTAATTGTGCTGACGAATTTGTTTGAACGTTTAGATAATAACTACGCAGTGGAAAACAAATCCGGACATATCTGTAAAAAATTTGGGTATGGTCCGTGCAATGCGAATTTGCTGCTTACACTGGTCTCAGACCTCCTCACTTACCATGGCGGAACAAAATAGAATGGCACGGAACCGTCAAACGTAAGGTAATACGCACCAGGTATTCCAGCGCTCTCATCTCTGTAGAGTTGTCCGCCCTTAGCAAGCGCGTCGCCGAGGCGAATTCCCACTAAGACTTGTCCGTCGGCTCCGTAAGCACCTGATGGATTGCCTGACGCAACATTGAGCCCGGGCTTGACCTGAGTCGCGTTGGTGATCTGCGGTAACTTGACGACACGACCGTCGTCGAGTGTAACCTCCAATCGTGGTGGCAAATCTGTATTGCGAATTAGACAACAAGAATTAGGATTTGCAGCGACCAAGCCGTTTTCCACGTCCAAATATTCAGGAGCCATAGTTCGATAGAGATAGGAATCTTGTGTCAAGCCAGAGCCTCTCATGATATCGATCGTGTTGGGATTGATCGATTCGCCATTCGGCAAAGTGAATGCGCCTTGATTCTCTAAAGGTTCTCTAGGAGTTGCTAACGATGGTGGTTCACCAGCGTCCCGAGGCAAAGCGATCGGCTCGGTAACAGGTTCACCAGCATCCCGCGGCAAAGTAATTGGCTCGGTTACCGGTTCATCAGCGCCCCGCGGCAAAGTGATTGGCTCGGTTACAGGTTCATCAACGCCCCGCGGCAAAGTAATTGGCTCGGCTACAGGTTCATCAACGCCCCGCGGCAAAGTAATTGGCTCGGTTACAGGTTCACCATTTCCTGGCCGAAGATATTGTTTAACCGTAAAATCTGGTCCACCCCGTACAGGAATTTCGGAATCAGGAATACCTAGTTCCTTGGCTAGCGCATAACGAGTATTGCCATTGAGAATGCGTACATTGTCTCCATCACGACTTATCTGGATACCAGGTCCGTTGTTCTCCAAATCAGCGAGCAACTTCTCTCGTTGCTCAGCCTGACTGGTAAATCTTGAAATTCCGAGATCTTTCTTGAGATTCGCAGTTTTTGCTTCCAGGACACCAGGCTCAAAGTCTCTGCCAGCAGGAGCCGGATATTCAGTGCCGTCGCTTCTCAAAGCTGGCGCGCCTTTTGGAATGGCATTATCAACAGTTTCGCTCGGAGTTCTTCCAAATCTGGAAACAGCAGCTCGAGCAACATTAGGTACAGCGTTTGATAGACCCACAGCCTCGGCCGCGACTCCGCCAGCCGCACCACCGGCAGCGCCGGCGACAACGTGGGCACCGAATGCCCCTGCTTCATGTAAGCCCTGCTGAGCAGCGGCAAGTTCTTCCTGCGTGTGTGGTCCAGAACCTGCAACCGTAGCAAAATCTTGCCCCCAGTCGACAACCGTGTTTCCTAAAGCTTTTGCATCATCAACAACGCCGCCCAAGTCACCTTTGTTTTTGATCAATTCAGTTGCTGTCAACGCAGCCGCACCTATGCCCAGTGCCACCAGGGCACCACCACCGGTGGCTACAGTTAACGCTCCGATCGCAGCGCCGATTGCCACGTCTTTTAGAATTTCACCGGGATGATTCACAACCTCATCCACCGCGCCTTTTTCGATTTCTCCGATCGCCTGGATCGTATGTGTGCCGGCTATCGCATCCACCGCGGCAAGAGGCATGAACGCGACTGAATTGAATGTATCGAGCGGATGGTTCACCACCGCATCTTCGACGTGCGAAGCTGCGCTTGTAATAGAAGATAAAAATCCAGTGCTGCCATCACCTAAAGTTTGATTGTCTTTACCGAACAATCCGCTTTCGCCATAGGTGACTTTCCCCTGCTCATCCATTTTGATGGAATCACCTTTGACTTCAACAAAGTCGTGTCCATCACCGTTTTGATGGTAATACCACTTGCCGTCATCGTGTTTTGCAAGTGTGTAATCTCCGTTACTGTATTCCTTGATGCTTCCCTGGTCATCTTTCTTGACTGTCGTATTTCCGTGACGCTCCTCTCCCGCAGGCAATTGGTCTGCAGGTTTGGTGGCATCACCTGGTTTGGCTTCGTCTGCCGGTTTAGTTGCATCTGCTGGCTTGGACGAAGTTGAATCGACAATTTGGAGGTCATGGGGCAAAAACTGACTCCATGTATCTGAAGATTTCGGCAGGTTTGCAAAGTCACCAGGTTTAACTACGTTAAGCATGCTCATACTCGAACTTTGATGCGTGCTATCACTCTGGTGATTCGTAGTTTCATCGGTTGGTTTGATTGCCGGATTGTCAGAAACCATCTTGGACCTCATTTTTCGTAACGCAACAAAAGTTGAGCCGCATGGGAAGCTGCTTGCAGATGTCGCTGGAAGTAGTAAGACAAATCGGATGCTGGAATGAATGTTAGAGGAGGGCGTGGGAATATCTCAGGAACCATCCGGGAATTTTTTGGGTATGGCTACAACAAAAGGAGTTCGGACGGAAAATCAATGGATATCGAACAATCAGACTTAGAGGTCGATACAAGCAATGACCTGAAAGAGGCTTTGCTTCGAATAGCGGAACTGGAAAAGGAACTGCAGTTCGCAAAGTTAGATTTGGAAGAAACTAGATCCCAACTAACGGCTGCGCAGCATGATTTGAACTTGCATAATCAGCAGGGTGTGGATTTAAGAGACATTGAAATTCGCGAAAAGGTAAGAGGCATGTTTCAAGAGCTCTCAGGACCGCTCACTCAACTGCTCACACAGAATCATATTCAGCACGTGCAGGGGAAACCTCTGCAGACTAAAGACGTCAATGCGACCGTCAATAGACTCGTCTCAACCCTCAAAAATTTCGGTCTGGAAATATCTGAAGACATCGGCAGCACAACGGTTTTCGACCCAAACAAGCATGAGGCGCTAACTATCGACGATACAATCGATGTAGGCGAAGAAGTGCTGATTAGAATGTACGGAATTGGTTTCGAAGGAAAAATCCTGAGACGAGCCGCGGTATCCAGATTACCCAAACCTTAGTGAGTGCGATGGCTGGTCGACTGGGAATTGATTTCGGAACCTCGAACACAGTCATTAGCTTGTGGGACACCTCCAAGCGCGACAGCCAAACTCTGCAATTGGCAGATTATAGTCGCACGCAGGAGTCGAAAGATGGAAGCATCTACACCATACCCTCGCTAATTCATTATTTGGAGGATGGTGGGTGCTTACTCGGCGAACAAGTGCTGCGAAGAAATCTGTTGCACTCACCCCGCACTTTTCAATGGATGAAACGCTACATCTGTCGGCGAACGTATATGGACCGTCAGATCGACGGCAAACAAGTGACTTTCTACGAAGCCGGCGAGCGCTTTCTCAGTGAAATTCTGCGAGCATCATCAAAGTATCTGGCCGCGCAAGACGAAGAAATTGCACTGACAGTACCAGTTGAATCATTCGAAGATTATTCGAATTGGCTTGCAAAAATTGTGCATAAAACTGAACTCTATCGGTTCAGAGTGTTAGATGAACCTTCGGCTGCAGGATTGGGCTATGGAACCAGGCTAAACCTTGGAGACACTTATCTGGTCTTTGATTTCGGCGGCGGGACGCTAGATATCGCCATTGTTCGCGTCGATAGTTCGGGCGCGGCAGATGGACAGTTTTGTAATGTCATGGGAAAGTCTGGTGTCGATATTGGTGGCACGACAATAGACGGTTGGTTGTTCAACGAAGTCTTACGCCGCAATCAGTTGAAAGAATCAGACGATGACATCAAAGCGATCGGACGCCTGTTGCTCAGCGAATGTGAACGAGTCAAAGAAGCGCTGTCATTCAATTCTAGAGCCAGTCTTGACGTGTTGAATCCAATGACCGGCGCAATGATTTCGACCGAATTTACACAAATCGAATTCGAAGATTTGCTTGATTCTAACAACGCTTTTGCGCAAATAGATAGAGCGATTCGACGAGCATTGAAGGACGCAGAAAACAACGGATTGATGGAAGACAACATCGATTCAGTCTTGATGGTTGGCGGTTCCAGCCTCATTCCATCAGTACAAAAGAACTTGAAGCGAATATTCGGCAACGAGCGTGTCAGGCTGAGCAGACCACTAGATGCGGTGGCACGAGGCGCCTCAGCATTCGTAGCGGGAGTCGCATTTCAAGATTACATTCAGCACGACTATGCGATCAGATACGTCAATCCGAAGACTGAAGGATACGAGTATCGGAGCATAGTGAGGCGCGGTACTAAATATCCCACCAAAGGAAAGATCGCGAATTTGCTGATTAAAGCATCGTTTGATGGTCAGACAAAATTAGGAATACCAATATTCGAGATAGGCGGCAGCACAGGCATCAGCGGCGAGCAACGGGTGGAAGTGTATTTTGATGACTCTGGCGCTGCAAGAATTCAAACAATCACGGATAAAGAATTTTCGAGAAAGAACTTCTTCTGGATCAACGAAGGAAATCCAACATTTTTACGCGCAGAACCGCCCGGAAGCAAGGGAGAGCCGCGCTTCAACGTTGAGTTTTCCATCGATGAAAATCGGCGCTTACTGATCACCGCAATCGATGTTAAAAACAGCAATATATTGTTGCGCGACTATCCCGTGGTCAAATTGACATGAGCAAAGTTTACGGGCAAGACTTTGAATGGATCAAAGATCCAAAGGCGTCAGCCGATCAAGATATCGGAATTATCGATGCGCGAACTGACCAGCGCTGGGTGCATTCAGTTGAAACACTAGTTCAACGCGAAGAATGGCAGGAACTCTGGAACCTGGCACAGAAAGCGCCACCAATTTGGACTATCCGCATCTTAAAGTTTCTGAAATTGAAATCGTGGAAACCAGATGAAGCACAGATTGATTTTTTCAACAGGCTGAATGAATTTGCTTCGGCTTGCAATGATTACGACCTACCCGGTCCAAAAACGCGTAACCCTCAGACTGGAAGTGTGCTGGGTGGCAATCCGCATACGTCTAGAACTGGTGGATTGGAACGAAAAAAATTGGATGCCAATGCAAAATTTACCGCAGGCATCTCTGAAGGCCGGATAGCATCCGCGCGTGTCACCGCAGATGGTGAATTTGTATTTGTCCTAGACAACAAATGTACGTCTTTCGAGGTGTGGAGAGTTGCTGACCTCAGTCCAGTTGCCCGCATCAGAGTTGACCTGATCAACGGGAGACAGCTAGCACTATTGGCTTTTGACGTGAGCCCTTATGGTGACCACTTAGCCACGCTTTTGTTTGAACCGAAAACCAAGCAACCAGAAATTCATCTGTACAAATTTGAGGATGACGAACTCACGCTGGATCGATGGATGCCGTTTACGAACGTCAACCTCGGCATGCAAGTTCCGCGACTTTCCTTCAGTGGCAGTGGCGCCCATCTGGCTCTCTACTCAGCGTTTAATCAAATCACGGTCTGGGATGTCGAGCATGGCAAAACAATTAGAGAATTTAAGAATGTCGGGTACGACGAAGAACTCGAATTTGTTGCATCTGCTTATCAAATTCAGGAAACCGCAAAGCTGCATGATTGGTGCAAATACGGGCGTTGGGCGATTGGAGAAAATAAAGCTCGTGCACTTGCGTTGAATGATGATGCCTCCGTACTGGTAGCCGAACGGGGTGTTATGCTCAATGTCTTCTATTGTCGAGACACCAATATCTTTCTGCACGCAAAACTTGACGCAGACGCACCATTCGCGCTTTCACGTCAGGGTGACAGGATAATTGCACGCTGCACTCAAATGCTGTCTTGCTATATGCCAGATCAAAAGACCTCCGTCGCGATAGCTGCATGCTCGGATCCAGCCTTGCGTGTCGCCATCAGCAGCGATGGCGAGATTATGGCTGCATCAATGAGTCACGGAAGAGTCGCAATGCTCTGGCACTTACCCGACGGACGCAATTTAGGAACTCTATTTGGACTGGCAAGAGACTTTCTAGTAGAACTCAAAATCACCGACGGAGGCTCCGTAATAGCAGTAACGCGCGGTGGACTAATACAAGTTTGGGAATCAGATGGAAACGGCAATGCATGGCCCTGGTCGATGGAGCTCGTGAAAATAACGCATCAACCAGTAGACAGTTCGAGCGTCAAAGTGTTGCGACAAGCGCAAGAAATGCGTCGCCGAGGCTGGCTATCCGTGCAGGAAAGCAACATTCTAGACCTCGCTCTTTCACTAATGCAAAATCGCCTTAATCTCGACATTGAAATTGAATGGGACTCAGAACTGCCCGGTGATGTGTTCGATATCGAAATTGAATAACCAACGAATTGGTTATTCAACTGTATGAAGGGAGTGTGTCTGTCGAAACGGTCGATGGCTGAATCAGTCGTCTTTCGATTTAGACTTCGACTTCTTCGATTTAGGTTCATCTTCAACATCGTCGTCATCATCATCGTCGTCGACGACTTCGGCGCCGCCACCCTTCAAGTTCGCTTTCGCTTGCACGATAAGCTCCTCGATTGCAACGATGTCGTCTTCGAGTTGCTTGTAAGCAGCGAAATCTTCTTCGCATGCTTCAAGCACTTCTTCGCCCTTGAACGTCGAATGCTCTTTGTACAAATCGAAAACACTCTGTCCGATCTGCTTCAGAAGGCGCTCTTTAGCCTGTTTCTTCTGCTGAATCTCGAGTTTGTACTTAGTGAAATGCGTAGCAAAATTGGCGGTTCTGCCAATGACTTTCAAATCAGCCTTAGCCTTATCGATAAAACTCTCTGTCATGAATTGTCCTTCTTTTTCGGCGCTGTTGATACAAGGGTACAGCAATTCTCTATCAGTCACGGCCTTATACCCACTGAACGCTTGATTCTTTACGGACACAATTAATGTCCGTCGTCTAACTTCACACTTGCCTCTAAGCCCTGATCTGTGCATAATCACAATGCCCACTCAACACTTTACATCCCTGGAGGCAATCTATGTCCTCTAAGTCTGACGCGCCTTTGTGGCGTGCGGCTGACGATCCTCAGCCAGTAGATCCGTTTGCTGGCGCAAGAAGTGAAGTTTGGACCCCCACCGAACATCGCTCACACGATCAATCCCCCAGCGTCCTCGACACCCTAACGAAACCCGAGTCCCTTCTAGGAGAAGCCTTAACCGTCGGCGGTATCGCCAGCAGATTTCTGTTAAAAGTTCCATTCGCATCAAAAATGTCATGGGGCATCACGGCAGCTGGACTGGCTCTCACCGCATTTTCGTTAATGGAACACAACAAAGAAAAGACCTAAACAGCCACCACCACAGGCGGTGCCTTGATTTTACTAACATCTGGAGCACAGAACGAAAGTTCTGCGAACTGTCATGCCTCCCACAGACGTTAACGACAATACAAAGAAAGATAATCGCGTCGATGATGCATATCGCAACGACCACGTGCATCAGGAAATTGATGACACTCGCAAACAAACCGTTGATCAGAAAGCAAAGGAGACTGCGGATAAGACAAAAGAGCTAGTCCAGAATGGTTTGCTGCCTTCGTGCACGATAGGAGATGACGGCAAAGGTGATCAAGGAAAACCCGGTCATGACGGAGGAGCCTCAGTCGGAGAAGCGGCTGGCGGGCTCGGTGGTGCCGTTGGAGGCGCCGCAAAACACGACTCGGAGATAAAGAATGCTGACGGCTCAACCCTGCACACGAACAGCGCCGGACAAGTTACGGACATTTCGTACAAAGACGGTTCGAAAAAAGCCTTTACTTACAACGATGATGGCACAGTCAAAGAAGCTACTGAAAAAGATGGCAGCATCTGGCGCAAAGGTGATGATGACAAATTCCACTTATATGGAAAAGACCAGAAAGACAAAGGCAGCCTCGCCAACGACATTTCCGTCTCTCAAGATGGCAAGGTTAGCTTCAACTATGATCAAATATCGGTCGGGAAATTCAAAGTACATGTCGATGGCACCACAACTTACAACACTGATGGCACATCAATTTCGGCAAACCCCAGAGGTGAAGTTACTGCCGTAAATTACGGCAACGGAACGTCTCGAACCTTCAAGCGCAATGACGCTGGCGAAATAACCGAAATTGGTGAAACCGACAACTCGACATGGAAACATGAGGGTGACGGAAAATGGCATCAATACAAAGATGATAAAGCCACCGGTCAAACAAACGACGCAGTGCCAACTGTCACGAGCGACGGGCAGTATTCGTTTAAGAGCCCAGACGGCACCGTCAACGTGCGCAATCTGGATGGTTCCAGTGAAGTACAGAAACCCGACGGAAATTCAACCAAGACTGACACAAACGGACTACTGATCGCAAGAACGTATCCCGATGGTGGCACAAGAACATTCGAACGCGACGACAAAGGCAAACTGACGGAGATAAAAAATCCCGACGGTAGCTCGTGGACGAAAGACAAAGATACTTGGAGACACATCGATTCATCAGGGAAAGAGCTGGATAGCGCCGGCTACTCTCCGCGAGTCTTCGCAGACGGATCTTTCAGCGTCGCATCTGGCGATGGCACCGTATATAGCGGCCATGCTGACGGCACAGCCGAATCAAAACGCGGCGACGGATCGACCGTAAAGTACAACAGTGACGGACGAGTGACTGAAGTGAACTATCCTGGCGGTGCCAAGCGATCGTTCACTTACTCAGGCGATCAACTTACCAGCTTCACTGACACAAACGGCAAAACATGGAAGGCAAACGGCGACCAATGGCAGTTGCCTGATGGCGCGATGACCGATCAAAAAGTGAGTGTCAACGCCAACGGCGACTTGACGATCGGAAATGATGGTGGAAACCGAAACAAATATCTTACCAACGGTTCCTCATTAAACTTAGACGGTCAAGACCGAGTCACTCACATTGCTTACCAGGACGGAAAGCAGCGCGATTTCCAGAGAGATGCCGACGGCAATATCACAACAATTACTGAAACCGACGGCAATAAATGGAAGAAAGAGTCTGACGGAAAGTGGCATGAATACGGAAAAGACGACAAGTCGACAGGCAAGACTAATGATGCAAATCCCGAAGTAGATGACCAGGGAAATTACAAAATCTCCAAACCAGACGGTACCTGGGAATTGCGAAAATCCGATGGATCGATCGTCAAGTCTGATCGCAAAGATGGCATGGTGACTGAAATCGATTACGCAGATGGAAAGAAACGCCAGTTCGGTTATAACGACAAAAACGAACTAGTCGCCATGATCGAAGGAAACAAATTTACAGGACGAGACAAGGACGGGCACTGGAAGACGTTCGACAAAGACAATCCTTTGGATATCAAAGATTCTCCGCAAATCGTTCAAGTCTTTGGCGACGGAACGATAAGCAGCTACGATGGCGGTCCCATCCTCACATCTACCAACGATGTAACCTCACATCCAAACACTGGTCACAATCTCTGGGGTGAACATTCAGACAATCCACTCGCGGCGATAACACCAGAAGCGGTGCATCAAGGAAGTTTGGGCGATTGCTACTTCCTAGCGGCAGTGGCATCGATGGCTGATGCAAACCCGCAGGCAGTGAAGGACATGATTCAAGATAACGGCAACGGTACCTACACAGTCACATTCCCAGCAGACCCTGGTCATCCTGTCACAGTCGACGCGCCGACAGACCATGAACTCGGAGCATATGCTCACGACGACCAGACTAACGGCATGTGGGTCAACGTCCTGGAGAAGGCGCACAGAAAGTACACAGGCAGAGAGAATAGCGACGATGGGGATGATCCAAATACCGGTATCAAATTACTAAGTCCTCCCGGCACTCACACAACAGATGATGATCTTTCAGGATTTATTGGTATCGGCAGAACCACAAAGGAGCACGTGGAACAGGACATCGAGAAGGCGTTAAACAATCACCAATTGATTGTAGCGAGCACACAAGACGGAGACTGGCTCAATCACCTCGGCACGACGAACGACCCGGGCAGCTTAGTTTCAGACCACGTTTACGCCGTCACCGACTACAACCCCGAAACCCACACAGTGACTATGCGAAACCCGTGGGGCGGGAATGGACAGGAGGGAACATTTACTATCAGCCTTGATGACTTCTACAACAAATTCACCGACCTCAATTTCGTCAATTCTTAGTAGTCCTAAAATCAAATAGAAAGAGCGTAGGATTCGATACAAGAGCGATATACTATGGCCGTCTTTGCCAGTGGCTTTGGTGGTTACGCTATGCTTCTCAAGTGGATCATGTGCCGCGTTTCAGAACAGCTGGAAGTGCCCTTCTCGGCATCTCAGAGCAAATGGCGGCAGTTATCAAAGGTTCCTGGTTTCCTCGGCCAGTTTGGTGGATGGAATCTCAAGTCGAACGAAGAAGCCTGCATTGTGGCGATGTGGCAAGACGAGAATCACTACAAACAATTCATGAGACAGCAGCACGACAAAATTGTGCGGCACAACGATCAAATGAACACTTACGAGTCGATAGATGTCTCACTTCTCACGCCGACCTACGACATGCCGGGCTGCCGCGAATCAATGGCCGCCAGTCTGCAAGAAGCATGCGCGCTGCGCATCGCAGACTGTTTCGTCAAGCCGGAACGCGAAGCGCATTTTGTCGAGATGCAGCAAGAAATTTGGATTCCTAGCATGTGCAAAGCTGAAGGGATGCTCGCCGGAGTGTTCAGCAAAGTCGAGCATGAGCCGTCTCGCTACATGGTGACGACACTTTGGAAAAGTATGGAAGCGCACGAAGAGTATGCTGAAAAAATGTTGCCGGAGCTGCGCAAGAATTCTAAGGTGAGCGAAGATCTTCAGCAAATAGTCGGCGGAATAGTGGCTCTAAATAATGATTGGCTCGTTCTTCCTAATTGATGGATTGGTGATCTGGAACTTCAATTTTAGTTAGTCACATCTGAGATCACTTCTTGTCCGGCCTTACAAAGTTGTGCTTAATTTGATGCATGCGCGTCTATGCATCATTTTAAGCACATTTTTGTAAGAGTTCGACCAGATGCCCAACCTCTCTATTTCACGAGTTTGAAATAATTCAGAGCTAGTATAGAACTTGCCCGCACTGCACTGAACAATTCGCGTCCGAATTTCTTTCGGCTGAATCGCCGTTACCAGTCTCAGTCCCAATTCCAGCGCTCCTGTTCCAGAGGAGAAATCGCGATGGCGCACTTCGAACAATTGTCAGACAAATTCAACGATCGCAGCAACGACCGCGCATCCAATCCTGATCTCTATTTCAACATTCATGATATTGGACCAAACGGAAAAGCAATCCTTTCGTGGTCAGCCGGAACAGAAAAAAATGACGATGATCTTCAGTATATAGACCTCTCCGCGAATCCGTACAGCCACCAGTCAGAAGAGTTCGACAAGCTTCATCCATGGCGCGCGGAAGTGTTAGATGGCGCGGAGGATCTGCGTCAAGAAATGCGCAGTGCTGCGGGTCATCTGAATGGACACTACGCGGATATTCGCAAGGACATCCTAGCAATCAAAAATGATGAAGAGCGATTTGCTCGAGAGAATGGTGGCGAAATTACCGCCGAACAAAAAGCTTCGCTCTTGAGGCGCGAGAAAGAAGTTGAGCAAGAGTTACATGCTCAATATGCAGCCGACAATGGTACTGGTAACGGTCACGGGCATCAGAATCCGCCTGGAGATGATTCACCAGGTGGTGGCACCACTGCTCCTGGTGGTGGCACAACGCAGCCACCATACGACGGCAATTTTATGCTTGGCACCACTGTCATTCCTGGAGACATGGGTACCAGAGATTACCATCAAGCACTCGTGAATTTCGACGCGAGAACCAGTATTCACAGCGACGTTCACGATATTTATGCGAATGAGAATCTGGGCAAAGTTCCAGACCTTGCAACGATGCAAAAAGACATTGCTTACGGAACTACTCCTATGCTGTCACTACGCACCATCGATTACAAAGATGTACTTTCAGGCAAAGCCGATGAATATCTGAAGCTCGTCGCAGATGATCTGAAAGCCGCTAATGGTGAAGTTCTTCTGCGTCCTAATTGGGAAATGGACGGCAGTAAAAATCAACAATTTGGTACGGCTGAAGAGTTCAAAGCTTCGTGGAAATATATGCACGATTTTATGGAAAAACAAGGAGTAACGAACATCAAATGGGTCTTCACACCTAATGCCGGTGCCTACGATGTCCCTACTCCGTCTTGGGCAAAACCTGCCCGTGACTATTATCCCGGTAATGACTATGTAGACTACATCGGCTCTGATGGTTATTGTGGCTTAGCGGGTGCCGGCTACCAATCACCGGAACAAGTCTTTCAATCAGGCGTCGACTTCGCAAACGAACAAGGCAAGCCATTCTTTATCGGTGAAGCTGGTGTTAGTTCAACACTCGGAGCAGCCACCGACGCAAAGTACATCAGAGAACTGACACAGTATTTAAAAACGCACCCTGAGATCGTAGGAATGGCTTGGTTCAGCGAAAACGAAAACAGTATCTTCACTTCGGCTGAGGAGGAAGCTGCGTTCATTCAAATGGAAAAAGACCTGGGAGGACGATCATCCTGAGGTAAAAGCACGACGGAAACAACGAGAGTTAGCTATAGAATGAAAAAACTGGGGTGCAAGGATTTGAACCTCGGAATGGCTGGATCAGAACCAGCTGCCTTACCACTTGGCGACACCCCAAAATGCGTCTTTTAAGCAGTCTATTGAATCCGATAGGCTTGTGTCAAGCTAATCTATCGAAGTGTCAGAAGGCTTTGTCTCAGCCGGATCTATCGGACTCTCGGGCGGCTTAGTGTCGAACGATTCCGCATGCTTTCTTTCAAGCAAGTCAATAGAACCATCATGCACTGGTCGTAGCCAATGTCGCATGTCGTCTACTTCAGCTTTGCGACCGGTAATCAGCAAAAGTTTCTCGAAAGAATCGAGCGCCATCGGCGAATCTGGATGAAAGGGAAAGTCTCTGGCGACAGCGTAAGTGACTTCTAGAAATTTCTCCGCTAGTTCGTTCTGTCCAAGAGCGAGATACTCTGCCGCTATCTGATTGAGCGTCTTCAACTCGAGCGAAGTGATTTCGCCTAGATGCAAGTTCGCGAGACTGAGAAACTTTCTGCCAATTATCTCTGCCGCTGGTTGATCTCCCTTGCGCAGCAACACCAAAGTGAGTGCACTTAAACATGACAATTCCGCTTGAATTTTTCTGACTGATGGAAAAGCCTTTTGTAAGTCGGTTCTATCCATCAGCTCTTTCGCCTTAATTAAGCACTGTTCCGCGCCAGCTAAATCTCCTTGCTCTGTTTTTAGCGCGGCGATTGCCAAATTTGCGTAAGACAAAAACGCTAACGTTTTAGCGTCTGTGCTAGTCAAAAACTTCATTCCCATCTCATAACGATCGCTGGCTTCAGGAAGCAACCCTTGTCGCCGCAGACTACCTGCGAGATTGAAATACAAAATGGCTCGATTGACTGGCGGAGTTCTGTGTTCATTTACAGTGCTTGCTATTGCTTCGAGAAAAAATGACTCTGCACTATCGAAGTGTCCTTCCATCAACCGCATGCGCCCAATCTCTGCCAGCAGGAAAGTGCGCACGCCGCCGTTTCTCAAACGCAGTTTGTTGAGGAGCATGAGAGTCTTTGAGTAGGCGCGATCGATTGACTCATAATCGCGTTGTTGAATGTGGCGCTGCACACAAATCTGAACGAAGTTATGAATGAAAAACGGAATCATCAAATATGCAATCACAGTCAGAAATAGAAAGTACGGAAAAAGATAAATCGGACTGCTCGCCGTAAACAGCGAAATGACAGCACCGACCCACATGAGACCGAACCAGGCAGGCACCAACGCTCCAAATAAAAGAGGTCCGTACACCTTTGCTTGCGCCGGTAATGTCGTGGCTGGTAATCGTCGCTGGGAACGCATATCTAATAAGTATAATCCAGTCCCAAGTATAATCGGAAAAACAAAAAGCGAGCACCGTGCGTGGTGCTCGCTCAGAATGCTTTTACAGTGGACTATGCAGCTTGCAGTTGTACGTCGTAGATCAAGCGTACGAAGTCATATTCGACGCGGATTGACACAGTGTTCTCAGTGGCGAACTCTAGTCTGACTCGACCTAGAGTGCTGGTGCTGTACTCACTCCAGTGCTCTGGCACTGAAACAATTACATTCTCTGGACCCCACTCTTCAACGTAGGCTTTCAATACCTGGCACAATTTGTCTTCGTCTTTAGGATCCTGAAACATGCTCATTAAGTCCACCTGCGTTCCGAGAAGAGTCGTCTGCTGCTTTGTGGGTTAATAGTATGAAAAGCAGCGTGTGGGGACAATTGGTGGAAATCCCACTGACTTCGTATTCTTCCCATGGCCTGATTAAAAGCGGGCCGCTGAGAATTACGACTTAAGCGCTACAACTCTCACTGGTGCCTTTGCAGACAAGTTGCTCCACCTGAATTGTTGTGTGGTGGAGGTCGAAATCGTCGTTAAGTATTTTGGTCACGCTGGTCAAAACTTCTTCGGCAGGAGCGCTGCTATCGATCAATATGTGTCCAGACATGGCGTCTAGCCCTGATGTGATGGTCCACACGTGTACGTCGTGAACGCCCTGCACACCCGGCACGGACGTTATCGCCTCGCGCAAGCTCGACAGGTCTATGCGCCCTGGAGTGCCTTCCATCAAGATGTTGATGCACTCGGACAGGAGCAGCCACGTGCGGGGCAGAATCGCTAGACCGATGAGTCCGCTGATGATTGGGTCGGCGGCATACCACTTGGTGAAGATGATGATCAGGCTCGAAACGATGACGCCGACTGAGGCGAGCGAATCGCTGAGAATTTCCAAATAAGCAGCACGGGAGTTAATCGAGGCATCGGCGCTCTTCTTGAGCATTGCGAGCGAGACCAGCTGCATGGTTAAACCGAGCGCGGCAACAATTAATACAGGCATTCCCTGCACTTCTGGCGGGGCGCTGAAACGTCGATATGCCTCGTAGACAATGACCAAAGACAGCACTACAAGCGCGAGAGCATTGAAAAATCCAGCCAAAATTTCGCTGCGATAGTAGCCATAAGTCTTGCCAGGTGTGGCGGGCTTGCTGGCAAACCAGACGGCGAGAAGGCTGAGCAGCAAGGCCGCCACGTCGCTGAGCATGTGCCCCGCATCTGCAAACATGGCGAGACTGCCGGTCAGAAAGCCGGTAATGCACTCGATCACCATAAATGCGCCGGTCAAGCCGAGCACTGTCAGCATGCCCTTCTTGCTTTCGTTTCTCAAATCATGATGACTGTGGCCGACACCGGGTCCGTGACTGTGTCCGCCGCCGTGACTATGGACCATTGTTCACCGATGCAGTCGCTGGGGCATATAGACGAGTCATTGTGTTAATGTCTCGAGGCGAGAGATTTCGCCATTCATCGCCAATCGTAGCGGAGTAAAACATAGCGTCATTCGGGTTCGAGGTGTGTCCTGTTAACCCTAGCACGTGTCCTATTTCGTGTAATGAGATCAAACGAATCCGGTTAGGAGTGACCGCAATGCCAGACATAAGCGGCACTGTGAGAATTCGAACTGTGCCATGCACGATGCCGAACTTGCCGCAGGTCAATCGTGTTTCGCCCGCCTCTGCTTTGTTTACAAGCTTGGATGCATCGCTGATCCAGGAGAATTCGATGTCGGCGTTGGTCGGAATCGACTGAAATTGGAACTTCAAAGCGCCCCCGGAAGCATTCGCCCAGTCGGTGAATGACTGGCGCGCAATAGCGTCGTATCTGGGTAGATATCCGGTGACATTCACCGGCGGTCGCATATAGACTCTAATTACGTGGTGATCTGACGGCCAGCGCAAGGTGCCGCGTTTGGTCACATCGGCAAGGTAATCATCAGCCGCCGCTTTCGCCGGAGCACTGGCTCCGAAGCCCTGAGCATCAGGTTTGGCACTTCCCGAGCCCAATTCATTCTGAAGACCCTTGACCAAATTAGAAACCTGCGATGCCTGCGCACTGCGCGGGAAGCGCGTCAGGAACTGCTTGTAAGATTGGATAGCGTCTTCGATCTGCCCAGCAGATTGATAAACGCCGCCCAGACTAATCCAACACTGATCCAGATTGGGATTGAGCTTAATCGCCGTGTGAAATTGTTCGACAGCGAGGGAAGAATTTCCCAGCTTCGCCATGGAAAGACCATAGTTGTAGTGCGCCTCGGCATAGTCTGGCGCAACGGCAATAGCCTGTTTTAGTTTGACACTGGCTTCCTGATTGCGATTGGCGCGCAACAGATTATTCGCGTCAGTGACCAGAAGCCCAGCCTCGTAGAACGCTCTCGAAACGGGCTTCCCATCCATTTCGTAGCGCTCACCTGTCTGCGATTTCGCCTGCTCGGCAAATGCGAGCAGGGAAATAAGCAAGAAGCTGACAGTGATGGATTTGGCGACGAGAGGGTTCATATCTACCCTAACTTTACCCAAATTATTTGACGGCTGCCGTTGCTGGTGCTGCTTCGTCTAAGCAAGCCACACCTGGCAATTCGAGCCCTTCGATAAATTCGAGAGAGGCTCCGCCGCCGGTGCTGACGTGCGTAAGTTTTTCAGGAACAACACCCTTGGCGCCCAGGGCCGCAACTGAATCGCCACCACCGACAATCGTCTTGACACCGCTCACGGTGAGCTTAACGAGCGTATCGATAACGTGATAGGTTGCCACTTCAAAGCCTTTTACTTCGAATACGCCAAGCGGTCCGTTCCACAAAATGGTTTTGCACTTAGATAACTCTTTGTCGATCAATTCAGTGGTCTTTGGTCCAACGTCGAGCCCCATTTGATCGGCAGGAATGTTGTCTACGTCGACAGTGACAGTTGGTGTGCCTTCTTTAATTTCTTTGGCGCATACAACATCGAGAGGAAGCACGATTGTCACGCCTTTGGCTTTTGCTTTCTCTAACAACTCTTTGCAGTATTCGACTTTATCTTCTTCAACGAGTGACTTGCCGGTTTGCTTGCCCTGGGCTCTCAAGAAGGTGAACGCCATTGCTCCACCGATAACCAGAACGTCTGCTTTGGCGAGAAGATTTTCCAAAACACCAATTTTGGAAGATACTTTAGCGCCACCGATGATAGTGGCAAATGGTCTGACTGGATTATCTAGCGCGCTCGACAGGTGATGGATCTCTTTCTCCATCAAATGACCAGCCAGAGCGGGTCTAACCAGGTGGGCAACGCCTTCAGTGCTGGCGTGAGCGCGGTGGGCTGTACCGAACGCATCGTTCACATACACGTCACCTTGTGCGCCAAGTTTCTTGGCGAACTCTTTGTCGTTCTTCTCTTCTTCAGCGTGGAAGCGCAAGTTTTCGAGCAAACAGACTTCGCCGTTCTTGAGCCCGTTCACTACTTTCTCAGCTTCTTCGCCGACGCATTCTTTAGCGAATGCGACTTTGGTATTCATCAGCTCTGACAATTTTTCGGCGACGGGTTTAAGGCTCAGCTTTTCGGAAGCGCCTTTCGGTCTGCCTAGATGTGACATGAGAATCACTTTCGCGCCAGCCTTGCGCAAGAAATCGATAGTTGGAATAGCAGCTTTGATTCTTGAATCGTCGGCAACAGTGCAATCTTCATTCAACGGAACGTTGAAATCTACTCGAACTAAAACCCGCTTGCCATTGAATGTTGATGGTCCGGCTTGCGCTATTGTCTTCTTCATTGCTCACTCCAAAACTTCGGCTGATAACTGGACTGTGATTCCTAGTAATTATGCTTCTGATCTATATTTTGTCGCTGATCTGAATCTTGTCGCTGATTTAGTTCTTTCTCTACTGAATCTGCCTCTGTTAAAAACACCTGCCTCTCGGGAGAAGCAGGTGTTTTACAGAATCTTCGTAGACTAGACTTTGACTGCCAGCTTGTTGGCTACGATGCCAGCAAGTTCGACGAGTCTGTTGCTGTAGCCCCACTCGTTGTCGTACCAGGCCAATACTTTGACCATGCGGTTTTCGACGATCATCGTCAATTCGGAATCGACGATTGACGAGTTCTTGTTGCCACCAAAGTCTGACGATACCAGAGGTACATCTGTGACCTGGAGGATGTTCTTGAGCTTGCTACCAGCAGCATCTTTCAATGCCTGGTTAACAGCTTCAGCAGTTACGTCTTTCTTTACGGTCACAACCAGGTCAACAACGCTGACATTTGGAGTTGGAACGCGCATTGCGAAACCGTTCAATTTGCCTTTTAAATGAGGCAATACGAGACCGATTGCTTTAGCAGCGCCGGTGCTCGATGGAATCATCGAACAAGCAGCAGCACGAGCTCTACGCATATCGGAGTGAGCTGTGTCGAGCAAGCGTTGGTCCAATGTGTAGCTGTGGATTGTGGTCATCAAGCCATGGTCGATGCCGAAAGCTTCGTCGATTACTTTAGCTACTGGAGCCAAGCAGTTCGTTGTGCATGAAGCGTTCGAGATGATGTTGTGCTTGTCTGGATCGTACAAATTGTCGTTGACACCGATAACAATCGTGATGTCTTCGCCCTTTGCAGGAGCCGAGATCAGAACTTTTTTTGCGCCGGCTGTGATGTGAGCTTTCGCTTTTTCAGCGTCGGTGAAAACACCTGAGCATTCCAAAACGATGTCTACATTCAGCTTGCCCCATGGGCAGTTGCCTGGTTCACGCTCTTTCGAGATGTGAATGGTCTTTCCATTGATGATCAACGAATCTTCGTTGTGATCAACTGTGTGCTTCAACTCACCAAGAATGGTGTCGTACTTCAGCAAGTGAGCCGAAGTCTTAATATCTTGCAGCGGATCGTTGATGGCAACGATTTCTACGCCTTTGACTGGATTTTCCAGAAATGCGCGCATAGCATTACGCCCGATGCGACCGAATCCGTTAATTGCTACTCTAGCCATTTTTGCTTGAACTCCTCACGTATCTAAGTCACTGCCTTGTTCTTTGCGCAAAACCAATGGTCGTGGACTGCCTTGAACGGCGCAAACAGGCGCAGGGCTCAGGTTCTTTCTCTGCCAACATAGAGGATAGTACCAATGGGAGCGATTCCGCATATGTTTTATAGGGACTTAACACTGTTGCGACAAAACTTTAATTTTGCTGAAACGCAAGGGCTCAAGCGGAGCATCGAGATAGTCTTATAAAGTAGGACGAATAAATTGACAGCTTGCTGCAAAGAGTAGTCTGAGATAAGCTGAATAGGGCAACTGCCACGTAATTAGGTGAGGTTTTAACCATGCATGAACAAGTTGAAGCAGTCCTGGACAAGTTGCGTCCAATGCTGATGATGGACGGCGGCAACATTGAACTGGTGGATGTCAAAGATAACGAAGTCTTTGTTCACTTGGTCGGCGCATGCGGAATGTGCCCAAGCTCCACGATGACTCTGAAGATGGGTGTAGAGCGCGCTTTGAAAGAAGCGATGCCAGAAATCATCCGCGTAGTCGCTGTCTAAGCAATCGCTGGCAGCGGGTTTAGCCTTGCTGTAGCCATGAACTATCGAATAGCCGAAGTATCGTTCATTCAGGTGCTTCGGTTTTTTTTACGTGTCTAAGCGCTATTAAGCGTCTGAGCATATGTTCGGGGCCTTACAAATTTGTGCTTAATTTGATGCGCCTCCCGATAATCGCTTGTTCTAACGGGCGGCTGAAAGATTCATCGGTTTTAATCAAAGCGTATAACGATGTCGAGAGCCATATTGGACTAACGGATATGCAGATTGGACTGCTTGAAGCCCAATTGAAGCCCAATTGAAGCCCAATTGGTATGACGGATAAGCCAGATTGGAACGGTAAAGACGCCAAAATAGAAGCAGCGAGCACTTGGCTTCATGGAATATCCACGAAGATAAGGCATCCTCGAAAGATAAGCAGCCAGCACGAGGCACGATCATGACCAAGATTCATGCAGGAATATTCGCAGCGCTGCTCGCACTTAGCGGGGGGTTGGCGGCTTCGGCGCACGGCCACGGCGGCGGTGGCGCGCACTTCTCGGGTGGCGGTCACATGTCGTCGTTTCACTCATCATCTTTTCATTCGTCGCCTTCATTCCATTCTTCGTCGTTCCATTCGTCATTCCACTCCAGCCCTTCGTTTCACTCGAGTTCATTCCACTCGAGTCCCTCGTTTCATTCCAGTCCTTCCTTCAATTCGTCATCTAGCGGATTTGGTGGTTTTGGATTTGGTTCGCGTCACTCGCGTATGTCGACTCCTGACTCGAGCATCAACTCGGGTGTCAATTCTGGTCTATCGTCGCATAGTGGCTCCGGCCTGGACTCGCTGTTCGGACACCATCACTCACGCGACTTGACACCTCCGACTGGTGCACAAACTGGTATCAATAACGATACCGGCTCATCGCATCACGGCGGATTTCTTTTCTGGGGTCACCATCACAATGACAATCACGTCAACGCCATCGCCGGAGACCACTCAGGGATAAACGTACAACCGGGGATGAACGTACAACCGGGAATGAACGTACCTGCAAACAATAATCACCACAGCGGTTTCCTCTTCTGGGGACATCACAATAACGACAACAACACGCAGGCGTTTGGAGATGGCTCACCGACCAACGTCGCTTATGGTCACCACCACCATCATCAAAACTTCAACAATATCAATATGTATCCGATCAGCGCAGCGCCTCCGCCCTCATCGCTGATTATAAACATGGCGCCTCCACCGCTCACGCAGGCAGTACCCATGCACTCCCTGGCGATTACAAAATATTTTTATCCGCAGCCGCAAATTTCGTACAACCCGGGATATTTCGGCGGCTATGGCTCCACATATGGTGGCTACGGATATTTCCCAACAAGAGGCCTGACATCACTTTTATTTCGCTTGATGAGCCTGATCGGATTCGGCTCACGGTCCAACTACGGCACAGGACTCAGTTCTAATGCCTATCTCGGCACGTGGGGACCACAATCGTCGCTGATGACTGGCGCGTTCGACAACGCCAATTCGACAAATTTTGTCGACAACTACGATAATTTCAATTACACCGGTGGTAACGTTCAGCCCTTTGCGAACCTGCTGCCAGACGGCACGCCGTATGGCGACAACGATCCACAAAATCTGGCGTGGCAGAAATCAAAAGCGCAAACGCAAGGTGCGCAGAATCCAGACATGAATCAAAATCTGCTCAGTATGAACAGCCCAAATCAGTTCTTACCACCCAGTTTGAGTGGGCAAGTAACCGACAACGCTATTGCAGACCCACAAATTCCTGTCGAGTTGAAGGCAACTGCGCAAACGCTCCAACCTGAAGTGGCGTTCCAACAGCCTAATTACGCTTATCACAATGTTGGAGTTCTCGGAAGTGCCTTCACCCACAACATAAAATTGCCTTCCGGCGCCTACCGGGCTCCTGAAATACTCGGCATGATTTTCACGCATGAATTTTGGGATGCGCAGAATCAAGCGCTAGACGACATGCAGCAGACACCGATAGTGACTGGGCAAAACTAAGCACGCCTGCCCCAGAGAGGCATAGATTGCAGGTTCAGCTTGACATACCCCACCGAACTTAACATGGATCGGAGAAGACTGGGTACATAGAGAGGGTGAAGCGCAATGGCGGGATGACTGGCATGTCTTGGGAAGAGAGCATTAATCGCGGCACACTGGCTTTAGCCAGATCCGATTATGCAACTGCCGAAACCGCATTTAAAAGTGCGCTTGAAACAGCACAATCAAAGTTTGAAGAAAGCGATGAGCGTCTGTGTCAGACGTTCAGTTTTCTGGGACAAACCTATTACAAACTTGGCGACCACGAACGTGCCAAGCACTATTTAAAACTTTCAACAAACAGCGCATCCCTGGAAGAACGTGACACGTTGCGTCTCGCAGTGGATCATCTTTCATTAGCCCAAATGAACTCTAAAAGTGGCGCATCGTCAGATGCGAAGGAACACTTTCACAAAGCGATCGCAGTTTTGCAAATCGCAAAACCAGTCAGTTCGGAATACTCATTCGAGGCAGCCAATGAGTTAGATAGCCTATTTCGCGCCGCATTGAGGAAAGAGAACGATCAAACAAACGAAAGTTTTCGCGATTTATTGTTGAAGGCACAGCAAAACCATCGTATAAAACCAAAGACTCAAGAGTATTTCGGTACGGAACCAAGCTCAATCATCGATGCCTGGCAAAACCTCATGGAAAGCGGCACCACGTGCGCGCAGAACGACGACTCCGAATCGATTGTGACGGCTTTCCAAAATCTGAACAGCGCACTGCGAATTGCTATTGCAATGTTTCCAATTGACCATCAGCATGTTGCAGACAGCTTAAGTTCACTGGCGATCGTCACAGCCAAGCTGGGATTCGAAGAAGATGCCGACGAATTGTTTAGAGAAGCGGCGAGAATTTGCCAGAAAAACTGTGCAGACCCGCTGAAAGTGGCGACTTTGAAAATGAACATGGCAAGCTTTTACAACGCACAGTTCGATCATCAAGCCGCAATCGAGGCGCTATCGGACGCAGCTGAGTTAGTACAACAAGTTGACTCACTGGAGAATAACGGCTCCGTAGACCTATCGAGTTCATTTTTTGCACTGATGCAGAAAGCCGATATCCACCGCAACGCGCGTGAGATGATCCGAACTGGTATCGAACTGGAAGAAAACGATCGCCTGGAACAAGCCGACTACTATTACGAAAACAGCGTCGCGCTCCTGCAAAGAATTTTTGGAGAGAGCCATCTCGAGATCGCTCAAATCCTACGGTTCCGAGCGAATGTCCTGAGAAAGTTGGGCGATCAAGAAAAAGTCAAATATGTTCAGGCACGAGCAGACGAAATCGAAAACCAGATTATAGATAGAGCCGTGCAACTGGAAGAGCTGAAAGCGAACCTGCCTGCAATACGCTACAAACGCTGGTTCACACAAGAGTTTTAGTTGGCATCAATTCTTTAAAGCAGCATGCCTACATCATTAGCATGCACAGAGTTTGTCGCCGGTGGTGCCAATTGCCCAACTCGAAATTGACACTGCCTGTGAATCGATTCATTTTTAGCTAAGGCGACGAATCCAAATGCAAGTCGTCCCGGGCCCTGGAAAGTGTTGCCAATTGGGCCTTGAGAATACTCTTGAGCCGTTTCACTTTTGGTAGACGATGCCAGATAATTTCTGACTTCACTTCCCGTCGCAGTGTTTCTTCCGCCGTTACAATCATACCGACACCATATGCAATGCCACCGGCACCGAAATTTTCAAACCGTTTATGAGCATCTTTTGGATATTTGAATGCGCCAACTAAAGTTTCTATCCCATTGCTCATCTTGGTTGTGCCTCCAGCCAAGGCGCCGAAGTCACCCACGACTCGGCCCACCGTGCCCTTGGGTGGCTGTGGTCTGGATGAGAAATGTTGCGCCAGAATCTTTCCTTGCACTTCGTAAATTGGCACATGCGCGGCGATCTCAGGTTGGTTTTGCCAACCGCTCGAGTTGCGCAAGTTTTCCAAATCAGCGTCAAGCTTGTTGACGACCGTGTCTCGGGCATCGAAAGTCAGTTCTGCAGTGAGTGGATGCCCTGCCCGACGTCCGCCAAAATTCCCCGCCCGGCGAATCGCTTCAGGCGCCACAGCATTCATTGCACCTGTGAGCGTGTCACCAGCTCCGCCCGGCCACAAATAGTTCGGAGGGTCGTCGTGAATAGTGGCAATTGTGTTTGCCAAAGTGCCAGCACCGCCGATGATACTACTAGTGCCAACATATGCATATTGAAAGTATCGCGATGCGCGTACCGACTTGGCACGGATGTAAGATTCCTCCAAGTCGTCAGCGCAGGAATTCCGAAGTTCAGTCAGAATACGCGTTTCGCGAATCAACATCTCCTTAGTCTCGAGATTTGGCTCGAGGTCAATCAGCTCAGCACGCTGTTTAATGAGTCCATCAATCGCAGCCAAGCTCTCCTTTGCATGTTTCAAATAAGACCGGAGATTGAGTCCAGCTTTATTCTCGACTCTTTGAATGCGCAAATCATTTGCCGTTTCAGCAGCGCATCCTGCAAGGGCGATCGCATAAGCGATGATACGAATCCAAGACGAATTGACGAAAGCATTTTTTGGTGCGTCACCAGTATGATGGCGATATTGAATTCTTGTGCATCCGTTGATGTATGTTCCAATAGCTGTGAGAACTTGATTTGAGAAGGCGTATGAGAACCATCGCCGCTCTCGCCATTGATTGAGAGGTGCAGTTTGAAGTTTCAGATTCGTCGACATCTGCATCAATTCAAGTTCTTTGTCTACTGCTCTGGCGGTTAGTTGATTTACCGTCGGTGGTTCAGCGTTCACAGGAACTGGTATGACCAAGACCAACGCACTTAAAAGAACAGCAGAGATACGCATCCGGAGCTGTTTTTGCTTACCCGTTTCCTTGGCCCTTCCGCCGTACATGATGCTACCAAGATTCCTCGAGTAATTATGGTGTGTCAAATCCATTCTTCTTCACGAAGTCATTCAAAGCGGCGAGTTCTTTGCCTTTTGAATTTACCGAATAAGTTTTGCCATGCAACTTAAACGGAATTGTGAATGTCTTTCGATGAGTCGACAGAACCTTGTCGCCGTCATTCTCATCGAATGTTTTGCAGATTACCCTTATCGACATCGATAGAGGCTTGGGTTGCAGACCGGGTGCGACACCGACGACAAGACGCCCTTGCTCTACCATCGAAATTCTCGCTCCTTTAGCGTTGTAGAGAATCGGAACCTCATTGCATAGAGAAATCAGGCGACCATCAACCAGCGCGACAGGAGTAAGTATGCAGAAATTCTCACTGGAATTGAAGTGACTGTTCTCAACTACAACCGCATCTGTTCCGTTCTTGTAATGAAGCACTGGTTCAGTCGAAAAGCCGCAAAAGCGATCGGTGGAAATATCGACCGCATCTATCAAAGACGGCTTTCTGCCGTGCATGCGAAAAAATGCAAGCACCACGACTTGACCGCCAATACGAGAGTTATCTTCTAATGCAGTGTAAGTAGCAACTAGCGCGATCACGGGTTGTCCGCCGACGAGAATTTTCTCCACGCTCGCGTTTACAAACTCCGCCTTACCAATATAGCCAGGATCTAAAGGCTCTCCCGGGGTCTGATACAACACTCGAAATGGTTTTCTGATTTCAACAGTGTTTTTAAAAGCGATACCAGGCGTGATGCACCGCACTAGCGGGTCTGTTGCAACTTCGGAAGCTTTTTTACTTTCGATAGCTATCGAGGTCGAAGAATTCTGAAACAACAAAGTTGTAACTGCCATCAATATGCAGAGGAGCTTTTCACAAAGTCGCATGATGACTGGCTTCTCAGACTGACTAGTGACGACTAAACAAATCTAAAATCGCTCTGTTGTAAATGCTTTCGGAAGTGGACCAGGTTTTACTATCGGCCATCCTGTTGGAAGTTCGTTCCAGAATCCAGTAACCAGCTGTACAAGCTGTCCCGGAGACAATCCAGAAGCATTGTTCTGGCACATGACGCCGAGTGGATCGCGCATTTTTACATCCTTAAGACTCATATTGATCGCCTTTTCGAAAGACTCAAGATGCACCACTCGCGAAAGTTGACCAGTGCTCAAACGGATCACATTGGTCTGATCGATCAATCGCAACTTCAACAGTCGCTCAGGTGTCGAATCAACCCACTCCACAGTTTTGTACTGCCTGCGCATGTTTGCAAACACTGCCAATCCATCTCTGAATGCATCGTCATCGAGGTAAACCCATTCAGCAACAACGAGCTTATCTTTCTGCGCAGATTTGCTCAAATCCAAGATCATGTATCCGTTTTGATGGATCAACAGTTTCCAAACAAAGTCAGGACCATAAATACTGGCAAGGCGCTGCCACCGCTTCTCGCTGCGTCGAATTCCCAGGTGCCCGCCAGTCAACCACTGTTCTCGCAGCGCAGCCGCTTTCTCGTGCCGATTTGACGGCGCAATTGTGTAAGCATCCGCTTTCCCCAAGCCAGCAAAACCAACGAAGTGGTCCAAATTCAATTCAATCGAATAGTGCCAGTCCGAAACAGCCCAACCCATCGATTCATAGAAAGAAGGCTTCGTCGCACCCAACATCGAAAGTGGAATTTTTCTTCGGTGCGCACTTTTCAGACACTCGGTCAGAAGTGCGTTGACCAATCCCTTTCCGCGATGCGTAGGCGAACTAGCCACCGCCGCAATGCCCATGCAAGGAACCCACTTGCCAAAGAATCTCGTCTCGAAATCGTGCATTCCGACGACCGCACCCAGCTCTTCGCCGATGTAAGCGCCCAGCACAGAATCGAGTTCGTTTTCAGCGTAATCGCGCCAAAAAGCACGACGAAGATCTCCAAACGACAAGACCCAGATGTCAACAGCCTCATCGAGTTTTGCCCGAGGAATTGGCTTTATCGCAAATGGGAGGTTTTCGCGCGCGTCTAATGTTGTTGTCATACCCACGTGTATCCAGAACCGGTGGGCAGATCATAGCTGAATCTAAGCACCATTCGCACAATATTTTTCTCTATCTATCAAAAGAGCACCGCTCACAACGGTGCTCTTTCGATCTAAAACTAAAATTCGATTCTATTTGGAGACGTAACCAAACACTGAAAGTGCATTTCCATCAGGATCTTTGAACTCGATGGACATACCTACTTTTCCAGGACCAGCTTCGCACACTTGAACCGGCTCTTTAAAGATTTTGACGCCTGCAGCCTTTAATGATTCGACTGTCCCGTAAAAATCATCCACGGTAAATACTGGCAGTGGCTGACCGTGCATGCGCTCGCCGCTAGATTCTTTGTTGCTGTGCAAACAGAATGTGGTCGCACCAGTTTCGAATTCAACCCAACCATCGTCGTCGACTTTGACTGTCATTCCCAGCACATCTTTGTAAAATGGTATCGCGGCTTTTGCGTCATGGACATAGACGATCACATGGCTCAGCTCTGAAATTTTGACGTTAGCTTTAACAGGCATTTAATAGCCCTCCCAAAACTTGAAGATGGGATCATAGAACACAAGCCAATTCAAAACATGAAATGAAAAATCAAGTTGGCCGCTTGCGTTTTACTTTGTCCTGAAAAGCTTCACTGATAAAAGCTGAAACGACTTCTTTGTCGTTATCGTCAGGGCACAGCGGTTGCTCGCACATAATGCGATTGATAGCTTGCTTACACGAGGCAACTGAAAACGGAACGTTGGATGTTATTCGCCTTGCCAATCCGTCAGCCGTGGAACGCAAGCTGCTGAGCGGCACGACAGTGTTTATCAAACCGATACGATGAGCTTCCGCACTGTTTATTGAATCGCCAGTGAGCAGCAGCTTTTTAGCGTTCGCTTGTCCGACAAGCGTAACGAGACGCATCATAGTCATATCATCAAGCGTTAGACCCAGCCATGCGACTGGAATTGCGAACATAGACTCATCTGACGCGACACGCAGATCGCAGGCGCTGGCAAGCAGACAACCGCCTCCAAAACATACACCATGAATCATCGCGATAGTTGGAATCTCAAAATTCCAGACCGCATGCAAAGAATCGCGGATGGCATGCCATAAATGACTTGCTTCATCGTAGGTCTTCAGTTGCGCGGCTTCTGCGGTGTTAGCACCCGAAGAAAAATCGTCGCCCTCACCATGAACAACGATGCAACGGGCGCCTGCATTTTTCAGCGTAGTCATCGCCTGTGGTATTGCCAACCACATTTCTTTGCTGATCGCATTATGCTGGTCTGGGCGGTTGAGCCTTATGTATCCAACATTTTTCTCGACAGATGTTTCTATTCCAGAGGTCAAACTGCCTCCTATTTCGGCATGTCGAAAGTGACTGGATCTCCGACTTTTACATTGTGCCGCTTGGAATAACCAGCTGCAAGCTCGACAACTTCAGACACTTCAATGCCCATGCCGGCTGGATAAGTCGGACAGTCGCGTTCGTTTTGAGCGTGGCAGGGAGGCACATTCTCGAATATTTTGATGATCTTTCCGTTCTTGACGAAAAGCATGTCAAGGGAGATGAAGCAGTGAGCCATCCAGAAATTTACAGGGCGTGGAGGCGAGAAGATGAAGACCATACCTTGATCTTCAGGCAACGACGTGCGGTACATCAAACCACGTTCAATCTCTTTTTCAGTCTGAGCCACCTCGAGTTTGACAAAGTTGTTTGTTCCGATCTTTCCAATCGGCATCTTCGTCGTTTCTGCAGCATCTGAGCCCGGCGAAAACAAGGCCGCGCCCGCAATCGCCGCGGAAAGCGAGAGACTGAACCACAGATTAGAGCGTCGTTTCATAACCACCACATTTTGCTAAAAGGAGTATGACCGTAGAGAAATTGTACCGTGTCTATCAAAGCGCCTCGCTTACTCGGGTACGAAACGCTCGTGATAACGCCCGAGGGGTCGATGACCGCAGAGATTCCGGTGTTCGTGGCGAGGACAAAAAATCTTCCGTTCTCAACAGCCCGCATCACCGCCGCCGCCAAAATCTGTCGGTTCAAAAATGACTGATGGAACCAGCCGAGATTGGATACGTTGATCAGAAGATTCGCACCGTGCCGAACCTCATTTGAAATTATGTGAGGATAAATCAGCTCGACACAAATCGACACTCCAATTCCGCCCCAAATGCTGTGCAACGGACGCGCCGATTTCGATTTCAAAAATACATCAGGACTGAGCGGCAAACGCTCGTTAATGCGCTGACCAAGCGGACCCAACGGCGCAAATTCACCAAATGGAACCAATCGCTGTTTGACGTACAAGTTATCTTTATCAGTGCCACCGATCAAGCGCGCGCCATTTACACGACCGTCACGCATCGCTTCAATCGAGCCAACTAAAACCTCCTTCTTCTCGCGTGCGGCAACTCCCTTCAGTCGCCCAGCCAAGTTGCCCGGAGTCATCTGGTCAGAGTTGAGCAAACCTTCGGGCAGAGCGATTATCGGTACGCCCAAATTCGATGCTAATTTGGAATATCGATCGGCAACTTCGACAGGTTTGGATAACTTCAGTCGGTCTTCTTCGATGGAAACATTTCCCTGAAGAACAGCGATTGGAATTACTGGTGTTTGCGTGTAGAAATTCGATTCCGCTCCAGGTCTCGTAGTTAGAGCTGTTTGTTCGATTTGACCTGCGCCCCAATTGCACGCAACGAGCACCAGAATCAGTACCACTAACGCATCGACCCAGCAACCGGCTTTAGGAGATATTTGATCGATACGCTCTTGTAGCCGTCGTGCCGCACCGCTGAATTCCAAAAAGATTTCAGCGACAGTGCAGTTAGCGAGAATGAGAAGGAAATCGACCAATCCACTGCCACCAAGTTTGGCGATTTGAATCAACTGGGTCTGGTGCGCCTGCGAGTAAGCAAGCTGATTAACAGGCATGGCGACAAAAAATTCAGACGTGCCCACTGTCCATTGAAGGAACACCCACAGTATCGGCACACTCAATAGATACGGAAAGAACGGTCTTTTGAAGTGCGGAAGATATCCAGCTCGAAGAGGTAGACAGAAAACCATGAGCGCAAAGGCGCCGATCAAAAGTGCTTCGTGCACAGACTCTACTGCCCACACAAGTCCAGCAGCTTGCACCCCGAGCCAGTCGTCAAGACCGAGCCAGCGCAATGGAAATAATCCCAGGCACCAGCTCAGTGATACCAGATAAAAACCGACACCGAAAGATAACCCGGTAAGAAATGCCTCCATTCGGGTGGAGCATCCGCGCAGTAGTACCAGAAGTGGTGCCACGCCAATCCAGGCTAACCACGACTGATCGAAGCCTGGGCTGCTCAATCCCAGCAGACAACCGAAGGCGAAAGCGAACGGTAATTTTTCAAACGACGAAAAGCGCTGTAGCCAGGCCACGGAAGTTGTCGGCCCGAGATTCTCGATTAGGATCTCACTACTTTGCATTGAAGTCGCTCATGATGCCATGGACAATGTTACACTTTGTTTGCGTAACCGTGATTTATGGACGCTTACCTTAGAGTTAGAAAGGCGATTTAGTCTGAACAGTGAATCACAAGGATTGCGAATTCTCGGGATAGATCCTGGAACTGCCACCGTTGGATATGGTGTAGTGCAATCAATGGGTGGTGGCGGTAAAGCGTCGCTTCGTTATATCGCATCCGGAATTATCAAAACGACAAATAGAGACACCACTGGTGACCGGCTCTCTATTATACGAACAGATATGCTCAGTCTTATCAGTGAATATAATCCTGATGTAGTTTCGGTCGAAGCAATCTTCTTTTTCAAAAATGCGAAGACGCTCGTACCCGTTGCTCAAGCCCGTGGCGTGATCCTCGAAGCCGCTGCCTGCCAGGGGCTTCCGACCTACGAATATACGCCCATGCAGGTCAAGTTGCATCTCACCGGACACGGTCGAGCTGAGAAATATACAGTGCAACTAATGATTGCAGAGTTGTTAAATTTGCCAGAAATAATCAAGCCAGACGACGCATCTGATGCCCTTGCCATCGCAGTCTGCCATGCCAGGATGTCGCCAATTACAACGGTCAGCGCGCAGATGCAGGCTGGCCAGCAGTTGAATACTTAATCCAGCCTGTGCCCTCATGCCCAAAGTGAAACTGGGTCGGGTAGAGAATTTCAGCCAAAATTTCGAGCGATTCCACAGCGCGTGGACCAGGTCGGTTGAAGTACTGATTGCCATCTGCAATATATACTCGGTCAGCCTTTACCGCCTTTAGCGACTTGTAGCTTGGCTTGTCCGAGAGCAGATGCATTTCTTCAAGGGTTCGCTTGATGTCGAAACCGCAAGGAGTGACAACGATGAAATCGGGATCATCATTTTCGACTTGCTCCCATGTCATCCAGGGCGAGTGCTTGCCGGCTTCTCCATACAAATTGACACCGCCAGCCATTTCAATCAATTCTGGCATCCAATTTCCTGCCGCCATCAAAGGTTCAATCCACTCAATGCATGCGACTGTTGCGTGTGAACTTATCCTTGCCGCTGCGTCTTGAATCTCGCGCATACGTGCTTTGTAAGCGTGAACAAGGTCCGAGCCCTTTTGCTTGGCACCTAAAGACGTGGCAACTCTATCGATGTCTGACCAGATATCTTCAAGGCAATTAGGTTCTAGCGAGACAATTTGAGGGTGGGATTTGATCATCTCGCACGCGGCAGCTTCAACATCTTTCAGACTGACTGCACACACTTCACACTGAGCTTGCGTAATTATGTGAGATGGAGCAAGTTCATCCAGAAGCTTTGCATCAACTCGATATACACTCACAGCTTCTTGCAAAATTGCTTTGACGCGTTGATCGATTTCATAGCTTGTGCCATCAGTCTTGAATTTAGGACTAGTGCACTGCGGCAAATCTTTGACTTGCAATGGATAATCACATTCGTGCGAACGTCCAACGAGTTGGTCGCCGAATCCCAACGCGTAGACAATCTCGGTGGCGCTTGCGATCAACGAAACGATTCTGTTTGTCATTTTGTACAGCGCCTCTAAAATTTCTATCGACGATATTTTTTGTCAATCAAGTCTGTTGTGATATCTGCGATGGTTGGGCATCCGCTCAATGCCATTGCCAGATCGAACTCAGATTTCAGCATGTCGAGTACGGTGAGCACTCCGCTTTGCCCAGCCACGGCTAATCCCCAGAGCATCGGCCTGCCAATCAAAACAGCTCGGGCACCCAAGGCAATGGCTTTGAGAATATCCGTACCGCGTCGAATGCCACCGTCCATATAAACTTCGACGCGTTCATCAACTGCTTCAACGACCTCGGGAAGCGCATGAATTGTTGGAATTGTTGTGTCGAGTTGCCTTCCACCATGGTTCGAAACTATGATGCCGTCAGCACCGTATTCGATGGCACGCCTGGCATCATCTGCGCGCAAAATGCCTTTAACAAGAACTGGAAGTTTGGTGATCGACTTGAACCATGCCAGATCCTTCCAGGACAAAGAAGTGTCGTACAGCGATGAAATATAAGCTGCAAGCCCCGATTCAGCAGAATCTCCAGGCAACTGTTCGAGATAATTGCCGATGAAGTTTTTGCACACCAGTCCTGCCGGCAAATTGAATTTGTTTCGAACGTCACGCTCGCGACGCCCCAACAAGGGGGAATCGACAGTGAGTACCAGGGCGGTGTATCCACTGCTCTCTGCTCGCTCAATCAAACTCTTGGTCACACCTTTGTCTTTGTAAACGTAAAGCTGAAACCACAAGTTGCCAGCCGCCGCCTCACGCACTTCCTCAATTGAATGATTTGAAAGAGTGCTTAAAATCATCGTTGTGCCAAACTTTTCAGCGGCGCGAGCGGTGGCAAGCTCGCCATCGAGGTGCGCCAGTCCCTGAAATGCGGCAGGAGCGATTAAAATCGGAGCCGAAACTTTTTTTCCGAAAACTGTCGTGCTCATGTCTCGATTGCTAACATCGACGAGCATGCGTGGGCGCAGCCAAATGTCCTGAAAGGCCGACATATTGGCTAGCAACGTTTTTTCGTCACAAGCCCCACTGGAATAGTAATCGTACGCCAACGTCGTCAACTTGGTCTTGGCCACAGCCTCCAGGTCAAAAATATTGATGGACGTGTTGGGCATTTCCAAGTTTTTCACAGGCAATCATTCCTTTGCGATGCGCTTGCCTGTGTAGTTTACCAGAGGCTCAGTACGGTTCTCTCGAGTCGACAGGCGCACAAAAGTTGGCGGGCACAAAAGCAGACAAGCCAACACCCGGGGAGGGCGCTGGCTAGTCTGTTTGACGCGGGGGGAAAACCGTTAAACTCTTTACTTTTCTAACTTAGCAAGGAGTGTTGGCATTTTCTTGGCATTTTCAGGCAGAGCCAAATCTGCCCGCAAAATCAGTGTTTGCCCTGTGGCTCAGTGCATACGATGCGGCTAAAGTAGAAAGAAGTGCACCGAAAACAGGGGTTGCTCAATAAATGCGCACGAGATCTATCAATTCATTGATTTTGCTGGTAGTTCTGATTAGTCCACTGACGATGGCGAAAGTTAGTGCAAATTCTCCGCGACGATGGATAGGATTGGAGCCCAAAAGCGCCAGACCTTGCCCCCAAGAGACTAAAGAGCAACTACTCCAGCGAGCGATCGATGCGTGCGTTGCTCGCGATTACGAGAAGGGCATCGCACTGTTCGACAAATACAGCTTTAAAGATCATTCTGGGACTGAGTCGAAAGCAGCAGCACTAGCAAAACTCTTAAACGAGTTAGACAAAAGAACGACAGACAAATCGGCTAAATATTTAGAAGTGCGCAAAAGATTGCAAGGTGTATTGGCGCTGGAATTTTACATCCACAACATCATTCCTGTTTTTGGGTTTCCCACGTCTGATGGCTGCACTTTGATGATAGATCGCGAACCAGCTAAGAGCCACTAGTCGATCTGAACGCAGTGAAAAATAATGCCTCCAGGGTTGGTAAAATATAGAACCCCTTGGAGAAATTTTGCATGGCTGAAAATTTTCGATTCCCAGGACGCGCTTTGTTTGGAATCGCCGCTGCGTTGTGCGCAGTCATTCCCTTAACTGTGTGCGCAGTCGACGCCCGCAACAGCTCGCAGAAAGACGGCGAATCGGGATTTCATCAGACCCCGCCCGGCGCCACTCCACACCCATTTAGTACCATCGGCACAATGAACTCTTTTCAGTGTGGCAGCGGGTCAGCTATATTCAGTAACATATCAAATCAACTAAATATACTGACGACAGTTCCAACAGATGGCAGTTGCGGTATCGCTGGCGTTCAGTGGATCGGATTGAAGAATACGCAGCTGACGCAAGTATCCTTTGATGTTTTCGGATCCGGTTGCACCAATGACGAAGTATTTGGCGTATTCATGTTTTTAACTGAGCCATCATCTACGGTGCCACTGGCTTGCGAAGATTTTGTGCAAATTCCGCTGAACAATGGATTCACTCGCTATGTCGTGAGACCCTCCTCACCAACTAAAGTGAGCGCCATCACTATCGCCCACATTGGCTCGCTTGGAGCTAACGCCAACCATGTAATTGGGAATTTCTTGTTCAACGGCAATCAGGCTCCGCTCATTCAACTGAATAACTTGCATCCTTGCCCTACGCAGTTTAATTGCAATAACAGTGCTGGTCAGTAGGGGATTCAATTTGAGTCTAGGTTCGTTCGCACACGAGCCATGATTACTTCCATCTCTTTGATTTGTTGATTGAATTGTCGGCGTTGATTGAGCGCCGCTTTGCACTCCTGCTCAACAAATATAAATCCAAGCCCCGCCAGTGGAAATAACACCACGCCGGTAAGAATCGCTAGTCCGCACATAATAAATCTCGCCAAAGGGTTCACCGATGTTGTCTGTCGGACACAAAGTGCTATCGCAGACTGTCATATTAAGAAGCATCTGTGTAAAGGCATTATGTTGACAAACCCACCTTCTTTTAAGATTTTGTAAAGACGCAAAAGCTTGATATGATGCGGAAGATGGAACACGGGACGGGATTGTGCAAACACCGAATACTCTTACTCGTTTACTTCTCGTTGATGACGACCAAAAATTTTGTCGCTTAATTTCGGATTATCTTTCGCGATTCGGATACGAAGTGCATGCTGTGCATAGCGGTACAGAAGGTGTGCAAGTCGGCAAAGATGATTCGTGGCACGCCATCATATTAGATGTAATGCTTCCAGGAATGGATGGCTTCGAAGTGCTGCAGAAGTTGCGCGAACACATCGCCACACCAGTATTGATGCTCACTTCGCTGGGAGAAGAGACTGATCGAATTGTCGGGCTTGAATTAGGCGCTGACGATTACTTACCAAAAACTTCTTCGCCTCGAGAATTGTTAGCGAGATTGCGGGCAGTATTGCGCCGCTCGGCGCGACCGCTGCCGGAGAGTGCCGAGCAGCCCGCACAAGAAATTGTTATCGGACCACTGCGCATCAATCTCGGTGCGCGAGTAGCGTTTCTTGATGAAGAAACTCTGCCGCTAACGCCAGTCGAGTTCGACATTCTTGTAGTGCTCGCAAACTCCCGTGGGCGGGTGAAATCGAGAGAAGAGCTGATCAATGAAATTAGAGATCGTAACTACGATGTTTACGATCGCTCTATAGATGTGCACGTTTCAGCACTACGGAAAAAATTGCACGACGATCCGAAGTCACCAAGATTTATTCGAACGGTCCGAGCAGCGGGCTACATGCTTATCCATCCAAACGAGAAACTCTCATGAGAGTGCGCTTTCCACTCTATGCACAGACGATCAGTTTTCTGCTGATTCATCTGATACTGCTTGTGGTGCTCTTTCTTGCCTTATTCAACACAAAGTTTGGACCGGGATGGGATGCAGTATTATCGAGCCCGATTGGAGATCGAGTCGAGGCCATCGGCTGGGTAATTCAAAAGCAACTTGAAGTCAACAAACCAGATGAGTGGAATACAGTCCTCGATGAATTCGGAAAATTTTACGGCGTCGATTTCTACCTATTCGATTTCGCAGGCAAGCAACTTGCCGGCCAAACTACTACGTTGCCTGAAGCTGTAAGCAAAGAAGTAATCAGACATCGTCGCAACCCACCGGGAGATCGCCCGGCCGGCGCCGGTCAAGTCGCACCGGCTGACCCCGAGGGCAAACGTCCACAGCCGCCAGATGGTCCTGACGCTGACGGACCGCCGCAGCCGCAAGACCAACCAGCCCCGCCGGATGTGAACAGACCTGGACCGCCCGGGCCTGACCGTCATGGACCGCCAGACCCTAACCACCCAGAGTCGCCTCCTGAGCGACTACCACCACAAACTGATATTCCGCAACCAACGATTTTCGGACAAGCGAAAGTGACGCCACCAGGGGCGATGCGCCGGCGTTTTCGCGGAAGGTTCATCCTACACACAACCGCTCCGGACAAATTCTGGATCGGCATACGAATTCCAGTGTCCAGAAATCAAAAGATCGTTCCCGGAACGCTACTCGCCTCTGCAGACAATCTCTGGCAAACCGGCGTCTTCTTTGACTTCAAACCAGTGCTCATATTAGTAGGAAGCGTCTTGCTCCTCTCTGTAATTTTCTGGTGGCCATTCGCATACAGAATTACCAGAGCTCTTGCCGAAATGACAAAAGTCACAGAAAAAATTGCAGAAGGGCGATTCGAATCGCGAGTCAAAGTCAACAAATGGGATGAGATCGGCTCGATGGGTGAAGCCGTAAACCAGTTGGCCTCAAGGCTAAACACGTTTGTCACCGGCGAAAAGCGATTCTTAGGAGACATCGCTCACGAGCTCTCATCACCTCTGGCGCGTCTGCAGATTGGATTGGAATTGTTGGAAACGACGGCAACAAAAGATCAGGAATCGATGATCAACGATATCCGCGAGGAAGTCGAAGAAATGACGCACTTGATCAACGAGCTACTTGCCTTCTCCAAAGCGGGATTGCAAGGAAAAGAAATTGAGCTAAAGCCAATCAACCTTGCCAAACTTCTTATCGGCGTTACTCTGAAAACTGCATCCGAGCAAATCGTCAAATTAGACGTAGACAAAGATCTGTCTGTACTGGGCGATCAGATGCTGCTCGAACGCGCGTTCGGCAACGTATTCCGCAATGCAGTTCGATATGCATCCGCCGATGGAGACATCAAAGTAAAGGCGTTGAGAAGCGGGAAAGAAATCAGCATCATTACATCTGACAGCGGACCCGGCGTGCCACCAGCCGCACTAGAACATCTAACGGAACCATTTTTCAGACCCGAACCATCGAGAAGCAGAAGCTCTGGCGGAACAGGTTTAGGTCTAGCAATCGTGCAAACTTGCATCGAGTCGTGCAATGGTTCACTGGCGATTAGAAACCGTCAACCACGGGGGCTAGAGGTTGAAATCCGATTGGAATCAGCACCCGAGAGTGGCTCCAGCGAACCGTCTTCTCCTCAGTCGGCAACTAATAAATCTTCCTAACCGCCTCCCACCAGGCGATTCAAAATTTTGTTTCTGCCATTGGCAACTGGCTGTTTATGCGACCGCATGGCGAAAATTATTTGTTCTGGAAGAAATCGTTTAATGGCGTAAAATTTCAAGGACGATAGAAATATAAAATTAGATATCTGGAGGTCACGCTATGAAGCTATCCAATCAAAGTTCTCTGCTGCTTGGAATATCGCTGATCTCCGCACTCAGTCTTTCAGCATCAGCAAAGGCATCTGCCACTGCAACAGCGCAACCGTTCACCTGCGGCCCAGGCATAACGGCTCAAGTTGAAAGCCCGCCAGGAGTAGACCGACGATACACAGTCGGTAAGACTGGAAAAGTCGTCGAAGTAATTTCATTCGGCGGAGATGATTCAAAAGGCGGAATGGATGTTCGCAACATACGTGAGCCAAACAGCTTTACCGGACTGTCTCTCTATCTGAAAGAAAGCCTCGGTCAGACAAGAAACCAGGTCAACACCAGATTTTGTTTCACAGACAAAAATGGCGACTTCACTGTCACGCGTCAATTGAAAGACTACCAATTCGAGATCGCCAAAGATGGGTGGAACCGCGCTACGGTCAATGCTTTTGAGATAGACCCTCGTGCTACGGGAGCAACACTTAAGCGTTACACTTTGATTTTCAAATCAGGACCACGAACTGCGTTAATCAGATTCGGCGATGTTCTCTTGTCTGGTGACGATGTCGGTCAGCTTCTCACCGATAACGAAGGCTGCGACGGTAGCGAGTCTTGCAAGAAATCTGACAAAGACTAAGCACTGCCCCTGGTGCACATTTTTAGCCTTCGATCAAGCTGAATTGGGCGACAAAAACAGCGCAAAAGACTCAATCAACGAAGCAATTACAATCATAGACATCATGGATACATCGTGGTCAACAAAGCTGGAGGACCTGAGGCGTCTCTATCCTGCAGCCTGGGAAATAGACAGAAAATGGGCTGAGGAAATTAGAACTGGACGTGTGTTAAACCGAAAACCACAGGACAAAAAGCAAGAAGACAAAAAGCATTTCATAGGTTGCTCCAGACCAAAGGCAGCACACATCAGATAGCTAATCTGACGAATGCTTGCCGATGACCTGAAATAAAATCCTCCTGGATATGTTTGTTCGATGTGGTTATTTATCTAGCTGCTGCTGAAGGCTTTCGGTATTCCTCGGAACAAGTTCTTGTTTTGAATCGAGATTGATCGATGAATTAAAAACCCGCTTCAACGCTGGACTTGAGTGAGCTAAAATCGGAAACGCGAATCCGTGTGTCTTGCTAAATGCAATGACTGCAGTGCCGTCGGTGCCCCCGTGAAGAGCGGTATTCATGTTCTCAACCGCGGGCATTCCGGCATATTCTGCGCCCGATAGAGTGCAGAGTACCGAGAGCACAAGGAAGATCGGCGCCATTACAGCAACAACCCACATGCCCTCGGCAAATTTGATCAACGAATTTTTGCTTCCTGGTACGTGAATGAGAAAGGGAGAAATTATAGTGAGCGGGAGAAATCCCGTCCAATATGGCATTCTGCCTTTGATGAGCGCGATTATAGCTTTGTAGAAGAACGAGACTCCTACAGCCATAAGCACGACTCCGACCGCAAGCGAGGCTTGCGGGCTCGTCAGCATATTCATATTTTTCGACCTATTGGTAAATGGTAAAACAAGTCACCATCTCCAATATACCCCGTGCAGCTAAAAAGCAGACATCCTGCCGTCGCGAACGAACAGCAGGATGAAATTCAATATTCACGAAACGCTTATTTCAAGCCATTTTAGAATGGACGGCGTTTGGTGATGAGGTTACCAATTACGATAAACATTCCAACCAAGCCGGCAGCTTGCCCGACTCTTTGAGCCTGCCATGCGCCTGAACCGACAGTGTGCTTCTCTGGTTCTTTAACTAATTGCACCTTTGGAATTACTGCTTTGTTGGCACAAGTGTTGACGATGTCGCGGACGCCATCCACTGGTCCCTGAATAAGAGTGTGCGCAAACGAACCGGTGAATCCGCCTACCAGGTCATTATCGCGGCTTTCGTCTCTGCAACCGTCTTCAGTCATGAGTGTGCACCTCGCAAATATCTGCTCCAACATTACATGGATTCGATCTTAACCGAACTGGGGAAAACCCAAATCTCTGTTAAGGATAAAATTCGTTCCCTGTAGATTAATCCTTGGATGCGATGATGAGCTATGAAGACTTTAAACAGCAACATGTACAGAATCAACTTCATCTGTTGCGCACCAAATACGCCACCATCACCTAATATATGAGTCGGTCAAGGCGGTGGATTCGAATCTCGTTTTGCCGCACTTCAGAAGTCCTCGCGTGGCGCAACTGCCGTCGGCGGCAGAGATGGGTTGCCCGGGCCTACGGTAGAGCCAGAATCCTGACAATTGTAGTTCAAGCTCTTCCAGATGAGCCAAAACCCTTACATAGTAAGACTTTCCAGCCTTTACAATTCCTTTGCAAAAATCCCTCCAAAAAACATAACTGCTTTACGAGGGTGCGGTTAGATAAGTATTGTCAGCAGTTGCACTGTTGATTCATGAAACGAAGCGACGTTAATATCGGAGCTGAAATGCGCAAAGAGGTGGATTCGAAACTAGACATCAGCAAAAAATATCCAATCGAGGAATTCAAAATTGCTGTCTTTGTTTTACTCTTGCTTCTTATGATCTTAATTGCAGTTTCGATAGTACTGGTAACGTCGACTAACCATCCTGGGGTTTCAATGATTTGAAGTTCAACAGCAAGTAATTTAGTGATCCGATCACAACACAAACGACGCAAGAAATGGAGTTCTATAATGAAATTACAAAATGCACTTTTCGCCAACATTTTATTGGCCGGCGGTTTATTGGCAGTTCCAGCAATGGCCGCAGACAACAATGATGCCACCTTATCTAGTGGCACAAGAACAGACGTAATTGCGGAAGGTCCTGGTGGTGGCGGAGAGCGACCAGACTGGAAGAAGCCCAGAATGAGCGATGATCAGCTGATTCAGATGGCTGCGCTGAAAGACAAATTTTTAACTTCGACAGCATCGCAACGAGACAATTTGCAAGCACTGCATCGACAACTAAAAACCGCGCTTGCAAAACCAGAAATCAATCGTTCAGAAGTTCTCTCGATTCAATCGCAGATGAATTCAGTTCGTGATGACCTCGCCACGAAAAAGATGAACAACAAATTGGACTTCATCGCTTTGTTGACGCCTGAGCAGAAAGAACATTTCAGACACCACATGCTCGTCTCTAATGCTTTCGGCGGACACGGACACTGGGGCAAGGGTCGCGGCGGCTGCGGTGGGGGACATCATCACGGCGGACCTGGCCACCACGGACACAAAATGGGCGAAGCTGGTCCACAGGGACCAGGCGGACCTGGTGGTCCTGGCGCCTCTAGACTCGGATTCGGCGGCGATGGTCCGGGACCAGTAGCATTCGATGCGCCTGACGCCGGGTTCATGGGACCAGACGGACCAGATGGACCAGACGCCGAATAAGACACACCAGGAACGATAGATTGACCATATCCACCGGCGGAGCCGACTACGCAAGTAGCCGGCTCTGTCCGTTGGGGCTTCATCCCAGGACGGCTCTATCCGCCGGGGGCTCTGTCAGCTGGGCGGTCCAACGGGAAGACACCACCCCGTGGCGCTCTCGGGGCATCCACCCAACAATTCCTGGGTCCGTACAGTTTGGTAATGTCCTGGTAATGTTGGCAACCTATATTCATAGTGCCAACCAACCCAGCCCTCTTACTAGATCATTTGCTCCGGCAGATAGCCCACTGGCTTGCCGAAGGATTTTACAATGGCAGACAAAGTCGAAAAGACAGAAAAAGTCGTAACACCAGTTGCCGCAGACCGCCCAGTCGTCGACATGACCAAGCGTGATCCTGCAGTCGATACCACACGCATCGCTGCTGATACTGCCGACATGACGAAAAAAGGCTTAGTCACCAACCTGACACTGACCGACGGTTCAGCTCCGCCAGCAACTCCTGAAGCCATTGCCAAAGACGCTGAATTGATCAGACTAGCCCTGACGAAGACTTCCTGGGGTGGTTTGAAGAGCAGTCCAGACGCCGAAGCAGTCGAAAGAATTCTCGATCCAAAGAACGCAAAAGACAGAGCAGCTGTAGAAAAGAAATACGAAGAAACTTACGGCACAAAGCTTCGCGACGATGTCAAAAAATACATCGGAACGGACGGAGTCAACTTCCGCACCGTCGAAGCAATGCTCAACCGCACCGACAGCCGCACAAATTTCGGTGGCAACCTCGAAGTCGCAATCGAAACAGCCAAAGTCGACCCAGAGAAGGGCAACCGCCTTATGCGCTCGGCAGTCGGCAGCTTGAACTCCGACCAAATTTCCCAAATGGCTACTGATTTACAGAAGGTCGACGGCGCAAAGGCTCCAACAGCAGATGTAATTCCAGCCAACGCCGCCGAAGCACAACGCAAAGAATTGACTCTCGGTTTGGACATCGCAACCAGCGGACGCAAGCCAGCCAACGAAACAGAGCGCGCTGCATACAACGCTTACCAGAAAGCTTACGTCGATCGCGTCATCAGCGAAACACCTGGATTGACCGACGCCAACCGTCAAGTTCTCGGCATCATGACTCAAGGCGTAGATCACAGATCTGCCGACGACATAAAGAAGATGGCAAACATCGCTCTCGGCGCTGGCGACCTCAAAATGTTCGGTGATGCAGTCAACGGAGACACTCCAAACGCAATCGCCGCTCGCAAAACACTTTCAGCTGACCAAGATTTCGTCAAACAGTACAACGAAAAATTCGTCACCAACGCAAACCAAACACAAGCCGATGTAGCAAAAGACTTGTTGAGCGAAGGAAAAGTATCGATCCCCACAATCATCAAAGGCGACTCCAACATTCTGTTCGGCTTGCTCGACAATCCAAAGAACATTGACCTCGCAGCTTCAAGTTCAACACCAAAAGAGCAAAAAGATTTCTCTGCCGGAAAGGAAATTGCACTCGCCAACCGCCAACCAGCTAACGAGCAAGAAGCAGCCCAACTCGCTTACTACCAGAAAGTGCAACAAGCGATGACAGATGCTGGAATGAGCAAAAAGCAACGCGACATCACCGAAGATGAAATTGCGCACGGCGGAAAGACTCTCATTTCTAGACTCGCCGAACTCGACAAGCCAAGCACATTGGGATTCATCGGTGGTGGTCACACCACTCAAGAGATGATGAGCACGTTGGAGAATATGACGCCAGCTGACTACAATCTGCTGAAAGACCCAGCCTACAAGCGTGATTTGTTGGCATCGACCTGGAACTATGAAACCAACGAAGATGTAAACCGCCGCATGGCTCAGATGATTGAAGCCAAAGCTGCAGCTCCAAACTTCGAAGCATCACAAGCGATCAAGCGCACAGTATGGGAAGTCTACAGAGACACTCAATCAGGTGGCGCCACAGACAAAAATCTCGCCAGCGCAATCGCCAGCATGTCACCAGCGGATGCAGCGAAGTACAAATCTGACGCCGATTACAGAAAGAGAATCGACGACATCGTCGAAAACAACCTATACAACGGCGCAAAGGATCTCGCCAAATCAGTTCTCGAACAAGTCGCCAAAACAGGCAAGCCAGCTGAATTGTCAACACTTCAGCAAATTCAAAAGAACACGATGGACGGAGTCAGCCCTCTTCAACAAATCAATTTAGTAGAAAAGTTGTTGGCTGATCCTAAAGTCAGAGAAGGTCTCAACAAGGATTGGAGAGAACAAACTGACGAACAGAAGAAAATGCGAGCCACTATTATGGATGCGATCCCAACAGCGGTTCGTCCAGGTCAAACATTGTTCCAAGACGGACACGTTCCAATATTCGACAAAATCGCATACGGCGTTCCAAGAAGCCAGCTTTACGGAGATATGGCTCGTCTTCCAGAAGATCAAAGAGCGCTCTTCGCAAGAAACATGAGCGATTCCGAAAAGGCAATTCTCGACAATGTAGTTGCCCAAGGTGGACAGGAAAGACTTGAAGACAGAATGCGCGCCATCGTCGTAAACGGCGGATCTTACAAAGACATTCAAGGCGAACTAGCCAAACTTACTACCGACGAACAAAAGAAAGCTCTTCTCAACGCTTACGAAAACAAGTACCACAGCAACCTCTCAAACGACTACATTCCTTTGGTGGACGCAGCAGATAAAGTGCAATATCAAACATACTTGAAGCCAAACGGCGACGGCAATCAAACCGCTTTCGAACATGCCAAAACAACCGATGGATTGACTCGCTTCGCATTCGATGCCAGCGCCCAAACCGTTGAGCGCGCATTGCAAATCGAAAAAGGAATGCTCGCAGAATTCCAAGCTTTGCACAAACAACTGCCAAAGGAAATGCAAGAGAAGATCAACACACTGATCACAAATGCAGTTGAACAAAACCGCGCTGCTCCAATCGAAGAAATCAAAGCACTAGGTAAAGCAGCAGTTGATGTAGCCGCAGTTGTAGCAACCGTCTACACATTGGGCGGAAGCGCTGCTCTCGCAGCAACCATCCGCGCTGGCGAAACAGCCGCAGCGGTAATCAGCCGAGTAGCAGCTGAGCGCACAGCCGCTGCCGTTCTCGAAAGAGAAGTTGCCGCTACCACTACCAACGCAGTTATCGACACTGCAGCCACCCGCATCGCCGGTGGTGCTGTAACCGAACCACTAGTAGCTGCCGATCGCGTCGCCACAGTTGCTGAACCAATTGTTGCAGCCGACAGAACCGCAGCAGTTGTTGAACCAGTCGTCGCCGCTGACAGAACTGCAGCAGTTGTTGAACCAGTTGTCGCAGCCGACAGAACTGCAGCAGTTGTTGAACCAGTCGTCGCAGCCGACAGAACTGCAGCAGTCGTTGAACCAGTCGTCGCCGCTGACAGAACTGCAGCAGTTGTTGAACCAGTCGTCGCCGC
>JAFEAT010000029.1 GCA_018266255.1 Cyanobacteria bacterium SZAS-4 | reverse complement strand
ATGCTATGGCGCAAACGCCGGAAAAACTTCAGTTGACCCTGTCGATGACCGCGGTAGCAAATACTTCGCAAAGACGGTTCATCCGCCAAAAGGCTTCCTCTCGCCGTGGCGCAGACAGTTCAAACAGACAGACGCTCCTGGCTATGTTTGGGTAGACCCGGACGTGCCAACGCGTTTTGTATTGGTCTGCGTGCATGGTCTTGGACTACATCACAAGTCATATGAATCCTTCGCAAAACGGGTTGCAAAAGAAGGCGTTATTACGGTCGCTTTTGATGTTCGAGGATTTGGAACGTTCGTTGATGCAAGCGGTCTAGAAAAAGTGTCTATGCATGAGTGCGTGCAAGATTTGAAACAAGTGACTAGCGTTCTTCGCAAAGACTATGCAAAATTTCCACTGTTCTTGCTGGGTGAATCAATGGGCGGCGCGATCGCCTTGCGAGTAGTTTCGGAATCACCAGAAATTGTTGACGGACTGATTTGCTCAGTTCCTTCCGGCGCACGGCACAAGTCTCTTGGCACGGCGCTCAAGGTTGGGACAGAACTATTTTTCGACAAAACCAAGCCGATGGCGGTGGGCAACTCTGTTGTAAAACAGGCGACCGGCAGCTCCGAACTGCAGCATCAATGGCTGAACGATCCGGCATCAAGACTGAATTTGTCCGCCCAAGAATTGCTCGAATTTAACAAGTTCATGGGCGAGAACTTGGTTGCCGCAAAAAAGATATCCAGTAAGCCGGTCATATTGTTTCAAGGTCACGACGACAAGCTCGTAAAAGAGAGCGGCACTCTCGAATTGTTCGACACACTCGCCACGCCGCGAAAGAGCATCGTCATTCTGGGCAATACGGAACATTTGATCTTTGAGGCCGGTCAATTCAAGGACGACCTCACACTGGGTGTAATTGGGTGGATGTCTGGATTGACCGAGACAAAGGAGTAGAACGCCCCGCCGATTCGTAACATAAACCAATTGAACCATTGACAAAGTTTCGCCCAGTCACAATACTGGGGGTATGAACAAACAAACACACCTCTGCCTGTCCTCCGCGTCCTCATAAGAAGGGCGCAGAACGTTTGTTCCAATATCTGGATATAAGAACACTGAAGCCCGCGAATACAGCGAGGCTTTTTTCGTTTGTAGCGCCTCGCAGACTTATGGAGGAACTATGATCGACTTCGAAGAAATAAAGAAGAACCCTGAGAAATATCGTGAGGCAATTCGCAAGAAGCGAATACCTCTTAACCTTGATCAACTGCTTGCAATCGCGGAAGAACGCAAAAATACCAAGCATGAGGTAGATGCTCTCAGGCACGAGCGTAACAAAGTTACGGATGAGGTGAAAGTTGGAACCAACAAGGAAGAAAACATCCGGCGAGGCCGCGCCATTGGCACGCAGCTGAAAACGGCTGAAATCAGCTTGAACGACCTGAACAAGACATATGATGAACTTACCGCGCTCGTTCCTGGTGTGCCGGAAGAAGATGTACCCGAGGGCGAAACGGACGAAGACAACTGTGAGACGAAACGATGGGGTACACCACGGAAGTTCGATTTCGAGCCGAAAGATCATTTAGAACTGGCGGCAATGCATAAAATGGTAAACTTCGAGGGCGCTCGCCAGATTGCCGGTTCACGCGCATACGCGCTGACAGGAACGGGAGCATTGCTTGAAATGGCTGTGTTGCAGTTCGCACTTCAACATGTTCTCAAAAAAGGCTTCACCCCTGTGCTGCCACCACTCATGGTGAATGAAAACGCCATGTTCGGCACGGGATATTTTCCTCTCGGAGAAGAGAGCGCGTATCACATCGCAAAAGATGATCTCTTTCTGACAGGTACATCGGAAGTGGGCACCTGCGCCATTCATATGAATGAAACTTTCGATGAGCAAGCACTTCCTTTGAGGCTGGTCGGAATTTCGCCATGTTTCCGTCGTGAAGCAGGCGCAGCCGGCCGCGACACCAAGGGGTTTTATCGCGTTCACCAGTTTCAGAAGGTCGAGCAAGTTGTTATATGCAGTAACGGCGCCGGCACTTCGAGAGTTGAGCATGATGCGCTTTTGAAAAACGCCGAAGAGATTCTCCAAGCACTGGAACTCCCCTTTCGGGTGGTGGCTGTGTGCACTGGAGACATGGGCTTGGGACAGGTGCGCAAGCACGACATAGAAACATGGATGCCGAGCCGCAATGCTTATGGTGAAACGCATTCGTGCTCGACCTTTTATGAGTTCCAAGCGCGCCGGTTGAACATGCGCTACAGAGACAAGGAGGGCAAAAAACACTATGTCCACACCCTCAACAATACGGCAATCGCATCGCCCAGAATATTGATTCCGCTTTTGGAAAATCACCAAAACAGAGATGGCACAATCAATATCCCGAAAGCGCTGCAACCGTTTCTCTGCGGAAAAGAAATCCTCGAGCCGTGTTAAACACCATTCCGTTGTTGATAAACATGAGCAAATGGATGGTCCACTGGTCTGACGCTATTCGGCTTCGACCAGTGGCACGCAGAAGAAATAGCGAAAAGTCCACTCCCATCCTTGCTGAATGGTTCGACCGAGATTCGAGGCTATGGTTCCAATTTTAGGACGTAGCTATCCTGAAACAAACGACTACCAAAGCGAGATATCGCTTAAACATGGCATCCACAGCACCTAAGTAACCGATCGAACACTCTCTTTCCCGCGGTACAAGCGCTCAAAAGTGGCATCCCCTGGCGTTCTTCTGCTCATTGTAGTAAGGTGAAAATACAGGTATTCGGTTCGGTCGGGGCTGTACACCGGACTTTACGCCCTTCAGTCAAAGAAAGCAGTGGGCAAAATGGAATCTAGGAAACCGCTTCTCCTAATTGTGGAAGATGATCCGCTACAGCAAAAGATTTTTGCACTTTTGGCTGAGCGATACAGTTTTCGCTTAGAGTTTGCGAATAGCGGCTTGGAAGCACTGAACTTGCTGGCGTCACAGAGCCAGTTCGACGTGATTATCATGGACTGGAAGCTGCCCAACATGAGCGGACTGGAGTGCACGAGAGCCATTCGGGAAAGAGAAATGCAGAAAGAGGAGTACACTCCGATTATCGGTGTAACCGCTTATGCAACCGCTGAAGACAGGAGAAAATGCCTGGCATCAGGTATGGATGACTATTTAAGCAAACCTTTCGACATGGATGAATTTCACAATTTGGTAGTTAAATGGACCGGTAAAAAAGGCAAATTGAGGGTGAGAACACTGCCCTGGAGCCGTCAGGACGACTCCGTAAGCGCCTGAAAAGTGTCCGATAGACGACAAAACGCAGAAACTTTCTCAACATTTACAGCAATAAGGCTGAGCCTGAGCCAATCTGCGGAACTTATGAGCATCTTTTTCGCCTTCATTATCAGAGGAGAACGAGATGGACACTGCACTCGTTATTGACGGGACTGAAACTCAGAGGAAACTGTTTTCGACGCTTCTACAGCGCCGAGGATTCTCTCTTGAGTCTCTGACCGCAGAAGAGGCTTATACGGCCCCCAGCCTGGCAGTGGATATAGTTATCTATATCTGGGGCAAAGGCGACCTGGACGAGGTGGCGGTTAGACGCCTGCGAAATAATTACCCTACGACGGCACTGATAGCAGTATCCGCTCACGCATTCCCGCAAGAGAGAGCGAGGGCAATGAAAGCAGGCTTTGACGATTTTTTGGTCATGCCATTCAGCGTCGAGGACTTTGACAGCGTTTTGAATATTTGGACCCACCAGCGTCTCGACGCAAAAGCGTAGCAAAAAATAAATTGCCGGTTAATGCATTACGGATTAATTTTGAATCGTGTTCAAAGTAGATAGCAGCGCGGCGCGTATTCTTAGATCGTCCTCTTGATACGCGTCTGTCTCGACCAGACCGTTATGGTGATAGACCTTCTGTAAATTCGCAAGCGTTCGCTTAATCTCGTTCGCCAATGATGACGACCGCGTGCGAACAAATACAAGCGGCGTGTCACAAACCTTTCGACTGGTGCGAACCTCTTGCAGCAGCTCTACAGCGCGAGAATCATCAAAATGTACACCGGCAATGATCAAATCGAACTTGACCGTCTCCAATACTTGCTTGGCTTCCGACAATGTTTGTACAAATCGAATATCTTGTCCCCGGAGGGCGTTGGTAAGGCGTTTGAAGCCCTGTAAGTCATTCGCTACTAGGATTCGCATTAATTGGCTCTATTACTCGTCAGTTGTTTAGACCAAGGGGATCCAAAAAGGTTTCAATTCTTGCCAGTATTAAATCAATCGATTTTTCAATCGCCCAAGCAGCTTATTGTGTTTGTTCGCTCTGAATAATTGTTTGAGCCTTGTGGTGATGTCTCTTAATCGTGACAAGAGTGTTTTGCGCCCACGTCTTGAAAGCCCCCGTGCCATCTCTCGCTTCATCGCCGATTACAGATACTGCTCCCGCATGTGCTTTCAGGATTTCCTGCATGTACTTATCTTCAAATTGACGACCATCCAAGCTGTTCAACTCAACGAATAGCTTTTTCTGCTCATCATTCATTTCATCAGGCAAAGCAAACTTCATTTCGTTTGCCGCATTTTGCATTTCGGTCGCTGCAATGGTGTGCTCTGTCACCATCTTTTGTGCAAAAGATTTTACGCCATCATTCCTAGCTTTCGATTTTGCCAGTTCTCCCAACTTGATCTCAGCTATTCCATCTTGCGCAATTGCACTGATTCGTTGCTTTTCAACATCTGTAATCGAAAAAACTATTGGCTTATGGGTCTTTCTTGACTCCAAAAAAGTTGTTAAATCTTGCAGCTCTTTGGGAGTGATGTTTCCTCCATACGCCGGCATATTATATCCACCATTGACAATGCGTAAGGTCAGCTGCTCCTGTGTCAATCTCTCGCCAACATCAGTCAAGTCCGGCCCCCGCTTGCCACCATGACCGGAAATCGTGTGGCAATATAAGCAACCCTTATCGGCAAACGTACCAGCCCCGCTGCTGATTGGTCCACTCCCTGAGCCGACGATTTCTTGAGTAAGAGGCACTGCATCAAACTTAGGTGTCCAGGGTTCTTTGAAGCCCTCATATGTTAATGCGGTAATAGAACCGAGCGCAAATATAACAATTGCCACCGCCCATGGTCTTCGTTTAAAACTTCTCTCGCCTTTATTCGACAAGAAGGGGACGGAGAGCAGAGTCACCGCTAAAAAAATCGGGAAAAGAATAATAATCGGATCTTCTGCCTTATGCGGCAACAGAGCCAGAATTGCAAAGTACCAGACCAAATACCAGTCAGGGCGTGGCTGCGCATCTACTAAAGACGGGTCCGGTGGTTTCTCAATAGCCGGTGGCCCAAGCCACACAGCACATGCAAGGATGCCAGCTACAACAATGGAGCTGAAAACCATATCTCGCCATGCGGCATCTGGCCAAAAAGGTTTGCCGATACGATGCAACATCGCATGATACTTTTCCCTATAAGTGGCAGGGTCTACCAACTTTCCAGGCAAAGGGGGCTCCGAAATTCCGTTTTTAAGTACTAGATACAAGTGCAAAGCCAAAAGAGCAAGCAACAATCCAGGGAAGATGAACACATGCAGCGCGAAAAAGTGACTTAAGGTAGTGCCTCCGACTGTTTTGCCTGACACCAGAAATTTTGAAATAAGGTCACCTACGAAAGGCGCGCGCAATGCTTGTTCTGCACCTACAGCAACAGTCCAGACGGAATTCTGATCCCACCTCAAAATCTGTCCGGTAAAGCCCATCGCAACAGTAAAGAAAAGCAATGCAACACCGCTCAACCAATTCACCTCGCGCGGGTATTTGTACGCTCCCCACAGGTAAACCTGAGCCATGTGAATAACAGCGAAAACTATCATCGCTGAGGCGCCAAAATAATGCATTCCTCGTACTAACTTACCAAAGGGAGCCTGCGTTGTTATGTACAGAATGGTGTCAAACGCTTCACCACCGGAGGGAACGTAGACTGTTGCCAGTGCCACACCTGTAACCAACTGCACAAGCAACGCAGTCAAAACCGCACTGCCAAAAACATAAGCCCATTTGGCACCGGGCGGCACCAGATGCGTGAGGGTGTCGATAATAGGCGCCTTCAGGCCGGTCCTATCGTCAAGCCAATTGATTACGTTGTCTAAAAGTTTCACTTTTATTCGTGTTTTCTCCTATTGCCATTCGCTAAGTTTCAGGCAAAAACTGACCTACACTAATCTCAATGACGTCATCCTTGATACGTATGGGATACCTTCGCAAAGGACGCGGAGGCGGTCCTCCAGCTACATCACCGTTGTTGTAGTAAACACCACCATGGCAGGGACACATGAAGAGTTGCGGCCCGGCCTCCCATTTAACCGGGCACCCCAAATGCGTACAAGTTATCGCAAAGGCTGTGAACTTATCGTTCTCATCTCTGCGAAGCCATACAGAACGCCGGGCAGAACAACCGTCCCAAGGCTGTGCAGCAGGATCATCAAAAACAACATCGACGGTTTCACCTTCCTTGAATTTATCCTTTGGTCCCAGCGCGATCCACTTATCGCCACTGTGCGTGAAAAGATAGTTGACGAGAAACGCGAAACCAGGGATAACGGCAACAGCCGAAATCAAGCCGCCGAGAGTCAATGACAACAGCTTTAGGAACTCTTGCCTATTGACGAAAACGCGTTTCCAGTCAGGCAATATTCGCTGTGAATCGCGATGTTGCTGGCAATCATTGCAATTGGTCATATCGCAACTCCATAAACCATCCCCCAGTTGCCACCACTAATAGTGCCAACCCAACAACCGACATTATCCAGTTAGTTACCACACCAAAAGCGAGTAAGGTAACGCCAAGCGCAAGAGTAATCGGCCAAACGCTCGGACGAGGCAGTCTTTCCGGCAAAATTCTCCGTTCGGTAAACTGGCTT
>JAFEAT010000028.1 GCA_018266255.1 Cyanobacteria bacterium SZAS-4 | reverse complement strand
CCCTTGAGGAAAAGGGAGAGTGTAACCTCTGGCTTAGGAACGTTCTGTTACCTATCTATGCAGTCTGGACAGTTGAAAAGAATTTGGAGATAAGGGGATTCGAACCCCTGGCCTCACGGGTGCGATCCGTGCACTCTACCAACTGAGCTATATCCCCAGGTCATCTGTCCCAATTATAAACGGATCGGTGCTCTATGGTTATGCGCCAAAAAACCTTCCTATATATAAGGTCCGGATTCTTCAAACGACAGAATGACGCCATCTTGGTCTTGACATGATCTGCCGTTGGGCTTAACGCAACTAAGCCCTTAAATGTATTCGAGGATGATCGCGGCTAGAATTGGCCTTTGTAATTTCAGAAACGACGGTGTCGACAATGCTAAATCAACTATCTATAAGATCACGTATGTCCCTGCTTGCGGTTGTCTCCGCTGCAGTTGGATTTCTATCTCTGCCTGCTGTTGCAGCGGACGAGGTCGCAGCTGTTGGCAAGACGGCTCCAGATTTCACCTTGCAGGATACCAATGGTAAAACGCATGAACTCTCGAAGTTGAGGGGTAAGTTCGTCGTTTTGGAGTGGTTCAACGAAGGTTGTCCATTCGTTAAGAAGCACTACACTTCCGACAATATGCAGAAATTGCAGAAAGAGTACACGGGCAAAGGTGTCGTTTGGTATTCGATTAACTCGTCAGCGGCCAGCAAGCAAGGCAATCATACTGCTGCGGAATACAACAAGATTTTGAGTGATTGGAAAGCAGAGCCTACAGCGTTCTTGCTCGATCACGACGGCAAGGTTGGACACTTGTATGGTGCCAAGACAACGCCTGACATGTTCGTAATCGACAAGACCGGCAAGCTCGTTTACGCCGGTGCAATTGACGATACTCCTAGTGTTGAAGCATCTGACATTCCAAAGTCAAAGAATTATGTTCGTGAGGCTCTTGACGAAGCGCTTAAGGGGAAGACAGTCAAAGTTGCTACGACCAAGTCGTATGGTTGCAGTGTCAAATACGCCAATTAGTCACGTAATAGAACATGACAAATCAGACCAAAATGCAAGTAATCGCGTCTGTTAAAGACGCGATTGCTTTTTCTCAGATTGCACCGCGGGCAGTGCCGCGTCGAATTCTTATGTGTCATCCCACTTATTTTGAGGTCAAAGATGCAAAGAATGAATTCATGTCAGGCAACATCGGCGGCGTTGATAAGGCAAAGGCGCTCACTCAATGGAATGACTTGAAGAGCACGTTCGAAAAGTGTGGCTTTCCGGTCGAGTTAATCGAACCTGGCGCTGAATTAGAGGATATGGTTTTCACGGCTAATCAAGTTCTACCTGCTATTGATGATCATGGTAAGCCACTGGTTGTGCTCGGTCGCATGACCTATGAATCTCGCACGCATGAAGTTCCGCATTTCGAAAAGTGGTTTCGTGGTCAAGGTTATAGCGTTTTGCAGCTGCCTGCTGAATGCACGCGCTTTGAAGGCGGCGGCGACGGGGTGTGGCATCCAGACCGAGAATTACTCTGGCTTGGCTTTGGCTCTCGCACAGAGGAGAGTTGTTGTGATGCGATAGCGAAGCTTTTGCAAGTTCCTGTGGTGAAGCTGAAATTGATCAGTCAGAAGTTTTATCACTTGGACACCGCATTTGCAGTATTGAATGCAGACTCAGTCATGATCTATCCGCCGGCGTTCGAGCAAGCCGGCTTGTCATTGATTCGAAATTACTTCCGGAATGTGATCGAGGTGAGCGAGTCTGACGCGAACAATTTCGCTTGCAATGCACTTGCACTCGATCGCTACGTGGTGCTGCAGAAAGGCTCCGAAGCCACCTGCGGAGACCTGTGTCGGCTTGGTTTTGTCCCCGTTGAAGTCGATACGAGCGAGTTTATGAAGTCTGGCGGCAGTGTGTTTTGTATGAAACAAATGGTGTATTGATGAAAAAACAAACAATCAATTCGGTCGTGGGGGCAATTTCCATTTCGTTAGTCTCTAATTTGCTCACAGTGGCAAACAATGGTACTAACGCTGCTCCGGCCCAAAAGACTGCACAATCAAAAAAGGTGGCACTTGTGAAAAGTACGTCGAATGAAGTGGTTGGTGCAACCGAGAAATTTGGACTCGATCTCTTTCAGAAGTTAAGTTCTGAAAAAGCTGGAGAGAACTGTTTCATTTCGCCAGCTAGCGTCGCAATCGCCCTTAACTTTGCCATGGCTGGTTCAGGCGGCGCGACACATGAGACCATGGCTAAGGGGTTGAAGCTTGCCAATCCGCATGCCGACACCGCGTCTGCATTCAACGAATTGCTCAAGGCTCTTGTTTCTAAAGACGACAAAGTCGAGATGAATATTGCCAACGCAATTTTTGTCAACGACAAATACAAGTTAAACTCTTCGTTCGAGCAAAATGCGAAAGTAGATTTTCAATCTGAAATTCGTAATGAGAACTTCTCTGATGCGCAAGCCGTCAACAAGGTCAACGCCTGGGTTTCGGACAAGACAAAGAAGCACATTCCCTCGATTATCTCGAAACTTCCACCTGAGGCATTTGCAGTATTGCTTAACGCTATCTACTTTAAGGGATCTTGGACTACCCCATTCCCTGCGGCTGATACTAAGGATGGTGACTTCCATTTGGATACGGGCGGCACTAAGAAAGTGTCTTTCATGAATCGCTCCGGCAAATTCAGCTACTTTGAAGAGAAAGACTTGCAGGCCGTGAAGCTCCCCTACGGCTCGGAGAGGTTTGAAGCATTTGTCTTTTTGCCGGGTCCATCCGTGAAATTATCCGAGTTTCAAAAGAAAATGACGTCTCAGAATTTTGATAAGTATCTCGGGCAATTTGACAGCTGGAGCAACAGTCATTTGACTATGCCGCGATTTCACATTGACTATGGCAAATCACTGAACGACTCTTTGAAGAGTCTGGGTTTTGAGAATATGTTCTCGGACAATGCAGATTTTTCTTTGATGCACACACCGCCGCCAGGTCTGAAGGTGAGCGAAGTTATGCATAAAACCACCCTTGATGTTGACGAAAAAGGCACTGTCGCGACTGCAGCGACGTCTGTAATGATGATGCCAACTATGGCTCGAATGGAACCGCCCCGGTCTTTCAAGATGGTTGTTGATCGTCCATTTCTGTTTGCTATTCGCGATAGCCAAACCGGATTGCTGTTGTTCTTTGGCTCAGTTTACAAACCAGAAAAGAAAGCATAGATTCTCAGCTGCCGCCATTTTGTTTGGCCTGTTATTCTGATAACTGTGGAAACTGCACTATGCCATTCAGGAAGAACGTGTTTTAGGAGTCGGCACATTTTGCTGATTCTTGTGACTCTGAGCGCATTTTGCGCATCCATTAGCCAGACTGTAGCATCAACTGAATTCGACGAGCACTACAATAAGGCTGTTGATCTCTATTCTCAAGATCACTATTCGAAGGCGATCGCTGAATGTGATCAGGCGATCAAGGCAGATCCTCAACGTTACGAAGCGTACTTAAAAAAAGCTCGCGCCCTTAACCAAATCGGCAAGGCAAAAGAAGGTCTGGCTGAATTTAACAAGTGCCTGAAGCTCAAAAAACTTGGTGAAATTTACCAGAGTAGGGGACTTTCTTATCGCATGCTGGAAAATTATCCGGCTGCATTGTCTGATTGGTGGCGCTGCATCAAGATGGATCCTGACTACGAGAAGGCCTACTGGCGCATCGCAGATTTGCAGTTGAAGAGGCGCCAGTACCAGGACTGTTTAAAAGTCTATGCTCTTGCCATTGCAAACAAGTCTACTGCTGCACGAGGTTATCGTAAGCGTGGGCAGTTGGATGCGCTGATGAACAAATATGATCAAGCGATAGCGGATCACAGCGCGTCGCTGAAGCTAAAGCCTGACGATCCGACGACGTATTATTCGCGAGCGAAAGTTCATTCTCAATTTAAACACTTTGATTTAGCTGTCAAAGATATGCGAAAAGCCGTTGAGTTGTCGCCTAAAGATTCATCGTTGTACACGGTTTTAGGTGCGTTTTGTGTGCAAGCTGGCAAGCTGCAAGATGCAGCCGATGTGCTGGACAAAGCGATTTCGCTTGAGCCAGGGAGTGCGTCTGCCCACAACAACCGTGGCGTAGTTTATGAAAAGTTGGGTCAACTAGAGAAGGCGAAGTCTGAATTTGATAAGGCTGTTGAGCATGACCCGGGTCGAGCAATTTATTACGCCAATCACGCCAGAGTCGCTGTCACTACCGGTGACACCGATGATGCAGTGGACGATTTCATCAACATGGATCACGATGAACAGCCCGAATCGGCAAGCGCGGCCAAGGTCAACTTTAAAATAGTTATCGCACAATTCGATAAAGTGATTAAGCTGAATCCAAGTGACCCCGGAAACTACTACAACCGCGGAGTCGCTAACTACTGCATCAAGAATTTCAAAGATGCTCACCGTGATTTTGATACATTCATTCGGTTGGCTCAGTGGCACGGTGATGCGCCGTTTTATGCTGCTATCCTCGATTCGACAGCCCTGCGTCGGTTGCATAAAAATCCGCAAGCAGACGACGTTCTGGCTGAAGCGAAAAGGCACCATGCCAGCACCTGGTCGACTCTTCTGATTCAAGGTCTGACCGGAGAAATTCCATCAAACGAGTTGCTTCAGGCCTCGCGCTTACATAACAAAGAGGCCGCAGCGCACTGTTTCCTGGGGCTAAAACTACTGTCCCTTGGTAAAAATACGGCTGCTCTGGACAACCTTGATTGGGTCAGAGATAACGCGGATAAAGCACTGGATGAATATTCTCTGGCCACAAGTCAGCTGGTTGGAATCGAACCAGTTCAAAAGGAAAGTCGAGGCGCTCGTGCCTCCACCGAACAGAATTCTGCTAAGAGCGCCAAGAATGGCATCTCGCCACCGATTTTGATCGTTAAGTGAGAATGTTCACTGAATAAACGTTCAGTTAACACACGCGACTTATTGTAATAACACGCGGCAGACAGATGCCGTTTGCCCAATTAAGTTTCACGGTCGATGAGGAGATTCAACCTTTTCGACGAGGAGGATCCCATCGAAGCCTCGATTCCTATGCTGTCGGTCTACAGTTTGATGCAACGCAATGTTTTGCGAGCCACACTTGTAGGCGCCGAAAATTTACTAAGGTCCTCAAACAATGTTCTTTTTGTGCAGCATGAAACGTTCATTGTAAGCCAGTCTCTAAAAGGAGAACATTGGTTTCAAAATTTAGAGACCAAGATGCTCGCTCCTTGGAATTGATTTGTGGAGCCAAAAATGTTCAAAAATTACTCACCCCTGAGCACCTCCGTCTCTCCGTTTTTGCCAGACCATCTAAACAACATTTTGCCAGGTACGGAAATTAGTGTGTCCGGCTATTACATTCGCGAAGGATTTCCGATAGTTGTTCTCAACCACTATCTTTGGGATTCAAGAGCGCACTTCATCATTCGTTGGATTCTACAGCGCGATCAGGCATGGATAGCGCTCTTAGAACAAGTATCTTCTGTGAACAACACATCTGCTGCACGTCAGATTTTTGTTCGAGTGAATACCAGTACATCTGTCACATTTTTAAGTCAACCTGAGTTTATGCGTGTTCTTCAATTGGTTTGTTCGGATATTGTTGCTAATCGCCTGGTAACCGACTGCGAAAAAAGTCGCAAATTGTTGGACGATGTGAATCGGATTTTTGATTGTTCCAGAAGAGGTCGGATTACAGAACCGTTGAAGGCACTGGCTCGTAGTGCTAGCTCTTGAATCAAAGAGAGCGCAAGATCGTAAAAACAAAAGGGTTTATGCTGCAGGGGCAAATAGTGGGGCATGGGGTGCAAACTCCATGCCCCACATTTTTGCTCGATATTTCTATATTTCTAGCTATGCACCATATTTGGTGCCAAATTCAGTAAACGTAAAGTTAAGACTGAACCATTAGGATGTCATGAGATGGTGAAAAGTTAGTCACCAACAACTTAGTAAAAGGAGCAAGCCCGTGTTGAAAAGCTATTCACCCCTCAGTTCAGCAGTCTCCTGTGAGTTTCCAGAGCGCCTGGCGGCGGTAACCTCTGAACACGAAATCACTGTGTGTGAAACATATTTACGTGCGGGCATTCCTTACGTCGTGCTCAGTCACTTACTATGGGATTTTCGAGTTCACTTTGCTGTGCGCTGGATGGTTCGAGAAGTGAATGCTCCGGCCATTGCACTGTTAGAAGTTGTCGACGGAAACCACGGTCTGCCGCCACAGGTGTTTGTGCACGTAACTGGGCCCATGTGCGTTAAGCTGGTCCCGCACGCGCAGTTTAACAGAATGGTGGAGAAAGTCTTTCGCAGTATCGTCACCGCGCAGCACCTCAGTCGGCTGGCTACTAATCAAAAACTTGTCAGTGATGTGAGAAGGTCCATCGGCTTGCCGATCGAGTCCGCCCTGAACAATCGACGAACCGATCCCACGCCATACATTCAAGCGCTTATCTGCACCCAAGCAGTTTAGTGGCACCTTGGATGGTTTGAGCTCTAGTCAGGTTGAGCACTATTCAAGTCGAGCACCCACAGGCTTTAGAGGCGGAAATTTTATGGAACAGACAATATTTGACCTTTGCGAACATGTGTGTTCAAGCAATTTTGATTCGATTGATGAGCAGATTTGCCGGAGCCTCATTTTGCTCACAGGTCTGCTTTTGGGTGGTGTTATATGCGGTGCCAAGCGCTGGGCGCAAAAATCAGCGTGGTGTGGGCTGAATTTTGTAAGCAAACGGCGAATGCCATAAACGTTTGATTAACGCTCGTTCATTATGCTGTTGGCATAGAACCATACCTCCCCTTCAGCAATTACTACGGAGTGGTTTCTAGACCGACCCCGATTCTATGTGCAGGTAAGTATGCCACCAGAGATAGACCTGAAGGCGCCAGAACAAGCCGCTTCTGACATAAAGAACTCGGATGCGAAGGCAAATCTTTCCATCCAAGTGCAGCAAGCGATGCAAACCCGGGGCATCGACACGAGAGTCGAAAATCAGAAGTTAAGTGCGGCGATGGAAGCGAATGGCACTTTGCCCGCATTGATTCTGGATGGATTTCACCCCAAAACTCCCGGCGGCGTTGTAACAAGAGCGGAACTGACTGCGCAGGCCAATTCAACAGATCAAGCGTCCGTAGCTACTCTCACTGCGGTGGCGACGCTTTCGAAATTCAACGAGATAGACAAAGACGGCGACGACAAAATAACAGCAGAAGAGATGGCAGCCTGGCAGCAGACGCAAAAGGGCAGGCCCGAACAAGTTCGTTATCCAGATGGAAGTACGCTACAGGTACAACCTGATTCAACCTACAAATTGTTGAAGCGAGACGGTACTCTCATCAGAGCTGTACCTAAAGAAGATGTGCAACCTGATGGAAGTGTTGTTTTAGCTCGCGATGGTGCACAACAACCAACTTCGGTGTTGAAGAACGATGGTTCAACTCTCACTCTAGCTAAGCAAGGCGATGGAAAGTATCACCCAATAGTAGTTCGTGCAGCAAATGGTGCCAAGCTGACAATTTCCTATGATGCTGGCGCCAACGCCACAGAAATCACCGACCGAACCAACGAGTCCAACCCGAGAATCATCGCTGCTGGGTCAAGCGACAAAATTCAGGTCGATGAGCAGACTGGTGCGGTTGTTATAAACCGGAAAAACAAGACTCGCGAAGAAAGAGATGCAAATGGCGTTTCAAGAAACTATGATGCGACCAATCAGCTCACGCAGATGAAGAATGCAAACGGTGACACCACTCATTATTATTATACTGATGGTAAGCTCACCAACGTCATAAGAGACGGCGGAACGGCTATAACAGCGGCTGACAATGGTGCTTTATCGGTTGATCACGATGGCAATGTCACCGCGGTTGGTGCGGACGGAAAACAAACACTCTTCAAAGTCGACCGAACAGAAGTAAAAAGTGAACCAGATGGCCATGACGGTATGCGTGTAACAGACGTAACCTACCCAAATGGCGAGTCGCAGCGATTCAACTATTCAGCCGATGGGACCATGATCGGTTACAAGGACGTAAATGGAAAGCAGTACACAAGCACCAATGGCAAGGACTGGACTGCGGGCGCAGAATCTCGCCATTTCCAAATCACTGTCGATGCTGATGGCACGACTACCGCAGTATTGCCCGGTGCACTTCCGGGCGGCATAATCGACCGAGCGCTGACAGATGGTCGCGGCTCGCAACAAGATCTAAGCGTTGTTGATCGAGCACCAGGTTCGTCGACAGAGTCGCCTACGAATAACCCGGGTGACCCACAGGCGGGCAGACAGCCCGGCGCCGGGGATACAACCACCGAAGATTCGCTCGGCGTTCATGTACACAAAGCGAACGGCGATCACATCATCACTCAAACTACACCTGAAGGTTCGGTTGTATACACCTATCCGAAAGACAAGTCACAACCAATCACGATTAGCTGGCGAGACCCGAGCAATGTTGTCAGAGAGACGCTGACTGGCGTTGAAGGCGGTCCCTGGACAAGAAGTGGACCTGGAATCGACGGACAGGAAACCGTCACAGATGTTCAACAAACCGATAAAGGGTACACGTGTAAAGACTCGAAAGGCCAAACCATAGATCAAGCCAAAGATGGCACGCGAATGGTATCCAAGGACGGAAACTTCATTCATTACGATGCAAACGGAAATCCGGATCAAATACATCGCGTGGCGAACGGTCTGTTTGAAACTTTCAACCTTGACCATGCTAGTGGCAAATGGAAAAGAATATCGGGTCGCACTGACGGACCTTCGGCAGGCGCAAGTTCGGAGGAGTCCGTTTCGAATGTCACGGTGGATGCTAATGGTAACTACCGTTTCTTGAGCCGCGATAACACTCGTGAAACGGTGCAGATGAACGATGGCAGAAGGGTCGACAATGATTACTCCAAGGCTGGCAAGACTAGCTACCTCTGGGGTCCCGACGGTACTCTAAAAGCTGTTCAGCATACTGATAATGGTAATAATGTCGTGACGATGCAGGCAACACCAGGCGGCTGGGAGGTACAGGTCGGAGCCGATCCTCCGTTTAGAGCGAAAGTTGATATTGATGCACTCAACGGTGCCTATCACTATGTCGCTGAGGATGGCTCTCGCGAAGGTCATCAGAGCGCTGATGGTTCGAATGTCTTTTCCATCAAACAGGTGGACGGGAGTATGAGACCGGTCGCGATCGGTCGACCAGATGGTGTGCGCTACGCCGTTACTTATGGCACTGATGGAACGATGAAAGGAATCGAACTTCACATTCCGGCGAAGCAGCTAGATCAAGACAACAGCACTCCTGAGCGCATCGATACATGGCTGCCGACGGAGAATCCTGGTGAAATGAGGCGCTCAGATGGAGTGGTTGCGACAAATTTGACTTATGACAATAACGGTAATTTCTCTTTTGTATACATCAACGAAAAAGGCGTAAAAGTAAAACATACAGATAGAGCTGATGGCAGTCAGGAAAATATTCCTGTATAGCTCAATGCTATGCTTTGGGGCGAAGCGATTCGATTTACAGAATTGACATGTATTTCGAATCCTGCAAGGGATATCTTCTGTTTGGCGCCCCAGGGAACCAACGATGAAACTGCCGAGTTCTTTGACGTTTAGGGGCATCGTTCTTGTCGCGCTGCCATTGATTTTTGGACTTCTATTTCTGGCGGTGTTGTCAGGCGCGTTATTGAAGACTGAGGCTGATCTGCAGCGACAGATGCGGTCGAAAGAAAATATCGCTGAGGCAAATGTCGTATCCCGGTTGCTTGTTCAAGCAACGTTAGATGTGACCAATTACGCACAAACAGGATCTGCCCTATGGGCTGATAAGTATTCGCAGAAATCACTACCTGACTTGAATCGGCATATCAGCATGCTTTCGCTCTTGCCGACGAACAGTGCAGATGAAGCAGCGGCCTTGCAACGAATCAAGGAAAAGGCTTCTGCTGGAGTTCAAATTCTTGATGGCGCGAAGAAGGCATTAGATACGCAAAGTGAGTCAGAAAGAAAGTCACTTGGCCGTCAATTGACGAAACAAACTCGTGCTGTCGCTGGAATTCTCGATGATGAAATGAGGGATTTTACTAAATTAGAAACTGAGGTGTCTGCGCAGAACCTTCAGGCTGAGACCAAGTCACGAGACTTGTTAAAACAAATTCTCGCCGCTTTTGTCGTTTTGAATATTGTCCTTTGTACATGGCTGGCTTTTTTCTTCTACAAGAACATCACAAAACGTCTATACGTAATGCGTGATAATTCGTTGCGCTTGTCACGCGGCGAAGCGCTGAATCCGGCACTTTCAGGCGGTGACGAAATTGCTGATTTGGATACTGTATTTCACCAGATGGCAGACGGTCTGTCTGAGGCACATCGAAAAGAGCGAGCATTGATTGAGAATGCCGTTGATGTGATTTGCTCGATTGATGCAAACGGCACATTCAGCGAAGTCAGTCCGGCATGTTTGGAGGCGTGGGGGTATCCCAGTGAAGAACTGCTTGGGCAGCGGTTTATCAACCTGGTTGTCGACGCTGACAAAGACCGTACTCTTTCAGCGTTGAATGAATCGATGACAAATCGAGCACCATTTAATATCGAAAATCGGTTAAAGAGAAGCGATGGTGGGCGAGCGGTCGATTTGCTTTGGTCTGGCTCCTGGTCTAAAGAAGACCAATCGTTGTTTTGTGTCGCGCACGATGTGACGACACGAAAGAAGATGGAACAGTTAAAACGCGAATTCGTCCAGATGGTCAGTCACGACTTGCGCATGCCACTAACTTCTCTGAAGATGACTCTGGGCATGCTGCTTGAGGGCACCTACGGAGAACTGACTGAGCGCGGGCGTCCACGTATTGAATATGCGACTTACGATTTAACTCGATTGATCAACATGATCAATGAATTGTTGGAATTTGAACGAATGGAATCGGGAAAAATCGATCTCTTTCTGGGAAATTCTCAAGTGTCTGACCTCGTTACTCAAGCTGTTGAGTCTGTTCGAAGTTTGGCCGAGAAGCAGAAAATCAAGTTGTACTCTCAGGGGGCCGATTACGACTTGGTTTGTGATGGTGGCAGATTGGTGCAGGTGATGATTAACTTGCTTGGCAATGCAATTAAATTCTCACCAAAGAATTCATCGATTTTTGTCTCAGCAAATGAGATTGGCGAGACCATGGAATTCAAAATTCGCGATGAAGGCAAAGGCATTCCAGCGGCTTTCAAAGACAAAATTTTCGATCGTTTCGAGCAAGTCGAACTAGACGACGCACGCGTCAAAGGTGGAAGTGGGCTGGGTCTGGCGATTTGCAAGGCGATCATCGAAGAACATAAGGGCACCATCGGAGTGCAAAGTGAAGAAGGGAAGGGCAGCACTTTTTGGTTTCGCATACCCCTCAACTTGCAAAATCGCTAAAACGCGATAGGGAAAGAGCATCCCTACACGCTCCTCCCCTATCGACACTTTTCAGGTCCTCCTCAGTAGAACTTCAAATGCACTGCACCTTTCGGTTAAGTCAAATAGCGGCTCAATCCGGAGTACGCTCATTGAGCATTGTCACGTTTTGGCGAATCAGTTTGCCATCGGTACTGACTCTGATACCGTCTTCTCCTTTTGCTTCTGCGATGGCCAATTGTCCGTCTTTTCCTCCATACAGAGTCCAAGTCTGTCTCTCTTTGTTGTATTTCCAACCCTCGTATGTGCCGTTCAACCCTGTCGTAACGCCGATTGTGTTTCCTTCCGAGTCCTTGTCGATGGAAACTGTGTAGCCCTGTCCATCAGAGAAATAACTGTTGTGTCCCCATTGATCCGCTTTATCGAGTTGGGTCCAACCCTTTACGAGGTAACCCTGATCATTGCGTGCGCCTTCAACAGGCAGGTCTGATCTGACGGGGATGGCTGGTGCCGCTGGTTCTGCATCACGACGGTGACGACCTTTGCGATCATCGGTTTTCTGATCATCGTCCTGTTTCTTCAGGTATTTATCCAGCGTGTTTGAATCGGCTGAATTAAGTGACAGGTAAGCTGTTTGACCGGGCGCGTGTTCGGTCAACATCGCTTGCACAGCTGGTGTATCCCAATCTCTTACCAAACCAGCTAGCGCTGCTCTCTGTTCCGGATCCAGGCGTTTCGCCGCATCACTGTTCAAATATTTATCAATTTCGGCTCTGCCCACCCGTCTGTCGTTGTTGCCATCGTTGCCACCATTGCCTGCGGCATCGATATCATCCAAAAGTGTTTTTCCAACACCGGCTCCGGTTCGTTCCGCCGTGAGCAGTTTGGCTGCGCCCGTTGCATCTTTGACTGCCTGCTTCTGAACGGATTCTTCTCCGTCTAGAATTTTTTCTCGTACTGCTTTCGCTTCAAATCGCCTGTTGCCAATTGATTCTCCTGCTCTGCGCAAAAGCATTACAGAAGCTGAGTCTTCGGTCATTTCGCCTGATGCTTCTTTGTCTTTTATGTATCGGTCGATATGATTTTTGTCAACGAATCCGTCGCCATGACTAATTTCTGAAAATTCCTTGTTGACTAAGGACAACGCCAGCACGGGGAGAATTTTTTTGTCTTCCAATTCTTTGTTTAGCTGGCTCATATAGCTTTTTCGATATTCCGGATCTGCAGATACAACACGCTCAGTATCTTTGATCAAGTTTTCTGTTACCTTCTGCGCTGCATCCACATCTCGAGCGGAGCGTGCTTCAGGCGTCCTCGCGTTAGTTTCGTTAGATGCTCCAGTTTTTCCTGACTCAACTAAGGGATTGTCGGGCATTTGTCATCCTCCACAAAGGTAGTGAGCACCTCACACGTCCGACAACTTGTACATGGTAGGGAAGGTGCAGGTTTCTTCGATGGATGTATCTTATTTACTCAATGTTCAACGAACGTTTACATCCAGATTTATGCCTGTCCCGATGTGCAGGTTCAAATTTGTGCACGACCAAATTGGTGCAGGATTGACTGAAAGCGGCTGATCGGTCATTCTCGTCCGAGGTATGGTCGGAGTCCGTCGAACCGTGCGTTCACATTTGGATTCTCGTAATCAGATTTGGTTGCACGCATGATGCGCAGATAACAAGACATCGGGTCTGGCACCGCTTTGCCGTTGTCTACACCGTTTTCTGCATAGTTGATATCGAGAGCGGAGGCGTCGGCGGCAGATCCATCGCTTGAGGTGGCAGAGGCATCGGCAGATCCATTGCTCGGGGTGGCAGAGCCTTCCGCAGGTCCATTGCTGGTGGTTGCAGCGGCGTGCGTTGTGAAGGAAGCTTTGAAGTGGAGCAATTTCTTCCAGATTTCGTAGGCTTGTGCAGCGTGATTTGCATATCCTTTGGTATCGCCCGTGATTTTTTCGATTTCTGCGAGATTGTATAAGGAAGTGGCCCGGCTGTAGTCCATTGGATCCAAGTGCTTGTTCTTGTACTCCACCGCTTGTTTATAGAAATTCTTCGCCTCAGGATATTTTTCTTGCTGGTCATAAACTAAAGCCATATCGTTCAAATCTTCGCCAACGCTACGCTCCGCCCCTTCACCACTATTGGTATCAATATCAAGTGCCCGTTTTTCGAATTTTTCTGCGTCTGCGTAGTTGTGTTCCTTAAGGCACAGCATTGCCAGGCGGTCTAGCATTTTGGCGAGCAAGATACTTTTGGCTCCAATCTCGGGCGACTGCTCGCAATTTTCAATCGCTTGTCTGTAAGCCTTGTCGGCTTCAGCATGCCGTCCTGTTTGATCAAGCACACGTCCTAAACTGAAGAGATTGAATGCCAGAGCGACCTTATTACCTTGCAGGTATGAATTGCCTGCTTGCAAATTGGTTTCGTAAATTGCTTCGGCTTCTCGGAATTTTCCTGGTGTTTCAGCTCTTAATGCTTCGGCTAATTGGTACCGACAGCCGGCTGCAACGATATTGTTCGGACTCAGGAACATCTCAACGATCTGAGTTGCAGGTCGGCAGAACGATTCAACTTTTTCGTAGTTGCCTGTGAGCCAACAGCGTTCGATCATTGCGTTTGTGAACAGAGAGATGCCGATGAAGACCAGGCAGGATACGCAACCTGTCATAAGTTGCTGAGGCAGAGTGTTGTGCGCGCTTACTGCAATCCCTTTCGCGTCGGATATTTGTTCGCTTTCGAAACAAGTCGACATTATTCGCAGTATCAGCTTCGCATCATTTTCGACAAATAATCTGGAAATCAGTGCCGAAATCATCGATACCGCAATTGGTACCACTGCCGTCCATAAAAATGCGTAGACTTTAGGCACCATCGTCGGTACTAGCAGCATCGTTGCGAATAAGCCTATCGTAACTCCGACCAGAGTGCTGACGCTGGAGTTGATGAGCGATGCTGCGCTCGGGTTCGGTGCTGTCACAACTTGAATTATTGTTTTTGATTGGTCTACCGATACTAGTCCCTGCAATTGCGGTGAAAAAAGTTTGCGCAGTTTCGATTTGAAATATCGGCTGACGACGAAATTGTCGCCGGCAATCCGTCCTTCCAGTTCATAAATACCTGCCTTCGATGACGGCCCCGTTATCGCTCCCGATGGCGGTTCGAATTTTGATTGGGATGGCTGGTCTGATGTCGATCCAGATGGCTGGTCGGATGTCGATCCAGATGGCTTGAGGTGTGCGCGCAGCTCACTTAAACATGCCGTCGCATTTTTTTGCGTTGTGAATCTGTACTGTTTGCCAATCGGTAGTATCAGGCTGACTAAGCTCATAGCAAAAACTCATGAGAATTTGCCAGCCTGCGCATCGATTATTTCGCAGTCAATCGAACGAACTTTCTTCGGCCCACTTGAACGACTTTGCTCTCGCCAGCCGCTAGCTCGATTGCCAGATTCGGGTCTCTCGCCTGCTCTCCGTCGATGCGAACGCCGCCTTCCTGGACGAGGCGTTTTGCCTCACCAGTGCCGGCGCACATTTGAGACTCCACCAGAACTCTAAACAGCGGCGTCGATTCGCTCACCACATGTGATGGCATCTCTTCCGGTGCTTGCTTCTGGCTGTGCACTCGCTGCCATGTTGAAGTTGCCTGTTTGGCAACTTCATCGCCGTGGTATTGGCGCACAACTTGCTCAGCCAGGCGCTCTTTCGAATCTTTTGGATTGCCGCCAGCTTCCAGCGCTTCCTTGATCTGGTCGATCTCTTTTCCCGTCAATGATGTCGCCAGTTCGAAATATTTGATCAAAAGATGATCGGGAATGCGCATACACTTTCCGAACATATCATCAGGCTCGTCTTTTAGACCGATGTAATTGTTGTACGACTTCGACATTTTCTTTTCGCCGTCAGTACCTTCAAGCAGCGGTAAGAACATCGCCAGCTGTGGTTCTACACCATAGTGTGGCTGCAGTTCTCGACCCATGAGGATATTGAAGCGTTGATCTGTTCCACCAAGTTCGATGTCAGACTTGATAGCAACTGAGTCGTAACCTTGCAGCAGCGGATAAAAAAGTTCGTGAAAAAACACGGGCAATTGTTTGTCGAGACGGTCGCCAAATGCCTCTTTTGCTAGCAACTGATTGGTGGTCACCCGACCCGCCAGTTTGAGCAAATCGTTTAGATTCATCGGGGCTAGCCAATCAGCATTGTTGGTCACTTCGGTCTTCTCCAGATCCAAAATGACACCAATTTGATTCAGGTAAGTCTCGGCATTCCTTTTCACATCTTCAGCTGTCAATGGAGGTCTGGTCGAGTTGCGACCGGACGGATCACCAATTTGTGCAGTGAATCCTCCGATAATCAGAACAACTTTGTGTCCGAGATCTTGAAAGCGTCTGAGTTTGCGAAACAGAACAGCGTGTCCGATGTGCAAATCGGTGTGTGTGGGATCGACGCCGAGTTTGACGCGCAGTTGACGACCTTGATCCCGGCAAAGTTTGATGCGCTTGGCTAGTCCTTTTGCACCCTCGGGCAAGACTTCAGTGCCGCGACAGAGCTCACGCGCTTCTTCCAGTATTTCTGGAGGAATCGAGTCTGTCTCGTCGTCCATCTTTACGACTTCCTCTTGCTGAACCATGGCACCTTTTCCTCGGATAAACAGCTAAGAATCTTAGCATGGCGCAGTATTCGCTTGTCCTCAGCAACGCGCCTGAGCTAAGATTCATTACTTCGGTGCGCGTTGGACCGATGGGTATTTGCTCGATCAGGGGACGATCTATGGTAAGCCAGCAGTATGTTGCGCAGGATTTCGAAGAGAAGTGGCAGGCGAAGTGGGAAGAGGCTGGGATTTATCGAGCCGATGACGGTGATACGACTCGTCCAAAGTTCTACTCGCTCGTTATGTTTCCGTACCCCTCCGGCGACCTGCACATGGGTCACATGCGGGTTTACACAGTCTCTGATGTGATCAGCCGCACCCGTCGCATGCATGGCTACAACGTTCTCAATCCGATGGGGTGGGATGCGTTCGGATTGCCTGCTGAAAACGCCGCGATCTCGCGCAAAATGCATCCAGAAGTTTGGACGAAACAGAACATTCGCTTTATGCGTGATGAGCAGTTGAAAAAGCTCGGCACGAGCTTCGATTGGCGGCGTGAAGTGACCACTTGTGACAGTGATTATTATCACTGGACGCAATGGCTTTTTCTTCAATTTTTCAAACACAATTTGGCTGTGCGTAAAGAAGCGCCAGTGAATTGGTGTCCAATCTGTCAGACCGTTCTGGCCAACGAACAGGTCGAAGATGGGGCTTGTTGGCGCCATCCTGAAACCAAAGTCGAACAGCGTTTGATGAGTCAGTGGTTCTTGAAAATTACTGATTACGCAGATCCGCTCTTGCTGGATTTGGACAAGCTGCAGAATTGGCCTTCTAGTGTTCGAATTATGCAGCAAAACTGGATTGGAAAGTCGGAAGGGGCGCTCCTTACATTCACAGTCGAGAGTAAACCGAACCTTCAAATCACCGTATTCACCACTCGTCCTGACACTGTATTTGGTGTCAGTTATCTCGTGCTTGCGCCAGAAAATCCACTCGTGGCAGAGCTGACTACTGACGAGTGTAAAGAAGCAGTGGCGAAGTATGTGGACCAGTCCAAACACAAGACAGAGCTGGATCGGATGACGGGCGAGAAGACCAAGACTGGTGTTCCGCTCGGCACTTACGTGATCAATCCCTTCAACGGCGATGTGGTGCCAATCTGGATCGCTGACTACGTTTTGATGAACTATGGCACCGGTGCTGTAATGGGTGTGCCAGGCCATGACGATCGTGACTTCGCATTTGCAAAGACTTTCAATTTGCCGATTATCGAAGTCATTTCTCCAGACGGAAATCCGACAGGTGAGCTGAACGAGGCTTATCTCGAGCACGGAAAGATGGTCAACTCCGGTAAGTTCAATGGCTTGGACAGCAGGGAAGCGAAGAAGAAATTCATCGAACATGCCACCGAAAACAAACTCGGTGTCGGGCGCACGCAGTTCAGATTGCGCGACTGGTTGATTAGTCGCCAACGCTACTGGGGCTGCCCTATTCCGCTTGTTCACTGCGCAACTTGTGGCATCGTTCCCATTCCCGATGAGCAACTACCGGTGGTGCTGCCTGTTGAAGGCATCGAAATTACTGGCGAAGGTGGATCTCCGCTTGGACGCATGGATAGCTTCGTCAAAACGTCCTGTCCGAAATGCAAAGGTGAGGCTCGAAGAGAGACTGACACGATGGATACATTCATTGATTCGAGCTGGTATTTCCTTCGCTATGCAGACGCCAAAAATCCAGCCGAGGCATTTGCGAGCAGCAAAGCTAATTACTGGATGCCCGTCGATCAATATGTTGGTGGTGTTGAACACGCGATTCTGCATTTGCTCTACTCGCGCTTCTTCACCAAAGCGCTGCGTGATATGAAATTGGTTCAGTGCGACGAACCTTTCACGAATCTCTTGTCACAAGGGATGGTGACTAAGTTCTCGCCAAGTTCTGGGCGCATCGAGAAGATGTCCAAGTCTCGCGGTAACGTCGTCGGTACTGCAGATTTCTTCAAGCGTTACGGCGCTGACTCTGCTCGCTTGTTCACCCTTTTCGCGGCTCCAGTCGAGCAAGAACTAGAATGGAATGAAGAGGGGGCGATTGGACAGTATCGATTCCTCAGCCGAGTCTGGCGCTTCGTCACTGACTTGATCGAATCAGGTGCGCTTAAGCCTGACCTGGTCGGATCCATGCCCGCAGTCGATCACGCCGCGCTGGATGAGAAAAGCAAGGCGCTCCATTCGCTCGTCCACAAAACCGTCAAGGCTGTGACTCTGGATCTCTCACAGGAGCGGTACAACTTCAACACTGCCATCGCTCGCTGTCATGAGATGGTCAACGGGCTCTACAAGTACCTGCAAGATTGTGGGTCTGATAATGGCTCGACAGTCGGCACTGAATTTTCCGAGCAGCAGAAAGCTTTATTCGCCTTCGCTGTTCGCAATTTGTTGCTCGTTTTGGCTCCAATGGCGCCGCATATATCCGAAGAACTCTGGCAGCAAGCTGGTTTTGCCAAGGCGGAAGGAAAGTTCATCCATGTGACAACGTGGCCGACTTTTGATGAGACTTTAACGATCGACAATCAAATCGAGTTAGTCCTCCAAGTTAACGGGAAAATTGTTAGCAAGGTTAGCGCTCCAAGAGGGTTGACCAAAGCGCAGTCCGAAGAAATTGCTCAGAATGACCCGAAAATTCGCAGCAAGATTGATGGACAGACGATTCGCAAGCTTATCGTCGTGCCGGATAAGCTTGTCAACGTGGTAATTTGATGTCAGAGCGGCAGAGCTTGAGTGACCCGGGCAATAAAATCTATCTTAGGCAGGAATAATGACGCAGCAAAGCAAACTGATCGAAATTCAAGACAAGCCCACCGCACCGGTTTTCACTTTCATGATGATCTTCGGGTTGCTGGCTGCTTATGCTCTCGGTACGTTGAGCGCCGGCCGGTCAGATTGGTGGCTATCTCACAACAGCTATCAACAGCTCCATATGATGGAGCTGCTGCGAAAGATGGATATCCTGGGCATCGCGTCCCTCGCGACCACTGCCACATTTGCTTCTTTCCACATAGTGCAGATGTCGTTCAATATGTACTTCCTCTGGGTTTTTTCCAAACATACTGAGCAAAAATTGGGGGCAGGGCGCTTCCTGATCTTGCTCGCCGTTGCGCTCTACACCCCATGGGTGCTGACCTACTTCGATATGTTGCGTCAGCCGGGGCTGGTTGAGCTATATCTTCTCGGACCTGCCATGAGTTTGTGCACAATCATCGGTTGTTACATGGTCTTCCCGCCCGTGCCGAAGAGTGTGCTCGGGCAAGGAAACATCAAGAATCGCAACGAGATCTTCAGACGCGGACAGCGCGCCGATCCGCTCGATAAGTACATTGCAAATCCTTACACCTTCGTTGGCGTTTTTGCCGCGGTGCAAGTTCTATTACACCTATGGTGCACAATCGGGTTCACTGACTACTTCAAGCCGATGCCTGGGTACGACGTGTGGATGCTCGTGCCGTCGCTGGTTTCGCTCGTCGTCGGTTACGGTCTTGGGCAGTTGTTCCTGAAGAGCGCGACCGCTCACTTCAAGGAAGGTCCTCTCACTCTGGCGGCTCTCAAGCGATATTACGAGTTGCTCGAGTTGGACGTGAACCACGACGAAGCCATCCGCGGAACGGCTCGCACTCTAGGCCTGCCTTACGAAAAAGTGCGTGAGTGGGTAACTAAAAACAAAGGTAAACTACGCGTCAAGTAGGCGCTGGCTGTCTTTCTGGAGCTCATGAGCTTGGCATAAGCCTTTGTCAAAGGGTGAGTGTTAAACTAAGCGCTTACATCTTCTTGACCTCTTTGGCAAGCAGCCTGGTACGCGACGTTGAATCTTCCGGAATCTTCAGACAGCAATCTGCCCCCCAGTATTTTGGCGCGAATTCGATGGATGCGCCTGCTTCAGATTATTCTAGACGCGTTTCTTGTTGCGCTGGTCTTCATTGGCGCCTACTTGATCCGCTTCGATGGTCATGTTGATGGACCTTACCTGCATCAACTCCAGGTTCTGATACCGACTCTTGTCTGCGTGCGGCTGCTCGCTAACTGGGGTTTCGGAGTCTACCGTCGTCTCTGGCGTTACACAGGGCTGACCGAAATTATGGAGTTGGGCTGCTCGGTGCTGGCTGTTTCGACTCTTGTTTTGCTAGCGCGTGCTGCGAATTTAACCCGTATCGATGATAACCAGCTCTCTTTCGGCATCATCGCGATCGATGCCGGGTTGTGTTTTCTGATGTTGACTGGACCACGAATTCTGCGTCGACTTCAAACCGAGCACAAACAGCGCAGGCACTGGCGTCAGCCTGTCCGCCGAAGAGCACTTCTGGTCGGTGCCGGTGACGCAGGACAGTTGGTTCTGCGCGAAATGAATTCTCGTTCTGACCTCGGTGTTGATGTTGTCGGGCTCTTAGATGATGACCCTGGCAAGGTACATAAGCGAATCGGATCGCTCACCGTATTTGGTACCACCGAGGATTTGCCCAAGCATGTCGAAAACTTGGTCATCGATCAGGTGATCATTGCGATGCCGTCTGCTCCGGCTTCGGAAATTCGGCGCATCGTCGATATGTGTCGCAAGGCTGAAGTCGAAACGCGCATCTTGCCTGGCTTGTACGACCTGATTAACGGCAAAGTCAGTGTTAATCAGTTGAGAGAAGTGTCGATCGAAGACTTGCTCGGTCGTGAACCTGTGACTTTGGACACACCAGCGATTGCGGGCTACATCGAAGGGCGAACAGTGCTTGTTACTGGTGCTGGAGGCTCGATCGGCAGTGAGTTGTGTCGGCAGATTATGCGATTCCAGCCCAAAGAGCTCTTATTATTAGGTAAGGGTGAGAATTCGATCTTCGCAATTCATCAGGAGTTGAAGGGGCGTCCAGAGCCGGTTGAGCTTGTGCCGATTATCGCGGATATTCGTGACCACAATCGCTTATTCAATATCTTTGAAAAGCACGCACCACAGGTGGTGTTCCACGCAGCCGCCCATAAACATGTGCCGCTGATGGAAGCGAATGTGCCAGAGGCAATCACTAACAACATCCGTGGCACTCAAAATGTCGCTGAACTTTCAGCGGAGTTTGGCATCGAAACTTTTGTTTTGGTATCGAGTGACAAGGCGGTCAATCCAACGTCTGTCATGGGCGCCACGAAGCGCATCGCCGAGCTGGTCGTGCAGGATCTTGCTCGTCGTTCGAAGACCAAGTATGTGGCGGTGCGGTTTGGCAACGTGCTTGCCAGTCGTGGATCGGTGATTCCAGTTTGGCGTCAGCAGATCGCTGCTGGTGGTCCAGTCACAGTTACTCATCCCGAGGCGACACGCTACTTTATGCTCATTCCGGAAGCGGTGCAGCTGATCATGCAGGCCGGTGCGCTGGGCTCAGGCGGAGAAATTTTTGTTTTGGACATGGGTAACCCCGTCAAGATCGTTGATTTGGCGCATGACTTGATCAAATTCTCTGGACTGAGACCAGGGCAGGACATCGAAATCAAATTCATCGGACTGCGCCCCGGCGAGAAGTTGTACGAGGAACTTCTCACCGCGGAAGAAGGCTTGACCAAGACTTCGTACGAAAAGATTTTTGTGGGCAAACCACAGCCGCTAGAGGCGGCAGTCTTAAACAGCGCGATGGAAAAACTCTTCAAGTGTGCGGCGACGGACGACGAAAACGGCATACGAACTTCGTTGCACGAACTTGTAGGCGGTTCATTGCTGCAGGAGCTGGAAGTTTAGCGGCCTGCTGTTTTTCGCATCGCTGCTGTTTTTCGCATCGCTGCTGTTTTTCGCATCGCTGCTGGTTTTCGCATCGCTGCCGGTTTTCGCATCGCTACCAGTTTCGTATCGCCGCTAGTTTCGCGCGGTGTTCTAGTTTTCGTAGTCGCGACCAGTGACTGGTTTGTCTGGGTACTGTCCAATTGTGACTGGAATATTGTAATTGCCATTCCTGAACACGGAAAAATGGATGATGTCGCTGACTTTGTGCGCTTTGACGATGTCCTGCACTGCTTTTGGTGTCGATACTTCCAATCCATCGATCTTCTCGATAACGTCGGCAGGCAAAAGTCCGCTGGACTTCGCAGGGCTGCCCTCTATCACTTTGCTGATCAACACGCCTTTATTCACTTCTCGTCCCGTCGCTTTGCTCGTCGCTTCATCTACCACAAGCATGGCGATTCCGAGCCAAGGTCGTTGGATCGTTTTATGATCGATTAAATCGTTTGCGACCGATTTTGCGATATCGATTGGAATGGAGAAACCAATGTTTTGCGCATGGGATTGGATCGCTGTGTTAACCCCAATGACTTCGCCATTTAAGTTCAACAGCGGACCACCCGAGTTTCCTGGATTGATAGCGACATCGGATTGAATGAAGTTGATGTTGCCGTTGATGTCTGTGACTGCTCGATTAACCGCAGATATAATTCCAAAAGTGACAGTGTGATCAAATCCAAGCGGACTGCCGATTGCGATGGCAAACTCGCCAGGTCTGATGGTGCTGGATGTTCCCATATTCGCGACCGGGAGTTTGTCCAGATCGATTTTTAAAACCGCTATATCCGAGAAGCCGTCTGTCCCAACAACTTTTGCGTCAAACACTCTTTTGTCATTGAGAGTCACTTTGATTTTGTTCGCACCTCTTACGACGTGTGCATTTGTGACGATGTAACCATCGCTGCGAACAATAAAACCGGAGCCGGTGTTGTGGCTTTCTGGCGCTTGCATTCGCTGTCCATTGAAATAGTATTCGTAATTTTTAAAAGGCAGCGGTAAATCAATTCCTGGGATTGCAGTCTGAGTTCTCGCTTTGAACCCTTCGATGTTCACTACGGCCGGTGCCACCGACTGAGCTATGTCTGCAATTGTGTTGGACATAATCGGAATGCCGCTAACTTTTGCGGCGGCTACATCAGCCGGAGTGGGGACCTCCTCTGCCAGGCTCGGTTGCCCCAATGCCATCAATGTCAAAATCGAAGTGAAAAGAAAATTGCTAGTTTTCCACATTTTTTCGCACTCTCTAAGTTTTCTAACCAATCCGTGCAGCTGATCAGCTTCGCGTTGTTGTCGTCAGCCTTCAACCGTTGTTGAGCACCCTTTCTTATGACGACGCATTTTTCTGCTTGTGCCATTGTGTGGATCGACTTGGTTTAAGACTTTTCCTTCTTTGGTTAAGACCTTCCCATACCAAGGTTTTGTGCGTTCTGGAAGACCTTGCCTTCCGTGAGGATGGACGGCGCGATTATCACTTCCACTTCTTGCATTTCATGCAGATCTGCCGCTCCGAGTGTACCCATACTGGTCTTCAATGCACCGGTGAGATTTTGCGTACCATCATCGGTGTGCGCCGGTCCAACCAGAATATCTTCCAGTTTACCTGCTGTGCCCACTTTGATTCGGGTACCTCGTGGTAGAACAGGACTTGGTGTCGCCATGCCCCAGTGGAATCCTTTGCCCGGTGCTTCTTTTGCCCGTGCCAACGGTGAACCAATCATTACTGCATCAGCACCACATGCGATGGCTTTGCAGATATCGCCTCCGACAGCCATGCCACCATCGGCGATGATAATTGGTCCTTGCTTGTCTTTTGAAAATGCTTGCCGAGCCGCTGCGCAATCTGCAATCGCCGTTGCCATAGGAACTCCAATTCCCAATACGCTTCTTGAAGTGCATGCGGCTCCTGGACCTACTCCGACGAGGATTCCGGCGACACCGGTGTCGAGGAGTTCGACTGCAGTGTCATATGCAACGCAGTTTCCAACGATAACGGGAACTCCGATGCGTTGGCAGAATTTGGTCAAGTTCAAATTTGGTGTGCCCATAGCTGAGCGGTGTTCGATGCCTGTCACTGTCGACTGAACGAAGATAATGTCGGCGCCTGCGTCGACTGCGATGGGACCGTACTTTTCAGCGAAGTTTGGAGTAATAGAAACCGCAACAAGCGCTCCACCCTTTTTGATTTCTTCGATTCGCTTGGTGATCATTGCTTCGAGAACAGGAGCTGCGTAGAGCTTTTGCATGACCTCGACGAAGCTATTGTTGTCGCAAGTTGTGACTTGTTTATATACATCGGTCGTATTTTCGTACCGAGTTTGTAATCCTTGCAGATTGAGAACCGCCAATCCACCGAGTTTACCCATAGCGATGGCCATCTTGGCGTTCACTACGCTGTCCATCGCGCTTGCGATAATTGGCATCTCGAGCTTGTGCCCGCCTATTTTGACGGTGATGTCGCAAAGTTCTGGATCAATTGTTGTTGAACCAGGCACCAACGCTATTTCGTCGAATCCGTAGGCGCGGCGTGTGGCTTTGCCTCGACCGATATACATTTGTGCAACGGCTACGTTTCCCTGGTAATCAAGCGATTTGTTGGTGACCATAATTAAGTTGCCTTATATTGCTAGACGATTTTCGCACTGCTTCAGACTGACTGCCTGCCAGCTTGCAACAGCATAGAGTTACAATAACAGTTTGTTGCAGGCAGAGGATGGGATTTTACGTGAACGTATCAACAAGATTGCGACCACTCAATGTAATCGGGCTTAACAGTGGCACTTCGATGGACGGTATCGATGCTGCGCTTTTCTCCATCAAGCCTCGTCCTCATGCAAATGGAGACAGTAGTACGATTCCGGCCCTTGACGTTGAATTGCTGGCAAGCACCCTTGAAGAATTCCCATCAGAGTTTCGGCGCGGTTTGCAGAAGTTGATTGCTTCCGGAGATACTTCGTTACAGCGAGTATGTCTGCTGAACACGGCACTGGGAGAGGTTTTTGCCAAAGCCTGCCAAAAGCTGATTCGCTCCGTGCCTCAAATCGATGTGCACTTGATCGGCTCACACGGTCAGACCGTCTGGCATGCGCCTGCGCACACTGACCTGTGGACAGTGTCCACGAGCGGTACTCTTCAGTTGGGCGAACCAGCCATTCTTGCGGCGAGAACTGGCATTCCTGTCGTGGCTGACTTTCGTCCTGCCGATATGGCGAATGGGGGGCAAGGCGCACCGCTAGTCAGTTTTGCCGACGCCGTGCTTTTTGGTGCCGACAAGATTGCAACGGCTGTTTTAAACATAGGCGGAATCGCAAATCTGACAGTGATAAATGACAGAGGCATTGCCGTGATGGCGTTTGACACTGGTCCTGGGAACATGTTGATCGATAGGGCAATGCTTCGCTTGTATGGAAAAGATTTTGATTTGGGTGGGCAGGTCGCCAAGTCAGGCAAAGTTGATGCCAATATATTAGAACGCCTTTTATCGCATCCATATTTTCACCAATCTCCACCAAAAACGACAGGGCGAGAGCTGTTTGGCGATCCCTATGCTGATGCGCTAATAGATGAAACTCAGGCGTCCGGTTTGTCGTCTGCCGACTTGGTTGCCACGTTGACGGCACTTACAGCCAAGACTATCGCTGCTGGATATCAAGATTTTGTCTCATTAGAGTGCAAAGTTTCGCGGTTGATTTTGGGCGGTGGAGGGGCTGACAATGCGCATCTTGTCGAATTGATTCGTCAGTACTGGCCGCATGAGGTGAAGATACTTCGTCATGAAGATTGCGGCATTTCGACCAAATTCAAAGAGTCATTGCTCTTTGCCTTGTTGGCATATACGACCTATCACGGCATTCCAAACAGCGTCCCCGCTTGCACGGGAGCGGCTCGTAGTGTGTGTTTGGGTAAGCTTTCGTTGCCTTAGCCCTTCATCTATATAGAATTCGTCGATTCGTCGCTCTAGAGTCTGTGTATGGCAGAAAATCTGCACTGTCATGTGCCACACCCGTAGCGTACGCTCACCGGCGCTGCGGTCAGGTGAGCTGCGCTCAAATGCGTCTTCTAACCCGTGAAAAATCCAGCCGGCGGCATTCTGAGGTGCTACTTGGAATTGGATATATGAGATCTCAATGCGTTCTATATGTAGTGTGCCTGGCTCTGTTTTATCCTGATCGCATTTAATCTTTGCATGAGATCCCGTTAACGCCCCGTAGGCTCACGAAAAAGGCGAAATTCTGTGAAAGGGCTGATCAAATCTCACTTTACGAATAAAAATTCGCTGCTATTATTTTGTTAGGTGGAATACATTTTTCGCCTTGACTCGGTAGTGCTTTTAAGCTAATCTAACCAAGTCTTCAAGAGGTCGCTTTCCGCGACCTGATTCTAAAAGTCCAAATTTACTAAACAACTTTATATTTTTCCTGGCAGGAGGTTCTTCATGAATATTTTCCGCAAACTTACTATGGCCGCCGTCGCAGTTTCAGCCGTCGCGGCTATGTCACTACCAGCAAACGCACAAAACACTGCTAGTGGTTCAGATGCATTCTCGTCCGGTGCTCAAGGCAACTTCAGCCAATCGGAAGGCGCTGCACTGAGCCGTACAGGCGCT
>JAFEAT010000027.1:3835-11289 GCA_018266255.1 Cyanobacteria bacterium SZAS-4 | reverse complement strand
GCACCGGGCAGGCGTCAGCCCCTATACGTCGTTTTCGACTTAGCAGGGACCTGTGTTTTTGTTAAACAGTCGCTTGAGCCTCGTCGCTGCGACCCTCTCACGCTTCAGCCGCGAGGGCTTACACGCTATCAGGGCACCTCTTCTTCCGAAGTTACGAGGTTATTTTGCCGAGTTCCTTAGAGAGAGTTATCTCGCGCACCTTGGTATTCTCTACCAGACTACCTGTGTCGGTTTCGGGTACGAGAACCTTCGATCTGGCAACGCCGCTTTTCTCGGCAGCGTGGCGTCTATGGAGTTGAACTCGTGAGTTCTTCCTTACTCGGCCTTACTTTATAACGCCCAGGCGGATTTGCCTACCTGAACTAGCTACGCCTTTGGAGGTGACATCCAGTCGCCCCTTCCATATAGCCTCCTGCGTTCCGACTTTGCTCATAACGATCTACGGTTGCACGGGAATATTAACCCGTTGTGCATCGACTACGCCTTTCGGCCTCGCCTTAGCTCCCGGCTAACCCCACGTGGACGAACCTGCCGTGGGAACCCTTAGTCTTTCGGTGCATTGGATTCTCACCAATGTTTTCGCTACTTAAGCCGACAGTCTCACTCGTGCTTCATCCATACGTCCTTACGGTCGTACTTCTTCCTACAACACGACGCTCCCCTACCGCTCGTACAGTAAAGTACGAACCCACGATTTCGGTATCATGCTTAGCCCCGTACGTTTTCGGCGCAGAGTCGCTTGACCAGTGAGCTATTACGCTTTCTTTAAATGGTGGCTGCTTCTAAGCCAACATCCTGGTTGTCTATGCAACTCCACCTCCTTAATCACTTAGCATGAATTTTGGGACCTTAGTCGGTGGTCTGGGCTGTTTCCCTTTTGACTACGGAACTTATCTCTCGCAGTCTCACTGCCAGATAATGACACTATGGGTATTCGGAGTTTAACTCGATTTGGTACGGATTTTCTCCGCCCGCACCGAACTAGTGCTCTACCCCCCATAGGATAGATCTGACGCGGTGCCTCAACGCCTTTCGGGGAGAACCAGCTAGCTCCAAGTTCGATTGGCATTTCACCCCTAAACACAGCTCATCCACCGGTTTTTCAACACCGGTTGGTTCGGACCTCTACGCATTGTTACACGCGCTTCATCCTGGCCATGCCTAGATCACCTGGGTTCGGGTCTACCTCATGTAATTATCAACGCCCTTTCAGACTCGGTTTCCCTGTGGCTTCGCGTATTAACCGCTTAACCAACTACATAAGGTAACTCGCCGGCTCATTCTTCAACAGGCACACTATTACACTATCAAATAGTGCTTTAATTGCTTGTAAGCACACGGTTTCATGTTCTATTTCACTCCCCTCACCGGGGTTCTTTTCACCTTTCCCTCGCGGTACTTGTTCACTATCGGTCGCCAGTCAGTATTTAGCCTTACCGGATGGTCCCGGCAGATTCAAACGGGATTTCTCGTGTCCCGTTCTACTTGGGATACACCTGAGGTTCAAACAATTTCGCTTACCGGACTGTCACCGTCTTTGGTGTGCCTTCCCAGGCATCTTCAACTATCGTTTTCCCATCTCGTATGGTGTCCCGCTACCCCAGCACTACTTGCGTAGAACTGGTTTGGGCTCTTCCCCTTTCACTCGCCGCTACTAAGGGAATCACTGTTTTGTTTTATTTTCCTCTCGGTACTAAGATGTTTCAGTTCCCGAGCTTACCTCCTCATGACCTATTTATTCAGTCATGGGTCACCAGACATTACTCTGGCGGGGTTGCCCCATTCGGAGACCTAGGGATCGAAGCCTATAACGGCTCCCCCTAGCTTTTCGCAGTTTATTGCGTCCTTCTTCGGCTGCTGGCGCCAAGGTATCCTCCATGCGCTCTTTGTAGCTTGACCAATGCTTGGGTGCATCTCCCTGTCGTGTGGAGTGCAACGGCTTTGCCGCGTCTTTGTGCCAGGACGACACAAAGGCCCAAACAAATCATTGGTGGTTACGGACCTCAATATGCAGTTTTCAGAGTGCGGACCGTGATATATGCCTCACGGATAGGCGGCCGAGCTATTGGCTTCTGCCCTTGCTCAGCGGATTAACAATGTTAGCAGATGAATTCGAATCTAGCGACATTTATTTCTTTAATGTAGCTAAGCCCGAAGGCTCTCACTAACACTGCATCCACCACTTCCACCACAATTCAATGATCGAGCGAATGCAATGCTCGTTCACTGGCTTTCGTGCGCTTCTTTGGCTTTTCATCAGATTCTTGAATGAATCAAGATTTTGATGGACCAAGTCTGCTTTCACAAACTTTGGAGGCTAGCGGAGTCGAACCGCTGACCTTCTCCGTGCAAGGGAGACGCTCTACCAGCTGAGCCAAGCCCCCATCTGTTCCACCATCGTGCCGCGGCGACGGGGATAAAACTCCATTCTCAGTACGGGAGCGGCTTCCCTAGTGATGAGAACAGGCAAAAATATGCGCTGAATTCAGCGTACTTAAACATCATACACCAGATTCTGCGTCCTTGGTAAGTGCAAACAAAGTCTTAAGTAAGTCGAAAAACGCGCCCCCAGTGGGCGTCCTATAAAGGAACCGATTTTGCAGTCCTGAAAAACCTGCGATTTTGGCGAATTTCCGGGATCGGTTTTTTCGTAGAAATGGCTCTAGAACCCAGAAAAATGCGGAAATCACTTTGGAGGTTTGATTCACGATTAGAAACACTTGTTGTTGCTTCGTTTTGCGTGAGGCTTGGAGAACGGCTTGAGTGCTGAATTTTGCGACGTTTCAATGCGAGTTGTCCGCGCTGATATATACATCAGGATCCATTCGGGCAATTCTGTAAATCGGTGTTGTCAATGGATGGTGGTTCGCGAAATGCAGTTCCTATATATAGGAAGGAAATTTCAATGAGATGCATAAGCACACTCATAGTTCGCGTTCTTATTAATAGAGCGAAGTCTCTGGCTTTTGCTCGCAAGATTCGAATCTGCTCTTTAGAGATCTGTGTGCAGGTCCAGTGGAATTTCAAACCAGAAGGTCGCGCCTTTTCCTGGTTCACTGATGCAGCCAATCGTGCCCTGGTGCGCAGTGACAATTTCTTTGCAGATTGCCAATCCAAGCCCTGAGCCCTTTGGTGCGCCCGGCCCTTTTGCGAATTGTTTGAACCTGGAGAAAAGCGTCTTTTCCGAGCCTTCCGGAAGTCCGCTGCCGCTATCTTTCACACTAATCTTGGCGTGCGTTTTGGAAGTGTCGAAACTGACGGTAACTTGCGAGCCTTCGGGTGAGAACTTGACTGAATTGGAAAGCAGATTGACGAGCACCTGAATAATTCGCTCTCCATCCATGTTTACTTCAATTTCAGTCTTCGGCAATATGATTTCGATATTTTTCTTTTCGGCAACGCCGCGCACCGACTCGAATGCCAGGAGCGCGACACTCTGTATACGAGTAGGCTTCAGTTCCAACTCCATCTTGCCTGCTTCCAGTTTTTCCAGGTCAAGCAGGTCATCGATCAATCTGTTGAGCCTGTCGATTTCTTGTTCGACTGCGCCCTTTCTTAGCCCGCCTTTCTCGCTCAGCGTGCCGTATATAGGAGTGTTGAGCATGCCCAGGAAGTTTTTTACTGAATTGAGCGGCGTACGCAAATCGTGGCTTACCATCGCCATGAAGTGTTGCTTCAACTGCTCCAATTCTTTTCGCTCTGAAATGTCGTGCACTACGCAAAAGAGCGCTTGATCGAGCGGAGACCAGCGTACCGCCCAGATCATATGAGCGTCATGTCCTTTCTTATGGGCAATCCGGCATTCGATCGTTCCGGGATCCTGATCCTCTCTAATGTTGTCCAGAAATTGAGTGACCTTTTGCAGGTCCTCCGGCACAATGATTTCATTGAATCTCATGCCGACAAGTTCTTCAGGAGCATAGCCCCAAAGTTCCTTGGAAGCAGGGTTGACTCTTATGAACCTGCCGTCTGAATTGATCGAGCAAATGACGTCGGGAGCCGAATCGACGATTGCTTTTTCTTTGCGTTGCGCTTCATTTAGAGCTCTGGCCATTCTGTGAAAACCATTGTCCAGCTCTGCGATCTCGTCCGTGCCGATGAGAACAGGGTTTAAGTCCTTGCCTGTGGCTAGTCTGAGGGTATTGTCTTTGACCGTGTTGATGCGGCGCAAAATTCGATCAGCGAAAAACATTGCCAGACCGAGAGCGACAACTATGTTCACCAGCATTCCCAAGATCAGTACAAATTGGTAAAACTTGCGAGAACCGGCTTCAATGCCCATCAAGTCTTCGGACTCTCGGTCGAGTTTGTTTGAGAAATTAGCTATTTGCCTCGATGTAATCATCAAATAGTTCATGATCTTCGAGCGCTCTTGCCCCAGCTCCATCATGACGACCGGGTCCATTACTGAATTGTCTGGCAAGTTGGTAAGCATCTCAAACATGCGGTCGAGCGCTTGGGAGAGATATGCGCCATTGGATTCGGTGATTTTGACAATCTCCGACTGTTTTTTGTCGTCATGGACGATATCTTTGAGACGTTTTAAATTGTTTTCGGAATGATCGCGATAGTGCTTAAATTCCATGCGCGAGTTGTTGTCGCGTCGAAAGCTGAACTCTAGAAGAGCCATGCTGGCGGCCGCATAGCCGTTGAGAACTCGGTCTGCTACAGCGCGGACATCTCGCGCGTGCGCAACCTCCAAGGTCTTCGCCTCGGCATGTTTGTATAGTACAAATAAAGATACGACGAAAATTATTTCGAACAAAAGCGGCACGCCGACCAGAACAAGACCCATCTGAAATACGTTAAGGTCGAATTTGTAAGATTCTTTTTCTGATACCATCCGCGGTGCCGTCCGGTTTCTGGTTGGTCAAATTGCAGTGCCGATTAGACCAGACCGTGACGTAGTGCTTTTACCGCTGCTTGAGTTCGGTCTGACACTGCAAGTTTATCCATAATATGCTTAATATGTGTTTTTACAGTGTCTTTCTTAATGGAGAGGCGGTCGCCAATCTCCTGATTGGACAGTCCTTCCACGATTAATTGTAAAACTTGCAATTCTCTTTCTGACAACTGTTCATAGACGACCTCATTCGGCGTGGTGGCGCTGGCGCCTGCAGATTTCGGCAATGCGCGCAGAACCTTGTGAGCTATCGATGAGTCAATCCAAAGATCGCCTTTGACCACTGCATTGACGGCCGCTTCCAGCCGGCTGAAGTCGGCATCTTTCAAACAATAACCGTTAGCTCCCGCTGCCAATGCTGCAAATATGTCTCTTTCGTCGTCATGGGAAGTGAGCATAATGACTTTCAGGTCCGGCCACTTTTGCTTCAATTGCTGGCACGCTTCGATGCCGTCCATGATGGGCATGCCGACGTCCAGAAGGATGACGGCGGGCATCACTCTTGAAGTCACATTTATTGCCTCTCGCCCGTTGGAGGCTTGATGGATTTCAGAGACAAACTCGCACTGCTCGAAAAGGATTTTCAGCCCGGCGCGTAAGTTGGCGTTGTCGTCAACAATGAGTATTGAGTGTTTGGTCATTTCAAAATCTCCGCCTCTGTCATGCTGTTGCATTCTCCTTGCTGGTGCATGGCAATACTACTGTGAATGTGGTTCCTGATTTTTCATCGCTGGTAAACGTGATACTGCCTCCCAGTGTATGAGCTATTTGCTGGCAAAGATATAGTCCGATTCCCGTGCCTCCTGCGGATTGTTGTCCGATTTCGCCCTGCCAGAATGGCGTGAACAGCTTTTCCTTATCGTCTTCATGTATGGTCGGCCCTGTATTATTGACGTCAATGGTGACGTTTTGGTCGTCATTCTTCAATTTTATTGTGACAGTACTCTTTGTCGGGGAAAACTTGATTGCATTTTCAACCAGATTGCCAATCAGATGCCTGAGCGCATTGCTGTCTGACTCTAAACAGATCGGCTCGGCGGGCTTTTGCACGTCAATTGTTACTTCAGACAATTGACAGCGTGATTCGAAATTCTTGGTGATCTCTAGAATCAGATGATCGAGTTCAATACTCTGCAATGAAAGCAAGTGATAACCCTGGCGATATTTACTGATCTCCAGCATGTTCTTGACCATGGTTAGCGCGTCTTGGTTGCTATCTTGTAAGCGCAAAAGCAACTCATGATCTCCGTTTTTCGCAGCGGAATGTTTTTTGAGCATCGCTTGAATCAGATAATTAGATGCAATCAATGGACTCTTCAGATCATGCGCGATCGTTTGTTGCAAAACTTCCTTTTGCCGGGACAAAATTGTCTTGTCGGAAATGTCTTCTATGAGGATGATTAAACTCCTCACCTTGTCCGCTTCCAGCATCGGCCATGCGGCAATGTCCCAGTAACTTTCAAGGCCTGTTTTGTCGGCGATCCTGGTAATCAGGACGCCCGGAATCGTGGACGGCTTGCCTGCTGTGACAGTTTCGGTCAGCTCTTGCTTGGGCAGCTCCGGCAGCAGGTCCCAAACTGATTTGCCCAGGGCGGATGCGCCTTCCGGCAGATATTCTGCGAACACTGGATTGATGTCTTTGATAGTAAAGTCGGCATTCAGCTGAAGAATTCCAATTGGCGCGTGCTGAACGATTTCGCGCGACACTTGTTGTTCTACTAGCATCGCCTTTTGAGTGGCGCCTATATAACGCTGAACAATCAGTGTCAGGGGCACGACAAATAGGAAGATGAAGCCGCCCAGGCTTAAAAACATTATTGAAGTCTGCTCGGCATGATGCTTATAATCTCTGAGCCTGTCCCGTAATTGAGACCGTTCGTCAACGTCGCTGATTATCAGCCGCCCGCGGATCATTTCCATCAGTTGCTGGGCTTTGTCTAAATCCGGCGCTGCCGATCCTGGTTTGCCGTTTTTTCTGTCCAGCAAAGCAATGTCCAGGCTGTTTTGAAAGCGTTCTGCCAATTGCTCGAGATAAGCAAAATGCCATCGTCTCCAGCCTTCTTCGTCACCTTTGAGTTTTACAAATTTGATGTATTTGCCCAGGCTGGCTTTATCCTTGGCGTATCGCGCCTGAGCGCTTTGATCGCCCGTATTGATGAACGTGTCTGCCTGGGCTTTCATGTCCGTCATGATCGAAAGAATAGATTCCAACCCACCCAAGAGTTCTTGTGATTTTTCAATGTCCTCACCGGTTTGAATGGCTCTTGATGAGTAGTTGTAGGCAGATATTGCCGCTCCTGCGACCATGACGAAAGCAACAATTACTGTGATGCTCAAAGTCGACTCTGGCGAGCGAAAAAGCCTGCGGAGAGCAGGTCTTACGTCTTTTTTGCTGTCCTGAGAGGTGGGTTTGAACAAGGGAATAAAACTCCGATCGCACTATATTTTATGCCGCGCATAGCGTGTTTTTTCCCGGGTTTCCAAAACCAAAGGCTCCTCTTTTTGAGAGGAGCGTCCGGTTGCGCGTTCTACGCATCTGTCGCCAAACTTT
>JAFEAT010000027.1:0-3789 GCA_018266255.1 Cyanobacteria bacterium SZAS-4 | reverse complement strand
CTTCATTTCGATAATAAAGGGCTCGGCGCATTCAGACATCACCCCGGTGGGCTATGGCAAATCACGCTTAATCCTAGACTGATAAGGAATATCGGCAGATTCAGCGTTATCTTTGGCTGGCCATGTCTTTGTCCCTTAGTTGAAACTTTCGGCTTGGAGCCATCAGTAGTACTGCAGTTTTACTTGTTTGGCTTTGAACGCCTGCTCTACCCTACGTTTAGCGTCAGGATCAGCAAAGATGCTGGTGCTCAAATGAAGATCTTCAAGCTTCTTTAGATTGGTGAGAAGCATCACGCCCTTTTCAGTAACCGACGTTCCTTCAATAGACAGTATCCGCAGCTCCGGGCAATTCCGCACCAGAGTCGCCAGTCCCTTATCGTCAACTCCGGTGTCTCCAAATAGATTAAGGTTGACGCATGCCGCGTCCAGATGCTCGAGACCCTTGGATGAGACAAGCGTTCCTGGTACTTCCAGGCAATAAGATTTCTTCCGTCTTCCTATTAGTCGCAAGGTCTCATCGGTTATGAACGCATTCTGGCCGATATCGATACCGCTCCAGTTCTGATTATTTTCGAAAAACACTCTCAATATGTCATCATTTACTATCGTTCGATGCAGTCTAAACGTCACCAGCTCTTTCATTCGAGCGACGCTAAGCAAGCCCTTTGGCGAGAAGCCATAGCATCTCGAAATATTGAGGTATCTAATTGATTGACTTTGCGAGATCAGGGCAAGGCATTGGTCATCCAATGCAGAACCTACGATGTTTAGACCCAGGAGATTATTGGCAAGAATTTGACTCAAACCATCAGCGGTGATTCCCGTGCAGTCTATCAAAGTGAGGTCTCTTATCCATTTTGCATTCTCGAGTATATTGAATTGGCTTGGCGAAAATTCGACATTGTTGATTGCGCAGTGATCTGCGCCGCCTCGTCTTGCTTCCAGAACCGCGCGCCTGACTCTCTGGTCGTAGGAGGCGCTAATCTCTCCTGGAGTTAGAAATAACGAATCAGTGTTAGATGTCAGACTTACTGATCTCTCCTGGTGATTTAGAAGCGAAAAAATGAACAGAGAGATTGAAGTGACGACTAGTACCATTGAGGAAATGATCATTGGTACTAGCAGATTTTTTTTCCCCTGAGAATCAGTTTTGGAAGTTGCCGATTCAGCTCTTTTCTTTTTATGGGGGTTGGAGAGTTGTTCTCTAATCTCAATAAGCTCGTGTTGCACAATGCGCATGGAAGCGGTTCTTTCTTCGAAATTTTTGGTCATCATTGAGGTAAGCAGTTCTTGCATGCGTTCAGGCAAATCTCTTCCCAGTGAAGCTTCCTTCAAGCTTTGCGGTGCTTGAGTTTGATGAAGCATCAAAGTTTCTATAACTGTCTCGCCCTGAAATGGAGGTGCACCGCAAAGGCACTCGTGCAGAACGCAGCCTAGCGAATAGATGTCCGTGCGTTGGTCCATCTTCCTGCCGATGCTTTGCTCCGGGCTCATGTAGAGTGGGCTGCCGATGACTACTCCAGTCTTGGTCAGCTCTTGAGTATGCGAACTTTCTGACGATATTTTGGCGATGCCGAAATCAAGTATGCGAATGGAACCTGGTCCGAAATCCTGGTCTTGCAATAGAACTATGTTGCTCGGTTTGATATCCCTGTGTAAAACGCCATTTTCGTGCGCGTGCCCGAGCGCATCGGTGCATTCGATAAATATGTCCAGGATCTTTTCCAGAGGCAGTTGACCTTGTTCACTGAGCGCGTCTTGCAAAGTCTTGCCCGGGGCATAATCCATGACCATGTACGGTACACTGTTTTCGGTTACCCCGAAATCATGGACGGCGACAATGTTTGGGTGGTTGAGTGTTCCTGCAGCCTTTGCTTCAGTTTGAAATCTCTGGATTGCTTCGTCGTTGAGCGATGTCTTATTGAGCGACTTAATTGCCATCTCTTTGCCAATGAAGACTTGAGTGCAGCGATACACCACGCCCATGCCGCCCTGTCCAATGCGATTTAAAATTTTATATCTACCGAGAAAGATGTCACCGCTGTGCAGGATTCCCAGGCTCTCTGCCTGAAAGTCGATGTCGGTGCTTTTTTCGCTCGCACCACTCAAACGCACGGTGACGTCATCGGTGGTGCCGCTTTCGCGTTCGTCCATCGAAATTTATCCACAAAGTAGTAACTGGCCGATATAAGTACCCTACCGCTAAGTTGTTGTGGACTTGTTAAACGCCATTCAATGACGGACCGGTGCCGAAAAATAGACATGTGCGAGCGCCGGAAGGTTTCTCTTTCGAGCAAGAACGTCGAAAATCCCTGAAATGTACAAATCTGCCAACCCTTTCGAGCTGACAGACCTGCACACCCTGTTCCAAACTTTTAATTCTGCATTTGCCGTTCGGCTGCTGAAAAATCAGACGTCACTACGTGTTTTGTAGCCACCTTTTCACCGGTGCGTTCATCGTAGATTTTTGCCATCTTCGTATTGGCGTCAATCACTGCCATCCGGAATTTACCTCCGTCTTGAACTGAGTTTATTCGGATGTTGTCTACTCCTTTTGCTTGCAGTTCGTATTGAACACAGAACGCGATCATGTTTGTCTCTTGTGGCAATACGCTCTTCATTGCTTCAGCTAATTTGGCGTCATCGTGATTCTTAATGGCATCGGCTAATTCTCCAACCAGCTTCAGTTGCTTGTCCGTGAGATGGTTGATGAAATCATCTTGTCCAGCGGTTCTCCGTTCGATGAAGTTGACTGCGTCATTGGTATTTTGCACACTCTCGTTTGCATGCATAAGCTTATTTGAACTTTCCGGTGATTCATCATGTGCCTTTGCGGCTGCCAGTGCCGCTTGCAATTCGGACTTCGTTGCCGCCGGCGCTTGCGATTCAGTCGATTTCGGCTGGAAGTCAGCATTTTGCACTGTTTTCGTTTCGTGGAAGCCGGCCAGCAGATCTTCTGCGGAAGCAAATCCGGCTGCTTCAACGATGTTTTTGCTACCTCCTTGTCCAGTGATTGCCTTCATTTCGTTGGCGCCGACTTGCAATGATTGCGCGGCAATGTTTGCATCTGATGTCTGTTTGTCCGAAGGTTTGTAAGCGTCGCTTACTTGGAACGTGTTGCTCAAAATCGTGTCTCCTGGGTGCGGGAAACATAGGTAAAAACAGGGTTGTATTTGCTCTGGGGTGTTTTTGACGTCCTAGCGGCAGGGCCGGGGAGCAGTTGATTTATTCACTCGCTCAAGCCCTCTCGGCTGGAACACTTTCAATTTATTTGACCGGTTGGACATTCGTTGGACAATCCTAAAACTCCGGATCGTCAATGGCGAGTCGGCAGGTGGGCCTGGCTTTTCGAAATTTCTGAACGTATTCCTTTTGTAGATGGGTGCCGGCCAGAGAAATTTTTACGAGCGATTTCAATCCCACCAATTTGTCGAAGTTTTTCCCGCTAATTGCTGTTCTTTTGATTTTCAGTTTAACCAGGTGCTGCAGCTTTTGAAGTGAGAGGAAGCATTCATCAGTGACGTGGGTCCCGGTCAAGGTGAGAAACTTGAGCTGCGGGCAAGCTTTGACGAGATTAGCTACACCAGCGTCGTTGAGGCTGCTGTCGGAGAGGTCAATGTCTTGAAGGTTTGGCATTCCTTTTAGCCCGTTGGCGGCGAGATCTTTCACAAGGGTTCTGGAAAGATCCATGTTTTCCACTGTCGATGGTCCGTTCAGTTTGGAAAATGTTTTGTCATTCATATCTGTAAAACTAAAGTCCAAAATGCTCAGACCCTTCAACTTTGATAT
>JAFEAT010000026.1:47384-69580 GCA_018266255.1 Cyanobacteria bacterium SZAS-4 | reverse complement strand
AGGACGATATCGGACCACGTTTCTTCAGGACGATATCGAGATGCATTTGGCAGGTCACTGCCAGATCGTCTTAAAACTGCTACCCAGCAAGCGTTTCGAGCAATTAGTCCTACGAATGACATAAGGGCTTGACGAATTAGACCGACCGGTCTATTGTTATCTTTATCAACCAACGTCTGCCGACACATCCGACTAGATGTGTCGACACGTCGCCGCACAGGATAAGAAAACCAATGTGGATCGTAAAACTGGCATTAGCAAGACCTTATACATTTGTGGTCATGGCCATCATGATTTTGATCATGGGCGTGGCAGCAATTCGTATAACCCCAGTCGACATTTTTCCCGACATCAACATTCCAGTAATCAGCGTGATCTGGACGTACAACGGACTTTCATCAGAAGAGTTCGAGAAGCGGCTGACCATTTACAGTGAGTATTCACTATCGGCAAACGTCAAAGACATAAAGTCGATGGAATCGCAAACGCTAGACGGAGTTGCGGTAATTCGACTGTATTTTCACCCGGGCGCCAACGTTGAATCAGCAATGGCACAAGCGACAGCGGTCTCGCAGGCAATTCTGAGACGCATGCCCCCTGGCGTTCAACCTCCAATTATTTTGCGCTATACAGCATCTTCCGTGCCCATCATTCAATTGGCGTTGAGCAGTAAAACATTGAGCGAATCCGAATTGTATGACTACGGAATTTTTCGTATCCGCCAGGCACTAGCAGTGGTGCAAGGGACGACACTGCCAGCTCCATATGGTGGCAAGGTTCGTCAGATCATGATTGACATAGACCCGATGGCATTGCAATCCAAAGGACTCTCAGCCAGAGATGTGAATGATGCCATCAACGCCCAGAACTTAGCATTACCCTCAGGCAAGGCGAAAATCGGTGACACTGATTTCCGCGTGCTGATGAACAATACACCACCCGCGATCGAAGCAATCAATGATCTGCCAATCAAGCTTGTTAACGGCAAAGTCGTCTTCATTCGCGATGTCGCCCATGTTCGAGATGGTTATTCTGTCCAACAAAATATAGTTCGCTCAGATGGAGTTCGCTCTGTGCTAGTGACTATATTAAAGAACGGTGCCGTTTCAACTCTGGACATCGTCAGTCAGATTAAGAACATGGTACCAACCCTACAGGCTGCGGCACCACCAGGAATGAAGATTGAGCAACTGTTCGATCAATCTCTGTTCGTAAAAGCAGCCGTCGATAACGTTGTCGAGGAAGGTATCATCGCTGCTTGCCTGACTGCCACCATGATCTTACTCTTTCTAGGCAGCTGGCGCAGCACCGTAATTGTGCTCGTATCAATTCCGCTTTCGATTCTCACATCTATCATTCTTTTGAAGTTGCTTGGCAATTCGCTCAACATCATGACTCTGGGAGGTCTTGCTCTCGCTATCGGTATTTTGGTTGACGATGCCACCGTTGAAATTGAGAACATCCACAGAAATATTTCACTGGGCAAAGATTTGCAAACAGCAATTTTAGACGGCGCTGAGGAGATTGCCATTCCGGCATTCGTCGCCACTTCTGCCATCTGTATCGTGTTCATTCCAGTTGTATTGCTTGAAGGTCCGTCGCGCTTTCTGTTCGTACCGTTTGCACTGGCTGTAGTTTTCGCGGTGTTCGCATCATATCTGCTTTCGCGCACAGTCGTTCCGGTTATGGTGAAGTACATTCTCAAAGGTGAACTGGAACACCACGGATCGGCGAAAGAAACCGTATTCAGCAAATTCAACGTGTGGTTCAACCACCGTTTTGATGACGGCAGAAGTCTCTATTTGAAAGCTCTGAGATTCGCGCTGGATACACCACAGGCGGTCATAGGGCTGGCCGGTTTTGTATTCTTGTCTGCTCTAATTTTGCTACCGTTTGTTGGTCGCGATTTCTTCCCGCAAGTTGACGCAGGTCAATTTCGCTTACATATCAAGGCACCTAGCGGCACACGTATCGAGAGAACAGAGCAATATTTCAGCGCAGTTGAAGCCGAAATTAGAAGAGTCATTCCGGCCGATGAAATAAAAGTGATGATCGACAACATTGGTGTCGCGTCAGAGACATTCAACCTGGCATTTGGCGATAGTGCCACCATCGGAAATTCTGATGGAGAAATTCTGGTCTCGCTAAATCATGAGCGAAAACATTCAACTCCTGAATACATGAAGAGGATTCGCCGGGCGCTGAGCGAAAAATTACCGCTCATAACCGCGTACTTCCAACCAGCTGACATAGTCAATCAAATTCTCAGCTTTGGACTGCCTGCGCCAATCGATATTCGAGTCGCCGGCTACGACAAAGCAAACAACCTGAAAATTGCCAACGAAATCATGGCAAAAATCAAAGACGTAAAAGGTGCTGTCGACGTTCACTTACATCAAGAGGTTGATTCGCCGGAACTGCTTCTTGATGTGGACCGCGCTCGCGCCGCTCGGTTTGGACTGACCCAGCGCGATGTCGCAAACGACGTTCTCGTTTCACTGAGTTCTAACACAGCAGTCACTCCAAACTATTGGGTTGACCCATCCAGCGGCATCCAGTATTTCTTGGCTGTCCAAACTCCGCAGTACAAAATCGCCTCGACCGACGCAATTCTTCAAACACCGCTATCCTCGAAGACTTCTACAAACCAAGCGGAATTGCTAGGCAACGTGGCAAGCATCAAGCGTGCCACCGGATTTGGTGTAAACAACCACTTCAATATTCAGCCTGTTTTCGACATTTACGCCAACGTTCAGTCTCGAGATCTAGGAGGTGTCTCCCAAGATGTGCAAAAGGTCGTCGAACCCTTCAAATCCAGACTCAAGCCCGGTAACCAGATCATTATTCGCGGCATTGTAGAAAGCATGGACAGCGCCTTCCTCAAACTCGGAATCGGCTTTATCGGTGCCATTCTCTTTGTCTATTTCTTGATGGTGGTCAACTTTCAAAGTTGGACAGACCCTCTCATCATCATCGCTGCATTGCCGGGCGCAGTGACAGGCATTATTTGGATGCTCTTTTTGACGACAACTACGTTTAACGTGCCATCGCTCATGGGCGCCATCATGAGTGTTGGGGTCGGCACAGCCAACAGTATTCTGCTTGTCACCTTCGCGAACGAAAAACTTAGCGAAGGGCTAGACGCCAGGTCAGCTGCACTCGAAGCCGGAAAAACACGTTTAAGACCGGTAATGATGACGGCTCTCGCGATGATCATGGGGATGATTCCAATGTCGCTTGGGCTGGGCGAAGGCGGAGAGCAGAACGCCCCACTGGGCAGAGCTGTAATTGGTGGTCTGGCAATGGCAACTTTATTTACTCTTTTCTTTGTCCCGGTTGCTTTCGAACTGACTCGAAAGACCAGAAAAGGTCAACTGGCTAAAGATACAGGCAAACTTGAACAGCTCGCAACAAAGGGTTGACACGCTAGACCGACCGGTCTATTATAAATGCATGGGTAATATCTTTCCCGCACAAAACTTACAAATCGCTCTTCCATCGGTTGATACCACATGCAGTGGCACTCACCAGGCATCGCTCAAACAGGTAACAAGAAATGACAGACCTATCAACTCTAGACGCACCAACGAATTTAAATGTCCACACGAATGCGGAGGCTCAAAGTAGTTTAGTAGAGCCGATTTCCAACCATAATGAAGGCCAAGTCGCATTCAAATCCGCCAAGCGTTTAGGCATGACAAAACTTGTCGGCGTTTCAGGACTTGTGATGGCTTCCATATTGCCAATTGGTCTGGTGCCACGTTTTATGCAGTTGCAAGAGCTAAATCAAACCCAACAAAAAATTGAGGAACACGTTCCTGCAGTTTCCACGACTCAACCAGTGCCAGCACCAAGTGAACGTCCTTTGAATTTGCCGGGCACGATTGAAGCAATTGTCGAGACACCAGTTTACGCTCGCACAGATGGCTACGTCAGCGAAAGACTTGTGGACATCGGCGACAGAGTTAGGACGGGTCAATTGCTCGCCAAACTTCAAACACCAGAGGTTGATGACAGCGAAAGAGAATCGCAGGCTCAACTGATGACAAGCATCGCTGCAAAAGCGCAAAGTGAAGCGAACCGAGAACGCGCTCGGGCAGACCTGGACAAAGCTCAAGCTGATGTCTCACAGGCGCAAGCAAACGTAGTTGAAAACGAAAGCGAGGAGCAATTCGCATTGTCCACCAACTTGCGTTACAAAACACTTGGAGTTGAAGGCGCTGTTTCCGCACAAGATGTGGACGAAAAACTGACACGATATAAGTCGTCTCAAGCAGCCAGAACTGCCGCACAAGAACGCGTCAAAGCGGCTCGCTCAGAAGTTATTGCGGCCCGGGCCCGATTAAAGGCCGAGGAAGCCAACGTCAACGTCAGCGCAGCAAATATCGCGACTGCTCGTGCACACGCCGAACGTTCAACAACTGAAAAGTCTTTTCAAAATGTAGTCAGTCCTTTCAATGGAGTGATCACCGAACGCAACATCGACCAGGGTATGTTGATTAGCTCGGGCAGCGACAATTCTAGAACGGCTCTGTTCAAACTGGCTCGTATCGATACAGTCAAAGTGTTCGTCGATGTCCCGCAGTATGCCTCAAATGGAGTACGCATCGGGCAGAACGTGCGCGTCGACCTGAAGGAATTTCCCGGCAAGCAATACACGGGCAAGGTGGCACGAACGTCAGTTGCGCTCGACGCAAATGCTCGCACGTTGCGCACCGAGATTCACATTCCCAACGCCGACTTTAAACTCGTGCCCGGCATGTACGCCGATGTTAGTTTTGCAGTCGCCAGACCGCACGGCACAGTACAAATTCCAGCCAACGCTCTAGTGATAAATTCAGATGGCACACAGGTTTTGACCGTGAGCCACGGCAAGACGCACTATCGCAAAGTCAGACTGGGAGAAGACCTGGGCAAACAGGTTGAAGTTCTATCTGGGATTACAAAGAATGACACCATCGTAGTCAATCCATTGGACACACTGAGCGAAGGCACGACAGTGACGGAAAGCAAATAGTGGTAATTCCCAATCGTATGTATCGCACTGATCTGTTAGCATAGCGAAAACAATCGCTAGAGGCTGGATATCATGAGTTCGAAAGTCGGAGCCAAACACGAGACTCGTAGTGCCCTAATTGAAACAGGCATGGACATTATGCTCGTCAAAGGTTACACAAACACCGGCATTCAAGAGATTTTGAGCGTTCTTGGTATACCAAAAGGCTCCTTCTACCACCACTTCGAAAGCAAAGAGAATTTTGCAATCGAAATTATTCGGCACTACGATCAATTTCAAACAGCGCTGCTAATTGAGATTCTGCGCGACACCAGTCACACACCGTTGCAGCGTTTGAAACTCTATTGTGAGACATACCGAACTAAGCTCAACGCGCAAGAGTGCAAGCGTGGATGTTTGATTGGCAACCTTAGCCAAGAGATGTCTGACCAGAGCGAAATCTTGCGCCAGGAACTTAGCACGGTGATTCGCAGATGGCGAGACATGTTCGCGCAGTGCATCGCCGAAGGTCAGAAAAACGGCGAAATCAAAAGCAATAGGTCGGCTGATTCGCTGGCTGAAATTTTTCAATCGGGCTGGGCTGGAGCCGTGATGCGAGCAAAGACCCTGAGAGACACAGAGTCAATTGACAATTTTATGAGCGTAATGTTTGACGACATTCTAACAGCGTAACCACACTGGTCTCAGTAAGTGGGGGGGCAGTAACTGAGTTGCGGTGCGGGTTGCATCGTTCTCTGATTACGCTTGCGCTTTGGCTGAACCAAGACCAAATAGACTAAAACACGAGCGAAGAAAACAGCAAGGAGCAAACATCATGGGCAAATTACAAAACAAGGTAGCAGTGGTAACCGGCGCCTCTAAAGGAATTGGAGCATCCATTGCCAAACATCTGGCGGCTGAAGGCGCGTCAGTCGTCGTCAACTATGCTTCAAGCAAAGAAGGCGCAGACAAAGTTGTTGCTGAAATCAAAAGCGCCGGTGGCAAAGCGATCGCTGTGCACGCGGACGTCTCAAAAAAGGCTGACATCGACCGGCTCTTTGCCGAGATGAAGAAAGAGTACGGCAAACTGGATATCTTGGTAAACAACGCTGGTATCTATGAATTCAAGGCAATCGAAGAAATTACAGAAGAGCATATTCACAAGCTCTTCGGATTGAACTTAGTTGGCTTGATCCTGACCTCGCAAGAATCTGTCAAACATTTTGGCACCGATGGTGGTAGCATCATCAATATCAGCTCAATCGCCAGCACACTCGCGCCGCCCACTGGCTCCGTATACAGCGCTACAAAAGCAGCTGTTGACACGTTTGCCCTCTCGTTGGCAAAAGAGTTGGGTCCGAAGAAAATTCGCGTCAACAACATCAATCCAGGCATGGTCGAGACAGAAGGCGTTCATTCGGCTGGAATTGCAGATAGCGATTGGAGAAAAGAAGTGGAAAAAGAAACGCCACTTCAGCGCATCGGGCAACCGCAGGATATCGCGCCGGCCGCAGTTTTCTTTGCCTCCGATGACTCGGCTTGGATCACTGGCGAGTCACTGGTAATCTCTGGCGGATATCGGTAAACACTGATAGATCAAGCGGATAATGGATCCGGGTCGATACGGATGGATCCGGGTCCATACGGAGGATAGCTCCGGTCGACACAGTTTAGCTAAAAACCACCTGCGCGGAAGTTGTCTGCAAATGTTTTGACATTATCCAAAACGGTATTGATGTTGGCGCGATCCATGACAGACTTCCGCTCGGGATCGGAAATTTGACCGTGCCCGGTCTGTCGAAGCACTTCCTGAATACACCACGTGCCGTACTCTTCAATGGACTCAGCGTACTTCAATTCATCGTCGGTGATACCGATTGCGCAAAATAAACCGAAGCCGCCCGACGGAAGTTGATACCAACAATCGGGCGCTTCGTCTGCGTACCAGACACAAACATTACGCAACAGAGATTCAGTGTTGACTGCGATTGGCGCATTCAAGCCAATCCGAACGCCCGGGCTGATTGTTCCGGCATGGTTGAAGATGTAGAACGCCATACTTCGCAAAATTTGCGCTGGCCACTTCGCATCAGTTGGACTTTTTATGATCAGCTCGCACCCAAAAGCAGAGACTTCTTCTGGTTCTTTCTGCAACCAGGGCGTCGATAAGCCTGCCGTCACATAGGTCCAGTAGGGACGCAATGGATCAGGCCCGTAAGCGAGCACAGCCAGATGATTTTCTTCAGCATCGGGATCACCTGGGTCTCCAGTGTCGCTGCTTACCAATTTTGTCGACTTCTTTTTGGGTTTATCCAAATCATCTTTAGGTGCGGCGTAGTTCGCGGGCGTGACGTAAGAGTAATCGCCAAACAACTCTTTGTATAACTTTGCGCGACCATTCCACGCGCTAATCAAAAGTCGTCTTTGCGCTTTTGCCGCCTCGCGCTCTGATTCTGGGTCCGAATCGCTGCCACCTAATCCAAATACTTCGTCGCTCAACTCACAGCTCCAACGCGGTTCCAAAACGTGATGCTTAGTCTTCCAGTTTTAGCAACGCCATAAACGCTTCCTGCGGAATTTCTACTTTGCCGACAGATTTCATGCGCTTTTTCCCTTCTTTCTGCTTCTCCAAAAGCTTGCGTTTTCTGCTGATATCGCCGCCGTAGCATTTGGACAAAACGTTTTTTCGCACAGCCGAAATTGTTTCTCTGGCGACAATCTTGCCACCGATAGCAGCCTGAATCGGCACTTCGAACATCTGGCGGGGAATAAGTTTGCGCAACTTCTCCGCCAACTGTCGACCACAAGACTGTGCTCGCTCAAAGTGCACAATCGCAGAAAGCGCATCGCAAGGCTCTCCGCCAATCAAGATATCGAGTTTAACCAGCCGAGATTCACGATATTCGTGGAAGTGATAGTCGAGACTGGCGTAACCCTTAGAGCGTGATTTGAGTTGATCGAAGAAATCGGTAATGATTTCGGCAAGGGGCAGTTCGTAATGCAACATGGCTCTGCGAGTGTCAACATATTTCATGTCGACAAAGACACCACGTCGGCCCTGAGCCAATTCCATCAATGGTCCAACAAACTCATTGGGAACCAGAATACTTGCGGCAACGAATGGCTCTTCAATTTTTTCTCGATAATTGGGATCGGGAAGCTTAGCTGGATTTTCCACCATCAAAACAGTGCCATCTGTTTTGGTCACTCTATACACCACCGATGGTGCAGTTGTGATCAAGTTGAGATTGTATTCGCGTTCCAAACGCTCCTGAATGATTTCCATATGCAGCAGTCCAAGAAAGCCGCAGCGGAAGCCAAATCCCAACGCATCCGAAGTTTCAGGCTCGAAGAATAAGGAGGCGTCGTTGAGTTTCAATTTGTCCAGAGCATCGCGCAACTCTGGATACTGGTCGTTGTTGACTGGATATATGCCAGCGTAAACCATCGGTTTAGCCGGGCGATAACCAGGCAAAGGTTCCGCCGCGGGTCTCTCGTGATGAGTAATCGTGTCACCGACTAGCGTAGCAACATCTTTGATTGAAGCAGCGAGATAACCCACTTCTCCTGGTCCCAATCTGTCAACTTTAACTTGCTGAGGTCGCAAGATGCCCAGCTCGAGAACTTCGAACGATTTCTGGTTAGCCATGAATCTGATTCGATCGCCTACTTTTATCTCGCCGTCTTTGACACGGAAATAGACGATGATGCCTCGATAGCTTTCAAAATAGCTATCGAAGATCAAGGCTCTGAGCGGCTCATCGACGGTGTTGGCGGGAGGCGGAACGAATTCGACGATCGCCTCGAGAACGTCTTCAATACCTATGTTGTTTTTGGCGCTGGATAAGACTGCATGGCTTGCGTCCAGACCGATCACTTCCTCAATTTCTTTACGAATGCGCTCGGGATCGGCGCTGGGCAAATCGATTTTGTTGATCACCGGGACGATTTCAAGATTACTTTCAACAGCCAGGTGCACGTTAGCCAAAGTTTGTGCTTCTACACCCTGCGTTGAGTCAACAACTAGCAGAGCACCTTCGCAAGCCGCCAGGCTGCGCGAGACTTCGTACCCGAAGTCGACGTGTCCGGGCGTATCAATAAGATTGAGAATGTAAACTTTGCCGTCACGCGCCGGATATTCCATGCGCGCTGGCTGCGCCTTAATCGTGATACCGCGCTCACGTTCGATATCCATGGTATCGAGCACTTGTTCTTGCATCAGACGCTTGGCGATCGTCGCTGTATTCTCCAGCAGTCGGTCGGCGAGCGTGGATTTACCGTGATCGATGTGGGCGATTATGGAAAAGTTGCGGATTAGTTTTACGTCGGTAGGCACTGCGGAATGAACTGTCTCTTATTAATGGACGCCTGCATACTGCTCGCAGTGGCTTCCGTGGATAGCCCGCAAGCTGCTCGACTGATTTTAGCAGGCTGGACGACTAGATTACGTCCGGCGGAGTTTGGAAACGTAACGATAATCGAACTCGCATGAAAAGCAGATAGAGTCTTGAGTCCGTGCGTCAAAGCCGCAACACCTGATGGGAACGAGAAATTCGCGTGTTAAAATTGGCTGCTAGCCTCGATTGGACCGAATTTGAGATAAGGAATTCGCATGACACACCCTTTTTTACAAGCACTGAAAGAGCGACCGCTGCTCGTTGACGGCGCCACCGGTACGCTGTTGTACTCAAGAGGGGCATCCACCGAAGCAAGTTTCGAGCATCTTAATTTGACCAGGCAAGATCTGGTTCAACAGGCACACATCGACTACATAAACGCTGGCGCAGATGTCATAGAAACTAATTCATTCTCAGGAAACCGATTGCGCCTGGCTAATTTTGGTCTTGAAGAACAAGTATGGAAGCTTAACGTCTGGTCAGCCAAGGTCGCCCGCAACGCCCGAGAAGTAGCAGGGCAACCGGTCTTCGTCGCTGGCTCAGTTGGACCAACAGGAAAGTTGTTGAGTCCACTTGGTGACACCTCCGAAGAAGAAATTGCTAATGCGTATCAAGAGCAGATGGAAGCTCTGCTCGCAGGCGGCGTCGACCTCTTCATGATCGAAACCATGTCATCTCTCGAAGAAACGGCTATCGCTGTCAGAATGGCAAGAAAAGTTTCGCAACTGCCAGTGGTGGCACAGCTGAGTTTCTCCGTTGAAGGTCACACATTCTTAGGAGTTACACCAGAAGACGCAGTTCGACTTCTGTTGGAACTAGGCGATGATTTGCCTGATGTACTTGGTATCAACTGCGGTGCTGGACCGGGTCCTGTATTCGACAGCTTAATTCGACTCTCAGCTGCGGTAAGAGCGAAAGGCTACGGTGAAGACAAGGTCTCATTCTCGTGTTTACCGAACGCTGGACAACCAAGCCTTAGCGGTGGTCGTTACACATTTATGAGCCGACCAAGTTACTGCGCCTCTTATGTTGAGCCTATGGTCAGAAGCGGTGCGCGCCTGGTAGGTGGATGCTGCGGAACAACTCCTGAACATATCAAAGCGATGCGAGAAACACTCGACCGCTACATCGAATCGTCGAAACAGGCCAGATCGTCTACCTTGACGGATCTTCCAGCAGTCGAAGTGCCGCCTGCCGTCTCCATTATCGCGAAGTCGAACAAGAAAGACTCGAGCAAGTCATCCGCAGGCAAAGACGGAAAAGAAGAACGCTCCAGAGGCAATTTACCGGACCTGGCTTCACGTTTGAAAGAAGCCAAAGATACTAATAATGGCGATTTCTACATCAGCGTAGAACTCGATCCACCCAAAGGTGCAGTCAGTAAGAAGCTGCTTCAAGCGGCTCAATTGATTTACGAAGCGGGCGCCGATGCCATCAACGTTGGTGATAGTCCGATGGCGCGTGTTCGCATGTCATCCATGGCCACCTGCCAGTTAATTGGATCGAAAGTTGGCATCGATACGATCATCCATTTCACAACCAGAGACAGAAATCTCATGGGTATTCAGGCTGATTTGCTTGGCTGTCAGGCTCTCGGCATCAAGAATGTAATTGCGCTGACGGGAGATCCACCGGCGCTAGGAAATTACGTCCACGCTACTGCGGTTTACGATGTGGATTCAGTCGGATTGATCAAAATCATTTCGCAACTGAATCAAGGACAAGATATCGCAGGTAATTCAATTGGCTCTCCGACGACGCTTTCAATCGCTTGTGCACTCAATCCAACTCACGAAAATCGCCAGCAAGAGTTAGAACGACTCAAGAAAAAAATCGACGCCGGTGCCCACTTCATTATGACTCAACCAATCTATCAAGTTACCGATTTGACTGACTTCCTTGATCAGTATGGGCCGCTGCCGATTCCGATTCTCGTAGGCATCATGCCTTTGCACAGCTTCAAGCATGCAGAATATCTGCACAACGAAGTACCCGGGATAAGCATTCCGCAGGAAGTTCGAGATGCAATGGAAAAAGCTGGAGAAGAAGGTTCTCAAGTCGGACTGGAATTAGCAGAAGAGTTGCTCGAAGAAGTGAAATCCATGTGTCAGGGAACCTACCTGGTGCCGTCATTTGGACGCTACGAGGAGATGGCAACTTTGGTACGCCGACTGAAAGCCAAATCGAAATTCAAAAGCGCCGCGCCAGCTTGAAGCTGACGCGTTCTTTCCGCTTTAATAGAAGGACCTCTTACCAAGAACCTGGTCCGTTAAAAAGGCTCGTCTTGCGGGGTGAACCGGCATCGCCTATGTGTTGCGCTCTGATCGCGCTTACATGTTGATCCAGCGTTTCTGCAAGATAGGCGCGATTGGTCTTGCGCAGAAGATGGGCGTACTGCTCTTCAATGTCTGCAACTCGAGGGTGCATTCGCCCGTATGCTCGTTCACGAATCGCCAGCGCCCTCTTGAAGAGTGGCTCAGCGAGGGCAAATCGCTCTTGCACCAAATACAACCGAGCCAAATTTTTCAACTCTGTTGAGACACTTGGATGCGTCGATCCGCAGGCTGCTTCTCTAATTTTCAGAGCATCAACGAGCACAGGTTCCATTTGTGAATACATACGCAAGCGACAGTACAAATCAGCCAGCCTAGTGAGAAGATCGGCAACAGAAGTGTGATCGGCGCCTACCATCTGTTTGAGCAACTCGAGCTCAATTTCTGTCTCTTTGATTGCATCTTCGACTGTTTTGCTATTAGTAAAGGTTGGGCGAGTACTGGAAATTTCAGGCATAGCACCAAATTTGGTGCCTGAGGTAGACGGCTTGCCAGATTGTGCTGCCTGGGTTCGTGGGGCAGCAGAACTGGCTTTTGCTGTGCCATCTACGGGCTTGGAGACTGGCTTGCCTGGGCGTTCCTGTTGGTTCGGGCGTGGTTGCGACGAAAGAATTTGTTTACTTCCACCTTTAAGAGCGGTCAACTTTTCCAAACTTTTTCGCGTGTTCTCAACGTCATCGTGATGAAATCCAACCAGGTTCTGTTGGATCGTGAGAGCTCGCTTAAGTAATCGTTCCGCTTCATCGAATCGCTCAGCCAGAGCGTACAAGTCTGCAAGTTTCGAGGCAGTTGTAGCCACTTCAGCCGATGATTCACCTAATGCTTGTTCTTGGATCTTCAAGAACTTTTCCAAATCAGGAATCGTATCGCATTTCATAATCGCACCGTAGTTCAGGGCACCAAACATAGACGACCGTCGATGTTGCGATGAACATCGCAGTCAAAAGCAGTGGGGATTCGCTGTGCGAGCCTCTTCGCTTCTAATGCAGAGCAGGTTTTCGGACTGAACACATGAGCTGATTCCCGCGTCAGTGGAAATTGTGGCTCGTGGTAAAGGGAGCACCTTCGCTGTGTGCAATAGCAAGCAAATGCTAAGTGCACATTTCTATTGTCACTCGTTTGGTGAAAGGGGGTATTGGTTTTTCTATATAACTTTGTATGGGAAAAGTATACTGTCCATGAAACTTATTTCTTACAGTAGACTCTAAGCGGCGCGCAGGTGCCTTCTAATGCGCCTCAAAACTGAGGCAGGTGGTTCGACTTCACACGACATCATCAGCTGTCAAAGCTCATCCGTGCCCATACAGGCTAACCTGAAGCAATCGCTCAACAGGGCGATTGACACTGCAAGCGGCTGCAAAGGTTCTATCTACGGTTTTTGCGCGATTCTCGTCGCCGCTTCAGAAAGGTGTTTGATTGACTGCAAGCGCATCTTCATATCTTTGCGGGCGGCAACTGAGCCAATCTCATTGGCGAAAGGAATTTTGACGCCACTATCCACTGCGGTGCTCAATTCAAGGGTGACTGAGTCTGTGCCGTGCGGAACGATTACATAGCTGCCCGAACCTGCGACAAACTTGTCTGACTTCAACATGGTGTAGTCGATGCGTTGATAAGGGACTTCCTTTTCTACCCACGTGCAGTGCACATTGCCGAGCACCGGCACGCCTTCCAGCTGTTCATCGACGACGGCGCTGGTCCCGTCGTATGAAACCAACTTGCGATGATGCAACGTCGATGTGCGATAGCCTTGAATCGCTTGAAAAACAGCTTGCGGCGATGCTTCGATTTTCAAACTCTCTGTAACTGCTTTGCACTTAGCCAATCCTGGCGATGCCACTGTCAGTACGATTAAGGCAGACAGGGCAGTTTTCAAAGCAGTTACTTTCAACATACAATGGCTCACAGAAATGAACTTTGACCTCAAGCCAAAGTATTGGGACTTAAAACGCACATTAAGGCAATCGAGGACGACGGCGCTGTCGTAAGCGCTCTCGAAACCTCTCCTGATCTTGTTTTGCCCGGTACGAAAGTTTTCTATCAGTCACCGGTAACTTTTTTCCTGATCTTGCATGGATTTTACAGGCGGCTTGCATGCTACATTTGCGGCAACACAAATGGAGCTTCGCCATGAAAATAGATACGAAAAATCTCGATGCAATGATCGACAAGTTTGTCGCTCCGAGCGGCAGCAAAATTTCGTTGAAGAAGGACTTTGCAACACAGATCAAGCTTCAGGACGTGAACAAAGAGGAGCTAAAATCTGCCCTCGAAGCCGGCAAAGCACTTCTGGCCAAAGAGCAAGATAAGCTCTACGCCTCGAGATCGCACGGTCTGCTTGTCGTCATACAGGCGATGGACGCAGCCGGAAAGGACAGCACCATCAAGCATGTAATGAGTGGTGTCAATCCTCAGGGCTGTCAGGTGAGTAGCTTCAAGGCACCATCGGCAGAAGAACTAAATCACGATTATCTGTGGCGTTGCTCCAGAGTAGCTCCTGAACGAGGCTACATCGGCATCTTCAACCGCTCATATTATGAAGAGGTGCTGATCACAAAGGTGCATCCAGAGTTTTTGGTTAAGCAAAATCTGCCGCCTGAACTGCGCGACAAAAACATATACAAACGCAGATATGAGGAAATCAATTCATACGAAAAATATCTGGTCAACAACGGAATTTCGGTGCTCAAATTTTTCTTGCATGTTTCGAAAGACGAGCAACGCAAGAGGTTCCTCGAGCGCATCGACCTGCAAGAAAAGAATTGGAAATTCTCGGCGCAAGACGCATTCGAGCGTGAACGTTGGGACGACTATCAAGATGCATATCAACAATGTATATCCAGTACGAGCACAAAGCTCGCCCCCTGGTACGTCGTTCCCGCTGATTACAAGCCTCTTACGCGCCTCTTTGTCGCGCATGTCATTTATAAAACTTTGAAAGATCTGAAACTAAAATATCCGGCAATCACGTCAGAACAGAGAAAGCAACTAATTGAAGCAAAAGAAATGCTGGAGAAATAAACGAAGGAAAAGAGGCGCGCTTATAAAAGAAAGTCGGACAAAACGCATCGACAAATCGCCGTCGAACCAAATCGAACCTAGCCGACTATCTAACTTGGCTTAACTGAGACAGAACAACCGACGAAATATATAGATAGATCGAAAACACTGATCGCTGAAAAGCTCACAGGCTGGGCTATACGCGGATTCGTGTATTTGAAAACCAGCATGAATATATATACAGCGGTATACCACGCCTGAGCGCCGTTCCAGTACATTTGGATCAGTTGGGTTCTCTGGAAGGTTGCATCCCTTAGAAAGGTTTTTCAGCCAGTCTTTTCTTCGCTCGGGCAAAGGCCGAACGGCAGAAGAAGCTGGTGTGACGATTAACCAAGGATAGTTGGCGTCAATGTTCAAAGATCGTTTGCTGCAAATTTTCCGTAAGTTCTGGAAGACAGAATCATTCGATGCTGCGCAAGATGCTGCAGCAGAACCTGTGGACTTGCAAACGAGATTGCAACACGTCAGCGAGCTGTATCCATGTGCAGAACCATGCATAGATACAGACCATGTCCAGATGCACGAAGTCGAGATGTGTGAAATCGACCTGGCCACTGAACTCGAAATCGCGCTGGGAAGCGAAACCAGTGGTCTGAACCATTGGGCGGCCAAACGGAAGAAAACCACTTCAAGCGACAACCTGAAAGCAAAAAGACTAAACTTCAGCTACGAGATCGACCCCGGACGTTCGCCATCCAAAGCGTCGCACGACAACTTAAATAAGCTTGGTCCTGCATCGCAATCTATCCATGAAGATATTGCTTCACTTACAGAGCGAGAATTGATTCGCAATCACGACATGCGTCGGGACTTCGAATTGCTTCGTGACCATGGCGCACCCGTCGTAAGCAGGGTGCCCGAACGCGACCCAAAGTTCCATAGTAACCAGCCTCCCATAAGCGACGCCAAGCCGCTGAGAGCGCCGCGCGAAGAGAAATCATACAAAGACCAGCACGAAGAAAAGCCGCCCCGCGCGCGCCCAGAAAAATCTCAGCGCGATTCACGTCCTGCGGCACAACCGGCGCCACTCATTTCCGATGCCGCAATTCGTGAGATGAACCGATTAGAATCGGCGAACAAAGCTCAGATTTCGCGCTCGCTGTCAGGCTTTCACGATGAGGATGAACGTGACACCGTGCTAGCCGATAAATGGGATTGTTCTGAATACAATTCTCTATTTGCCTTGCCAGACGAATCTCGTTACGGAACGACAACCGAGTACGAAGAAGATTATGAGGAAGACCTGCTTCCCTATTTCACAGAAACGCTTCTGATGCAGGAAGAAGAGCTAGTTGACAGCAGTGATGCCCTGCAAAAATTCACGGCATCCTCGACGACGATCGATCCTGTAAAGCACTCAGCGCCGAAACAACCAGCGGCAGGAGCTGGAACGCCCGGCATGACTGGAGCAGTCGGAGCAACAGAAAGTTCGACAGCGCTTCAGCCATACAAAGCCTTCTCGGAAAATGCGCTCAAGCTGATCGCCCAGAAACCAGAAACCCCTGCGCCTACTTTGAAGTGGTTGGCATCGCACACCAATCCCCACATCCGAGCAGCCGTGGCCAAAAATCCAAGCACTCCCGGCGACACCATCACAGTGTTGGCTAAGGACCACGAAGCTGGCATTCGACATTCCATCGCCGAGAATCCCCTCAGTTCGATGGATGCTCTCAACTTGTTGGTCAAGGACCGCAACCCGTTAATTGCATGGCGCGCGCAAAACACCGTCTCGCAAATCAGAGAAGCTCAAAAAGCCGCTCAGAAAGCCAAAGACACTGCTATGCAGGAGACTGAAAAAGAGGCTGTTCACCACGTCAAGGAAGCAAAGATTGCCACTACGGAAGAGACGATTGCGTTCCTTCAAGTCATTGCTCGCAAAACCAACACGCCGGCTCGACGACTCGACGATCTGGCCAGGCATGCGGATGCAAGAGTGCGCGCGGCAGTAGCGGAAAACGCCAACGCTCCAGCGGAAATTTTGTGGATTCTGGCCAAAGATGCAGACTCGTCAGTCAAAACAAAAGTGACCGACAACTACAACTGTCCGATCGAAATATTGGAAGCGATGAAAGAAGATGAAGACGCATATGTCGCCTATCAGGCGCATAGCGTGCTTAACAGAATCCTCGGCGCAACTTTCTCTGACAACCATCTGCGCACAGCGACCTGGCCTTAATCATCCACGATGCTGGTCACTGGCGTGCGAGAGATATTGAAGTATTTTGCTTCGGGATGCGGCACCACGATCGCTGACGTGCTTTGCTCTGGCACAAGCATAAATTCCTCCGAGAGAGTCATGCCAATACGCTCTGGTTTAAGCAGCTCGAAAAGCTGTGTCTGGTCTTCCAGATTTGGACAAGCTGGATAACCGAAACTGTATCTGGTGCCTCGGTAGCCTTGCTGGAACATTTTCGAACGATCGAGCGCATCTTCCCCAGCAAATCCCAACTCTGCGCGGATGCGTTTGTGAATCACTTCAGCCAGGCCTTCCGCCGATTCCACGGACAGCCCATGGAAGTACAAATAATCAGTGTACTTTCCGTCTTTAAACAGCTGCTGCGCATATTCACTGGCGCCTTCACCCATGGTGACTACTTGTAAGGGCAGTATGTCCATTTTCTTCTCGTCGACTGAACTGAAGAAGTCCGAGATGCACAGATATCTGCCATGGTCCTGTCGCGGAAAGCGAAAACGAACCCACTCTCTCTTCTCGTCCTCGTGGTAGACAATCAGGTCATCGCCTGAAGACTGGCAGGGAAAGTAGCCGTAGATGGCTTTAGGAGTAAGCAGTTTTTCCTTGATGCATTTTTCTTTCAGCTCCTGCAACGCAGGCATAACCTTCTCTGCCACCATTGCTTTGTACTCCGCTTCGGGCATAGTGCCCTGGCGAACTCGGAACTGCCCGCGAATCAAGACGTTTTCATTGACGTGTGCAAATACTTCTTTCAGTGGAACATCTTCGACAATTTTGGAGCCAAGAAACGGCGGCTTCGGAATTTCAATGTTGCGCGAAACATCAGAACGTTCAGGTTTCTTCTTACCATTTGTTCTCGTTTCTGCGCCGTTGTCGCCATTGCTGCTTGCGGCTTCCTCAACCTTGATTGGTGATTTGACTTGTGCTCGCTCAGTTGGAGCCGACATGAATGGAGTCAGATCGTGCTTTTTAGCAATCGCTTCCATGATCTTCAAGTCATCAAAAGCATCGCCCGCATAGAACAAAGTGCCTTTGTAAACACGGCGACAGTCTTCTTCCACGTATCGACGAGTCAAAGCGGCGCCGCCCAGTATGACTGGAATTCCGATATCTCGCTGATTGAGAATGTCCAGATTCTCCTTCATGATCACTGTCGATTTGACGAGCAGCCCACTCATGCCAATACAATCTGCCTTGTGTTCAACGGCGGCCGAGATGATATTTTCAATCGGCTGTTTAATCCCGAGATTGACGACCCGATATCCGTTGTTCGTCAGGATGATGTCGACCAAATTTTTGCCTATATCGTGCACATCACCTTTAACCGTGGCAAGCACCATGGTTGCAAGCGTGGAGCCTTCAACGCGATCCATAAACTGTTCGAGATAGGCTACGGCCGCTTTCATCGTCTCAGCTGACTGCAAAACGAAGGGCAACTGCATTTTGCCTGAGCCGAACAATTCGCCAACCACCTTCATGCCCTCGAGCAAAATGTCGTTGATAATTGCTAAAGGAGTGTGTTTCTCCAGAGCAATTTTCAAATCCTTTTCGAGATTGACTCGATTGCCGTCGACGATTCGTTGCTTCAAGACGTCTTCAATTTCACGAGGTCCACTATCCACCTCAGCTACAGAAGACTTTCCGCCCCGCTCTTTGTAGTAGTCGAGCAGCTTGAACAGCGGGTCGTAATCATCAGTGCGCTCGTCAAAAATGAGTTTGCGATGATACTCACGTTCTTCTTCGTTGATTTTGTAGAGCGGTAAAATCTTCTGCGCGTTGACGATCGCCATATCGAGACCGTACTCGACGGCGTAATGCAGAAAGACTGAATTGAGTATCTGTCGGATGGTTGGATCGAAACCAAACGAGATGTTGCTCACACCCAAAATCGTGTGCACACCGGGAAGATTCTCTTTGATCAACTTGATGCCTTTCAAAGTCTCCAAGCCGAGTTTGCGGTCATCTTCGTTGCCTGTCGACAAGGTGAAAGTAAGTGCGTCAAAAATCAAATCGTAAGGCGCGATGCCAGCCTTAGTTGCTAGATCGTAAATGCGTTTGGCGATTTCCAACTTCTTCTCAGCCGGACGTGCCATGCCAGCTTCATCAATGGTCAGAGCAACTGTTGCCGCGCCGAAGCGTGTGATCAACTCAACTTTGCGCAGCATTTTTTCTTCGCCATCTTCCAAATTGATCGAGTTGACGATTGGCTTTCCTGCCACCAACTGAAGCGAATCTTCGAGAACATTGAATTCTGTCGTGTCTATCACCAACGGAATTTGCATCTCGGTGTTCAACCGTTTGTTCAGAATATTCATGTCGCGAACTTCGTCGCGTCCAACGTAAGCTGTGCAAACATCGAGAACGTGCGCGCCCTCTTTCTCCTGCTCGCGTGCCATCGCCACCATCGAATCCCAGTCTTCTTTTTGAAGAAGCTGTTTGAATTTGCGGCTACCGTTTGTATTAGTTCGCTCGCCCACGATCAATGGAGCCGGATCGATGTGCATCGCAACTGAGGTGTAAATGCTCGACACTGCTGGAGTATAATCGACAATTCGCTCTTTCGGTTTGAGATTTCCAACTACTTCGCAAACACGTTTCAAGTGCTCCGGAGTGGTGCCGCAGCAACCACCAATGATATTGACGCCGAGGTCGCGAGCAAAATGATTGAGCGAATCGGCCAACTCTTGCGGTGTCAGTTTGTAAACGGTTTCGCCGTTCACGTTCTCTGGCAATCCAGCATTTGGCAAAACAGACACATATTTTGGACTATTCTGGCATAAGTAACTAATTGGATCGAGCATCTCGAGCGGTCCAGTCGCGCAATTCAAACCGATCACGTCAATTGGAAACGCGTTCAACGTTGTCAGCGCACAAGAGATGTCCGAACCGACCAACATTGTCCCCAAAGGTGGTGCCTCGATTGTCACTTGAACGATGATGGGAACTTTGCGTCCCGACTTTTTGCGATAGTCGAGCATGGCCACAATCGCGGCTTTAGCTTGCAACAAGTCTTGTCCAGTTTCGAACTGCAATACATCGACACCGCCGTCAACAAGTCCCGCCACCTGCACGTAATATGCATCTTTCATTTCTGCAAAGGAGATATGTCCAAGCGATGGCAGTTTCGTGGTTGGTCCAATCGAACCAGAAACGAAGCGTTTTTGCCCAGATTGGGAATAGCTCTCAGCCACGCCTCTGGCAAGTTCAGCTGCCTTTTTATTCAATTCATAAGCGCGCTCTGCCAATCCAAACTCGGCCAAAACGATGGGAGAACCGCCGAACGAATCGGTTTCAACGACATCGCAGCCAACTTTCAAGAATGAGGCATGAATCTCTTGCAAAACATGAGGTTGGCTTTCGACGAGGATTTCAGGACAGTTCTCATAACCCAAATAATCGTCGATAGACAGATCGTACTTGTGAATCGATGTGCCCATGGCTCCATCGAATATGAGGACTTTTTCCTTCAGTGCTTCCAGGAAATCCATTGGAGGCTAATCTCGTGCCGCTACCGACACAGTTATATCCCAAAGGGCTTGTCAAAATCAAAACAAGGTTAAGCTGCGGCGGGTTTGCCAGGCTTCCAAGTAACGGCGCAGACACCGTTTTGGCAGAGTTCGCCGGTGCGCTTAATATCGCGAGAGTGGGAAGAGGCATCATTCAGGGCTTTGTCGTTAACTCGAGCGAGGTCGACTTTGCGGAATTCGGATGTATTTCTGCCGTTCATTGCCCTTTCTCCTGCAGCTATATATGTAATACGCGGAGGAGAAAAAATTTAGGGGTGCTCAATTTGATTTAATCGACGAAATCTTCGTCTTCAACGGGCTCTGTCAAGAAAGCTTGCCCACATGCGGCTGCATGTGCGTATCTGAACGGGCTGGCTACTTGAGTTTTTGCTCGACGGGCGCATATCCAGCCGCTCGAACGAGCTTCTGCGCTTCTGCACCGAGGCAGTAGTCGACGAATTTGCGTACTGAGGGCTTTGGCTCTTCGTCCATAAACAGTATCAACGGTCGGCTGAGCGGATAATCAGTTACGGTCGAAAGCTCGGTGGGCTTGACCGGCGCGGAATTTGGGGACAATTTAAGTCCAACGACTTTGATTTTGTCGTGAGCGGTAGACGCTGTTCCCATGCCGACATAACCAATTGCCAGCTTGTTTTTCTCTATGGCAGCCAGCAATTCATTACCTGAAAGCACTGTTTGTGAGCCTTTGGCATATTCAGCACCTTGAAGAAGATGCTCTTTGAAGAAATTGTATGTACCGGATTTCTCTTCTCTAGAAAAGACCTGAATTGGCGCTTTATTGCCGCCTACCGCGCTCCAATTTTTTACAGACCCCGAAAAAATACTCCTCAATTGCTCCAGGGTTAAGGAGTCAATCGGATTTTCAGGATTGACGATGATGGCGATTGAATCTCTCGCCACGGTAATTTTTTTCAGTTTGATAGATTTTGCGTGCAGCTGAATTGACTCTGTCGCATTCAAATCTCGAGATGCCGCAGCCAGATCAGTCGTGCGATTGAGCAGGGCATCGATGCCACCACCGGAGTCGCCGGAGTTGACTGAAATAGGCACATTGGGCTCGTTTTTCATGAAGTTCGTCGCCCACGCTTGCACAAGCGCCGTCATCGTGTCGGAACCTTCAATCGATACCAGTGCAGTCAACTGACGCGGGTCTTTTTTCACTCGTTTCGAGCATGCGGAAAGCGATGCGCACATGCTGACGATCAAGAGAAGAATTACAAATTGACGCACTGACATCTCAGCCTCGGTCAAATTTTGCCCGCTAACTGCCTATGATACCTCAGCAATCGAACCACCGCCGTTTGCTGCATTGATAACGAAACATCGCTGCACATTCGCGAAAATCCACTTGTGCGCAGATCTTCAATGACTTTTCTCGAAAAGATCTGCTTGTGTCCAATTATCCGCCAATATTCACTGATAGCAAAAATATCCAGATACGCATAAGACATGGATGTAAAAGCGTGCCACCGTATTCAGTGCGGCACAAAAAAAGAAAAGGCCCGCTTTCGCAGGCCTAATAAATTCCGAACAGAATCGATTCTATTCTTCGAACTCTTCGTCCAAGTCTTCATCATCTTCGCCTTCTTCAGCGATCATTTCGCAAGCGGCGAGAAAGAATTGGCTAGTGATTGTCGCTGCAGTGTCAGGTGAAACACCTACTGCGGTCAGACTTTTGATCCAGTGTAC
>JAFEAT010000026.1:35356-47341 GCA_018266255.1 Cyanobacteria bacterium SZAS-4 | reverse complement strand
CCATGATCCTATCCCGCTTCTGGTGCCGGTTTCAAGTTATAAGATCAGTTCGTAAAAAATCCCATACATGGGTCAAAAGACCTGACAAAACCCCATGTTGCCACCTTTCAGAGTTGCAAACCATTCCTCCCTCTGGCAATTTCCGCCAGTCGATTCAACATAAATTCTATTGCACCGAAATAAGCGACAAAAAGCCTGAAAACTTTGCCTCTCACAGTTAGACGGCTTGGTTGGCTGAGCTGTACGCTTTGAACATCGCCTGTGTACCTTGCCTGAAGCCCAGCTCGCCGCCAAGGTGTCCGGCCTGTTCAAAAAGTTGCCGCGCCAGCTCAACACCAGGAAGGTTGCAATCGCTGACATTCTCATCGATTAAGCGCAAGTCTTTCAGCATGTGCTCAAGCGTGAAGCCTGGCTTGAAATCACCATTTGCCACTCGCGTACCAAGATTCGACAAGGCCCACGATGCACCAGCGCCGCTGCCAAGTGACTCAAGCAGCAACTTCTTGTCGATCTGCATCTGATCAGCAAGCGAGAATGTCTCACTGACTGCAATCATATTGATAGCGCACAAGACCTGATTGCACAGTTTCATCGCTTGTCCGCTGCCCGCCGGTCCGCAATAAACAATATTTTTTCCAATCGCTTCAAACATAGGCAGCACCTGGTCGAAGGTCGCCTTCTCTCCACCCACGAGGATAGTCAAAGTACCCTGTTTGGCGCCTACGTCTCCACCGGTCACTGGTGCATCAAGAAACCGTATACCAGCCTCTTTCAGACCGTCGTTTAAATGAATAGCGGCCGCTTTTCCAACCGTTGTCATATCAACGACTATGGTGTTTTTCCGAGCAAACTTCTTCACGTCACCAAGTAGCACCTGTTCAACGTCAGGAACGTCGCCAAGACAAGAAAATACGACGTCAGCTTGACTGACTGCAGATTCCACTGAATCAACGACCGAAATCCCTTGCTCTTTCACCGCTTCGACGCCGGGACGCGCCAGGGTTCGATTCCAACCAACAACGTCAAAGCCTGCCTTGCGGAAGTTGAGAGTCATGGCAGACCCCATGATGCCTAAACCCAGGTAGGCTATCTTTTGCGGCTGATTTGACATTTACACCTCCGAAACAATTAACTGCCAAAATTATCGGACAAGTGCACAGGCAGAACGTTTTAATGACTTAGGCATGGACAGAAAACTTTATATGGCGACTGTTATCGAGGTCTGTTCGGGCATAGTCTAGGCACTGGACCGCTCGACTTAACTTGCATTTGCCGAAAAAGTTCGGTATACATCAAACAGAGGTCTTGACATTGCTCCTGGTCGCCCCGCCACTCATAAAGAAATTTGTCGCAGCACTCGCTTGCGTGCCGTTTCTGTGCCTTAACGCAGAAGCCGCAGAGCGGAAGGCTGTTGTTCGCGTAACGACAGGCACTGTGCAAATCAATAACTGGCAGCACAACCTGGTCCAGGGAACACCAAACCTGGGACACTGGCATTGGAATCCAATTTACGCCAACGTGCAGGGACTGAAGACCGTGCGAGCCAACGCCGGTCCTGATCGCTTTCACCATCGTCATGGGCCAGCGCAGTTGCATCCGAACACAACGGTGACGCAGATTGTGCCGCGCCCGCAGTCAGTCTACATGCGACCGAACCACATTCCGTTCAACCTCACCAGACCGCCAGAGAACAACGTATCGGCAAATCTACGCGCGCCTTCCGTCAACGCCAATTTAGCCAATCGCGACGTCAGTGCCAATCTGAGAAACAATCAGGTTAACAGCACATTAGCCAACAGAGACGTCAGTGCCACCCTCAGTCAGAACCGCACCAATGCTCGATTGGCTGATAGAAACGTGAGCGGTGAAATGTTGCCGGCAGCGCCACAACAGCCGGCACCACCGGCGCCACCAAGAGTGGCAACCTATGGACAGAGCTATGGCGGTGATGATTTCGCCAGAGTCAGTCAGGGTAACAGCAATAAGATTGAGAAGAGTTCAGTGTACGGACGCATAGCCACGCCCAAGAAGAGCAAGGCAAAAAAGTCCATCAACAGCAACATCAACTATTAGACTTTCGACAGAACCTGCACTTTGGAAAGAGCTGTCTCGATGTCTTTGATCAAGTCGTCTTGATCTTCGATACCGACTGACAAACGCACCAAACCGTCAACGATGCCGCGAGCTTCTCTCACATCTTTTGGAATGGACGCGTGAGTCATTGTGGCTGGATGACCAATCAAAGATTCAACTCCACCAAGGCTTTCAGCGAGTGAGAAAAGCTTTGTACCGTCAAGGAAAACCTTGGCGTTTTGCAAGCCGCCTTTCACCACAACCGATACCATGCCACCAAATCCTCGCATCTGCTTCTTGGCCAATTCGTGCTGAGGATGTGATGTCAGACCAGGATAGATAACTTTCTCGATGGCAGGATGTTTTTCCAGGAATTTTGCAATTGCCATGGCATTGCTTTCATGAGCTTTCATGCGCACAGCCAGTGTCTTCAATCCCCGCAGTACAAGCCAACTATCGAACGGTCCTGGAGTTGCGCCGACAGCGTTTTGATGAAACCTGAGTGTTTCGTGATACTTCTCGTTGTTTGTAATTGCAGCTCCACCAACCACATCGCTGTGGCCGCCGAGATACTTCGTTGTGCTGTGCACGACGATGTCAGCGCCCAGGTTGAGCGGATTTTGCAGATACGGGCTGGCAAAAGTGTTATCCACAACGGCAATAACCTGAGCACCATTTTTGCTGCTTCGGATAGTCTTCACGAGAGCTTCGATATCGATCAACTGAAGCATAGGATTGGTTGGAGTCTCCAACCAGAGCATCTTTGTGTTCGGTTTGACTGCCGCTTCGACGTTCTTTGGGTCACGTCCATCGACAAAATCGAAGGTCAATCCGTAACGAGTGAAGACTTTGTCGAACAAACGATAAGTGCCGCCGTAGACGTCGTCGCAAACAACAACGTGGTCACCTGCTGATAGCAAAGTCATGACGGTGGTTGTGGCAGCCAGACCGGAGCCAAAACAAAGACCATGTTTACCGTCTTCCAACGAGGCGAGACACTCTTCAAGTGCTGAGCGAGTTGGATTCTGAGTGCGTGCATACTCAAATCCTTTGTGTTTACCCAATTCATCCTGCACGTAAGTGGAGGTTTGGAATATAGGTGTGATGATCGCTCCAGTGCTTGGGTCTGGTGCTTGACCAACGTGAATCGCCTTCGTTGAAAACTTCATTTTTATGCTCCTAGTTTCGCTTTTTCAGCTTTCGGTTTTCTCTCTTCTTTAGTCGCCAAACTGTCGCCTGAACCGATTTTCTCGCGCAAGTGCGACATGATGTCGAACTTCGTCAGCACGCCGCAAGCCTTGTTGTCCTTGGTGATAACAACCATGGCGTTGCCCAATCTAAACGACTTATAGATCTGATCGATTTCAGCCTTGACGTCAAACTGCGGAAACGGTCTTCCCATCACTGCTCCAACTGTAGTAGTGGCAGGGTCCTTTCGTTCGTAGACAACCTGCATGGCGATAACATCGTTGATGTGACCGGCATTGAGTCCTTCTTCAGTAACCACCGGCAGTTGATCGATGCCATGTTGTTCCATTGCATTGATTGTCGCTTGAATGGTGTCTTCTGGATGAACAACGATCAGTGGCGAAATCTTGCCGCGACCTTTTTTGCGCTCCAGAAGATCCGAAGCCAGATAACTGTATTCAGGTGCAGGCATGAAGCCGTTTTCGCGCATCCACTCATCTGAATACATTTTGCTCAAGTAGCCGCGTCCACCGTCAGGCAAGAGCACGACGACGACGTCTTTCTCGGTCAGATTTTGAGATATCTTCAGTGCCGCAAAGACTGCAGTTCCGCATGAACCGCCGCAGAGAATGCCTTCTTCGCGAGCAACACGACGACCCATGGTGAAAGAATCTTTGTCGCTGACGCGAACGAACTCGTCGATGATCTTCAATTCAGCGTTGCGCGGAATGAAATCTTCTCCGATGCCTTCCACTTTATAAGATCCAGCCAGATCGCCTGAATAGATGGAGCCTTCAGGGTCCACACCGATGATGCGAATGTTTGGATTCTTCTCTCGCAAATATCTTGCAGTACCAGATATGGTGCCGCCCGTGCCCATCGATGCGACAAAATGAGTGATTTTTCCATCTGTCGCTTCCCAAATTTCTGGACCGGTTGAGCGATAGTGCGCTTCTGGATTGTTGGGATTGGCGAATTGATTTGGTTGAAATGCTCCTGGAATTTCTGCAGTCAACTTGTTAGCCACCGAGTAGTAGCTCTCGTGTGAACTAGCCGAAACGCTTGTCGGCACAACTACTACCTCAGCACCGTAAGCACGGAGGAGCGTAATTTTTTCTTGCGCCACTTTGTCAGGAACAACGAGAATGCAGCGATAACCTTTCACCGCAGCGATTTGTGCCAGACCAGTGCCAGTGTTGCCCGATGTCGGCTCGATGATGGTGCCGCCTGGTTTAAGCAGTCCCGCCTTTTCAGCTTCCTCAATCATGAGAATCGATGGTCTGTCTTTTACAGAACCACCTGGATTGAAAACTTCGACTTTAGCCAGAATCAACGGCTTCAGACCTGCTGTGACTTTATTCAACTTCACAAGAGGAGTGGAACCAACAGTTTCGAGAATGGTGTTGTGATACTTCACCAGAAGCGGACCTCCATTACAATATAGGAGCAAAGCAGGTGCAATTATACGTTGGAAGTGCGTGTAACATCTATCCGATCGCCCTTCATTTGTGCGCATTAACCATCAAAAAGGTTCGACAATTCAATGACAGAAGACAAGCATGTGTGGAAGCCGGAAGATCTAGCCACCTGGGATAAACAAGCCAAGTTGGGCGACCCTGGAGAATATCCCTACACTCGTGGCATCTACGCTGACATGTATCGGTCGCGATACTGGACAATGCGTCAATATGCGGGATTCGGCAACGCGGCTGAAACAAATAAGCGCTTTCGCTATCTCTTACAGAACGGTCAAACCGGCTTGTCGACAGCATTCGACTTGCCAACACAGATGGGCTACGACAGTGACGATCCGATGGCGCTTGGTGAGGTGGGCAGAACCGGCGTCGCTATCGACACGCTGAAAGACATGGAGACACTTTTTGATGGCATTGATTTGGGTATAGTCTCAACCTCGATGACCATCAATGCGACAAGCGCAATTTTGCTTGCCATGTACAGAGCAGTCGGGGTCAAGCAAGGTGTTGATGCCAAGCTGCTGCAAGGCACAATTCAAAACGACATCTTGAAAGAGTACGAAGCTCGCAACACATATATCTTTCCGCCCACCGGTTCGATGCGCCTGATCACGGATATCTTCGAATATTGCTCGACTGAGATGCCGCGCTGGAACACGATCTCAATTAGCGGATATCACATTCGCGAAGCCGGTGCGACAGCCGTTCAAGAGCTGGCATTCACGTTCGCCAACGCCATTCAGTATGTGCGCGCTGCGCTCTCGCGCGGTTTGGATATCGACACATTCGCTCCTCAGCTGAGCTTTTTCTTCGTCGCGCAAATGGATCTGTTTGAAGAAATCGCCAAGTTCAGAGCGGCTCGTCGCCTCTGGGCCCGCATTATGAAAGAACAGTTCCATGCCAAGAATCCAAAATCGCTGATGCTGCGCTTTCACGTGCAGACAGCAGGCTCTAGCTTGACCCAGCAGCAGCCAGACAACAACATCGTGCGCACGACTGTGGAGGCTATGGCGGCTGTTTTAGGCGGTGCTCAATCGCTGCATACGAATTCCAAAGACGAAGCTCTTTCGCTTCCAAGTGAAGCGGCCGCGCTCACCGCTTTGCGCACGCAGCAAATTATCGCCAGCGAAACTGGAGTCGGTAATGTCGTGGATCCCTTTGGTGGTTCTTATTTCCTCGAGCAGTTGACCGACAAAATCGAGAAAGATGCCGAAAGCTATTTGCAAAAAATTGAAGAGCTGGGTGGCGCCATCAGCGCAGTCGAGCAGGGATACATTCAAAAGGAGATACAGGAATCAGCCTATCAATATCATTGCAGTGTCGAAGATAAGCGCAGAATCATTGTTGGCGTAAATCGATTTATCGATGAGAATTCTGAAAAGATCGAAATCCATCGTGTCGATCCGAAGCTTGAGGAAGTACAAGTGGCAGACCTGAGACGAGTCAAAGCTGAGCGAGACAAGGAAAAGGTTGACCACGCCCTGAGTAAACTCTCAGATGGCGCAGCTGGAGCTGACAATCTCATTCCGCTTATTTGTACGGCCGTTGAGGCCTACGCAACAGTGGGCGAAATCAGCAACACGCTGCGGAAATCTTTTGGCAAATTCAGACCCGTAGCGACTTTGTAAAGAGCAGATTGCAGTTCGAAAGCTGCCGACAACTGGAAAATCTGAAGGCAATTGTGTCAACAGAGCCATTTGTGAGAAGAGAGGAATAAGTCCGGCTCTTGAATATGATTCAATTTAGCCCATGCCAACTCCGCGCGTTTCGATAGTCATCGTTAATTGGAAGACGCCAAAGCTACTAGCCAAGTGTCTCGAGACGATCAACAACGATCCGGCTCATGAGCAGTTCGAAATTTTTGTCATCGACAACAATTCCGGCGACGAGTCGGTTGCCATGCTGCAGAAAGACTTTCAATATGTGCATCTGATCGTCAACGACGATAACCTCGGCTTTTCAAAAGCTTGCAACCAGGCCATTCCAAAAGCAAGCGGCACTTATGTGCTTCTGCTCAATCCAGACACAGAAGTTCCAGACCGCGGCATTTCGAAATTAGCCGATTTCATGGACGCCAATCCTGATTGCGGCGCTGCCGGTCCTAAAGTTCTCAATCCCGACGGCTCATTGCAACTGGCGTGCCGACGAGCTTTTCCGTCGCCAACAGCGGCATTCTATAGAATCACTTACTTAAGTCGAATTTTTCCGAATAATCCGACGTTTTCACAATATAATTTCTCCTCTGCGGATCCAGGGCAGCAGCTGGAAGTAGATGCTTTGGCCGGGGCGGCCATGATGGTGCGTCGTCAAGCGATCGATGAAGTCGGTCTACTCGATGAAGACATATTCATGTACGGCGAAGATATTGATTGGTGCTGGCGCATCAAACAAGCCAAGTGGAAAATTTGGTACGTCCCCGAATCAGTCATCTACCACGCACACGGGGCAGCAAGCAGGCTTCGACCGGTGGGAGCCACAATCAACCTACACAAAGGCATGCACGTTTTCTACAAGAAACACTTAGCGCAAAAGTACTGGGCCCCATTCAACTCACTGGTGTATGCTGCAATTTGGTCGAGAGCCGCGCTCTTTATCCTAATCAATTTAGGACGCGGTCTTTTGCGTAACGGAAACCTATCAGCAAGGTCGGGCAGCTAACAAATGGTCGCAAATGGCGTTCGAAAGAGGGTATTAGTCACCGGTGCTTCTGGTCTAATTGGAAGAGCTGTCACCGAGCGACTGCTGGCGGAAAACGCGCACGACATCAAAGTGCAAGTACGCAATCCCACACAGGCCCGCAACGATGTGGGTAATGTCATAGATTTCACGAGAGTTCAGCTTGAAGAAGCTGACTTCACCAGAGTTGGCGACCGCGAGATGCGCCTTTTGACAAAGGGCTGTGACATCATCGTGCATGCGGCTGGTCTGGTGCACCAGGCAGACGCTCCTTATCAAGAGTATGAAGTAATCAATGTGCGGGCCACACAGCTTTTGGCTGAAGCCGCCGCGCAAAACAACGTCAAGACCTTGATCTTCTTGAGTTCATCAGCTATTTACGGACCTGGTCCCTTCGACCGGATCACCGAAACTGGTCCGCTCAAAGCAGTGACACCATATGCAGTGTCCAAGATGACCTCTGAAAATTGGCTACAACAATTCAAAGGCATTCCAAAACTTGTCATTTTGCGCCCTTCACTCGTCTTCGGAGAGGGTGACCGTGGCAATTTACTGAGCTTGATGCGCAACATCAAACAGAACAAGTACAAACATATCGGCAGCGCCGATACGGCAAAGAGTATGATCTACTCCAAGGATCTGGCTAGAGCAATCAGTTTGTGCGTGAACAATCTTCCAGACGGCGTGCACATCTTCAACGTCGCCAATCCAGAGCCAGTGCCGGTCAAAATTTTGGCTGACACGATTGCGCGCGTTATGAACGCGAGCGGGCAAAGCGGCGTCAAAAAAATCAGTTCGGTGCCAGAAGGCGTGTTTCGAATCGGTGTAAAAGCTGCCGAGCTGTTTATGCAAGACAAATCTCCGATCACGATGGATCAGGTCAATAAGCTCACAACGACGACGACGACTTCGATCAACAAATTGGTGTCAGCAACTGGATTCCAACCGAAGACTTCGCTAGATGAAGCTATTGCCGCAGAAATTGCCTGGGCTAACAGTCACGACCTGCTTTGATACGATTCGAATGAGCTAAATCAAGATGAGCTGAATCGAGATGAGCTATATCGAAATGCGCTAACTAGATGAGCTAATTCGAGATGAGCCTTGACAATTTTTTCAAAATTCAAGAGCGCGGCTCAACAGTTAAAACGGAAATAGTCGGTGGCGCCACCACATTTTTGACAATGGCGTACATCATCGTTGTAAATCCGGCCATTCTCAGCTTTGCTCACATACCACAAGGACCGAGTACCGTCGCTACAATTTTGACGGCTGTTTTCGGCTGCCTGTTCATGGCGTTTTACGCCAATCGACCACTCGCCGTCGCACCGTATATGGGCGAAAATGCGTTCATCGCATTTGGCTTGGGAGCGCTTGGAATAAGCTGGCAACTGCGCCTGGGTGCTGTCTTTGTCAGCGGCATCATATTCGCTATTTTTGCCTGCTTGAAGATCAGACCGTGGTTGGCCAACTCGATTTCGCCGAGCATGAAGCACAGTTTTGGTGCTGGCATCGGTATGTTTCTTTTTCTAATTGGACTGTATGAAACAGGCATTGTGACAAGCGGTGCCACGGGCTTACCGGCAGCGGCGCTATCGACTGCCGAAGGTGTTTTAAGAGCGCCCGACGTTCCATTGAAATTAGGCAACTTGCACAATCCAACAGTGCTTCTTTCGATCTTTGGCTTTATCTTGATAGTTACATTGATGCAGCGAAAAGTTAGAGGAGCGATGCTGATCGGCATCGCAGTGACCGCAATCATAGGAACATTGCTCGGTCATGGTTCAGCACCGCAGGCGGTGATGGCGATGCCGTTTGTGCCTCCTTACGATCTGGCGCCTATTTTCCTAAAGCTAGATATACCAGGCGTCTTTCAGCTAAGCTTTTTGCCGATTCTGTTAACGCTATTTCTCATGAGCTTTCTCGACACGCTTGGCACGTTAGTTGGTGTCGGTTCAATTGGCGGCATGTTAGACGAAGAGGGAAATTTCAAAGACATTGAAAAACCGATGATCGTCGATGCCACATCGTGCATTTTCAGCGCTCTGGTCGGCTCCTCAACTAGTGGCGCCTTCATCGAATCTGCAGCCGGCATCAAAGAGGGCGCCCGAACGGGACTGGCGACACTCGTGGTGGCGATACTATTTGGCGTATGTATTTTCTTCATTCCACTGATCGAACCGTTGCAGCACTTAACTTATGCTTACGCACCGGCATTGATGGCAGTCGGATTGTTGACGATCAATTCAATCAAAAAAATCGACATGGATGACATCACAGAAGCCGCCCCAGCCCTTGCCACTATCGCCATGATGGTGTTCAGCTACAATATCGCAAACGGGCTTACTGCCGGCTTAGTTTTGTACTCAGTCATCAAGATATGCACGGGTCGATTCCGCGAACTCAACTCAGGCACACTGACACTTTCTAGTCTGTGTTTGATTTATTTTCTTTTTGGTATACCGCACTAGTACTGCGGATGTAACGTAAAACTTTAAGAGCGACAGGATTGTTCGACTCGATCTTCGCGGCTTTGGCAGCAGCTAAGTGAGCAGATTCGAGATCACCAATTTGCTCATAGAATTTAGCAATCTGGGCCAGTGATTCTGCATCTTGATTAGGACAAGAGAGGGCGAGCTTCAGTTGCTCAGCGATAGGCTGCGAGCCGTCGAGCAGCTGCGCTCGCACTATATACACCCAGGGATCTTTGGGGTTGAGTTTTTTCGCGGCATCAAGGGTAGTGGCAGCGCCATCAGTATCCTTGAGAGCAATTTGGACGCGAGCCTTCTCGATCAACATCTCTTCACTTTCAGGAGCACGTTGTATCGCAGTGTCGATGGCTATTTTAGCATCGTCAAACTTATTCAAGGCACGATCGACTGCAGAAGTGACGAGCAACCTGAACGAGTAATTTTTGCCGTCATGGGCTAAAGGGTCTCTTAGCGGCGCATCTTGGTCTAAAATTTTCTGCGCTTCTAAGGGATTGTCTTGCCTCAATCGCCCCTGGGCAAAAATGCAAGCTGCAGTATACCGGGTGTAACCAGTACGTTTAGGATCATCGGCAAGCACCAGCCGTGCGTCATTAATCGCATCATGCACCCGACCGATGCGCATAGCGTAGTCAGCCCTGGCCACGAGACCGGCTGCATTCAGTGGTGCCAGGTCTAGAGCGCTGTCGATCAAGTCTTTCGCGGCAGCAAAATCTCTTTTTTGCAAGGCGAAATAAGCGAGACTGATTTTCGCTTCAACGAAATCTGGCTTGTAGAAAACCGCGCGCTGCCAGTGCTTTTCCGCCTTTTTGAAATCGCCCTCAGAGAACTCAATGCGAGCTAAGTTATTCCAGGCAGCGGCAAAAGTAGGATCGACCATCGAAGCAGTTTCGTATCGTTCTTTCGCAGCAGCATAGTCATTTAGACGCATAGCCTTGTTTCCGGAATTATATTGATAGTTCACAATGGCCTTGCGACCAAGCACGGTGACAAGCCCGAAAGCAATCAAAAAGCTGAGCGCAACGCGCTGCCAGGCAAGCAAACCGTACACCGATTTCAATCGGCTGAAGGTCTGTTGCTCTGCTACGACAACATCGGGAGCGGAAGGCTCGAAGTTGAATTTTCGGGACGTAATATCTGCCAACAACCGTTCAAACTCAGCCGGGGCAAACAAAAAAGACGGCAAATGGTGTGGTACCAGATGTGGTTCAGCGCCCTTACGCCAGGAATTCTTGCGCTCAAAAATCGTTAGTTTTTTTGCAGTCGGCGTTAAAGAAAAAATCTTCGAGAAAAAGTATTGAGGTTCCATAGCGACAGCATCGATCTGTTGCCAGCGGATTGGCCTGGCTAGACGCCACAGTCTGACACCTTCCTGATTGAGCTCAACGCCCCTTACGAGGAAGGAGACGCAGTGAAGGATACCGAGAAAGCCCACAAACCACAAAACGGCAGCTGAGACCCAAATACCAATCACTTTGAGAATCCAGCTGACCAAATCGGTGGATTGCGGGATGAGCGCAACTCCGTCAGGGATGGCGAGCAAGGACGCGATCACAACGCAAGTGCCGATGGCCAGTTGAGTCATCGCTTTCGACTGAAGCGTATATAGACGCGTGCTGTTAGCTGGTTCCGACGCGATGCAAGTAGCGTCGGAAGCTACTTCTTGAGACAAATTGTTCGATTCCGCTGGTAAAACAGGTAACTCCTATTTGATATACGAATTCGAATGCCAAAACCATAGGGAAAAGGATGTCATATTCCTGACTTCCCCAAAAGGATGGTCCACGAACGACATTCTCGCTCATGGCAACCGGATTTTCGCCAATTTATGCACACAGATGTAGATTTGATTAAGAGCGGGTCGGGTATTTTGAGAGAGAAGAGAATCAAAATTGATTCCGTTCCCGTTGGCAACGGATGCCGAAACTCAGCATGGATAAACGTTTTCGGTGAAGATGTAACAAAATCAAACCGTTAGACAAAAAGATTAGAACGTGCCATATTGAACGGAGGTTAATATTAACTGTGGCAATTGGAAGTGAGGTGGCTTGCTTGAAAATCCTGATTATCGAAGACGATGTCAA
>JAFEAT010000026.1:13799-35218 GCA_018266255.1 Cyanobacteria bacterium SZAS-4 | reverse complement strand
ACGATATCGAAAGTTCCGGTAATCATGCTTACGGCGAAAGACGGCGTTGGAGACAGAGTCACTGGTCTGGACGGCGGAGCCGACGACTATCTGACTAAGCCGTTCGCTACTGAAGAACTCCTGGCTAGAATCCGTGCAGTAATGAGACGTAAGCCTCAGGAAGGCATCCTTACGTATGCAGACCTGTGGATGGACCAACTGAACCGTGTCGTCAAACGTGGCGAGCGACAATTGGATTTGCGCGCCAAAGAATTCGACTTGCTTCGCTTGTTTATGCAATATCCAGAACAAGTGCTCTCAAGAGAGTTCATTTTCGACAAAGTGTGGGGCTACGACTTCATCGGCGAATCTAACGTCATCGAAGTGTATATAAGATACCTGCGCTCTAAGTTGGAAGATGGCAATTCTAAGAGACTTATTCAAACAGTACGTGGTGAAGGCTACGTTCTGAGAGAAGAAGAGCCTCAGCGCTAACAAACTGAATTAGCTTTGTAGAAAAGGCAACGCCAACCAGCGTTGCCTTTTTAGCGTCTTGGTACGGATCCCATGGCGCGGTTCGATATCGTCCTGCAATTCTTCGTTTCGATATCGGACTGCGTTTCTTCGGTTCGATATCGGACTGCGTTTCTTTGGTTCGATATCGAACCACATACGAAACAGTCTATTTGAATATCCAGGAAAATAATTTCATCAAAAGACATGAGCCCAGAGCATATCGACGCCATACCCATCATCTATATCTCCAGCTCAGTACTGTTTTCCAATGAAGAGCTTTGAAAATGGGAAAAACCCCACGAAGAACGACCATTTTTGCGGTTGGTTTCGTAAAGTTGCCCTTTACTTTGTCAAGCGTGTAAAGTTATGATACGGCAAGATAAGTTGTTGCTCAGGTAAATGCGCTTGTAAAGCGGGTTCCGGCAACTAAATGCCCAGTCCGAGGTAGCCCAAATGCCACTAGTTCAAAACCGCGTTACAAAAATCCGTCAGCATGATGAGCGATTCTATCTAGACATCCTCTCTGAAACTGAGTCAGGAAGCTGGGTTCTAACTCTGCCTCCAATTCTCTCGGCTCACCAAACTGAGCTTGAGCAACTGTTAGGCAAAGTGTTTTCAGGTCGTCCAAGCTCGAAAGAAAATTTTGCGCTGGCGCAGCAAATGTCCATGAACTGGTGCTTCTCCAAATGCAAGCAATTCGGCAAAGTATTTGAAGAGTGCTGGAGCGAAGCAGTCTAAGCCCATCATAATTGAATCTGTTGATTGTTCACTGCGTACTTCAGCGCGTGAAGGTATCCACAAGAACATGTGAGCCACCACACCGTTCCCTGGTTTGGCTGACACTCTGGTGGGGTGGATTACGCTTCAGGTGGAGCGTCGCCCTCTTCAAGCAACGAGTCAGGATCTGGCTCGACTAGAGGCGTGACTGAGACCACTTGGTCGTCATCTCCGAGCTGTTGGATGCGCACACCAGTAGCCATTCTGCCTTGCGAACTTATATCGTCAACTAACTGTCGAACGACGATACCATTCATGGTGGCAATCATCACTTCTTCTCTCGCCTGAACGACTCGCAGGGCAGCCAGTCGTGAGGCAGCATTTTTGAATTTCGTGCCGATCAGACCGATGCCGCCACGTCCTTGCTGACGGAACTCATCGAGCTTGACGCGCTTACCGAAACCGTCTGTAGTCACGACTAACACATGTGAATCGGCTTCAGAACCTGGTTCAATCACGTCGAAACCGACGATTTTGTCACCGTCTCGCAATGTGATCGCCCGCACTCCCCGAGCAGATCGGCCCATCGGTCTCAATTCGTCTTCGCTGTAGCGGATACACATGCCATCGCCAGTACCGATCAGGACATCTGCTTTACCAGTCGATGGTCTAACCCATCCGAGTTCGTCACTATCGTTCAATGTAATAGCGATGATGCCGCTCTTACGGATGCTGGCGAAGTCTGACATCTGGACCTTCTTGATGAATGCCTTGTGGGTAAGCATGATCAAGTAGCTGTCTTCCGAGAACGTTGAAACGGGAATAACTGTGGTGACACTTTCGTCTTGTCCAATCGGCAGCAAGTTGACCAGCGCCAGTCCGCGTGCGGTTCTACCGCCTTCAGGCAAGTCCATGACTTCAAGCGAGTAGACAGTACCTTTGGTCGTGAAAACGAGAAGCCGATCGTGCATTTTCGCCGTAAAGAAGTGCTGCAGATCGTCTTCTTCTCTGGTTTTAACTCCAGTGACACCGCGCGTATTGCGACGCTGTTTTTTGAACGTATCAAGCGGCATGCGCTTGATGTAGTCTTGCTTGGTGATAAAAATCGCCATTGGTTCGTTAGGCGTTAAATCTTTGGAAGACAGCTGTTCATACGAACCTTCTATCTTTGTGCGACGAGGATCTTTCTTCTCTCCGCCGAACTTTTCGCGAATGGCCATTAATTCTGATTTGATGATTTCCAAGACCAGCTGGCGATCGGCGAGGATCTTTTTGTATTCGGCGATTTTTAGAAGCAGCTCGTCATATTCTTTCTGAGTCTTGCCGCGTTCTAGTCCTGTCAGTCTGCGCAATTGCATTTCAAGAATTGCATTCGCTTGCGCCTCGTCCAACTTGAAGGATGTAATCAGGGCTTGACGGGCATCTTCGGTTGTATCAGCTTTTCTGATCGTGCTAATAACTTTGTCAATATTTTCCAGAGCCTTCAAATAGCCCTCTAAGATGTGGGCTCTGACTTCTGCCTTCTCCAGCAAATAACGCGTTCTTCGCGTTACGACTTCAATGCGGTGATCGATGAACTCCTGCAGCATGTCCGCAAGTCCAAGAGTTCTTGGCTCGTACGAATAGCCGCCTTTCGAATTGAGCTTTCTGACAAGCGCTAGAGTGTTGACCGGGAAAGACTGTTGTAACTGCGAATGCTTGTACAAGTTGTTCAGCACGATTTCCGGATGTGCATCACGCTTCAATTCCATGACGACACGGATACCTGTGCGATCCGTTTCGTCAGTCAAATCGGAGATGCCACCGAGTTTGTCTTCTCTGACGAGATCGGCAACACGCTTGGTGAATGCTTCTGGTCCAATCATGTAAGGCAACGAAGTAACGACAATCGCCATACGAGTCTGACGGCCACCGCGTCCCTCGATCTGTTCGATCGTTGCCACACCGCGCACTGGAATCGAACCACGTCCGGTCGTGTAGGCTTCCACGATACCTTCGGTACCCATGATGACGCCGCCAATCGGGAAGTCTGGTCCCTTGATCCACTCCATCAATTCAACAGATGACAACTCGTGATTGTCGATCTTTGCGACAGTACCGTCGATAATTTCAGTCAAATTGTGCGGCGGAATATTAGTCGCCATTCCGACAGCAATTCCGGCTGATCCGTTCAAGAGCAGGGTTGGCACACGAGATGGAAGAACGCTTGGCTCCATCTTCGTTTCATCAAAGTTTGGACGCATGTCCACAGTTTCATTGTCGATGTCTTGCAGCATTTCGGCAGCCATCGGAGCCAATCGACATTCCGTGTAACGCATAGCTGCCGGTGGATTGTCGAGGTCACCGAAGTTACCGTGCCCATCCACAAGTACATAACGACTGGCGCTTGGCTGAGCTAATCTCACCAGTGCTTCATAGATGGCCGAGTCACCATGCGGGTGAAAGTTACCCATGACCTCACCGACGACTTTCGCCGACTTTCTGTATCGCTCACCGGGCATCAAATTCAGTTCGTACATGCCGTAAATGATGCGGCGATGCACTGGTTTCAGACCATCACGCACATCTGGGATGGCTCGGCTGATGATGACTGACATGGCGTAGTCGATAAACGACCGACGCATTTCGTCTCTTACTTCGATGGTGACGATACGCTCGCCGCCGGCTCCTCCGCCCGTCGTGGAAGGTGGTTGGCTGCTCACTTATGCTGCTCCTTAGGGTTGCGATAGACAGATAACCGTTGGATATACGACACATCCACGGCTAATCGGAAATGCTGAATTTGACTGACTTTCAGACAAGTCGGAATGACAAAATTCAACCATACTGAATTATAACACGCATGGTCGAACAGCTTGTGAAGCCGCTTTCAGCCAAAACTGGATTGTCAAAAGATGGGGTTTGATCCACTTGGCATAAGATGCTTCTAAGCCTCGCACTGGGCAGAACAGGCAGACAAAGCGCCTATGGAGCGGATGAAAACGAGCGCTGGCGAAACTCGTGCCTATTTGTCACAACACGCGCCTGATTGGTTGGACGCCCCTCTTCCATAACGTAATATAGATGTCTCCAGGCAGCGTCAAGAGCAACGAAATCAGGGAGTTTACGTGGTCACTATGGAATTCGACGGCACAAGATTGCGCGCGGAACGGCTGAGAAAGCTTCGAGAACTTCGCGAGCAAGGTGTCAACCCATATCCCTACAAATACACGCGCTCGCACCGCAATCAAGAGCTGCAAGAGAAGTACAAAGACCTTGCCAACGACACCGAAACTGAAGATGTAGTTAGCGTTTGCGGACGCGTTATGAATGAGCGTAATACATGGATGTTTGTCGATCTCTTCGATGAATCAGGCAAAATCCAACTTTTCTGTCATAAAGCCAATCTCCCTGAAGACGCCTTAAAACGTCTACGCTTGCTTGACAAGGGCGATTTTATCGGCGCGACCGGAACGATTCGACGCACCAAGCAAGGTGAAATCTCAGTAAAGGTGACAAAGTACGAGGTGTTGGCCAAGTCCCTGCAACCACTGCCTGACAGCTGGGACGGCTTCAAAGACGTCGAAGCACGCTACCGTCAGCGTTACGTTGACATGATCATGCATCCATCCGTGCGCGAAAATTTTCGCAAACGCGCGCTTGCAATTAGATATATTCGCAATTTCCTCGACGAACGTGGCTGCCTGGAAATCGAAACACCTGTCTTGCAAGTTGAGGCTGGTGGCGCTGATGCGCGACCGTTCGTCACTCATCACAACGCGCTCGATATGGAACTCTATCTGCGCATTGCCACAGAGTTGCATCTGAAAAGATTGATCATCGGGGGTTTTGAACGCGTCTACGAGATTGGACGAATCTTCCGCAACGAAGGTCTGAGCACAAGACACAATCCAGAATTTACGATGATGGAATTGTACTGGGCTTACGGTGACTACAACGAACTGATGGACCTGACCGAAGAGTTGGTGCGTGGACTGGCCGTGCATTTAACTGGTTCGACAAAAATCAAATATCAAAATACAACGATTGATTTTGGACAAAAATGGCGTCGTCTTTCCATGGTGCAGGCGATTAAAGACGCAACCGGACTAGATGTGAAGGCGATCAAAGAATACGAAGAAATGCGCGACACAGCCCTTAAAATGGGAATCGAGTTGAAGCACGAAGATTCGCGTGGCGCGATCATCAATGCCATCTTCGAGAGCAAATGCGAAGCGGCGCTGATTCAGCCAACCTTTATCATCGACTATCCCGTGGAGATTTCTCCACTGACGAAATCGCACAGAAGAAATCGAGATGAAGTCGAGCGCTTCGAAATATTCGTCTTTGGACGAGAGCTGGCCAATGGCTACAGCGAGCTTACAGACCCAGAAGAGCAGCGAACAAGACTTGAAATACAGGCGTTGAAAAAAGCGGCAGGAAACGAAGACGCCATGCCTTTAGATTTGGATTTCATCATGGCGATGGAGTACGGCATGCCACCAACAATGGGTATCGGCATCGGGATAGACCGGCTTGTGATGTTACTTACAGATTCCGCATCGATTCGAGATGTGATTGCTTTTCCAACTATGAAACCGCTCCATAAAGATAGGGATGACGAAGAGCACACACACAAGTAACGAGCCCACTCACAAGTAACGAGCCCAAGCATACATAATGAGTCTGATTCGTTTATACGTTCGCCACGAAAGATTGATTTTGCCAACCGTCGCCGAAACCGAGGCTGGCTTCTACGTAGACATGGAGCCTATCAATGTATTCGAAATCCATGAGCTTGAAAAATGGCGACAAGAATTATATTTGCGCCTTGCTAACGGAAATCCGCTCGTGCCAACGCCAGAGCGTTCTGAGGATCCAGGGTCGGCCATTCTTGAGCGCTTGAACATCACGAAGTGGTCTACGTTCGAAACGAGCGCCATTATGTATACCATTCACAGCGGTGGCAGATACATCTCCGTTTATCGCACTGGAAAAGGAGCTGACGGCATGTGGACGCAGGAAAATACCGACCTGCGACAGTTTGCCAGCCGTACGCCGCTCAGCTGGATCGCCAGGGCTGTTGCGGAAGATGTGGTCAAGCAACCGGAAGCGAATCGACCAAAAACAAGCTTGATGTTGGCACCGCCGGCGAAACCAGAGTCTGAGAAGTAGGGAGCGTGATTCAGGCTCCGACCGTCATCGCCTCGATCGCCAGATCGCCGGCCAAGACAAAAGGATCGTCTGCATACAAGTAATTTTGCGACTTGATATGCCAGAGAATTCTTTGTAGTTGAATTGGTAAGAGCTCATTTTGTTGAAAGGAAAAAATCGACGCACCGATCAAAACCCGAGCTTCGGTTTCTGTCAGTGGCGCGAAGAGCAATTGGATATCCTCTGGTGGCACTTCGCCTGTGGTCAAAAGAAAACGACACGCGCGTCCCAACTCTGGCGAAAGCGCCGACTCTTGTCCGGGAATTGAAGCGGCAACACGCAAAAGGTGGATCAGGTCACCCAGGTCACCAGTGTCCTTGGCGCGCTGAACAAGTTCGATAATTTTCCAGGCTTTCACGTTGAACTGCTCTTGCAGCGCATCAGCGCAAGCTTTATCGATTTGACTGTCAGCGCCTGTGACAGTTTCAAAGCGCGAGATGTAGAACGCCAAAATGCCGTCAGCACTGAGGTCCGCACCGACCGGCAAAAGTTCGAGAAAGAGCGCTTCAGCGCCCTCATACTGATTCAGCAACAACGCCGACTGCTGTTCGGTTAAGGCCATGTGTAAGTTTAGTCGCCTCGCTACACTCCTATTTTATATCGCGGCGAGCTCAAGCAGTCGGAAAATGCCGCCAGGTGAAGATCTAGTATTGGAGTGAAATATTAGGCAATGGATGCCGAATCGATTCTGGATGATGAAAGAGCGGTTAATGTGTCGGAATTTGAAGGTCCGGCATGATAACATCACAGCAAATTGCCTGCTGGTGACCAGTTCCGAGAATCGAAGAGGTTTTTTGTCAATGAGTGTCTACCTGGACAATAGCGCCACGACGCGTGTCAGAGAAGAAGTGATCGAGGCGATGCAGCCCTACCTCACCGACAAATGGGGTAATCCATCATCTATTCACAGGCTGGGTCGTCAAGCAAGAGCCGCCATAGATACAGCCAGACAACAAGTCGCCGACTTGATTGGTGCTCAAGCGAGCGAAATTCATTTCACACCAGCCGGAACTTACAGCAACAACGTCGCAATTCTAGGTCGCGCACGATATGTCGAAGAGAACAATCTCGGACGGCACTTGATCACATCTTGCATCGAGCACTCATCGGGTCTTGGACCCTCTAAGCATCTAGCCGCGCGCGGATGGAAAGTTACTTATCTGCATGTAGACAAAGAAGGCTTTGTCGATCTCGACGAACTTCGCGATTCCATCACTGACGAAACAAGCATGATTTCGCTGATGTACGCAAACAATGAAGTTGGGACCGTGCAACCGATCTATGAGATCGCAGAGATCGCACAAGCCAAAAACATTTTCTATCACACCGATGCGGTGCAAGCTGCTGGCAAAATCAAGCTCGACGTGACGAAACTGCCAGCCCAGACAATGAGTTTGTCCGGTCACAAATTCCATGCACCGAAAGGAATTGGCGTTCTGTATATTCGCAAAGATGCGCCGATTCTACCGATCATATTTGGTGGCGGTCAAGAAAAAGGAGTGTTTCCAGGCACTGAAAATCTTGCCAGCATCGTCGCCATCGGCAAAGCCGCAGAACTGGCAGGACAACACCTGGAAGAGAACTCGAGAAAATTGCGAGCCATTCAGGAAATCATGATCAAGCGCTTGACTAAAGTTGATTGCGTCAAATTGACTGGAGCCAAGGATCTCGCTCGACGCATTCCGGGTCACGTCAGTGTTATTGTGCACGGCACAGTCGGCGAACAATTAGTCAACGATGCGGACTTCAAAGGCATCTGCATCTCCAGCGTCTCTGCTTGTTCTTCAAGCGGTGTCGATCCCTCACATGTACTCAGTTGCATAGGCTTTCCAAAAGAGGAAGTGATGGGCTCAGCCCGCATCACAGCAGGCTGCTTCAATACTGAGGAAGAGTGCGAAAAGGCGGCCGAAGTTCTCAGCCAATTATTCGCCAAACGGGCAGCAAAAAATACAGTCGCTCCGGTCTAACGTCACTCACCACTGTTTGCAGTTGGGTGATCTGCTCACAGCGAGCCCAATCTGCTTCAATGAGATCCAGTCTTGCAACTTGCACAGTTCAAACCTGCAAACCTAACGATTGGACAGAAGGGTTGGATCCTGATTGCGATTCCGCTGGGCTTTGAAATTCTGATCACTGCTTCGCTCTGGTTCATGTTTCAACAAGCGGAAAATAAAGCGGTGCAACTGTCACACTCGCGCGACATAATTTTGAAGCTCGGTCATCTCTCTTCATCGCTGCTGGAAGCAAGCGGTTCGATGCTCACTTTTGCCTACACGAGCCGCCCTGGGCTCGTGCAAGCCAGTCGTGTGTCGGAGGATTCATGCTTGAAAAGCATGGATATTTTGATGAAACTGGCTCAAGAAAATGATCGCGACATCGGTGAATACACCAAGCTGAAACAAGCGGTTGACGGCGCCATTCAGTTGCTGCGTAAGTACGAGCAAAAGGACGACAATGTCGGGATGTTGGCCAATGTCGGGGCGTTACGACAACAACTGCAGGAGGTGCATAAAAACTTCAAAGCGATCGTGCAGCACATCAGCGATATCGAAAGACAAATCGAATTGCAAGAGAACGATGCCGACCAACAACTGAAGGCAAACATTCAGGCGCTGCTTCTTTGCTTTGTGATTGCTAGTGTCATTATTTCAGCACTTCTAGCGAGATTCTTTTCTTCGAACATCGCATCCCGTCTGAACAAAATCGAAGAAAATTCCAGACGAATTGGATTTCGCGCGGAGTTGCCAGAGCCGCTTTTGGGCGATGATGAATTAGCCAAGTTAGACCGGAGTTTGCATCAAGCTTCAGACGATTTGGCAGCTGCAGAATCAAAAAAACAGTTGATGATTGCCATGATCAGCCACGATTTGCGTTCACCACTTTTATCGCTGCAGGGAACGCTGGCGCTGCTGTTGGCTGGCTCTTGCGGAGTCATACCGGAGAAAGCTCAAACGCGAGTCCAGAAAGCAGAGCGAAGTCTGGAAAGACTAATCGCTATGATCACAGACTTTCTCGATTTGGAAAAATTTAGCGCATCGGATGCAGTGCTGAACTTGCAACTAACACAAACCAATTTGCAGAAAATCTTCGATGAATCGAATCTGGCGGTCGAAAGTTTGGCCAACGATCGATCGATTGAAATCATTTGCACGGGCGGCGAAACCGAGTTCATCTGCGACTTGAACCTAATGATTCGTCTGCTCACAAATTTGCTCTCCAACGCCATAAAATTCTCGGAACCGAACTCTAAAGTTGAAGTTGGTTCGGGCTACGAAAAAGACGGTGCCTTCATCACTGTGACAGACCATGGTGCCGGCATTGATGCAAAATCCATCGATAGTTTATTTGAACCATTTTTCCAAACGAAAGAAGGTGCGAGCAAAGACAACAGTTCAGGTCTTGGACTGGCTGTGTGTAGAGAAATTGCCAGAAAGCATCAGGGCGAAATTACAGTTCGCAGCAAAATTGGTGTGGGTACAGTATTCCGGATCATAATTCCGAACGCAACAAACCTGATGGCATCAACATCATCGGATTCAGCAACCAAACTAAATATCTCAAAAAACTAGATCCCGCTCCAAACGGATTCTCTACAAACGCACCCTCTTCCAAACGGGTCCGCTTCACTTCCGGATAGCTGTGCGTTAGCTAGATCCCTGCGCCGTGCAAGAAGATGTCGACTGCATCTGATGAAGCAGTGCCCGCGGATGCACCTTGTCCAATGTGCACAACGTTTCCGTTGTGCACCAGATTGCCGCCGGATGGCCGTTTAACTCCGGTCAAAGTTGGTTCAAACATAGGCACTGTCTGATTGCGCTCGATTTGCTTTTCCAGTTTTGCAAGCTTATCTCGCAGGCACTTAATTGCTTCTGCTTCGATATCTGGAACGGGATCACTGACGCGCACACCTTCACGGAAGATGACGCGACCAGGTACGCCTACAACGATACAGTCGTCTGGCACTTCCTTGAGCAGGATTGAACCGGACGCAACCTGAACATTATTTCCGACAACAAAGCCGCCGAGAATTTGCGCACCACTGCCGACTACGACGGAGTTGCCGAGAGTTGGATGGCGCTTGGTGTCTCGCGACAACGCTCCCATGCGCGCAGCGGCTTGTGCACCGAGCGTTACACCTTGATAGAGCACACAGTCATCACCGATCTCCGCAGTCTCACCGATCACGACGCCGAGTCCGTGATCTATGAAAAGTCGGCTACCGATTTTTGCACCAGGATGAATTTCGATCCCGGTGAGGAAACGTCCAAATTGAGAGATGCTTCGTGCCACGACACGCCAGAATTTGCTCTTAGTTTCCCAGAGTTGATGGGCGACTCGATAGATCAAGATGGCATGAAACCCAGGATAACAGAGGAAAACTTCTGCGCGGCTGCGAGCTGCAGGGTCCTTCATCAGAATGTTTTCGACTTCTTCCTTTAAGCTCATTCGACTAACCTCGATGTGAAAGTTCAGACGGTTCTCGTCAGGGATTCCTTCGGATTTTTACTTACTTGCTCACCGCAGCAACGGGTTCGTTAGGGGTGGTGTTAGCAGAAGCGGCCTCCGGCACAAGATCATTGAACAACGCGGTTGACAGGTAGCGCTCGCCGGTGCTTGGCAAAATCATCACGATCGTCTTGCCTTTGTTCTCAGGACGTTTTGCAATCTCAACCGCGGCGAAAGCAGCAGCACCACTACTGATACCACAGAGCAACCCTTCCTCGGCTGCTAGGCGTCGTCCCCACTCCAGAGCCTGGTCGTTGGTGACTTGGAACACCTCGTCTATGACTGAAAGATCCAGAACTCCCGGTACAAAACCAGCACCTATTCCTTGTATTTTATGAGGACCTGGCTTCAGAGGTTCGCCTTTTAAAGTTTGGGTTAAGATCGGGCTGTCTGCTGGTTCCAGCGCGATAATCTGCACACTCGGCTTTTTCTCTTTCAAAACCTGACCGACACCGGTGATGGTGCCTCCCGTGCCGACTCCAGAGATGAAGATATCGATTTTGCCTTCGGTGTCGCGCCAAATTTCTTCAGCAGTCGTCTCGCGATGGATCTTAGGGTTGGCAGGATTATCGAACTGCTGCGGCATGAAAGAGTTAGGAGTTGTTTTGAGAAGTTCAGTAGCCTTGTTGATAGCTCCGCGCATCCCTTCCGTTCCTGGCGTCAGTACAAGTTCAGCACCAAGCGCAGCCAACAATTTGCGTCGCTCAACAGACATGGTGTCAGGCATCGTCAAAATCAATTTGTACTGCCTGGCAGCCGCAACAAACGCAAGAGCGATTCCAGTATTGCCGGAAGTTGGTTCAATCAGAGTTGTGTGACCACGTTTGATCAAGCCAGCTTTCTCAGCTTCATTGATCATCGATACGCCGATCCGGTCCTTCACAGAGCCGAGCGGATTGTGTGACTCTAGCTTGGCGGCAACTACAGTCTCAGCAGGCACTCCAGCAGTCAGTTTGTTCAGTCGAACTAAAGGCGTGTTACCAATCAGCTGGGTGACGTCATTCGCAATGGCCATGGTTCTGCTCCTGCATTGTTCGAAACGCTCACAATTATCCGTCTCACCGGTCAAACATGTAAGAGAATTTTTTCAAATATAACGATATTGATGGCTGCCGATATTGATGGCTGCCGATATTGATGGCTGCAGATATTGATGGCTAACGATATTGATAGCGATATTGATGGCTAAAGTTACCGGGCCAAGCAGCGTTCCAACTCGACGCGGAGGTGCTCCTTCTCCTGCATGGAGACACCGACGTGCACCCACTGAACTATCCCGTTCTTGTCGACTATAACCGTCTGAGGCAAAGGCTCCACCAGGAAATCCTGGTTGAGTTTAGGTGAACCTTTGACGCCAACCAAATCGATTTTTGCGTCTCGTAGGTACTGTTCTGCAGTGTGCCAATCGTCATCATCACTGATAGCCAGAACTACGACGCCACGATCTCGGAAATCGTGAGCGACTTCAGCCAACATGGGCAAACTCGTTCGACAGGGCGAACACCACGTAGCCCAAAAGTCTAAGACAACGACGGATTTTCCTTTGAACGAGGAAAGTTCGATCCGATCGCCTTTGAAAGTTTCCACTGAAACGTTGGGAGCCGGCTGGTGAACAAGCTTTTCGGATGGATAGTGCGTTTTCGTTAAATTCAACATTCCCATTGCCGCCAGGGCTCCGAACAAAGCAAAAACTGCCATGGTGATCGACTGCACAATGATGGCACGCACGAGGGGAAGTCCATGCGCGATTCTCAGCCCAATCACAGCGAGACAAAATGACCAGATCAGCCCCATCAAAGCAGTCTGTGGAGTAGCGAAAAAGACACCGGGCAAAAGTGCGTATGCGCCAACGATGAAGACGCGTTTGAATGTGGCTTTTCCGCCAAATTTTTTTCCCAACTGTGTGGCACAAAGCGCATACAAACAACAGAAAACAACGGCTCCCAGTGAAACCGTAAGAATCATATGAGCAAGCGTTGTCGGAGTCGAAGGTAAGCTGAGAACGCCATCGACAGCGGCACGAGCAAAGCAAAACAGTAAGGCGATGACAGTGAGAAAAAGTATTGCCCATCCTACTTTCTGCTCTAAGAGTACGGCAGCAAAAAATCGGCCGGGCTTGGTAAATAGAAAAAGGAATTTTTCTGTCGTCTTCAAATCCGCACCAACCGCTTAATCCGAGCCCGCCTGGACCGCGAGCTGCTCAGCATGAATACAAACAGTATCACCGGTGATGGCAGAGAACAGCATCAAAGAACTGAAACTTGAGGGAAATTTGATGAAGTTATTGCTGGACTTTAAGGGGATTGCTCAATAAATCCTAGAGGATCTAGTTATATCGATGAGATCCCAAACGATTTTTCGAAATAAGCAGATGAGGTCTTAGTCTTCGCCTGCGTGTTCTTGTTCGCTTTGACGAGCCAACTCTTCAACGTGAGCAACGACGCGCTCAAACTCATCATCGCTTTCGATAGTCTGGAAAATCGATTGATCTTCGCGTTGAATCAAACGCATGATCACAAGCGAGCCTTCCTCTTCTTCAGCACTGTCGCTTTTCACATCGCCCATCTTCAGAAGCAACGCGTATTCCTGATTATCAAACTCAAAAATGTCAAGGATCTGACATGAATAGGAATGTCCGTCTTCTCCTTCAAGCGTGATCATCGCTTCATCTTGCTGGGTCTGTGCTTCGTTGTTCATTGCAATTCCTCAAGTTTTTGCTTACAGGCCAGGGCGGCAAGTGTTTTTAGCTCTTGTTCAGTTCCCAAGGCGATTAGTTCATCACCGTCCTGGAAGATCAGTTCGGGAGACGGATTGGTCATCAGCTTACCACTTTGATTCACCGCGAGGATCATAGCGCCTGATGTTTGTTTTATGTTGGCGTCCTTTAACGTCACTCCAACCATAACTGAACGCGGCTCCAGAGCCACTTGCTCCATGCGGAGGTCGTAAGCAGAACTATGCATAACGACGTCGAGAAACTCGGTGACGAGAGGATGCGTGACAGCTGTAGCCATTCGCCGACCGCAAATTACATAGGGCGAAATTACCATACTCGCACCAGCTCTTCGCAACTTGGCTTCAGAACCGGGATTTGCCGCTCTTGAGACGATCGTAATGTTTTCGTTCAAACCTTTTGCAGATAGTGCAATAAATGTATTAGCCGTGTCGTCAGGCAGGCAACAGACAATGCCGTCAGCCTTTTCGATTTGAGCTTCAAGCAGTGTCTCGTCGTTGGATGCGTCACCGAGCAGCACAAGCAACCCCTCACCTTCTGCCTTTCTGACGCGTTCGGGATCCATCTCGAGGATGACAAATGGAATTTTGTTCTGACGAAAATGTTTCGTTACTTCCTGCCCGGTGCGACCGTATCCGCAGACAATCTGGTGTCTTTCAAGCTTGACAATTCTATGTTTCATGCGCCTGGTACCAAAGTTCAGTTCAAGAAAGATTTCGACCATGTCCGACAAGACATACAAAACTATACCGGCACCGACAAGAATCAAGACGACTGTGTAGATTTTCCCTGATTCTGATAGGGCGTGAGTTTCTCCATATCCAACAGTTGTAACGGTGATTACCGTCATATAAAGAGCGTCCAAGAACTTCCAGTGCTCGACCAGCATGAAGCCCACAGTTCCGACGAGGATAAGGACCCAGAGCCGAACTATGTCGTTAACGAAACGTTGTAAAAGAGAGCTATCCAAGAATCACGTAAAGCCAGTCGCGGTGCGCATACGAAAAGTATCATAAACGAGAGGGGCAAAGCTGCCCGTAGCATCTATCCTATAGCTGTTAAGATCTAACCTCGTTGTCGGACCTATCCGATTCAGTCAGATCGCGCCAGCACTTTGCTGCATGCAAGTGTCCAAGCCTATGGAGTTTCAATGAGCACAGTACTTACAGCCAAAGAAGGACGAGTCGTCCAGGTTATCGGGCCCGTCATTGACGTTGAGTTTCCAGACGGTCGTCTGCCAGAAATTTACAACGCTCTTGAGATCACCGGTAAAAATCCATCCTCCGGTGAAGATATCAAGATCATCTGCGAAGTGCAGCAAATGCTCGGTGACAACCGCGTCAGAACGGTAGCTATGAGTTCGACAGACGGTCTCACTCGCGGCGTCAAGGGTACAGACACAGGCAGCCCAATCACAGTGCCAGTCGGTCAAGGCACTCTCGGTCGCATCCTCAACGTGCTCGGTGAAGTGGTTGACGAAGGCGGTCCGCTCTCAACAACTGAGCGCTGGCCAATTCACAGACCATGTCCGACGTTGACAGAACTTCAAGTTGATACAGTTGTATTTGAAACTGGTATCAAAGTAGTCGACCTTCTCGCACCATATATCAAAGGTGGAAAAGTCGGACTGTTTGGCGGAGCCGGAGTAGGCAAGACAGTTATCATCATGGAATTGATTCACAACATCGCATCGAATCACGGTGGATTCTCCGTGTTTGGTGGAGTGGGCGAACGCACTCGTGAAGGTAATGACCTCTGGCACGAAATGAAAGACTCCGGCGTTATCGACAAAGTCGCGCTCGTCTATGGTCAGATGAACGAGCCACCAGGCGCAAGAATGCGTGTTGGTCTGTCAGCCTTGACAGTGGCAGAATATTTCCGTGACGTTGCTCGACAGGACGTGTTGCTATTCGTTGACAACATTTTCCGATTCGTCCAAGCAGGTTCGGAAGTATCAGCGCTTCTAGGACGTATGCCATCAGCCGTTGGATATCAACCGACACTGGCAAACGAAATGGGTGAATTGCAAGAGCGCATTACATCCACTAAGAACGGCTCGATTACATCCGTACAAGCTGTATATGTACCTGCAGACGACTTGACTGACCCAGCTCCGGCAACGACATTCGGTCACCTCGATGCAACAACAGTATTGAGCCGACAGATCGCAGAATTGGGAATCTACCCAGCTGTTGACCCACTCGCCAGTACAAGTACTGCGCTTAAGCCAGAAATCGTCGGTCAAGAGCACTACGACGTAGCTCGCGGCGTTCAGCAGACCTTGCAACGTTACAAAGACTTGCAAGACATCATCGCGATCTTGGGTATGGACGAACTTTCAGCTGACGACAAAATCACAGTAACGCGGGCAAGAAAAATTCAGAAATTCTTGAGCCAACCGTTTAACGTGGCTGAAGTATTCACTGGCTTGAAGGGTAAATACGTACCTGTAAAAGACACGGTGGAAGCGTTCAAACAGATCCTCGCCGGCGAATGCGACGACATGCCTGAACAAGCGTTCTACATGGTCGGCGGAATCGACGAAGCAAGAGCGAAAGCCAAGGAATTGGCTGAATCGTAATTTCGGAGCCCATGAAAAAGAAAAATCAACCAGCGCCTGTAGCACCAGGAATCGAGACACCAGCCAAAATAGGCACTCGCGATATCTTCTTGTTCGGGCGTCTGGAAAATGAGATCACCTTGCCTGTGATCAAAAAGCTTATCAAGCTGAACAAAGTTGATGGGCAGCAGCCCATCAACTTGTACATCAATTCGGCTGGGGGCAACGGTTACAACGCAGATGCGATCATTGCAGTGATGCATTCTTTGCAAGCGACAGTGAACACGGTCTGCCTGGGACATGCACTCTCAGGCGCGTGCGAAATCCTTGCTTCTGGCACTGGTACTCGCTCTGCTTACGAATTCTCCACCTTGATGTTTCACCAGACTTTGTGGGAAGCCGATGGCGACATCACGAATTTGGAGATACAAGCGGCTCAGGGCAAACGTTTCCGCGATGCTCAGATCGAGCTTCTGCACCGCTGCACCGGGCAAGATAAAGCTGTAGTCAAAAAAGACATCGAACGCGATCATTACATGTCGGCAAAGGAAGCTCTCGAGTACGGCATCATCGACAAAGTCTTAACTCATGAGCGACTGAAGAACAGAAGCGGCGAAACCCATGTAAATGGAGCCGTTTCAAAGAAATCGATTGCTAAAGCGGCGCATCTCGTGTCGCAAAAATCCGGACCTAAGTCAACACGCAAAACACCTGGCCGTCCAAAGACCGGCAAGGGCAAATAGGGAGAATATTGCAATGGCTGGCGCTTTGACTCTTAAGATAATCACCCCCGAACGCGTTGTGCTCGAACAAGCGGTAGACGAAGTTTCGGCGAGAGCAATCGATGGTGAGCTTTCAATTTTGCCTAACCACCAACCTCTAATCACGGCCTTGGCAATCGACGTGTTGCGATACAAAGTGCAGGGCGTTGAAAACATTGCAGCAGTGATTGGCGGATTAATGGAAGTTGGCGAAAATCAAGTCACAGTTCTCAGTGATGTTGCTGAATTGGATACTGAAATCGACGAAGCTAGAGCGCATGACGCGAAAGCCAAAGCGGAAGCAGAGAAGACGCAGAAGACCGACAAGCTAGACATTTATCTCTCCGAGATGGCGATGTCGAGAGCTGTTGCCAGATTGAAGGCAGCCGAGATGTCGAAGGCACGTCGTCGCCGCGGACAGGTCTAGTTTTTAAATACTGAAAGAGTTGATTTAACGAGAGTTTCGGGCTCTCGTCCGCAAACCATGTGAACAGTGTCATCAGACAGTTTCACCGACATTGTTGTTGATGTACCACCATCAAGATTGAGCGCTTCGGTGCAGCCAAGCCTTTTGAAAAGCTCAGCCAGCTCAGCCAACGTCAAACCCGATGAAAACTCATCCTGGCGCTTGCTTGCTACACAAAGCAAGAGCGCATGTCCGCCATCTTTAGTGATACCAATTGCGGTGCGAGCAGCAGGTCGGTTAACTCCTATAGAATCCACGATGGTGCCGCCGGCTTCTGTTCTTACAAACGCCTCTTCCTTGTCGGTAAGAGTGGGCAACAATCGTGGACCAGCCTGAATTGCGTGCACTATTGTTAAATCATGTGCCGTGGGAGCAAAGTGAGGCGCGATGCTAAAGTGAAGCCTGCCAATTTTATCTTTCAGAATTCTCAATTCGCTGCGCTTGTAGATGGTCTCGAGAAATGGCTTGAGTTTCACGTTTTCTGTGAGAGCCTTGTTCTTGTGTGGATCGCACAGCAGCTGCCCTGAGACGGTCACGTAACTTGTACTCTCGCCGTTGGTCAAATTGAAAAATGCGCCATTCACGCTTGCGACAGCGTCAACACGACAAGTGGTGGCAGTCGTAGTAGCTGTGGATTGATTCACGACCGGCTTAAGCTGCCAGTTTTTGCTAATTAAATCAACAACCAACAAAAATGCGTTACTGCCATTGTCAGTCTTAAATTCGTAGTAGTGAAGCCCGTCCACGTTTTTCATGCGACTAGACGCACTTAAATCTTTCCAGCTCGTGATGTTATCCACGTTTCCACTTCCGGCAGCACTTATTTTATTTTCGGAATTTCGAGCAACAGCTGTTTCTTTTTTAGCAACAGCTGTTTCATTCTTCGCAGCAGCGGTTTCATTCTTCGCAGCAACGGTGTTTGTCTCTTCAGCTTGAACAGCCTGGCCGCCGATGCAAGTCAGCGCCGCAACGCTCAGTTTTATCAGATTATCCACTTTCAGAAAACTCATGATTTATCGTTGCGCTCTTTCTCGATAGGAGCATCGAACGATAAATCCGAAGGCACAATGGGGTCGATGTCCTGAGCATGGCGAATCTCTGCCTCTGCTAAATTATCGTCATTTTGCCGATGATAATAAAATGCGCGAGCAAGAAAGTAATGAGCATTTGCTCCATCCAACTCGATAGCGCGATTCAAGTCTTTTAAAGTCTCCGCCAGTTTCCCAAGATGTTGATTGACTTGCGCACGCTGAAAGTACAGTTTCGAATCTTGCGGATGCGATGTAATTTGCGTGTCGAGTTCGCGCAAATCGCGAAGCGGTTCTTTCAATGCGAAGTACGGATGCCCCTTCTGAGCAGTTTCGATCCACTCGGGCTGTCCGCTAAATCCGGACAAAGGTATAACGGCGCCAGATAAATTTAGAAGACCACTATATGTGGTGCCAGCTCGAAAGTAACCGACTTCATTCTCAGCAATTTTGCGAGCGGCAGTTTCGTAGGCTTCGAGGGGGCGCTGATTGTTGCCCAAACTGAGAGTGGCTGTACTTTTAGGCTTGTCCACACGTTCAACTTCTCTTGCACCGAATTTAGTTGCACCGATTTGAGCAGCTGCTACTCTCACGGCTTCAATACGAGATTCTAGGCTGGAAGGGTCAGAATCTTTTGACGATTGCGCTGTCGCGGTTTTCGCAGACTCGGTAGTTTTAGCGGATTCTGCATTTTTCGTTGTTTCTGCGTTCTTCGACAATGCATTGGACTTGTACGTGGCTACAAGTTTAGGGTTGAGGCGCATTGCCTTTTCGTAGTTGAACACCGACAAATCCATATTATCGAGCTTAGCGTAGGCTGTGCCTTTCCAGAGGTAGACGTTGTAGTCCATCGCTCCCTTGGCTAACGCTCGATCAAAATCGACAATTGCTTCTTTGTAATTTCCAACACAGAAAAAACTCTGTCCTCTCCGAAAGTAGGAGTTAACATCGTTAGGGTCATCACTTATCGCTTCAGTAAAACTTGATATGGCATTTGCAAAATCTTTGTGCATCATCTGCTCGCACCCACGAGCAAAGGCTGTCGTAGAGCTTGCGACCTGACCGAAGGCCGGTGAAACGAAGCAGCTGAAGCCAATCAAAACGGTCGCAAGTTTGGTCACACTTTTCATTGCAGTCTCATCAAGATCAATCTCATTAAAGTCTAACAGCAAAAAACCGCCTGCATCAGCAGGCGGTTTTTCAAAACACTGACTTGAGTCAATTAGCCTAAATTTACCCAGACGCTCTTGATGTTTGTGTACAGGTCAATAGAGTGCTTACCGAGTTCACGTCCGTAACCGCTCATTTTGTAGCCGCCGAATGGGATAGCTGGATCAAGCATGTTGACGCAGTTCACCCAAACAGTGCCCGCCTTGATTTGAGAAGCGAGTTTGTGAGCTTTCTTGACGTCGCTTGTCCAAACGGCACCAGACAAGCCATAAGTAATCTTATTGGCTTGTTCTGCCACTTCTTCGACAGAGTTGAAAGGAATTACAGCAAGAACTGGTCCGAAGACTTCTTCTTGTGCAATTCGCATGTCGTTGTTCACGCCGGTGAAGATTGTCGGCTTAACGAAATAACCCTTAGCCAGATCGCCAGCAGGAGCGTCTCCGCCGCATGCAACTGAGGCGCCTTCCTTCTTAGCTATATCGATGTAGCTCAAGATGCGGTCTTGCTGATCTTTCGATACTTGAGGACCAATCTGAGTTTTCTCATCCATACCAGGACCTTGCTGCATCTTCGCAACGCGAGCCAACAGCTTGCTCATGAATTCATCATGGATTGATTTTTCCAAGAACAATCTGGAACCAGCACAGCAAACTTGTCCCTGATTAAAGAAGATACCTGTGATGGCACCCTTAACGGCAGCATCGATATCAGCATCTGCAAAAACAATGTTTGGAGCCTTTCCGCCGAGTTCAAGAGAAACTCTCTTCAAATTACCGACGGAAGCCTTAACGATTTCGCGACCGGTTTTGTCTTCGCCTGTGAAAGCGACTTTGTCGATATCCATGTGGTTGGAAATCGCGGAGCCAGCGGAATCGGCACCAAATCCAGTGATGATGTTGACGACGCCTTCAGGGAAGCCAGCTTCAAGAACCAATTCACCAATTCTTAAAGCAGTAAGTGGAGTCTGCTCAGCAGGCTTAAGAACAATTGCGTTACCACAAGCAAGAGCTGGACCCAACTTCCATGCTGCCATCAGCATTGGGAAATTCCACGGAATGATTTGTCCAACAACGCCAACAGGTTCACGCAATGTGTATGTGAACATGTTTGGGTTAGCATTGATCGTTTCGCCTTCGATCTTTGTGGCCCAGCCGCCGTAGTAGCGGAAGGTTTCAATCGTTTGAGGAACGTCGATGTGCTTCGACTCGTTGATTGGTTTACCGTTATCGAGTGTTTCAAGCTGAGCCAACTGATCAGCATTCTTCTCAACCAAATCAGCCAACTTGTACATCAACTTAGCGCGTTGAGCAGTGCTCATCTTGCGCCATGGACCTTCTTCTACAGCTTTACGAGCTGCTTTGACAGCTTTGTCCACATCAGCTTTCGAACCTTCTGCAACCTTGCCGATGACTTGATCGGTTGCTGGGTTGCGAGTTTCAAAGGTCTTGCCAGATTCGGCATTTACCCACTTGCCATCGATGAGTAGCTGTTTGTCCTTAGTGAGGAAATCCTTGCAAAGTAATTCTTTTTCTACGACGGCCACAGTTAGACCCTCCAGAGAGTGATGATGAGCATCCCGTGAAAGCCAAGCTTCACGTTTGATGTTGATAATAATCCTCTATAAAGCAACGTTTTCTTAATCTCTTAAGCTTGCTCTAACTTTGTTGAGAGTGCAGATGAGTTCTTGCTTTTCGCCAATAAGATTGGTCGACCGAGTTTAATGAAGCCGGGCATTGTCAAGCGAGAATTACCGCCCCTTATCCACAACGATATCGCCCCAAGTTTTCGC
>JAFEAT010000026.1:0-13764 GCA_018266255.1 Cyanobacteria bacterium SZAS-4 | reverse complement strand
CCAAGTTTTCGCAGAACGATATCGAGCCACGTTTTTGCAGAACGATATCGAGCTAAATCTAGGATTGGCTACAAGTCGCTCATATTGCCACTCTGAACCAGTCAACCTCAATTACTGCAATTGAACTTTTTTCTCACTATCTACGTATATCTAATCAGTATTACAAACTGAGGACTATGCCTATGGACGAAATCTGTCTAGACGAAAATGAATTCGCAATGGCTTCATTGCAGAATTTTCTCCAGCACTTCTCTACCGAAAAGGAGTGCTTGCAAGCATTTCCAGCGGTCTGCAGAGCATGCGGATTGCTCAACGAATCCGACGAACGCTCTTTTGTTTGTACAAAATGCAAAACAAAAACATGGAGAACTGCCAACACATACTGTCACGGGTTGCGGAAATTATTACCTACCTTTGCTTGGATTTGGCTTATTGAAGATCGCGCCACCATGAGCATTAATAAGTTCGCAAGAATATTTGATATTCCCTATGCTGATGCCTGGGGTACCAATGCAAAAGTAAAAGCTGTTCTTGAAGAAGAAATGAACAAGCATGATGTATTCGAAGTGGTATCAAAAATTTTTGATGACTCAATCTGCAAACGTACTATTCAAAGTTCAGCCGGAAAGCACGCTCGCTATGAAGAAGACGAAGACCAAGAGCTAGATTTGGAAGATCTAGAAGTAATGGATTCAGACCAGAAGCTTGTTTATGCAGAACTAAAGTCGCAACCAATCGACTTTGATGTTTTATATCAACGCTCCGGATTATCGATAGCCAAGTTCGGAGCGGCGTTGGCCATGCTAGACATGAACGAACTCGTGCAACAACACGCGGGCAACAAGTTTTCACTGAAAAAGACAGCTCCAACCACAAATGTGAGTAGCGCAGAAATGGATACGATTCGACGGTTCCACGTCCATACAAGAAAGGCTTTCCATGGAGTTAGCAGGAAATACCTTCAGCGATATCTGGCTGCCTTCTGGACACGCTGGGGTGTTCACCGATGGTCGAAGCAGACGTTGTTAAAAACAATCATGAAGTACGCTCGGCCAAGTCGCGCTGAAATACTTGCGTACCACTCGCCGCAAAGGTTGAGAATACCGATATCCTGTTCGTATTGAAGAAGGAACGGGAATTTTGAATTGCAGACGACGAAGTCCACTGCAGATCGGCCAGATCACCCAGACCAGGTTGTCTCTATCTCAGTCCAGAACCCTGGTTGATAATTCCGGTGGTGTTGTTGGTTGCCGTCCCCTGATTGTTAAAGCCAGGGTTGTTCGATGCCGGGTTAGTTGAAGTGTTTGGTGTTGAGGCCGACAATGGTGTCAAATTCAAACTCGTGTTGCTGAGCCCTGTCAGGTTGATTGAGCTGATACTCTTGCCCTGACTGTTCAGCCCATTGGTGCCACTGTAGCTTTGGATATTCGTGTTGGGAGTGTTGTTGATTTGGTTAGCGAATGCTCCCGTGCCGCCACGAACCGTTGGGTACGCAAGCGGGCTGGCAGGGTTTGGGTACGTCGGAGTGTTGAAGGTTTGAGGATTTCGAAACGTGTATGAACTAAAACCGCGTGTGGCCCCAAAGTTTGAGCTCGACCCAAAATTGTTACTGGCAGTTTGTGCTAGAGCAGCACTTCCACAAGACGCAATCAACAATGCACCGAACAAACGGACGCAACTACTATTCATCTGAGCCTCCAGGTACTGTTTCACGTGGTCTTAAGCGAATTTCGGTTGCAAGCCACCCGGTGAAGCGTCAGGCGGTTCCTGCTGCTTGTCTGGGGTCTTTTCAGCTTCCTGAATCAGCACCTTACCACCGTCGAGTACATAGCTCACTGGTGGCGATGTGCCACTACTGTCATCATTGGATCCATTCGTTGAAATGATGTTTCCAGAGCTGCGATTTACTTCCTCGATAATTGCATCCACTTGAGCTTTGTCCAAAGTTTCTTTCTCGAGCAAGACTTTGACGATTGCATCCATGTGAGTGCGATGCGCAAGCAGCAAATCTTTCACACGGGTGTAGTTTTCGCTAACGAGTCTGGTTACTTCTTCGTCGATGATTGTGGCAACATTCTCACCATAGTCACGTTCGTGTCCGAACTCTCTGCCAAGGAAAACGTGGTCATGTCGCTTACCAAAGGTCATCGGACCAAGTCGGTCGCTCATGCCAAACTCAGTCACCATGCGACGAGCAAGTTTGGTGCTCTTTTCCAGGTCGTCCTGGGCTCCCGTTGTAATTTCGTCGTAGATGATCTCTTCGGCCACACGGCCGCCCAAGCTCACTCCGATCTGGTCGATCAACTGCGAACGAGTCTGAGTAAGAATGTCTTCTTCTGGAAAGAACATCGTCAAGCCGAGCGCAAACCCACGCGGGATGATGCTCACTTTGTGAAGCGGATGAGCGTTCTTCAGCAGGATACACATCAGGGCGTGTCCCACTTCGTGATACGCCGTCATCTCCTTCTCTTTACCTGAGATGATTCTGGTCCGTTTCTCTGGTCCTGCAATTACTTTGTCGATGGCCAGCTCGAGATCATGCATCTCGATTTCTCGCTTGTCTTGCCGAGCGGCAATCAATGCTGCTTCGTTGATCAAGTTCGAGAGGTCAGCGCCAGTGAATCCCGGAGTGCGCCGCGCGAGTACTCGCAGCTCAACATCTTTGGAAAGTGGTTTGCCACGAGAGTGCACATTGAGAATCTGTTCGCGTCCGAGAACATCTGGTCTATCTATAACAACTTGACGGTCGAATCTACCTGGACGCAAAAGGGCTGAGTCCAAAATGTCAGGGCGGTTAGTTGCAGCGATCACGATGATTCCTGTCGTGCCTTCGAAACCATCCATCTCGACGAGAAGTTGATTCAGAGTCTGTTCACGCTCATCGTGGCCGCCACCGAGTCCGGCGCCACGCTGTCTTCCTACGGCGTCGATTTCGTCAACGAACACAATGCAAGGAGCATGTTTCTTGGCTTGGTCAAACAAATCGCGAACGCGCGAAGCACCAACACCGACAAACATCTCCACAAAGTCGGAACCGGAGATGCTGAAGAATGGCACTCCTGCCTCGCCTGCAACAGCCTTAGCAAGCAAAGTTTTACCAGTTCCAGGAGAGCCGACAAGTAGGACGCCGCGTGGGATCCGTGCACCGAGTGCTTGGAACTTTTCTGGGCTCTTTAAGAAATCGACGATTTCTTGCAGTTCTTGCTTTGCTTCATCGATGCCAGCAACATCAGCGAAGGTGACCTTCACTTTGTTGTCGACCATCAGCTTCGCTCGACTGCGACCGAAACTCATGGCTTGATTGCCACCAGACTGAGCACTTCTGAACATGAAGAGGAAGCCGACGAGCAAAAGGATCGGCAGGAAGAATGAACTGATCATGCTGAACCAAAAGCTGGATTTATCAGGCTCCTTGATATCGAGCATGATGCCGGCTTTATTGAACTCCTTGATCAAATCTTCTTTGGATTCGTTCGGCACGGTGACAGCTTTGTCTCGCTCTGAGCCAGCCATCTTCACTTGAATGATTGACTCACCATTCGTCATCGTCACACGCTGAATAGCGTCAGCCTTGCCCTCACGAATGATGTTTTGTAATTGCGAGTAGGTCAGTGGTTCGTCATGTTTGCTGATACTCGTCAGCGAAAACACGAACACGACTAACACTAGTAGTAAAAAGAAAACGGCCCAAGTCGTTCCGTACTTCCGCATAGTTTTGCTCCAGAATCCTCGTCATCAGATTATATCACGCTGCAGCGTATGCTCTAACCCAGCACCTGCCTGGCTTTCGAGCGTTCACAGCTCACACAAATTCATTTATATTTAGCAAATGAGCATCTCCATCAACGATTTCAGCGCTTGACATCCACGGCGACTTGAAAATCACTACTCAAGCTCTAGTTCGCAAAGAACAGCCGAAAGGCTTGAAATCACTCCCAGAACGCAGTTTTTGAACATGCAACCAAAAGTTCAGCGCTGGCAATTCTCACGTTATACACCTCAAAAGCTACTGCCAGAGCAACTAGACGCTGGTATCGTCTAAATCAAGTTGTATCTCAGAAGAAATTCTTTTGCCGATTATCAAGCAATCGTTACAAATCTCAGGTCAGGCGAGCAAAAAGTCAGGTGTGATCGCCGAAATCGACAAGTGGTGCGTTGGGTTGGTTCTAACTCGAATCTTTTCACTAAGCCCGACTCCGGGCACCCAGAGTACTTCAGACTGATCAGCTACGACTAGACCTTGCCAGCACTTCAGATTGTTAGTAAGCGCACTGTTACTGCGCAAATATTTCTTCAAACTGACTGTTTGCAACATTCCTAGTGGATGAATGCAGTCGCCTTTTGTCACCTTTCTGAGCAGGAGCGGACGATCGACAGTGCTCAAATCGGCGAACACTGCCATGTCGTCTCGTTTAGGAAATTGTGATGGAGATTGACCAGACCAGGGCTCAACGTTGAACACATGTCCCAAAGACAACAACATGGTGCGGCCCGGCACTGCTAGATTGACTGGTGCAAATGCACCAATTTCCGCAGTTTTGGCACTCTTATCTATCCAGGAAATCTCTTCAGGGCTCACATTTATGTCCCAATTATGATCAAGAGTAGTTCTCTTTGCGCTGCTTGGATTTGCCATCATATTTAGTATCGCCTGCACTCGTTCAAACGACACCTCGATGTCGCGAAACTCTAGAGCTTTGGCGAGCGCTCGACGCTGAAGTGCCATATGTGCACTGCTAAAGATCGCGGTCTGCCATGTGTTGCTATCGAGCCCACCAAGCTGCTCCGCAAATTGCTGAACAGCTTCGTTCATATAACTTTCGTCGACCGAAACCAACTCTCGCAAGCGTTCCATTTGACGCTCCATAGTGGGGAATCGAGTCAGACACAGAGGAATTACTCGATTTCGCAAAAAGTTTCGGGCAAACTTGTCGCTTAGATTGGACGAGTCAAGACGAGCAGAAACGCTGTTGAGCTTCAGGAAGTCTTCTACTTCAGAACGGGCACAAGACAACATCGGACGCACCAGCCAAATGCCGTTGTCCATTAGATGAACAGTCCGCATGCCCGCGAGCCCTGTCGATGAGGTGCCTCGAAGAATCCGGAAGAGCAAAGTCTCAACCTGATCGCTGCTATTGTGAGCCAGAACAACATGAGTGCTGTTTGCGCTTTGGGCGCAGCGGAACAAAAAATCATATCTGGTGGCACGTAGATTTGCCTCGGACGCCTCGATCGTGATGCCTGATGCTTCGTATACATCCAAGGGTATCGAGAGAGCGGTGCATAGTTGCCGGCAGAATTGTTCATCGTCTTCCGAATCTTGTCCTCGCAACTTATGATTAACGTGACAGGCTCTCACTTTCAAGCCAGCCTGTTTTGAAAGCATAGACAATGCCAAAAGCAATGCGGTCGAATCTGGTCCCCCCGAAAAAGCGACGACGACAACAGTCTCGGAAAAAAAGCGCACCTCAGCGGGAAGGTTATTTAGCGCCGCACCGATTTTGGCAAGGAGCTGGTTTGGCGTGTTTAAATGGAAGTCCATACGCGTCTTAAGAATGCTTGAGGCGGGGTAGGTTATCCTACCAGTAAGGTCATGTGAATTGGTCAAAAGAGAGAATGATGAGAGTTCAACCTTTTTCGAGCAAATACCTTGCCAGTTTTTCTTCCAAATGGGCGGCTGCAAGTTTGATCACCATTTCAGCAATGCCAGTGGCTATCGCGGAAGGCTCTATAGTGAAGGAGCCGCTCAAAGGCGGAGTTGAGGACACAAATGTCCTGCCTAGTCGAGAAGAGAATTTGAAGGATCAAATTCCGATGGCAGTGCCAGTACCGAAGAAGAAACTGGAAGGACAGGCAGATCAAGCAGATCAAAACCCTCTTCAAGGGCAAGCGCAGGATGATTCAGCAAACTTACAACCTTTGAACGGACAGACAGACAAAAAGATTTTGCAAGGGAGTGCTCAGCAACTCGATGGCTCGGCCGAAGAGAGTCCAGACGCGGCCGACCAACAATTGAGAGTTGAATGGGACGCCTGGCGAAACAGGTTTCTCCAAGCCGTGCAATCTGATGTTCAAAGCAACTTGAACAACTCAGAGGACACTATGCTCAAATGGGATCCTCGTGCGCAAACTGTAATCAGACAGTTCCCGCTGGGCACAACAGCTTGGTTCGAATGCGACATCAGAGAAGACCTCAAAATTGTCAATTTTCATTTGCTCAAATCTTCTGGTTATCCAAACTACGACCGAGTAGTTATGGATGCAGTCGCAGCTCTAAACGGCACAAGCATTTTGCGATTTCCAGCCAAGTCAAAACGACACAGAGTCAATCAGAGTGCTGGAATTCAAACAGCAGCCGAATCAAACAAACAGTTCTTTCACTTCGGCGATGTTGAAAACTATCGCGTTCCAAAGCCCTAATCAACTCGCTCTACTGATCTACTTAGTCAAGGCAGTTGACGAAGCTGGAATCTTGCCGGCATGAATCTGATCGACTTGGTAATCAATCTGCTCGGCTTCGCTGACCCTATCAGTCTTGTGCAATACATCGCTGTAGCAATTCAATAACGCAAGAAGTTGAGGACTGTTGTGATCCCCATTCTTTTCGCGCAGGGCAAGTGACTGCTTGAGAAGAACCTCGCATTCCTTGTAGCTTCCAGAGCGCTCTAAGGTCTCGGCCAATTTTTCTCGAATCGAGACAGCCTCAGCATCTTCAATGCCAGACTTTCTCTCAACCAACGCTAGAGCTTGCTTGAAGTAAGTCGCAGCATCGAAATATTTCTTTTCTTGATAGCAAACCCGAGCTAAATTCATTAAAGGCTTAGTCAGGTCGTAACTTCCAGCGCCGTAAACCTTAACTGCAGCTGACAAGGCTTCACGGTAGTTCAGGTCTGCACCTGTCATGTCTTTGATCTTCAGCTCTGCGTTCGCAAGCCCGGTCAGGGCGCGATAGAGCGAAGGGAAATTCTTGACTTTCTCCTTCTCAAGCTCTCTCACGATCTTTTCGTAGTAAGACTCGGCCTCTTTAAAATTGTTTTGCCCCTCAAGACCCTGCGCTGCTTTGAAAAGATCTTCTACGGACCGCTCCGAAGCCACCGCACCTTTGGCGGTAGGCGCTTGAGCATTAGCCGTGCTCGCAGTGACGGACAGCAAGACGACACAGGTCAACTTAACTAACTTCATTGTTTCTCCAACCGCAAAGCATGCTGCCCTAGGGAAACTCTCATTTTAAAACTTAGCACGGGGCAGGATTGAACTGCCGACAACGCGGTTATGAGTCGCGTGCTCTACCGACTGAGCTACCGTGCCACTTAGGTTGATTATGCTGATGTTTTGCCCAAAGTGTCAAGCGACTGTCACAACTTAAATTTGGGTAGAACAAGTAAAATAGACTGAAACCTTCACGGAGTCGCCAGTTTGATAGCTATTGAAGTGCTTCTATTATTAGCTGCTTCAGTGATCATAATAGTGGGCCTGACCGCGGTCGCGCGACCAATTGCTCAAGCGTACTCAGAGCGGTTGAAGATGAATTACAAGGAAATTGGCACAGATCAGGAAAATCTCCTCAAAAGTCGCGTCTCGTCCCTGGAAGAGGAAATTCGAGAGATCAAGAGGCAGATGATTGAAATGCAAGAAGTCAGCAAGTTTACGGACAAGCTTCTCGAGAAAAAGCAGGACAAGTCGGTCTAGACTCTTTAAAACGGTGATATGGGAGCGCATTTCCAGATCGATATCAACCCACGCTTCGCCGTCCGATGTCGATCCACATTCTTGCCGTGCGATATCAACTCGCGTTTTAGTCGTCCGATATCGACTCGCGTGTTAGTCGTCCGATATCGTCGTCCGATATCGTTCCAGATTTAGGTTATGCGATATCGTCAGGCGACAGAACTGCTACTTCATGGCGGCTGAGGTCGCTTGCGAAATTGTGCCCTGCGATGCGGCCTGAATAAAGTGCTGGAACAGGTCGATATTTCCTGCAAAGTCGCGCTCAGGGTGCCATTGCACACCAATGATGAACGGTCTATCTTCAAGCTCAATAGCTTCGATGATACCGTCATCAGCATGTGCGACAGCGACCAATCCTTTGCCTAACTGTTTCACTGACTGATGATGGGAGGTTGGAACATTTAAGCGATCTGATTTATAGATTCGTCCCAGTTGACTGCTCAACTGCAGATTTACCGGATGCTTGTGAGGATCAGCTTGCCATCCTTTGTTGATCGTGTGCACCACATTTGTGTCTGGAAGTTCGCAATTAATGTCTTGAATCAACGAGCCGCCCAAGCTTATGTTGAGCAGTTGTGCGCCTGCGCAAATCCCAAGAATTGGAAGATTTGTCTGATGCAAAGTGCGGTCGATCAAGCGAAAATCAAATTCTTCTCTCTGCTTGTCACAAACTTCTACCAGCTCACTAGCTTCTTCGCCATATTTACTCGGACAGTAATCAAGTCCACCAATCAGAAGGACTCCATTTAAACTGCGAAGAACAGCATCCAAATCTTCATCGGACATTGGAGGCAGTAATACCGGGATGCCACCCGCCTTTTGAATGGCCTCGTAGTAAGTCGTCTGAATAGAGGCTTGAGGCGGAGAGCCGCTTGTAACGTCGAGATTGATGCCGATAATAGGTTTCATGATTTCAGGATATATCACAAATTCAAAAATGGCTATCTCGTATAATCTTCCGTGAACAGAATTGAAGAAAACAGCTCTAAAGCGAGGTTCATAGTGACATTGGAGTTAACAACCGACCAACATACAGCTGAAAATTTGCTCAGATCGGTCGATGCATGGCAGACGGGACACTTCCTCTTAACAAGCGGTTTGCACGGCAAGGAATACATGCAATGTCAACGTGTGATGCAGTATCCGCGCTATGGGATGCAACTAGCAAGGCTGCTCGCAAAACAGTTGAACGAGAATAACCTGACACCATCGGTAGTAGCAGGTCCAGCCCTGGGCGCGATTCACTGGGAAGTTTTTATGGCGTCGGCCTTCGAGGAGTTGAATCCAAATGGTCCTCCCATCAAAGCGATATTTGCCGAGCGAATAACAGATCACTCCGGTGACGCCAATAGTTTTGCAATCAGGCGAGGAGTGGCACTGACGCCAGAAGACAGAGTGCTTGTAGTCGAAGATGTCACCACCACTGGTGGCTCAGCGCGAAAAGTAGTTGATTTGGTACGCAGCCTGGGTGCCACCCCTATCGCAGTTGGCGCTGTTGTGGACAGAAGTGGCTCAAAGATTGACTTTGGCATTCCTTTCCACAAACTGATTACGCTCAATCTGGAGACATTCGAGCCAGCAAACTGCCCCTTGTGCAAGGATGGAGTGCCCGTCGTCAAGCCAGGCAGCAGCAAAAAGCCTGCGTAACCTCGCTCGATTGCGTTTTCTACGCGGCTCAGTCTTGGACCTTCTTTTGCATCAGTGACTGCAGGGCAAGCTTTGACTCATAGTCACGAGGCAGCATTTTGGTTGTCGTCAAAAGTTCTGATATGGCGCCATTCACATCGCCATTATCGCTCAGAGCTAAGCCGAGCGCTCTATGCAACTTGGCGTTTTTGGGATCGATCTTGAGAGCCAATCTGTATTCGATTACGGCGGATTGGTAGTCTCCCTTTTTGCCGTATACCCACGCCAAGTTTGAATGAGTATCCGGGTCATTAGGTGCAAGGCTGATGGCGATATGCGCTTCCTTGACAGCTTCGTTAGGCTTTCCTGTGCTTGCTAGAGCCCACGATAAGCCGACATGCCCCTCAGAGTAATGAGGATCGAGCTTTATTGCCTCTTTAAACTCATCAATACACTTTGACCACTTCTCGCCGTTGCCCAACGCAAGTGCATACCGGGCATGAACTACAGCATCTTTGGGATTCAATGCAATCGCGTTCCGATACTCTTCATCAGATGGTCCGGGCAGTCTGTCGGCGGCGTAACACTGTGCGAGGATCAAATGTGGCACCACTAATTTAGGGTCAAGCGCAATCGCTCGCTTACATTCAGCAATAGCGGGACGCCAGTCTTTACGCATTCTGTAGCATTCAGCAAGGTAGGCATGAGCTAGCGCGTTCCGTTTATCAATCTTGAGAGCGTTTGTATACTCGCCATCAGCATCCTGGTATTTGCCGAGCATCCGCAGAGCCTCACCCTTCATAAAGTGAGCATCTCCGCTGGTCGGGCGAATCGAAATAGTAGTTTCAAACTCGCCTAGAGCTTCCTCGAAATCAGACATCCCCATCAAAACTTTGCCAAGCATCCAATGCGCTTTGAAATTGTGCGGGTCGACTTTGACGACTTCTTCATACTCGATCAGCGCGTTGGTAAAGTCGCGTCGCTCGAAAAACATATCGCCCAACTTCATGTGTTTTTCGGTTGCCTTGGCTTTGTCAGCGGTCAGAACATCAGCTTTGAGCGGATCAATCTTATCCACGATCGGCGCTGGCGTCGCCACACGCTTTTCACCACCCGTGGTGACATTGGTTTCAACCGGCGTGCCGGGTTTTACCACATTTTTTATTGTGGTGCCTGTTCTTGATTTTCCCGGGAATGGAAATGCGCAAGCCGGCTGCGTTTCAGAAGAAAGCAAACCAGACAAGGAGATCAATAGAAGACAGTGGTGGAGTTTATGTTTCACTACTTAAATCTAGCACCAGCCTCGTGAAAAGTCTAAGATCGTGTACTTTAACCAGCTCAACGGGTCGGGCGGCCTATCTTAACGACCAACCTGGGCATCGAATCGGGATACCATGTGACTGAGCATAATGACTAGCGCTGACTGTGGAGTCCGCTCACAGCCGTGCTACTGATGGTGCCGCAGTTTCGACATGCGGTCCAATCGGAAGGTGCGCTCAGCCGCAAAATGGAAGCAGTAAGCAGTCAGGTAAAAAATTCCGCGGTTTTGGATTAGGGCCACAGGTTTGACGCTCCGCTCTCGCCCCAGACTGTTGTAACGAAACGCGATTGCGGAATCTTGCTCGATTGCAAGATTGATCATATCGATGAACTCCTGAACGAAAGCTGGCACTGGCGGTTGCAAATCTAGCTCTTCATCCAGTTTCAAAACGGAATACAAATCGCACAAATCCTTCCAGCCTTTAAGCGATTCATTCATCTTAGTAATTTTGAGAAGAATATTTCGAACATGGTGACTATCAGCCAAAGCTCTGTGGTATCCACCTGGATCCAATTCTAGGAACTGAACAAGCGTCCCCAACTGATGATTGGGAGCCTCGGTCAATAATTGCCGAGTCAAAGTGAGGGTATCAATGACGTAGTGCGTCGGTATATCCATTTTCAACTTTGCGAAAGCGACTCGCAAGAAACCAACGTCAAATGGCGCATTATGCGCAACGAGCACCGCTTTGTCGTTATTAATCCACTCAAAAAACTGCGGTACTACTTCAGAAAACTTTGGGCAATCAGCCACCATTTCTTGGGTAATACCGTGCACCGCACTTGCTTCACGGGGTATATCGCACTCTGGATCAATTAGTTGCGAGAACGTCTCGACTCTGTCGTCTCCCAACCTGAATTTGACGCCAGACAACTCGACCAGTCTTGCCGCAATTGGCGAGAGTCCAGTCGTTTCAGTATCGAACGATACAAATTCAATATCCAGCAGACTTTCATACGCATCAGTGATCGATACGCGCTCAGTATTCAACGTGTTCAAAGGCAGTCACCTCGCGGGTTCGAAGGCACAGACACTGGATGCACCAGGTACGATTCTCGCACTAAAAATGTGCATGATCTGCCGATTGAATTCGACTGAGCAAAAATTCAACTCGTGACTATGACATCTACTATTCGTGCGGTTTTTGGCAGATCAAGCATATGCGCACGTGGTACCACAAGCGGTGATACATATCAGTCCGCTATCGATCTTCGTACATCCATCTATAAACTAGAACGTACAAACCTGGAAAAAAGTTCGATGGATTACCAAACTTTTTTTTCAAAGATGTCCAACCATTTCAAAATGCCGAACCTTCTATATGCATGTTAGATTTGATAGAGCCACTTAAATGGATTAGTCATTTGTCCAAAAACTTCTTAGTACTAGCAATTGCAGCTTTTGCCTTTGGCATATTTATTGGATCGGCAAGAGCTGACGAAGCGTCGTGTGGTCCGATGCATGAGGAGATAACGCACGATGCCCTTGCCGCCACTTTTAACGCGGCCAACCTCAACCTGGTTCAGCGCGCTTGCGAAAGCCAGTGCAAACCTGGGAGCGAAGCGGCAAGCGAATCCAGACGTCATTTTGGCGATGAGAATTTTTCCAAATCATTAGCTTACATGGATCGGCAAAAACGTCTGATCATAGATTTTTCTGCCTCCGCTGACACCGATCCAATGGATAGAGCCCGCGCGCTTTATCATCTAGGGCTTCTACTGCACACAGCTCAAGATTTCTACAGCCACACAAATTATGTCGAGCTGGCAGCAGCGCAAATGAAAGAAAGTCACTCAGCAAATAAAGATCCGTACTCAATGGAACTGGTCGATTGGACCAAGCTAGCCTCCAATAAAACCAATGCGCTACAAAGTTCTCACGAGCTCTACAAAGATGATCCAAATGGGACGCAAGGAAAAATCGCGTATGGAAATAGTTGTTACTTCAAAATTGCAAAAGAGCTCGCTGTGAAGGAAACTTTGCGCCAATGGAATTCGGTCGAGGCATTGATTAAGCTGCGACACGCGGCCAGGGCAAACGCGATACTGACCGCAATGAAGGAAGCAAGCTGTCCATACATCAAAGATTTGGATAAGTTTCCAGAAGAAGACCTTTAACGAGGAGCTCTGCCACAGTCGGGGCAATCTTTTCGTGGGTCTAGACCCCTGATCGTTTCGAACTCTCCACTCAACCAATCAATTTTGGTCAATTCATTCCCTTGAATCGCGCCAATTTTGGCAATCAGTTTTATAGTTTCAACAGCTTGCCACGCACCGATCATGCCCAGTACTGCCGCGATTGGCTTGTGCTCGGGGGGCTGAAGAGGAACGTCATCAATGCCGGCCATCGGAAAAGCACAGCGCAAACAAGCCGAACGATTTGGACGCATTGTAAAAAGCTGATATCGAAAACCGCTGCCACCGGCATGAACGAGCGGTTTGCCAATTTGCATGCAAACATCACTGGCAAGCAATTTGTCTTGCCAATTAATCAATCCATCGATAACGACATCGCATTCGGCAAAAATCGAGTCCGCATCGTGTCCATCGATTTTCCAAGCTCTGCACAAAATCTCGGTCTGCGAAAAACCCAACGCCTTGTAAGCAGACGACAGTGCTTTCGGATCCTCGTCGATTAAACAGAGTTTTCCAACACCTGCTTCAACTAAATGTTGGGCTGCAGTCAATCCACTCAGTTGAACGCCAGCAACGGATACACAACCGTGCGAAAGCAGACTAAGAGCATCAGCGCTCAGTCCAGGTAATGCACGTTGCTGATTTGTTTTCTTTATTGGATCGCTAGAATTTAGAACAGCTCCGACTCCCAACTAACATCTGTCATGAACAGAATAACGCATAACGCATAACGTGTTATTCCGGGACTCTCACTAGCGGTGAAGTTTGCTTCATTGCACCTGACTAATGCCAGTGAGCAAATCTATGATGCCACCTATGGTGCCTTCCATATTCTGAGCCAATTTCAAATACTTTCTGCAAATATCCCGAAATACCAAAAACCCCCCTTGCGGGAGGTCTCTGGCTGGCGTTGGCGGGGGAAAAATTGAGTTAGCTGAACAAGTTGGCGTCGCG
>JAFEAT010000025.1 GCA_018266255.1 Cyanobacteria bacterium SZAS-4 | reverse complement strand
ACTGCAAACCACCGACGGTGACACTGCTCAGGTCGGACCGCAGTTGGCTGAACGTCTCGACTTGCCTCAAATCACCTATTGCGAAGACTTTGGCATTGAAAATGGAAAGGTTCACGCAAGACGAATCATCGAAGGTGGTATCCAGAAAGTGATCACCGAAATGCCGGTGCTCGTGACTGTTGCTAATTCATATCATCCACTTGAATACAAATCGTTCAGAGGCGCATGGCGTGTACAACAATTGGCTCGCCGCCAGGAAGAGCTCAAGCAATACATCCAGACAATTGACTTGGATTTGATTGGCGCAGACACCGAACGATGTGGTTTGAAAGGCTCACCAACTATCGTTGCCGCCACTGAAAAGGTCGGCGAAATCGGCGGTAGTTGCACGATGCACGAAGGTCACTCACCTGAAGAAATGGTCCACGAAATCATCAAAAACACAGGCGTCCGCGAATATTTGGTGGCAAACAAATGAGCGAAGAAACAAAACCGCAAGAAGCACCACAAGAGACACCGCTTGATGTGTCGCAGTTCTGTCCGAAAGGGGAAGTGCTAGTTGTCGCCGAAAATATTCTCGGTGAATTGCAGCCAGTCACATTGGAATTGCTGGGCGCTGGTCGCATCCTCGCCGACAAGATGGAACGCAAGCTGCTTTGCATCGTTATGGGTCATGAAGTGGGCGACATCCCACAGAAGATGATCGAGTACGGTGCTGACATTGTTTATGTGGCCGACCATGAAGAACTGAAGAACTACAGAACCCTGCCTTATCGTCGGGTTCTTTGTGATTTTCTAGAATCACTTCCTGAGCCACCACATACGACACTGCTCGGTTCGACCACGACCGGTCGCGACCTGGCTCCGCGTATTGCCGCTCACTTCGATACTGGTCTAACAGCCGACTGCACAGAGTTGGACATCGGACCTTACGAACACAAAAACAAAGTTGACCCGACCAAGATCGGTTTGTATCCAAACTGCTTGTACGCGATTCGCCCAAGTTTCGGCGAAAGCTTGAAAGCGAGAATTCTTGGACCGTGGAAAAATCCTCAGATGGCGACAACCAGACCTGGAGTGATGATTCCGAACAAACCGGATGCTAACAAGAAAGGCGAGATCATCAAGATCCCAGTCAACTTGAAAGATGAAGACGTCAGATTAGTTGTTGAGGAAACCATTCGAGAAATCTCAAAAGGAATCAAGCTCACTGAAGCTGACGTAATCGTCGCAGGCGGATATGGACTGGGAACAGGCGAAGGTTTTGAACTCGTCAAAAAGCTAGCCGCATGTTTCGAGAATTCGGCAGTCGGTGCATCACGTAAAGTCGTGGACCTGGGTTGGATTCCTTACCAACATCAAGTTGGTCAAACAGGAAAAACGGTTCGTCCGAAACTCTACATCGCATGTGGAATTTCAGGCGCCATTCAACACAGAGTTGGAATGTCAAAATCAAACATGATCATTGCAATCAACAAAGATCCTGATGCTGCGATCTTCAAGTTCGCACATCACGGTATCGTCGGCGATTGCTATCAGATCATCCCAGAGATGATCAAACAATTAACGGAAAACAAGGTGAAGCGGGAGGTTGAGGCAGTTGTCGGAACGCATTGAATATGACCTATTGCTCGTCGGTGGGAGCCCATCGAATCTGACACTTGCGTATCATTTCCTCGAGTTGGCGAAAGCCAGCGGGAAAGAATTCACGATTGCCGTATTAGAGAAGAGCAAAGAATTCGGTTCACACATCATGAGTGGTGCCGTCTCTAACCCGCACGTGCTAGAAAAAGTCTGGCCTAACTACAAAGAACTCGGATTCCCGATAGAAGCAACTTGTACTGAAAGCAATTTGTCAGTGCTCGGCATCGAGAAAAAATGGGATATGCCAAACGCCATGGTGCCAAAGACCATGGACAAAACTGGTTATCTTGTACTGAGTTTGAGTTTCGTCACCAACTGGATGGCACGCCAGCTCCAGGAAAAAGCAAAAGACGTTCCAAACGTCTCGATGGACTTGTTCACAGGATTTGCCGCTCACGGAGTGGTTTTTGAAGACGGAAGAGTAGCAGGCGTCAGCGTCAGCGAAGATCCGAAAGGCGAAGATGACTATGTCTACGGCAAGTTCACTTGCTTCGGAGACAAAGGTTTCATCTCTCGCGACGTGATCGATCACTTCAAACTGCGCGAATGTCCACAGATCTGGTCTGTAGGAGTGAAAGAAGTCTGGCAGTGCAATGAAAGCTACGAAGGAAAAGTTTGGCACACCCTCGGTTGGCCATTACTTGAAGGCACCTTCGGTGGTGGCTTCGTTTACGGTATGAAAGACAACAAACTGACGATCGGTATGGTTATAAGTTTGGATAGTCATGACCCGAACATGAATCCACAACAAAAACTCCAAGACTACAAAAAGCACCCATGGATCCAGAAAATGATCACTGGTGGCAAGCTTCTGAAGTACGGTGCCGCCTTGCTTCCAGAAGGTGGATACTATGCCCTGCCTAAGAAATTCGCAGTGCCTGGTGGCGTTCTCCTTGGAGACGCTCTCGGCGTTCTCGACGTGAAGAATTTGGCTGGAATCGACCGAGCCATGGAATGCGGTTACGTTGCTGCCGAAGTTTTGCATGACGCATTAGTCAAACAAGACTTCAGCGAAGCAGCGCTTGCACCATACCAGGAGCGGCTCACTAACAGCTTTGTCATCAAAGAAGCTTACGACAACAGATACTTCCGTTGGGCGTTCATCGAAAATCCAAAATTACTCGGCGAATACTTGCCCGAGGTTGCACGCAGCATCGACAAGTCTTCAGCTATGTTCGGTATGTGGAAAGTCTGGTTCAAGCATCCACTTGGTGCACCAGTTGACGGCGTTCGATCGCTCGGCTTGATCAACGGCAAATTCAACATCGGACCAATCAAGTACGAAGCAGACTACAAACACATCATCCCGTCGTTCGTTGCTCCTAAATACGAAGAGCCGCAATACGACAAAGCGACGATTTACTCGCGCGCTGATGCTGTGTTCTACTCATCGACGAAATATCATGAAGGCAACAATCACATCGATGAATTCAACGCGCAAGTTTGCGTCGAATGCATCAAGCGATACGAGGGTGTTGATAAAACAACGCCTTGCGTTTCTGATTGCACGGCCGAAGTTCATAGAATCGATATCGTAGACCAGATAAGAAAACACGGCATGTCACTGGAAAACTGCGTCCACTGCAGAACCTGCGAAGACGTCTGCCCCGAAGTTAACCTTCGAGTCAAACCGACGTCGCAAGGTAGTGGTCCAGACTTCTTGGGACTATAGTCAGCAGGCTGAAAAATCGAATGGTGCGGCTTTGAGACCTTGGTGGGCTTCAGCCCTGAATGGCGCCTGCTTTTATGGCTTCGATCGGGGTCCTGCGCGTTTCTTACCTGATATCGGTTAACGATCCGTTTTTGGTCCGTTAGGCGATATCAGTTTATTTACTGCAGATAGTCGGTTGAGGCTGACTGGCGTGAGCGTTTAACCGATCATAGCTTGATTTAAGGGGGATGGGAATCTCCCTATTGAGATCGGGGTCCGGCCCCCGTACATTGGGCATGTCTCTTCAGCGGAACCTATACCCCTGTTCGATTCTGCAATTAATGCGAATCAGTCGGCGCCGGCCCAGCCATCGGAAGCTTTAGAACTTCTCAGGCAGGATATTGCTGCGCACAACGGTCAGTCAGATCGCAAAAGCTACTTGGGCTATGCCGTCTCAGCGCTGACAAGTTTGGGCCGAGGAAATACCCTCAAACCGGTCGAGCAATTGAACGACCAACTCAGTGAAGCCGTCAGGAAAGGCGACACAACAACCGCTAACAAATTAGCAGCTGAGGCTAAATCCATAATCGATGCCGACAAACAGGCGATGCACTTTGACCAACAGGTAACCCAGTACGGCTCTGGAATGGTTAAAACAGCGGGACTGTTCATTCCAGCCAAAGTCGGATATGTGATTTCTGGATTCGCCTACGCTTTGGATCAAGCTAAGCCTGGCGATTCAATTTCAAACCAACTTGTCGATGGTGGTCTCGGTGCCGTAAAGGGACTCGGAATCAAAGGCAGTTTTGATTACTTGGGTGCCAAAGACTTGGGCATCGCAAGCAAAGCTGTCAGCTTGGGAGTCTCTTCTCGTTTGATAGACAGTGCTCTAACTAGGCAGACATTCGCAGACGGTGATGGTTACAGCGCTAGCGCAGGCGTGACCAGAATTCTCGACCAGTCTTTCAATCGTACTGCGTTGGCATCAGATGTAATTACTTTCGGACTCGCCCACGGAGCGTTGAGTGGAATCAATGGCATCACCAGTGGTGCTCTCCGAAACAGTCCATTTTGGTCCACTGTTGCAACGGGTGGAGTATTCGGTGTATCAGCAGGAAGCGTTCACGAAATTAATAGACAGAGAGAAGCTGGCGAGAAGTTTGATTTTAAGAAGGTCCTCACGAGTGCAGCATTGACTGGTGTCACGGATATGATTGCTGCAGGACCTGGGGCAAGAATGACTAGTGTTCGAGCATCAGCGATAGAACGTCAGCAGCCGGCGGCCGACCGCTCTTCCGAAAAAGCAGAACAACCAAATGTCACCAATATTTTGCAACGCAATTTTCCGGGCACAAATTCTCGTGAATTTCAATTAGTGAACAGCGATCAACACGTGATAGAAGCGCTGCGCAGCAATCCTTCCCAATTCGTTCTTACGCCGGTTCGTGAGGTCACTGCATCTGGTGCCCTTGGCCCCAAACAAAATATGCTGATTCAGCATCTCGAAGCGGCGAAAGGCAGCACTTCAAAAGTGGCTATCAACGCCGGCGCAGCTGATTTGCTAGCGACGTGCAACCCGAGTCAGTTGCCTGAAGGATTAATGACTAAACACATTATGAAAACTGCTCAGAGCGTGTATGTCACACAGGATCAAACGGGGCTGCTGCGGTTTACAGACACTGCGCCAACGACGCTGCGACCGGGCGAATCCGAACCAGTAAAGTTAGACAATGTCTCAGATTTTCTTTTGAGCCCGAGAACTCCAAAGCACATCGAAAACACTCACGACAGAACTGCCATTGCCCAAGCAATGCGACACTTCAAAACACCGGTACGATATTTCAATAGCGGCGTCGACAACATCTCTTTTGAACTGCCTGACAGAAGCATCCTCAAGATCACAGACCACGGTTGGGATCCAACTTGGGGCACTCGCGAATTCCGAACTCCAGACGGAATAAGACCTTTCGATGGGCCTATGCTGCGAAAACCGCAAACCATCGAACTTGATGATACAGCCGTGACATACTTCGTTCAGAAGAGACTCTTTTCGCCTGTCAGCAGAGAGGAAATTCGCGATTTCGACAGACTAATAAACGAGGACGGCAAATATAAATTCTGGGACAATGACTTCAAAATGCATGGCGCTAAGCAACTGGGAATAGATCCTGACAATGGCAAGATCTACTTGATTGATTACGATGCAGTGCGTGTTCCTCGTTTAGTTCCAAAATTCGAGCTTGAGACGCAGGAAGCGCTTGTAGATCGCATCCTCGAACGCTACAACGACTAGGGCGTACAAGGACTAAGTCCTTGTACACACGCAACCATTCCACCATTTCATGGCTGGCGCGAATGTCCAATTGCAGTGTTGGAATCTCCAATTGCAGTGTTGGAAACGAGCGTGTTGAAATAAGAACGGAAGCACACAACTCGCAAGTTCAGATCACGGCTTCGACTCTGGAGGATACTGTCATGGAAAATTTTTCCTACACTCGGAACCCAGAAACTTTAATTGCTGACTCGGAATTTCTTGGTGACTTCCTCGAGCACGAAGTCGACATGTCCGCACTATTCGGTCAGGACAAAGACTCAATCAATCTGCTTCTAAGAGTCGCTGAAAACACAGCCCTACCTAAAGCGATCTTAGAGCAACTTGCTCATCATCCAAGCGCTGTCATTCGCACCGCCGTTGCCGAAAACTCTTCGACACCTCGTGCTGTGCTAGAGACGCTCATTAATGATGCTGATGCGGATGTTCGCTATGCGCTTGCTGAGAATCACAATCTCAGCGATGAAATTCTAAATCGGCTGAAAAACGATTCGCATCCACTAGTCGCCGACCGTGCCGAAAAAACGTTGACACGATTGAGTACAGCATCCGTCACTGAGGTCCTTCATGTCGCATTCGGGACACGGTTGCGAGCAAAGGATTTACTGGCATTACTAGCTTAAACACGCGCTTCACAAGAGAAGACACGTTTCAAAAATCGAATCCAACACAATAGTCGCGCACTAAACGACATGCCTTGAATGGCACACAATCAGAGGGTCACTACTATGATAGAAACAATCACAACCATCATCACTGATATGAGCACCTCCATCGAAATCAACACAACGTACGACACCTCCTCGAAAGTGCGCCTACAACAAATGCGCATGCAGAAAGGCACAAGCCAGGAGATGGCGAGAGTTCATCACGACAACTGCTTGCGGGGCCAAATTCAAGCGTCATTTTGTTTGAACAGAATTAAGCAAGCAAATCGGATGGGGCACTTCTACTGGCATAACGACAGAGAAAACACATGCGAATTTCAGGTTACAGACAGATATTCACGACACACCAGCTCAGACACCGCATACCTGGAATTGCTCAAACAGGATCCAGTTGTTGGTGGCGCCTTTGAATTGACCCCATACGGAATGGGCGCTGAACTTGACTGCCTGACGACGTTCATGGCCGCCTCCGTGAAAGATCGCATGGTTGGAAAATTCGTTCTGTTTAATTCTAACAACGCCCTTCCTGGACCAGCACCACAACAGATGCTAGCGCTGCCGGACAAAGAAAGCGACAGCTATCGCCTACAATACATCACCGAGCAGGAACGATATGCCCACCGACTGCAAGAACAAATGTTGTTGGAAGAAACCGGTGGTGCAACAGAAAATCAAATGCTGGCGATTGGCTGGGAAGCGACGCCTCCAGAAATTCAAGGCGCACCGTTGATCACCGAAACCGCTGACTCACAGCCCGCGCCAAAAAACGCCAGAAAACCTCGAAAGAAAACGGAACGCAAGGTGGCCGCGGAAGAAAAAATCAATCTCGAAGATATGCAATTGGGCCAAGCAGTGCCACCAGTCAAGAAAAGAGGAGCTAAAGCGGCGAAGGTGGCCAAAGCCCCGACACCAAAGAAAGAAAAAACCGCCAGAAAGAACAATCAAAGAGAAAGTCATTCAACAAAACCAATGCTCTCTTTAGTGCCTTGATCCCAAGGCGCCATTTAGCAGCGGACACGCGTATCTAGCTAAGCTGAAGAAAACAAGTTGATGCAAGATCTGCCTGATTGGCGATCTGCGTCAATTTGTTAGCGTTAAGAACTTCGATGTTCAAGGCAATAACGACCCGAAAGGTAATAGAAAAACCCTCGCTACAAGTAGCAAGGGCTTTATTAAGACACGGATAGCACAATGGATGACTAAGGCAAAGGATGACTGGCTACTCGTGCGTTGTGTAAGGTTCAGGCGAACCAGTCACAGAGATGGCTGCAGCAACTTTAACAAGATGCTCATACATACTACGGTCAGATTTTTCGGAGGACCGTGCGAGTGCAGAAAGCACCGACTGCTTAAGAATCGCATCCGGTATTGAAAATTGATCTGTTGCGATAAATTGGTTGGAAGTGTCCTCCACAACTTTGACATGCCGGCGCCGCAATCCGTCCTGAACCAGCTCCTGAAGGGCTTCGTCAGAGGTCGCCACTTGCACAACGGCCATCTCTGAACCAGAGACAACCTTTCGAGAATGCTTGTCGGTGATAACAGTGACACCACGAGACCAAGTATCGAACAATACCAGAAAGTGCGAGATTTTTGGTTCTGCTGATACGAGCACAGCGCAGTTCTTTTGCACGATAACGCTGCCATGTGCAGTCGAGACACGCAAGGCCGCGGCAGGATGCAGAAGCAGCAAACCAGACTCTAGTCTAATTTCGTCTGCGCCAACTTGTTTCCAAACTGCGTCAGCAACAGATTTGACTGACCCTTTGAGTACAGAACTGGATCCTAGAGTGCCGGATTTTACAGCGTCCGATTTCTCTGTGTCGAATTTCACACTGCCAGATTTCTCTGTGTCGAATTTCACACTGCCAGATTTTTCAGTGCCGGATTTCCCAGCGGGCGATTTTCCGGCGCCGAATTCGAGAGAGCCGAATCCAACAGTGCCGAAAGCGATTTTGTTAGGTTCGGTCTGGGAAACTCCCACTTTCAGGTCTTGGGACTGCGCCCGGGAACTAAGCCCACACAGGGTTAACGTTACCGCCAGCGCCACAGCACCGACACCGTAACGTCTATCACAGTCGACACCACTGAAAACAGTTTTTAGAATATTTGTCATCTTCTCAAATCCACTAAGAAACTTGTCTGGAAATTCTTGACGGCACATTTAGTGTCAACACCGTTTCTCCTATACTAATACTTTTTAGCCTCTCAACTGTTTGCTGAGCTCTCATCGCAACATACGGATTCTCATCATCAGCCAGATTCGAAAGTATATTAAAATCCAAATTGTGATTTTCTGCCATCGCAAATCGAACATCAAGGTTTTGAATTTTGGAAAGACCTTCCAAAATTTTTTGGCATGTCTTAGGATTATCAACAATATCAATGAGCATCTCGGTGTCACAACATTGCAAGAGCTGACGCAATATAAAAGCTGGCGCATACTGCGATCCGGGGTCTTCACAGAGTTGATCCATAGCTTCCAAAAATTCAGTGTAATCAATTAGCGAAGTTGAAAAATAAACGCCATCGCAATCGGTAGATAGAGCTTGTTTATTGGTCATATTTTCCCCTCTTTTGGTTGCAACTGAACTGAAAAAGCGTTGACATTACGCATTAACGGTGTGAGAAGCCTAGAGAATCAGCATTGACGCACAGATCACACTTTATAGTGATACATCTAAGGGTGATCGCTATAGCTCTTATGAATGACACCATCTATAGTGAGACCTTGTCCAACTTGATGATGCCAAAGCAAAAAACCTCAGAAAATCAACCAAACTGATGACACTAGAACAAGGCAATTTTGTACGCAGACGATTATCGACAGCATCATCGAACTTCAGGCATAGCAAGTCTTTCCAGCGGCGTGATAAGCCATGCGGAAACGATGATTTATTTGATCGTATGAAAATTCCTTCCAACAAATCAATTGGATAACCTATAATAAGTTTGTTGTTGCATTGCAAATTGATTCGAACAAATCAATTCGATAAGCCGATGGAATCTCAAATGTTCGGAATTATACGGATAACACGACGTTGCTCATAGTATGCAATTAAAATTTGGAATCCATCCAATTTATCCAAAGTAGATTCTCGAAATTGATTGCATTAAACGGCTACTCATCAGTAGCTTTCGACTCAGTGCGCCCGACTTTTCACGTCGAAACAACAGGATTGAGCCATGCATAAACTAAACTCCATCGCTCCACTAATTGCAGCGCTCTCGATATTTGCTAATCAGACGATTGTATTTGCAGCTCCACCACCGGTTGATGCGATTAGTACAGCTCAAGTTACCGAAGCCAAAGGCGACATTTTCAAGCGCGGCTTTATCGATTGGAACCGAGAAGTTTGGGGTGAACCATCGCAGGCCCAGGTTGGCGACAAGCTCGAAGAAGGAATGCAACTTGGCACCGGTGAAAAGTCGTGGGCTCAACTTTCGTGGCGACACATAACAACGAGAGCATGGGAAAAATCGGTTTATGCGATTGCGCCAAATCAGCGCCTCGTGTATTTGATCGGTGGCGAACTTCTTTTCCAATTGGACAAAAACAGAAAAGACAAACGAGAATATTACGTCTGGACAAATTTACTTCAAGCCCGCATTCGCGGAACTACGGTGATGGTTCAGTCAACTGGGACCAATTCCAAAATTTCAGTTTTGGAAGGATCTATAGATGTAGAGAATCGCAGTGACCATAGCATCGTGCACCTGAAACCAGGTGTGGTCATGGAAGTCCAATCAAAAAATCCGGTCGGCGGCGCCCCTCAGGGTGGCGGTGTTGAAGCCGTTCTAGGCAAGAGTTATGGCTCTGGTGTGTCGAGCGCGCCTAGCTCGATGACAAAAGCGATGACGCAAGCCTCCACGGGTGGAAATTCCTCCGCTTCGTCGACCGGTGCAGCAACCTCTACTTCATCAACGAATTCATCAGCTTCCTCATCTACTAATACGAATTCTACAGCCAACACGTCGTCGACACACACATCCAACGCCGGTTTAGTTGGTGGTATTGGTGGTAGCGCGACCAATCTCGTGCACACCGCGACCGGTACAGTGTCACAGACACTCAATGGTGTAACCGGAGTCGTCTCTGGTTTAACCACCTCGGTCAGTGGTATCACTGGTGATTTGACAAATACTGTAGGTGGTGTCACAAAATCAGTCGGTAACATCGTCACTTCAGTTAGTGGTATCACAAATTCTGTCGGCGGTATTACAAACTCAGTCGGCGGCGTAACAAGCACAGTTGGTGGCGTCACCAATTCGGTCGGCGGTATTACAAACTCAGTCGGCGGCGTAACAAGCGCAGTTGGTGGCGTCACCAATTCAGTCAGCGGTCTTACAAACTCAGTCGGCAATATTACTAACTCGGTCGGCGGCATCACAAACTCAGTTGATCGAGCGGGAAATCTCTTAAACGCGCCGAGCACCGGTCCCGCCAATTTAGTTAGCAACGCCGCGAATGTTGTCACCAATCCTTTAGCTGGTGCAAGTTCTTTCGAACCCGGCCCTGTTGGAAAAGTTACAACAACAATGATCTCAAATGGCGACACGAGAATTACCGTCTTCGAAACGGCCAGGACTATTACGACGCTTTATTCAGCGGATCCCCAAAATTTGATGAATAGCCCGTTGGTCACAAGTTTTCCGAACGCATTGCCTAGCGTATCGCTCATCCAACAAGCACTCACAGATCCTGCTGCTAACAAACCAATTGCGAGCAACGCACAGATTTTGCGAGTGCCTGTTTTGATGAGTTACAACATCGGACCAACTGTTGGAACGATTTTACCGCTGCCAGAGAGCGTCGGCAATTGGCCTCCTACAGCGGTAATTGGTCCTAGCGCAACAAAGGGACTTACTGCCACCGCACCAAGCGTGCTGACCGGCTCACTCAAAGCGATTGCCCCCAACGCTAATGGCAACAAATACAATCCAGAAAATCCGCTTACGCAATTACCTGTTTCCGATGTGTTGATGGGCCCGCAACTTCCTGGCGGAATCGCACCAGTCAGCAGCGCAGTCATCGCAGCCAATCAATTTCTTAGCGATCCAATCGCGACCAGCGCGCTGCTGCGTGGAACTCTAGGTTCAAATTTATCAACTGCATTGGGACCTACATCACAGGCCGCGCTCCTGAGCTCACTTGGCTCACTTGGTTCTTTGGGAGCGGTTCCACCCGGCGCGGCTCCGATTGCTTTTCCACCAATTTTGGGAGGATTACCGCCCATCACGGTTCCACCGATCGGGTTGCCACCAGTTACGGTTCCACCGATTTCCATACCTCCGATTGGTTTGCCACCGATAACGATTCCCCCCATCACAGTACCGCCAATTGGTTCGCCTCCGATTACCGTACCGCCAATAACAGTACCTCCAATCGGCGTGCCTCCAATCGGCGTGCCTCCAATCACCGTCCCACCAATTGGTCTACCGCCTATTACCGTACCGCCCATAGGCTTGCCACCAATTTCAGTTCCACCAATTACCGTTCCTCCAATATCCTTACCGCCAATTTCGGTTCCACCAATCTCAGCGCCACCAATCTCAGCGCCACCAATTTCAGTTCCGCCTATCTCAGCGCCACCAATTTCAGTTCCACCAATCTCGGTTCCGCCTATCGCTGGTGTTCCTCCAACCAGCATCCCGCCTTTGTCAATTCAATCGACCTTACAGTCGGTAACAACCAGAGTATCAGCACCAGCAATGCCTCAGCTCCAGTTGATGAACCTAAGGTTCAACAACGCTGGCATGGGAAGAGCCGGAAGATAAGGAGCGACCATAAGTAGATGGAAAGCGAACTGGAGATTCGAAGCCGCCGGTCACACGGACTGTTCGGAACATTTTTGGTAATCGCGTACTTGAGCGGGCTCGCCATTGAATACTCGGGAATATTCAAACGAGCAGAATTGCAAACTATCAATCAGCGATTTGAAGCTAGAAATTGGCTACGGTGGACGCCCGCGAGTTTAGACCGTCTGAATCTGCCCAGGCTACTCGCCTATCACGAGAAACATGAAATTCCACGACGGTGGCACGCCTGGGATTACACTCTCAGCTGGTTGATCGAAAACAATCATCCACCGATCAAACACAAGTTTATTATTTTCAACCATCAACTCGAAGACGAACCTCCGCCCGAAGCAGCCGTCATTAATCCCTGGATGAAGCCACTTTTGAAGTGGCCTTTGCCGCGTGCATCGATTGCCAGCTCGCTTGAATTTCTCGCGAAGTCGAAAGTCAAACTCATAATTTTAGACAACGACTTTCCCCAATATTCACCAGATGATGCGCGTCTCGCCATGAGCATTCACAAATGCGATACGGGGGCATTTGCCGGCTATAAAGTTCCTGTTTTAATGGCACGCACAGTCAATCGAAGCACGTCGACAAATCTACTAAAAGTTGAGGTGCCCACTTCACCGAGCGGCGTTCTAGCTGAATTGAAAAAACTAGAACCTGGGGTTGACGTCTTGAAAAAATACACGGGCAGCACTGGAGTTTGGATAGATCAGGATCAAGTTGTTCGATCCTTGGCCAGTAACATCCGCGGACACCACGGAGAAGACTACGAGTCAATTGCGACGAAAGCTGCCACCGCTCTTGGTGAATTGAAGGATACGAAGCTTCCCAATCCACTCATTATCGATTACGCTGGTCCGCCAAATTCATATCCCGTTCGTCCGTACACATACCTACTCGATCCGCAGCGTCAGAAGGAGATGGTCAAACCTTCACCGGGGTCTACCGACGTGACATTGAAAGATGCAATAGTAATCCTCGGTGATGGAGTGGTCGACGTCTACAGCACGTCAACAACTAATTTCGGATACAACTTCATGAGTGGTCCCGAAATACTGGCAAATGCAATCGACACGATCAGTCGTAAATCTTGGCCTACTCAAGTATCTGGTTTAGCTGCAGTTAACTGGCTTTTTCTAAACGCGCTCGTTGCCGCTGCAATCGCCGCACTATGGCGAAGCAAATTGGTGGAAACGATCCGAAAAAATGACGCACTCCCTGGCGACTACTCACTGAAAAACCTGCTCTCGGATCTAGTCGTAATTGTCTTCACCATGTCACTTTCTGTTTTGGCAGCCTGCCTCCTTTTCGCATACGCTGGTTTGATAGTGCCAGTGATAGCACCGCTGGTGGCAATCATCTTCGGCACTGTCGCATCTATCGCCTGGGAGAGAGAAAAGGAAAGAATGGAGACTATGTGTTCCCGCATCCAGGCGGCAGAAGAAAAACTCGTCATGATGCGAGAGATTCATCGTGTAGACCTGCAAGCACAAGCTGCCCATGCCAAAGCTAGAGAGTTTTTAAAAGAACACGAACAGCGTGTCGAATTCTTGCACAAAATCAATCACGACTTGCGCGGTCCAGTGGGCGTTCTCAATTGGACAATCATGCGACTACAGAAAGATGGATTGCACTCACCAACGGCACCACAAAAAATTGAACGCCTGGCAAACTCCGCAGACAGACTGAGCGAATTGCTGGACGAACTGATGCTTTCATATGAAATCAAACAAACAGCGCCCGAGCGCGAGCAGACTACCACCGATTTGAATTCGGTTGCATCCGATTGCTGCAAACTGCAATCTTCACTGGCAGAAGAACGAAATTCCAACATAACCTGCACGCTTTCAGACATAGCAACAGTGTCTGGACGCCCACTGGAAATATCCAGGTGCATCGACAACCTTACTCGCAATGCGCTGCTGCACAACAAACCCGGTACAAACGTCTCCATCTCGGTTATCGCCAGTGATTCATTTCATTCAATTGTTGTTGCCGATGATGGAAAAGGAATTTCGCGCTCAGACTTAAATCACATCTTTGACGCCGGTTATCGAATCAAACAGAACGCTGAAAGCCACAAAGACGGAAAAGGACTGGGACTACATATCGTGAAGGAATTAATTGAAAGCATGGGAGGCACTATCAAAGTCGAAAGCACAGTAGGCGAGGGCACCAGGTTCACTCTCACACTACCTGCCACAAAGATCGCGGAGGTAGACAGAGTAAATGATATGGCACCGAAAGTAGAGAAAGTCCAGGAAGAAATTTGCGCCTGAATTCAATAGGGGATTGAAAAATGACCAGGATCTTGATAATCGAAGATGATGAAGATTTCGCTTCCATACTGCAGGAGTGTTTGGAAGAAGAACCTGATCTAGAAATCGTTCGTGTAATCAATAACGAAAACGATGCATTGCAATTCATTCGGTCTGAAGAGTTCGCTGGCATCCACTGCGTTCTGCAAGATTTGCGCTTACCACGTGCGGCACACGACAGCACAGTCTCAGCATCGGCAGGCATTCGGCTGCTGCAAGAGATGCGACAGACAGCAAATTTTTACGGCACAGTGATCATCCTCACCAGTTCACGCGACGCTGAGGATGGGAAGAGGGCACTCACCTCTGGTTGCGATGGCTACCTTTGCAAAAACACAAGAACAGCAGACATGCTGACCATGCTCAACGAATTGAAAGTGGCTATCCGTGGTCAAGTAATTTTGGTGTCCAATGAAATGCGCCATGTGTTTTTCCGCAACGAAATTTCGCCAAAAGAAGCCAGGCTCATGGAATTGCTTAGCCACGGTAAAAGCTGGTCTAAAATTGCTAGTGAACTTGGCTACAGTACTTCCAAAGCAGCAGCAAATATCGCAGATAGAATCTTCGACAAAATCCTTTCGAGTTCAGATAGAAAACTAATGGAAGAAAGTGGTGCCAAGAAGCGCGAGAAAGCGATGGAAGTTTGGAATCTTCGATACATGTCGCCCAGAAGCAGCTAGTCCGCAGCTAGCCGCCTCTTTGTGGAACTCGCGCGAATAGTCACTCAATTCTGCGGGTGCTTATCTCTTCGGGTGCGTATTTCATCGGGGGCTTACGAAGCCACTGCCCTGAATCTCGCACTTAGTCTAGTGCTTAACGGACTGGGTGTAATATCGAACGGTGGACGGCGGTGCAATACTTCTTGAGCAAGTGGATTCAACTTCATCACAATCTGAGTTCGGTCGCGCACATCCAATTTAGTCATAATGTGATGGATATGTGATTTGACTGTATCAACGGTAATTATCAGCACTTCCGAGATAGCGCGATTGCTCAACCCCTGAGAGACGAGGGCTGCGATTTCAGCTTCACGAGGCGAGAGCGCATCTTTCGCCGAAGAACTGCCGGCAGTATCACCCCGACCAAAAGGTGCAGAACTCTCGAGTTTTTGTTGTTCAGATACCATCAGCGGATTTGGTCCTATCCACAGGCATCCACGAACTACTGATTCGAGTGCAATCATCAGGCATCCAGCTGGGTTCGGTGGTGTCAGAAACCCGAGAATACCTCGAGAAAAAGCTTCAGCGATCTGACCGACAGTCCAAGTCTTATTCATAACGATCATTCGAGTTGATTTAGACGCGGCAGTGACACTTTCTGCAACACGGCAAATTTCGTCTTTCGATGCAGCGACATTGAAGATGACAATTTCCGGAGTTAAAGTCAAACACGTGGCTGCTACGTCATCCAGACTTTCACATTCCGAGACTACTGTAATTCTGCCACTTTTGCGAAGCACTGTTTTCAATCCGGCCATCGAGATCTCGCAATCGCTTACAAGAACAACATTAACCTGATTGGTTAGTTCACTGAAACTGGTGGCAACGCCACTTGCAGTATTTAAAGTTGTAGTCATGACCCGACCCTCTTAACAGACTTGTAGTCTTATAGCTTCTACGACCAATTGCGTTCTGCTGTGAACAACCAGTTTTTCCATCATTCGATGCATATGAGATTTCACAGTTTCAGGACTGATCTTTAAAACTTGCGCGATCGATGCATTGCGATGTCCGTTCATGACCAGTTTCAAAACTTCCTTCTCTCTTACAGAGAGAGAGTTGACTTTGCATGGCACGTTGGCGACGCCGGGCTGAAACCAAACGCTTCCCTTCATCACAGATTCAACTGCAATTTTGATTAGATTCGAAGTCGTAGCAGCTGAACAGCTTCCATAAATTCCATGTTGGAACATTGGCAAAAAGTCTTGCAAAGTTCCCTGAAATCCGAGCAGTAGGATTTTTGTATGTTCAGAGCTGTTTCTGATCACATCGCCGAAAGTTTCCGGTGAGTTACCAACTATGGAAGCATCAACAATCAAAACATCAGGCTTTAACTTGCCCACAGCAACGACGATGTCGCTTGATTGATGAGCGAATCCAACTACATTTAAGTGTTCATAGTCGACAAGCTGACTGCGCAATTTAGCACAAGCGTTTGGATCACGAACACCCAGAAAAACAGACACTTGACCAGTTATGTACATTGGGCACCACCGAAGTTTGATTGCGGTTTGACTCTTCCTGATACAGAAATATCACTGTGGAATCCAACAACACAATTGGAACTTCATTGCACATTTTGAGCGAGCAGCTTTACCACCTCTGGCGGCGGAACGAACTCTCCGACCTGCGTATGCTTGGGGATTTCAGGAGTAGCGTAATACGAACCGTAGGATGCCGTTACTGTGTAGAGCGCAGCCATTGATTTCAGGAAACTGCCACCGAACGAAGTCTCTCTTTTGGAAATAGGTTGCATAATTGCAAGCCTCAAACTACGACATCCTTGCACAAATGAAAGCACCGAGAAATCTGCTGTAATTCCAGTTATGCAACCATCACAGTATGCATGCAGGCGCCTGCGAGCAATGCCGTCTGTTATTGTCGCGCCTGGCACAGCAATACCAGAAACAACCATTACGCTTCGTCCAACATGCTCCGGAAATGAATGGCCGTTTGATTTGAGCACCATCGTTGCCGCAATTGTACAGTTGCCCGCAAAAAGTGATGCTGGGCTTAGTTGAAGAGCTATCGATGCGCGCTTGGTTCCTTGAATCAATCCAAACGGTGTTTGAATAGCACAGCCAAAAGGCAAATCGACAAGCATGGATCCTTCAGTGATTTGCATCAGATAAGGACGAACTAAACCGAAGACAGCTCCAGTAGAAGGAAATATTCGCGCTGGCTCCTGACCATGTTTGGCTTCAGCAGTCGATGCGGCGAGAAGATTTGCATGCAACGAGTGCAAGTTCGCTTTGTTTGTTTCGGTGGTGTCTCTAGTTGCTGACAGTAAAAATTTTGACCTCGTTACTTCTTTAAAGAATGGGTCTTTAAAAACAGGTTGCGCAGGCGCAGGCAAATTCATGGAAACTTGTTGGTGCGCTAAAGCTTGAGAAATCGAGCCATCGCTTCGCGTCAAAGACGCCGAACCGTTTATGCACTCGACTGCATGCGAATCACTTAAGTCAACCATGACCGATGAATTGGGCTGAACATCGATCTTGCTTTCGCCAGCATTTATAAAGAGCGGATTGTTTCTCGTACCAATAAGCAAACAACCAGTTTGCAAATTGACACCTTTGTCAGAACTACTGAAGATCGTGCCGGGTTCGCCGAGCGCGATAGCTTCTTTATTTTCTTTGATGTCACCGGCAGATACTTGACCAGGTCCCGTAAAACAAACAAAGTATTGATGACCTTGTGGAACTTTTACGCTCTTTTTTGGACTAGCCTTTGGCAGCGGCAGAGGTTTTTTCTCTGTACGTCTCAAGACTTGTGACCTTAATGCTTCAGCATTGGCACTCTGGTCGATTCCCGAGGCTGCATTGGCAAAGCTGGGAAGGCTCAGACTCTCTTGAACATTTGCCTCCGAAACACCAAGTGCATCAGCCAGAACGGCAGAACTATTTGTAAGTGAGATAAGAGTAGCGAGCATCGCGCTGACCGTACGAATGCGAATCATCTATGTATCCTCCTGAAGCCATCAGCACCAGATGCAGTGCTGGATACAATCAGCATCTCATCGTCATTGGCTAGACTCTATTACCTCTAGGAGGGAAATCAAAAGCTCATTCAAACCTATGGGTGAACCCTAACCCTGTGTCTACGCAAAAACAAAATGACGGGGGGTCAGTCCGTCATTTTGATTTGGCTTCAGTGTCGTGGAAAAAAACTAGTTAGAAGTGTGGATCGGATGGTCCGGATCGGGAGTTGTTGGTGCTCCTGAGTGTGGGGCAGTGCTGTGACCAACATCACTTCCATGGCTACCATCACTTCCGTGACCTGGCGTTGGAACTGGCCAAGCGTGAGGAGGATCAGTTGGAGTAGGCAGGGAACCACCATGGCCGTGTCCATGACCGACACCTGGATCAGTTGAATCTCCACCTTGTCTTGGATCTGGGTTGCCGCCACCATGACCAGGATTCGGATTGCCACCGTGACCACCATGACCAGGGTCTGGAGTTGGTGTAGGAGTCGGTGTTGGTTCTGGTGTTGGTTCAGGAGTCGGAGTGGGTGTAGGTGTTGGGGTCGGTGTAGGTGTTGGCGTTGGATCAGGAGTAGGTTGAGGAGTTGGTGTTGGGTGAGTGTGTCCACCTGGCACTGGAACGATCGGTGCTACAAGTCCTCCCAAACCTGAGACCAGAACATTGGTGCTATCACCTGCCACCTTAACGAGACTAGGCACTTGAACGTTCAGGTCGTTAGCGACGTTGCTCAGCGCACCATCTGCTACACCGAGCTTAGTCAGTGATGGAAGCACGTCTCCAATCACAGATCCGTTTTGCAACACGCTAGTGCCAGAAAGAATTCCTGCACTACCGGAGGTGCCAGTGATTGGTCCCAGGGCTGTGGACAAGATGTTACCAGTGCTCAAGCCAACCGAAGGATTGACATCACCAACGCTTACCGATGGATTGGATGTTATTGGAACCATCACGTTGTTCAGTGCATTGATGGCACCCAAACTCGAGAGAGGATTACTCGCGATATTCACAGGTGAGAGCAAGTTCGCATTGAGCAACGAACCGGTATTGACTGGTGCAAGTGCTCCAGTAGTCAATGTAGCTCCGAGCGAATTGAGGACGCCGCCATTGAGAATACCGCCGTTCAGCGCTCTGGCTGTAACGCTACCGAGAAGTCCATTAGCGATGTTACTTGCTCCGATCGGGGCTAGCACGCTGCCATTCGCGATAGAAGTGACAGGGTTAAGCAATCCGCCCAAGTTGGAAACATTTACCGGAGCAAGTATTCCGCCAGTAATTGGAGCCGTGATGTTGCCGAGGCTGGCATTGATTGGAGCAAGAATGCCACCAAGATTTCCGCCTGCCACAGGACCAATCAAACTGCCAAGATTCAGATTCAGTCCGCCGTTGCCAGTGTTACCTCCAAGAATTGGTGCTGTGATCGATCCGAGTGCTCCGCCAAGAGCGCCGTTGCCTGTATTGCCTCCCAGAATTGGTGCTGTAATCGCTCCAAGTGCGCCGTTACCAATGTTTCCTCCAAGTATTGGTGCAGTGATTGAGCCAAGTGCTCCGTTGCCTGTGCTACCTCCTAATATCGGTGCTGTAATCGGTGTGAGCACTCCACCGAGTCCGACGTTGCCTGTGCTACCTCCTAAAACTGGGGCTGTAACTGGGGCTGTGACTGAGCCAAGCAGACCGCTGAGCCCAACATTGCCAGTGTTACCTCCTAAAACTGGTACTGTAACTGGAGCAAGCACACCAGCTCCGTTGTTACCGCCGAGAATTGGAGCCGTGACCGGTGCAATGATTCCGGCGCCAACGTTGCCACCACTGATTGGTGCGGTTACAGGCGCCAGTACCCCTCCGCCCAGGACATTCGCGGTGATAGGTGCTGTCACGGGCGCCAACACGCCAGCGCCCAGACGTCCGCCAGCTATAGGCGCTGCAATTGGTGCAGTGATTGGTGCGATGACTGAGCCGAGCGAGCCACCACTGATAGGGGCAAACGCGCCAATCCCGCCAGACCTCACAACAGGTGCGATAACTGATCCAAGATTGGTAATCGGAGAGAGTGCTCCGATACCGCCAGTTCGCACGGGTGCAATGACAGAACTGAGACCGCCGCCACTAATAGGTGCAAAAACAGCGCCGATATTGCCTGTTCTCACTGGAGCAAGAACTCCACTGATGCCGCCACCGGCAACCGGGGCTGAGATAATTGCTCTGACCGGGGCCACCACTGCGTTCACCGGTGCCAGAACACTCGATACTGGTGATGCTGAGGCACCGCCAGTAACAGGAGCCGCCACTCTAGCGACTGGGGCTACAACGGGCGAGAGCACATTGGTTAAAGTGGGAACTAATCCCCCGCCACCGCCGCTGCCACCACCGCCTAAACCAAGCAATCCGTTACCCGCGAACGCAGGCGTAAGTAACGAAATCTGCAATGACACTGCAACGAGGACGGCAGTGCGGCTTGCTCCGCAGAGCTTCGTTCCAAATTGTGAACCCATAACGACCTCCTAACTCTCAATGGAGTGACACTTTTTTGCCGCAAGCAACTTATCGACTCGCTGGCTACTCTCCGAATATGACAGTTAGGCGAAACTAATCAGATCACCCCGAGGATTGATCTTTAGTCCACCCGAATAAACCGAATACTATATCGATGGGCTGTTCGAGGCTGTTGCTAGTGGCGTCTGAACGGCTGGCAGAGCCGCATTTGTCGCGCCACTCGCATTCATCACACCGTGAATAGGTTGCATCTCATGAGCGACCTTAGGTCTAGGCAATGAAGAAGTCGAAGGTGCTGAGACACCAGGGTCGCCTTGCTTTGGCACAGCAGGAGAAGTTTCTTGCAATTGATCCCGCAGAAGTTGCATAGCTGAAGTCAACGGCTGCTTACCGACTGCAACCTTCAACCCATAGAATATTCTGAAGTCGACGCCGGAAAGTCCCGTCGTGCCTCGCGAATGAAAGTTATAAATCGGCTCCGCACGCACAAAAACTTGGGCTCCGGGAAGCTTTTTACTCAGTTGACGGTCGAGTTCGAAATCTAAAATCCAAGAATAGTTATTGATCGGAATCAATGCATTGCGACGAAAAGGTTCTCGAAAATTCTGTAGGAACGTTCCAGTTGCAGAAAATGACCACAACCCCTTTTGATAAAAACCACCAAACGTATAGAAAGGATCGATCTCTCGAGTCGGTGCGCAAAATGCACGTTTGCCGCGCATCTGAAGCAGTGCACTCGTGTAGAGCACCGTCCGTGGCGTTAAATAATAAGAGAGAGTAAGCCCTGGTAAATAGTCAAAAACAGAAATTTGATTAGTTTGATACAGTTCACGAAACTGTAGATTGCCCTGGAGATTAGCTTTCTTGCCCAGTGGAATGTCGTGCTGAATGCCACCACCGATCGACTGAATGTTTGTGTTCAAACCAGGATTGTGGAAGAGATTGTCGCGAATGAAGAAATAATTGGAATAAACACGCGTTCTTGGAGTGAAAGCCCATCCTGCAGTCACGTTTGGAAACACACGAAATACATTGTCATTCCTTGACGTGATTTTGACCGGGCTCAGCACCGCAGCTTGATCAGCCGCAGAAAGTTCGTAAAAGGCAGGACCGATATCCAACTTTCGCAGCGTTTGTCTTTTCATCAGCGTTTGAAAGACGTTAGTTTCATTTCGGAATGAAGTTTCGCAATTAGCATTGAAATACAACTTCGCCGGCAGCACCTGCAGCACTTTCAACTTGATAGTGTCACCATAAGTTTCGCGCTCTTCTGCAGCAGGAAGCGGAACCAAATCTGTTGGAATAATGGTTGTCGGTCTAACGTCTTGAATCTGCGCCTGGGCGAGAAGACCGTTACCGATGATGTTATTTGGTGCTGTAAAATTCTGCGCCATCGACTTTTGCGCACAGAGAGCAAAATTCAGGACGGCACAAAATATCAAAGTCGTACAGGCACGGCTTAGACGCCGATCGCTCAACAATGACACCATGGCAACCTATCGATGTGAAATTGCTAAAGCTAGTAAAACCGGGGCTCCGCGGCAATTATATACTCAAAGCACGCATCAACCGGAAATCCAGAGGCTTTTAAGTTGTAAGTTACTTCTGACGAGTGATGCCAAAGGCAACTCGATCACCCTAATTGATTATGAGGATCGCGAACTTTCTGTGCGGCAACTCGGTGATGCCAAATAGTAGAATTCGAACTATTTTCACGACGAGCGCAGACTATATCAGACGTAATTACACAAGTAATTCACTATGAGAGCATGGCGTTCTGTTCAAATGACCTGCTTATGGAAATAGAGTTAGGCCAATCCGAAACCCGAGTTCAAGTCAAGTGCGTCGCGGTACAACAAGTCTCGAAATCATTATCTGCAAAGACTCATTGTTTTGATTTCGCGTGACACTACGTATGGTGACAATTCCTCGGTCAGGCCGACTGCGAGATTCTTTAATGTCGACAACTTCTGTTTCGACCTGTAAAACATCATTCGCACGGGTCGCCCTTGGCCAGGTAATCTCAGCACCTGCACCAATCAATCCACCCGAAATATTGGCACTAGACACTAACAGTTTCATCGATACTGAAGCAGTGTGCCAACCGCTCGCTGCTAGTCCCTTGAAGAAAGTATCTTCTGCGGCAGCGGCATCGGTGTGAAAAGGTTGAGGATCGAAACTACTTGCAAAAGCGATTATCTGAGCCTCATCCAACGCATGAGTGCCACTCAGAAATGTCTGCCCGACTTTCAGGTCGTCCAGATACAGTCCGCCATCTTCTTTTTCGCCTACAGGTGCCATCCGCTATCCTCTAAAATCCAAACCTTCAAGTTAATCATAAGTAGTAACAACTCGGCAATGTCTTCACCTTAAGCTGGCAAAAAAGCAGTACAGGGATGCGCGCCATTTTGCGTCCTTTAAATGGAGACCATAACCATGGGCACATTTGATTCTTCAATAACCAATCCTCGCGAATTGACACCCTCAGCTTCCCCCACTCGCGCTGACCTACCCGATCTATCCAGACTGAGTGCCGCTGAGAATATGAGCGCAATGAAACTCTCCAGCTCCCCACTTTTGCATGAGCTAGAAATAGGTGCAATTCCTGTAGGCACAGGTATGGCCGCCGGAGGCATCATCGGAGGAGCCTACGGATTAGCGGCAGAAGGGCTAGTGCAAGCCTACAAGGTGCCGCTGGCAATCGGTCTTGGTGCCTTCGGTGCATCTAATATGGCGGCAGATTTGCTCAAGACAGAATCTAGATATATGGCTACTGCAGGTCAGTTCGGTGCTCGCGGAGTTCTCATCGGCGCGGGTCTTGGAGCGGCAGCGTTCGCGGCATACGAAATCAAAAATTACTTCGAGAAGTAGTCCTGGGAGATTCACTCTCGGCGCAGTATTTAGTTTCTCTTCTTGCTCGAATCGTCTTTTGCGGCGTTTGCAATCGCTGACGCCTGCTTCAATTTTCCAGATGCCTTGAGGAGTGTGGAGTAATCTTTCAGGATTGGCTTCCAAAAGGTAGAAGGAAGCGCAATTCGATCTTCTGACCACGCTTCGATCCATTTCGCTGGAGCTGTTTTCGTCTCACCTTCTTCACCTTCGAGATAGCAAAGCTCCATACTCGCATCCAGACATATTTCCATGCGTTGTGCGGCTTGCTGCGCCTTATGCGCTGAGGCCAATGCAAGTGCTTTCTTTCTACCAGCGGTGAGCATCGCTTTGACATTATCGGTGTTGATGTAGTTGCCTGGATAGAAAATCACATGCTCGTCATTGGCAAAATCAGACAACTGCTGATGCGTGCCACTAACAGCCAGTTTCATCAACTTATCAACTTGTTCTTGCGAAGGGTCACCGTCTTTCTTTGACACGAAAGTGACCTTCTCACCATCCCAAGTGAAGGTCTGATTGGTGTAGGCAGCGCTGCCTGGATATTGCGAAACAACTTCTATTCGTCCCTTTCGACAAATCACATCGGTCTTCGCGGTATTAACTGGAAACTTCAGTGGCAAGGATTTCTTCCAAACAACATTTTCATTCGATACACCCTGCAACCATGCGTGTTGCGGCTTATCGTCTGTACTGTCTTCAAACAAAACGTTGAGTTGCTTCGCACCATTTTTCTTCAAAGGTCCACTATCTATGACATCAGCGGTGGTATCAGCCAATGCAACGGTGCTGCTTAATAGTGTCCATGCCGTTACGCAGAAGAATGCTACCGATTTCGCGTTCATTATCAATCCTCTAGACTGCTTCCAACTAACATCTAACTGTTAGTGGAAGAAAAATAGTTGGGAATTTCTCACCGACCGTACACTTAACCAACTGTTTGCATAAGGTCGTACAAAGTAGACAAGCACAGTCTAGTTGGTCGTTGAGGCGATTTCCTTTGCACCGTCTAATCGGTTCCAAATCAATTTACTTTGCGCAATCTAATCGGTCCATGCGCTTCCAAAACATTCTTGATTTGTTTGCCCTTTTGAGTGACCTCAATTAAGCCCTGATCGCTCAAATCTTGCGCTACTTCGCGCACAGATTCCATCTCGTCTCGCCATTCTTGTGCAGAGAAAAGTGCGCGCGCAACATCAGATGGACAAATAGACTTGAGCGAACCCCGCTCTTCGACCTGCGCTAATATCGCATCGGCGATTTTTTTCCGTTTGCTTGCAGTCATGCTCGAATTATTTCGTCGTTACTGCAGTGGCATTTTTCGAAAGTATTGCATCAGCACATTGGCGAATGTGATTGGCAGATTCCTGGCGATGTGTTTCTTCGAGCAAGTTGGCATAACACTCAAGCATTTGCCCAACCACCGTATCTTCAGCACCAAGGGCTTTTGTCTGTCCATCGATAGCGCGAAGGTAGTAAATTTCTGCTTCATCATACTTTTGTTTACGACGAAGAATTTCAGCTAAATAGAAGAAACAGGTTGCAATATCTGTGTCCACTTGCGCGTGAGATGGCTCCAGAATACCAATCAGACGCTTGAGCAAAAGTTCTGCAGCAGAAAAATTATTTTCGAGATATCTCGACTGAGCTAAATTTTTCAAACAGATCAAAAGCTCTTGATTGTTCTGTGGTGTCTCACTTTGCCGAATGGAGAGCAGGCGCTCCCACAGTATCGAAGCATGCGCATATTGGCTTGCTTTCGAGTAGTGATGAGCCAACTTCTGAATTGCCAGAGCGTTTTCTGGGTGATGTGGTGGCAATCTTTTTTCGTAAATCGACAAGACTTCTTTGTACAATTCCTCAGCTCTTTCTGGCTCACCATCAGCTTCGTGCACATCGGCCAAGTCGACCATGGTGAGAGCCACATTCGGATGTCGATCGCCGAGAATACGGCTTTTGATCGAAATAATACGCTTATACAAATTCTTCGCTTCAGAATATTTTTCGCGCGCAGCATTGAACTTAGCAAGGCTCGACATACGTTGAAGAACCTCAGCGTCACTCGCTTCAATCGACTTCTCTTCCAGTTCGAGCAAACGCAGCTCCAGGAGATCGACCGCATTTTTGTCATTCAATTCGTTTAGCACTTGCATCAAATTACGAATCACTTCGCTCAATTCGGCGCTGTTTTTGCCAAGGCTGCTTTCCAATATCGAGAGCGCCTGCTCCCAGAGGAAGCGTGACTGCTGAAACTTACCCTGGTCTTGATAAAGCTTGGCCAGGTTGCTCAAGCCGATTCCGACCTCAGAATGTTTGAACCCCACGGCTTTTTCAAGAATGATCAAAGACCGCTTGTAGGCTTTTTCGGCCTCTTCGTATTGCTTCTGACCGGCGTAGACAAGTCCGAGGTTGGCTAAACTGGCAGCCACTTCTGGATGGTCAGCGCCTAAAGCGTACATATAGACATTGTGGAGCCTCTTGCAAAGCGGCTCCGCCTCAGCATATCGCTCCTGAAAGAAGTACAGTGCCGACAGATTGTTCAAACTTGCGACAATGTCTTCATGGAGACTTGGCAACGTGCGCTCACGGATGGTCAAGGAGCGGTCGTATAGAGGCTCAGCCTTGTCATATTTGCCCTGCTCGAAATAGATCTCTGCCAGATTATCCAAAATATTGGCGATTTCGAGTTCGTCTCCTGCATCGTCAGCCTCTCTCAAAGCAGCATGCATAAAGTTCTCGGCCTGACTGTAGCGCCCTTCTTGGAACGCTTCAGCGCCTAGTTCCGCAAAACTTTTCTGGCCTTCATTCATTGTTGTCGTCTAAACGGCGGAAAGATAATTGATAACTGCCCATTTCGTCGGTCAAAGTATCTTAATTATGGGGGTTCTAGAGAGGTTATTTTAGTGCAATTTCGGGGCATGAGCATTGTGACGCGCAACAATACCATGAAGAGTCTACATATTCAGCCGGCTTACTAGTTTGAACGCAATCATATTCTTCGTTCAGGTGCCTTCAGCACCTCCCCTTTCCTTTCGAGCGAAGAATTGAGTGAGATCAGCAAGCGATGAGCACCGACATCAACGTACTTATCATCGACCACAATCCTGACGACGCCCGGCTGCTGCAAAAGCTTCTAGCCGATAGCGAGGTGGGAAGGTTCGCTGTCGAGTGCATTGAAAACCTGCAAGACGGCTTGCTTCGTCTTGAAACTGGCGGAGTCGATGTTCTACTGCTCGACTTGTCCATGCCGGAAAGTCAAGGAATCAACACTTTCTTGACAGTGCGCAACAAAACCAACAACATTCCTATAGTTGTCTTGACCGGGCTAGACGAGCACACTGTAGCACTCGAGGCAGTAAAACTGGGTGCTCAAGATTATTTGGTCAAGCGAGACTTGAATTCCAATTGGCTCAGTCGAGCTCTTCTGTACGCCATCGAGCGATTCACAGCTAACAAAGAGATCAAGACACTGAATGAAGAACTGGTCCAGGCAAGGGATGAGGCTCTGGCTACAGCCCGATTCAAAGCGGAATTTCTGGCCAACATGAGCCATGAGATCCGCACTCCGATGAACGCAGTCATCGGCATGAGCGACCTTTTGCGAAGAACAAGTTTGAATGTCGAGCAAAGCAAGTTTGTCGAAGTTATCAAAAGTGCTGGCGGCGCCCTGCTTAACGTCGTCAACGACATCTTGCTTTTCTCAAAGATGGAAGCAGGCAGTTTTCCGCTAGAAAACACTGAATTCGAGTTGTTAGATGTGGTTGAAGGCGTAGCTGAAATTCTCGCTGGACCAGCGAGGTTGAAAGACCTTTCACTCATCACATTCGTCGAGCCGACTGTGCCTAAAACAGTGATCGGCGACCCAACTCGCTTACGTCAAATCCTGCTCAACCTGGGCAGCAACGCCGTCAAATTCACCGAGAAAGGGCACGTGATTATTACGGTGCGCAATGAACCCGAAACATCAGATACCCTCAGATTCGCTATTGAAGACAGCGGTTCTGGTTTATCTTCCGATACGATGCAAAAGCTTTTCAAACCTTTTTCACAAGGAATGGAGAAGATTGCCACCACTAATGGTGGCACAGGGCTCGGTCTGGCGATCTCGAAATTAATGGTTGAGTTGATGGGTGGCAAGATTGGCGTAAACAGTACCGAGGGCAAAGGATCGACCTTCTGGTTCAAACTGCCTATTGCGATATGCGAAAAGCAACCACCAGAACAAGCAAACCCCACCGGACGAATGCTGGCAGTCAACTTCACATTGCGCGAACTGGAGTATCTGCGAAAACTGACGACTCACTATGGCATGGAGTTCGGTAGCGCTGCTGACGCTAAAGAAGCGGTTCGCGAGGTAGAGCGGTCGCGTAAAAACGGCAGCATTTACGACTTCGCCTTGATCAACGTCGATGCAAACAATATCGATCGCGCCGCCATGCCAAACGACCTGGCGACATTGGTCAATCAGCTGGAATTGTTTGGAATTCTGCTTACTAGTTTCGACCAGGCAGCGTTAGGTGAAGATGCCGTGAAAGCCGGCTTCTCCGCTTATCTAACCCGTCCTTTAAAACAGACTCAATTGCTGCAATGTCTCGATGATTTATCGAACGGTAAAAAACTCTCACCAATTTCCAGAGGTACGGAAAGAGAAAATAAAGATCGCTCGTTAGATCCAACTCTGCGAGCTTTGATCGTTGAGGACAATCCAATCAATCAGGAAGTGGCCAATCTGCAACTAAAAAAACTCGGACTAACCGCACAAATTTGCAGCAATGGAAAAGAAGCGGTTGACCTCGTAAAGCAGCAAGAATTCGACGTCATTCTTATGGATTGCCAAATGCCGATAATGGACGGCTTTGAGGCAACACGCCAAATTCGTGCGCTAGGCTCTCAATTAAAAACCAAACCGATCATCCTGGCGATGACTGCGAACGCAATGGAAGGTGATCGTGAAAATTGCCTGGCCATTGGCATGGATGAATACGTAGCCAAGCCAGTAACAATCGATGGCTTACTGCATTTACTAAGTACACTGTTGCCAGATCGATTGGTTGAATTCAAAACCCACGACATCAGATTCCAATTGGAACGATCGTCTCGCAGCACTACACTGATGAGCGAGGACATAAGCAAGAACGTCGCGCCATCAGCTCCACGAGAAAGTGCACTGGATACAGAAATGCTCACTGCTAACTTTGGATGGGAAAGCGCGTGTAGACTGTTGACGATGTTTGCAGATGGCACGCCGGCCATCTTGGATAAACTAGACAAGGCAATAGCCAGTCAAGACGTCGCCGGAGCCAAGGCTAATTCACATGAACTGAAAGGTTACTGCTCTACCATTTCGATGCACGAAATGGCAACATTGAGCAAGCAAATTGGTGACGCCACTCGGACACAAGATTGGTCAGAAGCTCGTCAACTGTTTGAACAACTTGTCGCAGCGTTCGAAACTGCGCGGCGCGAAATCGAATCGCTGACCATGATAACTACACCTTCGACTTAAACGAGGCTCCTATGTCCGACGACACAATTTCCATCTTTCTAGTTGAAGACAATGAGTTGATCCGCTCAGCAGTGTCAGTGGCACTAAACGGAATCCAGGGCTTCAAGGTGGTGGGGCAGGCGGCAGACGGCGCCACCGCCATCACCGAAATACTTGCCAGCCCGCCCAACCTGGCGCTGGTCGATATCGGGTTGCCCAAAGTAGACGGTATAGAAGTAACGAAGACGGTCAAACAAGAGCTACCGGGATTGAAAGCAATCATGCTTACCTCGCACGATTCTGATGAAGACATGTTCGCATCGTTTCAAGCAGGTGCTAACGGATACATCATCAAAGATGGATTCAGCAAAGCCAAGCTCGAAGTCGCCATTCGCACTGTGCAATCAGGCAGCTCGTGGCTCGACCCGCTGATCGCACAACGTGTACTCCAGGTGGCTGCCAATGCTGACAAACTGAATTTGACGCGCAAGGAAAAATCTTACCTGGAAAAAGTTGCAGATAGCGCCTCGAAAGAAAGTCGCGCCGCAACAGATCAAGCTCACGCACTTAAAGAGTTAGCCGACGACCATATGGATGAAGCCTGGGATTCCTTTATGAATCGCCTGATGGGCTTCAAACAAGGAAGCAACGACGATAGAAACTGACCGGTCTGAGTAAAAGTGCGTGTACCAGCCTGATGCCCACTCTCGAAAGGGAAGGGTACACAACGGACACAATCTGCTTTTAGTCTATTGATATCGCTCAACCAAGCGCAAGCGTAAAGACTCTCGAACATGGCTCCCCGCCACGTAATTGAGACGTCTACTTCCGTAATGGGAGCGAACCAGGAGGACTTTTACAATGACGGATCGAGTGCCACCACCAGAAACACCAGCGGATAGAGGACATAGAGTCATCGAGCGAGAGGTCACCGCCAGCGGCGCGAGCGAAGCCATCAACAAAGAAATCGGTCAGCATCCCGGTGACACGAAAGGCAACAAAGAATTTTTGCAAGCGGCAGCTGTAGACTTGCAGAAAAATGGATTACTGCCGGAAATGGCTGTTGATTTCGGCAAAAAGCACTTTAAAGAAATGGATACAGATAAAGATGGCTATGCTAGCGAAGCTGAAATACGCAGAGCGCTGCAGAAGAATCAAGATAGCTTCACACCAGCAGAGCGCCTGGCAGGCAACTATCTGGCAGACAAAATAGCAGATACAAAAAGCGGCTTGACCTATCACAAAGGACTGACAACTGAAGCTCTTCTGGATAAATACAAAGAAGATACTGCCACCAAATACAGTGAATATCGCAACGGTCAAGAAGCTGTCAAAGCCTTTGGAAACGACAAAGATTTTGCCGCCGTCGATACAGACAAAAGCGGCTCGTTAAGCGCTGCGGAGATGAAAGAGAAACTCGCTTACAATGACAGACGCTTGAGTGAAGACGATGTAAGTGAAAAAACCAAAGACAAATTCGAGAAAGAGAATAAAGCTCTAAAATACATGCTCGAACACCACAGCGAAATGGCTGAGGGTAATGGGTATTCCGTAAGCTACGACTTGAACATCAAATCGATAAAAGGATATGCCAGTCGCCACTCAAATCCAGGAATTACCGAAGGTAAGTACAAAGTTACAGACAACATGGTCAGAGCGGCAGGCGACTAAACAGTCACCGCTGTTAGCGGCAGGAGCTACCTGCCGCTAGCTGCCGATGAAAAGGTACACATCGGACACAAATTGAATTTAGTCTACTAACATCGCCTCGAACAAGTGGCAAACGCACCAACTGCCATAGCAAGCAATTCAAGCTGGTTATGACAGGTTGCTTTTGATCGAGCAGCTCCCAAGGAGGATTTTAAATGCCTGATGTAGTGCCCCCAAAAGAAACACCAGCAGATAGAGGACATCACTCTGTCGAAAATGTAACCACTGCGAGTGGCGCTAGCCAAGCAATCAATCGAGAAATCGGTCAACATGTAGGCGATACTAAAGGCAACAAAGAGTTCTTGCAAGCGGCATCGGCAGACTTGCAAAAGAACGGATTACTACCTGAGATGGCTGTTGATTTCGGCAAGAAGCATTTTAAAGAATACGATACAGACAAAGACGGCTATTGCAGCGAAGCAGAAATACGCAGAGGATTGCAGAAAAATCAAGACTCTCTCACACCGGCAGAGCGTTTGGCAGGCAACTACTTAGCAGACAAAGTCGCAGATCCAAACAGTGGACTAACTTACTGGAAAGGACTGATGACAGAAGACCGGTTGAACCAGTACGGAAAAGACACTGCCACCAAATACGATGAATACAAGAACGCACAAGCAGTGCTGGCAGCCTTTGGCAGCAGTAAAGATTTCTCAGCGCTTGATGCCGACAAGGGCGGCAGTATAAGCGCAGACGAGATGAGACAGAAGCTTGCCTACAACGAAAGACGTTTAAGCGAAGACGACATCAGCCAGAAAACAAAAGATAAGTTCGAGAAAGAAAACAAAGCATTGAAATATATGCTCGACCATCAGGGTGAAATGAATAATGGAAGCGGTTACTGGGGCTCGGATCTGAATCTGAAATCAATGAAGCAATATGCCGCAGACCATAAAAATCCCGGAGTTACTGAAGGGACATACGGCGTTACTGCCGACATGGTCAGAGGTTCTGCAGAAGTTGAAGCGAAAGCAGCAGCTGAAGCAAAAGCAATTTCTGATGCGAAAGCAGTAGCAGCAGCGGCTGAAGCAAAGGCGAAAGCAGACGCAGCAGCGTCCGCAAAAGCCAAAGCAGACGCAGATGCTGCGGCGAAGGCTAAGGAAGCAGAAACGCCGAAAGACGAAGGGAAAGCGACGAAAGACAAACCGAGTGATGACACGCCCTGGCCGGATCTGAAACCAGGCAAAAAATTCAAGGAAAAGTTTGGAATTCCAGACCTGACTGAAGAACCAAAAGTCTGTAAACCGGGCGATCCATCTTGCCACATTGGTCCACCACCAGAAAACGAGGCGCCGCAGAAGCCAAAACTAGAAACGCCTGGACAAGAGCAAACAAAGAAAGAAGAAAAGTCAGAAAAATCAGACAAGGAAGAAAAACAACCAGAAAAACAAGAGAAGCAAGAACAACCAAAGCCACCAGAGAAGGTAGAAAAACCTCTGACCGAGCTAGAGAAATTGGCGGTCAAAGCAGGCGCGTCTACTCTGGAAACCGCTGGAGCAGCCTACAAAGATGCAGCGGAAAAGGGCAAGGGTGTAGCAGTTATGATCGTGGGCAAAGACACACCTGGGTCACAGGAATTACTAGCAAAACTGCCTGAGTTAATACGACAAAATCCGAATCTCAATTTTGTTGTAATCGACAAAGATAAAGTGAACAGTTCCGCCGATCCAGCTATGGCATCGTGGAAATCGTGGGTGAATCAAAGCCAGTCTTCCTATAACCACGCGTTCACCAGCGTCCAATCAATCAAGCGGGACGCAAATGGCAATGCGATGCCAGACCGAGTGACAAGCACTCACTGGGGCGCCCAAAACATCGAAGCTGGTCTGCAAGACCAGGGTCGCTATGCGGCTGACGGCACGAGACGCAATCTCCAACAACCACCTGCTGACACGACCAAGCCCGCGAGTCCAATAAAGGTGCCTGAAGCCCCTTCACCAGATGAACAAGTCAAAAAGACTGAACATCAACAAAAACCAAACAACGACAAGCCAAGCGACAGACCAAACAATAGACCAAGAGAAGTACAGTACGCCAGATCCCAAGCCGACATCGATGCTGCTATCAAAGCAAACGATGAACTCGGCTTGCCGACCATTATCGATGTGACGAGAAGTCATGGTTGCGGTAACTGCGATTCGCAAAATCCTGTCATGGCTAAACTCGCTAAAGAGTTCCCAGGACAGATCATCAAGGTCGATGCCGACAGCCAACTTGGACGAAGCAACAGCATCCCAGGAAGCACGCTGCCAAATATCTTCGTTCGGTCACAAGGTCAGAACAGATCGATGCAAGGCTTCCAACGGGAAGATGTGATTCGTCGAGCCTTGCAAGGAAAGTAGAGGCGAATCGGACCGCCACTATGCACGGTGCCAGCTAAGCAATATTCTTGCTTAGCTGAAGCCGTTTCTTGATGGCATAGGCTGATAGTGCTAAACTATCAGCCTATGCAACTTGAAGCACCAGACGAAATATTGACCATTCTCTCCCGCGACGCGCGCACTTCTCCTGAGAAGATTGCGAAGATGCTCGGCAGGACTGTCGAACAGGTAACTGCGGCAATTGCCGAATTCGAACGGTTGGGAGTGATCAAGCACTACAAAACTATCATCGACTGGGAAAAAACAGGCGTTGAAAAGGTGATTGCATTCATCGATGTGAAAGTGCATCCGGCCCGGGAAGTGGGCTTTGACAAGGTGGCAGAACGCATCTATCGCTTTCCTGAAGTGCAGAGTCTGTGGCTCGTCTCAGGCGGCTATGACCTGCGTGTAGCCGTAGAAGGTGCCAATATCAGAGAAGTCGGTCGCTTCGTCGCCGAAAAACTCGCGCCGATAGAAGGCGTGATGGCAACCGAAACTCACTTTCTCTTGCGCAAATACAAAGAAGATCAAGTCGTATTCGTAGACAACGAAGAAGATACGCGACTTGTCGTCACGCCTTAAAACTATGAGCAACGATCAATCAGATAAGGCGCCACCACTTTCGAAAATCGCGCGCGATTTAGCGCCAAGCGGAATTCGTAAATTTTTCGACATTGCCGCCAAAATGACCGACGTCATTTCACTCGGTGTCGGAGAGCCAGACTTCATCACGCCATGGGGCATTCGAGAAGCCGGAATCTACTCGATAGAGAAAGGTCAAACAACCTACACCTCAAACTACGGGTTGATTGAACTGCGACAAGAAATAAGCAAGCATCTCGATAGAAAGTATGGTGTCAAATACTCACCTGAGAGCGAAATTCTCGTCACAGTTGGAGTGTCGGAGGGTATGGATCTGGCGATGCGGTCCATTATCGACCCAGGCGATCAGGTGCTCGTCCCCGAGCCTTGCTATGTGTCATACCGCCCCTGTGTTTCTCTCGCGGGAGGAGAACCAGTCGGGGTGGCCACTACCAGTCAAGATAACTTCCGCGTTTCAGTTGCGCAGCTGGAAAAGAAGTTGACACAAAAAACTAAAGCTGTGATTTTAGGATTTCCCTCCAATCCAACAGGAGCGACAATGCCCCGCCAGGCGTTGCAGGAAATAGTGAACTTCGCCGACAAGCACAACCTTTTCATTATCAGCGATGAAATATACGACCGCCTTACCTATGAAGGCGAGCACACTTGCATCGCTTCCTTGAATAACGCTATGCAACGCACGATAACTTTAAACGGATTCTCTAAATCTTATGCTATGACAGGCTGGCGCATCGGATACGCGTGTGCACCACCAACAGTGCTGACGGCAATGATGAAAATTCATTCTTACACCGCCTTGTGCGCACCGATCAACGCACAGAAAGCAGCTCTGGAAGCGCTAAAACAAGCAGAGAGCGCAGTTGAAGAGATGGTCATGCAATACAATCAGCGGCGACGCCTCATCGTCGATGGATTGAATGCTATTGGATTGAAGTGTCATCTACCGTCCGGTGCCTTTTACGCTTTCCCAAGCGTAGAAGCGACTGGTCTGTCATCTGAAGAATTTGCGGAACGACTTCTTTATGAGGAACATGTCGCTGTCGTTCCTGGCACCGCGTTTGGTGAGGGCGGAGACGGTCACATCAGATGTTCATATGCCACCAGCATTGAAAAAATCGAAATCGCACTCGAGCGAATGGGTCGATTCGTTGAAAAGGTGGCGCCAAACCTCATTTCCAAAGCGAAGGCGAATGAGAGTGTTGTTCAAACACAGCGCGCGGCTAAGTAAAGGGCTCAAAGAATGGATGTAACGGCGAAGAAAGTCATTGGGGCTGCAATAGCAATGTGCCTGTGCGCAGCCTGCTCGAATCAATCTAAAAATGGAGCGACTGAACAGAGTGCCTCGACAAATACAATCTCGGTGACATCTCCAGACTCAGCCACCTCCACAACTTCTACAAGTTCGACATCCTCCACAACTTCTGCGAATTCCACAGCACCGGCAAAAGGTGACTTGGCTAGCGACTTGAAGATCTATTCCACCAACATCAAGAAAAATCCAAAAGACGCGAAATCTTACGTCGGCAGGGGTTTGAGCTACGAAAAATTGGGACGTTTCGATGAGTCTCTGGCAGATTTCAACAAAGCACTGGCAATTGATGCTGATGTTCCTGGAGCGCACTCCGGCAAAGCACAGACACTGATGTGGCAAGGCAAAATAGACGAAGCCATTGCAGAAGCGACCAAGGCCATCAAACAGGACGATAAAGATTTGAGCGCATGGGAGATCCGCGCCAACGCATACATTATCAACAACAAACCGCAACTGGCTCTGGATGACATTACCAGCGCCTTGAAGATCAATGACAAGCAGGCCTCCGTTTTCGAGTTGCAGAGTCAAGCGCTGCGAAAACTGAAAAAGGGAAAAGAAGCTCTCGAAGCAGTCAATAAAGCGATAGCAGTTGATCCAAATTTCGCGCAGTCTTACAATAGTCGCGCCATCATATACAGTGGCATGGGTAAAAACAAAGAAGCGATAGCAGATTTCGACAAAGCCGCTTCGCTTCGCCCAGAAATTCCCGACATTTATCTAAACCGAGCACTGTCAGAAATCGCCTTGAAACTGTTTAAAGACGCTCTCTCTGATTGCAATAAGGCGATTGAAATGTCACCAAGGGCTGGTGACGCATACTACCTGCGCGCCAAAGTCTACCGTGAACTAAAAGATTCGCAGTCAGCCGACAAAGACGAGAAAATGGCTGCGAATCTTGGATACAAACCACCGAAGACATTGAAAATTTAAGCCATCATTTGTGCTTTGGTGGCAGTGACGGTGTAGCGAATAGTTTCGAGGCTGAGTCAACAGTCGTCACAGTGATTGTAGTTTTGACTGTAGTTTTAGTCCTTGATTTGGGTTCTCTTTTCTTGGCGCCGGGAGGAGGCGCAGGCTGAGCGAACAACAGAGACGGCAACTTAGGCGGACTAATCGAGGCCCTCGGCACCGATGGTTGAGCAAACAAGCTCGAATGCCCGGTGGCAACATTTGGATCAGAATCACCACTATCTTTTACTGGTGGCAACGGTGGTTGAGCAAAGAATGAAGGCGGAATCGGCGGGTATCTCAAGGCACCCGGAGGTAGAGTTGGCTGAGCGAAACATTCAGCAGGCAAGCTAGAAGTACCAGTCACAAGGGTGACCACCGGATAATCAGCATAGAGTTTTGCAGCTGTCGCACGATCGCGTGGAGAGAGCGAAAAAAGCTGCCGCGGCGTTAGCTTGAAATACATAATATCTTTCACGTAGGGAGAGTGCCCAACACCAATCGCGTGACCAATTTCATGCAAGCAAGCACTTTTGATTTTGCTGTCAGCAGCTTCAACACTGCGGTCAAAATCATATGTCTCGATTTGAATCAAGGCATGGGTGATAATCTGCTTCTCGTCTGCATCGCAGGTGGTAAGTCCGGCCGCGTCGCGCTTTCGGTCCTTTTGCACCGTGCTGATTGCTTGCCCCACCCATTCGACGACAACGTCGGCTTTCGATTTGTCCGTCACCATTTTGTAGGAAAGTTTATTTCCGGATGCACTGCACCATGAATCCAGAGCCTCCAAAATCAAACGACGATAAGTTGGTCTGTAATTGCGCACACCTTTTCCTGAATCGATATAAAGCTTCAATGGAAGTAATGTCTGCTTCCACTTCTGAGCTTCTTTATTAGCCACTATGTCATCGAAGTAGTCTCGGCTCTTAGCAGCACCAGACTTCACCTTGTGGCTATCATCTTGCAAATCTTTGATTATATCTTGAGCTTTCTGCCTGAACTGAGCGTCAGGACTATCCACAATGAACTGTTCGAAACAGTTTTGTGCTTTGGCGAAATCACCCATATCTGAATAACAAAGTCCCATCGTGTATGACGTGCCAGGAGATCCGCCGTACCTCTGAGCCAGCTTCGCCTGCGCAATTCCTTTCTCGGGATAACCCAGCTCGCGATAGATAATAGCCAGGTTCTCGTGCACCGAACCCGAATAGCGGCTGGGATCGTACTTCGTACTGAATTCTAGCAACGGTTTCGCTTCGTTGAATCGGTCGGCAGCGATTAAATCATGCGCCTTTTCCAACGAACTGAAAATGCGCGATTCAGTTTGATAGTCGAGGGGCGCCACCGCGTATGCGGCACAAGTGAGGCTAAACAGCGCCACGCAGCAAGTCAGAAGAGAGGCCAGAAATGTGTCAGAGTATCGAGTCAATTTCAACAATTCCTCACCCTCAATTTTCCCGGTCAACGCCGGGTTTTAACGAAATAAATTGTGAAAATTGTCCCCGATGAATGGGCCGGACCTGGCATGCAGGGACCGCTTACTTCGCCCCATTCCTGGGCATGATGGTCTGGTCCCAGGGATGCAGATCATAATGTGTCCCGCAGCAGACTGGAACCGGCGACCTCTGTTTTAGCACTGCGCCCGGTGCTGACGAAATACACCAATGAATTTACGCATCTGGCAAAAGATATTGATCCTCATGTTAATTCCGCTCTCTTTCGAAGTCGCGGCCACAGCATTTCTCGTTCAAGTGCTGAGTTCAACACAAAAAATTGAGGAGCGTTTTCGTAATTCGAGAAAGGTCTTGTCGGATTACCACGTTATGCAAAACCACTTCAATACGGCTGCGATCGATATCGCGACACTGGGCGTGTATCGGAAAGACGGCAGTCCGCCCGACTTCCAAGAAGATAAACGCCGGATACAGCTTGCTGAAGTAGGTGTAAAGAGCGCAGCTAACATTCATCCAAATATTCAAGAAGCGCTCAACATGGCGCCCGCAGTCTTTGAACATGCAATTGAGTTGATTGACAAAGCACAAAGAAATTACGAAGATCCGACAATTCCTCGAAGAAAAAAAGGCTCAATTCTTAAAAACGAAGTGTTCAGTCTGCTCATGGAGAGTGATCCGCTCGTCAAACGCATGGTCGATGTGGAAACATCGATGGACACGTTGGAGTCTTTAGAATTAGAAAAATCAAGATGGCAGGTAATTGTTTCTGCATCAATTGCATTCATATTCAGCTTGCTCATCTCCTTGTTTGTCGGTTTCATGTTTTACAGAAATTTCGTACACCGACTGCAACTGATCGAAGCAAACGCAGAAAAGGTCGCACTCGGTCAAGCACTTCCTGAGGCCCTGTCTGGCGGCGATGAAATTGATGAACTGGATCGAACGTTACACAGCGCTGCTCAGTTTATAGAAAGCGTTCATCAAAAAGAGTTTGCAGTATTAAACAAGTCAGTCGATGTCTTATGTAGCATCGACAATAGATTCAGGATAATCTCGATTGGAGAATCAGTCGAAAACTCGTGGTTTTATAAGGTCGGAGATGTTCTCGGTCGCTCGATCTTTACGCTTCTGCCAGAAAATGATGCCGCTAAAGTGCGCACCGTTTTGAATGAAGTCAACACGGTAGAGTCCGAGCGTGATTTTGAAACCGAATTGAATTGTGGCGACGGACAATTACGCGAATTTGCCTGGAAAGTTCGATGGAATGAAGACGAAGACAAATTTTACTGCGTGCTTCGTGACATTAGTGAACGGAAAAAGGTTGAACGTGCAAAACAAAGGTTGCTGGCGATTGCCAGCCATGATTTGCGAACACCGTTGATGTCGGTGTCAGCCAATCTCACTTCTTTAGCTGCTGGAAGATTCGGTGAACTCGATCTAAAGCTTAGAACAGCGCTCACGAAATCGGAGCAAGATTTAGACAAACTAATGGATCTGATTCAGTCGCTTCTCGATCTGGAACGAATGGAATCAACCAATGCAAATCTAGAGTTGAGTTGCGTAAGCGCACTTGATGCAACTCTCGAAGCAATCAGTACGGTCGAAACACGAGCACGCGAAGGCAATGTACTAATTCTTCCGCCAAGTAACGATGATTCTATCTTAGCTGATTCCCGCCGCTTCACTCAGATAGTCACCAACCTTTTGCAAAATGCATTAGAGCGTTCGTCACCAAATCAAAAAATCATAGTGAGCATTTCATCAGACAAGTTCGTCGTAAGAATCAATATTGTCGATCAGGGATCAGAACTTGCGGCAGACGAATTAGAACTTGTTTTTGAAAAATACTTTCAACCACGCAACGATGTTCAAAAGAAGATCAAAAGTCAAGGACTCAGCTTGGCTTTAGCAAAAGTTTTGACAGAGGCGCAAAATGCCTCCATCGGCGTCACCAGCGAACCTGGAAAAGGGTGTAACTTTTATGTTCAATTTCCCAGATTCATTCTCAACCCAGCCGAGGACAGAGAATGAAACTGGCGAAACAGGGATTAATCGTTATCTGCCTGCCTCTGATTTTCCAGTTGCTGTTGTCAATCTTTTTAATCGTGTGGATTTTCAGAGCACAAGAAGAAGTGAGCAAATCGGTAGCCTCCAGCGAACTAGTTCAGCAGTGCGACTTAATCAGCAGCAGTCTTTATCGTTCCCTCGGTGAAGCCTTCGTCTCTTTTGACGGCATTGCGGCACGCTCCGAAATGGAAAACCGAAATCTTGAAAATCAAATCGACGTTGCACACCAAGAACTTGTAAAAATTCCTGAGTATCGAGAATATGATGCCGAGCTCGTCAAGGCAGGTGAAGACCTGATGCACGTCTTTCGCTTTTTGAATGTGGAGCGCCAAGACCACCAGAAACATGAAGACGTGACCCCAGAGATACTGAATTTGTCCAACCAATTGACAGAAGTGACAAACAAAATAGTTGCTGCCGAAAACGCTCGGCATGAGCTAAATTTTGAATCTCGGCGACGAATCAATATAATTCACGCTGTTTGGATCGCCACCATATGCAGTATGGTACTCTCGTTAATCCTTGCCGCTCTTTGTGCACACAACACACGCAAATTAGTAGAACTAATCACAGCCAACGCGAAACGATTTCATCGCCGGCAACCATTAGAAAAGCCGATCACTGGCGACGACGACCTGGCTAGAGTTGATCAGATTTTTCACGTAATGGATCATGCAATCAGAGAAGCTGAGCAACGAGAACATGCAACCATCGACAATTCAGCCAACCTGATTTGTTCACTAACTCGAGATGGAGCCTTTGTCAAAGCGAATCCGTTTGCTCGGCAGTTACTCGGCTATGCCCCCGAAAAACTGTCAAAACTATCGTTATTGGATGTGGTACCTCCCGAAAAGTCTTTGTATTCTGACGAACAACTTTCGGCCTCGTGCAAAATTGAAGGCACCAGAAGTTTCGAACTCAGTCTTCTGACTAGCGACAATAAAATCGTCGAAACGTCGTGGTCATCGTTTTGGTCCGAGACTGACCAGAGCCTATTCTGCGTCGTCAGCGACATCACCGAGCAGAAAAAAGTAGAGCGCTTGAAAGAAGACTTCATTGCGATGATCAGCGATGAACTGCGCTCGCCCCTCATGTCGGTTTCCGATACTATCTCAAAAAGCATCGGAGGACAGTTAGGCGCAATCCCAGAGGCAGCACAACCAGTTTTCGTCTCCGTCACCCGTAGCCTAGATCGATTAATTCGGCTGGTAACAGATTTGCTCGACTTCGAAAAACTACAATCAGGGCAGATGAATTTTAAAAAGCAACGAATCAGCTTGAGCAGCTTGATGAAACAAGCAGAGCAAGAAGTTCTTGCGCACGCCACCAAATCAAACATTCGAATCCAAACGGGAAGTTCGAATGCATTCGTCTACGCTGATGGCGAGCGCATCACGCAACTGTTAGTCAACTTGCTCTCCAACGCAATTCGATACTGTAAAACTGACGGGGTTGTTTCAATTGTGGCGACTGAGCAGAAAAACCACGTTGAAGTGAGCATTATCGACCAGGGACCGGGAATTCCACCTGAGTACGTCGAAAAGGTATTTACAGCATTTGAAGTCGCACCTAAGAGTAAGCAAACCAAAGAAGGCGGCAGTGGTCTCGGACTGGCAATAAGTCGCTTGATTGTGATCGGACATAAAGGCACCATATATGCTACCAACGAACCTTCGGGTGGAGCACGTTTTACATTTACACTGCCGTACGCGAATTGATCAATAATTCGCCATCCAAGTAGCGATTTCGGTTAATATAGCAACGCGGTAAACGAGAGTATTCCGATGGAAATTGAACTTAGAAAAAATAGCCTCACCTCACTCGAACTCCTGAAAGAAGCTGGTAACATAAGCCTTCAGCAAGCCTTTCCGTTAATCAGCGCCTGGTTCGTTAGTCTGTTCGGACCAGTTGTGCTCATGGGCATCGGGTGTTTTGTAGGTTTGCTCATCGATAAAATGATTTTGCACACCAAAGACGCCGGACCTGCGAGCTTGCTCGGACTGCTCGTGCCCGGTCTGATGATCGGTGGATTTTATGCTGGCTGGATTTTCATCACTTTGAAAATCGCCAGACGAGATAAAGTGAGCATTGCAATGATATTCAGACCAATCTCACAGATGTTTTCTGCCGCTGCGGTCCTGGTCTTGTCGACTATCGCAACCGCGCTGCCATCCTTTACTATGGTGGGCGTAGTAGTCAGCCCCGTCATTTTTCTGAAGTTTCAACTAGCTCCTTACTTTGTTGTAGACCAGGGACTAGGACCGATTGAAGCAATGAAACGCAGCTGGATCGAAACCAACCGCATCTGGATTCCACTGGCAATTCTCGACCTCGGCTTCTTTGGCGTCAGCACTGCGCTTGGCTTCACCTTGATTGTGCCGTTTGTTGCCTTCATGGTTCAAAGCGTCGCTACAGCGCTTGTTTACATGCGGTGGGTCTGCAACGACGAACTTGACGAAATCGAGATGGAGGATGATTGAAAGTGGAAATTACAGCTTCGAACACAAAAATAATCAATCGCGACCGGCTACAGTCGCTGATCTCAAAAGAACAAAAGCGTTTCGAAGAATCGCACCCGAAATCAAAAGCTCTTTTCGAAGAATCAAAGCAATATTTACTCGGCGGAGTGCCGATGAACTGGATGGTGCGTTGGGCAGGCTCTTTCCCAATTTTTGTTGACAGAGCTAGCGGCGCACATTTCACCGACGTCGACGGACACGACTACATTGACCTGTGTCTAGGCGACACTGGCGCAATGACCGGACACGCGCCGCAAGCATCACAAGACGCCATAGTTGAAAGAATCAAGAAGGGCACCACCTTCATGTTGCCGACCGAAGATGCTCTCTGGGTGGGAAAAGAGTTGACCCGCAGATTCGGACTCAAATATTGGCAAATAGCGATGACCGCCACCGACGCGAATCGATTCTCAATTCGACTAGCAAGGAAAATTACCGGGCGCAAAAAAATTCTCGTGTTCAATTGGTGCTACCACGGCACTGTCGATGAAACTTTCATTACACTGGAAAACGGCAAGCCTGTGCCAAGAAAGGGCAATCTCGGACCTCCTGTCGATCCATCTATGACGACCAAAGTGATCGAATTCAACGATATAGCGGCACTCGAAGAAGCTTTAGCCTCCGAAGACGTAGCGTGCGTGTTAGCTGAACCGGTCATGACCAACATCGGCATAGTGCATCCAGACTCAGGCTTCCATCAAGCTCTACGTCAGATTACAAAGAGAACTGGGACACTGCTCATCATCGACGAAACGCATACAGTCTGCTCGGGACCCGGTGGATATACCAAACTACATTCACTCGCTCCAGATATCCTAACCGTCGGAAAGCCGATTGCAAGCGGCATTCCAGCGGCTGCTTACGGGTTTAGCGATGAAACGGCAAAACGCATTCGAGAAAATACGCCTGTCGATGAATCAGACACAAGCGGGATCGGTGGCACTCTTGCCGGCAATGCACTGTCACTTGCGGCGATACGTGCAACACTCGAACATGTTCTCACTGATTCTAGCTACGAGAAAACTATTCCGTTAGCGACTCGTTTCACACAAGGTGTTGAAGACGCAATTCGTGAATTCAACTTGCCGTGGACCGTTCAGCAACTTGGCTGTCGTGCCGAATATTGGTTCAGAGAGCTGCCACCGAAAAACGGCGGCGAGGCTGCCGCTGCTATCGACGGACCGATGGATTTATACATGCATTTGTTCGCGCTCAATCGAGGCATTCTCATGACACCATTTCACAACATGGCGCTAATGAGCCCTGCCACGACAGCCGATGATATCGACAAGCACACAGCAATATTTCGCGAAGCCGTACAGTCTTTGATTTCAGATTAGACTCGACAATCTATAACTAGATCCAATAAAAGGTTTGCTTTTGATCGGATGCTTCTGCGTTCAGTTCAAAGATGACATGTGCGTCTCGAGGAGGGTCTTGCCCTTCTGGCAGAATATGTCCGTTGCGGAACTGCAGCTCTTGTGAGATGGCAGAAAATGCATTCGCCGACACAGTCACACCAGCCACTTCGCGCTTGTGGATTAATGTGTCGAGCACCAAACGCATTACCACATTTGCCGCAGCCTTCGTATGTTGGCTAGAGAGCGAAGTTTGTACCACATGGATCTGAACCGCGGCTCCAGCCGGCACATCTAAGTTGTTTCGTTTTTCTACACCGATGGCTTTTCCATCGTGAAACCAAAATCGCTCATAGCCAATTTTGTTCTGATCGTCACCTGGTTTAAAAGCGAAAACAGATGCTTTTACAACAGAATGCATCTTGAAACTTTCATGCTCGAACTCCTTGTCGACAGAAGTCACTTTTGCTTGCAGGATGAGTGCCGGTTTGTTTTCCTTTTCAGGTTTCGACGGCGATGCAGCACGCTGACCAGGCATCAAAGGGCTGGGTGGAGACAAAAGCGGAGCCGTTCTCGCCATGGAATTAGTGGCACAGGCGAGCAAGAGTGCTACGGTTAGACAGCTAGTTTGAGAAATCGATTTGATACCGAACATGGTGCATCCTATTCGTTGATGTAATATGCCAAAGTTCTAGGGTCTCTAGATAAGTTTTCCCACTGCGAGCGTCCCGTCATCGACAGAGTAACCGGCTGCGTCAGCCCCGCAACGTTGATGGAAGTGGTCTTGAAAAGCGGGTCCGCCGAGCAATTCATCCTTGTTTCCAGAGAATAAATGCATGGTGCATTCTTTCCACCGGGCAACCAATCACTTGGCACTACTTCACCTTGTTTGAGAGCGACAGATCTGCTGCCGTCACTACTGGATATCAAAAGCGTCAACTGCTCACCGCTGGTGGTGACTCCACATTTAGCGAGCGTGTTCCTCCACCAGGTGTCACCCGACATCACCTTGTAAGATTCAGTTCTCGTATCGCAGTGCGATAGGCGATGAGTAAGCTCAGAAAGAACACCGTTGCTGATCATGAAACGCACAGGTAGGAAGGCAATGTTGAAGATGGGAATGAGAAGAAAACAGACCAGAATACATGTGCCCGCAGCAAATTCGCTCATCACAGTCGATCCTGTTTTAGTTCTCTGGGTGCGGTTCCTCATGACTTGCCTCGGCGCGGTTTTAACTGTGCTTTCTGGCTTACGGCACGGTGAGAAAATTTAGGGGGAATAAACAGCTCAGCTGTATTTCTGTGGACAGATCAGACTTGGCCCAGTTTGATAAATACTCCTAAATCCGCTTCAACCGCAGTGAGACATACATCAACTTCACACGGAAGGGCTTGAAAGTGAATCGCAAAGTTACAAAGACGCGACGGATAGGACAGGGATTAGCTGAACTATGCGCTGGACTGGTAGTAATAGTACCGGTTGCACTGACTTGCGTTGACCTTGGCACGATAGCCCTGGGCGCAACAGTCAATGACAATATATGCCGCGACGCTGCAAGAGCCGCAGCCTCTGGACCTCCCGGATCGCCGGTTGTTGGCAGCGCCCGATATGTATCACCCGGACAGCCACCATACCAACGTGCGCTCGCTGTAGTGCGAAACCAAACACCAAAGAATTTACCGATCAAAGTTGGAGAGCAGATTCAAGTTGTAGAAACCCTGCGTGATGTTCCTGCTGCAGATGTAGGAGGGGGAATCGATGGCGATGTAAATGTTTCTACCTCAGCGCAGATCGTGCCACCATTTTTGGTGAGCGCAATTACAGGACCAAATGGAATTACGCTTAACTCGAAGCACGTTGTGCCATATACTTACACGGTGCCGCAAACTCAGTAGAACTATTGAAGACACTGCAATTCGCGTGAGCCCGTTTTGGAAACCGGCGCTCCGTTTGCTAGTGAAAAAGATGTGCACTACCGACACAAGTCGATAGCGCACACACTAATTACCTTCGCCAAACTATATCCGCGACGAATTAATAGCCGAAGCCGTTAATCAACTGCGAAAAGATCGATGGTCGACCGTTACCATAATATCCAGTGCCGTAGCCATAAGGCTGATAGCCATAGTTATTGTTGTAATAGCCATTGTTCAGATACTGGTTGTTCAAGTAGTTGTTACGGTGTCTGTGACGATGACGTCCGTTGTTGAAGTTGTTTTGTCCATAGATGGCGCCATTTACGTAAGGGCTGTAGATGCCACCCGTCAGAGGGCTCATACCGTGTGCGACGTTGTTCGCATACATCTGCACCGCCAGATTGTCGAGATACTTCTGATTATTGTCAGCCTGAGCTGGTGCGCTAAACGACACACCTGTGACGGTCAGCAGAGCTCCAACAAGTAGACTGGATTTGATAAAGCGATTCATGGGTCATCCTCCTAATTTGACAAACTCGTTTCATTTGAGCTGTCTGAAAAGGGAGACGCAAAAGGTGTCCAATTTGATTCAATCGAAAGATTAAACCATTTGGTCAGTTAATATCCGAATGGCTGAGCTATGCCGGATCATGCGGCACGTAACGGTGAGCAAATTCGGCGATTACACAATCGCCTATTCAGGATTCACTAACTGTATGTTTGCGGATTCGCCCTAGTTACGCGACGCATCCTGAGCGACAAAGTTTGGAACAAAGGAATATACGCCACCGTTTGGACTCTTCGTCAACGTTGTGGTGAGCAGTCCGTGGTCCGATAGACCGCGTGTGATCTTTGGATTCTGGAAGAATGGGCGCACTTCTGGATTCGACATCATCCATGGAAGATTCTTATAAAGGAATCCATCCAGTCGTCCACCCATCGCCTGTGTCGATGTCGCATCGGTTGGATTGAGAATTTTGAATCCAGCATCGGTGAGAGGCTTGAGTTCTTTTGAATTATTCAGGAATGTATTCCAGTCACCGGCAATGATACCAGAAAAGTTTGGACCTAAAACGTTTGCAAGACGCTGAGCTTGTTCCGTTCGCACTGGAGCTGTTTGCTCCGGACCGCCTCTCATCGACTTCAAGTGAACTGTTACTGCAGAGAACTTTTCACCGGTAGCGGTGTCTTGCAAATCAACGCGGAAAGCCGGCCTGAGATCAGGAATATTATCTACGTTTGCAATTTCTTCGTAGGTGCTGGTGCCGAGTACCTTGAGGCGCGGATGAACAAGAAATCCAACGGCTTGCCCTCTGCTGTTATCTCGTGAAATTTCGAAGTTGTATCCATTGTCTTGGGCAATCTTAGCTAAGCCCTCAGCGTTCGCTTCTTCCACGAACATCAAGTGGTGGCGCGGCACAATTTGCTTATATGAATCTTTGAAGTAAGCGGCCTTGTCGCCAGTGAGGAATTCCATGTTCCACTCACCGAGAATCAAGTTGCCGTCCGCAGTCGCCATAGGCATTCCTTGCACACTCTTTCCAACTTCGCTAGCAACAACACCCGCGTCAGGAAGAGGTCTTGGTTTGCCTTCTTTGAATAAACTTAACTGATCGAGATTAGTTGCATCAGGGTGATAGAAGCCACGCTGAACGATTTCCTCGGGCGTCAGTTTCGCGAATTCTTCAGTGGTGGGATAGTTTGGTCTGTTGTCGCGAATCCACTCAGAATAAGCCTTGGAGAGCGCATGAAGCTCCATGGTCGTTTGCGGTGTGATTTTTTCAGCAGCACCAGAAACAGAGTTATCGCCAATGATTCCATTTGCGCGAACTTCGAGATTTGGTGCTTGCTCGCCAGGGGCAGATGGAGCACTCTTAGTCGAAATTCGGGTGAAGCCTTCGTGAGCCAGCGGCATAACTGAGTTGAGCGTCATGCCTTGAACGGCAGATTGCAGAACTTTGTCGACTGGTGCAAGCTTGCCATTCGAGAAGAGCTGCGACCCCTCACTCATCACAGCACCACCGGCGAATCCGGTTAGCGGATAGGCAACCAGTTTCTGGGCCAATGGCAACTCACGACTGAGCATATTGCCTTTGTCGAACACCATGAAGCCAAGTCCCATCCCGATTGCGTTTCCAAGCCGGGTGTGACCTTCTTCAGGCTTCTGCATTGCGCCGAAAGCAGCAGCACCAGCCACATTCGCGGCCCTCGCCGACGTGAGCATGGGGCTGAGTGTTTCACCCATCGCAGTGCCGGCCAGCGCAGTATCCGCAGCTCTGAAAACTTTTCCCGCACCAGCGCCAGCCAGTAAAAACGGAGCTGCGGCGCCAACGCCGCCAGATAAACTCTGCACGAACCAATTAGCACTGTAAGGCTTGGCGTCGTCCACATCCAAGTGAACTTCGGGCAGATGAGTAGCGTCAGCAACGACATTGTAGATAGCGAGGGGACCGGCATTCAGCGCTGGATCGAGAACATTGTGCTGAGCCCAGCTCAGGGCACCTTCAGACTTGTGTTGTTGACTTGACTCATGAGGAATATCCGGCATTTCTGCACCGCCTTCTTTACTAGCCTTGATGAGAGTGTTGCTTTTTGTGGCATCGTTCTCAATGGGGTACCTACGATAAGGCTCGTATTTTCCGCAGGAGCGTTAAACTATCTGCAGTCAACTCTGGAGTGCAAATGCGTTCAAACAGAATACTTTCAACCATTGTTTGCGGCTTGTCGTCTTTGCTCATTGCAGGATGCACGGAGAAGAACAATCTGCAAAGCCCAGCACACGCAGACGAGCCTGATTCATGGCAAAAACATTTAACTCCAACCACCATTGATACGACGAAACCAATGGTGATAGAAGAAGAAGTGTATGTTCCGATCTACTCACACATATATGTAGAAAACGAACAACGAACTGTAGATCTGGCGGCAACATTCAGTTTCAGAAATGTAGATCCCGACCACTCGATAATTATCAAGTCAGTTCGCTATTACTCTACAGATGGCACCCTTTTGAAGGAATATCTGAAAACCCCGGTGCTCCTGAAACCTTTAGCCACAGCTGATTTTGTCATCACCAGAGAAGATTCATCTGGCGGTAGTGGTGCCAATTTTATTATTGATTGGGTAGCCAAAACTAATGTGCTGGAGCCACTAGCCGAATCAGTGATGGTAGCGACAGGCTCTCCGCAGAGTATGGCATTTACGAGCCGCGGCATCGTCATAAAAAAAGGTGGTACCACTGCGAAGTGATACCACTTTAGACTATTTGTTATCGAGTAAACCGACAAAAAACAAAGTAGTAAGACGCCACCAAATTTAGTGGAACGATTTCATTACTGATCTGGTAAAAGCCGTGACTTGCACAGGCATTTTCAAAGATCCTCGAAAGAACCACATTCCACCTAGAATTAGTAACATTCCAAGAACAATCGAAATTTGCGCACTTGGAGACATCGGTGGTGCACCGGCTTGTCTACTTCGTAAGTCTGACATGGGGGCCTCTAAAAAAAAGATAGATACTAACAAGAACTAGCAGATCACTCGGGTTGGATCACTTCTAGACTTAACTAAGAATAAGTCTAGCACTGATAACTTTCAAGATACTGACATTGTTAATGATCTCTTTTTGAAAGCATTTTGCAAACGTCAACAGGTTAAAAAAAAAGACAAAGGCACCAAATAAGGTGCCTTTGTAAATCATACTTTTAAACTCAAAACATACTGTGATGCTTGTAGAGTATCCGATGATTTCCTGCGCAGCGAGCTGCCAGGCTTATCTATAACTGCGGCGTGCCGACTGAACTTCTCTGCGAACAACTTCCTCGATGTCTGAAGAATCAACTACAGAGTACTCAGCCAACCACTCGGCTCTCATTTCGTTGTAGATACCGGAGCGCAAGCCTGGATTGCAATCCATCATGTGGAGGCATTCGGCGACTTGGGTTGGGAGATCGGTAAAATTGTCGCTCATTTGGACTTCCTCAAAACTGCTAGTGGTTTACTGTTTTAACGGGTTTGCTGGTCAATGCATGAGTATCTCTGCGCTGCTTTTAGTTCAGCTGCGCATTGCGGTCGGACCGAGAATTTGTTTTTGCAGATGCATTGCCCTGCTGCTATTTTTATGCCCGTCCTAACGGTTCCTAATCACTTCACAAAAAAATACTTGAAACACAAGCCCTGTGGGGCTTAAACCTATGTTTGTCCATATTTTGCTTTAGATTTAAGGTGGAAATTTCAATATTTTTCGAGAAAAAAGCGGTTTTCAAGCGGAATTTCGGTGATTATCGACTCAAAAAAATCGGCTTGGAGAATCTGCCCAGATTAAGTCCGATTTTGTCGGTTGTTTGGCATGTGGTCGATTCTCGAAAATTGGGCCCCAATAGGAGTCTTTACGGTCAGTCCGAAAAGTAAAGCGATATCGGTTTACGGCTCGGATTTGAGTGGAGCGAACCATGAAGATTGAAGACAGGCTTGTGGTCTGAGCAGGTCGGGCTGACGGCAGCGCCTGTATCCGGACGTATAGAAGGATGCACGTGGTGTGGGGGTCTAGTCGTGGGTCCAGGGTCTGGCGACACTGGTGGTCTATCTGTCGTGCTCACGGCGTGCGTCGTCGACTTGGACACAGACAGGCGGTCGGGTCACGGCGTCAAACACCAGACTTTTCACGACTACGGGCACAGCCCTCCCGCCCAAGACGGGTGAGCCAATGTCCATGAAGTCGCCGAGGGCTTCATCATTGATCCCGTCGAGGCAGACAACGGGTACATCGGCCAGCTCAGACCTGAGCATCTGCCCGAGCGCCCCGGCAATGTCGGCTAGACAGATGATTACCAGTGGGTGCTTAGCCTGAAGATGTCGGAAGGTGTCGGCTATGAGTGCCGCCCACGTCCTCAGGGACGAATAAGTTGAGCGTGGTACCCATGGTGCCGAGAGGGCCACGCATGTGGCGCTCCACTCAAGGTCGATGGCGTCGAGAGCCGTCGATACCGCCTGGATGAAGTCATCCAGACGGGGAGGGAGATTAGCTCCGACAGACGATAGAGTGGGGAGCCGCAAGACAGGGATGTCTCTGAGCGGGAGGATACTTTCGCTGACTTGTACGGTCGATCCGCTCAGCTGTAGACTGTGCACTCCAGCACCAAGCACCGTCGCCCGGATCGCATCGCCAGGCACATGGAACTTGATACCTCTGGTGTTGAGCTCGTCCACGAGTGCTCGCGCTAGAAAAATTCCGAGGTCACCATATTCGGTGTCAGATTGAACGCGAAAATCAGCCGACATAACTCCAGCAACACCACCAGAAAACCAAAATTCATCGATGTGCTCATCGATTCTCAGCGACTGTGTGACTAGCAGTGGATGCGCGTAATCGTCAGAAGTGAGCATGTCGACGATAATTCGAGCGGCATACTCAGCTATACGCATCGCAGACTGGTTGCTGATTGTTTCTCCAACTCGAATCGATAAACCTTCACTTTCCACAGCGATGCTTGCAGACTCTGTGAGTTGTAACACCTGAAGTTCATCGGTTAGACACAGCAATCTACCGCCTAGAGCTATCGCAGCGGTGGATTTCACGAATCCACCTTTGAAAATGGCAACATTCGTTGTGCCACCCCCGATATCAACGTTGCATACTACTTTGTGATGAGTTTTTGAATACTCGGCTGCGCCAGAACCACGACCGGCAAGTACGCTTTCAAAGTTTGGCCCGGCGCTGGCGACAACGAATTGTCCAGCCAGTGATGAAACTCTTTCAGCAACTACTTCTGCATTGCGAATTTTTGCTGTTTCGCCAGTTACTATAATGGCACCAGATACGATATCAGCTGGTTTCACATGTGCAAGCTGATATTGCTCGTCGAGAAATGAAAAAATCGCATCAGCGTCGATTGAACCGTCTGAACACAGAGGTGTCAATTTTATTGGGCTTTCATAGAATTTCTCGCAATGGCTCACCACTACTCGCTCAGGTTCTGCAGCCCTGGAAATGTTTGAAAGAAATAGTCGATTGATAGTCAGGTGTGTGGACGTTGTGCCGACATCGATTCCGACGCTCAAAATCGGTTTAATTGACACTTTGCTGCAGTTTCACTCCAGACATCTTTAGGGTGAGAATTCTCTTTGCCAGCTGGACGATGTGAGCGCCGGCTTCAACAGGCAAAGTGCCCAGTGCATGGATATTCGACACAACTGTCCGGTCAGAACTTATTGTTTCAGGGCTCGGATTGTAAGTCAGATAGGCACTCATACTGCCTGGAGTAGACAAACCTGGTCGTTCTCCAATCAAGTTCAAAGCGAGGCGCATGCCTAATGCATGAGAGATTTGATCGGCTACGGCAACGCGTCCGTATTTCACAACGATTGGAACACCGTGACTGATTCCTTCTAGCTTGAAACCATCGATTATCATTGGCAAAATATCGCGCAAATTATCTTCGATAGCCTGCGAGGAGAGTCCATCACAAATCACGATCTGAACATCGAGGTTGGAGGCGCAAGTTGACTTCAGCTTTTTCAAAGTGTCGAGATTCGTCTGCTTCCCTTTGGGAGGATAGGCAATGAAATCCAATTTGCTAGATGCGTTGGTCTGGACAAGCTCGAAATTTTGCTCGCGCACATAGCCGAGCAGACTTTCGCTAAATTCGCTATCAACGGCGTCTTTCGCCATCGCGTGATCCTGACGAAACTTGAGCCACGATTGAGTTCCCGGTCTAAGTCCGGCTCGACCAATGCCAACTCTTGCCGGGGTTGATAAGCGCAAATCGGCCAAAGCTTGGTTTTCTCGAGGTTGGGTTCTCCAACGCGACATAGATCGCCCCTTGAATTTCGCCATAACAAGTTACACTATATTCGCTTAGTTTTTTTGAGTTTCAGGGCAATTTATGGTCACTTCGGCGAAGTTATCGTACACGATTAGCAAGCAGCAATTTACATTCAGCAGCATCAAAGAAGTGCTGGCGAAAGCCAATGAAGAAAAAGCCGGCGACATGTTAGCTGGACTTGCGGCGCACTCAGAACTGGAACGAATCGCAGCCAAAAATGTTCTTTCAGAACTGACATTAGAAGCGATTCGGAGTGAGCCTGTTGTGCCTTACGACGAAGATGCTGTCACTCGTTTGATTGACGACTCGATCGATGCAAACTCATGGGAATCGGTAAAGAACTGGTCAGTCGCAGAGTTGCGAGAGTTCATACTTCAGGCTAAAACAACTGACATCGGGTTCATTCAAATGGCATTAACCGGCGAAATTGCTGCGGCAGTGACCAAGTTAATGTCCAACTTAGATTTAATCAGTGCTGCAAAAAGGTGTCAGGTCGTCGCTACCGCGAACTCTACACTAGGAGCGCCTGGAGTGCTTGGAGCGCGTCTGCAACCAAATCACCCAGCAGACTCGACCGAGGGCATTTTAGCTTCGATCTACGAGGGTCTATCTTACGGAATCGGCGACGCTGTCATCGGTATCAATCCTGTTTACGACACGCCGGAATCTGTGGAACAGCTGCTGCACTTAACAGACAAAGTGATCGAAAAATTTCAGATACCCACGCAAAACTGCATTCTAAGCCACATTACGACGCAGATGAAAGCCATCCAAAGAGGTGCGCCAGCGGGTTTGATTTTCCAAAGCATTGCAGGAACAGAAAAAGGCAACACCGCATTTGGTATCACCCTAGAGATGCTGACAGAAGCAAAAGAATTGGGAATCGCGAAATGCAAAAACAATGGTCGCAAACCAATGTATTTCGAAACCGGGCAGGGCTCGGAACTCTCTTCACGTTCGCACTACGACGCTGATCAATTAACCCTCGAAGCCCGCTGTTATGCCATGGCACGCAGCTTCGATCCATTCCTCGTCAATGATGTCTGTGGCTTCATCGGACCCGAATATCTTGCCGACGGAAGACAAATGATTCGCGCCGGACTGGAAGATCACTTCATGGGCAAGCTTCTTGGGGTGCCAATGGGCATCGATGCTTGCTACACCAACCACATGAAAGCAGATCAAAACGACCTCGAAAATTTGGCCGTACTGCTAGTGGCGGCAGGAGTAAATTACTTTATGGGAGTGCCAATGGGCGACGATGTGATGCTTGGTTATCAAACTACTAGTTTTCACGATGTCGCTTCTCTGCGCGAACTGATGAACTGCACGCCTGCTCCCGAGTTCGAAAAGTGGTTGGAAAAAAGAGGATTGATGAAAAATCGAAAGTTGACGGAAAAGGCCGGAGACCCAACCGTATTCTGCTAACGTAACGAGGCTAAGCAGCGCCAAGGTTGATATGATTTTGAAATGCGCGATCTAAAAATCCTAATACAGGTTTTGTTGGTGTTGCTTTGCATGACTACAGTCATGGCAATCTTCCTCTGGATGCGCTGCTCCATAGAAGGTCGGCGAGTTACGGCCGGCAACATGTCGCCGACTTTGAACGAGAATGAAAAGGTGCTGTTCGATATGACTCCATATCGGTCAGGCAAACCGTTTGTTCGAGGACAGATCATTCTCTTCTTTCCGCCTTACGTAAAAATTGGACCAAAGGAAATAAGCCGAGATCCCATGGGTATTTTGGATAAGGCGTTTGCACCAGCATCACTGCACCAACCTGAATCATCAATCAAGAGAGTCATCGGAGTTCCAGGCGACAAAATAGAAGTCAAAGACGGCGCAGTTTTTGTCAACGATGTGAAACTTGAAGAACCATATTTGAAAGAGCCAATTAAGTACGAATTGCACAAGCTTAAAGACTTGGGCGGTGAATTACTTTCAGGTGGAGCAGTCTATCCGTTTCCAGGACGGGATGAACCAATTGTGGTGCCACCCGGATATTTGTTCGTTCTCGGTGACAATCGGAACAGCAGCCAGGACAGCCATCTCTGGGGCTTTCTCGATTCGGAAAGAGTGCTCGGTAAGGCCATTCTGATTTTCTATCCACGTATGGAATTGATCAAAGGCCCGTAGGTGGTGCCGAGAAACCTAGTAGTTTGAAATAAACAATTCGTTGCCGATTTTGCTTTGCTTTTTCAAATTGCAGTTATTCATTCCGTACTGCAACTGCCAATCTTTGATGTTCGCCCATTTGTAGAGATCACGAATTTCCTGGCAATCATCGTAAGTAATCAAAAACTTGTGCGAAGTCTGCTGCAAAAGCTTCGCCAATTTCCAGTGATCGAAAGCATGCAAACTTCCGTTGTGTCCGTACAATTTGGTGGCAGTGAAATACGGGGGGTCTAAGAAAATAAATACATCGTCACCAGGCTCTGTAATTGCTGCTTCGAAGTCAGAGCAAGTAATGCGTGTATCTTTCAAAGCCTCAGGCATCGGCAAAAGTCGCTCGATGGATGATGCTGTGAACCTGGTCAGGCTCGCGGCTCGTGAGAATCCGCCGGCGCGAGTAGTGCCAGAGAATGTCACTCTGTTGAAGAAGAAAAAGAGAAATGCTTCGCGGAAAGTGTGTTCCGGAACCTCATTGCGAGCGGTGAGAAAGAACTCGCGAATTTCATCTGCAGACGAAAAACCTGAACGAAATCTTTCAAGATCTTGAGCTAAGCGCGCACAGCTTTCCTCTTCTTGTACGGTTTGCCAAAACGACATAAGTTCTTTGAAAGCATCGTTGATCCAGTATTTGTCAGCGAATTCAATAGAGCGAGCATGAAAGTAAACACTTCCGCCGCCAACTAGAGGCTCACGAAATTCTTTGGCTTTTGCTGGCAAAAATTTCGCTATCTGTTCGATAGCCTTTTGCTTCCCACCTGGATATCGAAGCGGCGACCTGAATCCGGTTTTGGTTTCGGTCTTGGATTCGGTCTTGGATTCGGTCTTGGATTCGGTCTTGGCTGCGGATTTAGCTGCCGCTTTGCCTGCGAGTTTGGCTGCAGGTTCCGTTTTCGAGGTCAGCTGCGCGCCCTCTTCGACGACGACCGGCTGAGATATCTGCGTAACAGTTGGATCAATCATGCCATCCATAATACTCGGGAATCGGCAAAGCGACTCGATCTTCAAACACAAAAAATGTTCGTCTGCATGTCCGCCCTATATACGTTGAGTTGTCACACTTCAAAATTTTGCCGAAAAATCAAGCAAGAAACGACACCATATTTGATACCAGCTAGCACCAATTCGAAAAACAAAAATTGCACAAACATTCGGCTACCATCAAATATGAACAAAATTGAGCGCCTTAGCGTCAATTTGCAATCTAGTTGGATAGAATGAACTTCGTCGGAAACAGTCAGGAGGCTCACAATGAGCGAAAAAAGAACTGCAAGTATCCAATTGGATATTTATTCAGATGTGATTTGCCCCTGGTGCTACGTTGGGAAAGCCAGACTAGACGAAGCACTCAAGACTATCGGTACGGCTCTGAACATAACTACGACATGGAAACCATTCGAACTCAACCCGAACATGCCGAGCGAAGGCACTGACCGGAAAGAATACATGCTGAAAAAATTTGGTACAGCCGACCTCTCAGGCATGCAAAACAGACTCTCGTCGGCAGGCGCGGAAAACGGAGTGAAGTTCGACTTCGCTAAAATGACACGCGTACCCAACACATTCAATGCTCACAGACTAATTTGGTTTGCAAAAAAAGATGGCAGACAACACGAACTTTCAGAAGTGCTGTTCCGCAGATATTTCTTCGATGGACAAGATCTAAGCAACAACGAAAACCTCATCTCGGCAGCTGAAGAAGCCGGTCTGGATGCTGATGCAACGCGACAGTTCTTAGCCAGCACAGAGGGCGTTGCCGAAGTTCGCAAAGAAGAACAAGATGGCCGCGCCATGGGCATTAGCGCAGTGCCGACGTTTATCGTGAACGGCGAAATCGTTGCGTCTGGAGCAATTCCACCGTCCGAGCTGGTCTCGTTGATTGAATCTGCTTCACTAGCAAACGCCAAATAAGAGTGGCTGCCACCAAATACCGAGTGGCTACCAAATACCGAGAGTACCGGGATCCACTTCTCTGTAGCTGAACCAGCTGCTAGGAAGTGGATTGCCTTCACTAACAAAAATAACTTCTCGTCCTTTCAATCCTTTCACGAGTTCCGCTTTAAACTCTTCTGGAATCGAGCCGTCGGAATTTTCGTCCATGATCACGAGTGTCTTGAAACTCAGCTTCTGCAGGGCTGAAATAAGCTCTTTAGATTGACCTGGTTCGACATTCCCCAGGCAAAAAGAAAGCTTTTCCAGGTGATGCAGTGACTTCGCTTGACTGAGAAACTTCATGATGAAGTTGTGATTTTGAATCGCACGTAGAGCCAAAGCTTTGAGACCATGCAACTTTCCAATGTAGGGCAAGTCAGCCTCGCTTACTTCGCAATTGTCTAGAAACAATGAATGCAGATTTGTTGGACTCAGGCGTGCCAACACCGGTTTGACGTTTTTTTGCGAAAGAAAGTTTAGCAATCGAAGATTTGGAATGAAGCTCATTTTTGCAAGCTCGCCGTTGAAGGCACACTCATTCATCCGTAACCAACGAAGCTGCGTCATCTGATTCAAAAATCTGTAAGCGGAAGGATCGAGTTTGACTTTATCAAGATCCAGCAAACTCAGAGACGATAACGAAGCAATCGTCGAAATCAAGTGAGAGTTGGTATCGATTATGTTGCCACTTATTCTGTCGGCATACTTCTCTTCCTTAATGCGAACGCCACTCAGGTCGCCATCTTTAAAGCCAGCGAGCGGCATCGAATCTTCGTAGATCAAATATTCACCCACGTCTAGAATCAATTTTGTTGTCACCGGAAACGCTTGTGGCTTTTTCGCGTTTAAAAGTTGCAGTTTGCCTTTGTCCCACCACATCAGAATTCCGAAATATTGATCTGAAGGGAAGTAGAGGTGTCGAATTCCATGCTCAACGATGGTGTGAAAACTTTTGTCGAACTTTACTCCAAATGCTGGCGCAAAAGCCTCATCTTTCCCTGTTGTTGGAGTATTCACAGAGACCGGCGACGGCGTAACTTTGGTTGTGGAATTCGACACCATAAAAAAAGTGGTAGTGAGCGCAATCAAAGCAATGCAAATTATTGAAGCCAAAAGCACAAGCTTACCTTGCCCCTTGGCTCCGTCTTCACCTGAGCTTATCTTCGGTAGTACAGAATGCGACTCTTCAACACTTCCACTTTGAATTTGTTTCAGGCGGGACAATACTTCTTCGCAACTCTGAATTCTATGCGCAGGATCTTTGACCAACATTTTCGCGACTAAACTTTCCCATTTCCGAGAGAATTCGACACCTAGCGAGGCTTCAGACAATGTTGGCACTTTGTCTGATCTGTGTTGCATCATCGTTGAGAGTGGATTATCACCTGAAAATGGCGGCGCGCCAGTTAGTGCCTCAAACAACACACAGCCCAGCGAATAAATGTCGCTGCGACGATCGACGATCGCACTAACACATTGTTCAGGACTCATGTATAGAGGTGTTCCGAAAACATCCGCGGCCTGAGTGAGTGTGCTGCCCGACTCAGACGCAATTCTTGCTATGCCGAAATCTACCAATTTTGGTATGATCGCGCCATCCTTGCTTTGCAGCATGATATTGCTCGGTTTGATATCGCGGTGCACCACTTTTTCTCGGTGCGCATAGGCTAATGCATCGGTGAGCGGAACGAAAATACTGAGCACTTCATCAGCCGACAATCTGCCTCTCGATCGTATTGCATCAGCCAAAGTAATGCCTTCGACAAATTCCATCACCATGAACGGTCGTTCGTCTTCGAGCAAGCCAAAGTCGACCGCCTTTACGAGGTTAGGATGATCGAGTCTGCTGGCAGCGTCGATCTCCTTCTGAAACCGTCTCCAGGTGGTCTCTGCAGAGACAGTTGCATTCAGAGTCTTGAGAGCAAAAAGTCCCTTGGAACTGACGCTTTCAACGCAAAACACTGACCCTATGGCTCCGCGTCCTAAAAATTTGACTATGCGATAGTGCCCTTCAGCTACAAGATCGCCTGCTCTGAAAGACTCGCCTTCCAGGGAGGACGCCGCCCGCTCGCTCAGCCTGGTATCGTTCGCGCTGCCTAATTTGCCGAAATCGTGATCGTCTCGCACCGGTCGCCCCTGAATCCTACCGACGATATACCCACCGGACAGACTCTCATAGACAGACGGGGCAGGAGTGTAGCTTGGGAGCTTTTAGCCGGTGTATCTCAAGAAGGTTGCTTTACCGTCGTAGCGCGGATTATCCTTTTTGAATTGGTAAGTTGCATCGTTCGTTTGGGTGATATTATCGCCGTTTCTTGCAGTAATCACTGAAACGTCACCGTAGACGCTAGTGTCATTCGGATTCGCACTTGGCGGTCGAACTATAATGTCACCGGGCTTCGCGTCTTTGAAGGAAACCTCAGTGAATTTGCCGCTCTCCAAGAGCGGCTTATCCATTTCGCCACCATTCCCTTTACCAACAAATTCCGGCAAGCCGCACGCTGCAAGTGCTCGTTGAACTGCTGTTGCGCACTTGCCCGTTCCAGACATGGCAGCGTCTTGCTGCTTAACGGCGGCAACTAAATTCGCGTTGAAATCTGTTGGTGCCGGTGCGCTGACCGAAGTTGCGCCCAGGTCTCCTCCATTTTTGTATGCAGCAAAGAATTGTTCTGCGCCACTCGTGCGATCGTTCATTGCCACCACCCCCGGTCTTTCAAATTTCTCACAAAATACTTTGGCTGCTTCGGCCGCACTCATATTCGGATCAGCCTTGAATGCCTGCAGTGCGCCACTTTCAGAAGAATTCATTTCTTTCCACAAGAAATCCAGTTGTACCTTCAAATCGGAAACTGGTTTACCTTCACTAGCGGCAAAACTTGCCAATTCCTGCCGTCTTTCGCCTGTCCACTGAGCCAAGCCATAGCCACCACCGCCACCCCCCTCGGTGATACCGGGATCTAGACGCGATTCACGTTGCAAGTTTCCTGTTATACCTGCTGCTTGTTGCGGAGTCAGTCCCTTCTCGACGAAGTAATCCATTATCTGCATTGCTTTCGGCACTGAAGTATTCAAGTTGACATCAGGTCCGGACGATGAGTCGCTTGAGCGAGTGAAACCGGCATCACCACCGCCTCGCCCGCCGCCGCCTCCTCCTCCTCCGGCACCACTACCAAAGCCGCCACCGCCACCGAAACCGCCGCCACCGCCACTTCCTCCGCTTGTACGCTCGGACTGTGGCGTCTGAGAACGAGGAGTTTCACTGGTCGACTGCGTCGGTTCAGGTGTAGCATCTGGACGAGCAACACTAATCGGAGCAGGAGCGGGAGGAAGGTCTGGCTCTCTGCTCAGCATGTCTAACCAATGCTGCGGTATTCGACCGTTGGGATTGCTTTGCCTGAAGTAGCAGATCAAATCTTTGATTGCAGCTTTCTGCATCTGATCGGAATATTTGATGGCGTCAGACTCGTTCTTATTCTTTGTTTGTAATTCGATGTTGATGCTGCCGTCGTCATTTGGCGTTATCTTGTTGGGATTCGCCCTCAACTTTCCGTCTTTGCCAAGATAATAGTCAGGTTCCATTTTATTCGTAGCATTATCAGCGGGGCTGCTGAAAACGATTCCAGATGCACCATCGATGCTCGATTTTATTTGCTCTAAAGACGCAGCCGGTAAGGTGTTCTTCCAACCATCGCCATAAATCGTTGGAGAGAAATTCATGTACTTCGGCAGTTCTTTCTCAGCTTTTGAAAAGTTTCTCGGCATCAAATCTTGAACGCTGTTAGACAGCGCAGACGAGATTTCCGAGAAACTCGGCATGCGAAAATTTTCGAGACCGGACGTTCGCGACATACACACCCGCAGCAAAACATCCCAACGGCTTGGGATTCAATGCTTTAATTGACCGAAGGATAGCCAACGCTTTTCAACACTCCCGGATTTTAAGGAGCATTTGTTTCGGAGTCGCTAAACCAGGTTCGACCTAAAAATTGATGTGACAGCGGGTGATAGGACTGCGTTAGCGTTGCAGTTTGAGCAGTTTGATTTGGCAAGAGCAGGATGCCGAGCAGTTGCAGTTGCATGTGCAACGGACTCCGCACTTGCATTTGCAGTCCTTCATGCGCCTAAAGAAAAGCGCCCAAACAACCCCGACGATACCGAAAACGGCAACAAATATCCAAGCATCGTGCGGAATCATATTGTAGATCTGCAGCCAAAGCGGGCGTTGCCCCTTTTGAGCGAAGGCAGGCGCGGCGCAGAGGACGCTCAGCAACATCGATTGCAGCATACAGAGCGGCACCGCCGCAATTTCTTTTGAAAAACTTCTCATACTAAGTCCAACCCCTGATACCACAACTATTTCTTACCACAAAATGGTTACAGCAAATACGAAGTCCTAAAATTACTCGGTCTGGGGTAGGTACCTACAAGACCCCCGTGTTCCTTCCAGCATGAGGCACAGACAGTGGTAACAAAAAGATGGATGCCGCGCCCCGGGCACTTTCCAACAGTCGTCAAGATTCTAGGATGCTGGTTACTGGTCTCTGTGACAGCGGCGGGTGCTCAGAATGCCCAGCGGCCCAGAACTCCTTTACAAGCCGAAATCAATCACGATGAGACTTTGCCCCGAGTACCAGAGCAATATCAAGTTGGAAACCAGTTCGACACGACAAGACTGCAAGCGGAAACACCTGACAATAATTGGTTTCCCATTCCAAATTGGCTAGCTGGAAGCTGGCACTCAGAAACGAAGCTGATCGATTTTGTGCAAGATTGCAAAACGGGCGCCAGTATGTCACCACATGTGGTGGTAAAAGAAGTTGGAACCGCAGTTCACGGACATCAGCGTGACAAGACTGGAAGGATTTGGGAGTTCATTCAAATTCCACACATGCGCAAAGTTGGATTGGCTAATGGAACCGCATACGTGCGGGCAATGAAAGAAGAAGTAATCGCGACTGATCCATCTGCGGTTATCGTGAAAGTGCTTTCAAATCAAATCACGGTAAGTGACAAGAGCCAGCAGATAGTTGCATCGAATCAAGTGCAACAAATCGGCACATACACTCCGCTAGACGACGGGCTTGTGCAACTCAGTGCTTCGGTTAGAAATTTTGACAACGACGGCGCGGCAATCCAAATGCAAAAGCAGTCTTTGACAATGCAGCGAAGCGCTCCCTACGCGGATATGGATAACCTGGACGGGCTTGATTTGAAGAGGCTCTTTTCAGAATATTTGACGAAAACTGGGCATCCAGATCTTCTGCCCACATCAAACTGAACTAGCAAAAAACTGAAGAAAAAACGCAGTCAATTTTCCTTCGCCTGATCATGTTCTCGTGATAACTTTAGGCGATGAAAAAAGTGATTCTTTGAATCCTTTTGCGGGCAGATTAAAGTTGATGCCATATGGGGGAAGGGTAAGACATGCCGCAGAAATTAGTCTATTCCACAACCATCGCTCTAACTTTGGGTGACATCACAAAATCCACAGCTGATGCCATTATTAACGATGCATGTGCAAATTTGACACCGGTTCGAGGTCCGAACAAAGCAATCTTCGCGGCAGCGGGAGCACCACTAGTAACTGAGTGCAAAAAGGTCATAGACCACGAAGGACCGATTCAAGTGACGAAAAATTGCGTCACAGATGGTGGACTGCTGAAAGTCAAATATGTCATTCACGCTGTGGGACCAAACTGGCAAGGCGGCGGTGCCCTTGAGGAAGAAAATCTAGGCAGCACCTACACGAATGCACTCAGAACGGCTGCGGACCATGCCATGAAGGTAGTAGCGCTGACTCCTCTGGGAATCGGAGACCATGCTCGATATCCCGTTGAAAAATCTGCCATCGTTGCCATTCACGCAATTGAAGAATTTTGCCGGGCTGATGAACGTTTGAAAGAAATTCACTTCGTGATAAGCGATTCTTTTGTCTACAGCGTGTTCCAGAAGGCGCTGACGTACTGATTTTGGCATACGGCATTGTTGAAAACGCCCGCTCGTGATTGAATCGTACTACCATGTCGAGAATTTCACGATGCAAGAGAATCTTGAGGGCACCAAAAACGGTGTCGAGCAGCAGCTCAAAAACGAGACTAAAACCAACGGGATTAAAACCGTCGAGACAAAAAACGCAGAAGCTGCGGGCGAACATTCCATCGACAATGTTGCAAGCGCGAAGACTGTAACAGATGACACCAAAGCGAGTGCTGATGAGACTCGCACTAAAACGCTCACTTATAAGAGTCTTATTTCATCGATGATACTTGGACTCATTATCATACTGGTGACCGCCTGTGCGATGGGAGGTCCTCTCAACGCGCCGCAAGTCATCAAAGACAATTTTGTGACGAATCAGAACTCGATGAAAAATATGAAAGGCTCTGGTGGCAACGTCACAGATTTCTTGGGAATACGCGACCACTGGGTATACTTCGAATCTACCGATCCAATTGTTCTCAAGGATCAAGACAAGTACACGCCTCTTTCACCAGAAGATTTAAAATGGAAAGCCAGTTTTTTCAAAATCTATACCCCTGAAATCGATGCCCTGTCTGATATTGAGAATTTGTCAGGAATAGAATGGAAGAAAAGTAGGTATCCATCAGCCGATGAGAAATACATGCTGATGAATAAACGAACGCACGAATATTTCTTTTCAGACCGACATGTTGAATCTGATGGATTCTAATGACAAACACGTTTAATCGCGGGTCGAAAAGACTATTCACGAGGAAGGGCTGTCGCTTCGATGTGTGCTGCTGGATCTCTTCGCAGAAGTTCGTGGACAAAATCTTTGTCTGTTTTAAACTGCTGATCTTCAACACAGAAGGCACCACAAAATTGTCCTTTATATACATAAGCAAGGCAGGTTGAAGAATCGGACGGTGCTGTGATAATGATGCAAGCAGTGCTCTTTTGACTGTCAAACCACTCATAGATGTAATTGAAATAGGCAACTGCGTCGTAATTGTCGCTTCGCTGAACCGGATAACCACGAAACAAAGCTGAAATTGCGAGAGTGATGTTTTCTGGTAAGTCGTACATCATCACAGCTGTGTTCGGCACCGCCAAATCAGCAAAAGTGCTTTGCAATGATTCTTCAGTGGGTCGAGTATCGGGAAGCACGTTGGATGAATACATACAACCGACAACCTGACCGCGATAAACAAGCATTGCCGATCTGGATTTTTTGCTTTGATTGGCAGCTTTGATGCAGCCAGTTCTCATGCTGCCTTCCAGATCAGCCATGATCCACTTGTGGTCGTGCTTATGCTCGTGATCTTCGACATTGAATTCAATGACGGATTCCAAATCGATCGTTGGCGCGATCAGATCCGTCGCACGTTTATAGATAAATTTACGTGGCAATTTTTCCACGAGGACCTACAGGTGCGAAGTGGTGCACGTCGATCAAACCATGCACATGCGAGCGGGTCAAGTAACTCTACTAATGTCGCATTTTTTCGAGCCGAAAATGTGTCGTAAGCCAAAGCATTTGCAACAGCGAGCACAGCGGAAACAACGACGTATGGAGGCCACCCTTCCAGAAGCGTTTTGTACATTCCGAGCAACTCTGCCTGGCTACCCATCCCAGAATAAATAAGCCGAAAGATGCTCCTACCAAAGGCACACCAAAGCTTCGTATACGCGGACTTGCCCATGAACGCTTTCTCGTCAAGGCCTCATGCTTCTCCATCCCATGATCGAGGTTATGATTCATTTTCATTTTTCTCTTCTGGCTTAGGAAGCGGCAGTGCCACGGCGTTTTCACCAGTAACAGGCAATGGACGTTTAGGCACCGGGGAACCTTGTAGCTCTGGATCAGAAGGTCGAGAAAAACGACTCGATAGCAGAACCCGGTTGTTATGAACGCAAACGAACTGAGCAGAAATTTCGTCACCGGTTCGCAATTTCGCTAGTGTGGGCAGAAAGCCAGGAAGGGAGTCTTTCGGAATTATGACTGAGTATCCCCCAGGTTCATCTTTCACGATCTTGCAGATGACGTTTAGACCAGGTCTGTATCCCGTCAATTTCCATGGATTTAAAGTCATTTGCGCTACTCCACCGACCGATAACGTTTTTTAGATAGTGTGTGATCTGTCAA
>JAFEAT010000024.1 GCA_018266255.1 Cyanobacteria bacterium SZAS-4 | reverse complement strand
CCGCCGCCGCCGCCGCCGCCGCCGCCGCCGCCGCCGCCGCCGCCACCATCGAGGCTTCCACACCACCACCAAACCCGTCCGACACCACCACCGCATGTGACACCGAATCCGCCACGAGGAGGCGAGGTTCCACACCGCCACGATCGTTTTTCTCAAAACGACGACGACTAGCCGCCTAAAGGAGGTGACTAAACTCGAAAACACGGCGCAGAACTAAACGCAAATCAAATTGCTCGGAGAGAAAATGCTCAATCACGTAACCAAACTTAGGCAATCCAAACATCGCAATAACACCGGCGGCGCCTTCGTCATCATCGTGGCGTGCTGCTGTCTGATCATCGTTCCGATGATCATCATTGCGACTCAATTTGGAATGTACACCGTTGATAAAACTCGCGTCCAAAACATCGTCGAAGCTGCAGGACTCCTGGCCGCCAACGACCTATCGCGAATCGTTATTAACGACCCTAACTTTGGTTATGTGTCTCTGAGCAATTATGCGCCAATAGGAAAGGCGACCGTCGCGCCAGACGGGGAGCCACTCCCCGTTACTGGCATCAATACGCTGATCGGGACAATTCGACAAAACACGATTCTCGCTCACGAATTGGGAAATCCCACAATGGCATCACTGGTAGAGTCGGACCGCGACGGTTTGCAACATACGATTGACAGGCTGAACGTTACGCTTAGTCAGTCACTAACAGGCAAAGGGAATCAAGAATTTACCGACATCCAGGGAGCAAAGGTCGAGCCACTTAAAGATGTCACAAAATATCTAAAAGCATCGCTGCCTTCCAATGTTGAACTGGTATCAGTGAAATTGACTAGCGGTTGGATCAGTGAGGGTGGCAGAACGACGGTGCCTGTGCCACAACCTGAGCGAATCGCTGAAGTGAAGCCAGAAGATGCGCAGCAGGGTTTCGTGAAACCATTTATCAAGTTACCTGCCGTTGGTAAACCATTTACCTTTGCGGGCTTGGGCGAGGCCTCGACCATTGTTCAGTCCAGAAATTTCCATCCAATGGATAAAGATCACGTGTGTTCGATAGTCAAAGTTGAATGCGTGCTCAATATTGACAGGGCAGAGACGCCATATGCAGGGAAAATTCTTTCCAAAATGCCCGTTGCGACTTGCAGTCAACCTTATTCCTTGCCAGATGTCGGTCCTGGCGGAGTCATGACCCTACGTTTCACCAGTGGACCTGTTGCCGGTCTAACATCGTGGGGCGATTTCATCAACGATGGTAACTTCAGAGACCGCCAGTTACTTCGCTGGGAGGTTGCTGGTGGTGACTATCAAGTAGATTTGCAAGCAAAGAAGCGGCGGCTGGACAATACTTACGAAAATACAACCGCGCATGAATTTTCGGAAAATTTGTACTACTGGTTAAGAAGCGGACATCTTCGCCCACGAATCGATTCAGTCTTAGCGATGCTGAACGATCAATTCAAAACTGGTCCAAATGAAGTCTACGCTTACGAATTTACGCAAGATGGCAGCATCTCTCGTCGCGTAATAGACAGAGACCCATTCCCAGTCGGCGTTACAAGCGACGCCCAGGTATCGACACTCGCCGACACTCATATACAAGGAGACAAACAACCGATCGTAATTTTTAGAAATAACGTAAAACGCCTTGGCACTATTAACGGTGGCAAACACGGAGGACAGCCACTTTCAGGGTATCCACTAAACTGGTGCGAACTGCAAGAGTACGGCGGCGGAGAACAACTAGCCGCCAAGCTGGGCAGAGGCAGACTCGGCACCGGTCTGGTCATGACCGATCCAAGCTACCTTGCGTCCACCGCAATCAAAGATCCCACGGATCTGTTCCGAAATTTAACCGGGCAATCAACACAACAACCGAGAAAGAGTTTTTACAGCGGTGGTCTTGCCCTCGACATTGAAATTGGAGGATGCAAACCGTCCACCGCCATGCTTGATATAGAACGTCAACAGAGGCTCAAACGTTAGCAAACGAATTATAAAAGTTGACGCGCTGAAGAATCCTGAGCGTTAGCATTCGAGGATATTGGAGTTTCGACTCGAAAATTCCCGGCGCTAAACTCAGGATTCAAGCATGTAGGTTCAGGATTCCTGCAAGAAGCGATGCAAGTACATTGCGGTTCGGCTTCCCGAAACCTTCGAGACCTCAATCGGAGAACCAGTCGCGACAACGTGACCGCCTTCATCGCCTGCGCCCGGTCCGATGTCGATCACCCAATCACTGCCACCGACCACACGCATTTCATGCTCGACCACTATCACTGAGTTTCCCGATTCGACCAAACCATCAAGCTGCGTCATCAGGCGTTCAACGTCTGAAGGATGCAGTCCCGTTGTGGGTTCATCCAGTACGTAAAGAGTGTCACCACGATGCACTCGTTGCAGTTCTGTTGCTAGTTTGATGCGCTGAGCTTCGCCGCCGGAAAGTTCAGTTGCCGGTTGTCCTAATCTCAAATAACCGAGACCAACTTCTCGCAATACATGGAAGGAACGACGCAGCGACGGCTCCTCTTCGAAGAATTCGTATGCCGCATCAACCGTCATCGCCAAGACCTCGGCAATGTTTTTGTCACGGAATTTTATATCTAAAGTCTTGGCATTGTAACGAGCACCATGACAGGTAGGGCATGGTGCGTAGACACTGGGCAGGAAAAGAAGTTCCACCATGACGAAGCCTTCGCCTTCGCAATGTTCACAACGGCCTTTCGCCACATTGAATGAGAAGCGCCCGGCATCGTACTTGCGCGCACGTGCAGCTTTGGTGCCAGCAAACAATTTCCGCACGTGGTCGAACAGCCCGGTATACGTCGCAAGATTCGATCGTGGAGTTCGACCAATCGACTTTTGATCCACAACAACCAGACGTTTGACACCACTCATGCCACTAGCGATCTTACCTTCTGTGGGAACGACCGCCGCGCGTTCCAATTCTTCGCCTTCATCTTCAACAGAGGGAGTGTTGTGTCCAAGCTCCTTGGACACTAGCTCTACTAGTGCCTGGCTAACCAAACTGGACTTGCCTGAACCAGATACGCCAGTGACTGTCGTGAATGCTCCAAGCGGAAATTCAACATTTAATTTAACCAGATTGTTTCGCGTAATGCCTTGAAGTTTTAGCCAACCTTTGGGCTTACGTGGTTTCTTTGCACGCAATCCATGTTTGGCTGCAAACAAATATCTCCGCGTCTGCGACTCTTCGACATCGGCAAGGCCGCCGCTGGGTCCGCTGTAGAGAATGTGCCCACCGTGTTCTCCTGCTGCTGGACCGACATCTACAATCCAGTCAGCGCGACGAATCACGTCCAAATCATGCTCGACAACGAAGAGAGAGTTGCCGGAAGCTTTCAATTGATCGAGCGCAGAAAGAAGCGCTTCGGTATCTGCTGGATGCAAACCGGCGGAGGGTTCATCGAGAACGTACACGACACCAAACAAGTTCGATCTAACTTGCGTAGCCAGTCGCAAACGCTGCAACTCGCCTGGCGAGAGCGTCGGCGTGCTTCTATCCAATGCAAGATAGCCGAGTCCCAATTCAAGCAGAACGTTGATGCGTGCGATTAAATCTTCTGCGATGCGTTGCGAAACGATCGCCTTTTCCGGAAAATCTTTCTCAAGCTTTTTCAAAGCAAGAGCGGTGCCATTTGCATAGGGAACGAGCAACGAAACGAAGTTCTTCGTCGGAAGTTTGGACATATCCGCGATGTCCATCCCGGCGAACTTGACTGAGAGCGACTCTCGGCGCAAGCGCTTCCCATCACACTCGGGACACTCGGTGCTGATCATGTACTTCATGACACGCTTTTTCTGAATTGCACTTTGTGTGTTTGCAAAGTTATAAAAGATGTGTCGTTTGGCGCTCGAGAAATTTCCGTGATAACTCGGCTCCATTTTCTTCTTCAGCGCATGTTTGACTTCCGCAAGATCAAAGCCAGCGTAGACCGGCACATTAGGCTGATCATCAGTAAAGAGAATCCAATCGCGATCCTTTTTCGGCAAATCGCGCCAGGGGACGTCGACGTCGTATCCGAGTGTCGTGAGGATGTCTCGCAGATTCTGACCATGCCAGGCTGGTGGCCAGGCTGCGATAGCACGCTCCCGAATGGTCAAGCTAGGATCAGGCACCATCGATTCTTCGGTAACATCGTAGATGCGACCAAGTCCATGGCACTTAGGACAAGCACCAGACGGCGTGTTGGTAGAGAACGCTTCTGCATCTAAATGTGGTTGGTTAGCAGGATAAGTGCCCGCACGCGAGTACAACATGCGAAGTAGATTCGACAAAGTAGTGACACTTCCAACCGAAGAACGAGTCGTCGGGGAGCCGCGCTGTTGTTGTAGAGCCACAGCTGGAGGCAACCCATCTATTGATTGAACTTCGGGAACGCTCATTTGATGAAACAAACGGCGAGCATAAGGAGAAACAGATTCAAGATAACGCCTTTGTGCTTCCGCATAGAGAGTGCCAAAAGCCAGTGAAGACTTGCCCGAGCCAGACACACCGGTGAACACAACCAGTGCATCCCGCGGAATATCAAGGTCGACATTTTTCAAATTGTTCTCGCGCGCACCACGCACCTGCACGAATCCGGTGGATTCATTAGAACTAGAGGTGCGCTTCGTCGATTCATCCAGTTGCTTCATCAACGTCTCCGTGACTGCTCACTCTAGCAGCTTTGCCTCAATTGTTTCTCTTCAAGCACTTACAAAATTGTGCTTAATTTGATTCCTTGACAATCGCTCGCAGATTGAGCTGATGCGGAGCTTAACAATAACATTGCGAACGAGCAATCCAATACAGAGACCGGCGCGTGAGACACTTAGTTTCCGGTTGAGACTTTCCGCCTGATTATTGATACCGTTTAGCAGACGACTATAAGGTTTAAACCGATGCCAACAGATCGAGAAGTACCATCAGCTGATCTTGGTTCAGTGCGCGTGCTGCTTTTTCTGCTCAGCGTAATTGCTGGTACAACCGATGTAATCGGTTTCCTGGGTTTGAACGGACTCTTCACGGCCCACATCACCGGCAATTTAGTTCTTCTTTGCACACATCTGGCCGGCACCGGTGACATTCAAACATCGGCTATTTTATCGATTCCAGTTTTCGCGGCTGTAGTTTGCTTGACGAGAATACTTGCTGGTCGCCTGATTTTGAAACACACTGGACCTCTTTGTTTATTGTTATTTCTACAATTTGCATGCCTCGCTGGTTTTCTGTGCATTTGCACGTTAGCGGGCCAACATCCACCCGTAGATGCACCAATTACTGTGCTCGCAGGAATGCTTGGAGTCTCAGCTATGGCGGTGCAGAACGCTCTCGCACAAATCGCGATTGAGAATGCTCCATCGACAGCAATCATGACGAGCAACGTGACGAGATTTGCTGTGGACGTTGGAACAATCATTCTCGGCGCTGAAAAAACTTACGTCGACAAAGCTCGCTTGCGATCCAATAGAACATTACCGGTCATCGTTGGATTCGCGCTCGGCTGCGGGATAGGAGCAGTTTGCGAACAAAATGTTGGATTAACGGCGTTAGCCTTACCGACGACCCTTGCCGCTATCGCGCTGGCGTTGGGAATTGCAATCGAGCGCGGAATTGAGCGGTCCTAGTCGCCTTCCCCGTCGTCATCATCACCTTCGTCGTCATCATCACCTTCGTCGTCATCGTCATCGTCCTCTACTACGAAGTCGTCTTTTTCCTTGTAGCCGCCGAGCCCAACACCCTTCAATTTTGTTTCGCCCTGCACGTTTTTAAGTTCCAGGGAATCGTAACCAGCCAACTCCAATATCGCATCAGCAAGTTCAGTTGAATGCGTCGTCAACCATATCTGAGTGTCATTGGAAGCGCGAAGAATCAACCGAGCCAACGGCTCAAACAACTGCGGATGCAAGCTTGCTTCAGGCTCATTCAAAGCCAGAAGAGTCGGCGCTCTCAGGCTGAGCAGCGCAGTAACCAGGCAAATATATTGCAACGTCCCGTCGGAAAATTCTTGTGCGTCGAACGGGCGACCAAAATCCTTACTCGTCATAGTCATAACTCGCCTGGAACCATCCGCGGTGACACTAATATCGGAACTTGGGAAAGCATCTTCAAGTGCTTCCTTCAGCGCACCCCCATCACCAGCAGCTCTTATCGATTCAAATGCGGCAGCGATATCGTGTCCATCGTGACTAAGTACAGGAGTTAAGACACCAATTTGAGATTTCCGCAGAGGCGATTCGGAGTCGGTGCGAAAGTGATGATAAAAACGCCAACCCAACATCTCTTCACGCAATGCGAAAAGCTCAGGGAATTTGAAAGGATCGCGAAGTGCAGACAAAACTGATTCGTTATCCATCACCTTCAAGGTGTATTCGATCTTCTTTCCTTCCGCACTCTTTGCTTCGATAAAGCCTCGCCGCCGTTTAATCAGTGTGTGTTTGTGACCATCTTTGATCAGGAAGATGTCTTCCCTTTTTATCTCTGGATCACTTGCAAATGGACGAGGGCGGGCAACTTCTCCTGCCGGAGCGCACTCCATCGTATACTCAAACTTGTCGGACCGGAAAGACAGAGTCAGAGCTGCTTTATCGTACTTGCCTCTTTTACCGGCCCACATTACCGATTCCATTCCACCTTCTTCCGCGATCGCTTGAGCTAAGTTGCCGCGCGCGACGCAATGCAGAAGATACATCGACCGGTACAGATTGCTCTTGCCGCACCCGTTTGGACCCACAATCACGTTGACAGGCTTGAGCTTGAGCCATAGATCTTTGATTGATCGATATCCTGAAACTTTAAAGTCGATAAGAGCCAAATTGACACCGCACCTTAATAGTCATCGTCTTCTTCATCGTCGTCATCACCATCTGTTAGAACCGATTCCGGCTCATCATCCTCTTCTGGTTCATCAATATTGAGAAACTCACCTTGCTCCTTCTCGTCTTCCTTCTCATCGTCATCTCTTTCTATCAAGCCTTCACCACGCACGCACGTTGCACCGCGCCTCTTTTCTAACTCGATTGCTTCGTTGCCACCATGGATCGCGATATATTTCGCCAGCTCATAACTGTGAGTAGTAATCCAGATTTGAGATCGCTGTGAAGCGTGCACGATAAGTTTCGCCAGCGCCTCGCTCAAATCAGGATGAATACTGGTTTCAGGTTCATTGAGCGCGAGTAATAAAGGTGGTCGCGGTGACAACAATGCTGCCACCAAACAAAGATACTGAAGTGTTCCGTCAGAAATTTCGAGTCCGTCAAAAGATCTGTAGAATCCCGGCATTTGAAGCATCAATGAAAATTCGCCAGCATTGGAGCTAATGTGCAACTTAGAATTCGGGAATGCATCATCGATAGCTTCATCCAGAGCTTGAGCGTCACCCACAGCGCGTATCGTTGCCAATGCGGCTGCGACGTCCAGTCCATCATTAGACAACACTGGTGTCATCACGCCTACTTGCGGCTGTCGCAAAGGGGAAGCGATATCGGTGCGAAAATGATGATAAAAGCGCCAACTCAAAAATTCTTCTCGCAGCGCCGACAGCTCAGGAAATTTTTGGGGATCTCGAAGCCCAGACAGAACAGATTCATTCCCCTGCACCGCCATGGGATAGTGAATCAAACGACCATCCATGTTGCGAGCAGAGATGCCGCCTTTTACTCTTTTCACCAAACTGACAGGTGGCTTGCCTTTTTTGACCTGCTTAACTTCTTCAACTTTGATGTCCGGATCGTTGGCGAAACAAGCCAGTTGCTCGGGGCGTTCACTTATTGGAACGCGTCCGCATTCGAGTGAATAACTGAGCCCTTTGATTGTGATTTCCAGAAGCAATCGAGGTTTTTCGTTCTTTTGATTTCTCCCGGCCCAGAGCACTGAAGCCATACCACCTTCGTTCGCTAGAATCGAAGCGAACCGTCCAGTTGCTGCAGCAGAGAGCAGCATCATCGAACGATATAGATTGCTCTTACCGCATCCGTTGGGTCCGACGAGAACGTTGATGCGCTTTAGTTTGAGCCGAAGATCTCTAACTGAGCGATAGCCCTTTACGTGCAATTCTCTGACCGGCAAATTTCAACCTCACAAGCAGATCGCTTTAACCGAGTGCCACCAGGGATGATGCTGGTGATTTTAGCCGAATTGTTTTTAGAACTTGCTCGATCAACGGATCGTTATGCTCAAGTCGATAACCTTCGATGTAAATTCGTCGCAAAACCTTCTCGAGTGACGAACGTTGAATTTCCGGAGGTCCGAACGGAACCCAGAGCAACTCACCTTCTAAGGGTGGTTCGCCCTTGTTATAACTCGGAAACAGATAATCGATCTCTATGGGAATCAAACCCAACTTCATAAAAAATGATTTGCGTTTGGTGCGCACTAACATGTCTTTTGGATCAATGCCTTTTTCTTTCGTCGATTCGATCTCACTGAATATTCCCAAATAGTCTGGATACTCTAAACTGAGCAACTCGCCTAGTTTTCGACGATGAATAGAGCCAATTCCGAGCCCACGCATCTGATGCGACACGGCAGTGTAACAAGCGAGCAGCAGATTAGGTTCGCTAGCGTCGTCACCACCAAAAACTTCGGTCAACGTCATGCAAAGGATTTCTTCTTTCGAATCGCGCGTTTCATCCAATTCCATGACGCCTTCTTGCAGCTGTTTTTGCACTTCTTCAAGATTCTGTCGCTGCGAAGGCGGAAATGCTTCCTCGTAAAGTTCGATCCACTCAGTGTTTTCAAATGTGCCATCTTTGCAGACATGCAGTTTGATTGGACCTTTCGGGGTTTCTAGGGTTGCCAGTGGCATGAGACGCAGCCTCGTAGGATAGTGCCATAGTATTGTAGTGCCAGCCGCCGTTAATTCAAAGGAACGCAATTGAAAAGGCATTTTGCATACGCAATAAACCTGAGCCTTGCCTTGAGCCTGCTCTGCAACCCGTCCAGCTTAGCGTCTACAAACGAAATTACCGGCGTTGTCGGAACGTCAACGCTGGGATGGAACGTCAGCCACGGCGATCCGCAATCTCTAAAAGATGCGGAGATGCGTATCCAGACTCAAAAGTTGCGCCGGCCGCCCTAGTTTCAACGAAGTAGTGAAAAGATTTCCAGACTGCAATGAGTTTTACTTCCAGAAAGTCTACTACCTGCAACCTCGATGGCATGGATCTGATACTGAATGGGCAGATTTCGCAAGCACCGCAGCCAATAAAATTGGTGGCGCATCTGGTGACAAACTTTACACCAGACTAGCATGATACGTGTTGAACTTAGGGTTTTACGACAACATATTCACTGAATTTCCAAATCTCGCACAATCGTTTCATTACTGAGCTTATTGTCTATAGCCTTCTGCAAAGTGCGTTTGTAGTACTCGTTTTTCTCAGCGTCGCTCGCGTTGGAGGGCGGATCCGAATTGCCGAGCACAAGGCGGGTCTGAATCGTCGGCCAGAAGATCGGCCAGATGATACTGAATAACATTCCGCCCACCATGGCAACTACCAGCAGCACATCATAAGTTTCGGGTTTTTGTTGATCTGCACTTGCGCGTCCTCACAGTGCTACTGACATGACCGTCCTGCCCGTATGGTTGAAACCCGGAGGTATTCAGAACCTCAAATAAGTATACTCACAGATTCTCTTGACGACTGCTGTAAAGAAATTACTTCAAACAGCCTGAATTGAGCGGCTCCTCGTATAATTGAGGGTCCTATCGTCTCTGGATTACCGTTGCAATGCCTAACTATCTACTCGAAATCGGAACTGAAGAGCTGCCCGCCGGATTTATTCCAGAAGCTGAAGCTCGGCTCGAACAATTGATGACGGACGGTTTGAAGAGCAAGAATCTTTCGTTCAAATCAATGAAAACGATGAGCACGCCTCGCCGATTGACGATTATTGTCAATGACATTGCCGCCAAACAAGAAACGACTACCACCAAGGTGAAGGGCCCGCCAGCAGACAAGTGTTTCGACGGTAATGGAACGCCGACCCAAGCGGGTTCTGGCTTTGCAAAGAAGAATAATTTATCCGTCGATCAACTTGAAAGAGAAGACATTGGCGGCGTCACGTACGTCATCGCTAACGTAACAACCGAAGGCAAAGCCACTCCGGAGGTTTTGACTGAAATCGTTCCGAAATTGATTACTCAACTCTCGGGCGAACGCTTGATGCGATGGGGAGCATACGAAACTAAATTCTCCAGACCAATTCGCTGGATCGTTTCGTTGTTAGACGACAAAGTTGTTGAATTTCAATTGGAAAAACTGACTGCCGGACGACATTCTATGGGGCACAGAATTCTTTCTCCAGGAAGCGTCGAGATCAAAGAACCGTCAGAATATGTCGCGAAGTTGAAAGAGAAAAAAGTGTTGGTCGAACCAGCGGCGCGTCAGGCTGTGATCGAACAACAAGTAAAAGAATTGGCTCAAAAGGTGAACGGTAAAGCGAAGCAATTGAGTGGTTCATTGCTTGAAGAAGTAGTGCACATTACTGAATGGCCGCGCGCAGTCATGGGCGATTTTGCCAAAGAATATTTGGATTTGCCTGACACTTTGATCGAGACAATCATGGTGCACCACCAGCGATACTTCCCGGTCGAAAAACTTCAGGCCGAATCGAATGGAAATAAAGATTCCGTACTCAAAAAATCTCTATTGCCACACTTCATCACTATCGCGAACAACGACCTGGACGACGCTCAAGCCGAGATAAAGCAAGGCAACGAGCGCGTCTTGAAGGCACGTCTGGCTGATGGAAGATTCTTCTACTTCGACGACCAAAAAACGAAATTGTCAGACCATGGCACTGCGTTGTCAAGCCTTACCTTCCAGGAAGGTCTCGGTAGTTACATGTCAAAAATTGAACGTCTCGGTGAACTGGCGAATTTGTTGGTCAAAGATACTCACCTCGAGCCGAAGCACGCAGAGCCGTTGTTCAAGGCTCTCACCCTGTGCAAGCTCGACCTGGTCACCAACTTAGTTCGCGAACTACCCGAGCTGCAAGGTTATGTCGGAGCGTGGTACGCAGAACAAGAAGGTCAGCCACCAGAGGTGGTGCATGCAATCGCTTCGCACTATGCGCCTCGTTCGACTGATGATTCAATTCCAGCAGATACAGTTGGGCAATTAGCATCGGTGCTCGACAAGGTAGACAATCTAGTCGGTCTGTTCGCGTTAGGCAAGCGCCCGAGCGGCTCAAGCGACCCGTTCGCACTACGTCGACAGGCACAAGGTGTGATCGATGTTCTGGTTGATGGGCTGAAAGAAATTCCGGTCAATCTCAGTACTTTGATCAAGTCTCAAGTGACGTGGTTCGAAAACCACACCACTTTGAAGAGTTCAAAGCGTGGCTTTGACGCTGAAAAAATCACAACCGAGCTGTCAGAATTTCTTCTGCAGAGATTGCGCGGCAAACTGCTCGATTTAGGATTTGGCAGAGAAGTTGTGGAAGCAGTGCTAAGTGCACGCGATCCATTCTGGAATTTGCCAAACGTTGTGGTTCGCTGCCGCGCGACCGAGGCTCTGCTCAAAACAGAAGAAGGTATGGACACAGCCAGAGCCGGTCTGCGAGTGCGCAAGATACTGGGTGACGAAGAGTTCCACGCTGACTTCGACAGCGCTTTGCTCTCACTCGATGCAGAGAAGAATTTGATCGGCGCTTATAATTCATTCGACGAAAATTTCATGAAGCCGCGAATGAAGGAACATAAAACATTCCACACTGAGCAGGACTACGCTTTATTGGAAAATGAATTGAGCAAATTCTCAAAACCTGTGCACGCTTTTTTTGACGGTGTTATGGTGAATGATAAAGACGAGAAGATCCGCAACAACAGGCACGCTTTACTGCGCAAACTTGATGTTCACTACAAACTCATCGCAGATTTCTCCAAACTTCAATCTCTAATCCCGTAGGAACATGCTCAAAAAATCTGTCATATACATTCTGGGAATAGTCGCAGTGCTTTCAACTGTGATGGCATCGACAGGTCCGCCCTCGATGGCGCTGGGAGACTTTCCTGAAGCCACATTGAAGACGCCCGTGCTCATTCCGGAAGAGTCAGTCAGCACCTACATTCCCTCACAGTCTGCGCCTGGTGAAGGGATCGCAGTCAACATGATTTATCCAGAAAAACCACGCTACAAAGATGGTGCACCGATTGCAGTCATCGCCCCTGGTGGCGCCGGCGCTGACGGATTGACGTTCACAATGCACGCTGCGCAAGTTGGATTTGTGGAAGTGCGCATGGCTTTTCCTGGTGGTGGCAAAGCGAAATTCCGCTCAGGTGGCATTTATGACTATCGAGGAGCTGAATCGCAAACAGCATTGAAGGATGTCTTGCTCTTCGCTGCAGGCAAAATTGCTGACACCAAAGGGCGCTTTATCAACGACTTATTGCCGGTCAAAGCGGCAACTTCAAATGTCGGCTTAGTCGGTTGGTCAAATGGCGGAAATATAGCCATGATCACACTTGGCAAATTCTCAGCAGATCTGAATTCAGTAGTCTCTTGGGTGGCATTTTACGAGAGCCCAATTGGTCCGCTCTTCTTCCCTCCTAACCTCGGTGGCATGAAAGATTTGCATGCTAACAAACACTACCGAGAAGGCAGTGCCGCCACAGGACAGTGCGTCGTCGACTGGAAAAAATTGCAGTGGGACCCGGCGGTTGTGCGCAACGCCGGAGAGCACAAGAAGCTTGGAGAGCCAGAACTTCCTGGTGTTCTCTACTTCGACGAAAATAAAAACGGCAACTGGGATGAATCGGTAGAGTTTGCGCTGACTTACGCAACTGACGTTGGATTGGAGAAACAGATTTATCCGCCTGAAGTTTGCAGCGCCTTGCAGACGATGAAAATGTTCGACCGCTGGGTTCCAGACGTACCAGACCCGGCACAAGGCGACACGAAACCACCACCACCGCCACCACCGAAAAAGCTAAAGAAGGGCGAGAAGCCCCCTCCGCCTGAGAAGCAAAAAATCAAACACATAGTTGCGTGGCCGAAAAGAATGGCAACGTTGAGAGAGAGCGAAGCCTATTATCAGGAGCGAGATGGCTCCTCTTATTACGCGCAAATCGCCAAAGATTATCCGAACATCATGATCATCGTGCTGGGCACTTACATCGACCACATGCAGAGACAGCCGGACCATCCGCACATAGCCATGCAGTACAACGCGTGGCTCGCTCACAAGGTGCACTGGATTCGGATGAATCCTGAGAGTTCGTATCTAGCTCAGATTACGAATATGAACCACGAAAACTTTACAAACAACAAACCAAACGCCTCAATCGATGCGTCGACAATCTCGAACTACCTTGAGGGCGAAGGAACGACCAAGGACTACGTCATGATGGATGGCGCTATCGCCGAACTGGCCGACCGCCGCAGAGCCAAGAATCTGACCTTCCCGTTGCCTATCCCACTGACCCTCTACTACAACAGCGCCAACCCGCCACCACCACCACCGCTTCCGAAGAAGGAGCAGTAGCTGGAGCGCCGGGCTTCAGCCTGCAAGAGCCACGGGGCCGGTCACGGACAGGCAGATCTGTACGCCGACTAAAGCCGATGCTCCAACCATGAACAATATTGAAACCCTCACCAGTGCTTATTGTGTTAGGATTGTCATTGTGTACATGTAGAGGCAAGTAATATGCTCGGCAGTCCAGTAGACATCGCCATCATCGGAGTCGTCGTTCTTGTGGTCTTTGGACCGAAGAAAGTTCCAGAACTGGGAAAGGCTTTGGGGCAGGGTATCGGCAACTTTAAGCGGGCGCTGTCTGACGTGTCAGACGACGTGAAAGCCGGCATCAACGAGAGCGAGAAGAAGGACATTACGCCTGCGCCGACTGCAACTCCGACGCCAGCAGCGCCTCAGACAGCTGACGCGCCAGACGAGAAAGCCGTCTCCTCCTGACGAAGTTTCAAAGATTTCTCAAAGCCGTCCGTAAAAGTCGCGCACTTGCTGTGTAGACTTACATTGGATAGTCAATTGCAGTTCAGTTCAGATAATGTCTCGATTTGAGGTCATCTCAAAACACAAACCTGCCGGCGACCAGCCCAAGGCGATAGCCCAACTCAAGCAAGGCATTGAGGCGGGGAATCGCTATCAGACTCTGCTGGGCGTGACCGGTTCAGGCAAAACAATGACGATGGCGCAACTGATTCAGGAGTGCCAGATGCCGGCGCTCGTGCTCGCGCACAACAAAACGCTGGCCGGACAGCTCTGCAACGAAATGAAGGACTTTTTTCCGAACAACTCAGTCGAGTACTTCATCAGCTATTACGATTACTATCAGCCAGAATCGTACATTCCCAGCACCGATACGTTCATCGAAAAAGAAGCGAGTATCAACCAGGAAATCGAACGACTCCGACATTCCACGACGCGTTCGATTTGGGAACGCGAAGACGTGATCGTAGTCGGCTCGGTGAGCTGCATTTACGGTTTGGGTGTACCGGAAAGATATCTATCGGCAGCCGTTGAAATTCGCAAAGGACAAATTTTCGATCGACATGATTTCTTGCGCGCGATGGTGCACATTCACTACGAGCGTAACGACATCGTCGTAGAACGTGGAAGATTCAGGGCTCGCGGCGATGTCGTCGAAGTTTATCCCGCCTATGAAGAACGTGTTGTTCGCATCGAATTTTTCGGCGACGAGATTGAGCGCATCGCAGTCGTCAATCCTGTCACAGGCGAAATTGAAGAATTGCCTGATGTAATCCGCATTTATCCGGCCAAGCACTATGTTGCAGACGAACTGGAATTGAAAACAGCAATCGCGCAAATCGAGCTGGAACTGGAAGAGCGCATCGGTGAACTCGTCGGACAGGGCAAACTGGTTGAAGCGCAAAGATTGAAACAACGCACACGTTTCGACATCGAGATGCTTAACGAAGTCGGTTACTGCAACGGCATTGAGAACTATTCGAGAGTATTGGAAGGACGCTTGCCGGGTCAACCTCCTCAAACGTTGATCGATTATTTCGTGCGCAAGTATGGACGCGACGGATTTATCACTTTCATCGATGAATCGCACGTAACTGTTCCGCAACTGCATGGAATGTACGCAGGTGATAGGTCTCGAAAGAACACGCTGATTGATTTCGGATTCAGATTGCCTTGCGCGCGCGACAATAGACCTCTGACACACGAAGAATTCTGGGCCAAGGTCGGCAAAGTTGTCTTCGTTTCAGCGACACCAGGCAACTGGGAACTCGAAGTGAGCGAGCAGGTGGCAGAGCAAATCATTCGTCCTACAGGTTTGATCGATCCACTCGTCGAGATTCGTCCAATCAAAGGACAGATCGATGATCTGATTGAGGAGATCAAGGATCGCGCGGCACGCAAAGAGCGTGTGCTAGTAACAACTTTGACAAAGCGCATGGCGGAAGATTTGACGGAGTATCTGCAGGAGATTGGTATCCGAGTTAAATGGCTGCATAGCGACATTATCGCATTGGAACGTATCGAGTTGCTGCGCGATTTGCGCATGGGTCAGTTTGATGTACTGGTAGGCGTGAACCTTTTGCGAGAAGGATTGGACTTGCCGGAAGTCAGTCTCGTCGCCATCATGGAAGCTGACAAAGAAGGCTTCTTGCGAGCAGAAAGATCTCTCGTACAGACCATCGGAAGAGCGGCACGAAACGTGGACGGGCGAGTCATTCTCTACGCTGATCGCACCACTGATTCGATGGCGAAAGCGATGAGTGAGACAGAACGAAGACGCACCATCCAAACAGCATACAACTTAGAACACAACATCATACCGACAACAATCGTCAAAGAGCACAACAACACTTTGCTCGAGCAACTGCGTGGAAAGCCTGATGATTTCTACAACGTGGAAGGCGACGATTTCCTGACGAAGTCAGAAACTTACGAAAGCGACGAAGAGAAGTCGACAAGAAAATCCAACGTGGCAAATGTCATTCGCAAACTCGAAAAAGAAATGAAGACGGCTGCGAAAAATCTAGACTTCGAACGAGCCGCGGAAATTCGCGATCAATTACAAGTTCTGCAAGAAAAAGCGACGAAGAGCCGACAATCACAGTAAGCACGCGACTGCTCAAGATGCACGACGTGAAGGCTGGATTTTTCGGTGCCGACACGAAAGCACTAGAGATCCATCCCTGGCAGAGGACGGATCTCTAGTTTTCGTAACACATTCGTCCGTGTCGTGCGGGAGCTGCGAGGGATTGCAGCTTAGCCAGCCATTCCCAGTAATGCTGCTAAACACGAAACTGCGACGAATGTGGACCAGAACGCTGCTGCACGCAGGTTCATGTGTCGGTCGTCCCAAGCTTGAAGTTGATCCATCACATTGCGATCGATCACTGATGCTTCGCTGTTTTTGACGACAACAGCTTCAGCAGTAGTTATTCCTCGCATTCTGTTCAACGAATTTCTATTGCTTAAGACCTCGGCAGATAAGGGTAAATTGGGCCAAATACTGATCAGAGTGGTCAGTCTAATTCTCTCGAAGTTATCGAGATGTGGCGGAAGCGCATCAACATAGTTCGTGTACTTGTAAGAACCGTTTCTGACAGCTAAGAGAGTTTTCAATGCGTTATAACCGGACTGCTTGCCTCCTTTCATGCAAGCGCCGACTACAAATGTGCCCTGGCATATTCCAAGTTCGCCTTCAAATTTATTGTCCACATCAATGATGCGGAGAATTCCACTGCTTACAGTTCTTTCTTTGAGCACCGACCAGAGCACTTCACGCGGCGTGGTGCCAGCGTGGAGAGTACCGCTTAGAACACAGTCATATTTTCTGGGGTGCTTCGATTTATTCATTTTCTTCCTCCCTCTTTCTCACTTCTCTATCTAACAACGACCACCCGTAAAGGAGGCGTAAAGATGAGCTGGCGAATCGAAGGAAGTGCATCAAATTAAGCACCTGCTTGTCATAGAGCCGATACGAATTGTTTGAGATCCAATTAGAATTGTTCGAGGTCCGATTGAACTATTCGCAGAAGCGATAGCCGAGTCCGGGCTCTGTAATCAGGTGCTTGGGATTGGCGGGATCTTCTTCCAGCTTGCGACGCAGCTGCCCCATGTAGACGCGCAGATAGTGCCCCTCTTTGGCGTAGCCTGGACCCCACACGGCGCGCAACAATTGCTGTTGGCTAATCAATTTGCCAGGGCTCTGTACTAAAGTAAGGAGCAGTTTGTATTCATTAGGCGTTAGATGAACTTCCTCACCGTCTAAGAACACCAGTCGCTTCGCCATATCGACGCAAATCTTCCCAGCCGAAAAGACTGGCTCTTCTTCTTCCGTCTTTGCTCGACTTGCGTGCTTAAGTGCCACTTTTATCCGCGCCAACAATTCATATACGCCGAACGGTTTAGTCAGATAGTCATCCGCGCCAAGATCGAGAGCGGCGACCTTATCTACTTCCTGATTGCGAGCCGAAAGAATGATGATAGGAACCTGCGACCACTCGCGAATCTTTCCAGCAACCTCGGTTCCATCGATGTCAGGCAAACCGAGATCGAGAATAATTACATCAGGCTTTTTGTCAGCTGCAAGAGTCAGTGCTTCTTCGCCCTTAGTGGCTTCAAGAATTTGATATCCATTTCCCGTCAAACTAACGCGAAGAAATCGACGAATTTCCGGCTCGTCTTCAACGACTAATATCAAAGGAAGCGCTTCACACTGGCTCACTCTGCTCTGCCTCCTCAGCGATAATCGCGGGTGGCTGTTCAGTCGCTGGCAACGAAAAAACGAATTTTGTCACGTTAGCCTGCAACCGTTCCGCCCAGATTTTGCCACCATGAAATTGTACGATACTGCGACAGATCGTCAATCCCAGACCAGTACCAAATACGGTGTCGCTCACACCAGATCGGTAAAACTTATCAAAGATTTTTTCTTCCTCACCCTCAGCGATGCCGAGCCCGTGATTCAACACGGATACGTTCACAACCGCGTCTCCAGGCTCCGCTGCCAACACGATTTCTGTGCCAGCAATTGAATATTTCGCTGCGTTGTCGAGCAGATTTACTAGCACTTGCTCGATCAGCAATTCATCCATAAAAATCAACGGCAAGTCTAGCGGAACTTTCGTGACGATTTTAAATTCAGCCAGTTGCTCGCGAGATCTACCAATTGCCGAACCGAAACACTCTTCTATGCTGTTCCACTCTTTGTGCAATTTAACGGAGCCTGATTGCAGCCTCGTCATATCCAGTAAATTCAGAAGGAATCGGTTGAGACGGTCGGCCTCGCCATAAATCGACCGACCCAATTCTTGTGTTACAGCGGGATCTGTAGTCTTTGCCGCGTCTTTCAAAACACTCGCAGAGCCCATGATTGCTGCAAGCGGAGTACGAAGATCGTGTGAGACGGAACTGAGCAAAGCATTTCGCATTTTGATCGTTTCCACTAACATTTTTCTTCGCTCGGCGGTCTCCCAACTCATGGTACGCTCGATAGCTAAAGCGGCTTGATTTGCCAGTGTCTCTAACAATCTAGTTCGCTCAGCCGGTAGGGAGTCAATTTCTGTACCGGTTATCGCGAGCACGCCAATTATGGAAAGAGAACCTTTGAGCGGCAAGTAAATGCCCTGCGCATTCTTCTCACCTTCAGGACCGATTCGGCACATCTCCTTCTGACCAAGACACATTTTGGCTGCAACAATTTGATCTGGCGACGGCTTGCTGTGTTCGGATGGTTTCAGTACACCATCTTCGTCGAGCACAAACAACAGTGCCGGTCGAGCAAGACTCTTGCTGATGTGACTGCAGGCTATCGACGCCAGATGTTGAACTCCGCGAGTGCTAGCAAGATCACGACCCATATTATAGATAAGCTGCGTCTCGCGCTCTCGTTCAACGGCTTCAGCCTTTTCGCGTTTATTTTTTACTGACATTCGCGAGACAACAATCGTCACCAGCACAACTGCAACGAGACTGACAATTGAGTCTCTGTCTAACTGCGAAGCCTGACCGCGAGGGAAAACAAAGACAAAATAGTAGATACAAAAACTGAAGATGCAAGTAAAGTAGCTGGCCTTTTCACTGAGTTTGGTGGCAGAGAAAACAACAGCGATCATATAAATCATCAGCAAAGTCGGCGGATGCACGAATTCGCTGAGAATCGCAGCAAACGGGCTGATCAGTACTACAACAGCAGCACCGTAAGTGAACTCTCTTGGAATTCGCATTGCAGTCATTTAGCTGAGACCGACGCTCCAACAAGTTCAATAAAACGAGGATGCACTTGTGTGTTCTCTTTCTCCACATGAATATCCAGGTCGTCGCGCACCAAACGAATCGAGTTGACTACACGATCGCGCAGTTCGCTTGCAGGAGCAGTGCCAACCATCTGCGCAATTTTCCCCAGTGCGTTGCCGCAGTTCTCGTGCTCCTTTTCCATTTCTTCGACGCGGGCAAGCAAATCCATCTCGCAATCAGGAGGTCTGGTGCCAGACTCCAATGCAATACCTGTCGGAAACAAGGAGGTCTCTTCATCGAACAAGTGAGTTTCGATTTTCGAGCGAACCTTTTTGAAAATCTGTTCGGCTTCGCTTATCTGTGCATCATGATTGCAATGAGTCGATAGCGTCGAAAGCATGTCTGTTATAAGCGGCAGTTCGCGGCGCAGGAAGCTGTGGTGCTTAGCAACAATGCCTTCGACCAGCTCTTTGAAACTATTTTGCATGAAACTATTCTGCATGTGCCCTCGATGCTCACAGGTGGGAAGCTCTGAGCATACTATCATCAAGAACTGCGGGACGGGGCGGATAGCATGCCGAGACCCGGGACCGAGGGCTGCAACATGGGTATATCTGAAGTCAGATACCTATCGGTACGCCATGGACACTTTACAGACCGATCCAGAAGCGCCTCGCTCAAACCTTCTCAACGAGGAGATGGCAGTTGGCGCCTCCTCAGCGCCAGAACAGTTCAACCCGGGCGATTGCATCGACGAACGCTACGAAATCATATCGATCCTCGGACGCGGCGGATGCGGATGCGTTTATAAGGTCGTTCAAGTCGCGCTGAAGAAACAATTTGCGCTGAAAACCCTAAATCGCATAAACACCTCAGAAGTTACGACGATGAGGTTGCACAAAGAAGCGCAAGCAGCCAGTCGATTGCAGCACCCGAACCTGGTGCGCGCCGTAGATTTCGGAATGATCGACGGCACTCAACCTTATCTGGTTATGGATTTGGTCGAAGGTCCAACGCTGAGCGAATATTTGAAACTGCATGGCAAAACATCCGTTAAAGATGCCATCCAATTATTCTTGCCTCTCTGTAATGCCCTTGCATACGCACACGAGCAAGGCGTCGTACACCGAGACCTCAAACCAAGCAATGTCATTCTGTCGAGTGGTGATACAGGGTCATTGAAATTCGTGCCAAAAATCGTCGATTTCGGCATTGCGAAACTAAATTCGGCAGACGGAACTCACGCGATGACTCTCACAGCGACCGGAGACATCTTCGGCACGCCGCTCTACATGAGCCCCGAACAATGCATGGGCACGGGCGTCGATGGGCGAAGTGACATTTACGCACTTGGCTGCATGCTATTTGAGACGATAACCGGTGCTCCGCCATTTGGTGGCAACAACCCGCTTGAAATCATGATGCAGCACAACACCGCTGTCATGCCCTCATTGAAAGAAGCGTCGCTCGGTGAGTCGTTTCCGCCGGCACTAGAAAAAGTTATTGGACGAATGCTTGCTAAAGATCCACGTGAGCGATACCAAGATTGTGCAGCAGTTGCACATGACCTTTCGGCAATCGAGCGAGGCGACTTCAAAGCGATCAGCCTCTCGCCCGAGGCCATCGCACTGCAACAAAAACATCAGAAACAGATTTCAACCTCATTAGTCAGCGCGGCAATTGGTGTCGTATGTGGTGCAGTCATTGGTTATGCTGCCAACCAATTTTTAGCTCCATCACAAACGCCGACGGTACCAAAGACGCCACTGCCCAAAAGCGCTACTGAAGAGGGAACTGGTGTCTATTATTTGGATACTGGTTTCTCATACTATTCGAAGAACGCGGCTGACAAAAAAATCTTCACTTTCCCGCCATCGCGAAAACATAGCCTGGGTCAAATCTCCTGGTGGCAAGATGGAAAGTTGCACAGTGTTGAAGCCAAAGGCACGCAAGAAGTGCCGAAAGACGCCAAACTTCTATTCAAAATCGAAAGCGAAATGTTGGTTGCGCCAGACCTGTGGCCTCGCTTCCACCCAAGAGAATTGGAAGGTGTGCTGATCGATCTTCACAGTTGCTATGTTGACGAAGATCCGCTCAATCAATCGGTGCGAGAAATAACGCAGCAAGATGGACTGCGAATATTGACCTTGAACGAAAAGGTAATCTTACCCAAAACACTCTCTCTGATTGGAAGACTGCCACGATTACGTTGGCTCGCTCTAGATCACATGACGATTGACGAAGAACAGTTGACCGGGAAGCAGGCAGCTCAACTGGAAAATCTCTTGGATTTAAGTGTGCTTCGGTTTGAAAAGATAACTGCCGCAACTCCCGTGCTGGAGAAACTTAGTAAAAGCTCCTCTCTGCGCCGGTTTGCCCTGGAGGGGTGTGGACAGTTGACGGCGGAAGACATCCAGAACATAAGTCGCATCAAATCATTGGAAGTGCTAGCTGTGCATGCTGCAGATCTGCCGGAAATGGACATTTTGACTGAATTTGCAAAACTGACAAAGTTGAAATATCTCATGTGTGATGGACGATTGCTAGACAAAGCCAGTCTCGGCACTATCGCCAAGCTTCACGACATAACAATATTGACGGACGAACAACCATTCTCTTCGAATGTACGCGCAGCACTCGCCAAAAATAAATCAGTCAAACTGATAGAAGACTTGGAGTTGATCAAGCGCGATGGAGATCTATTCGATCCACTCAAGAGTGACCCAGAATCAGTTCTGACGGTTCGCTGATAACTAACTCATGCTTCTCGGCACCACATTCAGTGCCTGATGACCTTCCATTCCGCTCCGCACACAAAAACGCAATTCAAATCTCCACATTCATATGCAGAAATAAGTGGATCGCTTCCTCCTATACAAAAATGGAATGCCTCTCAGAAAGCACGTTTATACATATAAATGGAAAGCAATCTGGTAACGCCAAGAGCAAATATGATCATGGTGGAATTACGAAAAACCGGCGCCTATCGCATCTTTTGGACCCGTCAAGCAAGTAGATTCTGTTAAAACTTCCAAAGAATCGCGAGCGTCAAAACCCGGAAAGCCTTACAGGTTGGCAGAAACGGCAGTTACACTAGTAATTTCCCCAGCCGTTAAACTAACGTAACACGACGCGCACAACCCCAACACCACACTTATACTCGTTGAGCAGCCGTTGCCAAGCAACCGTTTGCAACTGCGCGTAATTCCTGAATTGGAGAGGGTTTTCAAGAGGTCATTCAAGTGCCGTTAACGACAAGTTTCGGCAAATCTGAAGGAACTGTATACAAACCCTCAAACTGAAAATTACGCACATATGATACTGCCGCGGAGATTGCTACTGAAAACTCTTCATCCAGATAAACGGTCCACCTCGTTGGACAGCCAAGTAAGCAAACAAAATCGGATGAACTAAGAGAATTCTAATAAGCAGCGCAGTACGACGCTTTGCGTCAAACATTGTTAGAAGCTAAAACGAGGAACCTATGGCTAAAGCAAAATCCGGAGACAATGAAGGCAGAGGAATGGGCGGAGTTCTCGTTGAAGATGAGAACATTGCAAAGCGCAACGAACTAGAAGAGCTCGATCTCACTGACGAAACCGATGCATTTACGATCATCGATGACGAACAAGATGACCTCGATGATGATGATGAGCCAGTAGAGCTGCCATCAAGCAGAGAAATCGCCACTGAAGATTCCGTTCGTTTGTATCTTCGCGAAATCGGTCGCATTCAACTGCTCAAACCAGACGAAGAAATTGAACTAGCTCGTAAAATTCTGCAAGGCGATATGATCGCTAAGAGAAAGCTGGTACAAGCCAACCTTCGATTGGTTGTCTCAATCGCTAAAAAATATATTGGAAGAGGACTATCGTTCCTAGATCTAATTCAGGAAGGTAACCTCGGACTAATTCGCGCATCTGAAAAGTTCGACCACGAGCGTGGCTACAAGTTCTCAACTTATGCAACCTGGTGGATCAGACAAGCAATCACTCGTGCTCTAGCGGACAAGTCGAGAACGATTCGTGTTCCTGTGCACATGGTTGAAACGATCAACAAACTGAAGAAAGTAACCCGTCAATTGGCGCAGGAATTGAACCGCAAACCGACCGAGCAAGAGCTCGCGAAGTCCATGGATGTTTCGCTGGTCAAGTTGCACGAAATCATCAAAGCAGCCAAAGAACCGATTTCGCTGGAAACACCGATCGGTAAAGAAGAAGATTCACGTCTAGGTGATTTCATCGAAGACGCTGAAACAGACAGACCTGAAACGACAGTAACTCACGAGTTGCTTCGTCAAGATTTGGCTAAGATGCTGAACGAACTGACTCCACGTGAGCGTGATGTTCTCCGTCTTCGCTTCGGACTAGACGATGGTCGTCAAAGAACTCTGGAAGAAGTCGGACAATTGTTCGCCGTAACACGCGAGCGCGTGCGACAAATCGAATTCAAGGCTCTCAGAAAACTGAGACAGCCAGGTAGATCTTCTCGCTTGAGAGAATATCTCTAAAAAACAAACATCGAAAGGCCCGAGTTGATCGCAATCAACCTCGGGCCTTTTATTCTTTTGTGGAGGTCTTGACGAGTGACTTTTTCGGATGATTACGCTTCGACATTCTCAGGCGATGAGACCGGGGACATTTTCGATACACCAGATGTGGTGCGTCAGTCTCCGACAACAACAGAGCGCGTCGTCGATACACAGTCCGGATTCCTAGTCGTAATCAAGCGCATCGACACCCGCTTTTCACTTTCAGTGAAGCGTCGCTTAGGTACACCTCCGGTCAGCAGCATACTTTTAACGCCAGACGAATCGATAAAACTATCTAAAATTCTCGGCAGCGCACGCTCAGAATCCCACTCATCCGGGCGCATCAACGCACCAATTTCTCCTGATGTAGACGGTTGGCTAGCCAGCATCGAAGACTTAGACCGCGAAGCTGCCAACGAAGAAGATTTGGAAGACATCGAACCAAATCAACTACGCGACCCTCACTCACGCTCGTATACAGCCAGACGCCCTCGCAGCACTCGTCGTCGAAACGCACCTCCCTTCAAACTTCCGTTAAAAATAATCGGTATTGTTGCTGCCTGTCTGCTCCTTCTGCCCGTCATGGCAATTGGTGGCTACAAAGTTTTAACAGCCAAACATGAGCCGAAACCCGCTGCAGCTGTCACACCAGCAGTAGATGTGGAAGCAATCGAAGCGGAGCGAGTGAACAAATTTTCGCGTACCTTCGTGTCTGACATGTTGGACTTCAGCCCTGCCACATACCGGGTTTCTCAGGTTCACGCCATGGCTAATATGTCGCCTGATTTGCTCGAAAAATATTGGAATGAGACACATTTTCCACTCACACCCGAGCAGCTGAAAGCTTCTCCGCAAGGCATGACGCTCATGATCACCAAAGTAGACCAGGAGCGCATCGACGAATTATCCAGACAAGTGGATATTTTCGCCGAACTGGTCAGCCCAAACAGCAAGCTCAGTAACCCTGTTCACCTGCAGCTCAAAGTGGCAACCGCCAGTGATGGTCAGCTTCGAGTTCTCGAACAGAAAGATTTGAGCGCTAAGAAATAAGGCACTAAAAACGCCGCAATCAGTGCGCCAGCCATGTCGACAGCGACATCTTGCACTTGCGCGCTCCTGCCTGGAACAAACGATTGATGATACTCATCACTTGCGGCGTAAAGCAGGCAAAATACGAACGCGAACATTCCAGGCACGATAGAACTGGGACGGCGAATCGTGATCGCCGACCATCGGGTCAGCCAGAAAAGCACCGCATACTCAAACATGTGCGCACATTTGCGGACAGGCACATTGATTTCGCCCAGCACCTGTTCGGTCGCTTCACCAGAATTCGCCTGACTGGAAAAGGCAAATATAACCGCCATCCACAAAATCACCAGCAGCCAGCGAAACGCCGGTTTGAAGTATATGGATCTGAGAGGAAATGCTGTCATGGATTTACCTTTTTCGGCTTGTAGACCGCTTTTTCGCGCCCGAAACCTGCGGATGCCCGCGCAGATAGAAGCGCCATAGTCGATCTTCAGCCACATTGATACCGATTCGCGTCGAAATTTCGATGTCGCTTTTGCTCACTTTATCGCCTTTGGAGATGAAAAGCTCGCTTTGTAAATCGCACAAATCGACGCCGTTTTGAGACTTATTGATGTCCCACAGTCGACAGAGTTTGCCAGGACCTTCCCCGCCCGGAGTTCCGATGGCTCGAATCAGCACGGCGCCGGGAGTGTTTTCGGGCTCAGTGACGACGTTCAGGCAAAAATACATGCCGTATATGAAGTAGACATACACGTGACCGGGTGGTCCAAACATCACCCGAGTTCGCTCTGTCAAACCCCGGAAAGCATGACAGGCTGGGTCATCCTGTGTATAAGCTTCTACTTCGACGATCGGCGCAGTCAGCACTGTTCCGTCCAATAATCGACGACAAAGTACCGTTCCAAGCAGCTCTTTGGCAACTACCAACGTCGACCGCTTGTAGAAATTTCTATCGAATAACGTGAAATTGTCCACCAGAGCTAATTTTAGCAAAGTCGTATATGGATCAGGACCGATAAAGGAGCGCATTAGCTATCCCACGATGCAAGATCGTCTATGCACCGACTTATGTGGGCGAAATGCGGGAATGATGTGTGGGAGGGGAAGTGTTGAGAACAAGACCATCCGTCTGTTAGACTCAAAACTGAAGCGAATGATAGCTCAGCACTGAATTTTAGCCGTGACCGCAAGTGAGAATTCTCAAGAACAAAAACTTCCTGAAAAGGAAGAGTTTTTTGACGCCGTCAGACGCCATATTTGCCAGGCATTAGGATTCGATTTCGTTTTCGTCGACGTAGTGCGCGAGCCAGAGATCGTCAATTTGATTTCGTTTTCAGCAGAAGACGAAGACAAGGAAGCACGAGAGTTCGTCGACACTTTGAGCGATGAAAATCAACAACTCCTGACTTTGGCAAACACTCACGTTGCTCAAAATGTGAAAAAGACTCAGCGACCATGGATAGGCAAAGTCTTCATGGCATCAGGAAAGGTGCCTGCCGAAGTCGAATCGGACCTTGATGATGACGACGACTTAGATGGAATTTCTGCAGAGAAGGAGGGCTATCCCTATTCTATAGTTCCGATTTTGCAGACTCCACTAGGCAATGCAGGCACAGTGCGCGGTTTAATTCGCGTGTTGTCGTTCGATCCCACACGCGAAATTACACAACAAGATTTGGCGACGCTGAAACTTATGGGCGAACATCTGAGCACCAAGATGTCACAGTTCGCTCCGACTGGGGAAGCACAGCCAACTGAGCCAAACAAAGTAGCTTTCGACAGCGAATATGTTCTGGTCATTCACTCGAACAGATTGGTGCGCCGCAGATACTCGCGCATTCTCGGCGAAAAGTATCAGGTAATGGAAGCGGATACTTCAGAGAAGGCTCTGGAAGCGCTACAGAACAACCGCGTTGACTTGATTGTGCTGGACTCCGAAGTGAAGGGCAAGTCTGGATATGCCTTTTGCCGCGTCTTGAAGGAGTCGACTCAATACAAGCACGTACCAGTAATTTTAGTCACATCTGATACCAATCCGACCGCTCGTGTAGATGGATTGAATGTTGGTGCGGATGACTGTTTATCAGAATCTTGCTTTGATTCAGAACTGCTCGCGCGCGTTAAATCTTCAATGCGACACCGCAAGACCGAACGAGAATTAGCGATTCAATTACAACTGCTCGAGGATTATGCGCAGCGACTCGAACAAGCAACTGAGCATCTGTCGCAAGACAAACAACTACAACTGAAGCGAAATCGAGAGCTGGAGCTGCTTCGCTGGGAATCAGACATTCTTCGTTCGCAAGACACTTTGCTGCATCGCATCAGCAACACAATCAGACAATCATTCAACATAACAGAAAATTTGCACAAAATGTTGGAAGCATTTTCCGGTTGGTTCAATTTAGATTGCTGCTTTGTCGTGCTTCCGAGCGAAGATGAGCCTGAAGATTCAATCAGATCCGAATACTTCGCCGATGAAGAATATCAACTGATGCAGCAAGATGTTGACTTGCGCACTCTGGAAGTATTCAAACAACACTTCCAGGGCGAACAGTTGTTAATGGCTAACGATGCTGCGCATGACCGGCGGCTGGAGCCATTCCGCAAAGACGCTTTGCCAAACTATCACTTCTTCTCGCTGTTCTTCGTGCCAATTACTTACGAACAAAAATTGCTCGGATTGCTCGGTGGTTACAAGTGTGAATCGCAGGCGAACTGGAACCGAGACAACGAAGCCTTCCTCAAATCTGTTGCCGACCAGGTTGCCACTGGTGTCACGAACGCAAGACTGTACGCGCGCGTTCAGCGGCAAGCCACCACTGACGGTTTGACCAGTCTCTACAACCACCGCACTGGTCAGGAAAAATTGGCAGAGCAGTTGCGTCTGGCTGAACGTTATCAAAGAAATTTGGCCGTCGTCATGATCGACGTAGACCACTTCAAGTCAATCAACGACAATTACGGACACCCTGCTGGCGACTCGGTTCTCAAAGCAGTCGCCAAGCTCGTTAAGAGCGATTGCCGTGATGTAGACCTACCGGTTCGCTATGGTGGCGAGGAGTTCTTGCTCGTTCTGCCGGAAGTAAATCAAGAAGGAGCTGCGGTCGTAGCAGAACGTATTCGTAAGAGTTTGTCGCAGGAGGTCATTCACCACGAAGACATCCAGATATCTGTAACGGCGAGTTTCGGTATTGCAGCATTTCCTGAAGATGCGCACAATCAGCAGCAGTTGTTAGACCTGGCAGACAAAGCCCTCTATCTATCTAAACGATTGGGCAGAAACCAGGTTCACACGGCTGGCGACCTCATGTTCGAGGAAATCAGTCCGACCAAACTACCAGAGCCTTCTCGCGCCGAGCAACGGCACGAGCATGACGAGGAGCTGGAGGACGACGAAGACATAGATGATGAGAGCCCTAAAGAAGAAAAGAGTTCTTCTGCACCAGCAGTGATGCTAACGCCTCAACAACAATTCAATTTGCCTTCGAACACTTACGCCGATTTCGTGCCAACGGCAGTTTCTGCTGCGGCGGAGCAGAAGGAAGAGTTGGTACCGGAAGTAGTCGAAATGGTCAAAGCCCTCGCAACCGCGCTCTACTCTAAATCTGATTACAACAAACAGCACCATCTCGAAACTGCAAGACTGAGTGAACTTTTGGCTAAGGTTATGGGTCTGAGCCAACAACAAGTGGAACAGATCAGAGTAGCTGGACTTCTTCACGACGTTGGTACGTTATCGATTCCACCTGATTTGCTCAATAAACCTGGAAGATATAACGCTGACGAGCGAGAAATCATCAATCAGCATGCGGTTCTTGGAGCACAACTGCTGCGACCGATTCGAGCGCTGAGAGATATTTGCGAGATTCTGGAAAATCACCATGAGCGCTGGGATGGACTTGGATATCCGCGTGGTCTGAAAGGCGAAGAGATTCCGCTTCCAGCACGTATCGTATCTATAGTCGATTCCTATCACGCGATGATCTCGGATCGTCCGTACCGAGACGCTATGACCCGCGAACAAGCCATCCAGACGTTGAAAGATGGAGCAGGTGTGCAGTGGGATCCATTCTTGGTCGATATTTTTGTGGCCGTGCTGGCTAGCTTGAACGACCCTCGTTCAGCACCACTGTCGGCGCCAACTCCGGCAGCTCCGAGACTGGAAGGTCCGAAATCAGACGCTGCTCAACCTGGAACTGCAGCACCTGCTCCTCCTCAAGCTACTGCTCCTCAAGCACCTGCTCCTCAAGCACCTGCCCCTCAAGCACCTGTGGCTGAACCACCGGTCATGAATGCGCGTCAGCGTCTGATGCAGCAGAGCCAACAGCCCACTTCAGCTGCCGCTCAGTCAGAGTCAACACCGCAGCCCATTACAGCTGCGCCGACAATCCAGCCAGACTCATCTTTATCGTCCTCAATCGATGATGCCGAATTCGAAGATGACTTCGACGACGAAGAATTAGATAACCAAGAATTAGACGATGAAAAGTTGGATAACGAGCCGGAAGATCTTGCTTATCCAAATGCAGTCAGCGAGCGCTCCGACAAAGTCAATGCGCCATCAGCATTGGAACAACTGCGACGAGTGCCACCAGATCAGCAAGCTGCCATATTCCAGCAGGCAAGCCAACGTGCAACTGGCGATATTCCAGCACATGCCCAACAAGGTTTAGCACCGCAACGCGCCGAACAACTTGCGAGAGTTCCAGCACCTCAACAAACGCCCGCGACGCAGTCTTCAGCCCCTATGCCGCTACCAACACCACTGTCGGTAGTGCAGCAAGCTTCAGCTCAATTCTTACAGCCACAGCCAGCTCAGCATCCTGTGCAGCCGGTTGCCCAGAACATCTCGCAACCACTGCCACAGCAACAAGCCCCAGCGCAGAACATCTCGCAACCGTTGCCACAGCAGCAGCAGCAGCATCCAACTGCGCAACAAATTGCTCAACAAGCTCGTAGTCCATTCTTGCCGCAAGATGCTCGACCGATGCCTCCACAACAGCCACAGGCTCCGCAGCAGCCACAGGCTCCTCTGCAGCCACAACAGGCACCTCCGCAGCCACAACAGGCTCCTCCGCAGCCACAACAGGCTCCTCAGCAACAGCAACAGGCTCCGCAGCAGCCGCAACAGTCCCCGCAGCAGGCGCAGCTGACACCACTATATCCGCAGCAGCAAGCTCCTCAGCCAGCCCAGGCGCAGCAGCCAGCACCACAGGTGATGCCTCAGCAAGCAGCACCGCAGGCGCCACCAACACAAAATCTCTTTCCTCACTTGCAGCAGATGCAAAATGTGAGCCAACAATCGACACAACCGCAGCAACCAAACCCAACTCCTCAGCAACAGTACGCGCCTCAAGAACGCGCCAATCAACCTCCAGCGAATCAGCCGGAGCATGAACAGCAGCGTCAGACCAATCCGGATCAGTTCTACGAAGAGCAGTAACTGAGAAGCGGTGACTCCCGTTCACTCAGAAGCAAAGGTTATACCGCCGCGGTCAAATTTCAGTCACGCGGTCAATTTCGGGTGTTGACGAACCTTGATCGACTCTTTGCGGTTCAATCAGCCGCTTGAAATTGTCCATCCATTGCGGCAATGCTTCACTGAACTTTGCCATAAGAAAGAGCTGGAACATCTCAGCGAGATAGCCATCGGCATTAACTCGGAACGTCACGAGTGTAAAGTTGGCGGCTTGCTCCAGGTCATGCTCGAATTCGTAACGCGAGCCGAACAACTTAAATTCACTCTTGTAGGACTCGCCTTGGTTGAACTCGGTCACGACCAACGTGCCGCCTAGCCCCTTGCCTAGATAGATTTTGCCTTTCGCATGGAGGGCGAGCGGTTCCTTGAACTGGATGGACTTCATGCCCTTGTCCCACTTCGTCCAGTTCTGCCAATCCACAAGCTTTTCCCACACCGTTTCAATCGGTGCGTTGATTAATACCTTGTGAACCGCCAATTTCGTCATAAATACTCGATTTCGGATAATATTTTGCATTGAAGAACGACGATCCGTCAATGAAAAGCGCTGAACGTGAAGCGACTCACAACATGTCAGGAGAACGCAAGTGAAAACAATCGACCTGCGCAGCGACACAGTAACACTGCCATCGCCAGAGATGAGAGAGGCTATTTTCGAGGCAGAGCTCGGCGACGACGTCTATGACGAAGATCCTACTGTCAATTCATTACAGAAACGGGTTGCGATACTACTCGGCAAAGAAGAATCACTATTTGTCAGCAGCGGAACGATGGGCAATCTGATATCACTACTGGTGCACTGCGGTCGCGGAGACCAGGCAATCATCGGAGATGCGAGCCACATCAATTTATGGGAGCAAAACGGTGCGTCAAGTTTGGGTGGTATCAGTTTGAGAACTGTACCAAACAATTTAGACGGAACGATAGCAATTTCCGCCATAGAGTCGGCGATCAATCCTGACAATATTCACTGCGCCAGAACAAAATTGGTCTGCCTTGAAAACACATGGAACGGTCACCCCATCTCACTTGAGTACATCAAACAAGTCAAGGATGTTGCTGTAAAAAATCAACTTAAAATGCACCTCGATGGAGCTCGAATGTTTAACGCTTGCCTGGCACTAAATGTGACACCAGAGCAGCTTGTCGAAAATTTCGACTCTGTTCAATTTTGCTTTTCGAAAGGACTCGCTGCACCAATTGGTTCGATGGTATGCGGAACGAGAGAATTTATTTCCGAAGCCAAAAGAATGCGCAAGGTCTTGGGTGGTGCGATGCGGCAAATCGGCATCGCAGCAGCCGCATGTCATGTCGCGCTCGACAAAATGATCGATCGATTGCCTGAGGATCATGAAAGCGCAACAAGACTTGCTCAAGGTTTAGCCAAAATGCCGCACATCAAAGTCGACGCAGCACAAACAAAAACAAACATGGTTTTCTTCGATAGCGCCGTCGCCAGTGTCAGTCGCAGTGAACTACAGCAGCAGCTGCAAAAAAATGGAATTCTGGTCGGCATCGAACAACGACTGGGAATTCGAGCCGTAACTCACTACGGCATCACAAATGACGACATCGACAACGCACTTGCAAGAATTGAAAAATTGGCATTAACGTCGGGTCAATCTGCGCGCGTTTAAATCCAAAATTTTGTGAATATGCGGGCGACTTAACGTTGTCGCAAATTGCATTCTGGGAACAACATATACATGTCTCAACTCACGTTTCCAGCCGCATTTAACGACCAACTTTCTCAAGCAGACGGTCAGTTTCGTGAGGGTCATTTCGACTCAGCCGATGAGCTCTATTCGAAGCTGTTGTCTGAACTGGAAAAGCTTGAAGATTTTGAAAATACCGACATAGGTTCACTGGTACTTAAAATCGCAGAGAGTCGGTACGCTGCCGGTGCCTATGAAAAGGCAAAGCTCGCTTACGAACGACTGCTAGCTCTACAGGAAAAGAATAACAGCACCGAAGGTAAAGACCGAATCTTCACGCTAGTGAAAGCTGCTCGAAATTACGAAAAACTTGATGAACAAACGAGTGCTCAAACGAGATATGAACAAGCTTACGAACTAGCGAAAAAATCTCTTCCTGTTAAGCACTTTTTGAGAAGAACGGTTTTTGAATGTTACGCACAATGGCTACGTGTTCAGAAGTCAAATCCGCTTGTGCTGTCAATTTTGGAAAGTGAATTGGGAACTGCTCCGACGCCAGTTGCAAAAGAGCCAGAGTCAGCCCCCGTTGAGCCGACGAAAGAAACAGAGACCCGCCAGGAGCGAAAGGGCGAAGAAGATTTCGCCAGCATGAAGTCGAAACTCGGGCAGAAGAGACAGTTTGATAAACAGCCCGAACAAGACCCCGGCAGCGATGCAAGCGGTGGCGCAAAAGAGTCAAAAATTCTAAAACTGCCCCAATCAAAGCCAGATAAATCGCTCGACAAAAAAGTCGCGGCAAGAAAATTCCTCTCTGTTTTCTCCGGTCAAAAAGAAGACAAAGTAAATAAATCTCGACTGAAAAGCGCGCTCGTCGAAGACTACTCCGCAACTGAACGGCGCGAGATGGCGGCAGAAGATGGCTCACAGACTGCTCTACACGGTGGTGTTCATGATGACATCCAGAATGACGAATTTCTGGAAGGAGCAACAGCTGCGAATGTTGCCGAGATCGACGAAGTAGATCAAAACCTTTTAGCTGAAGCTGAAGCACTACTCAAAAATTTGGAAATTGCCGAACAGAGCAAACCATCGCCATTAATGTCACCCGGAGCGACTGTCGAAAACTTCGATGGCGTGACACTGAGAGGAGCACCAGAGACAACCGACCTGAGTGACGATCACACTGCATTCGATCTTTATCAGAAATACGGCACATCATCTGCTGACGCTATCGATAAAGAAATGGAACGACTGTTAGCCGAATCTGCAAGGTTGCTTTTTAACATCGAAAGTCTGAATGGACCAGGAGACGATGAAGTTAGTGCCGAAGCCGATTTAGACGAGACGAAAAAGGAACGCACGAATTCTGGTTTGACATTGAAAGGTTCAAGCGGTGTGGCGATGCGTCACTCGGAGCGTTCGTATTTCGGACAAGAGGAAGAGAAAGAGGCGAAAGCAGCCAAATTCAGCCTCATGGATTTTATCGAGAAATACGTTCCATCGACTGGCATTTTGCGAAAAGTGCTCCAAATCATTTTGCCGCTTGGTGTCGTTGTGGCAGGGGTCTGGTTTGCAATAGTCTCCAACTCAAATTCAAAACCGGAAAAGCTGGCAAGCGCGCCAAAATATATGGCACCTTTCCTCGGCAAATCCTTTGGCACCGCAGATGGTGCAATCACTCTACTGTTCAAACCAAATGAAATAGAAATACGCGGTAAAAAACTCAAAAGAGAACCAAAAATCTATTTTTGGCAAGGCACAACTAACGACGAGCTGCGCTTGCTGCAAGGCACACTGAAAAACTGCGTCTGGTTGAAACCATCCCCACAGGGACTGACCACTAGCGATGGACAAATCTTCTATGCAGCCAACGCACCAGAAACGAAAGTACGCGAAGTAATGAACACGATCAAGACCAATGCTTTGGGTTTCTTCGCAGCTTCTGGCACTTATCCCAACCCTGAAGCCGTTCAGCCTGACAGGTACGTCAATCCCGTCACGCAACGCTACGAAGCAGTCAACACCTGCTCGATGATTGTTGGTAAGGAACGACCGAAAGATGCCGAGACGAGACTCGATCTCGATCTTGAAAATGGACAAATGTTCAACAATGAACCGGCGGCTAAGCCAGGTGCAGTGAGCGTGTTTTGCGTACAATTGGGAGACCCGAATAAAATACCAGGCCTGCCCAGCGCGCCTGGGGTACCAGAGATATTGACGACGCAGAGCATGTACATTCATGGTTTCGACAGAAAAGGTGAACTACTGCGAACTGGCGCAGATCAGAAAGTTCTACTTATCGAATTGAAACCAACCGGACCAAAAAATTTAGGCACCAGCGAAGACACATCCAAGTTTCAGACCAGCGACATCTGTTTTTCTGACGGCGAAGTGCCCAGCCAGCCCGCTATTGCCTTCAAATATGGATTGATTGCGCTCTTACTATTGTCCATTGCTGGATTTTTCATTTGGATGCAACAAGCAGGACCGAAAGAGGAAGCCTAGCAAGGTTTTTGAGCGGGTTGAAAGCGCCCAGCTAATTTTTCCCAGAGGCAAGTAGTTCAATATGTACGACGAATTGTCCGGAGGGACGTATGAACCGCTTAACTTTGGTATCTCTGAGTATTATTTTTCAGGTGTCATCTCTTGCAGCAAATGCGCAAAGCTCGCCAACTGAATCTTATTTAGAACTGCACAAAAAAGAATTGGCTGCTACGAGTTACGCAGATCTGCTGCCACTGCGCTCTACAACTTCAATCGCGCATGACAAACCGATGTCGAAAGAAGAAATGGATTTTATTTTCCCTTTGTTCAAAGCTACGTTGCCTAAAAACATTACGATCACAAGTGAGCAGGTAAAGGGCACTAGCGCAATCTTAAAAGCTACTGCCAAGCCTGAGAACGCTAATGCAAATACCACTGAAACTACTGTGGGCGAAATTGAATTGACGCTTGAGAAAGGTCAGTGGAAGATTGAGCATGAGAAGTGGGATTCCAAGATTGTTATGAAGTAGGTTAGCGCCGGCTGAAGCCGCGCTCCATGTCGATGCACCATATTGGGTGCTACGCCTTTGCTCTTGTTGCTATTGGTGCGATCTTTGGTGGCGCTAGTAGCGGTGATTGGATTGTTTGTGGAATTAGATCGCGAGGTGCAGGTGTTGTCGCCGTTGGGCTGACGATCACCTGCCCTTCTGGTTTAACGTATTGTAGCTGCGTCTCGACGGCAACCTGATGTGAGTGGATGTATTCTGCAATCTTTTGGAAATAATCGTACTGCGCACGATCCTTTGACTTCTTCAAACAATCGGCGCACAAAAACGTGGCACCCTGAAAGTCGCTTGCTAAGACGAATAGCTCGATAATTCCGACTTTGGCCGCAGGCATGTTTGGCTCTAACTTTAGGGCGGAACGATATTCTTGCAAAGCTCTGTCGTTGTTGCCCATGCGCACATTGATGCTGCCAGACAAATAATAGTCTGCCGCTGTCAACGCTCCGATTTTGGCAATCGCCTTCAATTGCTCTTCAGCGTTGAAGTAGTCACCGAGCTGCATCAGAGCGTAGGCAAGGTATCTGCGAGCGTTCACATCATTGGCGTTCAATTGCAACGCATTGTTTAAAACAGCGACTGCTGGTTTGAACGAGCCACTCTGCACTAATACATAACCACGGCGAGTCAGAACGGCAGAGGTGCTGGCGTTCTCCACCGAAAGAGCGGCACTGGCAGAGCCAACAGCACATGACAACACAACCGCAAATGCGCTTATGACTTCCACAGCAATGGCAACAAACTTTTTCATCACCTTATGAGATTTACGAGAGAGCGAGCGACATTTTCGAATACCTGGTTGAGTTCATCAGTATTGGTGGCTTGATAGAACTGCGCGTTGTTACCAGATATGGCAGCGATTCCGCCACTTGAAGCATTGGTGTTGGTGTCATTCAGCACCGCAGTTTGAGCCGCCTGCAACGACGGCACGAGACACAATCCGATGCAGTAAATCGGAATACCTGCGGTGTTTGCAGCAACAGCTTGAGCTCTCGCATCAGCGGTGGGATCACCGCCGAGACTCGAGACAGTCGGCAATCCATCGGTGAAAAGAACGATCGCTTTCTTTGCTCCAGGTCGAGCCAATCCAAGACCGCCCTTACTTGCGTCCTTCAACTGGTTGATCGAATACTGCAAAGCACCGGCGATGTTCGTGCCACCATATGCGATGAGCGACTGAACAGAAGTCGTCACCTGCGCGTAGTTGCTGTAAGCTGGACCAGCAGTCGGCACGAGCGGAACACCGGGGTTCGGCGGCAGCGGCACCATCGGGTCGTTCGGATAGCCGTTGCTGACAAATGTGGATGGATTATCTGTGATGTTGCCGAGAGTGGCATAGTCTGGATCGCAGAACTGTTTAGGCGTAGTGCCTGGATCCGAACCAAAGCTGACCAGGCTGAAATGAGCGTCGCAATCGTTGTTCATGATCGTGTAGAAGTTGATGGCGGCGATAATCGCGTCTGAAATCGGATGTCTTTGAGATTGAGCGCTACTCTGATATGCGGCGTAATATCCCGCTTTTGGAGTCACTCCCCAGGTACTGTAATCGACGCCTGCAGCGGTGGCTATCGCTACTGACTCGAAATTCCCCCGCGCCGCTTCGACTAACAATCCAACGTTTCCTGCTGGAAAGACGCAGCCATTCACAGTTATTCCTTTAGAGAAATCGCTTGTGCCATCGATGTTCACAACCACATCGGTGAAACTCGTCGCAGCCGCGCTCGGTGCGAGAACACCGTTATTCACACCACGTCCGGCCGCACTGAAACTAGCGGCACCACCACCAGCATCTAGTTCTTGTGGAAAAGTGGCGTTCAATGCTGTTCCGGTCGGGCTTGTGCACTTGAAGGCAGTGTAGAGTGGTCCCTTCAACAGAACGGTGTAGCCGTTAGCTTGTTTCTTCTGGGAAGACGCTTTGTTTATGTTGTAGCGATTTACAACACTGACGTTAGTGAAGTCATCCATCGACGCAGAAATGTCAAAACAGAGCACCACATCTAGTTGCGGCAATCCACCGTTCGATCTTTCGACGACCGGATACGGACCAAGCAATTTGAGGAATTTCGAAAAGAAAGGAACGAAGCCGAATGCTCCCGTAACTTGAATGATTTTTCCGTTTGTACTGCCCAGAGGCACAGCCTGCCTGCTGATTGGATCCAAGTATTGAAAGTACAGTTGTGCTTTGTTGGCAGGCGGATTCATTGGCAGGGTGCTGGATTCAGTAGCATCTGAGAGCGAATAGGCCAGAATGGTATTCTTGCGAAACATATTCATTGCTGTATTCTTTGCGCCAACTTGAGTTGCAGACGTATCCAAATTGTCGGAAGTGGCAACTGTCGCTCCAGCGGCCAGGGCAGCGCTGTCTACGCACGCTTTCATCTGTTGTTTTGCCAGGTTATACAGACACATTTCATAGCAAACAAAACAGAGCGGCGCGACTATAAATGCGGCGATAAAAACAATCAGAACAGCGATCGCTTGTCCCTTCTGTCGACGTCTAGGTTGAGCCAGCAGCGCGTTATTACTAACCATAGAACTGTTCCTTGATGATCGGGAATGTGTATCGACGCTGCATGATCAACGTGCCATTTTTTGCGTAGAACTTGGCTCCGAAAAAGACAATCGGCGCGGGCACTTTCACAGTGACGCTCGTTGTAACGGTAACGTATGAAGACTGCTCAGCTGGTGGAGTTCCACCGTAGTCCTGATAGACAAAGTCTGGGTCTGCGGTGGAAGTGAGAACAGGTTGCGAAACGAATACTCCATCTGTCGCATGCAGTCTCAATTGCGTCTGTGCAGCCTGTATCGCAGCAGTCTTGTTGTTCGTTTGCGCGGCTGCACGAGCGGCGTCACGACAAACTGCGTCGTTCAAACACATGGCAAAATTGAGAAGGATCATGTTCATCGCAAGAGCCGACAGAGTGATCATCAAAATGGCTCCAAGAGCCAATTCCACCGCAGAACCACCACGGCGATTTCTGATTGCCAACCTGGCTGATTTACGCGTCATTGATTTAGACCCTGTGGAAATTCGGCATAGACAGACGATCTTGCACTAGTCACGACTGGAGCAGTTAATCCGGGAACAGTGCCCAGGATCGATTTCGGCATCGTCACAAGTGGGTTTATCGAACCGTTGACCAAGACTTCGATGTTGTAGCTGTAGGTGTTGGTGTCTGCTGCCTTCGACAACGGCGTTGTTTGCCTGGTCACGGCTCCGCCAGCAAGCGGACAAATGGCGATTTGGGTAGTTATCGAAGACAACGTGATACCGTTGAATCCCTTCACAGACTGAGTTGCAACTTGTGTGGCAAGATTGACCGCCGATAGGTCACTGGTCGAAGTATTCTGCAAAAACGATTTACACTGAGATGCCGATTGAGCAGCAAGGCGAGCAGCGTTGAGCAGGAAGCAGTAGCGAACGCCGAGGGTACCAAAAGCAATGAGCGGAAAAGTAAATATGCAAAATAGCAACAACAACGTCGGTGCAAACTCGGCCATTGTGTTGCCAGACGATGATCGATGCGCCAGATGTCTCAAAACGACCTCGACGGACAGCAGTGCTCCTTGCCATCTTACAATGGGCCGCTTATAGTCGACCATCCCCCCAAGGATTAGTTTTGAAGCCGGACACTCACCCGGGTGTCCCCCAAAAGGAGTGACTTGGAAGAATGAAGTCGTAATCACACTCAAACACAACTTTTTGCGCAATGATAAAGAGACCAGGCAGATTCCGATAAAGTTTGGGTATGTACTTATTAGAGACTCGGAGACCGTTGGAGACCGGACATGAATATATCGGCAGACATGATAGCGATGGTGTTGACTGCTGCCGGTGATCTTGCCGCGCGTAGCGAGAGCTATCCAGAAGCGGAACAGCTCTACATGGACGCCCTGTTCTACGCAGAAGAGTGTTGGGGTCCCAAAAGCTACCAGGTGGCGTCGCTCTACGCATACCTATCCGATATCTCCACTAAACAGGGCAAGACATCCGAATCTGCCGTCTTCATGAACCGAGTCGAGGAAATCAACCGGCTCTACAAAAAAGCGCACGCAGAGCCACACATAATGGACCTACTGCACTCTTTGGCTTGATTTACTGCACCTGGCCAATATAAACACCGAACGGCGGCAACGTCAGGTGACTCAAACTAGCATTATTGTTGCCCTTAGGTGAAGCCAACAGCGTCTTAGCCGAATTAGAGTTGATACCAAACGGCTTCAAGTCATACACAACGGTCTTGCTCTCAGGGCTCATATTCAAAGCAACGAGAATGCTTTTCTTTTCGCCTCGACGCACATAAGAAAGCACGTCTTTGTTCTGTTCATCGACAGCCTTGTAATCGCCGTTGATGAGCGGATCTTCGGTGCGCCGCAAACGAATCAACTCTTTGTAAAAGTTGAGAATGGAATTTTTGTCAGCTTCCTCTGAAGCAACATTGTACTTTTTGTATGAATCTGGACTCGGCAACCAGGCTTTTTCAGCTTTAGTAAAACCGGCATTATCACTGGTATTCCATTGCATCGGAGTGCGTTCGCCATCACGACCAATTTCTTCCGGCCAACCGATCTTTCCGATCGGATCTTGCACATCTTCTTTTGTTTTCGGATCGTTGTTCTCCATGCCGAGTTCTTCGCCATAGTACAAAAGTGGCGTCCCGCGCAGGGTTAGAAGCATGGTCGCCGTTAATTTAGCGATGTCATCGTTGTGAACTTTGTCACCATATCTGACATAGTGACGAATTTGATCGTGATTGCTGAACAAATAAACAGGCCATCCACCCGCGGGGTTTTTATCCCACTCGCCGATGCGGGTGCGAAACTCTGATGGAGAGAGCTTATTGATATAAGCAAAAAAGAAATTCATCGGCAATTGAATTTCGTCCAAATTTTTGCCATACGTAGCACTCACATCATTGATGTCTCGTCCGCCGGTTTCACCGATGATGACACGGTCGTCTGGATAAGAATCGACCACTTTGCGCAACTCTTTCAAAACATCGTGAACCTCAGGCAGTCTGTCATTGTGAATCCATTCAGTGTTTGGATCGCCAAACTTATTCTTGCCTGGCACGACTGGATTGTCGGGCAAATCAATCTCCTCGAACAGTGCCATGATGGCATCCAATCTAAAGCCTGCGACACCACGATCTAACCAAAATTTGGCGACGTCATACATCGCCTTACGCACTTCCGGATTGCGGTAATTCAAGTCTGGTTGCTCAGGATAGAAGAGATGGTAATAGTATTGATTCGTCTTTGCATCGAACTTCCAGGTAGAGTGTCCAAATACCGAAGTCCAATTGTTTGGTGGCGTAGTTTCGCCGCCACCATCGCGCCAGATGTACCAATCGCGCTTGGGATTGTCTTTAGACGAACTCGATTCGATGAACCACGGATGCTTGTCAGAAGTGTGATTCATGACGAGATCCATAATGATTCTGATGTTACGTTTTTTCGCCTCAGCCACCAGTTCATCGAAATCAGCCATGGTTCCATATTCAGGCGCGATCGCACAGTAGTCGGAGATGTCGTATCCGAAGTCTACTTGCGGTGACGGATAGCAGGGGGTGAGCCACAAAGCGTCGACGCCAAGCCCTTTGAGATAGTCAAGCTTGGATGTGATTCCCTTGATGTCACCCATGCCGTCGTTGTTCGAATCGGCAAAACTTCTCGGATAGATTTCGTAAATGACCGCGTGCTTCCACCAGGGCTCGGCCGAACTGGTCTTGATGGGCTCTGTAGCAAGCGATGGCGAAGCAAAAGTTCCAGCCACAATCAGAGCGAGCAATCCTGACCAAATCCGGCGTTTCATCAACGTTTCTCCTGACATGCTTCTACGGCGATCTGATTTTAGCAGGATTAGTGCGAGCCAAAATTAGCGACTAGTACAAGCCAAAATCAGCGATCAGCACCCGCTGAATTCAGTCATTAATGCGAGCCGAAATATTGTTCTATTTGACTTTTAACTGACTTATCCGTAAAAGCATACGCCCCACTGATACCAGCAGTAGTATCAGCAGGATTTTGAAATTGCGCGCCAGCCAGACCATGGGCGAAAGAAATACTCCACCGCCGCCATCAAACAGCGCTGCGGTAGGCTTTTCCGCTCTACGCAATTTAGGCAGATCGCTTCGGGTCACATTTGCGGGAGGTCGTTTGGGCGGAGTGAATTTACCTCGGCACACACGTGCCTTTTCTCGAAAATATTCTTCTCGCTCGGTGCCAGGGTCCAATTTCCCTTCGGCAAGCATGTTCGCATAAGCCTCGTAGATGCCAGTCAAAATGGGATTTCCGAGAGGAAGTGTCGGCTCCGCCAACGCCACTGTTTCGGCGAAAACATTGTCGGCGTCAGAGTACTCCTTGAGCACAGTCAAAGTTTTCGCAAATTTCAAAAGCGCAGGAATTTTGACACTCGCCTGCAAAGTCTGATCGTGCGTCTTCTCAGCTTGATCGACTGTTCGCACCGACTCAATGCGCTCAAACTCATCCAGTGCTTCTAGAAACGCTGCTCTGGCTTCTTCGAACTTGGTAGCAGCAAAATAAGAATCGCCGAGGCCAACCAGGCACGAAACGGTCTCACTACATGGTTCTGAAAATAAAGCGCGCCCAAACTCCAGTGCCGCCTGATACTTACTTTCAGCCTCATCGAAATTGGTTTCGACGAGAGCATCTTTTGCTTGAGCAAGCAGCAGGTTGAACTCCTGGCGTTTCTGGTCTGAATTCTCTTGCATGTCTAAACCATATCTCACAGAACCCAAAACTGCATCGCTTTGGCAATTTTCATTATAAAGAGACGCAAAAAACAGTTTTTCGGCAAGTCACTTTTCGAACACAATTATGATTTACCATCGAATCATAAGCTCAGATTTTGGGTGAGCGTGGCGAATGAACTCAGGTAATTTCTTATGGATGTAATCAATTTCGCCGAATCGATGGTTTATCAAAGTGGTGATGACCAGCTGATCGGCGACGGAATGATCTTTTCTGGATACAAAAATCGGCACATCGGAGCGATTCACACATTTCAGCTGCCCCATGGCTGGAAAGTAGCCAGTACGTCCTTCTCGCACGGCGGCGAGTGGATGTTGACCACGTTCAGCCCGCTTGCTAATCCGAAAATAGAGTTACGAATATTCTGTCGAGGCGACAAAGTTTCGATCAATGACGCCAATTTCTTCAGCGATTTGCTCAAGCAGGCAAAGGAACAGGTGATTGTCCTCAAGCCCGAGCACATAATGGAAATGAAGAACGTGTTGGGACCAACGGTCGGCGACAATCAATACATCAATCTGAACCCGCCCAACAGCAGATATGCAGCCAGATGCAACTTGCTACAGGGAAGAATACTGCACGTTCAAAAACGCCCGGTCATGATGATTGAAGGACTGTTCACCGCCAGCGGTGACGAGGTGACGAAGTTTCTCAACGTCTACATCAACGTCAATCGAAGCGGGCAAGATGTGCAAGAAGTCTTCTTCCAGGCGCCTTTGCTGGCGTATCAGCAGTATTATCGCCAGGTGCGAATCGTTCTGGAATCGATAAAGTGGTTTGACACCTGAACCAACTAAAGCTCTTGCTTGCTGCTGTCCTTGGACTTGCCTGCCTTGACTGGCTTTTCAGCTTCTGGGAAAGGATTGTTGGCTGACAACTCTGCCAGTGATTTTTCGCCGACCTCTTTCAAGATCTTGCCTTTTTTGTAGTCTTTATGATTCGTATTGCCATTGCAACCCTTCATCATCGATTCGCCTTTCGATATTAAGCCCTTGGCGTGATTGACGTTGTCTTTGTACTTTCTTTGCATGCGCTTCTCATCGGAAGTGTAGTCACCACCGTTGTTGCTTCCCTGCGCCATGCCGGGAGACGGTTTCGAACTCGAAGATGACGATGAGGAGTTGCCGTTATCGTCTCCGTCAACGTTGCCGATAGCGCCAGGTGGAGTGGTCTGTCCGCCGCCACCAAAAAAATTGCCTTGAGCCAGGGCTGGCGACGTCGTAGCGAATACGGCCAAGAGCCCGAGCAATTCAATCTTTCTCTTCATTGGTACATCTCCCGATTACTTTCCCTGGGCAAGCAGCACTGGTGGCTGCTTGGTGTGGAACTCCGTGGTCTTTTCGAAAGCGGCTGCGGCTTTTAATAATATCGCGTCCGATAATGTATTGCCCAGTATCTGAATACCAATTGGAAGACCTTGCGCGCCGAACCCGGCGGGCACCGAAATACCGGGCAGTCCAGCCAAGTTGGCTGGGATTGTTGCGATGTCGGTCAGGTACATCGTCAACGGGTCAGCTGTCTTTTCACCGACCTTGAAGGCAACAGTGGGCGAGGTCGGACAGAGGACCAGGTCATAAGTGCTGAAAACTTTGTTGAAATCGTCTTTCATCAATCGGCGAACTTGTTGAGCCTTTTTGTAGTACGCGTCGTAATAACCAGAGCTCAAGGCATAAGTTCCGAGCATGATTCTTCGTTTGACCTCAGCACCAAAGCCCTGAGAGCGTGTCGCCATGTACATCGAGACAATATCTTCTGCATTTTCGTCTCGGAAACCATATCTGACACCATCATAACGCGATAGGTTCGCGCTCGCTTCGGCAGTGGCGATGATGTAATAGACGGGAAGAGCGTGTTTGGCTGTGGGTATCGACACTTCTTCGACCTTCGCACCGAGCTTTGTAAAAATTTCGGCAGTTTCTTGAACCGTTTTTCTTACATCGGCGTCGATGCCGTCGCCGTTCAATTCTTTGATAATTCCAATCTTCAACCCGGAGACAAGCTCTTCAGCCGAACTGTCTTTCAGCCCTTTGGCGTAATTGATTTCACCGAAGGAATATTTCGAGAGTGATGTCGAATCGCGTTTATCGTGTCCGGCGATGACACTAAGGGTGATGGCAGCATCTTCGACACTGCGAGCGAACGGTCCAATTTGATCCAGGCTCGACGCGTAGGCAACCAAGCCAAACCGAGAGACAGTGCCATATGTAGGCTTCATGCCAACGACACCACAAAGTGATGCTGGCTGTCGTATCGATCCACCCGTGTCTGATCCGAGTGCAATTACTGAAAAACCCGCAGATACGGCTGCTGCTGATCCGCCTGAAGATCCGCCTGGAACGTAGCTTTTGTTCCACGGATTGTATGTTGGTTGGAATGATGAATTCTCGGTGGAAGAACCCATCGCGAATTCATCCATGTTTGTTTTGCCGATGCAGATCGCACCAGCGTCAAATAAACGGGTCACCGCAGTTGACTGATGTGGTGGCTCGAAGTCTTTTAGAATCTGGCTTCCGCAGGTTGTTTTGTAACCTGGAACACACATGTTGTCTTTGAGAGCGACAGGAATTCCTGCTAAGGCTGGAAGTTCATCACCGCGCGCGATCATCGCATCGACATTCTTAGCTTGCTTTTCGGCCAACTCGGGAGTCAGGCACAAGAAGGCCTGAATATCTTTGTCCAGGTGCGCAATATGGTCTTGATGAGCGCGCAAAATTTCTACGCTCGAAACTGATTTATCTTTGAGAAGTTTGCGCAGATCACCGGTACTTCTGCCGACTAGTTCATTCTTTGTCGCAGCCATGTGATTCGCTCTAACTCTTGATTCGCTCTAACTCTTGAACTTTTTGAATAACAAACAGGCGTTATGTCCGCCAAATCCAAAACTGTTTGACATCGCCACGTCTACGTTGACGCCCCTACGAGCCACTTTGGCGACATAGTCCAGATCACACTCTGGGTCAGGATTGTCCAGATTGATTGTCGGAGGCAAAATCGAATCGTTGATCGCCATAATGCAGACTGCTGCTTCGAGTGCTCCCGCTGCACCCAGAAGATGACCTGTCATCGACTTACTAGAGCTAACGGCCACTTTATGCTTGGTGGCATGTTCACCAAATACGGTTTTAATGGCAGTCGTTTCGGCACGATCGCCCAGTGGTGTCGAGGTGCCGTGAGCATTGATGTAATTCACTTCTTCAGGCTTCATACCAGCTTGTTTCAAGGCAGCTTGCATAGCCCGCGCCGCACCGTTTCCATCGGCGCAAGGTTGAACGATATCCCAGGCATCGCCGGTCATACCATAACCTACTAGTTCAGCAAGAATTTTGGCACCGCGTTTTTGCGCGTGAGACAACGATTCCAAAATCAAAATTGCTCCGCCTTCGCCCATGACGAAGCCGTCTCTGTCTTTGTCGAACGGACGACTGGCCTTTTCAGGTTCGTCGTTGCGTGTCGATAAAGTGCGTGCGGAAGAAAATCCAGCCATACACAAGGCTGTAATCGGTGCTTCACTGCCACCAGCAAACATGACATCTGCGTCGCCACGCTCGATCATCATATAAGCGTCACCAATTGAGTTCGCCGAAGTGGCGCAAGCCGTGACTGAGCAAGAGTTAGGACCCTTTGCGTTATGCAAGATCGAAACCCATCCAGCGGCCATGTTGACGATCAACATAGGCACCGTAAATGGTGAACAACGATCCGGCCCACGCTCCATCAAGACGCGATATTGATTTTCGATTGTCTCGAAACCACCAGCAGCCGATCCAACCACAACGCCGACGCGGGTCGGATCTTCTTGCTTCATGTCCAGCTTTGCATCGTCCACAGCCAACTGAGCGGCTGCAACGGCGAACTGGATAAAGCGATCCGTGCGTCGAACTTGTTTTGGTTCTAAATATTTTGAAGGATCGAAGTCGACAATTTCGGCTGCTATTTTGCAAGCCGATTGCATCTCCTCTTTCACCCTGGCTGTGGTGACACGCTTAACTCCAGAACGACCTTCTACAATGCCATTCCAAAATTGTTCTATGCCAGTCCCTACTGAAGAGACTGTGCCAATACCTGTCACAACGACGCGTTCTTTTGTCATCTCGAAGCTTGTTTAAGTCGAGCAGCTACCTGCATAGACTTTCCTCAAATAGATTCCCGAAGCCATCTGAATATGTGCCGCAATCCGGCCGTCCCTCGATAGCGAAGTTCACCTTTGGGAACGTTCGGACATCTTAGATGTGCGACGAAATATATTTGACAGCTTCACCGACAGTGGTAATTTTTTCGGCATCTTCGTCCGGAATTTCCATACCGAACTCTTCTTCCAGAGCCATAACCAATTCGACTGTGTCTAGTGAATCTGCACCAAGGTCCTTGGTGAAACTCGCTTCCATGGTGACTTCGTCAGCATTCACATTCAACTGGGCAACGGCAACCTTCTTTACTCGCTCGAAGGCTTCCTTCTCATCCATATCTGTTCTATCCCCCTTAACCAAAACGCTAACAAGAAGCGCTGGCCACACTTGTGCCAAGGGCAACTAGGATATCACGTCGAATCGACAAAGGTCGTTCCCTCTGTACATTCTTTGAATAAAGGATGATCAATGCGAAAAACCGCCAAGCATGCACAGTCTCTTCAAGTAACGAATCGCAATCACTTGTGAATCTGGATATTGTTGAGATATGGATCAGGCAAAGCGGAAGCCAAGCAGTAAAGAATTCAAGAGGATAATGTCCTGCTTCACCTACCGACACTTTCTGAGAGCGTTCGGCGGCCTTACAAAGTTGTGCTTAATTTGATGACAAATGCGGTGTTTTACAACTACCTAGAGCTTCTGTGAGCGCAACTATTTTCGTTACGTCCGCTTGAAAAGGCTACCTGTGGACATTATGCTGTGAATGCTGCTTGCGAATTTGGAACCCGGCTCATATGGGCCTTCCCATCCGGCTAAAAGCCGGTATTTGTGACTATCGTGCCCGCACTCATTCCATTGTTAGCCGTTCTCGGCTCTATCGTTTCGTTGTGCGTTGGCACTTCATTCGGTAAGGCGTTGTTTCCGATCATCGGTCCATCGGGCACCGCTGCAATCCGCGTCATCTTCGCTGCATTTGTACTAATTCCTGTTTTTCAGCCATGGAAACAACCTATATCTTTCAAATCCATGAAAGTCGTGGCGCTGTACGGTTTGGTGCTGGCAGTCATGAACTCGATATTTTATGAATCGATACAGCGTTTGCCGCTAGGTATAGCCATCGCCATCGAATTTACTGGACCCTTAACGGTGGCGATCGCGTCATCGCGTCGCGTAATTGACTTTGTCTGGATAGCTCTGGCAGCAATCGGACTCGCACTTTTGCTGCCAATTGCACCAGGGGCAGTGGCGCTCGATCCGCTTGGAATTTGCTTTGCCTTCGCCGCAGCTGTGCTCTGGGCGCTCTACATTGTTCTTGGCAAAAAGATGGCCGATCTGCCCTCAGGTCAGGCGACGGCGCTGGGGGTACTCTGTGCTGGCTTGGTTCTCATGCCGGTGGGCATTGTCAAAGCGGGTCCTCACATTTTAGAACCTCAAGTTTTGATCGGCGGATTCTTTCTGTGTCTGGCTTCCAGCGCGATCCCGTACACGCTCGAAATGTGGGCGATGAAGAAATTGCCGAAAAACACTTTTAGCATTCTGCTGAGCATGGAGCCGGCGGTTGGAGCTCTATCCGGCATGGTGGTTCTGCACGAATCCCTGACCATTCTGCAGTGGGTGGCTGTTTGCAGCGTCATGGTGGCGTCAATTGGAACAACACTGACCGCGCGTACAGCGTCAGCTGATACGGCGAATTTGAACGAGTCCATCGCTATCCCAGCGGATGTGCTCTGACCTCCACCAAATCGCAACGATGCACTTTGACAGGCATCAAATTAAGCACAACTTTGTAAGGCCGCCAAAACATCGTCGCCAACAGTCAAAGCGTCTGCGAGACTAGCTCTAGAACCGGCTGCATCAAATTAAGCACAACTTTGTAAGGCCGCCAATACATCGTCGCCAACGGTCTAATAGACTGCAGGACTACCTTTATGTGTACAGTCCGCCGTTTACTTCCAGGACTGCGCCTGTTACGTATGGAGCGCTGGCTGCGAAGAAGACTACCGCGGCTGCGATGTCATCTGGAGTGCCCATTCTGCCCAGCGGAATGCGCTCCAAATACTTCTTGATGTTTTCTTCGCCCAATGCTGCGGTCATCGGCGTATCGATGAATCCAGGTGCTACGGCGTTTGATGTGATCTGGCGCGATGCGTATTCAAGCGCGATCGTTTTGGTGAATCCGATCAAGCCGGCTTTGGCAGCGGCATAGTTGCACTGTCCGAAGTTTCCGTGCACGCCAGTTGTGCTGGCGATGTTGACAATGCGTCCGGAGCGCTGCTTCGACATGACCTTCAGCACTGGCTTTGTCACTTTGAAAGCGGAAGTCAAATTTGTGTCGATTACTGCCTGCCATTTGTCTTCGCTCATGCGCATAAACAAATCGTCGCGCGTGATGCCTGCATTGTTTACGAGAACGTCGATGCGTCCCCATTTTTCCATGACTTTAGCAACCATCGCTTCCACACTTGCCGTGTCGGTAACGTTACAGGCAACGCCGATTACATCGCCCAACTTCGACAACTCGGCACTCGTTTCATTGCAAAGCTCTTCGTTGATATCGCTGATGACGATTTTCGCGCCTTCTGCTTGCAACGCTGCCGCAATCGCCTTACCAATACCTCTTCCAGAACCGGTCACAATGGCGACCTTATCAGCCAACTTACTCATCTAATGTTCACCCTTTTCGTTTCGTTTTCGTACAACAAATACCTTAGTAACTAGTTCAAACACAACCTTCAACAACAAACACGACTAGGACCAGAGCGCAGCTAGCTGCCGGGCTACGTCTTCCAATTTTTCTTTATCACCGATTTTGCTAATCCAACGCTCCGGCAGTTTCGAAGCGCCGTGATATGCGCCTGATAGTGCACCGACGATTGTCGCCACCGTGTCTGTATCGCCGCCCGACCGAGCTGCTGCGCAGATAGCTTCTTCCGGGTCATGTCGGAAAATCAAGAAGATTCCAACCGCCGTCGGCACAAGCTCGGTGATTGTCGATTCTACATTTATAAGGGAATAGGGCAGATCGTCAGGTGGATTCGAGTAATCCAAATCTGGCGCTACATCATCCCAAGATTCAGCGAATCGCTCGTCTAATCTTTCGGCAATTGCAAACTCATGACTGACGTATGCTCGCACCTGCTCGTCAGTTTCCAGCTTCCCGCCAGCCACGAAATAACGAACGCTGTCGGCTACAACTGCCGCCGCCGCAACCGACCGATTGTCGCCGTGGCTCAACTTTGCTTGCTTAGCGGCAATATCGACGGGCTCTTCGGTCTTGCTTCCGCCGGGAAGAGCGCCCGCGGCGAATACTCGTGCCGCCACATTGGGATGCAAGGCTTCAACACCAGTCTCCGCTGGAGGCATTCCGTCTACCATCTTTCTCAGCCCGGTCAGACAAGCTGCACCTGGAGACGACTTGAGAAATGCGTCGCTTTCCAGCAGCTCGCCAAAGCGTTTTTTCAAATCCGTTTCATCCAGGCGACCTCGCGTGCTTATTAATGAATCCGCGAGAGCTAAACCAAGCAAGGAATCGGCCAAAAGCTCACCGGCTTTGTGATCAGGTACACCGCTCTTGGCTAGAGCATCGGCGAAATCGCGCACGCCTGTGACGCCAGAACTGCGAAATCCGGAAATATCTCGATATTTCAAACCGACACTGGCGCCGCCGAGGGAGTTGCCACAAGCGGCTCCGAAGATTAAACCTCGAATTCGATCATTAACTTCGGCGTCAAAATGAGGGGCACTTGCCACCGCTTTTATCCCTTTTTCTTGCAAAGTCCGCGCCCACCCGAAAAGAAGGTTCCAATTATCTCAGAGGTCGCATGGGACTTTCACCACTGAATACGTAATCCCCCCAAGTGACTCGACCCAAGTTCTAAGTTAAATTCATGACATCGGTTCCGACTTACTGCGAAGCGGAAAAACGGAGGAGCGACCGGGGGGTCGCACGCCTTAATCCACCGTTACATACGCTGGGACCAATGGGAATTTCTGGAGGAAATCAAATGGGCGAAAACGGGATCAAAGACGCACTTAACAACTCACCTCTGCACACGCCCGATGCACAGGACGCAAGTAATAAATTAAGAGCCGACGCTGGTAGCACGAATGACATGAGTTTCGGCACCAAGGCACTAAGAGTCGGTCAGGTCACTTTAGAAGGCGCCGCATACGCAGTTCCCGGCGCATTAAACGCTTTAAAACACGATTTAGACCCTGCTAACTGGCAGGAAACCGGAGTCAAAGTTCTCACAGCAGGCGCACTCGGTGTGGCGTTGCGTGTTGCACTGCCTGAAGCAGGTGCCGTCAAAGCAATCGCTGGAACCGCGCTGGGGATCTACTTCATGAAAGATGCCGCGGTTCCAGTTTTCGAAGCATGGAAAAACGTTGCCACCAAGAGCGGTGACGACATCATGTCGAGTTCAGCACAAAGCATGGGGAACGGACTTGGTGCGTTCGCCGTTGACGGATACTTGACCGGCAAGATTGCTGGTTACACTGGCAGAATGACTCCAGTTCTCGGTGAAAAATTCGCACCGACTCAGTGGAAAGCTCTGGAAGGCTGGAAGACAGAACACCTCGGCACAAGTTCAACAATCGGCGTTGGGCTCAGTACTTTCATCGGCAAAGTCGATGGCACCATGCGTAGTTTCGGCGAGAAATTGAATCCACCGAAACCAACCGTCGCAGCTATGACTCCAGAAGCAGTTATGGAAACTCTGGTGAAGAGCGAGCAAGCTCACGGTCGTCACGATTACAGCGAGAAAATGTATTCGCAAGGCGCAATCGGCAGCGATGGACGCGCTCATGGTTTGGACGGAACAGTGGATACATTGCTTTCCGGTCAACGCCCGCAAGATATCCCTGCAGGAAAACCAACTGTAACTGGTGATGCTTTCACCACTGGACCAATGGACCAGGTAGCAGGTTGGAAGCAGAACAGCCGTGGCATCTTCGTTCCAGAGCATCTGACAGAAGCTGGAGAAGGTACTGCTAACACCGGTGCTGCCAAACCAGAAATAATCGTTCCTGGATCAGACGCAGCAGTGAAGACCGGAGCAGACGCTTCCGGAAACGGCTCTGGTCAGAAGACTTTCACCACGGCTGAAGCAATGACTGCAGCAAACATGACCAAGTTGGCCGGCGTGATCAAAACTCAAATCGCCAGCGTAAGCGACACCGCAAGCGCCGTTCGCGATGCAGTCGGCAGACCCACATCAGTCGTACACGCAGCCACCGAACAAAACTTCAAGCCGCTTGATCCAGGCTATTTGCTTGCAAGAAACGCGATGATGGAACTCGCCAACCAGGTTGGTGACAACCCACGTAACTGGCAGCAAGTCGAAGGTCTGTTCAAGAGACTATCCGATGCCACCAGCCAAGCGCATAACTACAACAACGGTGTAGATGGTGCCCACATCGGACGCATGAACGTCTACGCTGCGGAAAACCAGACCACCTATGTACGTAACATGATTCAAGCCGGCATCGATCCACAAAAAGCAATGGCACAAAAGCCACTGCCTGCGCTGGTTGAACTCAGTGATGACCAGATGATTGTCGGTCGCGATCCTAAGACTGGCAAAGTAGTCACATCGCACCAGGGTCCTCACACCGTTCGCGCAATCTACGGACCAAACGGAGAACCAGTTTGGCCAATCGACCTGGTCAAATATCCAGTGCGCGACCTCGGCACCAGAGGTCACCTCACTTCAGGTATCTACGGTCACGAATTCGGTCACGATCAATTCGGTCAACTTGGCAAACTCGACCCACAAGTAAGAGACGCCAAACTCGTTCAAGCTGCTGAAAAAGCATTCGGCGACAAAGCCGACGAAATGATCACCATTCCAAAGCCAAAACCAGGCGAACTCGGACCAGACGGCAAGCCAGTGGAACCAGTCGAAACAGACATGGCACCACTTCCAGATCAGATGCCGATGAAAGAAGTCGTCGTCAATCTGGCGAAAGCATGGGCAGACGAAACAGTGGCAGATTGGTTAGCCGCTGCAGAAACCGGTCAGTCAGCCGCACCATACTTCCAAGCATTGAGAAAAGGTGGACAACTCTACAACGGAACAGTGATGTCCGAAGGTATGAGATCGCCTGAAAATCCAATGGGTATCGAAGCTCACCCAGTAGACAAAGTCAGACCATTGATCCAGGCTGCATTGATCCGCAAGATGGCAATCAATCCAGACGGAACTTCAGATCCAGCTTTGCTGAAACATGCAGCAGCTCTCGAACAATATTCCAAAGACGCTGGAAAACCAGGCGACATCGTAATCGCAAGCGAAGACGTACCTGGTCAGCAAATCACAATTCCTCTGGAATCGTTCAAGAAGTTCTTGCCTGAACTAGTCAACCTGCAGGTAGACACACCGTTGCCTCGCTTGCAAGGTCACACCTTGTTCGAAATTCTTCCTGACCTGAGAAAGAACTACGCCAAAATCGAGAACGTATCCGATCAGTGGACAGCTGCAATCAATGCAGGCAAAGCTCCTGACAGCGTTCCATTCGACATCAACAGCACGAAGATGACGCATGTATACGGCGCTGGTCAACCTGCAATGTTGAAACTGATCGCCGGTGGAATGGATCCGATGACCGCTCAGACCAAGGTCAACGAGTTCTCCGACTTCTTCGGCAACAAGTTCCTGGCTGGCGACCCTCACGTTGACCCAATCAACACACCAGTTCTGAAACAATTGCAATTGGCTCCTGCTGCAACCATCGCTCGTTTTCCAGAGATGGCCAGCCACGGAATCGGCAAAGTCATCGCTAACCAATATCAAGTGCGCGATTGGCTCGGCAAAAATTCGATTCCAGTCTCCGCAGCTGGTGGCAGCTTAGCTATCCAGGATTTGATGGGACTTCAGAAAAAGAAAGAAGAAATCCTCAACTCCGGTCACTAATAAGCAATTGGAGTGCCCTGGCGGCCTTACATTATTGTGCTTAAATTGATGCATTTCCGATCACGCAGTAGCCTTGAGGTTGCTGCGTGATTCTGATTCAACTGCGCACATTGCAGATGTCACCTGCACGTGAGCGCTGTTTGCGGCTGCGGAGACACTTGCATCAGCGCATGCGATCAACGGGTCGAGGTCGGCTAGAATTGCATACAACTGATCCATGCCGTCGCGAGCTTTCGATGGATCGCTGATTTGCGCAAGTGCAGAACTGATTCTTCCGGCAGCTGCATCTACCCTGTTCTGCATTGAACCGCCCATCGCCAAGGTGCGACCAGCGTTGTCTGTATAGGAAACTACTTTGCCGTCTTTGTCCTGATGCTCAACTACTCCATCAGGACGTTGAATGGTTTTCGTGCCGTCGGCATTTGTCATGGTGATTTTTCCAGTCGAATTGTCGCAGTCGATCTTGACGCCGTCCTTCGCCTCGACTCTGGTTTGTTTGCCAAACATGTCTGTGTTCAAAATTGCGCCAACAACAGATTCACTCACCCACTCAACTTCAGTTTTACTGCCATCTTTGCGAATGATCTTGGTGGCATTGAGCGGAAATCGGTCATCGGTGTACTCAACCTTCGAGCCGTCAGCCATGAACTTGATGCAGTGGTCGCCCAGCGTCACCTTCTCGCAATCTTTCTCGAAGGTGATCGTTACCTCGGGAATAACTCCATCGGCCACAAGTTTTTTGCTTGATTCGTTGTAAGCGTCAACCGTCGATTTGATGGCTTTCTTATCGTTAGTAAGAAGTTCGAGGTTAGCGAGAAGTTTCGACTCCTCTTTAGTGTCTTTGGCGTCTCTGACATCGCGCGTCAAATCAAAAAGGGCCATATGTATTCCCTCAGTTCAGCTTGTCGGTTAGTAAATCCAGTCGAGCAGAAGTCAATCAGACTGGGTGAGGTTCACTTTAGAGTCCAACTGTTATGGAGTCGTTAAATGCCCAAATGGGTAACTACTGGATGCGCATGTGCCAATGCTGCATGAAACGTATTAGCCGGCGCTTGTGCCAATGTTTGCGTGAAACGTACTTGCAGGCGCTTGTGCCAATGCTTGCATGAAACGTACTTGCAGGCGCTTGTGCCAATGCTTGCATTAAACGTACTTGCAGGCGCTTATGTTATTCCCCGCATGAAAGGTAAGAGGAGCGGTACAATACATTCCTCTATGCAGCGAAATAAGATGAGTGACAAAATTCAGACCGCAGTTCGTTCAGCGATTGTATTTGCGATTGCCTTCTCAGCCGCAATATGCACCAGGTCATTCGCTCAAGCGAAATCATTTGCGTACCGCACTTCGAGTGCTCAGACGTTCTCGAATACGCTTGGCATAAGCTGTGTTCCAGCCTATGTGTTGCTAAACAAAGTGGCAAATCAGGGAATTTTCATTGTAACAGCACCAACAACCGACCTGGGAAAGAAAATGAATCTGACACCAGGGACGGTGCTTCTAACTGTAGATAGCTATTCGATGGTATCGGCAAAGGCGGTGGACAGTTGGCTTACCCACCGCAGCAAGAAAGGTCCGATCGCATTCACAGTAGCTGTGGACAACAACGGGCAAGCACGCGTACAAACAGGCTCAGTGCAACCAGACTCAGGCACCACAGTTGCCTCGGGCTCTGGTTCAACCGGTACATCTTCGGATTCTCATGCGCCCAGATCAGTCATGTTGACGAATGGCGCTGCAAAACCGATGCTATTGGGGCTTTTGAACAAAAGTCGTGCCACAAGTGGACTTGCCGCGCTGCAAATGGATGGCACGCTTTCACAGTATGCTCAAACTTACTCCAGTTATTTGGCAAAGAATGCTAGCAAGTATGATGTGCGCGATCCAAGTAACAATCCGCATATGGATTTAAACGGGCGTGGTCCGGTGGAACGCGCTCAGCAAGCTGGAATCACCAACTTCTTGAATGAAAACATCGGACGCAATGTAGGCGGTTTGGGTTTGCTGGGAGTGAAGATTCTGCACGATCAGATGATGGCATCAAATGAACATCGTCCTGCCATTATGGATCCGGAAGCGCATTTGGTTGGAATTGGCGCAACGCTAGAAGGCGACCGCCTGTTTCTTGTGGAAGTATTTGGCCGCTGAGTAAGATTGCGTTCTCAATCAAGTGTCTTAAAAACAGGAGCGTTGGATCGAACGCTTTCAAATTGCGTTTGAATCAAATGTCCGAAACGAGCTTGTAGCCTACGCCATGGATTGTTTTGATCAATGGCGGTGCACCTTCGGTATCAATCTTTTTTCGCAGTCGCTTCATGCAACTAGTGAGAGCATCGGCTGTGGCATCAGTATCGTTTGCCCAAACTTTTTCGAGCAACATCTCAGAGGAAAAAACGCGATTCTGGTTGCGCATCAGAAATTCCAAAAGACTAAATTCCTTGGGAAGCAACTGAATTTCTTCGCCCATTCTTTTGACGATGTACTTGCCACGATCCAACTCCAGGGTGCCGACCTTCAAAACGTCACCCAGATAGGACGGACCACGTCTCAGCAGGGCACCGATACGCGCAGTCAATTCACGCGCGTGGAATGGCTTCGTCAGATAATCATCAGCTCCAGCTTTGAATCCACTCTCGATATCAACGATGGTATTTTTTCCAGTCAGCATCAATACAGGAGACGAGCCGCCTGACTGCCTGTACTCCTGCAAAATTTCTGGACCAGTTAAGCCGGGCAAATTCCAATCTAATACGACCAGATCATACTGATACGCTTTCAAACGAGAGAGTCCGTCCGCACCGTCGGCAACGGTCTCGACATTATGATGTTCGCTTGTCAGCCAGCGATTAACCAGCTGTGACAACTCAACATCGTCTTCGACTATCAGGATTTTTGCCATGTTGCCATCAGACCCAGCAGAACCAGCATATTTGTAAGCCGGTGGAAACCCAGCCTGTTTGGAAGCCGGTGCTCCCCACGCCGAGCCTTTTATACCACGGGTGGTTCAACGTAGCGCGGCACTCGGAACCAAAATGTACTTCCTTTGCCCAGCTCTGACTCGACTCCGATGCGTCCCTCGTGCAACTCAACTAGAGAACGGGCAATCGCCAAGCCCAGCCCTGCTCCCTTTGCCTGGTCTTCTTTCGAGCCCGATTGTTTGAAGCGCTCGAATATTTCCGCCTGAAGCTCTGGCGCGATACCTGCACCCTGATCGGAAATTCTGATTTCGATTTGAGTTGGATGCTCCTTCACCGAAATCAAAACGGAAGAATCGACGGGCGAAAATTTAATTGCATTAGTGATCAAATTTACTGCGACTTGGATCAGACGTTCGCGATCGCCATAAATTTTTGGATTTTCGTTCGACATGATGTCTACTTCGACGCGACGTTTCTTAGCCGCACCTTGCACCGCGATGACGGCAGGCTCAATCACAGTCTCCACCTCAATCGGGCGTCGGTCGAGGCGAATCGTTCCTGACTCCAACTTTTCCATTTCAAGCAAATCGGAAACGAGAGTAAACATTCGCTCTGTGTTTTCTTCAGCGGCAGCAAGATGTTTTTTGCCATCCTCATCTAACTCGCCGAAATCGCCTTTAGCGAGAATGGAGTGAAACATCTGCAAAGACGAGACTGGTGCTCGCAAATCGTGACTGACCATTTGCACGAATTCTTGTTTGAGTTGTTCGATGTGCGCACGCTCTTGCTCAGCCTCGGTAAGAGCTTCAGCCATCTGGTGGAATGTCGAGTCGATCAGTCCAATTTCGTCCTCTCCTGATAGTGGCTCATGGAGCGGCACACCAACGGCGAGGCGATATGTGTTATCCATCAAAACTTTCAGACGTTTCGTCGTACTTCTATTGAAAGAGATCGCCAATCCCACTGCAATAAAAATATTGAGCAATACTCCGAGAATCAGAATCGTGTTTACTTGAGCGCGATACTGACTCAGAACAGCCTTTCTCTGTTGTTGAATAACTTCTTGCTCGTCGACAAGTCTTACTACGGTGTTGTGCACATCCCCGATTAACCTTTGTACGATCACCCATTCTTTCAGGGCAAGAATCTTCTGATCGTTCGCCATGAACAATCTGGCTTTGTTGAAATGCGTATCCAGTGTCGTTCTCAGCTTGCCAAAATCTTCCATCTGCGCGCTTTCGCGCTCGTTGTCTTTGCAAATGTCTTTAAGGATGTTGTACTGTTCTTGAATTTTCGCGGTTATGTCTTCAAAGCCAGTCTTGAATTGAGGATTGTTCTCTGAAAGATGTTTGACCACAATTCCGGTTTCGCGCTCGAGCAACAGACGCGTCAGAGCACTCAAGTGCGCGCTGACGTCGCGGGCATGCGCTTCACGCACGCGCTCTTTCTCAGCTTGATCGAGCAATATCCAGAGCCCGCCGACGAACCCCAATTCGAAAACTAGCGGCACCGCCACCAATATCAAAGCTTTTTGAGGAAGACTAAATTTCATAGAACCACTGGGCGCCCTCTGCTAGGGTATCACGCGATAGAGATTAAGGTGCTTGGTCTAATTTTGACAAAAATCTGAACCACTTCTGACAAATTCACTCGATACTATGAACTCACAAGCCAAGAGCGAGCACGCAACGACCCTGGCTTACAACCTATTTGCCGAGCCTTGCCGGAATCAGTACCATATTTGGTGCAGATTCCGGTTTAGTGCATTAAGCGCATCTATGTGCGGAGAACATCACGCAAGACCGCGATTCCTGGAGATTAATGTGCGTGGTCTAATTTTGACAAACTTTTGGACTGGCTGTGACAAATTCCCTCCCTAATATGACGGCATGAAGTTTCGAACAACCCGAAACGCCGGGTGCAGGAATCCCGTTACTTAGAAAGGAGTCGTTGGCATGGACAGAGCACAAATGAGTGATGCCCGTCAGAGTTCACCCCAGGGAGGAATCGCCTATAACGACGTTATGTCGGGACCACGCAGCGGCAATCCTACCGAGCCTCACGGACCAATCACGCCCCCTATCGAACCACCTGGTAAGACACCTACACCTGGCTCCAATGCGCAGGCTGAGGCGAACGCCAGCAGCAACGGTTCGATTTCGAATCGACAAGTATTTTTGAATTCTCAGGCTTACGCTCCCGGCTTAGCTGGCGGCGGAGAGTGCACCAAGAGCAAGTCGGCGGGAGTCAATATCCTTGGCTTGATTGGCGCAAGCGGCGGTGAGTCTGGACCAGACGCCGACTGCATGGCTAAGAGACAGGAAGTGATCAAGCAACAGACTGTCTGCAACTCAGCGGTAAATGATGCGATGGTAGCAAGCAACATGATGGACAAAGTGTTGCAGGCGGGACGTGAGTACAACACCAACCCAGCAGCTCGGCCGGTATCGGAGTTGGCAGGGGCGGTGGCGACTCAATTCGCCGGTAGCTCGTTGAAACAAGCTGGCTCGTGCGACGCAATCGCGCAGGTCTACACAGGCAAGGACACGACGCTACAACTGCCTTCCCTACAAATCGACCAGTCTGATATCGACCGCACCAAACCAAAACCAGTCGAACCGCCAAAGGTGGAAGCACCAAAGCCGGTGCCAGTAGTTGAGCAACATCAGCGAACAATAGTGCACCACAAGATCACGCATCCTGCACCGAAGAAAGATGTCGATTGCGAAACTCCGAAGAAGAAGTAAAAGGCAACCCTGAACGATTGGAACTTGAGCCGTAAAATGTCTGCACATCACGAAACCCAAATCTACAGCCCGCGTTCCGCAGCAGTCGAAGGCGACCGGATCAACAGCACAAAACACTCCGCCTCTAACAACGGATTGCATAGCGAAGCGATCAATCACCTGTCTGGTCCTAAAGCCAAGACATCGACTGAAAAGGGCTCAGATAGCGAAAAGTTAAAGGTGACAAACGGGGATTACTGGGTGGTCCGAGGAGACAATCTCTACAAGATCGCCCAGAAATCACTCGTAGCTCAAGGCAAAGACCGTCCCGATGGTCGTTCAATCTACGCCGAAATCGACCGCATCGTCGAACTCAATCTCAAATATTATCCGAAACTGAAAGATCATCGACTCGAACCAGGAATGATTCTGACGGTTGAAAACAAAAATCAACCAGCGAAGGCAAAACCTGTTTCAGAGGCCTCTCAACCAGCTGCAGCCGCTAAGAGCAACGATCCGAACAGCCCGTGCACCGACCAAACATGGAAGTTTGCAGAGCCAGGAACGGTCACCACTGCTCAGAAATGTGATCTGGTTTTTGCTCCAGCAGATAGCAAAGTTGTCGTTCATCCAGGTGGACAAGCGCTTCTACAGCGGGGCTCCAGTGGATTCATCTTCAAGGGTGGACGCGCCACAGTCGAAGAAGGAGCTACTGTTCTAGACGCCGGCGGAACCATTGAACTTAAGACCGGTGCTCGATACGTCGATATGCAAGAACTGACCAAGCAAGCACAAATGGCGCGCCAGGCACAAGCAGATGCAGAAGCCCGAGCCCAACTACAAGCTTCGGAATCCCAAGCGTTAGCGCAAAAACAAGCCAGCCTGAAGCAACAAGATATTCCACGTCAAATTTAGGTATCACAATGTTCAAAGCAAGTACACTCGCCGCGATTGCCCTCGTTGCGTTTGCACCACTGGTAACCAACAAAGCTCAAGCTCAGGGGAACAACATGGTGCCATCTGCCGCTAGCGGCAGTGGCACGCAGTTGGCCATGGCGACCCCGATATGTGACCCATCAAGCTTGCGCCTCGTAGCTCAAAAGAACTACCAGTGCTCACAATTCCGCATTGCCCAACAGTTATACAAACAAGTGTGCCAGATGCCTGGCGTCACCGCAACGGACTATTACTGGTTGGGTGAAAGCTACATGCATGCCTCGATGTTCAACGAAGCTGCCTGCGCATTTCAAGAAGGCGTCAAACTTTCTCCAACGTCAGATTCGCTGCACGTCAGCCTGGTACACAGCTTGATCGCCTCACACCAGAACAGTCAAGCTCATGACGCATGCTTGAAAGCAGCAAGCTCGGTTTCGGATCCACAAGCGCGCAAACAGCTCGAGGTGCTCCTTAAGATTGCATCGATGCCGTTGCCTCCTGCAATGCAGAGAGACAGTCGCGGCGCCAACCACGTGGAGCGATAAAGAACGATGAGCAAGTCCGGAAACAAATTCGGCGCACCAAGAAACAAAAATGGCGTCATGGAGCTGCCTTTTGTTCTCTGGATATTTTTCATCGGTTTAGCGTTTCCTCTAATCGACTTGATGACAGTCGGATTGCGACTAACATTTTTGTACACAGCCACTCACACAGCCTGTTTGCGAGCTTGCCGCGGACAGACTTTTCTCACCCCGGTTGAAGGCAAGCCGTCGTGCACCATGTTGGCTAATCAAGCCGTGCAAGACGTGACGAACAAGTTCACAGGAATCCATGTTGCACAGATCACTACTCAGATTCTAACCACAAACATTGACAATTCCAGTCAGAGCCGCACGGTGAGCCCACTCACCAAACCTGCAGATGTGAGCAAAAACACTTACCAAATCGAAGTGGTATTAGCCTGCTCGGCTGATCCATTTTTACCGTTGCCATTGCCCGTAAAAATCGCGGGACTTTCGGCACCTCTGCAAGTGACACTCTCTGATCGTCAATACTGTGAAAGTCCAGACGGACTGACCATCTAAGTAGGATTCTCTAAATCTATGAATACGTCTTCGATCGCGCCAAAACAAACTCGATCCAACAAAGGGCAAGGAGTGATAGCACTCGTTGCCATCGTCGGCTTCTTCTTCATGCCACTGATTGCAGTTTTCACTTTCGAAGTGGCCAGACTCTACCTGGCCAAACAAGAATTGCAAAACGCCTGCGATGCCGCATCACTAGCCGCAGTTGCTACATTGGCGAGTTCAGACAACAGCGATACCACTACCGCTCACAAGAATTCAATTCAAGCGGCGCTGAAAATTATGCAACGCAACTTCGTTCTCGGTAACCAATTAACCTCCGCACAACTAGCAAGTAGCAGAGATGACAAAGCACAGAATATCGGCGAAACCAAAGCTTATTTCGAGTTCTTAAACCCAATCACCAACGCGATTGAAGACATCTCCAGTCCAAACGCCAAAATCGTCAGAGTGTACGGAAGTCTAGTCGGCACTCTCGCCTTTGGACAATTCGTTGGTATTAAATCGCTACCAGTCAACGCCATCGCTACTGGTGCCGTTCCAAGATTTGATGTCTCATTGTGCTTCGATATTTCCGGTTCAATGGATGACCAGACACCAATTTCATGCGTTCGCAGAAAGTGGGATCCAACACTGAATGGCGGCTCGATCTCGTATGAAGTTATCTCCGGCAATAACGGTGTGGCAAACGGAAGACTCTTCGATGTAGTCAAACCAGACGCGACTGGAAGCAGTTTGAACGGCGTTCCACCACAATTGCTCACCGAATCGTACTGGAACGGCAAAATGTACTTCACTGAATATCTGGCTAAAGTCTACGGCGTTCCTGGGCTACGCTCGCTCAACGGCTATCCAGATGCTGGTCAACCTCCAGGCAACTATCCACCTGGCACTGCTTACACCTGGGATGGCTTTCCCGCCTTTACCGATATGGTAGTGAACATCGATGGCAACCAGACCTTTAACGCCTTCGATTACCAGGGCTACAGCTTTCCAAATTTGAACACGCTGGTTGAAGCGGCGAGAGGAAATCTCGAAAACGACGCGGTGTACAAATCAAGCAAGGCAAACACGTCAGTCGCTGTCACTCCCAAAGCAGGCTATCAGAAAGCATATCTGGATGCTGCGGCAAACAGATTGCAACCGATGAACGACGCAAAAAATGCTCTCGTCACTTTCAACGACATCCTCAACACAGATGCAGACACTCACTTCGGACTGGTGTCATTTGATTCATCGGTGGGAGCAGACGCAAATAGCCAGGAAACATGGTACTCAATCGATGAGAATTCGGCTTACGGAATCAAACAAGGTTTCCCTCTGCCTCACGTCAAAGTCAGCAACGTTCCGAACGAGAGCAACTTTGATCTCGTCAACAAATCAATCAAATCGTGCAATGCAATGGGGTCGACAAATATCGGCGGAGCCATTCACGAAGCAGTTCAAGACATCAAAAACAAATCCCGCCTGGGCAGTGTAAAAGCGATCGTCCTCTTCACTGATGGCGAACCAACCCTGCCGTGCGGTCCACTCGATACAACAGATCCGATGCGCAATGCGCGGCTTGCAGCGGCAGAAGCAAGAGATGCCGGAATCGCAGTCTACACAGTTGGACTGGCACAAAATCCCGCCATCATTCCACAACAAGTGGCGATTTTGAACGACAAAAACAGCGACCCGTCAACCGGCGGAATCGCGGCAATCGCCGGGCACGGCGGCACCTTCACTGAAGTCACCAACAGCGCCGATTTGAGAAACGCTTTCGCGAAAATCGCCCGCAACTTGGTTCGACTCATTGCTCACGAGGCTAACGGCGATGTATAAGCAATCAAAGAAACCACTAGCGGCGATGCACATGCCAACAAAGAAAAGAAATAATCGCGGGTCACTTCTGGTCGAGCTTTCATGCTGCTCCTTCATGATGCTGGTATTCGTCATTCTTGCAGTTCATTTGAGTGCCGTCATATTCGGTGCTTATAAGAACGACATCGCCTGTCGAGATGCCGCACGCGCAGCCGCACAAGGTGAAGATTTGACTCAGGCAACTAAACTTGCGCAAGTGGTGTTGAAGGGACACGAGACTGTCAGCTTCGTCGGGAAGCCAGTGCTAAAGAGTCCGATTATCTACCAAACTTTCAATGGTGCTCCTGGTCCACAGTCCTCACCGTATGTTGAATTGACTACATCTACCGAAGTTACGTTGCCTTTCCAACCACTGACATTTTTTGGCAACGCGCAGTTCAAAGATGGCAAGCTGAAATTTTCGAACACGTACACATTTCCGATCGTGCGGTTGAAATGACCGAAAGAATCGACTAAACAAATAACAACACCACACATTGCTGCGTGGTGTTGCTCTCTCTTTGCGAAACTTTGTAGAACATCCAGTTCTATGTCATGGACCGTTCGATGCTAGGTCAGATCAAATTCGATTTTTACTCCGATACGATTTTTGTCCTTGATTTCTTGGCCTTTGTGCTTCTCATTGTATTTGGCAACGATTCTATCCATCTCGGCTTGAATTTCTTTCACACTAGGTTTCTTCGCGTCATGCATGCGGCTCCAGTTATCTTCAGCAATCGCCCACAGCGTGTCTTTGGGCTGCACTACTCGACCTGCCGTTTTGCCATCAGAGCTAACTTCGATGGTGGTTCGTCGATGCCCCGTAAATGTTGATGCACCATCTGGGCTAACACTAACTTTTGCATTCTTGTAGTTGAGGGTTACGTTGCCGCTGTCATCTATGGTTGGCTCTTCCATCAACGCGTTCTTCCCGTCAGACCAATTGTCACCGTCGCGGCTTGCTACGGTAGTTTCACCCCGAGTAATTCCAGTCAACTTTCCATCCTTTGGGTCACGGTTGAACGTGGTCTTTTGTCCATTTTGCTGCGCTTCAACGAGCCGCCCGTATCCATCTTTTGTCCAACCAGAACCATCCGGGTTGATCACCCCAACCCCTTTATACGTGGATTCTTCGGTATGCTGAATCGTTAGTTTGCCGTTAGAGTCAACGGTTGCAGTCACAGGTATTCCATTCATATCAGCGACCTTACCGCTTGTGTTATCGACAATTACAGTTGGCTCGCCTTCTCCAATTTGTTCTCGCACCTTACATATCTTGCCTTCTCCATCAAAATTCATATCTACAACTCCGCGACCGGAGTTCGGTGGATATGTGATTTTCTCATAGGTGTTGTCTTTGTTTTTCCATATTGATGTGCCGTTTTCGATAACCTCGGAGTGGTCGGCGGCAGTAATTTCAATTCGACCATTCGGATAAGCCTTTGTGACTACTGATTCGTCACCAGATTTGGTTGTAACTACACCGTTCTCATCGACCGAAACTTCTTTGAGATTTTTCGCGTCGTTTGTCGCCCCATTTTTGTCTTTGTAAACCCACACTGATTGATCGTTCTTCTCGAAACGATCTCCATTAATATCGGTGTAGGCAACTAATGTTTTGCCGTCGTTGGTGTATTCGAATTTCCTCTCTTGCTCATTCGACAAGGCGACATTGTCTACATTTCCAACTTTGTTTTTATGAACGTCCAACTTTGGATCATTTGTTTCTTCTGTTGAATCCAGCCGTCTATTCAGTTGCGTTCCATCAAAAACACCTTTATTGGTAAGGAATTTCCCATTGTCGGGATCGATACCGCTAATTACTAAATCCGGAAATCCATTTTCATGAAGAACCTTGTTTGCTTGTGCGAGATCTGTCTTGAATGCCTCGCCGTCTTTTCCGCCGTTCTTTAAATCATCAGTCAACTTTAAGTAGAGACTATCGGTATCATGCTGTTTGCCGGTTAAGCCCTTTATTTCCTTTCCATCTCTTTCTAAAGTCATATAGTTCCTCTCAAACAAGAATCGGAGTTAGTAAAAGTTGCAGTGTTTGTATTCAACAGCCGAATTGATTCGGAGTTGTTAAAGCGCTTTGGAACTTCAAAACAAGTTGCGCTGATCGGCTCGTGGTGATTCCACTTATTCGCTCGTCTTTCAGATGGGCCAGCTGCCAAATGTCGTCCTATAATCTAAATAGAGTTGATAAAGTCCCTGACCTCGCTGAAAGTTTAAAGAGCATTCGACAATGATTCTCGTGGTTCGTGCAAAAAGAGATATTCGCCCTGGAACAGTCATTACGCTGGAACTTCTTGACGAATTCAAAATGCCAGATTCTGCTTACGACCCGAACGGAGTAACCAGTACTGAGATGGCGATTGGCAAGACGGCTGCGAATTTGATTCCGCAGGGGCAACAGGTTCGAATTTCAGACCTTCAAGCAGTCAATCAGAAAACTTTTGGTCCCACAAAATGGGAACAGCTCAAGACTACAGCTGAAAAAGCGGTGGAAAATCGCGTCTATGTCGAGGCCGAGCAGCACTGGCTGGCTGCGCTCGAGGAAGCAGATTATCAGCTTAGTAAATCAATGAGAATAGTTTCTCTGGAGGGTTTAGGCGACCTTTACTGCTTGCAGAAACGTTATGCCGAAGCGGAGGCAATTTATACGGAAGCGCTGATTGCCAAAATCGAGCTGGTCGGTGAAGAGCACGCAGCCGTGGCTTTCGGGCTGAGCAAGCTCAGCAACGCCATGTATTATCAGGGCAAAATTAAAGACGTCGAGTCCCTTCTGGCTCGCGCACTGCCTATTTTGATGAACCACTTCGGCAGATGGCACAACGAAACCATGTATGTCATCACCAAGCTAGAGCGCATCTACGCCGACCAGGGCAAGCGATTCGACCGCCCAGCTGACCCCGACAAATGGCTGACGGAAGCGCACAAAATCATCGAAACCATCGAAGTTGAGAACGCGCCGCTGCCGGTGCTGATTTGCGCAGTCTGCCACCGCCAGTACAAGGGGCGCCAGTGCCTGCGCTGCACGCAATTCGGCTCGCTCGCCATGATACCTGTGTCGCCGCACGAGCAATAGGTTATTATGAAATTCTGCTAGGTTTCGGAGTGAATTGATGCCCCGCAAGATCTTGCCAACTCTGGCAATACTGTTGACTACGGGTTTAGCCACATCACCGGCGTTGGCGCAGCAAGGCGAATGGTATCGCCCAACTGAGCCGCCGGCGCAGCTGCGGCAGGCTCATGGAATTTATCAGCAAGCTTTACAAGCATTTTCTATGGGCGACGACAACGCCACTATTCAGCTCTGTCGTCAAGCCGAAAATTTCTCGCACGGCGACAAAAACATCTGTCACTTGATGGCATTAGCCTACGCGCGAAGTGGTGACAATTACAACGCCATGATCAAGTTTCGCGCAGCACTTCAGCTCGATTACAACTTCGTTCCCTGTCGAAACAACTACGGCATCTTCTTGAAGAAGACCGGCAAAGACACAGAAGCCATGCGGATGTTCGAGGAATGCAACAAGATCGATCCGAACTATCCTGACGCTTATTATCACCTCGGCGAAATTTATCACGAAAAAGGTGATTTAGATAAAGCGATCGACAATTTCGAAACTGCCACACGAAAGAATCCAAACTACGTAGACGCGCAAAAAGACTTGGGTCTAGCGATCTACGAACGGTACACGTCCGGACAAGGTGGCACCATTGAAGACTCTATCGAAAAGCTTCAAATTGCAGAAAAATTGATGCCGACCAATCCGATCATTCACTATCACCTGGGCAATATTTACTGCTCAGATGGAAAGTTGGATGAAGCTGAAGCTGAGTTCAGGACTGCGTTGAGCCACGACGTAAAATGCGCACCGGCACACTGGGAGTTAGCGAGAGTTCGTTATTACAGAGGCGATCCAAATCGATGCCTTGACGAGATCAAACAAGCTTCGAAGATCAATCCGCTCTACACTGATACGAAAAAATGGCCACACGTAGACCCGCTTGCTATGCGAACTATGGCTGCAAAATGTCTTGAGTTCGAAGGAAGAAATATCGACAGCGTCGATGCATGGAAAGACGTTGCAGGCATGCAGCGAAACAATGCAGAAGTGCTGAAGCATATTGCAGACATGGAAAGAGTGCTGCGCGCCAACGTCAACAAGAAGCGCAAGGGTGCTCAGTTTGACCCTGAAGAGGTGAACGCGTTGGTGCGAAAGGGTCTCACTCAAGTAGACGACGGCGATATGGATGGCGCGAAGCAAACATTCAACAGAGTATTGGAGCTCGACCCACAAAACTTCGACGGCACACAAAACCTGGGTGCGGTGCTAGAAGCGCAAGGCGACTTGAACGGCGCATCGGCTAAATATCAAGCAGCAATGGCACTGCAACCCAAATACGACGGTTGCGTCTACAACTTTGGTTACCTGTTAGAAAAAATGGGATTGCCGGCCGATGCCGGACTCAAATACCAAGAGTTCCACGAGCTAGCGGGCCGCTATCCCTACGACCCTAAGCACATAGTGTCGCTACAACAAGAAGAAGCAAGAAAGCGCGCCAGAGCCGAGCAAATCAAAAAACGCGGTTATTAGTGGAGCGCCGGCTTCAGCCGGCAAGGGCCGCCGGTCTATTGACCGGCGCGACTAAAGGCTAGCGCAACAATTCTAATCCCAGTCGTTGTGACGCAGGCGCTGTAAACCAACGCTGCAAACCAACGTTGTTAACCAACAATGAGAGTATCTAAACGTACTAAAAGAAATACTTGATATGATTCAAATGTCTATACAGTACATACCTCGGCAACCATTGAGCTAAAAAATGAGCAAACCAGTTTCGACTCTAACGCTGCAAAAGTACAAGTCTGAAAAACGCAAAATTGTTTGCTTAACTGCTTACGATTATTCGACAGCACAAATCCTGGATCGAGCAGGCGTAGACCTGATTCTCGTAGGCGACAGTCTGGCGATGGTGGCACTAGGTCATCGAACCACTCACGCTGTCACGATGGAAGAGATGCTCCATCACACGAAAGCAGTGACAAGAGGCGCACAGACGGCTCTCGTTGTCGCTGATTTGCCATTCATGAGCTACCAGGTCGACATAACACAAGCAATCACAAACGCCGGGCGATTCATCAAAGAAGCTCAAGCACAAGCAGTGAAATTGGAAGGCGCCACCAAACTAAATCTAGACATCGTTGAGCGCTTAGTCGGAATGGGCATCCCAGTCATGGGTCACTTAGGATTCACGCCGCAATCAGTGCATGGACTTGGCGGTACACGCGTTCAAGGCAGAACTGCAGAAGAAGGCGCACGTCTGTTTCACGAAGCGATGGCGCTGGAACGAGCAGGTGTATTCGCAGTAGTTTTAGAGATGGTACCGTCGATAGTGGCGAAGATGATCACCGACCGCCTCACGATTCCAACAATAGGAATTGGCGCAGGCAACGATTGCGACGGACAAATTCTCGTCACCGACGATCTTCTCGGTAAGTACACAGACTTCAAACCCCGCTTTGTACGCCGTTACGCAAACCTCGCAGAAAGCTGCCAAGAAGCAATCATGAGCTACGCAAAAGACGTAACCAGTAAAGAATTTCCTGACAGCTCCGAGTCATTCACCTTCCCTCCAGACGAAGAAGCAGAACTTCGCAGCCTGATGGACGAAGAAGACCTGGTGCGCGGCGAATTTACCTGTTAGTCATTCGTTTGATCTGAGGGTGGAATCCCGAATGCGTTACGTTTTAACACGCTTGATATGGACGTTTGAAGTCGCCGCTTGCAGCTTCCGAATCTTAGCGCACATCCTGGCTACACGGTCGGCTTCAATCTTGTAGCCGTTTACACGTAAAACGTCGATACTTTCAACCATGTAGTCCGGCAATGGGTTAGTGATCGCCATGCCTGATCCACGTAATGAAGTGAGAAAATCGGCGCACCATCTTTTCGTTGAGTGATTCTCTCTACATCTGGCGTAGTAGTTAATCAGTTTGAGCTTCCATAGCAGAACCTCACCACTATTGGCCTCTCGATATTCTCTAGCTAACCGGAGAAATCTGGTGAGAAGCCTAGCCCCAGCAACAGTGTCACCCTCATCACGGAATTTTTGCGCCAAGAACTCTACGTTCGCACGCGTCCTCGGTCCGATTCGGTCAGAAGCCATAGCCAATCTATACGAGACAGCATACACCTCTTCTGCTTCCGCTAAATCGCCCGCATTCTCGAAAAGTGGGCCCAGACCTATTAGCTGGTTAGCAATAATAGAGCGTTGCAGCGGGCTTTCTAGACGCCAAACATATCCCCGTCTATTTCTAGGTAAAGGCAGATTGAAATCATCAACTAGTAACATCTGCACTGAACCAAGTGCAGTTCTCCATTTTTCCTTGGCTTTTTCAAGCTGTTCGTCGTGCAGATAAGATATTGCAGTACCAATCCTTCTGCTAAAAAGTAATGCAGGTTTGCCACTCTTCGCCGCCTGTTCCTCAAGCCATTCTGGTGCAGGCGCCGCGTACGGATTTTCTTTCTCAGTATCCAAAACCCGACCGCTCGAAAAACCGAGCGACGCATTAGCGGCCTGGCCAAACTGAAGCATAATCGCAATGCAGAATGAGCCAACGAAGGCAGACTTTTTTTGGCAACTTTTCATGGGGCTAGAATTTCATTGATGATGAGTTAGTCAGCAATAGTATGATTTAGTGAACCGGGACCTCGTTTGCGAGGGATGCTTCTAAGCTCGCGCAAATTCTGTTTTGTCGGCGGCGGATTTAAGTGATCAGAAAATGATGGGGCTTTCTGCGACAGCTCCGTCGCAAGTCCATCTAAAAGTGTACGTAGAGCCTGTCCGGTTGCTGATTTCTGAAAATCGTCCGAAGAAAATTCTTCGAGCGACTTTGGCCAAACCACTCCTTCTTGAAGCGGCACTGATGCATAAGCAGTTCCCATTATCTCGGAATTGCTCATTCGCACTAAACGCGCATCGATACTTACTATCGATCGTTTTTCTGCCGTTGTACCGGTGTAACCTAATTGCGCTGTCACCAGAACACTTGCTGTCTTAAATTTCTCACCCGGAGCCAAGTCTGCTTGATCTCGTGTTTCCGATTCGTACTTACCGGTGCCATCCAATTTTTTCGCTAAGTCCTTGCCTAAAGCCTTCAACACAGGCTTGTCCGAAATTTCCGGATCAATGGGTTGTTCCGCTTTGGGCAGATCCGCGGCGGATGTATTGGATTTCGACTGTTCCGTCTTGGGCTGCTCCTCCGCAGGGAGTAGCCATACTCCGTAGTGCAAATCGTCGACTACGCAAGTGATTTTGTCTGTGGCAATAGCTGGATTGCTAGGCACTAAATTCGATACCACTACGATCAAGCAAACTCTGAGAATTCGATTTATGACCGGGAGAAATTTTAGAAACGCGACGCGATTTACGCGGTTCATGAATAGACCTCATCGACAGGCTGTGTTGGGATGCCAATGATGCCTACAAAAGGATTTCGCCGATACAGGTCAATTAATGACAAGTACCGCAAGAATGACTGCTGCACGAACCACATCCGCCGCCGCCACCACTGCTCGATGATTTGGTGGAGCCCTGTCCGACATCTGGTGTCACTCCACCGGCGCGAATAAATGCGTTCCAAATTCGGCTTACGGTTGATGAACCACATGCGGTGCAATTCTCTTTTTCAGAAACTTCACTCATCGATCGCTCGACACCGAAAACTTCTCTGCAATCCTGGCATCTATATTCGTACATTGGCATGTGCGTGATTCCTCGAACTTACTTGCTTGGTACTGCATCAGATTTGGAATCTGGTGGAGTCACAGGCTCTGAATCCTTCTTCCCTGTCGATGTTTCTGTCGATGTTGCGTCTACAGCCGGCGCGTCAGATGACTTGCTGGTTCCGTTTTCAGTCGCATTCTCCGTCGAATCTTTCAGCGGCGTTTTGTCCGCTTTGTCTTCGTGCTGCTTGTCCTTCTTGTATTCCAGTTGCCCGGTGACTAACGCGCGAACGTCATTAACCATTATGACAACCATAAGGACAATCAGACTGACAAATCCCCATTTAACTATCTCGCCCTGAGCCCGCTCGCCCATCGGACGACCGCGCACAGCCTCGAATGTCATGAAAGCAAGGTGACCACCATCCAGTGCCGGCCATGGCAGCAAATTGATGATTGCCAGGTCCATGCTGATCAAAATCGTGAAAAGGAAAAGCTGGCTCCAATCTTCCTTGGCGATATCTGCGCCGATTTTTACGACCGCTAAAACGCCGTGCAAATCACCGATACTGACTTTCGGATGGCTGCCAGAACTCTTGTCGCCGCCGCCACCTACGAGCCCTTCGACCATTTGTCCCATGGCGCTCATCATGCTGGCAGTCAATGTGTACAGCCGAACAAGCGCTGCGCGCGCCACGTCGAAGAAATTCCCTTCCACCTTCTTATAGGTTGCAGGTCCCTTACCTTCCAGCTGCATGCCGACTTTGCCTTTGTCGCTAGTCGTCACATCGATGGTCATCGGCTTGGAATCGCGCAGAACCTGGATGTGCACCAACTCGCTACGATGCGAGCTGAGCGCCGCGACAGTGTCGTCGGTGCTGGCTACTGGCTTATCGTTGATTGCAATGATTGTGTCGTTGACCTTGATGCCGGCTTTTGCGGCAATCGAGTCAGCTGGAACAAGCTTGGTTACCACTGTAGGCTGCGACTGCTGCCCCAGCGAAAGGAACATGACGAGCATGACCAGGTAAGCGAAGAGGATGTTGAAACCGACGCCAGCAAAGGCGACAAGAGCGCGCTGCCAGATCGGAAACTTGCGGAACGGTTTCAGCGGAACACCGAAAGCGTCTTCAGACGCGTTAGATTCATCCCCCAGCTCTGGGATCGCAACATATCCGCCAAGCAAGCAGGCGTGGATGCGGAACTCAGTGCCCCACTTCTTCCCAACCACCCAGTGTGGTCCGAAAGGCAATCCAAAGCCAAACACCGGGGTCTGGAAGCCGAAAAACCTGGCTACTGAAAAATGCCCGCACTCGTGCACGATAATAAGCGTGCTGAGGATTGCAAGCATGACAAATACTGCAAAAACCTGAACCAACAAGAGTGAACCTCAGATGCCGACCGAATCGGCTAAATAATCAACGGATACGTCTTTATAGTAATACGTCAGAATCTGAGCTGCATTATACCCATGTTCAGCCAGCGCTCTAGCGCCCCACTGAGACAGCCCAAGACCATGACCATTACCGCGTCCGAGGAATTCTAAGGTGTTGTCTTTGCAAACGATATTAAAGTTGGTGCTCGGAAGTTTGAAAACCTTGCGCAGACTTTCGCCCGAGATAGTTTTGGAGCCGTTCGAGCCGGCCAGTACGGCTTCTTTGACTCGATTCGATGGAGTTCGAGACACAATCGAAAACGTAGTCAACTGTCCGAGGTCCGCGCCAACGGCACGGGCGAGGTCGTCAACCTTGACTTTCTTGCTCCAGGCGAAATGAGGTGACATGTCGTCATAGTCTGGAACCATGCGCAGGTAAGGCACTGGACGCCCCCAGACGTACTCGGCGATTTCGGTACTACCGCCACTGGTACTATGGAAAAATGCGGAAACTGGCTTCCCCTGGTGCTTCAAGATCAGTCCTTCGGTTTCGGCGACAGCACGATTCGAGTTAGGGTTTTCGCTCGAAACGCCCGTGTATACCTGGTCGTCGATGGTTGCACGCAGGTCGTAACCATCTTTCGAGTGCTTGCCGATGTTTGCAATCGCATATGAACGGGCGGCTACTGCCTGTGCTTTCAACGCCTCAAGCGGCCAGCTAGATGGCATTTCGCTCGGCAAAACCGAGAGAAGATAGTCTTCCAAATCCACTATATTGATTGCGGTAATTCCGTTCGAGTCGCTAGATGCGTCCTGTGCACCTGGCTTGAGCCAGATGGCGCCACGGTATAGCTTGCCATTTACGACGACAACTTGATTTCCCTTCTTATCGTTTTCGGGAATAACCATGTATCCGCTAACACCATCTGTAGTGTCAGACTTCGATTGCGATGGCAGTAAAAATTTGTTCGAATCGCTTCTTGGTGCCGTCGGAAAGTAAGCGACTTTGCTGATTGTGGCAGGCGGCTGACCATCTGCGATGCGGGCACCATCGACATTGTTTTTTCCAGTGAAGGAAATGTTTTTGGTGCTGTCGATGTTCAATGACCATTGACTTTGAGCCGGCAAAGAGGCTACAACAGCTCCAGTGCTGGCGTCACGAACTTCGGCACCATCAAGGGCTTCAATGTCTACACGACTTGCTTTGACAAAAAGTCCGACTTTGATAAACGTGTGCTTCGAAGGTGTTTGCAACGGCACGTAGCGCGTTGTAGATGTTTTGTTGACGGCGATTTGATCTGTATTGATGGCATCGTCGGCATAGGATGGAGAAGCAGTAGAAAGACAGAGAGCAACCAGAACAGATAAACCACTGAAACGCCAGAGATTTCCTGCAACGGAGCGCTTTTTCTTGATTCCCGCAGCTTCGAGGCGAGCGGTGCTTTGCCAATGATTGACGGACGGTTCGTCAGGCGCCACTGTAATTTCCTTAGCCTCAGCATCAAGGTAAGCGCGAACAGCCGCGATGCACGCAGCGATTTCAGCCTCATCTCTCGAGTCGGTGTGGCGGACGTCTTCTTTTAGGGATTTGATGTTCAAGCCGCTCTGCAACATGATGACATTATAGCTAGTAGGATGCAGTAGCTAAAGTGATACCTGCGTAAGACCAAGGCTACCAGACATTGCGCCCTTTGGTAAGGTGATTAATCGATTTGCTATCAGACACCGAGAGGACATATAAGAGATATTCATTGTCTTTGTAAAATTAGTCAAATATCACCTCTGTCTTAATTCTTACTGTTGAGCTTCTATTGTCAAGACCATATACTCTGAAGCCCCCTTCATTTTGGTGTCTCCATGAAACATTGGCGTACGTCTATGGTCGTAGCGCTTTTTTCTAGCGCGCTCTCGCTCAACGCGACAGTTCTTCCAGTGACAGCCCAGGTGGTAACCGGCGAGGCAGGTTCTCCGTCAGCGACCACGACAATTACTGGAAAGCAGTTGCCAGCACCCGATCCAAACTTTCAGGGTGTGATTAAAGATAATGCCGCTCAGTCGCGCGCATGGTGGGCACCGCGCATAGTGCCACCGGCGAAAGCTCCAAACGTTTTATTGATTATGACCGACGATGTTGGCTTCGGAGCTCCCAGCACCTTCGGCGGTGTGATACCAACACCGACTCTAGACAGAATTGCCAATACAGGTCTGCGATTTACGCAGTTCCACTCAACTGCGCTCTGCTCTCCTACGCGTGCAGCGCTGATCACTGGACGGAATCATCACAGCGTCGGCTTCGGCGTAGTATCTGAGCAGTCGAGCGGATTCCCTGGCTACAACAGCATTATTCCAAAAGACTCCGCCACCATCGGTCGTGTTTTGCAAAGCAATGGTTATGCCACATCGTGGTTCGGCAAGGCTCACAACACACCGACCTTCGAATCCAGTCAGACAGGACCATTCGACCGCTGGCCAACCGGATTGGGATTCGATTACTTTTATGGATTCATCGGGGGTGATACCAGTCAGTGGCAGCCGAACTTGTTCCGCAACACAACACCGATTACTCCTTTTGTCGGCAAGCCAGGTTGGAACCTGACCACTGCGCAAGCAGATGACGCAATCGACTGGCTCAATCAACTAAATCAAATCCAGCCGGATAAGCCGTTTTTCTGCCACTACGTACCTGGTGGCACGCATGCTCCGCATCATCCGACGCCGGAGTGGGTGAAGAAAATAAGCGATATGCACCTGTTCGACAAAGGTTTTGATTCAGTACGCGATCAGATTTTTGCCAATCAAAAAAGACTTGGTGTAATTCCACAAGACGCAAAAATGACACCATGGCCCGACAAACTTCTGAGAAATTGGGACAGCCTCAGCGCGGACGACAAGAAAATGTTCATCCGTCAGGCTGATGTATACGCCGCTTACCTGGCCTATACAGACCATGAAATCGGTCGCGTCATCAAAGCGGTTGAAGACATGGGCAAACTCGATAACACGCTAATCATTTATATCAGCGGAGACAACGGCGGCAGTGCTGAAGGCACCACCATTGGTACTCCTAATGAAGTTGCGTCTTTCAACGGCGCTGATGTGCCGGTAGAAGCGCAACTAAAAAACTTCTACGATATTTGGGGCACAGACCGCACATACAACCATATGACTGTTGCGTGGAGTTGGGTGTTCGACACACCGTTTGCCTGGACGAAACAGATTGCTTCGCACTTTGGTGGCACGCGCCAGGGCATGTGCGTATCATGGCCAGGACATATCAAAGACCTGGGCGCTGTGCGTAACCAGTTCCATCATGTCATCGACGTTGAGCCGACGATCTTGGAAGCTTGCGGAATCGCGGCTCCAGAGCAAGTCGATGGCATCAAGCAAAAACCAATTGATGGCACAAGCTTTGCCTACACATTCGATGCGTCTAACGCAAAGGCACCATCGCATCACAAGACGCAATACTTCGAGATGATGGGAGACCATGCCATCTACAGCGACGGCTGGGTGGCTAGCACCAAAGTGACACGACCACCGTGGGTGACCATGGGTCCTATCAATCAAGATCCGACCAACAACGTCACCTGGGAGCTTTACGACCTCAGCAAAGACTGGACGGAGTCTAAAGATATCGCTGCTGAGAACCCGAAGAAGGTAGACGAACTAAAAGCAGTTTTTGCCAGCGAAGCAAAAAAATATTCCGTTCTTCCACTTGATGCCAGTGTCGCAACACGACTGATTCAAGAGCGTCCAAACATAACAGCGGGGCGCAAGGAATTCGTATACACGAGACCATTGACAGGCATTCCACAAGGAGATTCACCGCTACTGCTCAACACCTCATATAACATCAAGGCAGAGGTTGACCTCACCACTGATGGTGCCGACGGTGTCTTGATTACATCGGGTGGAAGATTCGCAGGCTACGGTTTTTACTTTTTAAAAGGCAAGCCCATTTTTCTATGGAACCTTGCTGATTTGAAACGTGTGCGTTGGGAAGGTCCAGCCGCACTGAGCAAAGGCAAACACGTGATTGAATTCGACTTCAAATACGACGGGCTTGGATCTGGCACGCTTGCATTCAACAACATGAGCGGTATCGGTCGAGGTGGCACGGGAACGTTGAAAGTTGATGGTAAAGAAGTTGTCACTCAAAAGATGGAGAACACACTGCCATTGATTTTGCAGTGGGATGAAAGCTTCGACATCGGCTCGGATACGGGCACGACCGTTTGCGACGAGGACTATCAAGTCCCATTTACCTTCACTGGTAAATTGGAAAAGCTGACCTTGAAACTAGATAGACCGCAATTGTCACCAGCCGATATCCAAAAGCTGCAAGCAGCCAACTCACAGAGCAATCACGCTAGCGAGTAAGGCGTCCAACATTCAATAAGAAAAGCGCCACTCGCATGAGCTAGTGGCGCTTCTCTTCGTAATCAGATATTCGGTCTAGCGTGTGAACGTAGCCAACATTTTTTCTCTGAGCAATGAGAATTTCTTCGGCAACTTGTCTGCCAATTTGACGAAGAATTCTTTGTGCGATTCGATTTCAGTAAGCCAGAGTTTGGCGTCTACGTTCATCAGTTTACTGAACTTCTCTTCGGTCACTGATTTACAGCCAGTCCAATCCATGTCCTGGAAGCTTGGCATCCATCCCAATTCGGTCTTCACTGCTTCTGCTTTCTTTTCAGTGCGGTTGAAAATCCACTTCAGCACGCGAAGGTTTTCACCGAAGCCTGGCCACATGAACTTGCCTTTTTCGTCGAGCCTGAACCAGTTAACACAATAGATAGGTGGAGCTGAATCAACTTCGGCGCCCATTTCCAACCAGTGTGTGAAATAGTCACCCATGTTGTATCCGCAGAAAGGCAGCATCGCCATTGGATCTCTGCGAACCTGTCCAACTTTACCGATTGCAGCTGCAGTCGTTTCAGATCCGAGAGTCGCAGCCATGTAGACACCGGAATCCCAGCTCAGTGACTCAACTACGAGCGGCACTGTGGTGGCGCGACGTCCACCGAAAACAAAAGCGCTGATTGGCACGCCTGCTGGATCGTCCCACTGTGGGTCCAGAGAGGGGCAGCTGGTGGCTGACACTGTGAAACGTGCATTTGGATGGGCAGCTGGTCTGCCACATTCTGGAGTCCAGGCTTGACCCTGCCAGTCGGTCAATTGCGCTGGTGGTGTGTCGGTCAGACCTTCCCACCAAACATCGCCATCTGGAGTGAGGGCAACGTTAGTGAAGATGCAATTCTCTTTGAGAGTGCGAATAGCGTTTGGATTGGTCTTCTCTGATGTTCCGGGAGCGACGCCGAAATATCCAGCTTCAGGATTGATAGCGTAGAACTTGCCATCTTCTCCCGGCTTGATCCAGGCAATATCGTCACCGACGGTGGTGACTTTCCAGCCGCTCAGTTCAGCAGGAGGAACGAGCATTGCCAGGTTGGTTTTACCGCAAGCGCTTGGGAAAGCAGCGGCGATGTATTTTTTTACGCCTTGAGGAGATTCAAGACCGAGAATGAGCATGTGCTCAGCCAACCAGCCTTCGTCACGAGCCATTGTGGAAGCGATTCTGAGAGCAAAGCACTTCTTACCGAGAAGAGCATTGCCACCGTATCCGGAACCATATGACCAGATTTCGCGAGTTTCAGGGAAGTGGCAGATGTATTTGACGTCTGGGTTGCATGGCCAGGCAACATCTTTTTCGCCAACGTTGAGAGGCTTGCCAACTGTGTGCATGCAAGGAACGAACTCTCCTGCTTCACCGAGAACTTCAACAACTTCTTTGCCCATGCGCGTCATAATGCGCATGCTTGCTACCACATATGGTGAATCGGTGATTTCTACACCGATCTGAGCAATTTTCGAACCGAGTGGACCCATGCTGAATGGAATTACATACATGGTGCGACCGCGCATGCAGCCATCGAACAAATTGTTGAGAATGCCTTTTGCTTCAGTTGGTGCCATCCAGTTGTTGGTTGGACCAGCATCGTCTTCTTGTTCCGAACATATATAGGTGCGTTCTTCGACTCTGGCGACATCAGAGATATCAGAACGGGCTAGAAAGCTGTTTGGACGAAGTTCTGAGTTGAGACGGAGCAACATTCCGCTATCAACCATCTCTTTGCAGAGAGCGTCTACTTCCTCTTGCGATCCATCACACCATTGCACCTTGTCGGGTTTGCATAACGCAATTGCTTCCGAAACCCATTTTGCTAGCTTGATATTTTTCACGGCGTAGCTTGTTTGAACTGACACGGTGGTCGTAGATGAGAGGGTGTTTATCATATTGTCGCAATCCTTATCGGGGTAGTAGCCGGTTTAGATATGCGAATCATAAGGCTGGACTTCTTTACTTCACGTAGATTTACGCTTTTATTCATATACTTTAAAAGCCGGTTGCCAAGCGGGCAGCGAGCCTCTAACGAAGCCAGTTTCGATCATTCAAGTATCAACGATTCTGCAAGCATTACCAAAATTTCCACCAGGAATGTTTCCTTTCTTGTTGCAGCGGAATTACCTCTTTGAAATCTGGTAGAGACTCGTAAAACAATCTGGTGCCACTTCTAGTGTCACGAAGCCAGCGATCGGCGACTGTTTGAATGAACTCTTCGAATGAGTTGGCGACGAACACAAATCCAAATGGGTCGTGGTTGCAGAAATAAATTTTCTGGTCGAGACAATTAAAGGCGACAGAATTACCGCAGCCGTCTACATTCTCGGCCAGCGGAATCCATCCCTTCATTTCATGGCCCACCGACTCGTCGAAAGCATACAAATCGGCAGGAGCCGTGATGTCGGATTGAGCCCAAGCCCCCGAACCCAAAGTACTCACAAATTCCTTGTAACCGACAGGCAAATTACAGCTCAGTCGCAACTCTGCATTTGACACGTCACTGTCGTGAATGACTGCTGCAGCAGGAACAAAGAGCTCATGAGCGCCAATCATTTTGGCACTGTAGCTTGTTAGATACTCGGTGAAACCAGACGTGTTATTAACCGCGCAGAGCTTCCGCACCGCCGACGATTTCGAGCAACTCTTGAGTGATGCTTCCTTGACGCGCTTTGTTGTAGACGAGACTGAGAGAAGCGATCAGGTCTCTTGCGTTGTTGGATGCATCGGTCATCGCTTTCATTCTGGCTGCTAATTCTGCTGCTGAAGCTTCCAACAACGTTTGATAAATCACGTTCTGGAGATACTTAGGAAGCAGTTCTTTTTGCATCACTTCATCGATTGATGGCTCGAACAATCTTTCTGGACGCATCATTGTATGTTGCGCTTTTTCAGGAAGTTTTACTGGAATGAAATTAGTGTCGATGATTTCTGAACGCATCATCGAAATGAATTTCGTACCGATAATTTCGATCGAATCAACAACTTTATCTTTGAAGAATTGCACAGCAGTGTCGGCAATCAATTCGCTTTCCTGAATCGTCGGAATGGCAGGCAGCAAGGTGTAAGTCTTGAGCTTTTCAATCTTGATGTGCTTAAAGAATCCAGCCGCTTTCAAACCGATCAAAATCAGTTTCACTTCTTTGCCTTCAGCTTGAAGCTTCATGATGCGCTGCATCGTTTCACGGAAAACAGTGGTGTTGTAAGAGCCGCACAATCCTCTGTCAGACGAGATTACGATCAATCCAACTGTTTTAACGTCTCTCGTCTGAAGGATTTCCATCCCTTGCAAGTCGATTGGTGCCAAACCCGAGAGCGCTTCTTGCAACATCTTCACGACCGCTGTGGTGAAAGGTCTTGCGGCTTCCACTCGCATCTGGGCGCGACGCACTTTTGCTGCTGCGACAAGTCGCATAGCGCGAGTGATTTTTTGTGTAGCTTGAACGCTCTTGATCCGGTTGCGGATCGCTTTGAGATTTGCCATTTACCTGATCGCCTTGAGAATTGCTGCTTACCTGCTTACCTGATTAAGCCTTAGCGAAGAAAGTTTCTTTGAACTTCACGATAGCGTTGTACATCGCCTCTTCATCCTCTTTGCTTGGCTTATCGCCGGCATTGAGTTTGGCTTCGATGTCTTTCGCTTGTGCAGAGAGATATTTGAACCATTCTTCTTTGAAGCGCGGAATTTCTTTCTGCTCTACATCGTCCAACAGTCCTCTGTTAGCAGCGTAGAGAATCGAAACTTGCTGAGCGAGAAGCAGCGGATTGTATTGTGGCTGTTTCAGTACTTCAGTCAGTTTCTGTCCACGGCGAATCTGGTCTTGAGTGGCTTTGTCCAGGTCTGATGCGAATTGAGCGAATGCTTCCAACTCACGGAATTGAGCCAGGTCGAGCCTCAACTTACCGGCAACCAATTTCATCGCTTTAGTTTGAGCGGCACCACCTACACGGCTTACCGAAATACCTGCGTTGATAGCTGGTCTGACACCGGCGTAGAACAAGTCTGTTTCAAGGAAGATCTGTCCGTCTGTAATCGAAATTACGTTAGTTGGAATGTAAGCAGATACGTCACCAGCTTGAGTTTCGATGATCGGCAACGCTGTCATGGAGCCGGCACCAAGCTTGTCGCTCAATTTTGCGGCGCGTTCCAACAAACGGCTGTGGAGATAGAATACGTCTCCAGGGAACGCTTCACGACCTGGCGGACGACGAAGAAGCAGTGACATAGCACGATACGCTGCAGCGTGCTTCGACAAGTCATCATATACAACGAGTGCGTGTTGTCCACGTTGCATGAAGTATTCGCCGATTGCGGCTCCGGCATATGGTGCCAAGAATTGCATAGCTGGTGACGATGTGGCAGGAGCGTCAACGATGACGGTGTACTCCATTGCGCCGTTGTCTTCGAGAATTTTTTGAATGCGACCGATGTTGCTTTCTTTTTGACCGATAGCTACATAGATACAGATTGGTCGGTTTGGCTGTGTCTTCTGGTTGATGATCGCGTCGATGGCGATAGCTGTCTTACCAGTTTGACGGTCGCCGATGATCAACTCGCGCTGTCCGCGGCCGATTGGAATCATTCCGTCGATAGCAGCGATACCAGTCATCAACGGTTCGTGTACTGACTTACGTTGAACGATACCGGGAGCTTTTACTTCGATTGGGCTGAAGTCTTTGGCAACAATTGGTCCCTTGCCATCGAGTGGCTGACCGATTGGGTTAACGACACGACCCAACATGCATTCGCCGACTGGAGTCGATGCGATTTTGCCTGTCGTTTTGACGGTCATGCCTTCGTAGATTTTTCTGCCTTCACCGAGAATTACAACCCCGACGTTGTCTTCTTCAAGGTTGAGAACCATTCCGGCTGTGCGGTCTTCGTCTTCGAATTCGACCAACTCACCAGCCATGGCTTTTTCCATGCCGTAGATGCGGGCGATACCGTCACCAACACTGAGAACGCTTCCGACGTTGGATACGTTCAGCGTCGAACGATAAGTATCGAGCTGTTGTTTTAGGATGGAAGTGATTTCATCGGGGCGGATTGCCATTTTGTTCTAACCTCTTGTATTGATGCGGTCTTTTGATGCGGTGGAATAAAATCTAGACTGGAAGAAGTGCCTCTAAACTGACAGTAATGCTCGCTCGATGCTTTGCAATTTGCCTTTGAGACTACCGTCGATAACTTGATCTCCAAGTCTCAGAACAACTCCACCAATAAGTGATGGGTCGACTTGAACTTCGAGTTCGAGCTTCTTACCGAGATGCTCAGTCAATCTTGCTTTGATATCAGCGATTGCCGAGTCACTCAATTTGTCGGCGCAAACTAAGCTTGCACCAACGATATTTTTGCGATGATTCAATGATTCGCGAAATTGACGTTCGATTTGCGGAAGCAAATTCAGACGTCGCTTATCCAGGAGAAGCTCTAGAAGACGCATGGTCAGGTCGTTCACCGACTTGCCGAAAAGCGATATGAGCAACTCTCTTTTCTTTTCGCTTTGAATTCCAGGATGTCCAAGAATCAAATCGAGATCGGGCACTTCAGTGGTGACTTTATTGATGGCGACGAGTTCGGTAAGAATTTTGTCGGCCAATGCGTCGTTACCGTCTTTGACGGCGATTTCCAAAACGGCGTCTGCGTATTGGCTGGCAACTGTAGCTAATTCTGTTTTCATTGCTCTTCCTTGCTTCCCAGATGCCTAGTGCGTCTTCATTTGCAAACGATCTTCGTCAGAAAGACTCGATCGTTGCGAGGTTGAACTATCAAGTTGTTCCATAAACTGATTGAGCAACTTGCCTCTGATGGTGTCATTCATCATCGAAGGAAGTGCATCGGCAGTTAGATGGATCGCTGCTTTCGCCGCAGTGCTACGCAATTCCGTGACCGCAACGGCACGTTCGTTAGCAATTTGGTTTTGCAGTTTCTGCGCCAGGTCTGCCAGATCTTTTTCAGTTTGCTTTTCGCGTTGAATTTTCAGTTCTTCAGCCAAGGCCTTTGCGTCAGCCTTTTTCTTCGCCACTTCCTCTTCAACATTAGCGACTTTCGCTTCTTGTTCTTTCAGAAACGCTTCGCCCTGGGCGCGAGCCTCAGCTGCTTCGCGCAGTGAGTTGGTGATGTTTTCTTCGCGTTTAGCGAACAAAGGTGGAGTGACTTTATTCCAGAGAATAACCAACAAAACAACCAGCACGAGCCAGTTGATTACGTTGTTCTCGAAAATGTGTGCGACTGCCGCATATCCGGTCAATGGTTCAGCCGATTCAACTGCAAACAAAAACATTATCTAGCTTCCTCCAACGCACGCTTGATGGTGCCTGAATCCAAACTGACGGTGGCGTTGTCACCGATCAGTTTTTTAGTAATGCTTTCAACTAGAACTTTTTCCTGATCGACGAGTTGTTCGATGAGAACAACTCTTTCGGCAGAAAGTTTTTCTCTAGCTGCTTGAATTTCTGCTTGACCTTTGTCATGCACCTTCTTCATTTCCGCAGCACGACTCTTTTCAGCCGAAGTGGTTGTCTCAGTGATCAGGGCTTGTGCTTCTGCATTTGCTGCATGAAGCCTGGCTTGATACTGGGTAACCACTTCGTTTGCGCGCGCTCGGGCAGAAGCTGCAGCATCGATGTTGTCTCGAATGATTGCTTTGCGTTGCTCGAGCACTTTGCCTACTGGCTTCAAGACCATCTCATTGAGAAGCGCCATGAAGCCGAGGAACATTCCTACGAAGATAACGAGGGTGAGATTTACGTCAAACATTTATTGGATTCTACTGTTGTTGAGAAGACTTAGACTTTGGTGCCGTTCAAGTAAAGAAGAATGGCAACAACGAAAGCGAGCAAGCCGAGAGCTTCCATCAAAGCGGCGATGATGATGGCATTTGCCAACAACTTACCAGCCATTTCTGGTTGACGTGCCATACCTTCGAGAGCGCGAGCGCCTGCTACTCCGATGCCGATTCCAGGTCCGAATACGCCAACAACAGCGATACCAGAACCGATCAAGGAAGCGCATTTCACCATTGTTTGGGTGTCAACGGCGGTTGCAGCTGTAGCTGCTTGTGCAATAAGTTGGTGTTCCACAACGTTCTCCTCTGAACTCACAAAGTGTTTTGACTTTTGGCGCGCATGCGAATCGCGCTAGAGACAACTGGCTTGCGTTGTCACGCAAGTTGAGAGTCTCCCCTCAAGTCGCCTCAAATTATATCAAGCCTGATCAGCGCTATAGCGTTGTTTGAAGCGCATGTTGCCTTAATAAAAGCTGTATTTACATTAAGACGAAAGTGGTGGCGCTTTGAAACCGAACACGCCGAGACCCAAGCCGTGTAAGCGTTTCCGACTATCTAACAAAATTGTTTAGAGCTTGATTAGTGATGTTCCGCGACTGTGAGTCCGATATAAATCGAAGTCAGAAGCGCAAATACGAAGGCTTGAATGACGCCGATGAAAAGCTCGAAGCCCATGATCGCTGTCGGAACTAAAATTGGGCACATGAGCAAGAACGCGCCGCGCATCAGCTCGTCGGCGGTAATTACAACCATCAATCGCAAGGCGAGAGTGGAAGGTCGAACCACCATGTCCATCACTTCGATTGGTGCCATCGGAGTGAGGAAGAGGGTTTTGGCGTAGTGTCCGCCGTGTTTCCAGAATCCGGAACCGAGATAAACGATCAACGCAACCAGTGCTAGCCCCAATGTGACGTTGAAGTCAGTGGTTGGTGATGCGATTTCGAATGCTTCTGCGTGTGGTCCGGTTTCAGCATTGAGCTTCGGCCAGCCAGGAATAATTTCTTCGAAGAGCTTGTAAGGACCAACGCCCAGGAAGTTTCCAGTCAACACAAAAATAAATATTGCAGCGATAAGCGGGAAGAAAGGCTTGTAATGAGCTCCAATCTGACCGTGCGCTAGATCGTCGACGAAGAGATAAATGCTCTCGACAATTGCCTGCATCTTTCCGCCGGGTCCATCAACTTTCATGCTGCTCGCAACGAGCGAACCGACACCGAGAATTCCCACCATGCAGATTGCGCTCAGACCGATCGTATCGGCGTGGATGGTGCCAATCATGTCGGTTGGAGTGCCGACGCCAAGTTGATAAAGGAAAAGATTCTTGCCTAACATTCAGAAGTGGTCCCGCAAAAAATTGCCGTTGATATATCTCGAAGATGCTCTTTGCAGCGAAGCTGCCCGCCTGTATCCAGGCGTCTTCGACTTGGCATGATACCAGATGGAAGCCGCAGCAAATAAAGGCTATCAGAATGTATTTCGTTTCTAACGTGCACCAGCCCACTTAGTAAAACAAAGAAACAGAAGAGCACGGAACACGGAGCGCTGGCTTCCGAGCCGGCGCTCCAGTGCCAGTGGGTACTCTTAAACTTTCCCTTGCTTGTCCGAAGCCATAGCCTTAGCAACCATACGCCACAATCCTAGACACATTCCAAGCAGCGAAAGCACGATCGCCAGCCAGGGAGCTGTGTGCAGCTGTCCATCGAGCCAGAAACCGCCCCACGCGCCGAGTCCGACCAACACGCCGATGGCCAAAACGGATTCACCCGCTCCTGCCAATTGATCAGCTGTCTCTTTAGGTATAAGTGCCATAACTACTATCGTAGGCGAAATTCGTTACTTTGTACGTTTTTCGTGACCTAGAGCCCTTTGCAAGCATCGAACCGCTTGGTCGGACAATCCCAGCAAGCGTCTGTTTATTTTGACCGTCAAAAAACACATCAGAGCGCTGAATAGTGGGCATAAGAGAAGTTAGGGTTTGCTATGCTTATTTAACTAATGCTAACAACCGAGATCATCAAACCCTCGTGACCAAAGTCCATCGGAAGGAGTTGTCAATCAATGTTCGAACGCCTAGGTAACTTGTTCAGGGCTATGTTCAACGCGATTTTGGGAAAAATGGAAGACCCCCAAATCATGCTGGAGCAAACCTATCAAGATTTGCAGTCCAATCTGATTCAGGTGCGTCAGGCTGTAGCTCAAGCGATTGCCACCGAAAAGCAACTCGAACAACAGCTTCAGAAGAATAAAGACCAGGCTGAGACCTGGCAAAACAGAGCGGCGATGGCTGTTCAACAAGGCAACGACGATCTGGCTAAGCAAGCGCTGCAGCGCCGCCAACAGTATGTTCAAGCTGCTAACGACCTGGAAACCCAACTCAAGTCTCAGCGGGAGTCTACAGTCACTCTGCGTCAGCGTCTGACTGACCTCGAGGCTGAAGTGCAGAAGGCTTACACCAAAAAGCAAGTGCTCATCGCTCGCGATAAAGCTGCGCAAGCAACGTCGAAAGCAAACGAAATTCTCTCGAAGACGACTTCGTCTGGCGCGATGTCAGTAATGGAAAAGATGGAAACCAAAGTTCTAGAGCGGGAAGCGAAAGCTGCTGCTATGTCTGAGCTGAGTGGTGACAATCTCGATAAACAGTTCAAGAGTTTCGAAGGAAAGTCTGATGTCGAGATGGAATTGCTTGCTTTGAAGCAATCCATGGGCGTCAAGGACAACACGATTCAAGTGAAAGAGCCTGTTTTGATCGAAACGAAGTCAGAATTAGACGAAGAGCACACCACCTAGTCGGACGGACTCGACGATATAGCGAAATCGTATCTGTCAGCGGCCTTACGAGCCGGTGCTTAAATTGATTCATTTCGGGCGTTTCAGGCATTTTAGCTTGCCCAGACTATTCCTCTACCGCCTTACATTTTTGTGCTTAAATTGATGCATTTCCGCTTGTTTGGGCATTTTCCCGCGCGTTCTTCGCACATTCTCTTAATGGGCGCTAGAAACGGCGCTCGTTTTGTTTGTATATTTACGCCATGAGCACCGCCCTTCAGTTTGAGCTAGAAGCCGTTTGTCCGTGGTCAGGCGCACGAGCCGGTCGATTCACAACACCGCACGGTGTCGTTGAGACGCCGGTATTCATGCCGGTTGGAACCAACGGCGCATTGAAAGCAGTAACATTCGATCAAGTGCGAAACTGCGATGCGCAAATCGTCTTGAGCAATTCCTATCATCTATATTTGCGCCCCGGTCACAACCTTGTGCGCGAAGCTGGCGGCATACACAAATTTATCGGCTGGGACAAGCCGATACTGACTGACTCTGGCGGTTTTCAGGTTTTCAGTCTGGACATGCTGCGACGCATTACAGAAGAAGGTGTATTTTTCAAAGACCATCGCGGCGGGCGCGAACACTTCATCGGACCAGCGAAGTCGATGGAAATTCAGAACTATATCGGCGCGGATATCATGATGGCTTTCGACGACTGCGTCAAAAATCCAGCCACATACGACGAAGCGCTGGCGTCGATGGAACGCACGCATCGGTGGCTCGAAACATGCGTCGCAAATCATGCGCGCACCGATGACCAGGCGTTGTTCGGCATCGTGCAAGGAAGCATGTATGAGGATTTGCGCGCACAGTCAGTCAAAGTCGTCACTTCTTATGACTTGCCTGGATTTGCTATTGGTGGCGTCGCGGTGGGTGAGGATCGATCCACAATCGAACGTATCGTCATGTACACAACACCGCTGCTGCCCGAGCAGAAGCCACGCTACTTGATGGGTGTGGGAACGCCGTGGGATATTTCCTATGCCATCAGATGTGGTATCGACATGTTCGACTGCGTGTCGCCGACTCGCCTGGCGCGTCATGGTGCGGCGTTCACCAGACAAGGAAGAATTTCCTTGCGTACTTCTGCATACAGAACCGACTTTACTCCTCTTGAAGATGATTGTCAGTGCTTCACCTGCAAGATGCACACGAAGGCGTATCTGCACCATCTCTTCAAACAGAAAGAGCAAGCTGGCGGAACGCTGCTTTCGATTCACAACATTCACCATTTGATTCGTCAGGCCGTTGAATGTCGGCAAGCGATTTTGAATGGTACTTTCAAACAGTATTTCGAAGAACAGATCGTCCTGCACGAATCAGATCAAGTTGCGCGTGCCGCTGCTCAAATGCGCTAGGAGAAAGCAAAAAGTTACCGGCATTTAGTGTTTGACCTGGACGGCAGAGTGTTTGATTTGAAAGCCCAGCGAAAGAGTGTATATATGGATGGAAATCCTCAGCCTCGAAATCACTCGCAGCTCCTCTGCAGGCGCAGGTTTTCGGGTTTTGCGGGCTTATTTGGTCTGAGTTTGGCAGCGACGCTTGGAGCACTTCCAGCAGGTGCAGCATCGGTGGCAGCCGACGCAGACAAGGAACTGGCGGCAGGGCACTTTCAAGCAGCGTGTCAGCTCTATCGATTAGCTCTGGCCACGCACCGCTCGGACGCAACCATTCTGATTAACGCTTCCCGCGCCTACGAAGGAGCTGGAGATCTGGATGAGGCAATTCGGCGAGCGCGCGAGGCAGCGTCGTTCGAACCTAACAATGCAGACGCACACCTGGCTCTCGGGCATTGTTTGGATATGAACAGAGAGTCAAAGGCAGCTATTCTGCAGTTTGAGGTTGTGCTGGATATTAAAAACGCCGATCTAGCAACGCACAAAGCCGCTTACGGTCCCATTCTTCGATTGCTCAAGCATGAAACTGAATGGGATAACCTCGCTAAAATGGCTCGCAGAGGTGCACGCGAGTTCCCGCAAGATCCAGACTCTCACTTTAATGCCGGTTGGGCACTCGCACAAATACCGCAAGCATCTCGAATGGAAACGAAGGATTTCCAGAAAATCCAGCAGGAAGCAATTTCTGAATACCGCAAAAGCATTGCTCTGGGAGAGAAACGGCCAGCTGTACATTTGAATCTAGCGATGCTTTTGGCTGATACAGGTGACATCGCCCATGCCCGGCAAGAACTAGACAACTACGTCAAACTGGCGCCGGACGAGGCAAATCGCGCTGAAGTAAAAGCTTTGAATGTCAAAATCGGCAACTGAATCTAACCACATTTTGATACTGCCAGTGGTGCCAATTTCACTCAAATTTTTTGCGATGCCAGAACATTAAAAGCGTAAACAGGCTCCTTGTTTACGCCCAAAACCTGCGCTAAGTTTTCTAACTTGACATCCCTCTAGCTGAACGGTATCTTCATGGTTACCCTTTAACCTTCTTACTCGGTCGTAAATTCATCTTGAAACGTAAGGAAATTACAATTTCTGCACGTCGACGTAATAGCCATTTCCGTAACCACACAGGTTCCGCGGGTATCGCTGAATTTGTGCTGGCACTGTTAATCGTTGTTATGGTCGTCTTTGCCCTGATCGACTTGGTCGCCACGGCATCTAGCTATGCTGTTATCCATTTGGCTAGCAGACAAGCGAGTTTTAAAGCAGCTACGGCCGAAAATATCGACAGCGCTCTGTTCGAAATGCAAAACGCAGTGAACGGATTGGCAGATTCCGGATTGGGGCGGTTTGCTCACCTTAAACCAGTCGGCGGTTACAACGGATGTGGTGCTGATCTCTTTATCAACGTCACCCAGGTGTCGACCGGCACCACTACTCAAATTGGGCCGAACAAAGGCATTCCTCGTCCTCCCGGTTCAAAGCAGATCGACTCTGACGTCAACATCTACGAATGTGCAGCTCGCCTCACTTATGAGATGGGTCCACTGGTGCCGTTGACTGGAATTCCGTGGATCAAAGACATTCCTGGTTGCGGCAAACCTGCCACCATGCAAGTGTCGACCAACATCGCACTGGAAGAGCCAGAACGGCTTGCCATCGGCGCTTCAGGCGATCCAAACTCTGGCAACAACGCCCCACCTGGCACTGGTATCACACCGGGCAGTGGCACCAACCCTGGTGGCTTCCAATTAGGCGGCTGGAATTATCCAACACCTGTGATTTTTGTTCTTCTGCCTGGACAACGGATAATTCAACAAAACGATGTGATTGTCACCGGCAGGGGCCCTGCACCCTACGATCCAGTTGACAGCAATAATTGGCACGATACTGGAATCGATGTCGGACCCGATCAAAGAGTTTCTGTTGCCTGGAACTTTTTTGCGATGGGAGCATGGACCCACGGCAATCCTCGAACTATCCCACCATATGACGCAGACGGTTTTCCAAATGGAAATGTGACCTTCGGTCTGAACAACGGCGTGATGGTGGGGCGCGTTTCCAAAACTGGTGAATTGTTCCGAGTGGGCAAAAATTACCAAAATTATTCACCTGTCGAAACGGGTCGGCTGTATTTACGACTGAACGATGGCGCGCTCGGATTCTACGATAACGAAGGCCAGCAAAAAGTCACTGTGTTTCTTACCAATTGAGTCGTTGTCCATAAAACGAAGAGAGCCAAGTAGTGTTCACCAAAGTATCAGTAAAAACAACTGAATATTTGTCGTTCAAGGCTTCTTGCTCGCACCGGGCAAAGAAGATCCGCAGTCAACGCGGCGGCGGTGTTCTTCCTCTTTTGCTCGTCACATTTATGGGAATTCTTCTTGTGCTAGCTGTTTTCAGCTGGAGATTTACATCTATTCTCGGCACACACCAAGAACAGACCACCGCCACTCAGGCTGCTGCTCTAGCCGCAGCCCGTGCGATGAGTCGCATTGTCATAAATGATGCGCAGTTCGGACATATGTCGCTCACCGACTCGGCACCAAAAGGAAATGGTGTCATCGCCGGTGATGGCTATGGTTTGACGGTGCGAAGTTACAATGAAATTCTGGCGACCATCAGACTAGACATGATTATCGCCGATTCGATTGGCGACCCTACCATGAAACAATATGCAGATGCTGATTACCAGGCATTGATGAGCGCCAAAGACCGCTTGACACAAACTCTTCTAAGCGCAGCAAATGGACAGCAGCAGCTCGATCGTGATGGCACCCCTATAAACGTCGTTGCTGAGGCGATTGACGCATACAACAGCAATGTAGTGAGAATAGGCGGCCGGGGTGCAACACTCGTTCCCGGTTCGTTGAAAATTTCGATTGGATGCATTCCGGGAACTCGCACAAACATACAAATTCCTCAGCCGGAAACGTACTCGAACACACCTGCCGCTGCTCAGGAGAATCGATTCTACCGAGCCTATGTCAACGTTCCATATTCGGGGAAAGACTTTATCTTTTCCGCCATTCATGACAGCATATTCCTTGTCGACCACGCGAAATTTCAAGTAACTCCAGCACTTCCTTACTACGTCCCCAGCATCGTTCGCGCTGAAGCAGACGAACAGTATCAAGGTAATTCCGCAGTACCTGGCTCTGAAGGGCAGCACGTCGTGCACGTAGTAGCATGCGCTCAATGCGGCACACCACCTGAGCCTCACAACGCTCCTGGTGCCCTGTTTGTCTCTTTCCCAGATGGCAAATTAGCCGAGATTTCTAAGATTGCAGATTTAAGAACAGAGCCCAAATTGAATACAACTCAATTGGCGTTGCGCACCACCACCCCTGGTGACGATTATCCGCAGGGGCAACTAGGAGGAACAGTGACTGGCTTTGCACCATCCGCATCGCAAATGTGGTCGAGAGTGTTCTACGATTGGCTGCGGCGTGGTGGACCAACAGTAAACGTGAAAGCGATCATAGGCATGCAAACTGATGCAATCGCTCCAAGCTTTGCCGGCGACGATCTTGGATTCCTCAATGTTTATACGTTCTATTCGACGGGCGATAGCAAAGGCTGGGTGAAAAAGCGTAGTCTGCAAGCCAATCCGAGAATTTACGGCATGGTAAGCGATCAACAACTTGTTGCAACTTCCATAGATGCATTTCTCGCTCCAAGCATCGGTTACCCTTTTGATGTTACATTCATCGATAACGTCTACCGTCCAGGCACCGCCAATGGTGGCAAGCACGGTGGAGAACCATTAGTCGACGCCAGGCTGAACAATCCAGTCCTTACCAGTTCAAGTCAAAACATGCCAATCTTAGGATCGCTGGGTCTGCCGCGCGGACGCTACAACTCATACACTTGGGGTGGGAAGTATGGAGGTTCGGCATACTACTTCTTCAAAGAACATCTGATCAGACCGCCGTCACCAAACGACACACCGCCAGGCGGAGCAAATGCACCACAACCAGGACAAGCGCAAACTTCGTCCGCAAGCGCAGGTGGTCTGCGCCCAACCTACGCCAACGAAGGGATGGCAGGTGAAGTAGCATTCCACAAAGAAAAGTTCATGACCCCCTGCCAAATCGACAAATACCTGGTCACCGGCTATTAATGGAGCGCCACATTCAGTCGGCCAGGGCCGCCGGTCTTCGACCGGCGTCCTAAACAACAGGCAAAGTAAACCAAAACGTACTACCTTCTCCCTCAACACTATCCACACCAATAGTGCCACCATGCGCCTCGACAATTCGCTTGCAAATCGTCAACCCTAACCCGCTACCCTTCTTCTTACGCGCATCTTCCAATTCATCAACTTGTTGAAAGCGCTCAAAAACAAGTCCCAACTTATTTGCCGGAATACCTCGACCATGGTCGATCACAGCAAATCGTCCAATGTCTCCATTACGCGAATAGTCAATCAAAATCGAAGTATTTTTCGGCGAGAATTTGACAGCGTTGGAGAGTAAGTTGACCAACACTTGAATAATCAATCCTTCGTCTACTGCTATTTCTTCATTCAGCTCGCAAACTTCGATCTTGATGCCAGCTCTTTCGGCAAGTGAATCAACTGATTCCTGGCTGCGCTCCATGATTTTCTGCACTTCCACGGGCTCGCGGAAGATTTTCATCTGCCCTTCTTCGAGGCGATCGATATCCAACAGATTATTGATCAAGTTGATCAACCGACTCATGTCAGAAGCAGACATCCTCGATCTCTTACTCACTTGTTCTGGCATTTCGCCAAAGTGACCACTACTGAGAAGCTGCAAAAATACTTGCACCGACATGAGTGGACTGCGCAAATCGTGGCTGATCATGCCGACGAATTCGCGTTTCATTCTCTCGATTCTTCTTTCTTGAGTGACGTCGTGCACCACACAGTAGAAATTTTGATTTTCAGGCGACCAGGCACCGGTCCACAGAACATCCACTGGCTCACGACTTGAGAGTTGCACATCACAATGGATTTTCTCGCCAGATTCTAGGGCGCGAGTGAGAGCAGCACGAAATGTTTCATGACTATCCGGCTTGAGCATGTCGTAAGCAGAGTTTTGCAAAATTTGATCTTGATCCTTGCCCCATCCTTCGCGAACAGACTTGCTCACTTGAGTGAATCGACCGTTCGCATCAAGAGCACAAATCACATCGATGGCGTTATCGAGGATCGCACGTTCTTTCACACGGGCTTCGGTCAATTCTTTCGCCATGTCATGAAAAGCTGAGTCGAACGTGGCAATTTCGTCATCACCTTTGACTCGCTCAAGCAAAGGCTTGCCTTGTGGCAGTCGGGAGACGTTTTCCATCATCATCGCCAAACGACGAGCGATATCTTTCGAGTAAAAGAACATGATACCAATGGCGATGGCGAGACTGGCAGCAATTCCACCATTCGTCAATGCTTTTAAATCAGAGAAAGCATCAGGTGTATAGTGCGGGTTTAAGGGTCTTCGAACGTCCTCGTTGGCCAAGATCTCTGTTCTTGTCGACAGCATTTCCTTCCACAGGTTCTTAACATCCGCATTGACAGCATCACTGGCAATTGAGTCTAGAGGTCTATTTTCTTGCTTAGCCAAAATAATTGACGAAAGTCTTGCGTGATGTTGATTGATCAAATCAGCAAGGTGCGCGTAATTCTTTGAGTGACCGCTGGAGGTGAAGAAGACAGCGTTATCGCTCAGTTCTGTATTGAGCTTTTTGTCGATTGACTCGTAAGTTTTAAGCAGTTCCTTATCACCACTGATGGCGAATCCATCCGCAGCTAACGCAGACTCAGACAGTAGTACAAACAGATAATTCAAGTGTCCAATTACTTCTTTTGAATACAACTGATTGTGATACAAATCCACAGCTTTAGAGACAAGCAGGTCGTAAGCAATAAAGCAACCAAGCTGCACCAGAATCGGCAGTAATATCAGCAACAAACCTTTTCGAGAAAGTGTCATTCGCATCGACTGCACCACAACCTATTCGAGAGAACTAACACTCACCTATTCGAGAGAACTAACACTCACCCATCAAAAGAACAAACACTCAACCTAATCGAGAAAGCTACACGCCTTATCACAAGCTGCGCACGCACCACGTGTTACTCAATTTTGCATGCGACTGAATCGAGCTTGTAACCAACGCCTTTGACGGTGGTTATGACTGATGGTCGGCCGTCGACATCGACTTTGCTGCGCAGCTTCGTTATGTGCACGCGCACTGTCTCAGGAGATGTTTCGGATGCAGATGCCCAGACGCGATCGAGAAGCGCATCGGAACTGAAGATCTTATCGGGATAGCGCATGAACAATTCCATCAATGCAAACTCTTTCGGCTGCAATTTGATCGTTGTTTCTTTGCGCACTATCGCGCAACTGTCGGGATCGAGAGCGAAGTCACCAACGCGATGTTTCTCTTGATTGAGGTTGGCTGGTCTGCGCAAAAGCGCTTTCAAACGGGCGTTCAGCTCACGCATGTCAAATGGTTTTACCAAGTAGTCATCGGCACCAGAATCGAGTCCAGCTTCCTTCTCTTCAACAGACCGGCGTCCGCTCAAAATAAGAACGGGAGTGGTGCCACCCTTGCCACGAAATTCAGACAGAATGTCGCGACCGTCCATGTCGGGCAAAGTCAAATCTAGAATGATCAAATCATATGGATAGGATGCAAGCAGGTCCAAGCCCTCTTGCCCGTACTCCACCGCTTCGACCACGTGCGACAGGCTCGACAGGTAGTCCTCGATCGTGAGTCTAACGCTGGGGTCGTCTTCGATGACTAGAATCTTTGACATGGCTAGAGAAGTCCGTTCCGCCCTTAAGGTCTGATCTGCTTTTCCGGATACCGTTGCGCGCTGCAATTCTAGCTTATACGAGCAAAGAAATTTACTTGATGTCCTTGTACAACACAATCGGCGACGGACTATTCATCGCCGCGTTCTTGGCCACTTCTGCGGCTGACAGCAACAGACTCAAATCAAGAAAGTCTTCTGGAATCGAGGCGATGCCGAAAGCGAACGAAAGCTTATCCATATCCATGCCAGGAAGGAGCGGAGAGGCAGCAAGGGTTTTCATGATGCGAGTGGCAAAAATCGCAGCACCACTTGTTTTGGTGTTAGGCAGCAAAAGCGCGTAGTCAAAAGTTTCATAGTGCGCCATCATGTCAACGTGACGCTTGACTCGGCTGATGCGACGCACTGCCTCACTGACTGCGGCAAGCGGCAACGGCTCTCTGACTGGATCTAAGTTGCCGCTAGCCATGCGCATCTGAAAAACGACAATCGAAATCGGACTGGCCGAGCGGTATCCTCTAAAATATTCCTGTTCAAGGAAATAGAGGAAGGCTGGATAAGTAAACAATCCAGTCTCTGGGCGGCGCAAACTCATCATCACATTTTGAATGGCGCGCTTGTCGATGCTCTTCGGTTCGAGCGCAGGTCGTGCTGATTTGGCAGCACCAGTCGATTGCGACAGCGCAATCAAATCACAGCGCATCATATTGCACATCAGCGGAATCCACTGGCTGCGCGGCAATCTCAGCTTTTCCAACATGCTCTGCACTGTTTTTCCATCATCGATGGAGCGATAAAACTTCTTCTGAATCTGCATCGGAATTGGTGCACCAGATGCCACCATCGACTCGAATTCGGCTTCGCTCAAGTTTTTGTATTTACGCTGCATCAGCGTTTCTGGACGTAATCCGCTATTGCGTAAATAAGTGGCGTTGTCGATCAATTGCATTCCTTGCAGCAACAAGCTATCGAGATTCTGTCGAATGGTTCTCGCATCGGTTGTCACTTTCGCTTCGAAAGAGAAATCGCCTTCTTTCCAGGTCAAAATTTCGAAGATGCTCTCTTCGCCGACTGTATCAGTAGTAAATGAATGAACCGGAATTCCGTCTTTGAAATAGACCTCGGCGCCGCGGTTGTTGCTGACTATCTTCAACCGCCCGTTCATCTGAGCCATAAGGATGGACTGCAAAAGTGTGGGCATTTGAACGTGAGCCAGGTCACCGGTCAGAGCGCTGGTCGGCTTGGGCAGCAGAAGCGCCGCATTTTCCTGGGTGGGCGTCATCGGCTCACGCTTGGGCAGGTTCAGGGCTTCCAGGCGATAAAACGTGTCTTGCCCGCTGCCCGAATCGCGCCAGGTGTCCGAAATCGGTTCGGCTGGGGCGCTGACAGAGTTGAAACCGTCTCCGCAAGACGAGCAGACCAGGTTGTAAACCAGCAAAACGTCGCAGCTGACGTAGTTCCAGAGCAATTGCGACCGACTGCCACTGCCTGCATACATGCGCCATTCAGCGTCTCCACCTCTTGGACTGCATTCGACCGCCAGAGAATACTCGCTAAGCCCGTCCATTGGGGTCCAGCAGATTTCGATGGTGGTTCCGCGATGCTCGAGCGCCCTCTGCAAAAAGGCATGAATATCAGCTAGACCGGGCGTGCTGGGCAGCCTGGGCAAGGATTTGGTCGTCCCTGATTTTTTTAACATGTCCGCGATGAAGCTAATCCCCCGCCGGGATGTACTAACAGTTCTGATCTGTTATTCCCCCCGGCGCTAAAGTTAACACCAATCCTACTTTTCAAATTTTTACCGTCCGATAAAGTGGCGATTTTCGAGCTAGAATGCAAATTGGAATGTCAAGAACTCCAGGGGTGAGTTCTGCCGTCCAAATTCACGTGCTCAACGAACATACTTGGTCGATATGTGTTCGGCACAAAAATCCCAAAAAACTCAGCTGAACTTGCGAAATGGCGTCCTATTTTCAGTCGAAACACATAAAAAGTCCGTAATTCAGTCACTCGAGAGTGGTTCCAGATTCGATACCAGATCGAATTTGCATCACTAAAGATATCCGACAAGTATTGATCGATCGGCAATTCGATCACTTTTTCGCTCTGATACCACATTTCGATCTGGAACCGGCGGTGGTGACAAGGCAGCATCTGACCCCTTACAATGCTGGTGTATTCAGTGGTTCGGGCGAATCAAAAGTTTCCTGCACTTAAAAAATCTTGACACCACATCTAGTGTGTAGTCTAATGCGGGCTGGAAGTGCAGTAGCGGGAGTTCCTGTTGCGAATAAAAGAGATCGAGCTTGATAACTTCAAGTCATTCGGAAAGCATACTCTAGTTCCGCTACTGGACGGCTTTACGACCATCTCCGGTCCGAATGGATCCGGCAAATCTAACATCATCGACAGTCTATTGTTTGCCCTCGGTCTTTCATCGACGAGAAGCATGCGAGCAGAAAGGCTGCCGGATCTTCTAAACAATTTGAGCGGAAAGAACGAAGCAAGAGTTACAGTTCGCTTCCTTAATAACGATAACGAAACCCTCGAAGTCAGCCGAAGAATCAGGGTTAAGGAGAATAGCTACACCAGCACATATTGGTTGAATGGTAAGACAGCTACCCTAACCGAAATACACGAAGAGCTGATGAAATATAACGTCAGCCCTACTGGTTTCAACGTCATCATGCAAGGCGACGTAACAGGCATCGTCACCATGAGCGCCACCGAACGGCGCAAGATTATCGACGAATTGGCAGGGGTGGCAGAGTTCGATCGCCTGATTGGGCAAGCCGGAACAGAGCTTGACTCAGTCGCTGAAAAAATCGAACACCAGAAAATCATCCTGGCTGAAATTTTGACCCGTCTCGAAATCTTGAAGACAGATCGAGACCAGGCACTCAAATACTTAGACCTGAAAACTCAGAAGGAAGCGGTCGAAAAAGACCTGGTCTTTGTTCGCGCTCAAGAAGTCGAAGAAAAAACCAACAAAGAGTTGGCACAGATCGATAAGCTCAACGCCAAAGAAGAGAAGCTGCAAGAAGAGCTGGAAGCTGCAGAGGTTGCCCTTTTCCAGATGCGTTCGGAGATGGGTCGCATCGAACAAGAGATTCGCGAAAAGGGTGGCAACGAGCAGCTGCTGCTTCGTCAGGAGCTGGAAAACACCCGAGGCGAATTGACTCGTGAGGAGAACAAGCTTTCCAATCTGCTTGGTGTGATTGGCGAAAAATCGAAATTGCTAAAGAGCATTCAGTCGCAGATCAAGACTATCGATAAGCACCTATCAGATATCGATAAGCAGAAGAAACAGCATAAACAGGACCAACAGGCGGTGCATCTCGGCTTGCTTGAAAAGCAAGGTGCGTTCAGCGCGGTTATGGCTGAAATCGAAGTGATGCGTCAGGAGAAAGACAAAACCTCCGACAAAGTGACGACAATTCACGCTGACTTGCAACAATTGCGAGACGACAGACACAAGCTCGAAGTGAGAAAAACCGAGTTGTCCACTCGCAGAACTGCCATCGAGCAAGAGCTAGCGAAGCTGCGCAGTTCAGCAACGGAAGCAATCGGCAAGTCTGCAAACACAAAAGGTACGATTGCCGCCTTTGAGCGCCGCGTCGTTGACCAGCAAGCTCTTGTCGCTGGTATCGACAGAACGATTCAACAACTCGAAGCAGAACTCGAAGGCACACGCGAAGAAATCGAAGCGAAGCGACTGGCGTTAGAGCAGATGAATCGCCGCCTGATCGAAGTCGAAACAACTAGAGAAGTAGCCGGCGAAAGCGGCTATGGTCGCGCCGTTGAAGCGATCGCCAATTCAGGTCTGAGCGGTGTGCACGGCACCATCGGACAGCTGGGTAAGGTCGACGACAAATATGTGGTCGCGCTCGAAACATGCATTGGACCTCGCCTCAGTCACGTCGTTGTAGACGACGATGAAATCGCTCAGCGCTGCATCGAGTTCTTGAAGAGGAATCAAGCTGGCCGCGCCACCTTCGTTCCATTGAATAAAATCGCAACACAACCTCCCGGCTTGTTACCCGGAAGACCAGGCGTCATTGATTTTGCCTATAATTTGATCGATTTCAACCCCCGTTTCACCAAGGCATTCCAATATGCTTGTGGTCAAACAATCGTTATGGACGGCATGGAAAATGCCCGTCGCTTGCTCAATCAGGCTCGCATGGTCACTCTCGAAGGAGAGTTGTTCGACAAATCAGGCAGCATGTCTGGCGGTCAAGACGGCAAGAACAAGTTGCATTTCTCGTCGAAAGGCGAAACAGATCTGTCTGTGTTGAAACAAACCAGCAAAAATCTGTCTGACCAAATTCGTTATTTGCAAGATTCGCTCAAAGAACTTCAAACCAGTCTGAACGAAGAGCGCGAAAAAGCCACTGCAGCCCGTGCTGACCTGGGCAAAAAGCAAGCTGAATTAGACGCGAAAATCAAAGAAGCCAAAGATCTCGACGAAGAAATCGAGAGCGTCAAACCAAAACTGCGCACCAATGGCGATGAAATCGATCAGATCGATCAAGAGCTGGCCAGTATCGAATTCAACTTGAAAGACCTCGTCAAACAAATCACGAGCCTCGAAGACGCGCTCAACGACGTGCGCGACAAGGGCGCCAGAACTGCGATTGAAAAACTGATTCACGAATCGGAAGAGCTGCGTTCTGACCTTGAAACTGTCGACAAAGAATTCAAAGATATTCAAAGATATATCGACAAAGCCGAAACCGAAGAAAATTTGGAGATGGCAAACCATAAGGCGTTAACCGATCAGTTGGCACAATTGTCGGCTGAGATCGACGAAATCCAGGCTCAGAAGCCGACTTACGAAGCCGCCATAGCCGCTCTCAAACAAGCGCTTGCCGATATGGACAAGCGCGTCAGCGAAATTTCCGAAGAGCTGGAAAGTCTGCGCGATACAAAAGAACAGATTCACGAACAAGTTACTGCCACCGAAGTTGAAAAGACCAAGTCAGACCAGGAGCTCAAACGTGTCGCAGAACAGCGCACCGCTCACAAGTTGGCGCACTTCGATTTGCAACAAGAGTTGGAGGCATTACGAGCGGAAATTGCTCGCGTACTCGAAGAAAATCCAAACTACGAGCCACCGTCGGCGGGCACAGTCGAACAACTGAAGCATCAGGCAGATCGTCTAGAGAAGCGCATGCGGGCTCTTGAACCGGTCAACATGAAGGCGTTGGAGGAATACAACCAGACCGACGAACGCCAGAAAGAAATGTCTGAGCAGCTCGCGACATTGACGCACGAAAGCGAAGAAATTCAACAGCGCATCTCTGGCTACGATGTGATGAAGCGCCAGGAGTTCATGCTGGCGTTCGATCAAATCAACCAGAACTTCCAGGATATCTTCGCCGAGCTGTCGCACGGTCACGGCAAGTTAGAGCTGGAGCATCCTGAAGATCCGTTCGCCGGTGGATTGGTCATTCGTGCCCAACCGCGAGACAAGAAGATGCAGCGCATCGAGGCACTCTCGGGCGGTGAAAAATCTTTGACAGCGCTTTCATTCGTGTTTGCTTTCCAACGATTCGCACCAGCTCCGTTCTACGCATTCGACGAAGTCGATATGATGCTCGACGGTTCAAACGCCGAACGCCTGGCACGTATGGTGAAGAGTCAGTCAGCGACTGCGCAGTTCGTTGCGGTTAGTCTGCGACGTCCGATGATCGAAAATGCCGACCACGCGATTGGTGTATCCTTGCGTGCAGACGGTTACTCTAGAGTTGTAGGAATTCGCGAAATCCACATTCCAGACGAAGAGCAGAAGCCAGAGCCACAGCCAGTCAGCGTGTAGGTACTCGATGGACGAGCCGATTCAGCTAAAAACAGTAGAACTTGTTGAGCAGCCTGCAATCCCGAGCAAGCAGACAACAAGTGCGCGCAAAGATGCGGCGAGTTCAGGCAAACCGATTGCCAGTGGGCGCACACCGGCTGCCAGTGCGCGTAAGCCGAAAGCCAAAGCAGCCCCGCGCAAGCCCTCTGCAGCAGATCCGCGTCAGTCGGCTGCCGGAGGTCCTAAATCGACCAGTTCTCGCAGCAAACAGGCTGCTAAGTTCGTCGTCAGTCACGGACTAGCCGATAAAGAAATTGGTTTGTTCGATGATGATGCGGCCAGAAAAAGTGAAGAGGCAGCTCGATTTGGTGGCAGACCAGATGCCACTCGCATCAATCAATCCATCATCGATGCGATAGATTCGGCGCCAGTCGAGCTCACTATCGCGCCCAACGTAGTCGAGTCAGAAACTAAGTTTGCCGCAACCAATGCCGACCAGGCAGGTGGTATCGAGATTCTGATTAAACTCGCGACGTCTGGTGAGATCGATCCGAAAAACATCGATATCATCGATGTTACCGATAAATTCTTAAAAGCCATCGCTGCGGTTCCGAAAGAGAATTTACGTCAAAGCGGAAAAATTCTTTTCCATGCCAGCGTCTTATTGCGCATGAAAGCTGAAGCTATGCTGGCTGCAGCAGTCGCAGTCGATGTCGCCGATGACTTCATTGATTTTGACGAAGACGACGGTTCGATTTCTAGCGACCTTTCAGAACCAAGACAACTAACTCTGCTCGACCTCGAACGAGCGCTGGTGCGCAAAGCAAACAACCGACAAAATCGACAACGCAAAGTTACACTCGATCAACTGATCGATGCATTGCGCGAAGCCGAGAAAATCGAGAAGACGAGACAGGCACGCGAACCGCGTCAGCGCATCGAACTTGCCGGTCAACACGAAGCAAATGATGTTGGCGATCTGTTAGATTTGGCTCACGATGAGGATATCGAAGATACTATCAGTCGTGTAGAACAAATACTCGCAAGTGCTATAGGAGAGGGCGAATTGGTGCAGTTGCTGCGCATCATTCAGTTGCTTGGTGGACACGGCGATTGGGTCGACGCATTTTTAGCTGTTCTTTTCTTGTCAAATGCCGGTAAACTAACACTGGAACAAAAAGATTTTTACGGTCCCTTGTTTGTCGTTCGCGGCGATGCAGCTGTAGAGTCGATCAACGTAGCGATGTGAGAACAGAGTGATGCTCAAGTCAAAAGTCGAAGCAATATTATTTCTGACCGATAAACCAATGCGAGCGCAAGCAATCGCGCGCATCGTCAATGAAGACGTGCAAGTTGTTCGGCAAGCAATTCTCGACCTGATTCACGATTACGAAGAGCGAGCCAGCGGGCTCGAAATCGCCGATGATAACGGATATATCATTCAAGTCAAAGATGAATATGCCTCGATTATCGACGAATTCGTTCCCATGGAAATGCCTGTCGCCTTGATTCGTACCTTATCAGCCATCGCCATCAAACAGCCGGTCATGCAGTCTGAAATCATCAAGATTCGCGGCGCGGGCGCTTACGATCATATTAAGGAGTTGATGACCAGAGAGCTGATCATCAAGAAAGAAGAGGGTCGCTCACCTACTTTGAGCACCACCAAGAAATTCCAGGAATACTTCCGCCTCTCCCATGACGCGAAGTCACTGCGAACTCAGCTGCGCAAAGAAGATAAGGTTGCGACGAAGGAAGCAGCAGGCACCGGTGGCGATGGCGATAGCGATGTTCCAAACATTCACCCAGAATCAATCGAAGCCGAACAGGCAAAGAATCTGGAAGTCTTGTACGACTCGAGCCCAGATTCATCGCTAGTTTTCCGCCCAACAGACCTGGATGGTACATCAGCTCCACTGGGAGCCGATGTGGACAACGCTGAAATCGACAACGACATCACAGTCATGGTCGACGACATCGGCGCTGGAGACAATACTGCCGATAGCGAAAACGACGACGCTCCATCTATCAATGTAAGTGTCAGCCCTGACATCACATCGACAAGCGCCGCTGCCGTATCGAGCAAATTCGACGGCACCAGCAGCGGTTCAGCTGAAACGACTGATAAGAATCCCGAGTCAGATAATAACGACGAATGATCGCCGCAGTACTTCCCGCCGCGGGAGCCGGAGAGCGCTTTAAGCACTCGCCGACAGATGCGCCTAAGCAATTTATAGGTCTGGAAGGCCGACCTATATATCTCTGGTCGCTCAGCACCCTGGCCGCTCACGAAAAGATCGATATCATCGTCGTGGTCGTGCCCCAGTTGTCACTAGATGCGGTGCAGGCTGAAATCAGTCGGGTACTTCCAGCTAATCAGTCCGAAAAAATTATTGTCACGGCCGGTGGTAAAACGCGGCAAAACTCCGTCCACAACGGCTTAGAGAGACTGGGCGAATTGACTACGCCCCCCGCCTACGTCATGGTTCACGACGCAGCCAGGCCCCTTTTGACGGCGAAGTTGATAGACCAGGTGGTGGAATCGGTAACCGCCAATGGTGCGTGCACCGTCGCTATTCCAGTGACTGATACGATCAAAAAAGCGAGAGATAACGTGGTCGGTGAAACTCTAGACCGCAGTGAGCTGGTTCAAATACAAACCCCGCAGGCAGCCAGGTTCGAATGGCTTCTGCAAGCTCACAGAAAGGCGGCTGCTGAAAATTTCGGCACCACGGACGATTCCACAATTCTCGAACACAGTGGACATAAAGTACATATAGTCACGGGTTCGCCATATAATGTAAAAATTACAAATCCCGAAGACCTCTCGCTATGCCAATCTTTGGCGTCTGTGCTCGAACAAAGAAGTTAGCAAGCAGCTCAGGGACAGAGAATTCACGTTATCGGTACTTGCTTATTGCCACGAATTGATTAGAATTGATGACAACATGCGTGCACCATCTGAGATGGCACTCCGATCGGTTAATAAACAATAGGCGCAGGATATACGCAGCACATACTTGCACCGGCATAACTGCAAAGGACTACTAAATGGTAGACGAAAGTAAAAACGTTTCGACAGAGAAACCAACCGTTAACAGCGGCCGCAACGCCAAGAAGGATGTGGATCTTTTTCCAGCCTTAAATAGTGGCAAAGCCGGAACGCTGAGCACGCTGCGTACTCCACCGACGAAATTTGGCACACAGATCTCGATATTCGCTCCAATCTCTTTCGAAGAGGCAATTGAAATCGTTGAGTGTTTGCGCGGACGCGCTGCCACCACAATTTCACTGGAGAACATGAAGAAGATCGATGCCAATCGACTTGTTGATTTTGTCGCTGGTGCATCCGCAGCTTTGGATGGTGACTTTCATAAATTGAGCGAGCAAGTTTACTTGTTCTGCCCAAGCAACATCAAAATCACTGCCCCAGGAAAAGAGTTCGATAAGATATCGGCATCTTCAGCAGCATCATCTACTGGAACCGCCCTCGGTGGCTTCGGCGCGCTTGACTTCCTTTATCCAACACCGACCCAGTACGACTCTTCAACGAGCAGCACCTGGTCAACGATTCATTAGAATTTGATTAATGAATTCTCACCCTTTCCGGGTGGGTGTTAGACAACCGGCACTTCAAGTTTTTTAACAGCCGACTCAGTTATCCACTGCTATTATGTAAGAACAAAGCGCAAGACGGATTACCGTCAGGTGCCTTGTTTCCTCCTTACCTAATCCACCACAACTTGTTCATCCCTCCCACCTTACCAGGGAGGGATGTGCGTTTTTAGGGTGTTTTTGAGGTTGCAAAGCGCCTAAACACTTGACACAAATCCATCTATGAATTAGGCAACCTGTCGTGTCGTGCCTCCTCAAACTGCTGAGTCTCAGTTTCTACGATCCTATTTAAGTTGAGCCGGTGATTTAGCTTCAGGTCTAGTTTCTGATTTAGTTTCTGATTTAGTTTCAGATCTCGGTTCGGATTTCAGCCCAACTACACGCTCGAGTGAATCGCGCTGAGCTGTGTGCGTCTGTTCAATCAGCAAGTGCTTCCAGTTTGGTAGTCGAACATCGCGTGCTAAACCAACCGTTTTCAACAGACAAATTACCCAATATGAGATGTCAACCTCAAAGGGTTTAAGACCGTGCCTTGCAGATTGCGGCAGAGCGTGGTGATTGTTGTGCCAGCCTTCTCCCAAAGCCATCAAGCCCACCCACCAAACATTCCTGCTCTGGTCTCTGGCATCAAAGTTTTGATAACCGAAAGATTTAAGATGGCAAACTGAATTTACCAAACACGGGCAGCAAAATATGGCTACTGATGCAACAAGGTTTGCAGCCAATGCTACCGGTCCAAAGCATAGATAGATAAGAACTCGAAAAGCTATAAAGATGGCAACACAGAGGGTTGCTCGAGCATCTGTGTGCCCGACATCTAACCAACGATAGAGACTGTCACGCCATAGGTCGGGACAAGTCTTCTGACTTATTTCTTTTGTGTCTTCAGCCTTATAGTTCAACATCCAACCAAGAAAGGCATGCCATAAACCATCGCGAGGTGAATGTGGATCGCCAGGTAAATCAGAGTAACGGTGGTGCAAGCGATGAGCGGTCACCCAAAATATTGGCGATCCTTCTAAACACAAATAGCCGCCGGAGACGATCAGATATTCAAGCCAGAGCGGCACCTTAAAAGCGCGGTGCGACAAGAGTCGGTGATAGCCAACGGTCACGCCCAGTCCGTGGTACAGATATGAAATGATCAAAACAGTGAAAAAAAGTGTCATAGCTCCCTTCTCGAAAGTATTTTCGTAACTTTTTAGTCGCTAAATCATCAAAAATACATTCACTTAAGTACCGGAAAACAATTGCAGATTGAATGTTCATTGCCATCGACCGATGGAATGAACATTCATCCTTTAGGATGATTTTCAAGCCAATGCCATTTCGAATTTCAGTCAAAATGGGCTTACAGAGCGGTTTTTAGCGATGCTCAAAATTTATGTAGTGAAAACCAAAAGGTTGAGGACGCGAAAGCACCATGTTGTTAATTTAGACCCGTTCACAACTTTAGCCGCGCCAACGCGGTTGGCATCTCAGGAGCGCCTTTAACCATGGAGCTGACAAACCTCATTCCCGGCTATCAGCCATTGCCGTTTCCACTGCCAACATGGCTCATGCAACTGTTGCTGTTACTGGGATTCTACTTGCACGCCTTGCCGATGAACGTAGTTTTGGGTGGAGGATTTGTCGCCTCCGCTCTATTCTTTTTTGGACGTTCTGACAAAACATCCTACTCATATCGTGCAGCGAAAGCGCTAGCCGTATCACTTCCACTGTTCATCTCTTTTGCTGTTACGCAAGGCATTGTGCCGCTGTTGTTTCTACAACTTGTTTACGGACCCGCCTTCTATACTTCCTCGATCTTGATGGCCGCGCCGTGGCTGGGCGTGCTGGCAATTTTACTGGCATCGTATTACATCTCGTACATAGTAATTTACCGTACTCTCAAGGGTGAATACAGCACTAAGAAGGCATCAGTCGCAGCTCTACTCCTGCTTGTTATGAGCATTGGCTTCGCTGCTATTGGTTACATTTTCACCAATAATATGACATTGATGCTGCATCCGGAAAAATGGCTACCACTCTACCAGCAAGCTGCCACAGGAATGCATATGAACTCGGCGGAGCCGCAGTTGGCGCCACGATATTTGCACACATTCCTGGCATCACTGGCGGTGACTGGCATGACGCTTGGATGCTTCGGCCTGTATATGGTCAAGAGAGACGAGAAGTTTTCTGATTGGATGATAAAATCCGGATCGAGACTCTTCCTGGCTTCAACACTGCTTCAGATACCAGCGGGACTGTGGTATCTGAAATCACTGCCGCCGCACCTCGCTGCATATTTTTTAGGCGGTGACAACTTGATCACAACCATATTTGCTGCCTCGATGTTGCTCACTCTGCTGGCAATTCTCTTCTCGGTCATTGCCGCGTTGATAGGGAGTAAACCGGCGTTCATTGCAGCTCTCACCACTAATGCGATTTTGATCTTGACTATGATCATTAATCGACATCAACTGCGCATGCTCTACCTGAACCCATACGTCAAACCTGATTCGGTGGCGGTTTCGACCCAATGGGACTTACTGGCGATCTTTCTCGTATCTGCCGTAGCCCTGATCGCCTATCTGGTCTGGCTAAGTAAATTGATGCTTCGCGCTTTCAAAAAACCTATTACAAACGATGATTCAACAACAACTTCTTTGACTAGTACCACTGCCGAAATTGCACCCTCCACATGAGACGAACGACATGAGCGAATCACAAGATACAAATTTGATCGACGCTACGGAGAAAGAAAACACCGCGGGCAAGAAGGAGTGCGCGGGTTGCCAACCATGCACAAACTGTCCAAGCTCCATGGAAGAGCAGGAGGCGGACGAGGGCATGGATCGCGCGCAATTCTTTCGAGCAGCATTCGCATGCACTGCTATGTGCTGGGGCGGTGTGACTCTGCTACCTATCTTCATGTATTTGAACCCACCCCAGACAGAAGAGACTAAATCGAAAGTGACAAGCCTCGAAGTTTGCAAACTGTCTGAATTACCTAAAGGCACAGGTCGAAATTTTCGTTTTGGATCGTTCCCAGCCCTGGTTATTCACACAGATGATGGACAGCTTCATGCGTTCAAAGCTATCTGCACTCACCTCGGATGCACAGTGCAGTTCAGAACTGACAAACAAGACATTTACTGCGCCTGCCATGGCGGTCAATATGATCCGTCGACTGGAAAAAATATCGCCGGTCCGCCGCCAAAGCCGCTGCCTGCGCTAAAAGCAGAAGTGATCAACGACATGGTAATTGTCTCGAGAGTCTAAATCCATCTAAAAACAGGCGGAGTTCGTATGGTATCACATCCAGTATCACCTCAAAAATTTGCAGCACGCTTGAATGCCTTCTTGCGTGAGCGGCTACCGCTAGAAGAGTTACAGGCGCTGGCTGAGAAGAAAAAAGTACCGCTTCACAAACATTCGCTCTGGTACTACCTAGGTGGCATAGCCGGCATGCTTCTGGGTGTTCAAATAGTGACGGGGCTCCTGCTAATGGTTTATTACGTGCCAGAAATCACCTCGGCACACGCCAGCATTCTCAAGATAAATACTCAGATCAATTTCGGATGGTTTGTCAGATCACTTCACAGTTGGGGTGCCAACTTGATGATCTTGGCTCTGTTCGTGCACTTGTTCAGCACTTACTTTATGAAAGCGTATCGGAAGCCGCGCGAATTGACATGGTGGACAGGATTAGCTTTAATGGGCATCTGCCTGGGGTTTGGCTTTACCGGATATCTGCTTCCCTGGGATGATGTATCCTTTTTCGCAACCAAAATCGGACTAGATGTAGCATCCAAAGTTCCTTTCGCAGGAAACCTGATTGCCTACATGCTTCGTGGTGGCGACGCTGTTTCTCAGGCTACCATTTCTCGTTTCTTCGTCATCCACGTTGCAATCTTGCCAATTCTCCTAATCGGGCTGCTTGGTGGGCATCTGCTGATGGTGCAGGTTCACAACATCTCAGAGCCTAACTCTTTCAAAAATCTCGAGCCTGCTGAGAAAACCTATGAAAAGTTCTTTCCAACTTTCTTCTTGAAAGACATATTGGTGTGGATTCTGTGCCTCAATGCGCTGTTCGGACTAACGATGCTTTCCCCGTGGAGTCTTGGTCCAGAAGCAGATCCATTTGCACCAGCCCCCATAGGAATCAAACCGGAGTGGTACTTCCTCGCCCCATTTCAGTTTCTCAAAATGATGCCCGCGATGGTCGGGCCCATCGAGGGCGAACTGGTAGGTCTGGTGTTGATGTCGCTTGTCGCCGTGGGATTCGTTCTAGTTCCCACATTTGATTCGGGAGCGTCAACTGCTCGCAGTCGCGCAGCCACCTGGTTTGGCATCGTCGTTGTGATTTCATTTGCTGTACTCAGTATCTGGGGAGTCTTATCATGAACTATCCACTGTGGGTGGTACCGCACATCGGCGGAACCTGGGTAATCGGAATTATTTCGATCATTCACGTGTTTATTTCACACTTTGCAGTTGGTGGTGGCATTTTTCTAGCCTTCGCCGAAGAACTCGCATACAAAAAAAACGATGACCGAATATACGACTTTTTAAAACAGCACTCTCGCTTCTTCGTGCTTCTCACAACCGTCGCTGGTGCCATCACCGGAGTTGGAATCTGGTTTTCAGTGAGTTTAGTCAGTCCAGATGGTTTGGCATCACTGATTCAGAGCTTTACCCTAGCCTGGGCTGAAGAGTATTTGTTCTTCGTAGCAGAGTTAGCAACCGCTTTCGCATACTATTACACCTGGGATCGCATCTCCAAAACCGAACACCTTTTTCTCGCCCGTTTGTATATGATTTTTTCGATCTTCACCCTCGTCATCATAAACGGCATCCTCACTTTCATGCTCACACCGGGTAAGTGGATGGTTAACCATTACTGGTTAGATGGGGTGTTCAATCCAACTTATTTTCCATCTCTGGGAATTCGCATCTTGATCATGCTCGCAATAGCCGGCATGTACGCCCTTGTCACATCATCCCGCATCAAAGAACCAAGGTTTCGCGCTTTCATGGTGCGATACTGCGCGAAATGGTTACTGCCTGTGTTTATCTTGGGACCGATCTTTATGGTCTGGTTTCTTACTCAAATTCCACAGGCTTCTATCGACACAATATTTACTGGCATCCAAACCTCAGGCGTAGGCAACTTTTCGGTTCTAGCACGGGCACTCTACCTCAGCATGGTCCTGTCTGGAACCATTCTTCTATTTGCCTATTTCGGACCATACTTGAACCCTAAAGCATTTACGTTTCGCATTGCGATTATGTTCATGGTCTGCGGTTTAGCCGTAACTGGCACCACAGAGTGGATGCGGGAAATGCTCAGAAAACCGTATGTAATTTACGGCTACCTGTATTCAAATGGAATACACAAAGATGACGTTCAAACAATTTCTTCTCAAGGATTTTTGAACAAGGGCAAATGGGCTAGTGCACTGGCGCAGCACGCTAACTCTGAGGAGGAACGTGGCGAACTCATTTTTCGCTATCAGTGTTTGGCGTGCCACACTGCTGACGGATATCGAAGCATGAAAAAATTGCTTGGAGCTAGAGACGAAGAAGCAATCGAAAACTTTCTGCAGATACTGCGCAAAACAGATCCGAAGTCTAATAACTACACTGGTATCATGCCAACTTTAGCTGTCAATGACGCTGAGCTCAAAAGCCTGGCAAAATATCTATCCACAATCAACGTGGAGGAAAGGCACCATGCAGAACAAGTCGGTGCAAAACCAGACGTTAAAGAGAACGCTAGCACTGTGCAGTAGGGCTTCAGGTTAGCTTAGACTCAAAGTGTGATTTTGGTTCCGAGTAATTGCAGAAATTTGCTTATCAATTCAGGATGGCCAGGCCAAGCAGCCGCACTGACCAGGTTGCCATCAACGTGAGCGTTTGCGAAATCCCTATTCTGCTCAACAAATTTGCCACCACAAGAGGTGACTTCCGGCGAAACAGCGGGGTAGGCCATGCACGATCGGTTCTTTAACACACCGGCTGCAGCAAGAATTTGAGCGGCATGACAGACTGCGGCGACTGGTTTATTTTCGTCAAAAAAATGTCTTACGCATTCCAAAACTTTAGGGTTCAAACGCAAGTATTCAGGAGATCTGCCACCAGAGATTAAGAGAGCGTCGTAGTCACTCACCCTGAGTTTTTCAAACTCAGCAGTGATACCAAAATTATGACCAGGTTTTTCTGTATAAGTTTGATCGCCTTCAAAGTCGTGAATCGCCGTTTTCACTTTCTCGCCACTCTTTTTGCCTGGGCAAACGGTATCCACACTGTGGCCGACCATCAATAGCATCTGGTAAGGAACCATCGCTTCGTAATCTTCTACAAAATCGCCTACCAGCTGAAGTATCTTGGCCATTGTTTGCTCCAAATATTGGCGGATTCTCTTCGACTCGACAGTGACATCCGCATTCACATTGAGAACGATAAGTTTATCATCTGGCGTGACGCTCTATCGGTTGCTTAGCGAAGCGCAGCAATTCAGAGGCTGCTTCTGTAACGTTGTCTCCAGAAATTGCGATTTCATACGGAGCATTTCTCTTGATGTGCCCATCGTACATCGGGTCGTAATATTCTGAGAGCAAAATCTCAGTGACCTGGCTGAGTTCGCCGTTCAAACCTAATTGGCAGATCTCGTCAGTTCGCTTTGAACCCAAACGCACCTTCAAGTTTTGCATTGCAGCCACGGCATTTGATTTCACTTCACTGCTGAATTTGCCAGCGTATTCGTCGACGATGCGTTGCACTCTAGATGACATTGAAGCGCTCACTAGAATTTTTCGTCCTGTCGAAATTCGATTGAAGAGAAACTCGGGTAAAGCGAGTTTGCCTATTTTCTTGCTTTCAGCTTCCATGAAAACCGGACCTTCCTTAAACTCTCGCAGTTTAAACCAGATCTCGGATTCGAAGTTCTTCTGGGTCGGCTGCGCATCGAGCCCGAGTGCACCAAATACGGAGCCGCGATGATTTGCCAACTGTTCTAGGTTGAGCACTTGCGCGCCTAACTTTTCTAGAGCACACAAAACATCTGATTTGCCCGAACCGGTGCGTCCATGCAAAACAAACGCGGTGAAAGGATATCGATCGCGGGCAAAATCATCTATTACGGTCTTGCGCCAGGCTTTAAATCCACCAGTTAATCGCCAGCAATCAATGCCCACAACGGTGAGGAAACTAGCGACTGTTTCGCTGCGCAAACCGCCACGCCAGCAGTGAATGACGATGTGCTGCCCTGGCTTTTTGTGCTCAATAATTTTGTCGACGAGGTCCGGAATTTTCGGCGAGATGATTTTCAACGCTTGCCGACGTGCCACCATTTCGCCCTCTACGGCATAAGTGGTGCCAACCATGGCACGTTCATCATCTTGCAGCAGCGCAACATTGACAGCGCCGGGAATATACTCAGCTTTGAACTCGCATGGAGAGCGAACATCGATAATCAGCGGATCACGTAACTCGAACAATCTCTCTGCTGATAGTTCACGCCACGTCATGATTCACGCCATTCATTTTGTTTCTATGGACTTTGCCGCTTTCTGCGAAGTTTTTGCGCCGGTCGATGAGACCTGGTGAACTATGACTTGCACCAGCGGTCGCGCTCTCATTTTTTCGGCGAAGAAACCGTCCAGAGCGCCTTGAATAAAGTGTGAAAGCTCTTCCTCCGACAGTGCATCGATGGTTGGATTGACGTATAGAATATTTCGCACTTCACTCTGTACTTTGCCAACAAATTCTTCTGGCGACATCCCACGAGGGAAGATGATGCCTTTCAAACTGATGTCTGGTCCGACAATTATTTGCCTGTCGTCGTCCAGTGTCAGCGCCACAGTTACTAGCCCATCATCAGCCAGATGACGCCGTTCGTCGACGATCTCTTCATTGATATGATAGGCGCGGGATGAATCGACAAGAATGATTCCGCCTTTGATTCTTCCATTGATAACGCCTTTGTCTTTGTTCAGTTCCAGAACATCACTGTTTTCCATGACGAAACAGTTTTGGGGCTCGACGCCACATTCTTGTGCAAGCGCGGAGTGTAAAACCAACATTCGATATTCGCCGTGAACCGGCATGAAGAATTTCGGTTTGCAGAGATTGATCATCAATTTCTGCTCTTCTCTGCATGCGTGACCTGACACGTGAACACCCGCATCACGTCCGTAGATTACGTCCGCACCACGCATGAAAAGGGCGTTGATCGTGTTGGAAATCGAACGTTCATTGCCTGGAATTGGAGTCGCCGAAATGATGACTGTATCGCCTTGAATGATTTTGATTTGCTTGTGTTCGTCGTTCGCGATTCTGGTCAGTGCAGAAAGTGGTTCGCCCTGACTGCCCGTTGTGAGAATGACTACTTTGTTGTGCGGCAGCTTGCTGATTTGATCGATTGGAATCAGCAATCCGTCGGGGAAGGTCATGTAGCCCAATTCTCGCGCGATGCCTGCGAGGTTTAGCATGGAGCGCCCGAGAATGGATACTTTGCGGTCGTACTTCATTGCCGCTTGCAAAACTTGTCTGATGCGATGAACGTTGCTGGCGAATGTGGTGACAATAATTCGTTTTGGTGCGCTGGAAAAAATTTCGTTGATTCTTTTCCAAACAGTTTTTTCTGATGGAGTAAAACCATCGCGTTCAGTGTTCGTACTATCGCTCATCAACAGTAGAACACCTTCCTCTGCGGCTTTCGTCAAGCTAGCGATGTCGAACAGTTCGCCGTCTACTGGTGTGAAGTCGAACTTGAAGTCGCCGGTATGAATCAATTTTCCAACCGGCGTATCGATGATCAAACTGAACGAATCAGCAATTGAATGTGTGCAGCGAATGAACTGAACGGTGAAACATCCGATTTTCACCTTCTGTCGCGGTCGAACCTTCCGCATTACCGTCTTGCTTTCGAGCCCGCCTTCTTTCAGTTTTCCTTCCAGAAGACCGATGGCTAGCGCTGGTCCGTAGATGACCGGAATGCTCATTTCTTTGAGAATGAATGGGATGCCGCCGATGTGATCTTCGTGTCCGTGAGTTACGGCCAGTCCCTTGACTCGATCTTGATTCTCGACGAGAAAAGATATATCAGGTAGCACCAAATCGACGCCGATCATGTCTTCGTTTGGAAATGCCAGACCAGCATCGACGAGCATGATGTCGTCGCCGTAGCATATGGCGAGAGTGTTCTTGCCAATCTCGCCGAGACCGCCTATAGGGATGATCTTGAGTACGTTAGTGCCGAGTTCTACTTTTCCGGGTTCTGTTTTCTCGACTGCCACCGTGGATCTCCTGATTAGACGACAGATTTTTGAGCGGTCAAATTAGCTTCTTTCATCAGCTTATCGATGACTTGCTTCTCTGCACTAGTGAGCGGCACTAGCGGCAAGCGCAAATTCTCCGAGCAGATTCCGAGCAGCGAAAGTGCATACTTCACGCAAGTCGGATTCGGTGCGGCGAAGAGCCCCTTGAAGATTGGCAAATATTTGTAGTGCTTTTCGCGTGCGGCGTCGTGACGACCGGCGAAGAAATCATCGACCATATCCGAGATTTGCTGACCGACAACGTGGCTGGCAACACTGACGATTCCAGCGCCGCCAATCGACAGAAACGGAAGCGTGAGGTAATCATCACCAGAATAGATTTTGAACGAGCTGCGCGCCTTGCCAGCGATCTCTGCTGACTGATCTACGCCACCGGTTGAGTCCTTCAGCGCATGGATATTATCGTCATTCTCAATCATTTCGAGCATGGTGTCAGATGCGATGTTGACACCAGTTCGACCAGGAATGTTGTAGACAATGATCGGCAGAGTCGTTGACTTGGCAATCTCGTGGAAGTGTTTGAGCAATCCAGCCTGGCTCGGCTTGTTGTAATAAGGAGCCACTACCAGCAATCCATCAGCACCGAGATTCTCAGCCTCTTGCGACGCCTTTATCGACTTCGCAGTGGCATTGTATCCGGTGCCCATAACGACTTTGGCTTTCCCGTCAGCTAGCTCGATCACTGCCTTGAGCAAATCGCGCTTCTCTGAATCTTCAAGCGTAGGACTCTCGCCGGTCGTTCCCGAGACAACGAGAGTCGTCGTTCCTGTCGACAGCAGATGTTTGACCAACTTTTCGGTCGCCTTGAAATCGACGTTCAAATTATCGTCGAAAGGAGTAATCATCGCTGTCATTACACGCCCGAACAGTGGCGCGTCAGTTTGGATCACTGGTTATCCTCCTTTGTCAAAGTGCGACCTCGGTTTATCACGCCTCTAGTTAGCTACAGGTTGTCTCAACAGATTGTGTTCGACAACATACTCAGCGATGCGCACTGCATTCAGTGCAGCACCGATGCGGAGGTTATCTGCAACTACCCAGACGTTGAGACCGTTCTCAGAAGATGTGTCTCGGCGAATGCGACCGACGAACACAGGGTCTTTTCCAGCTGCATCCAGCGGAGTTGGATAGATTCCTTTATCAGGCTGATCCCAGACTTCGATGATAGGGCTGTTCGCTAGCGCTTCGCGAGCTTGATGAGGGCTGACGGGACGCTCTAAATCTACGGTCACTGCTTCACTGTGGCTGATCGATACAGGCACTCGCACCGCTGTGCATGTGACTGGTAGATCAGGAAGTTCGAGAATCTTTTGAGTTTCGAGAACTACCTTCATCTCTTCTTTGCTGTATCCGTTTTCGAGGAATACATCGATATGAGGAATTAGATTGAACGCAATCTGACGCTGGAACACTTGTGGTTCGTAGTCTTTGTCGTTCATCAAGGCGCGGGTTTGATTCTCCAATTCATCCATGGCTTCTTTGCCGGCGCCACTGACAGACTGATATGTGGAAACGATTACACGCTTCAATCCGCCCAATTCATGGAGAACCTTCAGCACTGGAACCAACTGCGCAGTCGAGCAGTTTGGATTAGCGATGATGCCTTTGTGATTCTTGACTGTGTGTCCATTTACTTCTGGCACCACCAGCGGTACTGATGGATCCATGCGGAATGCGTTAGAATTATCGATAACGACCGCGCCCTGTTCAACAGCTTGCGGAGCCAGTTTCGCGATGATGTCGGAACCAGCCGAAGCGAGAACGATGTCGATTCCCTTGAACGCTTCCGCGCTCATTTCTTGCACAGGATATGTCTTACCCTTAAATGCGATGGTCAAGTCTTTCGAGCGTGCGCTCGCCAAAAGTTTCAATTCGCCGATGGGGAAGTCTCTCTCTTCCAGCACACGCAGCAGCTCTTGACCGACTCTACCAGTTGCCCCAACGATTGCTACGTTGATGGGTCGCATTGAGTTTTTCATCTATCCTCGTTCCTCCTAGTGGACGTTTTCGAAGCGGGCGTGGTGCCCGCGCACCATTCAGTAAGAATGGACTAAGTCTGTGAATGAACAACATTCTTCATCAAGATGCCATCCAGCCCCACCACAAGGTGGTCTAGATCGCATACCGATTTCAAAGCAAGCAAGATTCCTTTTGTAAAACAACTTGTGTTGAAACTATCGTGTGTGACTTTGAGAAGCTCCCCATCAGAGCCGAACAGCACTTCCTGGTGCGAGATTAGCCCGGGCAATCGCAGTGAGTGCACGCGAATGTTCGCGTCGCTTTTGGCACCACGTGCACCTGGCATCAATTCTTTCTCTTTCACGCCTTGCGGATTGAAGTTGCTTCCCGATTCCGCCATCTTCTGCAAAGTGTGCATGGCAGTACCAGACGGAGCATCTACCTTCTTGGTGTGATGCATCTCGACGACTTCGACATTTTGGAAAATGCAAGCAGCCTGCCGCGCGAATTCCATCATCAGCACTGCACCAACTGAAAAGTTGGGCACCAGCATGGCACCAATTTTCAATTTGGATGACAAGTCAGACAACTCCTTCAGGCTTTCAGGCGAGATGCCGGAAGTACCTATGACTGGACGAATTCCTTGCTCAAGGGCGCGCTTCGCGTTGGCGACGGCGACCTCTGCTCGGGTGACATCCAGAAGAACATCAGGTTTGCACCGGGCAACAGATTCCGAAAAATCGTTGCTGACAAGTATACCAGCGTTGTTGTCGTCAGACACACCCAAGATCGAGCGCACATCTGTGCCGACGTATGGTGCGGATGCGCTGCCAAACGCGCCGACCAGCTCAAACTCTGGGTTTGAGAAGACAGCGTGAGCTCCGGCGCGTCCCATTCTGCCGTTTATTCCGGCTATAACTACCTTTACAGTTCTGGTTGAAGCGCCTGTTTCGCTCATGTCTGCTTAGTTTCCTCAAACCTTTCCGGCTACTTCTACGTCGCGCGAGCTTCTTCCGGTTGACCCAAAACCACCGGCACCGCGGATTTCGCTCGCTGCTAGTTCTTCGACTTCTTCCACTTCTACGAATGGAATCGGCATTACGACCAGCTGGGCAACGCGTTCTCCGGGCTCGAAGGTGTAATCTTCGGAGCCGTGATTGATCAGCAATACAAGCACTTCGCCCCGGTAGTCAGAATCGATGGTGCCGACGCTGTTGGTGAGGGAGATTCCGGCTTTTGCAGCCAGACCAGAACGAGGCACAACCTGACCTTGATGGCGCTCTGGAATTTCAATCTGGATGCCGGTTGGCATCTTCATGCGCTCGCCGGCTTTGAGCACAACGGGCTCGGATATCGCCGCTGACAGGTCCAAACCGGCGGAACCAGGCGTGGCATATGAAGGAAGCGCCTTGCAGTGCGACAGTCTCTTCACTTTCAATTTGACAACTTGGTTCATTTATCCTCCTCGCCGTGACGGCGGAGACACAGTATTAGAGCGGGTTTATCTAGCAAGCCAGTTCATAACTCTCTTGCAATTCGTCTTCAGGGCCAACAACAATCATTGAAAGCAGGTCTGGCTGAATCAGGTGGTTTGCGAGATCTTTGACCTGCGCGCTCGTGACGCGTTCGATGTCAGCGACGATTTCATCGACTTCCAATTGCCTTCCGTAGAACAGCTCGCCATAAGCGCTGCGAGCACTTCGGTTGCGCATCGACTCCAAGCCCAGGAGTAGTTCGGCGCGCAATTGAATTTTTCCACGATTGATTTCTTGTTCGGTGAATCCTTCGCTCTTCATACGCATGAACTCTTCCGAAACCAGGTCTAGAACTGTGCCGACCTGCTTCGGACTGGCACCAGCGTAGACACCAAACAATCCATTGGCGCGGTGACTTTCTCTGAAACTATTGATCGTGTAAACCAATCCGCGTTTTTCGCGAACCTCTTGAAACAAGCGCGACGACATGTTTCCGCCCAAACACAAATCCAGAATTGCAAACACATATCGCTGTTCGTCGGTGATGCTCAATCCATTACTGACGATAGAGATATGCGCCTGGTCGATGTCGCGATGCTTGACGGCGCGATATTTGTGCATCTTCGGAGCACCGACCTTTTCGTGATTCTTGCCGGGTTTCATGTCGGACACCGCAGCAGCGATTTGATCGATGACTTTCTTTTCGTCGAAATTTCCGGCGATGGAAATCACTAATCGCTCTGGGCGATAAAACTGCTCGACGTGCTGGCGAACAACTTTCTCGTCAAACCCAGACACAGTCTCGACAGTGCCAGTGATCGGCAAACCCAGCGGATGATCTGGCCAGACATTGAGAATCAAAGTTTCGTGCGCATAGTCTTCAGGATCGTCGTCATACATTTTGATTTCTTCGAGGATGACCTGTCGTTCCAATTCAAAATCTTCTTTGGACAGATTGGCATCGACGATCATGTCGAGCAGCAAATCGACCGCCACATCGAGCTGATCGCCCATGACGCGACCGTAGAAACAAGTGTTCTCTTTTCCCGTTGCGGCACCGAGGCTGCCACCAACGTCTTCGATCTCTTGCGAAATCTCCAGCGCGGTGCGCTTCGAAGTTCCTTTGAAGAGCATGTGCTCGAGGCAGTGCGAAACGCCGTTATTCTTCAAGGTTTCGTCTTCTGAGCCGACGTCGACATAAACTCCGATCGACGCCGAATAAACCTCGTTCACTACTTCTGTCAGGACGCGAACTCCGTTCGGCAAAGTAGTTTTCTGAATCATGTTGTTTCGATACCCTTGCGACGCAAAGTATATGCAATCGCGCTATTTCACTGTATTTGCCGGTATATCCTGGCGCGCCCACCATTTTATCATTGGAAGACCTGTGCCCTACCGCCCTTGGCAAGGCGATAGGGCGGGTCCTTTCCGAGGAGGAGACGGAAAAGCTAGTGGGCGGCTGGATCAGGAACGGCGCCGATAGTGTTAATTGCGTTCAACAACGGCAGATTATTGCGAATCGCATAATATGCCTCGCATCGAGCGATGTTGAAGCTGCGCACGTCGTAGTGCCAGGCGTGATGTTCTTGCGACACGAGCACACCTGCGATTTGTTTCTGCGCAGGAAAGGGAAGTTTTCCAATATTCTGCGCGAGATACGCGGTCGCATCGTTGCTGAGCGACAAGGCGTAGTCTGCGTCGAATGCTTTTCCCTTCACTGCGTTGTCGATGTTTGCTGCGACGATGATTCGATCTGGATTAGCGAACTGCAACGCTGCTACTGAGGCAAGAGCGGCGATAGAAGCGGCGAACGCGAACTTGGACCGCTTACCGGTGAGAACCGTGGCAGCGAATATGACGTAAAGCAGCGCCATGCATCCGATGAATGCGGACACATAGAATCGCAGCTCGGTCAGCCCGTACTCTTGCTGATAGAGATTCATGCGCTGGAATGCTGAAAGCATGATGACGAAGAGAAGAGCGATTTGAATTCCAGATTGAACGGGGAAGATTTTGTCGAACTTGTCGCGATGGCGGGGTAGGAGCCAGTCTCCGACGAGTAGCATCGGTAGGACTAGAGCAGATACTGTGGCGAGTTCGAAGAATCCTTTGCGTGCGTATTCTGCATAAGACAGTCCGGCAGTTGTTTCGACGACGTTGGAGCCGCCGAAGAAATAGCGGAATTGCACCATGACGAAGGAGAGGAAGAGCAAGTTGAGTAGTGCGAGGACTACGTTTAGTTCGAAACGACCGAAACCGAGCATTACTTTTGGAATTGCAGTTTCAATTTCACCTTCGGTACCATTTGGGATTCCCGATTGTTGCTCACTCGATTCAGATTGCTCTCCGAATTTCATAAACGCGTTCGAATTCGCTCTGTCTGCCACGAACATAGGGCGCAGGTAGCCAGCCGTGCACCAGGTGAATCCTAGAAGAATTGCAGTGTGCACTGAGATGTCTGAGAAATTGAAATTCAATCCTTTGTTCAACAGACTGGCGAATGCGGCGTCGGCGCTGATGAATAGTCCGCAGAAGAGCAGCAGGAGCGGAACTGCGAAGGCAAACCCGCGCAGTAAGGCTGGCACCTTTCCGCGCACTTGATGCGGCACCACTTGTCGCCAGGGCAAATCAACTTTGATCAAAGCCATGGCTTCCATCAATGCGTCAATGCCGGTGGTCAGTGACGCGAGGGCGTAGTCGAAGATTCCACTCGCCTGCGCGACATTCCCTTTTAGAGAGAACGAGAGCATGACGAGACTGAAGAACATTAGATACACATCGATGTTGTGCAGAATCGCCGAGTCGCGCCACATGTAGGCGAAGGCTGACAGATTGACCGGCACCAGCCACCACAGGCACTTGCGCTCCACTCCGTGCTTTTTTGCGGCAGTTATTACGGTCACCACCAAACTGACTGTTATCGACCACAGCAGAACGCTCAACCCATTCGGCGTCGAGTGCACGATGCTGTCGTGGAACAGCAAATCGCTCGTAAGCCCCACCATTAGCGCCCCAATCAGTACATTCATTGCAATTGCCATATTTCACTCCACACTATTGAAGTCACGTGCGATCGGCAAAATTGCCAATTCCACACGCAAATCCATCGTCTCTTTCTTCAATTTCCATCGATTATTTAGGCTGCATAAAGCAGGCGCACGAGCCGAGATGCTCATTACGCGGGCTTATTGTTATGTTGCGAACCGTGATACTGAATTCAGCATACGCTCGCATCTCAGATCGATCAATAACGTGAAAGCCTCAAAAGCGGCTCGTAAAGCCCAGAAATCGAGTGTACGCTATGCGCTAGAGCTGACGTTTAACATCAAGTAAAGCCTCCGTAAACTCGATCGCGTTGGAGGAACATTTGCCTTACGTTGCTGTGCGCACAGTGTATGGCGGTTGAATCCGAAAAGTTAAACCCTAGCCCTGTCCGAAATTTCCATTGTCATGCCACCGCCACAAGTTTTGGATTATTCTCTCAGAGTCGAAAGACCCCCCTTTCCCTTCCATAATCAAAACAAAGAGGATACTTGAATGAGTAATTCTTCCAACGTTCACGCCTTCTTTACCAAACTCGCTGCAGCAGTCGCTTCATCAAACAACGAACCATCTTTGGAAATGCTGCACAGCCGCAAGACTGAACGCCCTGAATACATTACTGGCTCACTTCAAGATGTTCTGACCAAAGCGATGAGCAGACCGAGTTTGTTTGCGCAAGAATTACGAGACTACGGAGTTGGTCTTCCTCCGATGGCACATTGCTAAATCACTGAAGGCGAAATTGGCGGATATAGCTACCTGATAAATCGCGAAAGTTTTATCCCTTTGGCCATAGGAGGAAGAGCATACAGAAAACTCATTAGTACCATATGCAGTACCAAGTGAAAAGCGCCGGATTATTCATCCAGCGCTTTTCAATTTCTCAAAAATTTAGCTCAACCAGCTTATTGTGCTTCCGCAGGTGCTGGGGCAGCTGGAGCGGCTGGAGCAGGTGTAGTGATGTTCACCTGTGGCGCTGGTGCTGGAGCACTAGGAGCGGGCAAAATTGTGGTGTTTGTTTCAGTGTGGGACACGCCGCCACCATAGTAGTAGAGACCGCCAGCTACGAGGGCAAGTGCCAAAAGGATGCCGAGAATAAGTCCAACGGCGGAACTTCCAGAATCTGTTTGTTCAACAATAGTAGTCATCGTTCTTCTCCAAAATAGTGTGTTTCAAATTTTGCTTCCGAGCGCTCGACGGGACAAAATTTGAGAAGGTTCCGGGGCTGCCGGTTCGAGTCGCGCTTCGACCTAGCAAAACACTGGTCAGCAGGGAATTACGACGATTTACCGAAAGATACAAATCGCCGGAACAGTGACTCGCTGAGCCATTGACAGCTCAACATTAAGAAACGGCGACGACTTTTCATCGACCAATGGGCGACGTCCCTTATAATGATGGTCAATACATTTGCCGATGTAGCTCAGCTGGTAGAGCAACGGTTTCGTAAACCGTAGGTCGAGGGTTCGAATCCCCTCATCGGCTAAGCTTTTCGAGTGTCCAGACTGAATAGATAGGTAA
>JAFEAT010000023.1:35813-150656 GCA_018266255.1 Cyanobacteria bacterium SZAS-4 | reverse complement strand
TACGGTCTGGATATCTACAAACGCATGGCACTCTCCGATCTGCTGCGCGCCTTACACGACATCGACGGGTTGGAGTGGCTGCGCATTATGTACGCCTACCCGACCGAAACTCCAGATGAACTGCTTGAGACAATTGCATCGCTTCCAAAAGTGGTCAAATATGTAGACATCCCGCTTCAACACTCACATCCTGAGATTTTGAAAGCAATGGCACGACCGTTGCATCCAGAAAGAACAGTAGAGAAAATTCGTCAGCTCATTCCCGGAGTGCGCATCCGGTCGACTTTTATAGTTGGATTTCCTGGTGAAACCGACGAGCATTTTGAACATCTCGCCAAGTTTATCGAAACTCAAAAATTCGATCGATTGGGCGTCTTTGGCTATTCACGCCAGATGGAAGTGCCTAGCGGCCACATGGATGCTCAGGTGACCGAAAAAGTTAAAAAAAGCCGACGTAAACGAATCATGCAAATTCAGCACGCCATTTCGGTTGCGCATAATGAGAGATTGGTGGGAACAGAAATTGACGTGTTGATAGAAAGCTATGACGATCGCAAGAATCTGTACTGCGGGCGTTCGCAATGGGACGCACCTTCAATAGACAATCAGGTATATGTGACAGACCCTGCAGGCGACTTGATTACGATGGGTGAAATTGCCAGAGTCAAGATCGACAGAAGTGGTCCATACGATGTTTATGGAACTGCTGTCGAGAGTCCGACGCAAGCACCACAGCTGGTGCTAAGTGGTCGTGACCACTCTGTCTAAAATATTCGTGTTGGATAGCGTGTTTGCAGTGCTGAAGAATTCTCCTCAGTGCGGAAGAATTCTTCTCGGTGCTGAAAAATACTTCTCGGTGCCGAAGGCGTCTTCTCCGAGCTGAAAAATTCGCTTTCATCGGCCCAACCGTTACCAACAGATGATAATGGGCATACTTGAACTGTTGGCACGGGATAACAATGGAACAACCAGACTACATACGCTCGGCGGAACGCCCTTCCGGCAACCGAGAGATAGACTACTACGCTCTGATGCGGTGCCTGAGTGCAGGCGACATCTCATCAGCCAAAAGCTTGTGCATGTCGAAACCAGACCTGACGAGAATGCTTGTGAAATGTGGGCGCCTCACCAGCGAAGAACTCACCGATCTGCTTCTCGTTCACGAAACAGACGGACTGAACGAATTGCCTCTAGGCACGTTTTTCGTCTACGCAGGATGCCTGACAATGGAAGAGCTGCGAGCATTTCTAGCCTTGCAAAAAGACTTGCGTCCAGGACCGCAGCGACAGGAACGGTGGGGACAAAAGCTAGTCAAATCTGGACTACTTTCAGCTGACGAATTACAAACAGCTTTAAGCGATCGCATCACAGGTAATATCACTCTTCGACAAGCAATCTTGAATAGAGGATATTTGAGCGAAGCAGAGCTCGACAAAATATTTTAGCAATCACCGCTTGCTGAGCTGAAGTCCTTGCTTTGAGAGATCTGACGACTCTCGAAACAAATTTGCAGCCATGTGCAAATGATCGTAATCATAGTTTTGGCAAAAACGACGCATTTCATCAAGCCCATCTACAGCTTGTGCAATCGAATAGCGCATCATCGTTACTGCACCATCGAGAGATCCAGGCACCACACGCGCCGATAGAGACTGCGAGGCTTTTCTGAGAGTATCCTCTACTTCGTCAACATACTTCTCGAAAGTTGCGACCAATTCATCGTCGTATATATCCAGAGACAGATCACTGAGTTGACGCTTGTACTTTTTCATAACGCGTTGCATTGACTGCCTGGCCGGATGGAAATTCATGCGCAGATAGACTTCTCGATTTTCGGCTTCATCCAAATCCGTGAAACGAGCCATTCGCCGGCCTGAACCGTCAGATGCGATGACCGAGTCATAAGCTGCACGCTTCGACTTGTCTATCAACGTTTCGTAAGCTTCATTGATTTGCATCATGTACTCTGTCGCGCGCTCTCTCTCGCTGACATCTCGACCATGATAATCAATATCTGGATGATGGTTTTTAACCAAAGCTCTGTATGCACGCTTGATTTCAAGCGCAGTCACCTCGGGCGCAAGCCCAAGCATTTGGTAATAGTTTGTCTGTCTCTTTTGCATTAAATGAACGGAAAGAGCTATTACTAATACTCATTATTACATCATCGAACCAGCATTTAAGCGGCTAGAACCAAATCATTGATAGTGTATGCAAGCTGGCTGTTCTATAATTGGCTTGAGATGTTTTGCCCATTTTGCAATCACAGAGATAGTCGCGTTCTTGAGTCTCGCTTGACGGGAGAAAAATCCGTTCGCAGGCGCCGTCAGTGCGAACAGTGCGAAAAGCGATTCACAACTTATGAACGCGTTGAAGTAGTACAGTTCCTGGTAGTTAAAAGATCGGGTAGTCGAGAACCGTACATGCGTGAAAAACTTCGCGCAGGTTTGACTCGCGCCGTATCAAAAACCAAAATCACCGCAGAACAAATTGACGACTTGGTTGACGCACTAGAAAACGAATTAGCGTCACTTGGCAAGCGTGAGGTTCCTTCTACCTTGTTAGGAGAATTTGCTCTAGCTAGACTGCGTAATCTTGACGAGGTCGCTTACGTTCGTTTCGCATGTGTCTACAGACAGTTTCGCTCGATAGAAGATTTCATTGTTGAGCTCAATACCCTGAAAGACACGAAAACCCTACTCTCCGCGAGCGATCACGAAGAAGCCACTGTATCTAGTGCTTAACGGTGGAAAAGCCATTCAAAAACTGAACCGATGTCGGTGAATTTTCGACAAAAAACTCAACCGACATCGGTTTAATTTTCGGACAATGGCGCAAGGCGAATCATTTACCGAACCCCACCTGACAACCCGGTCGTCGAATTTGGATCATAAATCCTAGATCATCTGTCCAATTCAAGCGAATGCAAAAGCTGCAGATCCATCTGTATATATGACTATCTCATGGCTCACTAAAGTCCAGATTCATTAAGGTACGTGAATCGCTTGCCAGGAGTGGCTCTCCGAAATAAACAATCCCGAAAAGCTCATGATAGAATGGTGGACTCATTTATTACAGTCAAAAAGCAGCGCAGTAGCCATGAATCAGATTATCCAGGAAATTGAAGCACCATTATTGAAGACGAACTTGCCGGTCCTAAACATCGGTGACACCGTCAAAGTGTTCGTAAAAATCAAAGAAGGCGGCAAGGAACGCACGCAGGGTTACGAGGGCGTAATCATCAAGCGCAACGGTCATGGCGTCGGAGCCACCGTCACAGTAAGACGTGTATTTCAGGGAATCGGCATTGAACGTGTGTTCTTGCTCCACTCACCTCGCGTCGAAAAAATCACCGTTCAACGTCGTGGACACGTTCGTCGCGCCAAGCTGTACTACTTGCGTGAACGTACAGGTAAGGCGACTCGTATTAAAGAGAAAATCGGTGCTAAGAAAGAGCTCGTTGGTGCAGCTTCACCACAAGCTAAAGCTGCTCCAGCTGCTGCTCCGACCGCTCCTGCTGCCGAACCTGCTAAATCAGAAACGGCTTCAGAACAACAGTAAGCGTTAGCCATTCCAGCACATTGCGGTCAAAGACTGCCATTGTCTTGCGGGCTACTTCGGATAAAACATGCCACCAAAATCCGGCAAGGGGTCAGGTCATGCAACGGCTTTTAAGTCTTTGCAGGACACTCTCAAGTGGGTTGATCTGGTTATTGAGGTGCTGGATGCCCGCGCCCCGCTTTCCAGCAGGCATCCAAATGGACAAGAGATTTTCGGACACAAACCGAGACTGGTTGTCCTCAGTAAAGAGGATCTGGCTGACTCTAACAAAGTAAGAGAATGGTTAGCTCTGATGACGACTCAGAGCCAGACTCCACAAAAAACAGAGTTGCCAAATTCGGTTCTGTCTCTGTCACTGAAAACGCAAAAGAACCGCGGACGAATCCTCGACATCGCTTTGCAATTGACTGAAGAAAAACGCGCAGCTCTCAAGAAAAAGGGACTTTTACCTAGACCAATGAGAGCAGTTGTGGTCGGCATGCCAAACGTCGGTAAATCGAGCTTGATCAACTGGATAATCGGCAAGAATAAGGCTAAGGCGGCCAATAAACCAGGTGTAACGCGAGGTCCTCAGTGGGTGCGCGTGCATCCAGAAATTGAATTACTTGATACACCAGGATTTCTGCCGGCTGCGAACCTGACTGAGGACGTGCGTTTGAAACTCGCCATGCTCAACCTAATTCCAGAAACTACATACAATGCAGAAGAAGTTTCCAGACATGGACTGGGTCTGCTCAAGAAAACATATCCAACGATCATCGAACAGTATATGCCAGGCACCGAGCTGAGTTCGGCTAGCCTGGAAGATTTCGCAACTCTACGACATTTTTTAACTCACGGCGGAAAGCTAGACACAGCGCGGGCTGCAAGCACATTCCTCAGCGATTTGCGCAATGGCAGATTAGGCAGAATGACTTTAGATAAAGCACCGCCCCCTCTATAATCGTGACAGATAGCGGTGGTGCCTAAATGCCAAAAGTTCTTCCCCGAAAAAAAGACACAGAAGAAAAATTGGCTTCACTTCGCCAGTTACTTTTATTCGACAGGAAGCAACGATTCAAAGGTCGATCAAAAAAACCGCAGTGCTATTTAATCGGCACCGATGAAGTGGGAAGAGGTTGTCTGGCTGGACCAGTTGTTGCCGCAGCAGTGATGCTTCCAGAGATCAATGAAAGTTCCGAACTGGCTGAATCGCTGTGCGAGCTGAATGACTCCAAAAAGCTCTCGCAGCTTCAACGTGAGCGCCTCAGTTTGATCATCCAAGAAGTTGCCGTCTGCGCAATCGAGCAAGCGTCAGTGCCTGAGATCGACGATATCAACATATTGCAAGCGAGCCTTCTTGCCATGCGACGAGCGATGACAAAAGTAAAAGCATTGCTCCCAGATCTGCTGCCAACGCTCATTCTTGTTGATGGTAACAAAGCGATGAAAGATGTTGAGCATTTGCAAATACCTGTAGTACAGGGAGACTCTACGTCAGCATCGATTGCAGCTGCTTCGATCATAGCGAAAGTCTACCGTGACAAACTAATGCTCGATCTGAGCAATTTGCACCCTGAATATCACTGGCACCAGAACAAAGGCTATGGATCAAAATCTCACCGAGAGGCGCTTAGCCAGCTGGGTATGACCGCTCATCATCGGCGCCTTTTCAGCGAGAAGTTTGTCACCGGCTCCTGGAACGCCGCCGAAGAAGACTTGAGTGATTGCGAAATCGACGAAAAAGTCGCCACCCTCGTTAGCCCCTAACGATTAGATTAGCGCGCACCATACGATAGCGCGCACCATATTCAGTGCCTAGCCAAGCACCGGCTAAAGTCATACGGCGCAGACTCTATTGCCAGCCAGTCTTATTTCAACAAAGCAGGCAAGTTTGCCACGTCGTTGACCTTCTTCTCGCTCGCGCCAGGACCTTCCAGAATCTGAGTCTTAGACAGTTGATCTGTCAGGTAATCCAGACCGATACCGGTGATCATAAATACACGTTCGCCCGTCTCGATGTATCCCTTTTCGCGCAAGTACCACAGGGCAAATTCGATCTCGATGATGCTATCCAACTGCAAACAGTCCATCAGCATCTTACCCGAGGCACCACCAGTTGACGGTTTCTTCTTGCGAGCAGCAAGGAGAACCTGCAAAATAGCCAACCTCAGTTCAATTTCGTTCCATGAAATGCCTGCTTTGACCATCGTTGGCAACGAGTCCCGACCAAATTCATTGACCTTCGGTTGTGCCTTATGCTCTTTGCCACCACGGTTCTGTTCTTGAGCACCCAGCGACATGTCGTAAGCAGCTCGTTTGCCTTCATCGGAAAGCGTCTTCCACGCCTCGGTTATGATTCTGAACTTCTCGGCATCACCAGTTTCACCGTTGTCTGGGTGATATTGGGCGGCTAAAAACCGATATGCATACCGGATGATGGTTACATGAGCATCACGGTCAACATGCAGAAGCTGATAAAGACTCAAATCTCCTGGTTCTTCTGGTCCACCATTGCCTGATGGAGCTGCACCTGGAGGTTTCGGCTGGGGAGGCGGGTTCCACGACATTGTTTTACATTCCTTTTAACACGTGACTGGCAATCACAATTCTTTGTACCTCGGAGGTTCCCTCGTATATCTCTGTAATTTTTGCGTCTCGCATATAACGCTCAACAGGATAATCAGTTACGTAGCCGTATCCACCGAAGATCTGCACACACTTCACGGTACTTCGCATCGCGACCTCTGAGGCATACAGCTTTGCGTGCGCAGCTTCTTTCGTAAACTTGACGCCCCGGTCTTGGGCGATGCTGGCATGGTAGGTGAGCAATCTGGCGGCATCGATTTCAGTCTGCATTTCAGCCAGCATGAACTGAATCGCCTGAAACTGATTGATCGTCTTGCCAAACGCGACTCGCTCTTTTGAATACTTGAATGCGTGGTCCCAGGCTCCTTGAGCGATACCCACCGCCTGAGAAGCAATGCCGATTCTGCCACCATCTAAAGTCGACATAGCAACTTTGAAGCCTTCACCAATCGAACCGAGCATATTTGCAACAGGCACGCGCGAGTCTTCAAACATGATTTGACATGTCGACGAGCCCTTGATGCCAAGCTTATCCTCAAGCTTTCCGAAAGTGAAACCTGGAGTGCCCTTCTCAATAACGAGAGCAACCAGTCCCTTATGCTTCAAACTTGGGTCAGTCTGCGCAATTACAAGGTAGTAATCAGCTTCTACGCCGTTAGTGATCCAATTTTTTGAGCCGTTGACAATAAAGTGGTCACCGTCCAGAACAGCCGTACATCGGGCGGCAGCAGCATCCGAACCAGAGCCGGGCTCAGATAAAGCGAAAGCACCAAGCTTTTTTCCTTGACACATTGGCACGAGAAAGCGCTGTCGCTGCTCCTCAGTTCCGAAGATATAAATTGGTTTGGCTGTCAAAGACACATGAGCGGAATAGACAACAGATGTAGTGGCACAAACCTTGGCCAGCTCCTCGACAACGATGCTGTAGCAAAGGGAGTCAAGACCAGCTCCACCATATTGTTCAGGAAAAGGAAGCCCACATACGTCCGATGCAGCAAGCAATTCCCAATTCTCGCGGGGAAATCGATGATCTCGGTCGATTTCAGCGGCTCGCGGAGCAAATTCTTTCTGCGCAATTTCTCTAATCGTGTCACGGATGAGCAGTTGCTCTTCTGAGTATTCGAAGGTGAGAGGCTGGTCTTTAAGAGATGTCGCAGTTGCCATAATCAGTCGCGGTCCTCGTCAGTTCAAGTCGATCAACATTGAATCGACCCGGCACAGAGCAATATTTGAACCATGATCATAACACCCACAACTGGTCCAATCAGATGATACGCACTGACCAATCAGATGATACGCATTGACCAATCAGATGATAGATACTGCCTGGCTAACCCTGTAAAATTGACGAGCACGGCACGAAAACAGCAGGAACTGGAGAGCATGGCAGAATTCAAAATTGTATTCGTAGACGAAGATCCAATCGCGCACAGTGACCTGAAGAGCGAGCTGAAAGCAGCTGGCCATGAGATATCTGCGTGCAGAGGCGGCTTTGATGCTCTTGACGAGCTGGGTTCGCAAGGTGCGGATATTGTGATCGCATCTACATCTTTGCAAGACTTGAGTGGCTATCAACTGTCGTGTTTGATTAAATCGAATGACCGAACAAGCAGACTTCCAATTGTCTTAATAAAGGGGGCACCAGCAGACCAAGATGAGTTCTGGCGCATCGCCTCGTTGCCGGATGCGTTGCTCGAACCCGAAGAATTGAAAGATTTGAAAGCCGTCATCGAAATGATCGAAGAATTGATCAAATCGGCAAAAGAACAAGGTTGGAAAACAAGCATGGTCAAGAATCTGCTTGTGCCCTCACGCACATTCTCCAGCCACAATTTAATCAATAGCTATGCCGGTTTGTTGGATGACCTCTTGATTGAAAGGCTTGTCACAAGACTGACCCGCAACATGACGGGTTTGATCGAACCGCGCAAAAGATTTGTCGACGCATATTTCTCATCAATAAATCAACTTTTCAGTCCGGATGTGCTTGGCATCGTCATTGCCAATCCAGATAATCCCTGGGCCGCATTTCAATTGGCGCCCGGTTTGAGCAAAGAAGCGTTCGAGCAGCTACTGGCAAAAATAGCAAAACAACTGTCGGTGCCACGTGATTTAGCTTTGGATATTCGCGGTGAATTCGATGAAAAAGGAAAGGGGCTCGGCGAATTCGAACTGTTGCCAGTGGCTGGTGAGAAGACTGGAACAGGAGCGTTGGTTTTCGCTTCTTACCAGAAAAAAACTTTCAATGCGACGTCAAAAGCGTTCATGAGCCAGCTGCAATTACAGATGCAGCCAGTCATTCAACTGTTACTGGCTAAGCAAGAGATTGAGGTATTGCACTCACGTGAAGCGTACAGAGCGTCAATCGATCCACTGACTGGTTTGTACAACCTGGAATTTCTTGTCGGATTTCTGCAGCAACAATTGCTTTTTTCCTTCAGACAAAGACTGGCTGTGGGCATGGCAATTATCGACATCGACAACTTTGGCGTGCTCAACGATGAATTCGGATACGACGTAGGTGACGTTGTCATATCGACAATCGCCAATCGACTCCTCAACATCACACGCTCGAGCGACTTGATCGCACGCTATGGCGGCGACGAATTTGCTGTTGTACTGCCTAACACAGAGATAGCTGGCGTCAAAGTTCTCGCCGAGAAAGTTCGCCTGGAAGTTGAGCAACTAGGCTTCGGCAAAGGCTCCGGAAAGAAAGGGCCCCAGGTAACAGTCAGTGTTGGCTGCGCGCACTTCAACATGGAAGATTTAAATCCAGAAACGATTCTGCGCGATGCGAAGCTTGCATTGCAAAAAGCAAAAGAAGCCGGCCGTAACTGCGTCTCTGTCTACGATTAGATCCTTCTCTACGACTATAGTATTTGTCACTTAGTGCACGGCTGAGTGACGAATATTAACTTCGGAAATCGTCCTAATACACTCAGGTTGAGCACAGAGTACCCACCATATCGTCGTAAGACTGGTCGATGTTCGCCATCAATAAACCGCCATCTCCCGAAAGAACTTGATAAGCAAGAGCCATTGCGGCACCTGCACCCACGCCTTCTTTGACGTTGAACGCTTCATAGGCTTGCAATCCCTTGTGCCTCGATAACATGAAGTCTGGCGATGCTGCGCACAGAGGCGCTCCTATCTGCTTACTGAGATCGGCGATGCGTGCATTAGGGTCGAAGGCAACCCACTTGGTCGTAATCACGCCAATCGGAGCGTCCGCAATCTCAACCTCATATTGAGCAGCGAGCGCCGCACACAGGGCATAAACAGCGAGCATCTGAGATCCACCAGCGAGGATGATTGAGCTATTACGACAGCCTGCAAGTGCCATTCCCACAACGAAAGGTTGCATTGGATCACCAACCGCAGCAAGAATGTCAAACGGATTAGCTAGAAGTGACTGCCCACGCAACTGCCTCAATCCTTGCTCAACCAATTCAAGACGCATCGCGTGATTGCAGTTGGGAATGCTTCCGGATAAGGAATATTGTGCATCATAACCAAGAGCGAGAAGCACAGCCAGTGCCGTTGTAGTGCCGCCAGGAACGCACTCGGCTACGATCATCGGCCGGCAATCAGCTGATTGCTGGGCGCCATATTCAAAGCCTCTGTCAAACAATGAGCGCACTATATTTAGTGGCAATGCCAGACCTGTGGCAACCGAATCGGCTGGACAATTGCCAGCCGAAAAATGAGGTATGCCGGGCGGCACGAATGCGCCGCAATCAACAATCTGTGGTGCGATGTTAGTTAAGTGCAAACAAGCTCTCGTAATCACGACCGGCGATACGACACCAAGCGGGGACACTGGTAGCTTTTCCACTGTTTTTGTCTGTCCTAGAACTAAAGCTTCAGCATCTGCAGCTGGAGTCAGTCGGCGGTATTGAGGAGTTGAACCGGCAGCTGAGATGCCCTCAACATCGCTAATCGAGGTGCTTCCAAGACACAGGTAAAATGCACAGTTGGATTGCAGTTCGGAGAGGAGCGCAGCCATCCGTCTTTCATCGTTGACGATCTGCAGGAACGAATCAACCATTTCGAATCTGTTTTCCTCGCATGTATTCGCACATCGGAGCTAAAGTAATAGTCCAAACGACTGTGCTGGAAACAGCTCGCCAAATTTCTTGAGCAATAGACACCCAATCAACATTCAATGTACTCATGGGCGCCTGCCCAGCCTGAAAAAGTTCATGAGGAGACGATATCAGAACACTTAGAAGAACAGACGCAGCCGTGATTATCGTCAACGGCAAAAAACTTTTGACAGACACAACTATAGTGTTTTTGGCTTCCTTAATCGGGTCAGTTTCAACATTGGCAGAAATGCAAACACCTACGAAACTTGGAACGGTTGTAGCAAGTCCGGAGCACAAACAAAATATGCCGGTCAGTACAATCGCCCACATCGGTAGTTTCAGCGCCGAACTGCCTAATAGAGCTGAAGACGTACATACGATCACCATCATCGAGACAAAAAAGACTACAAATGGCCCGATCAAGAAAATTGTCAAAGCAAACCAAAATTTTGCTAAAAACCCCTTCTGTGTTTTCGTATGCTCCAATGCTTTTCGTTGAGCAGCTATGACGCGGGATTTGTCGAGATTTGCCGTAATCATCTCGTCGCGAGAGAAAGATTCAAAGACAGCGGCGTAGGCTGTAAGGCGCACCAGCCAAGCACCGAAACACCAAAAAAGCAAAGGCACGGCAATGAACATAGTGACCAAGTAGACAACAAAAGCCTGAACCAACTGCATCACTTCAACGGTCTTTGTGAACGTAGCAACAAGAAAAGTGCCGGGGACAAGAAGGACCGCAAGAAAAACTAGCCAGAGCCCAGCTGGAATAACGCAATGGCGAGCGTAGAGAAAAGAAAGCAGCGCCGCATTTTTCCACCATTGCTGACTCTGAAAACACTTGAACGGAGACACAATCGAGGCTTGAGAGGAAGAAATTGAAGACGAGGGCGCAGTTATAGGCGCATCGGATTGATCATTATCAGGTCCCACGTTCCGCCTCCCTAGACCGGCCTATCTTCTCAAAAAAATGGCCAAGGCGGCAAGGATTTGGTAAAGGTCCGACCTCTTTTGCCAAAATTAGGTTCACTTGTATAATCCAAAAGGGGGGGGTTTCTGACTTGGACGCTTTAATAGAGTGTTTGTTGGCCAGTGTCATGTCGTTACTGCATAGCAGCAACGCTATCTCGCCTCATCACATCTCAGATAAACAATTGGTCGTACGGTTCAACAGAGACAGAGACCGATACCAAGACTTAGTGCTGGACCTGATAATCGCAAACAAGCCACCTGCTGTGATTCTGCCCGATTCAAAAGAACCGAGTCACATCAACATGCAGAATTACTCTGTGATCAACAATCAGATGCACTTGTTGGGTATTCGAACAATCACAAGTAATGCAACACAGGTCTCTTTCAGGATAGATGAAACAAAAGACTCCACCAAAGATATAGTGTTTCGTGCTTACGGTTTTGTAGACCGTGGCACCGACGATTCTGAGCGCATAACCGTTTCAAGAATTGACGACGATTGGGGCGTTATTTGTACACCCAGAGGGCAGGCGCAACCGTTGTTAAAGAGTACGATCCGGAACATTGACGGACTTCTTTGATGGAAAAATCAACCGACATCGGTTGAATTAATTAAATTGCTGACGCAACATTTTCAAAACTGAACCGATATCGGTTGAATTTTCGATAACTTCATTTCGCCCCATTTTAAAAACTGAACCGATATCGGTTGAATTTTCGACGCAGGCTTTCGCTCCATTTAAAAACTCAACCGACACCGGTTGAATTTTCGATGCATGCCTTCACTCCATTAAAGACTCAACCGATAACGGTTGAATTTTCGATACATGCATTCACTCCATTTATAACAAACCGACAACGGTTCAATTTTTGTGCAAAAGAAAAGCAGGAAAGCGATACTTTCCTGCTCCGTGAATTGTTACCTACCCAGCTCCGGCTCGACACCCATTATTTTGAGTCTGCCAATCCTGTCTGGGCTGTTTCGGGTCTTGCTTGTGCCAAGCACAATTCTTTCAAATCGCGCACATTCAAGAGCCTAAGCCGTTTTTGTCTCAATGGGTCTTTTGCCGTACTCCATGTTGCCGAAACGCTTGGCCAATTCCTTAAACGCCATGCCTTCTACAACCTCTTTTGGTAGGTCACCAATTAGACCGACCACCTCTTTTTCAACGAAAACACGTTTATTGGCCTGAATTGGTTTCGCACCTTCTTTGGGGCGAACGATTGCTGCTCCAGCAATATCATCTCCTGCGAAACGATCCATCCCAGCTCCGTTTGGCCCGTTGCCAGCATTCTTCCAGCGAGGCACGTCGATAGCTTTATACGTCATTTCGACCTTTACAGTTTCACCATCTCGGTTCACGAAAGTGCCATCGGGTCTCAATTTGCTCTTCGGATACTCCAGGCGATCAACACCAACGAGAATATTTCCAGGCTTGCTCATTGGAGCTTTAATGATCAACCCTTCGCGATTGAAAAAGAAAATTACACCGTCGCTAGGCAGTTCATTCAGCCGATTCTGCAACTGAGCCAAAATTGAATTCTGCTCCACCAACCGATCTAGCCGTCTATCCTGATTGGAATTAATTCGGGAAATTTTGTCTTCCAAATGATCTTTAACTCTCGCCAGGCGCGCGCAGTAGTCGAAAGGCTCCTGTACGTTGACGACGGGTAGGTCACCGGTAACGCCTTTTTCCAAGTTCTTCACAGAACGAACCATCAATTCCAAGTCGATTGCTAGATGTCGGGCGACTTTGTCCTTGACGGTTGGATCAGATTCGCTAGCCACTTGCTTTGCAATCGCAACTGCGTAGTCTCTGAGCGCTCGAACTGTCTGCGCGTACTTCGTTGGTCCGACGGCATCACTTGCTGCTTGTGCTTTCGCTAAACGGGAGTCTGCTATTTCGATAGTTCGTGTGCGAGTGTCATCATCGAGATAACGTCCGCCTTCTGCAGCGCGTTTACCATTTTGAGCGAACTTCAATTCGCTTTCAGCGCGCCACGGTTCAACGTTTCTCATAGCACCATTGCGAGCGATAGTGAGTTCGCGACTGAACGTCAATTCGTCGCGGTCAGCGGCAGGATCGGAATCAGCGATAATGACGCTGACTATCGCATCAGCTGCGGGGGGCGCAAAATTGCTGCTCTCATGGGCAGCTTTGTCGGCGGACGGCCGGAGCACACGACGGACTAACGGGCTGGACGTTTTTTGAACTGGCTTAAGGGGGTCAAATTCAAGCTCTTTTTTGCGATCGAGTCGATCAAGAAGTTCTACAGTCTGATTGGCTAACGATAGGCTTTGACTTTGATAATCACTTACTTGGGCTTGTTTTATTTGCATTGTCTTATCCAATTAAAAACGGCTGGACGGTACTTGGGCGATTCAACGGTCATTTGAAAACTGGCTTGTTTGAAGTTGAGGCGGAAGTTGTTTTCTCTTTGGTGCTTGACTGAAACTGAGCACCATATGCAATACCAGGTATTGCCGGGGCGATCATGTACACCATCAGTTCAGAGATGACCACTGCCAAAATCTGCTCAAGTCGCAAATTTAGGTAAAGGCTACAATCAATCTTTCGGACTCTGTTTGTCCAACCCCTCAACGATTCCGGTTCATACACGAATAATAGATATCTCAGAGGGACTAGTCGATTGGTGGAAATACCTAACCATTAGTAAATTTCCCATGGTAGATACCCCATAAATGTCCAGAAGTAGAAAGCACACACTTTTACTGGCTTTAACAACGCTACGAAGTCCAAAATTTACCCGGGTAATATTGACAGGGCAATTTCACCCGGGTAATATTAGAGGAGAACAAAGGTTCCACAGTTAGACCAAGAACCCACAAAACGCACATATCTACGGAGACCGCGATGATTGTTCCAAATCAACCAATGTGCACTTCCTTCGCTGGCTCCCGCATGATAGCAACTGGAAGTTTGTTTGAAGTCGCACTGCAATCGAAAGCACGTCTAGACGCTGGAGAACAAGAAAATATACTGATCTTCGACGATGAAACAAGCAATGTCATCGAGATAGACTTTCGCGGGCAGATTGAAACTTTCAAAAGTCGATTGGCCGAACATTGCACCAACGCCACTGTCCACGCCGGTACAACCAACAACACCGAAACTACCTATAGCACCGAAAGTGGTGCAAGAGGTCGAGGCCGTCCAAAATTGGGAGTAGTAGCTCGCGAGGTGACTTTGTTGCCACGGCACTGGGAATGGCTTAACCAACAGCCTGGAGGAGCCTCTGTAGCACTGAGAAAGTTAGTCGAAGAGGCCAAACGCACAAACATATATAAGGATGAACGACGGTTCGCTCAAAATTCTACTTACAAGTTCATGTCAGCGATGGCAGGAAACTCGACTGGTTTTGAAGAAGCAACTCGTGCACTATTTGCCGCCAACAAGCATCAGTTCCACGAGCATATGAAGAGTTGGCCATCAGACATAAAAGCTCATATCCAAAAGATTTCAGAGAAAGCATTCGCTTGAAGCATTGTTTTCAAGTCGCGTAAATCATGATCGCAACGTTGACGTTGTGCACATTCGTAGATTTCCCATGGACGAAGATGTCATGAGGAGCTAGAGTGCAATCAATCAATTGACTTTGTGCCCTCAGAGTCGTCTACGGAAGCCGTCATTGCTTCGCGGATCTATGTCTGCAAGCAAGGAAACACGTGTACTTCCCAAAGAGGAGAAACATATGTTCCTTCCGCTATTTGTGTTCGCCTTCATTTTGATGGTGCCACTAGTGATTTCTTTTATCCTAATTCGTCTTTGTCACATCGACGAGACGATACCTCAAGCGCGAGTACCTGCCTCATATTGGGGTAGATACGCTGGCGCCGTCGATGCACCAGGCGCAGCCACTATAGCACTGCACGATCCAACCAAAGATCATGCAGCACCAACGCAGATACCAACACATGCGCTGCACTGGCATCCGTAGCTTATGCACATGCGCCGCATGGGCACCCATAAATTTGAACCAGAGGAATATCGCAATGGTCATAATGTTTTACTTTCTTGTAGGAATTGGTATCATCGGTGCTACCATCACGCTTTTCAGCGTTCTGCACAATTTGGATGTGTCAGAAATGATGCCTGTCTATAAACCCGGAAAAAAGAAGGTAGGACCTACGTTTTGGGGAAACTATCAAGACAGCGTCAACGATGTTAACGCACTGAGCGCCATGCAAACAATCAAACTGCCAAAAATCACGTTCAATCCAGAAGCAGTTGTCGGAAGTGAACTGTATTCCAAAGGCATGGCAGTGAAAAGCGCAAAAAGATAAAGCCTTCGGTAAAGTTGACCGTTGCGCAATACCGAATAAGCAGTGACGCAGTATCGATTAAGCAGTGACGCAGTCCGGATTGGCTACAGCACAACCGGTTTTTGATTGCTTGCTTGCTGAAACCATGTCCAGAAAATACTGGTGCACTCTTAAGTCACTCGTAATCTCAGGATGAAATGCCGTGACGAGAAGATTCTTCTGTCGCGCCATAACAATACCCTCTGCGACATTGGCTAAGACTTTCACATCCGCGCCCACCGATACCACAATCGGTGCACGGATGAAAACGGATGGGAACGGCTCAGCACCCAGTGCATCGATCTTGATGGAGGTTTCAAAACTATTGCGTTGAGGTCCAAACGCATTGCGGCGCACTTTGATATCCATGCATGCCAGCCGTCCCTGCTCAGAGCCTTCAATTTCTTTCGCCAGAAAAATTGAACCCATACAAGTTCCGTATACAGGTAGGCCTGCCTCTACTCGCTTTTTTATGGTATCAAATATAGGGTCAGCATTGTCGCCAGTGAGCTTGGCGATGGCAGTGGATTCACCACCGGGAATAATCAACCCATCGACATCTGCCAGCTGCCAGGAGTGTCTTATGTCAACAGCCTGCGCACCACACTTCTCAATTGCCGCAATATGTTCGGCAAAAGAGCCCTGCAGTCCAAGCACACCAATTTTTATCATAGACCCTCCGGCAGCTAGTCAAATTTCTATTCGAATTTCGATGAGCTAGTGAGCTAGTTAGTTATATAGCTAGTTAGCTAGTTACCGCGAAGCGCAAGTTGCTCCAACTCGCTCAAACTACGAGCTGTGCGACCAACCATTGGCTCGCCGAGATTTCGGCTAACTTCAGCCAGAATAGCTGGATCTTGATAGAAGGTAGTGGCTTTCACAATTGCTCGAGCCCGTTTTCCTGGATCTCCAGATTTGAAGATGCCAGAGCCAACGAACACGCCGTCAACACCTATTTGCATCATCAAAGCGGCGTCGGCCGGAGTCGCAATACCACCGGCAGCAAAGTTGACTACTGGAAGTTTTCCATCTTGAGCAACCTTGAGAATAAGCTCATAAGGCGCGCCGATATTCTTCGCGTAAGTCATCAGCTCTTCACGAGGCATGTTAGAGAGCAAGCGAATTTCGCCGAGGATAGCACGAGCATGACGCACGGCTTCGACAACGTCACCGGTGCCTGCCTCACCCTTAGTGCGGATCATGGCTGCGCCTTCACCAATTCTTCTGAGCGCTTCACCCAAGTTGCGAGCACCACAAACGAATGGAATGGTGAACGAGTTCTTGTCGATGTGATATTCCTCATCAGCAGCAGTCAACACCTCGCTTTCGTCCACGCAATCAACACCAAGCGATTGCAAAATCTGCGCTTCAACGAAGTGTCCGATTCTGGCCTTCGCCATAACAGGAATGCTCACCGCTTCGATAATTTTGCTTACAAGCTCAGGATCACTCATGCGAGCAACGCCACCATCAGCGCGGATGTCTGCTGGCACGCGCTCCAGAGCCATAACAGCAACAGCGCCAGCATCTTCTGCAATTTTGGCTTGCTCTGCATTGACGACGTCCATGATGACGCCACCTTTCAACATTTGAGGCAACGCCTTTTTGACCAGCTCAGTGCCAGTCGAAATTTTGTTTGAGGCGTCCTTAGTTTCGATGACCATAATTTCCTCCAGTCAAGACTAAATCAGTACGTTGTTGCGCACACGCGCCCCGCCGGATAACTCCGACAGGCTCGAACGCGCAACTGTTTGTAGATAGCTGCGCATGGCTCTTGCGAGCCTTTGTATTCCTTCTTCGATAATCGACTCTTCCGTTTGAATGAAGCACAATCGGAAATACTCCGAATGTCCGCCATTCAAAAAGAACATGTCGCCTGGAGAGAAAGACACACCCTGCATCTCTGCAAAAGTGAGGAACTCTCTCGCCGATAAACCTTTAGGAAGTTTCGCCCAGATAAACAATCCACCATCGGGATTGGACCAGGTCAATTTGGTTCCGTCACCGGATTTGACGTCACTGTCAAACCTGGTTCGGTCACCGAATTTGGTGCTATCACCATCTGTGAATTCGCTGAAACGACCGGAAAGATGACGCGATAATGCCGTCAACATCGCATCTCGCCTGTTTCGATAGCACAAACGCACATGCTCCAAATGTTTGCTGTAAAGCCCTTCTTCCAGATATTTTGCGAGAATGATCTGGGCAATTGAATTAGTTGAAAGGTCCGAAGTCCGCTTCGCCAATAGTAGCCGAGCTGTCACCTCAGGTGGTGCCACTAACCATCCGAGTCTCAGTCCAGGACACAGTGCTTTCGAGAATGTACCTTGATGGATAACGACATCCTTACCACCCGGAAGCGATCGCAACGGTGGCAGCGGTGTGTCGCGATAGACGAGGTCACCGACAAAATTGTCTTCCAGTATGGGCACCTGATATTTCTTTGCCAATTCGAGCAACGCCATCCTCCGTGGAAGAGACATAGTCGCCCCGGTTGGATTTTGGAAACTCGGCATCACATAAAGCAACTTGGCCTTTTGTCTGGATAAATATGACTCGAGCAAATCCAGACGAATGCCATCATCATCCATGCTGACTGGCAAACATCTTGCCTGTCGTGCTCGGAAATTGCAGATCGCCCAGAAGTAGCTTGGATCCTCAAGCACGACCAAATCACCTGGATCGACGAGCACGTTCGTAACAAGATCGATGCCCTGCTGCGACCCACTCACGATCAACAGTTCGTCATCACCACATTCGATACCATGGCTCTGCAAATGACTTTTTACTTGCGCGCGCAGATAGGGACTACCATCTGCCGCACTGTATCCAAACATCTCGGCCGCATGCTCTGATTTCAGAAGCTGACTGACAATGCGCTGAAACTGATCGTTAGGATAAAACTCCTCAGTCGGAATGCCACCAGCGAATGAAATCATGTCGTGTTGGTTGGTTCCAGCCGGTTGACGACTAATCAAATCAAGCGAAGTGCGACTGGATTCGGAAAATTTATCGCTCCAGTTAAGAGCCGAATCTGACAAGGCTTCAATGTTACTCTCGGTGGGTCGAGGAGCACTGCGTTGTGCCAGCGGTCGTACAAAAGTCCCTCGACCGACATGACTGTCGATGAAACCAGATTGGCTCAACTCCAGATAAGCTCGTGAGACGGTGGACCGGTCGATCTTGAGAAGATTGGCGAGCTCTCGATTTGTCGGCAAGCGGCTGTTGTCAGCCAATTGACCAGAGAGAATGGCTTTGCGTATTCCGGCAGTGATGCGTGCATACATTGGCTCGTTTCGCTCCAACCCATGCTCTACGTTTGCCAGCAAATCAAGCCAATTCATAAAATGCCATTCACCCAAAGAGGTTTTGGTAGCGACAAGAAGATCCAACCAAAATAGCGATATCGCTGCTACAGAGGCGAGAATTGAACTTGACAGTGAATCAAGCCAATATAAGCATATCCCAGATTGGCTGGAAAGACAATCCAGCCAATAACAGATCTGGCATTATGCAATGTAGTCGTTACGGTGCCCGCTTTAGTGCCTGACCGTTTGAGGGCATCCGCCTGCGTGCATCCGCCTCTGTGCATCCGCCTCTGTACACCAACCCAGGTCTACTCGAACGAAGCGCGGTCTTAGAAACCGTCCTAGAAGTTGTTGGACCTGAGATTGATCGAACTCGACCACATCACTCGAACCAAATTAAATTGGCACTAAATATGGTGCCAACTGATTACGTCATGAAGTACCTAAACAAAACTTGAAAGCATCTCGAATTAAGTTGTAGCCACATCACGTCGATCTAGTGGACCGCTTCTGCAATCTTGTCGTTGCGGGGACGTAGCACGCTTATGCCGCCCATGTAGGGGATGAGCACCGCGGGTACGCGCACGCTACCGTCTGGTTGCTGGTTATTTTCCAATATCGCTGCAAGAGTTCGCCCGATTGCAAGACCGGAACCATTAAGCGTGTGCAGAAATCTCGCCTTGCCATCATCGGCAGGTTTGTATTTCAAGTTGGCACGACGCGCCTGGAAATCACCAAAGTTACTGCAGGAGCTAATTTCGCGATACTTATTCTGTCCCGGAAACCAAACTTCCAGGTCAAAACATTTCTTGGCTGAAAATCCAATATCACCAGCACACAAAATGATTCTGCGATAGGGCAATTCGAGCGCTTCCAACACAGCTTCCGCGTCGCGCGTCAATTTCTCATGCTCGTCTTCGGAATTTTCCGGCAAGCAGAACTTGACCAGTTCGACTTTGTTGAACTGATGCTGGCGGATATAACCGCGCGTGTCTTTGCCTGCGCTTCCAGCTTCTCTGCGAAAGTTCGGCGTGTAAGCGCAGTGATGAATTGGCAATTGATCAGCGGCAATTACTTCATCACGGTAGAGATTCGTAACTGGCACTTCAGCGGTTGGCACCAAATACAGTTCATCATCGGCGCACTTGTAGAAGTCGCCTTCAAACTTCGGCAACTGCCCTGTACCGAGCATGCACTGCTTGTTGACCAGAATTGGCGGAAAGACTTCGCTGTAGCCACGACTTGAATGAAAATCGAGCATGAAATTCATCAGCGCACGTTCCATTTTCGCGCCCATTTCCATGAGCACGGTGAATCGAGACTCGGCTATTTTGACACCTCTTTCGAAATCGAAAATACGAAGAGGTGGTCCCAACTCCCAATGTTCTTTTGGATTTTCAATGTTCGGCTTTTCGCCCCAGGCATGAATTTCGACGTTGTAGTTCTCATCTGGACCATCAGGCACGGATGCATCAGGCATGTTAGGCAATGCCATTTGAAGCTCTTTAACGCGAGCATCCAACTCGGTTCTCAAAGCGTTAGCTTCTTTGATGCGAACGTTCACATCCTTCGCCTCAACTTTTAGAGTTTCACGCTCGTCACTCTGGGCCGCTTTAATCAAACCCTGAAGCTGATTGCTACGCTGATTCAGCGCTTCCCATTCACCCTGAGCCTTACGTTGCGAAGCATCGACTTCAACCAATTCCTTGACCGAGAAACCGCCGTTACGACGCTCCAGAGCCTTCTCAACTTCCTCAGTTTTTTCTCGAATTAGTCTTAGATCAATCATGGCTTCACTTTGAACTTTTTGTAGGGACGACACGTATTTAAATGCAGAGGGGTTCGTAAACTCATCGGCAAAGACAACAATTATATAGAAAGCGGAGAAGGACGCAGCAAAAATGAGGCAAACATCCACACATTGTTGCATTTGAAGGAAAGCCATGGCATTACCAGAAGATTGCACAATCGCCAAAAGACGCGCTGCTTTGTGGCATGAAGGCGAAAAATTCGCGGCAGAAACCCTCGAATCTCAAGGCTGGACAATAGTTGGGAGAAATTGGAGAGCCGGCCGATACGAAATTGACATCATCGCGCTAACACCAGAATATTTGCTCGTTTTCATCGAGGTGAAAGCCCGAGTTACGTCGCTGGAACCTGGTGTGTCGATGTACGGATTAGAATCAATCACCCAAACCAAGCGGCAAAAATTAGTGGTGGCAGCAAACATCTATCTGCACAACAACAATCTTGTCGAGCAAGGTGCAAGATTGGACGTCATCGTCGTCAGTTTTCCGCGCAAAGAAAACTCTCAGCCAATTCAAATGGAAGAGCTAGCCCGTCTCGACGAGCAAGCAGTAATGAGCAGGCTCGGTCCGCCGGTTCTAACGCATATAGAACAGGCATTCTGTTAGTGTGCAAAGCAATTAGTCTGCAAATCAATTGTCCAGCAAATCAGAGAGTGCAGACGGAAATGAGTGGCAGTCATCGGTCCATTTGAATTGAATCAGGTATGTAAAACCCGCCACCCAGCCGGTTCACTCGCAAAAGTCCGTATACGAGCGTCTACAAATTAACGCTTCACATTTACTGCAGTTCGTATTTTTCCCAGTGACAGTAGAAGGTCAGTTTGTTACTTTCTAAGATGAGCAGTCTTCGCCTTCATCACTCCATCTAGCCGCTTAAAACCCGTGAAAAACGGCAGGTCGGCGCACCCCATTTATCTGCAGGATAGCGCACAATGTTTGCTTGGAAAGACAAAAAAGGAATTCAGGAAACCATTTCCAAATTAGTATCGGCCGAAAATAACGGACATGGAGCCAATCGTCGAGCGATAAACTTAGTGCCACTACCTACGGTGCGAGAAACGCACGAGATCGCGCAGTCGCATCGCATCCGTTATCACCAGCTTCTGGTTTCAATCGAAGCGAAACAGAGCACCTGTTGCATCCGAGTCATATCAGAAGCGAGCAAATCGCGAGCCGCAATCCTCGTCTTCAGAGGTCGTGTACTAGGATGTCTCTATGGCAGCAAGTTCGAAGAGCAGCAACTGTTCGGCGAAGAAGCGCATCAACGCGCAATGTCAGAACTCGCCAAACCAGACAATATCATCGATACATATCTGCTCAGCGAAGAACTCGTTCTAGCTGGCGGAGCTCTTTTCCACGGACACCAGGTCGAAACCTTCGGTGGATCTCCGGAGCAAGTCTTCGAGTCAGCTGTCACTCATCTGATGCATAGCAATGCACCTGGCTGTGTCGTAATCAACTCTGAAAACAACGAAGCTTTGTGCATGGTCTACATTTTTAAAGGACACATCATCGGTGTCTACTCGTTCAGCGAAGGATGGGTCCTCTCAACGTATGAGGCGGCCTTACAATATGTTGTAGACTCGCCCAACGCACAAGTCATGGCAAGCGCACTGGCTGCACGAAACATAAAAGAAGTTGAGAGCATGACCTTCAGCTTGACAGGATTGGGCGACAGATCCAATCAATCAGCGCAGCTTAGCTACACTCTCATTACCCCTTGCGATGACTTACAGGATTTACAAAAAGAATCGGGGCGTCACAAAGAGATGAGCCGCCACATGCCACTGCGCAACAACTCAGGGCTGATTCGTAGTAAAACTTCCGTCCACCATTAGTCTCAATGTTGCGCGACCAATAGTGGATTGCTCGACTTAACCGTCCTTCTACGCCATAATAGAGACCTGCGCCGCCGCAATTGCGCAGCATAGTATGTCGATGGAGGCAATCGCTCTCATGAGCCAATCAACGCGTGTTGTTTCACCAAATGTAGAAATCATGCCCATCAGCGCGACAACAGATGCGCAGGGACACTTGATCATCGGTGGTTGCGATACCGTCGAACTGGCAAAGCAATTCGGCACTCCGCTTTACGTGATAGATGAGGCCACCGTGCGTGCGTCAGCAAGCGCATTCCAAGCCGGTCTATCAGCATACAAAAAATCCCGACCACTCTACGCCGGCAAAGCATTTTTATGCACCGCCATGTGCCACTTGATTCGCAAATTGGGATTTGGCTTAGACGTAGTGTCGGAAGGTGAGTTGTTCACCGCCGTCAAAGCGGGCTTTCCAGCCGATCTGATCTATCTGCACGGCAACAACAAAAGCGCCAAGGAGTTGCAAGCGGCTCTGAATTATCCAGGTGTAAAAATTGTCGCTGACAGCACCGACGAAATAAAAATGCTCGCGGAAATAGCACAGCAGTCGAAAGTAAAAGCATCAGTACTGATCCGAGTGACACCAGGGGTGGAGCCGGATACTCACGAGCATATTAAAACAGGACAACACAACAGCAAATTCGGAATTCCGCTAGATCGGCTTAACAACATCGTCGAGCTCATCCTCAAATATCCAGATGCACTACAACTGGTTGGTCTCCATGCTCACATCGGCAGTCAGTCGCACGATCTCGGACCATTCCTCGAATTGATCGACATAATGGCAGATCGCTTTGCTGCGATAAAGAAAGAGTACGGAGTTGAGCTTACGCAGCTCGACGTCGGTGGCGGTTTAGGTATAGCCTACACGAAAGAGGATCGCCCAACACCAATCTACGAATGGGCGCACTCGGTTGCCACCAAAGTCGCAGAAGCTTTCAGCAAACGAAATATGGAACTGCCAGAACTTTTTGTCGAACCAGGTCGTTCTATGATCGGCACCGCTGGCATCACTCTATATCGAGCAGGACACACAAAAGATATAGACGGAGCAGCCTCGTGCCTCTCTGTCGACGGCGGAATGGCTGACAATCCACGACCTATAACTTATCAAGCTAAGTACACAACGTGCGTAGCGAACCGCATGACCGCGCCCACCCCTGAAAAACCTGTCAGCCTGGTAGGCAGGTATTGCGAATCGGGAGATATAATCGTAAAGGAAGCTTATTTGGCCGCCCAGCGCGACGATGTGATCGCCGTGTTCGGAACAGGTGCCTACAATTACAGTATGGCATCAAACTACAACCGCACGACACGTCCGGCTTGCGTGCTCGTCTTAGACGGAAAAGCAGAGGTCATTATCGAGAGAGAGACAAACGAAGACCTGGTACGTCAGGACAGAATTCTCGATCGATTGCTCTAAGAAAGCACCATTTGGTGCCACCACGACATGTACGAGACGGCTTAGGAGCTTAACTTCCAATGGGCGCCGATTTAACCGACATCTTCAGCCAAACGAACTGGTTAAACGCCGTCAAAAATTTCATTCAGATGCTGATCATTTGCTATTGCGCGATTTGGATCTGGCGTCGCATCGTCGGAACGCAGGCTGAGAGGCTCGTCAAAGGCGTCATGGTGCTCATCGGCGTCGCGGTCATCTCATATTTCGCAGGCTTCACCCTTGTCACTTCGATCCTACAGCACCTGATTCCTGTAGCTGTCATGGCACTCGTAATTATTTTTCAGCCTGAAATTCGACGCGGGCTGGGCTACTTGGGAAGAATGAACAACTTCAAAGTAGATTTTTCCTTGCCCAATCGCGAAACTGAAAATACTAAGCGAGATATCGCCCAAATAATTTCAGCAGTGCGAGACCTGTCAAAAACCAAGGTAGGAGCGCTAATCGTCGTTGAGCCACCGGAAGGTGAGCGCGATTACTTAAGCCCAGGCACCCCGGTCAATGCAGACATTTCGTCGAATTTATTGCTTTCAATCTTCTTTCCAAAGTCGCCTCTTCACGATGGCGCAGTAGTGATCAGACAAAACAAAATCGTCGCGGCCGGCGTGATTTTGCCAATGACAGACGACCCGAAACTAAGTTCACGTTACGGCACTCGGCACCGCGCAGCAATCGGTTTGTCAGAGATATACGACGGTTTGTGCATCGTCGTGTCTGAAGAAACTGGCTCCATATCAGCAGCGAACCGCGGTATTTTGGCGCGCTACGGCAGCGCCGATGACTTGCTGGATCCGCTCTCATACATGTATCTGAAAGACGCCGATCGCAAATCGCCCACACCGCTTGATTCATTCCTCTCCGTGCTTGGTCGTAAGAAAGCGAATAGCAATGACCCCACATCTGGTGGCGAAGCAGTGGTCAAGCCAACGCTGGAAGTGGCACCGATTCAAGAAAGCAACATCTCGACTATCGGTCCATCTGTCGAATCCGAAAAGGCAGTTTAATACCCTTTTTGAAAAAAATAGAGTTCGTCTCTGCCCTTTGGATTCGAACGCAGGTGAATGCTCAGTTGCGGACCCTCTGCTACTTTTAGAGTCGGAAAAAATCCATAGCGACTCAATTCTGCCTCCATTTGATTGAACTTCTCAATGGGCACCACGACATAACCGGCGACGATGTTGTGAATCCACAGGTCAACCATTATTCTCACGACAGCATTAGCAATGGCGGGTGTGTGGTCGCTCTCACCATCTCGTGGTTGTACATAGATAATTCCAAATTTATTGCTGTCGATTTGTATTTGATCATTCCGCCTCAGACCAATCGGCATTTCATCGTGATACCAGAATTCCTCATAAACTCGAGCCTTTTTATAGTCAGCAGCACGAATGCCACGTGCAAGTGGTCGGTAAATGACACGCAAATCAGTCATAGAGCTCAATTGCGATGTCGGGTAATTCAAAAAACCTTTCAGGTCGTGGACGTCCATGTACATGGCCCAGTCATACTGCTGCTCCAGAGTGGGATCGAGCAAATCCGCAGTTACGTCAGCGCCACAAGAATTGCTGCACAGAAAAGTTGTCGCTGTCGCCAACAACACTGAAAATTTCGCCAAAAGTCTGTTCACTTTCAGTTAGGCGGAGCGAGAGGTCCCAAATACGTAGCTTTCACTACCCCTCCAAAGTTGCCATTCTCACGACCGCGCTGGATGTTGCAGTGTTTGTTAGTCGCTAGGCAGAAGGGCGGCGACGAAGCGTTAGGACAGGCGCCAGCAGCGGCATGCTCACACTCTGTCGCGTTGTATGGATAAACTCCAGTCAGGGAGCAGTTGTTGTCACAGGCGGCACCACTGCAATTGACGTTCACCCAGGAATTCTGGATATGCTGGACGTTGTTGTTGCCCACTCCGTCGTTCCAATTTGGACCACCCTGGAAATCAACAGCGATAGTCGTATTAGCTCCATTAACACAGCTTATGTCGACCGTCTCGAGAAACGTCCCAGGACAATTCAACGTGGCTTCGACGAAGTTGGTTCCGTTTGGCAGATTCGGTCCAGGAACGCCCGGCTGAGTGCCGGCGCAAGTGTTTGTGCACGGACATTGCGGATGGTTCAAGAAGGTGACGTTCAATCCGTCCAGACAAGTCTTGCCGTTGATAGGCTCGATTTTTGCGCTTCTTCCGCGCATCAATTTGAATGAACCAAGGCGTACATTGTCAGCAAATTGAGTGATCGGGAGTGGGTTGTTGTTGTTTAGATCCAGAACTCTCAGTTGAGTGAGCAGCGTCGGTCCGCATCCTAGATTCGAAGATTCGGGCAGAACCACCCACACATCCACATCGGGATGGCTCGGATTGTAGACCTGGAACCCTGTCGGCCCGCCCGCGCCAGTGGAGGTAGGCGGCGAGGGTCTGCGCGGATCCAAAGGATTGCGAGCAGACGCTGTAGTCAGTGAGCTACAGAGAAAAACCAATAGCAGGGCCACGAAGGCCGCAAGATGTTTGATTTTAGACATCAAGAAATCTCCACTTATCAGAGGATAGTCGACCCACACGCTGCCACGCTGTTGCGAGACTATCACAGATGCTGGAAACGGCCGAGTCTAAAAACCCAGCCAATCCCAGGTGTTGCTTATAAGCGATCATGAAAAAAACAAATTTAATTCAACTGATCGGAGACTAAATGTACCGGCTCTTCCTCAATTCGGCATCATGGGCGGTGGCAGCTTCCACAGTGGCAAAATTCGGCTCTTGTCCTAAAACAATTTGACAATAAGCTTCGTACATTTGAAAAGCAGCCACAGCCGGTGCTGTCTTGCCAGCACCAGTGCCCATTCCCACAAACGCGACAGATTCTATTTTTGATTCGCCAGCGTGATCTTCTCGGTCTTGCCGAATGAATGCAGCCAGGGCTCGAAACGCCGCGCGCGTAGCCATGTAGCTGTTCACGTTGGCATTAGTCATGCGCAAGGGCACCCGCATAGTCGGCGCTATGATCGCGAACTTCGGCTTCTCTAAGTTAGTTGTGATTACTTCCGCGCAGCCAACTGGAAGTTCGCCTGCATGCTTGTCCTGAATCAACTTGCGCACGCGCGACTCCAACTGACCTTCTGTGAGCTTGTTCAACTGCGAGCCCAGGCCATCATCCATAATGCCGAAACTGTTAGCCGGAGTTACCAACACAGAAACATCCAGATCGAAAACGCTCCCCTCGGTGATATCAACTTTGGCGTTCCTTCCAAAGAAAGCTGTCCAGGCTTTCACCAACTCTGGATTTGTATCTCGCAAATGCACCACAAGCGGCATGAAAGTCTCCTATACGCGGGTCAAAACGCGAAACTAACTTGGTCTAGATTTTACTCGATGCAACTTCAAATGAAGTTGTCACGCAATCGGAGCTTGAACCGGCACAGGTTCTTCAGTAGATTCTGCTGCCTCATCAGAGGTAGCCGCATCACCAGAAGTAGCCGCATCACCAGAAGTAGCCGCATCACCAGAGGTAGCCGCATTCGCAGATTTAGCCGTACCCGACGATTTAGCTGCTGCTACAGGCTCTGCCATTTTCACATGCTTCTGAGGACACTCAGTGCCCTTAGGAATCATGCGTTTTTCTTTCCCCTCTTTACGACACACTTCGCACTCTACAAGGTCTTTGAAACAGCGAGGGCATTTAGTCGTATCAGGCGTCACAGGACAGCTGCACGATGAACACAAGACAATCGGTGGTCCTTCAAAAATACATCTGTCACTACCCTTGGTGCAGACTGTCGGTTTTTCCAGCGGTGCGCTGCAGTAAGGACAAAGATTGGCCCAGGCCGATCCGCAGCTAGGGCAGAAACTTTTCGCTCCACCAGCTTCAGAGCCGGTCTTAAGCACCATCGTTTCAGGATGTTCGCGTTCGAGAGTGACGCAGCCTGGGCAAAGCTCTTTCTTAGCGTCAGCGCGTTGCATCGGCCAGGTTTTTTCCTGAGCCTTTTTGTCTTCAACAACCAGAGCTGAACACTCTGGACATTTGCGACTGCCCTGGTCGATGATGTGCTGACACTTTGGACAGAGCATCTTGTTTGGCACAATCAGTGTTTTCTTTCCAGACTTGGAACAAGTCGGACAGAATTGCGCGTCATCTGCAAGCGCGGCTGTGATGTCGTGACCAAGAGGACACGTCTTGACGCTGTCATCTTCAGGTACTACATAAGATAACCACTGCAAGTACGGATTCGGCTCGCTGACAAACTTGACGTCAGTGTGCATCGGATTCATCTTGCGATCTGTATTCTTATAATAGTTTTCGTAATCAGCAATTCCGTTCATAGATGCTAACGAATAGAGTGGGTCGTACTGTTTGACCACTACACGCGGTTCTACGTCAGAAAGTACGATGTCTGTAGTTCTGAAATTCGGGATTTGCTCTTGCAAATCTTCAACCACAGTTTCTGGAATCTTGATTCCGTTTAAACCGACGAACGTCACAGGAGAGCTTGCTGAGCCAATTTGATGCGTTTGCACAGACCAGAGTGGACTGCTGTGCGCGATCATCAACGGCAACAAATTGTTGTTCGAAAAGTCGAGCAACATACTGCGCCCTTCGCTATTCGTGTACGAAGGTTCCTTGATCATGCCGCTTTGAGCATCTGTTGGAAAGAGCTTATTGAACAGCTTCTCCTTCACGAACGTTTGGATCGTCTCTTCCAATTTTTGCTTTCTGGAGTCTGCGTCGACAGTTTTATCCATCTGCAGTGCGAATAATTTGCCTGACAGTTCGGCAGTGATCAACGCTTTAGTCTCGGTCGAGAGCATTGGCGAAACCGCCTTCCAGTCATTTTTCTCCCAGAGCGGGGCGAGCAGACTGTCGAGAAAACGCTCCACTTCTTTTCTGCCAATCAAAGACTTGTCGATTAGAACACGCTCTTGCGAAGTGTCTCCCATCGTGGCGATTCGTGCAGACAGTTTTGTTTCACCATCTTTGTTCACCACTGTAATAGTGTCAGTCAAAGACTTGATGTTGGCATGAACCGAGTCGAAGAGTTTGATCAAATCGTTGTAGAAATTGATCAACATGCTGCGGCTGCGACCTTCACGACCGAAGTTATCGTAATAGTTTGCCAGGCGCTCCAGCAACACTTCTACAGTATCTCGCAAGACAGGCAGCTGAACATCGTTAGCGACTCTTTGCAGAGAATCCATAGCTTCTTTTACAGGGCGTTTGTTGTCTCCTTCCTCCACCATAGCCGGTGGCACTTGAGCCAACTTCTGCTGGGCCAAAGCAGTCAATTCTTCGAGCCACTCACGCAAAAAAACGTAGCCGCGTTCCGGGTCTTTTACATATAATTTGAGCCCCGCGTCGAGCGCCGTCGAGATGCTGCTGATTGCTTGCTTGCTGGCGCTGCCTGCTTGCTTTTCAATTTCCAGAGGGCTGTCGGGATCGACCGTATCAGAGATGATTGTGTCAGACCACTGTTTCAATTTGTTGATGCATGCCGGACGGTTCTGCTTAAATTCATCGAAGAAAGCACGAGAGAGATAACGTCCGTAAGTGGCATCAGTTCCGAGACTTGCCCTTAAGGTTAGCGCGTCTTCGATCTTCGCCAAATTATCGGCGAAGAACTGCTTGGCTAGCGCCTTTTCTGTGATATCAGGATCGGGTCTGAGCAGAAAATCGATAACTGCATCCGTCATCTTAATTTCCAACATATCCTGGAAGTAGGCTAACGGCGGAACCTTGACAGACGAAACGCCTACTGCCGAGTAGGCTTTATAAAAGGTGCGGTCGCCCATCGTTTCAGGCTCGGTAATCGAGGTGAAGATGTTGCTTAAAATCGATTCGCTTCGTTCAGTTAGAGGCGACAGCACATCGGTCATTATTGTCTCGGACATGTACTGCGAAACTCGGTCATCTGCGGCCACAGGCTTATCGCCTGAGACCTGACGTTGTGAAATCACAGCGCCCCGTTTGTTTTTGTTGCTGAACAAGAAAGTAAAATCGAACGGTGGCACATCTTTTGGGAAATCGACGAATGTGTGATCCTTTCCTTTAATTATGTATGAGCGTTTAGGGCTGTTCAACAAATAATCGAGTTCACGCAGTGCGGCATACCCGTTCGAGTAGATGCGGCGGATATGCTGGTTTTCGACCACAGGCTCGTATACTTCAGGCATAACTAGCATGCCGATGAAGCGTCTTGTTGAAGGATCCACACCGACGATCTTTCTCAGCATGTATGCCACGTCAAGGAACATGCCACTGCCGGTGCCACCACAAATAGAGCAGATAATATAGACAAACTGCAGTGTCGGGTCAACTTCGAATCCTGAAAAATCTTCCCAGGCAGCAGGGTCGGAGACTTCATGGGCAGCCTGTTGCAACCATCTGTAGGTGGTGTGCAAGTTCTCGCCTTTGTACAATCCTATTTTTCCGAACATGCGGACCTGTCCAGATCCTCGTGCGGCTTTTGGAAAGTCTACTCGCATGTCTGGATCTGGATACCAGTCCTTAATGTGTCTGTTTTCAGGAGAGTCCAAATTGCTGATGATCTGCGGTGTGTCACTTTGATCGATCACTCGCAATTCGTTAGTGCCAAGCGAAATAAATTCGCCTGTTCGCTGACTGATGACGGGTGGATTGTTGACGCCAGCGCTGTCAGTGTCGATCGAGAGCAAGCGAATCCAGGGCAAATCTGCCCGACCATAAGTGTCATAGATGCGGCGCTTCAAGTGCGTCAACGCGCGCTTACCAGTGCCACCCAACCCGATCACGAGAGAAGGAATTGTCCTGATTGCCATGATGCAAACTCCCAGTTGTTTACGTCTTCAATCGCTCACTGCATGTTGTCAAAACACGACAACAGGCACGATTGAAATACTCTCTAATGCGTCAATAAAGCTTTGCCGACAATAGCTAAGAGTGCCACACCGGCTGCGCCACCGCTAACTATGTTTGCGACTTTGGTGGCTTTCTCAGGCAACCACCGACTGTTCTTAACGAGCATGGTGTACACAACGAAACGCAACGCAATAGCGATTGCAATCGCGGCAACAGCCAAAATTACATACCACCCAACCATATCCATTGACTTCGCGTCCCCTCGATTTTTACAACTCAGTGTGTACTATCACGCTTAGCCCAATCATAGGCTAAATCAAACGGGTCTCCGCCAACACGCCAGCGCTTGAAAAGCTCCACCAGTTGGGAGCTGAAGAGCAAAGTATAGCAATCTTAGTCTAAGCAAACCTTCAGCATTTGTCGCTCAGTCTCTTTTCAGGTTTGTGATCCACAGGAACAGTCCAAAAATGATGGAAAGAACGAGCACAAACAGTATCGGAATTGCCAACGGTGCAATTTCTTCCCAAGCGCTTGGCTCAACCGTAACTTCAAAGGGAATCTCTGTCGGCGCAACTGTTTCGGCCGGACCAGAGATTTTGACTCCCAGCACTCCTGCATACTTGCCCGGCGCTTGGTTGGCTTTGATGGCAACGTTCAATTTAAACTCGTGACTGTCGGCTTTGGCAGTATCCAAAGCGAACGACAACGGTTTGCCGCCATTGATTTCGTCTTCGGCGATGGCACGCGAGTCTGCTGCATCTCCTTTTTTCGAACTCACCATAGTGGCTCGTTGAGGCAAAATCTGAACGTCGTAATTTGCTTGAGCGTGAGCACCAGGCAGCTCTTTGATTTTGCCGATCAAATCAACATCCGAATCCTCAGCCCACAAAAATCCTGGCTTGCGCATCTTCACTTTCAGCGCTTCCGGGTCAGCGACAACGCGTCCGGGAACACGCAACGTCCAACCTATGTATTCGGGCACTTTCGCAGTGGAATCGAGCTTAAAACAACCTGCGTAGTGTCCAGCAGGGCAATTAGTGTGCGCCTGCGCATCGATTGCTATCTCCTGACTGGTAGAAGAGCGGTTGCCCAACTCTCCGGACGGAGCTATCTGAGTGGGCGCCACATGCAGCGTTATAGCGTCAGTCGGAATAGTTGTAATCGACTGGCAAGCGCCCCCAGTTAGAGATGCGGACGTTCCAAGCAACTCCTTTAACTTCGACGATGGAACTGTGCTGGTCACGTCCTTCAAACCTGAAATTTCCTCGGCATAGCAAGATTTCAGTTGCAGCGGAAACGACGCTTTCGCAGATCCATTACCGACTACAGTGCCAAAATCAACGACACCGTTTTTCAAGCTCTTACCTTCGCCGAGAGTAAGCTGCCCCTTCAACTGCTCAACTTGAGATTTCAAAGCGAGAAAAATCCGTTCAGATACTGTGCCGCCGGCTTGCTTTGTCACATCGATAAACCCGCCGCCAAGCAAGTCAGCAAGCTCCTTAGCGGTGGTCGTGCCAGCTTTTTTATCCGGCAATCGCTGCAACCCGATCACCAAAACTTTCCAAGTTTTGATACCAACCTTCTTCAAGATTTCACTTTGCTTTTTAGTCAAATCGCTTGCCACTGTGCGCACTTTGACTGTAGCTCCGGCTGGTGGCTCATCCCAGCCATCAGTGAGCATAACAATGAAAGTTGTCGTGCAAGGATCGGTGTCAGAGTACATTTGATTTGCTTTTTGCAAAGCAAGTGCCAGTGCACCACCCATGTAGGTATCGCCATGCTTATCGGCGTTCAACGCATCTGGTGACTGGATCACTTTCAGCAAGGACTGCCTGTCTTCAGCAGTTTCGAGCTTAGATGGCCAATCAGTTTTTTCAGTAATTTTAGTTCCGAAAGTAATGAATGATATCCGGCTTTTTGGATTGATTAGACGTGGATCTTCTGCGACCTGCTTCAGTGCCTGCCTCAACGCTTCAAACAAGGTCACTTGTGTGCCATCAGCGGCGGTGACCATGGTCGACTTCAAAACCATACTTCCCGACACGTCAATCAAGAAAATAAAATTGACCGGTCGTTCTTCAATCGCAAAAGCAGGACTAATCAACGCCAAAAAGAAAACCGCCAGACAGAGCGCTAATCTTTTCAATTGATTGATTCCATTTCTTCGACCACACGTCGAGCCGCATCCCGACGGCTGGACGCCTGGGTGATGGGACGACCGACGACGAGATAATCCGCACCATCCTTGATAGCTTGGCCAGGGGTGACGATGCGTTTCTGGTCATCGCTAGCGGACCAGGCTGGACGAATTCCAGGTGTAACAATGAAAAAGTCTGGTCCACACGCCTGCCTGATCGCCTGAACCTCCTGAGCGGAAGCGACGACGCCGTCCAACCCAGCCTTCTTCGTCAGCAAGGCCAATTGCGGCACGAGCTGCGAAACGCTCGCTCCAAAGCCAATTTCGCTAGCTTCCTTGTCGCTGATACTGGTTAGCATAGTCACCGAGATAATTTTAGGAGCAGCTACATTAGCTTCCCGTGCTGCTTTGTGAGTCGCTTTGGCAGTAGCTTGCATCATTTCAAAACCACCAGTCGCATGCACATTGAACATGGCAATGCCCTGACCAACGAGTCCCTGACTTGCTCTTGCTACTGTATTAGGGATGTCGTGAAACTTGCAATCAAAGAAAAATGGGACACCTTCTGCCCTCATCGCTTCGAACAACCGAGTGCCGCTGTGTGCGTACAACTCTAAGCCAATCTTGAAAAGACCAACCTCATCTTTCAGCTCTTTGACGATCGCAATCGCCTCATCCATAGATGGCACATCAAGTGCCAATATCAACTTTTCTCGCGCAGTTTGGGCTTTTGTCGGTTGCGGCATTTCTACACTCAATTGGGTATCAAGCAATTCAAACAGGAAACCGCGCTAAACAAAAAGCTTGGCAATTAAATATTGCCAAGCTTTTCTAAAATCATGCCGAGACTAGCTGTTTGAACCAACCTTGTCTTTGTCCAGCTTGTAACGCTTGACAAAGCGGTCAACACGACCTTCGGTGTCAACGATTTTTTGCTGCCCGGTGTAAAACGGATGGCAGTTGCTGCAAATTTCAACTCTTATTTGAGGCTTGGTTGAACCGAGCTCAACTGAATTACCGCACACGCAGGTGGCGATAACTTCTTGATACTGGGGGTGAATTCCTTCCTTCATGACAGACCTTGCTTGATATAGATTGTGTGTGGCGAATAGATATCATAACAAACATCGGGCCTTCATCCCCAATCTAAACAGAATGATTAAGTTCCTGGCTTTACAGGGTTGGGCTGACCGAGCTGGCTCAGGCACAATTTTAGCCCTAAACCATGACCAGTGAGGCGTTTCAGACGATTCGGAGCATACCCCCTGAAAAATCAACCGATGACGGTTGAGTTTTTAAATGGGGCAGAATCCGTCGCGTCCAAATTCAACCAATGTCGGTTGAATGTTTTGGCGATATCAATCTGGCCCTCAAAAATCAACCGATGACGGTTGATTTTTTGGAACTTGCCAAATCGAACCCTTTAAAAATTCAACCGATGACGGTTGAATTTTCAAAGGCAAAGTCAAAGTCGGCAAAATCGCTTCTATTTCATGATGTAGTTTTTGTGCAACCAACCGCTGCCATCGCTCCTGCTCTCGAAATAGACAGTTTTTGCCGAATCACGTGTTTCCTGACTAGTTTCAGAAGAGACCTTCTTCAAGGCTGACTTACCCTGTTCGCTTGAACTCAGAAAATTCTTCACGTCATCGACAGCCACGGGCTTAGGCGTTGGCGCACCCTTATCAGCAGTTGAGATATTGGACACTGCTTCCACAGCTGTTGCCTCAAGCAATTTCGGCCAGAGCTTCACGAACAAATCATGTGATGCGTAAACATCGGCACTGTTCAATTTGCCATCAATCGAAAATGCGTAGCCGATCGCATCTTTATCCTTAGAAGCTAGCGTCTTCAAATCATTGGTGTAAGTCGTAGCAGTTTTTGCAAGATCTTTGTCCTCCAACGACATTTGCAGACTCGTTGGAGAAGCATTTTCCCTGATTTGTTTGGCTTGTCTGCTTAGTTGACGTTGACTTTTTGAGACGCTTGCCCATACGGCGCCTTGCTCTGCGGTGTATTTGGCAGCTAACTTTAATTCTTTTCCTGGCAGCGCTTTCATTGATGAACTAAAGACCGCATCAGATTCAGCGCCTCGCTTTTGCCAACGTCCACTTTCAACACAGAATGAAGAGAGTGGCATTTTCTTTGAATGTGGTGGCACCAGAAGATCGTATTGCATCGTGCGATCCTGCCTTCCGCCTTTGACAATGTCGCCAGACTGGATGAAAACAGGCAGATTGGAAAGGTTTTGACAGGCTAGTTCGTTGACATTGCCCGTCTCGAACACCTTCAAAGTTTTTGCTTTCATTGCTTCAGACAAAGTTTGAATATTTTGCCCACGAACTGAGTCAGAGCCATGAATAATAAAGACCTCTAAATTACGACTTTTGACCGGTCCGTCAATCTTGTAGTCAGGCAGCGTGGCAGTAGCCCAACTCGCACATGGTGCGGTCAAAGATGCCAGGAGCGTCAAAGCAACAAAGACACCGTATCGTGTGTTCATATCTATCACCTACTAAGAATGCTTGGCCGAGCGGCAACAAGCCTAATTCCAAGCTAAGTGATTGACAGAGTCTCAGAACTATCCAATCGACTACGAATGTTTCAGTGAATACCCTAGTAGGTTTGGCGATACCAAACTCGGTATCAACAGACTTCACTAGTCATTTATAGGCTGTTTAATTTCCAGTCCATCGCCAGCTGTTGCTGTCAAACGCTCGCCTTCAATGGCCAAATATACTTTTTGCGAACCCGCTAACGCTGACACTGTTCGACTCAATTGTTCGATACGAGTCTCAAGTGAAGTGCCACCGCCACTGGAGGCAAAATCTTTAGACAAATTCAATTCAACATTCCCGTCTGCACGCTTGACGCCCAAGAGCGTTGTGCCCTTCGGAATTTCGCTTGAGAGGCCCGCGTCAGATTCAGTTGATGTGGGTCCAGACAAAAGTTGTTGCACGGCCTCAGCTAGTTGATCGCTCCCACTGAGCGTTCTCACCACTGGCACAAGACTAATCTGGTCATTGATTGGTTTGACAAACCAAATCTTCAGCTCCCGAGCTGCAGAATCGCTATGACCCTTGATCGTTCCTGTAATTCGTCGCTCAGACTCAGGAGGGGCTGTATTCGAACATGATGAGAGCAGAGGTACAACAACAAGGACAGCAAGCACTCCGAAAGAGAGCGATCGGACAAACGAACACCACTTAAATCCGTCTTTGCTGTTCACTTTGTACAATTAACTGCTCCGAGCCCACGGCTCTAGGATAGCTTACTTAACAGCCGGAGTCGACTGCTGTGCTACAGATGCACTCGGTTTGGGAGCTATCAAAAGTTGACCGCCACCCTGAACGATATCCTTTTTGACTGCAAGTTCTTTCAGTCTGAAAGCGTGATCTTTTCTGTCCATACGGCTGAAATCCACAATGGGATTTAGCAACTCCTCGGCAAAAGCAGAGAATTTTTCAGGTTCGACAATATCAGGCGACTCGACTTTCATTCCTCTGAGGAATATTTTTTCGCCCTCTAGAACCGGACGTCCTGAGATTTTTATTGGCACTCCGGTGTCTTCCGCTCCCCCGAGAGTGACAAGCAGCGCATCGACCATGAGTTCGTTGTCACCAATTTCAACTTTGGGACGCACCACCTGTAGTTGCTGATCACCAAGCCCAGGAAGGTCCAATTTTAACCCACGCATCGACTTCGCAATTCGCTCAGAGCCTAACGCTACGACAATGTCTTGCGTGCTCAGGTTGCCTTTCACGTTAAGCAGAATAGGTGTTTTCAAACCGGGTTTTTGCCCATCTTTGTGCTTGTACTGATACCAAATTGGCGTCGCAGAAGCCATCTCTACCTCGCCCAGTGGAACGTTCTTGTATGCGCCTCCATCTGAAGAAACAGAAACGGATTTGATCTTTCCAGCTACTAAATCGGTCAAACCAAATGTTTTGACCTTGACCTTCACCTTGCCACCAAGTTTTTTCTTCAAAACTTGCTTTGCCGCTTGACCGGCAATAACATCGCTAAGAAACGTGATTCCAGTAACCTTTTGCACTGTCCGGCTCAACTTGCTGCCGATCGGAAACGGTGGTGGAGCACTCGAGACAGCGGCGGGAGCATCCGCTGCCAAGCAGCCGCTCGACGCAAGCGTGTACACCACTGGCAGGCTCAGCAGCGAGACATTTAATTTTGTAACCAGGTTAGTCATTCTCACCGACTCATAGTTCGCGAAGAACTGCTCAGGCGCCCAGGCTGCAAAGAATAGCAAATTGCTCCAGGTTCTAAAAGGAAGGTCTCTTAACATCTCCATGTGTTAACTTGTAAGAGTCAGGGCGATCAAGGTTTATGTCTCAAATTCAGCAGCAGACGCTGGAAAACCATCTCGAACAGCTCAAAAAATGCACCGCGTGCCCGAACATGATCGGGCCCGTGATCACGCCAACGCCTGTCATAAGCAAAGTTTATCTATGTGGACAAGCTCCTGGTCCACGTGAGGGCTCGTTTGGCCGTCCATTCGCCTGGACAGCCGGAAAGACCCTGTTCAAGTGGTTTGAGACCATCGGACTGAACGAAGAACAATTCAGAGCCGTTGCCTACATAGGTGCTGTCTGCCGCTGTTTTCCAGGCAAAACCAAGCAAGGCGGCGACCGCGTGCCGTCCACCCTGGAAGTGAGTACGTGCGCAAGCTGGATGAGTCGAGAATTCCAACTAATGAAGCCAGAACTGATAGTTCCGGTCGGCCGTCTCGCTATCGAACAGTTCTTGCCAATTGCCCCGCTCAATGAAATCATCGGCAAAAAATTCCAGGTTGAAGCCTTTGGTCAACAGTGCGATGTGATACCACTTCCGCATCCCTCCGGTGCCTCCACATGGTTTAAAAGAGAACCGGGAATCACATTGCTGGCAGAAGCTCTGACACTGCTGGGAAGCCACCCAGCTTGGGCAGAAATAGTAAACTCGGCGGGAAGCTGAGTCACAACCGCGATACATAATGTTCCAAACTCCGTCAAATCGAATAGGATCATCGTTGTTGCGGTGGGAGTGAGTTTATGGAGCCCTGGGAAAAACTAGCCTCTCGATTCTTCGACCTGTGGAAAAACAAAGGCGATGATTGGCTGGAGAAATACCACAAAGAAATGATGCGCACAGTCAAAGGCTTTACCGCTAAGCAAGGCGGAACGCTTTCGGAAGGTCGCATGTACAAAGACGAAGAAGATATTCCAAAACTCAACTCCGGAAACACTCTGCTCGACCTTGAACTGCGACGCAGATTGATAGACAAGCTCAAATTTCCAGTCATCACTGTACGCTACAAACACTGGAAATTAGTAACGAGAGTGCTGGGACCAGCCGAGTTTCCCCTGATTTTTCCTGGCAAAGTGATGCTGATTGTTCAAGGCACCAGATTCGTACCCAAACAAGATTTTCAACTCAGCATAGTCACCCGTGGCACCTCTGTAGAATGGCTCTCGAAGCCGCTGGAGAACGTAATCAGACTGTGGCCTGAACTGAAAGAGGTGGCCGACAAAAAACCGAGAAATGATTCTGGCACCGAAGTAAAAAGCGGTCACTATGATGTCGACAGCCGCTTCGTCATCAAAACAACACATCCTCAAATCGTCGAAAAGATATTTGAAAAACACCGTGTCAGGGAAAAAATCCTCGCCTCTAGAATGACTGGGTTTGCGGTTTCCAGCAATTTGAATCCTGAACAAAACTGGGGCAACGTGATTAGCTTCTTCGACATCGTGCGCATAAACAGCGCCGAAGAAATGGCGACGTCGAACGCATTCTTTCGCGATCTTCTCGACGCGTTATTCGAATTCGACTTGATCACAAGCGACGCGCCAAAGCCTATAACTCAACTTTCGAGAGTCATGGATTTCTAACTGATTTCGGTCGGGCAAACAGAAGGTCAAGACAGAACAAACATCAGGTTTAGGCTTGTTGAAGTGCCTTGATTGATATTTCTGCGGAATTCAGCAGTCGGGAAGCTCGATCGCTTTCACGGCTGATCTGTGAAGAATATCCGTAGTGAGGCTTGAGGATTAGTTTCTCGCTGCCGACTCTAACTCCATCTGCAATGGCAGCAGTCAATCTCTGACTGGCATGGCGAGCGCCGATTTCATCGCACTCATGCAAAACCATTGCTAGTGTCTTGGTTCTAAAACGAACGACAATGTCGGTTGGACGTAAGTTCAAGTTGTATTGTTGTGCCACCGCATACAATACCGCTTCAGACTCCTGCACCGTGCCATCGGCAGTCGTAAATTCGGCCAACAAAACACTCATCGGATATTTGTTGTCGACAGCCAGCTCGATCTGTCCTTCCAGCAGCTGCACCAGATATTCGCGAGTGCAGGTGCGCTTGAGAGGGTCACTCAGTTTGCCAGATATTATTTGCTGCGGATTTGCGGCTGGAATGCTGCTCAAAGTTGCATTCGTGGTGCGGTACGCGCGGCGCTCGATTCCGTTAGGCGCTCCGTATATGTTGGACATTGATTTCACCTCTAATTCACATTCACAAGGGATTCCAACGGATACCGAAAGCAACTGAAGTGGATGATTGTAGGATGTTTTATCTGCCATTGATCGTCGCCATCTCTTATTTGTAAAAAATGTTTCCCAAACACAGTTGGAGACTAGTTTTGCCAGCTTTACGCTACGCAAATCCAGTCTTGCAAAATGCTGACATAAAACGCCAGCATTTCACCAGACTCACAGAAGCGGCTAAGGCAGCCACGTTCTTTATAGTTTCGAAAGATTTCCACATGACTGAAACCGAACACTTCACGGCTCTGACTGATGCAGTTTTTTCAGCCAAAATTTAACTGGCCGACAATTGAGGGCACTGTATTTGGTGCTCCAACACCGACGAGAGCAGACCAATTTCCGACAAATTCGGCAGACCAGCGCTAGAGAACTCGCACGATCATCGATGCTAATAACAAGCGTGAGCTTTACTCCCGGTGATCGCAACAAGTCCCGACAATTTGATGCATACATCAAACTAAGCACCCGCTCGGAAGAGCGGGAATTGAAAGAACAAAAAACGAACAAACTTGATCGCGTCCAATTGAGCGATCTAAAAATTAGTCCGAACGAAACGGATCCGGTGGTGGTCCCGACGAACGAGCTCTAGGCGCGTCTTCTTCATCTTCAGGCTTGCGCATCGTAGGCTGCGGTCGCTGCGGCGGTGGGGTTTGTGGTGCATTCGGATTCGATGAACCCGCACTTGGACGAAGCTTTTCGTTCAACGCTTCTTTCAAAAGCTCGTTTTGCTTGAGCAATGCTTTCAAATGTTCGTTAGCGATGGCAAGCTCTGCTTGCAACTCGGCGACCGTCTGTTCGTGTGTGACACCAGTTACAGGGTCACGACCAGGCATCTTCGGCAACAACACATAACCGAGTTGCACTGCTTTCAAAGCTGCTGCCGTTCGTGTCGGCACTTTCAACTTGGCAAGAATACATTCGATATGCTTTTCGACTGTGCGCAATTTCATGTCGAGTTCTTCTGAAATTTCTTTATTGCGCAAGTCAAGACGAATTAAAACTTCAATTTCTCGGTCGGTCAGGTTCGAGTTCGGCATCGAAGTGGCCGGACTCTGTTTCACCAATTGAGTGATTTTCGGATCGCAAAATGGCAATCCGCGAGTTACTTGCTCAATCGCCTCGAACAGTGTGCGCGGTCCAGAGCTCTTCAAACAGAAGCCACGAGCGGACGCACGCACCAATTGGTTGTGATATTTGGTGGCGTGATACGAATCTGTGAGAACTAGAACATTTGCAGTTGGCATCTCATCGTGAACGCGCCTACAGATTTCGACGCCGTTCAAGATATCCAAATCAACGTCGGTAATGACAAAATCTGGCTTCATGCGACGAATCAGGTCCATCGCAGCCATACCATCGGAAGCCTCGCCTACGATTTCGACGACTTCTGAAACAACTCGTTTGAGTCCAAAGCGAATCAGTTCATGGCGCTCACACAACACTGTACGGGGTCGGAACACTGAGTGCCTCTGCGGTTGTGAATAAGAATCCAAGGAAGTCTCCGAACCTAGTTTTTAAAATCGAGCGGCATGGGCCACGGGTTAATTGTAACAACGCCTCAGAGAACTGACAGAGTCTTCCAAAAAACTCCCATATATGGAAAGGTAAGGTATGTGGGACCCTTCGTCAAGTCAATGCCTTTCTAGCACCCCATTTTCAGGCGCCAAGGGTATATCAAGTATGGGAAATATACGAAGCCGGTGGGATATCCCCCAATAGACTTGGCAGCCCCGAAATCGTTAAGCTGTGCTCACATTCCGTATTATTTGTATTGCACCCTAACCAGATTTTTGAATAACTATGAGTAACGCGCACAAATTCATCTATTCCCTGTCGCTGGCACTGAGCTTACATCTCGGGCTCGCCACGATTCAGGCAAATGCCACCAAGCTCAATGCTGCGCCTCTGCCACATGAACGTGACAACAAAGACTTTAACAACGGTGAAGAAACTGTCATCCCGCCTAGCGCAACACGTTTTAAACGACGCCCGGATGCCAGAGAACAAGAAAAGCAACAGAAAGCCGACGACCTTGAAGCACAAAAGAACGCCGCACTAGCAAAGAAGCAGGCGCTAGACGCTGAAGCAAAAGCACAGCAGCAGCAAGTTGATGCTTACAACAAGCAAGCTCAAGTCGCAATCGATGCCAATAACAGCGCCGTCGCGCTGGGCAAGCAGGGACGATGGATGGAAGCGATTGCAGCCCACGAAAAAGCTGTTCAATACGACCCACGCAACAAACAATTCAGAGTCAATCTCTCGGCAGCTCGCACAGCGTTTGGTCAGCAACGCATGGCGCAGAAAGACTACAGCGGCGCCGCAAGCATGTTCCGCAAAGCGCTAAGCGCTGCTCCAGACAACGGCTTGGCAGGCAAGCAGTTAGTGGAATGCATGAAGAAAAGCGGACTGGATGCCACCAACGCGGACGTAAGGATCCAAGTTGGAGACCAATTGGCTGGCGCGAACGACTTTGAAGGCGCCGCTATAGAATATCAAGCAGCAATGCAGATCGAGCCGTCAGCTCGCACCTACGTCAAGATGGGCGACATGGCTTATCGTTACGGACAGATAACCACCGCCACGAACTGGTATCGTCAAGCGATCGTCAAAGATCCAAACTGCGGAGCCGCTCACCGTCAGCTTGGATTTCTCGCTTTAGCACAGCGCGACAACACATCAGCAGCCGCGTCATTGCGCAAAGCTGTCATTCTCGACCCGAAAGATGTGGCTGCTGGACAGCAGCTCGTCGAAATCTGGCGCAAACAAGTGGCAGCCAATCCACTGCTCGCCGAGAATCATTTGGGGCTCGCAGGCGCTCTACAACTGACACAAGACTTTGTCGGAGCAGAGAGCTCATACAGAAAGTTGGAAGCTCTAGATCCCAAAAACCCAGGATTGGAAGCCGGCAGAGCCAGCTTGAGCCGCGCTTATCAACACGCCAAGGCTGAAAAACACAAACTCGCGTCTACGACTCTATATAACCAGGGATTGCGTCGAGAAGCGCTAGCTGAAATCAATCAAGCCGTTATGCTTGAGCCCCGAAACGCTGAATATCAGTTCCTTTTGGGCGAATGCCTGGAGGCCAACGGCGACTATCAAAACGCCCATCAAGCTTACTTGACTTGTGTCTTGATCGATCCAGAAAACAATAAGGAAGCCGCCGCTCGCATGAAGGCGATGCAGACACAGAGCGGAATGACATCTCAGCAGTCTGGCAAAATGGCCACGCAAATCGCCGACAAAATCACAAGCGGTGGATTTGGCCAATCACCAGCGGCAACACCACAAGCCCAGGCTCCGCAGGCCCAAGGTTATCCACAGGCAACAGCTTCAACCGCTGGTTCCCCGGCCGCCGAAATGGGCGGAATGAGAAAAAATATGTTCGAAGGCGGCAGCGGATCACCAGCGCTTCCTCAGACCATGAACTTTAGAACCCACGACGAGTCAGATTCTACTCAACCGGGTGGACCGAGCGCAGCCGCCGCCCCTGGTGGCGCAGCACCACAACAGACACCGGCAGTTCCAAACGACAATCTCTCCAAAGTGGCTGCCTGTGAAGCTCAGAAAGACTATACTGGTGCAGTGACTATCCTTCGACAACTACTGTCTGATAACTTGCAGAACCCAGACATCCATCACCGACTGGCAGTAAATCTGATGTCGGCTGGAGAAATTAGTGAGGCAATTTCGGAATTTAGGATCGCAAGCGCTCTAAATCCGAAGCAGAAGACTTATGCTGAAGATCTAGCGAGAGCTATGTCCATTCATAAACGCTCGATAACGAGCGATGGAGCCGGAGCACCTCAATGAGTTTTTACTTTCAGGCGCCTGATTTAGCCGAGTTTCCGAGGCGATCTTACCGAAAGTTCCTTGAAGAAACCCTGGGTAACCTGTTCGCCGAAATCTCACCAATAGCCAGCGAGTACAGCCATCGCTACGAAGTCTCCTTCGTTGGACAAGACGGCAAAGTGCACTGGCGATTTGAAGACTACGCGCCCGACTCGGGCTATCCGACTTCGTCTGAATCAGCACGCAAAACAAATATGACTCATGCCAGACGCATGATGATGGAAGTTTGGCTGCGCGACACGCAGACGCATGAGCTGCGCAAGTCGACTGCATACGTCGCTGATGTACCGGTGATCACAGACCGCGGAACGTTTGTAATCAACGGCTCTGAGCGCGTTGTTCTGGGACAATTGGTGCGCGCCCCAGGAATCTATTTCTCGCAAGGTGGACCAAGCAGTTATAAGGCTTTATGGCTAGCTGAGCAGGGCGCGCCACTCAGTATCGAACTCGAACTCGACCCTGGCTCTGGTAAAACCAGTCGTGCCAAGTGCAGAATCAAATTACCGAAACGCAGCTGGATCGCCGCCACAACCGTGCTTTCAGCGATGGGTGTAGACGAAAACACCTTGACGAAACGAATTGCGCCACTGCTCGAAAGAAATCGCATCGAGTGGAAAAAAGTGTCGAACGCCGAAGCTCTCGCCGTGGTAGGACGCGGCTGGAAGCCAGATGGCGGCGGCGGCACCAGTGGTGGTGCCACTGCCTTGAAAGAATTGACTGACAAGCGCCGCTATTCTATGGGTGCTCTCGGACGCAAGCGCGCCAACAAGAAACTCGGCATCGACCACGAATCGCTGCAGTTGAGCGCAGAAGATATCATGGCCGCAGTCGAGTACATTCTCAATTTGCCACTGGGCAATGGAACAACCGACAATATCGACAGTTTGGAAAACCGGCATCTTCGAGGCGTCGGCGATGTTTTGACTCGTGGTGTGCGTCCAGCCCTCGCCCAGATGGTCAAATCACTAAAGACACGCCTGGAGCTGAACGAAGACGAAGAGATCGGAAGTCCAAACGATCTGGTGGACTGTCGCCCAGTCGCCAACGCCATGGTCAAATTCTTCTCTGGCAATCCGCTGGTTCAATATCTCGACCAGCAGAATCCGCTTTCGGAGCTGTCTCACAGACGCAGAATTACTTCCTTTGGACCAGGCGGTATCGACCCCAACGCTGCGCCAACAGAAATGCGCGACGTACATCCATCTCAAATCGGCAGAGTCTGCCTTGTCGAGTCACCAGAAGGAAAGAACTGCGGCTTGGTTTCGTATATGGCGACCTACTGCCGAATCGACGAAGACGGCTTTATGACCGTGCCTTATCGCCGCGTCATTGACGGAAAAGTAACAGACGAGGTTTGTTATCTCACTCCGGCAGACGACAAGCGCTACACCCTGGCTCCACCTGATACAAAAGTGATAGACGGCGAAATTCAAGGACCTTTCGTGAGCGGCAGGCGAGGCGAAAGATTCTTCGAAATCGAACCGAAAGACGTAGATATGATTGGCATCGCGCCTCAGGGTTTCATATCAGTAGGGTCAGGGCTGATTCCATTTTTGGAGCACGACGACGCCAACCGTGCCCTCATGGGTGGTGGCATGATGCGGCAAACTTTGCCGTTGATCAAACCTGAGCGTCCGCGCGTCGGCACAGGCATGGAGAAGATTGTCGCTCGCTCGTCTGGACATTCGATCGTGGCTCGCCGCGCTGGCACCGTGACGCGAGTAACTGGAAACGAAATCGTCATCACTCAAGCGAGCGGAGAATCCAGAACCTACAACCTGATTCGATTCGACCGCACTAATCAAAACACAATTTTGGACCAGAGACCCGCTGTCAAAGAGGGTCAAAAAGTTGAAGCCGGACAAATTATCGCGGACGGTCCTGCCATCGACAACGGCGAACTGGCACTGGGTCGAAATCTCCTGATCGCGTTTCTGTCCTGGAGAGGGCAGAACTTCGAAGACGCTATCGTGCTTCGAGAAGGCTTGATTCGCGACAATAAACTCAGCCACATCGAAATTGAAAAACATTCCGCTGGCGTTCACCAGACTTTGCGCGGTCCAGAAATCCTCACACCCGAATTGCCGAACGTCGCACACAAAGACCTCGAACATCTGGATATGCGCGGCATTGCCAAAATCGGCAGCTATGTGAATCCAGGTGACATCCTCGTCTCCAAACTGGCACCGAAAGAACAGCGCGCCATGAGCGCTGAAGAAGAGCTGCTGCAAGCGATCTTCGGAAAAGTGGCTGAAGAGATGCAAGACACGAGTTTGCGCGTACCGCATGGATCCGGCGGCAGAGTCATCGACGTGCGCATCTTCACTCCTGAAACGACGCCTGAGTTGAAGTCAGGTTTGATCTGCGAAATCGAAGTTCTGATTGCGCGAATGTGTCCCGTCGAAGTCGGCGACAAGCTGGCAGGACGGCATGGAAACAAAGGTATCGTCTCGATTGTCGTTCCGGATCAAGACATGCCATATCTGCCAGACGGCACACCAGTCGACATCTGCTTAAATCCTCTAGGCGTACCGAGCCGTATGAATGTGGGACAGGTGTTCGATACGCAGCTTGGACTCTATTCACAGATCCTGAACCGCTATTACCGCATCCATCAATTCGACGAATCGATTTCTCCTGATGCATCATTCAATTTAGTCACAGACGCACTTGCTGAAGTGCGCAAGACGCCTGGCTTTGAATGGATGGGCAGAGACGGAAAAGTTGTGCTGACAGACGGCAGAACAGGCGAAAAATTCGACCGTCCAGTGCTCGTCGGTCGGCAATACATGCTCAAATTGAATCAGCTCGTACTCCACAAAATCAATGCTAGATCGGGTCTTGGTGGACCTTACGCCGCAGTCACTCAACAGCCAGTCGGCGGAAAAGCTAACCACGGCGGGCAGCGCATGGGTGAAATGGAAGTTTGGGCGATCCAGGCCTACGGCGCGGCCAACGTGCTCAATGAAATGATGACGATCAAAGCAGACGATTTGCACGGGCGCCATCAGTCTTATGCAGACATCGTACAAGGAAATGAGATGTGTGCGCCTGGACGAACAGCAGCATTCGACGGCTTGTGCTGCGAGATTCGCGGGCTTGGATTCGAGATGACACTCGGTCGCATCGTCGACAGCTTCGACATTGTCGAGGACAAGAGCTGTTCCACACCTTCGAACGAACCAGCGCCAAAGACGCTGGAAGAAGAGTACATGGTCTCGTCAGTGGATACGAGAGAAGAGGAAGGCGTCAAAATTCTCGAAATTCCAGCCGGGGATTACGTTCCAATCAGTCGCCCACTGCAGGCTCCGATCATTACGTCAGTGACCAATGTGACCAACGGCAAGGGCTTCAAGCCCCGCATCGAAGTTTCACAAGAACCGATCATCGATGACATCGATGAAGACTCTGACGCCGCCTATCTGGCTGCGTTTATCGAAGAAGAGACAAACGAAGCGCTCGGCACTCCAGAAAATCCAACACCTGCCAGTCAACCGGACCGTCAAGCTGACCGTCAGGCAGACCGCCAGCCGGATCCCGCGCCAGACTTTGGACAGCCGGTCGGTGAACAGCGTTTCGCACTTTCCAACGCTGATCTTTCAGCGGCGATCGCGCCAGAACTTTCCAGTCAACAAGACAAATTACTGCTTGACTTTCCATCTCTTAGCGACCTGCAGTCGCTCGCCTCGGAACTGTTAAGCCTTGGAAGCACCACAGAGACCGTAAAACCGCCAAACGAGACTGTCAAAGCCTCCAACCCTCGCGAAAAACAAGAAGGGGAGAAATCCCATGGTGAGGGTAATTACATCATGGACGACGAAGAATCTTAAAAGCATACTAGTGGTGCAATCGGATCACTAGGTAAATCGTTCATGTCAGGCAGAGCACAAAAGCAGTTCATCAAGACCACGGCGTTGTCGTTGTTCGTGCTAGGCGCATTGAGCGTCATTGCTCCCCTGTCAGCACTAGCTCAGTTTGCTCAACCGCTCGGATATCCAAGCCAGAACACAAATCCGCAGCCAGAAGTTCCAGGCAGCGGCAACACACCAGCGCCAGTCAACCCAGGCGACAACATCGGTGCACCACCTGTAGCAAGCGGACAAGCGGATCCAACAACAGGCAACAGTTTTCCAAACGGCGTTGGTCGCGATAGAACAGTCGTCAACGTCATGCGCAGTCGCAACGGCGGAGCACTCGGTCAGCCACTCGGAAACCGCATGGCTATGACCATCCGCCCAGACCAACTCTCAGCCGATCAACTCGGTCAAGTGCAAGGAATTCTCGGCGTCAACCTGACTTCAGGCGAACCAATCATTCAAGTCAACGCTTCTGATGCGCAAATCGAACAGTTGCAACAAGCGATGGCAGCTTGGCCGCAATACCAGATGAACGGCAACAAGAAGAAAATCAACAACGATTCACCTGCAACCGGTTATCCAAAAGCAAACGAAAACAGCAGCTATGACTTTCAAGGTCCACTGCCAACTGTAAGAACATTCTCTCGCTATCTCGTTATCCTCGGCGTCGTCTGCGCCACAGTGTTCATGGCACTGGCTGCCTACTCCGTAGTTCTCGGTCATCCATACGGTGGAGCAAGAGTAATAGGAGTCGCAGCAGGTCTGATGCTCTTGCTGATGGGATACACAATCTGGAAGATCGTCCAGATGAACACATTCAAAGCGATGAGCAACACTCCAGCCATCAATCAAAACCGACCGCAAACAGCTCAAGTAAACGACGCCAACATCGGAGCTCCTGGTCTCCCAGTCAACCCAGGTGGTGGTGGCGGCGCCGGAAGAAGTGGAATACCGGTTCAACCATTCGGCAACGCAAACAATCCGTAAGTAATCCGTAATTCGAAAGCAACAAAAACAAAACCAGATTCTCCGTAAGTAAGTGAAAGGACGCAGTAAACAATGAAGACTAAAGGATTAGTGATAGCAGCAACAACGGCGATGAGCCTTGTAGTTGGCTGCGTGACATTGTTTCCAGCGTACGCTGCACCAAACGGAATGGATGTTTTCTCCAACGTCACTCCAGGAAACAGACCGACAACACAAAGAAAATCAGCAGCAGCACAAGTAGCCAGCATGATTCCAGCGGCCACGCCAGTTGGGCAGGGCGCGATGGCGATGATGTCGACAGCATCTCCTGCCGTGTCATGGTTCGAAAAGTTTGACGAAGTAAATTTCTCGCTTCAACCTTCCGATACAGACAAAATTATCCTCAAGAAAAACTTCAATCAAGAAGCTGAGCGCGTAGTGCAGTGGACGAAAACTGCAGGCAAAGTAGCTCACAACTACAGACTCTTGGCTCAAACATTGAAAACTGCATATGTGCCACCAAATTACCCAGCTTTGAAGGACTACCAACTGCAGATGTCGGACTGGTACAACGACAAAGCTGCGGTCTACGAAGACTTGATTCGCCCGCGCGCAGCGGCAAAAACAATCGAAGAACTCGAAGACCAACTGAAAGAAATTAGTGATCGAGCCGATAGCATCGCCAGCCAGGGCAAAGAACTGCACTCACTGGACATGCACTTGAGAGAAACCTATCGAGTTCATCAATCGAGGCAGACAGACAAACTGCAGCACTACGTAAGAAACGAACTGCCGAACTACACTCAGGCGCTGCCACCAAACAAATAAAAGTTTTTTTCCCCCAATCCCGATTACACCCCAACTCCGAGGACCGCAGGCAATGGCAATCCAACTGAACGAAAGAGACCATCTCATCTTCAAACTGATAGATGAGCATCAGGTTCTTCTTGAAAAACATATTTCCTGGTTCATCTCAGGCGACGACAAGCCAGTGTTGATCCGCGATCGGCTACGCAAACTCTTTTATCTCGACTATCTTCTCTGCCACCGTCACGGCACCAAGTTGCCATGGTGGACAACACCAACCAAGCCATTGGTCTACATGTTGGCACCTTTGACCCGCTCTATCTCCGGGCTTAAGGACGAAGAGATCGATCTGTTCGACTCCGATGTACAAAGACATTTGTTGGAAGTTGCCAACTTGCGCATGATGCATTTGATCGGCGTCAAAGAAAACGAAATCAGCGATTTCACCTGGACAACTTGCAAAGCAACCGAAACAACAGCCAAGCATGTCGATGCAACTGTGAAGTTCAAAGTTGGTGGCACTGCTCACAACTTTGGCATCATCAATCATCCAACTGCAAACGCTGAATTGGTCAGCAACATCGAAAGCGCAATCAAAGCTGGAGTAGATTCAGTATTGATCGTTGCTCGCGACGAAGCTCATCAAGCTACAGTACAAGCGCTTTTGGCCACTTCAAGTGTGAGCAAGAAAGTATTCTTCTCGACTCACCACGAACTCTACAAAACCGGAATTGTCAAATCCATTTGGCAAACAGCAGACCAACGTGCAGCCGACTTGTTCAGCTCGAACGTTGTTGCAGCAGCCTGGGCTCCTACCTTCACGGCAGTAGCTATCTAACGAACATTCTGTCCTCGATGATTGGGATTAAAGGCGGCTTTGATGCCGCCTTTTTTATTGGTTGAATTCGGACACTCTGTCCTCAATACTCGGCACATTTATCAGTGATCAGATCTTTGTCCGGCAAGGTACGATATCGATCCGAATCAGAGGAGATAACAGATGAGCACCGCAACCAAGGCAGCAGAAAAGGTCAAGAGCTACGAAATCGATGGCGATTTCGGTATCGACGCTCTCAAGTTAATAGAACGACCTGCAACTGCTCTTGGTCCAAATCAAGTGCGCTTGAAAATGCACGCGGCATCATTGAACTATCGAGATTTGATGATGGTCAAAGGCGACTACAATCGCAAACTGCCATTCCCGCTGGTTCCACTGTCAGATGGCGCTGGCGAAGTAATCGAAACTGGCAGCGAAGTCTCTCGCGTAAAAGTTGGCGATCGCGTCGCAGCGACATTCTTTCAAAAGTGGTTAAGCGGCCCGCACGGACCCGAGTACGGAAAGTCGGCATTGGGTGGTGCTATCAACGGCATGCTCGCGAATCAAGTCGTGTTGCACGAAGACGGCATGGTGCAGATTCCGGATTACATGACATACGAGCAGGCATCTACACTTCCCTGCGCAGCGGTAACAGCATGGCACGCGCTGATCTCAAGTGGTGGCATCAAACCAGGCGACACGGTCTTGACCATGGGAACGGGCGGTGTGTCTCTGTTCGCACTAGAATTCGCGAAAATGAGTGGCGCCAGAATAATCATCACATCAAGCAGTGACGAAAAATTGGAGCGCGCAAAAGCGCTTGGCGCGCACGAAGTAATCAACTACAAAACTACTCCGGATTGGGAAAAGAAAGTGCTTGAACTGACCAACAAAGTTGGAGTCAATCACGTTGTAGAACTTGGCGGTGCTGGTACTTTAGAACGTTCTTTGAAGTCTGTAATCGTCGGTGGGCAAATCAGCCTGATTGGAGTGTTGTCTGGCGGTGGCGAAATCAATCCAATGCCGATTTTGATGAAAAACATTTGCGTGCAAGGCATCTTTGTCGGATCGAGAGAAATGTTCGAACATATGCTGAAAGCGATGACGTTGCACAAAAGCAAACCCATCATCGACAGTGTTTTCAAATTCGATCAGGTCAAAGACGCGCTGAGGCACATGGAGTCAGGCGCGCACTTTGGAAAAATAGTGATCAAGATTTCGTAGGCGATACGGACGCTCGGTTCTGCACTCTACTCTCCGTCGTGATCCCTGCGTCGGCAGCATCTATTGGCCATCAAGTTATCACTGCTGCATAAAGGACTGTTAGTAAGTATTCCGTAGCGTGCTCCTGGGCGTGGCTTTAGCTGTGCTGTACAGCCGCAACCAGGCACTACGAAGCATGCGTGGCGTCAGTTTCGCAAAACCTATGCACATGATCTCAGTGGCTCATATCTAAACTCCTGGATGGCGGGGCGGGACATCAAAACTTGTAGTAAGGGTCTCAATGAAGATACAACCAAAGCTGTTTCGCCATAATTTCTGAGTTGTTTCACGGATGTTTCAAAGCCAAGATTTCTTCGGAAATCTTGCTTTCTTGGTACTAAGGCTGTGTCTGGGCGGTGTCTGGGACTACTGCTCGGAGACTTGGGAGCTGTTTTTTACCGCCAACCGAATCGTTTTAGTCACGTCATGACTGATAGAGATTTGCTTCACAGATTTGGGCTCGAACGCGCTATCTGAAGGCGGACTGAAGCGCAGTGAGTAAACACCAGCAGGAATAGTCATGTTGCAAACGCCGTCAGGGTCAGTCAAAATCGAGCCCTTTGGCAAAGATTTGCTACTTCCGTCACCGGTGATGGCGTTTCCGTATGGGCTGTACGCGACGCGGCAACGCGGTACTTTCTGACCAGATTCACTGACCACTTCGAATTTGACCTGACACCAACCGTGCCAATCGATGTCTAAATTCTTAGGCTCGGTGCCGATTTCGATTCTCTGAGCGTTAGACAAATCTGTATGAACAGCAAGCCAGTACGAACCAGGTGCGATGAAGAAACTGTATGTTCCTTCCGAATCAGTCATACACGTCGAGAGTGGAACATCTAATTCTGACTCACTCAAGTCTTTCTCGTCATCCGCATAAACAGACACTTTTACACCGGTCCGAGTGTGACCAGATTCGTCTGCGATACGTCCGTAGAGCCGCGTGCCTTGCACCAGGCGCACGGGGATCTGGGTGTCGCCGCCGACAACAATCATGCGAGTCCACGGTGCCAAGCCACTGAACTGAGAACCTTCAAGCGTCAGTGATGGTGCATGTTTCGGGTGAGCAGAGACGACCAACTTATACGTACCACCAGGAACACCAACTGAGAATTGACCGCTCTCATCAGTCTTTGTAAGCAAATCAATCTTGCGATCCAATCCCTGAATACGAACCAAACACTGCGCCAACTGCGTCAATTCATACTGCACTTGTCCGCGCAGCCTGAAGCCTTCGGCTAGTTGAAAGTGTTTTTTCATATCGACAAACACTTCTACATTGCTTTCAGTTGCGGCAAACAACAGTCCCGCCTGATCGGGTTCTATCGAGATGTCGTAAACGCCAGACTCGACCAGAGCCCGAAACTCGCCGGTCGAATCAGTGACGCAGGTTACGTCGATACCTAACTCTTCAAGTAACTCATTGTCTTGAATAGCTGGTGTCAGTTTAACTTTTACATTCGCCGCCGGAACACCGAAGATATCAGTAACGCGTCCCTCGAAATTGCACATGTCTGGCAAGACGATTTCCAAATTCTCGTCAGCCTGTAGATCAACCGGGATTATAGTGCTTGTCAGAAAAGGCAAACTGCTTGCGCGCTGATCGTCTTCCTTAGCACGTTTTGCGTAACGGAGTCCGATATTGAAACGACCTTTGGGCAGGGTGAGCGCATACTTACCATCACTACCAGCAGTGGCAGATGAACGATATGACAGAGGATCGATTGCCAGCGCGACGACCTCACCGGAGGTAACAGCTGCACCAGATTTGGTGACTACTTTTACTTTAAGAATGGATCCGGTGACAAGTCCTACATTTAGAACCGTATTGCCGCTGACGTTCATTTCGTTGAATGTCCGCAAGAAGCGTGTATTTGGATCCGGTTCAATTTCGATTCGGTATCCGCCAGGAGAGACACCGAAAGTAAATTCGCCTCGGCTGCCGGTTCGTTGCCTTCCGACGAGACTATCGGCACCTGTTCCACCCAGTTCAAAGAGCGAAACGGTCACTCCGGATATGCTCAACCCCTGATGACGCACGCTGCCGGACAGATTGAAGGTGAAGACGGTCGATGTCAAAGTAACTCCTTGTCGGGTCAGCTCGATTGAACGTCTAAAATTTTAACGCATTCGGGACTTCCGTCTTCCACTGATTTCCATCCAAGTGCAATCATCACTTCTTTGACCGTGGCAAACGAGCCAGTCACAACCACAAACCGATCGGACTCATGTCTAGCGGCACTAAATGCATCGGCAATGCTGTCAAAAGTGGTAGCTGTGGCGCCTCGCTCTGTGCAAAAGGCCGCTAGCTGCTCTTTGTCGTAGGTGGCTCTGCGTGTTGCCGCCTGGCTGGCGTAAACTCGGTCGCCTGAGCGAATCAGTGCATCGACAATTTGTCTGGCATTTTTATTCTCAAAGCAACCAATGACAAACTGAAATTTCGAATTAGGATGCAAGCGATCCAGTGCTACGCGCAAGGCAAGCGCCCCAGCCGCGTTGTGAGCACCATCCAAAATCACCCGCTCATCGCTAGTCAGCTGCAAGCGCCCCGGCCAATAAGCACTCTCGAAGCCATGCCGAACGATTTCGGCTGAATTTTGCTTCACCCTTTCAGCCAGTCCACTGATGTGAAAAGCCGCAACAGCTAACAATCCATTAGTCTGCTGATAGGAACCAACTAGCGCGAGAGAGCTTTTGCACAAATCGAAGTCACGCTGAACCTTCTGACCCAGGGCACCATTCAGGTTCTCCGCAACGGCAAATAATTGACAGCCAAGTTGATTGCTGCGCTCACGGATGACACCAAGAGCCGCCCCTACTGCGCCTGTCACCACAGGAACACCAGCTTTGATGATGCCGGACTTTTCAAACGCGATCTCTTCAACGCTGTTGCCCAGTATGTGCGTGTGGTCCAGATCAATATTGGTGATCACGCTCACTAAGACATTCTCGACAATATTTGTTGCATCAAACCGACCACCCAAGCCAACTTCGATGACTGCGAGATCAACATTACTTTCAGCGAACCAAAAAAATGCAATCGCAGTCAGAAACTCGAACCACGTCAGAGGACCGATATCAGGATTGTCTTCTCCAAATGACTGAGAAAGTTGTCGGACATGAGAACCGATACGTGCAAAATCCGCATCAGAGATCGGCTTACCGTCGATGTGAAAACGCTCGTTCCAACGAAGTAAATGCGGCCCAGTAAATCGCCCGACCTTCAGTTTGGCAGCCCGAGCAATACTATCGATAAGCGCAACGGTAGAGCCTTTGCCGTTAGTGCCACCAACGTGAATAACCTCATATTGATTTTGCAAATTTCCATGACAAGCCATGAAGGCAGCAATGCGTGTCAAACTAGGCTTTTCTAAAGTTGGCGACAAGCTCTCGATGTAGGCGAGGCAATCTGAATAATCCATCAACATGTCTTGAAACTGCGATACCAAATGAGTTGCCTCAGATCATACCTGTTACGATGATGCTCGACCTACATCAATCGGAGTTCCCTGTGCCAGTCTTCAAAGTCGCTCACAAAGTCGAAAGCAAGCGAATCTACGAGGGCGATATTGTCAACTTTAGAGTAGACACAGTTCGCCATGAGAACGGACAAGAGACCACGCGAGAGCTTGTAGAACATAACGGCGGCGTTGTCATTGCGTGTCAACCGACAGAAGGCGAAGTGGTGCTGATCAGACAGTACCGTTATTCAGTCGATGAGGACCTGCTGGAACTGCCGGCCGGTCGGGTGGAAATTGGGGAACAGCCACTGCATGCAGCACAAAGAGAATTGACTGAAGAGACTGGATACCAGGCTAAGAATTGGCGGGAATTGTCGAGAATGTACACAGCTCCTGGCTTCTGCAACGAGATTCTCTATATGTTTCATGCCTCGAACGTAGAACTCGGGGGCAAAGACCTCGACTACGACGAAGAAACAGAAGTGATTGTGCTCAAGCTCGAAGACGCTTGGCAACTTGTATTGGATGGCAAAGTTTGCGATGCAAAAACAGTCGCAGGAGTGGGAATGCTGTTGGCCGAGCACCACAAACGCGCACAGCTGGACAACTAAAGTCCAACGTATTTTTTAATTGCGTATCGCGGGCCAGACAGCATATACATCGAAACTTCGTGTTTCTAGATGGTATACTTCGCCTCAGCAAAGTATGGACCTTTCTGTGTTTTGCTTAATCAAATCCGGCAACTAATCGGCATTCAAAGAGGATGAGCTTCTATGGCTAAGAAGGAAAAAGTCAAAAACGGAATCGGTCTGCCAAGCGCAGCCATGGTCGTGATTGGCATAGCCGGAGCTATCGTGAGCGGACTTAGTTTCAAAATCATTCAATACTGGCCATTGCCACTAAGCGTTGCTCCTTACTTCGGCATGAGAGAAGGCGCCGCATGGGGCTTGGTAGTCGGTGCGGTATTTGGGCTGTGCCTGGGCTTCCTGACAGACGAATCGCACTTCCAAGACTCAGACGTCGCCTGATTCGCAAATTCATCGAAAGTTCGAAAAGGCGCCAAGGGCGCCTTTTTTTTCGTCCCAAAATTCAACCGTTCTCGGTTCATTTTGGAAATCGTTTTCAAAAACTCAACCGACAACGGTTCAGTTTGGAAATCGTTTTCAAACTCAACCGACAACGGTTCAATCTGGACAGCGTATTCTCGAAACCTACCCAAAATCGATCGAATAAAGACCGCAAAGCCTTACCCGACTTAGAAAAAAACCTGCTAACCTCTTAGCGTTTACCTACAATTTCCAAGTGAGCCCAGATGATCGATAACTTCATTGCCAAATTGCCAAAGGCAGAACTACATCTTCATATAGAAGGTACATTCGAGCCCGAACTCATATTTCAGATGGCCGAGCGCAATAAGGTGAAGTTGCCATACGATTCTGTTGAGTCTTTACGAAAGGCATATCAATTCACTGACCTGCAGTCTTTTCTAGATTTGTACTACGCCTGCATGAACGTGCTTAGAACCGAAGAAGACTTTGCCGAACTGGCAAACGCATACTTCGAAAAAGCGAGCAAACAGAACGTCGTGCACGCAGAAATATTTTTCGATCCACAAGCACACACGCAGCGCGGCGTGCCATTCAGCACAGTGATCGATGGACTCTGGGCGGCTATCAAAGACAGCAAGAAAAACTTCGGGATCACAAGCAAAATGATCATGTGCTTTTTGCGTGATCTTAGTGCTGAATCAGCGATGGAGACACTCGATCAGGCTATCCCATTTGGCGAGCGAATTGTTGCAGTCGGACTGGACTCAGCAGAACGCGGCAACCCGCCCTCAAAGTTTGCCGACGTATTTGCCAAAGCAAGAGCGGCCGGCTTTGAAGCGACTGCGCACGCAGGTGAAGAAGGTCCTGCCGAGTACGTCTGGGAAGCTCTCAATATTTTAAAAGTGAAACGAATCGACCATGGCGTGAGAAGTATGGAAGACGCAAAACTTGTTCAACATCTAGTTGAGTCGGCGACACCACTGACGGTGTGTCCACTTTCCAACATAAAACTGCGTGTATTCGACCAGATGAAAGATCACAACATCAAAAAGATGCTGGATGCTGGTTTAAAGGCAACAATAAACTCGGATGATCCAGCCTATTTCGGAGGATACATCGGTGAGAACTTCAGGAGTATTTCTGAGGCACTGGATCTTAAACAAGCAGATCTCAAAACATTGGCGATGAATTCGATCAACGCTTCGTTTCTCAGCCCATCAGAAAGACAAGAATATCTGGCTCTCTTTGCCAGCAATTAGCATCTGCAACTTATTTCAATACTTTTGAATAGCTTTCTTCATTGAATCCAATCAGCAAAATTTTTCCGACCTGCAGAGTTGGAGCACGCAGATTGCCTGATGGTCCGATGATCAATCCCTTCAATTGTTCATCATCGACCTTCTCGTTCTTTAAATCCAAATGCACAAGCTTGGTGCCTTTGCTCGCATAAATCTCGTCAAATTTGCGAGCCATTGCCACGGCTTCATCTGGTCCGATACGTGTCTTCTTCGCATCTACAGTCGTTGTCGCTTTCACTTTTTTGCGAGTCAAAAAATCTTGCGCTTTTGCGCAAGTCACGCATCCATTGCGGTGGTAGTGCCAGTCAAGCGTCATATCAATCCCCTTGAAATTGTAGTGAGATCGTAGCGAATAAGAGCCGTTCGATCCAGCAACGCAAACTAATGAACTGTTGAAATTGTGCTTTGGCTCTGGTTCTCAGCGCAATCGTCGAGCAACGAGGATGACAACAAATAAGAGGCAATTCCGAATGCAACTGCGACGTTAAGTGATTCTTTGTATCCTCGCATCGGCAGATGAGCCACAACGTCGCACAGTTGTAGGCTCTCAACAGACAGTCCAGTCACTTCATTTCCAACGACTAAACAGAGCGGTTTGCGCAATTGCCCCTGATCTAGAATGCGCTTGAGATCGACACTCTCCGCATTTCTTTCAAGCCCAACAATCATCACTCCGGCAGCCTTTAATTGTGGAATTATGTCGACAGCACTGAGGTAATACTTCCAGGATAAATGGTCTTCGGCTCCCAGACTTACTTTGGCTATTTCTTTTCTGGGTGGGCATCCGGTGATGCCAGACAAATGCAATTGCCCGAAACCTGCGCCGTCGGCACTGCGAAAGATTGAACCGACATTCCACAAGCTGCGCACATCCTCAACTAGCACAGAAAGCACCGACTCCACTTGCACTGCGGATTGCTGTCCGACGTTTCGTTCTAACTTTGAGATCACAGTCAAAGGTTTGAAGCTTGCCTGGCGCTGACAGACTGGACAAGCGCCGATGACAGGTCTGGAAGCTTTGGGATCTTCGACCGGCAATGAAATTGGAAAAACGCTCAGACAATCGGCGAAGGGACACTTCGTCTCCATCGTCACAATTCTGGAAGACACCGAATCAAACCTCAGTTAGGCTGAATTAGCCTAGCACGCCCACGAATATGACAAAAAAGGTTACACTATTGGGCTCACGCATACAGACCCTGCCATAAATCGGGCAGCTTGCTGCACAGATTGTCCTCGGATAACTCGCAGGGCTTAGGATGCTTCGGAGATCTCTGGTTTACTGCTCTCAAGCCTGGACGGGCTGCGATGGAGGTAATGATGAAACTGGTTGATAAGCCTGCAAAAGCCCATAAGAAGGATGCTTCCGCACCACAATCTGGTGACAAAGACGCAAGCAAAGTTGCTCAGGGCCGCGCTGAGTTGATCAAGAAACCCGCGCCCCGCGCCAACATCGAAAACTACGAGCAGGAATACGCCACTTTTAACTGGGATGATGCAAAAAAAGAGATTTCTTACTTTGCCGGCGGAAAGATGAATGCTGCTTACAACGCAGTAGACCGCCACATCCACGACGGACGCAGAAACAAGGTTGCGCTCTACTCTGTCGGCGCCAACAATAAAATCGAAAAGCTGACATTTCAAGACATCTACGAACAATCGAATAAAATAGGCAACGCTCTAAAGAAATTAGGCGTCGAACGCGGTGATCGCGTTTTCGTTTTTCTTCCGCGTGTGCCTGAGTTGTACACATCGACAATCGCAATTGCAAAAGTTGGAGCAATAGCTGGACCTCTATTCTCGGCTTTCGGACCAGACGCTCTGCGCGACCGCCTCATCGACAGCGAAGCAAAGATCATAATCACTAATCCACAACTGAAACCAAAACTCGACGCGATCAGAAATCAGCTTCCAGACCTGGAATACGTCATTGTTGTTGGTGGCGACAAAGCACAACTTGGTGAACGCGAATTCACTTACGAAGAGTTGGTGGCTGGAGAATCCGAGAAGCTGCAATGCGCTCAGATGGACCCTGAAGATCCACTCTACTTGCTCTACACATCGGGCACCACAGGTAAACCGAAAGGTGTCGTGCACGTTCACAACGACATCGTCGGGCACCATATGACCTCTAAATGGGTATTGGATCTGCGCGATGACGACATCTACTGGTGCACAGCCGATCCAGGTTGGGTTACAGGCACCGTATATGGTATCTTCGGACCCTGGTCGCTGGGCGCTTCCGTCGTCAGTTACGAAGGAAGATTCGACGCAGCTAGCTGGTATTCATTGATCGACAGATTGAAAGTGACTGTCTGGTACACAGCACCGACAGCGCTGCGCATGCTGATGAAAGGCGGCGATGACGTCGTCTACGCACACAGCTTAGAAAGCTTGCGTCACATCACAAGCGTTGGCGAGCCACTTAATCCTGAAGTTCTGCGCTGGGGACATAAAGTCTACGGATTGCCAATTCACGACACGTGGTGGCAAACCGAAACTGGCATGCAATTGATCGTCAACTTGCCATGCAACCCAATCAAACCTGGTTCGATGGGCAAACCTCTGCCTGGTATCTATGCCGCAATCGTCGACGAAGACGGCGAAGAGCTGCCACCAGGCAGAGAAGGCAAACTAGTCGTGCGTCCAGGTTGGCCTGCGATGCTGCGAGAAGTCTGGCGCAATGAAGAGAAATACAAAGAGTATTTCAAAATTCCCGGCTGGTATTTCAGCGGCGACAACGCAGTGAAAGACGAAGAAGGTTTCTTCTGGTTCATCGGACGAGCAGACGATGTGATCAATACAGCTGGACACCGCGTTGGACCGTTCGAAGTTGAATCAGCTTTGATCGAGCATCCCGCAGTAGTCGAAGCTGGTGTCATCGGAAAACCTGATGCAGAGCGCGGAGAGATCATCAAAGCGTTTATCGTTCTCGGAAACGGCGTCGTTCAAACTGACGAATTGCTGGAAGAGATCAAAGAGTTCACAAAACGCCAATTGGCTGCTCATGCCTATCCACGTGAAATTGAGGTAAAGGAAACTTTGCCGAAGACTCGCTCCGGAAAGATCATGAGACGCTTGCTGAAAGCGTGGGAACTCAAACTACCTACAGGCGATACTTCGGCTCTCGAAGACGACTGAAGTTTGGGAGCTCAAGCGACTGAGAACACCGAGTCTCAAGGCTGCGAATTAAGGGGATGGCGACTACTCGTCATCCCTTTCAACATCTTGGGACTATGGCAAGCTGCTCGTCAGAAAGGAATTATATACTGGGATTAATTTATCGAAGAAGCCTATTTTCTTTTTAGAGCACGACTTAGCTCGATCCACTATTCTATAAGTACCAAAACAACTTAATATCCAGTCGCCATGCGCTCCTCCACCCGAAGAGACGCACTGATCGATATCCAGATTGACCGCTGTCGTATATACAAACGACTGTCGGTCAATTTGAACTAATTTCTCGTGAATTACGTTTATAGGAATATGATGAACTCAGAGCTACCTACAGAATCCGGCGCAGAGCGTTTGCCGCCTCAGTCTCTTGACGCAGAACAGGCTGTGCTTGGCGCCCTCCTGGTAAGCGGCGACGGCATGACGCGCATCGTCGACCTTGTAGAAGCAGAGTCGTTTTATCGCAAAGCTCACCAGGTGATTTACTCCGCCATGGTCGACTTGTACGAAAGAAGCGAACCAATCGACATCATTACACTGTCCCAATATCTGAAAGATGGAGGTCTGCTCGACAACGTCGGCGGACGACAGTACATCACAGATCTTTCTCTGGCAGTGGCAACAACCGCCAATCTCGAATATTACGCCAAAACAGTTCAACAGAAGGCCTTGCTGCGACACTTGATCAAAGCCGGCACCGAAATCGTTGGCTATTGCTACGAAGAGACAGACGCAGACGTCGCGCTAGACAAGGCTGAACATCTGGTTTTTGGCTTGGCGCAAAAGCGCAATATGCAACAGCTGGTGCATATCAAACACATCGTTGAAGATTCATTCGCTGCGATTGAAAAGCGCTATGAGAACCGCGATGTTTTGTCAGGCGTTCCCACTGGTTTCTACGATCTCGATGCAATGACTTCAGGATTCCAACCATCAGACCTTGTGATCATTGCAGCCCGTCCATCGATGGGTAAAACAGCGTTCGTATTGAACCTGGCTCACAGCGCCGCTGTCGAAGCGAACGTTCCGGTTGCCATATTCAGTCTAGAAATGTCCAAAGAACAACTGGTACAAAGAATGCTGTGCGCAGAAGCACAAATCGACGCCAACCGATTGCGCACCGGACACATGCACACTAACGACTGGACGCACCTGGCCACAGCCATGGGCAAGCTCGGCGAATCTCCTGTGTTTATCGACGACTCAGCTATGCTCAACTCACTGGAAATTCGCGCAAAATGTCGACGACTGAAAAGCGAAATGAAAGGTTTGGGACTAATCATCATCGACTACATCCAGCTCATGCAGGGTCGAAAAGCAACAGACAACCGCGTCCAAGAAGTATCTGAAATTTCCAGAAGTTTGAAGCAGCTCGCACGTGAGCTCTCAGTTCCTGTTGTCGCCTTGTCTCAGCTGTCACGCGCAGTCGAAGCCCGACAGAACAAACGACCAATGCTCTCTGACTTGAGAGAATCAGGCAGTATCGAGCAAGACGCAGACATCGTAATGTTCATTTATCGCGACGAATACTACAATCCAGAAAGCGACAAGCGCGGCGAGGCTGAAATCATCATCGCCAAACAAAGAAACGGTCCAGTCGGTACAGTCGAGCTCCTTTACCAATCGAGCATCACTCGATTCTTGAACAAGGTGCACAACCAGTACGAAGCGCAGGTTTAAGTTCCAACTTAGCTATTGGCAACCTTTACCATTCAACAGTTGCCCGATTTGGTAAGATGTTGCGCATGTCAGCCGCGAACAACAAGAACTCTCGAATCAAGCGCCACCAACTCAACCGCGCCCACCGCAGACAAAGCGGAAGCATGTTGACCATGACGCTGCTTTGCGTGGGGCTCCTGCTTACAGTGTGCATGATCGGATTCGCCTTTTACTTGTTGCTCTCAGAACAGAAACGTGGACAGACTGAGGCTGACAAACTGGCACTGGCAATTGCAAAATCTATGAACGAAGACGATCGCATCGGTCAGATCAATAATCTCGTCGTGCGAAATCGAGAACTCTGCTACGCGTCGAGACTGACCGTAAACACAACCAACAACTCTTTCCTGTCATTCTGTTCGCCTCTCGCTCAGCAGCTCTTCGACGAAGCTTCATCGAGTTCAGTTGCCATTGACAGAGAACGAAAAACTCAAATTGCCTTACAACAGAATTCGATTAAGGACACTGTCGAACGCTACAACATGCACACACAGAACACAACGTCTTTCAGACTGCCTTGGTGGCAAACATACGCCTTGCAAGTGTTCCAGGTCAATGGCGGCTCACTTAAAGACGTGCAGTCGAACGTCGAACACACTGAGATCTACGAAGAACTAAACGAAGACGACAAACGAGCAAAATACATTCAGCCAGGCAGCAACTTGTACATGGGCAATATAAACGCCAAACTGCCGACGCCTGATAACAATCTCGATTTCAAAATTACATCACTGCCAGCACCTGTCGAAAAGCTTATTGCACCTGCACGCTTGGCGAATCCAGAAATTTTCAGATATGGAAACTTGTTTTTCGAAAATGGAAAAGCTGTTAAGCAGTCTTTCGATCAGATACCAACTGCGGTGCAGGTAGTAGGTCGCATGGACGTAAAAATGCACCAGGGCAATCAAACGGTGCAAATCGGATCTACAGCCCAGACAAATGGTGCACAGCCCATTCCACCTGCGTTTCCTGACCCGCAAAACCAAAACTTCTTGAGATTTTAACGGCTATCGCCTGCCTGAGTCGTCATAATAAAAGTATCGCTCGGTGCCCTGTGGTTCGGAGACCAAGTGAATCGACATGTTGTTTCCCGGTCCGCCCGGATAGACGACCGTCAACTTGAAGAAATTGTACTGAGTCAGCGCGCTCGCGAAGTTTTCGAAATAGTCCTGAGGCACCACAATCGTTGCGAGAATAGTTCTTCTGGCGTAAATGTCGAGAACCAACCGAACAATAGCGTTGGTCAGCTCTCGCACGTATTCACCGTTTTTTGGATTCGGCACTACATACATCGCGCCCTGCTCTTCCGAACTCAAATTCAAGTACTGGTAACGCTTCAAACCAACTGCTTTTCCGTCGTGATACCAGATCTCTTCGTACTTTTGTCGGTCTAGCGGATAATTTTTGCGGAAGTTTCTGTTGGGTGAATATCGGTATTCGATCGGTACTCGCATGACGGGATTCATGGCAGAGCCACCATATTTCAAATACTTGTCCATCGGGCTCAGACTCATGTAAATGGTCCAATCATACTGTCGATTAAACCAGTCATCGGAAAACGGAATGATGCGATCTGCAGCGACAGGAAGGCAGCACACGATCGAGGAAAAACTTGCCAAAACCACAGCAACTGCTACTCCAAAAGAAGTTGATGCAATGGACTTTGATTGTTTTGACTTATTCATCTTGGTCAAGGTGGGCTCTAGAGGCTGAGCGCCAATTTCCTTTGATAACGCGACCCATTATACAAGCTCTCGTCAATCTAGCGACAACCAGAGCATCTCATCACTGGTATGCCCGATTACAGGCTGCCTCTCGAATTCTGCCTTCGCAACATTGAGAATACCCAAGGCATCAGTGGAAGCACTCGATACCAGAACATGCTCGCCGTCGGGCATGAGGAACAAGGAACTAGGGAAGTCTACATCCAGCGGAAGTCTCACATCTTGCAGCTTAGTGCGTTTAGCGACGTCGAAGATACTGATCGAATTGTCCTTCGCGTTTGCCACCAACAATTTTTCACCATCATTTGTTAGCGCAAGCCCGGTTGGTCCAGCTCCTGTTTCCATATTGCCTACAGCTAGTTTTTTGGCAAGATCGATGATCGTCACGGTATTAGAAACACGGTTGGACACGTATGCAAAGGCACTGTCTTTGCTGAACACGACTGCGTTCGGATTGGCACCAACTTTGATTACTCCGAACACCTTTTGATTACTCGTTGTAATCAAAGTCACCTGGCCTGACGGAGGATTCAACACAACTATCATGTTACCGTTGGGCGCCATCACGACCTTGCTCGGACCTGCAAGCACTTTGGTTTTGAGCAGCACTTTGCCTGTTTCTGTCTCGATCACATCGATGTTTCCGGCTGCACTTTCAGACGCGTAAATCAATTTACCGTTGGGAAGAGAAGCTAATCCTTTGGGAGCGCTTTTCGGAGTCAAATCAATCTGCCCAAGAAACTGACGTCTTTTCGGATCCAAAATAAGTATTCGACTCTTGCCCTGGTCGGCTATATACAAGCGCCCGTCAGCCACAGTCATGCCGGCAGGAGTGCCCTCTGTCGGAAACTCAGTCAACTTCTCGAGCGTCTTGTCATCGAGCATGGTAATTTTGCCAGTGCCAGGAGAGCTGACAAAGACTGCACCATGGCCGGTGGCATCAGCAGTTTGCGTCTGACCCGAGTCCTTTGGATTTGGGGTGGCCGAGGTAGTCGTTCCTGTTCCAGCAGTCTTAGGTTTGGCAACAGCTTCCGGCAAAATAGGAACTGCAAGATCACCGGCTAGTGGCTTCATCACTTTTAGCAAGGCAAAATTGTCAGGCACAATCAAGTCCGGAACAAATTTGCAAGCAAACAAATCTTTGCGCAATTTTTCTGACAACGCATTTGAGTTGATGGTCGTCTTTACGGCGGCTTTTTTGATTACTCGCAGATAGCACCAACCATTCGAGAAGAACAAAGCATCAGGTAGTTCTGTTTCGGGAAACTTGGCACGAAGCTGCACAGCAGCTGCAGGCGGCTTGGCCGTTTTGTCTGCGACCTTCGGTGTCGGTGGCATGAGCGGTAAGTAAAGCTGACCAGCTTTAGTTTCGATGGCACCATCAAGGCGAATTTTCGAATCAGGGAATGCAGCGGCAACCGTCGTCTTCAACTCAGCTGAAAGCCTGGTGGCTAGCACCGGTTGAAGAGAACAGCCAAACATGGAAGACAAAAGGAGAGCACTGAAAAAAAAGTGGATGAATCGCTTCATCTACTTCGCCTCGTCACCATTCTTCGGACGAAAAGCATCGACAATTTTATCGATTATCGAACTGTCTTCCTTCTCTTCTTCTTTCTCTTTTTTACTGTGTTTGCCCTTCGCGGCAGCGCCTGCTTTTGCAGCAGTGGCAGCAGCAGCCTCTTTGGCCGACGCTTCTTTTCTAGCCTCGATCTCGGCTAATTCTTCAGGCGAGAGATGCAATCTTTCACTGCGCAACTCTGCCAACTGTTCCAAAAGTTTCTTCTCTTCAGATGTTAGTTTCGTCGGTGTTTCAACGACCAAGTGCACGACTTGATCTCCGCGTCTCGAAGGATTGTTGAATCGCGGCACACCCATCTCGCGCATCATCTGAGTGGTGCCATGTTGAACGCCTGCGGCGATCTTCAATTGTCTCGGTCCATCTACAGTTGGCACCATCATTTCGCCACCGAGAGCAGCCATAGAGAAGCTGATCGGCTGTCTCAAATGGATAGTCTCTCCATCACGAATAAATTGCTTGTGCTCTTTCACATGAATGATCACGAAGAGGTCACCGAAAGTGCCTCCACGTCTGCCTTTATCTCCGGCAGAGGTGAGACGCAATCTTGAACCTGCTTCGATTCCAGCCGGAATCTTCAGCTGAAATTCGCGACTCTTTCTCACCAGCGCTTCGCCCTTGCAATCGCGGCATGGTTTGTCGATCTTCTGCCCACTACCGTGACAGGTCGGACACTCGATTACGCGCATCGTCTGACCGAACCAGCTATTCACGACTTGCTGAACTTGCCCCATTCCAGCACAAGCAACGCATGTGACAGGAGTGCTTCCTGGAGCTGCTCCGGACCCTTCGCAGGTGGCACAGTCTTCCAAACGGCGAATATTTATTTTCTTTTCAGTACCGAATACCGCTTCAAGAAACTCAATCTCAAGGTCATACTTCAGGTGAGCACCTTGCTCTGGTCCGCCTCTGCGACCACCGGTGCGCATGCCGCCACCAAAGAAGAATTCGATAAAGTCATCGATTCCAAATCCAGCCATAGAGCTGAAATCGACGTTGTCGAAGCCTCGCGACTGGTTCTTTACGCCTTCGTGTCCGTAGCGGTCGTAGCTCGCGCGCTTCTGCTCATCAGAGAGAATCTCATAAGCTTCGGCAAGTTCCTTAAACGCCGCTTCATCACCGCTATCCTTGTTGTCTGGATGCAGATCACGTGCCTTGTTGCGAAAATTTTTCTTGATTTCCTCAGGGCTGGCGTTCTTTGCGAGGCCGAGCACTTCGTAATAATCTCGTTTTGCCATAGTAGCCAAAGGGATACCTTCAGAGGTAACAGACGACGTGTAAGCCGCCCTGATTGATGCGGCTCAGTGAACTATAACATTATGCCGGGCAGCTTGCTGCATAGGCTATCTCAGGATTATGTGCCGATCAGCTTCCCTGGATCATCGGGCATCACTCGGGGTTTACAGTTGTCTCCAACTTCTGGCGGGCGACCTCGCCCAACTCGATCGGACCGCTCTCAGGCGTGAGTGTTCGCTTCTTGGCACTCGGTGTGCCACCGCGATTACCTGAGTGAATGGCACTGCCTAGCTCCATTAAAGCGACATCCAAACCGGCAGTAGCCGATTTAATTTCATCTGGATTGCCCTTCTCTAGCGCCTCTACAACAACTTCTGAAGCGCGGCTCACTTTTTCCACGAAATTTTTCTCAACTCGCTCGCCATATTTTTCGATGGTGCGTTTCGATTCTGCCACCAAACCTTCGGCGCGAATCTTAGCTGTAACTTCGTCTTTCACCGCTTTATCTTGCTCAGCAAACTCTTCGGCTTCCTTCTGATACGACTCGACTTCATCAGGGCTAAGACCAGTGCTGCGCTGAATCGTGATCGAATGTTTGATGCCTGACCCGTAGTCGCGAGCGCTGCAGTGCACGATTCCGTCAGCGTCAATATCGAAAGTTACTTCAATCTTTGGCACCGAACGTGGTGCGGCGGGAATGCCGGCTAAGTGAAATTTCGCCAGCGACTTATTGGCGCTCGCCAATTCGCGCTCACCTTGCAAAACGTGGACTTCAACAGATGTTTGACCGTTTTCAGTCGTCGTAAATGTCATCGTGCGACTGGTCGGAATGGTTGTGTTTCGTTCGATAATTCGCGTGAACAAACCGCCCGCGGTCTCGATGCCCAACGAAAGTGGTATCACGTCGAGCAACAACACATCTTGCACTTCGCCTGCCAGAATCGAGGCTTGGATTGCTGCACCGAGCGCTACCGCTTCATCTGGATTGACAGACTTGGAGGGCTCTTTGTTGAAAAAGCGGCGAATCGCATCTTGCACTGCGGGAATTCGAGTGGAGCCACCAACCAGAATGATGTGCTCGATCTGTTCGGGGTTGAGTTCAGAATCTTCCAGGGCCTGGTGAAGTGGTCCCAGAGTAGCTTCCACTAAATGCGCTGTCAGCTCGTTGAATTTTGCTCGACTGAGAGCCGTTTCCAGATGTTTCGGTCCAGTATCGTCTGCCGTCAAAAATGGAAGATGCACTTCGCTGAGCATAGCCGTGGAAAGTTCAATTTTCGTTTTTTCTGCCGTCTCTTTCAAACGTTGTGTGGCCATTAAATCATTAGCCAGATCGATGCCAGTCTGCGTTAAGAACTCGGAAACAAGCCAATCTATGATGCATTGATCGAAATCATCACCACCGAGTCGGTTGTTTCCACTCGTTGCCTTAACTTCGAAAACACCATCTGTTATCTCGAGAATACTGACATCGAATGTGCCACCACCAAGGTCGAAAATTAAAATGGTGGCATGCTCATCGAGCTTGTTCAAACCATAAGCTAGGGCAGATGCCGTTGGCTCATTGATAATGCGCATTACGTTGAGACCGGCAATCTGACCGGCGTCACGTGTGGCTTGCCTTTGCGCATCGTTGAAGTAAGCAGGCACTGTGATCACGGCACGCGATATTTTCTCACCGAGATAAGATTCTGTGTCCGCTTTCAATTTCTGCAAGATCATGGCAGAAATTTGCTCGGGACTGTGAGAAATACCTTCGATGGTTACTCTGTAATTGGAACCCATTTCGCGTTTGATCGATTGAATCGTGCGCGATGGATTAGTGACAGCCTGGCGCTTCCCCAGCTGTCCAACCAATCTCTCTCCACTGCGCGTAAACGCGACAACAGATGGCGTCGTGCGAGCACCTTCCGAGTTCTCGATGATGACCGGTTTACCAGCCTCCATAATCGCTACACACGAATATGTCGTGCCCAGGTCAATGCCGATGATTCTGTCAGTACTCATCTAGCACCTACTCGCCGCTGGGTTCTTCTGGCCCCACAGGCTTATCTTCGACATCAACGTCACTGATATCGTATACAGTGCCCTCGACGTGTGCTTTGACTGGCTCTGGTTCGTTGCTCGTCTCTAAGTCTGGCTCAGGCGCCAAGCTTTCGGCAAAGTCATCGATTTTAAACACAGGTAAATCTTGAGTTTCAGTATGCGGTCTGGTTGGCTTCAACTTATCGATCGCCTTCTTTGGCGGTTCTGGTTGAGCTTCAGGAGGTGATGGAGCTGGCTCGGCTGCTGCCGGGGCTTCCGCAGCTACTGCCGAGGCTTCCGCAGCTGGTGCAGGCGCCGGAGCTGGTGCCTCCGCTGCCGGTGCTTCAGCCGGAGCCGGGGTCTCCGCAGCAGGAGCTGGCTTGGCCGCCGCAGGTGCCGGAGCCGCTTCTGCAGTTTCAGGTGCTGGCGCATCCTTTTTCACGATCACGCCACTTGGATTAGAAGTCACGTTAACGAGAGCAGGTCTTAACACCTTATCTTTATAGAGGTAACCGCGACGCAATTCGTGAATGACTGCGCCATCGGCGTATTCGTTCGACTCGATTTCCTGAACTGGCTCGTGCAAGCGGGGATCGAACGGTTCGCCGATTACTTCCATCTGCTTGACGCCCGTCGCTTCCAAACACTTGGCAAAACGAGCAAAAACAAGATTCAAACTGTCTAGAATCGCTTTCGGGTCTGTCACTGCCTGCAAGCTTGTCTTAGCGCGGTCCATATCATCAAGCGCCGGCAAAATCTGTTCGATTGCTTTCTGGATACCAAGACCTTGAAATTCATCGCGCTCACGATCTAGTCGACGACGATAGTTTTCGAAGTCTGCAGCGATGCGCTTGTAATAATTCTCGGCTTCGTTTTTCTGCTTTTCGAATTCAGCAGCTTGCGCCTCCAACCGGGCGCAGTTAGGACACGGCCCTGTGTGGGCTTGAGGGCGTGGAGCTGAGCCGTCATTCATGCCAAAGTCATCAGGCGCCACTTCTTCGCCTGCGTACATCGCTCTGTAAAACGCCTTGGCGGCATTCATTCTATTAGCGCGGTCTTCCGGTTTTTCAGGTCCTGGCTCAGGCGCTGCTGAACCCGGATCCCCGTTCTGATTTTGACCGCTATCGTCCGTTGCCATCAAATGGTCTCCCGAAGGTAATCCCCCTATAATTCTATGGCACGCGCGCCCAAAGTCGTCAGTTTTGTCGGTTAACAATCTTGATCAAACGCGGCCAAAGGCAGTTAGGCTGTTACAAAGAATAGCAGGGCTGCCCCATTCCTTTGCACAGGAGAAGAAATGTATCTCAAACCTTCAGCCAGACTGGCAATTTACGCACAGGGCGAATTTGGCAAGGGTCACTCTAAAACAGCGGAAGGCGTCATACGATACGCTCGAAACCCAATAGCAGCGGTGATTGACAAGACCGAAGTCGGCAATTCCGTCAAATCGGCAACCGGAATCGAGTGCCCAGCACCGATTGTCGCTTCCATCGAAGACGCTCTCCACCACAAGCCAGATGCTCTTCTGTTGGGCACAGCCTGGACCGGTGGACATATGCCCGATTCGTGGCGCCAGGACATCATCACAGCGCTTGAGAATGGTCTGGATGTCGTCAACGGTCTGCATGACTTCCTCGCTGACGACGAAAAAATTGTTGAAGCCGCAAATAAAAATAAGAAATTACTCCTGGATGTTCGACGTCCTCCCGACAACATCCCCGTTGCAGCTGGGTTGGCAAGACATGTCGATGCCTTCACAGTGTTGACAGTAGGCACTGACTGCAATGTCGGCAAAATGACAACTTCCCTAGAACTCTGGAAGGAAGCTAAGAAACGCGGCATCAAAGCTGAATTTATCGCTACAGGTCAAACCGGAATCATGATTGCCGGCGGCTCTGGCATAGCAATCGACCGAGTGATCGGAGACTTCATGGCCGGAGCAGCAGAGCAGATGGTCGTTGAAGCGGCAAAAGACCATGACTTGATCCTGGTCGAAGGGCAAGGATCGCTCGCTCACCCCGGGTTCTCAGGAGTGACGCTGGCCCTCATGCACGGCTCGGCACCGAAGGCCATGATTCTTTGCCACAAAGCAACGAAAAAGTGGATTTGCGAACTCACCGATTTCCCGCTGCCCGATCTCAATCAGCTTATTAAGATGTCCGAAGCGATCGTCGACTATGTTCAACCAGCAAAAGTGATCGGTATCGCCATTAATACTGTCGGATTGACAGACGAAGAAGCAAAAGGTGTCGTCGACAAAGCTCGCAAAGAGACAGGATTGCCTTGCACCGACCCAGTCAGATTTGGAGCGGTAGAACTCGTCGACGCCATTCAAAAAGCAAAAGACAACTACAAGTAAATCGTGAAAACTGAAGTCGAGGAGAAAAAAAGTGACAGCAACTAGTCTCGGAAAGAAAATCGCACTTAGCTTTGAACCGTTAGACCTGCGAACACTTCATCCATTTGGAATCTCTTACGGCACATCGGCCGACTCGCACAATTTCCTTATCACTCTGACACACAAAGATGTTGTTGGATATGGCGAAGCATCGCCGGTTGAATATCACGGTGAAAGTCCAGAAACAGCGGCCGCACTATTAAAGGCTTGGTCTACCACGGATATTTTGGGAGACGACCCATTTGCTATTGCAGAAATCTGCCGAAAGATGGACAAATCAATCGCCGGTCATACTTCCGTCAAAGCTGGCATCGAAATGGCTCTGCACGATATTTGCGGAAAAATTGCCAATTTGCCGACATACAAGATGTTGGGACTTTCTGGCTTAAAACAACCGATTACTGATTTCACAATCGGCATAGACAGCCTCGAGATGATCGAGAAGAAAACTAAAGAAGCGGTCGATGCAGGCTACAAAGTTCTAAAAGTGAAGCAAGGCACGGCTTACGATAAAGACATCATCAGAAGCGTTCGCAAGATGGCGAAAGATTTGCCCATACGCGTAGATGCAAATGGAGCCTGGACACCTAAACAAGCCATTTTGATGTCTGAATTTCTGGCAGAAAATAACGTTCAATTCATCGAACAACCGCTTTCAAAATATGCCAGCGTAGATGATTTTAAATTCGTCAGAGAACGATCGCCTTTGCCAATTTACGCAGATGAAAGCATCTCGCGTTCGCACGATGTAGCCCGCTTCGCCAACGCGATAGACGGTGTTGTCGTAAAGCTAGCAAAAACCGGTGGACTGCTGGAAGCAATAAAAGTGATACAGACAGCTCGTGCTCACGGCATGCAAATAATGTTCGGATGCATGCTCGAATCATCGCTTGGTGTCACAGCCGCAGCGCATTTATCCAGCCTCGTCGATCATCTCGATCTGGATGGCGCGCTATTGCTTTCCAACGATCCATTCAATGGTGCAAAGTACGATGACGGCATTTTGAAACTGACGGAGCTGCCAGGTCTGGGCGTAACTCACATCTAGTTGCCGACTGACAGCTGATCACGCGCTCTAACTAACGACGAACTCAGTCTAGCATCGTCTAATTAGCGACGCACTATACTGAACACAACACCGGCGAGCACGACAAAACAGCCAATCCAACTTTCTGTCGTCATCACAAATTGTTTTTCGAGAAACAGATCCACCACAAGTGCCAGGACTGGTATGACGAACGGTAATGTTGCAATCGTCATCAACTTCAAATGTTTAAGCATGAACAAATACAGTCCGAATGCCACAAATGAACTCATGACCGCAAGGTAGATAATTCCCATGAACGGCTGAAAAGGAATCGGTTGAAACTGAGGCTCACCTCGGCAAATACTGGCTATCCAAATTGGCAACGCACTGACGAATAGAAAAATCGTCGCAGAAATTATTGGGTTCAAGGCGGTGCTGGAACGCTTCAACGTCACGTTTGCACAGGCATTGAAAAACGATGAAGCAAGCATGAGCGCCGCCGCAAAAGCCTGCGCGGCAGAGACCTGCATGCGGTCATGACAGACCAGTGAAACCCCGATGAAGCACGCGACAAAACCGATAATAGTGCGATTCGAAACTTTTTCAGTGCGTGTAGCCATGGCAATTAACGCCACCATCAGCGGTGTAGTTGCGGCTAACACCGCAGCCAGTCCGCCAGAAATTTCTTGCTCAGAACTGTAGACGCAAATCTGGTTTAGAGCGTTCAGTACACCTGACGCACCAATGAGAAGAGACTCGCGCATCGTCGGAAGTCTGTCTTTACGAGCGAATATGAGCCACACAGGAATGAAAATACAGACGGCGATAAGAAATCGCATGGTTGCCGTGTAATACGGCGCCACACCCGCTGTTGGAAGAACCGTTTGTCGAACTACCCAATAAGTGGTGCTCCAGACCAGACAGCAGAAAACGTAAGAGCATGCAAGAAGCAGACGAAGCCGCTTAGCCTTTGCGGCTTCCTTTTCTTTCTCCGCCTCTGAACTGACTGACGCACTACTTTCCAGCGAAGCTGTACGAGCGCTTTCGACCTCGACTACCATGTCTCTCTTTTTCAAAATCTGGGCACACCTAAGCATAGAGGCTCAACGGACAGTTGCAAATAGCTCAATGCCTTAGCGTTACCATTATTATGATTAATTGAACGGGCCAGATCTGCCTAACGGGCCAGATTTGCATAACACGCCGAATCTGCATAACAAGCAGACACGCGCGTCATTTTGCATGTGCGCAACTCCGTACCAAAATTTTGTCTATAATGTCCGGATTGCCGTACCAAACAAAGATCCGGGAGCATCGATGAATCATAAAGTCAAAGGTTTCGCGCTGGCAGTTATGTACTGTGCGCTATTAAATGCCACACCGTCTTTCGCGCAACGGAGTCTGGCAATCTCGCTTTACGAATCTGGAATCGAGGCGTACAAAAAAGGCAACTACCAAGACGCACTGCGCATATTCAACAAAAGCAAAGAAGCGACTGAAGGCATAAAATTCACGCCGCTTCAGGTGGCATCGTTAGAAGAAGCGAAAGGAGAAACGCTGCGAGCGCTGGGGCAATTTCAAGAAGCTGAGAAGTGTTTCAAATCAGCACTGAGAACCTGCGATGCCATTCCGCCAAAACAAAACTATCTCTCGGCCATAATTTTCAACTCTATGGCCCTGATGTACAGAGATCAGGGCAGATTTGCAGAGGCTGAAGGCTTGTGGAAACAAAACGAAGCGTCAAATAGGAAAAATCCTTTCGCTGTGAACCATCTCGCCTATCTCTACTTTTTGTGGGGCAAAAGCGACGAAGAACTCGTCTACATGAACAAAGCGATGAAAGATGCAAAATATGATAAAGATGCCATCGCTCTTCCATATTCAGAGTTCAATCAAGCTGTTTATGCGCAACAAAAAGGTGATTACAAAACTGCCGGTCAGCACTACGCAAAAGCAATCGAAGTTTGCACGAAAGAATATGGTGAAAAGCATTTCTACTACACAGTCATCCTCGTCGACATGGCAGAAGGTCTTCGCCAACAAAGTCGCTATGCAGATGCTGAGAAAGTCAGCAGAACGTGTTTGAAATTACGAGTGGATTCTCTGCCCGCAGACCATCCAAACATTTCAGAATCAAAAGTAAAGTTAGCGAGAATTCTGGCTGAACAAGGCAAATACTCAGAGGCACGCGAACTGGCGACTGATGCTCTGAAAACCGCTGAAACCGCCTTCGGTAAAGACGACAACAATCTCTTCGTGGCCAAAGCCAAAAACTGCCTCGGCAACATCTATAGACAAGATGGAAGATATTCCGACGCCAGCTCATTGCTGCAGGAGGCGCTTTCTTCCCAACAAAAAATATTTGGTCAAGATAATATCGACTGCGCCGTCACGATGCGAGACCTTGCACTGGTGCAAGAGGAACAGGCCAACTTCAAAGAAGCTGAGAACCTACTTAAATCGTCGCAGCGAATTATCAACACCATGGCCGGTCCAGACCACCCAGAACGGGCTGCCGCTGCCAATGCTCTCGGCGACTTATATCTGAGAGATGGGAAATTTGCAGAAGCTGAACCCCTCTTTAAGGAAGCACTTGAGTTATCGCAACGGGTGCTCGGAGAGAACAACGCTGTCACCGCCCGTAGTGCTAGCAATCTGGGCGAACTTTCAGTCAAGCAAAACAAATATGTCGAAGCGCAAAAATACTTTCAACAAGCTCTCGCAATCGACGAAAAGTTGTACGGAGAAAAAGCTCCGCAGATAGCTGGTGATTTGATGTCGCTAGCCAATGCCTATGCGGTCCAGGGTCAGGCGACGCAAGCCGAGCCACTCCTGAAGCGAGCGGCAGAGATCAAGAATGTCTTGCCTGGTGGTAACGCTGTAGCTATGGAAGCGCCGCTCCCACTGCCCTCGGGAAGCGACCGTCCGGTGACAGGTAAATGGGCTCTGGTGGTCGGCGTCAGCAACTTCAAGGATTCATCCATCAATTTGAAATATGCGGCTAAGGACGCAACTGATTTCAAAAACTTCCTGATCAACACCGAACACTTCAAAGCCGATCACGTCAAACTTTTAACGGACGAAAATGCCACTCGCGAAAACATCATTGGATTGATGGGCGACAAATGGCTAGCCACTCACGTCAAACCTGACGACATGGTTGTCGTGTATGTATCCAGTCATGGCAGCCGTTCTCAGGACGATGCTGGTGGGGTCAATTTTCTCGTCGCGCACGACACTAATAAAAACAGCTTGTTAGCGACAGGCATTCCAATGCAATGGTTGACCAAAATGGTGAAAGAGCAAGTGCATTCAGATCGAGTGGTTTTGATATTAGACGTCTGCCACAGCGGAGCGGCGGGTCAAGGCTCCAAGTCTCTCACACGCGCAGCGGGACTGGATCCCCGCACACTCAACATCGGCAGCGGACAAATGATCATCTGCTCGAGTCTTGCCGAGCAAGTCTCATGGGAATCCGCAAAGTACGAGAACAGTGTTTTCACAAGAAGACTGATGGAAGCACTACGAAGCAACAAAGACAAAACAACTGTGATTGAAGCGTACAATCAATTGAAAGTATTGGTCGAATCGGAAGTGCTGCGAGACCGCGCTGAACTACAGACCCCAGTTCTGTGGAACAAAGGTTGGGCCGGCAAAGATCCGATGTTGGCAGTTGAAACCGTTGGCTCGGCTAACTAATTAGCCCCACTTAGCCAGGCGCTCTTTGATCAAATCGATGGTACTGTTTGCGTAAAGTCTGAAGACAACGACTTTAGTTTTACCGGCATTAGGCACGACTTCTGACTCCGCCGTTGTGTCACAGATAATCAAGTCTGAATGCTTGAGCATGTACGAAAGTTCCTTTTGATCTGAAGTAAGCACAGATCGCACGGCAACTTCTTCACCACGGGTAGCGGCAAGTAATTTTGTCGCCATATTCAACATAGTCTGAGAACCTGAGACAAGCAATACCAGGCTGCCGCTCTTCAGATCGTTGATCGAATCTAATTCAGCCCGTCCCGGCTCGATATTGCAAGCCACCAGGCGTGTTGGATCAGGCACTTTATCCTGGAAAGAAAAGAGATGGTAGAGACTGGTAACGACTAACGAATCTTCCATCGAAGCAGGATTGGCCAACACTTCTTCAACGGTGCAGGTCTCTACCGGTATAGAAAAATGCGGCTTCAGTTCTTTCAACAAAATAGCGTGAAAGTCTTTGTTTCTGTCTACAGCCAATATCCGTTTGACAGGCGCTCTTTTCGATATCTTTTCCACACACTTATTTAAGTCATCACGCGAATATCCTGATTCCGAGATGCGCGCCAAAAAATCTCGAAACAGTTGCCCTAAATCAACTTTTTCGTCGCTTCGTTCCGGCGCCTTCCCAGCAACCCGAACACCACTTCCCTGCCTGACGTCAAGCAATCCAACATCAGCCAGATGGTTGTACGCGGCAGTAACTGTGCTGTAATGAATGCCTAAGCGATCTGCAAGAGCACGAATGCTGGGCAGCTTTTCTTTCCCCTTGAGAGTACCTGAAGCGATCTGCAAAGCGATTTGTTCAATCAGTTGATCCCGAATAGGAACGGGACTTTCTTTGACGATAGAGATCTTCATTACCGAATTCCATTTCGACGATTGTGTCTTCGGCACAATTATAGAGCAATTGGTTCAATGCATAGCTCATTAGTTCAATGGATAGACAATCAACTCGCAGCCTAGACTAATTTGTCCGAGGCACAGCTCAAATGCTGAATGATAAGCGCGCCGCCAATTTTACCAAGCTTTCTTTGAATCTAATTATAAGAACCAACGTCGCAGCGATTGCAGCAATTGCCGTGAGCATTATCGTTCTTAGGGCGAGCATGAGCACATCACTCAACTCTTTAAGATCGTTGTGTACTGCAATTACTGGCGAAGAAATCGAGTTGACAGGCTGCTTTAGCTCTTGCATGGCCAGCTTCATCTCTTTCATTTCCGCTCTCATCGCGCCGACCTGTGACAGCACTTGGTTAAGTTGAGCACTCGTAGTCGCAACGTTTCCATTCAAACCGCTCAATTCGCTGTTCATCGAGACCAACGGAGCAGAAATTTCGTTCACCGGTTTATTGATCTGTTGCAAGGGTTTCTTCAGTCCGGCGATTTGCGCATCAAGTTGACGCATTTCCTGACGCATCTGCACTACATCGCGCAGCTCTTTTTTGATACTGGCAGCGCTGCGAACATCACGTCCAAGTTCATCGACATGTCCCTGGAATACAGCAATGTTGTTGTTCAAAACAGGAATGCTGCCGTTCAATCCAGAAAGCTTGTCCTGGATCTCAGTCATATTGCCATTCACATCACCGATCTTCTCGTCAATGCTGATTAACGAAGGCTGCAGCTTGGTGACGGGCACTTCGATCTGTTCCAATTTTTTCTCGATTTCTATAGCGTTGCGTCTTAGCTTCCAAACTGGTCGCAACAAACGTTTGATAGGGTGAAAACCTTTGATAGGAGCGTTCCATTTACGCATCTGCTCGGCAGTGGGAGCAGTCTCTTCATAATTGGCGGTCTCTTCGGTAACGCCTGCGATGGCTGTTCGATGTCCATGGGCATAGGCTGAGTGGTTGAACCCGCAGGTGACAAAACCGACGACTAGCATCCCCTGACTAAATTGCTGAATTGTGCGCTTGTTCATCACATCCACCGTGTTGCTTATGTTGGAATAACGGCTTATTTGGGAAAATTAGACAGACGCGCCAAATAATCCGAAAAATGCTGTGTTCCCAGGGCTCTGGCACTGTCAGATGTGTAGGATTTGGTATAGCCTCGCTACTAACAGCTGTTTGCACTGGAGTACAGGGATCAGTTTCCACATCAATGTTGTGCTGCATGTAATAGATGTTGTGCATGGATGTCGCGCTGTCGACGAACTCATGCAACTGCCACTACATATGGTGCATGCAGCCTATATCTTGAGAATTGCATAGATAAGCTTAATTCGAGGCATTTAAGCGTTGCCAAGTGTTGATATTTAAACTGGTTATAATAAACTATTGAAGTAGTTAAGAGCGATTCTGAAAGCAGCGACAAACAGCGTTGAGCCCACAAGCGTCTGGGTTCCGCGGCACTGCTTTAGACGCCGATGGTGTTCCTTTATGCAAAATGATGACTTTGGATTCGGTATCGAAGTGGAATTTCTGCTCGTCGAAAGCCAATCCTTCAAGCCTCTGGGCTATAACTCTCTGGATTTCCAGGCTTTATTGAACTTAGTCGATGCTATTCCGACGGCTGACTGTTCGCGCGAAGGTTTTAATAAAAAGCCGCTGCACAATCACATCACGCCTTATTTGATCGAAGGCTATACGCTTACCAGTGCAGGCATGAAGCCGATTGATTTGCTACCTAAAGGAATAGAAATTCGCACCCCGCTAACAAATTCTTTCGAAACCAGCACCGAGTCTGTGCAAGATCTGTATGGAAGAATGAAGAGTAAGTTGATGGAAGAGCACATGACTGCCGCCATGCTCTCATATCATCCAACAGAGCCAAGAATCGTCGCGCCGCCCAATTATGAACGCCACGATTATTGGCAATGGGCGCTCACCGCGACCACGACATATGGACCAGACATCAACATCAGCTTGCCCAAACACCTGGAAGAAAAAGTAAATATCGAGCGCATCAATGCACGCGTAAATCACTACGCACCAGCGGCGATAGCACTAACTTTTGCGTCGCCCCTGCGCGATAGCCAACTCTGGGTTGTCGATGGTCAAATCGGCAAGTCGGTGCGTACTTTCGAACGCAGTAAATGGGCTCCTATATTTTACGTACACGAAAAACCAAGCCTTCGCTTCGAATTCAAAGGCTTCGAAATGAGCAGATGTTTGGACGATTATCAGGCCATGTTTTTGATCGGATTAGCATTGCTTCTCGATGACAGGTTGGAAGGTGTCGCATCAGATCGATCCAGAGTATCAACGCTGGAAACATTAGCTCTATCAGGATTGGAAAGTGCACAAGTACGCGACACGGCAGCCCTAGTTCTGGAGAGTGCAGAACGCATTGCCCGGCAGTTCAACTTCAGAAGAGACAGTCTTGACGAATTTTGGAACAGACTTAAAACGCAGCGTCTACCAAGCGACCAAATCGCTGAGACGTTTACGAGAACTAAATCTGTCGAACAAACGCTGCAAACGCTGACCGATTTCTATTCTATATCTGAATCAGTGGCATTGAATTCCCCGACACTTTGCCTTACCAAATGAGAATCAATCACTCCGACCGAGAACTGCTGCTAGTCTGCCTCGCTAAAGGTCTGCGAACTTTTGGATTCGGCAGCGTTTCAGTAATCTTGGCGTTGTTTCTGGCCAAACATAACTTTTCTTCACTAGAAGTAGGCGCCATTTTTTCTGCAACATTGATTGAAGACGCAATTTTCACAACTGTGGTGTCGCTTTATGCCAATCAATTAGGCATGCAGAAAGTGCTTTTCTGGTCGAGCCTGCTCATGATCGTATCGGCAGCGTGCCTGTGCCTGGCAACACAGCCGTGGTTGATCGCACTGGCGGCGGTATGCGGAATCTTCAGTCCTGCCGGCTTCGAAGGCGGGCCCTTCGCCGCCGTTGAGCAATCTATCATCGCGCGTGATGTGTCATCAGAACGCTTGACCAGCGCCTTTTCCTGGTACAACTTGACCGGATTTGCCGGTGCCGCGCTCGGATCACTGCTGGCAGGAATTTGCTTTGCGCAGTTTCAAGCATTCAATCACGAGTCGGCTTACCAAATCATCTTCATGCTCTACATCGCCAGCGGGATCGCTATGGCATCACTCTATGCCATGCTACCAAAGAATCTTTTGCAGCACAAAGCTACATACAAACCGGCGAGTACTGCAAAAGTAGACTTCGGAGCGGTCTTGGCTAAAAAGAATGCGGGAGCGCTGGTACTTTTGCAAGGACTAGATGCCTTTGGCGGCGGCTTCGTCGTTCAATCATTGATCGCTTACTGGTTCTACATGCGATACCACGTCGGCGCAGACTTCACAGGTGTCATCTTCTGCCTGGCAAACATTCTTGCAGCTGGATCTTTCCTGGCAGCGCCGTTCATCGCCAACAGAATAGGCTTGCTCAAGACAATGGTTTACACACACCTACCGTGCAGCATAGCGCTTTGTTTCGTGCCGTTCATGCCAACCGCACAGCTCGCCGCCGCACTTCTTCTCAGCCGCAGTTTCTTTTCATCCATGGACATACCAGCACGACAAGCGTACACAATGCTGCTTGTTCATCCAGACGACCGCCCCGCAGTCGCCGGACTGACGACCGCCAGTCGAGCGATCGCACAAGGCTTGTCACCGCTACTCTCCGGCTGGGTGACCGCAAGCGCTGTGTCGGGAGCGCCTTTTGTAATCGCTGGAGTTTGCAAAACGGTTTACGACATCTGCTTGTACGCCACTTTCAGAAAAATCCCACTGGAAGGCGGCACTGTACGTGCTACTCGTAAGGATACAGATCGCCGTAGCCATCCGACAGCCCGATAAAATACACCCGGCAGATCGGTGATGCACTTTTTCTATTTGACTAAACTGCGACCAAAGGTAGAAGGTGCATTTTCGAAAAACGTGATCAGTGAGGGAGCGAGCAATACTACCATCAAGGCGGGCATCACGCAAAACCATAGAGGAAATGCCATGAGGATAGGTAATTTAGCTGCTTTCTCCTCAGCTTTCTGACTCAACTTCATTCTCAGAAAATCGGCTTGCGTGCGCAGCACCTTGGCAATGCTCAATCCAAGTTTGGCGGATTGATTGAGGGAAGAGCTAAGAGCTTTCAGCTCATCCACGCCAGTTCTGCGAAAGAGTTCTTGATAGGCTCTCTCACGCTCCATGCCAAGTAGCACGTCACGTCCTAACGTCTGCAGCTCTTCATTCAAAGCAACTGCCACAATCGACTTTTCGGCCGCAATTCTTTGCAAAGTAGCATCAAGTCCAAGTCCGGCGTCAACGCACAGGACCATCAAATCGAGTGCTTGCGGCAATGACTCTATGATTTGCTGCTGACGGCGTTTGGCATTGACAGCGATGACGATGTCGGGCCCGAAAAATGAAACCAGCGCTAACGGAACAACTATCAAAGGCTCAACAAAAGTGAGTAAACTCAGTAACAAAATTGGGATGTAAATCTTGATCGATGAGAGCACACCGAAGGCCGTGTTCGACCGCCATCCAGACCAATTCTGAGAGCGCATCAACCACGTCACATAGACAGCGGGCATGGCGGAGACTACGGTCACTGCTGGCTCTGTAAGGAAAGTGGGGAGGTAAAGCCTGGCTCCAGTTGCTGTTTTATTGAGGAAGAAAAATATCGCACCAGCTAACGCGGCAAGAAAAAATTCCGGATATTCCCAGAGCATTGACGCTGACATGATTACACCTTCACCGTAGACATCTTCTTCATCACAATAATTCCAACCACCTGCAAAACAATTGCCACAATCAACAACGTTCTTCCGAAATTTGTGTCAACGAGCGGTTGCAGATATCCAGGATTGATCGTCTGCATTCCGATCGCCATAAATATCGGTAGTAAGCCGACAACGATGGCAGTTAGACGGCTTTGAGCGGTCAATACAGTCACCTGACGAACTAGTTTAAGTCGCTGGCGCAATGTGATGTTTGTCTTGTCCAATAACTCTGCCAGGCTTCCACCAACTTCTGCTTGAATGGCAATTGCTCTTCGCATCAGGTCTAACTCAAAAGAGCGAAATTTATCGCATGTATAAACAAGCGCCTCAGAAAGTGGCTGACCAAGATTCATGCGCTGCATAACCTGTGCAAACTCAACGCCACACGGCGCAGGTAGCTCTTCACTGACTGTTTTAACTGCTTGTGGAATACTGTGCCCGCTGCGTAAAACGGAAATCATCAGATCGATTGCGTCCGGCAACTGCTCGGTAAATTTCTTTCGCAAAGCGGCACGCTTTGCTAGAACGAAAATCAAAGGCACCATAGACAGTACCAGACCGACCAGACCAGCTATCAGCGGGTCGAACTGAAACACCATGGCGAGCGAGACAGGAACAAATAACAACAAACCAGAAGCAAATATGAATGACGCGGCAGAAATTCGCACACCCGATTGAACGATCAGATTTTCAATCTTTTTGGCTAGCGAGAAGTTACCAAAAGAAGAAAGTAAACTGTCGCCAAAAGCAACGTTCGTCTTGAGCAGAGTTTTTGCCACGCTCTCAGTGGCTGCCTCTGGTTCCAGAAATCCAGACAGGCGTTCAGCCAACATCCGTTTCTGTTGGCGCACTTGCAACTGTTTGATCAGAAGATAACCAAGAATCGCAGTTGCAAAAAATACTATCCCGACTATTTGAATTTCATTCACTCGGCAGTCTCCTCAGCCTTCTTCGGTGCAAAGAGTTGGCTCGATAATTCGATTCCTGCTTCCGTAAATTTATGCTCGACCAGTGGTCTGATGCCGCACGAGATGTGCTCTCCCAGCACCTTGCCGTCTGAGTCCAAACCGTTTTGTTGGAATTCGAAAATGTCTTGCAAACTAATTACGCCTTCCTGAACGCCTGTCACTTCAGTGATGCTCACCACGCGACGAGTGCCATCCATCAAACGCTTAATTTGAACGACAAGGTCAAATGCTGAACCGATTTGCTCTCGAATGCTTCGTTGCGACAGCTCCACCCCGCCCAGCAAAACAAGTGTCTCCAATCGACTGAGCGCATCACGGGCAGAATTTGCGTGCACCGTGGTCAATGACCCTTCGTGTCCGGTATTCATCGCCTGCAACATATCCAGAGCTTCAGGACCACGAACTTCACCGACGATGATTCGATCTGGACGCATACGCAAGGCATTCTTCACGAGTTCTCGCTGAGAGACTGAACCTTGCCCTTCGATATTTGCCGGTCGCGACTCCAGACGAATTACATGGCGCTGCTGCAGTCGCAATTCAGCCGTATCTTCGATAGTGACAATGCGTTCCTCATCAGAAATATGAATCGACAGCACATTCAAAAGTGTGGTTTTGCCAGCTGAAGTGCCGCCTGAAACTAAGATGTTCAGGCGCGCTTTCACAGCCTTTTGCAAGAATTCAGCCATGTTGGCAGAGAGCGTTTTTTTATCGATCAAATCTTGTAGCTGAAATGGATTTGGCCTAAATCTGCGAATCGATAGGACAGGTCCATCAATTGATAGAGGAGAGATAATGGCGTTGACACGAGAGCCGTCCGGCAGGCGCGCATCCACAATCGGAGAGGATTCGTCCACACGTCGTCCAACGCGCGAAACGATTCTATTGATTACGTGCAAGAGGTGGTTGTCATCTTTAAAATGAATGTCTGTCTGTTTCAATTTGCCATTTTGATCGATCCAAACACTCTGTGCACCGTTGACAAGAATGTCATTAACATCAGGGTCAGACAGCAATGGTTCCAGAGGTCCAAGACCCAAAGTCTCGTACAAAACATCGCGCACGATGTTCTCTCTTTCTCTGTTTGAAAGCGGCAGACGCTCTTCATCAAGCAAGATATGCACAGTTCTTTCAATTGAAGCTTCCAGAGCATCATTGCCGTTCAGCTGCATCAAGGCGTTCACATCGAGATTCTCAATCAGGCGGTTGTGAATTTTCGTCTTGAGCTGCTGGTAAACATGTGCTGCGTCCGAAACCGAAGATTGCTGCCCCTTCTTCGCCGCTACAACCGCTCCTCGAAGGGAAAGATTAGTCGTTGCCTGCTGCTCTCTGGCAGACGACTTAACCGGCTGCACACTCTCTTTTGCAAGAGTCCCCGTCGCGCTACTGCTATCAGATTTGATACCGCTGTCAGATGGCTCTGGTTCTCTAAAAAGTAGCTCTCTCAGTTTCGACATCTAACAAACTCCACTACAAAAACAATTGATCATGATCTTATTGCCTCCTTCAAAGCCGGTCTACGACGCGCGCTGCCACGAGTCGCATCGCTTTCGCGTAGCTGTCCTTCGGATACTTAACTACGATCGGGGCACCAGCAATTGCACAAGACTCACTGACTGAGTAAGCGTTAGGAACACTAGCAATCTCATAGCCCGGAAAACTATTGAACAACTTTTCTTCGACAAATTTGAATTTGCCACCAAGACGATTCGCAGCAAGAAGAATTCTTTCTCGGGCATAGCCAAGGTCGTCAAAGGCTGCCAGCCAGCGCTTTGTCGCGGCGATGGATGCAAGATTCGGCTCGAGAACAAGAACAATCACGCTCGCCAAGTCGAGCATCGAAACTAGATATCGATCCAAATTTTTCGGCAAATCGATGACAATTCCATTGGACATACTGCCGACTGAAGGAATAATCTTCACTAACTCAGAGAGGTTGTTTTGCGAAGCAGCACTACCATCCAGCGGCGGGGTGACCAGCTTCAAAGTCTCTGTACAACTTAAGCGACAGCGGCAAGCCTCGATGATTTGATCTTCCAATGAATCAGCTCTTTTAAATAGCTCCACAACAGAGTGCTGCGGTTCGCAAGCAAGCACCAGCGCTGCATCTGGCTGCTGCAAATTGGCGTCTACAAAAGTGATGGCATCGTTGGTGATTCTTTCGCCAAGAGCGGCAGCAAGATTGATTGCCAGCGTTGTCGAACCGACGCCACCTTTGCTGCCCAAAACCGCGATTACAAGGTCGTGCAAGTTCAATCCAGGAGCCTTCTTACTCACGGTTTCACGAAGCAAAGGACTGCCAATGTTCATAACGGACCCCCGACAATTGATCTTGGAGATAAGGCAGGAGCCATGACGACACCACGTGGTCTCGCCGCGATCGAATTAGATGCTCCATCAAAACTTCTTGGTGCGAATTCCTGCTCGCCAGCCTGCAACGCAGGTATCGGAGTGCCACTAACTGAAGGCACTGACGCCAGCGCGGTGCCGATGCTGGCGTTCGCCATAGGATAAGATTCGCCGATAGTGCACCTAAATGAATTCACCACGCCATTGCCGTCAACTCTGACCTCAGTCAAAGCCATGCGAGCAAAACCGACGACTTTGTTGACGGCGCCACCAAAACTTGGGTTGTCACTGATAACAGGCAAAATATAAAAGGCAGCAGAACCGATTGGAACTGTTTTCAGGCGCGGTGTCAGTAATGTTTGCGCTTGCTGCTGATAGATGGGATCACTGGGATCGAAAGCTGAAACTTTGCTGCCTCGCTCTACAACCGCAGGAGGGAGAGCATTGGCAGCGTTAGCATTGGAAAAATAACTGAGCGTGCCATAAAGTTGATTGAGTGCAACGTCCCCCTGACCAGCGCCGTAATATTGCAATCCACCAGTGCCATAGACGTTTACAAAAGCGCCCTGGATGTGGTCAGCGGCGGCAACGCCTGGAGCTTTCGAGCTGACGAGATCTATCGTATACGAACTCAATGGTTGACCAGGCTGGGAGGCAATCGCGAACTGCTTGTTGCTGATGGCGAGAGGGAAGGTGGCAACGCCTATCTGTCGAGAATCTGCTTGTATTGGCGACATATTCCTAGACAATCCGGCACCAATACGAGTAGCGGGTTGAACAATCACTTCTGTCGTACGAAATGGATTTGCCTGGCGCAGATTGGGAGGAGAAGGCAGACCGAGAATACTGTTGAGCGCAAAAATCGCCGGCAAGAAATACATCGTCAGTCCGTTTGTGCCGTCACGGCGGGCACGCACTTGCAAAAAGTAGTCTCCAGCATCATTTGCATTTTGCACTACGGAGACGTCACTGGCATCGAACTCCACGGGCGACTGAGTCGTAGGTCCGTTCGGTCCAGATGGAGCCTGATTCCAGGCAACTCCGTTAGACCCACCGGCCACTTGCAACTCTTGCAAAACATTGTTTTCGAAGCGACCAGACTTGAGCGTGCCGTTCGGATTGAATGCGTACTGATACGAATAGAGTGCGGAAGCTTGCGAAGCATATTGAATCGCAGAAGCGGCATGAATAGTTCTCATCACATCGACAGCCAACCCAAGAAACGCCATTGAGACGAGCAGCGTGAAAACAACGAAGGGCAATATTGCACCTCGTTGTCTTCGTATGCTTCTGGCTGTCGGTCGCATCACTTTGCCTTCTTACTTTGTGCTCAAAGGTACAGAGTAATTCTCTTTGTGGCTGCCTGAAAAGACTTCGACGACCCACTCAAGTGGTGCGCGCACCGCTGCCGGTGCAGCAGGCAGATCCGGCACAGCGAAGGTTGGAGCCGGAGGAGGAGCCGGAACGAAGTTACCAGCAAGTGCTGGCGCTTGCATTTGCGGAACTTTCTTCGGCGTCAGAGCGCTTGTAGGAAGCAAGTCTTCTTCGGCAACTCCGGCCAGATGGCTGACGCGACGACTTAACCTGCTGCGCAAATTGAGTCTGATTTTTCCACTTTCAGCCGCCTCTGTAATCAGTTCGGCTTGCTGGGGAGTAACCGCCAGAGTCAAGCGGCTCTGGTCGCTGTTCTTTAGATTGCGACTTTCCACTGCCGCCTTAGAGTTTGCCAGTAATACTCTTACGTCCTGACAGACAGTTTTTGTGAAGCGCTTGCCATCTTTCGTCATTGTGGTGAGTACGTCGACGCTGTCACCACAAGCAATGTTGTGGTCAACCATCGCTTCGTCGTCTAGCTTGAGACTGACTGCTACCTCATGAGTTTCTAGATTTGAAGAGAGCGAATTTTTTTGAGCGAACAATTCGTCTGTCGAAATAGGCTCGCCCATCGGAATAAAATATTTAGTCACTTTCCCTACAGCTTGCTCAGAACTGAGCAACATCTCAGGAGTGGCATAGCGCTTCGGCAGTTCTAAGTAATGGAGGCTGCCGAAGTTGATGCGCGAACCAGCCGGCAAATCAACGCCGGCACCAACCACGGTGACAGTCTCTTTCACTACGGTTCGATTCATTAGCATTTTTGTCATACCAACACCGACCAAGACGACCATCAAAACCAGCATCAAGATAGCTGCTGCGCTCATCGATTTGCGAGGGGCATTCCCAGAAAGCGTTCTGTCTTTGAACAAAGAAGGAACGTCTTGGGTTGAACTTGGTGGCACTTCGAATCTCCTTGTTTAGTAGACAACTTCTTGTGTTGCTACAGCTTGTTCAGTGATAACAGTGTCTAAGAACGGCACAGGGGGTCCGCCGGGTCCCATCCACACATTCATCTGACCGCGAGGACTTTGATTGCCTGGAAAAGCACTGCCGATGAAGACGAATGGATACTGGATTCTTACGCCCACCGTTCCTGCCGGCATCGTGACGGAGCCATCGTCCCAGGGCAAAATCGATACAGTGCTCCCCGGTGGAAGATCGCCTGAAGAACCCTGCGGTCCGGAGAGCAAATGTCCGGCCGCCATCGCTTGATAAATGGGTGAATTGGAATTAAGAGCTTGCCCAGTAGTTGTGAAACCACGCACATAATCACGACTGACACCGTTAGACAGATCGGGCATGCGGCAAGCCATTCGCGCACCTTCTTGCACCGACATCGTGATTATTTGCTTGGTATAAAATGTGCGACCAAAGTAAATGATTCCGAAAATGAAGAGCATGAGAAGCGGTACGCACAAAGCAAATTCAATCATTGCTTGACCAGACTCGGACCTTCTATTTAGACGCGCTCTTTGCATTACTTTCTTGTCGTATTTACTCGATTCTCTAAATCCCATCTGCCGGTCAGACTTTTATTCGATTACCCAGGGAGTGGCGTTGGGGTTGATCATTCGACCAGGCTGCGGCGCTGTGTTACCGCCGTAATTAATGGCGTTCTGAACGTTGTAGATCATGTCGCCACATATGAATCCCAGTGAACCAAGTGCCACCATGCATAGTGCCGAGACACAACCTAGACCGAGAGCATACTCAACCATGCTCTGACCACGTTGATTTCTCTTTTGTCTTGAAACCCTTACTTTGCGACTCGAGTTCATCAGCGATCTCCGGCTTCGCCAGCGCCGGGCGCCGATTGATCGGCGCCTGCACTAGCAAACAATTTAGTTCAGGATCCAGGGAGTAGCGTTTACCTTGACCATACGGGTTGTGTCTGCAGACTTTGGACCGCCATAGTTGATAGCTTGTTCTATAGCGCCGAGCATATCTGCAGAAATGTGCCCCAGAGAGCCTAGAGCCACCATACATAGTGCCGCAACACAACCCAGACCGAGAGCATACTCAACCATGCTCTGACCGGATTGTTTGCGACCTTGCTTGCGAATCATTATGTTCACCTCTTTCTAAGTAAATTTGATGTTTAGAGGGCTATTGCTAGCCAAATTCGGAACTTGAGAAAAGTATCAAACAACTGCGCGCTTATTGCGACTTATTCTCAATCACTGAATGCGCTAAAGATAATGACCCCAAACATCAAAGTCAATTACTGAAGGCTCATCGCGGCCATTGTATGAGGTTAGCAAAAGTGCTTCTAGCTAAGCCCCGGGTGGGGATAGACAGGATTGAAAACAATTTGAAACCCCAGGCACGATGAGCTAATCAAGACACCTACACAACCACCCCAAAATTCGGTTGTCGATCTCACCTCAGACCTTGCTAAACAAAGTCAGAGGGCAATGATTAAAACGCGCTTGAGATCCAATAGTGCAGATCTGGTAAGTAAAGTAATGCAAAGCTTCGCGGTAAGCGTCATCCAAGTTGAGAACCATTCGCATAAATTTTTACTCAAACTGAACCGTTATCGGTTGAGTTTGGAAATGATTTCCAAATAGACCTAGCCGGATGCGCATTCCTTAGCCTGGTGCACAAATAACAGTGCCCAGTTCGCCCTATTTAGCACCCACTCTTTCTAGAGCTTTGCTCGACATGGCAGCAAGAGTTTGTTGATTCAAGCGACGTTTTGACGCCATCAAGTCACGCTCAGACTCTACGATGATCTCTTCTAGATAACGCAGCGAAACTTTGCGTTGGCTAAATATTTCCTGGCGCTTCTTCAACATCTTCGGCATCATCTTGCAGGCGTCGATTGCACCTTGCAGCCACGGCATCACTTGCGCTCCACGCACCGTTACAACGGCCAGATAATAGAACTGCCAGTACAAAATTTCCGGCAAGAACTTCCACAGCAAGGGGCCGGGAATGTTTTTGATAATAGTATTCAAGTTGTTTTGTGATGACAAACGCACAACGAGCGCACTGTAGCCACTACCAGTGGTGCCGCACCCGAGGTGATAAACGATAGCGGAAGGAACGTAATAGCACTTGAAACCAGCATTTTGCGCTCTCAATCCGAAGTCGACGTCTTCAAGGTAAGCAAAGTAGTCATCATCCAAATAACCGATTGATGTGAACAACTCTTGACGATAAATGGCAGCACCACCGCATGCGCCCAGAATGTATCGAGGCTCGTCGAAGCGTCCGGTATCGCGCTCACGATGCCCAATGCGACCAGGAAGTCCACCCCTTCGATAACCATCGCCTGCACCGTCTAACAGCTTATGGTCGTCGTAAGCGAGCATCTTGCAACCGGCACTGCCGATTTCAGGGTGCTCACGCATGGCACGAACTAATTCGCTCAACCACATAGGATCAACGACAGTGTCGTTGTTCAGGAGGGCGACAAACTCTCCCTTGGATGCTTTGATGCCATGGTTAACGGCTGGGCTGAAGCCGGTATTTACCTCGAAAGTAATTAGCCTAACTTGCGGATAATTCTCGCGCAAGAAATCAACTGAACCATCTTTCGATCCGTTATCGACAACAATAACTTCCAGATCTTTGTGCTGCTGCTTCAAAAGAGAATCGAGACAGCCAGCCAAAAAATGCTTGCCATTCCAATTCGGAATTACAACACTGACTAGATTTGGAATATATTGCGACACGGAAGAGCCCACGGATAACCAGAGACAGACATTTTACAGATTGTACTTCAGTAAATCTCGACAACCTACTAATGTAACGTCGAAGTCAGCACCTCGATGAGCCGTATATAATAGTTACTTCCAAGCACAGACTTCCCCGCTCTTTGCAGAATCAGAGCCAGAGAGGCTTCTATTCCCGCCCAATTATTATTCATTACACTCGAACCGATTTCGAAGAGCATGGCGGGTCCTGCCATTCGAATGATCGAACTGGCGCGCCAGATGCATGACGAGTTCGACATCACGGTGTTCAGTCCGTACGGCGGCGAGAATAAATTTCAGCTCACAGAATCAGATAAGTTTCACGTAATCGTGGGCGCATCTCGCAGCGAACTTATGGAAATTGCCCAACGAGCAGATGTGCTCTTCATCCAAGCGAACGTGCTTAAGCAATATCCGCGCCTGGGACGAATGGAGAAATTTCTGATTGTCGATTTGTACGACCCATACCTTTTTTCGCTTCTCGTGCAGTATCAAGACGACCCGGCAACGGCATCATCAAGCTATCGGCTGATGCACCAGGTTCTCGAAAAACATATGCTCACTGCTGATTTCTTTGTCTGCGCATCGGAACGGCAACGCGATTATTGGATCGGACGTTTTTGCGCGCTTGGACGCGTAGACCCAGCCATGTACAAGTTTGATCCATCCTTGCGAAAACTGATAGATGTAGCAGCCTTTGGTTTGTCAGAGCAAATGCCGGAAAAAAGTGGCAAGGGACTACGGACAGACTTTAAGCAAATTACTGACAAAGACTTCGTGCTTCTCTGGGGAGGCGGCGTCTGGGATTGGTTTGACCCGCTTACGGTGATCAAAGCAGTGTCGCAACTAAGCCACAAACGCGACGACATCAAACTGGTTTTTATGGGAATAAAATCGCCCAACCCGAAAGTGCCGCTCATGCAAATGGCTGTGAAAGCACAATCTCTAGCCGCTGAATTGGGTGTGCTGAATAAAAGCGTGTTCTTTTCAGAGCAGTGGATTCCATACGAACAACGCGTCAACTATCTTCTTGAGGCTGATGCGGCGGTCTCAGCGCACTACGATTTGATCGAAACAAGGTTTTCTTTCCGCACGCGTATTCTCGACTACCTCTGGGCTGGATTGCCGATTCTCACCACTGGTGGAGACCAGCTGGCCGAGATGATAGACGCCCGCCAGGCAGGCATCGCGATCGACTACGAAGACATCTCAGGCTGGGCAGCGGCAATCGAGAAACTGGCTGATGACGGTACCTTCAAAAATGCATGCGCTGCCAATTCAAGCCAGTTAGCAAAAGAATTTTACTGGTCGAAATCGGCACAGCCACTGAAAAAATTCTGCCGAGCGCCGTATCACACACCTGCATTCGAAAAGGTGACGATGCCGTCAATTGTCGAACGAGCACATGCTGTCTATTCGCGAGGCGGCAAAGAGCTAGTTTTGAAACGAATCAAAGAACTTTCCAAAGACTTACTCAAGTAGACCTGACATGTCTGCATCGATTATTCTAGTGAAGTCGGGAACTTACAGTAATCCGGAGAACTCACACATCTGGACCCCTAATCGCCAACCAGTCTCAAAAAATGACGACGATGACATATTCGACCGACAACGAAAAACGCCTCTCTGAACCAACAGTTCCGCCGCATCTTGACGGCAGTCCGTGGTTGATGTTCGAACAGCAAAGAGCGCTCCACATATATGACGATCTCAGTCGCACACTGCGCAAACTTGCGAAGAAGCCAAGCGCAGAAAGAGTGCACGAAGCACGTGTTGTTTTGAGACGCTGGGATTGCATCTGGAACGTTCTGGAAGCCGATGGCTGGTCGACAAAAAAATATGGCAAGCAAGTCGGTAAAGAATTGAAGAAGATCAGACACCTTTTGGGCACTCTGCGAGATTGCGACGTCAACATAGAAATAGCAGAATCGCTCAACGCTCCGCAGGAAATCATTGAAAAATGGCTGAACGAACGTAAATCCATCGCTCGCAAAACAAAAAAAGAACTGAAAAATCTAGAAGTAGACAAACTGCTCAAGCGTTTGAGTACATTCCTCCTCAAGCGTCCCGAAAAACTTCGCCACGATTTTGAATCAAACGGCAATAGTGGCGCCGATTCGGCCTACAACCACCTTGAACCTTTCGTGAAAGCGCAAGAAGAAATCGCGCGCAAGCTGGCAAGCGCTGCACAAACGCCTGAAGAACTCCATGCTTTGAGGCTTGGCATCAAAGCATGGCGATATCTGCTGGTTGAATTCTACGGGCTGACCAATCTGCAACTCGTAAGAGCTCAACAAATCCTGGGCAAATTGAACGATTTGCACCGTGTGGAAGTTTTGCTTGCAGCAACGGGGAGTCCGCTTGCCAACGAATCTCTTAGCAAGTCAAATGAAGAACGAGAAAAACTGTTAGATGCCTTCACACAGTTTCGCGAAACTCTTCCATACGGGCTGAGACCAATGATTTCATCGATCGGCGAAAAATTAAAATCCAATTGAAATTATAACTAATCCTGAAACTGGCGGAAATATCAGTGTTAGCGCCATAAAATGTAGACATTAAGCCAAAGTCGGCAAAATGCGAAAAGTGCCAGGGAAGTAACAGATGACTATTAGAAAGAAGCTAACCATCCTCGGTTCGGGTTCGGCGGGTCTTACTGCTGCTATCTACGCGGCTCGAGCCAACCTGGAACCACTAGTCGTTCAGGGGCTGCAGGCCGGTGGACAGCTAACTATCACCACCGAAGTAGAGAATTTCCCAGGCTTTCCAGACGGCATTCAGGGTCCAGAGCTGATGGAAGAGATGCACAAGCAAGCCGAAAGATTCGGCACTCAGTTTATCTACGACAACGCAGAGTCGGTTGATTTGACGAAGCGACCGTTCACCATTCGCACAAGCGGCGAAGAAATCATTACTGATACGTTGCTTATCTGCACAGGTGCGTCAGCCAAACTTTTGGGATTGGAATCAGAAAGTAAGCTCATGGGGCACGGCGTCTCGGCCTGCGCCACTTGCGACGGTTTCTTCTTCCGCGACAAAGAAGTTTTCGTAGTCGGTGGCGGTGACACGGCTCTTGAAGAAGCTCATTTCTTAACGAGATTTGCTACCAGCGTCACTATCATCCATCGCCGCGACACGTTCAGAGCGTCGGCAATTATGATCGACCGTGTCAAAAACAATCCAAAAATCAAATACATTCTCGACTCTGCATTGATTGACGTGAAAGACGTTTCGAAAGGCGAAGTGACTGGTATCACAGTCGAGAATCTGAAAACAGGCGAAAAGAAAGACCTACCAGCAGACGGCGTTTTCATCGCCATCGGACACAAACCAAACACAGACCTTTTCAAAAATGGCGAGCTCGAACTGTCTGAAGCTGGATATATAAAAACTGACGGCGTGAAGACAAGAATCAAAGGCGTGTTCGCTGCCGGAGACGTGCAAGATGAGGTCTATCGTCAGGCGGTGACAGCAGCCGGTTCTGGCTGTATGGCAGCGCTTGAAGCACAATGGCTGATCGAGGCCGAAGAAGCCGAGTCGGAAAAAAAAACACAAATAGCTGAACCTGTGGGTCACGTGTGAGCGCATTAGTCAGCGTAAGAAGCGGAGATCGAATCAAACAACTGGCCCTTGCACATTCGTGTGCACACCATCCACTGTTTGATTATCTGCGCAGCCAAAAACTGCAAGTTCGTCAAGTTGCGGCGTTTCTGCGCAACTACGATGCGCATGCATCTGTGCTGCGACGACTGCTTTTGAAAGCCGTTACACTGATGCCCGAGCCTGCGGTTGGTTTCATTCTCGAAAATGTTCGCAACGAATATGGCAACGGTGATTACAGTAAAGCGCATCAGTGGCAGTTGAAAGATCTGGCCCTGCGAGCTGGTGTCACCGATGATGCCTTCAAGGCTGCAAAAATAGAAGTTGGCACACGGAAATTCATCCAGACAGCGACAAAATACTACGACGCCAAACCCTCTTCATCAGCTGGTTTCATGAGAGCCGCGGTTTCTGCCGGCGCCATTACAGCCACTGAAATTTTAGCGTTGGAAGAGTTCAAGGCGTTGCAGGTTGCTTTTGGTCAATTCAAACTTGAGCACCACATCTGGTTCGACCATGTGACAGTGGAAGCAGAACACACTGACGAATCGATTCAGCTGGCCGAATACTTCATCGACAAGCACAATGCTGCCAAAGCGGTAGAACATGGGCTGAAAGGCGTTTTGGAAGCAAACGTTTTGCTTTACGATGGACTCTTGAACGCACTGATCAAAAATCAGGATTGAGCAGCCATCAATCTGGAAATTTCGAACAGCGATAACGAACGGCTGCTCCGTCCTTCAGTTGCTAGTTCGGCTGCCATTTTTCCGATCACGATGGCGAATTTGAAACCGTGTCCAGAACAAGGTGACGAGAGAATTATGTTCTCGTGTCCCGGTATTTTGTCGATGACAAAATGTTGATCTGGTGTGTTCGTATACAAACAAGTTTTCGATGCCACCACTTCACCGAGCGCGTCGCCGAATCTCTGGCGAACATACTGCTCGACGTCCGCCGCTCCATCAACTTCGAGTTCGAAAGTTCGCTCAGACAGATCGATGTAAGGTCCACGCTGATGGGCAGCCACTTTAACAGCGTTCATTTCCAGCAGCGGAAATCCATACATACCAATGATGTCTGTGTCACCACATCCATATTCTAAAAAGATAGGCATTTTTCCAGGTTTGAAAATGTCTGGATCTCGGGCAGCAAAAAACTGATACTGCTCTTTGCGCGCCTGCAGAGGCAACTGCAAATTCAAGTGAGCGAGTATGCCGTTGGCCCAGGCGCCCGCGTTTATAACAACGCTGCGCGCTCGATAATTCTCTGCCCCTGTGGAAATCTCAGCCACTCCAGCTCGATTTTTCAGCCCGACTACAGGGCTGTTCTCTTTAAGAACGGCACCGCTCTTGCACGCCAGACTGGCCATAACTTTGACACATTCCACCGCATTTAATACCGCAGTGTCATCTTGATAAATTCCTATCATTGAATCGTTGATATGAAATTGCGGAAAACGCGAGCGGATTTGGCTAGCGTTAAGAACCTCATATTCGATACCTTCAGCCTTCATCGCCTTCATGCAGTCTTGGAAGACAGGGCTGCCCGGCTCAGCTAAATCAAGACCTCCAGTCGGATAGAAGAGCTTCTGCTTAGACTGAGCTTCCAGCTCAAGCCACATGGGTTTTGCAGCGCGAGCGAGCGACACGTAGAACGTGTCTTCGTAAGAGAGCCTGAAGACGCGGCTGTTGCCGTGCGAGCTGCCGTTTTCGTGACCGACCTCGAACTGCTCGAGCAAGAGAACACTCTTGCCGTTGCGGGCCAAGTGGTAAGCCGTAGCGCTTCCCATTGCACCTGCGCCAATCACACAACAATCGTAGATTTCAGACATTCTTCTTGGAGTGAAACTGAGTTAAGGCTCTCTCTTTTGGTAAGCCTTATTCTAGCGCCAAGAACGAAAAGTACACCAGGTGTGTGATGCACGTTGGCATGGTCTTGCGGCAGTTCTCTCCGTTTGGCGGCTTAGAACTGTACGCTTTTCAGTTAGTCAAAGGTCTCTTGGAACGCGGTATCCGCGTCACTGTCATCTGCGAAAAAGATGACACCGGTTACAAACACGAACGACTGAAAGTTGTCAATTTCGCTGCACCCCCAAAAGTGGCCAACAAGGCAGATAAAATTCGCCACTACTACCACGTCGCAAGCGCAGCAGTAGCCGATTCAGGACCGTTCGATCTAGTGCACTCTCAACACTTTCCCATCAGTCAAGTCGATGTCGTCACTTTCCACAATCACACTGTCTTTAGACTAACTGAGGTCGGACAACGGTGGGAGCAGCTTCTCAATGTTCTCAAAAACGGCACGTCTCAAGCGTACAAGTTACGAGAGCAGCATGACAAAGAATTGTGCCACCAGGCACGGTGCTTGATTTTCCCCGCCAATGTCTGCCTGGTCGATTTCAAAAATCATTACGGATTAGATGGAAAGCATCTGGCCATCGCACATCCTGGAGCTAGCACAGTTGAGGGCTTGGCGCTCCAGCACGACACTGATGCACCAGGCAAAACGTTCAATTTCCTCTTCGTCGGCAAAGGTTACCGAAAGAAAGGTCTCGACGTTCTTCAACAGGCGTGTTCGATCCTCGTCTCTAACAAGAAGGATTTCAAACTCTATATTGCCGGCTTGAGAATGAAACCATACGACAAAGCCAGACTAGCGCTAGCGGGACTGAGCAATCACGTTGAGTATCTCGGCTTTCAAAAAGATATGAACGCGGTTTATCAAAAAGCATCGTCCATAATTTTGCCTTCACGAATCGAGCCTTTTGGTATGGCTCCAATTGAAGGAATGCTGCGAGGACTGGTGCCGATTGTTAGCAGAGTCTGCGGAGTGGCCGAGGTTTTGAAAGACGAAAGCGATTCATTGATTCTCGAAGATCACCTGAAAGTTCAAGAGTTGGCAGCCTTGATGGAAAAATTGATAGACAATGCGGAACTGACTAAAAAACTATCAAGAGCGGCTCTTGAAACCTCAAGAAAGCTAACATGGGATCAAACAGTTGAAAGCACCATCGCAGCCTACAATGCTGTTTTGACACCATCACCCACTTCCAAGTAAGCATGACAAAAGGAGAACAGGTTGAAACCCGATCGCGCTGGCAGTAAAACCAAACCGAACAGATTGGTAAACGAAACGAGTACTTACCTGCTGCAACATGCCTACAATCCAGTCGATTGGTACGCATGGGGTGCGGAAGCTTTGCTCAAAGCCCGAAAAGAAGATAAACCGATCCTTCTTTCGATTGGTTATGCGGCCTGTCACTGGTGTCACGTGATGGAGCACGAGTCTTTCGAAGATGAAGCAACTGCCAAGCTGATGAATGAAAACTTCGTCAACATCAAAGTCGATCGTGAAGAAAGAACAGACCTCGATGAAATCTACATGAAAGCAGTGCAGATGATGACCGGTCACGGCGGCTGGCCCATGACTGTATTTTTAACTCCTGAATTAAAACCGTTTTTTGGTGGCACTTACTTTCCCCCACAAGATAGACATGGACTTCCTGGTTTCAAAAAACTGCTGATGGGCTTGACGCAAGCTTGGAAAGAGCAGCGCGATGAAATTGCGAAAAGTTCAGATGAACTAACTGGACATATGCGCTTGATGGACGAGATCACAAAACCTGATGTCGAGCCAGAATTAGACGCGAGTCTGCTCGAGTTAGGCACCGACAAATTAAGCAGAATTTTCGACCACATTTGGGGCGGCTTCGGCAATGCTCCGAAATTTCCTCATACTTTCAGTTTGAATTTGGCCATGCGCTACGCCGCTCCGAGCAGCAAAGGGCGTGCCGCACGCAAAGAAGAATGCGAGGAGATATTCAACACGAGCCTGAACAAAATGGCCTATGGTGGCATTCACGATCAAATCGGCGGCGGCTTTGCTCGCTACTCTGTCGATAGACAGTGGCTCGTGCCTCATTTTGAAAAGATGCTCTACGACAACGCACTCCTATGCAAAACGTACTTGGAAGGGTTCCTTCTGACAAAGCGCACTTACTGGGCTGATGTTGCCCGCGGTATTCTAGATTTCGTTCTGCGCGAACTTACGACTGAAGATGGAGGATTTTACTCCAGCCTGGACGCCGATAGTGAAGGCGAAGAGGGCAAGTTCTACGTCTGGGAGCCAAGCGAAGTAAAAGCAGTGCTGGGCTCAGATGCAGAATGGTTCAACGAAGTTTTTGGCGTGACAGAACAAGGAAATTTCGAGCATGGGAAGAGCATCTTTCATCTCATAAAATCGCCTGAAGAATTGACTCAGAAGTACAATATGTCGCATGAAGACTTCTGGACGAAAGTTCGCGGCTGCTCGCAGAAATTACTGCAAGAGAGATCAAGACGTATCCGTCCCGGTCGTGACGAGAAAGTGCTGACCAGCTGGAACAGTCTGATGATCACCGCTTTCATCGAAGGCTATCGAGTGCTGAAAGAGCCAAAATATCTCGAAGCCGCTATGCGCGCCACCGAGTTCATCTTCAATAATCTCGTCAAAGACGGTCGACTGTTGCGCACCTGGGGACAGGGCAAAGCCAAGTTGAACGGCTATCTAGATGACTACTCCTACTTCGTACAAACACTGCTCGATCTGGCAGAAGTAGACACAAATCCGAAGTGGATTGAAGAAGCTGAACGCTTGACCAACATCTTGCTCGAACAATTTTGGGACACCAAGGATGGTGGCTTGTTCTACACCAGCGCTGACCATGAAGAGCTGGTCACCAGACCGAAAAGCCATTACGACGGCGCCATACCATCGGGCTCCTCAGTAGCTGTCTTCGGGTTGTTGCGACTGGCAAAGATAACTGGAAAGAAACAATACGAAGAACGAGCGGTTGAACTGTTGAAATTGTATTCGCCATTCATGACACGTGTGCCGGATCAATTTTCAAACTTCCTCTGCGCGATCGAGTTTTACTTAGCAAAAGAAACCGAAGTTGCTTGCCTGTTCAAGAGTGACTCGAAGACGGATGCAGAGCCACTCTTATTCAACCTATTCGCACACTATTTACCGAACAAGGTGGTACTTTGCAGCAATGAAGCAAACAGTTCAAACGGTCCTCTTTTAGAAGGACGACATACCCTGGACGGGAAGCCGACAGCGTACATCTGCTCGAACTACACTTGCGACGCCCCTGTGAACGATATAAAAAAGCTAAATGATCGACTGGAAGCTCTGGCATCCAGCCCATCGTAGCAAGCCTGCCAGTCCCCCTATCGGCGCCAAACTGACGGTTCGGTGCCCCTGAGTGGGTACATTGCTCGTATGCAGGACCATAGAAATCCGATCGAGTCCGAAGAAGCCGAACAAATTCAGATCTGCGAAGAAAATTCTTTCGCGGCCGGACACATGCTGGGCGGGAAATATAAAATAATCTCCCTGCTTGGTAGTGGCGGCATGGGCAAGGTTTACTGGGTCAGTCAGGTGTTCTTAGACACTGACTTCGCAATGAAAGTCTTAGACATCAATCGAGTCTTTGATGATGTTCAGATGCGCCGATTTCAGTTTGAAGCAAAAGCCGCAAATTCACTCAGTCATCCAAACCTGGTTAAAGTGCACGACTTCGGACTACTGGATTCGAACCAACCTTATCTGGTCATGGACAAAATCGAGGGCACTACTCTCGCCGACCACATTCGCCAGAAAAGAGAACTGTCGCTGCAAGAGGCTGCGCCACTCTTCGAACAAATTTGCGCTGGTTTAGCTTATGCCCACGAACAAGGGATCGTGCACCGTGATATCAAACCGAGCAACATCATACTGGTCGCAGCAACCAAACCTGGTAGCGAAGGAAGTGTAAAAATTCTCGATTTCGGCATCGCCAAACTGGCCTCTGAGGAAGGTGGCGAGATGCAGCAGTTAACGCGTACTGGCGAAGTTTTTGGCAGCCCGCTCTACATGAGTCCAGAGCAATGCTCAGGCTCTCCTGTCGATCACCGCTCGGATATTTACTCACTCGGCTGTGTTCTATTCGAAGCACTCACGGGGACGCCACCACATATGGGGGCAAATGCATTACGGACGATGATGCTCCATCAGACAGAATCAGCGCCGCTTTTGAAACAGGCTTCGCTCGGAAAGTCCTTCCCACCGGCACTGGAAGAGATAGTCAAAAAAATGTTGCACAAGTCCCCTGATGAGCGTTATCAAAAGATATCTCAGGTCGCAGACGACCTGAATGCGGTGCTTGCGAATAAGAGAATCGCAAAACCAAAAGTATCCAGCGCCGTTGTTAAACCGTCCAAGATGGTGACAATGTCCGAAGAGAAGCTTATCTTTCTTATTCTCGCAACCATTCTGCTGACTGCGGGTATCACACTCACAGTTGCTATTCCAGCTTACACGAACTGGAACAAAGTGGTCGGACAGGTCAGTAAAGCAGATCCGATTAAACTAGAAGATGATCGCAAAGTAAGCGAGAAAGAGAATCTCGGCGACATCGAGTTCTTTCAAACTGCCGGGAAGGAAATCCACGACACGCATCCGGAAGCAACCAAACTGCTTTTTGACAATTGCGATCAAATCAAGTCTCAAAAAGTTGTAAAAGATGGAAAAAAATTACGTCGATTCGTCTTCCCAGAACGTGCAATGGGAACGATTTCCTCTCGTGATTCTCAATCTTCCATCAGTAACGTCTCTAGCGGCAAGCAGTCTGCGGCTTCGAGAGATAAAGAGCAGCCAAGACAGGACAACGAGTGGGAAGCCAGAGGCGTTGTTTTTGTGCCAGACGATGTGCCCCTGATGCTGCATATCAGTGGCAGAAGATGCCCAGAAATTTTCCACCTGACAAACATAATCGCAAAGATCGGTCCGACCGAATTCACCCAGTTAGGAATTAGCTCCAACATATTGGAAGACCGAAAGGTGCAAGAGCAGGGCTTGCAGAACATTCTGTCAATCGTCAGTAGCTGGAAAAACTTGGAGAAAGTCGCGATAACTGGATTACCGATTTCGACAGAAAGCGTAGAGAAGCTGGGGAAATTGAAAAATCTTTCCAGGATCTCGATTGATAGTCCACATGTTGATTTTAAATTACTGGCGGCCCAACCATTCTGGACACGCATGCACACTGTGTCTTTAATCAGCACGCAAAGTGAAGACATTGTCGCGAAACTATCTCATTCAACCAATCTCAATCACCTGAATTTGATTCACACAGATATTTCGCCGTCAAGCTTACGGTCGCTTAAAACTTGCAACAACCTTCATTCACTGCTGCTCGAAAGCGTAGCGATAAGCCCGAGCCTTCTCGATTCGATTGGCCAACTAAGACAGCTAAAATTCCTCTACCTTCGAAACATCGCTGTGCCGGTAGATCAATTTCAGACTCTCTCTAAAATGCCATGGCTAGAACACATAGAGCTTTCGCCGCTGTCGATTAAAAACTTTCAGGCATCGGGTTATTCGGACAGACGAATTTCTTTTGCTCCCGAAGCAACTGGCAATTAGTGTGCAGCACCTGATGCCTTATCCTGAGTAGTGGCTGCTTGTGGCACTACGGCCGGTGCGCTAAGCGAAGCAGCGCCTTCGGGCACCGCAGTTTGCCCCCCACCCGGTCCAGGAACAGGGGCTTGGTCGCCTCGCAAATGCAGCTTAACCCGTTTGTCGATGCCAGGTTCCATTGCCAGAGCCTGTTTGCGCAGCTTCTCTGCCTCGTCCGCTTTGCCTGCGTGCTTAGCGTATGCATAGGCCAGCCAGACAATCTCGGCATCCTTCGGATCAGTTTTTCTGAGCAACTCTAAACGTGGAAGGGCTTCTTGTGGTCTGCCCATCTCCAGGCAAGCACGAATGTAGAGTTTGCTTGTGGTCAGACCGGGTCTCACTTGCATTGCTTTAGCAGAGGCGGCATAGGCGTGTTGGCGCACTTGCGGCACTCCACAATCTAGCGCCGCTTGAGCGATCGGAATCAAAAAATCTGCATTGGTAGGGTCTAGCTTGACTCCATCTTCGAGCACTTTGAGAGCTCTCAGTTCCTGGTGCTGATCGAGCAGAGCCTTACCATTTAGCAGGTACAAAAATGAATCCGTAGTTATGTGCTTACTGGCCAGAGTCGACTGCGCATAAGCACCAGGAAGGTCACCATTAAGTGCCAATGCCCTGGCTAACTGCGCGCGATAAGGTGCTAGCTCAGCTTCGCTCACCTTGTACCTCGTGCCTAACGCTAACGCAGACTGTAATTCGGCACTTGCTTGCTTGAAATCTTTCAGTCGGTAGAAGTAATAGCCGTTGATGATGTGCGCTATAAAATCATCGTTGTTGAGCGCTAGCGCCTTAGTTAGCTCGGCTTTGCAATCGGTAGGTTTGTTACGGTCCAGCGAATCAGCAGCACGGTAGGCATGAGCCCGCGCGCTTGCTGGATTTCTCTTCGTTTCGGCGCGCCACAAACGTTTATTTGTCGACCACTCAGCTTCACGCCATACAGTCAGTGAAATCAGCGCCAGCAAAAGCACCCCAAATCCAACGGCAGTTTTACGAAAATCCTTCACCGCCAGATGCGCCAATCCAACTCCGGCAACCATGCATAAACCCGCCAGAGGCAGGTAAAAACGCGAGTCGGCAGATATTTCACCTTGTGGAAGAATCAACCAGGGGAAGAGTGTTAAGACGAACAACAAAACGCCGATACGGATTAGCGGTTGCTTCTGAATGAACCCCGCCGCGACAATTGCAATTACGCTGACAACACCACCTATAGTGCCAGGGTCAGCAAACCCGGCAGTGGCAACATAGGGCGGATAGACGCTCAAGCCAAAAGGCAATAGCGCGCAACGCAAGTAGTACATAAGAATCATTTTGTATTGAGTCGGCCAATAAATACTTGGTCCCAATTGAGTCAAACCAAAACCGCTATCTAATCCTGGTGTCGCACCAGCTTTTAAAAGGTAACAAGCGCATATACCAACAAACAGCAAGGCGATCACCTCAGCGGCGCGCTCACCAAGCCATTCCTTCATTGAGTAGTCGTTTGTCTTGAGAAGTAAAATGAGTCCAGCCGCAAAGAATGGCAGAGTCAAACACTGAGGGTTTGAAATAATGCCAATCGCGGCAAAGAGAAAAAAAATCGCATACGCAGCCATAGCGCGACCAATTCTCTGCGAGTAAAAACCGAAAAGGAAAAAATTGAGTGCCAGGAAATAGTTCACCGCACCCAAGACTCCCTCACGCCCCGAAACATAAGCAACAGAGCCTGTTGCCAGAGGATGGAGCGCCCAGATCGCTGTCGATGCGATGGAGAAATAATACGGGTCAATCTTTGAATCACCCTCGGTGCTCAATTTCCACGCCAGTTGAAACGTGAACAGGTATAAGTAAATACAGCTCAATACGTGCAGACAAATATTGACTGCGTGCGACCATCCAGGAGCAAATCCAAAACTGCTCACATCCCAGGCGTAAGTGGCTCTCACCCAGGGTTCAGACAGAGGTGCAGCAAAACCATGCACAACCAGATTCGTCCAGAATGTTGATCTTTCCTTGAGTGCATTCACCAAGGAATAATTGAGCGTATCGTTGAAAACGTATTCCGATGTCATTGAATAGGCGTAAGTCAAGAGAATCAATGTGAGCAAGACGAAAGTACTAGCGAGCAGAATTACATTCTTTGGTTTCCGTGGCGCAGACACAGATGCAGCTGGTGCAGCCTTTTTTGGCACGTGACCCAACTTTTTCGCTTTTGCCATTGCTTCTCTATGCTCCTTTCAGGATGCTATCGATCGCCAACACTGGCAGAGATTTGGCCAAAGAGCCTGCAGAACAATCGCGCCGACGAAAAGCCGTTGTCGTAAAACTGAGCCTTTTCACGGGGCAGTTGTGTTAGAGATGCCATCTCTTTGTCCATCAAGAAATAAGCTTCGTACAAATTTGCCAACCGGATCTGCTTCTCGCCACGGCAAAGCGCATACGCTTTGGCATAAGTTATTCCAGACAAGAAGTTGGCGGCGAGATTGTTAAAGCCGGCAATCATCGAAAGTCCACTCATGGCCGGTCCACAGAAAGTCTTAGAGAATATTTTGTGATAGAGGTAGCGCCGGATAAATCCGTCTACCTCTGGTTCGAATGCATCGGTCTTATAGTTGCGCGCTTTATCCAGGCTGATGATGCCCAGTTCGGGAATAAACATTTTTCCCTGTAGCACCGTCCGCAGTGCAGCTTTAATCACGGGTGGCTGAGTCAGTGGACTCTTTGTCGACGTGGCCCACTCGGCCGCATACTGTTTCCGCAGAGTCGTCCACTCGTTATTGCGGAAAGCAATAAGGTTAAAAACAAGATTCTCAAAAACGCCAGGAACCTCTTCGAACCAGCGATCTATGGAGGGTTTGAACTGCGAAATCGCAGCCAGATCTTGATTGGAAACTTTGAGTTTGAGTGACTCAGCCAGGATGTCGCTGATCGCGAGAAAGACATGGAATATGTTGGGAAATTCGTCAGACTGAATGGCCCGCAATATGCGCGCTTCAATCAACAAATATTGCTCCCATGTAAGCGGCGCACCGGAAACTAAACTTACATCATACTGAACGTTCGAGAGTGATTCTACAGTCAAGGAATCAGCTAATGATGCGACTTGCTGGGAAGCGCGTCCGTGCGACTTTTCCTGCTGCACCGCAATATGCCAGGTGTGCTCTAACTGCTCGCGCTGATCGGTAAGCAACTGTCCGATGTTTCTAACGGCAGCCATGCTGTTCATCGCTACGCCAACGTAAATTCCTGAAGGCGTCGGTACAAACGTGTAAGGAAAGAGCTTACACATGCCAGGTTTTTCTGACTCACCCAGCGACGAATGTATCGAGCAAAGATTGTCGATCAAAAAGCTGCATTCACCGTGTTCGTTAGTCTTGGTGTGGTGAGGATAAAGTGAGAGTCCTGCGGCGTACTCTTTCTCGCTGTGAGTGTAAAGCTCTTTGCCGGCTAATTGGGGATAACGTGCACCCCAATCGACATCTTTGATGCGCTGGTAATCATCTTCAGTCAAACCGACCGCATAGCCGGTGCAGCACCGCCCACAACCTTGACAGTTGTAGCGAATGCCCTCAGGAATGCGCAAAGGCAGTTGACCCGGCACGCTTGCACCGGTTGTGGAGTTGGCATTTAAATTGGGCTCAGTCATTTCAAAACTTTGGACGGCCGATGTCAATCCATTCCTTCAAAGACGGTGGCTCATTTGTGCCAGATGTCTGCTTGTGCTCCTGACTAAAGTAACCAGCCAGCAGCTCATTGTAGCGAACTTGGTCGCTTTCGGTAATTTTAGCGGCTTTGGCTTTCAAGAGCCCTTTCTGCGCCGGTAAATCAGAGGGAGCAGGGGAGGAAGTCGGCTGGGATTCGGCACGAGCCGAGTCAGAAGGTGCACCTGTCGATTCTGACCGCACTCCTGAAGCATCTGAATTCGGCACTCGAGACTCGGCTCGTGCTGCAGAATGTGTTGTCGGTGACTCTAAACGAACCACTGGTGATTCTAAACGAGTTGATGCGCGAGGAGCGGATAGGTCCGCAACTGATATCGCCGATGGTGCTTGATGGGCCGACGACAAAGGTGAATTCGCCGAAGCCGAAACGGTTGATTGTGCCGGTGCTACCGTCTTGTTTCGCTCCTGTTTCGAATGCCCTTTCGTCGGCGCAAATGCCTGCGCTTGAGTTTGTGCCTGCTGCACTTTGATCAATTCTGTCAGTTCATTTCTTCTGCCGGTAACCAAAATATACTTCGAATACTGCGGCGGAATTTTGTCCAAATCAGACATGGCACCAACGTAATCAGCACGACCGACTCGCTGCTCAGCGCGCGCCAGGTAGACATCTGAGAGTAAAGCACGTTGCTGTTCGTCCAATTTATGACCGACGGCAAAACGCTCCAGAATCGTCGCAGCCTCGTCGTAACGGTTTTCTTTATAAGCTTGCGTGGCTTGTTCGATCACATAATGATTCGAAAATCCGCTGTATGACTTTTCAAATCCGACCAGAAAAAACATGATCAGAACAAAACTCATTATTGCTAGTGCAAGTAGAGGTAGCGTGACGACAGGCTTAGCCAGGCTCGGATGCAGTCGTGCCATTTTCAGTTGAGCAGGTTGAGGAACCTCCGCGGCACCTGGCAAACTAAGAGCTGAACCGCACTCCTGACAAAAACTATCGTCGTCTGAAATCTCAGCCCGACAACTCGGACAAAGAGGAAGTATCGTTTTGAATATGTTTGATATTTCAGCCGTCAATGCGAACGATATCCTTTGTAATCCGCACCCAAGGCGCATCTCCGCGTATTAACCCACCTGCCAGTTTAGCACTTTGCAAAGAAATTGCTGGTCTGCAGCAGCTTCTAAGAAATGCCTCAGCACGGGTGGTAAAATTTACCTCGCGCAACCACGGTCGTAAACGTCATGAATAGCGAAATTGAAGCAGCTGAGAAGGCTGAATTCATCCAATCTGTTAAGTCCCTTCTAATCCCTCTGTGCCTGTTTCTGGCGTGCGTGATTATGGCGGCGGGAACATTCCTGATATACAACCATGAGCCCCTCGGATGGGCCTTTGCCGGTCTTGCAACGTTCATCATCATCGCCTCGATGGTCGCTTTCATTCGCTTCCAAAACAAGCATCGTGCTCGCGGAATTTTGAAGCACGGCACTGATGCAGAAATCATTGAAGGCGAGCAGCCGGAGCATCCTTTAGAGTCGCCGCAAGAAATTGTGGACAGCAACGAAGCAGCACGTCAATCGTCAGTCACTAACGAAGAACCGCAGCCAGTGGCAGACAAGTCCAACGTTGTTGAGTTCAAGCCGAACAAGCAACTGCAAAATCAGTAAGGCGCTCTGAAATAGACCCAGGTCACAGCTATTGCGGCGGCGGCTGTTCGGAGCATGCCCACATGCGTCGCAACTTCAATGCGGCATATTCGTTTTGAGGCTGTATCCGCACAGCTTCTTCAAGAGTTGCTTCCGCACTTGCCTTGTCACCCGAAAGCATTTGACTGATAGCCAGATTGTTATAGGCTGCGATCAAAGAAGGATTCAACTGAATCGCTTCTTTGAGATAACGCGCTGCCTCAGCATTGTTTCCTGATGCGGTGAGAGCGACGCCCAAATCGTTGAGCAACTCGGGGCGAGCTGGATTTCTTTCATCACATTCAAGCACGGCTTTTCGGTACATACTGACAGCTCGCTCCAGATCACCAGACATCGCAGTCTTGCGTGCTTGCGCGTGCACGTTGCTAGCCGCCGCCGGAGAACGTCTATTGACGTGGAAAGGCAAAATCGAATCGGCTGTGCGCAGAAGAAATTCTGCTGCTGCAGACCGGGCACCAAATGCGGTTACAATCGCCAGCGCCAGAGAAATAGTGCCGAGCAAACAAAGCTTCCATGAAGTGGGATTGGTGTCTTCAGCGATGCGTTTATCGCGCATCCACTGCTGCACAGATTTATCATCCAACTCGCGCTCATCAACATGCTCGCCCTCGTATACAGGCGGTTCGACATGCACAGGCGCAACAGAACAAGCACTCGCGGCGGAGCGCTCGATCGACTTCGTATTCTTTGGTGGGAGTGGCCTCATAAAGCGCAGGTCCAGCATAAGCCGGACCCACAAAATCTTTCTAGCGTTTCGAGAATTGAAAACGTTTGCGAGCGCGTTTGCGTCCGTATTTTTTGCGTTCTTTGACGCGAGCGTCTCTGGTCAGAAGACCATCTGTCCGCAATACAGGACGGTTTTGCGGAGCTGCTTCCGCTAAAGCTCTAGCGATACCATGACGGATGGCACCAATTTGACCGCAGATGCCACCACCCATCACAGACACGAGAACATCGAAACGTCCCATTGCATCAGCAGCTTGGAATGGTGCAAAGATCTCTTTGCTCAAACCATGTCTACCACCTACGTAGTCTTCCATGGTGCGGCGGTTGATCGACACTTGACCGGTACCTGGAACAAGGCGAACACGCGCTGTCGCTGTCTTTCTTCTGCCGGTGCCGTAGTACTGAATAACGCTGGTCATCTAAAACTTCTTCCTCTTGGAATTGGTGCTTTGGTTAGCTTTGTCGATTATGCCGAGCAGCTTGCTGCCCAGCCTATCCTCGGATTAGCCGACTAATGTGTAAGGCTTTGGTTGTTGAGCTTCATGAGGGTGGTTAGGTCCTTCGTACACGTTCAACTTAGTGAATTGATGATCGCCAAGTCTTGTGTGAGGGATCATTCCTTTGATAGCTTTCTCGAGCACAGCTACTGGGCGTCTTTGACGCAAAGCTTGCAGGCTTTCTTGCTTGTGTCCACCTGGAAATCCTGAGTGACGGTGATAGATCTTCTGAACTTCTTTCTTGCCAGATACTTTGATCTTCTCTGCATTGATGATGATAACGAAGTCACCACAATCAACGTGTGGAGTGAATTCAGGCTTGTTCTTGCCCCGGAGGATACCGGCAACTTCGGTTGCTAAGCGACCGAGTATTTGACCTTCGGCATCAATCAAATGCCAGGTTCTTGGTATGTCTTCAGCCTTTGGACTAGGTGTATTCACGAGCTCTCTCCTGGGCGACTCACTCAAGAGTCTAATTCAAATATTGCGTATGCTTCTGGATATTCTACAGAGTTCAACGTCAAACCCCAAGAGGGCGCCGTCGGACCGGCGAGATTACGATCGCCAGCGTTGAGAGCCTCTGCTAAACTCTCAGGCGCTCGTTTGCCAAGCCCTATCTCTACTAGGGTCCCGACAATTATGCGCACCATATTGTACACGAAGTGATTTGCGGCAATCCAGAACTCAAGCCGGCCTTCACCTAAATTCAATAATTCAGCCCGGCTCACATCGCAGATACTGGAAGTTTTATCAGCATTTGTGGAGCGGAAGCCAACAAAATCATGAGAGCCGAGAAGCACTGCAGTAGAGGCTTTCATCAATTCCACGTCGAGTGGGCGATAGACAAAGTAGTGAGTTTCTTTTAACAACGCCGAGCGCTGCGGTCTGTTCAAGATTCGATACACATACTCACGTTTTCTGGCTGTAAATCGAGCGTGGAAATTGTCATCAACGACTTTGACGCTTGTGATGCTTACGTCGTTTGGCAGAATTCCGTTCATCGCCCAACAAAATCGCCAGAGATCAAGTTCGTCTTGCTCCACATCGAAGTGAACGATCTGACCAGACGCGTGCACACCACGGTCGGTGCGGCCACTAAAACTCGCCTTGGTAGGAACGCGCAAATAGAGACTGAGAGCCTTTTCTAATTCGCTCTGAACAGTGCGCACTCCGGCTTGATACTGAGAGCCACTGAAAAACTTGCCCGAGTATTCGACTTTCGCTGCGATGCGCATGGATTTTTCCATCGTTGACCCCGAAAAAATTTTCGGCGTCGGGGGCGACTATCTCTCTTATCTGCCAAACACCCAGTTTATGTTAAGCAAAAAAGGCAAATTTTGAATGTCTGGAAAGGCTTGCCTGTTGACCGTTTCAAAAATCAAAAAGTCCCGAAACGCTGATGTAATATAACTTCATTAAGCGAGGGGTACCGCTCCGCAGGGAGTATACCCCACCTTTTGATCTCGGACCAAAATCAGTCTTCGTCGAATCGAATCCCATCAGTTTTCGGAATCCAAATTACGTCTCTCTTCTGGTCAAAATCATCCAATCTGATCAAACGCAAATGCGATCAAACAAAAAGCAACTGCAAGGGATGCAGTTGCTCAAAGTAGATAGAGGAAGAAAACTAAACGAGTTGGATGATCGCCATCGGTGTGTTGTCACCGCGACGAGGACCAGCTTTGAGAATGCGTGTGTAACCACCTTTGCGGTCTGTATAACGTGGTGCCACTTCATCGAATACTCGAGCGACAACTTCGCGGTCGTAAACGTAAGCACTAACTTGTCTGCGCAAGTGCACAGCGCGAGCCACTTGTTTAGCAGCTTCAACGTCTCCGCCTTTTGCCTTTTCATAGAGACTCTTATGGTCTTTCAAAAAGCCTTTTTTGCCTTTGGTGATCAGCTTCTCTACTTCAGGTTGCACAGCCTTCGCTTTTGCAAGCGTTGTTGTGATTTCGTCGTAGCGCAACAATTCAGTTGCCAGGGAGCGCAAAACAGCTTTACGCTGATCTGCAGGCCGTCCTAATTTATTGCCAGGTACTCTGTGACGCATGATTGTTGGTCCTTACTTCCTTGTCGTTACTTGTCTTTCGGAGTGTCTGCCAGAGTCAGTCCGAACTGACGTAGACGCTCGATAACTTCATCAGCAGACTTCTTACCGAAGTTCTTGATGTTCATCAAATCGTCGTAGGTCAATTTGAGGAGCTCACCTAGCGAGTTGATATTGGCTCGCTTGAGGCAGTTGTAAGCGCGAACTGAAAGTTCGAGCTCTTCAATAGAGATCGATGAATGCTTGCCGTCTGTCTGCGCAGGCGCAGTAGCAGCAGGCACCATTGGCTTGCCTGAAAGTTCAGCGATTGGCAACAAGTGCTCGATTACTTGACGAGCAGCTTGGCTGATGGCTTCGGTCGCGTCGATCGATCCGTTTGACCAGATTTCAATCGTCAACTTGTCGAAGTCAGTCGATTCGCCGACGCGTGTAGGCTCAACGTTGTAGCTTACTTTGCGAACAGGCATGAATACTGCGTCGATCGGCAATACGTCGATCGCTTGCTTGTAATGGCTGTGTGAGTCAGCAGGCACGTAACCGCGACCACGCTCAACAGTCACTTCAGCTCTGATGCGACCACCTTCTGCCAATGTGCAAATTTGCCAATCAGGATTGATGATGGTGGCATCGGCGGGGCACATCAAGTCACGACCGGTTACAGGACCTGGACGTTCTACGTCGAGGTGTATGTATTGAGGGTCGTTGCTGAATGTCTTCACGACCAGACCTTTGAGGTTGAGCATGATGTCAATGACATCTTCAACAACACCAGGGATGGTGGTGAATTCGTGAGTGATACCATCGATTCGCACCGCTGAAACTGCAGAACCATCTAACGATGACAACAGCACTCTTCTCAAGGCGTTACCTAGAGTGGTGCCGTATCCGCGCTCTAGCGGCTCTATGACAAATTTGCCGTAGATTGAGCCGTCAGTACCAGTTTTGTTCTCAAGACACTTGATCTTTAGAGGTTCCATATTCACTCCATCTGTCGATCGGATAACAGTTTGCTCTCGGTTAATGCTTCTGGGCGTATCGCCAATTGTGTTAAACAATGACCGTCTCTCTTTGCTAGTTCGAGTCCTTCCCTTGGGAAGTGGATGCTCGACGTGGGGATTAAGGTCACAACAATCTAGTTGCTAAAACTAGACTCTGCGACGCTTCGGTGGGCGGCAGCCATTATGAGGAATCGGAGTGACGTCTTTGATCAACGTGATTTCCAATCCGGAAGATTGCAAGGCGCGGATCGCTGTTTCGCGACCAGCTCCTGGACCCTTCACCAGTACTTCCACTTGGCGCATGCCCTGGTCCATCGAGCGACGAGCGACTGATTCAGCAGCTTGTTGCGCGGCGAACGGAGTGCCCTTCTTGGCGCCTTTAAAGCCCACCGTCCCGGCTGAAGCCCAGGCAATTACCTGACCTTGAGGATCGGTTGAAGCGATAATAGTGTTGTTGAAAGTGCTCTGAATGTGCACGACGCCTTGAAGTACGTAGCGTCTTTCTTTCTTTTTGGTCCTAGCCTTGGGAGACTTAGCCATAGCTTTCCGTTGGTCCTTTTTTACTATTGCGCTTGTGTAGCGCTCCTATCCACATTTGACGCAAACAGCGTCTTCATCACGCGGCGCATAAAGCGCCATCAAACTTATTTAGGTGCAATCTTCTTGCCGGCAACCGTGAGACGTTTGCGACCACGACGAGTGCGTGCATTTGTTTTGGTGCGTTGACCGCGAGTGGGAAGACCACGACGGTGACGTTGACCACGGAAGCAGTTGATTTCAATCAAACGCTTGACGTTGAGACCTTCCACACGTCGAAGGTCGCCTTCGATTTGCAGACCAGTTTTCTCAACTTCTTCTCTGAGTTTGGTGACTTCATCTTCAGTGAGGTCTTGAATGCGACGTTCAGCAGGAACTGCCAACTTGTTGCAAATTTTGGATGCAGTTGTTCGACCGATACCGTAGATGTAAGTAAGCGCAATTTCGGTGCGCTTGTTTCTAGGTAGATCCACTCCAGCTATACGAGCCATTTATCCTCCAAACTCCTTCAGCAAAACCTATTGCTAAAAAACGCGACTACCCTTGACGTTGCTTGTGCTTAGGGTTTTCGCAAATGATGGCAACTCGTCCTTTACGACGAATAACCTTGCACTTATCACAAATTTTCTTGACCGACGCTCTGACCTTCATAATCAACTCGCTAACGCGAATTATCGCGCTGTAATGTTGGTAACCCAAATCTTGTTTACTGCCGCTCTGTGCCTTTGTTCGAGGCTCAAATGGCAGTGACAGACAAACAACCTAGATTGTACATCAATCTTTGATTCTGTAAGTTATTCGTCCGCGTGTTAAATCGTACGGTGTAAGCTCAACTCGTACGCGATCTCCAGGCAGAATCTTAATAAAGTTTTTTCGGATCTTACCGGAGATGTGCGCGAGGACCTTGTGGCCATTATCGAGTTCGACGCGAAACATAGCATTGGGCAGCGATTCGCGGATCACACCTTCGAACTCGATTACACCCTGTTTAGTCATTAAATTACCTCGCTAGGGCGCTTGGTTAGAATCTCCGGCTCCCCTTCTGTGATCAACAATGAATGTTCAAAATGTGCAGAAGGCTTGTAATCTTGCGTTACAACTGTCCAACCGTCGGGTTTTGTCTTCACCCGATCTCCGCCCTGATTGAACATTGGTTCAATCGCTATAACCATACCAGGTTTCAGTTTAACCCTGCTACCCGTGCGATAGTTGAAAATGAATGGATCTTCGTGATAGTCAGGTCCTATGCCGTGTCCGCCATAGTCACGCACCAAACCATATGAATTTGCCTTCGCAATATCTTCGATGGCGCCACCAACTTCATCGAGCGTAGCGTGAGCACGAGCAGCTTTGATACCGTCGTACAAAGATTGCTGCGTGTCGTCAAGAAGTTTCTGCAAGCGAGCAGAAATTACACCAACAGGAACTGTAATGGCGGTATCGCCGATGAAATCAAATTTGCTGCCGTTATTTTGACGTCTGAACGTGGCGCCGATGTCGAGGCTGATGACATCACCTTCTTTCAAGACTTTCTTTTTGTTGGGAATGCCGTGCACAACTTCTTCGTTGATTGAAGTGCAGATGGTGCAAGGAAATCCGCGATAGCCTTTAAAGGTAGGAAGACCGCCACCGTCGCGAATCGCCTTCTCGGCTGCGACGTCGAGATCCCATGTGGTGATGCCCGGTTCAACCAGACTGACTATGTGTTCTAAAACTTCGCCAGCCAGTTTCCCAGCTTTGCGGATCATGTCGATATCGGCGTCTAGAGTGACTATCATTTTGCTGGTTCTTACTTCTTGATCAGGCAGTTAGTGTTGAGTGTGGTCATAATCGCTTCGAAGATTTGGTCTGGCTCGCCTTCTCCGCTGACAGTCTGAAGACTACCTTTGCCGCCATAGTACTCGATCAAAGGCTGGGTCTGTTCGCGATATGTTTTCAATCGAGCCGCGACGAGGTCTTCTTTGTCATCAGATCTCTGAGTCAACTCGGCACCACAATCATCGCAAATGCCTTCTTTCTTCGGAGGCGCAAACTTGATGTGGAAGACCTGAGCGCACGCTTTGTTGCCACAAGTGCGACGTCCTGTAATGCGATCTGAAAGCAAACTGTCATCAACTTCCAAATTGATTACGCAGTTCAATTGCGCATTCAACTCTTCTAACAACGAATCAAGCGCCTTTGCTTGTGCGATGTTGCGAGGAAAGCCGTCGAGAATAAAACCGTTGGCGCAAGATGGACCGCTCAAGCGCTCTCTGAACATATCGATGAGAATCGCATCAGTGACCAACTGCCCTTTGTCCATGAAACCCTTGGCAGCGACACCAGCGGGAGTGCCTTGCTTTACGGCTTCACGCAAAAGATCGCCAGACGACAGATGGGGCAGATTCAGCTTTGCCGCGAGCCGCTTGCACTGAGTGCCTTTGCCTGCTCCGGGGGCGCCGAGAAAAAGTATACGCATATCAGATTTCCTTCTTTTCACCAGTACGGAACAATCCGCGCGCCTGGTAACGGGCGGACAGAGCATGCGTCAAGATTTGGCGCTGCGTGTCGATGGCTACACCGACGAGAATGATCAGTGAGGTGCTGCCTAAGCCTTGTAATGTCTGGACATAGAAAGCTTGTTCAGCGTGAATTGGCAAAATAGCGATGATGGCGACAGCGGTGGCGCCGATGACGATCAACCGATTCAGTGTCTTCTCGAGGAATTCAGAAGTCGGACGACCCGGTCTGATGCCTTGAATCGCCTTACCACTGCGCCGCAAGTTCTCAGCCATGTCTCTTACAGGCAGAACAATAGACGCGTAGAAGAAGGCGAAGAATAGAATCAAAATGAAGTAAAGAACCGAATGCTCCCAGTGATAGTAAGAGAACATGTTGGAAAATTCAGTCGAGATAACGCCCCAGGTGTCTTGCACCCAGGTCTGTTTGGAGAATGCTTCGAACTGCGGTCCTAAGCCAGGCACGCCCTGAATCAACTCATACATCATCTGATTGGGATTTTTCTTCTGGGCAACGAACGACATAATCGTGCTCGGGAACATCAAAAGGGATGAGGCGAAGATGATCGCCATCACGCCTGATGGATTGACGGGCAGGTACATGTAGTCATCAGGCGCTGAAAACACCTGGCGACCAAGATTTCGTCGCGCTCCAAGCACGGTGACTTTGCGCACTCCTTGTTGCAAACAAACAATCAAAGCGACGAGAGCAAGAAAAACAAGGAGCAAACCAGCTACGCCCCAGGCTGGCGACTGGCCAGTCTGCACCGCATCGTAGGTGTTGTGGATCATGACAGGCAAACGGGAAGCGATACCAAGGAAGATCAAAAGTGAAGCACCATTACCGACACCACGCTCTGTGATGATCTCTCCCATCCACATGATGAAGACCGCACAGGCTGTCAGGATAATTGTCGTGTTGATGATGAACGGCAAGCCAGGGTGAATGACCACAGCCGGGTTTTGAATCTTGGTGAGCAGATTAGCCAACATGGCTGATTGAAATGCAGCCAGACCGACAGTGGCAAATCGTGTGTACTGCTGCAGCTGTTTACGACCTTGCTCGCCTGAGTTTTTCTGCAACTCTTCCAGCTTCGGTATAACAACAGACATCAACTGCATGATGATTGAAGAGGTGATATACGGTCCAATCCCCATCGAAAAGATGGAGAGTTTGTTCAAGGCACCACCTGTGAAAAGGTCGATCATGCCAAGCAGGTTTTGAGCAAGTTCTGGATGCTTAGTAAATGCAGACGGATCAACACCAGGAATCGGAATGTGCACTCCGATGCGATAGAGGGCGATCATGGCGAGCGTAAAGAAGATGCGCTCTTTCAGCCCGGCAGCGCCAAGCAATTTGATAAGCGCCTCAGGCCCGCCGATTTTACCGCCACGCCTGGCAACACTGTCCGTCATAAGCTACGCTCCCGACTATTCGTCGTAATTAGAATGTCCAATTCTGATGTTATCTGAAAGCGTAGCAAGAAGCTTTATTTTTACTTCTTCTTAGTCTTGTCGCCAGGTTTTCCACCCTTAGCAGCAGGCTTTCCGCC
>JAFEAT010000023.1:0-35646 GCA_018266255.1 Cyanobacteria bacterium SZAS-4 | reverse complement strand
CCATTTCTGTTCGGCTTGACGCAATCTCTTAGCACGCTTTCCTTCAACAACATTGACTTCAAATACAGTGACGCTTCCGCCGGCTGCTTCAATCTTCGCTTTAGCTCCAGCTGAAACGTGATGAGCAGACACTTTCAAAGCGACTTTGAGATCGCCGTTGCCGAGAATGCGCAGACTGTCGTTGTGTCTCTTCAACAAACCTTTTTCAACGAGGAAATCTGGTGTCACTTCGGAATTGGCTGGCAGTGCGCTCAAAGCACCGACGTTCAATTCAACCCATTCACGATTGACGACCTGGTCGAAGTTGTGAATTTTCGGTAAACGACGGAACAAAGGAGTTTGACCGCCTTCGAAACCGAAGCGCTTCGCTTCGCCTGAACGCTGTCCCTGTCCGTTGTGACCACGAGTACTTGTCTTACCGTGACCTGATGCGCGACCGCGACCGACACGACGCAACTTGCGACGTGCACCACGGTTAGGCTTAAGATCTGTCAACTCCATTTCATCTCTCCTTATGCGCCTTGCGCCTCGATAAGCATTAGCGGGTATCCGCTACCAACACCCCAGGATGGGTCAGGCGTTTTGCTTATTTCGACTCGGCTTTAGTTTTTGCTTTTGCAGCTGGCTTCTCTGCTTTTTTGGCAGCGATAACAGCGCGATGTCCTGTCACTTTCTTGGCAGGAACTTTGCCATCTTGTTTTTCAACAGTAACGAGGTGGCTTACTTTCGTGATCATGCCTCTAATCGTTGGAGTATCGGCGTGAACCACAGTGCTGCCGAACTTACCTAAGCCGAGAGCACGAATGACTTTGATCTGAGTGTCTTTCTTAGCGACCAATCCGCTAGTCAACGTAATTTTCAACATCTTCCTTACCTAATCTTGTTTCTCTAGGGTGGTCACTCGGCGAACCGAGCCGATTTCCACAAACCGATGCTCGACTAAGCGAGCATCTGCTTGATGGTGATGCCGCGCAATTTAGCAGCATCTTCGAATGTGCGTAAACGCTCCAAACCATCTACGGTGGCACGAGCAACGTTTAGTGGAGCGCGTGATCCGAGTGACTTAGAGAGAACGTCGCCGACACCGGCTAGTTCCAAGATGGCGCGAGCTGCACCACCGGCGATGACGCCAGTACCTTTAGCGGCTGGCTTGAGCATGATTCTGCTGCTGCCTTGTGTACCGTAAATCTGGTGAGGAATTGTGGTTCCGACCAGGGGCACTTTCACCATGCTCTTACGAGCATCAACTACGCCTTTTTGAATGGCGCTGATAACTTCTGCAGCCTTGCCGACACCGATGCCGACTTGACCTTTACCGTTGCCTACGGCGACAACTGCTCTGAAGCTGAGTTTCTTACCGCCCTTAACTACCTTGGTGACGCGGCGAACTTGAATGATTTTTTCTTCCCATTCAGATTGCTCGCGCTGGCGATTTGGATCCTCAGAACCGCGACGATTCGTTTCACGGCTGTTGGTGCGTCGTGCGCGACGACCACCATCTACAGCTGCGTTCTCATCGACAGCAATCTGGGGTTGAACTTTTTCCTCTTTGTCCATTTAAGGCGTATCCTCTTTAGCTTCTGTAACTAGCCGATTAAAAATCAAGTCCGGACTCACGAGCACCATCAGCCACTGCTGCGATGCGTCCGTGATAGATGTAGCCGCCACGATCGAAGACTACGGCCGTAACGCCTTTTTCTTTCGCTCTTTTGGCGACCAGTGCGCCGACAGATTTGGCTGAATCGCAATCCCATGGCTTGTCTACTTTGCCCTTCAATTCAGGGTCCAAAGTGCTTGCGCAGGCGATTGTCGTGGCCAAACTATCGTCAACGATTTGCGCGTAGATATGTTTGTTCGAACGATAAATACAAAGTCGTGGGCGCTGTGAGGTGCCTACGAGACTACGGCGAATCCGCATGTGACGCTTTTCGCGGTTTAGCTTTCTGTCTGGTTTCGTGATCATTGCTTCGTCCTCGAGTTGCCCGGTCAGGCAACGGCTATCCTAAAATTACTTCTTCTTACCTGCAGCTTTACCAGCTTTGCGACGAATGAATTCGCCTTGATACTTAACACCCTTGCCTTTATAGACTTCAGGTCCACGTCTCGATCTTATGTCTGCGGCCAGGTCGCCGACGGCTTGCTTGTCGATACCAGATACGGTGAGGATGTTACCTTTACCGACGACGATTTCCAAACCTTGTGGTGGTTCGATTTCGACTGAGTGTGAGTAACCAAGCTGCATAACGAGCTTGCGTCCTTCCATGACGGCACGATAACCGACACCGATGATTTCCAAATTTTGGGTGAAACCTTCGGTCACACCTTTGACCATATTCGCAACGAGAGTGCGGGTCAGACCGTGCAGACTGCGCACGGTGCGAGTATCTGCGGTGCGTTCCACTACAATCTTGCCGTCTTCTTGTTTAATCGAGACTTCAGGACGGAATGATCTAGACAACTGACCCTTAGGTCCTTTGACGGATACATCGCTGCCCTTGATGTCGACGGTAACTCCAGATGGTACTGGGATTGGTGCTTTGCCTATACGAGACATTTTTCGAATTCCTCTGCGCTCTTCGTTCGTTTAGATCGATTTATTCAATCGATTTGGTCGTGTGTTTAGAATCGACTACCAGATGTGACCGACAACTTCGCCACCGATGTTGCTCTTGCGAGCTTGACGGTCGGTCATAAGACCACGGCTTGTGCTGATGATCGCGATACCGAGTCCGCCATAAACTCTAGGAACCTTTTTGGCAGGACGATAAATCTTCAAACCAGGCTTGCTGATTCGGCGCAAACCTTGAATGACTTGCTCGCCTTTGCTGCCGTACTTAAGTACGATGCGCATTTTTTGAGCTGGCGAACCCAAAGCTTTTGTTTCGAACGAAGAGATGAATCCTTCATTGCGCAGAAGTTCAGCGAGTGCAACCTTCTGTTTAGAAGCCGGCATTTCGACTGCTGGTGCCTGCGTCCGCGCTGCGTTGCGGATGCGTGTGAACATGTCAGAAATAGGATCTGTAACGGGCATTTATTGTCTCTCCTACCAACTTGACTTTGTGACGCCAGGGATCAAACCTTCGTGTGCCATCTTTCTCAGACAGCATCGGCATAAGCCGAAATCGCGATTGTAGCCGCGAGGGCGCCCGCAAATACGACAACGATTGTGTAAACGCACTGTCGGATATTTGCCTTTAGCGGCAAGCACCCTGCGCTTATGCTCTTTGTCAATCATCGATGTTTTGGCCACAATCTCTCTCCAAATTATGCTAATCGCGTTTCTGTGTACTTATTGCTGCTTCTTGAATGGCATGCCTAGTGCCGCCAACAGTGCATGACCTTCCTGGTCAGTGCGAGCAGTGGTGACAATTGCGATGTCCATTCCGCGCACGGCGTCTACTTGTTCGTAGTTGATTTCAGGAAAAATCAACTGCTCTTTCACGCCTAATGAATAATTTCCGCGTCCGTCGAACGCTTTTGAAGACAATCCACGGAAGTCTCTGATACGAGGCAACGCAATGTGGATCAACTTAGCGAGGAAGTCGTACATGCGACGACCGCGCAGCGTAACGCTGACTCCGACCGGCATGCCTTTACGCAACTTGAATGTAGCGATAGACTTACGCGCCTTGTTAACGATCGGTTTTTGACCGGTGACAGTGACGAGATCTTTGACGCCGCTTTCAATTGCTTTGCCATTCGTCGCTGCTTCTCCAAGACCCATATTGATCACAACCTTTTCCAGGCGTGGCACTTGCAGGTCATTGGTGTAGCCGAACTGTTTTTTCAGTTGCGGCACAACAGCTTCTTGGTAGTGTTCCTTAATCTTGATCATTGTCTTCTTACTCTTCTCATGAGGGACGGTTGGAGCGCATTCGTTGCGATTGCCTTTACCCGTCTAACTTTCCGGTTACCTTAATCGAGTCCCAATTTCTTTCTGAATTCAGCTCTGAACGGTTTTTTCTTTTCAGTGCTGTAGAGCATTACTTTGCAAGCAAAGATTGGTGCTTCTTTTTTGATCAGGCCGCTCTTGCCCATTGCGCTGCGCGCTTTGGTGGCACGAGTGACGACATTGATGCCTTCAACGATTACTTTTCCTGTTTTTGGAAATACGTTGAGGACCTTGCCTGTACGTCCTTTGCCCATCTCTTTCGAACCAGAGATGACCATAACCAGGTCTCCCTTTTTCACGTGGATCTTTGGCACCAAATTGGTGACGCCAGGTTTGACCAACGCTTCAGAAACTAGTGTAGTTCCGCCCATCTTCACTTTCGTCTTGATTGGACGCTTAGTGCTGCGAATGAGGTTCTTTTCTGCTTGAGCCATTTTTAGAGGACCTCCGGCGCCAACGAAATGATTTTCGTGAAGTTCTTGTCGCGCAATTCGCGAGCAATTGGTCCGAAAACGCGAGTGCCTTTCGGGTTGCCGTCTTTCTGAACGATAACGGCAGCATTGTCGTCAAAGCGGATGGTTGAGCCATCTGGGCGTTTGACGTGATTGCGCACACGCACTACGACGGCACGCACTACTTCAGACTTTTTGACGGGCATATTTGGCAGCGCATCTTTGACGGCTGCGACGATGACATCACCGACGGAGGCATAGCGACGGTTAGAACCGCCCAGTACGCGAATGCACATCAATTCGCGTGCGCCTGTGTTGTCAGCACAAGTTAAACGTGTTTGTACCTGGATCATGCCTTTGACTCCTCTTTGGTCGAGAGTTTAGCGGCTTCGCCAACTGAAACTACTAGCCAACGCTTTTCTCTTGAAAGTGGACGGCATTCTTGAATACGCACGTCATCACCAATCTGGCATTTGTTCTCAGCATCGTGAGCTTTGAATTTAGCCGTTCTGACGATTTGTTTTTCGTATTTGGAGTGCGGAGAGCTGTTGTGTACGGCGACAACAACAGTTTTGTCCATTTTATTGGAGACTACTTTTCCGACTAATTCCTTCCTGGGCATATCTGATCCTTCTTCTTATATGAAGCACGTCAACGTTGATTAGGCTTTCGCTGTTTCTTTCTTAGCTTTTGGAGCCTTAGGAGCTGCTTCAGCTTTAGCAGCCTTTTCAGGCGCTCCTTCAGCACGCACCTTTTCGCTTTGAATGGTCAGCAATCGCGCCAAACTCTTGCGAGCGTTGCGCAATTTAGCTGGGCTTTCCAGCTTGCGTACTGCGAGAGCAAAACGCATTTCAACGATCTGCTTGCGCGTGTCGACGATGCGAGAGACGATCTCGTCGTGACTTAATTCTCTAACTTCTTTGACTTTCATCGTTAGCCTCCTAACTGTCGCTCAACGATGCGACATTTGATTGGCAACTTTTGTGCTGCCAACTCGAGCGCGCGATGCGCGTCTTTCTGAGCAACGCCTGCCATTTCGAACATAACTCGACCTGGCTTGACCACTGCTACCCAATATTCAGGGTTACCTTTTCCGGATCCCATGCGGGTTTCAGCAGGCTTCTTCGTGCATGGTTTGTCTGGAAAAATTCTGATCCACAGCTGTCCACCACGTCTAACCGAACGTGTCATGGCTTTTCTGGCTGCTTCGATCTGACGTGATGTAATCCAAGCCGGCTCGAGTACTTGCAAACCATACTCGCCGAATTGCACTTCAACGCCGCGTGTTTCACAACCGGTCATACGACCGCGATGTTGCTTACGAAATTTTGTACGTTTGGGCAAAAGCATGACGTATTAACCTGCCTTCCTGGATCTGCGACCAGCATTTTTGTTGCCGGGGCCGCCGCCGCGATTATCACGACCTTGCTGCTCTCCGCCACCTTGTTGATTACGTTCTGATTGAGTTTTGATGTTAGGCGGTGACCATTGTCCCGGCTCCAACTCACCTCTGAAGATCCAGACTTTGATACCGATCAGTCCCATCATGGTGTGGGCTTCGGCCAAGCCGTAATCAACGTCAGCTCTCAATGTTTGTAGTGGAATGCGACCTTCTTTAGCCCACTCCGTTCTAGCAATTTCAGCACCACCCAATCGGCCTGCCACCATGACTTTGACGCCAACGGCTCCGGCTCTCATGCAGCGTTGCATCGCTTGCTTCATGGCGCGTCTGAAAGCGACACGCTTTTCCAGTTGTTGACCGATCGACTCTGCCACGAGTTGTGATTCGAGATCGACGCGGTTGATTTCAAGAATGTTGATTCTGATATCGACGCCGGTGCGGTTGAGCAAGCTCTTCAAGCGAGCGCTCAAAGTTTCGATACCCTGTCCACCTTTGCCCACTACAACGCCAGGGCGTGCAGTGAAGATATCCAATTGAATTTGATCTGCTTTACGCGAGATGTCCACTTTGGACACGCCGGCGTTCGACAGTTCCTTCTTTAGGAAACGACGAATGCGATAGTCTTCTTCCATAAGCGCAGGCACGTCTTTCTTGTTGACGAACCAGTTTGAGCGCCATCCTCTATGAATGCCGAGACGGAAGCCGTTAGGATTTACTTTCTGACCCACTTTGAAATAGCTCCTTTGCTTTATACGTCTGACACAACGACAGTAATGTGACTTGATTTTTTCAAGATCGGATAGGCACGACCACGAGCTCTCGGCTGAATGCGCTTCAGAGTTGGACCCTGATCTGCGTAAGCTTCAACAACGACCAGGTCGTTAGCTTCGTCTTCTGAAATTGGTGCCTTTTCTGCGTTGATCAAATTGAACATCGCCGATCTCAATACTTTTTCTACTTCGCGAGCTGCCGAGAAGGGCATGAAACGAAGAATGGTGACAGCTTCACTGCATGATTTGCCGCGTATTTCATTTACGACGCGACGCACCTTCCGCGGTGACATTCTGATCCACTTAGCTTGTGCTTTGCTTTGCATATTACCCTCTCTTCGCCGTCTTATCGCCGCCAGCATGACCCTTGAAGTAACGGGTCGAAGCGAATTCGCCTAATCTGTGACCGATCATTTGTTCAGTAACGTAAACAGGCACATGCTTGCGTCCGTTGTAGACGGCAATTGTGTGACCGATCATGTCCGGAATGATCATCGATGCTCTAGACCAGGACTTGATCACCCGTTTGTCACCCTTGCGATTCATGTCCTCAATTCTCTTAGCGAGAGATGAGTGAACGAAAGGTCCTTTTTTTAGCGATCTAGACACGAACTATGTCCTCCTAATCCAGTTAATTACTTGACGCGACGTTTGACGATGAACTTATCTGACGTGTACTGCTTGCCACGACGAGTCTTGTAACCCATCGCAGGTTTGCCCCACGGAGTTTGTGGCTTGCCACCGATCGGTGACTTACCTTCACCACCACCGTGTGGGTGGTCGATCGCGTTCATGGTGACACCGCGGTTGGCAGGCTTAATGCCCATCCAACGCGTTCTACCTGCTTTACCGATACGAATATTTTTTGCATCAGGATTGCTCAGTTGACCGATAGTGGCCATGCAATCGATGCTAACCATGCGCATTTCGCTTGAAGGCAGACGCAATGTGCACATCTTGCCTTCTTTAGCTAGAACTTGAATTTGAATACCGGCAGCGCGACCAAGTTGACCACCTTTTCCTGGTGTCATCTCGACGTTGTGCACCATGGTACCTAGTGGTATTGAGCGCAGTGGCAAGGCGTTGCCGTTTTTGACTTCGGCAGTCGGACCCGACATGATCGCTTCGCCGACCTTCACGCCCAGAGGAGCGAGAATGTAGCGCTTTTCACCGTCTGCATACTGCAGCAAGCAAATGCGAGCGTTGCGGTTTGGATCGTACTCAACCGACTTAACTACGGCTGGAATGCCGTGCTTGTTGCGTTTGAAATCGATGATGCGGTAGGCGCGCTTGTGACCGCCGCCGATGTGGCGTACAGTCAGTCTGCCCTGATTGTTGCGACCACCACTTTTTCTCAGTGGTGCCAGGAGCGTTTTCTCGGGAGTACTTGTCGTAATGTCCGAGAAATCGTGCACCGTCATGTTGCGGCGCCCTGCTGATGTTGGATTGACTTTCCGGGGAGGCATGTATCTTTGGTCCTTTACCTAAAGTGTTGTCTTAGCTTAGGCGCTAAATATGGTGAGAGGATCGCCCTTGATAGTGACGATCGCTTTCTTGCTGTCTTTCGGCTTTCTTCCATGTCTCTTCGAACGACGAATGCGTCCTCTGATAGGAAGAGTGTTTACGCTTAGAACTTCAGTCTTTTGGTTATAGACTTCGCTCAACAGCAACTCGAGAGCTTCTGCGATCTCGATTTTATTGGCATCTTTCAATACTTCGAATGTGTACTGCCCTTGTTCTGCCAATAGAGCTGATTTCTCATTGATCAAGGGTCGGAGGATGATTTGTGATTGACGGCTGTTCATCGATTTTTCCTGGTCGTTTTAACTCTGAGTTACGATTCTTTCTTTGGCTTAGCAGCAGGCTTTTTGGCAGGTGCTTCGTCGGCTTTAGCTTTGGCTGGCTTAGCTTCTTCAGCTACTGCCTTTTCCGCTGCTGGAGCCTTTTTTGCAGCTTTCTTTTCAGCTGGAGCTGCATCTTTGTCAGTCGGTTTGAAACGATTGTGGATCGTTTGAATTGCGCTTTCTGTCGTCAGCACAACTTCTGATTCGAGCAAATCTTTCACGTTCAGGTTGCTGACGTGAATGACTTTCAGTCCGTCAATGTTGCGTGCAGCAAGCTGTACGCGCTTGTCTTCGTCATTTACATGATCGAGGACGAGAAGAATTTTTTGACCGTACAACTTCAAGTCTTTCAGTGCAGATGCAACTTGTTTAGTTTTACCGTCGGTGATGGAAGCGAAATTCTGAACAACAACGAGGTTGTCTTTCTTCGCAGCGAGCGCGGACTTCAATGCCAGAGCGCGTTGCTTCTTAGGCATTGATTGAGCGAAATCTCTTGGCTTAGGTCCGAAAGTGACACCGCCACCTTCCCACAATGGCGAACGGATCGAACCAGCTCTGGCGCGACCAGTGCCTTTTTGACGCCATGGCTTTCTGCCACCACCACGCACTTCGCTGCGTGTCTTCGTGTTGGCTGCGCCTGAACGTCCGTTAGCTAACTGGCGTACAAGTGCTGAGTGCAACAGACCGACGTTTGGCGTGACGCCGAAAACTTCGTCTTCCAGCCCGACTTCACGGACCTTGTTGCCTTTCAAATCTAATACTTGAGCAGATGTCATTGTTCGTTTCTCTTAGTTGAATCCCGTTCGGGTCAGTTCCATTTAGTCTTCGAAGGATGGATGGTCAGTAATCCGCCGTCGCAGCCAGGCACGGCGCCACGGATCAAAAGAACTTTTTTGTCGAGATCTACACGCACCACTTTCAAGTGGCGAACGCAGTGATTTTTATTGCCCATTTGACCAGGCATGTGCAAGCCGCGGAAAACGCGTCCTGGAGTCGTTCCTGCCCCGATGGAACCCATCGAGCGGTGGAACTTAGATCCGTGACTCATTGGTCCACGACCATGGTTATAACGTTTGATCGTTCCCTGGAAACCTTTACCAATCGTCTTGCCGCGTACATCGACAAGCATTCCTTCTTTGAGAATTTGATCGATAGGAAGATTTTCGCCCACGTTATAAGCGGCGTTATCTTCGAGACGATACTCCTGCAATGGTTTGGCAGCAGCAACGCTGTTCTTTTTGAAAGAACCCAATTCAGGCTTGTTCAGCTTCTTCTCTTCAACGAGAAAACCACCGACTTGAACGGCAACGTAGCCATTCTTCTCTTTTGTAAGTTTCTGGGTGACGATGTTCTCGCCGAGTTTGACTACAGTTACAGGAACGGCCAATCCCTGGTCATCAAAGACTTGGGTCATTCCTACTTTTCTGCCGATCACGCCTAATGTCATGACGAAATTTCCTTGTGTGCAATCTTTAGAGCTTGACTTCGATGTCGACACCAGCTGGCAAATCGAGACGCATAAGCGCATCGGCTGTCGTTGGAGTCGGATCGACGATGTCAATCAATCTTTTGTGGATGCGGATTTCGAAGTGCTCACGTGATTTTTTATCGACGTGAGGTGAGCGAAGCACGCAATAAACGCGCTTTCTGGTTGGCAATGGAACTGGTCCACTAACCGTTGCTCCAGTACGTTTAGCTGTCTCGACGATCTGATCTGACGATTTGTCCAGCAATCTGTGATCGTAAGACTTCAAGCGAATTCTGATTCGCTGGACCTTAGGTGAACCAGCGGCATTATCGTTCTTGTGTTTTTGGGCGCGAGCCATCGGCGCGTATCTCCGTTTCTGTTGAACCATGCGTGCAGCGCATGAAGCACGTCGCTATCACTGGTACAGACTGAGGCTTTTCAGCACTGGACTGCATCTAAAGAATCAGATTAGCTGGTTCTTATAAATGAAGCCGCCACAGACTGACCGTTTCCAGCGGACGAACAACACATTGTACATATATCAATTGGCGCTTTTGGCAAAATTTATTTGAGAATAAGATTTTGTTTCTTAAACTTTGTTCAAAAACGTGAATCGGCATGATCAGCCATTCTCGGTGAATTGCGGCGCCAAACCTGCTTGAGCGGATATACAAACGATAAGTTGGAGTAATGGCAAGCAATGAGCCGCGTAATTAACAAAAGTACGTCATTGTCTGCTGACAACCAGCAGCGCAAGCACGTTTGTTGAAAGCGGACGACACTAAAATTCGACGACATATTGCTCGCGATCAAAAATATTGTGTGCCGATGCTTACTTCGATGCGTGAACAGATCAATAAGAAACGACCTGACGAATCCATTCCTCTATATATCGAATAGTTTTGGAGAATCAATTCAAGTTGACGTGAAATAAGCCAGGCAAACCGATTCGCAAGTGGCGTCTTGGTGACTGGTCGGTGATCGTTGTGGTTTCAGTTGGAGCCGCTACTGCCGGTGTAACGATGGCTGGTCTTAATGGTGTCACTAACGCAGCGGAACCCGACGCTGCCGAACCCGGCTTTGTCACAGGCTTGCTGACAGTGTACGAGGTAGAATCATCGGCGCCAACGACAGTGTCGGCAAGTGACGGAGCAATCGAGCAGCTGACGCCCAATAGAGAAGCTGCAATGAGCAGAGTAATTTTCATCGTAGCCTCCAGGTTTTACTGCCATATACCCTTGACGACGCAAGGTACCTTTCCTTAGTTCCAGCTAACTTGATCTGGCTAGATACGATAGAGCTCGCTGCGATTACGTTGCTGGGCTTACGTTGCTGGGCTTACGTTGCTGGGCTTACGTTGCTGGGCTTACGTTGCGGGTTTCTTCATGCGCAGCGAGACTAATGCCATCAAGTAGATTGCGATAGCGAAATAGTAGAGCGATTCGTAACCGAGGTAGAGGGCGTTGTATTCGAGCAAGCCGCCGCACAGGGCACCGATTATGTTCATGGACATTGCGCTTCCGATGTCTTCCACTTTGCTCAGCAAAATCGAGAATATGACACCTGAGAAAACAATTGGACACGTCAGAATCGCCGTCATCGCCCACTCGTTCAAAGTATTGGCGTGACCTAGATGGCAGACGTAGGCGCTTGCTGCGAGGCTGCCGATTAGTAGGATTGCAGGCAAAATCAAATTATTCAATTTGACCTTTTCGACAATAAGGTTGGATACGAACGCCATTGAAATTACAGACGCAACAACGATTGATGTGACCAACCACGTGTTGCCAAACTGTAGCCCGAGCTCCGTAATCGCCTTCGTTTCCACGAGCATGAAGCCCACTCCCAGCCAGAAGAATGGCATGTAGTTCAAGGAGAGTGGTGCCTTATTCATCGTTCTCACAAGCAAAACAGAAAGAGAAAGAACGAGCACAATCAAAGGCAGATACGACACAGGGAAGCGTCTGTGCGGCATGTAAAAGAACGGCCAGTTGTCGGTTGATTCGTCTACTGCAGTAGTGTTTGGATCCAAATCGGTGCGCTTCACCATGTAGTGACTCAAGTCGACTTCTGGTGGCACTTCGACCTTTCCATCAGCGCTTTCGAGGAAGTTAGAAGAAGTGTCGTACAAGGTCATTAGCGTTAACGGAGATTGACCGTCGTATGCCATCTTCAACATTTTTGTGATTTTGGCTTGCATATCAGGAAGCACGCCGACAAACGACATCGAGAACAAACCGTGTGGTGCCAAATGCTCGCGCGCTTCTTTGAATGATTCGACAGTGTAGATGTATGAATCCACTCGCAGTGATGAAGACGAGCTAGACAGTGCATGCGAGTCGATCAGCGCGTAGACGATGATGTCGTATTTCGAATGAGTCTTACGCAAAAATGCGCGTCCATCATTCAAAACCAGATTTACGCGTTTGTCTTTATACGGTTCTTCTGGATGATATAAACGTCCGAATTCAGCAATCGCCGGGTCGATTTCCACCGCATCGACGTGTTCTACACCGGCTCTGAGAGCGGCTGAAACGTCGTTGCCCGAGCCAGCTCCGATGATCAAAACATTCTTCGCGCCGGGATGAATTTTGTACGGCATGTTGTAATACGCAGCCGGCAATTTCAACTCTGTGAAGGCGTTGATACTGGCCTCGCTTAGATCCAAAACCCGCTGGTAGTAGTAACCGGCAGCCTTGATGGAAAGCCATCCATGCACGTCTGCAGGTTCGACTTCGATGATTTGATAAGGCGAATGCACCACGCTGTAGGCAAATCTCGTTGGCAGGCCAAGGAGAACCAGTGCCACTATCGACACCACGCCACCGAGGATCAACGACCTGGCACCATACGCACCAAACAACAAGCAACCGAACAAGCAGAGTCCTAGCCAGACGATAGGCGGCGTCCAAAAGTAGCTGAGCACCGTCATCGTGATGACACCAAACAAACTGCCCAACAAATTTGCACCGTAAGCTGGTAGTGCATTCAAGCGCCCCATGAGCTTTCCGCACAACTGTCCGATTGGCAAAAATGCGAGAGAGGTGAGGCAAAATAGTAAAGCAAGAATGAGGTAGACAGCCAGCCAATAAGCAATGCTGCCTTCGTCGACCAACGCAACTCGGAGGGTGTGCTGGTCTCCGACTGTCGGTGGGCTGGCGATGGTGTTAGTAATTGTAGAAAACTGAAGAAGCGAAACGAAAAATATTTGATAACCGACAAGAATGATTGTGGAGAATAAAGGCAGAGTGCGCGCTGCCGAAAGTGAATAACCGAGTCCAAGACCGGCGAAGCATGCAATCAATCCAAAATTTTTGAAGAACGCGAGAAAATCCACCGACGATGCTTGCCAGCGAATAAGTGAAAGCTCCAGGAGCAAACTCAATGCAGCGCTTGCGAAAATGTAGAAGAGCAGTGACTTCGCCGGCAGCTTTTCCAAAAAGTTAGTCTGTCGCAGCGACTCGCGGCCAAACCACTTAAGGGATTTCTCGCTGGTAATGGGCTTTGCCAGTTTGCTGAATGACGCAATACAAAGCAGTAATCCAACCGCATACAGTCCTGCCTGCCACGCAGGCAGGGACTTGATCAAATAAGCAGTGGCAGTAGCAGCGCACGTGAACACCACCGCGCTTGCAATCAATACATATCGCAGCCAAGTCAAAAACGAACGAGTGATCATCTTTTCGAACCAAATATTATAGGACCCACGCCAAATCCAAGCTGGCACTTCTCTTCAAGTCTTGCCCCCTCGTCAAACGTTCAAAACTACGCATCAATTTAAGCCCCCTCTCGTCAGGAGCCAACTACCTACCAACAACCTGAATAAGTCGATCCGGCGCATCAAATTAAGCACAATTTTGTAAGGGTGCAAAAGGTATAGTCCGAGTCGAGGACACACAATATCTAGAAATTCTCCCAGCACTGCTGGTGGTGCCGCAACAATTCCGCAAAACAAAAGGGCTGCGCTTGCACGCAGCCCTTCTTAGTTTTTTGGTCTTGGAACTAGGCGATGATTGTTGCTACAACGCCTGCGCCAACGGTTCTTCCACCTTCGCGGATAGCGAAGCGCATTCCTTCTTCAACGGCAACTGGTTGAATCAATTCAACTTCCATTGCAACGTTGTCTCCAGGCATAACCATTTCAACGCCTTCTGGAAGCTTGATGCTGCCAGTTACGTCTGTTGTTCTGATGTAGAACTGTGGTCTGTAGCCAGGGAAGAATGGAGTGTGACGTCCACCTTCTTCTTTGCTGAGGATATAAACTTCAGCATTGAATTTTGTGTGTGGCTTGATTGAGTTTGGCTTTGCGATAACTTGGCCACGCTCGATCATGGTCTTGTCGATACCTCTGAGCAACACGCCTACGTTGTCGCCAGCCATACCGGAATCCAATGTCTTCTGATACATTTCAACACCAGTTACGGTTGTCTTACGTGTGTCTTGGAGACCAACGATTTCAACTTCTTCGCCGACTTTGACTTGTCCACGTTCGATACGACCTGTTGCTACGGTTCCACGACCGGTGATCGAGAAAACGTCTTCAACAGCGAGCAAGAACGGTTTGTCGATGTCGCGTTGTGGTGTCGGAATGTATGTATCGACAGCATTCATCAACTCTTCCAATTTCTTTTCTTCAGCAGGTTCGCCAGCCAATGCTTTGACAGCGCTACCACGGATGAATGGAATGTCGTCACCAGGGAACTGATACTTAGTGAGCAGTTCGCGAGCTTCGAGTTCAACCAGGTCGAGCAATTCTGGATCGTCGACGAGGTCGCACTTGTTCAAGTAGACAACGATGTGTGGAACGCCTACCTGACGAGCAAGCAGGATGTGTTCACGTGTTTGTGGCATAGGACCATCGTTGGCGGAGATAACGAGGATCGCTCCGTCCATCTGAGCCGCGCCTGTAATCATGTTTTTGATGTAGTCGGCGTGTCCTGGGCAGTCAACGTGGCTGTAGTGACGATTTGGGGTCTCATACTCCACGTGTGCGGTATTGATAGTGATACCACGGGCTTTTTCTTCTGGAGCGGCATCGATCTCGTCGTACTTCTTGGCCTTGGCATTTCCAGTCTTAGCTAGGAACGTGGTGATCGCTGCTGTGAGCGTAGTCTTGCCGTGGTCAACGTGCCCGATCGTGCCAATGTTCACGTTAGGTTTATTTCTTTCGAACTTCTGGCGGGCCATCCTCTCAACTCCTTCTCAACAATGTTGTTGTGCTAGTGCTTCTACTGACTTTTACAGACCAAAGTGTCTTTCAAACGCGCTTGGTAAATGGAGCCCATGACGAGAATCGAACTCGTGACCTCCCCCTTACCAAGGGGGTGCTCTACCGCTAAGCTACATGGGCACGCGTGACCCATTCATTATGGCTCAAAAGAGCCTACCTAGTCGCACCTCCTAAGGTTGCCTTTAGAAATCAAGGATTTCCAAGACAAGGGGAACAGTTTGGGCAGAACTGGATTCGAACCAGTGTAGGCTTTCGCCAACGAGTTTACAGCCCGTCTCCTTTAGCCACTCGGACATCTGCCCATACAAGCCGGTGATGGGATTCGAACCCGCAACCGACGGTTTACAAAACCGTTGCTCTACCATTGAGCTACACCGGCATAGCGCCGTGCTAGGGCGCGAAGGTCGAATTCTACTAGCATTATTTAAGCCCTGTCAATGGCGCAGCAGAAAGCTACTCGCCAAGCGGTAAGGCAAGTTTTTGCAACATCACGATTGAGCCGCAAAGAAGCCGTCGAATAGCCTGTCATGCGAAGATGAACCGTTTTCGTTTCAATTCGCATCAATAAGATTTATGTTGCAAGGACCTCGGCGTCGCCGCATGGCCCTAGAATCGCATTATGTTGCGCATCCCTGATGACTGGAAACCCCAAACGCTAGATGAAGAGTCAAAGCGCGCTTATTTTTTTCTGCACATGGTGGGAGCGCAGTGCATGTCAGACCTGGAAAAGGTTCTTGAAGACTCGCCCCGAGCGGCAAGCTCCATCAAAACAGACGACGTCTTTCACTGTGTGAAACTTCTAGTCTGCATTTCAACCTATCTTTCAGTGCTCGAGCAAAGCGATGACAGGCCATTTCCATGGCTTAACGACTGGTGTTTACAGGTTCTCACTCAGCTCGACGAAATGATTCCAGAGCCGCCAGTTCGCAATTTGACCGAATTGCTGGGAGGCTTCGACACAGACGGCATCATTAAATACGCAACCGAACGAGTCTGCCAAATCCTCACCTTGAGACGGCGCGAATTCCAAGATGTGCTCTGGGACATGGTAGAAGCCGAGCACGATTTCCGAAACGAAATCCTTGTTATGGCATTATCCGAGTCAATCGAAACGTTGCACGAGCACGCAGCCCTATTCCCTTGACATGGGCAATCCTACTTATTTAACCAATCCCTTGCTCTGCAGCTGCCGAACTACTTCGTAGAAAACAATTCCAGCAGCTACCGAAGCATTGAGCGACTCGGTTTTACCCAACATCGGAATCTTCAGAAGCATGTCGCAATTGTCCTTAACCAGGCGACTCATGCCGGTTCCCTCGCTACCGATAACGAGCGCGAGCGGTCGAACTAGATCCGTCTTGGTATACAAATCACCTTGATTCGAATCCAACCCGGCGATCCAAAAGCCTGATTCCTTCAGCTCTTCCAGAGCCTGTACCAGGTTGTGGATGCGTACAATGGGCAGTGAAGCAAGAGCACCAGCACTGGTTTTGGCAACAATTCCAGTCAGACCTGCAGAACGTCGCGCCGGCAAAAGCAACCCCTTCAAACCCGCTGATTCAGCCACTCTTATGATCGCTCCAAGATTGTGCGGATCTTCGATGCCATCAACGATTGCTAAGACGCTTCCATCTAAAGTATCAGGCGATGATTTCTTCAACTCTTCGAGAAAGTCACTCAACTCCCAAAATTCCGCTGCACTGATTTGAGCCGCGATGCCCTGGTGGACCTGATCTGCACCGACCAGCCAATCTAATTTGCGACGGTCGCAAATGACGACTGGAATGCGTTGCGCCTTCGCCAATTGTTTGATGCGTTCGACTTTGCGATCAGGGTGATCCAAAGTGACCATATAGATCTTGCCGATTTCTGGCTTCCGCACTTGTCCTCGTGGTCGATCTACGACGTGCTTGGATGCACCACTTCCAGCGTCCTGGCAGGAGTTTTGTCCAGTGTTCTCAATACTTTTGCCGCTGCTTTTTTCCCGGCTTTCGTCTCCAACAATGTTGTCATCATCGGTTTCGCCTCCATCGATGTCGGCGCCATCTTCGTCTTCACTGGCACTATCTTCCAAAAACGCAAGCACTGCGTTTTTTCCAAAGATCATTTCTGTTCCGTCGTCTTCTCGTTGCTCACGCGCACCGTTGTCTCGAGCTCCGCGTTCGCCGCTTTGTTGTCCACGGTTTTGCTGGTCGCGCGCCTGGTCTCTGTCTCGCGGATCACGCTGCTGTCCACGATTTCTCGAATCACGCGCCGGTCCACGCTCTCTCGGATCGCGAGCCTGCCCTCGCTCTCGCGGATCAGGCGCCGGTCCTCGCCCGCGCGGGTCACGAGCCTGGCTCCCATCTTGAGAGCGCGGTGCTGCACCGCGAGCCCCCTGAAATCCGTGCTGGTCGCCCTTTCCTTTGTCGCTGCGAGACCGTGGTCGCTCTGGCATAATCGGCTCCATTCCCTGTGGGCAAAGCACCATGGACGTCTTGTCCGGCGGTGGCTATTCTAACCATGGTTCTCAGGCTCAGCCCGAACCAATGGCACGCAATCTTACAGTGTAATCCGCCTATGATGTACGACGTCTTCTTCTTTGGAATGCCACTGGTCCTGGCATGTTGCCTGGCAGTGCACGCCGTGCGCGAGCAAAATTGGGTCTACTGGCGCCCATCATTCGCCTTTTTCGCCTACTGCGCCTTCTATCTGGCAGGCGGCCGCGATGTCCTTCTTTATTTAACTGTTTGCATAATGATGGGCGGCGGTGCGCTCTCGTGCGGCTGGCCTGGACTACCCTAGGTTCCGCGCGCTTTTTTCGTCGTCGTCGGCACCGAATGTCTGTTCTGTTGGGCTTCTGCGAGTGTTCGCATGGCAATATTGTGTTTCTTCAACCAGCGAGAAATAGTGTTGGGGTCGCACCATTTGTCTTCCTCTTCACGGTACGCCTTGGCAATTTCAACGGTGCTCATCTTTTCTTTGACATACTTCTGAGTAAGCCAGTCTTTGTCTTGATAGAGCATCTTCGTTCTGAGTGTCTTGCCCACTTGCCCTGGCCCCTTCTGAGTGAGTAGTAATTGCACCGACCGCGTCAAGCAGCTAAGCCGCCTGGACATTCCTAGAATAATCACCATACTACATATTCTAATTGTCGGTGTTGCCTGGACTTCTGACAAGACCTAACCTAAGCTTTTATCCGAGGATAGTTTATGCGGCAAGCCGCCGGACTTAACAACTTCTGCGGTCAAAAACACATGGACGAATTGCAAGTAAAACCAGACTCCAGGCGCATTCCGCAAGTTGATAAGATGCTGCGACATCCGCTCCTTTTGTCACTCCAAAACGAGTTTCGACGAGAAGTTTTGGCTGAAATAACTAGAAGAGTGCTCGCGGATTATCGGTCACCAGACAGTGGAAGTTTGCCGGATGATGATTCGATCGCTAATCAAATTCAAACGCGCCTGACGAACTTGAGCGTCGGAAATCTGCGCAAGATCGTCAACGGCACAGGCATTATACTGAGCACGAACCTGGGCAGAGCACCACTTGCCAAAGCTGCAGTCGACAAAATAGCAGAAATATTACAAGGCTACTCAAATCTAGAAGTGAATTTGAAAAACGGAAAACGCGGAGAACGCGCAACCGCCGTAAAAGAGCTTCTCAGCCTGTTGACCAATTGCCAGTCTGCAATCATCGTCAACAACAATGCCGCAGCGGTCATGTTGGCAGTAACGGCCTTGGCTCATAAGAAGGAAGTGATCATCTCGCGCGGTGAGTTGATAGAAATCGGCGGCAGCTTCAGACTACCTGATGTAATCGAGTCTGCAGGCGCTTCTTTGAAGGAAGTTGGCACAACCAATCGCACTCGCGCCGCTGACTATCAGAAGGTAATTACTGAAAACACTGGCATGATTTTAAAATGCCACCGTTCCAACTTCGAGATCTCTGGCTTCACAGAAATGGCTAAAACAGCCGATCTCGTCGCAATTGGTAAAAACCATCAGATACCCGTCGTGGAAGACTTAGGCAGTGGCGCGCTGATAGATTATTCCAAAATCGGTATGAAGTATGAGCCTACGGTGGCAGAGGTGATCGATGAAGGCGTAGACCTGGTCATGTTCTCGGCAGACAAGCTGATGGGCGGTTCACAGGCCGGAATAGTTTGCGGAAAAGCAGAATATGTAAAGCTGCTGCGCGACCATCCTATGTATCGAGCCTTGAGAGCAGATAAACTGACAATCGCCATTTTGGAACAGGTCTTATGCGAATATCTGCGCCTGTCACCAGAAAATCACATCACCGTCATGCAGATGGCGACAAAACCAGCATCAGAACTCAAGTCTAGAGCTGAAGCATTTATCAAAAAGGCCAAGCGGCCCAACGGGCATAAACTCACGGTCGTTGAAACGCGCTCCGCCTTTGGTGGCGGAACGTTGCCAGGTCACACCATCGAAAGCTTTGGCATCGCCATCGCACACGACGACACCGTAGGTTCAACGAATAAAAACTCGCCTGACAAGTTGCTCACATTGCTTCGCGGTGCACGAACGCCAGTCATAGCTATAATTCAGGACGATCAAGTGGTGATCGACTTCCGCACCGTGCAACCGCACGATGAGCCACTCTTGCTCGAGGCGCTAGAGAGTTTGTCGGGCTTTGCGACAAATTGAAGTGCAAATACTTTTGGCTAGACAAATCAAGGGGATATAATCGACACGACGGTGGACGAGTTGATAAACGATTTCGTGAGGATTGTGAGGCTTATATGACAGACGGAACTGAAATGACGTTGGCGGCTCTGGCAAAGAAAATTGATGAACAAGCAAGATTCACACGCAGTGTGTCAATCATCTGCACCTTGAGTATTCTTGGAGTTATGTTCTATACGTTGACTGAAATGTTCAGCAACTTGCCAAACATGATCATTCTTCAATTCATGGGCAACCTCGAAAAAATCAATCAAGAATGGAAAGCCATCGATAACTCACAGAAGACCAAAGTAAAACCGTCGGCTGCAGCGCCAGCGCCTGCAACTGCTGCGCCGGTTAAGTAATCAAATCATTGCCGAGGGAGCGTTGCTAAACGCTTCATCTATATAGATAACGTCGAGGAGCGCGAGAGCGCTCCCGTTACTTTTTGAGAAGAGCTTGACGTCGTTTGACTTCTGTCTCAACTTCTTCTGGCGAGATGTTGTTGACTTGCATCGGTCCAGCGCAAATCTCACGCCACGGTGCCCCAGCCAAAGCTTGTCTGACAATTACTTCAAATACTTGTGCTCTCACGCCGCTTCCGTAACTGCCGGCGCCAGAGACGAACGGAGTCGTTGGCGCTGCCGGTCTAGGCACAGCCTGGTTGCCTGCTGCCTGCGCCGGTTGTGGTGCCATCGGCTGCTGCAAAGCTGGTTGCGGTTGCTGCTGTGGTGCTGGCTGCCCCTGCTGAACTTGAGGTTGTAGCTGCTCCATAGGATTTGAATTTTGCTGCTGCTGTTGATCGGTTTGACCGAATAGCGGTCGTGAAGGACCCGCGTCAAACAACTGTCCTTGCTGCGCTGGAGCAGGTTGCTGATTTTGCTGAGCATTATTAGGCACGGCATCGAAGAATCCTGCCTGTTTCGGCGCTTCTTCTTTCGGCTTGGCGCTCAACTGTCTTTGCAGATCTGCAACCATTTCTTTGGTTTGATCGCGCAGTTCTTCCATCTGAGTGCGCAACTGATTGTTTTCAGATTCTTTCTTAGCCAGCTCAGCTTCACGCTCTTGCAGAACTTCGTCGCGCTTGTGCAGAGTCTCTGTCAGTTCATCATAGCGAGTGTTGAACTCTTCCCATCTGGAATTGAGCAGCTCTTGCGCTTCCTGCAGTTCTTGCTCTTTCGCAGTCAAGACGACGTTGAATTCAGAGTCTTTCGCTTCGAGTTTCTTCTGAATTTCTTCGTTGCGTCTCAAGAATTCATCGTTAGTGCGCTTCAACTCGTCGAGCTGAGCGATGACAGACTCGTCTTGCACCATTTTGACAATTGTCTGAGTCTCTCCAGCTTCCGCCGGTGAACGTGGCGGAGGATCTGGAGCTTGAACGGCATCGTAGGCGGCTCTGAACAAGTCTCCCGATAGTCTTTGAGTACCAAGCAGGTCGACTAATCGATGCAACAAATCTGCTGGATGTTCAGCTGGGAAAACAGCCATGTAAGCGCATTTGAACGTCCAAGGATCGATCATTCCAGACGACAGCTGCTCAGCCAAACTCGTAATCAACTGTTCGCGGCTGGGTCTTGATGATTCCTCAGAACTGCTAGAACCAACCTCGCGCGATTCCATCATCGCCACCAATTGATCGATAGCGGGCACCAATTCACCCACTGCTTTCATCGGCTCTAAGGCGGCAGCAAGAGTGTCGACCAAACTGTTTATGTTCAGCCCCATCTCGAAGAAACTTTGATTTTGAAGTGTCTCAGCCACACCCTTCAGTGCATCAGTTTGCTCACTGGCAATTTTTTGCAATTCAGAAAGGTTCATCGCACAGGCTCCCATAGCCTGATCGATGTTGTTCATAATTTCTATTGCTTGCGATTGCAGTTGAGTGGGAGCTTGCTGATTAGTGGCGTCTTGAGCCTGAATGCCGTAGACATAATTGCCGCTGGACGACATCGATACGTCGTTGTTAGCCACCGTAGTTGGTGGCACTGGGTCTGGTGGCGACGAAGCAGCAATTGTAGAATTCGTTTGATCTGGCATGTAGTTCAAATCCATGATCGAATCAGGATCTACAGCAGCTGGAATGGAGGCTGGATCAGGAATCGGTGGTAAAGTCGCGGGAGCTGCTGAGTGCCTTCGTCTGTCGACACGACCAGAAGGAGGAGCAGTTTTTTCGGTTTCCGGTTCGGGCACAGATTCCACCTCAGGCTCAGGTTCGGAGAAAAACGATGCTTTCTCCTCGGATCGATTACTGGGCTCCACACTAGGAGCGGCTGCAGCAAAGAAAGATGCAGAAGACAAAGTAGGTGCGACAGATCCACTGCCATTTCCACCGTAAGAACTCTCAGCAGCCTGAGCGGCAGCGGCCATTTCGGAGGCCAATGCAGCAGTTTCAGCGTCGAGCGATCCTTCATTATCGGACGGAGGAGCGGGACCATCGGTGCTGAACATCGCGGCCGACAAGTCACTAAACATCGATGAAGGAACTTGCTCTGTTGCCGATGTGGCAACAGGTGCTGCTACGGGTTCATTCAAGTTCGAAGCTGGAGTCGAAGGTTCTGGAGCTGGCGGTTCGGCAGCGACTGGTTCTGGTGCGGGTGGTTCAGGAAAAGTTGGTGTCTCTGGTGCTGGCGGTTCTAGAACTGGCGCAGCTGGAGCTGGGTCGTTCGGAGTGACAGGCTCAGAACTGGCGGAAGGCATAGCAGGCTCAGAAGGTGACGGAGCCATGAGATAAGGATCTGGTTTGTACGGGTCAGGCGGAGCCGCCTGTTTCGCCAGCGTACCTCTCAGTCGAGCGCGGCGCGCAGCCAGTGAACTTCCGTCTTCACCACCGGGATTTGTGTTGCTAGTCGCGTAGTCTTCGGACACGTACCAATTCCTTATCAATCAACCGCGAGTCACATCGACCATTGAGGTCGGTCTTGACGGCCGCCAGCCGCCATCAAATTAGCTCTTCCAACAATTTACCCACATTGGTACTCACATACGACCCATGACAGGCAGTTTCTTTAAGTACGCTCAAACCGCCATATCCCTCAATAGCGCCGGTTTTCGCATTTGGGCCGAGTAAGCGGTCAAATCCCCAAACATTTAATCCCTTTAACATTAGTATATGGCCGAAAGCTCAATTGGGCGCAGAAATTTTGAGGCTGATAAATAAGTCGTTCAAATTGAGTTCAAATTGAGTTGGAATTGAAGTAATCGCTCAGTCCGACGACGGCAAAGTTATCTCGATAAAGACTGTGGTGCCCTCACCGGGAGCGGACTGCAGGCCAAAATCGGCCGGAAAAAAGCACCGAATCAGAGCAACACGTTCTTTCATGCCTGATAAGCCCATGCCGCCAGAATCCAGACTTTTGACACTTTCACCAGGCACGAATCCTTTGCCGTTATCGGTAACAGTGAAGCGAATCGACTTCGTGCCAAATCGTTCGATATTGATTGAGACCTTATTCGCCTTGGCGTGCTTCTCAATGTTATTCAAACTCTCCTGAATCATCCGAAAGATATTGAGCTCGACGGTATCGGGAAGGTTTGGAATATCGATGTTGCAGGTGAGCGAACAATCAATAGCCGTGCGCTGCCCCATGCGTTGTAGCATGTCTTGCAGACTCGTCTTAAGACCCCAATCGTGCAAATTTCGTGGTGCACATTCGTTGCAGATGTCTCTCAACTGCTGCGCGATTTCATCGATAGTCTCCAAAACCTGCTCTTTCGACAGCTGTTCGTCTCCGCGCAGATGCCGCTTCAACATGAGCAGATCGGCAAGCACAGTGTCATGCAAGCTGCGAGCCAATTCGTTTTTAAGAAGCTCCTGCTGATTCAACACCTTGAAAATCAAATTCTCTTTTTCGAGCATCAAACTTTGAACGGAATTGTTACCGCTCATAACCGGTGAAATTTTTTCGACACGAGGCTCGTTAGTTTCATCGATGGAAATCAGCTCATCAAGACACTTTTGCAGCACCGCAATACTGTTTTCTGAAACAGCCGGATTATTGCCGACCACCCACTCATAACCATCTGCGGTGCTACGTAGTTCAAACTTTCCCTTAAATCGAGAGCCGAATTCAGAGAAAGCAAGCAACGGAATGTCGTCGATTTTTAGAAGGAAAATTTCGACCAATCCCTCCGCTGCCCTGATAGAAAGACTGTGCGTGCGAGTCGAAGCTCTCCACCTGTAATACGCGGAACGAGTCGGTCTACCAACGTCTTTCGCAGGAAATTTGGGTTCTAGTATATTGCGAGGCTCACTGATGGTAACTCCCAGATAACGTTCGTCACTTTCTACTAACGAGCGAAATAATTTGCACAGAAAATTGGACATTTCGATCGTCTGTTCGCCAATCGTTGCTGGTTTCTTAGCAAATTTCATGCATCCAATTCCACGCTACCGTAACCGTTTCGCACTGCCCATGCGATCAACTGTTCTCGTGTTTCTAGATCGAGTTTCAGCAGCAACGTTTCACACTGTTTTCTCGCCGTTGCCACAGAGGTAGATCGCTGGTCGGCAATATCTTGATACTTCAAGCCTTTGCCTAACATCGCTAACACCTCATGTTCAGAGCGCGTAATCTTCTTATAGTCGACCGACAGCTCCGATGACATGATTGCTGTTTCACCGGCAACAACTTTTCTAATGGTGGCAGCCACGGTGCCGACACGCTCACTTTTGAGTAGATAAGCAGCAACGCCCAGCGACAAAACGCTTTGCACAAAAGCGACTCTGTTCTCGCCAGAGAAGATAACCAGCTTGGCGCCGGGAATTTGGCAATAGGCCTTGATCATAGACTTGGGCGCCTGACTGCCGGGCAGGTGTAAATCCAACACGATAATATCTGGGAGAAATTTCTTCGCCAAAACGATACCGTCATCACTGTTCGATGAAGTGCCGACAATCTGAAATCCCGGCTCACGCGAAAGCCCCATCTCCAATCCATCTAGAGTTGCATGGTGGTCTTCGACTACCAAGATCTTGATGGAGTCAGGCATTATTCAAGCTCATCGGATGGAAACGCTCATGCTAGGAACAATAATGGGATACAAGTGATGTGCCCCCTGTCCTTCGATCTTAACGCCTGATAGGACAGCCAGGAAGCGGCTCAAACCGCAACCCCGTGCACATCATTCACACTTGACATTCATGTTAACCGAGCGTAGGATTTGCACTACAATGATGCTAACCTAGTTTTTATGCGCTTACTAATCACGCAATTTATCAGACAATCTCGTCGTTACTGACGTATCATCGAAATAGGCGACTAGCCTTTTCGGAGTTTCTAAGTTGGATATCCAGATCTGCCAATCGTGCGGAGCCATACTAAAAGGCACAGGAAAGACGTGTAACGCCTGCGGCGCCTTCATCTCTAATTTTTCGCCTACCACACTTTCGGGAATGAACGGCAGCGCAGCTCCTCTCGTCGTCGACGTCAAGCCTGATGTTCTTGGGCTCGAGCGAGTCGTTAGCAAACGGCAAATGACGATGCTTCTGGAAAGGGGCGGCAACGGAAATGGAAACGGGAATGGCAACGGTCACGGTGGAGCACCGCCCGAACCATCATCAATAGACATGTCCGCAGGAGCTTTTCCAGGTGGTGGCGGACAACAAGCACCCTCAGCTCCAGCTAATCCGTGGGAGCAGCCGATAAACGCCCCCCTACCAACTCCGCCTCCTGAACCGACAGAGCTGAATTTCGTCGCTCCACAGCAACCACAAACTCAACCTGACCCCGCGCAGACTGGCATGTTCTTTCCCGGTGCAGGCAACGCTAACGCGCCGACAAACCAACCTGGCTTCATGCAACCGCCAGGACCAGGTCAAGTGCTTGTAGAAACTTCCACACCTACTCCCCAAGCTGGAGTCAACGCGCAGTTCTCAACCGGTCAGCAGAATGCACTTGTGCCACAACCGGTTGCACCAGACGGGCAAATGCTGCCGGCTCCAGTGCTAAACAGCGACGCTCCCCCGATTCAAGGTGGTGCAGCCGACTTCTTCAATTCGGCACCTGGCACTCCGCCTCCTATCTCTGGTCAACCGCCGAACCAACAACAACAAGGACCTACAATGGGTCAGACCGTTGCCACTGCTGCCGTCAGCGCCGCGGTGGGAGCAGCAGTCGGCGTCGCCGCAGCAAAGACATTCGATTTTTTCAACGCACCGGCACAACAGACCAACGGTGAAGGAACCGCTCCACCACAGCAACCACCACAAGACAGCAATTACTCGATGGGCGAACGCTCAGACTTTTTCGCATCATCGTCAACACCAGTGCAGCAGCCGCCGCCGGCGCAGTCACCAGCTACACCACCACCGCCGGTGCAAGGGTTCGAACCTGCCGGTCCCGGCTCGAGTCATCAAAATATTCCTGCCGCCAAACACTCATTCGAATCGATGGTGGCTGGAGAAGCCCATCAGGAGCCCGAAGGTGGACCTCCAGGTGGCTTCGATTTCTTCGCTGCCGCACCTTTGAAAGAAAGCAAAAAATCTTTTGACGATAACGAACTCTATCCAGACGAAACACACCTGCGAGGCAGCAAAACTCGCCCAGTCAAAGATGCACCATCTTCGGTGTCACTCTATGCTGACGACGACGAAGACGTCAAGCCAAAGATCGCCCGCCCTCGTGGCTATACACCTAAAGAAGGCAGCACCGCCACTAAAGATCCCAACGGCAGTAAGATCAAAGGCGAAGACGACGAAAATTCCAATTTCTATAAAGACAAACCACCAGCACGTCGATCGTTTAGCGGAAACGACGGAGCCAAAAACAAAAAGAAATCCGACGATGACGACGACGACGACGATTCATCATCATCGAAGAAATCAGCCAAGAAAGAGGGTTTCCTTCAGCAAGAAGTAAGCCTGATGGGCATGTCGATGACAAGACAAAATCAGCTCATGCTGATTTCCATCTTTGCCTTTGTCGGCATAGTCTTCTTCAATATGATCGGCACCTTGATGGGTGGTTTCCAGATTGGACCGCCACCTGCTCCTAAAGCCACCGCCTTGCCCAACCTGAGCGGCGATTGGAAGGTGCAATATACCGAAGGTCCACAAAACACACCTCACCTTATGGCTGTTTTAGCCGTTCAAAAAGGTCTCGACATTCAGGGTCGAGGTCAAGATGAATACGGCGAATTCTCGATAACTGGAACTGTTATTCCACCCGATCGAATTCAACTAAAGAAGAAATACAAAGGTCAAGAAGACGCTAAACCGGTAATCTTCGACGGTCAATTCGCACTGGGAAGTGACCCGCTCTACTCACGTGGTCGCTGGACTCTCAAGCATGTCGTGGGCAAATTCTTGCACGCCACCGTCAGAGAAGATGGCGGCTCATGGGAAGCAAACTATTACGTGAGAAACCCGGGCCCAGACTCGACGAACACCGGCGTTGGACTGGGTGGCACTGGCACGAGCCCAGACCCGTTCCAACAGATGAAGTTGGCATTCGACGGACTCGACATGAGCAAACGCCTCTTGTTTGCTGCGTTCGGTGTCGTGGGCGTAGCCATCGTCGCTCTGTTTGGTTCGCTAATCATCTTCGGACCAAGCGGCAAGATGAACGTTTGGGAGAAACAGAAATACATTCCATCGCAGTTTAGAGCGCAGCACAACAAGATGGTGCGTGAGCTGAGCAAGCCAGTTAGACCGGGCGGTTTGCCACTGGGACGACGCAAAGAATGGCGCTCGTGGACACCGTGGGTAGCTAAGGATCTGAGCATCACGCCTGAAGTGCGCGAGAACGATCCGCACCTGCTCATTCTCGGAGCCGGTGACAAAGGCAAAACTCGTTTGATGGCGACTATGGTGGCACACGACATCGAATCAGCAGATCGCGCCGTGGTCGTAATCGACTCAGACGGCGGCTTGACCGACCTCGTCACTCGCTGGGTTAGTGCACATCCGAAAGCAAAAGAGCTCTCGAGCAGAATCATCCTTCTCGACCCGACATTCAAGTCAAACACTATGGGCTACAACCCGCTTGAAATGCCGGAAGACGAAGATTTGCAGAGTGCAGCCTCGTCACTGGTATACGGTTTCAAAGCAATTTATACAGAGCCACCAGGCGCACAAAGCCAGTGGAACCAGCAAACAGCAAACATTTTGCGTAACGCTGCCTTGCTGCTCATGGTGAACGGCAAAACGCTAACTGACCTTCCAGCTTTGCTGAACGACAACGATTTTAGAGACGTACTTCTAGAATCGATTGAGAAGAAAAAGAAAGAAAAGGCTGAGTACATCACACTTCTAGACACATGGGGTCAATACAAGCGCCTGGCAAGAACAGATCAGTGGATCAACTGGGTTGAACCAATTCTCAACAGAGTCGGTCCAATGCTTTCAGATTCGCGCATCCGTTCTATTCTCACAAAGCCAGTCGGAGACATCAAACTAAGATCAATCATCAAAGAAAAGAAAGTCCTGATCGTCAAAGTGGCAAAAGGACAGTTAGACCAAAACGCCAACCTGCTCGGCAGTTTAGTCGTAACTGGAGTAAAGCAAGCAGCGCTATCACTGGCAAACGAGGCCGCAGCGAAACAGCCTCCAGTGGCGATGTACTTAGACGAATTCGACAACTTCATTGAGAAAGACACAATCGAGGCTATCACGTCCGAGACCGACAAGTTCAAGATCGGCTTCATAGGCTGCATCAAAACACTTCAGCACTTGCCAGAGGATTTCCGAAACCAGCTCATCATCGCTGTCGGCACGATGGCCTGTTTTGCGCTTGCGAAGAAAGATGGAGATTTGCTCGGTCCACAGATGTTCCGCGTGGATGGCAGAAAGATCAAACACCAGACCATTCAGAACTTCTTCAACAAGGTCAACACATCACCGCAGTTCGAACTTATTTCGGACGAGGAAAAATTGAACATAGACCGCGTCGTCGGTCAGGAGGAAAGAACATTCTTCTGTTACCGAGTAGGAACAGTTGCTGGAGTCTTCAACCTCAAATCGCATGACTTCAACGACATTCCAGATTCTCAAGTCAAGAAGAAAATCATCGATAGAATGCACGGAATTGTGCCAGAAAAAGAAAAAGAGGCTAAGAAAAAGAAAGAGGAATAGCCCGGCAGCCAGACCTGCCCGACTTATCCCGAGGATAGCCTGTGCAGCAAGCTGCTCAGCTTATAAGACGCCCAGCTATGCAGAACAGTTCGTGTTCTGACTAACGCAAGCTTGCTGGTGAGCGATTCCGTTCAGTTGAATGTATAGTTTAAATGGGTATCTTTAAAGAGATGCCCAACATGCTCGCTTGGGCAAGGGAACACGTAGTCATATGGGTCAAGACGATACTCGCGATAGAAATATTTGGGAAGAAAGGATTGCCGATCTTCGCCGCTACGATTTGGACAATCTGGACTCAGACCCGATCAACCCAGCCGAAATTACTAGCTGGCCGGTTCCAAATCTGACCTTTGTTCGTGTTGATGGAATTCTGAGATCCTGGGATATCGAGCGAGAAAAGCAGCAGCAAGGTCAGCAACAGCAACCCGATCAAGATCCAAGTAAACCTCCTAAACGCATGTACTTGATGGAAGATGCGTTGACTGGTTTGCATGGACAGAAAGCCAATCTCGCTTATTTGATCATGGGCAGTAAAACCGGTGTTCAATACTACATGGGAGCATCTCTGCCCGGTAGTGTCGACAACGGCAATGGCGCCGGAAGTACAATCGCTGAATCAGCGGCAGTTTCGTTCCAGTCACTGAAATCGATTTTGCACAGTGTGTACAACGGCGTAGACATCTACAAAGAAGCGTTCTCTGCTGAAACCATGAAGTCGATGGTGGCACCACTAACCAATCACATTGGTGTCATGACCGGAATTCCAGCACTGAAATCCACTGGTGGCGACACCATGGAGTCAGAGCAGATCGAGCGACTTGCAGGTGGTCTGTCGGGTCACGAGTTCGGCATTTTAGTGCTTGCTGTGCCGATTCCAAATCAGTACGTCAACAGAGAAGAGTTCTCGGTCGTCGACCAAATTCAACGAGCGCAAGAAAACGAAGACCCTGAGAAAAAACGACGAATCAAGTATTACCTCGAGATGCAAGATGCCTATCTCAAGCACATTCAGCTAGGCACAGCTGTTGGTTGCTGGCAAGTCGGAACTTACTTCTTTGCCGCAGACCGCTCTGTTTTCATCAGATTGCAGTCACTGATTCGCGCTACTTATGTAGACGAATCCAGTCGACCAACGCCCCTTCGAACGGCTGAAGTGAAAGGTCTCAAACCGCACCTCGAGCAGTTCGGTCTGATCAAAAACCAACGCGTTTCAGACGTGTCAGATCAAACTTTGATGAGCTACAAGCTGCTCACACCGTTGAACTCACGTATGTTGTCGGCATACATTCACTTGCCAAAACATGAAATGCCCGGCTTTAGAATCAGGCGTTCGGCTGAATTCAGCTTGGCGGAAATTCCGCCGAAAGATCCGACACGCGTTATCGCTATCGGTAACATTCTAGACCGAGGTGTAGATACGGGCAATCTTTACTACATCGACGTCGACGCCATGCAGAAGCACACGATTGTCTGTGGTGTTACCGGCGGTGGTAAAACAAACACCTGTTTCTACTTGCTTGGGCAATTGTGGAAATTCGGAATTCCGTTCATGGTGTGCGAACCGGCGAAATCAGAATATAGGCACATGATGCTTATGTCTGAAACCTTCAAAGGAGTTGGACAAGCGTTCTCTCTAGGTGACGAGACGGTGTCACCATTTCGACTGAACCCGTTTGAAATCATGAAGGGCGTAAAAGTGCAAACGCACTTAGACGCGCTGAAATCAGTATTCAACGCCAGTTTTGAAATGTATTCACCGATGCCGCAGGTGCTTGAAAAAGCATTGAACTCGATCTACGGCGTGCGCGGATGGGACCTCGTTCAGAACAAGAACAGACGACTACCGCCAGGTGTGGAAATCGGAGACCCCGATTGCCCGCCTGAAATCTATCCGACGATGAAAGACCTCTACGAAATCATCGAACCGATCACAGAATCGTTCGGATATTCAGAAAGAATCGGACCAGACGTACAAGCTGCTCTCAAGGCTCGTATCGGATCACTGCTGATCGGCGGTAAAGGTCAGATGTTGAACACCAGACGATCGATTCCGATGAAAGAGTTGTTCGGGCGACCAACTGTGGTCGAACTGAAGATGGTTTCGGAAGACAGCGAAAAGTCGTTCCTCATGGGTATGTTGCTCGTATTTTTGTACGAGTTCAGAGAAGCTCTCGGTCCACACGACCACTTGCAACACGTCATGCTTGTAGAAGAAGCCCACCGACTCTTGAAGAACGTGCCTACCGCGCAAAGCGGAGACAGCGCCAACCCCGCCGGTAAAGCCGTAGAATTTTTCACGAACATGCTTGCAGAAATTCGTGCTTATGGGCAAGGGTTCATCATCGCCGACCAAATTCCAAACAAACTGGCGCCAGAAGCGCTTAAAAACACGAACTTGAAGATCATGCACCGTATCGTAGCCGTGGACGACCGTGACTCCATGGGTGGTGCGATGAACCTGGACGATATTCAGAAGAGGCACGTTACAGCGCTCGGTCAAGGTCGTGCGATCGTGTACGCAGAAAGAATGGAGCAGCCGTACCATCTTGCCATCATGTTCGACAAAACGAAGGAAGTTCCACCACCTGAAACTCCTGAAGAATCGGACCAAATCGTTCGAGACGCGATGTCTGGACTGGCTATCATTCAAAACTTCGACCGCCACTTAGGCTGCAAATTCTGCTTGCACAGATGCGACTCGCAGATTTTGGACACTGCTGTGATGGTAGCTGACGACACACTTTTCAGACAGGTGTACAACAGATACATTTTGTCGACCCTGAAAGATTTGACTCAGTTGGTACACTTCCGAGCTCAAATCATTCACGAAATCCAGCGTGTAATCGGGGGACGAGCCAGATCAGGCAACATCACTGGTATCACGTGGTGCGTTCTTACACAAGCTACAGAGCGTTATTTCGAACGCAAGGGCGAAGAGAACTACTGGTACTACGACCAGGTGAAAGAGCAGCATCTTCGCTGGCTGAACCTTCTGAGACCAGCATTTCAACCAACTGAAGTAAACAGACGATTGGATATCTCGGTACTCAAACAGTGGCGCGACGACTTCATCGAATTGCACAAACGAGATCAAGGTCCGCTGCCAACATGCGGACCCTGTACATCGAAGTGCGTGTACCGCTTCGAGGTATCAGAAGTGGTGCGCGATCCAAAAATCAAGTTCGACTTCAACTCTTCGATCAACCGTAAAGACACGCCGGCGTCAGACTCCGCAGCCTGGTTCTGTCGACTTCTAACAGAGCGGCTGATTGGACAAGGAGACGTTGATCTTTCGTATTGTCTTGCAGTACATTTGATCAAAGACCAGCAATTGTCGACTGATGCGCAGTTAGTGCTCTTGCACAAAGTAAGAACAGCTCTGGAAAACTTCCAGAACGAGGGAGAAGCGGAGCAGGGCAGTGGCGGCTGATGATCAAGATGAGCAATCAAAGACCCCACAACCTTCGGAAGAAAAAAAACAAGAAGGTCCGCTGACTCTTGCTGAAGAGCTCGGCATCGAAGACCTGAGTGACCCCATATTTGGTGGTCGCGGCAGAATCTTCTCGGCTGCAGGAAAGGATTCTCCTGTCGCTGAATTCACCGACGAGTTTTTAATTATGCATCCCCCGCAAAAGCCGTTTGACGAGTCAGGCAAATCAGAAGACTTCGTCGTCAACGTCGATGATTCGGGAGTCTTGCTCGACGAGTTAATGCGTCAGAAAAAAATTGCCGGAGCGCGCTTCAAGGGGCACGAGCTTTATTGGCTGGGAGAGACTAAACCCGGCACTCTAAAGCACTATGCCGGTTGGTTCGACAAACACGATATCGCTCATTTACTCTACGTAAATGGTGAGCCGATTACCACCGAGATCATTTTCAAGCTGCGCAACAAAACACACGACGGCGAGATCAGCATCTTTCCAGATTTAGAATCGGACGATGTTGATTAGTACGCATCGACGCGAATTGACAGAGTTGACTGGCAAAGAGATCTCGCGGCTTACATTTTTGTGCTTAATTTGATGCTTTGCTTGGAATTCAGGCGGTGAGGCGCTTTCCAGCCAAGAATTTTTTGCTGTACGTGAGCCAGTTCGACGCCAGATCGTTTTGAATCATTTCCGATGCAGCGCTTGCTGGCAAGTCGATCATGATTGAGCGCTTGGTGCCATTTGGCAGATATTCGTGGCGCATCGAATTAGCGTCAGACACTTCGTAAGAGAGAATAGGAATCCACTCGGAATCGCGCAGAACCTCGAGTTGCGAGCGAGTCAGCTCACTGACGTTGCGCTTGACTTGAGACTTGACCATTCTGCAATTCTCACTAAGCTGCTCGATCGTGCTTTCAAGCACATCCTCATCCAGACGAAGTGAAGGAACACCGGTTGGAATAGGACGCTCGAAGCTCAATGTTGTTTGGCCAGTCAGTGGACCAAACGACAGCACGTTACCAGTTTCGAACTCCAATCTGCGTGCGGCGAAAGATAGTGTTGTATCCGATTCTTTTCCGGAGCGTCCACTGAACTTCAGAATCGAATTGTTGAATCGAAGCGTGGTGTCACCGACTTCAGGAATTGCTGGAGCGTTGATCGTTTCATCCCAATCTGAGATGGTCGGTACACGCGGAACACGTGCAGTCGATACGGCTCTCGTGTGCTCGTCGGTTGGGGTCTCACCGATGGCAATCGGGAAGGCGCAAGCTGGGCATACGGTACTGCTGGCGGTGACAAGGCGCATACATGAAGGGCACTGAGTCGTAGCCAACTCTGTTCGTGGTCCGTGCTCAGCTTTAGATTGCATAGCAGCAAGATTTTCACCCGTCATGGTGAGACGGTATTGAGCGATCTCAGCCTGCGATGGAATGATAATTTGCGAACCGCGACGCAATGTAGCAGTAGGGAAGCCCTTACTGTCAGTGGTGATAGGCAAACTATTCTTGCGAGCGACTAACTTCCACAAGTTAACATCGTTGAGTGCCGGATGTTTCATAGCAACCGAGCGAAGTGAGTCACCCAATCTCACGGTGTAACGCAGAACATCATCGTGACTGCTGCCAACCGAGATTGGTCCGAGCAAGCTCTCGATGTTAGCGCGACGAGTTTCGTCTGCACGAGCCTCTGGTGACCCAGGTATCGGAGCTGGACGCATGTTGTTCGCGGACTGCGAAAGCTTGCGCTGTCTGAATTCGCGCACTTGCTTGCGGCTCGGCAGGTGGAGCACGGTACCGGCTTTAACGATGTATAGCGGTGTTCCGTTGTCTGCGTATTTGACTTGAATCTTCGTCTTGTTCAGTTCATAAACAAGCGGAAGCAGTTCGATCGCGCCCAGCTTCTTCTTGGTGATACTTTCGAGCGTGTCTTTCGGCTTGACGATGTAAGTCTCTTGCTTGTTGTCCTGACGAATTTCTTCTTCACGACGCAGTTGGTCCTCGCGCAGGCGTTCGTTGCGCACGCGATCATCAAGCTCTTGCTGACGCTTCGTCGTCATTGCTGTCATCATCGTGTCAGACATGCGTCGAATGTCTTCTTCTTGCTTGCGCAATTTTGCTTCTTCTTCCCGACGCCGACGGTCGTCTTCGTCTCGTTGCTTTTGCGCTTCCAAACCAGCACGATAGTCTGCATCCAATTGGTCTGCAGCTTCCTTGCGATCGGCAAGGGTTTGTTGATAAGTCGCATACTGGTCGAGGTCTGCCTGGTGAGCGGCGACGAGACTGTCGCTGTAATTCTGCATTTCCTCGCGATTGTCGTCCAACTCGCGCATTGCTTCTTCGGCAATTTTGCGAATATGCTCGTCATAGGCAGCCGACACCGCATCTGGTGCTTGCATCGGGTCAACAAGCGGAGATGGATTTTTGTAGCTTGGGTCAAGTTGATCGGCAGATTCCAGGCGATTTGCAGTAGGCAAATTTGGCTCGATTGACTCTACGCGGCTTGCGATAAACTCTGGTATTCCAGAGTTGTGAGCATTTGCATGGGAAGCGCCATGTGCGGCACCATGCTCATCTACATTATGGTTGTGCGAGGCGTCTGCATGGTGGTGGTGCGAAGAAGCTACGTCATGCTCGGCATTGTGCTTGGATTCAGAATGTCCAACATGGTGTTCTTGTCCATGGTGTTCCGGTCCATGGCTTTCTTGATTATGACCGTGATGCTGTTGCTCGTGACCGTGGTGTTGGGCAGTGTGGTCGGAGCCAGCAGTCTGATGATGGTTCTGCTCATGACCAGAGTGACTATGGTGAGCAGTGTGTTCCTGCTCATTGTGATGATGTCCGCTCGAAGGCTCATGGTGAGCCGATTGATGGGCTGACGAGTGATGTCCAGAGTTAGCTACGCCATGGTCTCCATGCGCGTGGTGTCCATGATGATGAGGTCCGTGTCCATGTTGTTGATGAAGTTGCGAAGGATCCATCAAAGGAATCTCGGGAGCTTGCTGAATCGAGAAATCAATCGCTCCTGGCGGTGCTACGAAACCTGATGGATCTTGCTGGAACGGCGTGAAAGATGGAATTCCCAGAGGTACTCCAGGGTCGCTACCGCCTGGCATAATGACACCACTATCAGTGGCACCATAAGGTGCTCCACCGAGCGGCACGTTAACAGAATTCGGATCAAATGGAAGCGAACTGCTGGAACTTACGGTTGACGCGGAGTCAATCACGCCAGATGTTGGTTGAGTGTAGTCAGAATGACTGTGACCAGAACTTGCGTGACCAGGTGTCACCACTTCACTTTGTTGAGGCGCAGTTGGTTGACCAGTCCACTCTTGTTGCGGTGCGGATTGCGGACTTGGCTGACCGGTCCACTCTTGTTGCGGTGCGGATTGCGGACTTGGCTGACCGGTCCACTCTTGTT
>JAFEAT010000022.1 GCA_018266255.1 Cyanobacteria bacterium SZAS-4 | reverse complement strand
GCCGGCTGATCCGCCAAAGGAAAAGCACGACGATCCGAAGCCAGCAGTTCCACCTCAAGAGAAACACGAAGATCTAAAACCAGCAGATCCACCGCAAGATAAGCACGAGGACCAACCACCGGAGCATCATGATGATCCGAAGCCAGAGCCACCAAAGGAACCTGAACACCACGATGAGCCACAGCACGAAGAGAAAAAGAACAAACACGACAACTAATAGTCATGTTTGGTTAGTTTGAAATACGTGTAGTGGCTTTGCCGAAAAAAGTGTTCGCGCGAACTCGAATTAGTCGTCGACTATTTCGAGTTTATAGCCCACACCATGAACAGTTTGAAGCATGGACTTTTTGCCCTCGATGTCGAGGTGTTTGCGCAATCGCTTGATGTAAGTGCGAATGACTTCAGGTGAAGCTTCTGATTCGGAATTCCAGACGCGCTCGATTAAAGCTTCAGAGCTGAAAACTTTGTTTTGATGTTTGAGCAAAAATTCCAGCAGTGCAAATTCTTTTGGCAAAAGCTGAAGTTCTTCACCATTGAAAAGAACTTTTCGTGTGCTGCTGTCAAGTTCAAGCGGACCGGCTTGGAGCACTGACCCGCTGAATATTTGCGGTCTTCTGAGCAGCGCTCTGATTCGCGCAGACAATTCCTTCATGTCAAATGGCTTGGTCAGATAGTCGTCGGACCCGGCGTCGAGTCCCGCTTCCTTCTCATTGATCATGTTTTTGGCAGTGAGGAAGAGAATAGGAGTCGTACCGCCCCTGGAGCGATATTCTCGACAGACTTCCAAGCCGCTCATTTTTGGCAAGAGCCAATCCAAAACTACAACGTCATACTTATAAAATTTCAGCCTGTCGACAGCATCCTCTCCGGTGCTAACAACTTCCACCACATGCTTTTCTGTCTTCAACCATTCGTGAATGAGTTGAGATAGATCTATTTCGTCTTCTACTAGCAATATCTTGGCCATGGATCTCTAAACCTTCTGCAATATCAAGACGATTTTGGTTCGTGCGGACTGCGTGCCGACTGTCCTTTTGCGGCGCTGAGAATCTCTGCTATTTGAGCCCCCAGCGTAGTCGGTTCGAACGGCTTGCGCATTACGGCGAGGGCGCCCAACCCCATTAGTCTATCAATCTCTGAGCCCATATTTTTCACGGTGAGAAAAATGACCGGAATGCCCGCGGTGGAGGGATTCTCGCGCAACTTCTGAATAGTCTCGGCGCCATCCATTTCAGGCATCATTAAGTCGAGCAAAATGACATCTGGTTGATTCTCAGCCGCCATTGCGAGCCCCTCTGCGCCGCCCGTAGCCGTTAGAACCTCGGCATTGTCAAGCAGTCCCAGGCACATGCTGGCGATGTCACGAACATCATCTTCGTCATCAACAATCAAAACTTTCATATCAGCTGCCGTTTGGGAGAGGGCGATTTTATCATCTTCGCACGTCCGGTTGCTTACACGTCTTTTCCACACGGCTTCATTAGCATCCGGCTATTGAAGCTCAAATTTGAAAGGCAGGAGGTTTACATGCAAACTTACCCCGAAGTGCATAATGAGGTTATTTTACCCAGCTCTCGTACCGTTCCCTGTTCGCCAGCGAAAGATATCACAAGCGCCCTCGCACTCTCTGCCTTAGCTTCTGCTCTTGCCTTTCAGACAGCAAAATTTTTGGGTTTTGCGTGCGGTATAGATGAACATGTTCGTCTAATACTTTCATATCTCGGACTGGCGATGTGCCTGGTGGCCGCACCAACGTTTCTGATTTTTGGCAGCAAAATGACAATGAAGTCGGGATTCCTGTCGGCCGGCGCTTTTATTTTCACAGTTGTTCTCATCGCTTCGTCCGTTTAAACATGTTTTTCAAATTGTTGAAAATTCTACGACTTTTCCATTTTTGAACGATATAGTAGTAACAGTTGAACAACACCGCATATGGTGCAATGAAAATTTAGGGGAAGAGGTAGGGACTCATAGCATGAGTCCTTTTCTCGTTTTTGTGCTCTTGGTTTCTCGGCTCAATGGTACTGAGAAACAGAGAAGGAGTCGCACTGTTCGCAACTCCTTCTCTATGTATCCTCTTGATTTTGGATCAGGCGATTTGTGCCCACAATTGTGGTGGCATGGCGGCTAGCGAAACTACGCAGTTTTGAGAAGACGATAACTTATCTGCGAGCTCTTTAAACCTCTCATCTAGATGAGCTGCGCGTTGCATATTTTGTGCAGCCAGTTCGAACTCCATCAAGAATTGATATGCGCATGCTCTAGCGTGATAAACATCTGCAGCGCCCGGTATCAAATTCAGTGACAAGTCGAAATCTGCAAGTGCCGCCTGGTAGTCGCCTGTATTGTAGTGTGACAAGCCGCGCAGATAATATGCGCACGCTGCGTCTGGTTGCAATGCTACTGCGTATGTGCACGCTTCAATTGTTTCTTCGAAGTTGTTGAGCAAGAAATTTGTATATGCTTTCTTTATCAACACTGCAGGGCAGAGTTCAATAGCCAATGCTCTATCTAAATCTTTGAGTGCAGCTTCGTAAGATTGAAAGCTGATATTCAAAGTCGCTCTATTGACGTAGCCGCTGGCGCAACTTTCGTTGATTCGTATGCATGTGTTGAAATCTGCAAGCGCTTCCGAGTAGTCCCTCATTGTGGCGAAAATGGCTCCACGACTGGAGTATGCTTCAGAAAAATTTGGATCGAGGGTCAGAACTCTGGTGAAAAAGTAGAGTGCTCCCTCAAAATTGGTGCATGCCCAACTCACTGTTCCTGCGCCCATCAGCGCATTAATGCATAAACTATCTTGCTCGAGTGCTCTTTCGAATTGCTCTTGTGCTAATGCGTATTTTGATTCGAATAAGTAGAACCATCCTTTTTTTGAGTAGAAAAGGGCATCACTGGCAATATCATTGATTTCGAACATATAAGAATCGAACCTCTCGTTGAGCTGATGCAGTAAGACTTTCACTGTGTGCCAGTATTTCAACACAGAGAAAAGCATGTGTCACTGGTGAAGTGCGCATGCACGTTTCATTTGTGGTGCTCGCGTAACTAGCGAAGCAAGTTGTCCGAAGAAATCTCTTTTGCCAAACGAACCATTGAAGGAAGTGGCTAAGTTTTAGTGTCGCTTGTCGAGTGCTGCCATCGCTGCGCTAACTCAAAAAGTGAGTCTATGGCAATGTTTTGGCACGTCTATGCAAAGGGAAATTTCTGCATTCAATCCATGTATAACTAGGTTGAATTTTCAATACGCGGTATTCACAACTTTTCCACTATTGCTCTTTATTATTCTTTCATGATGCAGTGCTACTGTATGTGGTGCTCATCGAATCTTTTTGAAAAGCAGGTGGCGGACGCGGTTGGCGCGTCCGTTTCTCTTTGTAATGCTTGTTCCGAAAAATTGTCTGCTCAATATTGGCACCATGATATAACGATGGTGCTTGCGACTGCGTTCGTTTTATTTCTTTCGTTTCGTCTTAGTTGCGCTGTTCAGTTTCATAGAAAATGATGTTTGCACAAGCTTCGCTAGCTCGATTGAATGAGTTAAGCCTGGTCTGCACGAAAGGAAGATTTGGACACACACTGGAATCAATGAGGACTTCTCGTCATGGTGCCGCTGGTGGTGCTCGCGGAATTTACGAAAGACAAAGTAATCGCCCAGTAATATTTACTGCGATTTATTCGTGAAAACCATGATGACAGGTGGTTCGGGAATACTTAAGATGCATTCATCGAAGTGCATCTGTGGCTAATTGCAATTTGAAACTTCGTTATCACTCAGCAAACGGCAACAAAAAGGGCAGACTTGGTGCCTTGTTGCGAAGACTGTAATACAACCAAGAGAGAGGATATATCAATGTTTAGCACTTGCGAGAGTCAAATAGGTGTCTGTTGTGATGTTACTGAGACTGCTTTCTGGAGCACTAAGGTCGCCGCAGAGATGTACGGCAAATCCGAACGTACGATTCGACGTCTGGCAAAAGATGGTGTGCTAGAAGCATATAAGGTAGAGGGAGCATTCGGACCCGAGTGGCGAATCAAGCCACACTCAAGGATTGTGCAAAGTCAAGAAAAACTAACAGAAGATTCTGTAAATACTGTTGAGAAAGATCGGCATACAAGGTCGTTTCAAATAAACAAAGATTTTGACGAGACCGCCTCTTTCGACGACAAAGAGATAATTGCTCAACTTCAACTGCGAATCGCAGAGATGGAGCAAACTCTGCAAGCCCAGAAACAATTGGAAGAACAAAGATCGAGTTTAGAACACCGTTACGCGATTGCCGCGGCCGCCAACGTTCAAAGCGAGGACGGCAATGAAGTTTCATCTAATTCGAACACAGTCCTATTGTTCTGGCAGTCAGTGCGGGGCATTCTTGGACGCTATTGCTCATACTTGCTGCCGCGCTCAGATCGCAATGAAGTTGCGTAACGAGCCCGATCGAAGGTAGGTGTTGTTCGACCAACACCTGCCTTCGCTGAATTTTCCTGGGCAATTTTCTCCTTTTATGACTCAGCCTGCCGAAAATTTCGGTGGGCGCTTTTTGCTTTAAGTGACTTTGTTTCGTCTTCTTGTTTTTGTCAATTGTGGAAAAGTCGTGTAGCTTGAATGTTGTCAAAAACGGCATAAACACAAGGTTCTATCTGTTGCGTCTATCGTGTTAGTTGCGCTAGCTTGCTAGATGAACTGTGGTGCTAAGTCTACCAGTGACGAAAGAATAAAACGATGGTGCAATGTAACCGTAAGAAATTTTCTGCAATTTGAAGTTATTGCAAGGATCAAAATGTCGGTTTCGCATCACAAATTTATATTTTTTTGTCGAATTACTTTATTGTTGATAGCGGCTGTCAGTGCCATTAATCCTGCATTTTCGCAGACGGTGATACCAGCTCCCGGTGCAACCCTTGGTACCGATTCTGGTGATGCAGTGCTGGCTCCACCTGCGCGCAGAACCGAATCCACAGTTCCAACTGCTCCATATGTAGATGCAATCGGTCAGACATCGCTCATTACTCAAAGTGCTGAGCAGAACAAACAAAGTGTTATTTCCAACGTAAACAATCAGTTGCTTCAAGGTAGCGAATTAGGAGCCTACAACGAAACATACATGGGGCTGAAAAATTTCTGGAGCGACGATATTGTTAGCAATCTTTTTCAGAATATCGGGCAGCTCATCGGTCGCTGGATAACCGAGCTGATCAATGGATGGGTATCAGATACGGTGCAGTTTTTGACAGCATTTTTAAGAATTTTTGTGCTCAATCCCAACATTGCTGTTAATGGTTCGCGCAATATAGTCGGTGCGGCAAATGGTGGAAGCGACGATATCTCGCCTTTTATTCGGCAAGCCGCAGACGTTATGTACTCGATTGCAGTCGATTTGTCCTTGCTCCTGTTTATCGTTTGCATCTGGCGATACTGGATCGACGCTGCCTGGCGAGGTGGCGTCAATATAATGGCAGCGGTTGGGCGTTTGATTTTTACCTCAGGACTGTTGCTTGCCTGGCCTACCATTTATGCGTTCGAAATTCAAATTACGAACGAAATGATCAAAGCTGTTTTCTTTAGCTCTGCCGATCAGGTGGCAATGCTGGATGGCGCAATGGCAGCTACTGTAAAGGGTGGTTTGGTTGCTGGTGCCGGCTTACTCGCTAGCACTTTTGCTCCCGTGGTTGGTAGTCTCGCCGGCGGTGCCGTCTTGGGTGGTGTCGGCGGAATGGTGCTCGGAACTGTCGGTGAAGTTGTTGCATTCGCGGGGCTAATCATTTATCTCTTTTTGGGAGTGATTCTGATCACTCAACTTTTGTACATTCTTGTTTTAAAAGCGATACAGACGGCTTTGCTAACTGCACAGTACATGTTTGGTCCGGTGTTTTTGGTTTTCTTTGCCACGCCAAGCACGGAGAGCCTGGCTACTGGCTATGTGAAATCATTTGTTGAAGTAAGTTTGTGGACGTTTTGTTGGGTGGGATTGCTTAAGATTATGGTGATTCTGCTGTTCTCGGATTTTAATCCATGGGGCAAAATCGTCATGGGTATAGGCGTGCTCCAGCTTATGATTTCGGTGCCAGATTTCATGTCCAGAGCACGAATCAGTCCAATGTCGAGTTTTATTTCTGCTGGAATGATTTCTGGTGGACTGATGAACGGCATGAAGGCACTGGGCGAAATGGCGAAGTCTAGAACCGCCCAGGCAATTGACTATCAGACGAATCAGCAGTTTGCAGCACGTGGTTTAGAACAATCGAATAAGGTTGGACTTGAGGGATTGTCGTCGTCTGTCATGTCTCCCACAATGTTGCAATCACTGAAGGACGCTCGCAAACCAGCGGGAAAAGATAATCCGCCGTCACCACCAAATTCGGCTGATTTAAATGGAGGCTCCCCGACTGATCCAAATTCTCCTCAAGGCACGCTTGGACCCGATGGCAAACCTCTCGTTCCGCCTTCAAAGGGTGCAGGCGATCCCAATGTGAAGCCTGCAACAAAGGCAGACGACGCACTAGCAAAGCAGGGTTCCGCACAACAGGGGGCGACGCTGAACCTTGTGCAGCAGACCGATCCGTCGGCGGGAGCGGGTAAACCTGATCTTCTAGCTGGTGCAGGTAAAGCTGATCCACTAACCGGCGCTGGTAAAACTGATCTTCTAGCTGGTGCAGGTAAAGCTGATCCACTAACCGGCGCTGGTAAAACTGATCCATTAACCGGAGCAGGTAAAATTGACCCACTGACTGGCGCAACTAAAACTGATCCAGCCGGCACAGGCAAGCCTGGCGTAACAACCCCGCCGGAGTCAGACGTTGCAAATGCAAACACGTTCACTGGTGCTGGTGCATCAAGTTCAAATACAGGGGATACAGTTACTCCCTCAAATGATTCGGCGACTAATCGTGGTATCGTCGGTAGTGCTGCATCCAACGCTGATACCGCTGACCTCACTCCACCATTGCGACAATCCTCGCCAGCGAAAGCCGATAATGACTCCACTAATTTTACTCCCGGCCGATTTGCATCGCAAGGCGCTGCTCAAGTGCCTTCTGCACCGCGAAAGTTGGTGCCATCGCAGCCTTCTGTGCGAAATGGTAATGTCGATCCATCTGCTACAAATAGCGGTGTCGATAACACAGCGCCTAAGGTTGATCCTGCTTTTACCAGTCAGAATTTGCAATCTGCTCCCGGTGTAGAAGAAACGGCTGAATTGCCGCAACATGCTAGTCCTTTCACTGCTTTCAAAAGTGATGGTTATGGACAAGTACCAGTGCGCACCTATGCAGCTAGCATCAGAACGGCTGAAAGAACCATGAACAGCCACGATGGTCCAAGAGCCTTGATTGGTGATACAAAAGGCAATTTACAGCACGCGCGATTCAATACGAATGATACCGACGATCAGAAAGCACAGCTTCTGGCTGTCGGTGGATATGCTCAAAAGTATTCAACAGATCCTGTGGCTTTTGATGCAGCCAGAGAGTCGGCAATCGAAGCCGGTGCTGATGCTCCGCACGGATTGTTCGAAAATATGGCTGCAGGTTTTCTTGGACACAATGGAAAAAGCTTCAAGCAAACTGTTCTTGCAAAACAACGATTCCAAAAAGCTTTGCTTGAGCAGGCTGTAGTTGGTTCGCAAGCATACGTTGGCATGGATAAAGAGAACGCCAATCCTTACACGAATTATTTGAATGCTACTTATGGAGAGATGACGCCAGACCGACAGGCACACATGGTCTATTTGCTCGAAGAAGACCGCGATTCTGATTCGGGCTGGAATCCAAACAGATCTGCAGCGGTTGACCTTTTAAATAGAACTGGATTGAACATAACCGGAAGCAGGTTGGCAGCATCATCGGTCGAGGGCGTTAAGGCGCTTTCGCCATGGATGAAGGCTGCTGGTGTATTGTCTGTGACTGCGCTCTTGGAGCAAAAAGCAAACTCGCACTTCGCCGATCAGCCTGATGTTCACGACCTGGTCAGAGGTGCGTACATAGGTCAAATGGCTTCTGCAATTACACCGTCGGAAGTTTCCAGCTCAGTGGCCTTGATGCTCGAGGCTCCTAATTCTACGATTGGAGCGCAGATGGCCGGTAACGAATATTTGGTCAAAGTAGTATCAGATTTGGTATCAAACGGATATCAGCGAGATCACACGAGTGCAGTTAAAAGTCTCGGTGAAATTACTCAGCAGCTACGAGCCAGTTCAACACCTCCTTCTGGTGGAAGCGGTTCTGGAAGCCGCGTAACGATTGTACAGGCGCAATCTGCGGCACCGCCATCTCAGAATTTTGCACCAATACAATCAACTGTGCAATCTGCCTCGGTCGGGCTGACCGCTAATTATGAAGTTGATACAGCTGATTCGCAGCCGTTTTTGCCAAATTTGACGCTTAACGACTTGCCGATTGAGCCAGAATTTACCGATCTGGCATATACGCAATCTCCAGATCAGTCAGGAGAGATTACAGTCAATCAACGCGCTAGCATGAGCATCTCCAATAGTTCAAATCAAGCAGCATCGCGTTCTCTCGCAAGCAGCACGCAAGATCAAATCTTCCACGCCCAGCAGATTATCATGCAGGCGCACGACGCTGGATTCGATGATCGTCAACTGCGTGTGCCGAGCGTGGCTAGAGCGATTGTTGCTGTGCACGCCAGACCGGAACTTATGAGACCAGCTGCCATGGCTGCAGCAGTTCTCATGCCAGAGGAACTGACTCCAGAGATGATTGAGACTGCAGACGCGATGGTTGGTGCAAATTGGAATCAAGTAACTCGTGAAGACTTAATTGCCGGTAAGTCTATATTGCAGCAAAACGGATATCCTGATCGTCAAGCGGTGCAAATAGTGCGGCAAGATCCTGGTTACACACCTGCACTGTTCCAGGGTCAGGACGGCGGTTGGCAGGCAACTCCTGTGCCTGCTAGCGCTGTGCAGCAGGTAAATCTGAAGCGTGCGCAAGCAAATAATGCAGTCAACTTTCAATCTGCCGGTGGTTCCAACGATCAGTCTTTGATTCCACCGACGCCGCCGCCGCCTCTAACGCCAGCTGGCGGTTAGGCTAGTGAAAATCCTTCTTTGTCAAGTGTAGTGGCGGTTGGAACTAATTTGCCGTCTGTTTGTATAATGCGCCCAAAGGGGCATAACAAACTACGAGAGTGTAGTGCACAGCGAATAATGAAAGCAGTCAATCCGCCCATCAAATTAGGTGAGTTTTTAGTCGCAACCGGCTTGTTATCACCAAGTCAAATAACTGAAACTATGTCCATGGCTACTAACACAGGGCTGCCATTAGGGCGCGCGCTAGTTCTCAACAATTTAATTACGCAGAAGAATTTGCAAGCAGCACTGCGACTGCAAACTATTTATCGCGCTAGTAAAATTCCACTGGCAGTGGCCGTGAACGCCTACAAGCATTGCGTTCAGGACGATTTGACGCCTGAGCAGGGTCTGGCTAAGGCCGGATTCGCGCGTCAAATTATCAGCTACAGCAAACTTGGAACTCTTTTAGTTGATGCAAAGATCATTACCAAAACACAGCTGGATGATGCGCAAAAAACAAGTTACGAAACGGGCGTGCAACTCGGAAGAATGCTCTGTTTTACCGGCGCTATTAGTGATGAAATGCTAGCCACCGCGCTTGATTTACAATCTCAAATGCGCGAACAGCGAATTAACAAGGACACCGCTCTGGCAGAATTAAACCGTCTTTACGGGCAACCTGCGGCCAAGGCAAAGGCATTGCCGAGACCAGATCTGCGGTTAGATGCCAGCAAGAGCAGAGGTTCGGCTGACCGCAAAGTAAAACTTGGCGAGTTGCTGCTCATGTCTGGTGTCATTAACGAATTCGATGTTATGGATGCACTTGAATATAGTCTGGCGCACAGCAAAACAATGGCAGATGTGCTTACCGATTTCAATATAGTGCCAGCGAACTTGATTGGAATTGGAGCTGAATTGCAAGAAGCGATCAATTGTGGTGACATGACGATTGAGTCGGCGTGCGAAAGTTTGAACTATATTGCGAGAACCGGTGAAAGACCAGAAGGTCAAAGTGATACAAACCTTCCCATGGACAATTCTGTCAAACTCGGAGATATCTTGATCGTGTCTGATTATGTTCAGCAAAAAGATATTGAATTTGCTGCAGATTTAGCGAAGTCATTTCCTTCCATCATTGGTAAATTGCTGGTCACCGCTGGAACGATAGATGAGCCCACCATGCGAGCAGCGCTGCGGTGCCAGTCACTCGTTCGTCAAAATGATCTGACAAAAGAAGAAGCAATCAAAGCAATGAAACATTCAGGGCAACGACAAATTTCGTTCGATGATGCGCTTGATGAGTTGGGTTTGCTCAACCGTAAATAGTTAGCGCATTTATAAGTCGTTTGTGCCGTGTGGAAAAACTTCCACGACTTTTACACTTGTGAAAAATATATTGAACCTGTAACGAGAGACAGGAGCGGTTGTCTAGAGACTGACCGCCAGTCATTTATGGTGGGAAGAATTATGGAATTTACCGGAATTTGGAACACGTATATCGAGCTGAGCACTACTGCTTACGAGAACGGTCACTATGATGTTGCAGAAACAATGTTGCGAGCAGCCTATAAGCAGGCTCCTAAGTCAGCTGATAATGGACATGCGCAGATGGCGGTGGTGCTGGAGAATTTAGCAGAGGTTTTTGTCAAACAGAATAGATATGATAAGGCAGAACGAGTTTATCGGCGAGCCCTCGGAATGCACTTGCGCAACAGGCAGGAAGGTTATCGTCATGCGGCGCGGGTTTGCTTCAAAATGTCCCATTTGTATCTCGTCAGTGACAGAACCACGATGTTTTCGAAGTGGTACCAAAAAGCTTTAGCTTATGCTCGCGACTCGACAATGCCTACTGACGAGAGGGCTCAGCACATGTTACTGCTTGTGCAGTTTTTGCATAAGAAAGGCGAGCACGAACCGGCATGGCAAATTTACCGAGAGGTCCTGTCGATGCGACATGACATGCGACCAGGGCCTTGATTTTTTCGTCAGTGAAATAAATATCGTCCAAGTGTTTTGCTCTCTCAATCAACTTATAACGATTCAAAGGTGAATGAATGACAACAATCAATCATTTGTTTCAATTGCTCCGTGACCGTAGCCAGCCAACACGCTATCAGTTTTTGAATGACGATCGCGGCACAGTATCGTTTCTTCCTGATGGAACGCGAATTGTGACCGATGAAAATGAGCGCATGGTGCAAGTTGAGTACGGTACCGGTGCGAAAGTTGTTCGCCATCAAGATTATGTGATGGTGCAAGCTGTTGAAGGCTCGTTCTGGTTTGGCAACTCACAAGGTCAGTGGTATCAGTTCGATTGAAAATTCTATGAAAATTCCATTTGTTCGAACTATAACTTAGTCTTACTTGATGTGTAATTGGTACTGCTATGGATCAAGACAACTCTAATTTCCTGGTTGCATTGGCCGCTCGAGGGAATTTTAGATTTGTTTTGTTGACCAAGATGGAGTTTTGTGGGTGAAGGATCGCAATGGTTATTCGAAACCGTTTACAAAAGAATACGACTAAGGAGGTTCGATCATGAAAACTGCGCGTTGGCGAAAGCGAACTTTAGTTTTCGCATGCGTTCTCAACTCTATTGCAATTTTCAACACTCAGTTTGCAAGCGCCCAAAATTCTCGCGTCACTTCTTATCGCGTGGCAGGTTGGCAGGCAGAGCTTGTTCAACAATCGCCGAATTTAGCAAACTTTTACTGGGAACCAATTACTAAAAGACGAATTTTGACAACGAAGCGTACAGGCAAGCAGGCAGAAACCGCACCTCTACCTCAGCGAACCATCGTCTCTACCAAAGTGGCTATCAATGTTCCAAAGCAGAAATTTACTAAACGGACCGAAATTGCATATTCGACAAAACATGCTGAAACTGCATGTGCCTTGTCTTATTCACAAAGTCCCGTCTCTGAGGTAAGTTCCAGCACTCTCAATGTGCAGGCTAAACTCGCTTCGAAAATTGCTGAAAAAACCAAACCTTTGGCGAAAGGTCTGGTTGCCCACCAAGCTTGTTTGTCATTGACATCAGTGCACTAAACTCTTCATTTTGCCCAAGTCAAAGATGGCGTTAGATGATCGAATCGTCTACGCCTTCTTGGCATTGAATATGGTGCCTGGAGGTTACGCTGCCAGATTTCTTAGGCACATTCAACCTCGCATAACCTCGCTATCGCAGAGGATTAGAAGGCTCTGATGATTTGTAGTGCTAACGCAACATGACGGAGCTTCGCTACCGATAAAAGTATGACTGATGCAGTAAGAACAACACTGTGTTTTACAGATATTCATGCACAATATATCCATGTATAGATCGAAATCTTTCTGCGAATAAGCCGATTAATCGCACCATGAAGATTGATTGATTCCAGAAATTTTTTGTAGGAGAACTCAACGGTGGCAGATGTGAGCAGTCAATATACGAGCGCCGCAGACCTCTCCTCAAGCGGTTCTATAGCTAAATCTGAAAGTAATGGACATCTACTTGAATCTGTTATTCAAGCACCACCTCCGACTCCATCCGCAGATTCAGGCACCAGAACTGGTAGCAACCCCTCGGCAAATGGTGCCTGGCGAGCCAGCCCTTATCTAACCGGGGCTGAAGGAATATTTTCTCCTTCACCAGTTACTTCCACAACTAATCTCGACATGAATCTTTCACCAACACAAGATGTAGTTGTTCAACCTACTCCTACTGCGACTGAGCCGTGGCGCGGCGAGCCTTATTTACAAGGTGGCGATTTGCCGCAATCGACTTTTCATCCGCCTCCGAATAACGATTCAACAGCTCCTCAATGGCAGCCGAAACCCGAATACAGCTGGACCAGCCCTGGACCAGCTCCTGCGCTTGATTCGTCTGGTCACATCGTAACGCCTCAATCGAATTCCAGTCCCATAACTCCGTCGCTGCAAGCAAATCTTCAGCAGAGTTTAGTGCCTCATTATGGCTTTGACGGAGTTGTTCCGCAACTTGGATACACCGTCATGGGTGGCATTGGTGGAGCGCTCGGTAAGACGGTCGTATCAACGGCTTTAAACAAAACTGCGTGGTGGACATCGCTCACGATGGGAGATTTGGATCTTGGACAAATCGCCAAGACAGACTTTGGACCCACTGAAAGATCGACTCTTCGAGGCAATCTCACTTCCGGCTTTGTTGAAGGTGCCGCTTTTGCAACTTTATCTTCTGGTGTTTTGGATAATGCACTCGATCGACTCTTGAACCGCAAAGATCATAAAGATAGTTGGTTCGCTTCTGGCTTAGCAGTGCCCATGGCGTTTTCTTCCAGTGCTGATTTGAAGACAAAAGTCTTGCTAGGTGTAGGTGGTGTAGTTGGTGGAAAGATCATCGATATGTTACTGCCTGCAAGTGAGCATAAAGAAATCAGTCAGATATTTGCACCGACGGGCATTGAAGCAGTCACGATGGGTGCGGCTTGGGCTTTGCCAGCACCTGCTGATGTTAAATTGCCGCTAGTGGCCGGCACATGGTTGTTCAATCGAATGACGAATTTGGATACCGGCCCATCCATCGCAGTGTCTGGTGCCCTCGCCGCTGGCACCTGGATCTTGAACGGGTTCAGTCTTGCAAAAAGCGCTCCACTGCTTGCAGTTGATGCGGCGCTATGGGCAGGCAGCCGACTGCTACACAAGGATCAACCTGACAATCAATCGATCAATGATGATGCAACGAAACTGGTAGAGCAAGATAAGAGCGCTCGAAGTGCTCAAACTATGAATGATGCAATCAACAAATACGTTGAGCTCGGAAAAGACAAAGAGTTTGTATTGCGCAGCTACTACGAAGACTATTCGGCAAAAGATATTTCGCAATTCGACGACAATCTCACTGCATATCGTGGTGCTGTAACTTTGTTTACCGCCTTCGGTGAAAGCCGATTGAGTCACGGCACCATTATTTTGCCTGCCGATACACCGACCTACATTTTGCCGGACCAAAATTTGGACCTCGGTGGACAAGCATTGAAGGCTCTCACTCTTGCTCAATACGAAGCAAATCAGGCTATCGCCGAAACAAGAAAGACTATTGGGCAAACGAATCACGGCACAGTTGTTAGTCAATCAGAAGTCGATGGGATAGCTCAAGTGCAAGAACGAATCAACGCAGGAATCGCAAAGATTGATGGAAAGCACGATTTGCATCGCGCTTTAAATGATCTGAGTGATTTCCAGAAAAATGATCAAGTTGGATTCGTTCGGCTTCAGATGAACTTGATTGCAGATCTTTCAATCAACGATCAGAGCCAGCCTCAGTTGAAAGCCAAACTGTTCAGAGACTATGCGCTTTTGTGTCTCACTTATGCGTCGATCAATGCGGAAAAATCTCCCGACAATGCTGCAGCTGTTTTTTATGGTGACGATACTGGCCGTAAGATTCCATACAGTGATGGCACTCCGCGTGGATTCGACGGCGCCCAAGACGCAATTAAGATGGCCGCTCAGTTATCGCCAGACAATCCAGACAATGCAGAGTTGCAAGCGATCGCACGTGAATTGGAAGCACGCATTCCAAGAGCGCAGCAAGCTCAAGATACGAACTCCGTCTACAATCCGCTTGGCATAACCAACGTGCACTAAGGCTGTTGTTGCCGCATTGTTGGTTGCTGCCTGTAGGCGTCTTACCGTATGTCTTCTTGTGGCGCAATTACTTTGCGTTGCGATTGCTTTGTGGTGCGATACCTTTGTGGTGCGATACCTTTGTGGTGCGACTGCTTTGTGGTGCGACTGCTTTGTGGTGCATGCTTTGTAGTGCGATTGCTTTTGTTTGCTATGGTGGCGAGCTTCCTTTTACTGTACTTTATCGTAGTAATGGCGCAAGCAATAAGATAGTGAGCCAGAGCCCAGCACGTCAACGAGCGGTGGGGATACCAACCACCGCTTCGTTGACAGCGCTATATCGCTGTGAGTCCAATCAGATTTCGTTCGGACGGCTTATGCGCTCTGGGGATAGACCAAGTCATAGAGCACATCCACCATGTTATCCCAGTGCGACGCTACTTCGTCTGCACCGTTGTTCATCAACTCGATTGCCTGAGCCTCAGCCTTTTCCGCAGGCACGGAACCGCTGTAGCCCAGCACGTAGCCGATACGTGCATCGTGGGCTGACTTCGTACCGTTCCATGCATCTTCAGTTGCTGCGCACAGAGCAGGGTCAAGGTGCAGGATTTCTGTAGTCTTGACGTATGGAAGTTTGTCTGGTTTCGACACGCCCCATGCGGCGGCGCTGAAACGCATGCATTCGGGGATGATGTCGCCGATGCCCAGAAGGTCGACGGTCAAGTCGATGCGTTGCATGGCGGAGCTGCTCACAATCGCCTGCACGATTCCGCAAGCCCGGGCAGCCAGAAGGAAGTTGCGGCTGCCTTCAGTAGCCTCGATGCCCCGGCGACGGAAATTGAGCATGACCATGCGCTTTTCGAGGCTGACGTAATGCATGATTTCGGATTCCGTCAATTCGAAGCCATATTGCTTTTGCAGGCGCATCGCCATGCCCTTGAAATTCATACCGAGAAACGTCGCCATGAGAGTCTCGCCGGTAAATTGCAGGTTGAGACCCTTGCGCTTGCCCAGCTTGTTCACGACGAGCGCGCACGCTTCGAACGCGACGACCTCAGTTTTGGCGAGGTTGTTATCTAAATCGTGCAGGATTGCCTCCAGCTTTTCGGCAATTGCCAGCAGCTTCAGAAGCCGAGGCACGGACATGATGCTTTGCTTCGCGCACCAGACGATTTGCTCGTAGTTTGCTTTGGCGACTTTTGCGACGGCATCGCGCAGTTGTTCTGTTTCGGTTGTTGAAAGCGAGTGAATTTGTGTAGACGCAGACATTTGATTGTGATCCTTCTATAGAGAGATAAGTTGCCGAGTTTGAAGTTGGTGAAACTTTAGGGGCACCACCAATAGTGCCCCAGCTGACACCTGGCTTATGACCAGGTGGAACGAACGTGCGCCCAGCCATTCTCAAAGGCTAAGTCGATGGCTGCAGATAAACCTGCCGGCCGTGCCAGAATCGGAATCATTTCAGCCAGCGTTTGCATGAACTGCTCATTTGTAGCAAGCTGCTGATAGACCGCCAGTGATGTTGCGTTCGACAACGATGCGAAGATTTCGGTGAAACCAATTGCATCACCAGTCGGCATCCATTCTTTGATTCGGTATCCGACCAGACGGAGCGCCTCATACGATTTTTCATTCGAGAGGAATTCCGATTCTAGATTCGCCAACCACATGGCGATCACCAGCACGAGCGAATGCGGCAGCGCCTGCTGATTCTGGTGATATTCGGCTATCAGGTTGAGCAGTATGGGCGCTTTTCTTGAACCCATGTCGCGCAGAACCCGATAAGGCGTGTCTCCCAATTTCTTGGCGATGCGTCCATCGATTTCAGAGACATACTGGTCGTCGGCTGGGTTCCACTGTAGTCGCATCTCCTGATGAGTAAGCATGGAGAGCTTGGGCATGAGTGGATGTTTAGCAGCCCCATCTACCGTATCGTGTCCACTGAGAGCTGCGACCAGTGCGGAAAGTTGATGCAGGATGCTGAACCAGCGCTTCAACTGCTGGAATTCACCCATCCTGCCGGGCGGCACCATGCGGATGTACCAGCTCAACTCGCGCTGCCACGGTATCGGTGCAAACTTGGTTTCCGGCAGAGCGAAGAATCCGAATTGTTCACCGAATGCATATTTGACTTCCACTGGCATCGGGAACAGTTCCGCGAAAAGTTCATTCTGTTCTGCTGTGACGCTCGGAACGATGCGGTCCATCATGGCAGGCACCATCTCAACGCGTTCGTCGAAGTGCTGCTGCAAGTCGCTGGTGTTCCACGCCATCGCTGCGATGAACTGTTCGAAGAGCGCACGCGGATTACTTTGCGCATTTTCGGTGAAGTAGAACGTCAGCGGCTCACTGCCATTGGCGAAGTGGTGCTGGATGAAACGCATCATTGCGCCATAAACCGTCTTGGGCGCTTGCTCCTCGCGCAGATTCAGGTCGTGCTGGATGTCCGGGTGATCCAGTTTGACCTTCTGCCCTTCATTGGTGATTGCGACGTAGTACGCCTCGAGGTTGAGGCACATGAAAATATGAGGGTCTAAACGAGGTACAAGCTGCTCTGGTGAGCCAAGCTCACGGTAGAAGTGGAACGTATGGTCTAGCGGTCTCAACTGCTCAGCCGCAAAATCATACATATGTGGCATCACCAGAACGATTGGTCCTGTCCATTGCTCGACGCGCGGTGGGCGAACGACTGCCGAGATAACACCGCGGGTGATACCTGATTTGCTTGAATAGATTTGAATTAAGTGTCTAAGAAACGCCTCCGACATTGGTCCGGCTCCGACGATGAGAAAATACGATTCTGGGTCGCCGGTTGGCGGCTCAGCAATTGGTCGACGCTGAAATTGTTTTGTGTCGCCCACAGTAAAGCTCCTTGGTTAGTATCTTTTCAATCGACACGCATTTGCTTCCAGCAGTGCGTCACGCGCGCAAAAAGTTTCGCCACTGCTCCGTTGGTTCGGTGCAATGGCGAAATTTTTTGTTGGTGATGATGCTTAGTTGGCTGCTATGCGTTCTTCTTGAAGAGATAAATGAATGTTATCTGCAACATACGTTCTAGACCCGTTTGAAGTCAAGAAGGCGAAAGCCTTTCAACAGTCATTATTGGCGACTATCGCGCTTCTTTCGCCGATCATCGATGTCGACCATCTGGCTTTTTACAGCTCGACTAGCCCGCTATGTTAATGTAAATCTCTTGCGCGAAGCGTGCGAATCGACAGTATTGAATGTGGTGTCATGCATGTTCTGACTCGAGTCTGTATCCGACAGAATGTATAGTCTTGATTACTGATGGTCGCCCAGGGCGATCCAGCTTCTTTCGAATATTCTTGACGTAAGTGCGGATGGTGTCTGGGGATGCTTGTGCTTCAGATGCCCATACGTTGTTCAAGATTTCTTCAGGACTAAAAACGCAATCCGGGTGTCGCATTAGAAATTCGAGCAGAGCAAATTCGCGTGGAAGAAGTGATATCTCTTCTCCATTCTTGCAGAATTTGAAAGTCCATGAATCTAATTCGAGACTACCGACTCTGTAAATGAAACCTTTGAAAACTCTAGGTCTTCTTAGTAAGGCTCTAATGCGCGCAGACAATTCTCTAAGATTGAAGGGTTTAGTAAGGTAATCATCAGCGCCAGAATCAAGCCCTAATGTTTTTTCTGTGATTTTCGATTTGTTCGTCAGCATTATGATCAAAGAGTCGCCTCGGGTGGCTCTAAATCGCTGACAAACTTCTAGTCCGGATACGCCTGGCAACATCCAATCCAAAATTACCAGGTCGTAAGACTGGCGCTGCAACGACTCGAGAGCGACTTCTCCTGAGGGCACCACGTCTACCTTATATGATTGCGATTGTAACCATGCTCGAATAATCGAGGCCATTTCAGGCTCATCTTCTACTAACAATATTGATGTGCAATTTGCCTGCAATTGTTCTGTGACAACTTCTGTGTGGGAATCATTCCAACTTGTCTTCACTTTCCTTACCTCTGCTGATTTGTTATTTCAGTTGCGCGAAGTGTCCCAGATGAACATGGAAGAAATGTGGAACAGCCGTTTTAGTTTGAAATGTCGAAAAAAGATCAAAAAAAAACGAAAACGGACCTCTGATAAGGTCCGCTCTCTGCCCCTGAATTGGTGTTGATTCGCCGTTCGCTGAGTTCAACTGTTTAAATTGTATTGGCGAATCCTGGAATTTCCGTGGAACTGAGTTCGTCAAACTGAATGTGTGAAGTCTGCCAGTTTCGCAGACCTCACATATTTTTACAGCACGGTGTATTCGGTAACGACTTCGCCGTTTGGCTGTTGGGCGCTGATATAGGCAGCCAATTTCTCTTCGCTGGAGTCAGTAAACTCGGAGGGCGAAATACCAAACATCTCTTCGGCATACTGATACAATTCGCCCAGTCGTGAGGCGCTGACGCGAATTGGCTGTGCCTCGAACTTGAGGGCGATAACCACCGAATTTTTCTTATCGGCGGTGCCGAAGATTTGGTTCAACTCACCTAAGCACCACGGGCGGTTCAGTTGTGTAGTCATGGTTTCATCCTTTAGATATAAACAGCTCAACTTCTAGCGGACGAGATAGATTCCGACGCATATTTCCATACGGTCTCGGGTCACCCACGCGTTTCGAACGTCGGTGTTGAATCCCCAATTGTGCAGTGCGCGCTCAAACTGCACCAAGCCGTAAGACCAGCAATCGCCAACAGGAATGTCAGCGAAGGTGACGAATGGCTGAATTTGTTCCAGCTTGTCTTTTGCCGGCAGCTTGATGGCGCAGCGCTTGAAGAGCGCGAATTGAGCTGCGCCCAACTCAACCAATTGAGCAAGCGCACGCTGCAATTCCTCCAGATTGGTTGGAGTGATAGCCGCTTCTGCAACGACGAAGAGAGAAGTCATATATCCAACGACGGTGCATGCATTGGCGATTTGAGCATCCTCTGAACCATCTTGTGACAGTTGCGCCGCTGCTTTTGTCGGTGCACCGTAACTCTTCATATAATTCAAACCAGCACGGCTCCAGAGTGTCATCGTCAACGCAACGAGTTCGCTCAGTGGTTGGTTACGGATAGCTGCGGCGTTGAATTCTTGCGACCAGATTCGTTGTAGTTTCGAATCTGCAGATGATGTTGTAGATGCGTTTGCGGTTTCCATATCAGTCAGTGCTCCAGTTCTTCGGATAAAGGTTTTTGTAGCTAACGGTTCGGAAGGCGGGTTACCTGAAATCGCTTGGGCGATAACAGATTTGTTGGGGAAGAGTGATAAAGAACTCTGTGCTTGGAATTTCCTCTTTCAAAAATTGAATGGACGATAGTTTTATCTTGAACATTTCTTTCTGGTCAAAGCAAAACCATGCTTGCTCGGTCAAGAAGTGGTGAAATTGGCGTATTTAGTCCTTTCCCGGCATTGTCGCTAGTGGAGCTCTTAATATTTTTTTGCTTATTCGGGTCTTCTTACGTACGAATCTATGCACTGTTTAACGTATTGACTTCGCGCGAATTGCACTCAACTCACAATTGTGTTTTGGCTCGATTGTTTTGATAACCGAATCAAATTCTGTGCATGGAAATGTGTGCACGGTAATATTTGAACTTTTGCGTAACCACGCTAGCTTTTGCACCAAATTTGGTATCAAGTGGTGGTAGAGCTTCGCTACTATAAATTGATGAACAGAAAGTTGTTTTCTGCGTAGTTGCTGTAAAGAACCTCTTGTTTAGGCGGTTTTCAGTCTTGCAATGTAACACTGCAGCAATGCTAATGTCTAAGAGATCATTATTTTTCAAACAGACCAGGAGTCGTTTTCGAGAGTACATACAAGCCAAACACTACAAGCAATTCGATCGAGCTGCGCTCTTCGGATTTGCATATCTATTTCTGACCGCAACTGCGGAACAGAGCCGCCGTTCATTTCCTCAAATTCGAATGTTCTCCAAGCGATAAAAATCGCTTTGGTATCAAACAAGAAAGAAGCAGATCATGTCACAGGATTTTCGTCCAACTGAACGTCAGTTTGAAGGTCGCCCGCTGATTGTTGTCGAACCTGCCAAACCAGCCACGATGGCTGAAATTACCAGAGCTTTGCAGGTGGTTGAAGCCAGTGTGAAAGGAGCTGTGAAGTATAAGGATGCAATCGGCGTGTGGCGTTACGCAGAAGTCACATGGGAATTGAGTGCACTCACGACCGAGTCGGCTGTAATGAAACTGACGGTTCTCGTCAGTGTCCTTGAGAGCCGAACTATCCGTGGCTCGGCTTCATTCCTTGAGTGGGATGAAACGCCACCGAAGACTTTGAAGTTTGACCTCTCTTTGAGCTACCTTAAAGAGGATTGCTTACGAGGCAGTAATCTCGCAAAAGAAGCTCTCGGTCAGGTGCAAAAGCGCTTCGGGCATCACCTGTCGCCGATGCAATTGGGAGCGCTGAAAGCGTGGATTGAAGCTATTCCTGTTCGCTGATTGGCTTTGCAACTCCGCATTCTGCGGTACTCAAAGAGGGTCAGTCTCATGTCGAAGGTTGTCAGCGGTTCCATAGGCGATGACGCAATGGGCAACAAACTTGTAAGACCTGTTAGTTGATGATGCTATCGACTCGCAGTTTTTCAATTCGCTGTGCGAGCAATTTTGCAAGCACATATGAAAGGTACAGAAAATGAAATCGCTTCAAGGTTTTGTGAATCTGGTGAGCAATATCTTCGGCGGTGCACGCAGCCGCGTGGTGTTTGCTGCCGTCAAGCAGATCGACTTGGTCGAGCTTATGCGCGACATCATATGGGCTGCCGTTCTGGCGTTTGTCGTGGTCGATACGTTCCTCATCTACGTCGCCTTCGGGGGACATGGCGATTTCGGCGCGATAATCGCCGGCATGGTGGGATGTACGGTAATCGTCTTCTGCGCTGGTGAACTGGCTGACTTGCTCTGGCGCTCGCGCACCGCGTTCAAGTTGATGGCGATTGCAGCGATGTGGGCAGCGACTCTGTTAGTGGCGTGCGGTACCGTGCAGTATCTTTTCCCACATCAGGACTGGTTTCAGGCTGGACTCCTGCCCGTCTTCCTCGTCGGTTTCGCATTTGCCTTCGTCAATATCTACGTCGTGCTGCCGCTGTTTATCCATAAGTCGCGCGTCGCGCAAAATATGCTGCACCAGTCGATGAACCTGTTCTGGCACCGTCTTACCCGCGTGTTGGGTGCCGCTACCACTGTCGCTATGCTCGGATTTGGGGGCTATTTCATCTACACCGCTGTCGGTGGCTTTCTCGAAAGTGTAGTGCACATGATCCTCGCTTACGCGGTGGTAGTTGTCTGCGGAGCAGGTGTGATTCTTTACGGGCTGCACTGGGAGAAGATTCTTCGTCTGCCGGTCAATATGAGCCTCCGCTCGGTGGAAGCTCTGGCAACTGCCTTGATGGTGCTGACGCTCGTATTGCTCGACGTTGGTATCTGGAATAGCCTGCATATGTTCGCGCCGGTATCGTCTGTGGTGTCATGGAGCGACCGGATTGTTTTCATCGGTATCATCGTGCTGTTCGATACCACGATCCTGTTTGCTGCTCCGTGGTGGGGCTACACTTGGAGCAATCGGCGGTCGACGCTGACCGTCAATTCAGGCTCCGCTACTGGCGATGGATTCTCTGAACCGCCTGCGGAGCTGGATTTTTTTAATCCCTCCACCGGCGGTGGCGACGAGCGTCTCGACCAGCAAGATGAAGAACTTGAAGATTTTAATGAGGATGATGACGAGCAGACCAATCCCTAAGGAGCGACCACTCGTCTAATCATCCTCGGTCCGATCAATTGAATTGTGTCAGCTGTCTTGCTCAATCTAGAAGCGATACAGCTGACAATGTTTTTCACTGAAAGGCGTTTCAAATGTCTGCTTCACTTCCGTCCGCGCTCATGATCGAATCCGGTGTTCTGTTTCTGTCGTGTGTATTCTCGTTGCTTTTCAGCTTACGGACTCGGGGCACCGGGCTACCTCAATCTGCGGTGTCAGTGTTGATGGGCGTGCTCTCTGCAATACCGACCACGGCAATCGCGGGTGCTCTATTTCCTGTGCTGTCTCCAACGCATGTGCAAGTGATGCTGATTCTCAATATGTTGATTGCTGGCGGATTGGCCAGTGTCTTGTTCTACCGCGAGTGGCAGCGAGTTCATCAGCTTCGGGCACATGTGTCGGAAATCATCACATTTCTGCTCAGTCAATGCTTTTCCAGTGAAGAGCCGCTCGTGACGCGCCAAGATCTGGTTGCGCTGCGGGATGCACCTGACCATGCGCATCGCTATACGTTGATTGAACTCTGTCTCGAAAACATGGATGTGCTAGGACACCGCGCTCCGGTTGGCGTTTTTCTAGACGATGCACTCTACGAAAGCGGTGATTTCTGGAGTCGGTCGCGTCGGTTTCTGTTTGAGTCGAACGATTTCTACATCATCGAGCGTTCTGATTTGAGTGAAATCCGTCACCGCATCGCCCGCCTGTAAGCCTCTCTATCGTTGTCTTTCTCTATCTACTCGTTGAGCTGGGAGCTTCCTTTAGAGAAGCTCCCAAAAATTTAAATCATGGAGGATCGTGTGAACGACTGGAATTTGGAACGGCTAGTAGAAGTAGTTGCGCGTATCATCACTAGCCAAAAATTTGTCAAGGCTTATGAGCAAGCTGAAGCCTTTACGTCTGGTATGACGAGCCACGGGCTGAAGCAGCACGCTGAACCAGTTGAGAAACTGGGGCTTGAAATTATGGAGCAAATCAATCAGTTTTTTCCGGGCACGTTCTCGCCGCTGGAGCAATTGTACGCAGCACGGCTGGCATTGATCGGGCATGATGCGGGGCGCGGCGCTGGAAAACCGAAGATGGTGAAGGGGCGCTTTGTCGACAGGCACGAAATCGATGGTGCCCTCTTTCTGGATGAACTTTTAAGGGAAGAAGGAGTGCCCAAAGCCTATCGCACAATGGTGACATATCCGGTTGCCAACCACCGCACCAGCGGAATTCTCAAACGCGCCGCGTTGGATATACCCACTGTTAGTGACGAAAATCATCGGCAGAGGCTTGAGTCGATTCGTCGTGTACTGGCTATTCTGATTCTCGCCGATAAGTGCGTGGGTGATGCTGAACGCGTGCGCTGGCGTAAGCGCATAGTTCTTGTTGGATTGCGCGCAGCATTCGTATCAAATTTCTGGTTCGACAAATTCGCTAACGAAGATTCGCGCAACAACTTCGCTAACTACGCGATCAAGCGAGCTACAGTGGTCGTGGATCCGGCAGACAACCGCACTCCCGCTGCCAAAGGCTGCATTGTTCTCTCCATCGATTTGGACGAACACGTCTGCACTATGCAGCAGATTCTGCGTGTTGAATGGTTCCGCGACGCGTTTCACTGCTGCGGGAAAGCAGCTCAGGCATTAGGCTTTTCCTTCAGAATTCAGGCGACATCGGTCAACCGCATGACTGACAGCAATCGGGAAGAGACCTGGTACTGGTCGAAAGAGGAGAACGCGTGGGCTAAACGCTCAGCGATAGACATTCCGCACGGAGAGTAAGAGAAAGCTACCTAGAGTGACATCAACTCAGCGAGCGTAGCAGCAAAGCAACTGAGAATGGTGCACGGCAAAACCGTGCACCATTCTCGGCGCTCTTACGATTCGCTCGATCTGCCCCTTGATTTTGATTGGTTTTTCTTTGTCTGTAGTTGTCCGAAAAAAACATTTTAGGCTGAGTTTGCGATTTTAGAAACGGCTGTAGAAGAATTATTCTGTTCTACATCACAATACTCAACTTCACGTACGCTCGTGAATTGATTTCACGAGCGTACGGAAGCTAAGCATCAGCGTTTTTTGCTATGGCATCGTTAGTCGGCTAAGAAAACGTTGCCACCGATTTGGATGCCGTCGGTTGTTTGACCCGCTTTTACTTCTGCGCGCGTCAGTTGACGGAAAATCGGAGCACCTTTGAGCGACTGGCAATTTGTCAGGTCAGCCAAGATTTGGCTCGACATGCACAGGTCGAACAGGTGCAGCACGCGATAGGTGGGAATGTCGCCGGAGCGCGCCGAAGACAAATCACCTTTTGTTGCTGGTGTCTGAATCACAGACTTTCTAAAGATGCTGACGATTTCCTCGACGCGACTGAGCGTCAGCAATGCGCTGGTTTGTCCGACCAGTTCTGCTCGCGTGAATTCTTCAGTCATCTCGCGCTTCGGTGAGATTTCGGCAAACGATGAATCTCTTTCCATGAATCGCGCCATGAGTGCGTCGACCATCATCTCGGGGAGGAGCAACCGGGCATCGTTGTTGTCTCCTTCCGATATTGCGCCGAAGTGCTTTTGTACGTAATGTTTCCCGGTTAGCGTCAGTTCGCTCGCACCACCGACAGCCTTGTAGACCAGCACGCCCTTCTTCAAGCTGCTGCGGTTCAGAATGGCGAAGAGCGTTCTTTCACCAGTCACCGTAGCGGTGTTGGTCAGGCTCGCCACCGACAGGCGAACAATGTTCAGGTGGAGAGCCTGTGCCAGCAGAGTTATCCCATTGCGAATGCTTTCCAGATACATGCTGCCGAACGGCTGTCTGGATGCCAATTCTTTGGTCCGTTCGCGCGTTTCTGGTATCAAATTCAGAACGGCGACAACAGCGTGCATGCAGATTTCTTTCGAGCGTGTCTCCAAACCCGAAACGCGGCTCGCTTCAATCATCCGCGCTCGACTGACTTTCTCTGCCGCTTCAGCCGGAAGCGGAACGTACTGTGCTAGTTCGTCCACCGCGTTTAAGCACAGTTCCAAAAAGCGTGATGGACTCCCGATGCTATCCGATGCCTTCAACTCGACGAGAATTTTTGTCAGACGTTGCAGTTTGTCAGTGTTCACTTGCGAACTCCTACTCCATGTCTAAACGAAGGTATCTTTTCTTCGGCACAATCACGATCTGGCAACAGCTGTTGCCAGACGGTTGAACTGCTGCGTTGTGCTGCTAATGCTTCAGTTGGGTTTAACTCCTTTCAAATTTCAATGAGATGTGGATTTGAACCTAACAAAATATTTGCAATCGATGCAATCTTTTCTCTTGCCTCTAAATTGCGCACTGGTGCCGTTCTTCGCGACAGCATCTTTTTTTCGTACTCTGCAATGTGGGTTGATTACGAAAAACTATATGACCAGCTAATAATTATTGTTAGCGCAGATACGCTGCAATCACGGGCGACGGTATATCGCTACTTGTACGAGCACGAATTGTGACTGAGCGAGTCTATTGCATGGTGGTGGTACGGGTAGTTTGACCCTTGCTGCATATCCATAATTGACATTACGGATGTCCTGATATTAGTGTCAGATCATCACCTGTGTTTATTTGTGCAGAAAAGGAGATCAGTCGCGTCTAACTCAAATGCATCACCAGCAGTGACAAGTTTGGGAGAGTCGATTACCGTCGAGCGAGTAACTATCCGGTTAGTCGGAGAAAGCAGTTGATTGAATGAAGCGCAATGATAGATATACATTGCCCAATGGCATTGTATTCGTTCTCCTCTGGTTCACAGATTTAGGGAGATTGAGCATCAAGATTGGACCGCTTGGTTTCATGCTGCGCATTGATGCAGTTTCGCTAGCAACTCTGGAGATGATTGAGAACAACAGCCCTGCAGTTGCAGGCTGGGATCGTGTTGATAAAGTGTTGACGCTTTTCGTCGAGTGTGAGAATTCGGATGACAAACAAGATTGGCCCGCGGAAGTGAAAAATGGGATCGCCGACGGCAAGATGGCACTCGGTGCAGATCGCGGCGACACTATACCGACTGAAGAGCAGGCTGAAAATCTGGCTGCTTCGCTGCACATGTTGCAGCGGGCTGAGCCGAAATACCCAGTGACGAACGGGCGAAAGCTGCTCTCGCCTCCAGGTTGGCACTCGCGCAAGCGAAGAGAATTGATAATGGAGTTGCGAGAAATAAACGCTGCCCATGCGCATCTCGGTGAAAAGGCTATTGGCGTTGGCGACTACAAGCTCTATCCCGCTGCAGGCTTTTTCTTGTTGGCAGACGATCTGCATTCGGTTGACGTGTTGGTGAATCTGGCTGGTGAGGAAGCAGTTCCAGAGAATGTGATCCGAGACTTTAGATTCGTTGCGTATCCGATGGCAGACATGGGAAGCGTCGCGAGCGATTGGGAATCGTTTCTTCGCACACGCATACTGCCGCTGCTTGAGCAAAACTTGCGTCTAATGCCTTTCTGCAGAGCTGGGCATGGACGAACGGGGACGTTCATCGCATCTTTGATCGCGTTGCTGGAACCCACTATCGACGATCCAATCGAAGCTGCGCGTCAACGCTATTGCAGACACGCGGTGGAGTCGCTTCAGCAAGCTGAGGCGATTTTTGCCCTCCTCAATTCACCTGTTCCGCAAAAGTACGTTGACGGATCAGAGCGGCTTTTTCGCTAAAACCGTCGTCACCAGACTCGTCGTAATCAAATTCGATCTCACCTTCGGCTAATGCGAAGGGTATGCCGCGTTGCGGCCTAGAGGACTTTATGAACCGCCAGATCCTTCGGTTGGATGAAGGCGGAGATGCAACTTTCACTGCGGCGTTGCGCGGTGGCAAAGGTGCGTCTCTCGCATTGATGCTTAATAAGTTCAAGCTGCCGGTACCCCCCGGCTTCACGATTTTGCCGTCAGTGCATTTGACGTTCATGCAAAATCGAGGTAAGGCAAATCCGCTGCCGCCTAACTTTTCTCAACAACTGCATCGTGCCATTCTGGGATTAGAGAAGACAACCGGCAAACAATTCGGGTCAGTCGAATCTCCGCTGATAGTGTCTGTTCGTTCTGGTGCCGCTGTGTCTATGCCTGGCATGATGGACACTATTCTTAATGTGGGTTTGAACGATGCAATTGTTGAAGAGATGACGAAGCAGTATGGGGAACGCTTTGCCTATGACTCATATCGGCGACTGCTAGAGATGTTCGGTGAATCGGTTTTTGGCATCGAGCGAGCCATGTTTACCGATGCTCTCCGTGACACTGCTGCTGCTGCCACATCACTGGCTGGTGAAACTAGCGCCGTTGCAGATTTGAAAGATCTGTGCCGGGTGTACAAGGCGATCATAGCCCAGCGTGGTCGGGAGTTTCCGCAAGACCCATACAATCAACTCGCATACGCCATCTACGCGGTCTTCAACAGTTGGGATTCTCCTCGCGCGCAAGCATACAGGCGAAGCAAGAATATAACTGCCTTAGGAACGGCAGTTACAGTTCAGACGATGGTGTTCGGCAATCGTGATGAGCGTAGTGCGACCGGCGTGGTTTTTTCACGCGACAGAAACACCGGTGCGCGTGTACTTTCGGGCGACTTTGTCGGACAAGCGCAGGGTGAAGACGTGGTTGCCGGCAGTCACAGACCATTGCCGATTGCAGCAATGCGCGACTGGAATCCGTCAGTGTTCGCGCGCTTGGAAGAAGCTGTTTATTTACTGGAAGACTATTGCAGAGACGTAGTCGACGTTGAGTTTACCGTCGACAGCGGGGAGTTATACTTTCTGCAATGGCGACCGGCTAAGAAGTCTGTGCATGCTGCAATCGCTTTTGCTATCGGCGGCGTTTTCGAAGGTCGGTGGAACAAGCGCGACGCTGTCAATATGGTGTCACCGGAGCAAGTCGCGCAGCTGTTTCGCAAGCAATTCGAGGCGAGCGTGTTGGCGCAGTACGAACCGATTCTACGGGGAATCTCTGCGTCGCTGGGGGCGAGTGGTGGTTTTGCCGTCTTCACAGAGCAAGGTGCCAAGCAGTGTGCAGCGGAAGGACTGCCCTATGTCCTATTTCGTGTCGACACTTCGACGCGTGACCTGCCGATAATGCTGGATGCGCAAGCAATCGTCACCGCAAATGGTGGCGAGGCTAGTCATGCTGCTATTGTTGCTCGCGATCTGAACATTCCTGCGGTGGTCGGCTGCCTGGAGCTGCAGATTGAAGGCGCGCGGGCTCTCCTGGCAAATGGAATCTTGCTCGAAGAAGGTCACTACGTTTCAGTTGATGGTGAGACTGGAAAGGTCTATCTCGGTCAGTTCGAACTCATTGAAGCTACTCTCAGCGAAGAGGCTAAGGTCTATCTAAATTGGCAGCAGCGGCTGGAAACGAAAGTGCAAGCTCCTCGGCTCCATCACGATAGAGCCGCCAAGCAGATCAACATCAATACTGAGCTGAATAACTTCTACATTCTCGACTGGATGCTGAAGGCATCGAAAGGAGATTCATCGTTTAACCGCGAAGTTTCGCGCGCACGCAACAAGCTGCATATCGCCCTTGCGGAAACTGTCGTCTGCTACCTGGCACTTGCAGTGGCGGGCGAACTGAGGCACGTAACTCCGCACAACACGAACTTCGATGCACGGCAGAAAGCGGCGTGGAAGCAGTTGCGACAGCGTTATGCAATCGCTGAAACTGAGACGGGGCGGTTTGCCGCTCAGTCACAAGTTCTGAAGGCGTTGCAACACCTTCCTCACGAGCAACACATCGAATTTTTCGAACTGGCTGTCACGGTTTTCGAACGAAACTGGAGTGCGACTATGGTGGGTGGACCCGCCTGGGCTGCAATCGCTAAAGCGGGAGCCGACTTTCTGACCGGTCGTCTTAGCCACACAATCTTCGTCGATCACGTGTTTGATCTGGAGCACAACGGTGGTGCTCTTTTCGATAAACGCGTGATGATGGTCAAAAGCGAAGACAACAGGTTAAAGCTGCAACTCTATGAAAAGCGGAATGCAAAGAGCATCAAAGCGCTCTACAGATGTCTGAACAAGTTGCATCCGTTCGTTTCGGTTGAAGTTCAGCGGTTCTGGACTACCGGCATGGAGAAGGGGCTCTGGTAGTAGTCACGCCCCCAGTGAAGGTGCTCTATTAGAGCCTTCACTGGGGGCGATTCAACCGACTCTTTTCAGTTTTTTTTTGGCCTTTAATTTAGCTAGATTCGAACTTTCAAAGCTCTGCTCTTGCGTTTCATTTTTGCTCTGTTTCTAGCACAACGGATTTACCCTCGTGCCTGCGCGACGATTTTAGCGATTCCGATTTCATCAAAGACGCTTCTAAATTATCGAGCGCTTTCATGCGCTCCTCATGTGAGTCGCTGCGAGCCTTGAAGCGGAAAATTATTGCAACCCAGGCGAAGAGAACTGGAAGCATTGTACAAAAATGGACGAGCAGATGACGACCGTAGTTCTCTGTTTTTGCTTGCATAAAAACGTAGACCGCTGATAGCGTTATGCATACGATAAAAGTTTTTGCTGCTAAAAGTCTCGTTCTGTGAGAGGGCGCAAGCACCGATGTCGCTCCAATGATCAATGTGAGAGACGATGCGACGCTGAATGTAAGTATCGTATTCGGTATCATCCTCAACACCCCGCGATGGATTTGGGAGGATGATCATGCACTGACTTCTTTGCTTCTGTCATTAATGCATTAAGCTGTGTGTCTAATTTCTGCTCTTCACTCAGCTTGCGCAAGTGACCGAATCGATTTGTCAGGGCGGACGAGAAATTCTATACCTGTGTGGCTACATCGAAAGCATGATGTTGGATTTGTGCTGCTGATACGTATGCGTTCGTGTAAATATCATCGGCAACCGTTGCTAAACTCGTTGAGTCTGTCACATTCATACCGAGGGCCGTGTTGATCCTCGACATCAAATTCGATGCCTCGTTCATGACAGATCCTACTGCGCCTTGCATGATTGATGCCGCCGCCGAAAACATTCCTACTGAACCCAGCGCCGAATAACAATTCATAAGAGCGCCAAAGTCTTCAGGCGTGACACTTTTGCTTGCTATCTTTGCCAGGACGTTAGACATGTAGTTCTGCGCCTCTGCTTGAATAGCTTCTGCGGCTGCAGGGTCGTGGTTTGACTTCAGATGCAAGAGAAAGTCGGATCCTTTGATGATGGTGCCATCTTTTGTCACAACATCTCCGTTCGGCATCGTCATCGATCCGTTCTCGTTGAAGACATAGTGACCGGGACCGAATCCGCCTATTCCAAGAGCACCGGTGTGGAAATCGAAGTACATCGTTTCGCCGTTGGTTGTGAAAGACGCAATGTCGGTGGCTGGATTATATGTATTGTCGGTCGTTTGAAACTTAGTATTTTTGAGAAGATTTTCCATTTGCTCTGGTGTCATCTGGAGGACGTCGAGCAAACTTTCGTCTTTGTTGTATCTCTGTATTCGAAAGCCTCCATTAGACTCTTCGATTACGTACCTGATACCAGTTTTTTCTTCGATCAAACTGAGAACGTGATGATGCTCGTCAACTTTCCATGAACCAGACATATCACTGATGATTCCGTCACTCGTTCTCGTGGCAATGAGCGAACCGAGTTCTCCGTATACGCCTGGATGACGAACCGACTCACTGCCATCGGTTGGGTTTCGAGTAAAGACATTACCCTCAAGATCATGATACTGAGAAAAATCTGAGGCGGTACTGTTGTCGCCGCCTGTATGCATAATAGATTGGTAGGGGTCATCAGTGTTGAAATCTACGAAGTCAGTATTTGCGGATTCTGGTGTGAATGGTGGTGTGAAATTGCGGATGTTGTCACGATTCTGTCGCGACCATGCCTCTTTAACTTCTTGGAACAGCAGCAGTGCTTGAGTGGTTTCTGGGCTCTGCGGGCGCCTTCCATCGTTTGCATCAGTAGGGTTTGCCGTGTTTGGCGTGTTATGTCCAGTCATTGCAATGTCCTGCGGTCTCTCACCGCGCACCATAGATGGAGCAAGAATTTAGTAACAGAGCAATAGTACGTTTGACTAATGGAATTGTTGTGGAAGAGAATTCTTTATGGAATACGACGTTTGGGTGTACGGCGAATCAAATGTGATTGCAGGTGCCGATTCTTCTTGCGCTTTTGGCTTTTGTGATAAGAGCGCAGCGGCGAGTGCCATCGCAATGGCCGTGCGGGCTAGTGATAGGGTTGGGCTGATTGCGGTTAGACTCGATTCGACGGCTGCTAGTGATGAGTCCAATGACATCAAGGCGACAATTTCTGCCTGACTTATCGGCTCACTCCCTGCTTTCGCGAGGATACTTGCAGCGAGACTTGGTGCGTTGCTTTCTGCTTGGTTGGCAGTCACAGATCTTTCTGCTGGCGTCAGATGTGCCAGGATTTCAGCGTACGTCGTAAGCGTGCCGCTTGAGCCGACCACATCGCCGTTCGACAAAATAGTTGTTCCGTTTTGAAAAACAAAGTGTCCGAGTTCAAATCCACCAACACCCAGGTCACCGGAGTTAAAGTCGTATTGCACGTTCTTCTGGTCACCGCCTGTGATGGTGGCAATACCAGTATTGAAATCGATTGCCACTGTGTCAGCTTTGGTCGCTGAGTTGGTTTCGGCGAGATCTTCAGCACCAGCACTTTGCCCTACAAAATTTTCAGCTCCACCTTGTATGGCGGCGGTGGCATCACCATGGTTCGTCTTAGATTTGGGCTGCAACTTGAGCAGTCCATTGAGACGGGAGACGAAATTTTGCAACTCATTTTGTGTTTTCAGAATCAAATTAGAACCATCTTTGTCACCGAAGTCTACATGAAATGATCCGTCTGCAGCTCGCTCCACCGACACGTCGCCAAATAGCGTATGAAAGGAAAGTGCTTTGTGTCCTGCATCATTGCTGGCAGTAAACTGAAACTTGTCAGTAAAGCCGCGAATGTTATTGAGAGTTCGTTGAATTAACGTACTATTGCTATTTGAACTTGTGAGTAATCGTTCGCCATCTTTGTCATGAGCGTAAAGTTCGCCAGTTAGACCAGTTCTGTAATATTCATGTTTGTCGCTACTGTCCTCTGGATGCGTTTTGAATGCTTCCAAAATGTGCTCTCTAGCCGATTTTAGAGCTGGAGCAAACACAAAACCACCGTCGGTGATATTGCTTGAAGGAAGTCGAGTGTCTTCGAGTTGTGAGAGTGATTGATCTGAATTTGCAGTGAAATTTTTACTGGTTTTTCTTTCGGTTTCTACCTCTTGTTGCGCAACATCGATGTGCGTGAGAGCGGTACGATCGGCTGTTGGTCTATCGCTGACTTCATTATGCAATTGAAAAAATTGTGCAAAAGACATGCGATTGCAAGCCCCCAAGTGGTGCTGACAAAAATGTGTATTCTAGTTTTAAGGTACGATCAGCTAATGGAAAAGTCGTGAAATCGATTGGCGATTTCAGTCTGTAATTTTGTCAGTCGCTAGGAGCCCGGTGTATTGATCTGACATACATTAAATCGAGTGCCAATTGAAATGCAGACGCATAGCGGTCCACATACTGTTCTGGAAGATCGTCTCGCAACATCCGCCCAGTAAGGTCCTGATAGGTTTGTTCTAAAAGCACGATGCTTGTTACTGGGACACTGCCAGCACGCATGAGCTCATCTAATTCATTGAATATATCCGCAATGCCAGTTTTGTCTGTTACACGATCATCAGTAATGGTATCAAACAGTACTTTCGCAAAATTTGTGATCAGCTCACCCATGTTTTGTATTCCATTAATATGTAGTGGAGCAAAATTCAAAGTTGGTATCGTCTTGTTTTCTTCATCGCCTGTGGCAATGCTCACATGACTGGCGCCAGCAAAAACGGTCATTTAGTTACCTCTCAATTTGAAAATTTTTGTTGCATGCACCTGGCGCTGTTGTCGCCTGGTTTCTCTTCATGCTGCTGAGGGTACAAAACTATTGCAAAGAAGTCACTGACTTTAATACGAAATCTGCAAAAGAAAAGCCGTTCGCAAGCCTTGCGCTAAATTCCGATAAATGATCTGGTACTACAAATAGTGCCACAAGTGCTGCCCTGATTTCACTTCACAAATTTTCTACAAAATAAAATTGCACCTGTGCTATCTGCGCGAATCACCGTAGATGAGTCTAATAATTAGCATTGTATGCTGATTCGAGACGTGCGCGAGTTGCGCAAGCGCAAATGATTTTTGAGATCGCGTACAAGCAACACTGACAAAACGAAACAATTGCAGCAAAGTTGATGACATTCGAAATCAGCGGAGTCAGACTTAAGCATGAGCGCAAATTCAATTCGTAGTAGCGCGTCACCTATGAGTGGTGGCATTGAGCATTTATCAGGACTGCCAGCAGAGTCACAATTCTCTGCTGGCGGGCAATCATTGATTGCCTCAGCAGACTATGCCAAGTTTTTCAATTTTCGAGCTGGTGCTAACGCTCCAATGTCAGACACGCTCGAAATGAATTCTCCGTATCAAGGAATTACTGATTCAAAACAATCAGCACAATCGAAAGTTATTGCAGAACCGCTCGATGCATCAAAGTCGGTGCAAGAGCTTGCGGAGCAGGGTATGTTTTCGCAGGTGATTTCAGTAAGTGATTCAAGCAAGCTTTATATTGCTATGCAATCGCAGCTGCTGCAAGGTGAACCTAAAAATGAGGAAAGCCTTTTTAGCAAAGACTTCTATAAATATGTTGGCGATAACTTAGACCTTAGTGCAGGCGGATCGGTCAAGGATTTCGATGCTGCTAGCAATGCTGAATCTGCCTTATCGAAAGATGACGCAGCGCCAAGTCTAAAAATCCGCTATGAGGCAGTCAGTGGTAACGACGCGTCAACTCAAGTTGATCCAGATTTCATAGTGAAACAAGATGGCACCATTGAGATGTTACATAACCCAGAATTGGATCTCAACGACCCGCATAATGCCTCGCGCAAAGAAATAGTTGTCGAGGTTGAACGAAATTCTGGTGACGTTGGCTCTCCGAGCGATGCTCAACAAAAGGCTTTGGATGCGCTTGCAATTTATTTAGCGGCTAGAATCAAGCAAGACTATCCTGAAACAAGTTCAGAGGGCGTCCATGTTGACGACTCTCAGGGACTTGTATCTGATTCTGCAAAATCGGCAATTACGCCCACTCCAACGGCAGACGATCTTCTGCCACCAACGACGCAAGATCAAGTTCAGGATCTCAACAGATTGGGTGACTCTGGCTCAGGCTCAATGTCTCCGGCTCAGGCTAACGATACATTCCCTCAAACTGATACACCGCGAACGCCAGACGAAACGGACCAGATTGCTGCAATTAAAAACGAAGTGGCAGGCTTTGAATCAGGTAAATCTCCTGAACCTTATTATGCAATTGCGGACAAAGGCGATCCAGCACAAAACGGAAGCGGATATGGCATTGGACGATTTGGCTTCACTAGCGATGCGATCATAAATTGGATCGATGGATTGTCTGATGATGACCTTGATGCAATGGAAGAACTTGAAGACAAAGCACCTCCGTCGAAAAATGGTAAGCCGGCCAAAGGCAAGTTGCCAAAAGGAACAGCAGCTAAATTGCGAAAAATTCGCTCGCTTGTTCATCACAAAAATCATAAAGCCGACGACAAATTAACAGACAAACAAGCAAGTGATTTGGAGAGGGATCCAGACGTACAGAATTTCACAAACCTTCTTAAAACAGCATGGAGTCATGCCGATAAGCCGACTAAAGATGCAATCGATAAAAGTTTCGATCCTGAGTTGCAAGAAGTTATGGCAGGCGACCTAATACACAAATTTGCTGTTGCAAGCGTTGACAAAGCAGGCAAAGTGGACGTCGGAGAAATAGTTCTTGGACTGCATCTGGGTCATTTCCCTTCTGCCGATGATCAAAAGCGAGCTGAAAATCAAGACTTGATGAAAGCGAGCGAGCAAGGATATCCGCTAGCCGTCAAGGCTGCCGCCAACCCCGATAAGCCTGTGACCTGGGACACGACCAGTCAAGGTCAGGTTGTAGGTGATCCAAATTCGTATTTTATTTCTCAGTTTAAATCACAGTTCAATCCGAACAATCGCGACTATAAAAATGAAAATTGCGGGCCCACTTCGCTGGCGATGGCTATTAAACACTTTGGTGGCACTCTTCCAGGCGGCAATCCAGAAGATCCGCAAAAGCTGATCGAGAAAACTATTAAAGCTATGGGCTTCAATGGAAAACTAACCAAGGGGACCAGTGCGTCAGATATCACTCGAGGCGCGCAACTTGCAGGTTTGAAGACCGACAATATAAAAGGTATCGAAGAGCTAAATCAAGCATTGGCAGAAAACAAGCAAGTAATTCTCTTTGGCAACCCCTCGAGATCATTTGCGGCTAAGTTCAACCGTTCTGTATATGTAAGTCCTGGAACAGGCGACCACTGGTTGCTTATCGCGGGACGCTCATCGGACGGTGGATACATCGTCGACGATCCTTTGAGCCTGACCGGTGCAGTTACACGCTCTGCTAAGCAGATTGCAGAGTACACAAACGCACCAGCGAACGCTCGGCTAAGAGGAGACGGCATAGCGCTATGGAAGTAAACGTTGAATCAAAAAAGACAGTTTGCTTTCGAGTCTGACAAAACTTCCACGTCATTTACACACTTAACTGAGATTCTTACTGCAAGTAAATTTTAAATCAGTACCACATTCGGTGCCGCAGCGGCAATATTCAACTGGAGGATTAACAAATGGGTGACGTTAGAAACGCGCGGGATATCGCTACTGCCATTGAGCAAAGGGTTGCTGCAGATCAAGCTAGAGGTCTGTCAGGTGCTGATCTGTTGAGAGATGTAGCTACTCTCATGCCTACATTCAATAGAAACGATCAGACCTCAATGGATGTGCTGAAATATTTGGAAACTGATCCCAACAATGCTTTTATGATTTTAGAACAAGCAGGTTTTGGCGGTGGCACCACAGGACTGGGTGCCTATAAGGACGATCGGACTAGTTCCTTAGGCGATCCATCTGCCTACTATAATCGCGAAGTTTTAGAGAACCTCGCCGATGGTCAAAAGAGAAATGGTCAGTCTGCAGATGGGTTGGAAGCTATGTTGGCTCAGGGAATTCTGGACCACTATCGTGATATAAACGGTCTCAACTATAGAGTTCGCGGACAAAATAGTACGATCACGCATCTAGATGCAAGTTCAAATGGTATTACGATTGGTGATATCGATACCTGGACTGGCGGCAATGCATACGACGTTGCAGACTTGTTTGGCAACTATGCTAAGGCGTCCGACTTCAACAAGCAGATTGCTCTGGCGCGACCACGAATGGAAGATACTTTTGTTGCAATATCTGATACGAGTCCGAGTACCGTACTGCAGTCATTGGCTGCCGGTAGACCAGTAACTCAGGCTGAAATTCAAGCTGATGTTGCGCATTTTCCAGCTGGCTCCAAAGAATATGAAGCCTTGCGATTCCTTGATGAGAAATATCCGAATATAGTTTCTGCGCAAGGAAATGAGTCTAGTTCGGGAATAGATATGACTGCTCTGAACGTTTATGCTAGCTTTCTGGGAACGAATGCAACTAGTGCTCGCGCCGATGCGGCCTTTGTCGCAGAGCATTCAGGTGCCACATCGTTCACAGCCGTAGTTGGTACAACAGTGGACAAAAACACTGCCTTCCAAATTGAAGATTTGCTCACCGCTAATCCGGCGTTGAGAACGGCTCTCGTCGCAGGCAGTGCCGACGGTCAGACAATCACGGCGCAAAATGTATACGGTGTTTTGTCATCTCAAGCAGCTCTTTTGACCACAGCAGATCAAATGGCGTTGAGAACACTGGCTAATAGTGTGACTCAATCGCCGCTGAAACTTTCAGATATAGACAACACCGCAAATACAAACGGTTACGCCACCGATCACGTTCCACAGAATCATCTGGAGGCTGCTCAGATTCTGGCAGGAGTCGGCTCGCTAAATGGAGCGCTGTTGGGACATCCGAATGACAGCAACATTTATGCGACTGATTTCGCCGCTATGAGTAGAATTAGTCCAGCCATGGCAAACCTGGCGCAATTGTTGTCGACTAATTTCAACGAAATTTCTCACGATGGTTTGAAAATAACTAACGCCGACCTGCAAGCTTATGCGACTCGTGAAAATGCAAGCACCGCTTTCAGGGGCGTGCAAGCCGATGGACCTGTCACGCCAACGACAAATGATTCAACTGGAAATCCTCAGCCGGTGGCAACTGATCTTACTGGTATGCCGACATCTAGCTCGGGTGGTCAAAAATATGATTTTAGCCACACCGCACCAATTGCAGATGGCTCAACTCCGCACTACTTCCAAGACCTAGCCGTTGCTCGAGCTAGAGTTGCAAACGTAGCGGCCTACAACGCCGCTCAAAATCCGCAAGCTAGTGCAGAGGATAGAGCCAATTGGAATAAAGCAATTCAGCAAGCAAAAATTGACATTCTGAAAATGAGTTATGTCAATAAGCATCCGCTTCCAGCTCCTACTGATGCAAACTATGCTACCCAATTGGCTCAAGAACAAGCTGTTCTAAATCAGATGGATCAGGCGAAAGATTGGTCCGGAATTCCATCGACCTTTGCTGGTCAAAATCTACAGAACCTATTAGGTGGACAGTTGGACTATTAGAGGCACTGAACTTCTTCGCGAGAGAGTGATTTTTGACTCTCTCGCGACTTGAAGTGGGCAATCGTAAGGAGATAGCCGATGACTCGTCATGTCGAGCCCTATACACAAATTGAATCTGCTTCATCAGTTGTAGGTGCTAAAGATTCTGTTCAATATTCTGATCTATTGCCAAGCAACGCCCATTCTTTAGAGATTGTTCGCGGGCTAAAGCGACAGACGGACAATGCGACAGTTGATGGGCGCAGTGTAAGTAGATCTGCCAGTGACGATCCTCTTTTCACTGCCAGCACAAACATCTACGATGAGTACGATCGCTTTAAAGTTGCTAAAACAAATCAGAGCATGAATGAAGGGATTCTGAATGTTGTTGGAGATCTATTTATTCCGTTCAAAGGCGGCAGTGACATGGCTAGTTACAGGATCGATGCCATGGATCAGTCGCGCTCTGAGCACGAAATCTTGAGAGAGCTGCGTCTCCTTCCGCCGAGTCTTCGTTCTTCGCTATCTCCAAAGTTGGTTGACGACTTAACGAATAACAATGATATTTCGAGCGAAACGCAGCGAGCAATTCGCACACTCCTCAGTCAACATTCAGACAGCGATTTTTCAAAGTCAAAAGCAATTGCAGATAACGTGAATGCAGATCTAGAGCGGTTTCATGCTGGAGTGAAAGACCAAAATAGCTATACCACAGCTGGCACTATTATCGGTGATTCTGTGACACCATTGAAGGCTGAGAGCGATATGGCCTGGTATCGAATCCAAGCGCTCGACCGACAAAACACAGAAAATGCCTTGATTAAAGAACTGAAACTTCTGTCGCCCAAAGAGCGCGCCGCATTGCCTGGTGGGACAATTCAAGACTTACTGAGCTGTGAGGATTTTTCTGACACTGCTCGGAAGGAATTTGCGAATTTGTTGTCGCCAAAGCAGACCAACTATTCATCTAGTGATGCTGTCGCCCAAAATATTCGCAGCGATTTTGCAAGATTCAATGCTGCTATTGAAGATCAGAAAAAGGATAGCAGTCTTCTCAATGTAATTGGAGATGTCGCACTATCGATTCTGGAAGAATTTCGTGTGCCTGGCGTGTTGAAAACTTCCAGCGACATGGCAACTTATAGAATCGATGAGTTGGAGCGTCAGAGATCTCAAAGGGACATAGTTAAACAGATTCGTGCTTTAACCAGAGAGCAACGTGCTGATTTGCCTCGTGACTTGCGAGATGCATTGCTGTCAAACTCCGACATGACCCAAGGAACATTGGCGACTCTTAAGCAGTTGCTACCATCAGAGGCTGTGTAAAGTTCTCATGGCTAACTCCTTTGAATCGAATTTTGCTTCGTCGTCGCAATCGATTGGTGACAGGTCACAATCTGTCGAGACACAGTTGAACGCTTCGACAGGTGATGATCCAATGGCAGCTTACAGAAATCAACGATTCATTCCGTCTCAACAGCAGATTGCTGCTGCACAAGACCAGCTCGGAAAACTTGGTTACGGCACTCTTACGGTGGATGATGGCGGCAATCTTGAAGCGAATCTGATAGCACCACCTGGCATAAATCCCCTTGTTCGAAATTTGGATTCGCAGGCGGTGCGGAACGTAAAGGCTCGAATGCTTTCTGCTGAAAGTGAAGACCAGCAATCTCCATTTGCCATTTCGCATACCGATGCTGGTGAAATTGTGCTTGGCCCGTACAAGTTAGACAGCGACGGTGTGCTGAACTGGGTTGCTAATTTGAGTGCTGACGAAATAAAGGCGCTTGCCAATCTGCTAGGTGATCAATCTGCTGCCAAAGTCATCGCTGAGATGCATAGTCTTACCCAGGCGTACAAACAAAATTTGACGCCGGAGCAAGCTAAGGATCGATATCAGGAGATCGTCAGCGATCCTCAAGTTCGTCAATTCGTGCTCGCTTTGAGAAGCATGAAGTCCAACGATCCGACCGCAACCGGTGAGCAGCTAGCGGAAGTTTTCAATCCTAATTTGCAGGAGTTAATCGCAGGTGATCTGATTCGCGCAACCTTGCAACAAGCTGATGTTTCTACGTCGCAACACAATGATGTTTCAAGTAAAACGGCTCAAGACGCAAAGATTTTGCCAGGTCCGTTGCAACGGGCTGATGCGAAATTCTGAGTTCCACATCAATTCCATGGATTGCTTTTAGACTGATGCTCAATCGGTTTAAAGGCGGTTTTTGTTATGAACTCAGTTGTTAGTCCACCAAGTTTTGTGTCACGGAAAGACGAAGCCTGTAATCTCCTAGCCAATTTGGCTTTTAGCATCTCAGGCAAAATGCCCGTTGCCAGCCCGTGCGATCTCTCTAGATTGGTACCATATTTGGTGAACGCTAGTGCCAGTTGGGCGAAGACATTTGTTGGTCTGGCAATTCCGATACCGAAACGTTTTACAAACTTTCAGTTTGTGAAGAGCGCAAGCGGGCAGTTGATTTTGACAGAGCAGACTCTAGTCTGGACTTTGTCGATAATGGAAAATTCAATCGAAGCCATGGACTTTGTCGGAAACAGAACTTCAAAACGAGGCACAGAAGAGCCGGTGTGCACATCTGAGAATGGCTCAGAATCCTATCTCTTACCAGGCGACCGTCTTAACGCAGGTTCTTTGAAAACAGAAATAACCAAAGGTGGTGATCTTATCGTCAATGATCTGATTGTTTCTTGCGCCACCGGAGATCGGCAGGCTGCCAGTGCAGCACGGTATACTGCGACTAGAAGCGCCAGCAGATTAGTTGATCAAATGATTTCCGGTTCGAAGTTAAATGGAAATTTCGCAGACCAACAACATAGGATTTATTCGACTTATGTGCAGCTTGAAATTATCAAACAGTATTGTGCTTCACTTTGGCTCCTGAAAGACGCCCAGAGCCTAACCTTTGCTCAGTCTGCTTTGGAATCAGCTCTCTCCTGTCTTGAACAACAAAGTTCTACGTCTTAACATTGGGCGCTAGCGTCGAAGGTTCGCATTACTTCTACAACAATTCCACAATTTCCGCAGATACTGTTTTCACTTACTAGATCCCACATATTAGCTGAGAGGTCGACCAATGGCTGGCGACAGGAGTTTAGAGCGCGTTGATAAAATCAACAGTGATTTCAAATCCAATCAAGCTGATGTGGCTTGGCATGAATATGTTGATGCCGTTAACGCTGCCAATGAAAATGCTGCATCTAACTCGACGCGAAGTGTGACTGAGAATTTGGTTGACCAAGGTCGTCTTCCAGATATTATTTTGCAGGCTGAATCGAATCAAATTTTGAAAGACGCGGGACAGACTCTAGATGTTGTCTCATTGTGCAATCTACAGTCGATTGAGAATGGGACTGATCCCGTGGCGCGAGAGTTGGCTCGGGCGATGATAAATCAATTTGCTTTACTAGACGCTGCTGACGGACATATCGACGGCACGATTAACATGCATGATTATGTTAATCGTCATCATGTCGAGTATCGCGATGGCGCTGAAGTTTTTACTGATTCGGAGCAGCACGTTACGGAGACTGTAAGTGCCGATGGAAAATTGACAACGTTTCCAGATGGCACGTCTGTAGAACATGTCGGAAATCAGTTCTTATACAGGAGGGCAGATGGCAAGCCCACCGACGTTTATGAAAACGGCGTGCTTATAAATCACTTTGAATACCATGATGGTAACCTTGTCGAGTACATGGATCATGGGATGATTTACAGAAAGTACAGTGATGATTACAGCTTTTTTGGTAACGACCACGCTTGGTATCAGTTCAGAGCTGGTGCAACTTATCCTGCCAATCATGATGATGTAGTCGATTTGCATACCAAGTTTGATGATGTCCGAATTGATGTTGGGCATGCCAACATCGATGGCTCCGGTGAACAGCTTCCGGTAGTGTCGGTTTTGCAGAATGGTCAAACCGTTTTCACTAACTCACCATTTTCAGAAGCGGTTAACGGACACGTGGACCAAAATTCTCCACACACGTCAGACTTGGTGACTGTGCTGTTCCCTCTTATTGGTGAGACTAATGTCACTGCTGCTGCCGTTTTTACGCAAGTAAACGGTCAGTGGCAAATGCAGCTCAATGACGGGTCGGTTTGCCATGAGCCGGTTTCTGTCGTTCCATATTCTACAGGTGATTCAGCGAGTCATTTTTTTCAGCCTGGCAGCAACATCTTCACGACGCTAAATACGGATGGCTCCGTGGTCGTCGAAAGAATCGAAAATGGTGAAAAGACGATCACCAATCCGGATGGAACACAAAGTCATTTGATTTTTGAAGGTGGTCACCTTGTTGAAGCCGATAACTTCGACGCCGGCAGCGATGTGCCAAAGGTGCGTATGCATTTTGACGCTGCCGGACATCTATCTTATGCCGAGTTGCGCGATAATACTCAATTGAGATTTAATCCAACCTCTGGGCACTATGAGCATGTCACCGCTGATGGTACTGTTCTTGGTACAGTTCAAGGTGACTTATCTGGAGCAACCGGTGAACTACAGTTCAAAGCAATTGGCGCCACTGACTTCGAAAATTTATTCCAGGGTGCTTCGACCGTCATTACTACTGAACACGGTGCATATAGTTATCGTGCAGATGGCACCCTCGCAGAAGTAGATCTAGGCGCCACCGTTGGCATGGTTTCTGGCACTCAGCGCATCTTATGCGACGCCGCTGGACATCCGATGTCAATCATTTTAGATAGAAACGATGCATCAACGCCAGATAGATACTTTGCGTTGATAGGTGGTGTTTGGCGCGAAACTGAGAGCGATTTTTCTACGCCTCTTCCCGGCGCGGCCGGACTGGAACCGCCTGGACAATCGGTTGTCGATCTTGCCGCTGGAACTATTACTCTCGTTTATGCTGACCACACTGAAGTTTATTCAGGCGACCACTACACGAATATCACTGCTCATGGCACCGACACTGTCAACGATGACGGCTCAATTACAGTTTCAGACAATGTTCAACCCGGTGATACTCAGCCGATTTACACAGCTCAGCCCTCCGATGACTATTTGCTTTCTGGAATTGAGTTGCCGGCTCAACCTGGAGACAATATTCAAGTTGGTTGGGTGAAAGACCCTTCAACTGGTGCCTGGACCTATCATGCACCAAGCAGCGATGGCAACACGCAAAATGATATTCACATTCAAGGACCTTCCAACGCAATAGGTGACCCATATGTGAATGCGACAGAGGGTGATTCTAAAAACGGAGACATCACATTCACCCTTGCCGACGGTTCCAAAGTTGAGTATGACCGTCATGGAAACATCGTCGAAACCGTTAACGGAGCGGTAACTCGCGACTTCGAGTACCACGACGGCTATTTGACCAGGGTCACTCCTCCTGGTATTTCACTGCAGGTTCAACTGCCTGTAACCGATGGTTCCGCACCCATCTACAACATCACCGATGCCGCCGGCAATCGTGTGGCTGTGACAGTCTCTATCTCTCCAGAAGGAGTTTATACTCAAGCCACCGCTGATGGTGCTCGAGATGTTTATCTCACTAATGGTGATATCGAGAAGCATAACACCGATCGCTCCTGGGAACTTGTGCATGCAGATGGTCGGCATGAGTATCATGTCGATGGAATCGTGATTCATTACGATGCCAATAACGAAGTCATAAATTACTCTTTCGATTCTGCGTATGTGGTTCCTGATGCGCTAAAAACCTCTCACAGCCAGCACATGGAGATGGTCGATGAGTCCGCATTGTTCGATTTCCTGACTTCAGATGCTGGTGCGCGACTGAGGTCGATGATTTCTGATTCTCAGGGATACATTGCGTTTGCGTCAGTCGACGAAGCCTACAAGCTAATTGGAAAGACGCCCCCGGGATTTTCCGCAGACGAGGTTAGCTATCTGACAAAGTTGCATGAGAGTTTCTTTGATCTTTCTGAATCACATACTGTAATTAGTACAAGTGCAGAACTCCGGCAGGTTGCTGATGCTGGTTTTGCGAAGGTCGACCCTGCTGTAGTTGGTTCTGACGCTGGTGTGGCGTTGTCTTTTATAACTAATCCAGCGAACGATATCCTGAACGCAGATCGCACTTCAATATCGAAGGATAAGGTTGACGTGCTATACGACAGTCTATCTGCGGCTGGAAACGAAACTCGTTACAGTGAGGCGGAGAGAGCCTTCATTACTGCGCTGCACGACAGTTTTTACAGACTGACATCTAACCCCTCGGATCAATCGTTACCGCTCGATCAACTTGCTCACGATGCGGGTTATGAAAATTGGGCTGGTTTATCCGCCATGTATACTTCCAGCGCAACGCATCCTCTGTATAACGCCGATCGTGCAACAATTTCGACTATTGTGACAAAGAGAATAGTAGATACTGAGTATGCTCTTGAGATTGATTACACAACTCCGTCTGGCAGCAAGCTAGTTGTTGGATATCGGAATGTAGGAGCTGAGGGTGCGGAAATCAACCAAATCGCCGAGCCAAATGGGACCACCATTGATCATTTGGTATTGCAAAGCGATGGATCATATTCGTTTACCGCTACTGCTGCTGACGGAACTACGACGCAACAACACGCGCGAATAACAATTGACAGCGCACATGGAACAGTCTTGTTTGACTTTGGGAATGGCCATACCGAGCTGATAAATGCCGATGGTTCGAGAACTGTTTGCGATGGAACTGGTCAACCAAGTCGAACTCTCACCGTCGATGCAGCTGGTCATGAGCACGTTGCGAAGGTCGACTACGGTAATGGCAAATTTACTGAATACTCTTACAACACAAGTGGAGACTTGATACACGTATCGTTGCCTAATGGTCTGTCTTTAGATCGCAAAGACGCGCACAGTGACTTTGTTTTGACTCCACTAGGAGTTACCTTGACCGCTGAACAATTTCAGGTCTCGAACGACGGAAATCTATCGATTGTTGATGGAGCCTCGACGACCAGAGTTGTTTCACCGACGGGAGAAGTAGCACCACTTTCGACACCAAGTGGTTTGGTGACTCGCAACGCCGATGGTACGATGCAAGTAGAAAATGCTCACTCTTACTATTCCAAGATTATTTTCGATGGCAGAACGGGTCGCGTTATTGAGCTTGATAGAGTCGGCGAACCTAATGCAACCATTCGGTTTGACTACACCAATCCTGATGCGATAGTCGTGAATGTGAACGGCCAAGTCATAACTAGCCCTGGTGATCGAGTCACCGTCGGCGCTGATGGACAGTTTACGATCACACACTCTGATCGTACATTTGATAAGCACAACGCGGATGGCAGTATTGAAAGCCACAATCCCGTTCTCCATACCGAATTAGATAGAGATTCTTTTGGCAATATAACAAAAGTCATCAGTGATTCTGATTCTGCTCATCCGGTTGTTCGCGAATTTCAGTATGCAACACCCCCTGGTCCAAACGCGCACCTAATCAGGATTGTGCAAGGTTCAACCGAATGGGAGCCAGATCCAAATAACCCACAAGTTTGGCTTAGATTTGGCACTGTCAACCACGAAAGAATTCTAGATATGGACGATCGTCAGCAAACGCGTCCTGGTCCGGTTTCCGTCACTAACGATGGCGCGGATGCTGGAAAAGTAGTGTTTGGAAACACTTCAGCTCCTCCTTTCGAATACTGGAACACCAACGGAACAACAGAGTTGCACAATGCGGACATGTCAATTGTGGAAGCCGATGCTCACGGACAAATTACTAAAGTTACATTCGCAGATCAAACTACTAGAGAATTCACTTACGCATCGGGAGCTGAACTCGGCGTTGTCACACAAATTAAGGACACTGATGGCAGTGTTTGGAAGCTCGTTCCGACAGCGGACGATCCTAATCATTGGATGCACTATGCGTCAGATCAACCTGGTGCCGCCGCAGGCAATCCAGCAGACGGTCACTTCCGGGTGGGTTTCGCCGATAGTAATGGAACTCTGAGAATCGAGCACACATCAACTTATGGAACCGAAGACGTCTTTACGACGGATGGCAAAGTTAACGGTGCCGTCGCCCGTAATATCATTGATGCACCAGTTGAGGCACCGCTTGTAGTGGCTCCAGAGGTGCCAATCGTTCCTGCGGCTGTCGAGCCCCCACATTATGATCGGTCTGATGCGTTGGTGAGTGCAGAAAGTCAACTAGCATATTTGTCTACATTAAAGCCCTGGGAGTACAACGACTTAAAGAATGCGAACGGCGGAATTTCTCTTGATTCCCTTAACCACTATATCGAAACCCACAGCGCTGGCGACCCGCACACCAACCAACAACTTCTGGCTGGCGCTATCTACATGCGTGACAATTTTGCTGCAATTCAGGGGGCTACTCATCGTGCAGATGCATCATATATTCTGATTAGTGACCTGCAAACTTACACCAACGGTCTGAACGACGCATCTATCGACGCCTCGAATTTGACTCCGTTGCAGAAGACTTTGATGAAGCAACTGACTGATGGCATGTTTGTCTACCAGGTTCAGCAAGGTGATGTTCCGATATCAATCGGAATGAAATCTTTGATCGCTCAGGGTTTTGAAAATCCGACTCAACAGCAAGCAATGCTAGAAGCCCGTCGCATCATGCGCTTGAATGGTTGGGATGAAACTGCTGATCCAGGCGGCAACACCTGGGTAAGCTTATACGTGGGTCAGCGACTGATACTGCAATCACCAGACGCAATCGAGCAATACAAGCAGGCTATTCTATCTGGTGTAAATGTGGATCTGCACAACCTGGCGCGTGAATCTGGTATCGTAGGTGGTGATAACGATCGGGGCGTGGGAGACCCTGCAAATCAACCAGTTGCGGATAGGTCGACCTGGACAAGCGATACTACTTTACCAGCCGGCATTACTCATATTCATAACTCTTCCTATCCCTACAACGACGAAACTCGTTTTTCGAATGGAACTTCAATTGTGCGGAACACTGGTACAGGTCGTTTAGAGTTGTTTTCTGCAGACGGCACCAGGCTAGGTGTTGTAGATGACACTTATCTGCAACAGGGGCAGTTTAAGCCTACAGTCAGTGGAGGAACTCTTTCATACAGATATTTAGACGCGCAAAGTGGAGATGAAGTGTCTGTCACCGTTAACAACGGAGTTGCTACAAAAACTTGGGAAGGTAATTCTGCAGGCAAAATCGAGACCGAATATCCAAATGGTCTGCGTGACCGCACAAGAGCCGGCGGACTTCGCACGATAACTTTTCCAGATCACAGCGAAATGATTGAGCAGCCGGATCGTCGCTACTACATCAATGGTATCCGAATCAACGGAATTCCTTTGATTGCGCAGGATGGCTCGCTTGCCTATATGTATGTCAATCCGAATAATTCTGCGGATACGATTACAGTTGCGGTCGACCGCAATGGTGTCCAGACTGTCACGCACTCGGTTGTTGCGGAGAATCAGCAAGCGGCGGCCTGATGCTTGATACGGTCCTTTGATTTCACAATGCGCTCCACTTGACGCCATGTTAGGCTTTTCCATGTCTTTTCCACGAAGTTTAGGAACAATGCAGTCAAGTTCCTAAGTGGTGTAACGCATGACTCTACAAAAACATCCGAGCCAAACTCTTACTGCCGCAGATATCATCAGCGGAAGAGATACGGCGATATTTTCTCGTCAACAGAATGTATGGACGCCGAAGGCTCTGAAAGCAATTCCATCTAACGAGAGTGAATTTCGAGGTGGCGCATTTGCTACTCTGATTTATGGGCAGTGTCGAGGACTCTTCGAACAGTCGCTCCAAGGCAAGAGTAAAATTGTATTTAAGTCGGCACCAATCGCACAATCAGAGTCTGCGCTCAAGATTTTGACGTGCATCTCGATTCACCTTGCTGGGATTGAGGGTGGTGGCGCTGAAAATCCTGCCTGGTTTATCGATTTTCTTTTCAACGCCTTGAGAGCTTCTGATGCGCGCACATTCCGACCTACCGCGAGATCTGTACTGGAGCAATATGGTTCGATCAAACCCGAGTTGATGTCAATTATGGGAGCAAGGTTCGCTCTTGCCGAATTGCGTTTGACTGATTCTTCTGAGTTCGAGTCACTGGGAAAAACAATTTTTGAGAGTCGATCGCATCGGTTGGAGTCGCTTAAATTGGCTCTAAGCGGATCGAAAGAGAAGTTGTCGCAAGTTCTAGAAGTAAACTTTCTTGCAAAACTTTCATCGCTGGTCACGTAGAGAACGTGAGTTCTATTGAGAATCTTGAGTGGGTTCCAACAATTGTTGGGACCCACTCTTTTTACAAGTCACCGTTGCACCGCTAGGCCACCTATGCTTGAGACCAATCTTTGACCGCTTGTAGAAGCTCGCCATAACTCGTATTGAAACCAAAGTGTCTCATTTCTTCGTACGCCTTATCGATAGACCAGCCATCGTGAGTCATTCTGTAAATAGCTATGATTGCTCCAGTGCGATCTGCACCTTGTTTGCAATGTATGTAAACCGGTTGATTCTGTGGATCTTCCATCAACCTCAGTATTTGTGCAATCTGCTCGTTTGAAGGGCGTTCAACTTCGCTCAATGGAATCGCTTCGAAATTCATTCCCAGGCGGGATGCTGCTGCTGATTCTTCAGCAATCAGAGAAGGGCTGTCATCCAAATCAATGATTGTTTTGACTCCAGCATCTTTGAGCGCTTGCATTCCATTTTCATCCGCAATAGGCCACGAGCCCCGCATTATATTTTCGTTGATTACACCTACGTTATCAATCGCATCGGCAACATTCGGTGGTACAGGCAACAAATCAGTTGTGGGATTGTAGTCTGCTGTTGGAGGAACATAGTCAGCTACCGTTGCTGGGTCTAATATAATCAGCGGCAATCCTCGTTCAATAGCCTTCTCCCATGTGTGGGTCGAAATTACGATAGCGTCTACGGGAGGGTTTTCCGTATATACGTAACTGGGTTTTGCATCGCCTTCAATTCCAAGATTTTGTAAGTCTGCTTCACTGGCTCCTTCGAGATAAACCGGACGCCCTCTAGTGTAGATGCCGATTCCAGATACTACGCTATTGTTGACTTTGACCTCGTTCCAAGCTGAGCCATCACCTAAGGGCTCTGCCGATGTCATAATTTCGTTGACTTTCAGCAGTGCATCGTAGTAAACGGGGGATTCTTGATTTTGCGCAATTGCAGCTTTGAGTGCATCCAAAGTATCGTACTTTGCTACCTCGAAATAGAGTTCTGCTCTTGTCATAGGGCGACCATCAGGTGTTTGTAGAGTTGCGAGGGCAGCGTCTACCTTCTCAAGAAAGCCGTTGTTGGTATCAGGTGTGCTGCCGTAGTTCATTGCCAGCTCTACGAAGTCCTGTAGGTTTCGTCCGAAACCGGTATACATATCCGATCTGTTTGCCACCATATGTTCGGGCGGCGCTGAAACTATGAGCACTACTGCAGGAATTTCGGAGCTGCCACCATCTTGGGTAAATAGCTCACTGTACTCTGGTGTTACTTGTGTTGCAGAGATAGTCCTATTGCGGGTTTGATTGGTGTCGATCGAATCCATCGCAGCGTCGATTCCGTCGGTAGGAAGAGTTACGAGCAAGCTTTCATATTGGTAATCAGGAATGAATTTTGCTCCGTATGGAACTTCATTTGTAATTATTGGTACCGCCGACTTTGCGTTCAGAGCTGCTACCCGTTGTCTGAGGAAATTGTTTATGGTTTGCAATGTTTCAATAACTTCTGGTGTGGCAATTGTTTCGCTTGGATTGGCTTTTACTGAATCGCTATCGAATAGATTCAGCAAACTGGTCTCAAGGGTAAAATACGGATTTCGTCCTACTACCGTCATTTTATTTGCGTAGCTGGCATCGTCTGGGTTTTGAAGTTGAGGCAGCGTAAGGTTCTGCATGTCGTCTGCGTAGCCGACTTTGTCGTGGAAGTAAACCAAATCCATGATGCGTAGGCATCGTTGATCTGAATACCCCAATGATTTCAGCAGTCCCCAGGTCAGACCTTCTGATTTCATCGCTTGCGCAGGATCCGATTTTCCTGCAAGCTTGCCGGAATCGTGAAGAAGAGCTGCCCATAAAGTGTCTATTTGCTGGTCCGGCGGCAGTGTTTGAAAGTCGGGATTTGTGCGCAGTTTGTCAATGATTACGAGCGTATGTTCGTCAACAGTAAAATCATGCAGACCATTCTGAGTTCGCCCGACGATGCCACCATCAGCAGCATCACCTAGAATATCTGGAAATAATTTTCCTAACTTTCCGTCACGACCAAGTAGTGACCTGATGGAACCATCCAAAAGTGCAGCTTCGGCTTCTTGACGAGTTTGTGCTGTTTCTGACCCGAGGTTGACGATATCGTGGCGGTATCCACCCAGAGAAATTTCAACGTTCTCTAATCTCTTCATCTTCTGTTCGTTGGCGAGTCTGTTGCCAATTTCTGCTGCGATGTCGGGCGGAAATCCATCAGAGGCAGTTGCATCCAGTATTGGTTGAAAGAACTTTTCTCGGTATCCGACTGGATCGCTTGAGGAAAGGAAGTATGCGAGTTTGAAAGCATCGTCAGCTCTGTTAGCAAACAACTCTGGTGTAGAGTCTAGTAACGCTGTCGTCAATGCTTCCCAGCAGGTGTTGATGTCCACTTGCGAGAGGAGTTCTAGATTTTTTGTTGCTTGGGCTATTTCGATCAGGCGGTACGCTAGTTCGTGCTGAGTGGCTTTAGGAATGCTGTTATCTTTGATTGAGTCGATCAATGGTTTTTCGACTGCTTGATAAACTAGCTCTGGCGACGTATCCGATAGGATGCGAATCAAATCATAAGCTGCTGGCAACTCTGCTTGATTGCCCTCACCGAGGGTCACGGCAGAGATGGCTTGAGCGAATTCCAACTGCTGCGCTTCAGTGCTAGTCTCAACAATCGACTTGAGTAGGTAGAGTGATTTACTATCTACATGATTGCCGTTGTTGACAGCATCAAGGAAAGCTGAGGATGCGGCTTCAGTTAGTGAGCCATTCTCGAGATATGCTTTAATTGTTTCCGCTAATTGTGGTGTCACCCCAGTCATTGCAGTCATGCTGGTGGAATCCACACTGCTCGACCCCCCTTCACTTTGAGCATAGATGACGGCTTTCGATACTGCTCGCACAAAGTCATCTGAAGCGTTGCTGAGATCTGGAAGCCCTTCTTGTGCGAATGCTTTCATCATGATTCGCAGCTCACTGATCGGCATTTGATCTGATACGGCTATACCCTTCGAGGAGAATCGGAGCATTTTCCAAAATCCGCGAAGCTGATCTAGTTCGGCTGGCGAACCCTGTACCGAGTCAATTAGTCCCGCAAAACTCTTTACGGTAGCAGCAATTTCTGCCTCGGAGGCCGAAGTGATAAAGTCCATTGGCAGCGTCAGTTTGTTCAACCAGAAGTTGCGTTCTGCTCCGGCGGGAAGTTGTGTCAAGTAATCTAGGAAATGTGGAAGCACTTCAGCTGGCAAGTTGTTAATTAAGACATGCTGATCTTGAGCCTCCGCAAAAAACGTTCGGTAGGCTTGTGTTTGCTCCGCGGGTGGTAAGTTTTGAATTGCTTTCAATGCTTCCATTGTCTGGGCATAGTCGCGCTGTGCCGCTACTGGAAGCAATTGTTCAGGATGACCAATTGCATCAGGCGGAACGATGTAGTCCTTGCCTGACTTAAAGTTTCCTTCAATACCGGGATGTGGATTATTCTTGCTCGCCGGTGAATCTGTGAATAATTCCCATGGCGCTTTTTTCAACATTCCTTCCATGTACAGTCTTTCGGCAGTCACTTCTAAAGCATTTTTGTGTGCGGCGCTAAATGCAACTTCTTCAGCTGTCAGCGTTTGACCGCGATCCAGCTTGTCGAGAATTCGAGCACTTCTTTGGAAAATTTCCTGGTTTGCTTGCTCGTTTTTTGACAGGTCGAAGTATGCATCAGTCTCAGTTCCATCTGCTACGTTTCGGTTGTGATCAAGTATGTTCGCCCGTTCCATGGCTGCACTGCCAGCAAAGTCTTTCAATCCTTTGTTTACGGCGTGCCACAACTCTTCTGCAATCGCATCCGGTTTTGCATCTGGACGGACGTAAATTTTGTCCGTTGTTGGATCATAGAAAGCTCCACCTTCGTTAGGATCTTCCAATATCTGTCTGAACGTTTTTCCACCTTTTCCTGGTGCTACTTGGTCAAGCAATGCAGCATCAAGGTCGTTGATATTGCTCACCGGTTGCACGACAACCTCTCCGTCAGCGAGCAGTCGTTGGGCTGGAGCAGACATCTCGGCCATGCCGAGTTCGACATTCGCTTTCAGTGTTGGATTGTCGACGTGGGCGGTAACTGTGTCCACGGCTGCGGTATCAATAACGGTGCTGGTGTCTCCTGTATTGGCATTTCTTGGTGCTAATACTTCTGGGACCGACGCTACATCTTTGATCTGGTTGATATTCGGAATTTCTTGACCTGGTTTGATTAGTTGTTGAGTGCCGTCTTCATATGTGACGATCAAATTTGCGGCAGTTGGCAGTTCACCTGGTTTAACAAGTCCCACGTATCTGGCACCAAGTGTGCCGACTTGCACCGCCAGGCTGAACCCTTGCATGCCAAAGTGAAACACCAAGCCGGTGCCCAAAGCCTGTTTATCGGCTTCAAGAACTTGCGCAATAATTATGCTCATGTTCTCGCCAATCGATTTGTTTTGATCCCAAGCCATGACACCAGCCGCAGTGGTACTCACTGTGGTACTGATCTCCATAATCGTTTCGCCGCCGAGCAATCCGCGTAGTTGCTTTTGACCGAAATCCAGAATCGCAGAGGAAGAACCAATCTCGATTTGATTGGCCAGATTGTTGGCTATCGTGTTTGCGATTGTGTCTCGCAGTCCTGGATTGTCTGCGACCAATTTCGCGAGTTCAGGTGATTGATCGATTACTTCCTGAATGGTCTTCAATGCTGCCGTGGAGTTGATCTTTTCTCCCGTCGCGATCGCCCGGAGGATTAAGTGGTCAATTTTTTCTTGAAGCAGTGCTTGCCCTTCTTCGCCAATTAGCCCGGTTACTCTTTGACCGAGGCTGGCAACGATGTCTCGTCCGACCACTCCTCCAGTCAATTTTGCAATGAAGGCTTCTGGGAGAGCGCCTAACAAGTCTTCTGGAGTAATGGCAGCCAGCCCACCGGAAAGACCACCAGTCACAGCATCTCGCATAACGCTTGCCAGGTCCAATTCGGCTTCGGTTCCGTCCATGGCCCGCTTGGCCAATACTTTGAAGATCGCTCCGCTTGCTGCGAAGACAGCCATTCTGGTTGACATCGCAGTGGCTTGCAACAAGGCACTGCCACCCATCGTGACCGCCATGGTTCCCAGCATGATGGCCAGGTCGACGAGCTGCTCATTCATCTGACCACGTGATTCTTTGAATGCTTTCGTTGCTTCCTCGAGTTTTGCAGACAACTCTCGTTGAACGTCAGCCGGCAATGCTTCGAACTTACTAGAATAATCTGCTATGGCTGCAGCATAATTGTCAGCGGCTTGGAACGCATAATTTTGTGTGCCATCCCATGAGGAGCGCATGAATGAGTCCATAAAGCTGTAGCTGCTATTCAAAGCATGCGTCTTGTCCATGTAATCTTGAATGGCTACTATTTCCGTTGACTGCAGCCAGGCGATGTACTGACTTTGGTCGTGGGCGTCCACTTTGTTTAAAATGTCTGACTCTAGATCAGCGCCATTATATTTGGTGCGATAGTCTGTTTTTAACTGAATGATTTCTTGTGCTGTTTCGCCACTTATTATTGCTCTGACTTGTGCCTCACTCGCATATCCAAGAACGAAAGCGCGCATGGTATCGGCAGCTGGAAGTTGTGGTTTGCCATTTTCGTCAAGAGTTACATCGCGGGCGATTTGTTTCAAAAATTCCGCATCAGAAGCACTCAAATTATTCAGTGCTGATGCATCATTTAACAGTTGCGTGCGTTCTGCTGGAGTGCTGTTTTTGATGGCGTCAAGCATTTCTGCTTTGTCGTCGGTCAAGAGCAATCTGTCTTGAAGCTTTGTGGTGCCACTCAAGATTGAATCGCGGAGCGCTTCGAGCGGGTCAACCGTAGGGTAAATCATCGATCCGTCACTGCCGTAAGTGATACCGGATGGAATGTCGCATTTGTAGAGCGCTTGCTCGATCAGATTATTTGCAGCTTCTGGATTTAACCGTGCCCACTCTTTGATCGTGCCAGATGGGTCGTTAGCGATATCATTGGCCAGAGTCAACGCAGATTTTCCGACTGCAGCGTCGTGCAAGAAATTGACGAGCAGGCTTGGCTCTCTCTCTCCAGTCGTTGTTGCCGCCAAATCTGAAAGGTAGCGTTGCGCTGCATCCTTCATGGCGCCGTTATCTAGATAACTATTCACGTTGTTATCTAGTGAGGTGGCAAAGTTGAGTGCTAATTGCTCTTCGTTAGTGAGCTCAGTTTTGCCACTTGATTGTATTTGTTTTCCTAACCAGTACTCTTTTTGCTCCTCTGCCGACATGTTCAGTACGCCATCAATGAGCTTGTTGTGATCTCTGTAATAGGCTCCGAATACGCCTTTGTCTTTGTATAGCTCAAACAAATCCAGGATGTTAGGACAGCTGTTCGAATCTTCGAAACTTGCTGCTGCAACTTTGAAGTTCAAAATTTCGTTGACGCGGTTACGGTCATCGTCATTCATCCAGATGGCAGCGAGTGCACTTCGAACGTCGATGTTGAATGATTTGCTCAGTTCAACTTTGTCATCTACTGATTTTGTGAAGTCTGCCAGTTTTTGCTCGTCTGCAGTTAAAGCGACACCTTCAGCTGCTTTGGCCAACAATACTTTGCCGCTGTCATACTTGGCTTTGTCTTCAGCATTGAGACCTTCGACTCCTTTGTAAGTGAGTAATTCCCAATCGGATTCACTCATGTTTCTGAAGACGTCTTGAATCATATAGCTGTCTGTCCAGCTTCCGATCGCTGAGCCCAATGCGCCATCATGATGTGTCGCCGTGAAGTCTCGAATGAACGTACTATCGGGATAGAGAATTGCAGCTTCCCATCCGTTCACTTCCCAATCGTATGCTGCGTTTTTAAGGGCAGCGTGTAACTGTTTATAGTAGTTATAATCTTCCAGGTCTTTTCCTTGAAGCTTGGAAATGTCTGCATTCTGCGCCAATTCACGTCCGTGAGTGAATTGCTCACGCTCTTCCGGAGTGGCATTTTTACAAGCGACGAGAATGGCGTCTTTGTTGGTGTGTAACCAGTGCGTGTCTTGAGCTGCCACCGTTGCTAATTGAGCTCTTCCGAAATTTAGATAGTCCAGCGCGATCATTTGCTCGTAGCAGTCGCCGAAAGCATTTTTTACGGTCGATTCACCGTACTTTGTTTTGAAAGCTGCTCGTGCGGCATCGCTTGAACCGCGAAAAGCCTCTTCAAACATGCGAAGGTCTTTTGATTGCAAAGCAATTACGGCTAAACTCTCGACAAATTCAGTGTCGTTAGTGCGTTTGTCTGTGCCACCTGCCTGCAGGTAGAGGGCGATTGTTTGAGAAGTAGCTGGTTCAATGTCGTCGGCATGCAGCAATGCTTCGTCAAGACTGATGCCGTACTTACTCAAGTAGTCTGCACGAAGCTCGGCTAACTGCATTGAGTTGAGCACAGAAAGTGTGTCGCGAATATCTTTCAACGCGCCCTTTTGCGCATCGGTTTGCGGGAAATCGTTGATGGCGAAACCACCGTCACGCCAGGGTGCAAACTCTGATTCGAGCACATTGAGAGCGTTATGGATATGTGATGCTACGTCTGCCTTTCCATCTGCTCTATCTAAAATGCTTTCGGCTTGTGGATATTTGTCTCCTAGTCTCCACTGCAGGTCATGACGCAAACTGGAATGGAATGTCGCCTCGTAGGCCTTTTCTAAACTGGTGCGTTCTGCCGCCGTCATTCCATTCAGTGCTCCCAGAATTTTTTCTGAGTCGACCGAACCCAGGCTGCCGATTGTGTCGATGCCCATCCATGTTCTTAACGCTGTAACTTGCTGGTGTTGCTGATCTGGCGTCACTGCTGGCGCTAGGTCATTCCATCCTCGCAGTTGCTGTGCACTGGTTGCGTCGCTGTACGCATAAGCAGTCTCGGCACTACTATTGCGGTCTGTAGCATAGACTTTCAGTGCGAATTCCGTGAGTTGATTGCCATTCTTGCCGGCGATTTCATCGAAGTTTGTGAGCAGGAAATTGAGTGCATCGATCTCTCTTGTGGTTAAGAGTGCACGGTCTTTTGAGAGGCAGTCTTGAATTTGTTCTTTTGTGATTTCCCTGCCGTTGTAGAGGTTATCGAAGAGCGGAATACCACGCAGGTTTTCCACTGAAATGAGCAGAACTTCGGCGGCGGCACGCCCGGCGCTCTTGTCTTTCCATGTCTGTAAGTCACCATCGCCCGCCATGTTGTCGGTATTGCCACCATTTGCGGCAATGTCGATGGCATTGAAATTGGTGGCGAAGCCAGCAGCGAACATCCTGTGTATTGCACTGAGCGGATCGTTTGTGTCCTGCGCTGCGCTCGACGCCGCATAAGCATTCAATGTGTCACCGTGATACCATCCCTGGTATTTGCTTCCATTGATTGAATTTTGCAGAGCATCGTTGTGTGCGAAAGTTTCGTACAAACCGTTTCCGAGTTGTCCGTCGAGCGCCAACTGCGCAGTTACCTTTCCAAATATCGATGATTGAGCTGATATTTGGTCTGGCTGGCTCTGAATGTAAGTCAACATTTCGTTGTTGATTGCTCTTAGAGTTTCATCTCGCTCAGTGCCGCTTTTCTGAAATGCGAGTTCTATTTCATCAGCGTAATGCCTGGCCAGGAGATCTTCGGTTTGATGTCCATCGCTGGGCATGACAATGCCATGAGCATCCAGTCTGACCAGTGAGGCGTCAGTTTGGAACACGAGAGAGCCTGTTTCACTGCGGAGGGTGATATTGCCGTAAGTGTCGACGGCGAGAGTTTGTCCGTCGGTGTTAGTCAAAATTCCATTCAGCGCTGCATTGTCTGTTTGAAGAGTCAGTTTTCCTTCTGCGTCTCTAATAAATTCAACGTTTGTTCCATCGGCATAGTAGATTGCCATTACCTTCGGTGGCGTGCTCGAGTCGTACATAACCGATGCACCGTCATGGAGCTCAATTCTGTCTCGATTTTCGCAGTATTGATCGACGGCGCTCTTGAGAGTGGTGTCGCCAGTGAGGGGCAGGGTATCCCATTTTGATAAGAGCAAATCTGCCAGCGCAGCCGCTAAAGGATCCTGTGTCGTTTGTTCAAAAGCAGTTAGAGCTGCTTTGTCAAAGTTTTCCGTGTGCAAGTGATCGGCAGTTCCTAACTCAAATTCTAGGAGCGGCAGACCTCCATCTCGCACCAGTTCATCAGTGAATGCTTGAGCCTGCTGTTTATAATGTTCAGGATCTCGTTTTTGCAACTCTTTGAGATATTCTTGTGCCTCCTGAATCGCTCCAGTAAAGTCACCATGTTTGACTTTGTCGGCAACTTTGGCTCCTTCCGTTTTCGATTCAGTAAAATCTGGCACGAGTTTATCTGCCCGCCTGGTTGTCCAGGGCGGCTCCGCTTGGAAGGGTCGTGGTAAGCATCGGTCCGACTGGGTTTACTTTCTCAAACGTTTCTGGAATAAACGTGGAAAAATTGTAGGTTGGCGGAACGCTAGGTTGTTATTCGCCTCCCCGAACCACCGGAACAAATTCCACGTGATGCATCGGTTCTCCATTCATGCTGTTTGTGACTTGATCTGACGTAATTCGAATCCGACCACTTTGCTCCATGCGTTTGATCAATGCATACGATGTCGACTCTCTGCAGTCGGCACTCCAAGTTGCAGTTGGATCCTTCATGATTTCTCGGGATAGCTTGATTATGAGTCCAACCGTATCGTTAGGTTTTGCATCCGAAGACACTGCAATTTCGGAAATATAGTGGTTCGCCGGTTCCCAAATTGCATAGCCCAAAATGGTGCCATCTGGTGCCTCCATGACCTGTCCAACAGAGTCGCGCGTAAAGCTGATACCTGTCCATCCGACGGGGAATCGCTCTTGTGCGATGCGCTCAATCGCCGGTCTGTCTGCCGTGGTAAGCCCACGAAAGATGGCTTTGCTGCGTTCTTGCTGCTCGATGCGAAGTTCTGGATTACTTGCCAGTACCCACTGCTCGGCCGAGTCTGTGTAACCAGAATACTCGCTTGGAGGCTTGAGCTTGTTCACTCCAGCATCAACCCACTCGGGCGGAGGTTCTTTCATGTCACCTGAGCTATGACCGACTGTCACTTCCCAATACTGGTTTGATAGGTCATTTGCCGCTTTTTGATAGATGGAGGCGACCGCCGGGCTGCGATCGTTTAGTCCTTTACTTTCGATGTTGTCGAAGACCAGCCCTCCATCGTCAGACTCCCAGGCCCATGACTGAGCTACGATCTGTCCTTTCGCATCTTCAACTACAAAGAATCCAGAGTTTGCGCTTTCCAATCCGTACCAGGCGCAAGATGCACCGACGTCGTATGGATGTTGACAGCAATTTGTGTATGGTCCGAGGAAAATCGCTCGTGGATCGGAGCGTGGAATAAAGTGTCCTTTGAGATTGCCTGATTCCCAGACTCGGTCGGTTGGGAACGGGCTCTCAGTCTCCTGTGCCGCTAAGTATCGCTCTTCGAATTTGGCATAATCTTCGGGTAACACTCCCCATTTGGCTGCTTCTGCAGCGAAATTTAAATCTTCCGCTCCAGGGTAAGTCCTAGCTCTGATCGTTTTTATCACATCGTCGAACGGTTGCTGTCTTTGTGCTTCGCTAAGTTGCATCCAATTTCTTGCCAGCATTTCCAGCTCTTCAATCGGAGCACCTGGATTTTTAGAAAGTTTGGAGACTAGATCCTGTCTATCCTTAGGCGTCGCAGAATCAAGCCAACTGGTGGCGTTTAAGATCCAACCAACTGCTTCCTCGGTTGTTCTGTGGTAGGTGCGCTGTGCATCGATCCACCCTTGGAATTGATCTCCAAATAGTGCGGACAGGCCTGCCGCTCCGCGCCCTCTAGGACTTTGTGCCTCGAGAAAAATTTGTTCTGGTGTCATTGGACCCAGGTCAGCACCACCTAGCGCTTTGTAGGCAGCTTCGAAATCGAAAGGACTAATTCGACGTGCTAAAGCAGAAGCCTTTTTACCCGTGTCGCCGCTGCCGAATATTTCTGAATTGTCCATGCCAGTTTGATTTCGTATGACGTTCGCTAAAAGCAAAGTCACATCCTGACTAACTGGCACGCGCGAGACTATCAGTTCGGGCGCGAAGTTGAGGATGAAGTCGTTTTCTCCCATGGCGATATACCGCTCTAATCTTTGTTGAAACCCTTCTTGATCGAAGCGTTGTCCTTTTTGATAAGTTTCAGCGTAGGCGCGATTAGCGGCCTCAATCTGCCATCCTGCAAGATCGGCATACTCTCTTCTCAGCCACCCTGGAATCGGCTTCGCCCAGTCAACTTGCGGACGTTGATCGACTAGGTTGATAAACTGCTCTGGCGTAGCCAGTTGATTCAATACTTTTCGTTGCCCCCAGCCAAGATATTCGTTGAACAAGTCGTCAAATCTGGTTGCTTTTGCTGCTTCGCTCAATTGAGCGAAATCACTCAATCTTTCAACAGATTTCCATGCCTGTTGTGCCGCAATTAGTTGCCATGGCTCTCCGTGCGTTTCAAGAATTTGTGTTCTGATATGTTCGGGCATCGACTCTGGCAACTGAAACAAGTTGTTTCTGTAGCTTTGACTGTAGGCACGCTCTGCCAAATATTGCAGTGATTCAGTGCCTGGATTGTGGAGATTTAGCACATCGAAAAGGTTCGATTCCAGTGATTTGTCGAGTGTGATCCATTCTCCTTGAACGTACTCACGGAAATTTTTCGCGGCGTCAATTTTGAACAACTGACCGTATGAGTCGCGCCACACGCGTGTGTCGTCTGGGTATGTCCAAAATTGACCGTTCGGTCTGTTTTCGTAAGTTGCACCATCAGCTGCAACAAATAAGTTTTTTGATGGATCAAAGTCGTAGATTTTTGCGTTGTTCGAGAAATCGACAAATCTGGTTCTGTCGCCATTTTCAAAAGCATGTTTTTCGGGAACCCACTGCCAAACATCACCATTAGGTTCAATCCATGATGTTTTTGAGTTGAACGCTCGCTCTGGGAACGCTGCATCGTAGCCCGGCGGCTCTGTTCCCAGCAGCCAACCTTGAGCTGCTGAAATTCCATTTTCATCCCAAATAAATTGGTTGCCGTTGGCATCAAGCACCATCGTTTGTGATATCGGTGATCCATTTGGTCTACGGCTGCCGGGTTCTCCGCTCATATCGGTGAAAGACCAGGTCATACCATCATCGCTGGATACCCACATTTTATTGTTGTAGTGCCACTCGTAGTCGCCGTTAGAGCGCTTCTCTACGATGCCCATGTTTTTCTCTATAATAAATTGAATCGATTGTGACAACCATCCCAGATCATCCACAAAGAAATTGGCCGGCTGCAAGGTGCCGTCTGGCATCCTTAAGTGCAGTCGTGAATCCAGTGGTTGGTTGTCTTCTACAGTCTTCCAGTGAAAGTTTTCCTGGTCAAAGGCGATCTCTACTTCGTCGCCGGCGTCGTTGGTAATGAAGAATTTGGTTAATCCGTCAACCACTGTCTGTGTCACCGGAATCTGACGGTTTGGCGCATCTGCAGCCACTGGCACCAGGGAGAGTGGATCACCCACCGCATCTGGTGGCAACTGCCACTTGCCTTCTGCTGATTTGAAAGAACCATCGATTCCCGGATGCGGATTTTCCTTTGTTGCTGGAGAGTCGATCAACAGCTCCCACGGTGCTCGCTGCAGAATACCCTGCATGAATAAGCGCTCTGCCGTAACTTCGACGGCATTGGGATGCGCGAGAAGAAAGGTCATTTCTCCCGCTGTCAGAGCTTGTCTGGATTGCAATTTTTCTAAAATTCGTGCGCTTTGTTGGAAGATTTCTTGATTAGCCTGTTCGTTTAGAGCTGGATCAAAGTACCTGTCGGTCGGCAATCCCAGAGTTTGGTCTCTACCAATTGCCCTGAGCATGGATTCGCTGCCGGCAAAGTCTTTCAGCCCTTTATTTACCGCGTGCCAGAGTTCGTGATTGATGGCATCTGAGTTCGCGTCTGGTCGCAAGTAAATTGTGTTGGTACTTGGATCGTAGAATGCGCCGCTTTCGGTTGGATCTTCCAACATCTGCCTGAACGTCTTGTCCTTACCTGGTACAAGCTGATCTAGCAGTTCTGGCGCAATGTCGTTTATGTCTTTGACCGGCTTTAGAATAACGCTATCGTCAGCGATCAAGCGTTGGGCGGGCAGTGAAAGTTCAGCTATACCAGTCTCAACGTTTGACTTGAGATTGGTATCAACGATCGCATTCGTCAATACGGTGGTTGGATTTTCAGTGCCACCATTGTTAGGCTTGATTTCTCCGAGAGGATCATTGACAGAAGTTCTTGCCAGAATTTCAGGCACTGCTGCAACGTCCTTGACTTTGCTTATATCTGGGATGCTTTGTCCAGGTTTGATAATTTGTTGGGAGCCGTCTTCGTACGTAACGACCAAGTTGGCAGGAGTCGGTGGCTCACCTGGTTTTACAAGGCCTAAGAATTTTGCCCCTTCTGTGCCGACTTGAACGGCCATACCAAAGCCTTGCATACCGAAGTGGAACACGAGACCAGTTCCAAGTGCTTGCTTATCGGCTTCCAGAACTTGAGCAACTATGATGCTCATATTTTCGCCGATAGACTTGCTATCATCCCAGTTCATCACACCACCGGCGGTGACGCTCACGGTGGTGCTGATTTCCATAATCGTCTCTCCGCCGATCAGTCCGCGGAGCTGCTGCTGTCCCAGATTCAGCAGTGCATTGGTTGATCCAATTTGAATCTCAGTGGCAAGGCTGTTAGCAATGGAGTTGGCGATAGTATCCTTCAGACCTGGATTTTGAGCAACAATGGCAGCCAGCTCCGGAGTGTTATCGATGAGGTTTTGCATTATTCCTAATGCTCCTTTCGCATCGATATTCCGTCCTGTTGCTATCGCTTGCAAGATCATATGATCTATCTTTTCTTGCAACGCTGCTTGACCTTGATCGCCAATCAGCTGAGTTACGCGTTCGCCAAGGCCGCCTATGATATCTGCGCTCGTCACACCTCCTGCTAATTTAGTAATCAGTGACTGCGGCAATGCTGCCAGCAAATCTTCTGGCGTTATCGCGGCGAATCCGCCCGACAGACCGCCGGTGACTGCGTCATGAAGGATGCTCTCCAGGTCCATTTCAGCCTCGGTGCCATCCATTGCCCGCTTGGCTAGCACTTTGAAGATTGCTCCGCTTGCGGCGAAAACGGCCATGCGCGTGGATAATGCTGTCGCTTGAAGCAGTGCGCTGCCGCCCATCGTCACTGCCATCGTGCCTAGCATGATGGCTAGGTCCACCAACTGCTCGTTCATTGCACCACGCGAGTCTTTAAATGCTTTTATCGCGGACTCTAGTCTTTGCGAAAGCTGCTCCCGTACTTCTTCAGGAATTTGCTCAAATTTGCTGGAATATTCTTTCAGCGCAGCTGCATATGCATCGGCGGATTGATATGCGTAATCTTTCGTTCCATCCCATCCGGAGCGCATGAATCCGTCCATTAAGCTGTAGCTGTTGTTCAAGTCATGGGTTTTGTCCATGAAATCTTGGGTGGCGACAATTTCAGTCGAGTGCAACCACGCGATGTATTGACTCTGCTGAGCCGGGTCTATTTTGTTTAGTAAGTCTGCGCCAAGATCTGCGCCACCAAACTTGGCACCGTACTCAGCTTTCATTTTTGCAATTGTGTCTGGAGTTCCTTGACTGAGAAGTGCTCGAACCTCTACTTCATTGGCGTAACCAAGCACGTACGCTCTGACTGTGTCTGCGGGCGGAATATGTGCTTGATTGTTCTCATCGACAACAACGTCCCTAGCGATTTGTCGAAGAAATTCCTGGTCTTCAGTGCTTAAGTTTGAAAGGGTAATTTCGTTATTGGCTATCCTGTTTCTTTCGTCTTGAGTGCTGTGCTCGAGCAGATTTAGAATTTCTGTTTTGTCGTTGGTGAGCAGCAATTTGTCTTGTAGAGTCGTGGTTCCAGACAAGATTGAGTCGCAAAGGACATCAATCGGATCTCTTGTCGGATAAATTACGAAACCATTTGCATCATATGTGATACCAGATGGAATATCGCACTTGTAGAGAGCACTGGTTAGGATGGAAGATGCTAAATCATGATTTTGGTCGATCCACGCCTTTATCTGACCAGTTTTGTCGTTAGCGATTGCGTTGGTCAAAGTTAAGGCTGAGGCATCTGTGCACGCATTGTGAAGGAACAATACCAGGGCGCTTGGCTCTGCGCTTCCGTTTTCCGACTTTGCGATATCTGCCAGATACAGATGAGCCGCATCTTTCATTGCGCCATCATCGAGATAGCTATCTACGTTTTGATCGAGAGTTTGGGCAAATGTTATTAAAGCTTGTTCTTCCTGCGAAAAGTCGGTTCGTCCTGAGTCTTGTAATCTCTTGCCGTTCCAGTAATTTTGTTGTTCAGTTTCATTGAGGTTGAGGACTCCGTTTATGAGCTTTTCATGGTCTCGATAATAGGCACCGAACACTCCTTTGTCCTTGTAAAGATTGAACAAATCCAAAATGTCTGGACATTTGTTTGCGTCTTCCCAACTGTTCGCGCTTATTTTGAAAGCTAGTATTGCTTTGACTCGAGCTAGATCATCCGCATTCATCCAGGTGTTTGCCAGGGCATCGTTGATGTCGGCCGCGAACGCCTTTTGAGCCTCTGTTTTCTTATTTATGCCTGCAGCGAAATCTGCTAGCTGTTGTTCAGCCGCTGTCAAAACTCGACCGTCCTCTGCGTCAAGCAGGAGATTTTCACCTCGCCAGTACTTCATTTTGTCTGGCTCACTGAGACCGTTAGCGCCCTTGTACGACAGTATCTCCCAATCGGCTTCGCTCATATTTCTGAAGACATTTTGAATCGCATAGCTATCGGTCCAGCTTCCGACCGCTGAACCCAATGCACCATCATGATGAGTGGCTGTAAAGTCCTTTATAAAAGTGCTGCCTTCGTGAAGCAGTGTGCTTTCCCATCCGGCTACTTCCCAGTTGTAGGCGGCATTAGTTAGTGCTTTGTGCAAGGTTTGATAGAAGTTGTATGCTGCAAGATCTTCAGCGTTCAAAGTGTTCGGATCTTGTCTAGCCACTTCGCGTCCACGCGCGAACTTTTTGCGGTCTTCTTCGGTGGCATTTTCGAGAGCTACCACGATTGCTTCTTTATTAGTGTGTAACCAGTGTGTGTCCTGTGCGGCGACAGTGGCTAGTTGCGCTCTTCCAAAATTTAGGTAGTCTAAGGCGATTGCCTGGTCGAATCCATCTGGAAATGCCGCCTTAACCACATCTGTACCATGTGCTTTGATGAATGCTTGTCGTTGAGCTTCAGTTGATCCTCTGAAGGCTTCCTCAAACATTCTCACATCTTTCGCTTCTAGCGAGATGGTGGCGAGTTTGTCGACGAAGAGAGGATCTGCCAGCTGTTTATCTGTGCCACCAGCGCTTAGATAAAGACTAATCGTATCGCGCGTTGTTTTAGGAATGTCGGTTGATTGAAGCAAAGCATCGTCTAAAGAAATTCCGTACCGGTTCAGGTAATCCGCTCTCAGCTGCGCCAACTGAATGGAATTCAGTACAGAGAGAGTGTCTCTGATATCTTTCAGAGCCGCCTTTTGCGCATCTGTCTGAGGAATTTCGTCGACGTTGTAACCTGATTGTCGCCACACCTGAAATTCTTGTTGCAACTGCTCGAGTGCATTGTTGATATGACCTGCTGTGTCTGCTTTACCATCGGGGCGATTGAGTATATTTTCTATCCGGGAGTATTTATCGCCGAGGCGCCACTCTAAATCGTGGCGTAGGCTGCTGTGATAGGTTAGCTCGTAAGCCTTTTCAATATTGGTTCTTTCAGCAGCTGTCATTGCGTCGAGGGTGCCGATTATTTTTTCGGAGTCGACTGAACCTAAGCTGGCGATGGTATCAATACCCATCCATTCTCTAATTGCGACGGCTTGCTGTGTCGATTGCTCAGGCAGATTTGTTTCTTGATTGTTCCAACCTTTAATAAGTTCGGCGGAGACGTTGACGTGGTCTCCATAATATGCCGCGGTCTCTGCGCTGCTGCCGCAATCTTCTGCGTATTTTCTCAAGCTAAACTCTGTGAGTTGACCACCGTTGCGGCTTGCTATTTGATCGAAATTTTGTAGTAAAAATGTCAGCGCGTCGCGATCGCGTTGTGTTAGTTGTGTTGCGTAATCGTCTAAAGTCGCTTGGATGTCAGCTTTTGATATTTCTCTTCCCTGATACAAATTTTCGAAGAGCGCGATGCCCCTTCTGTTTTCGATATCGTCCAGCAACACTTCAGACGCAGCTCTGCCCGCGCTCTTGTCTTTCCACGCTTGCATATCAGCATCGCCAGCCATGTTGTCGGTGTTACCGCCATTGGCAGCAACATCGATTGCCTTGAAGTTTTGAGCAAAACCTGAGGCGAGGAGCCGGTGAAGAGCATCTAGTGGATCTCCGCTATCTTCCAGGGCGCCGCTGCTGTATGCAGAAAGAGTATCTTCGTGATACCACCCTTGATACTGGCTGCCGTTGATCGTCGCCTGTAACTGATCGTTTGAGGCAAACGTGTCAAATATCTCCGCGCCTAACTTTCCGTCTAACTCCAACTGCGCTGTTACTTTTGAGAAGATGATGGATTGAGTTAGATTACCGTCGTTTTGAGTGCGAATGAACGTCGCCATTTCATCGTTCACGATTTTTAGCGCTGCTGCACGCTCTTCGCCGGTCAACTGGAAGGCTTTCTCAATTTCGTCTGCATAATGTCTGGCTAGAATATCGTCATTGAAGACAATTGGAGTATGCTCTGGAATGTCAATTCGAGTAACAACTCCGTTTGCGTCCTTCGTCACAGTTGATCCGTCAGTCTGATAGATGACGCAGCCTTCACTGTTCTCAAGCCAGACGTTGCCATAACTGTCTACTTGCGCATTTGTTCCGCGGTCCAAAACAGCTTTTAGCGATGCACTGTCTGTGCTGATCGAAACTTCATTGTTTGACCCGTAAGTGAAGTCTGCACTGCTTCCGTCTGCATAGAGAATCGCTGAAACTCGCGGTGGCAGAGAGCTGTCATACATGATAGACGAACCATCGTGCATCTCGATTCGGGCTCTGTTTTCACAGTACTGATCGATGGCCAGATGAATGTCTTCTTGTCCGCCAGAATTTATGACGTCCCATTTTTGCAGTAACACTTCAGCCAGTGCAGCTGCTAGAGGGTCTGTAGACGCTTGCTCGATCGAGGTGAGAGTCGCCTTGTCTAACTTCTTCAGTCCTAAGTGGTCGGGACTACCAAACTCGAACTCAAGCAAGGGGAGTCCACCATCTCTGACCAACTCATCGGTAAATGCCTTCGCTTGCTCTTTGTAGTGAGTGGGATCTTTCTCTTTCAGCTCTTTGAGATAAGCCTGGGCCTCTTCAATGGCGCCATTTAAATCACCGTGTTTTACTTTTTCCGATACTTTTGCGCCTTCCGCTTTTGCGTCTTGAAATTCTGACACGTGTGTTTGCACCATCCGCTCGAGGCGAATGTCTCCTGGATTAGACTTTGTGGACCTGACTTAGTAAATGCGCACCACTACCGGGCTATCGAGGGCTGCCCGTACTGGGTTTCGACCACTCGGCACCAAGAAATTCATCACTTCCCCAGGCTGACGGTAAGGTCGAAGCGTGCCCAGTCGTCAGCCCTTCTCTCGTATCGCCAAAAATTCCGGCTTCAATGCGGTGAATTGCCGTGAAACTTGAATACGGCGGAGGCCCGTCAGTGCCTTCGTCGCCGTAGATCAAATCAGCCATGCCACCAGCATTGTGCACGAAGCTGTCCATCTGGCAGGGCGGCAACCCATTCTTACCCTGAACTCCAATTCTTGGAGTGACGCGAGCTAGCGCTGTTGGCACCGCCAGTGGTTGTTGGTTATACGTCGGATACGAATACGTTCCTCCCATTCCTTGAGCTCCTTCGCCCGTGAAGTTCGTCTCGTTGCCGTAGACGCCGCTGTCTGCAGTTGATTGTACTGCTGATTGTGCAGACGAAGAATTGATTGAACAGATGAAGAGTGGGACCAACAACATAAGTGTTCTAGCGAGGAAATTTTTGAGTTTCATGTCACTGCTCCATCTTGGTCTAAGATAAAACTGCAAAGGATTGGTTTAAGCAACTTTCGCTTCGAGTGCGTAGCACACTTTTTCGAGCCGTTTTTTCATCATTTGGCTGTGCAACGACGAAACGCCATTTTCGAATTTTTGGAAAGTAACTTCCCACAGCTCTGGCGACAGAGCGACGCATTCAACGTAAATAGTAAGCTTGCTGTTCGACGATTCCAGTTGTCGGGAACAGACAAAATTGTATCCGTGCGAATTGAATTCGCAGAATCCAGCAGCAGATAAAGTGGCTTTGCAGCTACTTACTACAGCGGCACCGGAGCCAATCATACGAAAAACATTTGTTTCCTGTTTCGCTGCAATTGTCTTCTGATTTCTGTTGTACATTGCGCACCTCTGCTCAATTGTGTTCCACCGGTCCATGCGCACACAATATTCAGATAGTGTGGAAACTACGTGTAAATTTCCAAAGTCCCGACAACTCTTCCACGAAACCTAGCTCGGGTTCGCTAGCAGCTTTTGTGAACCAGGCACTGTAGCTTCCCCAGTTTCAAATGGTGTTGAATCTGCGAAAGTTGTTTTGCGATCGAATCAACGATTCGTGCGAACTGCAAAAACTAACGAGGACCAATCAATGTCCACATTCGACAATCCCACTTCATTTGGCAACGGCAGGAACGAGCAAAATGAATTGATGCGTACGACACGCGAAATTTTCTTGAATTCCATAACCGGAAGTGTCTCAGGCGGCGTCAAAGATGCTCTCGACTTTGTCGCGAAATCATCGAATCCAGGTGCAGCGGCTCTCGCTTTGGAGAAAGCGCTGACCGACTACAAAGTGTTTCCTCCATCAGCAGATATCGAAGTAAACACGCAGGGATTGATCGATGAGATCTATTTTCCTGATGGTGAATCAAATGCGAAAATCGAATACTCCAATCAAAATCGAGAAGCACCTTCTCACATTCATTTCCACGGGAAAAATGGAGAATTAGACATCAAGGCAGACGGAAAACAACTGTCACTAATCAGTTCGCAAACCGCCTCTGGTGAACAAACAAAAAATACAGTAGCTGGAACGCTGAAGATAGATCAAAGCACCGGATTCATTGAAATGGATGTTTTGGGACCCGAAGGTAAATCTCACTCAGCGGTCTACCATCCTGACGGCGGTTTTGAATACGATGGACATGAAGTTTTGCCTAACATGCTCGAACTAGCACGTGACAAAATTCAAAATACGCCTGACCCGCAGGTCGATCAATCGACAGCTGGACAGTCAGTGTTTGTCGGTGCGGACAGCTTGTACAAAAAGTAGCCGCCATCTGGGCGAAAGTTTTTGCAGGGCGATCGTAAACTGCTGGTACTGCCAGCGGTTTACTTTCGCAACTTAGGCAGCTCATGTCAGCGTGACTCGCTCTTACATCCCGATTTCGATAGTGAAAGTTGTTAATGCCGGTTATGTCGTTTTTAGTAATTCTTCAATCTTTGCGAGAAATTTCGTCGCTAATTCTAGTTGTTCTTCTGTCGACAGAGCAGTTTTTGTGGGACCTGTAGCAGGCGCAGCCTGCGTGCATTGTGCGGGCTCTGTAGCAGATACAGCATGCGTACATTGTGCGGGCTCTGTCGCAGGCGTATCTTGGGTGGAAGAATTTGCCTCTACTCTAAAATCAAATGACACCACTTCTTGCAATCTGGAATATCGTTGCAGTTCAGATTTTTGTTTTTGTATGTTTGATATGCTGTTTAAGTGCGCTACGAAGGCTGGGTCGTCTCGTATGAAGCTGGGCACCGTGTCGTTGCTCACCTCCGCACCTACATAGATGATCATTTGATCTAGCCGCTCTTCGACCATCCGTTTTAACTTATTGCCGGCACTCAGGGGCGGTAAACCCGCGGCGCTATCGTGATACCCTCTCATACGCTAGCCACCTCGAAACTGTTTGATACCACTTCGGTGCTAGTGATTCTTCTTCTATACTCATTGGCTTCCAATTCACGACCGCGCTTACTTAAATAGTTCGCGTAGGTTTCCAGCAATATCTTGTATTCAGGCGCTTGCGGATAGTTCTGCATGACGCTTATGGCGTGAGTGTAGAGTTGCTCCGCCTGGTTGTATTTACCTTGACCCACCATCAATGTCGCCATGTTCTGATCGACAGTTGCGGAAACTATGGCGTCGGGTAATGTCTCGCCCTTGTTCAACGATGGTTGTTGCAAGATTGAATTGAACGCGTTGAGAGTTCTCACTGCCGATTTCGCATCCATCATCTGTCTTTCCAGACTTTGCGTTCCCGGTTTATACAGTGCATCTGCCTCTGCATTCTCAGAATATTGATCGAGAGAAGACACGTCACCTTCGAATCCATCTTCATCTACGCTGCCATTCTTTTCGAGATTGCCTCCACCTCCACCGCCGTTGTTTGCAGTTTCGGGAGCATTCGCATCTGAAGTTGGCAGAGTTGGTTGTGGCAAATGTTGAGCAATTCGCGCTGGAATGATTGACGCTGGTTGTGCAGGAACGTTTGGTCGGCGCGGACTGGCGAAGTTAGCCGCAACATTGTTCTTCACCATCTGACCCTGAGCCGGATTGACAACATATGTGTCCATCTTGCCGTCGGCCGTTCTTACGGTGATTGTCTCGGAACCGTGTGCAGAAGGAGCGATAGTAACCGTGGTATTGCCATTCACTGTGTATGTGCCTGGTCTGTTCTCTATCGATTCGCCGCCGGCAATTTGTACATTTGCCGCTGAGACTACAATGTCTGCTGCTGCATTGCCCACTGCTCCCGACGAATACGAACCGCCGTTCTCGCTTGAATATGTCATCCAACCAACTGGCGAAGTGTAGGTCTGTGCATTGCCGTTGTTTACATAACCGTTGTGATAATAATCAGCTTGGCCTAAGTTGAACGTTTCAGCCGGTTGATTTGCCTGACTGATCTGCGCTGTAAATCCAGCAGTTTCGTTACCAGCGACTGTGTAAATGTGTCCCTGTCCATCGTTCACCGTGTACGTTCCAGTCGCAGTGTTCGAAGTTACCGTTGCCTGAATCGCGTTACCGGCTTGGTCCGTCAACGTCACTGCACCAGATGCAGCGATATTCATAGTCTCAGTTGTTCCATTACCGAGTGCGAAAGTGAAGCTGCTGCCACCAGCGGTGTCGGTATAGGTGACTGCATCGTGAGTGCCAGTGTTCATGGCCACAGTTGCACCGCCCTGTCCGTTTTGAGAAACAGTGACTGCGCTGCCATTGATCATGTTGTCTGATGAATATGTAGTTGCGTGTGTTGTCGGATTGTACGAGATGTCCGAGCTGCTCAACTGCTGGTGCTGACTGTTGTAGGCTGCAGTAGCCGTGTCTACCACGGTGCCATCGCTTAGTCTCGTGGTGCTGGCAACCGTATAACTTCCATCAGCACCATATGTGGTGACAGTGTCGAGAGTGGCGCCGGCATACGGTGAGTTTGCTCCAAGCGTGCTGATCTGCTCTGTCGCTACGACGTGCCCTTGCATGTCCGCTTGTGTTGCTGTAAAGCTGCCGTCAGAGTTGTGTACCGTGCTGACGGTGCCAACTTGCTGCCCGTTTGCGTCTTTGATCACTCCCTGGTCTACACTTACCAGGTTGCCCGCGCTGTCGTAGTGAGAAACAGCAGTAAGAGTGTCTGCGTTGCCCTGGAAGTTGATTGCTTGGGTGGTCGTCATGTCGTGCGTGCCATTGGCGTTCACAACATCGGTTACGGTGCCAATTGTCTGTCCTTGTGCGTTCGTTATTGTTTCAGTGTAGCCGCCTCTTCCATCGTACTGATAGGTTTCAGTGCCGGAGTTGGTTGTTTTGACTTCTGCTGATAGAACTCCATTTGTGTATGTTAAAGAATCGCTTCCGGCAAGTGTTGTGGAATTTTGCGTTTCACTTGTCACCACACCGTTGGCGTATGTCTTTTGGTCTGTGTCGTAGGAGCCGAGATTGTTTGCTGTTTGAGAAATTGTTTCGTAGTTGCCTGCTTGAATGTCACTTGCGCTACCGATTGTAATTACATCGCTGTTGCCGCTTCGTTGTTCGGTCATAACCTGCGCACCGCTTGCGTCGAGGAGCGTAGAGGTGACGGACGGAATGCCATTGTTTGGATTGTAAACATCGATCTCCGATCCGGTTACAGCGTGTGTAGCCGAATCTGTAAACGTAGAAGTGAAGGTGGTCGAACCGTCGGCTCCCGTGCTTGCGGAGATTGTTTCGGTAAAGGCGCCAGACGGACCGTTGTATTGAATAGATTGATCTCCGCTGGCTGTGATGCTTGTACTCCATGAATCTGTCGTACCGCCTTGACCATTCTGTGCACCTGATGTGAACGAGAGCGTATTGCTGCCATCAGTTCCAATTCCCAGGCTAAGCACGTTGCCATTGTCTAAAGCGATGCTTTGTGGCGCTTCGCCTGCTCTTGGTGCAGGAACAACCCAGGTGCCTTCGATCTTGCCGTCTGCTCCGACTACTGTCACCGCCTCCATGCCGCTGGTGCCCAGTGGTGAAGTCATGATGGTATCGCCATTGGAGGCATGATATTCCATGCTCGGCTTTATGTCTGCATCGAGAAGGGTTTGCGCCGGTCCATTGCCAGTGGATTCAGTTGTCGTAATGTGTTCTGAACCGTCAGCATTTGGAGTCAAGGTGGCTGTTTCTGTTAGCGATGGACCTCCGTTTACACCTGGCAGCGTCAAAGTAGCAGTATCTGCGTAGGCATCGTTGGCAGCGTTGTGGCTTGCAATCAGTGAGTCGTTGATGCTGAGCGTCGCACCTGCTCCTAATTGCGCACTCAAGTCAATTGTATTTTGACCGGGTTGAAGATCTCCGACGGCGAGCGGACTTTTTCCGTCTTTGTCCAACAATGCCCAGTGTCTCTGACCGTTTTCGTCTGTCCAAATCTTCAGGTGATCTCCGTTTCCGAGTGGAATGTCTGTGGAGCCTTTATTGATCGGAGGCGCTGCATGGTCGACTAAAACAGGTTTGGCTGAACCTGCATCTCCTGCTGTATGGTCACCTGCACCGCCGCCACCGCCTTCACCTCCTCCTCCAGCACCGCCTGCGCCACCACCGACAGTCGGTGTCCACATGCCAGTAGCATTGTCAAACGTCATGGAATGACCCTGCCCGTCGGTTGCTATTAAATGTCCATTGGCGGTGCTTACGTGGTATCCAGCAGGTAAGGTTTTCGTTGGTTTGCCGGCAGAATTGTTTGAGTGATTGCCACCACCTCCGCCTCCTGCGCCGCTTGCTGGTTGCGTGGCTTTCTGAGCCGCTTCTTGTCCAGCAGCCGACACTAGGCCCGCGAAGTCGAATGCATATTTAACACAAGACGTGGCGAGGAAATTGAGAGCGGTAAAAATGTAGGTACCGGTAGTTCCATAGTCTTTAAAGCAAGCCATCAACAAGATAGTGGTGTTCCAAAACATCGACCAGAAGCAGAGAGTAATAACCCCTTCGATCCAGCTAGGAAATGCGTCGCGAAGTTGTTTAACCGGCCACACCCAGAGCGCAGCTACTATTGGCCCAACCAGGTAGAGATAGCAAAGGTATGCCATTTGGAAGGCGCAGAGAATATTCCACGCTGTGGTCGATGCGGCGTTGGCACCGTAGACAGCCAGACGACTGTAGACCACGTGAGCGGGCATGGCTTCGTTGACGTGATTCGCATCTGCTGGAGCGCCTCCACAAGGGTCGGGGCTGCCGTTGCCGAAATTTTGGTTTTCGATATCGGGATTGTTCGGCCAGGGTGGCACTGGTCCGTTCCCCGCCGATGCGCTGGCACCATTGGTAGGCATGGCGCGCATCTGCCCGCAAAGCGCGTCTTTGTACATGTTTGAGCCAAACAATCGTGTGTATTGATCGCTAATCGTAAATGACACACAATTTGAAAAATCAATGCCAAAACTAATGGCCAGGTAAGTTCCAGGGATTAGAAAGATTGCCACTATCGATCGGAGGATGCCATCAAAAGGATTGACAGAGCCGAGCACGGGATTACCGGCTGCTGCGATCGCCTTTACTTGAGCCAGCACAGCGCCTGGAAGCAAGAGCAGAATTGCAATGGGCATAAAAATCGAGTCACGCACCTTGTTCCATCTGTTGCCACCGTCGCTGGCAAAATTTTTCAAGTAACGCGAACAAAAATCGATCGCACCAGCAGCATTGTCCTTTGCCGCACCACCGGCGGAGTCACCAGCCTGTTGACCTGCCGCGGCCTGCGCTGCTTGTGCTGGCGGTGTTACTTTGCCAGGATCTTGCGAGCTCAAGCTGCTTGTGACAGCAGCTTTGATGGTGGCTTCGATAGATTGAAGAATAGTTGGAACGCCGCCGTTCAGAGCCATTGGTTTCAAAACGGCATCCAAAATCGATTTGAATAGAGGGCTGACTAGGAATGGAGCAGGAAGTGTACCATCTGAGTTTGGAATGGTTGGGGTATATAAAACTTGATCTCCATTCGGAACATTGCCACCATAATCGGTGCTCTGAACATTGAGCCTATCCGGGTTGTTTGCCGCCCAGTGCTGCGCAGCCGACAGCACTGAGCCGTCGTTCGCGCTCTCTATCTGTCGGCTTTCTGCCGCATTCGGTAACAAACAAAAGTAAACGATGGCTAGCAAGATCGCTGTGGTTTTCACACAAAGTTCCTCAATCATATTGGTAAGGAGTGGGCAGCTACGTACTTACAGCTGCTGAATCTGATGTTGAGAGAATAAATACAAAACGTGGAATGTCTGTGGAAGTTTTGCGTGCAACTTATGTCTGTGGAGCTGGCGGTTGCTGCCCGGCGGCATTCGGATCGCCGCTGGTAGTAGCTGAACCGTTGCTACCGCCGGCGCTCGCCTTGGCTAGCAAGCTCGTCACCATTGCACCTGGCTTGAACTCGAAAGGCATGAAGGGCACGTACGTTAACATGACTACGAAGGCGCTGTAGACAACACCCTCCCACGTGCTGTGCGGATTGTATTCATGCAAATCTTTGAGCCATTGAATTCTGATGCACATGCACAGTATGATCAGTGACCACCAAAAGCGCCAGAGGACTAAATTGACTAGTCCGTTTATCCAGTTTGTAAAAACATTTTTGAAGAGTGTATTGTTCGTCGATGGCCACGCGAAGAATGCTGCAGCAATCGGTCCTAGTAAAAAGAGATAACAGATCATTACTGTTTGATAGGCCAGCAAAATCACGAGTGCATTCGTAAATAATGAATTGATGAAGCCGAAAGATGCGCGTTTGAAAGCATCACGACCACTTTGCGTGGCATCTATGTGAGCTTGTTCTTCTGGTGTTGCCCCCCGAGGCCGACTGGTTTGCGCAGCCGCCCATTCTGTGACATCTTGCAGCTGAACCTGTTGGGTGACGACTTCCGTCATGCTGTTGCCGATATCGATCGCGTAACTGACAATTAGTTGTGTTGCCGGAATAAGAAATACAGCAATCATGGCGCGGAGAATGCCCATGAAAGGATTGGCTCCATCCTCATCATTTGAGTCGTTAATTACTCCACTCTTCACCAATCCTTTCACCTGGGTCAGAAGAGCGCCTGGGAGTACAAGCAATATCGCAAACGGCAAAAAAGTTGTTTTCCACATGGCTTGCACCATCTGAATGGCTCGACCATAGGGACCACTGGTATTCTCGTTCGCGATGTTGATCAGACTTTTGACTGCCGAGTTCATTCCCGATTGCAAATTCGATTGAGATGCGGCATTGGTCGCGTCGCCGAATTGTTGTGTCTCGGCTTGTGTCTTGGCTTGTGTGCTGTCGTAATTGACCATCGAGTTGGTTTCGGAGGTAATCATGGAGCCGATTGTCGCCCCCATCCCTTCGTAGAAATCATTTTTCGGCAGTCCCCTCATGCTCAGTCCTGTCCAGCTTTGAGGGTTGTCAATCGGACCTGCAACATTCGGTTGTGTAAACCAGAATGGACGATTTGGTGGACCTGGTTCGGTATGGAAACCTGCAGGTGAAGTATCACCATAGGCGGTGACAAAATCCTTGATTTGCGCTGGCTCGACAAACTGATTTGGTACTGGACTTTTTAGATTGTTATGCGAAGGCGGTTCAGTCATGGACAATCCGCCGGGTGTCATGCCTCCGACAGCGCCCCAGTCCTGGTGGGTGCGCGGCGTTTGCATGAAATCGACAGGCGCCACGCGTGTCATAGCTTCATTGCGAGCCGTTAGTGGCGAGTTTCGCAGCTGCTGATTGTGCAAATCATTGAACGAAAAGCTTGTCACAACCGGGGCGCCCGAATTCTCTTTGTTCCCATTGTTTGCACCAGAGGTGGTGGCTTGATCTGTGGGATTGTTTGTGTTCGTTGGTGGCGGAAAACCTGGCATGCTACCGAAGTAAGGAGTTGTACCAGGTGCTTCAGGGTTGCCTGGTGTGATCAGCCGATTGCGCAGATTTCTATTTCTTGATCCTTTCCAGCGGTTTCCATTTCCGCCGGTTCCTCCTTTTTCACCCTTTTCCCCTTGTCCACTTCCAGCTTCACGTCCAGAATTTTTTCCTCCTTTATTTCCTTCGCCCTCTTCGGTTCCGCCTTTATTTCGTTCTCTTTCTCCCGTACCTGCTTTGATAGGAACGTGTGGCGCGTAGCCGTTCGTTCTAGCTTGCGAGTTTTGTTCACCCCCCGCTTCTAGGTCTTTGCGTTTGAACCAGTTGAACGGTGAGAAAAGTGCTAAGAGGTCAGCGTTTTGAACTTCCTTGAGTTCGCTGTTCTTCTCTTCGGTCGACTTGAGGTTATTTGAAATCAGTTGATTGAAACTTACGCCTTGTCTTTCTGCCGAATCAGCCTTCCCACCAAATAGAAATGGCAGATCGCTCAGAAAGCCATTGCCAGAACCACTTCCTTCAGCACCTGTTGTCGAAAGAATTTCAGACGGTGCGATGAGTTTTCTTTTGTGATGGGGTCTTCTCTTGTGCTGAACACCTCCGAAGAGTGGAAGTTTAATCGCGCTTACAATCTGTTCTTGATCATCCTTTTCGGTCGTTGTCGATGACTGAGCGAAGACCAAGGTCGAAGTGCCGGCACAAATTTCGATTAATAGTAAAAAGCCGATTGATGCTATGAGACGCACACTTCACCTGCAAGTTGAACTCAAATTCTGGTCTAAAAGAGCCTTCGATCTAGCGAATCATGCCACCATCGGTCAGCGGTGGTGGTCCAACACAGAGATCTGTGAGGATGTTGACAGTAACAGTTGTGCACATTTGTACTGGCAAACGATCCTGCAATGACCCTCTGAAGCTTACGGCTTGTGGTTGTGCTGCCTGAATAAACTGGCACATTTCTTCTTTAGCTGTGATCTCTCTGAACTTTTCGAGTAGCGATTGAATCTGATTCACAATTATTTCTCCGCAAAAATGAGGGCGATGGCTACTGCGCATCGACTTGTTTGTTGGTTTAGTAAACGAAGGTCGTTTGGAAGATGCTGAGAAGATAATCTTGTTTTGTGGAAAAGGTATGGAAGTCGAATGTCTGTGTGGAAAGCCTCAAAAAGACCACCAAACGGCTCTCAAGACAAAAAGGGCGAATCTTGCGACTCGCCCCCATGTACCCTAACTTTTAAAACTGCCATTACTGAAGTGAATTCACGGCTTGCTAGATTTCCTTGAGCATTTCAGCTTCTTGCTTATTGATCGTGCCAGTACGTCCCTGACGCTTAGCCCCTTCGACACCTTCAATTAGTAAATTTGGAAGCTCTTTCTGTGCATTTGCATTGGTTGGCGGTTTCATTGCTTCGACGGCTGTGTTGCAGGACTTATCGACGAGATGGAGCTTTTCGCCGAGATTCTGCCAAAAACCTGGTTCTGCACATGCTTTCTCTACTTTAGGATCTGGTTTATCGCCTGCCATAGTATGTTCACCTCAAGGAGAAGCTGCTTAAGCAGCTTCCGGAGTGTTGCGCCACCGGGGATGCATCGGTGACTCAATGATATTGCCATACAGTCGTGACATGCTCGTGACGCGGCCTAGTTAACGGCAAATTTCTGGCAAGTTCCCCCTCGCTAGGGGAAAATGTTTTGATAATCGCTTTGTGATATCAGTTAGAAGGACTGGATTTAGGAAGCGGCAAGAGCGCTTAACAGGAGCAGACTTGGCGATTCGACCTCTATCGATGCTTATAGCAATTGCGGTCCTGGCGACGACCGCTGTCGCGCCTCATGCCGCGCGCGCCGACGACGTGCAGTACGACAAAGAGCTCCTCGACCTCGGCGGAAAGCTATATAAAGGAGCCAAAATGCAAAAGGCCGACGTCAAAATTACCAAAGCGATCAAGCGCGAACCCGACAACGCTGACCTCTACGTGAAGCGCGCGATCAGCATGAACAAACAGAAGAACTACGAACAGGCAATAAAAGACTGCGATCGAGCCATTCTGTTGAATGCAAAATCGGCTGTTGCCTACGAACAACGCGGATATGCTTACGACCGAATCAGTGACTACGAAAGGTCCGTTCCAGATTTCGACAGAGCGATTCAATTGGATCCAACACGCCGCGACGCTTACTTTGGCATTGTTCGCTTGGATGGACGAAGACGCACATACATCCACGGCGTTGATTATCTGAACAAGTTCCTCAAGCTGAATCCAAATGACACGGAAGCGCTGAGATATCGCGGCGATTTCTATAGTCATCTCAAACTGAAAAAGCAGTGCTTCGATGACCTGAACAAGGCGATTTCGCTGCAGCCAAAAGATGGTCACAACTATCAATATTTAGCGCGCGGCTACTACAAGTTCAATGACGCAGCGAATGGGTTGAAGTACAACGATATTGCGCTGAAGCTTCTGCCAAGAGATCCTGGCGTCTTGATCGATCGCGGCATGATTCTTGTGCTCAGAGGTGACTATGAAAATGCCTTGAAACAATACGAAAAAGCCATTTCGTTAGATCCTCACAACCATCAGGCTTACAACGAGAAAGGCATCGTACTGGCGCAGATGGGGCGGCAGCAGGAATCAAATTTAGCCTTCGACAAAGCGATTCAGCTGGATGATAGACATCGAAATATCTACTACGCCAATCACGCCAAAGTCTCTGCCAAGTTCGGCAATCTCGATGATGCGTTGGCCGACGTTCAAGCAATGCGCAGATCGGAAGGCAAAACAGCGCTTGGCACTATATTTGATACCAAGACGTTTGCGCAAACGATTGCGCAGTATTCGAAGTTGATAACTCTCAGCCCTAAAAAATCCGAACACTATTACGACAGAGGCGTTGCATACGTTTGCAATGCTGACAATAAACTCGCCATTGCTGATTTTGAACAGTTTCTGAAGTTAAGTCAGGGTCATGATGAGACGACGGTGTGCGCAGTCACACTTAAGGCGGTGTGTTTGCGGCGATTGAAGCGTGAGCCTGAGGCAATAAAGTGTCTGACCGATTATGCGCCAAGATTTCCTGCCGAATCGTGGGAAAAAACTTTGCTCGATGCGCTGCTAGGTAAGTCGAGCTATAAGAACTTGTTGTCATCATCCGAAAAATTGAGCAAGGTAATTTCGGCGAAATGTTTTGCAGGTTTGTGGCTCTTGCCTTCAAGTCAATCTGAACAAGGTAAGGAATATTTGCGTGCAGTGGTCGAAAGCGGTGCGCGACATCTTGACGAGTATTCGCTGGCGTCAAGTTCGCTGCATCCTCCACATCCTGCTAAAACGACGGCTGTGAAATAGTTCGCTTTCTCTTGGCAGCACGCACTTTCTTGATACGTGTTAATGCGTTGATGGCTATCTTTTCGGTATCTTATATCCCATATCAGAGGGCTCTCCCGGCCTTCTCGATGTTGGCAGGAGGATGACGTGTCAAGGGCTCATGCCTTTGCATTTTTAAGAAAGCTTTTGTGGGTAAATGCATTACCAGTTTTGGTCAGCATTGCCATGTTTTGCTTCGTAGTCGGCACTGCTTGTTGCGCAGCTGGTCAAGAGCCCGGTGAAGCTCCACCGACCTTGCGCGCACCACTCCAGCAACTCTATTCACTCTCGGCAGCGGTCGACACGTCGCTGAGAAATTTTCCAACAATCCGCCATGCGAAAGCGCGAGTTTTGCAAACAAGAGCCGGCATCACTCTGGCGCGAACTGCATACTTGCCAACGTTCGACATGCTCTTTCAAGAGTTGAGAACAACAAACAACGTCATTGCTGGTGCGATATTTCCGCAGACGTTGGATGTGATTCCGATGCAGACTGGCGCCGAACGCCGAGGTTCGTCGTTAAGCAGCGTATTTTCAAATAACGTCGGTGCGAATTTTTCCTGGGAACTCTACGACTTCGGTCTCAGACACGCCAATGTTGGACTGGCGAAGACCGACTTTGCATCAGCGAATGCGCAAGTGCGTCTGACCGACCTCGACGTCGGTGCTGCCGCCGCAGAAAGTTATTTGCAGACTGTCGCTGCCAAGCAAACTATTCGTGCCCAGAAAGCAACGGTCAAGCGCATGGAAGCGTGGGCTCTGATCGTGCACACTCTGGTCGACAAGGGCTTGCGACCGGGCGTGGACGCGGCCCGCGCCGATGCTGATTTGTCTTTCGCGAGAATAAATTTGATCGAAGCCGAGCGCGAAACCGAACTGGCGCGTGTCGATTTATCGGAAGCGATGGGTCTGGCTGGAAACTACATTGGCATCGAAGAATCGCCATGGATCAAACGACCAGCTAAAATGTTTGTCGCGCAGGTCGTCGATTTGGGGCTGCACCCGTACGCAATTTTGCGTACTGCGGAAGTAAAAACTGCGGGAGCTCAGGTGCAAGTTTTGAACAAAACTTACTATCCTCACATCTGGTTTCACTCGGCGATGTGGGGGCGTGGCAGTGGCGTGCGCAATCAGTATCTATCGCCTGTGGCCGACGGTGTGGTGCCGCAGGTCGCAAACTGGGTGGCAGGTTTCTCCATGAGTTTTCCAGCGATGGACTATTTCAAAATCAAAGCGCAAAAACGCATGGCGATTCAAAATGAACAAGCACAGCGCGCCAGTTACGATTTGGCGATCCAGGTGCTGACACAAAAAGATGCGCGTGCAAAAGTCTTGCTTGAGAACGCCAGACGAATTGCCGATGAAACGCCAGTCTTGATCAAGGCGGCAAAGGAAAATGAAATCAAGGCGCTGGAGAGGTATCGTGTCGGACTTTCGACGATTGTGGAAGTTGCCGAAGCCGAAAGAATTTTGGCCCGTGCCGAAGTGGAAGACGCCGTAGCAGAAGTGCGCGTGTGGAGATCGATCCTCGCCACAGCTTATGCACAAGGCAACCTCAGTCCTTTCATGGCACTGGTTGCGAGCGCGGAGGGCACTAAATAATGTGGCTTATCGGCGCGTCAATGCGTCGCCCTATCACGATTCTCATTGGCATCATCAGTCTTTTCATGGCGGCGATCATGGGGCTGAGCACGATGAAGCAGGATATTTTTCCTGACTTGAACATTCCGTCGATCTACGTCGTGCAGGGTTATGGCGGTATGGCGCCGGATCAGATGGAGGGCTATCTTGTCTCGACTTATGAAATTCACTTCCTCTACATTCCTGGCGTGGATCACATCGAGTCCAAGTCGATTCAGAACATCTCGCTGATTCAGATTTATTTTCATCCTGGCACCAACATGGCGGAGGCTCTTTCCACAACCGTAGCCATGGTTGATAGAGCCAGAACTCTGATGCCGCCGGGAACCCTGGAACCTTTCGTTCTGCGCTTCGACGCTGGAAGTTTGCCGGTTGGTCAGCTTGTACTTTCGAGTCCGACCAAGACAATCGATGAAATACAAGACTTGGCATTCGTCCGAGTGCGTCCTGAGCTGGGCACCATTCCTGGTGCTTCTGCGCCGCCGCCGATGGGTGGAAATGCGAGAACCATCGTAGTCAACGTGAACGCTCAGAAGCTGCGCCAGTTCAATATATCGGGCGACATGATTGTCAATGCCCTGGCTACAGGAAATATGATCACCCCCGCCGGAAACGTTCGCACCGGCGACTACATGCGCATATCTCCGGTGAATACTGACCTTCCGGATATCCAGCAATTGGCTTATTTGCCAATTAAGATGGGACCCGGGCCGACTGTCTTCATGCGCGACATCGCCACAATTACAGACTCGAGCGACATCCTGGCAGGCTACGCCATGTACAACGGTAAGCGAACTGTTTACGTGCCGGTAATTAAACGCGCAGATGCTTCGACAGTTTCAGTTGTAAATGCGTTGCGAGCCGCGCTACCTCGCATGCAATCAATCTTGCCACCTGATGTGAAGCTCAGTTATGAGTTCGACCAGTCGAAAAAGGTGACAGATTCGATTACAGACGTGCTGCAAGAAGGAGCTCTTGGCGCCATGTTGCCAGGATTGATGATTCTGCTTTTCCTTCGCGATCTGCGCAGCACACTGATTGTTGTCACTACGATTCCATGCGCATTGATGGGAGCATCGTTGTCGCTGTGGATAACTGGACAGACCATCAACATTCAAACCCTCTCTGGACTCGCTCTTGCCATCGGGATACTCGTTGACGAGGCGACTGTAAATATCGAGAACATTCACGTGCATCTTGCCAAAGGTGAGGCGATAACGCGCGCAACCTTAGCCGCTGGCGTAGAAACTATGGTGCCGAGATTCCTAGCCATGATGTCGATTCTTGCCGTTTTCGTGCCGTCATTTTTCATGACTGGCATCACGCGCGCACTGTTCGTGCCGTTGTCTTTGGCGGTCGGTTTCGCCATGATTTCATCATTTTTGCTTTCGAGCACATTGGTTCCAGTCATGGCAGTCTGGCTGGTCAAGCCGCAGAAAGAGTCTGAAGAAGAAGGTCCGTTCCACAAATTTCAAAAAAAATTCGCTGGTCTTGTGAAGTTTGGAATGCCGTTGCGGAAAATTATCATCCCTGTTTACTTGCTGGTTTTCGGATTGCTCAGTGTTCTTCTGTTCACGCAAATTGGGCGCGAGATGTTCCCTGGCGCCGATGCCGATGAATTCCGTATCCGCATCAGAGCTGCCACCGGCACACGCGTTGAGGTGACAGAACAGAAAGTATTGCAAACCATCGATATCATCAAGAGAGAAGCTGGACCAGGCAATCTGGTTGCCAGTTTGGGCTATGCCGGGCAGCAGCCCGTGCAGTTCGTTATCAGCTCTGTTTTCTTATGGACGAGTGGTCCGCATGAAGCCGTAATGGACTTCAAGTTGCGCAAAGATGCAAAGATCGATCTATCTGCTTTCAAAGATAGATTGCGCAAATGCTTCGCCAAAGAAATGCCTGACGTTGGCTATTCGTTCGAGCCTGGAGATCTGGTCAGTCAGATCATGAACCTCGGCTCGCCAACACCGATTGCAGTGATCATAAAAGGCCCTGATTTAACTGAAAACAAGCTGTTTGCTGAGCGTGTCAAAAAGGAAATGGCAAAAATTCCTTACTTGCGCGATTTGCAATACGGACAGCCCCAGGACTATCCAACTGTCGACATAAATATCGACCGAGAATTGGCGGGTCAGTTCAATTTGAATCCGCAGCAAATCGGAAATTCGCTGGTGCCTGCGACTTCTTCAAGTCGATATATTCTCGAGAATTTTTGGATGGACCGAAAGACTGGGGTGTCTTATCAGGTGCAGGTGCAAGTACCGCAAGATCAGATTCGGTCAATTGAAGATATCAAACAATTTCCAGCCATGCGCTCAGAACAGCGTCAGCATCCTTTGATTGGTGACGTTGCAAAAGTGCAATATGGCAAGTGTGTCGCCGAGTACGATCGAGACAACATGATGCGCATGGTGACGTTGACAGCAAATATTTCGGGAAAAGATTTGGGCAACGTCGGTGAAGAAGTTGAGAAAGCGCTAGACCGTGCCGGTAAGCCACCGCGCGGTGTGCGCGCCAAAGTCGGCGCTCAGGTGCCGGTGTTGAAGGATACTTTCAACCACTTATTTGGCGGTTTGGGCTTGGCTATTTGCGTGATCTTCTTGATGCTGACGTCTTATTTCCAATCACCAAAATTGGCGATAATCGTGCTCTCGACTGCGCCGGCAATTATCTTCGGTGTACTCCTGGCTCTGTGGAGCACGCACACGACGTTGAACGTAGAATCATTTATGGGCGCAATCATGGCGATTGGCGTGGGCGTATCCAACGCCATCTTGCTGGTATCTTTTGCCGAGCGTAATCGCCTCGATGGACTGCCGGCCGAGGAAGCTGCCTTGAAGGGAGCAGAAGAACGCTTGCGACCAATCTTGATGACTTCCATCGCCATGGTGGCAGGTATGGTGCCGATGGCGCTGGCACTAGGTGGTGGCGGCGCACAGAGTGCTCCACTGGGTCGAGCTGTAATCGGCGGATTGACCGCTTCAACGCTCGCAGCGCTAACGATTTTGCCGCTGGTCTTTGCGCTTGTTCAAGAGAAGTCCACACTGACATCACCATCTATGCACCCTGACGATCGTGGCGAATAGGAGAGTAGTTTTGTACACAACAGATCGGATGACATTGAGGAAGGCTCGCGAGACGATGTTTCGTTTCGGCTTGCCCATCTGTCTTTCGTTGAGTTTGTGCTCTTGCTCGAACGCGACGAAAGAAGTGATTGGTGACCAAGCAGATGCTGTGCGCGAGTTGCCTGTCGTTGCTGTTCAATCCAAAATTTTGGATAGAGTCGACCAACTGCCTGGTGAAATCGAAGCGTATCAAGACGTGGCAATCTATCCCAAGGTGCCTGGTTTTATCAAGTGGATCGGCGTCGACAGAGGATCTATCGTCAAGAAAGGTCAGTTGATGGTGGGGCTCATTGCGCCTGAGTTACACGCTCAAACCAACGAAGCTTCGTCCAAGACGCAAGCAGTCACAGGTCAGTTGCATGAAGCGGAATCTCGCCTGGCCAGCGCCAAAGCGCAAGTGCTGGAAGTTACCGCCAAGTTGGAAGGCGATAACGATACTTACACACGCACCAAGGAAGCGTCTCTTGTTCCGGGCGTCGTGTCAGCCAATGAAGTAATCGTGCTCGAGAAAATAGTCGCCGCCGATCGCGAAAAATTGAAGGCCTGGAACGAAAATGTTAGTGCTGCCGAGAATGCCGTCAGAGCTCTGAAAAATTCTGTTCAATCGCAGAGACAGGCGACCGCCAACTACAGGGACATTGCCGATTACCTGACGATTGCTGCTCCATTTAACGGATTTATCACTGAGCGGAATATGCACGTCGGCAGCTTTGTCGGACCGCTCGGAAAAGGCGCTTATCCGCCAATCGTACGTATTCAACAATTAAACTTGCTGCGCATCGTCACGCCTGTACCGGAAGTCGATACCAGTGGTGTCATTCCTGGTGCCAAAGTGCAATTTACAGTGTCTACCCACCCAGGTGAAAAATTTACTGGAACAGTGGCGCGACTGGGTAATTATCTCGATCAAAAAACGAGAACTATGCCAGTTGAGCTCAATTATTGGAATCACGATAATCGAGTGTTGCCGGGCATGTTCTGCGAGGTTTATTGGCCTACACAGCGACAGCATCCCACCATGTTCGTTCCTCAGACTGCGGTTGAGACAAACTCGACCATTGAGACTTTTGTCTGCCGAGTTAATCGAGATAACAAAATCGAATGGGTAAAAGTAAAACGCGGACAGAGTATGGGCAACCTGGTGGAGATCTTCGGCGATATAAATCAAGGCGACAAAGTGGCGCTGCATGGCAGCGATGAGTTGAAGCAAGGAACCGAGGTCAAGCCAGTAGAGGTTGACCGACGCACCGCTGAAGCAACACCTGAGCCGCGCCCTTCATATCATTCGGAAGGGGCACCGTTGGCAATACCAAATCTGGAGCGAGAAAAATCGTTCAGATCATCCGAAGGTTCCGAAACCAGTGCTACAGGGTTTGCGGCGTCGCAACAACCCACATTCGACACAGCAAAGACATCAAAGTAAGTCCCAGACAATCCAAAAGACGTAAAACATCGCAAGAACCTTAACATAAATCGCAGTCCTCTATCCCTGGAAGGTGTTTCGTGCAGCAACTCAAACCGCGTCCACTTAAATATGAAACAATTCGTGATATCGATTCATTCATCAATCACATCAAAGACGGTTCATTGAAGAACTGCGTGGTGCAAGGGTTAGACGTCGCTATTCTTTGTGTTGACTGGAGTCAGGTCAACACTGACAATACTATGTTTTTGGGCTGCAAGATGGTCAGCGTTGAAGAAGAGGCCGCGCTGCTGAGAAAAGGAGCACACTTTTTTGCACCGTTTGGTGGGCTCCCCTACAATCCTTATCGCACCACTTTGTATTCACCGCAAGAACTGATGGGCGGTTACGATGCAGTCCAAAATAATAGTCTGGACATTCGTATTAATCGACACTTTGACGCTCACGGTGGACATGATGCAGACATCATGGAGGCGCTATCACAGCGCATTCATGACTATTCAATCGACACCGCAATCAAGGAATTACTTGGATGTGATGATGCCACCGGTCTGACGCTGCGAAAGGCTGTTGGTATCATGGGCGGTCACCTCGCCACCCGCGATGATCCCTATTATCGAAAGACTGTAGAAGTTGCTCGCTTGCTCACACAAGAGGGATACTTCGTTACTAGTGGTGGCGGCCCCGGTATCATGGAAGCTGCCAATCTCGGAGCTTATCTTGCCACCGCCCCTGATGACTCAATAGACAAGTCGATTGCTATTCTCAGCAAAACGCCAAACTACGCTAAACCTGATGGCACCGAGGATCCTGGTTATATCGGACGAGCACGAGAAGTGATCGAACAGTATGCCAACGGTGCAGAAAGCTTGGCAGTGCCGACCTGGTTTTATGGACATGAACCAGTCAATCTATTCGCTTCTCATATTGGGAAGTATTTTTCCAACAGTATTCGAGAAGATGGATTGCTTGCGATTTCGATGTTTGGTGTGGTCTTCGCACCTGGCAGCGCTGCCACCACCGAAGAAGTCTTCATGGATGCGGCTCAGAATCACTATGCAACTTTCAATTACTGTAGCCCGATGGTGTTTCTAGGAGAAGGTCATTATCTGCAGTCTCAAGTCTATTCTTGTTTGGCTCAACAGGCAGTAGGTCATCCCTATGCGCAAATGATCACGATCTCCGACAATCCCAAAAAGCTTGTGGAGTTCATCAAAAAGCATCCTCCGATGGCACAGTAGTAGCGAACCTGGGCCGCGACAGGGCCCGTGCAGCGAGTCAGGGCTGTATAGCTGACAGGCGCTTCCGTGTGCACCGTTTTGAAAAACTTTTAGGAAATTGTCGAGAAAATAGCTTTTCCGTATATATGCGCTAGAGCAAGGATCTTGCCTGTAACAACTCTACGCTTGGAGGAGTCGCATGTCTTGGGAAAATCAAAATCGTCGCACTGAAAATGACAAATCGGTCGACCTGGACAGCAGTCTTGTGGGCCAAGCCCTCAATCTGATGTCAGAGAGGCACAGCTGTTGCCACTCTTCCACGTCTGGGAGCTTACCTCCTGAATTAGACAACCGATGCATAAATTTACTAGAATCTGGAACCAGTATCATACCCTCGAGAGTGACTGTAGAAGTCACTTTGTGCACAGCAAGAGCGCCGCAACCAGGCGATCCTCCGCCAAAAATGGATCTGTGTGTAGCCTATGCACCTAGACCCGGAGATCCTCCACCAAAATTGGACCTGTGCGTAGCCTATGCGCCCAGACCCGAAGATCCGCCATCGATAGTCGATCGATGCGTCGTAATGCAACCTTGGCCCGACAAACCAAGACGCATCGAAGACAACATGTGTGTATCCAGAGAGCCATGGCATCCAAAGCCAGGCAACATCGAAGACAACATGTGCGTATCCAGAGAGCCATGGCATCCAAAACCTGGTCACCGCGAAGACAATTTGTGTGTAGCTAAATTTCCGATTGAAGTGCCACCAACAGTAAATGGATGCGTGAATGAACTTCCGCATGGCATTCCAAAAGATTGGCAGCAATGTGTTTCAAGGCTGCCAGAAAAGCCACCAACGATTAGTGGTTGCATTGACAAACTTCCGCACGAGCGTCCAGCAGAAATAATGCTTTGTACTGCGAAGATGCCGCAACCAGGCGATCCCCCGGTTGAAGTAATGCTCTGCACAGCGAAGATGCCGCAACCCGGCGATCCGCCAGCTCAAGTGGTGTTATGCACCGCGAAAGTGCCGACTGAGTATTGGAACAACGGCACATAAATTGGTGCATAATTGACGCTGACCACAGGGTGACTTCAGTCGACAAAAAATGCCGAGCGAATTTCTAAGACTAAAATCTCAATTGCCAGCTCTGGGAATCGGCCTTGGGCTGCGCGGTGAGATTTGCGATCAGATTATTGCCAATCGTAGCGTCATTGATTTTCTTGAATTCACACCCGAAAACTACAGGGATAACTACGCCACAATCAACTGGTTAGCGCAATTCGCCGAAAGTTTTGCGTTGGTGTCGCACAGCGTCAGCCTCTCGATTGGCAGCATCGATCCATTAGATCGAGCGCTGCTAAAAACCAATCGATCATTTATCAAACAATTTGGATTGCATTGGTGGAGCGATCACCTCTGCTTCACAGGCGTTGACGGCAAGACTGGAAACGACCTCTTTGCTTTGCCCTGGACTGATGAAACGGTTAAGCACGTCGCTGACAAAATTAGCCAGGCGCAAGAGCTTGTGGAATCGCCCCTGCTGCTGGAAAACATTCCGTTCTACACACGCATGCCAAAAGGAAATTTCGACGAAGCCGAATTCATCGCTCGTACGCTTGAAGAAGCTGATTGTGGGATGTTGCTTGATCTGAATAATCTGTATGTAAATTCGCTCAATCACAATTTTGATCCAAAGGAATTTCTTGACCGAATTCCACTGGAGCGCGTAGTTCAAATTCATCTTGCTGGACCAGGAACCTATGGTGCACGAGTTATTGATACGCACGGAAGTGCGGTTCCAGACACGGTTTTTGAGTTGTTGGACTACGTCTTATCGAAACGAACTCAAGTTAAGGCAGTGATGATTGAAAGAGATCAGCACTTCCCGCCGTTTGGTGAACTGCTCAATGAACTCAATCATGTGCGCGACATCTGGAATAAGTATAACGATAGTAATTGTGGCAGTGTGCCGGTTCAGGATGTTCCGTCTACGGTTTCTATTAACTTTGCACCGGAGGAAGATACGGAACTGAATGCGCCACCTCCAGCGGTGGCAGAGCTGGCATTGTTGCCCATTCTTTCAGCTGACTCGATCGATCCTGCGGTCGCCTCCGCAAAACGAACGCATACACCCGCCGTGGATGAATCAATCAACTTGATTGATTTAGCTCAGTACGAACGACGTTGGTTCGAGCTGTGGACAGAGATCAAGGGCACCGACCCTCGTATTGTGGATGCCGCCGAATACAAGCCGGATTTTGCCCATAAACCAACTGGCATCGATGGATTCGATCTCAAAGCCTTGAGCATTTATGCCTGGCTCAGAGACAGCAATCGAAGCTGTCTAATGCACAACACGTTTCCAGCTTGCGCTGAGCTAATGGCAAAAGAGTGGGACAAAATTCTTGCGGAATATTTTTACGAGTTCCAACCAAATTATCATGACAATCGACAGATTGGCGATCGCTTTCCGGAATTCTTACGAAGCCACTGCCTGCGGTATCAGAAGGATTATCCATATTTGAATGAATTGGCTGAGTTTGAACATTTAAAGCAAGCTGCAGCCAGGTCCCATCAGCTCACAGAGTTTTCTGGAGAAGTTTATCTTGGCAGTACTGATCAGATCAAAAAATTTCGTCCTATAGTCAATCCTGAATTGAAAATCAAAAGTTTCAATTATCCCGTTTTTGAGATTGCAGCTGCATTGCAAGAGCACAGACCATTCGATTCATCAGCCCTGGACGCCCCGCTTGTTTTTGCCATCCTTCCTCAAAGTTGGAAGTCCAAAGTCGTTCGTTTAAGCGATCTAACGGTGAGGCTGATAGAGCAAGCACGCTCGGGCGACCGATCGTATTCGCAACTGATTGCGGCTTCTATGACTGATCAACAGCGAAATTCTGCTGAAGACATCGCGCGTTTCATTCAGCTTATGCAGATTTTGCACGACGAAAAAGTATTTATTGGATGCGTAGCGCTTCAGCTGTCTCCGCCGACCTGGTCTACTTACTACGAGTCGGTTGCAGGCGCACCGCCTCACCAGACTTTAGTGCAAGCACTGCAAAAATTTGACGATGCTGGCCAAGCTCCGGGACTGGCCATCGATCTCGGTTGCGGAGCCGGTCGCGACTGCACCATGCTTCTCAAAAGTGGTTGGAACGTGTTCGCCGTGGACAGCTGTGAAGATGCCCTCAATTTGATTTTGGCTAATCAGTGGACTGAAGAACAGCTCAACACCTATGCAGGAAATATGGAAGACGCTCCACTACCTCCTGCTGATTTGATCAATGCCGGAGTTTCGCTGCCGTTTTGTGCGCCCGAGAAATTCGCAATTCTCTGGCAGAATATTTGCGATGCACTCAAGCCTGGAGCTAGATTCAGTGGACACTTCTTCGGAAAAAACGATGCCTGGTCTGGGAATGCATCAATGACCTTTCAAGACATTTCTGAAGTTAAAGAACTCTTTCAAGGCTTTGAAATTGAATGGTTCAACGAGTTTGAAGGACCGGTTCCTATCGTGCCTTCTGGCGTCAGGCACGGGCAGATTTTTGAGGTGGTGGCGCGCAAACTCGGTGCAACACCAGGCGAAGTGCAGTGCTGAATCTGTAAATCATCCGTTTTAATTTGTCCTAAGTGCTTCAAGGGACTAGGTCCCAATTAAGACTTAGCGCACCGCATTCAGTGTCACCTAATTTGCTGCGTGTGAAGCTGCCGCCAAATTTGCCATGCGGTATAAGAGGCGAGCGCCAACGTTGGCGTCCCACTCGTCAGCACCGCACGCTACTTCGTTCAGGTCGAAACCAATTATCTTTTTGCCTTTCCGCACGGCATGGCGAATGAGATACAGAGCCTCTTCCAGCTCCATACCGCCTGGAACAGGTGTGCCTGTGTTGGGGCAGAATTTCGGATCAAGTCCATCGATATCGAAGCTTACGTAAATCTTTGATGGCAGTTGAGCAATAATGTCATCACAAATGTCGCGCCAAGTTTCACCCTCATACTTGCGCGATTTGATATCTCGATCGTAAAAAGCAATGACTCGATTTTTTGAATTGCGGATCAAATTTGCTTCGTCTTCGCAATAGTCGCGGATGCCAACTTGCACAAGACGTGTCATTGACTCGACGCCGAGCACATTGAACATAATTGAAGCGTGCGAGAATTTGAAACCCTCGTAGGCATCTCTCAAATCTGCGTGAGCATCGAAGTGAAGGATGCCGAAATCTTCATTTCGTTTTCCCAACTCTTGAATCAATCCAAGCGGCGTGCTGTGGTCGCCACCAACGAGACCGACCAATTTATTTTGATCGAGAAAGTGTGCCGCTCGCGATTGAACCCAACTGTTCATTTCTTCACAAGCAGAATTGATCTGATTCAATAGTTCGCTCATTTCGGAGTTCTGAGCCATATCTTCGCCTTGCTCGAGGCACTTGATATAACGCTCAGCCTTCGCTCTCTGCTGCTCATTGAGCTCTTTGATTGAGGTCGGAATCTCATCCATCGCCAGACCAATTTTCCACGCGTCTGGAACGTCAGGGTCGAACAAATCAACTTGCGCAGAGGCTTCTAGAATTGCTGCCGGTCCATCAGCGGTGCCAGCTCCGTATGAGACGGTGACTTCCCACGGAACAGGCAAAAGCACTGTGCGGGCTGTCTTTGTATCGAACGGCAGTCCGTAAATGCCCAGGTCTTTGCGGGCTAATGCGTTTGGATCAAATTCGACTAAATCTTCCATGGTTCCTCATGCCTATCTTGGCAAACATCGTGACACCGCAGCCAAACTCAGGTGAACTACCGCAGCGAACTCTCTACATTCATCGCTCAAGTTTAAAGCATTTCCCTGAGCGGATGGCGCGGTGTAAATTCACATCTGCCTGTTTTGAGATTGTTTTCGGTTAAAATAACAGGCTCACACAACACTCTAAGCGAGGTCTACGATGGCTTCAGTCACAAAGATTTTGGCATTTGCAGGTAGTTCACGAGTCGACTCCTTCAACAAAAAGTTGGTCAAGGTCGCTGCCGAAGGCGCGCGCGAAGCTGGCGCAGAGGTTACTTTCATCGACCTGAAAGACTTCCCGATGCCTATCTACGATGGAGATTTGGAAGCGAAAGAAGGCATTCCAGAAAATGCTCAAAAGCTCAAGAAAATCTTTCTGGAAAATCACGGTTTGCTGATTGCATCACCTGAATACAACAGCTCAATCTCGGCACTTTTGAAGAATGCCATTGATTGGGTTTCGAGACCTGAAAAAGGTGAAGCTCAGCTGGCATGTTTCGATCAAAAAGTTGCTGGCTTGATGAGTGCTTCACCAGGTCTACTCGGCGGATTGCGTGGATTGGTGACTGTTCGCTCGATTCTCGGCAACATCAAATGCACCGTCATTCCAGAGCAGGTTGCAGTGTCGAAGGCGGGCGAAGCCTTCAACGAAAACGGCAGTCTGAAAGATGAAAAACAAGAGAAATCTGTGCGCAATATAGGCGCGCAAGTGGCGAAAGTTGCATCAAAATTGCACGGTACAGAATTGAAGCAGTTAACCGAAGCGCAAAAGTGATTTGGTCATAATAAAAGAAACCAGTTACACAAAAGAGGCACCACTTCAAGCGGTGCCTCTTTCAATTTCTAACTTCAACTAACTAAGCAGACAGTAGCGAGCTCAGCTTGTTGGTGCCGGAGCTTTCTTCTTTGTCGGCTGATTCGGCACCTGGCTCCAGGTTGAATCCAGGCAACCAACCGCTGCTTGCCAAGATCGTTGCACGCACTGTTTCTGCGCTGCCATCATGCAAGGCGATCTCTTTGTACACCGACAACAGTTGAAGAGTCGTCATCAAGCACACATTTTTCTTGGATGCGTACTCAGCCAATTCGCTGTTGAAGTCTGATGAGTTAAGCGGCGAAGGAGCTGTATCTCCGCTCTTGCAAACGAGCAGGATACCCTTTGGTTCAACACCTTGTTCGCACCAGTAACGTGTTTGTGAGATCGACAACTGTCCGAGGTGAGTGCGATCGGCTTGGCTCTCGGTCCAAACAATTCTTGCAATCGAAACATTTTTGTCTTCGGAGGTATCGAGACGCAGTTCGTGTTTGTCTTCTTCCGAGATCTTGACGCGCCATCCCAGCATCGTCAGAACCTTACCGCAAGCTTCGACGAGTTCTTCGCCTTGAGCTGTAAGGAGCGTATTCCGCAGCCCTTTCGTTAGAGCAACACGGCTTTCGACTTCCTTGATCTTCTGCTGTGCAAGTCGAACTTGTTCGTTCAGCTCGGTCAATTCTTTGCTGAGTGAATTAAGCTCGGAAGAAAAGTACTTTTTGCACCAATCTGGTACCGTGCTTGAGCCCGCTTCTTTAATAATACTCATTCCCTTTGCTCCGTTGCTGGTCTGTGATTCACCATTAGTAGTTGACGCCTCTACCCGCGCTTCGTCCTCTCGTTTCGACTCTTCGCGTTCGACCTTATCACTCGATGATTGAAAGTTGAGTTTTAAAGACGACGCAGGTTCTTCGATCTTCTTTTCAGTGTTGCCAGAAACTTCCCCGATGATTTCGGCGAATTTGTCTAGCGTGGAAGGTGTTGATGTTGCTGCCACTTCTGGCTCTTCATGCAATTTTGACTTGACCTCACCGACTGGTTCGAATTCTCCAGCCATGATCGACTCAAGTGTAGACATCGGTTCTGCGGCTGATTTCGGCGCTTCAACCTTTGTCTCTTCTGTTTTAGATTTCGTATCTACAGATTTTGATTCTTCAGACTTCGATTTTTCTGCAGCGATAGTTTCTTCTTCTAACTCTTTAGCAGTTGTAGGTTCGAACTCAGCTTTCACTGGCTCGACTTCCTCTGCTTTCTTGGCTTCTTCTGCTTCTACCTTTGAGACTTCGTCTGCTTTAGACTCTGTTGAAACCAAATCTTCATCAGACTTAGATTCTGATTCTTCGTCACGAGCTGCGCTCAAAGCACTAGCGACTTTTCTCAATGGATCAAAGAGATCGTTAATTCCGTAGGTGTATTCGGAAAATGACTTTTGGTCGGAATAATTGTCATCGAATTCGGTAAACTTTTTAATTTCTGGCGCCACCACATCTGATGCCATTTCGTCTTTCTCTTCTGGCTTGGTCAGCGCTTCGGCACCGGCAGCTTTTTCGGCTTCGACTGCGGCAAGATTGGCATGAGTCGTGTCTGCCAGAGACTTCGAGTTATCAGTTTTTCCGGCATTGTCCTTGGCTGATTCTACAGCTTTAGATGCGTCTGCTTTCGAGTCATCATCTTTTGAACCAGCTTTGGCATCTGCCTTCGTATCAGCAGAGTTGGCGGGGTCTGGTCCCTTTAAAATATCTGCCAGTTTCGAGCTGGTTGCATCGACTTTTGCCGATTCAGTTTGTTGCTTTTCCGCCGCCTTAGTGACAGCTTTGTCTAATTCTTTCTGCTGCAATGGATCCAAGAGCATTGCGACAGTGATTTCCGATTTGTCTAGAGGTTTTTTCGGGGATTCGCCTTTTGGAGCGATGGATACGCTCGCTGCATCGGGCAAGCTCATTTCGCGAGTGCCTTGAGGATTTGATGGTTCAGGTAGAACAAATTCGAGTTCCTGCTGCTGCTGCTCCATCGCACCGATATCGACTGGTGCAAATACCTCTGGAGCGTTGGCTGCGACTGCCATCTCGATGACAAACCAGAACAGCGAAACACCGACTTTGAGAACATCGCCGTCATGAATAGGTTCTGGAACGGTAATTTGATTTCCGTTGAGGAATGTTCCGTGGCGACTCTTGCCGTCTTGAACCATGTATTGATTATTTTCTTTCGTGATCACGAAATGAAATCGCGAGATTGATTGGTCGCCCGAAATAACGATGTCGTTTAGATCATCGCGCCCGACTTTGCATCTGGGGGCGGTAATAGGAATTTTTCGGTTGGAAACCAGATCGACCAGATAGGCGGTGGCGTTTGTATTGCCCGGATCTTCTTCGCTCTTGAGGCTGAGTCCTTCCCCTGCCATCAAACCACCCATGTCTAAGTCTGTGACCGTGCATTGAGTGCAGACGACCCCGTCGTAGGGTTTTTTACAAACTGGACAATTGCTTTCCATGGTCATGCTCTGTCGTTCTAGTCCGGATCAATTCATCCGTGGGAGTATCAGGTTCGCAGATCTAGGGCTGCGCTAACCATACACTCTCCTAAAATGTTCCACGGGCCGTCGATTATAAACCCTCAGTAGCGCCAAGACCTCGGATTTTTCATTATCAGACTTAGCCCGCCCGCTGAATTTTGCCCTTTTCTGGCTCCTTGGTAACGCCTTCAGCTTGGACAGGCTTAAGCTTTCGGGTTGTCAGCGGACGAATGGATTCGAGTTCACTAAGTCGTCAATCAACGTCGGACAGTTAAAGTGAAAGGCTACTGAATGTATATGCGTCAGCTCTCCTTGACGACTTCCGTTCACGGCAAAGTAGACATTAAAGAACGAAATTTGCGCGCTACTTTTTGTTCATTCGTTTTGCGGAAAGGTCTTTCAAATATGTGAGCAATGAATCGATTTGCTTTTGAGCCAGTGGACCCCCGGCCGCGCCGCCAAATCCAGGCATGGCATTTGTTTTCTTGCTGCCATTCGTCAATATATTTTTCATGTGGTCGTAATAGACGGCGTTGTCGTATGGACCGATGAGCGGCGGTCCACTTTCGCCCTCGCCCTTCGGCCCGTGACACATCGCGCAGTCTGCCACGTATAGTTTGATTCCGAACTCACCAACGCCGCGAGCGACGTGACAGGAAGTGCAGTTTTCGTCCGTCAAGATTTTGGCTTTCGCCCCTTCAGTTAAGCCTTTGTGCTGATTGCGGACAAACATTTTTAGCGCTATTTCTACGATGGGTCTTTTGGGATCGTTGGAGGAAACATTCAAAGTTTTAGTCACCGCATTTTGCTTCATTGACGTGTCGACGGTGACGAAAAGGTCAGTGGTTTCACCCGGCTCTAAAATCTTTTTGGCGAATTTTGGAGTTGTGCAGCCGCATGAAGCGTAAGCGTCGACTATTTTGAGGGTGCCGTCGCCTTTGTTCGCGACTTTAAATGTGTGATTTATTCTTGCGCCTTCATCGACGGTGCCAAAGTCGAAGACTTGAGAATCGAATTGGATGTTGGGCGTGCCACTTTGATCAGCTGAAGCATTCGAGATAATCAGCATCACCAGCGTGCAAGCGACAGCGAACAGAATTAGAATCTGTGGAGTGAACTTTCCGAATTTATTTCTTCGAGATCTTGATTGTTTCAACATCATCAATCGCTATCAATCCTTCTTCGATCATTTCTTCCAAGATCGGCAACAGCTGCGCAACCTTCTCTTCCGTCTCGATGAATAAAATTATGTCGGGCAAACTTACAGCCAGATCGACAATGCTGTTTGTGTGAATCTGTTTGTGTGAACCAAACCCGGCCGATCCTTTCAAAACCGTGGCGCCGCTGCAGCCTTCTTTTTTCAGTTTCTCCAGGAGTGCAGTCGATAGATTGCCGCGTTGAAATTTGTCTGTCTCATCGACAAAAATCATAACGCGTTTCATTGATGAGCTAGTCCGCATTATTACCTCTAAATGACGCGTCCGAGTAGATATCCGAGAAACACGGCTAGAAAGCCAAGTACGAGATTGCTTGCGATGTTGGCCAGTGCCAGCGTGGTATCACCTTTCTGATACAAGCTCAAGGTCTCCCAGGCGAATGCGCTGAATGTAGTGAATCCGCCTGAAAAGCCAGTGGTCAAAAGTAGTCGCACGTTTGGATCGATGGCGCCCGGCTTAGCGAGTGAAAGGCTAAAGACGAAGCCAAGGAATGCGCTGCCGACAATGTTTACGAACAACGTCGCCCATGGAAATGTCGTGCCGAGCCAATTTCCAAACAGTTGTCCACTCCAGAATCGCGCTATCGAGCCAACGCAACCGCCTAAAGCGACGGACAATGTGTTGATCAAAAGTGGATGGTTCATACGAGTTTCCCTACGCGATTACATAACCCTATCACTTTTTCTACGACGCGTCGGACTTACTACAAGCGGGTGCTTAAATTGATGCCCCATGGTCAACCTGAGCGGGGGACCGGTAGGTCGACTTTATGACACAATCCCTATAGTACTGTAAGTCTGTCGATTGGAAATTCTATTGAGCGAGCAAAACACAGCACTGCAAGACTCTCTAAAAGCGCTTTTGAATCTCGCGGAATTTGCCGGATATTCTTGTGTTTTGTGCTCCCTGCTGGGCTTCTTTAGCCGCTTTGACGTAATTCCGTTCGATTTATTCTGTCATTTTCGCGTCCAATACTTGTGCCTCTTGGCACTGCTCGTGGTGCCCTCAATTGTGCGGAAAAGATGGATTGCTGTAGCGATGCTTTCCACCGCGATGGTATTGAATTTCTGCGAGGTTGTTCCGATATTTGTTGCTGAGAAGCCGGTTGGTGCGCCGGTTAACCGAACAGTCTTGACCCTCGTTGACACCAACTTCAATTCTAGAAATACAAACTTTGATTTGTTGCAATCATTGGTCGATTCAAGTGGCGCAGATATTCTTTGTTGGCAGGAGTTTTCGCCAGCCGCAGAATCTTGGGCGAAAACTCATTTGCCTGCGTTCAAGTATTCGAAACAAATTCCAAGAAATGATAATTTCGGTATTGCGCTATTCAGTAAATTGCCAGTCACAAGTTTTCGTGTAGAGAATTTCTCCGATGTTCCAATCGAGTCTATCGTTGCCACTGTGCAAGCTGGAGGCAAACCGATTCAAGTCATTTCGACACACACCTATCCGCCAATTACAGGAGCGGCTTTGTACACGCGAGACCTGCAATTGAAAAATCTAGGCATTTTTGTCAGGAATAGTGGAGTGCCTACGATCCTTTGTGGCGACTTGAATGCAACGTCGTGGTCTAGTTCTTTTAAAGACTTGATTAACGATAGTGGCTTAAAGGACTCCAGGCAGGGGTTTGGTGTTCAGCCGAGCTGGCCTGCTGGTTTAGGTCCAATGATGATTCCAATTGATCATGTTTTGGTAAATCCCCAAATGCAAGTGCTCAGTAGAACGATCGGATCAGCTGTTCGGTCGGATCACTTCCCGGTGATTGTGAAATTATCTATTTAGCTGGTTCGTAGAAGGCACCGCATGTGGTGTCGCGTTCTCGACGAGGCTGAGGTATTCAGTTACTTCTTCGTCCGTAGTTTGGCTGAAATCCTTGTACCATTGCCCGACTCCTCGAAACGGTGATGGAGTTTCAGCGCAGAAAATTTGGTCCACCTCGCTTTGAAAGTTCATGGATGTTTCTCGCTCTGCAACTGGAACTGCTACGTAGATCTTTCTAGCATTCAACATCTTGACCGCCCTGACAGCCGCTTTCATGCTTGCGCCTGTCGCTAGCCCGTCGTCAACCAAAACAACTTCCATGCCCTCGAGCGCGTGTGGTTTTCGATTTGAGCGATAGCTTATCTCTCGTCGTTCCAGCTCGACTTCTTCGCGCTCAGCCACTTCGTCAATGACGCTCTGCGGGATTTTGAGTGCTTCAATTACGCCGTCGTTGATCACGCGCGCACCGCCGCTAGCAATCGCTCCCATGGCTAGTTCTTCTTGTCCTGGCACTCCCAGTTTGCGAACGATGAACACGTCTAGCGGCAGATTTAGTTTCTTGGCTATTTCGAAAGCGACCGGCACCCCGCCTCGGGGCAGCGCCAGAATCAGCACGTTGGGTCGGTTCGCGAACTGATGAAGTTCGGCTGCTAGTACTTCTCCTGCGTGCGTTCTGTTTTGATACAGCATGTTCTATAGCCTGCTCGATCTAGCGTTTAGATGCAACATGCAATAGAAAGTTTCCGTCCGGACGGACCCGTTGCCTCACTTAAAATGTCACCGGAAACAACCGTTGAAAAGTGACTTTGGTCTTTGCGACCGACCAGTTAAAACGACCGATTTAATCGATAGGACGCTCACGTCGAGAAATTCTCCAATTTCCAGACGTATGTATGTACGTCTTATTTTGCGGATATACGGGGCTTTCAAAAATTTTGGGATGTCTGACTATATGGCAATTCCCAGTTCTTTGAATATATCTTCCGGACCCGCTAAACTAATACATCTGTCCCACAGAATTGTTGTTTACACGGGTGGACCTTACGATGACTGAAGCTGAAGGCACGGCTATTACTACTGAGCAGTTCTTGGAATTTTTAAAGAAGCTCCCATGGTGCAAGCAGGGAACTAATGTACTCGTTGCCGTTGATAAGGCGACGCCAGAAATTATCGATATGTTCAAAGATCATGAGTTGAAGGTATTTCCAACGGCGATGACGATCAAAATGAACAAGTCGATGCTGAAAGAATTTCAGGAAAAATACGCAGACGGTATGCCACTACCAGTAGTGGTGGTCTGGAAAACAGACGGCGTCTACATCTGGTATCGTCGCCACAAGAGTGCTGATTTTCCTTACGATGGTTGGACAAACTCCGAAGCTGCAGCATACGAGCGCGAAAGAGTATTTATTCCGGCTGAAGAATTTGGCGCCGACTTTGGATCGAGCCATGCAGATGCTTGCAGCAAGTCCAAAGAATGTCCAACTATGATTCCGCCGCACTAATTCTCGAATCGAAAACGGCTAAGCAATCAACTAACGAATTCCGGCGCGTATGCGCCCTGAACAATCACACCCCTTGCCGTACCGCCATCTGCCGTTACGCCCGGTACGTCACATGGGTTTGCGGGAATCACCATATGCACCGTGCTCGGGGACCCCTATTCTCTAGTCAGAGGTGACTATGGCCCTGACCCTTGAGAGTTTCAACCCCGAACACCAGCAGACCGTATCCAACTGGGCTGGCGATGCAGCTCGGGACGCCTATGCCAAACCTGCCATCGATTTCGTTAAGGACCATTGGAAGGAAATTGCTGGCGTAGGCGTTGTTGCCGCCGCCGGAGCAGTCATCATTGCTTCGCACGGATCCGGGCTGGGAGCTTTCACCCGTCTGCTCAAGGGCGGCGAGTCCGCTGCTGCCGTAGCCGAAGCCGGTGCTATCGGCTCCGAAGTCTCTCCAAGCGTTCTCGGTCGTCTGAAGTCAGTTGACCACTATGTGTTTGATATGGACCGTACGCTTGTCGACCACGACAAAGCGCTGGCGGCATTGCAGTCGACCATGACCGACGACCTGGTTCGTCACACAGGTCTGTCCCGAGAGTTCATCGGTGACGCTCTGGCTGACACGACAAAACGGCTAAAGAGCCCATATTTTTGGAACAGACTCGATGAAATCAGACCCCTGCAAGCGAAATTTCCTGGCGTCGATCTGAACGAGCGCTTTGCCGAAGTCTCCAGAAACTCGCATGCGGCATTCTATGACGCTTTGAAGGCTAATCCTGAAACCACCGAATTGCTCACATATCTGCGTGATCAAGGCAAGTCAGTGCATGTATTCACCGCAGGTTCACCAGCACGCGCGCTGGAGAAACTGACTGGCGCTGGCTTGATCGATAAAGTGGACAACATCTACACGAGCGGATTGAATGCGTTCGAGGACTCAGCACGAAGTGGAATGCTCACGCAGGAAACGACTACCGCCAAGATTATCGCTCTTCCTGCAGGCGCTAAGACAACAGGCAGCGGCTATCCGCTCATTCTGGAAAACCTCGGAGTGAAGCCTCAGACAATCGCTATGACCGGTGACCACGTTGTTGAAGACGTCGCCAATGCTCAGCGTTTAGGCATGTTCGGCAGCCAGGCGAAGTGGTATCGCGCGATGCCAACCAAAGGCGTGCTGCCGGATCTAGAGCTGACGTCACCCGGACAATTAACGGACATCGTGAAGAAGCTGTCGCTGGCAAGCTAAATGCACGTCTCAAAGGTAGTCTTCATTGAGCCGAAGACTGGAGACATTGTGAGCTTTCAGGCTTTTTTAGCAAGAGCAGCCAGCAGCGCCTGAGACTTCTCATCTACGCCCACATAAGTGTCCAACAACGGGGACTTTTGTACTGTCCAGAACTTCGATCCGTCGGTAGCAAGCATGTCTTTTGCATTACCCAATTGCGGTCCTGCGTGACCGGCAATTTGCACATCGCGGTCTAGAAGTACCATCTTGGTCGGTATGGGTTTGGGTGCATATTCACCAGGATTGCCTGTCGGGTTCCATCGAGCCAAGAAAGTCTCGTGGTCGATTGGATAGGTGTCTTTCGCTCCATCAGGCATTATCCGCTGCACGACTTTTTTACCAGCCTCTACTACTTGAGGCTTGTTTTGAATATCCATAACGATCTCGTTCGGCACACCATCGCGGATTGTGACGGTGTAGGGCTTTTTGACAAATGTGTAGTCACTGCCTTTGGTGGCTAGCGATTCAAATAGCTTGGAGGTTTCTTCTCGCGACAAGATCGTTTCTTTGGGTTTCATCCATGCTGGATTCTCGTCCCATTTGACCGCTTTCGCCTCTTTCTCGAACTGCTTCTTCATCGAAGCAAGCACTTCTTCGGAGCTGAGCGTTCCGGAGCGCAGCCCGGAATAAGCTCCTTTCACAGAACTGTACAATTCTGGTGCGTACATACCTCCACTAAATGCAACACCACCGGCTGCTAGATGAACTGCGCCTCCGCCAAGCTTCTCGAGTCCAACATGCGCTTTCGCTACTTGGTCGGCTGAGTAGGACTGTGCGTTTACAACGGTCGATGCGTCGTTCACCCAGCCTGGGGCTTTCTGGTAGAACTGATATCCTGCATAGACTGCGCCTAAAGTCAGCGCTGCGCTTCGAACCACTGGTGGTGCCAATCTGAACGCGTACCCTGCCATTGCTGACTCGGCAACAGTTTGTGCAATCTGCCCAGGGTGATTGAGTACTTCGTTCACAATGCCGTTTGTAATGTCGGCGGCCACGCCCAGATAGTTATGGGTTTGTTCGGGTAACTTCGATTGTGGTGAAAATGCTTCTGCGGATAAGTGTGACTTTGCCTGGCTCGCCAGGTTCGTCGCATCGCTCGGGCTGTAGGCAGTTGCGTCGAATCCTCCGAAGCTACCTCCGGCAAGCGCCATGTCGTAGGCGCTCGCGGCGACACCGTTGCTTGTATCTCTCAATTGTGCAACCTCCACCGACCTTGTTTTTCACAAGATATCGAAGGATTGTCACCAGGTCGTTACGTCTGGAGCACGTCTTTCCAACTATGCTGGCGTGGTGCGGTCTCGACTGCAAATCAGAAATGTCGCGCAACGCGCCTGCCGAGTTGCCAACCGCTTAATATGGGATGATATTTGAAGTCGCAGGATAACGTGATGTCTGACTACAAAATCATCGTCCATGAACCTTGCCTCTATGACTACATGAAGTCAGTAATGGACAGCGTGATGAACTGCCTGCACACCATGCAAATCGTAACTATTAATTCGGATCGAGCAACACGCTTCAAAAAAACCGGTGCAACTGCGCGCTCCGCTAAATTGGGGTTCACTTTGTACAGCGACGGTTTCTGTTCGGATTTTCGGATCAAATATTGTCTCAAGCCGCCTGACTGGGCGATATTGAAAAGCGTGCAGAATTGTTCACCATTCGGAGGGCTACCAAGTAATTGCCATGGACCGCTAAGAATTGAAATTGCTTTTGATGAGCCCGAGCCAATTCTGACCTGCGCGAGAATAGAACGGATTCAGGCTGAGCCGGAATTTCTAAGATCATATTTTGAAACAGTTTTGGCAACGGTGGAAACCGGGCTGCTTGCTCAGATTCAGTTTAAATCGGCCCATTCATGCGCAAAGATTTCTCTGGAATTAGATCAGCTGGGAACGCTAACTGTAGCCCCCAGACTCACAACCGCGGGACTCTTAATCAATAGGAAAAGTGAAAAAGCGGTCATTGAAGCCGTGATGAACGCTAGTCCGTTCGGACCTGTACCGGGCGGATGCCAAAAGGTGAGGCTTTATATCACCGCTACTGCTGCCGGCATTTTTTCTGTCGGCGGTCTCGTTATGGAACGCCGGAGAAAACCAGACTACACACTCTGGCAGCAGAGGAGAGAACGGTTTTCGCGACGGAAGAATGACTCTTAGATTACAACTTGCCGCTAAACTCGATTAGGCTTTTGCGAAATTCTTTGGCTGAATGCAATGCCGAATCAGCGTTTTCTGCGTAGGTGACGAAGTGTCCCATTTTTCTTCCTGCACGAGCCTCGTGCTTGCCATAGAGGACGACATCGATGACGTTAGGATGATTTGCCATGGTTGACAAATTTAAGTCGTTGCGTCCCTGCGCCAACCAGACATCGCCAAGCAAATTACCCATGCAGAATGTTCCGGGCGCAATGATTTTCGGTTCGCTCAATGGAATGTCGAGCATTACTCGCGCCAGGGCATCAAACTGACTGAGTGTGCAAGCAATTCTGGTCACGTGTCCTGAATTATGCGGGCGTGGTGCGAACTCGTTGATGTAGATTTGCCAGTCGTCGCATTCTGCGCCTTGTGCATGACGCGCCTTTGTTTTCGTGATGAAAAATTCGGTCGTCAGCAATCCGAAGACACCCAGTTTTCGTGCCGCATCCAGAGCGATTTCACGAACTTTGGTTTCTACCGCTGCGGGAATACGAGCAGGAAAAATTGTGAAGTCCAAGATCTGATTCTTGTGGATGTTTTCGAAGACAGGAAAAATAACTTCTTGTCCTTGCGGCGAGCGCGCCACGATGCAACTGACTTCGAGTTCGATGTTCAGTACTTCTTCGAGCACGCCGAAGTAGTCACCTTTTATATTCTTCAAAGCAGCAAGGGCGTTGTTGAGATCTTTCTCGTCGGCTAAAAAGAACTGACCTTTGCCATCGTAGCCACCTCGGCAGCTCTTCAAAATGCATGGATATCCAAACTCCGACACGGTTTTGGATAGCGTGCTCAAGTCCGTTATCGAGCGAAATGTGGCATGAGGAAGCTTGTTCTCTCGTAAAAAACTTTTTTCCCGTGCACGATCCTGTGTCGTGTATAGGACACTGACGCTGGGATGAATCGGTTTTATTTTTTCGAATTGATAGAGCTCTGTGCTTTCGACATTCTCAAACTCGTATGTGGTGGCATCCACACCTGAGAAGAATTCGCCGAGCGCCTGAATGTCAGTCCACTTCTTGGTGAAGTGATGTCCGGCGCTAACCATCTTGCTCGCCGGTGCGAGTGTGTCAGGGTCGTAAATCGATACGGTACCGCCGTGCCGATAGATACTTTCAGTGAGCAACATTCCTAGTTGCCCGCCGCCGAGCACACCGATGTGCTTCATTTGAAATCAGCACCTTTTGTCAGTCTGGCTTGCACTTTCGAGTTGCCGGCAAGAGCCGCATCAGCCCTCTGTTTGCGATAGACTTCGAGCTTGCCGCCTAGTGCTTTATCCTCGACTGCTAATATCTGCACAGCGAACAAAGCGGCGTTGGTGGCGCCGCTGGTACCGATGGCAAATGTTGCTGTGGGAATGCCGGCAGGCATTTGTACAATCGAGAGCAGGCTGTCTAATCCACTCAACGCTTTTGATTGTATCGGCACGCCAAGCACAGGCAGTGTCGTCAGTGCGGATACCATACCAGGAAGGTGCGCTGCCCCTCCGGCTGCCGCGATGATTACTTTCAAACCGCGCGATACCGCCGTCGTCGCGTACTCATACATGACTTGTGGCGTGCGGTGCGCACTCGTGATTGAGATCTCGTAAGGCACAGAAAAGCTGCTCAGAATTTCTTCTGCAAACTGCAACGTTTCATAGTCAGTTTCGCTGCCCATCACGATTCCGACTACCGGTTTATTCATATCGGTCTCCCGTTTTATCCTGCTGCGTAATTATTAGTGCTTGAAGCAACGTTGTCCTGTGAACAACATCGTGATACCAGCTGCTTCGCAGGCAGCGATCACGTCTTTGTCCTTGACGCTTCCACCAGGCTGAACGATGACGCTGATGCCTGCTTTGGCAGCAGCATCGATGTTGTCTGTAGCAGGGAAAAAAGCATCGCTCGCCATGATTGCCCCTCTTGCCTTTTCACCAGCTTGATTAAGCGCGATATTGACGCTTGAGATTCTGCTCGTTTGACCGATACCAAATCCCAGTGATTGTCCGTCTTTGACGACGAAGATAGCATTGCTGGTCAGGTGCTTCACGACTGCCCATCCGAACGCTGCGTCGACGATGTGCTCGTTCTGCAGTTTGCCGCCGCTGACACATTGGAATTGAGCCAGTTGAACTGGTGGTTCGACGTCCTTTTCGATGATCCAACCGAAGTCTTGCAGATCTCGCAAGTGCCACGAAGTTGTTTCGGTCGGCAGCAAAAGTGAAGAGCGAAGTTTCAGAACGCGAACATTCTTCTTTGCTTTGAACACTTTCAGAGCCGCTTCATCAAAGTCAGGCGCTGCAACGATTTCGACAAATCCTTGCGTGATCTTTTCAGCCAGTTCGGCGGTCACCTTCTCAGTGAATCCGAAGATGCCACCAAACGCTGCCATCGGATCGGTATCGTAAGCTTTCTGGTATGCATCGAGCAAATCTTTGCCGACAGCCACTCCGCAAGGGTTATTGTGTTTGATGATGCAAGCAGCCGGTGAACCGATGTCACGCAAGATGCGAACTAAACAGTATGTGTCGGTGATGTTGTTTGATGAAAGTTCTTTGCCTTGCAACTGCTCGAACGGAGGGAAAGAATCTTTGGTTTCTGTCGTTCCCGAGAAGCGACCGTCTGAGTACCAAACCGCAGCCTGGTGCGGGTTCTCACCATATCTCAGTTCCTGGAATTGAGCCAGTTTGATATCCAATGCTTGCGGCAGATCGCCACCTGCACCAGCTGCGGTTGCTGCAATCGAATCAGCACTACCCTGGCTGGAGGCAAAGTAATTGGCAATCAGAGTGTCGTATTCGGAAGTGTGTTGGAACGTTTGCTGGGCTAACTGTCTTCTGAATGTGTGGCTCAACTCGCCCTTTTCGGCTGCCATCTCTTGCAAAATGTCTTCGTACTGATCTGGATTACAAGCGACTGTGACACGCGTGTAGTTCTTCGCTGCGGCTCTCAACAGGCTGACTCCGCCGATGTCGATGTTTTCGATCATCTCAGGCTCGGTCAAATTCTGTTTCAACTTTTCTTCGAACGGATAGAGATTGACGATGACGATATCGATTTCGCTAATGCCATGTTCAGTCAAGCTGGCGCGGTCTTCCTTCGATGGTCGAGAGAGAATTCCAGCAAATACTTTTGGATGCAACGTTTTTACTCTGCCATCGAGAATCTCTGGAAATTTCGTCAGCTCTTCGACGGCTTCGCACTTGAAGCCCTTCTCTTCTAAAAACTTAGACGTGCTTCGTGTGCCGATCAGCCTCACTTCGCCATATTCTTGAACGCCTTTGAGGAAGTGTTCTAAGCCTGTCTTATCCCAGACACTTACTAATATTGTTCGCATCGTCGTCTCCTGAGTGAGTTTTCTTTAGTTCGCAATTGCGAACTTAGTGCCGTTGCATTCGACACTAAGCTTGTCACCTTGATCGGTGACTTGTCCAACAAGCTGTGCTTGAAAGTTGTGTTTCGTAAAGGTCTCGATAACGCTGGCAGCGTGCGCTTTGTTGACGATCACTGCCAGTCCCATTCCCATGTTGAATGTTTTAAATAGTTCTTCTTGTGCGACGTGCTTTCTCAATTCGGCGTAAACTTCAGGCTCGGGCAGCGGTTTGTCGATTGAAAAACCAACGCCGTCTTTGAGGCGGAAGAGATTGCGCCAGCCACCGCCTGTGATGTGAACGATACCTTTGAGCTTGACCTCAGGCTTGCCGAACAGTTCAACCACTGGTTTTACGTAAATTAGAGTAGGTGTGAGCAAGGCTTCCCACTTGCTTTTCGGCACGACCTTGCGAGCCAGTGAAAATCCATTTGAGTGAACTCCGCTCGATGCCACACCGACGATTGCATCGCCAGGTGCGATATCGTCACCGGTAATGAGTTCCGTTTTGCTTACCAGCCCCATCGAAAATCCGGCGAGATCGAAGTGCTTGTCTTGATACAAATCAGGCACTTCAGCGGTTTCTCCGCCGACCAGAAGCATTCCTGCTTGGTCGCAGCCTTCTGCGATTCCTTTGATGATGTCGTCGGCGTAATTATCGACCAACTTCGAGGTGGCGTAATAGTCCAAAAACGAGAGTGGTTTGGCGCCCACGCAAATCAAGTCGTTTGCGCACATTGCGACTAGATCGATGCCGATAGTGTCCAGTTTGTCCAACTCGCTGGCCAGAAGCAACTTGGTGCCGACACCGTCGGTGGTCAGTGCCACTGCTTGTGAGTCAGAAATGGGCACCACCGACGCATAGCCGCCAGCGCCAGCCCAGAGCTTTTCGTGCCCTGGTCGACGAGAGAGCTTTTTCAAACGTCCGACGAAGGCTTCTGCCTTCAAGACATCTACTCCAGCTGCTGCGTATGTGTTTTCCATCTGCTCTCCTCTAATCAATTCAGCGATGCTGCCGCGTTGGAAAAAATGGCTAAACCATGCGGGATTTCGGCAATTGAATTGGTTCGCTCGAAACGTTTTATCGCAACTTGCCGATGCGTCCATGATGGATTTTGCGTCCAGCGAACAAACGCTTCTGGATGAGGCATCAGTCCAAGCACGTTGCCGGCAGGATTTGTCAGCGCCGCGATTCTGTCGAAGCTGCCGTTCACTTCTTCTGTATAGCGGAGTGGTGCCAGACGTTTTACGGTCTGTTCAGTTGATTCTTTCGCGCCGTCTTCAAGCAATTCGAGCGCTAGACGCCCTTCGCCGTGACGGATTGGCAACTCTATTTCTCTAAGCGAGGTGAAAAATCTGCTGTTCACATCAGGAAAAACTTGCAGACGCACCCATCTGTTGATGAACTTTAATTGTGTGTTGCGCACGAGACTGACGATGCGCGGATCGTTCTCGCCAGAGAATGGAAGCAGCCCGAGCTGCACCAGAACCTGGAATCCATTGCAGATTCCGAGCACCAACTTGCCGTTTTCAATGTAGTTGTAGAGGGCGTCGCGCAATCGTTCTTTCAACTTGATCGCCAAAATTTTTCCGCTCGCGATTTCGTCACCGTATGAGAAGCCGCCCGGAATAACCAGCATCTGCGCAGCTTCTAGCACTCCTGAGTTGTTGAGCAGGTCTGATACGTGCATGGGCTTTGGCTCGAAGCCCGCCAGATTTAGCGCCCAACCAGTTTCGGCATCACAGTTGATACCGTCGCCGCATAGAACAATTGCCTCAGGTTTGTGCACCAGTCCTCCTCGCTAATCAAAAGGTAAAGCCGTTCGCCAGGCTCGTTCCAGATCCATCAGGGCTACGTCGATAACAGTGGTCTCGCCTTCCCAGATCGTTAATCGATTTTTGTCTGATACCACTCCGATTTCGTTGCACTCGAAGTCTGCCCACAACGATTCCCATTCCGTTTTTTGTGATGGGTCAATGCTGACCAGGAGCCGCGCAGGACCTTCCGCGAAGAGTATGGTGTCGATGCGGCTGAGCACTTTGTCTGTGCTGAATGGAAATGGTGAGCTGTCGGCATTCTTCTTTTCCAGTTCGACGACGTGAGTGAGGTCGATTTTTGCCCCTTTGCCGCTTCCGATGATGCACTCTGAGATTGCCACGCCTAGCCCACCTTCAGAGAGGTCGTGCGCAGAGTTGATCAGTCCTTTTTCAATCGCCTTGTAAAACTGGCGGTAAATCTGTGCCGCTTTTAGTAGATCCAACTGAGGTATCAATGCTGATTGCCAGCCGAGCATCTCTTCGTAATGACTGCCGGCTAAACCTGGTTTACCAGCCTTGATTAGATAGATCAGGTCGCCTGGTTGTTTGAATTCCATCGACACGCATTTGCTCACATCAGGAACGCGAGCCATGCCCGAGATTAACAGTGTTGGCGGAATCGAGAGTCTGACGACACCGTCATCAAAGTCGTTCTTCATACTGTCTTTGCCAGAAATCAAAGGCGCTTTGTATGCAAGAACTGCTTCGGCTAAGCCCTGGCAAGCGCGCACTAGCAGTGCCAACATAGCCTTGCCCTGACTGTTTTTCGGACCATGCACCGGGTCTGGCCAGCAGAAGTTATCCAGCAAAGTGACTGTGTCTGGGTCTGCTCCAACGCAGACCATGTTGCGAATCGCTTCGTCTACTGCGCAGACTGCCATCAAGTGCGCATCGTGGTGACTGAGACGGGGGGCGAGTCCATTGGAAATAGCCAGTCCCGTATTGTCGCCATAGATAGGAATGATCACAGCCGCATCGCAGGGAGCTTGCTGACGTTCTCCCATCAATGGCTTGATTACACTCATGCCTTGAACTTCGTGGTCATATTGCCGAATCACGTGTTCTCGGCTGGAGATGTTTGGATGCGCGAGCAAGCGAAGCAGGAACTTGCTTAAATCTGCCGGCACCGAACCTGATGTCATCGTGATTTGTGAAGGTTTCCACTCTGCTTCCAGTTCAAGTGGTGGCAGTCCGTCATGCAAGAAATCCAGGTCTAGCAAGGCCACTACTTTGCCTGCTCTAGTGACTTCGAAATAACCTTTGTTGTGGAAGGTACCGATAGCGGTTGCTTCAACGTGATGCTTTTCGGCGAGAATCTGCAACTTATCCATAGATGTTGTAGACAGCGTCATGCGCTCTTGCGACTCGGATACGACAACTTCCCAATCAGCCAGTCCCGGATATTTCGTTGGGATTTTATCGAGTTCTATGCTGGCACCGTGCGTTATTTGTGCCATCTCACCAACAGATGATGAAAGTCCGCCGGCACCGTTGTCGGTTATGCCAGTGATCAATCCCTGGTCGCGAGCTTCAACGATAAAGTCGAGAACTCGTTTCTGTGTGAACGGATCGCCGATTTGAACAGCCGACATAGGCGAGCCTTCGTGCAGTGATTCTGATGAGAAGGTGGCACCGTGAATGCCATCTTTGCCGACGCGACCACCGACCATGACGATCGTGTCGCCAACTTTAGTGTGTTTCTCGTATCCACACTTGCCGTGCACATCGAGAGGAAGAATCCCGCCTGTGCCGCAGAATACTAGTGGTTTGGCACGGTAGCCGGGATGGAAAAATATGGCGCCGTTCACTGTTGGAATGCCGCTCTTGTTGCCGCCATCTTCAACGCCTTTGCGGACGCCATCCATAATCGCTTTGGCGGGCAGAAGTTTTGGACGTGTAGGCAAATCTGCAGAAGGAAAAGCGAAGCAGAAAACGTCTGTATTGAAAATCGGCTTGGCACCAAGACCGGTGCCGAGAATGTCTCTGTTCACACCGAGGATACCCGTCAACGCTCCACCATAAGGCTCGAGCGCCGAAGGCGAGTTGTGTGTTTCTACTTTAAAGCAGACGGCAAAATCGTCGTTCCATTTGACCACGCCGCTGTTGTCTTTGAAGACCGACAACAAATCTTTGCGAGTCGCCATCAGTTCTTTGGTTGGTCCCTGGATGTAAGTCTTATAGAGACTTTTGACCACCACTTTATTCCTGCTGCCAGAGCTGAAATCTATGTGTGAAATCGTCGCGTTGAAGATTTTGTGTTTGCAGTGTTCCGACCACGTTTGAGCGAGAATTTCCAGTTCGACATCAGTCGGGCTCGTCGGCAGCCCCTGGTTGCTTCTAAATTGCTGCACTTGTTTCTGGCGGAAGTAGTTTCGAATCGTGCGCATTTCGTTCAATGTCAACGCTAGCAGTCGATCCTTACTCAACGCTTCCAGCCCGGCATCATCGAGTTCCAGGTTGACCGGCACCGTCTGCGGTGGTTCAGGCAGATGAATTGATGGATACGTGAGCAGTTCGCCTGTGCAATCTGCTGAGAGATCGTGCACCTTGAACTGATCCGCCAGTGGGTGATAGATCGTGTAGCGACTGGTTCTTTCAACTGACTCAGAGTCGCTGTAAATCTTGTGCATCGTCAAAGTTTTGCGCAGGTTTGCCGCATCTTCAGCGCTCATCAAGCGATCGCGAAAAATGAAACCGGCTCCTGAAGATACCGTTATGCCTGGAAAATTTTTCAGTTCCAGAGCTTCCTGTACTGTATGCGCGAGGTTATCGGTGACGCCTGGCAGGAATTGTTTTTCAGCCCACCATCTGTATCCTCGTCTGCTCCATTGCTCGATCCAGGTCGCTCTCTCTTCTGGTTGAGCGATCCACAACTCTTCTTGCAACGGGTCGATTAGAACTTCGCGCAGTGCATTTGAAAGCTCGTCTTGTTGATTTTTATAGCGCTCGGGGATGCGGATCCAGTACAACGGGAATGCCGAATAGTCAGTCTTCGGAATGACTGACAAGCACCACTGCAACGTCGTCTCTGGACGCGATGGGTTTTGTGCCGTCTGGGAGGTTCCGTGCATCTGACTCATGTCTCAATCGACTCCCTTGTTAGGTTATCCAACTTAATGCCGTTGTTAGAAATTTCTCTGAGCACTGCAGGATACAGTGCGTGTTCCACTGCCAGACCGCGCGCCTTGAATGTTTCGAGCGTATCGTCAGCGAGGCGTGGAAAAGATTGTTGGGCCAGTATGGCACCGTGGTCAACTTGCTCGTCGACGAGATGCACCGTGATTCCTGAAACTTTTACACCGTAGCTGAAAGCGTCCTCGTAAGCGCACTTTCCTGGAAAGGCTGGCAGCAGTGACGGATGAATGTTGATCACACGGAAGAATCCGCGCGGATCTCTGAAGTGACTGAGGAACTTGGCAGAGAGGATTCGCATGTACCCAGCCAGAACTATGTAGTCGAAGCTGACGGTCTCAAGCAGCTCTCTCACTTTATTTTCGTGTTCGGAGCGTGTCAGTCCTGTGTTCGCAATCGAGGCTGTTTTGATACCGAATTGTTTTGCTGTTTCCAGAGCTTTCGCATGTGGATCGTTTGAAAAGACCAGCTCAACCGATGCGTCTAGTTCGCCATCTTGAATGGATTTCAGAATCGCTTCCATGTTCGAACCTCGCCCGGAGACGAAGATTGCTAGCTGGATAGACATTGCTTAAATGCTCTCCTCGCGATGTCTTTGCGGTAATCCATGCCTTTGAACGACACCTTTTCGAGTGCCGTGTAGCAAGTTTTCGCGGCTTCTTCCATCGATGGTGCGGTGGCAACTACAGCTAGAACTCTGCCACCATCGGTGACGACTTTGCCCTCGACAACTTTGGTGCCGGCCTGATAGAGGACCGTGTTTGGATGGTCGGCTGATGTAACCTCTTCACCCTTAGACGATGAAGTCGGGTATTGTTCGGCCACTGCAACTACGCAGCAACTGCTGTTAGACGACCATTCCATTTTGATCTGGTCTAATTCTCCACTTGTGCACGCCCAGAGCGCTTCCAGCAGGTCTGATTTGAGGCGCGGCATCATCGCTTGAGTTTCTGGGTCGCCAAATCGAGCGTTGAATTCTAGCAACTCTGGTCCAGATTCTGAGACGATAATGCCCGCGTAAAGCACGCCTTTGAACGTAAGAGCACCTGATGAGAGGGCTTTCTGTAGTGGTTCGACGATCTTTGATTCGATTTGGGATTTGTAGCGGTCGTAGAGTTCGACTGGTGAATACGCACCCATGCCACCCGTATTTGGCCCCTTATCTCCGTCGAAACGACGCTTGTGATCCTGGCATGGTGCCATCTGCACGAGGTGTTTTCCATCGCTCAGCATCAAGAGTGAAAGTTCTTCTCCGACGATTTTTTCTTCGAGAACAACGGTTTCACCAGCGCTGCCGAAAGTTTTTGCACCAAAAATTTGTTCGAGTGCGGCAAGCACTTCAGTTTCGTTGTCGCAAACGAAAACGCCCTTGCCGAGCGCCAATCCATCTACTTTTACAACTTGCGCCCAGGGGTTTTGAGCGACTGCCGATTTGGCTTCTTCGTGAGAATTGCAAACCACATAGCGAGCAGTCGGCAATCCTAAGCGGTCCATGAATCGCTTAGAGTGAGCTTTGCTCCATTCCAACTTTGCTTGCTCTCTGGTGGGTCCAAAGACTCTCAGTTTCGCCTTCTCCAGGCTGTCGACAATGCCCTCCGCAAGCGGATTGTCTGGTCCAACCACGACAAGATCGACTTTGTTCTCGATGGCGAATTTTTCGATTGCTGGAAAATCCATCACGGCAATCGGAACGTTTTCGCATTTAGCTTCTCTGGCTGTGCCACCATTGCCAGGAGCGCAGAAGACTTTCTCGACGCGATCGCTTTGAGCGATCTTCCAGCACAGAGCGTGCTCTCGACCGCCGCTTCCTATCACCAAAATCTTGAGAGGATATTCAGGCAACATGTAAATTAGCCCTTCCTGGAGCCAGCCGAAGCCTGCTCTGTTGAAACTACTTTTGTCGGCATGGAGGTGACGTATTCATCCAGTGATGGATGATTGGCAAATACTTCTTCGCCTATCACATGGTTAGCAATGACGCCGTAAAGGCTGTCCACAATCTTCTTGTCTGCCGGCGCAAGCGGCTCGGGTTGCGCGCCCAGGTCTTCTTTGCAGATGTGCTTCCAGCCTTTGTTCGGAAGAATCTTTGCTCTCGTCTGAGCATCTTTTATCGCTGTTTCCCAAACACTGCCGCGATAAATCTGTCTGATCATTTCTTTTGACAGGTGACAGCCTTTGTGAATTAGCCTTAGTTCGTCAGGTCCGATGCTGTCAGCTAAAACTGGCACTCCGTCTGCCAGAATCATCTCCACTTTTCCGTCCCACAATTCAATGGAACGCTCGGCAAATATAACGAATAGACCTAAAGCAATGTCAGCTGCAAGTTCGATCATATCTTCGAATGTCTTACTGTCCAAACCAGCCATGAGAGCGGCTTCCTGGTAAGAGAGCAGTCTGTCCTTTGGTTCGAGTTTTGTATAGAGTTCGATTACCGGATGCGGAAAGAATGCGTTTGGTTTTGGATGCTCTTTCAATCCCAAAGTGTGAACGTAGCTAGGATCTCTGTCCAGACGCTCGATCAGTGAGCTGCCAGCAGGCATGCCGAACCGAAAAACAATTTCCAGCGGAATCAAGCGGCGGGAAGCGGTCAGGTCATTGCTGTAGAAATAAATGGTATTGCCGGTGATGTTGCGTGGTTCTGGTCTGAATACGTCGGCTTTGAGAACTTCCATCAAGACTGGTTCTTGATGCGCCGCTGCCGCTTTGTAGTCAGTCACAGGCGATGATGCCTGAGCTAGCGATTTGAAATGCGTAGGCACGCCACCCTTGATCAGGTTCTGGAAAACAGCATGATTGTAGCGTTCCTGTAACCAGCTCTGATCGAAGCTCTTCAAGTATGGTGATGACGATAGCTTTTGCCAAAATTCTTTTTTTGCTAAGCGCTCGAAAAAATAGGCGCCCATAAGCGCCAGTGCTCGTCCCTTATGCGCTATTGTGTCAGGCATCTTGCCCCAGTCAAAGACTGAATAATCATCCGTAAATTCGAACCAGAGTGTTTCTGCTTGCTCCCGAGAGCTGTAAACCCGCTTCACCGAGCCCTCGTAGGCTAATTGTAGTGAGTCTGGTTTAGTTAGGTTCACGCGGTTCTCCTTATCCCTGCCGGTTCAACAAGATGAATGTTTTGCCGGAGCAAGGGCTCGGTCATCATTTCGGTCTTGTAGTCGTCTTGTTTCGAACTCTCGACCAGAATCAATGTCGGTCGGATAGGTGTCTGTTAGACAGCCAGTACAAAGCGATGCTTGTTCGAGCGCGTCTTTCAACCCTTGCACGGTTTGAAAAACGATGCGGTCGCAACCGAGATCGGCTGCAACTTCCTCTTCGGTTTTGTTGTGAGCAACCAGTTCAGCCGCGCTTGGAAAGTCGATGCCGTAGTAGCAAGGGTTGCTGATTGGCGGGCAAGAGGAGACCAGTGTAACTTCTTTGGCACCGGCTTGTTTGATCAATCTGACGATCTGTTTTGCCGTATTGCCGCGCACGATCGAATCGTCAACTATGATGCAACGTTTGTCTTTGAATTCGGCGGCGATTGGAAACAGTTTGCGGCGAATGGCTTCCTGTCTCGATTGTTGCCCGTCCAAAATAAATGTGCGGTTGATGTACCGATTTTTGATCAGCAATTCGCGGAACGGAAGTTGCAATCCTTCCGCCAGAGCGACAGCTGCCACGCGTGATGTTTCCGGCACCGGCACTACGATATCTGCCTCGATGCCGAGCGATTTGATTCGTTCTGCAAGAATCAATCCTAATCTGAAGCGAGCTTCGTAGACTGATTGATTGCCAAATTCACTTTCTACTCGCGCAAAATATACCCACTCAAACATGCATGGAGAGTAGGAATCCGGCTTGATCATCTGGCGAGTTACTTTTCCACCCGCCGAGATGTAGATAGCTTCGCCTGGTTTTACTTCTTCGATATTTTCGTATTCTAAAAAGTTGAGAGCGATTGTTTCACTGGCGATCGCCCAGACTTTATCGCCTTCGGCCGTTGTCTTGTTGCCGAACACGAGCGGTCTAATACCGTTGGGGTCTCTGAAGCCGAATATGTCGCCACCACGGGTGAGGCAGACGATAGAATAGCTGCCGACCAATTTATCCATTGCAACTTTGATTGCTTTGAAGATTGAGTCAGTGGTGACTTTCTGTGAGCCAATGCTATCTGTGATCAGCTTGAGAATCAGTGCTGAGTCAGAATTCAACGGCACACGCAGAACACTCTTCTGCAAAATTTCATCGCGCAGCGAATAGAAATTGACAATGTTGCCGTTGTGCCCTAGCCCAATACCAGTTTCGTAGTCCAAAAACGGCTGTAACAAGTTTGGATCGTCACGGCCGATGGTGGCGTAGCGAGCGTGTCCGATTGCCGCGGCGCCAGTCAGGTTCTTGAACGAGCGTTCTGAAAAGACGTTTTCAATGAGACCACTTCCTTTTTGAAGATGGAAGCCGCCTGACTTTTTGCTGTCGACCGTTAAAATTCCCGCCCCGTCTTGCCCGCGGTGTTGTAAGTTCATTAGACCCGCGAATGTTTCGAGCGCTGAGTTGCTGCTCCCCGCGACGGCAATAAGTCCGCACATATCGCTGATCACCCCAAAATGGATATGAAGCCAGCAACCGTTCCAGACTTGGCTGAAATTTTGCTGGTCCTCCCCGGTCCTGACCTCATTAAGAGTACTAAGAACGAGCGCCCAATCCAAGCAAAATAACCAATTATTATGGAATAAAAGGAATAACATCCATACTCTTGGCATGAAACATGACGAACTCCGCCGACATCAACAACCTAACAACTGCCGCCGATCGTGGCGATGTCGAGGCGCAAGTGCGTCTCGCCTTTGAATTGACAAAGGGAAATTTGGTCGAGCGCACATTAGAAAAGGCAGCGCAATATTATGAATTGGCTGCAAATCAAGGTTCTGCAATTGCTCAGCACAACTTGGCGACGATGTATTTGAACGGGCAAGGCGTGGAATGCAGCAAGGCGCGAGCAATCCATTGGTTTGAGAAGGCTGCAGCGCAGAATGACGAGGATGCTCAATTCAATCTCGCTTTGATTTTTGACGAAGAAGACGCTCTTGATGAGGCGTTCAAGTGGTACCAAAGGGCAGCCGAATGTGGCTCTGCTCGTGCGCAATACGATTTGGCTGTGATTTATCACACAGGAAAGGGTCGAGAAAAGAATATCGATGAGGCGATTCATTGGTATGGAAAGGCTGCAGAGCAAGGTTTGCGCAGAGCCGAGCAGGCACTCCAAACTCTGATTAAGTGAATGTGTTATGGTCTGGGTACATATCAAACAGTTATATGACGGGGTTTGTAATTAAGCTGTGAATCGCTCATTTTTAGCCTTAGCAAGTTGCTTATCCTTGCAGGTTCTACCTGCGTTTGCCTCAGACTGCGATGACGGCGTGGCGTACTACAAGCAGCACAATTACCCCGCTGCAAACGCCAGCTTCAAGCGCTGCATGCAGACTACTGTCCGAGATATAAACTTGATTTATTATGCCGCATTAGCAGCACAGCAGATGCGCGAATTCGAACGCGCCAAAATGCTGTACGAATTGGTTGTGAAATACGAGCCGAAAAGCGAAGCGGCAAAACTTTCCGCTGCTGCTGCCAGAGCTCTTTCTGGACCAGCTGAAGTGGCAACCTTGCCGCGCGAGACCTGGGTGCCGTTTACGCGCATGGGCTCGCACATATTGATTGATGCCGAATTGAATGGACGCCCTGTAAAAATGATCTTCGACACTGGTGCCGACTTCAGCTTTTTTAGCGAACAAATGTTGGAAACTGTCGGCATGTCCATTCCCGATCGACCGCCAGATGGAATGAGCGGCGGTGTGGGAAAAGCCGGAATGCAGCCGATGTGGAAGATTCCAACAACATTGAAGGTTGGACGCATAGAAAGAAAGAACTTCAGAGTGGGCGCAACTAAGATACCGCAGGCGGTGGCACTGTTAGGGCGAGATTTCTATTCTGGTTTCGAATATAGTATCAACGACGCAAACAATACAATTGGATTTAAGCGCATTGGATCCGGCTCGTCGACTGAGTCTGCGGGTGCGTCCAAGACACCTAAACAGGCGCCTCTCGGTCCAGAAGGATCCACGACTGTGAGCGCTAACGGCACATACGTCTACAACGTTCCGTACACCGGCAACAGTTCGCAAATTATTGTCGAAGCGAAGTTGAACGGCGCTCCTTGCAAAATGATTTTCGACACAGGAGCCGGAATCTGTTTCTTCACTTCCGATCAAGCAGCGAAAGTAGGCGTATTTCCTCCCGCTAACGCGCCTGTGATTGCTGTCGCAGGTGTCGGCGGTGGTTCATCTGCTCAGATGGGTTCAATCGGCACGTTCAGGCTGGGCACGCTCGAGTTGAAAGACGTGCCTTGCGCGATAGGTGGCAAGTCGGTAGCCCCATATCCGCTGCTTGGGCAGTCATTCTTCCGCGACTTTCAGTATTCGGTTGACTCAGCTAACAAAGTCATTCACTTAAGCAAAAGCAAGTAGGCAGGCTACTTAGACTACTTAAGCGCCGCTTTCAATATCTGTGAACTTTGCTCGTTAGCGACGGCTTCTGCTGTCTTTCCTTGACCCCCAAGAGCAGCAGCCAGTTTGTGTTTTGCTTCCGCGACATCAGGATGGGCGGGTCCCAGCAATACCTCTAACCCCAAGCAGAGCTCGCGATACAGCTGCTCCGCTTCAGCGAATCTCTCAGCGAGCAGCAATTCATCAGCCCTCTGGGATACGCTTTTGATGTTTTCCAGGCTCTCCTGACATGGCGGGTCGAAATTCGCAGAACACTGCGAGTTGTTCTCATTGTTCATAAAACGTTCCTCTTCGAGCACTTGCATGCCAGACGCAACTGCTGAGCAAAAGGTTGCCCGCTTTAATGAAGTGTTTTCTTGAGGAAGTTTTCTACGATTTGCAGGTTCTCGGGCGTAAAGAAATTGTGTTTGCCGTTTTTCACCACGTGATAGACGACGTTCACTCCACTGGACTTGAGTACGGCGTAGAGATTCTCGCTCTGCTCAATTGGCACGACAGGGTCGTGGTCGCCATGCATGATCAGAAAAGGTGGATCATCGTTGCTGGCGAACGTGACTGGGCTAGCCGCAGCTGCTAACTCTTGTTTCTTGCTCGGTATTCCGCCCAACAACTTAGCCAGCGCACCCTTGGGATCAGCCGGTCTGAGCGGATTGTCGATGCCACCTTGCTCTTCGATGTTGAGCAAATCAGTAGGGCCGCACCAGTCAACGACAGCTTGAACTTTGCTGCTTTCAGTTGGATTGCCCAGATTTCCTTCTAACGGTTTGACACCGCCTGTAGTGCCTAACAAGGCCGCCAGATGACCACCTGCGGAATTACCGAAGGCTGCTATACGCTTGGGATCGAAGTGATACTGTGCAGCGTTGGCGCGCAGAAATCGCACTGCCGCTTTTGCATCTTCCAGTTGAGCCGGATAGATGGCTGCGTTGCTGAATCGATAGTTCATGCTAGCTACAGCGAAACCAGACTTCATAAAAAAAATCGCCGGCGTGTCTTCTTTCGAACCCAACATCCAGGCTCCGCCATGTATCCATAAAATAACCGGCATCGGTTTCGTTGCTTTGGCAGGAATGTAGATGTCCATAAGATGCGCTTCGTCGTGTGATTTTGGCACATACGAAACCGTTTTCATCGAATAACGGGCAGCGGCGCTGTTTTTCTCACTGGCTTCCACACTGCCTTCCGTACTGCACGAGCTGAGAAGCGTGAGTGCCGAGATGGTAACTACGAGAAAGCTCTCGATATGCCTGAGTCGAGGAGCCTGCGGTTTAGACTGTTCCAAAATAAGAGCCCTTCCATCAATGAAGGTCAATGATAGGATACTCGCCGAGCATTTGTCCTATTTGAAAGGCTTAGAAATCCATTCAAGCTCGGCTCTAACGTCATCCATAGATCTGTAGCGCTCATCTGGATATTTCTTCATCATCTTCTTGAGAATGTCTTGCAGGCTTTGAGGAAAACTCACGCCAGGACAGGCTTGAGCAAGCGTCAGGGGCTCATTGCTGACATGCCCGCTCATCGTTTCGACAGGTGTTCTGCCAATGATTGGCAAGACGCCGGTAACCAGGTTGAACGTTAGTACACCAAAAGAATATATGTCTGAACGAGCGTCGAGGTGCGCGTTGAGAATCTGTTCGGGACTCATGAATGCGGGCGTTCCAACTACCTGACCATCCATAGTCAGCTTCTCGTTTTTGCGCTCGTTGATCTTCTTGGCGATGCCGAAATCGACGATTTTGACCATGTCTTTGCTGACGTTGCTTTGCAGCAAGATAACGTTGTCAGGCTTGATGTCGCGGTGAAGTATGCCTCGGCTGTGGGCGTGAGACAATCCCTCAGCGATTTGTATGAGGATAGGAAAAGCTCTGTAAAGCGGCAGTTTGCCTTTCTGTTGAATGATATCTTTCAGGTTTTCACCTTGCAGATAATCCATAACAAGGAAAGGATAGCTGTTGTCTTGCAAGCCGAAATCGAAGATTGTCACGATGTTCGGATGATTTAGTGAACTGGCAGCTTGTGCTTCGCGCTGAAACCTGAGAAAGCTGTTCTCATTGCCTTTGAGGTCTTCGAACAAGACTTTGACGGCGACGGAACGATCGAGCACCTTGTGTCGGGCGCGATAAACCTTGCCAAGCGCGCCGCTTCCAATCTCGTCTTCGATGATGTAGCGGTCTGCAATCGTGCAGCCGATTAACGACGCCTGTGCCAAGCTCACTTCGCCCCCCAAGACGAAAAATCCCTCTTATTAGTTCTACCAACTTGAAGCCGAAACTTAAACAGGCTGGGGTAATAAATCGCCAATTGCGTCAGACAACTTACATTAAATCATCGCAAACAGATCTCTCGTCCCGCTCTTCGTCAACTCGCGGTGGCTATTCTGGCACTATATGTGGTGTTATCAAAAATGAGCGGGGAATATTTCGACAGGGCAACTTTTGTGGCTGGCGATAAACTTTGTGTACCATTCTTTGAAGGCTGCATCTGGGTTTTCAGCTGGTCCAACTTCATCTGAAACAGATTCGATCAGTTTCCATTTACCACCATTTTGTTGGAGAACAACGTTGACTGGGTCTTGTTTATGCTTGCCGTCCAGTGTGCCAGGCTTGGCTGAAACGTAAGCCCAGCCGCCTTTTACTCGGTTTGTCACATCGAAAAAGACTACCTTTTTGACCTTCCAGAGCTGATTCAATCCCTGAGTCGATTTGTCTGCTCTTAAACAATCGAGGAGCGCTGTGCGTTCTGCCGAGCCGAGTTTCGGGATTTGCAGTGTGGCTTGAGCGTTCACCGCCTGGGAGGCTAGCAGCAATGTCATTAGGGCGCCTATTGTGGGATTGAACTTCATTTTTCACCAAAGTTAAGGGAGAAAACATCACCGTCAGTATAAACTTGTCCGACCTTAGAAAAGTGTCCGATGGATACTTTTATCCGGAGCGAACATTTTGTGATATCAAAAATCGAAAAGTATTCGGGCGCTGATGGCACCTACATTCAGAAGCGAACGGATTTTAAGATCAATCCGAAGTCGAGTGATCTGCCGACAGATCCGGAAGTTGTTAAAAGTGGAAGCTAAGTTTCAAACATTCAACTAGGAGTTGATTATGCATAAATTTGCGCCCCTGTTCATTGCACTTATCACCGCATCGACAGCCTCTTTCGGTGTGTCTGCAGCAGATCCTGGAAACCGCGCTTGCAAAATTTTTACACCTGATCTCGGACAGAGCATCTTGGGCGGACCCGTCAAAGAGTCTAGCCGCAATGCCGAAGCTGATACCGAAGTTGGTAAAACATGGGTCAGCCATGCGGGGTATTCCTTGACTGGTGGCGACAAGTCACAGGTCAGTTTGTTGATTCGGCATGCTGCTTCGAAAGAAGAGACAAAGAACGTATTCGAGCAAAGTAAAGCAACGTTCAAAGGTGTTGATGTTGCTGGGCTCGGAGATGCTGCCTACAGAACCACTACCCCACCTCAACTGAACGTGCGAAAGGGTTCTGATTGGTTGATCTTTATGTGCGGAACGTTTTCGGCGCCTGATACTGCTGGTCAGGAGAAAGCGGCTAAAGCTGTTTTGCCTAAGATTACTGATTGATGGTGAGGGAGACGCCGGTCAATAGACCGGCGGTCCCTGCCGTCTGAAGCCGGCGCTCCATTAAGCGCTTACCTTGTCTAGCTGTTGTAGCAACTTGTTTATTGTGGCTACTTCGTCTTTGCTCAGGCGCACGTCAGCTGCTTTGGCGTTCTCGATCGCTTGAGCGGCGTCACGTGCACCAACCAATGCGATTGTGATGCCTGGCTGCTGAATCGTCCAATTCAATACTATGTTGCCGAGCGTTGTGCTGTGTCGTTCGGCCATAGGTTTCAATTCTTCAAGGAATTTGTTCACTCGTTCGATGAAAGCTGGCTGGAATTGTGGCGTGGAAGCGCGATGGTCGCCTTGTGCAAACTTATGATCGGGCTTGAATTTGCCGGTCAAAAGCCCACGCTGCAACGGGCTGTATACGACAGTTGCAATATCGTGGTCTCTGCAATAAGGCAAAACATCTTTCTCGATATCACGCAGAACCATGCTGTAAGGTGGTTGATTCGACGCAATCGGTACGATGCTGTTGCACTTCGCGATGTCTGCTGCTGTGAAGTTGCTCACGCCGATAGCGCGTACTTTGCCTTCTTTCAAGAGCTGAGCGCAGGCTTCCATTGTCTCTTCGAGCGGAGTGGTCGTGTCGCGCCAGTGACACTGATAGAGGTCGATGTAGTCTGTTTTCAAACGTCTCAAGCTGTCATCACACTCTTTGAGGATGCTTTGCTTTCTCGCGTTTTTGTAGATGTTTATCGTCTTGCCTTTTTCATCAAGATCAAAGAAGTGCTCTCCGTCTGTGGCGTCCCAGCGCAAACCAAACTTTGTCAGAATTTGCACCTGGTCACGTCGATCTTTGATTGCTTTCGCGACTAATTCTTCGCTGTATCCGTAACCGTAAATCGGAGCCGTGTCGATCGTCGTGACGCCTGCATCTATTGATGCCTGAATCGACTCAATCGAAGCCTTCTCATCTGTTCCGCCCCACATCGTTCCACCGATCGCCCAGGCACCATATGTGATGACAGACGCATTGATATCCGATGCTCCTAACTTCCGGTGCTGCATAATTTTTTCCCCGTCGTTGCAAGTTGTGAGTTTCCAGAGCCAGATGTTGTGGCTCGTCTATGATGTTTGGTCTGGAATTATACTACATACTAATGGTCGCATTGTTGCGCCAGCTCTACTGCCTCGTTTGCGTGCATTGCTGAAAGTTTGAGCAACTCATCTGCGTTAACGAAATTGAGCGAATCTGCTAACCGAATCTTTACACTAATTGTCCCTCGAGCCACGCTTTGATACTACATTCAGTGGCAAACTGCTACGGCTTCGATTGCTGTTTTTTGTCCATTTGGTTTAAACTGTAATTAGCTAGGGAGTTGCTTCGGTATGAGTCAGCTAGTCCAAGTCTTCAAACCAGATTCTTCTGTACTTTGGGTATTCAAGGCGATGGTCATATTTGGCTTGTGCGTTGCACTGGCTGGATTTGCCGCGCATAAAGCTCTGCTTTCGTGCGGAGGCATCTTTTGGCTTACTGTCTTTGCCGCACTAACCTTCAGGCAATCTTCGCAGACCATTCATATCTTCACTGACCGGGTCGTCTTCAGTCAGGCTGGGAGCGACGCCTGGATCATACCCTTCGATAGTTTCAGCAAGCTTGAGGTAGCAACAACTTATAAGAACGTCTCGAAATATTCCCCTGGCCGAACTATCTTGCTCAGATTTTTGGATGCGGATGATAAATTATGCGCCGAAGCTAATGTCAATGTGTTCGATAAAACCGTGATCAGGGCAATGATTAAGCTAATTCACAGCAATAAGCCAGGTCTTTTGCTAAACAAGCAGGCCCAAGAATTGTTGCAAGACACTGGTTCCAAAAGTATTACAATGGGGGCTGTCACCAAGGCGGAGTAGCGGAACATGGATGAATTGCCTTCAAGAAGCTCGTCGAATAGCAGCGAACTGCTCGTCAAGACAAAACTTTTTGATATCGACAACAACATTGCTGCGGCTCTGGCTTACGTTCCTCTCGTTGGTGCAAATATCATTTTTTCGATTATCTGGTTGGTGACTGAGCCAAAAAGCAACCGATATTTGCGGCAACATGCGATACAGAGTCTGGTGCTCAACGTCGGATTCGTCGGACTTCACATTGTCCTGGCTATGCTTTCATTTACTCTCGGTGTGCTTCCTTTTCTCGGTTTCCTTGCTTTTATTCCCTGGCTCGCAGGCGGACTCGTTTCGCTTGCTTACCTGGCGGGAAATCTGTATTTGATGTACTGCGCATACAAGGGACGTCCACTAACCATTCCTTACATCACAGCTATTGCCGAGCAAAATAGCTGAGGATAGTAGCCTCAACAGTGGAGAACCCTACCAGCAAGCTTCTTCTGGTATCGTGCGCATTGCTTTGGCAGGCAATCACCCTTTAGATTGATATCTTTTGAGTGACCGTTGCCGCTGCAGTTTTTGAAACGACATTAAATGTGGTGCCCGAAAATCCCTCCGCTAGGTGACGATGGGCTTTGGCTGCGCATTTATACTTTTACAAGTGAGGCTATCCAAAGGTGTCTGATGACGAATCAAACGACGTCCATCCAAGTGTTGTTGATCGAGAACGATTGTGTTGACGCAAAGCAAGTGCTGGACTTGCTCCATCAACGTTCGTCCAACCTGTTAGATTTAAGTGTCACCTGGGTTATGAGTTTGGCTGACGGCATTAATGAGCTGACAACGCGTACCTACGACTCCGTGCTGCTCAATTTAGGGCTTCCTGACAGCGATGGGATTGATACTCTGCTGCAAGTTCGAAGGTGTTCTAAGACTATACCGATCGTTATTCTGAGCGGTTCAGACGATAAGAATTTGGCTCTAGAATCTGTGCAAAATGGTGCGCAAGATTTTCTTGTGAAAGGACGTCCTAGTGCCGAATCGATTCTGCGCGCGATTCAATATTCAATCGAAAGATGCAGAGCCGACCGCGCTGTTATGCAATTGCGCTTGCTTGAAGAGAGAGAACATTTCATCGCTATGTTGGCTCACAAATTGAGCATTCCAATTATGGGAGCGCAACGCATTCTTTCCATACTGATCGAGTTGGGCACGATGTCTGATGATGTGCGCAACTTGCTCTCTCAGATAAGCAGCAGCAATCAGACGCTATTGCACACCATTCACAATGTCCTGGACCTATACCGTTACGAAACTGGTTTCGACACTTTTGTGCAGACTGATGTAAATGTCGGCCGTCTGGTTGCTGACGTACTTCGCGAGTTAACTGCAACTGCAGCGATGAAGAAGATTCGTTTTATCAAGTCCTATTCTCCTAGTGACACGCTTTTCGCCGATCCACTAGCGATGCGCAAAGTAATGCTCAATTTATTGAGCAATGCCGTGAAATTTACGCCTGAAGGTGGGTCGGTGACGATCTCGTGTAAGAGCGCAGCCGGTAAGTCGGTTCTGTCGGTTACTGATACCGGAATTGGTGTCGAACCAGAATTGGTAGATTTGATTTTCGAGCGCAGTTTTCAAAAGACACGGCGCTATCAACCTGATGGATTTGGGATCGGTCTCGATTTATGCAAACGCTTTGTGGAAGAGCAAAATGGCAACATAGTTTGTCATAGCAAATTGAGTAAGGGAACTACGATTAAGATTACTTTGCCTCAGATGCCTAATGTCACTGCACTGAATCGTGAACGAGTGAGTTTATGTACAAAGCCGAAGTTGGTAACACATTCTCTGGGGTAGCTCTCCAATGGAGACGAATAACATGGGCGAAGGCAGTGTCATCAAAATCCTTATCGTTGAAGATCATCAGATCATTCGCATAGGTCTTCGGCTTTTGCTGGAAAAAATGGATAATTTTTCCATTGTCGGTGAAGCGGAAGATGGAAATCTGGCTCTGGGAAGAGCTCTCGAGTTGAGACCAGATGTCATTTTGATGGATATCGGTTTGCCTGGTGCCGATGGTATTGAGGCGAGCTTTCAAATCAAAAGTCAATTACCCTCTGTTCGCATAATTATGTTGACGTCACATGAAGGCGACGATGATATTTTGGCTTCGATGGGTGCTGGTGCAGATGGCTATTGTTTGAAAGATGTTCCCGCCGAACAGCTAGCTGACGCGATTCGCAACGTGCATCAGGGCGGAACGTGGCTAGATCCGCGCATTGCTGAGCGCCTTGTAAAAACACAGCAAGTGAAAGCAGAGCAAAAACCGAATGAACCACCAAGTTTGACAGCCGAAAATCTCGACTTGCTTTGTTATGTGGAGCAAGGTTTGAGCAATGATGAAATTGCCTTCGAAATGGGTCTGCCCATCGATGTTTTGAGAGGGCGGATGCGAGCACTTCTCGAAATTCTGTTTCTCACAGATGACCCAAATCAAAGCGGTAAAAAGGTGCGTCAACAGGTCGCTGCTAAGCTTGGAGACGCAGGTTTCGAAGGCGATCAGCCTGCAAATCTTTCGATCGGTGACACTTTCGCGGACAAATATCTAATTCAATCGCAGATTGGACGGGGCGGGATGGGTCGTGTCTATAAGGCTTTGCACCTGCATACAGACCGCGTTGTGGCGATCAAAGTTTTGCTTCCTCAATTTGCGACGGATAGGCGTGTAGTTCGACTATTTCAAGAAGAAGCAAAAGCTGCTTCTGCATTGGTTCATCAGAACACCGTGCAAATACTGGATTTTGGTGTCACGAAAGAAGGGCAGTCTTTTCTTGTGATGGATCATATTGAAGGCATATCATTCGAGTCGATTTTGCGCCGCGACAGATTTCTCGATCCACATCGCTTTTTCAATATATTCGATCAAGTGTGTGATGCTCTAATTGCTGCTCATGCCAAAGACATCATTCACTGCGACATCAAGCCAAGCAACATCGTCTTGTTGCCAAACAGCAATGGACCAGATGTTGCGAAGCTGATCGATTTTGGTCTGGCGAAAATCTTGCCTCCGCCACAATCGAGCATCCAGGCTCAATTGACTGATAGTTTCGAAGTCTGCGGCAGCCCCGCATACATGAGTCCTGAGCAGTGCCGCGGTGGCAAGCTTGATGCGCGCAGCGATTTGTATTCGTTAGGTTGCATCATGTACGAGGCGTTGACTGGCAAACAAGCAGCTGAAGGTTCAACGGCGATGGAATGTATCGCCAAACATTTGCAAGAATTGCCGCCCCGATTCGCTCAAGCTTGTCCTGAGCGCAATTTACCGAAATCGCTCGAGCATATTGTTTTTGCGCTGTTGCAAAAAATTCCCGAAGCAAGATTCCAAAGTGCGCGTCAGGTGAAGAATGCACTTGCGCTAAACTACCGCGAAGAAATGGCGATCCACAAAGTCGATCGCATGTCTAAGGTTTCGTAGTTTAGATTAAATAGCTTCCCAACGTCCCGACCGCGAGAAGCGACCAGACGAGATTGCAATCGCTGAAGCTCGCAATGCTTCTGCTTCAGGTCCACGGTTGGTTTGATAGAGCAATGTGGTGTAGTGACCGAGCAAGGTTAGCACCTGTGGGTGTTTCGCGCCCATTGCCTTCGTCTTGATAGCCAGAGCCTGCTTGTACAGCGGTTCTGCTTGAACCAGCTTGCCAGCCGAGTGGTAGATCATAGCTAGATTGTGGGAAATGATGCCTGTATCGAGATGGTCTTCGCCCAGAGTCTTCGAATACATCGATAAAAGTCGCCGGCAAATCGGTGCCGCGAGTGTGTACTTTTGCTGCAAATAATAGATTTCTGCCAGGCTCTCTAGCGTCATCGCCAGTCTGCCATCGCTCATATCAAAAGATTCAGCTTCTTCCAGCGCGGAAAGCGCCATCGTCTCAGCCTCTGAGTAATTCTTATTTTGCAGGGCGTGCTCCGCCGATGCAGTTAAAACTTCCCATGGGACGCAAACTGTTTCTTCTGGTACTCGAGGTGTTTCTGCCTGTGCCTTCATGTAGCTGTTCTGCCCAAAAGTGCTCGAAATCAAACGGTCGGTTGGATTTAACGAAATGCTAACAGATTTTCCAGTTTGCACCAAATGCGGTGCAATTTGAGCCAGATTGAGCGGCGATTCCTCGGGTATAATTTCAGCACTGCTCTGAGGTTGAATTCATGCAAAGGCTCGAAAAAATCTTCGATAACAAGGGTGTCAAAGTGTTGGCCGGAGACATCGATGCAGGGGATTATGAGTTCAATATGGGCGCTCTCTGGGGTGGTTTTGACACGATCCAATTGCAGGGCGAAATCAAAAGTCTGGCGTTGCAGACCGAAGAGAGCGTCAAGAAAGTAGCTGGCACTCTGGGCTGGGGGCTGGCTGGCTCGTTGGCTCTCGGACCAGTTGGCATGTTGGCGGGCTTGATGCTCGGCGGAAATCGCAAAGAAGTTTGTGCGCTCTGTGAGTTAAAAGACGGGCGCAAGTTTCTCGCCACAATGGACTCAAAGGTCTATCAGCAGATGCTCGCCATGTCGATGATGAAGTAAGACGCCTTCTAGTCCCGCACGATTGCTTGTTTGCGCCCTAAGAAACTGCGTCGCGCCATATCCAGCACTGCCAGTACGACTGCAATGGTCGTGTATAAGATGATGGTGTTTGGAAGATATCCCGCCGCCAGTGATGCTGACATCGACAAAACTGCGATGAGCACAGCGGTTATTATCGTTGACGCTGCGACCAATCCAATCGGCAAAAGAATGAAATCGGCAATGCTCCAGTTTGTCGAGCGTTTGAATTTGAAGAAGATCAGTAAAGAGAGAATCAGAATTGACGAGTACGTAAGCAGAATCATGATCTCTGCCAGAGGATTCGTTGCCGATGAAGCCGTGATTGTTGCGGGAATACGACCGAAAGCCGATGACAGGCCAGAGCAGAAGGCCTGGATGCGGCTGAGAATGGCCTGCGGAACATTTGGGCGTTTATTTGGATTGAACGGATGCAGTTTATTCTCGCGGTCATCGTAAGCATTTGAACCCGCGACGAAATTGTCTGCTAGTTGTTTGGGCGCAAGCAGTTGCAACGCGCTTTCAATGCGTTGACCGGTATCTCGGCACGTTCCAGATGCAGCAGATTGCTCTGTCACCCAGCCCAGTCCGAGACAGACGATGTAAATTGGAATGTAGATTTCCGCGTGAATGCCGCCTGAGGCCTTGCTTTTAAGCCGTCTAATCGACTGTTGCTGCGGTGTTTGTGCAGGCAAAGCCAGGTCGGGGTCCAATGCTGCCATCTCTTCAAGTGACAGATGACGATCGGATTCGCGTTGTTTGCCCGGTTGTTCGGGTTTCTTAAAGTCGTCCAGATCAGCGGAGAGCTTTGGATCGGGCGTGCGTGGCGGTTTCTTTGCAGGCACAGGGTGCCAATCTTCAGGCTGATCGTCAGAACGCTGCGACAAGATGGATTCGCGGAGTTCTGCCACTTGAGACGATGACTTAGGCGCGAGCGGCAATTCTTCGTCAAAGGCTTTTGGCTCAGGCCGCGGACCTTTCTGGTCGGGCATTCTTGCGATGGGAGCCAAATCGCGCGATGTTTGGGCCGAGACTGGTCCAGCAGGGGCTCCTGGAGCTGGTCCTGAAGTGGGTGCGTTTTTCGGTTCGGGATGTTTTACGCTCGTAACAGGTGTAAATTTCGGTGGTGTGACTGGAGGTTGTGGCTGTGAAGGCGACGGCTGAGGCGGCTGTGCTTGCGGTGGTTGTGGTGGTTGCGGCGTTGTAATCGGAGCAATCTCGACAGATGTTGCTTCCATCTGCGGGAGAACTGGCGAGGAAGCGCCTGATGCAGTCATCTCGCGTTCGCGAAGACTGGAGATGAACTTAGCCATCTTGGGTGACAGAGCGGCTGTGTCGGTGCCCGATTCATAAACTGCTGGTGGCTGAGCTGGCTGCGCAGGCTCGTTTGACGGCAAAGGCGAAGGAGTTGGCGGGTTTGACGGGGTTGGCAAACTGGCTGCATTGCCAGGAGTCGATGCCGCAGGTGCTTGGGCGTCGCTTGGGCGTTTGAGTGCGTTTGGATCTCGGTTGAGACTGCCTGAAAAAGAATAAGAAAATGCCGAAGCTGACGCGCCAAAGTAATCCACTGGAGGCTGCCATTTCGGACCGGGCTCTTCCTTGCCTGGCAGTGCACGTGAAACTTCCGAGCTTGACTTGCTTCTGGTCAGGCTGCCTAGGGATTGGGGGTTGAGTGCGGGCGACGTGTGAGTCGGAACTGTGGCAAGATCTTGTGGTGCGCCTGGTGGAGCGTTTTCCATCGCTTCCATGTCGTAAGTCGTTTTTTGCGATGGTGTGGCAGACTGGGCTGCCGCTATCGCTGGAGGAGTTGGAATGTCGTTGGTAATTGAAGGCGACGGCATGCTCGCAGGCGATTGGACCGAAGCTGGCTCTGGAGCGGGTGTAGGCGCCGGGACGGACGCAGGTGCTGGCTCTGGAGAAGGTGTAGGTGCAGGTTCTGGAGCAATTGCGGGTTCTGAAGCAGGTCTAGATGCATGTTCTGGCTGAGGTACTGGCGCTGGAGGCTGGTCGGGTGTTGCAGCAGCGGTTGCCACGACTCCGGTTTGGTAGCCAGACTTCGGCTCAGCCGCCAAGTCAGGTGCCGGCTCAGTCTTGATCGGCTCAGGTGCCGACAACGCCTGCGCATCCTGCGAGGCTTTCGGTGGCTCCATCGCTGGTATCTCTTGCAAAGTAGGTGCGACGCCTGAACCTGACGTTTTTTTGGCACCTTGTTTTGCGCTTCTTTTCGACTGTTTCTTCTTGGTCAAACGCGACGGCTCCGACCGTAACTCTAGAATTTAATTATGCCACCCAGGGACCGGAATCCTAACCTGCGGGCGTCTTATATCATTTCTCGTCGAGCTTTAATTAAGAAGCTATTTGCCCATTCGTAGTCCGGACGCTCCGGCAACGTTGTTTCTTCGAAAGCGTTATCGAAGATTTTGTGTAATTCCAGCCGCCACTTATTTGCGTCATCCCATGACATTTGCCCGTGGCGAACTGTCAACAATCGATCTTTGTATTGTCCAACCTCAACCGGCACAGAATGCTCTTGCAGAATTGTAATTCCTGACAGCAACAGCCTGAGCAAATGCATCACATGCTTCCATCGCAACTCGCCGCTTGTGCGAATGTCTTGTTCCAGTTTCCGAAATTGAGACATCACGTAGCCGTTATAAGTTTGATAGACGAGACGCGAAAGGAACCGAGTGCGTTCTGCCAAGAGCTCCTGTGCGAGTGGAGTTGCATGCTCGATTAAGGGCGTGTACAAACATTCCAAAACATTTGGATTTGCCTTGAGCGCGAGCGTCAGAAATTTTTGCAGCTCCCAGTAAACTTCATCAGAATCTGTTTTTTCGATTTGTTCAGGTAGTCCATACAGTGACCAATGCATCGATGCTGGTGGCAGATAGATGCCACGCAAATCCACGTCGGAATTCTCACCAGATAATCCAAACGCATTTGATCCCACGACGCAGCGATAGATAACGTAATCGTAGAGATTGCGGTCAGAGAGCGCATCTGCTGGCAAATCAAAGTTCAGTCCCTGCACTTGTTTGCGTATTGCTATTTCGCTGCGCTTGAGACTGACTTGCTGCCCATCTGGAAATTGAATCAGGTAAGTGTGTTGATTGTCTGTTGGTGATTTGATGATTTTTCCGACAACACCACTGCGTCGTGCAGGAAATGCATTGCGCGCATTGATAGACACAAGCGTGACGATTTGAGTGCCTGCAGGCAGTATCAAATGTGGATTTACTTTATTTGTCATCTCGCCGGTTTTACGTGCACCATATATGGTGTTACAAGATGCCGAATCTACTTCTGATGTCTTGCAGTGGTTTCTTTATGAATTGGTCGTGCAACTGGTTACGCACGCCATCTCTGCGCGGCGCATGACCGCCTGAGTAGTCTTTTGTATCATTGGGGAGAGAAAGATCTTGAGGACGCGCCTGATCTACAGTGACTGGCTTCGGCGCTTCCACATTTTGCTCTTCCGGTTGATTAGTTGGAATAACTCCATAACGGTCGAACTTTCGCTGCGGTGGACCCGACTCTCTCTGTCTGATTTGAGATCCTTCCTGTTGATTAACCGGAGCTCTCTCGGGTTCGCTAAATGCTTCGTCTGCCGAATGTTTTCGCGGCACAATCGTTGGAGCATGCTGGTAGCCGCCGCCGTAAATCCTCGTCTCTGGCTGCCTGTAATTCGCTGCTTGTGCCGCTTGAGCGATCGGTAAATCTAAACGATCTGGCAGAGGTGGAAATCCCGCCGGTGCGATCGGTTCGTCTGCTGCGATAGGCATCAGACTCACGTCACGGTTTTGAGCATGAGCATCAGATGCGAAAAATCCACCTGCAATGACCAGTGAAATACTGACCGATAGTAAATTGTTTGACTTCATAAAACACCTTCTGTCCACAATATACAGGTAAGTCGCATTGATAGAAAGCAGATTTTATCCGCGTCCGTGCAACAAGGACTGCAACCACTGCTGTTTCCAAAAGACGAGACAAGCACGACCAACAACTCGATCTTGCGAAACGAAGCCCCATACGTGACTGTCTGCGCTCGCGTTGCGGTTGTCGCCCATCATAAAATATGAACCTTGCGGTACAACGATCGCTTTTTTGCTCGCTCCGTAAGGGCGAATATAGACACCTTTCATCGAGTAGCCTTGAATGTCGCCGAGCTTGGCGAGATCGTACTCAGGTGTCGTTGCGCCCGCAACCTCATAGAGTTTGCCGTTTACGCTGACCCCCACTCCGTGCTCGATGGTGATCACATCTCCAGGCAGTCCGATCACTCGCTTGATGAAAGCAGGCGGGCTCTCTGGCACGAAGGGAATGTATCTTCCGAGCAGCCCGTTATCTGGAACTCCGGTCTCAATCTGGGGCGGATAAAAGACGAGAATATCGCCGCGCTGCACTTCTCTGCCGAACACGGGACCTAACTTTTCGACAAGCACGCGGTCTTGAATGTTCAGATTTGGTTCCATCGAGCCCGAGGGAATGAAGCGCGCTTCGGCGATAGTGCCTTTCAGCACAGTCATGATCAAGAGGACCATCAGAACATACTTGAGTAGTTCGACCATGCCAGATGCCTTATCCGCTTTTTTGTCGGAGTTCGTACTTTTGTCGGAGCCTTCCGTTTTGGTTGGCTCGTCGGTTATTTCGTCTGGAGTTTGCATGCGAAGATTCCGCTGTTGATATCAGTACACGTACATTATCACCCAGAATTAGAGATGCAATAGGGTTAACTCCAGTTTCAAGCCTCAAGGAGTGGCGGTCTTTGCTTCCTGCTTTTTGCTTTCTTGAATAATTTGCGCCAGTTTTTCTTCCGTCAATTCATCTTCATCCATCGGCGGAAAACCCTGCCATCGCACGATTCCGTCTGCTGAGATGACCAGGCAGTGTGGAATTCCGCTGATGCCAATCGCTTCGTACATCTCTTGATTCGGTGCCAGAGCGATATCGTAATCAATCGGTGTTCTTTTACGAAACTTCTCTACATCTTTTGCTGTTTCGTCCGTGATACCGATGATGGCCAGGTCGTTTCCGAACTTCTTCTTGTACTGGTTGAGCTCTGGAACCAGCTCTTCGCACGGTCCACACCATGTCGCCCAGAAGTCCAGAAGCACAACTTTTCCCTTTGTATCAGGCGCTGCGCCGTTGAGCCATTCGGTTACGTTCAGTTTGGGAGCGGATTTTCCGCGCAGGTCGTGCTTCGCGTAGAGCTGCTTCTTCGTGTAGGGCGGATACCCTGCTTCTGCTGCGGCAAAGACTGCTGAGCCTTGGATTATGACCATCGTCGCCAGTAGAGCTGCCAACTTGTTCATCGATATTCCTCTCCATCGAAACTCTCCCGTGATGATCTCAATACTTCCCAGACAGCCGGCTGCCAAAAAATTAGGCTGTAAAGCTTCTTAATTTATGGAAAGAATTGATTGCATAATTATGCTATCGCATGAATAATTATGCACATGCAAGTTCAAACACGAGTCGAGCGCCAGCGAAAAATCCTTTCGGTGATTGAGAAATCATCGATTGATACTCAGGCAGCGTTGCAATCAGCGCTACTGAAGATGGGGATTCCAGTAAATCAGGCGACTTTGTCGAGAGATATTCGTGAACTTGGATTGGTCAAAGTAGAAGACGAAGGAGCGTACCGATATGTTAGTCGCCAAACCTTACCGAAGCCGACGACGAAGCCGAAGCCGGCAGCGCTCGAATCGATAAGCAAATTTATCCAGGACATAACCCACTCGGGAAATATGATCGTGGTCAGGACTGACAGCGGAGCTGCATCATATGTCGCAGAAGCGATAGACAATCTGCAAATGCCTCAATTGTTGGGCAGTGTTGCAGGCGATAACACAGTTTTTTTTGTAGTAAACGCTGAGTCGAAAACAGCAAACGTCGTAAAGACTTTGCGCAGCATGACACAATAAATCAACACAAAGGGGATTGGAAAATGAAGAAAATTCTGCTGGCTTACAGCGGCGGACTCGATACATCGTGCATTTTGACCTGGCTCAAAGAGAAGTACAACGTGCCAATCGTGGCTTACTGCGCGAACGTTGGACAGACTGATGACTTGAGTGGCGTCGAAGAGAAAGCGCTAAAGACAGGCGCAGATAAATGCATCGTCGAAGATTTGCGAGCAGATTTCGTTGAAAATTATGTTTTCAATTCGATTAAAGCAAATGGAGTTTATGAGAGCACTTACCTGATGGGCACAAGCCTTGCCCGTCCTTGTATCGCAGAAGGGATGGTAACTGCAGCGTTGAAGGAAGGTTGTGATGCCATCGCCCACGGTGCTACCGGTAAAGGTAATGACCAGGTGCGATTCGAGTTGGCAATCAAAGCGCTTGCACCACACATTGAAGTAATCGCTCCATGGCGCACATGGACATTCAGCGGCAGAAACGATTTGATCGATTATGCGACGAAACATGGCATTCCAGTTCCAGTCTCCAAAGAAAAGCCATATTCAATGGACTCGAACATGATGCATATCAGTTATGAAGGCGGAATTCTTGAAGATCCTGCTGCTGCTCCACCAGATGATTTGTGTCAGTGGACAACGAACCCAGAGCAAGCGCCAGATAAGGCAGAATATGTCACCATCGAATTTAAAGATGGCGTGCCTGTTTCAGTTGATGGAAAGCAGTTGAAGCCTGTTGAATTGCTCGAAGCCGTTAACGCGCTTGGTGCAAAACATGGCGTAGGACGCGTCGACCTCGTCGAAAATCGCTACATCGGTATCAAGTCTCGCGGCGTGTACGAAACCCCTGGTGCCACCATTCTTATGCAAGCGCATCAGGCGATTGAGTCACTTACTTTGGACCGGGAAGTTTCTCACTTAAAAGAAAGCCTGGGCGTCAAGTTTGCCGAACTCACCTACAACGGCTATTGGTTTGCTCCGGAGCATTTGTTGCTGCGCAAATTCATCGATGAAACGCAGGCAACGGTTTCTGGTTGGGCAAAAATCAAGTTGTATAAGGGGCACTCGGGAGTTGTTGCCAGAGGTTCAGAGTCGTCACTCTACGACCACAAAATGTCCAGTTTCGAAGAAATGGGAATCTTCAACCAAGCTGATTCTGGCGGATTCATCAACATAAATGGTCTGCGGTTAACAGCATGGAGCAAGCGCAATGAAAGTTTTAAGAAAAGCCTTCAAAGAACAATTAAGTGACGTCGTCACCGAGTTCGTTGCATCTGCAAAAGCAGATCAGGCGATTGTTGAAGCTGACATAAACGGCAGTCTCGCTCATGTCGAGATGCTGAAAAAGTCTGGGCTGGTTACTCCAGCCCAGGCGGACAATCTCAAATCCGGACTGAACACTCTGAAAGATCAGTACGAGAAGGGAACGTTCATTCTCGAAGCGCAGTACGAAGACGTTCACATGAACGTCGAATCGAAACTAGGTGAATTGATTGGCGCCGATGCAAAGCTCTTGCATACGGCGCGCAGTCGCAACGACCAGGTGGCGCTGGACATGCGACTCTTCATCCTGGATAAGACTGCAGAAATGGAGAAGCTGATTGCCGATTTGCAAGAAGCTTTGATTACAACAGCCGAAGCGAATATTGGTGTGGTTATGCCGGGCTACACGCATCTGCAGCGGGCTCAGCCTCTCTTGTTTGCGCACATAATGCATTCATATGTCGAGATGTTTGGGCGCGACAAAGGAAGATTTGCAGATTCGAGTAAACGCACAGGCATCTCTCCGCTAGGAGCTGGAGCGCTTGTTGGATCAGGCTTGCCGATCATGCCTGATGTTACGGCGGCCGCTTTAGAGTTGTCCAGTGTATTTGGAAACTCCGTTGATGCGGTGAGCGATCGTGACTTCATCGCGGAGTTCTTGTTCGCATCCTCACTTACCTCTGTGCACCTCTCCCAGTTGGCAGAGACGTTGGTAATTTGGTGCACGAAAGAATTTGGATTTATCCAGTTTCCAGACGATCTGACAACGACTTCTAGTTTGATGCCGCAGAAGAAAAACCCAGATCCAATGGAGTTGGTGCGCGGGAAAACCGGCGCAATAGTCGGTGAGTTGGTCAATGTTTTGATCACGTTGAAAGGACTGCCTGTTGGATATAATCGCGATTTGCAAGAGACAAAACCAGGCGCGATTAAAGTGGCCGACGAGTTATCCGCTTGTCTAAAAGTTATGACCCTGGCTATTCAAGGGATGCAAGTTGTCAGCGAAAAAACGCTTCAAGCAGCGTCCGATCCAGAGCTGTTTGCCACGGATTTGGTTGAATATCTAGTAGTTAAAGGCGTGGCGTTCAGAGCCGCTCACGAAGCTGTTGCCAGTGTAGTTCAACATGCGCGCGACAGCAAGATTTCACTCCAAGCGGTGCCAATCGTTGACTATAAAAAACATGCCGCAGAATTCGAAGAATCCGTCTACGAAGTGTTTAATGCAGTCAATTCGGCAAATGCAAAGACATCACCGGGTGGTACTGCGACAACCCGAGTGACTTCGGCACTAATAAAAGCTAAGTCGTGACGTGTCTGGCACCACGAGCGGGTGTTTAATTTGATGCATTTCTATCGGTTTGACCCGGTTTGGTTGCTGTCTCATTAAGTCGAAGGTTTGAACTCGGGCCAAGCGTCGATGACCGCAGGGTATTCGAACTTGCGCCCGTCAACATCCACCTGCAATGCTTCTTGTGCGCTTTTTATTGGCTTTGTTGAAATCAATTTGTAGTTGAATTCTGGAAGCGGTTTGTTCGCAATTTTCGAAAGCATGTCGTTCGTGGAGATCATCGATTCATCAACGAGAACGGTTCCTACAAATGGGAATTTTGGTGAGATGGTGGTCAAGATAATTCCGCGTGTTTGCTTGAAGGAATTGATGATCATTGACCGCTTGCATGAGCAGTGAAGCCCTTCAATCGCTAGTTTGACTTGCGTCAAATTCACTGCTGCCTGCGGTAATGCACCGCTCAGATTTGTTGTTGCCACTTCCATCGGTTTGAGTTTTGAAAGTAGATAACCTGGCAGTTGGTCTTGCATATTGGACTCGTGTGCCGCCAGGAGTTCTGTAATGAGCTCGCTTTCGTGGCCCTGTTTAGCCGCATTGTTCGCTAGTGCAAGCCTGTAGAGCGAGGGGCTCGGATCGACGTTAAAGGCTTGCTTGTAAGCAGCATCTGAGTTACGCAGCCATGCACTATATTTGGTGCGATCGTATTGGACAAATTCTGTTTTCTTGTCGAATATCTGCGCCAACCTGAAAAACGTTCCAGAATTCTCTGGCTTGTTGAGGTTTAGCATCGCCGCTTTCAATAGTTCCATCGAAGTTTCGGGAGTTAACGGTGAAGCAATGGTTGCGGCTCGAATGTAGACCTGTTCATCGGTCGGCTTGCATTCTTCGAGCACTTGACGCTGCAAATCTCTAGCGCGCTGTTCTTGATTGTCTCTGATACAACTCAAGAATAGTTGCTGAAGGCTTCTCGATTTTTCGTCCGAAGTTCTCGCCAATTGCATCGCTCTTGAAGCAGTCTCTACTGCCAGAGCTGGTTGATTGTAAAAAAGGAAAGCTTGTCCCAACTGATATTCGCGCTCGAAGTTTGTGCCGCTTTGAGCGTACATGTTATGCAGGATTGCGATGCTTTCAAGGCGTCTGTCTAGCAACATCAGACTCTTTGCTAAGCCCAGAGATGCGTGCCAGTTGTTGGAGTCGAGAGCTTTTGCTTTCTCGAAATAGGCAATCGCTTGTAGTTGGCGCCCGGCGGATTGCAGAACGACAGCTTTATTGACTAACTGCCGAGCCGCATCAACTTTGGAGACCCCTTCAGGGCTATGAGCAGCAGTAACATCATCAACTTTGGAAACTTCGTTTGCGTTGCAAGCAGGGGCAGCACCAACCACAATGATTAGTGCTGCTGCGCAAATTAGCTTGCTTGGTTTTGTCAGTTTATTGTGAACCACTTTGTACTTGTCCGAATGGATAGTTGGTTAGCGTCACGTCGATGTCACCACCAAGCGGTGATATACCGCGCTGAACTTCGCAGATGCCGTAACCGACAAATGGAATTGGAGGATTCGCCGCGATGTCGAAAAGCTTTTTGTGATATTGAGGGTCGAAATATTTAGTTGCAGGGAGTGGTGGCACCCCTGGTGGCGGGTTCTCATACGCTGGCAGCGCAGCATTTCTATCTGCCGGAGCCACCGGTGGATTCGAATTCTTGTTATTTGGATAGTAGTTGATTGCATTGTCGCAGCCAACATCCATGGTTGGATAAGGAATTGGCGCGTTATTGTCTGCCTGCAGGCAACCAGACTTTTGTGTGCCGGGAGGCGTTGCAGGCACGGTCAAGTTTTGATAGCGAGACGCGCAGTTGGTGCAGCCGTAAGGATAAACACCAGGGTTACCGTAGTCGCCGTAAAAGTTAGGACCAGGGCCTGGGCTGTTTTCAATCCGAGAGATTGGAATGAGCGCTCCTGCCGCGTTTCGGTACGCGCTATTAGACCAGGCACCAGGTAGATCCATGACCCAGCGAGCATTGACGCCATTGACTTCGCTGATATCGACGGTGTCAAACGTGTTGTTTTTGAGGTTGAATTCAACGAATGTTGCACCTGCTGGAGTGGCTGTAGATGGCGATCCATACGTGAAGGGATAAGAGAAGCAGCTATTTGAAAACCAGCAAGTTGTTGGGTCTTGCCCCTTCAGGCTCGAGTCCACCGGCGTCCACAAAGCTAAGTGCACTGGTGTCTGAACGTAATTGGTTAGTTGTGCGGTTTGATTTGGAGCGAGCTTGAAATACCAGATTGCTGTATTCACCGGTCCGTAGCAGTTGGGTGGATTCATCAAGGTAATCGGACGTTGAGTCGCTTTATCGACAAGTGAGTTTGCGTTGATGCTGCCAGTATAGTCTTGCAACAGGAATATTTGAGTCTTTGGCAATGACAGCGAATGATGGATGTATATGTTGCTTGTACCGGCGTTTTGCCCTCTCAAATTTCGTGCCGAAACGTCAGCGGGCATCATAATTGAGCCAATAGTGAGCGCTGCTGCCACTATCGCGGAAAAATACTTCAACGATCTCATGTGAGTAACACCTCAAGTTCTGCGCCCTTAGTGTACTACCCAGCCAAACTTTCCTGCTAAAAGATTTTCAGCATCAATTGTTTGGTGCCTTCGTTTTTGGTTCCTGCATGTTTTGCAGCCGCTTGAACAACCCGTTGCTTGTATTTCAAGCGCAGGTTTTTGAAAACCAGCGCACCTTTCACCGGCCCACACTCAGTGCAATAAAAGCCGCTCAGTGTCTTCGGTCTGCGAAATCTTGTGAAAACTTTTGTGCAGGTTGGACAGTCTGCTCGCCAATCACCCTCAGGCATTTCGGCACTGTTCTCACAGGAATTTGGGTTGCATCCCAACTTCTTGCACATCTCTTTCCAAACCGCATCGTGACCGTGTTCAACACCTACGAGCGCATGAGCAATTTCATGCAAGATTGTATCGATCACTTTTTCACTCGAATTCATGGCGATGTAGTGCTCTGAAAGCTCGATGCGTTTCAGGCTTTCTTTACAGACACCGAGTTGTCGCTTGTTCTTGTTTAGTCGAACGTCCCAACTAGGCAGACCGTAGTCTGCTAGCAAGTTGCGCGCAAGAGTGACGGCGTCGTACTTGTCCATAATCCCTGGTAAATCCTCATAAGATTGTAAACCAGGTTTTTGATTTGCACTAGATATGGTGCAATTGTATCGCAGTGGACATGCAATGTGTTGTGCGTGTATATGCTTTTAGCGTTACGAGGGTGGTGGTTCTTTTCGTAAATAGACGCCCCAACGAATACAACTGCCTAGCTCTACTGCTTTAATGGCCGCACCTACTGCCGTTATGGCTGCGGGCGTTAGACTCTGAAATATATTCTTTTCCATTTTGTGTGGTTTATCGGGCGCCAAAACGTTAGCGACCGCCGCATCATCGTCGATTACGCGCAAAACATTGAAGCCTGCCTTTTGAGCAGCTAGCTTTAACGCCATTCGCTGTCTTTCATCCAAATAGCTTGGAACGCTGAGCACCACGGGGCAATCAAGCCCAGCTTTTTGCAATTCCGATCCTGTTATCAATTCGAGCATGATCGGAACACAATTTTCAATTAGTTTGCTATACGCTTCAGCCGAATGGTAGTCAGGGCTTTTGTCGTAATTGAACAAATCCAAAATTGGATTCGTTTCCACCACTTCCACAGGTATCGTTTTTTCTAGGAAATATCGTCGGCTGCTCACTCCTACGGCAGCGGTGCCGATCATTGTGCATTGTGATGTGCCTATGCTGATTCCAGCAATAGGGTGCCTCAGGTCCTCGTGACCGGATTCGATAGTGAAATCTAGATCGTTCAAACCAAATTCTCAATTGCGCTGTTTAACTGACATCGCATTATCAATTCAATCACAAGCGAGGATCCACCGGCTCGCTTTCCAGAGCTAATACGCCGAAGACGCACTCGTGCACTCGGTAAAGAGGTTCGTGGCGAACGAAGCGTTCGAGTGCTTCCACGCCCAGTGCAAATTCGCGTCCCGCCAGCGAACGCTTAGCGGCTAGGCCGCGGCGACGAAGCCTTTCGAGATATTCTTCGTTATCGTATTCAGGTCCGTAAATGATGCGTAGATATTCGCGCCCGCGACATTTTACTGCGGGCTGAACGAAGCCTCTGGTGCCACTGGCTACGAAGTCGAATGGTTTTATCACCATTCCTTCGCCACCTTTTTCAGTCAGTTCGGTCCACCATGCGGTTGCTTCTGCGACGGATTCTGGGTCAGTCAGGTCGATGATTTTGTGCGCTGTGCTGATGATCAATCCATCGCTTTGTTCTGCGATTTTTGCGATTTTTTCCATGTGCCATTGATGGTTTTCATTGATGTGCACTTTGCCTTCCGACGCCATGATGTGGAATGGTGCGAGCTTGTAATCACTTATATTGTTCACACTCCAACAATATCGTTGGTAAGAGTCGGTGTATAGTTTGACCGAGGCTTCTCGACTCGCGAATCGATTCTTCAGAGCGGTGATGTCGAGTCCGCGTGTTTCTGCTTTCCCAAGTGCCTCCAGCGCTGAGTGCAGAGAAGTGCGCGCGGCGGCTCCCACGGCGGCATATTGGAATTTGATCAGCTCTTGTGCTTTTGCAGACCACGGCATCAGTTCGCAATCGAGAACGAACCAATCCGTTTTGAATTCGTCCCACAAATCCGCTTTCGTGATCGATCGTGTTACATCGTCAATCAATTCTGCTTCTAATTTTGGATCATCGAAAAATCTGCGTCCCGTGCGGGTGTAGCAGATTCCGCTTCCCTCTTTGGTGATGCCGAATCGTTTGGCGATTGCATTCTCGTCTTTGCCAACGATAACAACCGCTCGTGAACCCATGTGCTTTTCTTCGCACACAACTTTTGCCACGCCTTGTTGTAAGAAGTAGTTCAGACCTTCAGTTGGATGTTCCAACAAACCGGGCTGCTTGCTCGTTTCGCTTGGTGACATCGTCGGTGGGAGGTAGACGATCCATTTCGGATTTACGGCGAACCGACTCATCACCTCAAGTGCAGCGATGGCATTTTCTTCGCGGATCATGACGGTGCGACCTAAACGAGTTTGCACAACTCGCTTGCCAATAACGTCGTCTAAATCGAGCACATCGTCGTCGACATTTTGCTTTTGGATCTCTTGCCCAGGCTCTGTTTCCGGCAAGAATGGCTTGACTGATTCGTAATAGATTTTGTGCGCCGGAACAGAAACAAGTTCGCGTTCCGGATATTTTAGTGCTGTTAGTTTGCCACCGAATACGCAACCAGTATCGATGCAGATTGTTCGGTTGACCCATTCCGGCTCGACCACCGGCGTATGTCCGTAGACGACCATGGCGTCGCCTCGGTAGTCGTTAGCCCAGTGATATCGCACAGGCAATCCATATTCGTCTGTCTCGCCAGTGGTTTCTCCAAATAGCGCAAAGTCGCGCACTCGGCCGGAGCCTCGTCCCTGAAATTTTTCCTTCATGCCGGCGTGGGCGACAACGAGTTTTCCGTCATCCAAAACGTAGTGGCTGATCAGTTTGTCAATCCACTCTACAATTTCTTTTTTGAATTCTGGTGTTTCGCGCTCCAGCTGTTCCAGCGATTCTGCGAGTCCGTGTGTGATTCTGACATCACTTCCTTTCAGCTTTCGCATCAGCTTTATGTCGTGATTTCCAGGCACGCACAATCCAACGTTCGCTTTCACCATGCTCATAACAAGACGAAGCACATCCGGCGTGTTTGGACCTCTATCCACGAGGTCACCAACGAAAAATGCTTTGCGTTGTTCTGGTGCTGTCACTTCGAATCCGTATTCGGCCTTGTCTGACCTGGTGGCTGTGTAGCCCAGAGTCGTGACCAGTTCGAGCAGTTCGTCGAAGCATCCGTGCACGTCTCCGATGATGTCGAACGGACCGTGTTCGTGCTTTAAGTTGTTCCAGAGCGGTTGCCTCTCGATGGTGACTGCTTCGATTTTTTCTTCCGAATCCAGAATGTAAATGTATCTGAAACCTTCGCGCTTCAGCTGTTTGAGCGTTTTGCGCAATTGTTGGCGCTGGCGAGGAATAACGTGCGGTCCAAAATCGCGGTCAGCACGAGCTGCGTTTCGCTCCACGCAAACCTTTTCAGGAACATCCAGGACGATTGCGGCGCTGAGGCAATTATATTCTTTGCCCAGGTTGAGAATTGGTTTGCGTGCGTCGTCCTGCACGTTCGTCGCATCGATCACTGTTAACTTGCCTGCTTCGAGGCGCTTTCCTGCGATGTAATACAGAACGTCGAAGGCGTCGTTCGTCGCTGCCTGATTGTTCTCATCGTCGGATACCAGAGCGCGACAGAAGTCAGACGAGATCACTTCTGTCGACTTGAAATGTTTGCGCGCAAATGTAGATTTACCTGAGCCAGATACACCGATCAGAGCTACAACACAAAGTTCTGGGAGAGTTATTTTCATACTCTGAAAACTCCCATTTGCGTAGGTGCTCCATATTCTGGGTGTTCATCTCCGACCGGCAGATACCGAACGGCATAACCATATGTGGTGGCGATGCGGTTGCCCCACTCTTCGAATTCTGCGCGTGTCCACTCGAATCGGTGGTCTCCGTGCCGAAACTTTCCGGCTGGCAAATTCTCAAAGGTGACGTTGTACTCTACGTTTGGAGTGGTCACGATTACCACTTTCGGTTTAGCGAACTTGAAGACGACCTTTTCTAAAGCAGATAGTCTTGGTTCATCCAGGTGTTCGATTACTTCAATCAGTGTCGCGGCATCAAACCCTGCGATCCGCGCATCCTTATAAGTTAGAGAACCCTGCATCAGTTTGATCCGCTCACGCTTCCGCTCTGGCAACCGATCCAGATACAGCCGTTCGTGGGCAATTTCAAGGGCTCGATGCGAAACGTCGACACCGACGATTTGATGGAATTCATTTTCGTCAAGCAGTGCTCGCAGAAGTTTGCCGCCCCCGCATCCCAAGTCCACAACCCTGTACGCGTTGCTTTGCTTGAGCACAGAAACAACTGTGCCGATACGCCTTTCGTTCAGGCTGATCGTTCTCTCGATTGATTCTTCTTCCTTAGCCTGCACTTTTGCTGTTTCGTCAGCGTCTTCGTTGACTTCTTCGATCGCCAGTTTTTCTGTGATCTGTCTGACTAGACTGTATCGATGCTTTAGATACTTTTTCGTGATGTCTTCTCGCTTCGGATGCGTGCTTAGCCAACCTTCTCCATGAAGCAATAACTTGCTCACCTCTGCTTCGCCAACGTAGTAGTGTTTGTCGTTGTCCAAGACAGGCAGCAAGACATAGAGATGATTGAGGAGATCTCGTAGTACGCAGACTTTTGAGATTGTTAGAGCGAAATATTTGCTATTTCCCCATTCGGGAAATTTGTCATCCAGCTCCGGTTGTTCCACGGTAACTTCGTAACCGAGTGGTTCGAAGAGATTGCGTAAGTAATCTTCACCGGCGCGACAAGGGATGACAGAGACGGTTGCCACCAGAGGCAGTGGCTTGTCGACAAGTTCGGGACGTTCCTTGCTTTTGCCTGAAAGTGCTGAACCGAAGACTTGTGCGATCGCTACACTGACAAATGAGGATGCTACGTAAGGACGGTCGTTCACATATTGGTCAAGACTTCCGTCTGAGTTTCCATCTTTTTTGCCGCGCACAAGCGAGACTGGATCCACGTCCAGAAGCATGGCGACAGTACATTTCTCATCGTTAGCTTCGGGATAGAAAATGTGTACGTTCCCGAACGAAAGCTCAAACGACTGCACCTGGCTCGGATTCTTGTAAAGCAAGTAACCGAGGTCGGTGGCGGGGGCATGTGTCGTTGAAATCGTTAAAAGCATGGGCTTCGATACGTTGAGTGAGGATTGTTCTTTGCGACGGACTCTGCAATTTGGGTGGTTGGTTATTATGCAGTAGTACGGTCACATATACGATCGTTGTTTACGATTATTTGAGGAAATATTGGGTCTGATGGGAATTTCCTCTGTCGTTCTTCCAAAATCATCCGCAGTTGGGGACGTCTGAAACTGCATTAAAAATTCGATTGCAAAAACTTAAGTACATCTCGTAACGCCAAGCAGGTATTCTAAATTCGGGACTGTCAAGAGCCCGTTGTATATCGTTTAGGCATCATCAACCGCGTGGTGGGAATGAGAAAAACTAACTTAGTGCATTTACCGAATGCCCGTCGTAAACATACAGACGCAGCTATCAATCCCAGCGAGTTCGACGATATCTACAACAATGTGGACTTGAGTCAAAGCAGTACGTTGGACCTTGCGCGGGAAATTCTCGGCAACTACAAAGTGCGCGTGCAAAATGTTCGCCTTGATTTCTTGCAAAATATTACGAAAGATTCGCTCAATTTCTTGGCTGGGCAGAAATTGCAAGAGCGCCAGAAAATGAATCTAGACGACATTATCGCCGCGTCGATGAAGTCTGTCGTCGATGAAGTTTTCACGACACTCGAACCATACATCTCGGAATTCAATAAAGCCGTCGCCTGTACACAGCTCTCTGTATCATGCACCAACCCTGCGCTCGTGAAAGAAGTGCTTAGCTTCGACAGTTTGCGTCGACCGGTTCACACCGTCTCGTCCTATCGTGCCAGAGTGTCAACCTGCCGCTTGAGCATGGTGGTGCGCGGTCAGCACGACAAAGTCGATTTTTTTGTTTTGCCTGTCGAAAAGGTCATGATGTTGACCAACATCGAGTCTCAGCACACCCCACTGATGACTTTTACCGGCGAACACAACGGTATAGGCATGATTGATTGGCAGGTCGAAGGTAAACCGTTGACTTCAGATCGATTGGAAAGATATTGCCTCCATCTTTTTGACTACTTGATCGAGCAAACGCGCGATGAAATCGCGGTTGCCAACGCTCAGTTCTTCCTTGCAGGCGCTGTCTAGGACAAAATTAGTCCAGGTCAAGTTCAGGGAAAACCCCATCGCACGACTCATCCCTTTTTCATAGACTAGGGCTGCTCAACCATTTGGTTTGGCAATTTACTAGGCGCTTAAAATCGCGGTACTACAGATGGTGCGCATTTTCCGGCGCGCCGGTCGAAGCAACTATGGCTGTGTCTGTGCACTGTCAGGGCTGCTGCTTAGCTATGGAGAAATTTACTATGATCGATTTTGATTACGAACGAGAACAGCGGTCTCGAGGACAGACTGTTGAAGAGCCACCGGTAGATAAGTGGGCCGACGAGTTGAATCAGAAGCCACAGCATCGCAGTATGTGGGATGGTCCTAAAGCAATTGCGGTGATGACGCTCGGAGTCATACTGCCCTCCATATTCTTGATTCTGTTTGCGGGCGTTTGCCACGAGCGAATCTGCATGTTGCTGATCAAACATCCAGTTGAGACGCTTGCTGAGATCATCCTGGCGTTGTGCGTTCCGACCTGTAACTTCTCTGTCTGGGCAGCGATTTGTCGGAAAGATATGCGTTTCGCCATGAGACGTGGATTGCAGAATGGACTATCCATCGGTGTTTCCTTTATCTTTGTTGCGGTCACCGTAGCTGCCCTGTGCATGGGAAGAGTGAACATATATTTGCTGCAAGAAGTGCACTCCTTCGCAGAAGGCTTTGCAGTCATCGCTCTCACCTTCTTGGGTTCCATGGCTGCTGGACTTTATCTTACGTATGAATTGAGAGAATTGCGCGAATTTAAAAGTGCGAAAATGCGCACGGTTATTTATTCCGCTATCGGTGTTGTTTTTGCTGTTCTTGGATTTGTTGGATCGGAAGCAAAGTCAATGTATATGCGCATTGCTGAGCATATGGCATTTGCTGGAAACTCACGCGAAGAGCAGGTGAACGGATTGAAAATGTTGCGCGGGCTCAATCCCGAGCAGGATATGCGCCTGGAGTGTGCAGATCCTCGCACTGTCGGTCTGCCAGGGTTATTCATTCCAATCAACACGACGACACAGCAACAGTTGTATTTCGCTGCATTCGGAAAACCATTTAGAGACGACCGCTCGGCCGACTTATCCGGTTTCTCGAATGACTATCTGCATCGCCACGTTGTCGGCGCGATGATTCCCGAGCTTTCACTGGTGCGCTCGGGAATGGACGGTGCTGTCAATCCAGATTCGCTCTCTTCCACTATCAGCTGGACATATGTTTTCAAAAACACAGCCTACGAAGACAAAGAAGCTCGCGCTGAGCTTTCTCTGCCACCAGGTGCGGTGATATCAAATGTCACTGTCTGGCAAGATGGTCAACCAGTGAGCGCTGCTTTTGCCGCCAGCGGCAAAGCTCCACGGTCCGAGAACTTCACACCTGTTGGTCACAGCACACCAGCGGTTGTGTCCGATTTGGGACGGGGCAGAACACTTTTGCACTGTTACCCGGTCAAAGCGCAAGATGAGTTGAAAGTTCGGATAACGATGGTCATGCCGCTCAAGCTAGACATGGCGAGCGAAGCCACTTTAGCACTTCCTCGATTCATCGATACGAATTTCGCTGTCAATGGTGAGCATCAAGTCAGGCTCCGATCGCCGGAAGCTTTGTCGTTGAAACTCGGTTCATTGAAAGAAACGGTATCTCCAACAAAAGAACGTGTACTAATGGGCAGTCTGAAAAATGAGGAACTTTCGGGACTGGGACTTTCTGTTACCGCTGCACGCAAGCCCACCTTTGGCGCAATAGCGGTCGCTAATCCGCGTCAACCGGGACGTTTCATCGTGCAAACGATATTGCCTAAACCGGTGAAAATTCCAAATCACTTGATTGTTGTTCTTGACGGTTCACAAAATGTGAAAACTGATCTGGCTGCGATCAAACAGGGACTCGCTGCATTGCCGTCGAACGTGACCAGCTCCTTGATTGTTGCAAGCGACTCGTCACCGAAGTTGCAAGAGTTGCAGTCACTATCAGCGGGATTGCCGAAACTCAGTCAAAGCGATTTTGACGGTGGGCAAGACAACTTGCAAGCCGTTGTGAAAGCCGCTAGCACTGCCGGTGAAACAAAGAACGGCGCCGTTCTCTGGATTCATGGACCGCAGCCAACGCTGAACAAAGAACTGTATGTGATGGCACCTTACACTCAGACGCCTTCATTCTATGAACTGTCTCTGGACAACAGTGTCACCGATGGAAACGAGTTCTTCAAGAATCACAGAGAAATCGGACCGTTCGCCGCTGTTCCTCGCAATGGAACGATCGAGCACGATTTGACACGTTTCGTTTCCAAATGGAAGCCCAATGGAGTCGAATATGTCGTCAAATTGGATGAGCAAAAAGCTGTTCCGGAAAATGCAACTGTTGGAAATGCGCAGCAAGCCTTTGAATTGACTAGTCTCAGTGCGAAGGAGCAGTCGCAGTCGTACATCGCTCGCGGTGATTATCGCAAAGCAACTGCGGTGGCAGTTAAACACCAACTGGTAACTCCAGTTAGTTCAGCAGTCGTGATTGGTCATGACCAACGCAACGACGGCTACCTGCTACAGCAGCCTCGCTCAGATATGGCGCAGTCTGCTGACAGTGTTCCATCACTTGCTGGTACAACCAATGGAACTATTGGACCTCAAGGAACCGATGATACATTCGTCACTGGGGTTAACACTGCAGGTACCGTCCGTGTCAACAATCTAGCCAACCTGGAAGCCCTGTTGAACATCATCGCGAATCTCTTTGAGCTAGCCGGAGTATTCTTTGGTCTGAGCCTGATTGTCCAGACATTCCTCTTCAGAGAAGCCGCTGCAAAGTGGTTTGGTCTGAAAGGAGTGGCTGCTCCATGGATGATAGTGATTGGATTGATCATGATTGTCGGTGGACTCGCCGTTCCTGGCATGATCAACTGGTTCGTAGCTTCAGCCCGAGATGCGAACTTGTTCTCCTAAGTAAACCCTAAGGGTTAGTGAAAAGCGCTCCGCAAGGGGCGCTTTTTGTTGATTCACTTTTTCAGTTTGCACTGTGCGACACCGGTGCTTGTGTCACCGGATCCGTAATACAAATTGAGCATGTCGCCGTTCTGCGTCAGCCCTTCCACGAAAACGACGTTGGGTACCTGTCCTTCAATTTCCCATTTCTTTTCCGGTTTGAAGAATGGTTCATCGGAGCGGCTCAGTACCTTTGTTGGATCCTTCTTATCAAACAAGACCCAACCTGTGCGATAAACCAATTTGTCGTCGGCTCCGTTATAGATAAGCAAAATTCCATCGCTAGTTAAGAGGGGCGCCGGCCCCGGCTCAACAACCTTTGAATCGAACATTCCCGGACGTTTTGAAAGAACTGGACGCTGGGTTGCGTCTTGCCAGTGTTTCAAATCAGTGGATGACGCCACGCCCATTTGGTCTGCACCGTCAGCGGTGCCGAGGTAGTACATCCAATACTTGCCGTTCACTTTCTTTGTCAGAATTGCGCCTGATTTTGTCCACTGTGTATTCCAGGTGCCCTTATTTGCAGGCATGATAATTCCGACTCTGTCCCACTTCTTCAAATCCTTCGATGTGGCGAGGCAGAGCTGCGCATCAGTTTTGTTGTAGCCGGTGTAGGTGAGGTAATACAATCCATTTATTTTGACGATGCGAGGATCTTCTATCCCACCGTCCTTTTCGTAGTCTGTTTCCGGCGAAAGAACAGGCTTTGCACTCTGCGTGAAGTGGATACCGTCTTCGCTTTCGGCATATCCAATCTGAGACGTGCCTTTCTTGTTCTGCGCGCGGTAGAGAAGAACGGTTTTGTTTCCTAATTTCAGAGCGGTTGGATTGTAGGCGGCGAGGTCGTCGAACTGCCCCGGTCGCGGGGTGAGAACCGGTTCATCAGACAAGCGTTTGACCTCAGTCAGCGGCGACTGAATCGTGGCGGCGGCGATTGCCACCGTAACCAGTTTTAAAAAGTACATATTTGGTTTCACCTGAAGTGGAGTGTTGGCAGTTTAGCAGCCATGAGGCGGTTGCGATTTAGGCGCGCCAACACTCGGTTTCAGCGCTTGCGCATATTTGATTTTGTTCAGACATCTGAAACTGGCAGGGGCGCCCTTTGTCTGGATTGTGAATTTGCGCGGAATAAACATGACTTTTTGACGTTTGCCTGTAGAATTACTCAGCTAGATTTATATATGCCTTTGCGCACCGGGGAACCATGACACAAGAATGCCTTCTAGATATGACCATGACCAAGACGTTTACTGACGAAGGTTATACATTGAGAAAAGGCGTTCTCAACGGAACGCAGCTCGATAATATTCTTTCTTCCATCGAAGATGCGAAAGCCAGTGCCTTTATCCGCAAGCGCGGTGCAGGTGTGTTTGCGATGCGCCACCTGCTCAAAGAAGTGCCCGAAGTTCGAGAAATGGCGGAGTCGTCCACCATTTTGAACATGGTCAAAGATATTCTGGGACCAGAAGCGTTCCCAGTCAGAGCCGTTCTTTTGGACAACGACCCGGATGCTTCCTGGTACATGAACTGGCATCAGGATTTGCATATTGGCGTGAAGAAGAGAATCGAGTCGCCTGGATTCGGCACCTGGTCAGTCAAAAACGGCATTTTGCATGTACAGCCGCCCGTTGAATATCTATCGCGTATGCTCACGGTGCGCATACATTTGGATGATTGCCTGGCTCAGGACGGCGCGCTGGAAGTGATTCCAAGCTCGCACTACACCGGTGTTGTATCCAAGAAGCGAATCGACGAATTAGACGCCAAAGGCGCCTTCCAGGTTTGCGCTGCCAGAAGCGGAGACGTCTTGCTGATGCGCCCGCTCCTAGTGCACCGCTCGTCTGCAGCAAGGGACGAAGGGCACCGCCGAATCATCCACATCGAGTACACATCAAAGTTGCTTCCAGACGGTCTGGAATGGGCAATCGCCTAACGCGCCGGCTCCGCCTAGCTAACAGGCTCGATTTTAGGTTTTGCTTCACTAGCCGCTTTAGGCTCCGGAGGAAGCTTAACCACCGATTCGCGAACCGGCTCCAACTTCTTCTCACCAGGAGAAACCGTCTCTTTGATCACAACTTCCTGATCGTTAGGATCAGATGATTTGATCTCCAGGACAATCTCGCCATCTTTCTCGTTTACGACCACGCTGCCGCCCTGCTGTAACTTTCCGAAGAGTAATTCTTCGGCCAGCGGCTCGCGAATCTTTTGTTGGATGATGCGCGCCATCGGTCTGGCGCCGTAAAGCTTGTCGAAGCCTTTGACGGTAAACCACTGCTTTGCCGCATCGGTCAGAGACAACTCCACTTTCTTTTCAATCAGCTGTACTCTCACTTCTTCGGCGAATTTGTCGACGACGCGGGTCACTTCTGCTCGACCGAGTTGGTGGAACACAACTGAAGCGTCTAAGCGGTTGCGGAACTCGGGACTGAACGTGCGTTCGAGCGCGCTCTTGCCTTTGCCGGTTGGGTCAGCCACTTTCGTTGACGTCTTGAAGAGCTCTTGCTCCAGGCTTGGTGACAGAGCGAATCCGATATCGCCTGCACTCATTTCGCGCGCGCCGGCGTTTGTAGTCATAATCAAAATGACGTTGCGGAAATCAGCTTTCTTACCGTTGTTGTCCGTCAGGGTGGCGTGGTCCATTACTTGCAGAAGGATGTTGAAAAGGTCGGGATGGGCCTTCTCGATTTCGTCGAGCACTATCACCGCATGTGGTGTCTTTGAGACCGCGTCAGTGAGCAAACCGCCTTGATCGAAACCCACGTAGCCGGGAGGTGCACCGATCAAGCGAGAGACCGTGTGTTTTTCCATGTATTCGCTCATGTCGAAGCGCAAGAACGCAATTCCAAGAACTTTCGCCAATTGCTTAGCCAACTCGGTTTTGCCTACTCCGGTGGGTCCCGAGAAGAGGAAAGATCCTATCGGTTTGCCTGGATTGCTCAGCCCAGAACGAGACAATTTTATTGCCCGCACCATCTGCTCGACAGCATGATCCTGTCCATATAGAACACTCTTGAGCTCTGCCTCCATGTTCTGCAAGCGCTCTTTGTCTGAGCCCGAGACAGACTTAGGCGGAATCTTAGCCATGCGCGCGACTACTAACTCAACATCGTGAGTCGTAATCACTCTAGATGGGCGTTCTTCAGCCGGCATGAGTTTGACGGCTGCACCAACTTCATCGAGAACATCGATTGCTTTATCAGGAAGAAACTTGTCGTTGATGTGTTTTGCCGCAAGTTCAGCTGCTGCAACGACTGCCTCATCCGAATATGTGACGCCATGGTGCTCTTCGTAGTAGACCTTGAGGCCCTGCAGGATTTTGATTGTTTCATCAGTTGATGGTTCTGCGATATCGATTTTTTGGAAACGTCTCGCCAGCGCTTTGTCACGTTCGAAGGCTGATTTATATTCAGGATAAGTAGTGGCGCCGATGCAACGCAGTTCGCCGCTGGCAAGTGCCGGTTTGAGAATATTCGAGGCATCCATTGAACCGCCAGAAACCGCGCCGGCTCCAACGATTGTGTGGATCTCGTCGATCACCAGAATTACTCCTGGACGCTTCTGAAGCTCACGAATCACAGCTTTCATGCGCTGTTCGAACTGTCCGCGAAACTTTGTGCCGGCAATCAACGCACCCATATCGAGAGCGAATACCTCAGCGCCTTTAAGCGCGTCGGGCACTTCTCCTCTTACGATCTTGAGCGCAAGACCTTCAGCGATAGCGGTTTTGCCTACGCCTGGATCACCTACATAGATGGGATTATTTTTGCGGCGGCGGCAGAGAACTTGAATCGTTCTTTGAATTTCTGAGTCTCTTCCAATCAGCGTATCTATCTTGTTGGATTTGGCGCGCTCAATTAAGTTGACGGTAAATTCAGCCAGTGGATCTTTGATGGAGCGCCCTTCGTCATCGTCTCCGCCATATGCACTTTCGCCTTCTTCTTCGTCTCGTCCGCCGCCGCCTTTGGAAATACCGTGCGAGATGTAATTGAGCACGTCGAGTCGGGTAATGCCTTGTTTCTCCAACAAATACACAGCGTGAGAGCGCCGTTCTTGAAACATCGCGGCTAATACGTTGCCACCATCAATGGTGCCTTGCGCCGCTGACTCGGCTTGCATCGCTGCTCTCGAAAGCACGCGCTCAAAGGCTGCACTGGCTGCTGGATTTTGTTTCCAGTTGTCGCGCATCTTCTCCATGCTGTCTTTCATGAACTGGTCGAGTTCTTTTCGCAGCTCGTCAATATTGCCGCCGCAACTGCGGATAACTTGGCTGGACGTTTTCTCGCTCAGAAGAGCGAACAGCAGATGCTCCAACGTCAAAAATTCGTGTTTGCGCGCTACTGCCTCTTGCAAGGCGAGATTGAGCGTGTCCTGTAATTCCTTTGTAATCATTTTTCTTCTTCTTTAAAGCCTTCGCGGCGCTATCTAATGTTGTTCTACCCGGCGCTATTCTTCTTCAACGGTGCACAGAAGTGGAAATCCCTGCGATTGCGCCATTTCAACGACTTTGTTGCATTTTGCTTCGGCAATTTCATGCGTGTATACGCCAGCTATACCAATTCCTGAGTTGTGAACTGCCAACATTATTTTGAAGGCGTCGGCGAAACTTTTATGAAAGATGGACTGCAAAATTAAAACGACAAACTCCTGGGACGTATAGTCGTCATTGTGCAGCAGCACTTTGTACATGGGCGGTTTCTCAACCTTTTGCTTACTTTCGGTAAGCACGCCCTGATCAGTATCGTGGTCAACCTTCGGCAATTCACCTATCCCCACACAGTGTCATTTTCGAGTCCTCAGACTCCTATTTGTGTCTATAACATATTATCCCGCCGATTAACGAAATCGCTCCTGAACCACGCAAAAATCCCTCGCCATCTTCACAAGTTATGCTTGGCAATGCCAACAAACTTCATGTTTTAGACGAGGGAGATTTGTCTGGTTAAAGTTACTGGTTACTGAGTTACAGCTCGAGGTTCTGTTTGTTGGAACGATGTCTTCAAACGATGTCTTCAAACGATTTCTTGAAACGATGTCTTGAAACGTCTGTTCCTACCTAAACTCTGTCGCGCTGGTCACCTTGTGGAGTGCCTTCATGCATTTAAGATACGTTTTGGAACGGAACCTTTTGGTTCAGAATTCGGAGATTTTTGGGTCAGCCCATTAAACGTTAGGGCAGTTCAAAAATGTAGCCCACACCGTGTACCGTTCTGAGTAGGAGCCCTTCCGGGTCTAACTTTTTGCGGATTCGTTTGACGGTGCTGCGCAATGCCTCAGCGGTTGCTTCAGTATCGCTCGGCCACACCTTGGTTAATAGGGCTTCTGGTGCGTATACATGATTGGGGTGGCGCATGAAAAATTCGAGCAGTTGAAATTCCTTTGGCAGCAAATTTATTGGTTTGTCGTCTTTCGTGACGCGATACCGGGCTACGTCCAGTGTGATACCAGCCATGGTGAGAACGTTGCCTTGCTGATTGACCGGCTGGCCGCCGCGCCTGAGCAACGCTCGTATGCGCGCGCCGAATTCTTGAATGTTGAATGGCTTGGTCAGGTAATCGTCGGCTCCAGTGTCCAAACCTTCCATCTTGTCTGCGATTGAAGTTTTGCCCGTGATCATGAGGATGGGAGCGTTGCTTCCACGTGTCCGCAACTCAGTTACCAATTCAATACCTGCCTTACCGGGCAGGTCCCAATCAAGCACGACGACGTCATACTCTGATGCGCCTAATTTTTCGTCGGCGTCAGTTCCAGTGAACGAGCTTTCTACCGAGTGGTGTTCAAACAACAGAAAGGTGCGCAAAATGTTGTGCAGATCCTTATCGTCTTCGGCTAGAAGGATCTTCGCCATTTAGCGTGTGCCACCGGAAGCGCTTGCTCCAGTGTTCACTGCCGTGTTAGCTGCTGTGTTAGCGGCTGTATTAGCTGCTGTATTAGCTGCTGTGTTGGTGGCTGAGTCGTTTGCGAGCTTTTCCCGTTTCAGGTGCCGTTCTGCTGCCACGCGGATCAGTTCGGCGAACAATCCTTTATTTGCTTCGTAATCTCTTTCTGGATGGAATTGGACACCTACGACAAATCTGGCTCCAGTTTTCTCAATTGCCTCAGGCAGTCCGTCAGCGGTTTTGGCTACGACACGAAATCCCGGTGCAACTTTGTCTATACATTGATGATGGGCTGTTGGCACTGCCAATGGTGCCTTGTAGATTGTGCCAAGCTTGCTGTCTGCTTCGAATGTAACCTCGTGTTTGTTGAATCCTTTTTTCCATCCGTCATGACTGGCGTGCATAATTTTGGATGTTGGTTGGTGCGTTGGAATATCTTGAATCAGTGAACCGCCGGGTTGAATGTTCAGAACCTGGCAGCCTGCGCATATTCCCAATATCGGCATGTCTGGTGTGGCAAGAGCTGATTTGGTCAGTTCGATATCAAAATCTGAACGCTCTTTCTCCATGATGCTGGTTTTCGGCTCGGTTTCCTTGTTGTAGAGTGATGGCGGGTAGTCGGCGCCACCGATCATCATGACTCCGTCTAATTTCGGGAGAATTTCTTGCAGGTCAGCTTTAGACACCGGGGGAATTAGAACCGGAATGCCGCCCGCTTTCTTGATTGCTTCGTAATAAAGAACTGAAATCGTCGCTTCTTTGTGCTCAACGCCCTCCAGGTCTAGATTGACGCCGATTATCGGCTTTTGAGTCTTTCCTGAATCTGCTCGCGTTGCTGTTGGCACAAGCGCTAGCGCCAGCGCCGAAATAGCAATTAGTGCGGTGTGCCATCTGTTTGCCTGCGACATAATCCAGAATCTCCTTTATGCGTTGTATCAGCTTACAATAGGGGAGGCTGATTTAAGACTTTTTCAACAGTCTTCAAGAGGCGCGTCGATAGGACGAAATGCCAGTTGGGGCGCCATATGCATCCATGATTGCTGTTTGAAGACCTTGTTTTTGGGCATCTTATGAATACCATCAGGGACTATCAATGAAAATTCAAGATCTCCTGCCAATTCTCATTCTTGTTGCTTCCTTCGCGGTGCCAGCAAACTTTGTTGCGGCGAAACAGTTGAAGGCTAGCGTTGCTGTGAGTACCGTCAAAAAGGGCGGGAAGGGAGCCACGAAGGCTCAACTGAACGCCAACCCTCTCTATAAGGAGGGGGTTGGATTTTTTCAGAAGAAGAATTACGCCGCTGCTATGAAGGACTTCCAAATTCTTGATAGCACTGGTTACTGCAGCGACATGATTCACTATTACATCGGTCAGTGTTATCAGAACACCAACCAGACAGTTGCTGCTGAACAGCACTACAACTGGGTGATGGAGAAATCCAAAGATCCAACGCTGCGTAGATATGCCGAGTACGCAAATCAATGTATTGCTTATTACAGTGGCCACCGAACCTATGGTGGTCAAGGCAACAACTTCGACCGTGGCAGTCGCGGCGGTAGTTACAGCGGCGGAGGCGGCGGCGGCGGCGGCAGGGTCAGCCTTGGTTGAGGCGGCTAGCAGCTAAGACGGTAGGTTACCGTCTCCACAAGGAAATCGAAGAGGGGCTGACAAGCCCCTTTTTCTTTGTCGGGGAGTTTGCGAAAGTGCTCAAAAAGCAAAAAATGACGTCACCGCGACTGGTGCCATCAGATTCTTGCCCGATTGTGGAATCGATTTATCAGTGGATCGCTTGAGTTAGTCAGCGCCTTCGCAGACAACTTCTTGCTCTTCATCCTGGTTCAATCTATCGTCATTATTCATAGTTGGTGTGTCCTCCTCAACTCTTCGCCAATAGTAAAGGAAAGCTGTATTTCTGTATCGGGTGCAAATTCCAATAAAGCCAAATTACCGGACTGGCGCTATCGTTTAGGGCTTGTAATCTGCTTTACAAGGTTGAGAAATATTACCAAATGACACACTACGCAAAATGGTCTGCAAGACGCAACGCTTTTGCGGCCGCTTCAGCAGTGGTTCTTCGTGGGTGTTATATCTTTGTCTGGTGCCGCCGTTAGTGCCGCTGCTGGTGCATCAGGCAGCGGTCACACGTCGAACGCTCTTCATCAGTGGCAATATTGCTTCAGATGATGCGTTGTCGCTGACAGCAAGCAAGAGTCCCTGCCCGAAATCTGCAAGAAGCAGGTAGCCACTTATAGTTCTGGAAACAAACTGTCTGAGACGGTTATGACCGATTACTCGAACTAGCTCGTGAGTATTCATATAGGTCAGTAATGCCCATGCCGATAATGCATCTTTGTCAGCGTGTTCTGGCAGCGAACTCATGATGATCATTCCGTCGTAGCCGAGGATGATACAACCGGCCACGCCTTGCAGCCTTTCAATTGGTGACAAGCAGTCCTGAAGTGCGAGGGCTTCCTCGTCAGAAAGTATGCGTGCGTTGGCGAGATTCGGCTTGACGTTGGAAAGATTTCCGATCGTTGCTGCAGAATGTTTATCGAGAAGGAAGTTACCGAGCGCCTTGATCTGCCCGTTGGATTCGTTCGTGTAGCTTGTGCCACCCAAACGAGCTGCATTCGCTTTGCGAAGATCCATCTCTCGTATCTGTGGGTATTGACCAGAAGATAAGCCGAGGGGGTCTTCTACGATTGGTACCGCTGCTGGTGGCGCTGCCGTCGCTGCACTTACTGGTGCATCATCAATATGTTCGGAGAACATATGACTTACGTGTGCAATGATGTCGTCAACGGGAATCAGCAATGCGGGTCTCAAGCGCACTGGTTCTTGCGGTGGTTCTATTGCCGGCCAGACAGGAGCCGATTGATTGACTGCCGGTGGTGGCGCCCATTTGGGATCCAATTGAGGGGCTGCCGGTGGTGGCGCCGAGGTCGGATCCGTATGAGGGGCTGCTGTTGCTGGCGCCCAAGTCGGGTCCGGAGTTGGCCAAGTTGGCTCCGGTTCACGTGCCTCGAGTTCAAGCTGCCAGATCGGTTCGAATTGTTCTGGCTCGATTAGTGTCCATTCGTCCTGTGACGCGGTGGACCACGGCTCCGGCGTATTGTTCGCCACTTGATTGGTTGCATTGAGACCGGGAGCACTCTGCTCCCGGTGTTCTGCGTGCTGTTGTGTTGCGGTCGGTTGTACTTGTTGTTGCTGTTGCTGGAACCTGTTTTTTAGCACCGAAGCGAATGGCGCAGGCCCCGGACCTGGCTTGAATTCGAATTCATCGCTCGTTTGCTCTGGTTCTGGTTGCTTCGGTTCTGGTTGTTTTGGTTCTTGTTGTTTTGTTTCTTGTTGTTTTGTTTCTTGTTCTTCCTGCTGCCTTTTCTGTTGTTCGTCATGGACGGTTTCTGGCGTGATTACGGGCCAATTGGAAGAGCTGAAGAGTTGGTCCATCGATTCGGAAATGGATGGCGGCGGTGCATTGTTGAATTGCAGTGGCACCACTGGTGGTGTTGGGCTCTGAAAGGGCGGCTGTGTTTTAGCCAATGGTTCATTCTCTGTTTTCACTATTGCTGCAGGATTTTGCGCTGGTGAATCAATCTCGACCGGCATTGAGAGCATACGACGTTTGATCGCTTCTGCCAGGCTTACGGCATCCTCTGAAGTCACGGGTGCAACTTCAGATACCACCTTCGCCCTGAGTGCGTCCATCGCCTTGCTAGTGCCTTCTGCTGTAGCTCTGTGTTTGCGCAATACCGCGAGTTCATCTTGATGAGCAGAAGTGATTTGCGGCTTCGTTTTGTTGCCCTGAACAAATTGTTTGACGAACGAAAACCATGATCGAGACTTTGTTTGAGTGATTGCGGAAAGGATCTCGGTTAGTAAGTTTTCTGCATCGACCGGTTTGAATTTTTCTGGTATGTCAACGTTCTCAGACTCTTCAAGTAGTCGCCGAAAGTTTTCGCAGAGCTTCGCTGCGGATTCGTTCCCTGCAAGAAACCCCTGTAGTTCGTATGTTTCCCGCTCGGACAGCGGTTGATCAAATTGTCTTTGAATAAGCAAAATGTATTTAGCGTCCATTCACCACCCTCCTGGTGTATGCACTGCAAGCAAAAGTTCGTCGCTGGTAAAACAGTGAACGTGTGCTTAAGGAGGCGAAGGTAAGCTCGCCTGCTGTGTTTTTATTTTTCCCACCAAGGGCACCGCCGCGCCAACGACGTGCGATCGTCAAAGATCCAAATTGCGCCCTAGATTCATCTTTCCACGCGAGAGTCTTTGATGTCAAGCGATGGGCGTGATTGGAAAACCCGAGCCAATCAGGCTCTTTGCATTATTAACAAAAATCAACCTGGTGCCGCTGGGAAAAGCGGCTACAGCTGAGGCTTCAGCTAAGGCTTCCTCTAAGGCACCACATGTGATGCCCTGCGGTTAGTTCGAAGGCTCAAAGTCCAGCCGTTTTGCGAGTTCGTTCTGAGTATCCTTGAGCTCGTTCAATAAGGCTTCCGGTAGTTCGACTCCATGCATAGACGCTGTCGCGAGCCCGTTCTCTAGTTCGCGCTTGCGCTGCATCAAATCTTCTGTTGATACGCCTGACAAATCGGTTGCAGTCATGAGCATTACTGACCTCCTGCGTTTGGTCTGCGCACTGTTTGGAAATTGTCAGTGGTCTTGGTTGGATCCATTGCTGCTTCTCTTCTTGCGGCATCGCCAAGAATAGTTCTGACGCGCACTGCTTGCTGATAGGCTGGAGTCTGGTCCTTATAGTCGGCTTCGGTTATAGGTGTTCCATAATAGGGAATCTGTTGCAGTGCATCGATGGTGCGTTGTGCGAGCACGTAGTCTGCCGCTGCCTCTGGAGACAATCCTGTGGCTCTTTCAACAACCTGCATGTCCTGTGCGCGTGAGTCTCCGCTTTGTGGATTTCTCAATCGAGACATTGCGTCGTTGAACTGTGAGCTCTGCGATGGATCAACAGTTGGATAACCTTCTTTATAGATTGGAGTTCTCTTCAACACTGCTTGCAGATCTTCAGGCGATTTGCCATCGATGGAGATGTTGAATTCTTTGAGCAAGCTTTGATCAGCGCGCTGGCGGAATGAACCACGCTGGCGATCGAAGATTTCTGCGGTTTTCGAACTTGTGTCATCGACAATCTGTCTTCCCGCTTGGTCGAGGATTCTGCGTGCGTCGATGCGGCTTGTGTCGATACTGGCGATTGAATCCCAGGCAGTGCCGTCGTGGAACGGGGTTCCTGGTCCACGCATCGCAGCAACATATTTATAGACAGATTCACGAGCACCATACTGTCCGTTGTCGCCAGCGAATACACCTTGGCTGACTTTCCAAAGATCATCGAAGTATTTGACTTGTTCTGGTGTCATACTGCTCTTCTCGGCAGCAGTTGCTTGATGCGGCACGTACCAGTGCGAATCACCTGCCAGTCTGAGCAACATTTGTGCGTCTGGATTGAGATCGAGTTCCCAACCTTTTCCATCAGCCGTCATTTTTACAGCTGGAATTTCTGCGCCCTTAGGTACTTCCGACTTAGGCATGAGCAGGTAGCTAGTGTCTGCAATTGCCTTGATTACTGGCATTCCGCCAGCCTTTGGGCTTACTTCGCCGGTTGCGGCCTCGGCGGCTGGATCGCGCATTGTTCTAGTTTCGCGTTTCAGCGCGTCAGCCAACTTTTGTGGGAATTGTGGGTCGGCTTTGATTTCTTCTTGTACCCATGGCGCCAGTTTGCTCGTGTCGCCGGCTTCAGCGGCTTTTTGAATGGCACCAACGGCGCCACTAGTCTTGAAGAAGTAGAGCAGTCCCATAATGGTTTCTGGCGGAGCTACCTGGTGCGCTAGAATGCCATTTTTAACCAGGTCGAATTCTGCTTGATTCAGTCCGATTTGTGGACGAATTCCGTCGATTGCGAGCACGCCTTCGAGGTGGTGTGTGTGGAAGTTTGCAGGTAGGTTGTCGGCTTCTAGTCTTCCATCAGCCAGCATGCGCATGTAAGGCGCAGCTTGTGACTTGGTGCTGTCTGAGCCTGCCGATGCGATCATCGCCAATTTCGTTGCTTCAGGTGACATGGCTTTGTCGGCAATCGCTTTCATTTTTGCAGGGTCTGTTTCGCCGCTTCGTTGTACTGCGGTGTTTCGTACCATATCGCTGTACTGCACAACTCGAGCCAATTCACCCATTGTGTGAACCCAGTTTGCTGCCTGGTCAGGAATGATGGCTCCGTCGGCGCTACGAAGTGAAGCGAAGTGTTCTCTCGCTAAGGCAACCGTTGTCATCACAGCTTCTGGATCGGCTATGCTGCCTGATTTGAAGCCATTGTTGATTACATCCCAGGCGCTTTTGCCTGGTTCGATTTGAATTTCAGAAAGATCCTGACGTGCCATTTCTCTTGCTTGCGTAAGTTGTTCTGGCGTTAGATTCTTGATTCCTTCCCATTCTTTTTCGACACGTGCTCTGTCGCTTTCGGCGATTGGACGATTATCGACTTCTACGTCAGTTGGCTTTCTCGTTTCGCCTTTGCCTTCCGTCGTTTCAGCAACCCGTGCTGCATTGGCGTCGGTTGGTGCTGGTGTTTCCACTCGTCGGCCTGTTGCATCAATTGCGGTGGACAGCTCGAGTGGGCGTGGAGTTGTCTCGAGTCTGTTCATTGAGTATTGGGCTGAGAATCTGTGACCGACACCGCCAGCTGCGGCTGTGCTCAAACCTTCCACAATTCCTCGTCTCGCGATAGCGAGAGGATCGAATGAGCCAGAATAGAGTTGACTTGCAGTTTCGCCCACCACTCCAGATGTGAAACCGAAAGCGCCGCCGGTTGTAACTGCTCCCACCATAGCTTTGTCGAATGACGTGCCAAGGAATTTTTGAACTGACGGAGTGACGCGACTGCCAAAGGCATGTCCCAGTGGGAATGCCGCCATACCTACGCCAGCACCGAAGGCTGAGTTGAATGCGGTTTTCTCGAGACCACCGGTAAGATCCAATTGCCCAGTCGATTGATTGATCCATGTGGAGCGTGTGAGGGCGCTGTCGATCAAGCTGCTTCCGCCACCGATTGCAAATCCTTTGCTCACCATCGACATTTCTGCGCCACCAAACTTGTCCATCAACAGTTTGGTTCCAACGCCTTTTGCGCTACCAAGTATGAAATCTTCTAGCTGATTTTGAGTCGAGTCACCACTGTGAACTTCGTCGAGTCCATGAAGAACAGCGGACAGAACCAACCCTTTGCCTGGTCCCATAAACAGTGGCACAGATTTGATGAAACCAGCAGCGACATCGGCGGCGCTGATTCCAGATTTGTCAGAAGTGTCAGGTGTGGTTGACTTCGAACGACCTGGCAAAGCGTCGAATGCCGTGTCTAGAGCTTCGGTCAGCAAGCCATGTGCGGCGCGCTTCTCTTGCTGTTGAAACGGCATCTGCTGGGCAAATTCTGGGCTTTTGATGGGAGTAATTTCGGGAGGCATGTGGGTCCTCAGGAGAGGTAGAAACGCGATTAGCTGGATTGAACAGAAAAGTTGTATCGAAGTTGTTATCCCTGCGCGCAAAAACATGCGCGGACTATCCGCACACTCAAGCTAGTGAACTTGAAAGGGGTGGCGTTCGGTTCGACTACCGCAAAGGTAGCGGCCGGTGCCTTTATCGCTGTGAATCCATTATTCGAATAGGGCGTGAAATTCATGTGAAGCTAGTCTATGAGTTCTGAGTTAATTCAACGTTTATCAAAAGAAGGTGACCGAAAACCAACCAACTCAGCGCGAGGCTGAGGTCGGTGATTGTTATGCTTGGGCGCCGAAGAAAGGTCTGTGGACTGTTTTGTGCGAGGTGGACGTAAATCAGAATTGTTTGCGGATTGAGATTTTCGGACTAGGCTGCGATTTGGCTGAGGCGGGATTGTGATTCTTCGAATTGGATCTGTCTTTCGAATGATTCAACGATGGCTGCGGCTTCGCGGTTGCTACCGTGGTTGAGGATGCTGCGAACGTGGGTCCAACTGTTCATAGCACTGCGCTGTGCCATCATCATTTGGAAGCCGTTCTTGGTAGCAGTTTCGTTAGTCATTTTAGAATCGCTCCGTCGTTTGCCCTTTCCGTGTCCTTAATGTAGTGGCCAATTCTGGCATTTCTCTGGCACGCACCTTAAATGTTTTGGGAGTTAAAAAAAGTGGCGCCTGTAAGCTTTTGCGAGTTCCATTAGAGCACCCAACACCTTATGCCTGCGACCCTGTTCGATATCGGACTAGAAAAACGCCAACCGATATCGGACTAGAAAAACGCCGAGCGATATCGGACTGGAAAAACGCAGACCGATATCGGTTTGGCAAAAGGTCGATGTGCTGGCTGGACAAGATGTCCAACCGACATGGAACTCTAGCGGCTAATCCAGCTTCTGGATTTGTCGGTGAAGGCTTTTGTGAAAGGGGAAATTAGAATCGTTCGCGCTTAGTTTGCGCTGAAATCTACTTGTTGCTGCTGGAGCTCTTGATTGATTTGAATCTCGAACGATTCCACGATCGCTGCAGCTTCGCGGTTGCTTCCTTGGTTCATCAAGTTTTTGATGTGGCTCCACTGTATGGACGCTCTACGCGTTAAAAGCGATTGAATACCAGTCACGTTGTCGGTTCTACGGACAAGTTCATCGTCGTTTCTGCGAGTGAGTTCTTCGGTCATTTTTTTTACTCCCGCAATTTGCCATACATCAACTGTAGAGAAAGAATGTGGCATTTTCCGGTATTCTATTGCGTTTTGAGATTAATTAGAATCAAGCTGCCTTGCCCTTAGAGGCTGTACTGGTGGACGATTCGACTTCCATTTGTGTTTGAAATGAGGCCACGATTTCGGCTGCTTCTTGATTTTTTCGCAGATTCGAAAGTCGCGAAAGCACTGACCATTGCTGCATCGCCGTCCTTCGATTTAGTAAGGATTGGAATCCATTTTGAGTGGAAGGTTGGAGACCTGTGTTCAGTTTCATTGCTTGCGTCCTCTGGATGTGTCATCAATCTAGCGATCAAATCTGAAATTTATTTGAGTTACTGATGGGTCAAAAATTAAATGTGATTTTGAGTCGCGGCATCTCTTTTTCGATTTTCTCGTCGTTGTATGTTTAGAATGCATAGTGGACATTTTGTTCCTTCGGTGGAGTTACGACTCGTGAAAAGCGTTGGAACAATCAGGGTTTTGGCAATTGTTGTGTTTGGGTATTTGCTCGCGTGTATCAACTGTGCAGCTTCTGCAGCACCCGCGACCAAGCCGTTTTTTCTCAAGCCTGATGAAGAGCTAGACCTGGGCTACGAAGTGGAATCGCATCGTCGTGTTAACGTGCGGGTTTGCTCTGATTACCTGGTGGTGGACATGCCGGACCACCACATGGTCATCGTGGCTCAGGCTCCCGGATGGAATGTTCGTGCTATTTCGCCAGTGCGAAAGTTAGTCGGAGTCAGCACGCAGCCTGAGTGGGTTCGTCGTGGTTCGCCGTTCAATTTTTTGAAGGTCACTTCAATTCCAGAATGGCCGCTGGTGAAGCAGGGAACTAAGCCTTACCTGGACTGGCAGGCGACTTATTTTGTCCTTCCATATAAGACACAAGACGGCGCGATTGTTCCGTTGAAGCGTGGACAGGTTGGGGACTTCTTAGTTCTGGGCGAGGGCGTGTTGCCGAAACAGGCGTGCCAGATTGTTTCGACGCTGATTCAGACGCCCAAGGCAGTCAGTGGTCTACCTGTGCAGTTGAATTTGTGGGATACCGAAAAAACAAGCACTAAGATGAACTCATTGTTTCTCTTTTCCGGAGTTAAGCAAAGTGGTCCCAAGGCGGTGATAGTTAAGTCTGCTGCTGTGAACAAACGGAGAAGCCTACCCTCGTCTGAAGGCTATAAAGTCTGCAAAGATCCTCGCGACGTCTGGGTCAGTAATGCTGACACCGAGGGCTTTGAGGGGCTGATGCACTAAAATCTTGGGCGCTCCACATTTAATGAACGCTCGGATCCGCAGTAACACAAAAGAAACAAATCATCGCTAATTTAGACCTATAAGAGACGAGCACCCCGCGGAGCTGAGAGGTCGGACTAAATGAATAACGGTTGGCAAACTGGATTTGATTCTGTAATGAAGAAGAGAGCTACCATGCAACACTGGCAGCACCTTCAAAATTTGATGAATCAAGGTGCCAACAGAGAGGCTGCGGCTATCGTTCAGTCATTCGAAATTCAGATGGAATTCGAGACTTACCAACAAGAACAACGACTGGCTAGCTAGCAGTCGCCAGCGGCACCATTTGTGGTGTCAGATTAGACTTTAGATTTACTACGTTCCGAATGTTCGGCAAGCAAATCCGCGTGTTTTTGAAATCCGATGTAGATATTCGCGTTGGCGTTCTTACTCAGTTCAGCCAATGTTTCCAACTCGCGCAAACGCAGCAGAGCCGGGTGAGTTGAATAAGCTTGAGCCGACTGCTCTTGTTGTTTGAGTGCTTCCACTTCCGATTCGGTTTTGATTTTGCTGACTTCAGATTCAGATTGGGCGATTAGTCTTTGCGCTTCTGCATGAGTCTGTGCTTGCAACTTTTGTGTCTCTGACTTTGCCTGAGCTTCAATTAGCTGCGTATCGGCTTTTGTGCGCGCTTCAACTAGCTGTGCCTGACTCATGCGCTCTGCAGCCAGTACTTTGTTCATGATCTCTTGCAGATTGCCCGGAAAGATGAGGTCTTTCACGTCAGCCCGCAGAATAGCGACTCCATATGAAATCGCAGCTTCTTTTACATCGTGCAGAATTTCTTCGCTCAAGCGATTGCGATTGGTCAAAATTTCTTCGAGCGACATCGATGCGAGTGCTCGCCGCGCGGCCAGCTGAACATCGCTGTACAGCCTTTCGTCATATTTTTCGACAACGTGTATAGCTGCTTTCGGATCGATCACTTTGTATTGAACGATGATGCTGACTCGGATTGCGACCTTGTCAGACGTCAAAATTTCCTGACCTTTGATCGTCAGTTCGCGCTCTCTTATGTCTACAAGCGCAATTTCGACTTTCTTGTTGCGCCAGACTCCGAGATCTATCGAGCGGGGCACGATGAAGCGTCCTGCTTCAAGCACTCTCGTTAGAACTCCGTCTTCATACCAAAGACCGCGATGGGTATCCTTGATAATAACTTCGCGTCGCATAGGTCAACTCCGTAGATCTTAAAAAGCGGTACCCCGCAGCAGGGTTGAAGAAAGGTACGATCAAACCAGATAAGCTTCCGTGATGCCGCGCTCGCAGTGCGTGTGGTTGCGGTGCTTATGAATAGTCGCCTAGAACCCTGCCGGGGCCCGCTACATAGTACCTGATCTTAAAAAGATTGGCTTCGATCTATTTAGAGATAGTGTGTTTTAGGGATGCAGAAAAGGACAACTTCGCTGATCTAAGACCAGCGAAGCAGTTGATTATTTGCGACCGCTTGTCTTGTTGCTATTTCGGTATAACTTCCGCAATCTTGATTGCGTCTCCGACTATTCCTGCGGCTGGCACTGCCTTTGAAGCAACTTCTGCCACAGTTGCAAGTTCAGAACCAGCTCTTGCAAGAGATGCTGTGTCCTTAACGATTGAAGCACCCAAACCGAGACCTTCTTCGGCCAGCGGTGCAACTGTAGTGGCATCAGCTGCGAGATTGACGGCAGATGCACCGGGTATGACTGCGTCTTCTGCGATCGTGGCGCCGCCTCGTCCGAACTTGCTCATCCATGCTGGTGCGTGCTCGTCTAATCGACCGGTGAGTTGTTGGAACAAATCTGGAACCTTGTTGAACAGTCCTCTTCTGTAGCCTGCGTAACCTAGAGCGCCAACTCCAGCAAGACCGAGGATGAGCGGGAATTCTGAACCACCTGGTTTAGGCAGCGGATTTGCAGACGCGTCTGAGGAAGAGAGGATGGATGCGAAGTCGGATGCTGGCACAGCATTGGCTGCCGCCACTACGTCTCTTGTAGGCAGCTTCTCCAGCGCTGTAGCTAAATCTTGAGGGCTTGGATTTTGGTTGTCAGCCAGAGCTTGTTGTAGCGCCTGCTGATCGCCAGAGGGAAGTGCCTTAAAGATTGTAGCTAAATCTTGTTGTGGCAGTTTCGAGATCACCGCACTTAACTCGGCGGGATTGAGAGTGGCGAGTTTGTTTAACACTGCTGAATTGTCGGCGGAGCCTGCTGCTTGTTGTTGACCAGTCGCATCCATTCCAGGATTTTGCACCGCTAGACCGCTGGTGTCGGTTCCTGCAGGAGGTTGGACGGCAAGTCCGCTGGTGTCGGTTCCTGCAGGGGGTTGGACGGCAAGCCCGCTTGTGTCGGTTCCCGCAGTTGGTTGATATTGTGTGCCCATGCTGCCATCGGTCGGTGCAGAATATTGCGTCGCTAGACCACTCGAATCTGTCGCCATCCCCGGTTGAGTAGCCAGTCCGCTGCCGTCTGAATATGCCGCTGTGCCGCCTGGATTGTAAGCCGCTGCGCCGCCTGGATTGTAGGCTGGTTGCATACCCGTCTGTGATGCGTCGGTAGTCGCTCCGGTACCAGATGTGGTGCCCATGGATGCGTCACCGCTTGCACCTTGTTGCGCTGCGCTCATCGCTTGTTGTAAGTCAGCGGCTGGCAGCAGAGAGAGTCCTTGAGCCAGGTCGGCAGCAGGCAATTGCGCAAGCTGGTTAAACAAATCTGACCCTTGTGCATTTGGATTCTGTTGAATAAATGTATTGATTTGAGTTTGATCATTCTGCGGCAAGCCTTGAAAAAATGCGGCAAGATCTTGTTGCGGTAATTGTGTGATCGCGCCCAATAAAGCTTCTTTCGGAAGTGAGGCGAGCTGCGAATTTGGTGCAGAACCTGATCCTTGAGCGCTTCCGTCGGATGGTGGTTGGAATGAAGTTTGCGGCGAAGATATGCCCGGATATCCTTCGTTGAGGAGCTGCGGATTCGTGGTGATCTGTTGTCCTGGAACTACAGGCGCTTCAACGTTTTGATCATAACTTGGCATGGAAAATCGATCCTCGGGTAAGGACTGTACGCGTCGGACGTGTGTGCCTGGGCTGGCTTTCCGCGCTAGGGATCTTGGATATAAATTGGGGCAACTTTATTATGCCGCGACTTTTGCAGATGTCAACAAGTTTTAATGTGGGCGGCAGTGCCGAGCACTGGACATTTTGTGTGCGCAGTTCGGTGCGTTAACTTCAATACGCTGAATAGACTTGCCCATATCAATCTGATGATGATCGGACGGTTCACGTACGTCGGCATCCGAATCTGTTATGTGCGTGGCACTACCAATGATGGCATTCATGACCACGGAATTTGACGACGTTGGCGATCCGAAGCCAGACGATTCAGAGCCTTGATTCTCAATGGTTCCATTTACAACTGGATTGTTTCGCGTGCTTGACGACCGTCTTAGTCATCACCATATGCGGTGCAGTTTGTAAGAAATGCCCCCCAGTTGTTGACATTCGTTTGAGTAGGATATTATTCTTTACAGCTCAGCCGGTGTTTGGTTCCTGGCAACACTGTGCTGGCCGTACGCGAGATCAGTGCTCCGGAGGAATATATGAGACCAATCGCTAAGACGCAAGCCGCAATCTCTTTGCTGGCTGCATTAGGTTCTATGGGTTCAGCTGCGTTTGCCGATTCATTGCAAGGGTTCATTTGCGATGAGCGAGGCTCAGTAGTTTTTCAAAGTCCGACATCGAAAGACAAGCAACACGTCATACCCTCGACCAATAGAATCGCTGCTCTCACTGATGCACAAGCTCAGGGTCCTGTCGGGATTGTTTACAACGTTGATCCTCCAGAGCCTTTCAGATTCATCAACTGGCAATATAAACAAGCCAATGGTTCACAAGCGTTGCAGGGAGTTACAGCCAGGTATTGCATCCAGGACGCCAACGGTGGACAAAAACAGAGTTTCGATGTCGGTGGCGGCGTTAACGATCGCGGCGGACCAATCGGAGACGGTTGGAGTCAAGTTGTGCAGGATACGCGCGCATTCCCCAGTCTTGTTATCAGTGGCAACGCTTACATCACTAAGTTGACTTTCCTCTTCAAGGATAAGAAGAACGGTGCCAACAACATCACTCTCGGTAAAGTCTCTATCAGTCCTGGAACAATCGATGTCGACAATTTGATTACTGATATCGGTGACTGCAACTTGAAAGAAAAATGTGTAAAGCCAGATAAAGAATAAAACCTCGATCTGAGTGTCGCAGTTAGCAAACAAAAGGACCTGAGCGAGACTTAGGTCCTTTTGTTTGCTGAACTCTATCCTCTTAGAACACTTGTGAGCGAGTCACCATATATGGTGTCCGAATCTGATTCAGTATCATGCATGTGAGTTACCTTTACAATCAATGCTGTTGAGGTCATCTTTATGTCTTCTTTACGGGCGGTCGGTGTTAGATAGGAAAGTACGAACGAAGGCGGGGAACGACTGAACGACGTCACCTGGATTGCAGATTTTGGTCTGCAATTGATCCAGTGATGATTGCAATGGAGGATATATGAATTCAAGAATGGTTAGAAATGTTGGATTGTTTGCAGCTGCGCTGACAGCGACATTAGGTGGGGTCAGTCCTGCGTTTGCTTCTAACACACTACAAGGTTTTAAGTGTGACAATCGTGGTTCAGTCAGCATCCAAAATGGAACATCGCATGACAAGAAGTTTGTCATTCCAGGTATCAACAAGGTAGCAGTTCTAGTTGATGCAAGTGCTCAGGGTCCAGTGGGTATCAACTATGAATTCAATCCACCAATTCCAATGCAGTTTGTCACCTGGTATTACAAGCAGGCACAAGGTTCGAATGCTTTGAAAGGCATCACAGCCCGATACTGTATCAGCAAGACTGATGGATCAGACGTAAAAAGCGTAGATATCGGCGGTGGAAACTTTGACCGCGGTGGTAATGTTGGCGACGGATGGTCGAATACGATTCAAGACACGCGTGCGTTTCCAGGTTATGTATACAACGGCAATGCAGTTCTGACGAAGCTGTCATTCATTTTCAAAGACAAAAACGATGCTAATAACATCACTCTGGGACGCCTCGTCATCAACGGTAACGATGTGAGCCCGCTTTTGATTACCGAAACTGGTGATTGTAGTTTGAAAGAAAAATGTACAAAAGAACTTCCATAAAGACTTCAGAATTCGAGTGACGAAGAGCCTCTACTGAGGTGGAGGCTCTTCCAATCTGCCACCATTCTGTGCGAATGAATTTAGAGTCTAAATTTGCACTACGTGCAGTATCACTCGTAATAACTACTGGCCGAGAAGTGTGGTAATTACAATGGTTCGCGACTATTCAAACTTGAAAGGAGCGAGAGCTTAGTGCATTTTGGGATGAGCCGTCGACTATAAACCACGTAAGACTGAACTGGTGACATTTTTGGTGCTTTCTGGTTGTTGACGGTCGGTACTCAAGGTTTGTATTCTTACGATGTTGTTTGTCGCCACTATTAGTTGTGCAACTTGCTGCGGTAAGTTGCTGATGGAGGGGTTGTGAGTTTGAAATCAGTTCAAAAATTTGGTTTGGTTGCAACGCTGTTAACGATGACCGGCGTGGTCAGCCCTGCGTTTGCTGATACCACACTGCAAAGTTTCATTTGTGATCAGCGTGGTTCTGTAAGTATTCAAAACGGGACCTCGCATGACAAGAAGTTCGTCATCCCAGGTATCAACAAGGTAGCAATTCTGGTTGACGCGAATGCTCAAGGCCCAGTTGGCATCAACTATGAGTTCAGTCCTGCGGTTCCCATGCAATTCGTCACCTGGTATTACAAGCAATCCACTGGTTCGAAAGCTCTCCAGGGCATCACAGCCAGATATTGCATAAGCAAGACTGACGGCTCTGATGTGAAAAGCGTTGACATTGCCGGCGGCAGTTTTGACAGAGGTGGCGGCGTAGGCGATGGTTGGTCGAACGTGATTCAAGACACTCGTGCATTTCCAAACTATGTTTATAACGGTAATGCGCTCTGCTCGAAGTTGACGTTCATTTTCAAAGACAAAAATGACGCCAACAACATCACACTCGGACGACTTGAGTTTAACCAGAAAGCAATTACGCCAACTCTGATCACACAAACTGGTGATTGCAACTTGAAAGAAAAATGCACCAAGGAAGCAAACTAATCCATTAGCGATTACTTGAGCCGATTTGGAAATAGCAAAGAGATTGAGCCTGGAGGCATCGCTTCCGGGCTCTTCTTTAATTAGCTACGCACTGGCAGTGGTATCGTCGTGTTCCAAGTTACGAAAAAAGCCTCGAGCTACTAACCCGAGGCTTTTATAAATCCAAACAAAAAGCCTCGAGCTATTAACTCGAGGCTTTTATGAATCAAAACAAAAAGCCTCGAGCTATTAACTCGAGGCTTTTATAACTCCTGGCACCGGGCTATCTTCCCAGGCGGTCACCCACCAAGTATTGTCGCTGCTGACCGTCTTTACCTTCGTGTTCGGGATGGGAACGGGTGTGTTCCGGTCGCTTGAGCACCAAGAACCTTTAGGGTACAAGGTCACCAAATATGGTGTCAACCTTGTTTTGGTTCTGGCTTGAAACTCGTTACAAGTTTCAACCAGTACCCTGAAAACTGCACATTGAGGTTTGCGTACAACGCTTTTAAGCGTCGGCCAAGTTTTTAAGTTGGCTTATTCCATTCAATAATAATGGACAAGCCCTCGGACTATTAGTAAAGCTTGGCTACACACTGATCTTTCGAGGTGCTTCTACCTGCTTCCTATCAACCCGGTGGTCTTCCGGGGTCCTTACTACCTTGGGGTATGGGATTTCTCATCTTGGGGTGGGCTTCGTACTTATATGCTTTCAGCACTTATCCACTCCGAACACAGCTACCGAGCGTCTACCACTGGCGTGATAACTCGTATACTGGCGGTTCGTTCGTCCTGGTCCTCTCGTACTAGGGACGACTCCCCTCAAAAATCCT
>JAFEAT010000021.1:425-8413 GCA_018266255.1 Cyanobacteria bacterium SZAS-4 | reverse complement strand
TTTGCCAACCTGCGCCTCTTGCTCGGCTACCAATGGACACTGCCTGGCAAAAAACTGCTTTTCATGGGCGGCGAATTCGGTCAGTGGATTGAGTGGAATTATGCACAAAGCCTTGATTGGCATTTGCTCGAATACCCATTGCATGCTGGCATGCAGCGTTGGGTCTCGGATTTGAACCATGTTTATCGCGAGAATCCAGCGCTCTTCGAACTTGATTGCAATCCGCAAGGATTCTCATGGATNNCTTGCGTATTCCAGACAAACGCAAACACCAGGAGAAGCAGTCGTTATCGCCTGCAACTTTACGCCAGTGCCGCGCTACAACTATCGCATCGGAGTGCCTTCGCACGCCTTCTACCGCGAGATCTTGAACAGCGATGCCAGCGAATATGGCGGCAGCGGATTAGGCAATTACGGTGGTTTGCACAGCGATGAATGGCGCCACCATGGACACAACTATTCAATTTCGATTACTTTGCCACCACTCTCAATTGTGGTGCTGAAAGCAGACAAATAAGCGCATAATGCGTCATTCACCGGAGGTCGTCACAACATGTCTACCAGCGTGAGCAGCATCTTCCAATTAGGGAAAGACACTACTCAGTACAAAAACCTCGGAAAAGAGGGAATTTCTGAAGAGACTTTCCAGGGAAAGAAAGTCCTGGTGGTAAAACCGGAAGTGCTGACCAAGCTGGCTAAACAGGCATTCCATGACATATCACACCTGCTGCGCACCAGTCACCTGGAGATGCTGAGAAGCATTCTTGATGACAAAGAAGCCTCCGACAACGATAAATTCGTAGCGCTGGAATTGTTGAAAAATGCCAGCATCGCTGCGGGTGGAACACTGCCGATGTGCCAGGACACCGGCACGGCAATTGTGGTTGCTCACAAAGGCGAGCAGGTTTTCACCGGACAAGATGATGCAGCAGCGATCACCGAAGGCGTAAAGAAAACCTACACTGAATGCAATCTTCGCTACAGCCAGATGGCTGCGCTGAACATGTATCAGGAAGCAAACACGGGCAGCAACCTGCCTGCTCAAATCGAAATCTACTCGGACCCAGGCGATAAGTACGAATTTCTCTTCGTAGCAAAAGGTGGCGGTTCTGCCAATAAAACCTATCTTTATCAAGAGACCAAGTCTGTCCTCAACGTTGATGGGTTGAAAAAGCTCCTGACAGAGAAGATCGCAGGACTCGGTACATCAGCCTGCCCGCCTTATCACCTGGCAGTCGTAATCGGCGGATTGTCTGCCGAGATGACTTTAAAGACAGTGAAGCTGGCCAGCACGCATTATTTAGATTCGCTGCCCACCGAAGGCGATAAAACCGGACGTGCGTTCAGAGATTTGGAATTGGAAAAACAGATTCTCGAAATCACGAGAACATTGGGAATCGGAGCGCAATTCGGCGGCAAATACTTCTGCCACGATGTGCGCGTGGTTCGCTTGCCCAGGCACGGCGCCAGCCTTCCAATTGGCTTGGGCGTATCTTGCAGCGCCGACAGACAGGCTCTTGCTCGCATCGACAAAGACGGCGTCTGGCTGGAACAGTTAGAAACAGACCCGGCAAGATTTCTTCCGGAGACAGAAGAAAGCGACCTCAGCGAGCAGTCGCTGCGAGTCGACCTCACCAAATCGATGGACGAAATTCGCAAAGTGCTTTCCGGCAAACCGCCTGGCACTCGACTTCTCCTTACAGGAACAATGCTTGTCGCGCGCGATATCGCTCATGCCAAATGGAAAGAGTTGATCGAGTCTGGCAAAGAATTGCCGGATTACATCTATAAGCATCCGATCTATTACGCTGGTCCGGCTAAGACTCCAGCCGGCTATGCATCTGGTTCTTTTGGACCCACGACTGCCGGACGCATGGATTCTTACGCAGACCTGCTCATGTCCAGAGGCGCCAGTTTGATCACTCTGGCAAAAGGCAACCGCGGCAAAAACGTGCGCGAAGCCTGCGGTCGCTGGGGTGGTTTTTACCTCGGCACCATTGGTGGTGCGGCAGCACGTCTTGCTCAAGACTCAATCAAGAAAGTGGAAACGATCGACTATCCCGAATTGGGTATGGAAGCAGTGTTCAAGATTGAAATCGAGGATTTTCCGGCATTTGTCGTCATCAATGACAAAGGCGACGACTTCTTCGCCGAGGTCATGGAGCGTCACGTCTCACTAGCAAAATAGTGCACCAATGACAGAATCGGAGCGACCAGATTCTGACGAACCAACAATTGTTGGGAATTCAACACAAGAGGGCACTGTCAAATTAAGCCCGGGGACGATTCTTTTGGATCGTTACGAGGTTCTGTCACTGCTGGGGCAGGGCGGCATGGGCAGCGTTTTTCAAGTGCGACATGTGCATTTGAAAACCGAGTTTGCGCTGAAGGTTTTGAACAAACTGGCCGACCCAACCGTATGGCGGCGATTTGAAAATGAAGCTAAAGCCGCCAGCCGCCTCGGTCATCCAAACTTGATCAAAGTGCATGATTCAGGGCTGCTTGCCGATGGGCAACCATTCTTTGTGATGGAACTGATCAAGGGTGTTACGCTCGCCGACCTGACCAGAGATAAGGGAAGGCTGCCTGTGCTCGACACGCTCAAGATTTTTATCCAAGTGGGCTTTGCGCTCGCTTACGCTCATGAGGTTGGAGTTATACACAGAGATTTGAAACCCAGCAATATCATGCTGGCAAAAAATCTCGAAGGTTCATTACTCGGCTGCGTGAAAGTTGTTGACCTCGGCATCGCGAAACTGACAGGTATAGATGAATTCAACCAACAGACACTGACCCGTACCGGGGAGGTTTTCGGCAGCCCTCTGTACATGAGTCCGGAGCAGTGCCTGGGTTCAACAGTGGATGCCCGGACTGATCTATATTCCTTCGGCTGTGCAATGTTCGAAGCACTAACCGGGGCACCGCCGCTTATTGGCGAGAATGCATTGGCGACTATGATGAAACACCAACTGGAAGCTCCTCCGTCCCTTCACGAAGCTTCGTTGGGAATTGAGTATCCGAAAGCCATTGAAGACATAGTGACAAAGCTTTTGGCAAAAGAGCCCAATGACAGATACGCCAATGCGCAATTGCTTACTCACGCGCTTGTGCAACTCGAGCAAGAACTGACTGAAAGCACTGACAGAAAATCTTCCACAGTTTCAGCTTTTGAACTGCTCGAGAAGGGAAAGGGAAACTTTAACAAGCAGAAATCGTTCGCAACCGCTAACTTGATTGTTCTGGTTCTGGCAATACTGGCATTCATACTTGGTTATTCAACCAGTGTATTGCGGCAGAATCACCTGCGTGTGCTGGAACAAAAGAAAGCCAAAGAAGCCAAACCGTACTTAGTAAGTCATCTTCTTGATCCGTCGAAATCCGTTGCGCCCTCGAAAAATAACTACATCACAGGCAGTGGTCCAGTATCGAAACTTAGTGCCGATGGGAAATTGCGCTATTTCTATTTCCCAAGCGAACCGATTGGTTCAATCTTTTCGAATAGCAAAACGCCACGCGTCGCATGTAAGACCGTTTCATTTCCTGCCGACGCAATCATTCATCTCGAACTCAATGGCAAGTGCCTCGGCTCAAGCCAATTCCTCGACCGCTTTGGTCCGGACGACATACAGGAATTGAATCTCAACGATAAGGTTCAAACCAATCCAATTGCATTGAGTGCATTATCACGTTTTCGAAAGCTGAGATTCCTGGAAGTACAGTTCGACGTTGGTGACGAAGCACTTCCTTATATAGACAGAATCCCAAACCTCGAAAGGCTCTACGTATCAAACACAAGCATGACCTGCCAGGGCATCGAGAAGCTAAAGCGATTCCCTCAGTTTACAGAACTTGCTTGCGGGGGGCTAAAAGGTGTCAAAACACTGATCGATAGATTGCCGACCACAAAAATTACCAACCTGAAAGTAGAAGACAGCAATTTGAATCGCGAGGACCTCAGAAAAATCGCCAAACATACTCCGCTAACAGCTTTGTCACTCAGTGAAAATGAACAAGTCGATAATGAAGCACTAAAGGATCTGTTGCCCCTGGTGAACCTGGAATATCTATTTGTGAGAAATTGCCCCGTGACCTCAAAGTGCGCAAGCACACTGAAGAAATTCAAAAGTCTCCACTATTTCACGGTTTACAACATGCCGAAGAGTGAACTGCTCCAATTGAAACGGCAGCTAAAGGGCATCTTGGTCGTAGATACAAAGAACAATGGTCCTGGAGCCTTACATGTAAAAGACGAATAGTTTCGTCAGAGTATTAATTTGGGCATCCCAGCGACTGGGTAAACCGGTCGAATTGGGGCTCAAAAAGTGACAAAAACGGCCGGCGAACTCCCGAAGAGGCAAACAGAGCTTGCCTTTTGTTACGCAACAATGTTGCAACAATTGTTTGTTATGGTGTATTCATTCGAAATTTCATTCGCAAACCTCCCTCCCGCTAAATCTCACGCGATACCTTCCCAGGTCTTTGCGGTAGATCGTTTTTCTCTCCCCATCGGAGCCCACCCCATGCCAGAACAAACTCTCAAACCCCAAGAGTCAATCCAAGTTCAAGAACAAGTAAAAGTTACTATCAACGAACAAGAACATGACCTCCACAAGCCTGTGAATCAGCACGATATTCACACGCCAGTGTATTCATTCTTCTCCAATTTCAATCGCCGCTAGAGATTCAACAGAGCTATTTCATGACCGGTGTCACCGGTATAGAAACAAGTTCTGAGTGCCGAATGACAGTAAGCATGCTTTCTGAATCCGTCTTAACGGCAAGAAGCAATCTGTGCAGATCGTCGACTGAATTGATCGCCTGTCCGTCCATGCTGACTAGCGCATCGCCCTCACGAAGGCCGGCTCTCTTAGCCGGAGATTGAGGTTCGACACCGATGATCAACACAGCGCCGCTATTATCAATTTGATGATAACGAGACAGCCTGGTTCGCAATGGAATTGTTTGCGCGGCGATTCCAAGCCATCCTCTTCGGACAAAACCATCACGCATCAGTGCGAAAGCAACTGATTTTGCTGTATTTATCGGCACTGCAAGGCAGATGCCTTGAGCCGGCAAAATCACTGCGGTGTTCACACCAACGACTTCGCCGCGTGAATTGACCAGGGGTCCGCCGGAGTTTCCCGGATTGAGCGCCGCATCAGTTTGAATGACATTGTCGATCAAGCGACCTGATTGTGCGCGCATCGAGCGCCCCAGAGCGCTAACGATTCCGGCTGTGACAGTGCTTTGAAAACCATATGGATTGCCGATAGCAATGACAATCTGTCCCGGCGCCAATTGCTGAGAGTCGCCTAAACGAACCGGCTCCACATTTGGTGCCCAGATTTGAACAACAGCCAGGTCGGTATCCTCATCTTCTCCAACAAGCCTTCCTGCTACCGTTCGTCCGTCGGAAAGCATTACTTTGATTTCCTTGGCGCCATGAACTACGTGGCTGTTCGTGAAAATATAGCCGTCCGGCGTAAAGAGAAACCCTGACCCGCCGCCGGTCGATTCTTCAGCTCCGCCACGACGTCTTTCTCGCCTCTGGGCGGTCACTTCCAGGTAGACGACAGCCGGTGCCACCTTTTCCAAAGACGACATGACTGTTGTGGAATAGGAATCCAACAGCTCTTCATCGGACAGGAATGCATCCGCAATTACCGACTTTTGAATGTTGGAAACATGCTGAGGTGCGTTGTTATCTACATTCAAATCCGGGGATTCGTCCAAAACCCTTACTATATCTGCATATTTCATTACTCTGTCCTCCCTGCATGAAACCAGGTACTTCAGAGTTAAGCATGCGAAAAAAAATTCCGCCACAAAGACGACGGTCTAAGCGACCTTTCGCCAGCCGCCCTTGTGCCATTCAAGCGCAATTTCATGGCGATCGCCAACTTGTTTCAAACCATGCTTGAAGCAAAGTTCCAAATAGTGAGGTTCGGTCGGCGCTATATGATCCCAGGCTTCCGCTATCAAATGACCGAGTTTGGACCAGTAGTGCACTATGAGGATACCGTCTTTGTTTATAAAGGCAGTTTCTCTGTTTACCCTTCCGGCCACCTTAGTCTTGCGCAGCGCTTCAATAGAACGCACTGTTCTAAATGGTTTTGGCAATTCCATAAGTTCGGCGTTCAACATGCCGAATTCGTCCAATATCGCGTCGCCGATCAATCTAACGATTTCGCCGCCGAGCTCGGACTCTACATTTGAATTTGATTTGTTATACATACCAATTGCACTGAGAAACGGGAATTAAGACATTCGTTGGCAAACCAGCTCTACTTGTCTATTGACAGCCCACTACTGAATTGCACGATGGGTTAGTAGACTTCGACAAATCGAAAAGTTTCCCAGCTTGATGACTTTTAATTATTTGCTCAGGATCACAAATACAGTGCATATACGCAAGGCGAAAATCATCGAAGAGCAGATGAGCTGATATGTTCGATCACCTTCATATCATCCTCAGTCAAAGAAAGCGACTCCGCCGTCAAATCTTCTTTCATGTGTGCCGCGCTGGAAGTGCCGGTGAGTGGCAGCATTCCTATTTGCATGGAAAATCTGAATATCACCTGTTCTACACCAGTGTTCAAGCGCTTCGCAATACTGCGTACAGCGGGGTCCGCCATCTCGCGAGCGTTAGCCGTGAGCAGGGAGAAACCTTGATAAATAATGTTCTCCGCAAGACAGATTTTGCGCACTTCTGCATCCCACCCGCGCACAGCGTAGCATCGATTTTGCACAAACATCGGTTTGACTGACGCTTTGGAAACCAGCAAAGCAAGCTGCTCGGCAGTGACATTGCTGACACCTATCACTCTTGCCTTGCCTTGCTTGAAATGATCTTCGATGGCAGTCCAAACTTCCCAATCAGAATCACTGAGACCATAACGTGTGTAGGGTCCGTGCAAAACATACGAGTCAAGAATATCGGTATGCAGGTGCTGAAGGGAACTCTCGAATGACTGCTTTACCTGTGTAGTCAGATTGGCGCTTCGATCATAGGGTGTGTGATCGCCCTGTCCATCAATCGAAGTAAACTTCGTCTGCAGAAATAGCGAATCCCGTTTCACGCCGCGCTTATAGAGTTCCAACAATGCCTCGCCGACGCCAATCTCATAGTAGTGGCGCAACTGGTTGGCCGTATCAATGGCGGTAAAACCAGAGTCGACAGCGAGCTCAACGAGTCCTTTTGTCGCTTCCTTTTTCCACGCGGTCCCGTACATGAAGTTGGGCACAGAGACATCGTTGTACGTTTTCATAAGACCTCTCCATTTTCAAAGGCAGCGCCGTCAGATCCAGTTTCTCTATATGGAGTCAGGCAAGGTGTTCTCGTCTTTGTCCTGCAATTCGAACAAGGCAAGACTGCGCGGACCCAATTTGAATTGGCTCTGCGGCTCCCAGCAACTCGGGCTCAATTCACCGGTCGTCTCAATCAAAAGTTTCCACGTTTTATCCGTCATTTGCGGTGCGAACATTCGCCAATATTTATCGACCTGACTGGGCGGCAAAATGAATTGCTTCTCTTTCCAGTGGGAATTGAGCAAGAGAAGCAGGGTATTGCCGATTACCTCATTACCTTCTTCATCCATCTCATCCATGTGGCCGCCTTCATAGATGACTGCCAGATGACGCCTTTCCTCGTCTTCCCAATCCGTCTGCTTCATTTCAGTGCCGTCTGCATTCAGCCAAATGATGTCTTTCTTTTGCGACGGACCAATTCTGATTTGTCCTTTGAAAAACTTTCTGCGCTGCAATACAACCTGAGAAGTTCTGATGCTTGCCAGCTTTTGCACGAAACTGAGAAACTCTTTTTCTTTCTCGTTGAAATTCCAATCAGTCCAACTGATTTCATTGTCCTGGCAGTAGGCGTTATTATTGCCTTTCTGAGTGCGACCAACTTCATCGCCGCCGCTAATCATCGGCACTCCCAGAGAAAGCATCAAGGTGCAGAGCAGATTCTTTCTTTGCTGAATGCGAAG
>JAFEAT010000021.1:0-342 GCA_018266255.1 Cyanobacteria bacterium SZAS-4 | reverse complement strand
ATTATGCTTTTCGTTGTAACTGACGAGATCCCTGAGTGTGAAGCCGTCATGGCAGGTGACAAAGTTGATCGATGCGTGAGGGCTGCGTCCGCTGTGCGCGTACAAATCGCTGGAGCCGGTCAGCCGTGTCGCCATTTGCCCCAGCATTTTCGGATCGCCGCGCCAATATTGCCGCACGGAATCGCGATATTTGCCGTTCCATTCCGTCCACAAAACCGGAAAGTTCCCAACCTGATAGCCACCCTCTCCGATATCCCACGGCTCAGCAATGAGTTTTACCTGAGAAACAACCGGGTCTTGCTGGATAACGTCAAAGAAGGCGCTCAGCTTATCGACGTCATA
>JAFEAT010000020.1 GCA_018266255.1 Cyanobacteria bacterium SZAS-4 | reverse complement strand
TGGGCGGAAAAATCAGAGTGACGAACAAAGTGCCTCTGACAACACGGGACGATCTATCCATGGCATATACACCAGGTGTAGCTAGAGTGTGCATGGCTATTCACGACGAGCCAGAAAACGTTTACAAACTGACAATCAAGCGCAATATGGTGGCTGTCGTGACTGACGGAACGGCTGTGCTGGGTTTAGGTGACATCGGACCGGCCGCGGCGCTTCCTGTCATGGAAGGAAAAGCGATGCTGTTCAAAGAGTTCGGCAAATTGGATGCTTTTCCAATCTGTCTAGACACCAAAGACACAGAAGAAATCATCAAAGCCGTGAAATATATGGCCCCCGTATTTGGTGGCATCAATTTGGAAGACATCTCGGCTCCTCGCTGTTTCGAAATCGAAGAGCGTTTGAAGAAAGAGTTGGATATCCCAGTATTCCACGATGATCAGCACGGAACCGCGGTGGTTGTGCTCGCAGCCTTGATCAATGCCCTTAAAATCGTCAACAAGAAGATGGAAGATTTGAAGGTCATCGTCACAGGCGTGGGCGCTGCCGGAGTTGCTTGTTCGAAGATTCTGATGCATGCGGGCGTCAAAAATATCATCGGATTCGATCGCAGCGGCGCGATCTACAAGGGCCGCAAAGAAATGAATTTCATGAAGGAATGGTTCGCTGAAAACACCAATCCAACAAATTTCCAGGGATCAGTAAAAGATGCTCTGGAAGGAGCCGACTTCTTCATGGGATTGTCTGGACCTGGACCGATTGAAGCTATCGATTTGAAAAAAATGGCGCGCGACCCGATCGTATTCGCCATGGCTAATCCGACCCCAGAAGTCATGCCTGAAGATGCTGCTCCGTACGTACGCATCATGGCTACAGGTCGTTCGGACTACCCAAACCAAATCAATAACGTTTTGTGCTTTCCTGGCATCTTCAGAGGCGCACTGGACTGCCACGCCACCGACATCAACGAAGAAATGAAGTTGGCCGCGGCCAACGCCATTGCATCGGTTATTTCGGACAGCGAATTGAACGAAGACTATATTATTCCGAGCGTCTTTAACCCCAAAGTGGTCGAACTAGTAGCCAAAGCCGTCGTCAAAGCAGCTGAGGAAACCGGAGTCGCCCGCAAGTACAAAAAGACTCGTATACCTGACGATTTTGGGTATGAATAATTAGAAGGTCGGAGCGCCGGCTTCCAAGCCGGCTGGGAGGACCGCCGGTTTCCAAACCGGCTCAACCACCGCTAGATATCGGGTAGTTCGTCTCAAGTTAAATCAACCAAGACGACCAACCCCGTAGCAAAGTCGAATGATAAGCTGAAAGTAGCGCTGATTTTTGGAGGTTTTACCGAGATGCCCAATGTAGACCAACAACGAAAACTGAGAGAAGCAGCGGCTTACAAGCGCGATGAAGAGCATCGAGCGGAGCGTCGACTGATCGAGCAGAAGGAGCGCGACCGTGCCAAAAAAGAGCTTGAGCGTAGACGCTACGACGAAATGGCGAAAGCCAAGCAAGCTGAGAAAAGAGCAGACGAAATGCGCATCGAAGATGAGAAGCGCGAACGCATGATGAAAGAGCTCGAGCAGAAGAAATACAAAGATGACCAGGATCAGCTGTTCCAGCAAGCTCAGATGCACAGATATAATTCGCAGCCTACGCACACACCTCAGAGTTCACCATTTCAGCAGCAGCAGCCACAACAGCCACAACAACCAGCTCAGCAGCAACAGCCCTTCCAGCAGCCTTACAAGCATCCACAGAGTGAAGAAGAGCAGCAATAACGAACAATTGCTGTGTATTGAATAGAACGATTTTAAAGCGCCCCGGATGTGGGCGCTTTTGGTTTAGTCGTCGTTTTCGTTTTTCTCTTGCTGTTTTTGCTGGTCGAGTGCGTCCTGCGGCACTTCGCCTGGCAATATTTGCTTTCGCTGCCGATTGCGGTTCAGCACTTCTGCAAAAAAGACAGCCATTAAGATGACGCTACCGCACAGAGTAAGGTAATAAATCTGCTGACCGACGACCCAGGCGGCAATCAAGCCCAGCGTAGCTGTCATTCCATAAATCAAATAGGCAACTTTTTTCTGGTTGTCCTTCAATTTTTTCAGCAACCTGTGGTGAATGTGACCGGCGTCCGGTGTGAACGGAGAGACGCCCTTAGAAACACGTCTGACAATCGCCCACGAGGTGTCTAAAATCGGGAAAAAGAATATGAGGAAAGCGATTACAAACGTCGGTACAATCAACGTCGCCGTCGTTACTCCCTTGATTACGCCGGTAATAGATAAAGCAGCCAGAATAAAGCCAGTCAGATAGGCACCAGAGTCACCTAAAAAGATTCGAGCCGGATTGAAATTCCAACGCAAAAATCCCAACAAAGCGCCAGCCAGAACTGCAGCCACCAGGGCGGCGTAAGGTCGATCGACAGCAAGCGAGACGCTCCAAATAGTCAGAGCGGAAATAGCTGAAACCCCAGCGGCCAAACCATCCATGCCGTCGATCAAATTAACGGCGTTGGCAATGCCGACCAACCAGAGAACGGTAAGCATGATACCGAGCGTGAAACCGAGATCGATCGTATAGCTGCTCAAGTTCGTGTGCACATTTAGATGCGACGAAAGATGGAGGTAGGGCGGCAGATTACTGGATAACCAATCAGGCAGCGGTATAGATTGGGCTGCCTGCGCGATCCATTCGGGGATTGGAATTGATTTAATCCTGACTCCCATCGAATAAGCAGCGCATGCTGCCAGGATCTGAACCACAAGCTTTATCTTGGCAGGAATACCGCCAAGATCGTCCATCAGTCCCAAAATGAAGATGACGGTGCCACCGACGGCAATACCAATGAATCCACCTTCACTTCCGCGCGCTGTAGAGGGCAAACGTCCGCAAATCAAAATCAACGCAATGATGGAAACCATAACTGCGATGTAAATGGCTACCCCACCTAATCTCGGCGTAGGAATTTTGTGTACACGACGCTCACCGGGCATATCGACCAGCTTGAGCTGAACTGCGCGGGCGCGAATCTCAGGTGTGAGCCACCAACTAATCGCGAGGGCGATCAGAAAGCCAGAAATCTGACAGTTGCTGAAATCCTGATTGGCTGCTAGAAAAGCCCAAAGAATACCTCCTACCACCATCGTTGCTTGCACGATGCGAGTGGGCCGATTCGACCGCGTTTTTACTCGCGGTTCTGGTGCCACTGGTTCGGTTGGAGCTGTGATCACAACGTTCCTGCGGGAAACTGGTGCTATCTGACGCCGGCTAACTTCTCTTTGTAGAGCGGATGCGCTTTACAGAGTTCTGCTACAGACTTCATTACTTTCTGGTGAACAGCGTCGTCGGCTGGGTTTTTCAATTTATCCACAATGCAAGTGGCGATTTTTTCCATTTCTGGTTCTTTCATGCCACGCGTTGTGACGGCTGGAGTGCCGATTCTGATGCCACTGGTTACCATCGGTTTTTCTGGGTCGTTTGGAATTGTGTTCTTGTTGGTCGTGATGTGCACCGAATCGAGCAAGCTGGAAGCTTTCTTGCCGGTGATTTTGAATGGACGTAGGTCTGCTGTCATCAAGTGATTGTCGGTGCCACCAGAGACAATATTGAGTCCATTCTCTTTCAACGCACTTGCTAGAGCACGTGCATTGGCCACGACTTGCTTTTGATAAACCTTGAAAGCAGGTTGCATCGCTTCGTGGAAACAAGCTGCCTTGGCTGCGATCACGTGTTCGAGTGGTCCACCCTGTATGCCTGGGAAAACAGCTTTGTCGATCGCTGCGGCGAATTCTTCCTGACACATCGTCACTCCGCCGCGAGGTCCACGCAGAGTTTTGTGCGTCGTTGTGGTGACAAAGTGTGCGTGTGGGAAAGCATTTGGATGCTCGCCTGTGACGATCAAACCGGCGATGTGAGCCACGTCTGCCATCAAATAGGCGCCGACACTGTCAGCAATTTCTCTAAATTTTGCAAAGTCGATGACGCGGGAATAGTTGCTGGCTCCGCAAATCAACATTTTTGGTTTGAATTCTTTGACGAGTTTTGCTACTTCGTCATAGTCAATCAAGCCCGTTTCTGGATTGACTCCATAGAAGGCAGATTCGAACCACTTACCTGACATAGCCACTGGCCAACCGTGTGTCAGATGACCACCGTGGTCGAGCGCCATGCCCATGACCTTGTCGCCTGGTGTCAGCATGGCGAAGAACACAGCCATATTGGCCTGGGCTCCGCTGTGCGGTTGTACGTTAGCGTGAGGTGCGTTGAAGAGTTGTTTGATTCGGTCGATTGCCAGTTGCTCGACTACATCGATGAATTCGTTGCCGCCGTAGTAGCGCTTTCCTGGCAGTCCTTCCGAATATTTGTTTGTCAGCACTGAGCCTTGCGCTTCAAGCACCGCTTCGCTGACAAAGTTCTCACTGGCGATGAGTTCAATGCCATTTTGTTGCCGCTCTAGTTCGAGGGCAATTTGCTTGTAAAGCTCTGGATCAGTATCTTTCAGACCAGCCACTGAGATCACCTCCACAAATTCAAACCATCGCAGACAACTGCGTTCTAGTATTTTAGCCGCTCTCAAGCGGCAGTTCTACACTGCTTGAAAACAAGGGTTTTTATATGCGACGAGCGAAAAGCCCCATCCACGGCTCAACGCAGCGTTGTTTGAGGATCAACAGCGCGACAATGCAGTCGACTTATAATTTACCAATCAATTCAAGAGACTTCATGTTCTTGCCCGCGCGATACTCGATGTAGGTCTGAATCACCCGTCTGGCCGCTTCTGTTGCTCTTACGATGGCCGGAGAATCGTTGCCGTTTATACCGGTTGGCACCGTATCGCTAGCGGCAAGAATGAGTCTTTTCCAAACAAGCGGTGTTATATGCATCGACTCTTTTACGAATGAAGAGGTCTGTCTCACCTTGCTGTATCCTTCAGCGACCTTAGTACGCTGCTCTTCTGCAGTGCAACGCTCACACACGATACCGCCAGACTCGTAGTGAAACATAGCGATTCGATATTCAGTCAGCACATCTCTGCATACAACGCAGCAATCCAGTTCTGGTTGATATCCCAACCATTCCAAAAACTTCAATGCGAAAACCAGGCAGAGTGACCCAGCATCAATATCTCCCTTGCCTTGTGCGCGCAGACTATCGCAAAGAAAGTCGAAATATGACGCGCTTTCATCTGCTAATCCCAGACCAAAATGATTGGTCAATTCAGCATAGTAAAGACAATAAGAGAGCCTGTTCAAGTCCTTTCGAACATTTGGAAAGGTCTCGAGATTCTCAGCCTGAGTAATAATCTCGAATGTCTTGCCAGTAGCTAGCAGAAGTTTATTCACATTGAGAACGTCGGCACGCCCTGCTATCTTCGAGCCAGGCTTGCGTGCGCCTTTCGCTACAGCGCGTATAATGCCGCGCTCAGCCGAAAACATCGTCAACACTTTGTCGGTTTCACCGAGGGCGAATGAACCCACATTGACTGCATGCACTGTGTAGGTCGGCATGGCTACACCAGGAGATTACTTGGACGCTTCCAAAGGAAGCATAAACCAGAACGTTGAGCCGCTACCAGACTTACTTTCAACACCAATCTCACCGCTCATGACAGTGACCAGTTTTCGGCAGATTGAGAGTCCCAATCCTGTGCCTCCATATCGGCGAGTGATGGAACCGTCTGCTTGCACGAACGGTTCAAACAGCTTAGGTAAAATCTCTTCGCTGATTCCGATGCCCTGATCGGTGATCTCAAACCGCACTGAGTACCAGTCTCCGGTGCGTGCCTGTTCTTTCACCACTACTTTGATGTCACCAGATTCGGTGAATTTGGCCGCGTTATTGAGAAGATTGACGAGCACCTGACGAATTTTTTTCTCGTCACCAACGAGGCCATCAGGAAGGTCTTTTTGCACATCGACTTCGAGATTGAGCGACTTTTTCGTGACAATACTAGAAACAGATAAAATGGCGTTTTCCATCAATTCACTCAAACTGAATTTGCTTTTTTGAACTGGTACCTTGTTAGCTTCAAGTTTGGAAAAATCGAGCAGATCGTTGACGATTCCCATGAGAGTGCCAGCCGCAATCAAAATGTGATTCGACATTTCTCGCGCTTCTGGCGGCAGATCCATGTCTGAGAGAAGCTCGGACATTCCAAGAATTCCGCTCATAGGAGTGCGGATTTCATGGCTGATGTTTTGAACAAATTGAGACTTCAAAGCAGATGCACGAACGGCTTCGTCACGTGCTATTTCAAGAGCCTCTGTTCGTTCTTGCACGCTGCTTTCAAGCAACACTTTCATACGCTCGCTCGCTTGTCGCTGATCTTCAATATCAGTACTTGTGCCAAACCAGCTTGTTATCTCGCCCGACGCGTTTTTCAACGGCAGAGCTCGGGTGAGATGCCATCTGAAAACATCATCGGCGCGCCGCAAGCGATGCGAAATCTCGTAGATCTCGCCCGTTTGAACCGACCTCTGCCAGGTCAATCTAGTCGTTTCAGCATCGTCAGGATGAACAGATCTGAGCCAGTGCAAGTTGCGTGTCTGGTCGTAATTGCTGCCCGTATACTCGTACCAGCGCTTATTGGCATAAATCAAATTGCCCTGCGCGTCGGCTGTGTAGACCATCTGAGGGATGGCTTCAGCAAGGAGGCGCAGTTGACTATCGGGTGCGGTGAGACGCAACGTCGTGTCGTTTAATTCGGGTCCGGGAGCCATGGATACCCCTGTTTCACTGCAGTCAGCATAACATCGAGGCGCCCCAAAATTGGAGCGCCTCGAAATAATTATCCTGCAAATTGCTGAGCTGCCTATGAAGGCTTGCCCGTTTTTTCTTTGATCAAAGACGGCCAATCTGTGTGCATGAAGCCTGCATCTGGTTTGTCAACTCTTTCGTATGTATGAGCGCCAAAGAAGTCCCGCTGCGCTTGTGTTAAGTTTTGCGGCAGGTTGGCACAGCGATAGCTGTCGAAGTAGGCGAGACTGGCGCTAAGCGCTGGCACTGGAATGCCGGCGTTAACAGCCGTTGTCACGGCGTAGCGCCAGTTTGCTTGATGCTCGACGATCCAGGCGCTGAACTCGGGATCTACCAACAGATTGTTGACGTCGCCCTGTCTCTTGAACGCCTGCTTGATCGTCTGGAGAAGTTTGGCGCGGATAATACAGCCGCCTTCCCAGATGCGAGCGCATTCAGAGAGGTCGACGTTCCACTTGTACTCGTTCGATCCAGCCCGAATCAACGCCATGCCTTGAGCGTAGCTGCAAACTTTACTTGCATAGAGTGCGTCTTGCAGCGCGGCGAGAACCTTTTTCGAATCAGCAGCGTTGACTGATGCTTCGCTAGGACCAGTGAGCTTTTTGGACGCGACAACACGCTCATCTTTCAGAGCTGAAAGAAGTCTGCCCGTCAGCGCTGCGTCGATCGTTGGGATAGCGATGCCGAGGTCGAGGGCGATCTCACCAGTCCACTTACCAGTGCCCTTTTGACCAGCCTTGTCGACGATCAAGTCAACCAGGAATTTGCCTGTTTCTGGATCGGTGACAGACAGGATCTTGGCAGTAATCTCGATCAAGAATGAATCAAGAATGCCTTTATTCCACTCTTCGAAGATGTCGCCGATCTGGTTGGCTTTGAGTCCCAGCCCGCGTTTCATCACGTCATAGATTTCAGCGATCAACTGCATATCACCATATTCGATACCGTTGTGAACCATTTTGACGAAGTGTCCGGCACCATTTGGTCCCAGATAAGTTACGCAAGGACCGTCTGATGACTTAGCTGCAATCGCTTCCCAGATCGGTTTGATCTCTTCGTAAGCCTTTCTGTCTCCGCCAGGCATGAGCGAAGGTCCCCAGAGAGCGCCTTCTTCGCCGCCTGAGACGCCTGACCCGATAAAGCGAATTCCCTTGGCTGCCAGGTCTTTCTCACGGCGAATCGTGTCGGTGAAGTGCGAGTTGCCACCATCGATAATGATGTCGTCCTTTTCCAAAAATGGAAGAAGTTTTTCGACCGTCTGATCGACTGGCGCACCAGCTTTAACGAGCAAAATTATCTTACGAGGGCGTTCCAGCGACTCGACGAAAGATTTGTCATCGTGGTATCCGAAGACTTGTTTTCCTTTTCCGCGAGCGTTGATGAACTCGTCAACTCGCTCGACGGTTCGGTTGTAGATCGAAATAGGAAAACCATTTCGCTCGATGTTGAGCGCCAAGTTTTCACCCATGACTCCGAGACCTATCAAACCAATCTTTGCCTTATCAGCCATTACGAACCTCCTTCCTAACCTTCATATACTTGTGGGTTGAGCAATCTGACCGCAGCTCGATCGACATACCAAAACAAATTGCCTGAGCGTGGTTTGATTGATTGCGATGGAAACTGCTTATCTGGCTGCTCCAATACTTCCTTCAAAATTTCGGCTTTGCCATCTCCTGACACTAAGAAGATGATCACTTGCCCTTCATCGATCAGCGGAAACGTCATTGTGATGCGGTGGCTGTTGAATTTCTCGACGAAGTTAGCGACATACAGTCTGTCAGTTATCTTCAACGCTTTTGATTCTGGAAATAACGAAGCTGTGTGCCCATCGGGTCCCAGACCGAGCAGAATCAAATCGAAACGTGGAATATCGCCTGCGCCGACTCGGAAAACTCGGCGCAGATCTTCGTCGTAACTCAAGGCCGAAACTTCTGGATCTTCAGCTTGCCCAACAGTTCTAAATACATTCGATTCAGGTATAGCTATCTTAGACAACAATGCTTCGTCAATCATTTTGAAATTGCTGTCTGGGTGATCGTGCGGCACGCAACGCTCATCTCCAAGAAAGAAGATGACGTCAGCCCACTTGATCCCGCCCACATACGGCGGCTGTGCGAGACGCTCGTACAGAGCCTTCGGCGTGCTGCCGCCTGATACTGAAACGATGAAACGACCGTTCTCTTTGATCGCTTTTGCAGCCAGTTCAGAAAATGTTTTGGCAATGTGCTCAACTAAATCGGTCGCTGTTTCAGAAACTTCCACTTTGCCAACTATCCTGCTCGAATTTATCATCAGATGTCCTCACTAAGCCTTCACGATGATCTGATCGGCTATTACAGCCGCCATTCGGAAAGCGCTCTCCAGCGTCGGATCACGATCGATCGTCTCCAACTCCAAATCAATCAATCGTAGTTCAGTTGCCTGATTTACTTTGAAACGAAAATCTTGCTGCGGCACTGGCGACGCGGCAGTTTTAGCCGTCTTTGTGGCGAACATCTGCACTCCCGGAGCGCCCGATGTTTGCTGCAACACGACAGATGGCGATGAGGCATCATTGAAGAATACTTCCAGCGAAGCAATGTTTCCAATGTGGCTTGCATCGGCATCTACAGTGCCTTTGATGTTGACTTCAACTTTGTTCTTGCCGGCAGAAAAATGAACGACCGATTTAGAAGCGCTCTTGAACTGCCAATCGAGCTTGTTAGCCAGCCAACCGATGAACAACAAAGTCTGATTGAGATGGCCATTACATTCTGATTTACCAGCCACGTAGTTAATCTCTACCGATTTCACATCTTTCAGTGCGTCTACTGACAGGTGTCCGTGTTGCTCGTCGAACGACAGCGCCAGAGCCTCTCTCCAGAGCAAGCTGCGGCGCCAGTTCAAGTCAGAGACGACGATCTGCGCGCCATGCTTTTCTTCAAGGTAAGCACCGATTATATGGATGACATCAGCGAAGAAATTGCACGATCCCTCGTCTTTGGCCGAGTCGACAATCAATTCATCAACATAACTGAGGAACGGTCTGACACTGGCAAAATCAACTTTCTTGGCGCGCCACCACAGAAAGACAGGCAGATCTGAAATCACCAGTGGTAGTACCACGCTGGTCAATTCTTCTGGTCCATTTCCTTCACTTCTAACTGTGATTTGTTCGCAACAAATCTGTTTTCCAGACTTGGAGTCGGTGATATGACAACGAGCAGAGACCCAGGCTTCCAGCGACGGAGTAGCGGATTGGCGGGAGATCGCCAGGATGGCCCGGCAGGGGTGTCGTGTTGTTATGTCATCTAGAACATCGCCAGCGACAGTTTCGGCATCGGCATCTTCGCTATAAAGAATCAGGTTGATGGCACAGGCTCGGGTAACCGAACCAGTCACTTCGCCTGAATCCGAAGCTGACTGCCAGAGAGTTTGCAATTCCTTTTCGATCTTCGCGATGTCAACCTGAGCAAGTTTTCCAGAGAGGAAGGCTTCGGTGCCTTCTTTCTTTTCTTTGCTTAGCTGATTGGTAGCGGTCATAGACGCCTCCATTTGTGTCCAGTCGAAGCAATCAAATCGTCACTGGCTAAGGGTCCCCATGAACCGGCTGCGTAATTAGGGAAGTTAGTCTTCCTGCTCTTGTCTGACCAGGCATCGAGAACTGGGCGAATAAACTTCCAGCAGACTTCTACCTGGTCTGTACGAGAGAACAGCGATGGATCGCCCATCAAGCAGTCGTGAATCAGGCGTTCATAAGCTGTTGCGCTGCGTACACCAAATGCAGTGCCATATTTGAAATCCATGTTCAGATGGCGCAATTGATTCGTTTGCCCTGGTTGCTTAGTGGCAAACTTCAATGAAATGCCTTCTTCAGGCTGAACCTGTATTACGAGCACGTTCGGTTCGGGTCTGCTATCTAAGACAGAGTCGAGAGAATCCGAGAACAACCTGTGCGGAGCGCTCTTGAAGTGAATGGCTATTTCCGTGATCGATTTAGCCAGGCGCTTGCCGGAGCGAATGTAGAACGGCACTCCTGCCCAGCGCCAGTTGTCAATGTACAACTTCAACGCCGTAAAAGTTTCAACGTTCGATTGATCGGAAACGCCTTCTTCTTCGCGATATCCAGGCACTGTCTGCCCTAAGATGTGTCCGGCACCGTACTGTCCGCGCACGGCATATTGATCAACTTCACTTGGATCGATTGGTCGCAAGCACTTCAATACTTTCGCTTTTTCATCGCGAGTCGCTTCGGGATCGAGCGAGATCGGTGGTTCCATTCCGACCAGTGAAACTAACTGCAGAAGATGGTTTTGCACCATATCGCGTAAGTTTCCAGCTTCCTCATAATATGAACCGCGACCTTCTACGCCAAGAGTTTCAGCGTTAGTGATCTGCACGTGGTCGACGTGTTTTTGATTCCATAGCGGCTCGAATATTCCATTGGCAAAGCGCAGAACCATGATGTTCTGGACGGTTTCTTTGCCGAGATAGTGATCGATGCGATAAACCTGATGCTCACTGAAGACATCGTGAATCTCTTCATCGAGTGCAATCGCAGACTGCAGATCGTGCCCGAACGGTTTTTCTACGATGATGCGCGGCCATGGCACCTGGTTCGGTTTGGCTTTAGTAGCCAGTCCTGAACTGGCCAGACCCTTCACAATCGGAGTGTAAAGGCTCGGCGCAGTCGATAGATAGAAGATGTGGTTGCCCTGAGTCGAATGCTCCTGTTTCAACTCCTGGAGCCGATCTGACAACATTGTGAAACCTTCCGGCTTCATCACGTCAGCGGCAAGGTAGTGCAGACTTTTCGCAAACTCTCCCCACGAATCTTCTTGAAAATTTAGGTCGGAAGCGAACTTTTGCACTGAGTCTTTCATGACGCCGCGAAATTCATCGTCAGTCATTTTCGTGCGCGATGAGCCGAGAATAGCGAAATCTTTCGGCAGCAGGTCTTCCAGATAGAGGGCGTAGAGCGCAGGAATAAGCTTGCGCTTCGTCAAATCGCCATGGGCTCCTAGAATTACCATAGCGAACGGACTGGCTCGTTTTTCGAGGCGCATGCCCTCAAGCAGTGGATTCTTAGCCAACGAACTTTCCGTCGTTACCATGTTAAACCTCTTGATGCTATCGAGTTTCCGGGTCTTGGATATCAAAGACTACTATGTTTTGCCTACTTAAGCGTTTACAAGAGGTCGATTGTAAGCCGATCTGGCACGATTTAATCCCAACCCATAGACGATGATGAATTTTTGCCGATATCGGCAAAAATTCAAGCTCATGAGTTAGTCGATTTCAAAGCTATAACTGCATTGCTATGCAAATCCAGCAACGCAAAGCCCGGTCTGATTGCTCTGACCGGGCTTTCCACGTGTGTGGTAATGCTTTATTCGTTTAGCGAGAAGAAGTTACCAGAGACTTGTTTTTGCGAGCTGGACGCAATGTGGCACCCCTCTGCATCACTTCTTGATTGTTTAGTTCGTTCTTGATTATGAACTGCGGGTCTTTTTCAGAGGCATGGCGAATATAGCCTTTGAAGTTCAACTCCGTTGTTACTTTTCTTGTGATCGTTCCTGCCACGTAACCCGAATCCGAGTTCCATTCGACACGATCGCCTACTTTGAAAGCTTGAGACATGATCCAACACCTCCAACACCACGATTCGACTGGGATAACTCTTAGTAAAGAGAAAGACGAATTTCTGAAGGCACGGTTCCGAAAACCCCCTTCATGCTACAGACAAAATGGATGGTAGCACATTTGGTATCGCATTGCCACCATGGCAAGTGCCCTATTCAGGAAATTTTTCGTCACTCTGCACGTTAATAACCTGTACGCCACGCCCTTTCAAGAAGTCCAGGATATCTTGCGCATGTAATCCCATAGGCCACAATGGCACTTCCATGTCGGTGTATGGTGCGTGGAAGATAACGCTCGAATCGTCGCAATAGGGGTAATATTCAGCGAATTTGATGTCGTCAAGCAATACCATTTGGGTTCGTTTAGTCTTGCGCAGACGATCGAAAATTTGCAAAACAGCTTCCGCGTCAGTCAGCTCGAACGTGTAAGTTTTGAATGCGTCGCAAAAAACTTGATAGGACATCCAGCAAAGAAAACCTGCAAAACCAAAAGTAGATGCGAACAAAACGAAGGCCCAGCCTGGATTGTTTGCGAGAAGAAAGGCAGCCACTGCGCCCCAGATGCAAACGAAAATCCAACCGATGCAAAGCCCAATTAAAAGAGGCACCAGACCTCTTCTTTTGAAGTAAGGTGCCGATACAACTCGCATGCTGACTGATGGAAAAGTTGCGACCAAGGCTTCTTCCTCGCCGTGCGTACTTATTTCCAGTATGGCACGTTGCCAAGATTCGGTGTTGTCTTTGCCGACCGTGCATGCGATTGATGAGCTACTTGCGGTCAAGATAAAGAGCTGCGTCTAATTTCCGAAAAGAAGCAGAACAAGCGTAAATGTGCCGCTATTCCATAGTCCGTGTGCCACCATACTTGGCACGATGCTCTTGGTGCGTTCCACGATGAATCCGAATAGGAAGCCCAAACCGAACAACGGCAGAAAGCCGCCACCATCCAAATGCACTCCGGCAAAGAGAAAAGCGGTCAGAAGAAGAGATGGCATGACCCCCCAATATCTGCGCAAACTGGTGTAGAGAAAGCCTCTAAATAGAGTTTCTTCGCAGATCGGGGCGAACACGCCGAGAGTGAAATAGAACATGATAATTGAAGCAAAATCAGCAGAGCGTGAAGCTTCCATCACAAGCGCTATGACTGGGTTTGATGAGCCTTGTGAGTTCATCAATTTGATCGCCAAAAGATAGCAGACCAGCACCACAGGAACCGCAGCAAACCAGGTCAGCCAGCCAGCCAAAACCATTCTTACAGGACCCAGCTTACCGACTCTAGTTCTCAGCTTTACGGTTTCGAAAAGATTGAGCTTGTAAGGCTTGGCGGCGACCAGCCAGATGTAGAAAATGCCGGGACCGTTGGCGGCGAGATAGAGCACAGCCATGGTGATAGCGGCGAGAAAAACGCCACGATTCATGAGTTCGCCCACTTTGACTCCGGTCTGGAGAAGCGAACTCAACAAAACCTGTGTCGTCATCCAGGCGATGAAAACACCATATATGGTTCTAGGGCTGAACGCGATGGGAGAAGCGATAAGGGCTCTGTCTGCCTCCTTCGTGACGTTTCTGGGCAGAAAGAAAAGCTGCGCAAGAATGACGATTACACCAACAAAAAACGAGAAGATCATGATGCAACCGATGGCCACCAGCTTGTAAACAAGGCGCAAGCCTTGATCCGTGACCTGGGTTTGCAAAGCCTGCAACTCGGCTTTCCGACCAGTTTTTTTGTACAACTCGAGCAGGGCGGTGTCTCGATACCATCCGCGTGGGAGCAACGTTTTGAATGTGTTTTCCGCTTCGTTAACTTCTTCCGTCGTCGGTTTTGCCGTCCCGTAAAGCACAGTCATTGCTTTGTGAAGCGATTTGGCATTGGGAGAATCTATGTGCGACAAACGCTCCAGAGACATGCTGTTTGGGTCACCCAAATCGTGGGTGATGAGAGCGTATTTGCTCTCCAGCACACCAGCCTGGGGATTTTTCTGAACCAATTCACCGACGATTCTCTGGGCTTCACGTTTTAGAGCTTCGATCGATTTTTCACTCGACTGAGCCGTTCCAGCAGCGGGTATGCTGAGCGGCGAATGGCTGCGGCGGTCCACGATCTTGGGAGTGAGAAATACCTGCGATGTCGCCTCGAGCCCCTGGGCCATCTTTAAGGAGAGCTCAGCCTTGTCAGAGTCTATTACAGGCGCAGTGGATGACTTCTGAGCCTTGTTTGGGTCGAGCGCATGCCAGAGATGCTGACCAACGAAGATCGTCGCAACAATGAGCAATACGTCGATGATGCGGGGCTTTAATTTCTCGTCTTTGACAAGCAAAAGCGCAGCGCCCAGCGCCACGAAGCCGGCCAGCCAATAGAACACAGGATTGACAGAAGACAATTGAAACGCGGCTCCCTAGCTCTCGATGGCAACGCGTCGATTGCCGCGAGGCACCAGTGCCTAAAGTATAGCTGTATGACAGCCCGGCGCGCTCAGGATCGCCTAAGCGCTACTCCATACCGCCGCCGCCCCCGGCGTCACCGCCAAAGAAGCTATTGCCGAACTCGCCCAATTCGCCGAAGCCGCTGAATTCGCCGTAGTCGCCGAAACCTTCCAGACCGCCGAACTCAGTGCCGGTGTCATGTAAGAAGTCGGTGTCGTTCTCTTGATAGTAGCCGCCGTCGCGCTTCGGAAGCTGGTCTTGGTAGTAACCCCAGGGGAACCCTTTGACCAACTGTCTGCGCATCATGAACCTGGGCAGCTTGACGAATCCAAGCCCCATCATGACGACGCCTATGAAGAACAACTCGAAAAGGATGACTCGGCCCCATTGAATTTGGGACAGTGCGTGAACCATGTCGAGACTCCGACGAACCTACCTACTGCGTTAATGTGCGCAATGGTAGTGTCTGCCCGGAATTAAATCAATGGGAGGATTACTCAACTTCCGTAAGCAGAGCGACCTTCTGGGGTCCGACCGTGCTGATGGACATGCGAGGACCTTGAGTTCGCTTAAACGTATCGACGTAACGTCGCAGCGCTTCTCTGACCAAGTCCGAGCGCGTACGATGCTCCGTTTGAGCAACGATGTCGATTTGTTCGAGGAGACCAGGTGGTAAAGCCACGAGTACTTTCTTAGGCATGCAAGATCCTTCAAATTACAAGGCGGAGAATATATATGTTTACGAAGAAGTTTGTCGCATAGACGTTCGCAAGAACACCGACTATGCTGGCCGCAAGGCGATTTACTAGAGTTACAATTTACACTCATGCCACTAGTTTTTAAAGGGCTCAAACGCCCAATTTCACAAGTTCATATCGAAACTAAGTTAAAAGGTTTCTTGGAATGACGAAAAACGGCACAGCGCGAAACCGAGATATCATGCGGGTTTCCAAAAGGCAATATCTGTATAGCCTTTAGACTACTACTTCAGCAGATTCAGCTCATCCTACGAGCGACTTCGTTGAGAATTACTATTTATGCGGATAGACGAATAGGACGAGCAAGCGAATTTTTATGAATGAAGAGCGTCAAACTGCTTCAAAATTATTGACAGCAAACGTAAAAGCTGGCGGTTGTGCGGCTAAGATCGGTGCAGCAGAGCTGGCTCAAATCCTGACAAACCTTCCGCTTGCCACTTCTCCTGATTTATTGACAGGCATGGAGCATTTTGAAGATGCCGCTGTTTACAGGATTTCAGAAGAAGTCGCCATAATTCAAACAATCGACTTCTTCCCGCCTGTAGTAGATGATCCCTACTTATATGGAATGATCTCCGCTGCGAATGCGCTTTCTGACGTGTATGCGATGGGAGGCACACCGATACTCGCATTGAATGTCCTATGCTTTCCCACATGCGATTTCCCAATTGACGTAGTACGAGACGTGCTTAGAGGTGGAGCCACACAAGTGCAAGCTGCAGGCGCCATTCTTGCGGGCGGACACTCGATCCAGTCGCACGAACCTATCTACGGATTGTCCGTAACGGGAGTTGTACATCCTTCCAAAATACTCACCAATGGCGGTGCGAAGGCAGGGGACGGCATCGTCATCTGCAAACCCCTTGGCACAGGCGTTGCGCTACTGGGTATGAAGGCGAATCTCATCTCGAAAAACGCTGATGATGTGCTATTGAAAAGTCTCACTACACTGAATAACAAGGCCCTGGAGATTGCTCTCAAATATAGTCCCAATGCCGCGACAGACGTCACTGGGTTTGGGTTGATCGGTCACGTGCACGAAATGGCAAAAGCCAGCGGCTTGAGCGCTCAGATTTCGGTCAACCGTGTTCCTCTTCTACCTGAAGTTTACGAGCTCGCAGATCAAGGATTCGTGCCCGCTGGAGCGTATGGCAACAGAAACTCGTACGAGCAATTCACTACCTATATAAATGATGTTGACCTGGCGATGATGGATCTTCTTTTTGATCCACAGACCTCAGGTGGATTACTATTTTCAATCCCGTTTGAAAAATCGGAACAACTTGTAAAAGAACTACTAGCATCAGATATACAAGCGGCATGTATAGGAAACTTCAGGGCAGGTACCAGCGGAATTGTAGAGGTGGCAAGCGATGAGCGTGGATGATAAGGCGAAAAGACAAGTGGATTTACGTGGGTTGATTTGTCCTGAACCAGTTTTGCGAACCAAGAAACTTTTGGATGATGCATCGATTGAATCAGTCGAAGCGATCGTTGACGGCGAAGTCAATGTGAATAATTTGAATCGATTAGCAAGATCTTTGAAAATGCAATTTGCCAGTGAATCGAAGGACGACAATTTCGTTGTCACCATCGAGCGAAAGGAATCAGCTGCAGCTGCCGGATCTGTAGCTTCTGCATCAAGTCACAGTCATGTGGATCCTGCAAACATGAAAGCTTCGACAACTGCGCAATCAGAAGTCGGCAACGTTGTTTTTCTTGGAAAGGATAAATTCGGCGACGGCGATCCGGAATTTAGCACCACTTTGCTCAACATGTTTCTACAAACTATGTTCGAGTCGGGTCAACGTCCGCGTGCGCTTTTGATGGCAAATACCGGAGTCAGACTGATGGCACCAGACTCGCCTGCGCTCAAGGTTCTCAACGACTTCAAAGAAGCAGGATGCGATGTGTTAGCGTGCGGATTGTGCGTTGAATTTTACGGATTGAAAGGCAAGATTCCGGTCGAGCAGATCACAAACATGTTCGCCATCTGCGAATACATATTCGCAGCCGACAAAGTGATCTCGCCCTAACAGAGGCGCGTGACACTGCAAACGTACCCGCTAAAATTTCCAGCTTAGTCTGCGCTGAAAAGATCGGCTTCGAACAAGCGATAGAAAATGTAGATGGATGCAACGGATCCTAAGACCAATCCCACGGTCAGCCACGTTGTGGCGCTATGAAGTATGTCGTGCAGGGTTTCGACAAAAAAGAAATGCATGTTTCAGACCGCCAGGGAGGATTCCGCCGCCAGTGTAACAATAAGTTCTATTAAATGAAAGCTGGCTGAAAGCGCCAAAAAGCGTTTAACTGGGGGAATTCACGTATTAAGGCGATGATAAAATGCTCTTAATTTACGGCGCTGTCTCTTTGCTGTCACTTTGCCGTGTTAGCGCGACTGGTGAGCGCACAGTGTTAGTGATCACACAGTGTTAGCGAGCCGCGTTAGCGCGATCGACATTTAGCAATTGCTCTACTTCGTATTTCGTGGGAAGTGATCCAACAGCGCTGACGTGTTTTGTCGCCAATGCCCCGACAGCGTTGGCGAAGGTTGCGACTTGCTGCCACTCGGATTCGGAAAAGTTCAAGATGGTTTGTTTGTTAACCTGACGCTCGGTCAGGCAAAACATAACTGCTCCGATATAGGCATCACCGGCTCCGATCGAACAAATAGATTCGACCGCAATCGGTGCGCTGTAAACTGCAAACTTCTCTGTCACGACCATCGAACCGTGTGGTCCAAATGTGAGGAGCACTGCGATTGGCGTGTAGTTTTTCATAAATGCATCGATTGCGTTTTTCAACTCCGCGACATTCGGATCGGACAAAGCGAAGTTAGCCTGCCGCAAATCTGCCAAGTGTTTTGCCACCGAATTCTCTGGAAGTCCTGTCCAGTAGAGCAACTCAGTTAAATTGATCTTGATGAGATCTGCGAGAAGCATCGCCTCTTTCGCGTCATCAATCGAGTCAAGACTGTCAGTTGGAAAACTGGCATCGAATGACACCAAAACCGATTTCGATCTAGCCATCTCCAACGCCTTCAACACTGCGGTTTTGCGCGGTTCGATGGTGAGAGAGATTCCGGTGGCGTGAATGAACGAGGCTCCATTAAAGGCATCGTATGTAATATCATCTTCGCAAAGCATTAGCGCTGCGTTCGGTTTCGGCCAATTGTAGTAAATGGCTTCATCACTGGCATCGCGAATGCCATAACAATTTGCAGTTGGATATTTTGAATCAACGTACAGAAAGTCCAGATCCACTTTCTCTTCAATCAATTTGGTCCGAACCAAATCGCTGTGGAGATCTGCTCCAATCTTGGCGATTAAACGAGAAGAGCCACCAAGCCTCGATACAGCCACCGAAACATTGGTGGCGTTACCGCCAAGGGCGCGGTGAAATTCAGTTGACTCTTTGAAGCCCAATCCAATGTCTGTAGAAATCCAATCAACGACTATCTCGCCGATGGTTATTACAACACTGTTTGCAGATTCCAAAGACTGATTGACTATTTTGCGGCGACAGCACTCGAGCAGTGCTTGCTGTAAATTGCAGGATAGAGATCGAACGCTGGTTTGATCACAGGAAGCAGAGCAAGAGCTTGATTTACAGGTCCCTTAGAAACGATTTTGCCGGTCAAAATTGCCACTGGTATGCCGATTTTTCCAAGCCAGAACTCGTGAGCAACATCTGATTTCATGAACATTTCAACGACCGGTTTCACTGCACATTCGCCCGTGTAGATCTTCATCTCGGTGCCATCACTGCAATCGACGGTGATACGGCCATCAGGTTCTCTGTAATGAAATTGCGCAATCATCTTTGACTGAAGAAGCTTTGGACCCATATCGGGATCTTGTTTGATGGCTGTCCACAGCTCATACATCGTCGCGTTCAGTTCTTCAGTGGTCGCGTAAACCGGCATTAATAAGCCCTCTCGTATATCCCAATAATGTCTTGCGCCGAGCTTTCCTTCGGATTGAACATTATTGCAGGATCTGTGCTTGCCAAAAAGGCCAACTCGTCTAGTTGTCTTTTATCCAGGACGGGAATGCCACAGTCTCTTAAGCGTGTGGGCAATCCCACCTGAGCCGAAATATCAGACACAGCTTTGATCAAGGCCGCTGCCGCATCGTTGTCATTAGTACTGGATGAGAAATTCAAATATCTGCTTATTAATGCGTAGCGATTGGCAATCGAGTCCATATTAAAGTTCATGCAATGCGGAAGCAAAATCGAATTCGCCAGCCCATGATGTGTACCGAAAGTAGCGCCAGTGGCATGTGCCAGGGCATGAACGATTCCCACTCCTGAGTTAGTGAAGGCGACACCCGCCATAGCGCTGGCAATCAACGTCGCTGAACGGGCCTCCATGTCGGCACCATTTGCAGTGGCGCGCGGCAAGTTTTCGAAAAGCATTTTCAAGGCTTCCATGCACATTGCGTCGGTGAAAGGGGAGCTGCTGATCACAGCGGAAAATGATTCGATACCGTGTGTGATGGCGTCCAAACCTGTAGCTGCAGTTAGTTTTGGCGGAAGAGACAACAGTAGAGTCGGGTCGAGAATTGCTGCGTCAGGCGCGAGAAATCTGCTGCCAAACAGCAACTTCTTTCCTTCTTTGTGGTTTTTCACCATTGCCACCATCGAAACTTCAGAGCCAGTTCCGGCTGTGGTCGGGATGCAAATTAACGGACCCAATCTATCGGATAAGTTATTTAGCCCCTGGTAGTCAAGCAGTGGTCCACCTAGTGAAAGACAGATGTTCACGACCTTCGCCGTGTCGATTACCGAACCGCCACCAATTGCCAGAACACAATTGGCACCAAACTCGCGAGCGATAGCAGCAGCCTTATCGACTGTATCGACATCAGAATCTGAAGGTACGTCTGTGAAAAGACAATAAGAATTCTCTTCAAATGATTCGATGATTGGCTTCAAAATGCCAGTTTTCATCAAAATCGCATCTGTAACGATGAAAGTTTTGGTTGCGCCAAAATCCTTGGCAACCTCTGCGGCGGTCCAGGAGGCGCCTTCTCCAAAGGTTACTTTTGTGGGCGAATGGAATACAAAGGGATTCATGTAGTTCTCTGTGTTGTGCAATATCCGTTGCATAGCCTTCAAATAGCGTTTAAATGCGCCAGAGGGCTGTGCCAGATTGTTGTAATCAATTAGAACACGAACATAACGAAGATAACAAATTCTTCATTGGCTTTGCATCCCAGTAAGGATCGCGTTAGAAGCTCGTTAGACGTATTTGAAACTAGCTTTCACGTGCTAGATTGGGCAAACTTCCTTGACCGCAGACATGCGTTTCTACTAGTATTGGCAGAATATTGACATCCAATTGGTGTTTACCGAATCAAGCGTGGTTCACGCGCTTCCAAAAGTGAGTTTACCGAACTTACCAGAGACACCAAAGACCGAACTCATTAGGGTCTAGAACAAGGGGATTTAGATGGCATTTAAGCCAGCATATGGCGTGCAGAAGGGCATTTACCTGGCCTTGAGTCTGGTATTGGCGCTGCAGACGACATGCAGTTATCAAGCGCTCGCGCAATCAGCTGGTCCGACCGGAACCATGCTTTTGCCGATGACACCGAAACTAGACGTTCCAAAAGCTGCTCCACTTTCTCCAGCACCTCCAGTTCCAGCTGCAAGTCCAGTTGCTGCGAAAACTCCTTCGGCACCAAATGCAGTGCCTGTGGAAACTGGCGATATAACCGAGAGCGACGAACTGCTGCCAACACCTGGTGGCGATGAGAAATTAGCCAAAGAAAAACCTTCTGTCGATAAGTCAGCGCCAACACCGGCAGCTCCGCCGATGCAAGCTTCAGCCAACTCATCGTCGGCACCGCTCGATGCCACTGCCGATCCGATGACAGACGATGTTACTCTCAAAGGCACCGTTCAAATCGTTGCTGACGATACCGAGTATGACCAGGAGAAAAATACTTTCCTTGGCACAGGAAACGCCGTAGCCATAATTGCTGGACAGAACTCCAAACTCGAAGCAGACATGATTTTGTACGATCAAAACGATCAAACAATGGATGCTCGCGGCAATGTTCGCATCACGAGAAACGGTCAGTTGACGACCGGCAGTTCCTTTAAATTCAACGTCACATCAGACGAGTACCTAATAACCAAGCCTGACACTGAAGTTCAAGGCTCGCAAGTCGTTGCTCGTACGGCAAAAGGAACCAAGGATGGTCTGACTTTCTTAAAAGGAACGATGACTCCGCCTAAACCTTTCTACATGCAGAGAAACGCCATGTGGGGTCCAGTTAGTTATCGCGACGATGTTGCTGGAAAGCAGCAGCACCCTGACGCTTACCTTGGCGGCAAACAGCATTTCGTCTTCAAAGCAAACAAGATGGTGTACGAACGCTATAAAGAAGATGGCAACCTCACCATGTTTGGTTCGAGATTGCAGTTCAATAATTTCAGCATCCCGATGGGCAAAGTGGTGGCGTCAGTTGGTGGCGAGACCCGAGTCACCATGCCGGTTACACCTTACTTCGGCAACAACTTGCAATCTGGTGGTATTAACGTAGGTCCTAAGTTCAACACTGGCATCGGCAAAGACGGTGTTCTGTCATGGGCTCCATTGATTCAATTCGGCGGAAAACAGGTTGGACAAACAGCCGCGACCGATCCTAACAACGGCAAGATCGGCTTGGGCGGTCAGGTTTCATTCACTAACGACAAGGTCAGCTCTCACTTAGCTTACGGTTCCGTCAGTAATCTATTAGTTGGCGACCTGAAATTCAAAGTGCCTTACGCAGGGCAGAACACCCGTTTCCAATTAGGTATCAACCGCTATCTGAGCGACGGTATGTTCGGTATGAGACGAGCTCGCGCCATCGCCGAGGTCTATCACAATAAGACATTCAATAAAGTGCCGTTCTTCCAGAACGTCAACTTCCGCACCGCTGCTGGTGTCGCCCAAGACAATCCACAGCTGATCAATCAAAGCGGAACAGCTTACGCAAACCTATTCGGTCAAGCAGCGCAAAACAAAACTGTGATGACGACTGCCGCAAGAGTATCGGAACAGCTAACAGCAACGACCCATAACCTGTTCGTTTTCGGTGACGATAAATATGGCGTCAAATCCTATATTTACGGTGGTGTTGGCGTAAGCGGATACTCCACAGGCAACGCTCGCATGATGAGCCAAGCTGGTCCAGTGCTGGATATGCACTTGAACAAACTGCGTTTGCAGACAGGTTATACACAGTCAGCAGTTAAGGGTTCATCGCCTTTCGTATTCGACCAATTTATTCAGGGCTCACGTTCTGCTTATGTCTCGGGTGACGTCAAAGCGTCTAAATATGTCACTCTTGGTGGCACGTTGGGATGGAACTTCGACGCTAAGATGGCTTACGCTAAAACAGTGACTGCGGCGATTGGACCGGAAGACTTCAAAGTTATTTTGTCGAGAGATATGGTGCGAGGCACAAACCGTTTCGGTTTCGACTTGCTCTACGGGCAACCCCTTCGATACAACAAGCTGGTCCTCAAGGGAAATCCTGACCAGGGTCAACAGGGTGGTATCAATTGATCCCAGCCGAGGGTGTCGGAACTCCGTCTCTTGATTCTATGCTCAAAAACAAGCTGCCTGCTTTAGGAATTGACTTAGGTGGCACCAAACTCAGTGCCGCTGTCGTTCAAGATTTTAAAGTCATTTCGGAACCACGCACGGTGCCAACACCGCACGGTTCAGAAAATATCGTGTCAGCGATAGTCGAGTTGATCCAAGCATTTCAGAAGGACCACGTTCTGGCTGGAGCCGGCATTGCAACTGCCGGTGTAGTGGATCCAGACACTGGAAATATTCTCGGATCGACCGGAAACTTGCCTGGTTGGTCAGGAACTCCTTTGAAGACATTGATCGAATCTCGCACCATGTTGCCGATTCGAGTCGATAACGATGCCAACGCTGCAGCTTATGGCGATGCCCTGGCGATGGGAATGGCTGACAAAGAATGTGTTATCGGAGTAACCCTGGGAACCGGCATCGGCACTGGCATAATCATCAACGGAAAAGTATTTCGAGGCTCGCATTTCGCCGCAGCAGAAGGCGGGCACATTCGAGTCAACCTTGGCAATAAGCGCTTTTGCACATGCGGTCTGTTCGACTGTTGGGAAGAATATGGTTCGGGTAGAGGTTTAGTCGCCACGACCAAAGAGCTGCTTCCAGGCGTCACCAGCGCCCAGAGCGAGCTTGCCAATCACGTCGAATTCCTGACGACACGAATGATCACGGCAGCAGCAGACAATGGTGACATCATCGCCCAGAAGGGATTGAACATCTGGCACGAACATCTCGCCGTCGGAATCGCCAGCCTGGAGCATTTTATGGACCCTGAGTGCTTCATCATCAGCGGTGGACTGAGCAGTGTGGTAAATTTTGATCTACTGAGAGAACTTGTCATCGACAGATGTATGCCGCGCTACGCAGAAAATGTCAAAATCTTTCATTCGCAACTTGGTATTTATGCAGGAATCATTGGCGCGGCGCACGAAGTTCTCACGCACATAACCAAACAGACCGCATAACAACCCATGCCCAAGGTTCAATCATATTCGAGCGCAATCAAACGCGCCTCTATACTGGTGTTTGCGTTGGTTTCAGCGCAGACTCTCATTGATCCGTCCATGCAATTTGCTCCGTCCACGCAATTTGCTCCATACACATCCTTCGCTCCATCCATATACTTCGCTGCACCCATTTTCCCAGCTTACGGTGCACCGCCGGCGATGCCGCCCGATGAAGTCGGTGAAAAAATGCGACAAGCAAGTGTGTTCTACCACGACTCGAAGTGGAAAGATGCAATTCCGCTCTACTCCGCCGTTCTGCTCGCTCACCCAGACAACGTAAAAGCACGTGAAAATCGAGGTATCTGCTACACCCGAATTAGAAAATGGGATAGCGCCATTGATGATTTCACTGCGGCGATCAAGCTTGATCCGAAATCTGAACGAGCTTATCAACATCGAGGATACGTCTACACGCGGCTCGGCAAGTATGAAAACGCAATCGCAGACTGCACCAAAACACTAGAGATCAACAAACACAATCGATTCGCATATCGAGATCGATCTAGAGCTTACGCAAAATTGGGAAAACTCGATCTCGCACAAAAAGACTTTGCCGTGCAACAAAGTCTATACAAAGCTGCTCGAGATTACACTGCCGCTCTAGAGATGGAGCGCTCAGGCAAACTAACAGCGGCACTAAGTGTCTTCCAAAGCAACTCGAAAAATCATCCTGGAATGTTCAATGCAAACTATCAACGGGCTTGCATTTACACAAAGCTCGGCATGTATCAAGAAGCAATCGATGTGTGCAATAAATACATCAAGCAGCGGCCAGATACCTATGAAGGGCGCAGGCTCAGGGCGATTAACTACCTGCAACTAGGAAAGCTGGACGAGGCGATTGCAGATGCCGATGCTGCTTTGAAAAGCGACCCTACTGTAGTAGACCCGTATTACGTAAAAGCACGAGCAGCAATTTATCGGAAGAACTACTCTGAGGCTATCAAAAACTATTCTGAGATCATCAAACTGCAACCGGCAAAAGAGCTGCCAGCCCGCATGGAACGAGCGGATGCGTATACTGAATTGGGACAATACGATAATGCAATTTCGGATTACAACTTTCTGGCGAAGACTGAGCCAAAAGACGAAACGATTTTCCATCATCGCTCAGGCGTTTATCTCAAAATGCATGACTATGATAAGGCAATCGCAGATCTCCAGAAATTTGTGGAGTTGTCGCCGAAAGATCCACTATCCTTGATGTCGCTCGGAGATGGATTCTCTCAAGCACAACGCTACAAAGAAGCGGTGCAAGCCTACAGTAGGGCGATTCAACACGATGAGACTTCGCCAACCCTATTCGAGTCTCGAGCCAAAGCCTACGAGAAAAGTGGCGATACTGAACACGCGAAGAAAGACCGCGAACGTGCACACCAACTAAGGGAATCCGACTAACGTGCAAAGATCTGCGACATGGTGCTGAACGCTCGAAAGACTGCGATTATGTGGATCAGAGATGGTGTTCTGATCGAACGCATGCACATCAATGCTGTTTGTTTTGCGTACGCTGCTGCACTCTCTTCATTTCCGACGGCACAGCATAACTCGTATGTTTGGCAGCTGATTGACTACGCTTTCGAAAAGTCGGGAGTGTCTTGTGCGGAAAAAATCGCACTGTACAACAGTCTATATGAAAACCCAGTCTCTAACCCGGAATCTACAGTTCACATCTTCAATGTTATTGCTACTGAGTCTGCAAAGAAGGCTTGCTATTTCGATAACGCAATCGAATTGCTTGCTGATTTGAAGAGTAGTGGCACAACAAACTTTATTACCTCGGCACTTGAGCAAAAGCTCCTAGATAGCTGGCTTGCTACATCGCAAGGGCAGGAAATCGCAAACTCTCTAAGCGCTGTGCTGGGCAAACGAGGAGATTTCACAAAGGGTCGCCCGCACTTTCAGCATGTGTCCCAACTTGGTTACGACAAAATCTACTACGTGGCTGATGCAGTCTATGAAATTAGCACCGGTGCGAAGTTGTCACACGAATTCAACATAGTTCCGATTGGATTTGGTAACGAGATAGCCTCCGAAACGATCTTTGCGGCTGTGCAAATCGTGAGCGCTGCAGTGCTCAGGTGCAAAAACGAACTCAGTCTATCGGACCATGGCGAAAGCATGATCCCGGCCCTGACCACAAACTTGGAATCACTGAAAAGCAAGCTCGTCGATCCCAAGACAGATCCCAATCTGCTTGCTAAGGCAGGAGCAGAGGTCGTCATAAAAGGCGAAAAAGGTTCGCTAATGCGGCACCTGCGACAGTATTTTGAAAGCCAAAATCTGCTACTAGTACATTAACTTATCCTGGATCGACTTGAGCGCCGAGACTTTGCGGCAAAGCCGTGGAAAAGTGTATTGCACCTAACTTGGGAAAAGAACATGGCGAACAAAACCGAATTTAAGCAAGACCTCGGACGTACTGTAAATCTGAACTATTTAGCGCAATTGCATTGCTCAAAAAACGAGTTCGACCATGCCGAAAAATTGTACAAAGAGATTCTCGACATCGTATCGAGCAACACAACAGACACCGATCCTGAGCTGATTATGCCGCTGCACAAGCTCGGCTTGGTTTGCAGAATTCTTGAAAGATTCACTGAAGCCGAAACTTATTACAAGCGCGCATATTTGCTTGCGATGCACAACTACAAACTCAATGACGTGCGCATAGCCAGTCGAGCCAACTTCCTCGCTGGCTTGTACAACGCCATGGACCAATTTGATTTGTCTGAAATCATGCTGCGTCAATCTCAAGTGTTGTACGAAAAGTCCGCTGGACGAGACAGCCAACCGGTGGAATTCGTGCTGATGGCGCTTGCTCTAGTAGTTCGTTTCCAGGGTGATGAGCAGCGTGCAGACGAGCTATACAGACAGTCTCTGCAAATCGGACAACGCAAGCAGCCATCAACAAGCTGCAAACAAACACAAGAACTTGCATCACTGGCGCAAAAATTCTACGGAATGAACCAATATGCAGAAGCAGAAGCGTTGTTTCGGTACGCATTGATCATCGGTGAAGAAAACTTTTGGCCAGATCATCCATTCGTCATCGAGGCTTTTCAAAAAGTCGGAGAATGGCACCTTGCCCAAGATTCATACGCAGGCGCAATTGATTTCTTGGAACAGGCGGCACTACGCTCTGAGCGACTGCATGGGTTAGACAGCCCAGAGTTAGTGAACGTGTACGAGACTTATTTGGAAGCGCTGGAGAAAAACAAAAGTCCAAAAGCGGCTGAGATCAAAGTCAAATTGATCAACGTTCGTCCAAGACCCGCCTAAATTTAGGCAGCGGATTCGTTTTGAACCGAGCACCGAGATGTCGTACTGCGACTATTTAGCGGTCACCGTCAATACTTGAGGCGGTGTGCAGTCAGCTGGATAGATGAGGCTGCACTGCACATTTATTTGCTGACCTGGTGATAGCTGGATTTCTATGAGCGCCGGCGATTGTTGACCTTGTCTCTGGACAAGGTGAATCAGCTTCTTGTGGTGCTTACCTTTCTCATCGATCCAATCAAACTTGACCGAGCCCCGGAAGAATATTTTATCGGGTGGTGTCTCGAAAAATTGAAGGCTGTCAGATTTGTTCCAATCTTTTAGCGGTGTCTGAACACTGACGCCAGCGACCATAGAATTATCAGTGCCGTTGTAGATCGGCACCGTCAGATCGTATAGCAGTCCATAGTTGCCGTGAGCAGCGTAGGCGGTGTCTGGATAGCGCACGAGCATCGGCGCAGCTTGCAGTTGTTTCGTACCATGAGTGCCACCGATGACGGTGCTGATTGGGAACGAGATTGTATCGCCAGGTCTAAGTGACAGTTTCGTTTTATCCGGATCGTTTGAGAGGTAGGATTGCCAACTTGTGCCAGCTTGCACACCGGCAACCCGACCGAAGATCAAGTTTCCGTGCGCTCCTGGAGCGGTCGGAGTTTTGTCACGCGGTTGGGCAAGTGGCAAATCTAATACCGCTTTCCAATCATCTAAATCAGGTTGAGCCTCGCGCCCGAAAGATTTCTCCTTAGCAGATGCAGCCAGGCTTGCCAGATACACGGGACCATCGGTTTCGACCTTAAGCGCACCAGTTCTTCCGTTCTTGAGCGGCAGTTGATAGACAACTTTGATTTCGCCCGGATCTAGTCCGATTCGTCGGTGCCAGCCACCCTGCCTTTTATTACGAAGCTGATCCAGACCGACTCGATCGCCAGGTCCCGCATGGATTTTTCCGTGCTTATTATCCAGAATTGGATCGAGTTTGATAAACGGCGAGTCAGGCTGTGTCGAATAGCTCGTGGCGCTGAGCAATTCTACGTGCACTTTTTTGTCTGACAAATTCCCGATCAACATTCCCAGATAAAGTGTGCGTGGACCGACCTTACTTCCATTGGTGATGTGGTGGAAGAAAACATCGAACCTTCCTTGCAGAGGATAGTTCAAATGCGCTTCTGGATGCGCTTTGCCGTCGCCAGGAAAGGTCGATAGCAGAACACCTGGCGATAATACGATCTCAGGACTATTGCTGTTAAAGACAGGCACCGAATCCAGCGAACCGGGCAACGGCAGAACAATCTGAGGAACTGTTACCCGCGGAGCTGGTGCAGGCGATTGCGTGGGTTTGATTACATCAGCCATAGCACTGGAGTTTGTCTGGAAAGATCCGATAAAAACACAACATGCCAATAACAGTGCAGATCGTCGCGCCGCAGACCCTTGCATGCTAAATCTGCATGCAGTGTTAGTCTTCTGACTTTGGCAGGATTGCTGAAAGTCGCTTAGCCATCTCAACGTCAATTTCATGGCCACCCTTGATGCTAATGAACTTTGCCTTGATCTTGAGTGGATTGATTCCACATAGTGCCAGATCACCAACCAAATCCAAAAGCTTGTGGCGCACTGGCTCGTCTTCGAAGTGCAGGGGCATCGTGAATCCATTTTCAGTCAGGCTGATGGCATCGTTCTCAAGCCCGAGCAGCTGGTGCTCTTTCAACGTACCAAAAGTTCTTGCAATCGAAATCTCAGACACATCTTGAGACGCATCCCAGCTTTGCCAACGCTTTCCAATGCACGGGTGATTCCAATCCATCATGTAGTGAACGGAAAACTTTGTATCTGGAAGAGCCATCAAAGTTCTATCGCCTTTGGTCAATATTATCGGCTCTGTCAATTCGACGGTCGAGGTTACAGCTTTGCGCTCCAGTCCAGCCTTTTCAAAAAGGTCTGTCCAAATCTTGGCGCTACCGTCACCGAGTGGCATTTCAGGACCTACGACAGTTACATCAAGGTCTTCCACACCCCACAAAGTTGCAGCCGCAAGGAAGTGTTCGACAATGCACAGACGCGTTCCGTCTTTGCCGAGCACTACGTTTCTCAAGGTGTTGACGACATTGCTCGCATTTGCACCGAATTCGACATAACAGTTAGTTTTGGTCGATAGCACATGGAAAGTGATACCACTATTTTTTGGAGCCGCTTTCAGATCGACTTTGATTTCTTGCCTGGATGTGTGACCACGCCCGCTGAAACTGGCAATAACATCTGCGTTTGATGCGGCTTGTTTATTTTCGGGCATCGGAACCACGGGCATGTACAACCTCCACTCGATCTTATTTGCTGAGCTGCTTTTCTAGCTCTTCCACTTTTTTCTTTAGTGCTCTAAATTCTTCGTTCAACTTCGGCAGTTTTTTGATGTGCGCAATTTCGTTGAACCAAGCTTTCGCATTGGTAGAAGGAACACCAATCTGAACATCACCATCGTCGATATTTTTCATAACAGCCGCAGCAGCTTCGACGACTGCGTCCTTGCCAATTTTTATATGATCTTTGATCGCCGAAGCCCCTGCCACAATTGCGCGGTCGCCCAGAGTCGTTGAGCCACCCATACAGGCGTGGGCAACAATAATGTTTTCGCGACCCAGCTGACAGTTGTGAGCGATCTGAACCTGGTTATCGATCTTGGTTCCTTTACCGATGACAGTTGGACCCACGGTGCCTCTGTCGATAGTCGAATTGGAACCTATTTCAACATCATCGTGAAGTATGACATTGCCGATATGTGGAATCTTCAGGAGCGGATTAGGCTCATCGGACGCGCCTGGTAAGCCGTCTTTCAACAACTCCATGTTCGAAGGGCGTTCGGTCACATAGCCAAAGCCGTCTCCGCCAAGACTTACGCCTTGTTGCAAGATTACGCGGTTTCCGATCTCTACAAAATCGCCGACCATACAGCCTTGATGAAGAAGACAGTCTTCCCCGATTTTTACTGCGCCACCAATCATGGTGCCAGCCAAAATTGTGGTGCCTTTGCCGATTTTCGACTTAGCCCCCACTGCGACTAACGCTCCGATATTAACGCCCTCAGCTATTTCTGCAGTTGGATCGATTACAGCCGATGGGTGAATTCCTGCTGGTCTAAACCACTTCGGTTGAAGCGCAGTCAAAATTCTCTGCACCGCCAACATCGGTCTATCAACGAAGATCAAAGGCAAAGGAAGTTTAGTATCACTTCCAGAAGGAACGATAAGCGCCGAAGCTTTGCACTCAGCGAGCTTCCTCAAAACCTTCGTGTCGGCGATCAAGGCGATATCTCCGCTTCCAGCATGCGCTGCAGACGGTGAGAAACTCGAGATCTTCACGTCATCTGAACCGTGGACTTTTCCACCGATCAATTGAGCAATTTGCGCGAGGCTCATCTCACTCGGCAACTTCATGGCATCTCCTTTCGCACAATGTGCACGACATATCTTTGCGTTTCAGAGCCGGCAGCGATAAAAATAGCTGCCGGCACGAAATTTTTTTCCACTCATCTGCAACGCAGACAAATTACTTGTTAGCAGAGGCTCCAGATGAAGCCAAGCGCTTAACCACACCGGAGGTGAGGTCAGTGCCGCCGACGAGCACTGCTTGTTTCATGAAGACAGCGTCGACTTTCGCAGCAGTTGCTTCTGCTTTGATTGCATCGTCGATTTCTTTTTCCAAATCCTTTTCAAGAGTTTGGGCTGTAGCTTGGATTCTCTTCACTTCGGTGTCGATTGACCCCTGAAGTCTCTGTTGAAGCCCTTGCAATTCAGCTGGAGGCTTGTGAGCCGTTTTTGCTTCTTCGTACTGTTTGTTGCTGCTTTCGATTAGCTTGTGAACCTTTTCCTCGTCCTTTTTGAGCTGCTCTGCAGCTTGTTGGGCCTTAGGATAGCTAGTTACAACCTTGTCTTTGTCAACAATGCCAATTGACCCTGCCATCGCTTGGGTCGCAAAACCAAGTGCCATCAAAGAGCTGGTGATCAACGAGAAGCTCTTGTTCGAATAAAACATCCTGTTCTCCAAGTCGGTAGTGACTTTCACATCATAATATAATGCTTGCCAACCGGCTCAGTTTACACCATCGTCAAACACTTGAAACCCTCATGCTACGAGAGAGTAATTAAAACTTCTCTCCAAATCCTACAGTAACTCTAGGTGTTCTTCCGCCCAACAAAGTGCTGACCAAAGGCATACCGTAATCGAGTCGAATAAGTCCGACCATTGGCATTTTGATTCTCACTCCAACGCCCACAGAAGCACCCAACGTTCCTCTGCTGTAAAGCGAGTTGGTGAGACCGTTTCCGCCGATTGCACCGGCATCGAAAAATGCATTCAGCTTGACGTGCTGGTCGATCATCTTAGCCACTGCGTTGTCCATGTTGGCTAATCCCGGAATTTTGTGACGGGCTTCGACAGTCATCATCAACATCGAACTGCCTGTTCCTAAATCTGAGAAAGCGCGATAACCACGCATGCCGTTGAAACCGCCAAGGCGATATTGCGAGAAGCCAGGCAAGCCGCCGAATCCAGAGCCACCCTGAATGTTCATCGCTAACGTGGTTTCTTTAGTGACTGGAATGAATTTGCTGGCAGATGCGCCTGCTTTCAAGAACGAATTTCCATTCAATCCAATCGAAGGTGATGCGCTGACCCTGACTATAGAACCTTTGGTGGCATCAACTGCTCTATCTCGTGTGTCACGGGTGACAGAAGGATTAACACTGATGTAAGGTCCACCTGCCATTTGCTGTTTTCTGACTGCCGCAGCTAATTGATCGGCACCAGCAGTGGTTGTGGCCGCTCCGGTCAACAACGCTCGATTTGCCATACTAGATATCAAATTACCGTCAGTATAAAAGCTCGAAAGGTCTTTCAGCAGTACATCTTCACCGGTCAATCCCAAGCTGGCCGTTACGTGATTACCAAGTGGCTTGGTGAAATTGACTGTGGCACCTATGTTGCGTTGTTGTGCTTGATCTACGAGCATGCTGTTGAAGTTGCGACCAAAGCCGGTCACAGCCATGGATACGTCTGAACCGCGCAAGCTAGGTTCGATCCAGCTGGCTTCAACTTGATATGTTCTTTGGTTGGACAAAAAGTTGGTGCCAGCATTGTTGATCGTGTTGCTCAACTGACCAAACATGCCTGATCCAACTTGCGAGTTAAATGATAAACCCTGACCACGACCGCGGAAGTTAGTATCGGAAAAGCTCAGTGTGCCGAACGGTCCTGCGACTGTATCGACGCCACCACCCATGCCGACAGATCCGCTGCGTTTCTCGTCTACTTCAACTTTGAGAACGTATTTGTCTGGATCTTTCGGAGATGGCGACAAGCTTCTGCGTATATCTGAGTAATATCCATTTGCGTACAACTTGCGCAAATCGGCGATCATTTTGCGTTCGTTGTAGACCTGACCTGGCGCTATGTGAATGTCGCGCCTGATGATGCTGTCTAGTGTTTTGTGATTGCCGGTGATCTGAATGCCGTCGATCACGCCTTCGTTGACGCTCAGACCAATGCTGCCATCTGGATCGTCTTTTACGTCTGCAACACGAGCGAGAATAAATCCTTTATCTCGATAGGCTTGCTCGACTTTATCGATTGCGCTGGAAAGTTGGGTCAAGTTTTGCGGCTTGCCGAGCTGATCGGCAAAGACTTTCTGAATCTCTTCGCTCGATAATGCCTGGTTACCCTGGAAAGAAAATGATGTAACTGGTGCATTCTCTTGCACGCGGATTTTCAACAACACGCCACTGCCTGTTAGTTCAGGAGTGCCTTGCATTTTTTGATCGTCGAAATAGCCAAGTCCGTTGATCGCCTTTAGATCTGCTGAAACCTGGTCACGGTCGAACTTGTCGCCACGCTTAGTCTTGACAACCTTGAGGATTTCCTCGGTCGGAATCATGCGGTTGCCTTCTACTTTGATGTCATCGACCATCAAGTCAGAAGGAATTTTGCTGGCACTGGCGGCGGTATCTATCGCAGCAGCGCCCGGAGTCAAGCTGGGGGCTGTGAACATCGGCTTCTCAGCCGGTTTGACAACATCTTCAGTCTTAGGGCCATCTTCCGGCAACAAATCCTCTGAATCTGCCGCGAACACGGGAGAGCAGTGGATAAGTAGAGAAAGTGCGAGAGCGATGTTGAGTGTTCGTCGCATGCAATAAGCTTCTAGCATGGGTTGACCGAGGGCAATTTTAGCACGTATAGAAAAGCTGCCAAGAAGATGCTGAGTTACATTCAGGGCGGTGTGGGCTTTTCAAGGGATATTAAAAGGTTGCAAAGTAATACACGTGTAGTAATAAATTTGGAGACGCCACGCATCGCCTCATGTGCCTGTTCATGAGCAACCTTTTATATAGCGGGTTTTTGTGTGCTGTGTGTGTAGTGGCTCGCTATAAAAAAGAGAGGTCGCCGGTCAGTAGACCAGCGACCCTTTGCCGGCTGAAGCCGGCCTTCCACTTTTTTAGCGACCTCTAGGGTTTGAACCAACCTACTGGATTTGGATCCAGGTTTATGTTCACTTGTTTTACTTCGGTGTAGGCTTCCAAACCGAATGTGCCTAGTTCCCGGCCCCAGCCGCTTTGTTTGTAGCCTCCCCATGGACATTCGTTGTATGTGCTGTGGTAGCCGTTCACCCAGGTGATACCAGCTCTGATGGCTTTAACAACGCGATGAGCGCGAGTTACATCTGAAGTGAATACTGCACCAGCGAGACCAAAAGCAGTGCTGTTAGCTAATTCGATGGCTTCTTCTTCGCTCTTGAATTTCTGGATTACAACGACTGGTCCAAAGATTTCTTCTTGCACTACGCGCATATCGTTTTTGCAGTTAGTGAAGATTGTCGGCTCGATGTAATAGCCATTTTCGTACTTGCTGCCGGTAAGCTGGTTTCCGCCTACTTCTAGCTTGGCGCCTTCCTTTTTGCCGATTTCGATGTATTCCAAAACACGCTTCATTTGTTGTTCGCTGACGAGTGGACCCATTTCGGTTTCAGAGTCGAGTCCAGGTCCAACAGTAATTTTCTTGGCGCGTTCTGCCATTTTCTTCACGAACGCTGGATAGATCGATTCATCAACAAGCATGCGCGAACCAGCTGAACAAACTTGACCGGCATTCGTGTAGATTGCGAACAGCGCATAGTCCACGGCTGTGTCGAGTTCCACATCAGCAAACACCACCATTGGTGACTTACCACCAAGTTCGAGAGTTACTTTCTTGAGATTGGTCAAGGCCGCTTGAGCGATAATCTTTCCTGTCTTGACACTACCTGTGAAGGCAATCTTGTCGACAAGTACGCTTTCTGCAATGGGTTGACCAGCAGTCGGACCATCGCCTAGAACAACGTTGACGACGCCGTTTGGCAGTTCCAACTCTTGCATCAATTCTGCCAACTTGATCAAAGTCAGTGGTGTGTATTCACTAGGTTTGATTACGCAAGTGTTGCCGGCAGCTAGAGCTGGAGCCAACTTCCATGCGCCCATCAACAACGGATAGTTCCACGGAATGATTTGACCGCAAACACCGATCGGCTCACGCACGACTGTAGTTACCGAAGCAGCTGGAACATCGATGGATTGACCGGTAGGCTTTGATGCGAGACCTGCGTAGTATCTGAAGCACGCTGCGGCGTCTGCCATGTCATATTGAGTTTCGCGCAACGGCTTTCCGCCATTGAGTGTCTCGAGTTCTGCCAACTCTTCTGCGTTTTCTTCGATTTTGGCAGCGAGCTTATACAAGAATGCGGCACGCTCTTGTGCTGTCAATCTAGGCCACGGACCATGGTCAAAAGCTTCGCGAGCTGCTTTGATAGCCTGCTCGACTTGTGCCTTGTTAGCTTCTGAAACTTTGCACAGTTCTTTGCCTGTCGCTGGATTGATCAAAGTGCGTTGTGATGCGCCCTCGACAAATTTTCCGTCAATCCATAGATGCCACTTTCGGTCAACCTTAACCTTGGGAGCCGTTAGCGTCTGAGCCATGATGTAAAAACCTCTCTGCTTAAGCAAACGAATTTCGAAACGTCTTGGATTATTGACGCTACCGTACGAACGCGCACGGCAGGCTGATTTAATCCAATTTCGGAAAACATCACGGACACAGGAATAAACTTCCCGCTCAAATTAATATGCTGTCCGAAAGTCGTAAGATCATAGCATGTACAATAGACCCTGACTCGGTTTGAGAGGATATTTCAGTGTCAGCAAATTTTCGACGGGTAGCGCTCGTTGTGCCGGTTTTAATAATCCAAACTCTTCTGGCACCGGGATGTGCACTGGCGGTCAAGCCAGTCACACCTGACAAGCCGACACAAAAAACTGCAAGACCGATTGTCTATGATTTTTCCGCCAGCTACTGCGTGCCCTGCAAAGTGATCAAACCGATCTTCGAAGAAGTGCAGAAAGAATACAAAGGCAGAGTTGATATGGAAGAGATAGACGCTGAAGATGAGAAGAATAAGGCGCTAGTCGACAAGTATCAGGCAACGGCTTTTCCATTAATCGTATTCGTCGATGCGCACGGCAAACGGACGGGCGACTTCAATCGCAAAATAACCAAAAAAGAATTAGTCGACCGAGTAGAAAAATTACTCGCCAAATAGCTTATCCTGAGCAGGAACACAGCTCGGAAGAAAAGATGCCTGAAAATTACACCGGTACATTCGTCACACTAGAAGGTCCAGAAGGGGCGGGCAAAACGACGCAACTCAAGCAGTTGTCCAAGCAGTTGGATATACTCGGGGTCGAACATATAGTCACGAGAGATCCTGGTGGAACGCCGCTTGGTCGCCAAATTCGCCGCATACTTTTGAATCCTGAAAATCCGGTCAACCCTATGACTGAGTTGCTCCTCTATCAAGCTGACAGAGCTCAGCACGTCGGGGAAGTGATCATGCCTGCCTTGAAAGAAGGTAAGCTTGTGTTGTGCGATCGATATACAGATTCGACAATGGCCTATCAAGGATATGCTCGTGGAATCGATTTCGGAGTGATCGAAGAGCTAAATCAAGTGGCGACTGGCGGACTGAAACCGGAGCTGACTATTCTTTTCGACCTGGAAAGCAGTGAGGGTTTATCGAGGTTGCATCCAGGTGGTCATGACAGACTCGAGCGTGAAGCAATCGAGTTTCACCATAAGGTGAGAGATGGTTACCATCAGCTCGCAAAGAAAGAGCCTGAGCGCTGGAAAACTATCGATGCAAGCAAACCGATGACGACAGTTCAAACTGAGCTGCGCAAGGTACTTTCTGAACAGTTGAGCGGCAAATTTGACCTCAACGATCTGTAGAACTGGTCAAAGGATCTGTAAATTTTGGTAATGAGGCACTCATCCTTGAGTGCGCTCAATTTTGAAACATAGCACCAAATATGGTGCCTTACGGTTTGACGCGCTGTGCAATTTCTCCGCCGAGCGAATCTACATCATTGCGAATGCTTTGCTCTTGCGATTGATCGAGTGTTCCACCAGCAGCGTTCTTTAAACTGCGTTCCTTGCTGAGCAGGTCTAAAGCACGCTGTTTGAGGTGAGTGAAGTCAGCATCAGAGATTTTTCCTGCAGCTTTTTGCTCATCGAGATATTTCAGAGTATCCGAAAACATCGTCGAAAGAGGCGGTTGCGATGGTTGTGGTGCCGACGATCCACTGTTGATAATCACAATTGGGGCTGTGTAGCTCGAGCCGTAACCGGCTGTCCATGGGTAATAGTAGCCCGATGGAGCCTTCCAAAAGTTGAAGTTGCGTCCGTTCGATGAGAGATTGAAGAAGCCATTTCCAACTGCAACCGGTGCTCCGAAAGAATTGATCGGTACGCCATTGTACGCATAAGGGCTGCCATAGCGATTCAACCATGGATTGTAACCGTAACCGTACCCGCCAGCGGCTGGATTGTAGAGTGGGTTCGAGCCGTAAGGACTACCAGCATAGGGGTTTCCGTAGCCGCTGTATCCGCCGTAATTGTTGAATCCGCCACCGCCAAATCCGTAACCGGGAACGATGTTACTTCCGCCAGGTCCGTTGCCTACAAATGGGTTCGAGCCTTTGGAGAATTGCGCCATAGCAGGTGTTAGAGCGTAACTGAATACCGCGAGAGCTAAAATTATTCGTTTCATAATGTACCTGCCTGCTTGCGCCTAGCCTTTATATACATCTGCTACCAGTATAACTTTGAAATTAGGAGCTGAAGCTGAACACTAAGACGATCAGAACCACTGAAAGTTCATTTCTTCAGCGGATAGATGCACGCAAATCAAGCTCCAGAACACAATAAAGCCGAGTGAGTTAATACTGAAAACGCCAGTTGAAGGCAGATGCCCTTGCAACGCGAGCGAGATTAACCCCGGAACCATCAAGGCGACACAGAAAATTGAGAGTCTTTTACCCACGGCAATAAAGGGCTTGCCGATTTTCGGTTTGCCCTTCAAAAGAGCAACACCAAGAATGGCAAAGATGATGGCGATAGCCAACCCGTGGAGCGCTGCGTCGAAAAACACGTGGCAAATGACAGCCTGGAACGCCTGACCAATCATTTCAATGGTCTGATGTAAGTTGAAACCGTCGCTTAGTCTGTCCACACCGCTTCTCACGAGAACACGGCAAATAATATCGCAAAACAGCTTGCAGTTCGCCATTTTGAAGTAATTGTCACTTACTGGGTCTTGATTGCGTCTGCGTTTTTTTCGCTCAAAGCGCGCCCGATATTGATGTATGCCTGAGCCAAGTTCGGGTTCAGGTCGATTGCCTTGCGCCATTGTTCGATGGCATCGTCTCTGCAATCCATCTTCATCATTGCCAGACCAAGATTGTTGTAGGCGTATGCGTCATTTGGCGAGAGCTTCAGGCATTGGCTGAACTGTTCGCGTGCGTCCTTATATCTGCCAGACTGATAGAGCGCGGTGCCGAGGTTGTATCGAGCCTCCGGATAGTTCGGTTTACGCGCAAGCGCTTCGTTCCAGGTGTTCATCGCATCGTTGACGTGATTTAGATGATACAGGGCGATGCCTAAATTATTGCGTGCCTGTGGGAAATTGGGATCGAGTTCCAGAGCGCGTTTCAGAGCGAACTGCGCTTCAGGGAAATGTTCGGTTTTAAGCAACAAAACACCAAGTTGATTGATCGCTTCTACGTTTTTAGGATTGCGATTGACAATTTCATCAACCATTTGTTTAGCTTTGACCAAATTTCCGGTTTGCTTATAAGCTCGCACCATATCTAACTTTAGCTCGTCGGAATGATCGCCTTTTTGTTCGGCCGCATCATATTCCATCAACGCATCATCACTTCTACCGATCGCGGCAAGCGCGTCTCCAAAGTCACGATAATAAGCAGGGTTGTCAGTTTTATACTTCAATGCCTCTTCGAATTCAGTCACGGCACTGTTATTGTTTCCTTGAACACTAAGCAAATGCGCTAGATTGTAGTGCGCTTCAGGATAGTCTGGGCGCAGTCTCAGAGCCGCATAGAAACTCTTCATGGCCTCAGACAAATCTCCTTTTGCCATCAGCGCAGTCGCGAGATTGTTGTGAAGTTCCGCTTTTAGCGGTTCAGATTCTAGAGCCGTTCTAAAATTGGCTATCGCTTGATCGAGCTGTCCTTGCCGCTTTAAACACACAGCTAAATTGTTGCGCGCCACCACATTGTCAGGTTGCCGACTGAGCACTTCGTTGAATTGCTTGACGGCTTCATCTAAAAATCCATTCTGAATCGAGGCTAAACCATCTGCCGTCAGTTGATCGGACGGTACCGACGAATATGACTGCAGATGGATTTCTGGGACAGGCGCACCGATATTATCAGCTCCAAACCCGCCTTCCAGTGGAGTGAGAGTGTGAACGACCGAGACAGCGCCTTTGTCTCCGTCGTCGCGCAATGGCTGCTGAGCCATACAGCAGCTAGCCGAAGAACTAAATGCAACGGCAGTCAAAAGAATGATTTCCCTAACCGCAATCTTATTCATCTCAGAACCGAAACCCAGTGGCGATTCTTTAAGCCAACGTAGCCAACCAAGTATTCCAGTCAGGCGCGATCTTGTAAACTCTGCATATGTACCTGGTCATAGGAAGAATCATGCGAAATTTGTCATCAGTGCTTAGTTTTTTGGCGTTGTCATCGGTTTCATTGCTGGCATTTGGCGTTCCAACATGTGCTGAGAAACCAGCCGCGGCACCACCGGCAGATGCATTCTCGAAAATGGACCGCGCCCAGACACTTGTCTACAACCTCAATCACGTGGCAAATTCTACTGGCTTCTATTTGCTGCAAGACATCAGAAACATCGATACGATGGACCACGACCTTACAAAAGCTCTGAGACAGGTTCAAGAAGTAGACAAAACTTTCGGCAGATTACGTGGAAATCCTGACAAGAGAAGCTTGGAAGCTGTATCGATAAAAATCGAAAAGGCGTTAAACAGCCGCGCAATTTTCGAAGAAGACCTGAAAGACGCGTACCTCACATTGAAATCGTCAATTCAAGAAACCCTGGTCAACGACGTTCCAAGCAAATCGAAGTAGTCACGATGGCGTAACGCTGAACGTCTATTGTCAACTCACTAAAGCCCATATTGTGCTCGAGTCTCAGAACATTTCCGAGCCTGCCACTTTTTCTTCCAACCAGATTTTACGCATTCATGGTTAGCCATGAACAACCTGAATGCGCTCAGGAGCTGCCATGATCGCGAATTTTGATGTGAGTGAGTCAGAATCCTTTACAGCCGAAAGCATCATGCTGCGCACCATAGAGGAAGCCCTTCCTGATTTGTGGATCGTTTCAACAGAGCCCGAGTTAGACATCAGAGATGCAGTTCCAGATGAAGAATACATGCTCGAGTGGCACTATCCGGGAAAGTGCAATGTAGAAGGGATAGTACCGGAATTAGATGTTACCGAATCGAGAGCCCAACAAGCACTGGCGGCACCAGTGCCGCGCCATCAGCTAGTCGCGCGCGGAATTCTCTCAGGCGGCAGAACCATGAGAAGCGACTATTAAGAGCGACTACTAATCGCAACCGGATCCTAACTATCGCCAATACGCATAGTCCAACCTGCTGTGGTATCGTTGCAGGCTATTGTCGATTTTTGAATTGGCGCGAATGTTCAATCTTACAATTACAAAGCGAATGATTCTGTTCATCACAGTGCCGCTGTTGATTGAAAGTGTATTTTTTGTCGCGCTGTTTGCGCAGTTTCAAGAATTGCAGTCTGAGTTAAAGAACGAAGAGGAAGCCGTTGACTGTCTGGTGCTCGTCAACCGCATCTTTGTTGGCGCTATGAGTGGCGCTGGAAACTTATTTTCGTCGCAAGCGTTTGGCCAGAAAAAATTGTATATACAAGCGATGACCGACTTTGATGAAGTGGATAAGCACATTTTAGAGTTGAAGAAGGTTGCACCTCCAGACGGCAATACAGCTGTGAGCGGCTTCGTCGCCATTATTGAACAAGCCCAGTCAATGTTTCAAACGACAGCCAACGACGTGCACGAAGACGAATTCAAAGTCGAAAACTTCAAAATGGCGGGACAAGCGAAAAGCTTTTTAAAACGATTGCAGATTTCTGGACTGAAGGTGATAGAAGAGAAATCGCGTTTACGCGACGAAGTGCGAAAGCGACAGAAAGAAATTAGAGCGAAGATTGAAATAATTATTCAATCCGGCATCGCGATCAACTTCGTACTTGCAATTATCGCAGTTAGCAGCTTCGGTCTGACTCTCGGGAAAAGATTTCGAGTACTTTTCGACAACACATTCCGCATTGCCGCTAACAAGCCGCTGAACCCGCCTCTTAAGGGCAGCGATGAGATTTCTAAACTGGATCAAGTCATCCACAAGATGGACCAAGAACTAGTCATAACTCGACAACGCGAGCGTGCCATCATCGACAATACAGCCGAAATTATTTGTTCTCTCGACCAAGCCTGCCGCGTACTAGAAGTAAATTCAGCCGTTCAGAAGCGTCTAGGATATTTGGAGGACGATTTCAGAGGCAGCATCTTCCAATCTCATGTAGTCACAGATCAACGACAAAATGCTTATGATTCTCTGCAACAAGCGAGAGAATCGAACAAAGAGTATTCGTTTGAAACGCAGCTTGTCGCCAAAGGCGGTGACGTTCGCGACATGGAAGTGACTGCTCAATGGTCAGAACACGATCGAGGAATTTTCTGCATACTTCGAGATATAACGGCGCGGAAAGAATCTGAGCGTTTGAAACAAGAAGTTATTGCAATGGTCAGCCACGATCTTCGCGCGCCGCTTACTTCAATTGGCATGTCTCTGGACATGATAGTAGATGGAATTTTTGGAGCAATAAACGACCGGGGCATGAAGGTCGCGACTGCGGCGCAACAGTCGGTATCAAGCTTGATCGCGATGATCAATGATTTGCTGGATATCGAAAGAGCCGAATCAACAGGAGTGCAACTTTATTACGAACAGATCGACTCAGCCAAAGTGGTATCACGGGCACTTGAAGTTGTAAAACCTGAAGCCGACAGTAAAGCCATTGTATTGAAAGATGAATGCGCTTCTGTCGATTGCAAAATCGATATCGAAAGAATTAATCGAGTGTTGGTCAATTTGTTGAACAACGCGATCAAGTTTTCTCCAAACAAAAGCACCATCGTCGCATCGTGTAAAAAGGATGGCGACATACTCCAGTTCGAAGTTTCCGACCAGGGTGCAGGAATCCCAGAAGACAAAATAGATTCAGTATTCGAAAAGTTCAAACAAGTCGGTACGGGCTCAGAAGGAGAGAAGAAGGGCAGCGGACTGGGTCTAGCAATCTGCAAATCAATGGTCGAAGCTCACGGTGGCAAGATCGGAGTCCGAAGCACCCTGGGAAAGGGCAGTACCTTCTGGTTTACTGTGCCAGTCGCCGGCATCCCGACAGACTCTTAGTGATTGAACTAGTCGGTCATTGTGATTGGAAGAATGATTCCATTGGTGTCGTATTCGACTGCATCGATGGATACGCTTCTGACTTCGGGCATTTTATCGTTGGTTTTAGCATTGTTCCAACGGTGATAGATGACATACCATTTTCCAGTGGTCGGATCTTTAGCGAATGAGTGATGCCCCGGACCAGCATGATGTTTGTCAGTCTTCAAGATTTCGTTTCTAAATGTCCAGGGGCCAATCGGTGATGTTGCCGTCGCGAAATAAACACCATACGTATCTGAATTCCAGGCGCCATGACTGTATGAAAGGTAGTATGTCTTGTCCCGCATGTGCATGAATGGAGCTTCCGTGAAGTGCTTAGGAGTGTCCACTGGACATTCCTGTTTGATGCTGATGCAGTCGTCATTTAATTCGTAGACTTTGAGCTTGGCACCAGCGCTGCCACCACAATACAAATAGATTTTGTCCGAGGCAGGATCTTTGAACACCATCGGATCGATTGCTTCAAAATCGGTTCCGCCTGTGATTAACGGTTTGCCACTATCGACAAAAGTTCCATCTGGAGTGCTGCAAACGGCAACGCCGATGCGGCTCGGAGTAGGATTTTGTGGACCTACTGCGTAGAATAGATAGTATTGGTTGTTATGCTTGAATATTCCTGGCGCCCACAATTCATGTAATGGTGCACCGTCCTTTTCGATCCAAGAGATATTTTTGGCTTCGAGGATTGGACCGGATTTCTTCCACTCATGCATGTCATCGGAAGAGTAAACGAAGAACTCCTTCTTAGCCTTGTCTTCAGTAGTTGGATAGATCCAATACTTATTATTCTCAATCAGGATGTCTGGATCGGCACCGTCAAAAAGTGGATTTGCAACTACGCACGGAGTCGCGATTATAAACGCAATCGTGCACATGAGGCTCTTCAAAAGTTTCATCTTTGATCTCTACAACCGTTAACTAGCTTTTCGTATCGAGTATCGCAGCTAAATCTTCCAGCGAACCTTCGCCATTTTTAAAGCCAGGTGCTGCAACCGGCTTGCCGTTGAAGGTTATCCGCACTTTGTATTGGGTGCCATCTTTAAACAACGCAAAGTTCAAATCAGTTGAGTATGGTGGTCGTCTATCTACGGGGTCGCGCAGAATACTCATCAGCCCTGCAATAGTCGTGTCATGCGCAGAGAAGAGAACATACTTCAATTGACTTTTTGATTGTACTGCACTGTGAAAATAATCCGAGATCACTTTCAGCAGTTCATGACTGACAAGGTCACCGACTTGATGCGGTTTAAAGCTCGCGGCAAAAGCCCATTCGGTTTCGTCCGTTATTTCTTTAACATCGAGATCCGTAAGCCCTTTTGAGATTGGAACGTTGTGCAATTTGTAGATGTAGAGCGCGTCACCAAGCCCGGCCACCGCACGCACAGTTTCCATCTTCATGCCTGTTTGTTCGTTCCATCGTCTTATTTTTGATTGCAGCTGAACGTTCTTTTCTTTCCACTCAGGCGTGTCATGAACGTACTGGTCCAACGTAGATGGCAGTTTCGGATTGTAGTCAACGACTAACAAAGAATCTTCAGCACGAGGCTTAGTGTGTATCGGCACTGGCTGATACGAAACCGGCAGCGCTGGTTTCCCGTTGATAGAAGGTCCTGTACCTGGCGGATACAATCCTAACAAAACCGATTCCGCGCTGATCAGCGTTCTATCGATGTCACTAGACCTTACGTACATCGTCTCAGCTGAATAATTTTCAGGCAGAAGATGAAACTGCTTGACGTATCTGTCACGAAATTTTTCGCCTAACTGAAATTCTTGCTGCATTCCAGTCGGTGACAGGTGCCCTAAAGGCAGCTGCTCTGTCCATGGAGCATTGGGAATGGCTTCGATTGGCGCTCTATCCCCGTGACGAATCACGTCGACAGCGAAGATCATCTTCTCGCTTTCAGCTTGAGCTCCACTACACGCACATGAACAGAGTAGTGCAAAAAGAAATGATTTGAATTTAAATTGCATATGATTCCCTAGGAAAACGCCCCAGCGACTGGTTGACACAAGAATAACAAAACAATGTGCCCGGCATAATCAAACCACATCGACAAGCAGCGCCCATTAAATCAGGAATTATGCGGCGTGTCATCCTCGCCACCGTAGTAAGAATTTCCCTGCGAGCGGTCTGGTCAGGCAGAGTTGTCTCAAGTCACACTTCGATGCGACCAGATCGCACACGACATCATCTACGGGCTACCAGTGGTCTCAATGTTTTCTGCGTGCTTCAGATCTTCTTTTGATTCTGCCACACGTCCTAGCTTAGCTAAAACTTCCGCTCGATCAGTATAACGCTCGCCTACGAAAGCTTCTTTCTTGATCATGTAATTCAAGTCAGACAGCGCTTTATCATACTGCCCTTTGCGACGGTAGAGACGCTGGCGAATGTCGTAGGCACTATCTGGATGAAGCGCACCACCAATGTATGCTGTGAGTTCATTGATACCTTGATCGATCTGACCGAGCTGTTCGCGGCATTCCACTCGTTCGAGCCAGTATTTGTTGTAATCCAAACGCTGATCTTTCGACATGCTGTCGTTCGCCTTTTGCGGAACAAATGCAGAGCCCTTACCGTAAATATTAATCGACTGATCGTAGTCCTTGATAGCCTTATCGAGCTGTTTTGTTTGACGGTAGCAATTAGCACGACGACCTAGAAGATTCGCGTTTGGTCCACCACTGGCGAGCATCGAATTGTAGACCTTTATCGCTTCGGAATGCTTCAAGCCCTTCTTCAACGCCTTAGCCAGCATGGAATATGCATAACTGTATTTGGGATTCAGCTCAACTGCCTTTTGCAAATCTTGCGCGGACTGCTCGAACTTGTAGTTATCTCGCCTGTACACGCCTCGCTCAGCCCATGCGAACGCACTCTTCGGATTGCCCTTAATCAGACGATCGTAAGCCTTATTGACCTCGTCTGCATTGGCCAGTTTCGAATAGTGTTCGATGGCTTGAAAATTCACATCGTAGTCCAGCGGATCCAGCTGAATCGCAGTCAACAATTCCTGGTCTGCGTGTGAATCTTGCATCGCGTCAAAGCAATCGGACAATGCGCCATGAAGACGTCCGTTCTTTGGATGCGACTTAATTGCTTCCTTCAATTTCGGAACCACCGCGCTGGCGGCGCTCGGGCTCACGCCAGACATGATGAAACCAGCAGTTGCAATGATATTTTCGTCTTTTGGTGACCCTTCCATCGCCTTCTTTATTTCGGTCGCGGCAGTGGCGGGACCATTGCGACGGAGATTCAATGATTTCGCATACATTTCGTGCCACTGCGGCAAATTCTTACCGCCGGCAATTTTCTTGACACACAATGCTATCGCTTCGTCGGTAGCGGCGTTCTGATACAAAAGTCGCGCCTGCGCTAAATCTTTATCTTCACTGGTAATGGCAATTGAAACGTTTGCTGAAGCCAGAAAGCTCAGTGCGCACAAGATGTATCGTCGAAAATTCTTTCTATCCATCAGTTTAACGTTAGCACGCTCCTACCAGTTTTGGCTGACGATGCCCACGCCTTGTCAAGAAAAGCCGCTAACGTCAATTCCAAAATCATCAATTAGGCTATCGCCCGTTGTGTGCGACAATTTAGCGATTCATCGACGATAAGTGACAGGTCAGAGATACATTTGCAACTGCCTACCATCACCTTGACACATAAAGTAGCGCTGCTGGTTGTGGTGCCTTTAGTATTCGCGACTATTTTCGTTTCTCTATTGATTGTCAGCTTATATCAAGCAGAGCAAGACATCGAAGCAGAAGCCAATGCCGCACAGATTCTCGTGCAAGTAAACGAAGCAATCAGGAGCGGAATGGGAGCGTGCGGCGGCATGCTGATCTTGCGCATGTATCACGAGCCGAAAGTTCTGCATGACACCAGATTGGCCATCGAAGAACTGGAACATAACAAACAAGAACTTGAAGAATCTGCTGTAAAAACTCCATATGCAGCAGCCGATATACGTGCCTTCATCAGACGGATCGAAGATGGCAGAAAAATGTTCAAGTTCATTCTCGATATGCCTGAAGAAGATGAAGGCATAAACGAATTGCGCAATATGGGACAAATGAAGACTTTCAGTGAGGTCCTCAATTACGAGGGAGACAAACTCGCCGAAAAAATGTCTGACCAGAGCAAGTTATTTCGGCAGAAGCGAAAAGAGGATCGACAGCGAATTGAGCTTCTGATTCAAGTTTTCATGTGTGTTGGCTTCAGCCTGGCGATGGGACTCGGTTTCACTTTGATCAATACTGTTTTCTTGCGGCTGAAAATCCTCATGCGCAATGCTGTAAACATCGGCATTAACAGGGAGTTGGAAATACCTCTAACTGGTAGGGACGAACTTGCACAACTCGATAATGTCATTCATCAACTTTCCGACGACCTTATCTATCTGCGACAAAATGAAAGAGCTTTGATCGACAATGCCGCAGAAATCATTTGTTCTCTAGATCGTGCGCTGCGCATCGCCCAGATAAATCCGGCCGTTGAGCGGATTCTCGGCTATGGAGCAGATGAACTTCTCGGCGCCGCGATGAGTTCTATAGTTCACAACGATGATAAAAATATTGTCTACGAAAACTTAAAGAGTCTCAGCTCAGTAAACCCGCAGACTGCTTTTGAAGCACGAATTTTAGGCAAATCCGGCAGTTACGTCGAAATGGATTGGATCGCACGATGGTCGCAGAAAGACAGAAATATCTTCTGCGTCGCTCACGACATTACAGAACGAAAGGAAGCGGAACGGCTTAAGCAAGAGCTTTTCGCTATGGTAAGCCATGATCTGAGATCGCCATTGACGTCTGTCAGCATGACTCTAGAAATGCTTGATGATGGAATTTTAGGCACACTGAACGAGCGAGGAACAAAGCTCGCTGGTTCCGCAAACGCCTCAGTCAAATCTTTGATGATCTTGATCAATGATCTTTTGGAGTCTGAACGCATGGCGCACTTAGGCATAGTGCTGGACTACGAAGAGACCGACATGTCTAAAATTGTGCAACAAGCAATCGACTACGTCACGCCGGAAGCAAACAGCAAAAACATCGAATTGGCAATCAGCGGGACATGCAAAATCGGTCAAGCAGATTCTGAGAAAATTCGACGCGTGCTGGTGAATTTGCTCAACAACGCAATCAAATTTTCTCCTAACGGATCGACAATCACCACGTTGCTAAACGATCGACCAGGTGGAATCAACGGTGCAGACGCAATCGAAATAAAAGTCGCCGATGAAGGTCAAGGAATTCCTTTAGATAAGCAAGCCCTGGTGTTCGAAAAATTCAAGCAAGCAGGTCATCGGGACGAAGGCGAGAAAAAGGGATCAGGATTGGGTCTTTCAATCTGCAAAGCCATCGTAGAAGCACACGGTGGCACCATCGGCGTCACCAGCGAACCAAGCAAACCAGGTAGTACTTTTTGGTTTCGTATTCCACTGGCACCACTGGCGGCGCCATCGAAGACGACTTAGATTTTTTTAGACTGACTCTCTTTTGCGGTGCGTCTGTCCTTACTAGCAAGGTCGGTCTTGCCCAGCTTATCGTAAGCCAAAGCGCGTAAAGAGTAAGTTTCGACATTACCTACAGGATCGCGAGAGATTGCCTGTGAGTAGTCCTCGACAGCCTTATCATACTGACCGAGCTTGAAGTAACTGGTTCCTCTATAGCGAAAAGCATCGTCTTCTGAGGGATTCAGATCCGCTGCTGTGGTGTAGTCTGAGATCGCTTTAGCGTGCTGACCGAGTCGATCCAAGAGTTGACCCCTGCGCAGATAGGCAGGAGGATCGGTCTTACTGAGATTGACGATCTTATTCAAGTCGTCGAGAGCTTTTTCGGGCTGTTTGTTGGTTTCCAGAATTTTCGCTCTCAGTTCATAGAACTCGAGTCGTCTGGGCTCCTGGGCAATGATGGCATTACAGTCCTGAAGAGCCATAGGAATGTTCTTCATGTCGAGATAGAGATTAGCTCGTTCTTTGCGTGCAGCAAAATCTGTTGGCGTCATACTAATGGCTTTGTTGAAATCGCTTAACGCCTTATCGTGCTGCTTGAGAAGAACATATTGTCGTGCACGCAAAACGTAAATGTCTGACGGCGAAACTATGCTTTCGTCATACGTCAGCTCATGACCGCTACAACGCCCAGTCTCGGCGGTATCTGATATTGCCACCACGTAAGGGTTCTTTGCCAGGATTTTCGTGTAGTCGTTAATCGCATCTTGCATGCGACGCAATCTCGAATAGCAATCACCACGAAAATACGGTACAGATAAGCACGTGGGATCTTGCTTCATCACAAACGTAAAATCGTTGATGGCGTCTTCAAGCTTTCCGTCGTTCATAAAGGCTATGCCGCGAAAGTATCTCAAGTACTTATCGTCGGGTCTTATTTTCACCGCGTCATTCATGATCGCGATAGCTGGACCAAGCTTGATCTGTCCGCGATAGCCACGAGCACGCTCGATCGCAGAATAGACCCTAACCATCTGCTCGTCCTTCTCCGCAAGTTTTGTTTTCCCAACATGGCGATAGGCGACCGAGCGATTTTTGTAATCAAACGGTGCGTCCCATCCAGTCAATTCAATTTGCTGAAGATCAATCGAGCGAGACAAATCCGCAATGCCCTGATCGTAGTTTCCTAACTGGCAATATGAAAATCCGCGTCTACTGTAAGCGCCGCCCGCTTTGGGATTGACTTTAAGCGCGGCATCACAATCTTTGATCGCTTCTCTGTAGTGGTTATCTCGAATTTCAAATTGAGCTCGACCTAACAGATTGGCGACCTGATTTGGACCGAGCTTGACCGCCTCGTTGGCGGCAGCCATCGCCTTATCCTCCCTTCGCTGGTGGTGCAAACGATAGGCACTATCCAGAAGAAGGACGGACTTGTCAGCCAGGGTCTGTGAACATGCGATAAAAAATACGCACAGAAACGCGCTTGAGTATTTAAGGGTCATCCGCTTGTTGTTTCCGTGCAAACCTATCTATCGAATTTTACAGTTACCTGGCAGCAAATTGTATTAGTAAAGCTTTGACCCGAGCATCAGTCACGGTGTTGATCAGAGCATTGTACGACTGTGCGGTGTCTTTGACGAAATTGTGATTCACCTTCAGACTACCCATGTCTGGATTGTTTGGGTTCTTTCCGTAAACTTGCTGTATCGCTTTAGTAAGTGCTCTAACTTCGTCAATGCTGTGAGGCTTTCCATCTGCCTTCAAGATTCTTTCGGCAGACTGCCAGGGTCCCTCTCCTCGCCTTACTGTGGCTGCCTTGATCATTGCCTCACTCGGTTGATACTCGGTCGGCTTCGAAGGAGTTACAGCGGGAGGCACGATCCGGTCATCGGCTTTGGGAGGAACGACAGTCTCTGCTGCTTTATCGGCGGCTGCAGCTCCCTTGAGCACAGTCGGTATGGTCGGAGCAATACGTTCAATTATTGGCACAGGAATGGGTCTGATCGGTCTCGCTGTTCTGATCCCCTCAGATATGACTGTGTATTCTCCATCGATGATTGTTGGACCTCTTCTCGCTCCCGCCCGAGCAGCATCGGCAGCGCCAACTCCTCTTTCGGCGCGCTCAGCGATCGCGACTTCACGGCTACCTGAGATCGCTACTTCACGCCCGGTGCCTTTCACAACCACATCTCTGCCGCCCTGCACAACAAGTTCTCTTCCTGTTGTCCTTTCAGCGGCGATCAACGGCGTCGCACCACGCTCTGCTAAAAGAGGAGCAGAACGTTCTGCCACCAGAGGAGCAGCTCGCTCTGCGACCAAGGGTGTGGCGCGTTCTGCCAACACAGCGCCGCGCTCTGCCACAGCGGCTCCGCGGCTGCCCGAGACTACTAAATCAGTTCCTGTAGTGGACGCCCTCAGCTCGGTCGAAAAGACTTTCAATTCTGCAATTGCTGAAGGTGATAGTGCTTTCACACCTTTAATTGCTAAATTTGGACCTGCAATTAACAAGCCTTCAGCCGCACCGATTGCGTACTGCTTGAGTTGATTACTGACGGAATCATCGAAGTTTCCGCCTTCAATTTTCTTCAAGAGTTCAACGCGACCGACGCCACCAGCAATAGCACCACCGGCACTCAACGCAGCCAACGTCGTGGCACTCAATCCAGCAGTCAATGGGATTGAAGCCACCAGGGCCGCCGCCATCATTCCGTTATAAATCATCTCGGCTTTTGCTTTTTCTGATTGTATTTCTTGCAATTTCGCTTCGCTAAATACCTGATCGAGAAGCCGTTGCTTATCTTCTGGCAGTGCCTGACGCATTTTTGCATATTCAGTCAGAAGCGCCTGATTTTGTTGAACGGTTCTATCGAGAGTAAGATTTGAGGCATCAGCAGGGGTGCCACCACTGTCTGCAGAAGCTCGACGATCGATGAAATCTTGCACGCCGTCGCTTTTTGCGCTGGAAAGCAGCTTGGTATATTCAAGCATATGCGCTGCATCAACCTTCCCTAAGAAATCGTTGTCGAGACTGCTGTGATATTTGGTGTTGTATTCCTCTTTGAGCTTCTGTCGTTCATCGGGAGAGAGCGCAGCGAGCCTTTCTCTGAAATCTTGGAAATTGCCACCATCGCCGATATTAAACGAGCGCAACTGATCGGCTAAAGTTTGCTTGCCTCCCTGGGCCACAACGGCATCCAAAATCTGTCTCTGGTCAGTGCTGAGGCTGGTGCGATCGCGAGTTTCTTTCGGTGACCGCGCAAAAGATTCGTACAAGTCAGTCATGGGGACGCCCATGCCTAATTTGACGCCGGGCGGTATCTGACCATCTTTCAGCGCCATGTTCCAGGTTATTTGATTTGCCATGTATGGAGCCGACTCGCGCAGAGCATTGCTCAGTTTAAATGCGGCGGCAAACGCTGGATCTTCCATGCGCTTGGCCATTTCAGACCCGCCCAATGCTTTCGCTGCTTCCACTTGTTTCAGCTGTTCGACAAGTGCTTTATCCTGCAGAACCGTTTCCATGTGACGAGCTCTGGTAGCAGGATCTGCGCCGTCCAAATTGTCTTTTATTACTTGTTGAGCAGCATCGAGTGTTGGCGTTTTTCCTGTTTGGGCTATCTGTTTGAGCGTGCTATCAGCCAGGTATCGCTGCGCCGATGAATCGCGCAATTGCTCGCTCACGAACTTATCGATTTTGTCGCGGAATCCACCGGTATTATCCCTGTATTTCTGCGCATCTTCCGGTGACATCGAAGCGATTCGGCTGGTCACTTTATCGTTGTCATAAGTGTCGGGTCTGCCAAACCAGTGTGTTGATTTGGTATCTTCCATTACATCTAAAACTGATCGCTTAACGTCCAGGGATGCTTCGTAAGACGGGGCCTTTGCTTTGTCGGCAACCATGTTGAGTATGCGAGCTTGTTCGTCTGGTGTTGCGTATGCACTCAACGATCTTTGCAGGTCAGCTTGATATTTAGCCAATTCTGCTGGATTGTTATGAAGACGGTCGTAGTCTTGCCGACTCATTCTTTCTGCAACAGACATGATTGAATCAGCAGTATGACCGCCACCTTTATCGGTGGCGGCGAGTTCAGAAATCAAAGTTTTGCCACCATGCATTAATTGATCTCTCAAAACGCTCTTTCTGACTTGATCGATGACGCCATCGGAAGTTGTAGCTTCTTTATCCATGGCGGCATCAATCTTTCGATGATAAGCAAGAGAATCTCTCAGTTCTGGTGTAGTGGCAAGTTTCTCTGGAGTTGTTCCAAATTTTGCAGCAAGATCCACCAGCTCTTTTCCACGAGTGTAGTCATTCTTCTCCTTCAAAGTGCCATTAGACAGGGCTAGATCCGTGTTGCCCGGATTGTCCATCAGTCCCCACCAGACATTTTTATTGCCTTCGAGGATGGTGGCGAGCGAAACGCGTCCTTCCGTACGAATATCTTCGGCTACTTTTATTTCACTAGCACTCTTGCCAGTTTCGAAAGCAGCCTTATACGAATCGACGAAAGCGGGTTCTGCTTGCAATTGCTTGAGAGCAGCGCGAGCTGCCGGTGTATCATCACCGACAACATCTTTGAACATGCGCAAGTCTCTCGCTTTGACAGCGATATCCGCCATTGCAACTATGTCAGATTGAGTGCGATCCGAACCAACGGCCGCATATCGTTTTCCATCAACTTCGACTGCAGCGTCTTTCGGTCCAGCCAATCTCGGTTCAGCTCCAAGCACCATGGCACGCACCATGTCTCTGTTTGCTTGCGAGACATTTGGATTGTCCAAAATTGTTTGAAGGAATCCTTTTCCTTTGCCATCTGGACCTTTATACTCTTTATCCAGTTGTGCGAGTGCGGCAGGACTTAAAGTTTCAAGTGTACTTCTGAGCTGTCGCTGACCTGCTTCAGGATCAGTCTTAGTCTGCTCCAATGCACTGTTGATGCTACCGGCAAGATTGGTCTTTCCATCGACGCGATCGAGAATTGCAATCTGCGCCTGGTAATCTTTTGGACTGAGCTTATCCTTCAAGTCAGAGCGCAAGTCGGTTCCGTAGTGCTCTTTATAGTCTCGTTCAAGCCGGTGACGATCGGCTGCAGACATTGGACCCAGCACTCGAGATAACGCTGCAACGTCAGGAGTGCTGATGCCGAGAAAAGTTTTGTCGAGGGCTTTTCGCACGTCACCAGACTCGGTGCTGATAGCCTTATCGCTAAGAGAAATGCTAGGGAGCGTACCGTCACCGACCATTCTTCTAGTATCCGCCTCACGCTCTCTTGTGGCGGACGCGGCGAATTGTATATGTTCCAGGGGATCGGTCCGAGTTATCGAGGGTGTGAACGCAATGCGTTCTGCTGCGGGAGCTCTTCGCTCAACTGAACCATCAGCGGTTTCTGCATTAGGCATATAAAATCCTGCTGAAGATTGCAAGCAATCTCCAATCAGCCTTTGGTTGGGGTTAGTAAAGGGTGCGGGCTTCGATACTCTAGTTTTACTTGCCTAGAGTTACATCAACGTGACCAAGCCCACATTTCAATGCGGATGGGCTTTTCGAGCTTCGGCGACGGCTTGTGCGAATTCGGACTCGAGGATCTCATTAACCCCAGACAAGCCGCGCACAACCTGTTCTGTCCACGTCAAGTAATCAGTAATTTGCTCCAGAGACCAATCTGGGGGAGCGTGAAATTTCATATCTGCGACGTTGCTAATTTTGTCTGCAATCTTTATGCACTTTGCCTTTCGCGACTTATGAGGAGCGTTCTCGATCTGCAAACGTTTGCGTTCCGCTTTTGGTAAGGATTTGTCATCCGTACATTCTTTTACCAACGAAGCGACTTCTGCCCCAAATTTGGTGGCAATTTGATCGAAGGTGGTCTCTGTGTCTTCCACAGTATCGTGCAGAATGGCCGCAATAAGAACTTGAGGATCCTCTTCCCCAGCGCCAACCAAGCGCCGGGCGACGTCAATCGGATGATTTATATACGGAGTTTCGGTTGATCCTTTGCGTCGCTGAAATTGATGTTTAGACGCAGCAAAATCGAGCGCCTCGAACAGCATTGCCAGATCTTTCATAAGTACTCCAGAGTTCGGATATTATCCAAACACAGATGCCCACCGCCGACTCTATTGTACCGCTTCGGTCGACGGTCACTTGCACGTAACTTCCAAGGTCTAAATTGGATCTCTGTACAGAGGTTAGCTGGACAGCACTTACTCGGTCACGCAATCCACGGTTGAGTTTCAAGCAATGACAAATCGAAGCAACGATGGAGGAGCAGAAATATCCGTTCGTCGATTGGACAACGAAATTCACGACCGACTCACATCAAGCGATCGAGTCGCAAGTTACGATCCATATGCGCTGGAACGTTTCGGTGGAGGCGCAACTCAAGACACGCTTCGAATTTCAAGAAGCGATGCGCTGGTGTCCAGCAACGTCCTTCCTCGCATACAAGTCACTCGCGATCAGGCATCGACCGATCAAGCGCGGCGGCAATATTTTGTAGATCCTAGCGGAAACGATCTCAACCCTGGCACCGCATTGCAGCCATGGAAAACAATACAAAGAGGGGCGCGTAGCGCACTGCCGGGAAGTGTGGTAAACGTCATGCCGGGCGAATATCACGGACAGGTAAATGTCACCGTCAGCGGCAATGAGCGCGATGGATTTATTACTTTTAGATCCGCCGTACCTGGAAAAGCGGTGCTCGATTTGCGATCCGAGCGAGTTGCAGACGACGACGCTGCAGGATTCAAAATTCAGAATGGAAAGTTCATTGAATTGTCTGGATTCGAGATCAAAAACCTTCGCGCCAGCAAAGCTGATACCACGCCAAGCGGTGTTCTGGTGAATGGCTCAAGCAGCGACATCCGCCTAAATAATCTTGACATACATCACATCGAAAACAATATCAATAGAAATAGCAACGCGCATGGCATTTCCATTTACGGAGACACTTCCGCAGCGCTGAGAAACATTGTCGTTTCAAACAACACGTTGCACGATTTAAAACTGGGAGCCAGCGAAGCCCTGGTGATCAACGGAAACGTCGAGAATTTCCAGATCACCTCGAATAATCTTTACCGCCTGAACAACATAGCCATCGACGTCGTGGGCTTCGAAGGGGTTGGAAAAGTCCGAACAGATTCAAGAGGGAGAGGGAACGCACGAAGCGTCCTGGACCAACCAAGAGCTGGCTTCATCAGCGACAATTTAGTGACCGACATTGACTCACGAGGCAATCCTGCATACGGACGCGAACGTTCCGCCGGAGGCATTTACATTGATGGCGGTACTTCTATAACCGTCAGCGGCAACCGTGTCGAACGAGCAAACATCGGTATAGAACTGGCAAGCGAGCACCGTGATAAGGTTACGTCCAACATTGTTGTAACGGACAATTTGCTCAAGAACAATACATTGGCAGGAATTGTTCTGGGCGGATCAGGTCGCACTAATGGTGGTGCATCGGACATTTTGATTCAACGAAATCAACTCATCGACAATGACACAGATCGCACCGGAACCGGTGAAATTGGCTTCCAAAACCGTGTCAGCAACGCGAGAATCATTGGAAATAGAGTGATCACTCGCGGACTTTTCACCTCAGGGTCGACGGCTGGACAAACAATCAGAGACAACAGAATCGACAAAGTTTAATTGGAGTGAGGATCTAGTCTGAGGATCTGGTCTGAGGATCTGGTCTGAGGATCTAGTCTGAGGATCTGGTCTCACAAAGAATCTGGTTACAGGATCTGGGTCACGTCAGATCCTGAGAGGCACTGCTTTGGACCCACGAATTGTATTTCGTTGGCCTTACATTTTTGTGCTTAATTTGGTTCACTCGTGGTTCACTCTTGTTCGGACACCCAGGATAACTCTCGTTCTTTGACATGTGCATCAAATTAAGCACAAAAATGTAAGGTTCGACAAGAAGGCAAACTTCGACTCTATCTGAAAACATATCCGATGAAAAACCAAAAGAGTTTCGAGATTGTATGAAACCCGAAACCCTTTTTCAAATTCGTTCTTATCCTAATACGCTGTTAGGCACCCCAGACGTTGCGAGCGAAGTCAGAACCAGCAGTTGCCATTTGATTGTTGAATGACTGCTCCTTGGCTTGGAAAGCTGCGGCTTGGGCTGGCATGTTTCTTTGTTCGAAGAGTTGAACGAAAGCACGAACCAGTGGCATCAGTTGTGGTTCAGAACCGTTGCACTGAGATAGGCTTTCGAGTGCGCAGTTTGCTACAGCCTGTGCTTCGTAAGTCTTGCCAGCCTGAATAAGCGTGCTGATTGTGTGGTAGCTCATCAACACATTGTTCAAGTGCTCAACAGATCCTTCAGCGGAGACTCGTGCAGCGTTGGCGCGTCCGAGTGCTGAATTGAAAGCGTTACCGCCAAGGGCGTGCTGGTGATTGCTTGAATTGATCACTTGCTGCTCCAATGATTGGTTGGTCGATTGCATCGCGGAACCAGGCTCCAGGGCGTCTCTCATTCTGCCGAGGAAGTTAGGAACTTCGACAGATTGATTGCCGATAGTTGGTGGTGCGAGTTCTGCACTGTGCGAAACTACTTCAGTTTTCGCTTGTGTTGGTGGCACCTGACGCTTGTTCTGTTTTGCTTCGAGCAAAGAATTAAGCGAGCCGGTTTGTTGTTTTGGCTTTGGTGTTGGTTGCGGTGTATTCGGGCGGGTCTTAGCGGCTGCGAAGATCTGCACCGGTGCATCCTTACCCAGAGTGTATGAAGGGATAAGCTCTTTACGCAATTCGTTTTTGTAGGTGTCATTGCCCTGAATAGCGCTTTCCTTTCGCGCTGCCACTACCTGATCCATCAAACTCGCCGATTCATGCTGGTGAGTGACAGCGGAATTGTTGTACTCAACTGACTGATCGACTGGGTGATATGTGGTTGGAGCAGCATCAAACGCAATTCTTTCAGCAACGTCCGAAGTGCGAGTGACAGGTGTAGCGCGTTCTGGCTCGACGAACAATGGCGCAGCAGGTGCTGCGTAGTATTCAGCATGGTGTCCGTGTTGTACGTGTTGCGACAATCCGCCTGTGGAGATCACTGATTGTTGTGAATCAGGAACGATTTGCGAACGTACTTCGGCGGCCATGTTGTGTGCTTCAACAGCTCTGAACGCAGCATCGCTTCTTGTCTGAGAGACTTGGTCCATGAGTGATGGTGACGATTGTGTGTACTGAACTGAGTGAAGTGATTGTGCAGTTTGGAATGAACTCGAATCTACCGACGAAGTGGCAACCGATGTGTCAACTGACTGGTCGACTGAGTGGTATGAGGTCGGTGAAGCGTCGAATGCGATGCGCTGTGCAGCGTCAGAAGCGCGAACATTGTTGATGTCCTGGTCGACTTGCACTGTGCTGTAGGTGCTGCCATCAGATGTCTGACGGCTGTATTCGACTGAACCTGCTCCCGATCCGCTGGCAGTACCAAACGAGATTGGTGGCACGACTTCGACTGAACTGGTGACAACAGGAGTTGCATAAGAGTTGGAAACATCTGTGCTCTGTGAATATCCGGTTGATGATGTCGAAGACGATGCGATTGTCTGTTCTTGAACGTGTGAAGCTGATGTAGGTGCCGAGTGACCAAACACGTTTACATCAGGCACGACTCCGGAGCTAGCACCCAGTTGAGTAACTGCATGCGCTTCGAGAGCGGAACGGCGGAAGTCATCTTGATGCGCAGCAGCGGCGGCAGCGAGTTCAGCTGAGCGAGCTCCACCGAGGTTGATGGTATCGCCACCCGGAGTAGGTGCGTAAGTGCTACCGGCTGGGCAGGTCATGTTGTTCGATACATCGCTGAACTGAGGCATTGCAGCAATTGCGCCGATGTTGGTTATGTCACCACCGACGGCGGCAGCATAGAGGTTGCTATCGATAGGACTGCTCGAGATGATCGAACCGTCGTTGTTGAAGCTGGTCGATTGCGAGTTGTAGAACGAACCGTCGTCATTGATGTTGGTGTTAGCGACGGTGTATGTGCCGTCGGCGTTGAATACATCCTGCTCGTAGCTAACAGCCTGTCCATCAGCATTGTAGACGGTGGAACTGAAGCCGTTGTCGTTCATTTGTGTATAAGTGGCTCCGAGAGCAACACTGTCACGATCGTAGAAGCTGGTCAACGAGCCGTTGTTGCCGACTGGTTGATAAACACTGTATCCGGTGACATCCTGAGTCTTAGGATCGTAGTTGGTTGTCTTGAGCATGCCGCTGGCGCTCAAGTCTTCAGAGTAAGTGCGGTTTTTCTGTGCGTCGTATGCTTGAGCGCTTACGTCGCCGGTAGAATTCGAACTCATCGTCATGCTGGCAATGGCATTATGCTGCATGTCAGAGTGACTGACCGTGAGCTCTCCATCACACAAGCTTTGTACGAGGAAATTGTCTGAAGCAACATTATCGGAGGCATCGTTGAAAATACTGAGCGCGGTGCCGTCTTGAGTGTCGGTCTTTTGAACTACACTGCCGTCTGGCAACACTGCTCTGCCATCAGCATCAAACTTGATTTCAACATTGTCGCCAGCGTTCTGAGCGTAGAACTTGCCATCGGCTCCGACTGAAAGCCCATGTTGACCAAGAGAAATAGCGCCTTGGCCATTTAAGTGCGTGGCATGCAATCCGGTTGCGTTGGCGGCAGTGAATCCGGCATCATGTGCCAATGAACTTTCGGTTACGCTGCTAAGATTTGTCCATGCGCCTGCTTCACCTGGCGCAAAGCTGATTGGTGTTACGCTACCATCTTCCATAGGTGGTGGCTCATGCTTGATCTTCTGAATTTCTGGTGCATACGGATCTGCTCTGCCAGTCAATGCATCTTCATGCTTGAACTCTGGTGGCGGAGGTGTGACACCGTGGGGCCTTGTGTCACGCGATGCGCCGTCAACATGCTCTAGGCCGCGCAAGCTGCCGCCGATTAGTGCTTCGGTCGGACGCTCACCACCAAAGGCTACTGCTTGAGTGAAACCAGCAGGCATTTCTCCGCCCGAATAACTTGCTAGCTGAACGTGAGCTGCAGCACCGCTATCTGCGTGGGCTGGCGTCGCATCAGCGTGATCGCTGTGACCGTGTGAACGGCTGGCGGACCCGGCGTGTCCATGCGATTTGCCTCCGCCACCACCTTTGCCACCACCGCCGCCGCCTTTCTTGGCTGCTTGCATGGCTTTTTCTGCCATCGCTGAAGCTTCTTGTCCTGCTGCTTTAGCCAATCCTGCGAAGTCGAAAGCGTACTTGACTGAAGATGTGGCGAGGAAATTCAAAGCTGTGATAACCAGCGTACCTGTTTCATCTACGCCTCTGAAACATGCCATCAACAAGATGGAAGTATTCCAGAACAACGACCAAAAACCAAGTGTGATAACGCCTTCGCACCAGCTTGGAAATGCTCCTTTCAAACTCTTCATAGGCCAAGCCCAAAGAGCTGCTGTGATCGGTCCAACGAACCAGAGATAGTAAAAATAGATCATCTGGAATGCACAGAGAATGTTCCAGGCAATCATGAATGTTGCATTGGTGCTGTTGAACATTTCTTTGGCGGCGATAACTGCAGCAGGAAGTGCTTCGTCAGCGCGATCTGGAGGAGCGATGTAAATGCCGGCAACTGGATCTTCGATTTTGTTTTCGATCATCATGCCTTCGAAACGTGCGAAAGCAGTGGTGCCGTTCAACAGAGGACCCATTTGTGCTTGCTGTTGATCGAGTGCGTTGCGGTTCTCTCCTGGCTGGCGCACTGGGAATGCGCGGATGTGGAATGAGATCGCGTCACGATACATGTCAGTGCCGAAGATCTGTCTGTATTCGTCAGCAATCGAAAACGTGATCGAGTTGTTCAGGTCGATACTGTAGTTGATGACCAGGTAAGTTCCAGGAATAAGGAAGATAGCGATCATGGCGCGTTGAATTCCTTCGAAAGGATTCGACTCACCAAGCACAGGGTTGCCAGCGGCCATGATTGATTTCACTTGAGTCAACATTGCGCCTGGAAGAAGGAGCAAGATTGCCATTGGAACGAAGATTCCGTCACGAAGTTTATTCCACTTGTTGCCACCATCGGTGGAGAAGTTGACCAAGAAACTCGAGCAAAAGTCGATCGCCGAAGCAGCTTGTTGCTTCTCGAGATCGCCAAGAGCGTTTGCCATTTCCATAGCTTGTGAATCTAAATTTGCTTTTGCTGAATGCATCTGTTTGTCTGGTGCATTTGTAGCGGCAGCCAGTACAGATACGAAGTTAGCGAGGTAGATTTGGGCTTCAGCGTTTGTAGTGAGTCGTCCGTCTGTATTGGCACTGACACGCTTGAAGAGCTCGGCTTCACCGTCGGTGATGTCGAGCTTGATCTCGTCGCCAGGAACACCGGCTTGTCTGTCAGCGATTGGATTCTTGCCACCGGAAAGTTCGTTCAGACCGCGCTTTCTCGTTTGCTGTTCCTGATTCTGAGTTCTGGCTCTTCCGCCCTGATCTTCAGGAGCGTTACCCTGTGCCGGCTTGAGTGAGCCCGCATAGGCTTGTCTGTTCCAGATCGTCGGTCCTGCACCAGTATTTCCCTTGTCGGTTCCACCCAGTCCACCAGGAAAGGCGGTAGCCGGAAGAGCCAAACTGGTCAGCATCAGAATTAAAAACAAGAACTTCGAATTCTTCATGGTAATCCTTCACGCGACAAACTAGTGCAGGGCTTCGCCCGGCTTTCGCTGCCGATCAATTAGTAAGGGGGCTGCTGGAAAAGGTGTGACCTACCCAACGTCCTTATATTGCCAAGGTATCGTTACGCCAATGTGACGAGCAAAGTTACCGAGATTAAACCCTAAGCGTATTCGTATCCGACACCCGGACCGCGGCCTGGTTTTGGTGCAGGTGTAGCGGTTCCATTGCCTTGATTGGAGTGCGACGCGCCCTTGTGTCCATTTCCACCACCACCACCGCCGCCGCCACCCTTAGCGCCCTTGGCACCTTCGGATTTGAGTTCTTCGGCTTTCTGTAGAATCTTCGTCACCATCTCGCCTGGTTTGTAGTCGAATGGCACAAACGGAACATAGAGAAGGATGACCATGAACGCTGTGTATACAGCCATTTCCCACTGGCTATTAGGAATATAAATGCCTTGCTCCATCAGCCATTCGATGCGAGTCTGCATAATCAAAACTACGACGCACCACCAGAACTTCCACAGTGAAACGCTGATCAGCGCGTCGACCCAGTTGGTGAAAACAGTTTTGAACAAGTTGCCACATCCCGATGGCCAGGCGAAGAACGCTGCAGCCAGAGGCGCCATCAGGAACAGGTAGGCGATCATGACCATCTGGAATGCCGACAGCATGAGCATACCGAAGTTCATCGCCACGTTGAGCATGTTGAAAGCCATTTGCATCATCCGAGTAGAAGCGCCCTGGTTTTCGACCTGCGAACTCTTTTCACTACCACCGTCGATTTTGCCGGCAATGGCGTCGCTGACACCACCTCCAAGGGCGGCTTCGATGCTGGACGGAACTTTATTGGCGAGGTCCTTAGGCATGCTGAAAGCGTTTTTCGCGTTTTGGACTGGAGCGTTGAAAGTTTGCTCTTTCATCCACTCAATCAGCACGGTAGGCTCGATATAGTTCTGCACTTCATAAGTCATTGCATTGCCGACGTCGATCGCCCAGCTGGCAAAAAGTTGAGTGCCAGGAATTAAAAAAATTGCGATGACGCTGCGAAGAATTCCGCTGAAAGGGCTGACTGCGTCTTCGTCCTTCTGACCCAAGATGCCGTAGGTGAGATAACCTTTGAGGTTCGTCAAAATTGCGCCTGGTAAGAGAAACAACAGAGCCATGGGAACGTAAACCGTTTTGTAGACCTGTTGAACCATCCAAATTGCTTGTGAGTGAGTTTTGACAGGGGCTTCGGCAGCTGTTGGTGTGCCAGCGCCTTCATTGGCGACGTTGATCAACGGTGTGCGACACTCTTCCACCCCGGTCTGAAATCCATTCTCTGCGGCGCCGGCAGCAGCGTCTGAGATTTCCTGTTGCTGTGCGCCCATGTTGGCTTTCGCCGTCTGAGCCTGGCGCTTCGGCGCGTTCATCAATTGACCGGCAGCAAGTGCAGCAGCGATGTAGTTTGCTTGCATGATTGCATTGGTCGGCATTGCGCTCTCCAATTTCTTAGGCATCTTCGGCATGTAGTTAGCGAGGATAGCTTTGGCAGCGTTGCCTTGCGAGTTGAACGAGACTTGTCTCGACTCAGGATATGTGTACCAGTTCGGAGCGCCCCGCATCGACACTGGAATAGCTTTGTTCTCTCCACCTTGCTGAATGTAGGTCCAACCGGTCAATTCCTTGTCGACCTTCTCCTCTTTGACCTTTTGAGCCTGCGGTGGAGGCTTTTTTGTCACGACTTCATGCCCATTGGTTTCACCGGTGCCAGCCTGGTCGTTAGCTCCATAGGATGCATCGTCGGTGAAAGCGTCAGGATCTGGTTCTAACTGATCCTTGTCTTTGTCAGAAAGACGATTTTGCTTGTCGTACATTTGCTGATGCTTGCCTGGATAGTAAGATTCCTTGTTGCCTAACGACGAAAAACCGCCGCTCGGCAGAGCGAAACTCTTTCCTGCGCAAATCACTGTCATGCAGAGTGATAGAAACAAAAACCGAGAGAAATTCAGTTTTTCCATTTAGCATCCAGCAATGCGTGGTTGCGCAAGGCTGCCTTTATGTTAGTAAGGGGGCGTTCATCGAGCTTTTCTACATTGGCAGTTTGACGTTTTATCGTTACCACATCGTGACGCGCGGATTTACCAAAAGGTCAGGGTAAATCCACTTGGATGTCGCGCCACAAAAATGCAAAATTTGATTCGTAGAATGATCGCATTACTAGTTCAAAAGACTGTCAATGGAACAGCATAAAATTGCGGAAAAGGCGAAGCTTGTCGAAAGCTCGCCTTCGGCCGACCATTCTCCCGAGACGGACATTTCTTCGTCGGACAGTAGTTCGTCGGACAATCCGCCTTCCAATGATTCAGCTGCGGATGCGACCGTGAATGCTAAACGCTCGGATTTAAGTCATTTTCCAGACATCAACATAGAACGGAACGCCCATGAACAGAGCACCACGACAGCAAGATCGTTGGCTCGCTTTCTCAATAAACCAGTTCCTAGGATTGCGACAATGGCAATGCTGGTGATAGTCTTCGGATTCTTGATCGCAGATCGTTCCAACAAAGAAAACAACTATCGACGGTTAATCGATCGCGCAGAATTAGATGATCTGAGCGGCAATTATTCTCAAGCAATCAAGTCGTGGAAAGCAGCGATAAACCAAGCCACCGATCTAGGTGACGGCAACAAAACTCTCGCCGATTTGTATTACAGACTGGCCAGAGACCAGGCGATAACCGAAGAAAGGTCTGTCAAAGGAAATGCTGCCGCTACACAAGCACTAGAAAAAGCCATTGCCCTGTATGAATCGGTACCGTACACCCTTCCAGAACAGATGCGTGCAAAAGAGGATCTGCTCTTAACGCTCCCTAGCGAATCTAGATTGGAAGAATTAGTCAGCCCGTGGTTCGAGACACCTGAGTCTCAGAAATTGCTGAATCAGGCAAATGTATCGATAGAGAAAGGTCAAATCGCGAAAGCGATCGTAGATTTTAGAAACTATGTGTCGCAGTCCAATGATCCTTTCTGCGCAAGTCAAAATGTCTTGGTTTCCACATGGAAGAAACTGGAGGTGGCGATACCAGCTCACAGCGAGCTATCCGAGAAAGCGATGCCACTTATGCTTGAAGTAGTTTTCGCTGAAAAGTGCGTGGCAGAACCGCCATATGAACTTGACTCAATCGAAGAGCTGAAAAAAGCAAGCCGAGAGGCTAACTTGCTGGTCGATCGAACGATTGCAAAAACAGGACGGGATCCTCACAGTTTTGAAGCACTGAAAGCGTTAGGGCTCCAGTTGCTTCACAACAAAGAATACAAAGCAGCGACTGTTTGCTACTTACGTTGTCTGGCGATGAAAGAAGATCCTGAGGCTCAGAAAAACATAGCCCTGTGCTACGCAGCCTTACACCCAAGCTCTTTGCTCGCAGCAGAAAGACGGCTTTCGGTTTTGAATGACTTGCGTGCACTTTACACGGAAGGATTTGGAGATTCGAGTGGGCAAGTGACGAAAACTTTATCGCAGATGGCGACGATTTATTGGGAAACCGGCGAGTTGGCCCAAGCAGAAAAATTGATGAAAGAAGTGCTTGAGCGATCTCGCCAGGACCGAACTAAGAACCAGTCGGTCCGAAGGAACGTGGCTCTGACTGAGTGGAATACGCCGGAGTTTGCGTACCTTGAACTATTTAAGTTTTACGTTCTCACAGGCAGACCTGGCAAAGCAAGAGACCTATATGCATTAGCTAAAAAAGACACCACTTTGAACACTCAATATGGCGATGATTTAAAAGAGCATTTCGTAAGGCTATGCGGCAAGTCCAATCAGATGGATGACCCGTTACTAAAAGTCCAACCGAGGGTGCAACCCCATGTCGAAGACAAACCAGATAACAATAAACCGCAGTTTCGTAGGTTCTAGCGACGCTAATTGAACAATGAAAGAAAAGATATTCAAAACTCGAACTGCTAACAATGCAAAAATCACAGAAGTATCTGGTGGTATCGCTAATGGTGATGTTTCAGCAGAATCAAATACAGCAAGAGTGGAGACAGTTTCGAAGCCGGATCAGAAACGCTCACAGAAAATTAGTCGCTATTTCTTAAACAACAGCAAACTGCTCACCATTTTAATGACCGTAGTCCTGTTTATGGCGACCTGTTTATGGCTATCCAAAAAAAACGCTGACAAAGAACTGATGTTGCGCAAATACACATCGCAAGCCGAACTATCAGAGCTCGATTTTAAATTTGTTGCGGCAACAGATCAATGGCATCGTGCAATCAAAATCGCAGAAACCATGAGCGACAAAAGAAAAATGCTTGGCGATCTGCATTTGCGTGCAGCCACCGCCGAGTGGCAAGTAACAATGAACGAGCAGTACCTGTTGAGTCAGAAGTCTCACATGCGCCAGTCCATCATCAACGCCGAAACAAAGCCATATGCCGATTTAGAGTTAGCTGATCTTCAAACAGCGCTCGCGATTTACCAAAAACTTCCAAACACGAAGGCCGATCAAGTAGCGATAATCGATAAGCTAAAGCCAATTCTCGGCAAAGAGATTACTGAATTTAGACAGATGTTGCCTCATAGCCCTTACATTCGTTATGCGCTAAACATTACGCTGTCGGAAAAAGCTGAGGCAACAAGACAAAAAGCGATTCAGGATATGCGGTCCAAGAAACCAGGCCTGGGGCTGGAGTATTTCAAAGATTACATACGCGAAACTCGGAATTCATATTATTTGCTTGGTCCCGTTTTGATATTTGCACAGAGTCTGCCCCCAGACGAAAAATCGATCTTTCGCGATTTGGTGCCAATTTTGTACGAGATTATCTATCATTACGATGCGGGTCCGCGCAATTTGATGGCAGCTAGCTATTGGTTGGATTATGCGCTCAAAGCAAGCGGTGAAAACGTTGATACATTCGAAGCAAGAATGAAAATTGGTGATAACTATTTCAATGCTCACAACTATCATGCCGCACTCCTTGAATATTACCGCTCTCTCGGGTTCAAATTCGATCAAGTGGTACACGAGAAGCTCCTCAAGACGCTGCAGTTGTGCCGCGAACAAGATCAAAATACGCCAAAACCACCTACCGAGTACATAGCGCTTTTAACAAAATCGAAGGCGCTCAATATGGATGCGTACGGTCTAAAGAATCTACGCACCCAGGATGACATTACTCACCTTGGTTTAGCCTATGGAGTATCGGATCGATTTGAAGATGCAGAACGCGAGCTGCTTCTCGGTAATCCAATGCACTCGGAAAACATGCAACCTAACGCATTCAGCTTGGCAGATATTTACGCCAGGGAAGGCAAACCCGACAAGGCACTTGAATGGTATCAACGGGGCAAAGCGCTCGAGAAAGATGGGAATCTGGCTGAGACAAGGGGAGTTTGGGCGCGCATGGCTTTCGTTTGCATACGTTCGGGTAGATGGAAGGAAGCCGCTAAGTACATCGACCTGCAAGAGGCTGAACCTTCGGGCGATTCTTTCGGAAGCAATTCGTTTGGAACAATACATCAACCGATGATGGAATAAATTGCAGCAAAAAAGGTGGCTCATTCCCCTTCTGAATGAGTCACCGATTTCGCCGAATTAAAGCTGTCTCCGAATTAAAGCTGTCTCCGATTTAGTGATGTGGCGATATGGGATTATCTGAACAATCCAGCTAATGCTGGGTTCGAACGTACATTTTGATCGATTACAAGTTCCTCGTTCTGTTTTAGTTCACGACGATTTCCGTTGGCAGCGCTGAGTTGTTTCGCGACGCTGCTCAATTCAGCTTGCGTTGGATCATAGCGTTGTCCTTTGTGCGCTTCTGCAATCAAACGTTCGGCAGTGTGATAATAACCTTCGCCAGCCCTGACCTTCAAAGCGCTGTGAACTGATTCCGGCAGTTCTCCACCAGTGCCGCCAAAGTTCGGACGCGGCACGGGGCGAGTTATTGTAGGCTCAGTCGTTGGGTCGATCCCTGCTCGTTTGAGGTCCCGATCTGCGATATTGTGTTGATGCGCTTTATCGACCAACTCGCTTCTGGAAATGTCTTTCTTGTCGGTCCAACCATCCCGAGCCAGACTCTTGACGTATTCCAGAGAGTGTCTATCTCTCGCACCGAGGGCGGGGTTTTTCAACTCGGCGTTGATGCGGTCTGTGGAGATGCCACCATCAGCACTCTTAACTCGATCGTACAAACTTTCTCGGCCATTCCTCTTTTCGAAAAGATGCGCGAATTCCTCCTGGCGTGAGCGAGACGCATCGTCGAGTCTGGTGCGTTCTGGGCGCGCCGACAATCTATCCCAACTCTGTCCAGAGTCAGCTGCCAATTTTTGAAGATCAGCTGGCTTGTAGTCACCAACTAGTGGTGCATGGTCTTGCAGATATTTGAGAGTATCAACGTTGCGTTGGGTCAAATTGTTGCGCTCAGGATTGGCTGCAAGCGCATCGATCTTACGCATGCTAAGACCGCCGTTACCATCGCTGATGCGCTCCATCATGCTTCTTCCACCATTTGGTTTCGCGGTCAGGTCGCTCAGAGCCGTTTGCCCTGCCTGCGCCTCAGCACTCAATGGTTCGCTGCGCTTGCGGTTATCGCGGTTTTGTCTTTCTTGAGGAGTCAAACCAGCAGCATCGTTAGCACGCTGCAACGCTCCGCTCGATATATCACCGTTGCCGTAGTTGCGTATCTTGTCTAAGGCTTCCAGGCTGGCTCTGTCTTGTCTCGTCAGTGTAGGATCATTCAAGCCTGCAGTCAGCTTGTCACCAGATACGCCACCATTTCCGTCCTTGACGGAGTCATATAAGCTTCTACCAGTCTGACCATCTCGCGCATACAAGTTGCGCATATCAGTATGCTGCTGTTCACGAGCGAGGTAATTTTTCACATCACTGCCTGTGATGTTTTGGCCATCAGAAGAGATCTTGCCGAAGTCTCTCTGAAGCCGATCGACAAGGGCTTTTTCACCCCTACTCAAATTGGTTCTCTGTCCATATTGCTCGACATCCTGCCGTGAAATTGAGCTGAGTCCAGTTTGATAGGATAACCAACTCCTTGTCTCTGACATGATTTTGTAGGCTTCCAGCGCTTCGGCGCGACCAGTAAAACCGTCTCTATCCAATTTCTCCATTGCCCTGGCGCCCGAACCAGCCGCTGAGTTCGGTCCGGTAATCGAGTCAAGTTCCTTCAGGAATGGACTAGGACTAGTAGGAGACTGGGTGATCGCTGATTCAGCTCGTTCCACCCCTCTGCTTTCTGACCTAGCTTCCGTAGCACCATTGCTTTCTCTCGTCACCATGAGAAATCCTCCTAAAGAAACAAAACCGTAATTGGTATCAGCACCGGAAACACTGCCTTGGTATTTGGCAAATTGGCGTGTTACCAGATTCGGTGTGTTAACAATAAAAAATCATCGTTACCGGTTCGTGACGACCGGAATTTTGTGTAGCGAGCAAACTTATATAAGGACTATCGACAAGTTAATAAAGGAGAGTGGGCCGTAACGTCCTTGTAACTTTTGATCGGTACTTTGGAGACACTCCCCACACCCAATAATTTGTTGAGGCATCCATGGAAACAGCCGCCCCACATTCGTACCCGAAAGCCAACAGTTCCAGCACAATTTTCGGGCAGAACCAATTACTAACATTTGATATGAACCGCGAACAGGTTTTGCAGATGATCAAATCAGTACTAAAGGAACTGAACGCGCACATCAAAGAATTTGGTGACAAGATTCTGTGCATCTTGCGAGAAGAGTCTCTGACTTACGCGTTCGAACTAAATATAGAGTCCAAGCCGACTTCGTCATCTGTCAGAGTAGAGAATTTCCGAGTCGTCAACAGTTTTTCCGAACTTGTAGAGCTGAGGTTTCAACTTCAGTCATTGAGCTACCGGTAACAAAAAGGTTTATATAGGGGGCAGGGGGCACCAGTGATGGTGTCCTCTACTTTTTGTATTTAAGTCACATTTAAGTAACGCAGCAAAAATACGATAAGTGAGTAGACCTTTACTATTAGCCGTTCCACGTTCATGTGATTGCAGGTATCTCAATGTCGTTTGACAGAACACAGCAGCAACAGCAGCAAAGCCCTGAGCGTGTGGCTGAGCGCGCTATTTCTTATCACGCTAGCAGGCGAATGTCAGATGAAGCGCATCAGCAACAGCATCAACTTAGCTTCCATCCCCGGGAGGATCGTGAGCGACCGTTTTTGCAGCATGCCATTCATCGCGAAAATGAAACCATAGGCGACGTGCTAAGAGCGGCTAGACATGGTCGACCGGAGACGACTCACGATCGTCAAAACCATCGTCAAAGCAACCGTCAAAGCGACAGGCACGAAGAGCGTGAAGGAGTTCGTCGGTCTGAGCGACAAATTGATTCGCACCAAAACGGCTTAGCACAACGAAGAAGCGGCAAAGCACACGACATTTTGCACAGTGCATCTGAAGGGGTAGGGCAAAAACTTTGGGCGCGCACTAAATTTGCCGGTGTGGTACAGGGTGGCAACTTAGGTTGTGCAGCGTCCGTATCCGAATGTCTGCAACGCGCAGGATTCAGTTATGCAAATGACGCCGGAGTGGGTGGACTCGTGGATCAGCTGAAGAAGAAAGGCTGGACTCAGCATCCGATCTCGGAAGCACGAGCAGGCGACGTCATCTATGGACACAAAGGCGGCGGCTGGCGCAACGGCGGTGGCAACGCGCATATCGGCATCATGGGAGAGAACGGCCAAGCATTTGCGAACAGCTCTGGTAGTGGACGATGGAAACATGGTCCACTCGAAGGAATTGTTGGAGCGCGAAGGTTTGGGCAGAATCGCTTCTGTTTGCGACCACCAGGTGCCAACAGTGAGTTCGGTCCTCCGGAACGATTCGATGGTCCACCGGATCGATTCGATGGTCCACCGGATCGATTCAACGGACCGCCGCAACGTTTTGGTCCACCTGATCGGTTCATCGGTCCTCCGATGGATGGTCGGCGCCCACCGCTAGATGGGCAGTGTGGACCATTTGATGGACGACGCCCTCCGTTTGATAATCAAAGCTCTCCGTTTGACAATCAACGCCCTCCGCTTGATGGTCAACGCCCTCCGATGGATGGTCGACCGCCAGGCAATGGCGCGCTTGATGTGATCATGGATGGACGCACTTCAGCTACCGACAAACTTGCGGCCGTTCAGGAGATGTCGCACCAAGGCATGTCGAATTTTCGCTTCCAGGGTCAAGATGGACAAACCTATTCGATGCGAACGGAGACTCAATCCGTTGGCAGTAGAGAGATGGTGCACTTGTTCATTACCATGCCAGACGGCAAGGAACGTGTTGTCTTGCGCGGAATTGCGCAAGGCGATGGCACCTTCACGAAGGAGCAATCTGCAAATGGACAGAGCGTCGACTTCTACGGAAAGGGCGCTGGAACCGTATATGGTGGCGAAACGTTCAGCCCATCAACTCGAAACGGACGGGCCGATGATACTAGTAGCGATTCCAACGATGCTATTGGTCCAGCGAACCGTTACGCCCCGTCTCTTTATGACAGATACCGCAGAGAGGAAGAACAGAGACAGCCAGACCAACCAATCAATCCATTCAACGGTGGTCCGAATGACACCTCGGGTGCCTCACTGAATAAGATCATGGATGATGCTCAAAGGGCGGCGAATAACGGCGTCAACCAATTAATTCGCACACCCCAAGGAGTTTACATGCGTGCCCGTATGGATATCGATGCAGATGGTTCGCCTCGGGCAAGACAAATTGATCCAACAGGTCAGACCCAAACAAGTATGAGATACACAGACGGATCATCTGTAAACGCAGAGGTAGTTCCATATATGGTGCTTCCAGGTGGACAGTATTCACAGTTTGGTATCAAGCTCGGTGACATGTGCCTGGTGCGCAATAAGGAAAACGGCAGAATGACCGTAGCTGTATTTGCCGACGTGGGACCGCGGCACAAGCGAGGTGAAGGCTCAATGGCGCTCGCCGAAGAACTCGGCATCAACCCGTCCCCAACTCGCGGCGGCATGACCAAACCTAACATCGAATATCTGGTGCTGCCAGGCAGCGGTTACCCCGCGCAAAATCAACACCAGCTACTGGACCGCATCAAGGCTCAAAAACAGCGATTAGGTATGAGTTAAACAACGGTCAAACAACTCGTTAGTCAAACACTTATGTGTTAAGCAACCCATGTGTCAAACAGCCATTCAACACTGCCAAATGGTTCGGATTTTCACACAATTTCTATTGCGGTGCCTCCGACATTTTGTAGCCGAGACCTTTGAGCGTTTTGATCAACGAAGGCTGACCCTCAATATCGATCTTGTTTCTCAAACGCAATATTCGCTGCCGAACAGCGATATCAGTGGCGTCGGACTCGGTTGTAAAAACGCGATCCAGCAATTGCTGAGAACTAAAAGTGCGCTCAGGATTCTTCATGAACAACTCGAGCAAAGTTAATTCACTGGGCGAAAGTTCAATTGCAACACCGCCGCGCGAAACGACTTGAGTGACAACATTGAGTTCGAGATTGCCGATGACAATCTTCTTTTCCTCTAGTTCGGTCGGTCGACGTAAAAGAGCCCTCACTCGTGCCAACAACTCTTTGTAGTGAAATGGCTTGGTCAAATAATCGTCGGCACCAGTGTCAAATGCTTCCAACTTATCGTCAGTATTCGTTCGTCCAGTCAAAAAGAGGATAGGTATTTGTCCGCCGTGGTCTCGATACCCCTTGCAGACCTCAACTCCAGTGATGTCCGGCAAAGTCCAATCGACTACAGCCAGGTCGTAATGGAAAAACTTGAGCCGATAGAGAGCATCTTCGCCTTCCAGCGTGTGATCTACAACATGTCCTTCCGCACTGAGCGCTTCTTGCACAACTGTAGCGAGCTTTGGATCGTCCTCAACAAGCAGTATTTTTGCCACTGAATCACCTTTTCGACACCTGCCTGATTTTAGCATTAGCTTAAAATCCTAACCTTGTCAGTATCACAATTGACCTAATCGTGGGAATAAAGAACGGAGCAGCCCAATTTAAGGCAAAAATGTCCCTACGAGCGGTGCAAACGATGGTCAGAAAGTCGATTCGATTGAAACCTTCACTAATCGTTCGGCGAGCTAGCCTGGCTGGCATTATGGTGATTGCAACGGTGCCCGCGCCATCGTGGGCCCAGTACCAACAGCCGCACCACAGCTCTGCCGGTTCCAAAGGGAAAGCCGTACAACAGACGCAGCACTTATCTCCCGCGCTAAGCCAGAGCCAAATGTCCGCAATGCTTGACGAAGTCTCGGGAGGTAAATCTCCAACCCTTCCACCACAGTCTCAAAGAAAACCTCAGCCGCAGTCAAACGGAATGTCTGGAATGCTCCCGGCTATGTCCAATATAGTGCGTCCTCAGGCTGGCGGATTGCTTCGCGGTGGCGGCATGGGTCAAAACATGGGAAACATGGGTATGCACCGCGGCATGGGAATGACTCACGGTATGGGGATGTCCAACGCCTTGGGGACAGCTCATGGCATGGGAATGGCGCGAGGTCTCGGCATGGGAGCCATGGGTCACGGCATGATGCCAATGGGCACCATGGGCGGTGGAGCCGGAATGGGCATGCAACATAGCGGCATGACAGGCGGTGGCGCCGCGAACTTTATGCAGCAGTTCAAGCAAAAATTTGGTGCACTGATGCCAGCAGCGGGAGCTGGTGGCGAAGAAAATGGGGAAGAAGGGGGCGAGTCTGGCGGCGGCGGCATGCCTATGATGCCTGGCGGAATGCCGGGCGGGGGAGGCGGAATGCAGGCCCAGTTGATGCAAAAACTCTTCCAAGGTCAAGCGCCGGGAGGGGCAGCACCAGCCGGTGGAGGAATGCCAGGCGGTCTTGGCGCACTCATGGGCGGCATGGGCGGCGGCATGGGTCATATGGGCGGGATGCCTGCAGGCGGCATGCCGATCGCAAGACCTAGTGCTAGAGGGAGCGGTATGGGCATGCCATCGATGCAACAGGCTCAATCACATAACAATCAGAATGACGTGATCAAAAGACCACCAGGAATGTCTGGCATCGCGGGTGGTGCCTCTTCGCCACCTCGAGGCGCATCTTCTAGTAGCATCAGTGACTTAGAGCGCCAGATGGAGCAACAATACGGACGATAGTTGAGCAAGCACACCAGTTCCGCACTTGGCGATGATACAGTGATTCAGCGGATCAAATCTTGTTTGCAGTCTCATCCCAAATCTGGCGCACTGTACGCCTATCTACTTTCGGGAAGAGGATCGTCCAACAAATCTAGCCGCATAAAGTAGTTGGCACGTTCATACTCAGTCTCGTGTGCAAGTGATTTCACTTCTACAAAACCACACTTTTTATACAAACTTATTGCTGGTGCCAATACTGAATTTGTCTCAAGCGTAATTGCTTTGGCGCCTCTATTTTTCGCTTCGTTGATACAAGCCTGAACAAGGTCAAGGCCGATTCCTCGACCCTGGTAAGTCTCATCAACACTCATCTTTGCCAACTCGAACTCATGGTTACCGAGATTCAAAATCGCAAGAGTTCCCACTACCTTACCGTCGATTTTGGCAAACAAAACAGCACCACCGGGAGCGATGATTTCTGATTCAGGATTTTCAAGAATTCGTAAATCAGCTGCTTCGACTTTGAAAAACTTTTCGATCCAGGCGCGATTGAGACGAAGAAAGTCTTCTCGATATTCAGGAGCGTAATCGACTATTTGAGCGCGTTGTAACTGAGTACTTTTCATTGCTAACATCCTTTCTTTTACTGATTTCAAGGCAAACTTTGTTTCTATCGTTTCTACTTCTTTGAGGAAGTTGCCGCCCGCATCTGAGATCAAATCATCCACAGCTGCGCGGATATGCTCCCACAGTGGCTCCAAGTCGGCCGCGAGCTTCTTACCCTTGGCACTGAGACTGACCAGCCGTTTTCGTCCATCTCTTTTATCCGGAGTGGAAACTACCAGTCCCTTCTTTTCCAACTCATTCACTGTCAAATTAACAGCTGCATGAGTGATACCGAGTTTAGTTGCGATTTCTCCAATCGAATCTTTTCCGTCGGTGTGCAAAAGATGAAAGACTGGAAACCACTTTGGTTCGAAGTCGAAATCGAACATATTGTAGATTTCGTGCACGTCCTGAAAAAATTTCTCGGACAATCGCTTTAATCGGCTGCTCATTGCCAGGCTGCCAAGGTATAAAATATGGTCCATAGGAAATTCCGTAAGCAGTTACGTAAGTGCTTACATACTTTACTCGGAATTACGCCTCTGTCAACCTCTGAGAGGTTCACACCATTACGAAAGAACATTAATCGGCTATAAATTTTTGCCGATATCGGCAAAAATCAACCTTGAGATCAAGGGTTTTTAATGCGTGGTGGCGTCGGCTATTTGTGAGCCCGAGTGAGTTCGAAAAGCCGTTACCAGTCCTGGTGTAGATGCGATTGTGTTGGACATCCTGCGTGCGATCTTTGAGCCTCCGCGGGCACTCAAATGCACTCCGTCCACAAAGTCGCCCCGCCCGAACTCATTATCGTGTGACAGCTCCAGGAACGTCGCGCCATTTCCACTGCAAGCAGTCTGAATTTGATTGCGATAGTCACTCCAAAAGGCTTCGGGAAGCAGAGACGCATTGGATGAATCCAAAGGCATTCCCACCACGAGAACGTGAATTCCGCGTGCCTTTGCGCTCGCCAGAAATTTATTAAAGCAGGCTATCTGCTGGCGATACATCGTTCCATGCCAGTTGCTATAGCGCTTTTTGTAATCGTTGGAATTGTCGACGAAGAACTTCGGCATGTTTGGAGTAACTATGCACTGTCCTGGGCGTATGTTTACCATCGACTCATTGTTGGTCGTCAACAATGGATCCGCAGCCAACCGCTTGTGCGGCTTCGCTCCCATGTCGGTGACGGGCTCAGTCGTCTCCAGCTCATGCTGTCCATTGTGGTAGATACTGCGAAGCGGCAGCCCAGAAGTAGCAAGCCAACTAGCTTTCTCAATTGGATCGCTTAGAAATTCGTCAGCGATTGCAGCATTACTCACGTATGGCGAATACCACTTAAATATCTCAGTTGAAGTGATCGACGGCAAGTGACCATCTATAAAATCACGCGGTGAAACCGTTGCAATCAGGAGCTTTGGGCTGTTTTGTCGTGAGAGTAATACCTTGCTTAGCATAAGCTGATCTGACGCCATGCAGCCAACTATGCCAATTGCGAAACAATTTGCCGACAACTTGTGGCGTTTCAACTCTTCTTCGAGGCTAACGCTTTTGTGGTCTAAAACATAGTCTTGTGGCTTTTTGAGTAAATCGGCATCAGCGGCTTGTAAGCCACCAAGTTGCGAGCTACCAAACAGAACCACATCAGGCGGAGTCTTCTCGGATAGATAGGAGTTCGCTATCCACCAACTAGCCAGGCGACCAGTGTTCTTAGCCAGGTTTAAGTCGCCCAGACTCTCGAGCGTCAATTTGGCTTTCTCGTTTGGTCCACCAAAATATAGGACCAAGTTGACCAAAACGAAGGCAAGAGCGGCTAGCAAAGCGGCACTCGAGAATATCGTAGGAATGACTGGAGGTTTCAGAAAAACTACCTTGGCAACCGTGGCGATATGTCATTATAAAACTAAGGCTCTGCAACAACGCGTGAAAATAAACCAATAACCAAGAGCTGTGTTAGCCCACGATATGAGCAACAGGCGCCATTCGCTCAATGGTAACTTCTACGTTTATCGCTTGCGGCCAGTCTCGACAGAGGGCACAAACAGCAAAGAAAGTGGTCGTATCGCCACCGAATATGGTGCTTTCACTAGTCAAAAATTTTACGAATTATTGCCGCATTCCCACCGCAATTGAATATTAGTCTGAGTGTGCCGCCTGAACAGGCGTAAAGCTTGGCTCCGACAGGGTTCGAACCTGTAACCTGGCGATTATGAGTCGCTTGCTCCACCATTGAGCTACGGAGCCACAAAATAGGGCAGGAAGTCTATTCTATACCAAATTTATCGCCCAGGAACGCAGGCGTTGCTGAAAGTCACATTTGCTCCCAAAAATCGCACTAAAAACCCTGAGACCGGGAATATTGGGCTGGTTAAGCAGCTTCGGTGAGATATTCCATTGGACCACGGTTCCCCCAATCAACGAACGCCTCAAACTCCCGAGGGAGTGGAGCCAGTCGCGGGAAACGAGAAAAGAATCTGTCCTAATTGTGGATTGAAACTGTCGTCTGATATCGCAATCTGTCCAAATGACGGCACAGTTCTTGTTAACAATGCCGATATGGACGGCAAACTGTCGAACCAGTACGAGTTCTTATCAGAAATCGGCTCAGGCGGCATGGGGGTAATTTACAAGGCGCGCCATACAGCACTCAATCAAATCGTCGCGATCAAGATGTTGCACAAAAGTCGAGTAGACGAAGTGAGCGTGCGACGCTTTCAACAAGAAGCTAAAGCTGTTACGGCGCTAGATCATCCATGCATTGTCAGGGTACGTGATTTCGGTGTAACTGATTCCGGGCAACCACATATGGTGCTCGACTTTATCGAAGGGGACACCTTATCAAAAGCAATCCAGAAAAGCGCAGGTTTACCGCTAGCCGAGTCTCTGGAACTTTTCATTCAGGCTTGCGATGCTCTCGAACATGCACATGCACGCGGTGTGCTCCACAGAGACTTGAAGCCAAGTAACATCATGTTGGTGCCCAGATTATCGGGACCGCCATTGGTCAAAATCGTTGATTTTGGTATCGCAAAAATCAACGCCCCTGACCACGAATCGTCGGTTCCAAACCTAACGCAGACCGGAGAGGTATTCGGAAGTCCGCTGTACATGAGTCCAGAGCAAGCCTCGGGTGCGAAACTCGATAGCCGATCAGATATCTATTCATTCGGATGTGTCATGTACGAGACGTTAACGGGAGCACCACCATTTGTTGGTGGCAGCTCAATCGAAACAATTTTCCGCCAACTCAACGATCCAGCACCGACACTGAAAGAAGGGTCTCTGGGGAAAGAATTTCCACCAGAAATAGAAGCGATAGTGGCTAAGTCTTTGGAAAAGAAGCTGGATGATCGGTTTCAGTCGATGACAGAGCTAAAGAACGAGTTGTTGAATCTCAAGCTCGGAAAAGATAGCAATCATCCAACTCAAGCAGTAGAGATCGACATCATTGCTGACAAGAAGCGATACGAATTCAAAGCGCTTCTCGCGGCTCTCGTTGTATTGGTCTTCCTGGCGGGCACTTCAGGCTACTTTGTCTTCACAACATCAGCAAACAAAACTAAGGCAAAAACAGAACCTCTAGATGACGCCGAAAAAGCCAGACAGATAATTTCAAAAGATGGCAACTCAAATCAAATTGACCTGCAAAATCTGAAAGTGACTGACAAGATGTTAGAACTATTTGCGGTACCAACTAATCCGACATCAGTGATCTTGTCTAACACTTTGGTTGTGGGACCTGGTCTGGCCAACTTGATCCACCTTCCTCTAAAAAATCTTTCGCTGGCAGGGTCTCCAGTCACCGACCGTGGATTGGAAGAGATCAAGCATATGGAAAGTCTCGAGAAACTCAACTTGAGCAAAACGTCTATAACAGACAGCGGTCTGATGGATCTAAGACCACTGAAGAACCTGCAAGAACTCGATATCAGCGAAGATGTTGTGGGTGCCCGTGCAGGAGCGATGGTCAAATACTGGCCACACCTGACTGTATTCACAGCAAACAAAACAACTATTTCGAGCGACGATGCTTTTGCCGACCTGGCCCGAAGCGAGTCGCTCAAAACGGTGAGCCTGGCTAATTCTCAATTGCGCTTTATCGACGTCAGAGCACTTGCACAGGGACATTTCGAGACCTTGATACTCGATGGCACGCCGATTGACGATGCGACGTTAAATTTGCTGTTGCCGATGAAATCATTGAAAACGCTGAGTCTAAAAAGGTGCAAAGTTTCTCAGCAAACGCTCGATAAGTTCAAGACGGAAAGACCAGATTTAACTGTCTTCACCGAATAAAAACGAGGAATCCCGCAGACAAGAAAGATCATATGCAGATAGCGACATATGTACACAACGACTCAATAAGGTTAGTTACGAAAGAATAAAATGGACGCCGAAGCCAGAATAAAAGCAATGCAAGACTCAGGACTTTCTGCAAGCAGAGTGTGCCCAGAATGCAGCTTATCGGTGTCAGTCAGTCTGACAAGGTGCCCAAACGATGGCGCGTCATTGATGACATCGTCTGAGGTCGGTTTTGAATTAGCTCGTCAGTATGAATTTCTGTCTGTCATCGCCAGTGGTGGCATGGGAACTGTGTATGAAGCACGCCATCTCGTGTTAAATCAAAAAGTTGCAATCAAAATGATGCAGACGGAGCGTTTAGACGACAAACACGTAACGCGTTTCAGACACGAGGCAGAAGCGCTCGCAGCGCTAGAACACAGCAATATAATACATGTGCGCGACTATGGGCTGACAGAAAACGGGCAGCCATACATGGTTCTCGATTATGTGGAAGGCATGTCGATGTCCCAAATGATTCAGTCGCGGGGTCCTATCCCCGCAATGTTTGCACTTGAATTTTTTGCTCAAATCGCAGATGCCCTCGCGCACGCACACTCGAGAGGAGTGTTGCATCAGGATTTGAAACCTAACAACATCATGATCTGCGAGTCTGGCAAAATGGTTCCGTATGCAAAGTTGATCGACTTCGGGATCGCAAAAATTATCAACGGTGAGGCAACGCCATCGGGTTTGACCAACACTGGCGACATCCTGGGCAGCCCGGCATACATGAGTCCAGAGCAAGCAAATGGTCGTTCCATCGACTACAGAACAGATATTTACTCACTGGGCTGTGTCATGTTCGAGGCCCTTACCGGAGTGATACCTTTCAAAGGATCTACCGCGCTTGAGATTGTTGCGCAGCACATAAATACTCCGGCACCAAAGATTACTGACGTGACAATAAGTGAGTTCCCGCACGGACTCGCGCAGCTCGTGGCGAGATGTTTGGAGAAAGATCCAGCCGCCAGAATTCAATCGATGGAAGAACTCAGAGACAGTCTACTGGACATTCTCGTTAAAGCGGGTGCTGCCACTACTGGAAGCAGACCAGAACAAGACAAAACAAAAGATGGTCGTCATTCACAAAAAAAGGTAGTGATCGTATGTTGCATCGGCATTTCTCTGCTCATTCTCTTGACCAACGGGATTCTTCTTGTCAAAAAATATGAGGCGGAGACTGCTCGCCAACTTCAAGTAATTAAAAGCGATCAAACAGCGGCCGCGGCGGCACAATACGACGGAAACGTGATTGCACGTCAATTGATCAAAGAGCAAATTGAAAAATGGAGGCCAGGCGGTGAAATTAAAGTTGACTACGAAAATCGCGACAAAGACCTGGAAGAATTCAGCCACTACCCTGCCGTAGCAACCTTTGTCAGTCTGGAAAATTCCAATGCCAAAGGACCAGGATTAGCTTACTTGATTCGCTATCCACTCGACTTTCTTTCACTGAACGATGCCAGCATAACTGACCGTGCGTTTCTGGAAATCAAGCACATGAAGAAGTTGAATCAACTTCAAGTTGATAACGTTAGCCTCACTGATGCCGCCTTTTCAAACCTGGAAGATTTGCCATTGGAGCGGCTCTCAGTCAGATTGAACAGAATCCATGATGAGGCGCTTAAAAACATAGCGCGCATCAGAACTTTAAAACATCTGCAATGTGGCAAAAACGATCAACTTACCGCCAAAGGCTACTCCGAATTGAAAAGCCTACCGAACTTACAGAATCTAGATCTACTCGACAATCCAATTGACGTAAAAGCAGCAAAGGCGATCGGACAGCTGAAAATCAGCTCGGTGAACTTGACCAATACGAGCATAAACGACGAAGCTCTGAAAGAATTGTGCGCTATGCCATATCTTCACAATATCTGCCTTGGCGACTGCAAGAGTGTGAGCGGTGCTGGAATGAAATATTTGGCCAATCTTCCAGAACTCGACACAGTGAATTTGGAAGGAGCAAAAAATATCACTGACAGAGATGTCGAATTTATAAAAGCTTGTCCGAAACTAAAAACTTTAGACCTTCGCGACACCGACGTGACGGACAAGGCAATGGAATGGATTGGAAATACCAATATCAAAACCCTGTATCTTTTGCGCGACAACATCACAGACCGAGGTCTGACCTATCTCCTCAAAGACAAAGCTTTGCGCAGCGTGGAGGTCAGTTCGGTTCACTTATCGAAAGAAGCAATCGATAACTTCAACAAGCTCAGACCAGGGGTTTTGCGAATCAACAACGGTGAGAGACACAAGAGTTTCCATGAAACACTCTAACACCGACACGATGCCGTTAAAAGACGAGACACCAGGCGATTTTTGGACCTGTGTAGTCTGCACGGCAGTCTTGAGCACGAACATTTTCGTCTGTCCTAACGACGGCAATAAGCAATCTACAGTGATACTGAATAAGAAGCTTTCAAATCAATACGAGTTGATTGAAGAAATAGGCGCAGGAGGTTCGGGAAGAGTATTCAAAGCTAGACATCGAGCCCTCAATCAAACTGTTGCCATTAAAATTTTGCGAACGAATGAAAACGACCAGATAGTAAAAAAGAGATTCGAACAAGAAGCGAAAATCATCAGCACTCTAGACCATCCAGGCATAGTCAAAGTCAAAGATTTTGGTTCGGCAGAAGCAACTGAACTCTATATGGTGCTCGAGTTTGTCGAGGGAGAGAGCCTCTCACAACTGCTCCAATGGCATGGCAAAATGCCGCCCTCAGATGCTTATGAAGTGGCAACTCAGATTTGCGACGCGATGCACCATGCACATGAACGTGGAGTTGTTCACCGCGATTTGAAAACAAGCAACATCATGATCGAAAGACGTGGTGAAGAACTCAAGATCACAGTCTTGGATTTCGGAATAGCAAAATTGTCTTACTTTTCCGCTCTTACCAAAAGTGGATTGACCAAGTCGAAAGACGTGCTTGGAAGCCCACTCTACATCAGTCCTGAGCAGGCTTCTGAGAAGCCCTCAGATGCACGTTCAGACATTTATTCTCTGGGCATCATACTCTTCGAACTGCTCTCCGGAGTTCCACCATTTGCTAGTACCAATGCTGTCGAGTTGATCAACCAGCACTTACATGCGCCGCTTCCACCGATCGACAGCGGTGACAACATAGTAACGCCGGCCGTGCAGACTGTTATAGAAAAGTCTGTAGCAAAGAAACCAGAGGAGCGATTTCAAACTATGCTCGAGTTTAAAGAAGCGCTCAAAGAAGCAGTCTATGGCCCAATTGTTCTGGTGCCCAAAAAAACAAGGAATCCACTAGGCTCTGGCAAGAACATTATAATTTTGCTGGTCATTGTGATAGTGATCGCATGCATCGGTATGACAATTTTTGCGATTCTGTACTCGGCTAGAACAACGACGCTTGGCAAACCAGAAGTGCTGAAGACTTTAGATCTCGTCGAAATACGCAAGTCGACCGTCGCTGGCATGTCTGAAAATCAGAATGCCGAAAAAATTATCCAAAGCAACAAAGATTCGAGGGTGCTCAATCTAAACCAACTGGGACTTACCGATGAAGGTTTACGTCCGCTGCAGAATTGTTCGAAGACTGAAGAAATCAATTTGAGAATGTCACGTATAGTTGGACCCGGCTTGGCCTATCTAATCCATCTACCTTTGCGCAAACTCGACTTGTACGACTCTCCAGTGCACGATCGCGGCATCGCGGAAATCGGCAACATGAAAAACTTGGAAATCCTGGATTTAAGCTATTCGGACATAACGGATAAGGGCGCCAGAAGCCTTGAGAGATTGCAGAAACTGAAGCGCCTATCATTGAAATACTGTAGCCTCGGAGACACTGGAGTTGAGTCAATTTCTAAACTTAAAAGCTTAGAGTTGCTCAATCTCAAGGCGAATCAGTCAATGACTGCAAAGGGGTTCAAGGCGTTGGCGTCAATGCCATCGTTAACAGAGTTGAGGATGCGCGGAGCCAATCTCGATGAAGCCATCAGTGGACTCGAGTCATCCAAAAATCTGAAAATACTAGATCTGAGAGACGCAAAGATCTCGGACAAAACGCTTTCCTATTTACTAAACACCAACATAGAACGGCTGAACATCGGGCATACGCAAGTCACATCTGATGGAATTTTGATGACAGCTAAGATGAAGAAATTGAAATTTGTACGCTTTGGGCACCATGCGAACAAAGAGACAGTGGCACAGTTTCTTAAATTGCGTCCGGATATAAACACTGAAGTTAAAATTGGTGAGGATACAGATGACTTCTGACCAATCAGTTTCTCACTCGACCATCACATCTACAACGGAAGACGGATTACGTCCGTGTCCGAAGTGTGGACTAAAATTGCCTATCGGTATCTCCAATTGCCCTGACGACGGCACGTTCCTTTCGAGCGAACTTGGAGCAGCACTATCAGAACATTACGACATGCTCGAAGAGATCGGTTCGGGCGGCAACGGAATAGTCTACAAAGCACGTCACAGACTGCTCAATTACCTCGTTGCCATCAAAATGCTCAGGGCTGACAAACTCGAACAAAATATCATCCGCCGCTTCAATCAAGAAGCGAAAGCGATAAGCACACTCGACCACCCCACCATAGTAAAACTTAAAGATTACGGACTGACTGAGTTAGGGCAACCGTATATGGTGCTCGACTATATCCCCGGAATAACCCTGTCGGTTTACCTCGAATCCAACGTGTCCCTTCCTCTCAAAGAATTCCTCAAGGTCTTTATTCAGTGTTCTGAAGGGCTGCAGCATGCGCATGATGCAGGAATCTTCCATCGCGATCTAAAGCCAAGCAACATCATGTTCACAGACGATTTCAAAGTCAGAATCGTTGATTTTGGCATCGCAAAAATTATCGATCAAGCTGACCAGGCATCCGGTCTCACTAAGACCGGTGAAATATTTGGCAGCCCGAAATACATGAGTCCAGAACAAGCCAGCGGAAAGAGGGTCGACCATCGATCTGACATCTACTCACTGGGAATCGTTATGTTTGAGGCACTGACTGGTTCTGTACCGTTTTCAGGCAACAATACCATCGATGTTCTAACCAGTCATATCAATGCTAAGGCACCTTCTGTAGCATCACTTAATCCAAACACTCCATCCGCTCTTAACGAAGTCGTCTCCAAATGTCTCATCAAAGATCCGACCGAGCGATTTCAATCAATGAACGACTTAAGAACAGCGCTGCTTGAGGTTAAGGCCGGACCGAAAAAGGCATCATCGCCTGTTAATAAGGTGAAGAAGTCAGACTTCCTGCTGGCGGCAACGGCTGTTGTTTTGATCATCGGAATCGTTGCGCTAGCTCAATTTATGATCAGCTTGAGTAAGCCACCCGAAGAGCAAAACTCAAGACATCATGAACTTGAGGAGTTTGTCTCCTTCTCCAACGAAGGAAAGTTGGCGCGGGACTATTTCAAAGCTCACATGCAAAGCAAAAAGATCAATTTGGACACTAATTTCGCAGCTTCCATGGACGTAAACGATGAGAGTTTGAGGGAATTTGATAATACCAATGTGACCGAAGAACTCGTCATGAGAGGATCCAAACTAACGGGACCAGGACTGGCACATCTTATTCATCTACCGCTGAAACGATTGGCCGTAAGCACCAGCAACATGCCAAACCGCGCAATTGACGAAATCAAGCATATGAAGAAGTTAGAGATTCTCGACATATCCGGAACGAATGTTGACGATCAAGGTTTAATCGAATTGGCCAAGTTGCCTAAACTCAAAACTCTGTACATAAAAGACGAAGAAAAAATTTCCAATCGGGGACTGGCTAATTTGGCGGCGTTCCCGGCACTTGACACTCTTTATCTTTCTAAAGACGAATGGTTGAGAGCAGAAGGTATCAGAAATCTTGCCAAGTGTCCCTCGCTGAGAGTTCTGAAGCTAGATAGAAGTGGTATATCGGCACCTGATTTGGTGCCAATCAAAGGTCTTAAGCACCTCAAGGTATTAACACTGCGAGATTTAAAACTAGGCGACGATGCTATCAAGAATCTTGAAGGCACTGGCATAGAACATCTCGATCTGCAACATATAGCAATCACCGATAGGGCTCTGACCAGTCTGAGCAAAATGCCACAACTAAAAGAAGTCGGTCTCAATAAAAACACTTTGACGCCATCAGCCATAGACGACTTGCAACGAAAGCGCCCAGAACTACTGATATGGCGGAGAGACGATGTGCCGTTCAATACCGCGAATGACAATCGCTAAGTTTGCCCGGTATCAATCTGTAGAAGACCTGCGACTCAACTCTAGATTGAATATAAATGCTTCAAGTTTAGCTAGAACGCATATGACTTAGACTACGCCTCACTGGATACGTCTTCGTACCAGCGCTGGTTCGTGTCTCTCCAGCGGGCATAGAGATCCGTTCTTCTGTTTTGCAAAGTCGGTGAGACTTCTCGAACTTCATCAATTCGTTCTCGTCGCACTTCGGTCACGAGTATGCACTCATTGTTTGCAACGCTTGATTGAATTACTCCCATGGGGTCGACAACCATGCTATTGCCACAGCAATTGACCCCGACTTGGGCGGCCACAACCATGTACAAATTATTTTCGATGGCGCGGGCGCGGGTGAGAATCTCGAGATGTGATTCCTTCATCGGACCAGGTCGCCAGGCGGCAGGCAGCAAAATTACTTGAGCGCCTTGAAAAGCAAGAAAGCGTGCCAGTTCTGGAAAGCGAAGGTCGTAGCAAGTCATCACGCCGAAAGTCAAATTGCCAGCTTGAAATACCAGAGTGTTGCCATCGCCGGCGATGACACGCTCGGATTCTTTAGTGCCGAATGCATCATAGAGATGTATCTTGCGATAAGGGTCTTTTATCTGTCCATTCTCATCGATGACCACAACCGTGTTGTAGACACGATTGGCGTCGACGCTGCTTTCGAAAATTCCCGCCACGATGCAAATGCTGTAAAGGTTGGCGAATCTTTTCAGAGCGGATACAAACGGGCCGCTCAAAGGTTCAGCGATGTTGGCGAACGATTCGGTGTCATCAACTGATGAATACATGCAACACTCAGGAAAGCAGATCAGTTTGGCACCAGCTTCAAACGCTTGCGAAACCAATTCTTCGATTGTCGACAAGTTGGTGTCCTTGTCGTTGGAGACTGACATTTGTCCAACGGCAATTTTCATAGTGCTCTCCGCTACAACTGGCTTCACTTACGTCCGTTAGGCGTAGCTGCTTCTGCTGCCGTAGGAGTCATGTACTTTTCGATGAAATCGGTGTGCACGTCGCCACGCTGAAAAGCATCGTTCAGTAACACTCTCTGGTGAAACGGAATGGTTGTCTTGATGCCCGTTATCGCGTACTCATCCAGGGCTCGCAACATTCTCTGAATCGCTTCTGGACGGTCGCGTCCCCAAACGATCAACTTGCTCACGAGTGAATCGTAGAAAGGTGGGATCGAATAGCCTGGATAACAATGACTGTCTACCCGAACACCGATTCCACCCGGCGCGATGTACGCATCGATTTTTCCAGGAGAAGGCAGGAAGTTCTTATCAGGGTCTTCGGCATTGATGCGGCACTCGATTGAATGACCACGAAATTCGATATCTTCTTGCTTGACGCTGAGCGGCAAGCCGGACGCAACACGAATCTGTTCTTTGACAAGATCGACGCCAGTGATCGACTCAGTAACTGGATGCTCGACTTGAATTCTAGTGTTCATTTCCATGAAATAGAATTTGTCGCCGGCGTAGATAAATTCGAATGTGCCTGCGCCTTCGTAGTTGATCGAACGTGCAGCTGCCACTGCTGTGTCGCCCATTTTCTTGCGCATCGCAGGTGTGATAACTGGACTTGGCGATTCTTCAATCAACTTCTGGTGACGTCTTTGCACCGAGCAATCTCGCTCACCGAGATGGATGACGTTGCCGTGCTGGTCAGCCATAACCTGGATTTCTATATGGCGAATCGGCTTCAAGTATTTTTCTAGATAAACTCCACCATCACCGAAAGAAGCGGCCGCTTCGCTTCGGGCCGAAGCAATGGCAGTACCGAGCTGAACTAAATCAGCGGCAACGCGCATTCCTTTGCCGCCACCACCTGCAGTGGCTTTAACGATGACTGGAAAACCGATTTCTTCGGCAATCTTGAAAGCATCAGCTTCGTTAGTAACCAATCCCTCTGTGCCAGGAACAACAGGAACGTTGGCTTTGCGCATGGTTTCGCGAGCTGAGGCTTTATCGCCCATCATGTTGATTGCTTGAACGCTCGGTCCGATGAATTTGATGCGGTGGTCGGCACAAATTTGCGCGAAATTGGCATTCTCAGAGAGAAATCCGTAGCCCGGGTGAATTGCATCGGCGCCAGTCACTAACGCCGTGCTAATCAACGCTGGAATGTGCAAATAGCTGCGAGCTGATTGATGAGGCCCAATACAGAAAGCTTCGTCTGCCATCTGCACGTGCATAGATTCAGCGTCAGCTTGTGAGTAAACTGCGACCGTCCGAATACCAAGCTCGTGACAAGCTCGAATTACTCTCAAGGCTATTTCGCCACGATTGGCAATCAATACTTTTTGAATCATCCAAACACCAGTGTGTATGCGGCTGCTTAGCCTTTAGGATCAACTAGGAAGAGCTGTTGACCGTATTCAACGGTGGTGCCGTTATCGACGCAAACTTTGACGATCTTGCCGCTCACTTCTGATGGCATATCGTTCATGAGCTTCATCGCTTCGATGATGCAGACCGTCTGTCCAACAGCTATGTGGTCGCCCACATTAACGAATGGACTCGAGGTTGGTGAACCGGCTCTGTAGAAGGTTCCGACCATCGGCGAAGTCACCGGCACGAGATTGCTAGCACTTGGTGGTGGCTCAGGAATAACTTCCTTCGCCGCAGGTGCAACATCTTGTTTTGGTTCAAAAGAGATCGACTGCGTCGGCTTTGGCGGCGCAACCGGAGCTGCAGCTGCCAGAAGGTCGGCACTAATGTGTTGCACCGTTCCACCTTTTTTGATCGTGATCCGGTGTTCACCGAATTCGATTGTCAATTCAGTGATGTCGGTGCTGCTAACAACCGCAAGAAGATTGCGAATTTGCTCTAGATCTATGTTCACCCGCGCTGCCCCTAGTGTTGTTACGTCTTATACTCTTGTCAAATACTTACGGCTTCTGGTATCAACCTTGATTTTGTCACCACGTTTGATGTGGAACGGAACCGTGATTGTAGCGCCAGTTTCCAGAGTGGCTGGTTTACCGCCACCAGAACTGGTATCACCTCTTTCATCAGGTGCACATTCAGTCACTTCAAGTTCAACGGTATTTGGCAGTTCTACGCCGATCACTCTGTCCTGGAATTTCAGAACGGTGATGCCTTCCAATCCTTCTTTCAAAAACTCGCAAACTGTTCCAATCTCTTTTGGAGCCAGTTCCATCTGCTCGTAATTCTGCACATCCATCATGGTGAAGTTATCGCCAGCTTTGAAAAGATACTGCATGTCAGACTTTTCGATGATGGCACTGGGTACCTTTTCACCAGCTCTGAACGTGTTTTCCAAAACAGCTCCAGTCTCGACATTTTTCATTTTCGTGCGGACAAAAGCGGAGCCTTTACCCGGTTTGACGTGCATGGCTTCTACAATCTGCCAAACGCCATTGTTATATTCAATTGTCACACCTGGTCGAAAATCATTGCTGGAAATCATGACGGTTCCGTAAAACGCTTGAGGCACAGCGAGTAGTCAAGGTTAAAGAGTGGCCGCCTCCAGCCATGGCTGATTCTAACATCCTTACTATTGAGCAAAGGCGGTTCGGATTGTGTCAATAATTGACCATTTCGAGCGCCTTTCGGGTTGCCGCACGACCCGTATCCCGGCTATAATCACGAATTCCTACTTCGGCCCACGTCTCCAGCGAGCTTGCAGAACTTAATCATGTCTACACCATCAGCAACAAAACAACCACCAGAGAGCTCGAAAATGGCTTACAACCCAGCAGAAGTCGAAGCTAAATGGACCAAACACTGGTTCGATTTCGAGTGCTTCGACCTTGACATCAATCCAGACAAGCCGAAATACTCGATAGCCCTGCCACCGCCCAATATTACGGGCAATTTACACATGGGGCACGCCCTGAACGGCACGATTCAGGACGTGCTGATCCGTCTGAAGCGAATGCAGGGCTACAACGTACTGTGGCAGCCGGGTACGGACCACGCAGGCATCTCGACCCAGATCGTTGTAGAGAGAATGCTCAAAAAAGAAGGACTTAATCGCCGAGATATTGGCCGTGAGAAGTTTATTGAGCGTGTCTGGGAGTGGCGTAACGAATCCGGAAACACGATTCTCAGCCAGTACAAGCGACTTGGCGTCAGTTTCAACTGGGACCGCCTGGCGTTTACGATGGATCCCGAATACGTAAAAGCAATTTACCGTGCCTTCGTCACCCTATACAAAGATGGCGCGATTTATCGCGGCAATCGTATTTGCAACTGGTGTCCTCGATGCTTGACGAGCTTGTCTGATTTAGAAGTGGAGCACGAAGAAGAAAAGGGACACCTTTATCTGATCAAGTATCCGCTCGTCGACAACTCGGGCAGCCTGATAGTAGCGACAACTCGTCCAGAGACTATGTTTGGCGACGTCGCCGTTGCTGTTCATCCCGACGACGACCGTTACAAACAGTTTGTCGGCAAAAAGGTTCGATTGCCGCTAACCAATCGTGAAATTCCAGTCATCGCCGACTCTTACGTTGAGCGCGATTTTGGAACCGGCGCTTTGAAAATCACACCGGCTCACGATGCTAACGACTGGGAAGTTGGGCAGCGCCACAAACTTCCACAACCAGCAGTGATCGATGCGGATGGCAAGCTATGCACAAACGACTACGTACCAGCAGACTTGCAGGGTAAGGATCGCTTTAAAGTGCGTGAACTGGCTGTTGAGCAATTAGCACAGCAAGAACTACTGGCTGAAACTCAAGAGTACACGCACGGTGTAGGGCACTGCGAACGGTGCAATACAGTGATCGAACCGTACCTGTCAGATCAGTGGTACGTCTCAATGAAGGAGCTGGTCGAGCCAGCCATCAAGGCTGTCGAAGACGAGCGCATCGTTTTCGTTCCAGGACGATACGCAGCAACGTATCTCGATTGGATGCGCAACATTCGAGATTGGTGCATCAGTCGCCAACTCTGGTGGGGTCATAGAATTCCAATATGGACCTGCGAAAACGGTCATGAAGACGCTTTCGAAGAAACGCCGACTGAGTGCACCAAATGCGGTTCCAAGAAGTTCGAGCAGGATCCCGACGTGCTAGACACGTGGTTCAGTTCTGCACTCTGGCCATTCGCTACTCTTGGTTGGCCTGAGGAGAACCACATCCTGAAAGAGTTCTATCCGACCACCGTGCTATCCACGGCAAGAGAGATTATCAATCTCTGGGTTTCAAGAATGATTTTCATGAGCTTCAAGTTTATGAAAACAATTCCGTTTAAGCACGTACTGATTCACCCGGTTGTTCAAACACCGGATGGAAAACGGATGTCCAAGTCTAAGATGAACGCAATCGATCCACTCGACATGATCGACAAATATGGCGCAGACGCGAACCGATTCCTGTTCACATCCATGGGAATCAAGGGCGATCAGGACGTCAAATTCCGTGAAGACAGGCTCGATGAGTACAAGAAGTTCAGCAACAAGCTTTGGAACACCGGGCGTTTCGTTCTGGCGCAGCTTGAGGGATACAAACCAAGTGGAATCGACGCCTCTAAACTAACGCTGGCAGACAGCTGGATCTTGCACCGTTACAACACGATGCTGGCTGTGATCAATGAAGCTTTCAACACTTACGATTTCCAGATCGTAGCAAGCGAATTGCACACCTTCACCTGGGATTACTTCTGCGATTGGTACTTGGAGATCGCCAAGATTCAGCTCACTCAAGAAGCTGAGGGCAAAGCACCAGAGAGCCAAACGAAGAAGGTTTTGCACACAATCTTCGAAGGTTTGATGAGAGCACTGCATCCGATCATGCCATTCATTACCGAAGAGTTGTGGAGCCTTGTTCCGAAGAACGTCATGTTCGAGCAGCTTGATTCGATCATGTTTGCACCATATCCGCACCAAGATGATCGATTCCTCAATCCTGCTTCTGAAGAGAAAATGGAGTTCGTCATGCGCGCAATCAAAACGATTCGCGACATGAGACAAACGTTCAATGTTCCGGCTTCAGCAGAGGCAGAAGTGATCATTGCAGTGGAAAATCCGCAAGAGTTGGAATGGCTCGAAGCTGGTCGTGGATACATCCAACGTCTAAGCAACAAGATCAATCCTCTCAACATGGGAGCTGCGCTCAAGTCACCAGGCAAAGCTGCATACAAGAAAATTGGATCGGCAACGATCTATATTCCTCTGGCCAATTTGATTGATGTAGAAAAGACGAAAGAAAAATTACAACTGCGTATCACTCCGGTCGAAAAAGAAATCGCCAAAGTGAAAGAGAATCTAGAACGACCAGGGTTCAAAGAACGAGCACCCAAAGACAAAGTTGATGCGATGGTACAACAACTGATGGACTTGTATGCACAACTCGAAAGCATAAAAGCGCAGCTGTCTATTTTGGATGAAACCGCCTGAGTCGAACATATGGGTCGAACGTATGAGTCGAACTTATGAGTCGAATTTACTTCTCGCTTTGGTCTGCGCGACAATGCTGTGTGGACCGCAGCAGCTGCGCGCCGGTGAAAGCGAATCCGAAAGCGCTCTGTTAGCCAAATTGGCGCAAGCGCAGTCGCTCGGTGCAACCAATCCACAGGTCACCATTGCGCTTGTAGACCTGGCGGATTTTTATAGAGCATGCGGAAAGTTTGACGAAGCTGAGCAATACAACCGACGCGCGATTGCCAATAACGGCGACCAATTTGGTGCCATGGCACCCGGCACTATGGTGGCACTGTTGTCGCTGGGTCGTACTTTGCAAGAAGAAAACAAGTTGGCCGAGTCCGAGCTGACTTTGAGGAACGCGCTGGTAGTGGCTTCGCGTCAGCCTACGGCATCAAACAAGGGCGGGCAGTTTCGAGACATCAATATTTTCTGCAACAACGTCATCGCCAATCCCAGAATGTTGCAAGGCACTCCGGAAGTTGCCCGTGCTTACGAGGCGCTTGCGGATTTATTCGTCAAAGAAAACCGAATTCAAGATGCGCAACGACTCTATGAACAAATTTTGGAAATTTACAAACCGTCGTCGTCGGCAAATTCCAAGAAAATCTGGCTCAAGCTCGCTCAGGTTTATGGCTTGCAGGGAAACTCTGAAAAAGCTGACCAGGCGAAACAGCGCGCCGCTGAATGCTCACCCTAGACAGGCTTTCACAGTTTTTATACTTTGCTAGGAACAATCGTGATTTGCAAAAGTCTATTGGTGCAGCAGAGGCGATCGCCGTTGAGTACTCCGGTTTGAACTCTGCGCCAAATTAGACAGCCAGGGCTCGTTTTGCCGAGCAAAAGGGAAGATGGAAAAGAAAAATCCAACTCAAAAGCGCAATGAGCGTCCTAACCTCGAGGAAGAAGAGCGGGCCGACAAGGGTGGGCTCAAGACCGAGACTAAGAGTCAGGGGCTCAAGTCAGACGCCACGAAACTTCCTGAAACAGACCCGGAAATCGCTTTAGAAGAGAGCGAAGACGCCGAAGCCGACGTAGAAGTATAGGTCGGTGGAAGTAGTGTAGGTGTATAGAAGTATAGGTCTAACTCAAGATGAGTTTGCCATTTCCAGCGTGCACTCTTTCGAGTTGTTTTTCACTGAGTTCACTAGCGTAGACACTGGAAAGGTCTCAATCACGCCCTTATAAGGCTCTAGATACTGAGCGAGGATTTTTGGATCTCTTGTATCGGGATCCAACCAGGCAGCCTCGCCTTCTGGCGTCAGAATAGCGGGCATACGGCTGTGGATTGGAGCCATAGCTTCATTGCAAGGCACGGTGATGATGGCGCAAGTGCGGATATTGACTGAGCCATCAGCCGAGTGCCAGTCGTCATACAGCCCGGCAAAACCCATCAATTCCTCTCCAGGCAAGCGGATACGAATCGGCTGCTTCTTACCTTCGACGGTCTTCCATTCATAAAATCCATCAGCCGGAATGATGCATCGCTTCTTAGCCAGAGAGCTTTTGAATGATGGCTTTTCTAAGACCGTCTCGACACGAGTGTTGATGAAAGGCTTGTGGCTGCGGGTATCGCGCACCCAGAAAGGAACCAATCCCCACTTAATTGTCTGCATGACGCGAACATTCTCTTTTTCTTCTGTTGTTTGACTCAAGACCGCGGGCACCATATGTGATGGCGCTACGTTGTAGTTGGGCGTCAACTCGAATATTTCCTTGAGCACGTTGAAACGCTCGAGAATCTCTTCTGTAGTTTTGGAAATTGTGTATCGTCCGCACATTCCTTCATGCTACAGAAGAAAGAGCCAGACTGGGCTAAAAGCAACTCATCTAGAAACCTTTTGAGAGAATTTGAGGCCTTCACAAAATGCACACATGCAAAGCGTAAATTGTCTACACAGCAAGAAAGCAGCGTGTTTGAAGGTTGCTTGGAGGTTTTATGAAATTGACGGGTGTATATATCTGGAGTGCAAGTTGTCTGGCGATGGCGGTTTCAAGCGCTCTAGCGCCGTCTGCCAATGCTGAGCCGATCACGACCCAGCCCCAGATTGCTCCCTTATCTGAGCCATACGAGCCGGGCAGCTCAACCGTAATAAACGACTGGCACTTCACTCCAGGTGAAAAAACCACAATTGCCACGAATTTCCGTTTTCACCATCATCATTCCGCCGCACGTTGTCGGAATCCACACCACCACCATTCCTCCACATAACTCCCTCCTATGCAAAATTGAAAAACAAGGCAGTTCCCCGCCTTGTTTTTTGATTTGGAGATGCTTTTCTCAAATTTAATTGGCAGAGTTACTTGTCAAATTTCCACATACTGCCGTCTTCGTCTGGATCGGGACCACGATTGACTCGCTCACTACTACTATTAGGAAACTGAAAGCGTTGAACTCCGCCACCACCAGCGCCACTGTCAGCTGCTTCCTTCTTCCTGGCAGTCGGTCTTTCTTTGGCTGTTGAACTGAAAGTGCGCACGTCAGACGAAATTTCAGCCGATCCAGTACCAGGTGCAGTGTTGGCGTCGCCGCTGTTATCAGCAGTGGATGAGCTCGCCGAGCCCCCTGTTGTGCCGCCTGGTGACGATTCGACGGTTGCAGGTGGTGGCGGCGGTGGTGTGAGCAGCCACAGCGCTAGCCCGCCGATCAGCAAAGCCACAGCGACTATCATACCCATGATGAAATCTCTCTGGCGCTTCTTTTGCAGCGGGCAATCAACGGTTGTAAATTTGCCGTCTGCGCGACCGTAAAGAGTAAATTTATCTCGATTTTCCCGATTGAAAATCAGTGCTTCTGCTTCAGGACGCTCCATTCCATCGAAGTTGTAGACGGCAGTCTGGCACTTCGTACAGTAGCGATATTTTTCTTTTGAATCCGTTTCTTCCCATTTAAACGGACAAGCGGAAGATTGCCTGTCTGCTTTTACCGCAACAGGAGGAGGTTTTGGAGCCTCTTTCGATTTCTCTACGAGAATCGCCGCTACTTTAGCCTCTTCTTTCAACTTTGAAGTTGATACTGCTTTAAACAAAATGTCGTGATCCAATTTTGTTCTGGCAATGAACTGTTCGCGCACATAAGGTTTCTTTGTAGTGGCGGATCCCGATGGTGACTGCCACTGAGAATTTCCTTGTGCACTTCCCTGGGCACTTCCCTGGGCACTTCCTTGTGCACCTCCCTGGGCACTTCCTTGTGAATTTTGCTGAACACTTTCAAGAATTTCCAGACTTGCCTGGGTCATTGTTTTAGAAAATTTGATTGATTTGACTTGAGCTGTCTTCTGATACTGGCGTATTCTCGCGATGCGCTTGGAGACCGCGATTCGCTCTTGCATTGGAGGGTCGGGTAAGGTTTTTGCAAGCTGCTTTAAAGACACCGCGTCTTCTTCGTTGTCGTTTCCTTGAACACTCGTTTCAGACTCAGGAATGGTTGTAGCCAATTTTTTCAACGAAGAAGCATTTTGTTCTTCATCGACTTGTTTGGAGATATCCGACTTACTGTTTTTCTTGCGAGTTTCAGCTTCAGGAATAGTCTTTGCCAGCTTCGCCAGGTGAGCCCTTTCGGCCTTTGCCTCCGGTGACTTCATTTCGGTCTTAGCTTTTTCCGCCTCGATTTTCTTCTTGCGAGTCTCCGCAGCTTCATCCTGTATTGTTTTCTCGACCTGGGCCCTGTTCTTAAGCGTGGCAGATTCTGGCAAAGTCTTAGCCAGTTCCTTCTTCAGAGCTTTAAAATCCTCTGCTGAGAGGGAGTCGATATCGACATCGGACAAGTTGTCTTTAATTTGTTTCAACGTCGGTCCGTCAGTCTCGAGCATAGTTTTTTCAAGCATCGTCTTTGCAACTTTGCCTTGACTGTGCTGCACTTCGCCGAGCTTTTCATCGCTCACTGAATCTGAGTCGGGGGAATGTCCGTGTAAAGGATCGATCAGATCGTCCATGTTTATATCTAGCCTGGTTTTCGCCACCTGCGATTTCTCACCAGTGGCATTCCTTGCCTCTTCACGGTCGTTCGGAGAGGGATTTTTTCCCTCAGATCCTCTCGTCACTCACAACTCCAATGTGCTTTCACCTAACTCATCATATCTGAGTACATGATAGTGTGCAAAATTCGCATTTATTCGGTAGTCGTTCGGTTGGATAAAAGAAATCAGTGAAAATCATGGCTGCTCGAAACAAATATCAATGCCACCGATGCTGGTGCCTTCACAATCGATCGAATTTTGGCTACTTATTTCCACCACCGTTCAGGTCAAAAAAGTATCACAATGATGCTTTCTGCACCGTTCCAGACGCTGAGCTAGGTGGAACAAGACCGGGATTTCGGTATGATAAGAGTTGAACGTGAGGGCAGGTCTATAAGCCTCACAAGACCGGAGCTCGGATATGACCTCTGAATCAGGCGCAGGCGCCGATGAGCCCGACAAGCAGAACTCTTTTGACGCCAATCCAGATGGCGCAATAAAGGGGCGCAAGGTCGCCAAGACTATGCTGAACGGGCAAATTCCGCAAATTCCAGAAAGTTCCGTTCCACCCGAAGCAACTGATGAGCCAGACCTAACCCAGTCTTCGAAACGTGTCGCCAAAACCAAGCTCGAGATGACCAGACCGACGGCTGAACAGATCATTGCCGCATCAGATACCGCAGCTGTCGAGCAAGAACAGTCAAAGCGCAAAGTCAACAAGACTATGCTCGAAGTTTCGCGTCCCGACCTCACGGCCGTGCAGGAAGCAGCAATTGCCGCTGCCAACGCAGCTCCTGACAGCAAACGGACGGTGCCAAAAACGCAAATTGAGGTAAGTCGCCCAGATTTGAGCGGGATAGACGTTCCGACCAAGTCAAGCAAAACGAACGAAGAGCTGCCAAAAAAGACGCCCAAGACAATGATGGAAATGTCATTGCCCGCTTTTTCCGATACAGCCAAACAGGTGAAGAAGGTTTCCAAAACTATGTTGGACGTGAATAGCCTCGATGCAATCGGCATGGCGAAAGCGATCAAAAAAGAGCGCGCAAACGTACCAGTCAAAGTGAGAAAAACTCTCACACGCGATCAAGATTTGCCGAATCTACTCGACGTCAATAATGCATTGACCGCGGCGGCAGCCAACGAACACCCAGTCATTAGCGGGTCCGACGTGGACTCAGATACCGTCGTCAGTACACCAAGTCGCGATGTTAATCAGCCTCCGAAAAACGAAAAATCACTCAGAAAAGCCAGTAGAAGAACTGCTGGAGGCACTGAACGCTTCGTCGCAAAGACGATGCTCGACCACTCGATTTTGTCTGAGCAAGTAATGCGATCGCATGAAAAAGAGAAGGTGAAAGCAGCTTACATTGCGCAAGAGCGAGCGAATGAACCAGTCAACGCATTCCATGCAGTCGAAAGCGATAAGATGGCGTCACCTTGCGCCTGGTCATGGGAAGGACCAAGCGGCAATAGGGGCAGAGTAAGAGCTTGTGAACGATGCCAGACGCAGGTTTACGACTTTACTGGAATGGACATGGCGGATGCCGAAGCTCTGATCTTCAAACAGGAGAGCAAGAAGAAATTTGCTCTCTACAAAAGAGCCGATGGCAAGTTTATGACGACTGACTGCCCAGTGCAAATGCAACGCAAACGCAACTTGATCTTGCTCTGTGTGGTTGGTGCTCTCGTCATGATAATCGCCGTCGCGTTGATGATCTTGATGCCACCACCGCCACCACCACCAGCTGTGTCTGCACCTAAACCAGAAGCGACACCGGCGGCGGTGCAAACTGGAACCAACGGAAGCGCTAGTCAGCCATCATCGGGATTTTTCACTTCGGTAGGAGAAGAAACTACTGCTAAGCCGGCGGCGACAACAACCCCCGCAACCCAGACACCTCAAGGTATACAGCCTTCTTCAACTGCCCCGACGCCGACAGAGGCTCCAACAACGACTAGAACAGGCGATCAGGATGACAAGTACTGGAACACCCAGAACGACAAATAACCGGCGAGTTTCGGTTTAAGAATTGCGTTCGAGATTGTTCCATACAGAAGCGGATTTTATTTCGAACCTGACGTTACTCGATGCGGAAATTAGTCCTTCCGACTTTAATCACATTTCCTGGAGCTAGTTGCCATGGTCCGGTGATAAGTTGATCGTTAACTGTCGTGCCGTTTGAACTCATCAAATCTTCTAACCACCAACGCCCCTGATCCCAGAAAATTCTGGCGTGACTTGCCGAGGCATAACCGTCGTCTGGCAGAATCACTTCATTTTCAGGAGCACGACCCAGGCTCACAGAGGGTCCGCTCAGCGTGTAGCGTTCATTTGTCACCAAGTTGACAAGAACTGGGAGAGTGCCACGGGACGGAGGATTACCGGTCATATATCTAAGTCCTTATTGGTGCAAGCGATTGTATTGTAGACCCTTGGGTCAGAAAATCTCCACGTCCAATTCTACAATTAGGTATGCGGTCAGCTGGGTATGATCATAAATGTCATAAAGACCGCGGCAAACGGTAGCTAACTGGCAAGTTTGGATGCGTTCGTGCGCGTTTACAGACGTGAGGTGAGATGCTCAAGTTTAATAAACCGTCTCGCTTAGCAAACTTAAGCGGGCTGCCTGAGCAAAACATTCTTGTGCAGCTCACAAAAGAGGCTGACAAGAACCCTAACCGTGCTGTGGACGTTTCCTGGCCGATAGCAGGCAGCAAGACCGAAGTATATACACTGTCCTGTCAAATCGTTATGCAGAAGGGGCTGATCGGCAAACCTCAGAGTGCCACCGGACCTAGAGTGCCAGAATGGACTCTGTTTACGGAAACCCTGGCTGACCCTAAATCGATTACTCCACCAGCGCCTCCGGTCACCATCTGGCGTCATACGACAGGCGACCTCGAATTGCTTCTCAACTTGATCGCATCGGAAGTTCAGGGGCATCAGAAGCATAACGACAAACCGATAACGGGCGAAAGTATCTTTCAAAACGTCTCCACCGGCGAATTTGCACGTCCTTCCTCTGCGCAAAATTTCCCACAAGAGCCAATTAGTAAAGCCCTGTCCACCGGTGATCATCAAACTTTCGGGCAGGTAACGCTGGCCGGTGATTTATCCAACGTCGACCTACCGAGCGTCTTCCAATCCGTGAACTTATGCAAGATGACAGGCAAACTGAATCTGTATCACAAGACAGTGCAGGCGGAAGCCTACTTTACAGACGGAACATTAGTGCATGCAACCGCTCAGCATGCCGTTTCTGGGAGTCCATTACCGCTCTCGCCCGATCAGATTTTGCTTGAACTTCTCACCTGGGAAACCGGCACCTTCAGATTCCAACCTGGATGGCCGGCCACTACGATTACAATTCGCCGACGGCTAGAGTCATTTTTGCTCGAAGGAGCAACCCTGACAGATTACATAAAATCGCTCGATAATCAGGGTTTCTCAGAACAAAGCTCATTAAGCATCGTGCGTGCCAATGAAGGAACTCTCGATGAAGCGCTGAAGAAGGGCATTCCAGTTGAATTGCAGCTACAGCGAGATATTTACTCGAAGATATCGAATAACACCCCAATAGCCGATCTGATCGAAGATTTGCCCAAATCTATTTGGGCGCCGATTGTTTTCAATCTCTTGAACTTGCAACTTGTCACCATATCTGGTGCTAAGGACAGCGTCCAAGCAATCGAGCAAATCGAGCTAGATCTCGGACTGGCAGAGCAAGCATCGCTGCAACTGGGTCGTCCAGAATCAGGTGTGATGCACTTCCCCATGTTCGTCTACTTCTTGCAAAAAGAAGCTGCAAGATACAGAAAGTCCAAGCTTCCTTTTTCGATGGCTCTCTTCGATATTACTTGCGCCACCCCAAGCCAAATGGACCAGCTAGTCATTACCGTCGGCGACGCCTTTAAAGACCATAAGCAACCCTACGATATTTTGGCTAACTTCGAAACACCCTACACAAGAGAGTTCGCGTTACTTCTGCCGTACAAAGCTCCTGCCGCCAGCTACCTCTTCATAGACAACCTGGTAGTGACGTTGAGAGCGATGGGATTCTTCGCGCATGGCAACATAACGTTCGGCGTGGCTTCATTTCCGTCAGATGCAACAGATGTTCATCAGCTGGCATCGGCTGCCAGCACGGCAAAGAAACGGGCGCACACCAAAGGAAAGCATCTTGCCACGTTCAGTGGAGTCGAACTGGAACCCTGGGAAGAATTGCATCAGAAAGGTGATTCAGCAATCGCTTCTGAGAATTTAGAAATGGCCTCGGATATCTGGCTGACCGCTCTCACCGAAGCCGAGAGTTTCGAAGAGTCAGACCCCAGGCTTATAGTGACGCTAGATCGATTGAGCAGCATATATTTGATTCAGCGTAAATTCGATATGGCAGAACCGCTGCTTAAACTCTCTCTCGATTTGAAAAACATGTCAGGCATGGAATTGGAGATGATTACCACCCTGGATCAAATCGGACGTTGCTACTACGAGCAGGAGAAATATCTTGAGTCTGAGCAGTCTATGCTGCGTTCGGCAGACTTGTGTTCGAATTTATATGGACCTGAGCATGAGTCACTGGGCAACGTTTACCATAATCTAGCGACTGTTTATCATGTGCAAAACAGGCTTGCCGAGGCGCTTCAAGCTTACCAGAGCGCTGTGTCGATCAAAAGAAAAGTTTTAGGGCGAGAGCATCCGGAAGTGGTGCAGCTGACCGAAAACTATGCGAAGTTGTTGAGGCGCCAAAACCACCCCTCGAACACAACAAGCGAAGACATGTTCATCACTGGACGATGGAAACAGCTGAGATTTGACCCGACTGCAGTCAATCCATCCGGGCAGCGACAGCAATGAGACTACATGTTGGCGGCTTGATTTGCGCCCGTTGGACTGGCAATCGACGAGCGTCCCAATTCTTTCGCCTTCGCCAGCAGAATCTGAGTTGCCGCTAGCCAACCTTGCACACTGTAGTTTTGATGCGGCATCGGCACGACACCTGCGCTGCAGGTGGCGTAAAATCCTACACCGCTTTCCGATCGATGTTCGATACTGGAGAACTTGTCCAAAAGCATTTTGACCAGCTGAACCGTCTCTTTCTCAGACAATTCTTCAATCACAACAACGACTGAATCTGGACCATGTCTGCCGATTACGGCATTCCGCAATCTACTTTTCAGAAGAGATGCAAGTGAGACGATCAGCATGTCTCCGGCCGCAAAACCAATCCCCTCGTTGACGCGGCTAAAGTCATCGATGTCGAGGATGAACATAACCAATTTACGGTCAACGCCGCGTTCGTCCTTAGTTGGAAGCACAACCATCTGCTGCATCCATTGAGAAAAAGTTGGAATTTCGGTAAGACTGTCTCGCAACTTCTCCAATTTCTTTCGTCGTGAACGCTCGGCTTTTGTTGCCACCGCAGCACCAAGACGTTCTCTCGAAACCGGCTTGGGCAGGAATTCTTCGGCGCCCAGCTTGTGAGCATGGATTTTGGATTCAATATGCGTTTGCGTTGAAAGGAAAATGATCGGAACCTTGGCGAACGTTTTAGTTTTGCGAACATATTTCGCCAGATCAAAGCCTGTCATTTCGCCAAGCATGATGTCTAACAAGAGCAGGTCTGGATTGAAAGGTTCTAGCTTTGCTGCAAACTCCTTTGGATCCATGATCGATTCGACGGTGCAACCGATCGATTGCAAAACAGCTCGAATATAAGCGGATTGATCCGGGTCATCTTCCACAGACAAAACTCTGTAGGGCACTGGTCGTTTCGAGTCAATCACGCGTCTAAAATGATTGATCATGTCAGGCCAGGAAACTTCTGTGCTGATGATCTTATCGACACCGGAGAATGCGGCGCGAGTGCGATCTGCCAGTCCCTTGTATTTTTCAACCAGCACAACGACCGTCTCAGAACCTTCGGTGGTACCACGCAACTTTTCAATCGTTTCGTAAACAGTGTTATCGATCACCTTGAGTCCGATGATCAGCCCTTTCGGTATGCGCTCTCTAATGGCCCTCTGTGCGGCAAAGATGGAGCGGTGATCGCGAACAAGCAGTCCCTCGTGTTCCAAGAGATTTGTCATATTGCGGCTACTGCTTTCGTCGTCTTCGATGACAATAACGTCCAACTCGATTGGCGTCATGATCGTGTCGTTGAGCGGCGGAAGCTCCGGCTTATCTACGTTTTGTCCAAGCAAAATAACGCGAGCAGATTCGACAAGCATCCTCAAATGCTTGCGATCGTCGTCTTGAAAAATAGCTTTGCTGTTGATGATGTCATCGCAAAACTTTTCACCATATCCACCAACATCGGTAATTGTCGGCATGTCGTATGTGCCGCCTGAGCCAGCCAGCCAATGGAAGTGTCGCATCACCTGACGCATCACATCCAGGTCGGACGGAATTTGATCGAGTGCGCCAATCAACGTGTCAATTTGCTCGAGTCGTTGCATCGACTTGACCATAAATTGATCTTTCATTTGAGCAAATGCTTGCTGCCAGGCTTCCATCCAAATTCCCTAACCGAACAGTATGACCTATAGTTTACCAAGTCAGGCGCCAAAAGAAGGAAAGCGGGCGTCAATTGCTGTTAGAAGGCGCTCTATCTGCTTTCGGGACATTGGAATATATGTCATGTACGGCATGAAATAAGCCAAAGACTTCGCAAGCCTTGTGCTCAGCACCATCTCGCACCGGTCGCGGTGGCGCAATTTAAAATATAATGAGGCGTCTGAGACCTTGTGGGTGCTTATTATGGACGCTTGGGTATTTGGCATTTGCGTAGTGGGCGGATCGGTTCTTTTTTCGAGTCTTGGCGTTCTGCTTGTCCGAAAACGAATGACCGCCGGCAATCTCAGGAAACATCATGAGGTTGCCGGGTACTTGCTTTCCATTGTCGGCACCCTCTATTCAGTCTTGCTGGGTCTAATCGTTGTTGAAACGCAGAGCAAATTCGATCAGGCCATCGCAATGTCACGTCAAGAAGCAGATTCGTGCCTTGATATGTTTCATTTGGCCTACGCGTTTCCTCTGCCCGTGAGGAAAAAGCTGCACGATAACTTGCAAGAGTATCTGCGTACACTGATTGACAAAGAATGGGACTCGGTCAGTGAAGAAGGCAACTTTCAGCAAATAGCCACTCATTCCTTTCGCAATATTTTTTGGACGACTCTGGACTTTGAGCCTCGAACCAACAAAGAACAGCAGTGCTACGAAAAATATCTTGACAATATTCAAGCCCTCGCCGATGGGCGCCGATACCGTTTGCAGGTCACGCACTCGGGCCTGCCCAATGTGCTCTGGGGTGTTTTGATTGCAGGCGGTGCGCTCACAGTTCTATTCACTTATCTATTTGAAGTAGAGGACGCTAAGGCGCAAATCTTAATGACTGCCCTGGTCGCGCTCGCTCTGTCGCTCAATGTCTTGCTCGTTGCTCTTTTCAACAATCCGTATAAAGGCTTTTTGCGAATCTCGTCGTACGCATTTAAGTACGACTTGAAAGTTACTAACGAGCTTTTGGAAGAGCGTCCGGACAAATAGTGTTTAGCAAATTGTTTACAGGTCGGAACGGCTGTATCAGAATTGTCCATTATGGGAGAACTGTCCCGGCAGCGTAGACTGCGACCATGAGCAGACTGCAAAACAAAATTCTAAATCGTACTCGGCGCAAAGTGCCGTGGAGACTAAGAAAAGCATACGACGACGAAACGAGTACGGAAACAAACAAAGAAAAAATGAGACTAGCATGATGCAAGCAAAATGCATCTACGGGGTTTGTTTCTTGAACCTCGATCCAAACCCGCCTCGGTCTTATTTGCATTCCCTCTCGAATTAGTGGAGCAGTTCTATTTTCAGAGAACTGACCATTAGTCGAGATGAGCAGTTGTGGCTTCTGGTCAGGCTTACAGGTGCGAACCGCGAACAGTTCCACTTTTCCTTTGGGATAGGAAACCATAAGCTCAAAACATTCCATCACTCCGGGCCGTGGTTTCTCTTTCGGATTTGCCAGATCTTCTTTCCAAGTGTTCACTTGCCGTAAGACATCTGCAGCGTCAGGTCCGAGGAATTCCAAACGCCTGAGCGACGGCTTTGCGGAAGCGCGAGTGAAGATGTTTCGATAACCTGTGAGCAAGGGTTCAGGTGGATAGTGCGAGTGTTCCAAGAAATACGCATTTGCATCCTGCGCGATGTTTTGCATTTGATCGCCAATCAACAATTCCGGATTGTTCGGCGTGTAAAACAACGTGCCATCATCAGCAGCGAGTAAGCCATCAGTCTTCTTCAGCCAGAAATGCTTCTCGAAGAACGAGCGAACAAGCACTTCTAAATGGCTTCTCCAATCAACCACGTAACTGGTCGCAACAGTCATTGCGGTGTCACCTTGCTGAAGCTGCATGGCATCCTCACGCACCAGGTCGATTCTGATATCGCCATTCATCGACTTGTAGACATGTGGCATGGCAACGTATGCATCAAGTGGTGTCAATTTACGAGGCATAAAATATGCGCCAACTAAAAGCAAGACAAAAAACACACAAGCGCCGATGCCGACTGCGACGATATTAGATCTCTTCTTGACGAATTCTTTTAGAGACCAGCTAATATTGCTTAAATCCAGGGTGCGTGCGATTTCATCTTTGCCGTGAGCGAATGCCTGCAGATGACTGCCTGTGTTCAAAAGATCTTTCCTGACAGCAGAGACATTGGTTCTGCTTTCGCTCTGATCATGACTGTCAGTTCCGCTGCGACTTGTGTAACGATGGTTTTCTTTTGGATCTTCCGCGCGAAATCTGTGCGCCCCAGTAATCTCGGTCTTGGCATGGCGTTTTGTGGAATTTGGCTGTGGCGGCGTTTCCTCAGTTGATTTGGTTTGCGACTTCTGAATGGCATCCATCAACCATCCTGATTTTTCCTGGCGCGGTTCGTCTTCTGCGAAAACGAAATTCTTATCATCGAGATCTTTCTCAAAGTCTTCTTCAATTGCGGAACCCGTCTGAATATCGTCAACCTTTTGCTCGGCATAATATTTCAGTGTGGAGCGAAACTGTTCGGCCTGCTCTGCGCTGCCAACTTCAGGCTCGGGCGCTGGCTCTCCGAAGACCAATTTATCGTTGATAATTTTGGCGCGGTAAAGCAAGTCGTTCGCTTCTTCATCTCTTCCGGCGCTTTCATAAAGTTCTGCCAGCCGCACCATACTCGATACTGCCTGCGAACTCTCGTCTCCGTACAATTCTTTATTAGTGGCTAAAGTTCTTAAGGCAAACCGAATAGATTCATCAAGATCACCTCTACTTTGAGCAAAGAGACTGAGCGCGTCGAAACACTCCAGATTGCTTTTCTTATCGCCTCGTTTAATCACATCCAGCAGCAGCTGCTCCGCTTCCTTCAGCTTTCCACCGGCTACCAACGCATGCGCTTCTTGCATGAGTTCGTCGGTACTTTTTGTGGGTTCTAGCGTCATGCAATTACCGGGGCAATTGGAGCATCAACTGAGATTCCATCCGAGTTCTTCTACTGCTTTATCAAAGTCCAAGCGTGAGCGTTGAGAGTAGTTCAGCAAAATTACTGCGCGTCCAAGATCGAGAATAGCAGCGTTGATCAATGTGGTGCAACGCTTTGCCACTTCCAGCAAGGAGCGATCCACTTTGCCATCAGCAATGAGCATGGCCGAGACCTGGCCGCCCAGGCGAGCTGTGATTTCCTGCGCCTTAGCGATGTCAGCATCTGTAATCACTTTTGCTGCTTTGAGCAAATCGATTTCAGTTGTTGGGATCGGCGGCGCAGCTGGGGCTGGTGCAGGAGATGTTGTCGGTACAAGAGGTGCTGTCGGCGCTGTCGGCAAAGTCGGCGCTGCGTAAGCAGACTGCTGCGGGACTGCAAATGGCGGAACTCCTTGCGAATACGGCGCCTGTCCAGCTGGCTGCGAGTTAAAACTTGGCAATGCAGGTGTATTCTGATCCGGCGCTATCGATGCAAGCTGAGACGATGCAGACGGAGTCTGATTCGGCGTCGAGGATGTCGTAGGCATTGGACTCCAAGCTGGTTTAGAGCTCGCGACCGACGATTGGCCAAGGGCAAGTTCGTTAATTGCATTAGAAACTGAATTCGCTTTCGACGGGACTAATAGGCAACCAAGATCTTGCTGCAATTCCTCCATTGTCTGATAGCGGTGTGCGGGGTCTTTTTCCAATGTTTTGCGAACTAGAGTTTCCACCGCATCCGGTATGTGATAGTTCAGACCGAGAGATGCGAACGTCGGCGCAGGCTCGTAAATGTGTTTGTACAAAGTCTCGAAAATATCTTTCCCTTTGAAAGGCAAAACGCCCGTGACTGCTTGATACATGACCACGCCAAGGGAATAAATATCGGTTCGGTGGTCCACCTTTTCCGCGCGGCTTTGCTCTGGGCTCATGAAGGCTGGACTGCCCATAACGGCGCCCGTTTCAGTCATCTTCAATGATTCTTCGTCTTGTGTGAAGAGTTTGGCGATACCAAAGTCCAGAATCTTTGCCGTGACAGCGTTGTGCTCGTCTTTGTATAGTCGGATGTTGCTTGGCTTGATATCGCGATGAATCACGCCTCTTTTATGAGCATGAGCCAGTCCCCGACAGCACTGCGTGAAGACGTCTACAAACTGTTGGCTAGTCAGACTGCCTTGCTTAGTGAAAATCGTGTCCAAACTAGGACCGTCGACGAAATCCATGACAATAAACGGTCTTCCAAGCGGACTCAATCCAAAATCTTGAACGAGTACCAAATTCGGATGAGTTAGGGCGGCGGTAGCCTTCGCCTCTTGCTCAAAACGCTTCTTGTTTATTTCATCTGTGAGCAAGTGCGGATGCATAAGTTTGAGGGCAACGATGCGTCCGATCTGAACTTGCCGAGCCCTGTACACCGTGCTGGTTGCGCCTTTGCCGACTTCATCGATGATCTCGTATCGGTTGTCGAACACCGAACCAGGCGCTTCGGTGGAATAATCTTTATCAGTCGTTGCCTTGACCGCATCCCCAGCTGTCTGATCCTCATCCCCCTGTGCCGCGCTGGGTCTCAAGAACTCGGGGATTTCGGCTGCCGGTCCCGCCTGATTGACGCTATCGGAAACAAGTGTGTGGATGACGAGAGCATCGGCGCTGTCATGAGACCAAATGATTGGTGAATCAAACTCATGCCCGTCACGCAAAACCCAACGTGCGTCGTTGCTGTAAGGATCCATACCGCACGTAATGGCGAGCATTCGCTTATCATCGTTTACTTGCCATGCCAGATAAACGGACTTGCGAGGAGTCTTGAGCGCGTTGGCCAGGCTAAAAACGAGATCGTCTGTTGTTGGCACGGCCGACAGTTTTGCTATCTTAGCGGGTCCACTTTTGCGGTTAAACGAGTCGTTCAGTGGCATGAAGTGCCTCGTAGCAATTTCGAAGATGGGCTAGTAATTCTGTCATTATAAAGCGTGTAGGCTGTTTTAAGTAGACTGTAAAGTTCGCAAACAACCATAAAATCGGGCAAGAGTAGGCTCTTTGAAGCCTTTCAGTTACATTTGTGATACTGCATTTGGTGCAGAACCGGTCGATTCTGAATCGTTTCGAAAATTTTCGCGTGCAATCCAGTACCATTGAGCTATGAGGGCTTTAGGCTTGGAAATTTCGGGTGAGGTGCTTGACTGCAACCCGACGGGCGCAATCGGAGAACTGGATGACTCACAATACAGACGATCTCAGAATCAAGGGGATCAAGGAACTTTCTCCCCCAGCACATCTTTCACGCGAATTCCCTTTGACTGCGAAAGCCTCTGCAACCACATTTGGTGCACGCAAAGCAATTCAGGAAATCTTACGCGGGCAGGACGACCGTCTGTTGCTGATCATCGGTCCATGTTCCATTCACGACACTGAGGCAGCAAAAGAGTATGCCGGTAGATTAAACGCAATCCGCGAGCGACTTTCTGCTGACCTGGAAATAATTATGCGCGTCTATTTCGAGAAGCCGCGCACGACGGTCGGTTGGAAGGGATTAATTAACGATCCCGATCTGGATGGCAGTTTTCAAATCACGAAAGGCTTACGACTATCTCGTGAGTTGCTTTTGACGATCAATGAACTTGGTTTGCCGGCAGCCTGTGAATACCTTGATATGATCAGTCCACAGTACATTTCCGACCTTGTCAGCTGGGGAGCAATCGGAGCGCGCACTACCGAATCTCAAACGCACCGAGAGTTAGCATCCGGAATTTCGTGTCCTGTCGGATTCAAAAACGGCACCGATGGCAACATCAAAATTGCCATTGATGCAATCAAAGCCGCTGCCCATCCGCATCATTTCCTCGGTGTCACCAAGGGTGGACACTCGGCAATCGTTTCTACCAACGGTAACGACGACTGTCACATCATACTGAGAGGTGGGGTAACGCCCAACTTCGACCGCGCTAGCGTTAACGCCGCATGCTCCGAGATCAAGGCTGCAGGCTTGCCTGAGATACTGATGATCGACGCGAGTCACGCGAACAGCAGTAAAAAAGCAGAAAACCAGATCTCGGTGTCGGCCGACATCGCAGGGCAAATCGCCGACGGCGATAGACGAATTATGGGTGTTATGGTGGAAAGTAATCTTGTCGCGGGCAGGCAGGATTTGGAGCCAGGTAAGACGCTCACTTACGGACAGAGCATTACGGACGGATGCATCGGCTGGGATGACAGCGTGCAAGTGGCTGAGACGTTAGCGGATGCTGTAAGGAAACGACGCGCGAAGTAGTGACTACTTATGGTCGACTTTCTTTTTGATCGCTTGATCTGCTTTTTCGACTTCTTTCTTAGCGTCGCTGCCGAGTTTTTTGACACCGTTTTCCATAGCAGTGCCTGCTTTTTCAGCGTTTTTGCCTAAATCTTTGATGGACTGGTCCAGCGACGATCCCTTTGCTTTAGTGCCTGATTTACCGCCACTACCATTGGTGGCGCCTTTCTTACCCATGCCCTTGACCGTTGTTACGATGGCGTGCTCCGCTTTATCAGCTTCTGCTTCAACTTTTTTCAACGCATGCTTGGCGTCAATCTGCAATCGCTCGCCGACATCGGGTTTCCCGTCATCGGACTTACTACCACCAGATTTTGCGTCTTTCGAATTCGCGGCTTTGTTGGACGCCTTGCTTTCGGCTTCGTTGATCTTCTTTCCGGCGTCGTTGATCTTTTTCCCGGCGTCGTTGACTGACTTCTTAATCGCTGAACCAGCCTTGTTCATGTTGTCGCCGATGTCTTTAACTGCATCGGAAGCTTTTTGATTGAGATCCACTTTTGGCTTGGCCGGCTCTGCAGCAAAGCCAATCGCACTGGACCAGACAAAAGAGGCTGACAAAAGAAAAACTATTTTTCGCATTCTAATTACCTTTGACCGATTCGATTGGTGCGACTGACCCAACTGCTACTGCGCCTTCGGATGCCGGTTCTGGACCACGAGGACCGTTGTCGAACTCAAATCTCGCTTTGAATTCTTCATTTATGTAGAGACGAGCATCAAATGTTCCGGTTCCAGACTTCTTCTTGAAACCTTTGATAACGTCAGTCTTATTAGCGGTCACCAGCTGTTTCATCTGTTCGTCGGTGAGTACAACTCCACTTACTTCACGCCAAATTGAGAATGTGCACCCGTCGCGCCAACGGCTACAGCCAGCACCCTTCGGAGTCTGCCGAACGGCTCCTTGTTTGCACTGTGGACATAGGCCTAAGCCCTCGCTGGAACCACCAGCGGTGCCCTCCAGACGGACCTTGAATTCTTCATTCAGTACCAATTTGGCGTCATATTTGGTGGTGCCATCTTTTTTCTTAAAGCCTTTGATAACTTTCGTCTGTCGTTTTTCAATCAAATCTTTTATGTCAGTATCGGTAAGTTTTTTACCGTTAAACTCGCGCCAGATCGTGAAAGTACAACCTTCCTTCCAGCGGTGACAGCCGGCGCCTTTGGGTGTTTCAATGACGACACCTTTCTCGCATTGAGGACATGTACCAAGATTCTCACCCTTAGGTGGCAGAGATGTCACGCCACTGCTACTGATATCAGGCAAAACTCGACGAACAAAGTCAGCGATGTCATTTTCAAATTTAGGCAGCTGCAACTTTCCGTCTTGCATATCAGCGAGCTGTTGTTCCCACTGAGCGGTTAAGGCGACGTCTTTCAAATCGGTGTGAACTTGATTGAGAAGAGCCTTACCCTTGGCTGTTGGAGCAAGCCATTTTTTATTGCGCTCGATGTATCCAGTTTGCAAAAGACGTTCGATAATTGCGGCACGGGTTGCTGGAGTGCCCAATCCACGTTGTTTCATATAACTCGCAAGGTCCTCATCATCAAGATCTCGCCCGGCATTTTTCATCGCCGTTAACAGAGTTCCGTCATCGTAAGGTTTTGGTGGGTTCGTCTTGCTTTCCTTAATTTCCACTTTCTGTTTGGCAATCTCTTGGTCTTTTGCCAGTGGCGGAAGCTGTTGGGCGTCCTCGTCTACATCCTTATCTTTTTTCTTTTTGTCTTCTACAGCTTTAGGTTCAAGAACTGTCCAACCAGCTTCTTTGATGACAAAGCCTTTTGCTCTAAAAGAATGTTGGGCTAACGAAATGATTGCAGTTGTTTCATCGCGCACTTCAGCTGGCAAGAAAATGCACATAAAGCGAAGCGCCACCAACTCATAAATATTTTTCTGACGCTCAGGCAAACTAGCAGTTGGTGTGTTGTACGTTGGAATTATTGCGTGGTGATCGGTGAGCTTTGTGTCGTCGACATAACTCTTGGAGAGTTTTGGACGAAGCAATGCGGTCGTGATTTTACCAGGTACGATTTCTTCTGCAGCAAAAGCATCTCTGGCTTTTTGAGAGGTTGTCGGCGACTTCAAAACCGTAGAAAGAATGCGTGGCAGCTCCTGCACCATGTCGTTAGAAAGATGTCGCGATTCAGTTCGCGGGTAGGAAATCAACTTGTGCTCTTCGTACAAACTCTGTGCGATAGTCAAGGTTTCTTGCGCGGTGTATCCGTAACGTCTGTTCGCGTCTTTCTGCAGCGTGAGCAGATCGTACAAAGCTGGTGGCTTTGTTTTCTTTTCAGATGTAACCACCGACAGCACTTTGCCGTGCGTTTCAGGTTGAACGGTTTTGAGAATATCCTGAGCAACAGCTTTGTCTTGCAGCCGTGTCTGCGGCTCTTCGCCTGGTGTAATGTAGCGCGCCATAAAGCCTGGCGCGAAAGTGGCAAGCACTTCGTAAAAAGCTGTCGATTTGAAATTATCGATGGCAGCCTGTCGATCGACGATCAGAGCCAACGTTGGAGTTTGCACTCGACCGATTGTGCACAATTGGCTGTTCAGTGCGGTGTATGCCCGAGTGAAGTTGAGTCCGACGATCCAGTCTGCATGCGCTCTTGCAGTAGCAGCGTCGGCAAGGTTATCGAATTCGCTCGATGATTTGAGTTTACTCAATCCCTCTTTGATTGCTTCGGCCGTGAGCGAACTGATCCAAAGTCGTTCGACAGGAGCTGTGGCACCGGCAAGCATATAAATCAATCGAAAAATGTGCTCGCCTTCTCGCCCAGCGTCTGTTGCACAAATGATGCTCTCGCACGATTTGTCGTCAAAAAGCTTTTTGATAATGTTGAACTGCGTTCCAGCTTTTTCGGCGACTCGATATTTCCAAGCACTGGGAATCATGGGCAGCTGCGAGAGTTTCCAGGGGCTTCCCCAAGCTGCATTCATTTCTTCCGGCTCGGCCAAAGTGACCAAATGCCCAAATGCATAAGTAACTCTATAGTCGTTGCCTTCGAAGTATCCATCCTTCTTTTGACTAGCGCCAACGACTGCGGCGATGTCTCGCGCCACGGAAGGTTTTTCGGCCAATACAACTTTCATATATCTCGCCTACATATGATGAGCAACTGCTCGAACGGCATGGTCACTGACGCTTGGAGTTCAGGTTCTGGTTCGATGCGATCATAAGTATGACAAGAACTGCGAGTTCTTTGCCAGCGAAGATATTATTATCCAATCGCAAAATATTTTTCGCGATTAGCAAGCAACACCACTAGTGCCAAATTTGAATGTGGTGTACCGTGGACGCGAATTAAACTGCGGCTTCGACCAGTTCGGTAATCTTGTTGAAGCTGGCTGTCCATCCGAGTGAATGGCCGTCGACAGATTTTTCCAAAGCAAAATTCTTGTGCTCGAGAACAATCTCAGTGCCTTTGCCACGTTCAAAAAGTTCCACAGTGATTAACGTGTCTGCGGCCGGATACTCAGCAGAATCGCTGTTCCAGGTATAAACCAACTTCTTGTTCGGAATAATTTCTTTATATACGCCATGCACCGTGATCACGAGACCATCAGGATCTGTCGTCATCTGCACCTGATATTCGCCGCCCACAAACAGATTTTGAATCACTTTTATATCTGTCACATATTCGCAGCCGAACCATTTGCGCATCTGTGCAGGATCTGTCCATGCTCTGTAGACACGCTCGACAGAAGCGCTTACACTGCGCTGAATTTTTAGCGAGCTGGCCGTCTTATTTGTTGTTATCGCTGTCAGCATTGTCTTCTCCTGATGACTCTTCCATCAAAAATCGTTCGAGTGAGTCTAACTGGTTTATCCAGAATTTACTGTAGTTGGCAAGCCACTCGTTTGCTTCGGACATCGGCTCTGCACTGAGCTTCAAATAATGAACGCGTCCTTTCACCTCACGCGTAATTAGTTTGGCGCTTTCTAGCAGTTTTAAATGCTTTGAGATCGCAGGCAGTGACATATTGAATGGTTCTGCTAACTCTAAGACTGAACACGTTCCTTTCGCAGCCAGATTACCGATGATGGCGCGGCGAGTGGGATCGGAAATTGCGAAAAATGTCCGGTCTAGTTGTTCGGAATAGTGTTTAACCATACGGTTATGTTTCTATAAATTCCGCAATATGTCAATAAAAATTTGAGGGTGTTTTGGAGGTGAATTGTTGCCGATATCGGCAAAAATTCTCGGATGCATTTTCCGATATCGAAAAAAGAGCCCACCAATTGGCATTTTCGGGGACTCAGCCCCTGAATTTTTGCCGATATCGGCAAAAAATACACTTCATTTTTGGGTCGATTTCATAAGCGAGGGGTAGCATGTCATTGAACCATATGGTTTAATATCAAAATTCCAGGTGGTGCGTCAAACCGCCTATATCATTTCAATAAATGCGAAGGAGCATTCACGATGGCCAAGACAAAAAATCCTATTCCGCCGGGCATTCACACCGTTACGCCTTACTTGATGGTCAAAGATGCTCGTAAAGCGATCCAGTTCTATAAAGAAGCGTTTGGTGCCGAAGAAGTCACCGTTATGGAGATCGAAGGCAAAGTCATGCACGCAAACATCAAGATAGGCGATTCGCATATTTTCATGAGCGAAGAATGCCCAGAGATGGGTAAGTTTGGGGCTGAAACTCGGGGATTCGCTACAAGCTCGTTGCTAATCTATGTTACTGACGTAGATGGTGCATTCGAGAAAGCAGTCAAAGCTGGATGCAAGGTAGGAATGCCTGTCGGAGATATGTTCTGGGGCGACCGATATTGCCACGTGACTGATCCTTTTGGACAGGAGTGGTCAATCGCCACACACAAAGAAGATTTGACTCCAGAAGAAATTGCAGCAAACTTCAAAGAAGCGATGAAAAATATGGCTGCTTGCGCAAGCAAGTAAGATCAATTGTTGATTTTGCAATTGCAGCTCGACCACACATTCAGGTGTTGTCGAGCTGTTGCTTTACCGAAAGTGGCACCATATGTGAAGCCATGCGAAACAATCAAAAATTGTGCAACCAGATGGTTGCTTTAATTTTCTCAGTGGAATAATATGCAACTCAGAGGTTGCGCATGAATAAAATTGAGAAACAAGTTGACATCAAAAAATCCGTATCGCTAGTGTGGATTGCACTGACGAACCATCATCATTTCGGCGTATGGTTCAAAGTAAAGCTGGATGGGCCGTTTGCGGTAGGTAAGGAAACTACCGGGCACATAACGTATCCTGGATACGAACACCTAAAGTGGACTTGCATCGTCAAACAAATGGATCACGAGAAGCTGTTTTCTTTTACATGGCATCCATTCGCAACTGATCCCGATGTCGACTATTCAAACGAAGAGCCAACGCTCGTTGAATTTCGTCTTGAAAAAATCGAAGGTGGAACGAGATTGACGGTCACAGAATCTGGTTTCGACAAAATCCCTAGTAGCCGGAGAGATGAAGCTTTCCGTATGAACGACCGCGGATGGACCGAGCAGATGAGAAATATAAGCAACTATGTCGAGCAAACGACACAAGCAACAAGCTAATAAGCGACATGCGCATGTGTTTGCCGCGTTAGGTGATCAAACGCGATTGTCGCTTGTTTCCAAATTGTCTGATGGGCAGCCGCGCTCAATTACGCAACTTGCTGACGATCACAAATTAAGTCGGCAAGCGATAACCAAGCATTTGCATGTTTTGGAAAACGCCGGAATAGTGCAGAGCAGTCGCTCCGGACGCGAAAGCATATTTCAATTTGATGTGCAGCCGCTGGATGAATTGCAGAACTATCTCCGTTCAGTCTCCGATCAGTGGGATCAAACTCTGGCGAGACTGAAATCTTTTGTAGAAGAGCAGTAACAAGCTGCCCGCTCCACCAGCGCTGATTCTTGGGAATTTCGTGGCGCCTTCGTAATTCCCCTACTGACAATTTCGGGGAGTTAGCTCATAGTGTCTTTGTACGCCCTCTCATAATTTACTGACACGACGACTGGTCGTGAAATCCGCTGGTCCACAAGGATTGCCTGTGACGACAGAATCGAATTTGTTCTCTTCAAATAGTGCGACCTCCGACAGACCGGTGAGCATCTCATTGAAGCGCGAAGATTCTTTTTCGCAAAAACTCAGTCAACAAGCTTTCGCTCCAAAAGACGGTGGCTATTCGAGTTCTGACGCGGGTGCTGACGAACATCAATCGCAGACAAATAAGGTCGATCAGATTGTTAAATTGCTCCAGTCTCTGCCTGGTGATTTCGAGCTAAATCAATCTCAATTGTCGTTCGTTTTGTCTCAAGCCGGAATGGCTAAAGACCCGCAGCTTGCTACGATTTTAGGTGGAGTCACCAAGGTCATCAAACATAATGACCACATCGAATTGCAGCGAGATTCAGTCACACACATTCCGTTGAATCAAGACATCGTTAAAGGGTTGGTGTCGATCAAGTCGGTTGATTTGGACTCGATCAAATTTGACGTTAATTTGAAAAGCGATCCCAAACAAGTTTCGAATATAAGTGGGCTTGATCTAACTTTCTCTGCATTTGGAAATGAGCGCTCGGTGGGAATTCAGGAAGCGAAACTCAGCCACGATCAAGCAGGAAATACAGTCGTTGCTGGCATGGTCGAAAATCCCATCCCGCTTGCGGCGCGAAATGTGCTCGATATTGGAGAGCAAATTCCTGTCACCATCAAACTGACTAAAAATGGAGACTTTATCGCTCCGCTTGCAAGCACTGTAATCCAGTCCGCAGCTGATACCACCGGCGGTAGTCTGCCTGGATTGGTTTTACACGACGAACTTAGTGATGCGGCCGAAGTAGCTCGGTTCGCGGAGAAGTATCCAAAGTGGATGAGCGATACTGTCAGCCCAGTACTTACGGGCTTGGAACAGGTAATTGAGGAGAATCAGCGCAAGTTGGCGGCTGACAAAGACAAAAAGAACAGAGGCGAACAAATCACGACACCCGGGCAGATTCTAACACCGGGACAAATAACGCAGACGGAAGAAATTCCAACACCGGGACAGATCATTCATTCTGGTCAAACCACATCGGATCAAAATGCGGACCGTGGCGCGACAGAAACCAGGGAGCGGTCAAAAGGGGAGCAACCAACCAAGTCCGGTAACATCGGACCGATCAAAACTGGTGGCGAGTATGACAAGACGATCAAGGTAGATGGTGCCGACCGACATTATCTGTTGCACGTTCCTCCTAACTACGCTCCCACCAAACCGATGCCAATGATACTCGCATTGCACGGAATGGGCGGTAACAGCGCTGATTTCGAAAAACGCACGAAGTTGAACGATATAGCCGATAAAGAAGGCTTCATCGTGGCCTATCCTGATTCAACACAATGGTTCAGTCAGAAAGATTGGAAAACCTGGGATACCGATGATGGTATCATTCCACCCGGTAAGCATGTGGATGACACCAAGTTTTTGCGCTCGGTGATCGATACTACACAAAGTCAGCTTAACGTTGACGACAAACGAATTTACATGGCAGGCATTTCAAATGGTGGCATGATGACCATGCACGCAGCCGGCCCACTATCAGACAAACTGGCTGCCGTTGCTGTTGTTAGCGGAGCAATGAGTGGCAAAGAAGAATCTCCGACTCAACCGCTTTCCGTTCTCAACATTCACGGAACCAACGACTCAGTAATTCCTATCAATGGTATCGAAGGTGTTCCAGACAGTTTAACTCTTCTGGGCATTCCGACTTTCAAACCAAACTCATACATTCCCACCTACTGGAATATAAAAAATGGTATCAACGGATCACCAACGACTGAAACGGTTGGCACTGAAACACGTCAACATTTCGTCAATCAAAAAAACGGTGCTGAGGTAGAGCAAATCGTGGTTGCTGGCGGTGAACATACTCCCAGCGACGTGCAACATACAATGGACACCGTGGTGCAATTTTTTGAGGATCATCCTAAAATAGCGCCAACTAGCGATAATGTTCCGCCACAAAATGATCCACCTCGCCACGTGCACACACCGGTCGACCCGGTGCAGCGTCTGGTTGCAGACGTTAAGAAGCGTGGTGTGACTGGTTTAGAAGCCGATGTAGACCGAGCCCTTGCAGCTGTGCCAGCCTTCTCAGACGGTACCGTGAGCCCCGCGGACCTGTACAACAAAATCAATTCTACATTGCATCAGAATTTTAACGACCCGATCAGCGCATTTATCAAATCGACTGACAGTTTGTCGAAGAATGGCGAGCATATCGAAATGAAGCGCTCCAACACAGCTTCTATTCCATTGAATTTCGAAGTGCCCGGCACACACGGAATGCTCAATTTAAAAGACCTGCAGATCGGCACAACATCCTTCGATTTACGAAATCGTGATGGGCTATTCAGGCTAGACAATTTAAAAGGCATGCAAATTAAAAGCAGCATCCTAGGACACGACGTAATCTCAGATATCAAACAGGTCACTGAAACCACAGGAGCCGACGGAAACCACATCTACAGCGTCAAGGTGAGTCATCCGCTGCCGGCGTTCGCCCGTTTCATATTGATGCAACCAGACAATATTTCGGTTGATGTCGAACTCGATGAGCAAGGAACTCCGAAAGTTGTTAACCAAGATCAAATCATGGATGACGCTTTAGGAAGTAATCCGCTTGTCAGAGGAGTAATCGACGAAGGCACAGACGTCACAAAGGCTGTAACCAATCCATCGCTTGGATCCATGGGCAATGTGTTAAAGGATGTTGCTATCACAGGCGGTGCCACCTTTTTGGCCGGTCGATTAGGGTTCGCGCTTGCCCCGGCAATCATTCATGAAGTTGATTCGCTTTGAGAATTTAAGTAAAGTATCTGTGTGCTCACACTCGCAGTCCTCAAAACCAACAAAATGTCAGCTCGATATATTGAGCTTGTACGAACGATCCAATACGCTTTTGAAAAATTCCAATGAGTCCTTAAGGTCATTCATTTCGGGATTGCTGTGCAATAACAATGTGATCAAATTCTTGTTGCCGTTAATGGCGAAATCACTTCTCTTAGCGATACGAATATACGATTCTCGTGCCTTCCAGTCAGTAAACAATTTTTTGCCCAGTTCAGAATCATTCGAAGATAAGCCGCACGCGTTATCGATCTCAATAATGCCTGTGCGAGCTTGTGGTAAAGCCATCCACAGTTCACGCTCGTAGAGTTCAGCGGCCAAAGCATCTTTATGTTGAAAGTCTGGCATCGCACGTTTTATAAACTCGCGCATTGCAAGGTCAGACGGCGCGGATGCTGCAGCTAACACTTTTGCAAGATCATTACGACGCTTGCCTCTGACCCCGAGCTTCAGTTCTGGCCTAATGGGAAAGCTTGCCGAGACAAGGATTATCGGTCCCAAGGGAGGTGGCGCCAGCCACCAACCGGCGAACACGATCTTCCAGTGCTTGTACGGAACCTCAACGAGCGGCAAACTGACCAGTGACGCGAGCGTTCCGGTTATATCTTGCAGTCGAGGCTCAAGCTTTGAGGAGTTGAATCGACCCTGCGGCACTGTGAAGTTGCCATCTACCTGTTCCGAAAAAGCCTTCAACTTATTCTCAAATGCAGTAGCATTTCCTTTCAGCTTTTCTACGGTGTCATTGAGCGTGTTGAACACGATATTTTGAAAGTCTTCTTTCATATTCCAATCTCAGGATAAGTTGCTATCAACAACATAGCACCGCAAAATCGCCAAAACATAAACACTAAGAATGTCCACACAATTAAAACGGAGTCAGCAGTGAAATCAAATTGGTCCCTCGAAAATAAAGTCGCATTGATAACTGGTGCCTCGAAAGGCATCGGATTGGCAATTGCCGAAGAGTTCCTCAATCTGGGCGCAGAAGTGATCGTGGTTGCTCGAACGCTGGATACTTTAGAGCAGGCGTTCAGGCACCTGAAGAGTGAGCAGAAACGAATTCACCTGGTCCCAGCCGACGTGACGGACAAAGCTGGGCGTGAAACCCTATTCAAGCAAGCAAGCGATTTAGGAAAGCTGGATATCCTGGTCAATAACGTGGGCACAAACATCCGTAAAAAATTAGTTGACTACACGACTGACGAATTAAACTCAGTGCTCAGTACAAATTTGATGTCTGCGCTAGAAATAACTAAAGCCGCATATCCATTACTTATCAAAGGTCAAAACGCCAGTGTAATCTTCATGTCCTCGATGGCATCGTTTGGATCAGTCGGTTCCGGTGTCATATATGGTGCAACAAAAGCGGCTATGAATCAAGCAACTCGATCTCTGGCTCATGAGTGGTCTACTCAGAACATCCGTGTCAACGCGGTTGCGCCAGGTTACATCGAAACTCCTCTAGTCGAGGGACTGCTGAGCAAACCAAAGATCCGTCATGAAATCGAACAACGCGCTATGCTCAAGCGCGTTGGGCAACCTGCAGAAGTAGCATCAGTAGTGGCTTTCTTGTCTATGCCCGCGTCGTCGTATATAACAGGACAAACGATAATCGTCGATGGTGGCACTACAGCACATTATCTGGACATGCAGGAATTGATCGCTCAGTATTCTTAGCGAGAAGTTGGTCTGGTGAATCCAAGTGACAAGAATTTGCCGTCACCCGGATCGTCTTGAGAGCATCTAAGACACCGACTTAACCTTTCAATTTTTATGGATTTAGGGGCAACGATGCTCGATAGTTAGACAGATTAGTGCTCAAGTAATTGTTCCGCGAAGCCCCACCAGGTCTATCTTTTTTGCCGATATCGGCAAAAATCACGCCTTTTGTGTGTCATTTTTGAGAAGTAAAATACACTTGACAACAACTGTATTAAACACCATCCGGGGACAAAATTTAGTACGATAGTAATTGAACAATAGAACAAGCTCGTCAAGGATTTTTTGGCGATATGCAAGGGCAATAAAAATGTCAAAACTGTCAGAAATTTCTCTTTCGGTACTCGATCTCGCTCCTGTCGCCACGGGCAAGACAGCATCCGACGCATTTATAAACACGCTAGAACTTGCACAAAATGCTGAGCGCCTGGGCTACAAGCGTTACTGGCTGGCTGAACATCATAATCTTGCGGGGATTGCTAGCTCAGCAACTTCTGTACTGATCGGTTTCGTCGCTGCTGGAACCTCTAAAATTAGAGTTGGGTCGGGTGGCATAATGCTTCCCAATCACGCGCCATTAGTCATTGCAGAACAATTTGGAACGTTGGAATCGTTGTATCCAGGACGAATTGATTTAGGATTGGGACGCGCTCCTGGAACCGATTCGATGACGGCCTACGCGCTTAGACGTGGGCTCACGGCTGATGGTCACGACTTTCCTGAGTTATTAGCAGAGTTGCAGCGATATCTTGGTGAGTCGGACAGCGACACTCGTGTGCGAGCATATCCAGGAACTGGATTGAACATACCGATCTGGTTACTTGGGTCAAGCACATTCAGTGCCAGGCTTGCTGCGGATCTCGGACTGCCCTTCGCTTTCGCGAGCCACTTCGCTCCCGACGAACTCGATCAAGCGATCAAGATTTATCGTAGCAAATTTCAACCTTCGGCAGAGTTGCAGAAGCCGTATGTAATGGTGGGTGTTCCTCTAATTGCCGCTGAAACAGACGCCCTGGCTAATAAACTTGCCACCACTACGTTCCAAAAATTTCTTGGTTTGGTTCGACGCCAGCCAGTTCAATCCAAACCACCAGTCGACAATATGGACTCACTTTGGAACGCTTACGAGAAAGCTGCTGTTCTCAGTCGCATGGAAATCGCTGTGATTGGTGGTCCTGACACCATAGAGCGTGGGCTCGATGCGCTGCTTCAGCGAACAGATGCTGACGAACTGATTGTGGTATCAGACTTCTTTGACTTCAAAGATCGTTTGAATTCGTATGAGATTCTTGCAGATGTTTGGCAACGCTCTAAAACATCTGGCGCACGCGTCACATCTGAGGCCTTAGCCTGACGAGCGACGCGGCTTAGCGTGGATCTTTACGCTTTCGGCGGCACTCAAAATACTGTCTAACAAACCTGGAAATCGGGAGTCGAGTTCCTTGCGTCTCAATGTTGTTAAATGCTCTCGACCTTCTACTTGCGTGTGAATCAAACCTGCATCCCTCAGCACTTTGAAGTGATGCGTCATTGTTGATTTTCCTTTTTGCTCGGCGCAATTAAATTCGCCGCAGGTCATTTCTCCTCGTTCTTCCAGTTGCTGCACGACTGATAGGCGAATGGGATCGCTCAAGGCATAGAGTATATTTTCCAGTCGAACTTCTTTGATTGAGGGGTGAAAGACTGTCTTCATACTGGGTTTGGGCTCACTCCTGTTTGTTCTAAAACAATAGAACTATCATACTATCTTGCCGACTCCTTTTCGCCTCGAAAGCTAGCCAATGTTTCGACTGAGAGGTGAGCAGACCGTTGCTGGTATACGTTACGATGACAGAGTACTAATCAAAACAGCGCAATTTACTGCTAACAGTAAGTGTAAAATCACTGAATATCCCATTTTCGAGAACGAGTATCAATGAGAACACCTGTATCTAAGTTGACTGGATTGCTGCTCGCCCTAGCCTGCATCGCTGGCGGCGCAGACAAAGCTTTCGCCATAGAAAGCACGATGCCAGCCGACAAGTATCCGGATGTCGTCAAGCCGGAACTAGCATCGAAATATACTTACACCGAAGATGGCGAACTCAGTCAAAAGATCGGCATTCCCACCTATGAGTGGATGCCAGTTGATGGTCCGCCCAAGGCTGTTATCGTGGGCGTTCATGGTTTGACGCTCCACGGTCGTCGTTTCCGCGTCCTGGCCCGTGCCCTGGCAATCAACAAGATTGGTTTTGTCTCCTTTGATATGCGCGGATTTGGCCGGTGTAACACCGAAAGCAAGTGGAGCACACTTAAAAACGATAAATCGAAAGTTCACCTCGAGAAAAGTTACGAGGAGCTAGAAGAGCTGACAAAGCTCGTTAAAGCGAAATATCCAGATTCGAAATTAGTCCTTCTAGGTGAGAGTCTAGGCTGCACATTCTGTGTACGCATGGCCGGTGAACATCCCGATCTTGTTTATGGAATCGTCCTCTCCGCGCCCGCTGTGAAGGTCAATGCAGACATGATGACCGGCGCCGGAAACATCGAGCGCGGAATCAAGGCCGCCATTTCTCCTCATCATGTAATGGACTTGCACCCATTCATCCGCAATCTCGTATCAGGTAGAAAACAAGTCACGGCCGAAATGCTAGACGATCCGATGATCACTAAAAAACTTACTTTGGGCGCGCTTATCTCGACTGACTCGTTTGTCGACCACACAGCTAAATGGGGCAAAAAGACTTCCGATAAGCTGCCTGTGTTAATTATTCAAGGAAGTCGTGACTCATGCGTTTCACCCAAACATGTAACCGATCTAATGGCCAACATGCCATCGATCGATCAAACGCTTTCCTGGAAAGGACAATTCGGTCACTTGCAGTTAGAGACGCAATTTTTGCGCACGGAAGTGCTTGAATCGCTCGTGGACTGGATGTACGACCACGGAGCTGAGAACCAGGTAAACGTAACGAATTTCGAGCAAAACATCAACGACCTCGGTGGAGTTGTTGTGAGATACTCGGCACCAAATACGGTTGCAGACGACAAGTAGACCTGAAAGTCCTTGATAGACCAGACATTTAAAGCTAGCAACGGGGAAAAAATCAGGCATAATACTACGAGTACCACCATTTAAGCTGGAGCCATGTTTAGAAACACAGGAATATCTGGACAATTCCAAAACAAGCCTGAATTGCCTGCACTGCATCAGCTCTTGTCACAAGCTCTGGAGAATCGTGGCAAACAGATGCAAATCATTTGGAGAACGCCAGGCGGTAGCATCTTCACCCTTCTTGTCATTTGCAATTTGCGCGGCGATCCTCGATGGTGCCTCTATTGCGAGCAGAAAGGCAAGCGGGATTTGCTATTCGATTACAACAGCTGTGACGTAATCCTGGTCAATAATCTAATTACTTCCTCCTGCGCTGAAGCTCAAAAATCAGGTAAGTCTCCGTTTGCCTCCGGTCAAAAGCTGCCAGGTAAAGCGCCTGAGACACCGGCAGTGGAAAATTTCAATCCAGAACCACCAGCCGAGATTGTGGAAAAGTCAGCTCCCGCACACACATCTCCTCCAACTAACTTTCAACCAGCAGCTGCGGCGCAAGAACTGCCGTTCGCTAATCCCACCAAATACACACCGCCCACCACTCCTGTCATCCAAACTCCGACGCTTTTGCTCTGCCCACGAAGCATCGATGGCGATGCAATCCAAACCGTGATGACTAGTTTGCGAAATCAGAACACTGGAATGTTCATGACTTCGGCATTTTTATATTTCCTTGAACAGGAATACTTTCGCAGTTTGAGATCCCGCAGCAGCTTGTCGGTAATTGTTTTCGACATTCGAGAGGAGAGTCCAGAAGACGGAAACATGGTGCGTAAAAAGCTCTCGCCATCTGCGCTAGTGGAAGCGGTGGTGCGGATCACAGCACTTAAACGACACGTCGACGTACTGGCCCATTACGACGATGAATCTTATGCCTTGTTGCTACCGCATACTAAATCAGCAGGCGCAAGGACTCTAGCGACGAGATTGATCCGCACATTGACCGAGAAACCACTAGGTGGAATTGACGGTCGCAGACTCGCACTCGCGCTCGGATGTGCTTCAATTCCTGAAGACTTCGTCGACCTGAGCAAGCTACTCGGCGCGACGGATTTGACACTCCATCAGGCTCGGAAAACGCGTTCGCAACTGGTCATGTACTCGGATATAAAAAACTCAGTCACTGTCAATCAATGATCGCATCTGCGACGAATGATACTGCCGAGCGATGACGGTCATCAATGGCATGGCGCATCAACTTGCTGGACATCTAGGCATAACGGCATGGCGCATCAACTTGCTGGAAATCCACACATAACGACACTACATATGGTGCATAAAAAACAGTCCGATTGATACAGCCGTTAAAATCAACAAAATTACTAAAGCCACTTGATTCAACTGGCTTCCTTTTGGTTTCAGATGCAGCGACGCCAGTGCATGCCGCAACTCATGGACGCTTTGATAGCGTCGCTCGGGGTCTTTAGCCAGAGACTTCAAAACCACATTCTCGAGTTCTGATGGAATGTTGGCGCCTGGATGAGCACTTTGCAAAGTCGCGGGCAACTTATTTATATGTTCTTCCATCACCTCAAAAGCAGTACGCCCTTCAAAAACCTGTCGTCCTGTCAGGGTCTGAAACATTACACAGCCAAGAGAATAAATATCGCTGCGGGCATCGACGGGTTCAGACAAAATCTGTTCAGGACTCATATATTGCACTGTGCCAAGCGCAATGCCGGTCTGTGTAAGAGTCGGCACGCTATGACTAAGCAGCTTTGCTAAGCCAAAGTCTAATAACTTCGCGTCGCGCTCTTTCCCTATGCTCTGAATAAAAATGTTGGCTGGTTTGATGTCCCGGTGGACGATTCCTTTCTCATGAGCAGCAATAAGTGCATTGCAGCAGGAAAGAAAAATTGGCAGAGCTTCCTCAATATCCAGACACTCGAATCGCCTTAACAAACTGGCTAGACTTTCACCTTCCAGATACTGCATGGCGATGAAGGGCTGCCCTTTGGCCAGGCGTCCGTACTCGTAGACCGTGCAAATACTGGCGTGGTTCAGCCTGGAGCCAGATTCAGCTTCGCGCTGAAATCGGGCAATCGTCTCCGCATTTGTCAGCAGATGCGAATGTAAGACTTTCAGGGCAACCACCCGGCTGGGTTGTATCTGGCGAGCCTTGTAAACCTTAGAACATGCGCCTGTGCCTATTAGAGCGAGGATCTCGAAACGGTCATCGAGGGGAATCGATTCTCCATTCAGGCTTGGCGTTGGCGGTGTTCGACCGAGCACCTCGTTCCAACTTATCGAGTAGCCAGGACCGACCTCTTCTTGAAAATCGGCACTGTCATCACTGCGCACCATGAACCAGCTCCTTGCAGCCTTTGGGCACAATATCCCCACTGCGGCGTCAACTATATCCGTAACAGCCAAATTTCTTACGAATTCAATCCAGATACTCGTTTTCGGGAATTCACTTTCAACTACAGACCGATTAAACTTAGAGGCATGATGAATCAGTTGCTATCGAAAGAGGGCCACCTATGACCGAGCTCAGCTGGCGAGTCGCTTCCATAAGCGACCGCGGACTTTGCAGAAAGGAAAACCAGGACAATTTCTATGTCAGTCCCGATGAACGAGTTTTCGTTGTTGCGGATGGAATGGGTGGTGTTAAGGGTGGTGCAGAAGCGAGTCGTATCGCAATTGAAACTGTTCAAAAGCTCTGGAAAGAAAATGCCCCACACGCATCAGACAAGGAAGCAATTCAGAAGTGGCTTGTCGATGCAGTTGCTTTAGCCAACGAAAATATTTGCGATGCGGCCGATAAAATCGCCACCTCGTCCAGAATGGGCACCACGATCGTTATCGCCGTTCAAACTACGGGAAAAGATTTGCACATCGCCCACGTTGGCGACTCGCGCGCTTATGTGATGAAAGACGGCACGGCCTCAACACTGACCAGTGACCATTCTGTCGTCAATGAGATGCTGAAGAACAACCGCATTACGGTCGAACAGTGCCGCACCAGCCCGTTCAAGCACCTGCTGACTCGTTGCCTGGGTCACCACCGTGATGTAGAAGTGGAAAAAACTGAAGTCGAGGTAGTTCCAAAACAGTGGATTATCCTGTGCAGCGACGGATTATCGTCAGTATTATCTGACGAACAAATTGGTGCCTCGATCGAGACCTGCGAATCAGCAGATCAGGTTTGTCAGAATTTGCTTTCCAAAACATTAGAGGCTGGAGCCCCAGACAACGTCACGATCGTGGCAATTCAATACGAACCGGGTGGCGAAAACGGTTCGAACAATCACTAATCACTCGCTAATCACTCACTAATCCCCACTAATCGCTATCACTCACTAATCGCTAATCACCAACCTAACCCTAATCACTAATCGCTAGGGTCAGGGCGCAGATCGGGTACATAGATGGCAGGGACCAACCTGCCCAAAGAGGCGCACGTAGCCGACGATGACAATTCGTTTATTGATAGTAGAAGACCATGAGGCGACTCTCAAAGGTCTCAAATCAGAACTTTCTGCAGAGCCAGACATCGATGTGGTGGCAATTGCCTCGGGCTCCGAGGCTGGTCTGAAATTTGCACGAGAACTCAAGCCTGACGTTGCGCTCCTCGATTTACATTTACCTGACTCTCAAGGACCTAAGAGCTTGGTGGAGGCGTTTTGCAGCATCCCGAATTGCAAAATTGTTGTTTTCTCGGGCGACAGTCGCATGGCGATTCTACAAATCGTCCTAGAAACAGATGTTGCGGCTTATCTACTCAAATCCGAGCCGATTAGCAAAGTAATTGAAGTCGTTCGAGAAGTGATGACCGGTAAAGGTCCATTTATTTCAGAAGAGTTGTTGACCAGTGAAAACATCCGTATTACCGGCGCAGAACAGCAGCTCTTGAAGATGTTGGCGAGGGGCATGAAGTATCAAGAAATTGCCGCTCAGCGCGTCACATCTCCAGAGACGGTGCGCAAGCAAGTGGATGTTTTGTTGGCTAAATTAAAGCTAAACACACGGGAAGAATTGATCGCCTGGGCAGTAGAAAGTGGATACGGCAAACTGGAAATTGAGGCGTAATTTCCTATGAACACGAAATTTCGACAAGCAGCCAATAACATCGTCAGGTTCGTTCAAGCCGGCTTAGGACAGCGTTCTCGTTCAGGTGAACTGGCTGAGACGATGATCTCGTCGCTGGAAGTACTGTTTGAAAGCCTGAGCAAAGAATACAACAGCAGCATCGCCCAGGAACCACTAATGGTGGCAGTGCGTCGACCGAAAAGCGAAGATGAAGACATTCAAAGATTGATAGTCGCAACATCGTATTGGGCTATGTCTGTTCGCGGCTCAAACGACGTCGTTGAATTTTTCACATTACCCGCAACCGAGTTGACGTCGCTGAGAAATGCCGAGTTACCTTCAAGATGCAAACTGCGTCTGACAATCGTAGAGCATGGCGACGCGGAAGCATCTTGCATGATGGACGGACTGCCACTGACTGCAGAAGAGTTGACCACACTGCTTCGATCGGTCTTCAAAGATTTGAACAACAAGTCTAGAGCGGATTTCGATCAGTTGCCCGAATCAGTTCGACTACTTTCGGGAGCTCAGAGCCTGACGCGATCGGTACGATCGCTGCTTGGAGAAAAGCATGCACTCGTACAAAAAATAGTCGACCAACAAGAAGCTATTCAAGGACAAATTGCCAGAGAATTGCACGATGCCGTTCTGGGAAACGTCATGCTTTTGAAGCGCTCTCTATCAGGCGCAAAACGAATGCCCGACAGCGAAATGATCGAAGTCTTGACTGAAATCTCATCGCGATTGAGAGAACTATGCCAGGACTTGAGTCCTCGAGATTTAAAAGATTGCGGACTGCAACCGATGTTGGAGGAGTTGTGTAGCAATATGGTGAAGCGCACCGACCTAAAATGCGAATTCGATTGCCCTGTCGCGATTCCTTCGTTGCCCGACGAAGTCGCGTTGCACATTTACCGCATCGCACAAGAATGCTTCAATAATATCGCCAAACACGCTTGTGCCCAGACTGTGAATCTTTCCATTTGTGTACAAAAAGGATTATTCACAATGACGATCAAAGATGACGGTAAAGGATTTGACGCCGACGTCACACCGGAGAGAACAAACAAAGGTGGCATCGGAACCAGTATTATTCGGGAGCGCGCAGATTTGATCGAGTGCATTTATCCGACCAGAATTTGGATCGATTCAAATCAAGGAAAAGGAACGCAAATCACGCTGGAAATTATGTACGCCGCCGAGTGATACCACATACGGTAGCATGGTCTCAAGGAGTCAATCAATGGAATATGTGAAACTTGGTAAGACCGGTCTTGATGTTTCGCGCATCTGTATTGGTTGTATGAGCTTCGGCGTACCTGAGAGGGGCACACATTCGTGGACACTGTCGAAAGAAGATAGTCGAGCCTTGATCAAGCAGGCCCTGGATGCAGGTATCAACTTTTTTGACACAGCCAACGTTTATTCAGACGGCACAAGCGAAGAATTCACAGGTGGAGCACTGAAAGACTTTGCTCGCAGGGACGAGGTCGTGATCGCCACAAAAGTGCACGGTCGGATGCATCCAGGAGCAAACGGGCAGGGTCTCTCGCGCAAGGCCATCTTCGGCGAACTGGATGCAAGCTTGAGAAGACTTGGCACAGACTTCCTGGACCTGTATCAAATTCATCGGTGGGATTATGAAACTCCGATTGAAGAAACTTTAGAAGCCCTGCACGACGTGGTGAAAGCAGGCAAAGTGCGCTATATAGGCGCCTCTAGTATGCACGCCTGGCAGTTTTCCAAAGCCCTTTACACCGCCGAGCAAAATGGTTGGACAAAATTTGTCAGCATGCAAAACTACCTCAACCTTTTATACAGAGAAGAAGAGCGCGAGATGCTACCGCTCTGCAAAGACCGCGGAATCGGTGTAATACCATGGAGCCCACTTGCGCGAGGAAGATTGACACGAGAATGGAATGAAACAACAGCCCGCTCGGAAACTGACGAATTTGGCAAAAAGCTTTATTCCGAAGACGATAGGAAGGTTGTTGACACGTTGGCCGAATTTTCCAAAAGCCACGGTTTTAAGAGAGCGCAGGTGGCTCTGGCCTGGGTATTGCAGAAAGAAACAGTGACAGCGCCAATTGTTGGAGCAACCAAAGCAGAACACATTTCAGATGCAGTTGAGGCACTTGCAATTAAATTGAGCGCTGATGATGTCAAACAGCTGGAGCAACCGTACGTTCCTCATGCAGTACAGGGATTTAAGTAGGTTTGGAATTGTGATTTTTGCCGATATCGGCAAAAACATCGTAATTTCGGCACTTCAAGTTTTGAATTTTTGCCGATATCGGAATAAATCCACGGTAATTTCGACTCGATTCGGGTCTGAATTTTTGCCGATATCGGCAAAAAAGCATGATTATTTGGGGCTATGCAAATTGTCAGCCCATTTAACATCCATGTAGCAATCTCAGATTAGGCTTAAAAACGAAACAATTTGGTCACTTTTGATACGCATAATCAAATCGTCCTCAAAAATCAGCAATATAGTGCTTTTGAGTTCAGTTCACTTACTACACAACCAATCGAATCCTGTAGAAGGAGGACAGCGCATGAAATTTTTCAGCAGCAGAGTTCATCATCTATTGCTGGTCTTACCGATGCTATGTACTGCGGCACAACAAAAGTGTTTAGCCAATCCAGGAGACCTGATCACTCACACCGCTCCAAAAACGACTGTTCAATCAACTGTTACCACTTATCGCGTTACAGGATGGCAAAATGGGCTGACAAGCGTGACTCCCAACTTAGGGAATTACTACTGGGAGCCAATGACAAAACGAGTAATCAACACAACCCGAACAACTTCTAAAGGAGCAACAGCTGCACCACCAATAATTACTAAAGGACCGCAATACGTTAAACCTAACTATCTGCCGATGCCAGTGGTTAATCATCCTCAACCGAAGATGGCAATTGCTCAAGCTTTGCCAGTACAGATGCCACCACACACATCGACGAGTCTGTCTTACAGCACTGCAACACAACCTGTGCTCTCATATCAGAATACAAGTTTGAGTTGGTCAAGCAAGAAACGACCGGAAGCAACTGCAACGGCAGTCACAGGCAGCAGAGAGTCAGTCTTTGGAGTACTAAAAACACCAATCAGTTCTATGAGGGCAAAAGCACAATCACTATAATCTGATTACCACCAATAAATTACTTGCCACTGCAAAGTGTATCAACTAACGGAAACGTGCTTTCTTGAAGTGTTCCACTTTGCAGTGCGCTAAGCTTTCCGCTAGTTTATCGACGGCTTTCTGACTCACTTTTGGACAATCATTCAAAGTCAGACGATCGAGTGTTCCACAGTTAGACAGTTTACGTATTCCTTCATCAGTAACATTGGTACTACTGAGGTGCAGCTCTCGCAGCTGCATATGGCTTATTTTTTCCAAACTATTGTCGGTAACGTTCGTACCGTTAAGATCGAGTACCTTGAGATTTTTGAGCCGGTCGATATTTTTGAGACTGTCATCGCCGATATGGAGATTCGTCAGTCTGAGTGTTTTTAGTCGAGTCGCGTTTGAGAGCTTATCTATACCAGCATCAGTGAATTCGGGGTTTTTGCCGATCCACAAAAACTCTAAACTCGGCATTTTTAGAAACACATCGATGGCATCATCGTTTAGTGAGTCTTCTTGAGCGCGAACACTTCGAAGGTTTGGCAACTGAATCAGACTAGCTAGTGTTTCACTTGTCACCAGAGACTTATTCAATTCAATAAATTCGAGTGTAGGAATATTTACCAGAGCTGAAAGTTCAGAAACACCGGTTTGATTAAGGAACAGTTGTCGTAAAGGTAAATGAGTCAAATACTTCAGACCGGAGCCGGTAATGCTGGTGCCACTTAAACCAAGCTTGACGATATCATTACGCTGTTTAAAAAACTTCAACGCATCGTCATTGCAATCCAAAGCATCAAGGGCAACTGATGGACTGCCATTCATAATCACTAGCCGAGCCATCTCATTGGGATCATCAAGCTTCTGTTCCTTCAAATACTGTTGCGCTGAAACAAGAGGCTTGTCGTGAACAACAGGCTGAGACGTCGGCCAGAACAAAATCGATGCCACTAAAATAGTCATTATTAAAGCACCAAGTGCGGCACATTCCCACACTTTCAGCTTGATGAAATTCGGAGTTTCAAATTCAATATTTTGAAGCAGCGCTTTAAAGGGTGAATCGAGAACTTTGAATACACTGTTCAACTCGTTTTCGAATTCAGTCATCGATTGCCATCGATCGTTCCGTTCTTTGGCTAAGGCCTTGGCCACCAGTTTTTCAACTGGCACGGGAAACTGCTCCTTTAGCGCATTTAGCTTGAGTGTTGGAGCCTTCTCGTTCATATGCGCATAAAGCGTTTCAAACGCTGATGCGCCTCGGAATGGCAAGACACCCGTGAGCATCTCATACATGACGCATCCCAATGAATAGATATCGGAACGCTCATCGATGCCGCGTCCCACAGCCTGCTCTGGACTCATGTAATATGGGCTACCGAAAACGTCTCCTGTTTGAGTCAGGTTCGACGGGGCATTCTCTTCGATTACTTTGGCAATTCCAAAATCAATTATCTTGACTAACGTGCCACCATTTGGCTGCGTAATGAGCATGATGTTTCCGGGTTTCAAATCGCGGTGTAAAACACCTTGTGCATGGGCGTATGCCATACCTCGCGCAATTTGAATGCAAATTTCTAAAGTTTGGCGAAGCGGTAACTTATGGTCTCGACTTATAATCTCCGCAAGTGAAGTGCCTTCAATGAAGTCCATCACCATATAAGGGCGGCCGTCAGCGGAAACGCCAAAATCATGGGATGTGATCAAATTGACGTGATCAAGTTTGCTAATTGCTTTCGCTTCACGTTCAAAGCGAAGAATAGTCTCGTTGTTGTGCACCGAGTGCAACATCTTGATTGCATACAGTTTTTGCAACGCCGGTTGACGTGCCTTGTAGACGACACCCATTCCACCCTTGCCAATCTCTTCCAAAATCTCGTAGCGTCCCTCAAATTCATCAGAGACTGGCTTTTCGCCTACGAAAAAGGACTGCTCATCATGAGCGTCCTCGACATTAATGTTTTTGATTTTTTCGAGCGAGTGGGAAGCCAAAGGAACTCCAGTGGGACGCCAGGTTTTACTTAGTCTGATATTCCACGCTGAGATTATTTACCACGTCCAGATCTACGACACTAAGGTTAACTCTACCGGGCAAAGGCTAAACCGCACACACATTGGTAAAAGAGCCTTGATAAATTGTTTTCTTTCAGAAAACTTGCTGTAGAGCTCTACATTTTTGCCGATATCGGGAAAAATCTTGCTTTTCGTCGAAAGATTTTTGCCGATATCGGAAGAAATTTTGCCTTTTCACCGAATTATTTTTTGCCGATATCGGCAAAAAATACGACCCAAATCAATCCCAATTTCCCAATTAACAAGAAAATCCACAGATTCAAAGAGATCCCCATACATTGCAGGTTTCGTTGGAACTTTGAAAGAAAAACAGGCGTCTCCATCAAAGGTTATTTTGCGATCCTGGAGGATTTTATGAATTCGATCAAGCATGGTCTGATGGCAGGAATGGTGGCTCTCTCTGCTCTCAGCACAGCTCCTGCGCTAGCTGAGCACAGCCATCACTATGACAACAATTGGCACAACAACAACAACTGGGATCGACGCGACATCAACATTCGCGTAAACGACAACAGATATGACAACAAGTATGATCGTCACTATCGTCACCAACAGGCGAAATATTGGAACAACGACTGGAACGGTCAGCGCACTCTATACAGAAACAATTGGAATCGCATGTCGCTTCAGCGCCAGCGAGAGTTGGATGCTCAAATGCGCGCTCAGTGGCTGGCATACCATCACAACAACTGGAATGGCAACTACTCCTGGAACACCTACAACGACCCTCTGTTCTTCGATTATTTGCACACATCCAACCCTGGTCTACTGACCACCCTGCGTAACTACATCGGATTCTAATAATAGATTCGCGTAATAGATTCGCGCAAATCAATAATTTGAGAGAGGGGACCGACGAGGTTCCCTCTTCTCCATTGAGATGTCAGTTTACTTTTTGATGGCCTATCAGATCGCAGTTAATGATGCTAATTCTGCGAATTGAGATTCTCAGGCAAATCATTTTGCTTTCGTTTGTCAGGATAGATTTTGTCAGGTCTGACGCCCCTACGATGTTGACCAATCGGCGAATGGTCCAAACCGCGATCTTGAGGAATTTGATCAGGAAGTTGAACTGGCAATCCAGATGTTCGATCCGGGGCAGGAATTGGCACACGAATTCTTTCAGGTGCCTGAGGAGGCATACGGTCTAGTGACCTCGACATGGGTCTGCTTGCAGGTTTCGCGGCGCCTCTATCGGGAGCTAGCTGCGGCGTTGTTTGTGGAGATTTTCGCACCGGCTCACGAGCGGGCAACTGCACTGGCATTTGACCGGAATCACTCGGGTTTGGTGAATTTGTATTTGGTGCCACCGCATCTGGTGATGCAGTAGCAGCTGGCGCCCTTGGTGGTGCCCCAACCGCAGTCTGCCCAGTCGCAGCAGTCCCAGCCGAAGCAGTCCTAGACGGAGCGGGTGCAATGGGGTGAGTTTTCTTGAGTTTGTGTTTGGCGCGATGATGACCGCCCGATTGTTTGGCCGATGTGTCGTCCGATTTTGTCAGCGATGGAGCTGCAACGCTTTCCGAAGCTGCAGGTGTTTCAACTTTTTTTGGATGTTTCTCTGATTTAGGTGCAAATAGTGCGACCGCACCAATCACAGCCACCAATATCATACTAGCTATAACTACAACAAACCCAGGTTGATTCGATTTTGTGCGGGTTCGACTCGCATAGTTGCTTTCCGCACTTGGTGGCTCTCTAACAACCATTCCGCCATTGCTGTTAGTGGCATCGTGTGTGTAAGACGATGAAGAATGTGCGGATGCAGGTGCTGTAGACTTGTGAGGTGCGGATGGTGCGGCTGCGGATGGTGCGGTTGGCGCGGACACAGACGTTGCTGACGGCGTTGATGTAGAAGAGACAGGCGCAGGAACACCCGGTGGAGCGACCGGAGCAACTACTGCCAGCGCAGATTTATTTTGTACTGGTATCGGCGGCAATTCAGCTGTATTTCTCTTCTCGCTCACTGCAATTTTTGGTATTTCAACTGTTGGTCGAATCGCCGCAGCAAGAGCCTGACTGTCGAATTTTTTCGGCAGCGGCGCGCTCGCATCATCAACCACTTTCACTAAAGTAACAGTGACGTCATCATCGCGCATTTGAACATTTCCGTCGGCACCTTTGGTGGTGCGGGCATGGTTGATTAGCGAGACAAACGTGTCGAGTGATTGTGCGTTGTCGAGAGCAGCTACTAGAGATTCCGTATTTCCCTGTTCCATCTGCGATAGAAACCAACATGCCACCGTATCTGACATCAAAATGAATTGATCGCCTGCCTCCCAGGTACCATCCGAAACGATTTGTTTACTCTCAAAAACATTTGTATTACGCTCTGCCACACTGCACAAAAGCAAAGGAAAATTTGAAAATGCAGCTGCGCTAGCGATTGGAAACGATTTGATGCACGCGCCGTTGCGGATGTGAAAAATACAGCAATCGCCAACAGCCATTGCAGTCCATCGCTTCGAATCGTTGAACACCGTTAACCCGACCATGGCAGCAAAAGCTCCCAATTCTGCCTTCTCCTCTGCATACCAGGGCAATTGCTGTTTCGCTAAAAAATCAAGCCACGCCGTCTGCTCCTCTAAGACAGATTCTGCGGTAATGTCCGACGCCCACTTTCCCGCTCCATATCCGAAAGCGAGAAGCTGTGCCCACAGTTTTGAAAAGATTGAATCAGTAGCACCATCGCTCACCGATGCACGGAAAACATCTGTGTTTTCGTGATTGATTTCATAAAGTTGGTGAGTGTCTAAGTCACCGGGGAAATATGCGTCCTCGCAGTCAGCAAAACTCCTTCCTGCTTTAGGCAAAGAGAAACTTTGACACGAGATACGCACTAAACGTGCTCCTTTGAAACGCCGCCAGCGGTGACTGCCACTGCCTATTTAAAACCATTCCCATCGGTCAAGGAAATAATATAAGTCTGGCAGGTTGCTGCATAGACTTCCACGCTACTGGAAAGTGATTAGAAACATTCTCGCACTATTACTGCCTGCCCGCACGGTCTGCCAAAATACGGGGAACTGCTTGCGAAATTGGGCAGATAATCCGAAGATAGCCTATGCAGAAAGCCGCTCGGCATAATCAGGCAGGAGTGTTCAATGAGTAGTTCGTCACAAGAGACCACACGCGTTTGCCTGGCTTGTGGATTGGAGACACAAGACGAAATTCTAAATTGCCCTAACGACGGCTCTTTGCTAGCAGCTGGTGCGGATCCGCTGCTCGGCACCACGTTTTTGGACAAATATCAGATCACCAAGGTGCTTGGCCGCGGCGGCATGAGCGCAGTTTACAAAGCCAAGCATTTAATGATGGATAGATATGTCGCCATTAAATTTCTCCGATCTGAACTTGTGCATGACAACGTGATGTTGCAGAGATTTCAACTGGAGTCTAAAGCAGTAAGTCTTTTGAAGCATCCGAACATCATTACGGTCCACGATTTCGGATTGTCGCCGCAAGGAGTTCCATATTTGATTATGGACTTTTTGGAAGGCAAAACTGTCTCCGATGTAGTAGCTGAAATTGAATATATGGAACCCAGTCGCTGCGTCGCGCTATTCACACAGATTTGCAACGCACTCGCTCATACACACAATAAAGGTGTCATCCATCGCGATATCAAACCGAGCAATTTGATTATTTCGATCGGCGATGACGGTCAAGAAATCGCGCAAGTGGTTGATTTTGGAATTGCCAAATTGCTGGAGCGTGAGGCTTCCGATGCGTCCAAGCTGACCGCGAGCGGCGAAGTGTTTGGCAGCCCCGCGTACATGAGCCCAGAACAGTGTAATGGTTCAGCAATCGACTCGAGAACAGACATGTATGCTCTAGCCTGCGTCATCTACAACTGCCTGACAGGGCGTCCACCTCTCCTTGGTCGCAACGCCATGGAAACAGTATTGATGCATGTGCGAGATATGCCAAAATCTTTCGGCGAAATTCGTCCAGATCTGACCATTTCTCCAGTCTTAGAGCGGGTTGTGTTTAAAGGGCTGGCGAAGGACCCTGACGAACGATTCGCTTCGATGACTGAATTTGGATCTGAACTTGCAAAATCACTTTTGGAAAGCAATAACAACACGACCTGGGTCATTCCGGCGCAAGCTCAGCGAACGATGCAGAATAATGATCTGGGTGCGCAATATGAACATACGATGCCAGTCGGACTTGCACCAAATGTAACACCACATCCAAATTCGGCTGAACAATCAGCACAAACGCAGAACATACAAGCTGACGCGATTCAACCATCTGCGGATATGGGCAAAGCAGATCCAGTTGTGTCACTCAAGGATGATTTTGGTTCAGCCAAAAACTCTTCGGCGACTGGAACTGTCCCTGGCGCAGGGGGACGCATGAATCCGAATGCGATGATTATGCCAGGCAGTGACTTATTCGGATATGAATCGATCGCCCCGGCGTTACCGGATCAAGCTGTCAAGCCAGTTCAAGATCAAACTCCAGCGCCAGCTCGCCCCTCGACACCAGCACCGACCAAGATTGTTGACGACATTCCGCTGGCAGCGCCACCGAAACTGGTTGGACCAACACAATCCGGCTCGTTTCAAAATCCCACCCAACAATCTGGGTCTTTCCAGAATCCGACTCAATCCGGGTCTTTTCAATCTAATCCAAATCAGTCAAGTTCGTTCCAGCAATCAAAGTCGCTCCAACCTGTCGATGCTGACGAAAAAAACAAAAACCTCATCATCTTAGTATTGAGTGGCATTCTTGCGCTTCTCGTCGTGATTGGTCTGATCGCATGGTTCATGAAATCGCAAGGTTGACCAGCATCGGCAACCTGATTTTATCGATATCGGCAACCTGATTTTTGCCGATATCGGCAAAAATTTATTGTGAGATTGCGACTGACGATAATCTACATCCGCCAAACCTCGCACCGAAGGCTGGAGCACGGTGTAGCTGGGTTAATTTTTTCAACTAAATGCGCCAGATTTGCCCAGGCCCTATAATGTGAAGAGGTGATTGTGGAAGGTCTATGTCTACTAGCAAAACCGTTCGAGCACTAATAGCAGCAAGCCTTTTACTCGGTTCCCTTTGGAATCCGATGCGAGCCGATGCCAGCAGATGGCAGCAGTACTTGCAGAAGGGCGCAAGCATCGTCAGACAAGGCATTCAAATTCGCAACTCCGCTTCAGGCGGCTATGAAGGAGGAAGCGGGGGCGGAGGTTACTACCACCAGTCGCCGCCTCAACAGGCTCCTGATTCGTCGGGCGCTCCAAATAGCCCGGGCTCAAACTATTACAATATCGATCCTGGAACGATGAGAAATCCCCTCAGGCGCGCCCAGCCCGAGCCACCGCCAGAGCAGCCACCCGCGTACACACCACCACCCTCCTATCAACGTCCGTACTCATCGCGATCGGCGTATCACACAGGCTCGGATAATGGCTCAGAGCCCCAACAGCCTCAACAAGTGAATATCAGAATGCCGAATTACGCGCCCGTCAAACGTCAGATGCGTGCTCACGCCGTAGTCAAACACGTCGACAAACCTGAAAGAGCAGCTGTAGAAGTTCAACCACCAAGCAAACCACTGGTCTTCGAGAAAGACGTGGTCAAGCCTGCCACTGCATTTGATACCAGCTGGATTATGCCTGCTGTCGATCGAATGGAAATGAAGATCCGCAAAGGGTCGACCTAACCGCATTCGAAGCACTGGAAATAAGTTCGAACAAAGTTCGGATTAAGGTTTGGATTAAGTTAAATCGGCTCAAAGTTCAGATTGCGGTAAATCGGCTTCGAATCGCCTCGAAATCGAGGCGAATCAAGTTCTTGCCGAAGAACGACTTAAACCGTAGCGACGGTGTTCTGACCGCGTGTGCCTATCTCCAATAAGCTTGTCAAACAAGTCAAATCGGCGTTGAAGGCGAATCCTTTCGCCCCATCAGCGATTTCGAAGCGCAGTTCTTTGCTTGTCTGCTGCATTTTTGCAGGAAGCGGGCTGGACATGCGAAACAGCATGCGCGCATATGGGTCGCTCAGCTGACTTTCACCGTTCGGAAAGATAATGCTCGGTGCATTTGTCGACGAAACATGCACGTTGAAAACAAGTGTGTTTCCGTTCGTCGTTTGAATGCGTTTCAACGCTTCCGCATCATCACTGGGATTGCCGTCAGTCGAGTCTCCATCGGTGATATTGAGCACCATCGGTGGATAACAATTTGGATATTGTGCGACGAATTTTTCCACTATCCTCTGAGCGCTCTTAAAGGCAGCACACATCGGCGTCCGCCCATTCGCAATTGGGTCGAACCAGACCTTGGTGCGAATCTTTTCGATGCCTTCTGGACGCTCAATGGTCTTTACGTCTATACGGGCAGCTTGCGCCAAGTCCGATATACAGACGGATTCAGCCCCTTGAAACTTTCCTACAAACGCTGGTCCCACCTGTGCGCCATAACCGATGCAGCTGATGTAGTAGTAGGGAAAAACTTCTCCCATCCCAATCGTGCAGCGGATTACGAGGCTGTGTAAAAATCGGTTCAACACCTCAGCCACGCCGTCGCATTTGCGTTTGCTGGAGTCACCCTTGATACCATCTTCCATCGACTCGGATTGATCGACCAGGCAGATAATCGCGGCAGGATTGGTGCGGCTTATTTGAGCGTCGTATGGCACTAGATAAACTCCTGATAAGAGACCACCAAGAAATAGCTAAAGGCAGGTGCACATTATATCCCGCCAAGCCTTTGCAGTTTAGCTTTTAGTGCAGGACAATTTGGAAGGGTATAAAATCAATCTTTGGAATGGGCAAGAGATCAACGAGGATTGGGACTGAAGCGTGTCGGGTTGGCCAGTAGCAGCAGACTATGATGAGGCGATTCAAAATCCTCACTTGAACTTTGACGACCGGGAGCTCAAAGAGGGCGAACCTGAGTACGATCCATATGGTTCACCGGCAGTTCGCAGCGGGAACTTTGCAAGCGTTTACATGCTGCAGGGACCGAAACGGAAAGTCGCGGTGCGCTGCTTCCTGCGCGAAATTCCCGACCAACAAGAGCGCTATCAGGCAATCAGCCGGGATTTACTTGGTCTGGGACTGCCCTACACCGTCAATTTCGAGTTTCTGCCAAAAGGCATCAAAGTTCATGGCGAATGGTTCCCGGTTCTCAAAATGGACTGGTGTGATGGGGAGCAGCTAGACAAGTACCTCGAAAGAAATCTCGACAATCAGGCTAAGGTGCGGCGACTGGCTGACAAATGGTTCGAGATGTCTCACGCCTTGCGCAAAGTGGGAATCGCCCATGGCGATCTCAGTCACGGCAACATTATGGTGCTGGATGACGAAATCAAACTGATCGACTACGACGGCATGTTTGTGCCTCGTTTAGCCGGCAGGAAGAGCAATGAACGCGGTTTGGAGCACTATCAGCATCCAAGTCGCACCGACAATCACTTCGGCAGATATCTCGACAACTTCTCCAACTGGGTGATGTACACGACATTGGTTGGTCTGGGCGAAGACCGTCAATTGTGGGATCTGGTCAATATTGCCGACAAACACTTGATCTTCAGCAAAAACGACTTCGAACATCCATCTAGATCGAAAACATTCGACATTCTAAAAAGTCACGAGGATAAGACACTCAGAACATACGCCACCACAGTCGAAAACTTGCTTCAGTATGATGTCGAACAGATTCCAGACTTTCATCCAGACAAACCAGTTCTTTATCCGCCAGAAGCATTCCAGGCGAAAAAGACTGTTAGCAGCGGTGTCGGAGACCGCGGCGGCTTGTTCAAACCGTTAGACGACAAAACCCTCGGCGACCGGGGCCGACTGTTTGACACTGGCGCTCAAGAAAAAGAACGAGATACCGGTCGATTATTTGAACCGGCTAAGACAAACGATGCACCGATTGATACAACGAAGACATCCGGTGTCTCTCGGTACGGACGAAAAATCAGTCCCGTTCAAATCGGAGTTGCTGCATTAGCGGTAGTTGCGATTGGTGCTGCAACCTGGTTTGGCGTAACGAATCTCATGCCCGCAAGTGAATCGACCGAGTCTATTCTACTTAGTGGCATAAACTCCATAAAGATGGATTCACCATTCGACGCGCGAAGACGATTCAAAACCATTTATGACAATCAGAAACTGGATCCGAAGGTCCGTTCCAAAGCCTACACATTGATGGGATTGAGCTACGCTAAAGATGGGCTTAGCAAACAAGACAAAGGAATCTTGGGAGAGGCGACGGAAGCATTTAGCGAGGCGATCAAGTTGGATCCAAACAACGCTGAAGCATTTTTCGACCGGGGCAAAGTGTTTGAGGCGATCAAGAATTACAGCGAGGCAAAACGAGATTACGAAAGTTCGCAAAGTATAGACGACGAAATGAAAGAGTCTAAGGAAGCTCTAAAAAATTTGAATAAGTAGTAACATCGCGATAGCGGTTAGGGTTCAGGCAACAGCAAGAGCAGATTTAGAGCCACACACCAAAAGGATAGAAAAATGTCGCAAGACCGCGGAGATGTACCTTCAGATGGTGAAAGATTGTCAGACCGAGGGCAACCTCCAGAAGACAATCAAGGGCGCAACACAAAGCCATCGCAAGTAGCGGCAAGTTACGACATGTTTGGAAATCCACTAATGCCCGCAGCTCCAGAGAGCACGCGAGTGCCAGGCGGTGACCGCGGCAATTTGGATCAAGGGGATCGGGGAAACATTCTCTCCAGCAATTCCAGTGCAGCACCACAGACGGTGCCAATTGTTTACACCGAAAAGAAACCAATTTCCAACAATGTCAAAATCGCAGCCCTTGTAGGTTCGATCTTTGCGGTCGGTGCGCTCGTTTTCGTTTTGATGGCGAACCCATTCAAACCAGCAGACACCAGCAAGACAGGCACAACGGCCAACACCGGATTTCGTATGCCGGAGTTGCCTAAGTCAACCCTGAGTCCACACGACATTTTCAAAACATGCGGACCCTCTATCGTCACTCTGCAAATTCAAACCAAGGCCTATCAGGTTGTAATTCCGAAGTTGGAACTTGTTTCTTTATACGCACCTGATAGTCCAGTGCTCGCCGTGCTCGACGACGATGACAAACCGGTTTTCTGCCAGCAGGGTGGCAAAAAATCGAAAACGGCAGCAGGCGTGATTGTCACCTCGAAAGTAAAAATCCCTGTAATCGTAAAGCTAGTAGGAACAACTCCCATCGTAATTTTGATCGATGAAGGCGGCAAGTTTAGAGGGAAGATTACAGGCGCTTTCGAAAAATACACCACAATTTCTACTGGAAGCGGATTTTTTGTTCGTCCCGATGTCGTTGTGACGAACTACCACGTGGTATCAGATACTGATTTAGGGACTGAAGGATATCTTGGTGGCACTGCTCAAATCACAGACAATCCAGCGAAATATGCACTGACCAAGAAGCCGATCGCATTCGACAAAGAGCACGATCTTGCTCTAGTATTCGTGCCAGGAACGAATGCAAAAACTTTGCCGATGCGAACCGACGTAGGCACACTCACCGTCGGAGAGCCAGTCTACGCGCTGGGAAGTCCAAAGGGCGTAACCGGATCGCTATCAGAAGGTTTGATTTCGTCAGATAAATTGCGCGGGAAAGATCCAAGCAATCCGGATCTACCGAAACTGTATTTGCAACACACTGCCAAAATCGACCACGGTAACAGCGGCGGTCCGCTGGTAAACAACAAAGGTGAAGTTATCGGCGTCAACACAGCTGGTGTGGGAAATTTCACAGTGAACTTGGCGGTAGTCTCGAAGTTTATCGACGAACTTTTGGCTCAACCAGCAGTTCAACGAGACATTGAGAAGCTGCAAAAAGATACTCAGACAGACTTAAAGGGTGGGTAATTAGCCAACGATTTACAGCAGTTTCTTATCGATTAGAATCTGCCTGACAATCTCTTTCGTGCGCAGTCCTGTTGCCTTATCTTCCGCCTGTGTATTGGCAGCGAAGACATAAATTTGATCGGGATGTACAACGTACCCGACAAACCACCCCAGCGTCGTCTTGCCGTTTACCATGTCCGAACCTGTCTTGCCGTAGAGAACTCCGTGATCTGTGCTCTCCAATCGAATTAAACCGCGCACAATGGCCATGGAGCGTTTAGAAAACGATAGTTTATCGGTGACCAAATCTTTTAGAAACTCAACTTGTTCGTTCGCTGAAATTTTTAGAGAGTTGCCCAACCAGAATTTAGTGATACCACCTGAGATGTCTTGATTTCCGTAGTGCTCAGCCTTGAGAAACGCCTTCATCGGCTCTTCTCCTACCCCTGCTGCCACTTGTTGAAAGCACCAGACGACCGAGTTACTGACAGCAGTCTGCAGCGTTTGGTCGCGATTGCATTCCGAGCGAGAGTTTATGGTGCCGTCCCACTTGAAGTATTGATTTTCATCTGCCACCACGCCTCTCTCCAACCCTGCCAGAGAATTGAAAATCTTGAATGTAGAACAGGGAGATAAACGCTGATCACAAATTTGCGGATTATACTTAAACACCGTGCCAGACTTCAAATCCAAAACAACCATGGATGCTGTGTATCCATGAAAGTACGGCTTAATCGATTCGACAGTGAAAGAGCTTTCGAGCGCAATCGCCCCGGATTGTGAGTGCAGAAGGAAAGACATAAAAACAAGCACTCCAAAGAAGTTTCGCTTGATACCATCGCTGACATATGTGAGCATTTTACGTTCCCATGGCTAAAGGCGCAAAAAATATTTCATTCGTTCGATTTCTTTTTCCAGTTCAGATTTGAAAAGAGCATCTCGAGGTCGTTTACTGACAAACCCGAGATCCACATCCATAGCGCCGTTAACAACTCTAACGTTAGCCCAACCGATGATATCGTCTCTCCAGAGAAGCGGCAAAGCATAATAGCCACGCACTCTCTTGGCTATCGGCGTGTAAGCCTCGAATCGATAACTCCAGTTCCAAAAAAGTTCGAAACGTTTCCTGTCCCAAACTAAAGGATCAAATGGAGCAAGAAATCTAACGATAGATGGTGGCTCATCCACACTGGAAATATGAGCGGGCAAAAGATATTGGACACCTTCAACTTCTGTAGAATTGAGCTTTTTAGTCAGAAGCAGATGCTTAAGAGTGTCACGTGTATTACACGTATCCGGTTTGGAAAATCGTGTGCTCTGGATGTTCTTGAACGGAGTTGGTGCAAGAATATTGACCATCAAATTTACTAACGCATTCCCTCGCTCTTCTGCAGACAATGAAGATTTGCTCTGCGAAATTGCGTCATAAACTCGTATTCCTTTTTCTCGCCTGACTACTCTTAATAGTCCTCGATGATGCAGGTGATCTAGTGCGTGTGTCGTCGCTTTTGAATAGCCGCCCCAGGCATTGATCACACGCTCTACTCCGCAATGTTCTTCCAAATCCCGTGGATGCATCGCACCGAATTCGCGAATGACGCTAAGCACTTTTTTTTCTAATACCGACAAATTATCTGTCTTTCGAGGATGGAGCCAACGCCAGTTTTCACTTGGTAAAAAACCATACGCGTACAAATAATCCTCTTCAAGATCAAGTGAGGCGTACTTTCGCTCTAGATCACCTGCCCGATATCCCTTAACGCGATGTCTGAGAATCAGATCCTGAGCCGTTGCAGGTGACCTGATTGGGTCGGCTTGAACAAAACCTAAACGCTCAATTGCACCACGCAAAGTCGTGGGAGTGAAGAGCGAGTTCTGAATAGCAACAGAACGTAGATCGCGAATAGTACGAATGAGCGTTATTGCTCCATTTAAAACAGACCAATAAAAATACCACCCGAATTGCTTCGCGGTGGTATTCAAACTACTGCCTGACTGTCCTTTCGATGGGACTCAGTATTTATGCTCGCTTCAGTCAGTCCGTCACGTGCATCGGGCTCTCTGCTACGGTTTCTGGTCAGCGCCGACCTGTCGTTTCCGCATTGCCCCTCGGCTCAAAGCTCTCAACATTTAAGTGAGGTGCTCACCGGTTATGTAATTAGTATAGCGCTCTGAAAAATATGTTCCACTACCCCACTGTGTATTTAAGAAATGAATTTTGGGCTGATTTAGATTGGCTATTCATAGTACTTTCAAGAGTGGGCGTAAAATGACAAGCGCTCGGCCCACAAACCCAGTTAGTCGAAATTGATTCGAATATTCAGTGTGAGCAAATCGCATATACGCGAAAACAAAAGAAACATCTGTCGTCTCTTCACTCTTCCTTAACCGCAGCCTGTCAAAGTATCTGCAACCGACAGGTGCAATGCATGCACCGAATTCGGTTTTAATCACCAAACAGTGGTAACTAAGAGTCGGACAGCAGCTCGACTCACTCAAGTAATAAAGCAATCGGGTTTACGCGAAAGTTAGACATCACCAAGGCGACGAGGTGGTGTTTTAACTTGAGCAAAATGCTCTCCCAAAAATAAAAACACCACCCGAATCGCTTCGCGGTGGTGTTTAAATTACTGCCTGACTGTCCTTTCGATCGGACTCAGTATTTATGCTCGCTTCAGTCAGTCCGTCACGTGCATCGGGCTCTCTGCTACGGTTTCTGGTCAGCGCCGACCTGTCGTTTCCGCATTGCCCCTCGGCTCAAAGCTCTCAACATTTAAGTGAGGTGCTCACCGGTTATGCAATTAGTATAGCGCTCTGAAAAATATGTTCCACTACCCCACTGTGTATTTAAGAAATGAATTTTGGACTGATTTAGATTGGCTATTCATAGTGCTTTCAAGAGTGGGCGTAAAATGACAAGCGCTCGGCCCACAGACTGGTTTGTTGAAATTTCGATGATATATACAATCGGCATATATTTTCCGTTTTGCGACGATTGAAAGGTTTTTTTGACACCCTTGAAAAGTTGCTTTTTTGCCGATATCGGCAAAAATCACAGCACCTGTTGCCCTTTGCGGCGAAGCGCCTTTACTTGACAACGACGTGTCTGCTTGCTCTTATTTGCCGGTTTTGAGCCGAGTAGCTAACCAGTCGTCACTAAAAATTGTGTCCATGTACAGCCGTCCTGTATCAGGCAGAACAGCGACAACAGTTAGCGGCTGCTCTTTGTGCATCTGGCAAAATCGCATCGCAGCAGCGACCACACAGCCAGACGAACTTCCTCCAAAGATGCCTTCCTTTTCCAAAAGGTCATGCGCTGTCTCAATTGAAGTTTTATCGTCAATGTGAATTGCTGCATCGATCATGTCCATATTCACATTTCCTGCGACGAAATCTCCACCAATTCCTTCTACCAGATATGGCGCGGGATGCGGCTCTGTTCGATTGTGCCAATCTGCCAACATACTACCCAGCGGATCAGCTAATACTAATTTGACTGAAGGCTTTTGCTCTTTCAGAAAGCGTCCTGCACCACAAAGTGTGCCACCAGTTCCGATACCAGCAACGAACACGTCGACGGTGCCATCCGTTTGTTTCCAAATTTCTGGTCCGGTGAATTTGTAGTGTGCATCAAGGTTGTCGCTGTTGTTGAATTGATTCACGTACCACGCATCGCGCTCTTTAGCGATACGTCTTCCTTGATTGATGAAATGATCAGGATCGTCAATTGCTTTACCTACGGGTACAACAACTGTTTCAGCACCAAGGACTTGCATCAAGTGCACTTTTTCTTTGCCGACTTTTTCGCTCATTACCGTCACTAACTTATGACCGGTCAGTTTTGCAGCGAGGGCTAATCCAATGCCAGTGTTACCGCCTGTAGCTTCGACTATCAGTTGGCCAGGCTTGAGCTGTCCCGATTTTTCAGCTTGCTCGACCATGTAAAAAGCGATTCGGTCTTTCACCGAACCACCCGGGTTCATGAACTCACATTTGGCCAAGAGGGTGTGTTGCTTTTCCTGGTTGATTCGATCGAGTCGAATCAGGGGCGTATTGCCGACTGCCTCTGCAATCGAATTCAGTATGTCCACGGTAAATCCATGCTGGGGGCGATAAGCAAGTATACAGATGCCAGGGCACCCCAAGCCTCAACTTCGCAGTTATCGATGTGCCCTCGCCATATATTCGAGAGATTCACATCTTATCTCTGTTAAATGCAAGACGAACGGTAAGTTAATACAATCCATCCTGTGCGCCAGTAGAGGAAGGAACGATGTCCGAGAATGCGACTAGCGAGAACGCTGAAAAACCAGTAGAAAGACGCCGTGCCCGCCTACCACAGCCTGATTTTTCGCACTACAAGAAGCAAAATGCGTGGCCTGGACCTAACTATTTCTTTGTTGGGCACTCCTTCAACCTGGAAGAAGCAGCTCAGGTCAACGAATTTATTGAACAGCGCGCCAACGCGATAAACTCGGTGTTTGTAGAAGAAACACAGTGGGCCCCGGTTGATGCTGTTTTAAATAACCAAAATTTTTCTAAAGTGCTGAGCCGGTTTGAAAACGACTTTCTACATCGCCTGGATGGCGCGCTGATTGGACCCGCAATCGACAGCAGCGGAAAGAAAATTGCCGATTCTTTCACGATCTGGCGCAAGGAAATGAGGCGTCAGGAACGCGAATCCGCTTAGTCCGCCGTCCATTCACCGCGTGCTTCCGTCCATTCACCCCGCGCCGCCGTTATTTAATATCGCGCCGCGGTCATTAAAACCGCACCGCCCTCCTAACCCTATCCAACAATCAGTGAATACACTGATTGTTCTCGCATATGGTCCAAAAATGCCATTGTCTGGACTGTCATGCGGTTTAATGCAGGTTGGGTAGTTTTACCATTGGGAATAATCCATGAACGAGCGCATCACGTAGGCGGACAGACATAGTGAGCGAGTTTCTCGAAAAGTTAGAACAGCCAGAACTAGTTGTGGCGTCTTCATCGATAGTTGTCTCAGCTGAACCACATTCAAGCTCAGAAGTCGCAAACCCTGCCGTCGTTTCAAATAACAGTGGCACGATTTCCTCTACACGTTCTGAAAGTCAAAAGAACGCTGTTCCGATCCCGAACTCGAGTTCCCTCACCGCTCCAAGATCTATTGACGCTGGCAAAAAATCGAATTCATCAAGCAGAATGCCGAGTGGAACAACGAAAGGCATCGTCCGTCATCGCCTAATAACTGGCTGTTGCCTGACCTTATCGCTTGCGGTGCTCAGTCTTTCTGCTTTTGATCTTCGCGGGTTGATAGAAAAAGACGGTTCGCTCGACCCGAGTCTTAAGTTCACAGCAGGCGAGACTAAGAGTGAGCTACCGCTCCATTTGAGGTATCAAGATCCGTCTTGGCCTAGCTCGGAAGGTCTCCGAAAAATCACAGATTACAGCAGCGATGCCGTCGGATTTGTGGACGAAAAAGGAACTGTTGTACTACCCGCGGTCTATAGCATGGCCGGAGACTTTCACGACGGACTTGCCGCTGTAAAATTCCGAAAAGAAAGCATTCATGGAACTGTCGCAAAAAACGAATTCGAGAAGTGGGCGTATATCAACAGACAGGGAGAAACAGTGCTAGCGCCGGCTTACCATGACGCCGGTCAATTCGAAAATGGAGTTGCTCCTGTCGCGATTGATGGGCACGGCGTGCTAATCAATAAGAAAGGAGTGACGATCGCCACCAGCAGTACATCCGGAGCGCCTCGACAATTCGGCGACCTCTACGAGATGAGCGGGAAAGATTACAAGTGTGGACTGATGGACGCTACTGGTAAGTTCGTGGTGCCACCAATTTATGACCGAATAGAAGCAATAAGTGACACGAAAGATGTTGTCAGAGGCAGAAACTACACCAATAAATCCGTGCCTTACACAACTTCCAATGAATATTTCAAAGTCTTTCAAAATGGCAAATGCGGTCTGATCAGCAATACCGGCGAACTTCTGATTCCCATTCAACACAAGGACATCGCCTCATACAACAAAGGCCATGCTGTCGTGAAAAGGGATTTTCGCTGGGGACTCGTAGATGCGCACAACAACTACATCATTGAAGCGAACTACGATTTTATTTCGCGATACGATGACATCATTGCCACCAAAACTCATACAGGTAAATGGAACGTCTTCGACTCCAATGGAAAACTTCTCAACACAAAGATCGACGGTGCAATGGCAGACATGACCTCACCCTGGCTATGGGACGGAATGGCTGCATTCGTCATCGACGATAAGTGTGGATTCTTAAACGGCAAAGGAGAAGTTGCAATTAAGCCAGACTACGATCTCGTTCAGCACTTTTCCAATGGATTTGGTCTGGTGATGCAAAACGGACTATGGAGATTTATTGATACGAATGGAGTCCTTGCGTCCCCCATTACATTTGCAGCCGCAGCACCTTTCGCAAGCGGAAAAGCAACGGTGACCAAAGCTGGTCCACTATATGACTTTATCAACATGAGTCAAATTGAGTCTAAGAAATACGATTACGAAAGAAACAGATCCGATGCAAAAGCTGGACAGGGGCACTATTAACAGTGGCAAAACAAACACACGCTGTTCAAACAATTAGCTACGGAGATATCGCCGCGCATCTATTCTTATGGCAAAAAGCATTTCTCGTAGTACCGATTTGGGGACTAGTTGCTATCCCAATTGTTGGATTCCTTTGTCGAGCAATTGGGGGAGTCGCTCCTGAACTTGGTTATGGAGTAATGCTTTGCCTCTGTCTGAACTACTTCTTTGTCGATCTTCTCAAGCGAAAAATCCGAGTTGATGACGACTACATTTACTTTGGATACAGAGTCATTCCGATTCGCAGCTTGACTGGAATCGATGTGAACTACAAAAAAGGAAAACTCTTACCAAGTTCAATCACTGCCAAAACCGAAAATGGCAATGACCTGAAACTTAGTCTGCAGGGTATATCCGAAAAGAATATCACTGCCTTACTCAAGCATCTGGAAGTGCGAAATTCGAATCTTGTCACGGCGCCAGTGCTAAACACGCTGATCAAGTGCAGACATTCGAAGAAAAAGATGCTGCTTGAAACGGCAGACCGCATGCAACTTCCGTATCATTCCAAAAAGATCATCGGAGAATCGCTAGAAGTCTTCAAACAAAGTGCTTACCAATGGATCCGTGTTGGTCCAGTGATTGCATGCATTGTTTTCGGACCGATGTGGATCGGATTCTTTTCCAATCTCTACACTTCGCTGAATCCAAATAGCTGGCAACAGCTTCAGAGCATCGGGCTACATCAATTTCTGCAGAAATTCTTCGAGGCGCTATCTCGCTGGCTGGCGAACGAAGTCGGAAAAGCATCTCTAGCTGCTGAAAACTTTTCCAACAACCCGATCAGCATGGTCATCGCCGGTGGTGCAATCTTGGCACTCGTAGTCTATGTGTTGAGAATTGCTTTCAGACCAAATCTACTGGTGACAGACAAACTAGGCATTCAGCTATTATTGCGTCTCGGTTCAACTAACATCCCGGTCAAAAAGATCGCCTGGTCACAAATTCAGAGCGCCGGACTTTTCAAACCTGGCAACAATGCTGGCTCGCAGACCTGGAAAATCAGGCTCACTAAAACCGACGGCAAACCTTTCGATATCGACCTCTCTGCTCTCATGCACGACGACCGATCGTTACTTTTGAAGCGCATGGAGAAGATGGTGCCTGATTGCCAGATCGACTATGAACTATCCCAGTCGATGCGACCACACGCTGCTCACAGCTACACAGAAATCTGGCTACAATCGCTTAGCCAGGCGCCTGAGCGCAAGACTTTGGAACCGCTGCAACCTGGTCAAACAATCTGTGACAATCGATACGAAGTGATGAGAAGCATCGGCGTAGGTGGTCAGGGGACGGCTTATCTTTGCCGAGATTTGTCGTTGAAAGACGAATCGAACACGGTCGTTTTGAAGGAAACGATCATCCCTGTATTTGGCGATGACAGCATCCGCAGAAAGTCTCTCGAAAGTGTTGAGAAAGAATCGCGTCTGCTTCAATCTCTCGACAGTCCAGGAATCGTCAAATTGATGGATCACTTCGTGGAAGACCATCGTGCCTACCTCGTACTCGAACATATCGACGGTAGCAGTCTTCGTGACGTAGTGCAGAATCAGGGTCCACTGGGCGGCGAACAAACTCACGATCTCGCTTTGCAAATGTGTGACATCCTCAAAGTACTTCACGCCAATGGCGTTGTTCATAGAGATTTCACCCCCGACAATTTGATCCTCAACTCAAAAGGGAAATTGAAGCTAATCGATTTCAACGTCGCACAACAACTTCAGGGTGGCGCAACAGGAACAATAGTCGGCAAACATGCGTACCTTCCGCCGGAACAGTTTAGAGGCAAAGCCACAAGCCAGAGCGACCTTTACGCCTTTGGTGCGACGCTATTTTTCTTACTGACAGGACGGGATCCAGAGCCCATTTCTCAATCCACACCTCAAGAGGTGAATGACCAGATCGACGAAAGACTCAACGACATTGTCAAAAGATCCACGGCTCTGCAAACGAACAATCGATATAAATCTGCAGAAGAAATAGAGGCAGATTTGCTTGCATCAGATAAATCAGAGACGTCAGAGAAGCGAGAAACAATAACTACTTCCACATCGGCGCAGAAAATCAAGGTAGTAGAACATGGTTGAACTTGTGGTCAGATCTCAATGCAACAGTTCATTGAGGCGTCTCACAGACATGACGCTCAATGTCACATTTCCCGTTTGGGGAATAATGGCTCCCGCATTTACTATCGGACTTTTAATCAGTGCAATCAGTAGCGCTCAGACAGGATTACAATCGAAAGCGGTTGAGTACCTCGCATTTTGCGCAGTATGTCTCTGTGTGGCTGTCGGCTCGTTGCTGCTCAAACGCGCGCTATCAAAAGACTTCATGATTGTGGACAAAGAAGGAGTGCGATTGCCGAAACTGTTGGGCGCAAGTCTTGTCTTCAATTCATACGTGCCATGGAGCAACGTGCAAAAAATTGAAGCAAACGTCAACTCCGAAGATCCCAACAACTCGTACATTACGCTGAGACGATTGAAAGGAGGTCCAATACGCATGTCGACGGCGGATATCGGACCCGAATTTGTCGAACAATTTTTGCTTGCATCGAACATGTGGGTGCCGCAACTGTGCGATGAGAGTTTAGCCAACTTGCAGAATGTTCTGAGAATTGGCATGAAAGGCGAAGACCAAACCTACACCGAATTGTGGGAAGAAGAATTGGGTCGAAGATTTTGTCCAACATCGTACATCCCACTCGAAATCGGAAAAGTTCTGCGCAATAGCACAATCAAAGTGATGAGTCATCTTGCCTCGGGCGGACTTTCTGCAATCTACCTTTGTCAGCTGGATGGGAAGAAACTGGTTGTCTTGAAAGAAGCAACTATCCCGGAGGCTGGAGCAGAAAATATCAAAGAAAAGGCTCGCGAAATGTTCGAGCGCGAAGCGAGTCTACTAATGAAGTTGAATAATCCAGGCATCGTGCATGTACTGGATTGCTTCACAGAAGCTGGGCGCAACTATTTGCTGCTCGATTACGTTAACGGCGTGGACTTGCGCCAACTGGTCAAACAAAACGGTCCCCAGAGCGAAGCCAACGTGCTCGAGTGGGCAATTCAAATTGCCAACGCAGTCAAATATTTGCACGAGCGGGAACAGCCAATCATCCATCGAGATTTGACACCAGACAATTTGGTTCTGCGAAATGACGGACAAGTAATCATCGTAGATTTCGGTGCCGCAAATGAACTGATCGGAAATGCCACAGGAACTTTTGTCGGCAAACACTCATTCATTGCTCCTGAACAATTCCGAGGCAAAGCCACCACTCATAGTGACATATATGCATTCGGCTGCACACTGTTTTTTCTGCTTACTGGCGTAGAGCCCGAAGCACTATCACCATCGATTCCTAAAGAGCACTGTACAACGGTCTCAGATGAATTGTCAGAACTTGTCGAATCGTGCACGCAATCCGAAGTAAGCGACAGGTATCAAACAATCGCCCAACTTCTTCCGGTCTTGCGGCGTCTGGCCTCACAGACGATGGTTGTTTAACAGCTGCTTCCAGCTCGGCCCTGTCAAAGCTTTGCACCGCAGTCCATACAAAAGCGGTTGCTAATAGGTCATAATGGTCAATCTCGTAAATGGAGACTTGCGGTGCAGCCGATCTATTTGATCGATTTCTATAAAGTTGGTCACATCGACCAATATCCTGCGGGCATTACTCAAATCTGGTCCAACTGGACGCCGCGCACTAGCCGCATCAAAGAGCAGCACACTGTTGTGCACTTCGGACTGCAATACTTCATCAAAAAAATTCTGATCGAAGCATTTGAAAACGAGTTTTTCAAATTGAATGTTGATGAAGTAATCAACCACTACAGTGCAGTCATGCAAGCGACTCTGGGATTGCGCAAACCGCGCACTGACCACATCGCCGATCTACATCAGCTGGGGCATCTGCCACTCGATATTTATTCCATTCCAGAAGGCAACTCCACGCCTCTCAACTGCCCATCAGTTGTTTTGACAAATACCCATCCGGATTTCTTCTGGCTCCCCAACTATTTCGAAACGATGCTGTCTGCATATTTGTGGAAACCATCGACTTCTGCCACCACCGCGCAAAGATTTCGAGCCCTCTTTGAAAAGCATGCACGCGAATCTGGCGAGAAAGATTTTTCTTTTATCGAATGGCAGGGACATGATTTCTCAATGCGAGGAATGAGCGGAATAGAAGACGCAATCTTATCCGGAATGGGTCATCTGACTTGCTTTTCAGGCACAGACTCGCTTCCCGCAATTCTCGCCGCAAATCAATACTATTCCGCTGGTTTGAGTTGTGGTGGCTCAGTGCCAGCCACAGAACATTCTGTCATGTGTGCTGGTGGAAAGGACGGCGAGTTCGAAACATTCCGTCGACTGATTGAAGACATCTATCCGACGGGAATTGTCTCGATAGTTTCAGACACATGGGATCTCTGGCAAGTTTTGACGGACTTTATCCCCCGCTTGAAAACGACGATATTGGCAAGGGACGGCAAAGTGGTAATACGTCCAGACAGCGGCGTTCCAGACCTGATCATCTGCGGCAACGAGACCGCTGAGGGACCAGCAAAAAAAGGAGTAATTGAACTTCTGGCGGAAGTTCTCGGCACAAAGTCAAACACCGCCAATGGTGGCACCGGATTACCGCTGATAAATAATGGTGGCGCAATTTACGGAGACGCGATCTCTTATGAACGAGCAGAAAAAATTCTCAAAGGTATCATCGCTAAGGGACTAAGCCCTTACAACATGGTCTTTGGAATCGGCTCCTACACTTACGAATACGTAACACGTGATACCTACGGATTCGCAATGAAGGCAACCGCGACTCGGCAACACGGGCAAGTAATTCCAATCTTTAAAAAGCCAGTTACCGATACTGGAGGGAAGTTCTCGCATAAAGGCATTCCTGTGGTCCAGGGAGAGTCCGGCAAATATGTAGTGAGCGAGCAGTCATTACCAGAAGACTTGGATCACTGCGCCTTTGAGAAGGTGTTTAGCAATGGCAAGTTGTTAGTCGACAATTCGTTTTCTACGATAAGGAGTCGCGTTCGTGCAAATTTATAACATCGAACTTGGCGACAAGGAAAAATACAATCTGATCCATTTTCCCGGCGGCGAGTTGCACATCCGCCTGAACGAAACAGTGATGTCCGAGATTGAAAAGTCAGAGTCAGTTGTTGTAACAGCCCGTGTAACTAACTCCGACAAGCTGATCGAAACGTTGCTTCTCTGCGATGCAGTCAGGCAGGACGCCAACCGATCCGTCTCGCTCATTCTGCCTTACTTACCTTATGGACGTGCAGACAGGCGCTTCAGCCCTGGTGATTGTTTTGGCGTAGCAACCTTTGCACGATTGATCAACTCTGCAAATGTCACACCGGTTACTTTGGATGCTCATTCGGCACAAGGTTTGCAACACTTCGATCGTATCCAGGATTTACCATCAAGTACATTTATCGAGCGCGCCGTCAACGACTTTGGTTCGAACAGTGCGAATGACGTGACGCTACTTTTTCCAGATAAAGGAGCACGCCAACGTTACGATGCGGTCAGCAATCGCTACAAGCATGTTTTGCATTGCAGCAAAGAGCGAAATCTGTTGACTGGAAAACTAAAGGGTTTCAAGGTTCCTGAGCGTGGAGAATTCCAAACAAAGAAAGTTTTGATTGTTGATGACATTTGCGACGGTGGCGGAACGTTTAACGGTATCGCAGATAGTCTCAAGGAGTTCGAACTAAATCTGGCTCTTTATGTCACTCACGGAATCTTCTCGAAAGGCTATGCCGAATTAGACAAGCGCTTCGAAAAGATCTATACGACTGACTCGTTCACGAAAGAATTCGGGACTTCGGAGAAAGCCGCATCCACCAACCTTACCGTGTATCCGACGCACGAATATTTCTTGCAGAATCTACCGGAACTACAAAAAATTTAAATCGCACTATTTCGCATTGGTGACGTGTTTATCGAGCCATTGATTCATTTCCCAGAGTGTGTGCAACACAGACTCGCGCGAAGTGTATCCATGCGTTTCGGCGGGCAACACAACCCAGCGCACTCGTCCACCGAGACCCTTCATTGCCTCAAAAAGTCGCTCGCTTTGGATTGGGTAGGTACCAGGATTGTTATCCACCTCACCGTGGATGAGGAGCAATGGCTCGTCGATTTTGTCGGCGTATGTGAAGGGAGACATGTCGACGTAGATTGACTTCGCTTGCCAGAAATTGCGCTCTTCCGATTGAAAGCCAAACGGCGTCAACGTGCGATTATAGGCGCCACTACGCGCGATGCCTGTGCGAAACAGATTAGTGTGAGCGAGAAGATTCGCCGTAGTGAATGCTCCATACGAATGTCCACCAATCGCCAATCTATTCCGGTCCGCGACTCCCAGGCGAACCACCTCATTCACTGCCGCTTCAGCGCCAGCGATCAGTTGCGGCACATATGTATCGTTAGGTTCCGCAGTTCCTTCACCAACGATTGGAAAAGTTGGGTCATCGAGGACTGCATAACCCATGAGCAAAGCAAAAAGAGGTCCACGGTAATCAGCAGAAACAAACCGATAAGGTGAATCTTGCACTTGTCCAGCCGCATCTTTAGATTTGAACTCAGTCGGATAAGCCCACATGAGCATCGGCAGCGGTTTCGACTTGCCTTCCACAAAATCCGCGGGAAGGTATAACATCCCCGACAACTTAACACCATCTGCGCGCTTGTATTGCAGAAGCCTCTTTTTCACGTTTGCTAAAGACGCATTTGGATTTGGGAAGTCAGTCAATCGCTGCAGCGATTTTTCTGGCAGCTTGCGCAGATAGTATTGCGGTTGCTCAGCGACTGACTCGCGACGAGTTAGCAACATGTCGCCTTCTCTATCCAAAACACAAAATGGATATTCATAGTACGGCGCATCACATCGCCACAATCTTTTAGCGGGCGACGAGTTTTTGACATCCAGTTTATCGACGAACGGGCGGTCTCCTTCTGGACCTGCACCATCGCCCAAAAGCAGCACGGATCCATCTGGCGCGAAATGGATAACGCTTTGACCGCGTGGTGTCAAATCAAGTGCGGGATGCCCTGGATCACTGTAATGATCTTCATAGGAACGATCCCAGAGGAGGCGCGGTTTGACAGACAGATGATCCGGTGCCACCACGAATGTTTTTGTTTTACGATTCTTGAACCATGACTCGCCAACTAGAGCGACGTCGCCGGTTCCCCAGGTGATACCGCTGTACCTCAGATCAAGCTGAGCCAGAGTCTCCGGTTTCCCAGTGAATGGTGCCGACAATGTCAGCACTTCGTCGCGCACGGCAGCATCAACTTTCGGATCGCCGCCATCACGCGCTTCCACCCAGCTGATTGTGGCATCAGCGTCCGAGCGCCAATCGAAGTCGCGCGGACCGGTGGGCACAGCAGAAAAATCAATCGGTACTTCCTCAGCAAGCGGATTATCTGCTAGCTGCTTTTCGACTTGACCTTTAATGGTGCGCGTTTCGACGAGATACGGGAATCGATCGATACTGACTTTATAAGAATATGGGCGGTGGACGATTTCAGTGAGAATGTGCTGCGCGTCTGGCGAAGGAGAGGCTTCCATGTAGAGTGCTGGCTCACCGATTGGCTCGACACGCCCATCAAGATATACGTGAGCAAGCTGCGAACGTAAATAGTATTCCAGCAATTTTTCGTCGTCAGGATTTTTTAGCAGATCAGGTTCTGTACGTGCAGGACGCTTTTGTCCACTATTTTCTTGCACTAGCGGACCGCGCGGAACCTGCGAACGCACCGGCTCAGCACCACGGTCCAATGGAACCAATTTCGCAATAATCGATCCATCTGAAACCCACTTGTATGGGGAGTCAAAGTAGTACGAGTTGTTCAATTTATTGGTGATTAGTTTTGAGACTTTGCGAGAAGCAACATCAAGAATCCAAAGTGTGATGTCGGAACCGGAATTAACTGTAAAACCAACTTTGGTACCATCAGGCGACCAACTGGCGTCAGAGACGCGCGAACCATCAGGAATTCCTTCAACAGGGATCGGTTTTGCATTCGGGTCATTAACATCGCAAAGATAGAGTCGAGCATATCCATACACGCGACTGGGTCCGCTTGTTTTGGGATTGATGCGCAATCCAGCGAGCTTCAACTCTGGTTGTGAAACCAACGCGATCGGAGGCAGGCTCGGCTTTTCCATAAGCAACATAGTCTTGCGATCTGGCGACAGCTTCGGCGTAGGAGTCGGAGGAACATTGACAAGATCGGCGATCGGTTTAGGTGGCACTTGATAATCAAGCTCCACAGAATGGGCCGCATTTACAGTTAGTAGTGATGCTGAACCAATCGCGACTAGCAATGAATACTGACGAAATTTGCAATGAAGTGAATTGGTCAAACTACTTTTAAAATGCATGTGCACGTGTCCTGTTGAACTGACGCAGCGGTACCTTCCGCTAACGACCGCCTATTGTATTACTTTTAGAACGCGCAATGTCGTTAGTACAAACCAGATGAGACCAGGCATAAGACCTACGTGACTCGACCACTGTGGAATTACACACTGCCTTTCATGCCGGCGGATGCGTTAATAGTTGCATTACATCCCGCCGACATCGGTAAAAGCCACAATGGAGGAAACCTAAATGCCTTTCCGATATCAGTCAGTTCAAACGAATTACGGTGGCACTTACTTCAGAAGCAAGCTTGAGGCAAGATGGGCCGCATTTTTTGACGCGTATGGTCTTCAGTGGCACTACGAAGCTGAGTCTTTCGATCTTCCTTCAGGCACGTACATACCGGATTTCTGGTTGTCGAGCCTTAACGTTTGGGTCGAAGTGAAACCAGAATATCAATTCGCCGACACCGACCGATACAAAGAGCTCGTCCAGCAAGTTGAAGGACCGTTCATCTTGATTGTGGGACAGCCAAACTTTGGACAATATTGCATCCGATACTTTGCTGTCGAAGAGAATGAGAATTTGGGACTTATTCTTCAAGGGCAGTTTGCTCAATTGAATGATAACAAACGGCTTTGGGTGGCGGACACAAACATCGGTGCAATGCTGAGAAGTGGCTCACGGCCAAACAAAATACCAAAAGGTCTAGTCCACAACTCAGCACACATTGTCAAATGCATGGAACAAGCCAACATGCACTTTGATTTGAATAAGGAAGCGGCTAGACGGCAAGGAACGACTGGATCGACTGGTACTGATCACGGTGCATTGACTATCTCATATGAAAACTCGATTCAAAATAGAGATTTTTACTGCATTCAATAAACAGAGTTGCCGGTTTAGGCTCGACGACATCACAAGCGACGCCTGAAATATCCAATTTAGTGCCACCGTTGTCTGTGATGATTACCTTCGGCAGAGCGGGATTTTGCTCTCGGTCGAATTTATTGACCGAGGCAACCCCGCGTATCATACTGGCGTAGTCCGAAGGACACATGCATTTTTGTAGGCGTAAACTTCATTCATCGCAGTAACTGCTGCTTTCCACTCGAGATCGCGAGCTAGTGATATCGAGCGTTCTCTTATTGTTTGTCACTAAGAGACTGGGATTGGGCGTTTGGCTTTTCCATTTTGCGTCCTCAGGATTGTTTGAATGTGAGCTGCGTCCGAGTTAGCTGCGCGTTAAACCACCCTGCAAATGGCGAAGCAGTGCATATATGGTCCTAAAACAGATGGTTACTAAGGTTGCTCCCATCTACTCACAAGACACCTGTACTGAACCTGAATATTGGTCATTGGAGGATGGAGGTCAATGCAGCCAATTTATCCGGTCACCCAAAATCACCGAAACCGGACCGGAACACTGCAAGAGCCGACAGCAAGCTGAAGTAATCGCAGATCGCCTCTAGGCAGACTTAATGGGCAAGGTCCGGAAGGAGAGAGGCGCTAAGGGGATCGTAAAAGCGTTGAAAGCCAACCAATCCGGAGTCACTAGCTCGCGCACCAAATCAACTGAAATGCCACACACGTTTTTCGCCAAGGTAAACAGAGGAGACCCTTAAGGGTGCTCTTTTGACTCAGCGCCGTGACAGTCGCCCGCTCAGACTCGGCAGAATTGAAGAGCGATGGTAGTATGGGCTAATCGCGACAACCAATCCAAACGGAAGCACGCTAATGAGCAATTTCAGTCACAACATTGCCGCTTTGTTTAGGGCCCTATTTACGCCTTTTACGTCAAAAAATTTGCCACTGGGCAGTCGAGTCGACAGTACCAAAATGACAAACTCAAGACTACGGGCGTTAGAGACCCCGGACCATTTGAAAGAAAAGCACATTCAGGCGCTCAAGAATGCCGAAGCCGTTGAATCAGGAGAGTTTCAGACATACACAAGCGAAGAAGAAGTAGCAAAACGAGTGAAAAGTCTTGCCGATATGAGTCAATATCGATTGGCGGCGCTGGCTCGAGAGTTGCCACCCGACAAAATCGAAGAGTCCAAGGATTAGGGACGTGCGTTAGGCTTAGTTATCGCATCAGGGAGCTGGTCATTGGGGTCAGGAAGTGGCAACGCAATTGCACCTGGACTGCCCGTAGGTTTGCGACGTCGAGGAACACGGGAAGGGTCATCAGGGTCGTTATTTGACGGCCACGTATTGGGCGGATCTCCGGGACTCCACGGAGGCGGCGGAGGAGGCGGGTGTGACGGCGAACCCGGCGAACCCAGCATTCCGGATTTAGGTGGATGGTCCTCCAAATAATCGACACCAGTTGCGGTGATTTGAAAATTCTGGTCACCTGCCACCACTAATTCTTTATTCGTCAGAAACATCAAGGCTTCTCTGAGTGAATCAGTATTCAAATTCAGAGCTTCCATTAATTGCTTTCCGGATGCACCGCCAACAGCCGGTCTTTTCTTGCGCGCGATGCGAAGAAATTGCAGTATAGAAACATGCACATCGGTTTCTGCTGACTCGGTGTCTGCTGATTTGAAGCCGTCTTTGCTCATTGATTAATCTTGGTCTGCTGCAACTAAGGAACTGGAAGAACCAATGGTCGACTAAAAACTAAAACAGTCCGTTGAAACTACTGGTCGACCGAACTTATAAATTCGATTGTCCCACAAATTGCTTGACAGAATCGGTTCTGCGTTAGTATTGAGATCTAAGGAAAAAGGCCAATGAAACCGATTTGCACGGTCGCATTTATGATCTTCATCGGATTAGTTGGAATCAGGGTCTACGCCTCCGATTCGCGTCCGCCGATCGCCAGTGCGGAGAAAACCGGAAGTTCTTATTTTGTTCCCGCATGCACACCGGAACAAAGAGCATGTTCGCTCCTCGAAATTCCACAAGCCGCTGTCGCGAGATTTACAGGAGAGCCGAATAAAAGTGTCGACCTGAAAAGTTATTCGATAACGTTGGATGTAAGAGGCAAACGTATTCCCGCTTACGTTCCCGCTTTTGAACCAGAGACCCGAACTACTCGTTGTGGTTGGAGTAGCCGCCAGAGACGATTTAGTTATACGAGTTACTTCCCAGTCACAAGACCCGGCGAAACTAATTTTGTCGCCGTCATCAAGACTGTCAGCGACGGACCAACAGTCTTAAATCCGGTTCGCGGATTTGACTACGGACCCATTCCATTGCTTACAAGCTTGACAGTGGAACAAGCCGATGCGCTTTGGGGAAAAGCGATAAAAGAAAAAACTGCTTCCGAACTTTGGCAACAAAAAACTTACCAGCTCGATTCAATCAACATAAATGGCATACAAAAAACTTTTCTTCTTGATTGCTCATTCAAAAATGGCAGATTAAGTGGGTATGCGATAAGCGGACGCGGGATAAAAAATAATCGCAGCCCGGGCGTCATGGATGAACGCATTTATGGACTGGGTTACTGAAATCCATCGCATAGCAAGCAGAATTTGAGATGCCATCAATCACGTTTCCAACGGATCAACAATCCAGGGAAAAGCTTGCAAACTGAATCGTAAAATCTTGCGCCCAGAGAGATTCGAACTCCCGACACCTTGGTTCGAAGCCAAGTACTCTATCCAGCTGAGCTATGGACGCGCAGGAGCCTATGCTAGCGCGGTTTCCCCGGACGCGTCAAGTTTGGGCTAAGCTGCCACCCTAAACTATCGAATCCGCGCTTTTAACGACCACAGATCGCTTGAGCGGAACAATAAACCAGAAGGTACTGCCTTTTCCTTTTTCGCTTTCACAACCCAGAGAGCCGTGCATGAGTTCGGCTAACTTCTTAGAGATGGACAATCCGAGTCCGGTACCGCCAAAAACCTTAGTCGTCATGGAACCGTCCGCTTGAACATAAGGCTCGAACAGTTGCTGTATCTGGTCTTGCGCAATTCCGATGCCTGTATCTTGCACTTCAAACCGCACACTGACATCAGGTCCACTTTCGTTCACGACTTTCGCCGAAACAATGACTTCACCTTGCTTGGTAAACTTGATTCCGTTGTTCACCAAGTTCAAAAGGACTTGTCGGATGCGGTACGAGTCTCCTATGAAGGAACCTTCAACCGAACTATCCGATACTACGCTCAGTTTTATGGCGCGTGTTTCGGCCAGTGGTCTCATCACTTCAGCAGCGCTATGCAAAAGTAGTTCGACTGAAAAATCTTCTTCCAACAGCGTGAATTTGCCAGATTCCATTTTTGAAAAGTCGAGCAAATCATTGATCAATGTCATCAATTTTCTACCCGCATCAAGAATCACAGCAGACAAATCTTTGGTATCAGCGGTGGTATCGGATGATGCAAGCAATTCGCAAACGCCCAGCATTCCGCTCAATGGAGTTCTAATTTCATGGCTTACATTCGCCACAAATTGTGATTTGAGAAGATTGGATTGAATCGCCTGATCCCTAGACTTTTTGATGCTTTCAAATGCATCCAGTTCTGCTTTCGCAAACTTATCGGCAGTGACCACGATCCAATATGCTGCGGCGAAAATAGCACCGCATAGCAGTAAGATCGCACAAAGTCCAATTACCGATAACTTTTTGACCCTGTCCTGTCGCTCTAGCAACAGTTTTTTTTCTTCCACCTGCACCTGGTCAACTAGAACGCGATATTTATCCATCAATTCTTTGCCAGTATCGATCTTTACGAGCGCAAACCCAGGCTTCCAGTTGCCTTCGTTTCGATTTGCTTTTCTGGCAGCGATTACTCGTTGACTGAACTTGATTTTTTCTGAGGCTATTCGTTTCAGCTCTGGCATAAGTGCTTGCTGATGTGGATTGTCAGCAGTCAGCTTCGCAAGTTGTTCGATGTGACTTTCTACTTCCCCATAGCATTTTTCATACGGAGCCAGATATTCTTCGCGCCCAGTGATTAAATAACCGCGATAAGCGGTTTCACAGTCCATCAAACAAACGAGAGACTGGTCCCCTTCTTGCAGCACTTCGAGCGTGTGGGAGACCCACCAATTCGCCGATTGGACTTGAGAAAACACAAACAAGACTATGGCTACGATAGCCACGCAAAAAAGTGCGAGCAAAGCGCTCAAATTTCTTTGTTTTCTTTTGAAGGCGACTTGCATGTGCTGTGCCGATATGACTTTCAGGATAAGGCTGTGTACATCATAGTATACATCTTGAGGTTGATTACCACTTGCTTTCAGAGATTTAGCAACTCAACGAAACAACCGTCAAAAGGTTGTTCTTTACAACTATTTCGGTTGAATTTTTACCGATATCGGGAAAAATCACAGCCAAACAAGGGGCATTTAAGAGAAAGTGAAAGACCTCTCCGAAAGTCCCTAATGCTCCACCCTTGCTCAATTTGCTCAGCAGACCGGCTCAGTCATCATGAAGAAAAGTGGCTTAAGAGGAGCCCGGAATGACAGGTTTCATGTATCCAAAGGCAGGACTGATATACTCTAATCCGGCATAAGCCGCCACTAGTTCCTCTTCCGACAGGGAAGGTCATTGTAATGAGCACCAAAACGTTCGAAGTTCGCACTGTTGCTACGACACCGTTTGCAGATCAAAAACCTGGCACCTCCGGCCTGCGAAAGTCAGTTAAGACTTTTCAGCAGCCCAACTATCTCGAGAATTTCGTCCAATCGATATTCGACAGTGCTGGCCCTTTAGCCGGGAAAACCATCGTACTGGGCGGTGATGGTCGATTCTTCAATCGCGAGGCGATCCAAATCATCCTCAAGATGGCAGCTGCAAACGGCATCGGCACGGTCAAAGTTGGACAGCATGGAATTCTTTCAACTCCAGCGACTTCATGTGTGATTCGCAAGAACAAGGCAGCTGGTGGCATCATCCTCTCAGCCAGTCACAACCCCGGCGGCGCTAACGGTGACTTCGGAGTCAAGTACAACACCGACAATGGCGGACCAGCACCTGAGAAGGTGACTGAGGCGATGTTCGAAATCAGCAAGACCATCAAAGAATACAAGATATTGGATGCTGAAGACGTCAACATCGACGAGCTTGGACGACACGAAGTCGGAAGCATGGTTGTTGAGGTTATCGATTCGGTAGCCGACTACCAAGAACTTATGGAATCTATTTTTGATTTCGACTTGATCAAAACTATGTTGAAAGGCGATTTCCGCATGCGCTTTGATGCGATGAACGCTGTTACTGGCCCTTACGGACATTCAATCTTCGAAAAGCGCTTAGGTGCGCCACCAGATACGGTGATGTACGGAACTCCGTTGGTAGATTTTGGCGGCGGGCATCCGGATCCAAATCTTGTCTATGCGCATGATCTTGTGGAAGTCCTGTTTGGTGGCAACGCACCTGATTTCGGTGCTGCATCTGACGGCGACGGCGACAGAAATATGATTTTGGGTCGCAAATTCTTTGTCACCCCTAGCGATAGTTTGGCTGTAATGACCGCAAACGCGACACTCGTTCCTGCCTACAAAAAGGGACTCTCCGGTGTAGCTCGCAGTATGCCCACAAGTTGCGCAGTAGATAGAGTAGCTGCCAAACTTGGCATCCATTGCTACGAAACTCCAACTGGATGGAAGTTCTTCGGCAACTTGATGGATGCTGATAAAGCTGCCTTGTGTGGCGAAGAAAGTTTCGGTACGGGCTCGAACCACATCCGTGAAAAGGATGGCATTTGGGCTGTGCTTTTCTGGTTGAACATATTGGCAGTGCGGAAAGAGTCGGTTGAAGAGATCGTGCGCAAGCACTGGCAAGAGTACGGTCGCAACTACTACTGCCGACACGACTACGAAGAAGTGGAGAGCAGCAAGTGCGAAGCGCTAATGGAACATTTGCGTCAACAACTTCCTTCGCTGAAGGGCAGAAAATTCGACAAGTACGAAATTGCCACGGCTGATGATTTCAGCTACACAGATCCTATTGATGGCAGTGTTTCGGCGAAGCAAGGTATCCGCATAATTTTCACAGACGGATCGAGAATTGTGTACCGCCTTTCTGGCACTGGTACTCACGGAGCGACTTTGAGGATTTACCTGGAGAGCTATGAAGCTGATGCTAAACAGCACGATCAGGAAACGCAAGAAGCTTTGGCTCCGCTGATAAAAATTGCAGACGAGCTGGCAACTATCAAAGCCTTGACCGGTAGAGATAGACCAACTGTAATTACATAGACCACACAATTCGTACTGGTGGCATGCGGAATTTAGTTCGATATTCTGTCCTTACGTTAGTGTTGTGCAGCGCTTTTTTCAGTGGATATGCGCATGCTGCAAAGGGCGTGGATCCATCGGATCCAAGCTTGAACGCCGATGATTCCTCCTCGATGATGCTCGAGCGCAATGACGATGCAACCAGCTCCGCTCCGGCTGGGCAACTGAGCGCACGCGCACTTGAAGTAGCCGAATTGACTGGCATCGGGAAAATCTATAATCAGTTGAGAAAAGAGCAGGAGACTGCAAAAAGGTCTCCCGTTAGCGCTAAGTCGATTGAAGAATTGCAACGGAATTTGCGCATTATCTACCTTCACGACAAGCTAAACCAGTACTTCCAAACGGCTAACCTGGAAATCGACTCTACAATTGCGAAACTCAATTCAGGGATGTCGTCACTCGGCGATCGTAAGGCGACACTGGCGGATGAGCGGGCAAGGATTCTGCGAAGAAATACATTCATCAACTTAATCAGCGGTGGACTGACGAAAATTGGTGGCTACTCAGTTGCGTTGACGCCTGCGTCATTGATACCAACCAACGTGTTGGAGATCTTCGATGGTGGCGTGCAGGCCTCTCTGTCTGCGTCGACGATCAAACAACAGAGGGACGAGAAGAAATTTAGCAAGACCACACCAGAAATGCTTTTGGCTTTCATCAATGGAAATTCACAGACGTCGCCGCAATATCCTCCGAGCGTGTGGGCATACTTGAACGCCAAGGCGAACTCAAACGACAGAGTCACCAGGCGAGCCACGCTGCTCGAAAGATGGAAAACGTCGGGTCGGCTGACTCCAGGCGGGAGCACGGCTCGCAGACGTCCAGCCACGGCCGGTGCAACCACTGCTCCGTCAACCAAGGTTACGTCGTTCGACGACCTTGATGATACTGTAACTATGCTTGCAGACATCCGGGCGGTACTGGCCGGTGCGCAAGTTAGTTTGATGGAGTTGAGCGAGACTCTGAAATCCGTTTATGACGACGATCCTGCCATCTAGAATTTCAAAAGAACCAGCACCACCTGTAATATCAGGCAGTGCTGGTTCGCTCGTTTCTATGCGAGTTGACTTTGAATCGATTATTTGGAGATCAGTGATTCCAACTCATCGATTGCATCTTCGACCGACATCGTATTTTTCTTTGCCATCGCATTTGGTTGCGTCAAAGTTGATGGCACTCCGGTTGAAGAAGTCCCATTAGGCTGCCCGTTCCAGAGCTCCAAAAAGCGCTCGCCAAGCAATGTCTGTTCAGCTAACAACGCTTCTGCAACTCGTTCGATTCGACGCTCGTTATCAATGACATATCGTTTTGCTTCTTTGTAGCATTCGTCGATAATGCGTCTCCACTCGGCGTCGATTTCGTTGGCCAACTCTTCGCCAATTTTTGTCGGTCTCTGTCCATCATCCGACAACTTGACGGAGAACGGCTCCAGTCGGGACATTCCAAATTCAGTCACCATTGCTCGGGCAAGCTTGGTTGCTTGCTCGAAATCGTTAGCAGCGCCGGTGTCCTTGCGTTGCAGGAAGTGGACCTGAGCAATACGACCACCCATAGCCGTCATAATCCGGGCTCGCAGCTGCTCTTCTGTGTATCCATAACGGTCGCCTACTGCGTGGCTCTGCATAGATCCAAGTGACTTGGTGCGTGGTTCAATCGTCACTTTGGTGATAGGATCCGCGCCCATTGCTTGCAATGCTTGTTGAACGGCACAGTGACCAGCTTCGTGATAAGCCGTGTTGCGTTTGTCCTCTTGCGACATAGCACGAGCACGAGACAACATCGGATCGCCGAATTGAACGTAGTCGATACCAGTATCGAAGTCTTCCAAACTGATCACTTTATCTGAATCAGTCAATGAGTCTGGTGACTTATCGTGCAACAGTTCAATTCGCTCAGCAGCTGAGATGGCTGCTTCGTTGCAGGCTTGCTCAATATCGGCACCGGAGAATTGCGGTGTGCGAACAGCCAGGTCACGCAGTCTAACATTTGGAGCGAGCTTCATGTTCCGGGTGTGAATCATGAATATTTTTTCGCGTCCGAGTGTATCCGGCAAATCAACTGACACTTGATAGTCAAAGCGACCTGGACGTTTTAGCGCTTCGTCTAGCGAATCAACCATATTAGTCGCTGCCATAACAAGTATGCCGCTGCTGGATTCGAATCCTTGCATACAAACGAGAAGCTGATTCAAAGTTTGGTCGCGTTCGGAGTCGGCACCAGAGCTTCCCTGCCCGCGCTTCTTACCAATAGCATCGATTTCGTCGATGAAAATGATCGATGGTTTTCCTGTTTTCTTGCGAGCGGCTACAGCTTCAGCGAACAGTTTACGAACTCGGCGCGCTCCGACTCCCGCAAACATTTCCACGAATGTCGATCCGTTCGCCGCGAAAAAGTTAGCATCGACTTCACCAGCCAGCGCTCTGGCCAAAAGTGTCTTGCCTGTTCCGGGTGGTCCGACAGCGAGAATGCCTTTTGGAATTTTTGCACCAAACTGTTCGTACCAATCAGGTGATTTCAGCCAACGAGAAACTCGTCTCAGTTTAGTGATCGCTTCTTCGCAGCCAGCAACGTCATCGAAAGTGCGTCGCTCTTCAGGTGCACTCGTGGTCTCTGATGCAGTGGGGTTAAAAGAGTCAAGTCCAGGCAAATTCACATCAAGACGACGGAAAACTTTCTCTCCGAAAAGCAGGGTGAGTGCACCTAACGCACAAACTCCCAATAACATCCAGAAAGTCCAGTGCAGCGAATAAATCATTCGATCGACAAGTGAACGGTGAACAGTTTCGCTAATCTGAACAGGAACATGCGCCGCTGCTGCTTTTGACAGTAATGCATTCGCGTTGGCGTAATCTACAAGAGCGGGTCCAAGAGGACTGATGTCTGCAATGACAGTGCGTAGCCCTTTGAAGCATGTGATTCGCTCGATTGAGCTGGGTGTTTCGTTGAAGACTCTATCCAACTCATAGCTTGGGATCGACCGCATGTTCGCGGCTTCTTCAGGCAAGCGAGGGACAATCTTCTGATCGAACACGCCGGCAAATGCAAGAACGATCAGGGCGAAGGAAGCAATCAAAATGGCTATCAGTCCAGCTTTCCGTTTGTTCTTCATGCATACCTCTTTCTTTCAACAGACGCTTAGAATAATCTCGAGAAGCGAGCGACAGCTCATCAATAGCCATTCTTCACGTCAGAACCACGTATTTATATCTTTCACTTAAATAGAGAGATGTATGTAGATTGTGAAGAAACAAAGCCAAGATGAAGCCACAGTGAAGTCTGATGAGCTAAGATCCAGCAAGCGAGCGGCTTTTGACGGAGAGTTCGTGAACGGATGAGTAAAAACCAAAGCTGCGCGAGGTTTTCACATCTTTGTTTTCACAAGAATGACACAATTGAATGTCTTAATAAGGTGATCGAGACCCGCCTCATCCCTTACCCAAATCATAGTCCTTGAAGGAGAGCTAAATGTTCGGCTTTCAAACGCGAAATGAAATTAAGAGACTGAGACAGATTTGGCGTCCGTCCCCTCATCAGTACACGAGACGTGCTGACGCGGCGGTGCTGCCGATGAGCGACAGCGAAAGCCGTAGTACATACGCGCGTCATTTGAACCAAAGCGCTCTGTTTTTTGGATTCGAATCGAACAAAAGCACCTGCGCGATCAAGATTTCGAATCCCAAGCAAAAATCGCGAGCCGCCATAATTTTGCTGCGGGGACGAGTACTTTCATGTGTTTACGGAAAGCAAGGACTTGCGTACCACACCTACGGCGAGGAAGCTTTGCACAGTCTGCAAATGGACCTGTCTAATCCTCTGACCGAGTTCACCGCATATGCGCTCACAGAAGAGATGGCTTTAGCGTCGGCATCGATCTTTCAGGGCTTCCAGAAGAAACAGCAAAATCATCAACCTTTGATCGAATTTGTTCGAAAGGTGTGCTCAGAAATAAAGGACAAGCAGCGACCCGGATGCATCGTTTTAAAGGACGAAGAAAACCATTCACGATTTGCCTTCTATCTTGCTCAAGGCGAAATTTTTGCCATTTACTCTTTCAAGGACGGGTGGCTTGAAGACTCGAGTTTTGCCAATGCCAGGCGCATTGCAGCCAAAAATAACGATTTATTTGGCGAAGCATTTATGCTGAGCGCCAACACAATGGAACAGATTTGGGATCTCACTTTCAAACTGTCACCGGTTGCAGATAACCTGGCAGACAAATTGCATTGGACTACAGGCGTAAGCAATCATGATGCCCTCATGCCGATGGATATACATGCAACGGGTCCGAATTTGAGCGACACGTTTAATTGTGGTCCCGAAGACGACCACGATCACGCGCTCAAGACAGTTGCTAAGTACTCACAACGTCATAAGCCCCACTCACATTCCCTGGATCCGAATCGGCAGACTTAAATGCGAGGCATTCAGGCAGATGCCAGCCGGCCAGGTGGGTGCCTGGCTGCCTTCGGTCGGGAATAGCAAAAAGTGCTATATTCCTCTCCTGGTCTTAGTTTTTTGCCGATATCGGCAAAAATTCAGGCTCGTTGATTTTTGCCGATATCGGTAAAAATTCAGGTTCGTTGATTTTTGCCGATATCGGTAAAAATTTAGCCACGATAGTTTTTTGCCGATATCGGCAAAAATTCAAGAGAGAAAACCATTGGATACAGTAGCCGTAATCTTCGACTTTGATGAAACACTAATGCCAGATTCCACATCGGCGCTATTGGCGAAGCATGGAATCGACGTAGAGAAGTTCTGGACAGAGCAAGCCAAAGCGTTAATCGACGTTGGCTACGACCAAGCTCATGCATATCTGCGTCTCATTCTCGAAAACGTAGGTCCAGATAAGCCGTTGGGCAACCTGACGAACAAAGATTTGAGTAAATTCGGAGCTGACCTGGATTGTTACTATCCAGGTGTAACGACAATGTTTGAAGACCTGCGCCAGATCGTCAATGCGGTGTCCAGTGATTTGCGTCTCGAGTTCTACATCATAAGCGGGGGCTTACAGGATCTAGTTCAAGGCACGAAGATCGCCAAAGAATTTTCAGCCATCTATGGATGCACACTTGATGAAGACGTTGATGGAAAGTGCATCAAGTGGGTCAAGCGTTGCATTACATTCACAGAAAAGACCCGCTATTTGTTTGAAATCAACAAAGGTATTCGACCAGCAGATGTTCTAAATCACCACTGCGCAGTCAATACTTCTGTTGCCGAAGACAGACGTAGAATTCCTTTCAAAAACATGATTTATGTTGGTGACGGATTGACCGATATCCCATGCTTTTCACTACTGAAAAAGCATGGAGGCTACGGCTACGGCGTCTTCGACCCATCACAGCAAAAGTCTGCCAAGAAAGCGCTTGAAGAATTTATGCGAGCTGACAGGGTCCTCTCCGTCTATCCACCTGACTTTCAAGCGATGTCTGGACTGGGAGCGATGTTGAGAATCACGGTTCAAACCGTGGCGAACAGCATCGTCTTGTCGCAAAAACGATCTTAAGATTGCACCACATAGAGTGAGCCAGCTGCGGGTTTCTACTTGCACTCAATCCAATCTGACTTTTGGATTCGGTAAAGCACGTGTTCTTTCAGATGATGACCATCTACAAGCGATGGATGCATAAAGTTGTCCAGCGGATCATATGTCATTCCAATTTTTTCCATAACCCGCATGGAATTCTTGTTCGGGAGAGCTGTCATCGCGACGATCTCGTCTAATCCAATTCTCTCAAATCCATCTTCGAGCACTTTTTTCGCTGCTTCTGGAGCGTAACCTTGCCCCCAAAACTCCTTGGCTAGACGCCATCCAATTTCGACGCAGGGAGTAAAGTGCGCATCGAAAGTTGGCCTCCAGAGACCCACAAAGCCGATAAAATTTTGATTTGAGGCTAACTCAACAGCCCAAAGTCCGAACGACTCCTTTTCAAAAAACTTCTCAATTTTTTCAATCAGCGCTTGTGATTCGTCAGAAGTTAACATTTTTGGGAAATGACGCATGACGACAGGATCGGCATTCATCGCTGAGAACGGAGGCGAATCTGAGTCTTTCCATCGCCGCAATAGCAGCCTGTCTGTTTGAAGGTTCACAAAATTCTCCATGAGGACAACAATTAGTATCGCATTTGATATCAGATTTACAACTCCCAAGATGGGTATTTATGCGCACCAGATTGACTTTTGCGCCTTAACGATTCGTATACTTGACTAGATGCCATGATGTTCGCATGGTACTCTTGCCCTGAACTAGGGAAGCCCAGTTCGGCAAACTTTTATTGACTTTTCCGGGAGCAAGCGATGATTCAGATCCACGAGTTGAAAACGATGTCTAAGGTCGACTTGGACAAACTGATGATTCGCGCCAATGTCGATATCAATGAGGTCAAGGCGAGCGTCGAAAAAATTATCCAAGCGGTAAGAACAGAAGGTGACAAAGCTCTTGTCAGGTTCACCAAAGAATGGGACGAACCAGAATTCGACATTTCCCAACTTGTCGTAACCAAAGCGCAAATTGACGAAGCGTACAAAAATACTCCGCAGGAAACAATCGACAAGATCAAAGAGCAGATCGAGCTCGCGCGCAAGTTTCACGAAATCCAGCGCAAACAAATTCTTGATTGGCAAACCGAGATCGAGAAGGGCATTGTGGTTGGCGAAAAGTGGACAGCCATTGATGAAGTAGGTCTCTACGTTCCGGGTGGGAAGAATCCATTTCCGACAGTTCAACAGATTCTCGCCGTGGCAGCGAAGACTGCAGGCTGCAAGCGCATCGTATCTTGCATCTCACCTAGAGGAAAAAACTACGAAGTTTTGATCGCTGCCAACGAGTGCGGCATCACCGAGATATACAGAGTAGGCGGAGCTCAAGCAATCGCGGCGATGGCATACGGAACAGAGACGATTAAGCCAATCAGCCTGATTGCGGGTCCCGGCAGCCCTTACGTGACAGCAGCGAAAATATTGTGCCAACAGAAAGTTGCGATCGATATGCCCGCTGGTCCAAGTGAAGCGATAATTTTAGCAGACGGCACCGTCGGCGGTGACGTCGATATGGCCACCAAAGCCCGTTATTGTGCCGCAGATGTCCTTGCTCGAGCTGAACACGGTCCTGATTCTGCAGGCGTGCTCGTGACAGACTCGATGGAGCTGGCCACCCTGACCAAAGCGGAGATCGAAAAACAGTACGAAACGTTATCGCGCCAAAAATACATCAAGGAAGCACTCTCGACATACAGTGCTCTCATCGTCACCCAGACGATGCAGGAGGCGATTGACTTCACGAATCAGTACTCTCCTGAACATCTGGAAGTGCTGGTAGAAAATCCGGAAGACACACTAGGTCAGATCACAAATGCTGGTTCTGTCTTCCTGGGTTATTACAATCCTGTCGCCACGGGTGACTACGCGACTGGTATCAACCACATCTTGCCGTCAGCAGGCTGGGCTCGACAGACATCAGCTGTCGGCGTCTGGACCTTCATGAAACGAGTGCAGTATTCGAGCCTGACGCAAAAGGGATTGAATCGCCTTAAACCGATTGTACAAACTATAGCTACAGTCGAAGGACTAGACGCTCACCGCCGCAGTGTAGAAGTGCGTTTCGAATAAGTAGTAGGACGATACATCGGTGCTTCTCCTGACCGACATTCAAAAGAAACAATTCAGCGATAAAACAGGCGCTGAGAGCGATTTATTGCGCTTTCTCAAAGAGCACGAAGATCAATCGATCCTGAAAGTTGAATTGCAACCGAAACCGGAATCGCTCAACTCGTTGAATGGCTTTGTCACATACGCAAGCGGGGAACGATATTTCTTTAAAACGCACACAGAAGAGAACGAAAAAGTTTCCGAATACTACAACGCTGAGGAACTCGCTAAAGCAGGCTATCCTGTCATTACATCGAAGCAGATCACTCAGAAGGTCGGCAAACAAATTGTTCTTTATCAGATCATCACGTATCCGACACTCTTCGATCTTTTGAAAATTGAGGAGGATAAGGGATTCGCCGAGGGATCCGCTTCCACATCAGGTTCCGTAGAAGGTTCCACATCACGTGCTACTAAAGACGTCTTGCTTGGTGGACAAATTGCTCTGGATAAACTGGTATACGAAATTTATTCGAAAAATTTGAGCACTGCCACCGCAGAAGAACACGCAAAAGCCCCTATCCATCAGTTGTTCTCCCATCGCCTGGCCGAGGATGGGCGGGTTGGATTGTTCTACAGAAATAAAATTCTCAACCTCGAATCGACGTCAATTCCATTTGAAGAACTGTCGAAGATGCGCTGGACTATCAACGGTGCTGAGTATTCACAGTCCTTGAATGACTTGATAGCACACAGCCGAGACATACTTAGTCCAACAAAGACATCAATAATTCCGACAAAGACACCAGTAGTTCCTGGTCACGGTGATGCCCACAATGGAAATATTTTTGTCGATCTGGAGAACAGCAAGTTCTACATGTTCGATCCTGCCTTCGCCGGAAAACACCATCCCTTGCTGGATCTAACGAAGCCCTTGTTTCACAACGTGTTCGCTCGCTGGATGTACTATCCAGATCAAGTGCTGCAAGAGTTCAATCTTGAATTCAATATCCGCGACAACAGTATCAACATCGAGCATGATTTCAAGCCAAGTCAACTTCGTTTGGCGCATCTAAAAACACGAGTCGAGAACGTTCTCAGACCGACGGTGGCGCTCTTAAAAAATGATGGCGGGCTTGATGACTCCTGGCGAAGTTTCGTGCGCTCGGCACTGTTTTGCTGCCCATTCTTAACCGTCAATTTGTTGTCAGATTACGTAGCCAATGGCACGTTGTCGGAGCGATACAAGCCTGCAGTGAAGCTGTTAGGTTTAGCCATGGCGGTCGAACTGGGAGCCACTGCGCACAAGGGATCCAACTTTCTGACGGACATTATCGACGAGGCGTTGGCATAGGTGCCTGACGATCGATACCACATATTCCTCTTTGACGTGGATGGTGTGATCGTCAACCCTGTGGCTTATCGCCTCGGTATCACAAAAACTCTCATAGCCCTGTGCGAAAAGATTGGTCTACAAAACATCGACGCTATTCTGCCGAATGAAGCGGAGATAGCGGCAATGGAAGCGCAGGGCGTGCACGATGTTTGGGATATCACAAACATTATTTTCTGCGATATCCTCACCACTATCGCGTTGCAGGAGCGCGCGGTCGAATCCAGCTCAAACTTTCATCAAGAGAACACCGCAGAACATCTGCGCGCGTTGAAGGAATTGCATCCCACTATTGCTCGCCCAGGTTATTTAAAATTGGCGCAGGACATTGCATCCAATGAATTTCATAGCCATCCGCCAGATTTGGCGTTGACTTTGTTCCGCAACAAATTATCGAAATCCAATCACAACAAAGATTGGATCGATTTACTCGTAAAATTTTTGATTGGCACGAGGTCTGCTTATTCAAGCTATGGAACACGGTTGTTCCAAAACATCATCCTCGGGTCGCACGATTTCGAACGCACTTATGAATTGAGTTCGGAGTATCCAGGAGTTGGTTTGCTGCGTGCGGAAGACATAACCTTGATCGGTGAGAAAACAGTTGAACAGTTGATGAAATTGAACAATCGCCAATCTTGCGCAATCGGCGTGTACACTGCTCGCCCAAGTTTGCCGCCAAAACACTCAGATGCCTCACCCGTTGGCTATTCGCCCGAAGCAGAGATAGCCCTCGAAAGCGCGGGCATGCAATCGTTACCGCTAATCGGAATGGGCATGATGGAGTGGCTGGGGAAGCAGCACAACGAACGCACTGAAGACCTGACTAAACCGAATACGACTCAGGCGCTCGCAGCGCTGATTAATACAATCACTTGTGGACAGGATGTGGCGGCGTTGAATGAAGCGTATGCCATCGACAAACAAAACAAGAAACCGGCTCAGACTCAACTTACAACAATACGCGACAAGAAAACGACAGTCTACGTTTTCGAAGACACCATATCTGGTATTGTGCCGCTGCAAAAGACAACGCAGATGTTGAGATCACAGGGATTCGATTTGCAGCTCGAGGCTCTCGGAATCGCAACCGACCCAAACAAACGAGCGGCGCTGGAAAAGCACTGCAAAGGTGTCTTCGCTGACGTCAACAAAGCCTTCGAGTCGATTTCCATGTCCTAGGTCAGACAACACTCGGCGTAATTCAGCCGCGAAATCCAACCGTAACATTGCACCAGCACTGTCTCTCAGTTGTTCTCTGCGAGCCATCGATCGATGCGATCAAACGCTCAGTTGTTCTCTGCGAGCCATCGGTCGATGCGATCAAACGCTTCCGTCAGTTCGCTCTCTTCCGCTCCGAATGACATACGGATGTGACCTTCGCCGGTTGGTCCGAATGCGTTGCCTGGTACTGTAATAACCTTGGCTTCGTTGAGGAGTCGGAGGGCAAAATCCATTGAGCCTATATTGTCTTTGGCGGTGTAGCGTGGGAAAACATAGTAGCCGCCGCGAGGCTTTGCATAGGTAAAAACATTCGACAATTTGTCGAGCCGCGAACAGACGAGGTCTCTGCGCCTTGTCATTGTTTCCATCAGTTGCTTGACGCTCTCGTCTCCGGGTCCATCTTTTCCATTGGTACCACTGAGGGCAGCCGCTGCTGCGAATTGAGAAATTGTTGGTGCGCATATAGCAAATGCGTCGTGCACTTTTAGCACTTGTTTGATGATGCGCTCAGACGCGTACATGTAGCCGACACGCCATCCGGTCATACAGTAACGCTTGCTAAAACTGCAGGCGGCGATGACTCGATCCTTTAACTCTGGAATGGACAGCAAGCTGAAATAGGGCTGATTGTCGTAGACGAGGAAGTCGTATGTTTCATCGAGGATTACAAACAAGTTGTGTTCGAGAATGATGGCTGCCACTTCGCGCAGCTGGGCTTCCGTGAACACTGCGCCAGTAGGGTTTGAAGGACTGCAAAGAATCAACGCTTTAGTTTTGCTTGTGATTGCTTTGCGAAGTGCATCTGGATTAAGGGTCCAGTCTTCTCCTTCTGCCAGCGCCACAAACTTCGGCACACCCTCGGCGAACAATATCTGTTCGATGTGAGATGAATAACTTGGCGAATTCAGAATGACTTCGTCACCTCTGTCGATGATGGTCGCTATGCCTGCGGCGAGCGCCTCCATACCACCGCAACTGACGAAAATTTCAGTCTCGGCATTTACGTGTGCAATATTTCTGGTGCGCATCAGGTCCTGGGCGATCAAGTCTTTCAACTTCGGTATTCCAGGTTGAAGCGAATACTTTCCTATTGCGCTGTCGTCTTGCAGAGCCTTAATCACTGCTTCGCGGATGAACAGTGGAGTGTTCGGTGACGGTATTCCCTGTCCCAACGAAACACAGCCAGGCACCTTACTGGCAAGAAGCGGCATTTGCTTGATTGCAGAAACGGTTATTTGAGAAACTCGATGCGAGATACCGGTTAAGTCTTCCTTCTCGCCCGCACTCTTATATACTGACCTGCTTTCCATCTTCACTCCTGTTCATCTTCTGCACTTTCTTCGTGCTTGCTTGAGGTTTGATTCACTTACGGTTCGGCTTCATTCTTGCGGTTCGGCTTCATTCTTACAGTTCGGCTACATTCTTACGGCTTGGCTTCATTCTTGCGGTTGGCATTCGCATTGATCACGATCGCTTCTCTAGCGCCTGCGTCCGGCCAGTTCGGCTTCGATATCCTTCCATTCGAGTCCTTCGTCTACAGCTAAAACGCTGGCGAAATAGATCAGATCGGCGATCTCCCAACGAAGATTTTCCTTCGAGGAATATGACACCACTTCATAGGCCTCTTCCATTATTTTCTTGAGCAGAAGACGTCGGTCTGCAAACAGCGTGGCAGTATAGGATTTTGATGAATCGGATGTCTTACGCGATTGTAGTGTTTCGAACAGCTCAGACAATGAGAATTTCCGGTCTGAAGTGGCACTTCCAAAACAGCTGTAGGTTTCATTGTGGCAGGCGGCTTTCTCTTGTACGACGGTGAATAGCAAGCAATCACGATCGCAATCCACACGACATGAAATCAGGGTTTGAGTGTTGCCTGACGTCAATCCCTTTTCCCAGATTTCCTTACGAGACCGGCTAAAGTAGACACCTTTGCCTTCCTTAAGAGCTCTCGTCAAGGATTCTTTCGAGCTGTACGCCATCATCAATACTTGTCCGCTCTGGTCCTGAACTATAGTGGGAACCAGTCCATCCTCTTTAAATTGAACCGTCTTCACAACGGCGTCGACGGGATCGATTCTCCCTGTGTACAATGCCATACCCACTTGAACATCGATGCCCAATGCCGAAATCTGAACAATTTCATCGGTCTCAGCGATGCCACCAGCTACGGTGTGCTGCCCTGGAATCTTCTTTTTTAGAGATTTGATGGCGTCCAGATCCATACCATTCAGACATCCTTCGCCTTCTACAAATGTCGTCAAAAAACCGGAGCAATAAGGTGATAAGCGTTCAGCGCGCTGCCAGATGGTTTCGCCTGTTGCGTTTTCCCAACCATGATCGACGACGATCTCGCCTTTATGGTCGAGTGCCACCATTACCTGCTGCGGCGAGAATTTCTGCAAAAACTCAGGAGTAGCCATAGTGCCAACGATCAAGCGCTTGGCGCCGGCCTTGAGAAATTCCCTTCCGGTTTCGACATCTCGGATGCCACCACCGACTCTGACGTCACACACCCGGCAAATCGATTTGATAAGCTCACGGTTGTCGCCTTTTTTTAATGCTGCATCTAAATCGATCACAGCCACTTCGCCATACCGATTAAATTCCTTGGCCAGCTCAAGGGGAGTGCGGTCGCTTTGCAGCACAAACTCTTTGCCTTGCTTCAGTTGAACGGCTTTGCCGTTCATGATGTCGATGCTCGGTATTAACATAATCGGACTGGGATCCCCTCTTGGTTGAGCTGTGTTTTTACTTGATTGATTGTGAAGATACCATCGTGAAAGATGCTTGCGGCGAGCGCTGCGTCGGCCCTGCCTGTTGAAAATACGTCGACAAAACTTTGCGGATCTTTTGCACCGCCCGATGCAATCACCGGAATCGGCAGCTTTGAGAAAGCTTTGACCATCTCCAGATCGAATCCTTCTTGCGTGCCATCGGCGTCCCACGAAGTGAGCATGATTTCGCCGGCGCCTCGGCGCACACACTCTTCTGCCCATTGCATCGCATCCATACCGGTTGCGACCGAACCACCTTTGGTCAGAACTTCCCAGACAGAACCATTGAAGGTATTTGTGCGCTTGCGTGCATCGATCGCCACAACACAACATTGTGAACCACAAGCAGTGGCTATCTCTTCGATCAATTCCGGTCGGTTGACAGCGGAAGTGTTGATCGATACTTTGTCCGCACCAAGTTCAAGCAGTTTGCGCACATCTTTTATAGACGATATGCCACCACCTACAGTGAAGGGAATGGAGAGTTTATGAGCGACATCCCGCACCAGATCGAAGACCGTGCTGCGGTCTTCTTTGGAGGCTGTTATGTCCAAGAACATCAGTTCGTCAGCGCCTTGTTTTTGATATTCGAAGCCGAGCTCAACTGGATCTCCGATATCGCGAAGATTTTGAAACTTGACGCCTTTGACTGTGCGTCCATTGGCGACGTCGAGACAGGGAATAATTCGTTTGCACAATCCGTTAAGTGACATCATTTACCCAACGCCTCAGCAGACGTTCACCCATCTCACCGCTTTTCTCAGGATGAAACTGAAATGCCGTTATATTGCCGGTTTTGACTGCAGCACAGAACGTTTCATGATAGTCAGATTTGTAAAGTGTGACACTATCTGAGTCTGGTTTGGCGTAATAGGAATTGACAAAATACACGTATCCAGATTCCCAACTTTGATCGTTCGATGGCTTGATTTGATTCCAACCAATTTGCGGCACCTTCCCTTCTTTGAACTTCAGAACTTTGCCACTGATCAATCCTAAACCTTTGACTCCTGGTGCCTCTTCACTTTCGTCGAAAAGAACTTGCATGCCCACACAGACACCAAGAAACGGTGTGCCTGCGCGCACCAATTTGACAATAGTCTGATCGAAATCATTCTCCTTGAGCGACTTCATTACCGCTCCAAAGGCACCAACACCAGGCAAAATAATTGGGCGTGATCCATCTGGCGCGTTCTCATTACCAACCAACCTAAACGGCACTTGCATGCGCGTAAGAGTTCGACTGATACTGCCAAGATTGCCACCAGCGGAAGTGACTAGATCGAATTCAACATTAACCTTAGTTGCCACTAGCTGTCATAACCTGCGACAATTTTTTCCACCTTATACTCGAGGATATCGCGAGCACCCATCGACACAAGAGTGGGGATTAAGTCCGGAACTTCTTTAACGGGCACTGCAATTTTAATAGCGTAACCGTCGCCGTTGTACAATTCCGAAATAGTCGGTGCGCGCATGCAGGGAAGGTTTGATACAACCTTTTCAAAGTCGTCCTTAGAGACGTTCATCTCCAACATTACTTTCTCTTTGGCAAGCAGTGTGCTCTTCATGAGCATCGTCATCTCCTCCAGCATTTTGCGCTTGATCGGATCTTCCAAAGCTTGCTTGTTGCAAATAAACCTAGTTGTCGAACGCATCAATTCTTCGACAACGAGTAGCCGATTGTGCTTCAAGGTCGTACCGGTGGAGGTATTGTCGACGATTACATCAGCATCTTCGGGCGGCAGCGCTTCGGTGGCTCCAAACGTTTGCACGAAAATCGCATTCAATTTATTTCGCTCAATAAAACGCTTGGTCAAATTCTGATATTCAGAAGCAACAATCAATTTGCGTCCGAAATCTTTTGTTTTGAAATCAGCGTCGCCAACGAGATCTTCAGGCATGGCGGCGACGATTTTGACTGGGTCGAAGTTCAAATCAAGCAACTGCACGACATCGGCATCTTGTTCAACGATCCAGTCATAACCGGAGAATCCGCAATCGTGCCGACCAAGTGCCACAAGACTGGGGATGTTTTGCGACTTGAGCAATTTCGTGACGACGTACGGATCCGAACACAGCGGTCTGTATGATCGACCATCGGCGAGAAAGTTCATGCCAATTTGCCCCAGCAGGGTCATTACTTTCTCTTGAATCCGACCTTTCGGAATGGTCAATCGCAACTTGGTTTTTTCATTTCCTGAAGAGCTTTCCGGCTGTTTCAGTGAGCCTTCTTTAGAGGCGGTTGATTGTTTGTCGGCCATTGATCCTTCCCTATTCAAATAAACAAAAAGAGCCCGCTTTGAGCAGGCTCTGAACAGTGTTTCGCGCGTAATGCAAGCTTATCTGTCAGTCTGCTCCGAAAATAATTCGCGATGATGGTGATGGTACCCCGAATTTGGGGCGCCGTCGACAGATTTGGCAGGTGACATTTGGATGATCATTGCTATTGCTCGATTAAACCAGGACAGAGGTTAACACTTGACGCTGACACTTGGCAAGCCCGCAATACGAATGTTTAAGCGTGGGGCGGGTTGTCGCAAAGCCGATCTAGTCAAGAGCAATGGGTTGCACTATAAATGAATAGATTGCCGAAGTTGTTTTTTTGCCGATATCGGCAAAAATTTCAGCCGGATTTTTGCCGATATCGGTAAAAATTCATAGCCAGAATCAAGAGTATGAATGTGTTCGCCAATCTTTTCTGGTCGCAAGCTTGTGTCTGATGACAGTTCGGATCTCTTCCAATGTCAAACAAGCAGCTACTGCTTGCCAAATTATTTTTCTTGGTTTTGTGCGCACTCCACGATCCAAACCACGTTGGCGGAGGGCATCGAGTGCCTCCTCGCGCCAGAGTAATTGCGAAAGTGCATAGGGATCAATTTCGAGATTTTGTCGAGAGGGCCAAATTTCATTTAAAACGGTAACACCCTTGGTAGTGCGTGACGAAATCAGCCCCCACCACTGAGGAACTATTTCCACTGCTTTTGCAACATGGCGCTCATCGGCCACCAGTGTCATGCGGTCAAATATTTTATTGTATGTATTTTGTTGCGATGGAAGGCGATCAAGATTATCGGAATAACTCTTGATTTCGTAACCATGCAAGCGCGAATTAATCACAGCAAGATCGACGCGAAAAGTCCCTTCCATCAATCCTAGCTCGTCTACCACTAAGCTGCTTGGATGAGCCGCTAGGATCGCCTTTATCTCATGATTGTACAATGCAAGACGGACGTCTAATTCTTTCAAAATGGTGGCGCCCCTGGTATCACTTATTATTTGACATTTTCACGGTTGAATTATCGCCAACAGCTATCATACAGACGTCGATCAGTCTGTGCAACCATGGGTGATGCCTGGCGTTCAATCACTGCGATGCGCCATGTGAGTGAATGTCCGATATCAACGTGAGTAGGGAGCAAACTATGGTGAAAAGAAAGATCCAGCGTAGCTTGAATTGTAAGGTGAGTTAAAAAATGACCCAGTCGACATATTACCGAACGAACTGATTGAACTGACTGATCCATAACTCGGTGCATAGCTACGATAAGACGAAGGATATATGGAACCAAACCCAGAGCCCATACCCATGCCGTAGTAGCCCATGTTCATGGACCCCATGGACCCCATGGACCCCATGGCACCCACTGCCAATCCTCCGGCGCCTACGGCTGCCGTGCCTGCGAAGGCAACTACTTTTCCGATCTTGCCGAGGAAAGAACTGTGCTGCCCCTTATTTTTGTGTTTGCTTTGTGTGCTTCCATACTGGCTGCTCGACGATGGATTGTTTGCCATGTATGGCGAAGCCTGATATCCGTTGTATTGTTGCCCTGCGTAACTCGGTGACGAGAATGGCTGTAGTGTCGGAGTTGATTGAGCGGACTGAGAAGAAGGTGATGAGCCGCCCGATGATGCTCCTCCACTTGCTGGCTTTATCTTTGCCCAAAGTTGATTGACTCGAGTAGTCATATCTTCATTGGGATTGTCAGCAACAGAACCTAACACACTGCTTTCGAGGTCTTTGATGCGCCGCACCAGGGCTCGATTCGAATTTTCATGACCAAAAACTTTTACTTCCATTGCCGAGACTCTCTCGAGCATGCCGACCGAGCGTGTCTGGGAAGTCGAGTCAAATCCCGCCAATCCATGAAGGCTTTCTGAAGTCCCACCCATGGAGTCACCGGGCTGCATTCCGTAGACGCCCGCATATGAAGTGAGCTTGTCTACTCGGACAGCTAGGTCTTCAACGCGCGATGGTGCGCCATAAGCCTTGGTTTCTAATCTGCCTAGGCGTTGGCGAACAGGTTCACCAACGTAAGTTCTGCCAAGCAATGACCGCTCCAACTCAGAAACACGAGGATAATTTGCAGTACCGAGGTCAGGTTGAGAGTTTGATTGGTTTGATTGAGGTGAACTAGTCGTGACGGTGTGCTCCTTCTTGCTTGAGTTTGCCGTCACAGGCTTTTCAGGTGTAGAGGTCTGAACTGTCTGAGATATCTTCGCTACACGCTCTTCAATAGAACCTGTTTGCACACCGCCAAAAACAAGCTTTTCGAGGCGGTCTAAGCGCTCGGCTGGAGTCTCACGATCGTACTGATGAGCGAAAAACTTTAATTCTAGTGGTCCCAAGTCGCCCAGGCGAACAATCGCGTTAGCGGGTAACGCTCCGACGGTTATGAGCCCTATACAGAGGACCTTAGTAAACTGTTTGTATGCCTTTCTCATCGGTAGCCTTGCAATATGTCCTAATTACGTTGTACCACTGACAACCTCGGTTTAGCCAAATATTGCCAGCTGCTGAGGTGCAAATTCATCAACGGCAGCTATTCTTAATCAGTTCATTTGGTCGAGTTGTTTTTTACCGATATCGGCAAAAAAACAGCCCAAATTTTTGCCGATATCGGTAAAAGTTCATCCTTTTTGAACCATCGAAATGACTTCGTAATGAGGAACTCATGGCAGTAATAGAGACGATTTCGACTAAGAAAAAGAAAAATATTCTCGACATAACGGACCGTGTGCAGAAATTAGTTAGCAAAGCGAGCACAGTTGAACATGGACTGTGCCATGTTTTCACGTTGCATACGACGGCGGCGGTTACTACAGCAGATCTAGATCCGGGAACTGACCTCGATATGCTGGACGCATTCGAACACATGGTTCCGAAACTCAATTACAGACATCCGCACAACCCAGCACACGTTCCTGATCACATTCTTTCGTCAGTAATCGGTCCCGGGGTATTTGTACCGGTGACAGACGGGCAACTAGTACTCGGTACGTGGCAGCGCATCATACTGATAGAACTTGATGGACCTCGCGATAGAAAAATTGCTGTCTCTTTGATTAAGAGCGAGTTTTAGGCAAGCGAAAATGGTTACGGACAAATAAAACGGATGAATTTTGCCCAAATCATAATTTGAACTTTTTTCCTCGAAAACACGTAATAAGTTTTAGAGGAATGAAAAATTTGCCGTTCACAACCGCTACTTTTAATTCTCTAGAATCCGTGATGGAATACACTTTGACGCGGTTTCCAACCGACCAAGATTGTTTCGACGAATTGATAAAACATATCGTCGTCAAATGCAACCGTTGTCAGTCAAAGAGAGTTGAGATCAAAGTTGGACGCAGAGATGCTCTCTGCCTACAATGCAATCGTAAGACTTGGATAACTGCAAAGACGTTCTTTAATGCAGTGAAGAAGCCCCGCATCTACTTAGTAGCGATAATAGCAATGGGCAGTGGTATCATATTTAATGGCGCTGAATTAGCACGCGCGGCTACAATCGCCGTTTCATCCGCACAGCATGTGATAAAAAGGGTTTCTTCTGTTCTGATTGAATTGATGGCCCAGGCTTGTGTTGGTACGCTGTCATCTGAATTTGCACCGTGCGTCATAAGGCGAAGTACAGAGTCTCCAGCTAAGAATCACACTCACGCTGAATTTGACGAGGTTGAAAAACAACTCCATACACAAAGAAGTAACGAACAGGCTGTACTCGATACTCTCGGTGATGACGAGAAGACTGTGTATAGCTTGTTTCAAGACCAACCCATCTCCGTATCAGAACTCGAACTTAAGAGCGGATTGAAACCCGGTCAGCTAACTGCAGCGTTGACAATGCTCGAAATCGAACTGTTGATCCAAAAGTCGGAAGGAACGAGCTATGTTAGATTGAAGCAAATAGCCAAACCGACAGTGACTAGTTCGAGCAAACAGTTAAATAGATTCATCAGAAAAAACTTGCGACTTATTAGAAAGTGCTTCAAGGGTGTTAGTCGAAAGTATTTGCAGATCTACCTTGCCACTTGCTGGTGTCTTCTCGACCGGTCTACATGGACTGTTCAGAATTTATTGAAAGCATGCGCAAATTCCAAACCAATTTCGACTCAAGACTTAATCGAATACGTATCACCACCGGTGGTGCTTCTATGCCAAATCGCCTGATTTGATATTCGCTCTAGCTACACCTTCGCGTTTCAATAGATTCAATTACTCTAGGGTCATAATTGCGCTTAAGACGACAGATCCGAGGCTGACATCGCCTGCACCATGCACGTTCAATAAAATTTCCAGGTGATCTTGAGAAAAAACACAACAAACCCGAGGCAAGTTGGAGGCATATAGTGGATTGTAATTTGAGAAAGTGTAAACACAGAACAGCAAGCAAATGGCAAACCCTGATTAAGTTTCGGCCAATCCAGTAGCGTCAGACCACGATTCGCTTAACATCAACTGTTCGTCAAATTGACATTGGCGATTGTTCGTTCATAATGGACCACATGCAAAACCGCGCCATGACTATGACAATGATGATGCTCTCCTGGGGGAGGGCGGCGTTGTCACACAGGTTTAAGCAGTAGCTAACAGACCGTTAAAGTGTTTCAACCCTCCTTCTCCCTGCGAGAAGGGGGGTTTTTCTATTAGGAGAAAAACCATGAGCGAATACAAAAACTGTACAACCGAGAACCATCTGAGTTTCTCGACCCTGGCAATCCATGCCGGGCAAGAAGCCGATCCATCAACCGGTGCCTTGGTCACGCCAATCTTCCAAACAGCAACTTTCGTCTTGGACGAATTGGGAGTAAACAAAGGCTATCAGTATGCACGTACTCACAATCCGACTAGAACTGCGCTCGAAGAGTGTCTGGCTGCTCTGGAAGGTGGTAAATATGGGCTCGCTTGCGCATCGGGGCTGGCTGCGGCGTATACCGTGACGAACTTGCTCAAAGCAGGTGACCACGTCGTCGTGGGAGAGGATGTTTATGGTGGCGTATATCGCCTCTTTGAACAGGTGCTAACCAAATACAATTTGAAATTCACTTACGTCAATGCTCGCAACACTGAAGAAATCGAACAAGCAATTACTCCCGATACAAAGCTGGTTTGGCTTGAAACACCAACTAACCCACTTTTGCGATTGGCTGATTTGCGAGCAATCAGCAAAATCACCAAAGCAAACGATTTAATTCTTGTCGTCGACAATACTTTTGCCACACCATATTTCCAAAAGCCGCTTTCTCTGGGCGCTGATATCGTCGTGCACAGCACCACCAAGTACCTCAATGGTCACAGTGATGTTATCGGCGGAGCGATAGTTTGCTCAGACGAAAAACTCTACGAACAATTGCAATTCCACAACAACGCAGTCGGTGCCGTCCCTGGTCCTTTCGATTGCTTTTTAATTCTCAGAGGACTTAAAACGCTAGCCTTGCGCATGAGAGAACATGAAAAGAACGCTCGTGCAATTGCAGAATATTTGGAAAAGCATCCAGCCGTTGAAGCTGTTCACTATCCGGGACTACCTAGCCATCCACAGTTCGATTTGGCTAAATCACAAATGACAGGATTCGGCGGCATGGTGTCGTTCGTTGTCAAAGGCGGACTAGAAGCAGCCAAAGACGTCGTGAACAACACCAAACTTTTCCAACTGGCGGAGAGCCTTGGTGGTGTTAAATCACTTATTTGCCATCCTGCCACCATGACCCACAAGCCAATTCCAAAAGAAGTGCGTGAACACTGCGGCATCGTCGACGGTCTGATTCGAGTGTCTACAGGCATCGAAGAAGCCGCAGATTTAATCGCCGATCTGGAGCGTGTTCTTCCGAAAGTTAAAGAGTCGAAACCTTTGCCAGCACTTGCTGCTGCGGCTAAATAGAAGGAAATTATTGTGAGCATTTCTGTACTCAAATTTGGCGGAACCTCTGTCAAAAATATCAGTCGAATCCATCATGTAGCTGACGTTATCGCGCAATGCGATAGCAAAAAATGTGTGGTCGTGGTATCAGCGATGGGTGATACCACAGACCATCTGTATAACCTGGCCAAGCAGTGTGCGACAATCCCGAACAAGCGCGAACTAGACCTTCTGCTTGCGACAGGTGAACAAGTTTCAATAGCTTTGCTCGCACTGACTTTGCAAGAAAAAGGAATCAATGCGAAGTCATATACTGGCTCTCAAATTGGCATCACCACAGATGACTCGCACAGCACCGCCAGAATCCTCGATGTCTGCAGAGAGACCTTGAAAAACGCCTTGCAAGAACACGACGTAATCGTGGTCGCAGGCTTTCAAGGATTGAGCGAATCAGGTGAGATAACAACACTCGGTCGTGGTGGCTCTGACACCACTGCCGTTGCCTTGGCTGCCGCCTGCGAAGCCGATACCTGCGACATCTACACCGATGTTGACGGCATCTTCACTACAGACCCTAACAAAATTCCTGAGGCGCAAATTCTGCCATCGATTTGCTACGACGAAGTACTTGAATTAGCAAGAGTGGGCGCACAAGTGCTGCATCCACGGGCGGTCGAACTAGCAAAGGAATACAACCTGCAAGTGAGGGTGCGCAACACTTTCAAACCAAATCACACTGGCACAATTATCAATGGAGAGACAAAAGTGGAAAGAATTCGCAAAGTGAGCGGCATTGCAGTCGACGGAAACCAAGCTCACGTGACATTTGTCGGAGTGCCGCTCGACTTCCCATTCATCGGCACCACGCTGGACTGCCTCAGTAAACAGAACGTATCTGTAGATATGGTCTCACAAAGTATAGATTTCGCCACACGCACCAAATGTGTGAGCCTGGCAATCAAATATGAAGACGTCGATTGCGCCTTGCTGAGCCTGGAGGAGCTGAAAACTTCATGCGCAGCAAAAGAGCTTGTAGTTGATACGGAAGTGGCAAAGGTTAGTGTTATTGGCTCTGGTCTAGGAAACTCTCATCAAACCTCGGCCCAGATCCTGAGCGTTCTGGAGGACCATAGCCTATACGTGAAGCTATTGTATTGCGGCGAATCACGCATCTCATGCTTGATACCACTTTCAGCGGCTAATCACGCTACAGCACTATTGCATCGCGAATTCAGACTGCATGAACATTGTTCAAACGATTTGGTTTTGACGGCGTAGAGGTTGATTCGACAAACAGCTCAACTTCGAATCAAACAAGACGAGACACAAAAACGAACCGCTTAAGTTCGAATCTAAAAAGGCGAAACTTTGCTCAACCTAGTAAGGAGCGAGTGAGGATCCGCGACTGTGAAACCGGTTGTCTAATCCAAAGGTATTCATCATTCCACCGACGCCACCGTTCTTCAAAAAGGCGCCTAACAAGAGAGCAGTACCTGCCACGCCTACAACCCGTCCAACGGTTTGAGAATCAACCTGAATTGGTTGATTAGGCACACTCTGTGTGACCGTGGCACTGTTAGCGCCTGATGATGCACCTGGTGCGGATGATGGGTACTGTCCTGTTGCATATTGACTTAAGTTAGAAGAAAAATTGCTTTGCTGAACCATGCCGCTTTGCTGAGGCAATGGTGCAGATTGAACCGCTCCAGACGTAGTCCACGAACTGCTATAAGGCGCGGTTTGTGGCTGCTGGAAAAGCGACTGACTTTGTAGTGTCGGAGAATTCGTGACAATATCCACATCCACAATCTTGGAGTGAGTGCTGCTCAGCTCATCCAGAGCATCGACAGTGCTAGATACTTGCGCCAATACCGGGCTCGTAAATTCAATCAAACAGACGACTGAAAGGATGATTGCCGACTTTACCGAACTACTCATATTCTGACCCGAGAGAGATATCGACAACTCACGATAGCCCTACAGCGACCATCTAACAATGTGGAATTTACGCTGATTTCCAATTTTATATGGGCGAAGTGAGGCGCCCGCTTGACATGCATTGAATAGAAAGGGGGATTGAAGCTCGCAATTTTTGCCGATATCGGTAAAAATCTAAACTAGCAGGAGTGTTGCCCCAATAAAGCAGTGCCCGCAAGCGCAGTTCAAAACTTGTACATCGATACAACCTCCAAAAATGGTCCCAAGAATTACGTGATTCCAGGCAGCTCATCTAGTCTTTCACTCAAACTTCGCATTCTTTCTGGCGCACTTATATTGGTCTCGTCAGTAGGCGGTAGCTTGTCTACTATTGCAGCTCCTGACGCCAGCGCTACTGCTCAAAACGCACAGAATGGCAATCAAGCCTCGAATGAAGAAGCGCAAAAGGTACTAAAGTCAATTTCAAAACTGGTCGCAGAATATTTTCCAAGAGCAAAAATAACGACCACTGGCAATTCACTGCATTTTGAATACAAAGTCCATGAGCGAATGCATCCGTACAATCGACGAGAGGTCTTGTCACCAGAACTCGACGGAATCCTCGGAGACGTCGAATTAAAATCAGGTGGCCCGAGTGACAGAATTGTAGGATTTCTAGAGCGTCCAGAAACTGTGCACAGCGTGCTGTTGATGGCACCGTATTCAGCATCAGATAAGACTTGGTTGTCAACTCGCTTAGTGTTCCAACCAATCACTCCGTTAGATTTCATGGATTCATTTAAAAAGATAATTGCTAGTTACGATCATCCCGCAGATTCAACAGATTCTGTTCCATCTGCTGATTCACAAGACAGAACAACCAATCCTTCTCTAATGCCAGTACCAGTGCCTGCTGTGACGCCAGTGACACAAACTCCGATGGTTCCAGACGCGAAAGACCCAACGCCACCAGCGGAGATTACTCAAAGTGCAGACACGCGACTATCGAGTTTGCAAGGTCTCAGCAGCAATAGTCCAGGACTCGAAACAACCAAAGACGATCAGCAGAAAAACATCTCAAAAGAGATAAACCCGATAGCTGCAACTGATTCAAATCGAAAAAGCGAAGGAGCTGCGGGGACTCCCATGGATAAATACACTTATCCTGAGGGTCGATTCAAAGTTATGCTTCCCGGTTCGCCTCAAGTCAAATATACCGACCAGTCCGGAATGCGCATGGTTGATTACCTTTATGCAGTGCCAGAGGGAACTTTTAACGTCTCCTACGTGATACTACCTGAGCCACCACCAAATTTGAAAACCAGTCAATTACTCGATAACATGTCCCAAAGTGTGGTCAATTCACTAAAAGGTCTGCACACACGACAATATCCATCGAGTTTGCAGGGCTTCCCTGGATGCCAGTTGGAAATGCCAGAGCTCGCAAACAAAGCCGGTCAAAGCGCGCGATTTAGAATTTATATTGTCCAGAATTTCATCTACATCGTGGGTCTGGCAGGAAAGAAGGACTGGCTCAACTCCCCTAATGCCAAGGAGTTTTTAGACACCTTCCAAGTCAACATAGCACCAACTGCAGCCGAAAAGGCATCGAAGCAACATCAAGATGCGGAGCGAGAGCGGCAGGATAGAGCCAGACAGCAAGAATTGCAGAGAAACAACACCCGAACGCAGAGTCAAAAGGACGCTGAGAAGTGGCGAGCCGACTATACATTTAATCGGCGGCATGATTTGAACCATTGATTTTTTCCGATATCGGCAAAAATTCGGTTCAAATTTCTCCGATATCGGCAAAAATTCAGCCTCAAATTTCTTCCGATATCGGCAAAAAAACAACCTCCAGAAATTCTCAAAAACAAAAGAGAGACACCGAAATGTCTCTCAAAGCATTTAATGATTAAATCGCTACGGACGCTCTGGCAAATCCATTTTGTCAGCCTGCCTGCCAGTCGCTTTCACACCGAATTCGGTAACGTGGACGGCGTCGCACTCATCTTCTGAGACGAACCAGCGCTCGAAGTAATTACGCACGACCCATCCCTCAAAGCCCGGTGTTCGCACCTTGGTCCAACTCCAGCCTGTAGAGCTGTTGATGTCAGACAGCTGCCCGTCGTTGTCGTAGCCAAAGGTGAACAGAATGTCGCTGTCGGCATAGCTGAATGAGGTAATCTGCCCTAGCTCATTCTTCCTGTATAGGTCGCCATGAGTGTTGACACGCGAAGTTTCGCGTGAGGACTGGGAATAACCTTCAGCTTGCTGTTTGTACATACACGCCACCTCTTGTCTGAACCGATTAATTGTTAGATACAGCACCTAACGCATGTTTGGGAGTTGCCTGAGCCTGAGCCAATGATCCGCCCTTTTTGTTTGGGTAAATCGGCGTCAGCCAATTTGCATACTTCTGATTTACTCCCCGGCAAATGTCCAAATAAACGTCCTGAATCTTTAAAGATAGAGGTCCGGCTTTTCCATTGCCTATAACCCGTCGATCTACCTCAATACAAGGAGCAATTTGTGCGCCTGTGCCAGTGAAAAATAATTCGTCGGCAGTATAGAGTTCACTTCTATCGATCGATCGACACAGAGTTTTGAGACCGAGCTCTTTCTCTGCGATTTCAATTATGGTACCACGCGTGATGCCTTCGAGAATATTTTCACTCGTTGAAGTTGTGATTAATTGACCATTCTTTACCATGAAAATGTTCATGGCACTGCCTTCCGACACGTGTCCGTTTTCCGAAAGCATGATGCAATCGTCGTAACCAGCGAGCGCCGCATCTGTTTTAGCAAGCGCCGTATTCACGTATGCACCAACAATTTTGGCGCGTGCTGGAATAGCATTGTCTTCAATGCGCCTCCAGCTCGAAACCATTACCTTTAGACCTTCTTGAGCTTTGAAATAGTTGCCGAAAGGAACGGTAAATATGCAAATATCGGTGGGATTACTTTCCAATCCAGGACCTACCCGTTGACCACATTTGTAAGCACTCGGTCGCACATACATGTCACCACTGGGATTGTTTTGACGCAACAGTTCAACCGTCACTTCACACAACTCATCGACACTCAACTCGGTTTCCAGATGCATGATTTTCATACTATCTATCATGCGTTCGTAGTGCTCACGCAATCTGAACAAATACATCTGTTCGTGCTCTGAATTCCAGTAACCGCGAATGCCTTCGAATACGGCTGTTCCGTACATGAATGAGTGCGTCATGATGTTCACATTCGCTTCGGCGAGCGGCATATACTTGCCTTGCATGTAGGCAATGCCGTTCTGTGTGTTAGTCGATTCGTTGCTCACTTCTTCTCTCCGCTCATACAAGTGCTGGACGCTTTAAGTAGGACAAAACCTCATCTGTCATCTCTTCGCAATTGACTAGCTTGGTTGGATTTTCAGACGAATTCGATTTTGAGAATATGTCTCTCGTTCTGCAGCCAGCGCTTAACGCACCAGATACTGCATTTTCTATCGCAGTCGCTTCGCTCTCGAGCGCGAATGAATAGCGCAACATCATCGCCACAGAAAGAATTTGAGCGACAGGATTGGCAACTCCGGTGCCGGCGATATCTTGAGCGGATCCACCTGGTGGTTCATACAACCCGAACCCATCTTTGTTTAAACTGGCTGACGCTAACAACCCCAAGGAGCCAGGCAAAACGGCCGCGGCATCTGACAGAATGTCACCGAACATATTCGTTGTCACCACCACATCGAATTGTGATGGATCACGAATGATCTGCATTGCGCAGTTATCAACCAACATGTGCTCGAGTTGAACATCGCTGTATTCTTTGGAGACTTCAGTAACGACTGCACGCCACAGTTTCGATGAATCTAAGACGTTAGCCTTATCAACAGAAGTGACTTTGTGACGACGAATTCTCGCAGCTTTGAATGCAACGTGCGCAATCGAAGCGACTTGTTCTTCGTCGTAGATTATTTGGTCTGTGCCATAACGCTTTCCGTTTTCGGTATATTGCTTGTGCTCACCGAAATAACAGTCACCAAGCAGCTCTCTCACAAACACCATGTCCACGCCTTTCTGAATCACTTCGGCGCGCAACGGAGAGATATCTTTCAGCTCAGGAAAGATCTTGACGGGTCGAAAGTTCGCATTAAACTTAAAAGTTTTGCGCAGATTCAAAATAGAATTCGCTTCGCAATTTTTCCACTTGGGCAGATTCATGTCTGCCACCGGACCCCCCACAGAGCCAAACAAGATGGCATCGCAGTTGTACGCCTGGTCCAAAGTTTCATTTGGCATATGGCTGCCATATTTATCGAACGCGGCACCACCAACCAAGCCATGAACTTTTTCGAACTCATGTTCGAAGCGACCCTCCACAGCTTCCAAAACACGCAAGGCTTGTGCCATTACTTCTTCGCCAATGCCATCGCCGGGCAAAACTGCGATCCGTTTTTTCATCACTATTTCTCTCCCTGCACACAATTGACCGCGGTCGGTTGACCAGCCCGAAATTCGGCAACTTTTTCCTTAAACGAAAGGATGTAATCAATATCGTCAAGCCCGTTCAAAATGCAATGTTTGCGGAACTGATCGAATTCGAACTTAAACGTCTCTCCGCTTGGCAGTGTCACGCTTTGAGACTCCAGATCGACTGTCACTTCGAACTCTCCAGCTTGCGCCTCCACCAACATCCTCTCGACTTGCGCAGCCGGAAGAGTGACCAGCACAAGTCCGTTTTTAGCGCTATTGCTGAAGAAAATATCAGCAAAAGAAGGAGCGATTACAACCTTAATGCCGGCGCCAGCCAGAGCCCAAACAGCATGTTCGCGTGAGGATCCGCAACCAAAATTTTCGCCGGCAACTAATATCGCCGCATTTTTAAATCGTTCCAAGTTGAATGGAAAATTCGGATCATTGTCACGCAATCTGCGAAACAAATTTTGACCGTATCCTTCCCGGCTTATGCTCGTAAGAAATTGAGCAGGAATAATCAAATCGGTGTCCACATCCGTCATTGGAAGCGGTATCACTTTTGATTTCAGTTTTTCAAACTTTTCCATCTTGTTCTCCAACCCTTCTTGCAATACGTGTTAGTCAAAATTGTTCAGGTCATCTGACACTTCGGTCGTCTATCAGATCTAACTTTGGTCGTCAGTCGCCTGACAATCGTATACAGATCCGATCAACTACAGGTAACTCTCTGCAGAAGCAATCCGTCCCTCAATCGCGCTGGCCGCAACCGTTGCCGGTGAAGCCAGATGGGTGATGCTTCCGGGTCCCTGACGTCCGACGAAATTTCGATTCGACGAACTGATGCAACGTTTTCCTTCCGGAACTTTGTCGTCATTCATAGCCAGGCACATCGAACATCCTGGCATTCTGAACTGCGCACCTGCTGCCTCGAAAATCTCTGGCAATCCCTCTTTCTGGGCTTGTTCCATTACCGCTTCAGAGCCAGGCACCACATAGAATGTGACGGTGTCTTTGACTTTCTTGCCTTTCAAGATTGAAGCCGCAACTCGAAGATCTTCAATTCGTCCGTTTGTACATGAGCCGACAAAAGCCCAATCGATCGGCGTTCCTTCCATGGTTGAACCTTCCGAAAGTCCCGTGTACTCGAGAGCACGAATCGCCACACCTTGCTCTTGGTCAGGCAAAGATTTGACTGCCGGAATTGGCTGATTGATTTGCACGCCCTGTCCCGGATTTGTCCCCCAGGTGACCATAGGCTTCAAAGCAGAAAGATCGATTTCAATTTGGCGATCGAAATGCGCTCCCTCATCACTAACAAAAGTCTTCCAGTGAGCTACTGCCTCATCCCAAGCTTTGCCCTTTGGAGCATGTTGTTTGCCGTTGAGATAATCGAAGGTCACCTGGTCAGGTGCAATCAATCCTGCCCGGGCACCACATTCGATGCTCATGTTGCAAACAGTCATGCGCTCTTCCATCGTCATGGCGCGGATAGCATCCCCGACATACTCGATCACATGACCGGTCGCTCCACCCACACCGATCTCGGCGATCAGGCGCAAGATGATATCTTTCGCGTAAACACCTTTGCCAGCTTTGCCCTTGAACTCGACTCGCATCGATTTGGGCTTTTGCTGCAAAAGACAACCAGTGGCAAGCACGTGTCCGACTTCTGACGTGCCTATTCCAAACGCCAGTGCTCCAAATGCACCATGAGTAGACGTATGCGAATCGCCGCAGACAATCGTCATTCCAGGCTGTGTGATACCAAGCTCTGGGCCGACAACGTGAACAATCCCCTGTCCCTTATCGAAATCCAAAAAAGGAATGCCGTGATTTTTACAATTTTTTCTCAACGCCTCGACTTGAGCCTTTGCGGATTCGTCATAGATTTCCCAACGATTTTTTCTAGTCGGAATGCTGTGATCGATAGTGCCAAGCAAGCGCTTTGGGTCGAATACTTTCAGTCCCTTAGCATCTAAAGTCTGAAACGCTTGCGCCGAAGTCACTTCATGAATCAGCATCAAGTCGATTGCAAAAATTGCCGGATGCCCATCCAACTGAGTGACGACATGCGAATCCCAGATTTTCTCAACGATACTGCGAGCTTCTTTGACAGAGGACTTCTTAGAGTCCGCCTTGATTTGTGATCCACCTTGTGCTTGTCCAGCCATTTACGCTACAACCTCCTGCCATTCTTTATCGTTTGCACTCGCAGCACCATCACGCTCTTCTTGACGAAGAAGGAATAGCTCGAGGGTGTCCATTAGAGCCTGGCAACTAGCTTCGATGATGTTTTGCGAACATCCAACTGTTGACCAACGCTCTTCTCCGCACGCCGCTTCGATGACCACACGAGTGGTGGCATCTGTCGCCTGATCGGGATCGAGAATTCTTACCTTATAGTCAGCCAATCGCACTTCTTTGAGCTGTGGATAGGATGGCAACAGTGCTTTACGCAGTGCCTGGTCCAGCGCATGCACCGGTCCACCGCCTTCGGCAGCGGTGTGCACGACTTCTCCGTTCATGCGCAGCTTGACGACAGCTTCGGCGGTCATGCCAGTGTGCACACGGTCGGATACAACAACCATCATGTCGATTTTCTCGAAAGGTGCTTTGTAGCCGGGTGCGCAACGACGCATCATCAGCTCGACTGTGCCTTCAGCATCTTCGAATTGATAACCTTTACCTTCCATATCTTTGACTTGCTCGAGTACATTCGCTTCACTTCCACTGATGCGAACGCCAAGATCCGTCGCCAGCATGCGGATATTGCCTCGTCCAGAAAGCTCTGAAACAACGATCTGGCGGGTATTTCCGACAGCTGATGGATCAATGTGTTCGTAGGAAGACGTCAATTTCTCGACAGCGGCCACATGCAATCCACCCTTGTGCGCAAAAGCTGACGCCCCCACATATGGTGCATGCGTGTCTGGGTTCAAATTCGCGATTTCACTAATCGTTCGCGACAATTCTGTCAAAAGTTTGATGCTGCCTGATGGCACACAATCGAAGCCCATCTTCAACTGCAAGTTGGGCACGATCGAAACCAAATTCGCATTGCCGCAACGCTCACCGTATCCGTTAACAGTGCCCTGAACATGTCGAGCGCCAGCTTGGACTGCTGCAAGCGAATTAGCAACAGCCAGTTCACCGTCGTTATGAACGTGAACTCCGACCCGATCGGTTACTTCGGAACAGACTCGACCGACAACTTCAGCCACCCAACCTGGTAGCGAACCGCCGTTGGTGTCGCACAAAACTACCCAATCAGCTCCCGCCTTAGAGGCAGTTTCGACAGTCTTCAGTGCGTACTCTGGATTGGCTTTGAAACCATCGAAAAAATGCTCGGCATCGAAAATTACTTCCTTGCCGTGCTTCTTCATGAAGGCAATGCTCTCTGCGATCATCTTCAAGTTTTCATCAAGACTTGTGCCCAGGACTTCAGTGACGTGCAGTGTGGACGACTTGCCGACCAGTGCCACGGCTTTGGTGTCAGCTTCAAGCAAAGCGCGAAGATTGAAATCATCTTCTGCTTTGATGCCGACTCGACGTGTGCTGCCAAAGGCTACTACGGTAGCGTTCTTCGGTGGATTCTTTCCAAGTCGCTTGAAAAACTCCATGTCTTTTGGATTCGAGCCCGGCCAGCCACCTTCAATGTAGGAGACGCCGAACTTATCCAACAAATAAGCGATCTTCAATTTGTCTTCGAGTGAAAGGCTCAAACCTTTCCGCTGCATTCCGTCACGAAGGGTCGTGTCATACAGGAAGACAAACTTCTCTTTCTGTGTGGTGTTGCCACTGACCATTTTGCGCTCCCCCTTCGGTGTACTGGAATTTGAGATTTAAAACTTCATAGCATTTTGCCAACTGCTTAATCACTGGCTCGACATCGCGTGTGCCTTCAATAGTGAATCGAGCATCGAGGTAAGCACGATCGGCGGTGCGTTCCGCTGACATGCTTGAAATTTCAAAAGCGCGCTGCCTTAGCCGCCCGAGCAATCTTTCAAGTGCTCCCTCGGTATTGGTCAAGCGAATGCTTACTGTGAATTTCATACGGTTTTAGCCTCCATCATCTGCTCGTTAGACTTTCCGGGTGGCACTAGCGGCCATACATTTTCTTTTGGATCGATTAGCACGTGTAACAGAACTGGTCCTTTGTGGTTGAACATGCGGTCGATCGCATCGTTTACTTCGTCGGCTCGCTCCACTCTGAATGAGGGAATACCGAATGCTTCAGCGACTTTGACGAAATCTGGATTGTCAGATAGGTCGACTTCGCTGTAATTCTCATTGAAAAATAGCTCTTGCCATTGACGCACCATCCCCAGTGCCTTGTTGTCAAAGAGAACAATCTTGACTGGAATGTTGTAACGCTTGAGCGTGGCCAACTCCTGGATGTTCATCATGATCGAGCCATCGCCAGACACTGTCACCACGCATGATTCGGGACTGGCGTATTGAGCGCCGATGGCAGCTGGCAAACCGAAGCCCATAGTGCCAAGTCCACCACTAGTGAGGTGGTTATTCGGCGACTTAAAGCCGTAATGTTGGGCAACCCACATCTGGTGCTGACCAACATCACAACTGACAATTGTATTTTCAGGAGAGCGATCGCTCATCTCCTTTATAAACTTGGGCGCATAAACGGATTCCATTGGAGCGTCGTAGTCCCAAGCGTATTTTTCTTTATTCGACATACAGCGCTTCACCCAGAAATCTATCTCTGGGCGAACGTGCAAGAAGTTGAGCGCAACTTTGATGTCGCCCATGATGGCGCACTGAACCATGCGCAACTTGCCGATTTCAGCTGGATCCGCGTCCATGTGGATAACTTTGGCGCCCGGTGCAAATTCAGCCAACTTGCCTGTGACGCGGTCATCGAATCTTGCGCCGATGCAGATAAGCAAGTCACACGATTGAACGGCGAAGTTTGCTGCTTTCGTTCCGTGCATTCCAAGCATCCCCAAATTCAATGGATGATCGGCAGGGATTGCACCGAGACCCTGCAATGTAGTTACAACTGGAATGCCAGTGGCGTCGACGAAAGCAGTAAGCTCTTTGGAAGCACCTGCGATACGGATGCCACCACCTGCGTAAATAAGCGGCTGGGCGCTGTTCAAGATCAAATCGTGGGCAACGTGCAAGTCTTTTGCTTCAGGACGCGGCATCGGTTTGCTCGAGCTAGTTTTGAACTGCACATCTTCCAGGTCGGCCGAGACGACATCCTTGGGTAAATCGACAAGGACTGGACCTGGGCGGCCGGAACGGGCTAATTCAAAAGCGTCGTGGATGGTTTTTGCAATATCAGAAGTCTTGCGCACAATGAAGTTGTGCTTCACGACCGACATCGACATGCCGAAGATATCGACTTCCTGGAAGGCATCCGTGCCCATGAGTGTGGTGCTCACCTGTCCAGTGATTGCCACCATGGGCACAGAGTCCAACTGTGCGTTCGCGATACCAGTAAGAAGATTGGTGGCGCCGGGACCAGATGTCGCCATGCAAACACCGACGTTACCACTCGCGCGCGCGTAACCATCCGCAGCCAGTGCTGCAGCTTGCTCGTGACGAACGAGGATATGTTTCAGTTTGCTGCCGACAAGAGCATCGTAGACAGGCATGATTGCTCCGCCTGGGTATCCGAAGATGACATCAACACCTTCGCTTTCCAATGCTTTTATCAGGATATCGGCGCCTTTCATCTTTTACTGTTTTGCCTTTCCGCTAGTTGCGAGCTGTTTGTATTCTTTCTTCGGAGTCGCTTTGTTCAGCCATGACATATTGGCTCTCAGCTTCTTACCGACTTCTTCGACCGGATGTTTCAGGTCTTCTTCCAGCAGGCGCTTGTAGTTCTTCTGTCCTGCTTTCGTTTCAGCGATCCACTCTTTGGCGAAAGTGCCGTCTTGAATTTCAGTCAGAATCGTTTGCATAGTCTTGCGAGTGGCGTCGTTAACAACGCGTGGACCGCGGGTCAGGTCGCCGTATTTAGCGGTGTCGCTGACGAATTCATGCATGCGAGCGAAACCACCTTCGTAGATCAGATCCACAATCAGCTTCACTTCATGCAAGCACTCGAAGTAGGCAACTTCTGGCTTGTAACCAGCTTTGACAAGAGTGTCGAAACCAGCCGCGATCAACTCAGTCACACCGCCGCAGAGAACTGCTTGTTCACCGAACAAATCAGTTTCGGTCTCTTCAGCAAAGGTTGTTTCCAAGACACCAGCTTTGGTGCCGCCTAAGGCGTGGGCGTAAGCAAGTGCTGTGTCGAATGCTTTGCCGCTAGCATTTTGATGAACGGCGAGCAAACATGGAACGCCGAAGCCTTCTTCATAAGTTCTGCGCACCAATCCGCCTGGACCCTTTGGCGCAATCATGACGACGTCGACAGTGTCTTTGGCTTGGATTTGTTTGTAGTGAACGTTGAATCCGTGTGCAAACAAAACCGTGCCACCATCTTTCAAATTCGGCGCAACGAATTCGTTGTACAGATCGGGCTGAGCCATATCGGGTGTCAGGATGACGACTACGTCGGCTGAAGCAACAGCATCTTTCGGCTCCTTAGGAGTCCAGCCGTCTTCTTCTTGTGCCTGCTTCCAGGTCTTGCCGTCTTTGCGAAGACCAAGCACAACATCGCATCCGCTGTCACGCAGATTCATCGCATGAGCACGACCCTGACTGCCATAGCCGAGCACGGCGATGGTCTTTCCCTTCAGTGCGTCTGCGTTGGCATCGGCTTCCCAATACATCTTCGTCATCATTTTCTCCTCTTCTAGTGAACGGTTCAGCTCGGTTACGACTTTGTGGACTTTTACTACTCGGTGGACTCAGACTTTTACAGCGAGCTCGTCGGGAAAGCTGCCAGTGACGGCCCCGTGTGCCGCAGATGAAACTGTTTGCCAATACTTTGCAAACACACCACTTTTGTATCGAGGCTCCGGAGCCTTCCAGTCGGTGGCACGCGACTGCATGTTGCCTTCTACATTAAGGGTTCTATTGACAACGTCAATCGTAATAACATCACCGTTTGCGATCATGGCGATTGGTCCGCCAATTGCCGCTTCCGGAGCGATGTGTCCGACGACGAGTCCATGAGAGGCGCCGCTGAAGCGCCCGTCAGTGATAAGAGCTACTTTGTCTCCCAAACCAGCACCGACGATTGCGCCGGTCACCTGGAGCATCTCGGGCATGCCTGGAGCACCCTTAGGTCCTACATAGCGGATTACGACGACGTCTCCAGCCTTGATGTCGCCTTTCATCAAGCCCTCGAAAGTTTCTTCTTCAGAATCGAAAACTTTTGCTGGACCTTGGAAATATTTCGTTTCATGACCGGAGATCTTCATCACACAGCCTTCCGGTGAAAGCGATCCGCGCAAGATAACAATTCCGCCAAATGGTTTGACCGGATTGTCCATCGGTCTGATTACTTGCTGACCCGGCGTCTCCACTGCCTCGGCAGCTTCAACGAAAAGATTTCTACCAGTCACGGTTGGTGCATCACGCAAAAGTCCGGCATCCATGAGGCGCTTGGCCAACAGTCTCATGCCACCAGCCTGCTCCATATCGGGCGCAACGAATCGTCCACCTGGCTTCAAGTCAACGACAGTGGGAGTTTTGCGCGATACGACATCGAATTCATCGAGAGTCAAAGGAACGTTTGCTTCACGCGCAATCGCCAAAAGGTGGAGCACAGCGTTCGTTGATCCACCTGTGGCCATAACTGAAGTGATGGCATTTTCGAGAGATTTTCTAGTAATGATCTGGCTTGGTTTCAAACCTTCGTTATAGATCTTCATAACGAGCTCGCCGCAGCGCTTCGCTTCATCAAGCTTACGGGGATCGAGCGCAGGCACATCGTTGGCGCCCATGGGAGACAAGCCAAGAAACGCCATCGCTGCCGACATGGTGTTAGCAGTAAATTGACCACCGCACGAACCAGCTCCGGGACAGGCTTGATTCTCCAATTCGGTCAAATCAGCTTCGGTCATCAAACCGGCAGCGCACGATCCAACACCTTCAAAAACCTCCTGGATTGTCACATCCTTACCTTGGAAATGGCCAGGCATGATCGAACCGCCATACAAAACGAGAGATGGCAAGTCCAATCGAGCCAATGCCATTGCCGCACCCGGCGTGGTTTTATCGCATCCAGTCAAGGCAACGACGGCATCAAACATGTGTCCGCGCACAGCCAATTCGATCGAATCGGCGATCACCTCACGGGAGACGAGCGATGCTTTCATGCCCTCAGTGCCCATGGAGATGCCATCAGACACGACGATCGTATTGAATTCGATGGGAGTGCCACCAGCTTTGCGCACACCTTCCTTCACTTTTTCGGCCAGGTCGCGCAATCCATAGTTACAGGGACCGGCTTCAGTCCAGGTGTTAGCAATTGCCACAAGCGGCTTCTTCAAATCTTCATCGGTCAATCCAGTCGCCTTCAACATGGCACGAGCTGGAGCCCGACTGATTCCCTTTTTTATTGTGTCGCTGTGCATTGCTGTCTCCAAATCTCCGAATTCAAAAAACACCTGAAAAAAAAGCCCCGCTACCTGAGTAAGGTGCGGGGCATTGTTCATTGCTTGCTTAAGCAGGCGGCCCGCACCGATAGCGCATAATTAGCACTAGGACGTTAATACCGACTACTAGAATAGAGTTGTTGTTCACGACATCCAAAAAGATAGGAATGGAACGGCGGCGATAAATCGCCTCGATTCAACTAGCATAGCTGACCTCGAATATCCGTCAACCCCTTGTCCAAATTTCAAAGAAAAGCTCGTTACACTAAGCAACTGAAAGTGGCTTAGATTGTGCTTCTTTGACACCCGTAACACCCACCGGCTGGGGCTTAGCAGAGAAGTGCCTGTGCACGTACGCTCTGTTAACCGCATCAATTAAAGCCTTGATGGCAGAGATCTCAATGTCGTGGTCTGAACCATCACCTTTGAACTGCATATTATGTTCATCAGTAATGTAAATCTCTGAGATACTGCAAGCGTCGATTCCTGCCCCGTCTGAATGGCTTCGATGACTGAGGATTTGGAACTTACCGAAACGTTTTTCAATCGCGTTCTTAACAGCTGCAAGCGCGGAATCTCGGCCGGCATTGTCTTCCTCGATCACGCCAACCTCGTCGAAGAATCGTCCATGCAATTTAACTTGCGATCGATCTGTTTGCTTTGAATATTCAATGGAATCAACATTCATCGGTTGACGATATTTTACGTACGCACCGAACAGTTCATCATCAGTAATGCCCTTTCGACGTAATGGGAATTGATTTTTGATGTGCTGCGCAATCTCGGCTTTCTCTGACTCTTCACACACATACCCGAAGTCTTCGATAATCGATTTGGCGTGATTGCCTCCACTCAGAGGTCCAAACAAGAAAGAAATATTCTTGCCGATTTCCTTTGGATCGAATGGTTGATAAGCCATCGGATTCTTCAAAATTGCGTTTGTGTGTCCGCCAGAGGAGTGCTTGGCGGCATTGTCTCCACTAACTGGCCAGTGCGGCTGACGAGGCAACATGTGCTGACTGACAAAGTCTGAGATCTCTTGCAACTTCTCAGTAGCTACAGTCGTGAAATATGGATTTTCGTTGCCTGATGCTTCGCTAAAGTGTTTAACAATCATGATGCATTGCTCGAGAGCTGCGTTGCCAGCCCGTTCTCCGATCCCATTGATACAGCCTTCAATTTGCGATGCTGGACCATCGACGACTCCATTCAAGGAATTTTGCACAGCCAAACCAAAATCGTTGTGGCAGTGAACTGACCAAGTAACATCGTTGTCGGGAAATTCCGAACGCATGATCGCTTCGTGTTGAACCATCTTGCGAACGAAATATTCTTCGCCTTCGAAGACTGACGCTCCGCCGATAGTATCTGGACAATTGATGACGGTCGCACCAGCCTGGATGGCAGCCCTAATCAACTCAGTTGTGAAATCGAAATTGCCCTTCATACGGGAATAGCCTTCTGGACTGAACTGCACTTCCATTCCGGCTTCCACTGCCATCTTAGTCAGTCTGTAAAGGTCGGCGATAATTCTGTTTTTGTCGTCAGCAAGCTTGCCGAGCGAAGCAGGCATCAATTCAGGATCGACAGGAACATATGTGTGTAAACGCGCTTTTCCGAAAGCAACAAGCGGTTGCAAGGACTCAATCGTACGAATCACTTGCTCTTCACGAAGCTGACAAAGTCCAGCAATAACAGGCTTGTACTCCATCGTGGCGACTTCTTCGCAAATCGTTCGCACGATTTCGAAGTCCATATTGCTTGCGGAAGGAAAACCTGCCTCCAGAACGTCTACACGAAGCGCACAAGCCAGGCGTGCATACTCAAGGTTATGTTCGAAGTCCATGCCCGCTCCTGGGCACTGCTGACCATCTCTCAATGTTGTATCGAAGATTTTGACGTGACGATCCTTGGTCCGTTGTTCCGATTTCATTGTGTTTGCTTTCCTTGAGTTGAGATAACAAAAAGGCTCTGTTAAAAACAGAGCCTTGAGAATTAGTGTCTTAAGTTGATGCTCTGTCTAAATATGTCCGCGCAGTAGTAGTCCGCCTAGTAGCGTTAGCTCGAGGCTGGAGGTCGCGGAAATATTCGAAAGCAAAATTGACATAACACCGTTATATGGCAGGGGCGAATCAATGTCAATGATAAGTAAAGAAGATTTCTGAGAGCAGTATGGGCGAGAATTTTATATACAAGGATATCGGTGTCGCAAATTTTTGCCGATATCGGCAAAAATTTCGCTCTCTGAATTTATTCCGATATCGGCAAAAATTTCGCCTCTGAATTTATTCCGATATCGGCAAAAATCACAACCCGAAACAGCCCCTAAAAATAAGTGGCACAAGGATAATAAGCCTCTCCTGCTGTGGTATGTAATTGGTGTATCTCCGATCCGACGGAAATCCATCATGGAACAGCAGGTCCAGACCGACCTCCGTATTGGTCCGCTTCTTAAAAAAATGGAACTGGTTAAGGGCGACCAGCTCGAAGAGCTGCTTCAACTTAATCGGACAACCGACTTACCAGTAGGTAGCGTTCTGGTCATGTCCGGTGAAATTTCAGACCGCATTTTGCGAACGGCCGTGCAAGCCCAGTCAATGCTCAAAGACGGGTTGGCTTCGGAGGACCAGATTGTAAATGCTATTCAGGTGGTCAAAAATCAGGGTGTAAGCCTACACGCAGCCCTTAAGCAGGTGCGCTGGTCGCGGGACAACGAAGTCAAAAGCAGCACCCTTGGCGAGTTGCTTCAGGCATCTAAGCTGGTCGACCAGCTTAAATTGACAAAGGCTTTAGCCACCAGTCAATCAAGCATGCTTCCCCTGGGGCGTGTCCTTGTGCTGACGAATGCACTTTCTCGGCCACTTTTACTCAGCACCCTGGACATCCAAACTAAAATCCGCAATGGGCAGCTAAGCCGAGAGCACGCTATTTCTCAGCTCTGTTCGTTGCGCGACAGAATCAAGATGGTCGAATATAACCTATCTACCCGCGCCTCAACGCAAAAACGTGGACCGGAATTGCGCATCGGCGAGCTGCTTGTTGAATCCGGCATCATATCGACCAGCGATTTGTTAACAGCTCTTGAGATGTCGGTTCAAGGCGACCGACGCGTTGGCGAAATCCTCATGGACTTCGACTGGATTAGCGAGCAAAAGCTCAACGCCGCGTTGGAGTTGCAAAAATTAGTAGCCTGCAGAGTCATGACTAAGGAAGCTGCAATTCGCGCTCTTTCGCATATGCACAAGGCTGAAGATAGTTTTGACAAGTGCGTTGCTCGTGAGACTAGTCCTGAGACGAAGCATCAACGTGACATCACGCAAGACGAGTTTCTGCGCCTTGCTGGCGTGCTGACCGGAGTTCCGGTATCGCAATTGGTATCATTAAGCGAACGTCAGCATGTGATGGTGCAAGAACGAGATTCTGATGAGACCAAAGTTTTTGATCAGGCAGAAGAGAAGCAAGTGATTCAAGCCGCCGAAACACTACGCGAAGCAATTCGAGATGGACACTTGAATCTGGATCAATCGATGATCGTTATGAGCTATTGCTTGCGTGGTCGCATGGCTGTAGTTGAAGCAATCAGACAGTTAGGATGGACTGTCCCAATCAAGCTATAGTTGATTACTAGGAACTAACGCAGAATCGCCCAGCAGTGTGAAGGCACAGCCCATCCAGTTGTAGTGTGGTTGGCACGTCCTCCGATTAACGACAACTCGGAGGAAGAGTGCACGATGAACTCCGAGTCGCTGACGTTCAGCGCCACAAGAAATTTGTTCGCCTCGAATTTGGACTCGTACACAAGCGTCTGATTAGTCAAGGTGATCATCTTCACCCGGGCAGAAGCAATCCAGGCATTGTCTCGGCGCAACCAGAGCAACTGGCGATAACGCTCATAGGTAACTGGATTTCCATGCAGTTGCTGTGGGTTAGCCGGGAAAGCTGGGCGGATATCATCATCGCCGCCTGGTCTCTTTTCTTTGCGTGCTTTCCACAACTGCTCATCGCCGTAATAAATTGAAGGTGTGCCTGGAATCGTACAAAGCACTGCCAGAGCCAACTCCACGTCACGATCATCTTTCAACTCAGTGGCGATGCGAGTTACGTCATGATTACCAAGAAAAACATTCGGTAAGAAGACATTGTTGAAATCGTTGTTTCGATTGAGCGCGTGCGACAATTCAAAAAAATTACGATCGTTGAGAGCACTCCAGATCGATTTCCATAGCTCGTATTGAGTGACAGACTCCAAATGTCCCTGACGGACGGCATGACTGTAGTCTCCATGAATAATCTCGCCGAGCATCCAAGCATCGGGAAACTTCTGACGCACTCGATCCAAAACTTGCTGCCAGAAAATGGATGGCACCGCATATGCAGCATCCAGCCGCCATCCATCAATACCAAAACCCAACCAGTGATTCATCACATTGACGACATAGTCGACCACCTCTGGATTATGGTGATTGAGCTTGACGAGCCTATGATGCCCTTCGAAATTAGCGTAAGAAAAGCCGTCTTCGTTGTGCACATTGTTCCAATCGATAAGAAACCAGGAAGCAAAACGCGAACCCTGACGATGATGTTTTACATCTTGAAACGGACCGAAACTCCTACCAACATGGTTGAACACACCATCAAAAACAACTCTGAAATTGCGTTCCCGACAGCGTTCGATAAACCAGATCAAGTCAGCGTTTGTGCCTAAGCGCGAATCAAGATTGTAAAAATCTGTGGTGTCGTATCCATGACTGTCAGAAGAAAACAGTGGTGCCAGCAAGATGCCATTGCAACCCAGATCGGTAATATAGTCCAACCACGGTTCAAACGACCGCAACCTGGCAACAGGAGCTGCATCTGCAGGCAGTGAATTTTTCTCAGCGCCAAAAAAGCCAAGTGGGTAGACGTGCCACCACACTGTATCTCGAATCCAATCAACCATGCTGCCAACCTGTCGCGATTGGACAACTATAGCAAAGCCTTGTCCAGCTCTCGAATATCCAGCTCGATTTGATGCAAATCTCTGTATTCGTTCTTAAGTTTTTGATCGAGACGATCGATTGCCTGCTCTGCAGATGAACTATTGTCATGCTTCAAGCGTACTATTTCCTTCTCCAATTCATCAGCGTCTCGCCAGTGATTGTCATACTTCGTGAGCAGATGCGAACGTTCTGTTTGCATGGTGTGATAACTTTCCTGGCTAACCGCGGCGCTAGTCGGAGCGGCAGAAACCACTGCCGTGACTACCATAGCTGAATAAATAGGCAGAAGCTTTTGCACGGTCGCACTGAAGTCAGACGGAATTAAATTCCGCAATCGCGCAATCAACAGATCAAGACGCGCATGCCAGACAGCCAGGAACTCAGCTAATTTGGACTCTGGCAACCCAGTGTGAGTGAGGACGAGTTTCGTATCGTCCTCATCCTCAGTCAACTCGAATGAAACATGCGACTGTAAAGCAGTTTGGTTATCAATCCAAGAGTAGGCAATCGAATCTGAGGGATGAAACTGGCTTACCAATCCACGAATCCGCGCAACTCTATCAACTGTTTGATTCGCATCGAAATTTAGCTCGATCCGCCCTCCGATATGGGGCTGGATATTAACCTGAGCAAGCCATTCGCTAAGATGATTTGGATCCGAGAAATACTTCCAAACTGCGTCTGCAGACCCAGGAAGAGTGCGTTCTAAACGAATCGTGTTCTTGTCGACGATAGCGCCCAGATCAGCTGGCGTAGCTTCAATTAGTAGCTTCTCTGATTGCTCTACATCGTGCTCATCGAGATCATCGTCCCTTCTTTCGATGTTTTCCTTCAGTTTGAGAAGCTCGTCATTGGTCGATTGAGCTTGCATTATTTGCCGAATTTCGGATAGATCCTTCGCCATATTCTGCGACAAAAGTTCGAGTTGTTGCAGGCGTTGAACAATCTGACCATTGCTCGCGCCGCCATCCTTCTGCTTTTCGATGAAAGTCATTAGCGGCTTTTTCATGACCAGAGCAATCATGAAAAGCCAAAATCCAACGACAGCTAACGTGCCTTCCAACAGAATTCCTCACTGAGGTCTCTTACATTTTTATATTCCCAAACACCAAAATCATTTATAAGACCAATAAAGAACCAAAACATAACCAATACATAACCAACTCATGTCTATGCGGATAAGGAATTTTTCAACCATTGCGGGACGAAATCGATGTATATAATGACTCAACTCGCACGAGGATGAACTAGTGGAAGGCATAATCGCAGTCACCGGTTTTTGGGCAGTAGTCTTAGCAATGGTGCTGAAGAGACCAATCAACGACATAGTTCAAGCATTCATCGCACACAGAATGCAACCCGCAACAAAGCTGGAAATCGAGCAGCTCAAGACCAAAATTGCAGATCTCGAGAATCAAGTAAGCGGAATGACGATGCAAATGATCGACATGAAGGACAGTCACGATTTTGCATTGAAGCTCTTATCCGATTCAGAAAAAGCAACGAAGAAAAAGTAAGCTTGCAGTGCACCACTACCACTAGTGCCACTGCATTTAGTGCAACTTTCGCGGCTCAATTTCGTCTCAATCTCGGCTCAATCTCGCCAAATTCTTCTTCTTAGAAGAGTAACACCCGACATTATTCATGCCACGTGCCTCTACCGTCGTCACGGAGGCGTAACGATTGCTAGATATCTTCAGAATCTATCGTCATAACCTGATTGGCTTCAGTGTGAGCTGCCGAGCAAGAAATCCGCAAGATTTTCGCCAGAATCTTGCAAGACGTTCTCACTATGCTAGTTCCGTAAACCAAAACGCAAGGAGTCAAAACTGGTCATCGAGTTTCGCTGCGGGAATTACGCAAGCGGAGTGCTCGAAGGTACATACACGCCACAAAGACAATCCAGAATCACATTGTCATGCCAGCGACACGCTAAACCGGATAAATTGGCAGAAAAATTTTAAAACACGAAGAGAAATCATTCAGGAGATCGTATGGAGAAAACAGATTTTCGCACCAATCTAAATAACGAGGCCGAACTGTTCGCAAGTTTAAAAGACAACTTGTGGAATGCGGTACAAGACCGATTTCAGAACCATAAAGGCGAACTCGTGAATGAAATTGCCACTGCGGCGGTAGTCGGAGCCGGAATCGCAGCGCTAACCAAAAATCCCGCCCTGTTAGGCAAGGCTTTGATGCCGCTTGTAGAACGGACAATACCTCTTGCAGGAAAAGTTGGAATAGGTTTGGCGGTAGCTGATTGGGGACTCAAAATCGGCGCCCCTGCGTATGACGTTTGGAACAATCCAAACAGCCTTGCACACAACAAAAACGTTTTGGCAGACAATCTGGGCTCAGGCCTGGTTGATTACACTGCCATGGGTCTGGGCGGTATCGCAGGTGGTTACACAGCGTTCAGACTCACACCAGAATTGATGCCCAAAACGCCGGCATTCGATCTCAAACCGTCCATCAAGTTGAACGAACTGCCAAGAACCATGGAGCACCCAGAACAATTCACAACCACACGTGCTAAGGAGCTGCAGCCAGACGTCATAAATCTGTACGAGGCATCGTTCCCTAAGGCGGAACGACAGCCGACTGAAGAAGTGGCGGATCTGGTCAACAGAGGCAGAATTTTAGTTCACGCTACCCGCGATTCAGAGGGCAAACTGGGAGCATTTTCGTTCACTTCCCTCCACGATGAAAGCGCAACCAAATTCGCTGGGCTGGACTTCATCGCCACAAATGAAGCAAGTAGATCGCAGGGAATCGGCTCGCTGCATCTTCAACGTGTAGCTGAATCGATCAAAACAGAAAGGCCAGACCTGGTGGCAATGACGCTGGAGATGGAACACCCGAAAGAAGCCGGAATAGCAGCTGATGAACTGGCCACTCGGATCAGAAGATCGAAGTTTTATGACAGACTTGATGCTCCTAACACGAATATCAAATACAACATCATCGACTTCGAAGACCCAGCCTACAGAGGCATGGCCGAACACCGAGCATTCGTGTTCAAGCCAGATGAGTTCAACGCAGTCAAGACAGCACACACATTCATGACCGATGAAGGCGGCTATCAGCTCGGTAAATTCGATCCAGCCGTGCTCGAGTTCAACAAGGCGAACGGATACTGGCAGCCGCCAACTGATTGGCGTGTAGGCGCAGCCAGCACTGCCTACCTCAGTGTTATGAAGCAGATCAGTCACTAACGCAACTCGCATCGTGCGGCTTCCCCCGCACGACTTACTAGAAACGCATCAAGCAACACCCACTTCGGATTCCGCATTAGCTTCGACATCGATTGCGACAGGCTCATCTACGAAAATGCCTTCCCAGCGCGCCACCACTGCCGATGCCAGACAATTGCCAAGCACATTCACCGAAGTCCGAGCCATATCCATAACCGTATCCACTCCAAGAATCAGCGCAATGCCTGACAGTGGAAGATTGAAAGACGCAAGAGTGCCAGCCAAAATCACCAACGAAGCGCGAGGAACCGCAGCCACGCCTTTGCTAGTTAGCATCAACGTCAACATCATCAACACTTGCTGCTGGATAGACAAACTTACTCCCGCTGCTTGAGCAACGAATACCGAAGCGAGCGAAAGATACAGGGTCGTTCCATCTAAATTGAAAGTGTAACCTAGCGGAAGCACGAAGCTGACAACGCCTCGAGGCACGCCGATGCTCTCCATGTTCAACATCGCTTTAGGAAACGCTGCCTCACTGCTGGTAGTGGAAAATGCGATCAACATCGGTTCTTTGACCGCTTGTGCAAATCGTTTAATTGGGATACGCGCAATCATTGCAATCGGCAAAAGGATGACCACGATAAAGACAAATAAAGCGAGATAAAGAGTGCCGACTAATTTCCCCAGGGAGATCAGCACACTGACACCATGATGCCCCACAGTGGCTGCCATTGCGCATGCAACGCCGATAGGGGCGAACTTCATAACGTAGCCTGTGTACTTGAACATGACAGTGGACAGTTGTTCGCAAAATTGCACGATCATGGTCGCCTTGGTGGCCGAAACCGCAACGGCAAAAAGCATTGTGAAAACAACAATTTGAAGAACATCGCCTCGTGCCATTGAATCAATGACGCTGCTGGGAAATATGTGTGTAACGATGTCAGAGATGTTTGGCTGTTTAGCAGCTAGAGACGCCAGCTCTGCTTCGTTGCCAGAGGTAAGATTGACACCTACACCTGGCTGGATAGTGTTGACCAGCAGCAGACCAATCGCAAGCGCAAAAGTTGTCACCACTTCAAAGTAGATCATGCACTTCAGTCCCAGTCTTCCAACCGAACTGACGTGACCACCACCGGCGATACCAACAACTAGCGTCGCGAATATCAGAGGAGCGATGATCGTCTTGACCATGCGCAAGAACACCTCTGCACCAGGCTCTATAGCCAATCCCACATGGGGATAGAGCCAACCTATGGCAATGCCGGCAAAGAGACCAATAAAAATTTGGGTAGTTAAACTAGGCCATTTGATCTTCATGAGAACCTTGCACATCTCGGAAACCCGCTATCAATCTAGCAGATGCGAACATTTTAGATGTTTTTGCACTACGTAAATTACGCACGAATTCATCTTTTGATGCCAAGAGAGTGCCAAAACTCGAAGATATATTGTCTCTCGTGCGGCTCAAACCGCCCCCCGTCGTTAATCGACACCTTCGTACACGCTACAGCTCACACCTATATATGGTTATGCGCGAGTTTTACTCGCGCGAGCGTGCGTGCGATCTTTTGAGGACAAACAATGAATACAGCAAACATCATTGGATACGATCACGATCACGTTCACAACCCAGTCCTGTGTGCGCACTGTTGCCGCACACTAGTAGTACCGAGAAACAAATTGGTTGAAGAAGTGCAAGAACAGTTCCACGTCTTCGGAGAAATCATGCTGCTCTTCGGGAAAAGCTTGGCAACACTTTTTCTCGGCGCGCAGTTCATCGTCGAGGCAATATTTCCGCATCTGAATAGACAAAAACATCCACTAGAAAAGGAGTATGAGCGAGTTCAAAAAGAGTGGGAAGCAAAACGCGAAGCCGAGGCACAATCAGATTTAGCCAAACGCATGGCGGAAGATGCACAGGAAGAAGCTGCTTATCTGAACTCTTTGAAGCTCAGCTTCACTCATTCAAAAGAGTTTCACGACGATGCATTTCTGATCGGCGAACGAAATAAGCTAGTAGAAGAAATCGAGACAGAGTCAAAGGATCCGGCGAAAGACAGAATCACGCTACGAAAGTATGCAGTAGATGTCGAACAACTTCGATTGTTCGAGATGCGCCAAAACGAGCGTCGCAAGCAGCTTCAGAAGGAGGTCGACTATCACGTATCGGAGATGAAGCGATGGCAAGATCGGGCTTATGCTGCACGCGATAGTAAAGAAAGAACGCACTGTGAGCGGGAATCCGAGGTTCATCAGTATCAGGCGTACTACGCAAACGTGGCGAAAGATAATATCTAATTTTTCGTCAAAGCTTGCAGCAATCGCCGGAAGAGCGCATGACAAGCCAAGTTCAACGAGTTAGCCTTGCGGGCTGCTTTCACGTTTAACGTTCGAATTTATATTCAGTTTGTATAGACATACATTTGTCCGCCAAACGAAACGCCGTACCTGTGCGGATCTCATAATTGGATATATTTTTCCTCTATCGAAGAACAATGCAGTAAGCCGTATTGCTAACTATGTGAGACCGGGTTTATGATGTTCTCATCGAAATCAAGTTAAACGGTTAACAACCACCTCCTGGATGCGCTGATGCATGAGCGAAGTGTTTAACCGGATCGCAAAGGACGGAGCATTCCCGGCGATCGAATTTGATACTCAACACTAAATAAAACAACACCCAAAACCGATGCGATACCACTTGTGGTGGCGCTGCCGTATACATTCGTATGGAGGTCATTATGATTACTGCTACCGAACTACTTGCAAAGGGCGAACTTCTAGAAGAAAGAGGTGATTACACCAGGGCTCGACGCATGTACGAGAAAGCGTTCTCAATCCAGGAGCGAACCGTAGGCGCAGAGGATGCTGCATTGATCCCCTATCTCTACAATCTAGGCATGATTCAGTGTGCTCTAGAAAATGAGATCGACGCACAACGATTGCTTAACAGACTGCTTACAATTCTCGTTCGTGAATACGGTGAATCGCATGAAGATTGCGAAGAGATCCGTGGACTGATGAATGATTTGAAGCCACGTCGACAGATGCCGACAATCACCAAAGTGGCAGAGACAGCCTAAGTCTTCCGTCCCACCAAATCACACACCGCACTGGCGCCTCTCGCGGGCGCCTTTTCGCTTTTTGTCGTGTTTTGGGTTGTTGTTTTTTGCCGATATCGGCAAAAATTCAAAGCTTAAACTGACTGAAAACTTGCTTTGTAAATACAGAGGGCGAGCACTTGGCAGCCTTTATCTTTCACCTGCTAATAAGCCCGAAACAGAAATGGGCACTGTAATTTTTGCCGATATCGGCAAAAAAGAGACTTGTACGAGGTTCATTTTCTTGTTCCAGCTGGATGTGGCTTACAAAATTCTCAACCACTGCCGGCGGACCAAGATATCTCTTCACACTCCAGCAGAACTCGAATCGATAGGGTTTTCGCATCGCCAATCCAATCAAGAAAGGCGCGGATTTAATACCCTTAGAGCTGGCTAAAGCGTCCATCCTACATACCTGCCAAGATATGGCTCTCTATGGAGTCGCGCCGCATGCCAATCGAAGCTCAATCAACAGAACGAGCCACGGAACTAGATTCAAATACAGTCCCACGCAGTCCTGCCCTCAAATCGCTGACTGAGAAGCACTTTTTCAAATTTCTACTCGCTTTGCTCTTAGTTGCGGGCTGCACTTTCGCCACTGTCTCTTACACACGCATCAAATTTGCCCGTTCTGAAATAGCATACGCTGAGATTTCCAAGGAAATGCTGAGGGCAAATAGTTTCATTGTGCCGCTCTATAGAAATATTGGTGTTATCGACAAACCTGTACTCAACTACTGGGCGATTATTCCTTGCTTCAAGCTATTTGGCGTAAATGACTTCTCAGCTCGCATTCCATCTCTTTTAGCTTCATTGGCCTGTCTTGGAATATTTGCTCTGTCTATACGCAAAATCTGGGGCAGCGACGTCAGCTTGCTGTCCACCCTAATCCTCGCCACATCCTCGCGGTACTGGGAATTCTCGACATTGTGCATGACCGATATGCTGTTAACGCTTTTCGACACAATCGCACTGATTGCTATGTTTGTGGCGCTCAAAAATGAAAAGGTCAGATTCATATCTTTCATAATCGCCTCGATCAGCATGGGTCTCGGCGTTCTTACAAAAGGACCAGTCGCTCTCATTCTTCCGGCGTTTTCATTCTTCCTCTATTTGCTTTTGACAAAAAACTGGAAGATTCTCAAATTCACACAGATTGCCGTGTGCGCTGTGCTCTTTTTTGCAGTTGCCGCTCCCTGGTACATAGCCGCCACTGCAGCTGTACACACCGGTGCAAACATCGGAATGTGGCTGTGGCATCATAATGTCGAGCGCTTCTTCGGCTCTGCATATGAGTTTCACAACGATCCCTTCTACATGATAGGCGCCTTCTTCAATGGGTTTGCCCCATGGTGTCTGTTTGTACCAATTGCTTTTGTTGATTCGATCAAGCGCTGGATCAAGAAGACAAATGTCGAAGAATCAAAAACAGAACTCTATCTCTGGATTTGGTTGATCCTGACTACTACATTTTTCACGCTATCACGCGGAAAGATGAACTACTACGATTTACCTGCGTTTCCTGCAGCAGCTGGAATCGTGGGACTGCACCTGGTTCGCTGGATTGAAAACAAGAACATTCTGGCAAAGGGTGGAGCCTGGTTCTCAGCCTCAATACTCATCGCAGGCAGTTTCGTTGCAGCGGCCCTTTTGCCCGCAGTCACCAACAATGAGGATTTCGCCTCCTGGTGCCTGATGCCGATCGGATTGCTTCTCACCGGTGGAGCAGCAGTAGTAGCTCTAAAGCGCAAACACTATTTTGCACCTTACGTGCTATTCAGTGCTGGAATTGCGGTTGCTATCCTTTCATTCGCAATCCAAGTGCACCCCGCCATGGCAATTCAAGCTCCCGGTCTGCAATATATCCAGATGATCAAACGGCATCCGGCTGCTCAAATCGCCCTGCATAAAGACTTCGGCGTCACAGTGGATTGGTTTGATGTCACGCTTTTCGAAACTGATCGCGTGCCGGTTCAACTGGACGACGCAACTTCGATGGCGAACTTTCTTCTGCAAAAAGATCCGGTCTACGTAATAGTTCCTGAAAATCGATTCGCCGAACTTCCAGAAAGCGTTCGTCAGAAAGTTACTGTAGTCGAAGACAGACCGTATATGTACGAAAAGAGTGACATCGGATTTTTGATCAGACGCAAGGGCCATCTAATGGGCAAGATACATCTTTTGCTCGTGACCAACATGTCCAAAGCAGAATCAGACGCCACCCTTCGTCAGTAGAAACGACGCTCACACACAGGATATGTCTGACCTACGCTCAAATAAGGGATTGGATCTGAGCGAAAGATATTTTCGACAGGCGGTCAGACCACTATTGCACTCTCATTTTCCAGAGATGGAATTTTCTGCAGGACTGATCGGAGACGGCTCGGAAGTTCTCGGATTTGACAGCGAAATGTCCCAGGACCATGACTGGGGACCGCGCGTCATGCTCTTCTTGTCAGACTCTGATCATGCTAAATTCGGAAAACAAGTTGCACTGATGCTACAAAAGCATTTACCGAAGACTTTTGGCGGATTTTCCACACAGTTCACTACACCCAATCAGATCGTAGAACTCAGATCCACAAACGAAATGAGCGATGGCGAACACCCTACAAAAAGCCATTCGGCAGAAGTCTTGACCCTACAGAAATTCTTTTCGCAACACATCAAATTTGAGCTTTCAGAAGAGATCGAACCGTCTGATTGGCTTACCTTTCCGGAACAAAAACTAGCGACTATCATCGCCGGTCGAGTCTTTGAAGACCAGATCGGATTGCAAACCACCCGCGATCGTTTCGCGTACTATCCAAACGATATTTGGCTTTACTTACTGGGATGCCAGTGGACGCGCATTGAGCAAGAAGAACATCTGATGGGACGTGCGGGTTACGCAGGTGATGAATTAGGCTCGGCGATAATTGCAGCAAGATTGGTGCGCGACTTAATGCGACTCTGTTTCCTGATGGAGAAACAGTACGCACCATATCAAAAATGGTTTGGCACCGCTTTCGCCCGTCTCAACGCGTCAAAGTCCCTGGTGCCAATGTTCCAGCAAACTCTCGCTGCAAGCACCTGGGAGGACCGTCAGAAATCGCTTTCAGAAGCATATTCGTATGTAGCGACGGCTCACAACTTGCTTCGAATTACCGAAGAACTGCCCACATCAGTTCGTCAATTCCATGGACGTCCATTTGCAGTCATTAGTATGGGTGATTTTTCAAAAGCGATCTTTGCGCAAATCAAAGACCCGGTTGTGATCAAAATCGCTCAGAAACGCCCCATAGGAAGTATCGATCAATTCAGTGACAGCACCGATCTGATATCAGATGCGAATGTCAGACCGGCGCTCAAATCTCTCTATATCTGAATCCGTACTTTTAATTGCGCCGCATATCCGCATCCAACTCAGCGATTGTTGGATAGTGATACTGCGGTAACAAGCCATTCCACTCAATTGTATCTTCTTTGAGAGCGTCTTTGCCGATGGCGAAGATCCAATACTTGCCGCAATGTCCAACAACTCTCGGGGATCTTTTGGTCCAACTCAAAAGGCTCAAAACTTCTTCAGGAATGAAGATCCACCGCTTTCCTGGCTCATCTGAATACGCTTGCAGATCTTCCTGATTTTTGAGAAGTGGAATTTTCTCCTGGTATCGATAAATGAGTGATGGATACTCGAACTGCACCGCAGCTAAATGCGCCTGGTTCACCTTGCAATAGCGAACAGCGCTATCAACGTTAGCCTGGTACTTGTCGTGATACAGTCCAAATAGCAATGGCAAAAAAATTCCGCAACCCAATAATGTTGCACCGTAGACGGTGCTAAGAGAAAGACAAGATTTCTTCCTGGCAACGACCATCATGACGAGCAATCCCACAACCAAGAAAGCTGAAGTTGCATAACCTAATGTCGTCATCAAACCAGATCCCGTGCTCAGGAAGTGCACCAGGAAAGCAGCACCAGCGCTCAGAACCAGTATTCCAGCAGCTGACACAGTAAAGGGTCTCGTACGTTTCATCCGCAGCAATTCGTCTAAATATGCGCCAGTGACAATGGCAAGCGCTGGAAAAATCGGCACTATATAAGTCTGCAACTTTGTTGGAATTGCACTAAAGAATAAGAATCCAATCAACGCCCAACAGATACTGAAAAACACCAGTTGTTGACGGTCCGTCAGAAGGTTGCCGCGTTTCTTAAAAAACTTGAGGAGGAAAGGTCCAGCGCCGACTGCACACAAACTCCAGGGAAAAAATCCCCCAATAACAACTGGGATGTACCACCAGAAGGGATTTACGTGATTAACCACCCCAACCATTCGGCCCAAATTCTGCCGTAGAAAAAATGCATTCGTGAACTCACCGTTAGTGCCGATATGTGCCCAGACGTAATAAGGAACTGTGACAACCAGTAGAAACGCAATTGCGAGTAATGGTTGGAGAGCAAAAATCGACGATACGATTTTTTTCGGCGCCGTGAGCAACAAATACCCGACAGTAATCAACCCAACGATGACTAGGGCCAGTGGACCTTTGCAAAGCGCAGCGAGCGCCAGCGCGAAATAGCCGAGGAACAAAAATATCCGGCGCTTCTGAACGACGAAGTTGGCAATCGACAAAAGTGAGATGGTCAGGAAAAGGGCAAGCGGTTCATCAGTCAAAGCGACGTGTCCGACTATCAAAAACAGAGGGGAGGCAGCTAGCGTCAACGCGGCAAGAAATGCCTGCCTGCGACTGAGAATTTGCCGGGTCAAGGCAAAGGTCGTCAACACAAGCAATATCCCGCTCAACGCAGATGGGAAACGTCCGGCAAATTCATTCACACCAAAAGTGCGCATACTTTGAACGATGAACCAAAACGCAAGCGCAGGTTTGTCCAACCACGGTTCGTAATTCATCAGCGGCACGATCAGCTTGTTCGTCTCAAACATTTCACGACCAGATTCGATAAAGAAGCTGTCCGTCGGGTCGAACATTCCGGCCGCACCGAGACATGGCAAAAACATAAGCGAAGCGATTACTGCAAGAGCTGCAAGCAACAGCCAATCTTTGCCTTCGAAGCGATTGCCGCCACCGACACTTGTGCTATTCACGCTGCCACCATGGATGGTTCCAGTGGAACTCATGCTAGGTTCCAATTTTTTCTACGAAAAACTTGTTGTACCACCACTGGAACATAAGCAACGTCCACAATTCTTTGCGACGGTCCTTATGACCTCGTTCATGTTCTGTGCGCAGTTGATTGATGTAAGGCCACTGGAAAACGCCCTGCTTATCAACAAAAGATTGGCAGAGGTATTCATCCAACAGCGGTTTAAAGTCGTTATTAAGCCACTTAGCGACAGGAATTCCAAAACCCTTCTTGGGGCGATTGATTGTACGTGATGGCAAATATGGTGCCGCAGCCTTTTTCAATAAGTACTTGGTTGTGGCACCGCGCACTTTGTATTGAGAAGGAAGGGAAAGAGCGAACTCAACCAACGGATGCGCAAGAAACGGCAACCGAACCTCAAGCGAAGCAGCCATAGAGGCTCGATCAGACTTGACGAGCAGGTCGTCTGGCAAATAAGTGCCAAGATCCAAACGCATAATCGAATCCAACAAATCACTCTTGCGTCGAACGGATCCAAAGGACCGCACTTCCAAATTGTTGAGAAGATCTTCGCCAGTCTGCCAAATCGTTCCGACTCCGCCAGTTCTCAGTTCAGCATTGATCAACTGCGCATGATCCTTCACCGGAAAAGCGCCCATCCACTGGAGATGACGGCTGCGGGGCGACTCTGACGCCGCCGAAATAAAACGCTTTACCTTGTAGTCGAAACTCAAATTGTTGTGCGAAACAGGCAAATTATTGATCGTCGGCTCAAGAACATGCTGACGCAAAACGGCGGGAAGGGTGTTCCAAATACCGGCTAATTTGTGCGCCTGATAAGTTGGATAACCACCAAACAATTCATCGCCACCTTCTCCTGCAAGCGCCACGGTGACGGATCTTTTTGTCATCTTCGACAAAAAGAAAGTCGGAATGATAGACGCGTCCGCCATCGGTTCATCGAGAACTTCCCACAACTCTTGCATCGTTTGCAATGCAAGATCCGGTTGGAACGTGATCACCTCATGCTCGGTGCCCAAATAAGTGGCAACAGCCTGGGCATGCTCACTCTCATCGAAAGAAGCGTCTGCAAAACCGACTGAAAAAGTCCGCAGTGGCTTGCTTGAATGGCGCGAAGCGAGGGCCGCAATGGTCGATGAATCAATGCCACCAGAAAGAAAAATTCCCAGGGGTACATCTGAAATCAGGCGCCTCTTGATCGATTCATCCAGCAGCGTGACCAACTTATCTTTCGCATCACCCTCAGATAAAGTCGTGACACTGATTTCCGGCTGCCAGTACGGAGCGATCTTCACTTCGCCGTGCTCGACGAGCATGAAATGTCCAGGCATCAGTTTATTAATGCCCTTAAATATTGAGTTTGGCGCCGGCACATATTCCAGTGCCAAATATTTCTGCAACGCCACTGGTTCCAGTTCACGCTTAGAACTGGGATGAGTGAGGATGCCTTTAAGCTCAGAGGCAAACAACAACTGACCGTCGAAAATACCCCAGTGCAGAGGCTTTTCGCCCATCCGATCGCGAGCTATGAACAGACGCTCTTTGGTGGTGTCCCAAATTGCAAACGAGAACATTCCTTCGAGGAAATTGAGACAGTCGACTCCATACTCTTCGTAAAGATGAACAATAGTTTCTGTGTCGCTTTGTGTCGCGAGCTTATGACCGCGCTCGATCAGATGTTTCTGATTGTCCTGGTAGTTGTAAATTTCGCCGTTAAAGACGATCCAAATAGTTTTGTCTTCGTTGGGGATCGGTTGCTGTCCGCTAACCAGGTCGATAATTGCCAGCCGGGTCATGCCGAGCGCCGCCGGACCAACGATCATCATTCCTTCCTCGTCAGGTCCCCGATGTGTAATGCTCTTACACATGTTCTTGATCAGCTTTTGGTCAGGATCAAGCGCCTTGCCGTTCAAGTTGAGATATCCGACTATTCCACACACAGGCTCGTCCCCAGAGTTATGAGCAACGCCTCATCTACATGAAACCGGTTCCAGACACATTATGACTAATGTTTGGAGTGGCTCCGTATAACTTATCAGCTCAGGAGCCGCCATATCCATTCTGTTTAGTTTAGGTGTGAGGCGAGATGCCAGCGCTCCTTCATTTCGAATATTAAGTCTGGGGGCTCCAAATGAACTGCTTTGACATATACAAAATAGTCCCGTCAGGCACACTGGCAGACCAACAGCAGCCATACTAGAATTAAGTTTCTCTCTGTGAAATCGACGATCGCAGCTCCCTGACTCTATACGAACCACAACTTAAAAAGCATTCACCAACCCCTTCGGTAATTCATGACTACTCCGAGGTAGACTAAGCACGTGCGTTATGACCGTTTTTGTCACCAACGCAATTTGCCATCACAGCTGGTGAAAAATCCCTCCGGAGACAGCTCAAAAATATGCGCAGCATTCGGCACAAAACCAAACCGATCGATCTCGAATCTACTGATTGGTTAGACGACAAGAAATTTGGACGCACCCATCGCACCGCGCCCAAGCCGGAGCTATCCGTCGTCATCCCCGTCTACAACGAGTCAGGCAACATCGAGTTGCTCTACGACAAATTGATCGTCGCATTGACGGGTACAGGGCAAACCTGGGAAGTCATTTTCGTTGATGATGGCTCAATCGACAAATCTTACGAGGAGCTGGAAGCAGTTTCACTGGAAGACCAGCGCATCAAAGTAATTAAATTCGTGCGCAATTTTGGACAGACTGCGGCCCTTGCTGCAGGAATCGATCACGCCACCGGCAAAATCATCATTCCTATGGATGCTGATTTGCAAAACGACCCAGCTGATATCAAACTGCTTCTAGCAAAAATGGAAGAAGGCTACGATGTCGTCAGCGGCTGGCGTAAAGATCGCCAGGATGCGCTGCTCAATCGTCTGATTCCATCATGGATTGCCAACAAAATCATCTCTGTTATCAGCGGCGTGCGTCTGCATGATTACGGCTGCTCACTTAAGGCTTATCGCCGCGAAGTGATAAAAAACATTCGACTCTACGGTGAAATGCACCGCTTTGTGCCGATTTATGCAAGCTGGCAGGGAGCCAGAGTGACAGAAATTCCGGTCAACCATTTCGCCCGTCAAATCGGTCAATCGAAATACGGAATCTCCAGAACATTCAAAGTAATCCTCGACTTGATCACAGTTAAGTTCATGTCGTCATACTTCACCAAACCCATCTACGTGTTTGGCACCGCCGGCATGGTTGCTCTGGCCATCTCGTTTGCAGCCTTCGTCTGGATGGTATCTCTCAAGTATGTGTTCCACACTCACACTTTCATTGAGACACCACTGCCGGTGCTGATCGCGATGTTCTTCATGGTCGGTATTCAGTTCATCATGATGGGACTGCTGGCTGAGATCCTCATGCGCACATATCACGAGTCGCAGGGCAAGCGCATCTATATAGTCGAAGAGAGACTAAATACTTTAGCCGACGACGCAACGGACTAACTCAATCGATCCATGGCGTTTCAAACTCTAGCGAAAGAACAGGCGACCGAGCATAGTTCGGTGGTCTCAACAAATTCAAATTGGACAGTAAGCAAGGCTCAATGGCTATTTCTGGGCACTTTCGCCTTCGTTTTTGCTTCAGCTTGCGTGATGTTCTTCTACAATCTCGGAAATTTTCCCCTCTTTAATCCCGATGAAGCGCTCTACGCAGAACCAGCGCGAGAGATGCTAGAAACCGGAGAGTACATAACGACCTGGCTGAATTATGCAGTCAGATTCACCAAGCCACCACTGGTAATCTGGGCGATGGCTGCCGGATACCAGCTCTTCGGAGTGACTGAGTTTGCAGCTCGTTACTTCGGAGCAGCCTGCGGCGCAGTGCTGGTTGCGGCTACCTATCTCTTCACCAGAGCACAAGTAAACAATCGGGCAGCTCTAATAGCCGCGTTTTCGTTGATGACAGCGCCGCTTTTTCTGGGCACCGCGCGCGAAGCGATCACCGACATCCCGCTTTCTCTCTTCGTTACTGGCAGCTTGATGTGTTTCTTTCACTCTTACGAATCACGAAGAACCTCTACTAACTCTCTTGAGCTCATCGTCGCTTACACAGCCGTGGGTCTGGCTGTAATGACAAAAGGTCCGATCGGAATTATCTTGCCTGTCGCAATTTTGGGCATCTATCACTTACTCAAGTGGGACGTTCGCTCAGCATTACTCTTCTACAAACCCTGGTTTGGCATCCTCTTAGTGGCACTAATAGCGGTGCCCTGGTTCGCTGTGGAAATCAGTGTGACCAAAGGCGCATACTATCGCGAATTCATATTGCGCGAAAACTTTCAGCGATTCACTGGCGTAGTCGACCATAAAGCCGCCTGGTGGTATCACATTGCGGCGATGTTCGGCGGATTTTTCCCCTGGACCATCTTCGTACCAGGAGCACTTTTGACAGCCATAAATATCGAAGGCAGCAGATGGACAAACATCCTGACTCGATTTAGAAAGCTGACACCAAGACAATCCACAATGCTGTTGGCTAGCTTGGGAAGCATGATCATTCTGGGATTTTTTAGTGCCGGAGTATCCAAACTGATACCGTACACTCTGCCGGCATTCCCATTGCTAGCGGTTCTAGTTGGCTCATACGTCGATGGATTGTGGAGCAAACAATCAACTAAGTTGCCAGGCGTATTGTTCGGAATTCTCGCTGTAATCTACGCAGGTGCCCTCGCCGCCATCCCTATCTTCGGTGCTAAACTCCACGATTGCCCTACCACTCTTCTCAGTGCAGTTTGGACGCTCTTAATCGTCCATGCGGTCGCGGCCTCATTTGCTGCAGTGCTCTGGCTGAAACAAAAATACGCCGCAGCCCTTGTCACCTTTGTCGCAGCAACCTTCTTCGCCCTGCTCATCGTTGGCAACCAGGGATTGGAAGCAGTCTCAAATCAATGGGAAACGCCGATCCAAAGTTTTGCCCAATTTGCCGGCGCATCAAAAGACACAATTATCGTTTATCAGATGCGCAAACCGTCAGTCACTTTTTACGCGAAGAAAAAATTCTTACTGCCGAAAAGTCCAAAAGAGTTGACATACATCTTGAGCAAAGCTGACAGAGCCTATATAATTTCGCGTTCTCGCGCAAAAGAGGAGCTCAAGACTCTGCCGGGCACCAAGCATCTGTGCCAGATGGGACAGTACGTTTTGACATCATACGCCCGTCCAACCGCGCTGAAATCAAGCAGCACTAACTCTGCTGTTGTGATACCAGATGATAAGGATTCAAGAAGTGACGACTAAGGCGACCAATTCAATATTAGTCACAGGAGGCGCTGGTTTCATCGGCAGTCATCTTGTCGACCGATTGCTCAAAGAAGGAAAGAAAGTTACTGTCATCGACAACTTCACACCCTTCTATTCGCCTGAGACAAAACGGGAAAACATTGCTGCCCACCTATCAAATCCAAATTATGAGCTAATTGAGGGAGACCTGCGCAACGCCGATGATATTCGCCGCGCCTTCGCCCTGGGACCTTTCGATGTCGTTGTTCACTTTGCCGCCATGGCTGGTGTGCTGCCATCACTGCAGAATCCATCGCTTTATATGGATGTGAATGTGCTTGGCACTCAGCGCTTGCTGGATGAAGTGACTGCCCAAACCAAGTTGCCCTACATGGTTTTCATCTCTTCCAGTTCAGTCTACGGCGAACGATCTACAGAGAAATTTTCTGAAACAGATCTGACGGATAGACCGCTGTCACCATATGCGGCATCAAAGATCGCCGGAGAAGCCGCCTGTTTCGCAGCCTACAAAACACGTGGACTGCAAGTAATCTGCGTCAGACCATTTACAGTATTTGGACCACGACAAAGACCAGACCTGGCCATTCACAAATTTTGCCACCGTATCGAAAACGGCGAGTCCATTGAACTTTACGGTGATGGCAGCACAAAACGAGATTACACATTCGTACTCGATCTAGTCGCAGGCATCGCCAGCGCCATCGAAATCCAGCCTCCCGGTTTCGAGGTAGTCAACCTTGGCCGTTCCAATCCAGTCACATTACACGAGATGATAGCGACCATCGAAAAAGCGCTCGGCAAATCGGCGAAAGTGATCAAGAAGCCGATGCAGAACGGAGACGTTCCTTACACGTATGCAGACATAGACAAAGCTCGTCGCTTACTAAACTACGAGCCTGCCACCTCGTTTGAGGCGGGCATCAACGAATTCGTCAGCTGGTTTCGCAAACACGAACTTACTTTATCGACAAAGTAAGGTGTTTGCCGTGCACCACTTGCGGCATCACTTGCAGCACCACTTGTGGAACCAGTTTCGGTAGCAATTCAACAGAGGAGATCGAACATGCCAAAAGCTGTATGGAACAATGCCGTAGTGGCAGAAAGCGATCAGTGTGAAGTAGTCGAGGGTAATTACTACTTTCCTCCAGACTCACTGCACAAGGACTATTTCCGGCCCAGCTCCAACACATCCATTTGCTCATGGAAAGGGGAAGCAAAATACTATTCCCTGGAAGTAGACGGCAAGCAAAATCAGGACGCTGCCTGGTTCTATCCTGATCCAAAACCGGAAGCAAAAAATATCAGAGGCTATGTAGCCTTCTGGAAAGGCGTAAAAGTCGAACAATAGTTCGACCGACAGTATGATCAAATTCACCCGGGTCTCTAAGACATACGACGATGGGGCAACGTACGCTTTACGTGACCTCAACTTAACTGTCGCCAACAGCGAATTTTTGGTGTTGCTCGGCTCCTCGGGCAGCGGCAAGAGCACGACGATGAAAATGATCAACAGACTGATAGAACCATCAGCTGGTGCGATCGAGTTAGACGGAAAGCCAGTTAAGGAGATCGATCTCGTTCAACTGAGAAGATCGATTGGTTATGTTTTTCAAGGCATTGGACTGTTTCCTCACATGTCCATCGCTGAAAATATCGCCATCGTACCCAGATTGATGGGCTGGTCGAAGGAAAAGCAAACTGCCAGAGTTAACGAGTTACTAGACCTGATCAACTTGCCTGGAAGCTATGCCGAAAGGTTGCCTGAACAGCTCTCTGGTGGGCAACAACAGCGTGTCGGAGTAGCTCGAGCGTTGGCCATCGATCCCGAATATTTACTTATGGATGAACCATTTGGGGCACTAGATGCGGTGACAAGAGACAAGTTGCAGTTGGAGATGTTGCAATGGCGAAAGACTTTAAACAAGACTGTCATTTTCGTCACTCACGATCTATTTGAAGCGTTGACACTGGGAGATCGAATTGCCATCTTTCACGAGGGCGTGATGCAGCAGGTGGGCACTCGCAGCGAGATATTACGCACGCCGGCAACAGATTTCGTCAAAGAGTTGTTTGCTAAACCAGCAAAACAACTACAGGAATTTGGAGACCTGGTGTAATGGCCCAGCAAGAATTATCCGCATTTTTACTTGAACGGGCACCGGAGCTGGCACAACGAACAGCCGAACATCTGATGTTAGCCAGTGTTTCAACACTAGTAGCAACTATTGCCGGTGTGGTGATCGCGATCATTTGTTTTGAATATCAAAAACTGCGAAACCCAATTACTGCCGCTGTCGGTATTCTTCAAACCGTGCCGAGTTTAGCCATGCTCGTCTTTCTGATGACTGTGATTGGAAAAATCGGGGTACTTCCCGCACTTGCAGCACTGACGCTTTACGCGCTTCTACCGATTGTGCGAAACACGATCATCGGACTGGAGAGCATTCCCGCACCTACGATAGAGGCTGCGCAGGGAATCGGAATGACTAAAGCACAGCAGATCTATATGGTCCGTGTACCCATGGCGATGCCAGCAATAGTGGCTGGAATACGCACAGCAGCCGTCGTTGGAGTAGGTATCGCCACACTGAGTGCATTCATAGGGGCAGGCGGGCTAGGCGAATTTATAAACCGCGGACTAGCATTATCGAATACGCGCTTGATCCTTCTGGGGGCAATTCCAGCAGCAATTCTGGCCGTCGCGGCCGATTTGATTTTGGCCATCGCCGAATGGGGAATTCGACCGGTCAGGGCGACTGACAAGCCCCTCAGCACCAGGCAAAGGAAACTGCGTCGCACCCTCGCTGCGTCCCTTCCTGCGGTCGTCTGCGCCGCGAGTTTGTCATTCTATGTATACGAGCATCCGATTACAGCGCAACCGAATGTAATTCGCATCGGCACTAAGCACTTTACCGAGTCACTCATCCTGGGCGAATTGATCTCTCAAGCTATCGAAGCTCAGACGAAGTTGAAAGTGGAAAAGCGCTTCGACCTGGGCGGGAGCCTTGTTTGTCACGGAGCCCTGTTACGAGGGGATGTAGACATTTACCCTGAATACACTGGCACCAGTTTTGCCACCATCCTCAACATGGATAGCATCAAGGATCCAAAACAAGCATTGGACACTGTCTCACAAGAGTACAAAAAGAGATTTTCTTTGACCTGGTTGCCGACCTTCGGATTCAACAATGCCTGGGCCATCATCGTCAACGACAAAGCAGCGAAGGTCCACGGTTGGAGCAAAATTTCAGACCTGAAACCGTCTGCAGGAAAGCTGCGTATGGGCTTAACGTCAGAGTTCGCTGAACGCTCGGACGGCTATCCGGGACTGAAAACAGTCTACGGTCTGAATTTCGCGCACATCACAGACCTGGACACCAATATCGCCTATCGAGCTCTGGCTGAGGATCAGCTCGATGCAACAGCGGGCAACTCCACTGATGGCCGCATCGATGCGTATCACCTTAAAATTCTCGACGACGACAAAAAATTCTTTCCCGCCTATCAGGCGGCACCGATAATCCGGGACGAGACGCTGAAAGACCATCCTGAACTAGAGGATGTATTTAAATCGTTAGGCGGCACTATCAATAACGCGACCATGCGCCAACTTAATTACAAAGTCGATGCCGAACACCGATCTCCGGCCGACGTAGCAAAAGAATTTCTTACCGCAAAACATTTGGATTCTGCCGCCAAATAGCTGAGATTGAGGGATGCAATTTCAAACAAGCCTCTCCAAACTCAATATTTTTTGCCGATATCGGCAAAAATTTCGCTTGGATTTTTGCCGATATCGGCAAAAACAAATCCCCATCACCCCTTAATTATAAGCGTTTGCGGACTTTTCAGGAGAAATCACAAGTCTGAACCAATTCGGACCCAGAAGATTTTATATATTCGATTCACACAAATGCGACTTTTTATGCATAATGTACGTAAGCCCCAAATTAAACAGCCCGAGCAAATGCGCTTTGTCGTCCAGCATAGTTAGCTGGCAGGTTCTGCGTTAGCTTGTGCGAAATGGAATTTAGTAAGATGAGATCACTTCTTTTCTGCATTGCACTATTGCTGTGCACTCCTGTTGCATCCCAAGCCCAGAACGCTGCAGCACAACCAGACCGACTGGTTCGAGTAACCACGTCGTATCATCAGACAGCCGGTTGGGAAAAGCCACTAGTTGATGGCAATCCAAACCTCGGTCACTATCACTGGACACCGCAAGGTGGATATGACCAGGGCTACCTGCACATCAGAAGCCCGCAGCGACCACAAGGTTCAATCTACACCAAGCCTATCCACGTGTCGCCTGACGCGTACGTTCCTAAAGTCAAAGAATTTCAACCGTTAGCAAACCATGTAGATGCGCCATCTGCGCCACGTCGAGACAACCTCTTAGCCGGGCAGATTTTGCCGGAACGACGAGTTCAGGCCATGGTTGCATTGCCGACAAAAGTTGCGACATATGCCGACTATGACACTCGCGGCACGCTGATATCAAAATCAAAACATCAACAAGATGCTTTCTCCAGCAACGAATCCGTATCAGGTCAGTTGCTCAGTCGCGGCAAGCGATCGATGTAGATAAGCCAGATGTAAAATCCCGACAGAGCTCAGTCTGATCCAGTTAAGTCCACATCAAAGTTGTTACCGAATTTTTGGCGAGCAAAACTTCTGCAACCTTTTCGCCGATTTGAATCGTCACTTTACGCTCTGCAAACGAATTTGATACGACCAAAACCTTTTGTCCGTCTGGATTCTGAAAGGCAACGTGATACAGATCATTAATGGCAGCACCTGATTTCGAATCGATTCGTTTGGCACCGCGCTTGATACATTTAGACAAATGCGCCATGGCCCAATATTGTCCACTGCGCGTAATGGCATGTGTTTTCGAATCAACTGTTACCAATCCGCCGCAAAAGAATGGTCCAATGTTAGGTTTGCCAACTTCGTCTAAAGCCAAATTCCACGCCGTAATCGAACGACTCCAGTTGCGAAGAATACCGATAAAAGTCTTCGACCATTCCAAATAATCGGTTGTGTAATTTTTGGCTGTGTATTCTGGTCCACCTTCAGTCCAATACATATTGGTCGAAGGATAGGCATCATGTACCCTCGTCATCGTCTCAGGCTGCCCCACGTATCCATGCCAGGCAATTCCGTCCACATATTTGCGCACACCGGGTAACTCCAGTTCGGAAAGAGCACGTCCCCACAAATTGTAGTTGTGATCGATAATCCAGATTTTGGTCTTCAGTCCTTCTTTCTCTAAAGTTGGGCCAAGATACTGCTGAACAAAATCAGCTTCGTACTCCTGCGGCCATGTGCAAGCAGGCATTTTTCCATCTTGGTCGGTATCGACTTCGTTTTGTATTGTCACAGCCCGTATCGGAACACCGTTGTCGGAATACGCCTTGAGGAACTTAACAAAATAGTTGGCATAGGAAACCATGCTTCGTCTTTGCATATTCCCGCCCAGCATCGAGTTGTTTGATTTCATCCAGCCGGGCGGAGTCCATGGACTGGAAAACAAAAAGAGATCTGGATTCACTTTCAGGCTCTGTTGCAAAACCGGAATGATGTATTCCTCATCGTGCTTGATTGAGAAACGCTTCAAATCAGGGTCCGCATCACCCTCATCGTAAGTGTAAGCTGAAGCTGAGTAATCGCTTGCGCCGATACAGGTACGGCACATACTCAAATTCATTTCTTGCGCTGAGAAGAAGTCATTTAATAGTGACGCTCGCGACTCGTCAGGCATATGATGCATCGTATAACAAGCAGCATCGGTAAAAGCCGCTCCAAATCCCAAAATTTCTTGGAATTGATTTTTGGGGTTGACAACGATATTGATGGCACTGGGAGCTGATGAAGTCCAGGAAATGGCTGAAGCTTGAGGTGCAAAACGCTTGTCGTCGTATGTACTCCACGCCTGTATAGAACCATCTGGCGGGATTATCATAGTTTTCGAGGTCAGGTGAAAACCACTCGGCATCAAGGGAAGTAACAATCCTGAACCTAGATACTGCAGAAATTTCCGGCGTGATTCTAAAATTTCCATCTACTATTCTCCGCTCGCTCTGCTGCCACCGCATTTAGTGCCAGTGCTGGAACTGGTTGTGCGAAATAATCACCGCTTGTGCGGAATGAAGTTCGGACCAATTTCGCCATGCAGGCAAACTCTAGCAGTTTAGAAATGGATAACGCAACGTTGTTTATAATCGCCGCCCAATCAGAGGCTCATCTGTTGACAGCCTGATATAATCAGGCTTTCCAAGTTAGGGATTAAACATGGACACTCGTTTGAAACCCGTACTCGTTTTCTTAACAGCAGCTCTAGTGTGCTGCTTTTCGAACTTCTACGCCTCTGCAGAAGGCACGGGTGCTTCTTTGAATCCGGATATCGCGTCACTGGAGACAAGATTTTTCGACCACACCTATCCTCAAGAATCCATGGATACCCGCCTAGACCGCCTGGAGCGCATGGTTTTCGGCGAGCAAAAGACAGGCTCTGACCAGGCGCGTCTGACCGCGTTACTGCTAGCCGTGCCAGCCGAGCCCGCAGCAAGCAGCTCTGCACTGACTTCAGCCGACGGGAGTGCTTCCAGTACTGCTTCATCAACCGCACCGTCTGGTCAACCTGCGAACCAGTCCGATCAATCAAGTCAGACGGATGCAAACTCAGATTCCTCAAGCAGTGCCCCCGGCGAAGTGACGAATTCAAGTGACTATCCGAGAATCACCCAACTCGAACAAGAAATTCTTGGAAAGACATTCACCAACGAGCCTATTCAAAATCGACTCGAACAGCTTGAACTGAAAGCCTTTGGAAAAGCAAAACCGACCGTAGATTTAGCCGATCGCACAGAAGCGCTAGAAGATTACGCTGACAAACACTTCCCCCAGCAACAACGAAATTATGCTGATACCGCTGACGGTGGCTATCAAGAGTCGCCTCAATATCCTCAGTATCCGCAGCAATCACAGTATACGCAACAATCCGGATATAGCAATCAGGCATACAGCAATCCGGCGGCGTCGAGTGTCAATTCGATTCCTCCTCACGCAACTTTGGACCAGAAGGTAACATGGCTCGAGAAACAAGTCTTCGGTGCCACCTATCCAAATCAGCCACTGCTAGACAGGGTAAACAGGCTGGCGACAAACATATTTCCTGCCGATTCACCGCAGCGAACTCAATCGCTTGCCGACCAGGTGAGCAGCATGATTGGCGCGGTCGAGCTGATGCCGAAACAAGGCTCTGCATCTGTCGCACAGGCGCCCCTGTACGGACAGCCCCCTCAGTACGGAGAGGCTCCTCAGTACGGACAAGCTCCTCAATATGGGCAGGCACCACAGTACAACCAATCGCCGCAGTATTCGCCAGCTCCGTTCAGTCAGTATCCGCAGCCGCAGCAATATGGTGCGACGCCTAATTACCCGGGGCAAAACGATCAGTCCACAGCCCTGGCTGGAACACCAACAACTCAAGCGAACCCCGCGCAAAGCCACGGGCATTCTTTCATGCACGGCTTGGCCCACGTTCTTGGAACAGTTGGACAGATGGCTGCCGGTTCGGCAAGTTCAATGATGATGGGCGGTATGGGCGGCGGTTACGGTATGCCGTTCGGTCTCTAAAGACGATAAACATGTCTTGACCCAATCAACTGAACAGTCGGCCTTCACCGCATATGGTGTCGTCGCAAACCCAAAGTTTTTGTTCTTTCAGAGAGTTGCCGTGAACGCAAATTTGGGATCTCTCGACCAACCCAAAGCACAGCAATATTCACAAAAGAACTCGTTTCACGGGCCTTTCAAGTTTTGCTTCTGGACCATAAAGAAATTAGGTTAATAGCAACTTTTCATTTGCCAACTAGCTATGATGAGATTGCCATGGATTCATCCCGAATAGTGCCAATATTCCAGATATTCCAGGCGGTGAGCTTTCGACTAATAGATTCCTATAGGGAATGGAGGAACGATGAAACAGGTACAAGCGGGCTTAATGGTTGCTCTACTAACCTTGAGCGTATACCTGAGCGGCTGCTCCAGCCACAGCAACAGAGTCGAACACTACAGATCAGCGCAGGTTGAAGGCGAGGCAGCCAAAATCAATCTGGACGAAGTGCAAAAGGCATTTTGGGATGCCAAAGGCAAAGACAGCAAAGACTTTGACGGTTGGATGCAGAACTTCGAAAAACGAGTCAACGAAATCTACGACGGCAAGGACGTAGTCTCCATCGACGCGACGCGCGAAAACGGCAAACTCGTAGTCACCGGTTACATCGACAAGCTCAAACAAGAGGGTTTTAAAGAAGGCGATGAGAAGCTGTTCTCGATCGAACAAACCGGTGAGGCAGTTAACAACGAAATGCCTTACACCGTCAACACGGGCTACGGTACTCCCTATTACACAGGGCACCACAGCCTTCTAGACAGTCCGATCGTGCAATACATGCTGCTTTCACACATGATGGGCGGCTGGGGCGGTCGCTATTACACGCCGTATCCTCGCATAACCATCCTCGGCGGACACCGAGATATGTTTAGAGCCAGCCCAACCTATTCGGCACAGCAAGCTAGCAACTCCGGATTTATGTCTCGCTTCAAAGAAAAATCCCTTGGAGGTGGGTTCGCCAGCAAATCTGGTTTCGGAGGTGGAAGTTTCTCATCAGATTCATCTAAGAGACGCTCATTCGGATTCGGCTCGAGTTCTGGATCGACTTCATCAGAATCGTCGTCATCGGCATGGGGCGGTCGCAGATCTTCAGGTGGAATTTTCGGCAGTTCGTCTGGCGGCGGATTTAGATCCCGTGGCGGCTGGGGCGGACGGAGGCGCTAACGATGGAATACTTGCTCAGTCTCAGTGATGATGCCCAGGAACATATGGTCATCTTCACTCTGCCGGAAAACATCGTGCGCCACAATGCGATCGATGTGGTGATCGACGTAATCGGCGATGAAAATATCGACGAGCTGGTAGCCAAAAATCTGATTGCAGAAGGCTACATCGATGAGCTGCGAACATTGCAGCGCATGATTTTCGATAAAGACGATCAGGGAATTTTCATCAGAGAGTCGATTTCATTTTCTGCCAACAACGCAGAATTGAATCCAGACGCTCCACTGATGCAAGCATTCGCACCAGCGATGCGCGACGGAGTCAAATATTTCCGCTCCGACATCTCTGTCATTGGCGGCGTGAGCGGATCTTCGCGGGGCGCTTCGAGCGCTGGAGTAACTGGTGCCTCAAGTGGTGCGTCGGGTAGTGCATCGAACAATGCCCTCCACGATGCAAAAGAATTCAGTAACACTTTTTTCTTGCACCAGATTTGCGTAGGTAGACAACTGGATGTCACCAAAGATCACATCGAGTTGGACGAAACACTGAAACGAGCTGAAAGAGACGGTCTTGTCGAAGTTGACGTCAAACAAGCATCGTATCGCTCAACCCCAAAAGGCAAAGCGAAACACGACGCAATCATGAGCGAAGCGCAAGATTTGATCAAACGCTACGACATCTATTGCGATGTCGATGTAGATTCATCTGGCACCGCTCGTTTCGACACTGGACTCGGACGCGACTTGCGCGTTCCTGTCTATGAGGTGGAAGGCGTTGATCCATTCAGAGCACGCTTCCTGCTTGGACTGAACGATGGCGAGTGGGACAAGATGGAAGACTGGACAGACGTCGTTGAGGACCCTGAGTGGTTCGCCTCGATCATGGAGCCGATAGAACGCGCACCATCAGTCGACGAAATCGGGCGAGGCAAAATCCAAGCCATCATCGAACAAGGCAAAGCAAAGCTGCGAGAAGAAAGCCAGTTCAGGTGAGCGAGACTCACATAGGCAACGCCAACTAGTGTCCTCTCTCGCTAACTTCCTTGCTGTCGTCTTTCGAGTGAATCATCAAAAATGTGAACTTGCCTTCGGCCGCGACTTGACTGGCGCAACGAATCGCTTCTCCTCGCGTTTCGAGCCCTTCTTTTACATAACTGCTGTCGTCCGTCATGACGGACCACAAACCGTCCACTGGCATCACGTGTATCGTAGGATCTGATTTCATTTTCCGCTCCTTAGCCACGCCTTTTTCAGGCATCCCGCTGGAAGACGGGCTCAGCCCAAGCAAGGTTGCCGAAAGGGCGTTTTGGGAGATTAAAATTGGGGATTAGTAAGCAGAAGCAGCTTGTTGAACTTCGGGCTGCTCGGACGTACCATAGTATAGTTTCCTCAGAACGCACAATTGGATGCCATGACCGAAACATTTTCGCTCTACGTAATCGATGAAGAGAAGCTGCCGAGTGAGTTCACTGGACAGACAGACCAAGATGTTTACGACCAGCTCGTGCGAGCAATTGAAGCCGACGGTGTGCTGTGCGGCTCAATCGAACTAACTGCAGACGATTTTATCGACGCACTTGAAAGCATAGATGGACACATTGGAGGAAGCAGATTTCTGCCCAATAACGCCTTCAATAATTCACCGTATAGCGTATTGGGAAGCAACGGGGACTGTCCTTTCATGGGCTATTTCAGCCCGGCTCAGGTACAAGAGATGTTTGCCCTGTTCGAGTCATTGCCGCCGGACACGCGCGATACGATTGATAGCGTCTACAGTCATGGAGAAGTCTTCGAGGCGCTCTTCACAGCCTCTGAGGACGCCATGCAAGATAGCTACGCCGTAGCGGTGTTACACACCTAGAACGCAAGTCCCTGGACTGGTTCTGACTTTTGAATTTTTGCCGATATCGGCAAAAATTTCTCGTTTGAAGGCTACTGATCAGACTAACAACTAGCCTGTAGCCTAATTTCGGACATCGAATCGGGAACTTCCTGCCCAGGTTCCCCGCCATTAGAGGCAGTCAAGAGCGCGTCAAAATCAAGGACGCATTGAAGGCAGCATGACAGTGCTGGCTCGACTTTTCGCGGAAATAAGACCCATGCAAAATCGATCTCTAAACGTAGTGCTCAGCCTGATCTGCCTGGTTACTCTCTGTCTATTCGGTTGGCCGGCGCACGCTGAAGTACGTTACGACGCACAGTGCTCAGAAGGGAAGGACGCTCACCTCCCGGTATCGAAGTGGCAAGATCCTTTGTGCAATCAACGAGGCACAATTCTGCTCATCCACGGAATCACTCAGCGCGCGTACAGCCTGAACGTACTTGCGCACGAACTAGCTGAAGACGGATTTACGGTCTATGGAATCGATCAGAGGGGTCACGGGCGGTGGCACTTCGAACAAGTCAAGGGGCAGCCTGGCTACGCCTGCAATTTCAAACAAACTGTCAAAGACGTCGATTCTTTGTTGCCAGCGCTGAAACGGTCGAATCCGGATCTCCCGCTATTCCTCATTGGTGAAAGCGCTGGAGCTGGGGTAGCTATCCGCTCAGCAGCACACTCACCAGATGTGGTGCAGGGGATAGTGCTTGCTGGTACCGGATGCAAAACTGGTCACGTGAAATTAACATGGGCACTGGGCGACGCGTTGCGAAACTTTTACAGACCAAATCATCAGATCAGCGTCGTTCGATATCAACGAAAATATGGAACCGACGATCTTGCCGCATTGGAAGAGAATTTCGAAGACAACTGGCAACGACCTACGATGAGCGCAAAAGAAATGATAGGCGTGGCTAGATTCATGAGAAAAAATGCCAAGTACGCAAAGCGGATCTCGCCCGACACTGCCGTTCTTGTCATTCAAGGCTGTGACGATAAAGTCCTCAAACCTAAATCGGCTACGAAGGTTCTGGCAAATATTCCATCTCCGGACAAGCGAATCGTTAACATAGAAAAGTGTGGACACATACTCCTCGGCACCAATCATCCCAAGCCTGTTGTAACTGACTCAATCTCGACTTGGCTCTCTCAACATGATGGCGAAACTGTAGTTGCGAGTGTCCACGCCGTAGCTATCGAACGTGCAAGGTAAAGGAAGGAAAGCTGAAGTAAGGTAGAAGTAAGAGCAAGTTAATCGAAGAAGCGCGCATTACCTTAATACGTGCCCAAACTTGCAGTAGCAGGTCGTTCCGACCGAATCGCGGGGAACTCAATCGAGCTTAACCACTGCTATAGTCACTGTTACGAGGTCAGGGGAATGTATGAAAATAGTTGTTGCCATCGATGGATCCACCAGCTCAGAAGCCGCGGTTGATGCGCTGACCAACCTGCAACTTGAGCCGGGCACAGAAATAAAACTCATAACTGCGACAGAGCCGTTTAATCAAAGCGCCGGCTACAAAGCGGCCGAAAAATTGGAAGGAATCGCCCACGAACTACACGAGAAGTTCGGCGACTGCAAAATCAGTCTTGAAATAGCACAAGGCGATGCTAAGGCATGCATCACTGACATCGCGAAAGAGTGGTATGCAAACTTGATAATAATGGGATCGCGTAATCAATCAGGACTAAAGCGGATGCTTATGGGCAGTGTTTCTCAGGGCGTTCTCACTCAGTCACAATGCCCTGTCGTCATTGCCAAGGCGGGCGAAGACTACGCTCCGAGAAATGGCTTCAAAAGAATCATGATGACGGTGGACAATTCGGAGTATTCGAAAGCGGCACTGGGCTGGTTGCATGAATTTCAATGGGGTGTGGACACACAGTTCAAGATTGTCACCGCTGTTCCGAAACTCGTTGACTCATTCGATTCGGTCGAAAGCATCACTTATGCAACCAACGTAACCAGGCACCACGATGAGTTAATTGATTCAGCTAGAGCCGAACTGATAAAACTGTGCTCTGATTTGGCTGCGAGGTACAGTCTAAACAATATATCCAGCGAAGTCGGTGAAGGCGATCCCAAGGATGTGATCGTCAGTATTGCGACAAACTGGTCAGCAGATTTGATCGTGATGGGCTCGCACGGACGCACCGGATTCAACAAGTTGCTTCTCGGTAGCGTGTCGCAAGCCGTGGCGCTGCAGGCACCATGCTCGGTGGCGATCGTGCGAGGCATCGTCGGCAAAAGTAGGGCTCGACAAAAGCAGACAGGTTTGTTCAGCGTGCCCAACATCAAAGGCTAACAAGTGAAGCACCACGAGTTCTAGGGCTCAAGGAATCAACTCATCCTTGCCCACGGCATGGAGAAACTCCGAGAAGCTTTTGCGCAAATTTTGCTCTTTAAAATTGTCTGTTGTTTTAAATGCTTCCATACGCTTATCGAAAGCCGCGTTCCTTTGCACTGTATATGGCGTCCCGTCTTCCTTGAAGACCTTTACGGACATTGACGTTTTGATCAAACCATCGCGTACAGGGCGATACTTCGTAATCGATTCGGCCTGCGATGAATGCAAAATTATGTTCGTTTCTTTGTTTACTTGAACCTCGACAAACACATCGCGAATAACGACAACATCGTCAGCAACATGGAGTGGTTCTTGTGATTGCACGAACGCAATAGCGAGATAACTGCCGCAGTCCGATACGCCTTTTGAAGCCAAACGGTAGTGCCAGACCTTTCCGGTTTTGTCACGTTGAAAACCAAAATCAGCGACTTCTCGTTCGGCAATTGTTCGTGGTTCATTCTGCTGAACCTTGCTGTCAAAAAAATAAGTGGACAAAATTGTCTCTTCATCTCGTAGCCACTTGCCCGCGAGCCAATCGGGTATCTGGTACCAGCCCTGGTCATCTGCCGTTTTTGGAATAGTCCTTTCGTCAAAGATTGCGCCCGATTGGAGATTATGCGGCAGCGGTCTCAATTCATCTGAGTGTTGAACACCACCCTGCAATGGAATTTTTCCCGAACTCGATGGCATCGCCTGTGGTGACGGCGCAGTTGGAGTGTCTTCGACCCAACCAGATGGAGCGATTTTCTGCTGCGTCGGTGCGGAGTGCGCAGTCTGTGCGCAAGCTGCAATGTGTGCGGCAGCTGCAGTCCATCCGACAATCCACGCAGTCGCTCCTATGATGACTGCAGTGTTCAATCCAACATTAATAATTGGTCCTTCTTGTCTCATCGATTTCAACGTTTCCGTTTTTGATTTCGGGACAACTAGATCTTTCTAAAAACAACGCGTCTGTTCTTAGCACGACCGGCCGCAGTCATGTTGTCCGCGATCGGCTGACTGTATCCGTACCCTTTCGGTTCGAGACGAGATTTCGCCACGCCTTTTGCCACAAGATAATCTCTCACAGCGTTGGCTCGCTTTTGCGAAAGAACCTGGTTGTAATCCTTTTGTCCAACAATGTCACAATGCCCTTCAACAGCCAAATTAACAGCAGCGGCTTTCTTCAAATAAGTGGCAATACCGTTCAACACTAGTTTGGAACTATTTTCTAGCTTCGCTGAATTGAACGCAAACAAAATTGCATAAGTGGTTGCCACTCCATTCTTTTCAAGATCTTTGATCACCCGACGCGATTCTGCATCCGTGAGATTAAACTGTGGATCATGCCATTTGAAAGGACCATCGCCTTGAACCATGATGGGAAAAGCCGCGTTATCCATGATCCAATAGTGCCACCGGTTGTCTGTCTCAGCCTTGATTGCCCGCACTCGTGCTTTCTTGCCATCAACAACGACGCCGACGTACTCACGTCCCACCATCTTAATCCTGGTTGGCACATCTTTTTTATCTTCGAGATCGATTTGAAAGGGCAGCGTTTTGCCAGTCTTCAGACCCTTATATAGAAAATCAGACACTCGTACCGCATTTGTATATCCACCCATAGTCAAACTCTGACCATCTTGATAAAACAAGCTGACAAGGGCCGAATCCTTCTCATCCTCGGGTGCGACAGCCCGTAGCCCGTGCGCCTCGGCAGGCTTCGACATGGTCCACTTGTAAGCGAAGCCATCTGCGTTCGAATCTTGAATGTTGGCGGTAAAGTCGTAGTCGCCAAGCTTTTTACGCCGTGTATCGATGCCTTCAACAATTGGAAAAGTTATTACTACACCAGGGATGAGCTGCAATTTGTCTGTGTAATCTTCAAGAGACTTTGAGGTCTTATTGGCGGCGCCGGCAGCACCTGCATTCGGTGCTGGACCGGGAACAGGTGCGCCATCTTTCGGGGAAGATTTGAACGGTTCCTGATTAATTGCAGATGCACTGCCACTGGGCGGAGCTGTGGAAGGATCTTGATTGGGAACAGGTGCGCCCGTAACTGCCGGATCTTGACTAAAGGCAGGCGAGGCGAGCAATAGAAGGGACGAAATGACAAAAAAATATTTCACGTGGGACACCATCTAACGTATATCCAAAGCTGATCTTGCTGATTTGTGTAATTATGCCAGAACACTGGCTTTCTGGCGCCTGAAGCGCAATTTGCCGAGATAATAAACATCTTTCAATGAGCACAAAACTTGGCTGAGGCTCTGTATCATTTGATTCATGGCTGTTTCAGAATTTTTACTCGACTCTGTTTTGCACGAAAAGTTTGGTCTGAAAGAATTTCGACCAAAGCAGCGCGAAGTTATCGACCACGTAATGAATGGCAGGCACGCGCTTGCATTGCTGCCGACCGGTTACGGAAAATCGCTGTGCTACCAGGTGCCCAGCCAAATTTTGCCCGGTGCGACAATCGTCGTCTCTCCATTAATCGCACTGATGCAGGATCAGCTGAATGGTCTCGCGCGCAGAGGCATTACCAACGCAACTTTGCTCAACAGCAGTGTTTCGCCTGAAGATTTAGACATCCGCTTCGGTGGTATCAAAGCTGGTGTCTTCAAACTTGTCTTCGTCGCACCAGAGAGATTTGAATCACCACGATTCAGAAATTTGTTGCAACAAATCGATGTCTCACTTCTAGTTATTGACGAGGCACATTGCATCAGCCAGTGGGGTCATGATTTTCGTCCGCAATACCGCAACTTGAGCGGCTACATCTTGAATCATCTAAAAGCCGCTTCTGTGCTTGCTTTAACCGCGACTGCAACTCCCCAGGTACAGCGCGATATCATCCAGTCATTGAATCAGCCAAACATGAATGTGGTGACTGGGTCATTCGATCGTCCCAACATTCGCTTTGAAGTAGAAGCAGTCTCAAACGCGGTAGAGAAAGACAATTTTGTTTTCTCAGCTTTGAAAAGCACGCAAGCACCGTCGATTGTTTACACCAGCAGCCGCAAAGAAGCGGAAGCTCTCAGTGAGCGTATGCGGCAATCAGGACTGACTGCGGCCTGCTACCACGCTGGTTTGACCGGCGACCAACGAAAAAGAGCGCAAAAGCTTTTTGAGACAGACAAAGTATCAACGATTGTCTCCACAGTTGCATTTGGTATGGGTGTTGACAAAGCTAACATTCGCAGAGTGATTCACTACAACTTGCCTGGGTCGCTGGAAAGCTACTATCAAGAAGCTGGGCGGGCAGGGCGTGACGGTGAGTTGGCGACATGCACGCTGCTTTTTCAATCCAAAGACGTGCACACGCAGCGTTGGCTGATGGATCGCAACTTCCCAACGGATGAGCAGGTAGAGACCGCCTACAAATTAATCGCTTCGGCCGGACTTCAACCAATGAGAATCAGCACACTGCTTGATGATATGGACATAGCAGACTCAGCTTTGAACAGCGCACTTGATCTGCTCAAACAATTACAGTTAATTGATACCACCCCTGATGGCTCTTTTCTGGCTCGCGTTTCCGACGGACCGATCGACATGTCGTCATTGAATCAACGTAAATTGCGACATTCGCAGCGTCTCGATCAAATGATCAGATATGCTCAGGACCTGATTTGTAGACGCAGGCAAATTTTGGGATACTTTGGACAGATTATCGAAACTTGCAGTGGATGCGATGTCTGTGCACCAGGCGACCGAGTCAGACCAGCAAACAAGCGGGCTGGACAAAGCGTGTTGGGTGACAGAAAAACTAGCAATCTGGCGGAAGCAATCTTGCAGATCGTCACCGAACTGAACGGTACGGTTGGCCGAACGACAATCGCTCAGATTCTCAGCGGCAGTGGCAACAAGAAACTGAAAGAGAAAGGGTTAGATCAAGTTCCAATGTTTGGACGATTTAGTGTTTTCAAACAGGATCAACTGCTGGCATCGATCGATGAGTTGATCATGGAAGGCGATCTACAATCGATTCCGGGAATGTATCCAAAGGTCGCAATCACCCAAAGTGGAACTCAGAAACTGGAAGCAAAACCTGCTGTGACAACGAGTTTGGTAGATCAGCTATGACAGACGACTCCGCCAAGTACGACGAAAAAGACATAATTACGTTAGCCGCAGAAGCACTAGGCATAAGCGATCCAGTCAAGTCAGAAGATCTGTACAACCAGATCGTTTTGAAAGTACAAAAAGCATTCAACAACAACCAACGTGATGTTGCATCTGAACTGCAACGATTGTCAAAAAGTATTGAAGCATCGCGCAACACCGAAGATTCCTTGGCGTTCAAACAACGCACCTGCGAGAGCATGCTGAAAATCAGCATGGCAGAACGACACAAAGGCAAAACACCACCAGTCCTGGCGCCCACTAAACCACCACTCCCCTTCAAAAATCTCGAGTACTTGTATGTGGGCTGCAACGATTTTGACGTTGATGTTCGATTCTACAAGGACACCATCAAAGCGGAGTTGCTCTGGGCGTTCGATAAATCCGGCAGCAAAGTTGCGGCATTTAAGATGGCTTACGGACCTGTTCTTCTGCTGGCGAACCACAAGAAAGCACCATCGATCGAACCGATATTCTCAGTCGATAATCTTGAGACAGCAGTCAAGAGCTTAAAAGAAAAAGGAATCAGCAAGTTGGATGGGCCAATCGACACACCCAATGGTAAGGCCTACTCATTTAAAGATTTGAGCGGTAATCAATTTTCGATCCTGCAAAACGAAAATCCTGAAGCCATGGAACGGGCTTATTCGGACAAGAGCAATAAATCCGCCATCAGATTTGACTAGTTAACTGTCGTGTTTTTTGCCGATATCGGCAAAAAAACACGATTTCGGGCTTGGATTTTTGCCGATATCGGCAGAAAAACATGAGTCGAAAGCTCGATTTATACCCAAGTCGAAAAAATTCTCTGTCCTCTGAACCCCTACCTAGCGGCAGTTTCAAGATTAAATCGCTCGTTTTCTTTGTAAGAAATTCAGGGCAGAGCTTGATTAAACATCTGGGGAAAAGCTTGAAAAGCGCTACTGGCAACAGTCTTACTTATCTCTTACACAAACCAACCGGCGCTGGCGAGGTTTTTCGGATTGTGTTTGAATGTTTTTTACGTGCACTTAACAGACCGCTTACAAACATACGCACAGAAGAGATCCAAATCCAACCCACCCAGGTCGAGGTTGATTTCATCCCACATGTTCCGAGGTTGCCAATGAAGTTAAACCTAACAGTTTTTGCAGCGCTCAGTTTACTTGCCATCGCCGTCAGCAACGTAGCACCAGCTGAGGCACTTGTCGGTCGGCTGAGCAGTCATTCAATCGGCGCAGTGCGCCGACTGCAACAGGCTGCGACAAGAACCGCTCACTCGCACTCTCGTGCACGTAGAACTGCCAGTCGGTCGCGAGGTAGCAAGGGACTGCGACTTTCTCTGTCCAAGCACAAGCACGGTAAGGGTAAACGAATCGCACACGGAGCGATGAGTCCATCGTATCTGTGGAATGCTCCAAACGGTGAAACGTCACTTCTCGATGAAGAGACTAAAGCGATGATCGACCGCCAGTTCCATAAAGGTAATTCTCAAGAATATTCAACGCCTAGTTTGATTCAGGCAAATGTCTTTGCATATTGCCCACTACACGGTGGTGTATTTAAGCGTCATTCAGCCGTGAAAAACATCATTCTACATTCGACTGAAACCGCCCGAGAAGCTGATGCTCAGCGAGTTATCTCAAGTTGGAACAACAAAGGTCTTCGCCACGCCGGCGCGCAATTTGTTGTGGACAGAAACGGTGTCATCTACTGCACGGCTGACCCTGAATACGGTACCACTCATGTGGATAACCGACGAACACGAAACGGCGTCAATAACGACAATTCCATTGGTATTGAAATAGTCCGCACCGGAACACAAGAATATTCAGCAGCGCAAATGAACTCGGTTGTTTGTTTGGTTCGCTACTTACAAAATCGATTCACAGTGGCGGATAATCATGTCCTGGGACACGGACAGGTGCAACCAAGTGACCGATCAGACCCTGTTAACTTCAACTGGCAAGCATTCGCAGCCGATAAGCAGGCTTTGACAGGCACCGCATACGCTCCTGTCGACGAATAAGCGGTAAACGTTTAGTCCACTGCCGCCTCGGGAAAACTTCATATATGTATTCCTCATGAGGTCTTCGATATGAGCGCACCAGATGGTGACGAACAGCCAGTAGCCGCCGCAGCGGATCCAAAGGCTATGCGCGCTTCTTACATGGAGAACGTCGGTGCTTCTATGAAGCACATTCAGGATGCACTGGAGACGGAAGGTAAGAAACTCAGGGGCACAGACTATATTTCGGTATTGATGTTGCCCATTGCTTCGGTGATGCTGGCGATATGCTCAGCAATGCCTGGCGGTCTCTCAGTCCGTCCGTTCCTCGTTACTACATTCTGCTTGGCATTGCTCTATTTTATCGGCGCTAGAATCGGCATTTTGCGCGCATTGACATTGCGCCAAACGCATTTAGTCTTGTCGATTATCAGTGCTACTTTTATGCTTGGTGCAACATTCGCGTTGCTAATGTTCGAGATAATGCGCAATCTCCGTTAAGGCGATACGCGCAGCATTCGTTAAGCACGGAAACGTAGGACTAACCACGGAAACGTAGGACTAAGCTTTGAAACGAAGTACGAAGCTGTTGGTGTATCTGCCGCCATCCGGTGGAATGCGACCGTAGTGGTCGTTGGCTCCCATCAGATTGCCTCGTGAGTCGCGTGAAGTGACAACAACTATGTCGCCCCAGTTCTTGCCACCACGTTGATTGATTACGTTTTGGTTCCAACTGCGCACAATGATGTCGCCCTCTCTTGCTTCCGATATCGGAAGCTGATGGAACTTGCCACTGCGAGCCATTTTATTTCCCATGTCCCAGGCATTTCCTGTACCCATGTACTGCGAATGACCAATTCTTGCCAGCGCGATTTGAACCCCCGCGGCGCACTTACCTATTGTTTGCATTCCACGAGCGGCTGCCATTGCGGCTTCTTTCAACGCCATCGATAACGGGTGCATCGGACCGTTGGCATCATTTTGGTCGTATCCTGGCGGTCGCTCATAAGGGTTGCGATCGTATTGACCCCGCTCGTAAGGATTGCGATCGTAAGGTCCACGTTCATAAGGGTTGCGCCGATACTGATCGTACGGATTGTTTCGCCGATATGGATTTTGATCGTAGGGATTTCCTCGTCCGTTCGAATCGTATTGAGGCCCCACATAATTCGAGCCATCTCGCTGATCGAAGTAGGCATTGCCGCCATCATATCTGGTGCGGCCCCGTCTTTGATCGCCGCCGTATTGATAGAGATCTCGCGAACCATCTTGACCACGATTCGATGCATCCTGACCACCCATGGGGATCTTCAAATGCCAACCATCGATAATCAAATTGGGATTGGAAGCAAGAGAAGGATGCTCTGCTTTATTCGCCTCAACGATAGCCTGAATCGCATTCATGATGTCACGCGCTCCGGCAGGTTGCCCAGACTCACGTAAAGCGTTCTTTGCTATTTTCCAGAGACTGTCGCCCTTTTGAACGGTGTGGTCTTGCATCTGACCATCGGTTGGTCGGTTGCTGGGATCGCCACCATCACGTGGATCCCTTCCATAGCGGGGATCGCCACCATTGCGAGGATCTTGTCCATATCGAGGATCCTGTCCGTATCGAGGATCCTGTCCGTATCGAGGATCCTGTCCATATCGCGACTCCTGTCCGTATCGAGGGTCCTGTCCGTATCGAGGATCTTGTCCGTCTCGAGGATCCTGTCCATATCGAGGATCCTGTCCATATCGAGGATCGGCGCCATATCGGGGATCTTGTCCATATCGCGGATCCGCGCCATATCGAGGGTCCTGACCATAACCAGGATCACCACCATTGCGAGGATCCATCCGCGGATCGACGCGGTTGCGCGGGTCGAAATTGCGTGGGTCGGCACCATAACGTGGATCGGCACCATATCTAGGGTCAAACTGACCAGGCGAATTGCGAGGATCCATTCGTGGATCGCAATCTCTGCGCCTGAATTCTCCATCGGGTCTGAACACGTTTCCACCAAACCGCTCGCCGATGGTCATGTTCGGCAAAAATCTCTCCGCCGCAGCAGACATGAACCGGTTTATGCTGGCACCTTCCCGCAGCAGCGAAAGTCGATCGACCGCCGGCATATCCGAACGATCGCGACCATCTCGGGGGTCGACTCGTTCGAATCTTTGGGGTGTACAGTCGCGGGTACTCATTGGGTTGCCGATAGGAAGGGAGAAACTAGTTCTTAAGGGGGGCGTGCAAGCGCACGACTAGGCACAATTGTCCGTATTTACAGAGTATGGAAACGAGATTACCGAAACATTACTAAGTTAGGTCAAACTCAATACTAGGCATCGATTCCTGAAATATTCATGAGTTACAGCAATGGTATGCCGCTCTTGTCTACAGGCTCGACTGCCAGAATGGACTGCTTTTGGACTAGAATTTTCCTCTAGTTCATCATTTAGCGAGCTAAGAGGGTAAACTGATGATGCGAATCCCGGTTGCACCCCGAACGGTCGAATGGCGAAGATCTTATTAGTCGAAGATGACACCGAACTGGCAAGAAGCTTAGTCGACTGGCTAGAACTTGAACATCACAACGTCGAGTACTGCGAACGTGGAAACGACGCGCTCGAACGCCTGAAGTTCTTTGAATTCGACGTCGTTATCCTGGATTGGAACCTGCCAGAAGTCACAGGCATTGAAATCCTGAAGGAATTCCGTGACCGCGGTGGCATGACCCCTATTCTGCTTTTGACTGGGAGAGACGGCGTTGCCGAAATCGAAATCGGTCTAAACGCTGGAGCGGACGACTATTTGACCAAGCCCTGCAACGTCCGCGAGTTGTCAGCTCGGGTCAAAGCCTTGATGCGCAGACAAAATAAGGTCTACGAGCAGATCTTCAAAATTCGGGGATTGGAAGTCGATATCCCCAAACATCGAGTCTCCAGAGACGGTCGTGAGATCAAACTACAGCCGAAAGAATTCTCTTTACTCGAATTTTTGCTCCGCAATCCCAACGACGCATTCAGCGTTGAATCTCTCCTGTCGAGAATATGGAGTTCAGATTCCGACGCATCACCAGATACGGTGCGCGTCTGTATCACCAGGCTGAGGAATAAAATCGACGTCGCAGATCAACCGTCGATCATTCGAACGGTGCACCGCATCGGCTATCAAATCGATCTATTCGGAAATCCTCCAGCACCTACGACATAGCCCGAAGCTTTGGCGCAGATTCGACACACAGATTCGCAGCTTCGACCTGTTTAGGAACCCCAGATGTTGTCGGTTGGATTTGCAGCCGAAGCGGCGGCTTTTTTAGCCAGCTCGTCGAATGCCTTTTCCTTGTCGGAGAAAGCTTTTGCTTGATGGATCATGCCTTTCTGATTGAATAGCTCGACGAAAGCTCGTACAAGCGGAAGCAATTGAGGCTCTGAGCCCGTGCAGCGGGCGAGATTAGCGAGGGCGTTACCCGACACTAGAGCAGCTTCGTTCACCTTCCCCTCTTTGATCAAGGCAGAGACGGTGTGATAGTCGACAAGAGCGTTGTTCAAATGTTCGCTCGGCTTCTGCGGAGGAGTCGCACTAGTCTTGCCCAGTACTGAGCTCAACTTGTTGGCTGGCACAGGTTGGATATGTGCGCCGGCTTGCAACATCTGCTTCTCGAGCGACTGATTTGTCGAAGACGAAAGCTGCATTGTTGTTTCGGCATCAACTGTGTTTCTGCCCATCAATTTCGTTTGATCAGGCTGCGTGATACCAGCTTTGTTAGTGCCCGCCGGTAGACCCGGCTGACCCTGACCAGGCTGTCCCTGCCCCGGCTGACCGCCCTGGGCGACCAGGGTCGTCTTGTCCTGCGCCGCGTTATTCTTTGGAGCGTTAGGATTTGGTTTGATAGCCTTCTTGCCCATAGTGATATCGGAGAAGATCGTGCCCAATCCACGCTTCGGTGCGCCCGGTGGCACCTGAGTTGTTCGATGTTCGATCTTAGGATCGCCGATCAGATTTTGTTGCGCATTAGATGCAAGCGCAGCTGCAGAGGCGATTTGAGCGATCGATTCGGTGCGCGGCTTGCCGTACTCTAGAGCAGCGGGGCGAACATCCGGTCCCTGCGTCACTTGAGGTGAGGCTACCATGCCACCATGGTTGACCACAGTGTCATTGTCGTTCACCACCGCAGGTGGTACCACTTCGACCTGGCTTGTGACAACTGGATTGTTGTAGCTGTTGTCGACCTGATGTCCTGCATACTGTGCTGCCGCCGGTGACACGTAAGTGTGGTCAGCCGCATATTCCGCATTCGAGACAAAGGTCTGATCAGGCGCGGCGTCACGTGCAACGAAGGCTTGCGTGTTGTCAGCGCTGGCAGACAATCCACCAACCTGGTTAGCCATCTGGCTCTCAAGCGAGATCTTCGGTGCGTTCTGCTCAGCGAGCTGATACGCCATTGGCGTGTGGTCGAGAGTCTGTGGTGGCACAACAGAATCCACCGACAACGAGTTAGTTGTAAGAGGACTGCTGTAAGCTACTTCCGCAGTATTTCCTTGTCCTGGCTGTGCATACGCACCCTCGATGCGCGAGTTTTGCGATAACTCGTAAGCCTGTTTACTCATGTCGGTCACTTGCTGATTCACGTCAGTCAATTGAGTTCCGGCAATGTCAACTGGCAGCACTCTTTGATCGTCCGACGAACCCATCATTGGTGTGGCGGAGACGGCGTCAGATGACCCCATTATTGGTGTAGACGCGACTTGCTGAGCATCCGCCGAAACTTTGGCGAATTCGCTCACAGGCGGATTTTGCGTGTTGTAATTGAAGCTGTTGGCCAGTTCACCAACCTGGTAGGACATCTGGCTTTCGAGCGATGTCTTTGGTGCATTGGCCTCAGCGAGCTGATATCCCATTGGCGTCTGGTCTAGCGTCATCGCTTGTGGTGGCAACACCGCATCGACTGACAGTGAGTTGTTAGTAGATACAGGAGCGCTGTAAGCTACTTCAGCTGTTTGCGCTTGACCTAGATTGTTGGCTGCATAGGCGCCCTCAATCTGCGATCTTTGGGCCAATTCCAGAGCTTGCTGGTTGGTGGTGTCAGTAATTGACGTGCCAGCGATATCGACCGGAAGAACCTTCTGATCTGGTGTTGCCTGGGGTGCTGACGCGACAAACTGATTAGACTCCGGAGCAGCATCTTTGGCGACCGTGAATGCTCCGGCTGGAGGTCCTTGAGTGGCATTGAAATTGAAGCTGTTTGTCAGATCACCAACGGTGCTGTACATCTGGCTTTCGAGTGACGCTTTTGGAGCATCAAGTTCAGCTTTCATGTACGCCGCCGGCGTCTGGTCTAAGGCCATGGCTTGTGGTGGCACCACGGCATCTACTGACAGTGCATTGTTAGTAGATACAGGAGCGATGTAAGAAACTTCAGCGGTTTGTGCCTGACCTAAATTGTTAGCTGCATAGGCGCCATCGACCTGACTGAAGTCTTTCGTTGGCGGCTGCAACTGAGTTCCAGCGATATCCACAGGCATGACTTTCTGTGCATCGCCTGCTTCCATCTTCGCCAAATTGTAGCTGTTGTTCGACACTTCGCCCTGAACTTGAGCAGTGACAGTCGGCGCGCCGAAGATAGCATTGTCTGGCACCACTCCACCGACACCGTTGCCCGCGAGAGCAGACCGCTCGAGCGGATTGCTGGACAAGAATGTTCCGGAGTTGTCGAAGTTCGAGACACTGGCGCTGGAGACGTTGCCATCAATGTAGTTAGCACTGGTGACGGAATAGCCATTGTCGTTGTACGCCGTCTGCTGCGAGCTTACAGGCACACCGTCAGCATCGTAGACAGTCTCTTTGAAGCCATCGTCGGTCATCTGATACCAGTTAGTGCCGACGAGCGAGCCATCATCACGGTTGTAGCTCGTGACTGAATCGCCGTTGTTGTAGTTGCGCGTGTCGCTTGAACCCAACAATGCCTGAGTATCAGGATTGTAGTAATTGCGGTGCGTGTCTGCTCCAAGCGTAGATGAAGACTCTGTGCGCAGTCCATGATCGTTGAACAACGTCGAGATAGAAGCCCCGGTAGCAGCATCACGACCCATGTAAAGACTATTGATCGGGTTGTGAAGCGCATTGTGAGTGGCGTCACCGTGATTGACACTCAAGTTGTTTCCGTGCGCAGTGAGCGAATACATATCCTGACCGCCGTTCACAGATAACATCTGCGATCCATCAGCGTTTGTATCCATGTGCAGCGATCTTCCGTCTTCTAGCGTTGCGTTGCCATCGCTGTCAAAGGAAATCTGGTTGTGGTCGATATCGTAGAGGGCACCGCCACCATTTCCATCAGAACCGTAGAACAAGCCAGGTTGCAGTTCAGCAACTGGTTTGTCGCCCATCATGGCAGCGTGCATACCGCTGTCGACAGCAGCAGACGAGTGTCCGCTCAAGTGACCGCCGCTGTAGGAGACGAGTTCACTGTGTCCATGACTGGAGGCGTGATAAAGTTGCCCGCCGTGCGTTCCTTGCTCGATTGTCAGCGAGCCGCGAGCTTTGCCGTCGGCGCCTGGGTCGAACTGCAGCGACTTGGATCCACCTTCAGGTATGTCGCTCAGTGAGATAGGTCCAAGATCCTGACCATCCATACCTTTGACTGGATTACCGTCCATATCGGAGACTGTCAATACAGGCTTGCCATCAACCATAGATCTGGTAAACATGTGACCGCCAGATCCGCCGTCTCCAACAGTGAAGCTGTCACCTGGAAGAGTTCGTACAGCCTTATCATCATCGGCAGTAGGTGGTGGTTTCACATCTCGATCGGCACCCAGCTTGAAGTTGGGGTCGGCCACCGCTGGATAACATTTATTGTCATCTTTTGGTTGTAGATCTGCTAATTGGTCGTTCAGTGGGCGTGAGGTAGTAACTTCTGGCTTGACACCGTCGCCGTTGACCTTAGGTCCTGCAGGAGTTTCGCCATCATGGTGCGGTTGATGAGGAGTATGACCGCCTTTATGGTGTCCACCTGCGCCAGCGTGGCCGCCTTTGCCACCACCACCGCCACCACCGCCGCCGCCGCCACCTTTCCCTTGGGCGGCTTTAGCTGCTTTCTCAGCCATGTTGGCTGCTTCCTGACCGGCTGCCTTAGCCAATCCGGCAAAGTCGAATGCATATTTAACTGACGATGTAGCAAGGAAATTTAAAGCTGTGATTACCAATGTGCCGGTTTCATCAACACCTCTGAAACATGCCATCAGCAAGATTGATGTGTTCCAGAACAATGACCAAAATCCCAGCGTGATTACGCCTTCGCACCAGCTCGGAAAGGCGTTGCGCAGTGACTTCATTGGCCAGACCCAGAGAGCTGCTGTGATTGGACCAACAAACCAGAGATAGTAAAAATAGATCATTTGGAAAGCGCAGAGAATATTCCAGGCGATCATGAAAGTCGCATTGGTGCTGTTGAACATTTCTTTGGCAGCGATACAAGCACTTGGAAGACATTCATCGGCACGGTCAGGTGGCGCCAGATAAATGCCGGCAACTGGATCTTCGATTTTGTTTTCAATCATCAATCCTTCAAAGCGAGCAAAGGCAGTGTCGCCATGGAGCAAGGGCCCCATCCCGGTGGTTTCTTTGTCAAGGGCGTTCCGATTCTCTGCAGGTTGACGAGCCGGGAACGCGCGAATATGGAAAGAGATGGCGTCGCGGTACATGTCCGTGCCAAAAACTTGCTTGTACTCATCGGCAATCGAATAGGTAATCGAGTTGTTTAAGTCGATACTGTAGTTGATAACAAGGTATGTGCCAGGAATCAAAAATATCGCGATAATCGATCGTTGTATGCCCTCAAAAGGATTGGCTTCGCCAAGAACCGGAGTGCCTGCCGCAATAATCGACTTGACTTGGGTAAGCACCGCGCCTGGTAGCAAGAGAAGAACCGCCATCGGCACAAAAATCGAATCGCGCAGTCTGTTCCACTTATTGCCGCCGTCTGCACTGAAGTTAGTAAGGAAGCTTGAACAAAAATCGATGGCAGTGGCTGCCTGCTGCTTCTCAACTTCAGCCAGAGCATTAGCCATTTCAGTTGCTTGCGAATCTAAGTTGGCTTTCGCAGCTTGCATTTGCTTACCGGGCGCATTGACGCTGCCGGCGAGCATGTTGACGCCAGTAGCAATCGCCATCGTAGCGAACTGCCCGGTCACCAACGCTCCGTTTGCCGCACCAGCATCGATGGCGTTAGCCTTCATAGCTTCTTGAGCACCAACGGTCGTCATCAATTTTGCTTCGCTGGCTGGAACCTTCCATTGAGCATCGATGAACCCTTTCACACCGCATTTGCCGGCATCTGATTGCTCTTGCTTCAACTTTTGCTCTTCAGTCGGCTTTTCCTTGCCGCCGCATGTTTCAGGAAACATGTCCAACATGCATCGTCCAGCGCCATTGGCATAAGAGTTTTCCCAGAACCATGGACCACCAGCTTTCATACCGGTGCTGGATCCTCCATCGGCGTAAGCCTGATTGGCAAATACATTCAGAGCGAGTATTGCAATCAGCAGGAAAAAAAGCTTGGAAGTCTTCATCGATGTAATCCTTGGCAATGCAACATCAGGACTCAATTGAGCCAGAAGCGTCGCAGTCTGTTTCACGGTTGGATCAGGCATTGGCATGGGTCGTTTTCTTTCCGCCTCCCTTGTTGCCACCACTCTTGCCCTTGCCACTACCGGCTCCTTTAACTGCTTCGGACTTGAGCTCTTCTGCTTTTTGAAGGATCTTTGTCACCATCTCGCCTGGCTTGTAGTCGAAAGGCACGAATGGAACATAGAGCAGAATCACCATAAACGCCGTATACACACACATTTCCCACTGACTGTTGGGAATATAGATACCTTGCTCCTGGAGCCACTCAATGCGAGTCTGCATGATCAATATGACCACGCACCACCAGAACTTCCACAGTGAAACACCGATCAAAGCGTCTATCCAATTGGCAAAAACTGTTTTGAAGAGAGAACCAACACCGGCTGGCCAAGCGAAAAATGCAGCAGCGAGTGGACCCATCAAAAACAGGTAGCAAATCATCACGATTTGAAAAGCCGATAACATCAACATGCCAAAGTTCATAGCAACGTTCAACAAGTTATAGGCCAGTTGCAGCATTCGGGTGCCAGAACTCTGCTGCTCGACTTGCGATTTTCCTTCACCGCCACCGTCGATCTTGCCGGCGATGTTGCCACCACCGCCCTTCTCCATTCCCATGGTGGCTTCCATTAATTGCAAATCTTTTGGCATGCTCAATTGATTCGTCGCATTTTTCAAGGGTGCGTTGTACGTCTGCTCTTGCATCCACTCTGTAAGCGCTGCAGGCTGAATGTGGTTCTGTACTTCAAAGGTCATGGAATTGCCGACATCGATAGACCAGCTGGCGAAGAGCTGGGTGGCAGGAATTAAAAAGATGGCAATGATACTGCGCAATATTCCGCTAAATGGGCTGACCGCATCTTCATCATTGTGTAGCCCAAGTATGCCGCCCGCTAAGTACCCCTTCAGGTTGGTCAAGACTGCGCCCGGTAAAAGAAGCAGAAGTGCCATCGGTATATAGATGGTTTTATACATTTGCTGCACCATCCAGATCGCCTGAGAGTGCGACTTGAAGGGCGCTTCTGCTCCTGTTGGAGTGCCAGCGCCCTCATTAGCCACGTTAATAAGTGGTGTGCGCATCTCTTCGATGCCAGTCGTGAAACCATTTTCAGCGGCACCAGCGGTGGCATCAGAGATTTCTTGTTGCTGCGCTTGCATGTTTGCTTTGGCAGTCTGATACTGGCGCTTAGGTGAGTTAATCAGCTGACCAGCGTTGATCGCACCGGCCTGGATGGCTACCATCAAACCCTGATTTGTAAGTAGTCCACTCTTCATGCTGGCGGGTAAAACAAACGAATTTTTCTCGACCATAGACTTGGTGGCAGCCGACTTCGGCTTGGCGCTTTCAGTTCTAGTAGGCAGAACGTACCAGGGCTCTCCTGGCTTGATACCCCACATGGCGACGTTCTTGCCGCCTTGATTGAAATAAGAGCAAGCTCCATGAGTCTCACTCATAGTTTGATCTTTTGGCGTCATGTCCTGGTTTGGACCAGCCTGTGTTTCGATCTCGTGTCCGCCGTCTTCCGCTGTACCAGCCTGATCGGCCTTACCATATTTAGCGGGTTGGTTTTTCTGTTTGCCCTTCTCCAGTTGTTCCGCTTTTGACTCTGCATCGCAAGCGCTGTTCACCTTATCGTGCTGCGCACCCTGACACGTAACTGATGACTGCTTGGCCAGCTGGCCCAAAGCAGACAAGCCCTGACTCGGCAACGCCATTGAGTTAGGGCTGGCATAGATTGCGCAGAAAAGAAGAGAGAAGAAAAAATGCTCGATTTTCAATCTTTTCATGCGTTTACTCAACGATTGCGCATCAGCATGCGCTTGGGCTTCCGACAAAAGTTCGTCGATTCATTATGAAAGCGGTGGTAATCCAACGCCGTAGTCGTTGAGAGCAGTAACTACAAAACCCGCAGATGGTGGATTCTGAGCAGCCGACGACATCATGGCTTCTTGGAGTGACCCTTCTATATACCCGGTTCGAGTTGGTTTACTGCTGTGCAACATCTCGAGAGCAGGTTTCTTCTCGTTTTTCACTGCTGATGCAGATAATTTTTCGAAAAAAGCGTGCACGTTCGATGGGTTATACATTTCTGCATTCCTCTAAAGATGTTTAGTAAGTTGGGCAATCAGCCAGGTGAAAGGAATCACTCTTGGCATGCTTAGAGATTACTAATCGGACCTTACCAAGTTATTACTGGTAAGAGATTTTTCGACTTCAATGGGAATTCCACCATTGTCAAACTTGGATGGAATGTTTTTGAGTCGGTAACTCTCCCGATATTGAGCTGGGTGTTCTCCTCACCAGAGCAGTAGCGACTCACTCACGGTACTCACAGTGTGAGTAGTCGGGGTGGACTGCCTTGCGCCGGTGTTCCATAGGTCAGAAAGGTTGATGACTTTCCTATAGTAAGGCGAAAGATGTGGCGCGGGCATGACAACGTTGACTGTTCATCCCAACTGTGGCTAACAACCTATTTTTGCCTGTGATTTTTGCCGATATCGGCAAAAAAGCAGCCTCTGAATTTTGAATTTTTGCCGATATCGGCAAAAAAACATGATCCAGAGGGGGTCCGTTTTAAAGCGCGAAAGGGCTGTAAGCGCCAAATATCGACAATTCTCAAAAAAAGAGCCTTCTACCTTTTAACAGTGCATGCAAAAAACCCCCCACCTAGGCGGGAGGTTTTCTGAACCCTAAAAGTATCAATCCAGACCGCTGAAATTAGCAGCTAGCTAGTGGAGGAAGACCGACACCGAAATCGTTCAACTCGGTTGCAACGAACATTGGTGCGTGCAGCGCGGAGGTGATTACGTCCTGAAGCGATCCAGACACGCAGCCTGTGCGGGAAGGCTTGCTGCTGTGAAGCATTGTCAGTGAAGGCTGTTTGTCTGCCGAACCACTTGCAGCAGAGGCGAGTTTTGCAAAGAAAGCGTGCACATTCGATGGGTTGTTCACCGCAGTATCCTCGACTTAGTAATGGGGCAAGCCTTTCGGAAGCGATCCTCTTGGCATGATTGAAGAATACTTTTTTGACATTACCAAGACATTACGAAAAAAGATTTTTCGCCGTAAATGGGAATTTCACCATTGCCATGCTCACACGATCACTTCGCATCATTGATAGTCCTAGCAATTCAGGCGAAAAAAAATTTTTCCGAAAGTCATCGCGCACTCAAATAAAACCAGTACAAAAAGAAGAGAACCGGATCGAAATCCAGCCCTCTGCCCCTTTTCCATAATTTTCGGTCGTTCGCCTCAGCTGCCGTTCCCTTCAGCACAGATGTGGTGTCAGACCGTGTTTATAAAGTACTCAGGAGAGCTTACCGAGTTATTACCAAAATCAACCTGCACAGGAGTTTGTAAAGCCTACGAAACAAATTCAATATATAAATGTACGATTGGGTTCTGCATGCACCACTTATGGTGCGGACGACTGCACTGCAGGTGACGGACCGCTGCTAGCGTTCTCAGCGCCACCAGTCTCAGCGCCACCAGTCTCAGCGCCAGCAGCCGCGGCGTCCTGGCTCGCACCAGTGCCCATCTGAGCAGCAGTAGGGTCAACATCCTCGTCGCCCTGGGCAGAAGCGCCGCCCTTTTTGTCTGGGAGTCGAAACCAGAATGTACAACCTTGACCCGCCTTACTCTTTACGTTAATCGTTCCGCCGTGCGCCTCAACGATCAACTTGCATATGGCCAGTCCTAATCCAAAGCCCTTGCCCGTGCCGTTCTCTAGTTGTGCATATTTCTCGAATACTTTTTCTTGTTCGAGCAACTCGATACCCGGACCTTTATCAATTACGAGCAAAGTGACAGTCTCACGATCTTTTGACGAGCGCACCGTCACATCAACATTTTCAGGAGAGAACTTAATCGCATTTGAAATTAAGTTGGTCAGCACTTGTCCCAATCGAATTCGATCGGCATAGATGAGAGTCGCTTCGCACTCATTGACTAACTCAACGTTCTTTTTCTTCGCCAGTTCGTACAAGCTATCAATGGATTCTTGAACGGCTTCTTTAGCATCCAGTTCCGCAGGATGCACATCCAGCTTCCCGGCCTCGAGTTTGTCTACAGTTAGCAAATCAGTCGTCAAAGCGGTTAAACGCTTGGTGTTTCGCGAGAGCGCATCAATCTGTCGCTTCACTTTAACTGGTAGATCACCGATGCGTGGATCTGACAAAATCTCAAGCGCCACTTGCGATGACATCAACGGCGAACGAATATCGTGTGCCACCATATCCATCAAATATTGACGCTGCTCTAAAGCGTTACGCAATTCAGCTGAGGCTTCGTGCAACACCGTATCCAAATAACTCAATTCATCCGAGCCAGTCACGTGCTCATTAAGTGGCTGCATCTTCGGCAAACGTTGTGCGTTATCGACCAGAACACGCAATCGATTCGTCATCCAACGGAAGAAAACTAGTGCAAATGCAATTGCAAAAATAGTATTGGCCGCAATTCCAAGCAAGACGATGTCTTTGATCAACCATCGAGACTGTTTCTGCTCAGCACTCTTCTGCGCAAGCTGCATCTTCTCGCCCTCAATCATGCGGATGATTTTATCGGAATCGTCCGAAGCTTCTTTGACCAGCTTTCGAACACCAGGACCGAGTACTGTGTATGCCTCCATCACAGACGCATCTTTGTTCGCAGTTGTGTAGTTCAACAAATTGTTGATTTCGCGGTTAGTCATGGTGCGCATTTCTAGAACTTGCGCATGCATCACTTCATCATCCGCGGTTGATGTTTCATAGTCCAAAAATTCTTGACGCAATTTTCCAATGAAGATCATCGCATCGTTCATTGATCTTTCTCGGTACTGACTTTGCGCTGTCATAGCGTTTATAAGCTTGGCAGTCGTTGTCGAATACAAAATCAAGACAGTATTCGCATGTCGAACGACTTCATTAATGTGATGCTCCTCTTCAGCAAGTCTTTCAGAGCGATTAGTTAGATCATAAAGCGCCCACAAACAAATGATGTCGATAAAGCACGGCAACATAACCAGCGCCAGACCGATGTGAAGAATCTTCGTTTTAATTGCCGGATTCGGCTGACCATTAAGGCGCATAACTACTTGGAATTCGCTGTCAGGAACTCCCAACCATAGAAGGTAACTTAGATGTACCCCGAAAGCGCCGAACTATGCGGTGAGGTAAGACAATGTACCGATTGCAGGCTCAGCCGTATACCGCGCCAACTCAGATTGCTAAAATTGACTTTCATGCTTTCTCTAGCTCGATTCACTAATTATTTGTTGAATTGAGCCGAAAACAACATTCGTCGTTGTATGTAGAAGTTAGTACTGGAAATTAGGAGTGGAAAATGGCAAAGGCAGTCGGCATAGATCTAGGAACGACCAACTCAGTAGTAGCGGTCATGGAAGGCGGAAAGCCCTCGGTTATCGCCAATGCTGAAGGGCTGAGAACTACGCCTTCCGTAGTGGCTTATTCCAAAACCGGCGAACGCCTGGTTGGACAGCTTGCCAGACGTCAAGCAGTCGTCAATCCGCAAAATACCATTTACTCCATCAAACGATTCGTCGGACGCCGTTTTGACGAAGTTCAAAGCGAACGTGACATTGTTTCCTACAAAATCAAAGAAACCGCTGACGGCGGCTGTAAGGTTGTCATTCAAGACAAAGATTACACACCAGAAGAGATATCAGCCGTCATTTTGCGCAAACTAAAAGACGACGCGGAAAAGTATCTCGGTGAAAAGGTAACCGGCGCAGTTATCACAGTGCCTGCATATTTCAACGACTCGCAACGTCAATCGACAAAAAACGCTGGCATAATTGCTGGGTTAGACGTACTTCGTATCATCAACGAACCAACGGCGGCTGCGCTTGCCTACGGCATCGACAAGAAGTCTAACGAAACAATTTTAGTCTTCGACCTCGGTGGTGGCACATTCGACGTTTCTATTTTGGAAGTTGGTGACGGTGTCTTCGAAGTGCATTCGACGTCCGGCGACACCCACCTCGGTGGAGACGATTTCGACCACGTCATAGTAGATTGGTTGGCAGAAGAATTCAAAAGACTGGAAGGAATCGACCTGCGCAAAGATGCGCAAGCACTGCAGAGACTGACTGAAGCTGCCGAAAAAGCGAAGATCGAGCTGTCGCAAGTAAATGAAACAACCATTTCGCTTCCGTTCATTACAGCTAATGAATCTGGTCCGAAGCATTTGGATATGCGCATTACACGCGCCAAGTTCAATGAGTTGACCCGACATCTGGTTGAGCGCTGCCGTAAGCCAGTTGAGCAAGCTCTAAAAGATGCGAGCTTGACCTACTCTGATATCAACGAAGTTGTACTGGTCGGCGGATCATCGCGTATCCCCGCAGTTCAAGAGCTGGTCAAGAGTTTGACCGGTGGCAAAGAGCCAAACCAAACAGTGAATCCTGACGAAGTTGTTGCTATCGGAGCTGCCATTCAAGCAGGTGTTCTCGGTGGTGATGTGAAAGACGTCGTACTGCTCGACGTTACTCCACTGTCGCTTGGAATTGAAACCATGGGTGGTGTCTTTACCAAGCTGGTCGAACGCAACACAACTATTCCAACCCACAAATCTCAGACCTTCTCAACTGCAGAAGACAACCAACCTGCTGTCGACATCCAGGTCTTCCAGGGTGAACGACAGATGGCGAAAGACAACAAAATGCTCGGCAACTTCCGCCTCGACGGAATCAAACCCGCACCACGTGCGATGCCGAGAATCGAAGTATCATTCGACATCGACGCCAATGGTATTTTAAGTGTCACAGCCCGCGATGAACAAAGCGGCAAAGAACAGAAAATCACAATTACAGCTAGCACCAACCTGTCAAAAGACGACGTCAATAGATTGGTCAAAGAAGCTGACGCACACGCCGGTGAAGACGCCAAGGTTCGCGAAGCCGCCGACCTTAGAAACGAAGCCGACAATCTTTGCTACTCAGTCGAAAGACAGATTCGCGAAGGCGGAAACAAGATCAGCGAAACGTCCAGACACAAAGCCGAACAGTTGATCGGTGAGATCAGAACCCGCATCGAGAACCGCTCAGAAATCGACCAGCTCAAGACATTGATGAACGATCTGAGAGGAGTACTCGTCACCATCCAGCAGGATGTGACAGCCGCCGCCAACGCATCGTCCACCAACGATAACGAAACAAACGGCGAAAACGGCAATGGTGCTGCAGAAGATACAAAATCATCGTCGACATCCGAAAGCGATGACATCGTCGATGCTGATGTGACTTAGGACAAGACGAAAATACAATCCATCTGCTATGGTAATTCCAATCAATGGGATTACCATATTGGCTTTTTACACATACGTTCTTGAATGTTCAAACGGTTCCCTGTACACAGGCTGGACCAACGATCTCGAGCAGAGAATCGAAAACCACAATGCCGGTAAAGGCGCCAAATACACGCGCGCCAATCGCCCCGTCAAACTCATGGCGTCGTGGACATTTGACTCGAAGAACGACGCGATGAAAATAGAATGGAAAATCAAAAACTTGAGTCGATCCGCCAAACTAAAACTCATTAGCGACCCAGCGTTAATAGCCGAAGTGTAACAGCCGGTGCCAGAAGAAATTCCTGATTTAGAACCAGAGTTCTCCAGTGCTGGACTAAGCGCCGCAGCTCGGCGTTTCCTCAAGCCAGAAGAGATCGACCCGGTGGGATTTTTAGCTGATTGGCCGGTGTGGCTGGTGTCAGGAACAACTTTTCTGGCTGGTCTCGTTGGCATAGTGCAACCACTGCTGGTGCGTTTTGAAAAACATCCCAAGCTCCTCTCGGCACTGGTGCCATACGAACTTTATCATCTGAGCAAAACAGTTGAAATCGGATTTGCCCTGCTTCTGATTTATCTGTCGTTCAACTTGCTAAGACGGAAACGTACGGCATGGTGGATGGCGGTCACCATCAACGCTCTCTCAGCCGGCTTGCAGTTAATTCGCATCGGTAGCGAACACTCCATCTGGTTAGCAGACAAAGTAAGTGGCATAGATTTGCCAAACTATTCGGCAGTGCCACCAATTCTAGGTTGCGGCTTTCTTCTAATTTTGCATAATCACTTTCGTGTCAAGAGCGAATCGAAATCGATTCGCTTCGCTCTGATAACAAGTGCGGTTCTCGTGTTTGTAGCTCTAAGCTACGGCACACTGGGTTTCTGGCTGCTCGATAAAATCGACTTTGGTGTCAGTTTCGATCTACAAAGTTGTATCGCCCGCGCCTTTAACGGCATTACTCAGCTCGGGAATGCAGATTTAACCGCACGCACCGGATACGCAAAATGGTTCATCGAGTCTCTACAAGTGGTCGGATACATCACACCTGTGTTCATCTTCGCAAGCCTCTTCAGACCGATCAACTATCAACTGAACACCCACCCAAGAGAGCGTCACCAGGCCGAAGATATTTTGAACAAGTACGGACGCACTTCATTGGATCGATACAAACTTTTGCAAGACAAATCGTATCTATTTTCCAAAGACGGACAATCATTCGTAGCCTATAAAACAGTTGGTTCGATCGCAATCAGCTTGGGCGATCCAGTTGGACCTCCCGATAAAATTACTGATATGACCAAACAGTTTCTCAACTACTGCCACGAGAACGGCTGGAGTTGCGCCTTTATGCAAGTTCCCGGAGAGTTCTTGCCAATCTACGAAGAATTGAATTTAGATGTTTTAAAAATTGGCGAAGATGGTGTTGTGGAACTCGACAAATTTTGCAGCGAAACTGCAAACAAAAAAACGTTTAAAAGCCCAGTCAAAAAAATGGATCGCGACGGTTTTACTGTGGTCAAATCAAGTCCACCACATTCCGAAGAAGAGTTGAGTGAAATGCAAGCAGTCTCTGACGAATGGCTCTCACTGCCCGGTCGGCGAGAACGAGGATTCAGCCTGGGCAAGTATGACAGAGCAGAATTGAAAAACGATACTATCTACAAACTGATCGATCAAAATGGAAAAATGCTAGCTTTTGCAAACCAGGTCAGATCATATGAAACCGGAGAAACGACAATCGATCTGATGCGCCATCGAGTAGAAGTTCCCAACGGCGCCATGGATTTCCTCTTCGTCAAAATGATGTGCATGCTCCATACCGAGGGCTACACTCATTTCAGCTTAGGGCTGGCAGCACTCTCTGGTGTTGGTACTGAAAGCGACGCTACTCTACAAGAGCGCGCCGTTCATCAAGTGTACGAACATATGAATCGCTTTTTCTCGTACAAAGGACTGCGGAATTATAAAAACAAATTCGCGCCCGTGTGGGTGTCACGATATCTCGTATACGAGGGTGGCACGCCAGGGCTGGTACGCACGACAATCGCGATTGCAAAAGCAACCGAAGACTGAAACATCGAAGACAAACTTTGGATTTAGCGACGTCCTGGAATCGTTTCCTGGTCGCCAACAACATTTTTGAAACCGACCTGCTGTCCGTAATTCTGCGTGAACTGCCCAAGCTTCTCCACATTCATGCGACGCGAATTTGGCGGAAATTGCAGAATTTGCATGTTGCCATTCAACGATTGAATCGCCATGATCACGCAGGCATTGTAGAGAGGATTAGGACTCTTCTGATTCAGTCTGATGTTTGAAATTCTTCCATCGCGCGAAACTGAGTAGGCTGCAATCGCTCCGATTGGAGGGCTGTTCGCGAAGCCAGCATTGGCAAGCGACGAATAACGGATAAAGACCGCTTCGGCAACCCGTCTGTGCCAAGCATCCCAAAGCAACTTCATCTCGGGAGTGCTGTCTGGATCGTTCGGGTTGGACATTTGCTGAGGTTGCTGCTGTTGCTGAGCTCCCAGCATGTGTGGTGCAGATTGTTGCTGCCCCATCGATGGGATACCCTGCTGTCCCTGGAAATCGGGTTGTTCATCCGCTTGAGCACTCAACGGAAAGGCTGGCGGGGCAGGTGGCGCGTCCATCATCGGCACTGCAAAGTTGGCAGGAGCGAAAACAGGCTCGGCGCTGCTCGGTGGTGAAGCAAATGAATCAGTGGGATGAACTTCGCTTCGCTTGAGCGAAGTGTTGTTGTTCTGCCCGCTGTAGGTGTCGCTATAGTGGGCGTTACCCTGAAGGTAACCAGTGGCAAACGCTGGGCTCGCAAAAACCACACAGGACACAAATGCTGCCCAAGTCCCAGGTTGTATTGCAAATTTCATAGTCACTGCCCTTCATTTCCTAGACAGATCAATGATACGTAGATACTTATCAATGTAAATTCGTGGATGTACGTAGTTGGCATCGGGAGAAAGCCTAGAAGCCCAACTGATGGCGGTTAGAAGCCCAAAGTTTCGTACCCCAGAGCTTCGTCCAGCTTAGTTATTGGCGAGACTCGAGACCACCGATGTCAGGCCGCCAACCACTCGGGAAAGTTTGTCAGTGTCGATTTGCGATAAATTATCGAGCTGACTGTGCACATTCGGATATCGGTCCGAACCAGTATCAGTCAACATTACTGCTGGGTATCCTGCCTTCCAAAACTGACAATGATCCGCACCGATCATGCCTTGAGGATTTGTCGACGTCTGACAAATAATTCCTTCCATCGGAAACTTTGCATGGGCGCGAAATTCACCAACAGTACTCCGGCAGAGATTTGCCGATTGAGGATCAGCAACAACCATGACGAAATTTCCTTCTGCTGGATAATAGGAAAAGACGTTCACCGGAAGTTTTTCCGAGTTTGGAGAATCAGTGTAATAGCCAATCTCGTCAAGCGAGAGCATGCCTTTGATTTTGGCATTGGCACTTTTCGCCAGCTGCGCATAGTGATAACTGCCGCTATTCGGAGTCGATTGAAACGGCGCCTCACCGTTTGTTAAGGCGACAATTTTTATGGTGCGTGCATTTGACTTACCGTGAAGCGCTCGCGCCAACTCCAGCAAGCATGCGACTCCAGACGCATTATCGTTTGCGCCGGGCGAATCGATTGCGGAATCATAGTGCGCACCAACAATCACTTTTGCAAGGTCAGGATCGCTGCCAGGCAATTCAACTTCGATATTCTTGTATTTCTGTCCATCTACATCGAACTCCTGAAACTTAGGCTCGTAGCCCAATTTCTTGAATTGCTGAGTGATATAATCTGCCGCTTTTTGCAAAGCCGAATATTTTTTGGAGTTGCGTTCGCCGATTTGATTTGCCAGAACATCCAGATGTCCAGAGAGAAAATCGCGCCAGGCAGACTCTTCGGATGACAGCCCTGGCAGCGGACCTTTGAATGATTGACCGGGCATCAAGTGCCAGGTAACGCGCCAGTAAAACGCCGCCATGGTTCCAAGAACGATGACGGCGCAGATGATTGAGTACTTTGCTTTTTGATTCACTACCAAATACAAAGCCTATTTTTTGGGCTTAGTTCCAGGCATAACTTCGCCGTGCACTTTCACTTTAGCACCCGGCATCAACTGCGCATCGGTAGCAGTTTCGCCAGTGAACTTTTGCTTGAATTCAGCAAGGAATTCGTCGCCCGGTTTGATGATCGCCTCGTCACCGCGAATCATATAATCTGCCACCAAAAAGCCACCAGGCATCCCTTGCAGCACTCCCATGCTGAATCCCTTCAAGCGGCGATGTCGTACGTTCTTACCGACAGGATGCATGAAAGCGAAGCTAGGACTGATCGCGCCAGCAACACCATAGGCGACTGGTACGATACCAAAACTGAACGGGCCGGCTGCAGAAGCCGCAGCACGAATACCAATGTGCGCCGCTTGCGCTTTCACCTGGCTAGACAATGGGGACGCAATTTCACCCTTGTGATTTACACCAAGAACACGGCCTTCAGCCATATTTTTCACGATGCGTGGCTGCTGTGCTGGCATAGCAACGAGCGGAATATGCTCACCATTGGCGGTGAGGATTTCATCGAACTGAACACCGAGCGCACCACTTGGTCGCATCCAGCGCTTCATGCTGATTTCAGCCTGAATCATACGGCGAGCGCGTTCACAGCTTGCGATGTGACCAATCACCTTTGCACCTTTGGGGGCGATCAATCTGCCACCAATCTTGATATCAACCTTCAGCCGAGCTTCAACAGGATCTCCAACTTTCGCAGTTTTACTGGTGTGCGAAGTGACAACGGTGACGGGAAAGCGACCACCGGCATCGATATGCATTTTGCCATCGCTATCGGGAATCTCTTTCCACACATACTCAGTTACAGCGGCTTCATTCTCCAAATCATTATCGATAATGATTATTCCGCCAGTGGTGCTGACAGCTTGAGAAGCCGTTGTTGACTCCTGTAACGTGTTTTCAGATGTAGGTGCCGAAACTTTAGCTTCACCTTTGAGCAAAGCCGATGGTTCGCTCACCGGCATCAATAGAGCCGCATTGAGAGGCATGTCGGGAGTTAGATAAACCAGAGGAGCGGCGATGCCGTCTCTCAACAATTCGTGCTCGAAAGCCTCGCCGGGCATAGTCCCGGGTTCGGACCCAGTGACGACACCGCTCGAAGATTCGGCACCAGAGACGACAGTGTTCGATGATTCGGCACCAGTGACGACAGTGTTCGAAGACCCGACACCAGTGACTACACCAGCAGAGGATTGGGCACCAGTGACAACACCGTCGGAAGCGTCGTCATGACTCGAATCCGCAACGGCGGGAATGGCCGACTGCAAAATCAATATCGCAGCAAATGTCGCACATGCGAGTGTGACTTCCTTCTTCATTACTCACTCTCCGAACCAATCAGTATCAGCAAACTGTCGATTATAAGACACATATCGAAAACACGCTGCATACACCACAGTTCCTTGCTGGTTGCTTGCAAACATTAAAGTCCAAGCGTTGGCTAACAATACCGCGACTGCCGCAATTTTTCATGGCGAAATGAGCAATTTTGCCCAAGCGTGACAGGCGGAAACCTTGAAAACCCACCTTGACGGAAGGGATTTTCAGGAATACCATACAAAGCAATGGTATGAAACGTCGTTCAAATCCCCCACCACATACGGTGCCGACGTAAATGAGAAAGATAAACATCGGAGTTCGAGACTTCGCCCTACCAGTGCCACGTACTGGAAGCATCGAAGTCAATTCAGGATACGGCGCACTGCCTGCCAACGGGCAAGAGTTGCACGTGGCGCTGCAAAAGAAGCGGCAGGACGAATTCTATAACTACCGCTGTGAAGTTAAAGTCAGCCATACCTTCGAGCGAGGAGGCTTCAAATTCGCCGTCAGCGGTCAAATCGACGGCATTCTCGATGGTACTGTCACCATCGTCGAAGAAATTAAATCGACCTTCGATATTCAAGATTTGCTGCAAAAACTCAAATCAGATATCGATCATCCATACGCCATGCAGCTCAAAACGTATATGTATTTGCTCATGCTCGCCGAGCGAGTAGTGCCCCTGGGTCGATTCCTTTTGGTGTCATCTCGAACAGGGGAAGAGATCGAATTACCGATAACATTTGACCGCGACAGCTATGAAGCCTGGCTTGACAAGCGCCTTGACGAATTAGTAGTGCAAGCTGAACAGCAAGAAGCAGACGCCTCGAGAAGAAAAACCATTTCACGCACCATGTCGTTTCCGTTTTCCACACCGCGCCAAAGCCAACTGGAACTGATTGAACACGTTGAAGCCGGGCTCGATAACAACGAACCAATGTTGATTCAGGCACCGACTGGACTTGGCAAAACCATCGGAGTTATGTTTCCAGTCGCTAAAGAAGCATTTTCACGCGGGCAAACAGTCGTCTACGTCACACCGAAAAACAGCCAGCATTCCGTCGCGGAAGATGCCATCAAACGTCTTCAGAAGAAGCAACCGAAGCTTCGTTCGCTGACGATTACAGCAAAATCGAAACTTTGCTTCAAAGCAGAACAAATTTGCAATCCACAATATTGCGAGTACGCGAAAGACTATTATCAAAAAGTGTACGAAAACGACCTCCTCAACAAAGTGACGAAGCACAAACACCTTTCAGCGCAAACATTTCGCGACATCGGCGAAAACTATAAGGTCTGTCCATTCGAACTCAGTGTCGATAGCCTCGAACGCGCCGATGTCGTCATTGGCGACTACAACTACGTCTTTTCGCCGCGGTCGTTGCTTGGAAGACTGTCGAATCAAACTGCCGCAAAAAAGGATAAACCGAACCTGATCGTCGACGAAGCACACAACCTTCCGAGCAGAGCAGCAGATTACTATTCCGGAAGCCTGTCCACATATGGATTGCAAATACTTCAAGAAGAATTGAATACACGCACACATCCCTTTGTCGCAGAGGCTTTGACATTAGTCTCGAAAGGAATAGAAATCATCTATGCCAGCAAGCCACGAGGCGCTAAACAAGCTCAACTCGAAGTCATTCCAGAGTCGTTTAAAGAGCACAACGAACACTTGCGAGATTTTTTGATGCGCTATTTAGGATCGAAAATTGAAATCGATCAGAAGGATCCGATCCTCAAAATGTGCGGCGATTGGGCTGATTTTTCATCAGCTTTGGATTTCGAAGGCGACAATTTTTTTGCCACTTACAGCGAAAATTCTTACGGCGCAACGATCAAGATCACCTGCTGCGATGCCTCCGAGAAATTGAAAGCCGCACACGATGCCTTTTCTAACGTTGTGGCATTTTCAGCCACATTGAAGCCTTTTGAATATTACGCGAAGCTGTCGGGATTCAAATCAACTAAAACAAAGACGATGGAATTCCAAACACCGTTTCCCAAGATCAATCGCAAGCTCGTTGTGATTCCACAAGTCTCTACAAAATATTCAGATAGAGACAGGAATTATCAGAAGATCGCTCAGGCGATCATGAAGATCACGAACATGAAGAGCGGCAATTATTTCGTCTTTTTTCCCAGTTTCGGATTTCTGGAAGCAGTCGCACAACTGTGCACATTCGATCGGTTCCAGATGATCAAACAAACTCCTGAGATGCGTCCTTCAGAAGTCAATCGTTGTATAGATGTGCTGAAAGCTCAACAAGAGCCAACTTTAATCTTTGCTGTTCAAGGCGGAGTTTTTTCCGAAGGCGTCGACTATCCCGGAGAGTCAGTCATTGGCGCCATCATAGTCGGACCAGCATTACCGAATTACAACCTTGAACGGGAGCTTCTGCGCGGTTACTATGAAAAGAACTACGGTACTGGATTCGAATATGCCTACACTTATCCAGCCATGGCCAAGGTTATTCAGTCGGCTGGAAGAGTGATTCGTTCTGAGAGTGACCGCGGATTGATAGTTCTTATGGACAGGCGCTTCATAGAAACGAGCTACGTAGACACTATGCCTGACGATTGGTTCGACAACTCGGTCGACGAGTTGGTATCAGGAAGCATACTGGCGGATATTCAAACATTCTGGAAAGAGAGCGAGCGACCGAATGAATCTATTGCATGATCGCTTTCTATTCTTGGATTGCCAAACCACTGGTGCCAATCCAGTACTTGGCGCCATACTGGAAATCGCCTGGTGTCATTCGAGCGCCAGCGAACAGCAGCCGAGCGCAATCCAATGCAATCTTGTCAGTCAACCCAACAAAAAGGAAATTCCATTTCGGATTCAAATGATTACCGGAATCTCCGAAGAAGAAATGGTAAACGCCGTTCACGAACGTGAAATTTATCAAGCGCTGAAAAAACACTTTACCGAAAACGAATTGAAAACGGCTGTCGTGCATTACGCATCTTTCGAAAAACCGTTTTTACATGGACTTTTTGAAAAACATGGCGACGAGCCGTTTCCACTAGATCTTATCTGCACCTATCAAATCGCGCGACGCCTGTTTCCAAATCTTCCAACGCGGGGAATTCGCGGACTTGGTGGCTTCTTTGGTGCCTCGAACTCTGAAGTAAAACGGTCTTCGCATCACGTAGAAATGACATTTTCTATCTGGCGTGGCCTTGTTGGCGAATTAGCCAAGCACGGAATTCACGACATGCAAAAATTGCAAGAGTGGCTGAAAGAGCCAACCAAAGTAAAGCGCACAAAGTATCAATATCCAATCGAAACAACAAAAAGATTATCCATGCCAGATAAACCTGGCGTCTATAAGATGTTGAACGCCAAAGGCGAAGTACTCTATGTCGGCAAAGCAACTTCCTTGAAGAGCCGGGTCAATAGTTATTTCCGTGGGCAGCGCAACAGAGATCCCCGTAAGCTGGAGATGCTTACTCAGACTCACGATATCGCCCACATCGAATGTGGCTCCGCGCTCGAAGCGGCAATTCTCGAAACAGATGAAATCAAAAGACACGACCCTCCATACAATTACAGCTTGAAACGCAAGCAGCGACAGTTAGCATTCTTCGACAAGGATCTAGTGTCGATGGCTTACGAACAATCTGACAAACATCCTGTCGGTCCGTTTTCTGGACACTTTGCACTCGAGCAGTTCACTCGCGTGCAAACATGGCTGGCAACAAACGAAGACGACCCACTGATTTTCTTCGACGAGGTGCCAATAGACTTGATAGACAGCGGGTTCGAAATATTCTGCGAAGAAGAAAATTTAGATCCTACTTTGATCACAACACCACGAGATCTCATGGCTTGCTGCATCAAACTTCTTCGCCGATCGGCCAGGTCATCTGCAAATCTCGACGCGACGAGTCTGATCGCGGGTCCATTCGACGGAGGAGAACCGGCCGAAGAACCTGCTGACGAAGAATCAGCTAACGAACGATCTCAAGACTCAGAAGACTCTGATGAAGACGGACTGGTCGAATACACAGCCGAAGACGTTGCCGGAAAATTTGGACGGCTGTTTAAGCGAACCGCGAAAGCTTACCTGCGAGGAAAATTGCTTTCCCGACTTCTAAACTCGCGCATCATTTTCGAAGAGAAAAGGAGTATCCGCAGACTCGAAGTCAGAGGTGGACAGATAATCAACGCAGAAGCTGCGCCTGATCTGCCAGTCAGCTCAGACCAACACCTCTGGCTGAATTTGGACGTTATGACCTACGACAGGATGAGCGTTCTCCTTGCTGAAATCACAAGAATGCGCGCTGCCGGTCAAAATGTCATCATCGAACCAGACATGCCTTTGTTTGTCATTAGCCATCAAATTGTTTAGTGCTGGTGGTCGCCTTTCCACGCGTTGTCGCCAGTCCACGTTCGAGCACGTTGGGCTTGCTCTTCTTTTCGCGCTGCTTTGTTAGCTTGAGCATTCTGTCTACGCCAATAGGCGCGTCTGCCTCGACGTCCACGTCCGGGTGAACCAGCTTCTAAGCTGGCCTCGGAACCTGCAGACGAACTCGCCTCTGAATCAGCAAACGCGGCAGGCGCAGCCACGCTTAACTCTGGCACGACGACCGCCGATAGAACTAGAAAGAATGACCCAAGTCGCTCTGGTACAGATTTCATCTTTCAACACCTCATTGCTGACCTATGTTCTATATAACGTCAACAACCGTGAAAAAGTTCAATTCACTTTGAAAATTCTTTTTTGCCGAACCCTGTTGAGGCTTACTGCCCACAGCTCAACAATCCGAACGCCGTTCAAAGCCAACAGCCAGCGGGTTCGTGCGATACTTAAAAAGGCTATCGTGGTCTAACAAGCCGCCCAAGACCAGATCGTATATATGTCTAACACTAGATTCAGCACCGAACAACAGTTATTTGCCGGGTTTGCCTTTCTTTTCCTGGTAACCGGCACAATCTATCTCAGTGCATATTTGACTATTGCTGACATTGTCAAGCTCGAAAAATTTCTGGACCTCACTTATCAATACCGGGCTCACACTCTGGATGTCATTTCGCTCTTGAAAGACTCAGAGAACGGCGCTCGCGGCTATGTGTTAACGGGAAAGACCTCATACCTTAAACCCTATAACGAAGCGCTCAACAAGCTTCCTGCCGCAATCGATAAAATTGATATTTCTGTCAAACGAGAACCTGAGCAACAAGCAGCTGTCGCCGCAATTCGTCGAGCTATTGATGCAGAACAGATCTCGCTCAAAAAACTTGTGCAACTGCGCGCCGACAACGCAGCTGCCCCGGAAATTGAAGATGCACTGGACAAACAGAAAGAGGACATGGATAGAATTCGTGAACTTTATGATCCAGTCGACATTGCCAGCTTGAACAAATTGGAACAGTATCTCAGTCGCTCCAGCAGTAAGACGCTTTTCGCACGTGGACTATTTCCCACCCTCGGGTTGGCGGTTCTTGCCTTATTTATCGTCGTGTTTCGCCAGTTAGTGGCAAATTTGAAATCGCAGAAATTATTGCTCGAACGAGAACAACAACTGAAAACAGCTCGTGATGAGGCCCTGGAAGGTTCACGTTTGAAATCAGAATTCGTTACTAACATGAGTCATGAGATACGCACTCCACTGAGCGGAATACTCGGAATGTCTGAACTCCTCAGCCTTAAAGAATTGGATTCTGAAGGGCAGGAGATTGCCACTCACCTGCACGAATCAACCAGGCACCTCCTAGTAATAGTCAACGACCTGCTCGACTTCTCTAAATTGGAAGCAGGCAAAATGGTACTGGAACTACAAGAATTTTCACCAAGAGAATTGATGCAAGAGGTGGTCAACATCACAACCAATGACGCTAGTCGAAAGAGCCTGTTCATGAACGTTGTCGTAGACCCTGCGGTTGCCGAAAAATTGATTGGCGACAAAATTCGCATCAAACAAGTCGTCCTCAATCTCGTCTACAACGCTATTAAGTTCACCGCAAATGGTGGCATAACGATCTCCGTCAAGGCAGAAGGAGACCGCACACGCTTTCAGGTCATGGATACTGGAATCGGGATTGCGCCGGCGGTACAGGAGAAGCTCTTCCAACCTTTTGTACAAGCAGACGGCTCGACTACACGCGTCTACGGAGGCACTGGTCTCGGTCTGTCGATCTGCAAGAGTCTGGTTTCGCTCATGGACGGAAGCATGGGAGTTCAAAGTAAGTTAGGTGATGGAGCGACGTTCTGGGTGTCACTTCCCCTTACGCACAGTACCGTGTCTCAAGATAAACCAGCGTTAGCACACGGTTAGCCGCTCGCTGTTATAGATTTCCGACGCAAAAACAAATGTTCAAAAAATAGGAACTCGATCACAACACTCCACGTCAGTTTTCGTACGAAAGCAAGAGGTGAGAGACAATGAGTACTAAACGCAACACATTATTGATGCTATCAGTGGTGACCGGTATGGCATCACTGTTGCCAGCCAGTGCCGATGAGTGCATTAGAACAACTACGTACACGACCCCAGCTCAGACACTACAGTTAGTGCCGCAGTCGGTGGTAGTGCCAACGGCGATCGTGCCAACTGCTGTCATGCCAACGGCCGTCGTACCGACGCAGACTGTTCGAACCACGAAGACAACCGTAGTCAACACGACTCCCGCAGTCATCCAGCCCACGATAGTGAGCTCTCCAGAAACTATTAGACGCACAGTGGTCATGATGGGCTCTGCACCTGCAGCCAGCAGCACATCCACAGTGACAGCTTCAGTTGTGAGCCCATTTCCAGTTTACGGAAATCGCCTCGCTGCTATGAACGAACAGATCGACCGCTCTGTGGCAAACGGATGGGTCACTGCGTATCAAGCAGACAACCTGAGAGCTGAAAGTCTGCGACTAGGTCAGATGATCGTTAACCGAAGCAACTCCCAGGGCGACATCGATTCGATTGAACGCGGCTTGACCGGATTGAACATATCGATCCAGGAAGCAATGAGAGCTAGCGGACACACCGCGGCTATCGTAAGCCCGACCTTCTAACAATGTCGTTGGCACGATGTTGAATTTGTTCGATAGAACTATTTATGCCATATTTAAACGAACAAACTAAAACAACCTGCTTTCGCAGGTTGTTTTTTGCTCAGATTTTTGCCGACATCGGCATTCCCATCGCAAGGAGCGACCAAGAAGACCGGACTGTCAGCTAAGCGACATCTACGTCAATCACATCATCTCCGCTCGAGCCGGAATATGCACCACCCTGGAATCCATTATTTCCACCGCGTCCATTTCCGTTGTGGAAATGTCCGTTGTCTTGCGGACGGAAATCTCCACTACTTTGTGCTTCGTGCGGATTGAATGAAGACTGGCTCGTCGCCTCCTGCTGCAACTTAGTTGCTACATCTTGCAACTCATCGAGCAAAGGCTTTAGCGTCGCCGCGTCTGCTCGGTTCGATGACTTAGCACGAATGTCGGCAATCAAAGCTTCCGCTCTCGACTTGTTAGCCGAGCTTGGCGAGCCGGACTCCTGAAGTTGCTTCTCAATTATGTAGCACAATTGATCGGCGCGATTGCGCACGTCTGCATCTTCTTTCATTTTGGAATCTTCGGCAGCATTAGCCTGCGCTTCCTTGACCATACGAGCAATATCGTCTTTAGACAAATTGGTGCTCGCGGTGATCGTGATCTTCTGTTCGTTGCCACTTCCCTTATCTTTAGCCGCCACGTGCAGAATTCCGTTCGCATCGATGTCGAATGAAACTTCGATCTGTGGCACTCCCCGTGGTGCTGGTCGGATGCCTTCCAGTTTGAAGTTACCGACCATCTTGTTAGCACGGGCCATGGCTCGCTCACCCTGGAAGATCTGCACATCTACTCCTGCTTGATTGTCATCGGCAGTCGAAAAAATTTCAGATTTATGGGTTGGAATCGTGGTGTTGCGTTCAACTAATTTTGTGAACACTCCACCCATGGTTTCGATTCCGAGGGAAAGCGGCGTCACATCGAGCAGAACAACGTCTTTGACGTCCCCACCCAATACACCGGCTTGAATCGCAGCACCAATCGCAACAACTTCGTCTGGATTGACGCTCTGATTCGGTTCTTTTCCGCCTGTCAGACTCTTAACGAGATCTTGCACGGCAGGAATTCTGGTCGAGCCCCCGACCAATACAACCTCTTGCAGTTCATTTAGACTCAATTTGGCATCTTCCAGAGCCTGAAGCACAGGCTTCCGACAACGCTCTACAAGATGTCTTGTCAGTTCGTTGAATTTAGCGCGAGTCAAGCGAGTGTCTAGATGCCTTGGACCATCGGCATTGGCCGTGATGAATGGCAACGAGACCGTGGTTTCAGTCACAGACGACAACTCGATTTTCGCTTTCTCTGCCGCCTCTGTGAGACGCTGCAGCGCTTGCGAATCGGTGCGCAGGTCAATACCGTCCGACTTCTTAAATTCATCAGCGAGCCAGGCAACGATGCAATGATCGAAGTCGTCTCCCCCAAGATGTGAATCGCCGTTGGTGGACCGTACCTCAAACACACCGTCTCCAACCTCTAAGATTGAAACGTCGAATGTGCCACCACCCAAGTCGAAAACTAAGACCGTTTCGTTGCTCTTCTTCTCGATGCCGTAAGCGAGCGCCGCAGCTGTAGGTTCATTGATGATTCTCAAAACATCTAGCCCTGCGATCGCGCCTGCATTTTTCGTCGCCTGTCGCTGCGAATCATTGAAGTAAGCAGGTACAGTAATGACTGCAGAAGTAACTTTTTCGCCTAGATACTTTTCTGCGTCTTCCTTCAATTTGCGCAGTACCATCGCCGAAATTTCTTCTGGCGTGTACTCTTTGCCTTGGATCGAGACCTTGCAGCCGCCGTCGGCGCCGTTTCTCACCTTGTAAGAAACCGTTTTCATCTCTTCGCTGACTTCGTCAAATCTGCGTCCAATAAAGCGCTTAATCGAATATATGGTGCTCTCCGGATTCAACACTGATTGACGTCGAGCCAGTTGCCCTACAAGGCGTTCCCCAGTCTTGGTGAATGCGACAATCGACGGTGTTGTTCTTGCACCCTCGGTGTTGGCAATGACTATCGGCTTGCCGCCTTCCATGACAGCTACCACCGAGTTCGTCGTGCCCAGATCAATTCCTACTGCCTTAGTCATCTACATCCCTCCTGGAGCGATTTTCAGGTGCCCCAAATAAGTGCCGGAAAGCCACATCAGCTCTCACAAATTTCAATCTACTCAAGGTTGAAACGACCTCCTGGCAAAATATACTTTTTCTTTAGCAGTTACGAAATCAGGGTGGTAAATGCCACTCGACTCGCTCAAAAATGGAAGTTATGAACTTAGACTTGCAGAAATTAGGATCCTTTTGAATTTGAATCCAGCCAAAAATTAAATCACCGTCCATATATAAATTCCTTCGCCAAAATCTCCAAAAAATTCGGCAAAAATGTACATCAAATCAGACATCGATTTTTCACTTTGCAACCCGAAAAACCGCTAAACGTCCTGACAATCAGCTCTACGGGAAGAACTGCTGAGATTTGCTTATTTGGGGCGCAGAGTGTAGACTATGAGGTACTCAAGTAGCACGTTAAAAAAAGACCATCCAGATTCGGGAACATAATCAATTTCGCGAGCATCTCTGGAACTCTACAAGACCCTGTGAAAAATCGAGACCGATCGAGAAAGCAGTTTTGTTACTAGTTTTCAACACGTTCACAAAAGAGGTTTTTTACGAGATTCAAATTCTACCTACTTAGCACCGCATTTGGTGCGCAGAAGTTGGCGGAGCCAAGTATAGAAAATGACAAACCATTCGAAAGAGGTTCAAAAAATGTCCTACGAAACAGATAAGCCGAAGAAAAGCAATCGCGGATTTGCTTCCATGAATAAGGATGAGCAAAGACAGATCGCCTCTATGGGCGGCAAGGCTGCACATGCTCGCGGCACAGCTCACGAATTCACATCCGCAGAAGCGGCAGAAGCTGGCAGAAAAGGTGGTCAGAGCCGAGGACGCAGCAGAGCCGCTCGCATCAGCAACGAAACTGAGACGATGGCACAAGCTCCTGCACCGATGCAGCAAACTCCAGCAGGCTTAAACTAGTTCAGTTACTGCTACTGGGCGCTTCTATGGCCTTCAGGGTCGTCTGAGTGCACTTCAAACAAGTATCACCGACGTAAGTTCGCTCACAAACCGGGCAGACAGACGTCGGTTTTGCTGTGCGCTGACTGAATGGCGTCGATATCTTCGGCTGCACACCGCTGCTGGTTTGCTCTTTGATTTCGAGCGCTCGTTGGTAAAACTTTTGTGCCTGTTCAACATTTTTCTGCTTGTGATAGAGCGCTGCAAGATTCATGACGATTTCGCCGACGTCAGCATGATTAGGACCTAGAGTCTGTTCAAAGATGTTTAGAACCCGTTTGCCAAGGGCTTCGGCTTCGGTGTACTTGTTTTGCTCGTAATAGACGCCCGCCAGTCCCTTAAGACTCAGAGCGGTGTTCAGGCTATCATAGCCGTCATATTTTTCCTTGATCTTGATGGCGTCCCAGTACAGGTTCTGAGCCTGTGCGTATTTGCGCTGACCGGAACAAGCGGAAGCCAAGCCATCTAGGGTAGTAGCCAGCCTGGGGTCGCCTTCGCCGTCAAATTCAACGATCTGCAAAGCCGCGAACCACAAAGACTCGGCATCAGGGTAATCCCCCGCCTGCATCGCCCGGTCAGCTAATTCCTTGTAGTGATCCCAGTCGCTTTCCACTCGTAAGCCGCCGCCATTACGGTCCCATGACAATTTATCCCCACCGCGAAGCCCTCTCAAACATGATCAGACTGTCGTCGGGTTTGAAAAAAGTAACACACTTCTTACTCTGCAACGAACTAATTGCTACGCAATATGTTTGCTGTAAAGTAGTGACTATGGCTAATCCATCATCAGTATCTGTGCGAGAGTTGCCGCTCTTTCCCCTGCCAGAGGTTGTCCTCTTTCCAGACAGACCTATGCCGCTGCACATTTTCGAACCGCGATATCGCCTGATGGTTAACACCATCCTGGACGGCGACAAGAGTTTCGGCATACTACTTTGGGACCCAGTTGCCGGAGAACCTGCAACTGTGGGCTGCAGTGCGGAGATTACCGATTTCAGACGGCTAAACGACGGGCGGCTCAATATTATGACCGTCGGGCGACAGCGCTTCAAAGTTCTCGAATATATCCAAGAAACTCCATACAAAATAGGGCTGGTGGAATGGATCACCGATCTGACCCCGGGGGCAGACGTGGATGCATTGTCTGTCGAAGTTTCACAACTTCTCAAAGACATCGCTTACTTGTTGGCAAAATTGACTGACAAAACTGTCGAACTACCTGAGAATCTCCCAGAAACAGCAGAAAAACTTTCTTTCTGGGTGGCTAGCAATCTGTACGATCTCGCTTCAGAACAACAAGCGCTTTTAGAATTGCGTGATACAAGCTTACGCCTTAAGCGTGAGGTGGAAATACTCTCAGTTAGCCGCAATCAGTTAGCAGCGCGAACCGCATTGAAAGACGCTGTCGGCTAGAATTGTACACTTTGAATTTCCGCCCCAGCACCACAGATGGTACTAATGCGCTATCGGCGTTGGATCCGAACTTGTCGGTGAGCTGACAGGAGTAGCAGGTGCCGCTCCTGGTGAAGGTGGTGTCGACGCCGATGAAGACGATGCAGATGATGACGATGCCGGCGATGGCGAAGCAGCGCTTTCTGCCGCCTGTGCTTTCATTGCATTGAGATTTTGCATGATCAGTGTTTTGCGATTAGCCGGTGGGTTATATTCGAGTGCTTTCGAAAAAGCTTCCACAGCTTCTTTCGATTTTTTCTGATGCTTATAAACGCTGCCAAGATTGCTCCAGCTCTCCCAAACGTTAGGCTTCAACTCGATAGATTTTTTCAAGGCTTCGCTCGCCAGATCCAACTCATTGTTCTTTTTGTAGGTCAGACCCAAATTATTGTAGAAGTCGTAGTCGTGCGGATAAATGGCAATTGCTTGCTTGTACTTTTCAATTGCCTTCGCATAATTGCCGGCGCGATAGAACGCAACCCCTTGATCGAAGGGAACGGATGCTTGCTCCCATTTTGCCTGTTCGCCTTTGCCGGGGAAGGGACGCCCTTCGGCCAGCACAGGAGTAGCGCCGATCAACGTAACAACAGCCAAAGCGGCAAACACTTGCTGCAATCTCATTATATTCAACGCTCCTAAAACACTCGACAATGCTTTGTACCACAAAAGGTTTCGAATCGCTTTATCCGAGGATAGTCTATTCAAGAACGAACGACTCTCTTGTCTGATTTGGTTTACACCGACTTTTGTTAAACCGCCAATCTTTTGTTAAACTACAGGCGGCCGATTAATACTTCTGGGGCGCGAGATCATGACAAACGCAATCACCATCATTGAACGATTGCTCGGCGAATCTTCAGTCCAATCAAACGAACACGTTATCGAAACAGCGTCTCGCCACGTGTCAAACGTCGAACGTCGCTTTAGCGAAAGCTTCGACCTGCTGGTCAAAGAAATTGGCGGCGTCTGGGGTAGACCGCAATTCAACAGCACCGTGCCTGGTATGGATGAACCAGAAGAAGAGGAGATAGAAGAATCCGCAGAAGAACAATCAACTACAGTTGGTGGCACTGGCGGAGAAGGCGAGCGAAAAAAGAAAAAACTGCGAAACGTTGTTCCACCATGGGCCAACGGCAAAAGCAAGACTCCAGGTGGCAAATGCAAAGCACTCAGACTTGCATATTGGCGTCGCACTAATATGGTTGCATACGTAGTCTTGAGAGCAGAATTCGATACTGAGAAAAACGTGCCTATAACTTATGACTTGATTCTTGGCGCACGAAGGCGCGGACAAGAAAGAAGCGAAAGTTTTCAGCAACTGAAGCAAACCAAACAAGGTTGGCTGCGGCCATTTTTGAATTGGCTGTTCGGAAAGACATGAGTAGACACCGCATTTGGTGCCTGTTCATGTGCAAATTTCAGTCGACGACATTTATTTATCGCCGCTTTTCTTGAACTCATCGATCGACACTGGTGCTTTAGTATCAGTCTTGGTCACGGTTGTTTTAGCGTCGACAGTTTTGGATTCGGTTGATTTGCTTTCAACAGGCTTGGTCTCTGTCGTTTTTGCTTCGATTTTTGATTCTGTTTTAACTTCCGTTTTTCTTTCTGTCTTCACAGCTGATGGAGGAGACTCAGGAGTGCCAGGCACGCCCTTTGGAGCTTCCGCCGCTGGCTCGCTTTTTGCAACAGGCACAGGTTTCATGGTTTGCAGTCTAGATTCGATGCGAGTGAACTCCTCTTGTTTGTTTTGCTTTTTCAAAACACCCATGTAAGCCTCGAGCAACTTCACCATCTGCGGCGAACCAGAATCACTCAATTTCGCATCCACAGTTTTGCTAAGCAATTCTGCGGCACTAGATAAATCACCAGACTCAGAGTAAGCACGCGACAAATCAAGCGCACTAGCAACGGTCTCTGGACCGTCTAATCCAAATTTACGCAAGCGTTGCGTATATACCTGAAGCAAATAATTCTGTGCATCGTTATATTTCTTCTGCTGTAAAGACACCTGACCCATCTTTTCCAACATCGGCACGAGTTCATATGTTCCAGCACCATAGTGCTTCAATTCAGCAGTCAAAATTACTCGATACCACTGCTCGGCACCAGCATAATCACCACGCTTGCATTTCAATGCGGCGATATTTCCCATAATTTTCCAGACTGCGGGATCTTTGTTGCCCCAAATGCTTTGACGAATACTCAAAGAGCGAAGATACAGCTGCTCAGCCTCTGCATTCTTTCCGGCTTTCTGTTTTTGAACTGCCAGATCATAATAATGATTGGACGCTTTTCCAGCCGTCGCTACAGTCAATCTTGGGTCAACTGGAAGTCCGGTCAGATCGCCCGAAGTATCCAGAGCGCTGCTGCTACCGCCAGAAGAAGCAGATGCTGCGCCGCCCAGTTGTTTGTTGATCGACCCATAAACGTTGTTCAAGCCTCCAGAGGCGGCGCCAGCGTTGGAGTGCAGCCCAGCACCCATGGTGGCTCCCATGCCATGCACTGCACCCATCTCGGAGATGCCTTGAGCGAAACACGGAATCGTCGCGGCCAGCGAAATTGTGAGGCTGAAAACGGCTGCGCGTGGCAATTTCCACTGACTCATTGTGTTTATACTCCTGTCCAATAGTAAACTCACGGGCTGGGCCCACTCTTAGTTTACCCGTTGTGGTTGGAGTAGTACCGCAGGGCCCTGGATGAAAGTTTCAAAGTCGCCCGGCAAAATTTACAGCATTTCCACCACGCTGCATCGTTACCATCAGCGCTTCCACACATGATGCGAACAGCTCCTCGACCACATCTCCGTCATCGGGATAAGATGCGGCACCGACACTGACAGTGATCACCAACGTTGCTTGCCACTGTTGCTGCACCGCAAACTGCTCCATCTTCGTGCGAATGCGCTCAGCTGCCACTTCTGCGCCAGACACCGGTGTTTCAGGCAAGATAACACCAAAGCAATCTTCGCGACACCTACCTGGAACATCCACATCTCGAATCGATCCAAGCAGCATTTTTGCTACGCCTTCGACCACGGCATTCTTCGATTCGGTGCTGCTTTTCATTCCGATTCGCTCTAAATCATCGATGCCGACAAGGATGATTGAAAGCGGTCGCTTGTAACGTCGTGCACGCTGAATCTCGTAATTTAAGCGCTTATAGAATTGGTTAAAACTAGACGAGAGTGAAGTCAAGTCTAACAGCGCCCGCCGTTCCAGTTCTGCTTCGGTGACGCCTGGTCCTTCCACCTCGCGATTAGCCAGCAGCTTGGACTCTTCTTTAGGAATTTCGAATTCAGGCAGCTCGCCGCCTGCAGACCAGGGAAATTGAGCGTTCTTACTTCTCAGGTCGGCCAGGCGTTGATGAAACAAAGCCTCTTTGGCCTTGTTCTGGAACTGATTTTTTTTCGGATCGTTGTACATAGGTAAAATTCATATACCCAGATGGATAACAGACTTGCATGCTTAATTAAAACAGTTTTCAGCACCGACAAAATCACCAAATACGATACTAAAAAGGAAGTTTTGGACATTACGTTATTGCATAACATTGATCCTGACGTCACCCTGCTTGATATGATCCAAGCGGATCAGTTTAAATAGGCGCCCTAGTTGTGGTTTCGTCCACCAAGAAGTTCAAACATCGTTTAACTGTCTGGTTCCTGGAAGGAATGAAAGATTCTCAGCGCCGCGTCGAAGTAGTGCGCCGAGAACAGGATAGTTGGTACAAGGTCATGTGCTTGACCGGGGTCGACTACTTTTCTTCCCTCGGATATGCACCAGGACTAGCTTTTATAGCCGCTGGAGTGCTATCTCCAATCGCCACGATCTTCCTGGTTTTGTTAACGCTGCTTGGCGCATTGCCTGTCTACAGCAAAGTAGCCGCTAAGAGTCCACACGGACAGGGCAGCATCTACATGCTCGAGAACTTGATACCTGGCTGGCTTGGCAAGGTGTTCGTGCTTTGTTTGTTGGGTTTTGCTGCCACCGACTTCATTATCACAATCACTCTTTCAGCGGCAGACGCCACAACTCACATCATTCAAAATCCCTGGGTACCGGTCTACATGCAGCATCGCATGATCTTGACCTTCTTCATGCTGGCACTTCTCGGTGGGTTTTATCTAAAGGGATTTCGGTCAGCTATCGGTGTTTCGGTCGTACTGGTGAGCATTTACCTGACGTTGAACGCACTTGTTGTTGGAGTTGCATTTATCGAAATAAGCAGACAGCCGTGGCTTTTGCAAAACTGGCAAAACCTTCTCTGGCACGATAATCGTGTCAATGGATCGATCTTCAAACTGCTTGGATATTCTTGTTTGTTCTTTCCAAAACTCGCACTTGGTATGTCTGGATTCGAAACTGGTGTGGCTGTAATGCCTCATATCAAGGGCGACGCAGACGACGATCCAAACCACCCAAGAGGAAGAATTCGATACTCTCGCTGGTTGTTGCGTACGGCAGCCGCAATCATGAGTTTATTCTTGATATCCACGAGTTTCGCCACTACTGTTTTGATTCCCCAGGTGCTCTTCCAGCCTGGTGAAGCAGCGAACGGGCGCGCACTCGCTTACCTGGCACACATCTATCTTGGTCACCAGATTGGCACCGTCTACGACATCAGTACAGTGCTAATTTTATGGTTTGCGGGCGCATCGGCGATGGCCGGTTTGCTCAGCCTGGTGCCACAGTATTTGCCTCGCTATGGGATGGCACCAGAATGGGCGCGCGCCACGCGACCTCTGGTTGTGTTTTGCACTTTAGTCGCCTTTGCTGTCACCTGGCTTTTCGAAGCAGACGTAGACGCGCAAGCTGGTGCGTATGCCACAGGCGTGCTGGTAATTATGACTTCAGCAGCGATCGCTTGTACCCTGAGCGTGTGGCGCAAGAAAAAAGTTCAACGAATCGTTTTCTCGTTCATCACATTCATCTTCGTCTACACAACTGTCGTTAACACATTCGAAAGACCAGACGGACTGAGGATTGCATCTTTCTTCATCGCTGCTATGTTGATCACCTCGCTGGTATCACGTGTGAGGCGCTCGACTGAGTTGCGCGTGAAAACAGTTGTTCTCGACCCCGTAGCCGAAGAGTTCATTTCAGAAGCCAGCAAAAAGGCTGTGCGACTGCTTGCGCATCGCCCGGGTGGACCATCTGATTACGCGACCAAAGCGGCGGAATGTGTCAAGCTGCACAACATTCCGCAGGATCAAATCATCTTTCTCGAAATCAGCGTCAGCGACGCGTCTGACTTTGACGATGAAATTTTGTCGGTCAGCGGTGCCATGGAAGGTTCATACAAAGTGTTGCGCTGCGAAAGTCCAGCGGTACCAAATGCGATGGCAGCGCTGCTCCTCTATATCCGTGACAAAACCCACAAACAACCGCATGTTTACCTGGGTTGGACTGAAGGCAATCCAATCATGTATATCCTCAAATACTTATTTGTCGGTGAAGGCGAAACCGCCCCACTGACACGCGAGATTCTTCGCGAAGTGGAGCACGATCCAACGAAACGTCCCCGCGTTCACGTCGGCTAGCTAATTTCCAGCTACTCGCACACCTGAGACAAACACATGTTTGATCTCCAGTGTTTCCTTGTCCCAGACCACCATATCAGCGCATTTACCGACGGATAGATCGCCTATTCTGTCTAACCAACCCATCGCTTGAGCCGGATTGTATGTAGCCATACGAATGGCATCCACAAATGTAGCCGCTTTCCATTTCACCACGTTCTTAACGGCTTCGTTCAAGTCGATGGAAGAACCGACCAACCCTCCACCGGTAGTGCCAATTTGCGCGGCGTCGGTGACCAAAATCACTTTCTCAACACCTTTGAGTTTCAACAATAGTTTGACTGCCGGTGCATCCACATGCAATCCATCACAGATCACACAACAAGTGACTCGATCGTCTAACATCGCGGCTGTCACCGCTCCTGGTGCCCGATGGTGCAAGGGCGGCAAAGCATTGTATGTGTGCGTCATCAACCGCACACCACGATCGAAAGCTAGTTGCGCCTCTTCGAAGGTTGCATCCGAGTGCCCCAGGGAAGGAACGACTCCATTGGAAAACAGATACTTCAGACTTTCATCGCTTGCATCAGATTCAGGGGCAACAGTCATCAACTTCACAGATGGTGCATTGAGCTGCTCAGCAATTGATTTAGAGAGGGGCTTGATCCACTCGGGTGGATGAACTCCTGGTCGCTTTGGAGACAGGCATGGTCCTTCCAGATGCACACCTGGCATACGCGCCGAACAATCAGCCACCGCACCAAATGCTTTGCCTGAGCCATTCCCGCCCACTCCGAGCGACTCTAAAAACTTGACGTTTTTCATGATGTGCTTGACGTCAGCGGTGATCAACGTTGGCAAAAAGGTCGTCACACCAGAGCTCACCTGAGCGCGAGAAAAGTTGGCTAGATCCTCGCGAGTCGGGTCTCCCCAGAAATTACATGCCGGGCCACCATTGAGCTGCAAATCGATCAATCCGGGTGTCACATAACATTCGCGAACATCTAAAGTTTCAAAATTTGTTGAACTACGGTCGAAAGAGCCAACATTTTGAACAACGCCGTCGTCTACAATCAAATCAGTTATACGCTCCTCTAAAGGAGTAATAATGGTGCCGCCAATAAGAGCCAGTGGATTCATAGTAAGTTTTGGTTTCCGCTTGCATAATCGATGAAATTTCTATAATATTTCAGCGAAGTTGGTGCTAGATGTGAGTAACCTGTGCCAATTCGATTGGTTAGTCTGAACTCTGGGAATATTACTGTTTGAAATGGCGTGATAACAAGGCCTTGGGAGCCAATGCCCGAAGAAGATAAAAGAGCAGCCGGAAACGGAAATCTCATGGAGCGCGTAGTTGAGCTCCAGGACGAGCTTTTGCAATCGCAAGAGAAGAATCTTCTTCTCTCGGCTCAGACACGCGAACTTGAACGGGTGGCTCGAGACGCAGAAGATATGAAAGCTGAGTTGACGGCTCAGACGCTTCTACTGACTGATAAAAGTCGTGAAAACAAACATTTGCATCAAGAACTTTCGCGGGTCACGGGCGTACTAGATGTCAAACTGAACGAAGTCGAAGAATTGAGAGCGGCAGTGCAAGAATTGCAGCAACAACTCAAGATGCGTGAATCAGAACGCGACTTGCTCGCTGTCATGCTCAACGAAGCTGAGAACGCTCAGCGTCGCGCCGAAGAAACTTATATCAACGAGAAAGACCAGCAGCAAAACAATGCCGGCTGGTTGCGTCCGTTTAAACCGAAGAAGTAATTTATTCGCTCAAACGAAAAGCGACACCACAGATGGTGCCGCTAAACGCATCATCAATAAAACGATACCTAAGGTGTGCTGAACGGCGCGGCTGTCGCGGTGCTGCTAGCAGCTGAACCAGCTCCTGAGCCACCCAGGTTGAAAGCAGGGTCTACTGCGAAATCGGCTGGATTGGTTGCACTCGCTGTTTGCGCATTTGGACTGTTTGGATCTACTCCTCCGAGCGTGCCCGACCCTCCGCCCATCTTGCCGCCAATGAATGATTGAACGATGCCGCCGACACCACTCAAATTGACGTTCGTCTGGCGTCTTCCTAATCCAAACCAGGTTTTCTTAGACTGAATGCTGTCGCCGAGCATGTCTGACATTCCAACTTGAGTGCCACCTATCAGTCCATGCTTTCGCTGATATTTGTTGCCGAGAAAGTTGACATCAGTTTGGTTGCTGAATAATCCATTCTCTTTGACGTAGTGATTGCCAAGACGATCCTGAACACCTTTTTGCGAGGTCAGACCAAACAAACCGTGGTGGATGGCGAACCCGTCACCGTAACCATCTGTGATGTTGTAGTTGCCGCCGCCCCCGCGCGCAAGAGCAGCCGACTGCAAAGTCACCAGGGCTGCCAGGCTCAATGCGATATTCAAACCTTTAATCACGGGAAGTACCTCTAAATTTGGCTCTAGATCTGAGGACAACTTGCAATACCAATTGTTCCCTACTTACCCGGCCTTGCTAAAATCATGAGCCTTATAGACAGGCAACGTGGAAATGGACTTGGACACTTTATCAACCGACCTATTGGCTGGAAACCGCCGCGCACTGGCACGAGCCATTAGCGTCGTGGAAGACGGCGGACCGAACGCAACAAAACTGGTCAAATCACTCTTTCCGCACTCCGGAAAGTCCCACCTGATTGGCATCACAGGCTCACCCGGGGTCGGCAAATCGACCCTTGTCGATGCCCTGATCACCGAGATCCGCAAAGACGGGCTGAAAGTGGGAGTGCTTGCCATCGACCCCTCAAGCCCATTCACCGGCGGCGCCATCCTCGGCGACCGAATCAGGATGCAGGGTCACACGCTCGACAAAAACGTCTTCATCCGTTCTATGGCCAACCACAACCATGCCGGCGGCGTCGCTCTAGCCACATACGATGCAGTGAGAATGCTTGAAGCATCGGGATACGACGTCGTTCTCATCGAAACGGTCGGGGTCGGACAATCCGAGCTCGCCATCACCCAGACTGCGGATACGACCATTCTTGTCCTGATGCCAGGTTCAGGCGACGACATTCAAGCAATCAAGTCAGGAATCATGGAAGTAGGCGATATTTTCGTCGTCAACAAGGGCGATTTGCCAGGCGCCGACAAATCTGCAAGCGAAATCTCCAGCAGTCTAGAACTAACCAACTTTGCTACAGCCTGGCGCCCGCCGGTGATTACGGCAGTTTCCGAATCAGGAAGAGGCGTCGACCAAATTTGGCAATCGGCAAGAAACCACAGAGCCTTCCTTCAAGAATCTGGTCAGATCCTGGAGCGACGCAAGTTCAAAATCCAGGCGGAATTGTCTGAGTTGGTAGCGGCAATCGCAAGAGACAACCTGAAAACCTCCATGGAAAATTCCAAGGAAGTGCAAAAGATCCTGGACCAGGTAGCACAACATGAGCTGGACCCGCACACCGCAGCCCAAGATCTAGTGCAAGACCTATTTGGCCAACCAGCCTAACAACGAATCCTAAAACACCGCCGGTGATACCGAAGGCGCAGCCTGTCTAACCACCGAATACCCACTAGGAGCAACTACTGCCGATTCCTTACGTCCAGCATTTTGAATCGACTCAAGGAATGAAAACGCTTTCTCGGCAATCTTCCCTTTGAATTGATCGATATCTGACGAAAAGTTACGCAGAAACAGCCCTCCATCGAAATTTCCAGACATCAAAGCGTCTCCTGATATCGAAACTTTATTCGCAGTCTCAGTGTTGATCGGAATTACAACTGTGTTAGTTTCAGGCTGTGGTCCAATCGTGCCGCAACTGGCTCCCTGCAATGAAGGTGCAGCAGGTGCTTCCGCCATAGACGCTTTGGCAGCACTTGGAGTTTGATACCCAGCCTCCTGAGCGCTAGCGTAATTGCAATTGAGAGACAGCATCAAAGTCAAAGCAAAACCAGCAGCCGTAGCCGCTCTTGTAGATAGATTCATAATGGTAGTCCTGCGCTGAGATGAATTCGAAAGTGAATTCTAGAAATAGTAAGTTCCACTATTTTGAACAAAAGCAGGTCAGAAGGATATGGTATTTACCCTGAATGACAAGTCGTACGAAGCCGCAGTTCTGAGCTTATCCGAAATCCCGGACGCCCTAAATCTAAACCAAATGAACGCCGCCATCCACTTTAATTTCAGCGCCAGTGATCCACCCATTGCCAGGATCAGCTAGAAAACAAATTGTTTTGGCGACGTCTTCTGGCTCTCCAGCGCGACCGAGCGGATAGATTTTCTTGCTCTTTTCCAAAATACGATCGGCGTTGTCGTGACCCATCAGGTTTTCCAACATCGGTGTGTTTACGAGCGCTGGCAAGACCGCATTGCAACGCACCTTATGCGGTGCAAGCTCTACTGCTAACTCACGTGTGAGAGCCAGTACACCGCCCTTAGAAGCGGAATATGCACTCGACGGCAATCCGTGAAAACTCTGCATCGCCAGAAGCGACGAAACATTGACGATCGATCCTGCCGTTTCAATCAGAGCGCGCGCCGCGAATTTGCACATGAACCATGTGCCTTTCAAATTGATATCGACGACGTAGTCGAAATCCTCCTCGCTCATGTCAAGCAAACTTCCTGACTGAAAGACTCCAGCGTTATTGATCAAAATGTCCAACCGACCAAATGCACCGATTGTGTCTCGAATGATTTTGTTGGCATAACCTTCGCTGGAAACATCTCCAGCGGTAAATCGTAGCCGCTCAGAAGGATAGCCAAGCGCCTCGGACGCAGCTTTCAACTTGCTCAATTCGCGCCCGACGATCATCACGTTGGCGCCCTGCTCAAGGAGCAACTTGGCGGTTGCGAAACCGATTCCAGATCCACCGCCTGTCACCAGGGCAATCAAACCGTTCATGTAGAACTTCCTTTAGTGCACTTCCTTTTTGCCGACAACAATTTTACGGTGCCAGAGGAAATATGCCGGAAGTCCAGAGAGGATTATTAATAGACCGAAGCCGCTGTATTGAGGCGAGGAGTAAATTTGCCCAATTACAACTACACTTGCGAAGAGCACATAAAGGATTGGTAGCAGAGGGTATGCAGGCACTTTGAAAGGTCGCAATTGTCCAGGAGCAGTCTTGCGCAACACAATCAATGCCGCGACCGTGAGAATGTAGAAGAGCAAGGCAGCAAAGACCACGTATTCAAGTAGATTGCTGTACGAACCTGTCGTCGTAAGCACCGCAGCCCAGATGCCTTGAATGATCAAACCAAATGTCGGCACACCTTTTTCGGGATGCAACACGCCTGCAGCTTTGAAAAACAGACCGTCTTTAGCCATGGCGTAATAGGCTCGAGGTCCAGACAGAATGCAGCCGTTCAATGCACCAAATGTAGAAATCATGATCGCACCAGCCATCAGTTGCGCACCGATCGGTCCAAACAATATCTCCGCAACTGCTGTGCCAACTCGTTTCTCTGCTGCATATTGAATACCCCTACCCACCACGGTGGTGGCATTCGGATCACCATGCATCGGCAGTATGAGCAGATATACGATATTGCTCACAAGGTATAGCAATCCGACGAGCAAAGTGCCGTACATCAAACTTCGTGGGAGAGTCTTTTCTGCGTCCTTGACCTCTTCGCCGGCGAACGTGACGTTGTTCCAAGCATCGCTCGAGAAAAGTGGACCAACCATGGCAAGCGAGAAAATCGCTATTAGAGGAAGCCCCGTCAAAATCTCGCCTTTGACATTTTGTGCTTTCCAGAAGTCAGCACCAAAGTTGACAGGCAGTCCATTCCAGTTCGATGACAACAAAAGACCGCAGGCGATGAGCAAGAGCACAGCGGAGACCTTGCTGACAGTGAATATAGTTTGGATCATCTTTGCTGTACTGATGCCCTGACAATTTATATAGGTCAGCAATGTAATCACCATCAGCGCCACCAACTGCTGCGATGTGAAGTGCCATCCGCCTACATCTAGCAAGAATGTTTTAGCGGAAACAATTGGCAAGAAAACACCGAGGAACTTGGCAAATGCCACAGCCACAGCCGCGATCGTTCCGCATTGAATGACTGCGAATAATGTCCATCCATATAAGAATCCGAAGAGCGGTCCATATGCTTGTCTGAGAAATATATACTGGCCACCCGCTTGCGGATACATCGCAGCAAGTTCACCATAGCAAACGGCCGCAGCGAAGGTCATCAGTGAAGCGGCTACCCAAGCCATTAACAACCAGCCCGGAGCACCGAGAAGTTGAGATGTCTCAGCCGATACGATGAAAATTCCAGAGCCGATCATCGAGCCGACAACCACCGCAGTGGCATCTAGAAGTCCCATTGCACGCTTGAAATGTCCAGTCGTCATACACAGCACCTCTTACAACAAATTCGATCTCTAGCTTTCTCTGAATACTCTTATCTTTGCAAAACGCAGCATGGTGACGGGCAAACAACAACCTTACTGTTATGTCATCAAATTAGTATGCCGTTATATATCCGTTCAGTATCTGGATTGGCTTGACGTGCGGGTTTCCAACTCATACGATGGCAGTGGTGAAATTGCCTGAGCAGTTCGCCGAACTATACAAGATTCTGGGCGGAGTTGATATCTGCATGTCTAAAATCGCTATTATCAGTCAACCGGACCAAGGCGTATTGATCGACGTCGGCGGCTGCGGAAGTCTGCAAGAAGCAGCCTCACATCTATCCAATACTCTCCAGGTTTCCAATCAATTTTGGAAGGGTACGGAAGTTGCACTGAATTTCGGAACGCTGGAGCTAACACCACCGCAGGTGGCACAGCTTCTAGCTATTGCCAAGGCTGTTGGAGCAACTCCAAAGCAAGTTTTCTCTGAGAACGAGCCGACAAGAGCTTCTCTACGTTCACTGCAAATGAAGATCGGTCGCGGTAAACCGATGAAACTTCCTGAAATCAAAATTGATGCTCTCACACAGCATGAATTGGAAGAGGAAGAAGATTCGAATTACACCGAGGTATCCGGCGCCGAAGCTGAGTCGATGACTCTCTATGAAACAGAAGAGAATCTCGAATTCAATGCTTCATTGACTCACGACACCGTTCCCAGTGCCGAAGCTGAGGATGATGCCACTGCTGCTGCCGACACTGCCACTGCTGGCGATGCGGTAGAGGAAGTGAAAATCACACAAGAATTTATTGACGAAGCCGAAGAAGTAGACGGCGAAGTCGATGCTGAAGAAGAGGAAGAAGAAGAAGAAGAGCGCATCGCTCCTCCAAAACCGACGACACCACCGGTGCCGGCCGTACTCTATCTCAGACAACATTTGCGCTCTGGTCAAACCGTCAGCCATAAAGGTCACCTCGTGATCATTGGCGACGTCAATCCCGGAGCTGAAGTTATGGCCGAAGGTGATGTCACCGTATGGGGTGCCTTACGAGGCATTGCACACGCTGGAATTGGCGGCAACACAGATGCTGAAATCAGAGCATTGAAGATGCAACCAATTCAAATCCGCATCGCTCATGCCATAGCCCGCTCGCCGGACAAGCCACGGTACAAGTTCTCTCGCTTCGCTAATTCAGGTCCTGAAACAGCCAGAATCATCGACGGCAAAATCAAAATTGCCAAAAGCAACGTTGATTAGTCCAAGACAGCCTGGGCAGCAAAGCTGCTCGGCGTAGAGTCCCCCCGATCGACTGGCAGCGATGTTGGAAGATCATCGAAAAGCCTGCGGCTAAGCCGTTTGGCAATCCTAGAAAGACAGTAATCACACTCCAGCCAAACGGGTAAATTGAATGAGTGGTCGAGTAATAGTAATCACTTCCGGAAAAGGCGGCGTTGGAAAAACCACCGCGTCTGCCAATCTCGGTGTGGCTCTCGCTAACACCGGAGCAAGCGTATGCCTTGTCGACATGGACATCGGGCTGCGCAATTTGGACATCCTCATGGGCTTGGAAAACCGAGTCGTATACAACCTTGTGGATGTAATCGAGGAACGCTGCAAACTGCGTCAAGCACTGGTCAAAGACAAAAGACTGCCTAATTTGAGTCTTCTGCCTGCCGCCCAGACGCGCGACAAAACAGCCGTCAACTCAGATCAGATGAAAGTGCTTTGCACCGAATTGAAATCAATCTTCGATTTCGTGCTCGTCGACAGCCCTGCAGGAATCGAAAGCGGATTCCAAAACGCAGTTGCTGGTGCCGAAGAAGCGATCGTGATTACGACCCCAGAAATGTCGGCAGTCAGAGACGCAGACCGTATCATCGGTTTGCTCGAAGCCCGCAAAGACGAAATCACTCAATATCGTTTGGTGATCAATCGCCTTCGCCCAAATATGGTGAAGAACAGCGACATGATGAGTGTTGAAGACGTTCTTGAAATTCTTTCAGTCAAACTTCTCGGAGTTGTGCCGGAAGACGAAGAGATCATCATCTCAACCAACAAAGGTGAGCCTGTATCAGGCACCGAGAACGTTCGCTCTGGGCTTGCTTATCGCAACATTGCCAGAAGAATTCGCGGTGAAGATGTGCCGCTCATGGATCTAGATGCACTGAACGGCACCTGGATGACTCGCCTCGTCAAATTCTTCAATCCCTCAGTTCGCGTTTAAGGGGGGACCTAAAATTGCAACAAGTAATTAACTGGTTCTTTCGAACCAACACGGACTCTGCTCGTGACACAGCCAAAGACCGCATGCGTAACATGCTCACGCATGACCGTCTCGAGCTTCCAGCTGGCAGATTAGAATCTCTTGAAGAAGAGTTGATCGCAGTCGTTTCTCGATATTTCGAACTCGACAAAGACACAACAAAATTCGATCTGGAGCACTACGAACGCCGCGCCTCATTGGTTGCGAACTTCCGCCTGCTTCGATCTAAGTGCTAATAAATTTCACCTGGACCAAACAACAACTCTGCTGTGCGCATCCTGAAAGGGGTGCGCATTCGCTATGGAGAAAGATGTTTTAGCAAGCCTTCCAGCGGCTCTGCTATGGGCTAACAAGTGCTACGATAGAGCCCTTCGGGCGCGCATCGGAACTATTTTGAACTCGATTCTGCAGGCTTCTCCGGCTGGCTATTACATCCGAACAATTTACAACTTCCTCTCAGCAGTGGATTGGTATCTGGTCGCGGCCACGGCTTTTCTTGTCTGCACGGGACTGAACATCCTCCACTACTCGCAGCACACGCTCGACTATTTCAACAAACAGTTGGAATTCATGTGGGCTGGAGTGGCGCTGGCTGTCATCTTCGCTCGCATCCCCTACTATTTCTGGACCTCGAAGTGGGTCGTTCCGATCATTTACGTTGCCAATCTTGGATTGCTTCTGGCGGTAATGATCAAAGGTCACAGCGCGCAAGGTGCGCAGCGTTGGCTCGCGCTGGGACCGATCACGCTGCAACCATCTGAAATTGCCAAAATCGTCGTCATTTTCACAATCGCGGCTTGGCTGAAAAAATTTCCGATCAAAAGCTTTTTTGACATCTTCAAGGTGATTGGCATCATCATTCCGCCAGCAGTGCTGGTTTTCAAACAACCCGACCTTGGCACGTCGTTGACGTTCGGCGCCGTCTTCTTGGGAACTGTTTTCTGGTCTGGTGGCACGATCACAGACATTTTGATTTTGATCAGCCCACTCATCAGTTTGGTCTTGGATGCCGTCAACCCGCAGTGGTGGCTCTATTTCTTGCCGACTCTGGGTGTGATCTTGCTTTTGTTCTGGCGCCACAAAAACTGGCACTGGGCAATTCGCATCCTGATGATTCTCGCAATCGTGGGGGCGAATTACGGCGCAGGAATCGCTCGACCGCACATGTGGAATCTGCTCAAAGAGTACCAACAGAAGCGTCTAACGAGTTTCGTCAATCCATACGAAGACCCGCGCGGATCTGGATATCACATTCTCCAGAGTCTGATCGCCATCGGTAGTGGTGGCATCAACGGCACCGGTCTCGGCAAAGGCAACCAATCACAAGGAGCCTTCATTCCTGAACGCCACACAGACTTTATCTTCGCTGTGCTGGGGGAAGAATTAGGATTTAAAATCGCATTTTTCGTCGTGCTAGCTTACGCGACAATCTGCATACGCGGACTGATCATCGCCTATCAAAGCCGCGGTGACCCCGCAGGAAGCGTAATGGCCATCGGATTGATGTGCATGTTCTTGTTTCACGTTTTCATCAATATAGGCATGACCATCGGCATCATGCCGGTGGCCGGTGTGCCCCTGCCGTTCCTGAGCTACGGCGGCACAGCCCTGCTGGTAGACCTGACGTCCATAGGGCTGCTGGAGTCAATCTACGCGTATAGCCGCAACAAGCAAGGCGACACGCGCCGATAATCCAGGAACAGTGTCCATGACCATCGCCGGCTGAAGCCGGCGCTCCGACTCGCGCGTCGACACCTCACATCGATATACATAGGCGTACCAACGATACCGCCACCGCCTACGCCACCAATCCGTGCACCGCATACGCCACCGTATGGCGCTCTGGTTCGGACTGCTTAGCCACACATAGAAGAGCCCATACAGTCAATCTCAGACGACCGCGGCTCGTCGCACAATGAAAAATTCACGTCACAGTTTGATCACATCAACGTTGACCTTTCGTCACGCAGAAAAAATAGACTTTGAAAGTGGGCAGTCAACGAAACACCGCAAAAACAGAGGAATAGCTATAGAAAACAACCCGAACACATAATAATTTCAAGCGATTCAAATCAGACAACATCGACCAAACAGACAAAAGATCAAAGCGTTAGATCGAGAGAAACACACACAAACACGGATGAAACAGACGTGTGGCCACATTCGTACACAACTCAGAGGGTGACAAAATGCCGGCAGACCAAATACAACATTTCGAGAAGAAGCAACCGGAAGGAGTGCTCCAACACATGGCGCACGAAATCCACGAAGCCTGGAATGAATTTTCCGGACACAATGGACACATACGCCAACTGAAAAAGGAAAAAGCAGGAGACTCTGAGTCGGACGACAAGTTTTTACCAAAAATGTCTATCAAGGGAGAGGACGACGACAACGTCATCGCAAAAAAGAAAGATGCTGAAGGCGGCGACAATGTCGTGATCAAAAAGAAAGAAGCAGCAAGTCACAGCGTAAGCGATTTCGAGAGCGCTGAAGCATACTCCGACTAACCTAAAACAAAACAGCTATCGGTAAACAATGGCCAGGTTCGAAAGAACCTGGTTTTTTGTATCCCGCATTGGCACCGCCTGAAAATCCAACCACTCACTCTTGTCACAGTTCGATCACAGTTTTGTCGACCTTTTGTCACTCTAAAAATCTAGACTATATTTGTCTGAGAGGTTCAACTGAAATGCCGCCAACCGAAGATTTCTCTACGATTGCTCAACCTGCGAACGACCAAAGCAGCGCAGTGCTACATGAACTCGGTGTGCTGTCCGAACGCCCAGCACCAGCTCAGGCACAGCTGGCACAATATGCACCCCCTCAATCCGAATCGTCCGCAGCACCGGACAAACGCGTCAACTGCCCGGACAACGCAGCTCATTTACCAACTGTCACCGTGCAAGAAGACGGCTCACGGGCGAGAGCCGAGTCAAAAGAGCACCAGACAGGTACACTAACAAACCAACTGACAAACCTCGGACTCGCTGCCGCCGCGCTTTGGGGCGCAGAAGCAATCGGCGCCGTCGTCTTCCGTAGTCCGAAACTTGCAGCGATGGCACTCGAAACAGGTGCGGGTTCAGCTAAAGTTGGTCTGGAAAGTACCGAATTAGGAGCAGAGGCGCTCAAAGCAGCAAATGCTCGAGCAGCAGCAGCCGACCTACTCGCACAATCAGCAAAACTTGGTCAAACAGCTGATTTGGCCGCAGGATCATCAAAGTTGGGACTGGCAGAACAATTGGCGACAGGATCATCAAATTTGAAACTGGCAGACCAGTTAACGACAGCATCTTCCAAATTCGGATTTCTCACTAACGATTCTGCACAACTCTACGGAAAAATCGGCATGTTTACAGGAACCTATGGCACGAGCATCGCCGCAAGACACTACGGCTATGAAGCTCTCACAGGTAAAAAAGAATCATGGATTGACAGCGGAAATCAAGTTGGTACGGGCGTAATCGAACTGCTGTTAGCTCGCCAATTGTGGAAGTGGTCAGCAAAACTGTAAACGCGCACACTGCTTCTTAACAGGCTGATCGAGAAAGTCATAAAAGTTAGGGCAAGCGATGCCAGATTCGGTCGAATCTGGTTTTCGTATTAGGCGTCTACTTGCTCTTCTGATGTTAATTGTGATGCAGTCGCAGACGAAGTCGCGTTCGGCAAAGGCAACGTGAAACAGAATTTGGTGCCTTTCGGCTCTCTTCTTTCTGCCCAAATTTTGCCACCATGCAATTCGATGAAAGCTTTGCAATAGTCAATCCAAGCCCAGAACCTGTTGACTGATCTTCACTACTAACCTGATGGAATCGTTCGAAAACTTTGTCCAATTGATCTTCTGGAATGCCTTGTCCTTCGTCGGCAATAGTCACGGTCACATTACGTTCGTCCGTTTGCGCATCGACCTTAACGAGATCACCTTTGTCAGAATATTTAATGGCATTTCCAACCAAATTTATGATCACGCGATCGATTTTGTTCGGATCCCCCGACACAACACATGTCGTCTCATCCATTTGCAACGTAACGCCCTTCGCATCTGCAGTGGGAGACAGCGCTTCGATACAAGCCTGAAAACACTCATCCAAATGCACAGACTCGCGATCGATCATCATTTTGCCGGAACGAATTTTCTCAACGTCTAGCAAATCGCTAATCAATCCAATCAATCTTTCTACATTCCGCTCCCCAAGCCGAACATAGTGAGAACGTTTTTCTACCATGTCTGAGTCAGCGTTCGACAAAAATTCGAAAACATTGCCCAGAGTTGTAAGCGGTGTGCGCAAATCATGACTGACCATGTGCAAAACTTCTTGCCTGAGTCGCTCAGCTGCGCGCCTGTCACTAATATCGTGCACCACGCAAAATGCGATCTGCTCATCCTTAGACCACTGCACCGACCAGGACGTGTCGATCTCGCGTTTGTCCTTATGCCACAACTTGATCTCGATCGGTTCGTGCTGATTCTCTCGTTGCAACTGTTCGAGAAACTCACCCGCGCGCTGGGCGTCTTCGGCAATGAAATTAATCAGTCGCGCGCCAATCATGTCTTCTGGCAAATAGCCGAGCATCTTGGTACACGCTGGATTGATCGCGACGACGCGTCCACTTTTTTCAATAGAACAAATTACGTCTCTCGCACCTTCAATGACAAGATGCTCTTTGTTCGCGGTATCTTGCAGCACTTTCACCATCTGGTGAAAAGTCTGATCGATTCTCGCGATCTCGTCTTTTCCAGTCATAGCTGGCAGCAACGGAAGATTGCTGGCCATCCGCAAATTGTTATCATCCAAACGTTTCAAGCGACGAGAGATATTCCCCGCCAAAACGAGCGCAATGGCGCCGGAGACAAGCAAAGTTGCTGCGCTACCAAACAACGCTACGTGCTGAAACTTCTCTCGCAACGCAGATTGGTGAACCATGCTCTGCTCAGCCAATTGCTTCAGTCCCTTCTCAGCGTCGAGCAAACCACCGAAAATCATTTCCTTGATCGACCCGCGCAAAGCAGGCCACATGGGCTTTCGCGCTCTGTCGCTAGGAGCCAAAACGATATCGCGAAATATTCGTTGAACCGTGTGACTGGCCTTCTCAGAACGCTCGATCGCCGCATGCAAAGGCGTCCCTGGTTCGACTACCCCGCGCAAATCGTCGTATGCTTGGCGAGTTTGCTCCGCCGCGTTTTCTGACGCCTTCAATTGCTCTTCTGGATCATCACTGACATGTCTAATAACATCGTAAGAAGTCGCCATCAACTTGGATAAGTTGTCAGCGACTCGCTTTTGCTTAACCGCTTGATTTAACTGAAACTCAGCTTGAGACTGCAAATCAGCCATCCACACCAGCAACAACAGCTGCATCACAAGAGGGACGATGGCTAATATGAGAACTTGCGCCGCTACGGGAATTCTGCGCATCAAACCGTCTATCGCTGAGATCGAAGTATAATTATATGTGCTCCAATCCCTCACGTATTAACCATTGGCCAAAGTTTTACTAGTCGAAGACGACCGAGATCTGTCAACTACTGTCATTGACGCGCTGCGCGACGATCGCTACATCGTCGAATCAGCCGAAAACGGCAATGACGGAGCGAATCTGCTCAAGCTGGAAGAGTTCGACATAATCATTTTGGATTGGGATCTGCCTGGCAAGTCAGGTGTGGAAATTTTGAAAGAGTTTCGCGCCACCGGCAAAACCACGCCGATCATCATGCTTACAGGTCGCACCCACATCAACAATAAAGAAGAGGGCATGGAATCAGGTGCCGATGACTACCTGACCAAGCCTTTTGATATGCGCGAATTGAAAGCGCGTTTAAGAGCCTTGCTGAGACGTGCGACAGGGGTTGCCGGCAATCAAATATGCGTCGGTGATCTGGTCTTAGATCCAGGCAAATACAGAATCACCAAAGGCGGCAACGACTTGCATTTGGCACCGAAAGATTTTGCATTGTTGGAATTTTTCATGCGCAATCCAGATCAAGTTTTCAGCGTGCCGACCATCATGTCGCGGGTCTGGAGCTACGATTCAGACGCTTCTTCGGAAGGATTAAGAACTGCCATCAGAAGAATCAGAAAAGTGATCGATAAGGGCGAAGATCCGTCAGACTCAATGATTGAGAATGTAGCCCGTATTGGTTACCGATTGAAATCGCCGAAATCTTGAAGCAGACCAGGTTTGAGCCATGCAAGCTTCTTGACTACGACCAGCTGATGAATTCTAGTTTAGACACCAGAGACAATGAACAACACAACTGAGTCCGTCAGCCCTCCCGCCAAGGGACTGTTCAGCGAATGGTCTGAAATGATCAAGCTGGAGCACACAGTATTTGCGTTGCCTTTCGCGCTATCTGGTTTGTTGCTCGCCTCTGCAGCATGGCCGTCAGCTGCAACTGTGTTCTGGACAATCGCCGCATTCGCAGGTGCACGAGCAGCTTCGATGACGTTGAATCGATTGATCGACGCAAAGATAGACGCGCGAAATCCAAGAACGAAAGATCGCTCGATTCCGGCTGGAAGAATCAGCGTCAAGCAAGCGACATTGTTTACTATTGGATCGTTCGCGATCATGGCTGCAGCGGCAACTCAGTTACCTGTGCTCTGTGTACAACTTCTGCCAATCGCTATTATCTGGCTCAGCTTCTATTCTTTTACCAAGCGGTTCACCTGGTTCTGCCACATTGTTCTTGGCATCGCCATTGGTGGCGCAGCTCTGGGTGGTTGGGTTGCAGCTGGTGGACTACTGAGCGACCCCGCTCCGTGGGTGCTGATGCTGGCTGTGGCAACCTGGGTTGGTAGCTTCGACATCATCTACGCCTGCCAAGATGTGGATATAGATCGTTCGGAAAAACTGCACAGCATTCCAGCAAGATTCGGCGTGGCAAACGCACTGAACATTTCTTCTGCACTGCATGTGGTGACTGTGCTAAGCCTGATAGGTGTTGGATTGCTCTGTCACCTCGGCGCATTCTATTGGGTTGGATTTGCCATCGTCGTCGGCATGTTGATTTACGAGCACAGCATCGTCAAACCAAACGACCTATCACGCGTAAACGCCGCATTCTTCACGATCAACGGCGTGGTCAGCATTCTTATGTTTTTTGCAATTCTGCTCGACAAATTATTCTAAATCACGCTGTTTCTAGCATGTTTGAGATTGAAAATGTCTTCCGAAATTTCTCGGTCGAAACTTACGTCAGTGAAAATCACCTGAGCTTTCGATTCAGGCGAGTATTCTACGATCATGCGACGAAGTTTGTAACCTAAACTGTCGATGAGCAAATCAGCTACATAAGGAAACTCGGGCTTGGAAGATTTGATGCGATGACAGCTCCGATCGGCAATCGAAGTGTGCTCTGTCGACAAATATGGAGCAGCATTCGACAGCGAATTAGCATCGATGTAGTCTGGCATCAACATCATTGGCACCAAATATGATGCCGGCTGAGCGGCTAAGCCAATTTCAACCAACAAACTCGATATGTTGTCACACGGCACATTATCTAAATCGTGGTTGTAGCTCGTAAAGAATTCATTTCCATCAGACCAGATAATGCCAGACTTACCCTGCTCTTCAGACTCATGTGCGAATTCGAACTTGAATAAATTCGGTCTGACAAAGAAAGTCTTGAACGTCATGACGCCAAGATTGCTTTCGATTCTTCCGGAATCGGAATAGGTTCTGCAATCAGCGTATTTCTGCGCCGTGCGCTCAAATACTTCTTCGCCGTTCAACTGTGCACTGATCCCTTTTAGTCTAATCCTGGTTGGCGCTATTGCGATGATAGCGAGAAACTATGTTTGGGTCAGGAAACAAATCTACTTTCGCAGAATCTTTGCTGCCATAGTCAACTGTGCTCAATACATAACGAATACTTTCAAGTCGCGCCAACTTTTTGTTATTCGCTTGCACAATAATCCACGGACTGAAAGATGTATGAGTGCGGCTAAACATCAACTCTTTGAAGTGACTGTACTTGGCCCACAATTCCTGTGCCTTATCGTCGATAGGGCTCAGTTTCCACTGCTTGAGCGGATTGACACGACGAGAAGTGAATCTGGCCAATTGCTCCTCGCGCGAAATCGAAAACCAAAATTTGATAATCATGATTCCATCTTCATACAACATATGCTCGAACTCTGTCACTTGCTGCATAAATCGGTCGTATTCTTCGTCAGTACAAAATCCGTTCACTGGCTCTACAACAGCTCTGTTGTACCAACTACGATCGAAGAACACTATTTCACCAGCGCTTGGAAGTTGCACACTGTAGCGCTGGAAATACCATTGCCCCTTCTCTGCTTCACTCGGTTTGGGCAATGCTACAACGCGCATAGAACGCGGATTGAGGTGCTCTGTAAAACGTCTGATTGACCCACCTTTACCAGCTGCATCTCGCCCCTCAAATAGAATTGCGATTCGTTTTCCATTCTTTTGAGCCCATCGCTGCATTTTGACCAACTCAATTTGCAGCAGCACAAGCTCTTCTTCATATTGCATCTCGGCGAGAACGGATTTTAGCTTGATGTTTTTAGACTTCAACATCTTAAGCAGACCGCGATGAGTATTCAATTTGGCAAGATCTTTGCTGCTCAGACTGACTTCGCCAGACTTGATCGATAGCTTTCGCGAACGCTTACCACTCGAAACTCTCGCGTTAGTTTTTTTCGACGTGGATTCTTTCGCACCAACTGCTGATCCATTGGAGTCATGTCCATTGTTTTCATCGAGCATAGTCACCGATTGCACAGCTGACTTTGCAGCGGACTTTCGACCTCGCGTTTTTCCACCTGCGCCGCCATTTTTGGAGACCTTCGGATTATCAGACATCAACTGTGCACTGCTTTGCTCAACAACGGCGGCATTGACCTTCTTAGCTGCGCGAGTTCTGCCGCGCGTAGCAACAGCAGAACTCGCCTGCTTCGCCCGTGGAGACCGACTCGACGGTGATCGAGAACCACCATTATTAGATTTAGCCATCAATTTCGCCTCAAACAGTCACAGTTTATTGTTCACCGCAGAGGCAAAACTCACACGCTCAACATTAGTTTAAATAGCGAAATCATTTTCCCAAGTCGTCCGTATGCTTCGATGGTTGGATCTGCCTCTGCGACCATCTTCCCAAATGAAGACAAGGCTGTACTGATTGCGTTTGCCACTTCCTCAGTTTTGCGATCCAGTTCGTCCGATGTTTTTCTTTTCTTTGACGCAGTGCCTGCACTGTCGTATTGAGGGATGTATGTGCCATTTCAGCTCAGTTGCTGATACATTGAAGATGCAGAATTCTCAAAGGCGTTCTCCGGAGTTTTAGAAGATGACACCAGGATCGGGCGATGGCTCCGATGACGCCGACAGCAAGCAAATCAAGTCGGCAGACAGCCCTGGCACTGGCACACCGGCTAAAGGCGACAAAACAAATCGAAAAGTTTCTAAAACTATCCTGGAAGGCGCGACACCTCGGGGGACTGACGAAGCAGCCGGCAGAAAACAACTAGCCAAGACAAACTTGGAAATTGCGCGCCCAGTCGCAAAGGATGAATTGGCACCTATTGCAGGTGACAATCAATCCGGCGATGCTCAGCCAGCACCGAGAAAAGTGCAGAAGACGATGCTGGAGCTGTCATTGCCATCCGATTTCTTGACTGCAAAAAAAGGCAGGAAAGTTGCTAAAACATTGACGGAAGTGACACCACCGAATTCTGTTTCGCAAGTTTCCTCTAATTTGGATACAACCATAAAGGTCTCCGTTCCCGAGCATAAAATCGAGCGCTACGTCGCTAAAACTATGCTCGATCACCGCGTGTTATCTTCAGCGCTGGAAAAATCTGCTGAAAAGAAAAAAATCCGAGCAGCTGAATTAGCTTTGGAAAGGGCGAACGAACCGGTAAAAGAATTTCATCAGGTCGACAGCAAAAAAATGGCTACGCCATGCTCCTTTACTTGGGCAGAACGTAGTGGCGATCGCGTGCGCGCATGTTCAAAATGTCACACTCAGGTATACGACTTTACAGGCATGGAGCTTGATGAAGCAGAAGCCTTAATTTTCAAACAAGAGAGCATCAAGAAAGCAACGCTGTTCAAGAGGGCAGATGGCAAATTCATGACTAAGAATTGCCCTCTCCAGGCGCGGCGCAAGCGAAATCTGTTGCTTCTATTCGTCGTTGGTGCCCTTGTCGTGCTCAGCGCGGTAGCGGTGCTGTTCATGATGCCACCACAGCAAGAGCCGTTTGACTCCAAAATTGTAGAGTCCAGTCCTTCGATCAGTAAGTCTAAAAGGACTACTCCCACTCAAGGTCTTAATGGTAGATCAGGTACATTCCATTACAAAGGCGGTGAACCTGAAGATGTGCAGCCGGATTCAAATCCTCAGACCGTTGGCGGAACACCTGCGCCTACGACTTCAACCACAACGACGACTACTACAACCACTTCGGACAGCGAATATGTCTGGGATACAAGTGGAGCAAACTAGGCAACAACCGGCGGAAACAAACGAAATGAGTCAATTTAAGCACCCGCTCGTAAGTGCACGAAACACTAAACCATCGACAGTCCCGTTCATTGTTCGAACGTTGTGAACTCGCTGTCGTCTCGGCGTAACGCGCTGGCGCCTGTCGTTGTAGCGATTCCCCTGACCATTATTTGATGATCTGTGACGGCACCGATAGTGGTGCGAACATCCATAATTAGGCTGACCTGAACAGCTGACGAAAGATCGTCGGCACCCTTGGTAAGTGCGAAGGAACTAGGCAAAATCAGACGGGCGGGAGCGACTTCTTTGGTCAATGATGCTGGCTGAAGGGATGATACTTTAAAGTCGAGGTTTGCTTCCGGTCCTTCCAGTCTGGCATTTGTGCCGGCATTGTAGTGCTTGTTGGCAGCTACGTAATTTTGATCTTCTCGTTGCAGATTGTTGGCTTCGCTCAGTTGTTCGACGTTTGAGTGCATACCTCTGACTTGACCAAATACGATGCCTTTCAATCTAAACAGCCTGGGCGAGCTCATTTGAATCCACGGGAGCTTTACGTTCATCTTGCTGATTGTGGCCAGTCGATTTTTGATCAAGTCGGTAGCTTCTTGCTCAGAAACTCTTTTGAGCCTCTTTCGTTCAACTTCCATGGCTTTAGCGCTTTCTGTCGCCTCTTCTAAAAGTTGGTCGGACAAGCTACGAAAACCTGCGTTGTTCTGAATCTCCTGCTCCGTCAGGTCCATATTCTCTCGCGAATCTCTGACCAATTCTCTGGTGCGCATGATCATGTCATTCATTTGACCTTCTCGATTGGCGGTGTTGATTCCTTGAGAAAGTTCTGCTGTATCACTACCGTTGAGAACAGTAGCGCCGTTCAACGCCAATTCGTTTGCATAATTCTGCAAAATATTCTGGGCAAAATACAATCCGCCAAATGACATTCCGACGATCAAAGCCATTGCAGTCAGGCACAAAACCACAGCAACGATGATGATCATGTTGCCTCTGTTATTGCGTCGTGACTTTTTCATCATTTGAACCTTAGCTTGTCAGCGTTGGTGCGTTGCATTCGCGTCCATAATTCTTGTACGCAACATCCTAATAAGTTAGCGGTGCCAAACCAAGATATATACATTAGATTATTCGTTCATGTAATACGGATAGTCAGCACCTGGCGAAATTTGTGCGTTCGGGTCGCGTCCAAGATTTTCCCATGGTGCTGATGTTGCGATGGTGACCGCGCAGGGGCTAGTCAGACCGGGAATGCCTTCCCAGGGCACACTCATTAGAAACAGCGGCGATATTTTCATGTCTGTTGTCAGAACGAGATAATACAAAAATGGTCCATTTGGTGCGTCAGGCTGCCACTCTTTGGGAACAGGGGAGGGCTCAGGAATAACTACCTGTTTCTCCTGGTTGAATTTATTGACAATCCTCAAATCCAATCTCGCTTGCGTTACTTCAACACCGCACGTCATGAGGAATTTGATCAAACTCCTTTCGTTTCTTAGCATTTGTTCTGCATCAGACATCTTTTCTGCCATGGCAACGCGATGTATGAACTGGTTAAGTCCGTTGTAGGCAATTCCGTATCTGATCGGGAGAGTTCCAAAGTCTAGAAGTGGAACAAAGACGAACACAATAAAGATAAGCAAAGCTGGTCCGAATTCCGCCAGACTTCCTTTATTGTTACGCTTAGTCGACATTCCTTCGCTCCTGGTTGTGCACGAGTTTATCGCGATACTCCTTTCTACTGCGCTCAACCGACTAATTAGTGGTGCGCTGTGATTTGCCTATAATGCGCTGTTAAAGCCAAGTGATCAAGATTGATAGAAAGCTTCCTAATTTGCCGAACTTCGCTGTTAGCAAAACAGGAGCGGTTCACTCGCAATCGATTTCCTAGCAAGGACAACCAGGAGGTAAACCATGTCTCGCGTCACTACCGACACCGCCAAAACTTTACGAGGCGTGGTCTGCGCTGCTCTTGGGTTATTGATTGGGTTCAATTCGTTCCCGCTTCAATCTGAAGCCGCCCCCGCTCAGCAGTACAAAGCATACGCACCCAAAGGCGGCTACTCGGCGCCGGTTGCACAGAGAAGACAACTTCCTTACATGCCGGACACTTTGATGCTCATTCCGGCCGGCAAAGTCACTGACGAGCAAGTGCATGACCTCGTCCAGGAACAGGGCGGACAACTTGAAGACGTCATTGGCAAGGGTCCATATCGCATTCTCATCATCAAAACGCAAAAGGGCAAACTCGCCCAGACTGAAGTTGCTCTCAAGAAGGACAAGCGCATTTGGATGATGCAAAGAAATTACCAGTTTGATGAAATGATTGGTGACTACACTCAAGAAGATATAGTCAAAGACAAAGAAGGCGGCAGCGGCAGCTTCCTCAGGTTGGTGAATGCGCCCAAGGCATGGGCGTTAGGCGCGACCGGCGCCGGACAGACTATAGCCATCGCTGACACAGGTGTAGCCCCGAGCACATATGACCTGGCTGGCAAATGTGATCCCGGGTACGATGCCACCACTTGGGATGCCAAACTCGCACTCGCCTCAAGCCCTATGGGTGCCGGACTGGGAGTTGCCGCCGGTCTAGGCCTCGGCGCCTTGTTTGGTCTGGGTGTGAATGTTCTGGCAAATGCGGTCAATCCTGGATGCAAATACGACGTTGTAAGCACGAACGCCAAGGGAAAGAAAAGTAACGGTCACGGCACGATGGTGGCAACGATTGCTGCAGGTGCCATCAACAAATCGCACTGTTGCGGAGTCGCACCAGAGGCACGCATCTATCCGATTCGCGCCAAAGGATCGACTGCTATGTGCGCTGCCATCTGGCATTTGATGACCACTGGCGGACCAAAGATTCTCAATATCAGCCAGGGTCCGATGATCGAAGATGACATGCCAATCCAATTTCTCGCATTTCGTCTCTATCACGATTGGCACCATGGAATCATTTTCATCGCAGCCGGCAATAGCGGCGAACAATTAGGCAAACCTGTATCTTACGTAAATTATGTGTCAATGACCAAGGTCAGCGGCAAATTCATCACCCCGAAGAACGGCGATGGGTCTGCATCGGGACCATGCATCACCTTCGCCGCTCAAGGCGATAAGGTCGACACTGCCGACATGTCAGACAACGATGTGTGCAGTGGTGGCACCTCGTTTGCCGCACCAACATGCGCCGGTGTTGCAGCTCTCGTCTGGTCTGCGAACCCAGCCCTGACAGGTGACCAGGTAGTGCTCTTGATGAAGCAAAAAGCATACCTACCAGCAGGAATTACAATGGACGCCAATAAATATGGCAACGGTATTCCTGATGCCGAAGCGTCAGTCAGAGCAGCTCTAGGACTGGCACGAAGGGGTCTGGGTGGATAATGAAGAGCAGGGCTGATTCAATCCTTTTGACTGCACTTCTGCTGGTTGCTTCTACGCCACTATCTGTGATGGCAGTGAATATAAAAGAACCAGATTGGAAAGTAACTTTGACGACCGAAGTACAAAAAGGAGTCCTCAACTTCAAGGGCTCAAAATGCAAAGATCCGGTCAAAGTGTTCGTAAGTTATGTCGACAATACGGATGGCAGCGACAAGAAACCCAAGGCCTACGAAGAGTTTTGGTACACCAAAGCGGGCAAACCAATGGGACAAGAGAAGTTCATCAGATACGGAATCCGCCCATCTGAGCAAGTTCAGATGGAGGTGAAGCATAAAAACAAGAAAAAGGTTGAACCAGAAGAATACAAAGCGTCTGCAAACGCTGCAATTCGTTTTTTTGTCGACTGTAACGTGCACAAAGGCGCAATAAACACGTTGGTGGTGCCATCGGATTCATTTGAAGAGATTGTGCAAGCCATGGAAGAGCAGGGCTTCGCTAAGACCGAACCCAAAGTTGGTGACGAAGCTGAGCTCTCGAGTAGTAAGCCTTTCCTTCTCGTGCACTCGTCTGAGAAGGATGGCGGGGCAGACCAATCGGAATATATGGAGTATCAGCGTTAGCGCTTTGTGCGCATACTGGGTGGTCGCGCGATCAACCAGGCTGCTGAGCTAATCTGAAGATGCGGCTGATTTTCCAAGCTTCTTCAAAAGCTTGAGCAGGGTTTGACGCTCTGAAACGCTCAATGGAGCTGCCATTTTTTCCATGTCGATTTGATGTTTGTCAAATGCGTTCTGGATTACTTTTCGACCTTCCATAGTCAGACTTACAACTTTCGCGCGTCGGTCATCGGCTGAACTCTGACGTTCAACGAATGCGCGACGCTCAAGCCTATCTACAGCAGTGGTAATGGAGCCGCTTGTCAGTGATACTTTGGTGCCTATTGCGTTGATTGTTTGAGGTCCGCGATGAAACAGACACTCCATTACGGCGAAATCTGAATAGCACATGCCGAGAGCTTCGATGCTTCGCTCTGCATGGTTGTGGCAGGCGTCATAAGCCTTCCACAAAACCAACCATGTATGAACGCCACTCGTATCCATTTTGTCCCCTAATCCAAACGCTGTAATTTTAACACGTCGCTTGACTTCAAATTTTTCACTGTTGCGGAAATCCGAACTCCTGTCGCAAAGCATCCGTCTTTAGTTTGACCTGGAGAAGCACCTGATTAACAGCGCTCTGTGTTGCCTCGAGAAGTGCTTTTTCGAGTTCTTCCTGTTTGTTCTTAGCGACCAAAGAAGGTTCGATCGTCACCGACTTGAACTTAGTTCCGCCGCTAAGCACAACACGCACGGCACCATCACTAGACACCCCTTCAACAATAATGGCATCGAGTTCCCGCCGGATCTTCAGCAGCATCTGATGCATGCGTGGTAGCGGATTTTCGTTGTCTGCAGAATTAGTCATTGGTTCTTGTAGAAGTGGACCTCACAGTCCGAGTTGTCCTAGCTGCTGGTTTAAAACGTTTTTCTTCGTCGCTTCCATCTTGATGCGGGTTTGCTGAGCAACGTCATTGAGAGCAACTAGTACAAGATCTTCAAGTGCCTCGACCGCGTTGGGATCAATTGCGTCTGGTCTAATTTTGATACCAGTAAATTGCAAATTCCCCTTGCTAGTAATAACAACAGCGTCACCGCCGGCCGTTCCTTGCACCTCGGCCTCAAGCATCGCTTTGACGTAATCATCGGCGCCAGCCTTTGCCTTCTCCCATGCTTTCTGAAGCAAATCAGGATTGCTCAAAATCTGGCTCACCGCACTGCTTGCCGGATCAGAACCTTCACCCAAATCCACAAACTTGCGGGGACGAGCGGGCTCAGAAGAGTCTCCGTCACCTTCTGGAGATGTTTCCACCAGATCGCTGACGTCGAGTTCAGGTGGAACATCGTCTTCTTGCAAATAACCAAAGCCACCACCAACGGTGCAGTAAGGCAAATTCAATTTGGCGATAATTGCATCGTGCCGATTCGATTCGAACGTGTATTCCTTGCGCAGAATTTCTGTCAATGAATTGCGTTCATCCGGCACAGAGTAGACTGAGCAGAGCTTTTCAGCGTCACCGCCGGTGCTTGGTTGATTCACACCTGAGAAATATCCTGGGCAGGAATTGTAATCATCCAGAAGAGTTCCAGAATCAAATAGTTTGTACATCAACAAACTATCGTCGTGAATGATGACAGAGAAAGCAGGGCACTTAAATTCGCTGGACAATTGCTCGGCCAGCTCGAATAAAATGTCGTCGCTCTTCGGAAACACACAGATGAATTTATCGATTGGATAAACAAAGGTGTGGCGTTTCTTCTCAACCAAAAAGTCGATCACTTTATCTCGTTCATCCGTAGTCAACGTGATGTTCGAGTAAAAATTACCCATGCTCTCTCCCGTGTATTCGGCTTTCAGACTGGTCTGCGCAGCTTTGCACTATTGACCACTGACCTTGTAACCAGCAGGTGGTGTCATGGAGAACAACGATGGATCTGGAGCTTTCGAGGAGAAGCTTTTCAGCGTCGTAACGCTCTTTCCGTTCGGAATAGCTGCGGTCGACTGAACGAACCAGTCGATATCATTTCCGATCCAAATCTGAGTCAAAAATTTACCGCCTGTAGTGTATTCGTATCCGTGGCACGGATGCCCTCCGACCACTTTGGAACCAAGGTCCTTAGCGCCCTTTTTCTTCATGTCAGCAGTTTCAGACCCTTGATAGCTATCTGGCGATAACTTTCCTTTGATCGCCATTTTTTGGGCTTCTAACAAGGTGATGGAGGCCAGTCCAGGATAATCAGCGATGGTGATGCACTTGTTGCCAGCGGTATTGGTCTCAGTTCTCATGCGACCTTTGCCGTCAGAAGTCATGCGCATAGTTGTATTGCCGCTAGGGCTAGTTATGTCGTATGTTGCGTCAAATACTTTTTTAGGATAGTCAACAGCTAAAGCTGCAGAGCAGCACAACAAAGTGGCTAAAACAGAGCCGAGCCCAGCAATGAGTCTTGTCATGATTCTTCCTTGTAGTGAAACAAATCGAGCGCTCAATTATACGAGAAGCGCAGGAATCACTGGTTAAATGCGAAGAACCTAAAGCGAAATCCTAAAGCAAAATCAATTGCCGTCTTGAAAAGCGTAGGCGGTCAACTCGCCCTCGACACTGCCAAGATAAATCTTGTCATTCACCACCAGTGGTGTCGACTCCAAACAACGCTCAGTGTCCTTTTGCCATTTAATTTCTCCACTCTTCGTGGAAAAAGCTTGCAGCCAACCTTCATGGCTTGCACTTAAAACTAAGTCTTTATGGACGACAAGATTGGCGATAACTTTGCCTCGAACCGCGCCTTTCCATTTCAAGCTGCCGTCGTATTTCTCACAGCAGTAGAGCCATTTATCATGACTGGCAAAAATTACTGATGTAAACGCAATCACCGCACGTGCGACGACTGGCTTGTTGGTCGGGTATTCCCAGACCAGACCCCCGTTATCAGCTTCTAGCGCAAAAAATGTGCCTTCAGATGTTCCAAAATAAACGCTGTCCACTGAAGTTGCAGGACTTGCAACAATGGCTGAACCAGCAGGGAAGGTCCAGGTTCCTTTGCCATTGTCCAGAGATACAGCCTGGAAATAACCCTCTTTCGTTCCAAACAGCAGCAATTCAACATGGCGTTGTGGTGACGAAACGATCGGTTCATTAAACTGTTGCTGCCAGCGCATCGCACCACTGGCGAGGTCTAGATTTATTACCCGTCCTTTTGCAGTTGACACCACCAGGCTGTCCTTGTGGCTAACAGGCGTTGTGACCAACTCATCTTCGCAAGAATAGTTCCAAAGTTTTGCACCGGTTTTGGCCGACAGTGCGACAACCTTTCCACTTGCGTTGACCGCCGCGAGCTTGTCTCCGTAAAGGATGGGGCTGGATAGGATTGGACCGCCAGTGTCAAATTTCCAGACGAGTTCGCCGCTGTTTGCATCGAGTGCATAGACGTGACTGTCGGCAGATGCACAATAAAGTATGCGATTATCCTTATCGATAATTGGCGACGATGCCCATCCGATGGGTCCCCTGGTTTTGAATGTCCAAGCCAGTTCCAGCGGCGCTTTCGTTTGGACGGCTCTAATTCCAGAATTAGAAACCCGAGGGTTAAGATTCTGCGGTGTTACAGGTGGTGCTACTCCTGCCGCCACAGGCCGCGGTGTTGATTCAGCCGGTGATGTCATCTGCGGTGCAGGCGTTGATTTTACAGGTGGTGCAGAAGTTGCTGGCGGCTCTTTTGGAAGCGGCTCTATTTTGAGTGTCCGGTTCGACAACGGTGCTGCTTTGGGGCTTTCTGTTGCTGGCGTCGGAGCCTCTAGACGCTCAGGACGCTGCTGATCGATGGGTCCCGCTGAAACATTAGAGCTATTGGGTTGCTTTGAAATTCGCTGAGACATGACAAAGTCAGTCGGCTTACGAGGCTGGCGAACTGGCTCCACATAGGCTTTTCCAGTCAATTTCTCTTGCCGTGCTTGTTCTGCCACACTGCTTTCAAGTTGTGCCATCAGTTCTTCAGACTCAGACTTGACTCCGCCAGATTGGCGCTTTTCTGCGACTTCAGGAGCACGAGCGATTTGCGGTTCAGACTTTCCAACGTCGCCAGGCGAACGCATCCACGCACCATCAAAGGAGCTGATCGGGCTTAGGTTTGCACTTGTTTCGACATCCATAGATTTTGCTTGCATCAACTGTTGCTGCAAAGCCGGGTCCATTTGCACTGGTCCGGATCGCAACAGCGGTCGGTTGCCCAGACCGAGCCTGGCTACACGCAACTCGAAAATCAGGTCATCGAGAATAGTCAAAACTTCAGACATGTTGGAGTAGCGCTCTTCAGGCGTTTTAGCCATCATTCGCCTGATCACTTTGTCCAAAATATCCGGTATTAAGGGATTGATTCGTTTAGCCGACGGAATTGGCGCCGACGAGTGCTTGGTCGCCATCTCAATCATTCCGCCTGCGCGAAACGGGAGCTGACCGGTCGCCATCTCGAAGAACAGAACGCCGAGCGAGTATATATCCGACCTGTGGTCCTGGGGTTCGCCGCGACACAACTCTGGTGACATGTAGGCTGGCGTTCCCATGCCTTTAGTCGCCGAATTGTAGTGAACGCGACCAACCAAAAGTCTGGCCAGACCGAAGTCTCCGACCTTCAAGTCTCCTTCTGTAGTGATGAAAATGTTGTCAGCTTTGATGTCCTGGTGAATGACACCGCGTTTATGCGCGAAAGTCAGCCCCGACGCCAGCTGCTTCATCCAATTCAGACAGTGTTCGACCGCCAGAGGACCGCTAATAACACGATTGGCGAGGTTTCCACCTGGTAGATATTCCATCGATACATAGTGATGTTGCTTCTTTTGCCGCTCCTCAACGCCGATTTCATAGACGGTGACGATGTTCGGATGCTCGAGCTGCGCAGCCAGTCGGGCTTCTTGCCTAAAGATCTCCACGCTCGACTTATCAGTCATCAGCTCAGGCAGCAGCATCTTGATCGCGACATCCCGCATCAGTTGCTCGTCTCGGCAGTGGTAGACCACACCCATGCCGCCCACGCCAAGCTCTTTAACGACCGTGTAGTGACCGTTCTCTAGTTTGTCGCCGCGGGAAAAAATTACCGCCATCGGAGTTATTCAAATTCCTTTATCAAATTAAGACACCCGAAAGCTTCACTACTAGTGGCTTCATACCCCATTATTTTGATGAGGTACCGCCGCGTACCGCCCAACCTGAACATTTGTCAAGAAATCCCGCAACCAGAAAAGCTATGATGCCCCTGTTCGGTCAGACGAGCTTGTCAAGAATCAAAAGAGACCAGGGATGCCTAATTCTAAAGAGTCCACGCCAGAAATTCCAATACCAGCGGTAGATTTCGAGCCCAGCCACGCACCAGTCGAATCCGAGTTGCGGGCACAGGGCAAAGCAGTGCTGGAGATGGAAGCCCTGGCAATCGCAGCGGTGGCACAACGACTCGACGACCACTTCGATCTGGCAGTCAAACTTCTCAGTGCTTGCGCCGGGAAAGTTGTCGTAACTGGCATGGGCAAATCTGGACATATCGCCACTAAATTAGCAGCGACTTTCGCATCTACTGGCACTCCAGCATTTTTCGTTCATCCAGCAGAATTGCGACACGGCGATTTCGGCATGCTCGACGAGAAAGATGTCGTCGTTGCGTTGTCTGGTTCAGGCGAAACGACAGAAATAAAATTAGCGCTCGATCCAATCAAGCGATTGGGAATTCCGATTATTGCTTTGACCGGAAATAAGAGTTCAACGCTGGCAAAACATAGCAACGCCATTCTCGACGTAGGCGTCGCCAGAGAGGCATGCCCACTTAATCTAGCACCAACATCATCAACGACCGCAGCACTAGCAATGGGCGATGCGCTAGCGATGGTGCTCATGTCGCAGAAAGGATTCAGACCGGAAGATTTCGCACGCAGCCATCCAGGCGGAAGTCTAGGACAGCAGCTAATCACAGTTGCGGACATCATGCGCTCAGAGCAGGAAGTGCCAACAGTGCATCTGTCAGCTGTCTATGGAGATGTTCTACAAGAGATCGACAAGCGTCGTCTAGGATTTACATCTGTTTGCGATGATAACGGTAAGCTGCACGGCATCATCACAGATGGTGACTTGAGAAGAACGTTGGTAAATTTTGGCACTACAGTTTTCGAAAAACTCGCTTCGCAAATTATGACCAAAGGTCCGAAGACAATCTCATCGAAATCACTGGCCGTAGAAGCGTTACGCGTGATGGAAAAGCACGCCATCTCAGACTTGCTTATCCTGGACGAAAAGGAGCGCCCGATCGGATTGATCCACCTCAAAGATTTGCTCAAGGCCGGAATAATCTAATTCGCAAACGACGATCACAAATCGCAAAAGCGTTCAAAATTTCGTTTGACCCCAGTTACGCTTTGTACTGTAGCTTGGGGGAAGAACTCATGGAATCTACAGCCAAATGTTCTTGTGCAAAAGAAAACCTTGCCGCATACGAGGTTTGGAGACAAGATGACAATGGCAACCAGGTCATGATTGAGAAAGCTTGCTGCGAAGCCGAAGCTTTGGATAGGGTTCGCTTGTTCACAGAGCGAGGACACAAGCAGCTTTATTGGGCGCAGGCTGTTTCTAATTCTCGATAGTCCAAACTTGAAACTATTCAATTATGTCGGCGAGAGCTTTGCGGCACAAATCAGCCTGTATCAGCGCCTCTCTTTCTACTCGCCGACACAACTCAGCCTCGGCTTCCCACTGCACAATTTTTTGCTCTAGAGTAAGAGCATCATCTGTAGGGTCATACGGTTTTGGCAAAATATCGGGTGGTAGTGGCATGTCGATTTTGGACTCGTCCACCTGCAACAATTCGCTCTGCAACTTGCGCACATCGACTTTTATCTCACGCAAGATCTCTAACGCACCTAATGGTTTTACACTTTCGTTTTGTATCTCCAGCAAGGCAAGTAGTAAATGACGTGAGCTTATATTTTCATTGTTCACTTTAGCTCGCAGTGCCAGGTTCTTTAGAAGCGTCTTTGCCGAAGGAGTAAACTTTGTGCCATGGAGTCCAGACCCCGGTCCACGACCAACCTTCTTCTGCACCGCCAGTTTCGCGTCTAGAAAGTTGACTCCCTGTGATTTCAATGCTCGCGCAGCAATTCCTTCTGAAGTGCTAAGCAAACCAAGAAGCAAGAACTCCGTGCCCACGACAAACCAGCCAAGCGCGTGGGCTTCCTCTTGGGCAACGATAATTGATTTGATTAGCGTCTCAGAGAAACGTTCAAACATCGGTCTACTCGCAATTGTGTCTCCCTATCAAAACACAAAAGCACGTTGCAGCCTATGGTATCTCCGTTTCCTTTTTGGACCAAGGTCTTGGTGGAGGAGCGTAATCGGAACGTAGCTTCTCGTTCAAGGAGTCCTTCAAGAGACTGTTTTGATTGAGAAGTGCTCTGAGATGCTCGTTGGCGATAGCTAACTCAGCTTGCAACTCGGCGACCGTATGCTCATGAGTGTTGCCTGTGACAGGATCTCTGCCCGGCATTTTCGGCAACAACGTGTATCCCAGTTGCACTGCCTTTAGCGCTGCGGCTGTACGTGTCGGAACTTTTAGTTTCGCCAAGATGCACTCAATATGCTTTTCTACGGTACGCAATTTCATATCTAATTCTTCGGCAATTTCTTTGTTGCGAAGATCCAATCGAATTAGAACTTCTATTTCTCTATCCGTCAGTCCCGAGTTGGGCGAAGAAGTGGCCGGAGCCTGCTTCACTAGCTGCAGGATCTTTGGATCGCAATATGGCAGTCCCCTCGAAGTTTGCTCAATGGCTTCGAATAGTGTTCGCGGACCGGAGCTTTTCAAGCAAAACCCTCGCACACCTGCACGTGTCAGTTGATTGTGATATTTGGTGGCATGGTAAGAATCGGTCAGAACGAGCACGTTTGCGCTGAGCAGTTCATCATGGACCCTGCGGCAAATCTCAACTCCATTGATCACGTCCAAATCTACATCTAGCAGCACCAAATCCGGTCTTAGACGGCGTATCAACTCCATCGACTCCATGCCATCAGAGGCTTCACCAATGACTGTAAGTCGTTCGGACACAACACGCTTGAGTCCGAATCTGATCAACTCGTGCCTTTCGCACAGGATTGTTCGCGGTCGAAAACTTGGTACATTGCCTGATGCAACCGCCGGCCGTGGTGTCGACGATTCCACTAACTGCGAATGTATCGCCGCAAGTACTTTGTCCGAGGCATGAAGATTACCAAGGAAACCACGCACCCGTTGTTGCAGCAGTTTTAGTTCATCGAAAGCCGAGGTGCATTCAACACATCCATTCAGGTGCTGCATTACTTCAGTGACACGGACTGAACTCAGCTCGCCGTCAATCATCGACTCTAGGAGTGAAATCACATCACTACAAATCATCTGCCGTCCTCTCAAGCTTGTCCGAATTCTTGTTGGGCGCACGCGCTTTTAACCGTTCTCTCAAAGCCGCTCTCGCTCGACTCAACCTCGACATAACTGTTCCAATGGGTATGTCCAGGATCTTTGAAATTTCATCGTATGTTGCGTCATAGCCTTCACGCAGAATTAATGGGATAGCGAGTTGTTCAGAAAGACATTGCAAAGCTTCAGACAAGGCGGGGTCAACCTCATCTTCAATCATCAAATCTTCAGGGCTGGCGAAAGCTGGCTCGTCAACGCCATTCTCCCAATCTTTGAGTTCCACGGTTTCAATTCTGTGCATAGTGCGCCGATGGCGATCGCGTACAACGTTGATGAGAATTTGCATCAGCCAACTCTTCACATTCGTTCCTTCGCGGAAACTTTCAAATGAGCGATACGCTTTCAAATACGTCTCCTGGACTATGTCTTCGGCGTCCTGAACATTTCCTGCGCGAGCGAAAGCGACTCGAAATAATCGATCGGCAAAACCAATCGTCAAATCTTCGAAGTGTTCGGTGTGGTGATTCTGGTTCAGACCCATTTATCGCTCAACATCGTTCAGCGCTCCCACAAGTAAAACGATCAACGGCTTCGTTTTATTCCATTGCCACAAAAGTTTTTTCAAAGGCTCATTCCAACACGCTATCCACAAGATGTCCCATGTATATCTCGCAGCGAAAACTCTGGACCGACAGCAAATTTGGACATCCTTTGTCACCAAATAATCACGGCCTCACACATAGAATAAATCCAGGTATCATGCTGAATTGATCGCTCCGACGTACCCCTGAAGCCAAAATAATCAACGGCGCACCACTTTTGGTGTCGATTATCGTCTGGTTGCGTATTTGCCGTAGTGACAAACTCTTGGAAACCCTTTAAATTAGGTAGCATATATCAACCCTGGGATATAAGAAATGAGCGAAGAGCACCTACCGGACTCTGCGGTCGCCGCTAGTCTTGAACAGCTCGAACAGCGTTATCCACAACTGGCTAACCTGCAGAATCTCCGTTCGAGCAAAAGCCAGGAACGCGCCATTCGCTTCAAACAGGCTAAAACCGAGGCTGTGAACCGTCCTCCAGAAGCTTTGTCGCCCGAAGAACAGCAAGTAGTCGGGAAATGGCTTCAGTCACACTACGACCGTCTCGCCCAGAAGCTCCACAAGATAGACCCGAACTTTCCTCTCTAACCGAGCTACACGGTCAGCACGACCTTGCCGAAGCTCTCGTTCTGCCCGAGAAACTCGTGCGCCGCTGCCGCGTCTTTCAATGGGAATGTCTTGTCGATGACAGATTTCAGCTTACCCGCCCCGATTAGCGGAACAAGGCTCTTGCTGAAAGTCTGAGCGATCACGATCTTCTCTTCGAGTGGACGCGCGCGAAGCGACGTTCCGCGCAGCTCCAACCGTTTACTGAGCAACATTCCTAGATTGAATTTGCACGAGGCACCAGCAAGCAACCCAACTAAAACAATGCGACCGCGTGGTGCGGTGCACTGCAAGTCCTGACTAATGTATTCTCCGCCGACCAATTCCAATGTCACATCGACTCCGATTCCGTTCGTCAGTTTCAAAACATCTTCCGCAAAAGTGGTATCACCGTTGACGATCACATCTTTCAATCCGAATTCCTGGAGACGATCAGCTTTAGCTGCGGTGCGAGTCGTTCCAATCGGACGCGCACCAATTGCATGTGCAATCTGAATTGCAGCAGTACCGACACCACTGGCGGCGGCACTAATTAAAACCGTTTCTCCAGCACTCAAGCGACACTGCGAAACCATGGCATCATATGCGGTGATAAACGCTTCCGGAAAAGATGCGGCTTCTTCATAAGAAAGATGGTTCGGCATCTTGCTTGTAGCGCGCGAATGCACAATTATGTACTCAGCGTATGACCCTCCACCTACGAGTCCAAATACCTTGTCGCCAACCTTCAGGTCCGTCACTGCCTCGCCGACCGCGTCCACATCGCCTGCATACTCAAGCCCTGGGATGTCTGCGGGCACGCCTGCAGGCGCTGGATATCGACCTTCGCGCTGCACCAAATCAGCGCGATTAACGGCGGTGGCACGAACACGCACACGAATTTCTCCACGTTGCGGCTCCACGTCAGCTACTTCCGTATATTGAAGAACTTCCGGACCACCTGGTTTTGAAATCACAATCGCGCGCATAACAAGCCTCCAAATCTCGACTTTACCTAACTGATCGCAAAGTTTACACGGTCTGAACGATGCAAACGCTTCATACATTTAAATAGTTCCGCATCGATAAACACAGTCTTGCATAGCACCGATCGATCGACGATAGATCCAAATTTTTGTTTGCACTGCTGACATCAGAGATCTATACTTTTTCTGTGATGAGTGCCCGATATAGAGCGCAAGCCACTTTCGCAGAGGTAACATTGACATGGGCGTAGACACGATAACGAAGATTACAGAAGACAGCTCACGCAGCGATTTCGAAAAAAGTAAGCCAGCCACATTAGTAATCGACGATCGAAATTCATTTGTCAAATCAAAACCCACTCGACAATCAAACCCGCCTTCTGTAGCCAATTTCACCGACCTCAGACCACCTAAAGATAATTGGGACAAAATCACAGCCGTAGCACCAATCATCTCTGGCATGCTGATCTTCATGATGGGAGGCTTCTTCACCTATGCATACAATCAGCAGCAGCTGAGATTGCAAGAAATTCAAACAATCGAAAAATTTATTCCGCACTTGATGGGCAACGAACAGAGCAAGAAAGCCGCTATTCTAGCCATGTCGCAGCTAACCAATCCTGAGTTGGCGGGAAAATTTGCGGGCATCTTTGCCAGCACCGGCACTGTATCTGCGCTGCAGTCTATGGTCGAAAATGGAAATGCTCACGAGCGCGGAATCGCTACGAAAGCTCTATCTGATGCGCTTGAAAGTCTCGCTGCGCGCGAGACGAAATTGACCGCAATACAAGCAGAGTATCAACAAGCGATTCAAAACAAGGCATCCGCACCAGACGGCGATCAAGACTACATGCACAATCTCAGCAAACTGGGTGAAGTGTACAAGCTGCGCGGTCAATCAACGCTTGCCGAGCCGCTTTTGAAGAAATCACTGGCTGCCAGAGAAAAACTGTACGGCAACGACAACCCGCAAGTCGCTGATGCATTGCGCAGTCTAGCCGAACTCTATCAAATGAACGGTAATTCAGTGGAAGCTGCAAACTATCTCAAGCGTGCTCACGCAATCGAGGCGAAATACGCACCTCCCGCTAAGACAGAAGCTGATTCTCCTGCTCCTGTAGCACACGTAAACACAGTGCACGAGCTGATGCCGCTCACCGAAACAGAAAAGTCGAAATCAGAAATGTCCGAAAAATCGGCTCCGTCAACCACTGCAGTGGCACCGGGCTCAGAAGCCAAAATTGCTGACGAGAAAAAGATTCGCTACGTTGAAACGCCTGAAGAGGCAAAAGCTAAGAACGACTAAGTCATTCGTCGATGTAATTCGACCAGAACTCGGTTCGCTCTTTCCAGGCGCAGGGCTTGTTTCCGCATATCAGCGTCACTTTCGACCCTTTCGTCTCATGTCCCGAATCGCCCGCACCGTCCCAGATAGACGCGGTCATCTCAACAAACTTCTCAAACTCTTTAACCGGCTTTTTGCACTCGGGACAAAGCATCTTCTTGTCCGCAATCGCTTGTTTAATAGTTTGTAGTGACATGCACCCTCCGAAACTTCTATGTACGCCAGCACAGCAGTATCCTTGGGAGTCTGAAAGCGTCTGGCTCAGCGAACTGACAGCAACAAAGACTATCGCAGTATGAGTTCTCGAATCAATATATTGAATCTTCTCCGTACATGAACGGGCGAACTTACGGCTAAAATAAGGGAAATATTGATTTTTCGCGATCGCTGTTGACAAAGTCGCAACTTAGACTTATTCTAAGTACAGAAGGAGTCCAACTGGTATGACAAGTCACATAGAAGAGCTATTAACCACCCACGGCGTCAAGCCGACCGCTCAACGAGCTGTGATTGCTGAGTATCTGGTTGGAACCGACTGTCACCCCACGGCCGACGAAGTCTTTCAAGCAGTGTCCACCAAACTACCTGTCTCGTTGTCGCGAGCCACGGTCTATAACACTTTGAACGCACTCGTCGAAGCTGGCGTGATCAAAGAAGTCGTAACCGATCCGGGACGAGTTCGGTACGACGCAAATGTAAGCGACCACCATCACTTTGTAGACGTAAAGACTGGACAGGTATACGACGTAGACGCTCATAAAGTTTCAGCGTTGAAACTGGATCTGGCACCTGAATTTTCAGTAAACAGCTACCATGTGACGATTTTCGGCGAAGTCAAGAAATAGCTCACACCCAACATATTTTTTTGACTACAAGTTAGATTAGTTCTAACTTTAGATGAACTCAAATGGAGAAAAATCATGAAAAAACTAGATAATTCAAAAACAGCAGACAATTTGCATTCAGCGTTCGCAGGCGAATCAATGGCTAACAGAAAGTATCTCTACTTTGCGAAAGTGGCAAGAAAACTTGGCAATGAAGAAATCGCAAAGTTGTTCGAAGAAACAGCCCATCAAGAAACCGGACACGCATTCTCTCATCTCGAATTGCTCTATCCATCGAAAGATCTGACAGTAGAACGCATTCTCGAGCTAGCAATCGAAGGCGAACTTTACGAAACAAATCAGATGTATCCAGAATTTGAAAAAATCGCGCTTGAAGAAGGCAAACTAGATGCAGCAGACGAATTCGTAGAACAAGGTGCCGAGTCTGCTGAACACGCGAAGATTTTCGAGCAGGCTGCAAAACGGTTTAAAGCCTTGACCATGGTCGAAAAATATCACGCCACCAAATATCAGAAAGCTCTGGAAAAAGTACAAGGCGACTCTGAAGTAGAGATCACAGCTAAAGCATCGTAATAATGCGAGCGAAACGCAAGCGGAGGGAAAACAATGAAGTCCGATTATTTGGTGATTAGTTGCAGTTTGAATCCGGAAAGTAACAGCCGAAAAATGGCGAAAGCTGCTTTTGATCTACTCCAGCAACGCGGTAGCGCAGAATGGCTAGACTTGCGGGATTACGAGCTACCAATATGCGATGGTGGCCCAGCCTATGGTCATGGGAATGTAGAAATATTGGCACAAAAAATCAGAGACGCAAAATGCGTTTTGATGGGAGTTCCGATCTACAACTTCGATGTCAATGCGGCAGCAAAAAACCTCATTGAGTTGACTGGTCGTGCATGGACGGAAAAGGTAGTGGGCTTCCTCTGCGCAGCAGGCGGAAAGTCAAGCTACATGTCAGTGATGGGAGTGGCAAATAGTTTGATGCTCGACTTTCGCTCACTGATCATTCCGCGATTTGTCTACGCAGATGGCTCGTCTTTCGATGCCACCTCGGTTAGTGACGCACTGGTAAAGACTCGCATCGACGAGTTGGTCGAGACTGCAATCACGCTGGCCGGCCCGGTAGCGGAACAAGCTAAGAAAGCCAATCCAGCTTAAGATCTTTCAAACGCACAACAACACAAGAGGCAGCGCAATCACAGCGCTGCCTTTACTATTAGCTCGGCAACTCAAATTTATAACCCAGACCGCGTGACGTATGAATCATAGAGGGAGCGCCATCTTTGTCGATGCGCTGCCTCAAACGTTTTATACATGCTCTAAGAGCATCCACAGTCGAATCAGAGTCAGAATTCCAAACTTGATTGAGAATTTGATCGGGAGTAAAAAATTGTCCAGGATGCCGCAAAAGAAATTCCAAAACAGCAAATTCTTTGGGCAATAGTTTGATCTTCTCACCGTCTCTTACCAGACTGTATCCCTTGTAGTCGAGCGTGACAGCACTAGACCCAACCAGTGCTGGCACCACTTCAGATGGGCGCCGTAGCAAAGCGCGCACGCGAGCCCGCAATTCCCTTAAATCAAAAGGCTTCGTCAGATAATCATCCGCACCAGCGTCAAAACCAATTTCTTTATCATCCATCGTGTTTTGACCAGTCAGCATCAAAATCGGAATACTTCCACCTTCCTGCCGATACTGACGACAAATTTCAATACCAGTCATGCCAGGTAACTGCCAATCTAGAATAGCCAGATCATAGTTGTAATACTTCAGCCGGTCGTGCCCCTCCAATCCATCGTGCACAACCTCACCAACATGATGTTCTGACTTGACCCAATCCAGCACCATATGTGCCACCATAAGATCATCTTCCACAATTAAGATTTTCGCCATTGAGTAGCCCGTCTTCGTCAGTACTGCGCAGGCGTATCATCCGCCCTAGCCCGTGCATACTACGTACCCGTGAAGCGGCGCACAAATATTAAATCGCATAACAAAATCGAACAACTCTTTTTCGTGTCAATTAAATGTCATCTTCGCCAAATAATCTGCATGCATAAATCTGGTTCGGCAATTAGGAGATACATATGAGCACTGTCAACGATAACCAACTCGGAAAACTCGAAGGACTTCAACCAAATGCAACTCCGCATGGAATTTTCTCGGCGGCAGAAAGTGCTTATTCAAAACAAGCACTCCAGGATGTTCTCAACAAACCAAGAACTGAGAATACTCAAGCCGGTTCCTTACTATTCACGAACATTTACTCAAAAGAATCCCAGCCTGATGATAAGCCGCATGATAAGCCAAGCGAAAAGTCTCAAAGTGATAAACCAAATGACAGAACACCTGACAGAACACCTGAAACAACTGCTGATGCACCGCGTGAAGCCAGCGAAGCACCAACACCTGAACAGATCAAACTCAACGAGCAAGTGGCGAAAGGCATGGAGCTTCTTAAGTCAGGAAAAATTGACGAATTGTGCAAACTCGCCCAAGAAATTAGCAAGAACGGTGAGGACGATAAAGCAATTGTCCACTTCCAGAGGAAGCTCAGCGCCGAATCAAAGATGGACATCACATTCCGTGGGGCTGGAAAGCAGGTTGTTATCGGAACAAATGATGAAGACCCAAACACCCGCGACCAAATCGTAACCCGCAAATCAGTTACTATCAAAAATGACGGAACTCTATTGTCTGCAAAAGAAACCAAATCAGGTCCAGGTATTGGCACAGAAAAAGACCTTGATCCGAAGCAAACATATGACGAACTTATGAAAGTATTCAAGAAAAATCAAGAACAGAAGTAAAGTAAACCACTTAAACAAATCTGTAATCACCAAACTGGGCAGGTCTTTTAGTCGAAGTCAATTCGAACCGGAAGATCTGTCTTCGCATCCAGCGAGCGATTGCGTTTCGTCCATGTCAACTAAATGTCATCTTCACAAATTAGTCTTCTATTCACAGTGTAACCAACAAAACTGAGGTGAATAAAGTGTCTCTACTTGAGAATTTCAAAGTAAATGAATCTCCGCAAATGGGAAAGGTATCTTCGGCAATAGCTCAATCTGCAGCAGTTGCTTACTCAGAGGTTATGCTCAAAGAACCACAACCACAAAGGGAGAACCATGGAAACACTCTCGACTTTTCGACGGCTGACATTTACTCAAAAAAATCCGAGAAAAATTTGCCCGTCGAGTTGGTCAGCATGTCAGAACCACCTGAAGTGAAGGAACCAATCGACGCCTCAAAAAACGCTAAAGTAGTTTTCGACAAATTACTTGATTCAAAAAGAGAAGTAAGCATGCCAAACGGTTTAAAGCTTGCGAAAACTTCTGAGAGCACTTATGAAATCGAGTTGCAGGGACAAAAACTCCAAATCGATACCGAAAGAAATACTGTCATCACATTGATACCGAACCGTGGGTCGACTGGCTACTCCTTAACGGCTGACAAAAACGGCAACCCGGTGGTGCGAAGCGACAGCAAAAACTATGGCGGTGAACTTACCATTACGAAGGATGGCAGCGTAATGCGCAAGTCGATTGACAAAGAATTTCCCGATGATGTCGACGTCACCGAGTACCCCGCACACGGAGCTTGGATAAAAAAGACAAGCGCAGATGCCGATCAGAAGGAAAAGTTTGAACGCTACACCAAGCTAGATCCTAAGAAGCCATTCAAAGATGAATATGGTTCGGAAATTGAGTTTAAGGACAATGGTACTCAACAAGGCAAAATTATCATCAAGACTGCAGATGGAAAGTCCATTAGCTTAGACGACGGTACGGTGACAGTAACGGAGAAAAACGGCACCACAAAGGAATATGACCATCGTGACGGTGAGAAAGTATCTCGCCAAATGGGGACGCGCTCTGACTACTTTAAAGAGTTTCCTGGAGGAATAGTAGCAAATATCGGATATGGAGGTGGTGCCCTCGAGATCAAAAACGCCGATGGAAGCACAACTAGAGCAACTTTCGGCAAGGGCAGTTCGTTCGTCACTATTACCAAGCAGAAATCCTGATCTGTTAGTGGCGACAATGACCATCTAAACTTCACGAGGCAGTTCAACGGGTGGAAGGCAATTCAAACCAAAATGAACTGCCTTTTCCTTCCTCAGAAGTAACACCAATGGTGCCACCATGTTTTTCGATCAGCGATTTGCAGATAGCCAGACCCAGTCCAGTGCCTTTTCTCTTTGTTTCGCCAGGTTGCGAAAGCTGTTTGAACTTATCAAAGACTGCACGACGTTCAGCAGCCGCAATGCCGATGCCATGATCCACAACTTCCACTCTCTTCGTGTGATTCATATCATCGACATAGGCCCTTACGTGAATGACAGAACTTGGATTCGAGTATTTAATGGCATTGGAAAATAGATTGACTAATACTTGAATGATGCGGTCACCATCACAATGAACTGTCAGTTCATCGGGAAGCTGGGTCTCGATTTTTATATTGACGATTTCAGCCATTCCGCTTACAGCATCCAGTGCTTGCGACACCAGAGTTTCCAGAAAATACTCGTCGATTGTAAGCTCATAGTCACCGCTTTCGATGCGCTCGGTATCCAGCAAATCATTCGACAATCGAATCAGTCTATTCACTTCAGAGCTGATCCGCCTCAACATCTTTTTCAATTTCGGTTGCACGGGTCCGTAAACTTCGTCGATCATCAGAACAAGCGAGCCTTCTACAGACGTGAGCGGCGAACGCATATCGTGAGTTACCATCGCCAAGATGGAATGCCTCATTTCGTCAGAAGCATGGCGAGAGAATGCAAGCTCTTTAAAGTTACGGTCCAAATCTGCAATTTCATCACTGCCACCAACTGGCCTTAGATCAAGTTTTCCATTCTTAAAGCTAGTCATGTTCGACATCAACAAATCTAAACGCTTAACTGTGCGACGCCCCAAACTGAGCGCAAGAATGAGAGCGACCAGAGCATTCAACGTAACACCAAAAACAATAACGTACCTGAGCATGGTGCGTTGCCTGGCAGCTTCCGGCTGCAACTCTGCAACTACCGGTCCGTAAACTTCGCTGATTTGCAAACCCAGGCGATTGAATTTATTAGTATGATTCAGGAGCTTGACACTAAAAACTCTCAGATTGGCTTCATTACCAAAAGCGAATTTTCCGGTGGTTTCCAGGTTTGCTGCGGCGACTTTTGCTTCGGTCACGAGATCAATCAACTCTTTGTACGACTGAATGTAACTTTCAACCAGCTCTTTAGATTGCGGTGAAGTAGATGCAACAAGTGCTCGCAAATTGTCCATGTCAGCCAGTTTTTCGCGCATACGCAATTCAAATTGGCTATCGAGATTATTCTGATTGGAGATGCGCATGATCAGCAATTTCGTAAAATCTCTATTGATTGCGAAACTGAGATCATGGCATTTACTCAAAATCAACTTCGCTCGAGCCTCTTCGCCAGCAGCAGCATCAAGACGAACAAGAACATAGACAAGTGTGCCGACAAAAATGAGTTGGCACAAAAGCGGAATACCAATTAAAACAAGACCTTGGTATCGTAGTTTCATGCTAAAAAGTTCTCTTTGTCTTTTCGGTATTCGTCAGGACTTCAAAAAAACAGAACCGAATATGGTGCTCGCGACTAGGACTGCCCTGCATACTTAACTTCGAGATCGTGCACTTTTGCTAATCTGCGAACATGTCTTTCAGCACCCGAAAATTTCGCATTCAAAAATGTTCTGACAATCTCCAGAGCAAGTTGATGTCCAATCACTCTCGCTCCCAGGCATAGCACATTAGTGTTGTCATCCTCGCGACCTTGATGTGCCGAGAAAGTATCGTGGCAAAGTCCGGCGCGAATTCCTGGCATTTTGTTGATCGCAACACACGCCCCGACTCCGCTTCCGCAGATCATTATCCCTAAATCTGCTTTGCCGTCGAGAATCGTCTGCCCGACCTTGATTGCGTAATCGGGATAGTCAACCGAATCAGCACTGTAAGTGCCAACATCGATGACCTCGTACTTTTCCTGCTCAAGGTAATCGCGAACGACATCTTTCAGTTCGTAGCCACCATGATCTGCACCGAGCACTACCTTCACAGTCATATCCTCCAGCACTAGCGATGCATACGTAACACAGACGCGACAATCATATCGCACTCCCTTCGGCTCATGTAGACTATGAACGCGCTCCTTTCTAGCTCGTCGAGGAATCATCAAAAATGGAACATGCTGGCTACCTTGGCATTCAGATGCCAATCAAGGTACGAACTTATGACATCGATTCCGCTGGGCATGTATCGAACATCGTCTACTTCCGGTGGCTTGAGGATCTGCGCCTGCAGCTATTCGAAGAGCATTTTTCATTTCAATCTTTTGTCGAACAAGGCTACACTCCAGTGATTGCCGCATCGAGCATAGAATACAAGCGCGCCATCAAACTGTTTGATGAGCCTGTCGGTCACATGTATCTCAGCGAGATACGAGCCGCCAGCATTAAGTTTTACGGTGAGATTTACGTCGGCGAACAACTAACAACCAGGGCGACACATACCGGGGTTTTCGTTGACATCGACACGATGCGACCGCGCAGAACTCCGACGGCTTTGATAGAAAAATTCAAACAAGCTCAGAACCTGGCGAAAGTCCAATCATAGTGCCATCTCAGCAATTCAAATTTGGTGAATTCTGTTGTTGAAAAAGGACAGATTGAATTGTCCATGCCATACTTAGATGAAGGCTTTATACGTGCAGCAAACATTGGAAACCTCCAGCGCTAAGCGCATTTCAATCGTAATTTTATTGATCATGATGGTCGCTGGCATGGCGCCCAGTCGCGCAGCCACGGCGCAGCCGCTAACATTGGAAGGCGTGCTGGGCGGATGGCTGAAACAGCAGACCTTGCAACACTCCAACGTTGGAGTGGAAGTCATGGAATTGCCCTCGGGCAAGGTGCTCTATTCATACAACGGGCACAAAAGATTCGTGCCGGCCTCGACGGCAAAAGTATTCACAACAGCGTGCGCATTCGAAACACTTGGTGGCGCTTACACTTACAAGACACAGCTCTTGTCAGCAGGCACCACAACCGAAGGTAAATTGCACGGCGATCTCGTCATCAGCCCTTCGCAAGATCCAAGCTTGTCACGAGATGATATTCGCCAACTAGTGGCAAAGATTGATACTAAGAAACTCCATACAGTCGATGGTCGAGTGCGTCTGGCAAAGACCCCGGGCGGATTTGAGCAGTATTTGCCCGGCTGGTTGGTAGAAGACTTCGGGCAAATCTACATGCCAGTCTGTTCTAATTTCGTCGTCGATCACAACATCGCTCAAGGCGTAAGCGCCATGAAGGGAATGAGAGTGTTCGACATGAGTTCGACCTATGAAATCAACGCACTCACTCGCAGTCTGATGAAGTCTGATGTTGCCTCGGCATGGCTGACATACGACCCGGGAAACAAAACTATCCGCACCTATTGCGGAGACGGCACCAGTCAAAAAAGCCCCTTGCTGATTGCCGATCCAGACGAGTACAACATCGCTTTAGTCGAGTCTTCTCTCGCAGACAAAGGCATTAAAGTAGAGAAATCAGCTTTGATGTCTCGAGATAAAAGCAATACCGGCGATGGTGCCACCACATTATTGGCGGAGCATGTGTCTAATCCGCTTACTAAAATCATTACAGTAACATTGCACGAAAGCGACAATTTGTATGCGCAACAACTTCTCAGAACGCTGGGAATGTTGACGCCCGAACAAAACGAAAAATCGAAAAACAAAGAAGACGACACGACCCTGGAACAGCGCGGTTTGTATCGCATGACGACGTGGCTCGGATCGATCGGCGTGCCACCACAAGAGGCAGTAATTTTGGATGGCTGCGGTCTGACGAGAAAAAATGGGCTGTCACCGCATGCACTGAATACGGTGCTGAAACATATGGCAACCCCAACATTGAACGGGCCGTATCTCTCCTTGCTGAAAAATGGTGACAACTATCGATACAAAACCGGGTCGATGGATACAGCCAGGTCTATCACTGGAATCGTCACCACGGCAGGTGGACAGAGCATGGCTGTGACGATTATGGTCAACAATCACACGCCTTCCATCAAAGATTTGCGCTACGCCATTGGCGAATTGGTCAATATCGTTGGACGCATCAAAACAATCACCATCAAAGAACCTGGCAAACCCGAAATCACAGAACTGCCAACTTCAGAAGCGAACGGTCCGGTCTACATCACGATGGCAACGCCTGCGCCAGCCGCTCCAAGGCATGTGGGTAAGCGCTCACATAAGAGACATCGGCACTAAGCAACAAAGTGCGGACCAATAAAAAAAATGCGGACCAATAGTCGATCCGCATTCTTTGAATCTCATGCACGACGTGACTAGGCTGGGAACAGCAAAGGCACTTTCGGGAAATCGTTTTCGGTCTTCGCGATCAAATTGAAGTAGTTTGTAAATACGTTCAATGCAGTGTTTGCGACCAATTCAGCGATCTCGCCGTCTGTGTATCCAGCAGCGTGAAGGTCGGCTATATCAGAGTCTCCGATTTCCGCTCTGCGCAAAAGGATGTTGCGAACAAAGGTCAAACCGACATCTGCTTTAGCATCAGCCGATTGTGACTGGCGCGCTTTCACCTGCTCGTCGTCGCTCAGTCCAACGCTCTTGGCGATGGCTGTGTGCGCTGACAAACAGTATTCGCAGTGGTGAATTTCAGCCGCGCTGATTGCGATGCGCTCACGCATTTGAGCGTCAAGAGCACCACCAGCGAGAGCTTCACTCATTGCCAAGTAGGCGTTGACGGCTGCTGATGAGTTTCCCATAAGTGCAAAAACATTAGGAACTCTGCCCATTTTTGCCTGGATCTTGTCCAACGCTTCCTTCTGAGGACCCGACGCGGCCGCCTGGTCAACTGGTTTCAATCGAGTCATGTCTATTCTCCAAGTAGTTAACTTCGCCAAAGCGAAAGTTGATGATGCGCAGAGCAAAGCTTTCTGCAACCGTTCAATCGAGTCACCAATAATACAAGCTCCTGAATTTCACGTAATTAAGCGGCAGGAAATTATTCGGATTTCTCAATGATGCGGCGCGGAAACGAAGAAATAGCCGGGGGCTACGAAATCTCGAAAAGCTGGAGTATAATTCGACCAGCACAATGGCAGCAGCGAGGCACATTCCATGGCACCCGGTCCCAGAGAAGAGCTACCGTCGATGGGTAGAGAGTCGATTTTCCGCAAGAAGCTCAACCAGCTTCGAACTGACGGGCATCTAAACGCGCTTCCTACTTCCGATAGCGCCCGCAGAACGCGCGAACTCGAGAAGAGCAATTACCTCGACAACCTGCACAACACTCTGGTCAACACCGATCCGGTTGAGATGGATCGCTTGACCCTGCTTGACCAGGTAACAGAACTGTACAATCACAAGTCAATTGTGAGAATTATCAAAGATGAGCTAAAACGGTCACGCCGTTACAAGTACGGCACCACTGTTCTCATGCTGAGAGTCGATGGATTCGACGAAATCGCTGGAAAGTTCGGTCATTTGGCATCAAATGGCGTTCTCAAAGGCACCGCGAACTTCCTCATGAACACCATCAGAGACGTCGACATTCCTGGACGCTACGATGGCAACACCCTAGTCGTCATCTGCCCTCAGACCGATTTGGCAGGAGCCTCGGTATTGGCAGAGCGCATCAGAACCAAAATCTATTCGGAGAGAATTTCAGATATCGGACAAAACTGGTCCGTCACTGTGAGCCAGGGTCTAGCGGCTTATCCAGTAAGCGGACAGAAAGAAGACGAGCTGTTCAGATCAGCTCTGAATGCGCTCACAGACGCGATGAGACGAGGCGGCAACACCTACTCATTGTCTGAATTGGAACAGTAAATCCGAAATCTACGTCCAGCCGAGGTTTTTCAGCATCTCGTTGAAATCGCCGCGCGTCCAAAGCCAGCTGTGAAGCGCAAAGATTGCCTGTTCGGCACTCATTGTGTCCGCCGCTAATAGCTCTTGCGTCCTCAGAACGGCGCTCAGTGTCGGCTGATCGATCAAATTCTTCGACAGTAAAACCTGCGTCAACGGCGTGCCAGTGCTGTGACTGAGCGCTCGCGCAATCGTCATCTCTTTGCTTGGCACAATGCCAACCAGACGAATCAATTCTGGAAACTCCAGCGTCGGAGGCGGGGCTTCGACCTCATCTTTCTTCTTCACTTCGGCAAGCGCTTTCGCCACCGGAATGTCGTGCAAACGCAGCATCTTCACGACTTCTGCGCCTTGCTTCGGCGTAATTTCGAACGAATTGACCATACCCTGCATCTGCAGCGCCTGGTCGAGCGTAGATTGCGTAATCAATCGAGCGTCGACGAGAACCTGTCCTATCGGAATGTCATCAACCAAGCCCTTTTCGACTGAAGAGAGCAAATCAATGTCGGAAACCATTTCCGCCATCATCAACAACTCACCTAAACGCACAGTCTTCGCTGATTTCTGTTGCAAGAAGCCGTGAAAATCGAGCGATTCTTCAATAGTCGTATGTCGCTCAGCTGCGGACTTCAGCGCCGCCAGCGCCTGCTCACGATCGATTTTCTTGTCGCGCACCAAAATCTGAGAAGAAACAGCGGCATTTGCAACCGAGTCCGAAATCACACCTTTTAGCACCAAAATTCGACCCAAGGGCAAGCCAGTCGTGAAGCATGTCTGCAACGCTTCATCGATGGTTTCCGCATTGACCAATTCAGAGTCACGAAGCAACTGACCGAGCCGGTTAGTTAGCTCAAAGTATTCAGAACGCCAACCGAGATCAGCCAAAGCATCGTCAAGAGAAACGTCTTTGGAGGCAACGGCTTGTAAAGCTTTGATTGCCATGTCAACGGTCAAGAAGTTGTCGCGGATCAATGACTGTGCGCGCAACGCAGACTGCAATTTTTCGTCGGTCAAAAAGCCTGAACCGACTAGAACGCGACCAACTGGTAGCCCGGTCTTAGTCGAAATCGGAATAGCGTCAGCTAAATCTCCAAGGTCAATCAAACCGGACTTGACCAACAGATCGCCGATAAGAATCTTGGCAGTGCGTTTGTTCATCAACCTAGTCGCCGTGGGGTCTGAGAGGAATTTGGTAAGCATAGCAATTCTACTCAGGAGTTGCACCATAGGCATATATACTGACATCGGTTGTCATGCTCACCGCAGGTGGTGCGATGAATTCACTAGTTCAAACTATCAGGCTCTCTCGAAAGTGCCACCATACTCAGTAGCATAAATGACACTTTTTCACGCTTGAGGTGAGGTTCACCGCATTGCCAATATGATGCATCGATAGTAGGATGAAGAATGGCGCCACGGCGATGAAATCAGGGTAGTTACTCAACATTTATTGGGTGGCAATGCTTTCTGCTTCGGATGAAACCGACACCTTTGTTCCTAGAGGCATCCTTGAGCGGACATTTGTTCAAGCACGTTACTTGAATTCAATGCACCAATGGCGAAAGGGAACGACTGAGTTAATGGCGGAAAACGTCAGTCTGGCTACGGGTTTCTACCTCGCAATGGCAAGAACTCAATGCCTCGATGGACAGGGAGCTCACGCCGAAGCCACGTTGGACTGTGTTTGGGACTATCACAAGAGATTTTCCAATGCAGACAAGCTCAGCGTTATAAGGATAGTTTGCAATATTCTCCAGGAGCAGAACCTTGATGGCACAAGCAGTCTCATCACGGAGGAGCGGATTCGTTCTCGATTTTTGCGGATGTCCGTTGCTCTTGCCGGGCAATTAAGTGAAGACAAAGTTTCCCAGGTCGAAGCTCTGGCGCAGATAAAAAGGTCCACCAACGAAGATTTGATTGAGGCAACTGTTCAAAAGAAACAAATTGCGAGCCTCGCAAAATTCATCGACCACTACAGATCAAAACTGTTTGAAGAATTTACTGCTTCTCTAAAAGCTAATACTGAATTTAAAAACCACGACTTACGCCAAGATGATTTATCTGGGATCTTTGCCCAAGTCGATCGGCTTGGACCCGACATACATGTGTTTCTAATCCTCACGAAACTAGCCCACAACCTTCTTAGCGCGAATTTGCAATTTGAGTCGGTCGCCGTCTGCGCTTACATACGCAATTATTGTTTGAGACTGCCCAGAACGAAACTGAGTCTTAAGAACAATACGAGCATCGCCGAAATCTTTGAAAAAGCATTGTCAGATCCTGACGGAGTGAATTCATTTGTTTTAGATACAACTTTGAAAGAGCTAAAACTCCAGAAGTATCTGACCGCCCGGAAAAACGTTGCAACTGAGACTTTTGAAGAACACTTTCTAAGTTGGTCGAAAGGCTTGGGCGCAAACGCATTTGGATTTACAGCACCCGAAAGTACGGCTAACCAGGAGTATGTCGATCAATCAATGGATCTTGTCATAGCGCACACTCTGAATTATTTGGCTGATCAACTGATTCATAACAACGAATTAGAAGAAGCATGTGCTTGTTCACAATTAGCTGTTCTCACCAGAATTCAGGCGCAAAGAATCGATCAAAGAGATGTTGAAGATCTGTCAGTTATAGCAGCCAGTATGCTGACAACTAAGCAATACGAAAAGGCTCTAAAATGGCTCTCTGACATAAGAAGCACTCTCAAATTTTCTAGCTACAATGCGATTTGGTGTCAGCGACTGAGTACATACGCCACTCTGCTTGAGCATTTATTTAGTCAACTGGCAAATGAGGACTCAAAGTTAAGCATCAAGAGTAGTTCGACGATAAGTTACGTGATGGTTCTATACAGCAGAATCGGTTCACTACCTCAATTCGATCAGCTGTTGAACACTGTATTGGAACTGATCACCAGGACAGAGAAATCAACTTTAGCAGACGTCCTGAAAACCTTTTGGAAAGAACTAAACCGGCTGCCGGTTAGAAAGGTTGTTCAAGACTACATCGAATCCCTGGTGAGATTCACAGAAGACTCTATTGACAGGAGTTGCGCCAACGCTTGCTACCTCGAATTTCTCGAGAACCTGTACAATCGTGAGTTCAAGATCAAGTTCTTCATTCCTCTTTTGGAGAAAATAATCGACGAAAGAGAACTTGACGGTAATGAAGATTCGCTGACAGAACTGCCATTGGTAGCTGCATTGACGATGCTGTATCTGGAAGAGGGAGAAATTGACAGGTGCAAAATTCCGTGCGAAGCGCTTAGATCTTTAGGAGCAAACGTTATCAATACGGCTCCCAACAATATGTTGAAGCAGCAATGCATAAAAGCGTTTTTCAAATTTGAAAATGTTTTTTTGACGCTGACGAAGCGCGATCCGCACTCATTTGCATTCTTGCAATCATCGGAAGTAGGTTCGATCATCAGTGAAATTATTCAAGTAAATGCAACCGCACCAGACTCGCGCCAAGAGCTATGTTATACGTTGTGCGATTTCTTAGGAACGTTTATAAGCGAAGGTCTCAGCACACCAAAAACATTGCTCGATGCAGTTGAGTATTTTGATAGTGATCTGTTGGTCAAAACAATTGAAAAACTAGAGAGCAAATATGGGCACTCCGTTTTAGCACAGCTGCTACATGAGGTTACGCTGGCGAAATCCATCGATGGCGGGACCTCAAAAGTCGAGCGCACTTTCATTATTCCCCTGTTACTAATGAAAACGAAATACCTACAAAAATCCGGGAAGTTTAAAGAAGTTGACGATATCTATTTGCAAATAATTTCACTCGAAAAACTCGCCATTGAAGATTCTAGTTCGGCACCTGGAAATGAAAACATTTCATCGACAATTGCGTCGTTTGAGGAAATTAGCGAAGCCCCAAACAAAATAGACCGTGTGTTTAATGCTCAAACAGATTTTCTCTATCACCTAATTAAAAGGAGAGAATTCGTTCTCGCGTTTGATCTGGCGTTCGAGATGATTACAAAATCAACGAATGTCTTCGATAATCTTAAAGCAAGTGTCCTCTTTGATACGATCGATAATTTCGTTGTGCATGACAGATACTCAGACTCCATTGAGCTGATGTTGGCATTAGTTTCAAGAGTACAAACACTTAAGTTCGACCAAAAGATGCTCAAGACATTCGACTTAGTCTTACTTAGTTGTTTACATCAGAATATGTTCGATAAAGCTCAATTACTTTTGAATAGAGCAAAAAATCTAACGAGAGCGGAAAACAAAGATGCTCCAGAACAGAACTTCATTCGTGCGGCAGCTGATCGATATACCAACGCTTTCCCTGACAGAGAAGCGTTCAGATTCGATAAATTGAATGCGGCGTTAGACCACCTTCGAGAGAAAAAAGTATTTTGCAACGACCTCGAGCTATTTGTCGCGATTGTTTTTCAGTTGTTAGAAACTGATATTTCGTACCCGGATGACAATGCACCGCATTCGCCTCCTGATTAGCCAGGTCACTAATTAGATTTCGCGCGGATAGTTTTTGCTCGTTGCTCAATAGTTGAGGCTTCAGTACCTCTGTTTTCCTTTCTAAGGAACCGAGCATAGTCGTCCAACGCTTGTGCAACGCGTTCGTCGTCTGAACCGTAGGCTGATTCTTTGATCTTCAGCGCTCGTTTGAAAAGAACTTCGGATTTGTCGGGGCGCCCGTGCTTTTCGTACATCCAGGCTAAATCGGGCATCCAATCAGCAAAGCGGGTGCTGTTTGGTCCCGCTAATCCTTCCATTGTTCGCATGGCTAGTTCGTATAAACGTTCGGCTTCGAATGAATTTTTGCGTTTGTCGTTGACCAGCGCGAGTTTGCAAAGACAAGTCACCATGCCGGGTTCAACCGCCTTGCTCGCCTCAGCCTGTTTGAGCGCTTCATTCCACTTTGATTCAGCATCGTCCAGATCGCCATTGTTGTAAGCGCTCTGTGCCTCTTCATTCAACTGTTGCCAATCGCCATCGGCTAACGCAACTTGCGCACCGCATATAATGGCAACTGCCAAGAACAAAACTTTTATCCTGAAATTGCTCAATCGAACCTCCACATAGTTTGTACCATTTTTGCGATACTGGTGGTGTTAGGCGCCGACATTACGGGTAAATTTTGAAGGTAACGGAATCTATCCTCATGCGCCGGCTTTACTACCATTCTTTTTTGTCCTTACATATTTCTCTGTCGGTGACTTCGGCGGCGGCTGTCCTCATGGACGGTCCACACGCGAGCGCGCAAGGTCAGCAGCAGGGCCAGCCTGGTCAGCTCGACCAGATCCTCGACACTTCCGTGCAGATGCTGAGAAGCGGTCGTTCGATGGAGGCGGTCGCTTACTTGCAGCGCGCTAGCCTTCAGTATCCGCAATCAGCAACGATTCGCTTTCAAATTGGCAACGGCTATTCCGATGCCAAAAATTATCCCGCCGCGATCGCCGAATATAGCGAGGCGCTGAGGTTGCAACCGAAATTTCCTGCGGCGGTTCTCAACACTGCTTATGCGTATGTCAATGCCGGTCAATACGAACTTTCCATGCCATGGTTCGACCGATATTTGCGCGAAAGTCCAGGCGCATCAAATACTGCCGATGTGAAATCGCAAATGCTGACCGCCCAGGCAACCAAGGCAGCCAAAGCAAAGCGCTTTTTCGACGCCAAGAAATTGATGGAGCAGGCGTGCCAGATCAATCCAACCTCGCACACTGTGCACTTCAAGCTTGCACGTGCCTGTGATGAACTCGGTGACACACAGCGCGCCATCAGCGAATACCAGACGGCGTTGAGACTTAAACCAGACTACACGCCTGCTATCTTCAACATCGCCGGTTGCTATCAAACCATGGGACGCACAGATGACGCCGTCGTTTGGTTTCAGAAATATTTGGTTGCCGACCCAACCGCCACAGACAGGCCGACTGTCGAAAACATGATCAACAAGTTGCGCGAAAAAGGTAGTCAGCTCAACGCCGATCCGCACACTGTGGACTATATGGAGTCGATTCGAGAGGCTGGAAAGTACTACCGCTGGCCTCTGGAAAAACTTCCGCTCAAAGTATTCGTGGATAGCGGTGCCTCCGTCCCAAACTTCAAAGAAGCTTATCGCAATGGATTTCTGGAAGCGCTGAGTTCATGGTCTCTGGCGTCGCAAAACAGACTGACCTTTATGCTGGTGACAACACCTCAAGGCGCGGATATAACCTGCGACTGGACCAACAATCCTTACGAGGTAAGACAAACCGGTTCAGACGTAGAACAGGGTGTGTGCTTCATGCAGTCATTCACTCGCAGACACTCGCGAGAAGGAGATGATTTCATCGCGAACGCAAAACTGAGAATCTGCACTATCGATCGAGAGACCGAAAAACCTCTCGGTGACGAAGATATGAAGAAGACTTGCCTGCACGAGCTGGGTCACGCACTGGGATTGCGTGGGCACTCAAGCAACAATCACGACATCATGTTCTACTCCGTTTCGCCGACGGTCTGGCCGGTCCTATCCAAGCGGGATAAGGCGACTTTAGTAAGACTCTATGAGACGTATCCGGCTCAAGGAGCGGTCAATCCCGCACCACAGTGATAAGCCTGTGAGGATCGGTATATCCGATGCGGTCTCATCCCACGCGGTCGTGTTTGATGGTCGTTTAGTACAAGTTAGCGCTCAGTTTATCGAGAGGCTGTTCAACCGCAGCGACAGCGGGACGTTTCAGTTGTGGGCGACTCGACTTCGAGCTTATCTGCCTGTCGTCGTCCGATGACTGCATGGTTCCGACAACGACCTCATTCTGACCTTTGATCTCATCGATCAAACTGGCGGTGGTAGTGGCAACCGCAGGCACTGCTGCGAGAAAAATTAGAGCGATTGCTAGTTTCTTCATGTCGGAATCTCCAGTGGTTCTGTCGCCTGGCGAGCCTGCAACCTGGCTCCTGCTATGTCGAGAATTGAAGCCATTTGGTTCCAGAAAAGAACAATTGATGTCGCGGGGGCAAAAGACCTTGAAAGCCAACCCTATTAAGCCCTAAGGGGAAGACTTAATCTCCCGAGGGGTTACTGAAAGGGCCAAAATTGGGCAACTTATCAGCATAGGGTAAATACTTACTAGACAATTCGGCGACACCCTATGCCTGGAAGCATTCGCTTTCGGCTGGCATAGACCCTGGCAAATGGCTATGGATCACGAAGACCCTAAAACCGCAAACGAGACAGACCAGCTCAAGCAGCGCGTTGCCGAGTTGGAAGCGCGATTGCTCGAGCAAGAGCGAATTATCGCCACACACAAGCGTGTTGAAAATCAGGTCACCCAACTGCATGTGCTCACCGCCGAGTTGAAGGCTTCCAGTCAGAGGCTGGTCAAAGCCCGAGATCAGGCAGTCGAAGCATCCAAGTTCAAGTCACAATTTTTGGCGAATATGAGTCACGAAATTCGCACTCCAATGAACGCGCTGATTGGAGTGAGCGACTTGATGATGAAAACGCATTTGACTCGCGAGCAACAAGAGTACGCAAACATGATTCGCGATTCGGCATCGGCGCTGTTGGACATCGTCAACGACATTCTCGATTTTTCCAAAGTCGAAGCTGGCAAAGTGCAGCTCGAGTTATGCGATTTAGATTTAGTGCAGGTAGTTGAAGGCGCCGCAGAACTTCTAGCAGAGAAAGCACATCAAAAAAGTTTGTCTTTAATGACATTCATTCAGCCGCAGCTCGAACGTTCTCTGCGAGGCGATCCAACACGTCTTCGGCAAATCATTTTGAACTTGATCAGCAACGCGATTAAATTCACCGAGAGCGGAGAAATCTTCGTTCACGCGATGCCAGAGTCCAAAGATGGCACTGAATTCGTCAAGATTCTCATAAAAGATTCCGGAATCGGAATGTCACAGGAAGTGCAGAAACAGATATTCAGCCCGTTCACCCAAGCAGACAATTCGGTCAGCCGCAAATATGGTGGCACAGGACTGGGATTGTCGATCTGCAATAAATTAGTGGAGCTGATGGGCGGCACGATTGGTCTGGAAAGCAAGGAAGGTAGCGGAACAACCGTCTGGTTTACTTTCCCTCTGGAAAAAAGTAACGAGTCTACTTCATTTGAAATTCCAGAAGGAATTGCTGACATACACATACTGTTTGTGGATGGTCCAGGCAGTTCGACAAAAGTAATAAATGCTTATGCAAAAAATTGGGGCATCAAATGTGATACCGCAGAGAGCAGTGGCGTAGCGCACGCTTTACTCAAATCAGCTCATGCGAAAAATCAGCCATACAATATCATTGTCGTCGAAAGTAGTTTGCCAGATATCAAAGCGGAAGAATTTGCCAGTCAATTTACGGCTGAAAAGTACGCAGGCGACACCAAAATCATTCTGTTCAACTCCACCGGTCCATCAGCGGCACCAAAGAGTTTCCATAACTTCTCTGGCTATTTGACGGCACCGGTGCGCCAGTCGATGCTTCTCGATTGCATCTTGAAGATGTCAGCCAGTTCGCAAACCGAACAGAAAAAGAATGATACCGCTCCTAGTGCTGCGCCAGAGAGAGTTGATTCAGGACGACACATCTTGATTGCGGAAGACAATCAAGTCAACCAGCGCGTTGCAGTCTTGCAACTTCAACAGATCGGTTTTACTGCAGATGTTGCCTCGAATGGCGAAGAGGCTGTGGCAGCAGCAAACAAAAACAAATACGATTTGATTTTGATGGATTGCCAGATGCCGGTTATGGATGGCTTCGAGGCGACTAGAGAGATTCGAAAAAGTGAGACTCGCACAGGGCGTCGCGTTCCAATTGTTGCCATGACTGCTCATGCGATGGAAGGCGATCGCGAAAAATGCATTGCCGAAGGAATGGACGACTACATCAGTAAACCAGTGAATCCAACTGTGCTCAGCGCAATCTTAGAAAAGTGGTTGCAACTCGAAATAGCCAAACCACGCCCAGCACCGAAAGATGAAGTTATTCCGAGGCGCCAATGGGACCCGGCCTCAGAGCCGCCACTAGATCTCGAAAAATTGCGAGAACTGTGCCCAGAAGACAATGACACGCGGCGTATGATCGATATGTTCATGACGAGTGCAGAACGATTGCTAAAAAATCTCAATATCGCAATTCAAGACCACGATCCGATCAAAATTCGTTCTGTTGCTTATGAGATAACTGGTGCATCAAACTCAGTTGGTGCAGAAGAACTCACCACGCTGGGTGAGTGCCTGCAAAGAGTTTGTCTGGAAAAAAACTGGACTCAATGTAAGATCCTCTTCGAGACATTTCGTCAGGCGCTAGAAGTAATCAGCGATTACTCAAGTCAACAGGAACCAGTAGAAGCTCAAGTTTAGGTTAATCAGGTGAGGACTGCATGGCATTTATACCTGTCGCAAAAATTGATGAAATAGCTCTGGGCAAAGGAATATGTGTGCGAGTGGGGCGAAAATCCATCGCCGTTTTCAACGTTGAAGGAAATTTCTACGCCCTGGACGACTTTTGCCCTCACAAAGGTGCACCGCTCGCTGGTGGCTATATTAGCGGAACAGATGTCACCTGCCCCTGGCACGGAGCATCGTTCGACCTGACCACCGGAAACGGAGTTGGCGGACCGTGCGGCGGCGGCGTGGCATCATATCCAGTGCGCATCACCGGCGATGACATCGAGCTGGGTTTCGAAGAAACAGCACAGTCTAGAGACGATGAAGACGAATATGATTACGATGAAGAAGAAGAAAGCAGGGACGACGAAGATTTTGGTGACGGCGACGACTAAACTGCTGCGTACTGTATCCGGTCAGTCCAAGTTTAGCTGCCTGTTGGCAATCGTTTGCTTGAACTTATCCTCTGTTTCGGCGTCAGAAAAACCCGACTTGAGCATCTCCCTCTCAACCAACAAAACGATTTACCATAAGGGTGACGAAGTCGTTTTTACAGAGACGATCAAGAACATAAGCAAAAATACGGTGCAGCTCATCGACGATCAATGTGGCTACGGATCTGATATGAAAGTGATGCGTGTCTCAGATCACTCTCAATGTTCTCGCATTGAATGCAGTGCGGGACACACTCTTAAGCCAGGACTAAGACCAGGAGTCAGAAAGTTTCTCACAGCAAATGAAAGCTTCACTCGCAAGTTCAGTGCTTACATCACAGACGACTTGCATTTAGCGTTTCAAAATCATGGAACGACAGGATTCACCGGGTTCAGCGCCGGCGCAACCAAGGCAAAGAACTTGCCAGAAAAGTATTTCGGGTGCGGGCAAGTTTTTGACCTGGGCAAAGTCGGACATTACCAAGTCACAGCGACCTATTCAAATAGCGGCGACTGGTCAACGGGAAGCATCCATCCGCCAATGCCGCTGTGGCAGGGCTCCGCCCACTCGAACACCGCGGACGTGCAAGTAGCAGATTAAACACTGAGACCTCCAGTTCACAACTCCATAACAACTACCAACTAGAGTCAGCATCGTCACCGCTTTCGATTCTAGAAAATGCCATCACTATACAAATCAGACTTCCAACCTGTTCCTGAAACCACCTCAGCCGATTCTCAAAACAAAACTGACACTAGTATCTGTTCTGAGATCTGGCACGCAGCCAAAGACCTCGTACAAACTGCCACTTACACCGCAGTCGCAGAGCCTGTATTGGGAGTGGTGCAACTCTCAGACAAAGCTGTTGGTGCTCATAACTTCGAGTCACTACAAACTGGACTCGCAGCGATTGGTTTAGCGCCTCCAGAAAAGGCAACCGGAGCAATCGACCGACACGCACAAATGCTGGGCAGTGCCCTCGGCATGGTCGTGCCGTACATGCTATTGCACAAAGGCATCAGCGCAGGATCTGCAAAAGTTTTTTCGGAAGAGTCTTTTGCAACGCGCATGGCACTGTCTTCAACAGAATCCAAAGTCTTTGGCTCAATGGCGTTCAAACACGCGAGATTAGCTTTTGGCACCGGGTTTACTTACGACGCAGTATTTCGTCCAAGCGACAACACTTCATCGAGCTTTGTAATCGACAGATTAACGCACGCACTCACAGGCGGAACCGTGATGGCAACGCTGTCAGCGACAGCATTCGGTTTAAGCAATCTGGCTGAGCGCACCGTAATCAAGTCGGATCTGGTGAAAAACGCTCTTGCGAATCCGGTCGCTTCAGGCGCACTGTCTGCGATTCCCGCGGGCATAGTGCAATCCGAAGCGAACGCGCTCAAATCTGGAAAACTTCTGCCAACGGCAAGTGAGATCGGAGACAACATCTACCAGATGGGAATTGTTGGTGCAGCACTTGGAGGCGCCCATGTTATCGGAGGAAAAGCGTCGGCAGAACGCGTAGTCACGGAACCAAACAAAGAATCGAAATCGTCTAACGACTCTGCAACAGCTGAAAAATCGGAACCACTTAAACAGCCCGCACCGATCGAACCTACTGAGCGACTTAAATCAGGCGCACTGTCTAACCTCGAAACTCCATTGCAGAGAGCGGAGCGGTTGAACCTTCCGAAAGATTTCGAGCAGTCCAAAGACCTTTTTTTTGGGCAAGTCGAGAACGGAGATGGCACCACAACAGATGTTGTTGTCAGACCATTTACAGAAGATTTGAACACAAAGATGCGTGTCTATCGCGCGGAAGTTTCCAACAAAGTCAACGAAACAGTCAAAAACCAAAATGGAGTGGATTCGCCTGCACTACCCCTGGTGCGAAGAGAAAATGTAACCATGCCGGGCGGAGAAGGTCCCGCCCTGATTCAGGAGAATGGTGGCAAACAACTCGGCTCACAGCTGCGGGAATGGGCGCAACAAAAGCATTCCGGTAAGGGCGAAATGCCATCTGGAAGCATCACTAAGTTGATCGACGAAAACACTGAAGTGCGAGAACTCATGGGAAGAGCAGCCTTCGACAATATGTTCAAAGGCAATGTCGATCTAGTCGAATTCTCTCAGCAAACAATCAAAGAAGGTAAGGCGGGAGAAAAACTCGAACCGTCGGGACAATCGAAATTGGTCGCGGTAGACAACAAAAATGACTTCACGTTGTTGGAGAAGCCAAGCTGGGGATTCGGATCACAATTTGGATTGAGCCTGGAAGTAGCAAAAGCACTGGAAGGGAAAAAACTTTCGGATGTGTCGCCAAAATTGCAGTCTGAAGCAGAAGCGACGCTGAAAGTCTTTTCTTCTGAAGAAGGACGGAATCAGCTGCTCGCAGACGGATTGACATTAGCTGAAATTGACGCAGCAAAATCAAGACTGACTAGTTTGATCAACGACGGATTTCCAAAGCATCTCGGCGAAAATAATTTCTACGCAGATGCAGCGGAGCAGGAACTTACCGCTTCATTCACTGGCGCATACGATGACGAAGCTGCTGCAGTGAGAGACTATTTGAAGAGTCGAGACGAGAATAGATTCAACTAGTGATTTAACTAGTGCCTACCAACAATATGGACGAACTAGTGAGTACCAGCGTTTGGAGTTGCACCGATCGCTGGTCCGGTCGCCGCAGGTGCCTTATAGGCTTGCGCTGACTTTACCAATCCATCGATGTGATCCATCAATTCCATTGGACCTTTGCCTGGTTCAAAATTCAATTCGCGATTCAATTGCGTTAGTCGTTCGGCAAGATGCAAGTTGACAGACGTCTTTCCAAACACATGCATTTCGCACCAACCAACTCTGGTGGCTAATCTTGCACTGGCTGGTGGCGGGTCTTTCGCACGCACCAAAGGATCTTCGATCGGTCCTGACGGCTCTTCTGCAGCAGATGGTTCATCTTGAGGAGCTTGTCGTCTGCGCACGCGCATACCACTAAAGCCGCTACCACCAGGTCCCAACATTCCTACACCAGGAATTCCAAAGCCACCGGGTCCCATACCGCCCGTAAAGCCGTTCATAGCGTTCATACCAGACATGCCTAGCAACGAATTGCCAACCATCGATAGCAAATTCTTTCCTTTGCCGGCTGGTGCCTTTCCGGTGCCAGCAGATTCAGCAGTTTCATAATCAAGATCCGCACCATAAGGTTTTTTGTGCAGGGTCTTCTCGGCGTATTTTTCCAACGCGTCGGTGCGACTACTCAAATCGTCAGACTTGGAAACGCTGCCAAATGCTTTCACTTCCATTGCGCTCAGTCGTTTTTCCAGAGGAAGAGACGGCGACGCTTGTCCCAAAATCGAATTTTCTAAATCAGTTATGTGAGGATAAGCGCTCTGCAGCTGCGTCGAACCATCGCCCTGAGAGCGTTCTGGTGATGGAGTTTGATCGATAGTCGAATCTGCAACTTCATCAGCAAGAAATGGCTTCTTGTGCAGTTTCTGTTCTGCGAACTGTTCCAGATTATCTGTGCGCTCACCTAGGTCATCGCTTTTTGACGGTGCACCAAAAGCTTTTGTCTCCATTCGCACTATCCGAGCAGACAGCGGCTGTCCAACATAACTCGCACCCAGAATCTCTTTTTCTAACGACGTTACGTGTGGATAAGTGTCTGCACCAGGTTTGCCCGCAGATACTTCATAAGAGTCGTCAGCAATTTGCTCAGGAGCAGTTGCCCGAGGTGCTTCCTTCTTAGCCACTGGCACAGGAGCAGGTGCGGACGGTCTGGCGATCGGCACCGGAGCAGGGGTCGCAACTGAGGGAGCAGCAGCTTTTACGGGTGCAGCTGGTGCGACAGGGATGTCGACTGGGTCAGGACGAGTATCCAGGTAAGTGATTGAAGCAAGCTTTTTGATGCGAGCTGCTGCGGCACCTTCGCTGGCCGAACCGAGAATCAACTTCTCAATGCGCTGAGCGCGGTCGTCGTCAGTCTCGTTGTCGTAAGTATGACCGAAAAACTTCTGCTCAAGCATGGTCAGCTGTTTAAGCGTCGCTGAATCCAGCTGAGACTTTGCCTGCGCAGCCTGGCAGACCAGCATCGATATAGAAATTAGACCAGAAAGCAGCGCAGCGCGCATATACAGCCCATTCGAGGTGTGCGGCTGAGCATTGTACTATGGCATCCGCGAGCCTATATTGGAATGCTCTCATTGACAACAGGCGATGGCTGAAACGCAATCAGGCGCCGAAGAAACGGTTAAGAATTCGCCGCCCCATGGAAGGTTCATAGGTCTTTGGTCTGAGACGCTCGATGGTGTTCAAAAGGGCGGCATTTTCAATCTTCAACTCGGCGTTTTCAGATTGCAGGGCTGACATTGAAAGAACTTTGCTAAAAAGTTCGGGCATGTAGTGCAGTTGATCTTCTTTCGTTGCGAGTTCCAGTTGCAGATGACGATAGTCGAACTGGAAGGATTTCAACTCCTCTTTCAACTCGGTCAATTGCTTAGTCAGAAGTTGATTGCGCGCGCTGTCTGTTCCGACGGCTTCAGCCGCGTAAAAATCGACATGGGCCACGTTCGATTGTGAAGCATGGGACTTTAAGTCGATCGCTTGAGGCTGCGACTCAATCGTGTTGGATTGCGACGAATCCGTGTGGAACTGCAAATTATTGGTGCGCTCGAAGGTGCTAACGTCGGGTGCGAATTCGTTCAGCACCGCCGGGGCGAATATCTGATCCAACAGCGGCTCTAATCCATCCAGACTCAAAGGGTCTGATAAAGAGGGCTTTCTGACTGCGGACATAAGTTCCAGCTTTCTAGTGCGTCAACTCATAGTACCGGATAAGATACCACTTGCCCATACCATATATCCAGACGGCATGGTGGCAGGGGTGGTGACCCGATTATTTATCAAATGTGCCGCTGACAACAGTAACTGCATTTTCAGGGTGGAAGTATTTCTTCATCGCTGCATCAACCTGAGCTTTGGTCACCGCCGCGTAGTTCTTCGACATATTGTCTAATTCTTCTGGTCCGAGATTCAAGAATTCGAACTCAGTCAACGCCCGAGCTACTCCCAGAGACGAAGCCAGACCGACGGTGAAGGCACCAACTGCCCGACCTGTTTCTTTGGATAGTTCCTCAGCCGAAATTCCGTTTTCAATATAGTCCGATAAAACTTGTGAGACCAAATCCAGTGACTTCTCGACGTTCTTTGGGTTCACCGACAAGCTCACCGACCATGGTGCGCTACCAAAGGCGGTGTCAGAAAAGGCGGAGTAGATTCCGTATGTCAGTCCGGCGCGATCGCGGACTACATTGCCCAAGCGCGAGGTGATTGTGTCTTGTCCCAAGGCTGCATTGGCCAGCTTGGCTGCATAGAAGTCTTTTCCAGTTCTTTGCAGATCTGTCGGGTGCGCGATGACAATATCGGTGCTCTTCTTTTCAGGCAGAGCAATATCGATTCTGGCGGATTTCTTAGGCACAGGGGCTTGAGGAATGTTCACGGCCGTTGGCTCTTCGCCTTCCCAATCGCCAAATTTGTCGGCGATGTGTTGGAAAGCCTCATCCAGGTCAGTGTCGCCTACGACTGTGATAATCATGCCTTTCGGCGTAAACAGCTTCTTGTGCGTCTCTTTGACTGTTTCCAGCGAGACTTCTTCCAGGTCGGCCATTTGTTCCTCGAAAGTCTTTTCGTAGAACGGATGGTCGGCATCGAATATGGTGCGTCTAAGCTTGTTCCAGGCCATGCTGCGCGTATTGTTCAACGCTTCGGTAAATCTTGACCGCCATTCGATTTTGGTTTTAGCCAATTCTTCAGACGACAGTTCAGGATTGCGAATTAGATCTGCCAGTAAATCCAAATACATCGGCAAATCATCAGAGACGACATGAGTACCAAAGCTCAGTCTGTAGTTGTCCACAGAGAATTCCAGCCCACCTGCAATACCCATGTTCTCCAGAGCTTGTGCGATTTGCATTTTGCTATATCTGACAGAGCCTTTAGGGAGCAAATCAGCTACCAGTTCAGCAAGATTACTGTTCTTGTTACCGGCGGCGGTGAAATATTTTCCGGCTTTCAAAATTCCACAGATGCCGACAGACTCAGTGCCAGGATTTTGCATCAACAACACTGTCAGACCATTTGGCAGAACCTTTTTCACCAGACGTGACGCAAAGGATGACGAGTAAATCTTCGGTTTCTTCACTTTAGCTCTTGCAACGACAGGTTTGTCTGCCATCAATTCGGCAAGGTCGTGTTTCGCATTTCCATTGTGCTCAGCTGCAGCTTCAGCCTCTGCCATCTCTATTGCAGCTTGCATCTGCTCAGGATTCATTTCGATTTCTTTTGGAATGAAAGTACCGACGGTGCGGTTGCTCTTGGTGAAATAAGTTGCCACCACTCGTCGCACATCTTCAGGAGTGACTTCGTCGAACTTATCGTCATATTCCATGAGCCAGTGCCAATCGGCTTTAGATTCTGCTTCGCCGAGCATGAAAGCGAGACTGCTGGGGTCAGCTTTCGCAAGAATGGTGCCTTTTCGATTCGAACTCTTGGCTCGATTCAACTCGTCTTCAGAGACTGGTTCGCGACTGAGTCGTTCTAGTTCAGCGTAGATAGCATCCTCAACCTGCTTCACTTCGACATCTTCGGTAACCGTTGCACCGATAATGAATAGTCCTGGATCGCGCAAATCATCGTGGCGTGCAAATGTTTCTGCCGCCAGACTTGTATCAATCAGAATTTTGTAGAGACAGCTCGACCTTTCGTAGGTGCTTCCCAGAATGTGTCTTAGAGCCGCTAATGCGTAGTTATCTTTATGAGTGGCTTCTGGAACGTGATGACCGATCAAGATGCGTGCCAGATCTCCAGCGCGATTTATCTCAAATCTTCGTTCGCCTTCTTGAGCCGGTTCGGTTGTATAAACTTGTGGAATCGGATGTGGTGCTGCAGGAATTTTTCCATAGTGCTTAGCGACAATCTGCAATGCTTCGTCTGATTTGAAATCGCCAACCAAAACGACAGTGGCGTTATTCGGCCAATAGAATGTATTGTAGAACTCACGCAAGCGGTCCATCGAGACGCCTTCTACATCGGTGCGCCAACCAATCGTCGGGTGATGATATGGATGTTCTCTAAACGCCAGTGCGTACAGATCCTTTTCCAGTGCTTCTTCTGGATAATTCTCTCCGCGTTCCAGTTCGTTGCGCACCACCGACATCTCTGAGTCGTGATCGATTTGACGCAGCAATAAGTTGCGCATGCGGTCGGCTTCTAGCTCGACGCAAAGTTCTAAATATTCCGCCGGCACAACTTCGAAATAGCTTGTGCGATCGAACCATGTGGTGGCATTCCAGTAAGCACCAATTTGGGTGAGCAAATCGTCGATACCGTTGCCTTTATCTGGGTTATGCTTCTTCGTGCCTTTGAACAGCATATGTTCGAGGAAGTGGGTTGAACCCGTGTAGCCAACACCTTCATTGCGACTACCAACTTTGTACAACACAAGCAGTGTGATAACTGGCGCCGTGTGATTTTCGAGAAGCAACACTTTTAGCCCGTTGGGCAAGCGATACTCAACGACGTTTTTATCTTCTGAAACTTTAGTGATCGCAGTTTGACTCGACTGTTCAGTTTCGTTAATTGTGTTAATCATTTCTTCTCGCTGTTGGTTCCAAGATCTGGGCAGAGACAGTAAAGATACAGTATTGGCAGATCAGATTTCAGTACTTTTGCGGCTCTTGAACATTACATTATGCCGAGCGGATTGCGACTCGGGCATCTGGTGAACGGCGAAACAGTTGTCAGGAGCATCATTGCGCTTCAGGCTCAAATCTAATGCTGTTAAAGTACTAAACCGCAGCGAGCGACTGGGGACGTAAGACCTTGCCCCACTGACACTGCTGCGATACGCTATCCCTAAGAAGTGCCGTCTAATCAGGTGCAGTCATGATCGTTGCAATTACCGGTGGAACAGGTTTTCTAGGTGCGCACTTAGCTCGCACACTGGTTGCCAATGGGCATTATGCAAAAGTTCTCGCTCGTGGCATCAATAATCGAGATCCAGAGATCCGCAAGACTCCAAACGCGGCGTTCACACCCGTTCAATACGGTGATGAAAAAAACCTTTACGCGGCTTTCATGGGCTGCGACACATTAGCGCATATGGTTGGAATCAATCGGGAAGCTCAACGGGGCGATTTCCAACGAGTTCACGTTGAAACAACTAAAACCGTTATTCATGCCGCTCTTCGTGCACGCGTCAAAAAGATAATTTACGTCAGCTATTTGAGAGCCAGACCGCGCGCCTTTTCCTCATACTACAAATCAAAGTGGGAAGCTGAAGAATTGATTCGCAACAGTGGACTTGACTACACCATCCTCAAACCCGGAATTATCTACGGCACAGGCGACAGCATGTTGACCAGCATCAAACGAACTCTGGATATGTTGCCGGGCGTCGCAATATTCCCGTCAGTCGGATTAATGGAAAAGAAGATGAGCCCCATCGCGGTTGAAGACATGGTGCACATTCTCATCGCCGCGGCGGTAGACGACCGTCTTTCGCGGCAAACAGTGGCGGTGGTCGGACCAGAAGAAATAACGCTAAGCAAAGCAGTGAAACGCGTTTCGAAAGTGATGAAGAAACCCACGTTGATTCTGCCTGTGCCGACCCTGGCACATTACATGATTGCCGCAGCATCCGAAAAGTCGATGCGAAATCCTCTCACTGCATTCGCTCAGATACGAATGCTCTCTGAAGGAATGAGCCAACCCCTGTCAGATTCGGAGATGTTGCCGTCAGACCTCGTACCTCACCGCGAGTTCAACGAAGAGACGATTCGCGCCGGTCTACACGAACCCGGCCAATAATTTAGACGTGAGAGAATATTGACGCTGATCAGCCACAGCGGCAGACTTCAGCAGATGCAAGTTGTTGCAACGAGTTTTCATGAATTTCCTTTAGCGGCGATGTCATGCAGAACGCGCTAGAATGATTGCAGGAGCAAACGCCGTGACTAAGCCACTTTTGTATATCCAATCAACATTTGCCGCTGCACTTTGTGCCCTCATGAGTCAGGCTGCCTGGGCCGGCGAAGCTGAGTGGACCAAATACAGCACAGACGGTGCCAAATTTTACGAGCAGGCAAACTGGGGCTCAGCCGAGCGTTCATTCAAATTAGCATTGAAAGAAGCTGACTCATTCGGGGACAAAGACTTGCGTTTAGCCTCGAGTCTAACGAATTTGGGCGTGCTCTATAACTTTCGTGGACAGTCGACAAAAGCTGAGCCATTATTCGAACGTGCCGTTGCAATAAAGCAAAAAGCACTGGGTGGAGATAATCCAGAAGTGGTGGCAACAGTCGGGAAGATGTGTCACTTTTATTTGAAATCCGGAAATTATATGAAAGGAGACGCGCTCAGCAACAAGATCTTGGCATATGCCGACAAGACCATGAGAGAGCATGCGCAGCCTTCACCAGCAACTAAAGAAAGCGATCTCGATTTAGCGACTCTGCTCGATGGACTTGGTGGCACATATACCGGCGCAGGAAAACTTGCTTATGGCGAACAGTTCTACAAACGTTCTTTGCAAATCAGAGAGAAAATACTTTCACCATCGCATATCGCTATTGCGTCGAGTTGCGAAAATCTCGCCAAGCTATACATGACGGAAGGCAGAGCTGCTCAAGCTGAACCTTTGTATCGTCGCGCCTTAGAAATTTCGCGCAAAGTTTTGGGCGAAGGTAAGCCCGAAACCTTGACGCGCACCGATGGTCTCGCTCAATGTTGCATTAAGCTTGGAAATAATCACGAAGCTGAATCGCTTTATCATCACGCTCTTGAAATAGTTGAAAAAAACTATGGCAAGAACAGCGGATATTTGTTGACCAGCGAATTATCGTTGAGTGCAATGTTAGCCAAACAAGGTCGTTATGCTGAAGCAGCGCCGCTTTTAAGTCAAGCTGTAAAAGTTTCCGAAAATCTCAACGGACCGCAGCATGCGTCACTATCACCAATCTTAGATAGTTATGCCGAGATTTTGGAAAAAACGAATCACAAATCAGAAGCAGCAAAATTAAAAGCACGCGCTAAAGCAATACGAGGTTAGTCTCCGAGTTAGCTAGCTCGAGCATCGCGTCTTTGATCGACGTGACCGAATCGTAGCGTAGGTGCGCATTTGGTTCTGTCGCTTTCATGACGATTTCGTTGAAGCGATCGGAAATTTCGGGGTGCAACGATTTCGGATTCGACTGCTCGAACGGTCTGGGATCTTCACCGGTCAACAGATAAAATAAGGTGCAACCAAATGCGTAAATGTCAGATTGAACGCTTGCCTGGTCACGCAACTGCTCCAGTGAAGTGTACCGTCTATCAAAATAGGAACCGAACAACTGCGATGGCATTAACTGATTGCCGATGGCGAATTGGTTCAGTTTGACAAACTCTCCTTCCTTCGCCAAAATCAACGCATCAGGCGTAAAAGCTTTGTGCACATAGGGTGGCTCCAACTGATGCAGATGAATCAGTATCTCGCACATCTCCAGTGCGATTTCCCGCACACGCGCTTCAGGTAGCCGTCCTCTGTCACGAACTATCTGCCGTAGCGTCGCCGAAGCATCATATTCGGTGACAACAAAAAGAGAGCCATTTTCCGCAAAAACATCAAGCCACCGTGTGATGTTGTTGCTGTTGACGCAGCTTAGCCTACGCACCTCACGTTCGAACTGATTGAGCATCCAGTACCACTGCACTATTGTCTGCCGCGGAGGCAGTACGAACTGCTGCACTTTCACCTGGGTTGAACAAGAATTTTCAGTTTGTTCGTATGAATTGAGACCTTTATAGGATATCGGACTGGAACCTCTGCCAGTGAGCACCTCAGCTATGTGATGAACACCAAATCTCCGCACTGGAGAAGTTTCGAGAATCTTGTATTTATCTCGCTTGAGAAGCGACCCTACCACAACCTCTGGAGCAGAGCGATTAGTGAAAAACATTCTTGCAATATCGATAGACCATTGCAACAAATAATTCAAGCGAAATTGTTGCATCGGCTGCAACGCTAGCACCATCGGAGGTGCCTTCACGGCCCAAGGTGCTCGCTTTTGCAAAGCTTTAATCAAAACGCCGCTGGCAAATTCGCGGCAGTCAAGTCGCAACGCTTTTCCCAGGTTGTCGCGAATACACAAAATTTCATAAGTTTCATTAGTCTCTGCATCAACATGCTCTTCCAGATAAGCAAGCGCAATTCGCTTCCAGGGCAACACCAGCCCCATGTACGAGAAAAATTTTGCCGACCACTGCAGATTTATTCCTTGAGGAGAGATTGCTATGTGATCAGGCTCATGAACACTAGCAAACGCACTGATCTCTCTTTTGGGAATCAGAGAATTTTTGCGACGGTTGATCGCCACACTAGCAAGCATGAGCGCAAATATCGAAGCTGCACACAGCGAGAAGTAGACAGACATTAAGCACAGATAGAAAAAATTGTCTAAATGAAAACCAAACATGAAAGCCGGAAATTCAAATGCGGCTAACGCCCCAACGAACAACGGAATCGGCAGAAAGGCTTGCACAAACTTGTTTAGACCAAGTGGATTCGATTGCAGAAACGATTTGGAGTACACAAGTGCAGATGTTTCGCTGCCACTATACGCAAGTAATAGCTGGCTCTGCAGATCACCGATGGTGGCATTGCTCTGATCTAAAGCCTGCAACGAAGTGTCACGCAGGTCAAAAAGTGGCAGGGCAACCTCGTCGAGAACCTCGTCGCAGTCATGTTGTCCAGGGTAAGGAACCAACTCGTTAGACATGCTCGGCACCATCGGGATCATCGGCGACAATTTTAGTATCCAAAACGCCATGAGGACCCCGATCATGCGTTAGTTCGGACACGCCACCGAGGGCGTGAATCAGTTCCGACACGCTGCCTCGTTGCGAAGGATCTCTGCTCAAAAGTTTGGCAATCAAATTGGAGAGAGCGGGCGATACCTTAGCGTTGACAGCAGATGCTTGCGAGGAAGCGCACGGCTCTGGATCTACTTTAGTGAGAGCGAAATACATGGTGGCGCCAATCGAATATAGATCGCTTACGCGAGTTGAGAGCCCGGAGATTCTTTCTGGAGCTGCATACGCTGCATCAACTACGAGTACCTGAGACGACGTCATGATCAAGTCATCTACAAAACCAAATTCTGCAATAGAAACGGCTCCGTCGCTTGTGTACGTGATTGAGTCGGGTCTGATGCTGCCCACGTACAATTCTGAGGTTCGCTCATTCAACTTTCCGACAATCTCAGCCAATCTCAACCCAAGTGCATAGACCTTTTTTTCGCTCAGAGCACCGTAGCGAGTGACATGCGCCCGCAACGTCTTCGAGGCAGGCTCCATCATGGTGTAGAACTTATCGCCTGACACCGCGGTATCGTGCAAGTTGAGCAAGCCGGGAATGAGCAAATGTTTGTAAGGCTCACTGACAGTTAACAATTTTGCCGAAACTTGCTCACGCGCATCGACATCAAGCATCGTCAAGTCATATTCGGTCAGGCAAACGTTCCTGCCGGCGCGAGTGTCATTGGCAAGATAAGAACTGCGTGCACCGGCAGCAGCTAAAACCTTTTCGATTATGTAATTTCCGCCAAGAACAGAGTCGCCCTTTTTCCAAAGATTGCCATTCGTCAAGCCAAAAAAATTCGATAAGACCTGTCGACGCTTTTTTGCAAAAACAAACGCTGTAGAATCTGAAATTTCGAGGTCATTGCGCGAAACAAGCTCAGATACCGCAGGCGTTAACACGTCGGGTTGAGACCACTTTAAGAGACTTTCTTGCAACAGTCGAAGATCGTCTCGGGGAATCCGCGTCGTATCGAGGTCGACTCGCCCGCCAGACTTAAACTGCATCGTCAACACATTGCCCTGGACAAAGTTATGTTTGTCCTTTCCATCATGCAAATCAACCGTTTCCAGATCGGTCCACGGTCGGGAAAGTCGGCCATTTAACTCCCTCGCCATTAAAAGCGGAAATGAGATTCCATTTTCGACAATGGTCAAACGAGCGTTGCGCAAAAAGAAACGCATAAATATAGCGAAAAACGGAATCAAGGCGACCATGATCATGCTCAGCTCGGAGCCGGCTGGCACTGTCAAGATAGCCAACAACTCAATGCAAACAAAGAAGAATAGAACATTCAAAATTTGAACACAGATGTCGACGAGTGGATACAGTCGATGGGGCATCTCCGCGTGATTCAAAAATAACGGATAGCGAACGTTTCTTTTGGTAGTGGTTGGCAGTTGAAGAAGTTCTTCGCTCATGTGGGCTCCATCGTGATTGCAAGAACTTCAGGAGCGGAACAGGATGCAAGAACATTCCGTAAATCTCGTTCTAGATCTACAGCACTTGCATATCTACTTTCGGGATCTAAAGCAGTCGCTTTTGCAACGATGCGATCTAGCTCTTCGGGCACCTCTGGGTGCACGGCTCTAGGATGCGACGCTGTCAGCGGTTCTGGTTCGCTGCCCACAAGCAAATAATAAAGTGATGCGCCCATCGCATAAATGTCACTTTGCACGCTTGTTTTACCGCGAAATTGTTCTGGTGGCATGTAGCACTGCTTGCCGACAACGAGACTCGTTTTTGTCGTAGCACTCTCTTTGGCAACATTGAAATCCACAAGCTTCAGCACACCAGATTTTGTTAACAGCAAGTTGTCTGGTGTAAAATCTTGATGCACCAGTGGCGGTGAAAGTGAATGTAGATACTTCAACATTTCGCACATCTGCAATGACAAATCAATCGTCGTTGCAACGTCGAATTTTCCATTTCTCGACACTGTCGTTTTAAGCGACGGTCCATCGATATAGTCCAGAACAAGATATGCTCTGTGATCTTCGATAAAAACATCATGGAGCCTGACAATTTGTGAGTGTGTCAGGCGGCTTAAGATTTGCACCTCATCTTCCAATCGTTTCAAGGCGCGACGGCGATCGTGCACATTATTGTGGTCTGGTAAAACATATTCTTTGAGCACTACATCGGCTAGCAAGCCACTTGTCGTCGCAAGGTAAGCAGTTCCCTGTCCACCGGCACCAATTTGCTCTCTAATAGTGTAGAGTCCCTCGTGCAAAACCGTCTGTGGGGCAAGCGCAGTCAAAAGCAGCCGCTGAGGTCTGTTTAAAAGAGCCTGTGTCCAAATCTCTGTATAACGATTTTGCTTTGGCAACGTCTTTTCCAGAAGCTGGTTCAGTTCACCCTGTACGTGATGCGGCAAAAAGTATCTCAACGCATTCGCCAATGCTTCTTTCTCGGGCGTTCGGCGAATCGCAGTCACTTCGATTGAGAGCGGTCTTTGATGTTCATATCTCAGCGTTATGCGCTTGCGTTGATTCTTCCTTCCGTACTCGCGAATCTCGATCGACTTCACATCCTTCCAGGGTCGAATACCTGGTGTCCAAGCTAAAAACAAGCTCTTCCAATGACGCCTGATCCCGGTTGGCAATAATCCGATGTGTGTAGGTGCGAAAGGTCCCCAGGGTCCGAGGGCGTGCAATCGGTAAAGTGCAAAGACAAACAATAAAAGAATGAGGATTGGTCCACCGATAGCGTATAGCAATCCGTGAACCTGCTCGAAGTAGAACTCGTCGGTATGCACCGCCGACGAAAAACCTCTGGCAACGTCAATCAGGAGTGAGGGTGCCACCACCGTTAGAGCCGCAAACAAACTTTCGATTGCGACGAACGGCGCTGCCATGCCAAACATCATGGCTAATCCGAATTCTTGAGCGCGTTCTTTTTGCCGATGCGTCGCCATTGCGAGCTGTTGCAGGTCTTCTTCGAGGTGACCGTACTGGATCAATACTTCAGTTTGTTGATAAGGAGATAAGGCATTTACGTTCTGCCGGCGTGACTGTCGGGCCGTCTGTCCAGTCTGATGTGAGCTCTCTGCATTCGACGCCGGTTGCACAATCGGCGCGGATTCGATCGGCATGGATTGCAGAATTGGCACAGATTGCACGAGCAGTGTAGGTTGCACGGTTGCTTGATCGGTAGAGACCGGCTGATCGTCATTGACAAATGTCACAGATTTTTCATCATGAGCGACAGTGATGGGCGGCTCAGACATCTGCGCGACTCCGCTCAGTGCCAACGGCTGCCGGTTTATTCTTGCCTGCGATAATTTGCAATCGTTCAGTCAGGTCGCTGGCATCCTTAACGCGCTCAGTTAGCTCTAACTTGGTGCACTCGTTGACGAGATCATCGAGCGCGGACGGAATCGAATCATCAATCTTTTTCGGGCGCGACGACGACAACGGCTCCGGATCTTTAGCAGTGAGCAAGAAGTACATTGTCGCACCGAGCGAATAGATGTCACTCTGCGGCGTCACTTTACCTCTGATTTGCTCGGGAGACATATACGCCTGCTTGCCCACGAGAGTTCCAGTTGCTTCGCCAACGAATTCGTTTGCGGCGCCGAAGTCGATGAGCACTGCATCACCATTCTGATTAATGACTATGTTGTCTGGCGAAATGTCTCGATGAATGACAGGAGGTGTTTGCGTGTGTAGGTAGTTGAGGACGTCGGACATCTGCTCTGTCCACTTCAAAACGGTCTCTACTGACTGCTTTCCTTGCCTTCGAGCCAGATCACGTGCATCTGGTCCCTCGATATACTCCAATAGCAAGTAATCGCGAGCGGTATCAACAAAGTGGTCTACGACTTTTGCGACGTTTGGATGATTCAACTTGATCAAAATTTCCGCTTCGCGCTTGAAGTGTTCTTTCGCCTTCTCTTTCGTCTTTTCGTCAGTGGTAGATGGAATTACAGACTCTTTTAAAACGAACAGTTTGCGTTGATCGTCTTGCACGGTGTAAATCGCCGAGAAACCGCCCGAGGCAATCTGCTTCACTACCACCAGAGATTCATGGCGAACTTTCTGCCCTACCTGTAGTGGCACAAATGCGGTGAAGCTGTAATTATTTGCTAACTCTTCTTCCCAAAATTTTGTATACGACAGCTCTTTAACTTCGCTGAGGTCGCCATTCTCCAGTTCCCATAATCGTGGAACATGCTCGAGTTGACGGTCGACTTGCGAATCTTCGCGAGCCCACTCTTGCAGTGCCGCAACAAACGAGCCGACAGATTCTCTGGTGAAGTTTTGCAGGGGCAAAACAATCGTTCCCCCAGATTTGAAGACAAGACGGAGTGCGCTTCCACCTTTCTGAATTGGAGAATCCAACTTTCCGTGTGCGGATAGAATTTCCACTGATTCAACGTCAGACCACAAACGAATTGTGCGACCAGCCAGTCCGATGCCAGTCGTTATCGGAAACGCGACACCGCGCTCTCCGATGCTGATCATGTCGCTTGCGACGCAGAGCAAGGAAAGACCGGCGAACATAATCAGCAGCGGCAGGCAAAAAGGCACCATAAAGTGAAACATGCTGCAACAGACAAAGCCGGCTAATCCGACGAGCACCAAAAGTCCGTAAACTGCACTTTGCGAGCCTGAGTCAAATTCTCTCAGCTTTAGCCTAAAGTTCGCTCCCGGCACCGAGCGATAGGTAATCGCCTTTAACTGTGCAGTTTTCTTCGGTTTAAACATGCTTGCATCCGACCTTCACTGGGGTATTATGCCCAGTGCCCTCCACATGCCCTCACCCACCCCCTCGGTCCGTGGTTCCTACATCTGCAGGCTCAGCGGTTGATCCATCTGCAATTTCATCTCTGTGCCCGAAGGAATGATGACATCACGCCCCTTGCGCAATAGCATATCCATCGCCCCTAACCCGCCGCCGAACGCTGCTCCGGCCCATGCTCCTGTTCCAGCTCCCGAACCGCCGCCACAGATTGCGCCCAGCCCGGTTCCTAGAGCCGCGCCCAGCCCGGCACCACCTCCGCCACGCAGTGCGAGCTGTCCCAGCTTGGCTTTCCAGCCTTCGCCGCGTTCTACTCCGTTCACATCTTTGTAGCGTCCAATGTTTCCGACCAAGTGCGCTCGCATCGGGAAGCTGGCGCCACTCGGCAATCTCAAATTGTTGAAGGCGATACTGAGGGAGCCTGAACGACTTAATCTGCGACCCGCTTTCGACTCGGTCACTTCTCCACTGATGACAGAGCCCGCTGGCAAATAACCAGTGCCATTCAAGGACACGTTTTGACTCACAGTGGCTTCGATAAAATCGCCTTCCTTAGCTACTTGAGTAGAAATTGCCGTGCGTAAGTCGATTGGTATTACCAGTCCCGCAGGCACTACCGGACCGCCGCCTTGATAGTAATTTTGTTGTTGCGGAGACTCATACTGAGGAAAATTCGCTGTCGGCTCATAATCAGGCGAGCCCGACGGATAGTATCCGGGACTGGTATAAGGTTCACCATATTGTTGTTGTTGAGGTGGATATGCACCGTAGTTTGGATATCGCGGATACTGCGGATACTGAAAAGGACGGTTGGAAGATTCGCTAGCGTAACCTGAATCCTCGGGCATAGGCGCTGTCGTCTGCATCGGCGCTGTCACAGGCATCGGCGCCGCGACTGGTTTTTCCGGAGAAAGTTGAACATTTCCTTCGGCTGGGAGATCTTCAGCCTGCACCGCCGGTGGTACCAAAGACGAACAAACTATCAAACAACTTGCAACAACGACTGACTGCCAACATTTTTCCAACACAGCTGTGGTCTCCCGAACAAAAGCTTTATTGTATTAGATATTTTGGACTGCGTAATTTCCCCAATGAACTTGCGTGAGTTTTCTGTGAAAGTAGGGTTCCTCTCCAGTTCATAATAGGGACGCCAAAAATGACGGACAAAGTCGGAGCCCTCGACGTATCCCTCGCGGCAGCGAAAGAACTACCGAACGCGAGCTATCAGTTTGTCAATGAAGCCTACGAGCATCCTGTCGACACAGCTATAACAGTCGCCAAAACCCTGGGCACGTCAGCAATAATGGGGGCTGCGCTGGGCTATGCGATTCCTGCAAGAGGTCCGGCAGGCATGATAATCGGCGCTGCTTTCACGATTCCGATGGTGATCGGAGCGGTCAACAGAGTCAGAGCCGCCGAAGACGAAGCTAACAAGCCGGGCGGAAGCCTCGATGCAGCCGGAAAAGGTTTAGCGAAGAGCGCAGTGGCAGGCACGGTCGACCTCGGTCTGAACCTGGCAGGCGGCTTTGCTGGCGGTGCATTAGGACATAGAGTCGCGACCAGCGATACGGCATTTGGCGATTTTGCCCAAAAATCACAACGATTCATTCTTAACGGCGAGAACGAAGGCATGCTGGCAGCCAACTCTTGGGCAGGCAAACTGAAAAATACGTTCGGCAGAGCAGAAACAGCACCGGTGACTGAAACACCTGGTGGCGGAGTCGCACTCGACGTCAATACAATCAAAGCGAAATCACGCGGAATTCTCAACACCAGCCTCGCAACCGACGGCTCAGCAGTCTCGACCGCCGAAGCCCTGGTCGGCAAACCCGAACCAACAACCGCTCTGGGACGTCGTTTGCAGCAATACGGCATCGCTAACACAAACGTCGAACGCTCACTGACGGGCGCGGCCGACGACATGACCATGTATTACGGCTCTCTCCACGGTCATTCGCGTTACTCAGACGGCATGGGATTGCCAGAAACTTTGTACAAGCGCGCTCAAGCCGAAGGGCAGCAAGTCACAACTATCACAGACCACAACCATGCTGCAGCCAGAGGCGGTGTCGGTAAAGACGACCCTCGTACACCAGACCAGGCGGGCACACCGACAGTCGCGGAAAATCCAATCGAGTACGCCCAAACTTTTGCTGATGCAGCAAAAACAACCAACGACAAACATCTTTCGCTGGTCGGCGTAGAAATGGGAACGATCGGAAAAGTCGGTGCAGGCGGTCACGGCGAGCACACACATGGAATGCAAGGCGCCGAAGCAATCGGCGAAACAAATCCAGGTGGAAAGTTCGACCTGCCTGAAGCTCGCGCCGAGTCCAACGCAGCCGCACACATCGGCGGCGTCAACCACATCAATCTTTTCGAAGTACCCACATTTTTCCTCAGCGAAAAGAAAGCTCCAACGCTCTTAGATGGGTTCATGGCCCGCTTGACCGGCAAGCCTGCCGAGCCAGTAGTTGTAGCTCCGGATGTCGTCAAATATAACGACGGCGATTATTTGAGCATGGTCAACCATCTCGATAAGTTGAAAGACACCACCGGCAAAACTCCAGTCATTCAACTCAACCACCCACGCTATCTCGCCGACGAAAATCCAAACACACCGGCGGCTCAACGCGGCAGAGACTACGGTCAGAAATCATTTAAGAATCAAGATGAATGGCTGCGACGTTTCGTCGATCCATATGTCAGACAAATCGAATTGATCAAAGGCGGCGCACTCAATCCTAACCCTGTCGACAAAGTTCCGACCGGCAACCTGGATCCGACAAGCTTCGCTGGATACATCGACAAACGAGTGCATGCCAGCCCGACTTTTGGACGAGATTTCCACTTCGGCGATCCCGTGGGAAATCCAGGCGCTACAGGCATCTACGCCAAGAGCCTGAGCAAAGTTGACATTCTCGATGCGCTGCGCGAACGCCGCACCATCGCCACCACTAGCAGTGAGAACCTGAGCGGCGTATTGACGGCAAACGACCGATTCGTCATGGGCAGCATTTTAGACCAAAGTGCAGTCGACTCTCTAGCGTTGAAGATGAGAATCGACGGAAAGGTCGACCCAGACGCACAATATTCAGTCAAACTCTGGGGCGACAAGAAAGTCGGTGATGGAAACTTAGCCGAAGTGGTGCAAGAACAGAAGATGACCGGCAGCCAATTATTGAGCGCCAATCAAATGGTGGCTTTCGATCCTGTGAAGAGCAAAATCGGTCAAGGTTCAGCCTACTATGTTGAAGTCGGCAGAACCGATCCTAAGACTTCTAACCTCGACCGCATGTGGACAGCTCCAATCTGGGTAGAGCCGCTTGCTGGTGCTCAACATTCACTGGCAACTCGCTGGATGGCTGGACTCGGCGCCGGTGTTTTAGGAACCGGCTTCTAAAACTGTCTGAGATCGGGCACATATTACTCGGATGCAGGGGAAGCGCTAGTAGGGCGCGCCGCTCAGAAGAGACGCCAGTGAGTACATCAGCCAGAAAGCGACAGATAATCAAAGCAATTAAGGATCTCGACAATCGCGTCACGGTTGCTGACGTTGTCGCGACCACAGGTTTGTCGCTCAATGAAGTTACCGAGGAGCTGAACTCGGTCGCCGCGCAAAGTCAGGCAACATTGGATGTGACGAATGTGGGCGAGGTGTTCTACAATTTCCCGCAAAATTTCGCGGTCGCATATTATGCGCAAGGTGCGAAGCGAGTGCTCTTGACTGTTTGGAACACCATCTTCAAAGCGCTGTTTTTCCTATTTCGCATCTCATTTGGTGTCACGCTTCTTCTCTCTTTCCTGTTTATATTCGGCTCTATCTTGCTCGTGCAAACAGTGATTGCGGCTGGCATGGGAGCGTCTCAAGACGTTGGTGGCATGTGGAGTGACTTCGCAAATCTACTTAAGCGAATTGCGATGCAAGATATTGTGCTCTGGAAGAGACAAGATAATTTCGATGCTGATCCTCAACAAAATGGAAAGTCGCGTCAGGGATTTTTGTTGGACTGTTATTCATTTCTATTTGGTGAAGGAAATCCAAACGAACACTTAGCAGAAGACCGATGGAAACTCCTTGCACAAGTGATCCGCTTGAACGAAGGAATAATTATTGCCGAACATCTGCCACCATATACGGGGCGACCAGCAGAAGATGAACCGGCGCTTTTCAAAGTCTTGTCAAAATTTAGTGGCTTTCCTCGATTGTCAGAATCAGGGCAGCTGATTTATGTCTTTCCGAACATGCAGCAACGCAGCACCAACACTTCCTACACATTTATGCCTGAATATATCGAAGAGAAATTCTGGCAATTTTCCAAAATGAGTCAGCAAACACTGCGCCCCGTGCTGGCTTTAGCGATTGGGAATTTTCTCGGCAGTTTGTTTTTTTGGTGGCTGTGTCTGTACACGCATAGAGTCAGTAAACCACCGGCGTTGTTTTTGTTCTTCGCTATCTATGGAACAATGTTTGTACTGGTGCCCTTGATTCGTCTTGTTGTGATCAAATTTTTGAATTGGAGAATCGCCAAGCGGAATGAGGTGACAAGAGGATTCGAAAATTTGATCGGATCGCCAGATCTAGAAGTGCGATCGAAACTGGAAGACGCAGAAAAAATTCGCCGAGATTTTGGAGCGAATCCAGGCAACAATGTCGTTTACACCACGCAAAAAGATTATCTGGAGCAACTCACAGATAACTTATGAGTGGACTAAAGTTTACACGGGAGTGCGGTCGGGAATGAATGTCCCATGAAATACAACACGTCCCGTTTTTTGAAATCTAACGCTCTTTTGTCCGCCCTGGTCGCCGCGATGTTTGGCGTGGGAACGCCTGGAGCATTTGCCGATTCCTACACAATGGATGGGAAGCCCATCTCAGACACAGAAGCCCAAGCGGCAAACATCGTCAAAGACGCGATGCAAACACTTGAACGCGGAAACGTCAAAGAGGCACTGAAAGCCGCGCAGGAAGCAGCCTCAATCACGCCAGATTTTTATTATGCTGTTGCAGCCCTCGGAGTTTGCCAGGCACGCGCGGGAATGTCTGAGGAGGCAATTACTTCGTTCAGAAAAGCGCTGGAATTAAATCCCAACCTTCCTGACTCTCTCTGGAGCCTCGCGGCGACCTTGCAGTCAGCCGGGCATACAGAAGAAGCTGTCGCCGAATTCAAAACATTTTTGGCGAAGTATCCGACCAACTCCAGAGCTGCGCAAGCGAAAGCGATCATCGCGTTGCTCGGCAATCCAAATGCGACCGCACCAAAAACGCACAATCCTGATGAGTACTATGAAGAGGCGATCGGCACCAATCCGATTCGCTGGGCGAACGATAATATTCCGATCAAAATTTACGTGAACGATGGCAGCAAAGTGCAGGGCTTCCATCCAAGTTATTCAAATCAATTACAAACTGCGCTTAAAGATTGGGAAGAAGCGAGTCAAGGCAAAGTCAAATTTTTACAAGTAGATTCGCCAGATAAAGCTTCGATTCGATTTGCGTGGTCAGACAATCCGTCTGATGTTTCCAACGCAGCCGAAGGTGGTGAAGCGCTTCTTCGCCCAATTGGAAACACAATGGCGGCAGTCAAAGTCACCGTGCTGACGGTGGATGTCGATCAAGGAATACATCTCAACGACCAGCTAGTCAGGTACATTTGCACGCACGAACTTGGACACGCACTTGGAATTGCCGGGCACAGCCCGTCTCCGAAAGACATCATGTACAGCAGTTTGCCTCTAGATTACGAGCGACTGAAAATTAGCGATCGTGATGCGAAGACTTTGCAGAAACTTTATTCAATCGATGTGGCATCGATTCCACATTCAAGCTTGAATGCGCAGGGGTTGTTATCGACATCGGACCTGGCCAATTCATCAGAGCTAGTAGCAATCACTGAGAAAGCTACGGCTGCGATGAATGCTAAAGAATACGATAAAGCGGTCGATATTTTGACTGAAGGAGTGTCGAGATTTCCAGGCTCTGCGTCTTTGAAGCACAATCTGGGTTCTGCTTTGAACAACACTGGATTGATCGCTATGCAAGGAATGCAGTTCACTAAAGCGCTTCAAACATTTCAAAAGGCTTTGACCATGAATCCAGACAGTCGCGCGGCGAAGCACAACATCGCCACTGTGCATTACAACATGGGTTTGAACTCGATGCGCAACTCTAAGCCTGGCGAAGCAGAGCCAGAATTAAAAATCGCAATTCAAAAATGCGAAGAATTGAACTATCAAGATCTGTTAGCTAAGGCGGCTTCCGAATATGCGACTGCTTTGAAGCAGTTAGGAAAAATCGACGCGTCAAAACAAGTAGAAGCTAAATACAAAGTCACCAGTAGGTGATTGGTGACTTGCTTACAAGCCGGTGCTTAATTTGATGCATTCTGATAATTCGAAGTCAGCGCTGATGCAATTCATTCGCAGATAATTGTTAAACGGCATCGATTATAGGAACCGAATCGTCGATTATATCGATCGGTTCTGTAAAGTCGGCGCGGCGCACTTCTATGATTTCATGCGGTTTTTGCATTTCTGTGGCGAACCATTCTGAACCGCCCCGTAAGGTGAACGCGGATCGGCGTAACACATGAACATAACCGATGGCGTTTTTATTTTCGTTGAGCTGATCTAGAGTTTTTTGAGTGGCTCCGAAAACTAGCTGATCATATTCGTATGAGCATGATGAACGAGTGGACGTGGGGCAATTTTCCTTGTTAATCAGCGCCATAAAAATTGCATAGTCGATGAATTGGCTTGCGTAGATAGCAGGTTCTCCATCCGGAGTGTTGACGCCATCAATAATCGTGTAGGCTTGCCGGGGTTCTAGTTCAAGAATCTTCAAACCGGAACCGTGAAATAACGACTGCTCATCGAGTTGAAGCAGTTCCAACCTTGCTCTACTTTCACTAACCATGTTCATGCTCACAAAATGGATTCGCTTAGTTATACAATGACAAAAATTTCGGCCGATATCAAGAACTCACAGACCAGGTTGGAAAAGCATGACTAAGCAAAACGATTATCAAATTGTACTGAGATTAGCAGTAGATACAGACGTTCCAGTGCTGACCAAATTGATCGATAGTTCGGTGCGAGGATTGCAGAGCGGAGACTATTCTCCAGCTCAAATCGACAGCGCCCTGCGCACGGTTTATGGTGTTGATTCACAACTCATTAGTGATGGCACTTACTTCGTGGCTGAAGTAGTTGGAGAGGAATCACTGATCGTCGGATGCGGCGGGTGGAGCAAACGAAAGACGTTGTACGGAGGCGATCAATTTCACGGTCGCGAAGATTCTTTGTTGGACCCTGCTACGGATGCTGCGAAGATTCGAGCGTTTTTCATTCATCCAGAATGGGTGCGATTGGGAATTGGCAGCCGGATATTGGAGGCATGCGAAGACGCTGCGATCGAGGGCGGGTTTCGTAAGTTGGAGATGGGATCGACGTTAACTGGAGTTGCGTTGTATTCGGCAAAAGGTTATGTGCCCGCCGGTGATATGGAAGTTCCACTAGAAAATGGGCTTCGCCTACCTATTGTAAAAATGACCAAAACAGTAAGAGAAGCACACTAGGAGCGTGTTATTAGGAGCGCCGGTCAATAGACCGGCGGCCCTTGCCAGCTGAAGCAGGCGCTCCGTTGAACCTTGTTATTGGGGTTTGGATAGTTTCAATAGGACTTTTTCTATTCGGTTTGCACCGTCTTCTAAGCCCTTTAGGGAGACTCTTTCGTTCTTGCCGTGCACTGATGCGATGTGCTCAGGGTCTTGCTCTACTGGCTCCCAGCCGTATGCGGTCAGTCCCAGTTCACGGAACCAGTGCGAGTCGGTAAACCATTGCACTACTACTGGTACCACGGGTACACCCGGTTTTTCTTCTTGCGCTACAGCCTTAATAGCTGCGAACAATTCGGTGTCAGGGCTCGACGGCGTCGCTAACTCTGATTCGATTACGGTTACTTCTAGCGATGGGTCGGCTAGTTTGGCTTTTACTTCTTCTGCGAATTTTGCATGATCGGTTCCAGGTAATAGACGGCAGTCGAGTTCTGCGTATGCTTCGGCTGGTATCACGTTGGTCTTGTATCCGGACTTCAAAACCGTTAGAGAGACAGTGTTGATGAGCATCGAGCCTTTCATCTTGTCTTTCAGCAAGATCTCTCGCAACTCTGGATTGTCCATTGCTTTTTTGACATCGGCATATGCTTCTTTTGTTTTGCCGGTTTCATTGACACTGATTTTGGCGAAATATTCTTGCACCATCGGCAGTATTATCGGATTTGGAGCAGCATCGATGAGCCGTGTTAATCCACGCACCAATCTGTTCGGCGCAGAATCGGCAATCGGCATGGAGGCGTGACCGGCGTCACCTTTAGCGGTTACCTTCAGCCACAACAACGACTTCTCCGCTACGTTGACACCCCAGTAAAGAATCTTGCCGTCTTTGTCTGTGTCGATGTGAAATCCTTCGTTGAGCAAAAATTCCGCATCTTTCAAAAGATCAGCTTTATTGTCCTTGAACCATTTAGCACCTTTGTCGCCACCAACTTCTTCATCAGGAGTGGCCAGGAAAATTATGTCGCGATCTAATTTCACGCCTGAGCGTTTGAGGCGCAGCATCGCTTCCAACTCAATGATGCCCATTCCCTTCATGTCGAGCGCGCCGCGCCCCCACAACTCTCCGTTGTGAATTTCGCCGCCGAAAGGAGGGTACTTCCAATCTTCTGCACGAGCTGGCACCACATCGATGTGATTCAGTAACACAATTGCTTTTTTCTTGCCCGTTCCTTTTAAGCGAGCATAGACACAAGATCGATTTGGAGTGGTGTCGAATATTTCCGCTTCCAGTCCGTTCTTGCGCAGTATACCTGCCAGATATTCAGCCCCCAATCGTTCGTTGCCTGGAGGGTTCGTTGTATCGATCTTGAGATATTCCGAAAGCATCTGAACTGCTTCCGTCTGCGCCTTGATATCCGCGTCTGATGCAGCCCTTGCTGGTCCGCAGAAAACAGGCATACACAGCGCTGTAAAGAGCAAGAGTATTTGCCGTGAATTTTTTCGCATGTCAACAGACCTCAGAGCTAATAAAGTCCGTAAAGAATACAATGTTATACCGAGGGCAATTTGTAGAAGAAACTGAACAAATTTGACAAAATGTCCGGGCACGATTTCAAAAGGAGCAAACATGAAACTGACGGCAATTTTAACGCTCGCAGTTATCGCTGGATTGTCAATGACAGCAGCAATGGCTGACGACACAACAACCACAACGACAACAGACGCTACAACCAAGACAACAACCACAAAGAAGAAAAATGTAGTTGTTCGCGGTGCAGACGCAGTTGGCGAAGATGCAAAAAAGGGCGCAAATGCTGTTAAGAACGGCACAGAAACAGTAGTCAAAGACACTGGCAAAGGCATCAAAAAAGTTGGAAGCGAAACCAAAAAGATCGTTACCGGAGCAGGTAACAGCATGAAGAAATTGATTCCGCACAAGAAAGCAAAAGCTACAACCACAACTACGACGACTACAACTGACACGACGTCGACAGATGCTAAGTAGTCATGCGTCCTGACCTATTCGGAGTTAACCTACGTGATTCTGAATAAAGGAACGCGGAACCAGACTGGATTGCCGAACATGATGAAGACTATCGTCGCAATGGCGGCGGTAGTTTTCGTTTGTTCGATTATTCCAGCACAGAGTTTGACAACAGCCACGACGAACAGCGCCTTCGAACAAATTAAGCTGCCGCCGAACACACCTAATCCACAAAACATTCACCAATATCGGCTCAAGTCGAACGGGCTGGATGTCATATTGTGCGAGCGGCATGCAACGCCAATCGTGACGACGATGGTGGTCTACCACATCGGCTCCCGCAATGAGGCAGTTGGATATACGGGATCAACTCACTTCCTCGAGCACATGATGTTCAAGGGAACCAAAGAACACGATCCTCTGAAAAAAACAGGTTTTGACGACCTGCTCAAACCACTGGGTGGATATAACAATGCCACCACTTCGCAAGACAGAACAAATTATTTCGAAATCGTACCCGCGAAAAGCCTTCCGCTGACGCTGGAAATAGAATCAGACCGAATGCAGCATCTTCTCTTGCGCCCGACCGATCGCGCATCAGAAATGACTGTCGTGCGCAACGAACTAGAGCGTGGCGAAGATGATCCACGCGAACTTCTGGAGAACAATACGTTTTCGGCTGCCTTCAAAGAGCATCCATATCATCATCCAGTTATCGGCTGGAGGTCTGATGTTGAAGGAGTGCCAATCGAGCGCCTGCGCCAATTCTACAAAGACTTTTACTGGCCGAACAATGCCAGTCTCATCCTGGTTGGCGATTTCAAAACTGAACCAACGTTGGCGCTGATTCAAAAATATTTCGGCTCAATTCCAAAAGCACCGAAACCGTATCCGAAAGTTTATACAACTGAACCTCCGCAAGAAGGCGAGCGCCGCTACATTGTCAGGCGTGGAAGCGAATCTCCGAAGCTGATGATTGCTTATCACTCGCCGCGCGCGCTCGATAAAGATCAATTCGCACTGACGATAATTGAGAGCTTGCTCGGTGATGAAAGTAAGCGTTCCAGTCGTCTTTATAAACGATTGATCGATTCATCGCTTGCCTCTGACGTCAGTACTTCCAATTATGAGATGCACGACCCAGGCTTGTTTTGCGTGACTGCCGCAGCGGCTCCAAGCGTTGCTTTGGAAAAAGTCGAGAAAGAATCGATCAAAGAAATCGACCGACTCAAAACCGAACCAGTACCAATGGACGAATTGAATCGTGCCAAACAATCAATCGTCAAACGTCTGAAGCTTGAACTGTCTGATCCCATCGGACTGGCTGACCAGCTAACAGAGACAATCGCGACAGCAGATCTGAAATGGTGGCTGACGTTCTCAAGCAAAATCGAGGGAGTGACGCAAGCAGACATCATGCGAGTCGCTAACAAATATTTTGGCGAAGACAATCGCACTGTTGGATATTATCTTCCAAAGACAGCAGTGGCTCCTGAAGCCGTTGCGGAAGCACCGCCAGAGAATGGTGGACCCGATGTAGAACCACCAGCGGTGACCGGTGATGCGGCGATAAAAGCGCGCCTCGCGTCGACAACTTCGGCTACTCCATCGAACTTTGCCAGCAGAGTCAAAAAGGTCGTTTTGCCAAACGGCTTAACCATAGCAGTGATGCCGATTCCAGGCACTGGTACTGTTGCAGTGTCAGGAAAAATTCAAGCCGGATCATATTTCAGAGATATGCAACAAACTCAAGTTCCTGAATTCGTCGCAGATATGTTGACGAAAGGTTCGGCGTCATATTCGAAAGAAGGGCTTGCGAAACGATTGGAAGAAATGGGTGCCAATCTGGCATTCGGCGAAGACGACTTCTGGGTATCTTTCGATTCTGAAGTGATAACAGAAGACTTTCCATCACTAATGGCAATGGCATCCGACTGCCTTCGCAAACCAAAATTCTCCAGCAGTGAGCTGTCAAAGACCAAAAAGCAAAAGCACAGCATCTTGAAAGATCGCATTTCCAGCACCAGCGATCAAAGCTGGAATGCCTTCACACACGCTATCTACAAGCCTGAAAGCGTCTACTGCGACAAGCCATTCGAAGATCAAATTGCCGAATTAGGCAAAATGGATGTAAAAGATCTTCGTGCATTCCACGAGGCACATTACATTCCAGCCAACACGGTTCTGACAGTCGTCGGCGACATAAATCCAGATGATGCCATCGCTGTAATCACAAAACAGTTCCAAGATTGGTCTGGCGGAAAACGTCAACCAATCGAGCTTTCCGAAACGCAACTCTTGCCCAACAAAGCCATGACTTTGAAAACTCCGTTGCCAGACAAAGCAAACGTAGATGTGATTATGGGTCATCCTATTCCAGTAAGCATCCAGACCAAAGATTACCCAGCCACAAATCTAGGCAATGCAGCGTTCGGCTATGACAGCTTCGCTTGCCGACTGGGTCCCGTTCGAGACCAGTATGGGCTGACCTATTCCATCAGCTCCTACCTCGCCAGTCCCGCCGAGAAGTACGCACCCTGGGCTATCGGCTTTTCGGTCAATCCAGAAAACTACAGCAAGACCGTCAGTATCGTGAACAAGCTCCTCAACGAGTACGTCAAAGGTGGTATCACAGCGCGAGAACTCGCCATCGAGAAGTCGCATTTATCCGGTGCATTCTATGTGGGTATGCGTTCCGCCAAGCAAATCGCCAACAGGCTTTGCGGCTACGAGATGCTGGGCGTCGGCGCCAAGTATATGGATGATTATTCCAAACTGCTGAACTCCGTCACGATTGACGAGGTCAACGCGGCGATTAGAAAGTACTTCCAGGTCAACCAGTTGACCGTTTCAGCCGCCGGCACATTCAAGCCAGCTGAGCCGAAAAAGTAGCCACGGAAATCAAGCCTTTATCGAAATTTAAGACCTGGCAAGCATTCTCAGGCATTAAATCTGCCATACTTACGCGGGGCTTACACCCTCAGCGCCAATTTCTGAGTTCTCTGGGCGCTGTCAACCTTAACTGGATATTTGAACATATGACTAACACGAAACTATTTGTAGGCAACCTTTCATTCAAAACCACTGAAGCAGAATTGGAAGAAACATTTTCCAAGAGCGGCACTGTGGTTTCAGTAGCGATCCCAACCGATCGTGAAACAGGCAGAAAGCGTGGATTTGGATTCGTTGAAATGGAAACAAAAGAAATGGCTGACGCAGCTGTTAAAGAATTCAACGGTCAATCACTCGATGGACGTCAAATCGTTGTCAACGAATCAAAGCCTAGAGAAGCTGCACCGCGTCGCGGAAGCTGGTAGGTTTTAGACCGAAATGCATCATAAAGGACGGGGTGTTGACCCCGTCCTTTTCGTTTAAAATGAGACGAAGCCAACTAAACAGCGACATGGAGCGCCGGCTTAAGCCGGCAAGGGACGCCGGTCTATTGACCGGCGATCAACTCAGCTATCAGGGAAAAACTGTGTCAGACACCATAACAACCCCGTCAAGTCTAGACACTTTCGCAGAACGCAAACAACAAATAGCTCAATACCTGATCGCTCTATCAAAGCTAAAAATCGTAGAAACCAATCCACGCCTACAAAAGTCTGCCACAGCCCTACAAAATAAGCTCGAATCCTACGCATTCAATCTAGTAATACTAGGTGAATTCAAACGCGGAAAATCCACCCTGGTCAACGCCCTGCTAGGTGCAAACGTCTTACCGACTGGAGTGATACCACTCACAAGCATAACAACAGTAATTCTCCACGGCGAGAGTCCACACATCTCTGTCTTATACCTGGACGGAAAGCGCGATGAACTAGAGATCTCCGAACTAGCAAAATACGTAACCGAACGAGGCAATCCGAAAAACACCTTTGGAGTTGATCTAGTCGAAGTGCGTTATCCATCACCATTACTGAAAGAAAGTGTGAGAATCGTCGACACTCCCGGCACTGGATCAGTGAATGTGCACAACACTGAAACAACCTACAGCTTCTTGCCCGAAGCAGACGCCGCCTTATTTGTACTCTCAGCGGATCAACCGGCCAGCATAAATGAATTGAAATTTCTGAGCGACGCAAAAGAATGGGTTGAAAAATTCTTCTTTGTCCAAAACAAAATCGATATTCTCACGGAAGACGAACGCAAAGAAACCCTTGAATTTCTGACGCGCAGCTTAACCGAGCAACTAGGAAATATTCCAGTCGTATTTCCAATTTCGGCAAGGCATGCGCTTTCCTGCAAACTAGAAAAGCAGGAAGACGCTGACTTCCAAAAGTTGGAAAAGGAAATATTTGTATTTCTCTCAAACGAAAAAGGAAAGATTTTTGTCGAAAGCGTAAAAGACAAAATCCAACGATTAGCAATTGAAGCGAAACAATTACTTGAGCTGGAAATCAAGACAACAAAATTGCCAACCGAGACTTTACAGCACGGAATCAAGGTTTTCGAGGAATGCCAAAAAAATATCGTCGATCAACAAAACGACGTGGAACATATAGTGCTCGGTGAAACTCGCCGATTAGTGAAGTCAATTGAAACCGACCTCTATCCACTTGTCGAAAAAAACATCGAGCAAATTAAAATTGCCATCAACGACGAATTTACAGCGCATCAAAATTTATCCAAAGACTCATTGATAGAGGCGTTGCAGACCAAACTGCGCAACGAAATAGCAGCAGCCTTTGCCAACTGGCGTGTCACTGAGGAAGAACTTGTCTCACGGCAGTTAAACGAAATCACAGCACGTTTCGCCAAAGTCGCAAATTCAATAGTCGAAGAAATCAATGCAGTCACTCACAAACTCTTCGAAATCGAGTTCAAGAAATCATTCGAGGTTGAGTCGCTGTCGAAGAAGAGTAGTCACTACTTCGCGGTAGAAAATCCATTTACACTTTCCATGCAGATGATGCCTCTCTTGTTGCCCGATTTCCTGGCAAAAAACATCATCAAAGACAAATTTGTCGATGCTGTGCGAGACGAAATGCGGCGCAACGCCGGACGGCTGCGAGCAGACATGCAAGAGCGCATTGAAAAAAGCGCCCAACTTTTCCTGCGCGAATTCCGCAACGAAACAAACGAATGCATCTCAGAAATTTCAGCAGTAATGGATCGCGCTGCGCAAACCAAAGCGAAATCTGAAGTGCAGCAGAGCAACGCGCAAGTAGAATTGATGAAGGATTTGAAGACGGTGGAGCAAATTTTGGAGAAGCTGAATCGAAATGATTAGAGACAAGATGTCGTTAGCAGAATTGACACCTCTCATCGCAGCAGAAAACGAGAGACGAAAAAATGCAACGAGTCCACAAGATATTTCAGACGCAGAAAGAGAATTAGATGCGATTTTCGGCACTAACAGTACGCTGGCGGTTTACGGCACACTTGCTCCAGGACGGCAGAACTATCACATCGTAGAACCGCTCGGGGGCGATTGGACCGATGGATTCATCGAAGGCGACCTACAACAAACGGGGTGGGGAGCAACGCTTGGTTATCCGGCATTTCGCCCGAGAGCTGGTGGTCCTATCCTCAAAATTCGTATTTTGAAATCGCCATTGTTACCAGATGGATGGAAAGACGTTGACGACTTCGAAGGTCCTGAATACATTCGGATTCTCATCCCGGTCTTCCATGTCGAGGAAGAACAACTTGCGGCAGAGGAACGCCAGATTTACACCGTTGCCAACTTATACGCAGCCAGAGACTAGCAGTCATTTGCTGTCGGTGTCTGGCAACGGAATAGGCGCCAAAGTCGAATCATTTCGGGCAGATCATGGAATGCCCTTCTCTGAGCTCATCTATATTGGGTTTCGGAATTATTAGCCACCAGGTCACTACCAAACCCAAGGTGCCCAGCACTATCTGTACGCCAATAGGAGGTGGTTTTAGAGAGAATTTCTTCATGGCAAAATCCGCGGCAAAACTTAACCACATTATTCCCAAGTCTGTTCTAAACTTTTGCGATAGATTTGTTAGCCACCGTACACCATAATCTTTCGACTGGCAGTTCGCGCAAACACAAACGAGGAGACAGAATGTCCAACCACTTTACAGGACTTAGCTTAGGTCCACCACTTGGCGATCAGCGACTCGACCTCTGCGATCTTTACGCATTCCAGTCGCCAAAAGATCCGACAAGAACAGTTTTAATTCTCAATGCGAATCCTCAAGCAGATGCGCTCCATCCTGATGCCATCTACAGGTTGGCAATAGACAACAACGGCGATCTGCTCAACGACATCTCGTTCAGCTTTGTTTACTCTGAACCCAAAAATGGAAAGCAGACGTTCAGCGTGTTTGTAGCCAAGGGCGAAGAAGCGCGCTCTGTTGAAGCCGTCGGAACAAAAGTTGTGTCTGATGCTGAATGTTCATTCGGACCGACACCGAACATCGTAAAAGCGGGAGATTACACATTCTTTGCAGGTTCTCGCAGCGATGCTTTTTTCTTCGATTTTGATGGAATCAAAAATCTGTACGACATTTCTGGCAAGAAGAATTTCACTGCATTGCACTACGAAGCAGGCAAACAACCCTGGACTGGTGTCGATTCGAACACAGAAGCCAACGTTTTCTCAATGGCTATCGAGTTGCCGACCAGCGAGTTGCAAGCGAATCCGATGATACGCATTTGGGGACGATGCAGCGTGAGAAAAGACGGCAAATTGCTGCACGTCGATCGCGCCGGACATCCATCAGTAAGCAGTTTCTTCAACACTGACGATACGAAAGAGGAATACAATGCAAGCGAACCAGTCAATGACTATAAGCGCTGGCTCGAACTGTTTATTCACTTGATGGGTCACACTGGTGATTACACACGCGAAGAATCGATTGCGGCGATTAATGAAGCTGGAATTTTGCCCGACATGCTCAGTTTCGATCCGTCGAAACCGGCTGAATATCCCAATGGGCGAACAACGAAGGATGATGTAATCAACGCTCGGTTGTCTTTCTTATCGAAAGGCGAAATTCCGCCAGACGGACTTTCGCCGCATACCGATGTCTTATCGGAGTTTCCTTATTTGGGGACGCCGCATGCGAAAAAAGTGTTAGCTTAAACAATTTACCACCATTGGTGGTGGCACATTCATTACTCTCCGAAGTCGAAGTTAATTCTGCGTCGGAGAGTTTTTAATAGCAACGTGGTAGACCCAAGCAGCTCCGATCACGCAGGCAAGCGGCAGACAGCCGCTTGACATTGAGCAGCAGTCCGCCACTATATTAAGTGCAGCACTGCGAGTACACCCTATGGTCGCCTCTCACATCCGTTTGATATCGATTGGTTCTATTTTCATGTTGACTTTAGAATCCAACAAATCGTTTATCTGCTAATCTACGGGGCATTCTTGAATGAACAATGGAAGGGAGCGAACAATGAGTTCGGAGATTATAAAATTCGGCAACAAGTTGTTGGTGAGAGGTACAGTACCAAAGCGATATATTGGGCATAGCGAATAACATGCTAAAACTGTTTCACGGTAGCGAGCTTATTGGCATTATCACTGATGAGATGCTGGATGGTCTGGCTATGGTAGGTAAAATTGCATTGATGCCGGAAGCGGTAAAGTACAAAGAAGTCTTTGATTTCTTTGCCGATGAGGAAAAAAGCGATAACGAAGAACCTCCGTTTTCTGATGACATTTTATATAACTGGTCGATTCAATCAGACTCAGGAAAAGTAGAGAAGATCTCGATTCCAAACATTTATCCAGATGGCTTGATTTGTTGGCGCTAACTGGTTGAGAACCTCTGTCGCGACTATTACGACTCTGAGGTTGTCTTCACCTCCGAACGTCAGGGACCATAAATTGGCCATCTAGAGAATTGATTGCAGTGAGAACAATAGTATCGAACCGGGCATTCCGACTTGTTTTTGTTATGCGCGCTTCGACTATACGACCATCCTTTGCCACTACATATGATGCCGTAGCCTTCAGATGTTTAGTGTCTTTGAACTCAGCGTCAGCCGACACTGTACACTTGGTACGCGACGCGATGATGCCACTCGTCCCATGCCGTTTTCGGCTCAGGGCTTTCAACTTTAACACTTTCTATCTTCGGTCTCGGTTTCGCATACTCGACTCCAGTTCGACCAAGTCGCGCCGTTTTTTTAACAGTTGGTGGACGATTTCGTTGTTCCACGGCATCAAACAGCACTTTATCTAAATCAGCCGCGAAGGCTGCAATGTTCATGCTGTAAAGGACAACACAGGTGACCAACGAAGTACGAATGATTTCATTTGGCACGTCCGGAAGTTTTGAGCCTTATCGATAGTGTTCGGCCCACCAACCATACGTATCTGAGTTCAAATACCGAACCAAGTCTTGGCACATACATATGATTAAATCCCAAAAGTACAAATAAATGGGATTCCCGGGTTGCTAAGCGTTCAATTTTGCCCCCAACTCAGGGAGAATTGACAAATCTGGCCCGTCTTGGGAATATCAAACTTAGCCGCCGGAACCACGAATGTTGCAGCGTCAGGCTGAAATTAGGGGACAAAAATGGATCAGTTCGAATCTAAATACGACCCGAAGATGATCGACCAAGGCTGGGCCTTGTTTGGCAGAGAATCCATGTTTACCAAAATGGTCCTCGACATGCGCCATAATCGGCAGAAGTTCAAGGAAACCAAGCAGCAGCACATTCTAGATAAAAGTCGCCATCCGCTGACTGAAGAAAAGATCGAAGAATTTGAACGCATTGGTCTGCGCGATAAGCTGACCGACCTCTGCAATCCCCGCGCCTTTGGCAAAAAACTGCAGTATGAACTGCGCCGCGCTAAGCGATATAAGCGCCCGCTATCACTTTTGGTCGTGGCAATCGATAACTTAGACGCTGTGGGCAAAGCTCACGGGCAGTTGGCCATCGATGACACAATGCGCTCGGCAGCGAATATTTGTCGTGCAGCCATCAGAGACGTAGATGTGGCGGCGCGATGCAGCCCAGACAAGCTTGCAATTATTTTCCCCGAGACTTACTCATCCAGAGCCATTGTGGTCGGCGAGAGAATTAGAGACAAGGTGAAAAGCACTCAGATTAACGAAGATCTGCGCCATTTGCACGTGACTGCGAGCGTAGGGGTTGTGTCATTCCCTACTCACGCACGTGATGAGCACGATTTGTTGAACCGCGCCCTCGAATTTCTTGCCATCGCTCAGCGCGAAGGCGGAGATAGAGTTCACAACGGTTAGTAGCTAGTCTCTCTATAAAGCGATTGTGGTTACAGCGAGTTGTTGTAACTGTGGTTGTAATAGTTGTTCGCCTTGGCTGCGATGCGTCGAGCAGCTGGTGCGAAGATTGCGAAAGCGGCACCATCAACGGTACCAGTGATGTCGCGGTTCATGTCGTAAAGGTCAGGCTTACCCTGGTAATAGTTGGCAGCGCTTTTGTCAGCGTTGAAAATGAAACTGCTCGCCATCGCCGCGCTGATGTTCATCGAAGTGGTCGAGTTTGCCATTTCCATTCCCATCTTACCTTCACCCATGATTCGACTCCTCCAAATTCTCAATAAAATCGATGTTTGTTTTAGACATCCAGCTTTGGGGGATTTCCTCTGCTGTGAATGGGTGTATACGAGGGTTTGGGGTTTTGGACATAGACAAAGGGGAAATTTCACATTTAATGTTCGGGGGGGGCTGGTACGCCGGTCTATGGCAGCGCCTCCCGGCGGTCCCTACCGGTCTGAAGCTGGCGTGCCGTCTTGCGCCGGTCAGATAGACCAGCGGCCCGTGCCGGCTGAAGCCGCACTCCCATTCAACAGGGGACTACTTCGGCTCTTACCGAACGATAAAGTTGTTCGTAGCGGGGGATGATTTGCTCGGCCGAAAACCTTGCTTGGGCCTGGTGCTTTGCTGCTTTACCCAGGGATTTTCGTAGAGTGGGGTCCTGGATTAGCTTTTCTACTGCGCTGGTCAATTGCGCTGCATCGCCAGGTGGCACGATTAAACCCGTGACTCCGTTTTCTACTACTTCTGGAATTCCGCCCACGTTCGTTGCCACACTTGGAACTTCGAAGAACATCGCCTCTAGAATGCTCATGCAGAAGCTTTCAGTGTCAGATGTGATCAGACCGAGATCGGCGGCATGTAGGTAGTCTTCGATGTCCAGGACGTTTTCGCGCACTATTACGCGGTCTTCGATGCCCAGTCGTTTTACTTCGTCTACGAAAGGTGCAAAACTTCCTCCCGCGAGAATAACTAATTTGAACGATTCGCGAGGGCGAATACGCGCCGCTGTTTCGAGTAACAGATCGATTCTTTTGAGCGGGCGCAGATTGGAGGAATGCAAGATCATCGCCTCGTCATCGCGTATGCCTAACTCGCGTCGCATTTCCTCGCGCGATTTTGTAGGAGTGCCTGGTTTGAAGAAGTTGTAGATCACTTCCATCGGACATTCGAAACTAAGCACTCGTCGCGTTTCTCGCTTCAAAAATTCAGAGACTGCGGTGACGCCGTTCGACTGACTAAGAGCGTGATGGATAGCCGGTCCATAGCCGGGGTCATTGCCGAGCAAAGTAGTATCAGTACCGTGCAAAGTCGTGACGATTCGCGGCTGCAAACTGACAGGCACCATACATCGAGAAAGTATCGCGGCTGTCGCATGCGGAACAGCGTAATGCACGTGCAAAACATCCAGATGAAATTCCTGGCTCACCTCAGCCATCTTTACCGACAAAGGCAACGTGTAGTCGGGATATTTGAACAGCCCATAGTCATTCACTTGCACTTGATGAAATTTGATGCGCGGTTCATCTGTGGGCAGCCTGAACGGACGCTCGTAGCTGATAAAGTGCACCTCGTGCCCGCGCCTGGCGAGCTCAATGCCCAGAGTCGTCGCGATGATTCCACTGCCGCCGACTGATGGATAGCATGTGATACCAATTCGCATGGGATTCTCAAAGCTCACTAAAAGCGTCGCGCTCCTCTGCCTGCGTCAGCAAGCGAATCAAAAACCATTGGATCATTTGGATAAACAGCCATGGCATACTCGACACCAGCGCGCGCACCAAACAACTTCGCCCGCGTCAACTGCAAGTCAACATAGTTACGAGTGGCAGCTTGCGAGCGATGGGCATTCATCGCAGCAGTCCACGCGGAAACGACTTCTGGAGCAGAAATATCGATCAAGACAGGCGGAATATCGCGAGGCTCTCCATCAGGCGTTACGGCATAGAAAAACAACTGCTTCACGGCGTGCGTCTTGTGATCCGAAAGCTCTTTCAGCCCACCGTAACGAGCCAGACGAGCAGCATCTCGCACTAATTGTCCCAAGCGCGAATGGTCGGGATGTTGATTCTCGACACACGATGGTGCCAACAACGTTTCAGGTCGCATGCGACGAATGATGGAAGCCAACCTCAATGCGTGCGCTGAGCGAATTTCCAAATGCGAATCGCCGTCTAGTTCAATAAATTCGATCGAGGCTCCAAGCAACTTCGCCGCTGCCGTTGATTCTTCAGCCCGCTGCTCTGGGGTTCCATTACTGCCGGCTTCTCCCAACGAGCCAACAACAAAGTGAACGCTTCGCCCAGATTGTGTTTCGCGAGCGACTACGCCACCGCAACCAAACTCGATGTCGTCTGGATGCGCTCCAAAAATTAGCAGTGACAAATTCTCAGTAATCTACGTGCACCTCATGTTGTCAGCTCAGTATACGCTTCGTCAGACCGTTCGATGTCCTCGCGCGTCACGAAAGTAATTTCCGGTGCCTCAGATTTTACTAAATACTCTTGCTCACCCAATCCAGCGATGTAATGCGTGCAATGCACGATCGATTGCATCCAGCGCAAACGGCTATCACGAGCAGGGCTGATTTGCTCCTTCGAAAAAGTCGTTGGCGGCACGTCGACGTAAGCGTCTCCACCTTCATGCAGTTTGAACTCGCCGTTGGAATGTCGAGCCCGCACAATCTCTCCTTCATAAGGAACATCAACGAAATAGTCATCGATATCGCAGGCGGTGCGGCGCACTTCCGGGTCACTGGAGCGAACGATTTTCATTCCATCGATCAATCCCATGTCTCGGTACATCTGCAAACAGAAATCGGCAACATTGGTCGCAGCCACGGCTTTGAAGATGTTGATCAAGGGATGATCGATATAATTCGGCAACTGCAAAATCGTCTTATCTTGCCAGCCCGCTGGAATTCTTTTCAGATAAAGCGGCGAGAATTTACGCTGCCATTTATTGTCGAAAACAAAATTGAGTTGAGCCGGCTCGTTCGTCTTGCGATGACGTAATGTCGTTCTCGTCTCACGCGGGTCGTGATCGCTATCGTGATAAAAGAACACGATCTCTCCGCCAATTTCGCTTTGCAAACGTCGCGCAGTTTGAAACTTGGAGACAAGAAATCGTTTCGGAAAGAAACCACAAGGCTGTTGACCAAAACAGATAATCGGTGAAGTCATGACGCGTATCCTTTGATTGTTCCCTGTTTATTGCCCATGATTGTTTGAAGGAGAAGGCTGAAGAGCACGCAAGCGGCGCAGCCAATCAGCGGATACCACAGATAAGAAATCGACAGCGTGAAATAAAGAATGAAAACAAGTATTTGCGCGACCAGTGCTCCCCAGAAAATTGCATTGCCCTCCACTCGCCGAATGAAAAATGCGACAAGGAAAAGTCCGAGCATTACGCCGTAAAAGATAGAGCCCAAAATGTTCACTGCTTGAATCAGATTCTCAGCCAGGCGAGCGTAGAGAGCGACAGTGATGGCGATGGCGCCCCACAGCGCCGTGAACCATTTGGTGGCAGTCAAACAGTCTGCATCAGTTGCATCACGCTTCATCAGGCGTCGATAGAAATCGATCGTTGTACTTGTGCCAAGTGCGTTCAGTTCAGCGGCTTTTGAAGAGAGAGCTGCGGCAAAGAATGCGGCGACTAACAGTCCGATTACGCCGTGCGGAAGCTCTTGCAGAATGAATGTGATGAACACGTAGTCGGCATCGTTAGCCTTGGCATCAGGATTTCTGATCGCTAACTCTTTCGAAGCAGCCAACCGGATTTTTTCACCTCGCTCATCAGCCAGAGCAGCAGCGACAAAAGATGAGTCGGCAGACGACTTATCGCCCTTGTGTCGGGCGTCAAGCCAGTTTTCCAGATACTTGCGCACTTCACTTTGTGTGTTGTTGAAATCACTTTCGTAGGCGCTAAGTTTGGCGTCAGATCTGTGACTTTCAATATACTGTCGCGACGCTGCATCAAAAAACATCGGCGGCGGTTGGAATTGATAAAAGACAAAAATCAGCACACCAATAAGTAAAATACAAAACTGCATCGGGATTTTGAAAACTGCATTGAATAGCAGTCCCAAGCGGCTTTCACGCAGGGACGAACCGGAGATGTATCGCTGTACCTGAGACTGATCCGTGCCGAAATACGAAAGCATCAGAAATGTTCCACCGAAAAGCCCTGACCAAAATGTGTAACGCTGGTTGAGACTTGTGGAGAAATTTACGGCATTCATTTTATGAAAACCGCCCGCTAATTTCAGAGTGTCACCGAATTCGAGATTTGGTGGAAGCTTTGAAATCAGCAGCCACGTAGCCGTTACCATGCCAGCGAAGATAATCGCCATCTGGTATTTCTGCGTCACTGTTACAGCATCACTTCCGCCGATTACGGTGTAAACGATGACCAGTAGTCCGGCACTAATGATGGTGGCGTTGAGCGGCCATCCGAATACTGTGGTCATAACGATTGCAGGAGCGTAAATTGTCAAACCGGCGCCGAGACCTCGTTGCAACAAAAACAGTGCGGCGCCAAGCGAACGCGTTTTTCCGTCGAATCGCTTTTCCAGATATTCATAGGCGGTATACACGTCTAACTTTTGAAACATCGGCAGGAAAAACATGGCGATGATAATCAATGCAATGGGAACACCGAAGTAAACTTGAATGAAGCTCAGTCCGCCCAGATAGCCCTGCCCAGGTGTCGACAGAAAAGTGATGGCACTTGCTTGTGTTGCCATCACTGATATTCCGATGGCAAACCAGGGGGTGTGACCGGTGCCTTTTAGATAATCATGCAAATTTGTTCTGAATCTTGTTTGCCAAATTCCGTAGCCTGCGATGCCTAATATCGATCCGATCAAAACTACGTAATCTAGCCAGTTCATGCACTCATCTCCGTTAAACAGATGAGCAGTGCTAGCCATAGACAGAAGGTACAGGCTACGAATATGTAGGCGGTGTTCCAGGTTTGTATGAAGGGGAGTCCGGTTTCGGTGTTTGTTTTTGGGCATAGATCCGGGTTAGAGCCGGTCTGGAGACCGGCGGCCCCAGCCGTCTTGGAAGATGGCGCTCCGTTGATCACGTCGCCGATTTCTTTATTTTGGGCGACTCCTCTGCTTTGGTCGCTTAGTTCATTATTCAGGTCGCCTTGTTCTTTCATTTGTCTAGGGCGATTAGGTTGGCTAGGAGGCGGTAGGCGCCTGGCACTCCGGCTGGCAGTTGGCGGAAGAACGACAATCCTGTGTATACGAAATTGCCTTTGCCGAACTTTGCCACTAGCAAGGCCCCGTGTGTTGGCTTTTCGCCTGGGTCGTTGCAGGCTACTATTGCTTTGAAGTGGTCGTCCCATTTGTCAGGGAAGTACAGTCCTCGCTCTTGCACCCAACCGTCGAAATCCGCTTTTGTTATTCGGTTCGGACTGTTCAGGACTGGGCTTTCAGGCTCCAAAAACGTGATGGTTGCCTTTTCGTCCGTCACACGATCTCGCGATAGGTGCAAATCGTATGGCGCGATTTTCGCTGCTTTCAGTTTGTCAGAGAGATTGTATTGAGCGATTACAGTGCCACCATCTTCAACGTATGAAAAAAGTGTCTGCAACTCCTTTTCTAGATGTTCGCGAACATTGAATGCACGCACGCCGATTATGACCGCGTCCAAACCGTGCAAGTGCTCTGCGGTCAAATGCGCGTCGTCCAGAACCTTTACGGTGTAGCCCATCTCTTGCATGTTGAGAGCGAGACTGTCGCCGGCACCTGGCAGATAACCCACGGTGTGACCTCTTGTCGCCAGCTCGAAACTTACTGCTTTCATGCTTGCAATTGGTTGGAGCAATTGAGGCGGAATGTGCGGATAGGTGATTTCCTCACGCTTGTTTTGATACCGATGACCGTTCATTACAGCAGTTGCTATCAGCTTCGCGGTGCCACCATGCTCAGGTGCGGTCACTTTGAATTTGAACGCGGCATGCTCCCCAGCCTTTGCCAGATGAAACGATTGCTTGGACGGAGAAATCTTCCAGTTTGCTGGTGCCTCCAACTCGATCGTGCCAGTCGAGTTCGCTCGTGCTGCTGTCACTTCCACTTCAACGTCGCGCGAACCGCCCGGCAAAAGCAGAGCGACATCAGAGATAAAGCGCAACCAGACTGGCGAAATAACATCTAATCGGCGGCGAATTTTTACCCCTGCGACTTCAGTGAGTTGAACGGGTTCGTCTGCGACGATCAGTTTTTGACCGCCGATTTCAAAAACATTGTTTATAGGAAATGATGAGGAATTTTCGGCGGTGCCGATCAAACTCGCATCATCAACGTGCACCATTCCAGGTGTGCCTTCCACGCGCAACCAATAAGGTTGAGACAACGGTGCCGTTTTGGGAAGAGTTTCAACAGAATCCCAAGCTGTAGGCCCAGTCACCTTCAGCGAAAGATCTTTAGTCTCAGTCTTATGAAGATTAGGATATTGCACTTCGACCCAGCGCACAGGTACATTTGCTTTCACGGTGGCAGAGTGATGAAGATTGACCGACTCACCAGGCACCACACTAAAATTCGTAATCGTGGTTTCGACTTTGAGTCCAAGACACTCTTGCAAAATATGATCGAGCTGAGCACGCTTCTCGACCACTACTGGATCATGCTGATCGCTTAGAGCGGCAAGCTTTGTGCGCAGCTTCAACAAAGCAGGCACGCTGGCTGCTGCGTCATCACGTTTGAATTGCGCGATGATTTCGTCAGCAGCCTTACCGATCTCAGCGCCGCCATGAACACGGTTCCATGTGGTATCGACGCCATCCAAAATATCATTCGTAGGCGCTGGACCATCTAAGAGTTGAAACGACTCTTCACGCGGCTCGTTTGCGTTAGCCATGCGGAAAAGGTCGAAGCCCTGCGTTTTGTGCATGCCGCGGCTTCTCTCAGCCAGCTCCATAAAAGGTTCACCGGTGACAGAATCTTGTCCGGCGGTGACAATCTTAGTGACGTTTTTACCGTCGAATTTGTCCTTCTGCCATTTCGATACATTCCAGAAGATTCGCTTGGGCTGCCACGGTGCCAACCCTTGCTCAGGAAATGCCTTCGCATCTCCCGCTAACTTAAATGCTTCGACCGCAAGCACAGTCGAAGCAGTGTGATGCCCGTGCGTTCCACCAGGGCTCGGTGCAAAGCGCGTAATCAGCACGTCAGGATGGAACTGCCTGATCACCCGAACAATATCAGACAAGACTTGTTGCCGATCCCAATTGTTTAAGGTCTCTTTGTAGTCTTTCGAAAATCCGAAGTCTATCGCCCGCGAAAAATATTGATGCGCACCATCAATCTTCCTCGCCGCTAAAAGTTCTTGCGTGCGAGACACTCCCAGCTTTTCACCAAACTCAGGACCCAGTAAATTTTGACCGCCATCACCGCGAGTCAATGACATGTACGCCGTGCGATACATGCGACCACGCGCGAGATAAGCGAGCAACTCAGTGTTCTCGTCGTCGGGATGCGCGGCGATGTACAACGCGCTTCCCAACTGACGGAAACTTTCTAAGTCATGCAAAATCGCCAGTGACGAATCCGCCTTAACTGCATGCGTTGAATCAGATTTCATTTCTACTCCCAACACAGAATTGGAAGTGAACAACGCAACGCAAAGCAGCGCGAACACAATCGCGAGATGCAGTGTTGTGTAGCGCAACCAGCTAAATTTGACACCGACGATTCTCACTACTTCAGGGTCTTGAGCAACTCGTCGTTCATTCTGATGTATGCACCATCATCTGCTTTCTGAGCCAATTCTTTCGAGTGTTCTGCGGCAGCAATTGCGCCAGCTTTGTCACCTTCTTTGGCAAGAATTTGAGCTTTCAAATAAACGATGAAGAATGCATCGCGTTCAGCGATGGCTTTATCTACCCACTCTTTTGCTTTCTTCAAATCAAAACCGTGGTTGTAATAGAACGCCGCAGCTTGGAAATAAGGTTTCTTCGCTTCGTCTGAAGCCATTACTTTTTCAATTTCCTCATGCAACTTGTCGACGAAATCAACTTTCACTTCGATCGGCACTTTGACATCGGACCAAGCCAAATTCAAATCAGCTGAATCTTCTTTGACCGGATTGAACTCAATTGTGAAATTCTCCGCTTTCGAGCTCATCTTGACTGGCTTAGCTTTAAATCGAGCGACGTCATTTTTCTCATCGTACTTGTAAGCGCCCCACTGCTCGGAGCCCTTGTTGATGATGATTGTCCATTCGTCTTTGCCAGGAATTGTCATAAGCGCGTAAGTTCCAGCTGGAACTTCAGTGCCGTTCAATTTAACTGGTGTGCTGAAAACAAGCTTGGTGGCGGCGTTGGCGCCTGTGCGCCATACCTTTCCGTAAGGAACGACATTGCCAAAAATCTCACGATTCTTGACACCTGGACGCGAATAAACAACTTCGATGTCAGTCAAACCAACACGCTGTTTGAGCGTGCTAGATGGACTGGCGGCGGGGAATTCGAGCGCTGCCGCTTGCGCAGGTAGACTGGATGAACTGACCATAAACGTGCAACCTACTGCGAGAAAGAACGGGAATATTTTGGATTTCATTGATTAACCGTTTGACCCCTAAAAAAGCATATTCTGGCATGGTAAAAGGCTAGGGTAGTCACGTTGCCGGCATTAACCCACATTATTTTCTCAAAACCGCCTCTGGATACTAAGGGAGCGATTAGTAACTATTGATTTTTGGCGCCGATTGGCTACTTACATGAAACTGCCGAGCTGCCGATATAAGTTACAAAAAATGACACTGCCATTGGTGCCATCCAGGGTACTAATCGAGCAACCTTCGCATTTGCAATTTGATCCACCGCCGCTAAGACAAATGTCAAGGCGGAGAAGAAATACGACCGATTGACAGCGCGACCCTGCATATTCAGTCCGCGCTCCCATTTACGACCAATAGTAAACTCACCATTTCGCAGCATTAGGCCCAAAACCACCCCCTGCAAAGCTAAAATAGGGTCATGAGTGAGAATGTGCATTCTTGTGCCGGCTACAAGTACTATCCAGCGGCGTTCGACCCTGGAGTCTACGAACTGGCGAGCAAAATCGTCAACGATCGTCGTTTCTATCGGACGTTCGTCTCATACTTCCTGAAAACCATGCTCGACCCCACTCAACTGGTGCATGCGCGCTCTGCCATAGTCAATGAGGTGCAATCTCTAGCGCCTCAAGCTTCAATGATAAAAACGGTCTGGTGTTCGCTCAGCCTGGCCACCGAGAAGTATTTCAAAGAAAAAGCGCTCGATTACGCCTGGAGCGATGAAGAGCGAGAAGAGGCACAAACTGATTGGTTCGGTCTGATCGCCCCTGGCTTCATTCCCGGAGATTACAACCGATCACTCGACATCTCAGTGCTCAAAGCCTGGAAAAAGCGACTGGTCAAACTGCTCAGCCGCGACATGGGTCCAATGGCGGCGTGCGATATGTGCACAAGCAAGTGTCTTTACCTCTACGAAGTGAAAGCACTAGACGATAACTGGTGGTTGCCATTTGACAAAGCCCGCCAGCGCGATGACGCTCCGCGATTGGCTGCTCACCTCTCCTTGAATCTATGTGCGAATCTAGGTGGCATGTACGATGTAGACGTAGCTTTCTGCATGACGGCTAGAACAGTCGAACACCAAGATTCATTCGAAGATGCGCAGCATGATTTCATGGAAAGAGTGCGTGCGGAAATTGAAAAGGCAATTGACCAATACAAGCAGTCGTCCGCCGAAAAGGAAAAGAAGCAACCTGAGCCGGCTAACGTTGAAACGTCAAAACCAAAGGAAGTAATTCCAGCAGATGGTTCGTTAACGCGAGATCAAATTTTTGAAGTTATCGTTCGCATTGGGTTAACCGGTGCAAAATGGCGCCAGCTCTGTGAAGAAACGATGTTGGCTAACAAGATTAGCGCTGAAGAGATCGAACAGGAAATCCAAAAACGACTAAAAAACGTAGATTGCGAGCCGTAGACCGACTAATCATCTCTCGCTTGTGGAAGTTGCAACCACAAAGAAGTGCCTCCATTCGCAGCTACACTAGCACCGCATGCGCCACCATGCTGAGAAGCAATGGCACGCGATAAAGTCAGCCCTAAACCGAGCGAACCGTGACTTGTCGGAAGGTCTAAATGCTGAAATGGTTCAAAAATATGCTGCAACTTTTCATCAGGAATAGAGAGATTGCGAGCCCTTAAACAGATATTCACAGCTCTGTCAGACGCGGGTTCAACTACAACATCGATTGTCTCGCCAGTCTGGCAGAGTCGCAGCAGACAAACCAACATTTTAGAGATAGCTTGTTTCAAGCGTTCGCTGTCGGCCACGACGCCGACCTCACATCCTTCAAACATGACGGCGACATTCTGCACTTCCGCCAGGGCGTAAACCGAATCAATAGCTTCATCAATTACGTCTTCCAAAAAGATGCTTACCCTCGCCATCTCCAATTTGCCTGCTTCCAGTTTTTCCAAATCGAGCAAGTCATTGATAAGCATAATCAATTGTTCGACGTGACTTTCAGCATTTGCGGCCTGCTTGATCGCTGTGCTTTCAATCGTTCCATAGACTCCCATGGGCAAAAGTTGTAGGAAACCGGCCACCGAGGTGAGAGGTGTTCGCAAATCGTGGCTGACCATGGCCACGAATGCTTGTCGCAATTTCTCAACTTCGTGCTTTTCGCTTACATCGATGACAATTGCTAGACGTCTCACTAAGTCGCCCAAAGACACATCGACTACGGAGAATTCCACAGTCAATTCGCTTTTATCCTTCTTGCACGCGACCAGCTCGACAGCGCTCCGGATCCTAGACGTACCCGTGAGCGGAGCTGCATTAGAGCCAGTGGTGCGGAAGTAAGTCGACAGATTCGTACCCACCAGCGCATCGTTGGCACCGTAATTCAATAATTTTGACAAACTGGGATTGGCATATTCGATTGTTTGCTCGTCGACGATGATCATAAGGCCGATTGGCATCTGGTCGATAATAGCGCGAATTTGCTGCTCGCTCGCTCGCACCAAATCTTCCTCACCGCGCAAGGAATTGGACATTTCGTGAAAGGCTCTATCTAACAAAGCAATCTCGTCTGTGCCTGATAGAGGCGGAAGCAAGGGCAACCGTTTTCGCAATCGATCGGAGTTGTCGACGACAACAGCGAGGCGCGAAGTTATACTTTTGACAAAGAACAGAGCCAGCAAAATTGCCGCGATCACGTTCAGTGCAACGCCACTCATTAAAAGCCCACGTAAACCATCGCGCTGCAACCTGGAAGCACCAGGATCGCCAAATTCAATCTGCTTCTCACTATTGAGAAATCGCATTAGATCTTGAGCCAAAATCTCCATGCGTCCTTGCACCTTAGCTTTATATTTGATGGCAAATTTAAACGTCACAAGTGGTGGCTCTGTATCGGCCACATGCTTCATCTTTGACAAAATATCCAGGGCAGGAATGCTGTTTGCTTCAATTTTCTCAAACAAACTCAGTTGTTCGGGATCGGAACTAAGTTGCTCTTTCAGCCAGGCAAATTTCACCGGAATTTCACGCATCGCCTCTTCGTATTTGCTCAGACACTCAGGGTGTTCAGCGCGATGAAAAACATAAAGTTGACAATTGGTTCCGGCGGCTACGAGGGTTTTCAAAAGATCGTCTGCTTTCGCTATGACTTCTTTCGCTTTTTGTTGCCTGGTAGAATCCGCTTCAGCTTTGTTCAAAAGCCATGCATAACAAGCCACAAACGACAGTTCCAATAACAACAAGAGTGATACCAAGAACAGTCCTTTAGAACTCAATTTGCTGAAGAAACTCCTCACTCTTTCTCCATCTTATTGATTGGCAGTAAAATCCAAAATTTACTTCCTTTGCCAACTTCGCTGGTAACACCAATTTTTCCGCCATGCGCTTCAACAATTGATTTCGATATTGTCAAACCCAGCCCGGTTCCACCTTTTTTAACGGCACCCTCACCTTCCACCTGTCGATACGCTTCGAAGATTGCCTGAGCTTGTGAAGGCGGTATTCCAGGACCACTGTCTACGATTCCAATTTCAACATCAGTTGATGTCTGTTTCACTGTCAAAGATACAATTCCTTTGGTCGGTGAAAACTTGATGGCGTTGGACAAAAGATTTACCAGGACCTGCACGATGCGGTTGGCGTCAGCGTATACTTCCAAATCGCACTCGCTGACTTCCAGTTGCACATCATATTTTTGCGCAAACATCTCAACCGCACTGATAGAACGGCTGATGATGTCACTTAATTGAACGGTTGCAGGATCGATGTCGATTTTTCCAGCTTCCAATTTTTCCAAATCGAAGAGGTCGTTGAGCAAAATAATCAGACGTTCGATATTTTGTTGCATCGCCCTTGTAGTATCAGCTCCCTGAGCCGATATCGCCCCAAGCGATCCATCACCGAATTTGTGCAAAAAAGCGGAGACTTTCGTCAAAGGTTCTTTCAGTTCAGACCGGACCATAAAGACAAAATCTTGCCGGACTTTTTTGATGCGATGCTTTTCAGTAGCATCCATGACCATCGCCAATGTTTTCGATTCGCCTGCCATCTCTATATCAGCCAACATAAATTCAACTGGCAGATCTCGCCCGTCTCTATCTAACCCAGTCAGTTCCACAGTATGTTTAAACGCAACTTGCGCCGGTTGAGCATGTGGTGCTCCCTCCACAACCGCTTGTCCGGGAACAAACAACTTAGGTAGCCGTTTACCTAACAGTTGGTGACTTGAATATTTGAAACTCGATTCGATACTTGTGTTGATCAGCTCGATCGCACCGTTAGGATCAAGCAAAATGACACCGACAGGAATGTCTTCAATCAAAGCTCTGATTCTGGCTTCGCCAGCCTTTAAAACTTCCATTTCTCGTTTGAGCGCGTCTGCAGTATCGTGAAAGACAACATCCACTTTCGAAATCTCGTCGTCGCCACCAAGCAGTGGCTTTAGCTCCCGTCCACCTTTTAGTCTCGAAGTGTTTTCCGTTAAGACTTCAAGGCGCGCAGTGATGCGGTTGACGAACAAGTAGGCGATAAGCAGAACCACGAACAAATTGATAAACAAACCCAACAAAAGAACTCTTTCGGTAAATTGTCTTTCCAGCCTTCTTTGCTCGGGATCGGTCTTGTCTATACGACGCCCCATAGCCGCAAGCTGTGGAATTTCAAGCACCAGTTGATTGACCACGGGCTGAATAGACTCACGTTTGCGATCCCAGATTGCTTTGCCACCGGGCAGCGCCAATTCGGCACTATGCTGCTCGATATCGATGGTGACAGGCAAACAAAGCGCAATATCCCTTTCGATTTTTAAAAGTAACGCCAGGGCCTGAGGATCATCTTTGAAGGCGCCTCGCAAGAAAGCAATGAGAGAGGGCACCTCTTCGGTGGAAGGTCTGACTTTTCCAGGCGCACCAAGTTCAAGGCTTCTGGAATAGCGACCGATCGCATCCCCTCTGTCGTACATGAGCAGCCAGAGCCGATTCGCTTTAGAATCGACCTCGCGAGCAAACTCCTGCTGAGAAGCCTCTGTTTCCGCTTGAGCCAGTAACCACCCCAATACTCCGATGAAGCCCAGCTCGCAGACAAGAAAGACAGCAACCAGCAGCACTCCCTGCACAGCAAGGCTAAAGGCGTAGCGGTTCGATCGAGTTGAAGCTATCAAATGTCCAACGGCATTTTGGTGAAGACCAGGAAATCAATGCAGACCTGCAAGACGAGTATAGCGCGGGCAAATCGACTGAATATGACAAAACCGGGGTAGATCATAGAGACGGGCGCCGGGTCTGGACGCTTTCAAGGAGCGCTTTTGGCAAAAATAGTAGTTGTCGAAGATGACGTCAGTCTTGCCAACTTGGTCAAGAGTTATTTAGAGCATGAAAGCCACGAGGTTAACGCCATCACCAACGGCTTGGAAGCTCAGAATTTTATCCTCGCCAATCAAGCCGACTTGATCATTCTAGACTGGGACCTGCCCGGTCTTAGCGGCATTGAAATTTTGCGAGACTATCGCACATTCGGTGGTCAGAGCCCTGTGATTATGCTGACTGGGCACCACGCGGTCGAAGACAAAGAACAAGGTTTCGACGATGGTGCAGACGACTACCTGACCAAGCCGTTCAATATCAAAGAATTGGGAGCCCGCGTCAAAGGACTTCTGCGCCGGTCGCAAGCTGCGATTGGCAATGTTGTCACAGTCGGTGACATCGTCGTTGACTTAGACACCAGCAAAGTTCTTAAGAGTGGGCGAGCCGTCACGCTTGTGCCCAGAGAATATCAGCTAGTTTGTTATTTAGTAAAAAACCGCAAAGAAGTACCGACAAGTGGAGAATTGCTGGCCAATGTCTGGTCAACCGAAGCAGAGATGACAGCAGAAGCCTTTTATACTGTCGTGCGCAGAGTATCGAAAAAACTAGACCCAGATGGACGCATGCTGCGCATCGACGGAATCATGAACACTCCTGAGTTCAAAGCACTGAGCGGTAGCAGCTTGAGTATGCCGGGAGCAGATTCTTCGGGCGCTGTGCTCAGCGACGCCGGTGACCCGATGATCGGTCGTGTGCTGGACAATAAATACGAGATCATCAAAGCCATCGGAGGCGGTGCATCAGGGCAGGTATACAAAGGCAAGCATAAGATGATGAACGTGGTCGTCGCTGTCAAAGTATTGGCACCACAACTAAGTACACAACCTGAGTTGGTCAAGCGTTTCGAACGAGAAGCCCGAGCAGCCGGTTTGCTCAACCATAAGAACGTGCTGAAAGTGCACGACCTGGGAGTAACCGAGGAGTCGCAACCATATATGGTGATGGAATATCTGAACGGATTCAGCCTGGCCGAATTGCTCGAACAAAATGGCAAACTGGCAGTTGGCGATAGCATCGAGATCATCTCGCAGGTCTGTCAGGGCATTGGAAAAGCACACGCCGAAGGTCTTATTCACAGAGATCTAAAGCCTGGGAATATAATGGTTGTAGCTGAAGGTGACCACACCTTTACTGTCAAGATTGTTGATTTCGGATTGGCAAAATTAACCAGGCCCGAAGAAAATGAGAATCTGACTCAATCTGGAACTATGATCGGCACCCCGTCATATATGAGCCCTGAACAATGCCGTTCAGAGCCTACAGACCATCGCTGCGATATTTACGCGATTGGATGCATTCTGCACGAGATGCTCACCGGCACAAAACCGTTTACATCATCAAATATCATCGAGATCTACATAAAACATGCTCAAGAAGCACCACCGCCAGTGGTGCTCAGCGAAGATAGCAAAGAGCTGGCTGAGCGAATACAATCTATTGTTCACCGTTGCCTGGAAAAGAATAGAGAAAACCGCTATCAGACGGCTGAGCAGCTACTTACCGAATTGTCGTCGCTCTCGGCAGTGGCATCATCCTGATATCTATTCCGACTTACCTCGGTCAGCTATATTGCGATTGGCGCGCCGATCTTGTTCTCGGCGCTGAGCATCGATGGCATATTGGTCTTTCGACTTTCGTATACCAGCTTTCTCTTGATTTGCTTTCACTTCAGCGAGAACGGCTTCAGCAGACTCATCCAATTTGGTGGCAGACATCCCTGGTTTCCATTCTGCCACACCAACACTCAAACACAGCTTGTATTTATCCTTGGGTTGCATGTCGGCTGGGCCCTGCCAGTGTTCCAATCGTCTAACAATGGCGTCTCTCTCCGCCTCGCTGTGAGCGATTATGAATGCTGCCCCACCACCTGGCGAGCCAACGAAATTGTCTTTGCCAGAGCCGACGATATCTCTTAAATTGGCACCATATATTTTCAAAAGTGCATCACCTTGAGAATGATCGTTTTCGTCATTCACAGATTTAAAATTGTTGATGTCGGCTTTAATCAGGAATAGCTTTTGTTCGTCACCTGGCGTTCTTTGCGCCTGATTCATCCGAACCACTTCTCGTCCGAGCACACGCTGACAGATGAAGTCTTTAGGCAGCTCTGTCAAATGGTGCGTGTATAATCGTTTGGCTAGCATCAAGCGATCGGCAGATGCCTCATGCAAACGTTCGTCGATTTTGGCAAACAAGTCGGGATTCTTTGCTCTAAATTCTTCTGAAGTGGTCGACAAGGTTCTCTCAAACTTTGATGTAATAGCGTCTGCAGAAGGTGACTTTGTGGCATCCACCTCAGGTTTGAATTCCCTCAGTGGGTGACCAAACTTGCGCAACTCCTTATTAGCTTGCATCTCTTTATCTGAACGCTTGAGAATTTGCTCAGGCGTTTCTCCCTCACGCCATGCGACTGCACCTATCGATGCTCGCACCGGGTCAGCTCCTGAAACGATTTCGTCCTCTCTCATCAATCGAACGTAAGGTTCACCGTCCCTGATGCCATAGGCTAAACGAATTTTCCGAACCGCTTGCAAAAACTTCTCGTCAAAATCTCCGATAAATACAAATTCATCGCCGCCAAGGCGAGCTAAACTGACGCCTGGATAGTCGACCAGAAGCCTGTCCACTGCTTCGACATACATGCCTAGCGCCAGATCGCCGCAGGGTCTGCCAACGGTTCTATTAGCGGTGCCAAATTCATCAAGATCTACATACGCAACCGTAAATGTTTTCTTGGTTCTCGCGGCTTCCGCACACCTTGTCATCAGCTCTTCTTCAACAGCTTTCTGCGTACCCGCACCAGTGAGCGGGTCGATTTTAGCCAGACGAGCATATGCTTCCTCATTTTCTCTATTCTTTCTCTCTTGAATCAGTTCTAACTGATTGGGAGCATTTTTATCGATCTGTTCTCTGGCAGGATCGCTTTGTATCTCACGAAGCAGCTCTCTTCGCAGCTCAACAACTGGAGCGCCAAGCTTGAGATCTGCAATTAATTTCGGATCAGGAGTTCTTTCCCGATAAATGTCTTCATTTGCCAGACCGGCTGATTCAAATGGATTAGCCTTCATCGAAAGTTTGATTGGATTGACGGTATTTTGAATGCGGGCTGCTTCCAACTTTTGATGATGCTCGTAGGGCATTGGTGCAGGCGGAGGCAACCGCTTATCATCAACTTCAGCTACTGGCTCGGGAGTAAGCTTGGTTGGTGTGTCAGAGAACATATCGAGCCTGATTTTTTTCGAAGGAGTTTCGCTGTTTGTTTTTACTTGCTCCGAATTAGAGCGATACATATAATCGTCTGGAATGCCCGAATTTTCCTTGAAATTCAAAGATGGATCATCTTCAATCGCTGCACCAGATTCTCTGGCTTGGTGGAGGTTTTGCAGTACATTAGAAAAATCGTCTGCTGGCTCGATGCCCAGCTTTTCTGCTTTTCTGGCATCAGCTTCGGCTTTTGCTCGATTTTCAATTTCGATGATTCTCTCTTTCCACCCGGGGCGACCGCCTTCGTCAGGCACGAAAATCTTGGCGTATTCCATTTGCCTGGCTGTTCTTTGACGATTCTCTTCTTCAGGCTTATGCTCCACATCATTTGCTTCGATCAGCTGCTTCGTTCGCAGGTGAATAAAGTGAGCTTCCAGTTCGAAAAAATTAGCTCGATAAGTATGGTAACCACGCATGGTGGCAACATAGAGATGGTCTTTGATCAGCTCACGCACCAATTTTGGCAATTTATGTTCAAACTCGTGTGGCTCCAATCCACCGATCTCACCACCGCCTGTTTTGAAATGTTTCATCAAAAAGAGTTCGGCTTTCAACGTAAAGCGCGCCAGTACTTTAGGTGAGGTGGGAGCACCGATTTCTCCAAAGTCATCATACGGATACTCTTTTCTAAGCGTCTCGAGCCATTTCTCTTGCAATTGATTTTTCTTTGTTAGATTGGGTTCGGTGCTCCACTCGACCATATCTTTGAAAAAATTTGGATTGCGCTCGAAAAACTGAGGGTCTTTTAAATGATCTTCGAAAACGCGATCTATGCGCGGCTCCATTTCGTGACCGGCCATATTCTTATCTGTAATCAAATATTTTTCTTCGAGAGGATCGTAGCCAAATAACTTATGACGGTTGAGAGACTTTGTCATTGCCTCCAGTGCTTTCTCTGCATTGAAACCTGCTGGTAATGGCGTATTTACTGATTCTTCCAAGAGAGCTTTCGCGGCAACTTCTATGTTCTTTGGATCGATGCGACTGTCAAGTTTGCGTCCCATGAGCAGGTTTATGAGGCTATGCAGTTGATCGTCGCCCGCATCTCTTCTTTGTGCAAACGATTCTGTTAGACGAGAGGCACGCATGTATTGAGCGTCTGTCTGCAATTCTGCTTCTTCTTTGGTCAACCTGTCAGCGACCCAATCGGGGTTAGCGAGCAAAGATTTCTTTACGAGTTCTTCGCTTCTAGTTAACTCTTGAGCCGCAATATTTTCGCAGAATGCGTGACCAGCTTTAGTCAACGCACCGTCTTGTACGAGACTTGAGATGTCAGTTAGCCCCTGAAGTCGCAACGCATCTAGCATTGCCTTATTGATGATTAGATGGTCTTGCCAGAGATGACCGAGTGCTTCGTGTGCGACTTCCTCGATTTTAAGCGGTTCGAGCCCGAAAAATCTGCTCTCTTTCATTTGCACCACGGCTTGTCCAGGCACATAAGCAGCATCATCGACGCCCATCTGATCGTCTGGAACAATTTCGATTTTCGGCGCGATGATTTTTTTGTTGTTGAAGACTTTGCCTAACAGTTGTTCCAATTCTGTCCTTCTCTCTTCAACGATTTTGGCAGTTTCTGGATGCTCGGAATCAAGTGGGGTCCATCCTTTTGTTCCGTCCCGTACTTCCCTTACGAAGTGGCGCATCATATTGTCTTGAAAACACTCATGATCGTCGATTTTTAATTGGCGGAATAACAGTATGTCTAATGCTTTTGAATCACCTTTTAAAAGAACATCTGCGGGATTGCGCACGACGAAATCATCTTTGACTGCACGGCGCAATGCAACTCTGTCTTGTGCCGCAGCTTGCTCGACTTCGGCGTTAACACGCTCCCCGGCAAAGTGATTGAACATATGACTAACTGGATGTGTCACCACAGTCATCGCCGCACCTTCCGCGGCACTGTGCAAGATAAAGGCGTTCATGCGACCGACATTTTTATATTTCTCGAACATCTCTAGCGAAACTTGTTCCGGCTTAAGTCCAAGTTCCTGGGCTATGTGCTCCTTCTCTGCCAATTCGGCCTGAGCGCGAGCATTCAATGCCGAGTTAGTGAAATTGTTGATCGCACTGCCTGCGAAAGTTTCCATTCCTTTCTCAAACCCTTTCCCAAATGGCATTGGCACATTCGGTCCCATCTTCGTTATGGGATGGTGAGCAAGAGCGGCCAGACCCTCACCGGCCATCATGTACAACGTGCCCTCTGCCATTTTGCCGGCAGTAAATTCATCGTAGTTACCAGATCTAATTGCGCCAGAAGCCGAAAATCCCATTGTCTGAATGCCGGCATTTACTGTGCGCAAAAACCCTTCGACAGCAACTGCGCCGCCGGGTTTAGCCATTACTTCCAAGACTTTGCCAGTCATAGGGTTGGCGGCGAGAGTCTTCAACGGCTCCGATAACGCTGCCATCGCCTCTGGACCCGCTAACTTTGCTGCTTGCAGCACTTTCAGGTTGCTAATCAACTGAGTCCCTTCCGATCCGGCCCACATGGTCAGGGCTTCCACGGAACCTGAAGCAAAGTTGTCACCAGCTTGTTGCCAGCCGCCACCATGAGTTTGTCTGGCGATTGTGGAGACCAACCCGCCACCGGCCATGGTGATGCCCACTCTGCCGACCAGACCAAAACCGAGGCGCGAGGCTAGAAGTCCACCGCCACCGGGCACCACACTCAGTGCTGCCATGGCGACAGCCTCACTACTTTGCTTTTGCATTTCACGACCTTCGGCTGACAAGTTCGAGGCATCGTCTGTGGAAAGATGCATGTCCTGAACAAAATTGCGAATACTGCGCACATTGTGATTTACATCAGCGGTAGCCAGTGTGTTGCCAGACAAACCTTCGATGAATAGTTGATCGATCTGTTTGTGCAAACCTCTCTGCTGGTTTTCTGCAGTGTCATGCACGAGATCTAGCTGAGCTGCGCGTCCACCCATGGCAGCGTCTGGAATGCCGAGAGTGATGTAACCTTCTGAATCGCGATATTCGTTAGCCGAAATAGCTGTTGAATTTTGGGCTAGCGCTCCCTGGCGCAGAAGCTCGTTTGCGTCGACAAGTCCCCCAGCAGTGATAGCACCGTTGCCATCGACGCGAGAAGGTCCGAGACCGATGATACGGTGATCTTGTGATTCGCCTTGAAGGCGAAGCTGAAACAAAAACTGAGATTGGTCGCGCAGAACAACATCGTGTCCATCAATTTTAGCGACATAGTTCGCCTGCAAATTGCCGCAAGGTGTTTCTTCTCGCTTCCATTCATTGCCTTCCAATCTGGCTCGATAGATTACGCCTTTATCAACAACAAAGTGATCGTGCCCCAAGCGCATTGGACCGCTGGCACGCTGGCAATCAGCTTCGGTTTCGAATTTGGGTACAGAAATTTTCTTTTCCACCGCATGTGGTTCGGGCCGATTCTGCTCCGCTTTGACAAAGGCTTGTGGACCGCCTTTAAGCTGTTCCAGAGAGCTAAACTTATCCACTGAATTGACGTCGGTGATACCATTTTCGACAATGCTATTTAAAGTTTTGGTATAACGAGCTTCGAGAACTTTTGTTCTCTCGAGAGCCTCTTTATTGGTTGTGCCGGAGGCGTCACCTTTGGCCATCAGTTCGGCATAGGCCCGCTCTTCTGCGGCCTGCTTGCGCAATTGACCAATGCTTATCAATTGGCCCCGACCATCGTTGACCCAATCTACGCTTGTAGTCTTCCCAGAGCCAGAGGGACATTCAAGATGTATGACCGCACCTTTTAAAGTCGGGTCGGACATGCGACTTACTTCTGCACGACCAGCATCATTCAGCAAGCGCAGACTGCCGTCAGTGGGGTTGACACTGCCAATGATGTGATCGGAATTTTTTTTGTAGACGTAGCCACTCTTAATGTCATAGTCGATGATTTTACCGGGATGATCTGGATCGGGTCTTTTAATAGAGCCTGAGTAGATCTGTGCCGACCCACTTAAATTCTCAAGCACGTGCTGAGGATTCTCAACGCGTTGCTTGAGCAGTGCAAGGTTGTCTAAGCCACCACTCTTGTTGAGAGTGGTCATTCTTTGCAAACTGTAAATTGTATTCTCATCGAGCTTGCCTGTTTTCAAAAGTTGATCGATCTTCTCTTTTTCAGAAGTAACTTGTTTGGTGGCCAAATCAACGCTAACCTGAGCTGCTTCAGTTTGTTCTTCTCCAGCAATTGCTTTGTTATAGAGCCGAGCGTTTATGCCGGTCACATCGTGCGTGGCAACGCCGATCGCTAGTGCTTGCTTGTTTTCAGTGTCTAGACGTTCATCCAAAGCGGCCTTTTTGTTCTGCAAATTCTGTTCGGAGACCGCTACTGCTTGATCGAAATTGACAATGCCGCCGACACCAGGCCTGGTGCTGCCATCAGCTTGAACTTCCTTCGGTCCAACCACCGCACCACGCATGGTTTGCGAGGTGCCTTGACCCGTGGTAGTGATATCGAAGATAGTATTCTTCATATTCGAGAGGTCTGTGACAGTAGGCTTATCACCGGGGTTTTGTCCGAAAAGCAAAACCCTACCTTCGCCCCAAGATTTATCGTCGTTTATTGCTGGCGGCACAAACTTTCCAATTTGTTTGCCACTAGTGCTGTCGATCAGCATTCCCATCTGCACGATACATTTGATCGGTTCGACTGGGTGCCCCGTTGCATCCAGCAAAGGGCTACCATGAGCATCTAACCGAGCCAGAAAGACGTTGCCGTTGCTAGAGCCGTCAACGTCAAACTGTCTGGCCTTGCCGTTTTCATTGCCGATGAATTGCCATCCACCACCTGGTTTGATCGCGCTTAAATTGATGCTTTTTTCCTTTTGGTCTGCATCATCAGCAAAAACCAATTGACCCTTTTCATCCATATGGGCAAAGAATTTGCCATGCTTGTCAAAAATATTACCGCCAATCGCGGTCATTTTTTCCTTTCCGTCGGTGAGATATCCGTTGTAGCCCTCCCGCCGTTCGCCCGCTTTCATTGCCTGACCCTGGCACAGGTCGAGCCTCTCATGATCGGTGCCTATACCGTGAAATACAGCTGCATGTGACTGGTCGGAAAGTATGTTGAATTTTGTGGTGCCGATCTGAACATCACCGGCATCGTTGATGGTACCAATCACTTTCTTATCGGCGTCCAGAACATTTCCATCTACAACGGAGCCCTGCTTATACGTCTCTCCTTCCTTCCAGGCAACGGTGCCAGTGGGTTTTTCACCATGCCGTGGTGCTGTCGGTCCACCGTGAGCCAGCAGATCGGCTGTGTCGATCGCTTTAACCTGGTAGTGCGTCAGTGCATTTGCGACTTCGACATCACCTTGATGCAAAAGGTGTTGTTTATCCTCATCACCGAGCTTTCCTTTTAAATCGACTGCTTTGCCCACACGTGTGAAGGTGACTGTGACGTCGGTTTTCGTCTCCTCGTTTTTGTACTTCAATTCGATCGGCTTACCCGATTCGTTGAATGTAATTGTCTTGTCCTGAACTGGCGTCTTTTGCCCGTCCTTGAACGTCTCTTCGTGAATAGTGGTGCGCCCTTTATTAAGATCGATGGTCTGCTCACTCTGGAAGATCGGCACATCCTTACCTGTATGCAGATCGAAAACACGATGAGTTTCTCTGACGACACCTTCTTTCTCACTGTACTTCCTATCCTCGCGCATAGAAGGTTTTTGCTTCTCGATATCATCTGCGGTGGCAAAAACAAATTGGTGCACTGGTCGCCCTTGTGCATCCATTTGCACCGCCATTACAGATTGATGCGCATCCGTTTTACCCGCGTCATGTCGATAGTTGTAGTGAATGACTGCAACAGGTTTATTGTCCGGACCAACAATCGACTTATCGATGCGATGCCCCTTCAAATCACTGCGAACTTCCGAACATGCACCCTCTGAACTGAATTGGCGTTCAACCTTCAACTCTTGCGAAACGGGCTTGCGATTCTGGTCAAGAACGGTCACTTTCTCATGGCATGATGTGGTCACGTCACCGGTGCGTTGATCGACTTTAAGCACAACTTTGTCTGACGCACATGCGCTCTGTAGCAAATTCGGATGATTTTCCTTCGTCGTTGTAAAAGCGATGGGCTTGTCGACGTTACCTTCGCGCTTGTAAGCAATTGTCGTGACGGCGCCATTAACGCCGTGAACTTTATCGACTAAGCCTCTATCGTTGTAGTGAAAGTGTTTCTTAGTTACAGGATCTGTGTAATCGCTTACATGTTGATGGCTGCGCTCAGCCGAAGAGAGTTTGTCGGCATGAGCCACCTTGTTAGGAATCTCTGGTCGTTTGGAAGCCGCTGTCTTTTCCTGTTTATCATCGTGGGAGCCGATCGCCCTGGTAAGCATTTTCTCGCCGCTCGCCAGTAGATGCTCACCTTGATGAATTAGTTTAGACAAACCACTCTCTTTGGGAGCGACTGCAGAATGCCCGTGAGTACTCGCGCCTTCGTGCCCTGCATTACTGGATGCCGGATGCTTGCCTTTCGCCGGAGCGTGTCCGTAAATATCGTTGCTGGTCTTACTTTCGTGCGCCTTTTCCTTCGGTTTGCCCTGATGATGATCGCCGCCTTCAGCTGGTTTTTTCGCCATATCACAACTCGCTTTAGCAAACTAATTACACAGGTAAAAGTTCGACCGACTCGGGGCATAAGGGTGTTGACTATATTCACCGTTCCTCGGTTATATTCACCCTAAACAGTTGACTGACAAGGAGTTCTTCTGCTGTGAGCGGCGACAACAAGCAAACAACAGAATCGTCGGGCAGTTCCATGGCGGACCACCTGAAAAAATATCGCGACTACATCACCGATCTCAAGTCTGGACAGTCAAGCGGCATTAGCGCGGCTTTTGGACGAGCCACTGACTTACTGCCACCGGAAGTGATGGAGATCAAGGCACCTATAAGCCGAAACCCGGAAGAGCCGCTCGAACTGGGAGAAAGCGTCTTAAAGCCTGACTTCGATAAGGAATACCTCAGGCAAAAGGTTGAAAGCCTCGTGCAAGCTTATGCCAATGATCTGGAAGATCCAGTCGGCTGCACCGTGCAAACTGCGACAGGAATCGAGGAGGTTTTGTCTGTATATGTTGAAAACGGCGAGCGCATGTTCATGCTCTCGGATTTGTCTGTTATCGACGAGGAAACTTTTTTACGATTGCTCGTTGTACCAGAAAGGAACGATGAGCCAGATAGCTCGATAGAGCGAGAAATAAGCGCTGAAGCGTCGGATGGTTCAGTTGAGATGGAAATTGCCAATGATGCGAGCGGCGACGAAAATGATTGGGCTAGCGTGTTGGAACATTTGTCATCTGTTGAGTTCGTCGATCAGTCGCATAAGGTGTCCATTCCTGGCGCCATCAACCTCTCAGTCACCGCTCCCAGCGGTGCGTTGCTCTGGCAAATCTACTACGACGAAAACGGTCCTGAACTCGTCTCTATGGCAGATGGCGGCATCATTAAACGTGCCGAAGGGCGAAGCGAATACATCTTCTCCAAACTTTCTGCCGCGGATGGCGACATCAAATTTTTCATTCTTACCGGCTTCGTAGTCGATCCGAACACGGGCAATGTTTATCTAGAAGCGAATGAAGGAGCATACACGGCAGCGTTCTTCAACAACGGCTGGAGCATTCACCAATATCGAAACCACGCGGGCGAAGAAATTTATTACGCCACTGAACCAACAAGACCGGATAGAGCGCCAATTACGGCTCAGGTAAGAAACTTGAACTTAGACTTAACGACCGGAGAAGTATCTTATGACACCATGGATAGTGCCGCAAATATTACCCTGAAAAGTCGCAAGCTATAATCAAGCGAATTGTTCCTTAGCAGAAGGCTCACCGGATATCAGCTTTTTATCTGGAGCTGCAGTGGAGACAAAACCTTTGCGTCTAACAGTTTCGCGGGCGGTTCCTTGATTTTCGATGATCGATCCGTCTATCCCAAAAGTGACTGATTCTGTACTACTGGTCTGCTGAACAAGTGACCCGTCTTCTTTTACATTGAATCGAGAGCCTGGCGTGTGATCGCCCGAATTGTGTGGCTGCTTGTACCAAAGTTGACCTTGCACCTCCGCAACACCAGCGCCCGGCTTGTAGTGCTCAGGGGCTCGACCGTTAGGCGTGATGATAATTTCAGTCAGGTTCTCTTTAGCGTCGCGTTCGTACGCTCGCTTGTCACCATGGCAGTCGACAACCTCGTGCACTTTGCCAGCTTTGTCTTTGCTGATGTAAGCGCCTGTTTGACTGTCTAATTGACCGTGCCCACTGTGTTTGTTGTCTGTTCGATCGTAATCAGGACTTTTCTCCCATTTGTCAAAAGCTCCGGCACCTTTGCGCCCTACTATCTTGCCGCTATCAGAGTCGACAAGGTACTGCCCCTCGACCTTTCCCTGTTGGTCTCGTTGGATCAAAAGAAGTCGTCCGGCTTTGTCAAAACCGATAAGCTCTAGCGACGAATTTGCTAGTGGACCGCCAGGTTTATGAAGTTCGTTGTTGAGTAGTTTAATTCTGTGACTGGCTTCCACAACCCGTTCGTGATGCGCGTCACCAGTCTTGACTTTGTCACTGGTGGCGACGGCATCTGACGGTTGATTCCTTTTGACCGCGTCGTTGTTAGCCGCAGCTGGTCCGTCTCCCCATATATTCCTGGCTACTTGAACGACGCTTTCTTGTTTTCCAGACGCACTTTTGACAGATGTGTCTTTCAGAACTTGCTCGCCCAGTTTATGTTCGCTCATGCAAAAACTCCTGCCAGGACAGTTTATTTTTCCCTGGTTGAGCGGTCGCTAATCCGGAAACAGGTGCCGGTAGTGGTAATCTGTTTGCCTATGACAAATGTTCTGATAGTCGAAGATAACGTTGATTTAGCCAATGTGATTCGCTCGCTTCTCGAGTTTGAGAATCACACGGTTGATGTGTTTCACTCAGGCGATGATGGATTAGCAAACATTCTCGTCAAGCCATATGACCTTGCTATTTTAGACTGGGACTTACCTGGCGTCAGCGGTTTGCAAATTCTCAGCCAGTTTCGCCAGACGGGGGCTCGTACGCCTGTAATCATGCTCACCGGCAAAGATGGAATCGACGACAAAGAAGCGGGGCTCGATGGTGGAGCAGACGATTACATCACCAAGCCCTTCAATCTAAAAGAGCTTGGAGCACGTGTGCGCGCGCATTTGCGTCGAGCAACTGCTAGTAGAAACAAAAGTGTGAACTTGGCAGATATAAGTCTCGATTGCAGCAATCATCAAGTAACAAAAGGCGCACGCACATTTGCGCTGACACCGCTTGAATTTCAACTGCTGGAAATTGCTGCCAAATATCCTCATCTGCAGCCTAGTTTTGAAGACTTAGCCAAAACAATCTGGCCCGGCGGCAGAGAAAAGGATGACAGCAAACTACGTCTGGCTCTGCGCCGTCTGCGCAAGAAACTGGACCCTACCGGCAAAATTTTATTTGCGCATCTGAAAAGTGATGCAAACGCAGCTTCGCAGCCAAAACCTGGTACTGAACCAGAGAGAGAGCCAGATTCAGATCCCTTCCTGGGCACCATATTCAATGGCAAGTACGAAATTCTGCAGTTAATCGGTGGTGGTGGTTGCGGATTAGTCTACACGGCAAAACATCTTATGCTAGAGACAACCGTCGCTGTGAAAGTATTGCATTTGAATATTTCTTCGAATTCAGACACAGCCCGCCGATTTCATCGAGAAGCCAAATTAGCTGGACAACTATCGCATCCGAACATCGTCTCTGTAAAAGATTTCGGTATATCAGAGCAAGGTCCGCCTTACATTGTCATGGATTTGATCGAAGGCACCAGTCTGGCGGAAACGCTGGTGTTACATGGTCGACTTCCAGCTCTGCATGTGATCAACATTTTCTATCAAGCATGCGCCGCACTCGAACACGCTCACAGCGAAGGCCTGGTGCATCGAGATATCAAACCAAGTAATTTGATGTTGATGAATGACGGAGCAGTAGACCCAACCGTCAAAATCGTGGACTTTGGGTTAGCCCGAACCATTGAAGTTGAGCAAGGACTGGCGAACATTACTCAAACCGGCGATGTAATAGGCAGCCCTCCATATATGAGTCCAGAACAGTGCCGCGGCGAAGTAGTCGACAAGCGTTCAGACATATATTCAGTCGGTTGCGCAATGTTCGAAGCGCTGCACGGAAAGCCGCCTTTTATGGGCGCAGACCCAGTGGCTATTTTGATCAAACATGTAATGGAGCAACCGCCAGCTATTATCATCGAAAACGTGCCACCACCTTTAGACACTGCGATCAGTAAAGTAGTAGCTAAGTGTCTTGAAAAGAACAGGAATGATCGATACCAAAGCGCAGCCGAACTTATGGAGGCACTAGCTCAAATTAGAGGTGCTCAGCCCGATCCGAGCTAGGGCTCCAAATCTTTCATCGTCTTCTCTTCAGAACTACTGCCCTTAGTCACAGGTGGTGTCGCATCAACTGTTGGCACCGGATTTGGTGACGGTGCAATCGTCGCTGACGTATCCGCTTTCGGAACATCAGGCTGAGCAAAAACCGGCTTGGATTTTGGCTTCGGTCTTTCGGCAGGAATTGGTTTCAACGCACTGAGCGACGGTGTCGAAGTCGAACTGTCGTCATCAGATTTCGCTGTACGCTCTTTCTTTCCGATCGGATAGGACTTATAGAGCGTGCCATCTAGATAGATTCTAAATTCAGCGGTGCCATTATTCTTGACTGGATCACCAGCAAGAAATTCAAACGGTCTAGCGTCTTTCGCACCAAGTGGTGGCACAAATTCATCGACTACTTTTTGGTCTTTGAACCAGACTACGCGCGAGTTTGTATTGTCATACAATTCAACTTTGAGATTGAGCGTGTTGACTGCCTTTTCTGATGGATTCCAAACCTCTCCGCTAATTTTCGGCAAGTGCGAACCGCCCTCAAAACTGGCCTCGACATTGCGCAATGCAATCTCCGGCACTTTGCTGTCGCCATTCATTTCTTTCGCCTGCTGCAGATAGCCGTAACCAGCATCTGTGTTGCCCTGGTCGAGAAGTTCTTTACCGCGCTTAGACAAAAGCAAAGACAATTTTTTCTCGAGCACCGGATTTCGTGCGCTCATCTTTATAGCTTTTCGAAGTTGATCGATTGCCAACTCCAGCTCACCGGTTCGCACATAAATGTCTGATGCCATCTCGTAATTACGAGAGTTCTGCGCGATGTTATTCAACTTGCTCAAATAGACGAGCGCTTTCGCATCATCGTTATCATTGGCTGCCGCATTTGCGCTCTTCTGATAGATCGTTGCCAATCGAGCATCTGCCTCACCGTAACGTGAACCCTCTCGCAAATCTCGAACTTCTTCCCAACATTTCAAAGCTTGATCGACGTTTCCTGCACGCAGCGCTTCGTCTCCCCAGAGCGCATCGAGATCGGCGAGTTCAGCCTTCTTCCCGGGAATTCCAGCTTTAGCAAGTGGACGCAAAAGTTCGATCGCGCGTTCATATTTTCCCCGTTGACGATAGTAATTCGCCAGGTCTGACGCAAGTGCAGGTTCGGCGACTACGCCAAGACCCAGTTGCTGTGCCTGACTTATGCAATCCCATGCCTTCTCTACTTGGTCGACTCCGACATAAGCTCGCGCCAGAGCTAGATAAACCTTCCCATCTTTTTTGCGCATCGCTAACGCTTGATTCAAGGTGGTGACAGCAAAAGCGTACTGTCCATTAGCTAACTGCTTCTGACCTTCTTCAAGCAAACGCTGGTCGTCAGGTTGTTTGGTGACGAAGAAAAATACTGCTCCCGCTGAAACAAGAAGCACTGTCACCGCCAAAACTATTCCAACAGAAGTTGGAACACCGCTTTTGTATCCGCCCTTCATATGCTTCGAACGCCGCACCGAATCTGGTGGACGCTCAGACATATCGAATTCGTTCTCGGATGCTTCTTCCATGCGCACTCGATTTGGATCAGGTGCGCGCTCATCGTCGCGAAATTCCAACTCTTCTTCAAGACGCGCACGCTCTTCATTGCGTTTCGCTCCGCGCCCCCGTCCGCGACCAGAAGAAGGCTCATCATCACGAGTGGCGGGTCGTTCAGTAGTAACTACTGACGGTCCCGCCACGTCTTGATTGTTTGGTTCCTGGTTCTTAAGGTTGACACCGCATGAGACGCAATTCTCATACTGAGGCGGGTGATAAAGTCCGCAACCAGGACATTTCATACTCTGCTTTCCTTAGTCAGGCGCTTCTCTTGAACCTAATCAGAGAATACCCTATTCGGCGAGCATCCGCTGCTTGGTTTACTTGATTTCTATCTTTGCGCCGGCAGCTTCGAGCTTTTGCTTCATCTGGTCTGCTTCTTCCTTCTTGACCTTTTCCTTCAGAGCCTTAGGCGCTGAATCTACAAGGTCCTTAGCTTCTTTCAAGCCAAGTCCGGTTACTTCGCGAACAACCTTCAGAACTTCGATCTTCTTGTCGCCAACTGAAGTCAAGACTACGTCGAATTCAGTCTTTTCTTCAGCAGCAGCAGCGCCACCGCCAGCAGCTCCTGGAGCAGCAGCGAAAGCCATAGGTGCAGCGGCGGTTACGCCGAATTTTTCTTCCATTTTCTTTTTCAAGTCTGCAGCTTGAAGAAGTGTCAAATTGCCGATCTGTTCGAGCAATTCATCGACGTTAACAGCAGTAGCCATGATTAAACTCCTTTGTTCAAATCAAAAACACAATGTGAATGCAGCAAGCTGCAACTTGGATCCTTCAGCTTAAGCTTCAGGAGCCTCGGGAGCGGCTTCAGGAGCAGCTTCAGGAGCAGCAGCTTCAGCAGCAGGTGCAGCTTCGGCGGCAGCTTCAGGAGCGGCTTCAGCAGCTGCTTTTGGAGCTTCTTCGGCAGCAGCTTCTACTTTTGCAGCAGGAGCCGGTGCGCCAGAGTCATTCTTCTTCGCCACTTCCTCAGCGAGGAGAGCGATGTCGCGAATGATTGATTCAAGTAATCCAGCAACTCCTCTTGCGCCAGAATCCAAGCCGCCCATGATGCTGGACAGCAAGACTTCTTTCGAAGGAAGTTCAGCAAGACCTTTTACTTCTTCAACAGTAATAGATTTGCCTTCGAGAACTCCGCCGCGGATGGTGCCCTTTTTCAGGCTTTTGAAGAAATCCACTGCGGTTTTTGCGGGCTGGGCTGGGTCATCGTAACCGATGATGATGGCTGAAGGTCCTTTGGCCAATGTTTTGATGGCTTCGAAGTCTTTCGAGTTCGTGGCGATCTTGACTAAAGTGTTCTTAGCAACTCGGCATTTGGCATTGTCTTTGTCCAATTTGCGACGAAGTTGTGTCAGTTCGGCGACCGTGAGTCCACTCACGTCGGCAACGACGGCGACCTTGCCATTATCAAAAAATTGATGCAATTCGGAAACGATTTCCTGCTTGCGTGCTTTGGTGGCCATCGAACGTCTCCCTGTACTCGTGAGTACTTTCTGTTCCCCAAAGAAAAATCCCAGGGGAAACAATTTTCCGCCGGGATCACAAATAAGGGAGTATTCTCCCTTCGACTAAAGCTGTCGTTTGTGACCTCGAGCCGGCGACCCTTGTGGATCTTTAGGTCTGATCTGTTGCAAGATCAGGCACCGTGCTGTCTGCGGTCTACGCATAAGCGCAATGGGCATTCTTCCAGTTGGGCGTATATACGTCAAGCGTTCGTGCCGTTTCAATAAGCACCTGTAAGACTTTCTTAAGACTTTTGGCAGGAATATTCTAGAATTATCGAAGCGGTGACGGCTGTCAAGAGTCCGACGGGAAGCCAAAAGCCAACGCACAATTCACAGCCCTAATCAGCGAAGGAAACTTACAAAATGGAAGTATTTGAAAAACATGTGTTCGTTTGCACGTCGGGCAAGGTTTGTCCAAACGAAGGCGCAAACGAGGTTTGCGATGCACTGCGAAAAGAGATTTCCGATCGCGGATTGAAGAAAAAAATTCGCATCAATAAAGCTGGTTGCTTCGATCAATGCGGAAACGGACCACTGATCGTGGTTTACCCGGAGTCGACGTGGTATGCAAAGGTACAACCATCTGACTGCAAAGAAATTATCGAGCAGCATCTGCTCGGCGGAAAACCTGTTGAACGGCTTCTCTACGATGGGCGAGGACGGATCGTCTAACCACCAACGCCGTTGTCTAAGGCTAAGTAACGTCCGAAGTACAAGGGCACGCCCACCGTTACCACTAGAACTAATAGCGCGACCATTGCTAATGCGGTGGCAAATACTTTCGGATGATTTTTCCGGATGCCACTGAATATAGTGACGCTGAGAAAATAAAGTGCCAACACTGCAAGCAGATAGAACGATACGTTCAAAACTGGCTCTGCAGCTCTTTCGTAGTCAGTTATGTGTCCATCAGGAAATCCGAATAACGCGACTTCCTGCAGTCCCAAAAACGAAATCGCTGCAGTGGCGATGAGCGTTATCGCGCTGACGATTCTCAGCCTAATTGATTTACTGGCAGATTCTATCGGCTCAGACATAGATGAACATAAAAGAAAAGGACGCCGGTGGATGGGGCGCCCTCACGACATGTGGTCTATTAAAGAGGCTGCAACCACTCCCACCGGCTACATTTAGAATACCCGTACACTTGGCATCATAACGGTTCCAAACATTATTTATCAGACGAATTTATTGGACATGAGTACAGACAACGCAGAAGGTCACTGAACCGGCCCCTTGTCCCACTCGGCAATGATGGCTAGAAGCTGCTGAGCTGGCACTTTCACCGTCGGAAGCACACTGTCGCTGGCGAGTTGCTTGAGGCGAGTTTCGTCTAATTCTTTGATGTCGCGCACAAACAAAACATTCTTCTTCGCGAGCCAAAGTAGAACATAAAGTGCTTTTGAGCGATCTTGATGAGACGGACGGTTCAACTCTCTCGACGCAGCCCTGATCAGCCGTATGTATGGATAATCGTCTGGCAAAAGCGAAAGGCGCGGAAAGATATAGCGAATCGCAGCCACACGCACTTTCGGGTCGCTATCGTCAAAGGCATCTGTCAATCTGTTCGTGATGTAAGGCACATCGCCAGACCATCCAAGCAATTCAACCGCCTTCCTGCGCCTGGTTGCATCGGGATCGCTCTCCACGACCGCCAGAAGCTCTTCTTTCATGTCAGGGGCGAACCGCTCAATTTCGGCAACACATTGATTGGCTGGCTCATCTGAATATTTTTTGGCGCCATCCTGGTAACTTTCGGACCATTGTCGCCCCTCATCCGTCAGCTTTTCGAGCCGTTTCGTCAATTCATCCAGAACGATAAAAGGTTTTTCGCTCCTGACCAAAACATGCCTTGGATTCTTCAGCTTGCGGGTCGGCACAGTGTCGTTGGAGCTATCCAAAATGTCGACACAGATGAACACCGACCCGGGCTCACCTGCAACCACCTCGAGATTGTTGGGAATGTGCCGACCTTCAAGAGTTTTGTCCAGCCGGTCCAGAGCCCTCTGAATGGACGTGAGATTGGCACCGGGCTTGAGTGCGAGAATCTTTTCAAGCTCCATCGTCGTAAGCTGCGACGAGCCAAAGTATTCGAGCCCTTTGTACACATCGCCAGCCTCAGCAGCAAAAGCACTGCGGGGAACGCTGACGAGGAGCATCAGAGCCAGAAATATTCGCTTGAGATTAGGACTACGCATAAAACTCCATGTACTATTTATTAGCATGCTCGCGCGACGCGTGAGCAGCAACCAATCAAACGTAGTATATGAAAGACCCCCTTTCGACGTCCATAAAAGACGAATCCGTTGCAATGCACGACCCTGTGTGCGGCATGGATGTGATTCCTGTGGAAGGAACACCGACGGATGATTTCGAGGGCACCACCTATTACTTTTGCCATCCCGGTTGCCGCGAAAAATTTCATAACGATCCGAGGAAGTATTTGTCGCCGCAACCAGATATGGTGCCGGACGCGAAACATGGAACGGAATGGACTTGCCCCATGCACCCTGAAGTTTCGTCGCTGAAACCAGGAGCTTGCCCCAAGTGCGGCATGGCACTCGAACCTAAAGACATCAGCGCAATCGATGCGAACGCACCAGACAAAGAGTTGCTCGACATGCAGCGTCGATTTCTAGTCAGTGCAATTTTCACACTTATTCTATTTGGATTGAGTATGCCTGATATGATTCCGTCGGTGCGCTTGCCGATCGAACAGCAAACATCTGCCTGGGTCGAGATGGTTCTCTCCATCCCGGTTTTACTGTACGGCGGTTCTCCATTCTTTCAACGAGCCTGGGATTCGATTCTGAATCGAAATCCAAACATGTTCACTTTGATTGGCATGGGCATTGGCATTTCGTTTTTATACAGCAGTGTCGTGACGATTTTTCCGCACTTACTTCAGAGCGGTTCGATGAGCGAGCACTCGATGGTCTACTTCGAATCTGGTGCCACAATTACTACTTTGGTGTTGCTGGGACAAGTCCTTGAGCTGCGTGCTCGCGAACAAACAGGCAATGCGATTCGCAAACTGCTGTCACTCGCACCTAAAACAGCCCGAGTTATACAATCTGATGGAAGCGAAAAGGATTTGCCGATCGAGCAGATAAAGGTGGGCGATTCGGTGCGAGTTCGACCCGGCGAAAAAATTCCTGTTGATGGAGTGGTATCAGACGGTACAAGTACAGTCGATGAATCGATGCTTACCGGCGAGCCGCTGCCTTTGGACAAGACAGTCGGCGACACTATGACCACAGGCACCATCAACCTGTCTGGAAGCTGCATCATCACAGCGAAAGAGATTGGTTCCAACACTGTGTTAGCTCGCATCATCCAGGCCGTGAATGAAGGTCAGCGCAGCAGACTCCCCTTGCAAAAGGAAGTTGATAAAGTCGCGGAATATTTTGTGCCTGCCGTCATCGCCATCGCGATTGCAACATTTTTGTACTGGTTCTTTGTTGCGCACTCGCTCACGAACGCCGTCATGAATTCAATTGCAGTATTGATCGTTGCTTGTCCATGCGCATTGGGACTCGCGGCTCCAATGTCAGTGATTGCGGCTGTAGGCCGCGGAGCTTCGAGCGGATTATTGGTGCGCAACGCAGAAGTGTTGCAACGACTGGCAAAAGTCGACACTCTGGTCGTCGATAAAACAGGAACGATCACTGAAGGTAAACCAACGCTTTTGGAAACAATTGCCATAACAGGTTCCGATACTGACGGCAAAACATCCGAGGTCAAGTCAAAATTCGACGTGCTGCGGATTGCCGCCTCGCTGGAACAAGGCAGCGAGCATCCGCTTGCATACGCCATCTTGAAACAATCTCAGGGCGAAGGTCAACATCTCTCAACCCCGAACAAGTTCCGAGCCCTCACCGGATTTGGTGTCACCGGAGAAATAGACGGAGTCAAATATTTTCTCGGGCGCGGCACCGACGATGAAACCATTCTGGATAAGGCAGCCGAGGAGCAAGTCAAGAAACTTTCTTCGCAGGGCGCGACGCTTATGTATCTGAAAGCGGATGAAAAACTGATCGGCATTTTGGCGGCTGGCGATAAGATTAAAAGCTCAGCCAAGCAGGCGGCACAGGAACTCAAAGCTCGTGGTATCAAGACGATTATTCTTAGTGGCGATCAGAAACAAGCAGTTGATTTTATCGCGGCGCAGGCTGGAATCGATGAATCAAAAGCTGGTTTGAGCCCAACCGATAAGGCAACTTTCATCAAATCATTGCAAACAGAGCAACACATCGTCGCCATGGCTGGAGACGGCATCAACGACGCACCAGCGCTCAGCGCCGCTGACGTCGGCATTGCCATGGATACTGGCTCAGACATCGCTCTTGAAGCATCCGGCATCGTGCTAGTACATGGTGATCTGCGAGGTGTAGAACGAGCAATAACACTCAGTCATCTGTTGCTTGCAAACATCAGACAAAATCTTTTCCTCGCCTTCATTTACAACGCGCTAGCGATTCCGTTAGCAGCAGGCGTGCTCTATCCATCGCTCGGGCTCCTGCTCAATCCTATGATTGCAAGCGCCGCAATGAGCCTGAGTTCGGTTTCAGTAATAGCTAACTCACTGCGTTTGCAGTCAAGCAAACTTAGTGGGTGAGTGGAAACGCTTTAATAGTTAGCACCTGCGGTGGTGTCGCGTCAGGTGGATAGTACAGGTCAAGCGCCACATTTCTTTGCTCGCCCGCTTTCAAAAGAAATTGCACTATCGGTCCACTACGTTCGCCTCTATTTTCTACAAGGTGCGTGTACTTATCGCAGTTTTGCCCGTCATCGTTCAAGTAGCGAGCCCGCACTGTACCTCGATAAAACACTCTCGTGGAGGGTGAATCGTAGAACTGCAATTCGTTTTTTGGTTGATCGCTCTTCAACGGTGTTTGCAGATGCATTGTGACGACCGTTTCAATATCATTGGTGTTATGCAGCGGAATTTGCAACGCATAGTGAACTCCGTAATTGCCATGCGAATGGTGCGCTGTGTCTGGATAGTGCACCAACATATCCGCACTCTGAATCTGCCCGGTGCCAAATGTGCCTTGTTCGATCGAGCTGATTGGATAAGAAAGCCTGGTGCCCGGCTTCACTGAAAGAAATTTCTCGTTCGGTCCATCGGTGATCGAACCACTCCACACCGTTCCATTAGAAACGCCAGAAACTCGTCCGTAGACGATGCTTGCCTTCGTATCGGGCTCAGTCGGCACCTTCTCTCGCGGATGAACCAGGTCGCTTTCGTGCAGTGTTTTGTCCCACTCAGCTAGTTCTGGAACATCTTCAATGTCGCCATCCGGTTTCCCGTAAAGCGCGAGGGACGCCAAATAAATCGGTTGACTGGTGCTTGCAGCGATTAGTCCAGAAAGTCCGTTGATCGGCGGCACCAGGGTCTTAATCGGAATTGGAAATGCAGCGATTATGCGAGTGTGATGGGGAGGAATGACAATCGTCGGCGGCCAAATTGGATCGTTGGCTTTTTCGTGCAAGAAGTCCGACATCACCCGATCTCCTGGACCTGCATAAACGTCGCCTAGAGTGTTATCTGCACTAGGTGGTAATGCTTTGAACGGCGCATCAGGTTGACTCAAATAAGTCGCCGCGCGATCGATGCGAACCACCGCATTCTGAATATTTGGATTGTGAGCAACTATTCCGATAAAGATCGTCTTGTTCGATTTGGTCAGCATCCCATTGGAAATGTGGTGAAAGAAAATATCGAATGCACCATTAAAAGAATGATTTAAGTGCGCTGCAGGAAACTTCATTCCTTTCGGCGGAAAAGTAGACAGCAAGATGCCTTCGTTCTGCACAACCTCTGGACTGTTGCTGTTGAACATCGGAATCGAATTCAATTTTCCCGGCAGCGCCCTAATTTCCATTTGCTCTGAGACAATTTGGGCAGGCACTGGTTTCACATCGTCGGCTGAGGCCATTTGCATGGCGAGCACCAGCAACGCAATTAGACTGGCACTATATTTGGTGCAATTCGTAAGTCAATCCACCGTAGATGTAGAGTCGATAAGCAATCTCAGCCAAGCTAACTTGGTCGATAATGTCAGATTATATCCTACGCTGACCGGGTTTAGGTTTAGACACCAGACACGCCGGTCGGCAAGATGAGACGCGGTTTCCCGCGCCCCATCCAGGACTTAGACTATGCATTCAAACAGGCACTCAGATGATACATTCAAACATGCGCTCAAGCATGCAACGAATGCAATCATTTCTCAGCTAATCAGCTTGCCATTTTCTTGCAGGAGTCCTCACACTTGCGGCATTCCTTGGCGCAATCTTGCAAAGCTTTGTCTTTCGATTTCTCACAAAGCTCGGCACATTTGGCGCAAATTTCGGCACAGACTTTGCAAACTTTCGGATGAAATTCTGATCCGCGTGTGAGCATACCTTCGCTTGTCTTGCATATTGCGGCGCAGTCGGCGAGAACTTTTGTTAGTTCGGCAGAAGCCGCTTTCCCTTTCGCTTTCTCTACCGCTAGCGCTTTGTCGCACGCCGTGGAACAGCTACTGCAGTTCTTTATACAAGCCTCCATTCCTGCCATTCCCGCGAATGCTGGTACAACATTCACGAACGAAACAAACGACATAAGCATAAGTGCGAACATCAAAAACTTTGACGATATAGCTTTCATATTTAAACACTCCTTGAATTTTTGCGAACGGAGACAGCTCGCTGTTCGCAAACCAGTAAATAATTTCCGGATTCAAGAAACTCTTTAAATCAAAAGTGCACGATAGAAAATGTATTTTTTCGGCGGCGATGCAGTGGCAATGACGCTATCGCGCAAAACGACAGACTGCGCATAGAACCTCGCTGGAAGCGGGGTGTCGGGCAGTGTCGCGACTGAGAAGAACGGGGTTGTCGATGATGCGATCAAACCAGGAGATGCGGCACGATCTATCGGAGCAGCTTTACAGCAACAACCTTTAGACATCACCGCCGTATCGCATGATGTTGCAGACGGTGCGCAACAACTGTGTGTTGCCATGGCACTTGATTCGACCCGAGCGGCACAGCTAGCCGAGTTTGGAAACGCAGCGAAGATCAATACAAATGCCGCAACCAGCCGCAACACGCGGTTGATATTGCATTTTATATTCAGAAGTCGGGCAGCTTTCTGCAAAGACTTATCCTCGAATAATCACGTTCGCTCTAACAAGTATTCTATACCTCTTTTCAAAAACTGAAGAGGGCAAATGCAAACGTGCATCAAATTAAGCACAAAAATATAAGGCCCGCGAAATGACCTTCTGCGTTGCGAGTATAGCTTCACCCACTAATAAACTATTGATAGCTCAGGATCAATTCGCGTGCGTTAGCGTTCATCGCCATACCTTCCGCGTATTTTCCTTGCATGATCAAAGAGTTGGACATGCTGCGCATAGCCATGGCAGTCAAAAGCTGATGTCCTTCGCCAAGAACTTCGTAGATATCGACGGCTCGCTTGAACGCGTCGCTGCTGTCTACGAAACGCTCTTCACTGAAATAAAAATCCCCCAGCTGCACGAGGGCGAAAGCAACATCCGTGTGTTCATGCCCGTTTTCGCGAATCGCAATCTTGACTTTTCGTGACAGCTGAGCTTCCTCTTTCAGGGTGCTGCTCGGCGCGTCCGATTGCGAGGCGAAATTGTTCATTGATGAGCTCCGGGGACTACTCAAACAGCATAACCAGCGGCTCATCCATACGCTATACCTCACCTGAGGGGTACCCCGTCGAAATTAATGCCGCCCAACCGCCAATAGGGCTTCCTGGGTTCTCAAAGCTTATCCATTTAACAAAAGAGGGCTGCCAGACTGGCAACCCTCTTTGCAATTCATCTGCGGTCGCTCGCTTGGGCTGCCGCTTAGCGCTTATACAGCCGCTTTAGTTTCCAAACGTGCGTTCATTGTGATTTTGGCATTGAACAAACGTGAAATTGGGCAACCAGTCTTAGCATTGTCTGCTGCTGTCATGAAAGCCTTTTCGTCAGCTCCAGGGATTCTGCAAACGACGTCCAAGTGCACTTCGGTGACAGCAAAACCTTTTTCATCTTTTTCAAGAGTGACAGTTGAGGTTGTGTTGATGCTTTCTGCAGTCAACTTAGCTTCGCCGAGCTGAGCGGAAAGAGCCATCGAGAAGCAACCAGCGTGAGCTGCTGCGATCAATTCTTCTGGGTTAGTTCCTTTGCCTTCTTCGAAACGAGTTCCGAATGAGTATTGGGTGTTTGACAACACGCCGCTGTCTGTCGAGATTGTGCCTTTACCGTCTTTCAATCCACCTTGCCATACTGCTGATGCTTTACGTTTCATTGGTCTCTCCTTAGTGTAGAGTGCGAATTTGTGCGACAAGAAGGTCGCATACACTGCCCGCTGCGAACAGGTCATAGCTGTTCCATCAACGTGCGCACAGCTTAACAGCCGATTGCGAACAATGGCGAAATGATCAGACTTTGCTAATGTCTCAAAGTTACCGTCCGTACAACTCAACTATAATGGCGTTTACGGTGATGATACCGTATATAGTGGCATCGTATTTTCTACGGAAACGAAAAGCACTCAAATCTCTTTTCGACATGCGATACCAAATCACGAGAAATGGAAAAACAGGTATCATTGTCGAACATGGAAGAAAACAAATCACGTCTCAGGAAATTCTCGGCCGCCTTGAAAAACTTGGCGACGTTGTTTGCTGCGATTTTTTTCGTCTTCGCTGGCTGGATGCATTTTCAAAATCCATACATGTATCAGGAAATAATGCCTGACTATTTGCCGTTCCCAAATTTCCTCATTAATCTGAGTGGAGTTTGCGAAATAGCCGGTGGGGTGGGTCTTCTCATACCGCGCCTGAGACGATGGGCGTCATATGGATTAATCGCTCTACTGATTGCGGTTTTTCCGGCCAATGTGAATATGGCGGTTAACAGCATCGATTTTGGAATGCCTCACGAACTTCTCTGGTGGCGCCTTCCGTTCCAACTTGTCTTCATTCTATGGGTCTATTGGTGCGGTCGCGATCGATAGTTTTCTTATTATTATGGAACTCGAAACGCTCCGTCGAAAGGTGTAATTTAGCTTGTAATGATGTCGAACTTAAATTGAAGGAATAAGTACGATGAACGATGGTGCCGAAACTCTGGCGAGGATTGAGCTGGAAGCGCAAGAAGGCGATGTAAATGCTCAACTCGACGCCGCGATCGCCTACATGTCTGACAGTAATCCGGGAAGCGCTGCTAAAGCAATTTATTGGATTCGAAAAGTCTTTCTTACCAATTCTGACCGCACGACGCCGAGCCTGATCGTTGCGGCAAACAAAACCAGCATCGAAGTGCGAGGGAAAACCCTGGCGCTTGCAAAAGCTGGCGAGCCACTCGTAGACATGCTGATCCGCACCTCGAAGTGTCAGACCTGTGGTGACACCTCCACCGACAAAACATTGATCGGGCTGGAGGGTGTGAAATTTTACCGCACTGTCTGGGATTTCATCGCCTGGGCGCTGCTTTCGGCGTCTTCCGTGCAACCAAGCGATCAAAAGTGCGACTTGTGTGGCGCACCACTGGAGATGCTGTTTGTCGACTATCACCACTTCGTCAAAGAGTCAGGCGAAGATTTGATTGTGAGAAGCCTTACGTTCGGCTTCGATCCGCACAAAAGATATTCGCTGCTCTGGTTCGACGGAGAAAATTATCGGATTGTCTCGCAGGAAGACATTCGCGACGAAGACAAAGTTGACGTTGATTACTTCATCCGATCGATCAACGGTTACACTTCCGCAGGCAACTTCGAAGACGCTGCAGCTGCGGCCAAGCTGGCTTTGCAGCAATTCGGAGGCGAACCGAATCTGTTGACTGTGGTGAGTGGATTGCTCGCCGGAGACAAATCAGGAATTTGCGAGGCCATCATCGACGCTCACCTAGATCAGCGCCCAGGAGATCCATCTGGTTTGCTATGCAAGGCAGAACTGATGTTGCATAAGTATCGTGTCAGCTCTCCCTCTGCCATCAACCTTGTCAGAGAAGCGGAGCAGCTAGTCAATCGCGCCCTGTCAACAAGCGGCCGAAAAGACTGGCAGGAAGCGGAACTGATGCGCTGCGACATTGCTCGTCTTTCCGGTGACACCCCGGCAGAAAAGGTAGAAGCGCTATACCAGGAAATCGTCAACAAGTATCCTAACTTCGCGGCTGCACGATTCGGAATGGGACTTCATTACCTTGAGACAGATCCGGAAAAAGCTCTCAACCAATTTGGTGCTGGAGAGAATTTGAGTCCAAACGATCCGACTTTTCCGCTCGGACAAGCCCAGGCGTTCCTTAAACTAAAGAGGTTCGATGAAGCTCAAGCTTCAATCGAACGAGCTAAGCGGCTAAATCCAAACCACCCGATGATTCGACTTTTGCACGACGAAATAAGTAACGCCAAGGCAAGTTCGTCGAGTGACTCGGAACCAAAACGGTTTCACTAATACCGCCAAACGGGTTTTAGCGACACTCAGGACGGCGTTATTAAAAACGCTAAACGCTGTCAGAGTCTGCGAAAGCGGACGCCTAGCGTTGACAGCCGGACTGTTAACCTGCCATTTAATGCGGTGCAACAAACAGTGATAGGGCCCCGTCTTTTCCGAAACAGATTCCTAAAATTGATCCATGCGACAGTAGAAGGATCGATCCGACAGCGACTCGTGTCTGCGAAGGCAACCAGGTCAGGGTTTTCGCCATTACTCATATTGCGTTGTTGTGATAGTGTAGATATCAGGGGGGTTTACGAATGTCCAGATTTACTAACACACAACACTTATACGCAGTCATGGAAGAACTTTGGTCTCGGATCAAAGCTGACCAAAACATGTCGAATAGATTGCTGCAATCTAGACTGATAGTCCGTTTCCATTACAAAGATCCTGATGGATGGGTAACAGTTGATGGCAGCGATGGCAAAGAGATAAAGGTGAGCATCGGTCACAATGAACTCAAACCAGACGTTGAGATGTTCATGAAGGCCGACGTTGCACACCACTTCTGGCTCGGAAAAGAAAACCCAGCCCTTGCTTTGCTAACCGGAAAGATGCAGTCGAAGGGACAAGTGAACAAAGCGCTGGCACTTCTGCCGGTGCTCAAGCCTGCTTTCGAAATCTATCCTGGCGTGCTTGAAGACATGGAAAAATCTGCTTAGAGCAACGAGGACAAGTTCGACAACGAGGTTACAGCGGCTCTAGCCCTTGCTGATCTTTTTGGCTCGTTCTTTCATTTTGTCAGCCTCGACTTTTCGCCGCATGCCGGTCAAGACGTTTGCGTATTCATTTAACACCGGCACCAGAGCCTTGTTCTCGCTCCCGCCCTCGGCTTCTGCAACTTGCACGGCTTGCTTACAGTAGCGCTCCGCGTCTTCGAAGCGATTTGCCTTCCTATATAACTGAATCAAACTGACCATGTCGTCGAGCACTGCGACACCACTGTTCAACTTTATCTTCACTTCCAACTCGCCGATGTTCTTCGCTGATACTTTTCCTGGCTTCGAACGGGGACCGTAGAGAAGCTGCGTCTTTTTTGCGAGGATGACCATCATCACTGTTGAGAAAAACAGCGTTAGTCCTACTAGAGGTTGGTTTATGTCGAATTCGATGTTTGCATCCTCTGCTTACATTGCGCGCCGGTCAATAGACCGGCGGCCCTTGCCGGCTGAAGCCGGCGTTCCTCTATTTTAGGCACCACAGTGTGTTTTTACTACTTCCAGGAATGCTTGACCGGCAGGTGTTGTTTGGGCTCGGCGATCCCACATTGCTACTGCTGTTAGTTTCTCGGTTGCTCGGCCGAACGGAATGGCGGTCAGATCTTGTGTACCAGCTACGGCCATTCTTGTTAGAACAGTTCCAACACCGCCGATTTTTACCATGGTGAGCAATGCATGAAGGTCGTCTATCTCGGCTACTATTTTGGGTTTCACTTTGTATTCAACCAAAAATTCATCGAGCTTTCGACGCGTATTTGTATGGCGGCTCGGCAACACAAGTGGAATGTGTTCGAGGTCCTTGATTGTGATTCGTTCGTGTTTGCTATAGACATGCTCGTCTGAAACAACCATTACGACTTCTTCTTCGAACAAATTAGTGTGATCCATCTCGTCTGCTTCCAGGGGCAAAAACGAAAACGCCAACTCGAAATTGCCATCTAAAATTCCGCGCTCGAGATCGTGGTGCGTTCCGGTGCTGACCACTACATGAACTTCTGGATACTTCTTGGTGAACACGCCAAGCCAAACTGGCACCATCTCTAAACTGAACGCGAGCAGCGCACCAATTCGCAACGTGCCTCGCATCAAGCCTTGCAGGCTGGTAATTTCCTGCTGCGCCAATTCAAGCTCGCGAATAACATTGCGGGAGCGATCGAGCAAAATTTGACCGGCTTGGGTAAGCCGAACGTTGCGCCCGATGCGCGCGAAGAGCGGCGTCCCGAACTCTTCTTCTAGTTGTTGTATGTGCACCGAGAGAGTCGGCTGAGAGATATAGAGAGATTCCGCAGCGCGAGTGAAGTGCAGTAGTTCCGCGGCGCGAACGAAATATCCTAAATGGCGAAGCTCCATTTGTAACTCCTAAGTCGCTTCAGTCTTCAGTTTCAACGAGTTGATGATCGAACGAAATTCAAATTCCATTCTTGTTCGGGTGGCCAAATCAGTGATTCCTTGCATGATAAAATAGCTGCCTCGCCCGTACGCGATGGTTTGCAGCACGAACACTGAATCGCCGGCCTTGTCTTTCGCAGTAGCACTTATCTCCACTGCTGGCATTCCAGCAACCGTCGTTTCCTTTTCACCAAGAACCTTAAGGTCGGTCAAATTTTCTGTCTTCTGCAACCTGGCACGGGCGAAAACGTTCTTATCGCCAACATCCATGTCGGACAGAGCCTGACCGACGACAAACACAGATTTGTTTTCTGTTCCTGCCGGTGGTGTCATTTTGCCCGATGGCGTGAGAAGCAATGCGTTTTGCACGCGCCCAGCGATTTTCATCGTGGTAGTACCGGATACGGTGAATGGCAAATCAGCCATCGGATCTGCAGATTTTGCCGTCGCATCGAATCGTGCGGATAAAACAGTTTCCTTCATTCGCTTCGATAGCGATTCGCTTTGTGAAATAGGAAATGTCGCGGTGACTAAAACTGTCATTGAACTGTCGCCGAATACATTTATCCACTTATCAAATTCCGTACCGTAAGCAGATTGGTGAGCTTCGATAATGAATCCTTTGTATGCCCCTGACTCAGCAGGGTCTTTGGAGATGAGCTTCATCCCCTTTGTTTCCATGCCTTCCTTGGTGAACCCACTGGTCGCTGCGTCAAACGGAATCGGCATTTCGGTGATCATTACGGAAGAAGAAAGAGGCTCGCTAGCAAATCCCGAAAAATTAGACGCCGGTTTGAACCCTTCCGGGCAGTCCAATTGGACTCGGGTGCCGCGCACTGGGGCGCTATCGGCTATAGACGCAGGCGCCAGCGCGCCTGTTAGCAAAAGAGCTGTTAAGGACCAAATAGCTACTGTATATCTCACGTCATCTCCGTCTGGGATCTTTCCTGCAACTCCGAATTATGTCACTCTTGCGGCTCTACGTGCTTAGAAATAGTTCGTCCACTCATCCATTACGTTTGCCTATGAGTTGCATAAGAACCATGTATTGGACCTTTCGGGGTACGAGGTCTAATATAGAAGTATGGAAGCCGAGAGACGAACAAGGCAGCCGAAATGAAAAGCGGATTAACAAATCCCCTGAGTAGTTGAAATCAGCAGCACACTGCACAGATTTCCCCGGCACACCTGTCTCTCCCATAACACTACAACTAGAACACCGCCTATGGTGCGCCTCTTTCGAGGGGCGGCACAGCAACGCGAATGTCGGAGGACTTAATGACCATGTTTAATAGAGATAGACTCTACGCTTCGAATCCAGATACGGATACATCTCTCTTAAGCTCATTGGCCTACAGCGTCCATCCATCGATTCGCAGTCGGGTCGCTGAAAACCCAAGCATTCCAGTGTCATTGTTAGCCGCGTTTCTCTGGGACCGTGAACCTGAAGTCAGATCGAGTGTGGCAAACAATCCAAACGTCACAATGGCAATGCTCAATTGGCTCTCAAACGATGAAAGTGCAGATGTGCGCTTTGCATTAGCAGAAGATTTCGCACTACCTGCGGCACTACTGAAAAAACTGAGTGTAGACGCCAATGTATTCGTAGCAGAAAGAGCAAAATTGACTCTTTCGCGATTGAAAAAGGAATTATCGCTCACTTTGGCTTACGTTCAAATCGCCGCTTAGTGCGCAATCTATAAAAGTTTGGTTCGCTGGCACGAATCAGGTGTTACTGCACTGAGGCAGTTACGAACCTTTTGCCGCGCGCACCTACAGGTTAGAGTCGGCCGGGTCCAGGAGCCCGGTCGGCTCTCTTTTTGGGAAAGCTTGCACTGTATTACTCATGCCAGTAAGAAGCGCATATGCGAAAGCACCGACCGGAACAATTCTGTCGCAGGCGGTGCTTTGAAGTTTTGGTCAATGGAAACAGATTCTTAGTGAAGGAATCCGAACAACCAGAGCACGGCGATAACGCCAGTTGGTACGCCCATAAACCACAAGATTGCTGCTTTACCCATTGTCCAAATCTCCCTCTAATTATGAATACATTGTTCAACTTCGCTACTGGACGGTAGGCATTAATGGAAAGTTCCAAATCAGGAATCCCTCAGCTAGTCGCTGTTTCGATGGTGTCCAAGCTCATCGATTAGGATTCATAATCATTCCGATAGTCAGACCGATATTGGACGCCCGCTTAGGTGAGGACTAATATGGAATTGTTGGGGCGGGAGAGACATTGACCAAGAGAAACGGAATGTAGATAGGCAATCTCGACGGACTCTTGAATAACAACTGATGTCTGCTACTCTCACCAATCAAATTCAATAAATTTCGCTGCAACCAAGCATGGTGCGTCTCGCAAGAGGCGGGCGAAGCTGCTCATTGTCGGAGGACATTATAATGATAGACGAGAATCACTTGAAGGCTAGTAACCCACAGACAGTAACAGTCCAACTCCAAGCTTTAGCCAATCACGAAACTCCAGATATCCGCAGCAGAGTTGCTGAGAATCCTCGCAGCCCGCTGACACTTCTTTCCTCACTGACCTGGGACAATGACCCCGAGGTGCGCGCAAGTGTTGCCACCAATCCCAATGTCTCAATGGATTTACTCAAATGGCTCGCTCACGATGAATCAGGTGACGTTCGCTACGCTATGGCGGAAGATCCGACACTGCCTATGTGCCTGCTTGTTCAATTAAGCAACGACTCCAATGTATACGTCGCCGCTCGAGCAATTCAAACAATCGATAACGTCAAACGCGCACGTGCAAAGTCGAATCAATCTAATACAACAAAACATCAGTCGATTAATCACTAAGCATCAGTCGATTAAGCGCTGAAAGCTTCGATTGACCAAGCACTGAAAAGCATTATCAATTAAAACACATAGAATTCGGCCGCACGCTGATACGACTAGAGCCGTCTGGGTCCAGGAGCCCAGACGGCTCTCTATTGTATAATTGATCGATTCAAACGAGGCAGCGCAATGACGATCGAAAAAGAAGCCGACAGACTGTTTGACTCAGGCAAGAAAGCGCTTGAATCTGGCGATTACGATGCTGCACTAAAACATTTTTCCATGTGCCTGAGCTATACGAGAAGGCCCGAAGCATATTTGCTCAAGGCAAAAGCTCAGATGAAGAAAAACGATATTGATGCAGCGGTCAGTGAGGCAGAATATGGAATCACCGCATGTGGTGAATCTGACAGTGAAACAAAAGCCGAACTGGCTAAGTTACTAGAAAGCTGCCATTCGATCGCAGCTGAAAGAGACACCGAGCTACAAAAGTTTAGAGAGGAAATCAGAGAATTAAAAGAAGGCGCGATCAAAGGGACGGCTGCAAAAGCTTTCGCGCAAGAGTTCAAAAGACCATCATTGAGAATAAATCCCGTCTTCAAAAATGGCTCCAGATCGTGGATTAAGGGCGATCCTCTCCTTCCCGCCAATTTTGAATGGCCCGTGCGCGCCGATGGTACGCGCCTCACTTTTTTGGCACAAATCGATTTTGAAGAAATTGTCAATTTCGAAAGCTTACAAGATGATTTGCCACAAAACGGCATGCTCTCGTTCTTTTACGACACCGAAGATCAGCCCTGGGGCTCGTCGGTAGCAGACAAAGATGGATGGAGAGTTTACTATTTTCCAAAGAAAACGGAACTAGAAATTTACCCCGATGAAAATGGAGCGAACGAAGAACATTTTTCAATCGAGTGGATTGAGGAGCCATCGTATCCTGACACCGCTTCCGATGAATTTTTCACGCTCAGTGAACCAGCTCAGAACGAATACGAGCGGTTCACTGAAAACTGTTATGAAGAGCCACCCTATCATCGTTTCCTGGGCTATCCACACCACATACAAAGCGACTACCGACAGTCGGTCGAGATTATCTCAACGCAAATTGATTATGAATCGATTCGGGGCGATGAAACCAAGACAAAGAAACTCGCAGAAGATTCTCGACGCTGGAGACTGCTTCTGCAGCTTGAATCAGACGAAGATCTAGATTTCATGTGGGGCGACAACGGTACGTTATATTTTTGCATCGATGAACACGCTTTGAAAAAACTTGATTTCAGCGCTGTCTGGCTCGAATTGCAGTGTTACTAACTAGAAGCCCCGCATAGCTGAGAACGGAACAGACCAGGCTGCGTGATTGTTAGGTTGCATCTGCACGATTGTGCCGAATAATCTGCCTTGAGCATCGACCATAGCTCCGCCAGATGCCCCTGGAGCGGCTTCCATAAATGAGCGAATTGCGTCTCCAGTCATGTTCGGGGTGACGCCTAGTTGTATGTTTTTCCAATTCGAAAAGTTGCCTGGCATCGCCGTAAGGGTGTGCACACCATCTGGATAGCCGAAACCTACAACCTGTTCTGAAGGTTTTAGCAATTCACCCGGAGGACGATAGCCAAATGGCCTTATGCTTTTCAAAATGTCGGCCGGGGGATCAACCAATTTTAAAACAGCCAAGTCGTTTGCGGGATCAGCTGATTTGACCACTGCGCGCAATGGCTTCCCAAATGCATTTCCAAAGACATTGATCTCTTCGCCACCACTAATTACATGATGTGCGGTAACGATCTCGCCTTGCGGATTAAAGTAACCAGAACCAGTCTTCGCAAGTGTAGCAGCACCTTCAGCTCGAGTAACCTGCAGTCGAACGACGCTGTTAGAGGCTGATTCATACAGCGCTCCCAGGTTTCCATCAAAGTTGGTAACCAGACCGCCTGCTCGAAATATTGGATCTGAAACTACTAGTTTCGGAACTTGTGGAAATGCATCAACCAGTTGACCTGCGCCACCAAGTCCACTTAAATCGGTCGTAATCAAATGAATGCCGCTGGGTGTAACTTTCTCAGTTCCATTAATCCAGACTGGTGCTAATTCTCCACCAACATTTTTGATCAGCGCAGACTCACCCTGCATCAGTCCCTTTCCAGCCAGAGATTCAAGCGCTGGTTTGGAACCGGTCGCTGCAACTTCTGCAATGGCACCGGCGTTACTCTTAAGAACAGCTATAGCGGCGGCGGTACCGACGACGGCAGCCGTAGTTGCAATGAGAGGATGCTCGCTTACAAATTTGGTGGCACCGCTCCATGCATCTGAAGCGGTATCACTGATCCACTGGAGTGGGGTTGCACTCTTAGACGAGTCCGATGACTCGTGTACGCGGTCGGCCGCCATATCGCCCTTCCAAATTTTGCCAGGAGATTAACTATGGTATGCAATTCCTCAAAATAGGCATTGGGGAAAATACGTTATTTGCAGCAGTCCCAAAAATTTCATCAGGACACCCCATATTTCCCTATGGGTTACACAATAACGAGGGCTGGAGAACGGCAACTGGCTTATCGTTACGAACATATGCCGGTTTCCCTCAAAAGTGTTATGAATCGAATTTTTGCGGGCGTAAGGAATACATAACTCCTGGAAATGAATTCCACGTCCTTTGGATTGCCTGGCCGATCCGATCGACTTGTTGCGACTCATTTAGATCGCAGCATACTCATTTAGGAGTAAAAGTATGTCAATTCGAAAACGAATCGATCGCAAAAATGCGATTCCGATGTTGCGACAAAATTTGCATTTGTCATCACTGTCATGTGCAGGAATGCTGCTGGCAGCCTCATTCGGTCTGACGTTACCAGCCTTCGCCGGTGGTGGAGGCATGAACCTTCAGGGTGTTAACATCTCTGGGGGCGAGTTCAATCTTACGACAGTTCCAGGCATCTATAACACTAATTACGTCTATCCATCTAATTCGGAGATAGACTATTTCGCGTCGAAAGGTCTGACTGTAATCCGCGTACCATTCTCCTGGGAGCGCATGCAACCCACTGTCAATGGGGCAATCACACCGGCGGAATTGGCGAGACTGGACGCGGTAGTTGCATATGCAACTTCCAAAGGACTTTCGACAATTATCGATCCACATAACTATGGTGCATATTTTGGCACCACTGTTGGTGTGCCGGGAGGCCAGCCAAACTCTATGTTTGCTGATTTTTGGGCAAAAATGGCTGCGCACTACGCAAGCAATCCGAAGGTGATTTTCGGATTGATGAACGAGCCGGTCGGCAGTAGCATGACTTCTGCCACCTGGCTCGCTTCTTCTCAAGCTGCTATTAATTCGATTCGTGCAACTGGCGCGTCCAACTTGATCTTGGTGCCATCTACGTATTGGATGCACCCGGTAAATTTCTTGTCTTTGAATGCTGCCGACATGATCAAGATTACAGACCCGATGAATAATTGGTCTTACGATGTGCACCAATATCTAGACTATGACGGCTCCGGAACGCACACTGATTATCTCAGCCCAACTGATGCAGTAGCCACACTTAGCAGCTTCACTGATTGGCTACGAGCGAATGGCAAAACTGCATTCTTGAGCGAAATTGGTGTCACATCGGCTGCTGGAGCAAACGCCAGTTTGGCTGCCATGTTGCAATACATGCACGCCAATCCAGATCAATGGACCGGTTACGCATATTGGACTGCCGGGGCATGGTATCCATCAAACTACATCTTCCTGATCGAACCCCAACCCGGTCAGGGCGACACACCACAGATGCAAACATTGATGGCTAATTTGACGGCAGCGCCACCACCACCGCCACCACCACCACCTCCTCCGCCACCACCACCACCACCACCACCACCACCACCACCACCACCGCCACCACCACCACCGCCACCACCACCGCCACCTCCTCCACCTCCACCACCGCCACCACCTCCACCTCCACCGCCTCCACCACCGCCACCTCCTCCTCCGCCACCACCGCCACCACCACCACTCCCACCTCCACCACCACCTCCTCCACCACCACCACCACCACCTCCTCCTCCACCACCTCCTCCAC
>JAFEAT010000001.1 GCA_018266255.1 Cyanobacteria bacterium SZAS-4 | reverse complement strand
GCTCGGTAACTAGTCTAGCAATTAACGAGGTATATGAAATATATGGTTAATCTCCTATGCCGCTTGGCTTTTCGGAAATGACTGACTCTTCGGAAGCAATTCTAACCCGCAAAATGCAGCTCATTAGCCTATTGAGTGGCGTTTCCACGTTTTTAATTGGAGCTGTCTCGTTACTGGCTTGGACCTCTGCATCACCAAGCCTGATTGCGTTTAAGTCCATTCCGGCATTCCCGTTCATCATTTCTGGTTTGGCCCTTTGTGCTTTGCAATCCAGAAAGCTCAGGGCGCCCGTTCATATCGCCGGTTTGGTCCTGGCTGCGGCATTGTGTTTCATATCTGGTCACGACCTGGTCGATTTGTTGATGGCATCTAGTCAAGACTCGTTGGATTCCATGTCTGGCGGTTTTGCGTTTTCGATATTGAATTCTTTAGCGGCGAACGATGCGTTGTCGTTGCTTCTCATCAGCGTCGCCTTGTTGTGCGTTGATCTTCCATCGAAACGTTTTCGACTGGCCGATCCGTTCACGATCGTCGCTGCGTTTTTGTCGATGATGACGCTGTTGGGTGTTATCTTTGGCATTCCTGGCTTCTGCGTATTCATCTCGTGTCTGCGCATTTCGTTGCTTGAAGGCATAACAATCGCGGCGCTCTCTCTTGGTGTTCTGTTCATTCGTCCAGAGCAGGGACTCGCGTCGATTATGACACGTGATACTGCCGGTGGTGTGCTTGCTCGGCGTTTGCTTCCGGCTGCGGTTCTCGTTCCTTTGCTTTTGGGATGGTTGCGCATGCAAGGCGAGCATTACAAGCTCTACACGTCAGAGATGGGATTAACGCTGCTTGTCTCTTCGCTAGTTTTGATTTTTATGACGGTCATCTCTGTCAATGCGTGGAGTATCGACAGGATGGATAGAGCTCGTCTGAAAGCTATCAAGGAAATGGAAGCTGAGATTGCCAGAAGAAAAGAAGTCGAACAACGCTTCAAAGATTTCTACTCTAACGTTTCTCATGAACTGCGGTCGCCAATAACGTCTATTCAGGGTGCATTGCAGCTAATCGAGGTATCGTCTGACACGCACAGTTCGCAGCAGACTAAAGACCTCGTTGGTACTGCTGTCATAAGTTGCGCACGTTTGCTTCGTTTGATTAATGAGTTGCTTGACGTTAAACAGATCGAAGAAGGCAAGTTGCATTTGAGTGTCTCGCGAATCGATACGCTCGAAGTAGTAACAATTGCCGTTGACGGATTGAAGGGCATGGCGCACGATGCAGGTGTCACCCTCAATGTTGTGATGGATGCACTGGGATTCGTAATGGCAGACGAAGACCGAATTATCCAGGTGCTGACTAACTTGCTTTCCAACGCGATCAAATTTTCGAAAGTCAAAGATCAGGTTGTTGTGAAGATTAGCCAACCTGATGCCCAGCACATCCGCTTTGCTGTAATTGACAGCGGTCCAGGAATTGCCGAAGATCAGCAGCACAAAATATTTGGAAAGTTCGAAAAAATAGACGAGCAAGATGGACTGAAAAGAAAAGGATCTGGTCTCGGTTTGGCGATATCGAAAGGTATCGTCGAAGAGCACGGCGGAACCATTGGTTTCAACACTGAAATCGGAAAGGGCACTGAATTTTGGTTTGAGTTGCCTGTAGCAGAAGCGGCCGCTAAACCTCAGAGAAAAGAAGAGAGCAAAGCAGAGAGCACTGTTTTCGCGGCGGAGAAGACTGCTTCGTGAGATTACTTGCCATAATTTTTTCACTGTTTCTTTTGAGCGGTTGCGGGAAAACACAGATACCCGCTGTCACGGTCAAGGCTCCAGAACTTACAGAATCAAAAGATTGGTTGAACACCAGCAAGCCCTTGAAACTAAGTGAGCTAAAAGGCAAAGTTGTTCTGCTGGATTTTTGGAACTTGAGTTGCGTCAACTGCTTTCACACAATTCCTATCTTAAAAGAGTTGCAAGCGCGATATCCAAAAGAACTCGTAATCATTGGTGTGCACACACCAAAATATGACAGTGAGAAGGATACGAAACCGTTGCAGGAGGCTGTTCAGCGGTTAGAGATGGATTACCCAGTCGTCAATGATAACGACAACGAGATTTGGACAGATTATGGATTGAAAGCCTATCCAACCATCGTTTTGATCGATCCAGCCGGTGGGCTGGTGAAAATGATGATCGGTGAACGTAGCTATCAGCAACTCGATCAACAGGTAAAAAGTGTCATCGATCAATTCAAGGCGAACGGCCAAATCGATGAAAAGCCGCTTGTAGCAAAGTCCGAATCCACGCCCAAAGATACACCACTGCGATTTCCTGAAAAGCTGTGCGTTGATTCGAAACGCAAGATGCTTTACATTGCAGATTCTGGACACAATCGCATCATCGTTTCAACTCTTGATGGCAAGCTTGTAAATGTCATTGGCACTGGCAAAATTGGCTTTGCAGATGGCAGTTATGCAAACGCAGCATTTCACCACCCACGCGGGCTAGCCATAGATGGCGACAGTCTTTACGTCGCTGATACTCAAAACCAGAGGTTGCGCAAAATCGACTTGAAAAATCAGACTGTCAGCACCATATCTGGTGATGGACAACTGACTGAGATTTTGGCACCACCAGATTTTGGTGACGCGAAGCAAGCAAGATTGAATTCTCCTTGGGATTTAATAATGGCAAACAATAAGCTCTACGTCACTATGGCAGGTTCTCATCAGCTTTATGTCCTGTATTTCAACAACAACCACATCTATGCGTTTGCAGGTTCTGGCGATGAAGGTCTGCGTGACGGTCCTTTGCTGACGGCCGATCTTGCCCAGCCAAGTGGTATCGCTTTTAGTGCGAATAAAATCTATTTTACTGATAGTGAATCCAACTCGGTTCGTACTGCGGATGTCGATCCAAAATCAGGAAAAGTACAAACCATCGTTGGTAAGGGGCTTGAAGACTTTGGTGATATGGACGGCACTCTGACCAAAGCATTCTTGAAACATCCGCTCGGTTTAGCAGTAGCAGGTAACAAGATTTACGTGGCCGATACACTCAATCATAAAATCAGGACCATCGATCTGAGTACGAAAATGGTGAGCACACTTTGGGGCTCCGGAAAAGTCGGAGACGCGGTCGGTGATTATCCTCAGTTCAACGAGCCTAATGGTGTGGCTCTTTTCGGACAGGATATGTACATTGCGGATACGAATAATAACGAGATTAAAGTAGGCAATCTATCGACCGGACGAGTTACTGCATTTAAGATCAAAGGACTAGCACCACCATAACCGGCCGACTTCGATCACGACTTTCATCGATCTGCTGCGTTCTTGTTTTTGATGAAATCGACAATGTGAACCATAAGTTTGCGGCAACCTTGTGCGTTGAGATGCGCGCAATCAAAAAAATCTCTATGTTCGAACTCAGATGAACTGCCTAGATCCAGGAATACTCCGCCGTTATTGGTTACAGTGTCGGCAACATCTTTGCGAAATTTCTCGTAAAAACTGTCGGGTAATAAGGCCCGATTGTCGGAAGATAACGGCATGTTTATCACCAACACTCTCGTCTGTGCTGTTTGTCTTTTCTGAACGAATCGAGCTAGAAATTCCATCTGAGTTTTGATCAGTTCAGGACGAAGTTTTGCGTAGATTTTTCGATACTGTTCGACCATTGAGTCCCAAGTATCGATGCCGCGCTGCTTCCCAGACATGGGCTTGATTTGCTCAGGTTCGTCGATTGGTTTGGCTGACTCGCCATGCCAAAATTTGTTTGAGAATTGAACAACCTTGTGTTGAACGTAGCCTCGATATCGAAAAATTGGCACCAACTTTTCCAAGAGAAAGTTGACCTTTTCTTCCAAGCTAGGAAGATACAAACCTTGAATGTCCATAAAATCCCCGAGCTGCACAAGAGTCGAGAAGTGATAGGAGTCCTGGAGGCGCCTGCCTTCAGCACCAAAGTCTCGCGGAGTCAATCCTAAAACGATGAAGCGGGGTGTTTGCTTGTCTGTCACACATTTTTGCAGCAGCAAGCTACTGTCAGAAATCATCGCACTATCTGTGCCCAAGTTGATGGCAACGAAGTGCGTGATGCCGAGAAGCGCGTTAAATTGATTGACGAAATAGAATGGTCTGAAATCTCGAGAATCCGTCAGGTCGGCAAATGGCAGCCCCATCACTGACGAACCCAGTAGCATCAGGTCAGGATAGTTCTGAGTTTTACTGCAGATGGAGACGAGGTTTATGACCCGGTTTTCTTCAAACAGTGATAGGTCTTTCTCGCCGTGAACTCGAGCATGGGTTTGCTCGATTAAGAAATTGAGCGCAACGAAAATCAAGAGCGCGATGATGGTTACGCATCTCAAAGTATCAGAAGTCCTAGCTCGCACAGACGGAAACTTCGTTGTTACTGCAGTCATCGCCAAGTTCTAGAAACGCCTGCTTTTACTTTTCCCAGTTCTTGCCGACGTTCAGGTCTACTTTGAGCGGAAGTTGGAGCGGCTGATCCATTTGCATAGATTGAAGCACTACTTCTTTCGCTAGTTCCAACTCATCTTCGGGAACTTCGAGAACAAGTTCGTCGTGTACTTGCATGATCAATTTTGTTTTCATTGCACGCGTCGTCAGTTCTTTGTCTAAGCGAATCATTGCCAACTTCATCAAGTCAGCGGCGCTGCCCTGAATCGGAGCGTTACAGGCGGCTCGTTCATCAGCCTTTCGAACAGGGTCGCTTCGGTCGTTCAAGAATCTGAAGTAGCGTTTGCGTCCCCAGAGTGTCGACACATATCCGGTTTGTCTTGCCTCATCGATCGTTTGTGTGAGGAATCCACGCACCTTTGGATAACGCGCGAAATATTTGTCGATGAACGATTGAGCTTCTCTTGTGGAAATCCCTAAATCTTGCCCGGTGGCGAATGCGCCTTGCTGATAAACCAGCGCGAAGTTGAGTGTTTTACCAATTCTGCGCATCTCGGATGTTACTTGTTCGATCGGCACGTCGAAAATTTCACCAGAGGTACGAGCGTGAATGTCCTGGTTCTTGTTGAAAGCATCGATCAAAATTTCGTCTGAGCACATATGCGCTAGCAAACGTAATTCGATCTGTGAGTAGTCAGCTGAAAGAAGGAACGACTCTGGGTTTTGCGGGATGAATGCCTTACGAATGCGGCGCCCTACCTCACTTCTGATAGGAATATTTTGCAAGTTCGGATTCGAACTTGATAATCGTCCCGTTGCTGTCGTTGCCTGATTGAATTCACCATGCAATCTGTTGTCGCGAGGAGAAATTGATTTCGGTAACGCGTCAACATAAGTCGAGCGCAATTTCGAAAGCTGTCGATATTCGAGAATTTTTGGCACGATAATGTGTTCTTTTGCCAACGCTTCGAGCACCGTCGCATCTGTTGAATAGCCGGTCTTCGTTTTGCCCTTGGTTTTCAGATTCAACTCTTCGAAGAGAACTTTTTGCAGCTGTATCGGTGAATTGATGTTGAACGGATGACCAGCTAACTCGTAAATTTCGTTTTCCAGTCTCGACAGGTCATTTGAAAGTTCGACAGAAAATTGATTCAGGTAGGGGAGATCGAGAGCAACTCCGTTTTGCTCCATTCTCGCTAGAGTGCCAGCCAGAGGGATTTCCATCTCATACAGAAGATATCTTTGATCGTGGTCCAGCCGGGTCATGTAGAGACGTGTCAGTTCAAGTGTTACTCGCGCATCGTCTGCTGCACTTGTGGCAACTTTGTCGACTGCGGCAAAATTGATCGTCAATTGTTTCTTTCCGGCCGCAGCACTTTCAGCCGAGCGCACTGTCGAATAACCCAGAAGGCGCTCAGATTGATCTTTCAAACTGTGCTTCTCATCAGGGTTTATCAGATAGCTCGCCAGCATTGGATCGAAAACAATGCCGTCCAGTTTGATGCCCTGCAGCGATAAAGCATTCATCTTGGCTTTGCAGTTCATCACTACTTTGCCGATTGATTTATTCTCAAGCAGTGGTTTGAGTGCGGCAGAAATAGCCTCTGGAGTAAGTTGGTTCGCCTCTGCATGATGCACTGGAATATAAGCGGTTTCGACAGCCCACGATTCGGGATCGTAGTTATCGCTTAGCTTCAACGCATGCTCTGAATCCAGGCTCAGGTCTTTGCTCCAGGCAAATGCGTAACCGAGAATTTCTGATTCGAGTGAACTAGCACCAGACAATTCCAGATCCACACAGAAGACTGGACAGGACGATAATTTGCTTACGACCGAATCTAAATCTGATTTACTGATCACCACATCTGGTGTAGGAGGCAATGCGAGCGTTGCGATTGGTTCAATGATAATTGTTGCCGACTCTACCTGAACTGCAACGGCTGCACCACCGCCGCCCGAACTGCCACCGCCCGCATAGGCACTGACTTCTACTGAACGAGATGTGCCACCAGTAGTTGCCACTCCTGCAGTAGCGTATTCGTTGAATCGCGCCATGATCTTGGGCAAGCGATTCACCATCGTTTTGAATTCGAGATTGCGGAAATAGTCTTGCACCGCTTCTAGTGGCGGTGAATTGAGCTGACAGTGATCGAAATCGAAGTCGAGCTTAACGTCCATGACCATGGTCGCGCAACGTTTGCTGTCAAAGGCGCTTTGCTTGCCGTCTGTCAGCTTTTGTTTAACAGACTTGGATTTGATCTCGTCCAGATGCTCGTAAATTCCTTCGATAGTTCCGTACGCAGTGAGCAACTGCACAGCCGTTACTGGTCCGATTCCGCGCACTCCAGGAATGTTGTCTGATGTGTCGCCGCACAGTCCTTTGTAATCAATTACCTGTTCTGGCCAGACACCGAGCTTCTCGAATACTTTGGCGCGGTCATACACGATCAATTCTTTTTGACCTGGCATCAAGACGCGCACCGAGTCATTCGTGTCATCAACGAGTTGGAACGCGTCTTTATCACCTGTGAGAATTTGGACCTTGATTCCTTTCTCGACAGCAAGTTTCGTCACTGTGCCGATTACATCATCGGCCTCGAATCCTTCCAACTCATAGAGTGGAATGCCGAGAAACTGAACAGCGTCTTTGATCAGTGGCCACTGCACAGCCAGATCATCTGGCATCTCGCTGCGATTAGCTTTGTAATCAGCGAATTCTTTTTCTCTAAAAGTTGGTCCAGCCAAATCGAAGCAGACTGCAAGACCGTGAGGGCGCTGCTTTTCGATTACATCGAAAAGAGAGTTGAAGAAGCCGTACACTGCCCAAGTTGGTCGCCCGTCTTGTCTTCGCAAACCTGATTTGAACAATGCAAAAAAGGAACGGAATGCCAGCGAGCTGCCATCAACGAGAACCAGGGTTTCATCTGGCTTCATTTTTTTCTCCTTGTCGTCTACTTATCTTCCGCGCGAATTGCCTGATAAAGCCTCGGTTAGCACTCGTCCTTCGCACAACGAAGGCTGCTCAATCCCCAATATAGTAGTGATTGTCGGCGCGATATCTGCAGGACTCGAACTTTGTCCAAAGCGCCCGTTTTGTACGTTGCTGCCCGACATTATCAGAGGAACCTGCGTATCGTAATTATATGGTGATCCGGTCGCAGTGCCCGTTGATTCAGAAATAAAAATGTGACCGGGTCGCGGCATGACAAATAATTCACCGCTTCTGCCCCAGTAGTAGCTCTTTCTCACGGCATCCATCAAAGGTCCACTGGGCAACTGATTCGTAAAAAATTGTGCTGCTGTATATACTTCTCCGACGCCCGCTATCGAGTGCGCCATCTTCGCTGACAGTGCCTCAACATCTGGTTGACGATACTTTTGTCTATCGATCGCATTCAGGTTTAGATATAGATTTGGTGGTTCGAATGATTCCACCCAGTCTTCTGGACCCAGCCTGGCATCAAGTTGCGAGTCGAGTGCGGTCTTGAAATTCTTGACGTCGATGCGACTCGAATCCATGCCGCGCTCTTTCAAAAACTCTGGAATCGGCGCCACGCCGTGATCTGCAGTAAAGACAATCAAACAGTTGTCTAGCCCTACCTTCTGATCGATGTGCTGAATTAATCCAGAGATAGATTGATCTAAACGTAATGTAAGGTCTTCGACTTCTTGACTGTAGGGTCCGAATGCGCCTCCAAGCAACTCACCCGCGCTGAAGCTGATCGAGAGCATATCGGGATCTGTGTGTAGTCCCAAATTCTCTTTGTCGATTGCCTCTTTGGCAAAATCGCAAATCATTTGATTCGACCATGGGGTCATCGCGAATGCGCTGTAATACGCTTCTCCTGGGGCGTTTGCACCGCCCGTAATTACGTGCGGGAATTGCTTTCCATCGCCTGCAATTCCTTTCTCGTGTGGATAATCATCGTGTGTCGAGGCTGTGTATTGTGTTTCCGGAAGCAGTCGCTGCCAGGGTTTTCCAAGATACTTATCGGCGTAATGCGTGTCGTTGAACGCCTGTGCCCAGCCTGCAAGTTCCGTTCCGAATTGAGCTGACGTGACGAACGCGCCAGTTTTTGTGTCCCACCAATAGGCTCCATTAGCCAATTTCCCTGCGAGCAGCAGGGCCGAACGATCTTCTAGCGAAATAGTGACGACTTTACTGCGGCCGTTAGTCGCCAGTTTCATCTGATCTCCGATTGTCGTTCCTTGCATAAAGTGGCTACTGCTGCCTGTGCCGTTCGCGCCGACGACTTTCATTGCTTCATCTGAAACCGCTGATATTGGTTTGTTTTTGCGACGGTCGTACCAGTCGTCGCCAACAATTCCAGTCGCCCAGGGGTAGGCGCCTGTTGAGATGATTGAGTGTCCGACAGCTGTCTGTGTGCTGGCATTGGCAAACTTGCAATCAGTGAAAGTAGCTCCGCGGTCCATCAACAACTTGATACCACCGGAGGTGAACTTATCCAGATAGCGCGGAATGTAGTTGTACGAAAATTGATCGGCAATTAGAAGAACGACCAGTTTTGGTCGAGACGGCGATGATTGCGCCTGTACGGGCGACACTTGCAGGCATAAAAACATCGAGCCGAGCGCAAGTGCAGTTATCCGCCGGAATCCGTCTTTTGATGCACTCTGAAAGAGCCGAGAAAGCTGCAGCAAAACATGGTTCAAACACTGGATGGCGACCAAAGTTCATACCTCCCTGGATCCGTCGGCAACTGAGCCGCTAAATATAAGAGTTAAGTTTACTAATTTCGGCGTGAAAAAGGTTTCAATGTCTTTGCAAAGAACCTGTCAGGAGGCGGATTTTCTCTCCGGTGGCGTACTATCTTGATAAGCCTACAGCTGCTGCTGAGGCACTCCTGGGACAAAGCAGCCCAGAATTCAGATTTCCTTCGGGAAATTTGGGCGACCTTACATCATCATCAGAGAAGAAGGTAACAAATGGGCAAGGATCAAGCAAAAAAAGAAAAAGCAAACGACAGAGCTAAGATCTTCAAGAAAGCGGTCTTGGCAGGCGTCGGCGCCACTAGCAACGTAGAACGTGTGAAAGCAGCTCTCAGCGATGCTATGGAAGATTTGGTCAAAGTGGGTCAAGACCTGCTCGATGAACTTGAAGACAAAGGCAAAGGCAAAACGGAAAACTTCCAGCACTTCCTCAGAAACCTGCAGGATGAAGCTGGCAAGCGCACTCACGACGCAGAAAAGAAAGTGTCGTCCAAACTCTCGGGCTCAACAAAGAAAGCCGCCAAAGAGTTCGGAATCGCCACGCATGAAGATCTTTCAGAGATTCTGGAACGTTTGCATGCCCTTGAAGAAGCGGTTCATGGACCAAGCGAAGACGAAAGCGAAGATGGTGACGGTGAAACTGGCACCAAGAAACGCGGTCGTAAAAAAGCTAACCCAAACAACAACTAACTAAAGAAGATCTGCTGGAACCGGCGGAATCTGCTGTATCTGCGCACTGTTGACTGGATTAGTCAGCAGTGTTTCAGGCGAATTAGTTATTACCGGAAGCGGTGTGCGCAACTGGAACTCGCACGCCAAACCAGGACACTCGTGCTGGTCACTCGTTTTGCACCAGTCTGGCTGATCTGACTGTATCGGCTCGCCTGTGGGATTTCCCATACTGTTCTGTCCAACTGACGCAACTAGATCGCGTATGACAACTGACCAGCTAACAGCCGGCGCAGAGCCGGTTCGAAGCGCATCTTTGCAGTAGTAAAAAAGTTGCCCGCTTGGGATTCTTATATTTCCAAACGGATAGAAATTGAAAATCATCGGTCGCGGCGTAGACGTGCTGAACAACTCATCGGTCGTCAAAAACACCACTGGCGAGCGGGTCTGTTGCGATATGGTCGACGTGGCAAAATCGCTGTACTTCGCACCCTCAACGACAGTATCAGCTGCCAGCCGCGCCGCTTCTATAGTGGTCACCACATCGAATGATTTAGTCAGCCAGAGTTTTGAATTGGCAGAAACTTCAGATTCTGGTTTGAAAAAATCTGATTCGTCTACTGGTTTGGTGCACGGTCTGAAAACATACTTCCGAGAAATAATGTAGCCAGGCGTCGGTTTGTCGATTCTAAATATTCCGTCTTTGCACAGTCTGAAGGCCTGAGCGCAAAGCTCGTAAGTGGTTGTGCCAACCTGGTTCGCGACACTCGTGGTGCGTTGCGCCAGCGTATTTGTTTTGCGCAGTTTAGCGCGCGACTCTTCGTCAGTGGCAATTGACGCTTTCAGTGCATCGATTTTGTCTTGTATCAATGCTTTTTGTCGCGCCACCTCATTTGGTGCTCCTTCGTCTTTCGCCGGAGGTGCTTCCAAACCTAATCTGTTGAAACGATTGATGATTGAATTCAATTCTTGCCGTTCAATATAGATTTTTTGATCGAGCTGAGCTAGTTCTGTTGACGCTCTGGCAATCACCATTCTAGAAACAGCGGCTGATTCGACTGCCGCCAAATTAGTGTCATAAACCGCTTTCAAATAGTCGTTGACGAATTTGTCGCTATAATCTTTGCGTCCTGTCAAATTGCATTTGCCTTCACTATCTACGAAAAGTGGCAATGCATTTGGCGGAAAACTCACCTGCGGCGAACTTGCAACTGCGCCTGAATAGATTGCGAATGCTCGGCTCAACGCCGTTTGTCCGATGCCGCCCGGCCCTGTTTGATTGAGAATGGCGTACTGTCTTGCTCCAGTGTCAATGGCCAGACAACTGTTTGGTTTTGATTCATTTGTCGGAGCAGTTACAGGTTGGAACTTCATTATCGGAGCAGAGCTGTTCCATTTTGCTTCTAGTAACTCGTAGACTTTTTGTTCGGTGACTTCGGAGCCCTGACGTTTCAACCAGTGGTAGAGGGCAACGCTGAAAGCGTCGGAGGGAGACATTCCCGGTAATACTGGTTGCAGTGATGGTGCCAAACTACCTTTACCTGGAACTTCGTTACCAACGGCTTGCTGCCAGTCACCGGTGCCACTTATGCTCTTCGCCGTTAGTATCGACATGGCGCTATCAATGACTGGTGGGAGCCCGTCTGGAAAGCTCATTACCAGCGTTGATTTGACAGGATCCAGTCGGGGCGCTGAGATTAGGGCGCAGTATTTTTTGCTAACAGTGCGAATTGGATCAGAACCATTCTTTGACTTGGTTTGAAAGACAGCTTCTACTAGCACCGTATATGGAGCTTGTTCTTTTTTTGCGGGCTCGAATAATTCTGCAGGTTCGATTAATCGAATTTTGCCCGAGGGCCAACCGTCAGGCGACGCAGTTGCTCGTTGCTTGTAGCGTCCTAACTTCAACCGCACTTCGATCAGTGACAGGTCTGGCGATGATTTGTCAGCTGCCAGCATTCTATAAACATCGCGATAGATATTGTTCTGTTTAGAGGCAGTGCTTGCATACAGTTGCGTGGAGTTTTCAGAAGCCTTCGCTTCCATCAGGTCTGGCTCCGCTGCTTCGTGCAAGCGCAGTCTCAACTCATTTTCGACCTTCTTCACCTCAGCCAGATCCTTTTCGATCAAATCGGTCATAATCTGGCGCTTCAGATGTTTCGCAATAGCGGCATCGACTGCGAGAGTTTTATAAATGGTATTGAGTCCGGTGACTCTGCGTTGACCGCGCACATAACTAAATGTGCCGGAATCGTCTGAAGCTTGATCGCAGAGCCCGACTTTTCCGAAACTTGCACTGTCTACGTTGATTTGAGACAACTGTTCTGCCGCATATAACGCCGCCAGAGCTGCAGTGTCAACGTTGCGTTTATGGTGTCCAGAAATTCCAATCCACAAAACGTATAGTGAAATAACAACACTGCCAACTGTGGCGATCAGAGCCAGCTGGAGAATTGCCTGTAACTCGTTGCTTTTAACCGTTTGCACGACGTTCGATTCTGGCTCTGTGCGAGTGGCAGAAGGTCGCTGCTCGGTCTTTTCGCTCGATTGGTCCATATAAACCCGGTTATCAACTGTTTGCGATGATAGCACCGTGAGCGCTCTGCTACCATTGCTATCAAGGCAAAACTAATGAAGCGCAAATTGTTGACATTTTTGATTCTCGCCGCGGTTTCGACGAACCCGGCATTTGCTCTGGCTGAATCTGAAGATGCAGGCATCAAGCAGCTTGTCGCCTTGACCAAGGCTCAGTCCTACGTCAAGGCGACCAATCTCTTCGACCGACTTATTGAAGCCGATCCCAACAATCCTCAACTGCGCCTCGCTGGTGCCAGACTTTATCGACGAATGGGCATGTTCGCGCGCGCGATGTCCGAATATAAGCTGCTGATGAAATCCGACCCGAACATGGTCGAGCCAGTGGTTGCCCTCTCTCAGATGTACATGGAATATTTGAACTTGCCTCAGTCTTTGACTCTGGCGCGCCATGCAGTCAGCCTCAAGCCGAACGATAAAGAGGCGCGGATTGCGCTGTGCACGGTGCTCATCGCGAGTGACTATTTGAAGGAAGCGGAAGAAGAACTGAGCAAGTTGCAAAAACAGAGCGGCTCAGATGCAGATGTGAATTACGTTGCCTACAAGCTCTACCTCAAACATGGGCAACTGGGAAAAGCGCGTCAGCAGCTAGAAGCCGCAATGAAGTTAGACCCCAGCAACGGACCGTGGTTACTTGATTTGAGTGAGCTGTGCGAGACGCAGGGTGATTACGCAACCGCGAATCAATGCCTGCAAAGGGCACTCTATGCGGATCCGCTCTCTGTCGACAAGCTGAGCCGGATGGCTACTCTGCAAGAATATTTCCTGCAAAATTACGATCAGGCGGTTGAGCAGTATAAGCGTATCCTTGCCATAGACCCAGATTCTGTCACTGCATTGGCCGGTTTAGACCGATGCAAGGCGCGCAAAAACGACCTCGCCGGCATTCTCAAGATTCAGGTGAGAACTTTAGCCGCTCATCTGTTCAAGTTATTCGCCTGAGTTCGTGTGTCTGAACACTTTGCGTATCAGAATCGTCCAAATCGCTTCGGCAAAGTGTTTACTGAGCTACTTTGCTCAAGACGCGCTTTGGTCCGTGAATTGGATCTTCGATGACTACAGTCTGGTCGCGCTTAGGACCGACGCTGACGATCGCGATTGTGACATCCATTTCTTCCGCGAGGAAGTTGAGATAGTTCTGAGCGTTCGTCGGCAGATCTTTCAAGCTGCGGCATGAACTCGTCGACTTTTTCCAACCAGGGAAGGTTTGATAGATTGGCTCCATAAGCTGGAATGAGCTGCCGATGCTTGGCAAATCTTTGTATGTCTTGCCGGTTTCTTTGTTTTTGTAAGCTACGCAAACTTTGATTTCATCGAAGTCGTCAAGCACGTCCAGCTTGGTGATAGCGAGACAGTCGAGACCGTTGATGCGCACACCGTAACGTCCGAGAACGAGGTCGAACCAACCGCAACGACGTGGTCGACCGGTTGTAACGCCGACTTCTGCCCATGCTGTTCCGATTTGTCTGAGTTGTTCGCCGATTTCGCCAACTTGTTCAGTTGGGAAAGGACCTTCGCCAACGCGTGTCATATAAGCTTTCGAGACACCGATAACTCTGTCGATGATTGTCGGCCCGATTCCGGCTCCGATACAGGCACCACCGGCGGTAGGACTCGAACTTGTCACGAACGGATAGCTGCCGTGGTCGAGGTCGAGCAATGTGCCTTGAGCGCCTTCGAAGAGAATGTTTTTGCGATTTTGAACTGATTGGAAAATCAATTCTGATGTATCGCAAACGTATTTCTTCATTTGCTGACCATACTCGTAATACTCATCGAGCACTGCCTTTGGATCGAGGGCCGGCAAGTTGTAGAGCTTTTCCAAGATAACGTTCTTGCGAGGCACCATCCAATCGAGTTTGGATTTCAAAACATCTTTGTCGAGCAAATCTTCCATTCTGATGCCAGAACGAGCGCATTTGTCTGCGTAAGTCGGTCCGATACCACGTTTGGTGGTACCAATTTTGTTATCGCCGCGACTATCTTCTTCTGCTGCGTCGATAATCAAGTGATAAGGCATCGTTACATGAGCAGTTGCCGAGAGCTTCAAGCGTGAGTCGTCAAGCCCACGGTCTGTCAGAGATTTCAATTCGCTGATGAATGCTTTGGGGTCGATAACCATGCCTGGTCCCAGCATGCAGACTTTTCCGGGATATAGAATGCCAGATGGAATGAGATGGAACTTGTAGGTCTCGCCGTCGACTACGACGGTGTGGCCAGCGTTGCAACCACCCTGGTAGCGAACGACGACATCGGCATTTTTTGCCAACAGGTCCGTTACCTTTGCCTTACCTTCATCTCCAAACTGAGCGCCGACGACGATTACGTTTGCCAAGCTTCTAGCCTCTCAAAAAATCCAAACGACCACGGTTTATCTCGCGAGAGCCAAGCCGAATCTAAGACGGCGATCTCCGCACAGATACAGAGCCGCTTTTCGACTCCATCTTCTAGACAAGCAGATAGTCTAAGATACTCGCCAAGAGCTGTCAAACGGCGCTGGGCGCTAATTACGTTAAGATTATTTATGCCCGAGGTTGTCAGCGCGCAAGTATCGTCATCTGCTCTGTGTTTAGACTAATATTTTAGACGGCTGCAACTTCAGATGAGAACCTGTCATGAGTAACATCTTCGATATAGAGTTGGCTCAAAGACATCCTTTTGCCACTTCGATGGTCACTTCTGCGATCAATTCGCAACGGTTGTCACACGCATATTTGCTTAGTGGCCGAGCGCCCCAAGACAAGTGGACGTTTGCGCGCTTTGTCGCGGCCTATTTGAACTGTGCAAATTTAGCCGCAAACAACGACAGGGCTTGCCATCTCAGCGGAATTCCTGAGAAAGATCAGTGTGTTAACTGCAAGTGGATCAATGAGGGAAAACATCCTCAAGCCTGGCTGACATTGACTTCAGAAGGCAGCAAGAGCGGCAAAATCGCGGTTGAAAAGGCAAGACTCCTCTCTGACGAACTATCCAAACATTCAGAGTTCTTCCGCGTTGTAATTGTTGAAGATGCCTCTCAAGAAGCTTTCCATCGACCTTCAGCCAATGCATTGTTGAAGACCATTGAAGATCCAGGGTCGCGCTGTCTATTCTTTCTATTTGCTACTCGAGAAGACGATGTGCTACCAACTGTGGTGAGCCGCTGTCAGGTAATTCCAATGCAAAGCCCGCCAGAGAAGCCAACTGCATTAGCAGCATCAATTCTGAAGACGGGCTCGGCAGACGTCACCTCAACCACTCCAGAGTTGAAAAATTTTGCCGACGAAGTCAAAAAAATCTTCAAAGCGCGCGACTCGCATTTGAATCTTTACGCGCTCGATTTATCTCGGCAAATTCAGATTGCCATTGAAGAATATGAACATGAACACCCTGGTGTTGTTGTTCTCGATCTTGTCACCAATTTGGAGATATGTCGCATCGGCGAACGGGCAAGTACAGATAGGACGGCTGCGGGGTACCTTGCTGATTTGCTATCTTTAGCGGAGGAGCTGAAACTTCAACTGGTGCACTATGTATCTTCAAAAGCTGCCATTGAAACTTTCGTTCTGTCCTGGTGGCAATTGCGTCGAGCTGCAGGATGCTAGCTGTTAACTGACTAGACCGATAGGAGTATTTGCGTGACAAGTGAGAGTGACGGAAAAGAAGCGGCTTGGAAAGGCTTATTCTCATGGGCCACTCTTGTACTTGTAATCTGCGCCGGCGCCTTCTGGTTCACGATCGCCAAGCCTGATGAATTGCGTTTATATCCTGGGGAAGGTCTTTTCCCCGGCACCGTTGCCAACACTCAAGAAGCGCTCTACCTCAGTTCGCAGAAACTTTTGACTGATGTTTACGATATGGAGCCTTCCAGGCTGATGCGGGAAGGCGATGTCGATGGTGCTCTTGGAGCCGCTCGCCAGCTGCTCGATAAAGACAAGTGGAACGTCAAAAATTTGATGTGCGCCGGAAATGTTTTTGTGGATGCGCCAAAAGATCGAGGCGAAACAGAAGAAGGTTTCGACCTGCTCAAAACTGCGACGTACATGTGCCCTGTCAGCAAATATGTTCGATTGAATTACGCTCGCGCACTGGGTCGCGCTGGACGCATCGAAGAAGCCACCAGGCAGTACGATTTGATTATCAAGCAAAACGCCGACTTCGTGCACTTTGAGCCATCCCTTGAATTGGCGCGGCTTTATATGACCAATCTGGATGAAGAGAAGGCGAAAACTTTGCTCAAGGCAATATTGGAAAAAGACCCTGAAAATTCTTCCGTGCAAATGTTGCTTGGCGTGGCGATGGCGCGAAATCACGAAGAGAAGGAAGGATTCGAGGAATACATTCAAGCTTTTGGCAAAGCGCGAACACTAGGATATCCGCTAGAAGCAAGAGAGTTGGTTGAGAAGAATCATGATTCTGTGCCTGACGCAATTAAAGAGCAGCGCTCAATCGCCGATCAGCAGCCAGTTTCGATTGTGGCGAAATTATTGCTTGCAGAGATGTTGATTTTGCAAAATCGTAATCCTGAAGCGAAAGCGGTGCTCGACTCGCAGAAGGCGAAATTCAAAGACAATCCAGAGCTGCACAGACTTTACGCAGAGATATATCACAGCGAAAACAAAGAAGATCAGGCGTTTCAGGAGTGGTTGACAGCAAACACTCTTGAGAAAAAAGCTGATGAGAATGTAGATTCTAAGCCGGAAGAGAAAAAATCTAGCGATGCTTCAGAGAGCAAAACAGACGTAGTCGTAGACGAGAAAAAGCCAAGCGAATCGAGCGAAGCCACGCAGCCAGATGCGTCTGAGAAGAAGTCGAGTGAATCGGTTGAATCCAAGCAGCCAGACAAGTCTGAGAAACAATCTGAAGATGCTGGACATAAGTCCGACAAGCCCGCTGCGACAGAAACTAGCTCGAGTGAGCCAGGCAGCAAGTCAACCGGAGCGACTGAGTCTAAGTCAGATACAGCTGAGAGAAAGTCACCCTAAAAAGGTCTCATTAGGCCGACTGACGGATTTTTTTTTGGGCTGACGGGCTTTATTTGCCGGCCTTGTCTTGCTCTAACTTCGCAAGCTGCTCGTAGAGAGAGCGTTCTTCGTCGGTTAGAGTGGTTGGAACGACAATCTTCGCGCGAACGAGCAAGTCTCCGCGCGGTCCACCCTTAACTTTCGGTAGTCCCTTGCCCCGCAAACGCAGCAGGCGACCGTTTTGAGTTCCGGCTGGCACTCTAATGCGTACGCTGCCTTCCAATGTTGTAACGCTCAGCTCTGCGCCGATGACGACTTGAGCAGGAGAAAGCGAAACTTCCGAGATCAGATTATCTCCATCGATAGTGAATTTTGGGTCTGGTTTGACTCTGACTTTCAAATAGAGGTCGCCAGCTGGCGCGCCTGTGCTCTTTCCAGCTTCGCCCTGCACCCGGATCTTCGACCCGGTGCGCACGCCTGCCGGGATTTTTACTTCCAGAGTGCGTGGTTTTTGCCCTGGCTGCGTGATTTGCAGCGTTTTCGTCACACCTTTCAAAACCTCTTCGAGATTGAGCTCGATTTCGGCTTCCTGGTCGTTGCGCCTCGGCTGCTGTGCCGCCTGTGGACCACCCTGTGGTCTGAAGCCCCCAGCTCCTTGAGGTCCGCCGAACCCAGCCTGCCCGAACAGAGTCTCGAAAAAGTCCGAAAAGGCTCCGCCGCGCCCCAAATCTCCAAGATTGCCAAAGTCGAAGGTGAATCCACCGGCACCACCACCAAAGTCTGGCGGCGGTCTAAAGTCAGCACCGGCCTTGTAGTTCGCGCCCAGAGTATCGTAACGGCGCCGCTTCTCCGGGTCTTTCAAGACCTCGTAAGCTTCTCCGATCTCTTTGAACTTCTCTTCGGAAGCCTTATTGCCCTTGTTCGCATCAGGGTGATGCTCGCGCGCCAACTTACGATATGCCGCCTTGATGTCTTTGTCCGCGGCATTCCTCGGCACTCCGAGGGTCTGGTAATAGTCCTTGAATTTGACCAAGCGATACCTACTTCATATGACTCGCCCACCAGCTTAAGCGTAAGTTCTTAAACCGTAATGAGCAAGCGTATTACTAGTGATTCTAATCAATTTTTTGAGCAACATGGTTGCGGAGTGCAATGAAACCTTACGCAGTGCGAATGCAATAGTCTGTTTTGCTACCATATCAAAGTCAAAGCAATCTGGTGAGACCATGAACGTCGACTCCATAGAAAAATCTCTCAAGCAGGGCGCACGCATCAGTCGCGTCGATGCTGAATTTCTGTGGGCAAATGCAAGCAATGAGCAGCTGCAGACGCTTGCCAACATCGTGCGCGATCGTTACCACACGCCGAAAACTTCGACTTATCTCCTGATGCGCATCATCAATTACACCAATGTGTGCGTTGCGCTTTGCGACTATTGCTCGTTTTATAGACTGCCAAAATCGCCCGAAGGATATGTCAGGTCGAAAGATTGGATTTTTTCGAAAATTGATGAGCTTTTGGAAGTAGGCGGCGATTTGTTCGCTTTCAATGGCGGCTTCAATCCCGATTTAAAGATCGACTACTACGTCGATTTGTTCGGATCGATCAGGCAGAAGTATGGAGAGCGGCTCGAATTTTACGCCATGACTGTCGTCGAGCTCTTGTACATCGCCAGAGTGAGCAAAATTCCAGTGCCAGAAGCATTGGCGCGATTGAAAGAAGCGGGAGTCAGATGGATCACCGGGGGCGGTGCCGAAATTTTGGCTGATTCTTTCCGCAAGCGACATAGTCCGCATAAATACACAGTGGCCGAATACATGGACACGCAGCAAAAGATCATCGAAGCTGGCTTGTCCACCACAGCAACGATGGTGATTGGATTTGACGAGACATTAGATGAGCGTTTAGATCATCTGGAAACGGTGAGGAAATTTCAAGATGCCACCAATGGTGGCCTGTTTAGTTTCCTTTGTTGGACTTACAAACCATACAACAATGAGCTGGGCGGAACTGAAATAGGCGCCGATGAATATTTGCGTCACCTGGCTCTGTGTCGAATTTACTTGGATAATGTTCGTCACATTCGTACTTCTGTTTTAACGCAGAACGCAAATGCACTCAAAGGTTTGTCATATGGTGCCAACGATTTCGATGTGCCGTGGGAAGACGAAGTCACTCAGATGGCAGGTGCAGTCATCGAGCGTGATGTGAAGCGAATTCTGGGCTACGCTAAGGAAGAAGGTTTTTCCACCTCTTATCGTCATGTGGCCAAGCAACCGGCATCACCGGCAATACCAGCCGCGCTCTAGTGTGGATGAACCGTTCTTATAACGTATAGGGTCCTTTGCTATCTGTAGGCACTGGATGCGCAGACGCAAAATATAAGGCACGCTTGTGTCATCAATATTGGTGTTTCTGAGCATAATCGACCGCAGTGTTGGACGATGTTTGCAGATATACTCGAGACCGGCTGTGTTCAAATTCGTTTTGGACAGATCGAGATCAAGCATCTTTTCTACGGAGCAGACGTTCTTGACGCCGTTTTCGCTGATTGGAATATCGCTATTAAATCCGTCGAATTTGTGCTGCTTGTCTTGTCATCTGGCGTAGCGACGACGATAGAGGCACTACTAGTGGTGCCAGCTTCAAATTTAGGATTGCTTGCCTGGGATTTTTAGAGAAAATACTTTGTCTACCTATCATGAGGGTATTGAAACTAGCGCAGTGGCATCGAGTTTTGAAGTGCGAAAAAGATGCAGGCAGTCATTGCCATCACCAGCAGTATCACTATTATCGCGAAATGATCTGCTTTCCTGGCGTGGTTCAATTTTGTCGTGGTTTTATTGACACGTTCGATTCGCTCCAGTTCAGTCTTTGCTTGATTGACTGCAAAGCTCAAATCGTCAACATCTTGAAAACGTTGTGACGGCTTTGCGGCAAGACACTTCGATAAAATTTCATCCAGTGCTGCAGCTTCTGGCATCTCGGGAAAAAGTTTCACCAGAGCCGGTACATTCATTCTAGCGTTTGAGCCTATGCCGCTATCGAGTGAATCGACCATGCCTGTGAGCATATCGAACAAGATCATTCCAAGCGAATAATTCATCGACCGCTGGTCTGGCGGCTGCCCGAGCCGTTCTTCTGGACTAGCGTATTTGAAATGCTCGCTAGTCAAAGATGTTTCGAGTGTGTGTGGACCGAGCATCTTCATCAATCCGAAATCTAGGAGGCGCGGTTGCTCGTAGCCATTCATATGCGTGATTATTATCCCAGCTGGTTTCAAATTGATGTGATTGACTCCATTCAGTTGCGCGTAGCGGAGTGCTTCACACAGCCCTTCTAAGAGGTTGAGCGCTCTGAGTGGCGAGAGCGAAACCTCTTGCGCGATCAATTGAGACAGTGGAATGCCGCGCGCCCACTCCATTACGAGCACAGCGTTGCGGTCCGTTTCTTGCGTAAATGTGATGCACCGCACGATATTGGGATGGTCCAGATTGACCGCTATCACAGCTGCCCGACTGGTTCTTAGCAGCGAAAAAGGGTCTTGCGCGTTGCCGTTGTTTGAAACTTTTACTGCCACGTGCGTGTGTAGGAGTTGATGACGAGCCTTGTACACTACGTTGGTGCTGTTTGAGCTGACGAATTCTTCGACAATATAGTGCTCGGCGACCACTGAGCCTATGCGCGGATCTTGCAGCGTCAGCACTGAGGAAGGGATGGCTTGCAGACAGGCATGCACTTCTTCCTCCGCTCCACAGATCGGGCATTGCTCTCGTATTTGCTGTGTTTCTACTTTTGGTAATTCTTTTACAAGCACGGCATCTTCCACTGAAAAGGCTGATTCCAGATTGCGTTCGTAAATCGATGTGACTCATAGTCGATATCGAATCGGTTGCGTCAAGCGCAATCAAATTTGCGGTTCTGCGAACGCAAGATGTAGGTCGAGTTGGAGGTTTGATTTGTTGCAATATAGGGAATGTTTAAATACAGTAGTTGCCGACCCACGGTAAGCCCTACCAATATGAGAGACTAAGTACTGTAGGCAACAGACTACGGAGTGTGCATGGCTAATTTGAGCAAGCGTCGCAATAGCCGTAAAAAAGGTCAGTCAATTGTCGAGTTGTCAGTTGGGCTGATTGCTCTCATACCAATCGTCTTGGTCGTTTTTGACCTGGCTGTCATTGTCATTGGAGTTCAAATCAACGACTCGACGTGCCGCGAAGCTGCACGCGTTGCCGCCAGTGGCGCTCCGAAAGACCAGGCAAATCGCGCCAAAGCCGTGATATCACGTGCTAATCAGCGAGCAGCAGGAATGCTGTCTAATTTTGTACTGATAACCGACCCTCCGTTAAGCACTGTCACTCAAGCCCAAGCCGATGCGCTCAATCCTTACGGCGGAGCCCTGAATGGCACCGTCACGGTGCAGACGGAGGTTGATATCAAGCCGTTTGTTGTGCAGGCTGCTTACAACGGTCAGTCTCCGCTGAAGTTCAGGTCTCAGCAGAGCTTCCCTATTACCTATGTTGTGCCGAACAACGCTGCGCCTTCTCCTCCTCCTCCTTAGCCCGCGCGAGTACACTTTTTATTCGAGATTTTGTGAGCCGGTTTAGAAGCCTGCTGACCTAGCCGTCTTGGAAGGTGGCGCTCCGTCGTTGAACTTTGTTCTAAGACAAAAAAGACTGGCACTTGGGCCAGTCTTTTTTGATTATTGCTGCGCTTTTCTTTGCTTTGCTTAAGCGTGAAGATATTTTGCCAGGTCTTGCAAGCGGTTCACATCAAGCTTTAGTCCAGGTCCCATTGTGGAACTGAGGAATACTGACTTCATGTAAGTGCCTTTGACAGTGGCTGGTTTGACTTTGTTGACTTGATCGACAACTGCAGCTAAGTTCTTCAGCAATCTGTCATCTTCGAATGACAATTTACCGATAGCCATCTGAACCAATCCGCCATCTTTTTCTGTACGGAATGAAACTTTTCCTGCCTTCAGTTCCTTGATTGTCTTGCCAACATCAAAGGTGACAGTGCCGTCTTTCGGGTTAGGCATCAAGCCGCGTGGTCCAAGCATCTTACCGAGTTTGGACAACATCGCCATTGCGTCTGGAGTAGCAACGAGCTTGTCGAATTCGAGGAAGCCTTCGCCAATCTTTGCGCAGAGGTCTTCGGCACCGACGACGTCAGCACCAGCAGCGGTTGCTTCAGCGAGCTTCTCGCCTTTGGCTACCACAGCGACTCTTACTTCTTTACCTGTACCACCAGGAAGATTGACGGTCGATCGAATTTGTTGGTCATTCTGCTTTGGGTTAACGCCCAGGCGGAAATGAACTTCGACAGTTTCGTCAAACTTAACTGCGTGCTCTTTGTTCTTCAGAAGCTTGATGGCATCTTCAGCGCCTAGAGGTGTGCGGTTATCTTCTCTGACTTTTGAAAGCGTGGTTTGACGCTTAGTAGCTTTAGCCATTTTCGAAATTCCTTAGTGCTCGGTCCTAGTCTAGTCTTGTACGTTCAAACCCATGTTGCGGGCGGTTCCTGCAACCATCTTTTCCGCCGCTTCAAGAGTGGTGGCGTTCAGATCGGGCATTTTGATTTTTGCGATTTCAGTAATTTTTGCTTTGCTGATTGTTCCGACTTTCGTCTTGTTTGGAGTAGCAGAGCCTTTTTCGATGTTGGCTGCTTTCTTCAACAATTCTGATGCCGGAGGAGTTTTGAGAACAAAGTCGAATGATCTATCTTCGAAGATAGTGATTTCAACAGGGATAATCGTTCCAGCTTTGTCTTGTGTCTTGGCGTTGTACTCCTTGCAGAACTGCATGATGTTTACGCCATGCTGACCAAGCGCCGGTCCAATAGGTGGTGCGGGATTGGCTTTACCAGCCTGGATTTGCAACTTAACTTTGCCAACAGCCTTTTTCACGGTGCTCGAGTCCTATAGATATGCGGAACCTATGATCTTATGGTAGTTTCGGGCTGGCGTCCACCACATTTACACTTTTATAACCTGGTTGAACTCAAGTTCTACAGGTGTTGCCCGTCCGAAGATGATGACAGAAGCTTTGATTCGCTCGCGTTCCATGTTCACTTCTGTTACTTCGCCTGTAAAGTCTGCGAAAGGTCCGCCAGTAATTCTGACGTAATCGCCGACCTTGACATCGATAACTGCTTGCTTCTTGCCTTTGATTCCAGACACTGCCATTTGACGTCTGAGAATCTGGCGAATTTCCGAGTCTTGTACTGGAATTGGCTTCTTGCCAGCCCCTACATACTTCGTTACGCCCGGTGCTTCACGCACGACGCGCCATGAGTCGTCGTCCAAAATCATTTCAACGAAAACGTAGCCTGGGTACTCGCGCTCTTTCTTTTCGACGCGCTTGCCGTCTTTGACTTTGGTCACCATTTTTTCAGGCACGATAACGCCGAAGATTCGATCTTGAGCGCCCATAGTGACGATGCGCTTTTCGATGTGCTCTTTCACTTTATTTTCGTGACCGGAAGCAGTTTGAACTGCGTACCAGCGCCGTAATCCGTCAGTTTTGATAAAAGCCATTTCGTGTCTACGTCCTATCCTCTGTAATCCACACTTCGTGCATTGCACGATCTTTCAAGGTGATCTAGCAGCAAGCTGCCGACTACCTCGCGCCTATTCCACCACCATGCAACTTTGCAAAGTGTTCCAACGGTCCAAAGATTACATTGCCAAGCACCCAGTCGAAACCAAGCACCATCAAGGTAATCACGGCTACCAGGAAGAGGACACTCCATGTCTCTCTTACAACTTGTCTGAATTCCGGCCAACTAATTTTGCGGAACTCGACGACGACTTCTTTGATGAACTGACGCAGTTCAGTGATCGGGTTGCTCTTCTTGTCAGCCTTGCCCTTTTTGGGGCTGCTGCTGCCGCCGCCGCCGCCGCTGGATCCACCGCCTCCAGAGCCACCGCCACCGTCTGATGGTGGTTTGATCGATGGAGGTTCAGGCGGCGTGGCTTTCTTCTCAGCCGGGTCATTCACGACGATCTGCGGTTTCGAAGGGTCTTTTGGTTGACCGCTTGGAGATTCCTTATTTCGCTTGATCGCCATCTATGTTTTCTTGTCCTGTTGCGATTAGGCTGCCACTGTCAATTTGTCTTCTGCGGATAGCCTTGCGCACTGCTGCTACTGGACTGGTAAATTCGCGCCATGAAAGAATCGAACTCTCACCAAAGGTTTTGGAGACCTTCGTTCTACCGTTAAACTAATGGCGCCCCTTCGTCTCTTCGAGCTTCACGATTGCGAAAAGCTCTATCTGCCCTTGTGAGCAGTCCATTTGCCAGAGTCCTCTGATTCGCCCACATGCAAGGCAGGCACAGACTACTTCTTGGTCTCTTTGTGCTCAAGATGAGTTCTGCAATGGCGGCAGTACTTCTTGATGTTGAGCCTGTCCGGATCATTCTTTTTGTTCTTCATCGTAGTGTAGTTGCGTCTTTTGCACTCACCACAAGCTAACGTAATGATGACTCGGTCGTCTTTCTTGGCCAACTTTCTAACTCCTACTTGTTTCCTTTTATCGTGCCAAAAAATCGCACGATTTGGAAACTTCCACCCAAACGATTAAGGTTTCAGGGCTGCAGGGGCTGGGTTTGATGCCAAGCCTCGGCAAATTCCTGTAACCCCTCTCCGGTCCGAAATTTCTCCGCATTTGCTCTTGTAAACAAAAACAATGCAGAAAAAAAAGACCTCCCGGGGAGGCGTCAAGCAGCAAGTATATCTAAAGCCATGAAAACCTGTCAACAAGACTAAAATGTGAGGCGATGAATTCAAAACGAAAATACTTCCACCGGTCCTTAATCGCCGTACTTGCGCTCTTTGCGGCGTTTTCGCTGACATCGTGCAATGTTGCGAAACATGGCGCATTGCCCGGCACCCTGCGAATCAACATCGGCACCGAGCCTCCTGGTCTTGACTGGGAAATCGAAACTGACTCGACTTCATTCGATGTAGTCTCCAACCTGATGACAGGCTTGACCCAGTACACTCCTGAGCTCACTTGCGCTCCTGGCTGCGCCAAAAGTTGGGATGTTCTCGATGGTGGCAGACGTTATGTTTTCCATATTCGCGATGACATTTATTGGACGGATGGAAAAAAACTAACAGCAAAAGACTTTGAGTACGCCTGGAAACGCTTGTTAAACCCGGCTTCTGGGGCGCAGTATGCTTACTTTCTCTATCCGATTGTTAACGCTTTTGAATATAACAGCAAGAAAATTACCGATCCAAACTTGGTTGGTATCAAAGCGCTTGATGATTACACCTTTGAAGTCAAGCTGACAAAACCAGCCGCGTACTTTATCTATCTAACTGCATTCTGCCCCTGCTGCCCGTCTCGGCAAGACGTGATTGAAAAGTGGGGAAAGAGATGGACCGACCCGGAGCACATCGTCACGAACGGTCCGTTCATGCTCAAGCATTGGCAGCACGAATACAAAATCGAATTGGAGGCTAATCCCAAATATTTCGAGGGACGTCCAAAGCTAGACAAAATCAGCATGTTCATGGTGCCGGAGCAAGCGACTGCTTTCGCTCTTTACGAAAATGATGAACTTGATTTCGTCGATAATCGAAGTTTTTCGACGCCTGACGTTGAACGCTGTAAGGATTCGCCTGAGTTCCACAACGTTCCTTTATTGCGTAACAACTACATCGGATTCAATGTCACCAAGCCACCTTTCACTGATGCGCGTGTGCGCAGAGCTGTTAGCAAAGCGATCGATCGAAATGTATTTCCGCTCATTTTGAGACGAAAAGAAAGACCGACGAGCAGTTGGATTCCGAAACCGTTGGTGGGATATTCGCCGACAACTGGTGAGCAATTCGATCCTGAAGGTGCCAGGAAGTTACTCGCTGAGGCTGGCTTTCCAGACGGCAAAGGCTTTCCTCCAATTACGATGCTTTATCCCAACCGCGATGATGTGAAAACAGTTGTCGAAGAGTTGCAAGATCAAATGCAAAAAAATCTTGGTATCAGTATTGGTTTGCAGAATCAGGAATGGAAAGTTTATTTGCAGACGTTGCATCGAGATCCGCCGCCCATGTTCAGAGCCAACTGGGGCGCCGATTATCCAGACCCTGAGACGTTTGCCAACTTGTTTACGTCTTTCAACGGTAACAATACAACCGAGTGGAAGGATAAGAAGTACGATGCGCTCGTCGAACAAGCTGGCACCGAGCAGAATCCAGAGAAGCGCAGGAAGTTGTACGAGGAAGCCGATCACTACTTGTGTAACGACCAGTGTGTGATCGCGCCGACCTATTTAGCTACGCAAAACGCCATGGTTAAGCCCTGGGTGCACGGGCTTAAATTCAACGCGTTGGACATTCAGTTCTATAAAGAGGTGAGCATTGACCCGTAATCAATCGCTAAGGAGCAGCAAATGTTAGGGCTGATTATCAAGAGAATTCTGCTCGCCATCCCCGTTTTGTGGATTGTGGCGTCGATTACTTTTATGCTCGTGCGAATTGTGCCGGGCGGTCCGTTTGAAGGTGATAAAGCGTTGCCACCAGAAATTGTCGCGAACTTGAAAGCGAAATATCATCTCGATAAACCTGTTCACGAGCAGTATCTTCTCTATATGGAACGGCTTGTACATGGCGATCTCGGGCTCTCTTACAAATACATCGGTCGAACCGTCAACGATATTTTGGCCGATGCATTTCCCGTTTCTCTGCAACTTGGTGGCGCCGGATTGTTATTGGCAATTTGTATCGGTGTGCCACTCGGAACCATAGCTGCAGTGCGCCGTGGCTCTGGCGCAGACTTCGCTGCCATGTTCTTATCTACTGCTGGAATTTCCGTGCCGAGTTTCGTGATTGGTGCGCTGTTAATTTTCACGTTTGGAATTTGGTTGAAGATTTTGCCGGTGGCACTCTGGGAGTCGCCCCGCCATATGATTTTGCCGGCGCTCACTCTGGCGGTCAGCCCCGCAGCCTATCTCGCGCGTTTGACGAGAGCGAGCGTGCTTGAAATTCTCGAGAAGGACTGGGTGCGTACCGCAAGATCCAAAGGACTCTCAACTGACAAAACTGTAGTCAAACATGTTTTGCGAAATGCTCTCGTGCCAATTGCGACAGTGCTCGGTCCACTCACCGCAATACTTGTCACAGGGTCTTTCGTCGTCGAATTTATGTATGCAATCCCAGGTATGGGGCGCTTCTTTATCACTGCGGTAGGCAATCGCGATTACGATTTGATCATGGGAACGACGCTAGTGTTCGCCGTTCTTCTGATCGTTTCAAACACGATTGTAGATATCGTTTATGTCATCCTCGACCCACGTATGCAGGTGACATAGCATGTCGAAAGATAAGGTCGGATTCGGCTACATTTGGTACAGGCTGCGAAACATTCCCACTGCATACTTTGCGTTCTGGGTGATTTTGTCTATCTGTATAGTTGCGCTGCTCTCGGGTCTGCATGTTCCGCTGTCGCACTACGGATATTCACAAACAACCACGGACTTGTTAGCAGCTCCTTCGTGGGACCACCCGATGGGCACTGATGAACTGGGCAGAGATTTGTTCAGCCGCATTGTCTATGGTTCGCAACTTTCAATTAGCATCGGTGTGACAACGGCACTTATCGCTTTCGTCATTGGCACCATATACGGAGCTATCGCTGGATTCTCTGGTGGCAAGATCGACAACGTCTTGATGCGAGGTGTAGACATCGCATATGCCCTGCCAGACTTGCTCGTAATGATCTTGATTGGTGTTCTAATTGGACGCGGCACGTACGGAATTCTCATCTCACTGGGACTAGTCAGCTGGATGGGCACGGCTCGTTTGGTGCGAGCTCAATTCCTCCAACTGCAACATGAAGAGTTTGTCGAAGCAGCCAGAGCCGCGGGTCAGAACAGCTTACTGATCGTATGGAAACACCTTCTGCCCAACGCAATGGGACCGATCATCGTAGCTCTAACTTTCACTGTCCCCTCTGCAATTCTGTCCGAATCAACTCTCAGTTTCATAGGTTTGGGATTGTCGCCTCCTGCCTGCAGCTGGGGCACGCTAGCCAGTGACGGATGGCGCTCATTGCGCGGACATCCGCACCTAATCTTGTTTCCAAGCTTCTTCATTTTTCTGACGGTGCTCTCTTTCAACTTTCTTGGTGATGGATTGCGCGACGCACTGGATCCTCGCACAAGATTGTTCAACTACGGAAAGGTAGTGCAAGACCCTGAAGAGCCCGTAGAAAAAGAATCCCCTGAGCTAGTAACAAAAGAGTAAGGTTCAAGGAGCGCCTGATCAAGGAGCGCCGTCTCAAGGAGCGCCGTATTCCAAGACGGCTGGGGCCGCCGGTTTCCAAACCGGCTAACGCCGCCGGCACTAGTTCATCTCTCGTCTCTTTGTCATGCCTACGCCACAGAATTTTTAATATGGTTCTCATCCAGATCCAAATTCGAAGGGTATCACTATGACAAGAATCGAAGCTACTCACATATATGATGAACAATCGAAGTCTTACTCTGACGGCTCTGCGAGCCTATTAGAAGATGCGATGCGTTCATCTGGCTCACACGTTTTGAAATCCCTTGGAGCGCAAGTCGGAGGGCCGGTCGATAACGAAATCGTCAATGCGTCCCGACATGAGGGTAGCCATGGTTTGCATAAGATGTGCATAGAAGATCCGTCGCGCCCTGACGTGTCCAAGCTCGACCCCGGTATTCATCACCTGAATACGGACGTGATTGCGAAAACGCTTGCGGGCTATGTCGAGAATAAGTGGGAAGATGTGAAAGACTTTGGCTCAGTTGAAGCGGCTGCTGAACTGCAGAAATTTGCAGATTCCGCGTCTCGAAACAGAGGTGGCCAGAGCGGCGAAATTCTCTCTAAAATTTATGACCAAATCGATCCCGAAGCGGCAGCAAAGCTGCAACAAGCTATCAGTAAGAATCAGGTAATTGACTTCACTTAACGCGAATCACTAAATGTGGTATCACCAATCCTGATTGGGCTCGGGCTGCATGCGTAGCCCGACTCAATCAGCTGGTCAAATTTGCAGTAATTAGTTCTATGTGTCCTTCGCGCTCGCAAGCGTGAGAAGATCGTCCGTCACAGCGCTCTCCCCGACTTTTGGTGAGTTGTTTGTTCGTTTCATTTTGGGAAGGCTTTACGCAAGGATGCGCTCTGCACTTTGGGGATGAAAACTCCGATACTGCTGCGATATCTGTCAAACGGTGTAAAACCTACGACGTTTTCAAAAATCCAATTTTCCTGCGTTTCGCCGTGACGTATTTGCCATCCAACAAGTTTTTGTTTTGCATCGAAACCCAACTCGAAAGCTGCACTCCCCAAGCAACCTACAGGAATACTAAATGCCCTTCTTTCGCAAATACCCCTAGGACCGGGTCTTGGGATTTCATCTTTATTTCCATCTCCCATCAATTTGGTGATGTCTGTAAGTTTCATTCCAATTAGGTTGTAGCGCTCCAGCGTTCGGGCAACCAAGGCTTCGCTCGTGTACCAACAATTTCCTTCGTGATTTCCTTTCCAAGACTCTTCTACCGATTTCTCAACATCCATCGCTGTGCCGGAAACTATTCGATCTTTCGAGACCAAATAAAGCGGAGACTCCACACTTGGAGCGAGTGTCCATTGTCCGTGATTGTTGATCACGCCTATACGTTTTTGCTTTCCTTTCAATTTGTACGCGGTTGCATGTATCCCACTAAACGGGCTTATGTAGTCGAATCTTGGTTTGACAATTACTTTCCCGTCTAAATCTGAAATACCATATTTTGTCTTTTTCTCCAATGAAGTTGGCAGCGCGGAAGTGTAGTAGTAGCCATCATCGACGCTGAACGGAATGTATCTTTCATTGATGGGTGAGTAAGAGGCAGTTTGCGGATCGAATTTTGACGGTAATTGAACTAATAATTCGCCCGTGTTTGTCATCGTTTGATATCGTTCATTTTTCTTGCCGAGTAGTGTTCCATCTTCGGAGATTGTTAGTTTGTCGAACTCGATTGGAATTATCATTTTTCCAGTTTTATCGATAGCTCCGATTTTGCCAGTCTTTTCTGACGTGACCAACGCTAACCCTTTCTGGAAAGAGAATAGCTGCAGCCCATCAAATGGTCCGAGTGCAAGAGCTCCTTTCGTGTTGAGAAATCCAGATTGTGTCTTTGTTCCTGATTTGAAAGTGACGGCAACATAGCCCTCCGAAAAATCATAGAAACTCTCGTATTTGCCAGTAGGAACAACGGTCTGCCCTTGCGAATTGACAAAGGCTGCAGCGCCGATTCGCAACATGCCATCATGGAAGATTCCAGAACGAATGTCTGTATCTGAGGGGAGTGTGGAGATCAAATTTCCATGTGAGTCAAACAGGAAAAATTCAGCCTTGTTGTTGGCATCACGCTTTTCCGCAACAAACTTTGATTCACCAACGAAGACTATAGTCTGGTAATTGCATGGCACTATGACATTTCCAAATCGATCGCACAGACCTATTCCTTTACTATTTCCAATTGTGAGAAGACTACCTTGTTTTTCGTTGACTCCAGTGCCAGCAGGTAGATTTTTGGGAAAAGGTATGGTGTTGGCTTTTTCCAGAATGTCATCGGTAATGGGCAGTTCGACGCCATTTTTATCGAACAGCGTCATCTTGGTTGAATACATACGCTGAGGAAACCATGAAGTAGACGTTTCTTGACCTGAGTATCCGATGAACCGGTCAGGTGCGACATATTGAATCGAGTCGTATTCGCGTGGCAAGATCACATGACCTTTTAAATCCAACAGACCACATTTTGCTGTGCAAGAATTCCCTGACAAAACAAAAGTAATTGGCAGAACAAGTGACATCAACTTAAGAAAACTGCCGCGGATGCGGTTCTGGTATCCTTGTCCGAGGACGCTTTTCAGTTGCAACATATCGCACCGAGCTAACCGAGTTAATTGAGAGATGAATTTAGAACTAGACCGTAAACAATTCGTTTCGCGGTTCATGCTGATTTTATCAGTGTTTGCCATGTGTGTGATGCAGGCTCCGGCCAAAGTTCAGCATGTTTTGACTTCGCTTCCCTCGTCTAAATTACTGATGAGTAAAGCGGAATCTCTGCCGAAAGATAACACCGATGATTTCGTTGACGCCTGTAAAGATGCTGTTTTCGCACTGCAGTTGGAAGGGGGCGACAAACAAAAACAACTCGCGCTTATTGAAGTCATAAAAAGTGAACACCCACATATTTCTTTTGACAAAAGATTTGATGTGGTACCAGGAGTTGTCGACGTCGACGATAAAAAACAGGACTCATCTTCTTCGAACTTTTCGTTGGCTGAAGGTCCAGTGAATCGAGCCATGCTCGATTGTGCTGATGCGGAAATCGCAGTAGGAAATCTTGCACACGCTCAGAAGATGCTTAACGAGGTCGCGTTACATAAGGACTTGTCGACCTCCGAATCGAAGCAGTTAAAACTCTTGCAAGCGTGGATTGCAACAACTCGTGGCGACATCGCGAGTGCAACGGAAAATCTGAGTGCGGTTAAATCATCATCCGAATTGACTCACGACGAGAGCATCGCTGTTACATGGCTTCAAGGACGAATCGCTTACCTCTCAGGTAATGATTCGTCGGCGGAGGTGCTCGACAAACGAGCGCTGATTGAGAGAAAGAAGTTTCATTCGTTTAATTGGGCTCAACACATAGCAAATCTCATTGATTATGCGTACGCGTCTTTTGGCGATGGGCACATCATTCCAGCTGAAGCGGCGCTTTGTCAGGTGATTTCGATGACTAACACCAACGGTCGAGAATTAGCTGATGCACGCACTTTGCTGGCATTATGCTACCAGCGCTCAAAGCATCCAGATTTGGCAAATACGACTTTGCGTCTTGCTCTTAAAGAATTGGAACCGCCGTACAATCAGGGTTGGTCCGCACCTTCACCATCGATAGCCAGAGCGTACTTCAACGCCGGCAAATTTGAAAACTTAAAGGCCAATAACATACGTGCTCTGCGCTATTTTGAGCAATCGAAATCTATAGTCAGTAGCCTGAAAATGAGTGAAACGCGCTTGGGTCGGGAAGTTGAGTCTGAAATAGCGCGAATTTCTAGTCAGTCGCCGGTGGACCGCTAGCAACACTTCAGTACACAACAGCCGGAGCACGCCTGGCGCGCGCTATTATGTTCAGACGTTCAGGAGACCGCTTCGTGGGAATTCTCGTTAGTTGCCAGTCTGTTGGCAAATCGTACAGCTCTCGCCCGCTGTTCCAAAACATTTCGTTTGGAATAGAAGAAGAGCAAAAAATTGGATTGATCGGACCAAACGGTGCGGGCAAGTCTACTTTGATGAAGATTTTGTCCGGTGAGATCAAACCTGATGAAGGCGAGGTCACCGGTCGAAAGAAGCTACGCACTGCGTATGTGAAGCAGTCCGAAGAATTTGATCCCGAAGCCACCGTCGAGGAAATTGTAGAGGCGGCCGCTGCCCCAACGCCATTTGAGGACTACGAGAAAGCAGCCGTTGTCGATTCGACTTTGACGCAAATGGGCTTTCCTGATCGGCAAGCGAAATGCAGTTCACTATCAGGTGGATGGCGCAAACGATTGGCGCTAGCTTGTGCGCTCGTTCAACAACCAGAACTCTTGTTGCTCGACGAACCGACAAACCACCTGGATTTAGAGGGTGTGCTGTGGCTGGAAAAATTATTGAAATCACTTCGCACGACATTCGTCGTCGTTAGTCACGATCGCGCATTTCTGGAAGGCGTCGTGGATCGCATGATCGAGTTGAATCCGACTTATCCAGAAGGCGTGTTGAGCATAAACGGCAACTACAGCGAATTCTTGATTGCTCGCGAAGAGCGGTTGAATGCGCAGTTGCACCAGCAGCAAGCATTGGCAAGTAAAGTGCGTCGCGAGATCGCGTGGCTCCAACGCGGAGCACGAGCGCGACAGACGAAAGCAAAAGGACGAATTCAAGACGCTGGGAAGTTGATAGAAGATCTCGCCGAAGTTAAGCAGCGAAACTCACTGAACGCGCCAATGGAGATTGGCTTCGACTCTTCCGGTCGGAAGACGAAGGAACTTATAGTTGGCAAAGCAATATCGAAACGCTTTGGCAACCGGACACTTTTTTCCAACCTGGAAATTCTGCTCACCACTGGAACAAAGCTTGGTCTAGTCGGGCGAAACGGCAGCGGCAAGACAACTTTGCTTAAACTGCTGGTGGGAGAATTGCAACCGGATCAAGGCAACATAAAACGTGCCGAGCAATTGCAGATTGTCTGGTTCGATCAAAACCGCGAGCAGTTGGATGAAGCGAAAACGCTGAAACAGGCGCTCGCTGCTGATGGCGACACAGTGAACTATCGCGGACGAAATCTGCATGTCACAACATGGGCAAAGAAGTTTTTGTTCCGCCCAGAGCAATTGCCGCTATCAATTAGTTATTTGTCTGGCGGAGAAAAGGCGCGCATTCTCATTGCCAATCTGATGCTCAAACCGGCTGATGTACTTATTCTGGACGAACCAACAAACGATCTCGACATCGGTTCTCTGGAAGTTTTGGAAGACAGCCTTGAGGATTTTCCGGGTGCAGTTATTCTCGTAACTCACGATCGCATGATGTTGGATACTGTGTCATCGCAAATTTTGGCATTAGACGGAACTGGCGAAGCAACTTACTTTGCCGACTACGAACAGAGCGAAAAACATTTGCAGCGAGTAGCTAAAGCAGAAAAAGGAAATTCGAATTCTGACCGCAACGACAGAAAGTCGCGTAAGAACGAAGCAAAAGAACGAGTCGGCATGACCACCGCTGAAAAGCGCGAGTTGGCAGGCATGGCAGAAAAAATCGAAGAGGCTGAAGGCAAACTTCGAGTAATGCAAGCCGAAATGGACAAGCCTCAAGTCACCAGCAACTACGCCAAGTTGAGCGAGATTTCTAAAAACGTGGACGCCGCTCAGGCAGACCTAGCCAAACTTTTTGAACGATGGGAAGCACTCGAGCAAAAAGCGGCCGCAGAAAGCGAAACTTCGGCGACCACCTCCTAATATCCCCAATTGCCGCGATGCCGTCTAGGTCGGATAGTCTCGACCATTTTTAAGAATGAAAATTGCACCGCGGGTCGTTTATCGGCTATTCTCCATAAAGCTCGGTTATTAAAACGGGCGCGGGCAAATGGGTGAGTTTCCGGGTTTCGGTTTCCGATTTGCATATAAAGGGTAAAAAGTAGCGAGAGTCTATCTCCTGGGAGTATTCTTCAGCGTGTCGTTTTCTCGAAATTCAATGGTCAAGCCGCGAAGCGACTCCGTTAGCGGTTTTCGTGCTGCACTATTAGCTGGTCTAATGTTTGTGTTATCAGCCCCTTCGGCGTTCGCTGATGACAAGGGTTGGGTGCTAACCCAGAAGAGCGCGCAGCTCGGCGACCAATATATCTATATCAGTCCGTCAGGTTTGAAGTGCGTCAATCCACGCGCTGGCTTTGCGATGGTGTCCAAAGCGCCTGATTGGAACATCGTTATGTACAACGACAAAACCAGAGTTTATTACCAGACGACTTTGGACAACTACAAGCGGCAGCTGGCGTCACGCGGATTGACAGCTGATTTGGCTAATCGTCAGTGGGCACGTGGACAAACGAACAATATCGCCGGATTAAGAGCAACGCAGTATGTGATGCGTGGCGGCGGCAAGATCTCGCATCAAGGTGCTAACGGAAAGATCAGAACTTCCACAGTCAGTGCTGCTGATTACTGGGTCTCTGATGAAATCACGGTGCCGCCTCGCTTGGGCGATTTACTGTCGTCTGCATATGGTCTGCCGACTACGCAGAACGTGCCTCTTCGATTAGAGATGACAGACTCCAAAGGTCCTAAGCGCATGCTCGAGACCTATCGCATGCAAACACTGGCAACAATTCCGAGTAACTATTTTGAGTGTCCAGGCGGTTACAAAGCCGTTCAGAGTGACGCTGAAGTGATGATGAACGACGAACAAAAACAAATGATCGAAGACATGAGTCGCGAGATGGGAGGCGGTTTGGAATCCTCATCGCCACAACCATCCCAACCGCAATATTCGCCGCAACCAACGACTGCTGCGCCAAAACCTGCTGCTACCTCTGGTGGCTCAGGTGGTGGCACTGATGCGCTCAGCAAATTGCTGGACGCCTATAAGAAAACTCAACACAAGTGATCGAATAAGAGAAGACCAGAGCCGTGATGCGATTAAACCTAAAATTATCACATAAGGGGCTGATCTTAGTTGCTGTGCCGCTCATTTTCGAAGTCATCTTTTTGGCGACTTTGACTTATTTATTGCGACAAGCTGAAATTGAAGTTCAAAGGCAAGTGCGTTCGAAGGCGATCATTTCGCAAGCGAACACGCTATCCAAGTTGTTCTACGACGCTGGCGTTGCGATGGGTGGATACTCGATCACGAAGAGTCCTCTGTTTAGCGACAGATACGACAAGATCGTTCGACAGATTCCACAAGATTTGGACGAACTGAAAAATCTCGTTGGCGACAATTCACGACAACAACAAATTTTGCAGAACTTGCAGGTCATCACTGTCACAGGTTTGAAGATTCTCGGTGAAGCGAAATCAGCTATCGATGACAATCGCGTAGACGTGGCGCAATTCCGTGCGCGTCATATGTACAAAGAAATTCGTTCTCTTGCAGACCGACTGCAAGATGAATTGCGCGGATTGACGGAAGACGAAAGAAAAATTGAAAGCGAAGGACCTGAAGCGCAGAACCGCAACCGCGCCATGGTTAAGATCTATCTGGTCATCGGCGTCTTGCTCAACTTCTTGATAGCAGTTGCCCTGGCCCTTTACTTTAGTAGAGGAATTAGTCGACGTCTAAATGTACTGACTGACAATTCAATTCGACTTGCCCGAGCTGAACCACTCAATCCCGCACTTTCTGGAACTGACGAAATTGCCCACCTGGACGGCGTTTTTCACAGCATGGCTGAAGCTCTAAATGAAGCTAGCAGAAAAGAAAGAGCCGTTATCGAAAACTCGGCAGACGTAATTTGTTCGATTGACGTTGACGGAAAATTCGTAGCCGTTAGCCCCGCCTGTAATACCACGTGGGGTTATCGTCCAGATGAATTGATGGGCAGGCGATTCATTGAATTGGTTATTCCAGAAGATCATCAAGAGACGATTCGCGCTGTTAGAGCCGTTCGCGCAGAAAAGGGTAATACCGAGTTCGAAAACCGCACCAGACGAAAAGATGGTTCGATCGTAACTGTTTTGTGGTCTACGTATTGGTCAGAAGCAGAGCGTTCGATGTTCTGCGTTGCCCACGACATCTCAATGAGAAAGGCTGTTGAGGAAGCCACCAAGGCTTCCGAAAAACGAATCAGAACAATCATCGAGAACATGCTCGTTGGTTTGATCATTATTACCAAGGAAGGATTCATCGAATCAATCAATCCAGCCAGTGAACGCATGTTTGGCTTCGACGCTGAAGAAATTGTAGGACGCCATTTACTGTGCCTTTTCAATGACTCCAAGCTGTTCAGCGAGCGCAGTCAAAGTGACACGCACAATTTTATGGAAAATCTTTTCTCTCGCGCCTTGAACAGAATCGGTGAACTCGATGCCTTGAAAAAGAGCGGTGAAGATTTCCCCATTGAAATTTCATTGAGCGAATTCGAAACTGCTGATGGATACAGATATCTCGCCAATATTCTCGACGTTTCTGAAAGACGCGAGGTAGAGCGCTTGAAGAAAGAATTCGTCTCGACAGTCAGCCACGAGTTGCGTACTCCGTTGACGTCTATCCGCGGTTCGCTCACACTTCTATCCGTCGGTGCGTTGGGTATGCTGCCTGAACAAGCCAAGAAAGTCGTCACTATTGCAGAAAGAAATACGATTCGTCTGATCACTTTGATTAACGACATTCTCGATATCGAAAAATTAGAATCTGGAAAACTGGATATGGTCTTCGATACCATCCAGATGAACAACGTGTTGGATCGCTCTGCTGAAGCGGTTCGTGCCTTCGCAGAACAGAATGGCATCAAGTTGGAAATGGTTCACACCAATGCCAGCGTCTATGCTGATGGCGACCGATTGGTGCAAGTTATCGTCAACCTCGTATCTAACGCAGTTAAGTTCTCGCCTAAAGGAGAGACTGTCACCGTCGCTGTTTCCGAAATTCCTGGCTTTGTCGAAGTGAAGGTCGTAGACAGAGGTCGAGGCATCCCGCCTAAATACAAGAACCTGTTGTTCCAACGATTCCAACAAGTTGAAGCCTCAGACGCGCGGAAGAAGGGCGGTACCGGTCTTGGTCTGGCGATTTGTAAGGGCATCATCGAAGCGCATGGTGGCACAATCGGCGTAGAGAGCGAAGAAGGTAAAGGAAGCTGTTTCTGGTTCAAGATTCCGCCTCTCGCTACTGCCAAGACTCAGCAGGCTGGCCAACCTCCAGCTGCTGCGCAACCTGTGCCGCTTCCTGTCGCCGCGGCAAATCCGCCGCTTAAGCCAGAGGAAAAGATGTTTGGCTAAGCCCGATTGGATCATGCCAAGTAGCTTGCTGCGCATACAGTAATTCGGATAAGATGATCAAGCTTGAATGCCGAATTTGAGCCCCCAAGGTAGCCAATATGAAGATTCTCGTTATCGATGATGAAGAGGACACACGCAGCATTGCGAGTATGTGCCTCGGACTGCTGGGCGGCGCCGAAGTAATCGAAGCCGCGAGTGGCAAAGAGGGAATACAGAAAGCCGCTGATGAGCAGCCAGACGTAATCATCCTTGACTTGCTCATGCCAGAAATGGATGGAACCCAGACGCTGACCAACTTACGCAAGAACCCGGCAACTGAGCGAATTCCTGTAATCTTCCTGACTGTAAAAGGAAAATTCGAGGAGTTTGACAATTTGAAAGAACTCGGCGCGCTTGCCGTGCTGACTAAGCCTTTCGACCCAACCCTTTTGACCGAACAAATTACGGACATATTGAAAGCGAACCCGATGCCTGAACCACGGGCTAAATCGAGCGAATAGATTCAATTGCCGGGTATATCTTAGTTCTAAAGACAAAATAGGAGCTGACAATGAAAGTTCTCATCATTGACGATGAAGAAGACACCAGATCGATCGCAAGCATGAGCTTGAGCATTCTTGGTGGGCTCGAAGTATTGGAAGCTGACAGCGGCGCTGACGGCATTTCCAAAGCAGCAGCTGAGCAGCCTGATGTGATTTTGCTTGACATGATGATGCCGGTAATGGACGGCTCTGAAACACTTGAAGCCTTGCAGGCAAACGCTGGAACGAAAAATATTCCCGTTATCTTTTTGACGGCGAAAGCGATGACCAGCGAAATTGAACGATTGAAGAGAATGGGCGCTATCGGCGTGTTGACGAAGCCATTTGATCCGACAATTTTGGCCAACCAAGTGCGTGCGATCTTAGAGGGCTAAGATACAAGATGCAGGCCTGGTCTCAAACTTTCGGTCAACTCAAAGAGCAATATATCCGACGTTCTTCGGAGCGTATTGGCAAAATAATTGAGATGCTGTCGGCTCTGGCGCAGAATCCTTCTAATGCTGAAGTGATCGAGCAATTGAGCCGCCAATTTCACTGGTTGGCAGGCTCGGGCAGCATGTATGGCTATCCAGCCGTGTCTTCGATGGGTTCGGAAGGCGAAGATTATTGCAATTCTTTGTTGCGCGACACATCACGTCCGCCGCGCGCAGATGTCGAAAAATTGAAAGCGCTACTGAACGCGCTGGCGAATGAATTTGCGGTCACCGACGAAGCCGCTGAGACCACCAACCTCGGCACCGGCGGTCGTGGCATGGGACGATCTGAAATCGTCATCATCGATGAAAGTCAGACAGATCTTTCGTTGCTGTGCAAATTAGTCGAAGAGGGCGGAATGACTTTCCGCACTGCACGCACAATGGCTGCGGGCATCAACGAAGTTGTAAAAGAGATGCCTGATGGTTTGATCGTCGAGATCCCTTTACCCGACGGTGATGCATATGAACTCGTAGAGCACGTGCGCACCTTGCCTGGTGGCGAAGACATTGCCATCGTAATCGTCAGTAAGCAAACTGGATTTTTGGATAAGGTTCGATCGATTCACTGCGGCGCAGACGCGCACTTCGAAAAGCCTGTAGACATGAAGGCGATGCTGCGGAGAATGCGTTATCTTCTCGATAAGCGCAGACAAGAAGCACCACGCATTTTGTCAGTGGAAGACGATCCGGATCAAGCGGCGTTCATTCGTGCTTTCCTGGAATCAGCTGGATATCAGGTTCGCACATGTACCGATCCGAAAAATTTCGACTCATTCATTTCGTCATTCAATCCAGATCTCGTTTTGTTGGATGTGATGTTGCCTGGAATGACAGGTTACGAATTGGCCCGCTATCTCAGGCAAGACGAACGTCATGCAACTCTTCCGGTTGTGTTTCTAACTACACAGGGAAACATCGAGGCAAGAATTGAAGCAGCGCGATCTGGTGGCGACGACCATCTGGTTAAGCCTGTGCCGCCTGCCTTGTTGCTTTCCAGCGTATCAGCGCGCTTGGAGCGTTCAAGATTTTTGCAGACGTTATTGCATAAAGATGGTCTGACAAATCTTCTCAATCACTCGTCTTTCATGGAACAGGCGCAAGTAACTATTGCGCAGCAAAAACGCAAGGCAAATTTTACCGCCTTGATCCTTATAGATGTAGACAATTTCCGTCACATCAACGAACGTCATGGATATCCAGGCGGCGACAAAGTTCTTGTAGCTCTTTCATTGCTCCTGCGCAAGCGACTCAGGCAGAGCGATATCATCGGTCGCTATGGCGGCGATGAATTCGGCATTATCGCTGAAGGCATCGACGAACAGGAAGCATTGACTTTAGCTGCGCGTCTGCTCGCAGACTTTGCAGCGACTGCGCACTCGACTCCACTGCATGCTGGATTTTTTGCATCTTGCAGCGCAGGCATTAGCGTTCTCGATTCCAAAACGATGGACCTGGACAAATGGGTACAATCAGCATTCAGTGCCCTTTCCGCTGCTAAACAAGCAGGGCGCAATTGTGCGATGGCAGTTAAGGGTAATCAATTTATAAAAGCAGATCCAATCACTTAGGTGAAAACGAACAGAACGATCAAGTTCGTCTGCGAAAGATTTTAATCAGCGCGTTAGCAGATCTCCAAGTAAACAGGCATATCAACAGGACGGGGCGCGTTTAACGGCCACGCTTTCATGACTTGAGGCGACTTTCCACTTTCGACTATTCGCGCGTTACCGAAATCTAGTTCAGCCCATTGATATTCTGACTGAAATCTGTCGATGTCATTCTGCTCTCCACGCAGCGCGATTCTGTAGCCGGATTCCTTTTTTGTCAGGGCATTGATTCTTTGTTCGTGTAGTGTTCCTCTTGCAGAATCAAACAACAAAATTAAACCCGCTACGACGAGATCCGTTCGCTCTTCAGGCACAGCAATGTATTGTGCAAACTTGTTCAGCTCATTGATTATGTGTTCGGGTAACTGCAGTTGAATTTTGATTTGTTCATACTGACGATCTTCAAGCTGTGTCTCGCAGTAGTAGCGGCAGCCTTCTTCGTCATAAGGCATGGAATTTTTGTTCTGTTCAGCAATATATTTTTCGAGGTATGCATCAAACGATATGAGGATGTTTAGCTCACGAGCTATGCGCTCGGCGAAGTCCTCATCGTAAATCTCATGCGGTGTTCTGTACGTGTTGACCAGAGTCAATTTCAGATTGTGTTGCTTCAACAGCTCGAATTTCCTCATGAAGCAGAGCGTGTCATCTAGTATCGTCAACGCAATCTGGGTAAATTCTTCTGAGTCAGGTTGCTGCCTTGATGGAAACGCTATGGGACTGACTTTGCGAGGGATCATGCAATCGAGTTTTCGAAATTTCTGGTTGATCGATCGCTCAGTATTTCCCCATGAAACCCCTTGAATCATGTGGTACGGTGGCAGTAGCAGTGAGTCCCAACCGAATTGCAACGCACGTTCTTTGTCGTCTCTGTCGATGACTTTGACTAGCGCAAGATCGTCGTAACCAACTTCAAAACGCATGATACTGGCCTTGTCGTCGTCGTCGTAAACCTTTGCAGCGAAGGATTCAATTGGTGCCCGAAGCCGTCTGCGCAGGGCATAGTTGTAATTTAGCGGTCTTGAAGTAAGGCAACTATAGACGTTCGGCATCAAACCCCTGATTCCAACAACATGATCAGATTGTGCAGTTTCGCGCAAAAATATGTTGAATAAACGATTCAGCCTTAATGCCGCGGTTACCACGAGATCTGGTCTCTCGGCCTCTACGTTGAAGATGTGCGCCATCGTTTGTAATTCATCTATGACGTTCTTTTGAAGTGGCAATGACCATTTTTCAAATGCACCACTCCCACTTGGATGGGTTTCAACAGAAGCTGTCTTGAGAAAGTCAGTGCTTTCTTTGAATGGATACGAGGAGAAATCAACGCCGATCAGTCTGACGTTGTTCTTTTGAAGAGTGGCAAGGAGCCGGGCAAATTCAATCGCCTCTTCAACCAAGTGCAAAACAGCCTTTACGACGTCGTCATCAGGTGCCAAATCCAGATCACAGAATGCTTCTTGTAGCTCTGACAATGGCAATTGACATTCCAGTGGCATTGCAGTCACTCCTTTTGAACAGATGAGGCGTGGTTACATGCACTGATGTTACAGCCACTTTGCGCAAGGTGCGCTTCAGTTTTCATTAGCGGGCCAGATGCCCATAGTCCATGTAAAATACATGCACTTAATAGTATTCATGGACAGTGAGTCGGCAGAAATGAACAGTGTTGCCGTGCTTGGCGCGGGCAGTTGGGGATCCACACTTAGTTGGTTATTGGCGAACGCGGGGCGCGAAGTGCGCCTGTGGACCCAGGACCCAGCTAAAGCTGAGCGCATCAATTCAACGCACCTGATCGAGCGTCCGCTAAAAATCGAAATTCCACATCAGGTTATAGCGTCAAGCGACCTGGGTGAATCTGTTGCGGGTGCAGATGTCATTCTTTTCTGTTGCACCTCTCAATCGACCAGAAGTCTGGCAGAAAGGCTAAAACCGCATTTAAATGGCAGCAAGGCCAGCGTTATTGTAAGCGCTGTAAAGGGTCTAGAACTTTCCACTTTAAAGCGCATGTCAGAAGTAATTTCGGACGTAATACCCGAATTGCCTGTATGCTCGCTTTCAGGTCCAAATCTTGCTGCAGAGATTCTCCTCGGTCTTCCCACAGCCTCTGTAATTGCGTGTTCGAATATCGGTGTTGCGCTCGATGTTCAGAAAGTTGTGAGCTTACCGGGTCTTCGTGTCTATTCCAACGATGATTTGATCGGCGTCGAGCTTGGCGGCACGCTTAAAAATGTAATCGCAATTGCGGCTGGAGCTTCTGACGGACTGCATCTTGGCAGCAATGCCAAGGCGACGCTGTTGACACGTGGATTAGCTGAAATGACTCGGTTGGCAGTGCGATTGGGTGCCAAGCCTGGCACGCTTGCGGGATTGGCGGGTATGGGCGATCTCTTTGCGACCTGCGCTGGTCCAAATAGTCGAAATTACCGGTTGGGAATGGAGTTTGCACAGGGTAAACAATTAGAAGAAGTGCTGACGGGATTGGAAGCAATTGCTGAGGGAGTGCCAACTGCCGAAGCGGTTTGTGAACTTTCTAAACGGCTGGGACTCGAACTGCCCATAGCAGAGCAAGTCGATGCCGCTTTGAAAGGTAAAACTACGCCCAAAGGGGCGATAATGACGCTGATGGGTAGACCCCCATCAAGTGAGTATTAGGAGACTGGAAAGTGGCGAAGCGTGTTTTGATGTTGGCGTGGGAATATCCTCCCCGCATTATCGGCGGATTGGCAAGGGTCGTTTGGGCGTTGTCCAAGGAAATTGCTGCTGCTGGTTGGGAAGTGCATGTGGTGACTGCGGACCATCCCGGCGCCGCTGAGCACGAGTTAGACGGGCTGGTGCATGTGCATCGCGTCAAAACACAAACAGATCCGTGTCCTGATTTCATGGCTTGGGTAAATCGACTCAATTTTGGACTGCTTCAATATGCAATTCAGCTGCATAGGAAAAATCCATTCGACATCGTACACGCCCATGACTGGATGGTTACAGACGCAGCCTGGGTAATGAAATCTGGATTTGGTGTTCCTGTCATTGCCACCATGCACGCCACCGAAGCGGGACGCATGACTGGCGTTCATACCGAACAGCAACACTTGATTCACCAAACAGAATGGCGTTTGACATTTGAATCGTGGGAAGTGATCGTCAACAGCCAGCACATGTTCCAAGAGCTACAGCGCTTGTTTGGCATGCCGAAAGACAAGATCGTTGTCATTCCTAACGGAACAGACCCTGAAGTCTTTGATTACGAATTCGATCCAAAACCTTTGCGCAATCGATACGCCGCGCCGCACGAACCGATCATTCTGTTCGTCGGGCGATTGGTGCAAGAGAAAGGCGTACAGGTAATGCTGAACTCTGCTCCAGCTGTCATTTCGCAATGTCCAGGTGCGAAGTATCTGATCGTCGGCACAGGCTATCACATGGAAGAACTGAGACGCCAAGCGATTGCTCTCGGAATCGATCATCACGTTCGTTTCCTTGGATACGTCAGTGACAACGACCTCAAGGATCTTTATAAGATAGCTGATGTAGTCTGCATTCCAAGCTTGTACGAACCGTTTGGTATCGTTGCGTTGGAAGGAATGGCGGCCAATGTTCCAGTCGTCACATCGGATAGTGGTGGATTGACGGACTTCGTCGAACACGGCGTAACCGGCATGACCACTTACGCTGGAGATGCAGGCAGTCTCACCTGGGGCTTGCTGGAAGTTTTGCGAAACCCTGAATTAGCAAATGCGATCAAGAAAGATGCATACGAAAAAGTTCGTCACATCTACAACTGGAAAGTAATCGCCAAGCGAACTCTTGAAGTTTACGAGAAGGTTCTCGTGGAAGCTGCTCAAATTGGTAACGACGGTGTCTCGTCAACGCCTGCGGCACCAGCTTCGGTGGCAGCTCCGGCGCTGTCTCCTACGGGTAAGCGTTCTAAGTAGAACCTGAATTCAGTTGAGTACCACGCCTTACTAATCGTGGACATTCAACAAAAACGAATATCACGAGCGAAATTGCGAACTAGACGAATATCACGATCAACATTGCGAGGGAAGTGAACATGAAAGCGGTAATCATGGCTGGCGGTTCTGGAACTAGATTGCGACCGCTGACTAGTAATTTGCCTAAACCAATGGTTCCTGTGATGAACAAGCCGATGGCTGAGCATATTGTCGAACTCTTGAAAGAGCACAATATGAAAGACATCATCTTCACTTTGTTCTATCTTCCAGATGCGATCAAAGATTATTTCACCGATGGTGAAGACTTCGGTTGCAAAATCAGCTACTCGACTGAGCAGGGAAGACCGCTTGGTACTGCGGGTTGCGTCAAGGCGATTCAAGATCAATTGGATGATACGTTCATTGTTATCTCTGGCGACGGACTGACAGACATCGACTTGACCGCTGCCGTGAAATTTCACAAGGAGAAGAAGTCGAAAGCTACGATCGTTTTGAAGCGTGTGGAAAATCCACTCGATTATGGTGTTGTTATCGTCGACGGTGACAACAAAGTGCAGCGTTTCGTTGAAAAGCCAGGCGCCAGCGAAATCTTCTCTGACACTGTTAACACCGGTATCTACATTCTCGAGCCGGAAGTTCTTCTTTATATCGTGATGGGAAGAGAACAGGATTTCTCGAACGACCTGTTCCCGCTGTTGCTCTTGCGCAATGAACCATTGTACGGATACGTCGCAGACGGCTACTGGTGCGACATCGGTAACTTGGAAATGTATCGTCAGGCGCATCAAGATGTGCTGGACGGCAAGATGAATTTGAAGTTCAAATATCCACAAATTCAAGATCGTGTTTGGGTTGGTCAAGGAACCCAGATCGATTCCACCGTCAAATTGACGGCACCGATCATGATTGGCGAGAACTGTCGAATCGGCAGAGACACTGAACTTGACGCTTATACATGCATCGGCGATAACGTCGTTGTGCAAGAAAAAGTAAAAATGAAACGACCTGTAATTTGGTCGAACGTTTACGTCGGCAACCAGGCTCAACTTCGAGCATCTGTCGTTTGCGACAACTGCACCGTTCACAACTCGGCTGAACTTCTGGAAGGCGCGATTATCGGCGCCAACTCATCAATCGGACAAGAAGCGATTGTCAGTCCTGATGTACGCATCTGGCCTGATAAGAGCATCGAATCTGGTGCCCACGTCATCTCGTCGGTAATTTGGGGAACACGCGCGCCGCGCACTCTGTTTGGTGCGCACGGTGTCCGTGGCCTGGCCAACGTCGAGATAACTCCAGAATTCGCAGTCAATCTAGCTGCCGCTTACGGCGCCACAATCAAGGCTGGTCCAATTCTTGTGAGCCGTGACTACTGGCGGGTCAGTCAGATGATCAGCAGGGTGATGGTCTCAGGATTGATCTCAGTTGGTGTAGAGGTTCAAAACCTCGAATCAATGTCATTGCCGATCTCGCGCTATTACGTCAAGACGCAGAGAGCAGGCGGCTTGGTTCACGTTCGCGTATCGCAACGCGAGCCAGAGAAAGTAACAATTGAATTCTTCGACAGCGAAGGTGTTGCCATCACGAAAGCGATGGAGCGCAAGATCGAATCGACATTCTTCAAAGAAGACTTCCCTCGCGTTCAGCCTGCTGATGTGGGCAATATCGGATTCCCGAGCCGTGTGCGTGAGTATTACATGGATGAATTCCTGCACCACATTAAGGGGCAAGTTTTCGAAGAAGACAAAGTTCCATTCTGTATCGTGCCCGGATCGAACTACACCCGTGTCACCAAGGCTGGTGCACTGGCAACTCAAGCGCCGAAGGTCGTCATCGACTACGCAATGGCTGAAACTGGCGTAATTCTGCCAGATTTGTTGGGTCAGGTAGGTATCGAAACTGTAGTCTTGAACTCGTCGATTCGAAATACTCCACCAAGACAAGAAGAACGAATCGCCATGCGTAAGCAGTTGGCAGACGTTGTTCGTGCATTGAATGCAGAACTCGGTGTGCAGATCGGACGTAATGGCGAACAGATGACACTGGTCGACGAGACCGGTCAAATCATCCGAGGAGAGCTGTTGCTTGCCGTTGTCGCCGATATCATCTTGCGCGACAAACCAGGTCGCTCGATTGTGGTGCCAGTAAACGCAAGTTCTGCAATCGAAAGAATCGCAGGACGCTACAACTGCAAAGTGGTGCGCTGCAAAGCATCAGAAACCGAAATCGGCTCCACGACTGCGAAGTTGAAAGACGCCGTTCTTGGTGGCAGCGCAAACGGCTGTTTCATCTTCCCCGAATTCCAAAACGGATACGACGGAATGTTCGCAGTAGGACAAGTCCTGGAGCATCTAACCTATCAAGGAAGATCGTTGCACCAGGCTGTTTCCGAGTTGCCTCAGTTGATCTACCAGGTCGACTCAGTACATTGCCCGTGGGAACGCAAAGGTCGCGTAATGCGCTTGATGGTAGAGAAACATCAAGATCGCCCAATGGAGTTGTTGGATGGAGTAAAAATCCAAACCAGACCAGAGCATTGGATCTTGGTATTGCCAGATGCCGTCGAACCACTGGTGCACGTATACGCCGATGGTCAGGACCTACAGCACACCTCCGCAGACCTGAACGAATACACCCAATTGGTAAGGTACCTGCAAAACGCCTAACAGAATGGAGCGCCGGCTTCAGCCGGCAAGGGCCGCCAGTCTACGACTGGCGAAAAAAATTTGGAAAGCAATCCTACTAGTCTGGCAAAAATTTTGTGGACGGAGCTTAAAGACTTACGCTGACAATCGCTTTGTACTAGAGTGTTTGTATGCGTCTGTGTACATCAATGCTTTTCGTTTGTTTCACTGCCGCGGGGCTACTTGTTCTCGCCGCGTATAACTGGGATTTGAGCCGACTTGAGGCTGAATTCGACCTGCGCTCTGGTTGGAACTCCTATCAGATGCAAGAACGAAATTTCTGTACTATGACTGAGGATATTGCGAATCTTATGTTCGACCATCCGACACTTGACCGCCTGCGTGCAAGAGTTCACGTGGCTAGGGCGCTTTATTCCTGCGAAAATATCGGTTTGGCATTTTGGGACGAAGTTGATGATTTGGCCGCTGCTATCAGGCTTGACCCTAAATATGCTCGAGCTTACTTGTATCGTGGCTGCACAATGGCGCATATCAGAACTTCTGATGCAACGTATCGAGATGCCTCTACAAAGCAAATGATCGAAGATTTCAGCACTGCAATCGAGCTCGATCCGCATGGGAGTCCCACCCAATTGGCTTACGGTTATTTGTCCACCGAATACCTGTATCAATTCAATCAACCAGATCGAGCTATCGAGAGTTGCAGTTTGGCTATTTCGAACTTGCCTACGTCGGAATTCCGGGAACTGCGCGGACAATATTGGCTCCGTGCTAAGGCTTACGGAAAGTTGGGACAGCGAGAGAAGGCGGCTGACGATCAACAGTCCGTCAAAAGACTTGATGCGGAAATTGAACGTGAACAGACTGGGTGGACTGATAGATTAGACAGTCTGGTTTGGCAGTCCAAAAAGCCCACTCTGATTTTGTCCATCCTGACGTTGGTCTGGACCATTCGACGTAGACGTGGTACGCCCATTACGGTGTAGACGATAAACAGCAGAGTACCTGGCACCGACCACTTCCAGGATTTGCCACAGGGTTGACGTTTTGGGACGTTACCGAGGCCAGAAATCCTTAATTCTGTACTTCGGTATAAAAATCTGTTGACATCGGTTGAGAAGAGGACTATTTTTGCACCAGAGTGCAAAACCTTTCTGCAACTCTTGCCCATAATCCATTAGAAGATCCAGTCGCAGCTTTTGCTCGTCCAGCTATTTATTGGCTGGTTTTCGGTGCTAAGCGCTGTGCTCACGCCCGGAGTGGAAACACGCCATGAATGCAGACAGAAACTGGGAGCGTAACGAACCAAACGACAGAGATTCGCGGGGCGGACCTCAACGAGGGTTTCAATTTTCCGATGCTTATGGACCTGGTGGCGGTGCCGCAGGCAACCAAGTCATCAACGATATTCACTGTAAGAATGCCACTTTTGACCAGCAGGGATTTCCCGATGGTGCGCAACTCCTGCCTGAAGAACAAGGCGGTGACGAGGGTGGGCATGAGCACGGACGCGGTCATGGACATGGTCATGGACGCGTTAGAGGCGGTCGCGAAGAAGAAGGACCTCGTGGACGATTCGAAGTTGAGCGAGATGAACGTGGTCAGTGGGAGCACGGTGGACAAGGAAGATGGGAGAAGATCGCGCACGGTGGACGTGGTCGCGGTGGTCATCGAGGACATCACGGTCATGGAGGTCCTTCGCCTGAAGAGCTAGATGCTGATGGTCAGCCAATTGCGGGCTCAGTCGAAGCCAACGAAATGGGAATAAATGCACCGCCGATTGATGCCAATGGCAATCCGATCTATCAAACAATGACGCAGCCAGTCGATTACTCAACACAGCCGGTTACCGCACAGCCAGCCGATTTCGCATCGTACAGTGCGCAGACGCAACCAACCGATTATTCGCCACAGTCGTACACAGCACAGCCAGCTGATTACACGTCGTACAGCACTCAGACTCAACCCGCCGATTATTCATCGCAGACGTTTAGCGCGCAGCCAGTTGACTCAAGTGCAAGTGGTGCGGATCCTTTGGTCGCGCAACTATCCACAACCAATCCGGATGTGGCGAAAGTTTTGACTGATGCTCAAAACCAGATGACGCCTCAGGGTTACGCGGCACTGTCTCAATTAATGCAACAGAATCTGTCGTCTGGAGGTGATGGCAATACTGCGCTTTTGACTTCGATTGGTCAAATGCAACAACTCGGTGGTCCGCAATTGGCACCAGATGTGGCGGCATTGCAAACGGTTATTCAAACTGACGCGCCGAATCTACTGGCTGCTGTGTCAGCGCCTGACGCAAGTGCCACAAGCGATGCGACTGCACTGAGCAGCACCAACTCAAGTTCATACCCATCAACCGGGTATAGCACTCCGACATCAGCCGCAGTATAGCCCCAGTTTTAATTTTTGTAAGCAGGTATTTGGCTGCGCACCATCCTTGGTGCGTGGCTAATTACCGTTTTGTGAATTGACTAATCGGATCGTTGATCAGCTATTCGCAGATGGCGAACTAGTTGCCGATGGGACTGATAGCAAGTTACGAACTAATCGCAGATATTTAAGTCAACCGATCCAGTAGAAGTTGATGGCAAGCCAGTGTTGAATGGCGATACAGATGCGCCTCTTCCATCGAAACCATAACTGTAACTGCCTGATGGGAATCGCGTGTTGCCGTACATGCTGCCCATCGTTATGTTTCCATTGTCTGCATATTCAAGCATCGCCTTCGGTGACTTAGGCAACTGCGCAGGCTTCGCTTGCTTGATTGTCTCGTGCCCCATATCACCCTGAGCGCCGCTGGAATTCTCAACGTTCGCCAGGTTACCTGCCGCGTCGACCGAGCTGTCCATGTCGAAGTTGGCAGACCATGCTGGTTGCCCGAACAATGTCTGCCCATTCGCGACGGCTTGACTATGCGCCGGTGCCATGACTATGAAACTTACAAGAGCAGCCCACACCAGTAGTTCCAAGAGGTTCGCTTTCTTCTTCATTAGTAAATCGTCCTTGAAATAAGCACGCAAAAGTAAGCGCGAATAAGTTTCGCGTTCCGGGCATAACTTGCCGATGTTTGAAGAGTACCTGGAAAAAGTTACTATTTTGTTACCTTTTCAGAATTTGTTTTTCAGGTACCAAGCAGTGTTTCAAACCTCGAACCTTTTCAATCACAACAAAAGAGTAAGCCAACCACCGTGAGAAAAGCGTGTGAGGAGAAACACGCCAACGCAAAAAGAGGAAGCTCTGGCTCCCTCTCTTAAATCGCATTTACCGACAGTGCTTAGAAGCTGCTGGCTGTGCTGCTGCTTACGTTGGATGGGTCAAAATATTTCGTTTGCTCCATTTTCCGTTGTTTTGCGGCAGCTTGTTCTTTTGCGAAGCCTTCATTGAACGACCTGGCTGCGCTTTCTTTCAAACTCTTGGCGCTTTCTTTCACTTGCATCGCGCTCTCTTTGACCTGGTTCAGCGCTGGTTGAGCTTTGTCGATCAAGTCTGAAGCCATGCTTTGAGCGTCCAGAATTACATCGGATCCGTTCTCTTGAAAGTCGGCGACCATATCCTTTATATCTTTCCGAAGCTCTGAGCCCTTCTTAGGCGCGAAAAATGTGCCGATCGCGTAGCCCAGTAAGCCCATAAACAGTAAACCTTTCATTGTCCCGCCTCCATTGGTGTCTACTTTGAAGACTCGGAAGCGTATGAAAAGTTACCGTTTGACCCACAGCGACTCGCATTTTAATCTTGGACCAACCTCTGCCGGGCATGCATCAATTTAAGCACCCGCTTGTAAGGCCTCGAATGGGGCATCTATCGAAAATTCTCAGCAAAATATCTAGGAGGAACAGTGTCGGAAAAACAAGGCTCGATTGTTGAACGATTGAAACCGGGCGAGGAACTTCAGAGCGCCTTAAAGCGCATCGCGTTTGAGCACAATCTCAAAGCAGGCGTCATCGTTTGTGCTGTTGGATCACTGAGCGTGGCGAGCCTACGCATGGCTGGAGCAAGCGAGTCAAAGACGTTTGAAGGTCCTTTGGAAATAGTCTCGATTACAGGCACGCTATCTGACACCAGCATGCACGTTCATTTATCAGTGTCTGATTCGACTGGAAAGACTACAGGCGGGCATTTAGTTGTTGGCTGCAAGGTGTTCACAACCATCGAGCTCGTCATTTTAGATTTAAGTGATGAATGGGTGTTCGACCGAAAGACTGATGAACAGACTACTTATTTAGAGTTGGATCCGCAACCACGACACAAAAAGCAGGGCCGAATTTAGTAACTCATTTTTCCTAGTTGCACTTTGCCGCGGAAAATCCAGTACACAACCGCTGTGTAGCTCAGGACGAACGGAAGTCCCAGTGCGGCTACGACCAGCATGATGCCTAGCGTCTTGTGCGATGAGGCTGAGTTGTATATGTTCAAGCTGTAGGCTGTTCCATAACTTGATACCAGGAGATTCGGATACATCGCCACGCCGAACAAGAAGGTGAACGCAGCTAAAGTACATATAGATGAGATAAAGGCGTAGCCTGGTCTGTTTAGGTATATTGCTCTTGGTATGTTGGCGATTGCCAAAACGTTTAGGACAATGACAATGCTCGCCCACGGCCAGCGCTTGAAGTTCGCCACTGCATCAGGAATTTGCAGCAGCGTGTAAATGGTAGTGAGAATGTAAAAGAAGAGGAATATGCCGAAAGTCTGCCACATCCAGCCGTGTACCCGCTTTTGTAGCTCTCCTTCAGTCTTTAGATATAGATATATAGAGCCGTGCATCGCACATACTGCGACAGCAAAACATCCAACTAATAATGTGTACGAATTGAAGTGATCGTGAATGTGTCCTTTGTATTCCATGTCGGGACCGATCGGCAAACCGATGAACAGATTACCCACGATTACACCGAAGATAAAGGCCGCCAGTGTGCTGGAAACGCTGAAAGCGACGTCCCAAGTTTGGCGCCACATTGGATGTTTTTTCTTACTGCGAAATTCAATTGATACTGCGCGGAAAATCAGAGCGCATAACATCAACATGATCAAAACATAGTAGCCGGATAAAGCTGTTGCATAGGCATTTGGAAAAGCCGCGAAAAGCGCTCCACCGAAAACGACCAGCCAGACTTCGTTGCCGTCCCACAGTGGACCGATTGAATTCATGATCAATCTGCGCTCTTCGTCCGTTTTTGCGCGCAAATGCAAAATTCCGACGCCAAAATCAAATCCATCCAGTACACCATATGCGGTGAGCAGAACCCCGAGTAGGATAAACCAAATGTCGTTATAGCTCATTCGTTTTCTCCGATTTATCGTTCGGTGTTTCGTCTGCTTTCTGACCCTCGGTTGCGTCTGTTCTATCAAGCTCAATTGCATCAGACGTCTCGTGGAATCTGGACTCCGGCGTGAGCGAGTAAAGTCCCTTCTTCATGATTCCGCCAACAAACTTCCAAAAACTCCCGCCCGTTTCTGGCCCCGGCAAATGTGCCATCACCTCCGCCAAAGTCTCGGGGCCTTTGACGATTTTGTCTGTCAGCACCGTCACCCAAATCACAAACAAAAAGATGTAGACGAAGCCGAACATGAAAATAGACGCCAGCACCATATCGCCCGCAACGGCTTTCGACACCGCATCCTTAGTGCGCAGAAGTCCGTAGACCAGCCATGGTTGCCGCCCTACTTCGCACGCAACCCAACCACATTCATTGGCTGCGTAACCGCCAAGCACGAGAAAAACATAAATCCACATGAGCCATCGCTGCTCGAAGAGAGTGCCGCGTTTCCAGAAGAAGAAGCCAAGCAACGTCAATCCTATAAAACTCATGCCTAAACCGACCATCAAATGGTACGCATAGAATGGTATCTCCACTGGTGGTCTGTCTTCTTTCGGAAACTTGTCCAGACCAGGCACAGGCTTGTTGATGTCTTGATAGACGAGGAAGCTGAGCATGTCTGGAATCTCAATTCCAAATTTCACGACTTCGTTTTTGACATCGGGAATTCCGATGATATACATACTGGTGCCACCAGTTCCAGTTTTAAAGTGTGCTTCAAGTGCCGCTAATTTAGCCGGTTGAGTCTCAGCAACTTTGTCAGCCTGGAAGTGCCCTGAACCCAGTTCTGCGCATGAGAAGAACGCTGCATAGCAGAGCGCCAGTTTGAATGTGTGTTTGGCGAAATCTAGATGTTTGTTTCTCAAAATGTAGAAGGCACTGATGCTCATAGCGAACAATCCGCCCAGAATGAACGATGCGAACCACACGTGAAAAAGTCGCGTCACGCTGGAAGGGTTGAACACCATCGCCCAGAAATCAGTAATCTCGGCGCGGGCGAATCCTTGAGCGGTTTGAACAATATGATAGCCGGCTGGAGTTTGCTGCCACGAATTGGCAATGACGATCCAAATGGAGGAAAAGATTGAACCAAGTGACACCATACACGTCGCAAAATAGTGCATGCGCGCAGAGACTTTGTCCCATCCGAAAACTAAAATAGCGAGAAATCCTGACTCTAGAAAGAATGCAAATATTCCCTCCGCAGCCAGCGCCGAACCGAACACATCTCCGACAAAACGCGAGTATGTTGCCCAGTTGGTGCCGAACTGAAATTCCATGACGATGCCCGTGGCCACGCCGATAGCAAAGTTGACTGCGAACACCCTCGTCCAGAAAAGCGCCATCATTTTGTAGACAGGATCTTTGGTGCGCATGTAGGCCGTTTCGACGAGCACCATAAATAGTCCGAGCCCAATTGTCAGAGGCGGAAAAATGTAGTGAAACATAATAGTCAGCGCGAATTGAACGCGTGACAAGAACACAACATCGAGCTGCATACGAACTTCCTATTCTTTGCGGACAAACTCTAACACCTTTCACTCCAGAGTTAGATAAAACCCTGTGCCTGCAAGGCTTGGCGCTTTACAAACGATAATGGCCGAGTCTGGTACTGTAAGCTTTCAGGTGGGTATGACCATGTGTGTAGCAGGCTGAGATGATGACTCGAATCGGCGTGTTGATTGTCGAAGATCACCAGGTGACTCTCGAAGGGCTGACAACAGGCTTGTCGAGAGAATCTGACATCGACGTTTTGGGCACCGCCACGACTTCGGATCAAGGTCTTGAGATGGCTGTAGCGCTAAAGCCCAACATAATCTTGCTTGATTTGCACTTGCCTGGCTCGACCGGACCGAAGACAACAGTTCATTCCTTTTGCGCTGTCGATGGTGCGCATGTCATTGTTTTTTCGGGCGAGAACCGCATGGCGTTCATCCAGGCAGTTTTGTCTATTGGTGTCGCCGGTTACTTGCTCAAATCGGAAAATGTTGGCACCGTTGCTGATGCCATGCGGCAAGTGATGATAGGCAAAAAGCCTGTCCTTTCTGCAGAGCTTGTCTCCGGCGAAACCAAAATTACTAAGTCAGAGCAAGAAGTCTTGAAGATGCTCGCTCGCGGCATGAAGTACAACGAGATTGCCGAGCTGCGTCAGGCATCTCCCGCTACAGTGAGAAAACAGACTGAATTGCTTCTGCTAAAACTTGGATTGGAAAGCCGTGAACAGTTGATCGCCTGGGCTGTACAAAGCGGATATGGAAACCTTGAGCTAGAACCGTGAACCCAATTGTCGACAAAACCATTGATGAATTTCTCAAGTATCTCATTGAGGTAATGCCACCACTGGTGGCTGATAAATTGGGCATCACTGAGCGGGTCGACCGTGCCAACGCCGTCAACAAGGTGGGCACGGAGTCTGGTCAGTGGGGGCGCTTCAGTAATTTGCGCGAGTATTCGAGCGAAGATATGGGGCGGCGCGCTCAGCAAGCCATTTATCAATCTCTCTGGTTGCGAGAGATGGCTTATCGCATGGTGCCTGGTCACAAAGAGACCAAATATAACCCCGATGAATTTGCGGGTGAGGAAATTGAAGAAGCAACGCGCGCATTGATGACGCTTCTGTCAGCCACGCTGAAGGGCTTGGTGCTGGAGTTTAACGAGTTGGTCTCAGATGTGCCTGAACTCGCGCCGTTGCGTTTGAGCACGACCGACGTAAGCGAAGTGCGCGAAGACACAGCTAATCAGGCACAAGACAACGGATCTGAACGCAAGACACCTGCTCCGAACGAAAAGAAATCGATCTCCTATTTGCGTTGTCGAGCTTCGTCATCCACATGGAGTCTATCGATGCGGGGAGCCCACGGGCGCATAGAATTCTTTCTTGTACCGGTGCTCGAAATCTTCAAATTCTCGCGCAGCGAAACACCGGGTCGTTTGAAAAGCGTCTTGCAAATGGATGACAGAAATGCACCTGGCATATGGTCGATAGACAAACTACCAGCCGATCCCGATGAGTTGTACTACTTGATTCGCTCACTGTTCAAAACGCTTGTCTTCGCGTCCGCTCAGGGACTGAAAGACGACATGATTGGTCCAACGATTTTTGAAAATCTGGAAGGAGCAGCTCTGCGAGCCACTGTTCGAGAATTGTTGTTGGCTGAGCAGAACATGGCGCAGAAGATCGTCAGTCAGCAGGAAGAGATTCAAAACCGCATCGCCAGAGACTTGCACGATGCCGTGATTGCCGACATCATGACACTGAAGCGTCAATTGACGAGTGAACGTCGCATCAATGACTCTGAATTGATCGAAGGTCTGGATGCCGTTTCTCAGAAGTTGCGAGAGATCTGTCAGGACCTCGCGCCGCGTGACCTGATTGATTGGGGATTGAAGACGGTTATCGCCGATTTGCTCGAACGTGTCGAACAGCGCACCGGTGCCGATTGCACTTTCGAGTGCGAGCGCGACTTGCCAGAATTTCCTTATCCAGTGCAACTTCATGTCTATCGAATCGTGCAGGAGTCGCTGACGAACATTGAAAAATATGCGCAGGCATCTCGCATCATGGTCTTTATCGAAGTGTCAGATAACATCGCTAAATTTACGATTAAAGACAACGGCAAAGGCGTCGACGTGACCGAAGCCGAAGCTCGAAAGTCTGTGGAAGGTGGCACCGGTCAGAGTGGCAACAAAGAGCGGGCTGAAATGATTCGTTGCTACTATCCCGCGCGGCTCCGATTTGAGTCAGAGCAAGGCAAGGGGTCCACTACAACTCTTGAAATGCGCTACAATGATTGAATATGAGTTAATTCTCATGTGGCGGGTGTAGGCTATTTCCCTTTGCCTGTGGCGTTTCCGAAGAAACATACACGATTGTGTGAATACCAAATCGTTGTGTACATAATGCAGCTCGAAAACCATAATAGATGGGTAAAAAGATAACAGGGGCGGCAGCCGCTGAGCAGGATGCTCAGTCGATGCAGGGGCCAACGTCTAGAAGGAGGCTGTGGCGATGTGGGATAAGAAAAAGGGTGGCTCCGGCGGCTCTGGAGGATCTCAAAAAGATTCCAACAAACCACGCGACCCCAAAGAAACGCGCAAGTTTCTAGACAACCACCCAGCTCGTCAAGGTGGATTGGCGCGACAGGTAGATCGTGCCGGCTACGAGCACGCTGGTTACGAAAACAACCCAACTGTCGGTGACGTCACCGCAGAAGAGCGCGAAGCTGCGCTTTCACGACAGATTTTGGTTTACCACGAGTCTCAGAATGCCGAAACAGGCAACGATTGGATGTACAAGCTCAAGGAAGATTCGATGCAATACCTTGCTGAAAAGCGGGGCATCGATTTGCAGCAAATCTATCGCGAGTCGATTTATAAGAAGGGCGTTGAGACCCTTATCGACAAGATTTACGGCTTATTGCAACGTTATCAATTCGAGTTCAACCAGGTTGCTGGTGGCACCGAACTGCACGTGTCCGGCACCATATCTGGTGATGTCACCGAGGTTACTCGCGCCAACAAAATGCGCGAAGCTCAAGAGACCAAGACTTACTTCCGTGCTCGTCTTTCCACACGTTCGCACAGTCTGGTGCTGCGCGGTAAAGATGACGCAATCGATTTCTATCTGATTCCAGTCAATAAAGTTATGGCGCTGAGCAAGTCTGAAGTGGACTATAAGCCGCTGACACGCATTCAAGTTAAGATCTCGGAACTGGGCATGATGTGGCGCATGGCAGACGGAAACCCAGCTGTTGACTCGCTTGACGAACTTTGTATGTGGCTCTTCAGTCATTTGATTACGGCTACAAAAGAAGCTGCCACGGAAGATAAAGGGGCTGCTGCTGGCTAGTTTTAGCCAGGTGCGAGTGCATCTGTATTCTACGGGCAAGTCACCGCAGGCAGTGCTAACATGACAGAAGCGGCACACTCTGTAAGTCAAGAATAGTCATGTTTTGCCGTCGGCAGACCCTTCAGGGGTGGTTAATTTCCCTTTTAGGTGGTAAAAAATTGTTAGTGCTTTAGGCGCTTGGACTCTGTGGCTAGCGGATTGTAAGGAGCTTGGACGTCATGCCCAGTTTGGAGATGTTGAAAAAACTGCTGGATGAGTTTTCCGAAAAGGAGGCGCATGCCCGCGAAGAAATCAATGTCATTACCGAGCAAATCGGTGAGCTTGAGAAGCGCATCTTGAATTCCCAGAAGAAGCTGAGCACAGTCGCCACCGACCGTGAGAAGGTGCGTGCTATGCAGGCGCGCTACAGCGGCGGCTCGACCCTGACGCCAGGAACTCCTCTTGTAGGCGCAAAGACAGATACTTTGACCAGCCCAACTTCGCCAGCAGCCGAGCCAAAAGAAGAGAAACGAGCCAGACCCGGCAGAGGCGGTGCAGCAGCAGCAGCGTCGGCTGCAAACGCTGAGCCGACTGCAGAAGTGGGCATCCCTGTCGCTCCCTTGAATGTTCGAGCTTCTTCAACCAGAATCCCAGCAATGAAGTTGCCTGAGACGCCGGCAGTGGCTGAGACGCCTGCCAGCCCATCTAGCCCTTTCTTGAGCGCACCCGAGCAGCCAGCGCCAGCGAAAGCTTTCTCCCCAATGGACATCTTTGGTTCGCCTGCTGACCAGCCTGCACAAACTCCAGCGACTCCAGAGCCATTGCCCTACACCGAGCCTGCCGCTGCGGCGCCAGACTACGGAGTTCAATATAACGCTGGTGCATCGTACGAGTACCAAAATGCTCAGCCGATTGATCCTGTTCCAGCGCCTAACCCAACTGCTAATCCAACTCCACTAGGCGAAATCACCACCTCATTCTTCACGCCGATGGGTTCGACCGAAGCATCATTGCAGCCGCCAGCTCAGGCTGTGCCGCAACCTCAACCAGAAGTTGCGTCTGCTCAGTCACCATTTTTATCGACTACCAGCGACCCGAATCTACAGCCTCAAACCGCCCAGGCTGACGATGATGCACAGGTGCAAGACCTCGACGAAGATGAGCCAGATGATACTGTCAAGAGCATCAATGACGCTCTCCGCGGCTTGTTCCGTTAGGAACAAATAACCGAACCGAAGGCTGATAATTGATTGCTGTCGTGCTTGCAGTCAAATCTTTCCGCATGCGGAAAACCGCATGGAAAGCCATTGTAAGCTGGATAGTGAACGGCGTCAAATCTGACTCGCATTAAAACAGTCGTCATTTCAAGATTCAGTGTCTTTGATAACATTGAGCCTGAGAGGCTTTCCGGTCTCTCATTCCCTCTACGCAAACGAAAGAAAAAAATGAAGCAAGTGACATCAATGATGGCAGGCGTTGTACTCGAAGTACTCGTCAAGGCTGGCGACCAAGTTACAGACGGTCAGGAAGTAGCGATTCTCGAGTCGATGAAGATGCAACTTCCAGTGCAATCGAATCAGGCAGGCAAAGTGAACGCTATCAAAGTGAATAGTGGCGACTTTGTCAACGAAGGCGATGCAATTCTGGATCTCGAATAGTTCAAGGTGACCGGTGCTGCCGGTCGTGATGGTGACGGCATGTTGGAGCATCTCCCCAAAAAAGTTCGCGTTGTTGAAGTCGGTCCAAGAGACGGGCTTCAGAACGAAGAAAAGCATGTCGCCACTACAGATAAGGTCAAGCTAATCCAGGCGTTAGCTGACGCAGGTTTGAAGTCGATCGAAATCACATCGTTCGTCAGCCCCAAGTGGATTCCGCAATTGGCTGATGGACTGGAGGTTGCGCGAGCTGTTCAGCTTCCGTCTGACATTTCCGTTTCGGCACTGGTTCCCAATCTGAAAGGATACGAGTCAGCGAAAGAAGCGGGATTGAAACAGATCGCGTTGTTCATGTCTGCGAGTGAATCGCACAGCAAAAAGAACATCAACAAGTCGATTGCTGAAGCGACGCAGGCTCTGAGCGAAGTTGCACAGCAAGCAAAGAAGGACGGAAAGTCTATTCGCTGCTATATCTCGGTAGTATTCGAGTGTCCTTATGAGGGAGCTGTAGATCCTGCGCAAGTGGTGGGCATTGTCAAAGACGTCGTCGCTATGGGTGTCGACGAGATCTCTCTCGGCGATACCATCGGTGCTGCAACACCCAATCAAGTTATCGCTCTCGTCAATTTATTGAAGAAAGAAGTGCCTCTAGATAAGATGGCTTTGCATTTCCACGATACGCGCGGAACCGCTCTGGCTAACGTTCTTGCCGGACTCGAGGCAGGCATAACAATTTTCGATTCTAGCCTTGGTGGTCTGGGTGGCTGCCCTTATGCACCAGGCGCGGCTGGCAATCTAGCCACCGAAGATCTCGTCTACATGCTGCAGGGCATGGGCATCGACACTGGCATAAACTTGGAAAAACTGGTAGACGCAGGTCAATTGGCTGAACAAATACTTGGTAAGGAGTTGCCGGGGCGTTACTTGAAGGCGACACTGGCAGGCAGAGCAAAACAGGCGAAGAAAGCGGCATTACAACCACAAGCAACAGCGTAGGTGACAGGGGCATGACGACGATGACCGAAGTGAGCGAGAAAGTTTTAGAAGTTGAACGAGAAGAAGGTCTCGTTTGGTTTAAGCTTAATCGTCCGAAAGTGATGAATTGCTTGAATCGCGAATTGCTCCGCTCCATCTTATCTGCCTGCGAAGAGTTGAAGGAAGATCGCTCGGTGAGAGTCGTTGCAATCGTCGGGTCTGGGGTGAAAACTTTCTGTGCTGGAGCCGACCTGACTGAACGCAAAGGCATGACTCAAGCTGAAGCCATCGAGTATTTATTGATGATTCAGAAGACCATGAATGCAATCGAACAATTGCCACAAGTAGTAATTGGTGGAATCAATGGCTCCGCATATGGTGGCGGTACCGAATTGGCACTTGCTTGTGATTTGCGTGTGATGGCAGAAAATGCATCGCTTCGTTTAACAGAGGTGACTCTCGGAATTATCCCAGGAGCCGGTGGTACACAGCGTCTTCCGCGACTAATCGGTAAGTCGAAAGCGAAAGAAATGATCTTGACTGCTGCACCGTTATCCGCTCAGAAAGGTTACGACCTGGGATTGATTCACCGTGTTGTTCCTGAAGCGACTTCTGGTGATTTTCATCAACCGTTGATGGATGAAATACGTAAATGGGCGAAAGATATTTCAGGCGCTGCGCCACTTTCTTTGAAGCAAGCAAAAATCGCTATCGACGAGGGGTTTGACCGCGACCTGGAAGCGGGTCTGGCGCTTGAGACCAAAGCTTATCTTCAACTTCTAAATAGCAAAGATCGTCTTGAAGGTTTGGCAGCCTTCGCCGAAAAACGTAAACCAGTCTACACCGGTGAGTAACAGATGCAGAACCTGAACCACGTCATTCAATCGCCAACGCGTGAAGCGCTGCCACTTCCGGTGACTGCGCTCGTTCTCTGTGGTGGTAAGAGTCGCCGAATGGGCCGACCAAAGGCTTTTCTTCCTTTTGAGGGAACGACGATGGTCAATCATGTTCTCAATCAGGTGCGAGATCTGTTTGCAGAAGTGTTCATCGTCGCGAACGAACCAGACAACTACGAAGACCTTGGTGTAGACGTAGTCAAAGACATACTGCCATACCGAGGACCTCTCGGCGGGATTCTCTCAGGCCTGCTTGTAGCAAAACATGAGTACACTTTTGTCATCGCATGCGACATGCCGTTTGTTGACAAACGATTGATTCGTGAAATGACTGCTGCCAGACATGGAAACGATGTGGTAGTGCTCACTCACGACATGGGTGTAGAACCACTCTTGGGGCTCTATTCCAAAAACTGCATCAAGCCGCTGGAAGAATCGTTGTTCGCCGGCAATTTAAGTCTCCAGGAGTTTCTTTCGGGATTGAAGGCACAACCGTTCGAATACGATGCAGGCAGTTCCAACGGAGAAGAGTTGCCCGCTTTCTTCAATGTGAATACACCTCAAGACTATTCGCGTGCCATCATGGGAGGCGCTAGTGCTGCGGCTGTACACCCATTTCCAGCGAAACGCGCTATCTAAGGATGGCTTTCCTGGGATGCTGCGGGCAGGCGCACAAGAAAGTCTTGAAAGCTATTTTTAAGCAGTGCAAAATATTTTTCGATTGTTTTCCAATCGCCCGATTTTGCATGCATTTCCAGTTCCACGCTCAAGTTTTTGGTTTCATTTCGATAGAGATTTAGACTCAGTCCTTTCAATCGGTGTGCTGTCTGTTTCAGCGTTGCAGCGTCTCGCTCTGCAATACTTTGTTCCAGTTCTACGATCACTGTCTTGATGCCGAAGACTATTTCGGACGCTAGTTCATACGCGGTTTTTTCACCGAAAGCTTTGGTCCACTCGTTCAATTTGCTTTCGTATTGCTCGTATGCAAATCCAAGCGACGAAGTGGTTTCGCGACTGTCAGTTATCCCACTTTGCGGAGGCTCTGCCGAAAACACCGATGGATCGCCCTGGTTGTAGTCTCTGGCGTTGCTTTTAAATTGAGGTAACCACTTGCGTAAAACGTCAGCTAGCTTTTTCGAAGTGACTGGTTTGCTTATGTAATCGTCCATGCCAGCTGCAAGGCATTGCTCGCGATCGCCCGACATAGCTTGTGCTGTCATAGCGATTATCGGCACATGAAGTCCACTTACTTCTTCCAATTTGCGGATTGTGCGAGCCGCTTCGAACCCGTCCATCTCTGGCATTTGGCAATCCATCAAGATTGCAGCATACTTCGTTTGTTGCGATGCATCTACCGCTTCTCTTCCATTCGATACCGCGATGGCTTCGCAACCGAATTCGCGCAATTGCAACATTGCCAGTCGTTGATTCACCTTCTGGTCTTCAGCTATCAAGATCAATGTGTTGTCGAAAAGCGCACTGTCGAATTTTGGAATGTGCTCTTCGATAACGGTTGCGATCGGCGCGGAATCTGCCAACAACGGCGATGGTTTGCCAAGAAAGATATTGAAGTAGAAAATTGAGCCCTTTCCTTCTTTGCTTTCAACAGTAATAGTTCCACCCATAAGCTCGACCAAACTTCTAGATATGGATAGCCCAAGTCCTGTGCCACCGTATTTACGAGTAATGGAACTGTCTGCTTGCGAGAATGGGCTAAACAAGCGATCTAGCGTCTGCTGAGTCATGCCGATGCCAGTATCTTCTATGGCGAAGCGCACGAGATCGTAATCGTCCAAATGTTCGGCAGTGCTCACTGAAACACTTACACTACCCTGGTCGGTAAATTTGATTGCGTTGCTAAGCAAATTCAGCAACACCTGGCGCACTCGCGACTGGTCTCCACGTGCGAAATTGGGAACGTCGGGTGCGATAAAGCTGGTAAATGCGAGGTCTTTTTTGCGGGCCGTCTCAGACATTATTTCGGTAGTGTTGGCGATCAGGCTGCGCAGGTCAAAATCGGTTTCGCACAATTCGAGTTTGCCAGCTTCTATTTTTGAAAAATCGAGAATGTCATTGATCAAATCCAACAAACACTCTGCCGAATTTTGAATGTTGTAGACCAACTCCTTCTGCGCGCCAGTGAGGGTCGTGCGACTGAGCAAATCACTCATGCCGATTACCGAATTCATCGGTGTTCGAATTTCATGGCTCATGTTGGCGACAAAATCACTTTTGGCCCGATTCGCAGCTTCTGCTGCATCTTTTGCCAATTCCAAGTCAGCGGTGCGATCGATCACTCGCTGTTCGAGTTCCAAATTTAGTGATTTTAGATTCTCTTCTGCTTCCAATCTTGCCGTGATATCGACATAGTTACCGACCGTTCCAACAACGTTTCCCTCGGCATCATGCAGCGGCACTTTGCTCGTGTCTAGCCAGGCGCGCTGCCCGTTAGCGAGTTGTATCTGCTCCACTATGTGGTATTTACCGACATTTGATTGCACCACCTCGCGATCGTCCCTTTGCAGTTCTGCGGCTTGTTCTTTCCAGGCAACCTCGTAGTCTGTCAGTCCGATCATGTATTTGGGATCGCTGAAACCAGCGCGAACGGCGTTTTCCATGTTGCAGCCAAGGTATCTGGACTCACGGTCTTTCCACCAGAGCGCTCCTGGAATGCTGTTAATCACCAGTTGCAGAAGATTCTCCGCACTTTTTTGTGCATTGATATCCATTATCGTTCCAATCCATCTGACGATCTGATCATTTTCGTCTTTTATCGGTTGAATGCGCACGATATTCCAGCAAAATTTCTCGTCTGTCGCGCGTTTAATTCGAACTTCTGCTGCCACCGACGTTCTCTCACTGAGCGCATTTTGCCACATGACTTTGCAGCTGGCGAAGTCGATCGGATGAATAAATTCCTCCAGCTCGATTTTTTTCTCCGAAGCCTTTGTGCCTGTGTATTCGTACCAGTGTTTGCTTACATATTCTGTTTCGCCATCGGGTTTTGAGATCCAGATGACGCCCTGAATATTGTCACCTATGAGAGTAAGCAACTCTGCCTTCTCTCGTAGTGCGGCTTGTGCAAGTTTTAGTTCGTGCACGTCAGTGCAGACACCGAGCCACTTCTCCACTTGTCCGTCGCTGTCGTGAAGCGCAATCCCGCGTATCAAATTCCATCGATACGTGCCGGATTCGGCGTGATACATTCGAAGTTCATTCTCGTAGTTGGAACCGGACTCAACTGCGTCTATCCAGATCTGCAGTTGTGTTATCAGGTCTTGCTCGTGCATGGCGGACTTCCATCCCGCGCCTTCTGCCTGAGCGGCAGTCAAGCCCGTGTATTCAAGCCAGCGCTCGCTGACGAAGTCACAATATCCGTCTGCTCTTGTGGTCCACACGAGTCCTGGAAGGGCCTGTGAGATCATCTGTAGCAAGTAACGATCTTTGAGTGCTTCGGACAAGACTTCTCCAGCTGTAAAAGGCCAGGCTCACGCCATAGTTGATCTTAGCGCCTGGTTCAGAATTAGAGAATCACCCGGGAATGTTACCGAAAGGGGTAATCTAGTTGCTAAGCTGACAACATCGAGCGAGAGGTCGAGGCCGGCAGCAAGCCGTCTAAAGTGGTGGCATTGTTTCTGTGATGCGTCGATGTTGCTTGATGAAGTCCGTTATGTTTTTCGCTTCTGCCGTCTGGTTCATTTTTGTCAAAAGTGCTGCATGGTCTGCTAGCGTGGACAGATAGAGTGGTGTGCTGTCGCCTGAAATACGCTTTCGCAGCTGTTCTGATTGGTAGTAGAGCTTATTTGCTTCCTTATACTCTTCTTGTGCGGTCAATGAGTTGGCCAAGTAGTGATAGTACTTCGCAATTTCCAGATTCTCGAAGTCTTTCGTTTTGCGTGCTTCAGTGATGGCGTGGCGATAACTGACCTCGGCGTCTTTGGGTTTGTTTTGTGCTCCATAGGCTCGCCCCAGTCGATAATAGAGTTCAGCTTTGTCGAAATTACCGGGCGCTATTTCGCCGATTGCGATTGCCTGTCGGAATGACTGAATCGATTTTGAATATTTGCCGAGACGGAAATAGCAGTCGCCCTGTCGACCAACATATGAAGATTCTTCGATTGATGGCTTGCTCATCTGATCTTTCGAAACCAGTGCCTGCGCCTGTTCGTACAAGTGCAGCGCACGCAAAGTCTGACTGTCGTCATCTTCGTTGTCTGCCATGAGCAGGAAGAAGTCAGCGAAGTTAGAGCGCACGAAGGCGCGCACCGTTGCAGTCTCGTTTGATTTGTCTACTAAAGTGACTGCTTTGTTGTAATATTGCTCGGCGAAATCATAACGACCTTTGCGCAAATTATTGTTGGCTTTGTGCAAAGTGCGCTGCCATTCGGGCATGAAAATTACTGGTGCCAGAGCATAGAGCGAAGCCGCAGTGATACCCAGCCATGTGCCGATGAAGATGGCGAGAGTGTAGACAAAAATGCGTTTGCGAACCGGCTTTTTGTTGTACCAGGCTTGACTCTTGGTGCGAGTCGGACTGCCACCAGATTTGATCAACTGCAGGTCGTTGCGCAAATCCTCCATCGATTGATGTCGATCAGATGGTTTCTTCTCTAAGGCTCGCATGACGACGTATTCCAGTGCAGGTGGAATCTTCAGTCTGCGATTGGCTCCGTCCATGGGGTTTGGAGCTTCGTTAATCTGTTTGTACATCGTTTGAATTGCATTCGCTCCAACGAATGGCGGTTGCCCCGTGAGTGCTTCGTACATGACACAGGCAACTGAATAAATGTCGGTGCGCGCATCCAGTTCTCGATGCCCCTCACACTGCTCTGGGCTCATGTACATTGGGCTGCCGAAGACTTCTCCTGTCTGCGTCAGTTCGTGCTCGTCATTGTCATGGCTGACGATTTTGGCGATGCCGAAGTCTACAATCTTGATTTGTGGCGCACCGGTGGCGGTGCGTGTGAGAATGATGTTGCTCGGTTTGATGTCGCGATGCACCACTCCTTCTGAGTGTGCATAAGCCAATCCGTCGCAAATCTGTTCGAACAATTCGAGCACCAGGGCTGAATTCAATGCCCCATCGCGCAGTAAAACGTCGAGTAAGCTGACGCCCTCGACGAAATCCATAACCAAATAAGGTGCCCCATCTGCTGTCAGACCATAATCATGAACTGATACCAGATTTGGATGGTTGAGAGAGCTTGCCGCTTTTGCCTCAATATCGAAGCGGTTGAGCGCAGTATTGTTTTCCAGGGCAGATTGTTTGAGAACTTTGATCGCTTGTGTCTTGCCCAGCGATGTGTGTTGCGCCTTGTAGACTGAGCCCATGCCGCCTTTTCCCAGGAGCGACAAGATCTTGTAGCGGTCACCGATTACCGTTCCCAAAAGACGATCTTCGGAATTTGCTATCAAGGCGAACTTCGGCCGATCACCGGTCGGCACGAAGCCGCCGGATGAATCGTGTGTTTGAGACACGAAAGAATCCATATACTAAGATATGCGCGTGGTTGTAGTAAGTAGAAATACAGTGCTATACCATTGTCGTCCTGCCCGCGTTGTTGTCAAGTGAATTCTCGCCCGGAAACGGCATCCAGCGACAGCTTTGGGCAAGCTTCCCGACCGACGAAATGATCGTCCAAGCTGACGAAACTGGCTTGAGTAAAGTGTTTTGACGGCACGACAAATACACCACGTTTTTGTCACATTTGTGACAAAGCTGATGTATTCAGGCCGAAGTAGGAATGTGATGATCTGGGTTCAGTTCTGAAAGCGCAACTAGAGCTTGTTTCAGTTGTTCGGCGTCGTATCGCCAGCGCTGTAGAAATGGCGAGTAGTCTGAACCGTGGTCATCCTCGCCCGTTTGAAGCTTATGCTGAATCGCGTCGGTCATACTCAAAATGTGTCGAGCCATCCCTTCGTTGTCGAGTCGACGGATGATGCGCTTTGTTTTTTCATTCACAGCACGTGAATTCGCTTCCATCTTGGCGTCTTCGTTTCGCCTGTGCGTTACTGCCATGGTCGCCGACATAATCAAGTTTTTTGTCAGTAGGTCGCAGACGATATCCGAATGATTTCTGAATGAATCGATGAACTCTTCAGGCAGATCGTTCGACAAAGCTGACTCACCGGTGAGAAGCGCCACGAAGAAACCTCTGGCGCCGTTTGTGGAGCTGACAATCGCATTGAGATGCTCAACTGCGTCTGCCGCGCTGACTTCGCCTGTTTCGACTGAGTAAATCAAATCTGTGGAAAGTGAGATCGCTTTGTCGAAGGTCAGATTGTCTAATGTCATCGAATTCGCTCTAGTTCTTTGGTGATTCGTTCGCCGTCTTCCTCGAGTATCACACTGTTTGGCTCAACTGAGATCAGGTGAACTGATTCGAATTGTTCCCCGTTTGCGAGAACTACAGTCGATGGAAACTTGTTTGCGCGTCGCAGAGATAAGTCAGTGAAAGTGAAAAAGGCTCTGTCAGCCAGCACGCCGACCAGTTTCATTTTTTCTGCAATCAGCGGTTTCTCGGGTGGCTCTGGCATCTCGGCGTCGCTCATCCCGGCTCCAGCTTGACCTACTGACTGAGCTGCAAGACCCGGCAAAATGGTTTCGGTGGGCGGAGGTGGCGGCGCGAGGGCAAACTTCGGCGGCGGTGGCACATGAACCTTTGGCAACGCTTTCGGTTGTTTGATTTCGGGCGCATCGAAAAGTGGTTTAAAAGCTCCTGCAGGCTGAGCAAACGGATTGATTCGCCCTGCACCGACCCGGGCTTTCATCATCGCTTCGCTACGACTCGTAGCCGGCACGTTCATTGGATATTGCGGGTCTGAGAGCTGGCCACCTGCGGACCCTGTAGTTTCAGAGGAGGAAGGAGAAGGAGAAGCAGAAGCAGAAGGTGTCGTTACAGCAGTGGTTGTTGTCGTTGTCGAGGTTGTTTTCGTTGACCTTGTCGCGGCATCCGTCGCGGGCGCCGCCCACGCAGTCGATCCACCTGAAGTGGTGACGACTGCAGAAATCAGGGCAAACAGCGTAGGTGAGCGTTGTGCTTTTTTCGCCTTTGAAAAAATTGTTGCGTTAGTCATAAAAAAAATGGCTCACTGAAAAAATATATTCTCAAGGTAAGTAATAGAGCGTCAGTAGAAATGCCATCACCGGTTTCGACAAATTCAACTTTTGCGCTCGCTCGCTTGCTGGCGTGTGCCCGGTGTTTTCGTTTGATCCCTTGGTGCTGATTGCGATCGAAATTTCGTCCACGCCGACGGTCCGTTGATAACCTTCCAGTCGCTTCATCAAGCCGACCATTCCATTATAATCACCGGTTACATAAACTTGCTTGATCAAGCGCTTCAGCCCCGAGTCAACTGGACCAGCATCAGTTTTGCCACCGTTTGTAGTGGCAGTGGGAACCGATTTTTGCAGCGTTCGTGTGCCTAAACCAACCTTGCTTTCGCCGATCAACTCTTTGATTTCGTCTTCAGAGGTGGAGATTTTGTGCATCGATTCTTGAGATGGGGTTTCCACCGCCAAAAGATGAATACTGGAATCAGTACACATCTTTTCTAAATCGATCATGGCCAGATCTAATTCGGGCGATTTCGGCACCGCACCGCGAAGTGTTTCGATGTCGGTTTCGAGAGTTCTCTTTTCTTGTTCTGCTTTCACTCGCTGCTGCAATTTCGCTTGAAGCTGCTGATACTGCTGGTCTTTTTGAGCTAGTTCAGAACTTTTTTCTTTATCTTCCAGAACTTTTGGATAGGTCAAAGCAGATAGAACGACAGCCGTGAGTAAAAACGGAACAGTTGAGATCGCGATTTTATAGCGTTTTTTCATGGCTACATTGCCCCCTCTGGTTTTCTGATGGTGGGAGGCTTCTGTAAATTCTCAAGCATTTGTGGCAACGGATTGGCTGGTTGATCTTCGGTTTTGCCGTCTGCAAGAGCAGTTGGAGTTGTCGGCGCCTGGTCTCCGATGCCTGTGACTTTGGCGACGATCTGGTAGAAAATCACTTCTGGTGTTTTCTCTTTGCGTGATGCACTTTGCACCACCGCGTCGTTTAAACCAGGGGCGGTGCTCAAGTTAAGTGCAAAATTCGAGACACTCTGAAAATCGAGGGCGTCTCCCTGAATTGTGGCAGTCTTATCTATGTTGATTGCTTCTATCTGAACTGCTGTTGGAATGCCGTTTCTAATCGAATCTAAAACAGTAGACCAATGGTTTGATTTTTTTACGATGCCGTCTAGAATTTTTTTCTTGTTCGTCAGTACATCATTTTCTTTACGCAGCGCACTCAATTGTTTTAGTTCGGCGGTACTTTTAACAGTCTTTTCAGCCAGTTGATCGATCTGTTTTTGTTTGTTTGGAATGTCGAATTGACTGATGAACCCATATGAAGCCAGGGAAAGGGCTAAGGTCGCAATCCCTGCCACAATGGCAGCTTTGAACCACGGTGTCGGTCGTTCGTCTGGTGCTATTACCTGCGTTTTCCGCTCGTCATAAAGAAGAGGCAGCCGCCCTTCCTTATTCAAATCGAGGTCGACGGTAAAAGATGGGTTCCAACTGGTCTCGATCGATGACCCGATCAAGGCTGCCAAAATTGGGCGCATGCTATCGACGATCACATCGGGGCTAAATACAAGATCGCGCATAGGATCAGACAAAATTGTCTTGATGTTCATCTTGTTCGATATGTACTGGTCGAGCTGCGGAATCATGCACCCAGGACCGGTTAGGACGATCTGGTCGACTTTGACGTCACCCACCTGAGATTTATAAAAGTCGAGAGATCTTTGCAACTCGTCTGTTATGTCACTGAATACGGTGCGGGCAACTTGCGAGGCCTGCCCCATTCTAAAGTCAGCCGGATCGACGTTGAACAAGGCGATTTCCGGCAAGAGGTCCAGCGCTTCGTCGAAATTTATCTCGAGACTTCTCGATAGAGCTTCAGTAAGAGTATCCAGACCGAGCATGATAGAGCGCCCGAAAAGCGGCATGGCGCTTCGCACTACGTTGATGTCAGTAGCGTCATGTCGCATGTTGACGATCATCGATAGATGTCCGCTCGATCCCAGATATCCAGCCAGTGCCAAGCTGCGCACCACGGATAGTGACGAGATATCGACCTTCCCTAGCCTTACTCCAGCGCTGTCTGCCATGCGCCAGTAAGATTCGATAATCGAACGTTGAATTGCCGCTAAAATGATGTCAATACGTCTGACGCCATCTGCATCTGTGCGCTCTGTAGCGGGCATCTGCGACCAATCGAGATTCGCGTCTTCGATCGGAAAAGGTACGTGGTTGGTCGCTTCCTGGGTGACTACGTCGGCTAATTCTTCTGGTGGCATGCCAACTGGAACCGGCATCAGTCGAATCACCACTGCTTGCGCAGGCACAGCTATGTTGATCATCGGAGAGGGACCAGATACCGGAATGCTAGCTGCAGCCAGCAGATCCATGAGTACTGCGCCGACGGTTTCTGGATCTGCGATCAAACCTTCACGAATCGCGTTTGCCGGAGTTGCCTGACTGGCAAACCGTGCAACTTCGATACCAGAGCGAGTTTTGTCCAGCTGAATTAGCGTGATGCTATCGCTATTTATGTCCAGACCGAGCGTCGGTCCCTTTTTTTTGCCGAAACTGAACACGTCCTAAATCGCTCCACGAGTTCTTGCTTTTCTATTATGGCGCATTTGGGAAAATCATATTTTTTGTTGCCATTGCCACCACTGCTCCAAACGCCAGCGCCGGTCCGAATGGGAAAGGTTTTTGCACTTCGTGCCCCGATTTTAAAACACCCAGCAGCGCACCACCCACGGCGGCGAGAATGCCGAGCTGGAGATAGGGCAAATTCATCGTGACGCCCTGGCTCAAATATCTCAGGAAGAGCAACATTCCTTCGACTAGAGCGACAAGGAAAACCATGTGGAGCAGGGCAGGGCGAATGCACTGTTTCAATATTTTGGCTTTGTACATCTCGTAGAAAAGGTAGACAGAACCCATGACAGTGCCCGCCAGGAAGCCGACCAGGAGCGCCACGCCCAGAGCCTGAAAGCCAATCCAGGAAGCCATTACAGCTGATAGAACAGCGTCGCCGCCACCCATGACGGTAAACTCTTCGTCATCTTCTTCGAGTGCGCTTTCACGATTTCGTGCATCGGCGGAATAGAGGCTGTGATGGATGTGCATGTCAGGATCGGGTCCCGCTTCGAACAATCCTTCTCGATCGCGGTCGAGGAGAATCCTCTTTTTTCGTTCCTCGGGATCATCGGGATCACCATATTTCCAGATGTAGAACTTAAGACCGTAGAACGCCAGAAAGTCAAACAGAATGTAGCTTATGCCAATCCCGATCAACGCTCCAGACATGTCGTTGCGCACGATGCCACTATAGGCGATGCCAAGTAGCATCGATGGATAAGTGATTTCGTGTGGTATCAATTTTTCCTTGAAGTCGGTGATGCATATCGCGATCAAAGTGCAAGAAAATATGGACATGCCGATCAGATTTCCATAATCCATGAACGTAGGTTCGGCATCGAAATTGGGACCGTAGATATGCAATAGAACAACGAAGGTGCAGGCTGTAAATGCTTCTACGAAGGGATACATCCACGAAATCGGGGCGCGACAATGTCGACATTTTCCACCGAGAGCGAAATAAGAAACTACTGGTATCAGGTCGTATATTTCGATGCGATGTTCGCATTTCGGACAACTAGATGGTGGTCTCAGTAGCGATTGCTCTTTCAGCGAGCGCAGCGCAAGCACGTTCAAAAAGCTGCCCACGCACAGACCGATCACAGCCGCGAGTGCATCGCGGCCAACGGAGCTGCTCACTAGTGGATCAAACATATTCAAGGAAACTCTCTTCGATCCGTAACAGCCGACGCTAGCACCAATAGCAACACCACATAAGCAAAAACATAGCAGGTTATAAATGCAATGACTTCAGTGCCGGGACCGCGCCCATACATAAGGAGGGAGCGGGCTCGGGTCAGACCGGCCAGGTCTGGCAAAAGGAAGTAAACGAAGTTCGAAAACTGGGCGAATGCCGGGTTTTGCGACATCTGTCCAAGCTGTTTGAGCGAGTCGCCAAAATGACCGATCAGCCAGAGCGAGAGTGTGAAGAGAACACTCATGACTGGGCTCGAGAAGGTCGAAAAGAATGTGGCCAGGGCGATGACGAGAAGTAATTCCAAATAGACCAGACCGACCGCAGGCATCATCAGCCCCAGAATTGAAGATAAGTTCGCGAACGCGTGCTCGGGGCGCAGTGCCCAGACGAGCCCGCTCAGGAAAAGCCCCATCAGAACTACAACATAGAGCACACTGGTGGCAAGCCCCAGATATTTGCCGGCGATGAATTGCCAACCAGTAATGGGCTTGGTGAAGATCAAATACACCGTGCGCTTTTCCAATTCCTTGTATACAAGATTCGTGCCCGCAAAAACGGCAATGATACCGCTTATCAGCGAGATTGCCGCCAACCCGATATCCTCGATTATTTTGACGTCTTGCCCAACAGAGAGGCTGCCGAGCAACACCGCCATGAGCGAAATTAGAAATGCGAACAACATAAAGGCGTACATTATTTTATCGCGCATCGTTTCGCGAAAGGTGTTCAACCCAATCGCTGTGATGCTGTCGATGGCGTTATTTGATGAACTCATTGGGAGCCACCTGGTTTTTCTGCTGCGTCTCCATCTGCTGTGAATTCGCTTCCCACGCCCTTTTCCGCTTCTCCAATAACAGTGAGAAAATAATCCTCCAGGTCTCGGTAGTTACCTGTCGATGAAATGGTGCTGATCTGTTCTTGTGCCACCAGTTTGCCCCGGTTGAGCACGCCCACCCTGTCGCAGATTTCGTTTACGTCAGGCAGTAGGTGCGAGTTGAAAAAGATTGTCTTCTTTCGCTCTTTCAATTTAGCCAAAATCTTTCGCACATCGCGCCGCCCGATCGGATCTAACCCAGACATAGGCTCATCCCAGAACAAGACATCTGGGTCGTTTACGAGTGACTGTGCGATGCCCAATCGCTGCAACATGCCCTTTGAATACTTTCCCATCGGTTTGTCGTATGCGGATTTATCGAGTGCCACCACTTCCAGCAATTCGTTGATTCGCTCAGTGCGCAGCTTCGCATCAAGTCCAAATAAGCGCCCGGCAAAATCCATGAACTCACGCCCTGTCAGGTGCGAGTAGAAGTAAGGGTTTTCTGGCAAGAAACCAATGCGTGCAAGCGCTTTGGGTGCGCCAGCAGTCTCTCCCAGCACCTTTGCAGTGCCTTCGCTGGGGCGCATCAAACCGAGCAAAAGCTTGAGCGTAGTTGTCTTTCCGGCTCCGTTGGGACCCAGCAAACCATACGTTTCGCTTTCATGCACTGTCAGATCAAGCCCGTGAAGGACCCGCACGCGTTTACGCAAGAAACTGCTGACCACGTCCTTGCTTAGCTTGGACGCCTCAATTGCAGCATCGGTCATGCGCCGCCTTTCTGTCCGCCTGCTTTTTTGCTCTGGGTGATGATTTTGTTCAATTCAGCTGTCGCTGCGCGCAATCGTCTTGATACCTGCATTTGCGAAATGCCGAGACGTCGCGCTACTTCAGTCTGACTGAGATCTTCATAGAACGTCAGGTGCACGACTTCGCGCAAACCATCTCGAAGCTGCTTAATTGCTTCGGAAAGCATGAAGCGGTCTTCTTTGGCGTTTTGCAGAAGTTGGTAGCGCCCGTCGATCAACGTGTCGATCAGCGATTGCTCACTGCCTGCATCATTCGATAGCGCCTGGTCGAGTGAGATCAAAGTGCGGCGGCGATCTACTTCGTAAGCTTCGTTGACGCGGCTGACTGGAATTTCCAGCTCATGAGCGATTTCAGTGTCGCTCGGCTCTCTACCCAATCGAGCGGTTAAGTTCTGAACAAGTCTATTGATACGGAATGACAACTCCTGCAATTCGCGCGGGGCACGAATCATGGCAGTTTTGTCACGCAGATAGTGGCGAATTTCGCCCGTGATCAAATGGGTGGCATAAGTCTGGAACTTCGCTCCAGCATCTGGTTTGAATTGATCGACGGCTTTGATCAAACCGATCGATCCGACCTGGATCAAATCTTCGACAGGGTCAGTAGAGCGTCGAGCGAGACCGTAGGCGATGCGCTTAACTAAAGGCAGTGACGCCTGAATGATCGCGTCGCGCAGCGCTGGGTCGCGGGTCTCAGAGTAGACCGAGAGCCAGTGATGGATCTGATCTTGTCCCTTGCCTGGACCGTCAGTCTTAGGTCCATTTGCCGGGCCCACGGCGGCTTGTTTTGCGGGCAAGCTGTCTTTGCTTACTATCACGTTATCGTCAACCACAGTTTTCTTATTGTAGGGGTATAGCCAGATTGTAAAACAAAAATAGCAAATCCAACCACTCATTATGCCGGAATGGGTGTATTTAAGCTATTGAGTTCCAATCTGAGCGGTTTATAAGACAGTCTGCGGCTAATTAGCCTCAATGCAGTTGGTTGATGACTGTAAAAATTGGCAGATACATTCCGATGACGACTGACCCGACAATGCCGCCTATGCCGACGACCATGATTGGTTCTAGCAGTGAAGTGAGGGCTTCGACGGCGTTTTCCACTTCCATGTCATAAAAATCAGCCACTTTCGAAAGCATGTCATCCAGCTTTCCGGTTTCTTCTCCGACTGCCACCATCTGCGTCACCATAGGTGGGAAGACGGAAGTCTTCGACATCGGCTTGGCTATGCTGCCCCCCTGTCTGACCTCGTTGTAGACGCGATCTACAGCCTTTGCCACGACAGCATTGCCGGCGGTGTCTTTGACAACGTCAAGAGCGGAAAGCATCGGAACACCCGCTCGAATCAAGGTTCCAAAGGTTCGGCTAAAGCGAGCGACTGCTACTTTTTTGATTAAGTCGCCGAATCCGGGCAAGCTTAGCAAGATGCCGTCGATGTGCAGCTGACCCAGTTCTGTAGCGTAGTAGCGCTTCAACATGTAAACGCCGACGATGACCAGAACGACGAAAATGCCCATGTAAATCGAGCGCATCGCTTCGGAAAGGAAGATGAGGAACTGTGTGTACGCTGGCAATTCCCCACCGACGTTGCGGAAGAGTCCCTGAAAAATCGGCAAGATGAAAGTCAACATCGCCCAGAAAACCAGGACAGCGACTGCCAGTACGACGGTCGGATAGACCATTGCCGATCTAACTTTGGTGTTCAGTTTCTGGCGCGACTCGAGAAAATCGGCTAATCGCTTGAGAACTTCGGCGAGGATACCGCCTGCCTCTCCGGCTCTCACCATCGATACATAGAGCTTGTCAAATACCTTCGGATGCTTCGCCATTGCGTCCGAAAGTGACAGCCCTGCCTCGACTGAGCGCCGCACGTCATCAAGCGTTGCTTTCATTTTTTTGTTCGGGCACTGGTCGACGATGATTGTCAATGTGCGCAGCATCGCTACCCCAGCCGAAACCATGGCTGCGAATTGTCGTGAAAAGACAACCATGTCTTTGAGCGTAACTTGCTCGAAAACTCCGTTTAGCTTGTCCCAGAGTTCGCGATAGTTGAGTCCTTCAGCTTTGGCAGAGATTTCGATCACGTCTAATCCGCGTGACGTTAACCGTGCTCTCAAAATCGCGGAGGTCTCGGCCTGGGCTAAAGCCTCTTGGATGCGTCCTTGCGAGTCGCGAACTTTGTAGACGAAATCCACCATGGGTTAGAACCTGCCCCCATAATTTCGATTTGGTGCAGTGGACGCTCCTTTTGCTGCCGCTCCAAAAAGTCTTTCCAGATCTTCGGGGCGAGTTGTTTTTGCCATCGCTTCGGACATGCTGATCAAGCCGTTTTTAACGAGCCCCGCCAGTGATGCCTCGAGCGTTTGCATGCCAAGTGCACCACCCATCTGCATGGTCGAATAAATTTGCGGAGTTTTTGATTCGCGAATCAAATTAGCGATGGCAGGTGTGTTCACCAGAACTTCGGCGGCGAGCACTCTGCCTTTGGTGACAGGGTTTCCGCCGGCTGACTCTTGCAGACGTGGCAAGAGCGTTTGACTGACGATTGCCACCAAACCGTTAGAGAGCATGATACGGATCTGTTGCTGCTGATCTGGAGGAAAGACGTCGATGACGCGGTCGATGCTTTGCGCGGCCGACGATGTGTGCACGGTGCCGAAGACAAGGTGACCGGTTTCGGCAGCAGTCAACGCCAGGTGAATGGTATCGAGATCGCGCATTTCACCCACCAGAATTACGTCTGGATCTTCTCTCAGTGCCGCTTTGAGAGCGTTGGCAAAACTCTTTGTGTCTTGACCTAATTCTCTCTGGCTCAAAACAGATCGTTTGTTCTGGTGAATGAATTCGATCGGATCTTCGATCGTCAAAATATGTTCGGACCGATTTTCATTGATCCAATCGATCATCGAAGCAAGGGTCGTCGACTTTCCTTGACCGGTCGCACCTGTGATCAGGATAAGCCCTCTGGGCTTTTGCGTAATCTCTTTGACAATTGGTGGCAGGTTCAACTCGTCTAAAGATGGAATTCTGCTTGCCACTACGCGCAGTGCTGCCGCGTAGGAACCTCTATCTTTATATACGTTGACGCGGAACCTTCCGATGCCGTCCAATCCAAAACTGCAATCGAGTTCATAGGTTTGTTCGAGCTGTTTGCGCTGCTCAGATGTGATGATCGAAAAAATCAGACGCTGCACTTCGTCTTTGGTGAGTGGGCTGAGCGTCGATTTGATTAGCTTTCCAGCCACTCGAATGATTGGCGGTTGACCGGCCTTGAGGTGAAGGTCGGACGCGGCTCGGTCAAAAACGAGCTGCAGCAGTTCCTGAATTTCCAGCATTGCGCTCCATTTATTTAGCTAGTTACTACTGACGCGGTCGAGCGGATGCCTTGGTGTTTGGCAATAAGGACAAATATGCCAGTCTCCTGAGATTTCTGCCTCACAGCCGTGGCAGCAACTTTCTTGGTTCGCTTCTTCTTTGGTCAATCCGCATTTGGGACAGCTAGCCCATCCCTCTTGCTGCATGGTGCCGCATCTGGTGCAAGATGTTTTCAACTCGTGCTGACAGAATGGACACTTGATGAAATCATCGCCGACCGGGTTGCGACACTTTGTGCAGAGCGTGTCTTCACCGGTGGTGTCAGCCAGAGTGACGCGGATCACTTCTTCGACTGTAGTCAAGTTCTGTCCGACCAGGCGCATGCTGTAATCTTTCAGAGGAATCATGCCTGATTGCTTGGCTGCGAATCTGATCATCGATGTGGTCGAACCTTTTGCGGCCAGGTCTCGAATTTCGTCGTTCAATCGCATCACTTCAAAAACGCCGACTCGATCTTTGTAGCCTGTGTTGTTGCAGGCATCACATCCGGTGCCACGAGCAAATGTTGGCAACCCTTCTTCGTTCAAATTGAGCTGATAATATTGCGCGATTGGTTCTGCCACGCGCTCACTGTTTTTGTCGAGCAGCCCTAAATACTCAAGGGTGGCGCGTTCTGGCACGTATTCGACTTTGCAGTCGGCGCATATTCTGCGCACCAATCTTTGTGCGATTACGCCGATGGTGGCAGATGCCACCAGATATGGGTCCACTTCCATTTCGGCAAGTCTTGTTATGCAACCGGGAGCGTCGTTTGTGTGAAGTGTGGTGAAGACTAAGTGACCTGTGAGCGCCGCTTCAACGGCTATTTTGGCGGTTTCTCTGTCTCGAGTTTCTCCAACCAGCATGATGTCTGGATCTTGTCGCAAGAATGAACGAAGGATGCGGGCAAAGTCCAATCCCTTCTCTCGCAATACTTGCACTTGAGTGATTCCGTGCATGTCGTACTCGATTGGGTCTTCTGCTGTGACTATGTTCACTTCTGGCGTGTTGCGTTCTGCCAGGGCGGAATACAAAGTCGTTGTTTTTCCAGAACCGGTTGGACCTGTGACGAAGATGATGCCGTAAGGTTTGCTCACCATATCGCGCACTAGATCGAGAGTCGACTGATCTGTCACGAGGCTGTCGAGACCGAGTGTGGTTGTGGTTTTGTCGAGAATACGCATAACCACTTTCTCGCCATGTTTGCTCGGTATCGATGACACCCGGAAATCGATGTCTTTGCCCGAGAATCGCACGCGTATGCGTCCGTCTTGTGGAAGGCGCCGCTCGGCGATGTCGAGGTCAGCCATGATTTTGTATCTGGAGACAAGCGCGGCCATGACCGCCCTGGGTAATTTGCGGTCGACGAACAAAACACCGTCGAGACGATAGCGCACCGTGACGTGCTTGTCTTGCGGTTCAACGTGGATGTCCGAACATCTCTTCTTGATCGCCTTAGCCAGAATTTGATTGGCTAGATGAACGATCGGTGCGTCTTGTGCTTGTTTCGCTAAATCTAGATCGTTGATCTCGTCGTCGTTGTCGAACATGACATCGAGGGTGCTGAGGTCGACTTCCGACTCGATAAATGTCTGGTCTGCCAGTGCTTCTCCAGCCTGGTGTAATTCTTCCTGCTTGTGCGCGTAAACTGTTTCCATAAAGTGCTGGAAATCGTCTTCGGTGCACACCATCGGCTTGATGCGGATGCCCTTCAGTCGATATCTGATGTCATCCAGCGCAATCAAATTGTTCGGATTGACCATGGCTACGGTCACTTCCGATCCGTCTTGCGAAAAAGGCACCACCTGATGCTGGCGGATCAATTTTTCTGGCAGCAAGTCGATTGCAGCGAAGTCTGGCTTGGTTTTTGCCAGGCTGACGTAATTGCAATTGAACTGCAGTTCAAGAGCATTTTTTAAGTGGCTCTCGTTCGCCAAACCCAGGCGCGAGAGAATGAGACTGATCGGTTCGCCGGTCTTGCGCCGCTCCTGCTGCACGATTTTGAGCTCATCTGCCGTGATCAGTCCGTTGTCTACGAGTAACTCGCCGATTTCCTTCTTGATTAGAGCCATTCTTTTTTCCTTGCTGCCTCGGTCCCGGCACCTTAATCCAACTTGCCCAAATGTAGGGCGGGACTATCGTGCGCCCGCGCCGCAATAACTTCCTGCCCCTACGTCAGAGGACCTAAACGGAACTGGCTACAGCACAACGTTTCGTTTAAACGATCCAGATTACGATGCTTTCGCCGTGGTCGGTCGGAATGACCGAGATCAGGCACACGATTTCTTTTGAAGCTGATTTTACTTTGATGTGCCCGTCTTGCGGCTCTTTTCGCTCAGCCAGATTCAGTCGTGCCATCATCTTGTAGCGCGCCACCAGAGCTGTTACAACCGTGTTGGGAAGCTTTCGGTCGACGATCAGTCTTCCGCTCAGGCGATAATGAACGATCGACTCGCGAGCGCCCATCGATATGTGGATATTCGAGCAGTGCCGTTTGATTGCGCTGCCCAGAATTTGGTTGGCCAGCAGTACAATCGCCTCTTCTTGAGCGCGTCTTGCTAAATCCACTTCATTGAAAGAGTCTGGAGATAACTCTTTCTGCTTGTTCTCTAGTTCTTTCGGGTCGACCAACGTGCCTGGTCTGGCGCGCATTTCTTGCGTGGAGTAGATTTCTGGCTCGTCGTAAAGCGGCTTGGATTCGGCCGGTTTGGTTTCGCTCACTGCTGAATCTTCGTCTGGAATTCTTTCTGAAGCTGCGATGTCGTCGTCAGCAACGTCGGATTTGCCGGCGCTGTGCGAAGCGTCAGCCGAACCGTTACTAGTTTCTTTGAGCGCGGAACCGTTATCTGACTGCTCTTCCACTGCAAATGCTTTGTCGACAAATCTGAAAAATTCCTCTTCCAAGCAAACGACGGTCTTCAGTTGGCGACTGTCCAATTTTTTCTTCACTTCATCGACGGCTGCTGAGTCACTGGGGTCGACCATAGCAACCGTGACGCGATCGCCCTCGCGAGAGACTGGCACGACCATCTGGGCGCGAATGATAGCCTCAGGTATGAGCGCAATCAGCTCGTACTCTGGTTCTCGTTTGGCTAAATTGACGTAGTTGACGCCGTACTGCAGTTCCAGCGCATTTTTTAAACTGCCTTCCGTGATAAATCCGAGCTTCGACAGCACGCTGCCGATGGGCTCGCCTGTCTTCGCTCTTTCTGCTTCTGCCTGCTCGAGTTCTTCAGGCGTGATTTGACCATTGTCGACAAGTAAATCGCCAATAGCCTTTCGAGTGGATGCCATGTATTTCACCTTGAAAACAACTTAGAAGGGCTTGCCAAACCTCAGCGCGTCTGATAATGACCTGTTTGCTTTCAACACCGCCGTCTAAACGCCATGTGCCCGAGCGCCAGGCTAGCTAAACGCGGCAAGCCCACACAGAACATACCAAATAGTATAAGCCGCTTGCAGTCCAATAACTAGAGGCTCGTCATTTGTTGCCATCGCGCATGGTGCTGCGGAAAGTAGCGAGATGTGGCCTAAAGACTACAATTTTTATTTTTTGATTTTGGCAGAAACTAAATGAGCGCGACTTGTGTCTAATCTCGAATGTTACTTGACTGGATAAGGAAACTCAGATGCAAAAAACTCTTCTTTCACTCTTGGCAATTTTGTCGCTCAACTTTGGCTTGTTGAGCTTGCCGTCATCCGCTTACACTCACACAGTAGTCGAGAGGGAAATCAGATCGGCTTCTCGAAACCCCAGAGTCTATCGTCGGTACGTCCGTCGACCCGTTCGTCATCATCATCACCATCATCATGTAACTCGAACAGTGACAGTTCGCCATCACTAAACCTGCCCAGAGTTTTCATCGCTCCAAAGGCGGACCGTGCTCATGATTTCCTGACTCGACACTAGGGTTTTAGACCGTAGTTTGTTTGGTAGAAGGGAATATGATGGGGCGACGCCTTTGGAATTCGATGAATGAGTGTCGCTTCGAGCGCAGATGGTTTTGAAAGTAGTGAAGTAGCGTCCGAGTTGAATCCGGATACGCCGGCTGACTTTGCTCCGAAATCGGATGCACACCTGCCTACGACACTGGGCCATCAAGGTTACACAGTCGTCGGAATAGGGTTCATCTTCTTTGAACTTGGTTTTTTGATTCTCTATTCAAATGAGTTTTGGTTTCAGCTCAATGTTGGTGCGCTGGGCATCCCAGCCGCTCTGCTCGCACTTTGCCTGGCACATTTTTTCTTGATATGGGTGGAAAGCGAGTCAGGTTGCAATTTCTTCTCGCCTGTCTGGAAGCGTCGCCCGCCCTGTGTATATCGGCAGTGGGTGCGTCTGAACGACCCAGATCGCGAGCCGGGCATCAGCTTCGGGGAGCGGCACGTAGTGTGGCGTGCAATCGATGAAGTGGAGCTGACCATCTGGGGCAACCTGAGAGTTTTGTCACGAGCGTTGAGTGGTGCGCCCAGTACCAAAGCAAAAAAATCGAAATTTCCCTTTTTTCAACCTGTTGATGCCGAGGAGATTCTCAAGTTTCCTTTTGGATTTGGAAGTGTCGCAGACCAGAAATTGGTCATCGATACAATGCGGCACTACAATCCTGCGCTGAAGCTGAATGAGCGGTTGCGCAAGCGTCTCGAGCAAAAAGATGTGAAAGGCACCATGTATGTTCAACAGCTTGGTGCAGTGTTCTTATTTTTGGTTTTGATGGACGTCGGTTTCAGCATGTTCAGTTATTTGGAGATGCTCAAAAACTACTATTTGTGCGAGCTCACTGGAACTGCAGAATTGCGCGAAGAGAGAAAACTCTCGCCTGTTTTCTTTGCCCAGGCAGAAGAGATTCGCGAACACCCAGTTCCGATTTCATGGGTCAGTACAAAAATAATGAGGGAAGGCAAGGTGGCTTCAGGGTTGTATCAGACCCGCGCCGAAGCGCTCTGGGCGATGGGCAAGAAGGAAGAGGCGATCGAATCGATGCGCAAATCGCTCAAGTTGTCACCGAGTTTTAGATTGAATTTGAAGGTGGCGAGGATGATGGCGTTGAACGGTCAGCTCGACAAAGCTGAAGAGCAGTTGAAGGACGCGATGGAAGACCACGACAGCGCGCTGCTTCCGCGGCTTTATATGCTGGCTCTGACCTCTGGTGCAGAACGCCCTAATTTGTACAAATCCTATTTACACGACCTTGACGATGACTTGTTCGGCACCGACCTGATGTGGCCGCCAGGCAGTCACGTCTTCTTGCAAGATGTTTTCTATCGCGACGATTTGACCTTCATTTTTGACAAAATGCTCGATACAGACACGAGCGGAATTCGAGGCAAGGCTGTGATACCGAAATCTGAGAGGAAGCCCAAGCCAAAGCGCACAGAGCCCTAACAGAGTCATTGTTTCGGAGCTTTGAAACTTTATTCTGGACGTTCCGTCCTACTTCCCAGAGGGATGGAACCATGGAACAAGACGTTAGTAGAGCCATTAAACAGTTAGAGAGCATCGCCATCAAGGCAATGAAAAGCGGCTATCTAGACGATGCCGCCAAAGTAATGCATATCGCCGAAGAAATCGAGCGAGTAGACCAGAAGGCTATGGACGGCTCCGAAACCGAGTATTCAGAAGCTGCGGCACATGAACCGGCTGACGAACCAAACGGAGAATTGACCGAAAGACCCAACGAAGAAGCCCAGAACGTAGTACCGTTAAACAGATTTCGAATGAAGCGAAGCGCTTCTCAAGAATAAGAAATGGGAGCGCCGGTTTTTGGCTGGCAACTTCCGCCGGTCCATTGACCGGCACTTTTCAATGTTCGATCCAATTGTATTCAGCTTTTTACAACAAGCCTCGATCGGCGCCTAAGTGTTTTATGATGATAAACACGGAGGCACGGCGTTGCACATACATTTGGACCCATTAGGCGGAATCGCAGGCGATATGTTTATCGCGGCGATGTCGAATGCATTTCCAGAAGTGAAATTGCGCATAGAGCGCGTGATTGCCGAAGCAAACTTAGCTTGTGTGTCTATCGCATTTACCACTAAAAATGATGGCGTTCTGGTTGGCACGCACTTCCAGGTGCGTAATTCGGAACATGTAGATTCGCAAGACCACGACTCTTCGCACGAACATGTGTATGCGCACTCTCTCGACCATTCACACGAAGATGCTGCGCATTCACATCCTCACGAGCATGCACACGAACATCCGCATTCGCCTGATCACTCGCACGCGCCTGAAGAAAAGCCGGTCTATGAAAATCAATATGCTGTAGCTAGAAATCATGGACACGCTCACCGCTCATACAAAGAGATCCGCCAACTCCTCACCGAAGCAAAACTTCCTGAGGGCGTTCGCGCGCACAGCCTGAATATTTTTCGAATCATTGGAGAAGCTGAAGCTGAGGTGCACGGTGTGCCAGTCGACGTGGTTTCGTTCCACGAAGTAGGTGGCTGGGATTCCGTCGTGGATGTTATCGGTGCCGCATGCGCCATCGATTATTTGAACGGTGCAACATGGTCGTGCTCTTCGATTCCAAAGGGGGGTGGTTTCATTCGGACCGCTCATGGCGAGTTGCCAGTGCCTCCACCGGCGGTGGCGCTTTTATTGCGCGGGTTTGTATTTCATGATGACGGTGTGCTCGGAGAACGTGTGACGCCAACAGGAGCTGCCATTCTTAAGTATCTGCAGCCTTCCGCTAAATTGCCAATGTCTTTAGAGTTGAAGGATGTCGGCCATGGTTTCGGTACGAAGAAATTTCCATCGCTCAGCAATGTCTTGCGAGTCCTTTCGTTTGCGCGATCTCCTGTAGCGCAACAGTCTGTTGCAGTGCTCAATTTTGAGATTGATGACATGACCGGCGAAGAACTGTCAATTAGTTTGGACAATCTTCGTGCCACTGACGGCGTCTTGGATGTAATTCAGTCCTCCGCCTATGGAAAGAAAAACCGCGTCACCATGAGCATTCAGGTTCTAGCTAGCGTCGAAGTACATGAGCACATCATCAATAAAATTCTAAGCACCACCACCACTCTCGGTGTGCGTCACCAAATAACCTCGCGCACAATTTTGCAGCGCGAAATCAGGCCTGTTAACATCGGCGACAATCAGGTTCGTGTGAAAGTGGCTGATAGACCAGGCGGAGCCAAGACAGCGAAAGTGGATATCGATGATCTGAACGCTGCGTCTTCAAACTGTTATGACATGCGCAAGCTTGCTAGCGCAGCAGAGAATAATGTTCTCAAGGAATCCGATGACGAGCATAACTGAAAAATCCGAACAACTTGAGAGCATTATCGGAACGATGGATAATGTCGCAATCGCTCTCAGCGGGGGGATCGACAGTCTCGTGCTATCTGCGATATGCTTCGCCGTAGCACAGAAGATGTCCCTGAAATGCACGATGTTTCACGCAGTGTCAGCTGCTGTTCCCGAACAGGCGACAGAACGTGTTCGTGACTGCGCCGATCGATTTGGCTGGAATTTGCAAATTGTTGATGCAAACGAATTCTCTGACACCAATTATCGTGAGAATCCTGTCAATCGCTGCTTCTACTGCAAGGCTGCTCTTTACGGAACGATTCGTTCAGCCACCGAAGCAACCATTTTTTCTGGCACGAACAAAGATGATTTGCTGGAATTTCGACCGGGCTTAAAAGCGGCTGAAAATTATGGAGTCAGACATCCGTTCGTGGAAGCTGACATAGACAAGAAAACGATCAGAGAACTTGCACCTATATATGGTATTGCTCAATATGCGGATCTGCCCGCAGCGCCATGTCTTGCAAGCCGTGTGGAGACTGGTATCTCGATTGAGCCAGATGAGCTGAAAAGCATCAACGCTATCGAGCTATTCATCTCTCAAAAATTTTTTTGCAAAACAGTGAGATGCCGGTTGCGAAGTGGGAAGGTAGTAATCGAGATCGATGAAAATTCCCTGCCAGAAATTTTGTCGAACATCAGACAAAACAATTCAGTCGAGCAAGAAATTCGATATTTGTTGGCATCTCGGTTCAAAACTCATCCACTGGATGTGACTGCCTATCGTGTTGGAAGCGCATTTCTGCAAGTAACTAAATGACACTTACCGATGATTTTATGGAAGACCGAGACCGACGCGAACGCACCGGTCTAGATGAGTGCATATTATGCGCTTACAAATCTGTGGATCAAATAACTCGAATAGTTGGCCAGATTTTTGAGGAAGGGCGGCGGGCTCTGTTAACGAGATTGAGTGCCGATCAATATTCCAAACTTCCGAAAGAGACACGCGCCGTGATTTCATACGACGCGCTTTCGTGCACTGCAATCGTCGGCGAGCCCATAACGCTCAATCGAGAACTTTTAGTAGCAATCGTCTCTGGTGGCACATCAGACGTATCCGTAGTCGCTGAAGCGGCGAAGACGCTGGAGTATTATGGTTACGTTGCGTCTATCTTTCAAGATATTGGAGTGGCAGGGTTGTGGCGCGTAGTGGATGCGGCGCCTGCGTTGCAAAATTTCCCGATAGTGATTGCCGTCGCTGGTATGGATGCAGCACTGCCTACGGTGCTGGCCGGGCTAATTCCTTCAGCTGTCATTGCAGTGCCTACGAGCGTAGGGTACGGAGTAACAGCGGGCGGAACTGCCGCGTTAAATAGCCTTCTGTCCAGCTGTGTGCCCGGAATAACCGTTGTGAACATAGACAATGGTTTCGGAGCGGCTTCAGCCGCAGTACGAATGCTCAATGCCATTCGCACCTCCTGATTTTTCTAATGTCTTGCCACTCGTCGTCTCTAATCCTGACAGGTATACCGCCGATGAAGGGTTTCCTGCTGCCATAGTCGCAGGCATCTAGTTCGTTCTAACCACCGGTGCGCTTCGGCTTGTAACCGAGCTTTTGAAGCTCGCTCATAAGCTTGTCGCGATGGTCGCCTTGAATCTCAATTTGTCCGTCTTTAAATGTGCCACCAGTTCCACAACTTCGCTTCAGCCTGGTTGTTAGATCATCGAATTCGCTATCGGATAGTGGTAGACCATAAATCACACTCACCTTTTTGCCGCCGCGACCTTTGGATTCCAATCCAACGCGAACAGCTGCTTGTGCAGCCGCTTTTGACGTGGTCGAGCTGCTGATTGTGTTGCCCGATGGTTGTGCGCTTGGCTGGCGTTTTCCACCTTTTAGGATTAGCCGTACTATCAGATTTGAGATGTTTTGCTTGATCGTTGCCGCTGATTCGATCCGCCACTGCTCTGTTGCGATGTTACTTGTGGGCACTACATGTGGTACGTCGACATGCTCCAGGAGAACGATCAAATTCACCGAAGTTTGCAGTTGTTGAATATCAGAAAATACTCCTGCCGCAGCACTCCATGCCAGTTCCGCCTTGGTGGACTCTTCCTGAAAAAGTCTCGCTGCGTCCCGGCTCTCATCGGAATTCTGGCTTATGAAAAGTACGTGTGAATTCGCGTCAGTCATACTAATTGGAGCGCGCGTGAAATCTTCGCCAAGGTCGTTGTCTGGAGCGGGCCGCTGAAAAATCATATTCGTCGTGTGAAAAAACATAATTGCCGTGCGGATGGGTAGTGCAAGCACCACCCAGTTGATCGAGTTCATTTTCAGCAGCGGCGCTTAGACATAGGTTCAGAGCGACCAGAGTTCCAAGAAGAATCGCGGTTTGTTTGCACAACATATCTATTGCCGTCCGCGTTTAGTGGACCATGTCCGTTGTTTTTTTCGTCAATTGCGTGGACTGAGTTGGCTTGGCATTCACTACTGCAACCAGCTTGGGATCAGCAACAATAGCCTTAGCCATCTCCGCGAAGATCTTCGTTCCACCGCTCGCGTTCAAGTGAACTGTGTCCAGGTAGTTTTCCAAAACGAAACTGGGGTTGTCTGTGTGATCGACCCACTTCGCGTTGTGCGATTTGCACATACCTGCAACATCGCCTCTGAATTCTGTCCAGAAGTCGTTTGGCAAAATCGTGCGGTTCGCAGCCAGGCTGGGCATTCCAACTACAAGAACTGGAATGTGTTGGGCGTCCATGTTGGCGAGGAACGCATCGAAAAATGCTTTTTCTGCTTTGTACAGTGGTGGTCTGCAATTTCTGAAGCGATTGAGATACTCTTTTGTGTTGTCTTCGAAAATCCATGCTGGTATCGAAGCTGGTATCAGCCATTCATTCAAGCGCACTTCGTCTGCTGAGCCTAGAACCGCTCGCAATAACGATTTGTGCTCCGATGCTTTTGGAATCGCAGTCATCTGTGTCGGTGCTTCTTGCTGATATTTCTTTGCCGCGACATCAAGCGCTTCGTGAATTCTCTCTAGCGGCAAATTCTGTTTGACGATGAAGTTTGCTTCGGCAAGCACATCAGGGAATGCGACGTTGGTCAAACTACCTAGTTCGACAAATGGAGCGAAGAAGGTGAAAGGCTCTGTTGCACTGACTGATGGAAGAGTGTTGTCTATAAAGTCGCGAGGGCTGACGCCGATCACAACCATCTTTGGTTTCTTATCGCCCTTGAACAATGCTTGGGAGAACATGTACGCATCCGACGCCATCGCTCCGCCCATGGCGAAGTTAAAGGTGTCTACACGCTTACCGGTGCGGTCGAATATTTCTTTCTCAAGCGTCGAGCCACTGCGGTGTAAAACGCAATCCAACGGTTGATTCAACGTGTGAGCATCGGCTGCAAATGTCGCAGAGCCCATTTGCGAACTTCCCAACATGGCAATATCTGGAGCGGTTTTTCGTCCCAAATAATTGCGCGAGATCCACCAGGTCCACTTACCTTGCTGACGTGCCTCGGATCCGCTCGATTGAATGAACGCTTCGTCCACAACTTTTGCTGGTTGTGGCACCACGAACGAGATAACTATATTGACGACTATGAACAGTAAAAACGCTGACAGTGTTCGGCATGTTAGTACCGATTGTTTCCGCTCTGACTTCTTCAAACCTTCATATACAACATCAGTAGAAACGTTTTGAACGGTTCTTACTGTTGCTGTTGTTCCAGTTGATTTGATTTCCGTGCTCATAGCGGTCTTAGCCCCGCTTGATTGTTCTGATTGTTCTTGTTGTATTCAGCTACAGCACGATGGCGCTCCAACTCTTTGCCAGCCATTTCCATAGCGGAAGATGTTCTGATGTTCGAGCCCAGAATTTCGACGATGTTGTCGAACAGTTTCTTGCCACCAAATGCATTCAAGTGAACTGAATCATGGAAATCTGACCGCTCATACTTCTCGAAATTTGAAAGGTCATACGCGAGGAAGTTGTGATAGAACGACCATTCACGCAATGCCTGAATGTAGTTCAAATACACTTGTGGTTTGAGAATGCTGACGTTATATCGTGTGATCGGCATGTTGACGATCACCAGTTCGATCTTTTCGCGATGACAGAACTCAGCCAGTTTGTTCAGGAAAATGAACTGTGTTTTGTAGATGTGTCTGTCTGGTTTTTTGTAGCGCTGAATGTATTCCTTGGTGTTATCAGCGAAGTGTGCTCGCGCTGTTTCAATATCCATCGGGGCGCTAATCATCGCGCCTGGCTTGATTTCGCCGGGTAGATATTGAGGAAGAAGTTTGGTGCGGTCCCACCATGTGAATGGATGCTTTTTGTCTGGTGGCAAAAGAACGGCGAGTTTGTTAGTGACGAATTCGCTCACTGCCATCTCGATGTCCAACGAATACTGGTAGAAATACAAACTCTTAGAGAGCCAGAAATCCAGCTTGGACTGCGGGCTTCTGAACAATGCGGAAGATACATCGTCGAGGTTGACGATGCGTTTCAAATAATGGAATGGTTCTGTATCGACTGGGCTTGATAGCGTGCTGTCGATGAAGTCTCTTGGTGCAACACCGTAGACAACAACTTCAGGACGGTCAGCAGTGTTCACCATGCCCTTGAGTGTCATGAAGGCGTCCGATGGCATCTGACCAGGAGCAGACAAGTTGAATGTGTTGAACTTGCCACCAAACTTGGCTTGCAATCTATCGTCGAGGTAAGAAGCTTTGTGGTAGTTGGTAAGGTCGATCTTTTCGTTTAAAAAGTTGGCATCCGTTCCAGCAACCGCACTCACCATCAACGAAGAACCCAGCAGTGCAACGTTGTGCGGCTGAGGATTCTGCCGCAGGTCATTGAAGATCCACCATGACCAACCGCGATAAATGTATTTGTATGGATCGAAATCAATCGGTCCTGCAAAAGACATATATAAGTTGATTGCAGCGTAGGCGACGAAGGCGAGCATAAACACGCTCTGGTAGCCGCGCTTGTAGCGTGGACCGTTCTTGCGTCGGTCCACAAATGGAAGTGGTGTGTTCCCGTCGATAATCGTGGGAGCTTGATCCACCACTGGTGGTGTCATAGTGCCGGTCATTGAAGTGATCCTTTCAAGCCGGCAACGGTAGTGGATTTATCGTCAATTTTCGCAGGTTGATTCAGTGCAGTCATGACTGCGCGGTCTGCTGAAAGTTTCTCTGCCAGAATGTCCAGAAGCTTTGCGCCGCCGCCTGAATGTAAGTGAACCGTGTCACTGAAATCTTTCAGACCGAACTTGCCGCTTCCTTCCATGTCGATGAAAGTAGCGCCTTTAGCCAGTGCAATTACTTTGATGCTGTGTTTGTAGGTGTCCCACGCTAGATCGCTGAGCAGCGAACGGTTGATCGGTGTAATCGGCATGGCGACAATCACCATGTGGGTCTTGCGCTCGCGGGCGATGTTGAGAATGTCGATCATGAATCGCATCTGAGTGAGATATGTGTCCCACTTCATGTGCTTGTAGCGCTTCTTGTATTCGGCAATGTTGTCCGAAAAGGCTGGGCGATTTGCGTCGGTTGTAGGAGTGAATAGACATTCGTTGTTGGCGACTTCGAAGTTGCGATACTCAGGCAAAATGACGCGGCGAACGCTCATCGGCGACCCGCCATTGGTTGGTGGAACCAACTTGTTCAATGTCGATGCGACAACACGACCAAATGAATTGGTCAAATCCACTTTTTGTCCGTATGGGTAAATCAATCTACCCATCTCGTAATTCATCCGTTGTTGCCAGTCTGGTGAAATCAACGAAATGCGATCGTTTACATCGCCGAAGCGACTCAACCATGCATATGGATCTGTCGCCGACGGGCTAGGCAGCAGGTTGTCGAGGAAGTCGCGAGGACCAACGCCATAGACAATCACGTCAGGACGCTTTTCACCTTTCATCAAGAACTTGGTCATCAAATAAGCGTCTGACGGCATTTCGCCAGGCAGCGCAAAGTTGAATGTCTTGACCGATTCGCCGGTGCGTTTCTTGAAGGCATTCTCGAAATACAAACTACGATGGTGGTGAGGCGCATCGACAGCGGCATTTGTGAAGTCTGCATCGACTCCACCAATCGGCGCAAGCATCAACGACGAACCAACTAAGTCGATTTGTGGTCGACCTTGTTCGTTGCTGAGGAAGTCTTCAATCGCGCAGGCCGTCCAGGTGTAGAACGGGAAGTCCGAAGGGGCGAGCGCGCCGAGACGCGTTGAACCCCAAACGGCGCTGACTGCAACGAATGCGATAATCGCAACGAGGAAGCGGCTTTTCACGAGCTTGCTCGCGAACTTTGGCCTATTAGTTGTATTAGTTTGTGCTATTGCCAATGGAGATGCCTGAACCGTTCGACTCGCAAAGCTCGCTTACACAAGCTTGGACTCTACCCGCCGACGTCACGTTTGACCTCTAGAACTGGAAGTAGATGAACTTCGGAGAACTATCTGGACTGAAGATTGTGAGCACGCACATGAGGATAACCATGACGGCCACTTGCATCGCCCAGGGAGGACTTTGATAGAACTTCTTGTCGTTCAACCAATTGACGACCACGTGAGAGATCATCAAAGCAGGAACAATCAGAACTAACGAAGGGAAGATGATTGGATCACGGATCTGTAGAACAGCCAATTGTGATGAGCTGAAGTGAGCGAGAGCTTGAGGTGCTTCAGCCAGTTTCAGCATGATCTTACCGGCGATGTTTAAATCGTCAGCGCGGAACAGAACCCAACCGAGACAGACAATGTGGAATGTGACCACGATGGAAGCGATGTGATAGAGCTTCGAGCTGAGCAGTTTCGAAGCGACACCGACTTTTTCGAGACCTTTTGAATATTCCTTGTGCAAGATGAGCAATGCACCTTGATATGCGCCCCATGCGAGGTAGTGCATAGCGGCACCGTGCCACAAACCACCCAGAGCCATGGTCAAGAACAAGTTTTTGTAGTTCAGCCACTTGCCACCACGTGAACCGCCCATAGGGATGTAGAGGTAGTCTCTCAGCCATGTGGACAAGCTGATGTGCCAACGATGCCAGAACTCAGATACGTTTGCTGCCAGGTAAGGCAAGTTGAAGTTGATTGGCACTTTGTAGCCAAACAGCATTGCGGAACCACGGGCGATATCGGTGTATCCGGAGAAGTCGAAGAAGATTTGAAATGCGAACGCGTAGGTGATCAACCATAGATCTAAGGAAGAGAAATTCTCAGGGTGCGAGAAACCTGCTTGAACAACCATGGCTAGATTGTCTGCAATCAGAACTTTCTTGCCGAGACCCATGAGGATCATCTGCATACCGTCGTCGACATATTCCCATTTGAACTTAGCTGGAATGCTGAGCTGCGGAATGAAGTCTTGATAGCGTTTGATCGGACCTGCAATTTGTGTAGGGAAGAATGAAGCGAACAAGCCGAAATCGATAAGAGATTTGACTACAGGTTTGCCTCTGTAGACTTCAACCGCATAGTGAATGAATTCGAATACGAAGAAGGAAATACCGAGCGGGAGAAGAATATGTAGATGTGGTTCATGCCAATTGACGCCAGCCAGAGCAAGACCATCTTTGATCGTATCGAGACCAAAGTTCAGATATTTGAATACTGCAAGGGTAATTAAGTTGACCGCTACGGTTACGCCGACCCATACCTTTTTCTTGTCTACCGATTTTTCAATGCGGTTAACGAGCAACCAGTTGGCGACAGTCAATCCGAGAATGAGCAATCCATAGATTGGACGCCAGGTCATGTAGAACACATAACTTGCCACCAAGAGCAGTGGCACGCGAGCGCGATGTGGAAGCAGCCAGAACAGCAAAAATACTGTGGGCAAGAACACCAAGTACTGCAAACTGTTGAATAGCAAGTTACTTCTCCTTAGACACCGATGGCGGTTTTGTGAGCCAGTGATTTATCAGCAGTTGCCGACAGAGACTATCCATAGATAAGTTATCAATGGCTCGCTGCACATCATATCGGGTGGATTTCAAGAATGTCTAGCGAACGAGGTCTGTGTTTACTTAAAATGTCTATAGTTTCCTTCTGCATAATTTCTATAGAATCCGAATATGCGACTGTCTTCGGCGCTTGACTTCTGCTATTTGAAGTCTTCTCTCATCTAAGAAATGCGATCAAAACGGACAGATACGTAAATGATATATGTCAAGCGGTGTCGCCCATTTGTAATATTCATTGACAATGTAACGCAGCAAGATAATCCACACAGTCACTACCAGTGGTGGCGTAGTGAACGAAACCTATAGTGCACGTCAGAATCAGAAATTGCAAGCGGGCGACGTGCTCGGTATCAACGAAAATTGAAAAGAACGGAATGTCGAATAAAGTAGACATTCCGATGTTTCTTTTTAGGGAATGCGCGGGCAGATTACGTTACACTGATAGCAGTAATCTGCAATGAGTATGACTTCGCTGAGTGTGCGAAGCCAGCTCGTGAAGGAATGTATGAGCGACCAGCAGTCACCATCCCATAATCAATCCTTGCGGCAAACGGAGCAAGTATTCAAGCTCTTGGTTGACAGCGTTCAAGACTACGCAATTTTTATGCTCGATCCACACGGAATTGTTTCTACATGGAACGAGGGCGCGGAGCGAATCAAAGGCTACAGAGCCAGTGAAATTATTGGACGTCATTTTTCAATCTTTTATCCTGAAGAAGCAAACGCTCGCAAGCATCCCGACTACGAATTGAAAATGGCGATTTCAGAAGGTCGCTACCAGGAAGAAGGTTGGCGTCTGCGCAAAGACGGCTCACAGCTTTGGGCAAATGTGACAATTACTCCTGTCTACGATGGCAACACCCTAATCGGTTTCGCAAAAGTAACTAGAGACCTGACTGAACGCCGCGAGTCCGAGCAGCGAGAAGAAGTGTTCAGGCTTCTCGTGAGTGGCGTGAAAGACTATGCGATCTTTATGCTCTCTCCCGAGGGCAACGTTCTCACCTGGAATGATGGCGCAGAGCGTATCCAGGGATACAGCGCAGAAGAAATAATCGGTAAGCATTTTTCTGTTTTCTACACGAGAGAAGCGCAGAAGCGCGCTCATCCTCAAAAAGAACTGGAAACTGCGACCGCTGCCGGACGTTACGAAGAAGAAGGATGGCGCCTGCGCAAAGATGGGAGCCTTCTCTGGGCCAGCGTGGTAATTACGCCTATCTTTGTGCAAGAGAAATTGATCGGTTTTGCAAAAGTTACTCGTGATTTGACACAGCGTTTGCTCTCAGACCAAGAGAGAGAGGCGAGTGCGCAGATCCTGGACGACATCAATAATGAACTGAGAAAAGCTCTTGATGTGAAAAGCACTTTTCTATCTACCATCAGTCACGAAGTGAGAACGCCGATGTCGGGCATTATCGGAATGACTGAGATGCTCGCGGCAGAAGACCTCGGCGAGGACAACAATTTCGTTGTTCAAAACATTTTCGATATGGCCAAACGACTGTTGCAACTTCTCAATAATTTGCTGGATTCAGCGCGTATGGAATCTGGTGAACTGACGTTAGAAGAACGGCAGTTTCCAATTCGTGTCGTTCTCGGTGATGTGCGGCAAATGGTTATGAAAACTGCAAACGAAAAGCGCATAAAGTTAGTCGGCTCTTGCGATTCACGCACACCTGAAATGGTATGCGGCGATGAAATGAAACTGCGGCAAGTGTTGCTGAATCTGGTGCACAACGCCGTCAAATTTACTGAGAGCGGCGAAGTAAGTCTTAGTGCAGAAGTCAATCATCGAGGAGTCAACCAGCTAACTATGAGATTCTCGGTGCGAGATACAGGTATCGGAATCAAGCCTGAAGATCGCGAAAAATTGTTCAAACCATTTTCGCAGGCTGATGATGCAACGAAGAGAGTTTATGGCGGATCAGGGCTTGGACTGAGCATCTCCAAGCAGCTAGTCGAGTTGATGGGCGGCACTATGAATTTCGAAAGTGAATTTGGTAAAGGCTCGCATTTCTGGTGCGATATTCCATTTACGCTCAAGCCGGGTGCCGCCAATGTCTAAGCAAATTTTAGTGGTTGAAGACGACCCGATACTGAGAGACATGACACGGCGTCAAATTTCGAAGCTGGGTTTTGAATGCGTTACCGTAAACACGGGCGAGGCCGCGGTTGAGCACGCTGCTCCAGAAATTGGATTGATCTTTATGGATATCGGTCTTCCTGGCATCGATGGAACTCACGCCACTATGTTGATACGAGAGAAGGAGTTGCAAGAGCAACGCAAGCGCATTCCCATCGTCGCTCTAACCGGTCACTCAGATCGACAAAGAGTGATGGCTGTCGGCATGGATGACTTCTTGCAAAAGCCCGCTTTAATGGGAGACATCAAAGAAATGATCGACAAGTGGTTGGTAGCTTAAGCGCGCATCAAATTAAGCACAACTTTGTAAGCAGCGCCTGGTATCGATTTCGAGCTCAATAAGCTCAGGATTCGCCCGCAGCGCGTTCGAAACCATCGGCGATGAGCTGATAGCCGCCACCGTATACGGTTTTGATGTATTTGCGATCTGACGTTTCTAATCTGGTGCGCAAGTGTCGAATGTGCACGCGGATTGTGTCCACATCATCATCTGGAGAATAGCCCCAAACCTCTTCCAGCAGTTTGCCAGTCGAGACGGTTTGACCGTGATGTTGCATCAGGCAGTGAAGAATTTCGAACTCGGTAGGCGTCAATTTGACGATGCGCTCTTTTACCTTCGCTTGTAGATTCTCTGGGATTAGCGTTATTTCACCTGCGTGCAGGATTTCTGGCAGTGTCGATGATTGTGGCACCGAACCGGAGCGACGCAGCAAGGCTCGAATGCGCACTTGCAATTCCGGAATCTCGAAAGGTTTGACCAAATAGTCATCAGCGCCTGAATCGAAGCCTGTCACTTTGTCTTTCGTCATGCCCAGAGCCGTCAGCATCAAGACCGGAATTGGATGGGTCGATGGGTTCTGACGCAGTCTCTGGCAGACGGTGAAGCCGTCTAAGTCAGGCATCATTACGTCGAGAACGACTAAGTCGGGTCGATTCTGTTGGGCGAGTGCCAGTCCCTTGATGCCATCGTTAGCTGTCGTAACCTGGTGCCCTAGCAGTTCTAGGTTTACTTTCACCAACTCGGCGATCGCTTGATCATCGTCTATTACGAGAATCCTTGACAATTTCTTCTCCGTGGCCGCAGCCTATGCAGAACTAACAAGTGACAATTTTACTGGAATTTTTACAGTCTTCCCTGAGCGCAATACAGTCAGTGTAACCACTTGACCAGCCTTCTTTTGCTCTACATACGAGAGCAAATCATCCTGAGACTTGATTGGAGTGTCGTCGACACCAATGATAACGTCTGCCAGGCTGCGATCCACTTGCTGAAAAACAAAATCATCGACTTTATAAATTACCAGTTTTGGACCGCTCAGCCCAGCAATTGCGGCAGGTCCTTTCGGGTCGAGTCGGATAATTCTCAGTCCCTTGTCGGTGCGCTCGAAAAGTTCGATACCCAGGTCTGGGCGGGTGACGTGGTGATGGGCGATCAGCTCGGGCACGATTCTTTTGGCGATATTTATAGGAATGACCAGGCCAATTCCGGCGGACTGTTTGGTGTTGCTGAAAATAGCTGTGGTGATACCGATGAAGTGCCCCGATGAATCGAGCAGCGGCCCGCCCGAATTGCCGGGATTAATTGAAGCGTCGGTCTGAATGATTCCCTTAATCAGTCTGCCCTTTTCGGTTCTGAGCGTTCTGCCGATACTCGAGATGATGCCCGACGACATCGTGCGGTCCAGCCCAAAGGGATTTCCGATTGCCAGCACTCGGCGCCCGACTTCCAGGTTCGACGAATCACCAAATGGCAGCACTGTCAGTTTCTGCGAGGGTGGCACATTGATTTTGAGCACCGCGATGTCGGTGGTTGGATCTTCGCCGACAAGCGTAGCGGGGAAGCTGGAGCCGTCGAAGAGTGTGACGCGAACGCTGCTGGCACCGTTGATGACGTGATTGTTTGTGAGGATATATCCTTCGGGCGAAAAGATCGCACCGGAGCCGAAGCCCTCTTTTGGCACGAGATTGAGATAGACATCTTCTGAGGTGGTTTGACTGGAGATGTTTACGACGGCGCGATTAACGTCCTTGTATATGCGAACGTTCTCGGTTTCTTCCGGTGTCATGTGGGTGGCGACTGCAGCCTGGGCGGCAGACTGAGCTGCTTTCGCCGCACTAACTGCGCGTTTTGCAGCCGACACCGCTGTCTTCACTGCTGCTGTTTTAGCGGCAGTTTGTGCAGCGGCGGAGGAGTGTGCGGCGGCGGATTTTGCGCCAGAATTTTTGGCTGTGTCTGTCTCAGCTAAAGCGCTCAAAGTGAGTGTGGTTGCCATTAGTGCGCATGTAGTAGAAGCAATTTTGAGCGATTTTTTCATGTTACGTTGTTGATTCAGTAGTGCTAGATGTGGTGTCAGGTATTTTGCTTGTTTCTCGCGCATCGGCAGATGCCGCAGATTCAGGTTTTTTTTTGTCACCGATTTTTGGTTCGGTTCCTTTAAGCATACGTTGTATGTTTGCTTTGTGCCGGTAGGTGACATAGATGAAGCCGAAGACGCAGTAGGCGATAGCCGCCCAGGGTGCACCGAATGCGTAAAACCAGAATGGGCAAGAACCGACTCCGAGGATAGATGCTAAGGAGATATATCCGCTTAGCTTAACGATCAACATCCAGGTGAGGAAGGTGCACGTGCCTCCCATAGGGCTCAGCGCCAGAAGTGTGCCTAGCCCTGTGGCAGCGCTTTTGCCGCCTTGAAATTTGAGAAAGACTGACCGACTGTGACCGACCAGGGCCGCGGCTGCCACTATCGACGGTACCAGATGCGGGTAGATAGAATTCCATTGTCGATCGAACTCATGAATATCCCAGAATACGGCTAAGGCAACGGGAATGTAGCCTTTGATCGTGTCGAAAAAGAAGACGAAAATACCAGCTGCTGGTCCCGCTGCTCGCCAGACGTTGGTTGCTCCTGTTGAGCCACTACCAAACGTTCGAACGTCGATTCCTTTCAGTGCTTTGACCAGCCAAAAACCTGATGGGATTGAACCCATGACATACGCACAAATTACTAGCAGCAGCGCGCTTATCAACGAAAATCGTCCCCTCAGCGATTATCCTTTTTAGCTCTGGTCACTATTCTAATCGGCGTTCCTTCGAAACCAAATGCTTCTCGCAATTTTCTTTCTATATAAGCCTGATAATTTTTAGTCATCAATTTGTCGTCGTTTCCAAACAGAATGAAGGTTGGTGGCGCCGATGAAACTTGCGTGGTGTAATAGACTTTCAAGCGTTTACCGCGCTTAGAAGAAGGCGGTGGAACGAGCGCAACAGATTCGTTCACGATCTGGTTGAGCAGCCCCGTGCCGATGCGTTTTTTCGTCATCTCATGCGCTCTATCGGCTGCTTCGATGATTTTGGTGACGCGCTGTTTATTGATGGCACTGGTGAAGATTACTTCTGCGTAGTTAATGCTGCGCAGTTCTGTTCTTACATTTTCTACAAATTCTTTCATCAATTTCGAGGTCTTATCATCGATTAAGTCCCACTTGTTGACGACAATCACGCAAGCTCGTCCGGCCTCTTCAATCTTGCCGGCGATCTTTTGATCTTGATCCGAAATTTCTTGCGTCGCATCTAAAATCAAGATGACAACATCAGCTCTTTCTAGAGCACGCAGAGAACGAACCACCGCAAACGCTTCGATACCGTAGTCGACGCGTGATTTGCGTCGAATCCCAGCGGTGTCTACGAGAATATATTCTTTTCCGGCGAATTTGATTTTGGAGTCGATTGCATCACGTGTGGTGCCAGGCACGTTTGAAACGATGCTGCGATTGGTGCCAACTAAGACGTTGACTAGCGACGATTTCCCCACGTTCGGTCTGCCTACTATGGCGAGAGAGAGCGGTCCTTGCTCTTCTTCCTCGACGAAGTCAGTGCCGTCGTATGGAATGTTGTTTAGATCGACAACTTTGCGAGTTTCTGGAGGAAAGTGCGAAATTACTTTATCCAACAGATCGCCGACGCCACCACTTCCTCTCATGGCTGAGAGTGTGTGCGGCTCTCCGAGACCTAGTCCATAAAATTCCATGGCGTTTGGTTGCTCTTTAGGCTCGTCTATTTTGTTCACGGCGACGATAATCGGTTTTTTGCTGCGTCGCAAAAGGTTGGCTACTTCTTCGTCTGCGCCTGAGATTCCGGTCTTTCCGTCGACCATGAAAACAATCACGTCGGCTTCGTCGACTGCTAGTTGCACCTGATCGAAAACTTCGTTTGCGATTGAGTCAGGACTGTTTGGAATGACACCGCCTGTGTCTACAAGCAGGAATTGACGTCCTGACCAATCTGTCTCGCGATAGATTCTGTCGCGTGTAACACCTGCGCTATCATCGACGATGGCATGTCGCGCACCGACACAACGGTTGAAGAAGGTGGATTTGCCTACGTTGGGGCGGCCAACGATTGCGACCACTGGTTTGGCCATAGTTTGAGTTTCCTTTGCAAACCGAGGTGGGTTTGAGGTAGTAGCGTGCTGCGTTGGCAGTCCTCGGATAATCCACGCTATTAACCAAAATCGGAAATAGTCCTGGGATAGCCTGATGCAGCAAGCTGCCCGGCATAATCGAGGCTATTTCGATTGATTCGCATCCATTATAAGCAGATTAAAACGACAAGCCGGGTGCTACGGGCAGCAATCCTCTCTTGGCTTCCCTGATTCGTTACAAGCAGTCTTTACGACTTAGAATTCGACTTAGTCTTCTTCTCTCTTCGGTTTTGGCGGTTCGGGCTTATGCGGCTGACCGAACTTTTTGCCCAGCTTTGGAGCCTGTTGGTCTAACCAGCGCACCAGCTGGTCTTTCGCTGTGTTGAGGTAGACGGCAGCTTCTGTGTCTCCGCCCAGGTCAGGGTGAACGCCCGGTGAGGCGATTTGCTTCTTCCAAGCTTCGATGACTGATTTTGTGGTTGCTTCCTCCGGCTTCAATCCAAGAATCATGAATGATTTGCGGATTTCCGGCGGGATCGTTTTGACGACGAAGGCTGGAACAGCAGACGGCGGTTCCTGCCCGGCTTTAGCGCCACCAATGAACTTGTTTCGAGGTCCGCCACCGCCGCCTGGAGTGCTGTCTTTGGTTGCGGCGCCGCCCGCTGGCGGTGGTGTTGTCATACGAGGAGCGCTTGGCTCGTTTGGAATGTCGGCAGCTTGTTTGATGCGTCCTTTAATCAATTCGCGCAGCTCATCTCCGCCCATGGAAGGTTCTTCGGCTTTTGGCTTGCTGACGACGTCGCTGATAACTTCGATTTTGTCGAGGTCGACGTAGTCGTCAAGATCGTCGAAGATGTCCAGAGCATCTAGGTCTACGATAGGTTCTGAGTCGAGCAGATTGCGTGGGTCAGAGAGCGCTTGCAGCCTGTCACCTGTGCGGCGTGGGTCTGGTCCGGGCAAGTCGAGCGAATCTGAAGTTTCAAGAGCAGCTTGGTTCTGACGTGGCTTAACGGGTTTTGGTTCGTGCGTCGATGAATCGGCAAAATTTGTGCCGCCTAGAGCGCCCGGTTCGTTGCCGAAGCCTGGTTTCGCGTAGTCTTTCAGCGATGCGACGCTGAAGTTGTATACAGTCTGCAAATCTTTCCAGGACAGCTCAACCAATGGGTTGTAGGCGCTGCTACTGATAGTTGGTCCAGAGCGAGCTATGTTGTAGATGCCGTCACCGTCTCGCGTCATCTGAGCAACTGCCGATTCTTCGCCAGCCTGCGCGGCTACCGATGCGGCGTGCTTGTCGGCTGGAGCAGCTTCTCGCCCTCCTGCGGCGACGGCGTCTTCATGATGTGACTCGCCGTTATGGCTGTCAGAGTCGCCCGACAAGCCAAAATCGATGTCTGGAAAATTCTTTTTCTTGCGCACTGTCCCGGCTGGCGCTGCCGCGACAGGCTCTGGCTGTGGCTCAGGGCGCTCTTGATGGAGGGTGAAGTCGATGTCTGCTCCGCTGCTGCTGGCGGGCCCTTTCTGCTCTGACAAGACTGATTCGATGTCGTCAAATATATCGTGCTCGCCAGTTTCTTCGCCTGGAGCAACCTTTTCTTCTAACTCGTAGCTGTCGTCTTGTGCCATCAACGAGTCGCCGAAGTGGAAGTCACCAGACATGTGGCTGTCGCTCAGTGGCTCGTAGTCGCCTGTGTTTTCTTCTACTTTCTTGCGGCTAGTTTTGCCTTCACCGTTAGACTTTGGAATGGCCGTCACTGGCTCGGTGAACTTGTAGTTGGTTTCTCCCAGTCCAACCGCAACTGGTGCAGGCTCGTAATCTACTCCTGCCATGGCTGTTTCGGCAACAGGTGCTGCCACGACTGCGGGTTCAGCCACAGTTTCGGCTGTAATGTCGACTGCGTCTGGTACATGAACTGCGGGACGAGAACCAGTTACTTCGCCACCTGCGCCAGCCGCATTGCGTTTTGCTGCTTCGTTAATGCCAGCCTGAAATCCCTGAACATAAGCATCTTGCTTGAGTTTGGTCATCGACTCGAGCTGCTTTTCCAAATCCCAAATCTGTTCGTTCAGCGCCTGATTACTTTCCTCGAGTTCAGCGATTTTGCTCTGGATTTCATCATTGGACATATGACTGCTGTCATCGCCGTTTCGCTCTTTATAAATCAAATCCATCAGCTCAGGATCGCGATAAAGAGTCGATCTCGGCACTTGTGCTTCGCCCGAGACGGTGTAAGGGTTGATGTCGGCGCCCTGCGCTTTCAAAGCAGTTATCGCCGCGATCACGCGCTCTTTCTCTTGATTCTTAGTCTGTGTTCCGTCGTCGTTCGTCATCGGTCGCGCGTTGTCCAAGAAACTCCCCACATCGGCTCATATAGACCGATGGAAGATCGTGCCATGGAAAGTATAGCCCTCTCCATATCTTATCTGTTTCATGCCACGGATTGAATCGTTTGCACCATGGATCTATTGCTGATTTTGCTGCAAAGCAGTTCAATATTCAGGATATGAACAAGGCAAAACTTCTGATAAAAGGGCGAGTCCAGGGCGTGGGTTATCGCTGGTCCATGCGCGAAAAGGCTGATGCATTGGGGCTTAGCGGCTGGGTTCGCAACACCGCTGACGGCTCTGTCGAAGCGTGCGCCCTTGGCGACCGAGATGTTGTCGAGTCATTAATTGAGTGGTGCAAAGTTGGGCCGACCAATGCGATTGTTCAGTCGGTTGATGTTGAATGGTCCAAATCAGACGAGCCGATCGTCGGCGCTTTCGATATCCGCAAGGGCTAGCCGATCAGACGCGAGCCGGGTCCTTCAAAAAGTTTATAAGCCTCATTAATTAAATTGCCGCCGATGCGCTGCTCGATTTCGGTGCTCATTTGTGTGCGCACGGGTCCATGACCATTTGGATCAGATTTAGGAGCAGATCCTTGCGACTCGGAATTCATTGAAGGTCTTGTCGGAGCTGGGGAGTCGGGAGTCCTACTCTCTCCCTCCGGAGATTCAGGCGAGCGTGTTTCTTTCGGGCGCGCTGCACCCTTTGCTGCGCCGACTGCAGGTTTTGGTGAATTGTCTGCGACCACTTTGATGCGCACGTTGATTGTGCGACCAACTGCGGCTGCGCATGCGGCTTTTAGATGTTCGATTTTGTTATCGAGTTGTTTTTGGAATGTTTCGTTGCGCACACCGACAACAAAATCGTTGTTCTCCAGACTGACTGGAAAGGCATGAACACTGACGATGCTGAATGTCGGCAGATGTCTCTTCTGCAAAGCTTCTCTAACTTCTGACCAGAACTGGTCGATATCTTCACCGCCTCCGCGTGATGGGCGGGCTGCTGGTTCGGATTCGTTTGCCGGCTCGGCTGCTGTTGTTGCTTGTGAGGAAGTCGATGGTGTTGCTGCTGGTGCGGAATTCGATCGAGCTGTTGGATCTTCAATAACAAGCGGCGCTGGCGGAATGCCTGCATCATCGTCGTCATCAGACTCTATCGGAGCTTCTGCTTGCTCTTCGTCGTCCTCTTCTTCCTCTTCCTCAGATGATCCACTTGTGGACGATGGTGGCACATTGCTCAAAGGTGGTGCGGATAGTGGCAGTGGCTCCTCTGGTGGAGCTGCAACTGAACGCGGCACAATGTCGTAATCGTCAATTTCTTCGACGACATCACCCTGTGCTTCCAACGCCTCTAAAGTTGGTTCGACTACGGGCGGGCGCAACACTGGAGTGACAACTCTGCCCGGTTGGTCTGGCTCGACGTCGTCGTATGAACTGTCGTCTGGCGGTGCTTCAGGTGGAACTCTAGATATAGGAGGTGGAAATGCAGCAGGCTTCGCTGATTCTCCGCCACTCTTGAATGTGCTTGTGGATGGACCTGCTCCTAAACCGGCAGACGCCATGGCTTCGTTCAGTTTCGAGGCAAAAGACGACGTTGGTGCTGGTGCTTTCGCGGCGACTGGTGGTGCGCTTTCAGCGGGGCGCTCGACTTTTGGTGCCACCGTTTTTGGTGCTGATTCGGCGTTCGGTCTAGTGTCGGCGGCGGCTGCTGCTGCTGCTGACGCTGCAACTGGAACTTGAGTAGGATTGTGTGTTGGAGGCGTTCGGTGCTCAGTTTGAGCTGCTGCTGGTCGGTGGTCTTGCTGCGCCGCGGGACGGTGGTCCGGCTGCGAAACTGGTCGAGTCTGTTGAGGAGCGGCATGTGGTTTTGGTCCGCTTGATTGCGCAGGACCGCGAGCAATGTCATCTGCCATGACGTTTTCGAGTGTCTTGACGCGTGCATCTAGGTCGCGAACAAAGGTCATGTCATGTCTATGACAGAGTGCCAGCAGCCCCATCTCAACACTTAGAACCGGTTGACTGGAGCGTCTGCACGTTTGTTCGAGCTTATCCAAATATTCGACCATCAGCGCCAATTCGGCCCGGTCGAAGTTTTTCGCTTGAGCGACGATCGCCTGTAAGTAAGACGGTGAGCCGAGTACGAGCGATGCCAAATTCTCGGCGGTAAGCGTGCCTGTCTCATTTACATATGAGGCTTTCATCAAGTTCAAAAAGTGTTTTGCCAGTTCCAACACTAAAACAGCAGGCTCGCGACCTTCCATGAGCAGGGTGTTCGCGGCTGACAGAACCGCCTGCCCATCACGGTTTTGAACCGCTGCACTGATCTGCAACAAGACATCTTCGTGCACTGCGCCGAGCAAAATCAGCAAGTCGTTCACACCGACAGGCTTCTCTTTGGTTGAGAGCAAACTTGCCTGATCCAGCAAACCAAGAGCGTCTCGGAGTCCACCGCCAGATCTTCTGGCAATTAGATCGAGTGCTTCATCAAGGATGTTGATTTCTTCGAGCGTGGAAATATGACGCAGATGCGCAGTCAATTCTTTTTGATTGACCAGCTTGAACATCAAGCGTTGGCAACGACTGATGATCGTCGGTGGAACTTTGTGCTCTTCGGTCGTGGCCAAAATGAACACCACCATTGGTGGTGGCTCTTCGATTGTTTTCAAAAGTGCATTGAATGCCTCTTTCGTGAGCATGTGACATTCGTCGATGATGTAAAGCTTGTATCTTCCGCCCTGTGCAACAAGCGGAGCACGCTCGATTAACGAACGAGCATCGTCGACACTGTTATTTGAAGCTGCGTCGAGTTCGAAAACAGATGGCGAATTTCCGGCTTTGATTTCAAGACATGAGGCACAGACTAAGCACGGAGCAGCGGTCGGACCAGCTTCGCAGTTGAGAGACTTGGCAAGAATTCGAGCTGAAGAGGTTTTGCCGGTGCCTCTTGGACCGGTGAAGAGATATGCATGAGAGATGCGATTGTGCTCGATCGCGTTTGTTAAAGTCTGCGCGACAGATTTTTGCCCCACCAGGTCAGCCAATGACTGGGGGCGGTACTTCAGATAAAGCGGCTGGTATGTCTGAACCACGGGCTTGGAAGCGCTCGCTGTGGACTATCTATATAAAGATCCTAACCGATTTTGCGAAGCAATTTCAAGGCGACAGCTTGATTGGAAGGATTATATGTTCCTACGACGTGCATAGGTAGCAGCCTCCTACGACTTGCATGGGTAGCTCACTTAACTGTAAATATCAGAACGCTCGAAACTTTGGGTGTTGGTGAATTGGCTGGTCTGCGTAATTCAAAGCTCACCTGACTGATCGGATAAATGTAGTTCTGTGCCGATGGGCAATCTGCTTCCGGATGCATGAACGTAGGCTCTCCGAACTTTGCTTTTACAGTTGATACGTCGTCGTTGAGCTGCACTCCGAAATCAGGAGCGATAAATGCATTGTCAAAAATGCGCAGCGCTTCCACCAGTCCATGTCTCACATAAACCTGCATTGCCGGCTCAACTGAATTGGCTTTGTGTAGAACATACACAGTCCAACCGCTGATTGACTGCTGTTTCAGCTTGTTTCCTTTGACCGAGGTGAGCGCTTTGTTAGCCTCCAGGGCTGAGCTTCCCAGTCGCACCAGTGGAATGCCCATCACCACATTCGGTGCTAGCATGGCAATTTCAGTCTTTTGCTTTTGAAAGTTAGTGGAACTGTTTTGAGTCAGTCCATCTATGACTGTTGGTGGCGGTGGAATCAAAAAGCTCTGACCTTGCTGAGCTGGCACTGGTGAGGCTGAAGGAACCGTCGCCGACGCGATTGTCGATTTACGTTGGGCGCTATAATAGTCGCGCACATTCGCCGATCCGCCACCACCTGCAATACCGGCACTGCTAGGAGCATATAGATTATCACCGGGCTGTGAAACACGTTTGCCCATGTTTGCTGGCGGAAGAAGTCGTTGGCTGGTGGTTCGGTAGTATGCAGGAGGCATCGGTGGCGATTGCGGTTCTGCCGCGGCCTGGTCAGAGGAATTGCTACCCGCCGCGGCTGCCATACGAGCATCCTTTACGTTGGCTGAATTCTGAAATCCTTGTTGCTGCAAAAGCACTCCACGTGCTGGCGCTTCCCACATGCCCGAGGGCTTGTTGCTGGCAATTTGATAACTTGCTTCTTGTCGGGCAGATTTTGCTCTGGCTTTCGTGGACAAGTCTTTGCCGCCCACTGCCGATGAATCTGCCGCACTCATACCCTCGTCGACTGTTTGCAAAGCGCCGCGGAAGCGCGAAAGTGCCGCGCCTAACTTACCGTTGGCCATCCTTCCATATGCGGTGGCAGTAGTTTCGCTCGAGGCTGCTTGTGGTGCCTCTTTCGCTTTAGCGAGGCTACTGCTGGAACTCGCGGGAACGGCTGATTGTCTTCGTCCGTAAGCTATTGGACCTCCGGCATAATAGCCCCCGCTCGCATTATCGTCGCCGGCTGTTGGTCGGTCGCTACGTCCAGCGTCACTATCTGCTTTTTTCTTCGCTTTTTGTTCTTCGTTAGCAGCTTTCTTATCGCTCGCTGACTCTCGGTCCTGCTCTCTTGGTCCTGCGTAACCTGTTACTGGCGGTTTGATTGCCAACAGTTGATTTGTTGGTCCCTGACTTTTTTCTTGTGGGGGCACTGCATAGGTAGCGTTTTTCGCAATCACCGGACCCTTGAGTGTATGCATTCGCAGTGAGATGTACTCGATCAACTTAATGCCTGATTGTGGTGATGGAATGGTTGCCGTGAGCACTTTGTGTGGTGCTCCTTTTGACCCCACCATCATCATCGTGCTCTTACTTTCAGCTTGTGCATGGGCACTACAGGTAATGGCAACAGAATATGCCGCTATCGATAGCAGCGTGCAAGAGATTGATGTCCATTTCCTTAGTGTATTCATGACTTAGACCTGAGCAGGCCCCCCTTGTTTCTTTTCTTCGAGTTTCGATTCCCAATCGTCTAATTCCGATTGGTTGATCAACCCACGCCGAGTGGCTACATAGCAGGCTCGGCAGCGTTGATTGAATTCACTTTCGTGCGATTCGCCACGTCCTGGAATTCCCAGCTTCGCGTACAGAGATTTCAATCTCGATTGAACCGCTTTTTCTGTCAGATAGAGGCGCTTGGCGATGGCGTGGTCTGTCATGCCCAGAGCGATGCAGACAAGCGCTTCGTATTCGGCACTGGTCAAGCTGGTGGCCCGGTTTTGAGTGCGTTGAATTACTCGCGCAATGCCAGGATGAATCCAGCAGTCTCCAGAGAGCACTGCGCGGGCGGCTTCCACAACTTGTTCGTTGGATGCGTTCTTGAGCACGTAACCGAAAACACCGTTCGGCGGCACAATCTTCCACAGCTGCCTGACATACACTTCGTCAGAGAAATTTGAAAGCATTACCACGCCTGTTTCGGGCAGTTTTTGCAGAATCGCTTCGGCCGCTTTGATGCCCGACAGTTGTGGCATTTTGATATCCAGAAAGATCAGGTTCGGCTTTATCTTCATGGCCATGTCAACTGCCTGCTGACCGTCGTGAGCCTCGTGGATGGGTTGATCCGACGGAAAGTTCTCGACCAAGAGGTTCTTGAGCCACATTCTGTCTCTTTCTTCATCATCAACGATCATAATCGTCATCAAGCTTCACCCGTGGTTGTAGTTTCTACGACTGGTATCTTAAGCCTCAATTCGGTTCCTGTGGGATATTTTTCTGGCTTTTTCCATTCCACCAGTGCACCCACTAATTGTGCCCTCTGGCGTACGTTCAGCAAACCATGGGCATCCTTTCGAATCGCTTTAAAATTGATGCCTTTCCCATTGTCCGTCACGACGATGAAAAGATATCCATCATTTTCACGGATATTTAGCTCGACTATCGATGCTCCGGAGTGTTTTTGAACGTTGTTAAGACTCTCCTGCACGATTCTGTACAGCTGAAGCTTGGTGAAGTTTGTCATGTTGTAATCGGAGCGGCCGTCGCCGTCTTCGAAATTGAATTCGATACATGCTTCCCGCCCGCAGATCGCCACCAAGTTCTCGATGGCAGGTTTGAAGCCCATAGTCTCGAGAACGGATGGATGCAAATCATTGATCACTCGTCGCATTTCGATGACGGCGTGGTCTAATTTTTCGCGCATCAATCCTGGAACAGGATTGTCTTCCATCTCATGAGCGAGACGGTCAGCCATTCTGGCTACTGATGAAAGCGCGGGAAGAGTCTCATCGTGAAGATCTTCGGCGATGCGTTGCCGCTCTTCTTCTGCCCTCACTTGCATGGATTCGCGTGCTTGCGCCAACTCTCTGTTGCGTTGCCTCAAGTCAGTGTCGAGGTAAATAAACGTGCCGAGACTGAATCCCAAAGTCAGCACCGCAAGTGGTGATGCGGTGGGCAGAACAAGATGGAAGGTCTGGAAGGCTAGTTGCGCCAGAACGACCAGGCTCATAGATGTAAAAAGATATGCAGCCGTTCTCATTCCAAGCGGCAAAATCGATGCCACCGCACCAAATGCGGCACCAATGAGAAGCAATAAGTGGTGCGAAATGTTTTTCGGAAAGCTGTAGATGACGTCGTCGTTCAGAAGTGTTGAAATCGCGTCTGCATGCAGATCTATGTCGGGCACAGATTCTTGAAATGGACTCTTCTTTTTCACGTCGTTGTGACGCTGCGTGAATGTCGATCCGATAATGACAATTCTGTCGCGAAATTGAGCAGGGTCGAAATCGGGTTGCATGGTATCGCGCAGCGAAATTGTCGGATAATCGATTCTCCGATAACTCATATATAAAGGTTGGTCAGATGGCACTGAGAAAAATTGGCTGGGCGGTCCGACACCCTTGACCCGCCTGTAGTAGTCGATTACAGCTTCGGTCAGTGACGGCACGGGCGCCAGACCCTCAGCCGTGAATGAGCCTTCGCTGTTGTTGTCGATGCCGCGATAGTTAATTGGCAAACGGCATACCAGCCCGTTTTGCTCGTGTATCAGCTCGTCGTAGCCATATGACGCAGCGTGCGAAAGGAAGTCTGCAGCCGGCAATTCAGTGCTTCCTTCCAAACTTCCAAATAAGGCGACAATTACATTTCGATATTTTTTGATGGTAGATATGAGTTCTGGATTGGTGGCGCCGCGCAAATCCAGATCTAGCACAACCATGGTTGGTTGCCCGCTTTCAATGACTTTCAGCGCGTCAGCGAGCTTTTCTTGCGAAGCGGAATCGTTGAAACGTGCAATTCCCAGGTCGAATTGAGACAGATCGTCGAAATTCACAAGAAAGATATCTTGCGATTTCTTCTGCTTCGGAAATATTGCCGCGATCTTGTCAGCCACCTTGTACCGCCATTCGAGCATGCTCAGTTCCATCGACTCTAAAATCGGCGACTCTGCTAAAAGCAGCGTTGCCAGGCAGCCCGCCATGGCTCCCCAGAACAAGCGTTGGAACAAAAGTCCGTCGCGTCCGTGTACTTTTAGTCCGGCGGGTAGCAGGCGTTTAACGGGCGCCAGCGATAGCCTCATGGTTTTCCTCGGAACATCTCTCTGCTCCAAGAGTAGTCTAGCTTAGGTTTTTCGGCAATTGGCTGGGGTAAACCCCGAAGATGCGGCTCTGTTCTCCCGGCTCTCAGCTCAGGCTGCATGGGAGTGCCGCTCGTGCCGGTCAGAATCACGAGAAATCCCTGCGATTGGAACATTTCGCACTGCAATTGCGCCCTGATGCTAGTTGAATTGATTTTGGCACGCGGCTCGACCTCACACGGCTGACCGAAAGTAACGCCAAGACACCATGGGAGGTAACCGAGATGTTTAGATCGTTTTGCGTAGGAGCCATAGCAGGATTTCTCTTCGGCAGTTCGAAGCAGGGTAAGGATGTGCGCGAAGGACTCGATGGGTTCCTGACCGAGCTTACCTCGGGCGATGCAATCAAAGCACTTGATGATAAAAGAAACGAGCTATCTGAGTTGGCTACAAATACATTTTCGAAGTTTACTGGTAGCGAAGAGAAGAAGTCTGATGCCGCTCAGGAAGAAAAGTTCGCTGGCAGCAAATCTGCATCGGCAGAGAAATCTGATGAGCAGAATTTCGAACCAGAGGAACCTCTTGAGGCAGGGATGGGTAAACCGTTAGATGCTGATAAAGCGCAGGAGCTGGCCGATAAGTTGGGTGCCAAGCCATCTACTCCGGAAGACGAAAACCTGGCTGCATTCCATCATGACGACGAATTGAAGTCAGCCTGAAGGCTGTCATGATGTTCTCGAATTAAAGTTCATTCGCGCTGGCGGAAACACTTGGGTTTCGCCAGCGTCGATGTATGCATGTACTGAAAACGAGGACACCTCACTATGCCTTCTCAATTTAGCAGTCCGAAGAGATTTTTGATGGCAACTGTACTGACAACGCAGTTGGCCGCTGGCGCGATACTGCCGGCGATGGCAGATACATCGGTACGAATTGCAGGTGCACCGGCGTTCAACGTGCCATTGGGAGCAGGTGGGCAGACCGCCACTCAGCGAGCCACCGCTATGCAGAAGAACGTCGATAATGCTCTCGTAGCATCAACAGACAAGTCTCCCAATTCAGTGAAAGTGTCGTACGTGAACGGGCAACCTGTACTTACGCTTGGTGGATTTTATATCGCCACTGCCGACACTGCCAGTGCGAAGAAGCAGGGATTAACAGCATCTGCGATGGCTAATAAATGGGCAAGCGGATTGAAGAATTCGCTGAGAAGTTCGGCGTCAGTTAATCAATACATTGCCAGTTTAACTGGTGGCAGCAAACCAAATGTTGGCGATGCCGGCACTACGACTACATCTTCTGGGTCTTATCCATATTACAGGCAAGGTCACATCGCATACATTCCAGCTGGAATGATGATGCCAGTGACTGTAAACACTGCGCTTTCCAGCGGTGTTTCGAGAGTTGGAGACAAAGTCGAAGCGAGCCTGGCACAACCGATTGAACTGGGCAATGCCGAAATTCCTGCCGGTTCAGTGCTACTGGGGCAGGTAACTACATCTGTTCCTGGAGCGAGAATGTCTCACTCTGGCAACCTCGGATTGAAGTTCACTAAGCTGCGAACACCAGACGGCGTTGAAACTCCGATTACTGCACACATCGTCGGCTCAATGGGCAAATTCCAACTGGCATCAGGCGCTCAAAGCGATTTGTTCAGAGGCGAGACAACAAATCAGAAGCTGAAAACAGCAGCGATCCATGGAGCAATTGGTGCTGGATCTGGTGCTGTCATTGGCACCGTAATTGGTGCAATCGCGGGAAGTGGACGAGGTGCAGGACGCGGTGCAATCGCCGGACTTGGCTTGGGAGCCGGTTTAGGCGTGGCTGAGAGCTTGCTTCTTCGCAAAGGTAAAGACGTAAATGTTGGTTCCGGCGATGCATTCAATCTGCAATTGGATGCACCAGCAAGCGTGGCAATCAGCTCGTCAGCAATGTAAGTGCTGCCGATAAAAGTTTCGGTTCCCCACCGAAGTTGAGCACTTGGTTCCAAAAGAACTAAGTGCTCAATTCTTTTCTGCGAGGATTCGGGCACAGTCTAGTCACCCAAAACGCAACCAAGCGGGTCTAAGTTGAGTGTGAGGCGATCGAGGTTTTGCGCATTTGTGTGTCTGACGTCGAAACGGCCAAAGGCCACCTCTGTAGGTTTTCCGGATTGCCCTACTTGATAGATGTCGAAAACCCTCACGAATGTATTGTTGTCGAAACCGAACTGGCTTCGCGTTGCTCTAGCGATTCTCCATCCTGGTGCTGATGGATCTGGAAGAACTTCCATTTGACCGACCGTCAGGAATTTCGATGGTTTGCGCGAATCTTGAGGCCTAGCTATCACGCCGATGTGGTCAAGATCCTGATCTGTTGTGAGAAATCGAAAGAACATGTCAGTGAACGCTGCGGCCTTTTTAGTTTGAATCTTGGTGATGGTGATTCTGTAACCGACATAAGGGTCCTGACCATCGCCATTTAAGGAGGTGCCTAGAATCCAAACTTTCGGCGTGATCCTCGGGGAGCCTATGAAAAGTCCGAGTGTGTCACTCTGTCGCACGTTATGGCCGTTGATTATGCCTGATGGATAGACGATCTTCGGCTCAATGTTAGTGTTCGGAAGTGTGTACTGACTCCAGTTGCTTGACGGAGCAGTGGTGCGGCACTGAAACGACTGCACTGTGGCGTTATATTCATCGTTCGGAAAAGTCTGCGCTATGTCGTGGTAGCGATAAGTGCTGCTGTCCCTGGCGAAGGATGGTTTGGCAGACACCAGCCAGGCTATTGAAAGAAGCAGAACGAGCGCCAGGAATCCGAATTTTGTCCTATTCATATAAGCGATTACCTCCGTCAGTGATCTCGCGAGCCTGTCGTGCAAGCACTGCTGTTCGCTGCCACGAAACATGGCATGCCTGACCGCCCCCCAAGTATGCGTACATTATTGCTGCTTGCTCTTGACTTGGCAATAAGCTCATCAACAATGAAATGCAAAGTCGCTTGCCAAATATAAGTGCTCGATTGATTTTTTACTATGCGAACTGAACAGGAATCGCTATGCTCTTGACATGCGAACGTTCTTGAATGTTTTCCCGATTCTTCTATTTCTGCTTGGGGTTACAGCTCCAGCCTTGGCTCGCCCCTCCAACCATCCCAGCCCGTCGCACCATCCCAGTTCGTCCCACCATCCCTACCTGATCGGCAAGACTCAAACCGCCGAAGAAAGCGCCGCAGTTCGAGCTGACCGATACTGTGAGTTCGGTGAATTTCTTTCCTCCATCGGAAATAGAAAAGAGGCAATCGACGAATTTATTCGTGCCATAAACCTTTCGCCGACTTGCCGAGTTGCCTATTTCGATCGCGCCGCAGAGCGAAGCAAAGACGGCGATAATCGTGGCGTCGCCAGCGACTTGAAGCGAGCCTCCGAGTTGGATCCCAGCGACGGATATACGCTAATCAATTTGGGCGTTGCGCAGCAGCTTGCGGGAGACAAGCGTGCTGCGTTGGAAAGTTACAGTCGCGGCATAGAACTCGAACCGAAACTCAGTGCCGCTTACTACAACCGCGCTATGCTTCGTCATTTTTTCAAGGACCTCCCGGGATCTCTAAAAGACAGCGACGAAGCGATTCGCCTGGCGCCAGATAATTCGTCTCTCTATTCCTGGCGAGCCCGCGTGCGGGCGGATCTTGAAGACATTGCCGGAAGCATTAGCGATGCTGAGCACGCGATTGCTCTTAAGCCTGATGACCCAGATGCATACTTCGCTGCGGCTGTAACCAAAAAGTCTCTAGGGCTACATTTGGATGCGCTTTCCGACGTGAATTTCGCTATTAAGCTGGATCCGACGAATGCTTTTTCTTTCAGTTTGCGAGGAAAACTGTACGAGAAATTAGATGACTTTCCCAAAGCGTTGAGTGACTACGATCACGCTCTGAGCATGAAGCCAACGGCTTCGAGGATCTATTGGAGTCGGGCGTTAGCTCGAACCCATGAGAAAAATTTGACTGGTGCTCTTCAAGATTACGATCTGGCAGTAAAGTACGATACTGAAGACCCTGGTGTTCGCGCATGTCGTGCCATGGTGCGTTCGGATTTGCATGACAGGCAAGGTGCGATTGCTGATTACACTTTCGCTATAAACGGCGAGAGTGACTCGAAGTACAGAAAGGGTTATTTCGAATCACGCGGTGCGTTGCGTTCCTCTGCAAGAGATGATGCCGGCGCTATTTCAGATTTCACCGAGTCACTCAAGATAGACTCGAATCAACCTGATGTGTATTACGAGAGAGCACAGTCGAGAATAAATTTCGGAGACCTTTTGGGCGCATTCAAGGACTTCTGTCTCTGTGGGTTCCTCGAAACTAGAGACGAACTGGAACGACCGTTTTCGGTGCCAGTAATCAATTTTGCCCTGTCGAAAATTCCTAAATTCAATTGAAATTTCGGGAACAAACGGTGGTGCGTCGCGGTCAAGACCCCAGAACGAATTGATGAAAAGACGCAAAAAATCAAAAAATGCCTCAGGTTTCCTTCCACACTTCCCTGAGGCATTTTTTCGTGTCTACTGCGGTTTTCGGACCACGCTGAATGCAACTCATGGGGAACTTTTAGCGGTCGGCCGCCATCTCAACACACACTTAAGGGAGGCTCACGATGCTTTTGCCAGAAAACAACACCGGTTTTAAAAACGACGATCTCGCGGTCAATGCCGTTAGTGCGCAACGTGCCAATCTCACCCGCCCTGGCGACTACTTGTGCCAGAAGTGTCAAACTCAGTTCAAGGTTGAAAGTTCGGACACCGACCATGTTGTGTGTCCAAACTGCAAAAACACCGAAGCTGAGAGCTTGACTCCTTTTTACACAGAAGAAGATCCTAAGCGCGACGAAATGCTTGGGAAGAAAGAGTTTTCGGCAGGAGATTAGTCCACTACAGGGTATACCCTAGACTTAGTCGCATGTTTTGACGGCAGTATGTCCTCACCGTCAGAAGTAACCTATCAGTAGGCAACCCGAAATTATCTCGGTTAGTTTTGCGCTCGAATCTTTTTTCGCCAGGCATTACTACTAATTACGAGGTTCGAGCAGTCATTACTGCATCTCAGATAATTTCCCGTCGCTCACTGGCACTTACGAAGAGGACGAAATATGAAACGATTGGCATTGGCCTCAGCGCTGTCGCTAGCCGCCACGATTCTTCTAGCGCCGATGTCGCAAGCATCGGGTTTTATTGTTGTGGATTCCGCAGTGTCAGGTGGCGCATTATTGATGCCTCCGATACGCCCGATCCCCGCTCCTATTCCACCTGTTAGACCTGTCCGCCCGGGTCATCCCGTCGTTCCGCCCATTCCAAACCCCGGACCACGCCCTGTTTTGAAAGGCGGTGTGTCTTTTGGTTTGCATATGCAGTCCGAGCAGATTAAAGTCGATATGACAGATCAAGTTGCGAAGACATACATCACTCAAACGTTTTCGAACGACACCGATCGAAATCTGGCAGGAACGTATTTGTTTCCTTTGCCTGAAGACACCACATTCAGTTCCTTCTCACTGCACATCGATGGCAAACCTGTAGAGGGAAAAATTCTGGAAGCGCAGGAAGCGCGCAGTCAATATGAAGCAATCGTTCGCAGCATGGTCGATCCTGGATTGCTTGAATACGCTGACTACAAGACCGTTCGCGCTCGCATCTTCCCTATTCCAGCTCACGGCACCAAGAAAGTCGAATTGGAATACACGCAGATTTTGCACGCTGAAAATGGCATGTTGAAATATCGCTTTCCGCTTAAAGCAGAAGGCGAAACTTCACCGATCGATGAAGTGAAGATTGACGCAAAGTTGAACAGCAAGTCTGGATTGCGTACTATCTGGTCTCCGACCCATACAATCACCTCGAATCGCACCGACAACAACCAAGCGAAAGTGGCAATGCTCGCTCATGATTCGATTCCTGACAAAGACTTCTTGCTTTATTACAGTGTGTCGAACAAAGACCTCGCTGCTAATTTGCTCACACATAAGAATGAAGGCGAAGATGGCTACTTCTTGTTGACTCTCACACCTCCTGTGCAGAGCAAAGAAGTGATCGGCAAAGATATCGTTCTGGTAGCAGACACATCGGGATCGATGCAAGGCGACAAAATCGTACAGACTAAGAAAGCTCTAAAATACATTGTGGAAGCGCTTTCACCCGCCGATAAGTTCAGCATCGTGCAGTTCTCTACAGACGTTGAATCGTTCAAGACGCAAGTCGTTCCTGCAACTCCTGAAAACAAAAAAGCAGCAGTTGCATTTATCGACGACCTCGAAGCTCGCGGTGGCACGAATATCAGCGATGCTCTGCATACTGGATTGACAATGCTCAATCAAGTCAGTGAGCGCCCCGCCTATGTGGTCTTGATGACTGATGGTGAGCCAACTGTAGGCGAGACAAACGTAGCAACTTTGCTCAAATCGATTGCACCGAAGCGTGATACCAGAATCTTTGACTTCGGTGTCGGCTACGATGTGAATACAAAGTTGTTGAATAAACTTGCCGAAGATCATCACGGCACCGCTCAATATGTTGAACCAAGTGAAAACCTTGAAACTGCACTCTCTGGCTTCTATCAGAAGATTAAGAGCCCAGTCCTGAGCAACGTTTCAATCGCCTACGACGGTATCACTGTGAAGGACACTTATCCTCGCGAAGTGAAAGACATCTTTGCTGGATCGCAAGTGTTGTTGCTTGGTAAATACAAAAATGGTGCCAAAGCGACAGTCAATTTGACTGGAAAAGTAAATGGAGTAGCGAAAGCATATTCTTTCCCTCTCAACTTCGAAAACAGTTCAGCCGATCACACTTATCTGCCTAGACTGTGGGCTATGAGACGCATTGGGCATTTGACTCAAGTTGCTCAAGATAACGGCGATAGCAAAGAAGTTGTTGATGAGATCGTTGCGCTTTCGAAGAAGTACGGAATCATCTCTAACTACACATCGTTCCTCGTAACCGATCCAAGCGAATCGCATGGATCTGCACTTAATCGTCCAATGCCGATGCGTGGCGACAATCTGTCGTTGCGTCGCGAACGAGGCTTCGCCGGCGCTGGTGGTGGTGGATTCGGTGGCGCAGCCACATCGACTCCAGTGCACGGTTCATTGATACGTAACGAGCAGAGGTCCATGGCCATGGCTCCTCCGCCTCCAGCAACGGTTGCAGGATGGGCTCTGCCTCAAGCAAGCATGGGTAAGAGCATTCACTGGGCAGGCGATTCAGCTTATGCGCCAGCTGAGAAGAAAGCTGGTTTCCATAAATCCAGACAGCAAGTTCAGATACTCGATGACAACCCGCTCATTACCGACCGGAGGAGTGCTAGCAGCGGTTTCGTTGCCAGCAAACCCGAAGGCAGACTTCCAGAGAGTGGAATGAGTGCTGTTGCGCAATCGAAGGCTCTGAATAAACTGAAGAACACTGATGTTGTGGCAATGGACAAGGAAGAATCGAGTGCAATCAAATCGATCGAAGACAAAACCTTCTATTTGAAGAACGGTGCCTGGGTTGATTCTACGTACAACGAAGGATCATCACCAAAAGCTCTCACAATTCAATTTGGAAGCAAAGACTATTTTGATTTGATTCACAGCACACCAGGTATCTCTAAATACTTGGCCATCGGAAGAGATGTGACACTTGTGTTCAAAGGGCACTCCTACAGAGTTGTAAGCCCACCGTCCGCATAGTCCATCGCAAACGCTTGGTTTTGAATAAGCAACAAGGCCGCCGGTTTACCGGCGGTCTTGCTATTTGGATTCCGTTTGCTTCGCGATCCAATCACCGATAACAGTAAGGGCTGCGGGTGAAATAGTCTCCTCTATGTTCGAGTATTCTTGCGGCAATCCTGTGGAGCAAGTCTGGAACAAGTGATTCAACTTGGGCAACGTGATTACTGTCAGTTGCTTATTTCCATTTGATTCGACCGCCTTCTTTATCGCATCGAGATTCTCTGAGGCTAGCACTTGAGTATCGCGTTCCCCGTTGATCGCCAGCATCGGGCAATGCACTTTGGAAAGCATCGGGCGCGGATCATAGGAAACAAAATATCGAAACCAGGGCGAGGTCATAACAGCTAGTTGTGCACTCAAATCTTTTTCGGCTGCTGCATCTTCCTGTGGATTCAGCCTGTGCCGCATAGCCTTGATCTTATCGATTGCTAACTTGTCATCGGGTTCCGCTTTCAAGATGGCGTAAGTTTCGCGCGCCATCTGACATTCGAGCTCCAGGCGTTGCTTTGGTAGCCCACCGCCCTCACCCAACTTTCTAACCTGCCCGAGCAAGATTTCATCGCCTGGCAGTGCTGCTCCTGCCATCATCACAAGAAAGCTTACGTCGGTTGATTTGTCGGCGATAATTGGCGCTAGCAGCCCGCCTTCGCTATGTCCAAGTAATCCGATTTTCGCGGGATTAACGCGAGCATCGGTCTTTAGATAATTTATTGCAGCTAGACCATCTTCAGAGAAATCATTGCTGGTAGCGCTTTTGTAATCACCTGTCGATTTGCCGCATCCACGTTTATCGTATCGGAGTACTCCAATGCCTCGTTTCGTCAGGTAATCGGCGAGCACCAGAAATGGTTTGTGGAAGAAGATGGTTTCGTCTCTATCGTGCGGTCCAGAGCCATGTAAAAGAACGACAACGGGACAAGACTTCGAATCTTTTGGAAGTGTGAGGGTACCCGAAATTTCGACATCACTGTTTTTGAATGACACTTGCTCTGAGTCATAAGGGAACGGTGGCTGCGGTTCCTGAGCGCGTTTCGGAGGCTGGTAGCCAAAAGAGCGCGCCAGGCTGAGTGGAGACGATGAGCCGCCCTGCTTCCAAACCCCGGCTAACTTGCTTGGTTGAATTTTACCTTCGAACTGCGCTTGAAGTTTTGCCACTGCGGCAACTATTGATCCGTCTGGATGTACTGTTATGGTATCGAATTTGATGCCCGATGCATTCTGCGCTGGAGAATCCAAGGTTCCGCTAAGTTTCGCGCCGGATTCCTCAAAATGAAACACGAGTGGCAGTGTCATGCCGTTGCCGATTGGCAGCGAACCTTGCCACGTTCCTACAAACTTGTCGTTATCCATCTTCGCATCCAGTTTTGTGGTTGATGTTGTCGTCTTTGTAGGTTTGTGTTTTGCAGTTGTACGCGACGCATTGCCTGGTAGGGCACCGCTAATGGTGCCTGATTGAATGGCGATACAAAAGCAACTAGCGACGATTCGATTCAATTCGTTTCCTGCGCTAACATTCCATGTGTGAAGTGAAATCCGTAACCGTCAGGAAATGAAATAGCGGCTCGGTCTTGAGAATGTAATCGACCTTGTTCATCGACGAGAATCGTCGGATTTTTGCAAGCATAAACAATCTCTGCTTCGAGAATATACATGAAAGCACCTTTGCACAGGTTCCAGTAATCTCTAATTTCTTGCAAATCGTCATCTGTAACGGCACTTTGGCTTTCGTTTTCGTTTTTTTGCTTCTCGCGCTTCTCTTCCACATCGAGCAAGATCTCTAAAACTTCGGTTGCCCAACTGCCCCAGAGAAGTTCATAGTCACTGCTAAAAAGCCTTTGTCCCGGACATGAGTGATTGTCTGCATTCATTGTTTCCATTCCACCAAACTTGGAAAGCAGGGCCGCACTTTCTTGCGCCAATCCGAAGCGCTCGCTTGCGAGCACAGGTTCTATCAATTTTGGTGGCAGCCCGCGCATACCACGTGAGCGTGCCGGATAGATGCAGCGTGGGTCGCGTTTGAATGGTGGTGGGTTGAGCTCTGGCGGCTGTTGCCACTTTCCGCCTCGTTCAGTCGCGAGACACGACTCGATCGATATGATGTGACCGACATAGTCGCGGAAAGGTTCACGCAGCTGCTCTTGTAGCTGTGAGCCCATGAGGGTTTTGGCCCATGGATGAGCAAACTTTCCCAGGTCCCAAACGAATACGCCGGCGCTCTCGGCGATAAGTTGATCCGCTACGCTTTGCTCACCTTCAATTTCAGGCAAGCTGGTTGCTGCCACTTTAGTCACGCCTCCGAGGCGTTTTATGTCGATGCCTGTGGCTGCTTGAAACAGTGTTTGAAAGGTCGCCCGTTGTCGTTCAGGAATGGCAAAATCTGAGTTGTTGCCCTCGATTGTTTTTAGTTTATCGAGGCGTTTATCAATTGCATCGCTCACCCTCTCATATGAGCTGTCATAGAGCGCACGTCTGCCGTTTTGAACGCGCTGTTCGATCTCTGAGCTCAAGTGGTTCTTGACGCACTGGGCTGATTCTTGCCAGATCGGATGGTCCAGGTAGGCGAGTTGTTCTCTTACTGCTTGCAAAAACTCGCGACCGTTCGACTGGTTCTGAAATTCAGGCGGAACCAAACAGACCAGGTTCATCAAAAATGGAACCGTTGCTAACTGCCACGGATTGTCGCACCAAATTATTTGCGGAGCTGGACGATTGAATCGCGCATAGACAGCATTGATGCTCTCTTGAACGACCTCGACATCATTGACTTCGTTACTGCACCAGCCCTGACGCACCCACTGTTCCCGCGACTCTGCAGCTGTTGTCATGCTCGACGTCCTCGCCTAATTTTTGTGTATTTTGGCTCTCACTGTAGGTACCGTTGTTCTTACACCAGACGCTGACAAAGTGCGTTTTTCAATTTCCAGCTGCTTATGCTCTTCTTGAATTTGAGCGAATTCCACCGCGAGCTCTTGTTCTTTCAAATTCAGTTCGTGTTGTTTGCGAACGTCTTTGTCTACATTGGCAGAATTGGCGACGGCGGCATTCAAGCGCCCTTCGGTCTTCATAAGTTCGATCTGTGATTCCACGAGCTTCTTCACTGAGCTTTTCAATCGCCCGGCTGCAGATTCAGAATTCGACATCGCCTCCTCCATTGTCACGCATACATGCGGTGGAGGCAAGTCTTCCATGTGAAACTCTTTGCAGTGGATTAAATAGGAATTTTTGTTCTTTTCATAAGCCGCTCGACTTGCTGCGCACTCGCCATATTGTTGGCGAACGTTTGCATTGTGCTCTCGATACGCTGCCACATGGCTGGCAAATTGATTCAGGTCTGATTGATACATCTGCTTCGCTTGAGCAAGTTGAGCACCCTTCAGGCGCTTGAATGTCGGCGCAACGTTCGTTTCAAATCTTTTCGCGGCTCCATTCAATCTATTTGTTTTTGCAGTTGCTGCGTCGGCTTGTGCAATCAGGTGCTCTGCCTTACTTGTAAACTCGTTGCATTTTTTTGTTATTTCGACAGCACTCGCTGTTCGTGCATCTAATTTATGTTGCGCACTATCATCCGCGTAGACGGCTCCTGATGAAAAAAGGCAGAGGCTCAGGCATGCTGCGACTTCGAAAATCAGTTTGATACGTTGCATGAGTTAGCCTCTTTTAGAATGTTTCTTGTGTGCTGCCGTGGTCTTTGATGATTTGTGCGTTCCTTTGCTGTGAACCGCCGATGGTGCGTGATTATTTTTGCTGTGCATCGATTGAAGCGATCGTACGATCGCTTTCAACTCCATTGGCCTCTCTTTGGGAATGTAATAAGGAGCGTTCAGGTAAGTCTCGTTGCCGTAATACCTAGTCGTCAACGTTGTTCCCCACGCCCTCAGGTTTGCGTCGCCTGGCATCTTTTTGACAGCGAGCATGTGCTTCAAATTGTTTGCAGATTCTACCGTATGTGCCGCCCGCAGAGCCCCTTCGATGCGGGCGTTGTTGGATTGTATTCTTGAGTCGATCATCATTCCGTCGGGTCGATAGCCGATGCGCGCAGACGCAACTTGATTGGCTTGAGCTTGATGACGGCTGCTAATGTCGGAGGATTGTTTATCGATATTGCTCATCGCAACATCCAGCACTTGTTTGGAATCGACTGGTGGACGCTTTCGCATCGCTTCGTCTCCAGCCAGAGTAACGAGACACGATTTGGCGTACCTGCCATAATTTCCAAACGGGTCGAGCATAAAGGATGTGCGAAATGAATCGATTGCTGCTTGTCTGAGATTGAGTTGCATCTTGGTGATGGCTAAGTAGGCAAAGCATCTAGACATGCCCGGAGCCATCGCGCAACACTCTTCGAAATCATCTTCTGCATTCGTGTATTTGTGGACGTTGTAATTATCGATGCCTCGATTCATCACGTCGATTAATCCAACATGTGTTTTTGTTGGCTCCGGCGGTGGTGGCGCCTCGGCCGGTTTTTTAATCAATGTTGGAAAGTCATAAACTTTTGCTTTCTTCTCGCCTGCATCCGTGGAGCTACTTTCAGAGCCAGTTGTTGGCGAAATTGCTTTCTCTATTTCTTTTGGTGCAAGAGCACTGCGCACTTTTTTGAATCGTTTCGCCAGGTCGCCGGAAAACTGTTTTCCGAATACGAATTGCTCCAGCCGACAAACTCGTTGTTCGCTGGTATCAGTCGAATAAGAATGGGAAAATGCATCCCTCTCAATCTGATCGAGCTGCATCGTTGTTGGTGCTGAAACAGTCGAAAGAATTCCATCGACAGCCGCTTTACTGACCGAGACTACGGTGGAATCTGATTTCGATTCCATCTTCGATTCTAATTTCGCTTCGGATTTTTGCTCGCTTTTCAGATTCCCATTCGGGTCGGTCTGGCTGTCCGAAGTTTTCGCGCCGGCAGACAATGTGGCGACCACAAATTGGACGAGCATTACCGATAAAATATCCAATCGCACTTTTCTAAAGAGCACCGCGTTCAATAACAGCTGCTGCCAGTTTGTCGAACATTTTCGCGCCACCTACTTCATTAGGATGTATGTCATCGCCGAAATCCGAGTAGCTGAATCCTGTTCCGATATTGCTGTAAGGAACATTATACGTTTTGCACTCGCCAACGATCGTCGCTTTGATTCGCTGCACTGTCGCATCGTCGACGACCCCTGTCCAGCCGCCGCGTTTTGGCACTTCTACAATTAGTAGAGGAATTGATTGATCGTGACAATAGCGAAGCAGCTCTTTGTAAGAATCGAGTTGCCCGTCGATGAATGCGGCGCGCTTTGGAGCATCTGTTAGCGCCTGCGCAAGCTTTGTCGTCATCTCCTCTTCGCTTTTCGGTATGGACATAACAGGCGCGTTGTTAGTCAATTTCGCTTGAACGCTTGCAAGCACCTTACGAGGTTCGCTGAAAATGCTGGTTATGCATCCTTCTCTCAAATCACTCAGCATCTGCTCGTCGAGTTTCTTTTGACCGTTATTTTCGATCAACTTCACTGCCGGATTGTTTTTCGGATTCATGCGGAAAAAAGACTGCACGAAATCTCGCACACCCAGCCCGCAGACGACCAATTTGGGTTTGCGACCGGCTTCGTGCATTGCCTTGAGTTCAGCCAGGTAGTCCGAAACATTCGAGCCTGCGACTGACAAATTTCGCACGGAGATTGGCTTGTGAAGCCGTTTGGTTAACTGCCGTTCTAACTCTGGTGCGTTATCGCAGCGAATCAATCGTTTTGCTAAATCAGCATCGGCTTCTCGGGCAACAAGTGTGTGTCCCAATCGATGTTCTTCGCAGTACACCGCGGGCACCAAAAATACTGACGAACCCAGCATCACACAATCGGGATCGCTTGTGCCGTGCAAAAACGTGTCGATTTTCTCAACCGAATCTCTGCAAGCGAGCGGCAGACTGTGCAACGTCGATTGCTGTTTCCATTGATAGAAGAGACCCACGCTGGCCACGAAAATTACAGAGAAAATCGCAATCGCTGCCATACCGGCGCCTCGCTTTGCTCGGGCTGGCGGCGCCGTCCAAGATTTTTCGAGGCTACGTTCGGAATCGACCGCTGCTCTTGATGAGGGCGATTCGCTGGAAACGTCTGAGCGGTGAAGATTTTGAGGTATTGGCAGAGCTGCAAAAGTCCCGAAAAGCCACAGAGGATAGCTTACAGGCGATTGTCAATGCTTACATTCGTCAGTTTTAATACCCGGTTTCGCCCTGTTTTGCGAGTAACTCGTAGATTTTGTTCAGGTTGTCTTCGGTCTCGGGCTGACGTCCATAATTTCCTTGATAGGTCTCAAATTGACCGTTGTGCGGCACGGCGTGTTCGATGAAGATAAGCCAACGACTGCCTACGGCTGGCATTTCTTTCTCGCTGAACTTCCAGCCTGGTGGTGTTGGCGGGTTCGTGTGGTCATGAAATTCGTACTTGATGGGCAGCCGCTTATTTAGCGGTGGTCCTTTCAAGATTTTGACAATCTTGTAATCTGCTTGAATCGGCTGATTGAAGCGCACGTCAGGATTCTTTTGATATCCCAGATATTCTGCAATCAATATGCACTCTGAGTGAGCGGCATTCTCATAATTTTGCGAGTAATTGGTTGTGTCTTCAGCAGTATCTTTCTTGGTGCTCCAGGGATAACCGTCTTTGCCCTTCTTTGGCTTTGTCTCAGTGGTTGTCTTGGTCGCATCTGTCGTCGTGGTCGTGGTTGAAGTCGTGGCAGTCGCGTCGGCAGGTGCTCCCGTCGTTGCGGCTGTCGCTGCAGGAGCGGTGGTCGCTGCTGCTGTCGAGCCTGTCGCTGCGCTTGCTGCGGGAGCTGCGGCTGCCGCAGCGGTCGCCGATGCTGCTGGAGCCGTCGTCACGGAAGTTGTGGTCGAACTGGTAGTGGTCGACGAAGGAGCGGTGGTCGTCGTTGTGGTTGTCGTGCTGGAGGCGGGAGCAGCCGAAGCTTCAGTGGGGTTGCTCGCTGGACCTGCGGCGGCTAAGGAAGGCGTGACGACGCCGATGCTGCAAGCGAGTACAAGCAAGCCTTTTTCAACGAATTTACGAGCCATTAGAACTCCTTCCAAATCAGGGAACTTAAGTGTTACCTACCACGTGCTCGATTATATATGCGTTGCCTTGCTTACCGCTTGAAGTTGAACTTGAAGTTGAACTTGCCACGCTGCACCTGTCTGCTTTTAGCTGTTGCGTCCCCTCAAACCAGTGTTACAGTAGAGAGGTAGAGCAAGTTCCGATTTGAATTCGGTGTCCCGGAGCGAAGTTAGCGATGAAAAAATGGTTGCCAGCTTCGGTAGTACTTCTGGGCTGCATCTTTATAGGTGTTTCGGTTCTTCTCAAAAATGGTATGGCAGACGCTGACGTCGCCATCACCAACATCACGAGCATGTTCATGCTAGTGGCCGGATCGATATGTGTCGTCGGTGGCATTGTCACACACTTCTTGCGACACGAAGAAGACGTCTGGTAGCCAATTATCAGTTGGATGGTAACCAGCGTTCGAGCAAGACCTTCAGCTTGTCCATGAGAATCGGCTTTTCAGTGAAGTCGTCCATTCCGGCCGAGAGGCACTCGGATCGCTCTCCCTGCCCCGTTACGGCAATGATCACTGAACGCTCTTTGTCGTTTGTCTGCTCGTAATCTCGAATCATTTTCGTTGCTTCAAGCCCATTCAATCTTGGCATTGCTAAATCCATGAGCACCAGCGAATAGGGGTGGTTTTGATATCGTTCAAAGGCATCCATTCCATCCTCGGCCTCGTCGCATGTATGTCCCAGCTTTTTAAGCTGAGCCTGAAGCAGAAAGCGGATTTCGGAATGGTCGTCGACGACCAGAATTTGTGGTGAGTCCATTTTGAATTGCTTTGTTTGGAGTGTGTATTTGAGTCTACAGTGTACCGATGCTCATAACTATAAAATTTCCACTGGAAATCGATCTTGAAGTGACTGATCTGGTCTACATTGGTACCATATTTGGTGCCAGCTGGGGCGATCGCAGGCAAGAAGAAGATTCGTTTTTCGCCAGACGGCAAAATCTTGGAAAGCCTCGCCCCGAATAATATTTGCTGTACTTTGGTCCAGAAATAGTAACGACTCTTAACCATACGCACTTCGTAACCAGATCGTTAACCAGGCGTAAACTCTTTTCAACCGCTATTATAGGCTGAAACGCTTACAGGTGCTAGTAAACTCCATTTTGGAATGCAAAATGATTGATTTTATTAAGCTATGGCCAATTACAGATTGATATCATTTACTCTAATCAACTCTTATACAGGGAACTCCGGCAGTCTATGTACACACTGGCAAAGCCGCCCACGTCTTTTCTCGATGCAATTCTGAGTCCTGCAGAACTGAAGAATTTGTCTGTGGATCAGTTGCAATCACTGGCAGAAGAAATTCGCCAGGAAGTAATCAACAATCTATCGAAGACGGGTGGGCATTTAGCATCGAACCTGGGCATCGTGGAAATCACGCTGGGTCTGCATCGAATCTTCCAAACGCCGCAAGATACGATACTTTGGGACGTTGGTCATCAATGCTACGTTCATAAGATGCTCACCGGCCGACGCGACCAGTTCAAAAGTCTTCGTCAATATAAAGGGTTGAGTGGTTTCGTTAATCCACTTGAAAGCGAGCATGACGCGTTTGTGGCTGGTCACAGCTCAACTTCAATCTCGCTTGCAGTTGGCATGGCAATCGCTCGCGATCATCTGAAGCAGAATCACAAAGTTATCGCCGTTATTGGCGACGGCGGATTGACTGGTGGAATGGCGCTTGAGGCGATCAACCACCTCGGTCATATTCAGCGCAATGTATTGATTATTTTGAATGACAACGAAATGTCGATTAGCGCGAACGTCGGTGGCTTCTCTCAATATATGAAGCGCATCAAGGAAACGTTTTTCTATCAAGACATCAAAGAAAAGCTCGATCAGATTGAAGGACGTCTGGACCGTGCGCAGTTGACGCCCGCTGTCTGGGAGATGATCATGTCGGTGAAGAAGCAAGCCAAAGAGCGCTTCGACACACCTGGAATCGTATTTGAAAAACTTGGTGTCAATTATTCAGGACCGATTGATGGTCACAATGTTGGCGCTGTTATTGACGCATTGAATAAAGTAAAAGATTTGAGCAGCCCTCAAATCATTCACATCATCACGCAGAAAGGCAAAGGCTACGAGCCTGCCGAGAAGGATTCGATCAAGTTCCATGGAGTGCCTGCATTCAGCCTGGAGCCTCCGTTAAGCGAAAAGATCGAACCGGCTCAACCTGCTAAGCCAAAAGCAAAAACTTATTCAGACATCTTCACGCAAGCGCTGATTGAAATTGCCGATCAGGAACCAAATATGGTGGCAATCACTCCGGCCACTGCTGAAGGAAGTGGGCTCGTAAAATTTGGAACGCTTTTTCCCGATCGGTTCTTCGATGTGGCGATATGCGAACAGCACGCTGTAACGATGGCTGGTGGTATGGCGAAAGCTGGATTGAAGCCTGTAGTTTCGATTTACTCCACATTCTTGCAACGGGCAATCGATCAAGTCATTCACGATGTGGCGATTTTGAATTTGCCAGTCGTGTTCGGAATCGACAGAGGTGGATTGGTAGAAGATGGCGAAACACATCAAGGTGTTTTCGACATCGCCTTCATGCGTAGCATTCCTAATCTAAAGGTTCTAGCACCACGAAATACTCGTGAACTGCGCAATATGGTTTATACAGCAGTGAAGAGAGCCGATGGACCGGTGGCGATCCGATTCCCTCGCGATAAGGCTGTAGAGCCAGATGCTGCAGGCGCTTTCGAGTTGATCGATTTCGATAAATGGGAGCTAGTGCACTCGGGTGCCAATAAAAACATCGTTCTCTTGGCTTATGGAGCAATGGTTGAAACTGCGAAAAACGCACTTCCACTTTTGCAAGCCGCCAATATCGATGCCACTATTATTAGTGCGCGCTCTGCTAAGCCGTTGGATGCTGAATTGCTTAAAAAATTGGTCGAAAACAAAGACAGCAAGATCTTCACTTTAGAAGAAGGCTGCATGGCTGGTGGATTTGGCTCTGCAATCCTTGAGTGGGCAGCTCAGCAGAAAGCGAAGAATCCAAAGGTGAAGCAAGCCGAAATTGCGGTTGTCGCGCTAGAAGATCGATTCGTTGAGCATGGTGCTCGCAATATCTTGCTCGATGACTACGGTCTGAGCGCAGCGAAAGTTGCGAAATTCGTTATGGACTTCGTTCAGGTCTAGGTCTAAGAGGTAGACTTGCAGGCTTGAACTGCGCTCGTCCACCTGGTCCTGGTGCCTTACTCTGAACTCTCGTGCGGCACCCACTCTAAATCGGGAGTCAAAACTTCGTGCGGATCGAATTTGGCTTTGTATTCCATTGAGCCACATTTCTGCACGTAGTATCCGAGATAGACATAAGGCTTTAACGTTGCCTTAGCCTGCTCGATCATAGATAGAACGATCCACGTTCCTGGAGAGAGATGTCGATATTCGGGATCGTAATAGAAGTAGACGCCTGAGAACCCTAATGGCAGAGGGTCTATGTAGCTTATGGCGATCAGTTTTCCGTCCCGATAGTATTGCCATTCTTGCATCGGAAACGGATTTTTGATCATTGAAGCGATCGTTTGTGCTGGAGAATTTTCGCGCTTCGGCCAACCTTTAGTTTCCGTGTGGTGTTCATGATGCTTGATGTAGAGATCGATCTTTTCTTTGGTTACCGTCGGATTTACTATGCGAAGTTCGGTATCTTTGTTTGCCTTGGTCACACGTCGTTGATTTCGATTCGGTTTGAATTGATCTACCAGCACTCGCAAAGATTCGCATGCTGTGCAGGATTGGCATTGTGGTCTGAATAACGCTGAGCCAAATTTTCTCCAACCCTGATTGATCTTCTGCTCGTACTCTTTGGCTGACAACATCGCCACGATTTCGTACTCTAGCTGCCAGTTGCGATCGGCCAGGTATTGGCATTGACTCGGTGGTGTTTTAAATCGATAGACTGATAGCACGACTTTGGCCTGGTGTTATATTTGGTGCACTAAACTTCTCGTCGCCCTTCCAGGGCTTTTGATAATGTTGAATCGTCTGCGTACTCGAGATCAGCTCCTACAGGCAATCCGAAAGCAATTCTGGTTATCTTCGAGCCCAGTGGTTTGAGCAAATGATTCAGGTAGAGAACTGTCGCATCTCCTTCGATTGTTGGATTGATGGCGAGAATAACTTCTTCGACATTATCATCGTGCACACGATTGAGTAATTCCCTTATGCTTAAATGTTCTGGACCTTTGCCCTCCAGCGGTGAAATTAAGCCTGTTAATACATGATAGCTGCCCTTAAATTCGCGTGTACGTTCGAGCGCAATTACATCACGAGCTTCTGCAACGACGCATATCTTGGAGCGGTCGCGCTTATCGCTTGTGCAAATTTCGCAAGGATCGTTTGACGACAGATGAAAACACTTACTGCAGTTTTTCACTTTGTCTTTGGCATCGGTGATGGCGAATGCCAGATTTTGCACTGAATCGTAATTCATGTTGAGCACGTAGAAAGCCATACGTTGAGCCGATTTTGGTCCAACTCCTGGGAATTTTTGAAATTCTTCGATCAGCTTTGCCAGCGGTGGAGTGAAAAACATCCGGTTATAGGCCGAGACCTGGTGGCAATTTTATGTTGCCAAGCTCGACTTTGCCCTTCTGTTCGCTCAGTGCCTGCGCTTTCTTGCAAGCGTCCTTAATTGCCATAAGCACCAGGTCTTGCAGTGTTCCAATGTCGTTAGGGTCGACTGCCTCGGGTTTTATTTTGACGCTCTTAAAGTCCATCGAGCCTGTGCACTGAACGGTGACAGCGCCGCCGCCAGCTGAGCCTTCAATGGTTGTGTTCGCAAGTTCCTGTTGAACTTTCAAAATCCCTTGCTGCGCTTTCGCCATTTCTTGCATCATCTTGTTCAAATCAGGCTGCATCTGTGTACTCCGGCAGGTAATGCGCTCATTATCGCACCAGCACTGGTCCAGTGAGGAGTTCGTCTAAGTAACAGTAAATGTTTCTTAAGGAGGGCTTTCAAGCCTGTGGATAGGTGACTCCGTTTCACTTTATACTGTGCATCAGATATACCAAGAGGAGTCCTGTCACCCGACAAGGAAGTGTAAGCATGCAAGATTTTGATACCACCACCGACGACGACGCGACAACAAACGAGAACGAAGAAGGACGCGAAAGCAATCGCGAAAAGTTTCGCCTGCTCGCTAAAGGCGCTCTGAAAAAGTTCGTACTGTTCCTCTCATTCGGACCTGGAGTATTGGGCTTTCTATGGCTACTTGGACGAATCTTAAAACGCTAGGTTTAATCAACCCGCTCAAAGCACTAGAGAAGAGAAATCCCAGCTACTTCAGTCGGTACCAGGGTCTCGACGATGAATTTGGCTATAAGCTCGAAACATTCGCGCGCTGGGAGCCGTTCTTCCGTTTTTGCTATGAAGATTATTTCAAGGTTGATTGTCGCGGCATCGAAAACATCCCTGAGCAGGAACGTGCCATTCTGGTCGGAAATCACTCAGGTTTGCTGCCACTTGATGGCGCGATGATCACAATCGCCATGTGCAACGCGCACAAGTCGCCGAGACGCGTTCGCTATCTCGTCACTGACTGGTTCACCACCCTTCCGGGTGTCGGTGAGTGGATTCAAGAGACCGGTCAAGTGCGGGCAACGCTCGAAAACGCTCAGAAGCTCCTTGCGCGAGAAGAACTAGTTGGAGTGTATCCTGAAGGTTTGCGCGGCGTAGGCAAAGCGTTTCCAGAGAGATACAGACTGTTGGATTTTCATCCTGGTTTCGTTCAACTGGCCATTTCGACGCAGACAAAGATTATTCCTGTTGCCACCGTCGGCGGTGACGAGATTTTTCCAAATTTTGTCAATCTCAAAGGGGTAGGGCGATTGTTGAAGATGCCCTTCTTCCCGGTCACAACCGCCTTTCCGTGGATGCCTTTTCCGCATATGTTTATTCCTTTGCCTGTGCACTGGTTGATTAACGTTCACAAACCGATCGATCTCGGATATCCGCCTGAAAAGGCTAACGATAGAAAGTTAGTGCTGCAAATCGCCAGAGAAATTCAATACGACATTCAGCGCGATCTGAACAAGCTCTTGCGTGAGCGCAAGTCGTTGTTCACGGGCTGGGATCCAGACGACAAATAGCAGGAGCAGCAGAGTGTCACGATTCGCTACCGCTTATCGCAATTACATCGAAAGCACAAAAGATTGCGACAACTACTTCGGTTTCGACATTAGCCGTCTGGCGAAAGTCGAGCCGTTCATACAATTCTTGTATAAGGATTGGTGGCGAGTTCAGTTCACTGGTTTGGATTTGCTGCCAACAGAGGGTGCGGCAATCATCGTCGGCAATTCCAACGGTTTAATTCCGTGGCCCGCGTTCATGCTCATGTACGCACTAATGAGCAAAGAGAATCCAAGACGCCTGACGATAGTGGCAGACATGGATTGGATTGAGGATGAGCGCATTCACTCCTATTTAGTGCAACTCGGTTTCGTGCCATGGTCTTCGACCAACTTGAAGTATTTGATCTCGAAAGGGGAACTGGTAGCGATTTTTCCGGAGGGTTTAACTGCAACGGGCAAGCCGTTCTCGGAACGTTATCGTGTTCGCGAGTTCGATTGGACGCGTTTGTTGCCAGCAATTGAAGCTGGTGTGACAATCTATCCGATGGCTACGATCGGCTGCGACGAAGCCTCGCCCACGTTGCTCAACGTGGAAAATTTGTCGAAGCTGTTGAAGTTGCCTTCGTTTCCTATTACTCCCTTCTTTCCATGGTTCCCATTCCCAGCCAATCTCGGTTCATTGCCGGTGAAGTGGAAAATGACGATGATCAAACCGACAGCCTGGAATGAATCGCACAAAGACCGCGATGCGCTGGAAGACACAGCCAAGCACCACACTCGATATGTCGAGGGGCAAATCCAGGCAGAATTAAACCGCATGCTGCGCGCCCGGACGAAGTCGTTTATCTAGGCAGTTCGGATTCGATTTTAGGCAGATCGGAGGTGGTTAACTTCTGCGAGAATGCGCTGCATTGTGCACTGGGCACGGAATGCCACGTATGGGTTCTCGTCTTCGCAAAGAACTCTCAGCACGGCGACTGGTACTGTGTAGCTCTCTGCCAGTCTGTGCCTGACGTCTGGATTTTCATCTTTTGCCAAACGCCATATTGTTTTGATCGACAGCGTTGGGTTTTCCGCTACCGAAGCCCTAACCTGCGAGTGCGCATGGGTAGAGAGTTTGGCCAGTGTCGTCACATGGGTTCTAGGATTCTCCGCAATACGTTCGAGCAAACTTGCAGATTGATCGCGTGCCAAATGTTCCAACACAGGCGGAGGTGTGTTGGGATTGATTGCCAGCAACCATCTAATTCGCGCAGCTTCTTCTTGGACTGCTTTCTTCGCATCTCTTTCGCCCGGCTTCGGTCCGGTCTTTTCTGTCACGCTGTTGAACAACAACACTTTCAATGCCTCCCTTATGTGCGCTTCATGGCTATCCCAACGGAAACAGTACGCGAACGATAAGTCGTAATCCTGCTCTTCTGTTTCAGTCATGGGCTTCAGCGCTTCACTGGATCATCCAGCAGGTGCTGCCTCGAGTTTTATGCCTTGAATCGCAATGAGCCTTTGCCGGTCTAATAACAATTATTACCGAAATGTAATCCAGTGCCGGTTAGGAACGCCTATATATCAGTATAGGTAATTCCCGTTCGCTGGTTTCTCAGGCGCTTTTATCGCTTTGTGCAGCTCATTATCGGAACCATTTTGGCTTGTAGACAAGATCTCACAATGTCTCGGACTAACCTTCAGTTGTCTTTCGCTGATGGCGACAGGATTCAAGAGATCCCCTATAGAAATAAGGTCTTCCCTAACACCACTGGGCGCCTATTTTCGGTATGGTAGTAGAAGGAAACATGTCTCGACGAACCCGCTCCGTACTACATTTTCCACGGATTATAAAAACTATGAACAAAGACTCTGATGGCGAGCCTATATCCGAGAGCCCCAACAAGATCCATTGGGCCCTTGTGCACAACCCGACCACTGCTGGAGATGTTCTGCATGAACTGTGCGATGTTCTGCCGGACTTCTTGCTTGAACGCTTAGCCGAGCATCGGCGCGCAGAGCCGCATACGCTGGTCAAGCTGTCGATGCATCAGAACTCAGACATCAGGGCAGCGGTTACGGAGAATCCCAACACGCCTGCAGATGTCTTGCGCTATATGCTCAGAGACGAATCGCCAGATGTTCGCTATTCAATGGCGGAGAATCATAATCTGGCTTTGGATTTGCTCGAGAGTCTTTGCGAAGACGAGAACCCGTACATCTCATCGCGCGCGCAGAAGACTATTCTTCGTCTGCGTGAGAACAAGTGCATCGAAGGTCAGTTCTCTTACGGCGAGATCTACGAACAGCGCTTCCTGGAAGGATTGTAGTCTCAGTCTTCCGCCCAGGCACCGAACTCAAATACGTCCCATTCAACTCCGAATTTTTGTTCGGAAAATTTTGCCACTAAATGTGGAGCCGACGAAATCATTCCCAGAATGGTATCAAGGTCGCCAAAAGAAGCAAAGCCCATCAGGACGCGCCCATTTGGTTGCTCCAAATAGCGATTGTACTCGCTCAAGACACGCTCATAGACTTTGGATACAGGTCCAGTCAAGTCGTTCCAAACTGCTCCGAGAATTGGCAAGTTAGCGATGATCAGATCGTATTTTTTTGTCAGTCCATCGAACAAATTTGTTTGAACAACTTCAACGACATTTTCTAAACCGAGTCGCTGAACATTTTCGGAAGCATTTGCAACAGCGTTCGGATCGATATCTACTGCGGTTACTCTCGATGCTCCGTTCAGAGCCGCGTAAACTGCCAGAATTCCGCAGCCTGTGCCGAGATCAAGCACTGACTTGCCTTCCAAATCAGGCAAACTCTTCAACAAAATCAGCGAGGAATTCGTCATCGCCGGGTCGGGCGTGAAGACATCTTTGTTGACCCGAACGGTAACTCCGCCGATGTTCAAATCTTTTGATTCTCTGGTGCGATTCTCGCCAATCCACCAGTTTATGTACTGAATTTCGTTCATAGATTCCCTATCGGTCTCAGTTATTATCGCAAAGACAGCCAAAAACCGCCGCGTTGCAGGTCGTACTGTGACAACTTGGAACAGTTTGCAGTCTGCCTCATCTTGGTGATATTTTGTGGAGGTTTCGCGAGTAGTTATGGAAATCCCCGCAAACCTTCACCTGATCGTTACACTCTCGGTATTCGTTTTCACCCTTATTTTGGTTTTGACAAAACCGCGTGGAATGGACGAATCCTGGGCCACTGTGCTGGGCGGCTCTTTAATGCTTTTGCTGGGCTTGGAAAATGTCTCCCAGGCCGTTCAAACAATCTCGGACGGTTCGAGTGTTCTGATTTTCCTCTTCGCACTTTGTCTTTTTTCTGGGTTGTTGGACAAAGCTGGATTTTTTGAATGGGCAGCATTGCACACAACGAGAATGTCGCGAGGAAGCGGTAAGACGCTCTATCTGAACGTGTTCTTGCTAGGCGGAGTGACGACTGCTTTGCTGTCGCTCGATACGACGGCGATTATTTTAACTCCTGTAGTTCTGTCATTTGTCAGGCATCTGAACTTGAAGTCGACACCTTTTCTGGTGGCTTGCGTGTTTGTGTCGAACACTGGATCGCTCTTGTTACCAGTCAGCAATTTGACTAACTTGCTCTTCCAGAGCGCGTTCCATTATGACTTCGCTCGATTTACTTTACTGATGTTCATCCCTCAAATTTTTGCGCTGGTGGCGAATTTATTGTTGCTGCAATTTATTTTTCGCAAGGAACTGCCGCCAACGTTCGATGCAAGCGAGCTCCCTGAGCCTAATTCGGCGGTCAAAGATTCTGTTTATTTTCGCGCATCATTGATAGTGTTTCTGCTGGTTTTGATAGGCTATTTCGCTGGAGCGATTTTTCATGTGCAGCCTTATGTCATCGCTTTGATCGGTTGTGCACTACTTGGTGCAGTCGGATTGGTGCGCCGGCAGCTTGACTTTACCATTCTTTCTAAGGACATGCCTTGGTCCTTGTTTCCCTTTGTGGCTGGGCTTTTCGTTGTAATTCGAGGAGTCGAGAATCTGGGTTTGTCTGAGTTCGCTGCTACGCAGCTGAACATGCTTGGGAGTGATCCGTTTCGGCAGATCGTCGCCACTGCATTTGGTGCAGGGCTGGGAAGCAATGTGATAAACAATATTCCGATGGCCTTGCTGGCTGTCTCCGTGCTCACTCACTCCCATGCCTCAACAGCCGCACAATATGGCGCGCTCCTTGGTTGCAATCTGGGTCCGAACTTGACCGTGGCTGGTTCACTAGCGACGATGTTGGTCATTTCGACGGCACGGAAAAAGGGTGAAGACTTGAGTGCTTTAGAGTTTTTCAAAATCGGCTTGGTCATTACGCCGATACTGCTTTTAGTATCGTCTGTCGGGTTGTGGCTTTCGCTTCTGATTTTCCCGCAGTTATGAGTCGACTCGGTTGGAATCGATCTTCCGTTTTCATCGTATATTAAGGGGTGAAGGGCGAAACGTATAGTCAAGCGATAAGATATGACCAGAAACTTTCGCCTATCGTCCTCGTCTCGAAAGTGTGCCCCAATCTGGAAGTAAAAAAAGATGATTAGAGCTTTGATTAATGGACTCGCTGGCGCTTGCGCGCTCACTGTGGCTCATGAACTGGTCCGTAAGTCGAAGCCGAATGCACCCCGGTTAGATATCCTCGGCATGAGAAGTGTTTCCAAAGTCATGTCTGCTTTCGGGATCGAGCCGCCAACAGGCGAAACCCTGAAGAAGTACGCGCTGGTTACAGATATCGTTTCTAATGCAATCATGTTCAGCGGCGTTGGCGCTAAACCAGGTATTTCCCCATGGCTAAAAGGCATTAATCTGGGCTTGATGGCAGGAGTGGGAGCAGTCACCGTGCCTGAGAAGGTAGGGCTCGGAAAAGACGCAGCGCTTTTGACCAAAAAGACTACCGCTACGGCTGTTACAACTGTTGGGCTCTATGTTTTGGGCGGGTTGGCAGCTGCTGCTGTCGCGCAGATCGGTCGCAAGAAATAGACCGCAGAAGATAGTTCGCAAAATCTTTTGCGAAATCTTCACTGAGAAAATTTTGGACGTCTTCGACATCTATAATTTGTTGCGTTACTTTCGCTTGGCTAGTGCTGCGATGCTCGAAGCCGAACAATGTTAAAGGCAGCAAATGAAGCGACACAATTACTCAACAGGAACTAAGTGGGAGCCGATCGTTGGCTATTCTAGAGCTGTTCGAGTCGGTCATACCATTCATGTCTCTGGAACTACGGCAACAGACATCGATGGAAATCTCGTCGGAATCGGCGACCCATACAAACAGACGATTCAGATCTTGAAGAATATCGAGGCTGCAATAAATGCAGTTGGCGGCAAACTTTCAGATGTAGTAAGAACGCGCATTTATGTGGTCGATATTGCTAAATGGGAAGACATCGGAAAAGCTCATGGTGAGTTCTTCCGTGACATTCGACCGGTGACGTCGATGGTCGAAGTTTCCAAATTGATTTCTCCGGATATTTTGGTCGAAATAGAAGCTGAGGCAATTGTTGATGGCACCGAAATCTCGACGTGAGTCGCTTGCTCCTTTGAGCGCCGGAGAAAATCTTATCAGCGCGAAATTGCGAGCGCATATTTTGATGCTGGCGGGATCGATTGGTGCAAGGAGCTTGACCAGCAACCCTGCCGGGCTCGAAAAGGCAGCGCAGTACATCGATTACTGTCTGTCTGAGTATAACTACACTCGCAGTCAGCAAGATTTTATGGCACATGTGTCAACATCCGTTGGTGGCGCTGGTAATACCACTGTGATGAATAAAGTCTGCACTCGAAATCTGATTGCAGAAGTGAAAGGTAAAAAGAATCCGCAGGAAATTATCGTGCTTGGCGCACACTACGATTCTGTGTATGACTGTCCCGCTGCGAATGACAACGGCAGCGGCGTTGCCAGTCTACTAGAGCTGGCGCGCCTGCTTTCGAAATTCGAATCTGATCGCACCATTCGCTTTGTTGCTTTCACGAACGAAGAGCCTCCATTTTTTGGAACAGAAGATTGGGGCGCTCAACAATATGCAGCGGTGTGCCACGAACGTGCAGAAAAAGTGATCGCAATGCTCTCTCTCGAAACGATGGGATACTACTCAGATGTGGCTGGCAGTCAGAGTTTTCCACATGATGTGTTCGGACTGGTTTATCCCAAGCAAGGCGATTTCATTGCTTTCGTTTCGAACATGAAATCGCGTCGGCTGCTCAATCGATTTACCAAATTATTCAGAAGTGCTACTCCGTTTCCATGCGAAAAAGTTGCGGTTCCTGAATCAATTCGCGGCGTTGCTTACTCAGATCATGCGGCGTTTTGGAAGTACGACTACCCGGCTCTAATGATTACGGACACGGCGTTTTACCGATATCCGCACTATCACACGAAAGAAGATACTCCTGAAAAAGTCGACTATGACAGCTTGGCCAGAGTTGTTTTTGGCATCGCCGAAGTTGTGAAGCAAATAAGTAACAGTTGAGGTGGTGAAGCAAATTAATACCCGGTATATTTGTCAATCAAATCAGCATCGGTCGAATTGTGTAACCGTTCCAGTCCATCCTAATTAATGAGGCATCAAATGACCAATACAATCGAAACTATCTCGTTGGCTGAAGCACGCGCAGTTATCGACATCTGCGAGCGAAAAGCGCTCGATATCAAACAGCCGATGAACGTAGCGGTAGTCGACGCAGGCGGAAATTTGGTCGCCCACATCAGAATGGATAATGCATGGCTCGGCAGCATCAATATCTCGATCAACAAAGCATTCACCGCTCGCTGTTTTGACATAACCACCGAAGCACTGGGCAAAGAGTCCCAACCTGGAAAACAGTTTTACGGCATCCAAAATTCCAATGACGGCAAAATCATGATTTTCGGAGGCGGTGTGCCGCTTTTGAGAAATGGAAAAGTCGTCGGCGCGTTGGGTGTAAGTGGCGGAACTGGCGAACAAGATTGCGCCGTTGCCGCCGCCGGCAAGAAATTTTTTGAAGGCTAAATCGACAATATTCTGAGAACCGATCCGACAGTGTTCTTAGCAATGGTCTGAGTGATGGGTGTTTCTCAGTGACCGGTAGCGATTGGTCCTGCTGTTTTCGGCGCCTTGTCCTCGACTCTGGTGACGAGGGCCGCTGCAAGAAGTAGTGATGCGCCACCCATCATCACGACGTAGAGCGGATTGTCGTGAAAGACATTTTTCACCAACGGTTGAAAGCATAGCGACGCTATAATTTCAGGTATGACGATAAAGAAATTGAAAACGCCCATGTAGACGCCGGTTCGATCTGCAGGAATGGCGCCAGCTAATATTGCGTATGGCATAGATAAGATCGATGCCCAGGCGATGCCGACGCCTATCATCGAAAACTGCAGCGTAAACGGATCGTGTATGAAGTAGATAGATAGAAGGCTGAGACCGCCAAGTACAAGTGACACTCCGTGCAGGAGTTTTCGGCTGGTCTTTGCTGCAAGTTTCGGAAAGACAAAGGCGACGACGAAACAGACTATCGAATAGATTGCGAAGCACCAACCTGCCCATTCAGTGCCTTTATCGAACAGCTCCGACTGGGATGATGGTGCATTGAAAATATGATAGGCAGTGGTCAATCCAAAGAACATCCACATGCAAAATAGTCCAAGCCATGTGAAAATTTGAACCCATGCAAGTTGCTTCATCGTCGCAGGCATTTCTTTCACTGCTTGCGGTATTTCTTGAACTACCTCTTTGATTAGACCCCCGAAACCGGGATTCTCTGCTCGTTTGCGATTGAATTCTTCCATGTCGTCAGGTGGGTACTCTGATGATGAGAATATCGTCCACAACACGCATAGCAAAAACATCGCCGCCCCGATTCTGAATGACAACACTACAGTTAGTGGCACGCCGTTCGAAGCAAGACCTTTCATGCCCAGATTGCTAAAGATCAGGGGGAGCGCATTCGCCAAAGTGGCGCCGATTCCAATGAAAAAGCTTTGCATAATGAACCCGGTGGTGCTCTGCTCGCTGTTCAGTTTGTCTGAGACGAAGGCGCGGAATGGTTCCATACTAATGTTGATGCTTGCATCCAGAATCCATAGCAGTGAAGCAGCAACCCAAAGGGCTGGCGAGTCTGGCATGAAGAAGAGAGCGATGCTGGCTAGAATCGCACCGACTAGAAAATACGGCTTCCGTCTACCGAGTTTGTTCCAGGTGCGGTCGCTCATTGCTCCAATCAAAGGTTGCACCAACAATCCAGTGATTGGTCCCGCCAACCATAATATAGGTATGCTGTCGGGTGATGCACCGAGCTTGGTGTAGATGGCGCTCATATTTGCGAGCTGCAATCCCCATCCAAATTGAATGCCTAAGAATCCGAAATTCATGTTCCAGATTTGCCAGAAACTAAGGCGCGGTTTCTTCATTGGATGTTAGGTTTTCCAGTGATACAGGATCAGTTATTGCAGCGATACAGGCTAGTTCATCTCCAATGACACAGGATTCTTCGGTGCAGGGAAGGCCTGGTCGATCTTTCGGATGTCTTCAGCGGTAAGTGTTATCTTGCCAGCACCTGCGTTTTCGGTGACGTGCTGTTCCTTTACTGCTTTGGGAATCGTGAACACATTTGAGTCGTGAACTGTGAACGACAACAAAATTTGTCGTACTGTAGTGCCATGCTTCTCTGCTATTTGATGCAGCACATCACCACCCTCGGTGCCTTTTTCTGGAATACGTTTTTCACCAAATGGTGTGTAGGCTACGATGGCAATCTTCTTTGTTGCGCAGAGCGGCATAAGCTGACGCTCTGGACCCCGCGTGAATATGTTGTAGAGAATTTGGTTGCAAGCGATGGGGTGTTTTGCGATTCCAAGCGCTTCTTCAATGTCGTAGACGTCGAAATTGCTCACTCCCATTGCACGGATCTTGCCGTCATCGATTAGCTTTTCGAGCCCTCTGATTGTTTCACCCAGCGGAATCGAACCTCGCCAGTGCAACAAATAGCAGTCAAGATAGTCAACACCTAGATTTCTCAGAGATTGTTCGCATGCTTCGATAGTGCCGTGGAATGTCGCATTAGACGGCATAACCTTACTGACAATGAATAGCTTTTCCCGAGGCAGAGTTTTAATTGCTTGACCGACAACTTCTTCGGATTTGTACATCTCTGCAGTGTCGATGTGCGTCATGCCGAGTTCAATGCCTTGCCGCAACGCTTTCACTGCGCCATCGAATTCGTTCTTATCCGTTGGAAATTTCCATGTACCTTGCCCAATGACTGGTACCAATTCGCCAGTTTGTCCAAAGGTTCTGCTCTGCATAATTCTCGCTTTATTTGGCTCGTTGATTGCCTACCATATGTATCGCATTTCACGGCTAAATTCCAGACCTGTCAGCGATTCTTATGAGATTTCAGACTCCCGAATTAGTCGATTTCGACCAGGTATTCCATGTCGTCGAACCTGACTATGTCTCCATTTGCAAGCTTTCGTCCACGGCGGAGTTCGACTTCATTGTTGACCGTCACTTGCCCGCCTTGAATCAGGTGCTTTGCTTCGCCTCCTGAGCTGACGGCGTTTACTAATTTCAAGAATTGATCCAGCCGAATCGGCTCCTGTTCGCTCATTCACTTGCACCGTTGAGAAAGTTGGATTTTAGCACGCACGAATTTGAAGAGGTTGAGTGACTGTGAGTTAGAATTGGCGCATGATCGATCCTATCGCCCACATTTACCAAGACCTAAAAGACACCGCACCGTACTACAAGTTGGTGGATGAGTTTTATGCGCGCGTCGAGCAAGATGAGCTCTTGAGACCGATGTATCCCGCGGATCTGGCTGATGCTAAGAGACATCTGGCACTTTTCCTAATTCAGCGAACCGGAGGGGAAACCACCTATAGCGATGAACGCGGGCACCCTCGCATGCGCGGACGGCACATGCCATTTCGCATTGGAGTGCCGGAGCGAGATGCCTGGATGCGCAATATGACTGAAGCTCTTCATTCTGTGCCGCAATTCGCGCCCCATGAGACCGCCCTGCTCACGTTCTTTTCTGATTTCGCCACTTTCATGATCAATCAGTAGGGCAAAACAGTCGTTCAGCTGAGTGCCACCATAAGTGGTGTCTAAGTAAGTCGTTCGTCCATGCGATATACACGCAAAGTTGTGCTGGTGCAGCGAACACATTCTTCGCCTTCAATTGGTTGACCGCACGACTCGCAGGCGTCCATTTTCTTTCGATCGCTTGTGGGCTTGACCGGCTGTGGTCTGCTCGGCGAGATTGGCTGCGCAACCGCTTGTTGCTGAGCTACCGCAGTTTGAACCGTCGGATAACCAGATGATGATGATTGAACCGTCTGTGCCTGACCGACAGGCTGCTGCTGAGCTTGCGCTGCGTTTTGGACCGGAGCCCCACCGGCCGCTGCGTTGCGAGCTGCGTTGGTTTGTTCGAGTAACACTGCATTACTCAAAGCCGTGTGCGTATTCGGGTGGTCGTGTCCATACTGCTGAACGTACACTTCATAGACGCGCCTGCAAAGCTGCTCGGCGTCTGCCCATTTGCCTTGTAAGTAGTAAAGCTCTGCAATCGTGTTCAAAGTCCGTGCCAGCTCCAGCTGGCTAGAGCCCAATACTTTGGTCTTCAGCCGCCACGATCGGCTCAAAAATCTCTCGGCAAGCTCGTATTTTTGCTGCTTGAGAAGAACATGACTCAGCCAATCGATGGAAAAGCAGTAGCGTGGGTCTTTTTCGCCAAATTCTTCCGCGATCAAAACCGCCATCGCCCACATAGCTTCGGCATAGGGATAATTTAAAGAACCGGTAGCCCGTTCTCCCAGGGTTTTATAGTTTTGCCAGGACTCTTCCATAGGTTCCAAATATAGCCGCTTTAATCAGTATACGACCAGTCAGAGCAAAGAATCGGTCTCTTCGAACTGGCAGTTATATTGAATTTTTCGCGAGAGCTGAAGGTAAAAAACACAAAATCGGACACTTGGGCTAGGTCAGGGGGCAGATGGGCACAACCTTTATATTCCCCGGAAGTCGATTTTTAGTGCATTATTTGGACAAATTTCTCTGTTTTTTCTGGGCGAAAAACTTGTCATGCGGCTGCTCGTTCAAAATTTAACTGCCGCGCCGTAGCTACTGGCAATTCAGACTTCCACGGTCTCATAATTAGTGGCGGTCGCTTAGTGCCACTCGAGCGTCGACAGGATGCCATGAAATTGCTTGGTCATCGACGGAAGCAATGACGCGTTTTCGGGGGCATTCATAATTGCTTGCACAAGAAAAATGTGAACGAGCTTTTCATTCACGAGCGCAAACGCATGACACTCGTATTTGAAAGCTTGTTTGCATTGTGCACCATTGGCGGTGGCAATGTTTATCCGTTCTTCCTGAACGAAATTATTTAGGAGCAAGTTTTTGCCTGAAATTTGCACCATTTCTGGTTCGCCTCTCTCGGCGCAAGCGCGCAGTGTGGCTGGGTTTGGGTGTCCCTGCAATTCTGATTTTTGTTTGCCGGAAAGTTTGCCTTCAACCTTTTGAAAAATTTGTTTTGTTTCGGGAGTGACACCGTTCGTCAAAACTGCAACCGCAAATTGCTCGGGTGTGCTTTCCGAGAAATAGATTATTCCTGTTGCCTGGTCGCTGTTGTCATTTTTAAGCGGGTCTTTGTTCCACTTACCATCTAAGCTTGCCTGTTTGACAGGTGTTCCTTCGAATGTGACTGTAGCGGCTTGGGACATTTGCGACATTGCCAGAACTAATACTGTGCTCAGCACGAGGATCGAAGTGTACTTCTTTATTTTCAAAACCGAACCACCACCGCTTGTTAGTAAGAGAACTCGCGTTTGATCCTATCACAACGGTCGGGCACCACCGAATTAACGATGGTGCCGCCGGTACCCTAACCTGTTTTTCCGGAAGCCCTATTTTTTATTGAGCTTGTCTGTATACAGTTTCCGCTCCGCTACGGAAATCTCGTCTAGTTTGTAATCTACTGTTCCTATTTTGGGAAATTCTTCCGCAATGAAGCTCGCCATTTCTCTCGTCAATGGATTGAGATTTGCCTGCTTCGAAATACCTTCCATTTGCCGCAGTGTGGCTGGTTTATCAGACCACGAAGTTTCTAAGAAGCCCATTGAAAGTTTCGGTATCAAACCTTTAGCATGCAATTTGTCATCGACAATCTTCCAGGTTGCAGCTTCTTCTTCAGGTGTTTCTTGTTTCTTTCTATTGAACAATTCTGTCGATATGTACTTATATGCTTCCGCTGGTGATGTCGCGTACTTTTCAGCAGTTTTGTTTATCAGGTCATCAGCAAATTTGTCTGGAGAGGTTTGTGTTTGACGTGCTTTGAACGCGGCGATTTCGTTTGCATCGATTTTGCCATCGTCGTCACCCAATCTTGATGCAACATCGAATTGTTTGGAGATCTGCCCTGCGAAGCCAGCAACCATCGGATCTAGAGCTTTCGAGACATTATCGAATGTTGCTTTCGAGAAACTTGCGCCGGCGGGCGTGACACTGTGCGTGCTCCAATCTGACAACCAGACTGCTGCTAGCTTTGGCAACGTGCCGTTGTCTTCCAGTTTCTTTGAGAGTGCGTTCCATGTTTCGCGTTTTTCTTCTAGCGGCATGGTAGAGAATTCTGTATTCAATTCCTTTTTCAGCATCGCATACGCGCCATCGAGATGACCTTTCGAAACTTGCTCAGTGACCTTCTGTGCGAGGTCGTCTACTTGAGTCGGTGGGGTTTTATCGAAGTGTCCCATGATTTATCTGCTCCTTGATGCCACTAGAATCGGCGATTGCCATGACCTCCTTTTCGGGTGTGAGGTCTATGGCAAAGAGTATGCGTTGGTTAAATAACAATCAGTTAACAGTCCGAATCTTTTTTTTGAGGGACTGTCAGCGCATTTTGCTAATACATATAAGAGAACGGAGCATAAAAGACGGAGCCAACCGTTGGGTCCGCTCCGTGATCACGATTACTGTAGTGACTGCTGGGTGGAGCCGAATCTTATCGGGGGAAGGGGGATGGTATGCTCAACGGTGAGTGACCGATGGCATCAATGCGCACCATATTTGGTGAGTGTTCGTGCGACAGTTCAATGTTCCTGCAAAAGTTCGATGTTTGTGGGTTTCTGGTCTGTTTTTAAACGGAAGCGACAGCCAGGTCGTCTTTTCTGGTTCTCAGACATGTACTGCAGTAGACCGGTCTATAACCCTTTGGTTGAAAAGGTACCCTGGTTTTGATTCCACAGTCAGCGCAGGCGACTTCTGCGGTCGTGGCCACATCTTTTCCACTGCGTTGAACACGCACTAGAATGCGGCAGTTAGGACAACGTTTCGGTTCGTTCGTGAGACCTTTAGCCTGAAAGAAATCTTGCTCACCACCAGTGAAAACGAAGGCAGAGCTGCAATTGCAGCAATTGAGGATTTTATCGATGTTGGACATAACGTTTACCCGAGAAACAGAAGATCGACTCTATTGTTGATCAACAGTGCCTTTGGTGATTGCTATATCTTTATAGTGATCGGCTATACATTTCAGTTTTTGTAAACTTGCGCAGGGAATTTAAGGTGTTTTCCTTTTTTCGCGATTTTCTGTAAATTCTCTACTTTCAGGTGTTTTGGGATGCGTGAAGTGAGCGTGAAGTGCGCTCTGGTGAGTTCTCAGCACCAGATAAAGTGCAATTCGATTGTAAGAATTGCTGCACCGATATTGGTGCATTAAATAGCTGAAACGCTGAACAGGTTTTCGTTTCAGGCTGAATTGCTAGTTGGGCGTTGCAAGCTTTCTTAGCTCGCCTAGCCAAGTACATTAGATACAAAATTTCAAAATTGAATATTGGTATAGAGTCGACAAGGGCTTTTGCAAGCGACTTCTAAATTTAGAATCGTTCGACTAATGGCTGCTGTGTTGCCACACGCAACCGCGGGGTTCGAATTCCAGCTTTCGCGAAACTTCCAAGGCCTTATCCGCTCCTAGGAATCGCTGCACCAGCCAAACCCCGAGATCGAGACTGCTAGTGATACCACCTGCGGTGATAATGTCGCCATCATCTACGACCCTTGCTTGTATCACATTCACTTGTTCTTGCCACAATTCATCGAGCAACGAGAGGTTCGTTGTGGCGGGGCGATCCTTTAACAATCCAGCTTTGGCGAGCAACATCGCTCCGGCACAAACTGACGCGAGAATACACTGCGCCTCACTCAGATGCTGCAGAACTGCGAGGATTGTTCCTTTCTCCGCCTCAGCCCAAGCGCCTGCGGGTGCACGAGTGATCCAGCCTCCACCGGGCACGATCAGCACATCGGGCTTGTTTGTCACGTCCAGGACGCTATCAGGTATGACGCGCGTGCCGTAAAAGCCAACGACGTGTTCGAGCCGCTCCAGGCAAACCAACTTGACTTCGAAGCCTGCCATTCGCAGCGGTTCGAAAACGCCGAAGACATCCATTTCCTCAAAGCCATTGAAAATTAGAATTTGAAATTGCATCGAAGTATTCTCGCTTCAGAATATTCTACTCAATTCGCTCCGCGATGGAAATTGCCCACCAGGGAGAAGTGGATTGCTTGAGCACTGCAGCCCAGTACCATGACGATACGTCGGTCCAACTGTGACCCGCCTGGTCGTAGATTCTTTCGCGCACCAGCAATTTCTCGGTGCCCTTAGATGCTTGAAACGCGGTCCACTTCTGATCTTTTGTGTCACGATATTCGGGCAGCCATTTGATTTCATAGCCACTTGCCTTGTAACAGTTGGATGAAGGATGCAACTGCAGGGTCGGTCGCGGTACCCATCGATAGACCACTCTGCTCCTGCCGGTTGTGTAGACGGCAATTTTTCCTGGAAACTCTCTGGCGAATCGTTCTGTCACGTCTGCAAGTTTGATCGGCTCCAGGTGCTGTCCTTCAAACTGCGATGGCCAACCAGCGAAGCTTGTGTCGCTCACTTTGTTGGCACCGGTATTGACTGTAAGTGGTAACGCCGCTGCGGCAACGCACAAAACCAATACACAGCCAAGCGCCAATGGAACTAATTTGTCTGTTCTGCTGGCGTCCCAGCCGTTTTCGATGTCTACAACCGCGGGTTTTGTCTCTGTTGGAAGCGAGTAGGCGACTTTCACAAGAGCCATTGCCGACAATGCGAAGATTCCGACACCAACTCCTGAGTGCACCAATGTGTGCCAGACGCCACTAACCTGAACTATGCCGGATTCGACGTAAAACAACGAGCTCACTCGCAGTGCATTGGCTACGATTGCGGCCAGAAAGGATATGGTTAGTAACTTCAAGGTCTGCTCGGTCCTTAACCCGCGAAGAGATGCGCATGTCGCACTGAGATAAAGCGCGACCCAGAGCATTTTGATGCCGCTACAAGGCGGATCGATGCCCACGATGGAATTGTTCGAGAGTATTTCGGTGCCTTGAACGTTGACTGCCAACCCGCCTATGTTCAGCATGACCGCAGACATTTTGCAGGCAAGAATTCTCATCGGGTAACCGAGATAGTAGTTAAGAGATGCCACTACTGGCAGTGAAAGCGCCAGCAAGGAAAAATCCCCAACATTTAGTGCAACAGGGAGAGTTCTATGGAGGATAACGCCGCAGATTGTCAGTGCCAGAAGGGCGATCACTATCGGTGGAGCGACAGTAATAACTGCACAGTAGATGCACAAAAGAGCGCCAACGATGGCGAGCGTGATGCCGAAATTTGATGCTACAAGAAAGTTGCGACTTGACGCCTTTCTGCCGCCAGATCGATATTTATGAACTCCAAGCAAAAGAAGAGTTAGCACCGCAACGATGCCCAGAGGCTCATCTGCTGGGTCAGTAAGCCGCTCGAAGTACCACTGCCAAACAGGCCAAAATGTGCCGACAAGAACTAGCCACTGCAACCATCCGTATGAAGTATTTTGATAAAGTGCCAAAACCGCTTTGGTCATGCGATAGATGACCTCGGGGTTCTTTTTTGCTGATAGATGCCGAACGAGATGATGCCGAATGCAACGATGAGGAGAAGCCAGGTGTCAGCTTCTGGCGCGACAGCAGTGCCAACAGTTTTCTCCTCAACGACTGGAACATTATTAACGATCGCACTCGAAGTAGGGCTAACCAGGTGATACTTTTGGGCGAGGAAATTTGCCGGAGCTTCGTAAGAACTTCCCTTTTCCATGTCTGACAGAAGCTCTCGATATGCGGCAACCTGAGCCAAGGAGGAGTTTGTCATGTAAGCGCCCCCTAAGGGTTCGTCATTATTCACTTGCCTGAATTCATTGTTCGTGTCAGTTTTCGGATCTTTCCTCCATGATTTGAAAAGATTTTGCAAGTCTGAATGCACCGACTGCGTCCTTGGCACCATCACTAGTGACCGCCCTGGAACAGTGCCCTCAAGCATTTCTTGGGGCCCAGCGCATACAGTGAAATCATAGAGAACAAAACTGTTTTTGTTGTTCTTTAAGATGTGCCTCAGATCATCTTTCCGCTCTTTATGTACAGGCTGCGCCGCATGAATCCAGAGCACAGCGCGTGAAGTGTGCGATGCATCTTCGCGCACATCGCTCATCAATGCGGATGAGTCGTCTTGGCCCGCGACGAACTGGAATTTCTTCAAAGCTTCGAGTGCCGCCGCGAAAGCTGGACCTGATGATGAATAAGTTGGTCCTGTGTGTTGATTGATCTGCGTAATTTTTCCTGGCAAGATTAATGCCATTAGGAGTGGCTTGTGCTTATATCCTTCAATGACTATTGTTGGTTGGGGCAACAGTGGTTTAGAGATGTCTCCAACTACTGTGATTTGATGAACAGGCACGCTTGCAGGGAGCTCTTTTAGTCCCGCGATGATGTCGTCGATATGTGGTTGCATGACAGCTGATCCATCCACGATTATGTCAAGCCATATAGGCTCCTTTCTTTGGGCATGGCTGATGTTCTGCTCAACGACGTGGGATGGATTGGCAAAAGTATCGTGGCAAAATACTGTGTGAATATTACGGTCTCGCTCTGCATGTATCACTGCCGCGAGACCATTTAACGAGTTCATTGTGACAAGTTGCGTCGATTGTTCGCTGTTGGATGATTTCGATTCTGCTGCGATAATTCCACTGAGGTGGGCTGGACGCTTTGAGTTGAGTATTACCTTTGCAGGCTGCTCCTGAAGAAAATTCTTTTCGACGATTGTTGGCAATCCAAGCGCAGCATCATCGTTTGCCTCCAGCTGCATTGGGCACACAATCTCCAGCTTGATTTCGGCAAAGTTGTTCGGTTTGATCGGAAAGCATTGCACCAATATTTCGTCGGGTCCGCAAGTGCTCACCAAAAGCGGATCCTTGCGTCTCACGAGCGATTTCGCAGATTGTACATATGTTTTCCGCGCTTGCCCGCGCACCATAATCGTTGCATCTCGCTCGATACCGTCGACAACGAGAGTGGCTCTGGTGACTACGGAATCGCGCGGAATCAGCAATTTCGCCCGCGCTTCGCGATCGTACTTGGATGAATTGAGAATCATAATCTTCCAATCCATCTTTCCAAGTAATGCATCAGGATCAATGTCTGCTTTAATTTCATTGTCAGTAACTGACAGTCCACGCGCAATGCCGCTTATTACCTCGCTTGCAATATCCATGTCTAAGTCGAATTCGTCTTCGACCGCAGCATTGACTCCTGCACTATCTTGCACCAGCCCTGCCTTGCGTATCGTGGCTCTGGCTGATGCCGGTAGTGGCACCGAGTTGAATGGAACGCCAGTCACCTTGTAGAAGATATTGCGTGCGTCATCGATGCTGACCGGATTCGTCGACTCATAGAGAGACCCAATGATATCGGTGGCTCGCCCAGATCTTTCATAGCAGGCGCGAAGCATGGTCTCCCGATTTCCATATTTGCGCAACCACTTAACACCATCAGCTGACGTCAGTGGACTGGCTGCCTCACTGAGATTAATACGCGTCAAGGTCGATGGCAGCTCGATTGCGACGATCATCACGAGGATTACCAGGTGTCCAATGTGATTGAGCTGATGTGGATCGCAGTAAATTGACTTTGCCACCGCTAATTTTGAAACTCTTTTTTCACTGCGGAGCGTGCATGGCAGAGCCAGTGCTGGCGACAGTCCGAGCAGTCCAAATCCTCCGACAAGAGCAAAAATCAAAGAGAGACCAAGAATTGGCAGGAACATCAAGCTGTACATGATGCCGATTCCTGCCGCCATGCCAGTGGCTAGCGACATGAAGGCATAGTGCTGCGATAGGTCTTTGTACTGTGTCAGCCACGCTAGAAAATTTGTAAAAGGAATGAGAAGGAAAAGTATCACGTGCGCTGCCGACGGAAATGGGTCGAAAAAATGACTGGCGCAAAAGTGCGTTGTGCATTCAAACACCACCGCCAGTATTGGGAGGACAATGCCTCCTAAGAAAAAGAACTTACCGAGCCTGTCGTTGGGTCCATAGTGACCAAGCTTGAGTGCTTTGGTTAAAACCGCCGCTACGCGTCCAGCCAAGCTTCTTCTCCTTTGATCTCGCGGAACTGTCTGATCTCTCCGAGAGCCCGTATAAATTAAGTCATTTCAGTATAGATCTATGTTGCGTCCACTGGACTAGGGTAGACCCTAAGTGAGCGTTGTTGGCCTTCCCAGTACCGCCTTTTGGGTCATTGTGAGAGAATCGAATTGGCAATGGTATTGGGAAATTGGTCAGGAGGCGGCGTTATTGCAGCGTCCCTTGCAGTGTGAGCAGTTGCGGGCGGTTGTTCTTCCGCCGCGGCTCCAGTCACTGTCGATAATGAAAAAGCTTTGGGCTGAGTATTCGGCTCTTCTGGTGCGGACTAAAATCAGCATTCCAATCAGCCCTGCTTCGCCCGCCAGCGATGCGAGCGGAATCGAAAAATCTGCCCTGAATGCCCGCATTCAGGACATCGGCGCCAGATGGTCGGCAGAAGCGCGCGCGATTCAGTTCGACTTTGAGTTCAAGGCTGTTGAACAGGAGCGGCGCCGTGTGGCAAAAGAGCTGCACGACGAGAGTTTGCCTCTGTTAGCTCGTTTAATTCGTGCCATTCAATCCGAATCAACGCTCAAGGCAAATCCGCTTATAGACGAAATACATCAGACGATTTCGGTGTTTCGAGACCTTCTAGGTGAGTTGCATCCAGTCGATCTCGAAGAGCTGGGACTTGTTTCTGCGCTCGACAACATCTGCAAAAGGTATGTTCGTATTTGTGGGCGATTCGTTCTCTTCTTCGACCAGACTGAAGATTGTTACCTGTCGCAGTTACAGCAACTCTGTTTGTATCGCGCCATGCAATCGCTCCTGAAGATGTTCGCAGAATCGCAGAATGACATGCTAATGGTTAATTACAATCGAGTGGATGGGAAGAGTGTCATCACCGTTCGTTGTGCAGACAAGCTTGTGTCGTCTGCGCAATGGATCACTTCAGAACGCACCGATTTCGACTCTTTTGAAGCGTGGTCCGCCCTGGCTGGAGCCAAAGTGCAGTTAGATTCATTTGCACTGCGCGATCAGTTTCCCAACGACATAGTCATTACAGTGAGCGAAGAGGCACCAAATACGCTACCGGCGGCGCCCGCTGATTGTGAGGACCTCTCGCAAGCAAGACTTTCTGAATTAGATACGATTTTAGCTCACGCCAAAGATGAATGGGCACGCCTGATCAATAGAGATAGAGCCCTTTTTGAGAATCTGGCTGTAGAGTCGGAGCGTAAGAAGATATCCGAAGAAATAGATCGTATGCTTCTGCCACGATTGCAGAAGATTACAACATTGGCGACTCAGTTGGGAGACAATGAAATTGCGTATGATGTGAATCAACGCATAAGTGTTATCGCTTCTGGAGTGAGCGCAGTAATGTCGGATCTTCATCCGAAACTTCTGGCTGAGGCTGGATTGATAGCTTCTATTCAGGCGCTAGTTGATAGGTTTAGAAGAGCCAGTTTGATCGAATCAACTGTGGCGTCAAACCTGGAATCGGAGCAGATCGATATTTCGCAAGATGCCAAATTCGCAATTTATCGAGTTACGCAAGAAGCGTTGAACAACATAGAGAAGCACTCCCGTGCCACGCACGCAACAGTTGTTGTAGAGCAGAAAGGCGATTTGCTGCGGGTCTCCATCGAGGACAACGGCACCGGTTTCCAGGGCGCACGCAATACCCTATCGCGGGGACTGAAAAACATTCGTGAACGAGCGTCGGGAATCGGTGCTTCAGTTGATTGGCAGAACGCAATTTCTTTTTCAAGCGGTACGATCGTCACGATTTCGCTTCGTTGCTTGACCTAGCCCCCGATTTCCTTGCTAGCTCTGCTCTTCGCGGCCGAAGCTAGCACATGTTTAGGGTGGACCCCAGGTCACTCTTAAGAGGCACCACATTACGTGTCGCAGTTGCAACTGAAATAATTTCTGTAGTGGTCGGAACAGAAAACAAGCTTGCTGCGCCGCAGCATAAGGATTAAACATGGCGATGATCAATATTTTGACCAGAGAAATAAACTGTAAAATTGTTTATTACGGCACCGGTCTTGGTGGCAAAACCGCGAATTTGAAATTTATTTACAGCCAACTTGCCCCTCAAACTAGAGGTGACTTTATTAGTCTGGCTACTGAAACAGAACGAACTTTATTCTTCGACTATTTTGGCTTGGATTTAGGCACTGTTCAAGGTTTTAAGACACGATTCTCAATGTACACGGTGCCCGGGCAGGTCGAATACAACGCCAGCCGTAGGCTCATTTTGAACGGTGCCGACGGCATAATTTTCGTAGCCGATTCTGATATCGTTCGGCGTCAGGAAAATATCGACGCACTGGAGAACATGAAAGAGAACTTGCTTAGCTATGGTCTCTCGCTAGACTCCGTTCCATACGTGTTGCAGTACAACAAACGCGACCTTTCAAATGCTATGAGCCTTGAGATGATGGAAAACGATTTGAATCCAACCGGGAAAATAACGTCTTTCGAATCAATTGCATCAAGTGGTCCTGGAGTATTCACGACACTCAAACAAATCAGTAAGCAGATCTTAAACCGGTTACAATAAAGATGCAGAAAGCCTCACTTAAAAATTCGGAGTTCTCTCTTTTGGGAATAGTCATCGCCGACGATCAAGATCGCGAGCGTATTTGGTTGCGGGAGTTGCTCAGCAAAAATCTAGACACTCTGTCGCCGATTTATGAGGCAGCCGATGGGCAGCGAGCCTTAGAATTGGTTCGAGAACACCGCCCACCAATCGTTTTTCTCGACATCGAGATGCCTATTTTGTCGGGGATAAAGTCGGCTGAGCAAATCTTGAAAGAGCTGCCGCAGACTGGAGTGATTATTCTCTCGAATCACTCTGACGAAATTTTCGTGCGTAAATTATGGAAGCTAGTTCCCGCAGATGGCGCTTTTGGCTATGTGTTGAAAGACTCCACGGACCAACAAGTCATTGACGCAACGAACGCGGTGCTCGGCGGCGATTGTTGGATACATCCCCGCATTCAACGAATTATTCGGCGCACCGAGAGTGGTGCCACGGGATTGACCGAAGCGGAATTCGAAGTGTTGATTTGCATCGCGTTGGGATTCACTGACAAAGCAACGGCTAAGCGCTTGTACATCACCGAAAAGGCGGTTCAAGCCCGACTCAAGTGCCTGTACACTAAATTCGGTATTTCTAGTAAAGGCTCAACAGACGAAGATGAATACAATCATCGCTGCCGAGCCTTGAATATAGCCTTCCGGAGAGGGCTAATCAATCGTGCTGAATTGACCGACTGGGAAGACCAAGCCTGGTAACAGGCGCAGCAGAGTTAACTCGTCTGTGCGACCGTTCTCAGTTTACTTAACAAGCTTCTGGCAATTGCCAACGGCTTTGCGACACTCGTTAGCACAGGCTTGCATTGTGTTGTCGGTGTTGAATTTGTCCATTGATTTGGCACATTCATTACATGCCTCCACGGTCAAGGCGCAAGACTTTGGTTGGAGCCCGACAGAACCTCGGTTCAAAAAGTCAGCGGTCATTTTGCATGCCGTGATGCAATCCTTCAAAGAATTGGTGACGCTTGCTTCTGCGTATTTGCCTTTCTTCGAGGTGCAATAGTCTAGTGTCTTTTGGCACACATTGGCGCAGGACGTGCAATTTCCTTTTGCTATTTCGCCTGTTGTCTGTGCAAACGCCGGCTGCTGAAGAGTGTAGCCAAACGTACACAGCAACAATGCGATCAATACAAATAGTGGCTTCATTTTCGACCCTCCCGAAGTAATAGATATTAGTTCGACGGAGTCTGCTGACTTCAGTTCCACATTTCCATTTTTAGGGCTTCCAAGTCTGTTAGAAACGGTGGACTATCGGCGAAATGCTTTCGAACTCAGCCGTTACTTCTCAGCTGCGCTTAATTAGGCGTAAGACCCCAACCTCTGAGGGTTTCATCTTCTTCTTGTTTCGATTTGACTTTCTTGAACTTCGCGGGTTTTCCAGTCACACGCTTGCGACAATCGTCCCAATTCGTGTGATGCTCTAAGACACCATTTAGATAGCTAATGTAGTATGCCGTGCCACCAGACGAGGGCGATTTATAATTTCCCCTTTGAGCACCACCATTGGTGTTACCACTTTTTTTTTCAGGTAGCGGTTGTTCTCTTGGTAGTTCGGTAAGATCGACAAAGTAGCCATCTATCGGCCCGACATAAAGTTTCTCTGGCTTTTTCTTCGAAAACGAGACTGCGATCTCGTCGCAGCGTTCGTTGCCCGGATTGCCGTCGTGACCACGAACCCACTTCCACAAGATGCGCGAAGGTTCCAGACTTTTTACCAGGCGATGCAGCTCTTCCCAAAGATCTCTATTGGCTATATCTGTGCCTGTAGAACTTTTCCATCCTCGATATTTCCATCCGTTTATCCACTTGGTTATGCCATTGATCAGATACACCGAGTCGGTGTAAACGATGATTTCGTGCGGCTCTGTCAACTCGAGCAAATCGAGCGCACGGAAGGCTGCGACCATTTCCATGCGGTTATTCGTCGTCGATGGATTGCCTCCGCCAAGCTCATGAACTGTTCCATCAGGCAACGAGGCAATGCTGCCCCAGCCTCCTGGACCGGGGTTTCCGGAACATGCACCGTCCGAGAAGATAAGTATCTGTTTGAGCTTGGAGTCCATAGCGCGTCCTGCAATGTTTTAGAGGCTCCATTTTAGCTCGAAAAAATCCGGCGCTGCTCATGTCTGTTCGGGAACTAACTGTTCTTCATCTGCGACAATGGTGTGCTGAAGCCCGGCTGATGGGGAAGTCAAGTTTCGTATGATGCATATAAAGAATGGCAAGTTTGTTTTTGATGGCATAATGATTCGAGAAGACCCGTCCAGCAATTTGAAAGACCTCTGGTTTCGTGAGCATGCGGCCGTCAAGATTTACACGCACTGGCTCGAGACTATCGAGGCACCTTCGCTCGTAGAGATGGCGAACTGGTGCTTAGCTGCGCATAATCTTAATGCCGAAAAATTGCATGCGCAAATTGTTAGACTGGGTGATGATGTACACATGGTGGACCAGTGGCGCGCTATCGGTTCTATCAAGGACATGGTGGCGACATCGTTCGGAGCCAATTTAGCGATGGCAGATTTGCTGGTGATGGAGCAGGATCTTTTGGAAGCGTACATGGCAAAGTTGATGAATTTTGACGGTGAAAATTTGGATTTATTGCAGCATGAACTGTTGCCAGTTCAGCATAAATGCTCTCAAGCATGGGAACAGCAGCCGGCCCCATGACCCTGATGCAACAAGCGCCGGAATTTTTGCGAGGTGTGAAAACTCCGCGCACCTTGATGTTGCTTTACCATCGCATCGCTGATTTGTCTTCTGACCCACAGTTGCTAGCCGTCACGCCTGAACACTTCGATCAACATTTGCAGGTGGTGCGAAGGAAATATCGCTCGCACAAATTCTCGGCGCTGACTGAATCTGGTGCATCGCCGAAAACTCCCGCGAACGCAATTGTCATCACCTTCGATGACGGTTATGCCGACAATCTAACGAATGCGCTGCCGCTTTTGGAGAAACATGGAATTCCGGCGACTGTTTTTGTCACTACAGGATTTGTTCAAGAGCGTAAATACTTTTGGTGGGACGAACTTGCTCGAATCATTTTGGGGGAGCACTCTGTTCCAGACTCCCTTGAACTCCAACTGACCGAATTGCGATCTTACAGCTTTGTCGGAATAACCGACTGGAATGCGCAACGGTCTGCTGTTTGGAATTTGATGTGCCAGCAAGACCCGACCCAGAGGCACCAACTTTATCGAGAAGTAAGTCACTTCTTGCGCGGCGCTTCCGAAGCTGCGCGGGCGAGCGTTCTGGCAAATCTGCGAGACTGGGCTGGTCTCACAGTCGCAGACGAGTCGAGTTGCAATGCGTTATCTGTCGAGGCACTCAAACGACTTGCGCGCTCAAATATGATTGAAATTGGCTCGCACACCGTGGACCATCCGGTCTTATCAACTTTGTCTGCGACTGCTCAAGAAACCGAGTTGCGCGAAAGTAAAAATTATCTTGAAAGTCTGCTTGGGCACGAGGTAAAAGGATTTGCTTATCCCTATGGCACCAGAGCCGATTACACCGCTGAAACAACGGCGCTCGTGAAAACGACTGGATATAAGTCTGCCTGTTCGAACATCGCCGAGGCAATTTGGGCAGGAACTGACCCGTTTCAATTTCCCCGATTGTTGGTTCGAGATTGTGATGGAACCTCGTTCGAGAAATGGCTTGGCTCGTGGTTTGGAGAGGATTAGTTCGAGCTTACTTGTGGCGACTACTTGCGCGCTGCTCGTTGTTGTCCCGCGATCGATGCTGCATAGTCCACGAATTTCGGCTCATCCGTAATCGATAGCAGCAATCTGCACAGATCGAATGGAGCACGAAATGAATCATGATATTCGCTCTTAGTATTTTGCATAAACGGAGCAATGGTATCTTTGATATCCTTGAGTTCTTCAGTTGCTGCTTTAACAGTTAGTTGGCGCACCGATAATTTTTCGCAAAGTAATTGCAGTCGTTTATCTATTTGGGTCAGCGTCTTGTAAATGTCGAGCGGTGTAAACAGTCCTTCCATTTCCAGTTCATTCAAGAGTGTTTTCATTTCGGCTTTGTCGGCGACCGACGGTGTCACTGTGGCGAAAATTTCCCGCTGCGCTTTCTTAAAGAGAGCGAAGCCAGACTCCCATGTATATGGACGCATTGCTACTTCGCCTTGCTCGCGCAATTGAGCTGACAGAGATGGATTTGAAAGCAGCAGTTTGAGCTTGTTGTAAGTGTCGTCGACATCATTTTTGTTGACTAGTAAAATGTTCTCGCCGTCTCTGGCGAATTCCGAATTTCCATCATTTCTAGTTGCAATCGCAGGCACACCGCAGCGCATGCTTTCCATGGTCGGCAGCCCAGCACCTTCGTGCCACGAGCAGCATAAATTGACGTGGCATGATGCATAAATATCCGGTATCTCCTGCAGTGCCGGACGACAATGAAATTCGATCGGGAAGCTGTATTTGTCGAAGATGTTTCTATTGATTGTTGGTTGAGTAATGAGTACGAGTTGAACTTGCATTTCTTTCGACAGGCGTTCGATTGCTTCAAACCCCGCTGTCATGCCTTTCCATGGCGTAAGATAACTGCCAACCATCAATATTCGTTTGGGTGAATCTGAAAATGGACTTGCCGGTCGAAGAGTGAAGTGTGAATCGATTCCTTGCGGAACGTAATATGAGTCGACACCAATCCGCTCATTCAGCAAGGTTTGCATTGCCTTCGACACAGCCATGATGGATATCGGCAGACGCAAAATTTTGCTGAACGCAGCTTTGTCCTGCATTGCCTGCTCGTAAGTTTTGCCGTAGTGGAAACTTTCGTAAGCCATGCTCATTAATACTGGGTGCGCGTTTCCGATATAAGGTAGAAACATCGGCACAAGGAATAGGTTCGAGAAAAATATAAAATCGAAGTTTTCATCACTCGTTTTTTCGACTGATTGATGCTCTGTTACTTGCAGCTGCGGCCAACCAGCAAATTGTCTTCGCTTATCCCACACGTAAAAGTGAACGTCTTGCCCGTCTTCGATGAGCAGCTTCATCCAGTGCCGAAATACTTTATTGCCGCCGCTGATATCGTCGCTAGCCATGCAAAATAATGAACGCATCAGACTCTGCCATGCTCCTTGAGCGAGTCTGTGGATTGCACAGATTCTGCCGTTGCTTCATGGCTAGCTACCAGAATGAATTCGTTCAGGAGATGTTGAACAAAATCATCGACATCGCCTGTCGCTTCATCGGTGCAAATTTCGTACTCGTGACAAACGTGCTCTATGACCAAATCGCGTCCGTTTCTCTCGGCTATTAGTTTGAAAATGAGTGCACTGGTATCTTCAAGAACTAGTCGAACGTCTCTATCGAGTTCTACGCAAATGCAACTGTTCTCATTCGGCAACCAATAAACAACTTTGCTTGAGATTGCTAAATTTGTTTGGGCGCTCCATGAAAATGGACGGCGAAATTTTTCATCTACGCTGCTTTTTCGTTTGCTTACTATGCGTCGAGCGGTTGCTGTTCTGCGCCCGAGTCGATAGCATGCGTCGAGCAGCATCTTTGTTCCACGCAGCGTTTCGTTTCGTTCAGTTCTTGGTTTCATTCCATAGAGCTGCGCTAGTTCCGCTGCGCCAGCGCCATAGTGGTAATACTTGCGCAGATAAGATGTCGCGCCTGCGTTATCGTAATGCTTGACACTTGCATCCGGCAGGTACAAGAGTTGATAGCCTTTCAGGACAACTTTCCATGATAAATCAGTATCTTCGCATCGAAATAATGATTCGTCGAAACCGCCCGCCGCATCCAAAGCGCTCCGTCGGTACATGCAATTGCCGGTTGGAATCCAGGGCAGCGGCGAATCCAATCCGCTAATGGTGCTTCGCCATAAGCGTTCTGGCGAAGAAAAAATCGAGTTCTTCGCAAACATTCGAGTTCCTGGTCTTTCCGAAATGTTTTCGATACTTCCCATGACCGCGCCCAGGTCATCATGGTTTTTGAAGGCGTTCGACATTGAAGTCGCCCAGTTCGGTGACGGAACCGAATGTGCATCCAGAAATGCCACTAAATCTCTAGTACCAGATGCGATACCAACATTGCGAGCCTTTCCTAAGCTTCCGGAACAGTGCAGCAATGTTGCGCCATTGGCTGTAGCAATCGCGGCTGTATTATCTGTTGACCCATTGTCGACTACGATGACATTGATTGGTTCTTGCAGGTGTTTTTGCGCGGATAGTGCAGATAGTACGGCACCCAGGTGCCGCTGCTCATTTTTTGCAACGATTACAACATCGATCATGTGATGTAAAGAAAGTGCCAGACTACTGGCAGTATTATCCCAGAACTGCGGTTAGAGCTTGGATATCGTCGCGCAATTGATTGCGAAACTCTTCATACTCATGTGGCGCGATGTCTCTATACGGCTCTTGTTCTGTTTCACTGTTGATGGCGATTTTAATCAGGTCGATGCGAGATAATACAGCGTCGCTTCGCCGTTGGGCAGCCTCGGCAAGCGCGATAGCTTCTTCTTTTTGACTGGTCAGACCCTTCTCTATCCAGTGATGCAGGGTGAACCAGTATTTAAAATCAGTAATTCCGTCTCGCAGTGCTTCCCACTGTAGTGTTGGAATGACTCCATTCCGTGCTGGATAGGTCGTCATGTGATCTTTGAACGGTCTGTCGATGCCGCTCTCATGAAAATCTGGCTCCCACTCGTCAAAGTCATTGAAAGGAGAGTTTGGATAGACAGGCATGTGCTGATAGCAGTACGGTGAAATTCCTGCGGCGCCGCTTTTCCAAAGGTAGGCTCCGGCCAAGACTCGATTGAGACTGGGCTTTTCCATGAAGCACTGCCAGTAATAAAATAGTTTGCTTGTGACTGACTGTTTTAGTTGCTCGATAAATTGAAGATACTCTTTGTTGCGGTTCAGATATAGCGATGTGATCTCTGGTGCGTGCCCTATATCTTCTGCGTTTTGGAAACGCTTGACGAAGGTGTGATTGAGCAGAGATGCCATCGTGACTGCTCCATTTACTGTCTTCGCTCTTGTGAAATTTAGTTGATGGTATGCAATTAGCGCTTCAGGTTTTTCCTTCTCCGCAAACTCAACGTGCATGTCGAGCTCGTCACTCAGGTAAACTATGGGCTGGGCTTTTCGAAATTTCAGCTTGATCAATTCTGGAAATGGAGGCATCAAGACTATTTTTTCAAAGCCGATGCGCTCGGCAATGTCGATGGCTTTCTGGGCTAACTCTGTATCTGTTTCTCCGATGGAGATGCCGTTGAATCCGTGTTCGAAGATGTCTAGCATTTGCAGCTCTAACAACTCTTCTGACACATAGTGCTGCGGGCAATGACGATCGAGGCGACCTTTGTACCAGATAAAAAAGTCTTGTGGTGGATCTAGTAACTGCATCGATTTGACGTCGATCCTGATCGAGACTTGCAGTACGTTTTTACCGTTAGTGGTGCCGGTCAAAATTGTTGTATGCGTGACTGGTTTGGCATTGTCGGCAATTTTGATTCGAGCAACAAAGGATTTCGATTGATTGGGCAGTAGCGTTGTTCTGACATCGTTGTGGTCGGGCAATTTTGGTGCCACGTACAAAGAAATTGGCTTGAAAACATCGCGCCAGCTGTTGGCTGATTTGCGGTAGCTATCCTTCAGGCTGATGCGATCGTCTTTCAAAAGCAATTCTTCTACTAGCATCGGCTTCGATTGATAGATTCCCACTCCTGCCGTCTGCCAGGTTTTGGCAACGAACAGATCAACTAGAATTTCTGAATTGTTTGCGGCTGAATCAAAAGTATTCAAACGAAATTCTTGCACTTCCTCCTCTGATGCGATTTGGAAGGGCAGTGTTATAGTCTCACCGGCGGTGCCATATACTTGAAGCGAACCAACTGTGTCAGCGGTTGTTCCTTTTTTTTGAACTAGTTTGAGCATATCGGGACGTGAAAATTCCTTTTCATTTGCGGTTCCTGTTTGCTTTTCAACCATCAAGTTGTTATCTTGTGGCTCAACAAACATTTGCCCGGCAAAAGCAGTCGGATGCATTAGCAGCAGTATATGGTAGCTGAAAAACTCACAAATTTAAGAAGGGAAATCCGTCTCATCATACATTTGGGGCGGAAAGACATCAGTGCCGAGGCCCTTTCGCAGGCAGAGCAGTTAATCCAATCTGGTTTGGATTGGGATTATTTGCTGGCCGCTGCTGTCTTTCACGGCGTGTTTCCTACGTTTTTCAAGCATTTGAAAACACATTTCTCGTCTCATGTGCCTGAAAAATGCTTTCGAATGATGACTGGGCACAACGATAAAATTCGGTTCCAAAACCTGGCCCTCGTTGGCACTTTTCTGCAATACAACGCACTGCTGCAAAAGAGTAATATCCAATCCGTCATATTTAAGGGACCAGTTCTGGCGTTGTCTCTTTACGACGATTTGATGCTGCGTGAATACAGTGATGTGGATGTTCTGGTCGCACCTGCTGACGCGCGCGCCGCTCAAGCATTACTGCTTGACAGTGGCTATAAACCGTCGCCAGAGCGAGAGCCACCTTTGACTCGTGAGTTTGTGCAATCAGACGTGTTTTTCGAGCTGGAGTATGAACACACGTTCACGAAAGAAACGCCTACTGGAGTAATCGATTTGCACTGGCAGATTCAACCGCACCATGTTCTGCCTCTGCCTTTCGATCTGGTCATGCAACATGTCGAGCCAATCACTATCGAGCGGCGCACGATGCAGACCCTGACATCAAATCTTTCAATCATTGTTCTCGCCGCGCATGCTTCGAAGCATTACTGGACGCGACTTCTGTGGGTTTGCGATATTGCCGAGATGGCAGACAACTGGACAAAATACAATCTCGATTGGGTCGTTGTTAAAAAGCTTGCTGACGATATGCATGTGACATCGATGGTGGTGCTGGCGCTGAATTTAGCTAACCGCATTTTTGCTTCTCCTCTGCCGGCGTTTGCAGAATCAGGAATGACCCCGGAGCTGCAAATTCTTATGCAGGGTGTTCTCGCCAAGCTGGAAACATTGTCTACTCAAGATGAGCCTGGTATGCGATTCTTGTCTTGGAAGTTCTGCGTTCAATTGTTGTCGTCGTTTCAGGCTAAAGCTCGATATGTTGCCACTGAAGTTTTTCACCCGACCGTTGCGGACTACATTCGGCTGCCGTTGCCATTGCCTTTGTACAAGGCATATTATTTGTTGCATCCAGCGTGGTTATTTCAAGATGCTGCTTTGCGTCGCTTGCAATCAACTCGACGTAATGATGCTCCAGCAACCGGCAATTAGGATTCACTGAAGCTGAGCATCTTTTGCCAATCTTTGGGATTCTCAATTACGCTAAACATTTGACACAGATCGAAGCGGGCTTTGAATTCTTTGTAGTAACTGCTTGCTGGATTATGCAAATGCACTTTTAATTGTTGTCGAATTTGCTGGAGCATTTGGGTCGACTCAGCCTCATCAATATCGCCCTCTTTAATACGTCTGCACAGCGTTTGCAGTTCAATCGATAGAATGGACAGTGCCTGCTCTACCTGAGGCGGCGTGTAGTACCCATGATTTTCCAACTCTTCTAGCATAAATTCGAGTTCTGTCTGTGTCGGTGCGACTGCATCTGACTTCGTCTGCTCCATTTGCTTGAGCGTCTCGAAAAAGCAAGACATTGTCTGCTGCCACGTGTACTTGTCTGCTGTGGCTGTGCCATTTTCGATCAACGACTGACGTAAAGCACTATCAGTCAAAAGCGTTCGAAGCTTCGCAGCCAGATCGTTTGGTGAATGTGGGCGAGCCAGCAAAATATTTTCACCATCTCTGGCGAATTCCGTAACGCCGAAATTGTTGGTCGAGACAACCGGAATGCCCACTGAGAAAGCCTCCAGGCAAGGCAATCCGAATCCTTCGTACCATGACGCGCAGCAATAAACATGGCAGCTTGCATACAGAGCTGCGAGTTCTGATTGCGGCGGGTTGCAATTGAATTCAATTGGAAAGTCGTAATTCTTGAACCAATCTTTTGCGACTTTCTGTTGAGTGAGCAGCACTAGTTCGATTGGAATTTCTTTGTTCAGCATCTTTAGCGCATCAGCTAAATCAAGCATGCCTTTGAATTTCGCTCGATAGTCACCCACCGCGAGTATGCGCTTTGGGGACTTGCCTGAGCGAACAGATTCACTTTCGGCAAGTTGCGATCGCTCTGTTGCAAACTGGTCCTTATCTATCGCGACCGGCACCAGGAGGGAGTCGCGGCCAACATTGTTTTTGATCAGCGATTGAATAGATTTTGAAGTGGCAATAATTGGATTGCCGATTTTGAGTATGTTTTCTATCGATGGTTTAGGGCTTAGTAAATCATTGATTGTTTCGCCATAGCAATAACTTTCGAAACCCTGGCAGACCAGAACGAGTTTATTTATGTCGCAGTGCGGTAGGAGTGCTGGAACTGCACTTGCATTTGATACGAAGACAAAGTCATAGTCGGAAAGCTCACTTTCGATGCTGTTTTCGGCAATCTTGCAGCTGTTTGCAAACCAGGTTGGTGGTCCAGACTTGTCCAGAAAATATAGTTTTGCATCAAAACCGGCTTGAAGTGACCGATTTGCCAGTTCAAACAGGATTCGATTGCCACCACCGACTTTGTTATTGAGTAAGCAAAACAGCAATTTGCTTGTAGTGTCGTCGCTCATTCTGGTCATTGTTTTGGTTGACCGAAATATTTTAGTCTAAGCAGATTGTTTTCTTCGAGCATTTTTTCTTGATTGCTCCAGACTATGCTGTCATCACGTTTTAGCATCAAGCCCAGTGGTTCGGCGAGATGCACGAACTTTGATTGCTCTGCCATGCGAAGCCAAAATTCCCAATCACCCGCTACAACAAACTTGGAATCGAAGAGTCCGAAATTTTCGTGAACAGAGCGCCGCCACATCGGAAACGGACCGCAGTAACAATGTAGAAGCAGCTTGTTGTGCGAATATTCCGGTTGATACACTCGCCTCCGACCAGGTTTGTACTCAAGTTTTGTGCAGTCGATAATCTCTTTTTCGTCTGTCGTTTCCCATGAGTCTGAATAAGCCAATACGACATCTGAATTTTGATCGAGCTTTTGTGCTAGTTTCTCGAGAGCGGTATCAAGTAGTCTGTCATCTGTGTTGGCGTTTGAAATGTACTCGCCAGAAGAAAGCTCGATGCCACGGTTCCATGACGCATACAGCGTTTCACGCTCTGTGCGAACGTATTTAATCGAACATGCATTATTGTTTGAATCGCGTTTATTGTGCAAATAGTCCTGCAATATTTCGGACTCGCGCTCGGTTGAGCCGCTATCAATGACAATTATTTCGAGCTGATTGGCAATGGTTTGATTGAGCAGATTCTCTATGCGCGAACGAAAGAATTTTTCTGCATTGTAAGTCGAAACGATTGCAGATACTCTAACGGGAGGCATTGATCGACTCTAGCTTTTGCTTGTGTCAAGCGTGGCGAGCAGTGCAGGCAGCTCAGAGCGATGGTTGTCGCTGTACCTCAACTCGTGAGCACTCGCACCAGCCAAAAGGCAACTGAGAATCTGGAACATTGTCTGATTTATATCGCGGAAAAACCTTGCATCTTTTTCGAGCGTAATCTCTTTTCGAAATAGGGGCATGAATTCCTTCATCAGGTTTGCTGATGCTATGCCTTTGTCGAGTGGCAAAAAGGTAGGTTGCTCGTAAGCACCTCGATTCAGTTGCACGAAATTGGTGATTTTTCGTGGTTCGGCTGTCACGCGCGTGTTCCCTAACTTGGCGCGATCGAGAAAGTATTTGCCGGAGACATCACGTTGCCTCGAAACGCAATCTTCTAGTTCTGGAAAAAGTTTGAGTGTATTACCTGTGACGCTAAGCTGATCCTTTCCAGATAAGACGTGAGCACCACCTGTGGTGAACGCTGCAATTGGGCTATCGTCAGAGATGATTTTATAGCCGTGTTTTAGCATCTCCAGAGCGATTGTGCTTTTCCCCATTGCTTTGTCGCCAGCAAAGAAAATTGTCTGATCGCCGCGAGTTACCACAGACCCGTGCAGCATCACTAAGCCGCTCAGCGGTAAAACAAGTCTGCGCAAAATGTCGCGCACCACGATGTAAATGAAGCTTTCTTCCGATTCGAGGAAAACTCCACCGATGTTTCCTTTGACCGTTCGAGCCTGCACATCGATCTCGAGCTGGTGCGCCAGTTCGCCTTCTGCTTCAGACGTAAATTTGCCGTCTTTGAAATAGCAGTGGGCGTCGGCGATAAGGCAAAACTTCGTGAATAACCCGTCTTTTGCTATCGGCATCTGCAGTTGATTGGGCGAGCCTAAGGCTTCCAGGGTGATCGAATAATTTGTCAGAGCTTTTGCAGAATTGTCAGTGCCTCGTTCAGCACTTGGAGCGGCATAGTAAGAGGAGAGCCAACCATGGAAAGAATCATTGTGCGTCAGGAAATCAATCTGTAGATCTTCCAGTGCGAGTGAATGACGAGATAGTGCCAGATTGTTAGTCGACGCCATAAGCAGTTACGTAATCGATTTGTGAGAATTTACGCAGGGTCGGTTTGACATAAGCGCGCTTAGCGGCAGTTGGAGCGTTGCTCTTGTTCTCTTCGGGCTTGGCAACGTGGCTTTCGCACTTCGTTGATTGTTCGTCAGTGCTTTGCTTGGTTTGTTCCGTCATGATTCTGACTCCACGATTTTTTCGTTCTTCAAATCTTGCAGAAGTGATTCGACATCAGCTTTTGCTGATGCCAAATCAATTTCGTATCGCTCGGCGATTGTTCGAGCAACTTCATCGATTGACTTTCCTTCGTTGAGAAGGCACCAGGCTTCTGTTGCGGTGCCATTCATTGAAAAATAGTAGCCGTTGGAAGTGTTGAGAATGAGTGCTTCATCGTCTACAACGCGCCAGATAATGTCGTCAGTTTTGGTAATCATTGCGTCTCTTGATTGGTGCCCATCGACGTGGTTGCCATCGCGTCTCTTGACGCGTTTCAAACGTGGTTGCCTTCGCGTCCACATTTGCCTGCATCGCTCTAGACGCGCTTTGAGGCTATCTTGATAACACATTGGAGCCACAACCGTGTTAGCCAGAATTTATCGGAGGCTAGGCGTGGACCGCCTGTGAAAGGCATTCGGAGATGGTGATTTTGATAAAATCCCATGAATGCTTGTACTGCTGCCTATCTTCTGTTGGCTCTTGCTTTGCTTCATTCGATTCTCGCGTAGCAATTGTCTTCGCCGAGCTTTTCTCGAAGCGTCCATTGTCTGGGCTTCTTTCGCTGTTTTTGTAACTGAAAGTCTAAGTTTGTTTACGTCGTTTACACAAACTACGGTTGCAGCCGCGTGGGGAATCGCTTTGTTGGTTTGCGCAATCGCCGCTGCGAAGTCTAAAAACTCGCTCGAATTGCCTCGTTTGCAACTTTCGCCTGTTGTTTTGGCGATGGCAGTTCTTACGCTGGCGCTTGGAATTCTCGCTGTGTATTGCTCGCCAAACAATTACGACTCTCTAACCTATCATCTCAGTCGCATCGAGCATTGGATTAACAACAGAAGTGTCGCTCACTTTCAAATTCATGTTTTGCGCCAATTGACCATGAATCCAGCCGCAGAATTTTTGATCATGCATTTGCGTCTTTTGTCTGGAACCGATTATTTTAGTAATGTCGTGCAATGGTTCTCGATGATTGGATGTCTCCTTGGCACTAGCTTGTTAGCCAAGCAGCTTGGTGCAAATGCGCGTGCGCAGGTTCTTGCCGCAGCGTTTTGTTTGACCATTCCGATCGGGATTCTTGAATCCACTTCAACTCAAAATGACTACGTTGCTGCGTTATGGTTCATCTGTTTTCTTTTGAACCTCAAGAACTTCGATAAAAGCGCTGTCTGGTGCGGGCTGTCACTGGGGTTGTTTGCTCTCACGAAACCGACTGCATATTTTTTCGCTCTCCCGTTTCTTGTCTTGTTGTCGCTGGCAATGTTCAAGCGAATGGGGGTTGCAGCCTTAAGGCCGCTCGCTGTTGCAGCAGCGCTGTCGATTATGTTTTGTGCTCCATTCGCCATGCGAAACACGATGATGTTCGGTACGCCCTTCGTCAATAAGTGTAACTATGGACAAGGATACAGAGCCGGCAACGATGCGTATTCGCTCGAATATTTCGCTTCGAATGTTATGCGTAATGCGGCAGACGAACTATTTACACCAATTCCGATTTGCAACAAAATAATTGTTGGTGCCATCGAAAGAGTTCATTCCATTTTTCATTGGGATGCAAGCGACCCTAAAAGCACTTTCGATGGAATAACATTTGGCGTCATACATCCAGCCTTCCAGCTCCAAGAGGATACGGCTGGAAATCCGCTCCATACAGTTCTATTTTTAATTGCTGTCTGTTTGGTGATTGGATACAAACAGACGCCAGAAAGACGCACACTGCTGCTGTACAGCGCTTCACTCATGGTTGGATTCTTTCTGTTCAGCGCTGTTTTAAAGTGGCAGCCGTGGCATTCACGTTTGCTGCTACCCCTTTATGTTGCAGCGGCTCCAATTGTCGGCTGTGCGTTCAATAGGTTTTCGGGAAAATTGAATACAGCACTTATTTCCGTGCTGCTAATTTATTCGTTGCCCTATCTGCTTTTGAATCCAAATAAGATCGTTCTCGGCGATGAAAATATTTTCGCTGCTTCTCGCGACAGTAACTACTTTCGCAGCATCCCCAATTACTATGCGTCATATGTTTCTGCCATTGATTTTCTCGATAAAAATCATGCATCTCGAATCGGAGTTGTTGCTGAAGACACGAGTTGGTGTGAATATCCTTTGTGGGTGCTCCTCAGTCACAACTTTACAAAACCTGCTTGTATCGAGGGTTTGAGCGCCCCCGAGTGGAAAGAATATAGACGCACGGAACCGGATGCTTTGATTAGTTTCGATCGCAACCCGCCCGACACGATATCTTTGCCAGGCAAATCTTATCGACGCTCATTGCTGTGCGATTCAACTGGAGACCGTGTCTACTATCATTTCTACGGACACGAAATAGGAAAGACCTACAATCATTTGAGTATGGCAGTGTATTTGCCGCAGTCATTGTCACCCGGCCTCTCGCCTTCTGAACAGGTGTCGCCAAGGTGAACACGGCACTGCTAGTTATTGTGTTCATTGCGGTCTTCGTGAATGGAGTCCAAATACTCTCTGTGGCAGAAAAGTACAAACTGCCGCGTATGTTGAGCGCTCTTCTTTGGGGCTGTTTTATCACTTTTATGGGCTCTCTTATTCCCGGAGCGTTGGGATACTACTCACCACTTCCGGTATCAGCCACGACTGTTTTGCTTTCAGCACTATCGGTTTTTTCTATCTGGAAGGCAACAAAAACGCTACCACTTCTACCTCGTCTGCAGTTCGATCTGGCTTCGCTGCAGACAGGTCCGTGGACATTTGCTTCGAAGACGATTGCAATGGTATCTCTTTTGCTTTTGTATCCGTACGCAGAATGCTTTGCGAAACTGGCTGTGCTCCTCTTTTCGCCGGCTGCGGAACTTGGGTGGGATGCGGTGAGTTACCACTTGCCAGGGCTGATTGAATTTGTTCAGGCACACACGTTATGGAGCTTTGAGGGACCTTATCAGAGTTATTCGTTTGGCTTTGAACTTATTTACGGTTTATCGATTTTGTTTTGCCATTCACACTGGGGTGTTGTGGTTGGGCACGGTTTGAGTATCGTATTGATGATACTTTCCACGACGTATTTAACGGGACAATTACTCGATACGCTACGTGAATGTGGAATTGAAAAGATAAATCGATTGATGGTTCAGTTAGCCGTGCAAGCAATCTGGGCGGGATTGATCTTTCGTACCAGTCTGGACGGAGTCGGCAACAATGACGTGTTCGAAGCCGCGATGTTGGTCTCTGCTTTTGGTTATCTCTTTGATTTTTCTAGGCGCGATCGTAGCCATGTAGGAGCCAGAACTTGCCTGGTTCTTCTGGGCGGAATGGCATTTGTTTTGGCACTTGCAACCAAACCGCCGGCTCTTGCATTCGCACCACTATTCGCTTTGATGGCTTTGACCAAGCCGGCGCAAAATCGGCTTGGATTGTCACTCAACATGGTTGAGAGTTGGCGTGCACTGCCCTGGGTTGCTGGAATCATGGCTGTTGGCACCTTCTTTCTATGGCACAATATCTCCAAATTTGGTGGCATTTGCGATCCAGCCTTAGCTTCTGGGTTTCGAGATACTTTGCTTCACCACCTGCGAGATCCGAAGCTGTATCAGCCAAACTTCGGCGAGTTCATGTTCTTTTCGTCAGGCATATCACTCCTTTTCGTTTGGGCGTTATGGAAACGATGTGCCACACACGCTGGAGCTAGCGCCGCTTCGTCACTACTGTGGATTGCTGGTTTGTTTATCACAGGCGCGGCTGCCTTCGCTTACACGCCGTTCGGTGTAATTCCTGACTATGATGCCAATAAGCTGACGCGTCTTTTTTTCCAGGACAGAAAAGCCATGGTTATGTACCTTGCGGCAGCGATATCGCTCGCCCTTTCTGTCGGTGTCTGGTGTGCTAAATCCGTAAAAACTCCAGCATCATCTGAAGACAAAAGCGGAACAGAACAGTCGTTGCTGGCAATTCCTGCACCACTTACTGGCGCTATCCTTGCCTGTTTCGTAGCATTTATACCGGCAATCAATTGGTGGTGGCATCGAGATTGGCCAATCGGTCTGGCCGGATACGAAACGGTTAAAGGTTTACCCCGTACAAACATTTATCAGTGGGTTCAAAATTTGAACACCGCTAACCGCATTTACGCGTCGGGATTACGCCCATATGGGTTACTGGGCCGGGATTATGAGAATCGATTGTTTTACGATCTCCATTCACACATTTTAGATGCCGAGCACGAGAGTCGACTACTTTCTGTTCTCGATCAGTTCCACCCTGATCTCGTTTTGATTTCTGTCGATCCACATCCATACACTGGTGACCCTCACAAGCCAGAGTTAGTTGAGTGGATGAAGCAGCAACCGTGCTTCGTGCAAGTATACGAAGACGAGACGGTGACAGGCTTTCGAGTAGATAGTAAGTGGCGCGAAGTCCTGCAAAAATATAAGTTACCCGAAACACCTGTTCGCATGCACAGCTAATGTTATTCAATTCACTAGAATTTGCATTTTTCTTTCTCGTTGTTTTTGCGCTTTACTATTCGCCGGTTTTTAAGACAAAACAAGCCTGGTTCTTGGTTGCCGCCAGTTTGGTGTTCTACGCATGGGGGCAGCCTGGGTGGCTCTTTTTGCTTCTACTCTCCATTGGCATAAACTCCTTAGCCAGTTGGCAAATCATGAAAAGTGACGACCAGAAGTTCAAAGTGTGGTGCGCCTCAATCTGCATCACTTTAAATGTGATTCTGCTTGCTTGTTTTAAATACGCTGCACTTTCATTCAGCGTGCTCAGCAAGATCGTGTCGTTACCGCCGTCTGTCGCTTCTTTCGCTGACCTCGCACTTCCGGTTGGAATAAGTTTTTATACTTTCGAGGGAATAAGTCTGCTGGTCGATTCAGTCAAAAAATCTGAAGCAATCGAAGTTGCTGCGACTAGAATTCGTCACGTTCTCAACACTTCGTTGTTCTTTTCATTCTTTCCGCATTTGGCTGCTGGACCAATTGTTCGTCCGCATCAGTTCTATCCACAGATTGGTGCGAAGCAGTTCAAAGAGATCGATTGGAAGCTTGTGATTGAAAGTTTGATAGTTGGATATTTTTTCAAGAACGTGGTGGCAGACAATTTGGCGGTGCACACAAGTGCTGTTCTTCTAGACTTCGCTGCTTTCAGCGGTAAAGATACTATCGCTGCTCTGGTGGGCTATTCGGCGAGAATTTTCGCAGATTTTGCTGGTTATTCGTTGATAGCGATAGGGCTTGCTGCAGCGCTTGGATACAAGCTGCCAACCAACTTCAACTTCCCGTATCGCTCGCAATCGCTGTCTGAATTCTGGACGCGGTGGCATATCACACTTTCAACTTGGATTCGCGATTATCTATACATTCCGCTCGGTGGAAATAAAAAGGGGAAATTCAGAACATACATGAATTTGCTTTTGGTGATGTTTTTGGGAGGGCTTTGGCACGGTGGCAAAGTTGGTTTTGCGGTCTGGGGACTCTATCACGGTGTAGGTTTATGCGTTGAACGTGCCCTTGGTCTGAGCCACAAATCAAGCAAATCAAAGGTTCTTGTTGCGTCGAAAGTTGCAGGTGTGTTTATCTTCGTCACTGCCGGTTGGCTCTTGTTTGCAACGCCCCTGCATATGGTGCCTCACCTGATCGAGGCAACAATTTTCAATTGGTCGCTTGACACAAGCTATCAACATTTATTCTTAATTTGTCTGTTCAGCATGCCTGTATTTATCTGGCATTCAGTCGATCTTTGTTTCGAGAAAATTGAGATCAAATCGACACAAATCGATTTGTGTAGAGATTTTGTCCTTGCTGTCATGGCGTTTTTGGTAGTTACGGATTCGGGCGTCCCTCAAGACTTTTTCTATTTTCAATTCTGATGCGAATACTCGTTATTACATTGTTTCTATTGATTGTGTATCAAGCCATTCTTGGGCTTACTCATGCCGCGCCCGGATTTGGTCGTGACAATTATGAAACAAACTCAATTACTTCAGAAAACTTTCGCTACTTGCCGAAGGCTCCAGATGTCTTGATTGTCGGATCATCCAAAAATAACTTTCTCGATTACGATGTCCTGGGTCATGACATATTTCACTTCGGATACGGCGGGCAGGGCGCTTTGACCGGTCTGGAAATATTGAATAAAAGTCATGTTTTGCCCAAATTGATTCTTGTAGAAGTGGGAGACACTTTGCAGTGGCCCGCCGACGAACACTGCATCAAAGTGGCGTGTGACAAGTGGCAGGTTGGAGATATGTTTTCCGCCATGCAGCATCGCTATCAACCGTGCGCGCAGATTCTTTCCATTCATAAGAGTTGGGTGCCGCGACCGGTTCCAGGTGCAGCATCCAGAGCTTCTCTAATCGATGTTCAGCAGAAACAGCTTTCCATGCCTGTACCGGAGCGTCGCCGTTCTGAGATTTTGAACAACTGTGAGAGAGCTAAACAGTTAATGAATTCTCTCAAAGCTAGAGGCGCTCGTGTTGTGGCGTTTGATCCGCCAGTCGAAAGCTCTGTAGCCAATAGTCAATATGTCAGCGAAGTACTAACGTTGGTTAATCAAAGGTTTGCGCCAACCGATTTCGAGCGTTTAAGCAATCCCCCGGGCGATTGGCATACGCGCGATGGCACACATTTTATGCCAGAATCGGGTAAGCTTTACTCGTTGTGGCTGCGTAAGCAGATCGATAAACTGCTTGGCGATAGTGGCTCCAGGTGACAATGAACGTAGTTTCGAAACAAGATCTTCGAACTCATGCCGATGCGATCGCTGGTCGTGGATACACTGTCATGCCCGCTGTTCTCTCGCCTGCACAAGTAAAGAACGCCAAAGTCGCGCTGAAGAAAATTTTTGCACGAGAGAAAGCGATTGGTTCTGAGGAAAATTGGGCCAATCCGCAGTATCAAATTTCGTTGTGCTTACCGGCGAAGGATAAGCTTTTCCGAGATCTTTGTTTTGTTCCGGAGATTTTGGAACTGGCGCGCATGATTCTTGGTCAGGATTGCGTGGTGACGTCGATGAACGGATTCACTACAAAACCGCGCGGCTTGAAGCAACCGCTGCACTGCGATTTTCCTGGTGAGCGTCAGTTGATCACCTCTATTTTGTTGGTGATGTGTCTAGATGACTTTACTTCAGAAAACGGTTGTACTCGGGTGGTGCCCGACAGCCAGAGAAAGTATGGACTCGAAAAAAATTTCGAGCATTTGGAAAGTGAAGCAGTTGAACTCGAGGCGCCATCAGGAAGTTTGATTGTGTATGACGGCGACTTGATTCATGGTGCTGGATTGAATCAGACAAACGATCTTCGGTTGGCACTGCATTTGGTTTATTCAAGAAGTTGGGTGCGCCCGCAGTGGGACTTTGCCTTGAGCATGCGCAAAGGTCAGCGCGATCGATTGACTGATGCTGAACGCGCAATGTTCGGGATCGATCTGCATCCGTACATTCTGGATTCTTACTCAGCCAGACCGTTCGACCTATCAAAGCCTGGCCGTCTGGGATATTACATCAAGCGAGTGCGCTCAAAATTCTTTTCTGGATTGTGAGCGCGAACCTTTTGCTGCAAGCGGCTAAAACTTAACGGCCCGAGCACCAATCAATACCTGATAGTCTTGATCATGGTGATTGAGTTCCTTCATCTGCAATTCTTGTGACGGTATTCCGAAGAGAAGCGATGTTGCGGTCAACACATTGCCAAATGTTGTAATGCTGACGGCCTCAGGGTTTTTGGTGGAACTTTTGAAATGCGCTTTGAGCAACTGCGCCAGAGATAAATTGGTGAATCTCCAAAAGTCACCCCATCTTTCCATGTCGTATCGACTGATTTGACTGATACCATTTACGGTGCAAAGTAACACGCCATTAGTTTTAAGTGCTCTATAACAGTTTGCGATTGCGCTATCAACGTCGTAAATAAACGGCAACGTTTGTGTCAATATTATGCAGTCAAATGCCTCTGTTGGAACGTTTTGTCCGCTGACCAAATTACCGACTAGAGTTGCTTTTTCAGATTCTGTCACATGAAAAATTTCACTCTGGAGCACTCGATTGACGCCAAAACGTTTGGTGTAGTTATTGTCTGCGATTTCTAAAACACATCCGTGGATATCGTCACAGTGTTGTTCAAAAAATTGATCGATGTAAAACCGGTCAATTGGTTGACCGGCGCCAAATCCAAAGTCTCTATGGACTGGCTCGAGTCTCTTTATGTCGCCCCAATTGAGCTCTGTCGAGCTTGCAGGCTTTTCCGATAGCTGGTTTTTGCGAATGTGCTCCGAACAGAGTCGTCGAATAAAAGGCTCCAATTCCATGTCTGCTGAGGCCGCGAGCGCGCGTAAATTGTTCACGAATTCGGTGTCGCATTTAAACGAGACGGTTTCGATACCAAGCTTTTTGTCGATCTCGGCGTCTGTGGTATTTGAAATATTCTTATTTTCTTTTTCGGTGCTCATGATTTACAGCTCTATCTCAAGCCGCCCATGGTTTCAATCTCGGTGATTTCGCAAAATGTCCCTTCTTGTTCCATCGATACGGACCGCCCTGGAAGCTGCAAGATATGCACCAATTTGTCTTTTATGTTGAAACGAACTCTCAGCATGCGCCCTCGATCTGTCTTTGCGACGAAAGAAAGATTATCCGAATTCGAATTCTTGAATGAGCTCTCTCTGTTCAAGAAACATTCTTCAATTTCTTTCGTGGTAACACCGAAGTCGGCTGTGAGCCTCGATTTTAAATTGCCAGCAAAAACTAGTTTCATCTGCGTTCACGTCAGGATTCAGTCATGGAAGTGTTTCCAAGCAGACGCTGATTGAACTACTGGAATGATTTCAAAATGCGCCAGATCGCTCCATTGCAACACCCACTGTTGCAAAAGAGTGGCGTCCTCGCATTCCATGACTTGGAAGCAGCGGTCGTAGCTGGTGTCGACCCAGCTATCGACGTAAATTAGTCCTTCGGGCAACATTCGCCCTTTTTCCATAAAACGCGCGTAGACGGCTCTGGCGTCCTGATTTTTGAAGCGCTCGATGACCATGAATTGCATCGCTACATTTTAATCATCTGCGCAGGCAAATGCTAGTTGTTGTCGCCGCTGGAATCTGGCGACGGAGCTGGGGCTTGGTCTGCAGTAGAAGTGTCTATCGGTGCTGTGGACGTTTGTTGAGTCGCAGCTTGTCCCGATGCATTGGCTTGCGCAATTGATTGCCCCTCTGCCGCTGCTGCCTGTGCTGCGGCTGCTGCTTGAGCGCGAGCGGCGGCGATGGCGGCGTTGTTTTGCGAAATTGCTTGAGCTGTGGCTTGAGATGTCGTGAAGGCACCTCGTCCGGTTTGCCGCACCTGCGCAAGAATTGCGGGAGTTTCGTTCTGGAAGCCAGGCAACAAATGACCAGATTGACCAGAGAAGAAATCATCGTATGACTCGCCTGGCGCCATGTATCCAAGCACGTTTCCGTTGGCATCTTTGACCTGCAGCCATCCTTTGCCGATTTTGTAAGGCAATGTCGCTGGAGTAACGCGTCCGTTCTGCGGATTGCCGTTCTGGTCTTGCTCAGTGCCGAGACCGCCGAGCCTCGGATTGCCGTTGTTTGCGCCAGATTGGCTCCACTCGGCGCCGAGGAACTCATCTCGACCCCAGGCTGATGGCATGTAACTGCCGTGACCTGTCGTCAATCCTTTGTCTCTGATGTCGTAGATGCCGCTATTGATGCGGTTCGCGTATTCGAAATACATGAATGGAGGCGGTCCTTCGTGACCCTCGTCGCCGTAGATATTTTCTGCATTTCCTGCAGCTTGTCGAACGAAACTATCGGTTTGTGTTGGTGGAAGTCCGTTGCGCATTTGTGCCCAAGACGGGGCGCACATGAGGGCTGAGGTCGAGATAAACAACGCCGCAAAAAGAATCATTTTCATCTTTAGTAATTCCGAATTTGGTGTGGGCACACGTGATCTTCCGCAGCAGCAGCAGTGGCTGTGCAGTATGTTGAGCTTCGCAAATGAGCTCTGAAACCAGCCGTGCAGGTACGGCTAGAGGGCTATAAAATTGGGCACTCTCACACTAATGGAAGTTTGGTCGCCTGTATAGTAGCCAAATTACAATTTCGGATTAAATCGTGTCGGATTATGCAGGTTGCAGCACGTTTAGCGCTGGCACAGCGGTTCCATCAAGAGCGGTTTGCAATTGATCGAGTGAGAATTGCACTCCTGCGTAGAAGTCGCCGAAGTGTCCATACTTAGCACTGGCCTCATCAAAGCGCATTTCGTAGATAAGTTTTTTGAAGACCATTGGGTCGTCTGCGTAGAGGTCAACACCCCATTCGAAATTGTCGAAGCCGATGGATCCTGAGATTACCTGGGTTACTTGCCCGTGATATGTGCGTCCAATTTTGCCGTGATCGAGCATCAAGCGCGAGCGATCTGCGAATGGCAACATGTACCAATTGACGTCTTCTCCGCGCTTCTTGTCCATAGGGTAGAAGCAGACGAAGCGGCGCTGAGGCACTCTCGCCCAGAGGCGTCCGGAGTTGTGGGGAACGTGCTGCTGAGCCTGAACCATCTCGTCGAACTCAGTAATCCATTCTTGGGAATTTGGCTTCAGACCCTTCTCAGCCAATGCTGCGTGAATCTTGCCTGTGGCGTCGTACAAGCCCAATTCAAGCACCGATACGTATGATGTGGAGGGGGTTAAATACTCGGAAAGTCGCAACTTGTCGACAACTGTCTGAGCGTGAGACAAGCCCTCAAAGGTCTTGCTGTAGTGCGTTAGCATCAAATCTGCTTTGTGTCCGATCATCTGTGCCAGGCTGACATCGGTATCCTGACCGGTTTTCAGCGGTTCAAACGCGGCTGTCGCCTGTCGAACGATTTCTTTTCGCTGGTCTTCCGGAAGCTCATCCCAAGCCAGGCGGTCGAATGCGAACATGCGGTGAAGAATCCACCAGCCTTCAAGTGATTCGGGAACGTCGGGATGGCGCATGAAAGTGCTCCTTGCAACAGTGATTGAAGATATAAGGGTAAAGCATGGAGTCCGACAGGTGCCCGGATACTAAGCAAGTCTTTGCAATCTGGTACGCCCACGGGCGCAGTGACTGTGCGATGAGAGTGCCGGAGTGTCACTGCATGTGGTATCACTTCATTGATGCAATCAAAATCTTGCGCGCGTTTGGATGACCTTAAATCAGACGTCACCACACAATGCCAACTTTGCTTTGATATTGTCCGGATAACTGTCTTCGCAGCATCCCTTGGAATTGTAGGACAGGGCTTCACGGTAAAAGCGGGCTGCATCAGGCAACTTGCCGAGCCCTCGGTAGACATCCCCCAACCTGGCGTATTCGTGCGGTCCACATTCACCGGAGGATTTCAGTTGCTCAAGCGAAATTTCCATCCATTTCTTCGCTTGCTGCAACCATTTAAGATCTGTGTCATCGCGCCTGGGATGCTTAAAGTAAAATTCTCCCCAGAAGCAAGCGGCCCAAGTGTCGTCATAAACCTCGCTCGATTCTTTAATCAATTTCTCAACGCCGTCGGCAATTTGGCTGCGATAGTCCAGGTTCGCTTCTTTGTTGGACATCATTGCTAAGCCACTAGTAATCCAGAGATTGTACGAATGGTTGTCTTGAAGCACAGTGACCATGTACCTGTAGACCTTGCTGAGTCGTTCCCAGCTTTCCCCGCAGCGACCCGCAAGGCTGATCAGTCTGCTAGCCTCGTCGAGTTCTATATCCGCTGTTTGCGCAAGAAATCGTTCAATCATTTCGTCATCCAGCAAGAGCAAGTCGTTCTCGACTACGAACCGGTTAAGAACCTCATTAACCAATTCATGAGCTTGACGCATCATCTTCAGTTTGGCTTTTACTTCATCGTCCACTTCAATGTCCTTCAAGTCGTATCTCCATTTAGCGGCTACGCCTTCGTATTTTCCCCACTGACACATCCCTATTCTTTCAATACCCTTGCGAAAGCGATTGCCCTCGTCTCGAGATCCCGTTCCTACTGAGCAGGTGCTTGCCATTAAGCCGCCCTTGGATGACACCAGTGAAAAGCAGAAGATTTCTGACAAAGATCAGAAAGCTGATTTCAACTTTTCGCAAATTATGGAAAAGGGTGCGTCGAATTTATTGCCATCTAAATCTGATGCGATGCAAGCCACGCAGAATCTTGTCGATAAGAAGATATTGACCAACCTGACGATTGTCAAAGAAAAGGATTCGAATCAGGGGAATCCGCTGCGCAACAAAGTCAAAAAGAAGAAGCGCTTGATGCAGGAATTGGCAAAATTCGATGACGAACTTTTGGCGATGCTGCCGGCCGATAAGTTGTCTTCGCTCCTGGAAAATAAGATGGAGCAAGGCGATAGCGAAGCAATTGCAACTTCATTGCGGGTGGAACTGAAGCAGATGATTGCGGATGAGATGGCCAACGGTTCAACGCAGAAAGAAATTGCGAAAACTTCGTTGCCAGCCAACTCCACTCCAGGCTCGACTTCCAATTCGCCTTCGAGTTCAAATTCAAATGCGAATTCATCCTCATATACTCCAAATTCTTATTCACAGAATCAACAGCCTCCTGCCGCTGGGTCCAGGTAGGCATCTCAGAAGCCGACTTTACTCATCACTGATTGTGCACCCTGGAGCATGACAGAGTCTAAGTTGTTGTCAGATCTTACTGTTCCCGCTGTATTTACACCGGTTACGTAAGTCGCGTCACTGCCCTGCACTCCGATGGTGCCGTTCGTTGCACCTTGTAATGATGGTGCGGCATCACCTTTTGCTACGAGCGTGTTTATATCTGTTTTCCAAGCTTCTTTATCCGTCGATTTCATAACGTAAGATTTGCCACCAGATGTGATGAGTGTGGCGGCATTGCCTTTGGTGTCGACAATCTGTTGATGATACGAGAGCGGTTCATAGTTTCCGTTAGTGCGAAGTGCAATTTGTTTGAAAATATTGATGCCGTTTTCGGAATATCCTTCCAAGGTGTCGCAGCCGATTGCATTGATATGTATTCCGTGCGCGACAGCATTCTGCGATTCTGCTTTCCAGTCGAATTTTGAGTTAGAGTCATGTGGTGGTGCGTCACCAATTAGGAAAAGTAATTTCGCAGTTTTCTTGGAATTGTCCCACTGTAGATCATTGATAGCCGAATGCAAACCCTGGTCAACTGCTTCTGGTCCATCACCTCCACCCTCTGCCGCTAAATCGGAAATTGAACGCACTACTGCATTGATGTTTTCTGAAAACGGAAAAACTTTGGTGACATATTCATCGGCGTTGTCGCGATATGCGACCAAGCCAACTCTGACAATCGGACGTTGTTTGCTCTGTCCGATTTTTTCGACCATCGATTTGACTTTGGCTTTAACTGTATCGATCTCTCCTTGCATTGAGGATGTCGTGTCTATGCAGAATGCGACGTCTAGTCTTGGGCGCATTCCGTTTTTGATTTTAATTGTTGGAGCAATGAGTTTCGAGTAAGTGGGGTCGACATTTGCTGATACTGCAGCAGATGCTGAAGAAGACTCGGGAGCCACTGCCGACAAGAATTCCGAGCTTGATTCCGTATCGGCATCTGAGGTCGTGTCTGAACTATCTTCGGAACTGTTTTCTTCAGTCGATTCCGAGTCTTTTTTATCACCAGATTCAGACGAGGTTTCTGTCGAATTTGGCGAATCCGTTTCGCTGTGAGTTGATTGATCTGCTGTGCCCTCAGAAGATTCGCCTGCGGGCGCAGTCGAAGCTGTTTCGGTATGTTTGTCTGACTGATCAAACATGTGGAACATTTCGATTTCAGAATGGATAGCTACAACGATATAGGACACTATCGCTGCACCGAGCATCATTAAGAATATGACTAGTTTAGGAACGCGCATAGGTAGACCTCTTGAGGCGAAGTTTGATATGGCACCAGCAGCGGTGCCGAGATTGCACGTGCGGATTTAGAAGACATCAAATCTCCGCTGCCCGCAGTTTTGGTAAGTGATTCCGAGCCAGAGAAAGTTCTGGCTTTGAGTTCAAAATTGTTAGTAAAGTGATTCCAAGCCAGAAAAGGTTCTAGCTTTTAATTCGAAGTTGTTAGTAAGTGATTCCTGAGCCAGAAAAAGCTCTGGCGTTGAATAATTTATCTTCTATTGGCTCGGTTGGACACCGGATTTACCCCGGTTTTTTTCTGATAAGTCAAATTAGTTGACCTCGCAGTCGATACTTCGCTGATGATTAACTTCGCGGTTGATTAGCTTCGCGGTTGATTAGCTTCGCAGTTGATTAACTTCGCAATCGATTAGCTCCGCGATTGATTAACTCGAGATTAGTTCCGCGATTGTGTCCGTTAATGATTTAACTAATGTGCGTCTCTAAAAAAATAGTCTGATAACTTGCCACCACCGTTGTATCCATTGCATATATCGCAACACCCGTTTGGTTATCCGCCTTCATCCACTGCGATATCAAATATGGTGACTCGGCCAAATTTAATGAGACTCTAGTAACCGGACTACAAGCGCTTTTCGTGCTATTGTTATGCTACGTCTCAAGTAATTTGGGGAGAAATCGACGTGTCTGAAAATAGTTTTGAACAAGTGCCTTTCGGTGGCGTTGAATTCGCTGAAAATCCTGAGCCTCGTTGTCCATGTTTATTGCTGCTCGACACGTCCGGTTCGATGACTGGCGATAAGCTGATACAGCTCAATCATGCGTTGCAATTGTTCCGCCAAGAATTGAATGAAGATAGTTTGGCTGCAAAACGAGTGGAAATTGCGATCGTTTCATACGGTCCTCAAGTTCGAGTGCACAATGAGTTCACTTCCGTCGCAGATTTTCATCCAATGGCTCTCAAAGCTGATGGATTAACGCCAATGGGTGCGGCGATCGAGCGCGGCATCGAACTACTTAGAGAACGAAAAGAGCTTTATAAATCCAACGGAGTTGCTTACTATAGACCTTGGATATTCCTCATCACCGATGGTGCACCGTCTGATAGTTGGGGACGAGCTGCAGAATTGATTCGCATGGGTGAAGACAAGAAGGAGTTCATGTTCTACGCAGCTGGCGTTGAGCCTGCGAACATGGACATTCTGGCAAAGCTGTCAGTTCGCACTCCGTTGATGCTCAAGGGATTAGCGTTCAAGGATCTCTTCGCCTGGCTCTCGACTTCATTGAGTTCAGTTTCTAGATCGAATCCAGGTGAAGCCGTTCCATTGGCAAATCCTGTTGCACCAAACGGCTGGGCGGTAGTTGTCTAATTGAAAAATGAATAGCTGGACATGGGCAGCTGCATCTTGTCGTGGGACGTCTCACGTTGCAAAGAACGTTCGGCGTCAAGACGCGTTCAGCTGCTCATATGGTGCCAATGGCGGTAAGGCACTTATTGCCGTCGTCTCGGATGGTGCCGGTAGCGCACAAATGGGCGGCGAGGGCGCCTCGCTGATTTGTCGCACGCTGGTCACTCAGGCGAGACAATTCGACTTTTCACAGTCAGAACTCCCGTCTGATGACAACTTGTGGGATTGGATCTATGCGGCGCGTGAACGAATTTCGCAAGCTGCAGAACTTCGTTGTTTGAGACCGAGAGATTTTGCCGCCACTGTAATTCTGATGATATCGACGGGCGACAATACTCTAGTTGCACACATCGGTGACGGAAGTGCAGTCGCTCATTGCGGTGAAACGAATGAATGGACGGCACTAAGTTGGCCGAGCCAGGGGCAATATGCATCGTCCACGTTTTTTCTTACAGACGATCCTGAGCCCAAACTGAATATATCCAGGCTAAGTACACCGGTTACTGCACTGGCTATATTCTCGGACGGTGTTGAGCGGTTGGCGTTAGACATGGCGGCGCAGAAGCCATTTAAACCTTTTTTCGATGGAATGATTCGTCCGGTAATTTCGACGGACGCTGAAGGATTCGATCAAAAACTTTCTCAGCAACTGGGCACTTATTTGAACAGCGATGCTGTTAATTCTCGAACCGACGATGACAAGACATTGATTTTGGCGGTGCACCGCCAATGACATCATTAATTGTAGATGGAGTAAATGTTCAACTCGGTAAGCGTCTCGGACGCGGTGGCGAGGGCGAAGTATTCGCGTTGGAAAACGACGACCGCGCACTGAAGGTTTACACGTCAACTGACACCCAACAGCGTGAAGCGAAAATTTTGTCGATCGTCAATCGCAAAATTGCTCAACAATCAAGTTGGGTCGCCTTCCCGTTGGCAATCGCCCGTCACAGTGATGGGCGATTTGCTGGCTTCGTCATGAAACGTGTTACTGGCCACAAGCCGCTTTTCGAGCTTTATTCGCCGGGTGCCAGAAAGAAGCACTTCCCTAAAGCCGATTACAGATTTTTGATCCGCACCGCCGCTAATGTTAGCCGCGCGGTGGCATCAGTGCACAGAACCGGGTGCGTGATTGGCGATATCAATCACTCTGGAATTCTCATTTCTGATGAAGCAAAAGTTGCTCTTATCGATGCGGATAGTTTTCAGATTATCGACGGTGCCAACAAATTCCTCTGTCGTGTTGGAGTGCCTGAGTACACGCCACCAGAACTGCAAGGCAAGAAATTATCTGGAGTGGTACGAACAGCAAATCACGACGCGTTCGGTCTGGCGGTTGTAATTTTTCAGTTGTTGTTCATGGGACGACATCCATTCGTCGGAGCCTTCGCGAAAGGCGATATGCCGATGGAGCGTGCGATATTCGAACATCGCTTCGTTTATTCGAGAATGCGCGATGTTGGCATGACTCGCCCACCAGGAGCAGCTTCTCTCGCTGATTTTCCGCGTGAAGTGGCGGATGCTTTTGAACAAGCATTCAATCCGAATGCAGAACGTCGCCCGACCGCAGAAACCTGGATCAATATTCTGGTTAATTTGGAATCAGCGGTTACTCAATGCGATGCCGACAATCTGCACTGGTATCCGCAAGCTGCAGCCGAGTGTCCCTGGTGCCGAATGGAAAACAAGCTCGGCATGTTGCTGTTCTTGCCGAACTTCCTCAATCGTGGTGTCGGAACATTCGATCCAGGCGCTGCTTCGTTTAGTTTGGGAATGGCTTGGGCTGCGATCGAAAAAGTCGTTTTGCCGCATCCTTCTCAATTGCAACCGGTTGTGCCGACGGTCAAATACGTTCCAAGTGCAGAAGCGAAGAAAGCTAAACTCCAAATTTATCAGTCTAGGGCGATTGGTGTTGCTTCGCTGATTTTGGCTGCGGTAGTCGGTTTTGCTTTGCCAAAGATGTGGTTCATTTGGGGCGCGATAATTTGCTTCGCCATCAAGAAATTATTGTTCAATAAAATTAGCTCCGAAAAGTTTTTCATCGAAAAATACTTCCATTCAAAAGAGCAATTTGAAAAATCGATTGAGGCCTGGCGCACGAGAGGTGGCATCACTCAAGCGCTTGCTGTTAAGTCATCACTTGCTGACGCTAAGAAACAAATGGAAAATCTCGACAGAGAAAAACATTTGAAAATTTCGTTGTATCAAACTAAGCGTCATGGCATTCAAATGATCAAATACCTGGAAAGCCAGGAAATAAGAAAAGCGAAGATTCGCCATGTCGGATTGGCGCGTCAAACTGCTCTTGCTTCGTACGGTATTGAAACCGCGCTGGACGTCACGGAAGAGAAGGTTTTGCAAGTGCCAGGATTTGGCGCAAACAATTCCGTTCCACTGCTTGAATGGCGCAAGAGTTTAGAGAAATCATTTGTATACGATCAAAAACCGAACGATTACGATCAACAGGAGTTACAGAAGATTCAATTCGAAATCGATCAGAAGGGTAGTGAATTCCGCAAGACACTCACTTCTGGTCCAACAGATTTGGCTCAGGCCGTGTATGCAATCAGCGCCCGCGAAAAGAAAGAAGATCCAATAGTCGCGCATGCCTACTCAGAGTTCCGCCGCGATAAAGACGATCTTGCCTACCTTGGAATTTCAATTCCGAAGACTAGACCTAAAGACACTGATTATTTGAATATCAATGCGCACTTTAATTCTGGTACTGCAGGCAGTGCACAGGCATCCACTAACCAGGCTGCCGGAATCAGTTCTGCACCAGCTAACAATCCACCGTCACCGAGTGCGCGCAGCGGCTCCGGCGCGACGCGTAGCGCCACGGCAGCGCCTGTACGCCCAGCGCCCGCACTAGCGCCAAAGAAGTCAAAGCAGGCTCGTGCGGGCAAGCCCTTTGCCCCAGTGTCGTGTCCGAAGTGTGGGCAAGGGATGGTTCAGCGCACGGTGACAAAAGGTCCCAAATCAGGACAAACAGTTTACGGTTGCTCAGACTATCCTGCGTGTCTTGGATGGCGTCCGCTTTAGTGGTTTAATTTCTATGTCACCGCTCTGCCGTATCGGAGTGGTTAACTTGAAGAGTCGGGTAACAAATTCGAATTATCGATGCAACTGGCAATATTCGGGCGTTGAACGTGTTAACGACTATTTAACAAACGCGCAGTATTCTGTGCAAACAGACCAAATTACTACGTAATATCACCGAACTTGAGCGCAGCAGCGGGTCTAGCACTTGAGCGAGCCTTCTGCGCGTACATAAATTGGGTTGCTTCTAAAATGAGGTTCCATACGAGTTATCTGGGAAAACACTTTACTGTTGTCGCAATTGCGATTTCTATTTTTACTATGGGCGCTCTTCCATCTTTCAGTGAAACACGTGCGCATCATACTCATGCCAAGCATACCGACTATGGTGATGGCATAAAAATGGTTGAGGCACCAGATCAATCAGGTTTTGTTATCACAACCGATAATGGCGCCAGCTTGAGTTTTACATTGAAAAATCAACAAGTTGTTTTCACACTGAAAGATGGAAGCAAAAAGGTCTTCACCTTCGTCGATCACACGGTTCAAGATATAGTGAAGTCTGATGCGCCCTTGATTGTGAACGCTGCAAGCCATCAGTAGTTCCAAGCTCCATACGGATTTCACGCCCTCGTTATAGAATGAAAACTGAGCGAGAAGTCTAAGGTTGAAGGCGTTCCGCTGTCATTCAAGTTTTGGAGCAAGTGATGCAACAAATAATTCTCGGTGTAGTTGTCGCATTGGTGGTATTAGCCGTGTTCGGATTACCTGTTATTTCAGATCAAGCACCGCCTCCTCACGCAGGCACCATTATCATTGGCGCTGGCTGATTCTGGGGCGTGGAGGATGCCCTGAGCAAGCTCAACGGCGTAACTGGCACCGTGGTTGGTTACACCGGCGGCACAGCTCAAAATCCTTCTTACGAGCAGGTCTGCTCGGGTGGAACGGGTCACGCTGAAGCTGTCAAAGTCACTTTTGACTTGACTAAGGCTTCTTACAAGCAGATCGTCAAAGAGTATTTGGCATCTGGGTTGGTGGGATATCTATCGACTGGTCAATATAGATCTGGAATATTTTACGAAAAGGAATCTGAGATTCCAGAAGTAAACGCCGCAGTTGCCGAATACGAAAAAGAAACGGGAAAGAAAATGCAGGTGCGTATCGAACCGGCTCACACATTCTGGCGCGCCGAAGAATATCACCAGAAGTATTACGTTAAACACAGTCTGGGCTTGTGCCGGGTATTAAAATGACACAAGGCAAATTAGTTGACTTTGTCAACTAATTCCGTTGACAAAGTCAATTGATGTGGTAATAATTGTCATCCAGAGGGTTTTACGATGACAATTAACTTGCGCGACCGTTCTGCGCGAACTGATTCCGTTCGCCATTTCAACCGATTCTACACGAAACAGATCGGTGTTCTGCAAGAGAGTCTGCTGAACAGCGGCTATTCTCTGAGCGAAGTGCGCGTGCTATATGAACTGGCTCATCGCACACAACCAACTGCCAAGGAATTGGGACGAGACCTCGGTTTGGACGCTGGTTATTTAAGTCGAATTCTTGCGAATTTCGAAGAGCAGAAATTTCTGGAACGCAAAGCCTCTGAAAGTGACGGTCGACAAATTTTGATTCGGCTAACTAAACGTGGTCAATCTGAGGTGGCAAGACTTGAATCGTGCTCCCGCGATCAAATCGACCAGATGCTGAAAAATATTTCCGAGTCTGAGCAAAAGCGACTTTTAAACGCGATGAAGACTATCGAGTCTGTTCTCGATGTTTCAAGCAATCAAGCCTCTCCTTACATATTGCGAACTCATCAGCCCGGCGACATGGGCTGGGTCGTTCATCGACACGGCGCTTTGTATGGACAAGAATATGGATGGAATTCAGAATTCGAAGCTCTCGTTGCAGAAATAGTCGCCAAATTTCTTAGAAACTTCGATGCAGATCGGGAGCGATGTTGGATCGCCGAAAAGAATTCCGAAATAATTGGCTCCGTATTTCTGGTCAAACAATCGCGAGCTGTTGCGAAACTTCGACTCTTGCTCGTCGAGCCGTCGGCGCGAGGTTTAGGTGTTGGAAATCGCCTGGTAGAAGAGTGCATCAATTTTGCACGTCTAGTTGGATACAAGAAAATCACACTTTGGACTAATGATATTCTTCATCGAGCAAGAAGAATTTACGAGCGAGCAGGCTTTCATCTTATTGATGAAGAAAAACACCACAGTTTTGGTCATGATCTGGTGGCGCAAACCTGGGAATTGGATCTACAATCGCCTTCAAAATCCTTATAAATTTCTGCGACAATAAGGTAGCGTTAGGCGTTGCTAGCTCCAGAAGGATCGCATGATCAAGATTCCACCGCTTGTCCTGCCTGATGGACTATCCGAACAAGAATATCGTCGGCTTTCGGTTCTCTACATTTTGATGGGCCGAACTGATCTCGCTACGCAAGCAAACGATCGATTGTCGCCGTCAATAAAGTTTGGCGATCCACAATTTAATGACTTGAGTGTCGACGAGAAATTCTCTCTAAGTGCCGACGCTGGTAAAGACTTTGCTTTGAAGCTTATGAAAATCGCTGAAGATGCGAAGACCGACCGCGCGGGCTTATCGGAAAAACTGATGGCGGCGCTGGAGCCGTTGCGTGGCGCAGTGTCTGACGAGGTTCTAGATCAGCTTGCGAAAACTGCGGCGAGTTCAATTGGCGAGGCTTATGATGCTCCACTACCACCGCGGAATGTTCCTAAGGGACTAAGCGCCGAAGAGTATTTTGAGCTCGGAAAGAAATATAGAACGTGTGGCTGGACTGAATTGGCTCGTGAAGCACTTAAACGAGCCATCGATATGGACAAAGAGGGAATTACTGGCACGTCAGCGCTGCAATATTTGCGCACAACCGTGCCTCGCTATCCAGTTCCGTTGATGGCTGAACAGTTGAATATTCAAGGCTTCAACTTGATGGAGTCTGATCCGCGTGCCGCTAAGAAAATATTTCTGGGGCTAATTGAAAAGTACCCAGAGTTTGAATGGCCTTACAGTAACGTTGGTCACATCTATTTGAGAAGCGGGGACCTTACACCGGCAGAAGAACACTTTGCTGATGCAATCAAGATCAATCCACATTACGCAAACGCCTGGATTGGTTTAGGTCGAATCAATACGCTGCGCTCCAAATTCAACGAGGCGAAAGCTTGCATGAATAAAGCGGCGGAAATTGCTTCTGCGGAATCGGTCGCAGGCTTCATCAGTTTAATCGAGCAGATTCAAGACTGGGACTCGGAATCGACTGAATCAAGTTAGCTCTCGATCAGGTATTAGGAAGTTTCGCAACGCATGCTTCCAGGCGCGCCTTGGACTCCGCACTCTCTGTTAGATCGTGGTGCAAGTGATAGCAGTTTGCTGCGTAAGCGAATTGCCCGGCTGTCTCTGCTTGTTCGCCTACGTACATAAAAAGCTCTAACCACAACGGATCTACCGGAATGATGTTGAGCGAATGTTTTGCGAGAACTGCTTTCCATTGTTCAGGGTCCTGAATGAGATTGTTTATGTCATCAAAAGGACGTTTGCTTTCTTGCTCTATGTAAGTGAGTTCGTTGTTCACCATTGGGTGCGATTTCCACATCGCGCTCGTGGCGTAACAGCAAATCGCTGCATCCCAATCTTTTTCGCTACTGAAGTACCAGCCGATGTTGCGAAAATAGTGCGCAATGTCGCCTCTGCGGTAAAAGTAAGAAGAGTTCTCCGTCATCGTTTTATACAATTCTGGAAGTCGATTCTGCATTTTATAAACTTCGCCGCGCTCAAAAATTAGATCGGCTGCGAACGGGCATCGCTTGATGCCTGTGTCGAGAATGCGCAGAGCGCGGTCCAATTCTTTGTTCTCAACCGCAATGAAAGCCGCCAGTTGATAGGACGTCCGAAACGGCAAACCAACGTCCATGATACGTTTTTCGGGTTGGAATTTGACTTTGTAGTATGCCTCTTCGACGGGATTTTCGAATTCAAGATATGTAGTCACCGTATCATCGTTCATTACGTTTTCATACATGCCGTCAGAAAGTCCATTGTCTGCCAAAAGTTTTTCAGCAGCTGGAATGTCTTTCGCCTTAATTAGCATGAGAGCTTCGCCCAGCGTCTGCTTCATGCGATTTAAGTCAGATTGATACGCAGCACTAAATTCTTTTTGCTGCTCATCACTCAATCGTTTTGCTAGATGGCGACCAATGTGGCGACGAATTTCCATCTGGTGCGCTTCGTCTTTGTATTTCTCGGCGCAGTTGTGAAGATACTCGACGTCTTTTGTATCATCGCCGGTGAGTCCCGCATCTATGTTGTCGATAATCTGCTGCAGCTGTTTCTGCACAATCCTTCCTCCATGTCAGGACGTATCTTATAACAAGTTTGATTGTTGTGCCGAACGGATGACCCGAAACGGTCGCGTCGTGCTGACAACCTGGATTTGGTCCGATGATGGTAATATCTTGCCATACCAGAGATCAACTTCAGGAAATCTTCAGAGGCTCGTATGGCTGAAATCGAAGTCGACTCCGCGCAACACCATCTTCACGCTTACTTAAAAGAACCAGAAGGCAGCGGGCCGTGGCCGGGTGTAGTTGTTCTTCACGATATCTTTGGAATGTCGGGTGATTGTCGCAATCACGTTGATTGGTTTGCCTCTTCTGGCTACATTGCAATTGCTCCAGATCTCTTTTCCTGGGGCAATAAACTCATGTGCATTCGAAGTGTTTTTCAAGATATTGTGAGTCAGAGCGGACCTTCGTTTGAAGACATTGAGGCAATGCGAACGAATTTAGCTGCACGCAAAAATTGCACAGGAAAAGTCGGGGTGATCGGATTTTGTATGGGTGGATCATTTGCGCTTCTGACTGCCCAACGCGGGTTTTCCGCATCTAGTATCAACTACGGTCGTATGCCAGAAGATCTTGATCCGGTTCTGAAAGGCGCATGCCCAGTTATCGGTAGCTTCGGTGCAGTTGACCCGACATTACCTGGTGCCGCTGCGAAATTGGAGAATGCTCTCGAACGCGCGAATGTTCCGCACGACGTCAAGGAATATCCAAACGCCAGTCATGGATTTCTAAATGACCATCATGGATTTGCTGGGTGGATCGTCAATCGCGTGGGAATGGGACACCATGGACCTTCTGCCACTGATACGCAAGCGCGAATTCTAAAATTTTTTGGTGAGCATCTTCATTGATACCATTGGTCGTTTTTGAATTATGAACTTGCTCAGCATAGACGCGTGCTAAATGTTCAAGTCCGAATCGATCATCCGAAGTAGATCTCGTAAGTGGTGATCCATCAACTCTGTAACGCCCTCAATTTCCGAAATCATACTAATTTGATCGCTTATGTCATTGATCGACATTCGTATTCCAGGCTTTCCGCATACTGCATCAATTTTTGTTTTTTCAAGCGCTGAACCGTGTGGCTCTAGATAGTGGCGACTGATCCACCCTTCTTCCAGGAGTTGCAATCGAGTTTTCTCTGGAACATCCAGCGATTTGCCATGCAAGAATCGCCAGACACTTTCGGGATAGGTCGTTCTGAAATCAGTCGGCCGCCCGAATAATTCAGCCAAGATAGTCGGAGCACCTTTGCCTGCCGTTTTTCCTCCTGCGTTTTGTTTCAACGCGTACATCGACATGCCTGTTGATACCACTCCACCGAGCAGCTGATTTAAGTTACCTGAAAATGGATTTGCACTTTTCGGAAAACCAAGTGCTGCACCAACCGTGTTCAATGTGCCTGAAAGAATAAAGTTGCCGGCGTTGTTTATTTCCACATTCCGGTCGCGTCGCGAAATAAGTGATTCTCTTACAAGCGACAACCGCAGCTCTTCTCTATCTGCTTCAGCTTTTACACTTTCTGCATCGAAGTAACTTTCCAAAATCGTTTCTTGAATTTTTTGCCTCAACAAACTCTTTCGTTGTTCGCTAGTGTTCTTTGCTTGATAGAGCTCTTGCAACATCGGATAAATCTCGAGTTGCTCTGACAATTCTCTGGTGGAAAAATCCAGAGAATCCATATTCATCGAAGCGAATAATTCTCGCTTCGGCCGATCTACTAGATTACTTCTGGCTTCAGGAGGCGTCGAAGCGCTGTTGGTTAAAGCGCTGCCAACTGCGGCGATGCTCGTTTGTTCGCTACAGGTCGCTCGGGGCGAGCAGCATAAAGAAGTAGTGGTTACAGTGAACGCAAGGGCGACTGCCGTAAAGCAATCGAAAACACTTTTTGATCCAAACAATTTCGAGGAGTAGATATCGTTCACCACGAAAACTAGTAAGCCGCGCCAACCGCTCAAATATACCCGAGAACCCCGATCTTTGTCTGAGAACTGGATTAGCTCATGGTATCGAGCGATTAGCTCATGGTATCGGCGTTGTAGCGGGCCCGGTTCGCGTCTGCTCTGGCTCGGTTGGCTGCGGCGCGTGCCTGGCTGGCATAACCTCGAGCCTGCGAGTCTCCTGAATACGCAGCTGACTCGGCCCGTTGAGCCGCATAGTTGGCATTGTTTGCTGCATATTCAGCCTGGCTGGCACTATTTTTTCGATGCCATTGGTCCTTATCGTACGAGCGCGTTCGTTGTGCCGCGTTGCGAGCTTTTGTCGCTTCGTTTTCTGCGCGTTGATAGTTGGAATAAGCGGTGCTTGTCGCACTGGAAGTGTCAGTGTTCTGCGTGTTGGAGTAATTTGAACCAGAAAATTGAGGCGACCCGCCCTCGAAAAACGTGCGCATCAGTTCTTGCCTGGGAGAGCTGGGAAGCATTCCACCACTCATCGATGCTGATTGACCCATCATCTGTTGCGCTTGCACCGCAGCTGGTAGCATCGCCGACATGACATTGTTGACTTTTTGACCAAGTGCCCGTGCTGCATTGCTAGAGTTCGTCATGGAATATGATCTGCCTGACGAAGTCTGGCTTACACCCGCGAAACCGGTGTTGTTATAGGCATAGTTTGGTGCGCGACCAACCATGCCTGTGTTGTAATTCCTGCCACCGCTATTGGTGTAGGATTGAAAGCCACCATAGTTAGAATAGCCACTCTGTCCGAAGCACTGCACGATGGTCGCACCGTGCATGACCACAACAAGCACTGTCGCCTTAAGTGTCAAGTGTAACGTCTTCATGCGGCTTGCCTTAAAGTTTGATTCTTCGCACGGTAATCGGATCGGTATCGGCAATCGCAACGCCATCTAAACTTCGATGAGTCGATTGCCAGACGAATTCGTCAGTGGACTTCTGCGAGAACGTATTATTTGCGGTCATGTTGCTGCCATCTCCAGCTACTCCCGTGAAATCAACTTTCCATGTGTTCTCATTCGGTTGTTTACTCCAGATGCCTGTACCGAAGCCACCGTTGCTGTCAAAGTGCCATGAGACTATGCAGCGTCGCTGTGGATCCCAACCGATAACATGACTGTCGATTTGTGGAGATTTTCCGGTTTTGTTCAGAGTGTATTTTGAGGTGATGAATTTTTTTCCCTGAGGTGACCATTCAACTTTCATCTCTGCGGAAGAATCAGATTTATCTGTTGACCAGGTGCCGATGAGCCAGTCTAATTGTTGCAGTCGACTTTCCATTTGAGCCGCTTGCATAGCTGTTTCTGTTACCTGGTTGATCAGCCACGAGCCAGTAATTTTAACCATTACCATAGAGAAGCGTGTTGTTGGTAAATATGTTTCTTCTTGCTTGCGACTAACTTCGCCGACAACCAATGCGACATTCTCCGCTGGGAACGTTATGCTTTCAGGATGTAACCCGATTGCCGCCGCCGATGTTTTTAGTTGTTCGTCAAATCGTGCCTGCAGCGCTGCACGTCCTCGAATTTCTTCGCCAGCTTGATCGATGTGCAACGCGTTTTCAGCGAAGAGCAAACCCGCACCTTCGCCTTTAGAAGATAAAGCCTTTTCAAGGGCAATGAGCACATTCCGAACTGCGATTTCTTGCTGCTCCGCGGAGCTGCTCTTGATATTTTCGTTGACGGCTTTAGTGGCTTTCGCTTTGGCATACGCCGATTCACAAGTACTTTGCGACAGGAGTGCAAGCCCAAGCGCGATCAGTATGTGTGTCTGCTTCTGGTTCATACAGAGTCCTCTTCAGAGAAGCGTACTGTATCACTTTTCGGAACGATTTGGTTTTACAACCTTACTTTAGAAGTCTAGTTTGGAAGTCTATTGAGAAGGTTTAGTCTTTCGTTGTCTTGCCGATATATTTTGCTCGCGGTCTAATTACGCCGCCATATGCGCGTTGTTCGAATGCGTGCGCGATCCAGCCTGCGGTGCGGCTTACGGCGAAAAGTGTTGAGCCTGATCCTGGTGGCAGAGACAGCGCGTATGTAATCGCGGCCAGTCCAATATCAAGATTGGGTTTGATGCCAATTTGCTCTCCGACTGATTCCACGATTTCGAAAAGCCGATTGAGATTGGAATTTTTATTGGCGATCGATTGCGCGGCGTCTAGCAAAAATCGCGCGCGTGGATCTCCATGCTCGTACAGTTCTGTGCCGAATCCGGGGATCGTCTCACTGTGTTTCAGATAGTCTTTCAGCCAGGCATTGGTGCTTTTGAATTTCATTGAATTACTGACGATGTTTTCAGTTCTTCTGCTCGCGAGACCATGCAGGCTGCCACTGAATGTTCCGACTGCGCTCAAAAGCGAAGAATAGAGCGAGGCATCGCAAGATGCCGCAACGCGCGCCGCTAAAGCAGACGCGTTCAATTCATGGTCGGCGCACAGCACCAACGCTGAATTCACAACTGCCGCTTTCTCGCGTGAGCGCGATGCACGAAGTGAAGCAAGTAACGTTTGGGCAATTGGATATTTCGCATCCGAAATATATCCCTCGCTGTTCTCGCCAAGACCCGGAGTTAGAGCCATTGTCACGATTAAGCGTCTGGCTGTGGCGAAGAGATCATCTCCCAGCAGTTTTCGTGTCACAGGGTCAGAAATTTCAACAGATGCAATCAACACTTTGACAAGATCCAGATAATCAACTTCGGCAGATGCCAAATTTTTGATCTGTTTTGGTAGCGCAAGCGGTCTGGTTATTTGCCACTCCGTTTGGCTTGCATCCGTTTCCCAGAGCAGCTCTGCCACCAATTCGAAGGGATGTCCTTGCCGCGCTAAATCGATAGCGTCTTGTCCACGATATCGATGCCCTTCATTGCGAATCTCAGTGATCGCTGACTTGATCACTGGCCCTGTCCAAGTTGGAATTTCTTGATCTTTCGGAGATTTAAAACCGCGTGCAGACTGCCTGAGCTTGATCAGATCGGTCAGCCGATAAGCACGCTCTCGCCCACTCTCAGCAGGCATGGATTCGATCATGCCCCGGCTTGCATAGGCGTACAAAGTCGCGGATTTTACTCCGAGAAATTCTGCGGCTTGCGCTCCAGTTAGATATTTTTCGTCGTCATCAGACACGACAAATCCTCATTCACAGCATTGGCAGTGCTTTAACGAGGCATTGGACCCGTGTAGCGAGAGGCTGGACGGATCAAACGCCCGTGCAAGCGTTGTTCGGCTATGTGAGCCAACCATCCACCGACTCGTCCGGCAGCGAACATTGAGCTGAATAGATGATCAGGAATATGGATTGCGTCGAGGAGTACCGCCGTGTAAAACTCGACGTTCGCTTTGAGTGGGTGATCAGGATGCTTTTCAGCCAGGATTTTCTCTGCTTGTGATTCCACTGCCCGAGCGAGGGACAGTCTGCTTGCGGGTGCCCCCGATGCTTCTAACTGGCGAATTGCTTTTTCGAAAATCGCTGCGCGTGGGTCGCGTACTTTATAGATTCTATGACCCATGCCCATGATGCGCTTTCCAGAATCGATGGAATTGCGAATCCAACTTTCTGCATTCTCAGGCTTTCCGATCGCGTTAAGCATTTCTAAAACTGGTCCTGGTGCGCCACCGTGAAGTGGACCCTTCAGTGCTCCAATTGCCGCGACAATCGCGCTTATGTTATCTGACTCTGTAGATGCCACCACTCTTGCCGTAAAAGTGGAAGCGTTCAGGGCGTGATCCGAAATTGTAGTCCAGTAAATGTCGAGCGCGTCGCTATCTGCTTTTGAAGGAGTTTTGTCATTCAGCAAGCGAAGGAAGTCGGCCGAGTGGCTCAAGCCGGCATCAGGAGATTTTAGTTCTAACCCACGATGCACTCTCGACCAATTGGCCGCGAAAACTGCTTGAGCAGCCGTTATTCGTGCATACTCAGCCCAATCGATTTGCGTGCCGCTAGACATCAGGCTCGATGCGCTGCGCAGAGCATCCATCGGATGGTTTTGTCGCAGCACGAATGGATTCTTCTTTAAGAGTTCGTAGGCCTCAAGTCGCCCTTCGCCAAACTTCTCTTCGAGAGCTGCTTCTGACGCTGGTTCTGAGCCGCCGGTCGTCCACAGCAGCGCGCAGGTCTGTTCAAACGTCGAATTGAACGCCAACTCTTCGGAATCGTGACCGCAAATGATCAGCTTGCCTTTGGCTCCATCTACTTCGGAGATGCGAGTCTCGGCTACGACTATGCCGTCTAATCCATTGCTAATAACTGCTGTATCAACCATTCTAGCCTCACTTAGCGGAGAAGTCAGGACCCGATGAAACCTGGGGATCTAATTGCTAATCAATATATCAACTAGCCGCTTGCATATATGCATTTCTTTTGGCTCAGGAAGATTAAATAAATGATGTGTTGATTTGATTGAATCAATATATCAATATATCGAACAGGTTGAGAAAAGCGCCGAAGTAACCGATGTCAAAATTGACATCACAAAGAGCGCCAGTCCACTCAGTCGTCATTGCAGTTAATGCGCAGAGAACCTTTTAGGAGGTAAGCACATGGATTTGACCAGAGCCGAACAAGTCAATCAATTGACGGAATCATGGGAACAGGACGCAAGGTGGCAAGGTATTACCAGGAACTATTCCGCAGAAGATGTTGTTCGACTTCGGCCGTCGATCCAGGTCGAACACACTCTAGCCAAGAAAGGCGCGCTCAGATTCTGGCAGACCTTCAAGACTGAAAAATTCGTCACGGCTCTTGGTGCCATGAATGGATCGCAAGCCGTGCAAATGGTGCGCGGCGGATTGAAGTCCATTTATCTGAGTGGCTGGCAAGTTGCTGCTGATGTAAATTCTTCCAAACAGACATATCCAGACCAAAGTCTCTATCCATCCAACAGTGTGCCAGAATTGGTCAAGCGTTTGAACAATGCATTGATGCGTGCAGATCAAATCGATGCATCAGAAGGTGTTGAAGAGCGCAACTGGTATGTGCCAATCATGGCTGATGCCGAGGCTGGTTTCGGTGGACCTGTGCATGCCTTTGAGCTGATGAAGAGCATGATTGAAGCTGGAGCCGGCGGCGTTCACTTCGAAGACCAGTTAGCTTCCGAAAAGAAATGCGGTCATCTCGGCGGCAAAGTTCTCGTACCGACATCGCAATTCATTCGCACTTTGACCGCAGCTCGTTTGGCTGCCGATGTACTTGGAGTGCCAACGATCATTGTGGCTAGAACAGATGCTTTGGACGCGACGCTTCTGACTTCCGACATCGATCCTCTAGATAAGCAGTTCATCACTGGTGAAAGAACTCCTGAGGGCTACTTTAGAGTGCAGGGTGGTATCAAACCAGTTATTGCGCGTGCATTAGCCTATGCGCCTTTCGCTGATTTGATTTGGTTCGAAAGCTCAAAGCCAGATCTAGCAGAAGCGAAGGAATTCGCAGACGCCGTGCATGCTCAATTTCCTGGCAAGATGTTGGCATACAACTGCTCTCCATCATTCAACTGGAAGCAGCATTTAGACGATGAAACCATCGCCACTTTCAATGCTCAACTTGGTGATATGGGCTTCAAATATCAGTTCATTACACTTGCCGGATGGCATGCGACCAATTTGAGCGCATTCCAACTAGCGGAAGAATACGCAAAAGTGGGAATGCCTGCGTATGTTGCTTTGCAAGAAGCAGAGTTCGCCAATCAGGAGATTGGTTACACTGCCGTACGTCACCAACGCGAAGTTGGCACTGGTTATTTCGATAAAGTGTTGAACACTATTAGTGGTGGCGAAGCCTCTACATCTGCGCTAAAGGGTTCAACCGAGGAGCAACAATTCGCAGACGACCATGCCTCTGCCAAAATACCGGTCGCAGCGTTTTAACACTCAACCGCAGGTCGGCGAACCCTCGATTGGTCACGACATAGTGTCGTCGCGATTTCGAAAAAAGGCACGTCTTCAAAGGCGTGCTTTTTTCTGCGACCTGGGGCTTAGTCTCTCGCAACAGTAACCCGCAAGAATTTTGCGGCAATTGTGGTGGACTCTGTATTCCCACTTAGATTTTGGCTGTGAAACAAGTTGTCCAGTTCTTTCTGCAAATCATCTGCTCGACCGTCTTTTTCGGCAGCGTCATATGCATTCATCGTTGGTCCGTAGAACTGCCTGAACTCAGTGACTAATTCAGATGGTGACCCCGGATAGTTAAATACATACGTGTCTTTGATGAATGAGATTTTTTCTCTGGGAATGCCTGAAGCGCCAAATCGTTCTGCAACATTATCTTCGATACCCCACATCATCGGGCTAACAAAACCCTCTGGTGGTGGCGGTAGAAAGTTCGAGCATGTCTTCAAAATTTGTGCCACTAGTGTTGGATCATTGGGTATCCAATTTCCCATGACTATTCGACCGCCTGGCTTCGTCACGCGCACCATTTCTTTAGCTACATCGAACGGTCTTGGCGCAAACATCGCACCAAAAATGCTGACAAGTAAATCGAAACTCTCGTCACCAAGTTCGCTGAGATTACAGGCGTCTCCTTCTTGAAATTTGCAGTTGGCCAAGCCATATTCACTGGCGCGTCTGTTTCCAGCATCGACGAGATTTCGCGCGATGTCGACGCCCAACACCTCCGCGCCGCGTAACGCCGCTGGCAGAGCCGTTGTACCATCACCGCAACCCAGATCTAGAACCTTCATTCCAGAGGTGATGCAGAGTTGCTCCACGAGAGCATCTCCGCTATCTCTCATGCTCGCTGCAATGCGAGTGAAGTCACCTTTTTCCCAAAGCGCTTTATTTGGATTCGTTGTTGAATTCATGTTCACTCCACGCATTAGTCTTCAATTCGCGTCCATTTGCCGTTTTCGTCAATGTTGTGTTTTTCGACTTTACCGTTTGGATCGCGCCACTCGCTGTAAACTTCTTTCCCTGTTCTGGGGCTGTAGACCCACTCGCGAGTTCCTTGAGAACCGTTGACTCCGTATTGCTTTTCTCTGGACAATCTATCACCGTTTGAATTGTACTTAATCGTTTCGTGTGATTTATCGTTGTTGTTCAGATCTTCCTGTCTTAATTTTCCCGTATTTGGATCGTAAGTTCGATGGACGGTTCCATTGCTATTCACTTCGTCTGCTGATTTTTCTTTTCCTGTTGTGGCATCGTATTCTTCATGCAACTTCTTTCCATACGAAGTTGCCTGATCGTGCGTCAACATTTTTCCACTTTTCGCATCGTACGACCAACTTTCGTTGTTGGAACTGATTTTGACGTCTACTCCGCTCACTCTGGTGCTCGTTTCGTAGTGCTGGGTTGTGTTCCCGTTCGTGTCTTTTACAGTTAGTTCTGTGCTCGTAATGCGTTCATATGAAAGCTTCGTGTCGTCAGTTTTTGCTTCGGCTCGAACTTTGCCGCTGTTTTTGTCTAACTCGACATGATCGGTCCACGCGGTAGAACCTGATTGACCAGAGGTCTCAACTGATTTCAGGTCGCCTGTGTCATAAAATTCAATCTTCGGTAAGGCTGCATTCAACTGGTGTTTCATGTCCCACTCAATCTGTTTTGCTACCGCCAAACGATCTGCGCCGCTCATGTTGTGCAATTCATTCGCAAGATTTTCTGGAAGATATCCCTTCTGTGCGTGGTCTTCAAACTCTTTTGCGGATGCGACGATGTCTCTGCCCATTGATCTAATCTCCTGCTACTCGCCATTGTGGTTTTTGAACCAGTGAGCTCAATTTATCGCGGAGATGTATCAATGTTGTTTATGCCTGGGGAGCCCGTGTGGGGGAGCCCAGTCGTCATGGCGCGGCAGACCTGCGGATTTAAAATTGGAAGTTCTTATTTCGACTGATGTCGACTATCTCGACTGTCCCACATTGGAATAATCGGTGGCAGTGGTTTGCGAACCGGCTTGCGTAAGGAATGCATACAAGTGAACCAGTGGTGGCTTCATTGTCAGTCCGAGACTGTAGAGCATTAATGTAAGTACGATTTGCAGCGGGATTTTTACAACAGCCCCTAACTTATCTGAAATCAGATTAGCTGGCAGCATAACGATGACAACAGCGATGAGCATTAACAATCCTATCGCCAAGGTTATTAAAAACGGCGCACCAAGGCAGATTACGAAAGCCTTTCCGAAATATCCTTTTGTCAATTCGTGACTTCGTTTAATCGCATCTACTGGTGTTTTATTTTCAAGGCAAACCGCCATCAATGAGAGGCACGACTTAACGAGATACCAGCCGCCAGGCAATATAAGCAGCAGCGCAAGAAGAATAGTTAACAAGTTCACGAGAAGAGTTGTTACAGTCATCATCCATTGAGCACTGGTATCGGTTACAACGTAATTCGGTATGCCGTCGTGTATGTTGGACCAAACAGCTCTGATGATCGTAAATTCGATGAATGTTAGCGATATCGTTGCTGCAATGGAAGCGAGGGCACCAAGGAGCGGTACTAACGTGTGAATGACAGCTGATGCCAACAAAAGGCACACTAACAGGGGATGCAGCTGAATAGACCTACCAACTATTTGAAGATTACCCTTCCAGCACTCCATAAATTTTGGTGGACTGGTTACATCGATTGCGCTGTTACCGTGTGTCACTTTTCACCTGCGGTTGTCTCAGACGGATGTTAACCGGGCAATTATAACGGTTTTTTGCCGCTGGCGGCGGGTACAACCATTTTGTAGCCGAAATCGGGGATATGTCATGCCAACCACGTCTGTGCTAGTTGAAGACAAAATTGCAGGTAAACCGCCCTCGGAAAAATATAGATTGCACTTGCCTGGTGAGCGCATTAAGGTCAAAGACCTCATACGTCTGTATGTTGTAGACCAGGTTGAGCGTCACAATCAGCGTCCGACCGAGTGTTCATCGCGTCATCAGGGGGGTGAGGAACTCATTCTCAATCCATCGAAGCCGACGAAGAGCACTCAACCACGCAATTGCGATACTGAGTATGAGCGAGCCCTGTCTGCATTTTCTGCAAACGGATTTTTCTTGTTTGTAGATGGCAGTCAAGTAAGTGAACTTGAAGAAGAAGTGACTATTAAATCCAACACGGAAGTTTCGTTTCTTCGTTTAACACCGCTCGTCGGCGGCTGAAGTTTTCACCCAGAAGGAGGAGTTCAACTATGCCGCGCCGCTTCGAATGCAAAGATGGTAACGCTTTCAAATTTTGGGAAATCGAGCAATCCGGAAACAGCGTCACGACTTGGTGGGGACGAATTGGCACCAGTGGTCAGACAAAGACCAAAGACTTCTCGTCAGATGCTGAGGCGAAATCTGATTACGACAAGCTGGTGATCGAAAAGACGAAAAAAGGTTATGTGGAAATTGGAGGAAATGCCTCAGGCGGAAAGGCTCCAGTCGACAGTGCTATAGTCAAAAGTGTTGCGGTCAAAAGTACTGATTCACAGAATGAATCAATCTCGCAGGGAGCGGTTGCAACTGTCGCAAAACCGAAATCTGCGCAAGCTAATCCAAAATCAGCTGACGTCAAATCGAGTTCAGTTGAAACTCAGCCAGCTTCAGAAGATGTTGAGCAAGAGCTGAATGTTGTTTTTCAAAACCTGGCAATTGAGGCGCCGGAATATGTAGAAAAGCATGCGCAGGGTCAATATTTCTCGTTCCACTATAATTTCAATTTGTCTCACTTATCTTCCGTCGCGCCGATATTCAAGTTGTCTGCGGTTGGTCAGGCAAAGGCTCTAATCATCATTATTGAGATGATTAAAGCGAATGCTCCAAAGGACTACGCAATTCTCGACGTCCTAGAGTTGGTTGCCACTAAATTGAACAAGCGCATATTGCCTCTCAACGAAGTGCAACTCGTGACCTTACTCAACTGTGCGTCAGACAGGTATATGACCACTCCTTTCACTGGTACTAGCGTGGTATGTCAGGTCGAAGAATTTCTTGCTGGCCATGCTGCTAGTGAAGCACTTGTAACTGCGGTAGGAAAATTCAAGGCAGAAATGCTAAGTGGTGCCACCGCCGAAGAAAAGAAGCTTACGCATAGATTAGATGCAGTCATGTCGAAATCAACGACGGGTGAGGCGCCGATACCAATTGTGGCATTGGAAGCATGGAGCGATCAGGCGATTGCTGACCTGGCTTCTTTTGACATTGAATTGAGACGAAAGTGGCTGGAGCTGATCGAACACTGCAGTCGAACAACCGGAACGACCCCGTCGGCGACGTGGACGAAACGAGTGAAAGAATATGTCGACGCCGTTGGAGATGACGGTTTCGTAGAGTACTTTCATAAATGGTTTACGCTAATTCCCAAGAAAGGGTCGCGAACTGGCGAGTTGCCTGGTGGTTGGGGCACTGACATGGCGGATGTGTTTCATCCACAGAATGTAGAAATATTAAAAGGGCTTGCCTACTGTTGTGTGGGCAGAACCGATGAGAGATTGGCGAGCGCATTGGGTGATGCCGCCGAGGCTTCATTCAAAAAAGTTACTGGTTTCGGTCCACGTTGTCCTAAGTTGGGCACAGCTTGTGTGCATGCGCTTTCTAGTATGAATACAAAAGAGTCGGTGGCGCAGCTGACGCGCGTTCAGGCCAAAGCGAAACATGCCTCGGTCAAAACACAAATCGACAAAGCGCTTAACAATGCTGCCACCAAATCCGGTATGAGTGTCGACGATCTTCAAGACATCGGCGTTCCAGATTTTGGTATGCAGGAAGTGGGAAAATTGACTCGAACTTTTGGTGAATGGAACGTACAATTGACTATCGAGGAGTCCGATAGCACAGCGTTATCGTGGATCTCGTCGAGCGGAAAGTCGCAACAAACTGTTCCTTCCGAGGTCAAAACCGCTTCTGCTGATGCGGTCAAAGAACTGAAAAAGATCGAAAAAGATTTGCAGAAATTGCTACCCGGGCTGCGTCATCGTATTGAACGTAGTTACATAGAACAACGACACTGGCGATTCGATCAGTGGCGTGAAAGACTTTTAGATCACCCAGTCACTGCCACCATTGCGCGCCGATTACTCTGGAATTTTAATGGACGTGCCGGCATCTGGTTTAATGGAGAATTCATCGATCAATCGGGTGCGTCTTTCGTGCCTGATGAGATGGCAATGGTTGAACTCTGGCATCCGATCGGTGCAGATCCTGAAGTGGTTTTGCACTGGCGGCGTTGGCTGATGCAAAACAAAGTTGTTCAGCCGTTCAAGCAGTGCCATCGCGAGATTTATGTTCTCACTGCTGCTGAAATACAAACTGAGACTTATTCTAATCGCTTTGCTTCACACATTCTGAAACAGCATCAGTTGCAACATTTGTGCATGCAACGAGGCTGGCATTATCAGCTGATGGGCAGTTTTGATTTTCAAAGCACTCCGACGTTGCATCTGCCTAAGTGGGATTTGACTGTAGAACTGTATGTTGAAATTCCTGGCAATAGCGATGAGGCTGGCGTTTACTCGACTGTGTGCAGCGACCAGGTTCGGTTTACTCGCTGCTCAAAGAATGCTGCACCAGACGACTATGCACGAAGAGGAGTTGTTCAACTAACTGAAATAATGCCGGTTGTATTCTCCGAAGTAATGCGTGACGTTGACCTGTTCATCAGTGTTTGTAGCATAGGAACCGATCCAAATTGGACGCAAGGGCATCGAGAATATTGGCATCAATATTCTTTCGGAGATCTGAGTAATTCTGCGCAAAGCCGCAAACAAGTGCTCGAAGAAATAATTCCATATATGCGAATCGCTGATAGATGCACGTTCGACAGCAAGTTCCTCATAGTGCGCGGAGATTTACGCACCTACAAAATTCACTTGGGTAGTGGCAACATTCTAATGGAGCCGAACGATCAGTATCTTTGCATTGTGGCTGCTCGTGGACATTCTGACTCATCGCCTCGAGTTTTTCTGCCGTTTGAAGGTGACAATGTGCTGTCCATTATTCTAAGCAAAACAATAATGCTAGCCGAAGACACCAAAATAAAAGACCCCTCAATCCTGACTCAAATACACCACAAAGCATGAAGCCCCAAATGGCGCACAACCACTGGTTGGTGCGCCATCTGGTGTCCTGTAAACTAGAAGCGCCGGCTTCAGCGGGCCGCCGGTCAATTGACCGGCAAACCCCCAAGGCATCGCTTTAAATAGCCCGACTATGACCTTTGCCACCAATATGCTCCGGCTCATCCTTGCTAGCCAAACCGCTGCTATTACCGATCGTTTCTTGCGGTTGTTGCTGTTCTCGTTCTCGTTCCTCCAACTGCTTGAACAACTCTGGGTGCTCCTGAATCGCTTTAGCAATGTTTCCAAGTCTCTCGCCCATAGATTTCGTTCCTTGCGGATCCGCTTCGCTAGGTTGATCTGGACCATGCTTGCCTTTGCCTGAGTCACCGGAGTTACCTGGATCTTCAATCGTCAGTCCAGGAAGATCGTTGGCAGTCGAATTGCCACGCATTCTTCTCATATCGTCACCTGATGGTCCGTAGCCAACTTCGCGAGACATCTTGTTGCTGGTGTTTCTAGTATCGGTAGCATTGCGATCTTGTGACGAGTCTGAGCGTTCGATTGAGTCATGCATAGTAAATTACCTCTCCGCTAACACTAAAAACTGGTTGCTACCGCATTTGGTGCAATCTAATGTCGCCCTTTATTGGGCTGACTTCAGATTTCCCTTTGGGCAGGAAGCTCGTTTGGACATTGCCAATATATGCGAGAGGTTTGGGCGAAGTTGTGATCAGTTTTCGCCCAACTCAAATTTTCGGGCAGGTTCAGGGTTTACATGCGGGTAGAATGATTAGACAGCCTCCAGTCGCCTGGAAATCACAATAGAATGGAAAATAACCCGACCAACGCCAAAAAGCGCAACCCATTATGGATGGCATCGCTCATCCTGGGTGTATTCCTTCAGATTGCGTTGGCTGCCTATGTGGTGAGTGTAGTCGTGGGTGGCAACCAACCGCCTTTGAGCGCGGGCCTTCCGACAGTGGTTGTAGACAGTTCAAAAGAGAGTCCAGCTGGTTCGAAAGAGACGGGAGGTACTTCAAAGAAGTCCAGCGCCGGTTCGAAAGAGAGTACAGACGCGTCCGACAAAGAGTGCATACAATCCCTCGCGCATGACAAAGTCATTGACGCATCTGAGTGGCACGTCGAGCCCAGTTTATTCCGTAAGCTTCTGCGTCGTCCAAACAAAGACCTGACAGAGTTCGAAGCCAGTCATAACTCTGACGACACTGTCGTTGATTGTCTGAAAGGTTTTCCAATTACCAGACTTGTTCTTGTCGACACGCACATAACCCGAGCCGCACTAAACGATATTGCCACGATGGACCACCTGCAAGATCTCGAAATCGACGGAATCAAACCTACTCCAGATGATTTGGAAACGTTGATGAGGTTGCCACATCTGTCTAAGCTTCGTTTGACGAATTGCGACTTGTCTGATCAATGTGTCGCAATTTTGAGTAAGCATCACATCGTCGAACTTGTACTCGATCGAAATCCTCACATTACTGATGCCGGATTGACACTGCTGGCAAAATCGCCTGTCACTAATCTTGCCCTCGGTGAAACTGCGATCACCGATCACGGCGTGAAGCAACTATCTAACAGCGCTGTTCTGCGCGACCTGCTGATTTGGAAAAACAACATTTCAGACGAGAGCTTGCACTCACTTGCAACTATGAAAAAACTTGCTCTGCTAGATCTGAGTTACACTAATATTACTGATAAAGGATTGCAGTCGTTTGCACCGATAGCACTTAAAAAGCTCGTGCTCAGATCGTGTACCGGTCTCACGCCAAAAGCGATCAAGGATTTTAAAAACCGCAATCCAAATTGCTACATCGCAACTGAGAATGGCACAGTCGATTAGTGTCTCTTATTTGCTTTTATCAGCGATCGGAATTTCCACCCAGAATGTGCTTCCGGTATCACCGCTGACCACGCCAATCTTGCCGTGGTGCGCTTCGACAATCGATTTGCATATTGCTAGTCCTAATCCCGTGCCTTCCAGTCGAGTATCACTTACTTTTCTTTTTGCCTGCTTGAATGGCTCAAATATCAGCTCCTGTTCTTCGGGCGAAATCCCTTTTCCCCTATTGATTACTCGAATGCGCGCAAATTTCTCAACTTCGCTGCAGTTGACCTCGACTGCACTTCCTGGCGCGGAAAATTTGATAGCGTTGGTTAGCAGGTTGACCAATACCTGCACCATTCTCAATTTGTCGGCTTCAACTTTTATATCCGTAGCCGAAGACTTTAATTCTATGTTTTGCTGCTCTGCGTAGGACCGAACTGATCCGATTGATTCATAAATCACTGATGATAGGCTGATGTCACCGATTGACAGAGTCAAAGTGGTAGCGTCGAATTTTTCCATTTCCAACAAGTCTGAAATGAGCTTGAGCATTCGCTCTGTATTTTGTGTGGCTTCTCCAATACGCTCTTTCCCAGTGTCACTGTCTGAGCTGTAAATTCCAGCGGAGAGCAATTGCAGAGTGCCACCAATTGCTGTCAGCGGGCTGCGCAGATCGTGTGTAATCATGGCAATGAATTGCTGCTTCATGCGTTCCATTTCGCGGCGCTGCGTTATATCGTGCATGACACAGAACATAGACTTGTCATCATCGGACCAATGCGCTGAAATGAGCATGTTCACTGTGCCGCCATCTGACTTCAGCATCGTGTTTTCAAAGGGGCCAATCGCGATTCCGTCTCTTAAACTTTGCAGGCTACTGCTGGCTCGTTGTCTGTCTTCTTCGATTACGAAGTTGACGAAGAACTCGCCAATCAGCTGTTTTGGTTCATATCCTAAAATCGCTTGAGAGGCAGGATTAACCATAAGGAACATACAATCTGCGTCAAGCGAGCAAATTAGATCGAGTGCATTATCGACAACAGCGCGTTCTTTACGAGCTGCTTCTTTCAACGCGCCGGCCATGGCGTGAAACTCTTTGTCCAGGCTGGCAATTTCATCGCTTCCTGGCAGCGCCGGTAATAGCTGCTCGCCGCTAGCTAACCTTATGCTGTTCTTTCCAATTTGCTCGAGTCTGCGGGCGATGCTTGCAGTAAAAAGATAAGCGACGATTAGTGCTGTTGAAATATTGATCAGCAATCCAGTGAAAAGCAGTAGACTCAAATGTTCACGAGACTGAATTTGTTCACGATAGTTATCTTGCTGGGTTTTCGTAAATTGGTCGAGCAATTTGTTCGACCTTTCTGTGCATAAATCTGAAACTCGCCCGACGTCTTTCAAGTAGCCGTGATATTTTTTCACTTGCCCGTAGAACCAGGCATCACGAGCTTTTCCTAATATGGACAAACCTTCGTCAGTATCGTTTTGCAGAGTTTTGATCGACGCTTGTTCGCTCGGGCTGCTTTCAAGTAATTGAATCAGAGTGGCAAACTCCTCGTGAATTTCTTTCACATACTGCGACGCTGATGATTCTTCAAAATCAGGATGAGAGAGAACACGCACTGACTCCACTGCAATCTTGGACCACAGATTGGAAACTTTAGTCATGTGGCTAACAATCAATTGACCGTGCAGTCCGTCTTCAATTTGCTTCTCAGCGGTTTTTTGCATCACCGCGAGTGAACCAATGAAAGCCATCTGTACGAGCAAGGTGAGCGAAAGCACCATTAATCCTTTTTGCGTGAGTGACAGCCGGGACAGCAATTGATTACCTACTTCTCGGCGCTTGCACAGCGCAACTTGTATCCAACTCCGAACACGTTGTCGAGCGAGATACTATCGTTGTCTCCGATGATTTTTCGTAACCGTTTGACGGCGCTTCGAACGCTTTCGGCGCCCGCACCCTCTTCTGAATTCCAAACGCCGTTAAGAAGTTCGTCTGTCGTAAATACTTTACCGGGGCTACGCATGAAAAATTCTAGTAGCGAATAATCGATGGGCGCAAGTTTCAGAAGCTCGTCGGACATTTTGATTTCGTGCGCCAGAATGTCTAGTTTAAGCGGACCTACTGTAATAATGTTTTCGCCGACCAAGGCAGATCTGCGCAACAGCGTTCTCAAACGCGCGGAAAGCTCTCTAAAGTCAAATGGTTTTGTTAGATAATCGTCAGCACCAGAATCGAGTCCGGTTATTTTGTCGTCTATTTGATCTTTGCCTGTGAGGATTAGAACCGGTGTCAGCAATCCTTCTTTTCGTTGCTGCGTGCAAAGATCAACGCCTGAACCGTCTGGCAATGACCAATCGAGAATGACCAGGTCGTATGAAAACGAAGTGAGAAAGTTGCGACCGTCCTTGACTGTGTGTGCGCAGTCTACTGTGTGATGCTCGTGTTTAAGCCAATCGATAAGCACCTTGGTTAGGTTTACATCGTCATCGACTAGCAGTGTTTTGGGCATGGCGCTATTTTACACTTATGTCATGCTGCATTATTATGTGCCGTTTGGCGCAACCAAACTTGCATACTTTGCCGATCACCAGCGATGAATTTGTTACTGCATCGCAAGGCACAATGCGGATTGGCATCTTGTGATCGACGAGCATAGCAGGCTTGAATTTTTCGCCAGGCTTAATCTCAACCTTTGCGAAGCAGACGGTGCCCATCTTTTCCTTATATTTGCTCCAATCTCTCGCTGTCATGCCTGCGATTTGACTTTCCGTCAATCCAATACCGAGGTCTTGCACCGAAATAACTTCATGCTTATTCTTCGCTGTGAGACTTTGCCTGCCCACAAGTTTCTTTGCCGATACGCAAGCATCGCTCGGGATTTGATCGATACTAATATTTCGTTCTTCTAAATCGGCCGCGGTGAACACGTGACCTTTGGCTATTTTGCCAGTAGTAAATGCGACACCCAACGTGCGAGGAAGTTGGTCGGTTATGTTCCCCGTATCTTTGGCACCTTTCTTCTGAGATTCTTCGAGGCTAGCGGCTCGAGCGCATTGAGAAGTTACGCTTAGCAGCAAAACGATAAAGAACGATAAACTCTTCTTGCTCGTTTTTGCCGATAATTCCGCTGCCGCCAGTTTCACTGATAGTCTCTTCACTGATGGGTCTCCTGAACGGGATCTCTAATAGTTCATACCCGCAAGATGAGGTCTCTAGAAACCTGATCGCAAAGTATTCGCTTCATCGGAAAATTGTTTTGCTAGAACGGGCTCACCGCTTGCCTTCAAGCTGTCAGAGAGTTTCTCGAGGGTATCGATAACAGCAGGCACGTTTGTCTCATCCATGGCTTTGTAGAGTGCCAGGGCTTCTTGTAGTTGTTGATAGGCTTGTTCGTATTCTTTGAGATTGTGATAGGTCACGCCTTTTCGCACCAGCAATCTCGCCTTCTGGCGGTTATCCACGTACTCTTCGTTGAACCCAGCCAGAGCTTTATCGTAATTCTTTAGCGCGGCGCGATCGTTGCCCATCAATTTGTCCACGTCACCAAGGTCGAGATATGCTTGCACCTTTTGCCTGATTGAGTGTTTGTCTGTTGCTACAGCTGCGGCTTTCTCGTAAGACTTCTGCGCATCCGTGAGGTAATTAGGATTTCCATTCGGCATTGCTTTTTGAGCGTCGCCAAGTATATTGTATAAATTTGCGAGTTCTAGCTTCGAGGCATTCTTTGCCAAGCCAAGTTTGATTCCATGCTGAGCCGATATTCTTGCTTGATCGTATTCGGCGTGTTCGTAAGCATATTTAGCATTGCCGTAATTGATTTGCCAGGGAACCATTTCGTATTGCCACTTATTGATCCAGAATGCCATTCCCAAGAAAATGCCAACGGTACCAAATGCGGTGACTAGTCCAGTCTGCAATAAACCGGGAGCTTTCAATTTGAAATTGATGCGCCTGACACTTTTGCGAGTCGGCGGAAGTCCGCGCTTTACTAACTGCAAGTCTGCTTTGACTGCATCCATGGATGAGTAGCGATCGGCTGGATCTTTTCCGAGGCAGTACAAAATTACGGTATCCAAGCCTGCAGGAATTGATACCGTGATGTGTTGATTCTCGTGTGAACGAAGACTCGGCGGCGGATCATTGATCTGCATCAAAATGGTTGCAACAGCATTCGGACCGATGAAAGGAACTTTGCCAGTCAGCATTTCGTACATCAAGCATCCGAAAGAATACACGTCTGAGCGACCGTCCAACGGTTTCCCCGTGCACTGCTCGGGGCTCATGTATAGCGGACTTCCAAACACTTCACCAGTCTGAGTAATTCTTTGCGCATCTTGTGTTTCGTTTGCGAACTTTGCGATACCAAAATCGACTACCGTAGCGCGCTCATCGCCTCTGGCTGTTTGCGAAATCATTATGTTCGCTGGTTTTAAGTCTCTGTGATAAATGCCTTGCGAATGTGCGTATGCCATCGCGTCAGAGATTTGAATGCCGAAATCAACAGCTTGCTGCCACGGAATCGATTCTTTTTCCGCAATTAATTCCTGCAAACTTTTGCCTTCCAAGAGATCCATGACGAAGTACGGAAAGCCGCCTTCCGTCAAACCATAATCACTTACTGTTGCAATGTTTGTGTGCTTGAGTGAACTCGCAGCTTTGGCCTCCTGCGCAAACCGTTTCAGTGCCGTCGTATTCGTTGCGAGATCTCGGTTTAAGATTTTTATCGCAACTGAAGTTCCGAGCATAATGTGTTCGGCCTTAAATACTGAACCCATGCCGCCGACACCGAGAAGATCCATAATTCGATATCGACCGGCGATAATCGTGCCGATGTGCTCTTTACTTGCACTAAAAGCATCTTCTGGCTCATTTGGCAGAGGTTCCGGAATGCCACCGCTAGTAATGGCAGTTGAAGCTTGAGACGGCATAGCGTCCATTCTGTTGTTCGTAATGCGTGTTTTGTCTTGTCGCTCTTCTGATTTTTGCTGAGCAAGATCCGATTCGCGCAAAACTACGAGATCTTTCTCTTCATGCGCCACGTCGTCTGTTCTTTTAGCAGAGGGATCTTCTTCTGACACAGCTCAATTCCGTGAGAGAAGTTTCGGCAGTTCGATTGATTTCAATTTGATCGGATTGCTGTTCAAACTTCTCTCTTCCCAAACCACGGTCAGGAGATTCCCGTCGATTGCCATCGCCGGAGCCAATTGAATCGCCGAAGAATGAGCAAGTTTGATTGGTTTGCGGGAGGTGTGCGACAGCGCCTGCAACCGAATTCTCGGAGGCGTCAAGCCTAGTGCCCTATCTGGCCAGACGATCACCGTTCGGTCATTTCCGTCAGTTGTCATTTCGGCTGCGGTGGCGATCGAGCCGGTGTTGGTTATGTGCACAGGTGGTCCAGGCGGTGTATTTCCATTCATGGTGAGGCACCAGATATCGGAGGCGCCTTCACGATCTGAACGGTCGAGCCAGTTGATGTAAACCTTGCCAGCCGAGCCGCATGCGACGACGGGATGATATGAATAGCGTGTTTTATTGCTGACATCTTTGCCGCTCGACCAGGCATTTTGGAGGCGTTGTGAATAGTAGATTTGATGTCGCGCCTCTGAGGTCGGATCTTCTTCTTTCCATGCCACGTGAATCATTCCGTCTGGCGCCACAGCCAAACTGGGTTCTGATGAATCACTTGCTGTGCTGCTTATATTCTCCAGAGCGCGATCTTTAGCCCATGTCTTGCCGCCGTCTGTTGAGAATGTATAAAAGATGTCTCTGCTGGCAGACGTGCTCGGCGTGTCGGCAAAAACCACATGTATTGTATCGTTCGGCCCAATTGCCAACTGTGGATCACGCGATGCACCTGGTGTTTGACTGATGTTGAGTGGAGTCAGCCACGTGCGCCCAGCATCAGTCGAACGAGTGAAATAAATTTCCGGGTTGTATACACCATATGCAGTATCAGTCCAGACGACATCGATAGCACCGTTTTTTTCAACTACGACTCGTGGGCGGGTGGAGACTCCAGCTGTTGGGTGCACATCCAACTTATTCGTCCAGGTTTTCCCACCATCGTTGCTACTCGAATAGTAAATGTCGGCTGCGCCTGTTTTGGTGTTTATCCCTTCAAAAACAACGAAGACGTGTCCGCGACCGTCCGACGAAATCGACGGCGTGTGTCCTTCACCTAAACTTCTGGTGCTCGCTTGCGCGTTCTGAGTAGAGCCGAAGACGCTCAAACCAAACGCCAACACTGCTGACAACAATGCTTTATGCCTCATGGACTCCCCCAGCTCTTCACAACTGATTACCCTCAAGTAAATTATAGGGCGAGTTGTGCCTCTGAGAAGACTTTTAGTCCACGTTTGGCGTTGTATCCGTGGATTTCGGATACATCGAGTTTGCGCATGAAGTCCATAATTTCGGCAGTGATCACTTGACCTGGCACCAGTAGCGGAAATCCAGGTGGATATGGAATGACAAAGTTCGCTGCCACCAATTCTCTGCCTGATTTTAATAAGTCATCGATGGCGGAGTCTTGCAGCTTGTAATACTCGAAGCCAGAGCCCGTTTGCGCGGCGTAAAAGGCGTTGCGAATATCTCCTTCGGAAGTCTGAGATTTTGCATCTTTGCGGAAGCTATTGTGAAAACGACTGAAATTCGGCAGCTTCGGTACATCGTTCATCAACGAATCTTTTCGAGTTTCGAATGCATCGCGAGAATGACGGTTATTGATTTCAGTGCTGATTTGTAAAAGTGTCAAAATCAACGCCGCGACGTCACTTCTTGTATTGTTAATGTTCGCCTGCAATAAGACTGTGTTTCTCGAAGTCTTGTTTACTTGAATGTTGTGTTCAGCCAGCATTTGTTTGAATTCAGTTCCGTCGAAGCCCGCTTCACCGCAGACCATCGTCATTCTCGTAGGGTCTAAACAGAACTCGTCTTCTTCAAGGCTTTGCAATGCGTCTGCCCAATTGGTGTCAGGGCTCAGGTAGTCGAGACCGGATTTTCTGAATTCTTCAGGCACCATATGATCGCCTTTGAGTACCGGAAAGTATTTGCCAATCTCCGGGTGATTCTCTATTTCTCGACGAATCGTCAGTGCTACTTCAACGGCGTTAGCGACCAGTCCGTATCCTTCCAACTCCATTTGACGCCTGGCGATATCTAAACTCGCGATCAAGTTTTGATTGGGACTTGTGGAACAATGCGTGTAAACCGCCTCTTTGAACTGTTCTTCGACATCCTCAAAATCAACATCTCGCACAAGCACCATTGAACCCTGGCGAAGTGCTGACATAGATTTATGCGTTGAGTGAGTTTGATAGACGCGCAGGCGCACTCGACGTGGATCTGGGAAAAGGCGTGTCTTGAGTAAGTCTTCGTCAGTAGGATTCGCGCCGAGCTGTTTTTGCTGTTCCTCATATCTGTCTATGGATTTTTGATCTCTAAACCAGGTTTCCAATTCTTGCGCTGCTCCCATTGCGGTGCGCGAGCGGAAAAACGGCGAGAAACGTGCGAAACCAAACCAAGCTTCGTCCCAGAGAAAAATCAAATCTGGTTTTATGGCAAGGCACTCTTCCATTACGCGCCTTGTGTTGTAGATGTGACCGTCGAATGTGCAGTTAGTTAAGTCGACCATTCTGACGCGATCTAATTTTCCTTCTCGTTTCAAATCGAGCAAGGCTTTCTTGATGCTGTGCAGCGGAACTCCACCGTACATGGAATACGGCTCGATTGGAAACGCATCCAGATAAAGTGGAAACACACCGGAGAGAACCATCCCGTAGTGGTGCGATTTATGACAATTGCGGTCGACGATTGCGATGTCTCCTGGCGCCAGCAACGCCTGGAGCACCATTTTGTTGCTTGTCGAGGTGCCGTTGGTGACGAAAAATGCGTGTTCCGCTCCGAACGCTCGTGCCGCCATCTCTTGTGCTTCTTTGATTGTGCCGGTTGGTTCCAGAAGGCTGTCTAAACCACCTGTAGTGGCACTGCTCTCAGCCAGAAAAAGATTCGTTCCATAAAATTCTCCCATGTCTTGAATCCAATGCGATTTGAAAATCGACTTGCCTCTGGCAATTGGCAGTGCGTGAAATGTAGCGATTGGTCTTTGCGAATACTGTTTCAACTTATCAAAGAAAGGTGTGGAATAGCGCTTCGCCACTCCTTCTAGAATGGCATAATGCAACTCTCTGGTTTCTTCAAGGGAGTAGAAAACGCGACGAACACCTTCTGCCTTACCAGCGATTTCTTCAACACGCTGATCCAATAGCAGATACAAATCGAGTTCTGGTCTGACCTTTCTCAAAGTTTGCGAGAGTCTTAAGGTTAGCTGTTCTTGCGGTTGTTCACTAATTTCGCGCAAACCCAGTAAGTCGTATGCATCTGTGTTTTTCAGGCGCTCAGTCAGTTTGTTGAGCAATGGTGACTCGTGGTTAGAAAAGACGAACCCGTCGCTGATTATCACCGCAGCCAAGGCTGGATTCAAAAGCGCAGCAGAAAAAGCGTCGAAGAAATTATCGACCACGACTGTACTGTAAGAGAAAGGGTCTCTGTTGTTACTCAACCGAGCTAGCTCTTGCGAAATCGCTCGACCTTGAAACTGATTCGTATCAGAAACAACTAGAACTTCGAAATATGGATGATCTGACCGTCTTCCGGGTGCACTTGACCTCGTGATCATGTGCTCGCTGCCGGCGATTTTACCGGTTAGTATTGAGCCGTCAGAGTCTAGCCCGTCTACAGGTTGACCCATGGTATTCGAGGTCAGTTCTCTGTAGTAATGAGTAGCTAATGCGGCCGCTCGCGCAGGTTCGCCACTTTCGACCAGATCTGCCAACGTGGCGATTGTCTCCATTCCAGGATAACCGTGAAAGGTCTCCAACTCATGTAAGTCAGTTAGCGCGGAATCTACTTCTGCGCGGGTCTTGGAGCCCGAACCCCACTGGCTCGTGACAGAAACGAGCTTCGACCATCTGTCACAACGAGCGCCGAGGGGAAAAAAGAATCGTTCAAAAAGTTTTTTCGATGCATTCATATGTGTCTACCGATGACTAAATTCCTTTGTTGTCCAGGCAAATTGGCTTGTAGGTGCGCTCGAACAACTGCGGAAATTTTAGCTGGCAAAATTGAATCAGGCAGCGATTCTTTACTTAAGGCAACAATAGTTTGTACATTGTTGCGAAAGAGATGCTGGCGCGATTAGTGCAGTGAAAACGGATTGAAGTTTGTGCTGTTATCGAAGAAATCTTCATTCTCAATCTGCTTCACTTTGTTAATTACCACATACGTTAGAGGTATCAATGCCGTTTCAACCGCACACTTAATCAGCCAACCTGAAATGATGGACTCGATTAACAACTTGGTTGGAATAACTCCGTACAGTCCAATCGTATAAAACAAAACAGTGTTCATCAGCTGTCCAGCGATAGTCGATCCCAATAATCGCGACCACAAATGCGCACCACCCGTCCACACCTTCATTTTGGCCAGAATGTAGTCGTTGAGAATTTCACCCGCGAAAACAGCTACCCAACTGCCGACTACAATGCGCGGCACTTGACTCAAAATTTGAACATAGGCGGCGTTACCGGTGAACCCTGCAGCCGGTGGTAACCATGCTGCTAGCTGATAGAGAGCCGCCGCCAGAGCCGAACATAGCAAAACTGTCCACAGCACTCGTCGCCCAACTGCGTAGCCGTAGACCTCGGTGAGTACGTCGGCAAAAATGTAAGTCAGCGGAAAATAAATTGCTGTCACAGACACAGGAAAAAAGAAAAATGGAATCAGCTTTCCTGCTGTTACGTCGGACACCAGCTGTAGTGTCACGTATAAAACTGTGATTGGTCCGACTAACTTGTAGTGTTTCATTGCCAAAAGACATGTGAGGTTCCAACGAGTATACTGTAGAAATGACTGAGAACTTCATGTGGTTATTCTGTTGGTGATCAGTCCGGCAAATTTATCCGCTCCATGAAACCACCAGCCAAGATGAGTTTTGCACTGCGCGCAAATAGCCAATGACCATGCGTAATTGGGAAACCACGTTGCCAGCATCGTCGGCTCTCCAACGCTTATTGCGCCGGGGGCGTCGCTGTACAGGGCGACGTGGAAGGTCATTCCGACAGGGTTTCGAAATGTGTGTTCATGCGGTTGAATAGCTAACGATGGTTTTGTCAATTCGTGCTCGCAACTACTGCATCGAACCATTTTCTCCGGTTCAAAACCTGTGTCATCGTTGACATCAATTGCGAGATGTATGTTCGTCTCGTCCAGCATGAGGCGCTTCCACTCGTGTTTCGCTCAACCTGTATTTTATGCTAGTTTATCATTATGAAAAATCAGTTGCTCATCGCTTGCTCACTCCTCTCGCTCATCGCGCTTTCCTTATCGAGCTATTGCTTAGCCGACGAGCAATCATTTACATATCCAACTGCCAAAGATTACCCAACTATCCGTAGAGAGGCTCAACACGTTACTGACTTCGTTCCCAAAGGCTGGACGATTTTAGGTAATGCTTCTGGCGATCTTAACGGTGACAAAATCAGTGACCAAGCCCTGGTTATCCGTGGCAATATCGCCAAGTTCAAGCAAAAAAATATTGGCTTAGGTACAAACGACTACGACACGAATCCTCGCTTGCTACTTGTTCTTTTGAAGAATTCCGATGGAGCTGGGTATCGACTGGCCGATCAAACCAAAAATATTGTTGCCGGCGCGGATTCTCCAACGATGGATGAACCGTTTGAAAAGATTGCCATCAAAAACAATGTATTGGAAATTTTTGTGCAGAGCTTTTACAACGCTGGCAGCTGGTCTGCATCGAGTACTGTATATAAGTTCCGACGCGGAAACGGATCCTTTGTGCTCATCGGCGCTGAGCACGACGAAGTTCAGCGCAACACAGGCGAAGAATCGAACTACAGCTATAACTTTCTGACTGGAAAAGTTCGAATTGCAAGGAAAACTATTGAGAGCAATTTAGCGAAGCGCGTGAGTTGGAAGAGAATTCCGAAACGCCCATTTCGAAAATTCTCCGACTTCGCAAAGTTGTACGAGTGGGAAGTAGTTCCGACTTGTTATCTCTAAAAGCAAACGGACCTAGTGCGGTTCACGAACTTTGTCGGTTATGCCGGGACCTAAGGTGATCCTGGGGTTTTTCCGCTACAACTATTGAACAATTGGTTTCACAATAGCGTCAGGATTGCGCAAGTGGAGTCTCTAACCATGCATAGTTCCTTCTCTTCCTTGTGGGCACGGGATTCTAAGTCGCGTACTGTCAGCGTATCAGTTGCATTGGTTTTTTGCGCCATGGTCTCTGGGCAAAGCACGCTCGCAATTGAAAGAGCCGCGCAGCAAGTCGGATGGGGAAGGGAAATGGAGTGGTATCAAATCGAAAACAAAGCCGCGAACTTACTTTCTGCGGCCCAAGATAAGAAAGCGCTGGTACTTAAACTCAATCAAGCTGCCGCTCGCAATGGTCTCCAAGATGAGTTGATTTTGTTAGACGTTTTGATTCGGCTGGGATATTCTGCTGATGCAACGAATGCTGTGCGAAAGTTCAATGATGGCAATCGCGCTAAAATTGCAGCAGCAGATCCAGCGCGTGGTCGTTTGCTTGAATCTGCCGCTGATTTTTTGATCGGAAAGAAGGAATTTTCTGCGGCGACCGCATTGGTCGAAAAATTTCCAGAATCGACACCCGCCTATGGACCTCAGCTCGTGAAATATCTGGCACAGACTACAGGCAACGCAAAAACAGATGATTGGCTGATATCGCTGGCCAAGGCTAGTCCAAACGAAGACTATTGGTTGGAGCAAAGAATTCGTTGGAAGTCCGATAACCTTGCGGCTCAACCTTTGTTCGATCAAATGTTGACGCAAGTGAAACTTGATCCTTCCAACTTCATTAAAGCCATGCGGTTCGTTCATATGGCGAACGCCGTTTACAAAGACCGTCCTAATCTTGATGAACTGGCAAATATTCTCAGGCCAAAGTTTGCCTATGAATGTTTTCTGCTTGGTTTGGAATTGCAGACGAATTCGCCAAAATCCGCAGCAGCGCTTTATGAACGATCTCTATCGTTGCCTTTCACACTGATAGACAAAAAAGAGTTTTCTGCCTATGTGAAAAGCCATTGGGCACTTGCTTATTTGCCCCGTGACAATGAGTGGGGAACATGGTTGCGCCAATCCACGAAAAATAATCTTGTGGAAAGTTACATGAAGTCGAAGCAAATTGCCAAAGCTCAAAAGCTTATGGTCGAACTGTCAAACACTAAACCCGGTGGTCTACCAGGTTTGAGTTTGAGTAGCGTGGCTGGAGCAATCCAGGCACAGTCTGATGTGCATCCTATCGAAGCAAGAATTCGCGCGGCTGAACCGGAGAACAAACAGTCATGCGATTACTGGATAGGCAGAGCGAGCTATTACTACGGTCGTAAAAATAAACCAGATATGGTGGCAGCATACGAGAGAGCTTTCGCTCTTTGTTCTATCGATACCGAGACTGGCGAGTATAAACGGGCCGGTATGATAAATAGTTATCGGCGCGAATACCTACTTCTGGGAGGTTCGGAGCATGATGTCTCTCAGTTGTTAGAGCGTGAGTACAAGCTTGCCGTGCCAGGCACATATTACATGACTAGCGTGCTGTCCGAGATTCGTGCCTGCGATAAAAGAGAAAATCTGGACAATTTGCTTCGCGATGACAATAAAGTTTGGGAGCACTTAAAGCGCAAGAAGGCATGGACTCTCAGTGATTGCGAAGTAATTGTTGAAATCATAAAGTTGGCTTCGTCGAGCAATGCTGCAACGGTTTGGAATAGAGCTTCTGCTTTGACCGAAAATGCAGATGCCAGTAAAGCTTTTTGGCTTGCCGATGCAATGAGGCGCAGCAATCGGTGCGACCTGGCATCGAAAATGTATCAGCGAGCCATAGATGGGGCAAGTAAAATACTTGCTGGCCTGAGACCAGATAATTTATCGGATTTGGACAAGAAAGTCGTGAGTGGGAACCTGCTCGACATGGCGCAGATGGATTTGTTTAGTTGTTATATCCAGTTAGACGATTGGAAAAGTGCAGAAGGTATCTATAACAAACGAGCTACCTCGGCACATGCTGATTCCAAATCATCTGATCTCGCTCAGTTGGCTCTGGCTGCGGCAAGAGCAGGCGCCAAAGAACAATCGATGCGGTTTTGGCAGGCACATTCTGCCATCGATCGCGGATCGCTTGGATGGCTACGCGAAATTGCCGAAGCTGGAATGAAACAAGAGTTGACTGCTTACTATCAAAAACTGAGCAAGGATGATCCGAAATCAACTGCGCCAGCAGCAGCTCTCAAAATACTGAGCGCGATTGGTTCTTGATTTAATGGGCGCTCTAATATTGAAGAGCTGAGGAGTGCCATGAAGTATTGGTAAAAAGTTGACCACCGTTGGGCGACTGGGCATTTGCCAGTTCGGTCTCGGAGAGGTCCTCTTCGTTGTTTTTATTGCCGAAGTCGACTCCTGCCAACGTCAGTTTTAGTTTCAATTCTGGCAGTGCTTCTTTGGCTGCAGTTTCGCCCGCAGACATCGCTCTATTACCATCAGCAACTTTCTTTGACAGCAGCGAAATGCCGGTGACGTCGGGTTGAATCGATAAGTTCGCCTGTGCCTTTTGCGTTTCGTCGATTTTGGCAAGCATTATCGAGAGAACGCGTGAACCAATTTTTCCGACGTTGCGATGAAACGATTTGGCTGTCGTTGTCTCGATCTTCTCATCCACGTCAACAGCTATAACAAAATCTGCACCGAGTTGTCTTGCTTGTTCGACCGGCAAATTGCATGTGATACCACCATCTACTAAAACGGAATTCTCGATCTTCACTGGACCGCGAAAGCAAGGCACTGCAGCAGTCGCTTGTAACGCCCGGGCTAAATCACCTTTGGTGAGAACGACGGTTTTTCCGGTAACCAGATCTGTGGTTACAGCTCCGAACTGCGGCTGAAAGTTGCTCATTTCTCGCCGTTCTTCAGGAATGTGGCGTTCAATGCAACGTGCCAAATTTTTTCCGTTATAAATTCCTTCAGGTTTTTGCAAAAACAAAAGTCCTGTATTTATTTTCAGCGCTCGTACCAAAAGTGGTGACTCGAAAAAACTCGAAATGAATCCGGGCACTAGTACTTTTTCAAGTTTTTCTGTCGGAACTCCAGAGCAGTAAAGCCCGCCGATGATGGCACCCATACTAGTGCCGACCACCATATCTATCGGAATTTTCTCTCGCTCTAGTACGCGCAAAACGCCAACGTGTGCGGCTCCGCGCAATCCGCCGCCGCCCAGTACTAACGCTACGCGGGGGCGGTGCTGTTGACTGGTGAGCGCAATTGTCTTTGCACCAGTTTGCGATTGCGCTAGCAAGCGATTTTGGTTGATTTGAAAAGCTCTGGAAATTTGAGAAGGTTGAGATTGCTCGATTAGATATTCTTCTGATGAAATTGGCTTCTCATCAACTTGTTCAGCGAAACTGGCGGACCCTGAAAGCAAGCCAACTAAGCTTGCCACAATTACAATTAACGGCTTGGTTTGATTCCACATTATGTTTCCTCCCAGAGCTATCTCCGAGCAGTTTGATATTTCTGCTCATTGAATTTCTGGACACTTCAATTTCTGATAAATTCGTTGGTTCTACTGAACGAGGTGCTTTCTGCTTGCACTGCGACGAGCATCTGCGGCGGTGTGTTGTGTGCCCCCGCTACTTCTGGCTGCTTGCGTGCTCTTAACACTACTAGTAATACAACTGTCAGGCTGAGAATCAATACCGGTAAAAGAATCGGTTTGATCAACTCCGACAAATAGAATGATGCTCCTATTTGTAGAAAAGTAAGCGCGGGTTTTAGGGCCGCTTTTTGACCGAGAGTGAGATTGTTCACGCCGAACTTCTCGTCTTTTAAATCACAATTCATGGAACACCTAATGCTGAATTCGAATTGCTCTCTCCAATAAAGAGCACTCGTACATAATGAACGGATTCAGTTTAGGAGTCAAGCACATTGGGCATAAATCTTTGTGAGCTGATCGGTCGTCCGGGGCACCCATTCCTTGGGGATATTTGTGCGATTCCAGTCACTAGCCCAGCAGTTGGCGATCTCTTGATTACTGCGATGGCTGAGAGCAAGTTGATTTTTTAATCGAAATTGCCGAACCGGAAACATATCCCTTATAATGAATTTGTTCATTCGCTGAAGTTGAGATAATTGTCGGGTGCCCGCGCACCAACTGCTGCGCGCCCGGTCGCCATCGAAAGCCCCAATGACAGGATTCACATGGTTCGCACACTAAATGAAACCAAGAGAGCGGCAATCTTAACCGCAGCCCGAACGACATTCTGTCGCGACGGATATGAAGCAGCAAAAATGTCTGACATCGCCGCCGAAGCAGGTGTTGCCTCTGGCACACTCTACCTGTACTTCAAATCCAAAGAAGCTTTGGCGAGCGCGATTGGTGAGGATTTCTTCCAGCGACTGAGCGAACAATTCGGCCAAGTCGTGCAAGACTTTCGTGGACCAGAGGGCGTCGAGATGCTTTTAGACTGGGCGATGCAAGTGGCGGAGCAAGAACGAGACGTTCTTTCACTTCCAGAGCAAACCGCTCCTAATAACGATCACACCCAAACTCGCATGACGTTCGTAAACGAGCTGACTGTGGTTTTGACGAATTTGATGTCACGAGGGCTGATTCGCCAATACAAAGACCCATCCACGCTCGCCGAGTTCGTCTTGTTGACGATCAAGTGGGTTGTAAAAGGGCATTGTCACAATCACAAAGTGCATGAGACTAAGGAAAGCGCAGTGCTAGTGCTGCAACACGCACTTTTCGATGACCTGACTTTGGCTGCGGACCGATTGCTTCAGTCGAAAAAGTAGCCAGCAGCGAACGTTTTTAGTCAGCCTAGATCACAGTCGTGGCTGTCTAAAATGAACGAATTCAATTTCTGGAACAGACCGTTTGCACCACTTGCGGTGTCATTACGCGGTTTGTGGCAGTTGGTAAAATTGTGCCGCTGCTTCGACAGCCTGAGGTGATCCTCCAAGCTGAATCGCGCTTGCGACTGTGCTATTGGTTGTAACTCCATAATTGCGATTCAGTATCTCTTTAACCGCAACTTCATTCTGCACACGGCTTCGAATGCCGTCCAATCTCGACCATGCTTGATTTAGTTGTGCAATCTGGTCGGCGAGAGCCGGGTTGAATGGTAATAGAGCTTCAGCCTGAGCGGCGAACGATGCAAGTGTGCCGATGCCTGCATCAATTTGCCCGAGGGTTCCGACAGTGGCGCTCAAGTTATTCGCCAGCGATGTTGCGTCAGCACAAACCGAGTTAGCCATGCTTACTGCGCTCGTGCAGTTCGACACCACTGCGGCAGATGCCTGTCTCGCTTCTTCGCGCGCTTCACGTTCTTCACGCGCTATCTCCGCTGAACCTGTGGCGGTGAATCCATCCGGACCGTCTGCAGCGTAACCAGTCCAGCCACTGAAGTCCATGTCGGTGTTGAAGATATTTCCATCGGCACCGAGGAAGGTGCCATCCCATGTGCAAATATCGCCGTCGGCGTTGATGCTCCCGATCTGGGTGCCGTTGCTGTCTGTCATATTGGATGAACCGTCAGCATTGTTGATGTTTATGGTCGAGCCATCACTGCCATGTATGGTTGTGGTCGGATGGTCAGCATCGACATTGGTTGTTACCGGTCCCGACTGGATTGTCTTGCCGTCGGTGCCGGTCTTCATGATCACAGTGCCATTGCTGGTAGTGGCTTCGACTCCTGTATCGGTATTCGTCGTCGTCAATGTATCAGCAATTGCGCGCCCTGTTCCCAAGTCAATTTGCCCGCCCTTGTCGGTGACACCATAAATGCGACCGTGGCGTGAATCCAAACGTCCATCTTTCATTCCACTTATGGCAACTGTGCCGTCTGCATTCAGCATCTCTTTGCCATCAATCTGAATGCCACCATTCAATTGTTGGACGTGGTCTTGTCCGCTGATCACTTTCGGAGATTGCCCAGGAGTGTATTCGACGGTTGTATCGCCTTTCTTTATCGTGACTGTGGTGGAATCGGCTTTTCGATAGATTTCAGTGCCGTCTTGTTGAAGAACAACGGTGTCACCTTTTTCGTTCTTGATCAGCATATTGCCGTTCTGAGGATTGCCGGTGCGCTTTTGATAATCCTTGATTTGGTCGACGGTTGCCGAGACATCTCCACGTACTTGGAAGGCAACATTGTTGTCGTCTAGCTGGCGCTTAACCGTGTCTATTCCATTGTATGTTGCGACTTCTCTTTCGTCGCGCTTGATTATTGTGTGACCCGTGCGCGCATCAATGTCTACCTGGAAGCCTTCCTTGAAGGTAACGGTATTGTGGTCGCCGTGCTGAACTAGCTTGGTACCGTCGCCGTCAACGTACTCGTTTGAGTTCTCGCCTTTCTTGCGTTCGAAGCGGTGTTCTTTTCCATCTTTGTCTTTCCAGACGATTGAATCTTTGTCTTTGCTGGCGGTGATATCGTAGTGCGTTCCGTTTACGTCGCCTTGATCGCTGATGGCACCGGTCTGGTCCTTAACAATTCTCGAGCGGTCTCCGTGCGCTAGCTCGGTAGACCCGGGTGGCAATTTTCGGTCGGCAGCTAATTTGATTCGGTCGGCACCATCAATGCCTGCATCATATCCTGGTATCTTTCCGAATTCGAGCACTTGCGGGGTAGCGTCTCGTCTTGCCGCTTGTAGAGTGTCGCTGCCGCTCTGACCCTGATCTGCAGCACCGACAGCAGTTTTCTTCGGATCGGCGAGACCGGCTTCTAAGCTGAGTCGTGTGCGTGTTTCAACTGAGCTGGCGTCAGTGCCTGCCTCGACCTTTCTGTCTGGCGCATGCTTTTGCTGAGGTTTTTCGACTTCGCCTTCAGACATAGACTACTCTTGGATCTTAGGGGGTCGCTCCGTAGACACCGCATAAAGTGCACCGCACAGCGACGCAAGAAGGAATTTGCCTTCCGCATTTGCTGATTTGGTTTAGTAAGTGTGCAACAGCCGCAGGGAAATTTTGGCTTCAGTTAAAGGCTATCTCGGCGTCGTTACTTGAATGTGACGAATTCGGGAGTCGCCTTCGGCTCGTTCTGGTCTCCGAGTACTCTGACATCATGCACCCAAAAAACTACCAAAAGGTTACCAACCGCACAATCGCCAGGGGCTCAGGGCTCAGGGCTCAGGGCTCAGGGCTCAGGGCTCAGGGCTCAGGGCTCAGGGCTCAGGGCTCAGGGCTCAGGGCTCAGGGTCTCAGTGCTCGCTCTCCACATCATTCGAGTGGGCAACCAAATTGTTTGCCGAGTGACTAACTTGGGGTCCATGTCGTTCACTCCTTGCAATCAAATTCAGATCAAATCAAACGCCGGTTTTAAACCACATGATACTGAGAGTGGTGGCATTGGTTTTGGGATTCTGCGTGCAAAAAACTCGAATCATTCGGTTGTCTTTATTGCCTTCGAACATCAATAACTTCGTGGTACCCGGTGTATTCGCTAGTGATTTAGCAGTCTTTTCAGTGGGAGTTCTGACATTCCACGAATCGCGCTTGCAGGCGTCTAAATAAAATTGATAAACCGTTTCGGCCGCGTCTTTTGTCGTTAAAGTTGCGGTTGCTTGAGCCGGACCTTTCGTGGAATTGACAAACCTGGTATCAGTCACGTTGCTGGTGTATTTAGGCAGCGGAAAATTTGTTGGCCAGGTGTTAGAAAAATGATACGGCGCCGCCGCGCGCGCCATGACCTTCTCCTTAACTTGCTCTGGGGTCATTCCGGCAAATTCGGCTTGTATTTGCGCTGGAGTAGGATTCTGTGGCGTTTGAGCAAAAACGGACGAAGTACAAGCGAGAACAAGAAAGACTTGTATAGAGGTCGTCACAGTGCGAAAAGAAATCATGATAACTCCGGTTAATTGTCGCGAGTTCAAAGCTGTTGTGATTTTAAACCCAGATGCTCAGTGTCTTGATGACAGTATACCGATCTAAGCGAATCGTTCCGAGGCAGCCATTGTAGCCGCTTCCTGGGGTCCAGTACACATCTTCTTTCCAGACGCCCCAATCTACGTCAATTACATGGACAAAAGGCTTGGGAATTGGAGGAAGAGGAGTCGATGTCGGGGAGCCCTGTATTTCCGGTGCCGGAAATGCGTTTTCATCGATGATTTTCTTCTCTGTGCCATCAGGTTCATTATCGATCATGTTGTTCTCCAGAAGGAGCCACGGTGACATGATGCAGGCGATCTCTTTGGGGGCGCAAGTTATGGTTTTTCCGTCTTCACTCCAAATGTAGAAGTCTTGCCACTTTTGCAGGTAGAGAATCGTTTTGAAATCATTCAGGCACTTGTGCAGATCATCAGCTGTAAGAGGCTTTTGCGCCGTGCTTGGGTCACTGACCATTTCGTTGATGCGATTGACCATATAGTTTTCAACTTTTGAAGTATCGTTGTCACCGATTGCTTCAAATTCTGGCGGGAAAAGCAGCATGTCTAGCGTTCGACCAACAACGTCAAGTCCGATGTTGTTGACTTCGCTGGCGAAGCTGGTTGATACTCCGATGCCCCCCAGCGGCATCACTGGTCCTGTCTGGCTTGTGACATTTTTGAAGTCGTATTCTTGGTCTCCATAAGGTGCTTGAACCCACCCTCCGTACATAAAGAAGTCCCAATGCGTTTTCGGTTTTTCTACGTGGATTTTCAAGAAAGAATGCGGAATGCACATTTTGAAAGGTTCGTGCGGATTGGCAATTACACATGAACTTGCATGTTCACCCATGCCACCACCAGACTTGACTGCATTGCCGCTGGCAGAGAATGCATTTGGAATTGGTTTTTCCCAGGACATAGGCTGCGCCGAAGGTTTTTCTGCGTCAAACTTTGGTCCAGAGACGAGGTGAGTTTTTTCATCATATGGAAAAGGAATTGTCCAGACAGTCTTGCCTGCCACCGTAATTGGTGTGTACCCTTTCAAAAAATATCTGCCTTCAGATCCTGGCGGCTTCGGCTGACGCGTGCTGGTCGTGTAGTAGTCGGGATTGAGAGTGTATCCCGGCGGCAAGCAGAATGGTGCTGAGCCACTCAATTGTATGTTGCTCTCCGCACCGCGCATCATGCAAGAACTTTGCCACTGTGAACTATTGAGAGGCACCATTGAGGCATCTCTTCCAAGCATTCTCAACGAATTTTGTTTTGCGATATCGTCGAACCATGCGCGCCATTTAGCAGTTTTTATCACTTCTGCTTGCAAATCATTGCTCAGTCCCTCAGCGCCATCAATTGCTTTTTGAGCGTTATCTACTCCAGACCCTGCCTGCTGATCTTGTTGCGCAGCATCGGCATTGATGCCGATCAACAGGGCCTTCGCCCAAACTCGATTGATTTTCCGCATGGTCACATCAACGTCTAATTTCGGAGGAAATTTGTTCGGCTGGTTGGCTGTGACGTCGTAGTAAAGTCGTTCGTCCGGTTTGATCAAACTCAATCCAGTGCTCACTTGATCGACGATTTGCTTTCCGATATTTAGAGCGCCTGCGTCGACTGCGTTTTTAGTTTCGTTCTGGCCGCCCATGTAGAGCATCATCGCCATGAACCCGACTCCGAGAATGACGAGAATAAACGCCAGAACCACACCGAACGCAATGGCTCCTTTCCTGCCTCTATATTTGGTGCGGCGGTTTTTCGGGCTTGTTTCCATAATCATTGCAGTCTCTTGTTTGTGATGGTACGAAAGTCGATCGAGAAATCTGATACAGAGAGTCGGTCTAGGTGTCACGAGAATTTGTCTGCAGCTACTTTCGGCGATCAGGAGTTACTTCACGAGGATCGGTTCCACGTCTCTAGCCAGAAATGTGAAGTCGCTGTAGCCCGGAAATGGAATTGGCATGTGTACTTTTAATTGCGTCGTTACTTTGACGTTGGTGTGGTTTGCTTCGTCGTAATCGATTGTCAGAAGTTTGAGTGATCTAATAATTGAATTTTTGCTGTAGGCAGCTACTGCTTTTTCCGCAGCCGGGGCTGCATCTTCGATTGTTTTTTGGTTTGCCGCCACTCTCGCTGCGTTTTTACAAGCGCTATCGTTGATAGAATTTGCTAGCACAAGAACGATCAAATCTAGAAAAAAGAGAGTGACTGGAATAAGCACGATTGCCATGACAATCGACTCGACCAGCCCAACTCCTTTTGTTTTTCTGCGGTGAATCTTGTTAGCGCGCATAGTCAGGATTCTCCATTGCTTTCTCCGCCGAGACTCTGACTGTGAACGGTCCATTGAGACCTGGAATGTTTGCTATGGGTATAGGCAAAGGTATGGCTGGATTGCAAACCACCGTTGTTTCGATGCGAACAACTTTTTCGACCTGTTTCTCTGAATTCTGGCTTCCGTCCCGGTATGACAGTACCGTAACGGGCACGCCCGACTGCTTGACGAAACGACCCATGCCATTTGCCCACGCCGTAGGGATTTTCTTCATCACAATGCCGTTGGGATCGGCTGCGTCTTGCCAGGGTTCGAGGGAAGCTTCGTGCAATTGGTTGGTATTAAGCACTGTGCAAAGTCCGAATGACAGACAGACACTTAATACATCGACGAGAGGAAAAAAGAAAAAGATCAAAAGAACGATCAGAGCCGGTCCGAACTCGGCTATCGATACGCCTTTTGAATTTCTATCAGTTTTGCGCTGGCGCTTCATATGCGAACCTTATGCAAACCTTTGCTACCGGGCGAAACCGGCTTACCGTAGAATATTACAAGCTCGGTCTGCTAATTAGGACGAGATATGCGAGTTTTTATCGTGCCGCCCGCTTTGATGGAGATTTGAAACAATAAATGGTTGACGGCGCAGACGGCAAAATCCCTCATCCAGACGGCAAAGAACTGTTTGGACAGCCGAAAAAACTCCGAAAGGTTGCTAAAACTCTGCTGGAGCAAAAAAATCCTTCAGCAAACTTGCAGTCTGGAAGTTCTACACCCGTTGTTGGTGCGGCTTCAGATGCTCAGCGGAAGTTCAAGAAGATTTCCCGAACCATGCTCGAGATAGATATCGAGATGGCTGCGCAAGACATGCTTCTGCATACTAATGTAGACAACGCAGAATCGCCAAATTCGGTTCCAAAACCCGCCAACCCGCGCCAGGCTCCAAGTGAGAGGTTCGTCGCGAAGACGATGCTGGACCATTCGATGTTGTTCCAAGCTGTTTCGAAGTCAAACATGAAGATGGAGCAGAAGGCCGCTGAGGAAGCTATAGAGCGAGCCAAAAACCCAGTCGAGATAGTAGCGCCAATTGTGGCTGACCGCAAAGTAGGCAACTGCCAATGGTCTTGGGCAGATCCCTATTACGGCAAAGAGCGATACCGTGCTTGCGCAGTTTGCCAAGCAGGAGTTTATGACTTCACTGGACTCGATCGAGAGCAAGCCGAATCGATTGTCTTTAAGCGGGAAAATTCGAAGAAGCCAAAGTTTTATGCGCGTAATGACGGCAAGTTCATGATTCGCGAGTGTCCTAAGGTCGCTGCGCGCAAAATGCAGGTGCTCAGTTTATCGGCGCTGGCGCTCGGATTCATTGTGAGCTTGATTATTGCGTTGATATTAGTGCCACCTGCTCCTGCGCCAGATCTCGGACACACTGCTACCTCTCCAGGTGCTGGCACTGCCGATGTTGACAAGTCGTCTGCTTCCAGCTCTGGCGGATCATCAGATGAAAGCGGACCATCTAGTGTCGAATCTGGTGCCGCAACTGATGGAACTTCTGATGAATCTCCCCTCTCTACCGAGACGACCACTCTAGCGCCCGGATTCGCTCACTACGAGAATGGCAAGATAACTAGACATTCAGTTCGACCTAGTGAGCAACCTGCCACCACCACCGCGCCTTCAAACGTTGCACTTCCTGATGCGAACGAACAAGGCTGGCAAGATGCAACGAAGTGACATAAATGATTTTCGTTACGTGATCATAAATTAGTGCAGGTCGCTCTATCAAATACGTTCGGGCATCTCGAACTTTTTACCCGCTCGAATTTTTGTTTGCCACTCTTCGATGCTAGCCAGCTTGTCTCGAATACCGTCCACAAAGTAATTCGGGCGATCAATAGGGCTATCGTGCGTATGCCAAACTTTTATGCAGAACTCGCCCTCTTCGAGCATAAGATTCAACAAAACTGCGAAGTACCGTTTGCACCGATCTAAATAGTCGAGGGCGATCTCACTTTTTCCGGCGTCTAGCAATTCTTGTGCAAAAACCAGGTCTATGCGGAAATCTATGTTTTCGTAAAACGGCATCTTAGCTAGATGATCAAGCATCTGCTCCGTATCATTTCTGCGCAAGGCGACGCGCCCAAGAATTGAATGACCTTGGTGCTCGTCTGAAATATGCCAGAAAAATTTAGTGTCGTTGTCGGAAAAAGCTTGTTGCCCGGCGCGACTATGCTCGACCAGGTATTCACCGAATAATTGTGCATCGTCGAGCAAACCATAACGGAAGCACAGTTTGACGTTTTGTTCACATTGCGCGCTCAAGCTATATTTGCCTTCACCTCCAAATTGCTCGCGCCGCTTGAGGAATTCTTTACCAAACTGAATCGATTTAAGTACATCTGGTCTGGCTTCTTCATCAGGCTCGTCGCTCGTGCCCAAGTAATATTGAAAAGACAGATCCCGAGACCACTCTTCGTTCGATGGATCGATTTTATAACCATGCTCCAGCCACTTTTGGGTCGTGCTTTTTGAGAGTAATCCGCAACAAGAAATTGCATTTCTCAGAATCGTCAGATTGTTAGGGTCTTTCTCGATCGCTTGTGACCACGCTGCTTCTACTGCGTCATTTTGATCGCCACCCACCTGAATGTTGTAGTGTTTGAAATTTGTTTCTGGTTTGTTTTCGATCAGCCAAAACAGATGTTCGAGAAATTTTTGGTCGTTTTTGAACTGAAAGTAATTGAGCAAAAGTATGCGAGCTTTCAGATCGGATGGATCTTTCTTCAATTTCTTCTCGAATCTCGGAACCTCTCGGGGCTCAATTTTTTTCAGGTCCCAATCCTGACTGTCTGGATCTTTGATAAGAAAGTCTTTGACGAGATAAGTTGGAAATTCGACTTCTTCACCTGCATAAATCGCTGTTATCCAGTCTTGAACTGCATCGATTATTAGCTCTGTTTTTTTGATTGGATATTCTATTTTGCTGTTTTGGAATTGGCATCGCGCCAGTGTTCTTTCGTAAACTGGATCGCCCGGTACAGCGTGTTCAAGAGTCGTAGTCAGATTCTGAAGACAGTCATCGAGATATGCGCAAACATCTGCTTTTCTTCCTTTTTCTAGAAGTGCTTGCGCCACTAGCAGGTCGTATTCAAAATCCAAGCTAACAAAGAATGGCATTTGTTTGAGATGCGTCAGTGCCAGTTCGACGTCATTCGCTTGCAGCGCTGCTCTGCTCTGGATTGAATGACCCAGGTGTGTTTGATAGGCAGACTTCAAAGCCGTTTCCGCGACGTTGTTTTCATTTTCAGTTTTGTCCTGATTCTCTTGCTGTTTTTTTGCATGCTCAACTAGATAATTTCCAAAATATTTCGCCTCGTCAAGACAATTGAAACGTAAGCAGGCTACTGCTAATTCGTTCACGAATGTTTCAAAATCATTCCACCTGAAAATCGTTTCTGAAGACTTTTCGAGTCTCTCAAGCGTCTCCTTTCCAAAGTAGAACGCTTTGCCAGCGTGCTCCTCGCTTTCCCTCCTTGCGTCTGCTTCTTCCGTTGTCTCTGTCTCTTTGCGTGGCACCGGCAGAGACCTTATTTCATGTAAGAAACGTATAGACAGTTCGTGCGGCCATTTTGCATTGTCCTTATCGATATTGCACGCAAGTTCTGTGAACTGATTGGCAACAGTCGGACATGGTTTAAAAAACGAAATCGCCTTTTTTGTGGCGATGAGTTTGTTCGGAGCGGAATCGATAACCTTCATCCACGCTCTTTTGAGTTCATCTATGTGTTCATCTTTGCCCCAGGCTAATCCGACTTGCTCGAGAATTGCACCTTCCATGTTATTTTCGATGAACCAGAGCAAATGTTGTAAGCATTTTTGGCTGCTGCGGTCATGGTGCTGATAATACGTTAGCAACTGAACTCGAAGCGACAAATCTGCTGTATTGGATTCGAATTCTGACTCGAGTTTTGCTACCTCGCTAGAATCTAGCTTTTCTCGTTGCTGGGCAAGCATTAGCAGTCTGTAAAATTCTTCGCCAGTCAGTTCTTGAGTCATAGATGGTCTTTCAGCGTTCTTTCGTTCAGCTTGCGGAAGTGCCCGTCTCTGATTTTACTATTACTACCGTTGCAAAGTGCGCTTCTTAATGTATCTGCGCGAAACGTGGGATATGCTTTGTGCGGGATCTACATAGCGAACCCGACATACCAGCAGCGAACGCTGTTGGGGTCCGATTCGTGCATTCCAAAATCATTCAAGGAAAGAAAAATGACTACATTAACAGTTTGGAAATTTGATACCGTAGATGGTGCTGACAAAGCCCTGGCTAAATTGGGTGAATTGCAAAAACAATTGCTCGTGGAAGTTGTCGATGCTGCAGTTGTGAGCTGGACACCTGGACACAAGAAACCATCAACCCGTCAACTCGTGCCGACTACAGCGTTGGGCGCAATCGACGGTGCATTCTGGGGAATGCTGTTTGGCTTCCTGTTTTTCATGCCATTAGTTGGAGCAGCGATGGGCTCACTAATTGGCGGACTCTCAGGACATTTTGCTGACTACGGCATCAACGATGAGTTCATCAACAAAATTCGAGCCGAGATTACTGAAGGAAAATCAGCACTGTTTTTGATGACTGGCAAAGTCACAGAAGACAAAGTTGCTGAAGCGTTCAAGGGCATGGAAAAGGGTGAGTTGATCAGATCAAGCCTGACCCATGAACAAGAAAAGAAATTGCGTGAAGACTTCTCTGCCGCTCCTGCTAAAGAAGCAACTGCAGTAAGCTAATTCTTCTAGACGCCAAATCGTTCGCGAGTCACAAACGGGATGATGCGTCAGCATCCTCCCGTTTCTATAATTAGGTGCGCGCCATGATCCACTCGAAACTTTTCTGCAGAAGCGCTGGTGGCACTCCTTCTGTGAGCATGCGAGACAGGTCGGTCAGTGTGACGGCCCGCAGCGATTGTCGCCACGCCTCGTCTGCTTCCCACATTACCCGCGCGATTCCGCATGGTGCCGGCTCGCAATAACCTTTTGGTCGACACGGATTTTTTTGTCGTATTTCGGTGCAAGCAAAAGTCGGAGTGTTTCCTTCGACAGCTTCGATGACATCCAAGAATGTAATATCACTGGGCGATTTGGCGAGGCGGTAACCGCCGGAAGGACCAAGCGTGCTCACCAACAGTCCAGCCTGCGATAGGCTCTGAAGCGCCTTCGACAAATATTCCTTGGGCACGCCGTGAAATTCAGCAAGGTCTTTTGTTGCTAAATATTTGTTTTCAGGTAGCGCTGAAAGAATCGCGCAACAGTGCAGCACCCACTCGACCTGGCTTTTTAATATCATGATTTGCCCAGTTAGTTTCCTTACGACCTTTACAGATTTGATAATTAAGGATATTCTTTATCCTTAAGGATATTGAACATCCTCAATTGTATCAAATGATACGGAAATTGAGTGTAGATGAGGAATTAACCATGAAAATCGTAGTTATCGGTGGGTTCGGACTGATCGGCGCTCTTATGGTTGAGCGGTTGCGCAAAGCGGGGCATGACGCCGTCCCAGCCTCCCCGCGAGTGGGAGTGAACACGGTGACGGGCGAGGGGCTCGCTCAGGCGCTCAAGGGAGCGAGAGTGGTGGTCGATGTGACAAATCCTCCAAGCTTTGAAGAAAAGCTCTTAATGGATTTGTTCGACACTGGCACTCGTAACTTGCTTGCCGCCGCCATCACAGCCGGTGTCAAGCATTACGTCGTGCTTTCGGTAGTCGGAACCGACCGCATGCAAGATAGCCCATACTTCCGTGCGAAGTTGGTGCAGGAGCGTCACACCGCTGGAGCCAAAGTTCCGTATACGATTGTACGTGCAACACAATTTTTCGAATTTCTGGGAGGGATTGCAGATTTTTCGACGAAGGAAAACAAAGCATGCCTCACGCCAATTCACATGCAGCCTATGGCTGCCGCCGACGTCGCCACAGAAATGTGCGATATTGCACTCGAGTCTCCAGCCAACGGAATAATTGAAATTGGTGGGCCCGAGCGCATCAGCCTGAGCGAAATCGTAGGGAAATATTTGAAGGCTACGCACGACAAACGCGAAGTGGTGACCGACGAAAACGCAAGCTATTTCGGTATGCGTCTAGATGATCAATCGCTGGTTCCAGCTGCTGATGCGCGATTAAGCAAAACGACTTTCGATCAGTGGATGAGCCAGGCGGCAGTCAGTAAATAAAGCAACACGTAAAACTGGTCAGAAGAGTGAGGAAGGAGTTATGAGTAAATCAGTAGCATGTGCAATTGTTTTGGCGTTAATCGGTGGGGCGTTTATGGCGTCAGAAGCAGCGGTTGAGCAATCTAAAGTATCACTCGTCTACGATCATGTGCTTCCAAATGTTCCAGGCAAAAGCATGAAAGGTGTTCTGGTCGAGTATGCCCCTGGCGGCTCCACGCCAGCGCATACACATGCGAAATCGGCATTCATTTACGCAACAGTTCTGGAAGGCGCAATCAAAAGTCAGGTCAATGGTGGACCGATCAAGACCTACAAGAAAGGCGAGAATTTCTCAGAGAATCCTGGTGACAAGCATGGCGTCAGTGCAAATGCTAGCAAAACCAAACCGGCGAAATTGCTCGCTGTTTTTGTAGTCGATAGCGACGATAAAGAATTGACGACCATCACCAAGTAGAATTATAACTTTCACTGGTCGAACTCACTGGACCGAAGCTGTGTTGAGAGTTTGTAATCGCAGGAAAATTAAACTAAGTAACTAATATCAAATTCAGTACTGTCATCGACTCCACCTAATTACTCGAATTCGGGTATTGTTCTCGTTTTCCGTTCGTGGTTTGATACCAATGTACAACTGTGGCAATGGAGATCAAGATATGACGTATCAGGAGAGTGTTAACGAACTCAGAGCGAGCTTTCCCGAGTTGGCGACCGCACTTTCTCGTTGTACCAATCTTGATCGCGCCATACAATATCTCGCAAAAAACGAAATGTTTTCATTGTCAAAAATGGATGTAATTGCTCAAGACGAGTTTACTCATGATGTGCTGGTGCCTTTCACGGAAAGAGCAGACTATCTGGTTCTGGGGTCTACATGAGTGGGTTCTTTGACGGCGGTCGCCGTTTGGCCCAAAGAACCACAACCCGACGAACTTCTTGCATGGCATCTCGCCGATGGTTGGGAACCTCAGGTATCGGCATTGAAGGATGGAGCGCGGGTCGTTGGACATGCTGCCTGCTCCACGCTAATGAATGATGACGCAGACTCTAGAAATTCTTGAGTGCGCAGACGCTCTCCTAGCGCGCTCGGTTTACTGTTTGGTGTGAGTGCGTTTGCATCAGAATGGCACCGGCAACTGACGACAGCGCTCCAATCAAATCGAGGTCGTTATTGTCTGGTTGCTTCGGCACGTGGTTGTAGATTGCAAACGTTCCAACTAGTTGATTGGATTCGTTGAAAATCGGCACTGACCAACATGCTGCGAGATTGTGTTTTAAGGTTACGTCGCGAAAATTATCCCAGCGCGGATCTTTCGCGATGTCTGTGACGAACACAGATTCGTTGAGATATGCGGCAGTGCCACATGAACCAGAATTTGGAGCGATTGGAACTTTTGCAATGGCGCGATTGTATTCTGCAGGTAGACTCGGTGCCGCGCCTGAGATCAGATTTTTTCCTTCCTCGTCTACAAGCAATATCGAGACTGCAACATCAGAAGAATGGTGCCTTCTAGCAAAGTCTTCTACGTCCAAACAAAATGTCGCCAGTATGCGTTCAACTGGTATCTTTGAATCCAGCGATGAAGCGGCTTTTTGCATGCAAGTTAGGAGAAATTTTGCGAGCTCTGGATCTTTGTCGACGGCAACATTGATTAGCCGATTTCTCCAGCGCCTTATTTCTTGCGAATTTCTTTTGCCTTTTGGCGTCAGCTCTGATGGTTGCACTTTGCGCGATACAGGTTTCCGCTCATGCAAGCAAGCATCAATGCGTTCGACAATTTCTTGATCGCTCATATCTTGAGTGTCGACGTAGTCGCCTGCTCCCATGATATGCATGACGGTTTCTAGTGCATCTCTGCTACTGATTGTCATTTCTGTGTGGACGTCGGAAAAGCCCATGATAGGAATTGACTTCAAAGTCGGAGCTGCTTTAGCCGCTCTGATTAAGTCATACATTCTGGAATAGTCAAAGAGTACTCCAACAATTAACAAGTCGAAGGTCTGTTCTTTAGCAAGGTCTAAAACATCTTCGACGGTCGATGAAAAATGGAGCTCGTGGTCGTCGGCAAGAATATTAGTGAGCCTTTTAGCGCCACTTTCGATAGCTGCAATGAGTATCTTTGCCACGGCTCCCCTGCAGATTGCTGGTGCTTTTGCGCACGTCCGAATCTGATGATATCAATCTCGACAATTCTTTGGTTTCATTTTTACTCAATTTTTAACAGTCCGAGCCGCGTAGTGGGCGCTTAGAACGCTTGTCAATATGGTGAGCGGCCGGCTGCGATAATAACCATCTGGTTTGTGCTCAATCGAGTTCGTATCTTATCTGCGGTGAAAAAAATGCTGTCAGAGAATTCTTACCTGGCGAAGTGCAAACTTGATAGTGGTGCGACCCGAGAAAAATCCGACAGATTTTTCGTCGAAAAGTTGAGCCGCTATACTTAGGCTGGTGAGAAACGTTTGCCTGATCCGTTCTAGGTGCATAATGGCAGTGGCTAGCAAAACGAGCTCAAGAGACCAGGGGTAGGCAGATGCCCACCGCAGAAGACTTTAAGATTGGTTCCACCGTGGGTGGAAAGTATCGAATTGAGGAGTGCCTTGGGCAAGGTGGAATGGGCTCGGTTTATCGAGTCACCCATCTGTATTTGAACAAAGAATTCGCGATGAAGGCTGTCAACAGCTGTGTAACAACCGACGTCGCTATGCAACGTTTTCAGCAAGAAGCTAAGACGGCGACACTACTCAATCATCCATCTTTAGTGCAAGTGCATGACTTTGGCGTGTTCGACGATGCGACACCATATTTGGTGATGGATTTTATTGATGGAATAACTTTTGCAGAGTTCCTGAAACAAAATGGACCTATCTCTGTCGATGACGTTCCGGTTCTTTTTTCGCAAGTTTGTTTTGCTTTGCTATCTGCTCATGAAAGCGGCATTGTGCACCGAGACATAAAACCCGGAAATATCATGTTGTGTACAAAGGTAGCGAGAGACGCAGAAGGCAGCGTCAAGATCGTGGATTTTGGTATTGCTAAATTACTGTTTCGAGAAGCTGGTGAAATTCAGGCGCTGACTAAGACTGGAGAAATTTTCGGTAGTCCTTTGTACATGAGTCCAGAACAATGCATAGGCGATCTGGTAGATCATCGCTCTGATCAATATTCTTTGGGTTGTGTGTTATTCGAAATGCTTACAGGCACGCCACCTCATGTGGGTCCTACTGCGCTAAACACGATGATGTTGCATGACACCATGAAAGCTCCTACGTTGAAAGAAGCTTCGCTCGGAAAAGAGTTTCCACCAGCGCTCGAACGAGTTGTCGGAAAAATGCTGGCGCGCTCTCCGGCCGATCGTTATGAAAACATCGGTGAAGCTGCGTTATCGTTAACTAAAGCGTGTGCTGGAGACTCTTCACCGGGCTCATCAAGCAGAAGTGGAAAATCGACGTTAAGCAGACAGTCTGAAACAGTTACTTTGTCAACGAAGCAGTTGACGATGATTGTTGCATCTACTGCAATCTTGGGTGTAGCATTGGGCGCGCTCGGCATGGAGTTTCTGCATCTCAGAACCGCAACGCAGCCGGTTCCCACCGCATCCGTAACTGATTCTACCCTACCGCAATCAGGTAATTCGGCAGCGCAACCCGAAAATTTGGCAGCGCAACCTGGAAATTCCGCGCAGCCGTCAGAATCGAACGATGCTTCGTTCAATCCTTTAGACTTTTCAGATCCAAAAACGACACATACAGAAACCCTCAAAAGCTTAAAGAATGCTGGAGCCGTAACATCGACAATTTCTGGAACTGGTGCATCGCGCAGAAGAACTATAATTTTTCCAAAATTTGCGCTTGGAACGGTTTTGGAGTACAGAAAAACAATGCCTTCCCGAATCTTATCCAAGGCGGGTGGCATCCGCGACTTTGATGCTAGTGTTCCCCTCACCCTGGACGTTGGTGAAATTGCAGATGCATTTATTGCGATGCCTTCGATAGTTACGAAAATCCCACCTGATTTGTTCAAAGGCTTATTTATTAGGTTACCGAAATCTGAATCTGGTGATGAGGATGAGAAGAGTCAGAGTGACTTGGCCGCTACGATTAGAGAACTACGTCACTGGACTAACCTGGAATCGATTGGATTGCACTATTTTGCATTAAACAAAGGAGTTTTCGAAAATCTGTTTTTGTTAGATAAGCTGCGTTGCCTTGAATTGACTCACTGCCGCTTTGATGCACGAAAATTTGCTGACCAAAAGATCTGGAATAAGTTGGCGGAACTGGGTTTCAATTATTGTGGAAACGTAGATCCCCTTTTGGCAAGACTATCGAGTTCCTCGAACTTGCAGATACTGAATCTAATTGGCTCTGATTATTCAGCTGCAGCGTTAGGTTCGCTAAGGAAGTGCAAGCAGTTGGTTTCGCTAAATCTGAGTTCTGACAAAGTTGATGATGAAATGATTGAGGCGATCAAGTCGATCAACAGCGTGAGAATACTTTGGTTAGATGGCACTAAATACAAAACTGAGCACATAAAAAAACTGCTCAGCTTTCCCGGGATTGATAAGATTATACTTTTGAAGGAGCGGTCTCCTTCCGGACACGACGTGTTTAAAGATCCTCGTGTTATTTACAAAGAATATTGATTGGATTTGGATTATCGATTCACAAAATCGATTGAACCAACATACTGATATAGACCATATTCGTTAGTTTTGTTCATGAAGATATTCATTCGATAAGTTCCTGTGTTTGGCAGCATTTGCTCGAGGTGAGCCATGTCGCTGTTTGTCGAGGCACTTGTCGTATTGAGGCTTGCTCCATTTTGCTCCAAAGTTGTTTCGAGCCAGACTTTTCCGGGGTTTTTTATCACCGCAACTGCTTTGGCGCCCATTTCGTTGCGGGCGCGATCTGGTGAAACTAAAGTCAGATTTGCAGCTTGAAAGGCTGGACTCAACATAGGTTGTCGCAAAAATTCGCTTTGTGTTAACGGCGTAGCTAGGAGTTGCCACGTCTGATCGTCAGGGAGGTGGTTCTTAACCATCACTGCTGGCGGTGGCAACAGATAGTCAGTCTTGTATTTTTTCGTAAAACCCTTTTCTCGGTCGACGTATCCAGCATCCCAGCAGGCATCAAGCAAATACCATTGACCTTGAATTTTTGCTGCATTCCACGCGTGGCCACAACCAGTCAATTTGTCTTCGAAAGAATCCGTTGAAGACCTTGCGTTGCCTTCGACGACTACGATCCTTTCGTGGATTGCATCTCCAAGAGCTGAAAGCAAATTCGCGTATCCAGCACAAACGCTCAGTCGTTTATTAAACGTTGTTTGAGCATCTTGCGCCGGTATTTTTCCTGAGTAAAATGCGTCGCTGTCGTAGGCGACACGATCAGCCACCCAGTCGTGCAACGCCTTTATGCGCAACGTCGGATCTTTTTCGCGCTGCGCGATGTAGTGCGCAACCGCACTGATACTTGTCTCGGCTGATTTCGGCATGTCGACTACAACCGGGTGCAACGCGGTCTGTTTCCATGGCCATTTTTTGAAGGCACGGAGCGGCACCATATCTGGTATCGCGGTGGTGTGACTGCTTTCATCCGATGATATGGCCTCGGTTTTTCCCATATCGATATCTATTGGGTCTGATGATGCCGTAGCATCCACGGCAGAATTATCCTGATCATTTTCTTTCGATGCTTCTGTCTGAGTCGCTTGCTGGCTTGCTAGCTGCGCTTCTGCTACTTCAGTGCGCTTGCGTGCGTTCTCATCGATGTAATCTGTATAGGGATTTTTCTTACTGTATCTGTACAACCACTCCAATCCATTTGCGGCTGCAAACAAATAGTGACGCGCCGTCTCGGCTTGAGCGTCTGTCTTACCGTTCAGCATCCAATCGCCGCGCGTGGATATCGCCACAAACGCAGTTTGCGGATAGAAACAGAGAACCCCAATGCAAAATGTCAGACCGATGACGAACGTTCTTAGCCCGATGCGATCGAGAGGCGTTAAGAATGCTTTCTTGTTCGGATCGCGCCATGCCCAAGTGTAAAATTCCCAAAATCCGGGAAGGATGGGAAATAACAAGGCACCCACCGCCCATTCCAACCACGTCGGTCCACCAAAATAAGCTGCGAGGGAAGATGCGAGCCAAAATCCGAGCACGGGTGTTGCGTAAAACAATAAGCTTAGAACGATACGCAGAACAAACCGATTGATGGAGCCAATCATAACGCTCTCTCGGGGGGGACTTGTGGTCTAGGGATTCCTATGATCAGTCTAGTGGAGCCCTGTGATGCGAATGGTTTCCGACGGCTTTTCTTAAGAAGTGGAGGTGCGCCAGGCACTTCAGGATCTCCTAGATACCAAATGTGGTGCGGCGGTCGCGCTCTGTCTTAAGGAACTATTCATCATTAGAGCCAAAAAGGGGACAAAAAAAACACAACTAGACAGCAAGATTAAACTACAGGCGAGCACTAGCAAACCAGTATACGGAGAAAACATTGTATGTATGGTAGAAGTCACGCACAGGTAGCCCAGGACGTTCATTACAGCATTGGCGACTCTGGCGTCAAAATCATGTTCGGCGGCATCATTTTAATCGGCATAGTTGCGTTTATCTCTTACATTTTAGACAACCAGGACATCTCGAACAGTGCGGCGTGGCCAACCACGCAGGGGAAGCTGGAGCAAATTGCTGATCAAGGCGCAAGCATGCCGATCATCGGTAGATTTATTCCGCTTGTCACTCCCTACGCAAAATATACGTACACGGTTAACGGCAGAGAGTACACAGGCGAGAAGCACGGCGGACCTTGTCTGAGCTACATCAGAGCACTGACTTTTCGTCGACCAGAACTTGAAAAGTTGGATGACTCGGAGCTGATGAAAAAGTTCGAGATCAAGCGTAATGCTTCCGGTGCAATCGATAGTTCCGCACTAGACAAAGAGTTGGTTGAATCTATCACTAGCGGAACCAGTTTCGGAATGAAATACAAACCGATTCGAGTGCGCTTTGATAAGGACCACGAGGATAAATCTGTACTCGATCCAGATGTTTTGCAGACCGACAAAAGTCAACTCTATACAAGTTTGGCACTGATATTGCTGGGTGCCGTTTTGCTAGGAGGCACATACTTAAACGGATACATGGCGAAAGCAACTAACGAAGATCCTTCTCTCACGCTCGAAGGTGCGTTGGCTGCGCAGAAAAATAGCCGGTACGGAAGCCGAAGGTAGGTCTCCAAAATTACGATCTATTCTATTGAGGCGGCTGTTGTGGGCGGATTTCGTTCACATCAGCCCCTTTTAGTAAGGGCAATATAAACCGTTGCACGAACAGAGGCATACTATTGCCGGAGTGATCGCCAAAGTGCATCAGCTTCATCATTGAGGGTTCCCAGTGAATTTCGTGCAATTTTGAATATTGAGTATCTGAGGAGAATTCCGATGGTCGAGAAAAACCGCGCAAGCCAGCACCTTTTCCTTTGATACCATCAGCAGTGCCAAACAGGGATGTTCCTACATGCAAAAATAGAACGTCTTTCGATGAGCAAAATGAGATCGCATCACCTCTCACAGCGCGGAGCGAATCAGCCAACGGATATGTGGGAGAAACGGCGGGCGACATAAGAATCACTCTTTCAACAGTGTCTTCGGGCAACTTCGCAAGGGCATTCAAAGCAACGGCGGTGCCCGCACTTTTGGCGACGATGTAGATGAGATGATTCGGATGTTCTTTCCGATATTCCGCAATCGACTCGCTCAGCTCATCGGATTTGTTGCGCATGTTCTCTCGATTGGTTAAATCAGAGATGATGCGCATGTACCCGGTGCCCCAGCGAAAATGCTTGACGTGATACGGCAGACCTTCGAGCACTCTTCTGATGATGACCGGTGTAAATCCTGAGCCGCCAGCCCCGTCAATGATGTAGACGACTGCTTCGTGGTCTTTCACTTTAAGCTCCTCAGTGGATACTTTAGTATAGACAATCTTCGGCGCGCGTCTGTTCCGCTCTATTGCTAAGCTCAGTGCCTAACAATTCTTCCGACGATCTAAAGGGTGAGACTTAGAAATTGTTCTGGACTATCAACGCAAAAAAAGGCAGGAATCTAAAACACGCCCAAAACAGATCGAACCGGTCGTAGTGACTGCACCAGTTAAGGCTAGTCCGCTGGAAGCGTTCAAAGCCGCATTCGGGAAGCCGATTAAAAATCCTCCGCACGGTTCTCATAATTCTCGAAAGGCTCACACATACGCACGGGAAGACCTCACCCGCATTGCGGGTAAGGTCTTCGAGGCTGCGGTGAACGGTACTGGTCGGACGTATCGCGGCTTAGTGAGTGGTTGACTGGACTGGTCGTCTTACGCCGCTACTGCTACGGAATCGTCGGCTGCGGCCGAATCATCGGCTGGAGCGGAGGAATCAGCAGGAGTCTGCAAACTAGCCACGATTTGTTGTGACGCGCTGCGGATGTATGTTTCAAGCGGAACGCCTTGTTGATCAGCCTGCGCTTGAAGATCCTTCAGATTTGGCACAACGAGTTCATCACCTGTGTGGAGCACTCCACCCGAGTAACTTCTATCATTGTTGTTAGCAGCAGCAATCAACTCTGACAGTGCTCTTTCTTCAGCAGCAGTTGGTGGATGACCAAGTGCTTGCGTGTAGACATCTCTGGCGATTTTGTCGAAGCCCTGACCTGATTGTACTGTGTACGTTTCGACCGTATCTGCTGGTGCATCTGCTGTAGGTGCATCCGTCGTCGGTGCATCGGTTGCCGGTGCATCGGTTGCCGGTGGTGCATCTGCTGTTGCAGCCGGAACTTGTTCGTTCTTGCTGTCGTAAGTGACAGTGGTGCCATCAGTCTTGGTGACAGTGACATTGCCAGCCTGGTCAACAGCGACGTCGGAGAATGGCGCTGGTTGTCCGTCTTCTGAATTCACCCAGGGGCTTGATGTGTTATCGCGTGTGTATACTTTGCCATCTGCATCTTTGTAGGCGATCAGATCATTGTTGTCGTCGTAGCCGAAATCACGAGCAGTTCCGTCTAAGTAACCGACTTCTGTAACCTTGCCGCGATGTGTTGTAATATGCGCACCATTAGCATCGGTTGTGTGTATTGGTTGTTCGAAAGGTGGATTGCCGGCAGTGTCATAAGTTTGAGTGACACCATCTGTGGTTAGCGACACGTTTCCTGATGCATCGACTGCCACGCTTTGGAATGGTGCAGGTTGTCCTGTTGCATCATTCGTCCATACGCCGTCATGACCGCGAGTGGTGTATACAGTGCCGTCCTTATCGGTGTAGTCTGCTAGGGTGCCATCTTCGAGGTAGCCGAATTCGCGCGTTTTTCCGTCAGCGTATTTTATATCAAGAACATCTCCGTTGTAGCTGTGAATCGTCGCTCCATTTGCGTCGGTTCTGGTAGTGCCGATGGTGTCAGATGGATTTCCACTGGTTGGTGAGGGTGTATCTCCTGTCGTTGTTGTAGACGTGCTATCTCCTGTGGTTGTCGTTGTAGTCTCTTCAGTGCTTGGGAAATCTTGATTGTATTTCGCCTTGTAAGCAGCGGCATACTGTTGACCGAACTGGCTATCAACGCCGTTTACTTGATCGAACAGTGTCTGGTTTCCGGATCCGTCGACAGGTAGACCAAGACCGACTTCAATAGAAGCGCGAGTCAAACCCGTTCCTTTTTGCGTGTCTCGATCGCCTTTCGTATCTCGAATGCCGGTGTTGTCGCCGCCGACAAACGATTCGTTCCAATTGTCCACGAGGAACTGCATGGCGGCAATGTCTGCCTGGCTTACAGAAGATGGCAGTTCATTTTTTCCGTATTTGTCGATCAAGGTCTTCAAGTCATCTTTGGAAATTTGTCCGTCACCAGTGCCACCATTTGAGGCGGTGTCTGCAAGGTTGAACAAATCTGGATTTAATAACAGTCGCGCGCTGGCATCTCGTACTTGTGTGTCGTTCGACAGATCTGCATCTTTCGACGCGAGGTAGGTGTCGATGTCGTTTTGTGCTATGCCTTCAACTCCAGTATCAGATAGCGTGAACCTGATATCGTCGTAGTCGGTGCCTAATTGCTGTAAGAGTCGTTTGTCTAAAACGCTGGCATTTTGACTTGAGCGCGCAACTTGCAGCTCATCCTGAGTGATGCCGCCCTGCCCGTCTGTATCGATGGCGGAGTAGACAGTTTCTGTGGTGTCACCGTCTCCGTCTAAGTCATTCGCATCAGCAGTTTTAGTAAATTCGATCGCCAGTTGGGGCAGAATGCCTTGTTGTTCTAATTTGGCAATCGTCGCATTATCGAATTGCCCGCCGTTTGCTCCTTTATTAGCTTCTCTCGAATCAGCAAACAGTTTCTCCGCGGCTGTACTCTTCCCATCCGCACCTCGGTCTCCCTCTTTTCGGCGGTCTGCATCATAGTTTTGGGCGCTCTCAGTTCCAGTGCTCATCGAAGTTCCTCCGTGCTATGAAAACATGGTAGATATGCTTTTTCGCAATTTCGTGGCACGGGAAATTATTGCGGTTTTGAGGGCGGTTTCTCTGCCAAAAACAACTTCAATTTCAGGGTGAGCGCCATCGAGCGCCATTTATGGCTGCCAGTAAGTGGCGGGAATGTCGTTGCGCTGATGGCGTCCATAGCCTCTTTGTCCAGCGCCGGGTTCCCAGACGTCGTTTCATTCTTTGATACGTATTCGGTTTTACCCGTCGGCCTTATCTCAAATGAAATCTCGAGATCATTGCATTGAGCCGCGGAATGGAAATTTTTCAGAATTGCTTTTTTGATTTCGGCATCATACGCGTCAACATCCATGCCATCTTTTATGTATAACGTGTACGGTTCTGTTGGCTCTTTCACGTCTGGCTGCGGTTCAATGAGCCCGTCGGAGTTGTACCAACCCGTTTGATAATTTCGATAGTTGGTGAAATATGTGAAGCTTTCATCAATCATCGCTGCCTTGTCATCTTTAAAAACGATCGTAACTCTGTCTCGCATGTCTTGAACGTTTCGCACGCCGGAGAAGTAATCTTGATAGACAGTCAGGTCCATTGGGTTGGATTCCTCGTCGTCTCCCGTCAGTTCTTTGATAACTGCAGACTTCGACATTCCCAGCAATTTCCAATATCTTGTTTTCTTCAGATCGAAAGGTTCCGGCTCGTTCTTCTTTTTCTTTGACTTATGTTCTGTAGAAGAATGTTTTTCTGGCGTATTTTGGGATTCACTCTGAGGCTCCGTTGCTTCTGCAGCGACGCTGAACGTGAGGCACATCGTTATCGCTAGCGCGCATGTTTTTGGAAGAGTTGCATCTAGCATTGGGACCTCGTTGATCTATTCGCAAGAGTTATTCCGAGCGAGTTTGATCTTAGCACTGACGCTCAGGTTGCCCTCCGCTGAAATCCGCAAAGCCTTTACACGGCTGACACATGGGTGTCACACCACAAACGTTAACGTTAATAAGCCCTATCGGAAGCCGGACCTCTTTACCAGGAATCAATTTGGATGACAATGTTTTTCGAGCAGCCACGAGCTGAAGACCCTTACCATCGCCTACTTCCAAATACGCAAACCGACAACTCGCTGAATTTGTTGACCATCGCAGGTGACACAGATCAGCATGCCGGGCATCGGCATGGACGCGCAGCCGGCGAGACGGTTCTGCAGGTATTGAAAGAAGAAGTCAATCAACAGAAGGGCGGCACGCCAGCTTGGGTGCCGCGCGAAATGCGTAATCCTGCTCCGAGAGTCCAGTGCGCTTCCACCGCTTCCAACATTTATCGCGAGGCAATGCTTGCAAGTCACGTAATTGATTCTGCGAATAGCCCGGCGCACCGAAACTTGACGCAAGTATTGGTGCCAAATTGGGTTAGCACGATGCAGAGAGCTGGATTAGCTGAGGAAATTCCGCGCAGTCAAATTCGTCCAGGAGACGTTGTTGTCGGCTCAGGTGGATTTGAAGGACACCCTGAGAACAACGACCGACATATCGGATTTGTCGGAGACTACAATCCACGAACTAAACATTTCGCTGCATACAGTAATTCAATGGGAACGTTGCGGCAACAGGATTTAGATGAGCGATTCGGCTCCTACAAAGAAGAACATTACTATCGAATTTACTTTCCTAAATGATGAACTGTCGCGCTAAGTCAATTGAATTTTTAAATCGCGATTTAGACGTTTGATTTGCGCGCCAGTGATGGGTAAGCTTTCAGGTACGACGAGAATATCTGTTCATCAATTAGGTATCTAACTCATGAAAGTTTTGTTTGCGTTTTCATTTGTGGCGTTGATTGCCTGCATGCCTCCCCGCGCGCTTGCCGATGTTGAATCGCACGATGACGCCATCGATTGCGATTTCACTATCATTGGATGGACCAAAGACAGTTTGATCAAGCGCAAGCTAGAAAAAAACAATTTTGTTTGCAGATAAAAGCAAAAAATCACTGCAATGGTGAGACCGAAACATTGCAGTTCGCCATCGGTGGTGGCAACATCGTTTACTCTCCGGATTCTGCCGTTGTGAGAGTTGATGGATCGTGGAAGAAGCCTGGCGACAAGTACTGGACAACTCGCAATTTGAAGTTGAAAGACTGACGAACTGGGCAGTTAATTACTAGCGGTTTGCAGTAATTCGATTTCTCGTTTTTTGTTCATGCCTGCTTTCAGTTCGCAGCCAGTTTTTTCTTCGTGCCACCATTTGAGTGTGTCTGCAATGGTTTCTTGCAGCGGGCGAAATGTCAGTCCAGACTTGATCGCCTTACTGTTATCGCGCAACGACATACCGCTATTTTCAGTGTTTTCTGGAATCCAGAATGGCATTTCCGACCACGCTTCGACTTTGTGGTTTAGCAATGCTTGATCTGGAATCCAGACGAAGTCAGCATTCGATTCAGAAACGGTTTTGCAATCATTCAAAAACTTAGACATACTCAGTTGATATTCTGGTCCAATCGCGTTGTAGATTCCGGTAGCGTTGGATTCGCTCAGTAAAATTGTCCACGCTCCGAGATCTCGCGCATCGATGAATTGAATTGGACGCTCTGGTCTTCCCGGTGCCAGCACTTCTCCACCTGACTCTACACGGACAGGCCAGTAAGTGAAACGGTCTGTTGGATCGTAGGGTCCGACCACTACTCCGGGACGAATGAGCAAGGCTCGCTCACCAAAAGTTTTCTGCACAACAACTTCGCAGCCGCTCTTCATTTCTCCGTATGTATCGTCATTCCATTCTAATGAGTCTGGATCTTTAGGAATTAAAGTTTCGTGGTCTTCGTTGATGCCAGGGACACTTTTATCTTTGTAGACAGAACCGGTCGAAATGAATACGTATGTTTTGCAGCTTGATTTTAGTGCCTCGCATGATTTGCTCACGACACGTGGTACGTAGCCGCTGGTGTCGATAATCACATCCCAACTGCGTCCGGCTAAATTGTCTAGCGATTCTGAACGATCGCCTACAATTTTTTCGACATCTTTAAATAATCCTGACTCAGTGCGACCGCGATTGAACAGCGTCACTTCATGACCTCGTTGCAGCGCCGCTTCTACGATGTGGCGTCCAACAAAAATGGTGCCACCAATGACTAAAATTTTCATCTGTTGTGTCGGGTTCCTTTCGCCGGTCGGATTGAAGTGAATATTCTATCAATTGTTGTGGCTAAATCTTGCGACCTATCCAGCCGCCCGACTTAAACCTGAACGATACTGCAATTGCTGCAAGCGTTGCGGATGTGGCCATCGCGATCCAGGCTCCGTTGGCTCCCATCTGCATGTGCACAGCCAGAACCCACGCAAGTGGCAACCGAATCAGCCAGTTGCAGACAATTGAAATCCACATGGTCGCTTTTGTATCACCGGCTCCCTGCAAAGCCCCACTAAGAATGGCGTTGACCGCTTGAGAGACGGCGCCGAAAGCATTGATTTGCAAGTACATCGTGGTGCACTCCATAGTGGCAGCGTCGTGCGCGTTCATTGACGCTGCTAGTTCACGAGCGAACGCGAATATTGCAATGCCCACGGTTCCCATCAAGAAAGCCCCTATGCCGGTAACCGCCCAGCCAGCTCGAAAGGCTCTATCGATGCGGTTGGCGCCAAGATTTTGACCGACAATGGAACTGACCGCCATACTGAGAGCCATTTCTGGCAGGAATAACATGCCTTCGATGCGCATGCCGATAGTCCACGCCGCCAATGCTGCGGTTGGGTGTTCTACTTTTGACAAAATGAAGAACAGTCCGCACACGCTTAAACCCCAGCTCAGGCGCTGCAATGCGGCGGGCACTCCGATGTTGACTATGCGATTGAGCAGGGGAGCAGAAAGCGGCAACAACTGTCTCAAGCTTTCTTTTAGCTGCGAACCGCGCAAAAACATGAAAGCCATTATGGAAGCAACCAGCGCGCCGACAACTGCTGAACCGGCTATACCTCTCACTCCTAGCCCGGGGGTAGGGAAGTTGTGGACAACGGTTAGATAGTCGCCAGCGATATTGATGATTACTTCTGTGCTAATAATCACAAGCGGAATTCGCGCGTTTCCTATTGCGCGGAAAGCTGCATTGGCGATGCAAACAAAGCTGAAAGGCACCAAATATAGTGCAAATATACTCAGGTAGAGATTGCAATTCGTTGACATTTCCGCTTCTTGGCTGAGTAGCGGAATGACAAAGTGCGCACTGAGAAGTGCTACCGCTGTGAGTGCTAGACCGATCATAATCGACAACGATAGTGATTGAGCGGTGGCAAAATCTACGTCGTCTTTGTCATTTCTTCCATAAGCTCTGGACACAATTGCTGTAGTGCCCACGCCGACGGACAAGAGAAATACCTGAAAGATGAATATGATCTGCTCTGCGAGCCCAACTGCGGCTTGCGAAGCAGAACCCAGGCGCCCCGCCACTTGTACATTGACTAGATCGACAAGCGACGTGGCCATAGTCGCGACCAATAGCGGCCACGACATCACCCAGATGGCTTTCCATAGATTGCCAGATACGAGCGGCGCCTCATGCGCGTTTGCTGAGGTGCTCACCGAACCTTGTTGCGTGTGTTGTTCTGGTTGCTTTTGCAGCAACTGTTGCTGCGAATTTGTGCGAAGTCGAACCAGCGCCGACTTTCGCATGGAACTCTTTTCCATTGCTCTTTACCTTATTTGATGAATGCAAAACAGTGCCGTTCAAATGAACGGCTGTGATGATGCGCTTTCACGGTAATCTGCTGACGAATCGAGTTTTGCCGCGAGCATAAAAATTCGCACCAGCAAGGTGCTATATGCTCAGAAAACATCAAGGAAATTCGATATGGCCGAATGAACGGTTCAGCGAGTGACCGCAGGCGCTAAAAGTGAGTTGGTAGCAAACATCTGGGATCTCCTTGTTATTGCTTCAAAGCATCATAATGCAAGAATGGAAGAAAGGAAAGTATTGTTCGACCGCTTCGACACAATTTGATATCACCATTCTCATTGCTGAAATCACCATGGAAAAATTTGCGTGAATGGGCAAAATAACCCAGAATACAGATTGAGTAAGCTTCGAGAAGTCGCAAATTGCTGAGTAACAAACACATCGCGATAGGTCTTGCTTTAGTAGCGTTAATATCCGCTGCGCATCTGAGTGTAGGCGCTTCTGAAGCAAACGTATCCGTAGACAATTTTTTGGACTTGCGGCTTAGTAAGAACGTGTCCATTCAGGCAAGATTACTCCCTCCGTTGCGTAATCAAAACTACGACCAGTTCCTTTTGAGTATCGATGGCGAAGATCTGACTAAGAATTCCTTCGAACAAATTAAAAGCAAATTGGGAGGTCCAGCCGGTTCGCACGTGAAATTGGAAGTGGGTTTGCCAAACGGAGATACCGAAACATTCGACGTCGAGCGCAGTTTCAGGCAAGATCCCAGCGCACGTGGCATTCAGGACCCCATGCAGGAACTGAAACGTCGCCTTCTGGAATTGAAAGGCCCTAACAGTTCTGCAAATCTAACTGAAAAAAGCTCTTACAACGCAGATCTCGTCGCGAGAGCGAACTGTATTCAAGCCGCGTCAGGTAGCACAGAGAGCAACAAGCCGGCGCTCGGGACACTTATGAACTGCGTGCTTCTAAGTTTGTCGATTGGTGATTTCGATTCCGCCGACAAATATTTGTCACATGCAATCGAGCTCATGAAGTTGGAGCAAGTAGATACAAATACTATTTATCGAGAGAGAGCTGTTGTCGAAGATTTGGTATTGCTGGGCAAAAATGCTGATGCAGAGTTTGTATGCAAATATCTACTGCGTCCGCCGACGACTTCCAGGGCTCCCAGATTGCCCCAACCGATTTCGGTGCTTGGTTCATACTCGTTGATTCCATCGAAATCAGCTCAAGATGCAAGCAAAGTTTTGGCCGAAAATATATCTTCGGGTGTTGTCGCGCAGGCAACTTCATTTGATGAAGACACTTTCTGGTTGGCACAGTATCTGGAGTCTCTGGGACTGAATGATAAAGCCTTGAATTTGTACACAAAGGTCGTAGCTAGTAATCAATCCAAAGACTATCCTCCTAGCTATCGCGGTATTCAACCTATAGCTTTCGGACTCTATTCACGGGCAAGATTGGAAGGGTTGGCGGGGAAACGCGATCTGGCTGAAAAGGACTTGGAAGCTATTAAAACAAGTTTCAAGCTACTTTCTTCGAAACAGCAACAGTTGATAAATCGCATTCCAGAATTTTTCCCAAAATTAAGCGACGTTGAAATTGCCGAAAAATCATTGCGCGATACTACGTCAATAACTAAGCCACCACAGGCAGTGAGCTATTCAAATCAAGATGAATTTGTCCTCAGCGGTTCGCTGCCGTCATTTAGGCACTCATTCCAACTTGCCAAAAAGTGCTTTGAATTGATTCGCGCAAACAAAAAGACTGAGGCTGAGTCGGTTGCTAAGGAACTCATAGTGGCTTATAGAGAAAGCTATCAACCTAAGTGGTTTTATTCATTACGTCAAAATCTCTTCAGCACTAATCTGCGCTTGGTGCGTGGCTTTGCCGATAGGGGTTGGTATGACCAGGCAAACAAGCACTTGAGCCAACTTGAGGTAGCAGCTAAAAATAAAATCCCTGAAATACCTTCAAATGATCCTGCCTGGTTAATGCTGAATGCGGAGCGGATATACAATTTAGCGAGTACATCCGGTAAGTTTCCGAGAGAGCTAGCGGTGCAACGTTTGGGTTCTGGACCGTTGCGTTCCAGTCGAAACGCTTTGTCAACAGCTGATAGATTGAACGTAATTGCAGAAGCTTACTTTCTTGCCGATGAGCCGAAAAGAGCAAAGTTGTTTGTCGACCAAGCCCTCTTGGAGCTTGACACCAATAATCGCGGGCCTAACCCAGATTCTTCGGACAAACAGGCGGCGATCTACATGAACGCAGCTTGCATTTATGCGAAGTTGTCTGACTTCAAAAATGCGGATAACTACGCGACTCTCGCTTTCAATCATGCCAGTCTCCTGGAAAGCGAGTTGGCCGGAGAAGTTTCCGATCTCGCAAGCGTATTTAGTAACAGTGGACGAAGTGAGCAAGCGATAAGTGTATTGGAGAAAGCTTCCAAGTTACCTACGGCAAAGGGCTATCAAGTCTATCGTCCAGATTACGGCACTAAACTTGCTGAACTTTACGCAAAAAATGGACACCAAGACAAAGCGATTGAAAGTATCGGAAAATCTCTTGAGTTGAAGAAGATTCCCGCGGGCAGCGAGTTTGCACTCGCCGGTCAACTCAACGAAAAATCCAAAAACTACGCGAGTGCAGCTAAATATTATTTTGAAGCGGGTAAATGGAGTGGCAACCATCTTAATGACGAGCAGCGACAAGCAATGTTGCGCAAATCGATAGAATGCGCAGGGCAAGCCAAAGACTATGATCCGTCAACGCTCGCGAAAACGTACAGAGAATTGTCAAATCTTGTTATCAGAACAAACATGGAAGATGCACTGGTGCTGCTTCAAAAATCAGCTGCGCTTATGCCTGACTCTGATCCTGAAAAGCCCACGCAATTGTCTTCAATATCCTACCTTAAGGGGGAGCTGACCAGAATTGCAGCGACGAAAGGTAAAACTGGGAAGCCTGCAACTGTAAATGCAAACACGCAATTTGATGACAGAATCGCTATCTCAAAACAAGCGGCCGAGTTGGCTACCAAGAACAACAACAAAGATGCGGCTGCGCTATGGCTTAGCCTGGCTAGTTTAGAAGCAGAGGCTAAAAAGGTAGATGCTGCCGTGGCGGATGCACGCAAGGGTATTGCGGCATATCAGGTAGCACACGCCAAGAGGCATCTACTCCATGAACTTTTGAATACTGGACTCCCGTCGCAGATTGCCAAAGCTGGAGCACCGGAAAAGGCAGAAGAAATTATGCGGGAAGCGCAAGCTCGGGTTGATACCATTGCTGGTGCCGGAGGACTTCCCTCTCAGGCACAAATGAGCCATCACTTCTTGTATCTGTTTATGCAAAAAGACTATGAAAAAGCAGATGCAATTCTGGACCAATTATTGAAGACCGATCTGACGCTAGGGTCTTATTCGCCGCCGAATCACGACGTATTTGTATGCCGAATGGGCGGTGGTCCATATCCTGTGGAGTCAAGCGAGCAGGTTATTAGTCAAATTGAGAGTTCATTGTCTAATGTGACAGGAGCGGATAATCAGCATCAATTGCACTATCTCAACAAAATTCTCGCGGCTCAAACAAAACAATTTGGTAAAGACGACTACAGAGTTGGGTTGACGTTTGCAAAAATTGCGCATGTTCACATATTGGCTAATCAGTATGAAGACGCTTACAAAGCTTTGGCCGCAGCAATTGAAGTCATGCATCAATACGAAGACATGCTGTATATCTTCAGCAATTTGCATCCAGATCTCTACAAGGTTTTTCAAAAGTTGAACAAGCAAGACGAGCTAGATAAACTTGAAGCCGTGAAGGTAGCAGAACAGAAAGAGCGGCAGGCGCGACATTATCGTTCGTGGGCACCCAAGAAAAAGCCGTGAATAAATGATACCGTTGAATCTCAATCTGTTTGATCAGTTAGCCCGGATTCGATTCCACTGCTCAACTTTGAATTCTTCGTTCGGTTCAATCACAATAGAAATGTGGTAATAAAATTTCTCTGCTTGATTGTCGCCGACCAGTGCAAAATTACTCCGAGTTCTCTGGTATGTTCTTTCAAAATGGTTTACCGCAACTGACAGTGGATGCAGGTTTGCATGAGCTTCTTCTATCGATTGCTGAAATTGATTTGGGTTAATACTCGCCCGTTGTTTCGCGCTTAGCATTGCATACGCTTTGTCGTATTCTTTGTTGACGAATGCTGCGTTCGCGAATGATTCAGCAACTGCCTTTCCTAAAAATGGATCAGCATACAGGCCTCTTATGACTTTGATGTCACCTGTAGATAACTTCGCTCCAGTTGCTGCTGTCTGGCGATGATGGAATGCCCTGAGTCGACAGCATCTGCTTTGCATAGATGCACTCTTTCGACGAACAAATTATTGCCGCAAAAAGTGCAGATGAAATCCAAATCTTAAATGCCAATCTTTTCAATTGAATTGGTAACCTTACACCTTGATGTAAATCTTCTTCCAGTCCAGAATCTTGCAGATACCCCAGCACAACAGCATCGCGACTATGCCGAACAGTAAAGAACCGAATTCACCAGGAAACACAGATTGAACGCGCTCGTTGAGAAATCGATAAACATTGGTGTCAGCCGCGACGTATGTGTGGAGCATCGCGATCACTAGCAGATCACTGACGACGTAGATGAACAGTGTGTTTTTTCCAAAGACCGTGAAAAATTCCGTCCACTTTACCCAGTGTAAACGATCGATTACTGCGATCAATGCTACCAAAATGAGAAGATCAATTCCGACGGTTTGCAAAACATAAGAGCTTGTCCAGAGTTTCTTGTTGATCGGAAAAACAACGTTCCAAAGTTGCGCTAGAGCTATGAGCGCAACGCCGGCACCAGCAAGCTTACCCAATGCCTCATTTTTCTCTGCGTGCTTTTGAACAAAACAACCAGTGTAATACCCGGCGATTACATTCACCACCGCTGGTATCGTGCTGAGAATTCCTTCCGGGTCAAAGGGGATGCCTTCTCCCTTGTACATGTGCGCTTCTCCAAGCAAGAGTCGGTCGAGCGGAAGCACTGCGTTCCCTTGCAAGCTGTAGGGGTCTCCGGGTGCGCCGAAGAAATACAAAATCGCCCAATAGCCGAGCAAAAATATTACCGACAAGGCGATCACTGCTTTGCGAGGCAAATAATGAATCATCAAAGACGCACCGCAGTAACACAATGCGATTCGTTGCAGCACACCAGGAATACGTGTGTGGTCCAGTGTCTTGTTGAAAGGCAACCAGAGCAACATGAAGCCGATGAAAAATATGATCGCGGTTCGCTTAAGTGTTTTAAGAAGGACTGCGCGGTTGCCTTTAGCCTCGTATTTACTCATCGTGAAACTGAGCGCATTTCCAACGGCAAATAAGAAAGACGGAAATACTAAATCAGTCGGTGTGAAGCCGTGCCACTTTGCATGATCTAGAGGCGGATAGACGAATTTCCATGTGCCCGGTGTGTTGACAACAATCATGAAACACACGGTCATGCCTCTAAACACGTCTAGAGGAAGGAATCGCTTCGCCGGCTGCTCTGTCACAGATTTGCCTCGATATTACAATGAGGCTATTTTGTCACACTTTTAGAGCCTCAATATCGAGGTTGGTGCACTCAGTTGTGGCGCGATCGTATTATTCACTTCTGCACGCCCCAGAACGCATGTAAACCCAGAAAGCGACAACTGCACGGTGGGCTCTCACCACGTCGAGGCGCGCAAGGCGAGAATTTATAGCCTCTCATCTGGTTCTGGAGAAATTTTAGTGCGTGAGATCAACCCATTATCGTCGGGAGTTCGCTTAGTTAGACAACCAATAGCAATTGGGGACCTTGTGACAGGTGTTGATCTGCGCAAAAATAGATAGCAACTCTTTTAGCTATCAATTTTTCGGCGACGACGCTGATTACCCGGTTTGTTATGTTCACTTCAATAACTAGCGAAATAGACACTCGATGAATCCGCTTGTTTTACGCGCGCTTGCGAGTGTGCTATGGCGACGGTGGCGGTCCATCTACCGCCGGTCCTGGACCGACGAAACTCCAGTGATGCTCGTCATTCTTGATCGGACCCCACGTGTCTCCTTGCCGCCAGCCGTGCGCATGCAGAGTCGCGTTGACAAATGGGTCATCCCATACCTGTTGCTTCGCATTAGGGTCTGGGTCTAGTTTGAAGTCTATGGCGTTACCGAATCCATGATTTGATTTTCCGACTTTGGCGTGAATACCAGAGTTGCGCCAGGCAATTGATTCTTCCTGACCAAGTGTTCGTCCTGCGCCGTTCAGTGGATCAGCCTCTAACTTCTTTCCTCGTTTCGCAAGTTCTCGGTTTACGTCCACCAGTGCTTGTGCTGCTGGTCCAGATTCCCAGTATGGAACGTTCTGTAGGAATACGCATCCATTTACGCGACCGTCTTTGTCATGGGTGGAAATAGTGATGTTGCCTAACTCACCCGTGTAGCGTGGGTCAGTCACTTTCGCCTGTATCTGCTTGAACAGCTCTGGATCTCGGTCTTTAACGGAATCCAATGGCATCGGTTTAGTTGCCGGCGGCGGAATAACGTCGACATTCAGCTTCGTGCAAGGGTCACATATTTGGTCTGCGGCTGCTGAACTGGTTCCCTGCGCGCCGAGAAGAAGGATTGTCGCGACACAGTAGAGAAGAAAAACAAATCTAGAGTTCTGGAAATTCGTCGTCATTTGAATTCGATAGCGGTTGCTTGTCGGCTATTTTAACCGGTTTGTCGCCTGGCTGCAGCCAAGTTGAGATTTGTCTTGCGAGTTCGTCGACGCCGTCGCGATTTGGTGAGGAAAAAATTTGTCCAGTGACATACCGATCGAAGCCAGACTCTTTGAGACTTTTTCGAAACTGCAGCAGAGTGCTCTGGGCTGCGCCCCGTGATAGCTTGTCGCCCTTGGTTAGCAGCGTATGCAGAGGCAATTCAGATTCTACTGCCCAGTTGATCATCATCAGGTCGAACTCTTGCATCGGATGTCGAATGTCCATAGCAAGAATGAGCCCTTTCAAGCTTTTTCTTTCATTCAGATATTCGGATAAGTGCTCTTGCCATTTGTTTTTCATTGTCTTCGAGACCTGGGCATAGCCATAGCCAGGTAGGTCTACAAGCCGCAGGTCAGGCGAATTGTTCAACTGAAAGAAGTTGATCAACTGCGTGCACCCAGGAGTTTTACTGGTGCGCGAGAGCTTCTTGTTGTTGGTAAGTGTGTTGAGCGCGCTGGATTTACCCGCATTCGAGCGCCCGGCAAACGCCACCTCAGCGCCTCGTTCGGGAGGACACTGCTTCAGGCTGGGTGCGCTGATTAGAAACTTTGCTGTGTTGAAATTGATTTTTGCCATAATTCAAATGAGGGCTGAATTGTTCGATAGGGGATTGCCGCATATTTGCGCGGTAGTCCGTGGTTATTGTGTCACCTTGCGTCATTTAATTCCATGCACAGAGCCTCAACGTGTGAGAATAGTGTTACGGAGTTCGAATTCATCAGCTAGTAACCAATGCCAATCAAAGTTAAGTCAATCTTGTTTTTGGGCGCGATGATGCTTTTCGTGTGTCATGCAGCAGCGGCTATCGCGGAACCCATCACGTCGACAGAGCCAGCGTCCGATGGGAACGCGAGTGCGACAGCAAATTCCGCAGCGAAATCGGATCCTGAATCGATAAACTCGAAAACAATAGACGTACCAGCAATAGACACATCAGTTAAAAATTCAAGCGTGTCGAAAACAGGCGACACCACTGGTAGTGCCAAGACAAATATATACGATGAGTCTGATCTGGAAACCTCTGCTCCAGAAAAAGTGAAGAAACACTGGTTCTGGCTAAAGCATGGTCCTTCATTTTGGAAACTGCGTTATTACTTCTCCGCGCAAAATGCATCCGACTGCGAATTCTTTTACGGACTGATTCAAGACAACCCGCTGCTCGGGCGAGCCTCTGTCGACTTCAACAGCGCCAACGGTTGCAAATGCCATGGAGTTGGTCAAGTCACGCACGTTCCGTTCAAAGGCAATGGCGCGGGGCAGCGCGGCTACATCCATGTGAAATGCGAAGACGGTCGCCACATGCGCGGTCATTTCACAACAACTTCCCTAACAACTGGATTTGCCGACCTCACCGACGATAAGGGTCACAAGTTCGAAGCTACGTTCGGACACAGCGGAGAGCAAGCCATCGACAAAGTAAATGCGCTTAGAAAGAAGCTTGGTTGCCCGGAAGTTACGGCTGAGGAAATCGAAACTAAAGTCAACGCTGAGATACTAAATAAGCCGAAGCACAAGGACAGTGACGGTAAATTATGAGTCTGGTTGCGGTTCTGGATTTGATTTGATTTGCTTATCGAGAGACATCGAATTGCCAAATTCTCGACCGGCTGAATAACCAGCGTTGGAACTGTAGAGCGGTCGTGTTCGGTTGGTACGAGCGTTTGGAAGGAGTTGCTGCAGATACTCTTGATTGGCAACTTGTAGCGCATTGCGCACCACTGAAAGCTGAGTACTTTTGGCACCACTTGTAGTTTCGGCAGGCTTGGTCAACAATTCTTCGACTCGCTCGAACAATCGTTGTGCAGCACCTAGCTTGAACGAGTTACGTTCTTTCTGCATTTTGAATGTAATCTTCGATTCCTTTGTAATGCTAGTTATAAGCCAGGTAGCAATGTCTAGCGTGACCTCGATGTTTTCAGGCGTTCCGATAACAACTGGATGATACGACTCCCCTGCATGTTTTCTCATGAAGAACGTTGTGTTGTACAACTTGCAAACACAATGCATAATGATGCGAACCCAGGGTTGTAACTTTATTTCTCTCAATGCTTTGTGATCGACATCGCTGGCCCGATGGACTTCGCCCTCAATGTCGAACATGCTCAAATTGTGCTCGTCGAGCAATTTTTGGGCGGCTTCCATCGCGACTAGACGTTCATGTTCGTTAGCATTGCCTGTCGCCAAAGCTATTAGTTTGCGTATTCTATTTGCTACGGAGCTCTCCAAGCTTATTTACCAGTTTCTATTGCAGTGACCACCATCGCTGGAGTTCCTCGCGCTGCGCCACCAGATTTTATCAAGGAATATGCTGCTGGCTTGCAACGCAATTGTGATGTTGGCGTTTTAAGCTGTAACCCTGAAGTCAAGACTTCACCCCTGTGATGGTTTGCCTTCCCCCCCCTAGCGAAGTTCGTTTAGCCCGCCCCTCCCTGACCGCCTCCTCCCAAAACTGCCTCTGCCCAAAAACGCCCTCTTCCTGCACAACTGTCAGTACCGTTAGCTAGAGATCAATCAACTAATTCGATTGATGTTCAAGCGCTTATTTGGTGCGACGATTCTCGCCTTTTTCAAAAAGGAATTACTACTATGCCTTTCAAATCGGACAATGCAAATGATGCTGCGCTTAAACCTACGAGCGACTACGACCAGGCACAAAATCTGATACAAGATCTTTTCAAAATGGAAAGCAATGTCAGTTGGTCGCCGTATGCCGCTAAACAAGCCGAAAACAACATAGCCTGGTTGACATTTGAGCCACTCCAAATCGAGTCGGATTCGCCCCGCAAATGGGGGCGGCCAATCATCAGAGATGATGAATCGTCACCAGAATATAAAGAAGCTCTGCGCAGAAGTGCTGAACTTGTTTCAGAAAAGGTAGACCGTTCTGGTGAGAAGTCGTTTGTTGTTGATGAAAAGGGATTGCAACGAGAAGGTCTCTCTGCAGATAAAAGCGACATGCAGAAGTCCGCTTTCGATGAGATCAACCGCTCCTCCAAAGAATCGCAGAAGCGTTCGCACGACGCTGATGGACACCACGATAAGTCATTTCATTTCCAGCACGGACAGTTACACATCCCACACGGGCAGTTGCACATCCCCGGGAGACCTCATGTTGAGTTGCTTGTCCCGCATTCAGGGCGGCCGCACCTTCAGTTGCATATCCCGCACCACGGCGATCATTCACCGGCCCACGGCGGAGGTCATGAATTCTTCCATCAGCAGATGCAGCCGCAAGAATTACACTTACCAGTCAAACCTAACGACCACGCAACACCTTCCGAACACTTTGCTCCGAGCCCAAACTTAGACATTGCAAATACTCGTTTTGAGAAAGCACTGGCGGGCATGAGCCCGAAGCAGCAAGAAACGTTTAGAAAATCTCGCGCTGAAATGATTGAAGGCTGTCACGAAAGAGGTCTGAGCAATAAAGAAATCACTGAAACTCTTGATCAAGTAACACGGCTCCTCGAGACGAAGAGTCATGTTCTTAATCCGAAGTATGAAGAGCATGCTAGAGAGCTTGCCGCACTCGGTATCTTGCGAAACACAACTCAGCCTGATTACTATTGCAATCAAGGACATCATGGCACCTGCAATGTCACTGCCGTTGAAGAGCGAAGCTTCAACAACAATCCGTCGAGAGCTGCACAGATCATTGCCGATAGCCTTATTAATGGACGATTCACATCTTTGGATGGCAAAGAAGTGGTCATGCATCCAGATGCGTTACGACCAGATTTAGAAGCCAGGAATGGCAAAAATGACGGAAGTAACCAACGCTCATATGCTTCTCAAATATTCCAGGCCTCTGTTTTGAGTGATTTAGGTTCGCGGAATAATCCACCGGTGCTGTATATCGCAAACGGTGGACCAGGAGCCGCTGGCGACGGATGGATTAATCCCATTAACGGTCAAAAATTTGCCTTCACCGGCGCGAATATGGCAGAGATCGAAAAAATGAATCACTCTGTAAATGGGGATTACAACGTAGTCAAAGAAGACTTTAAAACTCCAGCCGAGTTGGAAAAATGGATTCGCGACAACGAAGCAAAGCAACCACTGATTCTTTGCGTCGATTCAAAAGATCCGCTCTTTTACAATCACACCACATCTGATGGCAAGTTAAGTAAGTTCGATCACGTCGTTTCGATACGAGAATATGACCCCGTTCACCATCGTGTTCGAGTCTCGAACCAGTGGGGCAGCAAGATGGATTTTTGGGTCGACATCAATGTTCTTCAGCAAGCAACATAGGTGAAAGCATGTATCAATTTGAATCACCGTCTCAACCTGATATCCTCACAAGGGATAATGCTACCACCAATCGATTTCTAAGCGAAGTTTTCGAAGTCAAATCAGCCCTTCAACCGACTCAAAAAGCTGAGAAAATGATTGACCGCGAATTAGCAATAGATGAATCGAAACCAGAGATCATCGAAAAATTCGGCGCCATTGGCAAATTAACGTTGCCAGCAAAATTCGTTCCAGAAACTGGACCTTCCGAATTCGGTTCTCTAAATCAGCGCATATACCATAGCAAAGCCGACCACGAAAACGTCATCGTGACTGCACTTGTGCAATCGGCTGTAGGAGCAACCGAGAACTCAATCCAATTACAAAAGCTCTTGAATTTAGCCAACGGTCCACTCGACGACGCGCACAAGCAGGAAGCCAATGCGATTATCGCCAAATTTGGTGACAACCAGTTCGGGCCAGGAACTTCCAGCAAAGATTATGGTGCCGATTGGACAGCACCCAATTATTTTGTGAAAGAAATGCAAATTCGTGAACTGAATGGCATAAAAATCTTGACAGTCGAAGGTGCGTATACGCCGCCGCCATGGACGCCCAAAGACGGAATCGAAAATGCGCCAAGTCGTTTTGAAGCGATCTTCATGCTTGCTCCCGACGGCAAAATTCAAACTCTCTACTTGGAGGCAAATTCGAAAGACTTTGACAAGGAGCAAAAGTTGTTCGATCGCTCTTTGCGAAGTATCGAACTTCTGAAGCAATAGCCATCTCTCGAGTGCGTATAATTGAGAGATGTCGACCAAGATCCTAGTTGTAGAAGATGATGCCGCAATCGCGAGCGTGTTAAAAGATGGGCTTGGCGCCGCTGGTTACAGCGTTCAAGTGGCTAGCAATGTGGCTGACGCGCAGCGGATAATCGAGAACGAGCTGTTCCATGTTTTGATAATGGATTGGATGCTGCCTGATGGCACTGGGGTCGACCTTTGCACCCGAGCCCGGCGTGCTGGTCTCAACACTCCGGTGCTGTTTCTTACCGCCATGAACTCTATCGATAACAAAGTTGCCGGGTTCGACGGTGGCGCAGACGACTACTTGACCAAGCCGTTTGAAGTGCCAGAGGTGCTAGCGCGCGTGCGGGCATTGCTGCGAAGACCGGAGGCTATTCAATATAAACCACTAAAAATTCGCGACGTCGAATTGGATCAGCGCAGAAAGACAGTCACTTTAAAATCCGAAGAAGTTAAACTACATCCTCAAGAATTCAAAGTTCTCGAACTATTGATGAACAGCCCGGGACGTGTTTTCTCTGGTGAAGAGCTGCTAACAAAGGCCTGGCCGACTGATACTGATGCGGCTAACGAGGCTGTAAGGAGCGTGATTTTGAGACTTCGGCAAAAGCTTGATTTAGACGAAGACAATCCGCTAATTACAACGATCAAGGGGTTTGGTTACAGACTTGAAGCTTGACTCATGGGTGCCTAAGACTGACTGATTCCTGACTACAATCCTGACTTATTCCTGGACTACTACAATCCTGACTAGTTTCTGATTACATCCTGATTTTCATGACTCCGTGTCAGCCACCACAGGGAGTTTGAACCAAAATATCGCGCCTCCTTGCGGAGCATCCGTCACACCAATGGATCCGCCGTGCTGCGCTATGACTTTTCGACAAATCGACAACCCCAAACCAAAGCTTGTGCTTTTATCGCTATGAGCATCGGCTTGAGCGAATCGGTCGAAAATGCGAGCTTTCTTGTCGTCGGGAATTCCGGGTCCCTGATCGATTAGCTCAAACATTGCATTACTATCAGCCTGGTGGCATTTCAACACCAGCTCGCCGTTCCTTGGCGAATATTTGATTGAGTTAGTCATTAAGTTGAGAATCACTTCCAGCAGCAAATTTTTGTCTGCGTTGACCATCGTCTTTTCACTGCTTATCGAGCATGTTATCGATTTAGCAATAAACTGAGGTGCGACGAGCGTGTCCGCTTGATTGACCAGATCTGATAAGTCGAATGTTTCCAGCGTCAAGTCTAAGTTTGCTGTTTCCATCTTTTCGATTTGCAAAAGTCTGTTTATCATATCGAGCAAGAGTGTGGAGCCGGTTCGAGCTAATTCCAATTTTTCAACGGTTTGATCGGGAAGGTCGCCGTAAGCCCCGGCTATGGCAAGTTGCAAAACTCCGCTAATGCTTGTGAGCGGCGTGCGCATATCGTGGCTGATCATGTTGAAGAAATCGCTTTTCGCTTGTTCGAGAATCAACCGCTCTGTTTCGTCCACTAGAGTGACAAGATACTTCGTTACTCCGGCGTTTAGAAATGGAGTTACTGAAACGTTGACTGGAACTGACTCGTCTATTGAGGTCAAAGCCAGCATTTGTACAGGTTTCAAATGCGCATCGTCGCTGAGGCGTTTGAAGAAATCTACCTTCTCCGCACTTTTTAGCTTGAATAATTTTGCCAAATTAGAGCCGTCGAAGTAGTCTTGGTCGATTGAGAATAAGGTTTTCGCCACCATATTCAGTGACTCGACTTTTCCGCCACCATCGGTAATGAAAAGTGCAGCTGGTATTTTGTTTATGACAATTTCCAACTCATCTCGCGACTCGGCGATTGTGGCGAGCATTGATTTTTCCTTTTCGCGCGCTGATTCAAGGGCAGATGCCATTTCCCTGAATGTTTTATCGAGCTCACCGATTTCATCGCCGGATACTGCTGCTTCGAGCAAAGGTTGACCCGAAGCCAACCGCTCCGAGTTTGAACGCACTATGTTTATGCGTTTCACCATGACGCGACCAACTAGAAAAGCGATACACACTGCGACTAAGCTGTTTGCCCAAATGGTGAATTGACAGAACTGGCGAAATTCTGCGCGCGATTGTAATTCTGCTGAATTCGCTTTATCAACGTCTTCTTGACACTTTTTCCCGACTTCCTTCAGTGTCAACATAAATTTGACGCTGGCTTTTTTCAACCGCTGGTTGCGCTCCAGGTTGTCGAAGAACGAGCCAACTTGATTGTGCTCATCTGGATTAAATTGCGAAAGTGATAGAGAAGCTAGATATTCGCGGCTCTCATTCTGGAGCCTGGTTCCAAGTTCTTCCTCACCGGGTCGTCCTTTTAACGTGTTGGCGAGATTTTGAATTTCTGAAGTGAACTGACCAAGGTGACCGGTGAACTTGTCTTTATCAGAATCACGATTGAAAAACTTGTACTGCATCAATGACTGCAGTGCAAAGAAGTTGGAAATGATAATTTGATTGGCACGATCGGCAATTTGCCTGCGCACCGACAGCTCCGCCGTCATCCGCTCAAGGGCGACAAGTTGTCTCTGCATCTCTCCATATAAGGCGAAGTTGACGAGTAAAGGTATTGCCATGGTCAAAGCAATTTTGACGGCTAGACGATTTTTTACTAACGCCAACATGATCTTGGTGATACCGAATGCAGTGCTGTGATTTGACGTGTTGTTGTTAACTTGCGATGATTATGCTTTGCCATTGTCACATTGACTTAACAGCTTCGTCTCGCGTTACATTTTATTGTTCCCTTTTATCCTGGAGAAAAGCAAAAGGCACCCTTTTAGAGGGCGCCGTCAAAACCGCTTGCACGCGCGAAACTCACTCACCATGAGTTTAGCGTCTTTATGTTGATTCCATATCTGCGTCGCGAGCTTGTCAAGCCCTCTGTCGGCCACCGAGCAGGTCGTAAACGAAAACCACAAGAGCAAGTGCCAGAAGGGTGTGAATCCAGCTTCCGCCAATGTGCATGAACAATCCGACAAACCAGAACGCTAACATTAGCGCGATAACTGAGTACAACATAGTCTTTAATCCTCCTGAGACATCGAGCCATGACGCAAAGTCAGGATGGAAAGTTTCAATATGCTCCGGCGAGGTACAAGGACCGCCGTGACGGCCGATACTAATCTTTAGGGCGATAGAAGAGTTGAACCAGCCCGCTGTTGTATTTCTTGCAGTCTGTCAGCTCGAGGTTTATGCGAGTCTCAAGCTCTCTAAACAACTTCGTGCCACCACCTAGAAGTAGCGGATGAATCGACAGTTGAAATTCATCGACCAGATTCTCTTTTAGCAGTGCGTCAGTCAGCTCGGCTCCGCCAAAGAGCCAAATGTTTTTGCCGGGTTCATTTTTTAGTGCTTTAACAGCTTTGATAGGGTTACTTGCAATGATTGTCTCAGTGCTGTTCGATTTTGTTAGTTTGCTAGAAACAATGTATTTGTGTTTTGAAGCGAATGGATCTGACCCTGCGGATTGCAGTGTCTCATACGTTTTGCGCCCCATTAAAAGCGCATCGATTTCCTCAACAAACTCTGTCAGTCCGTAATCCTGGTCGTTCAAGCACCAGTCATACTCGCCGTTTGGACCTTCGATTAACCCATCCAAAGATAGCGCGAGGTTCAGAATTAGTTTTCTCATTTCTAACTTACCAAAAAGATTGTGCTGAAAATATCACAATTTGATGTTGGTAAGTTCGTAAGTGTTCGTCTATTCTTCTTGCATTTGTCAGTCGAAAATGGGTAAAGAAAGCACGACGTTAGTGCGCTTTAGCTTTCTGTACCTCTTGAGGAAGCGCTCCGGAACCGGAGTCTCGACCAGTGTGACCAGCAGCCGGTGATGGAACATCTCCGCCCATGGCAGCGCCGCCCGGGTTGCCCGGACCGCCTGGCTTGTAATCAGGCATTTCTGGAATTGAATAAAGAAGTCCTCCAGCCGCCTTTACATCTGTGCTCTTTGTGGTTCTCTCAGTTTTTTCTGAATCAAAAGCAATGCCCTCGAGCTGTTTGAAGCTCTTTTCTCCCGACTGGCGCGATTGGATCTCTGCGACTTCGCCGCCTGTCGCCGGTTTAATTATTGCTGCACGAATTTCAGGCACTCTGTTGTTGAAATCTAGGGCGGAGGCCGAGAAATCGATTGCCGTGACCTGACCGCTTTTGTCGTACTCAATTTTGGGAATCGGCAGAGTGTCGAAGGAGTGATTGTCGTACTGTGCAGTCAGTGATTTTGCCACTTCCTGACGCTGCTGTGGGGTAAGCGAGAGGAGTTCTTGAGCGAGGTTAACACTGGCTTGAATGCTGTCGGAAGACTTTGCATCCAGGCTGGTTTTAGCCATGTTTTCAATCTTGGTCGCTTCTTTGGCTGCGTCAAAAGTCATGGGGTGTCCCTCATGTTGTTGATTTAGTAAGTTTGGTAAGAGTACGGGAACTACTTAAAGCTTCGTTCGATGTGTTCCAGGGTTGCATTTACTATGCGCCGGAAACATAACAACCCGATAACACCATTTAGTTGTTATCCTATTTGATGCAAATCGCAGGCAGAATCAAACATTCAAGTCGTAAATCAATTGGATAGCCTAATTAGTGAGAAACAAGTCGCCATTATTGGTGGTGGACCCGCCGGTTTGATGGCTGCGGAAGTGCTTGCGAATGCCGGCGTGAATGTCGATGTGTACGAGGCGATGCCGACGCTGGGTCGAAAGTTCTTGCGCGCGGGTCTCGGTGGATTGAACATCACGCACAGCGAAAACTTTAAGGCGTTCTCTTCTCGCTATGGAGATAAGAATGAGCTGCTTCAGCCGATGCTCTCCAGATTCAAACCGAATGCATTGCGTGAGTGGGTGCATCAACTGGGAATTGAAACATTTGTTGGTACGTCCGGTCGGGTGTTTCCGAAGGAGATGAAAGCCGCACCGCTGCTTCGTGCGTGGGTGCATCGACTGCGTAGCTCGGGTGTGCGAATTCACCCTGGGCATCGATGGATGGGTTTTGGTGACAATGGTGCGCTGCGAATAGAAAACAGTGACGGCGAGATTTTGATCAAGCCAGATGCAGTTATCCTTGCGCTCGGGGGCGCGAGCTGGCCTCAATTAGGTTCAACGGGAACGTGGGCCGAATGTTTGCGCGAGCGCGGCGTTGAGATGGCGCCGTGGGAGCCGGCAAATTGCGGATTCGAGGTGGATTGGTCAGATCATCTAAAGGAAAATTTCGACGGCGCGCCACTAAAAGCGGTGGCGGTGACATTCAAGGGGCTGGATGGTGTAGTCAGAACAAAACGTGGCGAATTGCTGATCAAAAAATGGGGAATCGAAGGCGGGCTGATCTATTCGTTCTCGCGACGTATCCGTGAGTATTTGAATCAATACGATACGGCGACGTTTTACATCGATCTAGTTCCTGATAGGGATTCAGAGAAAGTGCTCAAAGCCCTGGCACGCCCGCGTGGGTCACACTCGTTGTCGCGACATCTGCAAGACGTCATAGGCAGCGACTCACTGAAGCGCGCGCTGTTGTTCGAATTCGCTGATGGAAAACAAGAAAGTACTTCGGCGCTGGCGAAACTTGTCAAAGCATTACCGGTGGTGACTACTGCGCCGCGACCGATTGAAGAAGCGATCAGCAGCGCTGGCGGTGTGAGCTTTAGTTCGCTCGAGCCAAGCCTGATGTTGAAAGCCTTGCCCGGAGTTTTCGTCGCCGGTGAAATGATCGATTGGGAAGCTCCGACCGGCGGATACTTGCTTACAGCCTGTCTCGCCACTGGCCGCTGGACGGCGAAAAGTGTCGTTAATTGGCTGAGCGAAAATCGCTAAAAGTTTCAGTTGAATACGAAAGGTTACTGCAAGTCTACTCTGGTAGAACGGTATTAAGATCCCAGAAATGGACCCGACATCGGACACATAACAACGAAACCGTAAGGCGTAGTTGATGTGTCTATGTCGGAGTGTTTGGACCAAGATCACACAATTTAGTAAGCCCAGCCGAATGTCTTGCGCGACCATACGATTTGAGTGCTCTCAAATTGTCTCTTGCTGTGTCGAAGTCAGGAAATTCACCTTGAACATTCCTGAATCTGCATTCGAATTTGGAGTCCCCTGTATGCCGTTAACGATAGAGCAGTTTGAGAAGAGTTCGTTGTTTCTAGAGTTCGGCTTTGATTGCACGTTAAATTGGCAGGGCGTAGACATAGCGGTCGAGCACGCCAAACTTTACGTCAGCAAGATACGAGGCATGGTGGTTAGCATCTACTCTCAAGATAACGTTACTATCACGCAGCTGCGTGTGGGAGGACGATTCCCCTGGGTCAACTATCATGAGAGCGTTCTTCCCACAATCAAATTTGGGCAGATGCAAGTAATTTGCGCGTATGTGATGGGCGCTGATGTCTTGCACAATGATGAACTTGTCCACCACTTCATCGACACCTTTGACACCCAAACCAAGAAAGCTTTGGACGCAGGCTTGGAAGTAGAGACGGTCATCAACGAGTGTAAGATCAGTCATCTGCGAGATAGTTCTCGACTCATTATCGGTCTTCAGACGGAATCAGCTACAGATAAACTGCTATAGTTGCCAGACTCAAATTTCAGGGCCAATCTGGAGTGCAGACGACTATTCGTTTGACTTCATATCCAGTGGGCAAGGATCTTTGATTTTATCTGGCACTATAATCATCAGGGACCCTTAATTTCAGGCACATTCTTTTTTCAGTGGACGGAAATAAAACTCTGACAAAGTCAAGATTTGGAATGCTCGCGTGCAGCGCGATTTTTTTGATAACGCTGTATGGCTGCACTGAGAATAAGAACACCGTAGCAACTACACGCGAGATTGCTCCCGTTGTCGAGCCGATTAATCAGCCTTTGCCACCACGCAGCGACACGCAGACCATTCCCGAAGCTATAAAAAGCTTGAAGCTTGAATATAAAGTGCGTCCAGACCGAAGGATGCTTGGCGCATTCAAGGCGGTTTACGAGATTGCATTTGGAAAAAATGCAGACGTTTTTGCAGAGAGTGCACAGTCTGGGTGGACCATTCATTGTAATGGGCGTGTTGCCGCGGAACTTTCAGATGGTGCGAATTTTGCTGAACAATTTGACAAATTAGCGCAGTGGTCGAAAATTCTCGTGCAAGAGCGCGCATTGGTTCTAGCGCCGGAAGATGCTGAAACAGCAAATCTAAGTTTAAAGTCACCGTCACCAGCTGATTTGTTCGCGGTCTCGGAAAACTGTAATCAGTTGTGGAAACGCGGAAAGAAAACTGCAAATGTTTTGAAGACTAACGCCAGGGCTTTGGCCTGGCTCACTGCAGAACAGATTGACGCGTTGGAATTGAATGATTCCGTCTACGGTTGCGCACTTGCAAACCTTGCACTGTTAGCTAGCCTGACCAACGAAAATCTATTTTTTGAGCAATGCATGATTGCAGACGCCATGGAATACACAGCAGATGCGAAGTTATATGCATCGAAGTTGCCAGACTCAGACCCTCTGAAAGAATTGATTCTCAAACAAAGATTCGATTTGGTTCGGAAGCAGAATCCGTTCGAAGACTATTTGTATTGCAGATCTCTGAAGCGAAACGGAAATTTAAGGCAGTTTGCCGAGTATGTTGAAAGACACTACAAGACTGATACTTCGATGCGTCTTCCTGTTTTAGCTGAGGAATGCAGATTGGCTGCGGGATATTCAAGATGTGCCGTGCTTTTGCAAATCTTAAGCGACGTCAAACTGATTGCAGAGAATAAGAAACTGACCGCTCTGCCAAATTTCTCAACCTTGAGGTGGAGTAAATCACAGTCTGAAGATTCGCTGCGCTGGCTACCTGCGAATATGTCGTTTATTCAAAACGATTCCGCACCAACGCCCTCAGGTTTATCGACTATTTCGCCAGAGAATCTCAAGCAACGGTTTTACGAATCAGTTTCTTTCAACGCATTGATGTCGCTCTCAGACGAATACTTGACACTAGATCCGTCTTTCAACGTCAACTTGCTCACGTCGGTGGGTGGTAATTCTGATGCCGCGAAATTCTTGAAAAAGTATATTGGGCTTTGTAGTGCAAACAAGTTGGCTGAGGCTTCTGTTTCAGATCTGCTCAGTTTTGTGGACGAGTCGAGAAAGTATGGTGGCTACCCTGCTTATTATGTTTTGAAAAACTGGAGCAGCGACAAATACTACAGACCTATGCAGTTGTCTGAAAGCACTTCGCTATTCAGGCGGTACCTCGATGTCATCGATGCTCGTCCTGGTTATCTCTACCAGGCCGCTCAGTTAGCGGACATTCCATTTTGGAACGGCTTCGCCGCAAGTTTTTTCAGAGGCATGAGCTATCGACTGAATCCGGATATTGTCAATGAACTTGATGATACTTCCATCACTAATCCGCTCAAATATGTCGAGAGCGCAGATTTCACCATCGACGAAAAGTTAAAGTGTCTGGAAATATATGAGCGCGTCGCTGGTAATTCGCCTTTGATGAATCGGTGTTATTCATCTCTGGCTAAGAGTTACCCGAATTCGGCAAAAGTTCAAATCGCATGGTCTCGCCAGCAGTTGTATAGCCGCTCGCCTGGTCTGAAAGCAAGATGCGATCAGTTGAAGAGGTGGATCGACTCTCATCATCCTGATGCAAATGAGCGGTCTGCTCTTCTCATTATGGAGGCTGATATGTTGTTTTATTTGAAGGAATATTCGCAAGCGGCGAGTGTCACAGCCGCAGTTCCAGAGAAGACTTCCGATTCTTATGTGCGCATGCACATTAAGAACTTGGTTGCCGCGCGTAAACCGTCTGAAGCATTGCAATGGTGTCAGGGATTACTTGAGCGACACACTTCTGTTCAGAATTTGGCAACCGTCATTTATTCATTGTGGTCATTTGAAAAATTCGAGGATGCCGCTGATCTAGTCGAGCATCATCGACAGGCGCTAACACCCCAAGTTTGGAACACGCGGTTGGCAGGCGCATTCAGCAACGCCTTTGAGACTCGTGAAGGGGAAGGTCCGAAGGCAATTCAAGCGTTATTGAAACACGGATTTGCAAATTCTGACGAGTTGATTGAGCTGGCGCATGGTCTGCGTGCACAGAATAAAAACGCACTGGCTCTAGCCGTGTGTGATGCTGGTATTACTAATACAAATTACGATCAATTGACGTGGATGTACTCATGCTTACGTGACCTCACGAACGAAGAGCGAGCAATCAGCTGGTTGAAATCGAAAATTCCGCTCGAAAGTAACAAGGGTAAGGTAGCAATTCCGGCATTTGTAAGTGGTGCTGATGAACTCCTTTGGAAATTCATTCCAGAGCAGCCCTCGACCTCAGAAAGCGACTCAGTCTGGCTGTTACGAGCTGCATCGATTAGTGCTCCCACTCCGTCGCAGCGCGAAAAAGTTCTGGTGGCAGTTAAAGACAAGAACACTGTGCATGCGCTCTTGACCAAATATTTGATAAACGCTATTCCAGAGCAGACAGTGCTCGACACTCGAGTAAACAAAGACGAGCTGTGTACTGTGGCGTTTTTTCTCGGCTGGAAGCATATTCGTTCGAGCACCGATTTGGGCACGTTGTTCAAATACTGGCGACTCGCGCAAGAGAGCGAAGCACCAGTTCCAGAGACAAAATGGGCCAATATGTGGTCAGAAACGGTGCAGCGTGTTTTTGGCTATTCGACTCTTGGAGTTAGCGGGGCTGCTCGTTTCGTGCAAGTGGTGAGGCAGGAAGGAAAGAGATTAATTGGACGAGACTTTACAGGTTTCTCTGAGGATACAACATCGTTTGGCGGGGGGCGGTATCAATTCGTTCTGCGCTCTTTGACAAAGCAACCGAAGTCAAAATGAGTCGTGTTCACACCTTGATATAAATGAGCGTAATTCTGCTGCTTTTAGCTGCGCCTTCCGAAACGTTCACAGTGATAAATTCGTGGCGACTGTTGCGTCCGGAAAGCCTGAAACTTTTCTCGTCGCTAGTATTTAGTTTCCATCCGCTTGCAGTAAGTGCGGCGTGATACCAATCAAATACTTTTGTTTTGCTATCTGCAGTGAGCAGGATGAGATTGACTGATTCTGCACCATCCATGGTGCGCCAACCTTTCTCCATTTTTGCGCCGGGATATGGCGCTATCGACGGTAGGTTCGGCATTTCGGTGAGCATTGTGGAGCGACCGTTGTCTTTGCTCTGCGCCCTGGACGGTCCACAATTAGACGTGAAAAAGATTAGAAGAGTCAGCGCGACATGCATTAACGTCTTGAACATTGGTATTTATTCCTAATTCGGTTTGCAGAATGTTGCTCTGGGGTCGCACTGATTTGTAAATGTGAGCACTCCGAGCAAATTGTTATAGCCACTGGACGAATGCCACATAGCTTTATCTGTGCATTTGAAATCGCCTGGGACCTCGTCATATGGAGTCGGCATGTCTGCGTCCATCGTTGTATCTACCGTCTGTCTTATCACCGGATAAGGTTTGCCGCACTGCCAATCGTACCCGTCTGGTGATGTTGGCGGCACTAGAACACGTCCAGGTGGCAGACTTGCGTCCATGACGATTCTGTCGCCCGAGCGGTAAATGTAGAGTGTCTGACCTAACTTTAGCGGTTTTGATTTTAGAATGTCGCTGATTCCTGCGCCGGCACCAGGCATAATCTGATCCACAGTGTGCCTGAGAAACGTCATCTCGTCAGTCAATGCGCATGGTCCAGAGGTTTGGTCGATCATTGCCAGATAGTCATATGGGCTCTTTTCTACGCCAAAGTTGTAGGGGCTGCGACCTGGTGATTCGTAAGACTTGCTGTGGTCAAAATATTTGACACCGCTAGGTTGTGCCGGAGATGAGACTGACGCACATGTGGTGACATTGAACCGTGACGCTTGCGCAGCCACTTTGAAGTTTTCCAAATTTGTGAAACCTGTATCAGCATAAGGGCTGTTGTCCCAGGAGCCTGGTCGATTGTATGCCTGCCGGAACGTAGGTAACTCGTCCACGCAAATAGTTTTCGGTGAGCTGCTGTAATCGGTCCAGATGCAATCTGGTTGCCATTCTGTTCTAATGCTGCGCAACTCTGCGTTCGATGCTGCGCCACCGCCATTGACACTGTATATTCCATTGGTGCATGGTATCGAAGGTGGTTGCGGAGCCGGATTGGTAGGTGTTGGAATTGTCGGATTTCCACCTTGAGCCTGCTGCCATTCGGCTAGTTCGCGCTGATATCGTGGGTACGCCGTTGTGTTGTAGTAGTACCAGGCATCCCAACATCCAGATGGAGACGATGCCGGCACTACTGCTTCTCCATTAGGTCCACCCGTGTTGTTTCGTGACCCTGCGTTGGCAAATGCCGATCCGTTGGTAGCAATTCCGGTAGCCAATTCGTGGCTAAAAATATCGAGCTCTTTCGAGGCGGGTCTCGATGATGGCGGGTTAGATGGGCCGTTGACGATCATTATGTATCCGTTCGGAATACTCATTGTGTATTCCTGGTCGAGCGACCCAACAATCGCGGCAGCGACTGCTGTCAAAAATGTGTGGTCATGAGCCACTGAACTCTTGCCGGTGCTTTTAAAACTGTTGCTTGGAATGGTGTTTGCCGGATACGCTGGCACACCCTGTCCGACTACGAAATCATCTTCTCGTTCCTTATCGAACTCACCTGTTGATACCAAATGTGGTTTATCACCCGGCAGCATAGTGATACCACTAAAAGCGATTTTGGCTCCATTGGAAAGCGGCACGATGTAGGGTTTGTATCCAGACAAATATTTGACACCAAACTTTGGCGACAAGTTGCCGGAGTCATTCAGTGGCAAGTGAGGGTCGTTGTGGTATCCCGCTAAAACAACCGGGTTGACAGCGATATTAGTTGAGAGCCCTCTGCGCATGAAGCTGACTGACAGATCCTGAAACGCCATTGTCTCTTGCGAAAGCATTCTCGTGTTATTAGAGTCGCTCACTCTGAGAAAGTATGGACCCATCACAGCCTTGTCTGACTGATTGACCCGCAGAAATTGCGCCACGTCATTTAATGCTCGCCAAACTTTCACGGCATTGTCGCCCGCTGTAGGTGACAGGGAATCTTTTGCGTTAAGAGCGACAAGCAGCGCCTGTCCAACCATGCGGTTGTAAACTTTCAGATCGACGTAACCGTCATCTGTGAGCGCTCCAAAATTATTTTGCACATCAGGGTTTGTGAATGATATGAGCTTCTTTCGCGGACCAACCAGTGCATTTTTTGCGATGCTTAAATCGCCGGCGTCTGTGGCGTTGGCAGTTTCTCTGCTGCCGCCCATGACGAGCATGAGAAGGTAACAGCCTATCCCGAACACCACAATCACAAGCGTGACCACGGCGACCAGACCCAAAGTTTGTCCACGACTGCGTCGGGAGATCGAGACCTTGTCAGTTAGTCTGTTCATGTATCCATTTGCGGGCTGGGTTTACAACGGTCTTTTTTAGCATGTTATACCCGCTGCCCTACCCGGATGTTGCGCTAAACGCTACTCATGCTGAATAAATAATCTTTTGACACGTTTTGCGTGACATTTTCTGACCCGCACTAGCGCCGTTATTGCCAGGGCTCTGCCGGAATTCTTATCCAGAAAGTGCTGCCCACGCCCTCTTCGCTGCTCACTCCGATTTCACCTCTATGGCTTTCAACGATGGTCTTACAGATGGCCAAACCCAAACCAGTGCCGCCCTTTAATCGCGCATCATCGAGTTCGACTTGCTCAAATCGATCGAATATTTTTGCTTTCACTGCCGGCGGAATGCCTCTGCCCTTATCGGCGATTTCTATCAAGACGAACTCGCCATCGTTTCTTGCAGAGACTACAACCTTCTCGCCCGACGGTGAGAATTTCACAGCATTCGAGATCAAGTTGACCAAAACTTGCACGAGCTGCTGCTCATCTCCATAGAGTTCAGCGGTCGATTCTTCCACTTCTACAGCTATATTTCTTCTTTCAGCGATGTTGCGAATTGAATTGGCAGAGCGTTCCATAATCAATTGCACCGGAACCATTTGAGCCAGGATTTCCATTTTGCCTGATTCCATCTTTTCGATGTCTAGCAAATTATTTACGAGCTGGATCAACCGACCAATGTCTTGTTCTGATGTCGCCGCTTTAGCCTTGAGATTATCCATTCCGGCCGTGTCAAAGAAGCCCTCAGTGATGAGTTCGAGAAAGAATTGAACCGCGGTTAACGGGCTGCGCAAATCGTGACTGATCATCTGTACGAACTCTCGTTTGAGACGTTCGATTTTCTTTTGCTCCGATGTGTCGTGCGCAACAACGAAAAGCGTTTTGTCTGCCTCAGACCACGTGCCTGTCCATCTCGATTCCACTGGCTTGCTCGCACTGTTAACCAGCACAGTTTCAAACGCGAAATTATCTGCTGACGATTTCGCATCTGTCATCGCTGCTAGAGTTTTTTCATAGTAGTCTTGATGCACCATAGTGATGACGCGTCGTCCGATTAGTTCTGCGGCTTCGAATCCCCACGCGCTCAGGCTCGATGCGCTGACCTCGACGAACTTTCCATCATCATCAATTGAACAGATCACATCGACTGCGTTGTCTACGATCGCTCGCTCTTTCCTTTTGATTTCGTTTAGAGCGTCAGTCATTTGGTGGAAAGTTCGATCGACGCTGGCAATTTCGTCTTCACCGTCTAATGGCTTGTTGAGTGGTTTAGAAGCAGCCAATCGTAGTGAGTTGTCTTGCAAAATTTGCAGACGCTGACCTAATCTCTTGCCAAAGAATACCGCCATTGCAATCGTTAAACACAGATTTCCGACAACACCCGCTGCAATGATTAACCAGATATTTTGCTTCAGTTGTTGTTCGACGAACTGGCTCTGTTCCTTCAAGGTTTGCTCATTCTGAGTCAGTATTGAAACATCATTTTGGAGATTCAAAAGCGTATTTTTGAGCAACTTGTAGCTGCTCTCGACACGAAATTTAGCTGCATCTTCGGTGTTTGTTGTGATGATAACGTAGGCTTTGTTGAGAATGTCTTGTGCCCGATCGCAATCTTTTTGCACCCTGGCGTATGACTCATTCTGACTGCTAGTGCCGCTCAGAAACGATCTGACTGCAAATAACTCAGTGCCCGTTTTTGATTTGGTAGCCTTGTAGCTTTGCAAAAACGCATCTGCTTTTGTTTTGTCGTATCCAAACAACGCTACGCCACTGTTTTCGAAAAGGCTGCATAAATTAGTTGTATGCAAGAGAAGCTGCTTCGCCCGACTTTCAATTTGTGCTTGTTCGTCGGCCTTGTGCAAAAAATATGACAACGTAGCGACGAAGATCAGCTCGAACATGAACGGCACGAGTATCAGAATCAATCCTGTGTGAACTAATTTGAGATTTGGGCGCATTCTACTCCGCTGCCACTTTGGATTTTCACTAGCCGCTCAGCGCCCATACGGCTAAAATATAGAGGTCTGAGCACGTGGCACAGCTTGCCATTTTACAGAGGTCCGACAACTAATGTCCAAGTTATTGTTAGTCGAGGACGATGTGAATTTGGTTACTATGGTGGCAGAATTTCTGCGTTCCGAGCATCATGTTGTTGAAGTTGTGCATGATGGAGAGATGGCGCGCGATCTCTTGAAGACTTATGTGTACGAGCTTGTTATTCTCGACCTGGGTCTGCCTGATATCAGCGGATTGACCGTGTTGAAGGACTACCGCAGCCGTGGGGGCAGCGCCAAGATTTTAATTCTGACCGGGAAAGACAAAATAGAAGAGAAGGAAGAAGGGCTCGACGCAGGTGCCGACGATTACTTGACAAAGCCATTTCACGTTCGTGAGTTGCTGGCGCGTGTCAGGGCACTTTTGCGAAGACCAGAACAAACCTTCAATGACGAGCTAAAGGCTGCGAGCCTGATTCTTTATCCAAGAGATCATAAGGTCGAGAAGAACGGAAAGCCGCTGAACTTGTCTCCTCGAGAGTTTGCCCTTTTGGAATTTTTCATGCGCCATCCAAATCAACTCTTCAACGCTGATGCGCTTCTCGACCGAGTCTGGCAGTCTGACTCGGAGGCATCCGCCGATACCATCAAAGTCACCATTAATCGCTTGAGATCCAAAATCGGAACAGATTCCCATAGCCCGGTTATTACGACCGTATTCGGCCACGGCTATAAATTGGACCTACCTACTGAAAATTAGCGCTGCCCGCTGAAAATTAGCGCTACCCGCTCAAAATTAGCGCTACCCGCTGAAAATTAGCGCTGCCTGCTGAAAATTTAGCACTGTCTACTGAAATTGGCACTGATAGACTCTCGCGGGTCAGTTACCAGTTTGTTACCCGGGTCAGAGTAACTTAGACCCATCGAACTTCTACCCTCGAAGTTCTAGCAAATGTTCGTCAGTTAACGCTAACGAGGTTTCTTATGCCTGTTATTCAATTTCTTGCCATCAGTGCTCAAAAGATTGTTTCAATGGTGTCTAGTTCGCAATAGCAGCTGCAACAGTCTGAAAAGGCGCCGTTTATCTCTCTGCATGAGCACTTGGTCTCCTTGCCTAATCGTCAATATTTGAATTCTCAAATTTCTTCATCAACTCAAGGTGCTCAGTCTGTGCGTGTCGAGTTTCCGCCATTGAGTTCTCACCACGCAGCGGCTGGATGTTTTTCCTAATGAATTTTATCGATCGGTGACCTGTTACCGAGCTGTTACCAGTTATCCGTAGTTTGTTTGAACTTGCCTGTGGCAATCGCAGTTTCTAGATTCTCTTCACTTCATTTAGAAGTAAGAGAACGACAACGAGGAAATATACATGCAGAATGAGATTACATCGGACTCGACGTTAAAAAATGTGACCTCGATCGATCATACCGAGGGCGCTGCACAGGCATACAAAAAATTGAAAAGTGACTATGACACTTACTCAAAGTCGCATACATCGAAGGAAACTGCGGACTATTGGGATGCAGTAAACAAAGGTTTGGTGGCGTCGAAAACAATCGGTGACCTATCGATCGGTTGGGCTTCTGAAAATGCCACTACTTATGGTGAGGGCGATGGCAGCTTCAATAAAGGTGATTTGCGTTCTGTCAACAAAGCTGTTACTGCGAGTGCGACTGACCTTGATGTATCGTTGTCCGCCGCCTTAGCTGACGGCGATATGTATTCCAAAGTAGCTAATCTGGCCTACGATATTGACGGTAATAAGTCGATTTCGCAAGCAGACATCCAGGTCTACATGAAAAGGAATGCGGATGCCGTTGAACAAAACAAGACGCTCAAATTTATGGAACCATTGATGGCTGGTCAGCCTCCGCTCTTCAAAATACTTGATACTGTCGGCAGTCAACATTCGGATCAAAAAATCTCACAGGAAGATTTGCAGAAATATTTGAATGATTACGACGACAATATCACGAAAGCTGGACGCGCTCCTGAAGCTGACGGTCAGAAGTATTCACAGAAGAATCACGACTATGTTCAGAAATTATATGATAACTGGGATAGCAAAGACGTTAAACGATTGCGCGGTAAATTTTTGGAAAACGACGTGATCAGCCTAACAAGTTTAGGCGATGCGGCTAAGATGCGCGATGTTGATGGTGGGAAATTCGATGTGTTCTACAGTCGCTTCAACGCCTTATACGAAGGACTTAAAAATGATGATGTCGCTCCTGCCAAAGCTGAGAGCATTGTCGTGCCTCCACCGGCTGCGGTGACAACGGCTGGCATAAATGGTGATACTGGAGATGGATATGGTGCAACTGGTCCCGCCGAATTCAATCCTGGCTACAGTGCTCCACCTGTTGATGTGACAGCGAAATTTTAGCAGCGGATGCCGTTTCTGTTTCGCGAATTAGCACAATGACTTAGCTCGCGGGACGGCTTAGCCAAAATATCATTTACTCACTCCGTAGAGGAAGATCGCATGAACTCCGAACTTACAAAAACTATTAAAGATATAAATGCATCGAAGGGTTCCGAAAACGTTGGTAAAATATATACAGACGTTTTGCAACTTTACAAAGCTGATCAGGCTAATGGTGGCAACTTCAGCAATGACCTGAAAACGCTGAATGCCGAACTCGAGCGTAACGGCTATCTCCCGAAGTTCGAAATCACAAGTATCACAGCAGACACCGCTGGCGGTGATAAGTCAAATATTCATCTCATTAAAGCCGACGGCTCACAGCTTTCTTACGATGCTAAAGGCAACCTGACTGAAATTCAATACCCAGATAAGTCGAGTCGCGCGTTTGTTTATACGAATGGAGTAATCACTCAGGAACTCGCCAAGAACGCAGACGGAAGTACCAAATCTTCGATCGTTAAAAACGATGATGGCACCTGGGCTGATATAACAGATCCCAACAAGAAAAAAATGATCGAAGATGCGAACGGCCCGCTAAAGATAACCTTTGGTGTCACTGCTGATGGTGGCTTCATACAGAGTGTGACTGATGCGAAAGGGATGACGACAATTTCTAAATCGGATTCAAGCTCTCAAGAGAAAAAGAAATTTGATGCACCTACCATGTTATCTCCTGCTGATGCTGCGAAATTAATTACGGCATTAACTCCAGAGCAGCTCAGTGCAATAAGTGATTCGTCTGGATTTATTACCAAGAAGTCGCTTGAGGCGGCATCTACCAATGCCAGTACTTTAGATACTGTTCTGAAGCTAAAGAGTGCATTTTCCAGCATTAGTAAAGACGGACAAACTATTGACCCAGATTTTGTCGCTCGCAACGATGGAGTACAGCTCAGTACCAACCAGCTTTCCAAATACAATCTGGTTAACTATCTGCGAAATGACGCATCGTTCGCCAAATCAATAAGCAGTGACAATGGCATTGATTTAACTAAGGTAGAAGCTTGCGCGGATGCAATCAAAAACGGAATCAATCCTGAAACTGGTTTACCAGATTCGACTTACTGGACGCCTGAACGAAAGGATGTTGTTAAGCAATTGCTCGATAGCGCCAGCAGTCTTTCAAAAGATGGAAAAACTATACCTGGAGCGGTTCTCACGGACGGCTACGACAAAGAAGTAAAGTTTCGCATGGACCTAGCTGACTACCTCAGTAGTAATCCAGAAATTAAATCTCGGATTGTTGATGAAAACGGCGTGGTTGATAAACAAAAACTTCGCTCAGAGATTGACTACGAAAATACTATGTCCTGGAAAGCGAACCCGTTGCTCGTGCGGATGTATAACCAATTTGGTGGCATGTCTGCAGACGATACAAAATTTCAGTTGTAGTCATTACTTTGCGTGGAGCTTACGCAAAAGTTCGTTGTCGGAAAAATTTTCGCAAGGGGAAAACAGAGCGCAAGCTCTGTTTTGCTTTGTAGTCCAATTGCAAAAATACGTCATGGTTACTGGTTTGTAACCGGACTTCACTAATTTATTCCATTATGACAATTGCAAACTAGACCGACCGCGAATGAATGCTCGCTTCATTCGCTTGCCGCAAGGTTGCTTAGGGAAAGGTGAAACTCATGGAAATGATACTGCCGATAAATGGTACTGGATTGCCTGCATACAGGGCTCTGGGCAATGCAATCAAGATGCAAATACTTACAGGTCAACTTAAACCTGGAGCTGCAATTCCGTCAGTAAGAGAATTGGCAAGCAGCATGGGCACGTCTCGTTCCACGATACTGCGAGCATACGAAATGCTTGCCAGCCAGGGTTATGTCAAAACGTTCCCTAAGTCGGGAACTCGCGTTAGTCTAACAGCACCGCAGTTCGAAAATTCTGTTCTCGTCACCACAGAACAACTTGGCAGTGATGACGAGTTGATCGTTGATTGCTCAGTAAGTGCAACTTCGTCGGCAACAGATGCAGCGCTGTCATCGATAAATCAGTCCAATAGATATTCGTCAATGCACTTTTTTCCCTTCGGTCAATGGCGTCGCTGCATCTCGCATGCCTTATTGCGATTACCTGAACTCTTTACGGAAACTGATGATTTTGGTTACCAGCCTTTGCGTGTCGCGCTCAAACATTACTTAAGGCGTAGTCGAGATATTGATTGCGACTTTTCTAACATCGCCGTCTTCGATGGCATCGAGCAGGCTCTAGATGTTCTGTGTCGGCTTATGCTGCGCCCAGGCGATTCGGTTGTTGTTCAAGAGCCGACTTTCCCCTGGGTTCGAAATTTGTTTGCTGCACATGGAGCGGTGGTGCATAGTATTCCTTCGGACTCTGATGGGCCTATCGTCAACTTTTTAGATGAAATTGAGTCTGCAAAAATGATTTATTTGTGCCCTTCTCATCAACCTGCAACTGGCACGATTACTTCTTTAGCAAGGCGCAAAGAGATTCTCGGCTGGGCGAAGCGCACTTCGACAACGGTGTTCGAAGACGATTGCGAGAATGAATATAGATATGGGCGGGCGCCAATTCAATCGATGCGCAGTTTGAGTTCTGCAGGTCTCACTATTTATTGTTCTAATTTTGAGCGAACATTGGGTCCTGTTGTCAATCTCGCCTACATGGTATTGCCCGATTTTTTAGTCGAGCGATATTCCAAGTTTAAGAAGTCACTGCAACCGATTTCTACAACTCTGGATCAGATTGCATTGGAGGAGTTTATCAGTAGCGGCAATTTCGAGCACCACATCTACAAGACACGTGTTCGTTATGGAAGACTGCGGCAAGCGCTGATCTCGAAGCTGAAAATAGAATTTGGAAGTAAGATCGAAATATCTGCAGCGCCTAGTGGGATGTCGCTGTCGCTGCGCTTCGCTGGTGATTGGAGCAGTGCAAACATTTGTGCCGCCGCGGAAATCTCTAACGTTTCTCTTGTTTCTGCTCGCAGCTATTATCGCCAGTGGCCCGGCGAACATGATTACATACTGAGTTTCACCCGAATCGACGAACCAGAGTGGTCGAAGCAAATTGCGTTGTTTGTGCAGGTCTTGAATGACTTTTTGCCAGCGCAATCGTCATTCGCTCCTGATAGTGAAGACTGTGCGTCACTGAACTCTTACGCTCCAGAAGACGCTATCTCAACAAGCTCTTACGCTCCAGAAGATGCTGACGCAAATTAAGCCTTGCGCCCGTAACGCTTGGCAGCAGTTACCGGATTGTAACCAGCGCTGATCCAAAATGATTGTGTCGATCGAACAAATATCGACTGCACCAGAAGTTGCAATGTTTCGACACTATGCCACCACTTGTTTGGAGGGTGAAAAATGTCCAACGATTCTACAGAGTCCCGCTCGAAAGATTTTAAAGGTAACAGTGAAAATTTTGATCCAGTGCTCTTCCCTTCCCGTGCCGATTGGGAAGGAGTCACTCCGACTAAATTCTTCGGTGACAAGGAAAGCGCTAGCGACAAATTGCCGCCACTTAATTTGTTCGATGGGGAACAAAAGCCAAGCACTTCAGGTGATGGCATGCCGTATCGCGTGTACAAGACTGGTGACTTTGATTTCAAGCTCGAACAGCGCGCGGGGTGGTTCTACGGGCACGACAATAGAACTGGAAATGCCGCGCTTGGGCAAGCGAAGGTACATGTCGGAGTGGATAGCAGCAAAGACCTCGCTGATGTTCAAGCTGTCTTGATTCCAGCTTTAGAAACGGATCCAGAGTTGAAGGAGCTGGTGGCAATCTATAAAACTATGGACCCGAAAATTGGAACAGATGGGTACGGTTTTGGTGTGAAACCCACTGGTGAGGGGCAGGGAGCCAAAGGTTTTACAATCTACACTCGTTCTACTGAAGACGCAGAAAAGGTTCAAAAGAAAATCGATCAACTTCTAGTTGATAATCACTTGGGTCGAGAGCAGAAAATTGATTCAGGCAACAGCGAGCGGATGAGTGGTTCTAGCAATCGTGTAGGTGTCACGCGAGACTACTGGAATCTCGGGAAAACAGAAGATGGTAAAAATGGTGCCGTCATCGAAAAACCTGTCGAAAATGCGATGAAACAAATATTTCAGCTGGATTCGAATACGAAAATGAATCCTGACCAGCTCGCTTATATCGAGCGTGCAACTGGTGTTGCTGCAGGATCGCTGACCTACTCCAAAGACGGAAAGTTGCTTTTCGTTGATCCCGAAAATGTCAAGTCTATTGCGCCGCAAGGAATCTATGTCAGTGAAGCTAAAGCCAACAAAACACCAGGCGAGATGACTGGACGTACTGCCATGGACGCAATCTATCGAAGCTTTGGAACTGACCCGGTCGATGCAGCGCTTGAAGAGGAAAATCGCACATCGATAACCATTGGTGGCAAGAAGGTAAATATCGATGCGACCGGGTTGCTTATTGGTCGCAAAGACGTTCCGTCTGACGAGCCTGGTTATGCGGGCGTTTCGCGAGACCAAGCAGCAATCTTTCGCGGAGCGGACGGAAATATCTACATCGTCGATCATAATTCCAAAAATGGAACTTTCGTCAACGGTCAACGAGTCGAGCCGGGGCAGCCGACAGAAATCAAATCTGGTGACACAGTCAATCTTGGTGGCGCTAATGGACCAGCGCTCGACGACGTCAATTCTGACTTCTCTGTATCGCGTCCTCTTGGAACTGGCAGCGACACGCTTCCAAACGATGATGATGAGCCAGGTTTGGGTGATAAGACTCCGGGTTTCCCTGATGGAGACCCAAAAGTGCCGAGCCCATTTCCTCCTGGCGTCGGCGACATAATGCCACGCATTGGTGGAATCATGCCTCCGATCGGTGTTCCTGTGCCAAAGATCGGAGATCTTAATCCACCGACCGGTGGTGGAGTTAAGCCACCAGAGCCAGGTTTTGGAGGCTTTCCGAAGACTCCGTTGCCGCTTCCAGGCGGAAATCACAATGGTCCAAAAATCGGCACCACATTTATTTAACTGACTTGTCGCACTACTGACGGTGGCAATGTTCAGGCAAATAGACACGCTCACGCACAAACAAGAAATACCAACCTCGCACAGTTGAAAAATGGAATTGAATCTTGTGAAGCAATTCCGGATGCCCACTCTTTGACTGCCCGTACTCAATATGAGGATTCTAATTATGACAATCGAAAATCAATGGGGAAAGAAATCAGAAGGTTCGAATGAGAAGCCCGCTGATCTGAGTAACCTGCATGTGTACATGCTCGGAAAAGACAACAATAAGCCAGCCCCGACCGACTTGAAGGCCGTGAACAACGGCGAAAATGTTTTGCCTTCGCTAAACATTGTTGCCACCACTGAGTTTGATAAGGACAATGTGAAAGGGCACGTCATTAAAGATGAGCAGGGTCATGTTCTATTTTCAAAGAACTCTCGCGAGACGTCGTTCATAAACTACGACGAAAAAGGAAACCTGACCAGCATTAGTTCGGTTGATAAAAACGGTGAAACTACAGTACTAACCAAAACTGGTGACAACAAATTTCACTTGGTCAAACGGAAGGCGTCCGCCGATGATTCAGTTTCCGGCGAAATTATCGAAGACAGCGAAGTTTCGGACGTAAAGGTCGATGAAAATGGACTGTACACATACTCGAAATCCTGACCTACCAATCCAGAAGTAGGGAAGTTATACAGCGAGTGAAGTAGACACTTTCACTTAAAGACACCGGGACCATGGCGAATCCTCGTCATGGTTTCGCGGTGCACTCTGCTCTCACATGCTTCAAAGGGTCGAAACAAAGTCATTTCGTATCTCGGTATGCAGCTGCGTACTCAGCAGCCGCTTGATCTTTTTCGTCAAGCAACCGGTAAACAATCCGCTAGTTTCTTGTGAATAGGCTGTTCATTTTTTAGCTTCAGGGCCGCACGGTACTCGACTGCCGCACCAAATAAGTCATTGTCAGTTCTTGCCTGGTCTGCCAATTTGGTTCGGCTAGCGAAGCTTTTCGGATTCATGCGGAATCCACATTTGATTACCCCGTCCAAATTTTGCACGGTGCAAACATTCGCAGGCTCAAGATAGGCCGCATGGTGCAACTGCTTTAATGACTCGCTCCATTTTTTCTCGCGAGCTCCAAGGAAAAGACCAAAGTTGTTGTAAGCGCGACCTAAGTTCTCCCGTATGAGATCGCTGTCTGGATCAAGTCTGCGAGCTGCCTCAAATTTATCGATTATGTTTTGGCAGTCCCCATCCTTTAGATTTGGCACGCTTCCAATTATGCGATGATTTTTATAACGGTATAACTTATGTTGAGCGGCTACCGCTTCATCGTTGATCGTTATCGTCTCATATTCTGAGTTTGCGGCGCAGCTACTCGACGTTACAAGCAGCAAAGCGACAAACGATATGCTTGGACGAATCATTAACTAGTCTCTGTGACGGAGTCTACGTCTATTCTAGCGGTTAAGGCGAATAGCAAGCAACTAATGATCTTCAAATTGATTCAGTTACTTTTGCTGTTGTCAAACTCGTATTATTTCTTGTAATTTCAGCATTTTGTCGCCGATGTTATTCCATGGGTGAAGCTCAAACTTTTCTGTTAGTAGAGTGAGAAGTTGTCGCTTCCGAGCTAGAGACAACTCGTCGCTCTCCAAACTTTCTAATTCCTCTTCTTCGAACTTTTTCCAAGCCGCTTCTGGGTGTTGATACATATTTAGGAAATCGTTGGGAGAGAATGCATAGTTGCTAAGGTAGAAGTAGCCAAGTTCGCAGCCGAGACAAAGGAAGTCGTATAAATTCTCACCGACTACTATTTTGGTGTCAGGAATTGGAATATGCATAATAATTGGTGCAGTTTGGCTCAAAAACGGCTGTTCGAGCCAGTAGTTGTAAGTGATAAAATCTCCGCCTGTTCCGGCAAATTGCAAACAATTTTCACAGCGATGATTTTCGAACGGCACCTCATGCAGTAGCAAGCCGATCGCGTCTAGTGCGCCAGACCTGTAAGCATCTTCGTCGGTATACTCCATCTTTTGGGCGAATTCCCAAAGTTCTTCATGTCTAATAGCTTTCATCGGGAGTCAATGATGCCTCAAGAAGGATTCGTTGCTGAGTTTTCTCATTCGAGCAATCCAAAACTTGAGCGATTGCAGATTTGTAGAGTTTGACAAACCGACTACATCTGAACAACTGTTTCTCAGGATTACTGCTCGTAAAGAGTATTATAAACAGGATGAGAACGAACTCGACTTATGGGTGACCGAATGAAATCGTGGGAGCAGCGGATTCTCGACTTGTTAAATCGTTCGGAGTCAGATCCCGCGTTCCATAAATTTCTTGATGATCTCAGGCTATTGAACTCTCCGGTAACGTTTGAGTCAAAAGACTCAATGTCGCAATATGACTTCGCTGAGGTCGGCGTCTCGCTGCACTTACTAAACAGCAGAATTTGGTCGGCGACGTTTTCCTTCGATTCCTATGTGAACGACATGCCTTTTGGCATACCGAAAAAGGCTCTACGAGATGACGTTCACGAAATTCTTGGACCACCATCAATAGTTACTAAAGTTCCGCTACCATTCACTGAACGCTACAAAAGTGAATCTCATGAGCTTGAAGAATTTAGCGTGACTTGTTTTTACTTGATTCCCGGCGACAAGCTTTACTCGATGACTGTTCATCGACAAGACTTTCTATACAGCCATGGCGTCCCTCACGGTCCCTCCTGACGGTTGACTGCCTTGATACCTTATTCAGTGCCGCAACCGATTAATGGCGTAGAAAGCGAAAGGCGCCATAGGGAGCTGAACCAAGTCCTACGTGATTGGCGCTGTCCAGCCACGATTCAGACTTACCAGTCAATCCTTCGACTACGTAATGCCTAACAGCAGTGGCCGCTCCAAACGCAGCCAGATTCGGAAGTATCAGCGGCGCCATTATTTTTGGACTCGTAAAGAAGGCGACTTTTCCGCCGGTCTGAATTGTTTCAGCAGCCATCGCAGCAAATTTAGGATTTCTTGTCAAAGCTGCAGCGACCAACTCTCCGGCGGCAAGTGCGGCAGTTCCTAAGCCGACGTCTAATATCGTGTTAGCGACTCCGTCTAGATGAGCGCCTGTGTCTACTGGTTGCTCGACTGGTTGGCCGGTAGGTTGCTCGACTGATTGACCGGTTGGCTGCTCGGCAGACTGCTCGGCTGGAAGGTCCACTGAATTCAACGGCTGCGGTTCAACGAACACTGGTGGCAATGCTTCGACCGCCGTATTCGGCGCAAGTATGTCTGTTGGCGATTCTTGAGCAGTGTTTTGTTCGTAAGGTGGCGCAGGCTGTTGCGACAATCTTAGTAGCTCTTGCGAAAACGCACTGCTTGCGTCGGCAACTGCAAATTCTGGCGAAGCAGCAGAGCGATCGGATAATTCTGGTGTTTCAGATGCAAACAGCGTCATGGAATTCTCCTATCAACAAACTTATAAAAACTGTTCTCGCACCACGACACTGTAGTTAAAAACTTGTGTCGCTCGCATGACGTTGTCAAAATTTTTTGATGCGGTTGGATTTCGGTTAGAAATCGGACGAAAGCCGGTGAGGAACTTGCGCTTATTGTGTTTATGCGGAATCAGCACAACGGTTCTGCAAATGAACGCATTACTATCCTCTTCAGGTTACGCAATCATGAAAATCAATCTTTTGCTCATGCCACTACTTGCGGTTCTATGCCTCTCTTCAGTTTGTCATGCATCGGCTGCCGGTCACGCCCGTCGCCCAGGCCCGCAGTGGCACAATGGACTTCCACCAACTCGACTGGATAGTTTCGTGAGAGAGGCAAAGGGAAGCGCAGATGCGATCTACGGCGATGAAGGATCGTGCAGCATCCCACCTTTTTTCGGATTTGAAAAATGGAACCGCATAAATGCAGGCATCATGGACGATCGCAATCGCGGTCTGACAACCGGACATGGCAGTTACCTCCCGGATGCCGCTGGTAATGACGAATTTCTTGGTGCGGAATGGAGTCACTCTGGCGCTCGCGGAAGGAATGAGGCACTTGAATTTCAAGTTGGAACACCAGTCGTTCGGGCTGAGTCGGTTGTGCGTCGTTTTCCGGGTTACAATCCTGATGATTTTGATATGGGTGGCTTCGAGCGAAATCCATATCCAAGTTCGGCGCCTGTGAAAAGTCGAAAAAGCGACTAGACGCAGAGTCGTGTAATCTCTGGTTGTACAATGGTTTGTGACGCAGTACAGCCGCTAAGGGAATAACTTTGGACAAACAACTTATCGTAATTAGTTTGTTGATTTTATTCAGCTTCATTCCTAATGCTGCGCTGGCGCAAATGGCGATGGGTCCGATTGCGGATGCGAATGCCGGTGTATCTTCGCCCGGCTCTGAAGGAATGCCAGACACGGACTCGGTCTATCAAGCTGCGGTTGTCAAAAATGCCAAGCAGGGCAAGCGGAGCATCCCATATATTCAAAGTTTGATCGCTCTGGGCATGCATTACAATCGAGTCAATAAATTTGCAGATGCCTCAAAATCTTTGAAGCAGGCGTTGAAAATAATTGATGCTGGCGCATTAAAGCCTGCGCCAAATGCTGAAAGAAAACCCGAAAGAGTTGTAGAAAAACATGAATCAAACGGTGTTGTGTCGGCACAAATCGTGCGCACTCCTTATCCGTACGAGGAGACATTGCAGGAGCTTTTGCCTCAATTGGTGACAGCCGAATTAGGCACGAATGAACTTGATTTAGCCGAAAATAATTTAAAGAGATTGCTAAAAATAACAGGAGCAAATCCTGTTGCCGACAAGCTTTCTCTCGCGTCAGCCTACTCCAGCTATGCAGAAATAATGCGAAAGCGTCATCGCCCTAAAGATGCGGCGATGTACCAGAAGAAGGTCGACGAGATCAACGCTTCCTTCAAACCGCTTTAGTCATCTGACCGTCCGACTTAAGCGGTGTTGAAATGTTTCTCTCACACATCACTCATGAATTTGCATCATAATCACACCGGCATATTATTTTTCAGAGGCGACGTTATTGCTGCCCAAATCCGTTAATACAGGCACTGAAACTTCATCGGCGACAACGCCGAAAGCGCCGGCAGATTTTACCGAGACCCTTGCAGATTTTAGTACCGCAAACAAGAAATCCAGCATCCTTGCCGCATGGATGACTGCAATCCTCGTCGGTCCTGTCTTTGTATTCGGAGGAGCGATGCTTGGAGGATGGCCGCTGGCAATTATTGCGCTGGCGCTGGTCCTGGTGTGGCCAATAATGACGAAATGCAGTTATGAAGCCAACAATGAGATGTTCCGCTATTACACCTGGATTTACAGGACGACGAAGCCTCAAATGGGTCGAATCGAAGTGATTACAATGCGCACTGATACAGGCATAGTTCGTACAGCCATTGTGTGGATCGGTGAAAAAGAATACAAATGCGACGTTATTCCAAACACAGATTCTCCGATGAGAATTGTGGGACTCGCTGAAGGTGTCCACGAGATGCGGATTTATGTAATACCTGACAACGGTGAACCATTGTGTGCAGAACTTGGTGACCTGCGTATTTGGTTGGAGCCTGCTTTGTTCAAGTCGTTGCGGGGATAAAACCTCGTTCCTTCCTATCGCCCAATAGAAGGGCTTCTCAAGCGGGAGAATGCTCTACTTTAATGCACCCGCTGCTGTCACTGTGATAAGACATTAGACGGAATCCTTGTGCGCCCAAAATCTAAAGCGTGTGAGTTTTAGAAAACTCAAGCTCGAAAAAGAACAAAAAATCAGAGGAACGAAAGTGAAATCATTGAAGAAAGAATACGTTGCATTCTCAATTGCTCTTGCGCTGGCGAGCATCACAGCGACATCGACTTTAGCCGCCAACCACTCGGTCGAGATGATGGGTAAGGCTCCTGCACAAGTCAAATCGACATTTGCTAAAAACGTTAACGGACGCTCCAAGAAAGGCACGCGTGATGTTAACAGCGCCGCTTTTAGAGCTGCGCTCGCTAAGCTCGACACTGACCCCAAAGGTGCAATTGCAGATTTCACCAAAATTCTCGAACAAGACCCAAACGATTGTGATGCTTACACATATCGCGGTTTAGCTCACGTTCTCGTCGACGAGTATGATGCAGCCCTCGCAGACGCAGAAAAGGGAAGCGCACTCGATCGCAACTGGTACATGCCATTCTATGTAAAAGGCTTGGCACTAATGAGTCAACAGAAATTCGGCCCAGCCGCATCAGCATTCACATCAGGAATCAAGCTCGATTCAACATTCACTGACTTCTACGTATTTCGTGGTTGCGCTTTTGCGTACATGGGCAATTACGACGACGCAATTTCCGATGAGACAAAAGCAATCGCCGCCTCCCCAGACAACTACTCGGCGCACTGGTACAGATTGCTCGGATATTTTGGCAAGCAGGATTTCAAATCAGCAAAACCTGACGCTGAAAAGATGGCTAGCTTGCATCCGACATGGGGCGATCCATACAAAGTGCTAGGGATTTGTTGCGAAGGATTGAATGATAAAGCCGGAGCAATTGCGGCGTTCAAGAAAGCTTCGGACAATTTCAAGAACGAAGGTAATGCAGAACAACAGAAGCTCTGCGCTGATGAAGTGCAAAAGCTTGGATAACGAAGTTCATAACAAATAGGACGCTCCTTGATCAGCTCCGGTTGCCGCCACCATCATTAGTGTCACTAATAGTGGTGGCGCGACAACATGAAGGCAGCTAGAACAGCGTCGAACAATTTCCTAGTTGATCTTCTATTAGTATTGGCACCGGAAATCCGTTATAGCCGAAGTAATCTACAAACAATTCCATTCTCGGTCCATACTTGTTTCCTGTGAAAAGAAACGAGATCTTGCTTATCGTATCTGTTGCTTTGATTTTTGAATTCGCACCAATCAAGCTTGCAGGCTGGATATTCAATGTCGGGCGATCACCTGATTGACTTTCGAAAGGAAGATTCGGCAACGTTTGATTGTTGGTGGAACCAACAGTAAACATTTGCGTTTTCCCGTCGGTGGTTTTGACTCGCAGAAAGAAGGTGCCTTTGTCGTATGCTGGTGGTTGCCACTCGATGAACATCGTCTTTAAATTGCGGAACGGAGTGTTCTCAATTCCCTCCAGATCAAATCCGGCGTAAGCCTGGGGTCCGAACGAGATTAGCTCAGTTCTACCTTTCTTGGTATTTCCGATGAATTGCGCATCCGCTGGGCCCTGTCCTTTTTGACACTTCCCAAGCACTCGGAAAATTCTTGTTGTTCCCTGTGCTTGCGCGCACGTCTGAACTCCTATGAGCATGGCGATCGACAGTGTCAGCATTGCCGATAACTTCCTGACTCCAGTTGAACGCATTGTTGGTTCAGGGTTTCGTCGATCTCCAAACATCATGATTGATACCTCACTTTCACAACAAGACACGGAACGGAGACTAGCACCGCCTTCTGACTCATTAGAATGGTACCATGATGCCCCGTAAGGAAGCCGTAAAGAACTCATCATGGATTTTTGTCTCCCGGTTTTTCAATGCATAATAATGTGACCTCGTGGCATAAGCCTTATATATCGCCCGGCACGAGCAATGATTGAGTGCACTTGGCGCGATGAAAGAAATCCCTGGCGTTGCGCTCGCCCGGCAGGCGCTAAATTGAGTGTCAGCAGTTGCGATGGCGAAATATTTCTTTTTTAGTGGACCACAATCTGGCAACGTCAACCCGACACTTGCCATTGCGCAAGGTCTTGTGCAGCAAGGCAATGAGGTCATCTATTACTTAACCGACGAATACAAAAACGTCTTGGAAAGCACAGGCGCAACTTTTCGTCGCTATGACTCTGTAATGAAAAACTCGTTTGGAAAATCTCAAACCGATAAACAAGATCTTCAAGTGAGTGCTCCTTGGATCAATAGCAGTTTGGTTGAAGAATGCGAAATTGTCTTACCAAGAGTGCTTGGCGATTTGAAAGCGGAAACGAAGCCCGATGCGATTATCTACGGACAGATGGCGCTTTGGGGTCGCATGCTCGCAGAGATTCTACAGCTACCAGCTGTATTGATTCGCCCAACATATGCATCGAACGAGCATTTTAACCTTCTTCAGGTATTGCACAACACCTTCTACAACGAAGAGCAAAAGCAAGAACGTAGCGCAACGTTTGCAAAAGCCAATAAGGAAATGCATGACCTGTGTAAGCGCTATGATATTAAGCCTTTTCCTGTTACTGATGCCATGGATTATGCCGAGCCTTTAACTCTGGTGACACAACCACGCACATTCCAGTACGAAGGCGATTCGTTCGACGGACGTTTCCACTTTGTTGGACCGTGCATCTTGCCGAGACCAGATTCAAGTCACTTCCCATTCGAGCGCATTGAATCAAAGGCAACCCTGTACATCTCGTTGGGCACCGCATTCAACGATAAGTCAGAATTCTACAACATGTGTTTCAAGGCGTTTGGTGATACGCCGTGGCAGGTCGTGCAATCGATCGGCAATCGTTTGAAATTAGAGCAGCTCGACTCCGTGCCAAAGAACTTTATTGTCGCACCACATGTGCCACAACTTGATGTATTGAAACGAGCAAACGTCTTTGTAACGCATGGCGGAATGAACAGTGTGATGGAAGGATTAGGTAATGGGGTGCCGCTCGTCGTCGTCCCACAGTCGGGCGAGCAGATGCTAAGTGCGCAGCGCGTCGAGCAACTGGGCATGGGTCTTGCCTTGCATCCCAGTGACGTGACTATTTCCAAGCTTCAGCAAGCAGTTGAGCAAATTTCTAATCACTCCTCCTACCGTGAGCGCGCGCGTTCCCTTCAGCAGGATATAAAATCAGCTGGAGGCTACCAGGCAGCCGTAGATGCTATCACCACTTATATAAAAGGCGGCGCATCTTTCGCCAAGCAGCGATACTGACTCTAGGCTTCAACACGGATTCTACTCTGAATCAAAATTCGTACATCGTTATTTCTTAGTGCCGTATATGGTGGCTGTTCGTCATTCATTTTCGATGATTCGGCTCGATTGTTCGTTTGAAGATCTATCAGCTAGCCGATTGAAAGATTTCAAATATTAGAAAAGTGCGGACATGTTTGCGAATAGTCGATTCAAATTCAATCGGCTACCAATCGGCTAGAGTCGATCAGAGCACCCCAAAAAGAAAACCGCCTTTCGGCGGTAATCATCATTGATTGGGCGAGCAGGGACTTGAACCCTGACCCTTGCGGACTAGATCCTAAGTCTTGCTGACTGGATTTCATTGGGTTTGAAGCGGTTTGAATGAATCCTTAAAACTGCCATATATTCACAAAGTTGCATTGAACAAGTTTTAACCAGTATGATTGAGTTTGAATCAGCCGGTAGCCTATCGGTAGCCTGGAAATTATTCAAATGCCAAACATCAATAAAACATACGTCGAAGAACAGAATGAACCTGGACTTTATGCTGACGAGAAATTGACCGGATTTCGCCTAAAGGTGACACCAGCCGGTAAGAAGGTTTACCTCGTCTATGCCAAGGTCAAAGGAAATCCAAGACCTGTCAAAGTGACGATTGGGCAGCATGGCGATCCGAAGCGCGGTCGAATCACAGCAGAGCAAGCCAGGACGAAAGCAATTCAATTGTTGGGTGCGATGCGTGGTGGCACCAATCCAAATCTGGTTCAAAAGCAAGAACGCAGGAAGGAAGAAGTTCAACGGGCTGAATCGGAGGTCGAAAAGAATCGACAATCATTGACACTTGGAATAGTGTTTGCCGATTTTCTTGCTTCGCGAAATTTGAAGCCGGGCACCAAAAGTGTCTATACCTACATAGTAAATAGCCGGTTCAAAAATTGGCTTGAACTCCCATTGTTGTCTATTACGAAGGACATGGTTGAACGGCGCCATAAGGAAATCAGTATCAAGCATCCGGGCGATGCCGATGGTGCCATGCGCGTGTTTCGTGCTGTCTGGAGATACGCCCAAGTTAAGTATGAAGATGCCGACGGTAAGCCGTTGTTCGGAGAACATCCAGTCAAGCGGTTGTCACAGGTCAATGCGTGGAACAGATTGCAGCGTAGACAATCGATTATCAAAGATAGCGACTTAAAGGCATGGTATTCGGCTGTGATGGCATTAGACAACGATGCGGTGCGCGATTACCTTCGCTTGCTTCTTTTGACTGGCATGAGGAAAGAAGAAGGTGCAAGTTTAACCTGGGGCAGTATCGATCTTCACTCTAAAACACTAAAAGTGCTCGACACAAAAAATCGGCAGCAACACATGCTTCCGCTTAGTCAACAACTCTATGAAATTTTGCTCGAAAGATGGCAGACTCGGACGAGTGATTATGTGTTTCCTGGCCGAACTGACTATGTTCGAGACGTGAGTCGTCAGGTCGTGACGATCATAGAGGATTCGAAAGTACCTTTTATGTTGCACGATTTGAGAAGAACTTTTGCCACGACGGCCGCTCAAATTGCGACACAGTACGAGCTAAAGAAAATTCTCAATCACAAAGATGCTTCTGATGTAACTAGCGGCTATATCGTTGCTGATGCAGAGCGCTTGAGACCGACAATGCAAAAAATAAGCGATGTGCTTCTGATAAATGCTGGGGTGAAACCATCCACGCAGCAGAGACAGCGCAAGAGTCCAGTTGCCCACATCGCTGAGAAGCGCACGAGAAAGACGCCGAAATCAAAATTGTAGTTTTTTGCTGTCTGCGCAATTTGCACCGACAAAACCTGACATAACCATTTTTTTGTTCGAAGTAAAACTTGGAGAGGCAATGAATCATCATATGAAGAATGAGCCACCTGTTGAATGGGATTCTGAAGTCAGAGAACTTGGTAAGCGAAAGTTTGTAAATGCTGAGCACTGGTTGATTCGTTACCGCCTAAACGGACGAACAATCAGTCACAAAATTGCATCGACAGAACATTTGTCAGTAACCCACGCCAGGCAGATTGCTAGACAAATGAAGTTGATGTCACAGCATGGTGTCGACCCGAGACCATGGATGAAAGACCGAGTGCGCGAATTGCTTGGAATTGAAGGAGAGCCGCAGCGCAGAGTCACTTTATCGCAGCTGTTTGAGCGGTATTTCAAAGATCACGCTTGGCCTCACTGCAAGACTGCAGGCGAAATGGAGCGAACATATCGCTTACATTTGGCTCACTGGGCTAATCGCGACTGTTCGTCTTTAACGAGGCTGGAGGTCCAGGACCTTGTTACCCAGCTTGGAAAGAATGCAGGTACGTATGCTGCAAATAGGGTCGTGCAACTGCTCGGAGCCGCTTACAACAAAGGTTTGCTGTGGGAGTTGATTGAGTGCAAAAGTCCGACTAAAGGAGTAACTGAATTTCGCGAGGTTTCAAGAGATCGGTTCTTTAGCCAGGAAGAAATCGCTCTTTTATTTGAGGAGATTCTGAAGCTCAGATACTCGGGAACAAGGGATTGCTTGCTTTTGCTGATGCTGACTGGACAACGGCGAGCCAATGTGTTCGCGATGGAATGGTCTGAGATTGATTTTGAAAGCGCACTCTGGAATATACCCGCCGAAAAAATGAAAGCAGGGCGTTCGCACCATGTGCCTTTGATACCGGATGTGGTGTCAATTTTGAAAACCAGACACGGTGAGCGAGAGTCTAAACGATGGGTCTTCCCTTCTGATGTAAGTAGAACTGGACACTTGATTGATATAACGAACGCCTGGGGGCGGATCTTGAAACGAACAGGCATACAGAATGCGCGTTTGCATGATCACAGGAGAACGCTTGCCGCTTGGGAGATGCTGACCGGTTCTGATATCGCGATAGTCGGCAAGATGCTTGGACATTCTGATCTGCGCTCGACTCAAATCTACGCACGTCTTAATCTTGACCCGGTTAGAGCTTCGATGATTCGTGCTACGGATGCGATGTTTCGCAAGCAGCCGCCGCCGATATCGAGGTATCAGCGAAAATTAGGTGCCATCAAGGGCGGTGTTATATGATTTCCAGGCGCGCACTTAGTCAGAGCGATATTGAACATCTCTCCTACACAGGACTCAATCGCGCATCACAAACACTTTGGGATCGCATTCTTCCTGGTTTTGGTGTCCGAGTCTATCCCACAGGACAGAAGGCTTTCATCATAAAGTATCGAATCCATGGTAGGCAGCGCACAATGACGCTCGGCTCTACCAGGCTTCTCACAGTGGACGATGCGCGAAATCGTGCGAAGAGAGCTTTTGTTCAGCTGTTAGATAGACAAGACCCGCTAGCGATGCGTCAACAACATGAACTTATGTTTGACGAATTGGCCGCAATCTATCTGAGAAACTATGCGATTCCTCACAAAAAAACTGGTTTCGAAGATGAGCGCAGAATTCAAATTTACCTGCTTCCTGCGTGGAAGAATCGGTCCGTATCAAGCATTACTCGGTTAGATGTTCTGGATTTGCACCAAAAAATTGCCGATTTGAAGGACGGCAAACGTGGTGGACCGTACTCCGCGAATCGTGTGCGCGAGCTGATTCAGAAAATGTTTTCGCTAGCTAAATCTTGGGAAATGGTGCCAGACACTTTTCGAAATCCAGCCGTTGGAATCAAGGACTACAAAGAGATTCAGCGAGATCGATACTTGAATTCTGACGAGGTGAAGCGTCTCGCTGCAGCGATCAGTGAGGAGCCGAACGTTTACATCTGCGCAGCTATCTGGCTTTATTTGCTCACCGGACTTAGAAAGCAAGAATTACTGCGCATTCAATGGAATGACATTGATTGGAATGCGCGGCAACTGCGACTCGCAGCCGGCACTACGAAGACTGGAAGACCGCTCTACCAGCCGCTTTCCGTTCAGTCCTTGGACATTCTCAGGACACTTCCAAGAACTGAAGGCAATCCTCATGTCTTTGCAAGCAACGTCCAGGGGCGTCACCTTGTCGCCATAACAAAAGCCTGGCACCGTATTCGTAAGGATGCCAACTTAGATGGTGTCCGAATTCACGACCTGAGGCGTACCTGTGGAAGTTGGTTAGCTCAATCCGGTTCTTCGCTTCAGTTAATTGGAAAAGTTCTCAATCACTCTAACGAGCAATCTACAGCAGTCTACGCGCATCTACAGACTGCGGACGTTCGAGCAGCGCTGGAGCAGCACGGCGAACTGCTAGCGAAATATTTTGTTTGCTCGTCTGACGTTCCAGCGACTGACGACCTTGCAAGCGCTTATTAAGCTCATCGGTTGCACTATCTTGAGAAAGATGCGCGTCTACACTGACTCCGCTTGTGGTTCTTCTGTCTGAGGAGCGAGACCTTCTAGCCTGCTTTTTAAGATGTGGTTGTAGATTTCCACGGCGTAATCGGGATAAGAGGGCGATCCTTTTACACAACTTTTGATGACTGCCTTCGCTAAAAGCACCTTGTTTTTCAAACAATCTACGGCCTTTTCTCTAACCACTTCGTCAGCGAAAACGGCTTCGGGTACTTCGTCAAAGTAGTTTCTATCGCTTGTTATCGTCGCTTTGCGAACCGCTCCAGGAGCAGGTTTTAGCCATGCAAGTCTTTTCTCCAAGGCCGCGTACAAAACAGTTTCTTCGATGTCATTCTCTATTTCTCGCCCAATGGTAAGAATTGCACGTCTTCGACGTTTGTCGGCTTCAAGACCGGTCAAGATGTTTTGCACTCTAGGCTTCAACTCTGTTTCCGGCGCTTTGAGTGGTAAATCTCGATCCATCAGCACTACTGCAAAACGGCTCAGTCTCACCATTGAGATAAATTCGTCATCTGTTGCTTCTAGTTCAAAATTCGCTAACAGCGCTCCTCCGTAAGTGACAATCATGTAGTCGCTTCCGTCAATGACCTTATCGTTTTTAGATTCACCGAGCTCATCTAGCCACTGCTTCATGTAAGTCCTATCCGATGGACCTTCGACCCAGATAACACAGTTCGTCTGCATGAGGCTGCTGGCGCGAATACCGATATCATCCAAAACCTGATGGTAGTCAATCAGTTTTCTACATGCCATCGCAGAACTTTCTTGTGTCGTAGGGTTTCTGGACCAAAGGTAAACACTGTCACCATCTGCAATATCGTCCAGGAGAACATGCGAATGAGTGTTAATAAAAAATTGAACGTTTTTGTACTCTTTGAACATCTGAAAGAGTCGACGCAGTAGTGCGGGGTGCATGTGATTTTCAGGTTCTTCAAGGAAATATTGCATATCAGCGTTTTTGTCGAGAATTAGGGATGAACAAATGAAGAAGAGTTCTAGAATCCCAGAGCCCATTCGTGTGGCATGCAATCCACGTTGTTGCTGTTCAAATGTTAGTTCTGGAGCCGTTTCACTGCCCATAACGTCGAAGTCATCGAACGGCAAAAATCCCGAGAGGTGAACGAAGCGATTAAACATCGCAAGAACTTCAGCCTTCAGCCGTTTGTACTGATTCATTTGCGAGGTGTCATGCCACATCTTATAGAACTTAGGAAGTAAATCAGAGCCATCAATCATGTCACCCGTTTCCGCAGAAGGCTTGAGAATCGTTCGTACAGAGTCGAAGAAGCGGGTGTTTAAAGTAAGTCTTAAAACCTCTGCTATATCGTTTGCGAGTAGCGTTCTCGGTTGCTTGTCTTGTCCGTAAGTTCCGCTGGAAGTAATGCAGCTAAATGTTCCATTGCTATTTTTTAGAAGCAGTGGTCTTGGGGGAAGGGAACTATTAGTGTAAATTCGCGGCGAAAGCGCTACTACGGATTTGCCCTCGACGTGTGTGATGAAAATATCGAATCTAGCAACATCACCCTGCACGATTGGCATACCTATTGGAGAGTTTGTCGCAAATTTGGTCAAGCTTGGGTCTTGGATAGCGAAATAAATCCAAATGTCTTTTGACAAGTCTTGATTCCACCAGGCGCTGGTTTCAACGTGGTACGCAAAGATAGTCGCTGCACGGTCCTGTGCTTCATTCGGAATGTTTTCAATAATCTCGTGAACTAAGTGCATGCACCTAAAAAAGCTTGATTTCCCCACGTTATTCGGGCCAATCAATATGTTTCGGTTTTGGAGCCCTGTCAGTTCAATTCCGGGCTCATGCCCGATGCCTTCAAAGCCTTTGACTGAAATTTCTATAAATCGCATTATCACCGCCTGTGGTGCGCACGAAGATAGCCGATTTGGCAAGTGGTTTGAGCGCGCAATAGTTCTGCGATAGACAATTATCGCCCATTGGCAAGCTGTAGCCAGGCGCGACTTACGACAGGGCGCCCATGAGAGCTTGAATAGCAGAACTGCTGGGCATATTGTTTGAGTACCTTACGAAATGCCTCGATCTGGAGCAACAGCAGAATATGGCCACCGAAGCTCTCAAGCATTTTTTTGATACTAGGGAAAAAGTCTTTGAGCTTACATACGGGTTGGCGTATCATGCACAAAAGGGAGTCGATGCAGTCGGCGCTGGGCGAGACATACTTACAAAATTGTTCGTCCAGGACGAAAAAGACAGAGCAACGGCGACTGCTGATATGGAAAAACGCCTTGATTTGGCTTTTGGCGGACAGCTCCCATATTTCTATGATTTGGTTGTTTGTCGCCTCGTAGACACTTTTGAAATCTACGTCTCTGATTTGCTGCTCCTCGCTTACAAGAAGACCCCAGTGCTGCTCCAGAGTCCTACCGGCGACGAAAAGCAGGTTGGATACAGGACAATCTTGAATTACATCGAGGAAGGGCGGTCTATTTCGGACCTTCACGATTTCATGTGCGCGAAGGTCGTCCATGACATCACCTTCAAGTCGTGGAAAGACCGAAAAGTCAAACTGCAGGGTGCGCTGCGAAAAGACCCTTTTTTGCAAGAGGATGAATTCAACGCACTGCGAATTATGGCAGCAGACCGAAATATCCTGGTTCACAATAAGGGCATAGCAAATGCAAAATACTTGAAGGATGTTGAAGGGATATCGACCGCCGCTCTAGGTTCTCAAATTACGGTCACTGGAGATCGGTTCTTCGAAGTTTTTGAAAAGACAAAAAATTGGTCATTGGAAGTCGATGATAACGCAATTAAACATGGCGCAGCGGATGACACCGAGCCGGACCAGTCAGGGCGTTTCTGATCGCAGACATTTGCATCTATCGTTCGGTTTAGTCACAATGTTGCTGGAAGTCTAGGGCGGCCACCTGAACGCCGGTTCCTCACCGGCTGACTTCTTCAAAATGAGGGCAGTGCTTTGAGGAGGCGCTAGATGCCTGGTCGCGGAATAACGAAAAAAACTAAGAGCACTCTTTCTGACTTATGGTCCGATTCTGCAATTTCAAAACTGGAGATTGAACAGCAGCGTAGAGAAATAGAAAATGCAGTACGCGCGTTGAATCAAGGACAGGAAGATGTTCGTAAGGCAGTGGCCAAGCAAAATGCGGACAATGAGCAGCTCATAGCGAAGTTGCAGGCTTGGCAATCAAAGCTGTTACTAAGTGGATTGAACGAATTCAGGCAGACGCTGACCAAGCTCATAAAAGATAACGATGCTACTCTCTATTTGGTGTTACACCAGCAGGTTGTAAAGCACGGACTCCGCCCACCAGATTGGTTTCAAGCTATGGCCTACGACCTTGTTCCGCTCCTCACGAAGAAGGGCTCGCGCAGCGCATCTGAAATTTTAAAGGTTGAAAGGTTGAGCGAAAAACTGACTGCTTTTTTGACTCATGCGCGGATACAAGACGAGCAGCCGAATATGTATGGCACTACTGAAATCGCGATCAAATATCTGAAGAGTAACACATCCAGTTTGAAGAGATTTCGGAAAGAAGCCTCGATTCTCTTTGACCAAAATTACAGCAGCTTGCCGGAATCGAAGCGTTTGGCTGTGCAATTACTGTTTGGCGTGGCTCAAAAGGACGACCTGGCAAAGCTTTACGCCGAACAGGAGAACGTGAGGCCAAAAAAGCGCAAATTAAAGGACTCGATTAAACGGGTTGAGCGTGTTTAGATAAAGGCGTCCGAGTTTTACGGACTCCAAATCAGTTTTAACTTGCAAGTCGGAAAGAAGTTCGCAGCGCGACCTTCGGTTTTCCATTGCTTTCTGAGGTGATTTATATATGCGAAAGGAACGTGATACCACTGCGCGACCTGTAGCTTGTGCTCAGTCGGTTCAATTGGCTGCAGAGCCCGACGCCACACGAAAAATAGGCGGGTTGGTTTCTCAGAAAACTTTGAGAGAAGTGTATCCAGACATCCCGGATTCGTATTGGGAGCACAAGCGATGGAAAGGAGATGGTGCGCCGTTCTATAAGCGCGGACGTAAGGTGCTCTACGATCTTGCGGAAGTAGATGCATGGTTACGCTCAGGCAAATGTGCGAGTACCTCTAACAATGGGATGGCTTAAAATGAAGCAATTGTGCCACTTTCCGCCGCACGATATTGGAACAGAACTGCGGCGATTAACAACGAGCTTCGGTTGTACGCCGGTGCAGGTTTCTGTTGCTAAACGGTTTGTCGCCGATAACTTCCACCAATTGAGGAGATGCATGGACGATGCCGCGGTCATCGTTTTCGACGGCGAATCTTGGACCGAAGATAAAACGGGCAAGCTGTTTAACAACGCATTGAGCCAATTTGTGTCGGCAGCACCGGAAATGCAAAATGAATCAATATGGAGTAAAAACATGGTTGGGCTCATTGCTGGACTGTGGCTTACCAGTCACCATATTGGACCGTCTTGCATTTATGACGACATGTTTGGAACAGAAGCAATGAAGCACTGCAAAGCTTGTCACCGCCGGTTGCATCATCGATTCGAAAATCATCGGTAGGTGTTGACTATGACAAATCAAAGTGCCGGTGGCGACGCACCACCGGCAGAATCAAAACGCAGCCAACATGATTATAACAAACGAAGTGTGCAGGAGCTAAAGAAGATTGCGAACGGACAATGGTTTCGCATCCATCAATCGGCCGGGGTGCCGGCGTCTTGTTTGACTGGAAAGCATGGACCTTGCCCCATTTGTGGTGGCAAAGATCGTTTTCGGCATGATGACAAAAATGGCGATGGAACCTATTTTTGTGGTGGCAGATGTGGTTCTGGCGATGGGCTTAAGCTGCTTCAGCTTTATTCTGGAAAAACATTCGCCGAAACACTGAGTTGGTTGAGCGATTTGCTTATTGGAAGTCAGCCTGTAGTGTCTGTCAAAGGGCAGGCGTCAACACTCGTCAATGAACATTCCCGCACTGCTCTGAACGACGTTTGGAACGAATCACAGGATGTTCAAGACGGCGACCCAGTTCACTTGTATTTGACGAGAACGCGGAGATTGGTACTGCCTCGAATTCCGAGCGCATTGCGTTTGCACCGATCGCTCCCATACTTTGAAGGTAAAACAGTCATTGGCGAATATTCGGCGATGCTGGCTACAGTCTCTGCGGCTGACGGCAAGCCGGTTTCGATACATCGAACCTTTCTAACACTGGATGGTTTAAAAGCTAAAGTGTCCGCACCTAAACGCATAATGAAGCCAGTTATTGCTGGCGCATGCAGCGGTGGCGCCATTAGGCTTTACGAGCCATCAGATGTGCTTGGAGTGGCGGAGGGCATCGAGACGGCTTTAGCATGTCACGTCGCTACTGGCATACCGATGTGGGCTGCAATAAGTTCGACGCTCATGGAAAAGTTGATTGTTCCAACGTCTGTCAATGAGGTCGTCATATTTGCGGACAACGACACAAATCAAGTTGGTCAAAACGCCGCCAAGAAGCTCGCACAGCGTCTTCATTCTGACGGTAAAACAGTAAAAATTCTCACACCAGCCACGCCCGGAACTGATTGGGCCGATGCTGTAACACAGGAGTTGTAATCATGGTGGACAGCACTAGCCTTTCGCGCGAGATGGTTGATCAAGCGCCAATTTTTGAACCGGATGAATCTGACTTAAAAGCAGAGCAAATCGATTGGTCCGAGCCGGAGCCAATCCGAGATGAGCTTGAGCCGGTGCAAGAACTCACGGGTGAGTTGCTTCCAGACGCACTTAGACTGCATGTCATGGACACGAGCCACCGGATGCAGTGCAAACCAGATATGGTGGCTATACCATTGGTGGTAATGTTGGGCTCAGTGATTGGTGCTGGTTGCGGCATACGCCCTAAGAAGCATGATGACTGGCTCGTTATACCGAATCTTTGGGGCGGAATTGTAGCTCCTCCTGGGCGTCAAAAAACTCCGATATTTCAGGAAGTGTTAGCGCCGATTTCGCGCATTGAGATTGCTGCGCATGGCTCGTACGAAGAAGAGCTGGAGACGTTTCAGATTGAGCAGGAGGTTTACGAAGCCAAGCGGAAGGGGTTGCAAGAAGACTTAAAGAAGTCAGTCAAGCCAGGGTCGCGGCGGCAAAAGGAAAGTTCTAACCACAGCCTGGAGGAAGCTAAACAAGCGCTTTTGAATTTGAAAGCTCCGACGCCACCACGGGCAAAGAGGCTGAAGACAAATGACGTGACAATCGAGAAATTGACTGAATTGCTTAGTCAAAATAAGCGGGGAATTCTAGTCTTTCGTGACGAACTTGTTGGGCACCTTCAATCATTTGAAAGACCTGGTCATGAGCAAGACCGATCATTTTATCTGGAAGGTTGGAACGGTCAAGGAAGCTATACGGTTGATCGAATCGGACGAGGAACACTCGTAGTCACCAGTATGTGCATATCTCTCCTGGGCGGAATTCAGCCAGACAAACTGGGCGCATATCTTCATCGGGCGATTCGCGAACATGACAATGACGGTTTGCTTCAACGGCTGCAGCTCTTGGTTTACCCAGACGACCGTCGCCAATGGACTAACGTCGATGCCGCTCCAGCCCAACAAGCTCGCGAGAAAATTCAAACTCTTGTGAGCGCCTTGGTCGATGTCGATTTCACCATATATGGTGCGAGTGCTGAAGGGGAGGGTCCGCCGTTCTTCCGTTTCGACGCAGATGCACAAGAGTTGTTCTATGCGTTCTTAGAGAATCTTGAGAATCATAAGCTCCGAAAGTTGGACGAACATCCGATTATTATCCAGCATTTGAGTAAGTTTAGAAGTCTGATGCCTAGCTTGGCTCTTATTTTTCACTTGGTTGATGTAATTGAGAGCACTAAACCCAAGCCATTCATCAGTGTGAAGTCAGCACGGCTAGCAATCGATTGGTGTGAATATCTGGAGAGCCATGCACGCCGTGTTTACGGTATGGCTACATCGTTTCAAAAGAAGGCTGCCGCTAAGCTGGCGACCAAAATTAGAGAAGGTGCATTGCAGGAGCGGTTCACCATCCGCGAAGTCTATCGTAAAGATTGGGAGTATTTGACTGATAAGGAGTCTGCACAAAAGGCCTGCGATGCGTTGGAGGATGCTGCATGGATTCGTCGCGTTTCTATTAGCCCATCACAGGCTGGTGGCAGACCAACTGTGATGTACGAAATCAATCCAGCTCTCCTCAAAAGTTGTACTGACAAAACCGGCGCAACCGACAGAACCCAGAGTGGTGATGACCGTTAGCTAGGTTATGTCGGGTTCTGTCAGTGGTTTTTGACGATGATTCAAAAACCGAGATTATGTCTGTGTATGGAGTAAACGATGAATCAATCTTTCAACAGTGTGTGCATTCAATGGCTTCTTATCCTGTGTCCATGTGCTTTGGGTGCGTCGCGATGGGTAGTGAACTATGCCGTATAGATCGAAACATAACTGCTCTTACTCAGGCTGCATGATAGCGGTGCATGGTCGCTTCTGCGACGAGCACGAAAAGAAAGACAAGCAGACCAGGCTGCGTGCCCGTGTGAGGTCGTACAACGCGGAGGAGAAGCAGTTCTACAACTCGACACACTGGCAAGCTCTGAGAGAGCAGCAATTGACGGCATATCCGTTTTGCCAAGCTGACCTACCTCATGATGGTAAGCAATGCAACGCGATTGCGGTGCATGTTGATCACATCGTGGCGCGGTTAGATGGTGGCACTGATGAACCGGACAACTTCCAATCGCTATGCCAGTCGTGTCACAGCAGGAAAACGGTGAGGTATGACGGGGGGTTCGGCAATGCAAAACGGCGATGACCGTTTACAGGTGGGGGGTGGATCTTTTTTTGAACGAACGCCACCCAGCAGAACGCGGGGGCAGCCCCACGCGTGCCCCCGCAAGTTACAGATTTTTGAGTAACACCACATACAGTATCAAGAGGTGGACTACATGACCAGGCCAGGACCGGCACCAAAGCCGACAAAAATGAAGTTGTTGAACGGAAACCCAGGTAAGCGGCGCATTACAAAGAGAGAACCAAAACCAAAACTAGGTTCAATCGTTTGTCCAGCACATTTAACCGGTATTGCGCGCCAAGAATGGAACAGATTGGCACCACAGTTGCGAGAAATCGGACTGCTTACAGACGTTGATTTGGTTAACTTCGAAGGGCTATGCGTTGCGTATCAGCGCGCCAGAGAGGCCGATCGCTGTGTTGCGAAAGAAGGACTCCAGATATCGAGCCGTTATGGTGCCAGAATAGCTAATCCAAACGTTGAAATTTCACGCAAATGTTGGCAAGAAGTGCGAAAATTTGCACAAGAATTTGGATTTTCACCATCATCGAGAAGCAGATTAGAGGTGAATCTTCCTGCAGGGCAGCTCACAGCGGAAGAACAACAAGTAATTGACCTGCTAGGTCCAGAATGAGAAGCGGTAGTCAAAATACATCGAGGGGTTATATGTCTGAATCAGAATGGGATCTTATCAACGAACTGTCACATGAATTGAAAGGCGATGCGCTGAACGAATGGAGGCGTGTTGCTCCAGTTTTATATCAACGGGGAATTATAACCAGGTTGGATGCGCGACATCTAAGTCATTACTGCAATCAATATGCACTCTTAATCGGATTTGAGCGTTCAGTAAAGGAGGCGGAAGAGCGCGCCGACAAAATTAGCAAATCCGTGTATCAAACGCTATCGGGCATGAAGAGTTCCGTTAAACGATACTGCAAAAGCATGTTTTGCGGCGTTGACGAGAGTGGTCGTCTAGATTTGTCAAATAATGCGAAAAGCGCTAGAAGAGTGCGCGTTGAGCAAAGTCGGCAAAAGTAAGCACTCCTAAAATTTGCCTTTCATATGCATACTACCCAACCAGGTGGAGTGCATTTTTATTGTTTTAGTTAACGAGGGAACTCATTTGATGAACTCAGCTAGCTTTTTCCCAACCGGAAATTCAGTCGACTTAGAGCCATTCTGAGTGACGGTTTTGCCGGTTCGGACTCAAGGAGCTCGACAATCAAGTCGCGCGCTTCTGAAAAAAAGCCATACTGGTATTCTAAGTAAGTAGCTTCGATTTCCGAGAGTACACTTATAGCCTTGCCCTGTTTCAATCTCAGTTTTCGCGCCTCGGCATATGCGCTGCCAAGCTGACCCGAATTGGCGAGAGCAACTACATAACTGTATCGGTCTGCAGATTCTGAATCGAGATCAAGAAAAGTTTCAAACATGTAAACAGCTTTTTGGTACATACGGATCGCCAAAGATTGATTTCTGAGCCTGGCATTTTGCTCGGCTTTATCCATAAAATTGTTAGCCAGTTCGCGCCTGATCCAAGTTTCAAGTTGCGGTTTAAGTGAAAGCGCTTTCTCTAGCAATAGAATCGCTTCGTCGCACCGTTTGCTTCGCCTTCGGACAATCGCAATCGCGAATAAAACGCGAACGTCCTCTCCGTTCTGCGCAAGTTCATCTTGAATCAGTGTTTCGAGTTCCTCATTTAGATTTAGTGCGGCCAAGCCAAGCATTCTAACCGTCAAAAAACTTGAGTAGAGTTCATTATCGACTGGAGGCGGTTTAACCCGATCTATTGATTTGATGGCTAATGCAGGCTCATCCAGCTCAAGATACATATTGCCTAGCAAAGCCGCGGTTTGCGGCCAGTAATCTGAAGGTAGATTTTCGAGGAGCGATGCCGTTGTTTTGCTAAAAGTACCGGCTGAATAGTCAATAATAGCAATGCCAATAAGAGCCGGAATTCTATGTGGCTCGGTCTCAAGCACCATGTTGCAGTCTGCTCGACTTCCTTCCTTATCGAAAGCCGCCAACCGAATAGCTGCGCGGAATAGGAGTGCTTGGTTCTTTTGAACAACTGAGTCCTGCGTCTCCAAAAATCCAATACTTTTTGTTGCATAATCCTCGGCCTCGGCTAGGCGCGCTTTGTGTTCCGGCCGCATGTTTTCGTTGATAGGTAAATCTGCTAGCAAAAGCAGTTGCACCTGTCTGAATATAGCCTCTGCCACCAAAATTAGTGCCTGTGGGTCATAGGGGTTTTTCGCTGTTGATTGTCGCGCACATTTCTCAGCCGTTTCAAACTCCCCGCAATCGTAGTGGTGCCGACCCAACGCCAATAAGCACAGGGGATCGGTCAAGAGCCATCGTTCTGCAGCGACAAGCTCTTTAATCCTTGAGCTTTCCTTGTTGGCTGACAAGGCCAGAATAAAAATGGCTGCGGCAAATCCATTTTTCGGTGCTAATTTTCTAGCCTGAACTGCGTTGTTTACTGCTCTCTGACTATTCTTTTGGAAGATTGCAGCGTTCGCTACATTGGCATGCGATATGTATGAATCTGGTTTGCACGCAAGAGCCGTCTCGAATTCGGACTCCGCATCACTGTAGCGCTCTGTCTTCAAAGCGCATACTCCAATGTTACTTGCGATTCTAAATAACAACTGTTTGGACGGTTTTTCTCCTGAGATTTCGTCTCGAATTTCTAAAAGAAGCTTGTTTGCGAGATCTACTTGCCCGTGCTCGATGTGTCTCTTGATCGTGTCAATTCTTGAGTCATATTCAACCTCAGACTCTAAACGAGCATCGACCTCGTCCTTAATTGGCAGTACTTGTTCCGGACCTTTTGTTAGGGCTGCCTCCAGGAACAACTGATCACTTCGATCTAATCTGGCATGTATCGCAGCGTTCAATTCGGCATTGCTTGAATCGATAACAGTCTTTATCTGATCGGGCAACGCTTCAATTGCTTTCATCACTTCGATGTGATTTCTAGCATCCGCGTAAGCGCTCGATTCTTTATCCATGATGTTTAGTTGAACACCAAGATGGAAGAGGTAGAGTGGTATCACATTTGTCAATTTGGTGTTATCGCCGCTAATGCTATAGCCGACCTTCGTTGTGTCCTCGAAATTTTTAATCGCGATTTCTACAGAGAGCGGCTGATGGTCTTTTTTTCCTAGAGTTAGTAGAGCCTTAAAGCTCTCGCTCTCGGTCCACTGTGTTAACCGTCTTTGAACTCGCTCATCATGTGGTGCAACGAGATTTAAGTCATCACATGTGTTCTTTACAGCTTTCTTGACACCATCGCCTTTCAGCAATTTTGTTACGCCGGCCGTCACGACAAATTTCGCCAATGCAGGGAGAATTTGGTGGGTGACAATTGTGGTTAACGCCGCGATACCGATTTCAGGCATGTCTTTATTTATCCATTGAGCAAGTAAAAGACGGTGTAGGTTCAGATTGGGTAGCCTATAGGTAGCCTAGTCGAAATTTTAGTCTAAAAAGAAAAACCGCCTTTCGGCGGAATCCCTGATTGATTGGGCGAGCAGGGACTTGAACCCTGACCCTTGCGGACTAGATCCTAAGTCTAGGAAAAACGACAAAATTACCTTTTCCGAGCTTTTCCCAATATTCCTCAAAATTAAGTACCAGCCAGGCTTTTAAGGTTTTGCTGCTCGAAGTTATGATAGAATGGAAAAAAAATTCAATCGGCTACGAATCGGCTAGCCGATTCAAGATCTAACCCGCGCAGATCGATGCGCTAAAAATAAATGATCTAGTCCGTATCCCCATAAATACTTTAAAAATTGAAGATCAAGGTGCCAATCTAAGACATTCACCTCGGCAAAAGGAGTGAGTTTTGAGTAACGAACCCAAAAAAGGAGTCAATAAATTTCCTCTGACAGACTCGTTCGCCGCAGAAACCACGCTTGCTGGCGAGTATCGCGATACCAAATTGCCAGGATTCAAGCTAAAAGTGACCGCTGCCGGTAACAAAATCTGGTTGGTCGAAAACAGTTTGCGCGGAAGCAGTAAATCGGCTATCACTCTCACTATTGGTCGACATCCCGTAGTCAATTCGAAAGATGCACGAAAGACTGCAAGTCACTTACTTGATTTATTGCGACAGGGAATCGACCCTCGCTTACAGCAGAAAAAGCGGAACAAGCAACAGTCAGAAGAATGGGCCAACGAACAACAACTACAGGAATTAAGCCTTCATCACGTTTTAAACGATTATCTAAGCCGCAAAAGTTTGAAGCCATCCACTGTAGAAAACTATTCGATTGTCGCCAATGCCTATCTTTCTGATTGGATGCAGCGTCCTTTGAGCGAAATCAGTAAAACAGATGTAGAAAAGCGATTTAAAGATATCACTGAGCGTAAAATCGGTAAGGGTAAGGGCGGACCCGGAGCCGCAAATAACACCATGCGGGTCTTTCGAGCAATCATTAAGTTCGCACAAGACATGTATGAGAAACCTGATGGCAGCCCAGTTATATTGCAAAATCCTGTGAAACGACTCAATCAACTTAAATCTTGGAACCGGCTGAAGCGTCGACAGACAATGTTGTCCGATATGGATTTGCCTCTCTGGTATCAAGCTCTTGGTACGCTAGAGGACAAGGCTATGGCCGATTATTTCTTCTTTGTGTTAATGACCGGATTACGAAAGAATGAAGCAGCACAACTCAAATGGGATGACGTTCATGTCAAACGCGGTTACTTTGAGGTTGTTGATGCCAAAAACAAATTGGAATTCGCGCTACCAATAACCAGGGTTTTGAGCGAAGTATTTGAACGTCGGAAAAAGGTCCGAAAAGAGGATAATCCCTATGTCTTTGCTGCGACTGGGAAAAATGGTTATTTTGATTTACGCGAGAAGCATTTCAACTTGATCGCTGACAAAACAAAAACTCCGTTTAGTCTTCATGATCTGCGAAGGACTTATTTAACTCAAGGATTTTTATCAGGTCACGATCTTGAAATGTTGAAGAAGCTTGCCAATCATAAAAACACTGATTCAGATGACGTCACGAAAGGATATTTGATCGTTCAAGTTGCCGACATCAAGGAACCTATGACAATAGTGCAAGATCGACTTTTGGAATTGATGAATCGCAAGACAAAGAGAAGCATCGACGTCGCCTCGTAGCGCACTGCCGAAGCATCCGATGCTGTCTCCCTCTCCAAGAAGAGTATGTTTTGTCGATTTTTATTGCAGTTTCTTTTAAGCGCGGTATCGCGAGTGGCGACAAAACAGCGGATGCTGTCTGAATAACAGAATAGCTTTTGTATCTGGGGAGCACGTCAAGGAAATATCCTCTCTTTTTTGGAACCAGCGAACGTAGTTATAGTCCCGTTGGAATGAGTGAACGTTCTTGTTTTTTCGTCACCTGATAAAGACATTTTGAGTCCAGATGGTTTTTCAACAGCGTAGCTGCCATCTCGGTAAAACGAATACGACCTACCTGTCGGTAATTCAATCAATCTGGTACCGCCAGGGAGATCCATCGTGTATACCCCGCCTGGTCTTGCTTCTGTGAAAATGTACTCTCCACTTTCGGTTGGGATGTGTCTTTGAACTAAGCCGCTGTCAAACTGTTTTACTACAGTTCCATCAGCATGCGTTGTCACTACGCTATTTCCAATTTTGGTCTGCATAGTTCCCTGCCCCAAATCGCTCATAACCACGCTTTTATTTGCCATTGTCTTCTCAGCTATCTGAGCTAGTTTTGATTCGGCAAATCGCGTTCCCATTCCAAAGCCCGGACCCATCGTAAGACCGGTCAGTGTAATTTCAAAAGCTTGCTTGCCCAATTCGGAAGCAAACAAATTTTTGGCTGTCGTTTCTTTACCGGGATCGTTCCAGACAGACTGACATGCCTCAAATAGGCGTTCGTTTCTTTGCCAAAGCTTCTTTGTCTCAACCCGATTTTCGGAGCATATGATTGCGGTGCTTACGGCGAGCGCTGGAAGCATTATCTCGGGGGCGACTGTGCCGACGGCGGCTATGCTTGCTGCTACGAGCGTGTCTTTTGCGATTGTGCTGCACAGAGCTGCTGGGTCTTGAGCTCGCCTCCATGCTTCTTCTACGGTGCCCTCAAAAGTGCCACCGAAAACAACATTTGCTTCTCTGCCGATTTTATTCAGATAATTTTCCTGATTTTCCAAAATACTTGCCTCAACTTGATTGACTGATTGATCGATTGATTGATTGATTGAAAAGTGTCTGTGGTGAGACTGTCAGCTAAGGATTTATCCCTATCTGGAATTTAGAGATCAATTTTGGCAAAATCATGGCGCGCCTGTATGACGCCATAAACTGAACGAAATCGCATTGTTCTATTAGGTCTTCACTTAACGATAATCGACTGGCGGGCCACTGAATTTTATGGCGGAACCCGTCAATCTTTGTTCTGATGTCCGATGCAACTGGCTTATAATCACGATCTTTGATAGGTGTTCGAATGTTGAGACCTGCATTGCTCACTACCTGTTTGAACTGTATAGCCCGAGTAAATCGATTGACAGGCACGAATTAATTGCCTGTGTCTTTCGATGATATTGATCACAGCTCGCTTGGAACAAGCGAGGCATTGCAGGTGGAGGTATGAATGAATTTCCGAGTCTAGGTCAGACTCATACAAGCTGGTGATATCGTCCAGCAGATTCTGTTCGATCGCGTTGACAATGTGTTCCACAACTCATCTCCGAAACTATGCTTCAGACTTTACAGACTTGGATCGACGTGCGGTATGTGCAATTACACAGCCTTTTTCATCCGTTTTTAAAACTTGCGATGGTGAACAAACTTGAGGCGCTTTAGGTGCGTGCCGAGGAGCGAAATAGTCGACGATTTAGAGTTTGTACCAATCCATTCAATTCGTTCTAAAATGGGCAAGCTAGCCTGCACGGTGGTGAATAATTTGAGTCGAGATTTCGGACAGTCCGGACAGTCTTCCGCTTCAGCTCTTACGGACGCGTTGCTCGACGAGGGTCCGCTGCATGGGCAAATCCGGTCGATCCAATCGATAGAGGACGGCGACCTTATCGATGGTTACTACCAGAGAGATCCAGCGTGCACTTACAGTCCGCCCGAAGGCGGTCGCTACGCCTTGTATCGATGGCGGAGCAGCGTCAAGAAGGAACAATTGTAGTTAGGAGGTTTCGTTGGCTCTCAACAAGCTCTATTTTGATTTTGAATTAACCGAGAATGGTTGGCATGCGCTACCGCTCACGGAAGAGGAAGCATTGCGCGGAACTGTCGGAACGAAGGTTGTCATTCGAGTAATAGAACACAGTCATGATGAAAAACCGGATATTTGGTATAAGGCGCAGATCTTGAATATTTGCGATGACGAAAAGGATAAACAGTTCGTCCGTTTATGGATCGAAAAATTTGGCATGCCGAAACTGATGATGGAAAAATGTCCTGCAGATGTGAACGCCTTCAAGCATACGCTTCTATTGAATTCGTGACTGTTTACTGTGAATTGAGTCGCTGACTATAGAGCGCTTTTGAAATTTCATGTAGAAACTTTCCAAGTCAATTGACTATGGCAATTCTGCTAAGTCTGCATCAACAAAGTTGTGGCGCGCATCCTCTGAACGTAAAATTTCTGAAGTGTAATATTTTTCCAAAATGTCTTTTCAAATAGATCCTGGTTGCGTTTTGAAAAGCATTCCCAACTTTCGTCGACTTGCCGCGCGTTGAATCGCTGACTCGAAGATTATGTTCTGCTCAGCCTCTACACGGGAGCGCGCAGATCAAATGTGCTTGCGATGCGTTGGGATGAAATTGATTTTGAACAACTGGCTCTCTGGCGAAACCGCTGACCAAAAACAACGAGTCGGCCACTTAACCGCCTCGGCACAATTGAAACTACTTAGGGCTAGGCATGCAACCAGAGTTGGTCCTTGGTGCTACCAGGTAAAGGGGATTAATCACTTGGACGAACCAAAAAAGACTTTGGTACAAGCTCCTGGAGGACGCGGAAATAAAGGATCTGCGCCTTCATGACCTAAGACGAACATTGGCTAGCTACGAACATGGACAATCACAGCTTACAAATTATCGCGAAAGCTTTGGGACATAAGACGATTGCTGCGACTCAAATACATTCTCGTTAATCGAATGACCCTGTTCGAAAAGCTATGGAAAGTGCCCAAGAACAAATTTGAGTTTTGAGTTTGGGCGACAATACACAAAAATCCTATATGTCCGAGTAGGTTACACCGAGTGGGGTGTGGAGTACGAGTCTCTTATCGCGCAAGACTTTCCGGATTTGACATATTCTTGGGGCTATCCTTCCAGCAATGCATGTCAATTTCAATCAATAAGGCTGTGACAGAGTGTCGGTGTTCTCCGATTTAGGGACTGTAAAATAGTTTGTGTC
>JAFEAT010000019.1 GCA_018266255.1 Cyanobacteria bacterium SZAS-4 | reverse complement strand
CTGTCACATAAAACCTACAATGTTTCATCTGTCGAAGGCGGTAGAACAGCGTTGCCGAATCCATCCGGAGTTCGCGGACTTCGGGGGACAAACGCAGTGGACTCGCCGCTATCGCCGCGGCGTCGAATTTCTTCCTGCACTTCTTTGGGCGTAATGTAGTTTTGAATCATGCGGTCAGCCCATTCTTCTTGCCAGTTTTGTTGTCCAGCAAGAGCCTGCTGCACGATTAGTTGGAATATGCCACTCCGGATACTTGTCGTGTTGTATTCGGAGTCAGGATGAAGATATCCGCATTGAGGACAGTGTGTTGTGTCAAGCTGCAAGTTGTGTTGACAAATTTTGCATGTAGTCATTGAAGCGTCCTATAAGCTTGATTATGTTTCAGTGTGCTCGTTTCAAAAGCGGCACTAGGCGCCACTTTCAAAACGAGCACACCGAATTACTGACTTTTGGGGTACACCGCAGGTGGTGATTTCGCTCTAAAGGACCAAGATTTTCAAATGCCCATTTTTCAAATGGCCAAGACATGCCACCGTTTTGGTCCGTAACTCGAACTGAATATAAAAACGCTGCACAAAATCTTCTAACGTCAGAATTAGCATAGGTCATACCAACGATTACTCCGACGCAGGTACCTAGCACCGTAAACACGATGGCTGTCGTTTTTAGCGTATTGCCTTTACTCATAACTTCAGTCTGACATAAGCTTTGTGTAACTGGCAACACAGCGAAGTTCTAACATGTAGAAGATAATAGAGACCGACTCAACTTGTGGTCATGGCATGAGACAACAGCTCGCCCTATTTATATGTGCTCAGGCATAGTCGCGTTACTTGCGGGCTACAGCAATCCATGCTCAGTAAAAAATGCGTTGCAGTCCACTTGAGTGCACCGCCTGCGGTGCACTCACACGCGGCATTTGCGCCCACATCTTGAAAAGCCCTCGCTCTCCCGGCTGACTCATAACCGCAGGTGATTACAATTTTAGCCGCGGAACAGTAGTCAGTAGATGCTGAGTATATCGGTAGGCAGGATCCGGAGAATGGTCCATACGCCCGATCTTGTGGCTCACGTCGCTATGAGGTCCATATCGACTTAGCAGTCTGCGATCTTGTAGACTAGGGGGTACACAACCCGAGTTTCCAAGATGCCCAAGGTTCTTATAGTTGAGGACGATCTAGTATTTTCATACTTGATCCAACATCACCTCGAGCAGAACCATTATTTAGTAGAAGCGGTCAAGACAGGGCAAGAAGGTCTCAAACACCTGGACTCTGGCGTCTATGACCTGGCAATCCTCGATTGGATGCTACCAGACATGCTCGGCGTCGAGATATGCAAGCAATATCGCTCGGGTGGTGGAGCAACACCGATTCTATTATTGACCTCGAAAAACAGTTCCGAAGAGAAAGCCATTGGGCTGGATTCCGGCGCTGACGACTATATCGTGAAACCGTTTGATCCGACCGAGTTAATGGCACGGCTGCGGGCTTTGATGCGCCGTCCTGTTGGTTTCACCGGCAAAATGCTCAAGGTGCAAGATGTGGAGATGGATACTTCAACCTTTCGCGTCACCAGGGCCGGAAAGGAAGTGGACCTCGCGCTCAAAGAAATCGCCATCCTTGAGTTACTGATGCGACACCCTAATCAACGTTTCACAGCGGAAGCGCTCCTTCAGCGAGTTTGGCGCTCGGATGCATCAGCCTCTGTAGAGACGGTGCGCACTCATATGAAAACATTGCGAAAGAAACTCAACGACAGCAACGAGAACCCGCTAATCAGAACGACTCGCCATCTAGGGTACAGAATAGTCGACAACGACTAAAGTTGTCATCATAGACTTTTATACTGAGTTACAGAACCATCACGTGTAGACTTTAGGTTTCACTTTGACGTGACTATGATTTACTCGTCAAACCGGAAACCCCCTGCCAATCAAGCATCTACGAACTTATTTCACGCTCGCTTCACGTTATGTTCAGCCACACTTCGTCTTTCTGTAATACAGTGAAAGAGTCAAGAAATAACTTGGCTCATCGGCTACACGTTTGATTCAATAGCAAACACGCCAGGCTCCCCTTACTCTCAACAGGTCGCAAAAATGTCTCAAGCTGCAAAAAAAGGCAAAGCCGCTAATCCCGAAGCGGATCTACTTCATGAGCTCGGTGAAGTGGTAAGAAAACGCAGACTGGCACTGGATCTTTCACAAGAAGAATTAGCCAGCAGAGCAGGTGTTCACAGAACATATTTGAGTGACATCGAAAGAGGCGCCCGCAACATCACAATTACAGTGTTGGCACGACTCGCAGATGCGCTGGAAGTAAAAGTGTCCCGACTGTTTAGACTAACTGAACAGAATGGATACGAACAAAAGGGTCGCAAATAGCGCATTCGGCTGAGCAGAGACTTTGTATGTATTTGAAAGCGCATCATTTCGGTGCGCTTTTTATTCGCGTTCGTTCACTCGAAGGATTGTGAACAGTGCCGCATGAGTGCGCCTGATTCAATGTTCGAAGCTCTTATTCTCAACCTTCAAGTTGGCCGGTTCGCTTGATTCTCGGCGCTCTCAGCCATCTGCTTAAGTAAGTGCTTGCGCCACGTTTCAACGTTCTCGTAATTCTTGCCATAATCAAACAGCACATTTTTGCCCTTAGACTTGCTCGTGCATTTAAGCATCCAGCGAGTGGCGCTGATTGGATTGATTTCGACTTCAAGCTCTTCACCAGCTGACCGCCAGCTGGTTCCAGTAGCAGCCCTGGTGATCAGATGCTCGGTATCGTCAGACACATTGGTAATGTAAGGCACCACTAATAACGCTTGTCGACAAGCTGACACCACTTCTTTGTTAGTACCATCGAGCTCAACTTCACGCGTCTGTTCAAGCTCCCAGACTTCTCGATAGAGCCCCTTCCTGAGAAAGAGATGAGCACTCACATCCATCGGCAATAAAATTCCGACAATGATTGAAGAAAAAATAAGACCAACGATCAAACCAGCTTTCCACGACAGTTCAAACGCGTTTGGAGTGTTGCTGAAGATAATGCAGAAAATGAAAAAGAAAAGACCAGCTCCGCCGCCGAAACCGAGGGTGCTGATTATGACTGCTCGAATAATCCGGGCAAAGTATCGCTGCATCTAGGCTTCTGTTGCGTCTGCGTCGATGATGTCCGGGTTAGTTTCCTGCTTGATGTACCATTTCAGGAATCGAAACAGCATGTAAACCGGTGGAAGCACCACCATCAGACCAAAGATCTTTTCAATCTTGCTAAACATCTTAGATGTCTCCATCGTAGGTCAGGTTGCAGGTTTCCTCGTCATCATCGGCCAATTTGACGCCTTCAGCGGTGATGTCTTGAACGTCTACCGATTCCAGCTCTAATTCTTCAACATGAATGTCTAAAGTCTTTTGTGCCACTTCTTCGGCATCAAGCGACTCCAACAGTGCATCAACGTTCTCTGCCATGGCCAACTCAGCTTCGGCAGCGGCAGCAGCCTTACCCATCGCCAGGGCGACTCTTGCAGCGGCTTTGTCAGCGGCAGTTCGACGCGGAAACAATCGTGTGCGGCAGGTTGAGCAAAAGCAGTAGCTGCCCTCGCCCAAGTGACTGAAGTCGCCCACTTTCAATCCCACAGGTAAAAACACTGGCATGACTGACATACGACGCTCCAAGCCCTTCAATTTACGTTGAAATACCTTCACGTATTCGTGACGGCATGGCTTGGCCGCAGGTGGCGCGGGTTGAGCAGTTTCAGTGGGTTGAATCGGTTCTTCCATCATCGAATTATTAAAACACGCTCCTTCCCTATTATTGCTTAGAGACCGGAAACTCTTTCAAGAAATGTCCTCGCCAGAAAATAATTACAGCCAGCTGATGCTCAGGCTTGACGATGTTGGGGCAGGAAAAATACAAGGAGCGCGCCCCATCTTCGGCGAATGGTTGAGACTGAGGCGTCGCCACAGGCAGACTGACGGTGCCACACTGTCTGCGTGTAGTGTTGTCAAAGAAGACGGCTGTAAGCGCCAGGTCGGCAACTGATTTGCCCGAGATGTTGCGAATTTTGATCTCCCCTTCTGGAGTCAAACTGCCTTTTGCCAACCAGATTCTCGATGAGCTGAGCGCTACAGGTGGCACGCGGGGGTCATCCACTCTCACGGTCTTGTCTTGCTTATCAGCAAGTTCCACTTTATCTTCCTTGGTCAGCATGCCAAGCTGCTCAGCTACTCGCTCGGCGTGTCCTTTAACAGAAGCAGCCTCTTGGAACTTCTTCTGTTTCATCAACAGATTGCTCCAATCAACCAGCACTGCTTCTAGTTGCTTGAGCAGTTCTGGCTTGGGACGAAGATCGCAAGCATCTTCAAAAGCGCGAACTGCCCCAGCATAATTTTCAAGTTTCAAATTCACAGCAGCCAAAAGCTGATAATTCTCGACGCTCTTTTCTTTATCTGTCAGTTCAAGAAGCGCTTCTTGAGCGCCTTGATAGTCTTTCGTTTGACAGAGCAGATCTATTAACCGATGTCGCGCTTCCAGGTTATTAGCATCAACAGTGGTGACACTTTTATAATTCTCGATCGCCTTATCGAGTTGCTCAGTGCGACTGTAAATTGCTGCTAGAGCCATTCTAGTCATAGGCTCGTCAGAGACCGCTAAACTTTTATCCAATATCTCAATTGCCGTCTTGTCGTCTTTGGCGAGTTCAGCCGATGCAGCCAATTGACGATAAGCTTCACTGAGGCGGTGTGGAACTAAGCTCTTCTGCGGCTCTTGCAGCTGATCGCCAAACTTCCGCGCCAGCTCCAAATGTTTTACAGCTTGCACAGTCTGATTCTGCGTTAAATCGTGATCGGCCCATTTTGCGTAAAGGTTGCCCCGACCGGCACTCAACTCTTGAGCAGGACAAGCCGTGGCAGCAGATTCAAACAATTTTTCAGCTTCGTCAAAATCCTCCTTGCCCTCGTAGTAGTTTGCGTAAGCTAAAACCACAGGCGATAAAGTTGGACCTTTGACATTCAATCGCAGCGCAGTGTCTAAATAGGTTCGACCTTCAGCCAGACGATCGGTGCTCAAATAGACCTGCGCCAGCCAGGGATTGACTTCTGGATCCTCCGGGTGCTCCTTCGCCAGCTGCTCCAGCATGGGCAAAGCTGCCGCAGCCTTACCTTCACGTATGAGCGCCGCAGCCTTGGTGTAGGGAGTTTCAGCAGGTCGGTTGAGATTTAAAACAACATAAGCAATTGCGCCGATGACGATCACAAGCAGCAGAAGGCGCCACCAGAGCGAACCCTTCTTGGTAGGGGGCTCGTGGTGTTCTACACCAGGTTCGTTCAATCCAGTTTCTGTCATCGTTTTGGAACCATCGACGCCTTTTGCAACAATTGCCGGGCGTTGTGATATCTAGCAGGTGTCAAAGTTATAATAACTTGAATATGGTCGTCGATATCAATCTAACGCCCACAGCCTCGCATATCCACATTGATCGCGCTCGAAGCGGGGTTGATGGGACGTCGGAGCTTGCCAAGCCATTGCCTGCCCGCACATGGGGTACACCGACTGAGTGTGTGGCTGGAGCCATTCTCGTTCACGGACTGGGAGCGCACAGTGGATGGTTCGAGGCACTCGGACGTCGTCTGCGTATCCGACGCATATACTCGATTGCTTACGACCAGGTCGGATTCGGTAAACGTAAAGACGAAGAGTTCACTTCTTACAATCAGTGGCTCAATGATTTGGAAACTGCATTTGCTTATGCGCGCAGCACAATCGGCGACAAACCTTTGTATGTGATGGGAAACAGCATGGGAGCAGTGGTTTCGGTGCGTGCAGTAGGCGATCGCCTCATCGATCCGATGGGTCTCGTCATGTTTTCCCCAGGCTTCGATGGCAATCCAGAAATCTTTACGCTGCCCTATCGCGTCAAAGCCTTATGGACAGCGCTCACGGCGCCAGAAACTGAAATGACATTGCCTTACTCACCAGAGATGGTGACAAGAGATCTAGGCGTGAGGAAGTGGATATTGAACGACCCCGAGCGCCGTTTCACTGTGCCGGCGCGCATGTTGCTGGAGCTTTTGAAAATCACCAATGACATAAGCGCACGCTCAAAACAAATTATTTGCCCTGTCGTTATGTTTAGCGCTGGTGTGGAGAAAATTGTAAATCCAAAAGTGAGCGACAAAATTTTTGCCGGACTCAACTGCACAAAAGAGAAGCAAGTTTATCAAGAAGCTTGGCACGACTTGATGTTTGACCCCATCATCGATCAGATGAGCGATCAATTGGCAGCCTGGATTTCACAAACATCGAAGACAAGTCCAAAGAAAGTGAAAGCGGATTTTCGTAACAGCTTATAATGCCGGTACTATATTTGGTGCCAACTTATGCAGTGCTGGCATTTGCACGAACTGTCGACGCGCTACGAATCTGGGTTTGTCCCCTGCGGACGTTAAGGAAACTTCACACAGAAAGATCTGTCGGATAAAGCCTACCAAGCTTGAAAAGCCCAACAGGGCAAGAAATACGAACGAATGTGCCAGTTCTCTAGAGTGTCCGTTAATCAGAGTTCTTTCACCATTGACAAGCCGGGAACTGGCTATAATAGTGCGGCGTCATAGGACGCGGAATGCACTAACTGCCTTCAGTTTAGCTGGCTTTCTCAAAGAGGATTGATTGTGAAGCAAGGTCTTGCCTACAAGTTCTTCGAACGCGCTCAGCTGTTAGGCGATCGCGTCGCAGTGCGGTACAAAGAACAGAAGAGCCCTTATAAGACCATGAGCTGGACCGATTACAGCGCCCTCGTGAAAGAGATGGCGTTAGGTTTAGCAGCAGTTGGAGTAGACAGTGGGTCGAGCGTCGCAATATTTTCAGCGAATTCGATTTATTGGGTTGCAGCAGATATTGCCACCATCTGTAATGGTGGAATTTCGGTGCCGATCTATCCAACCAGCTCCCAGTCTGACATCCAGTACATTCTAGAAAATTCAGCAGCGCAGATTGTCTTTGTCCAAAACGAAGAACTCTGCCGCAAAGTTTTAACGGCAAGAGCACAATCAGCAACGATAACAAAGATTGTTTTGCTCAATCTCCCCAAGAAATCACTGACAGAACTAGCTCAGGAACTGGGTTTGCCAGCCGACCAAACTCTAATCGTGGGTGTCGAAGAAATTCTCGCACTTGGTCGCGAGTTGACAAAAGAGAACCCGAATTTGCTCGACGAAAGACTCGAGCGAACTGAATTATCTGATCTCGCAACCATCATCTACACATCTGGCACCACCGGAACCCCAAAGGGAGCCGGTCTTACTCACAACAATATTTTGTCCCTGATCGACTCAGTCAAGCTGACAATTCCTGTCGATGAAAACACAGTCTACTTAAACTACCTTCCTCTCTCTCACGTTTTCGAGCGTGTGTGCGGCGAATTCTACTGGATGACTTGCGCTGGTGAATATGCCTTCGCTGAAAGCATCGAAGCCATGGGCAAGAATCTCGCTGAAACTCAGCCAACTATGATCCTCGTTGTCCCTCGAGTCTTGGATCGCATCTACTCTAAAGTGCGCATCGGCATAGAAGGCGCATCTGGTAGACGCAAGAAATTGATCAACTGGTCGATTTCAGTCGGCAAAGACGTAGTACGCACCAGGGCTGAAAGCCAGAACCTGTCACTGCTTTTGCAACTGAAACATTGGATAGCCGAGAAGTTAGTCTTAGGCAAGCTCCGGGAAAAGATTGGACCTCGCCTCAATCTCGTCGTCAGCGGAGGCGCTCCTGCGTCGGCCGAGCCGATCGAATTCTTCAACGCTATCGGCATCGATACCTTGGAAGGGTACGGACTGACTGAAACCACGGCACCAGCCTGCGTCAATCGGCGCGGAAAGGTCAAAATCGGAACAGTTGGACCTACCTTGCCATCGATTGATTTAAAAATTGGCGAAGATGGTGAAATTCTTTTGAAAGGTCCATCAATTTTCTCTGGATATTTCAAGAACGAAGAAGCCACTGCTGACGCCTTTGAAGATGGATGGTTCAAAACCGGTGACATAGGTGAAACCGACAATGACGGCTATTTGAAGATTACCGATCGGAAGAAAGATTTGATCGTCAATTCCGCCGGCAAAAATATCGCACCGCAAAGAATCGAAGCGATTCTCAAAACGGTTCCTTTTGTTTCGCAAGCTGTTGTCTTTGGAGACAAGCAAAAGGCGCTCGTAGCTTTGCTTACACTCGACGAGCTGGCCGCGACCGAGTATGGTCACGAGCAGAATTGGGAGTTCAACTCATATGCTGAGTTGTTGAAAGAACCAAAACTGAATCAATTTTTGCGCAAAGAAATTCAATCGCGCTCCGGCCAGTTAGCCGACTATGAGGTCGTGAAGCGGTTTGCCGTTCTCCCTTATGAACTGTCGGTAGACGAGGGCGAGCTGACAGCTACATTGAAAATCAAACGCAACGTAGTGGCAGTCAAATACAAATCCGTAATCGAAGCTCTGTACAAAGACGAAAACGTCGACGCAGCCGCACTCGTAGGCGGACCGAAACGCTAACTCGGGTATCCAGCAAAGTGGAGTCGATATAGACTGGAGACCGATTACCGGAAGAAGAGCGCGCCAGACCGTTGTGCCAAACAGAAGGGGCACCATCACTGGTGCCCCTCTCAAATCAATCTATTTGCTACTTAGCTCAGAGCTGTTGCATTTGCGGTGCGGTCAGCTTTGTCTAAAGCGGCTACTCTCAGCACTCTCGAACGTCCTGCTTCCAGAACGAAGAGGGCGCCATCGGAACCGAATGCGACACCAGTTGGATTTACCAATCCGGTCAAGAACATTTCGCTCTTGCCTTCGCGGTTAACGCGAAGTACGCATCCTGAACGTCCGGCAGTCACATACAATCTGCCCAGGCTGTCCATCGAGAGGTTGCCGTCGTATCCGTCTGCGAAGTTGAAACTTTCAGGTTCGGCTACGACTACTCGGGCAATTTCTCTGCCATCGAGCGATCTCTTCACAACAGATCCGGTTGCATGTTCGAGGCACCAGAGGAAGCCATCAGGATCGAGGAGCAATCCTTGAGTGCCATGCCCGGGTCCACCGATAAGAACTTCGTACTCGCCAGTGCGGTCGATTTTAAAAATGCCGCCGGTGTTTGATGGGAAGTTCGAGACGAATAGCTCTTCCCGCGTGCCGATTGCGAGATCGGAAAGGAAAGTGCCACCACCTGTCAAACTGCCATCGAGTTGAGCAAGGATGCGACCGCTCTTGTTTGGATCAATGCGATATACAGTTCCCTGGATCGTCGCAACGTAGAGTACGCCTTTACGATCGAATCTCAATCCTGAAATTGTGCTGTTGCCGCGAATGCGAGCATACTCGGTCAACTGTCCGGCGCTGTCGACAAACCACACGCTGCCGTCACACGCGAAGTAGACGCCTCCTGGTCCGGAAGCCATTCTCGAGAAACGATTAGAGTACGAAGCATTCAACTGAGAGAGCACACGCACCGCATAGCCGCGAGGCGCATCAGGTAAATCGATTACCTGCATCTCAGTTGCCGACTGCTTTCCCTCTTTGGTTCCTTCCGCCCCCTGTGCTGATTCGGCTTCTTCTTCCTCAATTGATTCGGCGGAAGTAATATCGATATGCAGAATCAAATGCAATGGTATGAGAATGCGACGAATGTGAATCTGTCCATCGCTTTCATGCGAGTAAGATTCAACGTCGATGTGGTCGTGATCAACGGAAAGCACACGTCCAGTCACCGTGTTATGGCAACCCATTCCATACCAGATCTGGATCTTCTGCCTGTTTTCAACAAACCCTTGTAATCTGGTCCTGAAGCTCATATCAAACCCCTAGCCCCCAATGATCCTCAACCCGCTTACTAATCGAACATTTGGTTCAGAAGCCTCGGCTTCACGCTCCAAAATTCCTCTGTCTTTCTTGTACCCTAATCTGAACGCTCCCACTCTACTTTTGGCACGATCAAGCCATTATTCCAAAACTGTTCCAGTTTATAGAAACTGCGCTCTTTCTCGTGGAGCACGTGGACGATGATATCACCGTAGTCCAGGAGCACCCACCTGCCATCGGCTTTCCCTTCAATCGAGCGTTGACGGTACCCCAACTTGGAAAGCTCTTCATCGACTGAGTCGACAATAGCTCGCACTTGGTTGGTCGAATCCCCCCCGGCAATTACAAAATAGTCAGCAATAAGAGTCACCTGCCTCACATCCAGCACGATAGTGCTTAGCGATTTCTTCGCTTCAGCGGCGTTGGCAGCCACAAAGGTTGCCTCGCGCGAATCGATCGAATTTTTGGCGGCTGATGATGGTCCCAAACTGACTACTCTTATAGGATCCGTACTGCAAGATATTCCCAGTTGTACCCGATTTCACACCATTTTTGGCCATTCTTTTAGATGAGATTGTGGCTGACAAGCCTTGCGTCACTAGCGGATCGCACTTTATCGACGCCTCAACAGAGCGCTTGACCGCACTGAGGCGCTTAAGAGATGCGCTTGACCATAATCGACGCCTCAAACTGATGCGCTTGGTTTCACTTGAGAGGATGTCATCCCCTCTTTGCGGCGTGGGTGCCGAAAATTCGTTACCTAGAAAAATTGATTTTTTATGCTCAGTATCTTGTCTCACGGTATCAGGTGCTGTATTCTTGCCGATTACGTGGTTTGTTGCGTAGAGCAGAAGAATCACAAAGACTCAGTAAACAAGGTGGTTTACTAAACTAATTAGGGATTGAAGGAGGAAGCTCAGTGAACAAAGCAGAATTAGCTGCAGAAATCGCCGCTCGCACCAACAACACGAAGAAATCCGTGGAAGAGATGCTCGCTGCATTTACAGACGTTGTAACAGAAGTAGTCGCCAAGGGCGATCGCGTAACTCTCGTTGGATTCGGCACTTTCGAGCGTCGCGCCCGTAACGCTCGTGAAACGAACAACCCACAAAAGCCTGGCGAAAAGATCAAAGTGCCTGCGAAGAAAGTACCAGCTTTCGCTCCAGGAAAAGAATTCAAAGAAAGAGTCGACAACAAATAAGTGTGACTCGCTTAGCGATGAATTATTAAAGAGGAGGGGCAACCCTCCTCTTTTTGCATCTATGAGGCACATCCACAGCCAGAAATCGCCAAGCAACACGATCGCTAACTGATATCGCTTTACAAGCGCAGTTACCAGTTAAGGCATCTCGTCGTTGTCGACAGGTTCAGGCTTTGAGGGCTTGGCTGATCCATTCTTGGAAGAATCCGGAGTGGCGGTTTTTGATAAGTCTGAATTAGCTCTGGATGAACCTGACGCAGCGGCATTGGGCGTGTAAGTTTTAGTAGCCGAATCTTTAGCGAAATCCGAAGCTGGTTCGCGCTTTTCTAGAACGTTCAAAGGCTTACCTGCCGGCTCGACCCGGGCTCGATAGAACTCACCGGCTGAGTTTGGTGATGACGACTGAAATGGTCGACGCTCTGAGTCTGGTCGCCGCTGATTGGACTGGTGGTCAGATTGTCCGTGCTGAAGTTGATACAACTTCCACTGCTGCTCCTGTCTTGCCTTCCGAAGCTCATCTTCGCTGGCACCTTGAGGAGTCTCGCCATGCTGTTGTTGATACAACTTCCATTGTTGTTCTTGTCGAATTCTTCGTTGTTCGTCTTCACTGCCCCCCTGGAGACCCTCTGGGTTAGCCGGAATAGACGCAGGAGTTGGCTCGTCAATTGTTTGCCGGTCGGTCGCAGGGGGACGTGATGGCTCGACATTTGTCTCAGTTGGAACGTCTGCATAATTCACCGAAGTTCTCGAGCGCAGTAGCCGATCAGCTGATTCGCGCTCAATCTTCGCGTCTCCACTTAAACCGTTGTTGTCTAAAATCAACGCCAGAATTTGATGCGCACGCGGATCGTTTGGATTACTCGCTACGGAATCTCGGGCGCGGCTAAGCGCTGCTTGCGGCTGCCCAGCCTTCATAAGCATGCTAGCCAAGCGGACTGATGCTTCGATCAAATTCGGTTTTATTCTCAAGCTACGCGAATAAGCATCTGCAGCAATGGAAAAATTGTTACTTGCTTCTGCGGCTTGTCCAAGCTCGTATTCAATCATCGCTTCGAGAGTCAAACCTCTTTGCGCTGAAGAATATGAGTTACTGGCCTCGCGCAATGTCTTTGTTGCTTGCTCATAGCGCCCCTCGAGGCGCTCATTTACACCGCGGTCGTACAGCCTGTAGACGTTGGCTAAGCTGTTTGCGTTCTGCACATTCTCCGCGTGAGGCTCTGGATATGTTGCAGGTGGCGCGTGATGCACGACATGATTCGACACGGCTACAGAGCGACTGCGACCGCGCTTATGCGACGTCGCTATTACTGCTGAATGTTTTCCGGCTCGCCCTCTGCTTCTACTGACATGCGCAGATGAACGTCCACTCGCTGCAGCGCAGCTGTGCGACGAATGATGCGAACTGACGTGCGATGAGCTGTGCGATGACGACGAATGATGCGTCGCAGTGTGATGCTTTGCATCAACGGGCAACGATGCAGCACAAGAAATTGAGACTACGGCTGTCAAGAAACCGCGGATGCTCGAGCGCAGCAAACCGTTCCCCATATTTAGGAATGACGGAAACCCATCCAGAAGATAGCGATTGCACCCAGAGAGCATATACAGCGAGGCTGCCACTCCAAAAGTAACTCAACTTATCTTAGGATAGCCGATTTGACGAATGCCGACCGAGTTCTAACCCTTCGGTTCGAACTGCGCCTTTTCCTCGTCTGACACGCCTTTCATCGTCAAGTTGACGCGATTGCGATCGTCGATTTCTCGCACTTTCACGATTACGCGCTTGCCGACTGCAACAACGTCTTCCACTTTCTCAACGCGATGATTTTCGAGTTGCGAGATGTGCACCATGCCTTCTTTTCCAGGTAGCACTTCAACGAAGCAACCCATCGGTATGATGCGGGTGACACGCCCTTCATACACGCCATTTACTTCGATTCGTTGCACAAGGCGTTGAATCCAATCGCGAGCAGCTTGGCCGCCTGCCTGATCAACACTGCCAACCAACACTGTACCGTCGTCTTCAATGTCGATGGTGGCGCCGGTTTCTTCGATGATTCGTCGAATCATCTTTCCGCCAGGTCCAATCACTGTGCCGATGTCTTCCGGATTAATGTGCAAAGTCAAAATGCGTGGTGCCCACTTAGACATTTCGGCTCTTGGTCTAGGCATCACTGCTTCCATCTTGTCGATGATGTGAAGACGTCCGCGCTTAGCCTGTTCGAGAGCCAAGTGCATTATTGCCAGTGAGATACCTTCGATCTTGATGTCCATCTGCAAGGCAGTGATACCATCTCTCGATCCAGCTACCTTGAAGTCCATGTCGCCAAGGAAGTCTTCAAGACCTTGAATGTCTGAAAGAATGGCGAACTTGTCGCCTTCCAAAATCAATCCCATCGCGATGCCACCAACTGTGTGACTGATCGGCACACCGGCATCAGCGAGAGCTAGACTCGATCCGCAAGTCGATGCCATCGAAGTTGAACCATTCGATTCAAGCACTTCTGAAACAACACGAATCGTGTAAGGGAAATCAGCCAGACTTGGAAGCACTGGAATCAGCGCTCTTTCTGCCAATGCGCCGTGTCCGATTTCGCGACGTCCTGGTCCACGATTTGGTTTTACTTCGCCAACTGAGAAGCCAGGGAAGTTGTAATGATGCATGTAGCGCTTCTCTGTCTGCGGATCAATTGAATCCAATCTTTGAGCGTCGCTACCGATTCCCAAGGTAGCAACAGACAATACTTGCGTCGTACCGCGTGTGAACAAGCCTGTGCCGTGGGTTCTGGCCAAAATTCCACATTCGACAGTGATCGGTCTAATTTCATCGCAACGGCGTCCATCGGCTCTGGCACCGGTGTCTAGAACTTGAGCGCGCATGATTTCAGCTTCGACTTCTTCCATGTACTCGGCTATCGTTCTATCGCTGACAGTTCGCAACTCATGTTCTTCGGGAAGTTGTTGGATCGCTTCCTTGAGAAGCGCTTTGGCTTCATCGAGGAATCCGTTTCGAACCGCTTTATCTGTGACTCCTGCCATCGATTGCTTGAGCTTGTCGGTGCAATGTTCGACGATGAGTTCTTTGAGCCCTGCTTTTTTCGCCGCTGGCTCGAATGACTTTTGCTGAATCCCAAGGCTGCGAAAAAAGTTGCGCTGAACTTCCACCTGCTTCTTAATCAGATTGTGCGCATAGTCGATTGCAGCAAGGATGTCTTTTTCAGTCACCAATTTGCAACCAGCTTCAACCATCATGATTGAATTTTCTGTACCGGCTACAACCAGGTCGATGTCTGACTCTTCTATCTGTGCATAGCTTGGATTGCCGATGAACTTGCCGTTGACGCGACCGACACGCACTGCGCCAATCGGTCCATTGAATGGCAACCCAGCTAATCCAATTGCAATAGAAGCACCAAGCATAGCCAGAGTGTCTGTTGGATGGTCATGATCGGCGCTCATAGTCGTCGCTGTGATTTGAACGTCGTTGCGATAGCCTTCTGGGAAAAGCGGTCTGATCGGTCTGTCGATCAAACGGCTGGTCAAAATTGCTTTGTCTGGAGCCTTACCTTCGCGGCGTCCAAAGCTTCCTGGCACCCGACCGACTGCATACAATTTCTCTTCGTAATCAACGAGAAGCGGGAAATAATCGATACCTTCGCGAATGGTCTTACTTTCGGTGGCGTTCACCAACACCATTGAATCTCCGCAGTAGACTTCACAAGCACCAGATGCTTGCTTAGCCATGCGTCCTGTTCTGACAGTGATTTGCTTTCCGTCTACTTCGAAAACAGTCTGTTGACTTTGAATTGTTTGCACGAAATTATCCCTCTCTTCTTTTCTTTCTCTAAAAATTTTCGACACGTCAGTAAGCACACCGGCTTGTGACGGTGCTGCTCGCGATTTGAATTTCACTAAACGTCTGGGTTAGGCCGTCAAGGGAGATCACTCCACGCGGCAGCGAAAAAAATTGGCGAGCAGCAATTGCCCGCCAATATTGATTTACCGTCTGAGTCCGAGCTTCTCAATGAGGCTCTTATATCTTTCTTGGCTTTCTCTGCTGATGTATTGCAGGAGCCGGCGTCTCTTTCCAACCATCATCAAAAGTCCACGGCGACTATGGAAATCTTTTGGGTGCGACCGAAGGTGCTCTGTCAGCTGGTTGATGCGCTCTGTCAGCATCGCCACCTGCACTTCCGGAGAACCCGTATCTTTGCCGTGCGTGCGGTGTGCTTCGATTACTTCTTGCTTGCGTTCTTGTAAAAGCATCTGTCTACTTTCGTTCCTGTTTATAGATTGTATTTTGGTGTTCGTAAATAATATCACCTTTGAGCCACTGGGCTTGCTTTGGCAGACTAATCATCATTGTTTATGTAGAATTGTCGCCTTAAAATCTCATCAGTCGCAGACATTTTTTATTAACGATCCCCGTCCCTGGCGCCGGATCGAGGACAGATGCTCGCTTCATGCCTTTCTTAATAGTGGCATGCCAACAGCAACGAAAAGGCGGAAAGATGCCAAAATTGCCTTGACCAGGAATAACAGGGGAGCAGGAAATGACGGACGTCAAAGTCAATATATATACACCGACGGCTCAACATGTCGGGTACTTTCTCAATCCTGAAGTCGAATCTTTCCCGGATGGCGACTATGAAATCAGCGGACGATTTTTTGATGAGCTTGGTGAAGCAGTTGGCAAGATGGAGTTCAATCCAGAAGTTCTCCCTTACGTCGCCGACTTATCAGACGTCAAAGGCGTAGCGCACAAGAAGCTGGTCAAGGTTTATTTGCAGCGCGGCAGACAACCGATTCGCATGTCAGGAACGGGCGCAACTTAGTTTTATGGAAAATGATGGGGGCAAGCGAGTTGCCCTCAGAGAAATTTGGGCACCAGCCTGGGTTTCTGGCTGCGCTATAAGCCTTCGAAATACCCCCTTTCGTTTCTAAAGCGATATCGCTTTAGGAACGAACAGGTATGGTTCTGCCCGTTAAAGACGCTCAGCCTGTTAGGGTTTCGCGCCAGCCAACCTTCAAAAAGGGGCCAAATAAAAGAGCAGCCGGAGGGAAGGCTGCTCTTTAATTCTCGTAGGATTCTTCAATACCTCAACAAGAGGTCTGGGGGGCTTTTGGTGAGGGTCTTTAGTTAAAGAAAGCTTCCTTGCGAGATTCGGACCGATAATTGCAAACCAGCAACTATATTTTTTATACCAAAACGAGAATGACGAGTCCTATATGCTGGGCAATAATTGTTTATGGTCTGGCTTATGTTATCAATGTTAGGCGGCGCGGTCTGATACATATAGTGTCTAGGTAGTAATGGAAAGCCCAGATGGAGTCAATTTCAGTGAGTGACAGTGCAACTAGCACTGAAACAAGCGAACGCCTGGTGTTGCTCATAGCCCACAATAAGGCTGAGCAGGAACTTTGTCGTAACGCGATTTTGTCTCAATCTCATCTTTATGGTGTCGAGACCGCCACCAGCGCAGAAGAATCACTGGCGAAACTACAGACGGGACGCTTTGATGTAGTCGTTATGGATTACGAGCTGCCTGACAACATTGACGGTCAACTCGTTCAAACACTGCATGATGCAGTTCCTCACTGTCCAATAATTGTTATCACCAGTGTCGACAGTCCAGATCTCGCTTTGAAGATCTTGCTTTCTGGCGCAAGTGACTACTTGCCAAAGATTACTGAGTATCAAAAGTTTTTGCCTCGATCGATCACAACAAACTTGCAACGCGCGATGTTGCTTGAGAATTTGAGAGAGACATATCAGCGGGTCGAACAGTCGTCTAGAGACGAAGCTTTGCTGAATCGATTGATCATTAGCATTCACGGTTCTCTCGACCTAGCGGACATCGTGGACAAGGCAGTGCAAAGCCTTTCCAGCGAGTTGAAAATTTCCCGCGCCATCATCTGTCTAACGTCTGATCCGACCAGCAGCATCCGCATCGTTCGGCAACTCACGCCGGAACACCTCGAAGCCATGTCGGAAAAAAGTATCCTCTTTTCGCAATATCACGACTTGCTGTTAGACGTTGGAGAACGACGTCCGCTTGTGGTTATGCAAGATGACACGTTCGCCTTCGCCAAAGATGTTCGGGCTGAGTTGATTCAGTTCCAAATTCTTTCGATGATCATGGTGCCACTGGTTTATCGCGGGCGGCTCATGGGACTGCTACATCTAGATCAATGCGACTACGCGCGCTGCTGGACCGTGAGCGAAATAAACTTGCTTACTCGCATTGCCAATCAACTTTCGATTGCAATCAGTCAAGCCCGACTCTATCAAATCGTCGAAACGCAAAGCACCAGTATCGACAAGCTAACCGAGCTCTGTAGCCAGTTGAGCACTGTCGTCAATTCCACTAGAGAGATTACTGAACGCAATGAAAGCCGTGAAAAAGTTCGCGTTCAATTAAGCACTCGGGAGATCGAAGTTTTGCGGAATGTGGCTGCTGGTCTATCGAACAGAGAGATTGCAGAAACACTTCATATCACTGAAGGCACAACCGAAGTTCACGTCAGCAGACTGCGCAAGAAGCTGAACCTGGGTAGTCGTGCCGCTCTCGTTCGCTATGCCTACGAAAACCATCTTTGTTAACTTGACGATTTGAGTCACTCGTTGCCTACTGGGAATTTTCAACGATAACTTCTTGCGTGCCAAAATCGACCGTCAGCCGCCTGCCTGAAAGCAGCTTGTGCCCGACTTCTGCCACGTTTCTGTAACTGCCCAGAGCGACGACGGTTTGAGTTGTGCCACCAATCGACATCAGACCAATGTAATGATGCAACAGCTCGACATGACTGCCGATCTGCACCCGGCGAGCGCCTAGACAGCGCCATCCGATCGAGCGAGCGAGGGTTTCGGGCACGACAATTGCACCGGTGAACTCCAAATTGATCACCGCTTCGACAACTAACTCAAAACCGTCCGATGCCATCAACGTAACCGGTAGCAGCACGCGCCCGGCTCCGTCGATCTGTCCCTTAATTGTTTTCGACTTAGCTAAGTACAAAGGTGAATCCTCGTCTGCCACAATTTATTTGCTCGTCTGCCACAAATTTCTGCTTGTTTGCCACAACGCAATCGCTCTCTACAACGAGTCGATGGCTGGGTTTTCGTTCAATCGATAAGCAAAGAAAACACCTAACGGATGTTTCTTTCGAGCCCTCGATAACACCTCCTGATCGTCTTGACCGAGGAAATATTCCTTCGAAACCGGCTCTATCACTACAATCCAGTTGTGATAACGCTCTCCCAACTCTTCCATCAATTGCTGAAAGATCGGCCAACAAGCCTTATCCAGTTCTTCCATATCGATGTCTTTGGTCACAAGTCTCATCATGTTGTCGCTCAAGCCCAAAAGATATATTCCCTTTTGATACGGTTTGCCCTCAATCAGATGTAACATGTACTTAGAGAACCTATTGGATACTCTTGGCTACCGAAGCCGATTGTGATAGCCTGAGAACCAGCGAGATGGATCTGCCGAGAACTCCAATCGCAAAGCATCAAAAGTCATAGCCTAAGTCGCTAGAAACTCGGAAATTTATGTCAAATAAGTTGAGACTATCCGGTGAACGCGTTTGATTCAAAGCGACTCGCCATCTGAAGCGACTGAAGCGAATGCGACTGGAGCATCTGACGCGAACGCGACTGACGCATCTATCAAATCAACTTTTGCTCCAATCAAGATCATTCGCAAGTTCATGGCGATGTGGCTGGCGTTCATCGTCATCTTGATTGGAGTTGCCTTGCTCGTCGACATCGATTGGGCAAAACCATACTGTCAGGCAGCGCTCACTCAAATGTTTCATCGCAAAGTCAGAATCGGGCATCTGACCTGGTCTTTTGGCTTGAACGGTCTGGAAGTCGAGACCACGAAGCTAGCAGTGTATGAGTCGAACGGTGCACCATTCATAATCGCGGGTAACAGTGAAATTGGCATCGGCATCTTGCCCCTGTTCAGCAAGAAAATGGTGATCAGCCATCTCAACTTTGTTCAACCAGAAATCTGGGCGATTCGAACAGCTCAAGCCAACTGGAACTTTAATGACCTGCTCGAACTCGGTCCAGACATTCGCTATTTTCAAGTTCAAAATGGCAAACTGCATCTCATCGATCGCATTCCAAACAAAGAAGAAGCATGGAAAGTCGTCGATTTAAACGAAATCAAATTGAAATTTGTTTGGCCACACAAAAGCAAAAAAACTCCTTTCTATCTGGCCTTCAAGCTGCCGAAGAAAGGCTATACAACAAGCTTTGACTTGTCTGGAATTGGCTCAGGAGAGCTGCAGAATTGGCAAGACAATAAGTACAACTTCAAAGCAACCGTTAGTAGAGCAAATCCTGAAGATATGATGCCATTCTTGCGAGCGATTTCGGATCGCCCGCTCAGCACCACAGAAGGTGGCAAGAAATTTGAGCAACTGCAAGGACTGTTCGATTTCAAAATCGAAGGCGGAGGCATTCTCAGCAAAGGCATTACCGCAGACGTGTCAGCCGAGGCACAGAAGTTCTCTTTCGATGCCCCCGTAATTGGCACGATCAAGGCACCCGAAGCGACGACTACTGCGAAAGTAAGAATCGACACGAAGAACTTGGAATGGAAAGACATGGTGACAAAACTTGCCAATGTCGAGCTGACGAGCCACGGAACAGTGAGCGACTGGAGCAAGAAACTGCCGCTCTATTCGGCCAACTTCGATAGTCATATAAAAGACCTGGGAGATGTTTCTCGCCTAGTCACCAAAGATGGTGTTAACACGCAGAATTCGTATGTGGATGCAAAAAACCTCAGCGGCAGCGCCCAGGTCGGAATCAAGATCTTTGGACCATCGAACAATCCTAAATTGACCACAGACGTGAAGTCTGAAGGTTTACCAGTCGAAGAGTTCATCACCCGTTTGCCAAAACAACTAGCACCCGCGTTGTGTTTACTGGGATTGAGTAAAACCTCGCAAGTAAAAGGCGAAATCAAGCTGATACCAGACGAACGTGTCGATATCACCGAGGGCATAATCCCCGTCGCAGGCGGGATCATCAAAACGGAAGGCTCCGCGGATCTGAAAACCGACGAAGGGAAATTCTTCTTCCACACAGATGATTTGTCACTGGCGAAAGCTGACCAGGCACTATATCAATCAAAAATGGCGATGAATGAACTTGCTCGTCTCGTTTTCATGACACCGAAGCAAAAGCTCAATCTCGATGGATTGGTCGATGTCAACGGCGTCTTCGAGAAGCTGAAGAATGGTGGACACAATACCAGCGGCACTGCGGATTTCAAGGATGCTGAGTTTAGCCTGTCTGACGGCTCACTGACCGCGAAGCATATGAACGGTCATTTGAAGTGGAACAACGACCTGGTTACAATCGATAAATTGGCTGGCACCATAGGTGATGGCACATTCGACCTGAGTGGAACAGCAAGTATTAGGGGCACACCATCAGTCAATTTAAAAATCCATTCTACGCACCTCGAGTTGAACCAGCTGAACACTTTGCTCAAGGTGCTCAAAGTGCACATTCCGCTTCTCACCGAACACCAGCTGCGTGGACGTGTTCACGATCTCGTTTTGACAGTTAGTGGACCTCGAACATATCCGAATCTATATTTCAAAACAACTCCTGAAGATCTCTGCTATCAACCCGCGGGCATGACTAAACCGCTGCGAGCGAAAAGTGGAACCATTATTTACGACCACGACGTACTGACTCTGCAAGAAGTCGGCTTCATTACTCACAACGATAAAGTGGTGACCAGTCTTGCGATAGAACAGCTCTCAACCAATGCTAGAGTGAGAGGCGCGATCAAGGTCAAATCCGCCGGTATCGACTTATCAGATGTCGACTTCTATCTTGCTTCGTCAGTCATGCCCAAGCCGCTAAAGAAGCTGTATACGGACTTCTTGAAAGAATATCAACTGAGCAAAGTGCACGGAAGAGTGTACGGCGATGCGACTTGCGAAATGAAAAACGACAAGCCCAGTCTTGCCGGTGTACTCAGCTTGATCAACGTTGGTGCCAAATTTGGTGCTCAGCGTTTCCCAATCGAACACGTTGCAGGCACGCTGACGGCATCTGGAACCCAGCTAACTTTGCAAGATCTAAGTGGTGCTCTGAGAAACTCGCACTTCAGTTTGAATGGACAAGTCGAGAATTATCAAAGTGCATTGCCGAATCTGCGCACGGAACTTATCGCATCTATCGATTCGAAAGAGATGCTTGAATTGATTCCCTCGTTCACTGATCAATTCCAAAAGTGGAAGCTGGCCATTACCTCCTCGGGACCGCTTGCTCTGCGAGCCAAGGTGAATGGCAATCTGAAAGCCAGCGAAGTCAACTTCTCTATTTCATCTGTTGCCTCAAACCGGCTGGTTGTGTCTTCACCGTTGGGACAGTTGCATCAGCCACTCGACGAATCTATGAAAGTCGAAGGTGCGCTTTCAATCAGTCCTAACTCTATGAAGGTCTCAAGCGCGCAGGTGAGCATCGGGGACTCACAGCTTCAGGCAGAGGGTTCAGTCGCATGGGCTTACAAAGACAGTGCGAAAACTGTTCTCGACTTACCTCGCTCTACGTTGAGCGGTTCGCTCAAGTCACCACACCCGGTGCCAGCGAAACGCCTGATTGCATTACTTGAGCCGTCGATTGCCAAAAATGTTGGAGGCACCGTCGATGGCAATCTCAACGTCAGCGGCACTGCCTATCAACCGAAAGCGACCGGAAAAGTCGTCTTTTCCAAGATCAGCGTTCCATCATTCGACGTTCGTGATTTGAGCGGATTCGTCAATTTGGAAGAACTAAGCGGCTCCGACCAAAAAGCAGAAGTAGATTTCTCAGAGATGCAAGTTGGACAGATTCCAGTGCACCAAATCAAAGCCGAGTTAAAGCTCGACGCCGACGAACAACAAGTAAGACAACCGAAGATCCACATCACCAACGGACGCGCGAGCCTCGCCGGTGGCGCGATGGCAGTAACCGGATGGTTGGATATGAACGAACACAAGCTGTCGTTGCGAACAACACTTGCAAAAGCTCAGGCGAACAAACTAAGCGAACAATTGTTTGGACATCCAGGCGAACTAAGTGGCACAGTCGATGCCGACGTCAAATTCGAAACCGAAGGAAACGACTATAAGGACGCGCTCTCGAACTTAAAAGGCAACGGCGTAGTCACTGTGCACAGCGGAATCGTGACCAGATTCAGCCAGCTGCAAAACAAAATTACGCAAGCGAATTTGCTGCATTCAGGCCTATTCGGTTTCAATTTAAACAACCTGCTGCAAAGCACAGTACCAGTGAGAACAGGGAAATTCAAAGACATGGTGAGCGAATTCCGGCTCTCCAAAAACATCATCTATGTCGATGAACTGACATACAACGGTGACGACATGAGACTGTGGGGAGCGGGCAAAGCCAACCTCACCCACAACACTCTGGACATCGAAATAGCAGGAAAGATTCCGCGCGTAACATCCAGCGTATTCGGAAGTGGCACCCTCGGTGAAATGTCGAAAGCAATCACCGTCCAGAAAATTATGAACAAAGTAACTATGCACCAGTTGGAAAATTTGCCATCACTGCCGGTGCTGGGTGATCTGGCGTCCGATAAACCAAGAGCATTCGCTTTCAAAATAAATTCGCCGCTCGATAAACCAAAATCAGTCGGACAGTCAATCGAGAAGTCATTCCACTGGCTGCCTAGCAAGCCAAAAGCATCCGCACATCCGCTTCCGGGACTCACTCCTGGTTAGAGCCACAACCTCAGAAAAAAAGTCTTTGCACCACGACTGGTTTTGTGTATGATACTGGCACGCTTAAAATTTCATAATTTCTAGAAATGGAACGGTCGGTCGTGCCACCACGCTCGATGCCGAAATATTCCAGGGCTGCAGTGCCTCCAGCACCGCATTCAGGGTCAATCTCTTTATCGGACGCTTTACACGACTATGTGCGTCACATAGAGCAGGAGCGGGGTCTATCCCCTAACACCGTTGCGGCGTATCATTCCGACTTGATTGCTTTCATCAAATTCCTCAACGGCAACGAAGATCCGACTAGACACGACATAGCGAAGTATCTTTCCAGCCAAAAATCAGCTGGGCAAAGTTCAGCCACAACAACGAGAATTCTGGCCAGCCTTCGTGGCTGGTTTGTTTGGCAACGAGCTGTAGGACTGCGACACAACGACCCTTGCGAAGGATTTCAAAGCCCGCAAAAAGCAAAACACTTGCCTCAAGTTCTGACACCAAATGAGGTGGCAAGCATGTTAGCCGTCGCAGAAAAATCGCGCGATCGATTGATTATCGAGTTGCTTTATGGCGCCGGATTGCGAGTTACCGAGCTAGTCAAACTCGATTTGAAAGACGTAAATATGAGTCAGGGTTATATCCGTTGCGTCGGAAAAGGGTCTAAGGAAAGAATCGTTCCTTTCGGTTCGCTTGCAATGGAAGCGCTTAAGCAGTACCTCTCAGAGCCGAGAAAATCCGCCAAACAAAAAAGAATTGCAGTTTTGAATGCGAAAGCAGTGCCGTTACTGATCGACCTGCAAGGCAATCGGCTTTCCCGACTGGTTGTCTGGCAGACAATCAAACGGCTTGCTTATCGAGCCAAGATTCAGAAAAATTTGTCACCACACAGTTTGCGGCACAGCTTCGCCACTCACTTGCTTGAGGGCGGAGCTGACCTCCGCTCTGTTCAAGAGCTGCTTGGTCACTCGTCCGTTGTAACCACCCAACTTTACACACATGTCAGCAGAAACCATCTGCGCAAAGCATACCAAAGCGCTCAACACACGTTTGGAGCGCAGCTGGCTCCCCATCCGACTTATGAGAGGGCCGAGATGCCAAATGCTATGACAAAAATTTAATAAACATCTAGGCGCTCTCTATAAGTATATGGTTTAACTTTAAGTGGGATCTTGAGGTCCTGAAGCCAAAGGCGTAACTGCCCAGTTCAGGCAGTTCAGGCAAGTTCCTAAGGTTCGTACACTCCATACAGGTTCGAGTTCACCCAACAACGAAGCTGGAGCATCCAGATAGTTGCGGCGCAGTCAAGCGCAGTTCAGAACTGACTTGAAATCTGTACAACGGAAGTCGACGAGCAAACGACACCATTTAGACAACACATACAGTCAGGACTAAATACTTAATGAGCCGAACACCAAAGGTAGAGGGCACGAAGATTGCCCAAGCTGCTAAGGACTTGAATGTCACTAGCGTCACTATTCGTCGATATCTCACCGAATTCAACATCGAAACAACATCTGATGAAAACGGCATCAAAGTTCTTCCAGATCAAGCGATGGAAGAACTGAAAGAGATTCGCAAGCTAAAAGAAGACGGACTCACCAATCCGAAAGTATTGGAGATTCTCGAAGAAAACAGATCTAAACCCAAAGAAAAAGCCGAGCCTAAACCTCGCGCCAAGGCTGTGAAGAAGGCGGAGCCTGTCAAAGCAACCAAAGAAAAGGAAGTAGCGAAAGCTCCCGTTATTGAAGAAGACGAGGAAGAAGAAGCACCGAAGGTGCGCAAGACTGCTCGTCGCGTCGCCAAAATCGAACCAGAAATCGAGTCAGAACCAGCAGCAGAACAAGAATCTCCTTCAGAGGATTCTGAAGCCGGCGAAGGTGAAGGCGAGGAGCTAGGTGACGGACGCAGCAAGCACTCGCTGACCTGCCAGACTTGCGGCAAAGTCTTCGAACACATGAACCCACGTCTGCGTGATTGTTTGGACTGCTATAGAGCGAAGCGCAAAGAGCGTAGACGCGGTGGTTCAGACCGACACAAAAATGTCATCCAGCACCCTCTTGCACAGCAAGCGGCTAAAGGGAATGCTGCACAGGCAGCCGCCGGTGAAGCAGATGCTGTTCCACAACTCCGCGAAGAGCGCGCACCACGCGAAGATCGCCCTGCACGTGAACCACGTGAAAGAGGCGACCGCGAGCCACGCGATCGCGAACCAAGAGAGCATCGTGAACGCGTCGATAGCCGCGAACCACGCGCGCCTAGAGAAAATCGCGAATTCGCTCCGCAGCTACAACCAGTTCAGCAAAGAGTTGCTGCCACTGTTGCACCAGCAGCGGTGCAAAGAACTGCGGTACGCAACTATCGCAAGGCGATTGAAGAAACCAGAACGATTACTGGTAGCTTGAAGCGTCGATTGGAGCGTCCAGACCTGCCAGAAGGCGAACGCCGCTGGTTGGAACAGATTTACGCGTATCAATTGATTTTGCACCAGGGTTGGCGTCATCTTGCGGACTACAAAGCCGCAACGCAACAACAAGGTCTGGGCAAAGCACCATCGCCTTCAGCTTCAACTGACGACTAACGCGACTGCCAGTCTGAATTGAACAACTGAACAACAACAACAACAACAACAACTGCGGTCAGTGCAGAATATCTGTGCTGACCGTTTTCTATCTTCCGCGTCACGCTTACTCGGCGGGCGCCAGTGAGCGGCACGAGCGGATTGCTCGGGTGTCATCCTCAGCGGTCGGGCAGACTGCGCATGCCTCGGCGCCCAAGCGCCGGTTCTTTTATTGACAGCTGTCTTAAGCGTCCATGTGATTTGGCGAATTATTTTGCCGACTTTTTGGCCGGATTATTTGGCAATTCTTGGCCAATTAATTGGCAAATTCAAACTCCGTGGGGCTTTGAGAACTTGCGCTCTGCCATTTAATTGGCCAAAGTTCGCCATTTATTTCGCCAAGTCACACCAACTCGTCACGCAATTCGGACCATTGCAACAAGGCATCCATGGCTGGGCACAGAGCTTGTCCCCAATCGGTCATGCAATACTCAACTTTTGGTGGAACCTGATGGTGGACAATTCTTTTAACCAAACCATCGATTTCTAGCTGCCGAAGCTGCTGAATTAGCATCTTTTGCGAGATGCCCGGTATTGCACGCTGCAGTTATGAAAAGCGTTTGACTTGCCCGCCAAACAGGTTGAACAGAATCACAAGTTTCCAGCGTCCTTCCACTAACTTAAAGGCGTTTTCCGCATCAGTGGCTGCTGTAACTGCAGTGTATTGTTTGCGCATACTTTTTTGTAAGTACCTTACTTTTTAGTTGGTTCTTGAAGATAAGTGGCCATCCTACTAACGTTATAGCGAAATCGCAGACAAGTCAAAGTCGGCACATATCTACTCTGGAGGCAAAATATGAGTTTGGACCTTAAAATCGCTGGTCAACGTGCTTTGGTCACTGGTGGCACCAAAGGTGTCGGCGCGGCAGTGGTGAAAGTTCTTCTAGAGCAAGGCGTAAAAGTAATTACAACTTCTCGATCTGCGCCCGATACTTTGCCGGAAGGCGTTATCCATGTCGCTTGCGACCTATCTACAGCGGAAGGTTGTGCCACTATTATTGATGCCGTGAACAAACAATTGGGTGGAGTCGATTACATCATAAACTCGCTTGGTGGCTCGAATGCCCCAGCTGGCGGCTTTGCTGCCCTCGATGACACTGCCTGGTTTGACGAACTCAATCTAAATTTGATGTCGGCTGTTCGAATTGATCGCGCACTAGTACCCGCAATGATTACGGCAGGAGCTGGCGTGATCATTCACGTCACTTCAATTCAAAACAAATTACCTCTGCTTGAATCAACAACCGCTTATGCTGCAGCAAAAGCAGCTCTTTCGACTTACAGTAAATGCCTCTCAAAAGAAGTTTCTCCGAAAGGAATCAGAGTGGTGCGTGTCTCTCCAGGATGGGTTGAAACTGAAGCTTCAGTACGTTTCGCTGAGCGTATTGCACAAGACGCCAACACAGATTATGAAGGTGGCAAGGCGATAATCATGAAGAGCCTAGGCGGCATTCCAATAGGGCGTCCGGCAAAACCCAAAGAAGTAGCAGATTTCATCGCCTTCCTAATATCTCCTCTTGCCGCCAGTTCAACAGGGGTTGAGTACATTGTTGATGGCGGGACTGTTCCTACAGTTTAGAGCTGTATAAACTCGTGATGCCAGCGGAAAACCGTCCTTGTAGGATTAGGGCGCGGCCTACGCTCCACATAAACGTCTTTTCGTTAGATTCGTTTTCCATCGACTATTTGATCTACTCTCGCGAACTGCTTTTGTTTTTCAAAAGCTGGATAAGTATCTCTTCCCATCAAGGTCTTTGCCCGCTCAAATCCAGTCATAGGCCTGCTGGAAAGGGCTTGTGCAGCCGTTCTTCCATCCTGCTCCCAGTAATAGCTTTGCACATTTTGAACGGTCCTTTCGGCAATGGTTGTTGGCAATGAATGGTTCAATGTGGCCAAATGTTCGACAGCTGTAGCGATGTTTCCTTTAGCCCGAGCCTCGCGGATGATGCCGACCACTTCACCTTGGGTGTTGAGCAGAGGACTGCCAGATGATCCTGGTTCAACGGGAACCGTTAAAACATGAAGTCCGGTCCTCCATCTGCTTTCTCCGGTAGGTGCTACAGTGACCGGGGTTCGCTTGAGCTTGTCAGACCAGTTGAAGTTAAGAACGAAACTTTCGTTTTTACCGGTGCTCATAACTTCGGCTTTCGCGCCCAAAGGGTGTCCGACTGCATAAAGATGGCTGTCCAGTTTTGGTCTAGCGCCAAGCTTCAGTTTCGGGAAATGGGCGCCAGCGGTGTTCTCTATTTCCACGATTGCTAAATCAGCGTGCTTATCTCTTCCCAGGACGACCCCTTTGAATATTTGTCCGTCGTAGGTCTTTACGGAAATCGAGGCTGCGCCTTTTACAACATGATGGTTTGTAGCAATTCTGTTTTCGTCAATAAAAAAGCCTGATCCAGGAAAAGTCGCTTGTTGATTTAGTCTTTGGACATCCAGGCGCACCACCGAAGGTTTGACCTGCGAATAAAGCTTATGGATTTCAGCTTGATCATTGGTTTTGAGGTAACGAGCGACTCTTTCACCTGACTCATTGACCTGCAAAAACGGGATGTATGCTTTATCTCCAGAGAATTTATGCTCAAGCTTTTGAAGGTTGTCGGATAGGTATGGGCTAGCCGAGGACTCTCCGGCTAGTAAACGACTGGATTTCACCGTATCAGCGCCCATTCTGTCGACAGCGCCGATCAGATCTGCTCCGGCCACATCCTTGACGAAGGCGCTCTCTACTGCGCTTGAGAGCCCTGCTGCCAGTTTGCTAGTGCCATGAAGCGCTATTGCTGCAACACAAAATTCAGCAGCTAAAGTAGCGCTGGGATGCTCTTTTTCCCATTCTCGCGAAGCTTGAACGAGATTTGCCATTGAGGCAGAAAATTGAAATGATTCCATTTCAAACTTCCATACGAATTTGTCGGGGGAGGGGAAGTCCATTATGAAGGACTTTGCCGCCTTGTCATGGGGGGAATTACGAAATCACCGACCTCATAACGTGAGGACAAAATGGCAATGTAGCCGATAACCGCCTGGGCCATGGCAGCGAAAACAGTGCTGCTTACTTCGGAAATCCGTCAAGCAAAAGCAGCTTGGCACGCGCTTTCATGTAACCGATCTGGTGTGGCTGCAACCCAGTTTTAGAGAGCTGTTCAACGACTCTGGGGTCTTCGACTGATTTGACAAACTCCTCGACTTTACCGCGAACTTCAGGCGACAAAGGCTTACCAGGCAGACCACCGAAAGGCGAACGTTCGTTGACACCGCCAATTCCCCAACTTGGTCTCAGTTCGGTTGTAAAAGCACGCCCCATATCGATATTAGAAACGCTGACTTTGCCGTCTGGCGCCACGCGCACTGCAAAATTGTTGTTGCTGAAATCTGAGTCTCCCATGATTTGACGTTGAGCAGCAGCTAATTCGACTCCAGCTTTGAATTCAGCTTGCCGCCCTGGAGTCAGACCGCGATATACGTCCCTGGCAACGAAGTCACTAAGGGTGGTGCCAGCATGTTCTTGAACGATCGCGGTCTGAGTTTTGCCTTCCACGACTACCTCGCGCGCGCTTATAGCTGGATAATTTGGCTCACCGCCGTTGAACAACTTGCTCGTTTCATAGGCGGCATCCTCCATGTGAGCACGCTTCATCAGAGCCTCTTCGGAGCCGCCTCTGCCGGGAGTGCGCACGATTACATCACGCTCTGGTTGACCAGGAACGGTCTGTTTGGCAAAATACACATCTATCTTTTCTTGACCTTGCCCAGCCAATTTTACTGTTTTGATTTCGCCTTCAGCCAGGCGCTCGTGTCCTTTATCGACTGGCAAAACTGCTTCGTCTTCATTTCGACCAAGCGCTTTTGTATCAGGTTGTTTGTTGAGGTGGTCGTGAACTTGTTTAACGATATTTGGGTCGCCCGTTTTATAGCCCTCGATAATCTTACTTAGTGCAGCTTGTTCGGCTGGGTTCAAAGTTTTTGCCTGCACCTCAGCAAGAGCAGCTTTTACATCCTCACTGGCCTTAGCCGCAGCATCCTTACCCGAAGGAACACGAACATCCCAAACCTTACATGTTTCTGTGACTACCTCCAAGGCTTTTGTTTCTGGTGTCTCTATTGGTGCTTTTGCTTTCGGAGGCGTTGGCACCGGAGGTGGTGCCGGTTCCAGCATATTCTGCAGCGGGTGACTGGACAACTTACCTACAAGCACATCCCGAATAGGCTCAGCTGGCACTTGCTTCAGACCGAAGAGAATCGCTAACTGTCGGTCAGCTTCTTTAGGATCGATCTTCTTTTCCTTTTTCAATCGCGTAATCGCATCGATTTCTTTGGTGGCTTCAGCTGTCACCGCGTTGGCAATACGCGCGTCGACATTTGGCAAGTCAAATCGTCTACCAGTGCCGTCTCTTGCAATAGCTTGAATGGTGCCTCTGTCGTACTTTATTTCTCGATCTGGCAAAGGCTTCTTGACTTTGATGTCGGTGCCTTGCGATTGTTTTCGCACCCATTCTCGTGCCGCTGCTGTAATTTGCTGATCGGCGAAAGTGGTCTCAAAATATTTTTGATGACCCTGGTGCACAGGATTGTCCTGGCTCAGCTTAGCGAGGAAGAAATCCCTGCTACCGCGTAACTCTTTGCTGTAGCGCGTTAGCTCGGCACTACGAAGGGGATCCTTTTTCGCAGACTCTACTAAACAATCGTGAAATCTATCCAGGTCAGCTTTAGTCGCCGCAAGACCACCATCTTTATCACTGTGGTTTTGAGCAAACGATGGTGGCGGCTCAGTCAATAGATCAAGTGGCGCTTCTTTGCGCAGCAGAAAGTCGATGTGATTGCGCACGAGGTCTTTGCCCTCGTTGTTAAGCATCTTATTAGAGGCAGTTTTGCCGTCTAAGTGCTTATCGTTCCATCGAATTATTGAATCTGTTCGAATATTCGAAGTGGTTGATTTGAGCTGTGCAGTGGCATCGACGATGTGATATTTTCCAGTGTTTTCATTGACCAAGATGTAATCCATTTTGGCATGGTCAGCAGGCGAATCTTTTCTAGCCTGGTAAAATCTCCATCCTTCATCGTGAGGCGAAGGTTTGCCAGGTGCGCTAGGACGTCGTAGATGAGCCCTGGCTTCTTCGAAGATAAGTTGTTGCGCGACATCTGGAGTCTTCCTGTCACCTGGCTTAATATTCTGGTTGAAGCTCTCCGTGGACTCATGCGCGATCAAATTTAGAACATCTCTTCTTGTGTCAGCGTCGTTGCGTCCAAGCGACGTTGTTTTGGTGCGTTCACCGGTTTCGTGTGCACTGTTCAAACGGGTTGGCTGACCTTGCAGACCAGTAGGTTCGACCTTTCCCCCGGCTCGAAGGCGCTCTTGATTTTCAACCCACTTGAACAGCGGTTCGCGAACATCAGCATGCTGATTACCAAAATGATGGCGAAGATTTTTTGAATTCCAGAGATGCGGATCTGAGTCGTGCAAGGCGAGAATCGCTTCTTGCTCCATGGTGGCAGCAGAGCGACCGCCAAATTCAGCGTGATTTTGATCGTAGGTGCCACGCAATGCGTTTATCTGATCGACACTGGCATGTGGATTCTCGGCGACAAATCGCGCATAAGAGGGCGATGCAATTTTTACTCCCATATCTAACTGACGCAGGTGAATTCGTTCTTCCATAGCGTTGATAGCCATTTCCTGGAATATGCGCTGACCGGCGTCGCTTGCTTTAAAATCATTCAGTTTCTTTAGTTGTTCTGCAGTCAGCGCTTTGCCGTTGACTGTTGTTCCTGCAGGCTCGAGGATATCAACCTTGACACCAGGTTCGATCTCCAGCACCGGTTGTGGTATTTCTGCCACCAATTTTCCATCGGTGCGGCTTGCTTTGCTGACGCCCCCCATGTCTTTTAGAGACCGCTGCAGATGCATGTCGGCGCTTGCGGGATCTTTCAATTGAGTGAGGGAAATATCGACTGGATTTTTCTTGACTGTGAAATTGGCAGGCACATCGGTTGTGTTTGTGGCAACTTTATAAGCGCCTTCAAAATCTCCTTTCATCACCGCTTCCGTGAAACCTTGTAGTTCGCCGATCATCTTTTGTCCGGGTTCTGATTGGGTCCACTTAGTACCGTGTCCATCGACCTCACGAGGCAACTCGCTCACAGTTGCGCCTTCCGGTCGAACAACCTGCTTTGCACCACCTGGGAAAAGGTCCTTCTCTGGCAAACCAGTGCCACGTTCCAGCACGAAAGACGGTTGCTTCGGGTCTTGATTGTAGGCACGAACTTCCCATCTACTCGCACTTGTTTGACCCGGTGCCAAAATAGGCTTTACTTCAAAGCCTCCTTTTCGATAAGACTCAATGAATGCGAGTTCTGCTTGAGGAGAAGTAGCTTTGAAATTCACTTTACCGCCGCGGCTGTGGAAGCAGGCAGCAAGCCATCCTTGCCCAATACCAAGACTTGTCTGAAGCCCGAACGCAATTCCAGGTTGACCTTCGTGCACCACGTGCTTGAGCTGCTGCGGCGTCATCGTCTCTATACCTTTTTCAGCCGAAAGGTGGGCGGCGGTGAAACCAGAGTTGATCAGCAGCTCTTTGCCGAACTGTTGCATATACTGGCGCATGAAGAGCCCGGCAGCATTATTTCCTTCAGCGATTACGGCGGCTCTCTCAGCTTGAGCAGCTAATTGCGCCATAGATTTGCCTTCGCCGATGACCAGCTGTTTCAAAGTCTCGCGGGAAAACGTCGCGGAAGAAAATCCAGACAGTGCGAACTTAGAGATGCCCATTGTGGCAAATGCCAAGGCAGTGTCGACGACAACTTGTCCGGCATACGGTCCAGCAACTTCGGTGAAAAATGTTTTGACATTCTCCCACTCGCTTCGAGATTCAATTTTGCTCGCCCAGGTGCCGGCACTCGATCTCTCGTTCCATACACCGATACCGCTGTAGCCATCTTTGTTGTACTGGTACAAAGTTTCTCTGGTAATTTCAGCGGCTGCCAGTCCGGCTACAGAAGCCCACGCTGCAATAGCTAGAGGCGAGGTAACTCCAAATGAGGCGCAAGCAGCGACAGTGGCAGCCACGGCGACAACCGTCGCTAAAATCACTGGTCCATGTGCCATCGCCCAGTTGGCAAATGTGTCGGCGCGAAAATCAGGAGCCGTGACTTTTGCGATCAGTTCTCGAATCTGCCCATTAGTGTCTTTCTCTTTGTCGTAATTTTGAGATGAATTGGGATTGAGCAAATCATGCATCTGCTTATAGTTGGCAATACGCGCCTGCAACTCACTTACTGCTTCGCGGTTGGATTGATCTGGATGCGCCTTCATTTGATCGACGGCATCTTGCATCGACGTAATACGCTCACGAACATCAGCCAGATCTTTGGAAGTAACAGTGCGCATCGCATTCTGGAGCATTTTTGCTCTATCTTGTGCGGCGTTGACGTAGGTATCGAATTTGGTGCCCTGTTGAGCGGCCTTGAACATCTCAGCCAGTTCAGGCAAACTCTGATTAAAAGTTTTGCTGACGCGATTGAGTTTCTGGAAAGCTTGATCGTCACTGACTCTACCCAGCGCATGTGCGCGCATCGCAGCAGTGTCGCTGAATTCACCTTTGTAAGTGAAACCGGATGGGTCGTGGATATCTGTGTATCGCAAAGACTTGAGCGTTGATAAAGCTTCATCGAAGCCCTTCTTGCCCGACTCATAACTAGGCACGGTGTCGAACTGACTCATTCCAGCATCGCGCATGCGAGCAAGAACACTTCGACCAGACTGCATACCGTCAGAAGAAACTAACTCTCGCCAAACCGTCGGTGCAAGCTTCTGAAGCATCGCTCCATGCTCCTGCCACATCTGCAACGCTTGCCGGTCGGCTTCCTTCTGTAGTCCTTTGTTCTCCAGATTGGTATGTTGACCAATTTTTCGAGCCAATTCCATCGACTGCTGCAACTGAGTGGCCTCTGCCAGATCTTTGTTTCTCAGTTCCATCTGCATGTTAAGACCGGGCAGCTTGCGCACGAGTTCAACTTGCTTCTCTTCGAACTTATCGAGAGTGTTACTGCCAAAAACAGCAGTGAATCGAGCTCCCGTGACACTAGTTTTGGTGTGGTCCGCAAGTTTCGCCAGAGTCATACTTTTTTCGCTGCGCAACTCGGCAAACTTCTTGGTTAAATGGTCAACCTCCTTCCCGGCCTCAAGACTCATTGCCTCTAGCTTCTTCGGCAGGTCTTCCAACAATGCCTTGTTGCTCGAAATTTCCAAAGTCTTTTGCAGCATTTGGCCAGCCACTTGTGCTTTGTCGACTTGCTCCGGGCTGCCCATTAACTTGGCTCTAAGTGCAGGCGGAAGCGCGTTAACTAAGTCGATATTGCTTGCCACCCGGCGCACGACGTCCTCACCAGACTGGTGTGCTGCTTTGTTCTCGTAATTAGCAATGATCGTATTGGTTTTGGCAAGCAAATCTTGACTATTCTTGGCTGGAATGCCGAAGTCATGCAAAATTCCAGCAGTCGGACGAGGCAGTCCGGCATCATATACGATGCGACCAATCTCTTTGGATAACTCGACGTCCCACGCTCTGCCCTCAGCGTATTTGAGCAGCGCCTCTCGCAGATCTCTCGGCTCCAATTTTTTGCCACTTGTCTGAAAGGTGTTAGTACTTTCATCAAGACCTGGATAGCCATCGCGCAGAAAGGCTTTGTAAGCTGTTTCACGTGGACCAACTTGCCCCTCGGGAGCATTTTCTGACATTGCTACCGTACGCAAAAGAGCCTTTCCTGCAGCCTTCTGCACGGCTACGCTGGCATCACCTGTGATACCTACATCGGAAAGCCTTTTGATACCTGCGACACCGCCGAAGCTAGCCAGCGTCTCTACCTGCTCTTTATCTAACATCTTGGCAAAGGCGCCCATGGCTTTAATTGAACCAAGACGACGAGCATTGGCTGCGTCTGTGTGGTCAGTGGTGTTAATCGCTTGATGCAAATCTACTAGCAACTGTTTGCGCAAGTCTGTTGGAACTTCGTCGGCTCTTTCTCTCAACCCGTTGGTGAGTGTAGGCGTCAAGTGCTCACCGACGACTTTGATATCGCTGGCATCCCAATGCTTCGCCATCGCGAGCAATCCAGAAACGGCACTCTTGTGCTCCTGGCTTTCCGGATTCGAGGCAGTCATTTTGACACCTCGTTGGAGCGCGTCCCGCACATCTGCCGTGACAAGTGCCTTGTCGACTTTCTCAGCCACTTGACCCAACGTAGCAAGCAGTTGATTCGAGTCACCGAATCGTGCATAAACAGTTGTGATCGCCTCTAGCACTCGCGCCTGTTGAGATGGACGATCCGCCAGACCTACCAGGACCGTTCTAGCTTTGTCAGATATAGGATCTACCGGTTTCATGATCGGCTTGCGGTCCTTATCTTCGCCACTATAACGCAGAGGGTTAGCCGTTTCATTTTTATCTGCGATACCAGATGCAATACCAGCAATGATTCTCATGCTGGCAGTATCTCCAAGTCGAGCCCATTCGCTAAGAGACCTGAATTGTTTGGCTAGAATTGGATCTGTGGCAGCGCCCCGCAAGTAAACATTAGCCAATCCTTCCGCACCAGGCACTTCATTTTGGATAGCAGTGAACACTGCTTCCATCACGGTCGTGCGCGACGCCCCATCTACACCGCGGTCCAATAAATCTTTCAATGCTGATGTCAGCCTCGCGTCATTTTTGGACGTGGCGTCCGCAAGAGCAACCACCAGAGTGCCAGCTTCTTCACGGGTAAACTTGAAGCCACCAGATTTGTGGTTCTCGCTTATCGCCTCGATTGCGGAGTGTAAAAGCTTCTCGGAAGACGAGGCATCAAGCCCCTTCAAATCAGGTAAGTAAGTGGGTTTCTCCAGGGTCTTGCCGAAACCACATTCAGCAAGCGCAGCGCGAGCGCGCACGTCGCTGCGTCCCAGTAGCACTGCAGACAACTCTGCTCTGGCGTATGGATTCCCTTCTCTGGCTGCTCTAGAAAGTTCTTTTACTGCCGAAGTTGCTGCTTCGAAGTTATTAGTTTTTGCCGCGTCAGAAATATCCTTCACAGATTTAGTGGCAGCAGTCCACTTCAACCAATCGGTTGCGGACTGATTGTCTTTGTCTATCCTCGACTCTGCCTCGAGCTGTTCGTGGGCTCTTGCAAAATCTGCAGCAGAAGAATTTGGACCTAAGTCTCGAACGATGCGATTAGCTCGATATTCATTCAGCTCTTCATCACCGGTTGGCAGATGCCTTGTTATGGCGAGGAAAGCATTGGGGTTGTGCTCCTCGATCTCTTTCATCAATTTGTCGAAACTAACTTCTCGACCTGAAAGCAACTTATTCAAATAACTATGGGCGAGCGAGTGATTGCCTCCAGCCATTTTGGATAGTTCTTTCAAGCCATCTGAAAGCGCTTCAACAGCCGCTTTCTGGCTGGCTACATCGGCGGAGGCGTCTTTCAATTTTTCTTCCACGAGTTTTGCCGCAGCGTGGATTTTCTTCACCTGCTGAATTGATTCAAGATTCAGGCGCATCGATTCATAGACATAATCGCCAGAGCTGCGTATCCGCTCCTGGCTTGCTTTGTTCAGAGCATCTAGCGATTGTTGTCGCTCCGCCGCCGTCTTTCCCCGTTCGATGAAGGCACCAAAAGCAGTGTCGGCTTGCTTATGGTTCTGATTCAAACTATCAATTGCCGATTTGCGCGCGTCTTCCAAACCTTGAGGCGTGCTAAATGCCTTGAGCAGATCCTCAGCTTTTAGTGATTTGAGATCCTCTGCGCGCCGCACAGATGGGGACAATGCCGATTGAATGGATTCAGCAACGTCGCTTTTGCTAATTTCGGCCGCAACAGCTTTCTTATCACCAGAACGAAGTGCTCGCAACAGTTCTTTGCTGTTAGCGTTTCGTTCTAAATCGACAAGCATACGTTCTGCATCGGTGTTGCCGCCACGCGCTAATTTCTCTAAATTGAGCAGTGCCTCTGCGCAACTAGACGGGTTAGACATAGACTTGAGCGCCTTAGTGGCGCTAATTGTACCGCTTGCAAAATCTGCCGCGTTTTTTAACTCTTGTGGATCGCGCCCAGAGAGATAGTTACTAGCCATCTGTGCTGTGGTGCGTTCTGCCGATGCAGCTTGCTCCAGTTTAGCTACCGCACCACTACCAGTACCATGAAGGGCTTCAACGAGCGCGTTCTGAACCAGACTAGCTTCAGCGTTTTCTTTTGCACGTGCTTGCTGACGGGCCTGAGTGATTTCCTCTGGCGAAACGCCCATTTTGGGAGCGTGATTAAGTAAATCAGTGACACCTTTATCGCGTTTCTTATCGGCGATCTCTAAAGTGGCCAGGTCGCGCAGCGCTTGCTTCTGGTCTGCCTGGGCTTGATCGAATTCGGCTTGAGATGTCGCTGTGCGCGCGCGCTTGGACGCATCCGAAAACTTCAGGGTGCCATCCAGTAAAGCGAGTTCAGCGAGTCTTTGCATAGCCGACAAATTGCCATTCTGCACTTCTTGCCTCAGCCCCTCCAGGGCATTAGCTCTGGCGGTTTGGTCGCCGTTGACATAGTGACGAACGAGGATGTCGTTGCGAGTGTGGACATCATCTTTAGGCACCAACTTCAAATCGTTCAAGTTCGAGCTACCCGGCGGAAGGTTCTTTGGTGCAAGATTGAATACGGCGTCCTTCACGCTCTCAGGCATGGTCGGGTCACCTTGGAGGTCCGTGTAGATTTTGCCGGTCGATTCTGTCCTTGCATTGTTACTGTTTTTATCTCCGTCATTTCCATCATCGTCGGGCGCATTACCTGCAACTTCTACACTGACCGGTGAGAAAGCATCGTCGGCAATACCAGCGTAGTCGGCAACGGAAGCTTTCCAATCTTGTAACTTCGCAACGGTTGCTGCTCTCGATTGAGAATCAGAAAGAGAAGCGATCAACTCTGGCACATCGCCAGGATTTTCTACGCCCAGCTCGCGAATCATCGACACCGCAGCTTTGTTGCCGCTCTCGGCGAGCTTTTGCACCATCGAAAGAGTTCTGGCAAATCTTTCGGAGTTACCAGCGGAGTCTTTCAATGTCTCTGCCAAATCGACAGCTTGAGCCAACCGAAACTGCGGCTCTACCGCTTTTCTGGCCTCAGCACTGAGCGTATAGTTGGCGAGCGCCAAGCCAGCAGTCTGGATGCTTCTCTCGCCTGCGCTCATGTCGCCTGTCAAAATTTCTGCCAGTGTCTTCTGCGCTTGAGCGACAACTGCTTCATCGCCACCATCGGCTGCAACCTTTGCCCACTTCACCTGCGCTTCTCGCAAAGGATTTCTCGCTCCGTCTTTCTCCTCAGAAAAATGATCGAGAATGAAAGCGGCAGTCGGAACAGTTGGGGCTAGTCTGGCAAGATCGGTTAGACCTCTCTGCCCGGCGATTACATCGTTGGTGTTGACACCGTTTTGAACTGTAGACATTGCATCGACCAGGCGCAACGCCCTGGCGATCAAGTTAGCCTGTGGATTGTTTTTAGATTCTGCATTTTGTTCGAGAGCCGCGATGGCCTTTGCCGCTCCCCTTGCGTCACCATCAGCGCTACAGCGGAAATAGTCTGCGACAAGAGAGTTACCAAATCCGTTTTTGCTCGCATCAAAATCCAACAGACCCAGTGATTTTCCAAAAAGCTTTTCTGCTACCTGATAGTGATCGCTTTTGACGATTGTGCTATCTGCGACTGAGTGACGTGGACGGTCGGTGGAAGCGTCAGCCGAACGAGGATCACCACCGCCTGAACGAGACTCACTAGACGCCGCTGCAGATTTGGTCATCAGACCTGGAAGGTCGAGACTTTTTCTAGCCTCTTCCATCAGTTTTTCGGAAGCTGTGTCTTTCGAAGTTACCGGATCAATAACAACATCCGCATCTCGACGCGGAATCGAATGGTCTCTAGACATATGTATAATTCCGCCGTTCGCCAGACGTAAGTGGGATTATTAGACCCGCTAACTCAGTCGGATAACCTTACTGAGAGTTCTGACAAGAGAAAGCACGAGCCCTGCTTAACAGGTCGTTAAACCAATCGATTTCTGCTTGAGAAGCCTGATAGTCAGGTTGTGGCGGCGAAAACGAGATTGTCGGGGCTGGTATTTCATCAACATTCGGAGATGGAGGATCAAAAAGCCCAACCGGGTGTAGTCCTTCAAGTTGGAAATCATCAAGTATCGAGCGAACAACGTCTTGCATGGTATTAGTCTCTTTCAATTTAGAATCTGTTATCTAAGCGCGCCAAGTTGAGCCCCCGAGGGGACAGTTGCCTTTCTTCGCCACTTTCAAAGTACTCGATAATTGTTTCAGCTTTATTTCTGGACCATCAATAATGCTGTATAGCAATCCAGCACGCACATACGCAGGCATCGCCAGAAGGGTATCTCGTTCTTAAAGCGATATCGCTTTAGAGGATTCCCATGGCATTGCGCCTCGACAGACAGACGCCACAAATCGATAGTTCGCGCAGGGTCGCTAGCTACTGTCTCGATATTTTGCACTGAAAGTTAAAACGGATCTGGAAGATCTGATTGTGGCATCGGTCGAACTGGAGCCGACAGACCAAAGTGCGAATCCTCTCCGGGAGCCAATCCTGGCAACAGCCCGGCAGTGGCGGCTTGTCCGATTGGCGGTGCGGTTGGCGGCATTCCATCAGTAAGTGGTGTGAAACTGGTCATGCTCGCAGGAGCCATTGCCGTGCCTGGTATCACAGGTGGTGCAGCCATATTACTCAAGTCGCAAGTGCGATTCAAACGAACAGGCAACAATTCGCCTTTGGCCAGAGTGAAATCCAATCCGGTTCGCATGTTGGGCATCTGGATTGGCAAGCCCGTTTTCTGATTGAGACCGGAAAATACTGACAAAGCTGAGGCTTTTACCGTGTGAATTGGACCGGACATAGCGCTTCCGGTTCCATTTTTGGTCTTCAAATCCATAGCAGGGTTGTGCTCGACGAATCCATAGATGCGGGCGGAGCGTCCGTCAGGAAAGACAATCGTCTGCAAACTGATATCCATCGCCCCGGGAGCGCCGAACTTCTGCATCCGCGCTGGTTTTACCGAAATAATTGAGCCCAGCACTTTGGACTGCGGCGGAATAATGACAACTCCGTTGGCACTGTAGCCATTCTCGAGGCGAATCGAAAAAACATCGCCTACTTGATTTTTACCGCTAGAGAGGTCGTCTTCCAAAATTCCAGTCAGTACAGTGCCAGCACCCAGACGGGTCGCGGTTGCTTGCTTGAAAAAATCTGCCGTAAAAGCCTGGATTGGTCGCATTCCTGCCGGAATCGGCAAGTTGTAACTGCTCATCGAGGGTAGCGAGAAGCCAGGAGCCATGCCTGGAACTTGCGGAGTAAACGGCATTCCATCCTGTGCGTCAGTGGGCTGAGCCAGGATTCCCTGAGCATTCACGTTCGGCGTAATCGCGCAAAACGCGCTGCAGATGGCAATTATGAGAGTTGGAAACTTCTTGAGATTCATTGAAACAGATGAGGTGAGACAACCTTAACGATGAAAGTTTATTGCAACTCTGTTGCGTTGGCTATGTTGAGACTACGCAGAAGGCACTCCTATTTGGATCACATGGTAGAATTTGCCGAATGTTCTGCACGTTGCCTGACTTCGAGTCCGGCAATTAGTTGCGAATTTGTAATACAAACGTCCCTTGCCTGCTTTCGCAGGACAGACGACCAGAGGGGAGAACCATTGGCTACTGCAGTAATAAAACCATACGAAGTTGTCTATATCATCAGGCCAAACCTTGATGAAGACGCTGTCGACAGAGTAGTCCTCGCCGTTGAAGAATTCATCAAAGGCACAGGCGCCACTATCGAAACAACCGATAAGAAGGGCCGCCGCAGACTTGCTTATGAAGTCGACAAAATGCGCGACGGATATTTCGTCCTCACCATTTTCCACGCTAAACCAGAGACGATTCTGGGCATCAAGCGCATGATGACTCTTTCCGAAGACATCATTCGTTCGCTCATCGTTATTCACGAGAAAGAGTCTGCAAAGACTCTGTAACCCCACTACACATCAGGGATTTTCATGAGCTTAAGCAAAATAGTTGTTTCTGGAAGAGTAATCAGAGCGCCTGAAAAGCGCTTTACCCCATCCACAAACGTGGCAGTGACTGAATTCGCGATTGCGGTTGAATCCGCACCACGAGCAGACGGTGCTACGGAAACTGCTGCTGTCAAAATCGTAACCTGGAGAGATCTAGCTGAGCGTTGCGCTCAAGAGATCAAGAAGGGTGACCTTGTTGCTGTCGACGGACGTCTGCAGATCAACAACTATCAGGCACAAGATGGTCAACGCAAACGTGACGTTGAAATCGACGCAATCGCTGTCGAGAATCTTACTGCCGTAGTTGGCGGTGCAAGCAGCGGCGCTGGCGCTTCAGACGATTATGCGGCTGAACCTAAACTCGCTCGTGCCGGAGCTAAGTCCGGTGGTCCCAAAGCTAATAAATCTGAGGATCTCGACACCATCTTCGCTTCCGAAGACGAGATCCCATTCTAATAAGGAAAGAGGTACAAGGTAATGCGTCAATCGCAAGATTCACCACCACGTCGCCGTAAGACATGCGGCTTTTGCGCCGACAAAGTGGATTTCGTAGACTACAAAGATCCAAACCGTTTGAAGAAGTTCGTCACAGAGCGCGGCAAAATTCTTCCACGTCGCATCAGCGGCAACTGTGCGCGTCACCAACGCGTTCTCACAGTCGCGATCAAGCGTGCTAGAGACATCGCCCTCATGCCTTACACAGCTGACGGCTAAACCCAAACTTGTACAAAACGTTCACAGATATTTGTCAGCCAGCTGCCCCTTTATTAGTGGGCAGCTGCTTGATTTCACTAGACTATGGCACTTAACTTGGTTGCCGTAAGATAGTGTTGTAGAATTCTCATATGCCGAGCAGCTACCTGCTAGGCTATATGCGATTCGACCCGCCGAAGTGGTGAAATGGCAAACACGCTACGTTCAGGTCGTAGTGAGAGCAATCTCTTGGGGGTTCAAGTCCCCCCTTCGGCAGATTTTTAGTTCCAACCATGAGGTGATTATTGAGCGTAGACAAAGGCGATCCGCGCCGACCGGAAGCACGACGAGACATGCCCCTCTTGAATGAGAGGATTCGTGACCGCGAACTCAGATTGATCGATGAAGATGGAGCTCAGCTGGGCATTGTCCCAACTCGAGAAGCATTGACGACGGCAAAAGAAAAAGGATTGGACCTGTATGTTGTCCAACCTGATGCGAACCCACCTGTAGCCAAGATTATGGACTACGGTCGCTACAAATTCGAGCAGGAAAAGAAAGCTCGCGAGACGAAGCGTAAGCATCACATTGTCGATGTCAAAGAGATCAAGATGCGCTACAAAATTGAGGAGCATGACTATCAGGTCAAGCTTCGCAATGCTCAAAAATTCCTCAACGACGGCGACAAAATCAAAGTTCTGACCATTCTTCGTGGACGCGAAATGCAACACAAAGATATGGCGATGAAATTGATGCAGAAATTCGCCGAAGAGTTGAAAGACCTCGCAATCATGGACCGTGAACCTAAGATGGAAGGAAAGAGTGTCTTGATGATTCTCTCGCCTCTACCTCAACAAGGCAGAAGCAAGCCTACTCTCGATCCAAACGATCTACCACCAGCATAATAAACAACGCTGCTGAAGGCACCGCAGGTGATGACGGCGATTACATCAATCGCCGCATCTAATGTGAGGAAATAAATGGCCGGTAAGTGTGATCACGCAGAATCGCGTTTGAAGTGCATCGAATGTGATGCACCCATTTGCACGAACTGCATGACACAGTGCCCCGTTGGAAATCGCTGCAGAGCTTGCATTGGAGGACCAGCTAAGGGTGCCCCAGCAGGTCCATCAGCCTGGCTCGTGGCAAAGACTTTAGGCATATGCACCGCCATTGGTTTCGCCGGTGGTTGGATCATGCCATTCCTGTCCATACCCTACGTCAGCTGCATCCTCAGCTTTATGCTTGGCTTAATTGCAGGGAAATGGTTGGCAACTATTTTGGATCACAGACTCGGTCATAAGGTTGGCACCGTAGTCGTTTTTGGACTACTGATCGGATTGTCGCTAAGCCCCTTCAACGCACTTGTCTGGGTGATTGTCGAGTTGATTCGAGAACCGCTAATGGGCGACTTCTCGAATATCATCAATGGACTGAGCGCCATCGTCGGAATCATCTTCTGTCCCGTATGTTTCATCGTGGGAGTGCTCCGTCCGAGCATCTGGGGACAACCGTATTAATGTTGACGAGACTGCATTTAGTCTAAAATCGACTCAGTGATTGTGAAATTCTGACTAGCGAGTCGCTAGTCTCGACTGTGTGTATAGAGTATCGACCGCACATGATCACATTCGGTGAGTATGACTAGCAACCTAAGTTTGACTCTCACCGATCTATGCGACGAATTGGAGTTACCATCCCAATTCGTTCTAGATTTAGCAAACAGTGCTGAAGACGAGAAGCGATATCACTCGTATAAGCGGCTGAAAAAATCAGGCGGCGCGCGTTACATCAACGCGTCAGTCGGCAGCCTGAAACGCCTTCAACGCTCGATCCACGAGCGTATACTGTCACGGCACAAAATGCCTGAACATCTGCATGGTGGCATCAAGGGTCGCTCGATTGTCACTAATGCTGCAGCGCATGTGGGGAAAAAATTAGTCATCAACATCGATCTGACTGATTTTTTTAGCACAATCAAAGTTGCAGTAGTGAAGCAAATTTATATGCGCGATCTCCATTTTGATGACGAAACTGCAACGGTTCTGGCGCAAGTCTCAACCTTCAAAGGCGCGCTGCCCACGGGTGCGCCGACCAGTTCAGCCCTGGCCAATCTGGCCGGATTGGTCGTTGACGATGCGGTCATTTCCACGCTGACTAAAAAGATCGAGCGCACCGAGTTTGGTTACTCACGTTACGTGGACGATATCACCATATCTGGTGACGACAGAATTGTTGAAATTTTGCCAGACATTTTCGAAGCGGTAAAATCAGCCGGCTTCACCTGCAACGACAAGAAAACACGCATATTGCGCCGCTCTACTCGGCAATGGGTGACCGGAGTCGTGGTCAATAGAAAATTGAACCCGCCGAAAAATATCGTCAGAAAAATCAGACAATACCTCTATTACATGCACCGATGGGGTGTCGAAGAGCATTGCGAAACCCACGGAATAAATCCTTACCGATTTATGCGACAAATTACCGGTTACATCGCCTATGTTCGACTAACTCAACCCGAACTGGCAGACGAGTTCTTACGCAGTTTGAAGCCACACCTGGCTCGTTTTCACCAGGTTGACGAAGAGTCGGCACCGTCGACACTAAACATTTTAAAAGTGATGATCGACAAAGAAGAAATTGCTCACTTTCTCTACGACAGAGAAGATCGCGCAGTAAATCATCCTAGTTACGAACCTGTGGCAGTAAGCGTCGCACCCGAAAGCCTTGATGTCGATGACGATGGAACACTGACAATGCGCGGATTTGAACTGGCGCCAAAACAGCGCTGGGGTATCTATCACCTCGAAAGCATAAGCGCGCTGAGCGACAAACCGCTTACTGACGTAACCTGAAGGTCGTTTCTGGCATCAACAATTCACGAGAAGCGACATCACGTTTAGTATCGTTCTCTTGTTTTATGAGGTCGAAGCCAAGCTCAGAAACGTGTTTCATAAAATGGGACCAACCCGCATTATCATTGCCCCCAATGTAGACAGCAACTCCTGGTGCCAAACAAAATTCGGTCCATTGCTTTCCGTATTTCTCGTGCAGCATCGAAACAAGCTGCATCGCTCTTTCAAAGTCCGCGAAAGTTGCGAGCTCACGGGCTATAAGAATGCCACCATGAGTGGTGAATTCGTACAACAAGATGTCTTCAAATTCCCGATCGTGCTGAATTGACCAAACAAGAGTGAAAGCACCATCGACCAATGGAAGACTCTTAGCGTCGTGGAGTTTCAACGAAGCCAATTCACGTCTTCTAGCTGATGAGGATGTTGATGCGGACGAATTTGAAGACGAAAAATTTTCTGGAGTGGCGCCCTTGCCACCCGAAATCGCTCCAAACAGTTTTTTCAAAATCTCTAGCATCACACTTTCATGATAGGACCCGGATAACTAGACAGATTGGCGTTAACGGTTACTAAAGTAATTCCTTCAACGATTGCTTGAGCAATCAACAATCTAGTAAATGGATTTTTGTGAATCGGCGGCAATATAGCAACGGTAGCGGCATGTTCACCGGTTATCGACAATTCTCGGTATTCATTGTCCAACAAACTTCGTCGAAAAATAGTGGGATCAACTTGAAAATCGTCCCGTCCCACCGACGATTTGATCGATATCTCCCAGATACTGGCGGCGCTGAAGTAGAGCTCATTGTCCAAGTTGGCGATGAGAGTCTCAGCCGCGTCCGAAAGTTTGTTCGCACGACTTAGCGCCCAAAGGAGTAAGTGGGTATCAAGCAGATACTTCATCTGTCGCCATCAAAGAGTGACTTGATCTCGTCTTTGAGCATGGTGTCGAAGTCGTCTGGAATTTTGAACTGCCCTTCCATCGAACCGATGCGGCGAACTTTGGACGGAGCATCGATAGGAACGACCTTCACCAGAGGTTTTCCCGCCCTCGCAATAATGAAAGGCTCTCCATGAGCTGCTTTTTCCACCAGCTTGGAAAGATTGGTTTTGGCATCGTGGATGTTGAAACTCTTCATCTTGGCGACTCACAGCGGACTAAGTTTAATTAGTCCAGTTTATAACTGCGTGACAACAAAGGCAAGAGAAAACTCCTTATTTATGCGTCGAAACATTGAGGAATCATGGAGAATCCGCCGAGAATCGGGATCAAGGGTGTTATCATGTTCAATTCGTCCCCTCCTACCAGGCTGGGGCTTACGAATGCTCACTATTGTTCATGACAATAGTCGGCAACACACTCATGATTAGCCACTGGAGCATTTTCATGCCAAAGATGAAGACCAACAAGGCTGCTGCCCGCCGCTTCAAAATCACCGGCACCGGTAAGATTTTGCGCAAACAAGCTGGCAAGCGCCACATCAACGAATGGATGTCACCTGGCGTTAAGCGCAATCTGCGCGGCTGGGCACCACTCGAAAAATCACAACAAGACAACGTATCGGAACTTTTCCCTTACCCAAAATACCTTCGCTAAGCCTGGCGGCAAACGCTGCTTAAGCCGAGCGAAGGTGCTGGCATCTGATTCTGTCTCAGGAAACTCCTCTCCGATGACGAAACAGAACGATTCAAAATTGAATTGCAAGCCCAGCCACTTAAATCACACGACTCGTTTCATCAGAAGAAGGAGATGTAATGTCTAGAGTCAAACGTGGCAACGTTCTTCAGAAACGCCACAAAAAAATCCTAAAGTACGCCAAAGGCTTCCGCGGATCAAAATCAAAACTCTTCATCGCAGCACAACAAGCAGTGATGAGAGCATGGCGCAATTCCTTTGCTGACAGACGTAAGAAAAAACGTGATTACAGAAGTCTCTGGATCACCAGAATCAACGCTGCATGCCGCGCAAACGGTCTCAGCTACAGCAAGTTTATCTGGGCCAACGAAAAGCTCGGCGTCACCCTCAACCGTAAGGTGCTCGCTGACGTAGCTATCAACGACAAAGAAGCATTCGCTGCTTTGGCTTTGCAAGCTAAGAAGCTTGTCGACAAGACCCTTGCTGAAAAAATCGAATCTGACAAGAAGGCTCATGCAGACAGAGAAGCTCGTGCAGCCAAGAAGAAAGAAGCAGACAAGGCTCGCGAGAAGACATACGCTGCTCATAAATAGAGTAGGGTACGATTCACACACAGATAGCAGGCAGCGATGAAGATCAATTCGATCAGCAGCGCGTCAAATTCCTTACTGAAAAAAGTACGGAGTTTGCAGCAACGCTCTGGCCGAGAAGAACATGGGCTCTTCCTTTTGGAAGGGCCTAAGCTGTTTATTGAAGCCAAATCCAAAGGCGTTCCGATTGAGGATGTAATTGTCAGCTCTTCATATCTGAACGCCGGATTTTCTGCCAACGAAAGCATCAACGTCGATGAAGTTACTGTCGTTGATGACAAACTCTTCCGAGATCTGATTACAACCTCGACACCATGCGGCATTGTCAGCATTGGCAAAATCAAATCGCACAGCTTGTCTGATTGCTTGAAAGGCACCAAGACACTAATAGCGGTGGCAGAATCGGTGCAAGATCCCGGTAACCTGGGCACGATGATTCGGGCAGCACTGGCGTTTGGTGCCACTGGTCTGGTAGCCACCGCCGGCAGTGTTGACGCCTTCAACCCCAAAGTTGTAAGAAGCGCAATGGGTGCGCTTTTTAAACTGCCTGTGATTGTTGGAATCAAGATGGAAGAACTGGTTAGACGCCTGAAAGAAGAGAACGTCAAAATCGTCGCTCTCGAACCGACAGCCGAAAAACCATTTTGGGAACTGGAATTGAACCAATCGCTCGCTTTCCTGTTCGGAAATGAAGGAAACGGTCTAACCAGCCAGGCAGCCCAATTGGCTGACGAGTCGGTGACGATCCCAATGTCAGGCGATACAGAGTCACTCAACGTCGCTGTCAGTTCGGGGGTTGTTCTTTTTGAGTGCGCCCGACAGCGCAGCGCGGCAAAGCGGTAAAATGTCGTTGGGTTTTCGAAGTGACCATGAGTGAGTTTGGGAAATTGGAAGAGCAGTTAGAATCCACTCCTAAAGTGACCGAAGCGGGATCCACTCCCCCGGTGATAGAGGTCGGCTCTACTTCCTCCCAATTGACCGAAGTGGGCTCAGTTGCAAATGTTACCGACGTGGTCGCCACTTCGCAGTCAACAAGTGAAACGACATCCATTCCAGCGGCTTCTGCTGCGCAAGCCGAGAGCGAAGACGAAGAAGAGTCGACAGAAGGCTTGATGACAGTCGTCGAGCATTTAGACGAACTTCGCTCACGCATCATCAGATCGATCGCATATATAGCAGTGGCACTAGTGGCGATGCTGTTCGTCACAAAAGACATTCTCGTCTTTCTGGAAAAGCCAGCGGGTAACATCACCTTCCAGGCGCTATCGCTTGAAGAGCCCGTGCTGGTCTTCTTCAAAGTAGCGTTCTATGCGGCGTTGATCGCCTCGTCTCCTTTCATACTGTTCGAACTTTCGCAATTTATCGCACCAGGTCTAACCAGAAAAGAACGCGCCATCATGGCACCAATCGTAATTGGCAGCCCCCTTCTTTTCCTCTGCGGTGCTGCCTTCGCATACTTTCTGCTTTTGCCGCCCATGCTGCACTTCTTCAGCTCTTTCGGAGTCGGCGTAAGCCCGATCAATCAACGCCTCGACTTTTACATTTCACTCGTCAGTTCGATCCTTTTATATATGGGATTGTGTTTTCAGCTTCCAATTTTGATCTTCGCCCTGTCATTCACTGGCATAGTCAACTCTCGAATGTTGCTGGCGATCTGGAAGTATGCAGTCGCCGGAATCACTGTCATAGCCGCAATTGTCACGCCGGACCCGACTGCCATGTCGATGCTTATGGTTATGGCGGCGTTAACGGGACTCTATTTCTTGTCCATCTTATTGCTGAAAGTTTTTGGGCGCTAAGCGATGGATCTAGATCCATCAGTCATCTTCACCCAGGACTTTACAGTCATCATTGTTTTGCCGCTCATGCTCTACACGATTAGAAGCGCATGGCAGCAGAGACACAGTCTATGGGATGTTGATCTAACAAACGACGATCGAAAGTTGTTGATGCGAATTACAATGTTCGTGCTCATGCCCATCGTAGTCTTTTTCCATGAGTGTGGACATGCAGCAGTAGCCTTGATGAGTGGAGGCAAGATTGCGGAATTCCACTACGGGCTGCTCTGGGGCTACGTTCGACCATCTGGATTTTTTACACCAGAGCAAGAGTTGATCAGACATTTAGCCGGCAGTGTGGTGCAGATTCTCATCGGTTTGATTGCATTTCTTGTTTCACTTGTAGTGACGTCACCGCCCATAGTAGCACTGCTTACTTATCTGGCCCTCTGGTCCATTGCAGGCACTACCATCGGTTATGCATTGATGTCTGCCTTGGGCATGTATGGCGACTGGCAGTTGATCTACTCCACTCCGGTCGTTTCGTGGATTCCTTATATTGCGACGATTCACGCGCTCATCGTTCTTGCGCTGCTCTACGCTTTCTTTGGTAAGACTCCAAGCCTCTGGTTCGCCGGCAGAACACGTCCAAATTGGGAGAACAAACGGCAACTTCTACTAGACGACATGCGTGAAAACGACACTGCTGATGCCCATTTGGACCTGGGATGGCACTACTATCAAGCTGGTTTGGAAAAGTTTGCCGAAGACGAAACCAACACAGCATTAAAGATGAATCCGAAGTTTGCCGATCCTTTATATCTACAAGCGTGGATTCAAGTTGAGCGCGACAAAATTCCAAAAGCGCAAAAACTATTGACTGAACTGAGTGAAAATCCCGATGCCTCACCGATTTTGCAATCACGAGCGCTGATGGCTGTCGGTCAGCTGGAAGAAACTGTGATTAAGAACAAGACCAAAAATGGACCGGTTCCACCAGAAATGTGGAAGATTCCGCTTGAAGCATTCACGGCAGCGTCGCAGCGCACACCCGATTTCGGCGATCCGAAGTTCTACCGAGCCCGAGCTCTTAATAAAGCGGGGCTTCACATGCTGGCGCTCGACGAACTGGAAGGTTTGGGCGAGTGCAAGTGGCTGGATTCGAAGCTCAGCAACCTGGTTCAGAAGGAAATCGATATTGCAATAAAGCTTACGGGTCCGCCGGAATAATTTTCTCTCAGGCTTGTCAGGTGACCGAACCCTATAATGACAAGCCAAATTGACATCCTTCTGGCGACCTAATCAACAACCATGAACATGAACGACATCTATCTGTGGAGTGTTTCCGGTGTCACCGCACTCGTAGGTCTGAACACCGTTTGGCGGTTATGGACAGAGCGCGACAGATTGAGCAAAGACGATTTGAACGATGAAGACAGAGCTTTTGCCTGGCGCGTCGTCATTTTCCTCATTTATCCGCTCACTTTATTGATGGACATGCGCACCACGTCGATGGCCTGTGACCTGCTCGGCGGCTACATCAAGTCATTCACCTATGGGTTGCTCTGGTATCACATCGTGCCAGCAGGACTACCTAATGAGTATGTCATCCCTGTTTTGTTCTCTGGTTCAGTCGCATCAATCGTTCTTGCGCTGTGCCTTTTGCCTGCATTATTTTTCAAACCGCATCCATTCTTCGCAACTGTAATTGGCTATACATCAGTGTTTTTGCTGTCGCTGAATTTGATCGCCGACCCGCTTCTCTCTGTAGCTGGTCTGGGAAGTGTTCGCTGGCAGGTAGCTTTGCAGAGTGGCGCCGGCAATCAGATACTGCCACTAGTAGCGGTGCATGTGGCTCTGGCGACGTTGTTCGTGCTGTTCATGCGCTATTCGAAAGTGCGTCCCTGGTTTTCGGAGCTGTCGAGACCCACTGCCAATGAGGAATTGCGTCAGGCTCTGTCGAACATGCAAACGTATCCAGACAGCGCCAGATTGGTTTGCAAAGTCGGTTTGCTTTATGACAAAGCCGGATTGCGCCGTCAAGCAAAGAAACAGCTGAAGCGCCTGCGCGACAATTTCGGGCAGTCGCTGTATGCAAACTTTTTGGAATCACTGATTCTCTATCGCAGACGAGACTATAAAGCAGCCCGCAAAGCCTTTACTTACACATCAGATCATCCTGGTGTAGATGGAGACTTGAAGGGCAGTCTGCTAGCCGCGGCAGCCTGCGCAGCCTTCGCTGAAGGCGACATCATCGGCGCCCTCAATCTTTCCGAACGAGCTCTAGAGTTCGACGATGCCTGCTTGGTTGCTCGCATGGTTAAAGTCGACGTTTTCCTTGCTCAAGGCAAAAAGGAGCATGCCGGTGAAGAAATCCTTCTGGCGATGCACTTGGGCCTCACCCTCGATCTCGAAAACAAGGTGCCACTGGACGTCGAGAAGGCTTATGACTGCCTCGTGTCAGTCGAAGAGCGTCGACTCGGCAGAAGGTTAACTCAGATCACTAACAGATATTAATGCGTGAAATCCCACCCTTGACGGAGAAATAGTCGTTACTAATCGCGACAAGGCCTTTCACTCTCTTAGATAACAATTATAATTCTCGTGGCGTCCGGTTATCAAGATAAGGCAACACCGTCACAGCTGGGCAATTAGGGAATTATTCTGTGCATGTAGAATTTCCAACTCGATTCAATATTCGAACAAGAATGTTACTCCTCTGCCTGGGCGTTGCGGCACCGCTGCTCGCGATCGGCAGTTTTTCGCTATGGAAAGAGTACAGAACTCTCAAGCAAGAAGCGCAGAGAGCCACGACATTCCAGGCCGCTATCTCGGTTCGAACTTTAGGTCAATGGACTAAAGCGCAACTGAGCACAGTTAGAGCAATTGCTTCGATTCACGCTGTGCAACAGATGAATCTGGAAACGTCCAAGAAAGTAATCGCGACCGCATTGCAGGCACAACCATTCTGGACTGAAGTGACTCTGTTCAACGCCACTGGTGAGCCTGTTCTTAGCACAACAGCCGTGCCGGCAACAAAGAAAATATCAGTTCAATTAGCGAGCTTTCCTTTTTACAACAAAGTGACGAAGGCCAAAGGTCCAACCGTCTCTGGCTACGAACATGCTCCAATCAGTGGTAAAGCTGCCATCCTGGTTGGCGCTCCTGTTCTTGCAAATGGAGAGCTGCAGGGCGTCTTGGTTGCTGCAATCGACCCAAAAGCAGTTTTGAATCTCTTCCTTGGTCTGGGAGAAAACAACGGCAACATTGTTGCAGTAGTGGATGACACCAAACGAGTTGTCGCACGCACACTGCAAAATGATTATTGGGAAGGAAAAGATTTCTCGCACGCAAAGAGCGTCACAGCTGCTTCTAAAGCGACTAGAGGCAACTTCGAAGCAGTTGGAATCGCAGACCCAACCGCTCGTGCCTATGCTTTCGACCGTGTGCCTGAAACCGGTTGGTTAGTTGTAGTTGGTGTTCCAACTGACGCCATATATGGTGCCGCACACGATTGGCTATTCATCATGACCTGTCTGGCTGGCTGCGCGATTGGCATTTCGGTAGGTCTGGCGTTCCTCGTCACCAGTCACTTCACCAGTACAATCCATGTATTAGTTAGAGAAGCGCTCGCTATTGGTCGCGGCGATTTGACGAAGAGAGTGCACGTTCCAGCCAAAGACGAGCTGGGATTGCTGGCTCGAGCATTCAATCAAATGGCGACTCAATTAGAAGTTGGTCAAGACCAGAAGGCGATGATCGAAAAATTGTCGGAATCAATTCGCCAATCGCTCGATATCAACGAGATTTTGAATACAACCGTGCGCGAACTCGGTCAAGCACTTTCTGCCAGCCGATGCTGCCTGGCTCTACTGGACACCAAAGACACTGCTGATATCTCTGATGACGAGTTGGTATTCAACCACGTCTGGTGGGACGAAAAGTTTGGCGGCGCTGCGCTGCAGAACAAAATCATCCGCATCACAAAAGATAGTGTCATGCAGATGATCATCGAACAGGGCTCCATCCTATCTCTAGATGTTTTGGATGATAGAGGTCCAACCCCGCTGTTTGAAAACTCGAAAGACTCGCCTGACGACTGGCGTTCGATCAAGTCTTTGATCGCCTGTCCTATCACTACGAAGAACGGCGCTCTTGGACTTATTCTCGTTCACCAGTGCGACTCGTTGAGAGTCTGGTCAGACCACGAATTGGAATTGGTCGAAGCGGTTACACGCCACGTCACACTGGCGATGGAACATGCGCGCTTGTACAACCGCACCAAGACTATGGCTGAGCAAGAACTCCTGATCAACCACATCGTTCGCTCTGTGCGCAGTTCACTCGACCTCGACACCATTCTCAATACCGTAACTCAAGAACTTGGAAAAGCACTGGGCGCCGATCGCATTCAGATTGCTCAACCGCGTTCAGAAGGTCCGCTCGTTGTCACACACGAGTTCCACTTGCCACACATGACCGATATCAAAGGTCTGAATATGTATTCGGATTCCATTGATTTCCATCCGAACATCGGCTTGAATCGCATCCTGCCAGGCAACAACACATTGCTGGGCATCAATCTGGATGAGATTATGGAAGCAAGCTCGCCAGAAGATGAGTGGGGCTCACCAAGTCCGTCTGGAACCACACTGCGTGAGGCACCAATTGCGGTGATCAACAATGTGTTCGAAGACAGCAGAACACTCCCATTCAAAGATTTCCTCGATACAGTTAGTTCGCAATCGATGATTGCCGCACCACTGTTGCACGAAAACAGATTGGTCGGCTTGCTCATGGTTCACCAGTGCGAAACGTCGAGAACGTGGAATTCAAGTGAGGTCCAGCTGGTGGCTGCAATCGCCGACCAGGTGGCAATCGCAATCACTCACGCTCACCTGTTTGCTCAAGTCAAACATCAAGCTATCACAGACGGTCTCACCGGTCTGTACAACCACATCTACTTCAAAAATCGGCTCTCGGAAGAGATCAGATTGGCGAAGAGAAAGAGCACATCATGCTCGTTGTTGATGATCGACTTAGACAAACTGAAGATGATCAACGACAAGTTCGGTCACCCTGTTGGTGATGCCGCGATTCGTCAGATCGGCGCTATTCTCAAGACTTTGTTGAGATCAGGCGACACTGCAGCAAGATATGGCGGAGAAGAATTCGCGATTATCTTGCCTGAAACGACATTGCTCGAAGCAGCTCTGATCGCCGATCGACTGTGCAGTCAGATCCGCAACACACCAGTGCCGGGGCTTGGTCGCATCACGACTTCAATTGGTGTTGCGTCATATCCGAAACATGCATTGGAAATGGCCGAGTTAATCGAGAACGCTGACAAAGCGCTCTATGTGGCGAAGAACAGCGGCCGTGACCAGGTGCGGTTGTACGAGAGCGAACCGACAGCAGTTGATCTCGGCGAAGGCGTCGTTTTCACACCGCCACCACCGCCGACACCATCAGTTGCGCCGTCGCTTCCGATCATCACTCCAGTAGTGAATCGCGAAACAGAAACAGACAACAAGCTAAACAAGATAAACAAAATCCGCAACTAACGAAACATCCGCAACCACACTGTGCGGTCAAGCGATGAGTTGTGCTGCTGTAGGAGGTTATCCTGAAGGTAGTACCCCCGCAACTTGCTGCATAGACTACCGTCGGATAGAATTGCTCCTGCCATTGAGGAGTGTGCCCGTGCAAAGGTTAGTATTGTTCGACATCGACGAGACCATGATCTCATCAGATGGTGCTGGAAGACGCGCCATTTCACGTGTTCTCAAAGAACATTACCAAATTCATCCGCAACACATGAACATTGTCATGTCGGGCAAAACAGATCCGCAAATTCTGACTGAAATTATGACAGCGGCAGAGTTGCCGAAGGATGTAATTCACACAGCCATTCCAAAAGTGATCGACCAATACTTAGATTTACTCGAAGAAGAAATTGCGGCGTCCAAATATTACATCGTTCACGACGGCGTCTACATGCTGCTGGAAACGATTGCCAGTCATCCAGACATGTATCTCGGTTTGCTCACCGGAAACGTCGAACGTGGTGCCCGCATGAAACTCGACCACTTCGATCTGAACAGACATTTCGAACTTGGTGCATACGGCTCAGATTCCGCTAACAGACTCGATCTCCCAGCAGTAGCGGTTGAGCGCGCTAAGGAGTTATTCAAAATTCACTTCAAGCCAGACGAAGTCGTAATCATTGGCGACAGCGTCAACGATGTTTATTGCGCAAAAGGCTACAACGCAAAATGCATCGCCGTTAACACCGGCAAAACGTCCTGGGAAGATTTAGAAGCGACCAAGCCGGAATACTTGTTTAAGTCACTTAGCAACACTCAGGAAGTCATGGATGCGATTCTGGCATCCATGCCAATGTCAGCAGAGCGAATCTAGGGTGGCATCGCCCGCAACGTACGGCCGCTTGGTATAGTAGTAGGGTCAGGGATCCCATACCCCATTGCCAGCGAGGAACAATGTTCCGAGCCCGAGGATTTCGCCATGGACGCCAGGTGGCTGAGCTATAAAGAGCAGGCTGAACGAGCCATTCAACAAAACAAGTTGGAGCACGCAGAGTCCTTATGGTATGCGGCTTTGCAAGACGCTGAAGGCTTTGCCCCCAACGATCCAAGATTAACGATTACGCTCGAGTGTCTGGCTGAAGTGCTTTTCAAGCAACGTAAATACGCACAAGCAGAGCCGCTCTGCGCGCGCACTCTGCAAATTTATGAAGATACAATCGGTCCAGAACACCCAGACGTTGGCATTCTCGCCAACAATCTGGCCATGCTTTACCACATGCAAGACAAGTTCGAAGACGCTGAGCGACTCTACAAAAAAGCGCTGACAGTGCAGACAAAAGCGCTTGGCTCCAAGCATCCAGAGGTAATCAATCTTCTAGGCAACTACGCAAACTTGCTCTTCAGAGTTCATAGAGACGCAGAAGGTGAACAGTTAAGAGCAATGGCGAAGAGCGCCACGACTGGCAAATGGAATATGTCTGGACGTTATCAGGCGTACAACGCCGGTGGCGCAGCGCCACAGCAAGCGCAGCCACCGCAGCCGCAACGACATTCACAACAACAACAGTCTGATACGCTCCCAACGTTGGGAAAAATTCTCGCCAGTTCGACACCACCGCCAATTCAAAAGCCAGTCATGCCTGAGTCGCCGCAAATGCCCTTGCCGCCATCCTCGAAAGAAGCGCCACCGACCCAATCAGGTATTGGTCGACTGGTGCAACAGCGCAAAGACTCGCAAAAAAGTTCCTAGTGAGCGCTAGTCAAGACTCGTACTGATTTGTTCAACTCGATATAATTAGCGCGCTGAAAGCGCACAAAGATGCGCGTGCAATCACATGAGAATCACGCATTGGCAGAGCCGCGTCAACTGAGGGGCAACCCGCGTCAAAACAGAGCCTTTATTGGACTCGGGTCGAACGTCGGCGACCGCGTTGGCTATGTGCAACAAGCGATGCAACTGTTGAAAGACATTCCGCGCATCAAAGTTATCGAATGCTCGAGTCTTTATGAGACGGAGCCGGTCAATCGCGAATACAAAGAGTGGTTCGTCAACGCTGTGGCCGCTGTCGACACCACTTTGACTGCCGAAGAGTTGCTTGATGTTTGCAAAGACATCGAAAAACGATTGGCTGAAATGCACAGCAAAGAATCTGTTTCAAGTCGCAAAAACGATGGGCTGCGCATCAGAATCATCGATTTAGATATTCTGTTTTATGGTGATGAAGTTTTGGAAACACCTTATTTGCACGTTCCACACCAATATATTGCTGAGCGCGCCTACGCACTGGTGCCACTTCTAGAAATCGCGCCCAATTTCGTGCACCCGATTCTGAACAGAACAGTGACGCAAATTCATGAAGCACTTCCCGCTCCGGAGTTAGTATTTTTATACGGAACGCGCGGAGTAGACCAGGGGCACGGATAAGCTCATCGGACACGCCGATTACACAAGCAGAACACCAGCAAGCTGCTCGGCACAAAACCCGCTTCGATGGTGTCCACAGATTACGCTCCCGCTTGGTTCCGCAAGAATAGGCTATGCTGAAATTAGCCAGGCGCAAAAGGTTATATTTGATGGAAGCCCTTCCTATTCAGCTGAAAATCGGCACTGATATTTGTTCAGTCAATAGAATCGAGAACACCTACTCAAAGTTCGGAAAGCGCTTTGCTGAACGCATTTTGACCGAAAATGAGGAGCGCTACGTTTTCAGCCGAAAACACGGAATCGCACAACGATTTGCCGCGAGGTTCGCTGCCAAAGAAGCTATGTCGAAAGTGCTAGGAACAGGATGGAACGGCATTGGCTGGAAAGAAGTTGAAGTAACAAAAAAACGGTCGGGCGAGCCGGGCATTCGTTTGCATGGACGCGCAGCGGTACTGGCCGACAAGCTCGGCTTGACCACAATCGAAGTGACACTCAGTCACGAACGTGAGTATGCAGTCGCTTTCGTAGTGGCATATGGACTGCCGAGGTCTGACTCGTGAAAACGCGACACTATCTATGGTGCCTGGCGTTCGTCGGAATAATCGGCTTTTCTTTTTACTTGCTCAAATCATCGCAAGTATTTCCGTCAGCAAGTATCGAGATCAAATTATCGAAAACCCAAATTACGCAAAAGTCGGAAGAATGGGCTAGCAAGCTTGGTTACCATGAAGACAAGCCGATTCGATCGACAACATTCGCCTACGACGACGACGGCAAAACATTTCTCGAATATGAGCTAGGTTCGACCCAAGCAAACGCTCTGATGAAACAGACAATACCAATTTGGTATTGGACTACTCGCTTTTGCAAACCTTTAAAGCAAGAAGAGTTCAGCTGCTGGATCAGCCCTGACGGGCGACTAGCGGCATTCGACCGCGCGTTGGAGAACGATAGAGAGTTGCCGTCTGTCAAGCACGATCAAGCACTGACCATGGCACAGAATTTTCTCACTCACGATGCAAACTTGAGCTTGGACGGATACAAACTAATCGAGCAAGCTTCGATCGAGCAACCGCATCGCACCGACCATAATTTCACCTGGGAGGATACCAAGCAAGAGTGGCATGGCGCCAAGCTGAGAACGCATATTTACATAAGCGGAAACTCTGTAACATCATTCAACCATTACTTGCACGTGCCTGATGTTTGGACACGAAAATTCAGCAAGCTGCGGTCATATAACGACGCACTTGCTGATGCAGCCAGCATCTTCTATGTCGCCTTGAACACCGGCTCCTTTTTTGTCTTCATTTGGGCATTCGCAAACAGCTTGATTCGCTGGCGCTTCGCTCTAGTGATAGCAGGTGCTTACGCTGTTCTAGCCGCACTCGAAAGTATTAACGGTCTGCCAAGCCAATGGCATGGTTACGACACAAGCATGCCGGAAGCAGGGTTCCAGCTTTCGCTTGGCATGGGTGTGCTGACAAGTGCACTGCAAACGTTTGTTCAAACATTCATTTTGACTGCCTCGGCAGAAGCTCTATATCGCAGATTCTTCCCCGAAAAGTTAGCGCTCGAAAAGATTTTCACCACAGCCGGTCTGCGCGCTCAGAGCACAGTGAACGGGCTGATAAGCGGCACCGCAGCATTTGGCACGCATCTGGGCTGGATCGTGCTCTTCTACCTGGCCGGTCGCCCACTGGGCTTGTGGTGCCCTCTGGAGGTGCAGAATGAAGAATCGCTCAGTTCTTACGTACCATTCTTTTCCGCTCTGCACGTAGGTTTCACGGCGTCGCTAACTGAAGAATTCACCTACCGCGTCATAGGTTTGATTGCATTCCAGAGACTGGTGAAAAATTTCTGGCTGGCAAATCTTTTGCAGGCTGCAGCGTGGGCGTTCATGCACAGCAATTACCCACAAGAGCCACCATACGCTCGAGGAGTGGAGTTGACCGTCGTGGGATTTTTCTACGGCTCGATTTTGCGCTACTTCGGTGTCTTTCCCTGCATATTCTCGCACAACCTGATCGATACCTTTCTCGGGCTAGAGCCTTTATTTGCATCTTCTGTGCCGACTCTGCGCATCAGCGCCTTTTTCGCTTTGATCCCATTTATAGGTTTAGCTATTGCAGCACTTCTTTTACGATTGACCAAAGGAGAATCAGTCGAAACCGAGTCGATTACTAACAAAGCACTCTTTCCTGTCAGCCCACCACCGGCTGTGCTGGCAGCCGAAGAGTTAGCGCCGCGAAGCTACCAATACAAGCCGCTCAAACGGATTACTAGATTAACCCTGGCGATACTCGCAACAGCTTTCACCGCGATTGAATTCTTTTATTATGTTCCAGCAGTAGGGCAAAGCGCACTGCTGACGGTGCCCAGAGAGACTGCCATTGCGCAAGCCAAACAGTATCTGGAAGCGCACGATGTGCACCTTGAAGGCTATTCAGACTCCGCATCTCTGGTGAAGGGTCTGGACGACGATGAAATGCAATACGTCTTCGAGAAAGCTCCCAAACGATTGTATGAATTGAGCGAGATCCCCGAGCGTCCGTTGATCTGGCGAGTTCGATTCTTCAAGCACCTGGTGCAAACCGAATATCTTGTGCTGCTAGATTCACGCGGCAAGATGCTCTCCATGGGCTTGACTCAACCCGATGACGAACCCGGTGCCAGCCTCACTGAAGACGAAGCAAAACTGAAAGTGCAAGCGTTTCTCGACAAAGAGCATAAAGAGATCACGCCGTACAAGTTAGCGTCTGTGCCAAGAGAAGAGAAAAAACAAGCGCGCACAGATTACACTGTGCAATTCGATGTGCCTAAGTACAAAGTCGGAGAGGCTGAATACAAGCTGACTTCAGAGTGCCTTGGCGACAAAGTAAGCGGCTACGACCACAATTGGATTTTGCCTGACCAGTGGAAATTCGATCGCAGTAAAAAGTACCTGCGAGAAGAAGTTTGCCGGGTTTTAGTTTGGATAGTCTGGTTGATCTTCGCAGTAGCTTTGGTCTTGTGGGGCAAGGGAGTGTTGCGTTCTCACGCCATTCCATGGAAACCCGCAATAATAATAGGTCTGATTACAGGCGTGTTCAACATCGTAGAGACTGTGAACGGACTGCCAGATTTGTTCACTGACTATGGCACAGAAAAACCACTCGTCTCCTTTTTCGTTGGAGAAGCTGTGAGGACTTTTGCCGCTGCAACTTCCTCGATTGCTATGTACGCGGCTCTCGCGGCCTTCGGCTTAGGTGCTCTGCGGCTTCTCATGCCCAGCACCTCCGTTGCTTCAGTGCTACGCACCACATTCTTACCAGCCGATGCTGCAGAAAAGGCGACTAGCGCGAACATCTGGATAGATGCAACGATCATCGGCTTCGTCGTCGGCCTGGGTCAACGTGTGATCTGGATTGCGCTGGGTTGGATGCGCAGCCAGATTTCACCGACGATCTCAATGGCACCACTCGATGCTTTGTGCGGACTGGTCAACATCTACAATCCATCAGTGAGCACCGTGTTAGATGCAGTCGTGCGCGGTGTGACACTTGTGTTCGGTGTAGCGATTGTCATCGGCATCTATCTGAAATACCTGCGAACCACGCGAAACTACTTCATTTTTGCAATTGCAATCAGCTTCATATTCCCAAGCCAGGATCGCTACTGGCAAGATTACGTCGTCGATGTATTGAACTACCTGCTTACATTCGGCATCGCTTATTTCCTCATCTCAAAATTGGCTAGAGAAAATCTACTCGCCTACTTCCTTGCCGGTTTCGTCAGCACCATCGTCGGTTCTATGCGGGTCTTGATGAAACACGCAGCCGGTCTGTATTTTGATGACCTCGTATTTCTCACCGCGTTGATGATGTCACCTGTCGTCTATGTCATATATAAGCGCATCAACCGGCCAAAATTTCTTGGTGGCAGCAAACCAACGACGACGACGATTCCAGATCCAATGACTTGACCTACGCTGTTTCGGATGTTGGTGGTTCGTTACCAAATGAGAGAGGTGGACGCGGTTCTGATTGCACCGGTCGACCAATTGCCATGGCAATCATCAAACACTGATCAACACGTTCCATAGTTTCATTTGGAAACTGTCCAATCTTGCTAACCAGCAAAGTCTTAGGAATCGTCGCGATGACGGTGCAGTCGATGACGCTGTCCAAACGCAACCCAGCTTCTTTACCCTCAGGCGTGTTCATGGCAACGACGACCTGTGTGGGCTCGCGCCCTGCTCTGGTCGTATTACTCGTAAGCGGCACCAGGAGCACATCATCGAGACGTGTGTTGTTGTAGTCATTTGAAATGATCACAGCCGGACGACGCTTGGTTTGCGTCTGCCCCTCGTCTGTGGTGTAAGGAAAGGATACTAAGACAACGTCGCCTTTCCTGTACTGCGGTGCTCTGGAGGACATTTAAGCCTCTAATCGTTTAGTAAATTAGTCCCAGAAGACTATCTAGACCATTGTATCAGTCTCATGGTGCTGGGTCTAAAAAGATCTAAAAAGCACAAATAGGGCTCTTTCGAACCCTGGGAATTTGAATTTAATCGACTCAGTTTAGGCGAATTCGTAGTGGTTGTACGCGTCGTCTTCTTCCTTGCTGTAGTTCTTAGCCAAAGCATAGTGGCCGGTGCTTTCGACAGCGGCTTGCTTTGTCCAGAGCTGGAAGTGCTCGTTCGCGAGGTCTTTAACACTACCAAAACACACGCCGCTTACTTCCTTCCACATCGTTGCATACGTTGTGGTTGGTTCGAGGCTTACGGCCTTTTTGGAGTCATCTTCTAGAGGGCTGTTTTTTCCCATTTATTTCGAAGTCCCTGTGAGTAGAACTTGTGAGTGCCGATAATATAACATACTTTTCAAGAGATCTTCTCACTTTTTTAATGTGAGATTTTCCGATTTCGAAGACGTCATACCATTCGTAGTTAGGTATACCCATCTTCAGAGAAATTCTGACACCTTTTTGGACATTTAATAAAGCTAATTTTGCTCGCCGCCAAACCGTTCTTTCAAAAACTTGATTGTCTTTTGGGTTCCGCCGCCTGGCACGAAGATTTCAGAGATTCCTTTTGCCAACAAAATTTCACGATCTTCATCTGGAATGACGCCGCCGCCAAACACGACAATGTCATCGATGCCTTGAGCCTTAAGCAGCTCGACCACCTTCGGGAAAAGCGTCATGTGCGCGCCGGAGAGGACGCTCAGGCCGATAGCATCGACGTCTTCCTGAATGGCAGTTTCAACGATTTCTTCTGGCGAGCGGTGCAGACCGGTATAGACCACTTCCATGCCGGCGTCTCTCAGGGCTCGAGCCACTACTTTCGCGCCGCGGTCATGACCATCCAAACCGGGTTTTCCAATCAATACTCGAATTTTCTTAGCCATAACCTTCACTGCCATTTGAATCTATCCTTGCCGAAAGAGCGCTCTAGATAAAGCCTTTGGGGGCTCTGGCTAGAATACATCCCAATCAGTATATAGGGATTAGGTTTTCTCTTTTAATTTGAATTGATCCTGGTGCTTCAAAACCGAGGCGGCCAATTCAGCAAAACCTTTGATGTCGCGCTTGTTGATTAAGTAAAAGCAGCGCTGACTTTTCAGAACGGCAAATTTCAACATCGGTGGCGTCTTAAAGTATTGAACGTCTTCCCACTTCAGCTTAGCGGTCCAAAAAATCGCCTTCAGAACGATCGACTCGTTGAAAACTTCAATCTTGTCCACCTCGAAAAGAAGTGGCATCAATACCGTTGTGTCCAAAAGGAATAGCGCCAGATAAGTTATCAACTCGTGCGGTATCGAAAAGTGCGAGGCATTATTCGCCCGCTCGATGTCGCTCATGACCAGGGAAACGTTCAGCACAGCCATAAGGACGATGCCAAAAATTCTCATGCCGTGCTTCCAGCGAGCCCGCTGGTAGACCACTTTCGCTTCGAAAGGAGAAGACCGAGTCGGAGTCTTGTCCGAGAGTGAACCGCTCCCTGACTTATCCGAAGACCCAAGCGGCAAGCCGCTCGACTGATTCGAAGACTCTGGCGGTAAGCCGCCCGATTTCCCGCCCTTCTTTTGCTTGGCCATCATCGTTCCTGGTAACCCATGGGCTCATTATCCCCTTTTCCTTTGCAAATAATCACCTTGTCGAAAATCAGCCTAATTGCTGCATTTGCAAACTATGCTTGTTGAAAAGCACTGCCAAATCAGCCACGGACGCCATTATTGCGATACAATTCCTCGCTGATGCCGGTGTCACCGGCGTTTTCAACAGGCTGTCAGGCACGGTGGTAATGATGGAAAAGACAAAACTCGCGGAATACCTTTTCAAAAAAATCAAAGATAGCGGCGTCGACTGCACTTTTGGTATTCCTGGTGATTTCATCCTTCCTTTGTATGCAGCACAATCAAAACTTGGACTGAAGACCGTTGTAATGACGCATGAGCCATCTGTTGGATATGCAGCAGATGCATACGCCCGCCTGAAAGGTCTGGGAATCGCCATGGTCACTTATGGCGCCGGCGGACTGAACATGATCAACCCGATCGGGCTTGCCTACGCTGAAGAGTCGCCTGTCATCGTCATCAGCGGCAGCCCAGAAACTCGCTACCGCTCACAAAAGCCGCAACTGCATCACTGCGTCAAATCGTTCGATACTCAATACAACGTCTTTGCCGAAGTGACGGAATCACAAACCTTGTTGGCCAATCCAATCACGGCTCAAGATGACATCGACCGCGTGTTCGACACTACTCAAAAGCAGTCCAGACCTGGCTATATCGAAATTCCGCGAGACATGGTCAACTACGAAATCAATATTTCTGACAAGGCACCAGATTCACTCGACGCGACATCACCAGCGGTGCACGAAGCAATCGTAGATATCATCGAGCGTCTGAAAAATGCTCAGAAACCAGTCATGTTTGTTGGTGTGGAAATCCGCAGATTCCACCTCAAAGATAAAGTTATCGCCCTTGCCGAAGCCCTGAACATTCCTGTTGTTACCTCGATCTTGGGCAAAGCCTCGTTTCCAGAAACGCATCCGAATTTCATCGGAAATTATTTCGGACAGTTCGGAAATCCGAAAGTACGCGAATACGTCGAGTCATCCGACTGCATCATTTCGCTTGGCACAGTGCTGACCGAGATGGAAACAGCTGGATACACAGCCAAATTAGAAACAGAAAACTTGATCCAGTCAACGGCGAAAGAAGTGACTGTCGGCTACCACACTTATCGTGGTGTCGATCTTCGCTCGCTCGTAAACGAGCTGCTTTCGCGCGCTACAAGCAAAGTTAAACCGGCAATGAAATTCTCCATTCCATCTATTCCAATCGAAGACATCTATCCACCCGCCGGCACTAAAGAGCTGACAGTGGCAGGAATGATTGAAGACTTGAACGGAGTTATGGGCGAGCAGTACTCCATCGTTTCAGACGTTGGCGACTGCCTCTACGCCGGCATGAGCTTGAAGACAGACATCTTCATCGCACCTGGCTACTACTCCAGCATGGGCTTCGGAGTGCCAGCAGGTATCGGTGCACAAATCGCAAATCCAAAACGTCGCTCAATCATTTTGGTAGGCGATGGCGGATTCCAAATGACTGGCTTGGAAATCAGCACAGCCGCGAAGTTAGGACTGAACCCAATCGTCATCGTCTTCAACAACGCAAGCTATGCGATGTTGCGATTCATCGATCAAAAACGCGACTACTACGATTTGGCTCGCTGGGATTACAGCGGCATCGCCAAAGCCGTCGGTGGAAAAGGCGTGCAAGCGACTACCAGAGCTGATTTCCAGAAGGCATTGAAAGATGCTGAAAAGAGTGACGGTCTGTTCTTGATTGATGCTGTGATTTCAGAAGACGACATCTCTCCGACTCTGCGACGCCTGACAGACCACTTCGGCGCCAAAGTTAAAGCGTCGATTTCCTGACACAGTCCACAATTTCAAAGCCAGGATAAGAGTCTGTGAGATTCCCGATCAGGCTTGGCAATTTCACGATTTCACCGCGTGGGTCGTAGTAAACTCGTACCTGTTTCAATTGAAATGGGTTGCGTTCAATTAGGAGTTGTCGTGAAAGTAAAAGCAGCGTCGTTGATCTGTCTGGCATTCTTCTGCACAGCGCAGGCGCACGGTCAAACTCAACTGGAAATCAATCAGGACGCAGGTAACAAAGCCGACGCTGTCAAAAAGAAAACGATCAAGTGCGTCAGGACCCTCTCGACCAAATACTCCAAGGTGAAGGGCTTCAAAACAAAAATGGATGAAGCGCAAGAGCTTTACGACAACTACATAGCAGCGCATATAAAAGAACGGTTTCCTGTGCCAAAAGGTGGGGATGATCGCGAGCTTTACGGCAGCATAGAAGGGCTCTGCATCGGTAATATCCGCGAGGATATGTACAACGCCAGACTGCAGGAGTTGAATGACTGGTCCAAAGCGACTGGCAAGGGCGACGTTGCGTCGTTGCAAAAAGAGTATGAGAAGGCAGATAAAAAGCTGAACGAAATGTACGTCAAAGTGAAAACTGGTCCTGCCGCCAGGGATAAGAAGACGGGTCCAACGTTCAAAAAGAATTTGACTGACGCTGAAGTGACATGGATCGCATTTCGAAACACTGATTCAGAAGTCTATGGACTGAGCGGAGGCTCTGAAGCTTTCAAATTGAAGAAGATGATCGAGCTGACGAACAACCGCACCAAGCAACTCAAGGAATGGGAAGACGGCGCGCAAGAAGGCGACACATGCTCAGGCTCTATCCCGTTTAAGGGTTGAGTTGGAGCGCTGGCTTCAGCCGGCAAGGGACTCGGCTTTAGCCGGCTCGCACCATATCTGGTGCAACTAGATCTGGAATCTAGGGTCGGCAGTTGAAGCAACACCCATTTCACACAACTGTGTCATCGAAGCTCTGAACAACTCCAACAGTGAAATCAGCCGGTCGAAACTGTTGATTGCATCGTCTTCTTCGAAAGCAAGAACGTGAATGCCCGGTGGAACTTGTCCGTACTGTTTGAGTGCGCCTTTGGTTTGGATGCCCAAACGAACAGCCTTCTGCAATTGAATCATTTCGCGCAGAGTTTCTGACGAGTAGAGCTTCTTAACTTTACTCTCGTCGTTGCCTTTGATGATGAAGTCGCGGTCAAAATCTTCGTAACCGACAATAATATCTTGCAAGCCAAATTTCTTTTGTGCGTCGGCAACCCAATTGCGGTTATAGATTTCGAATTCAAAATCAGTCTTTGCTTCGAATGGGAGCAAAATCTTCGAGTGATTCTTGCCTTTGCTGTGCATTTCGAAGGTGACAGTCCACGGTGTCATTGGCACGCGCACTCTGGCGACGTTGTTCTCTTCCAGGAAGTCACCTTTAGCTTCATCAGCCAGGTCCATCCAAACAGACTTCCAACCGTAAACACTGCTTCTCAAATTAGGCATTATCTTGCTCTCCGCCCGAAACCGTCGCTACATATATACCAAAGGTAGGGCTGAAAATGGGTTAGAAAGATGCACAAAAGCTTAAATAACCTGCGTCTTAACTACTTCATAACCGCCGGAAGATTAGTATAAAAGCACAAAAGAAAAGAAGAAAAACGGACAGGATGCCAGCGAGAGGCACCGCACAAGAGTTCTCAAATTTAGTCTCAAGCAGTCTAGGCGCAAGGTGTGCGCACAAGGCGCAGACGCGAACGCCTCTTATGTCCGACAAGGAAATGAGGTTTAAGCATGAACGAATTTGATTTGATTGGATCACAGTTTTTAGCACTGTACATCCCTGTCACACTCGGTACCATCTTCGGTGCGATGGCGACGCGATACGCATTGAAAGTCACCAGTGGAGAGTACAGAGACATCGAACTGAGCGCATACGACGCGGCTTATTTAAGCGGCGGAGATAGAAGAGTTGTAGACGCGGCAGCCGCAAAACTATTAGCTTCCGATGTGCTGAGCATCTCTGGTTCACGTGCAACGATTACGATAAAGAACGAGCTGCCGAAAGATGCAGATCCGATTGAACGCTCTGTATTCCAGGCAGCGCGCAATCATACAATCAATTATGTGGCTGACTTTTACAAGTACGTCACACCAGTTTCAAATAACATTCGACCCAAACTAATCGAAGCCGGACTTATATTGAGCGATACGAGAACCGCAGCGCTACGTGTGATCTGCGCGCTAATGGTTCTTGGACCAATTGAGGTTCTGGGAGTGCCGAAAGTTCTGTTTGGAATGGAAAGGCACAAACCAGTTGGATTTCTCGTTCTCCTGTGCCTGGTCGGACTAGCAGCTGCGGTCTATTTCATTCGTCAATCGTGCGTGCGCACATCGCGAGGCGATGCCGCAGTAGCATACCTGCAGGAAGAAAATCGAGCCCTCGAATACAGCGTTAAATACGGCGACGGAGGGTCGAGCAACGAACTGGCCATGGCAACTGGTCTCTTCGGCACTGCGGTGCTGCTCACATCGCCGCTTCTCGTATCAATGAGACCTGCATTCGCGGGGCCGGTGAGAACCAGCGGCAGCAGCTGCTCTAGCAGTAGCGGTTGTGGTTCTAGTTGCGGTGGTGGCGGGTGTGGTGGCGGATGCGGCGGCTGCGGAGGTTAAGAAAACATGTTAGGAATTGGATGGAGACCAGAGCTAGCTTGGATGATCCACAAACGCAAAGACATTGGATTTGTCGAGATACTGGCCGAAGATTTTTCATCGACGCTAAAGCCAATCGTTCCAATTAAACAGTTGATCAACCGAGGCGTGGAAGTGATTGTTCACGGAACAACACTAAATGTTGGCGGTTCAGAAACACCAAATCGTGCATCGCTCGCACATTTGAATGGATTGGCAAGACAGCACAACAGCCCGCTCGTCAGTGAACACCTGGCGTTTGTAAAAGCTGGTGGATTTGAATCAGGGCATTTGTTACCGATTCAACGGACACAAGAGAACCTGGAAATCGTAGTGGAAAACATTTTGATTGCCCAGGAAGCACTGAGCGTTCCGCTTGCAATAGAAAACATCGCGACATTATTTGAGTGGCCAAATAATGAAATGGATGAAGCAACATTTCTGGCTGAAGTTGTCTCTCGAACGGGAGTTTCCTTGCTGCTAGACGTTGCGAATCTATTTGCGAATGCAACCAACCACAAATTTGATGTCGACGACTATTTAAAAAAGTTACCTTATGAAAAGTTGGCCTATGTTCACGTTGCTGGTGGAATTTTCAAAGGTCAGCTTTATCACGATACTCATTGTCACTCAATCAAGAACCCTGTTCTCCACCTGTTGCAAAAGGTCTGCACTACCGCCGGGTCTCCACGCGTGCTGCTCGAACGAGACGGAATTTTTCCGGCAAACCTGGACCAGGAATTGAATCATGAACTTGATGTGATCAAGCAAATATCTGAACAAACGAGGCTTTCACATGCTAGCTAAGGGAGCAGCTCAACAGCGCTCAAAGCTATCATGTGCGCGGGCAAAATTGGCTGCTCAGCAAACTGCGCTAATGCAGGCGTTAACTGCGCACTCGCAGCTAGCGGGGTTCGACTCAGAACGACTGCAATTGACGGCGATAAGTCTTCAACAAAAACGACTTCGAACTTTAGAGCACGCGCATCCCTGCATCGCAGCTGCTCTTGGATCCAGTTTCACGGAGTTGTTCAACGAATACTCTGAAATTCATCCAATTCCGGGTCCGGGTCAAACTGCCGATGTCCTGCAGTTTATGGATTATCTGGCCAAGTGCGATCTTTTGCCGGAAAACCACTGGCGCGCATATTTCTTGCACTATGGATGGAAGTTCCAATGCAATTGGTGGCACTTGCTGCGTCGATTCAAGTTAAACTAAGCAAGGTGGTCATGGAAGTCATGGTGCATGCCGAGTTCGCAGACGGACGCCAACAAAAGCGACAGCAAAAACAAAGACGGCATCCTGACTGAAGGCAGCCTGTGGAAAGCTATCTGGATGATGTCGTGGCCGCTTATGCTTACGACTATCTGCAGCTCGTTAGTCGGTCTGGCTGACATTTGGGTTGCGGGCCTACTTGGCCCAGCTCAACAAGCAGCGGTGGGAATTTCAGAACAGGTTTTATTTCTGTACATGATCTTCATCATGGCGACTGGAGTCGGAACGACGGCGTTAGTTTCACGGGCTGCTGGGGCTTCTGACCACCAGGAAGTTCTTCGAGTAACAGCGCAATCGATTACGCTGTCAGTCCTGGTTGGACTGTTACTTACTTTTTTGTCCCTAATATTCGCTAAATTCGGAGTGAGCTTCTTCAGCAGAGCACCAGATGTGGTTGCACAGAGCACCACATATTTGCTTGTCTACAGTTTTTATCTAATCCCGTTTAGCATCACCGCAATCATCAACGCCGCATTCAGAGCACTGGGAGACACAAAAACACCGTTGATAATCGTGGTCATTATGACAACGGTCAACATAATCGGCGATATTTTGACAATAAAGTACGGTTGGCCAATTCCCAACCTCGGCGTACGTGGAATTGCAATATCCGGCGTGCTCGCAAGTTGTTTGGGTAGCTTGCTCGCGGTTGGTTTTCTAGCAAAATCTGCGAGATTGAGTGAGAGTCTGATAGAGATGTTCAACCTCAACTTCGAAATTCTTAAACGAGTTGTGAAAGTGGGCGTGCCGTCAGGGCTGCAGCGTTTGGCTTGGGCCATGAGCGTCTTTGCACTTTTCTTTATTCTCGCAAGGGGGCAACATCCAACTGAGTCACTGGCATCGTGGAGCATAGGTATGCGCCTGGAAGGTCTCGTATTCATGCCCCTGATGGCCCTTAGCATGGCAGTGTCATCAATCGTCGGTCAGAATCTGGGAGCCAAACAGTTCGACCGTGCCATCAAAGCAGGCTGGCATGTTGCTGCCATCGGCGTAGGATTGAATTGCTTCATGGGCACCTGCATGTTCGTCTTCTCAAATGCACTGGCAAATAAAATGAGTGCCGACCCTCACACAGTTCTGTACACCGCTGATTACCTCAAAATCAACGCGTTTTGCGAACCGTTCCTGGCACTGGGGATGGTGCTCAGCGGCGGATTGCAGGGCGCTGGCGACACCAAGACGCCCATGTGGATTACGCTATTCACTAACTGGGTTCTCCGCTTACCGCTCGCCTGGTATCTGGTAATAACGCTCAACATGGGACCTGTAGGGGCATGGCTGGCCATGTCCAGCTCGTGCATTGTAATGGGATTGCTCACAGCGTGGCGATTCCAGTCAAAAGCCTGGATTAAGACGCACGTATAAAAGTCTTAAAAGCTGAGTTTGTCGGGCGTGTGCAGGCTTGCAGGAAGGGAATTCACGGAGATTTTAACAAAAAGGTAGCCAAACAGAGATAGAGTGCCTGTTTAGCTTCCAACTGACGACTTGCACTCCTAACGCTCATCGCCCGTCTCGATGCCCTTAACTAGAGCATTATGAGCGGAAACTTCGGGGAATCCTGAGAGTCTTACAGTTAGCAACCCAATAAGCTTAGTAAAATGAATCAGAATCGTTCCACAGCACATAATTTGGCCTATCAAGCCTGCGCGTACATGTCCAGTTTGCCGACCGAGAAAAAACCTAGAATTTTCCTCGTTGAGGACCAGCCCCTGACACTAGCGGGCATCAAGATGGCTCTTGGCGATTTGGGGCGCTACGAAATTGTAGGTGAGGCAAACAATGGCGTCGATGCGGTGGCGTCGGTGCTTCTGACCAGACCCGACGTCGTCATTATGGATGTTGTCATACCAGGCATGGATGGTATCGAAGCTTCGGCTCGCATAAAGCACCACTTGCCTGATACGAGGATCATCATGTTCACATCTTTCGGCACATCCGAAGTTGTCACAGCAGCTCTATCTATCGGCGCTGAAGGTTATCTTCTAAAGAACAGATCGATCGATCAAATCACAAATGCAATTGACACAGTCATGCGCGGAAATATTTCAATCGACCCGGCAGTGGCAGACCGCCTGGTAAGAGACAACCAAACAAACACAAAGACAGAAAATAATTTGTCACCAGTTGAACTACAAATATTGAAGTTCATTCGTGACGGTATGGATAACAAACAGATCGCCGACTCGCTCGGCACTAGCGAAGATGCTGTAGCTGCGGCAGTGCGTGGCTTACTACGCTCGTACAGCAAGTTGCATCCGATGCGACAAGTGCTCGGTGAAGCGGTACAAGAAGCAATCGCGCCGGTAACTAAAACGCTTCATGTCGGTCAGATGTTCGAAAACAAATATCGCATCGATAAACAACTTGGGGTAGGCGGCGCAGGGAAAGTGTACGCGGCAGAGCATGTGATGATGGCGCGCCCGGTGGCACTGAAATTGATGCACCGGAATTTACTGTCGGACCCAATTGTTATGCAGAGTTTCCGCAAGGAAGCCATGTCTATCGCATGTTTGGATCACGAAAATATCATCCGATTGTACGATTTCGGGATTTCTTCTCAGCAAGAACCATACCTGATCATGGAACTTTTCGAAGGCGAAAATTTGCGAGACATTTTGACCAAGCAACATCATCTGACACCAGCAGAATTCTGCGCAATATTTTCGCAAATTTGCAAAGCACTCAGTGCTGCTCATTCTCACAACATCATTCACTGCGATATAAAACCGAGCAACATCCTCGTGCGAAACCGTGATGGTGTGCTGGAAGCAAAGCTCGTAGATTTCGGTCTTGCAAAATCTACAGAAGTCGACAAAAAGATGACTGACTCGAAGACTTCGGAAGGCACAGTATCTGGTACAGCACCATACATGTCACCAGAGCAGTGCACAGGACAAGTTCTGGACGAACGTACAGATATTTACTCGCTAGGCTGCGTGATGTTCGAGGCTCTCACGGGTGAGCGAGTTTTCTCAGGCAAGAGCGCTATGGAGATATTCACGCAACACGCCTACGACAAAGCACCGACACTGGCAGAACGCGCCCCGCAACTGAACTTTCCAGAGCAGTTGGAAAACTGCATCTCAAACATGCTGAAAAAAACGCCAGGAGAGCGCATTAAAACAGCAGCCATGGTGGATGAACTGATCTCGGCTGTAGCGCCGCCTATGCCGCAGCAAAACGGAGCGGTAGACCCGCTCCGCTAGACCGATTGATCAGATAGCTAATTAATTGCCGTTGTTGAACTGTGAATCCGGTGTTGTTTTAAAATTGAAGTCGAAATTCTCGAGTGTAGAATTTTTACCGACAACAACTGGATAGAACATGTAAATCGGACCAATTGAACCGGTGTAGCGAACTGATGCAGTTCGAAGCACTACTTGATCGGGGCTGAAAGCTGGTGAGAAATCACCTGGCAACAAGTCTATCTGATAGGTATAAAACCCATTGTCAGAGTTGTACAAGTTGGAGATGGGGCTGGCAATTCTGGAGAATCCATCTGCTGTCTGGATAACGACCTGCAGTCCAGAGTCAGCTGCGGGTCCCAAGTTAGGCACATCGTAATAGAGCGCAAACTCTCTAAACTTGCCGACATTTGGCAAAATGTCATTGCCGTTGTTGATTGTCGGAAGATTGTATCCAGAACCAACTTTTCCTGTTTTCAGTGTATTGATCAGATACGTTGGGTAGCTATACCCTGGTCCGTAGACCGGGTCACTCGATAAGAAAACACTGCTGCCTTTGGTGCTGCCACCAGGAAACGCGACTCCGCTGACAAGCTTTGAGGCTTGTGCACCACTGGCAGTGGCGGCAATACAACCTACAGCCGTGAGCGCACCGAGAAAAGTTGAAAGAATTCGTTTAAATTGCATCCGGGGGACCTCATTTTATTTTTTGTGCGAACTTAGGTTTTATTGATTGTTGTATCGTGTATCTGCGTTAGTTTTGTAATTCCAGTCAAACCATCTGATGAAATCTTGTTCTCCGATAATTTCGGGGAAGAAGAAGTGGATCGGTCCGATGGTGCCGCTGTATCGAACAGACGCGGTTCTGAGAACTTTGGCGGTAAAAGATGGTGAGAAATCGCTTGGAACCAACTCGATACGATAGACGTAGTAGTTGTTCTTTAGCGGTCCAACAAAGATAGAACTTGGATTCGAGACTCGACTGAACCCGTCTGCGGTTTGGATAACAACCTGCAGCCCATTTCCAGCCGAAGGTCCTTTGTTCGGCACTGCGTAATAGATTTGAAAGTTCTGGAAATTACCCAGGTTGGGCACAATACCATTGCCGTTATACAAAGCCGGCAAGTTGACACCAGCACCGAATCTACCTGTGTTTGCAGTATTGACTAAGTACGATGGATAAAGTTCATAAGCGGGCTCTACACTTCTAAAAACACTGGTTGCTCTGGTTGAAGGACCAGGAATTGCGACACCGCTAATCTGCTTGGAAGCTTGCGCACCACTTGCGGTGCTAACTAAAGAGACAAGGGCAGTTAACGAACTTAAAACGGTGGCAGTGATCTTATTTAAACGCATCCAGAGTTCCTCATTTCTTGTCGACTATCGTCTATCGGGATTCCAGTGTGAAGGTTCAGTACTATACCACGGTTGAGCTTGCGCCAACAGCGATTGCGGTTTTTATGCGACCAGAGTACCTGGCTGTTTTTTGGCAATAGTGACGGATGCTGGTAGACACATTCACCTGAGAACAATTTCGCGCTAACTGACAGATTTCGCTGACGACTGAACTACTGGGTGGTTCCGCTCGAAGTAGATGTTTTCGATTCAGCCGCCGCTTTTTCCCATGATTTTTTTGCGATGTCATATCTTTCATAAGACTTTTGACAAAGCAAAGTGTCTTTCGGCACCAGTCGACGATTTACTAGAGCCATCTTTTCCAGTACTGAAACTTGCTCGTCTCGACGTTTTGCTATTTCCGCCGCAGCTTGTGTCTCTTTGCTCCAATCAGCGGGATACGAGTAGGTCAGCGCCTGCTCCAGAGCCGAAAGTTTAACGCTCATCAAATCATCGTCAGGATTAGGTTTGACCTTTTCAAGTTCGGCCAAACTTGCCATCCAATATTTGTGGGCAAGCGTTTTATTTCCGCTAAAGCTGGCAGACTCGCCAGCCTTGTAATAGCGAAACCAGAGTGAATTATCGGGAACTGGCAAAACCAATTCACCGACTCGATGCTTCGGACCAACATGTGTATTGATTGGCTTACGAATAGGCAAAACGTGACCTGGCGCAAACATCATGCCTGGGGGAAGTTTTTTACCAACTGCAGCAGGTTTTTCAGAATCTTCAGCCGTGGTTTGAGCTCCAACCGGAGCTGGCAGAGGAAGGGTCATAGTTAAACAAACCAGCGAAAACAAGAAGCCTTTTGTCATTCATCCTCCGACTGAGTCGACGCAAAACAGTGAAGGACTATACCACGCATAGCTTGCAAGAAACTTTATTTACTTTGCGCGAACGAAACGCGACCAGGATTGCTGCGCGGTGAGCATGGCCAGTAAGAACCACTGGGCCAGCCTGACGTTACCTGTACCAAAGTTGTATTCGAAAATTCCGGCAAGCATGAGTGAGAGTGTGCCACCGAGAATACCGAGACCGATACTTTTATCGAGCACGTCATCAACTCGTGCTTTTTTCACGTTCTGCCAGGCCAATTTCAAACTAGCCAAACAAAGCCACATGTAGACAACGAACCCGATCAATCCAGTTGTAGTCAGGCTCTGTAAATAATTGCTGTGCGCATGATCGAGCTCCTGTTTGTTTGGACCTTGAATTTTCACAGGCGAAAATTTCCTAGGTCCGACCCCAATAATTTCACTCTTGTATAGTGTATCGACGGTTGATGACTTATATTGATTGATCGCGCTCATCCAAACTTCCATACGCTGTCTGGAACTCTCTTCTTGCTCACCTCTGAGAATTCCACCCATTCGCGCCTGCACCGCCGGTAGTGCAAACCAGCCGACAACACAAACGACCAATCCCAGGGCGACAACTCGCATAAGCAATTTGCGCGAAACGAAGCCAGCCACTAGCATCGCTCCTACACCGAACCCAAACCAGGCGCTGCGCTCGAATGCAAACAACAGTCCCAATATATTTCCGATAGCGATCGGAATGAAAATCAACTTCTCTTTAAATCGACCAGCTAATTGATCGTAAGCTCCAGTCAGCCACAAAGAGATGGAGAGCAGACTCAACATTTGCATCACACCAGCAAATGCCATAGGACCGCTGAGGAAGCCAGTTCCCTGCAAATACTTGAACGAACTGATATGCAATTGAAACTGGTGTTCGATCATTGCGGCAATACCGCCCAGCGCACCAAGCACCAGCAGTGATGGCACTATTTTCGCCTTGAGTTCTTTGGAATCATGAATAGCGAAATATGCCCAGAAATAAACCAGAAAAGTTCGCATGACGCCAACCGAGGCAAGAGCCTCTTTTAGCCCGCCAGCAAGTCCAGCATTTGGCTCACCGTTGAACAATCCCGAGACAAAATAGACGACCGTCAAGCACGCAATCGGCACAGTTAAGGGCGGCATCTCAAACTTGAATGATTTCAGCTTGACGTTTATCAGTAATTGAACCACTGCAACAATAATGCCGACGGTGAGAATTATCCACGGCACGGTAATAGGCAGCGACAGGCTGGCCGCATAAGCTATTACTAGCCAACATTGCAGCTGCTGCAAGCGATTCTTCCAGGAATGCAACTTGGAATTTTCGTTCATCGTCGGTTCTGCTTGCATACAGTTCACACCGCAAACAGTTACGTCAGAGATTCCCAATTGACCATGCCCATAATTTCACGCACTTCATGAAGCGTTTGTTTCGCCACTTTCCGTGCTTTTACGTTTCCATGCTCAAGGAGCTTTCTAACTTTGTCGGGATCTTTTGCCAGCGATTCGCGACGCTCTCTAAACGGCGCAAATCTCTCATTGATGATGACGGCAAGTCGTGATTTGCATTGAACGCAACCGATCTCAGCGTTCTCGCATTCCTTCTTAACTGTCTCCAGCATTGGTTTATCGGCAAAGACTTTATACATTGGCCACGGCACTTCGCAAATGTCGACATGGCCGGGGTCAGACTTCGCGATGCGAGTTCTGTCTGTTACCATCTGCTTCACTTTCTTTTCGGTATCAGCAGCGGTATCAGCAATTTTGATGTCATTGCCATATGACTTGCCCATCTTCAAACCATCCACGCCCTTTAGCAATGGCGTAGTCGTGAATTCTGGCTTGGGCTCAGGGAAGTAGCTAACGCCATAAGTATTGTTGAACTTTCGGGCGATATCACGAGAGAACTCGAGATGTGACTCCTGGTCCTTACCGACCGGCACCAACTCACCTTTGAATGTCAAAATATCTGCCGTCATCAAAATCGGATAGCCGAACAAACCGTAAGTCACTTTCTCGAGTGCCTCAGCCTCATTGGCCGCCAGCATCTTGACCATGTCTTTCAGTGTTGGCTCTCGTTCGACCCAATTTTGCGGAGTCATCATCGAGAATAGAAGATGCAGCTCGGCGATTTCCGGAACCGCAGACTGAACATATATAGTTGATTGCTCGGGATCGATACCTACGGCCAACCAATCGAGTGCGATTTCCCAGATTTGAGCCTGAACTTCGCGCGTATTAGCCTTCGTCGTCAACGCATGCCAGTCGACGATGGAGAAATAAGACTCGTATTTGCTTTGAAACTCGATCCAATTTGTTAAAGCGCCAAAATAATGCCCCAGATGCAGGCGCCCCGTGGGTCGCATACCGGACATTATTCGCTTTGTGTTTACCGCCGAAGCCAACTTTTAGTTGCGACCTTCGCGCGACTTGGCATGGTTTGCGATTGTTTGTTTCACGAGTTCTTTCTTGCGCTCTACTTTGGCTAGACGGCGCTTTTTCTTCTCGCGAGCATTGTACTTATTGGTCACGGTGACCTCCTTACATCGACTTGAATTCAATATTGAAGGGAGAATATACCACTATTTGAAGGCAAAACGCTTCTGTTCTCGCGTCAATGTATCGATATCCTCTTCAGTCACGTAACCATTTTGAAGGAAAAGCTCACTTAGCTTTTCGCCCTGTTTCTTGGCCAAACCGGTCAGTTCACGCAATTCATCGCCTGTGATTCTGCGCCGCTGCAAAAGATACTGATCCAACTCGACTCGCCCAAGTAACAAATCAGCAGTCAAGGAAACGACTGGGTCCGCCGATTCGATGTACCCGCGGTCCAAACAATATCTATAGGAAGAGAGAACGGCAGCAGGTGGTCTATTACCTTCACTCATTACGACAGTCAACGACTTACCCGCCTCTACATCGATCAAAGTCTGGCGGCGCAAATGGTCTAAAGAAGGGTTGGTCAATGCCAGCTTTCCAAACTGAGTCTGTTTGAAAGTAGCTAGTAACAATCGTTCAATATCCATGCTAACCAGAGGCAGACTAGCAGTCTTGAGCCTTGAAGCTTCTTCCAGCGCCGCAATTTCTGCCTCGTCTGTGACCAACTTGGCAAAAGCATTGTTAGTGACAAGCGGCGGAAGCTCAGGGCGGGGAACGACTGTGTCGCCCGGTTCAACTATCGGTGGTGGTGTCAACTCAGGTTGAACAACCTTGGGCACCTCGGGTGGTGCGGGCTTGGGCTCGCCCCGATTGTTGTAGTCGGCATAGTCATTTAGAGCCACGATAGCTTCTTCCAGTGCACGCTTGCTCTCGGCTTGCGATGCCAGCAAATCTCGCAATGGCACCGGCGGTAGAGTCACGGCTGACGGATTTGGAACTGTTGTTTGTGGTGTAGACTGTGAATTTTGTTGAGTCGGTTGTGCAGTCTGCGGAGCTGTTTGTTGGGCGGTTTGCTGCCTTGGATCAGGAATTGCATGTTGAGGACCAGTAGTTGTTTGCGCCGTCAAATCGTGTACTTGCTCTGGACTAAAAGCAGGTCCAGAATATGTAGCTCGAACCTTCCGAGCACGCAGCCTGGCTTCCATCGAAGCCCTTACTTGCGCCATATCATCTCTGTTAGTGACTACAGCTTGCGGTATCGTGCGCGGTGGCAAATCAGTTTTGAACGATGTGCTGACGAACGCATCTTGTGCAACCGCATTGTTCGCTTCCTGCGCTAAAGCACGTGCAGCCTCGTGAGCAACACTGGCGGCAGCAGCTTCTTGCCCTCCAGTCGTGAGAAATCTTTGCACCGCCGCTGCGATCTCTCTCGCGTCATCAGGTTCCATGCCCGGCTCTTTTGCGTCTTTGCTGCCCGGGCGTAACACCAAAATCGATTTCGTTGCCACCAATCTAAATAATATGCCTGTTGATTTGACAAGGTCAAAATTGAACTCGCGCGAGGCTTGCCGCATGGACCGCCCGGCAGCAAACCAACCGAGCACCATGAAATCGTCGCGCTCAAGCGGTTGCTGCTGAATAGTTTCTTGCCACTCAGCAGTACCGAATGCCTTCGAAGCCACCAGGACAGAATTCAATCCGACATTTTGCTCGTTCAAGAAAGAGCTCTGGTCGGCAAACGTCGAAGTCGGATGAATTTGGGATTGAAGGTTTCTCTTGATCTCTATCTGCGGATTGAGGAGTTCAACTCCGAAAGATCCATCTTTCCAAGATAAAAACTCGCAGAGCGCATCTTCGCCTTCCAGCAGACCATAGCTGGACGCGGTTACGGCGCCCTTGCACACGAAGATCTCACCAGCGTGATTGTTCGATGTGACTTTGACACGATAGCTTTTGTTTATTTCAGTAGCCAGAAACTGCAATAGACCTGGCAGACTTACGTCTCTGAAATTGCCTTCTAACATACGTCCTTAACCGTAAACATCACTGCCGGATTTTCTAGTCGACTGTGGGATACTTCGTTGGTCAGTGTAGTAAATTGCGCGTCACTACTTTCATCATAGACGCGCCACCCACCCCAACGCCTTACTCTACATCAGATTTAGCGAATTTTACAAAACTTAATCTACATCTTGACTGACAGAGAAGTTGGTGAACTGGGTAAATACGGAGTAGGTTACATCCAAGATTTTACTATCGGGGTTCAGGACGTTGGCTTCAAAGGTACGGGAAGAACTAGCAGACGAATGGTCAGAAACAAGCCCTTTCGAAGAGGAAGCGGCTGTAGCTGATGATGCTGAAGAGCCAGAAGTTGAGGTGGCATCACCCAGCGAAGGCTTCACGGAAGATTCAGTACGTCTGTATTTACGCGAGATCGGTCGCGTAAAAATGATCAAACCAGACGAAGAAATCGAGCTGGCTCGACGCATCGCCAAGGGCGACCTTGACGCGAAAAAGAAGCTGATTCAAGCGAACCTGCGACTAGTAATTTCAATCGCAAAAAAATATGTCAATCGCGGACTGCCCTTCCAAGATTTGATACAAGAAGGAAACCTGGGACTGATTCGAGCAGCAGAAAAGTTCGATCATACTAAAGGTTTCAAATTCAGCACATATGCAACGTGGTGGATCAGACAAGCGATCAGCCGAGGACTGGCTGATAAATCTCGCACCATCCGAGTGCCTGTGCACATGGTGGAATCGATCAACAAACTGAAAAAGACAAGCGCACGGCTAGCTCAAGAGTTAGGCCGGAAGCCGAACGAAGCTGAGCTTTCGACGGCGATGGAATTGCCTGTCAACAAAATCCAAGAAATTATTCAAGCTGATCGCGAACCGGTCTCGATGGAGATGCCTCTAAACAGAGATGAAGAGACATATCTCGGAGACCTGATCGAAGACAACGAATCAGCTCGACCAGATTCAACTACAGAAGAAGAATTGATGCGCGAAGACCTCAACCGCATGTTGAGCCAACTTACGCCACGCGAACGCGACATAATGCACTTGCGTTATGGACTCGAAGACGGACGGCAAAGAACGCTGGAAGAAGTTGGACGTTTGTTCAACATCACCCGTGAACGTGTCAGACAAATCGAGCACAAAGCGTTTAGAAAGCTCCGCCAGCCCGCTTGGTCATCTAAGTTGGTTGGATATTTGGAAGATTGATCGACGAATTCAGCCTTATTAAAACGATTTACGCAGTCTGTTCGGCTTATGCGGTCTGTTGCTTCGTGACCATGTTTGCACCAGCAAATGCGGCAGACTGCCAGGCGTCAGAGTCCCAGAAAACACCAGCGGTGGTGCTCAAGCCACCAGCTAGCGGATCCAAAGGCGGGTTGATCGGCTACATCGGTCTTCTCTTAGATGGTAACGAAGTCAAGGAAGTGCTGGCAGATTCTCCTGCTGCGAAGGCGCGCATTCTTAGAGGAGATTTGATTGTGTCCGTCAACAACTATCCAACCTCGTCTCTAAAAGGTGATGCGGTTGTAAAAGCCATTCGAGGCGTTGTCGGCACTGCTGTTTCCTTAGTGATACGCCGCGGCGGCAAAGATTATTCGTGTTCGTTGCTTCGCAGTGAAGCAGTTCAAGGAAGTGGTGTTCGTCCTCGTTTCGGCGTGGCTAACGAGCAAAAGACGGTCAATGCAAATCCAGCTCCCGCTCTTAATACTGCCATAAAACCGGATAAGACAGACCAGGAAATGATTTCGATATTTCGTAAATCTGCCAGCTCAGAGCCCGCTTACAATCGCGTTCTTCAAGCATTGCACCGAATTCCGGAAACCCGTCGCAACGAGCTATCAAAATGGGGACTCACGGTTGTAATTGCGCCGACCATCGTTGATGCACATCCACAATTCGCGACGGAAAAGCCGCGCGGTTATTTGCATGGAGGCACATATCAAAACTGTCCCGGACTTTTCATGCCCAGCACAAAAACAATTTACGTGGCAGAAAAAGCATCTTTAGGCAACAGTCCATTTCAAGAAAATGTCTGGATCATGGGCACCGTGTTGCACGAGTTCGGACATGCAGTAGATCACTACGAGTATCGATCGAGCTCGTCCGACTTCAAAAAAGCATATGAAGAAGATTCGCATCGCCTCACAAACGAGCTGCGCAACCGGTTTTACTATTACACCCAGGCAGACGAAGCCGGTCCTTCAGAACTTTTTGCCGAGCTATTTTCAGAGGCTAGCGGGTCTGGAGAATCTGAGGGGCTGGGGAATGCGTTTCCCCACTGCCTCCAGTACATCAAGCAAATGAACTAGACGTAGCTCCTTGATCTGCACTAAATATAGTGCAGTAAGTGATCGTGCTTGGCAAGGCAAGAAAGGTTGCGTCTCAACGACTGTACATGCGAAGTATCTAAATATATTAGAGATATGGTCTTATAACCTCTTCTTAGGCTTGCTAAGGTTATCATTGGTAGCGATGCGCGCTGGCGCCTCGGTTTGCAGATCAGGGAATCCACATGACGGAAGCACAGGCACTAGCTCCTGAAGAGTTGACGAGGCTTGTCGACAAAGGCGAGCGTCAACAGTTACGAATGTTGCTCAATGAGCAACATCCGGCAGACCTGGCTGAGTGCTTTTCAGAGATGGATCCACCTCACAGACTATCTTGCTTTCGATTGCTCGATCTCGACAACGCGTCTGCTGTTTTATCCGAACTTGAACTCGAAGATCAGCGAGATCTTTTGCATGGGCTTGGCGAAATTGGAGTTGTTCCGATCATCTCCAAAATGTCTCCCGATGACGCAGTAGACTTGCTTGCAGAATTGCCTCGAGAACGAGCTAACGCCATCATTTTGCAGATGACTGACGTGGAAGCTGCAGAAGACATTCAAGAATTGATGTCGTTCAAAGATGACTCTGCCGGCGGCATCATGTCAACCGACTACCTCGCCCTCGACGCGAAGATGACTGTTGAACAGGCTCTTGCGTACCTGCGCGAAAAGTACGAGTTGTTGGAAGAAGAAATTTACGACGTGTACGTAGTCGACGAAGGCGAAATGCTTGTCGGTCACGTAACATTGAAAGAATTGTTCACTGCCGATCCTGAAGCTCTCGTCGAGGGTTGCATGGACGACAACGTGATCAAAGTAACCACCGCGACCGACCAGGAAGATGCTGCTGAAAAGCTGAGTCGATATGACCTTATGACCTTGCCGGTTGTCGACGCTCAGGGACGATTGCGAGGTATCATCACCGCTGACGACGTCATCGACGTTTTGCAAGAAGAAGCGACCGAAGACATTTATCAGTCGTCTGGTATCAATCCGTCCGGTGCAGAAGAAGGCGAAGTGCTCACTTACAATGTCAGTCGCGCCTTCCAGGCTCGGCTGCCCTGGCTACTTGTGACGCTATTGATTGAATCAGGATCAGCGACAGTAATCACTCACTTCGACGACGTGATCAGGCAGACAATTGCAGCAGCATCGTTCATGCCACTGCTCTCCGGGGTGACGGGATCTGTGGCAACACAGAGCACTTGTATCATTTTGCGAGGCTCTGGTCTCGACCAGGTTAACTGGAAAGTTTTCCGTCGCAACGTTTTCCACGAAGCCAAAGTCGGCATGATGCTGGGTTTAACGTGTGGACTTGTGACTGGAATTGTCGGTTCACTATTCAATCAAGATCAACATAATCTCGGTCTAGTTGTTGGAATTTCGCTCTTCGTCACTATGACCGTAGGTGTAGTGATCGGTGCATCAATGCCATTCTTGTTCGAGAAATTGGGAGTTGAACCTGCACACGCGAGCGGACCGTTCATCACCAGCATTCTCGATGTATGCACAATGACCATCTATCTTTCGATTGTCCACACCTGTTTAAACGCACTGCTCTAAGGAAAAAGGAAATGGAGAAAACCAAATTAGATCCCAACGCTCAACTGATTGAAAGAAGAAACAAGAGTTTAGCGGTAGATCCTGCGGTGAAGAAGAAGCGGGAAGAGAAGGGATTTATGATGGCTCGCGAGCGCATTGAAGCTCTCGTCGATCCAGGCTCCTTTTTAGAATTAGACAGATACGCGCTGCATAACTGCACCAACTTCGGCATGGAAAAGAAGAAGGTTGTGGGAGATGGCGTGGTGACAGGGCAAGCAACGATCGATGGCCGTCCGGTCTATCTGTTCGCACACGACGGCACCTTCCTTGGTGGCGCACTCGGCGAAGTCTTCGCCAAGAAAGTTTGCAAAGTAATGGACCTGGCCAAGCAGGCAGGCTGCCCCGTTATTGGCTTGAATGAAAGTGGTGGCGCGCGCATCCAGGAAGGTGTTGCATCGCTTGCAGGTTACGCAGATATCTTCTATCGCAACGTCAACTGTTCTGGTGTGATACCGCAGATTTCTGTGATCTACGGACCGTGCGCGGGTGGCGCAGTGTACAGCCCTGCCGTAACTGATTTTACAATCATGGTGGCAGATCAAAGTTACATGTTCATTACCGGACCCGAAATCGTGCGCACCGTAACTGGTGAAGAAGTGAGCTTCGAAGATCTCGGTGGTGCTCGTGTTCACAACCAAAAGAGCGGAGTGGCTCAGCTTCTGGCAAACGATGAAGAAGACTCGTTCTGGCTGACGAGAAAGTTGCTGTCGTACCTACCGAGCAACAATTTGGAACCAGCTCCAACATCGGCCGACGATGCATTCGAGCCGGCAAATGCAGCCGAATTAGATGCGCTCGTGCCATCGGATCCATCTAAACCTTACGATATGCACCAGGTGATTCAACGAATCTTCGACAACGGTGATTTTTTCGAAATCGCACCGATGTTCGCCACCAATTTGCTCACAGGGTTCTGTCGATTGAACGGACACTCGGTCGGTGTCGTTGCCAATCAACCTCAGTCATTGGCAGGCACACTCGACATCGACGCTTCCGTTAAAGGCGCTCGGTTTGTGCGCTTCTGCGATGCTTTCAACATTCCAGTAATCACCTTCGTGGATGTACCTGGCTATTTGCCCGGCACGAAGCAAGAGCACAACGGCATCATCAGACATGGCGCCAAGTTGCTTTACGCCTACTGCGAAGCCACTGTTCCGAAGCTGACTGTGATTACGCGCAAAGCTTACGGTGGTGCCTTCGATGTTATGGGATCGAAAAATGTCGGCGGCGACTTCAACTTTGCCTGGCCGACGGCTGAAATTGCAGTCATGGGAGCACAAGGCGCCGTCAATCTCTTATATAGAAAGGAATTAGAAGGCGATCAGACTGATAAAGCGAAGAAGCTGGTCGAGGAATACAAAGAGCAATTCGCCAATCCGTATGTGTCCGCAGAACTCGGCTATGTCGACGACGTCATCTTGCCAACTGAGACACGCAAAGTGCTCATCGCTGCTTTGCAAGTTCAGCAGAACAAGCGGGTTGAGCGACCGGCTCGTAAGCATGGGAATATCCCGCTTTAGAAATCATTAGTTGATTGGTTGAGCCGGTTTGGAAACCGGCGCCCCAGTTGTTTTGGAAAACGGCGACATGCTCGTTAGGACTTGGCTCTTCCCTTCACAACCAGGTCTGGATGCACAAGGCGCATTGCATCCATGTTGATTTCAGCACTACTTTCCAGTTGTTCCAAATTGACCTCAAGAAGATCGATTGGTATCAAAAGTGGTTCGGGCAAAATCGACTCGAACTTTCCAACTGGATCTGAGGCTCCGGTTAGGTCTTCGACAATCTTTAAAACATTCTCAGGAAACGGCTTTGGATAAACCAAAAATACTCCTGACAATGTTCCGCCTTTGCTACGCAACTTCTCGGCTCGCTGTTGCAGGGCTTTAACTGCATCTTTCATTTTGCGCTCGCCATCTGCGTCTGCGCCCATCACCGCTTCCGGCTCTGCGACACAAGCTAGCAAGAGCGGACGACCCTTACTGTCCTGAAAATGTAAGTCGTAGTAAGGCAAGTTTGTCTTGGAAAACAGACCTTGTTGCAAGCGATGCACAGCCACGTCATTAATGCGCGCAATAGACTCCCAGAGCAGCTTTTGCCGGTTGTACAAACCCGTTCGATGAGCGAGCGAAAAGAACTCAGTGAAGATGTACCGAACGACGGTCTGCAGCATGGGCGGACAATCGCTATCAGATTCCACCTTGATATTTGACGTAGCAGCCTGTAAGTCAATCGGGGTGCTGACTCTGGGCTGCATGACCACAGAGTTCAAGGTGTGGCTGGAAGAATTTTCGGTAGTGATTGATAGCTTGTAAGTGGCTGAATTGGGCATAGTTATTATTATTGATGATGCCTTTAGCAATCGGAAGATCGTGGTACATCTATGTTACGGTCAAATGCGCTTGTCCGGTAAAAATATGGAGGCAAAAAAGACATTCAAAACCCAGTTGGCTCAGCTGATTAGCCCTAAATCATGTAAACTGAAAGATAGGCGTCTTGGCGGTTTGTGGCTTGTTCGAAACCTCGTGCGGTTTTACTGCTCGACGTAAATTTGAAAGGCAAGTTGCGGTACAGGGAATTAGATCTGCTTTTTTTTCGGTTGTGCTGCGCACAACCTATGACCAGTGGGTAGAACCAAGATAGGGTGTTTTTTCTGCATTTCGATTCACATCGAAAGGACTTATTCGTAACCAATGGCTATCCTCCCCACCCGAAACAATTACCAGCAGTCAGCTTCGACTGTTCTTGTCGACCTGAAAAAGGGTGACACCTCTAAGCGCAATGACTTCGTCTGGATGTATCAAGACCGGTTCTACGCAATCGCGTACATGGCAACCGGCGACCCAAATCATGCCAACGAGCTAACTATCATGGCGTTCCAGAACGCATTTGGTGCTCTCAAACAACTCAATCCCAAACAAGTTTCGATGGCGATCTGGGACTGGCTCTCACAATTCATCGTTGATGCTTGTGCCGAATACCATTCGCAATACAGCACGCCAAACAACACCAACCCTCGTACTGACCCAAGCGCCGACGGCTCTGCTCAAATGGATTGGGAAACAACGATCATTCTCGGGGTGCAACGCGTGAAACGTTGTCTAAATGCACTTCCTGAAGAACAACAAAAGGTTTTTCTACTGCGCCACAACTTCCAACTAAACTATGACCAGATCGGCGCTGTTCTCAATCAAACCCCTGAAAACGTGATGGCTTGGTTATTCCGGGCACGAGTTCAGATCGTAAAGTGCTTAGGTCGAGGCTAACCCAGAGAGTCCGGTAAACAAATGAATTGCAGTCGTTTTCGATTCCTCATCCAACAAAGATTTGACATGGACATTGCGCCGCAAGACGAGCGCATGGTCGGTGCTCATCTGGAATCGTGCGAATCCTGCGCCAAGTTTCATCATCAATTGCAGCAAGTGATCATGGCAGCAGAAGAAGTGCCGTTGCCAGACGAAATGTCACCCAGCCCACCTGAAGCATTAGCTCGAAACATCATGGAAGGATTGCCCCAGCCGAAAAGTTCTCCTTTCAGCTTCATCACTAAACTGTTCGCTAAAAAAGAGAAGGAATTACCGACTTCAATCGATCGAGGCGGTGACAGAGGCAGCCAAACAAAGTTTCCTCACGTCAATCGCGGCGCACAAGCAGGAGCCGACGGCTCCGGGATGGGCATGGATGCGCCCCGCAAAGAAATGGCTATGCCAACCGGCAAGCAGAAAGACGAAGATCACAGCGGCACTTCCAACCGGTTGCGCGCTTTAGCTAAGGGTCCAGTTGAAAACCGCGAAGCTCAATCGACGACCCGCTCACTGGGTGAGAAGTTAGGTTTCGCCGCCCCAGCAGGAGGCAGTCTCACTGACGACCAGCCGCTCACATTAGCCGAATCGATTCGTCGCAAGATTTCAGAAAAACCGGCTGAAGCCGAAGAAGAAGAAATGGCAATGGCACCACCTGTGCCACCACAACCAGCCGCTGTCGATGACAGTTGGGGCAGCCCAGCAAGCTCGCCAAGCCGCGCTCCGGCAAACATGGCATCGCCTCCAAACATTCCCGGCAACAGACCTCAACCGGCGCAGATTAGCGGTGGTGGACAGCCAGAAGGTCAGACAGTTCTTGGGTCATGGGGCAAGCCATCCCCGATTGAAAGTGGGAACAACTGGGGCGGGCAGCAGGGCGCTGCTGCGGCTCAATCGATGTCGCGCGATGACTGGAATTTTGACGCCAATGCCAATCAACAAGGCGCGCAGCAGATGGCACCACAAGCGCGTGGTGGCAGCATCGATCCTTTCGCTGCACCAGGGCAAGCCACTTCTAATCCTAATATGCAAGCACCGTCTGCAGATTCTTGGGGCGGTTGGAATGACGCATCAGCTCCGAAGGGTGCTAGCGCCGGTGAAGGCGACTCCGATTGGGGTCCACCGCCAGCAGGCGGAGCGTGGGATGAACCAGCAGCGACTGCCGCACCTTCTAATAGTTGGGGCGGCACTCCAAACCCTGGTCCAAGTCCAGCTCAAAAATCACTTTCTGCTCAACAAGCACAGGCACAGTTTGGCTCTGGTGTAATGGAAACAGGCATGATCAAGCTCGGTGAGCTCGGCTTGCCATCGATGCCAGGTCAACCTGGTGGTCCTAGTGGTGCACCACAACCTGGTGGCGCGCCTGGATTCCCGCAGCAAGCACAAGCACCAGGCACCGCCGCTGATGCCAGCTCACCGTGGGGCGCAGCGCCTTCGGCTCCGGCAGCACCACAAGGTGGAGCCGCTGATCCGTGGGGCAGTTCGAGCACCGACAGCTGGGGATCAGCGACATCGCAAAATGCTTGGGGCACGAATTCTTCACCTGAAAATCAAATTCCTGCTGGAGCTGGCAATCAGTGGGGTCAACCAGCCGGACAGCAAGCTCAATCAGCCGACCCATTCGGCGGCGGTGGAGCACCGACAGGAGATTGGGGCGAACCTGCGGGAGCTCCGACTGATAGTTGGAGCGGAGGCTCACCTACTGGTCAAGGTAGCTGGAACCAACCAGCTGCGATGCCTGGCGGCAGTTGGGATCAACCCAGCGCCGATGCCTCTCAACCAGCCTGGGGCGACAGCAACGACTGGTCGCAAGGCGCACAACAAGCACCACAAGCGGTGCCTGAACCGCAGCAAACGAGTTCACAGGCTGCAGCACTAGGTAAAGGCAGACAGCAAGCCTGGTCGCTTGAAGCAGAGCAAGTCGAAACCGGCACCTGGAGAGCATTTGCGCCGAGCGGCGAAGCATTGAGCAGCGCACCTGCACAAGCTAGAGGTGGAGAAGCACAACCGGCTGCAGGTGCACCAAACCAACAATCATTCGCGCCTCAGCAAGACGAACAGAGTCGCTGGGATATCCCTATTCAAGAGCGCATGAAGCAAGGAAACAACAGCAGTCCGAACCTTCCGCAGGCACCTGTTACGCCCCCATCACCTTTCGCTCAACCAGCTTTTGGTCAAGCACAAGCTGCCGCTGCTGCACCAATGGCGACACCACAACCACAGCCAGTCAAACCTCAAGAACCGCTGCTGCCGTCTGACAGCCCTGCTCCGACCAAGAGCGGATGGAACTTCCCTGTCTACGAGGCACCGGATCAATTAACTGCTATTCCAGCCGAACCCAAAGTTTCCGGTTCGTGGGACAGCCCAGCGCCACAGCCGACTCCAGCAGCTCCGACTGGTCTGGGCGGCTCGTGGGGTGAACCGCCCGCGCCACCGCAGCCGATGGAACAGCCTAAAGTCTCAGGCGCCTGGGACATGCCTTCTGCGCCGTCCTTCTCACAACCAACTCCACCGCAACCAGTGCAGCCCATGGCTCCTATGCCAGGTCAACCGGGAGCATCAGTGCCTGTCGATTCGATCATGGATCGACTCGGAAATGTGCTAAATAACAACGCGGAAGCGCCAGCGCCAGCGCAAGCGCAACCATCGAGCCAGTGGGACGTATCAATTCAAGAACGTCAGCAACAGCAAGCAGCGGCGGCCGCCGCAGCTGCAGCACCACAACAAGCAGCTTCACCCTGGGGACAAGCTCCAGAACCCGCAGCACCGCCGGCGATGTCTGGCAACGGCGCTGGTGGATGGGGTGCACCACCTCAACCGCTACCGGTACAACCACAAGCACCACAGCCGGTAGGAGCAAATCCATGGGATTCTCCACCTGCAGCATTAACCCCTCCACCTAACCCGTTTGCATTACCGCAACAACTACCGCAGCCACAGCAAGCTCCAGCAGCAAGTGGTTGGGACAGCCCGATGGGACAGAGCCCAATGGGCAATCCGATGGCGAACCCATCCCAACCAATGCCAGTTCCCGTGCCACAGCCAGCAGTTGCTGCAGCGCCGGCAGCACAGCCTGGGGCGCCAGCTCCATCGGGTGGACTGTTCCAAAACCTGGACGATAATGCAATAGATAGATTGTTCAGCGAAAACCTGGGCGTCAGCGATGCTGGTGCCGCAGCCGCCGCCGCAGCCGCTCCAGTTCAGCAAGCGCCTGCTCCAGCTTTCACAGCTCCTCGATGGAACCCTGGCGAAAATGGTGGTGGTGCACCGGCTCAACCAAGTTTCGGCGCCCCGACTCAACCAAGTTTTGGTGCACCACCGCAACCATTCGGCGCTCAACCAGCCGCGGCTGCTGACGCTGGTGGACCGAAGATTTCAGCAATTACGCCTCGCTCAGCCGCTCCGGCTGAGCCGCCACCAATGCCAGGAATGGATCGTCGCAATCCTTCTCCGTTTGCCATGCCCGGTGCCGCACCACAGACGATGGCACCACCACAGCCTATGGCTTCGCCTTTTGCTCAACCAGAACCAGTTCCAGTTGCAGCAGCGGTCGCGCAACCGTCACAAAAGAACGGACTGTTCGATCTGGACGATTCAGCAATGGACGAACTGTTCAGCAAGAATTTAGGCGTGAACGAGCAAGCGACCCCGTCTAATCAGGCAGGTCAACCGCAGCAAGCAGCCGCTCCTGTTTTCCAATCACCACCTGTGATGGCACAACAACCACCTGCACCGCCAGCCAATCCGTTCAGCAGACCAGCACCGCAGATGGCTCCTTCGATGCCAAACCCATTTGCTCCATTGAGTGCTCCTCCGGCTCAACCAGCGCCACCGCCTCAGCAACCACAAGCTCAACCAGCCTGGGGGCAACAGCCGCCAGCTCCTCCGTCGATGCAACAACCACCACAACAAGGTGGACTGTTTTCAATCGATGACAGCATGATCGACAAAATCTTTGCTGACAATGCTGCACCGCAGCCACCTCAGGTAGCTGCGGCTCCGCAATTCAACGTGAACGAAGCAGTAAAAGAATTTGCAGAAGTCGCGCAGAACGTGCCACCACCAAAAATCGCTGGTGTTGGCCGACTCGATTCTCGCACCGACACTGCAGCTGACGCAGGTTCAGGACGTATCGCATCGATCGGTAAGTTCTTGCTCGATCAGAAAGACTTAGAAAAAATCGGCAAACTGACTGGCTCAGATTTGTCCGAAACGAAGATGCGCATTTTGACCATGGAAGCGGCTCAAGAGTTGCAGACACTGTTGCAACACATCGGCACGCAAGAGACAGTTATCGGTTCGGTCATCGTCGGTCACGACGGTCTTCTGATCGCCAACACGATGCCGCCAGACATCGATGCTGAGTCGATGGGCGTATGGGCACTGGGTCTCTACATGAGCACCGAAATGGTTATTAAAAAGATGGGCCAAGACCGCGTCCATCAAATCGTATCGCGCACACCGAAAGGCTATGTAGTCATAGCTGACTTCGGTGGTGGGTTGCTCGTCACAGTCAGTGATGGCAAAGACACCGACACGCTAATTCCATTAATGCGCAGTATCACTCAGCTAGTTGCGCAGTAAGTAGCTGGCTACTTATTAGGCGCGTTTTTAGGTTTGTTAGTCGAGTCGGTTTTAACCGGCTTGGAAGCCGGCGGCCCCAGCCGTTTTGGGATAGCCGTTTTTGAAACGGCGCTCCGTGAATTTTGCGCTTAGGCGTAGTTAAGGATGTATTGGCAAATTGTGCGCACACCGAATGCGGTGCCGCCCTTGTTGCACTCATCTCTGTCTTTGTCCATCCAGCCCGGTCCAGCTATATCTAAGTGAGCCCACGGCTTGCCGTCTACAAACTCTTTCAAGAACATCGCAGCACTGGATGAAGCAGCTTCTCCTCGTGCACCGGCATTCTTCAAATCTGCAATGTCGCTCTTCAAGGTATCTTTGTATTCGTCATACAATGGAAGTTGCCAGAGGTTTTCACCGGCATCTTTCCCAGCGGCGATCAGCTTATCGACCAACTCTTGATTGGTACCCATGATGCCAGCCGCAACGCGCCCTAAAGCTGTAACCACGGCCCCAGTAAGTGTAGCCAGGTCGATCATCTCGTCCACGTTTTGACGACTCGCATAAGTGAGAGCGTCGGCAAGCACCAGGCGGCCCTCCGCATCAGTGTTATTCACTTCAATAGTTTTGCCGTTCATCGAGATGAGTACATCACCCGGATGCAAGGCATTGTTGCCTGGCATATTTTCAGTGGCAGCAATCAATCCAAGCACAGACACGTTCGGCTTTAGATCGCCAATCACTTGCATAGCGCCAAGCACGGCTGCTGCGCCGGACATGTCGTACTTCATGTGTTCCATACCCAATGCAGGCTTCAACGACAGACCGCCTGAGTCGAAAGTGATGCCCTTTCCAATAATCGCAACAGTCTTCTTCGATTTGTCGGCTTCATACTTGAGCACGATGAATTTAGCAGGTTCAGCCGCACCTTTCGCAACGCCAAGGAACGCGCCCATACCAAGCTTTTCGGCTTGCGCTGCATCGATAATTTTGCAAGTCAAATCATATTCTTTGGCGATTCTTTTCGCTTCATCGGCCAATCTAGTTGGTGTCATATATGATGCCGGTTCAGCGATCAATCCACGAGCAAGATTTGTCGCCCCGGCAATCGTGTCACCGATAGAACAGGCTTTAGTAGCCATTTTTGACTCTTTGATGCCAGCAAAAGATAGAGTCATTTCGGACTTACTTTTCTTATCGTCTTTTTGAGATTTGTATTTCTCGAAACTGTAGCGTCCGAGATTCCAGCCTTCCACCATTGCCTTTAGGTGCTGTGCAACTTCAGTTTCTTTATCGCTTGTGGACTTCTCAGCCGGTGCAGCCTTGCCTGCTGCTCCTGATTTCTTGCGCTTCTTTGAATTGTCTTCGTGCTCTTCCTCTTGAGTGAACCGACCATAAAAGCAGATACTTGTCATTGTTGAGTTAGCAAAGCGGCGAGCCATGTTTGCCGCGAGTTTTCTGCTTACGCTTGGCTTGAAATCTTTCGAACTTCCTAACCCAACTAAGATGAGCTTCTTGCAAGCCAGATTGTCGTAGGTTTGCAGGCTCACAACTTGGGACGCTTTACCAGCGAATGCATCGTGAGACGCAGCTTCGGCGATGCTGCCAGCGAAGTTGCCTGAGCCGTTCGCTAGAGTCTGGTCGATGCCACCGATGACGTTTCCAAGGTCTTCACCCTGAAAGACACCGACAACGACAATGTCGCTCTTTATCTTTGAAAGCGCTGCTGTTTCGAATTTGTATTTCATGCTTGATTCCATAAAGGGAGTCAACAGAGCAAGAGCGCCTTTGCTCGAGCCCCGTGTTTAAGGTGCCAATATTATCTCGCAGTTCGAGACAATTTTTCGAACTTAAAAGGGGATAAGTTAAGTCGTGTTGCCGTTGACTACTTTGGCTACCACATTGTCGACTACCGCAGGCTCGATCTGTCTTCGACAGTATGCAAGATATGCTTCCATCCATCGACGCAACTCTAGTATCACCGCTGATACCGGAGCGCCTGAGCTTTTCACCTGGCTCAAGTTGACACTGACGCGACCTTCATTGTCGATGTGGAATCTGCTAGAGGCAGCGGAGTCACCGTGAACATAGTGAAGACTGGCTTGCAGCAAGGCTTTATTGTCATCACGCCCGATTGTTTTCTGCAATTCGGCAACGATGCGTTGGAATATAGAAAGCGGACGGAATAAACTTGCTTGCTGTACATTGACCAACCGATTTTCCAAAAGCAAATGCACAGACTTGACGATCAAGTGCCCAGGCCACTTATCGTAAGACTTAATCACTTCGTCCAAGGTTGACAGTCCATCGATGAGATTGACAAGTTCTACGATTGACTTTTTGTCTGACTCGGCAACCGGAGTTTCATCCAAATATTTGAGTGGGCGCGATTCGATCTTGTACCAGAGCGTTTCGAAATTCCACACACGCTCGAGAATGGTGTTGCGTCCACCGGGCAGTGTGCTGAGCACTTGATTGACTTGATCTTGGAAAAGAGCGGCGTCTAACAAGAGCCGGTCGATTGGCTGCTTGAGAGTGCAGGTGTCATCAAGTTCTTGTGAAACACCTTTGTCACGGAATACAAAAATTCCTTCCGTCCAACAGACGAGAAACTCGACCATCGCGTCATAACCACGCAAGCGGTTCATTCTTGCATGCGTTGCTTTACCCTGCACAAACGAAACGATAAGTGCTTTGTCACGGTTTTCTACGGTCAACAAACCGGTCTTCTTAGCGGTCGAGAATGATTGCAACAAGCCGGCCGTGTCGATGGCGCCCAAACTTCCGATCATCGAATCTTTCATGGTTTCGATGTTTCGAGAGTTCGGATCGTCTTCAGCTTTTTTGTGATATCCGCCGTACAGATACTGGTCATCAAGCAAGACTTCCAATTCTCTTGTGTTGAGATAACCAGCGCGCACCGCCAGTAGTCCCAGATAACTCTTCTGACCGCGACCTAATCCTTGCTCCGATTGGCGCTCTAGAAGCTCTTGTAGCTGGCTCTCAGTCAAGATTCCAGCCGCCACCATGTAACGTCCCAATCGGAACGCTTTGCGGTTGTGATAGCAATTGGCGAGAAATTGAATGCGCGAAAAGATCGGGAAGATCAAGTGCGCAGATTCGAGTTCTTGCATGATCCGCAATGTTTCATCTGCAGGCAAGTGGTGCCGGCTCTCCAAGAGCTTTGTCATCGATTCAACAGACGAGTAATCATCGATAACTTGAATCACCCAACTTTGTGGTGCAGGCAATGCAAAAGTCTCTTTGACGCGACGCCCTTCTTCGGTTAAAACAGGTGTTGATGTGAACAAGATGTGGTTGGCGAGCGTACTTCCGCCCCCTCGCAATCTGCGACGATCTAACCCGGCAACAGTCGCGCAAACATAATCTGCGAGCATCGGATGTCTGGCAAAAATTCCGAATGGACTGTCGTATGCGTTGAATGTAAGACCTCCTCCCGGATCATCTTTGGTGAGTGTGATGGCGCCGTCTGCTTTGACGAAGAGCAGCACGCCTTGTGGTTTTAAGAGACGCTTGGCATACAGGCTAAATTTGACAAGCGCTTCCAGCGGCAATGAGAATCCGGTCTGCATCAAATCTATAATCAGACCGTCGAAAGCTTTTCCGCTCTCGACCAATCGTTCTAATTCTGCAAAAAGAGTTTCGCGATAGGAATACGTGAGAAAAGACAAAGTCGAGGCAAAGTAGTTCTTTTCCTCAAGAGAATTCTCTTCTTGAGGAATAGTTTGAGCTTGAGGAAGGTCGGACTGAAAGGACGTCAAAATATTTGCCTGAGTTGTTCACGTCAGCATTTATATTCCCAGTCTTAAGCCAGATTCCCTGAGTACATCAGGTATTTCGGTACCATTTGGGAGAATTTAGCTGACTACTTATTGGACTCTTCCGACCCCTTCGGTTCGGCGGACTTTTCTGTAGCCGGTAGACTACCAACTAACTTCTGAGCGAGCGGATCTGGAGGAGCGATAAATAACGCCTTGACCGCCCACTGTCCTTTGACTTTGCCAATGTCCATGATCAAATCGTTCTTTTCGAAAGTCATTAATCGATAGCGGAAGGCGCCAGTGCCTGGATTAGCCATGGCGATAATTTTGAAAGGCAGACCAGCACTGCGATTCAAGCCAATATATTTGGGAATGCTGAGTAAGCGCTGGTCGGTCAGCCATCCTTTCGCCAGGTCGAGGTGACCTTGCTGCACAGCTTGCACAAATTGAAGAGCCACAAGCGCTGGTCCTTCTTCATTGGTTCTGGCATCGAGTGAATAGTGCCCTTCCACGAAGTGGAGGACGATTTTGTAACCGGAAGAACTTGGTGAAGGCTTGCCGGTTGAAGACTTCGCGCCGCCGACGGTAAGAACGAGGTCGTTGCCAGAGAACGAGGCTTTGCCGACCAGATTCTGGGTCAAAAATGGCGGAATGCTGGCGAAGACGTCGCCAGTTTCAGTCCACTGACCTTCCACTACTTTGTAAGCTTGCAGCCAAACCGCGCCCGAGCCTTTTATGTTGCCGGTCAGAGTCAAAGAATGTCCACCAGTCGCCAAATGAGCATCGTTCAGAACGACGCCTGCAGGAATCAGCAACATTTGCACGTGAGGAACAGTAGTGACAGCAACTTGACTGACCATTTTATGGCGGCGCCCAACTGGCCGCTGAACAGTTGTTGCAACCGAACCAGACCATTGCAAAATCACATTTTGCGCTTCTGGCACTTTGGGAAACGCCCAAACACGCGAGCCTTCGCCGTTTATGACCGAAACTCCCAGCTCAGACAGCCCTGGGTAGGAAGCAAGAATGGCGCCAGCTGGAGCTTTAACCGTCGCGGGCTGGGAAAGTATTTCTTTTACGACGCGCCAGACACCTTCCCACGAATAAGAATCTGGCTTCGCTTTGTACTGTTTGACTGCGTTCGCGAGTGCAATTTGGCGCGCGACACCTGGATTATCGACGGCAACCGACTCACCTGTCGTCGCTGTTGTTGCCGTTGTCGCAGGCGCAACGCCTTTTACGGCTGGCTTCGCAGCGGAAGCTGCCGCTTTTACGGCTGGAGGTGCTGCTTTAACAACTGGTTTGACAGTTTGACCAAACGCTTGAGGTGATAGAGGCAAACAGACGGCAACTGCTAAACAAGCCATCGAGAGGGTTTGCCTGATCGGAATTGTCATTATCATCTCCAAGAGTAAGGTGGCGGCGCTGTTTCCATCGCCAGAGGTGATTATACTAACCAGCGCAATTTGATGCGTGAAAAAACTCCTACAGGCGGCGCTGGGATATATACGGTCGATAGCATCGAAAACCGCATTCCAAGCCAGTCGAGAATTGGCGCAAAAGTTAAAAGCAAGCAAGGTTTTTCGGTGAAGTCACGAAGCTCTTGCGCGAAATACGCTAAATCCCGCTCGGAGCATGGGAATCCTCCCACTAATGCTTTGACTTGCCCCTACGCTTTATGTACATTGAATTCAGCTAAACGGCACGCCGAAGGAAGACATGACGAGATTTGGTTTCAATTCTGAAATGAGCGCCAGCGCTAACTTCACCCCATCGGGCGGAGAAGCTTCGGCAGCCTCAGCAATTGATATGCATCGCGCAGCAGTTTTCCAACCAACTGGCGTCGAGTCGCACATGGCGGCTGCGGTACCAGGCGCCGAGCAAAGCATTATGGCTGCAGCACAAGCAGCGGCACAGCCAATTTCACCATTGATTCAAATGATCATGCGCATGCCTGGTCAAATCGGACTCCTCAGTTCCATGTTCGAAGCATTCGGCAATTTCCTTCTCGGAAATGCCAACTTGCTAGCTGGTTTCGACCCATCTATTCTCGCTGGTGCACATTCTGCTCTCACATCGATGCCGATTGGCGAGCACATGGGCATCAGTCTCAGCTTGTTGCCAAACGGTGCTCCAATTTTCCAGAACCTGGGAATGGGCGGCTTGGGCAGCAACGGTGGTGACATGCTGGGCGCCCTGGGCAAAGGTGCAGCAGGACAGTTCAACACACCAGACATACTTAAAGATAGCGTTGCGTTTCGCGATCAATTGAAAGTTTCCGGCACGCTCGACTTGAACAAACCTCAGTTCGAGATGGGCAAATTGAGCAGCCAGGTTGATGGCTTGTCTGGAAAAGGAGATGCACTCTCCGGACCAGCAATGAGAGAAGCTGGCACCGCCAATCATCTGGCAGGCGCGAACCGTTTGTTCGGCGATCGCCCAGTTGCCCTCACATCACACACGCCAATGGGAAGCAGCACCTCAGTCGCATCAGCGCAGACCGTGCCAATCTCCGGTCAAGCACCTAGCTCACTCAATGTCAGTGGAAGTAATTTCAACTCCGATCTTTCTGCCACTGGTAGCATGAGCGACGCCGCTCCTGCAGCCTCCGCATCGCAGAACGTCGGCAGTTTCAACCTCAATCAATTAGGCCGTTCCGCAATGGATTCGAGCACCGGCAGTAGTATCGGACCATCCGGTGCACTCGGCGATCACCTCGGCGCAAACAAGTTCATTGCGATGGACAAAGGCGTTGCCTCTTTCCACCCAACACTCGCAAGCCCTGATGCCAGCGCAGCTACAGGATATGATGCCAGCTACTTGCAGCACCAAACTCCAACAGCTGACACTTCACACAATCTCGGTGGATTGAAAGCTAAAGAACTTTCTCTGGATAGCGTCACTGGCAAAACAAGTGTTGTTCAACCACACGCAACTCCAGCAGCGCATGCATCGGCACCTGCTCAACACGCAGCACCAGCGGCTCATGCAGCTCCTGAACACGTTGCTCACGCAAAACCTGTCATGGATCACCAGGGTCATCAAACTGCCGGTTCATCACACAATCACTCATCGGCATTTAGCGGTCGCGATGGAATTGCTCATGTCAATCGCGCTCCTGCTCATGTTGCGCAACCACGCATTGCGGCTCAGCCAGCGGCTCAACAGATGATGAAGCCAGCTGCGACAAACGCATCATTCGAGCAAGCTGCTGTTCCAAGTCAGCAAATGGTTGCTGATGGATCGCAATTGCAACAACCAGTTGCTGACGGATCGCAGGTTGCTCCAGATGGAACACAAGTTGCCGACGGCACTCAAATCGCCCAAGCTGGCGATGCCACCCAGGTTCCAGCTGCCGGTGACGCACCTGCTGCACCTGCTGCTCCTTCCACTTATACAATCCGCGCAGGAGATTGTTTGTGGAACATCGCTAAGGATCAACTTGGCGCACCAACTCGTTGGTCAGAAATCTATAAGATGAACGCAGATGTTTTGGGATCGAATCCTTCGATGATTCACCCAGGCACTAGCATCAACTTGCCTGGCAACGGAAGCGAAGTTGCTTCTGCTGGAACCGGCATGGAACATGGCGAATACATCGTCAAAGCCGGCGATAATCTCTGGGATATTTCCAAACACACAACTGGCGATGGCAGCAAATGGGGCGAAATCTACAACCTCAATAAAGATGTGATTGGAGCAAATCCAAGCTTGATCTTGCCTGGACAACATTTGCAATTGCCTGGAACAGGCGCTGAAGCCAGTGGCACATTGGCTCAAGCTCCGACTGCAGCCGCAACACAACAACTCGCTAGCGCTCCGCAGGCGATGGGCGCTCCATCGGCAGCCCCTACCGGCGGTGACTCACTGCGCATGGAAGGTGGAACACCTATTTCAGCCGACGGCACCATATCACAAACACCTGTTCAGTCTTATTCACCAGCTGAAATGCAGGCTCAGGCACCAGCTGCAGCACCTGAAGCAGCGATGGAAGCACCACAGGCTCCAGCTGCGATGCAACAAGCAGCATCCGCACCGACCGCAGCACCGGCACAAGCAGCAGCGGCACCACACCTTGGTGGACCAGGTGCAGCAGCCGCAGCAACACTGCCACCACAGCCTAGCCCTGCTGAATTGCAACAGTTGACAGCACCTAAGAATGACATCGTCTCATCGAATTTGACTGCTGATCTCGCTCAGTTCATTCGCAAGACTAAGTAGCTTGCGGTTATTTCATCCACAGGTAGCTTTCGGTTGGCTCAACCGCAAGGCTAGGTAGTTTTTTGTTCGTTCTGTCTATGCCAGAGACGCACTGCTCTTTTTTGTTCCAGGCGTGTACGTTCCTGCCTATTCCTAATTTCGCCCTCAATTACGCACGTTAGCCAATTCGAGAAGCTGTTGAAAAATTTCTCGGGCTTCGGGTCGCTTTCGATAAAGATAAAAACGGGTGGATCATCGCCACCATCAGTAGTATCAAACCAAAGAGTGAAATTGTCGCGATAAAGAAAAACGAAATCAGTTGGTAAAAGCTCGAACGTCGTTTCGAATTCCGAAATCAGTGATTTTGCACCATTCAGAGCCAGCTCTAGTGGATACATCCAGGAACTGTCGGTGAGAAAATCCCCACAGCCACGACCCATAGTGCTCAAAAACTCTTTGTAGGTTCTTGGAAGCTTTACCTGAAAACGTTGCTCCAACTCTGAGATATCCTCTTCCGAGCAGGCCATCATGGGGCGTTCATCTTCTGCTGCATACCCATTTGCTATCAAATCATCGAGTAATGCCTGCATCCAGTTATCACGCGGCAAATCGTAGCTTATTTTTTGACACAAGGTGCGGGCTGCTGCCTGGATGCTTGCCTCATCGGCCCAATACTCTCCTGGCTGAATAGTCGGGCCACCAAACCAGTTGCCCGTGAACAACGAGTCTTGTATTCGATGAACGCCAAGCTCTTCCCAGTCCAGTGACCAATCAGCCCAACCGGGCACCGCCCATAGTTGCTTGTCGTATTTAGCACAAAGCTTCGCCAACCCTCCAATCGCTTTTCCTTGAATGGATTGACCATCGAGATAACCTTCCGCAGTGATGACTACATCACATTCTTCAACTTTTTTCTCCAGGTTGACCACGCTGGCGACCCAGTCGAATCCGGATATCATCTCCGCACCCATGGCGGCACTAATACCAAATGCGGTGCCACCAGCTGCGCCTGCACCCGAAAGATCTTTGCACTTTCGTCCGACACATGACTCCAGAACCTTGGCAAATTGCTTTAAACCCTTATCCAGCTTGGCGACAGCAGCCTTATCAGCACCCTTCTGGGGACCATAGACAGCGGCTGCTCCGTTTTTACCCAAAAGCGGATTAGTTACGTCCACAGCCACCTTAATTGATTCAACACCGCTTGCTTTGATAAACGACTTGAGCTCGGTTAAGTCACAACTGTGGGTATCGATCAATCCCTGCCCACCAAGCTTAATTGAGTTACCATCGGCATCGAGAAACTTCGCACCGAGCGCCATGAGCAAACCAGAGCCACCATCTGTAGAGGCACTACCACCCACGCAAATGAAAAGCTGCTTGGGTTTATTCGCAAGCGCAGCTCGAATCACTTCGCCTAAACCGTAAGTATTCGCTTTCAGCGCATCAATTTTGTTCTCTACGATCAGGGGCGCCAAACCGCTCGAATTAGCCAATTCAACGATGGCGGCATCGCCAAGTGAAAGCCACTTTGCGACTTTGGGGCGACCTATCGCATCGCGGACTTCAACATCGTGAAAGACACCGCCAACACCGGCATAGATGGCATCCAGGGTTCCATCTCCGCCATCAGCGATCGGAGCCATAGAAATTTCCGCTGAAGCCATCGTTGAGCGAATTCCAGCCGATATCGCATAAGCGACTTGCAGCGCAGAAAACGACCCTTTATATGCGCAAGGACTGACAAGAAAACGCAACTTTCGCCCTCTCAGATTCAAAACCGAAGCGACAATATGATACTTTGTCTAGTGCAGGACGACAACGCTGACTTCTGTGATATTCGACTGAGGCGTCACCATGACACTCTTAACCAAACCAAAAACCGGCGGACACATTTTTCTCTTTGATGGTGTGTGTGGACTTTGCAGCAGATTAGTCCAGTTCGTGTTGCCTAAAGACCCGCAGGGAAAATTTCAATTCGCCTCCCTACAGAGCGACTTCGCCACAGAGTTGCTCAAGCAATACACCATTAATTCAAAAGAGATGAGCACGTTCTATGTAGTTGCAGATTACGGGCTGCCAACACAACGAGTGCTATCAAAATCAGACGCAGCGGCGTTTGTCTTCTCAGACTTAGGTGGTATCTGGTCTCTTGTGTCACTGATCAAATACATCCCAAAACCGCTCAGAAACTGGGGATACGATTTGGTCGCGGCGAATCGCTACAGAATCTTCGGCAAGAAAGACGCGTGCCAACTACCGAATGAATCGACAAAGGATCGATTCATTGAGGTGTAATAATGAAGCTCTACTCGCCGGACAGTTATGGCTGCTCTGGCTCGCTGCCACCATTATTGGTACCAGTCGGTTCAGTAGATTGCGGAGTTATAACGCTCGGCTTTGGATTCACTTCAGATGCAAGTCGCATTGGACTGAACATAAACATTGCACCTAGCCCGATCAATCCGAGCACGAATCCAGGCAAGACGAAACTAAAATCCAGCTTCGCTGCTTTATGGTCGATCTTCACGCCCTTACTAGCTAGTTGATCTACGACCTCTTGTTTGATTTCAGACGGCATTACAACTTCACGTTCAGGCTTGCCCTCGATTTGAACGTTGAGGATGTTAGTGCCGTCGACAACGTCAACGTGAGTGATTGTGTTTGCCTTGTTTTCTAGAAGAATGACCGCCAATCCGGAACAGGTCAAATCGTCACTGGTGTCTTTGTTGCCGCTGAACTTGTATTTGACCCAGTCCATTAAATTGTCGTGCATGGTCATTGGCACGCCACTGGCAATAACTTGTTGAATGAGCTTCTTGCGCTCATCGTCTTTCACGTCAACAGTCTGGTCTATCGCTTTGTCCGCCACCTTAACATCGAACACTGGAAGTCCGTTCGTGATACTGACGCGTTTTATGGCGTCCTTTTGACAATCGAGCATTTTCTGAAACTGTTCAACGGTGAGCTTATTGTCGTCTGCTTGCGCTGCCGCAAAGCAGTTCAGGAAAAGCAGGAGAAGTAAACAGGCTATGTGTTTCACGGCTACGAAGACCTTTGGAGTGATTCTGTCAATTCTATCGTACCCCCAGTTTCTATTGAATTGCTGCGCCGAATTTCTTCAGATTCAAGCCAGTTCAAACGCCACCATATACGATACCAATCTCGGCTTCAGTCCAGAAACTTGTCCTTAGCCGACATTACATCTAGAGTCTTTCACTACCGGCGGCAAACTCAAACAATTGATTTGAGCCTGAAGAACCGCGCCACGGGAGCCTTCGTTCCCGGTCAAAATATTTCTTTCATGTTTAATGGAGAAATGAGTTTAGACATATCAAGCGAGTGGCAGATAAGTAATAGACGAGTCGCATCGTGCGGTTATAGCGAGTGCGAAGTTGATTCTAAACCCGGTCCTTGCGTCCGACTGCCCCGATTTTTGACAAACCAGATTTTAGAGGACTGTAACCCAGTTACTCCTTCTAACGCACCACAGATGGCGCCATCGTTCTCCGATGACGCCATCTGTGTGCGCATACGTTTATTCGAAATTACAAACAAAAGAATAAAACGCTGTTTAAGTTTCGCCGGAAAGCAGGGCTGACGGCTGACTCTGGCGAGGATAGGTGTGACGTTCTCCTTTGAACAATGCGGGCGGCAAAAGTCCGTTCGGACGATTTTTCGATTCAATAGAGTCGAACCACCTGCGAGTCGCAGAACTTGTAGCATTGCGGGGTAACAAGATACGCAAATTACTGGTCTGGCTGTTCAAAGGGTAATTCAGAGTTCTGGAAAATAAACGTGTCGTCATGCCCTCACGTCCAAGGTGCCAAGGCTGACTGTAAGGATTCCGATTCCGTGACAGGGAATCAAATGGAGATGAGAATTTCGCTGGCGCAGAACTGACTACAGGGGGGTTCCATGGAGCTATGCGAGAACTGATAGTTGGACCATCGACGCTAACCTTTGCTTCGGTAATCAAATATTCGTCTGACGTAATTCGAAATTTGAATGCAGAACCAGTCGTAAGAGCATTGTGTCGCGTTATGCGCACATTGCCTTTTGCATCGATAGTTTCCGCAGTCAAATCGACCAGCACATCGTCTGCACTGAGCGTCGCGTCTTGTCCAGTAATCCAGACTTCTACGTTTCCATGCGCCTCGACGGTGTTGGTCGCCGCAACGCCACGCGTATAATCGCCAACTATTAATAGGTGTTCTGTTTTTGCCGCTGCGACTGGTTGCCTATCCGGTGTGGAAAGGCAATGGCCAGCGCTTAAGCTGAAAACCCAAGCCGCTACGGTTACCGCAGAAATGTTACTCAGTCTCATAGTCCGGCAAGCTTAGCATGCAATGGATGCCGGTCTTCGTGAACTCTTGTAGTTTTCGATGCCATGATTATGCCAAAATTCGCCGCTAAATTATTAGAGTGAGCAGCAAAACAAAGACTGGTTCACTAAAAACAGAAATGAACAGCTTATCCGCTTAGTCATAACTCAGACACAACGAACGTGTAGCTTATTAAATGTAGACCGAATTTGATGTCCCCGACCAATTTACTACTGCATTTGTCTCTGACAGACGCTGACAGCGCCGAAGCCTAAACAACTTCGTTGCAGCGTTTTCATGGAGGATTTTTTTGATATGGCCCATCCATCGACCCAGCCAGCTGAATCGTTTTCTCCGACCGAAGCACGTGTTCAAGGCGGCGACCATCACCTTGCATCGGTCGCTGCTGACGTGTACAGCCCCAAGGATAGTGCCTATTCGACTGTCTTTCGCGCGACTGCTTCAAGCGATAAACTAAAGACCGATGCTCAACTAAATGCGGAGCTTTTCAACGCTCCGTCGCCTTACGGTGACACCACTGCGAAAGTTAATCCTGCGGATCGAAACGACAATGCGATCAGCACCAACTCTAAGAACAACACAGCCTGGGATCCGTACGAAAGCCTGACACTAAATCTAAAGGGTCCGGTTAACGCACCTGAACGAAACGACAACGCCATTGTGGCGAATGATACTCCGGCTCCTGGCGGAAACACTGCCTGGGACCCTTACGAGTCACTGTCCCTGAACTTGCGCGGTCCTTCTAACGATGGAATTGTGAATCCGCCTGAACGAAATGCCAACGCCGTCGCGAATGATACTCCGGCTGCTGGCGGAAACACCGCTTGGGACCCATACGAATCACTTACTTTGAATTTGCGTGAGCGCTAACCGACAATCAAGACAAATTGAACAGCGACTGCAAAGCGACTGGCAAAGAATCATCGTTATTGGTGCCTACGACCTGGCTAGCTACGCGCAGCAAACTTTCATGCGCGTGACCCATGGCGATTCCGTGCCCAGCGTTTCTAAGCATGCTGATGTCGTTTTCTCCGTCACCGCACACAACCAGTTGAGCAGGCGTGATACCAACTGAGCGCGCAGCGTGTTCTACACCTTTTGCTTTATCAACACCGGATGCTGTTATTTCCACATATTCTGGAGCTGAACGTGACACTATGACAGATGTATTGTTCTTCGCGACGTCAGCCTGAAGTGCTGGTGCCAGATCAGGATCAGCCATCAGAAGAATCTTTTCTATTAATCCAACGGAATTGAAATCACGAACTATTTCGGGTTCGAATCCAACAGCGCCGCCTTCAATTTCAATTCTTCTATCGATTTTGGAAACAAACCAACCATCGCCTGCGTAGACACAAAGGCTGACGCCGGGCGCTTCTGCGAATTGGTTTATCAGATTTCGAGCGGTAGCGTTTTCGATTGAGAACCGTGAAACAATTTCGCCATCTGCGTTCAATACTACTGAACCATTCAGCGAACAAAGTGGACCCCGCGAACCGATCATTTCGCCAATTTTCCGTACAGACTTCGGTGGTCGAGCACTGGCGATGCTCAGCCAAATCCCTCGCTGCATGAGCTTCTTGCATGTCTCACGCATGCGCTCGGTTACTGTGTATGAGCTGGTGAAAAGCGTGCCGTCAACATCGAAAACAACGCCTTTAAATTGATCATTCGGCATCAACTTTTGCGCCACGCATCTTCGCGCGCACGAGGCTTTTCGATTTTCTCAACTCGCAATTGATGCCTGCCACCTTCAAACTCAGTTTCCATCCAAGTTTTGATGATCTTCTCGCACTCGTCTGCGCTTGTTCGACGACCGGCCAAACAAAGAATATTTGAATCATTATGCTTGCGGCTAGTTTCCGCGTCCACTTCATCGTGGCAAAGTGCGGCGCGAATTCCTCTCACTTTATTCGCAACTATCGAGACACCAATGCCAGATCCACAACAGATGATGCCGCGTTTGACTTTGTCCTCTGACACTGCATCGGCGACCGCTCGCGCATAGTCTGGATAGTCACATGAATCCGTTGATTTGGTGCCCATGTCTTCCCATCCGAAATGCATGCCCTCTAAGATCTTTTTGATTTTCTCTTTGAGTTCGAATCCGGCGTGATCGCTGCCAATCGCTATCTTTTCCATTGCTGCCTCATGTGATCTGGATGCCATTAAGTGGCAAACGCAGCCAAAAGTTTAGCGCATTGATTGGAAATGTTTCTCGCAATGCCACCAAGGTTTGATGCCCAATCCGCCGACTTTCAACGGAGGAATCAAATTAAACACAAAAATATAGGGGCCCTAGCAATAAGCCGCGAAAGGTTCATGCTTACGCAGGCTGAAATTTTTCGGAGTTTCGAAGTGTTTTGTAGTTTCCACGACATTTTTCATGCGGTCGATGCGGAAAAGCATAACGTCATCCAACTCATGGCAGTATGCCACCATGCGCCACATGCCTTCCTCTCGCATAATACTGAGCGGGTCTAAGGTCAGAGCGTCTATCGATTCACGGGCGAGGCTATAGTATTCAACGGATACTGCAACGTGCGTAATTAGAGCTTGCTCTAGCAGAGGCAGACTCGTATCTATGGAATACATCGGGTAGTTAAACGCGGAGCCGCCGCCATCGGTACTAGCCTCAACAAAATCTCTGTCGGAAATGTCGTGGGGGCAGAAAAATTCATCATCTTGCTCTTCGTCTGTGCCCAGCACTGAATCGACGATGGCGTCAGCCAACTCATCCGACATCGTTGCCAGCGCAGGCGACACCGCCAGGGACAGCTTGTCGATAATGTCGCGAATTAACTCGTCCCTCTCCTTTGCGTGAATCGTCACCCCAGCGACCAGTTTGTCTAACAGTCTCGCGCTGGTCAAAAGGAGGATGCCCTCTTCCTGGCTCAGCTCCAGCGAAAACTTTTCTTCCATCTGCATAGAAAGTTCCTTATGGCTCTGGGGATAAAGATAGCCTGCATATGTTCAGCAAGAGCTGACTCTAGGCGACAGCTAAACTTTCTTCTTCTAGCATACGCTCTGCGTGCGGATCTGGCACGCCGATGAGCAAGCGCCAGTAAAAATTTTTTTCCGCGACGGTCCTACATCCTCTCGGGGGCTGACACGCCTATTATTCCCAGGACATTCGCTAATACTTGCTTTGTCGCCATTATCAGACCAAGTCTGGCTTTGGTCACGTCTTTGTCGTCGGTGATGACGCGTGAGACTTCATAGAATTTCTGCAGTGCGTTTGCCACTTCGAAGGCATAGCGAGCCAGTCTACCGGGCTGACGGTTAATTGCCGAGTCCCGAACTTCCGCTGGGAAGGACTGTAGCGCCATCACGAGAGCTTTCTGGTCAGCAAAAATGGCTGGATCAGAATCGAACGCAGGCAAAAACACATCGGCTGATTTCTTAAATTCAGCCTGGAAGTCCGCCCACTCTTTTTCACTCAAGACTGGAGGCTCGGTCGTCTGCTTTTCGGTGTTGACGTAAGGCTCGAGAGCGCGGCGTAAAATGGCACAGCATCTGGCATGCGCATACTGGATGTAGAAGGCTGGATTCTCACGACTAGTCTTTTTAGCCAATTCGAGATCGAATGCAATCGGATTCTGAGGGCTGGATTCAGCGAGATAATAGCGCACCGCATCCTTACCGACCTCTTCCATCACTTCGCTGAGAGTGACAACGGTACCGCGTCTTTTCGACATTCTGACTGACTTTCCATCGCGCGAAAGGTTGACGATTTGAGTGAGAATGATCTCCATCAAATCAGGATCATATCCAAGCGCTTTCACTGCGGCTCTCAATCCCGGAACTTGCCCGTGATGATCGGCACCCCAGATGGTGACAAATCCATCGAAGTTACGTGAATATTTGTCTTTGTGATAAGCCGCATCAGCAGCCAAATAGGTGGTGTTTCCGGCACTCTTTCTCAAGACTCTGTCGCGTTCGTCGCCCAGCTCTTTCGACTTCAGCCACAACGCTCCCTCGGCTTCATAGCTGAAATTGTTCTTGGCAAAGACATCCAATACTTCCTCGACCTTGCCATTGTGCAAAGTCGATTCAGAAAACCAACTATCGAAGTGAATGCCGAGCGTCTCCAGAAGCTGCTTCTGATCTTCTAAAATGACACTCTTGGTGGCCAGCGCAAGTTGCTCGACACCTTCCTCGTAGTTCAACTGCATAAACTTGTCTTTGTGCAATGCAATAACTTGATCGACGAAGTGACTGATCGATTCTTCCGGATAACCGCCTTCAGGATATTCAGTTGCCTTGCCGTTCTTCGTCTGGTATAGAGCCCACGCTTGCGCGCCGAGCTGTTCGATTTGAGCGCCAGTATCGTTCAAGTAGAACTCTTGCTTAACGTCGAAACCAGCAAACTTGAACAAGTTCGCCAGACAGCTGCCGAACACGGCATTACGTCCGTGTCCGATATGTAATTCACCGGTTGGGTTAGCCGAAACATACTCAATCAACAGTTTCTTGTTGGCACCGACATCGCTTCGTCCGAAATCAGCTCCACGTTCATGAATTTGCTGAAGCGAGTTTGCCAACCAGCGTTTGCCCAACTGGAAATTTATAAATCCAGGTGGCGCCACGTTGAATTTGGAAATAGCATCTGAATTTGCGTCAGGATTGCTTTTAATGTACTCAGAAATCGATTCTGCAATTTTAATCGGAGCCGTTTTTGCCTGCCCAGCCAGCTTCATCGCCACACCGCAAGCCAAATCTCCATGCTCAGGAAGGCGCGGGCGTTCGATGACAACAGGCACAGAGCGCTCTGTCACGTTTCCGAGCTTGCCATCCTTAACGGCACCATCAATGGCGCTTTCGACAATTTGCTGGAGTTTTTGTTCGATCATCGCGGTCCCCTTCTCGACTCAGACCTGCGCCCACCGGAGAGGTTGGCAAGCCAAGTGTCTATTGCAAGATTAAATGATAGTACAAGATGAGGTATATTCATTCACTAAGTGAAGTTCGTTATACTTTTTGTAGGGGTCAGAGACAGTCTTTGACACTGTCAGCGATACCAACTGGATTAACATGAACAAGAAGCTCCTACTGAGCACTTCATTCTTTTTTTGCTTGAGCGCGACGACTTTCGCGTCGTCTTTGGCAATTGCATCTGGAACTGCGGCAGCTTCCCTGGCAGCAGCCACTACTGTCAGTGCCCCCGTCGACCCAGTCCAGAAGTACTTCAATCAGGCTGTGGAAGCCGCTTTAATTGGCGACAAAGCGACACTGCGAAAAGTTTATGACTATGACATTTTGGATGGAATAACCTATCGCGACACCACAGCCAAAGCGCTAAACGACCTAATGAAAAAAGTTCATCAAGAAGCCAAAGCACTTTACCGAAAAGGCGAGATAGCAAAAGCCGCTGACAGACTGGAATCGACCTTCGATTTCACTGCATATGTGGCTGACAAACTCGACCATGATGTGAACACACCAGATCGCACTCCCGAATATTGGCTTGCGGGATGGAAATTACCAGCACTGAAAATGGACCGAGGCGTCTACATTTCAGCGTTGAATGATTATGGAATGTACTTACAAAAACTCGACCAGGACGCAGAAGCGATGCGGGTCCTGGCGGCTGTAATCTCGGTTGAACCACAGCGCGAGATAGCATATCTCAATCTTGCCGATACACTTTGGCACATGGGACGGAAGGATGACGCACTTCCGTATTTTCAAAAATACAACGAAATTCGCAGCGAAGAAAATAAAGAGGCAGCTAAACTTCATCGACCTACGGAGGCTGTGCTGCACGTTTCCTGTGTAGCCTGCCCAAAAACGAACTCACAAGTAGCCGAGCCCAAAGGCAGAATCGATCTGGCCAACTATTTCTTAGGCATTGAAAAAGTTATACGTGCAAACTGGCACCCCCCCAGGGGAGACAAAACAGAAATTGTCGTGGTGCAATTCGACGTATCGTCCAACGGCAAGGTGTCAAATGTCAGTGCCAGCAAGGCTTCTGATGAGACCTACAAACAAGCGGCGATCCAAGCTTTGAAAAATTCCAGGTTACCGCCGCTACCAACCGACGCACCAACCTCGATATCACTCAATTTTACTTTCGCTTACAACATTTTGAATAAATTCGATAAAGAAGACCTGGCAGTAAAACAGTGGATGGCGAAACTCGCACAGAAACGAAGCGCTGAAAACCACGCAGGACTAGCAGAAGCGTACGATGACGACGGAGACTTTATTAGAGCGCGTGAGCAACTTTTGCTAGCAATCTCGAAAGAGCGCGGACCGCAACTCAAGCACTACGAAGATCTTCTTCGAGATGAAGAAATGCAGATAGCTGAAATCAAACGCCAGATCGCGGATTTAGGGAAAGAGGCTCCCAAAGCCGGTAAACCTATGGGTATGCCGCAAGCGGCGCTGAACAACCAAGGCGCCACAGCACTCAATAGCGGTGATTATGCACTTGCTATTCAGAAACTTACGCAAGCACTCAACATGGATCCAGGATACAAGATGGCGCGAAACAACCTGGGCATGGTCTTCAACAACAGGGGCATCAAGGAAAAAACTAATAAGGTGAAGGCTTTGCTCGACTTCCATCGAGCGCAGTTGCTGCGAACAGATGACACCGCATCGGAGCGGAATATTTCTACTTCGATTAAGACAATAATCAAAGGGCGCGATTCATATTCGTTGCGTAAGGAGCTCGCAGATGGGCTTGCAGCGCGACATGACGACGTTGGTGCGATATGCGAATATCGACGTGCGCTTGAAATAAAAGACGATCCAAAAATTCGCGAGCCGTTGCAAGCGATTACCGATCGCGTTATGGGCTCAACCTATAGCGACAACGCTTTCGTCACCGACCCCTGGTAGCTCGACAACACGACATCCGAGCCTGACCTGCATAGAGGCTCTGCCAGTAATTGTGCCTCACTCAAGGCGCTTACATTTTTGTGCTTAATTTGATTCATCGACATACTGCGCATCAAATTAAGCACAAAAGTATAAGGCCTCGAAGATGTGACCAAAGCCAACTGCGTCTACTATGGGCCGGCGGTTGGCCAGATGTTTCTAACTCTTTCAATCAGGCTCTGCACACGATCCGGCATCACTTCAGTCGCGCCACCCGGGCTGTTCTGACGCTGGCGCATTGCTACGGCGTTCTTGACCATGATTTCCAAACTGAACTGTTGCGATTCGGTCAAGACCTGGCGCTTTTTCAAGTAGTTGGCGGTCGCTAGCTGGTTCAACGACTCTTTTTTTCGGGCAACTGTTTGCTGCACCGACATGATTTCTACGGGATCAGAGTTGTGGTCAGCGAGAAGCTTAGACAAATGCTGCTGCTCCTGAACGATGACAGGTCGTATTTCCGAATACTGCTTATTCCAATCTGTCTCTAAGGCAGTTATCTGCTGCTGCTGTGCAGCTGTCAGATTCAGCTTCGTCCAGTCGATGCTGCAATGGTCTTCTGCATACGCAGCACCACAGCTGATGCCCATTGAAACCGATAAAAACGTGAAACGTAATCTCTGTCTTTTCTTTTTACTTCTGCTCATATACCGCAGCCTCGGCAACATCCGTTGGCTCCTTCAGTGCTGATTCGATTAAGTATCCTTCCGAGCTCACAGTGTCTGCCGTTACTGGTTGCGGTGAACCGAACCAGAATGCTAACGAACCGACAACTGCAATCACGGCTGCAGCTGCTGCAGTTAAATACATGCGCTGCCCACCAAATTTTTTCTTCGGTGTTTCTTGTTGTTTCCCGGTGAAAGGCACCACCTGTAGTTTCGATTTAATTCCTGGCCAGAGATCAAAGTTCTCAGGTAACTCTGGTTGATATGCATCGCGAATCAGCTCACCAACGGCTGAGATGCCGTTGAAGCGAATGCGACAATCAGGGCAATCAATCAGATGCGCCGTGATGTTGCGATGACGCACTGACGGCACTTCCTGGTCTACATATGATGACAATTCTGTGTTGATCAGCGCGCAATCTTCATTCAGTTGCGCTTTTACCGAGGTCCACAAATCCACCTTTATATGTGCAGGCAGTTCAAGACCTTTAACTAGCAGCTGGTTAGTGCTGTTCAGTAGTTTGAATTCAGCCATGCAATCACTGCAATCTTTCAGGTGTTTGTTCACACCCTCCTGAGCAGCGGCAGTCAGTTCACCATCGAGATAGGCGGAAAGCTCCGTGCGCATGAGTTCGCACATGGAAGGCATCGAATCTTGGATTGCCTCCCAAATGTTCGGAACAATTTGTTCATCTAATTGCAAATTGGAACTTAAAAAGCTGGTTAACGACTTAAGAGTGTCCAGCTCACTCGTACATTGTTCGCAGTTACCGACATGCACCTGAATTTCAGTGTGCTGCTCTTTCTCGAGCTGACCGTCGATGTATGCCGAGAGTTCCGTTCTGTAGCGAGTACAAGAATTTTCCATAAATCAGCCAGAAACCTCGCTCGTCGAAGACGTATTGTTTTCAAGATAAGGCTTAAGCAATTCTTGCAGTTTAGTGCGTGCACGGGCAATTCGGGATTTAACCGTGCCCATTTCTGTCTTCGTTATGACTGCAATTTCTTCGTAGCTAAGACCTTCCACTTCTCTTAAGACGATGGAGGTCCTAAACTGTTCCGGCAATCTGAGCATGGCTCTCCTGATGACATCTGACATCTCATTACTAAGAAGCTTTTCATCGGGTTGCGGGTGCGCGTCGGCGATATCGCGGGTTACGTCGCTCTGTTCTTCGTCGTCCATCGGCTCGTCCATCGAGACAGTTGGCAAGCGGCGTGGGCGTTTCCGCAATTCATCATAGAAAAGGTTAGTGACAATCTGCGTCAGCCAAGATCTAAAAGACGATGGGTTGCGCAGGTTATTGATTGAGCGCCAGACACGGATAAAGACTTCCTGAGCCAAGTCGGAAGTGTCGGTCCAATCAGGTGCCAATTGGTATAGCAATGCATATACTGTGCGTTGATGCCGCTTTACTAGCTCTTCAAATGCTGCCGGCTCGCGTCTCTGACAGGCAAGAACCAAGTCTCTATCACTCTTCTGGCTGTAAGCTGTGGCCATCTTGTAATCCTTTTTTGTCTCCCGGAGACCGAACCTCTTCAACCCTTTGACGCTGAAGAGTGGCAGCCGTTCCTGAGATTTCGCCATCTCAGCAATTGATTAATGAAGTAGCCAATTGCGGTTATATCGTAACACTCACTTCGTGCCGCGTTCTCAAAAAATGACACGGTGAGGTCATCGGACCAAGTGCAAAAAATCGATTGTGACAAGTCGTGTCAGCCGAAAACGCTGCCAGGCTGATTTTGTTCAAGATGTTTAATTCATGACAGCTGGATCGTTGCTAGCATACGCAATGTGCAAGCCTCTGTGCTGTGAGTTCTGTTCCCGCGCAGATGTGTAAACGTTGACCTAACACTGATTAGATCAAGGTTTGCTTCAAATCCAAAGCCTCCTTTTAAGGAGTGCCACCAGTAGTAATAGGAGTGAAGACATTGGCTAAGAGATATCTGTTCACGTCGGAATCAGTTACAGAGGGTCATCCGGATAAGGTCTGCGACCAGATCTCAGATGCCATCCTCGACACCATTCTGGCTCAAGACCCTAAGGGTCGCGTCGCAGCTGAAGTTTCGGTTTCAACCGGTCTAGTGCTTGTAAGCGGCGAAATCAGCGCCAACGCAAATGTAGACTTCCAGGAACTTGTACGCGGCGTTATTAAAGACATCGGCTATGTGGGTGAAGGTGGCGGCGGCTTCGATGCTAACTCCTGCGCCGTTTTGACAGCCGTCAACAAACAATCTCCAGACATCGCACAGGGCGTGACCAATGCGTTGGAAACTCGCGCTGATGACGACAAAGCAGCCGACATCGGCGCTGGCGACCAGGGCATGATGTTCGGTTTCGCATGTAATGAAACACCTGAACTTATGCCTGTGCCAATCTCAGCCGCTCACAGACTGGCTCTTCGCCTCTCTGAAGTGCGCAAAAAAGGAACACTTAAATACCTTCGTCCAGATGGAAAGACACAGGTAACGGTTGAATACGAGAATGACAAACCAGTTCGTATCGACGCCATCGTCATCTCCACCCAGCACGACCCAGTTATAGACGGCATCGAAGATAACGATCAAGTTCAAGCTCGCATCGCAGCTGACCTGAAAGCCTACGTTATTCAGCCAGTAATCAAAGAGTTGGGTATTCCAACAGATGAAAAGACCCGCTACCTGATCAATCCTTCCGGCAGATTTGTCGTTGGCGGACCTCACGGTGACGCTGGTTTGACTGGACGTAAGATCATAGTCGACACCTACGGCGGATACTCACGCCACGGCGGCGGCGCTTTCTCGGGCAAAGATCCAACGAAAGTAGACCGTTCTGCAGCCTACGCAACTCGCCACGTCGCCAAAAACATCGTCGGGGCTGGATTAGCTGAGAAAGCCGAAGTGCAGATTGCATATGCTATCGGCGTTGCGAAACCAGTCTCGATCCACGTGACCACTTTCGGAACTGGCAAAGTTTCCGATGATGAGATCACCGAAGTCGTTCAACGCGTTTTCGACCTGCGTCCAGCAGCAATTATCAACACATTTAAGTTGAATGAACTGCCAAAGAAACATGGCGGCAAATTCTATCGAAATGTGGCAGCCTATGGTCATTTCGGTCGCCCTGACCTCGAACTTCCATGGGAAAAGCTGGATCGCGTCGAAGATCTGAAGAAAGCACTAGCAAAGACGGCCAGCGCTAGCTAGAGCGCGAAACCAATCTAGTTACCTCTAGTCCTCAATCAATCGAACGATGTTACCTGGTGACATCGTTCGATTGTCTCTGTAGCTATAATATTTAGGGAATTCCAGTCTGTGGTTTTCATGAGCGGCATCTTTCAAAGCGTTTTCGGCAAAGGTAGACAATGACGACCGGACTTATAACAGTAAATCCGAACTCGCCAGAAAGCTATTCGGTCGAAGTGCAGGAAGGAGAAATCCTCGAAATCGGTCGCAAGCCTGCGCCGACTGGCAAACGCAAACTCGTTTTGCCATTTCCAGAAGTTTCGGGACAGCACGCTGAAATTCGCTGCAAAACGAACGGCTGGACGGTAATCGATTCAGGCAGTACAAACGGCACTTCATTGAACGGCGCTCGACTGACGCCAGGAAAAGAGTATCCGCTGCGCACTGGCGACGTTGTGCAAATTGCTCAGTACGACTTACTCGTCAGTCCGCCCAACGACACTTCCTATGAAGAAGAGGAAGAAGATCGCAATCAACAAGACAAAACTCAATTTCGCATTCACTTGATCAATGCCACCATTTTAGTTGGTGACATCAAAGGATTCACGGCGCTTTCTGAGCAATATGCAGACAAGCCTGGAGTCGTGATGCAAGCGGCGCAAAGCTTTTTTGAAACTCTGAAAGAAGAGATCAATCGCAATTACGGACAGTTAGAAAAAATTGTCGGTGACGCGATCATGGCATATTGGCACGGTGACGATTCAAAAACCGGAGCCAGCCTGCAAGCGTTTCAAGCATGCAAAACCGCACTGCAACTGAAGATTATTTCGAAAGACCTGGCCAAGAATCCAGAATTGTGGCCATTCAAAGATCACCCGATGATGTTGGATATGGCGCTCGCTACTGGACCAGTCGCCGCCGGTGCACTTGGACAAACGGCCAATCCGGCTTTGCTCGGAGACACGGCCAACCTCGTATTTCGGCTTGAGAAGCTGATTGGCGATGACCGCCCAGGTGATATCGTTGTTGAAAATGTCACTTACGAATTGGCAAAAGATCACTTCAAATTTGAATATGTCGGACAGTTCAGCGTAAAAGGCAGACAACGTCCAGTTGATGTGCACCGATTGTTGGGGCTGAAGTAGACGTGAATGATGATGAGAAGCTCAGACAAAGCGTAGGTCGTCTTCTCGTTGCCAGAATTCCTGGGCTGACTTTAGATGAAGTTTCGCAACAGTCCTTAAATGACGGCATCATTGGTGGTGCTGTTCTGTTCAAAGAAAACGCTAAAGACCTGCAGCAGCTGCATGCTCTTTGTACAGCGATCGTCAAACAATCGCTGCACGTGCCAGTTCTCACGGTCGACCAAGAGGGCGGAGCAGTTCAGCGCTTCGATCACATTCTTACACCTATTCCATCGCCTATGGCTTTAGCTGCGTGTGGCGAACACGGAACCATTCACCGAGTCTCCAAAATCAACGCCACTCAATTGAAGTCGCTAGGCTTCAACTGCCTCCTGGCGCCGTGTTTAGATGTACTCTCAAATCCGCTCAATCCAATTATTGCCACGCGTGCATTCTCGGATAACCCTCGCAAAGTGTGTGAATTTGGTGCTCAAGTTAACGACGCAATCATTGAAGGTGGATTAGTTTCGGTTGGCAAACATTTTCCAGGACATGGTGCGACGCTTGAAGATTCGCATACAGACCTGGCTGTAAGCCCGATGGACAGCAAAGTCTTATGGCAGCTTGACCTGTTACCGTTCAGAACGCTGCTAAATCAGTTGCCTTCTATATTGGTTGGACACGTTTGGCTAAGCTCAGTCGATCCCGAGCCACTTCCTGCGACGTTATCAAAGCGAGTTACTCAAGGCATCCTAAGAGATTACCTGGGTTACGAAGGATTGATCATGACCGACGATATGGTCATGAAAGCGATAACAGCTGGGTGGGGATTGGCCGAAGCTTGCGTTATGGCGCTCGAGGCAGGCATCGATTTAATTCTCACCTGCGGCGCAATTTCCGAAACGGTGGAAGTACATCAGTACATTGTAGATGCCGTGAAAAGCGGCAGGCTGCCAGAATCTCGCCTGGATGACGCAGTCAGTCGGGTCGACAAACTTTTTCCTAAACGCCCAAAAGTCATTACGAAGAAGGCGTTGCCTAAATTCCAGGACGAATTGAATTCTCAATTCGATCGCTGCTTGCAAGCGTCGTGTGCCGCTGTCACTGTGCTGCGCGGCGAGATTCCACCAATCAATTCAGGCAATTGGGTTGTGCTCGTGCCTAACCATGCACGCTATCCGATGAATGTTGTTGAACACTTGAACGCCATCGCAAAAAACAGATTCAACTCTCTGGAGTTTTCGGAAATCCGCTACAGTGTCGATCCTTCGCCCGAAGAAGCCAAACTGCTGCAGGCGCAGTGCAGCGAACGCAATTGCATCTTCCTCACATACCGCGCTTTGACGAATCAGGGACAGTTGCATCTCGGCTCCTTAATCGCATTCGATGCCCGCGAAAAAGTGCACGTCGCCGTAGACGTTCCCTTTGATTGCATGGGACTGCCTGCCTGGGAAAACGCAGTTGCCACCTACGATCCATCAGATCTCGCCATGCGCGCGCTCGCAAAAAATTTACTGGGCGAATTTACACCGATCGGAACCTGCCCAGTCAGCCTGGAATTCCAAGTCACAAGTAGTCGCTGAATCCCAATCTAGAGGGTCTTCTTCATGTCATCACACCTGAAAACAAAAGGCGAAGAGTGGCGCGACCGCATATTCAAAATGATCTTGTTTTTCGCGGTGATGGGCACAATCGTGCTTGGCATTGGCGGTTACTTCGTCAGCAAAACGTTGACAGACGCGCTCAATCAGGATCTGCCATCGACGACGACAACTACAAGCACTACCACTTCGACGAGTCCGAAGACTTCTCCGTAAAGTGCATGAGCACTACATGTGGTGCTCAACACCGTATTCAGGTTTGCGATGTCCGGCGATCATCGGCGCGTTCTCACGCTTGTCTACGTAATTGCGCATGTAGATGCTCTTTGGCAGATACTCATTGCCATGCTCGAACTTCGACAGATCGGCAATGTCTGAACGCACTGATTCAATCTCTCTGACACGTTCGTCAGCTCGGAGTATTGACTGTTCGCTCTGACTTCGCCCAATTGGAGCCACAGGTGTCATGTCCTGTGCAGTCTCTGGCGCTTGTGCCAGTGATGATAAAGGACTGAGGATAAAAGAGGACGCGACTAGTAATAGGGCTGACTTAATTGGTTTCATAACCCATCTCCCGGATTCCGTGTACAGATCTATAGTTGTACTGCGGCCTAAAAATGTTCCCAAAATGAGAGAAAGTTCCAAAAGCGCATTCCGCAAACGCAGCGCTGTAGCCACTCTTACGGAATTCGGACTATATCTGCTCAATCCCAAAGCGATATCGCTTAACGACAGCAGTATAGGACACCGATACTACTGGATACTGCCAGCTGATAAGGGTTTCGGGCTGTTACTGCCTGTACAAAGATTGAAAAAGGACGATGGGCACGCCCTTCTCTCTGGAATTCTTCTTTGCTTCCACCGCAGCCGGCAAAAGCACACCTAATGTCTGACCATCTTGAGGTAATCCGGCAACGCCGACGGCGATCGATACATCACCACTTTCAGCTGCACCACCTATGGTGCTAGCTCTCACTTCTTCTACCAGCCTGCTTGCAAAGAACGAGGCGCTATGAACATCTGTGTGTGGCAAAATCACACCAAACTCGAAAGTTCTGAAGTGTCCTAAGAAATCGATATCACGCTTGATCGAGTTGACTAGATCTGTAAGTCCCTTCACTGCGTTTCCAGCGATTGGCTCTGGTCCTTTCTCTTTGTTGACCATCACATCGAAGATGACGAGGGAAAACGGCGAACGAGTATATTCAAAACGAGCAAATTCTTGTTCGAGAAAGCTGAGAAACAGCGGGAACGTCAACATACCCGACTCTGGACGCAAGATTGAATTCTTAGCCGCAGTTATGAGCGATTGATCGACGCCAATTTCTTGCAATGATGACTGCTTAGCGGCGAGTGTCGGCTTGTCGGACATTTCGATTAGATTGGATGAGATGAGGTTGTACCAAATCGGCACCCACTGTGACTTTACGAGCGGTCTTATCCTGAGAATTTCCGCAAATGTTTTTCGGCTATCGACAAGCTGATACATCGCCTTTTGGAAATTCATATCGAGTGGTGCCGCATCGCGCAATGCGTTCTCGAACTCTTGCTCAGTGATGTTGGGAAATTTCCGACGCATATAACAACTGAGTTTCAGTCCCTTTTTCGTCAAGAATTGATGCTGGTCGACTAGCGCCGCACCTTCCATCAAGATGCCTTCCAAACGTCGATTGATGCTACGTTCAGGAGTTCTTTCCATGGGAATGAAGTTGAACTGACCTTCTTCCCAGGTGAGCAAATCCATGATTGCTGCGTCGCCAGTTGATTCCAAAGAAACAGCATGAACCGGCACGCCCTCTTCAAAATAAATCGTGATGTCGTTGGAGGCGTCGTCGACGACGATCAATTGACCGGTCATTTTGGTCATGCTGATAGACTGCAGCACACCTGACACCTGCATCTCTTTCAAATTTCCCTGGAGAGACGACGCTACATTCGATTTCGGTTTCTCGACTGCTGCGGTGGGAGCTGGGCTTGAACTGGTTCGCGACTCCAGTACCACGCCACGACTCTTGGCATCTTTTTCCATATCAGACTTTACGAGATCGCTTAAATCCGAAAAACCTGCTGGCTGTTGGCTGGGGGGCGGCGAGCCGCCGCTTGATTCCATCCAGACCAGGTTGTTAATCAGCTCCAAATCGCCCGTCAAATGCGTCCAGACGACGACTGAGTGCACAGCCAGACCGGTCGTCAAAGTCCATTCAGGAACGCCGCTGTCGGTGCAAGCGAGTGTGTATAGAGCGCCCGTGGTCTGATGAACCCAGGGCAGCTGAAAAGTATTGCCAGGTTGACCTTGTGCCATGGTCAGCAGCCGGCGCAAATCGCCTTCACTCGGATTTGTTCCGTCAGGCAGAATGGCTAATTTAGTGACTTTTTTCGAGGAGGGTCTATTCATTAACCGGGTTCACGGGGCCGCCGCGTCAGGGCCTATACGCTACATACCATGATTGCGGAGGACTAACCACGTGTAGCACAGCAATTGGCACTTCCAGTCCATGATTTTACCTGAAGAAAGTCCGATAAATTTGACTCCAAGGACGAAACCGGCCGCGCACACGCACCACGTTAGCCACGACTGAACGAGCGATTTGATACCGAATATGGTGCTTGAATGTACGTTACGATGGCTTATCGCCTGGTTCGATCACTTCGACAATCATCGGCACATTGTCATCGACTTGTGTTTTGTTGCTATCAACAATCAATTTCGGAGTCTTGCCAGCTTCTGCCATTCTGGCTTTCAGCGCCGCTAGCTCGTCTTCCATCTCGATGTGCTTATCCAATTTTTTGAACTTATCTTCGGTGGAAGCACTACCACCACCGCTGATTTCGCGGATGGCTTCAGCTCGCGCTTCCTTCTCACTAATCTTCTGCTCCCATTTATCCAGGCTGGAACCGCCGCCGCTGGACGAAATCAGAGAATCAGCTTTAGTTGCAGCATCACTCGCTTTGTGACGACTGATCATGTCATTCTTGCGGGCCATGAAACTCTTCAACTTGGCTTCGACTTCCTGGAAGCGTTCTTTGAGATTCGCGCTGTTCTGTTTTTGAGCCGCGAGTTGAGACTGCAGCGATTGAATGTTCTGATTCTGCTCTTGTTTTCGCACGAGACATTCTTTAGCTACTTCATCGTTTCCAGCTGTAACAGCGACTGTAGCTCGCTTTTCCCAGGTCGCCAATTCTTCCGTGGCTTTCTGAATTTGCTTCTCCATCATCTTTTCATTGGCAAGAGAGCTAGTTAGAGCTTCGCGCAATTTCTTAAAGCTGCCTTCCAGCTCGCTTTGAGCCTGCTCCGCGAGTACTTCGGGAGTCTCCATCTGGCTCATGCCCTTGTTGAACATGGCGTTGAGAATATTCTTGAGACGTTCAAACATCAGCCTGCTACTCCAATAACAAGGACGGCCTATCCATGATAGCAGTAGTTATAGACCTTAGTGCTGCAATACTGGAGAAGCTGATGCAGCAGGAGTTTTGGGATTTTTCACAAGCGCCTTTCTAATCACCGGAATCCAGGCTTTGTAACCCGCTGGGGTCATGTGAAGTTGGTCTGGACCGAAATAGGCAGCCTTCAATTGATTCTTTTCATCGCGCATTACCGACCTTACGTCAATAAAGTGCAGTTTGGAATCGGTTTTAACGTAATCACCAATCAAAGTATTGCCGCGATCGAATTGAGCTTGCATCGAAAGGCGCGACGGTGCCACACTCATCGAAATAAAGTAAATCTCCGCATCAGGCGCATCGCGATGAACGGCTTTGACAAACTGCTTGAAGTCTCGACAAACCTGCTCGCCCGAGTGTCCTTCAGCAATGTCGTTCGTGCCGGCGTAGAAAACGATTCTGGACGGTTTTAGCGGCGCTATCAAACGAGTCTCGTAGTGATTTATTTCTGGAATCGTCGAGCCGCCGAATCCGCGATTGATTGGTTGCAAGTCGCTCAAATCGTTTTCCAGCGTTTTCCAGCGCGTAAACGTTGAACTGCCGATGAACACCGTGCGCCCAGCTGGTAGCTGATTGCGCTGGTCTTTCTGTTCGTAGGCACGAATCTCATTTTCGAATCGATCGAGAGAATGAGTCTCGCTAGCAACGGTCGAATTCAAAGCAGATTGAGCAAATAAAATTGCAAGCGCGATCAAGAAGTTTTTCATTCCCAGAACATTACCATAAAACGGAGCACCGTCCGCAAACGGCAAGGAGCGCCGGTCTCCGACAGGCACCCTTGATCACGCATCAATTCTAGCGCGCACTATTTGGGCGGATAGATAATACCGAGGTCATCGTCTGACCATACCTGGCGACGCAGTTTAATGTCGTGCCTCTTTGGAATCAAACTGCCGCGCGTAGGTCCATCTAGTTTTTCAAGATAAATCAACGACTTGCCGTCCACTTTGCTGAGCTCACTTATCCGCACAGCCATATCCCAGCCGTCGTCGCCCTTCGCCTTCTTGAAGCCATCTTTCAGCTTGTCCTTGTTTTTGATCAACCAATCCCAATCTTTTAAATGGTCGAATACTTCAGAGCCAAATGTATCTTTGATTTTTTGATCCGTACGTTGCTCTGGCGTCTCCTTGGACTCTTTCGACTCCTTGATTGGCTCTTTGGAGTCTTTCACCGGTGTGTTGCAAAACACTAATTCACCTTGCTCACCAATACGGCCGCTTGGGATGGTTCCAGCCTTCACGTCGGTACTCTTGTTCAAGAGCCGCATTTCACCGAGCGAAGACGAAGAGAATGAGCTAGTTTGTACAACCAGATTCTCATGGGAGTTAAAAGATTCTATTTCACTAAGACGTGTTGAACTCATCGCTGCCACCTATCTTGCCTGAATAAATCATCCGATGGGGTTGAACTGGGGATGATTTAACAGTAATCGGCAATAGTGTCTGCAATGTTTCTTTTCTGGAAAAACATCATTACCTGTGGTGGCATTAAGAGATTTCCCGCACAAAGAAGTAGACGAAGCGCACACCCATGCACCTCGCCCACTGCCCCTGAGAAAGAATATTTAATTGCACCGAGCTGGTGCGGCTTTTAAACTTATTGAGGATAGCCCCATGCGCTTGGCAGACCACTTCTGTGACCTGTCGTCAACTGACCGGAGTTGATACCAGTTCCGATGTAGTGGCCTTCGCTGAATCCGAAGAATGGAGGAATACCTTCACCACCCTCATCCCCGTAGATTTGGTCGGCGCTGCCACCGGCGTTGCGAACGAAACTGTCGAGTCTGGTCGGAGGAAGTCTGCGACCGCCACCAAAGACCTTGTCCAGAGGCACAGTTTGAGTGACAGGCAAGTTCAAAGTGCCCATGCCTTGATTGCTGGCAAGTTGTTTGCCAGTCCACTGCGAATCGCCGTAGGTCTGTTGAGCTGGTGCTTCATTTGTGTTGTACGAACTGCGTCCGAAATTACCTTGAGCACCGGATGAAGCTACATTCCCAGCTGCAGCCGATGGGTCCCAGGTGTTAGCTTGAGCCTGCACGTCGAAGTCGCCGTACGCTCCGCCGGCACCGAAGTTACCGAAAGAACTGCCACCGACGCTATCGAGGGATTGCGCGTGTGATGCAGGTGCAAATGCTAATAGTAATCCAGCGCAAAGCAAAAGCTTGCCGAGCAAGCCCCGGCAGTTAGAACTGATCATTTTTCGTACCTCAGTGTGGAACGACCACTGGTAATTGGACTAGTTTATATTCTCAATCTGTTGTTACCGATAGGTTACCAACGCGGCGGGGGAGAAACTTTTTTCGAAGGGACGCTTGGGTTGGTAATCAGTACAGAGATAGTAAGCAACAGTTGTGAGAGTTTGATGAGAAGGGACTGGGTCTTTTATCCTAGGATAATCTATGCAGCAAGCTGCTCGATTTATCGAAGTAGTCGGGGTGTCCACACCCCTTCGCAAGGACAACCCGGCTCTTCAATGAATTGAGTTTCTCAGAATATAGTGTCTAAATTGTTTCTTTTTTGGCGGCATATTGGCTGTTCCCTGAAAAACCGACCAGCAAAGGATAAACCCAAAGATGTGGCGCGGGCATGACGGTCTACTCTCTTCAGCCATCCAGCATTTCAGGGGTGAAGAATTTGCTGCGGTCGATATTTTCCCCAGAAACCATAAACACTCCGCTGCCTCGATAGTGAAAAGTCTCTGGATATTTTGGTGAAATCGCTGACTGAGCAGCAACGACCTGCAAAACGAAGAAGTTGAACTGATTCACCAGCCTCGTATCAATAACCTCGCATTCAAAGTTCGCGTAGCATTCTTTTATAAGAGGAGCTTGCACTTTCCTGCCCTTCTCAGCAGTCAAACCGAACTCAGCAAATTTGTCGATATCAGCGCCAGTTGTGTTTCCGATGGCGATAGCTGTCTCTAGCAGATGCTTTTCAGGAAGGTTGATCACGCATTGTTTGCTCTTCTTGATTAAGTTGTGACTGAAATTTGCATCCCAGATGTAACAACCGATCGCCTCGTAACCCATCATCGCGTGCCATCCCATCGTCATTATGCTGCGGTCGTCTTTCCACTGAGATGACACGAGTACGATAGGACCTGGTTCGAGCAAGCTCCTAGTTTTGTCTAGCGGTAATTTCTTCTTCGAGTATTTCTTCAATTCTCTTCCTCCCTGCGCACCTTATGTAGTATCACTCGGATAAGCCGTTTTAAATGCGAGTGCAAATATAAATCACGAAACCGATGTGTGCGAAGCAAGTTGGAAAATCCAGCCTTGAAAATTGGTTTTGCCGTGCCAAGGAATTGCCAAAACTTATCCCTAATATCAAATCGTTGGGTTCAGAGGTTGGTACGAATGAGCGACAAACATTTAGGGCGTATCGAAAATACCAGTGATTCAGGCAAGCAGCCTCAATATGCGCAGCCGTGGACACCACAGATGATGACGCCTAAGTTGGATTTGTCCGGTTCAGCGCCCCAGGTTCCCAGCGAATTCGGCAATTTGCAAATTACATACGACGGACAAAAGCCGTTGCAAGGCGCTGCGGAGGTAAAGCACAAAGCGGAAACTCCGGTGTACCACTCAGCATACGATCAGCTGGACGTTCCCCAGCAACATCACAACCGCTTATATTCGGTGGTCAGCGATGGCAATTCACAAGGTCACAGACAGCCACAACAGCAACATCATCGTGAGCAAATGTACGGAGGAACTGCGACAATTCCAGAATCACAGCAACGCGACGGTCATCACGCCAGCGAAACGATTAGCACATCCCTGAAAGCGTCTGACTATCACGAAGGACAGTACTTCCCGCAGGTATTAAACATTCCAGCCGAAAGAGGGAAAACCAACTATTATAATGGTCTGGCTAATGCCCACTTCGAACATGGTCACCTTTACGGCAATCCAGTACATGTAGTGAACGGACGCACTGCGACTGCACTCAACTATCAAGTCGATATTGAGCTTAAGAAGAAATAGGAACTGTGAATGTTCAAACAGTCTTTGATACTGCTTCTGGTACCACTAATTCTAGCCGCGCCGCAGACACAGGCATCAAATAATTCGGACTTCGTTGAAAAAGCACTGTCGCTGGAAAAGCATGGCGACCGAGCAGGAGCCTTGCTCGAATATGGAAAGGCGCTTCGTCAGGACCCCAACGATTCCGTTGCTCTCATAGACCGCGCCATTTTGAAGTTCAACAGTGGCGAGAAACAAGCTGCTTTTGCCGATATCGATCGAGCCTTGAAGGTGAACATGATCGACTTCAACGCCCTTCGCACCAGAGCAGATTTCAAAGCAGGCAGCAACAATTACAAAGGCGCGCTGGCTGATTATAACGAAGCGATCAAATGGAATAAAAGAGATACTTCTGCTTATACCAATCGCGGTATCATGCGCGTAAATATGGGAGAGACAAAAGAGGCACTAGCTGACTTTGAGAAGGCAATTTCAATCGACAACAATCTCATCGCTCGTTTCAACCGCTTGCGACTGCTTCCGGATCAGACTGCTGCCAGAGCCGAATACGAGAGACTCTCAAAGATAGAAGCTAAAAGCCAATCGCAACATCTGACTCTATCGAACGCACACAATCACTTTGGTTTCAAAGAAAAAGCGGTGCAAGAGTTGGATGCGGCACTTTCGGAAAATCCCTCATACATAGCGGCTTTATACAATCGAGCAGTACTTCGAAACGAGCTTGGAAACAAGGATGGCTCGCTCGCGGACTACAATAAATACATTGAATTGAACGGATCGAATCCGAAAGCATACTTCAATCGAGGTTTGCTGAGAGAATCCATGAACGACCGCGAGGGCTCCATGAACGACATCAAACGCGCTCTGGAACTAGATCCGCAACTCAAGTTGAGAGAAGGCACCCCGAAACCTTTTGAACTTATGCTCGGATGATTCAGGTGAAGTTTGGATTGCTAGTCGCAAAATAATTTCTGCTTTGAATTATTTTTCTGCTCGTGATTACTTTGCGGCGTTACTTTGCGGCGGCTCTATTCAATCTATCGAGAATGCCTTCCCAGTGAGGTTCTTGAGGCGGCGTTTCAACGAGAATTTTGTCCAGTTTCAACTTATCCAGTTGACGCAAATTTTGATACAAATCGCGCGCGAATGAGTTTGGATCGTTTTCGGCGACTATCCAGTTGCAACAACCCGGCGCTACAGAAAAGGAAAGAACTGCGGTGCGATCTAAATCTGCCGCCGGACTCTTTGCAATACGATTCAACTCTTCGGCGCTCACTAATTGCAGCGGCGTAGTCGGCGCGTAGTGGCTGGCAAGGTCGCCTGGAGCCCGGGTAATAGATTCCTTTTCGGATTGTTTGTGCGAGACGAGCACGGGACCGATTACAGATTCAATCTCAGATTGTTCGATCATGCCTGGTCGCAAAATCATTGCTTGTGGTTTTGAAAGATCGACGATCGTGGATTCTATTCCGACGGCGCACGGCCCGCCATCCAAAACAAGCGCGACCTCATCTTTGAACTCGCTGCGAACGTCTTCAGCTCGCGTGGGACTCAGACGTCCGAACTTGTTGGCAGAAGGCGCGATTACTCCGCCGCCAAAGGCTTTCAGCAGCTGCAGCGCGAGTGGATGTGCAGGTACACGAAGCCCTACGCTTTGCTGACCACCAGTGATTTCACCTAGCACATGAGAGGCTTTTGGAAGAATTAACGTCAACGGTCCCGGCCAAAATCTTTCCGCGAGCTTGAAAGCATCGTCCGGAACTGAACTTGCCCATTTACGGAGCTGGCCAAAATCTGCTAGATGCACTATTACAGGGTGATTCGTCGGACGCCCCTTCGCGGCGTAAAGCCTGGCAATGGCAGCGGGATTCGAGGCATCCGCACCCAATCCGTAAACTGTCTCGGTTGGAAAAGCGACCAGCTCACCGCTCTGGAGCAAATCAACCGCTTGTTCTATGATGGTCATATCCTTATTCATCTTTTGCCTCTGCAAAAGTATAAGACGGATGTGCGCGATAAATCTTTCTACGACGCGAGTTGCAAAACTCCTCAATATTCGAGGTGTCTTCAGTGAACGATCCAATTCCCACAGATGAAGAGCTTCTTGTTGAGTGGCAAAGACCCGTTAGAGATAATGGCATCGAGATCGCAGATGCGTTTCAAGAAATTCAAGAATTCGCGTATCGCTCATTCGAAGTTATGGACAAAGACAGCGATGGCTTTGTTTCGCGCACTGAACTGAATTATTTCTTGAATTCGAAAGCGACAAGTATGCGCGCCAAATCATTCATTCGATTCATGCTTTATCGTTTGGACGACATCAAGAAGGCGCATATAGAAGATGTAAATCCAGACACCGACGGCATTTCGCGCGGTGACATTTGCAAATACTTTGACAAACTCCAATATCACGGCTAGTCGAACAACGGTCTAACTTGGCAAACAAGGCTCAAGGGATCCAACGGTCTTCCACTATTCAGGCAGCTTTCCGCGCAAAGCCCACGGATTTGCTGTTGTGATTTCTACATCAACAAGCTGACCGATCATCGACTCTTGTCCTTCGAAATTGACGATCTTATTAGTGCCGGTGCGTCCCATGAAGCGCTCGGGATGCCTATCGCTGCGTCCTTCCACCAGAATCTGTTCGCGTCGTCCTATGTAGCGTTTGTTGATTTTGTGTGCGACATCAGTAACAACTGAATTCATAAATCTCAACCGCTCGAATTTTTCTTCTTGCGAAAGTTGTCCCTCCCAATCAGCCGCGGGTGTATGTGGACGCGGAGAGTAGGCGGCAGTATTTGCTGCGTCGAATTGCAGTTCTTCAATGAGATTGATCGAGTTCATGAACTCTTGCTCGGTCTCGCCTGGAAAACCAACAATGATGTCAGTGCTAATTGCAGCGTTCGGCATCTTGGTGCGAATTTGATCGATGCAACGTTTGTAGAAATCGACGGTGTAGCCTCTAGCCATACGCCGAAGTGTGCGATTGTCACCAGATTGGATGGGGAGGTGGAAATATTCGCACGCACTTTCAGTGTTCTTTACAGCATCGATAATTTCTGGATTTAAGTCACGTGGATGTCCAGTAAGAAAGCGTATTCGCTTGATTTGATCTATCTTGCCGATGCGCTCGATCAAATGACCAAGGTGAACTTTAGGGTCTAAATCGTGTCCGTAAGCTGTGACATTTTGTCCAAGCAGCGTCACTTCTTTGTAGCCACCGAGCCCCAGCCCTTCAATCTCTTTAGCGATCACGTCCATCTCGCGGCTCTTTTCACGACCACGAACGAAAGGCACAATGCAATAAGTGCAGTTGTAATCACAACCGTAGATGATCGAAACCCAGGCGCTGATAGCGCTTTGTCTAATAACTGGAATTTCCGGCAAATCTTCTGGCAATTCTTGAAAGACTTCGCAGACAGATTCTTTCGTTGCTCGCGCCTTCAAAACCAGGTCAGGAAGCCGATGGAGATTGTGCGTTCCAAAAACGATGTCGACATACGGTACGCGTCTTTGCAAACTGGTGCCTTCGTCTTGAGCTACGCAACCACCGACGGCAATCATGGTGCCGGGTCGCCTGTCTTTGATCTTTTTCCAGGCGCCGAGGTAGCTGAAGACTTTGTCCTCCGCATTCTCGCGAATCGCGCAGGTGTTGAGAATCATCAAGTCAGCGTCATTTTTGTCGTCAATCTGGGAGTAGCCAATGTCGTCTAAGAGACCGAGCATGTGTTCGGAGTCGGATTTATTCATCTGACAGCCAAACGTCTCTATGTAAACTGACTTTTTCTCAGTCGCCTGCTTTGGCGGCGCAACAGTATTGATGGCGCTCAAGTAAGTCGCTCCAAACATAACGGGAAGGCATCAGCGCTTCCTTCGATATGCCAGCATACTATAGGTCACGCTCAGTTGTACTGCGCGGGCTTCCTTAGTGAATCAATTTCGCGAACGCGCTCGAGGAAAGTGTCGTAAGAACTGCGAATCCAGTCCATTTTTTCCTCGTGCAATTCAGGTGTCATGAGATTTTCATATCGTCTTGGGAAAACGACGAAATGATTGCCATTGCGATCTGTCTCGATCGTCAAATCTAGATTTCTGGCTAAGTTCTGAACCGACATATGTCACCAATGCTGTGTTTGGGGGACTTGGCAATTTATTCCAGGGTACTCTTGTAATCCGCAAACGGGTATAAGATTTCGTTCATTCTAGATCGTAGTAGCGAATTGAAATCTCTTGACAAGCGCGAATTAATGCTTAAAACCACAACCCAGGTGTCGAAATAGCACCAGACAAGATGCCTTAGATTACCGCAATGTTCGTCCGAGATGCTGCTGATTATAGGGTTCCATGAATCCAAATATCGGAAGCGAGCATTTCAGTTGACACATTCTTCAAAGTCCAGGCGTCAGACAAGGTAACGCTACTTTCAAGCTGCAATGCTGGTTTCGCTTGCACGTCGCCAATGAATTTAGGTGCCACCACCCAGTAAACCTCATCGAGCAATCCACCAGCCAAGAGACTTCCAGCGAGCTTGCCACCACCTTCGCAGAGAACAGAATTGACCCCTTGTTGCGCTAGAAATTGCAAAGCCGAAGTTATGTTAATGTGCGAGCCATCGGCTGGTACTGCCGCTAGCTCGATATGTTCGGGATATGCGTGTGTCATCAGATCGATCGATTTTTGCAACGTGAAGAGAAAAGTTCGTGCGTTGGGATTGGTTAAACAAAAGCGTGAGCTCGCACTTGTTACTAAACGACTGTCTATAGCGACTCTGGCAGGATTTCGAGAATCGGAGATGTCGCGCACTGTTAGTTCTGGATCGTCTGTCTGCAACGTATTGCCACCGATCATTACGGCATCGAATTTATTCCGAAGCTCGTGAACTTTCGCCCTAGACTCGGAATTGGTTACCCAGCGGCTGCTTCCGCTTCGGTCGGCAATGCGACCATCTAAAGTGAGCGCCATTTTCAGACACACCCAGGGCAAACCTCTGGTGATTCGTTTGATGAAGCCACGATTTTGCCATGTCGCTTCCGCCTCGCGAACACCGACTGTCACTGCGATCCCGGCTTCCTCAATCTGTTTGATGCCTTTGCCCGCCACTTTGGGATTCGGATCAATCATCGCTGCCACCACTCTGCTGACACCGCTTTTGGTGACAAGGTCACTGCAAGGTGGTGTTTTACCAGTGTGACAACATGGCTCTAGAGAGACGTAAATGGTCGCTCCGCGGGCCTTTTCACCAGCTTCTGCCAGCGCGTGAACTTCAGCGTGCGGAGTGCCGTGCTTCTTGTGAAATCCTCTTCCAACGATTTCGCCGCTCGCATCAACGACAATCGCTCCCACCATTGGATTCGGAGATGTTCGACCTTCAGCTTGCTGAGCAAGCTCCAGACACGCTTTCATGAACGTTTTGTCTCGCTCGGTCGTGTTCGGATCGATGCTCATTTATGCACAGATTAACCGAAAAACACCGAAGCGACTTTGTAGAGTTCCATGTCTAGCGTCTTCATGACGCCGGTTGCTTCTTCCAGTGACACGTCGACAATTTGATTGTGCTGGAGTGCCACCATTCTTCCGAACTTTTTCTCGGTGACAAGATCCACAGCTGCTACACCAAATCGAGTGGCAAGCACTCTGTCGTATGCAGTCGGGGAGCCGCCGCGCTGGATGTGTCCAAGCACCATCGCTCGTGTTTCGAATCCAGTTTCTGTTTCAACAAGCTTAGCCAATCGGTCACCAATGCCACCAAGTCTCGGTGGATTTTCTGGATCGATCTCTTCGGCTCCGTGTGTGCCGCTGTCACCCTCTAGCTTTGCGCCTTCAGCCACAACGATGATCGAATGGTCTTTTCCACGAGCGTGTCGCTTTTTGATCGCTTCGGTTATATCGTGCAACGCGATCTCTTTCTCTGGCACGAGAATAAAGTCTGCACCACCTGCGATACCGCCATAACAAGCAATCCAACCGGCATGTCTGCCCATCACTTCGCAAACAAGAACGCGATTGTGCGACTCCGCTGTCGTGTGCAGCCGGTCTAGCGCATCTGAAACGATGTTGACGGCTGTGTCAAATCCAAACGTAAAATCGGTGGCGCTTAAATCATTATCGATTGTTTTGGGAATGCAAACTACGTTGAGCTTGTGCTCCTGATACATTCGCAAGGCAACACTGCACGTTTCTTGACCGCCAACAACAATCAATCCATCCAAATTATTCTTTTTCATCGACTCGACAATTAGCTCTGGTCCACGGTCGAGCGTGAATGGATCGATACGCGAAGTCCGCAAGATCGTTCCACCACGCTGAATCAATCCATCAGTGGATTTAAGAGTCAGAGGCATGACCATGTTTTGCATGGGTCCACGCCATCCTTCGAGAAAGCCCACAACCTCACCGTTGTGCTCCTTCATGCCGTGTCTGACGACGGCGCGAATGACCGCGTTCAAGCCCGGGCAATCACCGCCTCCCGTCAGAATTCCCATTCTCATCTGTGTCTGCCTCTTTGTTGATAGCTTGGCTCGGTCGAGCGCATCTTCAGTCGTACCTGGTGAGCTTCTGGGCGACAAGTAGCCAAGAAGCTCCGCAAGTGGGGTCATAAGTATATTGCGGATCACGGCTCGCACCTAAGCTGTGTGACGAAGGTTTTTGACGTGTTTTTCTCTACTAAATTAAAGCTTCCAAAATATCGCCGGGTGCGCACGGATGTTCAACTACAGTTAGGTGATGACATGGCTGTGCGGAGTGCGCGGTCAGCAGGGGCAATGCGCCCTGAGTCTCGAATTGGACGTGCAACAGCAGAGCGTCGGGAGGACTGGACATTGGACTTATATGAGTACGAAGCAAAGCGAATTTTCCAAGACCATGGAATTACGGTTCCACCATCGGTTCGCATCACAAAACCGGAAGAGCTACGGAAGGTTCATCTCGGCTGGCCACTAACTCTCAAGTGCCAAGTTCTGTCAGGAGGAAGAGGCAAGGCAGGCGGCATCAAATTTCCTAAGGATTTGAAAGAAGGCGAAGCAATCGCCAAAGATTTGTTGCAACTGACCATCAAAGGTTCTAAGACCGAAAGCCTGTTGGTTGAGCCAAGATTGAGCATTGCTCGCGAACTTTACCTGGCGGTTGTGCTCGACAGAGCCCAGGGATGCCCTATCTTCATCGCCAGCGCAGAGGGCGGCGTTGAAATCGAATCATCACACAACGTAGTGACGATGCCAATTCCATATCCATTCCACCCATTCGTCGGCAGAGAATTGGCGCAGAAGTTGGGACTTTCAGGCAGCTTGCTCACCAAAGTAGCCGACGTCGCCAACAAGCTCTACAAACTCTTTGAAAGCAAAGATTTGGATCTGGCCGAAATCAATCCATTAGTTATCACTGAAGGCGAAGATGTTATCGCTCTCGACGGAAAAATCACCGTCAACGACGACTCCATCCACCGCCAGAAATACTTCGAAGGTTGGCAAGAAAAGCACCTCAGTGATTTGAGCCACCTCGAACAGCGCGCCAAATTGGCTGACCTCAATCTCGTTGAATTAGATGGCAACATCGGTATTCTCTGCAACGGTGCTGGCTTGACAATGGCAACCATGGACATGGTGAAAGCATTCGGCGGCGAACCTGGAAACTTCCTCGATGTCGGCGGCGGCGGCGACCAGAAGAAGACTTTGACGGCCCTCGAAATCGTCAATGAGAACCCAAAAGTACAAGTAATTCTGTTGAACATTCTCGGCGGCATCACCGCCTGTGATGAAGTTGCCGGAGCCCTTGTGGAGTTCATGGCCAAGCATCCAGAGCGCACCATGATCGTCAGACTGCGCGGCAACAACCAGGACAAAGCAGAGCAAATGCTTGCTAAGTCAGGTCTGAAACTTTTTCCAGATTTGGAAGAAGCGGTCAAAGAAGCAGTCGCTAAGTCGAAAGTCAAACAGCCAGTCGGCGCCAAAGCGTAAGGAGAAACATTGTGATTCTGGTAAATAAAGACACTAAAGTCATCGTACAGGGCGCAACCGGCAAGATGGGTTCAGCGCACACCAAGAGAATGATCGAGTATGGCACCAAGATTGTTGGTGGTGTCACACCTGGTCGCGGCGGCAGCGACATTCACGGCGTGCCTGTGTTCGACACAGTTGCAGAAGCAGTGCAAAAAACTGGCGCAACTTGCTCAGTGATCTTCGTTCCACCATACCTCGCACTCGATGCAGGATACGAAGCACTCAGCGGTGGTATCACATTGCTGGTTCTGATTACCGAAGGCATGCCTCCACAAGACACAGCCAAGTTGGTTGCTGCAGTGAAAGCAAAAGGCGCCAAACTGATCGGACCAAACTGCCCTGGAATCATCACTCCAGGTGAAAGCTTGATCGGAATTTTGCCTGGTTCGATCTTCAAATCTGGACCAATCGGAATGGTAAGCAAGAGCGGAACCTTGACCTATGAAATCGGTCTGGCATTGACTGATGCTGGACAGGGACAATCAACCTGCGTCGGTGTCGGTGGCGACCCAGTCAAAGGGCTGGAATATCCTGAAGTGCTGCAGATGTTCGAAAACGATCCGCAAACAGAAGTGATCGTATTGATTGGTGAAATCGGTGGGAACGCAGAAGAAGAAGCTGCTGTTTTCATCAAGAAGAACATCAAGAAGCCCGTGATCGCTTACATCGCAGGTCAGACAGCACCTCCTGGAAAGAGAATGGGTCACGCCGGTGCTATCGTATCTGGTGGCAAGGGTACAGCCCAATCGAAAGTCGAAGCTTTCGAAGCTGCTGGTGTCAAAGTTGCTAAGACACCAAATGAAGTGGCACAGAAAGTTGGCGAAGCACGCAAAACACTAACGCGCGCATAAAAACCAAATACAAAATGATTAACGCGGTTTGCAAGAAGTACTTGCAACCGCGTTGTCGTTTGCTGAAGAGATTATCCTGGGATTAAACTCCAAAAAACCTCAATTTTTACGATAGACTGATCAGAGAGGATCCACTCAAGTTTGAGTAAGATCCAATCAAGTCGATCGTTGAATTCGGGCACCTGGAATTCGGGAAACACAAATGAATGACGCAATAGCAGGCAACCAGGCAAACGCTCCGGTAGAGAAACCGAAACGAGCGTTAGTGCTGCCAGGCGGCGGGGGACGTGGAGCTTACCAGGTAGGCGTCGCCAAAGCCTTGCTGGAAAAAGGAATCACCTTCGATTTTGCATATGGCACAAGCATCGGTGGAATCAACGCCACACTTATCGCTCAAGGTGCCATCGACCGATTGGAAGTGCTCTGGAGTTCGATTCGAGCCCGAGATATTTTCCACCTACCTTCTGCTGGATTAATCGGCCGACTGGTACTTGGACATAAATTAGGTTTACTCGACACATCACCGCTCGAAGAAATCTTGCGTCGCGAAATCAATTTGCAAAAGTTGAAAGCTAGCGCAACGAAAGTTGGGCTGTGCACCACCGATCTTTGCAGCCTTGAGACGAGACTTATCTCAATCGACGACATCATGTCGACAAACGAGTTGATCGACATATTGATGGCCACGTCTGCAATTCCGATGGCGTTTCCACCAAGACACATTCACGGAAGCGGGCTCTGGGTTGATGGCGGTCTGGTGCGCAACACACCGATGGAAACTGCAATTCACATGGGTGCTGACGAAATATTCATGGTGCTTTTGCATCCTGAAAAAATCAACGTCTGCCCAACCAACATGTTCGAAGTTTTAGTGCGCTGCTTAGACATTGTTCTAGACGCATCGGCAAGAAGAGAAATCCAGTCAGCCGAACTCTACAACCGCTTAATCGCAGCCGGTTCTGTCGAATCGCAAGGACGCAAAAACGTAAACATCCGAGTCTTCCAACCAAGAAGAGCGGTCAACACAACCTTGTTGGAAATCGATCCAGATCGCTCGAGAAGACTAATGAAACAAGGCTACGAAGAAGCCCTAGAGCAACTAGTAGACTACCCAAGCGAAGCCGAAGCATCCGCCAGAGCCTGCTAACAGCGCTCCGATCCAACGAAGTGTAGATCTCAACGGAGCGCCGTCTTCCAAGACGGCTGTGGCCGCCGGTTTCCAAACCGGCTCAACTAATACTGAAACCCACTCTTACGAAGATGAACCATAGCCTCATCATCGCAATTCAAGCCAGCTCCATCAATAATCTCGCCAAGAACAATATGGTGGTCACCAGCCGACACAACCTCATGCACCTTGCATGACATATAAGCTATCGCGCCAGTAAAAACCGCAGCCGGAGCCCGATCCATATCAGCTTCCAAACCTTCGAACCGATTCATTCCATCAGTATGCGGTTTGGCAAAGTTCTTGAAAATGTCCATGTTTTTCTTCGACAGAACATTCACAACAAAAGGTGCGCCCTTCTTCAGCGTTTGAAGAATCGGTCGATCATTTTTCACAGCCAACGACAACATTGGAGGCTCAAAGCCAGCCTGGGCAATCCATGTCGTCAACATGCCATCAGGAATTCCATCATGTTTGATCGTAACGATGTAGACACCACTGGCGATGCGCCCGATGGCACGACCAATATTTTCGCGTGTCTCTTCAGTTGTTGCAGCAGTCATTTTTCACCCGTTGTTTGGTATTCAGAAGTTTGTTAGGAGCGCCGATTGTTATTGATGTTCATTGGTTCTTTGTTCGTGACAGTGGTGTTGATAATCGAAGGTGATTCGGCTTGTTCTTCGCCAGGCTTACCACCATTTTTCGAGGCAGGCGGTTTAGCATCGACACGAGAATTGCCTGCAGAGATTTCTGGTCGCTGCGCGAAATTAGTTTTTTTTTCCAGCGGTCTGCGACGCTTTTTGCGATGGAACCACATCATGATCACTCGCGCTAGTTTGTTCGGGTCATGATGTCCGCTCAACGTAGGGCTAAGCAAAGCTCGTCGGACAGGAACAACAGAAAGTTTTCGCAGCCGATCAGGATCGTATTTAACTGGAGCGATCGCGCCCTGGTGTTCATCACCTGTTTGCGCAATCGGCAATTCATCATTGACCAACACCGCGTTGATGTAGCGGTAACCCGCTTGAGGTGACGCTCCAGCATGCTTGAGCAATGCTTCAACGTGATCCGCGACGGAGTAATTTGTAGTCTCGCCTTGCTGAGTCATAACATTGCAAACATAGATTTTTCTAGCCTGCGAATCACGAACAGCTTCCGGAATTCCGCGAATAAGAAAGTTCGGAATTACTGATGTATACAGACTTCCAGGACCAAGAACAATCAGCTCCGCACCGAGAATAGCCTCGATAGCCTCTGGTGTTGCATCTGGACTTTCAGGTTCGCATCTGACTCGTATAATTCTTCCGTTCGCAGCTGGTATACGTGACTCGCCTCGGATCTGCTGACCGTCAGCCATCTCGGCAACTAAAATCATATTACTCAGTGTGGACGGCAACACTTGTCCGCAGCTATTCAACACTCGGCTCGCCACTCTCACTGCTTCCAACATGTCACCTTTGGTGATCTGACTGAGTGCCGTGAGAAAGAGGTTGCCAAAGCTATGTCCTTCCAGACCTTCACCAGCTTCAAAGCGATAGCGGAACAGTTCTGTAACCAGCTTTTCTTCATCAGCCAGGGCCGTGATGCAGTTTCGAATATCGCCCGGAGGCAAAACACCCAGCTCCTCACGCAGTCTTCCAGAACTGCCACCATCGTCACCGACAGTGACAATCGCAGTTATGTTGTTGGTAAAAGCTTTCAGCCCTTTCAACAAGTTTGCCAGTCCGGTGCCACCACCGATGACGACTACTCGTGGACCTCTGGCCAAGTGTCTGCGTCTAAAAAGCACGTCTGGAATGGATTCTCGGTCGTCAGGCAGGTATGCCCCAAGGACGGATTGCGTCATTTTGGTGATTGCCCAGAACAGGAACAATCCGCCGGCAGCGATTGCAATCACTCCCGAAATTCGATAAGGCAGAACCTTGGTCACGTATTTAAATACGTCCTCAACGAAGTTGACCGAATTGAAGATCGGGTGATAGCCGAGCAACAAGGCAACACCAAATATGATGATTCCAATTCCAAAAACGATGAACACGATCCATCGCTTCAACCCCGGTAAAAGCAACGCCTTGATTCTTCGGTCTAAGGAGTTCTTGTTTTTCACAGATTACTCCGCACCATCTGTGGTGCCAGCATGATCTTCAACTTCAGATGACTTATCCAATTCGCGATGCTGCTTGATGATTCGATAAGAAGGACAAGCTTCAGTCAGCTCGTCTGCGAGCTTCTCCACGAGGGTAGCGGACCGGTGTTGCCCGCCAGTGCAACCCAAGGCAATGACAAATTTTTCGACTTTCAGTTCTGCCATCTTCGGCAAAATCTTAGAAAGCAGACCTTTCATCGACTCTAAAAAATCTTGAGCGAGTTCTTGTTCGAGCACATACTGCTGAACCGGATGGTCAAGCCCAGTCAAGGGGCGCAGCTCTTCAACCCAGTAAGGATTTTTGAGAAATCGAACATCCCAGACAATGTTTGCTAGTGGTGGCGGTCCTTGTTTATAGCCGAAAGAAGTGATGATGATCTTCAAAGCATCTTCTTTATCGCTGTCCGAACTAGCAGTTCGATTTTCCAATTCTTTAGTTGATTTTGGTGACATAGTCGCAGTATAGGCTCAATTAGTGGCTGTTGCAAACTCAGACTTTGGAACGCTCATCACTCCGATTATACGAGTGTTGAGTGCCCATCTCATTTAAAAAGTTAACCAGGCTTCCGTTTTTAATTCCCTTTTCAATATCATGCGCAGAACATGTTTCAAGAACCCAGCCATTTGGCGCAGTTAGACTGATCAGTGAAAACCCGCAAACATGGCAGAACCTGTCTTTAATTAAGACAGCAGAAAGCCCTTTCAGGTCTTGTTCCAAATAGCGCTGCACGTAAAATGTTGGATCTAACTTTTGCAGTTTACGCTTCAGGCCCAGCGACAGATGCGATAAACCAGAGATAGTGTCACTTCCATTGAACGGAAATGGAACGAATGCTTTTCTGCTTTTTTCGCCACCCACGACTAACCGACTACAGGCTGTTGCTGCGATTGTTTCGTGGATATCGTATGCCCTGTTGTGGCGGTAATCTTGTCTTGCAGCTGATTTACATCGCCTTCAGCGAAACCATGTTTCGTCATCTCGAGGTCGCGCACTAAATTATTCACTGCTTTATTGATAAACAATTCACCGTCAAGGTGGTCGATTTCGTGCTGAATAGCCCGACACAGAAGGTTGCCTTCCGCTTCCAATTTCTGGTCTCGTCCCTGGACATTTTGATAACGAACAACAATTTTGTTGGCGCGTTTTACTTCGAAGTAAACACCCGGAAAGCTCAAGCAGCCTTCCAATCCGACTAACTCGCCTTCTTTGTGAACGATAACCGGATTAATGAAGACGATCGGTTTGCGTTTCTCATCTTCGCCGGCAACATCGATAACCATTAGCCGCTTGGAAATTCCCACCTGGGGAGCAGCCAGACCGACGCCATCGTTCTCGTACATGGTGTCCAACATATCTTGAGCCAGCTTGCGTGTCGAAGCGTCGAAACTGCTTATCTTCTTGGCCTGTTGTTTGAGAACCTCATCAGGAAAGTATCTCAGCTGCAGTTTGGACATCTCGAAATTCCTCCAGTGGTCCCAAGAACCTAGATCTCATGGGCTTCTCCGCCGATATTACCATAGACTTGCCAAGATTTCACGCCTGTCTGGCTAATCGTTGAGCACGGTTAAGCCTCTGCCGGGTAGAATGATGGCCGGTACTAGCAAAACGGGATCGCGATTTGTTGCGCAATTATGCGCTTTCAGCAATGGAAAAAACGATGCTCAAAAACAAAGTCTTTTGTCGAATCATCTGGGGAAGTGTTTTGAGTGTTGCGGCTTGCTCCGCGGCTGTTCAAACGGCGTTAGCGGAAAGTTCGTCGGCTCCCCACAAACAGACGTTTTTAGCTGCCGATGACACACGTTTAATAGCGGACATCTACCCTGCGAAGGGAGCGAAAGCGCATCCATGCGCGATTTTGCTTCATCAACTTGGGAAGACAAACGCAGATATGGTGCCTCTGATCGCGCCTCTCCTGGCTGAAGGTTTTGCCGTGGTCAATCTTGACATGAGGGGGCACGGGTCGTCTCAAGCACGAAAGAACGTCACGATTCCCTTCACCAAGTTCACCAACTCTGATTGGGCGCAACTTCCCACAGACTTAAACCTCATTGTACAGAACATAAGTACAGTTCCGAACATAGACAAACAACAACTAGCGTTAATTGGTGCCTCCATCGGTTCGAACGCGTCGATTATCGAAGGTCAAAGCGCGCCAGGTGTGAAGGCAGTCGTGGCGCTGTCTCCAGGGCTAGATTTTCACGGATTGAAACCAGCCGCTGCAATGACAAACTCGCGCAAACCGACATTGATCGTTGCAGCCAGAGATGACGCTTATTCAGCAGACTCTGGATTGAAATTGAGTAAGATGGAAAAAAACACAAGTTTTGATTTGCTTCCGAACGGCGGACACGGCTCACAAATGTTCGCTGCACACCCCGAACTCCCCAAACAGATTGCAACATGGTTGCATAAGGCGATGCACTAATCATGCAAAAACAGAAACTATCTGCGTTCCTATCGGCATTGCTCATGACCAGTCAAACTACGGCATTGGCAGCAGATTGGGGTTATGACGAAAGCAAACAGCCGACAGAATTGAAGGCATCACCGGCGAAGTCACTGCAACCCAAATCAGCAAATCCATTTGCACGAACACCTTCGCCTTCAGCAGCATCAAAAGCCGCTGCTTCAGCCTCACACGCAGCCACCTCAACTGAAGGCGCGGATGCTCCTGAAGAACTGAAAGCCACTCCTGCAGCTCTGAGTTTGTCACCAAAACCGAGCACGCATCCCCCCGCAAAAGCTTCACTGAAGACAACTCCAAAAGTCCCGGCATCTGCAAAAAGCGCGGCAGCAGCCAGATCTAAACCGGCGACAAGTGCCGGAAAAGGCACCGCTGTCGACCAGTGGTTGGAACTTTTTGACCTGGTCTCGAAAGAACAAGTTACGGCAGACCAAAAGACCAGATATGCAGAGGCTCTCAATCACAAGCTCACAACACCACGCGGTGTGGAAGTTTCACAGATTACTGAATTTTGGCCGGAAGTGCGCGGCAGAATCAAAAACAGTGAAGACGAGAAATCTGCATTTGCTGCCTTCTTCAGAGCACTATTGCGCTTTGTCCTAAAATCAAAAACTGTAACTGAAGATGATTCGACCGTCCTGAGCGAATTGCTCGGTCCAGAAAGAATCTCAGTGCCAGGCGATCCACCGCTAACAGAAGAATCTGTAGACGCGTATGGTGACATGACATGCTTCATGTATGAGCAGGCGCATCCTGGAAAGACAATTGACGCGATGGACAACAGAACCGTCTTTGCATCAGTGATTGCGCGAAAATACAGCGAAGCACCAACCGATAAAGATAAGAGAGCCATGGCCAATTTTTCTCTTAGTTGGTCGAAATTCAAAGTGACATGGCTGTCTGCAAATGAATCTGACCGAAAACAATTATTCGAGCAATACACAATGGGTAAGCCGCCCTCGAGCGACATCAAGGATCCCTTAATCACAACAATTTTTGCAAACGGTCCGTGGCATCCCAAATTGAATTAGTTGGCCGGCTTCAGTTTAACTTGCAATCCCACGCAACTGAGCCAAACTTCGCTGGCTGCGTGCGCAAATTGTTGGTTGGTAAAGCCGAGCAGATCTCGATATGAACGAGCCAATTTGTGTTCGGGTACGATGCCCCAACCGACTTCGTTCGTCACAACAATGAAACGAATTTCCGGACGATTGCTCATTGCCGTAAGCAGTTTAGAAGCAGCTTCTTGAATTGGATCTTCCAACTCTTTTGCTGATGTCGACTTTTCATCCAGAGCCAGAAGCATATTCGACACATATAGCGACAAACAATCAATCAAGCAAACATCGGTATCTTTGGAAATTTTTGCCACCGCTTGATCGACATCGAATGGAACTTCAACTGTGCTCCAAGATAAAGGACGACGTTCGCGGTGCCTCTTAATTCTTTCGAGTGCTTCACTGTCCTCAACGATTTCTTCCATCGTCGCAATGTAGAGAACTTTACCGCCATCGCTGTTAGCTAGCGCCTCTGCGAAGGCTGACTTTCCAGAGCGCGCACCGCCCGTGATGAGCGTTAAATTCTTGACATCGAACACCGTTTTCACAGTTTCCAATTTCTTATCACTCCAAAACCTTGCCTAAGCTACATGAAAAGCCTATCCTATAAACTGAGCCTGGAAAACTTTCAATCAGAATATGCCAAAAAAGTCCATCAAACAAGTCGGTGTAGAAAGCGCTGAATATGCAGCTATCGGAGACCGCGCCGTACTTGAGATGTATCAGGCATTTATGGCCGGATATGTTAAAAGAATAAATGACGCCACATTCGGAGTCACCATTGGTGGAGTCAGAATAGGATCGGCCAAATATTCACGTCTGGCGCAAATCAACTTGCGCACCAGAGTGATCACGTTTTCTCGCTTTGCCGTTGAGAATGTGCCGGAGCGAGGCAGACGCTACCTCGTGCTGCACGAGTTGGCTCATGTCAAAGAGTACAATCACAATCAAAAGTTCTGGGGGCACGTCGAGAGATTCGAGCCAGACTACAGACACGTCGGTAAATCGTTGCAATCAGCCTTCTCGAAAAACGTCAGAGAAGAGCAGCAGAAGCGAGTTCTCGAATTGCTGAAGAACCCAGTGGATGGACAGATCGAGACGGCTGCAAAAATTCTGGGCGCGAGGCTGATGAACAACAAAACAGTAGAATCACTTCTACTTACGACTCAATCGTCAGAAGAAAGGTTCGATGAAGATTCTGGCGAGAGCTACGAATGCATGGAAGACGAGTTTAGCATGTGGGACGACAACGGTGCTGGCACCATTAACGGTGGCTCAGACGACGACGAAGATTAGCTCTTAGCGACCGGCTCTACAGCAGCAATTCTTCGTCTGATCAGGTTCGCCCGAGAGATACTCAAGAGGAACAGACCTCGAACTGCAATTGTAAACAAAGGAACGCACGGATAGCGCACAATCTCTTTGAATCGCGGAGATGCTCATCCAGACTACATCTTAGAGATCAAGAAGTTCTGAAATACCAGGGGTTACTGTTTTTTTCTTATTATTGATAGTAATAACTTGTTAGAATGACGATGCTCTGGGGGCGTCGCCCCAAAAGGAAAAGTGGGGCGGCTTTCCAGCCAAGTGTTACTGTTCGCCTGTGTGTGATTTTAGATGGTAAGCCGAAGAGTTGTCGTGACCGGTATAGGTGGTGTTACCCCGATCGGCTCAGGACGAGAAGATTTGTGGAAAGCGATGTTGCGAGGCGACAGCGGTGTGTCGTACATCACTCAGTTCGACGCTGAAGCGATCGGCTTATCCGTAAGGATCGCAGCAGAAGTGAAAGGCTTCAACATTCAAGACTTCTATTCAGATGCTCGAAGAGTTGGCTCGATGCTCAAGGAGATGGATAGAGTAACGCTCTTCAGCATGGCAGCAGCAAAACTTGCCCTCGAAGACGCTAATTTGAACATTCGCGAAACCAACGCAGAACGAGTCGGTACATTCATCGGAACAGGCGTTGGCGGAATCATCACAACTACCGAAGACCACATCAAGCTGATGCAAGGCGGACCTAAGAAGATTGGCATTCGCTCGATCATCAAGCTGATGCCAAACGCTCCATCAGGTCAGGTCGCCATCGCCCATGGTGCCAAGGGACGCGCCAAGAGCGATGCAACCGCCTGCGCAAGTGGCTTGGATTCACTGTTCGACGCATTCATGTACATTAGAGACAATCGTGCCGATGTAATGATTTCAGGCGGAAGCGAAGCTTGCTTGAACTCATTTACAGTCGCCTCATTCAACAACATGATGGCGCTGTCACGCCGAAACGATGCGCCAAAAGAAGCCAGCCGCCCATTCTCAGTTGATAGAGATGGATTTGTAATCGGCGAGGGTTCTGTAATTTTGATCTTGGAAGAACTCGAACACGCACTGCGTCGTAACGCCACAATCTACGCCGAAATCGTAGGCGGTGGCGCAACATGCGATGCGTCACACATAGTAGCGCCAGAAGAGACAGGCGACGGGGCAGCCAGAGCTATTCGCGAAGCACTGCGCGACGCACAGCTAGAGCCGACTGACATCGACTACATCAATGCTCATGGCACATCGACGATGCTCAACGATGAACGCGAAACAATGGCTATCAAATCGGTATTTGGAGACCATGCTTACAAGCTGGCTATCTCGAGCACCAAATCTATGGTCGGTCACCTGCTCGGTGGCGCAGGAGCCATAGGAGCGGCTGCAACTGCGCTTTCTCTGCACCATCAAAAATTACATCCAACTATAAACCTGAACAACCCGGATCCAAAATGCGATCTGGACTTCATTCCAAATGTGTGTCGAGAGGCAAAAGTCGACTACGCTCTCACCGAAGCATTAGGCTTTGGCGGGCACAACACAGTCCTGGCTATGAAGCGCTACGTAGCCTAAAGCTAAGCGTCTAGTTCTTTTTGTTGTTGCGCATCGCGCCTAAACTTTGGCGAAGTTATCGTCGTCTTTTTTCTGTTGCGCATTGAGAGCGACAACTGAGTTCGGATCGTTAGGATCGACTGCATTTGGATCGTTGGCATTTTGAGCTAAAACTGGAATGCCAGGCTGATTCTGAGCGGTGACAGTGCCGCCGGCTCCGTCAATTCCCTGCTCTTCGTCCTTCTCGAGGTTAGCCAAATCTTTGTTGCCTTTGCCGCCTTCTGATGTAGATGAGCGGTGTGCTCCGATTTGACTCCAGTCAACCGTAGCCCAGCTTCTCGTACCACCGCCGGTGCCACCGACGCCACCAGGTCTTCCGGCTTTGGAAGAGAACTGGTTAGGACTGTTGAGCAGCATTGCCTGATTTGTAATGTCCATTACGCGAGGAATGGGGAAACGCACCTGAGCGATCTTGGTCAGATCGTCTTGAGGAGTTGCGGCGATACCACGAGCACGCGGTGTAATTTGCACGGACTGCTTCACGTCTTCTTGAACGACAGGAGCAGCTCCAGGACCGCGGTTGAAGCCCCATGGGTTGCCACCATGTTGTTGCTTCCACCACCAGCTTGCGCCGCTTGTTGGGAAACTTCCGGCTGGAATGTTGTTGGTTTCTTCAGAAGCTAAGAACTTCGGAGTGGCATAGACCTGCGCTACTGGCGACATCTTCACTTCTTGAGCATCACTCTTGAAGACGACTTGTTGCGATGTGCGAGTGTAGGTTTCCGAACCGGTGTTGTCGGAAGCTCTGGTAGCTTGTACGTTTGCGACGGCGTTCGAATTGCCACTGTTGCTAGCTTGGGTGGTGTTCGAAATTGTTTGACCTTGAGCGTTAGTTGTTTTGACTTCGGTTGGCTTAACTTCTGCTTCTTTCTTAGGTTGGTCGTCTTTGCGTGCCTGCGCTTCAGCCTGGGCACTAAGCACATTGTCGCGAGCCATGGCTGCGATCTTGTTCAAGTTGTAGCCGGCAACGCCGTCGAGCAGGAGAATGCCACCTGAGGCTGCGGCGATGTCGAACAATGTCTTCTTCAAAATCGGATCGCCGAATGGCAGACCGAACAACTTGCCTGATTCGAACAGCTTTGTCTTGACGGTGTCTTCTAGAGCCGTAAGTTTGTTTTGTGTATTCCAGAATTGTGCGCGCTCTGAAATCAAGCCAGAAACAGGACCTTCGCCAAGCTTCTCGTACTTGCCACTGAGAACGAGTCTATCTGCAGCAGCTGTTGCAGTGGCGGAATCAGCGCTCTGAGCCAGTCTAAGCAACTCTTTGCCAGGGGCTCTAGCAACTTCAGGATGAGCCAGAATGTTAGCAACGGCATCAACGCCCTTGATTTGTTGTTCTAGTTTCAACAACTGTGTCGAGGCTTCAGCGTTGGCTGACACCATCGACTTCATTACAGCAACGTCATGCTGCAACTGTTCGAGGCGCAGAGCTTGAACACGTGAACCGAGGTTGCCTTCTTGCAAGTAGCCGAGTTGTTGTGTGATCTTAGCGCCTTGGTACTCGACTAATTCAATCGCATTCGATCTAGCAGCAGCGGTGGCGCGGTCCAACTCAGCGACGGCAGTGCGCATCTGTCCACCGGCGATGGTGCCCATTTCACGCTCAACAACTGCGATATCCTTCGCATGTTGTGCGAGCAACTCGGTGCGGCTCAGAGCGTTCGCGGTACCAGTTTCGGTGGCAGCGGTTCTGAGGTTTTCCAGTGAAAGCTTGACTGCGGCATTGGTTGTCTTCGCGTCAAGTTCAGCAACCTGGCGAATCAACGATTGCGATTGTTCGCTCACTTGAGCAACTGACTTATCGACAGTGGCCATGCGCTCGAATGTGCCAGCTTCGTTTTCCAAACGAGCGACGCTTGTACGAAGACCTGCAACTTTCGCTTCGCCGACTTCTGCTTCAACGAGGCGCAAGTTCTTGTTCATCTGAGCGAGCTGCTCAGTGCGTTCGGTGGCTGTTGCGGCTTTGAAAGTGCTGGCGCTAGTTTGCAAATCGGCCAACGCGGCTTCAGACTTGAGAGTCGAATTGGTTGCTTTGAGAAGCGATGCTTCTTTGGCAACATCATCGGCATGATAAGCAAGTTTCGACGATACGTTTTCGAACTGAGTCAAGCGCTCTGCTTGCTCGACGTGTGGTGCAATCGATTCAACAGTCTTGGTGATCTGTGCTGATTTACCTGGCAGTTCTGTAGCGACTTCGGTGGCAGATTTCTGCACTGCGGCGAAAGCTTCAGCTTTTTCGGAAGCTGTGGTTGCTTGCTGCAGGCGGGCTGCGGCTGCATCGAGGTCACGAACAGAAGCTGGAACCTTACCTTCAGCAGCAAGTTCTGTTACGAGAGATTTTGTCTGAGTCGTCAACGAGCCGACGCGTTCTTCAACTTGTACGACTGCATTTTCAATTCTTTGAGCACGAGCAGCGGTCTCAACCGGCGCACCGAGCGACTCGACGGTGCGTGCAACTTTGGCACCTTCTGGTCCCAATTCTTTGACAGCGGCTGCCGCTTTTTCCATCTTCGCGTAAGCTTCAGCTTGTTCAACTGCGCTTTTCGCTTGAGCGAATTCTCTCGATGCCGTGCTCATCTCACGAACTGCTGGATTCTCAGCAAATTTGGCAGCCAGTTGCGAAGTTTCGGCAGCTAACTGATTCGAACGTTCAGCGATTTGCGCCGCCACCATCTCGGTTTGTTCAACTTTGACAGCGGTTTGAACTGGCGCTCTCAGACTTTCTACAGTCTTCGTCAAGCTGGCACCAGCTTCAGGAATTTCATTGGCGACTCTAGCGGTAGCTCTTTCGACAGCTCCGAGCGCCCGCGCTTTTTCGCTGAAGGTTTCAGCTTCATTAAACGCCTTGGTGGCGTTGGATAGTTCTTGAACCGAAGCTTTGCTGCCATATTTCGCTGCAATTTGAGTAGTCTGTTCGGTCAATGCAGAAGTGCGTTCAACGATTTGGGCAGCAGCAACGTCAGCCACTTCGCTTCTGAGAGCAGCTTGTACTGGAGTTTTCAGCGATTCAATAGTAGTGCGAAGCGCGGTCGCAGTCTCTGCAGGAACTTCAGTCATTACTTTGGCCGAAGCTCTCTCTACTGCAGACAGAGCTTGTGCTCTATCAGCCGCACTTCCTGCTTGCGCCAATTGTTTGGTAGCGACATCCAACTCACGCACGGCGGGGCTTGTAGTCAGTTCTGAAACTTGCTTGGTGAGTGAAGCGGAGCGCTCTGCGAATTGCGTGGCGACAGCTTCGGCAGCTTCGGCTTTGGCCGCGAACTGAACTGGCGCTCTTAGAGATTCAACTGTCGTACGCAGTGCGGCGGTTGATTCAGCAGGCAAGTCTGCAATCACTTTGGCGGTCGCTTTCTCTACGGCGCCAAGAGCTTGAGCTGTTTCCCCAGCGTTTTTGGCTTGTGCCAGTTGCTTAGTAGCTTGCTCCAGCTCTTGAACTGAGGCTCGTCCACCGAACTTAGTGGTCAATTCGGCAGTCTGCGAAGTCAACGTTGTAGAGTGTTCGGCGATCTGAGTAGTGGCAGTGCGAAGCTGCGACACTCTTTCGATGGTTTGAGTTTCAGCTTGCAAGCGAGTCAGTGAGCTGCGCAGAGCCGAGGTTTCAACACCTTGCGCTTCGAGTGCACTGACGGTCTTGTTCAATTGAGTTAAGGCTTCGGCGCGTTCTCCGGCTCCTGCTGCTGTCTTGAACTTGGTCAAACCAGTTTCCAGTTCAGCCAGTGGTGTGCTGTGAGCGCCGAGATTCTCGGTAGTTCTTAAGAGTCTTGCTTGTTCAGCAAATTGATCGATGTGAGGAGCCAGTTGCTCAGCGGTCTGAACTGCATGCTCTGCTCTCACCGCCTGTGGTGCAACTGTCTCGGTCAATCGACCGGCGCCACCAAGCGTCTCGACTTTTCCGCCAACGGTCTCAGCTTTCACGCCGAGCGTTTCAGCCTTGACGCCGAGCGTTTCTGCCTTGGCGCCGAATGTTTCGACTCTGCCGACATTGGTGCCGAGCGCTTCAACTTTACCGGCATTGGTGCCGAGAGCTTCAACTTTGCCAGCTCCACCAGCGAGAAGTTTTTCAGCGTCAGTAGCGGCGCGACCCATCGTACCTGCGTGACTGAGGTCAGATGTAAGTCCCGTGAGTTTTCCTGCATCGGTAGTGAAGTCAGCCACTCTGCCGGCGGCAGCAAGATCTTCGGTGAGCGCCGCGCCTTTGCCAAATTTTGGAATGCTTTGAACGGTTGTGCCTAGGCTGGTTTCCAGCTCGGGCGCTGCTTTGAAGCGGGAAAGGAATTTGCTGACGACGCCGGCACCTTGCTCAGTCGTCTGCAACCCAAGTAAACGATTCGGCATGGACATTTCGCCAAGACCGAGGCTCGATGCAGTTTCGCCACCTTTAACCAGGAACTTGGTTGCGCCTTCAGTGGCAGGCAATACTTTCTCAGTGAAGCTTCCGGTTCTGATTAAACCGTTAGCAGTCTGGTCCAAAACTCCGGCGCCGCGAGTCAATAATCCGGCTTCGGCTGTCACATCGCCTGCTAAAGCTGTCGTTCTGGTCAGTCCGGCGGCATCTGCCATGAGACCGGTTTTTCCGAAATTGCTGGCATCAGCGACAAGGTTCGAGCCGCGCAATCCGGTGACTGTGGTTTCGAGGGTTCGTACGGTGTTGCCGGTTTCGCCAAGTGTGGTCATTCCCTTGGACAAAACTGAGGCTTCCCGCACGTCGCCAGCGATATTGCCGGCTTTCGCAGCGCCGCTACCACCAACAAACAGAGAACCGATAATAAATGTAGCCTGACCAGCGATGTCGCCTCGGGTGCGCATATCGCCGTTGTTCCATTGCTGCGCGATTTGACCGGGGATGGCCATAATCGCACCCGGGTTATGCCAGGCAACCGAAACAGTCTCACTGACACCGTGAATGAGCTTTCCGGCAACAGGCATCCAGCCAACACCCTCGGCGGTGGTGCCGCTGCCGCCCATAGCGATATTTTTCTTCAGGAGGACGTTGTCCATCCCAAGGAGGGAATCAACCGTGCCAACGGCTTGCTTGCCCATACCGGTCATGAATCCGCCGGCGGCGTCCATGAAAGTTCCGCTTCCAGCAGGAGCAACAGGCGCCGCTGGTCCAGCAGGACGATCGTTCGGTCTGAGGCTAGCCAGGTTTAGTGTGGTCCCGAGTGGAACAGCAGGCGTAGGTGTAGTGGAATCTTTCGGTTCCACCTTGCCTATTGAGAAATTGTTCCAGTCGTTTGTCATTTATGGAAAACTTGAAGAACCTAACGGGCTCGCTGTCTCTGAACTTTTTTGTGGGGTACGGCAGTCAATTTGACTCTCCTGACATCTTGTCTTGTATCCGAATACCTGACACTTTCGACATTTAAGTGATAACTTTTAACCCAGAATAATCCTTAAAAGCCCCGCAAGTATGGGGAAACTACGCAGTTGGTCGGTGGAGATACCCTGTTTCTCAACATTATTAATGTGAAAATTCCTGTCCACTTACATAGATTCCCTTTTCAGGGGGATCCTTAAACCCATCCAAACTTGTCAAGAGGCAATACTAATCTGATTTTGGAGCATTTCGGCATGATACTACGGCGCATAAGAGAGAATATCGACGCCATTTTCGACCAGGACCCCGCAGCGAGGTCCAGGCTGGAGGTGGTTCTCTGCTATCCGGGCTTCCACGCCGTCACCTTGCACCAGCTCTCCCACATGCTCTGGACGCACGATTTCTATACGCTCGCTCGGTGTGTCTCTCACTTCAGTCGAGTTTGGACAGGAATCGAAATTCACCCAGGCGCCACCCTCGGTCGGCGCGTGTTCATCGACCACGGTATGGGCGTTGTCGTGGGCGAAACGACAATCATCGGAGACGACGTGACCATCTACCAGGGCGTCACGCTGGGCGCAGGAGCTGCAGCCCGCATGGGCTCAGCCACCCGGGGCACGAAACGCCATCCCACGCTGGGCAATGGCGTAGTCGTCGGCAGCGGTGCTGAAATTCAAGGCGACATTATGGTTGGCGACAACGTTCGCATCGCCTCCGGCTCGATTCTCCTCAAAGACGTTCCCGATAATTCCGTCGTAGTTGGGGTTCCGGGACGCGTCATCTACCGTGACGGGCAGAAAGTCAAGGACGAAGTGCCAGATATAGAGGCAGAAGCTATCAAAAGCCTGAAAGACAAAGTGCGCAAGCTGGAAAAACAACTACAATCGGTCACCGCGTGCATAGAATCTTTGCAACTTTCGACGCCTGTCGCTCCTGTAAACGAAGAAGAAGAGGCACCCACTTCTCCTACATCCACCGATCCCGTCGACGTCTTCTTGCATGGCGCTGGAATTTAGACAGTTCGAAGTTGAAATCAAGTGACGTATGAGGCGGCGATTGTGGGTAATATATTCCTGACGGTGTTGGCGCAGATTAACTCGGCGCGAAACCATCCAGCAGTAGCCCATCCACTTTTCGGAGAAAGGAAACTCAATGGCTGAAAGCGAGCTAGAGAAAGCATTTGCTACGCTTGCAGAAGCGCTTACTCTGACCGAGTCTGAAATCACTGAAGAAGTCAATGTGATTCAAGAACAGATTCTGGAATTGAAAGAGCGCATCGTTCAACTGAATGGTAAGCAGCAGACTCTTTCGCACGACAAAGAATCGATATCAGAGATGTTTAATCGATATTGTGCCACTGATGCCGGTGCGTCCCAGTCCGATTTTTAAGTCTGCACATTTTTACTACCGTCCTTAGATGAAAGCCGCTTATCGCCCTGTTTGTCTAAGTTATGCAAGCCGCGTAACTCGGTATTACAAGGTGCTATAGTGGAACCTAACGTTGTAGATACTCGTGCTTCGAACAAGTCGGGGAATGATCGAATAACAGATGCCAGCCTCTTGTCCCTACTGTGGCGCCACTCTTAATTTCGGACTCAAATTTTGCGTAGTGTGCGGTAGACACACTTCGGCTAACGAAATGAGCAAAATGGGTGGCGGCTTGAAGAGCGGAATCAAGCAGCAGGACATGACCCGCCGGTTAGACGATAATCTCTCTTCCAACGATTTCAACAGCTCACGCAAACCGACAAGACTGCGCAAGCACGTCAAAAGCTTCTCGGAACATGCGATCTACATCTTCATCGGCGTGGCGCTCTTCTTCTGCGCCATTCGCTTCACTGTGCAGACATGGTTTCCGCATAAAATTCACACGGTACTGGCACCAATTCTCGGCAAAAATGCAAATGTAGTCGAGCAGACGCTGACTGGAAATCCAGCTGATGAGCTGGAGGATCCCGATGCTCCAACAGACGAAGAGAAAGAAGCTGCCGAAGCAAAAGCCAAGGCCGATGCCAAAGCAAAGGCAGCTGCTGCGGCAAAGAATGGGTCTAAAAAGCATCGCAAGCGTCATCGCCACTAGATCATCTCTGATTACGTAGTCGGTCGCTCATCGTCTTTAGCTAAACGAACCACACCCATTTCAACGAGCAGCTTAAACTCTTCAACAGTCCAGGCTTTTTTGACTTTCGGTGAGTGATACAGAGACGCGCGAATCTGTTTGCCCCCAGCACCAGTTACTTCGTAGAAGTATTCCTTCTCGTAATAAGGCGGCGCCTTAACCAGTAGCAGTTGACCTTTTTTTAGTTCGTCTGTCACTCGATTTCAAACTTACTGATGAACAAGCTGCCGTCCGATTTCAACTTTTGAATCCACGTTGCTTCCCTGGTACACCTGATATGACTTTGCGTCACGCATCAGTTTTTCCACTGGATATTCTTTCGAATACCCGTAACCACCGTAAATTTGAACCGCATCTGTGGCAATTCTCATCGCCATGTCTTGAGCGAATGTTCGCGCCACCGCAGCTGATACCAAGCCAGTTTGTTCGGACCCAGCGATGGCACAGGCTTGGAAGATCAACAAGCGCGCCGCTTCGATATCTTTTGCCATATCAGCAATCATGAAACCTACTGCCTGGTGCTGCGCAATCGCAACTCCGAATGTTTTTCTTTCTTTCGAATATTGAATGGCATTTTTCATTGCACTGCGGGCGATACCAAGCGACCCGGCTGCTAACAAACAAGCAGCCTGGTCGTGCAAGAGTTGCAGCGCATGCTGATTCACTTCAAGAGTGTCACTGGGAGCAACTTGAACGCTCTTCAGCTTGACATTGGTGAGTGCCAGTGCTTTTCTGCCAATCGTAAAAACCGGTTCTCCGATTTCTACACCTTTAGCATTTCTAGAGACGATAAAGATTCTTTTTGGCGAACCGGTGGCAGCAACTAAAAACCATTCTGAGTTAGCTCCATTAGCGACTACAGCAGAGCCGCTCAGAACAAAATCATCTTTGACTCTCAAACAGTCAATCTTTGCCTCGGCAGAGCCTAACAGCCCAACGTCGACACCGGCAAAAATTGCAGTCTCTGTCAGTGGTTGCAAAAATTTCTTCTTGTGCGCTTCTGACCCTAGGGCTAGCAGAACGAGTTGAGCGAGCGTATTAGTCTCGATAGCGCCGTAGATGCCACTGCAGCCGGCGGCGAGTTCTTCGCCGATCACGCACGATTCCACAAGGGACAAACCAAGCCCACCAAACTGCTCGGGGATCAACGTTGTCACCAGGCCCAATTCCCAACATTGCTTCAGAACATCCTGCGCAGCCTCCGCTTTCTGGTCGCACTCGTAGGCTTTGGGTGCCAGCTCGTTTTCAGCAAACTCCCGTGCCAGTTTCTGAAATTCAAGCTGCTCTTCCGTCAATGCTAAGTCCGGCATAATCTTTCCCTCGCGCGTTACATTGCGCATATATATCCGTACAACAGTTTATTGGAGAACCACACGGAACAAGGCAATTGGAATCGGCTTCAAGCATCTAAAAAGAACTTCATCTCAAAAGCGTAAAACCGTTTTAGTTCCACTTGACCGGAAGTTGCGAGGTAGTCATGATATGCAAAACCCGTTTATTTAGCGGGTCGGTCACTCATCACGTCGACAATTTTTTAGGCACTTCACTCATGGCTGTACTGGTAGCTCCTTCGATTTTGTCCGCCGACTTCGCCAAACTTGGCGAAGAAATAAAACGAGTCGAAAGCGCTGGTGCTGACTGGATTCACGTCGACGTCATGGACGGTCAGTTCGTGCCGAATATCACCATAGGACCACCTGTGGTGCGCGCGATTCGCAAACAAACGACTTTGCCACTCGACGTTCATTTGATGATTGTCGAACCTGACAGATATCTGGAAGATTTCGCAGAAGCAGGCTCTGACTATATTACAGTGCATGTTGAAGCCTGTGTTCACCTGCAACGAACGCTTTCGCATATACGTAAATTAGGCAAAAAAGCTGGGGTCTCCCTTAACCCTGGAACGTCGCCAGAGACGATAAGATACGTATTGGACGATCTCGACTTAGTTCTGATCATGTCTGTGAATCCCGGGTTTGGCGGACAAAAGTTTATCGAGGCTGTGGTGCCGAAGATCAAAACCGTAAGGTCAATGTTGGACAATGCCGGACATCCAGATGTGCGCATCTCCGTGGATGGTGGCATCAACCCAACAACTGGTAGAGTTGTGGTTGATGCCGGCGCTGACGTTCTTGTAGCTGGAAATGCGGTCTACGGCGCCAGTGACATCAACAAAGCAATCGCAGATCTGCACATGAATCAAACCGCAGCAAGCATCACTTAGTAAGAGTTGGCAATGAAATGGAGCTGTTAATGCGAAGTGACATCCTGAAGATCAAATATCACCTCATGGTGGCAATAGCCGCGGCGGGAATGTTTTCGCAGCCGTCATTGGCCAGAGACATAGCTTTCTCTCAAGACACAACGCCCATTGTTCATGGCGAACAGTCCTTAGTCACATCAGACCAGATGCTGGATATAAGCACCTCCAATTCGAGTGCGTTGCGTATGGAAGGCGAACAGCTGATTCGCGTAAATAAAATTGACAAAGCAGTAAGTGTTTTGGCCAAGTCGGTTGAGATGTCACCAGCCGATATGGACGGTCGAATCCTTTACGCTGAAGCTCTGGAAAAGAAGCTGGCACAGCAAACTACAAAGAATCCACAACTGTATAACTTAGCGATCAAGCAATGGTTGTACATCGCCAAGAGGGGCGATTACATGGATCAGAAGGTACAGGGACTGAAACATCTGTCCAACATTTGCGGCTCAAAACCACGCATGTTAGAAACCGAAGATCGCTTTCTTGCTCGCGTACTCAAGCCTGAAGACCAGCAAGTTGCTGAAGGCAGAGCAAAAGCGGGCACTGAAAACTACTAAGTCTCGAGGCTGTTACGGTTCGAGGCTCGTACTGGCTTCTACTGGCGCCGATTGCTTGGAGCTTTTCTTCCTGATCCACTGAAACAAGTGGATCGCCATTCGCACCATTCCAAAAATTGTCGACATAATCCCAATCACCATCCAGGTGTAGGGAGAATGTTGCTCGGCTAGATGCTTGCGCACGATGATCATGTCGCGCGTGAAATTCGTGTCTGGAATGTAAAAGGCGACAAGAAGAAGAAAACCGACAATAGTGTTGAGAACACCGAATACAACCCATGGCCAACCGGGCTTCCAGGCATAAAGTAGGGGAAAGAAGCCGACCAGGAGCATACCATCAGGAACCCAGCCAAATGGCGAGTTAGCAGGTACGACAAAAGCTAGAGCAAAGCCTAAAATCCACAAGACAGTTGATGCAATCGCGGCTACTTTTGCAGCGCCAGTCTTCTTTTCCTTCTTCTTAGAGCCCTCTTTCTCAGGCATTTTCTGCAGCCACCTCAGCCAAAAATTTGAGTATTTGGACAAACTCTACAGGCACATCACTGGCGGTATCAAGGCTGTGTGCAACAGATTCGGCGAAAGCTATTTTGTCGAAATCTCCGAGCTTACGGGCCTTCCACAACCTGGCAAGAACCGCTTTACGACTTGCTCCAGCGGGAACATCGCCTTCAACAACAGGTTGCACCGATCCAGGAAACGATTCCAAATAAGAATTCAAATAGCGGGCAAATGACTTCGAATTGAAAGTATCCTCAATTTCACCAGCTTGCAAAACAAAGAGTCGGTCGCAGTCTCGAATCGTGTCAGCAATTAAAGCTGACTGTTCTTCTGCATCACGATCCAAAATACACACGATCGGTATCGCGACCAAATCACGAAGAAAAAGGTAGCGTTTGGCCACTTGCTTGGCACCACCAGCGGAGACAATCATGATCGCCTCAGCTTGAAAATTCATTCCCAATACTTGCCCAAAACGAGGCAACAAGACCTCCTCAGTCGAGCCCTCGACAATCACGATAGCGTTAGGCATGAAGTGACCTGGCAATTCTGGTCGCATTGATTTCAACAATTTGTTGAAGTGAGCGTGAGCAGTTGCGAAAGTTTTGGTATCAAATACAGTTTCTGCAGAAATTTGATTTTCTATTTGCTTGAGCGCTTGCAACAGAAATATCGCAATTGAAACTCCGCTCCATGGACCAGATTCTTTCAAGGCAGACCAATTCGGCGATGCGACCGCGCAATGATGCAACCAGCGAATTTGCCCCGCGGATAAATTGGCAGCCGCGAACCACTGATCCAAACCTTTCCAAAAATCGGTTCCTCGCAGCGAATTCGTCTCTGCTGGTCCTGCTTCTATCGACCAACTGGCGAATGTAATTTCGTCGAAGCGCGCAATTTCCTCCAGACCCAGCAAAACGCTCAAAAGCCGGCTGGTGTCACTGTTTGGGCGAGCACCAAAAATCGCATCGAACAAACGATCTTGCTCATCCTGATTGGCGACACTCAGATCAATCTCTTTCGCCCGCGGCGATTTCATCTGTTTCGCAATCGATTTTTTCAAGCGGGTGCAGCGGCTCGACGGTTCATCGAAGAGAAGATACTTCTGCAACATCGACCAGAAGTCGTCGGCAAAAGGCGCTGGTAATTCGCTTACATCGAGATTGAATTTGTCGCCAACAATTTTCAAATGTGTAGTTTGCACCAAATCAGTAAAACAGAGCGCACGCTTATGTCTTAAGCCCAATAGATCCTAGCATTCCACGCTTAATGACAATTTTTCGTGATATCCCCTTTCCTATTGTCATCTATTTAGATAGTCTAGAGATCTAAATTATTTCGTGCGGGCTTTATGTATGGTTGCACTTCAAGAGCTTGAAGATATTCGTGCGCAGGATGATCCGGATTCCGTGATCACCTCTGGCTCGACTTGGGCAGCCATCTGGCACATGTCCTGGCCTTCGCTCGTGCAGATGTTGGCGATTGCGGCAGCAAGTTTCGTCGACGTATGGGTGGCAGGCAAATTGGGCAGCGATGTTCAAGCCGCAATCGGCGTTGGCGGGCAAGTCTGGTTCTTCATGATCATGCTTGCTGTCGCACTTTGTGCGGGCGCTACGGCGATCGTCAGCCGTTACTGGGGAGCCAAAGACATACCTGGTGCTATCGAAGCTGCAAGGCAATGTTTGGTTTTCGGAATGATCTTTGGAGTCGGTTCGGCTACCGTTGGTTATCTTCTCGCGAAGCCGTTCTTCCACGTTCTGGGCGCCTCACCGAAAGTTGAGGAACTGGGATGGCAATATCTGAGTTGGGACATCTGGTCGCAAATTCCGTTCACGATGTTGTGGATCACAAACACCATCTTCAGAGCGAAAGGCAATGCCAGAACGCCTATGGCGATTTGGATTTTGATGGTCGCACTGGTAATCGCGCTCGACTTCACTTTCTGTCTTGGACCATTCCACTTCGGCATTGCCGGATTCGGAATGGCCTGGTTGCTTGCTGGGACGATTGGAACTTCCATCGCCCTGTTCATTTTGAGCAAGTCTGAGATCGGTGAGTGCTTGAATCCAACACTGCTCTGGCGCACAGGGTTCGACAAAGAGTGGATCGTACGTATCATGAAGATCGGGCTTCCAGCCTGCATTCAAGACGTTGCCTGGGTAGGAGGAAACTTTGTTCTCTTCTTGATTTTTGCTCAGACAAAAGATCCAACATCATGTCAAGCCGCATGGGCTATTGGTTTGAGATTGGAAGAGATGGTGGCAGGTTTGCCAATTCATGCTTTGAGCATGGCAATTGGAACCATCGTCGGCCAAAACTTGGGCGCAAAACAGCCAGACAGAGCGGAAAAAGCAGGGTGGCAGGTAGCTGCTATCGGTTGCGGATTCAACTTGTTGTGCGGCGTGTTGATGTTCATCTTTGCTGAGCCAATCGCACGAATAATGAGCACAGATGAAACCGTCGTGCGCCACACCGTCTCATACCTGCAAATAATCGGCATCTGCGAACCGTTCGTCGCTGCCTGGATTACTTTGTTTGGTGCGATGCAAGGTGCAGGCTACACAAATTGGCCAATGTGGTGCAGCTGCTTCTTCCTCACCGCGGTGAGATTGCCGCTCGCGTATTACCTGACGGTGACCCTTGCTTGGGGACCAAGTGGTACATGGTTCGCCATGTCTTCCACCGCCATCGCAATTGGATTGATAGCGGTGTGGCGCTTCAAGACAGGCATCTGGAAAACACAAAAAGTCTAAGCTCGAGCAATTTGTTCGAGCTTTGAACTTTTTTGCATGTTTGCACGTATTAGTCAGTAGAAGTAAATTTCGGAAGATGCTCCGAAGTCTGCTTACACCGCCCTGCAAACTAAGGAGGAAACTCATGGCGCGAAAAAGCAGCCTGGTGGATAAACTCGACTACGGCGTCCCAAAGATTCGACTTTGTCTGGTGAACGAACATACAAAAGCGCGAGAGCCCTATCCCATCCAGTCACCAGTGGATGCAGGAAGACTGCTCAGACCGCTCAAACAAGCGTCGGAAGAATACTTCGTCAGCCTGCATTTAAACGCAAGAAACGAAGTGATAGGCATCCATGAAGTCTCGCATGGAACGCTCTCATCCAGCTTGGTGCATCCAAGAGAGGTCTTCAAAGCAGCCATCATCGCCAACAGCTACGCCATCATCGTTTGCCATAACCATCCGTCCGGTTCGTCTATAACACCGAGCAAAGAAGATGTCGACACAACCAAGCAGTTACTAAGTGCCGGAAATCTCATGGGCATTGCTGTCATCGACCATCTGATCGTCAGTCCAACAGAAGCAGACGAAGTCTACAGCTTGCGCGAAAATATGCCGCATTTATGGCAAAAGCAACGTTGTCGCTGCTAGAGCCGATTGATAAGGGACGGGATCATTCGTTAAGAGCCCGTCAGATCCGCGGGAAACCTTCATTACAATCAGAAAATGCCTGGGCACTTTCATTTAAAATCTAGGGTGTAAATGAGGAGTTTGGCAATGGTCAAGAGACGCGAATCAATTCCCGTCAGAGTAGGCAACACCATTATCGGTGGGAATTCGCCGGTGCTTGTGCAGTCGATGACGAACACACCGACTGAAGATTACATGGCGACTGCCAACCAAATCAAAGACTTAGCCCAGGCCGGTTCGGAAATTGTTCGCATCACAGTAAACACGAGAGACGCTGCAATTGCAGTGCCGAAGATTGTTGCTGAGCTGGAAAAGCAAGGTCTCAATACGCCGATTGTCGGCGACTTTCATTACAATGGACATCTTCTCCTGACAGACTTTCCTGACTGCGCAAAGTTGTTGGCCAAATACAGAATCAATCCAGGCAATGTAGGCTGGGGAGAAAGGCACGACGAGAATTTTCAGCGCATGATCGATGTTGCGTTGAAGTGGGACAAGCCAGTGCGAATCGGTGTGAACTGGGGTTCGTTGGACCAAGATCTACTGGCAAAGATGATGGACGCAAATGCAAAGGCAGCAGATCCTGTCGATTCGCATGAAGTGCTAATTCAAGCAATTGTGGAAAGTGCGATTCAATCAGCAAAGATGGCTGAGAAACTAGGTATGGGACGCGACAAGATAATTCTCAGCGCGAAAGTGTCAGAAGTGCCTGATATGATCGAAGTGTACAGACGCCTCGCTGCTCAATGTAATCAGGCTCTGCATCTCGGTCTGACAGAAGCCGGCATGGGCATGAAGGGCACAGTAGCATCTGCTGCAGCCTTATCTGTTCTTCTTATGGATGGCATCGGAGACACAATTCGAGTCAGTCTTACACCTCGACCAGGCGCTAGCCGAACAGAAGAAGTTGAAATTTGCCAGCAAATCTTGCAATCAATCGGCTTGAGATCCTTCACAGCGCAAGTGACAGCCTGTCCGGGTTGTGGACGAACAACGAGCACACTGTTCCAAGAAATGGCCGAAGATATTCAAGCCTATCTTGTCGAGCAACGACCAAATTGGCAGAAGATCTATCCCGGTTCCGAGGAACTGAAAGTGGCAGTGATGGGCTGCATCGTCAACGGACCAGGTGAGTCAAAGCACGCCAATATCGGCATCTCGCTTCCAGGCACTGGCGAAGATCCAAAAGCACCGGTATTCGTCGACGGACAACATGTCACCACTCTCAGTGGCGCGACAATCGTTCCCGAATTTATCAAAATGTTGGACTCATATGTGCAAAAGCGCTACGGAATCCCAACAACGGTAAAATAGGATTCGCCTTACTGATCTTGCTCAAAAAGTTTAGAGACGCTGCACGACACTACATTAGGTGCTTCATTCTGAGCAGCCGAAAGAACTCGGCTCATCACAACATTTTCGCCAGGCAAATAGAAACCCAGGTACTGTCCTGATTCCAGTGGCGCTACGTACTCTTTCTGCAATTGAAGGGCGCGAAGGAATTCATCCTTATCAAATTTGCTATTCATGTTATCCTCGCAAGCGCGCAAATGGGATGGCAGTCGATAAAGACTGACCACAACGAATTGAGTGGTTACTAATTTGATGATGAGCTGATGAGAAGTATTCTCAATTAGCGACTAGATTCAAGTTACACCATGGTGGATGGACCCGTCAAGCGACCCCGAAGAATTTAACCAAGAGATAGTCAGAATAGGCGATAGCAGACTTTCCGCATTCTCAACGAATTCTCAACAAGACAATCATTCTCAATAAGCTCAGGATCAGGGCGTTCAAAAGTGAGCAAAAAGATCGCCACTGTATTCTTTCCCGTCTTCCACGAACTTTTCTTTTTTCAAGACTTCAACGACATTAACATCGTGAGGCCCAAGCGTCTTGTGCTCAGCAGCTAGCACTGGCGTTCGTAGTTAGGAAGAGAATTTCTTCGCTTTGTTTTAGTAAAGTATATGCAGTTGAGGGAAATGAGCGGTCAGATAGTTGCGTCCTTTGGCTGTGATTTTACTGCCTACAGTGGTTAGCTCTTTCAAATTCTTCAGTTTGGTCAGCGCCTGCAAATTACTATCATCTATATTCCTTGTGTTGCGCAGCCCGAGATTCTCTAACTGCTTAAACACGGTGATAGTGTCGAGAGTTTGATTAGTGATGTTAGTTCCGGCCAAACCCAGTAAACGCAGATTTTTTAGTCCGGTGAGTTTTTTCACTCCAGCATCGTCGATTGATTTGCTATTACCGAGATCCAACTCTTCAAGTAGAGTAAAACCAGAAATAGTTTCGAGACCTGCATCGGTAAGGTCGTTGTCTCGCACTCTCAATTCACGCAAAGAAGTAAGTGGAGCCATTGCATTGAGCAAGTTATCGGTCAATCCGGTTTTGTCGATTGCCAGCAACTGCAGCCGTTTCAATTTGGCAATTGACTTGCAACCAGATTCCGAGAGAGCTAATTGGTTGGCGGTCAACCGCTCGAGCTGAGTCAACTTTTCTAGCGATGCAATTCCCGCATTTGAAATGGCTGTATCGGTCACATCCAGGGCAATGAGCGTTTTCAATTTACTCAAAAGTTGAGCCGACTGATCCGAGATGTATATGCCTCTAACTGATAGCACCTGCAATTTCGGAAATGATTGAAGAACTGCCAAGCCCTTCGCTGAAACTTTGGTTCTAGCAAGGTCGAGTTGCTCGACATTGACTAACCCTTTCAACTTCTCAAGCTCCTGGTCGGTCAGATTTGTACCAGCAAGATTGAGCTTCTTGATAGTTTTCTGACCGCCCAGAATCGTCCAGTCAGCATAGGTCAGCTTGCGGTTGTGCAAGTCGAAAGCAGTTTCTTTGCTTCCTTTGAAAACCGCATGCGCGCCAAGGCTCTTATCGTATTCCACATTGGACCCGGACAGTTTCAGCAATAATGCCTCGCCAAACGCGCGCGAACTGTCACCAGCAGTGGTTTGAGAATGCTGCTCGGCGGGAGCGGCAAAGCAACTGCTCTGAAAGAGAAGCAAAGCCAGTGCCAGCGTCAGAATTGCTAACGACTTGCGACCGGCATGCATCGAGCCTTAGTTATTTTCGTGAAGCTTACGCACTTCTTCAGTGATTTTCGGCACGACTTCCATAACATCACCGACGACACCATAGTTGGCGTACTTGAAGATCGGTGCTTCAGGATCTTTGTTAATCGCGACGATTACTTTTGATGAAGACATGCCAGCAAGATGCTGAATCGCTCCCGAGATACCTACTGCGATGTAGAGCTGTGGACTGACAGTCTTTCCTGTCTGCCCCACCTGATGACCATGGTCGATCCAGCCTGCGTCTACAACAGCTCGGCTGGCACCTAGTGCTGCACCCAACACGTCGCAAAGGTTTTGCAGCATTGGCCAATTCTCAGGTCCCTTGATGCCTCTGCCACCAGATACGATGATTGCAGCTTCGCTCAATTCGACTTTCTGACCTTCAGCGGTGTGAGTGGCAGTGACCTTAGCCCGAATCTTCTCAGGCTTAACGGTCAGCTCTTCAACAGCAGCCTGGTGACCAGTGTCTGGTTCGTTGGCAGGAAACACGTTTGGTCTCAAAGTAACGAACGACAACGGTGAGTTGAATTCGAAAATACCCAATGTCTTACTTGAATACATTGGCTTTACAGCTTCGAATCCAGCTCCACTCGCTCGCAATTCGCTTACGTCTGAAACACATGGCGCATCGAGTCTGGCTGCGGCTCTAGGCATCAAGTCCTTAGACAAGGAAGTGACAGCAGCGAAGACGAATTTAGGATCAGCTTTGGCAACGGCGTCGGCGATGGCGGCTGCGTAGCCTTCAGTGGAATAGCTGACGAAATCATCACCTTCAACAGTGTAGATCTTTGCAGGCTTGAACTTGCTCACTTCGGCGGTCGCAGATTTAGCGCCGGCACCGATAATCACAGCGCTGACTGGCTCGTTCATCTTTGCGGCCTGACGAACTGCTTCCGACAGAGCTTCTGAGCTGGCTTTGCGAATTTGACCGTCGCGCTGTTCGATGAAAACCAAAATACCTTGTGACATTTCTCTCTCCTAGTTAAAAAATTAGATGACGCGTGCTTCGCTACGCAAAAGCTGAACCAATGTCTTAGCTTGTGTGTCAGCATCGCCCTCAATTTTCTTGCCTGATGGACGATCGGGCGGCATGATCATCTCTTTCAATTTGACTTTGCGCTGGTCTCCGCCAACCTTGCCCTTGACTCCAAGAGCGGTGGCATCCTTGACTACGATTTCTTTTTTGCGAGCAGCCATTACACCTTTGATCGAGGAGTAACGTGGCTCATTGAGCCCTTTCTGGGCGCTGAATAAAGCTGGTAGTGATCCTTCGACAGTGTCGTGAGCGCCTTCAACTTCACGCTCGGCTTTGAACTTTCCGCCCTCGATTTCGAGCTTCATCAATACAGTTGCCTGGGGCAAATCAAGCAATTCAGCGAGGATTGATGGCACCTGATTGTTGTCGCCACCTACGCCTTGTTGACCGCAGAGAATAACATCATAGCCACCATCTTTGATGGCAGCAGCCAACACTTTGCCAGTGCTGAGAGGATCGAGGTTCTTGAAGTCGTCGTCCTTTAAATGAATAGCGGCATCGATGCCACGAGCGAGCGAGTCACGAATCACGTCTGTGCATTCGTCGCCACCCATCGAGATAACCACGGTTTCGCCACCGTGCTTCTCTTTGATTCTCAGCGCCTCTTCGACGGCGAACTCATCGTAAGGGCTTGTGATAAAACGCACACCGGCTAGATCGATATTCGTCTTGTCTGCAGCAACGACGATCTTCGCTTCCGTGTCAGGCACGGCTTTTACACACACAGCAATCTTCAAGGACCTTCCTCCCGCCACTTCACGAATGAAGATTATAAGTACAGGTATGCGGAAAGCCGGATTTTTACCACATTCCTTAATTAGGGTGTGGCTGCGGTAGTAAAGAGTTCGACTGTTAGAGGAGTTCGTCTCGGCTGTTGTTTTGTGTTTGTGCAGGGTTTCCGGGCTCGATAACAATCCCTTTGCCGTTTCGTTTTGGATAGCTCAGGAGTCCTTGATCCGATAGATAACACTTTTCTTGATCGCACCAGGCGATTTGCTCAACCAACTCATCAGGATCGTCAACCACCGTGATCAGATCCAGTTCCAGTTCAGTGAGGAAGCCCCTTTGCACTACGTCTTTGCGTAACCAGTCCAGCAATGGTTGCCAGAATTTGGAATCCACCAGGAAGAGCGGGAAGTGCTTGATTCGGCGTGTTTGAATCAATGTCAGTGCTTCAAACAGTTCATCCAACGAACCAAAGCCGCCTGGCATGATGACAAATGCCATCGCGTACTTGACGAACATGAGCTTGCGCACGAAAAAGTATTTGAAGTCGACTGAAACTGTCTGGTGCCGGTTGCCTTGTTGTTCGCGCGGCAGCTGGATGTTCAAACCGATTGACGTTCCACCGGCAGCGAGAGCGCCTTTGTTTCCAGCTTCCATGATGCCGGGTCCGCCGCCTGTGATGACAGCGAATCCTCTTTCGGCTAACTTGCGAGCGATGATTTCAGCCAGCTTGTACTCTTCTGAATCTGGTCCGCAGCGCGCTGATCCAAACATTGATACGGCTGGACCAATCTTTGATAATTCGTCGAAGCCCTCGACAAGCTCGGCCATGATTCTGAAAATCCGCCACGTGTCTCGTGCGGTCATCTCTTCTAAGACGAATTGTGTATCCGACATACTTCTTTCCTCGACTGAATCGACGTTGCTTTAACCGGCAAGGAATACTTGCAATGCGTGACTCTCAGGTATCATCCCCGTCTTGATCGCATCTTCCAATCTTGTCAAATCAAGACGCTTTTCGATCAGCCTATCAAGCGGAAATTTGGATATTCTCTTGAGATCTTTTTCTATCATAAACTCCTTTGCCTTAAGTTCGCCTGCCACTCTTCGAACTAATTCGTTCATAGGCAGTTCGCGACGAAGAACACCGGGCGGCGTGGGCAAATCATGATTGAATTTTTCGCACAGCGACTTCATCAGTATCCACTTAGATATCATCGTCTGCATGGTGGCAATTATAGGCATCGCACTCTGTCGAGTGAGAATCTCTTCCGCGCTTGCTAAGGCTTCTTTTCCTTTGCCACTTAGCCAGTAGTCAGCGAGAGCGAAGACATGAGAGTGATAAGGGCTGAGTTGAACTACAACCTGATATGTAATGTGGTTACCCGGTAAAACATGTATAGACGCCTTTTCGATTTCAGCGGCGATCTGTCGCAGATTAGCCTCTGTTCCATCAAGCAAATAAGTAATTGCCTGGTCTTCAATGGTGGCACCATGCGACTTAGCCTCAGTGCGGCACCACGAACTGAGTACGCCGTTGGGGCTACCGACATAGAATTTTTGTTTCTCGAACTTTTCAATTTTTGCGTGCTTTTGCACAGCCTTAGTGGTTTTCAGCGTCTGGTCGAGATTGAATGGACAGGCAAAAATCACATACGTATTTTCTGCCACTGTCGCTAAAGATTTCTCCAGCTCATCTAAAAGTTTCTCTTTGTCTTTGCTCTTGCTGTCTGATTCAGATCTACCGGCGTCATCGCCGCCCTTCGTGCGCTTCTTGGTAAATAGCTCGCAACGATCGATCAAAACAACTTTGTTGCCTGGACCAAACGGAAGAGTTCCAGACGCATCAATAATTTCTTGCAAAGGTGGATTATCGAGGCGCAAAAAGTTGACTGAAGCCCAATTAGGATCAACCAGACTGACGCGCAGATGCTGTACTCGTCTGGAAAGTTCGAACTCTTCGTCGCCGGCAATAATAACAACTGGCAAATGCTTACCCTTATACGATACCGCTTGCTTCAGGTTTCAATCGTTCGCCTGTGGCAATGAAATAACTTCGTTTTGCAATCGAACCGGCTAGATCGCCCATGCGTTCGAGGAATCTTCCACCAAACAAGAATTGAGCGCGCATCTGGGCCCTGGCTGAGTCTTGCGAGCCTAGATCAGATAGCAATTTCTTTGAAAGTACGTCGTCTAAATAATCGACTTCACTGTCGCGTTTGAGAATTTCTTGTGCTTTTTGCGCGGAATCAGTGATGTAACACAGCAAAACTTCCTGCACCATTTTGTGCACGACGTCGGCCATTTCAGGCAGTTCAGATGGCACTTCGAGCTTGTCTTCACGAGCCCAGGAGCCGATTCTCGCTACTCGGTTGGCATGGTCTGCCATGCGTTCGAACTTGGATGCGATCGATGCGCTGACAAACAAGGTGCGAATGTCTTTCTCTTGCAGCATATCTTTTTCAAGCAAGAGATCGAGACACTTCTCTTCGATCTCGGTAAACATGCGATTGATGTGAACCTCTTGTTGCTCGATGAATCCCAGATCGGCACTGGGATCTTTTTTCAACATGCGCAGCATCTCTTCGACCGTGCGATCCACCAACCGACCCAGGGTCAGGACATCTTCTTTGAAGAGCATTATCGCTTCGGCTTTCACATCACCACTCCTATCTAGCTAAGTTCTTAAATCGTCTTTTCACCTGGTGAATTCAATCTGTATCCAGAGCGATGAACGGTTTCCAGCAACTGCGGATTTTTTGGATCCGCTTCTAATTTTTGTCTGAGCCAGCGAACATGCACGGCCACTGTTTTCACATCGCCAGAGAAATCCGAGCCCCAGACTTGATTGAGCAAAGTCTCAGTCGACAGAGTTTTGCCCGCGTTTTGCATGAGCGTTCTCAGCAGAGAAAATTCTTTGGGCGAGAGATCTATCTGCTTGCTGTGCCAGAGCACCATCTTCGCCTCGTTGTCCAAAACGAGATCGCCAAGTTGAATGCGCCCATTTTTTCCACTTGCCTTACCAGCACGACGAAGAAGCGCTTGCACACGAGCAAGCAACTCGATGGCGCTAAATGGTTTGGAAAGATAATCATCGGCTCCGGCACTGAGACCAGTCGCAACATCAGCGGGACTGGAGCGTCCGGTCAGCATCAAAATTGGCACATCGGAAGATCGCGATCGAATCAATTTACAAATTTCAGGACCGATCATGTCCGGCAGCATCCAATCCAAAATAACCAGTGCAGGTGACAGTTCATCGAACTTTGCCAGGGCGACGGCGCCGCGATTGAACGACGTGACAGAAAAACCGTGACGCTTCAAATTGAACTCAAGCGTGTCGATGATTGTTTCATCATCGTCAACGAGCATCACTTTTTGCGCACTGGTAGTCATTTCTTTTCTCTCAACGACTTGCACCAACGCTTTGCGGCGATGGAAATTCTAACTGGAAGACAGAGCCGCGCCCTTCTTCCGAGATCACGTTTATCTTAGCACCGTGCACTTCAGCAATATGTTTCACGATTGATAATCCTAGCCCCGTGCTACCGCGAGATGCAGCGCGGTCGACTCGATAGAAGCGTTGGAAGATCTTGGGAATCTCCTGGGCAGCCATGCCGATGCCTGTGTCTTCCACCGAAAACATTCCAGGTTTAGAGCCAGACTTGATTGTGACAACGCCACCTTCAGGCGTAAATTTAATGGCGTTCTCGACCAAATTGAGAATCACTTGATCTAGCTGCTCTGGATTTGCGTAGATATAGAAACCACCCTCGATCTGCATATCAACGCGTATGTTTTTCTCGGACGCCTGTTTCTTTGTCGTCTCGACTGCATAATTTGCTCGAGCGTCGAGCGGCACCCAGAGCTTCGTTACTTCCCGTCGGGAAGCGCTTTGCTCGACAGAAAGCAAATTTACGACCAGGCTTTGCAATCGATCGATTTCAGTTTTTGCCCGCGACAACATGCGTCGTGCCGTCGCTTCGTCTTCAAGCGCGCCACCATCCAGCAGAGTTTCGATCAACAGTTTTAAGTTCGCAATTGGCAAGCGCAGTTCATGCGACGCTTCCGCTATCCAATCGGCATCACGCACGGGCTCGGCTTTGACCGCAGGCTGAGCCTGCCCGTCGCCATCAACTGATACTTCCACACGAGCTTGCCTAGGTTGTTCGACAACCGTAGTTTCGTTGCGTTTAGTTTTTCTCGAAGCTTCGTTAGGCTGCTTATTACGCATATCCAGTCCACGACTGACGTGCGTGCTAATAGTACCTGATGTCGTTGCGAAAGGCGTCGCAGTATTTTCAGATTGCCGAACTACATTCTTAGTCGTGAGGATATAAAGAGATTCAAAGAGAATACAATCGCCAATCAATCGTTGGGATGTGAGGAGACTAATTGTGGCAGCACCTGTGACTTTGTTGATCTTAGACGGCTGGGGAGTCTCCCAAGAGAAGCGGGGGAACTCGATCAGAGCGGCCAAAACTCCGCACTACAACAATATGTTGGAGAAATTTCCCAACAGCCTCTTGCAGGCATCGGGCATCCACGTCGGACTGCCGCCAGGCTTAATGGGCAATTCAGAAGTCGGTCATTTAACAATAGGGTCGGGACGCGTCGTCATTCAGAAGCTGACACTGATCAGCAACACAATTGCCGACGGCACTTTTTTCACTAATCCGGTTCTTGCGCAAGCAGCAGCCATCGCCAAGGCGCCAGGAAAAGCTCTACATATTTTGGGACTGGTCAGCGATGGTTGCGTCCATTCCAGTCCAGACCACCTGGATGCTCTGATCGAGCTGGCAAAACGTAACGGTGTGAACGAATTGATTGTGCATCCGATTTTGGACGGTCGCGACACGCCACCACGCTCGGCGCTGCGTTTCATGCGCGAACTACAGGCAAAACTAGTTGGCGTGGGCAAGGTAGGAGTTGTCTGCGGGCGATATTATGCGATGGACCGAGACAACCGCTGGGAGCGGCTGGAAAAGTATTGGCGAGCACTTGTTTTAGGTGACGCTCCAGCAGCTGATTCAGCCACTGCCGCAGTAGAAGAGTCTTACGCCAACAATCTCGGTGACGAGTTTGTCTTGCCGCGAGTGGTCACGGCTCGACCGATTCAAGACGGCGACGCGGTGCTCTGCTTCAATTTCAGACCGGACCGTGTCAGACAAATCAGTCGCGCGCTCACTCAAGAAAATTTCGATCCGTTTTTGCGACCCATGTCACCATCAATTTTCTATGGATGTCTAACGGAATACGACAGTTCTCTAAATTTGCCTGTCGCCTTCAACCCGTCTGTGCTACCAAATCAAGAAATCGACAACTCCCTGCCCGAGTGGATGTCGTGCCACCACAAAGCTCAATTTCACACTGCAGAAACGGAAAAATACGCCCATGTCACTTATTTCCTCAATGGTGGCAAAGAGGAAGCCTGCCCGCTCGAAGAAAGGCAATTGGTTCCATCGTTGAAAATCGCCACTTACGACCTGGCGCCACAGATGCAAACGCCGCAAGTTTGCGAGGTAGCTTGCCAATCTATAACTTCAGGCAAATATCCTTTTATTGTTTTGAATTTTGCCAATCCTGACATGGTCGGTCACACCGGAATTCTGGAAGCCGCAGTCGAAGCAATGGAATCAGTAGATCAAGCTTTTGGAATGTTGCTCGAAGCTGTCAGTCAGGCAAAGGGCTCACTGGTTATTACGGCAGACCATGGCAACTGCGAGCAAATGATCGACTTACGCACCGGCGACCCGCACACGGCTCACACGACAAACCCGGTACCACTTGTAGTGGCAGACTTTCAGGCGACTGACCATCTCGGCTTGAAAACCGGCACCAAATTAGGTGACGGTGGTTTGGCCGATGTTGCGCCGACAATTCTTGCCCTCATGGGAATGGAGAAGCCAAGCCAGATGACAGGCAATTCTCTTTTTAAAAGATAATCACAGACAAAAAAATATTACGCAGTAGAAGTGATCGAAATGCTGCGCTTGCTTCGCTTCTCTTTACAATGCGGTTGAACTCAAACTCAATCAGCCTTGACGGCACTTTGTAGCGACGTAGTCGATACATATGTAAGCAATCTTGTCGATATCGTTCCGCCGCCTGAATGCTAGGCGGAGCCGTTACCTTAGCTACAGGTATGCATTCCAAGTGGTTTGACTCGGCTTCAATTAAATGTATAATTGCGGCCGTTCCAGAGTTGGCAAAAAGTTACTAGTTTGCCTTTCGAATTACACAACAGAACAATCTCATTAGGCAAAGAAGGAGACGATCAGACTTTATGACTTCGAAATTCCAAACCATCGCCCTTGCTGCGGCTAGCTTCGCACTCGTAGCTTCCTTGACAGCATGTGGCGGTACTTCAGAAACCACTACTACAACGACAGGCACCACAACAGCTACGCCTGACGCAACTGCAACTACCACAACTACTACCACCACCACTGGTGCACCAGCTACAACAACAACTGGTACCACCACGAGCACAACAACTACTCCGTAGTTTTGTTGCACTGGTAATCTGAATAAATCAGGTTTCTTAGCCACTCTTTGGATTGTCCAGAGAGTGGCTTTGCACATAATAATTTCGTTCACACTATAATTTTAAAATACGTCCAAATCTCAGGTGTACAAATGATTGGCAACTCCGGAACGGGAAAACGAATTCGAGCGCTTTTGGTCTACCTGTCTTTATCGACGGCAACAACCCTCTGCACGATTGACATTGCGCAGGCGCAGTCACCGGGTACAGTCGTTCCAGGCTCAATCGAACAGACTCAAGTCTTGCCGACACCGCAGCCAACTCCTCCACTGGCGCAGCCTTCAATTCCACCAACTCAACCAACACCTCTATCGTTTTTAGATATAAGCAACGGTGGATTCGGAAAAGTAGAGCTGGAGATAGACGACGCCCACCTTCAAAATTCTTCCATAGACAAATTGCACGTGAGCGCTGCCAACCTCGACATGAGAGCGGGCACTGTCAAAGGGCTGTCCATCAACGTTAATGGCGGACACTTCCCCATGTTCGTCTTCGACCAGCTCACGCTCAATGCAATTGGCGACATGGCTTTCGACCCTACCTTGATGAAGAACGACAAGGTTCTGCAGTTCAAGACACCCATCGACGCTGAAGTCTCAGCTGTGATCAGTCAACAAAACTTGAACGCATTTCTGGGAAACCCACAAACACTGGAACGCTTGTCAGTCACAGCCAACAAAAAAGTCGGCATGTTAGCCAGTTTGCTGGGCGCCAATGCCTCCAATTTTGGTATCACTCTCAGCGGTGCCAACGTCACTTTGCAAAAGCAAAATCGCATCTCATTCACCACTCAAGCCAACATTGGCATGGGCGGAACTGCCATGCCGATGCCGCTTGAATTAAATGCCAAGCTTGGTTTGGAAAACGGCTGGATCGCCGTAAGCGACACTCATCTAAATACAAACGGAAGCGAAATCTCTCCGACATTGTCAGAAATGCTTGTCAAAAGAGTGAACGGCTTGGCAAGTTGGGGCAGCAAATCTGATGATATTCAATTCAGCTTTACTGACTTGAAAGTGGTGCCTGGTAAGCAATTCAGTCTTAAGGGAACCGCCAAGATCAGTCGCTTGCGCTTCGGCCAACAATTTCCGCCAGCCGGTCAACAACCTCCAGCTTTCGTTCCCCCACCGCTTCCACCTCCGACCGAATAATTCCAAGCCATATACTTTAGGGATGTTGGGCGGTTATTCTAGGATGGTTTGAAACTGGTATCACTTTTAGTAGAAAGAAAACGAGTGTGAATGCACAAGCGACGCGATAATCGGCAATGGGATCAACTCAGACCGATAAAATTCACCAGAAATTTCACCAAAAACGCCGACGGCTCCGTGCTCGTCGAATTTGGCGACACCAAACTTTTCACCACAGCCAAGATTGAAGAGCGCGTTCCAGCCTTTTTGATCGGCAAAGGCGAGGGCTGGATTACAGCCGAATACTCACTCTTGCCTGGTTCGACACTGACTCGTTCACAACGCGAAGTGACACGTGGACAGCCTTCCGGCCGCACAAACGAGATTCAACGATTGATTGGACGCTGTATGCGAGCCGTTGTCGATCGCAGAGCACTGGGCGAGCGCACGATTACGCTCGACTGCGACGTGCTTCAAGCTGATGGCGGCACCCGAGTAGCAGCGATCAGTGGTGGGTTTATAGCCCTCTACGACGCGCTTTTGAAGCTACGTAAGTCGGGTGTCTGGGACGACCTTCCCTTGCTTGAACATATGGCAGCAGTGAGCGTCTGCCAGGTCAAAGACCAGATTCTGCTCGACCCCAACTACAACGAAGACTCGCAAGCAGAAATGGATAGCAATATCGTTCTTACCGAGTCAGGCAAAGTGCTCGAGTTGCAGATAACTGCTGAGACAAAACCGTTCGACAACAATAAGTTGCCTGAATTGATGGCAGTTGCCGAAAAGGGCGTCAAAGAAATCATCGCTATGCAGTATGCGGCGCTGAAACAACGCTAATCTGCCCGAAAGAATCGCTGCAAGATCTTCCGTAACTTAAAATTGCGGTCAATTTCGACCTGCAAACTTTGTTCACTCTCTGGCGAGATGAGCCCGGCGTATGACTTACAGCCAGTGCGATTTCGGCACGTCGTCAAAGCGAACTATAATTTATGTTCTGCGCTTCTGACAACGGCTGCGCTACGCTTAAACTAGAGGTCAAGAGCGGGTCAAAACAGGGCATCACGGGATCAAAAATGGGTAGCGACGGATTCAATCCAATTAGCGAAGCGTTCAGCGACCTTTCGGTGGGCAAAGTTCTAGCCTCCTGGTGGCGAGTATTCTGGCGCATTCAGCGAATCCAGGGCTACAAAGCCGCCTTGAGAGTCATCCCCATCGTTTGGATGATTATTTACTCTGTTCGCGGCTTCTCGAAGCATCACACTCAAGAATTCGAGCGCATGAAAGACCGCTCGGACAACCGCGATCCAGAAGAAATTGCTCTGACCAGCAGTCAATACGATGAACTGCGCGTTCTTGGTCGCAATCTGTGCAAACAACTAAGTGACCTTGGTCCTACGTTTATAAAAATCGGTCAAACGCTATCGACACGTGCCGACCTCGTGCCGCTGCCAGCGATGCTTGAGTTGTCAGTCTTACAGGAAAACGTCGAATCATTTCCAACTGAACTGGCCAAAGAAATCATCACTCGTGAATTGGGCGGAGCGCCAGAAGAACTTTACGCCTCGTTCGATTCTGTGCCGATTGCGGCGGCAAGCCTTTCTCAAGCTTATCGAGCCGTGCTCAAAGACGGGCGCGACGTCGTCGTCAAAGTGCAAAGACCCGATCTGCCGAACATTATTGCTGCCGATGTGCAGATACTCGCGGCTGTCGCCGATGAAGTTATGACCTACCCGAGCCTCTGTCGCCACACCGATTGGCCAGGCGTCGTAGACGAATTTGCTCGCACGACATTTGAAGAGATCGACTACATCCGCGAAGGACGAAACGCCGATCGATTTAGACACAACTTCCGAAACGTTGAGCGCATCTGCATTCCGCGCATCGTGTGGAGATTGACCGGCAGACGTGTGTTGACGATCGAATACGTTCCAGGCGCTCGTATATCCGATTTGGATGCAATTCGCGACAGCGAAATGACACCAGACGAAATCACTCGAATCGGCGCCGACTTCTACTTGCGCCAACTGCTCGAAGATGGCTTCTTCCATGCAGATCCGCATCCAGGCAACATGCGCTTGATGCCGGATGGTCGCATCGGTATCTTCGACTTCGGCATGGTGGGTCGACTCACACCTGAATTGAAACAACACCTGGTGAGCGCGCTTGTGCACGTGATACAGCGCGACTACAGAGGTCTTATAGATGACTTCGTTGGCATGGGTTTTTTGAATTCAGACGTAGACAGAGAGGCACTGTTCGCCGACTTGTCACCAATAGTCGAAACTCGTTTCGCCGAAGGCATGAGCAAAGTGCGCTTCAGAAAGATGCTCTTCGACTTCTCGGAAGTTTGCTACCGCTATCCTTTCCGCTTGCCGACTGACTTTACGTATGTCATGCGCGCACTGTTGACCCTGGAAGGCGTAGCACTCTCGATCAACCCGCAGTTCAACTTTATCGACGCAGCCATGCCTTACGCGCAACGACTGTTGCTCAAGAACAACGCCATCATCGGCAATGCCATCGTCAAAGAAGTGTTCACTGAAGGAAGATTCAATCCCCATGCAGCTATCAAGCTGTTCAAGGCAGCGGCGAAGCTCTCCAGCATCGTCTAGGTGATCGAATACTTATCCAAGAATGTGTTTCACACAGTTGCATATGCTTGCGTAGTCTTCATAGTGATGTAATAATTCCAGAGCGTTAAGCAAGACCAACCGGCGTCCTATGGTGAAATCACCACTAAGGGCGGCCTTGTGCGATTAATTCGACTGGAGTTTTTGAGAATCAGGCATATCATGGTTTTTGAGCCCAATTCAGCAGGCTCAGTAGGTTACTGAAGAGATCTCGGCAGATCAAGTCTCCCAACCCGTCAGGTAACGATACAACAAGATGGCGCTCAGCTTATCCTCAAATCACACCGTTCATTCGACAGATACTTGCGATCACTGCCAGACAGCGCTCGAAATTACCGCCCGATTTTGTGGTGAATGTGGCGCTCCAGGCAGACCACGCCACTCGCACCATTCGTCTTCAGACAATCGAAATTTCGCCCAGTCATTCGCGGCACACCGCACTCCAGGACCGATGCACCAGTCAGCTGACCACGCCAGCGGCGTCAAGACTCAGTTGCTGCAACGAGCGCCACAAAAGGTACCAACCTTCGCCAAGCCAAAAAACGAAGTCTCTCAGGAGCTCAAAGAAGAGCTAGCCAAACTGATCGTACTTCTGGCCAGAGAGCGAATTTTCCTCTACATGCACTGCGGCATTTTTCTAACTGCAAACCTTTTCGGCTTTTACGTTGCGATGCGTTGCTACAACGGCTACATCGGCGACGAAATGACCAAGCTAATCATGGCACTGACACCACTTCTGTTCATCAACGCTGTTGCGTTGGCCTGCCTGGCACCAATCAAAGGCACTAAACGCGAGATCGCTCGCTTGAAAGAACAGCTCACCGACGTCAAATTCAGAATCGAATATCGGAACGTGTTTTAGGTTTTAGCTTTTGCACTCAAGTTTTCGGTGCTAGTTTCCCTGCGTTAAAGGGAAATGATTGATTGATTGCGTGCACATCGCGGAAAATTTTCCAGCACTTATATCAGGCTTCCAGCGACGGGGCGGCCTCGCCGCCCCGCTACTGTATCCTGCTTGAGGACACCAGTACTTTCATTACTATGAGCATACAACCGTAGACTGCAAAATATATGCAGTTGCCTTTTTAGAATCAAACTTTTTCTAAAAATAGCAGCTCTTCAATTCACTGTGAAACAGCGTGGCGTCCTTGGTTTAGCCTTCTTTTTCTTTCTAGCTTTCAGCGTAGGCTTCAAGTGGTGGGCAACTGCAGATCAAGTTGCGGTCACCGTGAGTGTTGTTGATTCTGCCGACTGGAACCCAGAACTTGTGCTCTTTGAGCCATGGCAATGGATATGCAGCCTTCTCACGAGAGTATGAGTGCTTCCAGTTGTCGCCGACTACTTCGTGGGTTGGATGCGGTGCGTTTTTCAAGACGTTGTCGACCTTGTCTGCTTTGCCGTCACGGATTTCTTGAATCTCGCGGCGAATGTTTATCAACGCATCACAGAAACGATCGAGCTCGGCTTTGTCTTCAGATTCGGTCGGCTCGATCATCAACGTTCCTGCCACTGGGAATGAAACTGTCGGAGCGTGGAAACCGTAGTCCATCAAGCGCTTCGCAATGTCTTCCACTTCGATGCCGTCTTTCTTGAACTCGCGCATGTCGACGATCATTTCGTGTGCGCAACGCCCGTTTCGACCTTGATAGAGAATCGAAAAATGCTCTTCCAGGCGCGCCTTCATGTAGTTAGCATTTAGAATTGCGATCTTCGTAGACAGGGTCGATCCTTCTTCGCCAAGAAGCATCAGGTAACCGTAAGAGATGAGCAGGATGCTGGCGCTGCCCCACGGAGCAGCAGAAACGGCATGGATAGCCTTCTCGCCACCGCATTTCACAACCGGATGTGATGGCAGATATGGTGCCAACTTTTCATTGACACAAATTGGTCCCATTCCGGGTCCGCCACCGCCATGCGGAATTGCAAATGTTTTGTGCAAGTTGATGTGGTTTACGTCCGCTCCAATTAACGCTGGGTTGGTCAAACCAACTTGCGCATTCATGTTGGCGCCATCCATGTAAACGAGCCCACCATGCTTGTGTACGAGGTCGCACACCTCTTTGATGCGCTCCTCGTAAATGCCGTGCGTTGAAGGATATGTGACCATCAAGCAAGCAAGATTGTCCTTGTGTTGCTCAGCCTTGATCTTCAAATCGTCCACATCGATGTTTCCATTCGCATCGCTCTTCACGACGACCACTTTCATGCCAGCAAAGACCGCGCTGGCAGGATTGGTGCCGTGCGCAGATGCTGGAATCAGGGCGACTGTACGATGCTTGTCACCGCGATCTTTGTGGTACGCCATGATCACCATCAAGCCTGCATATTCGCCTTGAGCACCTGAGTTAGGCTGCAACGAGCAGGCTGCAAAACCAGTGATTTTGCACAACATGTTTTCGAGTTCGAGAATAACTTGGTGATAGCCATGCGCTTGTTCGGAAGGCACGAATGGGTGCAGGTATGAGAATCCAGCGAAGCTGACGGGCATCATTTCACTCGCTGCATTCAATTTCATTGTGCATGAACCCAGCGAGATCATCGATGTGTTCAGCGCCAGGTCTTTGTTTTCGAGCGATTTCAAATAACGCATCATCTTCGTCTCCGAGTGGTGCGCATTGAAGACTGGATGAGTGAGGTAAGGCGATGTGCGTTTCAACGACGCGGCGATCTGTTCCGAGCCATGCTTATGTTCTGGCTTGGCAGCAGGTTTGCCGACGACTTCAGCGAACGCGGAGACGATATCGTCTAAATCTTTCGGTGCCGTGGTTTCATCCAGAGAAATACCTACGCTTCCATCAGCGAAATAACGGAAATTGATCTCTTTCACGCCCGATGCTGATTTCAGCTTGCTTTGGAACTGAGCATCCTTTTTCGCCGGCACGATGTGCAAGGTGTCAAAAAACGACTCATTTGTTTGTTTGAAACCAAGCTGCTCCAACTGCTCGCTCAGACAAACGGCTTGCTTATGGACTTTCGCCGCAATCGCCTGCAGTCCTTTCGGTCCGTGATAGACGGCATACATGGCAGCGATGTTGGCCAGAAGCGCTTGTGCCGTGCAGATGTTAGACGTGGCGTTCTCGCGGCGAATGTGCTGTTCACGCGTTTGCAACGCCATTCGATAGGCTTGATTGCCATGTGAGTCGATCGAGACGCCGATAATTCGGCCCGGCATAACACGCTTGTAACTTTCCTTCGTCGCAAAAAAGGCTGCGTGCGGTCCACCGTAGCCGAGCGGAACGCCGAAACGTTGAGCAGACCCGACGCAAACTTCGGCACCCATCTCGCCAGGAGACTTGAGCAAAGTCAAAGCGAGAAGATCCGAAACCAGCACGACCTTCATGCCGGCCTTGTGCGCTTTTTCGATCCACTGCGTGTAATCTTCGGCCGTGCCGTCACCATCTGGATATTGCAGAATGGCGCCAAAGTAGCCGTTGGCAAAATCAAAATCATGCAAGTCGGAAACGTTCATCTCGATGCCCAGAGGCGCAGAGCGCGTTGTTAGAACATCGATGTTTTGCGGGAAAAGTTTGTTCGAGACGAAAAACTTTGTCTTCTGTTTTTCTTCTTCTTCTCTCGAGTGGAAGAGCATCGTCATCGCTTCACCAGCGGCTGTCGACTCATCCAAAAGCGACGCATTGGCAATTTCCATTCCGGTCAAATCGCAAACCATTGTCTGGAAATTCAAAAGCGACTCCAGACGCCCCTGGGCCATCTCAGCTTGATACGGCGTGTACTGCGTGTACCAACCGGGATTCTCGAAAAGATTGCGGAGAATGACAGGCGGTGTCAGAGTGTTGTAGTAGCCCATGCCGATGAAACTGCGGAAGATCTTGTTCTTTCTCGACAGCTTTCTTGCGTGGTTGAGATATTCGTATTCATTCATCGCTTCGGGCAACCCGAGCGCGCCTTTCATGCGAATTGATTCGGGAACGACCGAACTGATGAATTCATCCAGCGACCCAGCACCCACAACAGAGAGCATTTCGGCAATCTCTTGCTCGCTTGGTCCGATGTGTCTTGCGGCAAACCCGGCGGGAACGACCGATTTCTGCGCATGCTTATCAGCTGCACGGTCGCTGCTGGATTTCTCCTGAATCATCAACTTTTCCATCTTGCTTTTCGGCCCCCTTACAAAATTCGGTTACGACTTTAGTGCTCGAATATATTTTGCCAACCGCGCAAATCCATTTCGCAAACAATAGGAAGCGCCTGGAATAAGCGTTCCGCCAGATGCATACGATCTTCGCGCTCGAGCAGATAACGCAATTTCGTCTGCAGTGCGTGCAAATTGCGCACATCGTTGGCGGCGTATTCGAGCTGCGAATCAGTCAAATCAGGTTTTGCCCAGTCGCTTGATTGGTCTGTTTTATCCATTTCCAAACCGAGCAACTCGCGCGTCAAATCTTTCAAACTGTGCCTGTCTGTGTAGGTACGAACCAGCTTGGATGCGATCTTCGTGCACCAGATCGGGTTGACCGTAGCGTTGAGATAATGCTTCATTACGGCAACATCGAAGCGCGCGAAATGGAAAAGCTTCATCACGTTTTCCGCTTCCATAAGCTTTTTCAAATTGGAATTGTCGCGCGGTAAATCGCTCAGGTGCTGGAAACGCACGAACGTCACCAACCCTTCGTCGTCGCAAATTTGCACAAGACAAAGCCTGTCGCGCGGAATAATCAGCCCGCGGGTTTCAGTGTCAACCGCGATGCACGACTTGGTCAAATAGTGATTGAGCCGTTCTTCTGGCAAGTCGTGCTCGAACAGTTCCGGCTTACGATGCTTCACCACAACCTCTGTAGACACTTTCGTCTCCTTGATTGATGCCGCTAGCGACGATTCATGAAAATGCTGCCGATTCTGCAGATTCTCTCAGCAGCTGTTCGCGGACTTATCCCGGTACATTATAGTCTCTTGCGAACGCGCTCTAATGGCTCATTTCGAGTTATAAAGCGACGTTAAACAAGGAATAGCAATTGGCAACCTAATCGTCATTAACGCAGTAGGCATCGCGGAGCAGCTCGCACAGGTGCATGACCTGCACAGGCACGCGGCGATGTTTGACGCCCGCTTTAATCTGCAGCATACAACCGGGATTGGTCGTCACGACCGTATCCGCGCCGCTCTCCTTAATCAAATCCATCTTGCGATTGAGCACTTCCATGCTCAGTTCAGTGTGGAGCAGATTGTATATACCAGCGCTACCGCAGCAATGTTCGGCTTCGCGCAGCGGGATAAGTTCAATTTTATTTGGAACAACGGCGTTCACATCGGCAGCAAAGTCCATCAACAACTTCTCTGGTGCTTCGCGAATGCCTTGAGCGTGAGCCAGGTGGCAAGCTGCGTGATAAGCGATTTTCAGGTCGGGCAGATTCACAGCGCCGCTATCTTTGCGCTTAAATTCGTGCTTCGCCAGTTCTTCTGTGATGTCGACGATGCGATCTGAAAGAGCGGCAGCTCTCGCGGCGTACTCTTCGTCGTCGTGCAGGTGCTCACCGTATTGCTTCATCATCGCCCCGCAACCGGCAGACGTTACAACGATAGGGCCACTCGTCACCTCGAGCGAACGGATGTTGCGCCGCGCCAGAGAACGCATGATGTCCGTCTCACCGGCATGTGCCGCCAGGGCTCCGCAACAGGTCTGCTCGGGCACTTCAACAACATGACCTTGAGCCTTGAGCAAATCGATCGAGGCGTGGTTGACCGAGTTATAAAAGACATCCATTACACATCCAGCAAATAGCTGAACTGTATTTTTCTTCTCACCTGATTGCCACGATTTTTTCGGCAGAGGCTTAAACGATGGAATTTGAGGCAAGAGAGCATCCAGTTGCCAGAGCCTGTAAAACAGCGCCTGGAAAGGGTTTAGCCTGAGGGGCTCACTAGTTGCGATCGGTTGATTCGGTTTTATTCCAGCCAATTTTCTCAGCCATTCGCTGCCGTTTATGCGCTGCCATTGCCGCATTATTCCTGCCACCAGATGCAGTTTCGGATAATCGGGCAGCAAACTCGAAAAGCCAAAACGCATTGCTAAACGCTGATAGCCAGCCTTTTTTGCCGTAATGTGCGGACGAGCCTGATCGAGAATGCTTTCATACCTGACGCCCGACGGGCAGGCAGTTTGGCAACCAAGACAACCGAGACATGAATCGATGTGTTCGGCCAGTCGCGACTCTAGAGGCAAGGCACCTTCATTCCATTGATTGAGGAGATATATACGACCGCGCGGCGACTCCATCTCGCGACCAGTAGCGAGGTAAGTAGGACAAGCAGGCAAGCACAATCCACAATGGATGCATGCATCCAAAAGCTCTTTGTCGATTAGCCCTTTAGTCTGCGATGTTTGGTTGGATGTTTCGGCCATAACGTCAGCATAACTCGTATTTGCCGCTACCTACCAGTGAATTTGGATCAGATAACTCAATCAGAGAATTGCCAGTGGATTTAGACAACCACTGGGGTCGAAACGCTCTTTGATCGAAGCTTTAATCTCCGTCAGCTTCTTTATATCTGATCCTAAATATTCGATTTCGTATTCTAAATCTGTGGCAGCCACTGCCACCGTCTTTGGTGCGCCTTTTCTCACCAGAAACGAGCGGAGCAATTCGTTTAATTCGATCAAGGTCGATAAGTCTTTTGCATAGAAAAATGCGCGACCTGTCGACGGTCGATACTGGAATGGTGGAGAACCGCTGTTTATCAGCCAATCCGAAAGTAGGTTGTTCATCTCAGAGATGCTCGCTGATACTTCCAGCGCCGGATATCGTTGGCAGGAAAGAATTCGGATCATAGTTTCTGCATCATCGAGCGAAAGTTCAGCATTACTCGTGCCATCTCTTTTGAAGTTTCGGATTTGTGGCACGATCTCCTTTAGCAAATCATCGTGCCCTGAAATTCGCACGAGCAGACCGTATTCATTGAACCGCTGAAGAATTCTCAACGTGCTTTCTGGCAGTTGCGGCGACAATTTCATATCCGAGAGATCGAACAACTCACAACAAGCCAACGACAAATCAGCGCCGATCAGATCGCTTGCCAGTAAAAGCAATTCTTCTGGCTTCGCTCCATGGAAAACAATAGCAGCACTTTTCTCAGGGCGCGCGTAAAGACGCAGATGAGCAGCATAGGGGAGAGCCAAGGTGCCATGCGATCCCACAAAAAGTTTGGTCGTGTCATACCCGGTGACGTTTTTTACTACGATGCCACCAGACTTAATCAGTGCACCACTGCCGGTGACTGAATCTAATCCCAAAACGAGGTCTCGAACAGCGCCAAAACCGTGTTCGAGAGTACCGCCGTCGCCCCGGTTGATAAGCTCAAGCAGAGTAGTATCTCGCTGTGCATCAACCGGAAACCACTGTCCAAATGGTGCAAGGTATCTGTTCAGTTCATGCAAAGTTATGCCGGTTTGCACCGAGATAACCTGATCTTGGGGCTCATGATGCAGAACACCGTTCATTGGCGTAACATCGATAAAGACAAATTCACGCTCGTTCACCCTCGAGGCGGGGATGGCGCGCCCCACGCCAGTCAACACTCCCGCCTGTGATGCGGCAGCAGCACGAACGACAGAAGCTAACCCGTCAACATGGCTGATCGCCATCTGAGTCCACTTTCCACCACTTCCCGGCGCAGACGCTGCCACCACAGAGGCACCATCGATGGGTCTTGAAAGTTTTTGCGATAAACCAACTGAGCCTGATTGCATTCTGTTATTCGCTTGTTGAAAATTAACACCGCACATCCGTGCGATAAGCTTGAATTACCTGGGTTATCCTATGTGCAAGCCGTTGAAGTTCCCCTGGGTATTGATGCGGCGAGCCACCAGATGTATCTATTACCACACGCATCACTTGAGATCGACTTCAATTGGCAGAAAATAAGAATCATCAGCTTGTACTCGTTTCAGGATACTACGGCTTTGGCAACCTGGGCGATGAAGCCATTCTCGAAGAGCTCACCAACGAATTGAAAAAGTTGGTTGCACCATCTCAAATCGTCGTTCTCTCCAACGATCCTGAACAAACCAAAAGAGCTTTCGGTGTAGACGCAGTAGACCGATGGCAGCCTGCTAATCTGCTGCCACTGCTCAAAAACACCGCTCTTTTCGTCAGCGGCGGCGGCGGACTTTTTCAAGATGCAACAGGAATAAAGTCGACTGTGTTCTACGGTTGTCAAATTCTGCTGGTCAAGGCCCTTGGCAGAAAGGTGTGCATATATGCACAGGGAATCGGACCCCTCAAGGGTGGTGCCGCTAGGGCACTTGCACGCATGAGCTTGTCGCAGGCGAACTTTATCACCGTGCGCGACAAAGACTCACAGAAACTGCTTGCTGATTGGAATATATCCAGTGCGCTAACTGCAGACCCAGTCTGGTGTTTGGAACAAACAGCAATCCCGAATCAGGCGCTTGGGCAAATCAATAATTTGAAAAAAAGGCAGGGAATGACTGTCGGACTATCGTTGCGCAGTGCTCCAAACTTTACCGACAAGCAATTGCTCGAGCTTCTTTCGGTGCTGGACCGCACCTTGCCTCTCGATACGAAGCTTTTACTACTGCCACTGCAGGCGGATCAAGACATGGAGCCACTGAACAAATTCGCGCAGCAGTGGACTGAAAAGGGTCGACACGCAGAGATACTGGAGACTGACGAGATTGAACGACCAAGTCAGTGGCTGGCAATTTTGTCGCAACTAGACATGCTGGTCGGCATGCGCTTGCACGCCCTGATCATGTCATTGAAGAGCGGTGTGCCAGTTGTAGGCATCGCCTACGATCCCAAAGTGCGACACGTGTTGACACAATTCAAGCAGCCTATCTTAAATCTAACCAAGGACGGCGAAGGTGCAGGCGCTTTCAAGGAGTGGCTTCCGACAATGCAGACCGCAGTCGCAACGCGACCCCAACTGGCGGCAGTCGCCCGGCAAGAGGCTGAAAGTGCGAAAAAATTGGCTTGCCAGAACTTCGAGCTTTTAGCTAAAATTCTAGTACATGCAAAGTGATCTTCTGGATGCGATGAAGGCGGACCGGATGGAAGTTCACATTCCCATCGGCACCGCATATAATGTCTACATTGTCAGCCACATATAAACAACGTCAAAAAGTTCTTGGGTATCCCGTCGACACCGTCGACGAGCCACTCGCGCTCGAGGTTATCGAAGAAGCATGGGGTGCCAAACGTGGACTGCATGTGGTCACACTCAACGCTGAGATGGTTGTCGCTTCTCAGCAAGACCAGGCGCTCGACAGAATTATCCGACACGCACATTTGATCGTGCCCGACGGCTCAGGAGTAGTTTGGGCATTGCGACTGCAAGGGCATGGCGTCGATCGGTTGCCAGGCATAGAATTGGCCAACGCCGCGCTTGCACTGGCAGCACGAAAAGGCGCACGAGTAGCGCTTCTCGGTGGAAAAACTGAAGTTCTCGACAAAATAAAAGCAATTCTGCCGACAATGCATCCCGGTCTGCAAGTCGTTGCCAGTCATAACGGATACTTTTCACTTGATGATGAAGATCAGTTGGTCGATCAAATTGCCGACGCCAAGCCAGATTTGCTGCTGGTCGCACTCGGTGTGCCGAAGCAAGAATATTTTATCGATCGATGGAACCACGCTTTTCCAAATACCGTAATGATTGGTGTAGGCGGCAGTTTCGACGTTTGGGCAGGTAATGTCAAACGTGCACCTGCGGCATTTCGAAAAATGCACATGGAATGGTTCTATCGTCTAATGGCGGAACCATGGCGTTTCAAACGAATGAGCGCAGCGCTTCCATCGTTTGCCATGCAAGTATTGCAAGAATTGGCGCAAAACAAACTCACCGAAAAGAAGCACGGAGAAAAGGTGCGCACAGGTCGGCAAGCTAAACCCCACGACAAATCGAAAGAACGATCGAAGGACAAATAGATCTACAGTCGCTCTGGCTCTCAGGCCAGGCTATCGAAACATCTCAAGTCAAAGATGTTCCGTTGCGTTCGCTTGCCCACCTCGGCGACGCCGTCTTCCACCTCTATGAGCGCGAACGAGAAGTAACGCGCACGAGTTCAGCCAGCCAAATGCATAAGCGAGCCCGAGTCAAAGCTACGCAGCAAGCCGAACTGCTCCAGCTCTTGATGCCAGCGCTAACAGAACCTGAGCAAGACTTGGTCAGGCGTGCAAGGAATCTGAAGGCAACCGGATTTCGCAAGGTAGACCAGAGCTCCTATCGCTACGCTACCGCTTTCGAAGCGCTTCTAGGCTATTTATATTTGACTGACATAACCCGTCTCAAAGAAATATTGCAAATTACGGCAGAGGCGCAAATTTAATGAGGATTACACTTTTGGGGGCGAGATCCTTAAGGATAGGTTGCTGATGTCTTTTCCTGCCTGGTTCTGGTGTTAACTTAGGCTTAGGAGAAGTATCTCCGCCGTTTACCGTCGAGCATAAAAGAGAAACATTGCAAGCTTTAGGCATAAAGTCGGAAGACATTTACAGTTGCCTCGTGGAGCACTCCGCAGACGGCATGGTGGTAAGCGACGCCAGTGGAATGATCACTGCCTGCAATCCGGCCTTTGTAAAGCTGCTCGGTAGAGTGGAGAAGGAAATCGTCGGTCGAAAACTCAAATCGCTCATCGACGAGAACCCTGTCGACAAGCACGAAACTCCACACCCGATCATTGCTGCCACTACAGGCAGTGCAGAAAAGCAAGATACAGATCCATTCACTCCGCACAACCAAACAATCGTCTGCAAGAACGGAAACTTGACTCTGCCCGTCAGCCACATTCCGATCAAATCGAAAGATGGTGCCGCAGATAACACTCTCACCATCATCTACATCATTCAAGCGAACACTGTTCAACAGGCGCAAACAGAGTTTGTCAGCACAGTCAGTCACGAATTGCGCACACCCCTGACCAGCATCAAAGGCTTCGCCGACACTATTTTGCGAGCCGGAGACAGGCTAGATTTGAGCCAGCAGCGCCGTTACGTAGGAATCATCAAAGATCAGGCAGATCGACTGACACGTCTGGTTGAAGATTTGCTGGCAGTGTCGCGACTGGAATCAAAGCGCATGCAGCTCACTATCAGAGCGATCGATTTAAACGGAGCAATACAACGTGTTCACCGCAATCTTTCAGACAAGGCGAAAGATCATCGTATCGTCATTAAGGTGCCAGCAGGGCTACCACCAGTCTGGGCAGACGCCGACAGATTAGAGCAAATTCTGACAAATCTCGTCGACAACGCCATCAAATATTCGCCACCGAAAACAACTGTCACCGTGACCGCTCTGGACAATTCAGAGATGGTGGAATTCTCGGTCAGCGACCAGGGCGTTGGCATTCCCCAAGAACACTTGGGGCAAATTTTCACCAAGTTCAGCCGCCTCGACAATCCACTTGTCAGACAAACTGAAGGCACTGGCTTGGGTCTCTACATCACCCGCTCGCTTGTGTTAGCACTGGGCGGTCAGATCAAAGTAGCGAGCTCAGGCACCGGAACAGTGTTCACCGTACAACTTCCAGCTGCGACATTAGAAGAGCAAGCTGCCAGAGGGCGCGACTGATGATGTTGCCCACGCCCCAGATCCTTGTCATTCATCAACCGCGTCAGGCTGCCGACTACGCGTCGGTTTTAGAAAAGACTGGCGCTCGCGTCAGCGCCGTTACGTCTTTTGAAGAAGCAAACGAATTGCTCTCGTTCTTACATCCAGATTTGATTATTCTGGCGGCAAACATGCCTGAAGGCGATGGACGTCTTTACTGTCAACAAATTCGCGCAACGCTCGTGCATCCCCGTCCGGTGCTCGTCTTGCTGCATGAATCAACCGATGTAAACGAACGAATCAGCGCGTTTCGATACGGTGCCGATGACGTTCTTGGTGATCCAATCGATAAAAATGAACTGGCAATTCGCGTTTTGGCTCACTTGCGCAGGCGCCAGGAAGAGTTCCTCAACCCGCTCACACAGCTGCCCGGACAGAATTTAATTCGGCGCATGCTGGAACAAAGTCTGGTATCAGATCGACCATGGACGGCAATGTCGTGCGACTTGAATAAAATTCGTGTCTACAACGAAACCTACGGCGACTTAGCGGGCGACCAACTTATTAAGGCACTGGGAGCTATTCTTAACCACGTTGCTGATGAAAACGACTTCGTTGGTCACATTGAAGCTGACGACTTTTTGATGGTCAGCCACGGCGATCACTTGGAACGCAAAGCGAAGAAAATCTGTGACCAGTGGGATGAAATAAGCAGACGTTTCTATCCGCGCGGAGACATCGAACGTGGCTATTTAATTTCAACGGGGCGTGGCGGAATTCGCAGAAGAGTGCCTTTGATCTCACTCGCCATTGGTATCGTATCTAGTACCAAGCGAAGATTCCAAAGCTACGTTGACGTGCTTACGATCAGCCGTGACTATCGCTATGCAGCCAAACGAAAGACAGGCTCTGCCTGGGTTAGCGACAATCAATCGATCGAACTTTCGCCTACGGTCAAGCGCTCACAGCATCATCCAGACTCAGACAAGCTACCGAGCATTCTTGTGGTTGAACCAGATGGCGCGATGGCTTGCTTGCTGCAAGAGACTCTGTCGCTGGAAGGTTATTCAGTTGAAGTAACAAGCTCTGCAGACGATGCGCTAGAAATCGCACGAGAACGGCATCCAGACTTGGTTCTGCTCGAATCGCACCTATCAGATAGACAGATGGATGGATGGGAATTGTGCAGAGTTTTGAAAGAAGATCGCGAACTGTGCAACATCTGGATCGTCATGGCAACTTCGCATCCTGATCAATCACTGGCTCTAGAAGCCGGTGCTGACCTGTATTTACCCAAGCCTTTCGATATGCCGGCCTTACTTTCTGAAGTAAGTTACTTGCTGCGCTCAGGCATCAGCGCTTAGTTTTTCCGTGCAATGCTATGAGCCGCCCTGGGATATTGTTCTAGTGCGCTACTTGCACTTGCTGCAAAATCCAATCAACTGCTTCAACAATTGATGGCGCTTGAAAATCTGGTTCAACAATATGCTGATACTCACCTTTGAGCACTGCCGTGCCATAACCAGTGGTGACAAGAATGCCCTTGGCACCGCAGTTTCTAGCCAATTCAACGTCGGTTGCTTTGTCTCCGATGACGAATGATTGAGACTTATCCAGCTCGGGATGTTCGGCGTAAGCCTGCTCAACCATGCCCACCTCAGGCTTGCGACAATCACAAGCTCGATTGAAAGGGGGCACCGTTCCTTCGTCTAGATGCGGACAGTAGTAGATCTGATCGAGGTGCGCGTTCTCGGCCTTGAGCAATTTCAAGAGGCGCGCGTGCAAGGCGTGGATGTGAGATTCCGCATAATAACCGCGTGCAGCGCCGGTTTGATTGGTCACCAGAATTGCCGCAATTCCGGCTTGATTGAGTTTACGCACTGCCTCTGCAGCACCATCGATGAGGACAAGATCATCTACATTGCGAATGTAACCTACCTCAACATTGAGCGTTCCATCGCGGTCTAGAAAAACAACTGGTCGCTTATTCATTCCCTGTGTCCCTGGCGTTATTTGCAGCGGATACGGCGATCCGGCTTGATTGATCCTACATTTATAGCATTGCCGGCGAAATTATTACCATTTGCTACAGTCAATAGGAGATAATGGAAACGCTTGCAGGGACTATGTTTACGTAGCACATAGCCGTAACTCGTAGTCGAATTACCATCGCTGCTATGTTAGGATGAGCTATCGAATTTCTATCTATCCAGTGAGTTGCGAATGAGACTACACGACGACAATGCCTCGTTCCGCTTCAATCAATCTGGCCTTCGTAAATTTCTTGGCGACCTCGAGTGCGAGATTATGGAGCTAGTTTGGAAAAAAGCGGCACCAACAGTTACCGTTCGCGAGATTTATGATGTCTTGCGCCATGAGCGTCAAATCGCTTACACAACAGTGATGACGACTATGGTTCGGCTGGCTGAAAAGGGCATGTTGCGCATCGTAGACAAAGCTGGACTAGCCAACTGCTACGCGCCTGCAGAGACAAGAGACGAGTTCTTGCAAAACGCAGTGGCACGAGTGCTCGATATTTTCATCAAAGATTTCCCTGACGAAGCGGCTCAGTTTTTAGAAGAGCACGCCAATCGGGTTAAGAAGCAACCCACGCGCAAGCGCTAACTGAGTATGCCACCAAATATGGTGGTGAGCAGTGGAGCGCCGGCTTCATCCGGCAAGGTCTGTTGGTCTCAAACCGGCGCAGCAAGCGCGCAACTGCAACGGAGCGCCGGTCGGAAGACCGACCCTCCTTCATCGCCGCGCTTGCGGCCATTTTTATTTACTTACTAAACAATAGGG
>JAFEAT010000018.1:89083-177679 GCA_018266255.1 Cyanobacteria bacterium SZAS-4 | reverse complement strand
TGCCTTGCACCAGAGGTTTCTGGACTGCCCACAGTATGCTCGTCTTCTTGCTCGTACCGCACGAGCAGCAGTCGGTGAACTGAACATTTCGGGTTTAGCAGATTCAGCAAAGTCCCTGATTTTGTCGGTCTTGATGCATGAGGTTAAACGCCCATTCTTCTTGATCGTGCCCGACAATCATGCCGGAGCCAGGTTTCAACAAGAACTCTCTAACCTGACACGCTATCCCGTTTACTTCTATCCATTATCTGAAGTGTCACCATACGAGCAGGTGCTGAGCAGCCCTGATAACGTATCGGCACAAATGGAAGTACTGCAAAAGATCGTCAACGCGCCAGATGAACCGATGTTCGTTCTGGTGCCGGCACGCGCACTGATGCAGCGTGTACTTGACAAAGAAACGCTCGCCGCCAACAACTTTACACTCAACGTCGGCGACACTCTCGACCCGAAAGAATTGTCTGCCCGTCTCGTTCGCCTTGGATATTCTCGTGAAACGCTGGTTTCTTTGCGAGGTGAGTTTAGTATCAGGGGCGATATCATCGATATCTATCCTTCGTCAGGCCAACCTCTGCGTTTGGAATTGTTCGGCGACGAGATTGAATCGATCCGACTATTCAATATTGAGAATCAACGCTCGATTGAAGATGCAAAAAGCGTTTTGATACCACCTAGATATTGGGTGGTTTTGGACACGAAAAAGAAGGAAGAGTTTCAGGCGCTCGTCGCAGATTTGCGCGCAGTAGCCGACAAAGCGATAGCAGAATTCGGAGACAGTGCCGCCGCCGAAACCTTGCGCGCTGTCATGGAAAACGATTTGACAAGTTTCGAGTCAGGCTCTTATCCAGAGTCTACTGAATACTACGCTCCATTCGTTCATAAAACTCTGACGACGCTTGTCGACTACCTACCGGCAAATGCACTAGTTTTGTTCGACGAGTGGGATACATTGATCATGTCTTTGACTTCTTACGATGAGAAGTTGAACGCATCCTATACAGAAGGTCTATCAACTGGAAGACTGCTCCCACTGCCGAGTTTGCTGCATATGTCGGCTGAGGAAGTCTCTCAGAAACTGAAACTGAAACAACGAGTTTATTTATCGACACTGCCAATTTTCGACAACGAAAATCAATCTGGATTGGTGCAATTCGATTGCCACGCCATCGAACGTTTCGGCAATCAGATGCAAGTTTTGGTTGAGCGCATTCGTCAGTGGCGCAAAGACGGGCATCGCATCCTCATCTCTACAGAGCAGCCGCAGCGTATTCTCGGACTGATGAAAGAATGGGATATCGCCGCAACTTACATTCCTGGTTCAACAGAAGGCACCGTTTCGAAAGAAATCGCAGAACATGGTGCTACGTCAGCGGATACTCCGGCATCACTTGGAGAACTGCTGAACAGTCCGGGCAAACCAGCAGGCACGTCTGGCGTGCAAGATGTTTGGGTGACGAGACATGGCTTCCTGGGCGGATTCCGACTGGAAGACGTGCAACTCGTATCAGTCACCGACACTGAAATGTTCGGATTGAAACGCAAACCGACGGTTTACCGCAGACCAACTGCAGAGAAGACTTACGATCGATTCAATTCAGTCACAGACCTCAAGATTGGCGACTATGTCGTTCACATCAAGCAAGGTATCGGGCAGTTCGTCGGTGTACAGCGCATCAGCGTCGAGGCTCAACAACGAGAATATTTGACCATTCAATATTCCGGTGAAGATCGCCTCTACGTTCCTGTCGATCAAATCAACCTTCTTTCACGTTATCGCGGTGCTGGTGAAAATGCACCACGTCTTTCGCGCCTCGGTGGTGCCGAATGGGAAACAGTTAAGAAGCGCGTCAAAAAATCAGTCAAAGCAGTTGCTGAAGACCTGGTCAATTTATATGCGATGCGCGCTAAGCAAGAGGGCTTCGCAGCCCTAGCCGACACTCCATGGCAGTACGAAATGGAAGAAGCGTTCCGCTTCGAAGAAACTCCGGATCAGTGGCAAGCGATTGTCGACACAAAGAAAGATTTGGAATCGACCAAACCGATGGATCGATTGATCTGCGGAGACGTAGGTTTCGGAAAAACAGAAGTTGCCGTGAGAGGTATCTTCAAAGCTGTCATGTCAGGCAAACAAGCGGCTATCCTCGTTCCTACGACTATTCTTGCGCAGCAGCACTACAACACGATGGCAGAGCGATTCGCGCCATATCCAATTAAAGTTGGATTGCTCAGTCGATTCAAAAGTGCGAAAGAGCAACGCGAAGTCGTCGTCAAATTGGCGTCGGGTGAATGCGACGTTGTCGTCGGCACACACAGAATGTTGCAGAAAGACATTCAGTTCAAAGATCTCGGCTTGATCGTCATCGACGAAGAACAAAGATTCGGTGTCGGACACAAAGAAAAATTGAAACAGCTGCGCGTCATGGTTGACGTTCTCACAATGTCAGCAACGCCGATTCCACGAACGCTGCACATGGCGTTGACTGGCGCTCGCGACATGTCGCTCATCAACACGCCACCAACTAACCGCGCACCAATCAAAACTTTTGTCGGCGAATATAAGCTGCCGCTTGTGCGCACAGCGATTCTGCACGAGATGGAACGCGGCGGACAGATCTACGTGGTGCACAACCGCGTCGAAAGCATCGAAGCAATCGCATTCGAAATCAAAACATTGGTTCCGGAAGCGCGCGTGATCGTTGGACACGGTCAGATGAACGAACGCGAACTGGAAAACGTGATGCTCGATTTCTCGGCGCATGCCTACGACATTCTCGTTTGCACGACGATTATTGAATCTGGTTTGGACATTCCAAACGTCAACACGATTATCGTCAACGAAGCCGACAAACTCGGTTTGGCGCAGTTGTATCAGTTGCGCGGACGTGTTGGCAGAAGTGACGTTCAAGCCTATGCATACTGCTTATATCGCCCTCAAAAAGTATTGAGCGAAACTGCGCAAAACAGATTGAAAGCTATCCGCGAATTCACATCGCTGGGTTCAGGTTATCAAATCGCATTGCGCGACATGGAAATTCGAGGCGTAGGAAATATCCTCGGTTCGGAGCAGCACGGACACATGGTGTCAGTCGGATTCGATTTGTATTGCAAATTGCTCGAAGAATCTGTTGCTGAATTGAAGGGTGAAGCCGTTTCGTTGGATGCCGACACTCAAGTGGACATCAACGTTACAGCGTTCATTCCTGAATCATATGTATCTGATAACGAACAGAGATTGATCGAATACAAACGGTTAGCCGACGTAAAATCAGAGCGTCAATTAAATATGTTGCTCGAAGAGTGGCAAGACAGATTTGGCAACCCGCCGCAAGAAGCGCTGCAACTTACAGCAGTGGTGCGATTGCGCCTATTGGCAAGCAAAGCTGCAGTGACGGCGATCAAACCAGAATCGCAGGGAATTCGCTTGTCGGTCAACTTCCGCTTGCAACAATGGTTGCCAATTCAAGCTCACCTTCCGAAGCATCTTGCTTCACGCACCACTTACAAACCAGGGGCAGTCGGCGGAGCCGGTCCTACGCCATACATTCTGGTTCGTTGTGAAGGCGTTTCTCCATCGGAACAGCTCAATTTGCTCCAAGAACTGCTAAGTGCTATGGTTTCTAATAGTCAGGAAAAAGCCAGCTGATAGTTAAGACTATCACCTGAAAACCTAAGTGGGTGAGCGTTTTGAAATCGAGAACAGTGAAGATCAATAGTGCACCACATGTCGTGATCGCACTTTCTTTTAGTGTCATGTTGCTTTCAAGTTGCAGCAAGACCGACGAGAAAGTTGACACCACAAAAACCACTACGGCAACTACGACTACAACGACCACCACGACATCAGCTCCTGATGCCAAGGCTGGCAAAGAACAAGATTTGCCAGATGGATTGCTGCCCCAAATCGAAGCGGCGCGTAAAGTAATCAAATTAGGCAAGATGCCTGACTCCGATGTGATTTGTACAGTTGCTGGAACGCCTATCACAATTGGGCAATATCGAAAAACGTTGCTCGGACAGGAAGAACAAATTCAGGCGTCGCTAAGCTCTAACAAAGAAGCCGCAGAACAACTCGTTGCGCAAGCAAAAAAAGAAGGTCTCTCCTTAACCGCTGATGAAAAAAAGAGATTGCTAGAAACTGCTCAGAAAGCTGAAAATGCAAGTGGCGGTATCGTCAAAAAACATCTCGAACAAGCGCACGAAACAGCGGAGCACTTCAATCAATATGTTCTAGATTTGGGACTGGCGTTCAAGGTCTCTACCGCCAAAATCGAAGAAACATTACTGCATCAACTCGTCGATCGCGAGATTCTCTGCGGCGCAGCCCGCACCAAAGGCTATGGTCCTGCAGCTTACAATGTCTACATTGACGCAAAGAAAAACAAAGCCTTCGATAAGATGATCGCCGAAGGAATGAACAAGGATCAACTTCGCGATGATATTGTTCAAGGCGAATTAGTCAAACGAATGATCGAGTCGATTCGCAAGTCAGCCACCGTTTCGGAAGCTGACATACAAAAGCTCTACGATCAAAACAAAGAAAAATTCAAACACGGCGACTTGATCAAACTCAGTCAGATAGTCATTGCTGCGCCATCGAAAGATTCGCCTCAACAGCCAAGCATGCGGACACAGCTGAAACAACAAGAGCCGAAAATTTCCAATGCAGATCTGGACAAGAAGGTAAAGATTGTCGAACAGCAGCAGCACCAGAAAGCACAAGAACTTCTGGACAAGGCACTCAAGGGTGCAGATTTTGCCAAACTCGCCAACGAAAGCACCGATGACATAGCCTCTCGTGCGGCGAAAATAGGTGGCGACATGGGCTACCAGGACAAAAGCCACATGCTGAAAGAGTTTGCGGCTAAAGTCGACACGCTCAAAGCCGGACAGATCTATCCAAGCCTGATTACAAGTGAATTCGGATACCACATAATCAAGGTGACAGACCGTAAGCCGGGCGGAGTGCAGCCTTTATCAGAAGTGAAAGAAGACCTGCGCGCCTACCTGAAGCAGAGTGCTGAAGCTAAAGCCTTGCACGACTGGCTGATCGAGAAACGCAAAGCCACTGACATAAGGTTGTCTCCAGAATTCCAGGCACTTGTCAATGCCAACAAGAGTCAAACTAAAGCTCCGTGAGGATATTGGGCTTCGGCCAGCGCATCCTTGTTCATAATGGACTATAATTCGGCGAGATGTGCGTACCTTGCCGAGGTTAATATGATCAGATCCAAGTCAGCTTCTACAAGTCTCCTTGCAACTATGATTCTTCTGAGCTGTGGTGTTCAGACTTTTGCAGCAGACGATTCAAAGAAAACAAGTGACAAACCGAAAAGTGGTGAAATATCAGCCAAGGCTGCTGCCGATGCATTCGAAGCAAACAAAGCTGGTACAGCGCTGGTTACAAAAGGTAGCTATAAAGAAGCGATTGCCAAATTTGATGAAGCAATCAAACTAAGTCCAAAGTATGCGCGTGCCTACAGCAATCGCGCCGCGGCTTATGCTGGGTCAGGCGATTTCAAGCAAGCCGAGAAAGATGCGACCAAAGCGATTTCTATCAGACCGAAGATGGGTCACGCCTATTTGAATCGCTCGTGGGCTGAAAACAAACTTGGCGAATTCAAAAAAGCATTGGCTGATGCCGAGAAAGCAATCGAACTCGATAAAGACGATGCAATGGCATACGTCAATCGTTCGCATGCTTTGAACAAACTGGGACGTCAAAAAGAAGCGATCGATGCGGCGACAAAAGCGCTGGAAATTTCGCCAAACCTTCCACTCGCATTGGTCAACAGATCTCATGCATACACCGAATCAGGTGAGCACGCCAAAGCGCTGGAAGACGCAAACAAAGCTGTAGAACTTGCTCCCAGCAAAGCACTGGCATGGAGCAATCGCGCCCACGCCAAAATGCACAAAAAGGAATGGCAAGGCGTTATCGATGATTGCAACAAAGCAATCGAATTGAATCCTAAGTTGGGTGTCGCTTATTACAATCGCGCCTTCGCTTACGACAAATTGGGCAAGAAAGACCCTTGCACAAACGATATGAAAAAAGCCGCTGAATTAGGCGTAGACAACAGTGACATGAAGGAATTCAAAAAGAAAAAGACATCCTAGTTGGTGACCGCGCATCGCTTTTAAATTCCAAATATTTCAAGACAACGGAGAAGTCATAAATGTCGATTTCCAAATTCAAAAAACCTCTGCTTATCGCATCAGCAGTTGCATTTGCATCATTCGCTCCAGTACTCGCCGAATCTGAATCAGGCGGCTTCGTATTCGGCGGCGGAGACTCTGAGAGCGGCGGATTTTATAACTCAGGCGGATCATCACAATCTGGTGGCGTTCGCAATTCTGGCGGATTCTCAGAATCTGGTGGCGTAATGAATTCTGGTGCCGAATCAGATTCAGGTGGCATAGCCAATCTTGGTGCAACCTCCGAATCTGGCGGCGTAAGAAATAGCGGTGCTGAATCAGATTCGGGATTTGCTGTCAAAAATGCCATCGACAATCCATACACGAAAAACTACCACTGGTAGATTTTCGAAAATTCGAGACTCGACAACGATACTAAATACGGTGGCTGCGGCAGAACACAGTTTCGCCGCAGCCATTGAACTAAGTGGGAGCGGCTGAGCTAATGCTGACCGACTTGATTCGGGGATGACCGGCTGAGTTCCACTTACTGCTAAATTAACTGTAAAAAAAAATCGGTCTACTTATACAGAAGTCGGAACCAACATATACCTCTCATAGTCCTCAAGTGCACACGACTGCTGGGGGGCACGACTATGTTCAACTTGCTTACTAAATTTTTTGGATTTCACGGCAAAGAGGAGAGCACTAGCTCTGCAGATACAATTAGCTCTGTTGAGAATTTGCGTTCGAAGAGAGCAACGGATTCGTCTACATCACATGACGCGATTCGACCACGTGAGTCGTCGAAGCTGGGAGAGACCACAATTCCAATCACTACTTCGCAAACCAACATGAAAGCCCGGTCTTACTGGAGTCAAGGACACTACAACGGGCACTCTGCACAAACTCAGCAACAACAACTCAACATGCTCTATGCCCCTCCAGTTGGTCCCATCTCGCAAACGCAAGGTGACACAGTGTGGAACAGTTACGAGGGTTCCGCTAAACACAGAGCGCTCAGCAGTTATTTGACAAAGGCAAGTCAGGAAATCCAATCACCACAAGCAGGCGACACTCAACTGAAGAAAGCACCACAATTTGCGGAATCCAATTTTGCGCCGAAAAAATTGAGTGATACACAAGAAATAATTGTACCTCGCTCCACGCAAGAGATACTTCACGAGATGGCTAACCATGAGGATGCCGAAGTTAGAGCTCACATCGCCGCGAACGAGTTGACACCGACTGAAGCGCTGTGCGCATTGTCTGGTGACCAGTCACCCGAGGTGCGGCTGAAACTGGTATCAAATGTGAATTGCCCGACTTCAATACTCGAACTTTTAGTCAACGACCCTCATTCTGAAGTTGCTCGGCGCGCAACTGAGGCTTTACGCAAAGTTTGGATGAAGAAAAAGAGAAGTTCAGCAGCATAAGCTGATAGACAGTGTCTATTCACTAGCAAAAACGATACTAGAAAGACTCGCAAGCAAAAGTCGAATCACTCTGTAATCGGAATCGGCAGTTCATCGATAATTTTGGAGAGTGCCGCGAATGATGTTTCCAGGCGTCCAAAATGTTTTGGAATCACCTGCCAGTCTGCTGCTTTTCCAGCAAATTCAAGCTCCTTACTGATGGCAGACACTTTCATCGCTCCCATGCCAGCCGCTGCTCCTTTGATTTCGTGCGCCTTGGCAATTACATGCGGCAACTCTTTCTGCGCAATAGCATCGCGAATCTCATTTAGAGATTGTTGCGTAGTGGTGACAAACAGCGGCATCAATTCAGCGAGCAACTCTTCTGGTAGCACCATCTCTAGATCTTCCAGACGGTCGTTACTACTGCTTAGCTCTTCAGGCGTTTTATTGTCGTCTGTCCACTTAGCCAACATTTTCGACATCTTGTCTAACGATGTTGGTTTGCTCAAGTAATCGTCCATTCCAGCGGCGATACATTTATCGCGATCGCCCTCCATGGCGTGTGCTGTCAGACCAATAATCGGAATGTGTTTACCGGTCATCGTCTCAGATTTACGAATTACGTTTGTTGTTTCGAAGCCATCCATATCTGGCATCTGGCAGTCCATCAAAACTAGTTTGTAACTCTTCGTTTTCAACTCTTCAATCGCTTTTCTACCGCTACCAACCGCAACAGATCCGTAGCCCAATTTTTTCAATTGCAGAATTGCGACTTTCTGATTGACTGGATTGTCTTCAGCGATCAGCACCAATCCCTTTTCTTCGACAATCAGATTCTCAGAAGTCTGTCTCTGCTGCCGCAATACTTCTTTGCTTACATCCTCAGTGATCATCACTTTGGCGATGGAATTAAACAAACGAGATTGCTGCACAGGTTTTGTCAGGTAGGCTGAAAACCCAGACTCCAGCGCTTTCTCACCTTGATTCTTGACGTCGTAGCCAGTGCACAAAAAGACTTTTGTATGCTTCAACGCTTTATCTTGCTGAATCCGCTTCAACAAATTGAATCCATCTTGTTCAGGCATTGCCAGATCAGTGATGACAATATCATATGGGACCTTAGATTTCGACTTTTCTTTCAGCATCTTGAGCGCTTCTTCAGCACCGCTTGCATTGTCGCAATTCATTCCCCACGACTTGACGTATGCCTGAATAATTGTGCGCGCGCTATCTTGATCGTCGACAACCAGCACTCGCGTTTGTTCGAGCTTTTCTGGATCAAGTGGTGAACCAGTTGGAGACTCACCTACTTCAAAAGGCACTTCAAACCAAAAATTTGACCCTTCGCCTACTTTGCTTTCAACGCCGATTCGACCGCCCATCAACTCGACAAGACGCTTGGAAATAGACAAACCTAGACCTGTGCCACCAAACTTACGAGTAGTTGATCCGTCGGCTTGTGAGAACGGTCTGAACAATCTATCGACTGCTTCAGACGAAAGACCTATGCCGGTATCTTTCACACCGAAACTTATTACGACCTTTCCGTCTCCATTTGTAGATTCAGATTTGGTGGCACGAACGATCACTTCGCCTTGCTCGGTAAACTTCATCGCGTTACCGATCAGATTCAGAAGTACTTGCCTGAGCCGCCCAGAATCTCCTTTCAATACTTTCGGAAGATCTGGGTCGATGAAAGTCATGACGGCAATATTTTTGTAGCGAGCTTGTTCGCTGAGCAATTCGGCTGTGCCCTCAACAAGTGGCACCAGATCGAAATCGAGAATTTCAAGATCTAACTTTCCGGCTTCGATTTTCGATAAATCCAAAATATCGTTGATGATAATAAGAAGCGCTTGAGCCGACTCTCTGATGATGCGAGCAAACTCGCGTTGTTCAACAGACAGTGAAGTGTGCAACAGAAGTTCAGCCATACCAATGACGCCGTTCATTGGAGTGCGAATTTCGTGGCTCATGTTGGCGAGAAACTCAGTTTTCAATCGATCTGCTTTCTGCAGTTGTCGACTACGCTCTTCAAGCAGTTGCGTTTCAGCCTCCTGCCTGAGTAACTCCTGATGAATCAGCTGCTTCTCTGTTTCAAGCCTGTCTTTTTCTTCTTTGGCACGCTGCTTTTCAATTTCGGCAATCAGCTCAGCTTGACGCTTTATCTCTTGCGTCTTCTTGAACAGATCGACAAAGACGCTCACCTTTGATTTCAATACATCCGGGTTGAAGGGTTTGACGATGAAGTCGACCGCGCCTAACGAATAGCCGAGCGAACGATCTGCATCTTGCGTATACATTGCAGTCAGAAAAATGATCGGAGTGTGTTTGGAATTCTCGCGTTGTCTGAAGACTGATGCTGTTTCGAAACCATTCATGCCAGGCATGTTCACATCCAAAATGACGATAGCGAAATCGTCGTGCAGCAGAGCTTTGAGTGCATCCTTACCAGAATGGGCTTTGACAACATTTTGACCAAGCGCCTCTAGAACGGCTTCGAGTGCCATCAAGTTCTCAGGCTGGTCATCGACGACCAGTATGTTAACTGGTTGCTCTGGAAGCACGACTCGCCCCTCCTTCGCGCACGATATTCGAAATGTAAGGACCGATTTCTTCGAGTTGCATAATCTTCGGGTTTTTGGTGGCGGCTAGAGCTGCCTTCGGAAGTGTGTTTGACTCAGCAGCGAGAGGGTCTTGTACTATTATAAGCCCGCCTCGTTTCTCGATGCTGGCAGCACCATCGGCGCCATCACGACTAGCTCCCGTCAAAATGACTCCAATCACGCCACTGCCATAAGTGCGCGCTGCTGAGTCAAATGCTACATCAATTGATGGACGTGCATAGGTGACTGGCTCATCAGCAGACAACGCAACACATTCACGTTCGATCAACAGGTGGTAATCTGCAGGTGCAAGATAGATGTGATTTAAGCGAAGCGGCGTTTTGTCTTCAGCCTCTTCAATTTGCCTCTTGGTGTATCGCTGCATCATGTTAGTGAGCACATTGTCCATACTTACCTCTGCTTTCTGCTCGCGATGTTGAATTAGAATAATGGGCACCATGCAATCGTCTGAGATTCCAGCAAGCAAGGTTTTAGTAGCGGACAAACCGCCCAGGGAGCAACCAATGATGATGAGTTTGTAGCTCATCTCATGCACACCTCTTATACAACTTCATCGCGGAATCGAGCTCCTCGTATGCTGATTCCAACCTACTAAATTTTAGTGACTCTCTTTTTCCTAAAGCGAGAATACCAAATGACGCCATGCTTTCATGCAACAAGTCCAATACTTTTCCACGTAGTTCTTCATTGAAATAAATCAAAACGTTGCGTATAAGAACAAGGTTGAATTCGTTGAACGACTTGTCTGTAACCAGGTTGTGCTGCGCGAAGATGATGTTTTGGCGCAGTTCTTGGTTGATGATGGCGTAATCGTACTTTGCTGTGTAATATTCCGAGAAAGAATTTTTGCCACCAGATTGAATGTAGTTATCGGTGAATTCTTTCATATGCGAAAGTGGAAAAATTCCAGTTTTTGCTTTGCGCAAGACGTCTTCGTTCATGTCGGTGGCATATATTCGGCAGCGGTCGTAAATGCCTTCTTCTTTGAGCACGATTGCCATTGAGTAAGCTTCTTCGCCAGTTGCACAGCCTGCGTCCCAGATCCTGATCATTGGATATGTTTTCAGAATCGGAATTACTTCGGTGCGTAATGCCAGAAAGAATGCAGGATCTCTGAACATCGTTGTTACGTTGACCGTGAGCGAAAGCACGAAGCGATCCATCATGGACGGTTCGTGCAAAACGGCTTCTTGCACTGCTGATATCGTCGCAAGCTTTTCTTGCTCGGCGAATTTCCAGATGCGCCGGCGAATCGACGCCGACGCATATTTCCGAAAGTCGTATCCGTAGCGCCGATAGATTCCGTCAAGCAACAAATCTATCTCGATTGCCTCGATCTCGTCTTTTTGTTCTACTGTGGTGGTTGAATCTGGATCCATTTGGTAGGTGCCTGAGTTCCTGATTTCCTTAGTGATGAGCTGGTCAGAGACCGGCGGCCCTTGCCGGCTGAAGCCGGCGCTCCGTTTTTACTCCTTATTGGTATAGCCATACACGCAGGAGAGACATAAGTTGGTCTGTGTCTACTGGTTTGGCTATGTAGTCGGAGGCTCCTGCTTCGATGCATTTTTCTCGGTCGCCTTTCATTGCTTTCGCGGTCAGGGCGATAATCGGTAGATTTTTGAATTGCTCCATGTCTCTTATTCGGCGAGTAGTTTCGTATCCATCAATTTCAGGCATCATGACGTCCATCAAAACGACTTCAACATCAGGACTTTCTTGAATCAGCTTGATTGCCTCCAGACCGTTTTCAGCGTAGATAACATTCATATGCTGGCCTTCTAGGATGCTGGTCAGCGCAAATATGTTTCTTACGTCGTCGTCAACAATGAGGATCTTGCGGTCTGACAGAATCGGGTCGCGGTTATGCGCTTGTTGGAGCATACGGCGTTTCGACTCTGGCAGATTGTTCTCGACACGGTGCAAGAAGAGTGCTGTTTCGTCGAGCAAGCGGTCTGGCGACTTAGCTTCTTTGACGATTACGGCTTCTGTCATCTGCCGCAATTCCATCTCTTCTTTTGCAGTCAAATCTGCGCCGGTGTAGACAACGATAGGCAAGTTCTGCAAACCGAGGTCGTCTTGAACTTTTCTGATTAGCTCGTAACCGGTCATATCAGGCAGTCCCAGGTCGATGACCATACAATCGAAGTGGTTTGTCTTGAGCAACTCGATCGCTTCTTCACCAGAGGCAACCGCGGTGGTTTCGACGTCACCGTTTCCGATCAGTTCGACGATGCTGTTGCGTTGTGTTTCATCATCTTCAACGACGAGCAGATTTTTGGCTGGTCGCTCGATGAAGGCTTTGATGGCGCCCATCGCTTCGTTGATTGCTTCCTTGGTGACTGGTTTTTCGAAGTATCCAATCGCTCCTTGTTTGAAGCCACGTTGTTTCTGGCCCGATGCCGAGATTACGTTGACTGGGATGTGTCGAGTCTTCGCATCGTGCTTGAGGCGATCGAGCACCGTCCAACCATCCATATCTGGAAGCACTATATCTAGTGTTATAGCGTCGGGATTGAATCGTCGGGCAAGCGCAATCGCGGCGGCACCATTGACCGCCACGAGCCCCTTGAAGCCGCTTTCACGAGCCTCATCCAGGAGCAACCGAGCGAATGTCACATCGTCTTCGACGATGAGCAGCACGCGGTCGTCATCTTGAATGCTGCCGCGGTCGTCGGCAACGATACTCTCAAGCAATATGCTGGAATCGCTTGGAATTTCTGGTGCGTCTGGAGCCAGCGCATCATAGTTGACAGTCGGAGCGGAGTAAGCCGACACCGAGCTGCGTTGTCTCGTAGGTTGAGCTGGAGCAGAGTAGTTCACAGGCAAGTAGAGAGTGAACGTACTGCCTTCACCTGGGGCGCTCGTCACCTTGATTTCGCCGCCTAGCAGGCTAGCGATTTCTCGGCTGATTGGCAGTCCCAACCCGGTGCCACCATACTTCCTGCTCGTACTACCATCGGCTTGTTGGAACGCTTCGAAGATGATCCTTTGCTTGTCTTGCGGAATGCCGATACCACTATCGGTGACAGCAAATGCGACCACAGTCGGAGAATTGTTCAAGCTTGTTTTATCAGGACTCCATCCATCAGACACTGGCGAGACCTTGAGCGTGACGCCACCATCTTCAGTGAATTTGAACGCATTGGAGAGCAGATTCTTCAGCACTTGCTGCAAACGCTTCGAGTCTGTATTCAATGCACGCGGCAGGTTGTCGGTGAAGTCTAGATGGAAATCTAGCTTCTTGTTTTCGGCAACCTGTCTGAAGTTCCGCTCGATTGCTTCGTGCAGATCTTTGAATCCGATTTCGCCAATATCGAGTGTAATCGTTCCAGACTCGATCTTGGACAGGTCGAGAATATCGTTGATCAATTCAAGCAAGTCAGAACCTGATGCGTGAATCGTTTTCGCGAACTCGACTTGTTTTGCAGTCAGATTAGCCTCGTTGTTGTCGGAAAGTAATTTCGACAGAATCAACAAGCTGTTGAGTGGAGTTCTCAACTCATGCGACATGTTGGCGAGGAATTCTGACTTGTACTTGGAAGTAAGTGCCAGCTGCTCGGCTTTTTCTTCCAGAGACAGTCTTGCTTGCTCGATTTCTCTGTTCTTGCGCTCCACCTCGGCATTCTGCGCAGCCAGCAATCTTGCTTTCTCTTCCAACTCTTCGTTTGTTTGCTGCAGTTCTTCTTGTTGCTGAGTGAGCAAATCTTCCGAAGCTTGCAACGTTTTCGCTTGTTGTTCGAGACGTTTGTTTGTTTCTGTAAGCTCTTGTTGCTGAGCCTGCAGCTCTTGCGCCAACGATTGCGATTGCTTGAGCAGGTTTTCCGTTCTCATGTTCGCTTCGATTGTGTTGAGTACGATACCGATACTCTCTGTCAGCTGGTCGAGGAACGCTAAGTGGATGTCGCTGAACGGTTGGAATGATGCTAGTTCGATAACCGCTCGCACGTCACCTTCGAAGATAACCGGTAGAGCAACGATGTTGATCGGCGTCGCTTCACCCAGTCCCGAATTGATTTTAACGTAATCGTCAGGCGCGTTGGTGACCAGAATTCTCTGCTTCTCAACTGCCGTTTGACCGATCAAACCTTCTCTCATCTTGAAGCGGTCGGATAGATGTTTCCGTTTCTGATAGGCGTAACTTCCCATCAGTTTGAGTGAACCTTCGCCCTCATCATTCTCATTAATGTAGAAGACGCCGTGTTGCGCTCTAACCAGTGGTGCCACTTCAGACAAGATCAAGTTTGCAACTGTGAGCAAATCTCTTTGCCCTTGCAACATACTGGTGAACTTGGCAAGGTTGGTCTTGAGCCAGTCTTGCTCTGTGTTTTTCTGCGTCGTATCTTTCAGGTTGCGAATCATCTCGTTGATGTTATCTTTCAACGAAGCAACTTCGCCTCTCGCTTCAACCGCTACCGATCGAGTCAAGTCACCCTTCGTAACGGCGGTTGCCACTTCGGCGATAGCTCTTACCTGTGTCGTCAAGTTTGCAGCGAGACCGTTCACGTTGTCCGTCAAGTCTCTCCACGTACCTGCGGCACCTGGCACCAGCGCCTGTCCTCCCAGCACACCCTCTACACCTACTTCTCTGGCTACCGAGGTAACTTGATCCGCAAATGTGGCGAGCGTATCGATCATTTCGTTGATGGTGTCAGAGAGCGATCCGATTTCTCCTTTGGCTTGCAGCACCAACTTTCGTTTCAAGTTCCCGTTGGCTACCGCAGTTACAACTCCGGCGATACCACGTACCTGCTCCGTCAAGTTTCCTGCCATGGAGTTGACGTTATCCGTCAAGTCTTTCCATGTACCGGAGACTCCTTGTACAACGGCTTGTCCACCGAGTTTTCCTTCGGTTCCTACTTCTCTTGCTACACGGGTTACTTCTGATGCGAACGAACTGAGCTGGTCCACCATCGTATTGATTGTGTTTTTCAGCTCCAGAATTTCGCCTTTAACGTCTACTGTGATTTTCTTCGTCAAGTCACCGTTTGCTACGGCGGTCGTCACGTCTGCGATGTTTCGCACCTGAGCTGTCAGGTTCGACGCCATCGAATTCACGTTATCCGTCAAGTCTTTCCACGTGCCACCAACTCCCTTAACTTCGGCTTGTCCACCGAGTTTTCCTTCCGTTCCTACTTCTCTTGCTACACGGGTTACTTCTGATGCGAACGAACTGAGCTGGTCCACCATCGTATTGATTGTGTTTTTCAGCTCGAGAATTTCACCTTTTACGTCTACCGTAATCTTTCTGGAAAGGTCTCCATTAGCTACGGCGGTCGTCACGTCTGCGATGTTTCGCACCTGACCCGTCAAGTTCGACGCCATGTAATTTACCGAGTCGGTCAAGTCTTTCCATGTACCCGACACACCTTTTACATCGGCTTGTCCACCCAGTCTTCCTTCAGTTCCTACTTCTTTCGCCACACGTGTAACTTCAGACGCGAATGACGAAAGCTGGTCCACCATCGTGTTGATTGTGTTTTTCAGTTCGAGGATTTCTCCTTTTACTTGCACCGTAATTTTTCTCGTCAAGTCACCGTTCGCCACGGCGGTCGTCACCTCGGCGATGTTTCGCACCTGACCCGTCAAGTTCGACGCCATGTAATTTACCGAGTCGGTCAAGTCTTTCCATGTACCCGACACACCGCGTACATCGGCTTGTCCACCCAGTTTTCCGTCTGTACCTACTTCTCTTGCCACACGTGTAACTTCAGAAGCGAATGACGAAAGTTGGTCCACCATCGTATTGATCGTGTTCTTCAACTCCAGAATTTCGCCCTTTACGTCTACTGTGATCTTCTTCGACAGGTCACCTTTGGCCACGGCGGTCGTCACCTCGGCGATGTTTCGCACCTGCGCCGTCAAGTTTCCTGCCATCATATTTACGTTATCAGTGAGTCCCTTCCATGCTCCGGTAACCCCCTGCACATCGGCTTGTCCACCGAGTTTTCCTTCCGAACCTACTTCACGCGCAACACGCGTCACCTCAGCCGCGAATGAACTCAGTTGGTCTACCATGATGTTGATTGTGTTTTTCAGCTCGAGAATTTCGCCTTTTACGTCTACCGTAATCTTCTTAGACAGGTCGCCCGTCGCCACGGCTGTGGTCACCTCCGCGATGTTTCGCACCTGGGCGGTCAGGTTCGACGCCATGAAGTTTACGGAGTCGGTCAAGTCTCGCCAGGTTCCAGACACACCTTTTACGTCGGCTTGCCCTCCCAGTCGCCCTTCCGTTCCCACCTCCCTCGCTACACGTGTCACCTCAGCCGCGAACGAACTGAGTTGGTCCACCATCGTGTTAATTGTGTTTTTCAGCTCCAGAATTTCGCCCTTAACGTCTACCGTGATCTTTCTGGAAAGGTCTCCATTAGCCACGGCGGTAGTCACGTCTGCGATGTTTCTTACCTGAGATGTGAGGTTGGACGCCATGTAGTTCACAGAGTCCGTCAAGTCTTTCCATGTGCCGGAGACGCCTTTTACATCGGCTTGCCCTCCCAGTTTTCCTTCCGAACCTACTTCTCTCGCCACACGTGTTACTTCTGCAGCGAACGAACTCAATTGGTCCACCATAGTGTTGATCGTGTTTTTCAGTTCGAGAATTTCACCTTTTACGTCTACCGTAATCTTCTTCGAGAGGTCACCTTTCGCCACGGCTGTCGTCACTTCGGCGATGTTTCTCACCTGCGCCGTCAAGTTGCCTGCCATGTAATTTACGGAATCCGTCAAGTCTTTCCACGTACCGGCAACGCCCTTTACTTGCGCTTGTCCACCCAGTTTTCCTTCCGTTCCTACTTCTCTTGCTACACGGGTTACTTCCGACGCGAACGAGCTGAGCTGGTCCACCATCGTGTTGATCGTTTTCTTCAGTTCTAAGATTTCGCCTTTTACGTCTACTGTAATCTTTCTAGATAGGTCACCATTTGCTACGGCGGTCGTCACGTCGGCGATGTTTCGCACCTGAGCTGTCAGGTTGCTTGCCATCGAGTTCACATTATCAGTCAGATCCTTCCAGGTACCGGAGACGCCCTTTACCTGCGCTTGTCCACCAAGCTTCCCTTCCGTTCCTACTTCTCTTGCTACACGGGTTACTTCTGATGCGAACGAGCTGAGCTGGTCAACCATGGTGTTGATCGTATTTTTCAGTTCGAGAATTTCGCCTTTTACGTCTACTGTAATTTTCTTGGACAGGTCACCTTTCGCCACAGCTGTTGTCACATCTGCGATGTTTCGCACCTGACCAGTGAGGTTACTTGCCATCGAGTTCACGGAATCGGTCAAGTCTTTCCATGTTCCGGAGACGCCCTTTACTTGCGCTTGTCCACCCAGTTTTCCTTCGGTTCCTACTTCTCTTGCCACGCGAGTCACTTCTGAAGTGAATGAGCTGAGCTGCTCAACCATGGTGTTGATTGTGCGTGCCGTACGCAAGAATTCACCTTTGAGGGGACCGCCTTCAATCTCGAGAGCCATCGTTTGAGTCAGGTCACCTTTCGCCACCGCACCGATAACGCGGGCAACTTCTGTCGTGGGTCTGACCAGGTCGCCAACCAGACCGTTGATTGACTGGATGCACTCGTTCCATGCGCCTGAAGCCTCACCCAACGTAGCTCGCTGCGTGATTTTTCCTTCCTTCCCGACAACGGTGTTGATTCGCTGCAGTTCGGCTTGCAAGCGCTGATTCAGTTCAACGCAATCGTTGAAAGCTTCGGATATTTCGCCGGCTAGACCGGTCTCGTCGAGGGGCATCCTGACGCTGAAATCTCCTCTCGCCATCGCTCTCAACACTTTGAGAAGCTGACGCCCGTCGACAGAGTCAGAATTGACTTTTGCTTGCGCAGTGCGTGCCATGTGTGTCTCTCCTATCGGCTCGAATTTATCCGTCGTAACTTATCGTCGAAGCGGGCAACAATTCTGCTCAACTCCCACAAGGTTGCGTTCTCCAGCTGTTTACATCTAGATTGCGTCATCGTTCGGGTAATTATGTCACTATAAGTCTTCATTACATGTACCCGGCGCAGGGGGTGACGTGGTCATGTGCCCACGACTGGCCCGAGCACCACGAATTCGAAGAAGGTCATGGGATGGGCTTCTTGCCATCCGGTCCAGAAACTTCCAAAGATTAATTTCTAAGGGAAGGTCCAACTTTTTGGGCAAGAAATTTCTTGAACTCAACAATAACTCCGATGTGGATTCGAGAAGCCATACATCACGCCTTAGAACAAAATGCACAAGCCTGACAATAAAATGCACCACATGAGGTGCCTGCCACTAACGTCGACAATTTTATGGGTGTCTTCGTATCACCAACAAAATAAAAAGACTGCCGGTTGTAGGGGGAATTCCACAATTGTCTTAGATGCCGGAACTGTCCACAATTGTAGGCAATTCGGTTTTTGTGATTGCGTATGACTGTAGTGAAAATTCTGATAGCGCTGAACGTCGCATGGTTCTTTGCGATGGTTTGTGGCTCGTCACTAAAATCCATTCTCATCCCCTCATCCCAAACGCTATTGAACTGGGGCGCTAGTTCAGCGTCCGAAACACTGGCAGCAGATCAGTTTTGGCGACTACTGACTTGCAGCTTCGTTCATGTGGGCATTTTCCATCTCGGAATCAACATGTACGTGTTGCGCGATATCGGTCGCGAGGTCGAAGCGGCGTTCGGAAGGCTCAACTTTTGCATAGTCTATCTTTATGCCGCCATCGGCGGTGCACTTACCAGCATCCTGGTTAACCCATTACTCGTAAGCGCCGGAGCATCTGGCGCTATCTTTGGAGTATTCGGTGCGATGCTCGCCATCGTCTGGCGGCGTCCATCGATGTTTCCGAAGGGCTACTTAATCCTGCACGGAAAAATTGTGCTTTGCCTGATTCTTTACAGCATCATTTTTAGCTTTATCGACAAGAACGCTGATAACGCCGCACACTTTGGTGGCTTCATCATGGGTTTTATCGCGGGGCTGTGCGCGCTGCCATCTGCGGATAAAACGCGCAAACGCCACCTGAAGCAAGTTGCGGCAACAGTGCTTCTTGCAGTACCCATGATCGGTGCCACTTATCTAGAACATGCAAGCTTGGCGCATAAACCAGAGATACTTGCGGAAACACACTATCGAAAAGCAGTAGAGCTGCTGCAAGAAGAAAAGTACGAAGACGCACTGCCACTTTTAGATCGAGCACTCGCTTTAAATCCGAACAATTCAAGTGCATTTTGCGACCGGGCTCGTGCGTATATCGAGTTGAAAGATTACGACAAAGCGATGGCTGATGCCGACTCCGCAATAAAATCATCCGAATCGAATAAAATAGCACACACAGTTCGTGCAAATGTTTTACAAAAGCTCGGTGACTACAATCAAGCAATAGTAGAACTTACCAAAGTTATTGACTTAGACCCCAAAGATGCCATGGCATACAACAACCGTGCTTGGAGCGAGGCATCAGCAGGGCTCCTCGATCAGAGTGTGCGCGATTGCGATCGGTCAATAGGAATTAAAAATGATCTCGCCACTACATATGACACCAGAGCTGTAGCTTACATTTTACAAAATAAATTCGTTCAAGCGATCGAAGACTTAGATCATGCGATCAAAATCAAGTCAACAGATGGCGCATTCTATTACCACCGCGCTATTGCACGCAGCAAGAACGGTGAAGCGTCAGTAGCTGACGATGTCGCTGCAGCCAAGAAATTCGGGTACACGCCGGAAAAATGGGAACCTGCACTGCCCGGTTGAGACAGATCTGTGAAACAATTGAACGACTTTCGAGAGGATTTTGTCTTGCGCTCCAGAGCAAATATTCAACAACTAATTGCGTCCGCGCTATTGTCAATTGTCGCATTAATCGGCTGCACACCTGTTGCGAATGCCGGGCTTTATGTTGAAACACTCCCACAAGATCAACTGCTTCACGATGGCTGCCTTCATATCTTTATATTGGGCACTGGCAATCCAGAAGCAGAGATGCAAAATGTTAGGAAGCCATCCTGCGCAGCCATTGTCGTTGACGACAAGCTTTTCTTCTTTGACGCTGGCGAAGGAGCCGTACAATCCGCAGCCGGACTTGGCCTGCCATACGAGAAAACCTCGAAGATCTTCATGACACACTGGCACTCAGATCATTTCGGCGGACTTGGACAGTTACTCAATGCATCATGGTTGCACGGACGAAAAGTTGCTGTGGACGTATATGGACCTTACGGCACCGATCAGGTCCTGAGTGGTCTCAACCAAGCCTACAAGCTAGACACAATATTTCGAGCCTCTTCGTTGGAAGGATTTCTAGATCCGAATTTAGCCGCTGCAGTTCCACACACAATCGATGTCGATTCTGGTAAAACGCGCGTTTATTCAGACAACAAATTAGAGATCGATTGCTTTCCGGTGCAGCACAGCCCGGTCGTGCCCGCCTTCGGATATCTAATCAATTATCGCGGAGTGAAAATAGTAATCAGTGGTGACACCGCTGTTGTGAAGTCGCTCGAAGAGCAATCAAAGAACGCCGATGTGCTAATCAGCGAATCGTTCAGCCGCCCACTTGCGCAAAAGGAAGTAACCAGCGCTCAAGCCGCGCAAGTAATTAAAGAGTTGGCTGTCTATCACGCAGATTCGCTCGACTTAGCAAAAATGGCTCAGCGAGCGGGAGTGAAGCGACTGGTACTGACGCATTTAGTTCCAGCGATTCCCACCACTTCCGAAGCAAAAAGTGCATTTACCGAAGGAATGCCCCAACTATTTTCCGGCAGTCTAACAGTTGCTGACGATGGCGATCATATTATCGTGAAACCGGATGCGCAACCCGAATCTAGAATTGAATATGTTCCGCATCCACAGCCGTTAATAAAGGTTTTTCCAAGACCAAAAACCGAATCTCCAGCAGGCTGAACCCAAATGAAAAAAATTGCGTTAGAAGAACACTTCATGGCTCCGGGATTCGAAAACTACGAAGCCGACGTTGAAAAGATGATGGATGCCCGCGCTTACAAAGAATTCGCGCTCAGGCTTCCTGAATTTGCTGACCTTCGCCTGCAAGCTATGAACAATGCCGAAATCGAAATGTGCGTGCTGTCTCAAACATCTCCTGGTTTACAAACAGAAAAGGACACTGCAACCGCGATTCGAAAATCACAAGAAGCGAATGACTTTCTTGCGCAGCAAATTCAAAAACATCCCAGCCGCTTTGCCGGCTTCGCGCATCTTGCAATGCAAGATCCAACGGCTGCAGCAAAAGAGTTGAAGCGGTGCATCGAGGATCTTGGTTTCAAGGGTGCACTGGTGAATGGTCACACTAATGGCGTTTATCTCGACGATCAAAGATACATTCCATTTTGGGAGACGCTAAACAATCTCGATGTTCCGTTGTATTTGCATCCCGCAGATTCATTTGACAAACCGCACATGTACGAAGATCACCCCGATTTGATGGGACCCACCTGGGGCTGGACTGTCGAGACAACCACGCACGCGCTGCGACTAATAGTCAGTGGACTGTTCGATCGTCTGCCGAAACTCAAAGTTATTCTCGGACATATGGGAGAGGCGCTTCCATTCATGCTGTGGCGGTTCGACAGTCGTTGGCAAATCGGTAAACACTCGAAGAAACTTGAGAAGCCGCTGTCGCAATACGTGAAAGACAACATCATCATCACCACATCTGGTGTGTGTGATAATGCCCCCTTGCTTTGCAGCATCGAAGCGTTAGGCGCAGACAACATACTTTTTTCGACCGACTATCCTTTTGAGTCAACGCAAATCGCAGCGGACTTTATCGACAAGGCACCGTTAAGCGAAGATGTAAGAAAGAGAATTTGTTATCAAAATGCACAGCGAATACTGAAACTAGGCTGAGGTGTGGATAGGATCGATTGCTTGCTTTTTCAATCAGCTTTAGATCACTGAGCACTTAGAAGTACAATAAAATAGAGAAACTTTAGCGCACAATCGGAGCACGAAAAATGACTTCTCTTGCAGACGATAAATTGGCTATTCAGGAACTCGCATCTATTTATGCCAATGCCATGGATTCGGGAGACATAGACACGTGGCTGCAAACTTGGGACGACGCTGGTGTGTGGGAGGGAGGCATAGGCAAGTATGAGGGCAAAGAGAAGCTGGCTAATCTTTTACCAGACCTCGGTGCGCGCGTAATTGGAAAACGGCACATCATGACCAATTTCGTCATTACCGTGAACGGCGATCACGCTACCCAAACTTGTTATTTGATGATCATCGATAGAAACAAAACAAACTTGCCAGGCACCGCACTTTACTCTGACACTCTCATAAGAAGAAACAATCGCTGGTTATTTGTCCACCGTAAAGTGGAAATAGATCAACCATCGAATCTGTTTAACTAGGTTAAGCTCTAATTCAAAAACGGATTGGATTTGCGTTCGGTCCAGATGGAAGTATCAGCGCCGTGACCAGGCACCACTCGCGTGCTGTCATCAAGCGTCATCAAGCGTTCTGAAATCGACTTGATGATTTCTTCGAACGAGCCACCCCACAAGTCTGTGCGTCCAATCGAACGTTGAAATAACGTATCGCCAGAGAATAAAATGCTGTCTTTTTCTTGCACACAGAAACATGTGCTGCCAGGGGTGTGCCCGGGCGTATGAATTACCGAAGCTTTGATATTGCCGATCTTGATGTGATCTTCGTGCTCTAGATAGTCATCGACTGGCAATGGATCTGTCGCTTTGAATCCGAACATTTGCACTTGTTTTTGCAAATTGTCGTACAACCACTGGTCGCCTTTGTTGATATAAATCTTGGCGCCAGTAGCTTCTTTCACCGCACGCGATCCCATGATGTGATCGAAGTGAGCGTGTGTGTGCAAAAGATATTTGATCGTCAGATTTTTTTCTTTCGCGAAAGAAATAATTTTCTCAGCGTCGCCACCTGGATCGATAACGGCAGCTTCACCAGTTTCAGCGCAACCGATGATGGAACAATTGCAGCCTAACTGCCCGACTGGAAAACTTTCGAGAATCATAAATTAGAGGAACAACTCGCTAACAGAAGTGTCGTCGTGAATACGCGCAATGGCTTCACCAAGCAGTTTTGCGACGCTGAGCATGACGATCTTCTTGGAAATATTTTTCGGTTCATGAGGAATAGAATTCGTCACGATCAGTTTTTCAATTGGCGAATCGTCAATTCGTTTGTTTGCGGGACCAGACAATACGGCGTGAGTGGCGCAGGCATAAATCGCACGTGCGCCTTCTTTCTTCAAGAGCTCAGCACCCTTGACCAGTGTTCCGGCGGTGTCGACCATGTCGTCTACCATCAAAACTACTTTGTTCTTCACGTCACCAATTACGTTATAGACTTCGGCGACATTGTGAGCGCTGCGTCGTTTATCGATAATCGCGATAGGTGCGTCATCTAATTTCTTAGCGAACGCTCGTGCTCTTGATACACCGCCGACGTCTGGACTGACGAGAACGAGGTCAGTTTGATTGAGCGAACGAACGTATTCAAGTAACACAGGGCTGGCGTATAAGTGATCCACGAGAATATTGAAGAAGCCCATGATCTGCGGTGCGTGCAAATCAAGAGTAACTACTCTCTGGGCACCAGCAGTGGTTAACAGATCGGCAATCAATTTTGCTGTAATCGCTTCGCGTCCAGCTGCCTTTCTGTCTTGTCGACCATATCCGTAGTAGGGCATGACGACTGTAATGCGACCCGCTGATGCTCTCTTCAAGGCATCAAGCAGAATCAATAATTCCATCAAGTTTTCGTTGACTGGAGTGCACGTGGGCTGCACTACGAAACAGTCCTGTCCGCGCACACTGTCTTGTACTTGAACATAAATCTCACCGTCTGAGAACGGTGAAATTTTCACCGGCGCTACAGACAATTCCAGATAATCCGCGACTTCTTTTGCAAGTTCAGGATTGGACGTTCCAGACAGAATCAAAAGATTCGTCGGTCCGCCTGAAACAGCTTTTTGCCTAATTGCTGGCATCTCGGCTACCAAGAGCGTATCCCCCACAGTGGTGCACAACTATTGTAAAGAAGAACTAGCCCGGCTTAAAGCCAATGAGCAAAGCTTTAGTTCTAGAAAAACGCCAAATCGCCCCTAGCACTCAGGGTTATAGCCTCTTCTAGCACGCACTTAACATGGAGATATGTGAGGCCGCCTTGAACAAAAACCGCAAACGGAGGACGCAAAGGCCCATCTGCAGACAGCTCAATTGTCGCTCCCTCAACGAATGTGCCAGCCGCCATGATGACAGGGTCCTGATATCCAGGCATGAGCGATGGCTCTGGGACCACGTGTGAATTGACCGGAGACCCCAACTGAATGGCGCGACAAAAGTTGACAAGCCGCTCGGGGTTAGCGAATTTGATGGCTTGAATGATGTCAGAGCGCTTGTCGAGGGCGTTTGGCTTCACTTCACAGCCCAATTCAGCCAGGGTGGCGGCGAAAAGCATCGCACCCTTTACTGCGTTTGAAACGACAGCCGGAGCCAGAAATAGACCCTGCAGAACGAGCCGGTTCTGGTTGTAAGTCAAGCCAAGATGACCGCCGATTCCTGGCGAGGTGAGCCGATTCAAAGCCCTGTCTACGAGCTCTACGTGTCCGGCCACATAGCCACCGGTTATCGCCAGTCCGCCGCCGGGATTCTTTATAAGAGAACCAGCCATCAGATCCGCGCCCACTGCGGTTGGCTCATGGTGCTCAACAAATTCGCCATAGCAGTTATCGACAAAAACGGTGCCAGTTCCTTGAACAGCCCTCGCTGCTTTGCTTAGCCTGGCGATGTCTGTGTTGTTGAAACTGCGCCGTTCAATGCTGTAGCCGCAAGATTTCTGTATATAGAACATGCAGTGTGTGTCTGGCGCAGCCTTTTTAATCTTCTCGACAAGCGATTGGTCCGTCTCTTCCGCTGGATCCAAATTAATTTCAATGTATTTAACTCCGAGGGAAATCAAGTTGCCAGGCTCATCGCCTTCTAACCCGATCACCTCTTTGAGAGTGTCATACGGCTGGCCGGTAAGCGACAAAATCGTGTCACCAGCCTGCAAGTTGCCCAACAATGCACAAGCGATGGCGTGCGTGCCGGAGACAAACTGCATTCGCACCGCGGCAGCCTGCGCTTGAAACGCCTGCGCAAAAATTTTGTCGATAGTTTCTCGCCCAGGATCGTTTCGTCCATATCCTGTGCGCTCAGCGAAATATTCTTCAGTCAATCTGTGCGAGCGGAATGAATCGAGCACTCGCTTCTGATTGATCATGGCAATCTCGTCGACTTCCACGAATGCATCGCTCAATTTTTTTTCCGCACTCTTAATCAGAGCGGCGGCATCAATTTCTTTAGTAGGCATGGTCCACATCACTGAAATGAAAAGACGAGTCTAGCATGGATCAACGGAGCGCCGGCTTCCAAGCCGGCTAGGGCCGCCGGTCTCCAGACCGGCTAACTCCCAATTGAACTTATTTCCTCATTTGAACGTACATAAAGTAGAGACTCAAAAAGGAGAAAAATTTTGATAACGAACATTCACTTGAATTCCATTTCAATTTTCGACCAGCTTCTAGATTTCTTCTACTCGTTCATCAGCGAAGAAGATTGCAGACTCTGTGCGCGAGTAATGCTAGCCCGCGGGCAACTCATGGACGGCTTGCAAGATTTCGGTGGAGAGGCCAGACCAGCAATAATCCATCGATGGATAAATGACACTCCTCGTTATTCGCGCGTAATCTGCAGCGACTGCTGGCAAGGACTTTCGAGCGAAACACCATTGATGGGATTTTACGAGCAGGATGGCGAGCGCTCTTTTGCGATCGTGAGCGGAGCGCCATACAGCGGTGAGATGCGAAGTTTGATCCACAGCTTGAAATACGAAGGCGACCGTTTGCTAGCACCAGACTTAGCAGCAATTATGTTGAATGGCTGGCGCATGGGTTCGATATTTCTCAATCAAAAGAATGCCGTGCTTGTGCCCGTGCCGTTACACTGGCGAAAAGGCATGGAACGAGGATTCAATCAAGCCGATTTGCTTGCAAATGAAGCCTCGAAAGTTTTAGACATTCCAGTTTTGCGTGGCGCCATTAAACGACGCCGAGCAACGACTCCACAGCAAAGTCTTGAGAAAGCGGAACGGTTTAAAAACGTTGAAAATGCATTCCACGGCAATCCGTCCAAACTAATGGGGCGAGCTGTAGTGCTGGTCGATGACGTTTGCACATCAGGCGCAACGTTGGCTGAGTGCGCCCGAGAAGTAAATCGCTGTGGAGCAACAAAAGTGGTGGCGTTGACGGTGGCGAGAACTATGTTGCGTGCAGGACGCGATAGCGGAATCAATCGACTCAGACACGAGCAAAAAGACTAGACATGTCACGCAAGCGCAAAACAACAGTTTTTCCCAAAATGAGAAAAATAGACCAATGCACAATCAAGCATGAGGACGCTGAAAAATATTTCCCAAAAGCGTTTCGTGATTATGCAGAACAAATTGCGCAGTACATTGCCAAAGGATTTTTAAAGCCCGACCATCCCCCCGAGAGCTGGAACATAAAAGAAGACTACGCGAAATTGCTTCGCGCCATGGAGCGAAACGAAGAAGCCGAGCAAGTGGAGACCGAAGCTAAAATTCTCAAAGACTCGGACGTCCAAGCAAAGGCAAAAAAGCCAGGGGCATCGTCTTAGCTCAATTAAGGCACAATTTAGAAACACTTCCGGCTTAAATTGAGAGTCGTAGTAGTGTGGACAACAGGTGATCGGTCATGGCTTGAGGCGGCGACGTATGCTATCCAGTTCGGGTACAACAGCCCCGATATGATAGTCCTGAAGCACAGTTTGTGCGTCAAAACTCTTATAACCAATACAACTTTCAAGACCAGCAGCGACTGCAGGCCTACTTCAACACTAGGCGCTACAATCAGCCGCTCAATGATGGTTTCAGCATCAGCGACAGTTCTCAGGGAACTGTAATAGCTGTCGACGGACAGTCGCGCGCTGCCTACGACAAGATGATCAAGGACAACTTCAAATACACTCAAGACAACTATCAAGAAGCCTACAAAGACGCAGCCCGCACCGGCAGACCGATAGTAGCAATCTTCGGTGGATTCGAGCACAACAACTCACGTCAGCTAATCGAGAACTCCCTACCCAACGCTAAAAATGGCGCTGCCAAAGACGCTATCTACATTTACATCGACCGTGCGAAAACCAAAGACCCCGAATTAGCCAAATTTGCGGACAGTCAATTAGCAGGCGGCCACAACGCTGCGGTCTCGATTGTGTTTTCAGTCAAACCCGGCGCGGACGGCTCGCTTCAACCAGAAGCACCAGTAATGCGTTGGCAAGGTGCAGATCACTCGATGATCTCATCTTTCAATGCGGCCATTGCAGCAACGAGAGAACGGCAAGAATCATTCAAAGGTCAATTCAATCCGAACGCCTTAACCGAAAAATCTGACAAATCGGACAAGGCAGAAAAATCAGAGAAGACAGAAAGAGGTGACAGATCTGGCAGCTCGTTCGAAATCGCACGCGCAGCGATCACCAGAGAAATCACAGCCGCAACTGACTCAGAAGACTGGCACGATGGCGAGCGCCACTATCGTGAGGCAATTCGTGCAGCAGACAAAGTAAATCCTGCCGAAATCGAAGCAGAGCAGCAACGAATCGCTAAAGCCGTGGCAACGACTCCACAAGATTCCGCCGAGTTTCAACAGTTGGTGCGAGATCAGGCTAACCTGACTTTCGTCAAAAACGCAAAAGCAGCAACAAGAGCCGACCTTGGTATTGCTTGCTTGAAATGGGGTGAATCGCAAACTGATGATGATTTGAAACAGAAATTCCGTGAAATCGGTGCACAATGGATCGATTCTGCCGGGCTGAGAAATCCATCAATCTATTCAAATCCAGAGCTGCACAAACGGCTTGCAGCAACAGGAATTCCTGCAGACGAATTGCAGGCACTACTGCCACTGCTAAAACCAGCGGAGGAGGCGGAACAGAAACGCGATCTGTTCAAATATGGTGGTGATGGCAAAACTTCTGATTCGCCACCATCAACGGTGACTCCGAAAGTTGAAGGCGCTCCGAAAGTTGAAGGTGCTCCTAAAGTTGAAGGCGCTCCTAAAGTTGAAGATGCGCAAGAAGCCGCTAAAGCCAAAGAGGCGGCGAAACTGAAGGAAGCGGCGAGACTGAAAGAAGCAGCCAGGGTAAGAGCCGAAGCAAAGGCAAAAGAAGACGAGGAAGCTAAAGAAGCAGAAAAACTCGCGCAACTGAAAAAGATAGAGCAAGAAGATCTTGCTAAGGCAGTTGCAACTCCCGAGGAATACTATGCAGCTCTAAAATATGCGGCTGATAGAGGTCTTCCTGTGATCGTCAAAGTCGGGCAAGAACACTGCCCTCCATGCATGGCAATGGCACCCGCACTGAAGGCTGCGGAGGAAGCGCTCAACGGAAAAGCCGTAGTAATTAGAGTGCGCGCAGACTTAGAGAAGACCAACGAACTGGCGATGGATTTAGGCGCCGGTGAAGGGGTGCCGATCACGAAATTCGCACGACCAGTGCCATGGGACAAAGCGCATCAGGGATTGCAAGAACTCATTCCCGAGCGACATTCAGGTTTCACCAGCAGAGACAAGAAAGGGTTCTCCGAAAAAGATGTGCCAGACACATTGGAATACTTCATCGCCGCCGGATTCCAGGAATGGAGAAAAACGGCGGCGACAAAGAGATAGTCTAATCAGCGCGGTAACTAAAGCGAACGTTTATCAATTATCCCGGGACTTTATCCCGGGACTATTAATATCCAGGTTTCTTGTAGAGCGTGCTCGCCTTATCAACGATATCGGGCTTGTAAACTTGCTCGGACCAATCGTCGGGATGAAACTCTTCGATCGAAACCGATATTGATTCTTCCTTGGATCCAAATGCTTCCATTAAGTCCTTAACGATCAATTCGGTGGCGCGGATTTTTTGTTCTTCCGTTTTACCAGGCCAAACTTTCAAGACGACGTGTGGCATTTTTTAGTCCTTGCTTGTTTGTTGCGATCTTGATTGAAATCGGATTACCGCGTTACTTCAGCGATGCGATATCGATGACAAAGCGATAACGAACGTCGCTCTTCAGCAAGCGCTCATAAGCTTCGTTGATCTTTTGTATTGGGATAACTTCGATGTCAGATGCGATGTTGTGCTTGCCACAGAAATCCAACATTTCTTGGGTTTCGCGCATGCCACCAATTGTTGAACCTGACAAAGTCGTGCGTTTCGGAATCAAGCTGAAAGCCTTGATTGGAAGGTCTTCGCTAGGAGCGCCGACCAGGCACATAACACCATCTCGCTTCAACATGCCCATGTAGGCGTTCATGTCAGCAGCTGACGATACGGTGTTGATGATCAGATCGAAACGATTCTGATTTTTTTCAACAGCACCGGGTTCAGCAGTAGCTACATAATCGTTTGCACCCATCTTCTCTGCATCAGCTTTTTTATTGTTGGTGCGACTGATCACAGTCACATCAGCGCCGAGAGCGTGCGCAATCTTTACGCCCATGTGTCCCAATCCACCGAGTCCAACAACAGCTACAGCTTTGCCAGGACCAGCTTTCCAGTGTACAAGCGGAGAATAAGTGGTGATGCCAGCACAGAGAAGCGGTGCGGCTTGTTCGAGCGACAAGTTATCCGGAATTTTTACGACGAATCTTTCGAGCACGGTGATGCGCTCAGAGTATCCACCAAAATTGATATTCTTGCCGTCGAGAGACATCGCATTATAAGTTTGGATGTTGCCTTTTTCGCAGTAGTTTTCATCACCATCAGCACATGATCCACACTCTTTGCATGAATCAACCATACAGCCAACGCCGACGCGATCTCCAACTTTGAATTTGGTGACCTTCTCACCAACTCTTTCGACAACGCCTGCGATCTCGTGACCAGGCACCATCGGATAGATGGCACCACCCCAATCGTCTTTGACTTGGTGCACGTCAGAGTGGCAAACTCCGCAGAATTTGATATCAATTAGAACATCATACGGACCGGGCTCACGGCGTTCGATCTCGTGCGGTTTGACTTCCGCGCCTGCACTAACTGCGGCGTAAGCTTTTGTTTTAATTGCTGTCTTTGTCATTGTTCATTACTCCTAATTAGCTGTCCAAACAGCAACCTAACGATAAGACATGGCTTCCATAGCTTCCGTATAACGTTCGCCTTTGACTTCGACTTTCGCGGCTGCTTCATCAAGCTCTGCGAGATCGGCAGGGCTAAGTATAAGAGATGCTGCGCCAATGTTTTCTTCGAGGCGATGTAGTTTTGTCGTACCTGGAATCGGAACAATCCATGGCTTCTGCGCAAGCAACCATGCAAGCGCGACTTGAGCTGTTGTTGCACCTTTTTGCTCAGCAAACTTCGTTAACAAATCCACAAGTGCGAGATTTTCTTTCCGATTTTCTGCAGTGAATCGTGGAAGAGAGTTGCGAATATCATTGGCTGCATACTCAGTTTTTTCGTCAACTTTTCCAGTCAAGAAACCTCTTCCAAGCGGGCTGTATGGCACAAATCCAATTCCCAGTTCTTCGCACAACGGCAAGATTTCTGGCTCAGGTCTTCTATACCACAGTGAGTACTCGCTCTGGATTGCTGATACCGGTTGCACAGCGTGTGCACGGCGAATGGTGTTGGCTGCGGCTTCTGACATTCCGAAATAGCGAACCTTGCCTTGCTGGATCAATTCTTTGACTGCTCCGGCAACTTCCTCAATAGGAACTTTCGGATCAACACGATGCTGATAGAACAAATCAATCACATCTACTTTCAATCGTTTTAGTGATGCCTCTGCAACTTCTTTGATGTGTGCAGGTTTGCTATTCAAAACGTTCCATGCTGGTCCACCATTGGGACCGACACCACCATCTGGGTTTGGTTCAAAAGCGAATTTCGTCGCGATGGCGACTTTTCCCTTGAACGGCTCAAGTGCCTCACCGACTAACTCTTCGTTGATGTACGGTCCGTAAACTTCAGCAGTATCGAAGAACGTGACACCGCGATCCACCGCGGCATGGATCAGCGAAATCATTTCCTGCTTATCTTTTGGAGGACCGAATCCATGGCTCATACCCATGCAACCAAGACCCAGAGCCGATACTTCAAGACCACTTGTGCCAAGTTTTCTCTTTTGCATTTTGATTCTCCCTTTCATCGTCAGCATCAATTAGGTTGGACATGCCTTCAGAAACGCAGCAGCTTTTTTTGAAAGCGTGACTATTACTGATGCCAACTTCCCGAAAAACCAGGTGAGCGTCGATTGCATAAAATTCGCAACACTGCATTCACAAACACTATGTTATGCTCAAATAGTGCCAGTTTGGTATAACAAAGTTCCAGGAAGATTGGACAATTCTCCAAAGGTTGGAGAGGATAGTGCTATGGACAAGAAAAACAAAAGAACTGACGCTTATCGCGAGGAATTAGTCGAACGGTTAGCCAATGGCTGCAAATTTGAAGGCACGAATGATATCGTGGAAAGCCTGCAGTTCTTCCGCTGGTCTGAGCCAACTCAGCCAAAGCACGGACTCTATTCGCCCTCGATGTGTGTTGTGGCACAGGGCGCCAAAGAAGTTACTTTTGGTGAAGAACGGCTGAGATACGACCCTGCGCACTACCTGCTGATTTCGCTGGACGTACCGGTAGTCAGTCAAGTCGTCGAAGCTACGCCAGAGAAGCCCTATTTAGGGTTAAAGCTAGACCTCGACCCAGCTACGATTGCGTCGGTAATTGTTGAAGCCGGCATCAACGCTGGGCGCAGTGACACAAGCGTCAAGTCGATGGATGTATCAAAGCTCCAGGATGACCTTTTGGACGCAATGGTTCGCTTGCTCAGATTGGTTGAGAATCCAGACGACTTCCGTGTGGTATCACCGATGGTGATACGCGAAATTATTTATCGCGTTCTAAAGAGCGAGCAAGGATCTAGACTGCGACAAATGGCAGTTTTTGGTGGACACACAAATCGAATTACAAAAGCAGTTCAAATTTTGCGCAACAAATACAACGAGAATCTCAGTATGGAAACTCTTGCACAAGATTTGGGCATGAGCGTTTCAAGCTTCCACCAACACTTTAAAACAGCAACTTCGATGAGCCCGTTACAGTTTCAAAAAATGCTGCGCCTGCAAGAAGCAAGAAGACTGCTGCTAACCGAAGACATCGACGCCGGAACTGCCGCAGAAATCGTCGGCTACGACGACGCCTCTCAGTTCAGCCGCGAATATAAGCGAACATTCGGCGAACCACCAAAACGCGACGTAGGACGCTTCAAACAACTAGCATCCGCCTAGCGCAGGAGCGCTGTGATTAATGGAGCGCAAGGGAGCGCCGGCTTCAGCCGGCAAGGGTCGCCGGTCTATTGAACGGCGTCTTCTCAAATTCAAATTTATCTCAACAATCACCTAAATTCCAAGCACTCAAAGTATTCAAAAATGAGATCCAAAACTGTATTACCTACGTGACTTTGAATAACACAAAAGATGAGGTATATTCCTCAATTCAGAATCACCTTCTGGAGTTCCTACAATGACATCTAAGAAGTTGGCCGTCGCAATGCTCGTAGCAACTTGCATCGGAACGTCTTCGCTCAGCATTCAAGCCGCTCCTGCAGCAAAAAAGCCCGCCACCGATAACGAAATCGCCAAGCTAAAAGTAGAATTCGACACCACAGGAATTGCAAAGACTACAAAAGTCGAAATCGAGAAAGCAGATCCTTACGATCCGAAAGACGAACTAATGACTTTCGATGCGGTACCAATGCATGTGCGCATCCTTTTCGACGGCAAAAAGCTACAGTACGGCGATAACAGTTTTAACGAGCCACACTTGCTGGTCTATCCACTTCAGAAGTGGGCACCAATGTTTCCGAAAGCGAAACAGGTCGAATTCAACAAGCGTTTAGATGGTTTGAGAAAAGCGATTGCCGCTAAATCGTCCAAAGGTTTGGAATCAATTCCAATTTTGCCAGAGTCAGATGGCGCAGAATTTCTGCACGCGCAAGAAAACTATCTGAAGTTCAACAACGGCTTGGGCTCAGGTGTTTCGTTTATTAGCGTTTACGGAAACGGCGATCCACCAGTGAACGAGTCAGACTTCTTTTACACTTTTCAAGGCATCACAAGCGACAACAAATATTACGTCTCGTTCTTCTGGCCAATCAAGGCAACAGGTTTGCCAAAAGATTTGCCTCTAGAAAAAAGCAAAGCCTATGTGCAAAAGCTCGCTAGAGCCAAGTTCGCTCCAAGTCTAGAAATGCTCGACAAGGTTGTTGGCTCAATCAAACTTAAATGATTTGAGAAACGTAGATCAGTCATCTATGTCGATGGTGGGACTAGAACCGGAGTTATGTCCGCCGAGTTGTGGACCGTCGTGGTAAGGATCTGGCACCACTGGTCCGACAGGATTATCTTCATATAGTCCGGTGAGAATAGGCGTACCAAATTCAGCTGGCATGGTAGTTTTGCTTTGCGGGAGGCTTGCCACCTGGAAATCTGACGCTATCCGGGACAAACCAGAAGGTTGCGGTGATTCCAATTTTGCATCGACATTCTCGCGTTCTAGAGGCTTGGACATGTTCGATTCTCCTTGCGGGCAACGATGTGCCGACAACATAACAACGGAGAACGTCCTTTTTCCGGAACGTGTTGTGAATTTTTCGAGTACGCAGTTATTTTATTGCGTCTTTGAAAGCATCAATCGTATTGTCGATATCGTGCTTTGTATGCACAGCAGAAATGAACGCAGCTTCGAACTGTGAGGGCGGCCAGTAAATGCCCTTTTCAATCAGCGCTCTCCAAACTTTGCCAAATTGCTCTGTGTCACACTTCTGTGCGCTTTCAAAGTCGGTTACTGGTTTAGAGTTGAAGAACACACCGAGCATTCCGGGTACCGATACAACTTGAATAGATTTAGACAGACCTTTGAGTCCGTCTGCAAGCCTCGTCGTATTTTCTGCCAGGTGTGCGTATGTTCCTGGTGTCTGCAAAGTCTTGAGTTGCGCAATGCCAGCAGCCATTGCTAGTGGATTTCCTGAGAGCGTTCCAGCTTGATAGACAGGTCCTTGCGGTGCCACCATTTCCATGATGTCTTTCCTTCCACCGTAAGCACCAACTGGAAGTCCACCACCAATAATTTTGCCCAGAGTAGTCAAATCTGGTTTGATTTTGTACATATCTTGGGCGCCGCCGAGAGCGACTCTGAAGCCAGTCATCACTTCGTCAAATATCAGCAAGGCACCATGCTCGGTGCAGAGCTCACGAATAGTTTGAAGGTAGTTCTCCTCAGGAAGAATTAGTCCAGCATTGCCTACAATCGGCTCGATGATCACCGCGGCGACTTCCTTGCCGTGCTTTTCGAATGTCTTTTTCAGTTGAGCAGGGTCATTGAACGGAATTGACACCGTCAATTTGGTTATCTCATCAGGCGCGCCTGGCGAGCTCGAAATTCCCAAGGTTGCAAGACCAGACCCGGCTTTAACCAGGAAAGAATCAGCATGACCGTGATAGCAGCCATCGAATTTCACGATCATAGTTCGCTTGGTGAAAGCGCGAGCCAGACGAATCGCCGACATCGTTGCTTCAGTACCAGAGTTGACCATGCGCACCATTTCGATTGATGGCATCAGCTTGCAAACCAGTTCAGCCATCTCGACTTCAGCTCGGCAAGGAGCACCAAAACTGGTGCCTTGCTTGAGTGTGATCTCGATTGCTTCCAACACACGCGGATGGCGATGACCCAGAATCATCGGACCCCATGAGCCAACGTAGTCGATGTATTTATTACCGTCGACGTCAAACAAATGAGAACCATCTGCGTGATCCATAAAAATCGGCTCCGAGCCGACTGACTTGCAAGAGCGAACCGGAGAATTCACTCCACCGGGAATCACGGCTTTCGCACGTTCAAATATTGCCTGTGACCGAGTTGCAACAGCGGCTGTAGTCATTTTTATGATCACCTTGTCTATTTAGCTTCTTCTTTTACAGCGGTTGATTCCGCCAAAATTCTTTCAATTGCTTGCGCCACCATTTTTGGTGCCTTTTCGCCAGCTTTGAAATCGCGCATTTTGCCGTCTTTGTCGAACAGGTAAAAGGCGGGAACGTACTTGTTTTCAAATGCATCTGTGATTTCGTGATAGTTATCGACAACGCATGGTTGCTTGACTTCGTACTCTTCAATCGCAGCCTTGACGTCTTCGACTTTGGTATCACTTTCTTGTCGTGGCATGTGAACGGCGACGACTTTCAATCCCTGCGGACCGTATTTCTCAATCCATTGAGAAACATCAGGCAGTGATTCTTTGCAAGTTCCGCAGCTGATCGCCCAGAAATGAACGAGCACTGGAGAACCTTTCAGCTCATCGTCAGTGATGGGAGCTGAATTGAACCAATCGGTGCCACCTTTGAGAGAAGGCAACGGACTGTCCATACGAAGCGGCATGGGTCCCTCCTTGGCCGGAAACACCGGCAACATTTCAACTTGCGCAACTCGTCAATTCAGTCGCGCGTCGCTCACTAATTTTAACGCTGTCACGCAGATTATCAGCGTTTCAACGAGATCAAGTTCCAATTCTTATCTAAAAAAAACCGCCAGGCAAAATACCTGACGGTTCTCTAAATGATACTGACCTGATTAGACGGTCAATGGCTTTTGGCCTGGCTTCCAATCAGCGCCGCAAAGTCCGCCGGTCTTGATTGCTTCGAGAACTCGAAGTGTTTCATCAACGCTGCGTCCGATGTTGAGGCTGTGTACAACTTGATACTGAAGAATGCCATCTGGATCGATGATGAACAAACCGCGCAATGCGATTCCTTTGTCTTCCATCAATACACCGTAGTCGCGGCTTACATCTTTGGTGATGTCTGAAGCGAGAACGTAGTTGAGTGAACCGAGTCCACCCTTATCTTCTGGTGTGTTGATCCAAGCGCGGTGGCTGAATACGCTGTCTGTTGAGACTGCGATAACTTCTGCGCCAGCTTTTTTCAATTCATCATATTTAGCGCTGAATGCTTTCAATTCTGTTGGGCAGACGAAAGTGAAATCCAACGGATAGAAGAACATAACAAGGAATTTGCCCTTGTAATCTGCCAAACGAACGTTTTCTTTGAGACCCTTCATGTCCTTGGTGGAGGGCATGTCAAAATCTGGAGCTCTTTTTCCAACTTGCAACATAGAGTGGTTACTCCGACAACAATGGTGGGGATTAGTTAATGAAAAAGCTTAGATCGACTCAGTCTAAAAGTGGAAAGTGTTAATGGAAATTGCACAATTAGGAAATCGGGTTCATTTTTTGTCGGACTTACTCAACCAGACGATTTCTGCTTACCAGCCGGCTTAACGGCGGGCATGCGCGACGTGAAATCGCCCTGTACAGCCTGCCACTGAGCCAGGTCGCGTGCCAGTGAGTTCTCAGCCACATATTTCTGAATCAATGGAGCGGTGGGGCTCCAGCCAATTGTCAGCAGGTGCAACAAGTGCTCAGCAGGCGAGACGACCGTTTTGCTTCGGCCTAGCTCTGAATCATCTTTGGCATCGTTGGACATGAGAGATCCTCTTGGAGAGAGCGGAGGGCTTATGGACTGAGCGCTGGGCTCTTGGAAATGTGCGCAGGGCTCACGTAACAATGATTAAGCGCTGCTTTACGTTCAGCCTCAATGGGCTTCTGGCTGATGGGAACAACAATTATGCTGTATAAGGCGCTCAAAGCGCTGCCCCGCAGTTGTTAGGAAATTCTTGATTTGACCCTCCAGGTTAGTATTTGATAGTATTCTTCTTCAATTGTGCCGGAATGAGCTTCATTGCCCCTACTTTGATAAACGTAAAGTAGCCGCAAAAAGTTCAATGGGTAGCAAAACTTTGCTGACGAATTTACTGGTTAGTAAATCGATGCGGCATCAGATCGGTATCCCCGGACGTACGAGTAGATAGAGGATCGGAGACAAAGATGTTTGCCATAGTAGAAGCTTGCGGAAGGCAGTACCAGCTAGAGGCTGGACGTTTCGTTGATGTCGATTTGACTGAAGGCGAAGCAGGATCTGCTTTCGTATTCGACAAAATCTTGATGATTGTCGACGGTGCCAACTCCACCATGGGTGCGCCTTTCATTGAAGGGGCGAAAGTGAGCGGGAAGATTCTTTCCCACCACAAAACCAAAAAAATCATTGTTTATCACATGAAGCCGAAGAAAGGCACACGTAAGAAACAGGGACACAGACAGCATTACACTCGCATTTTGATCGATTCGATCGAATTGAAAGACAAAGTGTTAGCTAAAGCTGAAGAGCGTCAAGCCAAGCCAGCCAAGGCTTCCAAGACTGCTGAAAAGTCCGAAGCGAAAAAATCTGAAAAGTCTGCTGAGCCAAAGAAAGCCAAAGCAGCTGATAAGAAGCCAGCAGAAAAGAAAGCTGAGCCAAAATCAAGCGAAAAGAAAAGCAAAAGCTAAGCAAGGTAATGCGCCGAAAAGCGCATGAACAGGAGTGATAAGTCATGGCACATAAGAAGGGCGGCGGTTCTACTCGCAACGGACGCGATAGCCAACCCAAACGCCTCGGAGTTAAGAAGTACGGCGGAGAGCACGTTCTCTCAGGTAACATCCTCGTTCGCCAACGCGGCACGAAGATTCATCCTGGTGTAAACGTAAGAGTCGGCAGCGATGATACTTTGTATGCAGTAGCAGCAGGTGTCGTTAAGTTCGAAATGCGTCGCGGCGCCAAGCTTGCGAGCGTCTACCCAGTCTAGTGGCAGCAGACCAACGTCCAGCCAAGCAACTCCAGCCTGCGCTTGAACGAATCGGTGGCGTAGTTTCATCAAAGTCGCAGTCATCATCGGCTGCGACTTTTTCTGGTGTTTGCTACGACTCACGCAAGGTTCAGCCAGGCGACGCCTTCGTCTGCATTGAGGGCGAAAAATTTGACGGCAACAAATTCATCGACGACGCCATAAAGCTTGGCGCTGGCTGCATCGTCTCACAGCGCGAAAATGCTCAGCCGTTGTCAGTTCCATACGTCAAAGTGCCTGACGTAAGGGCAGCACTTGCCGATTTGGCTGCTTACTATTACGACGAACCGAGCACGAAGATCCGCTTGATTGGCGTCACGGGTACTAATGGCAAGACAACGACCACACATCTTGTCGAACATATTTTTTTGGAAGACCGTCGCAAGATTGGCTTGATAGGCACTCTTGGAGCTAGATGGTCGGAAGCAAATCAACCATCCCAATACCTGGATACTCACCACACAACCCCGCAAGCCTCTGACTTACAGGCTCTGTTGGGAGAAATGGCGAGCAAAAACGTGTCGCACGTCGCGATGGAAGTATCGAGTCATGCGCTCTCTTTAGAACGAGTGCGGGCCTGCGACTTCGTCGTTGCCTGTCTAACAAATGTGACTCAAGATCATCTTGATTTCCACAAGACAATGGAAAACTATTGGAAAGCAAAACGGCTTCTATTCGAGATGTTGGTCAAGAGTCGACAGTCAAACAAAACTGCCGTGATCAACGCCGATGACGAACTTGCACCCGAGTTCATCAAAGCAACCAATGGCTCAAACGTACGCACCTGGACCTATGGATGGGACAAAGGCGACATGCACGTCAAAAGCGCCGAGTTCGACTTCCGAGGCACTAACTTGAAGCTTGAAACTCCGCACGGTGAGCTCGAAATGCGGCTCCACCTAAACGGACGATTCAATGTCTACAACGTAATGGCGGCGCTCCTTATATGTATGGCTGAGGGAGTGGATCTCGAAGTTTGCAAAGAAGCGCTGGAAGAATTCACAGGCGTTGCCGGTCGGTTCGAAACCGTGACTACAGGCGGAAAGTCGGCAGAACCACTCTGCCTCGTCGACTACGCTCACACCCCAGACGGTCTTGAAAACGTGCTAAAAGCCGCACGAGCACTGGTTCCGAATGACGGAAAACTGATAGCAGTTTTTGGCTGCGGCGGCGATCGCGATGCGACAAAACGTCCGCAAATGGGACAGATAGCCGATAATCTGGCAGATCTGCTGGTTGTCACGTCTGACAATCCGCGCTCTGAGCAACCCAAAACGATTATCGACAACATCCTGGGCGGCATCAAACGCACGAAAGATTTACTGGTCGAGGAAGACCGAGCCGCAGCCATCGCTTTAGCCGTAAAGGCTGCCACTGACAAGGATATTGTCGTCGTCGCCGGCAAAGGGCACGAGACTTATCAGATACTCGCTGACAGAACCATCGATTTTGACGATAGAATCGAAGTACGCAAAGCTCTCGCAGATCGTTTGAAGGCTGCCCGATAAAGCAGCAATGGCTCACGCGGTGGGTATAATTTAAACTGGCGCTGGCTGACTTGCTGACGAAGTCGGGGAATCACGTGGGCATAAACTTTCACATTACATCTGTTCGGGAAGGCACGATTTTCAATGTGATGCAATTCCTCAGTCTTGAGAAAGTCACTGGCATTCTCAACATTTCGTTTGGACGTCACCTTCCTGAGAGCACTATCTACTTCGTCACCGGAAACGTGACTACTGCCGAGTTTGGAGCAATCGTCGGAGACGCAGTGCTCGACATGCTTCTGTGTCAGGAGTATGCGATCAAAGAAGTGAGTTTTGCACCGGGGCGCATCTCGCAATTGAACGAGCAAGCCATCATTGTGCGCGCTTCCAGCCTGTCTGGTGTGATGCTCAACGTCTCGAAAGACGTGGATAAATGCGAATCTCGCCCATTCATCTATGGCATGTTGCCGATGCAAGCAAGCGATGGACGTAAGGTAGATTCGCTTCTGAACGTTATGTACGACTTTCCGAATTGGAACGAATTTCTCATCGGTGTGCCGCGAGCCGACACCGACAAAGCGGCGCCACTGCCACAATGCGTACTTTTACATAGAGCGCTATCACGCTCTGCGTTCACCTATCAGGTGCCACTAGTCAGTTTAAAAAGTCTACGGTCCTTGCTTGACATAGTTCAGCCGTTGAGCGAGAAAGAGAGTAATAACCTGCGCGGCTATATGCGCAGCCTACTGCCTCATCCGAAAGCAACACACATGTCTATTGAGAGATTTTATGCATTTGCCAGCGCCATTGAATCAATTGCGCAGCGCCGATCGTCTGAAGTTGGAGATAAGGCGAGACGAGCAATTCACCTGCTCATCCAAAACACAACGAAGATGAGCGAAACAGCGAATGTCTGATCACAAAAACGATTTTATTGACGACTATATCCACGCCAAAATGGCGATGCTAACCTGGCTCGGCAAGCGAATCTTGCCACAAGGGCATTGGGCAGGGCATCTAGAAAATGATGAAACGAAACCGCGCTTATACCTCACTTACGATGATGGGCCGCATCCTGAAACAACACCACAACTGATCGAATTACTGGCAAAAGAAAATATCTCAGCCACGTTTTTCTTGATTGGTTCACACGTAGAAAAACATCCAGAGTTAGTCAAACAACTGGCAGAAGCTGGACACGTCATTGCTAACCACACTCAGCACCACGAGTTTATGCCGATGCTAACCAGTCATCGCATTGAAACAGAAATTGAAAAAGCGAATCAGGCAATTTTCGATGCATGCGGGCAAAAACCAAATCTGTTTCGGGCACCATATGGAGTGCTTGATGCGCGCGTTGCAGATTGTCTGAAAGAACACGAGATGCAGCCAGTATACTGGAGCTGCGTGTCCGAAGACTGGTTGCCTCTGGGACACAACAGAGTCGTCTCACGCATCGCGCGCAAGGTGCATGATGGTGCGTTGATCGTTTTGCACGAGAAGTGGTTCCCACATCAAACACTAGAAGCGACACGCGGAGTTATCAAATTCGCACGAGAAGCTGGATATTCATTCGAATCACTGCGTACGGCCGTTTAGTCAGAGAAGGAATGTTGCGAACAGGCGAGTGTGACGCAATGCTTGAAAAAAATATCGTTGTTCTCGGGGGTGGTTTCGCGGGTTTGTGGAGTGCATTGGGAGCCGCACGAAAACTCGATGAGCTGGCAATCGAAAACGGGTTCAAAATAACTCTGGTAAACAAAGACGAGTTCCACACTATCCGCGTAAGACTTTATGAATCGAGCCTTACTCCAACCAGAGTTCCTTTGCAAAAACTGTTAAGCCCATGCGGCATTGACTTCGTCAAAGGCGGAGTGATTGGCGTCAATACATCTCAAAAGCAAGTTACAGTTCGATCTGAGACCGGCGATTCAGTATTGAACTACGATTGCCTGGTTGTCGCGGTCGGCAGTCAACTATTTATGCCCAGGAGCGTAAAAGGTCTGAGCGAGCATTCATTCAATGTCGATACATTTGCTGGGGCCGAACGATTGCAAAGCCACCTCCTCTCTCTGCGCTCAAAACCTGATTCAAATATGCGAAACACGGTTCTAGTCGTCGGTGCTGGGCTAACCGGAACCGAGACTGCGTGCAATATGGTAGACCGACTGCGCGATATCCTCGGAAAAGGTGAAGTAATAATTGCCGACCACTCCTCACATGTGGGGTCTAGCATGGGACCAGAGGCGTCTTCTGTCATAGTGGACGCTTTGAACAAACTTGGAATCAAATACCTGACTGGTATCAGAGTTAACGAAATTGACAGCAGCGGTGCCACCTTAGATGATGGCACTCATATTGAAACAGAAACAGTAATCTGGACAGCGGGAATGCGCGCCAATCCAATCACAACGATGATCGACAGCGGTAAAGACAGTCTTGGGAGACTCTATGTGAACGATTATCTTCAAATGAAAGATATTCCCGACGTTTTTGTTCCTGGTGACGCAGGCACCTTTTTGATCGACGGCACGCATTATTCGGTAATGTCATGCCAACATGCGCGCCCCATGGGACGCTTCGCCGGTCACAACGTCGTGGCGCACATGCTGGGACTGCCAATGCTTGCGCTCCAGATTCCCAACTATGTCACTATTGTCGATCTTGGTGCTGATGACGCGGTCTACACGAAAGGATGGGAACGGCATGTGATCGACCGAAGCAGCGCGGCGAAGCGCACCAACGAAGAAATCAACTGTCATCGCATCTATCCGCCCATCAGTGGAGAGCGTCGCGAACTTTTAGACGCTGCGGCGCCAGTGGTACAAAGCGCTCCCTCACTTAAGCATTGAAGAGATTTACGCGCATTGGACGAGCGAAAACAAGTTGGCAAGATGGTGCTGCGCCACCAAATTGATATACTCCTGTAAGTTCGCGAAACCTCACAGGGAAACCGAAACAACCAATGCTAGATTTCAGACCACCACTGGATAGTCCACCGCTCATCGCGCTGGTAAATTTGACTTTGCCGTTCTATATGCGGTTTGGTTTACACGATACGAAGGTTCAACCGGCGCCTGGCGCGATTGAGCGATTTAAATCGTACCAGGGCAAGCGCGCGCTGATTTGTCCAAATCACTCGAACCGACATGACCCTCAAATCATGTTTGAATTCTCGCGTATTTCAGGTGAGACTTTTAACTATGTCGCTGCACGCGAAGTGTTTGATTGGCAAAATGGTTTCAACGGTTGGTGGCTACAACATTTAGGTTGCTACTCCGTTGTACGTGGTGCAGCCGATCGCGAATCATTTAAGATGACCAAGAAAGTTCTCTCGGAAGGAAAGAAAAAATTGGTGCTCTTTCCAGAAGGTGAAATTTCACGTCAGAATGACACGCTCATGCCACTTGAATCTGGAGCAGCGCAGTTGACTTTTTGGGCGGTCGAAGAACTTGCCAAACAAGCTGCAGGTGCGGCACTCGATCCTGTCTACGTAATTCCGATGGCTCTCAAATATACGTATCCGAAAGACATTCAAGAGAATCTAAAAGTAACTCTCAGTGCTTTGGAAGCAAACCTCGGCATCAAATCAATTAGTGGTGCCTCGGTTTATCACCGACTAAGAGCAATTTCAGAAAAGTTGCTCATCACTCTGGAAAAAGAATATGGAATGAAACCGGCAGCAGATGCTGACCTCAACCAGCGAGTTTCAATATTGCGCCAATCGATTCTGACAAACGTCAGCAATCAATTACAGGTTGAACTGCCAACCAATGTCAGGCAACTCGAAATGGTGCGCGTACTTCGGAACCATGTCGATGATGTCGTCTATGCGCCCGAAAAGGATTTTTCAGAGTATGAGAAAAAGGTGCATGAAGAGCGAGCAACCACGTTGCGCGGCTTCTACAACGACCTCGATCGTGTGGTGAATTTCATCGCCATCTACGACGGCTATCTAAAGGAAAGTCTCACACAAGAAAGATTCGCCGACATCTTAGATCGATTAGAACGCGAAATTCTACGCACTCGTGAACCCTCATTCAGAGGATCGCGAATTGTGCTTTTAGATGTTGGTGAGCCAATCAATTTGTCTGAGCGCTATGCCGACTACAAATCAGCGAAGAAAGCCACTATAGCTAAAGTCACAGACGAAATCTTCAATCAAGTTTCAGGCATGTTGACGAAGCTCGACCAATATCGAAAGCCGATTCTTCTTTCGTAAATCGATTCATCCTCCGGAGTTCAAATGCACATTCCAGCAATCACTAAATCATTCGCTCTTGCATCTGCGGCACTAGCTATAACCGCCTTTGGTGCCACAAAAGTTTTCGCAGTACCGCCGACAACGTCTAAACCCGCAGCGAGTGCGACCAACTCTAAATCGGTATCGGCTGGCAAGGCTGCCGCAGCGAGCAAAGCAGCTGATACAAATAAGACTCCGAGCAAATCATCTCCTAAAGCCGCTGAAAGCGCTGCACTTCCAAATTTGTCCGGCACATGGAACATCAAATTCCGTGAAGCGCCCTTGACAAAAACTCACATCATGGCTGTGAAAGTAGCACAAAAGAACGGCGTCTTAACGGCGACCGGCGTAGATGAATACGGCGATGTGATTCTCAACGGCACTTTTACCGCTCCAAACAAGATCGCCTTCAAACGCACGTACAAAGGAACTCAAGTGAATCCGACAGCCCAGTACGAAGGCACTTATACCCCAGGCACAACGCTGACTCCTATCAGTGCCAAAGGGAAATGGAGTGCGCAACCTTTTGCGGATAAGTCACAAAAGCCTAAAGCATCCGCAAATTCAGGTGACTGGGACGCAAATATTTTCACAGGGCCGGCGATTAACAAGTAATCCGGTCTTCACGGCACATTCATCAGCTGTCGCCATTCTGGACCAGGTGCACTGTAATTGGTGCCCGCATAATTGCCGCTGTTATCGATCCAATGATATTGGGGTCCATAGTTAACTTTATACTGTGACCCGGTGCTTGGATCTTGCACGGTCTGGGTGCCTCGAATGTAATCAGAAAAATTGTTCGCCGCATGGTCCTGAGCCGCCTGTCGTCCCCAGTATGCCGCATGATTTGCATCGTTGGCAGCCTGCTGACTCCAATATCGACTCATAATTGAGTTAGAAACAGCCTGACTCTGCGCAGTGTATTGGCGTGAAACTTCCCCTGCATTTGCGACGGATTGATTTTTCCAAACCGGGTCCATCTTAAAAGTTTGAATCATGTGCAAAATAACACTCAGCCCACCCTGCGATCTATCAGCGGGGCTCAGTTCACCGGCAAGCAAACTAACCCACCACATGCCTGTGCCGTATGCCACAGTCGCTTTAGTCGAGGCAAGATAGTATCCGACCGCAGGAATATCTTTATACATCCCTGTGAATTTTATCGAGGCTGCTTCTGATTTGGTGGCGCCAACGGTGCCATTAATTGCGGCCGCAACATCAGGATGATCATACGCTTCCACCACTTGAATGTTGGAAATAAAACCCTTCAAACTGTTTCGAACGTATTGTTCAACATATCGGCGCGCCGGAACATAGTTGCGAACCTCGCCGCCACCATACTTTGCACCAACACCGAATCCCAACTGCATCCCTGTTGCGGTGGGCATGGAGTACGGCGGAATTTTATCGTCGCCGATAAATGCCACAATCAAATTATCTGGAGACGTAGCCTTCACCCACGGTCTGGCATCAATCGACGAAGCTCGAGCAAGTCCTCCCTCGATTTTCCAACCAACTGGAACTTCGCACGAAAAGGCATGTTCGTTTGGATCGGTAAAGGTTTGATAGCCCATGAAAGGCGTTGGCGGAAGCGAACCGGCCTGCGGGGTCTGAGGTTGTGCGGAATTGGAACCATTGAACCGCAAACTAGTCATCATCGCAGCAAACATGTTCGAAGAATTTTCTGACGCATTCGCTGGCATTTTCGCGATACAAAATTTTCCATCTGTACCTTTTGCGCCATAGGTAAACACGCACACTGCAGACGATTTAAATTTGTCGTCGGAATGTACCGAACGCACCGTCGTCGCATTTACAACTTGAGGATTCGACCAAGATTCCGATGGCGCAAAGGAATGCAATAGCGCACCAAAGATGCCTAAAGCTTGTTGCGACGTCAACTGCGAATCCAAAGAAAATGGAAGTATGGAAAGTTCAGCACCGGTTGCATCACTAATATCAATGCGCCCAGTTTTTGGATCCGATACGACATTCCATCCAGTTGGGTATTTGACAGTGAACTGTGAAGATGCAGAATTGTAGGTTTGCCAATTGTCGTATCTCATAGTTTCTGCGGCACACGCGGGTATGCGCGCAGCCGTCGCATCCACAACGTAAACGCACAGAAACGAAAACACTGACGCTAGTTTCAACTTCCAGTCCAACATTACTTGTAGCCTCGATAGTCGTCGTCTTTGTACCAGCAAATCGCGACAAGGATGATCGTGAATATCACGAAGCAAAACGCCAGGACCGTATAAATCGTCGACCACGTCGGATCGGTCAATGTAAAAAATAGATGTGGGTCCATAAGGCAATCATTCTAATACAGTTTCCAAGGAATCAATTTAAGCGCCGGCTCGTAAGGCCGATTTACACAAAAAATTCCCACTACGTTCCGGCTTCGCTCCCAATTCTTCAGCTATGAATACGATATGCGTGCCCACCGCCGCCATCTACATGCCCAGCGAAGGAATTGGGAATGGGAAAAGGGTCCGAAGATCTCGGAAACAACCTGGACAAAGCCGCCGCAGCAAACGGCAAGGGCGATCACGACTCTGCAAATGTCGCGGCCGCAGCCTATGCACCTGAAACCGATGCGCAATCGAAAATCAAAAACGTTCAGCAGCTAAATCAAGCGCTGCAAGACAGCGGCTTACTACCAGGAGTTTCGATCACAGATACCAAAGGTCAAGATGGCGAATCGATCAGGTTAGAGATAGCGCCGACCGACGCAAACGCTCACACTGGCTTAAATGGCAGTCACCACACAGCCATTTACAATTCCACAACACATGAATTGACTTTCCAACGCGACGCGGTTCTGCCGGGAAATAGCGGTCGCGAAAACGTGAGCGTGAACATGGTTACAGGGCAGGAGACCGTAACAAACAAAATCTCAAGTGCCAGCCCGCGTCAAACTCGAGTAACCACGCGTGATGCCGTTGGTGATGCCGCGTGCACTGATGCAATAGTAGAAAAGTATGGTAGCAGCGATGCAGTTGTTATAAACACCCAATCGTTTGATGCACAGGGACATCCCATAGAGACTGAAGCGAGCAAAACCGTCGCAAACGTGACTTGAGTTTCCACAGATGCTGTGAAACAGGCTGACGTTGGTGACTGCTTCTTCGAGTCAAGTCTCGCTTCTCTGGCAGCTACTCCCGACGGTCAAATCGCCATTCAAAACATGGTGACTAAAAACGGCGATGGTTCATACACGGTCAAATTCCCCGGCGATAAAAATAATCCAGTTTCGATTTCAGAAGAAGAGTTGAAAGCAGAAAGCGCGTCTCAAAACGGAAACCGCACAATGGCAATTGTTGAAACCGCATTTATGAAGTACGACAAAATTGGACCGTATAACTCCAGCTCGATTTCTTATCTAAAAATCCCACTGCTAGCCGATATAAACACGCCTGGAGAGACGTTGGAACTTCTCACAGGCAAAGAAACTGCAGTCGATGTCCTTGGCGGAGTCGCTCAAAATTTTGATGTGGGAGCAACAAATCCAGCAAACTTAGCAAGCTTTCTTCAAAACGCTCTCTCCAATGGCGATCCGATAGTTGCCACTTCGAACTTCACTGACGCTGGACCGCTTCCTTCCATGCATATCTTCAGCGTTCTTGGCTTCGATGCAAAAACAGGCACAGTTACGGTGAGAAACCCCTGGGGACACAATGACGGAATAGAACTCACTTCAACGGTTGATGACATTACAAACATTGGCGATGGGCAGCTGCGAATGCCTCTCAGCACATTCATGATGCACTTCAACAACGTGGCGGCGGCAGGAACCAACCAGGTCGACAATCAATTCAACAATGTCGCAAATGACCTTAAAAGGCATGCGAACGATGTCGTTTCAGCCGGCAACAATTTGGTAGAGGGAAATATTAGCGCCGCAGGACAAGACGCTGTAAGTGCAATGTACAACGCGGCAACCACGGTGGTTGATACCACTACCGGTGTTATCAACACCGGCAAGAATATTTTTTATGACGGATTAGGAGCGCTATTTAGTTAGTAAAAATCAGCGTATGGAAATGAGCAGGAGAATGAGATGACGAATTTTTTCAACCTACAAGACGAACAAGCAAATATCAACGAGGTGAATAAACCTCCCTCCAAAATCAACACTAGATCTGAAATCGCCGCACAGCAGATAGTCACAGAGTTCCTACATAGTTATCAACACGATCCAGCGCAGGCTGCTCGCGATTGGTCTGACATTCGTGCACAAATAAAAATGCCAGAGCAGTTCGGAAATTTTGGCTTGATCGATCAGACTCTAAATGAACGAGCCATAGACCCGCTTTTACAGCAGAGCGGAAAGCTTTTCGCGGCTCTCGATACTGCTAAAAGTGGTGGTGATGCCGACGGCAATATTAGCAAGGGCGATATGGAGGCATGGTTGCAAAACTCAGCAAATATCAACGATCCAAACAGGCAATTTATTCAACAATTGCATGACGGTAAAGTTCTGAACGTGGATGGTAAAAGTGTTCTGAATGGCGATGGTGGAATCGACATAGCGCAGCTTGGACGATTAACTGGAAACACGTCTCTAGATGGTGGCTATCCGATAGATTTTTCAGCTCAAATAATACTGGGAAATAACCAGAGCCACCTTGATTTCATGAAATACAGATTCTTGCGTCAGCCTCCCAAATGAGCAATTCGTCTTCAATAATTTACGACCCGAGCGTGATGTCTGGAGTACATCACACTTCGGGTCGAAATTTTTGCGGCAAACCTTTTCGAACTAAGCGGACTTTTTATCCGAATTATCGTTGACGACGAGCGGAGTTACGTCAGCTGTAGCTTTCGCTGATGGAACCACACCGACATCTGACCATGCTTTCTCCAACTTCGGTACATCATTCGGGCTAATGCGCTTAGCAGCCTCAATTGTCTGATAGGCGAATTGAGCGAACGATGGGTCTGAACCGGCGTTGGCACGGGCTTCGAACCAAATCTTACCTGGAGCTTCCCAAGCATTGCCACCAACTGCGACGGCAAAATCAGCGAATGCTTTGTTCGGAATACCGGAGTTGAGGTGAACGCCACCATTATCTCTGGTTGTTCTGACGAAGTCTTTCATATGAGCTGGTTGTGGATCTTTGCCGATCATTGGATCGTCGTAGGCAGTTCCAGGACTTCTCATATCGCGCAAAGCACGTCCTTTGATATTTGGCTTCCACACATCATCTCCAACCAGCCAGCTAGCTTTGTCGGCGGTCTGTCCAAGTGCACGTTGTTCAACCAATGCACCGAACACGTCAGAGTGGCTTTCGTTCAAGGCACCAGGCTGACCACGATAAGTTACGTTCGCTTCGAACTCGGTCACACCGTGGGTCATTTCATGACCAGTGACTACGCGTGAGATGAAGGTTCTGAATGGGCTGCTCGCGCCTGGCCTGCCGTAGGTCATTTGTTGACCGTCCCAGAATGCATTTTCGAAATTGTCGCCATAATTGACTGTTGAAGAGAGTTTCATGCCCTTTCCATCAATGGAGTTGCGTCCGTGCACTTCTTTGTAGTAGGCACGCACGTCGCTCGTGAAGTCGTAGGCTTTGTCTACATCGCTGTTTCCAACTGGACTTTGACCTTCTTTGCGCATCAACTTTCCAGGATGAATTTCTTGACCGCCAGCATCGTACACTTCGATTGGTGCTTTACCTTCGCCGACAGCAGTAGCACTTCTCGAGGCGAATTGACCAGCAGCGCGCAGTTCATTCGATCTCTTGATTGTCGCTAAATAGTCTGGATTTCCAGGATTGTTTTTCGCCAATGTCTCCAACATGTATGGAGGAATAATTCCTTGTGCGTAAGGACCAGCGTCAGGTGTGCCGACTCCGAACTTCTCGAACATTGTGTTGCGCACTGTCGCCATGCCCGACTGCATTCCGATATCTGCCTTTCCGTACATGCTTGCTTTCCAGTTGACCAACGGCGCCGCAGCTTCCGTCGCCAGAGCTCTGCCCATCAAACCAGAGCCAAGCTTGGCACCGATTCCGCCTTCGACCATCGCAACCGGCATTCCGCCTAGCGTATCGCCCAAATGACTCGAGGCAATGTTCATGTCATTCATGTTTTTGGCAGCGATTGCCAAAGAATAAGATTTAACGATTGGCTCACCAACGAAATAGGCTGCCAGAGCGACTCCGGCAACTTTGCCGACTGGTCCAGCTTCGGGCAAAATCAGTTTAGCGGCAGCACCGATGGCGACGCCCATTCCAACGTTCGGAATGATGTTTCTCGGGTCGAGTGAATGCATGAAACCTTCGGGAATCTTTGCCAGACCGTCTTTGGTCACATCCCACATTCTTTCGCCTGCACTAGACGGTGCTGCAATCATTGCGTCGCGCTGAGCCTGTGTCTGCACTTGCTGACTCAAGAGAGTCTGCTGTTCTGCATTAGGGTTGAGGATGTTGCCTTTGCCGATTTCCGATTCAGGTTTGCCCATGTTTTTCATACCTTCTTAAAAAAACCCAAGACCGAGCCGAGCTGCCCCTTGCCGGGGGAAGCTTTTGAAGCGAACTCGCGCTGAACGAGGCAAAGCTTTGCCGCACCCGCGTTTTGTACGAGGGTAAGCTTTGTTGCACCCTCGCTGTGAACGAGGGGAAGCTTTGTCACCCCGCGCTGAACGAGGTTATGCTTAAGTCGCGCTCCTCATGGTGAGGAATGCTGGAAGGACTTGTTGCCGATGTGATTGCCGAGGTAATTGAGAGAATAGTTGCTAAAGTGTTACCAGCATAGTGGGGGAAATACGCAAACTCACAAATTTTTCACTGAAGGTAATCAAAATGTGCACACAGTGGACTTTCCAGCAATTATAAAATGCACTTTTAGGCAGTTTAGCGATTCTTATTAGCTCGTTCCAGTCCGTTATATATTTTGTTTTTTGTGTCGTAAGCTTCGGTGTAGGCAGGACCCACCACCGTAAAGTGCTTACCGTCAGGACTGATAGTGACTGCAATGTCTTACTTGGCGATCAACTGAGATTGGCAGCCAAAGCTATGTCAGAACGTCCCATTTGTTTGCGTAACACAAAATACTCTCAGCGAGATCGACATTGTCTCCCGCCCACAAGTCATCAAAGAAGATCCAACGTTGATACAGTTTCACTTTGTCCCAAGAGTCTGTATTGAGCGAAATTTGAGCAACGTGTTCATCGACTTGAATCAGCGGTGGATCGCACTCGACATATCCTCCTCCTCCTTTCAAAAGCTTCTCGAGATCCAGTTTGCTTTGAGCAAGACTTGCAGTACCAAATCCGCCATCGTCGCCCGCATTTGTGATTTGCGCAACTGGATATCGGCTCGCTTGTTCGAGCACACGTTCAAGATCCGCAGAACTAGAGTGTTCGACATTTTCTGGAAGTAGAGCACGCATCAAACGCAGCTCGAAAGGCCAGTCAGAAATTCCGTTGGCTGCAACACCCGGCTGTGAATCATGGAGATACCTGATTAAGTTTGGAAGACGAATACCGTCAATGCAAATTGGTCCTCCGGTATCAGTAAGATTGGCTCCGTCGTAGTAAGAAAGAAATGCGCAATATGTGGTACCACTGCCGCCTCCAGCAGGAGCAATCGATGTACATTCGCCCTTCAATCTGGTTGAGTCGCTCGAAAAATTTTCCGGCAATCGCCACTCTTCACGCAGCAAAAAGCTCGTCTTTCCGTCGGAGGGTTTCAAATAATAATCATCGAAGAAGTAGTAGGCAAGCTCTAATTCGTCATCATTGGTGAGCACTTGAATCGAATCAGGGCCAAAGCGCATGTCTCCTTCCACATACAAATAATCAGTCAAATATTCCTGCAGTTCCTTCATTGATTTCGGCGGTGCGAGCCCACGATCACTAATCGAATCGAACAGCGACGAGAATCCGTACACGTCGCAGCCGAATAGCCTGCGCTCATATGCTCTGTCATCCACATGCAACGCCCATTGCTTCCAGTGTTGTTGAAACCATTCGAGAACTGAACCGTTGTCGAATTTTTTCAAATGATTGAGGGTCGGAGTTTCGTAGTGACTGCGATAAACGAAATAGACGGTCATGAATTTTCCAACGGCGACGGCGAAGTGATAAGGATATCAAATCCTCGACACTTCGATTCGCCAATCAACCCAGAGCCGAAAATCGACTCTGGGCAACGTTTCGTGCGGATGAGTTTGTCGCCTTGTGCTACTTGGCGTGCCGCTTAGCCCTGGGAGCTCTAGGTGCAGTTGGATAAAGGCTTACGGGGCGACTGGGAGCCTCGTAGGTTTCTACTGTTCCATCGGAATTCCTTTTGACGTGCACGCCGCCGATTACGCGCGAGTAAGCCTTTGAAACGATTGGAGGTCTATATGTTTGACCCGCTTCCTGAACTTGCCCGACATCGCCACCAAAAGATTCAGGAGAAGAGCCTGAGTCGAAGGTTTCGACTGTTCCGTCAGCATTCTTTCGCACAGTGACGCCGTCAGAATATCTCTGGTAGTTGCTGCTTCTGTGTGCCGCCTTTGCTGTCGCGGGAATCTGACAGTTGGAGTAAAAGAAGGCACCCAATAAAAGTAGTAAAAGAAGTGGCATGAACATGACCTCAGACGGTGATGGTTGAATTATTAATAGCAAGCTAGTGTTACCAGAACGTTGCCGAATGGAAGTCATCTCGCCCGTCGCACGGTGAAGTTTGAATCCACACAAGCTTGTCATTACTCTGACACGCTCAGGTCTTAAGATGAGGTTGAAAATTTACTATGGGATAAAAAATGGAAATTACCAATTCGCCGAAACGATTTATTTGTCTTGCGCTTTTATCTGCAGTCGCAATGACTCTCTTTTGGTTCATGCTCGCAGAACGCTCTAAGAATGAGGCGCTCTATCGCGAGTATCTCGAGCAAGGTCGAAAAGCCGAATCAGAACACGACTTTGAAATGGCTAGCAGCTACTGGGTATCTGCCTGTTACATAGGCAAAAAAATCGGTGCGAATGATAGAGAAATTGGAGACTTGTATGTAAAACTGAGCGATTGGGACAAAAAAAGATCCAGGTTGATTGCCACAGAAGACGCAAGGCAAGCCATTTCGCACTATAAGAAAGTGCCAAACACAAACATTGAGCAGATTCGTGCGGAAGAGCGTTTAGTGTCGCTCCTTCCACTACCGACAGATGTATTTAGTATGCCCACCACCTGCAAGCCCTTCGATCTAGTGAAATGCAGGCGGCTCTCAATAGTCGCCGACTCGCTGCTCAAGCTAGGCAAACTGGCTTACGCAATAAGGGCATTCGACGAGTACCTCAATGAAGCCGGGGCGGCCGAAGGTTATGTCAGAGCCGACTCACCCACCAATCTCGTACGGAGCGGCATGAAGTCGCTCGATGAGAAGATTAAAGCGGGCGATCCGCTTGCTTCTTATTCACTACCCTTGATGCACGACTGGGTCTACTACGCGATAGCAACTTGCAATGAAGGTCCTGAAGACGGACGCCTGGTCGCAATCTCGATGTTAGATAAGATGATTGCCAAAACAGGTCGCGATCCCAACGATTGGGAGACAAGGAAGCGGTTAGGGGATCAATCTTTTGAGCGGCATCATATGCGTGCCGCGATTGTTGAGTACGAACGGTGCCTGGGCATGCGTGAAGACGAGGCTGTAAGACTCAAACTTCGTAAGTGTGCGATCGAACTTTCACCCAACTATGAGCTCGGATGGGAAGCGTCCGAAACGCTATCGACTTTAGGCGACTTGAAAAAACTAAATGCAGAGACATTTGGTGTAGATAGCAAACAAGTCACGGAAGTACTTAGAAAATATGCGTGGGCATACAGAGCTTTGGGTGATTCTGTCCGCGAAGAACAGATGCGAAAAGAGATTCTGACGAGGGTTTTATCGCGTCCAGATATGGAAGAGCGCAATTATAACGACGAACAGGTGAATGGAAATTCTCCAAAGGTAAATGCTTACACGGACTTATTGCTTCTGTATGATTTGGAAGGGAAATTTGCAGAAGCGAGAAAAACTTTCAATCAAGCAGCCGAAAAACTGAGCGCGAAAGAAAGATACCATGCTGACTCTCTCCGGTTTACTTTTCAAATGACTTGTCTCGAAGCTGGCTGGCTTAAGGAATCTGCCAAGCTGCGTGATACCTGGAGTTCAGACAAGATTGCTTTTCAGTCTCGAGAAATCAAATGAGTTGTTTATTCAGTTCGAAGTCGGTCATACAAATTTAAAACAGATAGCCTGAAATCATTTTGTTGGTGAATGACATTTGGTACATTTTTCGCGTTATCGCCGATGACAGCACCGACTTTCTGCGCAGCTTCAAACCCTTTCATCGAGTCAGCATCTAATGGGTGCCACGGCGTAGTCGCAACGTAGCCATTCGGATTAGATGGAGTGCCTAAGCGTTGATCGAAATACGCCAGGTCGTTTCCTAACAGGTTAAAACCCATCGTAATAGGTGTTTCGCCAAGCTTGCCTTGTGCATCAGAAATGAGAACCGCCAGACTTGCACGGTCTTTAGTTGGATTGGCATCCTGCATTAACTGTATGGCATCAGAATAATTCTTTTGAATATCCTTGGGCTTCGAAAAGGCCAATTGATTGGCAAAGTAAACAGCTTGCTGAGCCAACTTATCATCCACGCCTCTTAACGCTTTCAAAGCTTCAACCTGCGCCGCAAAACCAGGAGTATCCGCAGACGGCACGCGAGCGTCGATGTCTTTACGCGGCGTCGTCAATCCGAGGTGTGCCTGGCGATCGAACTCCTCATTGAAGGCGTTTCCGAACTTAGTGAGTTGATCGCCAGTCAATCCTTTTTGAGCATCTGTCAGAATCTGAGCCGATTGTTGTTCGGCAGACAGAGCTGCCTTTTCGCGAGTATCGATTTGTGGATCATGGCTGCTCAGAAACGCTGAGGCAACAAGCCCTTTCGGATTAGCAGGAGTTATCGCTTTGGTGTCGTGAATTTCGCCCAGTGCGCCACCAAAGGTGGTTCTGAGAGTATTCGGCTCGGAGCTCTGGCGAAGGGCATTTTCGAGAACTCCCTGAAAAGCAAATCCGTCAGCTTTGGGATTTTCTTTAGTAAATTTCGCCGCAGCGTCCTCGAATATCTTTTGATGATCGCCCGGTTTGGCATTGATCAAGTTGTGCGCTGTATCTATGGCATCACCAAATACGGTGGCGGGATTAGTAAATTGAGCTTTTAACTGATCACCAACAGATGCATCAAGAGCAGCTACCTGCGTTTGTCGATCGCGGTTCGCTTTGCTGTCAACATGCGCGTCTGGTGCATGACGCTGTTGCTCTATCGGAGCGTTCGGCGCTCCACTTCCCGCATCGGTGGCTGTTCCGGTCTTCAGAGCCGCAAACTGCTCTTGTGGAAAAATAGACGGATGTTCGTCAAAATTCAGCGTTCCTGTTTCGACTTCAGGCTTCTTGGCTCCACTGAGCTTCATGTCATTCCAAACGCCGCTGGAAAGTTTAGCCGCAGGGTCGACATTGTTATCCTTAACCGAAGTGTGTTCTACGGCGTCTGGTCTTCTTGCACTGGCTGAGTCTGTTTCAAGCGACATTACACTTACCTACTAGAAAGCGGTCCAACGCTGCGAGCTGTCTCGGCATCGGCAGGAATATGAAGTGGCGTTTCTTGCTTAGAACATAACAGTGTCAAACTACCAAAATATTACTAATCGACCACGGGTTCCCGCAGACATGGATCACGGGTTCCCGCAGTTTTTTGGGAAATAGCTCCGGACACTAGCCAGAAAGCCACAATTGGAAGCAAAATGAGTGATTCAGCTCAACAGTGGGCATCAAAGTATGACTCAGTCGCACCGGCAGCAGCATTCGCACGTCAGTTATAAACGACACGCTGCTGACTAGCGATTACAATTTTTGCTTGCTTGTATGCTGCATTGTGGCAATGTGTCAGCTAAGACTTTGAGCTGGTCATAGTCGTCGATGCAGGAAGCGTCAAGTCTACGCAGATTGCGCAAATTCGACACTGCCATTAAACCCGTATGAGGCGGTCTAGTCCAGGTGATGTCGAGCCCTCTTAGCGACTTAATGTCGGACAGCGACCGATATCCATCTGGCGTAATATGGCAACTGTTAACCACGAGATATTTCAGCGGAAGATATCGCAAATCACCCAGCGTTTCACCAGTGATGTGAACATAAGAACCTTCAAGTAGTTCGAGAGAAATCAAATTCTTGAGCGTTGAAAGATGAGGAATACCCGCCTCAATACTCGTATCACTAGCACCACCACCGGCTTTCAAAACTTTGAGCTTGATCAATTTGGACACCTGCTCCAGCGTGTTCGCTCGAACCGGGATGTGCAAACGGCGAAGTTGTGACAAATCCTTCAAGAGCGAAAGATCTGCGTCAGCAGCCAGTGGACAACTAAGTCGGAGGTCTCGAAGTCTTTTGATAGCTACCAAACTTGCGACACTGGCGGCGGAGAGTTCGTGCTCATCACTTACTTCTATGCAGTGAAGCGATTTAATTGCTGCAAGCTGTTCAATATTGCGCGCGGTCAAATGAGAATCCGAGAAATATATCGTCTCCAGCCCTGGAACTCGGCCGAGAACCGCAAGATCAAGCGAGGAAACATCACCACGAATACATAAACACTTCAGCGATCGATCTGTGCCAAGCGCATCTAATAGTGCCTGGGGAAGTTGCTCAGGTTTGTCTGTGACTATCCATGCCTCGCGAAGTTTAGGGAGAAAAGCGAGCACACCATAATCACTCAAAACTACTGAATTTAGATTGATCATCTCGGCACGCTCTTTGTCTTGCGGAGGATCGCCTAAATTCGGTGTGAACAGAAGATAGCGCGGATCTGCTGAACCGCCAGTTTCTGACTTCTTGTAAGGTGGGCGCGGCTCCGGTTTGCTTGATAAATACGACAGATCTTTTGGAAGATCCGCCTTCAAACAAACTCCTGCATATCGAGGATCATTCATCAGTCGCTTTGGACCGTATTCAATAAGCCAATCTTCCGCCGCAAAACCTGGCAGCGAAAAAGTGAGTGTACATACTAATGCAACTAGAACACTTACTTTCATTGAAATCTCAGATTTAGAAATAATTGACACGAAAATACTTTGCGACTTCTACGCGACACAATATGCTTCGCTGCATTCTACTCTATTGAATACAGATGCAAAGCTCAGCATTGATACGTATTCTTTTGGGATCAGGAATACACACAAGCTCCTCAACGCGATGATGGTATTATCGACACCGTCTGCGAAAAAGTGAGGTCACAAGTGTACGTTAGAAGCGAAATTAAACCGTCGATTATTCTTTGGTTTTGCTGGCGACATCTCGTGTTCTTCACGCTATACAGCTTTGCTGCAGTTTACGCATTTCAGGTGATGGGATGGAAATTCGTCGCCATTCCCTTCTTACCAGTTGGCACGATAGGAACTGCCGTAGCATTTTATGTAGGCTTTAAAAATAACGCCTCATACGAAAGACTTTGGGAAGGTCGAAAAATCTGGGGATCAATTGCAAACTTGAGTCGTGCCTTCGGAGCATTGACTCTGTCTCTGGCTCAGAGCAAATCAGACGAAGTGAGAAATTTGCAGCAGATTCTGGTGCGCAGACAAATTGCCTGGTGTAATTCGCTTCGACTAAGTTTGCGAAGTTTTCCAGCTCACAGAAACTCTCACAAAACGGCTCCCGAAGCGTCGTTGATTCGATCGTTGTTTGGACAAGATTACGCGACTGAGACACTGTCGGAATACCTTTCAAAAACACTGTCGAAAGAAGATCAACTCAAAATCGATGGTGCCATCAATGCACCACTTTCGCTTTTGCAAATGCAAATAACGGACATCGAGGCTTTATCGAATCTTCCATCAGTGCACAGCAATGCTTGCGAGAAAATGACTGATACGATAATCGAATGTATCAAAGAACAAGGCGCGTCTGAGCGACTGAAGAATTTTCCATTTCCTCGCCAATATGCCTATTTCAGCGGAGTCTTTGTTTGGATATTTTTGCTGCTTTTGCCTTTCGGTTTGATCGATGAATTGGCAAAAGCATCAACATCGTGGCTCGACTGGCTGGTCATTCCGTTCAGCACGTTGATTTCATGGATGTTCATCACGATGGAGCAAGTCGGCGACAGCAGCGAAGATCCGTTTGAACTGGCACTCAACGACGTGCCGCTCACTTCGATATGCAGAAACATCGAAATTGAACTGTTGCAGATGCTCGGTGAAAAGAATTTGCCGGAACCTATTCAGCCTGTCGCTGACATTCTTATGTAGAAGCCTGCGATATAATCGATACAGCAGAAAAACAAGAGCTCAAGCCCGACTGCACATTGAAGTGCACTGATGGTGTCCTTCAATGTGAGGATAGGTGAATGCCGCGACGCAGACGACCGAAGCCAGAGATTGTCTGGCTGAAAAGAAAGCTTCAGCTGGAGAATGAGCTCTCCGTGTATGATGGATTTACTGACCGGGAATTTCCATGGATAGCTCCGTACTTGAACTGGCGATGGTGATTACCATTTCTCCGTTACTAGCGCTGGGAGCGGCTTGCTTTGACCCGGTTTGGTGCCGAGCGATAGTAAATGCGACAGGTCTAAATTTTGGAAAAATTTGGATTTCTGGAGCAATTGTCGCAGTCTTAATGTTCATCGTCGGAATTGAATTCGGAATTCATCAATCTCAGTCTGTACAACATTGGACTTGCGATTGAATTAATCCTGCAATCCAACGGCTCACCTATCATGGAAGAACTATGGTCGAAACCATCGCTCGAACGATTGAAATATCGGAATGGAACTCAGACCTACAGCAAAAAGCGTCTGAATTCTGGACGAACCATGGCATGAAGATGTCGCAAGATGACCATTGCCTCCATGGTCGTCGTGGCGGAGTCTTCGACGTCCTGCTCTCAGCCAAGCCTATTGCGATATCTTCCGAATTAACCATTACGTCGATGGAACCGACAAAAATCGATTGTGTCATCAAAGCGTGCACAACATTTCAGATGTGGTGCATCTGGGACAAAACAATCTTTGACCTCGAACTGAGCTTATTCGATCACTTTCTTAGAACTGGCGACGCAAGAGATGAGCACTGGAAGCGCTTCTCTGACACCTATCAAAAGCACTATTGGATGGCGAACATGACTGGCGGTTTGATGGGGCTCACTATGTCGGCAGATGAAAAAAGCCAATTTCGAGCTGATATTGATAGCGGCCTGGACATTCATTGCGGGCGCTGAGTCTCAATCCGGTAGCCAAAAGTTTCTCAAGGAAAAATCCCCACCTGTGGGCGTTTAAGGATTTTCGCGCTAGCGATTCGAAGAAGTGACAATTAAGTCACATTTGGTCCCTATAGTAAAACTATCCCGAAACGAATAGCTCCCCCAAGAGAACTGCACTAAGCGGTTCCCCCCTTCTTCGCGCTGGCAACTTTGAGGACTTACTATATGCATAATTCAGATCAAGTTCGCGATTTCTTCCAAAAAATGGCCAATGGACTTGTTCTTAACTCGAAGAGTCAAGATGAGGAAAGCGCTATCGCTAGAGATGACAGAAGCAATCAAGTAAAGCCTGTCGAACGCACACGTAGCTTCTCAGATTTCGGCGTTGGCCTTCCCCCGCTGGCACACAGTTAGCCGGGAGCGCGGCTTTAGCCGGCATAGGTACGCCGGTCTATTGACCGGCGTTGTTCTAACTGTCGCTGCGCTCCATCTACCAGAGGCGGCAGCGTTTATCAGTGGGCAACATCATTGAGTCTTTGTCGTCGCCACATTTGAATGCTTCGGCGAAGGCATCCATGTTGGCTAGCGTTCCGTTTACTCGGTACTCGGCTGTTGGGTGGGGGTTGGTCTTGGCGATCAATCGTTCTCGCTCTGGTCGGTAGTTAGTTGCCCAGCACTGCGCGAACGCTATGAAGAATCGCTGCTCAGGGGTGAAACCGTTGGCGTCCTTTTCATGCGGTTTGCCAGCCAGGTTTCTTTCTAGCGTTTTGTATGCGATGGTTAAGCCGCCCAGGTCAGCTGCGGCTTCACCTGAAACTAGTTTTCCTTTCAAGTGCGTGTCGCCTGCTACTACGTACCCGTCATATTGGTTGCGGATCAAATCTACACGGCTCTCGAAGCGCTTCATGTCTTCTGGTGTCCACCAGTTCACCATGTTTCCTTTGGCATCGAATTTACTGCCCTGGTCGTCGAAACCGTGCGTCATTTCGTGACCGATGACCATTCCCATGCCACCAAGATTAGTGGCATCATCAGCTTTAGGGTCGAAGATAGGTGGTTGCAAAATGCCTGCTGGGAAGACGATTTCGTTCATCGCTGGATTGTAATAAGCGTTGACCGTATGTGCGTTCATCATCCATTCAGTGCGGTCGACAGGCTTGCCGATTTTATTCAACTGTCTGTTGAACTCAAATTCGTTCGCCCGAGTGACATTGGCAAAATAGCTGCCATCGCGGCTGATATGCAGCTTGGAATAATCGCGCCACTTATCTGGATATCCGATCTTCTCTTGAAACGAATCAATTTTCGCCAGTGCGTTCTGGCGTGTCTCAGGACTCATCCAATCTAAAGTTTTCAGATCGTCCTTGAGAGTTTCGCGCAACTGGTGCACCAGATGTAGTGCCTTTTGTTTTGCCTCAGGTGGAAATGCCGTACGCACGTATACTTCGCCCACAGCCTCGCCGAGCGCACCATTCGTTGTTTCGACTACACGCTTCCATCTAGGCAGGATCTTCTTTTTGCCTTCAAGAAGGCGCCCATGGAAATTGAAATCTTCTTCTTCGAATTTGGAAGAAAGATATGGCGCGGCGTCATCAATCAAATGGAATGTCAGATAGTCTTTCCAATCATCCAAAGGAATTGCCACCAGTTGAGCGTCCATAGCTTTGAAAAATTCTGGCTGTCCAACTGAAATGTGCTGGATGTGCGGATGACCTATCTCAGCCAAATATTTAGTCCACGAGAAATGCGGTGTCAGCTTATCGAGTTCGGCGACGGTCATCTTGTGATAGACAAGTTCAGGTTTTCTGGTGTCTTCGTTCTTCATGCTTGCCTCAGCAAGCTTCATCTCGATGTCCATGACTTTCTTGGCTTTTTCCGCAGCTTGAGCATTGGTGTTCCCAAGCAACTCGAACATCTTTTCGATATGAGCTGTATATTCCTTGCGCTTTTTGACCGAGTCTTCATCTGAATTTGTGTAGTAGTCTCGGTCAGGCAAGCCTAATCCGCCCTGCCAGGCTGATCCAATATATTGAGTGCTGTCTTTGAAGTCCTGGTCAGCCGAGAACTTGAATAGGTCATTGCCACCGAACGGATGCAATCTGGCTATTTCAGCTTGCAGCTCGGCTGTATCTTTGATGTTGTTGATGCGTTGAAATTCGGCTTTCAACACTGTGGCACCCGCTTCCTCTATCTTCTTGCTGTCCATGCCGCTGAAATAGAGGTCACCGATTTTCTTTTCAACACTTCCTGGAGCAAGATCGGTTTTGGCAGCCGCATCTTCAAGAATTTTGTGAACGCGGTTGAGATTCTGTTCGTTAATAACGCTCAAAATGCCCCAGTTCGCATAATCGTCAGGAATAGGCGTGTTTTTCAGCCAGGTACCGTCGGCGTACCGGAAGAAGTCATGGCAAGGGGCGACAGTTTTGTCCATACTGGCAACGTTTATGCCGTCCTTGCTCTGCTCCGCGGAATGAGCCGGAATTAGAAGGGCTGAAACGATGCCCAGAGTGCCTGCAATCGCCGTGCGGCTGAAAAAATTTGATACTCGAAACAAAATAAACCTGCCTTGAGAAATACTGCGAGGCACATTTTAGCAGCCTTCGAGGTCCGATCTTTTAAATCGAAATAGGTCTCTTAATCTAGAACATGACGGGTTTAGCATGTCACTAAAACACGTCATCGAGGTCAGTGACACATACGAATAAATTACGGTGATCGCGGACCTTAAATTCGACTCGATACGCAGAAAGACATTGCACCGCCTGCGGTGCTATACAGGAACAGTTGGAATATAAATACAAAAACGACAGTGCAGCCACAAGTTCGTGCAGCTGCCCTAAAACGTCGTTCATCCAGCTTGGTGCGCTGGTGTTGTTTTATGAATTCGAATTTTTTTGTTCGCTTAGGATGGTCGCTAGGAATGCCTCCAAACGTATTGACCTAAACCGGAAGGATGCGAAACCTTCCATTACTTAGATCTACCAAAACTTTGTACGAAAAGCTATCCCTCAACTAAGGATTTTTGGCAGGTTTAAGATTAAGCGTGAAAGTCGCTTTTATAAGACTTGAATATCAGCATCCGAGAGGCTGGTAAACGCGCTATTTGCGCATTATAAGCAGGTCATGGCTGCTACAATTTCAATCCACTTTCAATACTATTTCACTCCGCCTTCAGCGAGGAACAGCAGATGCGCCAAAAGAAGCTCGGCAACAGCGAACTCAACGTTTCAGTATTGTGCTTCGGTGCAAATGTGTTCGGCTGGACAGTTACAGACGAAAAACTATCGTTCAAATTACTCGACCGTTGTCTCGAAGCTGGGCTCAACTTTATAGACACAGCCGATATGTATTCGACATGGGTGCCAGGCAATCAAGGCGGGGAATCCGAGACGCTGATTGGCAAATGGTTTAAAGACAGAAAGAATCGAGATCAAGTCATATTAGCGACGAAAGTGGGCATGGAGATGGGACCGGGCAAAAGCGGTCTGCGCAAAAGCTATATAACGAAAGCGATTGATGCGTCGTTGTTGCGTCTCAAAACTGATTACGTCGATCTGTATCAGTCGCACAAAGACGACGAAACCACTTCGGTCGAAGAAACACTGACTGCATATGCTGATTTGGTCAAACAAGGAAAAGTGCGTGTTATCGGCGCTTCGAATTACACACCAGAACGATTGAATGAGTCACTAAAATTCAGCGCCGAAATGAAGCTTCCTCGCTACGAAAGTTTGCAGCCTCTATACAACTTGTTGGAACGCGAAGAGTTCGAAACGAAACTTGCTCCATTGTGTGCGAAAGAGAACATCGGAGTGATCGGATACTTTTCACTCGCCAGCGGATTTCTTTCAGGCAAGTACAAAAAGAAAGAAGATATGGCGCAGAGCGACCGCGGTTCACGCGTCGAGAAATACATAAACGATCGTGGCTTTCGAGTCGTGGCGGCACTAGAGAAAGTGGCGAAAGCGACTGACTCGACACCATCAGCGGTGGCACTGGCCTGGTTGATGGCGCAACCAACTGTAACAGCTCCAATTGCAAGCGCAACAAACGAAAAGCAGCTGGAAGAATTGATTGCCTCCACAAAACTCGATCTAGACAAAACAGCCCTGGCAATCTTAAATGAAGCAAGTGATTACGCAGGAGCACCTGCCTGACTAACAAATCTCAAGCACCTGAGCCACCTACAGGTGTTCGGCAATCACTTGAGTCAAGCAGAACTAGAGAAATTCAAGGCAGCGATGCCCCAGTGCAAAATCATTCAGCCTGAAAAGAAAAAGTACGCATTCGCTCCATAAGATTTTGAATTTCGAGCGAAGGCTCTGGATATCGCGCATGCAGAGCCATTATCAGCGCACGCGGTAGCGAAAGAGCTTGACCGCAGCTAACACGCTCGTGATATTTCTCTTCGTAATCGTGAGGAACACGCAGCGACCAATTGGTATCACTTACGGTGCCAGGCTCGTTGTACACATCACTCATTCCTAACAAATCAGGAAAGAAAATTGAAACATTGCGCGCTGGACTGGCAAAAAGATCGGCAAACATCGCTTCGCAGAGTCGATTCGGACTTGCGACCAGATCAGCAACCAGAGCGGCTCTAAGCTCGGGATTTGGTTCCAGCCGTTCAGACAAATATTTTGCACGAGCTTCAATTTCGCCTGACTTTTTCCACTCGTTCACTATTCGCCATGCTGGTTTTGTATCGTGATTTCCAACCATGATCCAATCAGAAGGTTGCGCATTTTCACTTCGATAACCGTCAGCGGTATTCGTCAAACTGGCCTTTTGTGTAACTCTAAAACGTCCAAGCGCATGGCGTTCCATCACACGCTGTAAGGGATACGGGCAGGTGCTCAGTACTTCGCACACGACGTCAGACGCGGGTGATCCCTGTTTAGCCATCACGTCGATGACAAGATCTATCAGAACCGAGAAACGTTTGACTTGATCGTCGCGCAATTCAACAACCCAATTGTCTGCATAGCGCGGCGTCTGCGGATCGGGATTAAGTTGTTCACGTTCAGCGATGGCAAAGTTCGACAAGTCCGAATGTTCTGGCAGCCCCGGCGAAGAAAATAATCGAGCACCAGACTGCACCGCATGTAGCGAATTGGCAGCAGTGCTGTCGTAAACCCATGGACAGACCAAACCATGCGGATGATCTAATCGAATGCCGTCAAATTCGAGCAGCATTTTTCGAATTCGACTTGTAAATTGACTCAGCGCGGGTCCGGGTTCGTTCTCACCGGCATAATATTGGCGCGGGTCGAGGACAGGGAAGCCCCAAGGTTGACCATCGGGATTGGTTCTACTCGGTGGAGCACCCATCAAGTAACCATCCAAAAATAAATGTCTGCAACTCCAGGTGTCACACGACGAATAACCGATTTGCAAATCACCATACAAGCGCAGACCAATGTCTGCTGCGAACTGCTGCAATGCTGTATGTTGCAAATGAACGACGAATTGGCAGAAGAAATAAAATCGAATTTCGTCGCCGCACTGTTCACGCAAATCACTTATTCGCGCTTGGCTTGCAGACTCGTCGCCAGGTGCGGGCGCAAAAAGTCGTTTATCCAAATCTGACCAACGCCGCCAATCATCCGTGCCATACTCGATCGTTAGCACTTCGAAAATCGCATCACGAAACAACCAGTCTTCACCGAGGCTGCGTTGAGCCTCAGTCCACTCATTGAATGAATTCCACAGTTGAGGAACTTCGCGCTCACTATTCATAAATTTGGTGAATGCTTTTCTCAACGCTGCTTGTTGTGCATGCCAGGCATATTTATAGTCGAAGCAACCTTGTGTCTCCGGTTTCGACGCCGGGCATTCGGCAACAAGCGCAGCCACGGTTGCCATATCCAACAAGCCGCACCATTCTGAACCTTCCGCGAGTGCTTTCAGCGATATCGACAATTCGCTCTTGGAAAAAAGCGTTCCATCATAAGGTGATGGATTTCCTTGGGACGTCTTTCCTTGTGGGCCAAATTGTATTCCAGTAAAACCCAACGAACGTACGAAGTGAATGAATTTGGTGCCACCATCTGTGTAGGCAGATCCTCTGCCTACTTCTTCATCTGCCGCACTTGGAAAACTTTGATCGTGAATCGCGAGAACAAGACGATCTGTTCCAAGCAAAGATAGAGCTTCTTGTACATCAAGCTGCACGGGGCAGTAAGTCTTGTGTCCAGGTTTCTGCTTTGGTTTCGACACGAAACCTTGAGACTCTGTTTTGGGCTGCGAGGTGTTTGACGACATTGGAACGTTTGAGGATATCGGACGTTTTGAGGACATTGGAACTGAGAACGATGAATCATTTAAGTGAGTCAAATCATTCTAATCAGTCGAATGATAGCAGAGCGTATTGTACAGACCAGAAATCATTGACTACCCAGCGCCATCTAATTTGTTGCAAGACTTATTTTGAAATTCAAATGCCACATGCAAACAAGCAGCAAATTTGCGATTCAGCACTAGGTAATGCCACCACGCACGATATCAAACTGCTGTGAAATTACCGTGAGCAGGGGAGCTCTTAAGCCGTAAAGCCCGTGAGACGCGGCTAATGCGAGCTTACCCGACGTTGAGATTCGTTTAGTTTTCCCAGAAAACGGCTTCAAAGCCGCTAATCGATGTTATATTGATAAATGCGCCACAAATGCCTCTCAATGTCAGAGCGCTGGGCGCCAGTCAGGTCTTGAAGTTAAATTAGTTTCGACTAACAGTCAAAAGTAAGAGGTAATGCAAAAACTAGCTCTTGTAGGTTTGGGTGCGTCAGGTCTCTTTGCGTTAAAGGAATTAGCGGGAGCCGACGTTGAAGTACACGTTTTCGACGTCGGACCAGTCTACGAGAAGCGATATGCCTGCCCCATCGACCAGGGCAAGCTGACTGTTTGCCCTCCGAAAGCATGCAGCTATTGCGCGCCGGGGCAATCGGCAGGCAGCTGGAACGACTTCAAAGTGATTTTATCCGCGTCACCGGTCATCGGCGGTCGCCTTTATGACCTGATCGGACAGCAGGAATTGCAGAAGCGCCTGGACACAATTCGAAAGACTATTCTCGACCATGCACCATGCGAAATTCCGGTCGTCAGTCCGAACGGCGACGACTTAGAGTGGATCAAAAAGAAAGCGACGATGGCGGGTATGGTCTACCACTATCAAGAACTGCTCCACTGCGGGTCCGACAATGCGCCAGCGATCAATTCAAGCATTCTCGACGAAATCATCGATAACGGACCGAACATACATTTCCACTGGGACACTAAAGTTGACTCAGTCGCGCGCAAAGGCGAGAAATTCTTAGTTCAACATTCGAGATATCGCAAACCCGGAGAAGACGAAGCGCAAGATACATTCGACTTCTGCATTTTGTCTGTCGGTCGTGGTGGCGCAACGTGGTTGACGCAGCAAGAATTCTATAAACAGCTAGATATTTATCCAGGGCAGGTCGACATCGGCGTGCGCGTGGAAACGAGCTGTTTCTTCACCGAAGAAGTAGATAAACGCTTCTACGAACCCAAGCTATATTATCGAAGCAAACAATCAAACGACGTCGTGCGCAACTTCTGTTCCAATCCAAAGGGATTCGTCACACCCGAAAACCATCGCGATTACGTTTTGGTCAACGGACACTCGAAAATGTACGAGAAGTCAGAGAACAACAACTTCGCAGTTCTGGTATCAAAAACCTTCACGAGACCGTTCAAAGATCCGCAATTGTATTCGCAGACGATCGCAAAGATCGCTAACATGCTAGCGGGTGGTGGACCGTTGATTCAAAGATTAGGAGATCTTCGTGCAGGACGAAGAACTAAATCAACAACCAATAATTTGATCAAACCGACACTAGAGGCTGAATGTGGAGATATTTCACTAGCCTATCCGCATCGCATCTTGGAAGGTATCGTCGAATATCTCGACGCGCTCAACAAGATTTGCCCTGGTGTGGCCGATGATTCCACATTGCTCTACGCACCGGAATGCAAGAGTTATCCTGATTCGATTACCGTCAACAAGAATATGGAAACAACAATTCCAAACTTGTTCATCATTGGCGATTCGAGCAGCTGGACACGCGGTGTAGGTCAGGCCGCAAGCAGCGGATTGCTTGCAGGTGAGGGCGTGCGCCAGAAAGTGAAAGAAACCGTGAAAGTAGCCCCTGCTGCTACCGCCACAGTTTAACCCGCATCCGAAGCGACCAGCGGAATGTATCCGGACCCTGACAAACCGCAGTTAACGAAAGAAGATGCGTTAGCCATGACGGTCAACTCCTTTTCTCTTGGATTTTTCGTGACATTTCTAATCTGGCTGGCAATGCACTGGGCTCAGGTCGAACAGGTGGCGACAGTTGAAGCTTATCGAGACGAAATCTTCATGGGCTTCTATCATGCTTCAGCTGGAGCGATTCTTGCCGTTATTTGGATGTGGCTCTACGAAACGTTTCTAGCGAATTGAGACGCTGGTTCTGGCCAAATGCGTGCTTGAATTGCAAATGGAGAGTTTGATTGGCAAAATAACAGCTCGAATTTAAACTGCGCATTTTGACTTCCAAGATGCGTTGAGGTATATTGAATTTCTAAGTCATAAAGTTGTGCTGGCGGTCGCCAGTTCTCTTCACGAAGGTCAAACGACAATGATAGATAAAGCAAGTCGCTAAGCAGGTTTCAGGAAATAGTTCACTTTGGTTGAAGTGAATCGGTCTGGCCTGTCGCGTCATTGTTTTGTGTCATGTGTCTATAGTCATTCATAGAATTACTTTGCACATACAGCTTTTGGGAATCAGCACAGCTGAGCCCATTAGTTAGCCGAAACATCGAACGCGCAAGTGCATTCGCATCCTTGCTGTTGGATGGTTTTAGAACATTTGCTTGCAGATGCTTTGACACCGCCAACGGTGACAGATCAGCTCGCCATCCCGAGCCAACATTCGGCAACAGGAGAATTTTTATGCTGCGATTATCAAAAATTTGCAAATACTTCGGCGAAACTTTGCTGTTTGACGAAGTCGATTTAGAAATCGGTTACGGAGAAAAGGTTGGTGTCGTGGGCGCTAACGGCAGCGGCAAATCTACGCTGTTGAAAATCATCGCCGGTATTCAGGACGCCGACAATGGGCATGTTTACACCCATGGCAAGCCATCGATTACTTACCTTCCACAGCACATGGACGATGTTGGAGAAATAAATGTCGGAACCTATCTTGCGCAAGATTGGTATGACGCACGACGTGAACTTTCCGAGGTCGAACACCAGCTACAGAACTATGAACAAGGCGAATGGTGCTCGGCGCGCTATGCAGAAGTGTTCGATAAATTCGAACAAAGCGGAGGTTACTTGGTTGAAGAACATCTGGAGGAAGCTTTAAGCGCCTTGAATGTTCCCACAATTGAACTGAAGCGTAACATCAACTCACTCAGTGGTGGCGAGAAAACAAAAGTTGCTTTAGCGCGTCTTCTTCTCACAAAAGCGGACGTGATGTTGCTCGACGAGCCGACAAACAATTTAGATAGAACAGGCAGGGAATGGCTAGAACAGAGCATAAGGCAAACAACATCGGCATGCATAGTCATTTCACACGACCGAATGTTTCTCGACCGCGTCACGACTCGCACGCTTGAAATCGATCATTTAAACAGTCGCATCACTAGCTACTCAGGAAATTACAGCTGGTACAAAGAACGAAAGAAGCAGGATGAAGAGCGACAGTTCCGGCAATTCAAAGAGCAACAAATCAAAATCAAGCGATTGACGGAAGATATTCGCGCCGTTAAAGACCAAGCGCTGGCTACAGAGAAGAGCACACAAAATGATTACCTGCGCGGGCGTTCTAAAAAAGTTGCAGCCAAAGCCAAAGCGCAAGAGGCACGGCTAATAAGGATTATCGAGCTGGAAAAGATAGACAGCCCGAGGTTCTCTGAACGTCCGAAGTTTTCGTTAGCCGGAAATCTTCAGTATGCAAGCAATTTGCTTGAAGCGCGTGATGTGAGATTCGAGAGCGACCATAAACTTATTCTGCGTGATTTGAGTTTTGTCGTCGTGGGTTCCGCGCGCATCGCAATTACTGGTGACAATGGAAGCGGCAAGTCGACATTGCTGAAACTCATCGTCGAGCAGCTGAATCCCAGTGCTGGTTTGCTAACCTGCAAGCCCGGTCTGCGGGTGGGCTATCTGCCGCAAAATCACGAAGCATTTGAGAGCAGCGAGAAAACTGTTCTCGAATATTTCAAATTGCTGGTTGCAAAACATTCAGACCAGGCATCGAATATGGTGCACAATAGATTTAAATCAGATGGTGTCAAATCAGATGGCGATATCCGCACTCTTCTGCACAGATTTCAGTTCGCAAAAAATGATGTATTCAAAAACGTTAGCGTCCTCAGTCGAGGCGAACAGACCAAACTCATCCTCGCGAGTTTCATGGCTTCTGAACTGGATTTGCTGGTTATGGACGAACCTACCAACCATCTCGACCTGGAAACTATTGAGTGTTTTGAGCAGGCGTTAAGTGCATATCAAGGAGCGTTGATCGTTGTCAGCCACGATCGATATTTCCTCGAAAAATTATCAGCTGATTGTATTTGGCACTTAAAAGACGGAACGATCGATCAACGTTGGGACTGATATCGCCGCCCTTGCCGGCGCTTCATTAGTTGATGGGATCTTTCCAGGGTGGTGCGTCGTCGGCGTCTTCGTCGTATTCATGATCCATCATCTTTTTCTGCAGTGCCGCATAACGCGACATAAGGGCTGCGACGTCTGGATTTTCCGTTCCCAAAGACTCGCTCATACCCAAGCCCCACTTGTAGAGACGATCGGCTTCGTCGAAATTTGACTGCTCTTCGTAGAGTTCGGCCAAATTGCGCAGTGCTTTCGCGACACTCGGATGCTCCTGCCCGAGATTCTCTTGAGTAATAGTTAAAGCGCGCCAATAGAGTGGTTCCGCTTCCGCACAATTGCCCTGGTCTTGATACACCTCGGCGAGATTATTCAAAATCTCGGCAACGTGCATGTGATTTGGTCCCCAATCTTTGGTTCGAATTTCCAGCAAAGTCTTGTACAGTGGCTCAGCCTGGTGATATTTGCATTGCAAATGGAATAGAAGTGCAAGGTTGCTCAAGCTCTGCGCGGTGCTTGGATGCTCCAAACCAAGAGTGTTTTGGCGAATTCTCAAAGCGCGCCAATGCACTTTTTCAGAGTCTTCGAACTTGCTCTTCATTCGATAAAGTTCAGCCTGGTAGTTCAATACGGTGGCGACACTCGGATGCTCCGCCCCCCAGTTGTCTTCTGCAATCTTCAAGGCGCGCTCGTAAAGCGGCTCGGCTTCGTCGTATTTACCAGACGCGTGGTAGACCAGGGCAAGGTTTGTCAGGTCATTACCGATGCTCGGATGCAACTCACCGAGGACGCGTTCTCTAATCGACACTGATTTCTGGAAAAGTGGTTCAGCCTGGGCGTATTTGCCGTGGGCTTTGTAAAAATCTGCCAATCCTTCTAATGTGCTGGCGACATTCAAGTCATCTGGATCAGCGACTGTCTCATAAATTGCTAAAGCCTTGCGGAAGAATGGCTCGACCTCGGCGTAGCGACCCTGCGCACGATAAACCATGGCAATTTTGTTCAGGCACTCCGCCGCACCGACCGAATCGGCGCCACTGCTCTTCTCTCGCAACTTCAGCGCGGCTTGATAGACCTGCTCTGCCTCGGCGTACCAGCCCTGCGTCCAATAAAGGTCGCCCAGCGAGATCATAATGCCAGCTTTAACCTCATCGGTGCTGCCATCGCCGCGTTCCTTTCCGGCAGTCTCAGCCTCGACTAGCGCCTTCTGAAAGAGCTTTTCGGCGTCGCTGTACTGCGACAATTCAACTGCTTTGGCGGCAGCTTTGAGGTAAGAGTCCCAAATGAGCGTCTCTGTCGTGCTTTCCATTGCGGAGAATCCTATGCCTGACCGAACTTTACTAATATGCCCAACCCCATCAAAATAGTATAAGTACGCCCCTTGGCAATACACGAATAATGCACAGCAGTCAGCTACAGTCGTTTTATCCAGAGAGCAGGGCGAAATATGAAACGACGTAAGCTCGCATTATTCATCGGGTGCTCCCTTTTACTAACGTCGCAACTGACTAACTTGATCACCGTTCGTGCAGAGGAGAGTTTTCGAGTCAAACGACCGACTGCTGCCGAAACTGCAAATGATGCTACCGCCAATGGTGACACGTCATCGTCGCCCAACAACAACAACAACAACAACAACAACAACAACAACAACAACAACAGTTCAGGCAATGGATTCAACAACAGAGTGCTGCCTGCCGAAGTTTCAATAGACTCACAGCAACAGCATCCATTACAGGCGACGGCGACTATGAATCTGGAAACTGCCTCAGTTCCAGCTTTTCGGAATGCCGTACTTAAGTGGGAACAGCAAAATAATCCAAACTTCCAATCCCAAACAGCCACCGCCGATAGTGCGCATCACGGACTAAAATCTCATTTAGGCGGAGCATTTTTAGCTATGGCTTCAGTGGCCGGCGGCATGGCAAATTCATACATACCAATCGCGAGCGTAACTAACGGTCGCAGAAGCGGAGAGCCTACAATCATAGTGGATGCAGGTCATTGCCCCGCCATGGTCGACCCAGCTTTTCAGATTCCCGTGAAGTGGTGGGACGCTCTCGCGGAAGAACAAAGAGATCCATATCTAGGTCCACAGTGGCAGCTCTGGTTTCAGGCTGTACAAGAGACGTTTGCCGCGCGTGCTAAGGAGCTTCGCAGTACGCCTGGCGCTGCAGCATTGCACGTGATAATTAATCCAAACGGCACAATATTCAACATGTCGCCCTACACAGGACCAGAGCGCCACAATTCAGGCATCCCTATCAGCGAACCGACACTAATGCATCTTCGAGATATGGTGGGACGGATGGGTGGGTTTCCGCCGTTTCCTGGCGGTTCAAAAGTGCGCTGCTATCACCTTATATTTGATGGAGCAGCCGGAATTTAGGTGACGACGCTGCCTTCTCAAATCTAGTAAAACCGCTGGAATTCGGTGTGACGCCGCGTCACCTCCTTTAAATCCAACAGTTAGCAAACTGTTTGCTCAAATCTGGATAATTTGGCTCAAACCTCATAGGGTTGTAGAATCCGAGCAGAATTGAGGTAGGAATGCTTACAAAATTGAAGTCATCCAGTGAAAAACCAAAACAGAAAGTGCGCTGGAGAATGACCGTCACGAAGTTCGACCTGGTCAAGCTTTTCATTCTGTACATCGCTTTGTCACCGATCTGCGCGATGGGTCTGTATAACTACCTTGTTTTCTTTCCGTTCAAAGATCATATGGATATCCATGAGATCGTCGCAAAAATCGAATCAGCCGAAAATGCCAAACGAACCGATGTCACCATCCCTAGTGGCAACGGTCAAAAACTGGACGGCTGGTTATTCCAAAAGAAAGACGCAAAGAAAATAATCATCGTCAGCCACGGAAACGGCGGAAACATAGATCATCGCATCGTGCTCATTGCACCATTATTAGAGGCAAACTGCTCCGTTCTTCTCTACGACTACGAAGGTTACGGATCGAGCACGGGCGAAGCAACGATTCCCGCAATCAAACAAGACGGGCTTGCGGTCTACGATTACGTGCGCAACGTTATGCACTATCAACCAAAAGACATCATTGTTTATGGCGAATCGCTAGGCGGCGGAGTGACCACTTACATCGCGAAGAATAGACCAGTCGGAGCCATCATTTTGCAATCGGCATTTGCCTCACTGACGATGGCAGCAAAAGATCGATTGTTCTGGTTGAACCTCTATCCGGCAATTGCCTTCAGTGGAATTGAAATGGACAACGCCGGCTACTTGCACGCACCTCACCCGCCAGTGCTGTTGCTGCACGGAGACCAGGATGTAGTGGTACCGATAAAACATGGCTACAAGAATTTTGCTGAAGCCAGCGAGCCGAAAAAGTTGGTCGTGCTCAAGGGCTGCAATCACAACGACGTTTCCACCGTCAACCCGAAAGCCTTCGCCGAACCGCTCGCACAGTTCGTCAAAGAACTGCCATAAGCTAGGAAAAGGTGACTACGAGCGAATGGCGGATCTCGCTGCACCGGTCAATAAGAAGAATCTGAATCATGAAGCGTCTGACCTGGAAACCGCAATGAACATGGCGATTTCAGACCTTTCCAAAAGCAGCAGCTCTCAAGCACAAAAGGACAAGGCGAGAAACTTTTTGCGAGGACTGGGCGATCGTTTTCGTCGCACTTCGGGCAGAGCCGAAGATACCGCCACGCAAGATCGACTCACTCGTGACGCCAACACATGCGATTCATGGATCAGATAAGACGCAAGACAACGTCTTAGATTATAGCTTGGTGCGCTGTTCGTCTTGTTCGCGTTTGGATTGCTGGTACTCGAGTTCGCCGATTCGTGCGTGCTCGATGCTGGCTTTCCATGCGGCTATTCCTTCTTCGCAGCAGTAACCCACTACGATTAAAGCGGATAGCGGATCAGCCCAATAAAAATCACAGAATGCGCAAAGTAGTAATCCCGATACTGCCGCTAAAGCAACAAATGCGTCGGTGCGATTCATGTCTGAAACGTGGATCAACACTTGGTTTTGTAACGCATGACCGACTCGGCGTTTATTCCAAGACAATGCCCACATGACGAAATACGTCATGCCCAGCCACAATATCCCAACGTAATTATCATCGAAATGTTTACCAGCCAGTAAGCCGATGATTGCTCTCGCTAATAAGTAGAGAGTGGCAGCGCCATATCCGAGCGAAATTGCTTTCAGAGCAAAGTGCTCGCGATTGCGATCGATTCCTGTGATCTGAGAAAGCACCACAACAGACGCAAACAAATGAATAAACGCGACAACTGACATTGCCTGAATGACAGTAGATGGATGCAAAGTTATAGCGAACGACAGTACCGCGCAACTAAGCAAATTCCATAGCATCGTCCAATACTCGAATTTATTTCCAAGTTGGACGAGTCTCAAATGTTCAGCAGTTGGCATATTCAGCATTTGCCCATTGTACCGCGACTCGATCTTCAAGCTGTGCAAGTCAACACCGGGCGGGTGCTCAATCGCACAGTCGGTTCAGACAATGAGTAACATTCCGCGAGCAACTCATCCGCAGAGAAGCTTATTCTGTTTCACTTTCAGGGTTTCGTCAAATTCTTCGGATCTGCCGTAATTTCCCGATTGTTCGAACGTGCGCATATCCCTACTCTAGTGAGCAAGGCAAGAGGAGGCACGCGGATGCCAGATGTGATCATTCATGAGCTTAAGCCTGCGCTTGAGCCGCAGTCATCAGAGAAACAGCAACCAGAAGTTGACGCAGTGACACGCAAACTCTACGAAGATGTCGCACCGTCGATGGCTAAGATCAAAGTAGATGACGGCACAGGCTCCGGATTCGCCATTAACGACAAAGGCGATTTCGCCACCGATGCGCATGTGGTGCTCGGCAACAGGCATGTGTCAGTAATAACGGCAGACGGCAAAGAACACAAAGCAAGAATCACAGCGCTCGATGACGTCAACGATTTGGCAATCGTTCACATCGATGGCGAGTTGCCAAAAGACTTGAAGCCCTTGCACTTGGGCAGCAGCAAAGACTTGAAACCAGATCAAGCTGTGTGGGCATTCGGACATCCAGATGGATGGGATCCACTATATGTAGCACCTGGTTATTTCCGCATGGCTGAGACAGGACGAGATGTTCTCAACGCGGAAAGCGAAGAAGTGCAGACTAATGCCAAGAAAGTAATGGCTGGCATGACGCCGAAAGAACGTGAAGAAGCAGAGGCAGAATTGAAAAAGCCTATGTTGAATGCACGTGTCAACATTCAGCACGGAAGTTCTGGCGGTCCACTTCTCGACCAAGCCGGAAACGTCGTTGGCATCAACGATTTGAGCAACCTGCAATCGAATTCAGACTTTACGCCGGTTGAATCTCTGGTCGCGTTGATGAATAACAAAACTCCGAAATTCTCTTTCACATACAAGACAATCGATGACGTACCGACGTTGACGGATATCTCACGCACCGCTAGCGGTGATTATCGTTCACCGTTCGTAGACAACATCATTGTTATGGGCGACGGCAAGAAGAAGCCAGGCACGCCATCGGCGTTTGTCGTTCCAGATGCTACTGCGGACGGAATGCTCAAGTTCAAACTGTGATGAACTCGATAGACTGAAATCAAAAGTGAGTGAAATCAAAGGGTAGTCGATCGCTCGACTACCCTTAAATTGATTCACGCCAGCGACTTAATAAGTTTCGCCTTTTCGGATGGCGCGGTGCTCTTCTTTGCGCGATTTATGTTCGTCGCGTCGAGCATTTCTCTCATGCCTTGCAGCACCATTAACATCGCCTCTAGCGGCGTCGCGCTCGGCCTTGATTTCCTGCCCTTCAGCACGGCGAGCGTTCTTTGCGGCATCATCGGCATCATTGGCGAGTGCGGCAGAGCCAACAAAAGCTGAAGTGATCAGCGAAGCGACGAATCCTAATACGAGTAGGTTTTTCATTTTCTGTTTTCCAATAGAAGAGTAAGACGTGGATCTCGAATCTCGGGTCTTGGATCCTTGGATATCGGATCTTGGTTCTTGGATCTCGGGTCTTGCTTTTAGTGTCGCGACTAAAGGAGAAAAGTTCCTGCTCTTAAATTCCTTTAGATCTTTTGTTGAAAAGACCATTCGATCGGCTGCGGAAGCAGAAAGCTGCTGGGCAGAGCAGGAGTATCGTAAATATGTTTCAGAGTATTCAAATCGCGAGGTTCGAGCGTAAGTGACTTGGGCGTAGCCTTTCCCTTCATAGCGAGCGAAAGTTCTGAGCTGGCCATTAGATCATCAGGTGTTGTGCTGTGACCGAAAATGCCGATCGCATGACCGAGCTCGTGCATGAACGCCACCTGCACTGCGTGTTCTGGTATTTCCTGAACGTAAAAAGTTGGTCTGAGCATCCAGATTTCAACATGGATGCTGCCCTTCTTCGGCGTCGTCAGGCGTGTGATACCGAGCACGCCAGGCAACAAGTGGTTCACCCAGGTCACTTCGATGTCGCAGTTTTCCAGGCCAGACACAGCTTGCACTGGAATGAATCGATTCCATTCAGCGATACCAACTTGAAGGTTTTTCTTCCACGATTCGGGCGATTCTGGCGGCAGCTTAATGGTGATGGGAAATGAAGTCCAACGAGCAACCGTGTCTCCTTCAAACTTTTTTACAGCTGAAAAGTAATCCCCCGCTTTCGGATCTGACGGAATCGTATCGATTACTGCTTGAACTTCAGGCGCATTTACTGCAACTCTTGCTGGAGCTTGTGCTGCCGGTTTTGGCTTGGCTTTCTCATGCTTAGGCGGCACCGCAGGTGATGCTTTTGGCAAGGGAATCGGTGGAGGTAGAGACTTTGCGGGAGCATGTTGCGGTATCTGACCAACTTGTGTCGGTGGTTGACCTGCTACTGCTGGCGGTGGCGTATTGAGGCCACCTAAAGATTGTGCAACGGCAGCCATAGGTTGTTGTTCAGCAGATGGAGGCAAGCTCTGTGCAGCTGCCGCCTGGGGAAACGGAACTTCCTGACTATCTGACGGGGTTGCTGCGCTAGCAATCATATTATTTTGCGAACGATCCTGGGAGCCAGTTGAGCTCGATCGTGAGCCACGCCCACGGCTGCCAGATGAAGGACTGTCAGTGTGACCGAATGCACCGGCTCCGCCCAGCTTACTTTCCAGTTTTGAAATTCGATCGGACATCGAGCCTTGTGTTGTTGCGCCAAGGACTTCTTTTTCCAAATGATCGACGCGATCTTCGACTTCGTGTTCTGGGTATGTGGATCCAAACGCAGCTTGTTCAAGCTTCATGACTCGATCTTCATCGCCTGAAGCTTGTGGTGCCACCGGAACATTCGTCGCCCAACCCTGACCGCCGGATGGTGATCCAGACGCGCCTGGTGGCACCGCTGGCAGTGCTTTGCCGTTAAAATCCGGAATCATGTTTTCGCTTGGATAACCCGCTGGTGGTCTGGCAGCAACCGGTGCTGCAGGCGGTGCGTAAACAGGTGGTCTAGCAGCGTTTGCCGGAGGATAACCGCCTTGTGGATATCCTGCTGGAGGGTAGGCGGCTTGCTGTGGGTAACCCTGAGGCGGAGCGTATCCCTGAGGAGGATAGCCCTGTTGCGGCGCATATCCTTGCGGTTGAGCGTAGCCCTGGGGAGGATAACCCGGCTGCTGCGGCGCATAGCCCTGCGGCGGCGCGTACCCTTGAGGAGGATAGCCTTGTGGGGGCGGATAACCCTGCGGTGCGTAACCTTGGGGAGGGTAGCCCTGCGGTGCGTAGCCCTGAGGCGGGTAGCCCTGCGGAGCGTAACCTGACGGCGGATACCCTGGCGGAGCATAAACCTGTGGCGGGTAGCCATAGCCTGGCGGATACTGATATCCCGCTGGCGGATACGGATATCCCGGCTGCACCGGATACGGTGGCTGTTGAATTCCCGGTGGCTGTCTGTTTCCAGAAACCGGCGTGCCATTAACACGACCTAGTGGGTTAGGACTTGGCGGCGGTGCAGCACTGGCAGGAGCTTTATCCATCTTGGCCTGTGATGGGTCTATAGCTTGCAGGCCTGATGTTTCTGCCGCCATTGTAGTCAGCGGAGCGCAATATGATGACACCAAAAGCGCCACCATCGCAAGTCTCGTCAAACGATTACACATACTAGTTTATAAGATTGGCCGTAAGTTCATTGCCGACGCGCAGACTTGATTGCAGTTCCAGAACGTTGTCGTAAAAGACTCTTCTCATCACATTCTCAGGCTTAGTAACTACTTCCAGGAGAATCTCGTAGATTTCAGGATCGAGCTTCTTCAAATAGTCGCGACTATCTTTGACCGAAAATGCGGCGACACACTCTGCCCAATACTCATGCTTACTCGAACGCGCATAGCCCGAAATAAAGAGGCGCTCGGGCACTTGCTGTGGTGTCAGTAACTCTGACAGCCCTTCATACTCAGGAGGCAGCGGATGCTTTGTATCGCACAGCTTGACACGTGCATCGTACAAATCACGAATTTTATTTTGCGTTGCTTGCGAAAGACAAAACTCGAGTTGATGCCCAAATTCGTGCGCCACGACTAAATTGATTCGCACTTCCAAATACGGTTTGAAACGCGTCGAAACAACGGCTGAAGATCCGAATTTCGCAAAAAGTGTAATTTCCTTTTCGAATTCTTCTCGGTCAAGGGTGACATATCCAGTGCGCACACCGGTGACTCCAGCTGCACCGTGCTTGACGTTGCCGAGCATGCAATTGCCTTCGCTTTTTCTTACCACTTGCAAAACACCCGACGCAGCCCAGATATTCATACTTTCGCATACATACTTTTTCTGCGCTGTTTTGAGCTTGTCGAACTCGGCGAAATAGCGAATGATTTCGTTGTCGCTGTAAGACTTATCCTTGCGATAAAGCGGTCGAACAAATTCATGTTTCCACGGCTCACCGTCGCTCTTCTTACCTTCGAACAGTGTGGTCAGCTGGCTGTTCTCATCCAACTTAACTCGCGCTACTTTGTTGACACCGTCACGGATGTAGACAGTGCCGTCGTCTTCCATTTCGCCAACCAAACGGTGATCTAGCGTGCCGATGCGCCCATTGGTGACGTTCAAAGTGACGCCGTTGTAAATCAACTTACCAGACGGTCCAGCCGTTCCCGTCGGCAATTCGAGAGCAATTCCGTTTGCGTCGATGCCCCGAAACACGCAACCGTGGATTTCTTCAATCGGTTTGGTAACTTTAGACTGGCTGAGATATCCGTCTTCAAAGAGAAACCCGACAGGGTTTCCCTCCATGTAGACCTGACCATAGTCGACAACCAGCATGTGCCCGTGCAACTCCAGGAACCCGCTTGGTCCTTGCACTTTATTCGGTTCCACAGAGCTCACAGCTGCCATATCCACTCAAGAAAGACAAATCCGATGCAATCCGACTTAATTCGGTAGGCTCGATTGTAGCAAGAACGGCTGCTCAGCACCCGCCCACTTCCTCTTGAATTCCATTTTTCGCCAATTTCATATAAATTTGCCGTATCAAAGGGCAATCAGACGTTTTAAAGTCCATTGATAAGGGAGGGTTAAGTCTGGGGAAAACTTGACCGGTCCCTGATTTAGGTTGCCTTAACAGGCGCTACTATTGTGAAATCCTGGTTGTAAGCAGAATCTTGTGAAGCCCTCAGCAGACAATCGTTACTCAGCCCACGCTCCAGTCACTTCGGGGCAAATTTTGCTGGCGGCAGCAATCGGCGTTTGCCTGGGTCTAGTCGGCAACAAATACCTGTACGGCTCGAGCCCGACAACGAAGGCTACCGCTCCGCGCACCACAGTCGAACAGATCCAACAAGTTGGCAAAGACATTCAGACCAGCGCCCAACACATTACTGTGCTGCCAACTCTGACCTCGCGCATGAATGTGCTGCTCATGGGAGTCGATTCGAATGGGCGAGGCACACAACGATTCACCGGAACGCGCTCAGACAGCATGATTCTGGTCAGCCTCGACCCAGAAGGCAAAAAAGTTGGAATGATTTCGATTCCGCGCGATAGCCGCCTCAAACTAGCTGGCGACCACGGCGTAGACAAAATCAACGCGGCACATGCATTCGGCGGGCCAAAGTTATCAGTTGAAACTGTTGAAGAGAATTTCAATGTACACATAGATCACTACATGGTCATCGACGTGCAAGGTCTGCGAAAGGTTTTTGACGTGTTGGGACCGATTGAAGTTGTGGTGGAAAAGCGAATGCACTACAACGACTGGGCCGGTGGATTGCACGTCGCGCTCGAACCTGGCGTGCATCGATTGACGCCTGTTCAGGCGGAAGAATATGTTCGATATCGCCACGACGCACGCGGCGATATTGGTCGAACCGAGCGACAACAGTGGTTCTTGAGAGCGTTGGCCAATAAGTTCAAAGAGCCTTCAGTAATTCTGAAATTGCCAGACTTGTTCAGGCTAGCAAACCAGTACGTCGTCACCGATCTATCGCCCGAAGAAATGGCTAAGATCGCGACTTTCGGCAAAGACATAAGGCCAAACCAAATAGTCTCGGCGACTTTACCTGGTCACGCCACCTGCATTCACGGCGGCAGTTACTGGCAGCCTGATTTCGAAGGATCTGCAGTCGTGTTCAACCGTCTGGCTGGAAACCCCATGACACCGGTTTCAATTGCCACAGTACCTTCCAACAGTGCCTATGCTGCCACCACCCCTGATGGCGCAAGCAACGACCAGCCTGTTACATTCACGATTAAGTACCCTCGGGGATTCGAAAAAATCGCTCGCGCTTATGAGAAGGTGCTCGGGGCCGCTGGTTACAAAACAAAATACGTTTTGCGCGCCGATGTGGGCGACTGCCAACATGAACAAATAATCCAAAACAGCTACAAAGCAGATGATTTGCTGACACAGAAGCTGCAAGACGCTGTGCCTAATTTTTCGTCGTTTCCAGTCGTTGTGAATTTAGACGAGCACGCTCCGTCAGATTTTGTTATTGTTCTCACGGCAAACACAGTTAAACCGCTACAGCCGCCCGCTCTTGAAAAGAGTAGCGCGACAACGGTTTCTGCTGTTCGCTAGTCAAAACTAAGCTTCACAGAGACCCCAACGGTGCCAAACACTTTCAGTCCGGCAACTCGTCGCATCAACTCCAAAATCTCTCCAGCAAACTGGACCAAGCAGATTGTCGCTTTGATGTCCTGCATCTTGCTTGTCGCCGGCTGCGCGGAAGTGAAGCCACAAAAGCAAACTGTAAAAGCTGATATTTCCATCAAAGTTGAAGATCCAGTCATCCGTCGAATCACTGCTATTACAGACCGCTTCGACCTGGAAGCCTCCGGCAAATTCAACGGCGGCTCATTCATGGTTCACGACAAGAAACTGACCTTCGCGCCTGATACCACTTTCACACTCAAGCTCACTTTACCAATCGACGATCCGAAGGTGATCAGCACCAAAAATGCCACCGGTGAATTGACGACATCACAACCAATTTCAGTCAATGGAATTCCTGCCCCACTAAACCTGGTTTTGAAAAAGGGCACCGTCACTGGTGACGTCGACATTGTTCGCACCATCGGCATATTCTTATTCAATGTATTGGAAAATCAAGATGTAAATGCTGAAGGAGGCGGCGACTGGAAGAAAGCATTCGCACAACTGAAAATCGCGAAATCGTCTCTGGTCATGCGCCCTGACTCAACAATGGAGTTGGGAAAACAGCACATTCATGTTGGAAAAGACTCGACACTCACGTTCAAAAACTTAATTGTTGATTCGGAATTTAACTACACGGGGCAATGCGTCGTTGATGTTAATTTCGCGGATAAAAACACTTATAGGGGGCAAAAAGTCGACATCGATTTTAATGGTGGATCGATGATTATGGTCTTCGACGCGAAGCGCCAGAATCATGTGGTCACATTAACCGCTGCAGGGAGTCAGAAGCCAATCCGCCTGGTTGACTGCGTCTACAGATTTGGCAAAGAAAAGAAATCAAACGCCCACGCTGAAGTAGTGGTGCTGAACGAGAAAAAATTTGTTTGGCAAAAAACAGAAGGAACGGACAAACCAGCCATTCACTTCGCTTCAGACATGATGTTGCAAAAAACTGTTTTGCACATCCTCAACACTAAGCTAGATTTGTTAGCGAATTTTCCCAGCAACGTGCCGGCCAACCTATCGATAGATCGCAACGAAGATGGCGTCATGGAGACGAATTTCAACACGCCACACCTGGTGCCTGCAGCCAATGCTGACATAACGATGCACAGACAACACGAAGACGTAAATGTGAAACTCAGCGACGCACTGGTGGGTCCAATCGCAATCAGCAAATTCGGTGACTTGCAACTCTCACTGGCTAACGGCAATGCAAAACTGAAGCAAATCAGTTGGGGCAATGACAATCACGGGTTCACTCTAGATACTTCTGGCGGGTCGACTTTGTCAATTACGAAAGGCATGTCTATGGACCTCGTGAAAGACCAGGAAGGTGTCACATGCACATTGCCCATGACTCTCAAGTTAGGGCAAGCAAAATTTTCCAGTAACTCAATGAAACTCGGTCTGTCGAACTTGAATGGCAATATGATTTTGACTATCGATAAAGGAGTGGATCTCGATGGCAAAATCAATTTCTCTGTCGGCAATTCAAATCTCTTTGGCTCTAACAAAACAGACGTTTCTGTAAACGGATTGAGTGTGGACTCAAAGAACGGCTCTACTAGCGCTCAGTTGAAGAACTGCAGCATCGTCATTCCGGTAGCCGCACTGAAGGAGCAGATCGAAGAACACTTGCCAGATGATAAAGTCTATCCGATCAACAAAACTATGCTCGAAGAGAGAAAATGGCGCTACAAAAATGCCATAGTCGAAAGCATTACTTTGCACAATCCCAAACTCGACAAGATTGAAATGACATCGGCCGGCGTGGCCAAATTTACCGCCAGTGGTGACGCCGATGCAAAAGGCACAATCGAAAAGGGCGGACTCTTGTCAATCGTCAAAGGTCCATCGAAATGGGAGAAACGCCCATGGTCAGCTTCTGCTCACCTGGTAGGTTCTGGCATCGTCAATTACAAAATCCTGGCGAATGATTCGCTCAGCAAGAGTAAACTCGACTACAGCGTCTCGATGGACTTACCGCTGCCTGACGACATCGATTTGGACTGGTCTCAAGTTAATGATGGATTACTCGAAAAGGCTGAGAGAAACGCAGTAGTGAAAAGCATTCAGAAGTTGAAGCCATTACACCTCGAGTTCTTGAACAAAGAAGTTATGCTGTTCCCGAATGGAAAGAAAAATTTCGCCGCGCTCAAGTTGAAGAATCTGAAATCGCACCCGGTCGCATCAGGTTTGCAACTCGATTTCAACGCGGACGCTACGTTCTAGGCACGGGCACTGGCGCGCCACCAAAACAGATGCCGCCACCAAAACATAAAACCGTCCTCCAAATTTAGAGGACGGTTTTACAGTTTTTTGGCTTGATCTAATTGGCTAAAAAGTCAGCCGAATCAGTTTCAAGAAATCCTAGATCATTTCTTCGATCAATTCGTCGAAGACTTTCTTGTCCAATCCAAGTGGTTGCTTGGTCAGTGCGCCACCCTTGAAGGCAGGTTCGCTGTCTTCGTAGATAGGTTGCTCAGTCTGGAACAAAACACCGAGAGGAATTTTGTCGCCCCACTCGAACGATTTCGCCAGTGATTTGTGGAAATCACTTGCATCCCAATTCTCGTCTTCCAGCTTATATACGCGCTCTTTGAAGTACGGATAAGTGTTGACCTTGTTGTAGGTTACGCATGGACTGAACACGTCGATCAACGAGAAACCGCGGTGAGCGATTCCAGCTTGAATCAGTTCAGCCAACTGTTTAGCTTCGCCAGAGAATCCACGAGCAACGAATGTAGCTCCTGAAGTGATGGCGAGTGCTAGCGGGTTCAACGGTGACTCGAAGTTACCGTTTGGTGTCGACTTGGTCTTCATGCCGATACCAGTTGTTGGTGAAGTTTGACCTGTTGTCAGACCGTAGATTTGATTGTCCATTACAACGTAAGTGACATCGAGATTTCTGCGCATCGCGTGGATCAAGTGACCGACGCCGATACCATATCCGTCTCCGTCACCACCGGTGATGACCACTTTCAAATCGGTGTTTGCCAGGTGAGCACCGGTTGCAACTGGAACAGAACGTCCGTGCAAACTGTGTACACCGTAAGCGTGAATGAAACCAGGCAAGTTTGACGAGCAACCGATACCAGAAACGATTAATAGGTTTTCTGGTTTGATGCCAAGTCGACCAGCTGCAGTTTGCACTGAACGCAAGACACCGAAGTCGCCGCAACCTGGACACCAGTCTGGATCGACTGGTCCTTTGTATGTATCTAATGGAAGTTCAATAACAGTTGCCATTTTTTTTCCTCTTGAAAAAACTCTGCTGATGCAACGACTAGTCGGTAGGTTGTTTTTCGAATGAATAGGTCGCCCCGGTCATCGTGCCGATTCTGATCGTCCCGCCCTTATTTCCAGTGGCGCGTTCAGAGAGCTCCACGTTATAAACTGGCTCACCGTGACCATTAGCTGATTCACGTGTGACTTTCGTTGGACGGAGCTTTTCAGCGTAGTGAGTGCGCAAGTAGTGATAGGCGATTTCTTTCGCTTCAATCTCGCTCAACTCGAGGTTAATCTGTTTCTTGGCGATGTACTCTTTCACACCATCAACGATCATCTGTGGCTCGAGCGGCTCACCATCATATTTATTGATGTGGTGATCCATGCTGACACCGGTCTCGCCCTTGATGTACTTAGCCATCATGCTAGTGAAGTTGACTTCGACAGAAATCTTCTTCTTCGCTTTGGTGAGAATTTCAGTCACTTCTTTAGCGTGGAAAGGAACAATCCACTTGATGCACAAATAGTTGGTCTTGATTCCTTGCGCTGTCAGAATTTCCGCTGCTTCTCTGACGACACCATATGTGGAGCCCCAGCAAACCAACGTGACGTCTGCGTCTTTAGCGCCACCAACTTGTGGTGCTGGAATTTCTTTGAGCAGATTTTCCATTTTACGCATGCGCTTTTGCATGATCATGCGACGCACAGGTGGTGAAGTGAACATGTCTGAGATCAGGATGCTTTCTTCATCGTGGTCGTCTGATGCATTGACGAATACTGTGTTAGGAGTACCAGGCAATGCGCGTGGTGAAATTCCGGATTCAGTGAACTTGAATCGTTTGAATTTGCCCTTCTCTTCAGGGTTCCATTCTTTGACGATTTCGCCGCGATCGATTTTTCCATCTGGGCTGAAGTGGTCGGTGTCGACTGTTTCAGGATGCTCAGAGAGAAGCAAGTCAGACATGATGATGACTGGCAATTGATATTTGTCGGCGTAGTTGAAAACGTCGATAGTTGTTTGATAGGCATCAGCAACGTCGAACGGATGAACGATGATGCGAGGGAATTCGCCTTGTGATGCGCCGAGGCACTGATACAAGTCAGCTTGTTCAGTCTTGGTTGGAAGACCGGTTGATGGTCCGCCGCGCTGCACTTCAACGACAACGACCGGCACTTCCATAATGCCGGCCATCCCGATTGCTTCAGTCATCAACGCAAAGCCACCACCAGCGGTTGCGCACATAGAACGAGCACCAGCGATGCCGGCTCCGATTGCCATGTTGACCACTGCGATTTCGTCTTCACCTTGCTTGATGCAGACGCCGGTTTGTTTGGCGTGGTTGACCATCCAGTGAAGAATGGTTGAAGCTGGTGTCATTGGATAGGCTGAATAGAATTTGCATCCTGCCACTGTGGCGCCGAAAGCGATTGCTTCGTTGCCAGTGATGAAAGGACGACGTCTCTTGGAGAATGTCCATTCAGATGTGAACGGTTTGGCATTCTTCTTAGCGTAGTCGTAGCCAACTTTCAGCAAGCTGACGTTGAGGTCGATAACCTTCTGACCTTTGTGAGCGAAGGTGTCAGCCATAACGCCGGTTGCTTCTTCAAGACCGAGATTGGCGAGACCGAGAATAGCGCCGACTGCAACCGTGTTTTGCATGATTGCTTGCAATGCGCCGTGCTCTTTGACGACATCAGCAGTGATTTCGTTCATCGGCAAAGGGAGCACCTGCACGCCTTTTCCGACCAACGATGGGTCGCATTTGAATTTGTCTGAATTGAAGACTAGAACGCCACCTTCTTCGATTTCAGGAGCGTGACGCTCGATTGAATCTTGATTGAGGGCGATAACGGCATTCAAATGATCGCCGTGTGAATAAACCTTCTCTGCACCGATGCGTACTCGCAGCCAGATGTGTCCGCCACGAATGATCGATTGATAACTGTTATATGCATAAACATGAAGACCAAGTCTGCCGCATGTTTTTGCGAGGGTGTCGCCGGACTTATCCAGACCGTCTCCGGCAGCTCCCGCGATTCCGATAGTGACTTCCTGCATTTGATCTCCTCACCAAATTTATGTCAGGACTTTGTTAGCGATTCCGCCGCCTGCTAGAGCGACTTCGCTATGGGCGTGCAATTACAGAACTCCCAGCGTATAAAGATAGCATACGGATGGCAAGTGAATCTCTTGACGTAACGCGAGATTGAGAGCTAGTGAACTGGCGCCGGTTCTGAATTTGCTGGGGCTTCATGCTGCGCTTCGTGATGTGCGCCGGGTTCTCCCTCGGCAACAACAGCGGGTTTTAAGCCACACCAGTAAACAATTAATCCAACTAAAGCGAGTCCAACCAGCAGTGCTAGCCCGGACAGAACAGTGTCGTAGACGCTGCCTTCTTTGATGGCGTCTGCTGGCACGGCGTGGTCATCGTGACCGTGCCCGTGTCCGTGGTCGTCTGCGTGGGCGTCAGAGCCGTGAGCGGAGCCGTGTGAGTCAGAGCTATGGGAGCCGTGGGCATCCGAGCTGTGGGCATCAGCCTTGTGTTCGTCTTGTTTTGGTTCGTCGGACATTCGTCTAGTTCCTCAAGAAAATTTTCTTGCCGGTTGAAACCGGCGGCCCTTGCCGGCTGAAGCCGGCGCTCGATTTATGATTAGGGTTTTATGAAATATGCGGCTAACGTAAGCACGGCTACCCATCCGAATATTACTAGAGCGTAATACTGACCGCGACCGGTCTGAGAGTATTTCAAAAATTGACCGAAAGCAGCTGTAACTAGACTGGTGCCGTTGACGATGTTGTCGACGATAACCATATCGACAAAATTCCAAACGTTCTTATAGAGCCTGAGAACGAAGCTATAGAAAGCTGTGTAAGCCTCGTCGAAATACCATTTGTTGAACGAGAAGCGGTAAGCGCCGCCAATCAATGGACTCTTGCTGTTGGCGATCGCTGTATTCCAGGAAAGCTTTCCTTCTCGATACATCATGAAAGCCACGAGCCATCCCGCTGCCGCGAAGATCACGGAGACAAGCATGATGATGCCGTTGATGCCTTCGAAGTGAGGATGCAAGTAATAAACGAAGCTACCAAACGGATTTGCGAAGACACCGCCTTCTTCTCCGCTCCAGTTGATGCTGGCGAAAGAATTTGGATTGGCGCCGAGAAATCCTGAAAGCATCGATGGCAGAGAGAGCGCAATCAATGGATAGACCATTGCTGGGCCTGAGTTATGAGGCTTGACGTCGCCGCCTCTATACGAACCCGAGAAGGTCATGAAGTACGCCCGGAACATATAGAACGATGTTAGTCCGGCAGTCAGAATCATCATTCCGCCGATGAAGTGATTGAAATTCCACGCAGAAGCAATGATTTCGTCTTTCGAGAAAAATCCGCTGAACGGTGGAAAGCCAGAGATGGCAATACATCCAATCAAGAAGCACAGTCCTGTACCCTTCATATCTTTCTTCAAGCCGCCCATTTTGCGCATGTCTTGCTCACCGTGCAAACCGTGAATAACGGCACCACTGCACAAGAACAACATCGCTTTGAAGAACGCATGGTTGAACAAGTGGAACAAACCACCGGTAAATGCGCCGGCACCAAGACCGACGAACATATATCCGAGCTGCGAAACCGTAGACCATGCCAGCGTTCGCTTAATATCGAATTGACTCATAGCGATGGTGGCAGCCATGAATGAAGTCACACAGCCGACCGCTGCTACTACGAACAGAGCTGGCTGCGAGTGCAATTCGACGGGTGCAACCCAGATTGGGTAAGCGCGAGCAACGAGATACACACCGGCTGCAACCATAGTGGCAGCGTGGATCAACGCCGAGATTGGCGTAGGACCTTCCATCGCGTCTGGAAGCCAAGTATGCAAAGGGAACTGAGCCGATTTGGCCATCGGACCCATGAACATCAAACATGCCATGACGAAAAGCCCGTTGAAGCCCCAGTAGCTAACGGCGCGCACGTCGTAAGCGCGTCTCAGAACTGCCGCCAGGTCTGGTCCACCATCAGCACCGTAGAAAGACAACAGTGGAGTCTGCCCCCAGAGGTTTTGCGGCTGACCGTTGACAAAGCCGACTGTGAACCCGAGCAGCATCAAGATTCCAAGCAAGAATCCGAAGTCGCCGATTCTGTTGATTACGAATGCTTTGACGCAAGCTGCGGCTGCTGAATCTTTGTAGAACCAAAATCCAATCAACAAATAACTGCATACACCGACCAACTCCCAGAAGAAAAACATCTGGAACAAGTTTGTCGAAATTACCAGTCCGAGCATCGAACCAGTGAATAAAGATAGGTAGGAATAGAAGCGAGAGTAACCGGGATCTTCGCGCATATATCCATGCGTGTAGATTTGAACGAGCAAACTTACGCATGTGACGACGATCAGCATCATGGCCGCAAGGTTGTCAACCAGCACGCCGACGTGAAGGCTGAGAGACGACGAGACGAAATACGGCATGTCAGCGACGACACCACCGGTGATTCCTGGTTGATTGAGCGCATAGAAGATCAACAACGAGTGAATGAAACCGTAAATCACCGCGCCTACCGAGAGACACATTGACAACGGCTTCGAGTGCCGAGCGAAAAGGATGATCGTCAACCCAACTAGAAAGGGCGTTAAGACAATCCAACCGGCGTTACTAAGGACAGACCGCAGAACTTCTGGCGACAAGGAACTGGT
>JAFEAT010000018.1:87169-89059 GCA_018266255.1 Cyanobacteria bacterium SZAS-4 | reverse complement strand
AAGGAACGTTTCACTGGTGTGAAAAGATTCTTTGATTCAATAATTCTTCAGATCGGTTTCCAACAGAAAAGACGCGCACCAGCGCCGAAATTAGCTCTCATGGTTGAGTTGGCGTCGAATACTTTCAAACTTCATCAACTTAATTAGTGTAGAGACGCGCGCTGACCTCGATATACTTGATGCCGGTTAGCACTGACGTTATCAGGATCATGACACCACAAGCACCAAATTTACTAACAGCTCTACTCTTCTTGCCGCTCGCAGGCGCATTCATCATTATGTTGTCGAGCGAAGCCGCAGCCAAAACAGTTGCGAGAATCACGACGATAGTGATGTGTATCGCGGCTGGAATGTTGGCTTATCAATTCAACCCGAGCGTTCCGAATCTGCAATTCGAAAACCAGGTTCAGTGGATTACAACGCCGTTTCCGCTTCAGTATTACGTCGGTGTTGACGGCATGAGTCTGTGCCTCGTTGTTCTAACCGCGGTTGTCACGTTGCTGGCTGTGTACGCAAGCGAAAAAGTCGGAGAGAAACGACCGAAACTGTACTACAGCTTTTTGATGCTGCTGACATTCTCGCTAGTGGGAGTTTTCTGTTCTCTCAACCTGCTTCAGTTCTTCATCTTCTACGAATTCGAATTGGTGCCGATGTACTTCTTGATCGCGATTTGGGGTGGTCCAAGACGCGACTACGCAGCGATGAAGTTTCTTTTGTACACGTTCTTTGGTGGCGTGCTCATGCTCGCTGCGTTGCTGTACTTGTACTTCCAACTGGCTACAGAAGGTCCAAATTCCGCCACTTTCGACATGATCGAATTGAGCCGTCGCGCGCCAATGCTTCCGCCGGCAGTGCAAGGTATAGCGTTCCTCGGATTCTTCCTCGCCTTCATCATCAAGCTTCCATCATTTCCATTCCACACCTGGTTGCCTGACGCGCACGTTGAGGCACCAACCCCGATATCAATGATTCTGGCCGGGCTGCTTCTCAAGATGGGCGGATACGGCTTGATTCGAATCTGCATGGGCTTCTTCCCGATCATCATGATTAAGTACGGCTGGATGGTCATGGTTCTCGGCGCATTCAACATCATCTGGGGCGCCATGGCGTGTCTTGTGCAGCAAGATATGAAGCGCATCATCGCGTTCTCGAGCGTCAGCCACATGGGCTTCATACTCTTGGGAATTGGCTGTCTGGCGTCAGCTGGAATCAATGGTGCCATCTTCCAAATGCTCAGTCACGGAATTGTCTCGGCCGCACTGTTCTTTTTAGTCGGCACTGTTTACGAGCGAACGCACACTCGACAACTGCCAGAAATTGGTGGCGGATTGGCGAAGCAAATGCCAAAACTCTTCTACTTCTGGATGTTCTGCGCGATGGCGAACTTAGGCTTGCCAGGCTTGTCAGGATTCGTTGGCGAAGTTGCCGTGTTTTACGGCTCTTACACATCGTGGGTCGCGCAAGTTAGCCCTGATGCAGAAATGGCGAAACTCTGGATTTGGATTGCAGCTTCTGGCGTCATACTCACAGCGGGTTACATGTTGTGGCTATTGAAGAGACTTTTCTACGGACCAGAGCAACCAAAATGGGTTGGTCATTTGTCTGATGCCACCAAAATGGAACAAGCATTGGCGTGGACGATGTGCGCAATGATTCTTGCGCTGGGACTTTGTCCAAACATTCTCATCAGAGAGTACGGTCAAGTTTCAGATAGACTCGCTGCCACCATTCAGCAACGTATCAGTTTGTCGTCACTGGATGCGCGTCCACCAGTTCAGTAGTCAGTCGTAGCTTCGACTCGTCTAGAGTTTTGGCTCGGTGTTTTTTGCATTGGTGCCAGGCGAATTTTGTTCGAGAGGCTTTGGTTCGGGGGCCTTTAATTCAGGCACC
>JAFEAT010000018.1:0-87163 GCA_018266255.1 Cyanobacteria bacterium SZAS-4 | reverse complement strand
TGTTCGGGCGGTTTTTGCTCGGGCGATTTTTCTTTGGGTAAAACTCTGCCCGAGATCGCCTGGTCGACGCTCTGTCCAATTCCCTCGATCAATTGAGTGGATGAATTAGCCTCGTAATATTTTCCAAGGCTAACGGCTGTAATGCACTTCAGTTGCTCCCGAGCTGCTTTCTCTCGCGCCAGGTCAACACCAACCACATCGACTTTCATTCTGATTCCATGAGCTCTCAGCATCGTCAGGTAAGCACATGGATCGCCACCACAGGTGTCAGCTCCATCAGTAATCAAAATCACTGTTTTCGGACCCATTATTCCGCGAAAATCTTCTTCTGCGGCCTGGCGAAGCGCAAACATAATCGGGGTCATGCCAAACGGTTCGATCTGGCGAATACTTTTGATAATGGCACCACGATTGTGCTGACCAATTGGGACGAGTAGCGAGGTCTGGCGGCAATCTATATCAGCCAGATTCGAATAACTCTGACCAAACACTCGCAAACCGAGGTTCACACTGTTCGGAATTCGGCTCAACGCATTTTGAAGAACTTCTTTCGCAGCAGTCATCTTCATCTCGCCGCTCAATTTTTCTTTCATGCTGTAAGACGCGTCCAGCACGAAAAGAATGTTGACTGGTCCACCTTCCATTTCGTCCGCACCACCCATTTGCATAGGCTGAGACACTGCAGGTCGCGCGAAAGTTGTCATCGCCAAGAATGTTGCAAGCAACAGAGAATGAAGCTGACGACTCGGTTTATTTGCTCTCGACTTATGTGAACTCGATTTATTTGGTCTCAATTTTGTTGGACTCGGCTTCGTTGACGCACTTCTTAGTAGTTACGATTTGTCTTTGTGTTTATGGTGCTTTTCTTTTTTCTTTTGTTCTTTGTCGTCAGCGTTATCTTTATCCTTCGAAGTCGCTTCATCTGCGGGAGTTTCGATCTTAGCCGAAACATCCTCATCGACATGCTTTGCGAGAATAGCACGTCTGCTGATCGGCACTGACTTGCCCATCTTACTCAAGGTGCCCCAAATTGTGACGTAATAGATTCCTTCCTTGCCGTCCTTATTGATCGGCACCTTACCGTTGAAGGTCAGACCTTCAACTTTTACTCCGCCGTGTATTGGAATGTCTGAAACAGGCTTTGGATCATTCGTACCAACTCCGCCTGACATGGCAATCAGTGGGGCAGCCAACGCGACTGGTGGCATAAAGATGCCGCCCGCAATCGCTGCGATGACGCCAGCCGTGCGCAGAGCGCTGACAGCACCACTATAGTCATGCGCAGACTTTCCAGCATAGGCAACATAATCTAGCGGCGGGAAATATGGCAGAGCTTCCTCTGACTCATCAGGCGTTGATGTAAGATTCTTATTGGCTTCCCAGGCCAGTGTGATGCGGTCGAACTGATATGGCTGCATCACCACACCTTTGATTTCTAGCTTCTCACCAATGCCAACTTCATGCGGCAATTCTGGGATGATACCGTGATTGGTGACAACCTCCGTGACAGCAATTATTCGATCTTTATTTGCTGTCCAGTTAATCGCCAACCCGATATTCGTAGCATCTTGATTTAGAATTGCATCGCGGTCATCTTGCCTGGACATCAAAGTTTTCATGAGTTCAGCAGCTGCGGCTCTTGTCGGAGATTTAGAGAAAGCATCAGGTGTTTTGTTTGAAACAAGACTTTCGGTCAAAGCACCGGTGCCACCACTGACGGTGTATCGACGATCCGGATTTTCACCTTTCGAATTAGCATGTGAAATCACACTGCGTTTGCACAATTCTTCGCTTTGCTCTTGCGCAATTTTTTCAGCCAGAGAATCCAGAGCAAGTGGTGCGAATCCCGATTTCGAACGCTCTGAGTTGATCAACTCCAGGAAGAAATCCTTCATATCAGCAGGAGTTGTCGTCTGTTGATTTTCAGGACGTTGAGCTATTCCGCCAAAATAATCGAATTCAGATGACGGTTGATCCGTCACAAAAGGAGGGCCGGAAGGGAGACCAAGCCAATTTCCATTCGATGGAACACGAAGATTATCGATATCTGCCGTGGGCTCATCGTCATTACCGAGCAGGGTTTTCTTCAACTGCTGCGTGCGGTCGAACAGCGATAAATCGGAGAAACTCTTTTGATAGATTGCGGTTTCGAGCTTCGTCAGACGCTGTTCGATCGGGCTATCGGAGAAGCTCGATCCAAAAGTGAGATGCTCCATTCTTCCAACTGACGGGTAGCTATCTGAGCCTGGTGCCTTGTTTGCGCCAGCTCCAGCAGGGGTGGCTCCGACTGAAGGAGTGCTAGTCGAAGAAGTGGTGCTTGTGGGGCTAGGCGAAGATGTAGTCGTCGATGGCGTAGTCGTAGAAGGTGCAGGCGTACTTAGCCAATTCGGTTGCGAGGCTGACGCACCACCAGTGGTGCTGGAGTTGGTCGCATTTTTATTGTCAGAAGGCAGCGGCGCCGTTTGCGCTTTGCCGGGCGGTGCAAACAGAGATGCGCTGTCCTTCAGCTTCGCGTCTTGTTTTGCAGTGCCCGAATTATCCGATTTAGCGTCATCTGTGGCTTTCGAATCTTTTGCAAACGCGCAATTGAAAGTTCCCGCAGCCAAATAAGGCAGCAATGCTGATAGTGCAATTAGTTTGCGAAAACGAGATTGAGGCTCAAAAGTTTTCATCACATCACTTCGGTGATTTCTTCGCTCTCCCACAGCTTGTTCGGTCTCAGAAAGATAACAAAGATATGGGGAGAAATTATGAGGCTTACCCCGAGATCTTAGGATTGCCTGTAAAGCACTTGCCTTACTAACCGATTATGCTGCCAATTGCTCCCTGACGGCCTGTTTTGCCGCCACTTTGACGATGCGAATAAAACAATTCCGGTTGGCATGCCGTGCAGATGTCGGTGACATCCACCTCGCCGACGCCTGACTCCAGAAGTTGCATGGCGTTGACGGCTTTCAAGTCAGGATAGGGCACGCCTTCCTTGTAGGTGACGAGGTCGGCGATATTGCTCACGGTCGCTGCCAATTTGGTCGCAACTTCGTCGCCAGTGGGGTAGCAACAGCTGCCGATAGCGGGTCCCACAGCGGCGATAATGTCTGCGGGGCGCGAACCGAAGTGTTCAGCCATAAGCCGAACCCCGTTTTTGGCGATGCTTCCGGCGGTTCCGCGCCATCCGGCGTGAACGATGCTCAGAACCGATTTCTTCGTGTCGAAGATGATCACAGGCACGCAATCCGCGAAATGCAACAGCAGCGGACGATTCAGCTCTTTCGTGGCAACTCCGTCGACTTCCTTATATGTGTTTTTTTCGTCTGCAATGACCACAATCGACGAATGTACCTGCCCTGGTACAGCCAGTCGCTGGAAGTCTAAACCCAGTGCCTGACAGAGTTTCTGGCGATTTCTCGCGGCGTCGGCTCTAGAATCGTCAGTGTCCAGATGTCGACCGAGATTAAACGTATCGACCGGCGCCGGGCTGTTTCCGCCCAGCCTGGTGGTAAATGCATGCACCAGATTTGCCTGCTTAGCAAGCAGCGGTGACTGATTCAGGGTGAGACCATCGATTTCCTTGGTCAACCATGAGTTTTTCTTAAGGGCGCGTTCCAAAGTTTTGCTCAATGTAATGAAAGTCCTCCACAGATATTTATAGCTTGTCCGGTGATTCCGCGCGCGGATTCCGAGCAAAGATATGCGACAAGATTTGCAACTTCGCCCGGCTCGATGAAACGCTCTTGCGGCACCGAAAGTCGTGCGTTCTCCAACGAATGTTGGCGTTCCATATTGTTCAAGCGGCACCACTCTTCGTCATTGAGCTGGTCGCGAGCCATGTCGGTGTCGACCCAGCCCGGGCAGACGGCGTTTACCGTGATGCCGTCTCGTGCAACTTCCAGCGCCAACGATTGCGTCATTCCGATCATGCCGAATTTAGACGCGGAATACGCGGCGCCATAAGGTTCTCCAGATTTTCCGGAAATAGAGGAAATGTTGACGATACGCCCCCACTTTCTTTCAATCATCAGCGGCAAAGCGGCTTTTGATGCCCTCATCGCGGCGGTCAAATTGACTTCCAAAATGTTTCGCCAACTCTCCAAATCTTGCGAAACCAGGGCTGCAGCCGAGAAGGTACCAGCGTTGTTGACGATGATATCCAGTTTTCCATATGCCTTCTGTATGCTACGAATAGTGCTTTCGAGCGTCTCAGGCTCGCCCACATCACACGCGTAGGTCTGGCACGGCTTCGAAGTCAGCCCCTCGATTTCGGACTGGGTCTGCGAAAGCGCTGCCAGATTGCGGCTTACGATAGCGACCGTCGCTCCTTGCGCAGCCAGATCCAGGGCAATCGCTTTGCCAATGCCTCGGCTGGCCCCGGTGACGAGGGCGACACGGTCAGATAAGTGAGATGCGGCTAACAGGCGAAACCTTCTAAAAACCTTCTACGGTATGATAGCTATAAAGCTTACCGCAAGTCATTCTTGCAGGTTCCTAAGAGGTCTTAGGAGACTCTCAGAAACATGCTTGGGAACATTGGTAGACTTTGTATGTCTTTAGGTTCAGATGGCATTTGATCCCTGCAGGGCACTGAATTCCAAAGTTTGTTTCATCGGCTGACTGTTAACTGCACGTTAATTGAAGCCGTGAACCAGTAAAACACTATCTCTCTCTGGCAAGGTAAGGAATAATGAGCACGTTTAAAATTCAAGCCAAAAGAACGCTTATTGCCGGGGCTCTGCTCTTGAGCCAATCAATATATCTGACACCACTGCCGGTGCTTGCAGATAGTTCGGTACGTTTGGCAGGACAAACCATGTTCACCCTCCCAGGAGTCGGCTCCGACAAGCGGGCTGAGACAGTACAAAACAACCTAGACAACGCTCTGGTCGCATCGAAAGACAGAAGCCCGTCATCCGTTAATATCACTTATGTGAAAGGACTGCCAGTGATCACCCTGGGTGGATATCAGGTAGTCACCGTAGATAGTGCCAGTGCCAAAGCCGCAGGTAGCACACCAGCTGTTCTAGCTGGCAAGTGGGCAGGCGCTCTGCGTGAGTCACTGGCAGATCAAGGCAGCGTGAGCAGCTACATCTCACAGTTGACCGGCAGCTTTGCCGGCAGCGCACCGCCTGTTGCATCGGCACCAGCTCCGCAGCAGCAAATGCCACAACAGCAAGATGAATTCAACACTGGTGGTGGTGCTCGACCAGCTAACTATCAAGGTTCAGTCGGATATCAAAACTTCAATGGACCAGGAAGCGCTCAATTCGGCGGATATCCTAACCAGCAAGGCTACAATGGTGGCATCGGTGGTGGCGGATACCAGGGCGGAATGGGCCAGCAACGCGGGCGCGTAGCATACGCTCCAGCCGGTTTGACCATGCCAATCAGCTTACAGACTTCGATTTCGACCCAAGTAGCTAAACCTGGTGATTTGATTCAGGCGCAGATTTCGCAAACAATGTATCTCGGCGATGCGTCGATTCCACAAGGTTCGGTGCTCACCGGCACCATCACTGATGCGGAAGCAGGAAGAAGATTGAGTCGCTCAGGCGAACTATCAATCAAGTTCAACCGCCTGCGCACTCCAGACGGAATCGAAACTCCGATTACAGCTCACCTCGTTGGTGGAATCGGTAAATATACAGACAAAGGCAGTGACCAATCTGACACCGTTCGTGGTGAAGGCTGGAAAGCTAAAGTCGGTCAGACCGCTATCCGCGGTGGTGTAGGAGCCGGTGCTGGTGCAGCTCTTGGTGTAGCGGTTGGCGCTATCGCAGGACGCTCCGGTTCGGGCGCAGGTCGCGGTGCATGGAGTGGCGCAGCAATCGGTGGCGGCGTGGGCGCAGCCAGCATGCTCATGAGAAAGGGACGCGACGTCATCATTCCTTCAGGCACTCAAATGCAATTGCAGTTGGATGCACCAGCAACTATCGCTGGCGGCGGAATGGGCGGCGGACAACTCGCCACTCCTTACGGCGGCGGAATGCAGTAAGCCTAAGTCGCAAGTACAAATCATCTCGAAGGGCTCCTCTGGGAGCCCTTTTGCATGAACTGCATCTCGAATATCTGGCGGACATCCTTGATAGAATGTGACAGCTTTACCGTTTTCGAGTTCTGAATATGCAACGAATTTTCATTCTAATTTCTCTGCTCTCTCTTTTGATGATTGGCACATCGACAGTGCTTGCCAAAAAGAGCCCTCAGTCTCCGGCGCCCTACGTGCAAGCCGCGAATAGCTTTATGCAATCGAATCGCTACAAAGATGCGATCGATAATTACTCAAAAGCTATCAAGTTAGACAAGAACAATCCGACGCTCTATCAATCGAGAGCGAATGCAAACATTCAAATGGCCAAGCCAAAGAAAGCAATCAGTGATTTGAACAAAGCGCTTTCGTTGGATCCAAACGACCCAAACTCATACAACTTGCGCGCTCGTGCCTACGATGCATTAGCGAACTTCGACAAAGAAATCGAAGACCTCGACGACCTGGTCAAGCGCACACCAGACAACGGAACGAATTTTCTCTGGCGAGCCAAAATCAACAATCAACTGAAGAACCACAAAGAAGTGATTGCAGATTGCGACCGCGCAATTAACTTGGGTCTGGGACGCCAGGATCTAGCCGACCTATACAAATTAAAGTCCGAGTCCTACAAAAAGCTAGGCAAGAAAACCGAAGCCAAACAAGAATTGGCTAAGTACAACTCGCTGCAACAATAGAGCAACAACGGAAATATTCCAACAAACGGCGAAAAATGAAAGCCTAACCCCGACTTTCAATACGAAGCAATCGATTCAACTCCGCATCAAAATGATTCGCAAACGCACGTTTGACCTTCTCATCAAACGGCTTAGGACCGCCGCCGACACTTCCAGCATCGCGCAACTCCGTCATCAAATCACGCCATGACAGATGCTCGCTGATGTTAGCCTCTGTATAGTGATCCCCCCGCGGGCTAATCACACTAACGCCAATCGGCACCAGCTGCGCGGCGAGTGGAATATCCTGCGTCACCACCAAATCATTGGGTCTCGCATTTTCGACGATATAAGCATCTGCAACATCAGGACCTTGCTCGACGTGCACCACTGAAATGAGTGGTGACTCCGGCATCAACAATTTTTTGTTCGCCACAAAAGTTACCGAGACTTTCAAGCGCTGACACGCGCGCAAGACGATATCCCGAATTGGTCCGGGGCAGGCATCAGCATCAATCCAAATCTTCAAAGTCCAACTCTCGTCACTACGCGATGTCGCTTACAGACAGGTTCCATCACATCTTCATTGAATCGAGTCAACAACATATGTTTCAACGCAGGATCCAACATTGATGCAAGCGACCCGGCCGGTTGGACGACGATTGAACCTACTTCTTCGACGACTTCCAGCCACCCGTGATAGCGAATGTATTTCTTCTCGCTTTGTTCGAGCTGATCGTCCAAATCAATCAGAAAAAATTTGTAGATCATTCGTCCGTCATCGAGGAAACGATATGTCTCGAAGAACCAGCCGTTACCGCACGAAACCTTCATGTCCTCAAGCAAAGCACGCGCTTGATTCTCAGTACAGAGAGCTTCCAAGCTACTTATTTTGCTGGTTGACGCCATACTTCCGCAGGTTATTTTTTGTCTTTTTTGGTGTCAGGCATGACTTCGCCGTGGACCTTAGACTTGGCGTTTGGCATCATCGAAGCTTCTGAAGCTGGCTCGCCTGTGAACTCTTGCTGGAACTCTGCCAAGAATTCGTCACCAGGTTTGATCACAGCTTCCTGTCCTCTAACGACGGTGTCCTCAATCAACCAGCTTCCGGGCACGCCACTCAGTGCACCCCAGAGGAAACCTTTGATGCGTCTGTGTCGAACATTCATACCGACTGGCTTCATGAATGCAAACGATGGATTAGCAGCACCGATCACACCAAGCGCGATAGGCATTGCACCGAATGAGAAGGCACCGGCAGGAGCAAGTGCAGCATTTAAGCCGATGCGAATGGCTTTGTAGCGAATTTGTTGAGAGAGAGGACCGACAACTTGTCCATCATGGTTGATACCAAGTTCGCGACCTTCGCCTTTGTTTTTAACGATACGAGCAGCTCGTGCTGGCACCGCGACTAGTGGCAAGTGTTGTCCTTTCTCGTCGATAATTTCGTCAAACGAAATGCCGACGCATCCAGAATTTCGGTACCAACGAGTTGGGCTTACCAGCGAGTGCATTGTGCTGCGCGCCGGCAATGAATAATTGATGTGACCGTTAACGACAGCTCCTTTTTTGGCGATCAGGCGGTCGCCAATTTTGAGGTCGTATTTCAATCGAGCTTCGACGGGATCACCTTTCTTCGAAGTCTTCGTGGTGATTTCGGAGGAAATTACTACAGGAAACTTCGCGCCCGTTTTGACTCTAGTTTTGCCTTCGTCGGTAGGCAACTCTTCGTATTTAATTGTAGATTCAACTTCGACTACTTCGTCGTTATCGATGACGATCGGTTGATCTGTGCTAACGGCGCCAAGAATGGGAACAGCAGCAATCTGCGCGGATTCAGCGGCACCAGTTTTTCCTGTTTTGAGATCAGCTGAGAAGATCGCAGGAGCATCAGAGCCGGTGGCAGATTCGGTCTTCGCCACAGGTGTTTCGGCTCCAGTGGTTGGCTCAGTCGTCATCGCCGCATCGGTGACTGTATTCTGCTCAGACTTCGTTTCCGGTGTTTCGGATCCAGCAGTTGGCTCAGTCTTCGTCACCGCTGTTTCGGATACGGTAGTTGGCTCAGTTTCCGTTACCACTGTTTGGGATACGGTATTTGGCTCAGTTTTCGTTACCGCTGTTTCGGATACGGCTGTTGGCTCAGTTTTCGTTACAGGTGTTTCGGATCCAGCAGTTGGCTCAGTTTTCGTCACTGAAGTAGTTGTTTCGGAGATCGCCGGTTTCAGATCTACCGCATCGGATGAAGGAGCTTCGGACAAATCAGAAGTCTTAACTTCAGGCTCAGACACATACTTATCTTCGGCTACAGACTTGTCCAATTCTGTAGTGGCAGCCTTCGCAGTCACAGTTGGAGCAACTGGCGTTTCAACAACTGGAGCAGTTACAACTGGAGCTTTTGCAACTGCAGCTTTCGCAACAGACACTCTTGCAGCAGAAGCTCTCGCTACTGGGGTCGTTCTAGCAATAGGCGTCGCAGACTGAGTGCGAGTTTTAGCTGTCGATGAACTCTCAATTATCGAAGTTCGTGTCGGAGTGTCGGACCACGATGGAGCTGTTGTGGGAACAACCAATGAAGCAGTTGCACCAGATATGGTGCTTGACTGACTATCGACATTGGTATCAGAAACTGCTGTATCGATGCGTGATGTGGTATCGATGCGTGATGTGGTATCGATGCGCGATGCAATCGCTACCTTTTTCTTGGGAGCCGCAGCGCCTCTGCTCTTCGCTGGAGCGTGATGAGTAGGTGCAGCAAAAGCAATCGGCAACTCTGTCGCGGCGATCAATGAGACACTTGAGAGTGATACCAAAATTCGTTTCATTACTGAGGCAAAGAAGCGCTCGTTTGAATTTTGCATGCTCATGGTCTCGTGTTCTCTCCGCCTAAATGCCTGATTTTCGAAAGCCGCTTGGCAAGGTGATTTCAAGCGGAGCGTATAGCCTAACTACACCTATTCCTTATACAACGACTACATTACGATGTGACACTTTCAGGTGCCTTACAGATGAAGACTTAATCTCGCAATATTCGCAGTCGCGCCTTGTTGACAACCACCGGTGGTGCCCGACGATTAGAATCCAGGGCCTAGCAATTGGAACGCTGCCCATGATTTCGGTGATGGGTTTTGCGACAAAGCTAGCAACTGTGCCTTTCTTAGCGATTGAGCTTGATTCAAGCCTTCCTGCTTTCCTTTGTAGAATTCAATCAATTCGTGCGTGCGAGCCAATTCTGGTTCAACCCAGAGGCTCATCATGACGTTGCGAGCACCTGCGTAGTTGAACCCACGACTGAATACTTTCACCGCAGTGCCTTGCACGTCTTTCGCGTTCACCGAAGTAGCACTCATCAAGACAAGGTCGCTCGGAATGCTCTGCTCGAACACACGGTCAGCAGTTACTTTTCTGCTGCCGTCGGCTTTACCTGAGGAAATTGGCATCAGACAACGCATTGGATTTGTCGATAGCGGAGTGTTGCTCGTGAAGTGAACAACGGCTTTGCCGCGCGATTGCTCAGAGATAGCACCGATGTCAGCCTCACTGCCGGTTAAACGAGTGACGAGCTCTGGCTGCAAGTTCTGAGTAATCTGATGAGATTCATCGCCACCATTGTTAGAAGTGATCACTACGCTCAAATCATCGGCATATCGTGGACGATTATCGAGAAGAACGCCCATGGAAGACGCCATCGTCAACAAATGATTTTCAACCAGATATTTGCCCTGACCGTCGATCAAAGCCGCGAAAGGCAGGTTGAACAATGCACCATCAGGAATGATCACGACCATCTGATCTGGGTTCTTTGGAATGAAATTGCGAACCGAAGCGGGCAGCAATTCTCCATAGAGAGCCTGAAGAATGCCACGTTCACGCTGGTCACTTTGAGCAGCATCGCCTTCGGCGACAGGAGCGAGCAAAGCTGTAATTTGGCTCTGCAAGCGCTTCGAACCAACAGGCAATACGGTTGAGGAGATGCGTCCGGAAGGATCCATCGTAAATACAACAGTCGACTCAACACCGACTAAATATTCAACAATGGTGGCATGACGAGCTTGCACAGCCTTCATCACATCCATCACCGTATTTGGTACTGGAGCAACCATGCGGGCTAAATTCTTATTCTCTGCGGTGAGGGTGCGGAAGCGGCCGAGATAGTTCTGCCACTCTCCAATCAACTTGTCTGGAGTCGATCCACCTTCAGCAGCATGCAAGTGAGCACGTTGCGTGACGAGATCAGTGTAGACATCGCGATCGTTAGCTCTTACGAGTCCACCGCGACGGCTCCATTCGCTGCTAAACGACTCTTCCTTCAATTGCTCCGCAGCCAACAATGCCTGCTCGGCCATTCCTTGTTTCGCGCACATCGCAACAAGTCGTTGACCTAAATCTTCTCTTGTTGATGAAAACGAAAGTTGTTCAGCAGAAGGGAAAACACCTGCTTGCGGTGAACGGAAGTACGACAGTGCGCTCGTTAATGATGCCTTTCCTTGCGGCACAAGTTCCTGACTGAACTGAATGCGAGCGAGAAGTGTGTAGTCACGCCACAACGCAGCGTCATCTTTGATCTTCTCGGAAATTGCAATCGCCTGTTTGACCAAAGTTTCGGCGGCAGCAGCATCAGCGAGTTTCAACTGAATCTCTGCAAGTGAACTCAAAGTGCGACCTTCCAACAGAGGGTCTTTGTGCTTTTTGAGAACACCCAGCGCTTGCTCTAAATGGATTTTAGCGTTGCGATTGTCGCCAGAACGAGTTTCGACTGCGGCAATATTCTGCAAAAGAATGACGTGGAATCGAGGAGAGTTCGAAGCAGTGACGTTCTGCAAATCCAACGCAGCTTGCATATCTTGCAATGCTTTGAGATGAGCGCCCTGATTCTCTTCAATAATTCCTAATGAATTGTAGGCAGTTGCTTGCGTCGACAACGCTCCAGACTTTCTCACTGCTGGAATTGCACGCTCGAGCACAATTCGAGCTTGATCCAAATCGCCTGTGGCAGCTAAGCATGAACCGTATCCGACATCAATGATGCCTCGTGCAGATGCAGGCAACTTCTTCGGGTCGACCTGCTGCATCATCGTAATAAGCTGTTCGTATGTTTTTCGCGAGTTGGAGAATTCACACAGAACATATTGAGTGTTTGCAAGACATGTAAGCGCACTGATCAAAGCGAGATTGTTGTTCGCGGCGCGAGCCTGTGAAACAGCCTTTTGGGCTTCTTCATTGGCGGCGACGAACAATCCCAACTGAGTCAAAATTCCAGCAATCTGAATGCGAGTGGAAATCGAGTTGATGTGATCGCCTGCTTGCACATAGAAGGTAGCTGCTTGTTCGTAGAATTTGAGCGATTCCTTCAACTTGCCCAGGCGACTGAGCAAACCAGCTGACACCGAAAGAATTTCAGCTGCGTCAGTTGGATTGTTTACGTTCGATCCAGTGAACAGCTTGAGAGCATCGTCGAGCTGCGCACCGGCACCGGTCTGGTTGTCCAGTCCGAAGTAAGCGCGGGCAAGTTGCACGCGTGCACGACCAAGAGATTTTTTATCGGAAAGTTCGGCGAGAACTTCGACCGCGTTCTCTCCCATATATTTCGCTTTTACCAACTGCCCGCGTTCTAAGAAGAAGCGGCACATGTTCGTCAGCGCTTGTCCTTCGCCTTCGCTATATCGCATCTCGATCGACATACCGTAGGCTTCTTGCCATTTGATCAAAGCTTTGTCGAGCTGCTTAGCGGCGAAAAACTTCTCGCCTTCGTCCATCAGCCTTTGGACCTTTTCCATTGACTCTTGAGTCTTCCCACCCATCTCAGGCAAGATAGGAAGTTCACGAATTGCTTGCGAACCAGCATCATTTGGCGCCGGAGTTGCTGCACCACATGCGACACTACTGAAAATTACCGTCGATAGCAGAGTGGCGGCAACGCGCTGCCCGAGCTTTGATGGAAATAGAAGTTCTTTCAAAATTGGCCTCATAAACAGTTCTTCGGCGTCATGGTGAAACTGAAACAATTTTTCAGTTAGGTCTCGAACGTGCCGTTTGCGCTAAGCCGGCAGGCTCATAAGGATAAGGCAAGAGGAAGGTTTTTCCCCTTTTGTTTATCGTGCTTTCAACATACATGGACAAAATATAAGGTTGCCAGACTCATCTAATCGAGCCGCAAAGCCCGATTCGCAGTGACGTGTGGCGATTAAGCAACACGATCTCAGAAAGGCTCAATCTGTTCTTTTGATTAAGAACCGCTATCAGTCTTAAATTCGCCAAATGTTGCAATTGATGGTAGCCTCTTCCTATTGTTGTAGATCCAATGGTTTCGGTCTTGTACTGAGATCAGAGCCGCGTATCAAAACCGAAGCGAGTTCCTCGATGAAATCCCGAAGTCAAGCTCTAGAGATTGTAGCACTCAGAGAGTTCGACATGGTTGTCATCGGGGGCGGTATAGTCGGGGCGGGCATCGCTCAAAACGCCGCCTCGCGGGGTTTGTCGGTTCTCGTTGTGGAGAAAGAAGACTTCGCCTCAGGCACTTCCAGCAAGACGACGAAGCTAATCCATGGCGGGCTTCGCTACCTGGAACAGCTGCACTTACATTTAACGCGAGAGCTGTGCCATGAACGCGCGCTGCTAGAAACTCTGGCTCCGCATATGGTGAGAGATTTCAGTTTTATTCTGCCGCTGACGAAGCGAGACCCGCTCTTCGGGCTAAAAGCTCAACTCGGATTAACCTTGTACGATTTGCTGGCTTGGTCTGTTACAAACAATCACCATCATCAAAGAATCGATCAGCGTGAATTGCTAGAAGCGGCGCCGTCGCTTTCCGCCAACGTCGTCACTGGTGGACTGCGTTTTCACGATTGCATTACCGATGATTCACGTTTGGTCATCGAGGTACTTAAATCAGCAGTTGCAGAAGGCGCGCACGTCGTCAATTACCTTGAAGTGACGGGGTTTCAGGCTGAAAATAATCTCGTCAACGCGGTTGAATGTCGTGACAGATATAGTGGCAAAGAAATTATCATCAAGTGCAAGTCTTGCGTAAACGCAGCTGGCGTCTGGTCTGACAAACTTCTGAAGAAGTTAGACGACACGTGGCGACCAACCGTAAGCCCAGCGAAAGGTGTGCACATCATGGTGCCACCGTCAGCGTTTGAGACGAACACGGCGCTATTTTTGCCAACAAACGATCATCGATACGTCTTCGTTGTGCCGTGGAATCGCTCTTTGATGATAGGCACCACCGACACGGGATACGCCGGCGACATCGATAATCCGCTGCCAGTGCAGGACGAAATCGATTATCTCTTAGATGTTGTTAATCGCTACAGCGAACCGAACAAATTGAATCGCAGCGATGTAACTGCCAGTTGGGCAGGGCTGAGACCGCTCGTTGGCGGCGCTACGACTGACCCGAAAAATACCGGAAATCTATCACGCGAGCATTTGATCTTTGAAGGACCAGGCGGAATCGTCGGCTTGATCGGCGGCAAATTGACGAACTATCGATTAATGGCAGTTCAAGTTGTAGACAAAGTGTTGGCGAAGATTCCCATTGGAACTGGCAAGGCAGCCAACACCCGCCGCATGATGCTTGGTGGATGGTTAGACAAAAACGATTTCCTCGCGCAGACAGCGAGCATTGCATCGAAGGCGCGACGACTTTCGGTCGAACCTTCAACGTTAGACCACCTGATCGCCAGTTATGGAAGAGATGCCAATTTGGTTATTGACATCATCGAACAACAACCTTCCCTGAACAAACGAATCTGTCCCGACTTTCCAAACGTCATGGCAGAAATTCCACACTGCATTACAAATGAGATGGCAGTATCTCTTGAAGACTTATTATTTAGAAGAATGCGTTTAGCAATGCTTCATCAGAAACAAACGCTAGAAGCGGCTCCCAAAGTGGCTAAGCTGATGGCAGAGACCCTCGGTTGGGACGATGCGCGAATGAATTTAGAGATCGTCTCTTTGGAAAAAAGTCTGAACGAACATCTCACTTCGTTCGCCGCAATGCCATCATAGACAGGAACAAAACACGAGCTAAGAAAATTGGACCAACTAATCAAGGTATTTGCAACCGGACCTCTGCCGAAACAGGTAAAGGAAAAGTTGGCGCGCTTTGCCGATTTGAAGTCGTGGGAAGAACCGACCGAAATCAGCGAAGAGCATTTGCTCGAGCAGATCAAAGACCGAACGGCAGTGATTTGCCTGCTCGGCGACAAGATGTCTGCCGAAGTGATGGACGCGGCGCCCGAACTGAAATTGATTGCGAATGTCGCTGTGGGATTCGACAACGTCGATCTCGTACACGCAAAAAAACGCGGCATTCTCGTAGTTAACACGCCTGGTGTCTTAGACAACGCGACTGCCGATCTGGCTTTCGCTCTGCTTCTGGCATGTGCTAGACGCATCGTCGAAGCTGACCAATATGTGCGCAACCATGAGTGGCAAGGATGGCGCACCGACCTGCTTCTAGGCTCAGAGCTGTCAGGGAAGACTTTGGGAATTGTCGGCATGGGCAGAATTGGCGAAGCTATGGCCAGACGTGGACTCGGCTTCGGCATGAAGATCATTTACACGCGCAAAGGCAACGAAGAGAAAGATCATCGACTGACTCGCGAACTGTCGGCACGACGTGTCTCATTGCCTGAATTGATCAGCAGCTCGGATTTCATCAGCATCCACAGCCCACTCAATCACGAAACTCGACATCTGATCGGTAAAGTCGAACTTTCGCGAGTTAAAAAACACTGCATTTTGATCAACACCGCTCGTGGTGCAGTCGTAGATCAAAAAGCGCTGATCGCAGCTTTGCAAGACGGCAAACTAGCCGGAGCCGGATTGGATGTTTTTGAAGATGAACCGAAAGTACCAGACGAGTTAATTGCTTTGAAAAATGTAGTAATCGTGCCGCACATTGGGAGCGCAACCAGCGAGACCAGAACTGCAATGGCAAATTTAGCGATGGAGGGTCTTCTCACAGCGTTCAGCGAGAGATTGCCTGAAAACACGGTCAACAAAGATGTTTGGCCATTATTCCTTGAACGACTCAAAGTGGGAGCGTCCCGATGAACCTAATGTCTCCCGAAACTAAAAACACAACCGCCACTGCGATGGATAATCCGATGTTGCCACTGCTTGTGGTGCTACTTGCTTACCCGACTGTGCTGGTATTGTCCACATCACCTGCACTGATTGCGGTGCCAGTGGCGATATGCGCGTATTGGATGTTGTTGAGAAAAAAGCTTTTCTTCTTTGCTGGACTACTAACCGCGCTGTGCGTTTTTAGAATCGAATGGCTGCCGTTTCTCCTGATTCCAGGACTAATCGTTGGTGGGGTTCGATTTGCAGGCGGTGCCGCCCTGGCAGCGGTTGGCACATTCTTCGCTATGCAAGCGATGCACATACCGTTTGACTTCGCCGCATTAGCAGCCGTCAACGGCGCCGTGCCGACACATACATTACAGAATTTCGCAGCTATGTTGGCGCTGATTCTCGGCGAAAATTATCCGAACTTGCAAATTGGCATCTTCGCAGTATATCTAGTCTCGATCGTCACTTCGACTGAGCTATGGTGGCGTGTGCACCATCTGCCAGATAATCAGAACAAGTTCTTGAAGAAGTGTTCAGCCACGATGCTAATCACATTGGCAGCAAGTGCCTTTACGGCCGTTCAAGACTACATCGCCCTTGTTCCAGTATTTGTTTGGTTGTGGCAAGCCACCGCAGACGATGACACCAGAGAGACTGGTCGACTAGTGCGGAAGGTGTTGATCGCATACCCAATCGTGACATGGCTGTATGTTGCAGTTCAAACTGCCTTTCCGAGCTTGAGCATCCCAGTCTATTTCGTTTGGGCAGTTGTTCTCTCGGTATGCACATTACCAACCTTAGACGTTGAACAGAACAACATATTGAACAAAAGATTCAAGGCGATGAGCAGCCAATGAGTTATGCAGCTTTCAATCGATAATAGACGACGGCTCTGGTTCGCATACTTCGTAGCGCTCATCTGCTGGTCGTGCAGCTCGTTCTATCTGGTTAGCACGTGGGCATCCGAAGGGACGCTCTTCGCGAGAAACGTAGACGGCAAACCGTGCGTACTCGACTATCTACTTTTCTACGAAGACGAATACCTGGCTATCAACGCCAAAAGTCAGCACCTCAACATCTACGATCCAGACACGCAAGCAGCCGGCATTGCCAAACTGATGGCGCCCGTAGTGCCAACGACGAAGTTTTATTCGCACTATCCACCCATGTTGTTCGTGCTTTCAATACCGTTTGGGTTCATGCCCATGATCTGGTCTTATCTGTGTTGGAATCTGGCTGGCCTTATGGCTTTCATGTTCAGCGTACTGCCACTTGCTTACAGGAAGTACGGCAAAACATTTCCGTTTTTCATGATCGCAGCTTCGGTTATTACATGCTTTCCGGTCTGGAATTGCTTCGAACTCGGACAAAGCAGTTTCTTTCTGGTCGGCGGAATTGCGCTTTTCTTCGCATTATTAAAGCGAGAAAAATACTTTTTGGCGGGGTTATCGACCTTTCTTTTGATGATCAAGGTTCAATATCTTCCCGTAATTCTGTTTATCGGAATAATATTAGGCCGCGTAAAATTTACTGGTGGAGCCATTCTCGCAGGACTCGGCGCGGTAGGAATTAGTATCCTGACGCTTGGCTGGGACAACGTTATAGAGTGGCCAAAAATTGTTATGCACGGTGAAACAAGTGACGTCAATCGTTTGCTGATAGCTCCGCACATGATGCAGAACGTTCGAGGAATTCTCAATCTCCTCACTGGCGACGATTCATCCGCAGTGCGACTGATTTCTGCAGGTGTGTGCATCATCACAACTCTCTACATCGGATATCTCTGGACTGCGCCTTACAAACGGCTCAGATCCACAACGAAGTATGCATACGAAGCAATATCGGCAATTTCGATGATGATTATGTTGGTGTTCAACATTCACACACATGCGCACGATTATTGCGTTTTCGTCTGTAGCTGTGTTTGGTTGTATGTTGCATTGACCGATGCGCCAAAGACAAAATTCGCGAAAAATCTGCGGTTTCTACTTGTTGGTTTTCCGTTTTTCGGCTGGTTATTGTTTGTCCTTGAACCTATGATCCAGCACTTCTTGAAGCTTCAACCTTTCGCTGTTTTTCTGGCAGCGGTATTGGCTTTATCACTGAAGGTATGGCTTTTCTCGCCTCCAAAGGTGCAGGAACCTCAGCCGGAAGGGTGAAACAATATTGTCTAACGGTGCACTTCGTTGTGCGTTATCACTTTCGAATACCAGTAAGCGCTATCTTTTAGAATTCGCTTTTGGGTTGGATAGTCAACATAGATCATGCCAAAGCGCTTGGAGTATCCGTGCGCCCATTCGAAGTTATCTAACAGACTCCAAACGAAATAGCCTCTGATATTGACTCCCAGTCTCATTGTTTTGCGTAGTTCGGCTAAATGGTCGTGTACGTATTTGATTCTTCTTGTGTCGTGCACATGTTCGCCGACAACTTGATCGTCTAACGCGCAACCGTTTTCAGTGATGTAAATTGGTGGCAATCTATAATCACTGTTCATTTTCACGAGCATGCGCCCGAGTGCTTCTGGTGCCACTTCCCAGCCCATTTCCGTATACTCTGACCCGGGCACTTTTTTCATCTCGCCTTGCGGACCGATTACTGTGCGGGTGTAATAGTTGACGCCTAAATAATCCAATTTTTGCGATATCAACGCAAAATCATTTGGTTGCACCACTGGTGCGTCGGCGGCCAGATCCTTCAAGGCACCAGGTGGATAACAGCCCTTGAATAGTGGATCGAGAAACCACGCGCTTGTCGCATTCCAAGCGCGATCTGCTGCCATCTTTTGATATTTGTCATCGGTGTATGCTTCGACTGGTGACAAGTTTAGAACGATGCCGACTTGAACATCTGGCTCGATTGAGCGAATCGCTTGAGTAGCCATACCATGTGCCACCAATAAATTGTGCGCAACCTGCGCGGTCAGCTTGCGGTCCTTAAAACCGGGAGCCATTTCTCCCGTTAAATTACCGAGCACTGCTACTACCCATGGTTCATTGAAAGTAGTCCAAAATTTGACGCGATCGCCCAGCCGCTTCACGGCAACTGCGGCATAGTCGGAAAAATATCCGAGCAAATCGCGGTTTCCCCAGCCGCCTTTGTCTTGCAATGCCTGCGGCAAATCCCAGTGATACAGAGTTACGAACGGTTCGATGTTGAGCGCGAGCAGTGAGTCGACCATGCGGTCGTAGTAATCCAATCCAAGCCAATTTACTGTGCCTTTTCCGTCAGGAAAAATACGCGGCCACGAGAGAGAAAATCTATACGCTTTAATACCAATTTGCTTGAGTAACGAGAAATCTTCGCTGAATCGATGGTAGTGATCGCAAGCGATATCGCCGGTGTCATCATTGGTTATTTTTCCGGGCGTATGCGAGAAAGTATCCCAAATCGATGGACCCTTACCATCCAGGTTCCAGGCGCCTTCGATCTGGTAAGCGGCAGTAGCTGCGCCCCAAACAAAACCTCTAGGAAAAACATAGTTTTCTGCTGTCATTTGGCGCCCTTAGTAACTGACAAGAAACGGTTTAGATAATCATACTCTGTCCGTCCAGATTTTCGTCGATACAGGTGTCATCCTCGGTGGCGTGGATGGCTCAAAACACAATGAATCAAATTAAGCACAAAATTGTAAGGGAACTCAGTTACGTCTAGTTATTCGATATTTTCATCGTCGATGCCATCAAGTCCCGCATCGTCGAGATTGTCGAGATTGTCGAGATCTTCGAGGTCATCCTCGGTGTCGATCTCTTCGTACTGTCCCTGCTTTTCACGACGCCGTGACACGACTCGATATTTAGTACTCAACCGCGGCACTTGCGTCGCTTTCCCGGCCTTTCCACCTACATTTTTGACGTTCGCTTCCACTTTTTGAGATGAAACTTGACGGCGACTGTATTCCATCTGGGCATCACTGACGATGGCAGCATAACTGTTGTAACGCTCGAGAGAAATATCATCGATGTGATTCAAGACATTGCAGTCGTTATCGACCACATGCAAACAATTCAGATATTTGCATTCTTGCGCCAACTGCAGAATTTCGGGAAATTGCCAAACGACTTCGGCCGGCTGCGGATGCTTCAATTCGAGCAAGTTGAAACCAGGAGTATCACCCACCCAACTAGCAGTTTGCGATTCGCGAATTTCCGGAAAGTGTTCAAAACTTAACCGATACAACTCGCTCGATGTAGTTGTGTGTCGCCCCACACCAAACTCGTGATCCATTACACCGGTCTTAATTTGCAATCCTTTCTCGATGCAATTGAGCAGACTCGACTTGCCCACGCCTGACTGGCCCGCGAATACAGACACTTTGCTGGCGAGCGATCGAGCCAGATCTTCGATGCCACGACCGGTTACAGCCGAGACAAATATGACAAAGTATCCAAGTGGTTCATAAATACTTCGTAAAGCCTCAAGTTCGCTTTCTTCCGCCAAATCGCATTTGTTGAAGCAGAGCACAGGCAGCACGGGTGATAGCTCTAGCTGGAAATGCACTATGTACCGATCGGTCAAAAGGGGGTTCCATTCGGGCTGATGGACGGCCTGTACAATGATCACCTGGTCCACGTTCGCAAGCGGCGGTCGAGACAGCAAGTTCTCGCGCTCAAGCATCGTGGTGATGACTGCCGTGTTCTGTTCAGGGTTCAACTCGTCCAGCTCAACGCGGTCGCCAGTGAAGATGGATTTACGCTCCTTCTTCAACCTTCCCCTCGCGGCGCATTGAAAGACGGTGTCGAGATCGGGTTCGTAAACCAGATACCCACCAGCATGACTTCGTAATACAGTTCCTGACGCCATCAAATCTCTCGAAAGTCTCTCTGCAAGCCGACAAAACGAAATCAGCTTCAACAACAAGAATACACCAATCGACATACTAAGAAACACGTAATCAAACAGATCGACCGCGATCAAACCTCAATAGTCCAAGCAAACAACGAACGAACGTCCGAATAACCCACAAAAGCCAGAGCAGGTAAGCTGCGCGGCACCACGCGATGATGCGACAATAGGTAAAACCAATGAGCACGGCAACAATGGAAGTCCAGAACGTGAAAGAAGAACTAACCAGCCAGCAAGCAGAAGTTGCACATTTCGGAGAGCAAGAGGGCAGCCTCACTCATATCCGTAACATCGCGATCATCGCGCACGTCGACCACGGCAAAACAACTCTGGTTGATGGATTCCTTCGTCAGACCGGTGTATTTCGCGACAATCAAGAAGTCGTCGAATGCGTAATGGACTCGAACGATCTCGAGCGTGAGCGTGGTATCACGATTCTTTCGAAGAACACGGCTGTCACTTACAAGGACATGCTTATCAACATCGTCGACACACCAGGCCACGCTGACTTTGGTGGCGAAGTCGAGCGAATTTTGGGAATGGTTGACTGCGCATTGCTGGTCGTCGACGCCGGCGAAGGTCCAATGCCGCAGACACGCTTCGTTTTGCGCAAAGCTCTCGAAAAAGGCCTGCGACCAATTGTTGTAATCAACAAAATCGATCGTCCAAACATCGATCCACACATTGCCGTCGACCAGGTTTTCGACTTGTTCGTCGAACTCGGCGCTGATGAAAAACAACTAGATTTCCCTTACCTCTTCGCTTCCGGCGTTAAAGGCTATGCCATCACGACCCCAGAAGAAGAAGGCGTAGACCTGCGACCATTGCTCGATTTGATGATCAAGCATTGCCCACCCCCGAGCGGTAATCCAGAAGCGCCACTGCAAATGCAAGTAAGCATTCTGGACTACAACGACTACCTCGGTCGTATCGGCATCGGCAGAATCTACAACGGAAAAATTCACGACAACGAATCAGTCGTGCTGATGAAAGAAGACGGAACATCGGTGCGCGGCAAGATCTCCAAGCTCTTCACCTTCCATGGTTTGAAGCGCATCGAAGCAACTGAAGCTTCCGCAGGGCAGATTGTTGCTATCGCAGGATTCTCGACAGCCAACGTGGGTGACACCATCTGTGACCCTGAGCACCAGGTCGCTCTGCATCGCTTCAAAGTTGACGAGCCGACAATGAAGATGGCGTTCCTCGTGAACGACAGCCCATTCGCCGGTCAAGAAGGAAAGTTCGTTACATCAAGACAGCTGAGGAGTCGCTTGTTCCACGAACTCGAAACCAATGTCAGCTTGCGCGTCGATGAGACTGATAATACTGACACTTTTATCGTTAGCGGCAGAGGCGAGCTTCACCTCGGTATCTTGATCGAAACGATGCGACGCGAAGGATATGAATTCCAGGTTTCGAGACCGGAGGTAATCATCAAAGAAATCGATGGCGTAGACAACGAGCCATTCGAGAAATTGATGATCGACGTTCCAGACGAATTCACCGGCGCAGTAATGAACGAGCTTGGACCACGCAAAGCCGAGCTGCAGAACATGCACGTGGATAAAACTCAGGCCTTGCTCGAATTCGTCATTCCAACTCGTGGATTGATTGGTTTCAGAAGCGAATTCTTGAGACTGACTAAGGGCAACGGCGTCATGAACCATGCGTTCATGGAATACCGCGAATGGTGCGGTGATATCAGCTCGCAACGCAACGGCGTGCTTGTTGCATGGGAAGAAGGTCAAGTTACCGCCTATGCATTGGGACAAGCCGAAGATCGCGGTGTCTATTTCATCTCACCTGGTATCAAAGTTTATGGTGGCATGATCGTGGGCGAAAACAATCGCACCCAAGACATGGATATCAACGTTTGCAAAATGAAGAAGCTGACTAACATGCGCAGTTCAAACAGCGATATGTTGGTGACATTGCAAGCGCCAGTTGAAATGAACTTGGAGCGCTGCCTTGAATACATCGCATCTGATGAACTTGTGGAAGTAACTCCAAAGAACATCCGCATGAGAAAGCGCCAGCTACCTAGACGTTAATTGGGCTCGCACCTTTAAGGGGTGCGTCTTCGCGGCCTTATAAAAATGTGCTTAATTTGATTCCTCAATACGAGGAGAGCATCAAATTAAGCACAACTTTGTAAGGCCGATGGAGGTGCTCACTATTTGGTTGGAGCAGTCGGTCTGGACGGTGCAGTCGGCTTTGTGGTGGCAGTCGGCCTTGTCGGTGCAGTCGGCTTTGTCGGTGCAGTCGGCTTTGTCGGTGCAGTCGGTTTGGTTGGCTTACTCGGTGCGACAGGCTTGTTATAAGTAACCCGATAAATCGCCCCAGCGTCATCGTCTGACACCAGTAGCGCGCCGTCAGGCATCACCTGTACATCCACAGGGCGGCCAATCACTTGCTCGCCTGGTTGCAAAAATCCAGTCATAAAGGGCGTCACTGACGTCACTTTGTCGCCGTCGAGTTTAGCCAGCACCACCTGGTAGCCTACTTTTTTGGCGCTGTTCCAAGAGCCATGCAAAGCTACAAACATCTGATTCTTATATTCTGCTGGAAACATGCTGCCCGTGTAGAAGCGCATCCCGAGGGCCGCTACATGTGCACCGAAAGGAAAACGTGGAGGCACTGGTTTTAAGTTAGGCGGAGCTTTTGGTCCAAACTCCGAGTCTGGAACGTTGTCACCATAGAAATAGGGAAATCCAAAATGCATTCCCGCCTGTGGTGCACAATTCAATTCATCTGGAGGAGTAGTGTCATTGATAAGGTCGCGTCCGTTATCAGTAAACCAAAGTTGCTTAGTCACCGGATGCCAGTCAAATCCAACTGTGTTGCGCACTCCCCTAGCGAACACTTCCTGCCCCGTACCATCAGGCTTTATGCGTGATATACCAGCGAACGGGTCTGGTCTCATGCACACGTTGCATGGCGCACCAACTGGCACATACAATTTATCATCAGGGCCGAACCGAATAAATTTCCAACCGTGATGACGCTTATCAGGAAAACTTGTTGACACCACTACCGGTGTCGGCGGATCCTTCAGATGCTGCTCGATGTTATCAAAACGAATGACGCGATTGATTTCAGCAACGTACAGCGAACCGTTGCGAAATGCCACGCCGTTAGGCATGTTTAGACCTTTCGCAATGACGTAGCTCTCGTCGGCTTTTCCATCTTTGTCTTTATCGACAACGGCGTAAACAGAACCGGCGGTTCTTGTTCCAACGAACAAGATACCGGACGGTGACAGAGCCATTGACCGTGCGTTCGGTAAGTTATCCTTATAGAGCTGGACTTTGAAGTTTGGCGGGACGGTCATCTTGTCTAACTGCGGAGGTTTGGCAGGCTGCGCAAACGCGGCTGGTAGTGATCTTGGCAGTGCACCAGACGACAGACGCGGCAATGGGTCTATTAACGCACCTGTTGTCAACACAAGCAAACTAGAAATCACGCCCTTAAAATCGACCATTCGCATTCAACCTCTGGCTTCCCTTGAAAACTCACGCGGCGCAAAACACCCATCAAAGATACACGCCCGAAGTGAGAAACTCTCGATTCCATGAAAGAATAATCGCATGAGTCCCGATACCGCTGAAAAACTGACGCTGATAAAGAAAACAATCGCGATGGTTGTCGTGACCGGGCTCTTGCTGTGGGCGTGCGTTCAAGTGCAATCCATATTGATTTGCACCTTCATGGCAATCATTTTGGCATCTGCAATTGCACCAGCTGCTGAAATTCTTGAAACGAAGAAAATACCTCGAACAGTCACGGTAATTGGTCTCTACATTCTCATCGCAATTGTCTATGTCGTGCTTGCTATCTCACTTATTCCAGTGATCAAAGAGCAAGCACAACAGCTGTTTTCGGTGGCGCCGCAATACATCAAACAAGTTCTTGAATCGGTCAGCAAGCTGGAGAATTTCGCAGGCAACTACGCAGGTGCTGATGCGGTCAACAATATGGACTACACGACCATGGCTAAGGACATCGGAACCAAAGCCATTGGCAAGACGATCAACTTTACGCAAGATATTTTTGAAGCGATTTTGAACGGCATTTTCATTCTTTTCTTGACCTCATACTTTGTCATTGAAGCAGACAAAATGTGGCCGCATCTCCTTCTCTGGCTGCCTGAAGAGCGTCGCGAGAAAGCGGCTTCACTAATTCGACCACTTGAACTGAGACTGGGCGGATACGTGCGCGGACAGCTGCTGGTCAGTGTTTGCGTTGCACTGGTACTCGGCACCGGATTGACCTTGCTACGAGTCAAATATTCGCTCATCCTCGGATTGATTGCAGGACTGATGAACATCGTGCCGTTTGTCGGGTCGATTATCACTTGCGTTTTTTCAATCGTGGTGGCAGCAAATCAATCGCCGATGCTGGGTCTGGCTACATTTGGACTATTCGCATTTGAGCAATGGCTGGAAAGTAATTTCATCGTGCCGCATTTGATTGGCAAGAACGTCGACTTGCATCCGCTCATAGTCCTGTTTTCATTGCTCATTGGTGGCACATTATTTGGATTAGCCGGAGCCGTAATTGCAGTGCCGCTTGCTTCCGCAATTTTATTTTTGGCTCGCGAATTCTATTTGAAGCCCACAAATCCAGACTTAAATGAAGACGCAACCCCAACAGCAGAGTCTTGAGCGTCTCAAAGGATTTACAAAATCCTCCGGCAAGAATCAAGCCAGTTGGACCTTTGACGCCTAGTAAAGGATCTCTAATTGGGGATCGGGGCGAACCATTTGACAATCGCATTTGCGGTGACTTATAGTCGACGCGACCCAGTCGGATAGCCGAACCGCGAGTTTTTGATGCCCCTTATTACTAATCAACAGATTTCCCAAAAGCAATTCATTGAGAATCTGCAAGAGCAATACAGCAACTACAGTAATGCTCTGAAAACACAAATGCCTTCTCCTCATGCAAGACGCGCACAGCGATCTCGCCTCAGTCAATTCATCAGCTTCCTGAGCCACTCTAAGCGCAGTTACGTGTCAGAGATTCCCGAGCGTCAGGCGAAAGATGCAGCGGTTAGCGACTATCTCGATTACTTGCAATATTTTTTGAAAGCAAGACCTTCAACGATTGGCAAGGCACTTGCCACCATCGGCGAATTCTATGAATATATAGGACTGGAGCCGATTTCAATCGTTCGCGATGAGCTTCCAGGGGCTAATCCGCAAGCACTTTCAAACGAGCAAGTGCAGAAATTTTTGGTGGCAGCAGAGGCAAACACCTCAATCAAACACAAGTCGCTTGCACTGTTGCTTGGCACCACAGGCATTAGAGCAATCGATTGCACGTTGCTAGATATCGATGACTACATCGCTTCAACGGGAACGCTGTGCTTGAGAGGTAATGACACTTCAACACCGCGTGCAATTGTTTTGAATAAAGTGACGCAGCTGGCTCTGGAGCAATGGTTACAGCAACGGCGGCAGCGCTTCACGCGCTTGAACGAAAAGGCGTTGTTTTTGAATCCGCAGAGACGAAGAATTTCGCAAGCGGGTGTCAACCTGGTCGTACGTAAAATCAGTATGGAAGCCGGTCTTGACCTGAGCGCACAGCAACTTCGAGACACCTATCTCATGGAAAATGCTCAAACGACTAACGTCGATGACGCAGAAGTCGACGCAACGCAAACAAGCCGAGCTGTTATTTAACCCAGCCTTGCTTCTTTCGATAATTCTCGTAAGGCTCAACCTGCTCAGGTTTGAGCAGCTTTCGCACTTTCAAATTCATAACCATATACTGACTGGTGATTTGGCTGGAAAGCTGATTCATCTCATCTTGCTTCGACATGATGTCTTCCGAAGCCTTTCCGCTGATCATCGATTGCAAAAATTGGTCGCGCTTTTCGTGGTACTTGATAATGCTAGGTTCAATTTTCGGCTTGAACTCATTGACCACAGCCGAGATTTTGTCGCGCTGGTCAGGACTCGCATTGATCGTTTTCAAAATCGGTTCTAAATGCGAGCCGTATTGACCATACGGTTTGTTAGCGGCACTGGAGTTCGCAGAAGTGCTCGCATTATCAGCAGGTGAGGCATTTCCGGACTGCGAGAAAACGTGACCGACAGCCAAAAATGGAATGAAAACCAGCAAAAATCGCTTCATTTCTCTGGACCTTAAGTTCTCGGCACTACTCTTGAAGTGCTCAATGTACTGGTAGACGACGGCTTCGAGGAAATGTGCCTCGCCTACAAACATATTTTGCCACCAAAGTTCAATTTCCAATCACACGCACCTCATGGCAACCCCGGCTGGGGTTGAGTTACAGAAGATAATAGCGATCTATTAACTAGAAGCGCCGAAGGTCGACGGCTCCGCGAGTCGGCTTCTGCACCCGCATCGTTCAAGTTCAGGCTGATAATTCAAAGCAAGCGCGCTGTAGTCAGACAGCGAGCTGCGGAGGTGGCTCAGTGTCGGAGATTAACGCTACAGGCATCAAACCTGGTGGCATCTCACTGAGCGGAGTATTCTTTCGCAGCGCACGGTAAGTCTTTGCCAACGCGATGTTCTGGACCATCTGCGCTGGAAATATTCCAAGAAGTAAACACAATGTGCCAACCCAGATAATAAAGTAATTGACTATCCAAAGAAAGAAAAGTTCTGCAGTCGCACCTTTAGTGATAGCCCAACTGGCTTTCAGCGAGGTGATCGGCGACGCATCCGAATCGAGAATAAAGTAGGGGTAAAACTGGAAGCGGAGCTGCAAGTAGATACCAGGCAGAATCAAGCAAATGTATCCAGCTGCCACCATGAATCCGTAGACAAAACCGGCAAGGCAGAAATTCCATGTGCGCTTGTATTTCGAATAAACATCTCGCACCGTTATGGTGTCACCATCGACTATTCTGAGGTACAAATTGAACACGCCGAGCGACATTACAAGTCCGACCAATCCGCCGACGAGGTTAACCACTGCGGAGAGAAGTGTTGTTCCAGCGCTGCTAGGGACGAGATAGGTGAGCACCAACGAAGTGATCACTGGCACACTCGCAACTAAGCAATTACAAGTAAGTACGCCAGTCAGCGGCCAGAAATATTGCAACATTGCTTTCCAGCCAAATGTAACGACCTCGTCTACAGCAAACTTATCGGATTTAGCTACCTGGACACCGGCACCGGCTGCAGTACCGCCGGCTGCAGCACCACCGGCTGCAGTACCACCGGCTGCAGCACCACCGGCTGCAGCACTACCAGTTCCACCACTAGCACCGCCGGCAGCACCAGCGTTTTTAGCGGGCGAAGATTTAGATATCGTAGCTTCGGTAGACTTCGATAAAACTACCGCAGGTAAATTGGTGGAGGGCAGATTCGCATACGACTCCTTGGGTGGTTCAGGTGGCGCTGGTGCGGATGTGGAGTCAGATGTCATTGCTCCGGGGTTGGTCGCGTCGGATGTCGCCGGATCAGACGCTGTTTCTGGAGATATTCCAAACACATAACCAGCAGCGGGGCCTACTGCTGGATCGCTCGGGTCTGTGGAAGGATGCCCTTCTTTAGTTTTATCTTCGTCCACGAATGTCCCCTTGAGTGTCTAGCGCTTTTCGGGTTGGAATGCCGGTTTCGGTGTGGTGCTCGATGGCAAGACTTCCAGCAAGTCGCCCCAATAATATCCCTGACCGTAGTGCACTCCGATCTCTTTCAGAATCGGCAGGTCATCTTTGACTTCGATACCTTCTGCGACGATCTCAGCGCCGAGCGATTTCGCTACATTCACGACACGCTTCAGAAGACGTGCTTTGGCAGGTTCTCGCGAGACTCCGCTTACGTACTTTCTGTCGACTTTAACGAGGTCTGGCTCGAGCAAAATCAAGCTTTCCAGTGAGCTGCGGCCGAAACCGACGTCGTCGATCGCTACTAGAATGCCCGCTTGTTTCAAGGCGTTGACATGATCTCGCAAATATCCTGGGTCACCAACGAATTGCTGCTCACTAATTTCCACGCAGAACGATTTTCCCGTTCTGTCAGTCGGGAACAGCGCCAGAAGATTGTCAATCGGAGTATCTAAAATAGTGCTTGGGAAAAGATTGATGTGGAAACGCAGTTGATTACCGGTATTTGCTGTGGCCGCGATGCACAACTTCAAGCACAAAATGTCGACGGTCGTAAGAACGTTGTTCTCAACGCACACTCTGAAAAAGTCTGCCGGGCTCTCGAAAGCACCATCCGGACCGCGGCTATACATTTCATAGCCGCTCACTTTGTCTGTGCCGAGGTCGATGATAGGTTGGAATACGGTGCGGAAATCTTTGCCGTCACACAAAATTTCAACGATGTCTCTGGTTGCTGGTCCAGCATCTGGCTCCGGAGAGGTGCCTTCCCGCGCCAGTGAAACACGGTTCTTTCCGGCAGTCTTGCTGCGCTTCAGAGCAGATCGAGTCACCTGCAAAACTTCTTCAATTGAAGTGATTTTTGGTGGCAATGTAGCAACGCCCATGCTTACCGTAATGCTGATCGATTCCGATGAGCAGCGCAGTGGTGATTCCGAAATTGCTAAACGAATTCTTTCCGCGACTCGCATTGCATAAGCCAATTGCGTGTCAGGCAAAATGATTAAGAACTCGTCGCCGCCAACACGCGCAACGTGGTCTGATGGTCGCAACGTGCCACCAACACGCTTGGCTAGTTCCTTCAACACCACGTCTCCAACTGCGTGTCCAAGGCTTTCATTGATTTTGCGGAAATTGTCTACGTTTATAAGTACGGCAACAAGCTGTCCACCGACGCGACCAGTGCGATTCTCTTCAATCGGCAAAACCGTTTGCAATCCGCGAATGTTCAGAACTTCAGTGAGAAAGTCGATGTTGGCCAAACGATCCAATTGAGTTTTAGCAGCTTCCAATTCAGCTACTAGCAAACGATTCTTCTCTTCGGCATCCTTAAGGGCCGGTTGGCGTGAGCCTAGAACAATCCACAGACCAAAGAGCATTAGACCGATGAAGATAAAGCAAACATATCGAACGTAACTTAGAGCGTCACCATCCTTAGTGGCTTTATTTTCGAGCAGTGACAGTTCAAACTGTTCGGAATCATTGATGTCTTTCCACAGCTTCATGCGCTCTCGATATTCGCGAGAGGTCATGTAGAGATCGCGCGCAGCTTTCTCACCCTGCTGTTTACGGGCTTCCGCACTGATTCTCAACTGTTCGCTCAGCGCTTGCAGTCGCTGTTCCAGTGGGCGGAACTTATCGCCGTATGCTTCGCCATGGTCGTTGCGCAGTTTAAATAGTTGAGCGTTTCCGGTGCGAATGAACTGTTTGAACTGTTCCATGTAGGCATCATTGCCGGTGCCTATGTAACTTTGCTGGGCAATCTCTGCGTCACGAAAAGACGATTCAATCTGCCGCAACTCGGACACGACAGCTTTGCGTTCTTCCATCCAGGCGGTGAGATTGACGCCCGTCGGTCCATTCGTCATCAAATAAGCGCAGGCAGCACCAAGCACCAGAACCGCAACAAGCCCCTGCACTACCTTATTGTTGTCAGTCGATGCCATGTGCGATTGACCAAAATGACGAACAGGTCATGTCAAGCAGGATCTTTGGACGGTTGAACTAACGAGCCTGCCATTAGAAGTTTAGCAGAATCGTTGATTAGCCCAGTCGTTTCGGACCAGTTTTCGCTACCAGGGCCTGATAGTTTTTCATGAACCGAAGCCGCTCCATCGGATCCTCGTAAGTCGCCTTCTTCGCAGCGACAAAGTATTTCTGGTATGTGTCGTAGGCGCCTTGATTGTCACCACTGAGCGCTAGAACACTCGCCAAAATGCCAAGACTTCTTGCCCGTGTCGGATGGTCTGCGGGCAGCGAATCGTCCTGCTTCGCAATCGCTTCTCGAACCAGCTTTTTCGCCTCGTCCAAATCTGACTTCGATTTGTCTGTCAGACCTTTGAATCCGAGTGTCATGGCAAGCGAGTTCAAGATGCTAATCGTTCGAGGATGATTGTCTTTCAAAGTTTGCCGAGCCAGAGCCAGGGCAGCCCGAAATGTAGTCTCGGCTTTGGCAAAATCGCCGATTGAGAGTTCGTACTCGCCTGCAGACTGGTAGGGCGCGATCAGCTGCGAACTCTCAGAACCATATTGTTCGACGTATTCGGCGATCAGGTGATCGTATACAGATTCAACTTGGGCTGGCGTCAATTCTGGGTGATTGCGAGAGAAGCTCGTCATGTTCAACAATTTCGAGCGCAAAACTTCCGGATGCCCGACGCGGAAAATTGCATTCTCCTCGTGCCAGATCGATTTCACCAAACGTTCCACTTCCTGGTAGCGATGCTGATCGCTGTAAATCGACATCAAGTTGTTGCAGGCAAAAATAACTTGCGGAGTCTTCATGCCGATCGAGTCGTGGATCATGCGCAAGCCCCTGTTGCAGACAATCTCAGCATCACTATATTTTCCATTTGCCTGATAGACAAGAGCCACTTGCTCCAGAGCGACGGCGAGAATTGGAGCGGCGTTAGTCTTTTTAGCAAGCGCATCGGCCTCTGCTGATTTTACTGCATCATTCAGTTGGGTTTCGGCAACCTTATACTGACCTGCTTCGAACTCCATGGTGCCAAGTTCGAGTTCAAGTGATGCCAGCCGCGGTGCCTCGACAATTTTCGCTTCAGGCTCTGGTGCGTCTTTCTTGAGCGTGTCGCGTCGCAGTTGGATCGCTTCGCGCAAAAGTGGTTCAGCCAGATCGTATTTGCCCTGTTTTACATAAATGGTGCCCAGGGTGTAGTTGTCCAAAATTTTGCTTTCAATATCGTCAGCATTTTGTTTGTCGTGTTGGAATTTCGCACTCGAAGCGAGTTCTTCAGCTTCTTTGTATTTCCCATCAAGTACATAAACCCATGCAAGCTGCTGCATGGTGTTAGCAAGCGATTTGGCTTTCTTGGACTTCATTACTTTGATAAGCGGAACCAATTTTTCTTCCGCTTGAAGGTAATTTCCGTTATCCGTCAGTTTCACTACTTCTTGCCGCGGCTTGACGTAGCCTTCTTCTGGAACTGAACAGCCGGTTAAAAGGGCAGCAGAAAGAAGCGCCGCAGAACGGAGCGTCACAGAAAATGCACAGTTCAGATTTGCACTAAAGGTGGTGACTATAAAGTCACCAAAGCGCCTAAAAATAACCTGCTCACTTTCTATGTACTACACGCACATAGAAATATACACCAAATAAAAGAGGGCAACATATCTGCCGCCCTCTTCTGGATTTATCGGACGCTCTACTTAGTAGATGTAGAGCATTTCGCGGAACTTCGGCAATGGCCAGAGCGCGTCGTCGACGATCAGTTCTAGTTCATCGGCAATGGTGCGCACATCGTTCATCGCTGGGATGACTTTGTGTTGATAGAACTTGGCGTGAGCGTAGAGGTCATCGTGCTCATCTTCTTTGCTGCTGTGTCTGAGCGACTCCAGCAATTCGATGTTTTCACGCAACTTGTTGACCTTTTCAGCCACTTCGCGCAGCATGCCTTCTTGTGATGTCAGATTGATACCACTTACAGCTTGCTTCGTTTGAACGATCGTGGTGGCAACTCTTGTTTGATATTCGAGAGCGGCTGGCAGAATCATTGTGGTGGCAATGTTGGCGGTCAACAATGCTTCCACGTTGATAGTCTTGCAGAAGCCTTCCAACATGATGTTGTAGCGGCTGTCGAGTTCGTCTTCTTGCAGAATGCCATATTTTGCAAACAGCTTCTTCGACTCGTCTTCGGTCAACGCAGGCAGAGCTTCAATCGTGCTCTTCAAGTTTGGCAGACCACGCTTTTCAGCTTCATCGTGCCAATCTTGTGAGTAGTTGTCGCCGTTGAACAGAATTCTTTCGTTCTGCTTGAGGGTTTCTTTGACAACTTGTTCAACTGCCTTGTGCAGGTCAGTACCAGATTTGGTGAGTTTCTCGATTTCTGTTGCCATGTAATCGAGTGATTCAGCAACAATCGCATTGAGGATGGTGTTAGGCCATGCAATTGATTGGCTGCTTCCAACTGCGCGGAACTCGAACTTATTGCCGGTGAAAGCAAAAGGAGAAGTTCTGTTTCTGTCAGAATCGTCACGAGCTAGTGAAGGAAGTGTGGAAACACCGAAGTCGATTGTGCGACCTGAAAGTTTTCCATCGTCATTCTTACCTTTGATGATTCCCTGAACGAGTTCTGTCAGTTTGTCACCAAGGAAGATGCTGATGATTGCAGGTGGTGCTTCGTTAGCACCAAGTCTGTGATCGTTTCCAGCAAATGCAACGCTTGCGCGGACCAGCTTGGCATATCTGTTGACGGCTCTGATTACAGCAGTCAACACGACGATGAACTGAGTGTTCGATTCAGGAGTTTTTCCTGGCTCGAGAAGGTTGTTGCCTTCATCGTCAGCCATCGACCAGTTGTTGTGCTTGCCACTACCGTTGACACCACTGAATGGTTTTTCGTGGAACAAGCAACGCAAGCCATGCTTCAAAGCAGTCTTACGGAAGACTTCCATGAGCACCATATTGTGGTCGGTAGCAACGTTGCTGCTCTCAAATACTGGAGCAACTTCGAACTGCGCTGGTGCAACTTCGTTGTGTCTGGTTTTAACAGGAACACCGAGCTTGTAGAGCTCGTTTTCTGTTTCCATCATATAGGCGAGAACGCGCTCTTTGATGGAACCCCAGTAGTGGTCTTCCATCTCCTGACCTTTAGGAGGCTTAGCGCCGAATAGCGCGCGTCCTGAATTGATCAAGTCTGGGCGTTGCAGATAGAAGGCTTCGTCGATCAAGAAATATTCTTGTTCTGGTCCAACTGTGCAGATAACGCGCTTTACGTCTTTGTTTCCGAGCAGGTGCAACATTCTAGTTGCTTGCTTGTTGATTGCTTCGAGTGAGCGCAAAAGTGGTGTCTTTTTGTCGAGCGCTTGTCCACTGAACGAACAGAACACTGTTGGAATACAGAGTGTTTTGCCGTTGGTGCTTTCCATAATGAAAGCTGGGCTGGTCGGATCCCAACCAGTGTAGCCGCGTGCTTCGAACGTTGAACGTATGCCACCAGAAGGGAAGCTCGAGGCGTCAGGCTCACCTTGAATCAAGACTTTGCCGGAAAATTCGAGGATTGCCAGACCTTCATCGCCACCAGAGACGAGGAACGAATCGTGCTTTTCAGCGGTCAATCCGGTCATCGGCATGAACCAGTGAGTGAAGTGTGAGCAGCCTTTGGAGATTGCCCAATCTTTCATGGCGTTGGCGACGATGTCTGCATGATTGGCGTCTAAGCGCTCGCCATGATCGAGACAGCGAAGAACGGCTTTGTATACCTGTTTCGGCAACATCGTGCGCATGATGTGGCGATTGAAAACATTCGATCCGTAGATTTCGGAAACTGTGTTGCGCGTGTAATCAACCGATGCGTTTACAGGCTCGCGAGATTGAATTGCTTGGATAGCCGCTCTGCGACTGCTGGAATGTGTGTTGCCACCATTGTTTCGATGTGCATGTGCTTTTTTATTTTCAGTCATGGTACTCATTAACGAACTACTCCTCCCCGAACTATATGCCTAATGCTTTGAGCACGACGCGTTTACGTCGCTTGCCGTCGAACTCCGCGTAAAAAATTTGCTCCCATGGTCCCAAATCCAACTTGCCATCAGTAACTGGCACCGTCACTTGATGGTTGATCAAGATACGCTTTAGATGCGCGTCTCCATTGTCTTCACCAGTTTTGTGGTGATTGTAGTCGGGATTAACTGGTGCCAGTTTTTCCACCCATTCGTCAATATCTTTGAGCAAGCCATTTTCCCAATCATTTATATAGACACCGGCTGTGATGTGCATCGCCGAAACCAATATAAAACCGTCGCGCAGGCCCGATTCATCAAGAAAGGCCTGCACGTCATCTGTTATTCGAATGTATTCTCTGCGTTTCTTCGTGTCGAACCACAGGTATTTTGTGTAGGCTTTGATGCCTTCCGACGCTGATGCTTTCACACTCTCTCCACGCAATAAAAAGATGGTGCCTGGGTCCAAATGGAATACAGGCTGGCTGGGAGCTCGGCTAAGATCTTACAACGTGGGCTCAACCATTTAAATAGTTTTGAGGTTAAAAGCGAAAAGGCGTTACACAAGCCCACTCAGCTTGATACTTTCTTGATATATACGATCAGATCACCTTACAAGCTAACGCCCAATTTCTGCCCGGCGGCAATTGCTGTATGCACAGGATTGACTGGTGCTGCGATTCTTGGCAGTGCTTCAAACTGTGACCAGGCATTCTTTACATCGAGCGACCGCAGGCTGCTAGCTGCGCCTTCATACTCGACATACTGCGGAGCCGCATGCTGCCATGTGTATCCGTTGGTGCCAGGCTGATTGTGGAGGATAAACGCTTGCTTGTTTGCGTCGTCGAGAATCAGCGCCTTGAGCTGCGCTTCGCCGCTGCCAAGCCCTTTTTGACCGATGTAGAAGGTTCTGTAATCGCCGCTGCGAATAATGCCGAGATCTTGCGTCGCTGTCAGATCATAAAAACCAGGACGTGGTCCCGCTTCCAGTGGATGCGTGTGGATGAGAACGCGACCCGAACGATCTTCGAATTTTGGTGTCACTTCATTTTCTTTGCCAACGAAGATGCGGCTGGCCTTGCCGGTTTGCAAGTCTAACGAACGAGCGCGTTCAACGCCTGCCTGTGGTGTCAAAGTTTCACTCAACTTCAACGCATCAACAGAACCCGCTTTGATAGCGCCTTCAGGCAACATGGTGGCACCTGGTCCGCGGAACGCGATTTGTTCTTGCAGAGGAAATTCAATCGGCTTCGTCAGATTTTTATAGGTGAAATTTTGCAGCGCTTCCGATCGTGCAAGTGTGATGGAGCCTGCTTTTCCGCCTAGCGCAAAGCCTGGCAACCCTTCTGCGAGTGTGGCACCAGTTTTACCAAAATCAGAGCTGAATTTGTTCACTAACAGATCGCGCTGCGCATCTGTATTGGCGTTCCAAGCTTGACCAAACATCGGCGCTGTTTTGGAAATTACGCCCAGCCCCGCAAGCACACCCGTCGCCAACAGAGCTGCTCCTGGAGCCGATTTGAACGCAATTGCTGTAGCAAAACCCAGTGCTGCAGACTCGACAGTCGTGGTGAGCAATTTCGTTTTGTCGTTCTTCCAGTCGTTCTGAATCTCATCCAAAATTTTGCCTGGTGTCGCCATGGCAACTTGCCCGGTAACGCTAAGCTCATTCTCGATATTCTTGAAACTGAAGTCTGACATGGGTCCGCAAGGTTAGGTTCATCCACGATGATCCTAACGAGGACATCCATCTATGTCATTGGGGAAACTACGCTACGATTCCTTTCTGGAATTTTCGGCGCTGGCAGGCGTTGACGGTGTTTCCGACTTCTGATTTTTGAGATTATCGAGGCGCTGTTTGGCTTCATCCTGACCGGGATCAAGCGCTAATGCCTCAGAATAGGCATTGGTGGCGTCTTGAGCCTTTCCTTCGCGCTCCAGAACTTTGCCCAGGTGAGCCCAAAGCCCAGCGTGTTTAGGACTTAGCTTCACAGCCTGCTGGAATTCTGTCTGGGCAGTCTTCAAATCGCCCTTGGATTCAGCCATCCAGCCCATGTCGACATGCAGGGCCGGGTCGCGGGGTTCGAGCTTAACGGCTTCGGATAGCTGTTTCAGGGCTTTGTCTCCACCGCCGTTGTCGGCAAGAAGGAAAGCAAAGTCGGCATGCGCGTAGCCGTCGGATGGATCTTCGCTAAAGCTTCGTACGTAGGACTTTTCAGCCATTTCGAAGTCGCCCTTCTTTGCGTATGAAAACGCTAAAGAGCGCTCGATTGCGGCGTTGTCTGGGGCATAGGTGAGCGCCCAACGAAATTCTGAAATTGCTCTGTCCCAGCGGTTTTTGCGCCCGTAAGCGATTCCCTGCTGGTTGTGCATTTTGGCGGCTTGTTTTTTGAAGGCGACTTTTTCTTCATCAGTGAACGGAATCGGCTCGCCGAGCCCTACAACCATCATCAATTCAGCCAATGAGCGGGAAGGATGAGCGGTGAACATCGAGAGAATGCAATAGTCGCGGTGGGCAACCTTCAACTCTGGGAAATACATGATCGCTGCCTGGTACTCGATTTCAGCCATTTTCAGGTTCCAGCGAGACCAGTAGTAACGCGCCAGGTCGTAATGTTCGAGACTCTGATTCTGAGCCAATGTGCGCTGGGCATTGGCTTTCTCTACTGCGGCGGCATAAGCGGCTTCGACATCGGTGCCACTGGCTTCTTCTTGCGCTGACTCTTGGCCCACCTCGTTAAGCTGCGCTTGTGCCGAAGGATTTTTGACCGCGGTCGAATGATTGTCTGCAAACGCGGTAGGCACAGCCGCTGTCGAAATCAGGACTGTTAACGCGGCGAAATTGAGTAGCGCAAATTTGGTTGAAGGCATGCCTAAACTCACAGCTGGGTTGGATTACATCATTATGGCATCGAACATTGCTTCCTGCTCACGACTTTATGACTGGTAAAAACTCAGTGTATTCCCTGTATAAACTTTCAGCGTGTCAGTGGCGGCGCGGGAGGCGAATCAGACTGCGGTAATCGCAATGCCGACGCTGTCAGCGTAGGCAACCATGGCCTCGCGATCGACAACCATAGTCTCATGCGCTTCAACAGCGAGAACGCCGCCACCAGCCTCAGATTTCATCGATTCCAACGTAGTCATACCAACTGTTGGAATATCAAAGCGCTGGTCCTGACCGGGTTTTGCAACTTTCACGACAACAACTGACCCGCGCGATAGCTGTACGCCCCGCTTGATAGCTTCATCCGTGCCTTCTGCCGCTTCAACTGCTAATAAGATGCGATTGCGAACAACAACAGTTTGACCAATGTCCAGGCGTGCGCACTCTTTAGCCATCTTTTTTCCGTATTCAATATCGACATACTCTTGCGCTGTGGGTTGGCGTTTTGTCAGCACTCCGACTTCAGGAAATAATTCCCTCAAAAATTCTGACTGAGTCAAGACCTTGATGCCTAGCTCTTCGATCAACTCACCCATGCGAACTTGAATGCTGTCATCGTTTAAATTCGAGAGCTGGCTGAGTTCGCGAACCGCAGTCCAGTCGAACTTATGCAAGTTTTTCAGGACATTTAGCTTTCGCACTTTGCCGATGAAAACGGCACTGTCACACTTGTTCTGTTGCAGCAATTTGAAGTTGCGACCGAGCTGTCCGGGCGCAATCCGGATATTTACATCGGCGTTTGGCTCGACATTTTTGTATGCTTCATCAGTCAGGGCCAGGCAAACGATCTTGAAGCCGCGTGCCTTTGCAGATTTGGCGAGCAACGAAGGAAGCGTTCCGTCTCCCGCAATAAGCCCAAGGATTCCACCTTTCGTGGTTGATTCTTGCTTTTGATTGATTGCGGAGGTTCCGGTCAAGAGCGATTCTCCAAAGATTTATTCCAGGATAAGCTGTGCAGGCGGGCTGCTCAAACACCGAGAAGTCTAACACTCAGGCGGCGCGCCATCCTTGCGTGCAATTCAGAATGCGAACAAAATCTTCGCACGCCGTGTGCGGCGCAGTGCGGCGCGGCAGAATGAACGAGATTTTGTTATCCTAAATCTAAAGCAGCGTAACGCTTACTTGTTCGAGACCGGCATCCAGGGTTAATCCCAGTTTTGCTTGACATCGAGAAAACAAGGCGATTAAACTGAGCTCAGGTTGCGCCGCTGCCTGTTACGAGGGTTTGATGGACACTGGAGAAATGATGACTAAGCTCTCGGCTTCCTTGTTAACGGCTCTATCGGTCGCGGTCTTGGCGGTCGGACCGGCGCTCGCTCAGCGTCAAAGTGACCCGAACATGGGGCATTTTTACATGGCGCGGCAGCAGATCACGATTACAGATGAAGCGCCGAGCGTGAACGACCAGCGCACGAATCCGGCGGCAGCTCAAGCCGGTGGTGGGTCAGGCGGTATGCCGATGCAACCGGTAGGATTGCCGCGAGCCGGCTGGCAGCCTTACTCGCAGTCGATTCCGAGCCTGCGCACAAGTCTTCCTAAAACGAATAACGGAGTGCCAGAAAAAGCGCCGCCACCTCCGCCGATGGGGATGCAAGGCAGAACTGGCAGATTATTGAATGGTGGTGGACCGAAGACCGCTTCCAGACCGAAATCTTCCACACCAGCGGCGCCTTCGGCTCCGGTCGTCAAGGCTTATTCTCCTTACAAGCAGTATGAGCCTGACTCAGCCGCCGCCGGTTCGGCTGCGCTGAACTCGAATTCGAACGTTCGAGGAAGCGTGCTGCACTGGGCGCGCAACCGAAAGAACTACTAATTCGGACAATTTTGTAACACGTCTGGTCTTTGCAAAATCGATCAACTTACCGCATGGTATATTGATATTCCGCTACGAAATGTGCCCGTAGCCCAGCTGGATAGAGCGCATGGCTACGAACCATGAGGTCGGGAGTTCGAATCTCTCCGGGCACGCCACTTTCACAAATCCAAAAGTCTTTGGTCTTCCCCTGGTATTCCTTTAAGCAGGAACTCAGGGGGAGTTTTATTATGAATAATAAAAGTCACAGCGGTAGGCGCCATGCACTGCCAGTAGTACCAACACCGATGGGGACAAGACGAGGCACACTGCCAGATTCACGCAAGCTCCAAAACGGTAGGCGCAGAGCAAATTAAAACTCGGTGACTTGGCGAGTACTAGAGCACTTTTTAGAATTTCACTACCCGAAACCAATCCGTAACATCCACCTTTCGCTTGACATAGGCGATCATATTTTTTGAAATTGCTCAGAGAACGCATTGTTGAATGACACTTTTGAATGACTATCGTCACCCGTTTGTTTTAAGCACTCAAAATAAAGTTCGGAAGAGTCGAAAGTGATGCCCAGTCGCTCACCACATTCGGTGCATATGTTTATTGATTTGCTGGGGCGTGCTTTCAACCCGTAAGGGTGATATGCGAGCAGGACAGCGGTGACAGATGCGGCGCCAGCGGACTTAAGCTCGGTGATACAAGCATTAATAGTAGCGCCCGTGGTGACTATATCGTCGATGAGCACGATTCGTTTTCCCTGAATATCCTTCTGTACTTGAAAGACTTTTGCAACACTTGCTTTTCGTGCCTTCAGGTTCAAACCCTTTAAGGGTGGATAACTATTGACGCATCGCAGGATGTCAGACTGGATCGAAGTAGGAGAAGTTCGTGCATGAGGGGAATCGGCCGGTTGAGTTTGCTTGGAAAGGTTTGAATGCATTATGCGCAGGATGTGAGCAAGACGGTCGCCAACTTCGGGACGGCTTGGCACCTGAGTGATCAGATCAAAGACACCACCAGTGGCGGCTTCAATGCCACGCAAGAATAGATTTGCAAAGAGCTGGGAGTGTGGAGAGTGGTGGTGTTTGAAATGCGAGAGTCGAAGGCTCAGAGCGTGCAGAGCGTGGCGGGGATCTGATGGACCGAAATAGCGACCCAGAACAAAATAGGGACACTCAGGATGTTGCAAGTTTGGCAATTTGACTACTCGAGTAGTCGGTTTGGCGGAAGAACTATATAAAGATGCAGTTGAATCCTTTGGGTTGGGAGTGATTGAAACGGTCGGGCTGAATGTGGTCGAGTGTCCGAAATTGGCTTTGACAAGGCGGTCCGGAGATGATGCGACTTCTGCGGCGTATCCGGTGTCCAGGATGGACAGGCATTTGTAGAGAGCATCCAACGAGTCGACCACGAAGTCTGGAGACTCCTGGTAAAGCAAATGTTTTTCTATGTCGCTGAGTGGTTGGTTCGGGAAGACAACTGAACCTAATAAAAGGTCTTTTGTAAGTTCAAGGGTGACTGTGGAGCTACAGAGATATACGGTCGAGCATGGTGGCACTTTCAATTCTTTGATCGCGCGAGTCAATAGAATTTTGGAATCCAAATGCTCGGTCATGTCGATTGGGTGAAATGTGCGCACTGGCGGAACACGCGCGATCCAGTTTCGACGAGTTACTAGTGCTACTTCGATGCTTTGACCTAGCATCTTGATGATGTCGGTGATAATTTGAGGACGTCCGCCGAAATCGTCCGCATCAATTATCAAAGCGCGCAAACTAGTAAGTGAATAAAACATACAGAGGTATTTATCCTGACTGATAGTAATTTTGTGTCGGTTACTTGTTGGACGGTACAGAAATTTCTCTCGGCAATATATTTGACGATATAGAAATTTGTTTTGGTGATTTATTGGACGACATAGAAACTTGTTCCGTTACTTTTTTGACGGTGCAGAATTTGTGTTGCCTTATTTGAAACTTCGGGTTTTGCCATTTTCGTCGAAGCGGGTTTGGATGCCGTTTGAGTGGGTGTAGATTTTTGTGCCGTCTGGATTAACTTGCAGGCGCAAGCCGGTGGGTCGCATTATGTCGTGGGAGCCGTCTGGCTCGAATGAATAGGTGCGTCCTGTTGACGTTTCGAGAACACGAGTGCCATCGGGGGCGGTGAAGGACAGTGTGCCCGATGGGGTGCGTTCGGTGACAATGTAGCGGCCGTCTTCGGTGGGAATGTAGCGCGCGATATAGCCAGAGTCGTGTTGTTTGACGACTTTGCCGTCACTGAATGTGGTGACTGTGGAATCGCCTATGCGGGTTTGAACACCGCTTTCTCCCATTGGTTTGGACATGACTGACAATCCTTTTAGTTCGTTTGTAATAGCTTGTTCGATGCGTGTGGTTACTAGTTGTTTACCTGCCTTAAATCCCAGGCCTCCACATGTGGTGGCAAGAGCGAAATCGAAAGTTGGGACGCCTAGTTCGTGAGCAGCGCGATTGCGGCATTGAGTTTCGTCTGTGTTATTCCAGGTGTCTGAAAATATACTTTGGAGACGGGCGTTGCGTGCTTTTGTGGGAGCGTCGGTCGGGTTGATGTTGTTCAGAACTGCGCCGCCGAGTGCTACTACAGCCAGTGCTGGTGCGACCTCCGGTGCCAGTAAGAACATGGCGCCGGCTCCTGCTCCCAGCAGGGCATCGGTGGCAATTGTGCCTGCCAGCTTGGTTGGATTCTGGCATGCGCTCCAGGCTTCCTCGATTGCGCCTTGTACTGCGCCACCGACAAATACTCGTGCTTCTCGTTCGGCTCTGGCGAAATCGTTTTCCATGATGACCTCTTAAAAGGGTAGAAGCGGCGGGATTCCGAGGGATAGTTACCGTGAGAAGTTCGTGCCGCTTCTGTTTTCAGAGTAAGGGCGCCTTGAGGAATTAGCACTGTGGAATTGCGCAGACAGCGGTCAGCGATGCACGTGATTTACGCAATTCAGCTAAAATGTCATTCCATGACCTACGTGGCGTACTGCGGGAGAAGGCCAGATGGATGAGTTTGACCTGGAAAAGTACATATGGACTTCAGACGAAGATTTCGCTCAAATGGGTTGGCACGACTGCCCGATTTATGCGGTCGCGTTTCCACCTTCGAATACCAATGAATTGTGGCTTGACATAGACTACTTATTTCACTGGGTTAGACCGACCAAGCAAGAGACTTACTTTCAATTTTGGGTAGCTCCGTCGACTCTGGTCTTCGAAAATGTCCGCAATGTCAACTTCCGATTCGAGCATTTCCTTGATATTGAGGTGGACTCAATTTCCAGGGATGGACCGGTGACACGACCTAATCCAGATTTTGTCGGACCGAATGCAGAGTGGTCGTGGCTCATCCAATGTCATACCGGTAGTATCACTTTGAATGCGACCGGTTTCAGTCAATATGTGAGATCCAAGCCTGTCTTGAATAAGACGAGTCAATTGGGCAGGGGCAATCGAATTCCATATTCTTTTGCACAAGATATAGAAGATGAGTAGGTTTTGGTTGAGGTGATTGTCTGCAAACTATGTAAGTCAATGTAGGTAAAAGTTGAAATTACGGATGGATTTTAAAACTATCCTTTACCCTGGAGAAGTTGGGAAATTTGGTGTTAGATTATTAGTACATCGGCGCGTTGCCTGATGCGGATAGAAAGCTAGTGCTTAATCACCGCAAGGCCGTGAACCTTAAGGAGGTGTCCGATGGCAGATGACGAAAAGTATTTAGATAAAGAGACTTCTGCAGAGAAAGTTGTAGCAGAAGGTGCTTTGAGCGCTAGTGTTGCTTTGAGCACCAGTGTTTCGGCGGAGATGGCTTTGCAAGATGAAGCTCTAAAGAGTTTTATTCGGAGCATGTTCTTTGGTCGGCAAGAATTGGCGCGCGATGATATTGCTACCGCCAGAGAGTTTTTTATCGATGCTCTCAATGCGGCAATTGTTTTGAGGGATGTTCATCCGCTCTACTATGCGCAGGTTCAAATTGAATTGGCGTCGATATACATGTTGGATGGCGACCCGGAGAGTGCGATTTGTTTTTTGTTCGATGTCTTACCAATCTACGAAAACGTTTATCCGCGCACACACCACAGCATGTTGGACATGTACCACCTGGTGGCAAATGCTCACCATCTCTATGGAATGCTCGCCGAAGCAAAGCACTGGTATGAGCTGACTTTGATGAACATGGCGCATCTTGCGTTAGACAATGTAGATAAGAAAATAGTGGTGGAAAATTACGCGAATTTGCTTGAGGAATGCAGACGCGCGGCGTAAGTATTTAGTGGTGGCTTTGGCGTGGAATCAAAGAGTGATTTGGAGTGAAATCGAAAGAAATGATTGGATTCACAAATTCACCACTAATTTTCTGGAATATAGAGTGAACTGAATTGCACATCGGAAATGCGATGTCGTAGCGGGAAAAGATCGAGCGATTTTTTGCGCAACGACCGTAAGAGAACCTCAAAGGAGGTCCGATGGCAAACAATTCAAAATCATTTTTTCGAAGGCTGGTGTTGTTGACTCAGCCCTTCGCCAAACAAAGAGCATCTATACGGCTTGGTCAGCTTGATAGGCTGATCGACAGGTTGGTGCAGAAAAACGATCTGGTGGCAATCAAGCTGCATGAATGGGTCGAGCAGCTAGATGTGGAGAATTTTCCCACAACTACAAGTGCTCCGAAGTATCGGTGGCAAAGGCTGATTAAAGACCTGGATGCTTTGAGTGACAGGTTGCAGCATCTGAAGCAGTGTCTGCATAAAAAGCAGGTACGCAAGGCGTTGTATATGTTCACCTTCGATTTGTGGCCGTTGGCTTTGAAGATCTCCTGTCGGAATCAAATCGAAACAGGTGTGCAAGGTGATTGGATAGACGATACGACCGCGCTCTACATCCTCTGCGAAAAATATGCAGACGAAGTAGAGAGAGCGACAAACGTGAATAGGCGTGACGAATCAGTGGCTCAGTGCGATCGGGGTGAAAACACGATGCGCCTGGTTGAAAGAGTTCGTCCAGTAATTGAGGATCAGATTTATGACAACAACAGTGGAAAGAGAGCCAGCTGATTTTGAGCACGATGCACGTGGAGCATGTGACGCTGACCAGGGCTGTGGTGTGGATGAAAGTTTTTCCAAAAGCAAAGAGCAAAGAAAAAATGGCGCAGCGAGTGCGGTGGATGGCACAGCTAGTGCTGTGGATAGCAAAGAGACTGCCAGGCGACGACGTGTTGTACAGATTGCGAGGGTTTTAATTCCAGTTGGACTGACGCTGGCGTGGCTGACTGAGTTGGGCGGCGACGTGGTCAGTTTACACGACAGAGGTTTGCGTCGCGAGTTTATAGGTGATTCGATGATGTGGGATTTGCAAACGGGTGGCACCGCAATTGGTGTGTATCCGAGCAGTCGGTCCGATATTCAATCTCGATGGGCCGGAGTGGCGCAGAGTGATGAGCGCAGATGGCGTGAAGAGGACAATGCCAGAACTTTCAACTGGGTAATGTTACTGGCGCTATCCGCCGGAGCCTGGTGCTTGTTCATGGCTAAAAAAGGCAAACAAGTTGTGGCCGATTACATAGCAAATGGTGTGCCCGAACAAAAGATAAAGTGGTTGTAAGAGACAGCCAGGAATGTGATGCAACCAGTCAAATCACGCGTTGCACACAGTCTGTAGCGAGGTCGACAGTAGCAACCTTGAATGCAATCGCTTAAGTGTGAATGTTGGAAAGTGATTGCGTGAAGGTGGTTGCTTGAATTTGAAAAAGGCTTTTAACGCGGCGGTTCACCTTGCTGCTGGCGTTGTCAAAACTAAATATTTAGGAGATTGGTTATGAAACTAATTAGAGACCTGGCTGTTACGGCGCTTCTTCTGGTGGCGGTGTTCAAACTTGTCAGTCTGGCTCCAGGCGAGTCGCACACCGATAACACAGCTAACAATTTGCAGCAGACGCTCTCGAATGGCGTTGCGGCACCTTCAATGCGTAAAGGCTATTCTTGCGACTTGGGAGAGTTGGGGAGGTTAAATAGCTATGAGAATAAAAAACGATTTTGGGGCGATGACGGGATATCGCAGGGCTTTCAGGGGGCATCGGATGCCGCAGGGCGTTCGTTAGGCAAAATAGGAGTTTCGTTCTAGCGAAGAGAAGAGAGAGGGGCCGGTTTTGAATCGGCTCCTCTCAATTCATTTTTGCTGCTTGGGCTTTTCAAATGCATGCGTGATGTTGGAAAGGAAAAAAAATGGAAGAAATTAAAACTATTGGGAAGTGTTTTCGAGTTTTGGATTTACCGGTGACCGCCAGTCTGGCTGAGGTAAAAGAGGCGCATCGATTCCTGGTTCAAACTTTTCATGAGGATAAGTATCCGGTGGATAGTCCGATGAGAGTGAAGGCGATGGAGAAGATGATTGAGATCAACGATGCGTATCATAAGCTAAAGATATTTTTTGAAAAGAATCCGGACGGTTACACGGTGAAAGGTGGCGCTACTGCAGGTGGTGCCGATGCACTTGCCGATGATGACGATGAAATGGACTGGCAAACATGGCAAACCAGACAAGAATCTAGAGCAGATGATGCAGTGAAAGAGTGGCAGGAAGAAGAGCAAGTACGACGAATTAAAATCAAGCTGGAAGAAGAAAGGGCGCAACGAAAGAGTCTTGTCAATTTCGGCATGATCGGGGCGTGGCTTGTAGTGGCGGTGATGTGGATGGGACGTGGTTGTACTGGCACTGAGCGGGAGTATTATGACGACGCACACGCACATCATTATGTCGAGACGCTAAATTATAAGATCTCGATGGGAACAGCTACGACTGCTGACTATGCGCGTTTATTGGAAGCAAGAAATCATCGCGACAATGATGCTGAAATGAATAATGGCGGCTTCTTAATGGTCTGGTTGATGGCGGCTGGTCTGTGTTATGTCAGTGTCTTTCCCAAGCCGCGCCGTTGTATCGCAAACTGGATAGAGTCGGCTAGTTTTGCCGATCCGGAAGCAACTGAGAAAAATGATGGTGCGGCAGCTGAAGCAACTGTTTAGATTCGGCATTGCGTGACGACTGTAATTTTTGAGGAAAAAAATTGAAGTGAAGCATAATAAGTTATCGACAAATAAGGGTTTGCAGCTTATCGCTATGGTAGTGGCCTGTGGTGCAATTTCCATCTCCTATGAGGTATTGAGTTTTTTAAGTGCCAGCCCTTGTGGTGGTTTTTTTGGCTCCCTGATCGTGGGTGCAGGTGTGTTTGCGTTTGTGTGTTCGCGGGGTGTGGGATCGACGCTTGAACATTTTCATCCGCCCGCGGTGTTGTATAGGCTAACACCGGTCAAGGTGCTAGGGGTGATTAAGACTGCACTCAATGCCAAATATTTTGAAGATAAGCACTGGCGTTTGGAAAGCATCGAGGCGGAAGAAGGCAGTGCGATTTTTGTTTGTAAATACATCGAGAAGCCAAATGTGATAACTGTGCTGGAGCGATTGATACTGCTAACTGTGACGGTGTCGCGAATAGCGGATGCTGTCAGCGTGCAATTTGTATATGCGGCACCGACGATTGGGTCTTTTGAGAAAACTCAACCGGCAGAACTTTGTAGAGAGACTACTGCCTTTCTGGAATTGCAGCTCGGTAATGCAGAGATGATTTTGGATAACGCGGCGTAACGCTAGCCAATCGAAAGAGTGCATCTTGTGGGGTTGCATTTATGACATTGCATTAACATCTCTTGTCATACAAACAGTAGCACAGCAAGCGTGAGAAAATAACGTTCTTAGCTCCAAGACAGACTTAAATGACCTTTCCTTGTCCAAACCCTTTTCTAGAAATCAGAACCGAGCGCCTAGACCTAGATCCGGCTCTTTGGGGGTGGTGTGCTGGCTACGAGTTAAATCAGTGGAGAAGTGAGCAACTTGCTCAGCACCTAATGGATTGGCTTCTTGAATTTGCACTGACCTACTCGGAAAGTCAGGACATAAATGCACAAAATGCTCGTTCTCAATTGGCTAAAGCGGCGTTGTCGATTTACAAATCAGAGCGATTCAAAGGACGCGGAGAATTCGGCGAAATCCTTTTGCATGCGATGATACGTCAGCGATTTAAAAGCATTCCCTTAATAAGCAAGTATTACTATAAAGACAGTGCCAATGACACCGTGAAAGGTTTCGATGCCGTCCATGTCGTACCAACAGGTGACGCACTTGAGTTATGGCTAGGTGAAGTCAAATTTTATGAAAACATCAACAGCGCAATCGCGGATGTGGTCAAAGAACTAAATGAACATACCGAGCGTGATTATCTGAGGTCGGAATTTGCGGCAATAACTAACAAAATTGAAAATGAGACACCACATGCAGCGGAAGTGCGGTTGTTACTGAATCAAAATACTTCGTTAGACGATATATTCAAAGCTGTTTGTATTCCAGTTCTTCTAACCTACGACAGCAAAGTTATCAACGATCACAATGCGGTATCTGACGCGTTTCGCAAGGAATTCGAGAACGAAATTTTGCACTACCATCAGTCTTTCTTAAAGAAAAACACAACCAAATTGTGTGTCAGGCTTTTTCTATTTCCTCTGAAAGCAAAAAAAATACTGGTCAAAAATATGCACGAGGCTTTAAAGAAATGCCAATCGATATAACACCAGAGTCGCTTTCAGACAGAGAATTTGTCATCAGAAATGCTTTTCCTATCACGCAATTTTTATGTGCGAGATCAGGATCAGCTGATCGTGAAACCCTTCAGGAGATGGTTCTAAGATTGCTGGAATATCGCGAACAGCTCGGTGAGTGTATTCCTATTCTCGATGGATTGGTGCGAGAACTTGGATTGTTTCCCTTTTTGGTGCCTGAAAACCTTGGATTCGCGGATTCTCTTGCTTACGAATTTCACCGTCCTGACAATATGAACAGTGATGTTGTATTTCACAGACCGCAAGCAAAAGTGTATCGAGAATTGGTCAGCGGAAAAAATATAGTTTTAAGTGCTCCAACCAGCTTCGGCAAAAGTCTGATCATCGATGCCATCATCAACTCCGGCCGATTTACCGACATTTTGATAATCGTGCCCACTATTGCATTAATTGATGAAACACGGCGACGATTAAGTTTGCAACGCATCGACTATAAAATTATTACTCATGCCGTTCAGGCAAGAGCCGTCAGAAATGTCTTTATATTAACTCAAGAGCGCGCTCTCGAACTTTCCGATTTAGAACGGATTCAATTTTTCGTTGTTGACGAATTTTACAAGCTGTCTTCACTTAGTGACGGTGAAGACAGAGGCATACTCTTGAATCAAATCTTTTATAAACTCGTCAAACAAGCAAAGCAATTTTATATGCTGGGTCCTCATATTGAGGGGTTGAAACAGGGTTTAACTAACCAGTTAAATTGTGATTTTTTGAGAGAGTCTTATCACACAGTTGTTTCGGAGTTACATCGAGTAGAACAGAAACCAGGTCAAAATGAATTTGAACGTTTAAATGAACTCTGTCAAACTTTAAAGGGTCCAACCTTGATATTTTGCTCGTCGCCAGGACGCGCTGCAAGGGTCGCTCGTGCACTAGTATCATCAGGAGTTACCAGTCGAAAAGAGGAATTGAACGATGCAATTGACTGGATTTCCGAACATTATCATCCTGATTGGCATGTTTCCCAGGCACTTAGACACGGCATTGGAGTTCATCATGGTCGTATACCTCGTGCGTTGTCACAGTTCATGGTCCGAGCATTTGATGCTGAACATATCGCATTTTTAGTTTGTACGTCGACGTTAATAGAAGGTGTGAACACCAAAGCCAAAAACGTGATAATTTTCGACAACACCATAGCAAAGGAAAAGTATGACTATTTCACGTTCAATAATATTCGTGGACGATCCGGTCGAATGTTCAAACATTTCATAGGACACGTTTACTTATTTCATGATCCGCCAACCGTCCAACTTCCACTCGTCGATATTCCTGCATTTACTCAACCTGCAACCGCGTCCAAAGAGTTGCTTTTGCAGCTAGCAAATGAAGATCTTACCCAACAATCACGCACTAGACTCAAGTCTTATGTCGAACAGGACCACCTATCCTATGACACGCTGCGATCCAACGTCGGCATTGACCTTGATGGACAACTAGAAGTTGCAATGTCCATTTCAGCTGATATTTCAAAATTTCACCGGATGATGTGTTGGCAAAATATGCCAACATATGAGCAATTAGAATTTGTTTCTGCGGTTATTTGGGACAGTTTCAAGGGAGCGTCACTAGCTGGAAGATCAGTTCGCAGTGCAAAACAACTCGCGTACATGATCAACCAGCTTAGAAGCAAACCTTCTGCGCATCTTTTAATAGAATCAAGACTGAGTGACCCAGACCCCAGCGAACCCGATGATCCTCATACCATCGATAGAGCCGTCACTGACGTCTTGGATTTTATTCGAATGTGGGCAATGTATCATTTCCCGCGATTGTTGAGAGCAGTCGATCGAATTCAGCAGGATGTTTTCGCACGATTTAATCTTAGGACTGGTGACTATTCGTCCTTTGCGACTAAGGTAGAGAATTTGTTTGTAGATAGCTCACTAATTGCTTTAGATGAATACGGCGTACCGCTTGAGCTAGCCCGCAAATTAGAAACTCGACTTTCAACAAATGGTGACTTGGATGCGACGCTAGTGATTTTAAAATCACTGAATTTGGCAAAGTTGAATCTGACACGCTTCGAATTTGAACTGCTTAAAGATGCTCAAGAACATTTGAAAAACGCTTCTATATAAAACACTCGAACTAGTGAACTAGACCAGTCAGGCAAATATGGACACAACAACCAACAATCCGGATTATTTCGAGGATGAGCTGACTCGTCAGATTAAAGACACACTCACAAGGTTCAAACCGAACTTAAATCTCGAAGATGCCATCGTGAATTTAAACTATCCGCTCGTAGTTAGTGGAGCAGGAGAAGTACTGCGTACGAAAGTGATGGTGCTCTCACCTAAGCATGGCGTGTTGATCTTGATTCCGGCAGAATTAATTGATCAAAGCCCGGCTTCTGCAATTGAAGATGTTGTTGAGAATGTTGAGGCGGTCATGGGGGAGGTCATGGCCAAACTAGTCAAAAACAAAGCGACTCGAATTTATCAGTCTAGTGTTCACTGTGCAATATATGCTCCACATCTTCACCGTGACGTTTCAGAATACACATCCTACTCAGTTTTGCGAACGAACGCCGATATTCTTCGGTACATCAACGAACATGAAACGCTTGATTTATCAAGTGTAGAATTTGCACAACTGCAATCCGTAATAGAAATGTCGAACGTTTTGAAGCAACCGAAACGTCGTAGTTTGGCGAATGAGAATTCCAAAGGGAGCATTGCCGCTCGCACTGAATTTGAAATTGCAACATTTGATAGAAATCAAGTCGAAGTTTTTCTCAGTGAAATAACAGGGCTTGAGCGAATCAAGGGTTTGGCTGGTTCGGGAAAGACTGTGGTTCTGGCAGTGAAGGCAGCCATCATTCACGCATTTTACCCCGAAAAGAAATTAGCTTTCACCTATTACACTCGAAGTTTGCACCAGCATATTACGAAACTGATCACTGAATTCCATCAGAGCCTTGCTGATAAGGAACCTAATTGGGACAACATGCAAGTGATGCACGCCTGGGGAGGGAAAACTGCAGGTAAAGGTTTTTATTCTGAAGTCTGTCGAGCACATGCTATACCGGCCATCAAATACTCACAGGTAAAACAGCTGGCTGAACCCTTCGATTACGTGTGCAAGCAAGCCCTACGAGTTGAGAATCTAAACCCTATGTTCGACTATGTTTTCGTAGATGAGGGACAAGATTTTCCGAGTTCATTTTTAAAACTTGCGAGTAAAGTTACGAAGGAACATAAATTAGTGTGGGCATATGATGCACTGCAAAACATATTTAACGTGAAAGCGCCACGAGCGGAAGACATCTTCGATGATATCAGTGTTGAAGATATTGACGATCAATCACTCAAGAAATGCTATCGCAATTCAGCAGAAATTCTTGTTACCGCACATGCACTAGGCTTCGGAATATATGGAAAGATCGTTCAAATGCTTGAGAATCAAGAGTACTGGGAGGACCTCGGCTATGAAATTGAAAGCGGCGAACTTACTCCTGGAAGTGAGGTCGTTATAACTCGTCCGGCGGACAATTCATTGCGTTCGATGTCTCTGGCGTTCGATAAGCACCATCTCGTGATCGCTAGAGCATTCAATTCTTTGCAGGAAGAGGTTTCTTATGTAGTGGGTTCAATCAAAAATGATATTCAGCAAGATGAACTTAGAGCAGACGATATCATGGTGATAAGTGTCGATAACCGAGCGGCCGCAGCATACCTTGATGGGATCGAAAGTGGTTTGGCGAATCTCGGAATTGGTGTTCGCAATCTTAGAACTGATCCGGCCGGGGGCAAGCAATTTTTCGAGCAACGACATGTAACTCTTTCAAGCGTCAATCGAGCCAAAGGAAATGAAGGTTATATGGTTTATGTGGTAGGAACGGATGCTCTTTTCCAGCCACAACCGGACCCAATTTCTCGCAATGCGCTTTTCACCGCGATCACCCGTGCGAAGGGCTGGGTTCGTGTGACGGGACTTGGCGATGCAAATTGTAAGTGGAAGACAGAAATAGACATGGCGCTACTCCATGCGCCCAAGATGAAATTTCGGTATCCAACAAAAGAAGAATTAGTTGTGATGGAGCGTGAGCTTCAAAAGGGAAGAAAGAGAGAAAAGCAGCGCGAAAAGTTTGAAAAATTTTTGGACAAATTGAGTGACGAAGAACTGGAAGACTATTTAGCGCAGAGAAAATATGCGAAGAAAAAGCTACAGGAATTTACGGACTCGCTCGCCGACAAATTTAGATCACGAGCTAGTCAATCAAACGTTTCAGACTTTTTTGAACCCGACGAAGACTGAAAGTGATTTTTACAAAAATTTTTCTTGGTCGGAAAGAAACAGACAGCATTTCGCCTAAACATGCAGTAGGTGTGTGTGTGTGATACCATTTGAGTGACTGCTCGGTTAGTAAAATCCAAGTATCATAACGAGATAGTATCAAGGGACTATATTTTGGGGATGTGGTCACCGTATTCGTTGAAGAGTGGGTGATCTGCTGGTTCGTGCTCGTTGTGATGCTGACCGGGTTGAGTTGTCTGACTGAAAGGATAGATGTTTCTTTCAACCCGGGTTGAGGTGGTGTTTATGTTCTCCGAATAGTAAATCCCGGCACCACTGAGCGAGGTGCTGTAGGTCTCAGTGTTGGTGGTTGGGATTGAGGGGGCGGGAGATTTTAGATCTGCTTCGGCTTGGGTCTGGTGGTTGCGGGTTTCTTCGCACTGACGAATGAGGGAGTCGTCGACCTGGAGGGTGCGGCGTGGTGGTGGTGGGATGGTTGATTTTTCCTGGTAGGTTCCCGGTTCGAAGCGTTGCAGGTTAATTGGGTTGGTGTTTGGTGCAAATACAATGGTTCGACCTTTCTTGAGCATCTGCACCGCTCCTGGTGTCATCAGGTCTCGGCCGAATTCCTTTTCGTTTATCTGGCAGTTTGAGCTTACAGATCTTTCGTAGACATTTTCTACGCCCAGTGATTCGCTGATAATTTTCGCCTGGGTTAGTGTTTGTGGTTTGAAAAAAATTCTTGTAGCCGGTTGGCTAAATAGGGTGGCTGCAGTTGATTTGTATATTTCTTCAGCCTGGTTGTAGTCCTGTAGCCCGAGCATGGCGGGAATGTGTCGGTGCCTGATAATTGAGAGTTTGTTGGGGAAGTCTGTGATCAAGCCGAAGTTGGTGAATTCATCCAGGTAGAGAGAGAGTCTCTCTTTGAGAGGTTTTGCGGCTATGAAATTGAGCAGATACGTGAAGATAATAGCTGCACATGGTTTCAGTTCTGGTTTGTCTGAAGGGACTGAGAGATAGAAGGTGAAAAGATCGTTTTGCAGATGGGCGAAATTGATGTCGTTCTTCTCGGTTAGTGCCACTATACTCGGTTGCGTCCATAACTCCAGTCGCTGCATCAAACCGATTACTATGCTGTTGCGTGTGTTCTCTGTACTCCATTGCAGAAATTCGTTGTAGCGCGCCTGGGCTTCGGCGACATTGCTGTTCTGCAGCAGGCGGGCCAGGTCCTTGGGACCTTCGCGCAACAGGCTTCGGACCGCACCGAGATTGCCCTGACTGCCAGCAGAGTGCATGATCAGCGAGTTGAGAAGTGCGGTTTCTGCGGTTTCCCAGAATGGGTCGCTGGATGTATCGACGCGGATGTTTGTGTTCTTGATTAGGAGAGTGGCGAGGCGGCTGGACTGTCTGATAGTGGTGATCCCTTCGATTGGATTGATGCGGTGTGAAGTGAGATCGTCTGGATTGAAGTAGAAAATCTTGTGTCCTTTCTGAGCGCGGTAGCCGGCCGTTTTTCGCATCAGGTCTGGACCGTCTGACGGGACTTCTTCCGGGTTGTTTGATTCGACGGTTCCTGCTGTGGCTTCGCTGACAATTGCGCTCCAGTCTGTTCGTTCGAGCAGATTGGGAACGAAGAGGGTACTGGTTTTTCCACAACCAGTTGGACCACAGACGAGGGCGTGTCTTTCGGTCTCGTCTGCTGGAATGGCGAGAAATTTGTTGTTTTCGTAAGGTCCGAGCAGAAGTTGACCGGAGTCAATCTTGTCTACGAGGTAGTTGGCTTCGATCAGGTCTTTATTGTTGGCCCAGCGGGCGTCACCGTAAGTGGTGCGCGTCTGGATTTGAGTCAGGGAGGCAGAAAAATTGGCGGCTCGGTCGCAAATTCCTTTGATTAGATTGAAACATTCTTTGCGACATTCGTTTGCCGTAACGTGTCCTTCACGTTCAGTTACTGTCACGGTGAGTTTGGTTCGACTGCTTTCAAAAGGTTGCCAGTGTAATCGGACCGAAAAGTCGAGATCGTAGCCGATGCCGCTGGTCCTTTGACTTTTTCGTTTGCCCACTGTTATTTCATCGAGGAGATTGAACAGTCCTGGAGGGTATCCGTTATCCGCCAGGGACATGATGGCGATCTGCGCGATGAGTTCTTTTGGGGCATCGACTGTGGCTGTTAGTGTTCCTGTTACTGTCATATGTTACTTCGACTCTATTTACACTGCGCTAGCGAGAATGGTGATGATCGTCGTCATCGCGGGTGCGATTATTTTCGGGATGTTCTGAATGAAATGGTTTCGAAATTTCGCCGGCTTCTTCTCTGGATTGACTGGGAGATGAAGGTAGCTCAATGTTTTCGTGTATTTCGAAATCTAAGGGGTCGTTCACAGGGTTTCGTTGGATCTGTGATTCGAATCTTTCAACAAGATCAGATTGAATTCTTTCTTCAATATCTGGAGTTGGATGGGCTAAATCATTTTGCTTTTTGATTAGATTAGGATCGAACGCTTGAAGCGCCCAGTTCTCGTACAGAGCTTCTATGTGGGGATCATGAGTGCCCAATAAAATCACGGTGGATTCACCGGCGAAGAGAATGCTGAGGAAATCGTCAGGGGGATCGACTTCGTGTTCGTCCAAGTCGTCGTTCGAATCGATTTTGACATCATCACGGGTATTAAAATTCCGTCTCAGCCGGTCTATCAAATCTGTATTAGGATGGGCAGGATGCGACTCTTTGTAAACCTCTAGATGGTGAGAAAGGGTGTGTGACACTTTGTCAAATTCTTTGTGTTGAATCTCCAAATTGATTGCACCTGTTACTTGTCCAAATTGTGAAAGGATTGACTGTGCTTGTTTTCGATACTCCTCGGGAGCCATAGGTTTAGAGTTTTCTCGGTCGGCTCTGTGCAATCTAGCAACTTCGTCTTGCAAACGTTCGAGTTCTTGCTTCCTGACTGCAGGACGCAATTCATCTAGATCGAATGCACGATTCAAATACAACTTATTCCAGGCTCTAGTTTCAGGCTCCAAATGGTTTTGCTCGTCGGATAAGCGGTCTTTTTCCGGACAATGAGCGTTCTTGTAATCATTGTTGTCAAAGATTCTGCTTAGTTTCCAACGGTCGTAGTCAAGCTCAACTTCTGTTTGAGATTTCCAGATTTTGAGTTCTCGCGCTACGGTCTCAGGACTTAATCCGTTAAAGCTAAATTTTCGGCTTCCAAAAAGATTTTCATAGGCGCGTTCAAACACGTCATTTTTAGCAATCATAGATGCGGTGTCGTTCGCTTCTAGCGATTGTTCGTGGTCGATTGTTGATTCTATTTTGGTGAGGGGGTGCGCTGGTGGATCCTCTCCTTTTTTGTCCAGACTGAGACAGACGATTTCATTGCGCCAACGTTCTAACTCTTGTTCTCGAATGTCGGGCCGAAGTGCATCAAGGTCTAAATAATTTCCAGTGGAAATCTTGTTCCAGGCACGATCTTCAGGCGGCGTTGCCAGGTATATGGTGACTTCTTCTGTTGCGCCCGGGCCATACTCAAAATCAAGTTTGTCCCAGTTCTCAACTAGTTCATCTTCGTATTCAAGTTCGTGGCTGATTTCTTCTTTCCAAGTCTCAAGACGACGCTGAGCCGGTTCCAAACTTAATCCGTCAAAGCCGAAAACGCGGTCGGAATATAATCGCTCGTATGCACGAACAGCCAAATTCAGTTGATCATGAAACGAGGTGCCTTCGTCATCGAATAGTTTTTCTCTATATTTAAGAAAAGTGTTTACGTGCATGATTGCCCCGATGCGTTGCTGATTCTTCAACGAGTGTGTTGATTACTTTCGTCTTCGCGCTGTTGTTCTTGTTCTTTGTTCTGAGTTTGACCAGCTACACCTTGATTTTGCAGTCGGAATGGACTCTCAAAGTTTTGCTGGATTTGTGATTGCATCTGTTGCTGGACTTGCTGTTGCATAATTTGATCGACTGTTTGTTGCTCTAGTTGCGAGTGTTCCGGTCCGTGGGTACCTGGGTTGTGGTCAGTGACGTTGCCTCGATTGGCTGAGTAGCCAATTTCGTTCTGCTCTCGAATTAAAATTGGGTCGAAGGCGTAGTCTTGCCAGTTGTCTATTCGTTGTTCGATTTCAGATCTTTCGTGTACGGAAAGTTTCAGTGATTGCTCTTCACCCAGAAGAACTCGGTCGATACTTTCGTAGGTAAATGGAGAATTTTCATCGAGGTGATTGTTAGAGAAAAGTGAATCAAGATCGAGTTCCTTTCCGGTTGCTTTAAGGTCTAGATGCCAGTTAGTTTCTACATCTCGGTCCAGATCGAAGGCTCTGTCCAATTCGTCTATAAGCATCGGTCCCTGAATACTCAAGTCGATGTCTTTGTTCACGTCGAGCGAACGGTCGAAAGAATTGAGCAGCCCGTCCAGGACCTCGCGGTCGTAGTCGTATTCTGGTGCGTCGAACATTTCGTCATGTTCATCGTGGTCGAATGCATAACGGTCCAAGATTGGATCAGCGTCGTCATATGATGGTCTTTCGATATCGGAGCCGTGAGGCACAGGATCGAATGCAATTGTTTTGGTTTCGTGGTGTTGTTTGTCTTTTTCCAGGAAATCTAAAAAGCGGGAGAGGATGCCGTCAGGTGAATCGGGACCGAATCGTTGGGCTGCCTGTCGCAGCTGGTCCATTTCTGTCAGTTCTTTGTAGCGATTTTCAGCTTGTTCGTGGGCGCGGTCGTCTTCCTCTCGTGCTGCTGCTTCATGTTGTCGCTGCTCTTCCTGAAGTTGTTCTTGTTGTCTTTGTTCGTCTTGTTGTTGCTCTTGCTGTCGCTGCTCTTCTTGTTGTTGCTCCAGTTGTTTTTGTTCGGTTTGCTGTTGCTCCTGTTGTCGCTGCTCTTCCTGTTGTTGCTCTCGTTGCTGCTGTTCGTATGTGTATTGTTCTTGTTGTCTTCGATCGTTTTGTTGTTGCTCTTCTTGCCGTTGTTCGTCCAGTCGTTGTTCGTGTTGCTTTTGCTCGTATAACTCTTGCTCTTGTTGGCGCTGCTCGTCTCGTATTTGTTCTTCTTGTCTTAACTGTTCCTGCCGTTGGTCTTCCTTTTCCAGTATTTCGTTTGTTTCACGAACCTTGTTTGATTCTTCTTGCTGGTATTCGTATGATATTCCGTTGGCGTTATTTGAACTTGTAGTATCGTGCATAAGTTGTTCTCCAGTATCGGCTTGCTGTGATTTGTTCATCTGGCAAAGTGATGTAATTAAGTTGCGTCGAGTTGTGTCTGCGACCGCTCGCCCTTGTTTCGTTGCTTCTTCTTGAGCCAGCTTGATTGATTGTTCTCTCCAGGCTTTTGCTGTGGCGAGCCGTTCTCTAAAGTCCAGACTTTCTAAATTGAACGGCTTGTCGCCGTACAGTCTTTTCCAGGCATCATCGGCGGTGTCTGGTTCGTAGTTCGAATTTTGGAAATGGGAGTGAAGGCTTTTCAGGTCCATGCTGTGGCTACCAACTTGAATGTTGATTGATGAAAAATTGTTGATTGATGAAAAATTATTGTTAACGAAGCTTGCAGGGAAGTTAGTGCTTGCTTCCTTGTTATCGAGTGTGTTCTCTTCCGTCGTCGATGCGCTCGTCTTCGCGCTCTCTTTGTTGTTCGATGTTGACGTGCGTTTTACTGATTTCTGCTTGAGTGTGGATATGTTGGTTTTCCAAGAAACTTTGTTGTATTTGCTGGTGCATGTCTTGCTGCACCTGCTGGCTCATTGTCTGGTCGAACGTCTGATGATGTTTGTCGGGTTCAGAGCTGAAAGCAATTTCTTGCCAGAGATCAATTTGTTGGTCCGTTCGAGTTTTGTCAGGTTCGGAGAGTGTTATTGAAGGCTCATTGTCAAAAATGATCGTGTTGATGTCAGAACACGAATGGTCTCTGTTCGGTTCCAGTGATGGGTCAAAAAATTGCATTCGATTTTGCACTGTCTCAGAGTCTGGTTTCTCTAGTGAGCGTTCATCCTCCTTTGTTAATCGACCAACTTCTTCTGACCAGGCATCAATTATTCGTTCTTGAAACTCCGGTGCCAGATTGGCGAAGTCCCAGGTGCGATCTTCAAATGCTCGAGTATAAGCGCGGTCATGGACCGAGACCTGATACCCTTCAATCCTGTCGTCGAAATTGATTCGCGGAGACGAATTTGTTTCATTGAAGAGAATAATCTCGTCTTCCACATAAACCTTTTCAATTTCTTGTCTCCAGACAGCACGCTCTTGCTGCATTTTGTCAGGTTTCAATTCATAGAGATCGAACACTCTATCCTTTGTCACATTTGTCCAGGCTCGTCGCTCTAACTCTCCGTCAAACTCAAGTTCTTGCTTTGCGTCGATAGAATCGTGTAGGTCTTGCTCTTCATCTTTTTCGTCTCGGTCGACCGCTTCTTCGACTCGTGATGCATCTTCTCCATCTCGATCTAACGCTATTTCGTCTCGCTCTAACGCTGTTTCGTCTCGTGCTGCATCTTCTTCAGCGAGCTTGATCGATTCTTTGTTTTTCTCGATAGCAACGTAATTTTCCTGTTGTGCCTCTAATTTCTCCAAATCAATACGATCTAGTTTGTGTTGCTGGTGGTCTTCAGCTGTCAATTTCGATATTTCTCGACCGAGGGCTTCCTGGATAGACATCCTTCCTTGCGGTGAGGCTTTATCATAGATTTCAGGGTGGTCACCCAACAGTTTTTTCCAGGCGCGGTCTACAAGTTCGCTGCCCCAGCGGTCTCGTTCTTCTGTGTTTATAAGATTTCTATTTTCAGCGAAGTTGGATTGCATAGAATTTTCGCTCTCCTTCGAACGTTGAATTTCAGGTAATTCATTTTTAGATTCGATGCGTTCTGCCGCCATCGCATCTAACCAATCAAGTTGCTCAATAAGTCCGGCTCGTTTTTCAAGGTCATCTGAGCCACTTTGATCGAGCTTGTCGATGTGTTTTTGTAGTTGAGACCGTTGAGTGTTTATCTCGTATTTTTCATGCCATTCAAGCAGTCTTCCTCTGCTCTCGAAAATATACTGTTTAAAACTTTTGGGTGGGCTGTTGTCCGTGTGGAGAGATCGTTTAAGGTCTTCATCGAATTGTTGATGTAGTCGATCTGCTTCGGCTTTCCTTACATAATAGTCGTTGCCGAATTGCTTTTTGTTGCCGATCCACGACCACATTTTTTGATATTGATCTGAAGACAGGCGAGGTAGCTCACCTGAAACCAGCTTGCGATCGAGTTCTAGAAGATCTTCGAGAGAGCTATATTTAGTGTAGATGACGTTGTCGCGATCGATGCGTTCACTTTTCGGAAGAGCAGAATCTGCGAACTCTTTGATAAATTCGTTTGTTTCTTTTCGCCTCTGCTCGTCACATTCTTCGAACGTGCGAGGATCTTTCAGGTCTTCGAGAAGTCGTTCAAAACTTTGATCGCCACGATCTCTTTTATAGCCATCGCGCATGAGTGTTTGCAATTCTTTGTCCAAAAATCGATCATATAAATGGTTTCGTTCGAGATAGCGATCTCCTGCTTCACGAATTGTTTTGTAGTTGTGGCGGTTCATCCGCACTTGTTTGCCGTGTTCGTCACGACCCATGATGACAACGTGGCTGTGATCGTGGTCTGTATTTCGATGTTTGGTGGCGTAGTATTCAATATCCTGTCCGGTCGAATGTTTGAGCGCCGAGAGAACGGCGCGAACGTAATTATCCAGGTCTACTCCAGGCACACCTGGAGACAGCACGACGCGATGGATGACGACACCATTTTCGTTTTGCTGTTTGATTCGTTCATTCACTTCGCTTCCACTAATTGCGCTGCGGTTCGCATCTATAAATAGTCGTTTCCCACCGAGAGCGTGTTCGCGGTCGTCGCCCCCTCTCATTTGCAGATAACGGACGTGGGCGAGGGCATGTTTGACCCCGCCGGCGCCCTTTATGTAATTGCCTTTCGCTACGGAGCGCATTGGTTATGCCTCGTGGAGCGGTGTCTATAGATCTTGTGATTGTGGATCTAACTGGCTTTTGGAAGTTCTTCGTCCAGAATTACTTGTTCCAGACCTTCGCGAATCATGTTGGTGATTTTCAACTCTTCGGGCGGGATTTTGCGTGTCACTCGAGTGATGGCCATGCGGTACATTTTGGCCATGATTTGATCTGCGGTGTCCGGAGGGAGCATGCGGTAGAACATCATCATAGTTATGTTGGAGTCGATAATGCAGCGAACTTGCAGGCTGCAGATTCTGCTCGTGCAATTTTGAATTACTGCGATGATTCGATTTGTAGCTTTCAAAATTACTCTAGTTAAACGTTCTTCTTTCTCTCTTTTTGCATCTTCCTCTTCTTTGTTTGAAATTACTTCGTAGTTTGCTACGTACCATTTGATCGCATTACGAGCGACTTCGCCTTTAGGCTTGCCCAGCGCATCTGCGAGCTTGGCAAGGGCTATTCTGTCTGCTGCGGTCAGTGCGACTGATGCTGATATAAATTTTTTGCTTGGAGGCATAATTTTCTCTCCTCATCGAACCGATCCTTTAATTCAGCATAACACCACAGGTGGTGATAGCGATCATTAATTGCCAGGAGAAAAATCAATGATGTCGATAAACCGGCAGTGGTGGCACGTACGAGCTCTCACTCTTTTTTCTTTATCCTGCCCTACAAACGTCCTGTAGCCGACGTGTTTTTGTAGGGAATAAAAAAGAAAGGAAAGAAACAAAATAGACGTAAGAATAGGACACGGCAAGCCGCAGCATAAGCGGTTCTTGGACCTTCTGCTAAAAAAGAGGAAAAAGAAAGAAGAAAGAGTAAACATAAGGAATGGAAGGAAATTGATTGGTTGGAAAAGATGATGGGCAAAAAAGGAAATGTAGATAAGGAGTAGACAAGAAGAGAGGACAAGAAGAGAGGACAAGAAGAGGACAGGAAGAGAACAAGAAGAGAAGAAGAAGAAGAGAAGAAGAAGAGAAGAGAGGATCCGAAGAGTGGAGAATGAGCATGAAAAGAACTCCTGGGAATAATCGAAAAGAGGAATGTGCGAGGAGCAACCTACATAAACCCTGGGGCAAAAAACCCTTACTCGCCCTGACGCCGAAGGCGCTGAAGATTAGCAGCCTGACAGACATTAATCAGAATACATTGAGCAGTTTCATTGTTACCAGTATGCTGCGGACTTGAGGTCAACTTGCAGCTGGTTCAGACAGCAAAGGTGAATTCAATTGAGCAATTACGAAAACGTAGTAAGTCTCGTTGGTTTGAAAACAGAAGGAACGTTTTCTAAAGTGGAAAGAAGGTAGTTGGATTCTCGATTGCGGTCAACCAATTTGCCCAAGTAGTGATAAGCAGAATTTCCAATGGCAGGATATCGAAGCCTGAGAGAGCATGGCTACGTGTTTTCAAATGCATCGACGAATCAGGCAAACTGATCGCCCCCAGGAGGGCTCATAGCATGCACCGTTTATTTATTGGAAATAGGTGGATTGTCCAGGGAAGCAGAAAGGTGAGAGTCAAACTATTGATAATTTGAATTGAAGAATAAAAGTAAGCCTGCGATTTTGCACCGCCAGGCGAATGCCTAGAAAGTGTAATGATCGTGCTTAGACAAACCTGATCGAAAAAAGCAAAATGAAGTGCGCATCAGTTTTTGACTGGCATTAACTATAAACTGCTAAAGACGCAGAGATGAAAGTCAGAGAGAAGCAAAACGAAAGATGACTTTCATCATCTTTCGTTGTTGGCAGTTTGTGGTGCCAGGCTGATGCTGATGCGCGTCGCTCTAGTTTGACTTTTTCGATTCAGGTGAGTCTTCGTGCACGGTCATTGCAGTTTCCTCGGATTCGTATGGTGGGGCTGCACCGCCAGATTCCTTTTTGGTCATCAATTCGAATGACAGTAGTTTGACTTTCACCTTCTGAATCTCCTTGGACTGTCCGCCTACTTCCACTGAATAAACATTGGGAGCGAGGGAGCCGTCGATGGCGATCATTTTGCCGGAGTCGAGTTCGCATTTGATTATTCGATCAGCCATACTTTCCCAGGCTTCGATATCCAGCCACAGAGGAGCCTGTTTAGCACCATTGCGGGCAAGTTGATTGACCGCAATGGAGAATTTCGCTAACTTCTTTCCACTTGGAAAAACTGTCACTTTTGGCTTTCTACCGACGTGACCGACAACGTTTACATGATTGATCATTTGAGAATTCTCCTTTGCTGTCTGAACCAGAGGCACGTTGACCTCATGTCCTCAGCTCACTGGGAAGAATGAAACTGACCAATGTATTGTGTTTAATGTCTGTCAGGCTGCTAATTCTAAGCGCCGCAGGCGTCAGGGCGGCGAAGTCTATGGGGCAATAATTTGCTCACTGCATCACAAATTAGAGGAGGGCAACTGAGTGAGCTTAGTAACTGCTGAACAGACCACCTGGAACACTAGAGTGCATTAAGCGAGATGGTCACAGTTTTGCCGAGCGGCGTCGGCACGATAAATTGTTCAATGGATTGGAGTGATTAAGAAACCGTGGTGCTTTCCTTCCGCGGTTAGACGGCAACGGCTGAAAAAAGCCTGACACTGTGGAAACATTTGGGAAGCACGGGCGTCTGTTTAGTTAGTTGAATAAAGGGGTCTCCCGCGAATCGAATGTTGTGCTGTTGCTGTATGCAGGCACCGAGTAGATAGGTCGCAAAAGGAGAATCTATGCAACCCTTTCAACAGAACAACAACAATATAGTGCCCATCGAAAAATTTCAGTCCATGTTGCTGAGTCGGAAAGAAGCAGCCACTTACCTTGGTGTAACAGAGCAGACGCTAGCAGTGTGGAAATGCACGCAAAGATATGATTTGCCGGTCGTGAAAATAGGTCGTCTGGTGAAGTACAAGAAGAGCGACCTGGACAACTTCATTGAAAAGCGAACCACAGGTTTGGCTTCGAACTTATAGGAAGTAATTTATGAATCGATCGAAGAGTCGAGGCGTAGCGTGGCTGCGCCTTGCGAGAAGCTACGAGTTTATCTGCGTGCGTGTTTGGACGCGCAAAGCGTCAAGAGAAAAGAAGCGTACACGTAAGCGTCGCAAATCAAATAGTGAGGAGAAATCATAACAGTGTTGAATAAAACGAGCTTTTACTTTTTATTGACCTCAGGCGGATGGATCGAAGTTCAAGTGGGCGACGATTCAGCTCAACGAATCGAGAGTGGTTCAAGCCACGCGGTGCCAGAGAATGGATTGCTGATGCGAGTGACTGAATATAGCCACGAAAATCGACCAAACATATGGTATCAGGCAGATGTTCTGAACATGGACGCACAGGTAGACAAAGCAGTTGCGCGAAAGAATTTCGAAAAATTTGGATTACCCACCATGGTAAGGACACAGTGCTGGGCGCAAGCTGATGACTGTGCGAACGAGGTGCTGAAGAAATTTCGGACATAAAAGGTGTGGAAGCAATGAATTGCCTTATGTGAGGCGCAAGTCATGGTAGCAAGGCGAAAGAGTTTTGGAGATGAAGTATGAAAAAGTCAGAGTTATTGTTCAACGTAATGGTTGCTAGCGCTTGCCTGCAACCATCAGTGGTGCAACCGTCTGTGGCACAGCAGATAACGCCGCAAAAGATACAGCCGCAATCAAGCTTTGAACAATGGCAACAATTGATGCCGGGTACAGTCCAAAATTTGCGGTTGCCGGATGCAGACAGGAATTTGCAGTCGCCGAATGTCGAGAGCAGCACACTACTGGCAATTCGTGAAGGAGTTGAGCAGCGACATTTCATCGACCCGTTTGATGCTGAGATGCGTGATGCGCAGAGTTCATTTAGAAGAGGTCAGTGGAGTCAAGCCTGGGAAAGTTTGAGACGGGGTTGGCAATCTGCAACCGATCCGCTAGCGAATGCCGCGAGGCTGGAGATTGAGAGTCAACGTAAAAGATAGCGGGTGTGCCACCAGATAGAGCGGGTTGTTATATGGATTCAAACAGAAAGAAGTCTAGTTGGCGACTGATACAAGAGAAGTGTAAATCGGCTACAAATGGCTATGAAAAATGCAGAATATTGTTAGAGGCAATCCTGGTGATTCAAAAGGAGTGCGGGAAAACGGCACCAGAAATGATCTATCCGTATCAGAAATTCCTTGAGATGCTGCATGATCTGGGGGAATATGACAGAGTGGCGCCACATCTACCGCTCTATTATCTGGTGCTTGAATTGAATTATACGGAAAGCCCTGAGCGATTGCTTTTGGCAGTCGAGAAGATGCGAGAACAGGGTTATACGAGCGAAGCGCTCAATGCGTGCTGCAGACTGGTGTATTTATTGTATGAGTCGCCGGGTGTAAAGAAGCAATTGTTTGATGATGCCTGGTACTTGCTGGAAGAAATGCATAAGGTGCATCCGGATGTGAATGCGAAAAAACTGCTCAAGTACCTGGTCAAAAAAGACTTGTGATGGGAGAAATAGAAAAGGAAGTCGAAGATGCCACTCTTCAACTTCCTTTTTTCTTTAGCAGGAGACACTCCCTATTTTAAAAGTGGTGCCAGTCGTTCAGAGCAGATCCTTTTTGCATGATGCAAGCGTGAGCGTGCAGTGCCTATCGAGATACCCTGTACTTGTGCTATTTCCTTGTACTGTAGTCCTTCTGCTTTGAGCAGCAGAATTTCCTGGTGAACTGGTGAGAGCTTCGAAAATTGTTGTGCCACCATTCGTTCAAGGAAAGGGTCTGCCATTTCTTGAGGATAAACAGTTAGTTCATCGCAAACCAGCATTTCTAATGTCCGGTTTTCTACTGTATCGTAGATTTCCAGGGGTTGAGTTTGGTTTTGAGGACGGCATTTTACTCGCAGAGCATCGTTGACACAATTTCTTGCTATTGATTTGATGTAGCTGGTGCGAGTGACGCCGGTGGGAATTCTATTGTGATTCATAAAAATGCGCAGCATTGTATCTTGCTCCAGGTCGTCGAAGTCGAGATTGGCATAGTTACGCGCTTTCGCCATGAAGATTTGACGAATGATTTGTTTGATTGAATTTGTGTATTCTTTAGTCCAGATGGTTTTCATATGGTGCTCCTTATGGCGAACTACGCCAGTGGGGGAGCGGGGATGTGACGTTCGGAGTCACGGCAATGATTTTCGGCACCATAAGTTGACGGAGAAACGGCACATCTCCGACACTGGCAAAATCGCCCGGCTAAAAGTGGTCGAGCGGGATGTGCTGACGGTCAGGCAATGAACTGAAGTCAGGGCAAGCAGTATTTGCATTGTTGGCAGGGTCTGGGTGCGTTTTGATTGGTGCTTAACTTATAAGTACCGAGAACGGCCGGGCAGGCAGTTATGCCCTTCAATGGTTCCACGTGGTAGCGCCCACGGTGATGGGGAAAGTTGATGATATTTGTCGGAGAGATCTTTTCTTTCAGGCTCAGTGCAACTTGTGAAGGCAAATCATTGTCTTGAAGGAGCGCTACTTTCCATGTTTCCGGAGATTTGACGTAAGCGCGCACGGACATCATGTGGTTGTGTTTGTCTGCCGACAGCCAGCCCTGACAGTTGGGCAGTGAGGCGAGTTCAGTTAGCAATTGGAGCAAGGGTTCGTCGAGAAAGCTTCTTGTGTAAAACCAGAAAGAACACTCTGGGCGTTCCTTGATTGCGATGATCCAGGCAGCAGTGTAGTCCAAAGAGTAGAAGTCACCTACATCGTGGATACGCAGCGTCCAGGGCACCGTGCATGGTGAATCAGTAGCCTTTGAGACTAGCCAGTCTCTTGGTCTGGCGCTATCGATTATCATGGTCAGGTTTTCGGCAAGTAAAGCTTTTCCGCCCTTGTTCAACAAGAATTGAGCGGTGCGATAGTTACGCTCGCGTTTAGACTGCTGCGCGTCAGATTGGTAACGGATGCCGTTGCCATAGCATAGTCCCTTGCAGATAGATGTTGCGTTGATACAGGTTTTGTTTCGCGGCAGGCTGAAAGCCCAGCCGACTTTACTGTTGTTTGTTAGTTCGAGTCCGAAGGTATCGAGTGTCATAATTTTTCTCCTTTGCCTTGATTTACAGCGCGCGCTGTATCGGCAAAGGGAATCGGCTCGGCTCCGCAGTCAAGCCGGGTTTTTCATTGATTTGCTGGAAGTGGATGTATAGCTTGTCCTGATGTAGTTTTCGGCTTGTACGGCGGTGGCGCCGAGCCGGTATAATTCAGGCTAGGAGCGCGTTACCCCGATGTGGTCAGCACGGAATCAGTCACTGGTCAGCCAGATCGATCAGTATGTGATTTCTAAAAGTAGTGATGAGAACCTTATCGTTGGTTCGGGCTTTTTCAAGCGCCCTGTTCCTAGTAAAATGGCAAGAGTACAAAGTTACGGGATAGATGCCGAGGGGACGCAATATGGCGGTCGATCGGAAGATAATGGCTAAAACGTACAGGCTCAAGTCAGATGAGTCTTACAAGGCGGCGTGTAAAAGCCTGGACGAACAAATGTATAGAGCTGTGTGCAATCGGTCCTGGTACGCGGTAATGCAGATCATTACCGCTGCTACTTATGAAGATTTGACGGAAGTGCCAGTACCTGCAGATGGAAAACCGAACTGGAAGCACGAGCGGCAAAGTAGTCTGTTTCGCTTTCTGGCAAAAAAGCATCAGCTGCCAAAAGAGCAAAGAGGGCTTGCAGCTGAAATCGACATTATGCGGGAGCGTCGGAACGATGCTGATTACGTTTCGCCGAATGAGCGTCATGCCAACGCTCAGAGTGCCAAACGTTCGTTAGAGACTGCTGAGAAGGTGCGAGCTGCGATTTTCAAATTGATCGGTAATAGATGGGATGCGCATGTGCAGACAGTTTTGGCAAAGGACATAAGTAATGGCTGAACTAGTACCAGCGAATGAGTTGATGCAATATAGTTCTGATGCCACCGCGGATGAAAGGGCGGCTGTCAAACTGTTAATTGAGAAGGCTCAAGGCGTTTGTCCTGGAGTGCGCGTTCGATTCTTGCAAAGAATGCACGATGTTGTAGGTTCGATTTTAAAAGTTGGTTTGGAAGTTCCGGATTTGGAAGATACGCAAAATTATGCCTTGCATGATTTGGCGCACGAACTTGAAGAGCAGAGTGGTATCACTTTGCTTGTGACGCAGGACGAAAAGCAGGAGGAAGAAGGCCAACTATTGAAGGTAAAAGAGTTTCTATCGGCGGACAGGTTGTCGTCAGAAGTCATAGAGCCAACTGAGTTTCGCAATGTTCTGTGGGGACCGGATCATAAGCGCTATAAGGGTGTTCTTATCGCGACTGCCATTGGAGCATCGATGTTGGCGGTCTGGCTTTCTTCATTTGAATGGCTTGGGCACACGTTTCCAACGCTGTTTGGAAATTCTGTGCCGGCGAAGTTTGAGCATCGCATCGATGGTGTGCGTGGAGTGCGATTAAATATTGATGAATCTATTCGGCAGATCGATGGGCAGATAGAAAAGCGTGATGCGCTTGAATTGACAGAAAAACAGGTTGAAGATTTGCGGTCGGAGAAGAGTCTTTTGGAAAAGGCTCGGAAGGATTTGGATCAGCCACACTGAGCACAAAGTGTGACGTGTCACGTGTAGATGGCAATCAATTCGAGGAATTTCAACAATTAAATTGATCTGCATTGTGAGCTGTTTGTTCAGAGAACAAACGTAAACAGGCGGGACTCGGATATAATTGTAAGGTTTTGTGCGGCTTGGTAGTTTCTGACACAGGGTTGGTAGTTTATGTCCGAGAGCACCACATTTGGTGATATACGATTTGAAAAATTCTCGTTATGCTTCGCGTATGTAGTTAATGGGATGGGGTCTAGTGCTTGACGATAACTCCAGGAAAGAGCAACTCAGCAGGGCTTTTGTAACTGCTGTAGCCGCGCACGCAGGCATAAAGTGCCATCATCAGACCGATTTAGATGTTGGAGTGGACGGTCACTTCAAAGAAGTTCGAAAGCGACAGACTTCACGAACTCGGCTAAGAAAAAGAGACCAAACAGAAGTGCCAGTCCGTATAGTGAATGAATTCGGCGTAAGCCTTGAGTTTCAGCTAAAATCTTCAAGCGGCTGCGTTTTAAATCAAGATTCAGTAATCTATTCGGCGGACTCTAGTGATTACGACAAGTTGGTCGATGTGGAACGAATGGCGCCTATACTGCTAATTGTATTAGCGCTGCCACAAGACCAACAACAGTGGGTAAAGGTGGAAGAGGATCACACAAAGCTGAACGGCAGATGCTTTTATCACTTTGTTCCTACAGGCCCGATGACAACAACTAAAAGTAAAGTGAAAATCGTAATTCCGCGAACTCAGACATTAACCGCGTCCTCGTTGAAGAAACTAATGGATGACCACCAGGAACGTTTTCGTCCGTTGTTGGGAGGTCAGAATGTCAAATCAGTTTGACGATAAGAGATCGCCTCTTCAGTTTCCAAACATTGATCAGATAGTTAACTACCTGCAAGCGCTTGGTTGGAATGAAACAAAATCAAGAAATCCAAACGCGAGAATTTTTCTAAGTGCATCGGAGCTGGGCGATGAACCGTTCTCGGTTGTTCTACCATTGACCATGAAATTAAAAGACTCTAGAAACGTGATAAATGATGCAATCGAGTCGATTTCAGCAATCACGGAATTGGATTTCGATGAAGTAGTTAAGGAAATCAATCTGCCTCGCACCGATATTTTCGATTTTCGAATGATGCCTAATCGAGACAAGGATAGACAGGACTTCATCTCGGTAGAAGAAATTAACATCATTACGGAAGAACTCAGAAATACGTTTGCGTTTTCAGCCCAATCTGAAGCAGAGCCTGAAGAGACACGTAAGGAATCGATTCCTCAGATAAATGAGACCGGGAAAAAATTTGCCCGCAATCTTCGCTTTGCACACACATTCAAAGGAAGTTTTGGGCTTTCCATTGAAGCTGAACTGACAATTACTCAACCGCGACTACCAATGAAAAATCTTCCGCCTATTCAAGCGCCTTTTGAAAGGCGAGTATTGGAGCGCCTTGCCAAGGGAGTAATCTCAGCAGAAGCTGCGACTAAAAATGATAACGTCGACTTAATCGTATCTAGCTACAAAACTGGACTCAATGCCAATATGTGCAGTTCGTTGAGCAAACTTTTCGAACAAACACAGCTGAATAAAGTTGAAACAAGATTTTTATGGTCCCCCGCTTGGTTGCCAGAGAATGAAGAGCATGTAACCTCCGTAGTATTGAATAGAAAAACGGCGATTTATCTGCGCATGGCGGCCGAAAAACTACGAAAAGAAGAATCACCTACATATGTCACATTAATTGGGCAGGTCATGGTTCTCCAAGATGTCGTTTTGTCGCAAGATGACGAGGAGGAAATTCCTATCGACCAGCAGGGGTATGGACATCGAATAGTTCTATGGGTGCGACATAAAGATGAAGATTTCAAAGTGTCAACCTGGCTTACTGAACTTGACCACGACATTGCCATCCAAGCTTATTCAAAGAAGTCACTGCTGACGGTTAGTGGGACGCTAGAGAAAAGAAAACGTTCTCGCGTTTTACTATTGCCTCACGCCGTACAAATAGTGCCAAACAGCCCCGAATCCATCCCATGACCTTGCTAGTTTGCCTGAGCTTGTACATGAAATGAGGGGAACGATTGGGTGAAGATAGCTAGAGCAAGAGTTAAGGCTGAGAGTCAAGTTGAGCGGCCATAGCGTTTGATGCAGCATCGGCAAGGGCATCATGCACTATTGAAAACGTTGCAGGTTTACCAGGCACACGCAATATTGTCATATGCGTTCCAGAGCGATGCCATTCGTCTTTGAATGCTACACGCTTTGGACTGTTGTATAGGTGAGTCAAAAACTCGCGAAGTTTCTTCGGGTCAGATATCGTTCCATCTATTTCTTCTAGACGATAAGCACCATCGCTGTTAAACAGGTGGAATACTGGGTCAAAATTCGTTCCTCCAAATTGAATCGGTTGCGAAAACTTGTATTTTTCCAAGACGCCAGGGTAGTTCGTGGGAACAGTAAGTAGTGCGCCATGCGATTGCTGATCAGTGAGTCGATTTAGCTCGGGCAAAGTAATTCCTAAGTATATTTCGTCTAGAGCAAAGCCATTTTTAGCCGTTGTATCGAGCAACTTTACGGCGGGATTATTAACGTTTTGGGCTGTGTCGTTTTTTCTAGAGTTACATCCACTGACCGAGAAAGCCAACACGAAATAGAAAACGGTGGACAAAACCGAGTTCGTTTTTCCTGGTAGGAATTTGCTCAGCATCGCAGCCGTGCAACAGAACACAATTGTTGTACAAACAATATCAAAGACCTTTGATTACTTAAGTTCTTCATTCAATAAATTAGCGAGTCGGGCGCCGGCGAGTTCTATGCGTTGTTCGCCTATTTTTCGGGCTTGTTGTTTGTATTTGTCGGTTAAATCGAATGGGCCGTTTGTTTTGCCGATTGGTTTGGTGTAGACGTTTTTGCGCGCTAGTTTGTAGCTCTCGGCGATCCAGATTTTTTCATCGGATTTTTTTGCCTGTGATTTCGGTGCTTCAGGAAGTGATTTGGCGAACTCGATTGCAGGTTGAAGTTCTTTGGCATCGCCTACGATACCGTCCCAGATGGAGTGGATGTTGTCTGGTTTGCCATTTAATTTGCAGTCGTTGCCGCCTTTGTCTCCGGTTGGATCGTCGTGGATGACTCGGGTGACGCAGTGAAGCGGTTGGTGGACGTCGCCGACTAAGTGGATCAGCCAGACTAAATCGTAGGACTTTAAGTCGTCGGGGCTATCGGATGCCAGGGTTTTGCGGAATGTCTCGATCTGGGTCTGGGCGTTTGGTGTTGCATGTGGTGGCAACGTCGTGTGGTCGGGTGAGAACGGGGTGTCGTCGTAGTGCCAGTATTTGTGCAGTCGGGTATCTGAGTAGCCTAGATTTTCGGCGCAGGCTGGTCCGTCTGGTTTGTTGCCCTTTTCGGCGCCATCTGCGTGGTAGTTGGGGTCCTTCTTGATGGCGTCTGCCCATGTGGCAGACTGGGAGAAGACGAGCATGTTTTTGTCTTCTTCTGATGTTCTTGGAGGCACTTGAGCTAGCCACTTGGAGTAGTATGGATTTTTTGAAAGAAGGGCTGTGACTCGCTCCTTTGTTTTTGGGGTAAGTTTGTTCCAGGCGATAGCTGCTACAGCTTCGTGTCCGAAGTCGTACCAGGCGAAAGCTGGCATTGCCTGGAGTCCAGCGAGGGCAGCCAGGACCATGGCAGTTGTTAGATGCCATCTCATTTTTATGACCATTTGGTTTTTCATTTCATTTTTTATCTGGCTATTCAGGTAGTTGTTTAATTGGCGTTTTTTCGTTTTTTATCTGGTTATGCAGGTAGATGTTCACCTGGCGTTTTTATCTGGTTTTGCGCGTAGATGTTACCTGGCGTTTTTTATCTGGTTATGCGCTTAGATGTTTACTTGGCCTTTTTGCGCGTGTAACCAGCTACTTTCGTTCCGTCTTTCTTGGTGTAACCTTTGACTTCGACGGTGTCTTTGTCTGCGTCTTTATCTTTAATCGTCTTTGTGTAACCTTCAACTTTGGTGCCGTCTTTTTTGGTGTAACCTTTTACCTTTACTTCTTTAGCAAAAGCACCGGATACGGTGGCAAGCACGAGGATAGCGATAACAATGATATTTTTCATTTGGATGGTCCTCCAGAGGTTTGTCTATTTTACATGACTGAATCGGTAACTGGCGAACTAAAACAAGGGGCAGCGGAGTGAACTGGTGGAGTGGCAAGAAGTTTAATCAGGGTAAGTGCTGCGTTCGTATCATCCCGGCTTGTTAATGATGCGGAAACATTCGGAAAGGCGCAGCGTCTTATGGTTTTAATTGCAGAAGAAAAGAAGAAAAATTCTGCCATTTCACAAAATCACCACTAATTGTTCGTATGGTTGAGTAAATTAATTGCACATCGGCATGCGATGCCTATGCGGGAAAAGAATACGAAATTCTTTTGCGCACAGGCCGTAGAGAATCCTCCAAGGGGGCCCGATGGCTACAGAAAGTTCAAAAAATCATTTTGGCACGTTGCAGCAGTTTGCGCAGGTGTTCGGTCGAAAGAGTGTTTCACAAGAAATCGAAGGGCAAGTCGACTCCTTTGTTCGTCACAACAATTCTTTGATTGCGGCATTCAAATTAGAGGCACAGGCTTTTAATACCGACAGCGGCAGAACTGTCAGTCAACGCTGTTGGCGACTGGTGCATGACTACTCGGAATTGAACATAGACCTGGAGTTTGTGCGCAACGACATGAGAGCAGGACGCATACAAGCGGCTCTGGAGCGGATACAAAGTGAGTGCTGGCCTCGCCTTATGAAGATTACGAGCGGACGTGACGCGGAGGCTGACAAGTTTCGTTCAACGATTGACGCACTGGATATGTTGTACACGTCAGTCGATCGATTTTTTCAACAGAATGTTCTAGGAAGATCTGAGAGCGAAATTTCAAAATCGCAGGCGAATTCTATGAAAGTGCTGGTGATTCCAGGTTATCCGAAGGAAGGAATGCAGATGGAATTGACGATTGAGTATGGTGATGAATGTACTCCGGTTGATGGCTTGCGATCCGGTTGCGGGTTCACGTCTTCGGTGAGACCTCGACAGATAAGGTTTGATTTAACAAACACTGATTTGTCGTGACTTAATGCGACGTGAGTGGTCACTCATGGCACTGCATTAGGACTTATGGCACTGTATTCGGTGCCTGAGTGATCGTCCGTTGAGTTTTGCAATTTGGTGGTTATTTCAACCAACCGTCACCTAAATCTATCGAGTCGTTGGCATCGACGTCCCATTTTTTTGCGATGTAGTGCATTGAGCCATTCCACTGGTCCATTTTGTGTCGTTCCCATGTGTGCCGGTACTGTTTATCTGTGCGAGAGTAAGTTCGTTCGCCGTGCGATTGATGCCCAGAGGAACTGGAAGCGTAAATGACGTAAATATCGCCGTTTTCGAGTAACTTTGCCAGTTCGACACCGTCGTGGTCGGGGAATCGTTTTTTGATTTCGTTATTTTCGTCAGATAGACGCTCAAGTTGCGCTTGTCTGGCTTGATCTACTGGCTCACCAGATTCCTGGTGGCGCTTGACCAACTGGTCCCAACTGTCATCGTGGCTGGTCATAGTTTGTTCGCCTCTCTAAAACCCTTCAAGTGATTGACCGAATTTGGATATCCCGCTTTTATCATTTGAGGTAGTCCCGCGTCTAGTGCAATACCCAATTCTTCATCTGATGCAATCGCCATGCCTTCGGCCCAGACTTCATGTTGCCGACGCGGCAGTGTTTTGTAAAGAGCGTTCATCGTATTTCTGGCAGAGATGGCTTCGGGAGTTTGCAAAGCCAAGTCGGCCTCATAAGCAGAGAGGAAAGGCTCGCGGCTGGAAAGTGGTCCGCGCCAGCCTCCCAGTCTGTCAGAGATGAGGTGTCCGATTTCATGAACTATGGCGTGGCGGACGTTTGGGTTCGGGCGAAGATCGCCTTCAAAACCGGTGAATTCTGCTATTTTCAATTTGCCCTTTTCTAAATTGGTTCCGGAATCGACCCAGGTGCCCATGGAAAATGCATGGTCTTTGCCGTACTGTTCGGCCATGTTGTGCACTTTGGAGAAGTCTGCCGAATTGAGAGCGCGTGACTCCAAGCCGGTCAAGGTCTTTTCGGCAGCCGCTACGTCGTCTAAAAATTTCTTGGAGACTTCTACGTTGCGTACGATGATTCCATCTCTGATTCTCGGAACTTTGGTCTCGCCAATGTCGATTGAGTCGCGAACAATGGGCTTATTTGCGAGCTCCTCCATGTGCTTTGTCATGGTCGCCAACTTGTCGCTGATGGCGGTCATCTTTTCGCGGGCGCCTTCAAATGTGGTGGCAACTTTCGCGGCAATAGTTTCTTCTTTGATGAAGGCACCGGCGACAGAAGCTACTTTGCCGAAAGCTGCTGCGGCTGCGCCTTCAGGAATAAGCTCAGGTGCGACGATGGTACCAATGACCGTGGGAGCAACGTCGTGACCGAAGACGTAGCCTTTTTCTCTTGCCGTCATGTGGTTGAATCGATCGATCGATTGGGCTGCTGCGTGTCCCAAGGCTTGACCTGTGTGGACAGCATCATTAGCCATGCCTGCAAAATCGCCGTGGGAGGTTTTGTTGGCTACATAATTGGCTCCGGCAGCGGCTGCTTCGCATGTTGCGCCGACTGCCTTTTTTACGCCTTCTACGCCGTTGTGGATGGCTTCGCCGGGGTTAGAAATAGCTTTGCCTACGGCTTGTACGCTTTCTGTGGCAAAGTGGCTCAGTCCGTCGCCGAAACCTATGCAGAACTGATTGAAACCCGGTAGGGCATCGGTGGTATTTGTGTTTTGCTTGTCGGATAGTTTGGTGACGGCATTTGGTCCCCAGGTTTCGTGCAAGGTCGATTTGAGTGCGTTTCCGGGGTGTTGTTGCGGGTGCGCTTGCTCGACTGGTTTGTGCTGTTCTAGGGCTGGCATGGTAAATGCGGTCCTGCTGGGAAGTGTCCCTAATTTAGGGATTACTTTTGGCAGGGTGTTGGCATTTTCGGTGTCATTTGACGCTGCCGCCGATGAAACGTTTATGGCGGTCCGTGCCAACTAGTTGCTGTAATTTTGTCTAAATGAATGCATAATCGATGCGGTGCGATTCACTTCAGGTGGCTATGAAAAAATATCCGGATCGGAAAAATGCTCTGGTTGGGCGCGTGATCATTCGGCAAGATGGGGTGTTGTGGTCGCTTATCGATGTGGATGATGCTGGTGTGTATCATTGGTTGCGAGTGGACGAGAAGTCTGATGAGTTGCGCACTTATTATGTTGGGTGTGTTCCGCAAGAGACTAAATTAAGTCGGGACGTGCTTGCTGGCGAGCGGGTGTTTTATCCGCAGAATTTGGGGCGGGGTTATTAACCAGCATTGAGTGGGATGCTGGTTAAGTTCTGTCTAGCCAGGGATGTGGTTTCCGATGAGTCTACAGGGATGACATTGGTAGTAAAACAAATCTCGAAATTTTGGCTGCTCTATTAATGATTGCCTTATCCAGCTTTCGGAGCAGGAAGGGCATTTAGACAGGTCATCGATTTCGACCGCCCTGTTGTCTTCTGTTCTCATACTGCTTTTCCATTCTCGTTTCTTCTCCATATCGGTAAATAGAAAATAGTACGCAGGACGGTTAGTTACCGATTCGATGTATTTGCAGAGAGCGCGACCTTGCTTTGATAATTCGCTACTGGGATTGGATAGCAGGGCATACATTGCGCTCTCGAGCGCCCCAGATGAAGACATCCATAGCGAGTCAATATCTCGGTATGTGTTTGTCCATGAATAAAATTCATCTTGAACCTCGACTGTCTTCGGAATGATATAAGGTGCGACAGGCGTTACTGATTTCAGGCACATGAGCGGCGAATGTTTGTCCAGGAAGTGCGTAAAAAGTACGAATGTCGTATCAGCATCTAGGCTCAGTAGTTCATCAGATCCGCGATCATCTAAAAGTTCCCAAAGGGGTATTTGCGCGCCGGTCTCCAGTAACTTGTTTAGCGCTTGGTTTGTCCACTCGGAAAAATATTGCGGTTCAGGTGGTGCCGCTGTTGGTAACAGTGTGTAGGCAAACATCTGATCGTCCAACCAGCACAAGTCATATTGGTGCAAAATTTGCCAGTTGCGGAGGAGTGCAGCCATGAAAGTATGAGCGAGATCATCGAACACAATGGTGTCTATTGCGCTCGGGCATTTTCCAAATTTTACTCGGGCCATCAACATGCAAAATACTCGCCAGGTGCGTGACCTTTTGACCAATCTTGGCAGAGGTGTAATTACCCAGTTCAGATGTTGATAGCAGCAGTTCTTTGAAAACGGTGACTCATCTGAATAAATGAAGATTTAGATGAAGTCCACGATACCAATGGTCTGTCCTGGCTGCATGCTAAAAAACTCTTCGCCAGCGAGTTTGCAACAGTTCCGAACGTTTCATCGGCTCAGTTTGAGCCAAAAATTGTTGTCAAATGATGAATCGAAGCTGTGTAGCAGGGTTTTCATTCGAGTTACTTTGGATTTTAGAATTGGATCTTTTTCGGCGCGTTTTGCCACCATTGGATAATCGAAGATCATATAAGAAAATAACGTGGCTTTATCTTCTTCCACGCCGGTGGTTGAGTATCGATTTAAAAACCCTGGCCGTGTGTAGTTCAAGTCACCCGAATATCGATCATCCAGCACCCATTTGCCACCATGTCCGTATCCAGGACCTTTGTTCAGCCGGCTCCATGAATTATCTTCGTACAGCTTTCCATCTTCGTAATAATCAATCATGTGAAAGAGTTCGTGAGCGATAGATATTTTGACGAATTCTGGTGGGTAACTAGATTTGGATAGATCCAGGTATAGAGCGTCACTGGTAAAGTCGGCAATCGCAGCTCGAGACTGCGACTTGTACCAAAGTCCCTGGCATAGCACCACTCTCCTTAATGCTATTTTCTTGAACACGTTTGGTGAAAACACAGATAAGGACTGAACTATATCTGGCATGTATGTGCGCACGGAGATATCGTCCGGCGCGTTCCCGTGAATGTCTGAGTTGGTAAATTTATCGATTTTTGTTATTATGCGCAGGTGCATTTTGGCTTCGGCGGCAAGTTTGGTATCAGCAGCAGTGGCAGGTGCAGTCGCTGTAGCGGAGACGAGTAGCATGATAGCTGTTAACAGATTGTGGGTGACACGCATGTCATCATTGTAGTTGAGGTTGGAACGGAGCAGGGAGATTATATCCTGCGCGGCCCTTCCCGGGAATTGCGTTTTATGTGCCCGCTCGGAATGCTGAACTTTGACGTGTTCTGGAAAAATGCCGAAGTGGCCTTGGGCTTAAGAGTGGGGTTACTCAAGTTGACAATTGATGAGCGCGGAGTGAGAGATACTCTGAGCTGTCGATCATACTTTGAGGCAGCAGGTGATTTACAATCGCCCTGCTCAACAGCAGCAGGAGACAGACCGTGAGTTCGTTGCTTGATAATATTTCTATTGCGGCACCGTGTAGTGTTGGATGGGACAACATGGCCGGAACAGAGCAAATTCGTTTTTGCAATCAATGTTCCAAGAACGTATACGACATTTCTGCAATGAGTGAATCCGAAGCAATGAAGGTTCTGGCAGCGCAGGAAACTGCGCCTTGTCTGAGATTGTTTCGGCGCACGGACGGGACAATCATTTTCGATAACTGCCCTGTTGGTTTGCGTCGGGTGCGAAACGGTGTGAAGATGTCGATGAAATTTGTCAGCACCATACTTGCGACAATCATTTCTTCTGTTGCAGCTTTTGCAAAAGATGAGGTCAAATCTGCTTCGCCAGGTATTCGGTTCAATTGGACGCTAAGCGAAAATGGACACACGGAGCCGGTTTATGAAAAGCCGGTTGATCAGAAGCCGCAAGGACAATTCGCCCAACTTGGTTCCGTGGATAAATATAGTTTTTTTGCTCCATTTAAAAGGGATCTGCCACCTGCGTACGGTTTGACTGTTAATAGTGCATTTGGCAAAGCTGTAAGTCTTGCAGAACAGGGGAAGCTGACTCTGGCTGAAATCGAATTTCAAAACGCTTTTGCTGAAGCGGAAAAATCGAGTTATGATCCAAATTTGACAGAATTTATCGCGACAGAATATGCGAAATTGTTGCGCAAGAAAGGCGACACAGTTGGTGCAGAAAAGCTTGTTGCTCGGTACAAAGTTGCTAATGTGCAGACTGTAGTCAAAATATCGAAATAACGCATTGTTACTAGTTTCAGCTTTGTTGATTTTTACTGGCGCTTGATTAGTTTTGTAGTGCGGCTCACATTCCGCCACTGAGTCCACCGAAGCTGATGTTCGTTATTTTGCCCACGCTGCACAGATCATCAAGGCGTAAAAAACGCCACCGACACAATCTCAAAAGTAGGTCTTGGTCCAACTTTTAAGCGTATTGCGAAGGAATTTAAACCATTCATCGATTTAACTCCATATTGGCACTGCCATACGTTTGCCAAAAGGTGCGGGTTATAACGGAAGAGGTTAGAGAAATACGGCTAACTGTAAGGACGTAGTTACGCAATTTGTATCAGGCTGGAGTGAGACAACTCGTAGCTTGTCGATTACTCCTCTGGCTGCTCACAACCTGCAAATTCGATTCATACCGGGGGGCATCGCATGAATACAAATCAACTGCATAGTACTAAGGGACTTTCTATCCTGGTTGTTGATGACGATAGCGCGCTTCGATGGTTAATGTGCAAGCAACTGGAGCTATGTGGATTCGATGTTGACCAGGCTGAAAATGGCTTGGTCGCGGTCCGACTTTTCGAGAACAATCGCTACTGTTTGATATTTATGGATATTCAGATGCCACATATGGACGGATTGCAAGCCACTGCTGCAATCCGATGTCACGAAGAACAGATGCGCAGAGAGCCGACGCCGATCATCGCAACTACCGCCGGTGGCGCCAGCCGTGAGGTGTGTCTGAGAGTCGGTATGTCAGACTATCTGGCCAAGCCCGTAGATATGGACAAGTTGGAATTGGTGCTTAAAAGATGGAAGTGCAGTAGTAGCAGCGCTGAATTTGTATTTTAACTTCGACGCGTTTTAGAACTGGCTGAAGTATTTGAAGGTCAGGTGCTTCCCGTCGAAGCCTATATCCAATGACTGATTAGCAATGACGCCCTGCTGTTTATTCGTATCGATGAACCAATTTTTGATTTGAGTAAATCCTTCATCTTCGAGGCATCTGCGAAACTGCGTTATTTGAGCAGCAGGCATGGAATGTACTGTGATGTTCCATTCATCTGCGGGCTCTGGCGTGTCAATATTTGAATCGACTCTCGTAGTCACTCCAGAGCGAATGTGTGAAGCTCTGATGATTGAGTGTGAATAGTCCTGGAACGGCTTATTTGATCTAGACATTTTTGTTTTTTGAAAACGTCTTTCAGACATTCTGTACGTAGAGTACGTTACTTCGATTTCGGACTGCGGAATACCGTCGAGCATCGCTGACAAGGTACGGTTAGACACAGGGTACGTATCGCCTGGTATCGGTTTGGTTTTGTATCGCGTCCACAAATTCATGTCGTTTGAATCCGGCAACGGTTGACCTAAAGACCTTTCTGTTATTTTTTAAGGACTGAAATCTAGTTATCAATTCATTCTATCTGTAACCAATGGTCTTAAAATTTTTACAGTGTAGGTTTGATCGCAGGACGCAGGTGAATGAGCAAAGGATGTTTCAATGCTCATGAGCTTTCTGTTTTTGACTGCGCAATTCCTTCAGGCGGTCGTAGAGTTCGTTAGCCTGGGTGGTTCTGTTGGTGACGTACAGCAACTTGGCGTAGTGTTCCAGGTCTGCCTGTAAGGACGGATTGTTGGTGGGAAACTTTTCGTTGATCGAGAGCCCGTGTTTGTACAGCGGCTCCGCATCGGCATACTTTTTCTGCAAGTAATAAAGCTCGCCAAAATTGGTGAGAGTGATTGCGAGCTCTTTTTCGGTTGCAGGGATGTGTTTTTCTTGTATAGCTATTGCACGTTTATACATGGGCTCGGCTTTTTCATATTTTCCCTGGTTGCTAACTTCATCTGCTAAATTCCTGATTGCAATCGCGGCCGCGGGATGTTCTGGTCCGAATTGCGTTTCTTTCTGAGCTAAAGCCTCCTCACAATCTTTAATTCGTATTGCGCGAAGTTTATCGAGGTCATGAAAGATGTTGTAGTCAAACGTGAACTTGATATCGACATCGTCGTCTGAGCCTGCAGGCAATGGGTCAAATGGTGCCGATGCTTGCACCGCGTTCATGGTTGATCGATTGAGAGACTGAATCGTGGTTTGCTCTGCAAACTTCAAATCCGAAATAGAGCCGTCACGGTGAATTTTGAAAAGTACGATGCATCTAAGAGTTGCTGGAAAGCGTTCGGGATGCCAGTGTAGTTTAATCCGCTGCTGCACGCACCTCATGTATGGCATGTAGTCAATATTCGATTTTTTCGCAGATGCGCAGGTCGTGCAAAGTATTGCTGCGAGGAACAACGACTGGATTAGATTGACGATATTTGGGGCGTTGGGATTCATGTGGGCTCCGCGAATAGCAACGATGTTCTTGTGTTGCTGAATACTCGTTACCAATCAGCCAATAACTTTGAGACTAAGTCATTGACTGATTTGTTTTTGCTGTTCTTGTAGGACTCGACGATAGACTTAGCCTTATCGCCCTTAATACTGCCCAGGGCGATCAAGTATGTTATTGCATTGGCGTCATTTGCAGGCTCCTGATGCAACGCTGTTTCGATGAGATCAACCGAGTCACGATCGTGCAGCCTGCCGAGTCCTGCCGCTGCATATCTTTTGACGAATGAATCGTCCGTTCCTTTAAGGATTGTTCTGAACCGCTCCTGATCTTCTGCCCTTGGGAAATTTGATAGATAGCTGAGGGCACTTCTGCGCCAATCACGGGAATGTGGGTCCTCTTTGTCCAACAGATTCTGGTATAGATCCTGGAGTCCATCAACGTTGTTCTTTATTGCTAATTCTGTAAGAGCTGTGGTTCTAACAGCAGGATCTCGAAGCAAACTGGGTAGTTTCGATACCAGCTGCGGTGCCGTACATCCCTTGAGACTAAAACCTGCCCAATAGCGAACAGTGGAGTCTTCGGAGGAAAGCTGTTGAATGAGCAAATTGACACTGTCGTCGTCTTTTCGCCCGGACAAAGCTCTTAAAAGTTCATGCAATATTTTGTTGTTTTTCGTTTGGCGGATTGCGCTTTTAACAGCATCCAACATAGAATCCGAGTGGAGAAGCGGTTGTTGAAATTCAAAGAAAACGTACTTTGGACTAACCTCTTTCTCGCAAATAAGTGACAGCCATTTCCTGACTGAATCTTCGCGCGTGGATGTTAGATATGCGTGCAACAGATCCTGAGGTACTTCGCCTTTTTCTGGTACGAGCGAGTTCAGGTACTGCTGGTCAGCGGGTGTGGGACTGTTTGCTAGAGCTTCAAGAGCTATGCCTCTGATTTTTTCGTCTTTTAGTAATGGTGCGAGCAGTGATGTCAGATCGCCCATGCCGAGTTGCTTCACGGTATAAATGGCATAACCCTTCAGCGATGAGTCCCAGCTTTGAACTGACTCTCTAACAACTTGATCGGTTCTGGGATTTAGCCCGGTTACCGCAAGACTTTGAACGGCGAGAATCTTAGCCTTTTCATTCTTTGACGATATTTTTTCGTACGCTGTTTGCATTATTGACTGCTTGTCCAGCTTCAAATAGAAGGGCGCCATATGGGCGTCTCCGAACTCTTCATTCTCGACAAGAAAATCAAAAAGTTCTGAGGTGTGACTATCGTGCAGATAGAGTAAAGCGAGTCCCGACCACATCTTGCCGCCCTTAAAAGTCTCAGTTTTACAAGCTTGTAGGAGAAGATCGTTGAACGAATTATCGCCTGCTGAAGCGAGCGTTATGTAAGCCAACATGCGCTGGTATTGGTCCTTTGAGTGCAGCAGTTTTTCGATGTCGTCGTGATAGAAGAGCTCTTCCCGTAATTTCTGGAGAGGGAAGTAGGTGGTTTTCCGTCCAGCGATATCGTTCACCAGGGCGTTAGTGTCGACGCCTGTCATTATCAGATTGGGGTAATCGCTGAAGACCTCATTCAAATCTTTTTCGGTAAAGGGACCTGAAACTGCTTTTTTGAACGTTTGAACGTACCCCTCGTAGGTTTCGCTTAAGGGATTTTTTGATTGGAATCCAGCACCTAGTTGCGAGTCCATTTGACCTGCTGCGAAAAGGTTGGCGGTGAAGAATAGCGTGATAGTGGCGAGTATTACTTTCATTGGATGGAAGTTGTGGAGCGCATTGACTCTTACTCCTGTATTCTCTGATCTGTGCTTCGATGATATCAGCTTGTTTCACGCGCCAGCTTTTTATTCGCTCGTATAGCTCTTCGTCTTTCCGCCGCTCCTTTGACACCGTATTCGACTTCTTCTACTTTCCTGATCACCTCGAAATCAGCCCCAGCGATTTGTAGTCGCTGCCCAAGAGGACCAGTCCATAGTGGATTGTCCTCCTGCACTGGAATGTCTTTGTACAGTTTCTTACCGTTAGTATCTGGCCTGAGGGAGCGAATCTTCAAATGTCGAAGGTGTAAGCGTCCATACCCGATGGGGTGTTCGTGAATTGCGGGATCGTAGCGCACGAGACTACCGGCATCACCTATGTAGTCTTTCAAGGTTACAAGCCGCTCTTTACCAAAATCATCGGTGTAAAAAAATTTTTCAGTACTGCCCGCATGAAGAGGTACCGGCATGATCTATCTCCATTCTGTGCGGAACTTTTTTGCCAGCCCTCACGCTCGCCGAACTGAACTTCCTACAGATCTGATTTGGTGCGTTGACAAAGTTTGCTGTATGGACGTGTCTTAGAGCCAATAATGGGAGTTACAAAATGCTTTTCATTTTACCGGCGGATGCTAGTTCAGGTGACCATGAAGTTCGACGACGGAGTGAAAGAACACCACAGGAACACGACAGTACGAACTACCCCTGGACAAAGAATTGATAGTCGCAAGTTTCAGTTCCGTCGGTGCTTGAATAGCGGATTTTGTAAACACCGGCGTACTTTGGTCCTGGAAGCTCGATCGACAAATGTTCTAAACTGGGACCGGTGTATTCGACTTTTGTCTTGCTGTACTCAACGTACTTTTCCACCTTTTGATCGGTTACGTCGGTGGCCTTTTCGAGAATCACGTTTCCGTCAATTGAGTTAATAGAGACAGTCCACTTTATTACAGCTTGAATCGGATCGTTTTTGCCGATCACATATTCTTTTGTCACGATCGATGGTTTTGTTTCGCCAGGAAGTAGTCCAGGTTTTCCTAAAAGAATTCCTAACCGGTGGCGCAAATCTTTGTCTTTATAAATTTGCCCATGTTCACCGCCCACCGCAAACCATTGAACAGAAGGGAGGAGTCCACTGGCGAATGGTACAGTACCGTCGCCACCACCCTCGCTTTCGAATTTTCTTACATGAAAAGCTTTTGGGTCTTTGGCGTAAAGTGCTGTTGTAGCTGTTTTCATACGACTGCCGACAAAGCAAAAATATCTGACAGCATCTGGTTTTTTGGAGAGGTCTAGACCTTTGTGGAAAGCGGCAGCTTGAGCTAAATTCTCAGCACTCAATTTCATCTCGGCCGTTTTTGATACCAAGTCGATTATGGATAAGTTTGCCGCTGGAGTTTCATCCCAGAGAAACGGCTCTGTATTTGGTGGCATCAATTCATAAACTGCGGGATAGCGTGCGTCGGCGGCAAAACTCGCTACTTGATCCGGCCGCAGCCACATCTTTCTGTCTTGTCCGAGGATGGCTGTTAGAGCCAACGGTGAACCTCTATGAGGTGTGGCAAGCGTTATGAGTTTAGCCACTTTCGCAAAAGCGATGGCGTCATTAAATTTCCCACTTTCTAGATAGTAACGGCAAATCAAACCGCCCATTGAGTGACCAATCAAAATGATCTCATCAATGGCAGGATTTTGCTCTAGCAAACTGTCCAATTTAGCCGACAACGCCTTTGCAGCTAAAACATTCGACTTGCGCCAGTCGTAGGCAAAACAAATAAGGGTTGGAGGATTTGATGTTTCGCTGAAGCCACAGCTGTTTAAGTCTTTTACCAATAGGCTGTACTGAGGAATTATTCCGTAATCACGAATGATATCCGTTGGCGCCGTTTGCTCATCAAGCAACGCATCCATATGCTTGTAAGGTGCTATCAATTCAAGAAATTCGCCAGGCCAAACAATTTTTCCAGCAGGACTTGTTAGCTGAGACCCCATTATTCCCGGAATAAAAACCACTACTGCTGTCACTTTTGAATAACTCTCCGATATTTGGATATTGTCTTAACTAGTGCTTCCATACTAGATCTATAACGGGGTTCCAGCAGGTTCAGGCATTGCTCATCCACCTGGCACGCTTTGATACAGTCCACGATAGTGGTGCGCTGATCGTTATAGTCAAAAAAGCACTGACGGCTTTCGCGATGAAAACCTACTTTCTCGTTCAGCGCCACCATAAGTTGAGCGACCATCATACCTGCAACGGCCGCTTCGACAGGTTTACCCGCTTTGTCTGCGAATTCGCGTATTTCATAAGTTGAGACGATGAGTTCTCGACCAGAATCGGACTCTGAAGAAAAATGATTCCAATAAATTCCACTGTCATCCTGCCCAGCAATCATGCTCGGCACGATTCCGCACAAGACGCTTAAACCTAGTGTTTGTCTTATAACTTCGGCTCGCTGGAAATAATCGTTGGCAATGATATTGTCATCTAAAGTGTCCAGATCTTCTTCTGAAAGCATTTGCTTTTCATCTTTCATCCATTCACGTAATCGTGCAGGTTTGCTAATCAACCCAGCAGGAATTGACGCGTAAACTTGCCTGAATTGAATTGTTTCCTGAGCTTTATTCAATTTGTCGAGAAGATTGAGCAAAAATCCAATTCGACTTCCTAAGTCCCAAATCCCCACAATAACGGGAAACACGCGCGTCCTTGTGAGGAGGTCTTCGCGCATAAGTGGTCGAGATGTTTGCTGAATAAATTTTGTGCTCTCCGTGTTCCATTGTTCACGGTGTAAAACAGTATCTCGTTTTCCTGAAGAACTCCTGGCCTTCGGCGGCGCAGATCGAGGTTTACCAACAGCCATTTTCGACGGCTTGACACCCTTACGAGCATTGCTCTTAGTCGATTTACTGGTTGCTTTTCTGCTGCCTGAAGTAGATGCAAGATTTGCATTTTTGCTCTCAGTCTTTTTACTTTTTGGTTTTGCAGCTTTCAAACTGACGTCAGCCTGACGTGCCTCCTGCGGAAAGCCGGTAAATACACTCATAAGCGCTTTTTTGTCGTCTTTCTTCATACTTCTAACAAGCGTCCTGAATTGTTGCGCCGATATAGTACTGGAATGCCCCATTCCAATGACGGAGCGCTACTAGATCCGAGTTCGAAGGCCAAAGAGACTCGTGCTATTGATACGGCCCGGTCGATGTCACCAGTTGCTAATAGATTTTTGTAGAGAGAACCAGTAAATCCAGCCACGGTAGCATCGGGCAACGAGACCTGGCTTGCTATCACGGCGGGAATACCGCACTCAACAAGTGATTTGGCAAGTACTGCGTGAGGTGAATCAAAATCTCCTGAGCCTGAATTGCAAGCGCTTAAAACTACAAGAGATAGCGATTGACCGCTGAGCAACTGACAGAACTGTGTTGTAGAGACCTGCGTGGTGCGATTTTGATCATCTACAAGGAGCAAGTTAGTAACACCGTTGGATACTTCTCCGTGACCAAGGAAGTGAAAGACATCGTACTTTTTGCTGGTGATGGCTTCAGTTAATTTCGCTTTTGTTGTGATTTGCATGACGTCGATTTTTACGCCATCCGATAAGCGCGCCAGGAAAGCATCTTCAAGTGATTGCTGTACTTCCACCCAACTAATTAAACCTTGATCAATGGGAGCGGACACTGCAAAAAGTACATTCAACTTGGACACTTTTTTAGGAATAACTTTTCCGAACCCTACAGTCGGAACCACTCTTACAACAGATCGAGCCGCAGAAGGCCCGAAGGCTGACTTTGGAAACTGTATGTACTCCCATGGAATTTCAAGTAACGACGGTTTACGACTGGAAATTTCAATACTGGAATAGGAATCTGCAGGCATTCCATTGTATAGTTCGCGCACTTCTCCATTCAGTGAGCAATCAAAAAGTGAAGATCCGAAGTTGGTGAGATCTGGTGCTGAAAATGGTTTAGTCTCACCTTGTAAAACCTTTTCGATACTCTCACGAAAGCTCTTCAAGGATTCCAGGTCTTTGGCCTTACACTCACCAAAGGCAGCACCAGCGTCGGTTCTTGCATAAGCAATGAAGTCGCCGCCGACCGAGTCGACTATTGCCAGATGGAAGAAGTCAGACATTGTCCTTACCTATCAACATTTAAAATTCTACTCGCAAATCAATGCATCTGAACGAAAGAGATCGATATAGTTGCACAGACACACATGAATTTTCATTGACTTCTAGACACGAAGCCTGAACACAAACTGACAGATATTCGAAGTGGATAGGTTGAACCCGAAATCGAGAGAGAATCCGAGCAAGACAGTCGTGCGGTTTATGAGTAATTGCGTAAGATAGGATGATTCCAAAAGGGATTAGGAGAGATTTGGTTATTCGCGCCAGTGAAAAATATGGAGGACCGAGTTGACTAAACAGACTCTACTATTTTTAGGTGCCTCGCCAGTCGGTGAAGGACCCCTTAATCTCACTTATGAGCTGAGCAAGCTCAAAGAAACGATCTCCGAAGCTCCGAATTCAGCAAATGCGCAAATTGAGTCCGAGCTAGGTGTATCAGCGAATCAATTTACAAAACACGTAATCCGATACAGACCGAAATTTCTACACCTAGGTTTTCACGGGGACATTGACGCAATTTATTTCAGATCAGAAGTCGATGGAACGGCACAAAAAGTCCCTATGGAAGCATGGCGGCATTTGGGCGACGCATGCAAAAACTCTGTCAAAATAATGACCTTGAGTTGTTGCAACTCAATTGATATTGCGCGTGAATTGGCAGCTTCCATTGATTTTGTTATTGGAATGAATAGTGAAATCAGTAATCAAGCAGTATCGGACTTCTCTGCTGCCTTTTATTCTGCTATTTGGTCAGGCTACACCGTTCGCGAATCATTTGACTTTGGGATAGCTCAAATAGCAGCCTCTGACGGAATGGAACAAGACATACCAGAGCTAGTGACGAACAAGGATGCAAGCACCGCGGTTATTTTCCCCAATTTTGTTTTCGGCAACCTCCGTTTTAGCGGAAGCGCACTGAATGCAACTGTTGAAACCACAGAGGCGGTTAGAGAGATCAGAGCTCATCACATTGGCTCAAAGGGAATTAAAGCTAATTTTGATCTGACAAATTTGCTCAGTCCGGACATTAAAATCGAAAAGCTCTTTGTTGAGGTGGACGAATATAACAATCATCCGTGCCTTGATGCGTACATTTACTATGCCTTAGTAATGTCATTTAGAAGATACAAGTGCGAACTGAAACCACGCACCGGGCGCTACTACTGCATTCAAACCGATAATAATTACGACTATTTACGTTTGAGCTGTGATGAACTCGAAAGCTTTGTTGTTGAACTCACAAGTAAGTCTACCGGCTTGTACAAATTCCGTGTTGGTCTGACCTACTCACAAGGCGGAATAACAAGAGTCTGTCAATAATTTTGTGTCA
>JAFEAT010000017.1:143693-215914 GCA_018266255.1 Cyanobacteria bacterium SZAS-4 | reverse complement strand
CTTCAATTCATCAAAGAGTTTGTCGATCCATTTGAAAGCGGCCTCTTCAATCAGTTCATTGCGCCGTGCCAACCATGTGTCTACATGGGGTGTTCCTGCGTCAGAAGTTCCTTCGACTAAATCTGCAAGCCATCCAGTAAGCTTTTCGCGTTTGCTCGTTTGCAACTGTTCGAGAGAAAACTGTGAGGACTTGGACAGCTGTATTGGGGCTTGGTGCGAATGAAGCGTGCCCCAGGTATCATCAAAGTTTTGCATCTGTAACCTATCTTGAGTTTTGTCGCTTACATTGTTTCCTTGTCTCCACTTTGTGCCGCCAAATTTATTTCTACTCCCTCGGGACTGTGTCGATTAGTTCCTTTGAGATGCCATGGAGTTCAGTCACTTAATGACGACAACCTGTCACCAGGAAAAAAGTGTTCTCGGTCGCGGCAATCCTTCATTGAGTCGAAATCGGACGCGCGAACAATTGCGCCTTCTCCACGATCGCGGGCTACTTCTAAGGCTCTCTTGGCCGATGTTATAAGCTCATCGAGGTCTAGGTAGTGGCTAGAACTATCGTCAGACAGTCCAAAAACGAGTTGCAGCGAGCTTGTAAGAATATGGAAATAACTGAACTTATGCACAGCTTCTTTAATGCGTTGACAGACTTTGGCGCCGATGTCTTGATTTGCGTCAACGAGAAGAATAGCTAGAAATCTAGCCCCATAAAGGATGGTCAGATCTTGTCCCCGGACGGCTGATAAGAGATTTCGGGCTACTTCTCTCACCGTCTCGGTTGCAGTCTGGAGACTGCCAGACTCAACTTCGTCAAAGTTGATAACCTCGATCAAAATCAAACTAACTGGGATGTCTATGCTTCGACAAGTTTCTGCCTGAGCGCTCATCAGCGCAACTAGTTGTTCAATTTCTTCACACTCGAGCAAGCTAGGTTCATCCTGCGATAAGAGTAATCGTTTAGACTCTGATCGCCCCGATGGCTTAGTATTTAAGCTATATCCTGAACAGTGCGTTAAATCCATGGCACACCTCTGGAACAATAAAGTTGTTTCTGAGACTGTTCAGCACAATACTTGCCTCGAACTGACTCATGCTCAATTTAAGCGCGTTGGTCTCTCACCAAAATCGGCCCAATGGACTAAATGGCACAAACCGAATGCGTGAGTTTCAATTTAACGAACAACCCAAACGGGTGATTCACCACCTGGGCGACTCAGTGCGTCAGAAATCTTTCATCAAATAGTTTAGTATCACCACTGGTGGCATCTGACATCCCGATCAAAATTTCGCCTCAGGCAATAATCTTTTCGAGCAGAGTTTTTTGGCATGGCCATTCATGGTCCAACATACGAAACCAAGCGGTGTCGCGGTTTTTATCTTTCACTATGAAATGGCTTTCTTGAATTCCTTCGAAGATAAAACCCATTCGCAAGGCAGCATTTCGGGACCGCAAATTCAATGCATTGCATTTCCATTCAACTCGTCGATAGCCAAGCTCAAAGGCATGCTTCAACATCAAATAAGTTGCTTCAGGATTGAATCCTCGGCGTTGGACAACAGGACTGTACCAAATATTTCCCAGCTCGATTTTCAGGTGCTCTGGATGATTATTCATGAAAGTGGCGACCCCCACCTGAGTCTGACTCTTTTCGTCAAAGACGCACATGGCAAGTCCGTTTTCGCTGTGAGCCAGCGGCGCTAAATAGCCCTTGAACGCATCAAGATTTTTGTACGGAGATGAGTTCATGTACTGCCAGACGACGGTTTCAGGGTCGTATGCTGCTATCTCAACACCATCCATACTTATGGCTGAGCCGTTCGAGACGGCGAAGAGCGCGGCAGCGTCCCGTGCGACATCAAGAGGTACAAGCCTGAGCTTCGTCCCGACCAGGCTGACAGGATCCATCTTAACGGGCAGAACCAGCCGTTTGGCCAGCACTTCCTCAGGCAGATTCTCAGTCTCAGCCATATCTCCTCCAGTCGAAGCAACGCTCTATAGGATGACATGCCTGGCGGGTCGGGGCGGTTAGTTAGTAAAAACTGATCATTTGCTAACCCGCCCGAATGAGCTGTTAATCTTATTGACTAGCGTGACGGAGGACTCTTTCGACTCCTCGTCTTTAGAAATTTGGGTGTTGTCGCCCGATCTAAAAAGGTGAAAATACATGGGACAAGTAATCGATAAAACTTACAACGGGCTGAAGGTTCCTCAAGGGGAAAAAATTACTTTCAAGGACGGCAAGCCTGTTACTCCAGCGAAGCCGATCATTCCTTTCATCGAGGGCGACGGTACAGGTCGAGACATTTGGAAAGCATCACAGCGCGTATTTGATGCAGCTGTTGAAAAAGCATACGGCGCAGACCGCAAGATTGCCTGGTTCGAAGTATTGGCTGGCGAAAAAGCAAACAACGAAACCAAAGAATGGCTTCCACAAGACACAATCGAAGCTTTGAAAGAATTCGGCGTTGGTATCAAAGGACCTTTGACCACACCAGTAGGCGGCGGAATCCGCAGCTTGAACGTCGCACTGAGACAGATTTTCGACCTCTATTGCTGTGTTCGTCCAGTGCGTTACTTTGAAGGCGTACCAACTCCAGTCAAGCATCCTGAAAAACTGAACGTTGTTATCTATCGCGAAAACACCGAAGACGTCTATTCCGGAATCGAGTATGTTGCTGGATCTCCTGAAGCCAAGAAACTGATCGAATTAATTGAATCTTTCGGCAACGAAAAGACCAAGAAGACAATTCGTCAAGACTCAGGCATCGGCATCAAGCCAATCTCCAAGTTCGGTTCACAAAGATTGGTGAGAAGAGCGATCGAACACGCATTGCTTCACAACCTCAAATCAGTAACGTTGGTGCACAAAGGCAACATTCAAAAGTTCACCGAAGGCGCTTTCAAAGACTGGGGCTACCAGCTTGCTGAAGAAGAATTCGCAGCCAAAACCATCAGCGAAGAAAAAATGTGGGCTGATCACGACGGCAAAGCTCCTGCTGGACGTCTGTTGATTCAAGACCGCATCGCTGACTCGATGTTCCAACAAGTTCTGACAAGACCTGATGAATACTCAGTCTTGGCTACCACAAACTTGAACGGCGACTATCTGTCAGATGCTTGCGCAGCTCAGGTCGGTGGACTCGGAATCGCTCCTGGAGCCAACATCGGCGACAACTGCGCAATCTTCGAAGCTACCCACGGAACAGCTCCTAAGTACGCTGACAAAGACGTAATCAACCCAGGTTCGGTTATTCTCTCAGGCATCATGATGCTCGAGTACCTCGGTTGGTCAGAAGCAGCCAAGTTGATCAACGACGGCTTTGCCAAGACTATCTTGAACAAGACTGTCACCTATGACTTGGAAAGAATGATGCCAGGCGCGAAGAAAGTGAAAACAAGCGAATTCGCAAGCCACATCATCGAAAACATGTAAGCATCTGCAAATTGCAGGCAGCTTGATCGAATTAGAGAGCGCGTTCAAGGACGCGCTCTTTTCTTTTGCAGCTACAGAATTTATGGTAAAGACGGTGATCTCCATAAATAAAGTGATCCTCTCCGAGACTAAGTAATAGCTAAAGACGCTTCATGTGGCTTCATTTCGGGGCGCGGTCTAGTACGATATTGGCGGAGTCCATTATCCGATCACAGCTACGGCGAAGAAAATGAACTTATACCTCACTCTAAACAAAGCGATTACACAGTGGCCAAAGAACGAAGCAATCGTTGACGGCGACAAAAGATTCACCTACGAGCAATTTGGTGAACGAGTTTCGGCACTAGCGAATTTTCTCGTAGACTCGGGTTACAAAAAAGGCCAGGTCGTTGCGGTGCTTTGCCCTAACGGTCACGAGATTATGGAAATCTACTACGCTTGTGCTATCACAGGAATCATCCTCAATCCGATCAACTTTCGTCTATCTCCAACCGAAGTTTCGATTATTCTTAATGACTCGGAAGCAGTAGCGTTGTTTTTGCATTCGGACTTTCAAGATTGCGCAAATAAGAGCCTTCCCGACGCTTCGACGATCAAACAAGTAATCACATTTGGTGCCGGAAAGTTCGCAAACCTGGGAGTGCCCGCCGTTGATTTCGAGGCGTCAATCAAGAAGCACGCCGGAAAACCAATGCCTGTTGCTGATGTAGGTCTCGAAGACCTCGCCCAACTCTACTACACCAGCGGCACTACCGGTAAAGCCAAGGGCGTTATGCTCTCGCACAAAAATGTTTGCCTCAATGCACTTGGTGCTGTGACGGAATTGAATCTCAGCGACGACGACACCTGGATGCACATCGGACCGATGTTCCATCTTGCCGATGCCTGGTCTGTTTGGGCGGTAACCTGGGCTGGGGGCAAGCACACTTTTGCTGCTTATTTCAAGGCTGACGAAGTGCTTAAAACGCTCAGCAAAGAGAAAGTAACCATCTGTGCGATGGTACCAACAATGGTCAATGCGCTGCTCAATCACGCCGACCGAAATCAGCATGATTACTCGAAATTGCGCATGATCATGACCGCCGGTTCACCGATAGCTCCCGAGCAAGTAAAAGGAATTTTCAGAGAATTTGGTTGCGACTACATGCAGTTTTACGGCATGACAGAAACCAGTCCATTCCTTACAGTAAGCGCTCCCAAGGCGCACCTTCGCAACTTGCCAGAAGAAAAAATGCTGGAGTTGAAGAGCAAAACTGGAAGACCATTCATTGCGGTCGAAGTAAAGGTGGTTAGAGAGGATGGGACCGAGGTCAAAAATGACGATACCGAAGTTGGTGAAATTATCGCCCGCGGCCCTGTTGTTTTTTCGGGCTATTGGAAGCAGCCCGACACGACTGCTGCAACCCTGATCGATGGCTGGATTCACACAGGTGACATGGCCGTTGTCGATCGCGACGGCTACATAAATATCTGCGATCGAAAGAAAGACATGATCATCACGGGTGGTGAAAATGTCTACTCCACAGAAGTCGAATACGCGTTGTACGCGCACGGCAGCGTGCTTGAATGTGCAGTACTGGGAGTACCAGACGATAAATGGGGTGAGTCGGTAAAGGCAATCGTAGTGCTGAAACCGGGACAACAGGTCGAAGCCCAAGAGTTGATCGATTTCGTTCGAGGAAAACTGGGCAAATTCAAAGCTCCGCGAACCATCGAATTTGAACATGAGCTACCAAAAACTGGCAGCGGAAAGATCTTCAAAAAAGGATTGCGCGACAAATACTGGGCTGCAAGCGCTAAGAAAGTGCACTAGAGCCAGTTAGAGGATGACTCGTTCGCGTTTTAATTCCGCAATTTCGTCATCTGAATAATTCAACTGCCTAAGTACGACACTGCTTTGTTCTGCTCGGTCATCATATGCGGTGCTAGCATTAATAGCATCTGACAGCGGGGTTGTGACCTGGGGAACGTCGCCCAGGCGGGGATGCGCCATGTGGTGCACGACTGAGCGTTCTTTGACTGGCGGATGTTCTAGGGCTTCCGCTATTGTACTGACTGGTGACACGCAGCAATTTGTGTTCTCGAAGATCGCCGTCCATTCCGCTAGTGTCTTGCCTTTGATGGCAGAAGCAATAGTCTGATAGGCAGCCTCATCGTGACTCGTAACGAGCTTGTTTGCTAGTTCTGGTATTCCAGCCTTATCGCAAAAAATTTTCCAGAAGGCAGGCTCGAGCGCCGCTACTGCAAGATACCTTTTGTCACTACATTCATAGACCGTGTAGTTCGGCAGTTCGCGGGGATAGGTGTAGTGCGCTAAATCTGGATGCAGTTGTTCATAGAGTAGTGCAGTGCCCATAATGCCCATTGTCGAGAGTGCGGATTCGAACATGCTGATGTCTATGTGCTTGCCCTGGTTGGTCTTAGCTCGCTCATACAAGTGGCTGGAGATACTTATTGCTGCGTACATCGCAGCGGTGTAATCCGACACCAAGACAGATGGAAGTATCGGCTTCTCGCCGTTTCTAGCATTCATTCCGAGCACGCCAGACTCAGCAATCAGATTCAAATCATGCCCTGGTTTACCGCTCCAGGAACCGTTTTGACCGTAGCCGGAGATCGAACAAAAGATCAAACGAGAATTGAGCTTGCTCAGCTCTGAATAACCCAGACCGAGCCTATCCATAACGCCTGGGCGAAAGTTTTCAATCAAAACATCTGCATCTTCGATCAAGCGTTTGGCAATCTTGATGCCATCTTGATTCTTCAAATCAATAGAAATTCTCTGCTTATTGCGATGCAGACTCCAGAAATATAGACTGTGTCCCTCAACGATTGGAGGCAGCATTTGCCCCAACGTCTTGGTCATAGGCTCAATGCGAATGACACTGCAACCAAGGTCACTCAGCGCCGTTGAGCAAAGCTCACCGGGCAATAGATGAGTGAAGTCGATAACCTTGAGTCCGTTCAGTGGTGCCATTTGTGTCGCCGTTTTGGGACACTAAGTTTATCAGGGCTGAGCGAAACGTGCCCTTCGCACACCTGACAAGTTGAACGGCGCGTGTTGCGGACTGTTCCAGGTTAGGCTACTCTAGCAATAGATACTGGTCGTGCCACCATCTAATTACTAAATGAATTTTTGTCAGACAGCTCTCACACTTTCCATCATTTCTTTGATGTGGTGTGTTCCTGCGTTCGCTGACACGCCAAAATCGGCAGCTACAACGAATTCTACAGAACCTTCCCCTGCTCCTGCGGTTGCGCCGACTGCGGTGTCAAAAGCGATGGCAGATGAGTGTAAAACTCAAATCGCGAAGGGCGATGAATTGCTACTGTCAGATCAAACTGCAAAAGCAATCGATTCTTACACCGCCGCAGTCAAAGCTAACCCACAGAGCTCCGCAGCTCATCAACGGCTGGGACATGCTCTTTCACTCACCGGCAACCTTCAGTCTGCTCTTGATGAAGAGAGAACTGCTCTAAATATCGATCCAAATAACGGTGAAGCGCACTGCAACATGGGGTGGATCTTTGGACTACAACAACGTTTCAGGGCCGCTGTAGAAGAAGAGAAATTAGCAATTGCGATCGATCCAAACAACGGCTCGGCTTACTCGATCCTAGGACTCTCGCTCGCAAGTTTAGAAGACTATGACCTGGCTATAAGCGCCTTCAATAAAGCGATCGCACTGGACCCGAATGACTTCAACTCCTGCATGAATTTGGGAGCAGCCCTGGGACGAAAGAAAGATTATGCAGGGGCGATCTCGATGTACAAGCGTGCGCTCAACCTCAATCAAAGTAATCCAAATGCTTATCTGGGTCTGGGTGCCGCTTTAGGTAAGAAAGGCGATTTACAGGGACAAGCAGAAGCGTACAAGCATGCTGTGGCGCTAGCACCAAACAATCCCGCCAATCACGGCAGACTCGGCTACGCACTGTCTCAAATGGGTGACTGGAGATCGGCTCTCAGAGAAGGTTCCATTGCAAATGGACTGAGAATGCAGAAGTCTTCGACCGATTTCTTCAAGATGTTTCTCACGACGTGGGCAGCAATTTTCGTTGTTTTTGGCGCATTGTTCACGGTAGTCTTTTCGGGTTCACGCTTTAGACCGCAGCCCGGAGAACAGCTTCTGAAGTCGTTCTTCTTGACCTTCTACAAAGACAAACCCGGCCGATTCGTTCTTACGACGCGCCGATTAGTCTTCGTGCCCGAAGCTTTTTCTACCTGGTTCGGCAGCACAAGAGTGAGTATGGAACTGGATCAAGTCACAGAGGTAGAATCGCACAGCACCATGAGTGGTGGCAGACTGTCGATACTCTCATCTAACGGTAGCGTTCATCAATTCAGCATGCCGAATCTGGTTTTAGAGCCTCTCACGAAGCAACTGAAAGAACTGGCTGCTACCCATAAAGCCACCCTCGACGAGAGCGCTAAACCCACCGCTGACGAATTAACGGCCAACATATTAAACTCGATGAACATACCCGATTTGGCTCCACAGCTAAGTTTTGACCCGTTTGCAAACAACATTGATGATAAAGATGCAGTCATCATAACGGTGGTATCGAACGATACAGTTTCGCCAGAACAAACACTAGCCGAGTCAAACGAAAAACCAAACGAATAGGGCACCGCATGTGCTGGCATCATCAGAGCCTCTTCTCCGATTAATGCCGAAAGTGCCCTAGGAAGTATAACAGTTTGAATTGTTCACCGGTCGCACACTCGACTTGTACAACAGTAGAATTATCGTCTAGTTCATCATTCAAACAGTCGACAATACGACTAGACGACCAGTAGTATAACTACAAGATCGCAGTCGCTGAGCCCCGAATGGGCTGAATAGCGGCGCTTCTAAGCAGATTTCGAACTTAAATATAGAAAGCCACGTTTTTGCCACAAATAAGTTATAAATTGCTAATCTTCGCCTCCCGCCCATAGTCCAACTTAGTACGGAGCATCTCCGAGATGGTTAATACCGCAACGCCGAATATTTCGATCGCAGTCAGCGAATCAATCGAATTCAAGCAAGACTTTGGACTACTCGTAAGAGATGTAGATCCAAAAGACTCCGGGCAGTTCCAACCTATTCGACGCCCTGAGCCACCTTGTGGTGAAGCGACCCTAAAACTGACCTTCGGCACTAGAGGATGGTGGCATTATAAAGAGTTGGCAGAACTTGCTGCGCAGCGTGGCAATTACAGCCAAGCCGAAGCAATGTGGCTTGCTGCCCTGATCGAGTGCAAAGACTTTAGTGAGGACGACGAACGTCTCGCCATGACTCTCGACAATCTTGCTAGCCTCTACTATTCGCTTGGACGATATGAGCAGGCAGAACTGTTTTGCAAACGAGCATTCGACGTTGTCGTCAACGCACTAGGCGGTGACAACAGTAAAGTGGCTTCCTGTCTCAATAATTTGGCAGGCATTTACTACAATCAAAAGCGGTACGAACAAGCTGAACCAATCTGTGTTGAAGTCCTGACCATTTACGAACGCCTGAAAGGACATGACCATCGCGATGTTGGCATGGCCGCAAACAACCTTGCAATGCTCTATCACGCTCAAGGCAAACTGACTTTCGCTGAAAAGTATTATCTGCAGGCAATCAGAATTCGCACCAAAGTGTTGGGAACAGCTAGCCCTGTTGTCCACACTCTGTATGCGAACTACATCAATTTGCTGAGAGCAATGAACCGCAATCACGAAGCAGATGCTTTCAAGTTGTGGTCCGAAGCAAGTTCATTCAACTCTAACGATAATGTCATTCAGATGAGTGCGGTCTGATCAGCCGTTGTCCATTTTTGATCGCACTCATACCCAGTTAGTCGTTCTGATAATGTATATTATGTTTCATTCCATCAGAGAGGGCGTTCAAACGCCCAACTGATTGGGCTTTCCGGACACGGCTTTTGAGAGCTTGCTGGAGCGTTTTTTTGAAGTTTCGACGGTAGTTTATACCTTTTCAAAAAAACCGAGAAAAGGTTGAAAGGCTAAACGATCTAATTGCCAGTTTTGCCAAGAGCAAAAGGTGGATTATCAGCACCATCAGTGATGGCAGCATTGAAATCGCAATCCTTAGTTAGTGCTCGTAAGAGCCTTCAGGACTTCGGCATCGATCCATCCGTGACGAACAAACAACTCGTCGGTTGATTTTCCTTGAGTTCGTTTCTCCATTTGCACGATCAAAACCATATCTTCGGATACCAAAGAAAGGGAGACAAGACGCATGCCAAGCGGATCCGTTACTGCGCTTGGCGCATCGATCATTTCTTGACCGAGAAGAAGACCGTCTAGCTCAGCCTGCGAAATGAATTGTTTATCCTGGAGAACTTCACCTAACGGCATTCCCGTCTTCACCTGGGCGTCTACAGCTTCCTTCAGTTGATCCATTGAGATCATTCCCGAAGCAACGCACAATTGCCCCAGGCGCGGTCTGGTGTCACCCTGCTTTTCACCCTTGAGATACTCTTTCCGCTGCTGCTCATACAGCTGGCGGAGCTCCGGTTGAATCAAGGTGGCATGCGCTTTATCGATGGCGACTTGAGCCTTTTCCGCCTGCGCTCTTGCCGCACCTGGCTTAAATTTGTCCGGAGACAAAACTTGCAAAAGGCGCTTGTAGGCGGCTTCTACCTGAGCGGTCGGAGCAGATTCTTCGAGTCCAAGAACGGCGTAAAGACTAATCAACAGACTTACCATGAGTGTTCACACTAAAAAGCATACATGATGAACCGCAACTTCTTTTGCCATGGCAACTACTCTTTTGTATTGAATATCTAAGCTGATAGACTCGCGCTTTATTCAGTCCTTTTCTCTAAACTGACCAATCAATTTTCCAGATGTATTTGACGTCCAGTTAGGACGTAAGAATGGTCGACAATACGACAAGTTAAGCATTCGACGGTTAATCATCACGACAAGTTCAATCGTCGTACTATTGCCTTGTCAAATCCTCGAACAGTTCTATATACGAGCACTTAACAGTTTGTACCTAAGTAAGGTTGAACTTACGAATGCTTAGACACTAAGCAATCCGAGCTGTTAAAAAATTGACTGGTCTAGCCGTACTATGTGCGAACGCCCGACAATAAGTATGTTGAAATACAGGCTCAGTCTCATTTGCTACAGAAGAGGTTGCCATTTAATTACGCGATATCCACTGAATATCAAGGAAAAGCTTATCGATATTTCCATTGAGCAACGGTCATAACTTGAAGATTCGCGCGGAACATGGCTCTATACTGTGCATGTGTCGTGGTACTTGACGTGACAAAACTACAAAAGATAATCACAGGCTGCCTGGTGGTGCTGATTAGCATCGCTTTTGCACTCTCATATTTTAGTCGTCCTCATGAACCCAAAGTCGAGGTTGTGAGCGCACTTCAAGAACTTCCAGATCCATCGAGAAATTATCCTTTGGATACTGGTCTGGCAGAAAGAATTTCCAGATCACACGGATTGGCTCTGGTACTAGTCATTAGCGAGTACACGCAGCGCAATGCTTTTGCATTGGATTCGCTTCGAGCATGGGCACGACAGAATTTCCAGAAAGATGCAGGCTTTCTCCACAACGATGTTCCAGAGCCGGTCACGAAGCATACAACTATCGTCGAAAGCCTGTGCTACAGCCTATTCGCGTCACCAAGTTCGGCACTGAGAGAAGCGGCACTAAACTTCGTTCGAGATCAAGTTGCAGAATTTCACAACACTCCTGCTTACGAAAAATTCCGCAACGACTACTTTGACTCATTCGGGCTTGAGATGGAGTCCGCTCTGCTGTTGGCTCGCTATCAGTCTGACAAGGCAAAAGCTTCAGTCGATGTCTTGCTCACTGCTGCATTTTGGATCATTGTTTTTGTAGTTGGGGCAGTGCTGGCATTGAGATCCAAGCCTGGTGTTCGCACCACGCGGCTGCAAAGAATTTTGGCCTATTTCTATGTGATTATGGCTATTTATTACTTGTGTTCAGCCTGGTCACAAAACCAGATGGTGTTCCTGATTTCTGCTTGGGTTCTCGGTTGGATCGGTATTTACATTCGACGACCAGTGTCGATTGAGCTTGGAGAAGATCAAAAGGGTCTATCATTCAGAGTCCTGACGCCCAGCCGGTCTGTAATCGCCCTGGCCTATTGGGCCACCTTCAGCTTGATTGCTATTCAACTCTTGACGTGGATAAAAACAGGCTCCTTGCTCAATCCAGATCCAATCTCACTTTTACTCTCGAGCTTCACTGGGAATTTTTTGTACGACCCTACAAGCGCCAAAAGAGCAATTTCTCAAGGAGTGGGCATCGCCTGGATACTTGTTTCTCTGTGGGTCTTCCGCGAAGTAACAGTTGGAGCACCAACCGCTGAAGTCGAACAGGAACTGGCCTCGCTGAAAGAGATATCACCGAGAGAAGAAGTCCTGCCTTAGCCACCGCATTCGGTGCTACTACATTGAGCTTCTAGTCAGGAAAAACAACGCTTTCTTTTCACCAGGCAGTGTGAAATCAAATCCGCATGATTGGAAAAACAGGTCTTCCGAAGTGATGGCCATGACTTCGAAGACGCCCTGTTCTTTGGCTTTCTCGACACATGCTGTGACGAGTCGCTTTCCGATTCCGCGTCCGCCATACTCGGGCGAAACTACCAAACTTCTCACTTCAGCCAACTTCGGTGAATAAACTTCAAGCACCACGCATCCAATGATTTTGTTGCTTACTTCCGCTACAACGTAGGATGGAATCAGGCTTTGAAGTTCCTCAAAAGTTCTGCGCAAAATTTTCTTTTCTGCAACGAACGGTTCGATGCACGCAGCGATAGCGTCTAAATCATCGTTCGTTGCAGAACGAATAGTTACGTCGGTCGAAATATTCTGTTTACTCACAAGTTGCCTGCTAATTTTGCGGTGATCAGACTGCAAAACTTAGCACATTTTTGCGAAGACCATCAACGGTCATAACGAGTCATTACGGCTTGCAGCTGCAGTTGCAGGACTTTTGGGTGTTTCTGCAACCGGCTCGGTCACCGCCGTTTCACTCATAGTGGTGTTCGGATCAATTGCAGTCGGTGCAGGTGGAACAGATTGGGATTCGGCAGCAGCTGGGGTTGCAGGTTCGGCTGAGGCTTGAGCAGTTTGTCCGTCTGTGACTGCTGCTGCCGTCGGCTGAGGCTCAACGGGATGCCTGAACTCGCGACTGCCTCCTTCTCGGGGCGTTTTTCGACGGTCGCGAAATACGGTGCCGAGTGTGCTCCAGTCGATCACCAGACTTCCTCCAGTTCCCTTCATCTGTTTGTCCAGATTCATCAAAAGATCCAGGCAGGCATGATCGATGTAATCCAGCGCGTCCAGGTGAACGTGCAACTCTGTATCAGGGCGAATTTTTTCGAGGCAATCTGCTAACTTCGGAAGGTTCAGGAAAGTCGCAGCACCAGCTAGTTTTAAGCTGGTGCGGTTTGTTTTTTCATCGTAACCAACTTTCATTTCCAACCTGGTGAATGTATAAACCAACTTGCAAATGGAAAGTGCTATTCCTGCAAGTACACCCGTTAGAAGATCCACACTCACAATCAAGCATACTGTTATGACATAGATCACTACTTCGCTTTTGCCGAACTTGCTCAGATCTTTTATTGCCTTGCGATCGACAAGTTTGCATCCCGTGTAAACCAGAAGCGCAGCCAAGCTCGATACTGGAATCCACTTCAACGCAAACGGCATAGCTGACACGAATAAAAGCAACCAAACACCGTGCAAGATGCTCGACAGACGCGTTTTGGCTCCTGCAGCGACGTTCACGCCACTGCGCACCATCACCCCGGTCATAGGCAGAACACCTAACAATCCGCAAATGAAGTTACCAACACCCTGGGCAGTTAGCTCCCTGTCATAGTTAGTTCGCTGTCCTTTGTGTATTTTATCCAGCGCGGTGGCTGTTAAAAGAGTCTCTGCCGAAGCGATAAATGCTACTTCCAGTCCAGACAAAATCACGTTCTTGTCCATCAAATATTGAAGTGTATTCGCATCCGGGAAACGCACATTCGACAGCAGGTTCGCCGATATGTCAACGTAACGCACGGGGAAATGTCCAACCGCTGCGATCACGCTAACGATGCCGATGGCGACGAGGAAGCTTGGCACCTTTTTCAATTTTTTTGGCGCAAACTTATTCCATAGTAAAAGGATGATGATGGTGGCAAGTCCTAAAAAGGCCGCTTCCTCATGGCTTTTTGCCGCATCAGGACTAATTGCCTTCATGATCGCGCCAGGAATCGACAGAAGATTATTGATGCCGCTGCCTTTGGAAGTATCGTCGACCATGAGATGAAATTGTCCGGCGAAGAGCAAAACGCCGATGCCAGCAAGCATTCCGTTAATGATCGCAGGAGTAACAGCCCGAAACCAGTGCGCCAATCCCAGCACACCGCCAACCATCTGTAGGGATCCTGCGACGATTACTATCGCTCCGAGTTTCTCCAGACCGTGTTCGTGCAGCATGTCGGAAAGAATGACTACCAGCCCGGCAGCAGGTCCGCTAACTTGCAATTGGCAGCCACCCATGCTGCCAACCACAATTCCGCCTATGATACCGGTGATAATACCAAGTCCCGGCGCCACACCACAGGCAATGGCAATACCCATACACAGTGGAAGAGCGACTAAAAACACCACGAAGGACGACAGTAAATCCTGCATGTAAAAGGATGGTGGCTTTATTGCCGTAGCTGCTTGGTTATTTTGAACACTCATTATCTGTAGATTGATGCTCCATAAATTTTTAACTCTTTCGCCCTGTTCAGATCTTCAAGGGCAATTTCGCACTTACCCGACTTCTTATGCGCTAGCGCTCGATACTCATACGCCTGCGCTAATTTTGGATTCATCAAAATTGCACGATCGCAATCACCAATTGCCTCGAAATATCGCTCCTGCCCAATGTATGCATAGGCGCGCTTGGTCCAAGCACGCGGCTCATGCGGATTTAGTCTCATAGCGGTTTCGCAGTCTTGAATCGCTTTGTCGTACTGACCGATACTGTTATAAGCGCTGGCACGAAGAACGTATGCAACTATTCGATTTGGCTCTGACTTGATCGATCTATTTAAATGAGCAATTGCTTCGAGGAAGTGTTTTTCTTTAATTAGTTGCGCTGCTACAACATGCTCGGGGCTGGCTGGCAGACCTCGTGAGACGAGCAAGAATGAGAGCACAATCGCTGTGGCAGTAAAGAATTTGATTGCTGCACTCTGTAATGACTCCAAGCCACTTACCTCGCTTTTCGTGTTCTTGAGACACGTTAAAATCCAAGCTGAAAGCATGCCGAATCCGTCGCGCTGGTAAAAGACAATGAGGAATTGTTTGTTTATTGGCTCTTAGAGCCCATTCCGGATTGGCTGAGTTAGTCGAAATTAGTACAGGGATTCGTATCTATACCTTAGCTTGCCAAGCTTTCAATTGACTTTCAAACATTGGCTGTATTTAATCCTCTTGGTACAATGCTGATCAAGTTTTAGTTTCAACATGCGAGAAATATGCGAATCCTTTTAGCTGAAGATGATGAATTTATTGCACGGGGACTGCTTCTAGCCCTGGAAGAGAGCGGTTACTTTCTCGACCATGTGCGGTCTGGAAGTGACGCGGATATTGCGATCGCCACTGATGTGTACGATCTGTTGGTGCTAGATCTCGGATTACCTGTGATCGATGGACTTGAAGTGTTGAAGCGCCTTCGCTCCCGCCAACAGACTGTTCCTGTGCTTATTTTGACGGCCCGGGACGGCATTCAAGACCGAGTGCAAGGGCTCGACCTTGGTGGCAACGACTACATCAGCAAGCCTTTCGATCTATCTGAATTGGAAGCGAGAATTCGTGTGCTGCTGCGCAAGCAATACTGGAACAACAACACGGAAATCACTCATGGCTCAATCGTTTTTGATACAGTTTCGCGGCGCGTCAAAGTGAACGGCGAACCGCTAGAACTGTCAGCTCGCGAATTGGCCTTGCTCGAGATTATGTTGCAGCGGCGGGGAAGAGTTGTAACCAAGCGTCAGCTGGCCGACCATTTGTCAAATTGGGAATCGGTGCTCACCGACAACGCAATTGAAATCTTGATGCACAGGCTGCGCAAAAAGCTTGAAACAACAGGATTCGAAGTGCGCACTATTCGTGGGCTGGGATACCTAGTTGAAAAGGCCGTATAGAAATTCAATTCAACAAGAGCTTCTCGGCTGGCTTCTCGTGCCGATCTGCGCTCTCTGGTTGGTGACTACATTTTCGGCCTATACGTTTGCAGACCGATTTGCCAACGATGCATATGACGAAATCATGCTGAACTCAGCTGATTCGATCGTAGCCCGAATTTTGAAAACTAGTTCTGGAGTTGTAGTAGATTTACCACCGGCGGCTCGAGACATCCTCGAGCACAACGACATGGACACCTTTTACTATCGTGTCGTCACGCTCGGCGGACAACAGCTGTCTGCCGACGCCGACCTGCTGATGCCGCCTGAAGCTGTCAATCTGCCTCTCTGGAAGCCGAAGTTCACAGATGGAACCGTCAAGGGTAAAAGAGTTCGTCTATGCGTTCTCAAAGTTCCCGTTCAAGGTTCGAGTACTGACGAAGTAGTTGTAATCGTTGCGGAAACATTGAAAGCAAGAAATCACTTCGCCACTGAAATCACACTCAGTATCGTCGTGCCACAACTGTTTTTCATTCTGCTGAGCGCAATCGCCGTTTCGGTCGGTGTTTCAAGAGCCCTTGTGCCCTTAAAAAATCTGCGAAATTCACTGAAAAATCGATCGCAGTACGACCTCACTCCAATTGCCGAGGAAGGCACTCCCACTGAGGTGCAACCACTGGTGATGGCAATCAACGAGCTAATGATCAAATTAGCGGAAGACTTAGAGGCGCAGAGAAGATTTGTCGGAAACGCTGCCCATCAGCTACGCACTCCTTTAGCCGGATTGAAAACATATGTGGCACTGCTGAAGCGTAAGAAGCAGCCGGAAACTACAGACTTGCTCGACCAACTTGATGTCGGAATGGATCGACTAAACAAACTCGTTGGCGGACTTTTGGCTTTAGCAAAAGCTGAACCAAGCGCGAATCGTTCCACAGACTTAGTCGCCGTCGATTTAAACGGCATCGCCTGTGATATCACCAAAGCGTTGGCGACGAAAGCCGAGGGCAAAGAGGTAGAAGTCGAGCTAGCAACTAGTGACCAGGCGGCAATCATTCAAGGTGACACTACTCGCCTGCAAGACTTGATTTCGAATTTGATTGACAATGCAATCGTCTACACTCAAAAAGGTGGGCACATAAAAATTCGTGTCATCAGTGATGACCAGGTGCGCCTGGTCATTGAAGACAATGGTCCTGGAATTCCGGCAGAAGATCGAGACCGAGTTTTCGAGAGGTTTTACAGAGTTCTTGGCACTGGAGTCGAAGGTAGCGGTCTAGGTCTATCGATTGTGAAAGAGATAGTCATCATGCACGATGCAAAAATTTCTATCGAGGGAGTCGAGCCGACAGGAACGAGATTCATCGTTACGTTCAAGCGCAGCCCACCAACTGGCAATCACAAGGCGGTTGTCAACGTACAAAACGTCTAAACTTTTCGTACCAACCGCTAAGCTGTCACAGCCAAGAGTGTAGAATAAGGCTCAATGCCCTTGTGTCGGAACTGGTATACGAGACGCACTTAAAATGCGTTGCCCGTAAGGGATTGAGGGTCCGAATCCCTCCAAGGGCAAACTCTTTAGTTTGAACGAGTTTGCTGTTCAACTGCTAAAACACAAAACCCAACTGATATCAGTTGGGTTTGTCTTTAACTTGATTCCTTGCAACCAGCGCTTTCAATTTGAGTTCGATTTTTCCAACTAATTAACTGGTGCGTATTGTTTGACCTTGACCTTGTTTTCGAGCGTGCCGATTCCAGCTACTTCCATCGAGACAACGTCGCCGTCTTTCAGCCAACCATATTTCGCTGGCGCTAGTTCGGCACCAGTCTGTGGATCAATCTTAGCGGAAAATTCAGCGATACAACCATCGCCAATCGTTCCTGAACCGATTAAATAGCCAGGTTGAACCGCGATATTTTGTTGACCAAGGAATGTCAAAATTCGTGGAAAGCTCCACGCGTGTTTCAAGCCGGTCGTCGGATGAGTGTGATAAATCGTGTTGTAGTTAGAGCGGCTTCGTTCTTGACCGTTGATTCGCAACACCGTTTCGACATCCATCACACCGTTGTCATCCATCTCAAAGTTTTTCGCTGGCACCAACTTCGGTCCAACACTTTTGCCGATGACAAACTTGCTGTTAGTAGGTCCCAGACCTTCCATATCACGCTTCTGGATGTCGCGCGCAGACCAGTCATTGACGATTGTCAAAAAGCACTTTTCTTTGAAGAATTTCAGCGCTTCTTGCTTCGTTGTAAGCAGAGCCTGCTCAGTTACATAACAACCAATCTCGAACTCATAATCGCCGGCTTTGACGCAGGAAGGAATGGTTACTTCATCGCCAGTGCCGAAGATCTTTTCAGGTTGCAAATCGATCACATAGTAAGCAGCGTGGTCGTACCAACCAGGATAAACACTAGCGCCGCGCTTGTCACGGATTTGAATGATGTGTTTCTCGAAGCCGAGAAAATCTAAAAAAGCTCTTGGCTCGGGCACGTTTGTGCCAAGAAAATTTACGGTTGTAGGAACAGTTCGAGAGTAGAGCATTTAATCGCGCCTCGTATGCAGCAGCTTCAACGACAAAGGTGCATTATCCCATGTCTTGATGGGCGAAGAAACATTCTCAATGTTGCCGTTATAAATGCGCTTAAAAGCCGAGTTGCAGTTACAATCTAGGTGCCTCTGGAGGGACTTGCATGAAACACACTGAAGCCTTTGAGCGACTTGTCGCGGAGATCAAACCGCGCATTCACGAAATCTCAATTGATGAGGTGCTCGAAAAGCAAGCAAAAAAACATCATTTTCGCTTTGTTGACGTACGCGAAGATCATGAATGGGTCGAGGGTCGCGCTGTTGGCGCCGAGCATATAGGGCGCGGCATTCTCGAACGTGATATCGAAAAACACATTCCGGACTACAACGAAGAGATCGTCCTGTACTGTGGCGGCGGCTACAGATCGGCGATGGCAGCTGACAACATTCAGAAAATGGGTTACACCAACGTCTTGTCCATGGCGGGCGGAATGCGCGGCTGGCGCGAGAGAAACTTGCCAGAGGACAAATAATTTTGAATAAAATCGTTCTGGCAATCAGCATTTGGCTGTGCTGTCACGCGGCTTGGGCTAAAGACGCCGCACAAGCCGTCCAAGACATGCAAGGTGTTTCGGACACCGATCCAAATGGCTTCAAATGGATGGTCGTCTGCATTGGTTTACTGTTTTTCATTGCCACCAGCTTGATAGTGGCCACGATCGTTTATGGCATTAAGAAGAAAAAGTGATGCACCATCATTAATACCAGGGTCAGTAAACTGGTAGTCTTCCGAATTTGCGAATTAATCTCCAGAAAACGCCACAGGCTAACACTAACCGCCTCCGCCGGGTAGCCAAGTATTGCCATCGTAAGTGATACCACGCATAATATCGCCAAAACAAGCTCATCTAGAAAGAGCCTTTGATGAAGACTAATCCGAAAAAAGAACTGCAATCCCACGAAGATATCCTAGATCTTGAAGGGTTGGAGTTACTTTTAGACCACGCCCATTTAGAGATTCCAGCGACACCGGTGGCACCCGTTTCCGAAGCAAAGCTCATTCAAAATCTACTCGAACAGTTGCTGCGAGTAACTGAATTGGTCAAGGATACAAGTGAGAGACTCGCCAGTGCGCATCAGCGTCTAAACACTCTTTCAAGTTTGGTGACTACGCAAGCCAAGCAAATGGAGCTGCTCGATCATTACCAGGCGCAAGCGGCTCGAGCTGCCTCGTTAGAGAATCAACTGGCTGCAGCTAACATCGAGTTAGAACACCATCGGCAGCCTCTGATAAAAAAATTGCTCTTCTGGGTGAAATAGAATTCGACTTAATTGTCTCGGAATCGCGTGCTCTGCCCCCGGCAGGGCACTTTTTTCTTTGGTGAAGATGGTATGCTAGTGCGCCATATGAAGAAAAAAGCGCGTTCCATTTTTGTCGGACTCTCTCTGGCTGCAATCCTTTCACCTTTTGCGCAAGCAAAAGTGTTAGTCGGAGAGATCGACCATAGCGAGACTTTACAACCTCTAGACCCGTCTCTGGCGGTCGGGGAGATATTCGCGCCTTCCAAATTGCCGACCCTCGACGCCGCACCGGCGAACAAGTGGTATCGCATTCCGGCATGGTTGGCCGGCACCTGGCACAAAGATAGTCAAACGGATTTTTATAGATACAACTACAAGACCAACACTACTGACACCACAACCCGAACCGAACCGGCCAAAGCCACCGGAACCTGGGGCACCCAGCAAGACGACAAAGGCACAATCTGGCAGTTCGACCCTGCTCCTTTCACGGCCACTGTCGACAGCGGTGATGATTTCGTCGTGCAGATGGTGCGCGAAAGCGAGCCAGTCGATGTTACTGACCGCAAATTTGTCAGACGGAGTATCGACACTCAGATCCGTGTTTCCAAAGTAAACGGCGTAATTAAGTCAGTCGAATCCGGAGAACAGATCACTACCTACCGTCCAGAAGGCGAAGGCTTGATCAAACGGGAAACATCCGCAAAAGTCTTCAATCCTGAGGGGCAGCCGATTCTGTTGGGCAAATCTTTTGCCTACGAAAACCGTGTCAATTCGTTCGCGCCGCAGGATCTGTACAAAGGTAAGGACATGAAAAAGCTTTTTCAAGAGTTTTTAAAAACAACAGACAGCGAAACTGCCTCGGCCACACCATAGGGGAGAACAATGTTTAAAAACTTGTCCGAGCGGCTCGGACTGATTGCGCTCAGTCTTCTTTTAATTAGCTCAGAGGCTGCTCTTGCCAGCGACAAGGCTGCTAAGTCCAAAGCGACGAGCAAACCACCAGCGCCCGGTCAGTATCGCCTCCCTGAGGGCATTGCACCAAAGAATTACGATCTGTTCTTTCAACCCGATTTACCAAAACGCTTATTCATTGGCCGAGAAACAATCTCTCTAAAAGTTTCTGCTCCAAGCAAAGCGATAGTTTTAAATGGAATAGAACTAAACATTCAATCGGCCACACTGAAGTCTGAAGACAACAAATCAATCAAGCTGAAAGTAGCTCCTGAAGCAGCTTTTGAGCGCATTCACTTTGAGACAGGTTCGATAATCCAGCCCGGCAATTATCAACTCTCGATAAACTTCACAGGCACTCTGAACGATAAACTTCGTGGTTTTTATCGATCGGATTTCAAAGACAAAATGGGAGTTACTCACTACATCGCCACCACTCAGATGGAACCAACCGATGCGCGCCGCATGTTTCCGTGCTTCGATGAACCCAGCTATAAAGCGACTTATAGAGTGACCGCTGCAATTGACCCGAATTTTGTGGCAATCTCAAACAGTGCAGTGGCCGAGGACAAAGTTGATCCGTCATCACATAAACGCGTGATGAAATTCGAAACTACTCCGATCATGTCCAGCTATTTGCTGGCACTGATTGTCGGACCATTCAAATCCACTCCTGTCGCTACTTCTGAAGGTGTGCCAGTCAAAGTCTGGTGTGTAGCAGAGCGTACCAAATTGGGAACCTACGCACAGTTAGTGGCTGAAAAGCTATTGCCGTATTACAACAAATATTTTGGTGTTCCATATCCTGCCAAGAAACTCGACTTGATCGCTATTCCAGATTTCGAAGCGGGAGCGATGGAAAACTTAGGCGCTATCACTTTCCGCGAAAGTGCTTTGTTAATTGACGACAAGACTGCATCAACTGAATCTCGCATGGAAGTTTCATCCATCGTGGCGCACGAGATGGCCCACATGTGGTTTGGTGACTTGGTGACGATGAAGTGGTGGGATGACCTCTGGCTCAACGAAGCGTTCGCTACCTGGATGGCGACAAAAGCCGTAGACGTTTTGCGACCAGATTGGCACGAATGGGACCGATTTGCGGCTGGGCGCGCTCACGCACTCGAAAGCGATTCGCTAATGTCGACAAGACCAATTCATTTCACGGTCGACAACCCTCTGCAAGCGCTAGAAATGTTTGACGAAATCACTTACACCAAAGGCGCTTCGATTCTGCGAATGCTAGAGCGCTTCGTTGGCGAAGACACTTTCCAAAAGGGAATTCAAGATTACATTAAAGCGCACCAGTTCAGTAATGCCACTACAGAAGAATTGTGGAGTGCCATTGGTTTAGCATCAAAGTTAGACGTTTCCGCGATGATGAAGAATTGGGTTTTGAAACCAGGGTATCCACTGGTGAACATACAGAAGTCAGCTCGAGGGCTAGATCTCGTTCAGTACCGATTCATCCTGATACCACCATCGGAAGACCAGACACCGGCAAAAACAATTTGGCATACACCAGTTGCATTTCGTCATCCGCAAGAACAAGAGTCAGAAAAATTCTTGTTTGCCGATCAAAACGCTACACTGACCAAACCGATGGAACCGCCATTCACAGCCAATGCGCATAGCGACGGCTATTTTAGAGTCAAGTACACAGACGAACAGATGAAGCAATTAGCGGCATCGATCGAAAAATTTGACGTGCAGGAACGGTTGACCTTGCTTACCGATCAGTGGGCACTCTGCTATAGCAACAGAGTTTCCATCGAGTCCTTCCTCAACCTGACCAGAAGTTATTCCGAAGAACTCGATCCAACTGTTATCGGAGCAATGATCGACAAAATCGAAGGGCTTTACAAATTTATAACGCCGGCAGAACGTCCGGCGTTTGCCACGTTTGTACGTGGAACCCTTTCTCGCCAGAAACAAGAATTCGGTTGGCAGCCTCACGGTGGTGAATCTGATCTAACCGCTCTGGCTCGCGTCAATGTACTCAAGACTCTTGGTACTATCGGTCAAGATCAGTCCGTAATCAGCAAAGCTCGCCAACTGTTCGCACAGTATGTCAAAAACTCGTCTTCGCTCGATCCAAACATTGCAGAGGCGGTGACGACCATCGTTGCTTATAACGGGAACGTTGCCGACTACAAAATGATCACAAAAATGTGGCAAGCTGCTCAAACACCAGAGATCGAAAAACGCAATCTCGCCTGCCTGGCGCTATTCAAACAATCAGAGTTAGTCGATCAAACCCTCGCCATGTCCATCACTGATAAAGTGCGCACGCAAGACGCTCCACGTCTGTTAGGTCATCTGTTAGGGCAGGTCGATACTAGTGCAAGAACCTTTGCTTTCATCCAGAAGAATTGGGCTGTAATAAACAAACGATTCCCACAAAATTCTGTGCCACATATCGTGTCAGCGTTGGCGAGTTCATGCACCACACCCGATCAGGAATCTAAAGCGCGTCTGTTCATATCGAATCATCCGATGCCCGCTGGAAAACGAACCATTCGAAAAGCGCTCGAATGGATTCATGGCAACGTCGTTTTTCGTCGCAACGCTGCCACACAGTTGAACGATTCGCTCGCTAAAAAGTAATGGCATCGGGTCGGATGTGCAATTCGATTGTTCGCAAGTGCAATTCGATTGTTCTTGCAACGATGGCTCTTTTTTACTCCAATGCTGTAGAGCGCGCATCTCTGGCGCGCCAAACCACCGCTCCGCCTGAGCGAATGCTCTGGGCCTGGGAAAGACCCGAGGACTTACGTTTCGTTGATACAAAAACAACCGGTGTTGCTTATCTCGCTGCTACCATCAAAGTAAAAAAAAGCAAAGTGACATGCATCAATCGGCACCAGCCACTACAGGTGCCACCAGGCACATATATGATGCCAGTTGTGAGGATCGAATCAGATGGGACCCTGTCTGAATCGAACAATCAATCTATCATTAGCGAAATCGTATCTCTTCTACCAAGATATCTCAACCCGCGTGTGCGCGGTTTTCAATTCGATTTCGACGCACGCAAAAGTGAACGGGTCTGGTACAAAAAATTTCTTATCCAGGTGCGTGAAGTGCTGCCGCAGGAAATTTACTTATCCATGACATCACTGGCTTCTTGGTGCCTCGGCGACGATTGGATTAGTGGCAGCAGCTTGCCAGTCGATGAAGTGGTTCCGATGTTCTTCGAAATGGGCGCCGACAACAAACCAGTAGCGGTTCTTCTCAATCAAGGCAATACGTTTGGGCATTCTTATCAAGCTCTTGGAATTTCCGATAAAGATCCCGCAATGAACAGATTAATCGGCAAGTCGGTAGCAGGTATACTTAAGCCCGTTCCAAGAGTCTATATGTTTTCACGCACACCGTGGAACCAACAAAAGGCAGAAAACTTGATTCAAGAGGTAAATAACTGGAGATGAGAATCGCAAAGGTTGGAGTGATGATTGCAGCTCTTTCACTCTGTCTGAGTCCATTCAAAGCTTATTCTTGCGGTCCGTTCTTTGACGAAACTGTTTTCAGTTATCAGTTTCATCCTGATATTCCATTGAAGTTTTTTGCCGATGGAAAATTGGGTGTTTTGGAACCATCATTTGCTCGCTCTTATTTGTTTGCTGCCTACAGAGAGTTGAGCGGCAAAGCGCTTACTCCAGCCGAACGAACTTCCATCGTCAAGGTCTGGGAAACTCGCATGACCAACGGCGATGCCTATGTGGGCGACGCTGGCACCGCAGTAGACAAATGGTTAGGCGAGCGAAATAAACTTCCAGGGATCAAGAAAATCGATCGGCTCTCGACAGACCGGTCACCATCTTTGTCGGAAGAAGATAGTACTAACACTTATTTGAATTGTCCTTCAGATGCATTTCAAAGTGCCACCACCGCATTGAAAGAGAAGGTAACCAAATATGGTGCTGGCTCTAGCGCCGTAAAAGACTGGGTGGCAGCACAGGATGCTGTTTTCAGTCATTGCGGAGGACCAGACTACAAATGGGATGCTAAAAAATACGATCCAGAACCACCGCTTCCGGTTGGCGCTCCGGCGAATGCAGATGCTGCCACTAAAGCCGATCGTGCCTATCAAATTGCTTCTGCCAACTTTTATGCGCAAAAGTTCGACCAGGCGGCGAAAGAATTCGATGCGGTAGCCAAAGACGAGTCGTCACCGTATCACTCAATAGCTCCTTACCTTGCGGCGCGATGCATGTTGCGCAAAGGCTCACTTCCCAAGAAATACGATATTAGTGCACTGCAAAATGCTCAACAACGTTTGAAAGCAGTCATTAACGATGCAAAAACAAGCGCAGAAATTAAAGATAGTGCTACAAAGCTCTTGAGCTTTATAGCGATCCGAGAAACTCCTGAAGCCACGCTAAAAGAGCTATCCAACCGGCTTGCGAATGGCGGTGTCAACAACAATTTCGGGCAAGACGTGATCGACTACACAATCATGCTCGACAAATATTTCGGATGGAGTGTCGACAACGAAGAACAAGAACCAGTCAAGCTTGCGCAGATTCCGAAGTCTGCCCAAACCGATTTGACAGAATGGATAACGGTAGTGCAATCAGTGGAGCCGACTGCAGAGCAGTTGGCAGTGCATAAATGGAATGAAACGAAGTCAACGCTGTGGTTGGTGCCAGCGATAATGCACGCCAAGGCAGGAGACAAAGATTCAGCCGCACTGATCGACGCAGCTTTGAAAGTCGATGCTTCATCGCCTGCCTATCTAACAGTGCGATACTACGCTCTCAAACTTTTGGTCGATTTGAAAGACAGCCCCCGAGCTCACAAAGTTGTGAGCGAAGTTCTGGCAAACAAAGACCTACCACCATCGAGCTTGAATCTGTTCCTCGATCAAAAAGTTCGACTGGCGACCACACTGGCTGAATATTGGCCAGATGCAGTGCGAGTAAGCTCGGGAGCGATGAATGATTCTGCCGGTATCGAAACTCCGGACGACTTCGATAAAGCTGAAGCAAAGTCAAGTTGGTACGTCGGTCCATCTGCATTTAGTCCGGCTGCAGCAAATGTAATCAACGAGTTCATTCCGCTCAACGTGCTCGCTACAGCAGCATGGAGCAACTGGGCTCTGGCACAGAGACGTGATTTCTTGCAGGCTGTTTGGACGAGAGCGGTCTTGCTCAATAACGACAAAGTCGTGGCGCAAGTCACTCCCCTGCTGGCTGCACAAAACCCGCTGCTGACCAAACTTTTGAATGAATATAAAGCGGTGACAAACCCCGATCAAAAGAAATTTCTCAGCACTTACATCTTGGTTATGGACCCCGCCATGCGCCCTTACATTACCCCAGGTTCATTGCGGCAGGCCGAGTTCAATAAAATAGAAGACTTTCAGGATAACTGGTGGTGCGCTAGCGGTGCTCCAAGCAACCAGGATTCAGACACGACGAAAAAAGTCGCGAAGACTAAACCAACCTTCCTCAATGCGGCTCAATTAGCTCAAGCAGCAGCTGAAGACAAACGTCTGGTGGCGATGGGTTCGGGGCCTACCTACATACTGACCGAACTGATTGCTTATACTAAGAAGCCAGGTGCCAAAGATAAGCGATTACCTGAGGCACTCTATCACGCGATAAGATCTCCGAAATTCGCATGCACGGACAAAACCACAACAGCACTTTCAAAAGCGGCCTTTCAAATCTTGCACAAAGAATTTCCCCACAATCCCTGGACGGACAAGACACAGTATTGGTACTAAGATCCCGCTCGCATTCGCGGCACTCAATTTTTTTCGCCTTAATCTGTGCGCTGTTTTGCTCAGTCGCTGCTGATGCGCACTCCAATAAAAACGATCAAAACCACCACAAAAGTTCGAAAGACGAGCAACAAAATCAACAGCAAAACAAGTCGGTAGACACCGATTCGGTGCCATGTTTGAGCTGGATCAGCTCAGGGACAAAACCCAAAGCTTTACTGCTTTGCATTCATGGACTTGGGCTTTACAGTGGCAGTTATATCAATTTCGGAAAACACTTGTCGCGGCTGGGAATCAATGTCTATGCCATCGACGTACGCGGATTCGGCTCATGGATGAGGAACGGTGGACACGACCAGGTAGATTTCGACGCATGCTTGAACGATGTAAAAACAACATTGCTTTCGCTCAAAGCTGCAAATCCTGGTCTACCGGTGTTTCTACTGGGTGAATCAATGGGCGGTGCAATCGCATTGCGCGCGGCTTCCATGTATCCAGACCTGATCAGCGGCTTGATTTCCAGTGTGCCGTCAGGCGATCGTTTTAAACAAAAGAAGACAGACTTGAAAGTGGCAATGCAATTTTTAAAAGGTGCAAACAAACAGTTCAACGTCGGTTCGGCTATCGTCGATCAAGCTACTGCAAACCCCAAACTGCGAAGAGACTGGGCAGACAATCCGCTAGATCGCATGGATCTCTCGCCGAAAGAGCTGATTCAGTTTCAATCCTTCATGAACGACAATCATGATTCCGCAAAAAAGATCACTACTGTGCCTGTGCTCATGGTCGAAGGAAACAACGACAAGCTCGTCAAACCAGAGGGTACATGGGAGTTGTTCAATGAAATCGAATGCGAACAGAAGTCTTTTCTGGCAGTGCCGAGCGAGCACTTGATTTTCGAAGAACAACAAGACAAAGAGCGCATCTATGACAGACGAATCGACAGCCTGGCAGCGGCGTGGATTCTTTCTCACATGGAAGATCCTGTGTCGAAACAGGCTGCGACTGAAATACACAATTTCAACCTATCTGGTGCGATCAACTTGATTGCATCTGGAAACTATACAGAGGCGCAGCCAGAATTGCAGAAAATTCTGGAGCGAGAACCCTTCAACGGAGAAGCGCATTATTGGCTGGGAGTGGCCTTGTACAAGTCTGCCAACGTAACGACCGCACAACGAGAATTCGCTACATGTATCAGTCTTGGAAACGATCAGGTGCACCTGAAAGATGCAAACAATTACATTATGGCGATGAAAGGCAAAGACTTTAGTTTGCCAGCTATTACAGTGGGCGATCCCGAGGGCTCGAATGCACCGATAAATCGTTCTGACATCAGCGCGGGGACGCCGACGGTTTTGGCCTTCTATGCCCCGTGGGCGGAGCAATGCAAAGACATAGCGCCGATGTTCGATCAGGCACATGCGCGGTTTGGTGACAGGCTCAAATTGATTCAGGTCAACATTGACGATCACAACAGTAAAAATTTAGTTAGCCAGTTCAACGTCGGACCAATTCCGACTTTCGTATTCTTGACAGCTGAGGGAAACGTAGCAAAAACAAGAATTGGCATGTCAAGCTTTCTTGACTTTGCTAAGAACATCACAACGATCATGCCTCGTTGAGAACAGCTATGGCCGCAGGCTCATGTATCATAGTGCGGGTACACATCGCGCACGGTGCATTATGACAACTGACTTATACGAATCTGAAGCTCTTCTCGACCAAGCGATCAAAGCTGAAAGCAAACGTCAATTTTCTACAGCAGCAAATCTGCTAGACCAGGCAATCAAACGAAGAGAAAAAGCTCTCGGTGATGACGTAAGTGTTGCGCAACTCATGGACAGACTCGGAGTTGTTCTGACTACTCTGGGCAAATATGGCGACGCCGAAAAGGCTTTGACAGATGGGCTAGCAATGGCCGAGAAGTGTCTCTACCCAGCTCACGGATTGCTCGTGCCATTCCTCCAACATTTGGCTGAGTTGCACATTGCGCAAAATAAATTCGCCGAAGCGGAACCTTTTGCAGCGAGAGCTCTGGAAATCAGCGAGAAGACACTCAGTGGTGAACATCGCACCACACTGCAAAACATTCACAGGTTGGGCATGGTGCAACGCAAGCTAGATAAGCAAGCAGATGCCGAAAAGACGCTGACAAAAGCTTTGAAACATATCGATTCCCCACTGGGCCCATTAGAAGAATTCAAATACGAATTAGCGATGCTGTTTCAAGCACAATCCAAAACAGCAGAAGCAGAGAAGGCGTATAAGGAAGCAATTGACGGTTTCGAATACCGCAGCAATTTGCCAAGACTGGCAGAGTGCCTAACGAGCTACGCCGAATTCTTAAAAGCAAACAATCGCGCTGGCGAAACAGACTCGCTTTTGGCCAGAGCTAAAGTAGCGAGAGAAGCCAGCAAAGATTGGCACCACTCACCAGACATCTTCCCATCAACTCTGCTCAGAGCGTAAAGGGAACTGGAGCGCCAGCTTCAGCCTCAAGGGCTGCCGATCTGTTGGCCGGCGCACACAGCAACTCAGCCCGTATTTTGAAGCCCCTCGGCCACTCCGTTGATCGTCATCAACACAGTCTCAAGCAACATATCTCTTTTGCCATGAACATTGCCAGCTTTGTCCGTTGAGCTATCAGCCTTGCCAGACGCGTTCTCTACTTTCGCAGATCCATCGCTGTGAGCCGTTCGAGACCGCAGTTCTTTCAAAAAGCGCACTTGCAAGTAACTGAGCGGATCCACATAAGGGTTGCGCAGCTCAATTGAATGACGCAAGTAGGGAATGTCTTCGTTCAATACTTTCTTTTGCGAAATTTGCAAAACTGCGTCTGTCGACAATTCATAAGCAGCTTCGATGCGAGGGAAATAACGCTCTCGAAGCGGTTTATCGACCAGTTCATCAGCATAATATTTAGCGATACCAAAGTCTGCCACTGCTAAAGCGTTTTCGATTTTTGAAACCAATCCCTTGAAAAACGGCCACTTTTGATACATCTGCTGCATCAGTTTGAGGTTATTCGGATCACTACTAATCTCCTTAAATGCAGTGCCAAAGCCAAACCACGCAGGCAGCATGTAACGGCTTTGCGTCCAGGCGAACACCCACGGAATTGCGCGCAAGTCGCTAATAGTATTGCTACCTGCCGTTCTTCGTGTGGGACGAGAACCGAGATTCAATTGTGCAAGCTCGTTGATCGGAGTTGTCTGATAAAAGAAATCAACAAACGATGGATCGCCGTAAACAAGGTCACGATAAGCATCAAAAGCCAATTTCGAAAAGTTCTCCATAAATGTAAGCCACTCTTCCTTGTCAAACTCTTCCCTCTGCGCCTCGACATCATGAACGCTCGTTTCTACGACGGCGGCTGCCAGACGATCGAAATTTCGGACTGCGATATCGTGAAGCGCATACTTAGATGCAATCACCTCACCCTGCTCGGTGATTTTGATTCGACCTGCCACTGTTCCTGGTGGCTGGGCAAGAATCGCTCCGTGCGTCGGTCCCCCTCCACGTCCTATGGTGCCTCCACGCCCGTGGAAGAGCCGTAACTTTATGCCGAGGGTACTTCCCATCTCAACGAGCTGTTTCTGGGCTTTGTATAGCTCCCAGTTCGATGTGACGATGCCACCATCTTTACCGCTATCGGAATAACCGATCATGATTTCTTGCAGGTTGTCCATGTTTTGCAAATACTGACGATAAGCTTTATTTTCCAAAAGCGAGTTGAGCATTTGCGGCGCACGTCGCAAGTCATCAATCGTTTCGAACAACGGCACAACACTGATCTTGCGATGAGGATGAAACTTCAAGTCGTAGAGTCCAGCATCTTTTGCAAAAAGCAGTACCGTGAGGAGATCGCTCACATCCTGAGTCATGCTGACGATGTATGTATCCACCGCAGCCTTGCCATATTTATCCTGACACTCGGTCATCGTTCTAAAGACTTCGATCGTTTCATTTGTTGCTGCCGAGAACCTCGAATCAGCCGGGAGCATCGGTCGTCGATTAGAAATTTCCTGGGTCAGCCAGGCTTGTTTTTGTTCTTCCGAAAGATTCTTGTAACCACCAGGAATCAAATCTAGCGCTTCCACAATTTCTTCCAGAGCGGCTCTGTGACGAGCACTGTGTTGTCGTAGGTCAAGCTTTGCCAGATGGAATCCGAAAATATCGACGCTGTAGATCATACGACGCAGACTTTCCAAACTAGCATCGCAACCTGCTGCGAGCAACGCATTCAATTGAATTTGCAAGTCGTGCCTGAGTTCTGAAGGGTGACTGTAGGCAGCAGCTTTATCAGCACCACTGAGAGTGTTGCGCAGTTTCTCCTGGATAAAGAGCAACTTTTGGCGAAACGGTTCAAAGGTGTAGCGGCCCTCGATGCGCCGCTCTATCTCGGGCATTGCCTGACGATCGCGGTCGATTGACTGGCGCACCTCGTCTGTCAGCTCGATCCAATTTTCAGACTGACTGAGGTGATCGAAAATAACCTCGAGTTGAGCAAGATATCGATTCAAAATGATCGTGCGCTGGTATGCCATCGTTTGACGCGTAACATCTGGCGTAACAAACGGGTTCCCGTCTCGGTCTCCACCGATCCACGAGCCAAAAGTGATAAATCGATTTGGTGCTCCACTGGCATCTTTTTCTACTTTCGCTTGCAAATCCTCATGCACATCTACAACAGCATCCATAACCACGTGCTCGAAGTGATAGAGCCCGTAGCGCACCTCATCCATTACCGCAGGTTTGAAATAAACGATACTGTCAGTCAACCACAACGATTCGACAACACTGCGTAAGCCCTTTTCAATCTGCGCACTTTCTTTGCGCGTAAGAGGCGGATGGTCTCGCTTACTCAAATAACCGGCCAGCTCCAACTGTTTGATCAACACTGTACGCCGAGTAATTTCAGTTGGATGCGCAGTGAAAACAACCTGAATATCTATGTCTTTTAGTAAATGCGCAGCGCGCTCCCACTCTTCCAGTGGCAGACGTTCGAAGAATTCTTCGAGAGAACCCCCTTGTGATCTGGCTGTACCAGAGGATTCTGCCAGTGCTCTGCGGCGGCGTCGATGATTTTGCTCGGCGATATTGGTCAAGTCGAAGTAAGTGAGAAACGCTTTGATCACCTTGTTGGCCGTGTTCGCGTCGACATTAGAAATGAGTTCTTGCAACTCTCTTTCGGCTACCGGATCGTCCGCATCGTGAATGCGCTTGAACAAACTGCGAAATTTTTCGACGCACGAAAACACTTCCTTGCCGTCGAAGCGAATGATCGTGTCGCCCAGCATATTGCCGAGCAGTCGAACGTCGTCGCGAAGCGGCTTACTGCGCTCCGTGAATTCAGCCGGAATTTCGAATTTCGTTTTCATTGATTTCACTTCAAGCCAATTCAGAAGGAGGAGCACCGAGCAGTCCGGTCTATCTTATTGAATGGCGGCAACCTAGACAATTGATTGTGCACAAATGTGCCACCTGACAAGATGGCGCCGACAATGCAGTGCTGAGTTGGAACCTACTGACGCCCGCCGACGTCCCTCAGACTGAGCCATCATCGGTGCACTCTTTTGCAAACTCACTTACCACTACCCGCCAACGAGAAATCTTCACCGAAGCGCGGTTTGCCCCAACAGAAGCTGATAGTTGCATCGGTGTTAGCTGTTGCAGGTGCCGCTCTGCTTGCGCTCGGCTGGAACAAACTGCACGACTGGAATTCTGTGAGCTTGCCAGATGAAAACGTAGGGCTGAAGGTCTTCGATCGACTGGACCGACCAATCTGCACTCTTTTACCTAACAAGGAATATTCTCCAGTTCCGCTCAACAAGATCGCCAAAAGCTTTCAACAGGCACTGATCGCAACAGAAGATCGTAGTTTCTACCACCACAGCGGCGTCAATCCAGAAAGCATCATTCGAGCGTCAATTGCCAACGCCCAGGCAGGGCACGTTGTTCAGGGCGGTTCAACAATCACACAGCAACTAGTCAAAAATCTATATTCGCCCGACAGCAAACGTACATTTTTGGTCAAAATCAAAGAAGCGATCAAGGCTATTGAATTGAGTCAACGCTACTCTAAAGACAAGATTCTCGAGTCATATCTAAATTTCGTTTATTTCGGGAGAGGAACGTGGGGCATCGAGTCAGCCTCGCAGCGATATTTTGCCAAACACGCAGCAGACCTCGATTTGGCACAGTCAGCCTATCTCGCTGGCATAGTTAACGCGCCGACGAGATTGAGCACGCACAAAACTGACGCAATTTTGCGCCAGCATGAAGTGCTAGACAACATGGTGGAAGAGCATTACATAACTCCTGAAACCGCAGCGAAAGCCAAAACAGAGAAACTTGTGTTCAAGGGCGCCGAGACCCGTCCCGAACACTACGCATACTACCTGAACTATGTGGTAGGACTGTTGCAGCAACAAGAACATTTCTCAGATGACGACCTCTGGAACAAAGGCACCAGAGTCTTCACGAACCTGGATACATCGGCTCAAATACTGGCGGACGATTGCCTGACGCGAGGCATCAAAAAAGCTCCCAGCGGAGTTTCTCAGGGCGCACTAGTCTCGATATCTGTCAAGGATGGTGCCGTTCTGTCGATGGTGGGCGGGGTTGGTGCGTTCGACAAAAGTCCCTGGAACAGAGCCGTAGCGCCTCACACGGCTGGTTCAGCTTTCAAACCTTTTGTGTACTTGACTGGCTTGGAGTCGGGTGTGCTCAAACCTGATACCACCATATATGATGCACCGCTGGCCATCGATATACCCGGACAAGACTCATATACGCCAAAAAATTTCGACGGTAAATACCTGGGTCCTATTACAATTCGGAAGGCGCTGGCATTGTCTCGCAACACGTGCGCAGTCAGGGTGACTCAAGCTGTAACTCCAGGAAAAGTTGCAGACACGGCGCAGCAAGCTGGCATCACTTCAAAGCTGGAACCAACCCTTGCGCTCGGCTTGGGTGCATCAGCTGTGTCTCCACTCGACATGGCAAACAGTTACGCCACCCTGGCTCGCTCTGGAGTGAGAATTACTCCAAGTTTTATCAGAAGAATCGAATCGAAAGACAAGACTGTTTTGAAGAACTTTTCTTCCGAGTCTGTCAAAGTATTCAACCCTGAGCCCGTCGCTGAGCTCGTCGATGCCATGCAAGACGTAGTGCAGAAGGGCACCGGAACACAAGCAAGATTGTTTGACAGACCGGTAGCCGGAAAAACAGGCACCGCTGACGGTGCAAGAGACATCTGGTTTATCGGGTTCACTCCCGATACGGTCACTGCCGTATGGGGCGGAAACGACAAAAATGCAGCTATTGCCGGCAATCAGGTTACGGGCGGCACGATTATGGCTGGCATCTGGCAAAACTATATGAAGTCCTTCTACAAGTCTCATCCAACACCTCCTGGAGCATTTGCTGCGCCTTTAACTCCGCTTGCAGAAGAGGTCGATCAAATTCACTTCTTGCCACAACCAGCGGGCATCTTCGACAATATTACTAACCTGATCACAGGACGCGACCAAGATGCTAATCCGGTACCGACCGCGCCACCTTTCAACACTTCAAACACCCTGCCGCCGGTAGCACCACCGCTCCAGAAGGATTTTGGCACTGCATCGCCGCGCAAGACTCACACTCAAGCCGCTCACGACAACAAACCAAAGAAAAAATTCAGATTCAAGAAGCTTTTCAACAAGCTAATCAACCTATTCTAGGCAGTCTCCAGAATTCCGCCCGAAAAGCAGGGATCTTGCCGCGATGATAGAGTGAATGCAAGAGCATTTACTTCGTTTTGTGTTTTCGCAAAATGGCAAACTCAAAAAACAACATCGAACAAATAGCCGGTAACATCGCCAGCGCTGTTTTCTCCGCTGTCATAATCGTGATTCTGATTTTTTTGTGGACGACTTCCTCTAAATCGTTCAAACAAGACAGCATTAGCGCATTGTCGGCGATGCTGAAAAGCACTGGCGACTTAATTTCTCATGCCTTTTCCAAACCAGAACCGGCTGCGAAAGACATTGAAAAGACAAGTACCTCCTCGGCGGTAAACACCGCAAGAACAAAGATTCACCAGCATACTGCTCAACAAGAATCGACCACGCAAACTAGTCAGTCTGATTCATCGGAAGTGGCTATATTGCCTGTGCCACCATTCGCGGTTCCAAGTCCGCCCAAAATGCCAAAAGTAGTGCGCCATGGTAAGCCTGTGCAGTTCCTTAAGAAAACCGTCCTCCACGTGCCTCTCTACGAAACAGTTATCGATTTGACCGATCCAGAAACCTTCATCACCGTCGGATTAGCTAATAACGCTGTTCGAGCCAATGACGCAACGCAAACTCACGGTGATGAGACATTCGAATCTTTAGTCAAGAAGGTTCACGGCAGCGTCGTTATGAATGGAACGTTCTTCAGCAAAGACGATCAAAAACGCGTCATGGGAAACATGGTCTCTGCTGGCAAATTTCTCAAATACAGCCAATGGGAAAACTTTGGCACTACTTTGGGTCTAACTGCCCACAACCGTCCTGTCATGATCACAGCTCGGGTCGATGAGGTGCCCAATTGGGATGAGCATTGGTTTTCACTGACATGCGGACCACGATTGCTGAAAGATGGAGCCTTCTGGATTCATCCAGAGATCGAAGGATTTTCAGATTCACACGTGCTTGGCATTGGACCGCGTTGTGCTATCGGTTTCAATAGTGACCGAAATAAGTTGATTCTCTGCACTTTCCTGAACGGACTATCGCTGCAAGAAGAAGCACGATTGATGAAAGAGCTCGGATGCTCAGATGCGATGAATTTAGATGGTGGAGCATCGCGTTCACTTGCATACCACAATCAAGTGGTGGTGCCGGCTGGACGCGCTCTGACAAACGTATTAGTTGTCTACGATGCCACAAATAAAGCGCCCCGAGACCTGGTAAATTCTTGGGAGCATTTTCAGAAAGACGCGCACGCTGTGGGTCAAGAGCCATAACTACTTTCGCTTGTTGACGAGCGGATACAGAATCATTTGCGTACAACGAAACAAACAAATGGCTTTTCCAGTTTCATCGTTAGTGACAACCGCATCCCAAACTTGCGTGCCTCTGCCACCATGTACCAGTGTCGCCTCGCAAGTGATGGAGCCACTACGCGCGGTGCCGAGGAAGTTGCTCTTTAGCTCGATAGTGGTGAAGCCGGTGGCACCAGGTGGCAGATTGGCAACAGAACCATACCCGCAACTAGTATCGGCAAGCGCCACCACAGATGCCGCATGCAAATAACCGTTAGGTGCCAGCAGTTCATCTCTAATTTTAAGAACACTCGTCAGTTTGCCCGGCGAAATCGCTTTTACTTGCAATCCAATTAAGCCTGGCAAATGACCTTTACTTCTTTCGTTCAGCAATTCAACAGTTACAGTTTTGGCGGGCATGACTGGCCTCAAACAAGATGTCGGAATCATATCTTAAAGCAAGTTGGTCACAGACATAACGTCCATGACCAACCTGCGGTGGGAACAAGTTCATTACATTGATTAACGTGTCACTGCCGCTTGACGTATTGTTTTGGTCATGTAAGCCGTGCTGTATGAGCGTTTGCTGCGCGGTCCTCTCCATGCATATGATCGTGTAACTGCACGCGGTGTGCGTTTAGCGACGGTGGAAGGACTGACAGAGGTCAAGCTAGATGTGGATTTGACTTGAGAAGGTGGCACATTGGTCACCCCACTATGGTTGGGTGTCGAGACAGACAGGTTTGGCGGAGTCGGTTTGTTACCACCCAGCGAACCGCCTACGGCCTCAGAACTTCCGTTTGAGTTGTTGTTCGTCGCTGCTTGGCTTGTCTGCTGATTTGATGACTGAGAGTTATTCTGCGTGGAGGAGGCTGATCCTGTCTCACGTGCTGACTGTGCGCTGTTCATCGTAGAAGACTGCGACTCTGCCTGCAAACTCGCCTGACTTTCTGCAAAGCTCGCTGAGACAGACGCAGTAACAGCCACTGCCACAGCTAAACTAAGCGACTTGGCCAATTTTTTCGTATCCATAATTGCTCCTTAAGTAATGATATGAGCGCTTATCGCTCGTTGCGGAAACTACATTTTGCTAGACGGTTTGTTGACGAGCCTTGATCGCATCGGTCACACCGCCTGTGACCAGGCTGACTACCATCATCAGAAGTCCGCCCAGGATCGCTGGTCCCCAGCCCGCGACAGTCAGATACTGAGGCATGAAGTCGGCAACCAATTTCAGGGCGAAGGCTGGTAGCAGCCAAAATCCAAGCAGCCACATGGGCACAAGGACCAGAAGGGCAAGTCCGAAGGTCATCACCGTGAGGTAGGCGCTTAGAGCCATCGCCCCTAACTCCACACCCCACAGCATGAGACTGAACAGAATTGCAAGACATATTGCGGCGACGAAATTACCGTGAAAGTCAATGCCACCGAGCATAGGCAGAAGAAACACAAACGCCAGGGCCTTCAAGGCTAACCTTATAAGAAACTCCATCACCCGTCCTCCGTTACTACTGCCGTTCGGACGCGAAATGATAGATAAAAGTTGCCAAACCCTTATTGTTGCCAACAAAAAGCCGTTAGGTTAACAATGAAGCCAAGTTGGACCGGTTTGTACACAACAAATGGTGGTATTAGTAAACTGTGTACCGCTGACATTCGACTCAGCGGCTGCCATGCAATGCACACAAGGCACGGGGGAAAATTGGCCGACGACACGGGTGACGAAAACTCAGCCCAGGACAGTGGAGCAGAAGATAACGAAGCTCCGAAGAAAAGCTTCGGCATACTAGCTGCACGGTTTTTACAGAAAGGCAAAAGTTCTCCGGGATCCATCACAGGCGAATTCGAGGCCCTCTCCCCACCAAACTCCACATCGAGTCCAGATTCTCAAGTGCGAAAATTACATCCTATCGACGATGAAGACGAAGAGATCCGCGAAGGCAGCATCCATGGCATGGAAGTACCGCTGAGCGAGTCACTGTATGCCGATATTGGATTGGACGAGATGTCCAACTTCGACGACCCCAGCACGGAAAGTAGCCTGGAGTCAGGTGTACCCAGCTTCGAAGAAGCATCTGGTACGGCTCCTGACGTTGTCTACGACATCGACGCCGGAGATCAGCCGGTGATCAGTTTCGGCTCTGGAGTAGAAGCCGAGCACACGCAAGACATCGAGCCAGCACCCGAAGAATCGACACAATATGTAGAACAAGCAACCGATTACGAAGAAGCAGCGGCACCAGAGTATCAATATGCGGCAGAAGAAGTTGCCGAAAGTACCTCTGAGCCTGCCTTTCAATATGCTGCGGAGGAAGCTGCGGAGAGCAGTCTTGGCTATCAGTATGGTGCAGACGAAGTCACCAGTGCTAGCGGCACGTCAGAACTGGAATACGTTGCTGAATCCGCCGACGAGGAAGTTGCCCAGTCCGAATACGCAAAGCCTGCATACGATGAAGTGCAACATCAGACAACTGAGGGTGAAAGCGGAGCTGAAGCGATTGCTCAATCGGCATACGACGTCCAATCAGAATATTCATCGGCGGTTCCTGAAGCAGAACTCGAATCTGAGCTTGATGTCGTATCGGCCTCGGAAGAAGCGCACCAGCCAGAAGTTGCATGCGAAACAGAACTTTCACAGGAAGCCGAAAGTGCATACGAAGCAGGAACTGGATACGAGGCAGAAGCTGCATATGAGCCAGACCAGCCAGCTGCTTTTGATGCATCCGAACTCGATGCGATCGGTGCAACAGGTGCCTCAGAAACAGCTGCATTCGATAAAAGCGTGTTGGATCAAATCGGATCTGATAATTCGAGCAACGACAAAATATTCGTAACCAATGAGGCTCCGGCCGCTCCTGAAAAGAAAGGACTGCTTGGTAAATTCGCTGGCAAAAAGGACTCTTCAACCCGTCCGTTAATCGGAGGCGCGAAAAAAGAGTCCACCCCTGATTCGCATGCAGGAGAACCTTTTGATGCCAATTCGCTCGATTCGATAGGCACCAAAGAACCCAACGCCGGCACCGCTGAACACAAGGGGTTTGATGCCAGCACGCTAGATTCTATTGGCACCAAGGGCTTCGATAAAAGCTCTTTAGATGCAATTGGCGAGCCAGCTTCGCCTCAAGCTGAAGGGAAGGATAAGCCTAAAACTGGCGGATTGTTAGGCGGCAAGTTCGGACAGAAAGCAAAAGTCCTCGGATCTGAAAAGTCTAAATTGGGTGGAATTATTCCGCCGTCGACTGATCCCACTTTCGACCAGAAAGAAACTGGTCGCTTTATGGTCAATAACGAGTCCACAAATGTTGGTGACAATCTAACGAGTTCGCCCACTGAGGACTTCTCTGCGCCAGCCACGTCTGCCGAAACTCTCGACGGTCCATCTACATCTGACGAAGATGCAGCACAACCAAAAGAGGCGCTGTCAGCAAGCTTCTTTGATGAAGTCAAAGAAGCTTTTGTCGAAGAAGAACATATTCCAGTCATTGGAAGTGATGAAATCGGGCGATTGATCACTGATGCCGACACTGCTTACAGATTGAAGCAATACAAAGCCGCTGAGCCTATATTTGCACAGGTCTTGGAGAAGCTCGACAAAATTGGTGACGACACAGATCCGTTATTGCCTTACTGCTTAGACAAGATGGCAGACAATCTGTTCCAAATGAAGAAATACAAAGAGTCGCTTCAGTTCTTCAGAAGATTGCTGGTACTTCACACCAAGATTTCATCTGCAGATAGAGACATGATCTCGACGCTGTACAAAATTGCACAGACATCGGAAGCGCTCAACTTGACGAGTGAAGCCGATTCGATGTACAAGCGGGCATTTAGATTGGGACAGCAATCTCTCGTGCCTGGCGATCCACTGCTGGCAAAGGTGCTTGAAGGATATGGCACCATGTTGATGCGAAGCGAAGGCGCCGAGCCACCTGCTACAGCCTCTGGTGCGGAAAAAACTTCCGATGAAGTGACGGCCGAGAAACCTTCGACTCTCTCAGCTGAAGAAATTGCAATGCTCAACTCGTTGGGTGCGAGCGCAGACCGAGCCGCGGCTGAAGCGTCACCAATAATTCTAGGCGGCTTGACCGAACAATCGACTAGCAAGGCACGCAGTCCACTCAAAGAGACAGATGAACGCGCAGACAAGGCACGAGCAGAGTCTGCGGGACCGACGGTAGGCAGCGCAGTCGGTAATGTGTGGATCCGTTTGGGTGTCTTCATCGCAGTCATTGCAGGATTAGTGCTCGTTACTCTCAACATGAATACGGATTACAGCACTCACCAGGTCGCGCACTCAAAAGATTTCGCCAAGCGAGTCTACAAGAGTTTAGACGGGCTCTCGACTTTCACAATAGTGAGCGAAGATCAGGCTGCTAAAGATAACTTTGGCAAACACTTCGTTTATGAGTATAGAGACTGGCTTGGAACACCAAGTGACGACATGGAAGTGATCACGGGCACCGTGGGTGGTGACAACTTCGTATACGAAGTTCCTCAGGGCATAAAGGATGCCAGTGGATTCATCTACTATGATCCACACGCACCTGAGCTATCAGTTACTGCGAAAATGCGTGAACTGGGCTCAAAAGCACAAGCATTTTATAAAGCCAATGGGAAATATCCTGAAGGCAAAGATCTTGAGAAGCTTGTTAAATCTCTCACCTACAAAAATCCGTTTGGTGATGGCGCCGACTCTGTCACCGCCAATAGTATCGCCTGGCCAGCAAGCATCGATGCTTCCCAAATCTTCATCAAATCGAAATTCGATACAAGCTTGGAAGATGGAACCGCCTGGGAAGGCGAGCCACCAGCCAAACCGGGTCAGATATCGGCGGCAGCATCAAGCACAAAACAGCCTGATGCAACGCTCTTCTGCGTGCATGGCCGCGACCGAACTGGTGGTCTGATCACGAGAGCTGATGGGAAGGTTTTGGTCCTAATTTATAAGAACGGCATCGACGTCACACCTGGTGCAGCCGATCTGAAGAATGAGAAACCAAGTCCAGCGCCAGTACAGATGCGCTTGTCCAAGTCGAACAACGCCATCAATATTTTGACGATCTTGCTCAGTTACATACCGATGATCGTGTTTGGCATTCTTTCGGTCGTCTTTCTGAGCATGGTCAACAAAGGTCCTGATCGATCGAAAGGATTCTCTGTTCCAACCTTTGGAATCATCTGGGCCCCGCTAATGGTTCTACTGACCGGACTTGCGAAATTCCTGCCATCACCATTTTCCACTGTCTGTCTTGTACTGTCAGGTCTGGCATGCGTGGGTGGTCTAGGTTGGATCGGCTACAAGATGGCAAAAACCGCTCCAAAGAAGTCGAAAAGGCCACCGCCTGAAGCTTCTACAATGTAAGGTGGCGGTGCCTGATATGGCTCGTTGCTAATCAGCTACAACTTTGTTTTCGATTAGGCCACCGTACAATTCCAGGGCTTGGCATCCAAAACGGTGGCACATACGCTGTAGAATCTCTGCATTGCGGATTGTATCGACGTGAAATTCCAGTTGGAACTTTCGTAAAAACAGGTCCGTCAACGGCAGCTCATCCGCAATCAATTACTCATTGGGGTCGGTCTGATCACCAGCGGGTCAAAATCTCTTGGGAGGGGAACGTTCATGCAATACAAAACCTACAGAACACCGGCGGTAGTCGCAGCACTGCTGACAGCTATTGGCTTGGTCGGACCAGCATTGGCTGAGACAACCACACAGACCACTACTACGGAAGTGACGACACTGGGCGCTCCTGCGACAGTAGTTCAGACGACTGCAGGTGGCACCACATCCACCACCACTACAACTGTTGCACCTGTGCCCATCACTGGCACCACAGGCGGCACTGTCTACTTCAGAACTGCTAAACCAGAAGTTCTTGTCATGACGATCACCGCACGCAGAAAAGACCTTGACAAAATGATCGACGCTGCACACGCGAAAGGCAACATCACTGCAAAGAAAGCTGAAGCCATGAAGAACGAGCTGAAGCGTATCGCCAGAGAGACAGGCAGCAACACTATCAGTTACGAGCGCGCTGTAGCCTATGCGCGTGACCTGGACTTCATCGGAACTTCATTGGGCGGCGTTGTTGTTGAAGGTGTTCCTGTGTATCAACCGATCATCGCCGGCTCACACTTCACCGTTGTGAACGGACAGATCTATGTTCTGGACGACCTCTCAGTGCGACGCGTAGACCTTGAAGCAAGAATCATCAAAGACTACCTTGAAGGTCGTCTCAGCGACGAACGCGCATCGAAGTTGAGAAATCAACTCGACGCTATCGGTGCTACCCAAGCCATTTACAGCGCGAGCGGAGAGCTAGACCCAGTGTCGAGCAGAAAGTTCTACAAAGAAATGGACAGCGTAGCTTCTGAACTGGAAAAATACGCCGGTAAAGACAACAACTAAGTCTCAAACTCGGTAATAACGCAGTTCCAGCCTCGGTTGGGACTGCGTTTTTTCTTGCTGGATTTTGCAAGTTCAAAGAGTGAGTATGCAACAATGTCGAGGTTGTTTGCGAACAGGCCGAGGTATCAATGTCTCCTGCAAATTTCAGTGAATCCGAAATTCTCGGGCAGCTGGACGACTGCGCTCTAAAATTTGATTTTCCGATGTTGGATAACGGTTACGTTTATCCAGCCGACGTGCGATTGCACGCATTCGCCGACCAAACTCGCTGGGCGATCGTAATCGAACATTTGGGATATCACATGCGCGCGGGCGATCACAATGGAATCACCAACTGCGTAAGCTACTACGGAAATTGTATATATCGCAATCCCGGTTCAGCTTTGGAAGACTTTCTCATGGTGACAGCCAATGCGCCGGGTAATGCGACTTTCGAAGCAGAAGCGGGTTGGTATCTACGCGCACCGAAAGGACAAATTCTCGTTCGCGACCAGTTGATTGACTTCGATTGCACAGCAGAAGCACTTGCAGAAATTGGCATCGAGATGACAGACACTCAAGCAAGTGGAACGGAGCTTTTGCGAAGTCTTTTGCCAAAATATCGTGAATTGTTTTTTGCCACAGAAAAGGAGCTGAGACGCCAAATTCCCAAAGACCTTCCTTGCATTCTGACATTGAATGAATGGCACCATCCCGATTTAGCCGGTGACGACTTGCCCAGTGCAAACGAAACTTTTCAATTGATTGCGTCTGTTTTGCGCACCGGTGACGCCTCAGCTTACTCGCCTACATCTCCACCGAATACGCACTGGTCAAATTGGCCAGAGGGTGGCACGATGTGAGCTTGGTAGATCTCTTGCACATAGGAAATTAAGTTGAGCAACGCTACTGACAATATCTCCATAGTCGCCAATGAATTGAGCTTGAGCGCCAAACAAGTGCAAGCGACCGCAGACCTTTTGAACGAAGGAGGCACTGTGCCTTTCATTGCACGCTACAGAAAAGAAGCGACCAATTCGCTCGATGAAGTGCAAGTGCTGGCAATTCGTGACCGGTTGATCCAACTAGACGATCTAGACAAACGCCGAGAAGCGATTTTGAAGTCGCTTGAAGAGCGATCGCTTTTAAGTGATGAATTGAAAACGAAAGTGATTGTCGCCAAAACCATGGTGGAGCTGGAAGACATTTACCTGCCATATAGACCAAAACGGCGCACTAAGGCGATGGCGGCTAAAGAGAAGGGTCTTGAACCGCTGGCTCAGGAAATCTTCGATTGCGCCCTCGATAATCCAAGGAAGACTGCAGAGAACTTCATCAGTGAAGAGAAAGGGGTTGCCAGTGCAGATGACGCACTCAGTGGTGCCAGGGATATCATTGCTGAATGGATTAACGAAAACCAGCAAGTAAGAACGCAAGCACGACACTTTTGGACAAAGAAAAGCAACATCAAGTCCACAGTTGTATCCGGCAAAGATACAGACGCAGTCAAGTTCAAAGACTATTACGATTGGTCCGAGCCCATTGAATCTGCACCCTCTCATCGTGTTCTCGCGCTGCTGCGCGGAGAGAAAGAAGGACTGTTAAAAGTTGAAGTAGGTCCACAGTCTGATGACCTGATCAAACAGTTGGAAAACTTCTTGATCAAACGGCGCAACCCATGCGCTGAACAAATCAAACTGGCGTTGGCCGATTGCTACAAGAGATTGTTGGCACCATCGATGGAGACAGAAATCAGACAACTCTACAAGGCAAAAGCTGATATCGAAGCGATCAAAGTATTCTCAGACAACATCCGACAATTGCTTATGGCACCACCTCTGGGGCAGGTGCCAATGTTAGCTGTCGATCCAGGCTTCCGAACCGGATGCAAACTCGCTGTCTTAGACCAACAAGGAAAGCTTCTCCACCACGATGTTATTTATTTGCATGAGGCTGAGGCAGCCAAGGAAGCGTCCAGTTCATCTGCTGGTAAGAAGTTGATCGAACTGTGTCAGAAGCATAATATTGGGGCGATTGCAATTGGGAATGGCACAGCCGGAAGAGAGAGCGAATCTTTTATCAAAAAATTGCTTCTCAAAAAATCTGACGGCAGCAAGATCCCGATTGTCATGGTGAACGAAAGTGGTGCCTCTATCTATTCAGCTTCCGAAGTTGCGAGAGAAGAATTTCCAAATTTGGACCTGACAGTGCGCGGTGCGGTCTCCATAGGAAGACGGTTGATGGACCCGTTGGCTGAACTCGTCAAAATCGAGCCAAAGTCTATTGGTGTAGGGCAATATCAACACGACGTCGATCAAACCGCTCTCCAGAAGAGCCTGGACGACGCAGTGACCAGCTGTGTCAACAGTGTTGGTGTGGAACTGAACACTGCCAGCAAACAGTTGCTTACATACGTGTCAGGGCTTGGACCGCAACTTGCCGGTAATATCGTTAAACACAGAGAAGAGAACGGCGCGTTTAAGAGTCGCACCGAACTCAAAAAAGTGGCGCGACTTGGTGCCAAAGCTTATGAACAAGCGGCGGGGTTTTTGCGTATTCATGACGGAAAAAACCCACTCGACACAAGCGCTGTACATCCAGAAAGTTACAGTGTTGTAGATGCAATGGCGGCAGACCTGGGCTGCAAGGTTGCTGAGCTGCTGCAAAAAGAAGAGTTGCGCAGAAAAATCGATATCAATAAATACATCACCGACAAAATCGGTCTCCCGACTCTAAAAGACATTGTTAACGAACTAGCAAAGCCAGGGCGCGATCCGAGAGACCGTTTCGAGCAGGTTGAATTTGCCGATGGAATCAACACGATCAACGATCTAAAAACCGGCATGATTATGGACGGAGTGGTCACCAATGTCACTGCATTTGGTGCTTTCGTCGATATCGGCGTTCATCAAGATGGACTGGTGCATATCAGCGAACTTGCCGACAAATTTGTTAAAGTTCCTGCTGACGTGGTCAAAGTGCAGCAAAAAGTGAAAGTGAAAGTTATGAGCGTGGACGCCGATCGCAAGAGAATTTCGCTGAGCATGAAGAACTTGGGAGCAAAATGAAGTCGGGAAAGTTGAGGTAGTGTGATGGTCGTTGGCTCTTGGATAGTCGGCATTATTGTGGTATTCGGAGGCACCCTCGGTTCCATCTTAGGAATGTTGTGGGTGCGAAAGATATTTCACGTCACCAAACTTGAGTCTCATCACGAAGTAGCCGGTTATTTGTTGTCTGTCATTGGCACACTATATGCGGTGTTGCTGGGGCTGATCGTCGTAGATGTGCAAAGTAAATATCAGCAAGCCCAGCTAATGGCAGAGACTGAAGCAAACGCCGCAGCAGATATGTTTTTGCTGGGTCAGGCACTAGCCCCTGCCACCAGAGATAAACTATCGGAAGGCATCGCCGAGTACGTTGATGTGGTGCTGGAAAAAGAGTGGGGATCCGACGTTCCGCGTGCCAGTTTCACAGAAGGAAGTGTGGTGCCTCTGCGTAAGGTCTGGCAGACACTTGGATCCTACGAGCCAGTTACTAATAGAGAAATCGCCTGCTACAGCACAGCTCTCACAACTCTCGGTCAGCTAGCCGATGCTCGTCGGTTTCGGGTTGTCAGCACTCGTGGTGGAATTTCTGAAATATTGTGGGGTGTACTCATCGTTGGTGGTATTTGCACAGTGCTCTTCACCTACTTCTTCGGCGTCGAAAACGCAATCGCTCACATCGCAATGACCGCGCTGGTTTCACTGTGCCTGTCACTGAACGTTATGCTAGTCGTTCTCTTCAGCAACCCGTATAGAGGCGACTTAAAAATCCAGCCAGACGGTTTTCGCTACGATCAAAGAATGATTCAAACACTTCTGAAAGAGCGAGCAGAGCGAAAAGCAGTTGAGAAAACGGCGACTGGGTCAAAGCCGATAGTGAAGCCAGCTATGCCACCTGCTCCTTAGGCGACCGATTCGGCTCTTGTCGAATATATAAGACGCTCCTTATGACATCCCCTGCTGATTGCAAAGCACACAGCGACCAGAAAAAATCCACTTCACAACCTGAATTTACCCGCTGCCGCCTGTAAAGAGAAAGCAATAGCAAAATAGCAATGTCATTAATTTTTGCGGGTTGCATATTTAGATCTGCTATCTTGAGACATCTGGACCTGCCTAGAAGCCGTCGGTGTGCGTCGTCTCATCGCTTCAGGAGGTCACTCGAACTAGTTCAGGCGAAAGCTGAGCTGGCGTCCCACAGTTTCACGAAACGTAGCAGGAGAGTCAGGATGAGTACCGTCAAAGCCTTGGTCAACCCGTTGAAAGATTTGCAAAAGTTCGGTCAATCGGTGTGGCTCGACTATATTCAACGAAGTCTGATCACGACCGGCGAACTGAAGCGACTAATCGACGAAGATGGTCTGCGTGGCATCACCTCGAACCCTTCCATTTTCGAAAAGGCAATCGGCAGCAGCTCTGACTACAACGACTTCATCGCATCAATCCGCGATAACAATTTAGATGCGGCCGGCATCTACGAAAAGTTGGCGATCCGCGACATTCAAGACGCCGCTGACATACTACTACCTGTTTACACTGAAACCAACAAACGTGATGGCTACGTCAGTTTGGAAGTATCACCATTGATCGCTAACGACACAAAAGCTACGCTCGCTGAGGCGAAAAAGCTGTGGAAGGAAGTAGCAAGACCGAATGTGATGATCAAGGTTCCAGCTACCGAAGCAGGCATTCCTGCTATCCGCGAACTAATTTCAGACGGCATCAACATTAACGTCACCCTACTCTTTTCAGAGCAAACGTACGAGCGAGTCGCCGATGCATACATCGCCGGTCTTGAGTCACTTGCTTCCAAAGGCGGAGACATCAGCAGCGTAGCCAGCGTGGCAAGCTTCTTCATCAGCCGCATCGATACCGACATCGATACCATCGTCAGTGCTCGATTAGCTCAGACCAAAGACGACACTCAAAAACAACTACTGAACAGTGTGCTCGGTCAAGTAGCAGTCGCTAATGCCAAACTGACCTACGAGCGCTACACACAAATTTTCTCTGGCAGCCGTTGGGAAAAATTGAAAGGAAAAGGCGCACACACTCAGAGAGTTCTCTGGGCCAGCACTTCCACTAAGAATCCTAACTATCCAGACACAATGTACATTGACGAATTGATCGGACAAGACACCGTCAACACCATTCCTCCTGCCACATTCGAAGCTTTTCGAAAACATGGCAAACCACAACAGACATTGACGGAAAACCTAGAAGACGCCCGCCAGGTCATGGACAACTTGGAAAAGTTGAACATCTCCATGAAAGACGTGACCGACAATCTAGTCGTTCAAGGCGTCAAACTGTTTGCTGACGCTTTTCACAAACTGACTGACACTGTCGCCAGACAGCGCAGCGAACTGAAAGCAGCGAAAGATCAATTCAGCTATCGCTTGCCAGAAGACCAGACTCGCGCTCTCCATGCCACTTTGAAAGAGTGGAAAGAAGGCGACAAAGTCAAAAAGCTGTGGAAGAGAGATGCATCCTTGTGGACTAACGAAGACGAAGCTCTCTGGTTAGATTGGCTACCGATCACTGAAGAAATTCGCAAAGATCTTGATTCGATCAAAGCTTTTGCTGCTGAAATCAAATCAGCAGGCTTCACACATGCCGTCCTACTGGGCATGGGTGGTTCAAGCCTCTGTCCTGAAGTGATGAGCAAGACATTTGGACATATCGCTGGTTTCCCTGATTTGAAGATTCTGGATTCAACTGATCCAGAGCAGATCGCTACGTTGGAAAAATCGATCGACATCGCCAAAACGCTGTTCATCGTATCCAGCAAATCTGGCAGCACACTCGAGCCAAACATCTACAAACAGTACTTCTTCAAAAAAGTTGCGGATCTGGTCGGCAAAGATAAGGCCGGCAAACAGTTTATCGCCATCACCGACCCGGGTTCGAAGATGCAGGGTGTCGCCGAGAAAGACAAGTTCAGAAAGATTTTCTTTGGTGTTCAAGGCATCGGCGGACGCTACTCGGCACTGTCGAACTTCGGCATGGTGCCATCGGCGGTGATCGGTGTCGACCTGCAGAAATTCCTGGATCGAACAGATGAGATGGTGCGCGCCTGCTCACCTGAGACAGCTGTCGAAGAAAACCCTGGTGTGGTGCTCGGTACGATGATTGGTTTGCTGGCGAAGGCTGGACGAGACAAACTGACTTTGATCGCATCACCTGGAATCAATGACATCGGAGCATGGTTGGAACAGCTCCTGGCTGAGTCAACTGGTAAAGTCGGCAAAGGCATCGTTCCAGTAGACAGAGAGCCAATCGGCTTGCCAGCTGTTTACGGTAAAGATAGATTCTTCGCTTACTTGCGTTTGGATAATGCTCCAGACGCAGAACAAGATCGTGCAGTAGAAGCGTTGGAAAAAGCCGGGCAGCCAGTTGTAAGAATCAATGTTCCAGACATTTACTGCATCGGACAAGAATTCTTCCGCTGGGAAATTGCCACTGCTGTCGCCGGATCGATCATCGGGATCAACGCATTCAATCAACCTGACGTTGAAGCAAGTAAGATTGCCACCAAAGAAATCACTGAAGCTTACGAAAAGAAGGGTGCACTTCCTGAAGAGAAGCCATTCTATGAAGGCGAAGGCGTGAAGCTGTTCTCCGATGACAGAAACGTCAACGAACTAAACGCGGCGATCGGTGCCAACGCAAAAACTCTCGCTGGTTACTTGAAGGCACATACATCACGTGTGAAAGCCGGAGATTACTTCGCGATTCTTGCTTACATCGAGATGAACGACAAGCACGAACAGCAATTGCAAAACGTGCGTGTTGCCGTTCGCGACTTCAAGAAAGTAGCTACTTGCCTAGGTTTTGGTCCTCGCTTCCAACACTCGACTGGTCAAGCCTATAAAGGCGGGCCAAACACCGGCGTCTTCTTGCAGGTCACCTGCGATCACAAAAATGACCTGGAAGTACCAGGTCAGAAGTACACCTTCGGAGTTGTTGAAGCAGCTCAATGCCGCGGCGACGGTCAAGTTTTGGCTGAGAGAGGACGCAGAATGTTGCGAGTGCATCTAACTGATGTCGAGCAGGGTCTTGCGACGCTTGAAGCGGCTGCTAAACAATCACAACAAAAATAAAACAGAGAGAAACTTATGCAATTAGGCATGGTGGGACTCGGTCGCATGGGCAGCAATATGGTGCGGCGACTGATGAAGGCTGGTCACGAATGCGTCGTTTACGACCGCTTACCAGGACCAGGCAAAGAACTTGAAACAGAAGGCGCTATCGCTGCCGACTCGCTTGAATCTTTCATCAGCAAACTCGCTAAACCTCGTCGTGTTTGGGTTATGGTGCCAGCTGGCGCTCCAACCGAAGAGACGATCATGGCACTGGCTAACTTCATGGAGCCAGGTGACGTGATCATCGACGGAGGCAACTCTTACTTCAAAGATGACGTCAGACGTGCTGAAGAGTTGAAACGCAAACGCATCAACTTCGTCGACGCTGGCACCAGCGGTGGTGTATGGGGTCTCGAACGTGGTTACTGTCTTATGGTCGGAGGAGACAGAGATGTCGTACGCGGGCTGTATCCGATCCTGAAAGCACTGGCACCGGGCGTTGGCAACATCGAGCGCACACCTGGTCGCGAGAAAATCGACAGCACCGCGGAAGAGGGCTTCTTGCACTGCGGACCCGTAGGTTCTGGTCACTTCGTAAAAATGGTGCACAACGGTATCGAATACGGTCTCATGCAGGCCTACGCTGAAGGTTTCGAGATTTTCCGCAACGCAAACTCTGATTTAGTGCCAGATCATCATCAATACGACCTGAATATTGCCGATATCGCGGAAGTCTGGAGACGCGGTAGCGTCGTTGGATCGTGGCTTCTGGACTTAACCGCGTCAGCTCTAGCCGGCGATCCAAATCTTGAAAATTACAGTGGTTACGTTGAAGATTCAGGCGAAGGTCGATGGACCGTGCAAGCTGCAATTGAACAAGCAGTTCCGTGCGAAGTGCTCTCTGCTGCTCTCTATACTCGATTTAGATCGAGACAACAAAGTCCATTCAGCGACAAACTTCTCTCGGCCATGCGACACAGCTTCGGTGGACACATCGAATTGAAGCCTACCGGCGCTAAGAAGTAGATCCTAATCAATTGGTATCTAGCAGCTCATGGACGATCTCATTATTTTGGCAGGCGATGTTGGTGGCACCAAAGCCAATATGGCTTTCTATGGGCTTCGCGACACGAAGCTGAATCTGATCGTTCAAAAACAGTTTCCGAGCAACGGATATAAAGATCTACACGATTTAATTGCCGAATTCATTGAAGAATCTGGTCAGCAGGCCAATCACGTATGCATTGCAGTAGCTGGACCGGTCGTCAATGGAACTTGCCACGCCACCAATCTGCCCTGGACGATTGATTCAGCGGTTTTGGCTAAGCGTCTGGGTTTCAACAAAATCGAACTAATGAACGATCTGGAAGCAAACGCGCACGGAATTTACGAACTGACCGATGTTGATTTTGTCACCATCAATCAAGGAGATAGAAAAAAACACGGCAATGTTGGTGTGATTTCGGCCGGAACGGGACTCGGAGAAGCAGGCATCATCTGGGAAGACCGAAAGATGCGTCCTTTCGCGTCAGAAGGTGGTCATAGCGATTTTGCTCCAAACAATCCACTGCAGTTCGAACTCTTGCAATATCTGTACGATAAGTTCACTCACGTCAGCTACGAAAGAGTTTTGTCGGGACAGGGTCTGCAAAACATCTATGAGTTTCTCCGCGACCGAAATAAGTATCCAGAACCCGCCTGGTTGGCTGATGCGCTCAGGACTGGAGATATTCCAATGACTATCTCGGAACATGGACTGAAAGGCGAAACTGCAATTTGCGTCGAAGCACTGAATATCTTTACTGATATCTACGGTGCAGAAGCAGGAAATCTAGCGCTGAAGTTGATGGCGACCGGTGGTATTTACATCGGTGGTGGCATCGCTCCCAAGATGATCAAGAAGCTCTCAGAGCCGCGCTTTCTGGAAGCATTCCTGGACAAAGGAAGACTTCGCAACGTACTCGAGACTATCCAGATCAAAGTGATCATGAACGACAAAACTGCACTACTCGGTGCAGCCAGATGTGCCCTCATGCACGCTGGAATTTTCCATCACGTTGTCGCGGCGGGACCGTAATCTATCCGCGTAAATGCTGCGGTACGTTCGGGAAGTTTTCTACCACTCTGTGGAAAATATATCCGTACTGAATCGACTCGGAAATCATTTCGTTTGGCAGGAATGACGCATCCAGCCTGGCATTATCGTACTCTCCGGGTAACTGCAACGGCAATTCAACCGACGGTAAAAACTGCTGTTTCTCTACAAGGAAAGATCCAATATATTCGCCAGCGTGCACAAAGCTAACTGAGATTGTTCCACTGCCATCCGTAGATAGAGTCAGACAGCCGGTTTGTCCGCGTTTGCCAAATTCTTGCAACAAACCTGTAGCAACAACCGGAGTATTCGAGACCGGCAATCCTTCAATCGGAATACCTAAAAATAACGACGACATCGACAAGATAATTTCTTCGGGCAACGTGTACAACTGAATCTCTGTGCCGTCTTGCTTCAGATCTCCAATCATCAGGTACATGGCAGTTTCAGTAGTGTAAGGCTCTGGCTTTGGACTTTTGGTGCCATAAATGCAACCAACTACGCGTCCTTCGAATAACAGCGCTGCCGAACGTGAAAGGCGCTCTTCGTTTTGAGCTTTCAGGCACCCTGTGAATTTGGTGTCTTCGATGTGCTTCATCAACTCGGCAAGGGTGCGCTCGTTGCTTGTCATGGTCTGGATGTTTCCATCAATAGAGGGCATGACGACGTCGATTGCTCGTCGTAATTTCATATTGGTTGGATAGGAGTCAGCCCAGACGGAGAACGCATTGATAGAGTCGCTGCTGGTGCTCAACTGAACTCTTTCGGTCGTTCCGATCATGTAGGCAAAGGTCAGTAGCGCACGGTCGCCGTTCATGCAAACGAAAGTCGCAGGCACCTGCCGACCGATGTCCAGTGGATCTTGGCTGGGCAGGAAGCCCTTGATGCCAGTAGGCATTACGGTCACAGCGTATCCACCAGCTTCCTGCGCCTCAACACGGCAGAGGATGCTTTGTCCGGGACGATAGCTTTTTGGATCGCCAGAAGTCATGATTCGAGGATTCTATCATCTTCTTAAGGCATCCAACTAGTCGGCTGCTACCTTCGAATTCTCTACGGCGCCTGGGTGCACGGCTACTACAGAGGCGGCTGGTGGCCCGGCCTTGTCCGCACCCTGTGTGGTCACGGCAGATGCGATCACACCGTTTGTAGCGCCATTAGCAACGGTTGTCTTGGACGTCTTGATCGGTCCATCCACATCGATAGCGTTGACGACGGTCTTGCCTGCGTAGCAGACAACTTTGCCCAGTCCGGTTATGCCGAGTTTCCTGGCAGCAGCCTTGGAGAGGTCGACGACGCGATTGTGTGCGTATGGGCCTCGGTCGTTGACGATCACTTCGCAGCACGAACCGGTATCTGGATTTTTGACTAAAATTTTGGTGCCGAATGGCAAAGTACGGTGGGCACAAGTTAATTTAGAATTGTCGAAAACATCACCGGAAGCAGTTTTCTTGCCATTGAACTTGTCTGCGTAAAACGAGGCAACCCCGTGAAACATCTTTTCGATTTTACGGACGGGTGATGAAAACGCCGGCGCTGAAAACATGAGTATAACTAACAGAGCGGCGCAAACATAGCGCAGGAAGTAAGCCATAATTCCTCTCTCTTTGTAAAAACGAATTGTTTGCTCTCGAAAACTGGAGCGGGTCCCAGATGTGCCTGTCAGGACGGAACACATTTTTTGAAAGTTCCCGAGCTAAAACCCCATGAAGACTAATTGCCACTCATCTTCCGAGGAAACTGCTATTCTTTTAGGAAAGATTCTTGCCCACACATCTCACGTCAGATGGTTGCTGGGAGGAGCATGGACTCAAAGAAGTGCCAGTCAAGCGGGAGAAAGGTTATGGGAAAAGGACAAGACGCTAAAAAAGAGACTAAAAAGAAACCAGCCAAAACAAAAGCCGAAAAGAAATTGGACAAGGCTGAGAAAAAACAACGCAACAAATAACGCGTTGCATTGGTGACTCTTAAATAAGCAGCCAACTACTAATTTCATTGATGCCGATTGCCTGGTGCAATCGGCTTTTCATTAGCTAGATAAGATTGTCTGGGCACGCTTGCGCAGATCTTCAGCTTCAATTGTGCGTCCTTGAGCGCTATACAATTCGGCCAAATCTTTTATCGCAACGCCAACAGATTTGTGGTTAGGCCCATAGTTTTTCTCGTAGATTTGCACAGCAAGATTCGTCAAAGTTGACGCCTTATCGAACTTCTTTCTCTCTTCGTAGAACTTTGCCATCGAAAGCAGTGTTGTAGCCACTTCTGGATGCTCTGTGCCGAGCACAGTCGAGAAGAGCTCCAGAGCTCGTCGATATAACATAGCGGCTTCGCCATCTCTGCTCATTTTGTAATAGAGCACTGCCAGGTTGTGGAGATTGGTGGCGATTTCAGAATGATCCGGTTCAGGATTTTTTTCGTATATCTCCAAAGAGCGCTTATAGAGCGGTTCTGCTTCGGCATACTTGCCTTGATAGGAGTAATTGTTGGCGAGACTGCGCAGTGTTTCAGCAACCTCTTCGTGGTCATTTCCTAACAACTGCTCTTTCACTTCCAGTGTCTTCAGATAAAACGAGTCTGCATCAGAGAAGCGTCCTTGTTTTCTGTAAATGCGAGCAAGCGTTTTTAGACTGTTCGCAACTTCCTTACTGACAGATCCGGTGCAGGATTCTTTGATCGCAAGCGCTTTCAACATAAGTGGCTCGCACTCTGCAAAGTTTCCAACTGACGCGTAGAAATTGGCTAGTTCCTGCAAGCTGTCAGCCACATCGAGATGTTCCTGACCGAGAAGATTTTCTTTGATTTGCAAAGCCTGCAAATAGAGTTGCTCACATTCGTGCATCTTTCCTTGAAAGCCTTGATTTTTCGCAAGAGCCGTCAAGCACTCGGCAACCTCAATGCTCTGGTCGCCTAAATTGCGCGCGCGCAGTTCGAGGGCATGGGTAATATTAGGTTCAGCCTGCTGGTACTGCCCGACTGTGTTGTAGAGAATTGACAAGTCCAAGCTAGTGGTAGCTTCTTGCAGGTCGCGAATGTTCTGTTTAGCGCACTCGAGCGCTTCGAGCCAGATTTGCTCGCAATCTTCATACCGCTGTTCAACGAACGCCAACTGACCAGCCTGTCGCAGTTCTTCCCAGTCTAATTTGACGTTCTGCATGTTCGGTTCCGCTCAGCCTGCCCAGTATTATCCACCACGCACATACTTTAATGCAAAACGGTCCACTTTTGCGGACTGGTTAAGCGGAGTAACGCCGAACCTGTTTGACTTTCGAAATTTGAAAGGGGTGCGACGATGTGGCCAGTTCTATATCTAGCCTCTCACCTGCCCATCCAAGGTCGGATGTTATCGTATAGCGGTGGTTAAGCCGTTTGGATTGATGCCGAAGCTTTACGAAATTCCTTTTCTCTATGATCTTGCCTTTCGCCGCACCGGTATAGGCCCTCATGTTGACGGTCTGATCGAATGTCACAAGCGATTTCGTCACAATCATCCTCTTCGGAGCGTGCTCGAACTGGCTGCCGGTCCCAGTCGGCACGCCCTTGAATTTGTGAGTAGGAATTACAACGCTGCTGTGGTCGACAATTGCACCGAAATGTGTCGCTACGCAGCTGCTCTGGCTAAAGAAAACGAGCTTACACTGAATGTTTTCCTTGCCAACATGCGGGATTACACGATTCCGAACAAATATGATTTAGCCATGATATTGCTCAATTCTATTGGTCATTTGCATACCGCAAGCGATCTTCGTAGTCATTTGTTTGCCACCTGGAGACACCTGAACGAAGATGGGCTCTATGTCATAGAAGCGCACTTTCCAAACTGGGTCGATAGAACTTCTCTAAAAAGATCATCGTGGCTCGTCGAAATGAAAGATCTTCGTTTACGTGTCGATTTCGGCACGCCTGACGATGACTTCGATTTGGATATGTTGATTCGCAAAGTCGAACTACACATCTTAGGCGATCTGCGCGGCGAAGAAATTGATTACCAAGATTATTTGATACTCCGCTCCTGGTCAGCATCCGCCCTTGAGTCCGTGATTGTTGAAAGCGAAGTTTTCGAAATCGTGGCCAAACTCGGTGCGCTAAATCCCGACATTCCATTCGATCCACAAGAATCCATGCGACTGGTCTATGTATTAAGGCGACTCGAGTAATGCTTTAACGACGAGTCAAATTCATGATGGTTGCATGGTGCGATGGAAATTGCCGCACCAGAGATTCCCACTCGCCATGCTCGTAATCGTCAAAATCAAAACCCGGCGCCACCGTGCAGCCCATCAAAGCAAGACTACCACCAGGCAAAAGGCGCGATGCTTGCCAAACTCCCCCTGGCACAGCATACTGCAGATGGTGCCCAGCCAAAATATCTTGTCCAAGCGTAACCTTTAACATCGAGCCGTCTGGATCCAAGAGCACAAGATCGACCGGGTCGCCAAGATAAAAATGATAAATTTCGTCCGATTTCAATCGATGGAACGCCGAGAATGTTGTCGCCTCCAACATGTAAAAGATGGAAGTGATTGCCGACTTTTGACTGACGTAGCGCGCCGGCAACGCATTCTGAGGATAAATTTGGGAAGACCTGAATACCTCTTTGAAAAACCCGCCTTCTTTGGGCAATGGTCGCAGGTCAAGAAATTCCTTTAACTCCTCAGGTGTCATACTGAAGCCTCGATCGTCCACTAACATATGAACAAAGAATACACGTTCGAAGATCGTCTTTCAGGAGTATCCAAATTGGCAAAGCTTGCATTGGTGACCGGAGCGTCAGAGGGAATAGGTTTTGAACTGTGCAAATTATTAGCCAAAGACGGCTACTCGATCGTGCTGACTGCGCGCAACCAGAAACAGTTAGAACGACGAGTGGAACAGTTGAAAGAGCATAAAATAGAGACACATATTATTGTGGAAGATCTGTCTGTGCCTAATGCTTGTGAAAGAATTGTCGAACAGCTCGCACAAAAAAATTTGCCAGTCGATCTATTAATCAACAACGCGGGTTTCGCTAACTATGGCAACTTTGCGGAAAATTCGTTAGAGAAAGAAATGGCGCTGTTACAGGTCAACATCGTAGCTCTGACCAAGCTGACAAAATTGCTACTGCCATCGATGATAAAGAACAGAGACGGAAAGATCATGAATCTGGCATCCATGGCGGCTTTCGTCGCCGGTCCACAAATGGCTGTTTACTACGCGAGTAAAGCTTATGTACTGTCTTTTTCGCAAGGACTCGCATGTGAGTTGGAAGGAAGTGGCGTAACAGTGACGGCTGTTTGCCCGGGTGCGACATCGACCGAATTTCAAGAACGTGCTGGACTAGGCCGCTCGAAACTGTTCTCTCAAGTCAAACCGATGGATTCAACGACTGTCGCTGAGATTGGCTATCGAGGCATGATGAATGGAGAAACAATTGTAGTTACAGGCGCACTGAATAAAATGATGGCGTTTAGCACCCGACTTTTTCCAAGAAGCATGTCCACTCGATTAGTCAAACGCATTCAGGCGGCGCGTTAATCTGAAGATTTGTTCGCCAAGATGGGCACAATGACTTGTGCGGGGGAGGTCGAGTGCAGGTGAAGTTGAGCGCATGACCGGAACATCGGACGTACCTGAAGAAGAACACGACAAGATCGTAAAAGATCTAAGTAAGCTTGACGCAATCGATCGAGTTATCGATCGACGCGCGAAATGCGATCAGACAGCATCAGCAAACGAAGAATTTGGTAAAGAGATGAGTGTTCCGATGACCTGGGACACCATTGTGCATGGAAATTCTCTGGGTGAGAAACTCACAGATAAGCACTACTTAGAAGCTGATACTGTTCAGTCTGACCTCGACAGGTTTATCCAGACGCTCAACGAAAACGGCTTCACCTCGTTGAGTTGGCAATACTCGTTTGATCTAACTTCGCCAGTTGGTCGAGTCGAAAAATTTGTCGTCATCGACAGTTTTTCGGCGCATCAGTCATCCGACGAAGATGACGATGAAAACGACGAAGAAAATGATGATACTACCGATAGTATCGGTGAAAGATCAGGTGCCAGGCTTGATGCCGAAGCCAGATCCGTGCATGATCAACAGATCCATCGTGCACGCAGCTCTGGCAGTGCGGGGAACGCCGATCATCCTGTGATTGTCCCTGCCAAACCATTTATGCCAGCGCAAAAACGCTTTATCCTGGGCAGCGAGATTGCACTGGCTGTAATTGTCGCGGCCGCCGGAGCAACAAGACTTCGATCTGGCGTTCAAAGAAGCGGACCGCGAGTTGAGTTGATCCCCGGCGACAATACAAGAACCAAGAGGCACTCATCCGAAATTCCACAAGAGCAAACCGAGAAATCTGTAGTTTCGAATGAAAAAATGAACTTGCTCGAAACCGCCGATATTTCAAAACAGAAAGGTGCGATAAGCGTTCAAAAGGCGATTCGACCAAAGACGTTAGTGGCATCCACAGACACTCTTGTTAGCATCGCCGAAGCGTTCTTTTACGACAAGAACATCGCATGGCTAATTGCTGATATCAACCAGGCGCTCTTAAAAGAAACGTGGATGGATGACAAACGTATCGTAGAACTGAAATCACGACAACAAATTGAACTTCCGCTGAAAGAAGACATCGAGCGGTTCTACTCATCGAGACCCGAACACGCACGAGCCGAAAACCTGATTACGATCGTGGAAGAAACAGCAGTAGATTTGGAACTTCTAAACAATTCACTGGGCGACTTACTTGACTCGAAGCAAGAATAACCCATAACACGTCGATCAGCGCGCAGAAGCTCGACAGTTAGCGGCTTCTCTACTTCGACTGATAGAGCCGATTTAGTGCAATAATTGGGAACCCTTCCACGTTAAATGAAATGTCAACATCAAATCAAGTAGACCTCAGCACCATGGCTCATGACGCAATGGTTGAAGCAGGGTTTCAACCAGACCTGACGCCTGAAATTCAAGCTCAATTGAACAATTTGAAGTCCACTCCTCCACTTGGTGGTGACAACACCCGAGACTTGAGAAAACTCCTCTGGTCCTCAATCGACAACCGGGAATCTAAGGACCTCGACCAGATCGAGTGGTCGGAACAGCTGCCCGATGGCAAGATGCGAATTTTGATCGGCATCGCTGATGTCGATGCATATGTGCCGAAAGATTCACCAGTAGACCAGCACGCCAAAATCAATACGACATCCGTTTACATGGGCATCATGACTTATCCGATGCTGCCGGAAAAATTGTCATTCGACATCAGTTCTTTGCTGCCAAATGTCGACCGACTGGCGATTGTGACCGAGCTGATTGTCGACGAAAACGGCACTGTAGTTTCGACAGATTTCTATCGCGCGCTGGTGAGAAATCACGCAAAACTTGCGTATGCAGATATCGGTCCATGGCTCGACAGCAAAGATGATTTGCCAGACAAGCTGGATCAGCCAGGTCTTGTGGAGCAGCTGCGCATGCAAGAAAAGGGATCGGATTGGTTGCACGATGTGCGCGTCAGAAATGGTGCACTCAATCTTTCAACTGTTGAAGCTACACCAGTTGCCAAAGACGGCAAAGTTGTCGACATCACAACAACAGATCATAATTCTGCTCGAGATTTGATCGAAAATTTGATGGTGGCAGCTAACACAGCAATGGCAATAGAATTGGACAAAAAGGGCACCTATTCGATTCGACGAATCGTAAGAGAGCCAAAACGTTGGCCGAAAATTGTCGAAACCGCCACATCCCTGGGTGACACGTTGCCCGAAAAACCAGATTCCAAGGCACTATCCGAATTTCTTGCGCGTCGCAAAGCAGCCGACCCAGATCACTTTCCCGACCTCTCCTTGACGATTGTCAAATTACTTGGACCAGGTGAGTACGTAGTCGTTAAATCGGGTGAAGCTCATGAAGGACACTTCGGATTGGCCGTACAGGATTACACGCACTCCACTGCTCCCAACCGTCGCTATCCAGACATAGTCACACAGCGACTTTTAAAGAGCGTTATCGATGGAAAGCCGGAAACATATTCACAAGCAGAGTTAGAAGACATTGCTGCACATTGCACATTGATGGCTTCTGCCGCCAACAAAGTCGAACGCTTTGTGAGAAAGGCTGCTGCTGCCGTTCTGCTGAGCGATAAAATCGGACAGAATTTCAGAGGCATCGTCACTGGTGTCAAAGAAGATGGCGTTTTCGTACGCATTTCAAAGCCATCTGCAGAAGGACGCATCATCAAAAATCAGCAAGGCATCGACGTCGGCGACAAAGTCAAAGTGCGCTTGCTTTCCACAAATCCTGCCAAAGGTTTTATAGATTTCCAAAAGCTCTAACGGCTACTGTCCTGTGAACTTCTTCAGATACTCTTTGGCCATGGGATTGTTCAGAAACTTTTCTTTCAATTCGTTGTTGTCTAAACCAGCTGGAATTTTGTCGCCATATTTTTGACGCAGTTCGTTGATTATGGCATCGGTATTTTTGTGCCCATGCCCAGCTGCTTCGGGTGTGCCACCAGCGCCGCTATATGACGTTCGAGGCGAACCACCTGTAGGACGTTGAGTTTTTAAAATCTGACTGCGTTTGAGCTGATCTTGCAATCCATCTGCGATCGAGTCGATTCTAGCTTCCAGTTGTGGTGTAGCATTTCCTTGTTTGATCTGCTCCTCGACTTTATTCAACTCACCTAAATAAACGGTGACACCGAAATTTTGTTTCTTTGCCAACTTGATGCTCGACAGTAGAAGCTGTCGCTTTTCTTGAAATGCACCTGGCGCAACTTTTTCTGCGTAGAGCAATGCAGTCGGGTCAGCCGGAGCTGCCTGAGGGGCAGAGCTAGTGACTGAGGTAGAAGGAGTTACAACCGATGACGATGCAGCAGGGTCTTTCACTTGCGTGTCCGCGGGAATCTCAGGTTTCTCCTTCGGCGCTTCAGCACGACCCGGAGGAGTTGGATCGGTGACGATAGGAGACGGTTCAACAGCCTTAGTAGGCGAATTAGCCGCCGGCACCGAATCTGTCACAACTTTGGCTGAACCAGCGGCTGGCGCTGTTCCTTCAGCATGAGCCGCCGCCATAGTTCCGAGCAAACACCCGGCAATCAAGGACAGTGCCGAACTTTTGCGACTGAACATATCTATCCTCCTGATGTTTACCAGCCAGCCCACTTGGAATAATCTCTCTATGCAATATGTAGCAAAAATGCAAAAAATTTGTCGACTACTGGCGTGCGCCGTGGTTGCTTTTACCATTAGTCCACAGGAAAGTAGCGCTCAAACCGCGACAGCTAAGAAGGCTTACGATTTTAAACAAGTCGTGACGTCAGACGGCACACCTCGCAGCTATTTCGTGCATGTACCGGCGTCTTATGTTCGCACCAAGCCTATGCCGCTCGTTATGGTCTTTCACGGGCTACACATGAATGGAAGAATCATGTCGCCCCTGACCAGATTCGACATTGTGGCGGACAGAAAGAACTTCATCGTCGTCTATCCTGATGGTTTGGGAGGCAAATGGCAGACTGGATACAGTGGTAGCCCGGATGACGTGCGATTTATCTCTGACATGATCGGTCAGATCTCTCGCACAGTGGCTGTCGATCCGCGAAGAATCTATGCAGTAGGAATGTCGAACGGAGGATACTTCTCCGAGCGCTTAGCCTGTGAGATGCCCGATAAATTGGCTGCTATAGCCGTTGTAGCAGCATCGATGATGGACGCAACGGCGGCACATTGTGGTGCCAACAGAAAAATGCCAGCCATGTTTTTCATCGGATCGCAGGACCCGCTCGTGCCTTCGGAAGATTCAGAGCACAACGACACGCTCGGAAAATTGGGAGATGCTGTAGGACTGGGCGGTCTGGGCAACTTGAGCGTGCCTATGGCAAAGATGGGCGGGCTCATGACTGAGCGCGAGGCGGTTGATTTTTGGTGTCGTCACAACGGAACTTCGCCCAGCCCGTACACCGCGAGTGAACCAGACAAAGATCCGCATGATGGAACGCGGGTGAAGCGCGAAACATTCGGCTCTTACAACGGTGAGGTTGTGTTGTATTCCATTCAGGGAGGTGGGCATACGTGGCCTGGTGCATTTTACAGCGGTCCGGCCGACCTTCTGGGCAAGACTTGCAACGACGTGGATGCCACCGAACTGATAACAGATTTCTTCCTTCGGCATTCAAACTGACATGTAGCCGAGTGTCCACCATTGCATGCTTTTACCCATGTTAAAATTCAAATCTTGTCCATGAGGAAACCCCAGTGCACGATGTCGCAGACAAAGTTGGTGATGCCGCACTAATTGGAGCGATAGGCGCTGCTATAGCGGCGCTTGCACTGGCTTGTCGCACTCGCGGACCAAAACTCGATGTTCGCCCGACTGGCTTTCCAAGGGATGCGAACGCCACCTTGAAAAAGTACGAAAACGCCTATTTGCAGCTAGTAAGCAAGTCAGCTGAGCCTTCATTGCAGCCGCAAGGCGAACCAAAATCTGCCCTCGACTATGCCCTGATTGCATTCGAGCAAGCCATGGGTCCCAACAAAGGCGGAAAGTAGTTGCAGAGCGCTCCTCCACTCAAACTGGCTAATACCTGGGGCACCATTCCTCTTGGGCGAAGCCGATTGCAGGTCAGGCTTGTCGTATTTTGGTGTGCAGCGCTTTTGTGGGTGGGCTGGACCATTGCTAGCACTGGACCGAAAGGCTTCATTTCTCTGGCTTACAATGCCATCTTTGTCGTCGGGCTGATGGTCATCTCTCGTGCCACCACGACCGTACCACTTGCCACCACTGGCACTATCGTGCTTTGTGGCGGAGTGATGATGGGAATCGCCGGGTCAGCGGGGCTGCAAATGGCGAAAGCCCTGGGAGCAGGTAATCCAATCACCCCAGTGCTGCAAGCCATATTTGAAGAAGTGCTGAAATTGCTGCCAGTTGTGATCTTACTTTTGCGTGGAAGAAACTTCAGCTCGTTGACGTTGGGAGCAACTGATATCTTCCTTTTGGGCGTGGCATCTGGTGCAGGTTTTGCCTACAGCGAAGACGCGTTTGTGCACGCAGCTGCATGGCAAACACAGATCGTCTGGTTACCCGCGACCGAAGTAATAAATGGCCGAATGGTAGCGGGGCATGCGATTTGGACTGGATTAGCCGCGGGCACTCTCGGTCTTGCACTTATGCAACAGAAAAACAAAAGCGCTCTGCTGGTAATTGCACCGATTGGTTTTGTCTGGGCGTTGCTCGATCACATCAACTACAATTTCGCCTTTAACAGAACCGACACGATTGGTCAGGTCCTCAATATACTAAGCGGAAATGGCTACATAACCGTAGTATTGTTTGTTGCTTGCTATCTTGCTGTTCTATTTTTTGACCGATTCGTGCTGTTCAAAACACTGCCGAAAGTGCCAGAGTTTCGAATCCCATCGTCAAAAGACGCAGCTGATTCACTAGAAAACTTTTGGGAATTCGTTCTCGATCGACGCAGACTCGCGTATGCATACTATCGATACACTCACCGTTCGGGAAATGATAAGCGAAGTCCTGCCCTCGTTGTAGCTATCCTGATGAAGCATTTGATGAATTGCCACAAAGTAAAAACACCGCCGGCGATAGCCGATGTCACACCGCCGCTAGTGACTATGGAAGACATACAGGATGTGTCTGTGATCAAAACCAAGAGCCCCGGCGGTCTGCATCCGACGCTGATCGAATCGCAATTGCAATCGTCTCTCAGTCCTAAAAACCCAGAAAGTAATCGCATCCTCGATTTACCCGAGCGCTACGAAGCGCTGTCCATTCTCAGCCAGGGTGGAATGGGTGTTATCTACAAAGCCAGACACGTTATGACCGGCGCGAAACTTGCCGTAAAAACGTTGCATGTCCATTTAGCACACGAACCAAAACATATTCTTCGATTCGAGCAAGAGGCCAAAGCAGCAAGCGCACTTAAGCATCCCCACCTGGTTGTTGTGCACGATTTCGGACTGACACCGAGCAACATTCCTTTCATCGTTATGGACTTGATTGAAGGAACGAATTTGCAAGAACAAATTTTGAACTATGGACCGCTCTCGGTGAAACGTTTTTGCGACATCTTTGTTCAAGCCAGTGACGCGCTTGCACATGCGCATAAACGCGGCGTTATTCATCGAGACATAAAACCAGCCAATATGATCTTGGCTGCATCTGACGACGGCAAAGATTTCATTCGCATTGTTGATTTCGGCATTGCCAAAGTAATCGCCAGCGACGCGCTTACAACGCAAGAGTTGACTCAGACGGGCGACCTGGTCGGCAGCCCGCTCTATATGAGCCCAGAGCAGTGTTTGGGAACTGCCTTGGATGCAAGATCCGACATATACTCATTAGGATGCGTAATGTATGAAGCGATTACTGGAAAGACTCCGTTTCTCGGACCGAATTCGGTGCAGACTATTTTCAAACACATCCATGAAATGCCGCCCCGTCCAAGCACTCAGCGTACCGACATCCTCATTCCGCCTGAGTTGGAGAAAGTTCTATTCAGAACTCTGCAAAAAGATCCCGCTGGCCGTTACGCATTAATGGATGACTTGCGCACGGATTTGGAATATATTCAAATCTCTTTCAACTAACTACACGCGTCCATACAGACTCCGACATGACGTAGCAAGAAGCCTGTGGAAAGACAATCTCCACCATTTTGAATTTGTGTACTTTAGTTACCAAAATCAATTTCAATTTCGTCTGATCCGGTTCCAACAAAATTTGCTTGGGCATAATCAAAAAATGCAGCGCTTTCGCCCGCCTTCCAAATGAGGTAGGAATTGACCATTTGAAAGCAAGCGTTCGTTAATCGCGCGCCAATGGCTGCTTCTTAGACTAAATCAGGCGACCAACCGCCTGGTTCGGTCTGCCTTGTTTTGCGGATTCGAGGGTAACCATTTTGATCATGAACCGAACAGTAAAAAAACAGACTCGGGCCACCAGACACGCGAGTAAGGTTAGCCGCGAGCCACACGAAGAAGAATTCGATGACCTCATCGATTTCGAAGATGATGAAACTCCAGCTGCTGACGCGCCCGAAGACGTTGTCGTCATCGAAGCGGATGAACCGGCAGTGGTTGAAGAAGATTCGCTGAAAATATATTTGCGTGAGATCGGTCGACACAAACTGTTGAACGGAACAGAAGAAATTGAACTTGGTCGCGCCGTCAGAGACGGTGATGCTGAAGCTCGGGGAAGGTTGATACAAGCCAACTTACGCTTAGTCGTGAGCATCGCAAAGCGATACAACAACCGCGGACTCAGCTTTCAAGATTTGATTCAGGAAGGCGGTCTGGGACTGATTCGAGCTGTTGAGAAATTTGATCCCGAACGCGGATACAAATTCTCGACCTATGCAACGTGGTGGATTCGGCAGGCGATCACTAGAGCCTTGGCCGATAAGTCACGTGGTATCCGCGTGCCAGTGCATGTTGGCGAGAGTATGAGCAAACTGCGAAAACTAGTGCGCACCATGGTGGAAGAGATGGGACGCAAACCTACGATGGACGAGATTGTCGTTCGTTCAGGCTTAAGTCGCGAAAAAGTAATGCTGACGATCGGAGCTTTCCGAGAGCTTCTCTCGTTAGACAGTAAACTGCGCGACGAGTCGGATACTCTTCTTGCTGACATGATCGAAGACAAGTCTCTACCGCATCCAGAAACGGTTGCCGAAGAGAGTTTGTTGAGCCGTCACGTAAATACGCTTTTGTCGCGACTGAGTTCACGAGAGCAAGACATCATCAAACTTCGCTATGGATTGGATCACGAGTCGCCAAAGAGTTTGGAAGAACTTTCGCAACTGCTCGGCGTATCACGCGAGCGCGTCAGACAAATAGAATGTCGCGCCCTGAAAAAGCTGCGCAAAGACGACCAGGCGCGTAATCTGATGGACAACTTGAATTAGGGTCCACTTGCCGCACAAGTTTAGTGCCGGACTAAAAATCAAACCGGGGTTGGAGACGTTCGAACCCCGGTTTTCGATTTAAGAATCGCCGTAACGCCCGCCCGCTGGCTTGAATTCGATCTGGATACATTTTGGTCCAAAATAGCTAGTAATCTTGGTGTAAATCACCCGTTAGTGTAGTGACCAGCTAAAAAAATTCGGGCACAGTATAAAAGAAGGTAGTTCTTCGTTATTGAAGAGCTTCTCCGGGTGGCCGCCGCTGACCTCGGCCGGATCCACGTCATTTTGAAACACCCGCCAGAATTGTCGAAATAACCAACAAAATCTAGAATAGAAACAGGACCAATGGAGATCGAGCCGATGACAACTGCAGAGACACCTTTAAGCAATGTAGAAGCAGTTTCTAACCAGCCAATCGCTGATGAAGAGAGTTTTGTCACCGGCCAAGATGCTTCATTGATGTTGCTTGCAAATGAATTGATCGCCAAGGCGATCGACATTCGGTGCTCAGACATGCACGTTGAGCCTGATGAGGAGCACACAATTCTGCGCTACCTCAAAAACCGCGAACTGCTTCTCGAGTCGAAATTGCCCAAACCAGTGCATCTCGAGCTGGTCTTCTGCTACAAAGTGATCGCTGGATTGAACATTAACGAAACGTCCAAGCCACAAGACAAAAAGGCTGTGTTGAAAGTTGGCGGCTCTGATTTGAACTTCCGTGTCACCACCATTCCAGGCGACTTCGGCGAGACCGTGGCGATATCATTCAAATTCGATTAGACACATGTCGACTATCTGTTTCAGTCAGTCGACTATTCGTTTCGGGCGTGCGTGCATGTCGATTATTCGTGTCATGCTGCCACTTAGTGGACAATTCTAAAATCCGCCGTCTTGTTCCTGGCTGGCGTACGTAGCAGTGTATGGTTGCTGTTGCTGGTACTGTGGCTGGTAGGCAGGTTGGTTGTATCTTTGATAATTAGAATAAGTCGATGCCATCACCGGTCTCTGGTAAGAACTAGTGTTGTTGGCGTAATCAGCATTTTGTCGTGACGGCAAAACGATCATCGGGTTATAAGCCAACCTCTGGGTCAGGGGAATGTACAGTTTCGCGACAACTGTCATCGATCCATTCGGCACTGTGCTACCGACAAACGTATGTTGGGTTTCGCCCTCGAATACTCGCTCACCGTGCACCGTGCGGATCACGCCTTCATATTGATCGCTCGACGTTCGATAGGATTTATCAGGATTTTGATAAATCACATTGCCGCGCATTAACACACCGTCAGCGATACCAGCTGGAATGGGGCACCACTGTTGCCACTGAGCTTTTAGATTCCCCACGAAACACTGCACATTTTCCGAGCCGAAAAGCCAGGCACCCGTATAGTTTTTCGCCGCTGCGTTCAAATCAATGTAGTGTTTGCCAGTGGATGCGTCGGCCCGCAAATATGTATTAGTCGGATGAGCATACTGCGCCTGCAGCTGCTGCCGTGGCATCTCGTTGTAGTTGTCGTCCTTGATCTCAGCGTCCAGAAGCATTAGGTTATCTACCTGCCTTGTCTGGCGCATAGACGTGCAAATATTTGTGATTCACGTGTTCGCTTTCTTCAGTTTGCTTGAGCTCCTTGAGCAATTGCGAATAAGCAAGCGGAAGTTCATAGAGATCACGTTTCTCTTTCTTACTCAGATTTTCATAGTGGATCAGAGCTTTCTTAAAGCACTGCTCGGCGTCGTCAGTTTTGTTTTCTTTCTTGTACAGCTGAGCGAGAGCTAGATTACACTCTGTCAACCTTGCGCCGCTTGGATTTGCATCCAGCCTCGCAGCCCGCAATGCCTGCTGGTACAACTTTTCGGCGTCGTCGTTTTTCCCTGCAGCGGCCAGTGCGTCGCCGGCAGAGAGTATATGAACGATAGTATCTGGATGATCTTTTCCTTTCAGTTCTTGATGTAGGGCAAGAGCTTTTAAGGAGAATTCTGATGCTTTGTCGTAATTTTTCAGGTCACCATGACTGATACCACTGTAATGCAAGGCTTTGACCTGCCCATACTTATCACCAAGGGAAGAAAAAATCGTATTCGCCTTGTCTAAATAATCGAGTGCTTCTTTCGGCTCCTGGCACTTCTGCGACATGACACCGACGTTGTACAGGTCAACAGCAACCTGAGCATTGTTGGTGCCAAATAGAGCCGTGTCAATTTCCGCAGCTTCTAAATAAAGTTTTTTCGCTTCAGCACAGTTGCGTTCGTCGGTGTACAGATTAGCCAGATTGGTCAGTGACTTGGCTAGCGACTCTGACTTAGGAGCGATCCTTCGTTTTCTTTCAATACATTCAAGGTACAGTTTTTCCGCTGCTACCTCGTCACCACTTTTATAAGTTGCAAGGGCCAGATTAGACATCGTTTGAAGTGTGACCGCATCGTTCTCTCCAAGCGCTTTTTTCCTCAGCTCCAGAGCATCTGAGAAGCTTTTCTGAGCATCCAGAAATTGATGTTGCATATTTTGCGCAACCCCTTTCTGATTTATGACGGTAGCACGTGCGGTATCATCCGGAACTTCGTTAAGAGCCTGCAGATAGAACTTCTCACTTTGCTCTTTGTCGCCTTGAAGGAAAAATTTCTCGGCGTTTTCTAAATCAGCTTTCCACGATGTATTTGTATTCTCTTGGGCCGACGCTACAACAATAGGCAACAGAACGATGCCCAGAGCTACACCAACCAACCAAGTTTTAGTACCGGGATTCACGTTGTAAATTCCTACACCATAATAAACAAGCAATAATATTAGATTCTACGCCAATGAACAAGCATCTGATCAGTTGGAAGCCACTTGAAGCTTCTCAGCCAGCGCCGTGGCGCGCTTATGGAGATCCATCGACCTCATCTGAGTACAGAGTTTGTCGAATCCAGGTCTTGGACCTTTCCAACGCAACTCCTCTATATCGCTAAAAAGATCGATGTCCAGACGTAGAGTGGCAAGTGTACGAAAGAGCACTGCATCATCCCAGGAATCGAACAGTATCTTTGCCAGCTTTTTACTGTTGCGAATGGAAGGATCCCAACTGTCGGGATCTTTAGGAATATTCTCATAGTGTTCGTAAATCATAAGTACTGATGATGCTGCTTTCGCGCCCCATCCGGTAATGCCAGGAAAACCATCAGCGGTATCACCAACCAGACCCAGATAATCAGGAATCGAGGTCGGTCTGACTCCAAATTTTTCGATTATTCCCGCTTCGTTGCGAGTAATTTCACGCCGTCTATCAAGCTGAACAACTCTGTCACCGACAACACACTGCCCTAAATCTTTGTCTGGAGTACAAATAACGACGCGGTCAACATTGGGGTTGGCTGCGGCTTTTGCAGCACCTGCTGCAAGCGCGTCATCCGCCTCGAATTCGACCATGCGCCAAACAACTACACCCATTGCCTCGAGCGCATCCTCCAGAATAGGGAATTGCGATATCAAATCTGGTGCTATTCCATCACCGGTTTTGTAAAATTCATAGAGATCGTTGCGGAAAGATTCGATCACATGGTCGGTGGCAACGGCGACATGTGTGGCGCCTTTGCTCAGCATTGAAAGCATCGAGCTGAGCACGCCTCGAACGGCGGCGATCTCCTGTCCATCGGCATCAGAGGACTGCGGCACTGCAAAGTAGTGCCGAAACAATTCATAAGTTCCATCAACAAGATGAACTTCCACAACCAGTCCCTTGGGCGAACCATAAAAGCTCAGCTAACCAAGGGACAATATTATCACGCACGAGGTTAAACCTTACTACATCTGCATGTTTTGGGGATTTTGAGCAGTTTGTTTTCGATTGGAAATAGGGTTCAACTCGATATGCACTGGGGTGACATCGGTGGTGAACATCTCACGGTCCACTCGACCCCCAAAGAGGCTGTATGCCATCAAAACCATTACTGCTGCAATCAGACCAAACACCATCGACTGCAGGGTTCTACTCGAACTTCTATACGACCTTTCTAAACTTTCTAAATCGGACTTTGCCTGGCTGACTCTCTGTCGATCATCACTGATTGAGGCTCTCTGCTCACTTCTTGCTGTCGAAGACTTACGCTCTAGTAACTTAGATTCCATATCAACTCACTTTCTATGGATCTGAAGACGTCCGCACACTGCTACTGTTCCCCAGATTCGTCTTCGCCCACCTGTAAGCCCTGCCATTGGTTATCAAGAGATTGGAACCGAGCAACTTGGAATTGCGTCAGTGTTTGCGGAAGTGAATGTAGCGACTTTGTCGTGGAGGGATACCGATGAAAACGTTCGATTTGATTGAATATCAGCGAGATGCCCGCAGCAGAAAACAACCAAGAGAGCTGTTCGCGCTCTGGGAAGAAGTGTGCCGACATTACGATCGTGGACTCATTGGACAGTACGATCTCGAAGAGATGAAGGCCGTCATATGGCCCAATCTACACGCCTTAAGCTTGCTCAAAAACGCGATCGATCATTCTTTTCAGAAAAATGCTGCCTGACACTGTTTTCTCAACCACGCAGCTGGCGATTTATCTTCGGCAACTTAGTCCCTTCCATTCCGTCATGATAGTAGGCCAGGAATGGGAGTTTCGCAATGCTCGGAAAAGACGAACAAGATGTGCAGCAGTATCTGGAGAAATTGCTAGATGCAAATGATCTGCATGATTTGGACTCATGGATGCAAATTATTTCGAGCGCGGAGTTCGCATCTTCAGCTAATCACCTAGAAACTGCTGAATCTCTTTATAAGTTAGCATTAGATTACGCAGAACAACGCATGAGCCCGGAGGTGGTGATCAATGCGCTCCTGTGCCTGAGTAATTTGTACCGCAAACAGAACCGCAACATGGAATCGGACACAGCCTACGCACGGGCGATGGCGATGTTCAATAACATGATACCTGGTGAAGACTGGTAGGCTATGCGATGATACGCAAGCTTTTCGGATGAAATCCATTGTCGAACAACTTGTTTACCTTTGTAACTTACTGCGACCTTCCGATACTAGACGCAGATGATCGATTTGTCGCCGAAGAGTTGGAGCGTCGAGGGTTTCGCTGTGCAATAGCCGACTGGCGGGACCAGACGATCGATTGGGCTAACGCAGGCATCTGCGTCTTGAGATCGACATGGGATTATCACCTGCACTACGAGGAATTTCTCGCGTGGCTGACAAAGGTGTCAAGCCAAACCACACTGTGGAACGATTGCGAATTGGTGCGCTGGAACAGTAATAAGCGCTACTTACTTGACTTAGAAAAAGCATCGATACCAATCGTGCCTACCGTTTTGTTCGAGCGATCGAAGCCCGTTCACGTAGATGCGGTGTTAGATCAGCATGGCTGGACGAAAGGAATCTTAAAACCCGTTGTTGGTTTGAGCACATTTGGTGTACGCAAAATTGAACGCAGTCAAACAGATATTCAAGCTCATTTAGACGGAATGCTGGAGACGTCAGACGTCCTATTGCAGCCGTTCATCGATACCGTGCACGAGCGTGGCGAACGTGCTCTCGTTTTCTTAGGTGGCGAATATTCGCACACGATCAGGAAATCCGCTTTCCAACCCCTTGCCCAGGCGGGTGAAGCAGGCGAAACGCTCGAACATGCAGACGAAGCTGAATTGCAGTTAGCGCGTCAAGTACTGGCGGAAGTGAAGAAGCCCGTAGCATTTGCAAGAGTCGACCTGATTCGGGACGCCAGTGGTCGAGATCTGCTCATGGAGCTGGAATTAGTTGAACCGTCGCTCTATCTCAACATGTTTCCTCAAGCAGTCTCAAAATTTGCAGACACACTTTGCCAGTTGGCAACCGTCGAGCCGAGTGCGCGTGTGCAATAATCTTGCTGCATATGCCGGAGAACCCTCGTGTCCGCGACAGTAAGACAACTCACGAAAGATGACTATGGCGCCGCAGAGCACATAATCAAAACAAGTTTCAGCCAAAAACTTGGCATTCCGGATCCAGATCTTTTCTTCTCAGGCGGCAGTCTGTTGGGGCGCTTCTTGATGGATCCCGAAGGCGTATTTGGAGCCGAGGAAAATGGTGAGTTGGTTGGCGTCAACCTTGCAACAACCTGGGGGAGCGTTGGATATTTTGGTCCCTTGGCTGTCTCACCAAGTCATCAGGGACAAGGTGTTGCACAACAGTTGTTGATGCCGGTGATGAGCCTGTTTCGCAAGCGCAATGTCTCGCACTCTGGACTTTTCACTTTTCCTGAAAGCGCTCAGCACATTCACCTGTATCGAAAGTTTGGCTTCATGCCGCGCTTTCTCACAGCTATCATGTCAAAAAATTTGGATAGCGCTCCTTCGAAAGAAGTTCGCGTTTGGAGATATTCTGGCTTTAAAGATGTGGAGCAGTCAGACTTTCGTGATTCAGCTCGCGAACTGACAAACGACATTTATCCGGGCTTGGATCTACAGAAAGAAATTTGTGCAGTAGAAGAGCTTGAAATGGGCGACACGATTTTCATCGGCTCGGACGCATTAGACGGTTTCGCCATCTGCCATTACGGCGAAGGTTCTGAAGCGAAGAGTGGTTCGATGTACATAAAGTTTGCGGCAGCACGCATGTGCGCAAACAGCAATGTGCTGTTCAACAGTCTATTGATGGCATGCGAATCCACTGCACGCGCAGCCGGTGTCGGCAAAATCGCAGCTGGTATAAGCACCGCCCGCGATGCCGGCTTCGACTGCATGCTGTCGGCTGGATTCAAAACTGATTACCTTGGTGTATACATGCACAAGCCAAACGAACAAGGCTTCTGCCGTCCAGACGTTTTCGCAATTGATGATTGGCGCTAAGTGACAGTAGACCCAGCTACTATTTAGCTGGCGGCTCAAATCGATAACCGACACGATGAATCGTATGGATCAGCGATTTTTCTCCAGGCGTGTCTATCTTACTGCGCAGTCTGGTGATATGAACACGCACTGTATCTGGTGACGCGTCAGATTCAGAGGACCAGACATGGTTGAGTATTGCCTCGGGTCCGAAGACTTCGTTGGGGTGTCGCATGAAGAATTCCAGAAGGGCAAATTCTCGAGGTAGAAAGGGAATTTCGTTATCGCCCTTTGTTACTTTGAAAGCCTGTGGATCGAGGCTGAGGTCGCCTGCGGTCAAAACCGTGGCAGTGCGGTTCGCGCCGGAGCGTCTCAGCAGTGCTCGCAACCGAGCCGACAGTTCGCGCGGGTGAAACGGTTTCGTCAGATAATCATCAGCACCAGAATCAAGCCCTTGCTCTTTATCGGTGTAGTTGGTTTTGCCTGTCAACATCAATAGGGGGATAGTGCCACCACCATCTCGATACTCTTTGACGATGCTTGGTCCGTGCATACCTGGCAACTCCCAATCGAGAATCGCGACATCGTAGTCATACATGCGCAGTCGCTCGGCACCTTCTTTTCCATCATGAACAACATCCACGATGTGGTGCTCACCGACGAGCCAATCTTGCAAAACTTCGACTAGTTCTTTGTCATCTTCAACGACGAGAATTTTTGCCATGTACAGATTATGCCCTAAATGGGTGCGCCTGAGTCAACATTTATCCGAGGATAATCTATGCA
>JAFEAT010000017.1:0-143632 GCA_018266255.1 Cyanobacteria bacterium SZAS-4 | reverse complement strand
ATGCAGCAAGCTGCTCGATTTATCAGACCTGGCAGCCTGAAAGTGCTCGAGACTGAGAACTGGTAACAGCTCATGCCTAACCAGCCTTAAAACTGGGCATGGTGCTACCAGGAGAAGGCTCGACCATGAAGCTGCGCCAAAAAGGAATTATTCTGGTTTCAGTACCCCTGGTTTTCGAAATCGGGTTCATGCTCTGGCTTATGCATCTGCTCAACGTGGCCGACGATCAGATCGATCGGCTTTCACGCTCTCAATTGATCATTGCAGAAGCAAATAGTTTGACCAGCAGTTTGGTGGCGGCTGGATCTCAAGTAATCATGTTCAAGTTGACTCAGAAGGAATCTTTACGTCTGAAACTAGATCAAACAATATCTGAGTTTCCAGCTTCTCTTGCCAAACTTTCCGAGTTGGCCAAAGGCGATGAACGGCGCGAACAGCACGTCGAGGAAATGAAAGCAAGTTTGCTCAGCTGCAACGAGTTCATTACAAGCTATCGAAAAAAGCTGGGTATTGACTCTGGACCGTTTGACGTGATCACACTTAGCAATCAAGCAAGAGCTGCAGAGAAAGCCGTCAATTCATTGCTCAAACAAACACGCAGATTTACTGAAGAAGAACAGCGGTTGCAAGCTGAATATCCAGGCGGTGCGGAAGGTGCCAGGCAAAGAGTGCGCTTGTTTTTATGGCTCAGTATCATCTTTAACGTGGTCCTTTCAATTTTTCTGTCCCTGTTTTTTAGCAAGACGATTACGAGACGTCTGGCGGTGCTGAGAGAAAACGCGCTCTTGCTTGCCAGTCGCAAACCCCTCAATCCGCAGCTTGCGGGCAACGATGAAATAAATTATCTGGATCAAGTGTTCCATAATGTGGCTATCGAACTGACGAATGCCGAACAGCGCAAACAAGAGTTTGTCGCAATGATCAGCCACGACATGCGTACACCACTAACCTCACTGCAAGGAACCTTAGCGCTCTTCGCAAGCGGCACTTACGGTGAGCTTTCAGATCGCGCCATCAAACGAGTGAAAGCTTCAGAAACAAACATTTTTCGGCTGGTCAATCTTATCAATCAGCTACTCGACATGGAGAAGATTGAAGCTGGAATGTTGGAGATGCACGCCGCTGACATTCGAGTTGCTCCTCTAATTCATCATGCGATCGAATCGATTCGCGGCTTCGCCGAGCAAAACGAAATCATTCTCGAAGACCCAGAGATATCAGATGAGATTCAAGTACACGCAGACGAGCAGCGCACTGTACAAATTTTGATCAACCTGATTTCGAACGCAATAAAATATTCGCAACCAGGAAAAACAGTATCTGTAAATGTGATCGAGTCTGGTCAGTTCGCTGAGATTCAAGTCATCGACCAGGGGCTCGGCATTCCGTCGCAGTACACTCAAAAAATTTTCGACAGATTCCAGCGAATCGACCGAGGCGCCGAAAAACATGCCAGTACTGGGCTCGGATTAGCTATCTGCAAAGCATTCGTAGAGGCACACGGTGGACAAATCGGTGTCAGCAGTGTTGAAGGAAAAGGAAGCACATTTTGGTTTCGCCTGCCTTTGAAAAAAGCACCGACGGGGGAATAACAGATGCAAGTATCAGTCTCGGTGAGGAAATCATATGGCAGAGGACGGTTCTCATAAAAAGCGCCAAGATGCTGCGCAACACGCCTTCCAGGATGTGCTCGGTCAATTGAGGACAGTCGAAACGAATCCAGTACGGCAACCTGAGCCTAAATTGGATGGGTTGACAGTGGCAAAACTGTTAGAGAAAAACTTCGCGCGCTTAGATCCAAACGGCAATGGCATCACACGTGAGGAATTGGCTCAAGCTCTGCTCAGCAAGGGCAGCTATACAGATGATGAATATGCGATGTTGCAGTTGATCGGCAAATATTTCGACGATTGCAAACATGGCTGAAGACGAAGTTGGTCCACAATCTGTGATCACGAGCCTGGACAAAGACGTCTTGAATCAATTCCTGGCGCATAGCAATCTTTCGCTTTCTGAATTACACCAATGGCGATCGGTCGTTGAAGAATCCAACTAGCCCAGCAACAAACGGTATCAACATGAACCACATATGGTGCCTAATCGATATATTCTAGCGCTCCGCAAATTGTCATGATGCTATTTCGAGCTAAAATGCTAGTGCAGATAGCAAAAATGACTTAGTATGGGTAAGGACACTGACGAGCTAAACACACTATGGCTAAAACCTTTCAGTTTGTCGCGCCACTCGCGATTTGTATCTCATTACTATCGGGTTGCAATTCAACCACTACAACTTCCACGACCGCTACGACGTCGACCTCGACAACTACTGCCACATCGTCGACAGATGCGCCAGCGATAACCGCTCCAAAGGCTACAGGGTTTGAGCGATGGGGGTTTTTGAGCAAAGGCGGAAGTTGGTCAATCAAGCCACAGTACGATCAAGCTGAGAGTTTTGCGGAGAACAAAGCCGCGGTCAAATTCGGCGACCTATGGGGTTTCATCGACAAAAAAGGCGACCTCTGCGTAAAACCAATCTTTAAGAAAGTGCATAAGTTTTCCGATGGAATGGCGGCTGCAGTCGACGATTATAAGTGGGGCTACATTGATACCACTGGCAATTTGGTGATTAAACCAGACTACAAACAAGCCGGTGAATTCTCAGATGGAATGGCAGCAGTCAATAAAGATGACCAGTGGGGTTTCATCGACAAAACCGGAAATCTCGTAATCAAGCCACAATACGACGCTGTCGGTCCTTTCTCTGAAGGATTCGCTGCAGTCAAACCCTCGGGTGGCAAATGGGGTTACATCGATAAAACTGGAGCCGAAGTCGTTCCACAAGGCTACGACGATGCCAAACCTTTCACTCAAGGCTTAGCCGCAGTTTGCACTGAAAATAAGTGGGGCTACGTAAACGACAAGGGCAAGTTGATCATTGCCGCAAGGTTTGACAAAGCTTGGCCGTTCAAAGATTCGATAGCAGAAGTGCGTGCCGCCGAAGGAAAAGTAGGTCTTATCAGCAAAGATGGAGTGGTTGTTTGGAAAAACAATTACGAATCGCGCGAGCAATTTCCAGAGCACAGAGGCTTGTTGGAAGAGGGCGGAAAATGGGGCTATCTAGACGATAACGGTAAAAATGTTATTCCTCCGAAATTTGACGAAGCATTAGATTTCAGCGGTGGAAGAGCTTTGGTGCGAGTGAAAGGCAAGTTTGGCTTCATCGATCCTAAGGGTACCCTTGTGATACCCGCCAAGTACACTCACGCTAAAACTTTCGAAGATGGTGTCGCTGCCGCTTCGGTGCCTGCTTCTTCATTACCTAAAGAACCGGCGCCCGCAGGTGCAACCGACAGCACCAAATCTGACAGCACGAAATCTGATAGCTCCTCGTCATCCGAAACGAAAACGACAACGACAACAACATCGACCAGCAAATAGTTAGAGCAATTAGTTAGACGGAGTAACTAGCTGCGTATCTAGTTAGAGCATGTCGTAAGGGCTAGTCATATTGCCCAATTGATTTTGCAGGATGTACTGTCCTTCCGCCTCATTACCTGGCAATAAGTGTCCAGATTGACCCGAGAAGAACTGTTGAAAAGTTTCGCCTGGTGCCATCCATCCCATAATCTGCCCATTGTGAGTGTTTTGCACTGCGATCCAATCTGGTCCAATCGCATAGGGTGGTTTGACTGGAGCTTGTTGTCCGCCATTGCCACTACCGCCAGTGCCACCATTTAGCCCTGCGCCGGCGCCATTAGTTTGACGGTTGCCGTTGTTGGCGCCTGCTAAGCTCCACTCCCCAGGCGGTGCGAGGAACTCATCTGCGCCCCAGGCGTCTGGCAAGTAGGAGCCATGTCCTGTGGTCAATCCTCTATCGCGGATGTTGAATATGCCGTTATTGATTCTATGCACGGTACTGAAGCCCATGTATGGCGGGATATCGGTGGTGCCCTCGTCGCCATAGATATGTTCAGCTTCACCTGCTGCTTCATGCACGAAACTATCCATGGTGCATGGTGGCAAACCGTTGCGCATGCCAATCTTTGTTCCCTGAGCGAAACACTGTTGCGAGCTGATCGCCACGAGAGTGAGAAGAGCAAGTGCCAATTTGGAGTAACGCATTTTCAAGATCCTTCGTTAAGGGCGTGATTTGAAGATAAGTGAGTGCCGTGACATCGAGATGACAGGTTGGTGACATGATCGTGACAAAGGCAGGAAGCCGCATGACATCTTTAGGACACATTGGTGACATGCTTGTGACATCTGCTCGAAAGGCATGAGTACTGCGATTTCGCGAGATCGGCAGTTAACAGACGCCCGCTGCGAGATTTGTCAGACGAAAACGAGTGATAATTAGAATTGGAGGGGCTGTGCTCGATAAGTTTGCCATTGCTAGCGCTTTACGCGAAATCGGAATTCTGCTTGAGTTGAAGGGCGAGAACCCGTACAAAGCTCGCGCGTATGAGAACGGTGCTGCCGCCGTAGAGGGCATCGCCGAAGAGCTAGGACAACTAGTAGACGAGAAGCGCCTGACGAAGTACAAAGGCATCGGGGAAGCTCTAGCGTCGAAGATTGCTGAGCTTTACAACACCGGTCGCTCCTCATTGTTAGAAGAATTGCGCGCCGAACTTCCACCAGGAATTATCGAGCTTTCCCAGATACCCGGCTTGAGCACCAAAAAGGTGCAGATGCTGCACGACGCTCTCGGAATTAGCAGCATTGCAGAACTGCAGATGGCATGCGAAATCAACGCTATAAGCAAAGTGAAAGGTTTCGGCGAAAAGACTCAACAAAAAATACTCGAAGGCATCAAGGAGTACGAAACCCGCGACGAAAGCATTTTGCTGGTCGATGCGCGCCAACTGTCGCGACAGCTCACAGACTACTTCAAATTCGCTCCTGGTGTCAGTGCAGTCACTGTAGTTGGATCGATCAGACGATGGAAAGAGTCGATCAAAAATATAAATCTGCTGGTTACCTCGACCCAACCAAACAAAGCAATTGATGCCCTAGAAAAATTTCCACAAGTCACCAGAATGGAAAGCACCGAGGATCTACGCGCCGTCGCGAGGCTAGCAAACGGCATGCGCGTAAGCTTGCTTGTCACGACCGCCGATCATTTTCCTTTTGCAGAATTCGTTGAAACTGGCTCACAAAGCCATATTCAAGAAGTGAGGAAAATCGCTGAACGGAAAGGATACACGATCAGTTCCACTGGTCTCATGCAAGGCGACAGGAAGGTCGCCTGCAGATCAGAACAAGATATCTACAAAGAACTCGGTTTGCCTTTCATTCCGCCTGAATTGCGAGAGGCTAACGGCGAGATAGACGAGGTAGCGGCGGGCAACGATTTTTCCGATCTGATAGAAATTGATGATATACAAGGTATGACGCACTGCCACTCTACTTATTCAGATGGCAAAAACAGCATTGAAGAGATGGCGCTCGCAGCGGAAGCTATGGGCATGAACTACATCACCATCACCGACCACTCGCCGTCAGCTCACTACGCCGGCGGGGTGGTATTGGACCAATTGAAGCGGCAGTGGGATGAGATCGACCGCGTACAAGAACGTGTCAAAATCAAGCTTTTGAAGGGCACCGAATCCGATATCTTAGATTCTGGTGCGCTGGACTATCCCGATGATGTCTTGAATAAGTTCGATATTTTGATCGGCAGCATCCATTCGCGGTTGAAGATGGATGAAGATCAGATGACCAAAAGATTGATTCATTGTATGCGGCTCCCGCAGTTCAAAATTTGGGGACACGCGCTAGGACGGCTTGTGCTCAGGCGTCCCCCGCTCGCTTGTCGGCTCGAAGAAGTTTTGGATGCGGCGGCAGAGTCGAATGTCGCAATAGAAGTGAACGGCGATCCATACCGGTTGGATATGGAAGCAAGATGGATCAAACTTGCTCGCAAACGAGGAATCAAATTCGTTATTTCGACAGACGCACACGGCATAAGGGATCTTCAAAACTTGAAATACGGAGTGCACATGGCCAGGCGTGGCGGGCTTTCCCGGTCGGAAGTTCTCAACACACTGTCGGTTGATCGATTCCGAAAAGCAGTCGCTCCTATCCAGGAACACTCAACAGGATCCGGTCGTCTTTCGAGTTAGTCCATCGGAGAGACATCGACATGAACTATGAAAGCGCACCGAATTGCGTTTCATACGAAGCTTTGCTTAGAGTCATCGAGGCCCGCCCAACCGTCGGAAAACCTTATGATGAGCGGCTCTACCTGGCAGAATTGTCGCACAGACTTTCTAGTTTGACTCGCAAAACGATGAAAGAAATCGCAAAAAAATGGGACGAGCAATCTCAGTTTTGAGGTCTGCACCAGCCGAACCATTGACTGAATCGCCGTTTCGACGCAGAATGATAATAAGTACTTGTGCGGAGTATGAAGGTAATAGACATGAATGCCACCACCATCCGCAAAACATCAAACGCTCCTCCGCGAGTCAGAACCGCCGTTTTGCAGCTGCTGTCAGCCGTTACGCTCTCTTGTTCAGTCATTACTAACTTACCTTTTCAAGCTCAAGCAAGCGATTTAGCAATTACACCAATCGGCACCCAACAGATCAAATCGAGTTCCAAGAATCCTGTCTTCTTTGTCACTGACCGGAAAGAAACCATAGATGGTGACAAGATTCAGTACGTCGACGGACGCTCGACAAAACTCAGTTACGGCATCTGCTATCCCGACGCAAACGCTGGAGGCAAGCTGAAAACGCTAGTCTTCGACAACGCCGATCAGTTCTTTGCTGAACTTGCGAAATTCGATAAAGGCGAAGCCATCTGTTTTCTGCACGGGTATCACCGCAATTTCAGAACTTCTGTCGACCTCGGATTCGAAACAGCGAAAGGTCTCGATCGTCCGATCGTTTTGTTTTCCTGGCCGACTCGAAACAGTTATGTAAAATATTTCGTCGATGAGACCAACGCCGAGTGGGCAGGTCCTCATTTTGCCGCGTTCTTGACCGACCTGGGAAGCCGCATCGAAAACCGAAACATCACAATTTTGTCTCACAGTGTGGGCGCGAAAGTGGTGACGTCAGCATTCCAGACTCTGGCGTTTAACAAGAACTTAGCTGACTTTCCGAAGTTTGCTCACGTACTCATGTGCTCTCCAGATATTGACCGCGACATTTTCGCAGAGCAAGCACCGCTCGTGAAGTCGTTTGCGTCTGATGTTCGCATCTATGTTTCGACTAAAGACAAGCGAATTGCTATCTCAAATTTCTTCCACGGTGGTTACCGCATCGGTTCAGCTACGAAATTGCAAAACATCGAAGGCGTCGAGTTCGTCAACTTCGAAGCGGAAGACAAACGCACATTTGGACACTCTATTCCTTACGGACTTCTATCCAGAGTGTTGAAGGGCGAACTTGCTGCATCAGCCGCCTACTCATCTTTGCCGCTTTATAAACCAGCCACGCCCTGACTACAGCTTGCCTGTTGAAGTCTCGGTACGCCCGTTTCAACTCAACTTCGGGCAACTCCGAAGTTTGATGAAGCCGACCTGCGCAACCGATCAATCGGCGGACCGCCCTTGTTATACTTGCAACCAAATTTTTCAATCCCTGTGACCCGACTCAGAGAACACAGAAATGATCAGGTTATTCATTTATCCATACATGGCAGCGCAGGTAGCAGTCGAGCTTATCGTGGCCGACGGTCGCAACCAGTTGCGCAAAGCGCTTCATCACGTGCTCGTCGACACACTTTCCGATGCCAAAGAAATAAACGAGCTGAAAGCCGAAATTGCAGTTTTACGCGCCGAAGTAAATCAAGTGCGATACGAGCGCTCGAACAATTCTGGAAAGAAAAAACTCGTTACGCCAGCTGTCTAACGCTTTCTGCCGCTTAACGCGATGCCGGCTACAAGAGCGCCCACCAAACCACCGCCGAGCGCGCGCAACGTGTTACTGCGCCACTTCTTCTCAAAATATGGATGCTGCTCGCTAGCTTGTTCGACGAGAACTTCTTCTTGCGTCTTCATGCCAGAACGCAATCCGCGGATCGCACGGACCGCCTGCTCCTCTGTCAAAAGCCCTTTCTTGATCAACCCGTGGCAGCGCAATGAAAACTGCATGGTTGGCTCGTCTGTCAGACCCATGGCGATGAAGACACGCCCAGACAATAGGGGGTCGCCAAGCATTTGTTCGTAACCACGTTGAACTTCGTTTTGAGTGAAGACACCAGCTTGTTTAAACAGTTCGACCAACTTGGGAGGAACAATCTCTGGCTTGTCTATCGCGTCAGATGCGCCATCTGCACCTGGGACACCTGTGGACGCACCAGACGAAGTGTTGTTGGCAGAAACGTTTCCGTTGGCACCGGTCGATCCGTTGGGTTCGGCAATTATGGATTTGCCTGACTTCGCAGGTTCTGCTTCGACAGTATCGAGCGTGACACTGACTATCTCTGCTTCCGGTGGAACCAATCGATCGTCGTTTCCACCGCGCAAGTCGGTATGTAAGGCGTCAGCGAGAGAATTCCAGGATTCATCAGCTTTTAGCCAGATCAAAAACGATTCTTTCAACTCATTGATCGCTTCTTCTCTGGACTTCTCGTGAGTTCGAATTTGATCGTGTGCCCTCAAAATGCTTGGGAAGAAATTCGCAGATAAAGTGCCTTGCAGAACAAGCGCACCACTTAACGGAATATCGGCTTCATTACTCGTTCTCATCGCGAGTTCAAGCTGTTCTTGTGAGACGATATTTGAATCCAAAAGCAAATCGACGAGCGAATTCGAAAGTTCTTGCTGATAGTTTGGAACGTTTAGCTGCTGCAACGCTTGTTGCAAAGTTCTGTGGTCACGAGCCACGATGCGAAGAGCATCACCCGCAACTTCGACTGAGACAAGACCTTCATTTATAACAATTTGAGCTTGTAGGGCAGCTTGAAGCAGTTGTTCAGAGACTGTGCCCGCCATAATCAACACTCTGCCGACTGGAATCTGTAGTCGGTGTGACACCTGAATTGCTTCTATGACGTCACTGGTATCAAGTAGCCGTGCACTGACGAGCAGTTCTCCGATTTTGATTACTTTCGCTTCTATCGTCATTTTGTTTCCTCGACAACTCGTCTCACGGTTCCCTCAACGGCTTGAAAGAACTCAAACTTTAGCAAGGCTAAACATTACACCTAAGAGCGAGGGAACGTCTTAATTTAACGACAATTTGGCGAGACCGAAATTTGAATTAAGCTTCCGAACTAAGGTGATTTGATGCTATTCGCCTTCTCGCGCCCGTAGACAACATCGAGGTTTTCAGGAGTGACAGCAGGCATGCCTTTGTGCATCTCGGGCAACTTTTCGTTTAACAACTTTTTGCCTGCTAACAGAACTTCAGTTCTCACCGCTGCACCGCCAGCACCTGTTGAGTCCGTATCCGAACCGAGCTCGAACCTTCCGCCTTGGAGAGGTACGATTACTTGCACCTCATAGCCCTGCTTTTCCATATGATTCAGCACCCGCTCCATCATATCGACGCGAATTTGATTTACTCTCCATTCAAACATTCAGCGACCTCCTCAGACCGGCTTCTTCAAGCTATACACGTATCTTTGTATGGTATCCAGATACAGGTAACAAAGCAAGTTATTTCTTTGGAAATCAATTTAAAGTCCATGCAATATGTACAACAGATATATATCAGCTCCTGATAAATCGTCCGCACCACCGTCAGTGGCAGCCCGTTAACATCCGCAAGTGCCCACTAGAGCCCATTTACAGAAACATGGAACCGGAATCAGCACTGTTACGTCACAAAGCGAGACAGACACAAAATGGACATAACCCCGGGAGGTTCAAATGGTCACCATTTATACAGAGAACGGACGAGTAGAAGAATCAGAATCATGTGCACAAGAATGTAAGAAGACACGCACTATGCGCTTAGCCGCGGTAAGTCTAGGAACAGCTCTGCTTTTGTCGATGATCGGTGCCTACAACTTGAACTCTGACGTCAAAGATCTGACTACCAATAAAGTCGCTTACATTGAAAACCGAGTTAGCGACATCGACACAAAGATGTAATCCACACATTTCAGTAAGCCAAGCGTGGCGCAGTTCAACTGCGCCTTTCGCGCGTGCAGAGAGCAAATGCTTACTGAGCTTGAAGTCCATCTCCATAACCTTGCCCATCGCCTGTCTTATCGATAGGTTGTCTCAAACTCGCTTCCGGGAAAAAAGGTCCGATATATTTTCGTTGCCACCAGGCACCAGATCTGGTGAGTTCAGCGAAGTTAGTAAACTGATATTCGTAGAGAGTGGCGCGAACGTACTTCGGAAGTTGACCGTTGAAAGGCTCCTTCTTCAACAAAGCTCTCACGTCCGCAGAGCCCCTCAGAAGTTGGAAAATGAAGTGTGTGAACCAGGGACTGTCTTGTCGCGTGCCCAGCGCCGCAAACCACATCTGCCAATCTAGTCTCGGTTGATATGGTGCCACCCAGGGCGGTGCGCGACTGATGTCACCTGGTTTAAAAATGAATTCATAGGGCTCCCAATGGAGAGCATCTTGACTCGCCTCAACGACGATCTCGTTGCGCGTCGTAGTCATAACGGCAAACAATCCGTAGCCATTGACGAGGCACCACGGCGACAAAGCCGAAGACAATTCTTTGATCGGTTCCGGAACGAACGAAACACTACGACTTAACGTCATAATCACAACTACCGTAACCAGGGCTGCCAGTCTCAATTTAGTAAGGACGCTGGCTGGTCTGACGACGCTGGCATCGATTAGCTTTTTGGCAAAGCGGTAGTTTTTCAGCTTCAGAAATATGCTGTCATCAAATAGTAGTAGACACAACAACAGCGTCAGGATATTGAAAAATGTGTAATTGCCGGTCAGCAAAATTAGAACTTGGAGCAACATGGTCAAATACGCAGCAAACAGTCGGAGAATGCCAGGCACAAAAATAAAGAACGGCACTATCAGCTCTATGAAAAACATTATGGCGACAGACAAACTCTGAAACCAGTCAGGCAATTGCGCGGCGCACCAGCCTAGCGGAGTTGGCAGTGGCTGTGTCCAGTAGTGGTAATGCAAGGCGCTCAAATTCTTCCAGGTGAGGTCACCACTCAGCAGTTTCACGCAGCCGGAAGATAGCATCAGCTTGAAAAGCAAAAATCTAAAGAGCCAGAGCACAACGATGGATGGTGCCGGTAACTTTGCTCGTTCATCCCGGGACTTAAGCGGCAAATCCAGCCACTTGTAATGGGCAAAAAAGATCGACAGAAATCCTACTTCCAAGAGCAGTGCATCCCACTGAAAACCCATGAAGTCACCGCCGACAGTGACCACAGACAAGTACATCAACCAGAGCAAAATCAAAAGAGGACCGCTACAAATTCCTGCCATGATGAACATGGAAAAAACAATTCCGAGTCCAGGCAGGAAGCGTAATGCTGTATCGGAACAATCTATCCAGAAAAGCGTTGGAACAGATAAAAAGGGCGTTGAACTGGAGTTCGCACCAACCTCTTTCAGGAAAAGATGGGCTGGCAAAATTCCATGCGATCCAATCAGACCGAGCACTTGCACAAAAATGGATGCAAACGCTACGAAATAGACAAAACCGAGTCCACGCAAGAAGAGCCAGCGAACGAATATATACGTCGGAGATGTGGCTTGGTTTGCAGATAGTTGCAAATCTGTGTCCAACAACTCACCTCGAACTTAGGCACAAAAGTGAACCACTCGCTACTTGAGCCCAAAGCATATCCGGCGATTGTCCATCGATCAACCGTGAAGAAGAATCAGTTCGACAATCATGCTGGCGCCCAAAAGCTTTACAATAAGACTTGCATGCATTCGGAGGAAGGATGGTCCGCAGTAAGTTACGTCCGCTCATCACTGGATTGGTTCTCGGTTTGTCCTTAGCCACGCAGGCACTTGGGCAGACTGGCAGTCAACCTGATAATCAAGCAATCCAGGTCTACAACGATGGCGTGAAACTGGTTAAAGACCAAGACCTTACCAACGCTGAGGCAAAATTCAGAGAGGCTATTTCCATCTCTCCGAAATTCGCCGATGCACACAGCAACTTAGGCACGACGCTCGTCCAACAAGGAAGATACGACGAGGCCATGGCCGAGTTGCAGAAAGCCACAGAACTGAAACCGACTTCCGCGCCGGCCTGGGGCACTCTAGCCACCTGCTACCAATCGCTCGGAAGAACGGAAGACGCCATCAAAGCCTTCAAAACATTTTTGCAGCTAAGCCCTAATGCACCAGAAGCAAAGCAAGTGCGAAGTGGCATCGCCATGCTGGAAAATGAACTGCAGCGCACAGGCGGATCGAAAGCTGTTGCGCAGAATCCCAACGACTATTTCGATGATGCCACCCAAAACGGCATTGCGCGTTGGCCGCAAACAAGACTTCCAATCACAGTTTCGATTAAAGCCGATGCAAGCGTTCCAGGCTTCAGGCAAGAATATGTAGATGTGCTGAAACAGGCGTTCGCCGATTGGTCGGAAGCATCACAAGGAGCGATTAAATTTCAATATACCGATGACCCAGGGGCGAAAATTGTCTGCACATGGACTGACGACGCCAGGCAAATGATATCTTCGGCAGAAGGTGGACACGCAGTGGTGGTGCCAGATTCCAAAGGCATTTTGAACGTAAAAATCATTCTTCTTTCGATACCACCACTTGGAACACAAAAAATTTCCAACAACTACGCACGTCGCATCGATCTGCATGAAATCGGGCATGCCCTGGGCATCTTGGGACATAGCAAAACACCGGGCGACATCATGTTTAGCACAGTGATGCCTGCTGACACCGTGCCGCAACTATCGAATCGAGACAAAAGCACACTTGCGAAAATTTACAGTGCTAGCGCTGAAGTGGTAAATAGTCACCCACTCAACATGTCGAAGATGATGATGTCTGGCGATCCAAACAGCAACGTCAATCAGCTTCTGCGACTGAACACAGAAGCTGCAGATGCAATGAAAGCCGGCAAAATAGCTCTTTCGGTTCAGAAGCTTGAAGCGGCTCAGAAGCTAGATCCCAACTCAGAAATCGTCAATCACAACCTGGGCAGTGCCTATGCCAACTCTGGAATGATGGCAGCGATGGTGAGAAACTTTCCTTCTGCTGAAGCATTCTTTCTGCGCGCGATTCCTTTGCTAAACAAAGATGCTGACAAAACAAATTTGATCTCTGTTCTGAAGAGTTACTCAACAGTATTGAAAATGACAGGCAGACAAGCCGATTCTCTCAAGATCGATAACAAGCTGAAGAGCTTGTCCGAAGGCGCCAAGTAGGTGTTCAAATTTAAGCTTTCCACCCAATTCCCTATGGTCGGGATGGTAACCCGCTTTGCGAAGATCGCCCAGCCAAGCGGTTGAACCTGGCGCTTGACAACTTTGACGCAAACATGAGAGCGTGTTAACACGGGCTGTTCTTCTCCTGAAACAGTGCGGCTGATCTTCCCAGAGATCGGCGGGTCGTGATTGGTTATTCGTGTCCTAAGCCGCTGCACAGGTGCATTTATTTGAATGCAGAGCAAGACGCTCAGAAAGCTTACGAGCAAGCCATGGACTTGCTCGTAAGCGGTCGCTGCACCGAAGCGGTGTTGTGCTTTAGCCAGGCTTTAGAACTAAAGCCAGATTTTGCCACTGTCTACTTCAACCGAGCATTCGCGTACAACCTGCTCAATGAGCAAGAAAAGGCGATCGAAGACTACACCCAGGCGATCGCACTCGACCCCGAGAACGCCTGGGCGTACATCTATCGAGCCTATGCGCACGGAGTTCTGGGCAGACAGGAAGAAGTGGTTATCGATTGTGGCAAGGCAATCGAAATCAATCCAAAACTCGCTCTGGCATACACCGAGCGCGGATACGCATATTTTCAGCAAGGACGGTACAGAGAGGCAGCCGCTGATTTCGGTGAATTCATCAATCTCACACCGGGTGATTCGAGCGCCTACTATTGTCGAGCCATTGCTTACAGCGAACTGGAGATGCACGAAGAATCGATCGTCGATTTGACTACGGCCATTGAAATCAATCCCAAAGACCCTGGCGCCTACTTCTGCAGAGGCATCTCGTACCACAATCTCAATCGATACCAGCAAGCAATCGAAGATTACACGCGAGCCCTTGACTTGAATCCAGACTGCACCGAAGCGTTCGAAAGCAGACAGATTGCTTATTCGCAGCTCTCGACTGCCTTGCACCAGATCATCGATTCGCCGAATGTAAAGAAGTCGAGGACGCGCACCAAAGTGCAAGATTTGCTCTGGAAGCTAGACGTAGCGATGCGTGAAAAGCAAGGGCTCAAGCCACACGCAGACGAAGACGACAGAATGGACAAAAAGCTTTTGCGCACGCCCTCAAAGTAATCGTGTCAATTTAGCTGACACACAACTTGGCTCGGCGATGGGACTTGGATGCATTCCAGTCTATAATCTACGTCGTCTATTCAGAAACAAGCGCTCCCTTGAGTGCAAGAATCACATGCGTGTTCAACCAGAGGATCAACACCAATGCCGAAGGCACTTGTAATTCTTTCCGGCGGACAAGACAGCACCACTTGTCTTTACTGGGCAAAAGAACGATATGACGACGTCGTGGCGTTGACGTTCAATTACAATCAGCGCCACATCAGAGAAATCGAAAGCGCAAAAACGATCGCAAAAATGGCGGGTGTCTCACACGAAATTATTGATATGGGACCAATCTTCGCTGGGCTGAGCCCACTGACAGACTTGAAGTTATCGATTGATTCATACAAATCGCAAGAAGATTTGCCGGGCGGTTTGGAGAAAACATTCGTGCCTGGAAGAAATATTTTGTTTTTGTGTGTCGCTGGCAATCGCGCTTACGTGACCGGTTGCGACGACATGATCATCGGAGTTTCCGAAGAAGATTTTGGCGGTTATCCCGACTGCCGCGCTGAGTTTATCGAAAAGATGGAAGAGGCTCTCGCTAGTGGTCTGGACAAACGAATCAAAGTGCAAACACCGCTTGTGCACTTGTCGAAACGCAAAACAGTCGAACTGGCACAATCACTGAAAGGCTGTATGGAAGCCCTCGCTTTCACAACAACTTGTTACAACGGTGACATGCCACCGTGTGGACACTGTCATTCTTGCTTGCTAAGACAGAAGGGATTTGACGAAGCTGGTGTTGCCGATCCGCTGCTGGCAAAAGGATTGCAAGATGCTAGGTAAGAACCCGGTGCGACCTCAAGAACTGAGTGACGGGCAATCATTGTGGATTCAATCCGTCTTCTACACTCTACAAGGAGAAGGTCCGTTCATTGGTAAACCGGCACTGTTTGTCCGATTGGCCGGTTGCAACCTGAAGTGTTTCTGGTGCGATACAGACTTTGAATCTTCCACATGGCACCCAACGCTGGATGAACTTTTTGAGCGAATAGAATCAGAAAGACCGCAGCATTGCAAACTTGTTGTCATCACTGGTGGTGAACCATTTCGGCAAAACATCGCACCACTGGTGGAGCGGCTTTTAGCAATGAAATTATCAGTTCAAATCGAAACAAATGGCACCCTCTGGGTCGAATTACCAGAGCATAAAGATCTCCACATCGTCTGCAGCCCAAAATCGAGCTTTATACACGAAAGACTTTTACCAAGAATCACGACATTCAAGTACGTGCTGGAATCAGATGGAATTAGTTCGGATGACGGTCTTCCCAACAGATCTACACAGAAGTGCGACACTGAAACAACAATTGCGCGCCCGCCAGCGGGTAGCGATATTTATGTGATGCCGTTGGATGCCGGCGAAGAGAAGCAAAACGAAGCCAACAGACGCATCTGCGTCGATGTGGCGATGCGTTTCGGATACAGAATGACATTACAAAGCCACAAGTTATTGAACATCGATTGAGAGAGGCAAAAGGCGTGACGACACCCAATCTAAAACACTTAGGTCAAAAAACCGAATATGTCTACACAGATCCATCTGTAGAAATTCTGGAGCATGTGCCCAATCCATTTGCTGACAGCAACCAGAATCCACATCAGGTGGCAGGCACTGTACACATTGAGGCAAATGAATTTACCAGCCTTTGCCCGATTACTGGTCAACCAGACTTCGCGACCATCGTAATTGACTATATTCCTCGTGAGAGATTGGTCGAAAGTAAGTCACTCAAGCTTTATCTTGGAAGATTCCGGCAGTTTGGCGAATTCCATGAATCATGTGTAAATCGCATCGCCAATGATTTGATCAAACTGCTCGATCCCTCCTACATAAAAGTGGAAGGGCGGTTCACTCCCCGCGGTGGCATTTCAATCTGGCCAGTGGCAGAATTTCATCGCTGAGCGCCCCGGTCGATTTTAACGAATGCTCCCTGGGCGGCCATCTTATCCTGCAGATATCGCTGCAGCTGAAGCGGCATTTGCGGATTTTGGTGAATCTCGAGATACTTGATTTGACTCATTTTGCTCAAGTATTGAATCGACTTGCTGCCGATCATGGTGTCAGACAGTGAAAGTCTTTTCAACGGCATCTTCGCAAGAGTCTTTACACCATCGTCAGAAATGTGAGTTTGGTAAAGCTGCAGGTCTTGCAGCTTGTTGAGAGACTTCAGCACGGTCAGCCCTTTATCGCTAACTGACGTGTTATTCAAATCGAGAGCTGTCAAATTCGTCAGCGCTTTCAACGCATTGATCCCCTTATCTGTGATCTGGGGATTGAAGCCGATGCGCAGCTGTTCCAAGTTTGTCATCCGAGCTATTATCTGGCAATCGTCATCGCTCAAATTTGATCGACACAAATTCAATGAACGTAGATACTTCAAAGTGCTAATTTGAGTCAGGCTGGATCTTGTATATCTAGTTTTCGAAAGATTCAAATGGTCGAGTTTCGGTAAATTGAGAAGAGCCGTCATAAGTTCGGGAGTAATCTCAGTCTCCTGCACGTCGAGCCTTTTCAGATTCGGAAATTTGAGGTGAGTAAATCCCTCCCGACTAATATCGTTAGCACGCATGCTCAATGAAATAATGTTTGGATTGCCTTCGATATATTTGAGCGCAGAGTCATCGGCCGATAGCCCGGGGAAACTAATGACAGACTTTCCTTGCGCCACTTCTTGTTTGACGAATGTCTCACCATCGATCCCAGATAAAGGCTCAGAGCCAATTGAGCGCAAGTCACTTGTAAATTTCTGCTCAATTGAACGAGCCTGGGCCTCGCGGCGCTCACTCTCAACACTCATTTCGCGTCTCTCAAAAATGGTATACGAGGCTGCCGCAAAAGCTAGTATCGCAACTGCAATCTGCAACCAGTTCAATTTGAATATAGCGCTCGGAGTTTTGGAAAAAGCGGCATACTTCTGCTCTCGAATAGGTTGGTCGACCGAGACTTTAACAAGATCGACTTTCAAATCCAACATACTTTGGTAGCGAAGAGAAGGGTCCTTCTCCAAACACTTTCTCACGACGTACTCTAACGATTCAGGGAAATGCGCGCTGGGATGCATTTCACTCATCGTCATGGGCATCTGATTGAGATGCAAAAACATCGTTTGAATTATCGTGTCTGCCTGCAATGGTGGCGCGCCTGTCAGAACTTCATACATCAAGCATCCCAGCGAATATATGTCTGAGCGCGCATCGACTTTCATGCCTGATGCTTGTTCGGGGCTCATGTAGAGAGGGCTGCCGAAAACATCTCCCGTTTGTGTGAGGCTGCTAGATTCTTCTGCCTTGTTTATTTTAGCGATGCCAAAGTCTACGATCTTTACTTCAGCAACAACGCTTTCAGGATTGGTCAGCATAACGTTGCTTGGCTTTAAGTCACGGTGCAAGACGCCTAGAATATGAGCGTGATTCATACCGGTGGCAATTTGAATAAAAATTCCCAGTGCTTCTTTGTACGGGATCGCTCCGCCAGACTGGAGCAAGGCGGCCAACGACATTCCTTCGACGAAATCCATAACCATGTATGGATCGTCGTCATCGGTGAAGCCGAAGTCGTGAACAGAAATTACGTTAGGATGATTGAGTGTGCTGGCAGCCTTAGCCTCTTGATGGAAGCGAGCGAGCATCCGTTGATTTGCCTTCTGCACATTGAGCATTTTGATCGCGTAGTAACGGTCTAAAAGTGGCTGTTTGGCTTTATAGATAACGCCCATCCCGCCGCTGCCGATCTGAGCAACGAACTGATACTTTCCAGCGAAGGAGCGCTTGAAGGCAGGCGGCTCTTCAATGACTGTCCCATCGTTCGGGCAGGTCGAAAGAGCTTTGTGTACGGCTACATTGCACGCTGGGCAAGTGCGTTTCCCACTTGTAATTTCTGCGCTGGCGGGCTCGGCCGTGCCGTCAGTGACCTGAATCTTGCTTTGCGAAATGCGCATAGTTATGCCCTGCAAATAGAATCTGGAATAAGGCTTCGTCTGCATTATTGCTGACTTTGCGGTTTAGACACTATATGGCGCTTTTCTTACGAATTTCTTGCAGCGAGATTAACAGTTGCGCGAAGACTGGTCTTACCACGATGCCGCCTTGCGATGGAAAGTGCGCGTTATTATGCACCCAATTTGAAGGATTCCCATCCTGATTTAGGAGGATTATTCACGATGATTGTTGATCATTCTCGCGATGGATTTATCGCATCCATCCGAGTGGGAGAATTCGGACAAAAGACTGCGATTGGTAATCGTCAGTATAGGACGTACTCCAGCAACTATCGAATTGGTCACTGCCGCAATGCACGCCGGGTTCACATCTAGAAAACGCAAACGCACCTCCTCGCACAGACCGTCCAGAGGCAACCAGATCGCGGACCTTGGTCCGTCACTGTGGATTGTTTTCATGATTTTATTCTTTCCCCTGCTTACTTTCGGCACTCTTGGGTTGCGATACGCCTTTCTTTCAAATGCCGCAAGGTTGGCATCCTCAGCCGGGGCCCAGTGCTCCACGTTTTTTGCCGACGCTAATCCACCTAAAGACGTATCGGCTGTCAATCTCTCGCGAGTCATTGCTAATCGATCAGTCAATAAATTCTCGGGTGTTAGCATCGGACGGGTCGATTGTTACATCGTCACTTGCCCGCTTGCCGGCGGCGCTACTACTAGACAAGACACTCCACTGGCTAAACCGGCCGACACAAATACAAATTCCTACAACTTTCAAGTTGTGGTAACGGGTCAGTTGTCGCCTTTGATACCAAGCCAGATCAAATGGTTCAGTCAAATTCCAGGTCTCAGCGCTCCGATAAATACTTCGGCTAGCTCCTCTGTTTTTTTCGAAAACACACAAGGGTTGACACAGTAGTTTGAGAGATGCACGGTATGGTCTTTTCCAAATTCAAAAATCGATTTACGAGAGAGTGCCAAGGAGTAGCATGCATCGAGATCGGAATTGCCACTTTCCTGATGATCGTGCTGGCAGCTTTTGGTCTCGATTTGTCACTGATCATTTTTGGAATGGACTTGAACGACTCTGCATGTCGTGATGCTGCGCGCTCTGCGGCCCAGCAAAGCACGCAGGCAAAAGCGCTGCAAGCGGCTCAATCGCAACTATCAACCCACGCGACTGACGGGTTTTGGGTATCTCAGCCAATCCTGAAATCTGCGGCTGCCCCTGACTTTGTTTATAACGATTTCCAGGGCAATCCGCCAGCCAACATCTCACCGTACGTTACGGTCACTTCTTTGGTCAGTATCAGATGCCCCGCTCCGATATTGTTCTTCGGTGCATCGTTTATAAAGAGCGGCAAAATTCAATTTGCTCGTAAATACACATTTCCAATCGTCAAGCAAAAATTCTACGGATAGAGAGGCAGCATGAATGTCAGTTCCAAGCACACACACAAGTGGGAAGAACCGTAGAAATCGCGGACAAGCACTGTCGATTTTGATTGTTTTTCTGGCCGCGTTTGTGATCGCCCCCCTGTCGCTCTTCTCGTTTGAAGTAGCTCGATATCAGCTGGCGAAGAAGCAACTCAAGGCTTGTATCGACAGCTGTGCACTTGCTGCCGGTGCAACCGTAGCAAGCAGTAACAACACTGACACCTCTGTTACACAACAAGCGTCGATAGCTACTGCCATTGATATGTTCAAACGCAACAGCATTTTAGATCAGCCACTTACCGGCACCACTCAGTCAACTGTGTTACCCCTCGCTCCTGGTGCAAAGCAGGCCACACTGTTCTTCCAGTTTCTGGAGCCAGTGACGAGACAGCCAGTTCAAATCGGAAATCCCAGCGGCAAAATTATTCAGATTACCGGAGCCTTTGGCCTTGTGCCAATGTTCGCAGATTTTCTCGGCTGGCGAGGAGTGTATCCGGTTGTGGAAACGGCCAATGGCGGATTGCCAATGCTCGATGTTGTTCTTTGTTTCGACATTTCGGCGTCAATGGATGATTTTACGCCAATCTCCATCATTAATAGATACAAGCTAAATAGCATCAGCAACGGTTATAAGATAATTGGTCAAGGCAACCTTTACCCCACATTTCACTGCACTGGGCCAACAGGAACGGCGCTGAATGCCACTTTCCCGCAGAGCCTAGACTCTAATGACGGAGGTTACAATTTCAGTGCTTCCGATCGCGGTATAAACTCTGGAGCTGCAGCGCCCAACAAACTATCTGCCAATGTCACTGACGTAGTTGTGAACATAGACGGAACAAGTTCTTTTAGCAGCGGCACAACTGTCACCAGCGGTGGTACCGCATATTTTTTTCCCGCCAATAACCTGGGCTGCCTTGTTGAAGCTGCACGAGGAAATCTAGAGTCCGTCTCAGTCGCAACCAAAGCAAATGTCCCTTATTCGGCCTGGGGTATAACGCCCAAAGCTGGATACTACCAAGCATATTTGCAAGCAGCCTTTAGTCAGCGACACCCAATTGGTGATGCCATTGCCGCCGCACAAAATTTCTTCACAGTAATGAACAACGATTGCGATGCTCACTTCGGACTAGTAACCTTTGGTAGTTCGGTCGGCGCCGCGAAAAACTCCACTTGCGCATCTGACCTCGGTTACGGAAGCATCGGCTCAATCACAGATAACCCCGGTGCATATAAATCAAACGGATTTCCCGCCGACCCACTGTCGCCCAATCCTCCCAATCCAGCGATCAGTCTCGATCCCACTCTTGGCCCAGCTTACAGCAATTACGCAGACGTAACTGCCGCAACCAGTCCACTTATTGCATACGGCGGTACCAATATCTCGGGTGCCCTTGACGCTGCCATTGACCAACTGAAATCGGCTGGACAAGGAGGACGGGGGTTGGGCAGAAAAGGCGCAGTTAAGACAATCGTGCTCTTTACAGACGGACTTCCGACAGTCTCGAGTTTTGGCGGCGATCCCACCCAAGATGCCCGAGCACAAGCAAAAATAGCTAATCAATCCGGCATCCCAATTTACTGTATCGGGCTGTGTATGGTGCCTAGTTTGCAGGACACTCAAACGCAAGTCCTGACAGATTTGAACAGCGATCCAGCCGCCGGTGGAATCGCAGGCATTTCCGGTAATGGTGCTCAGTTTTATCAGGCTACTGAGGCATCGCAACTTAATTTAGTTTTCGAAAATGTTGCCAGATCGCTCGTGCAGCTGGTGCGCTAGCTAAACCAGATCACATTTCATAAGCAGAGAGGAGCGCCAATGTCAGAAGATCCACAGGAATCTAAAACAGATTCAACAGGAATTGAAAACGTTGCTCCTACAGCTAAACCAGGGTCTGCTGATGCTGAGAGTTGCTTAGAGAGGCACGATTGGACATTTCGACTGAGAAGTGCCTACCATGCCATAACCTACTTGAGCAGGGTGCCGCGGTCTCACTTTAGAGAACCAGATAAGGGGACGGAATTACTACTCATAGGGGCACTAGTTGTGGTGGCAGGTCTATTGTTTACACCTGCTCATTTCTTGCCCTGGATGATCTTCTTCTGCGATCTTTTATTTGGTACGACTTTATTGATGTTCATTTCACATCGTTTCGGCATCATGAACACGCTCAGTCCCAAGCAGGCAGCACTTATCTGGGATTTAATGGTGAGCATCTCCTTGTTCGTCGTTTTCATCGTTGTGCATCTAGCCTTCGTATATTTTATATTTCGAACAACCTTGAATCTATAGTCAGCAATTTAAGCGGCTTATCTGCGTGTCTGTTTGAACTGCTGTTTGCTTTGCAAGGAGCTTGCATCTGGTTCTCTGACACGCCTTCCGACGTCAAAGTCAGCAATAACGAGCAGCAGTTGTTACTAGAAGAACACCTGTAACTCAAATAAGCTCTACAGTGGCGCCAGATTATAGCCTTTCCATACGGTTTTATAGGATCGAGGGAAACACTCTTGAACAGCCAGATTCTATAATAGTGATACGTTGGTGGAGGTATCTATGGCACCAGTTCACTACAGGCGCGCCAATGAGCTCATGTTGCTCATAGCCGCCAATCCCGCAACTCCTGAACATGTACTCAAACAATTAGCGACAGAGGATGATCCATTACTGCTAGAGCAACTGGCGGAAAATCCCGCTGCACCGTTGCATACACTTGCACATTTGGCCGGGCACGCCAACGAACGCATTCGAGTGGCCGTTAGCCACAACCCCAAAACCCCGATCGAAATCATATATACGCTGGTCTACGACGTTAGTGCTGATGTGCGCTATGCGTTGGCGTCGAATCCCTTGCTTCCGCTTGAAGTGATTCAAGAAATTTGTCAGGACGAAAATCCATATGTCGCAGCGCGAGCCCAACAGACATTTGGACGATTAACTCAAGAACGAACACCTGCTACGAACATCACAATCACGCTTCAAAATATTCAGTACAAGAAATTTACAGCAGCATCGTAGAAGTTCTAACGTTGCACCAGCAGTGGTGGCTTTTCTTCAGATTGAATTTGAAATACTTCAACTCGTGGAACTGAAAATGAAAGTTCTTCGCCGGCTCGTCTCAACGTGAGATGAGCCACAGTCCCCGGTGTACCGTGGATTTTGCCGACGAACCCTTTACGCAATCCATCGACTGAGGTGATTACATCACCTTTTTGAATGCCGGCAATTTCTGCTGGTGAGTGCGCATGAACTTTGTGCACTCGCCCGTAATGGTTGATGCGAACGCCGATGCGTCCCTCTGCATCACGATATTGGACGCTCCCAACAAGCATCGTTGCGTTGGCCGGCATCGCCTGTGCTAGAAAAAGAGTCGTTAGAAGAGCAAACAAAAATTTCATGGACACCTCTTTCTGCACAGTTCCAAGTTTGAGTATTAGTGCTGATAGTGACCACAGCTCTCTCTATTTGGTTCCCAAGAGAATGCCGGTGGTGCAAACTTTCACGAATCTTTCAGAGCGACGGTGTGCCGCCAATCGGTAGCGCGATTTTGGCACCGCTTACAGTGACGTCCATCTCACCTGGCGCGCACTTAGTGTTCCCTTTCTTATATACTTGAACTTTGGTAGTCCTCCGTATCGGACAAATCAGTCCGAACGCCCAAGGGCTCGGGTTTTCTGAGCATTGCTTAATCAGCAAAGTTCGTCTGGCACCTCTCCTAATTAGCAGCGGCGCCAAGTAAGTAATGTGGAAATCCGATAATACGACCATGTCTACGAGGTCCTGGCTTTGTTAAATAGATCAATTTGCCGAATCACCCTGGCATTCATGACTTTGAGTTCAATTGGGCAATCTGTTGGAGCAACCAACGCTAGCGCTCCGAAACCAACGTCTGCGGCTAAGAAGTCTGCGTCTACGGCGCCAGCTGCAGCAACGGTAGCAAAACCGCCTCTGGGGTCGAAGGTCATCTCTGTTGACGCTGTGCCGTTGAACGAGGCAAAAGACTTGCCACGCTCGACCAAACTAGCTCCAGTCAAAGATTCAGCTGTCCAAGACCAGCAAAAAATTCCGTTCGTCTCGTGGATCGACAACTCTCAGCCGGTCGACGCAGTAATTCTCTGTATCCACGGTCTGGGTCTACATAAAGGCACATACGAAGCGTTTGGTAAGCGCATGTCCAAAGTTGGCGTACCAACGTATGCAATGGACATGCGTGGATTCGGTGAGTGGCAAGATGACCTGAAGACCGGGCTTGACTTTGACGGCTCGTTAGCCGATATAAAAATCGTTCTGGAAGGAATTAAGAAGAGCTATCCAGACAAGAAAATTATCATCCTCGGTGAGTCGATGGGTGGAGCGATCGCTCTGCGTGCAACAGCGATGTATCCCGAGCTGATCTCAGGTTTGATTTCATCGGTGCCGTCTGGAGATCGATTCGGGTCAGGTGACACCAAATTGAAAGTTGGCTTGCACGGACTTTTGAAAGGCTTCAACAAACCGATGAACATCGGAGAAGATGTTGTCGGCAAAGCGACCAAGAAAGAAGATTTGCGCGAAGCCTGGTCGAAAGACAAACTCGGTCGAATGAGTTTGACACCAAAAGAGTTGATGCAATTCAATTCTTTCATGGAAAAGAATTTTCTCGTCGCTGCAGAAATCAAAAATTCGCCGGTTCTTTTCATGCAGGGTGCGAACGACAAACTCGTTCACCCAGAAGGCACATGGAAATTGTTTGATAGCCTGACTACAGACAAGCGTCAAATGGTATTCAGCAAAGCAGCAGAGCATCTGATTTTCGAAGAAGCGCAATTCGCTGACGAAGACTTGAGTTTCGTACAGAAGTGGATCAATAAAAACGTTGCGCCTATCACCGCGTTGCACATTCCAACTGAGAAGACAGAAACTCCTGTCCTTGCAACTGCGACTGATGACACATCAAAACTTTCGCTCTCAAAGAGCTTGATCGAAACAAAAATGGATCCGACAAAGGGCAATGATACTCAGTCTGCCCACCTGGATCGCATGAACAATGCCGCCCAGCAAGTAACCAGCGTGCTAGAAAAAAGCGGACAGACCGTAGCCATGATTCATCCGTCTAACGCGTCTGGCAACGGCACTGGCGCTGCTACAGCAGACTATCAAGGCGACCCAGCAAGAATTTCTTACTGGATCGAGTTGGCCAGAGATGGAAAGGTCTATCGATGCAACAACAAAACATCATTCAAGTCAGGTGATGCGATCAAGTTCCACATCATCGCTCAAACAGATGGATACGCTTATGTGGTCATGAACAAAAGCAGCCGTGGTAAGAGCGCAACGCTTTTTCCATCTGCCGAAACAGGCACGAATAACTTCCTCACCAAGGGTCAAGACTATCCGCTGCCAAGCAAAACGTGGCTGAAGTTCGACGAGAATCCAGGTACCGAAGAAGTCAGTTTGGTCTTCTCTCAAAAGAAAATTCAACCGCAAAAGGAATTGCAAGAGCAGCACTATCTGACCGCCTATGTCTCACCATCCGAGACTGGAAAGAAAGATCTGGTGCCAACAAGAATGCAGTTGAGTTGGGACGATCCAACACCAGTAATCATTCCAGCTGATTTCTCAGGAAACACTCAGCTTGCTGCTCACAGCAGTTTGGTAAACTTATCTTTTAACGGACCAGGCGGTGTGTTGGCAGTTGATATTGCCCTTGCGCACCAGTAGCAAGATTCAGTAAAAGGTAGAGATCATGATCATTGGAAAGCGGATTGCTATTTTAACTAGCATGGTTGGGTTGCTCTGCAATATTCCAGCTGTGTATAGCGCAGAAGTGGCACCGTCGCCAGTACCAGGCGTTGAATTTACGAAGATTCAAGATCTCAACCCAAACGCTAAGCCGACGAACAATCCAATCAAACAAAAGTGGGCCGTTGTTATCGGAGCCTCTAAATTCAAAGAGAAACGCCTCGATAACTCCGGCTCGGAAGTGGCGATGGATAAGTCGGCCCAGCAATTCTATGACTATCTAATCGATCCGCACGGAGGACGCTTTCAAGCAGACCACGTCAAATTGCTGGTCAATTCAAGTGCCACCAGACAAAATATTGTTTCAGCGCTGACCAGTCCGTGGTTAGGAACATTGGCTGGACCAGACGACCTCGTTGTTGTCTTCATCGCCACTAACGGGTTTCCGACAACAGACGGATCCACCTACCTGTGTGCTTATGATTGCGCGATCGACAACGTTTATTCCACTTGCGTCTCCATGCAGACTCTCATGGAGACGCTGAGAAAAGACGTGAAGGCGCAGCGCATCATGCTTGTGCTGCAATCCTGTTACAGCGGTGCAGCGGAGTTGACAGCCGGTGCCAAGTCACTGTTCAACGGATACAACATCGACATCGATAAAGTCGCGCTCGGCAAAGGCTATGTAATTCTCTCGTCCAGCCGCCCCGATCAGATGACCTGGAGCGACGCGTTTTCGCGCAATTTGATCAAGGCATTGCGTCAGCAAGACGGATTGATTCCGTTGAAAGAAGCTTTTGAAATCGCAAAAAAGCAAACTGAAATCGAAACAAGCATTATCGGTCCAACGAAAAAGCAAACTCCAGTTATGAAAACAGACTGGACTGGAAACGAGCTTGTACTCGGCACTCCGCCGATCGAAAAAGTTTCTGAAATTCCTGAAAACGTCAAAAATTTTCTTTCTGCTGAAAGCTACTACTTGAACGGCACCAACAAATTGACCGCTGGCGATCTTGAGGGTGCAGCAAAAGAGTATCAAGCAGCGATTTCTGTAGACCCGAAATATGCAGATGCTCTGGCAGATTTTGGTGCACTCAAAACTATCAAGGGCGATTGGCAATCGGCATCCGACCTTTACAAGAGGGCAATTGCGGTCAGACCAAACGATTCGCTCTATCACGCAAATTATGCGCGAGTGCTTGATAAGTTGGGGCAACCAGAAGCCAGTCGTAAAGAGCTCGAGCAGTCTTACACTTTGAATCCAAAAGATCGAATCGTGTTGTCTGCACTCGCTTCAAAGTGCCTGCAAGAAGGTGATCCTGTGCGCGCAGTCAAACTTCTGCAAGAAGCTGTGTCGCTCTTCCCGACCTCCGAATCGCTACACACACGACTAAGCTACGCCTTCTCACAAAGCGGAGATATCGCCAGCGCTCTCGCTCAAGCCAAAGAGGCTGTCAGTATCGCGCCCACTTCTGCCGCTGCAAAATTGAATTTGGGTTCGAGTTTGCTCATGTCAGGTGATAAAACAAAGGCAATCGAAGCCTATCGACAAGCCGTGGCAATCGCTCCAAACAACGCAGATGCACATTTTTTACTCAGTAATACACTTGAAAGCGCAGGCGACAAGCGATCTGCCATTGGTGAAATGAGCAAATTTTTGGAACTTTGCCAACCTAACGACCCTCGTGCAGCCAAAGCCCGTCAGCATTTGCAGGATTTAGGTTCACCCGCCGACTAAATTCGAATTTCGCACAGGTGCTGTGGGGGCGTGTCGCATAGGCTATCCTTTGATATATAACTGGTGTAGCTAGAACTGGCGACTGTTCTTCACTATAATTTGTAGGGAATATAGGGCGGAGGAAATGTAATGGCTGGAAAAGATGCAAAAGCAGACAAAGAGAAGGGGCAAGTCGACGGCGACTCACCACCAACTTTGATTCTCGAAATCAAAACTCCATCGGGCGAAAACTGGGGGCAAATCATTGCCTCTGCCAAAGAGTTCAAAACTGGCTCCACTGGCTTTTACGCTAACGGAAAAGTGACCAACCCGAACACCGGAGCCCGTTACCAGTTGGGTGCCAACATTATCTTGATTGGCAGCAAGAAATAGTCTGCGAGCCACATAATGGCTAAGATACTCGTTGTCGAAGACGATCTGGCAATTTGCACAATAATTGTCGATTGGCTTACGCATCAGCACCACACCGTTGAAATCACTCACAACGGTTTGGAGGCCGATCAGTATCTAAAAACGTATCAGTACGATGTCATCGTTCTTGATTGGGGCTTGCCTGATTTAAGTGGCGTTGAAATTTGTAAGCGATACAAAACAGCTGGTGGGCGTGCGCCGATCCTCATGCTGACGGGTAAGCACGACATCGAAGACAAGGAAGAAGGCTTCAACGCCGGTGCGGATGATTACCTCACCAAGCCATTCGATATAAAAGAATTGTCGGCGCGCATCAGAGCGTTGCTGAGGCGCCCGACAAACGTTTACGACAACATTCTCAGCATTCGCAATGTTTCCCTTGATCCCAACAATCACATCGCCACCAAAAATGGTGCGCCTGTGAAACTAACTCCAAAAGAGTTTGCAGTGTTGGAATTCTTCATGCGCAATCCGAACAAGGTTTTTAAAGCAGATGCGCTGCTCGACCATATTTGGAATTCCGAAGCAGGCTGTGGACCCGAGACGGTCAGAACCTGCATAAAGCGCTTACGCAGGCAGATTGACGAGCCTGGTGTTTCGTCGATTATCGAAAACGTGCATGGCGTTGGTTATAAGTTGGCAGCTGAATAGCCTGAAAAAAGCATTTAGCTGACCAAGCTTGCCCCAGTTTTGAGCACTGTATATGGTGCACTAGCGACAACGGATCTGCATGTTCGCAAGTACTGCGTCGCAGCGAAAATGTTTGATTCGTTTTGTGCTAATTCCGGGAAAAATTCCCAGCACGTCTAGCAGGTTCTCAGCGACGGGACGGCCTCGCCGTCCCGCTACTGTAGCCCCGCTTGAGACACCCAGTACTTTTATTACTTATGAGCATACAACCCTGGACTGCAAAATACGTGCAGTTTAGTTCCCAAACTCAATTTTCTGCCTAAAAGATTCAACTATTCAATTTAAAATCACTAGACAATAGAACTAGTTCGATCAAACTTGTGCAATAGAACCCGCAGTCAGACTCATGCAGCAACGCTGCACATCATCGAGTACTTCGTTCTTGACGGGTTTCCATCCAAGTTCCCGACTCTTTATTCCGCGTATTCTGGAATTAGATCCAAGACCGAAGATGGCGGTTCCGGCTCCAAACTTCTGGCTCGCTTCCTCGATTGTCCAACTTCCGACCGGTGTCTTCAAACCGAGTCCGTCTTTGATCTTTTCTACAATCTGCTTAAATGTCGTCTCGCCATTTTCAGCAAACAAAAACAGCCCGCCAGTTGGCGCCTTTTCCACAACCAATAAATACAGGTCCGCTAAATCGTCTACGTGAACGGTTGACCAGATGTTTTCGCCACGTCCAATGCATTTGGCAACTCCGCTTTCTAAAGCTGCGTTGATTAGATTAGGCACTTGCTGACTCTCGGTTTTGACGCCGGAACCTTTGCCGTAAATCAAACAAGGACAAATCACAACTGAACGAATTCCGTCTTGAGCAGAATTCGTGATGTACTTGTCGATGTTCACACGAGCTTGCTTGCCCGGATCGGGAGTGTATTGCGTCGATTCATCATATATGCGATCGCCTCGCTCACCGTTTGCTTGATCGGCAACAATGCTAGATCCGCTGGTGTGAATGAAAACTTTATCGGAACCCATCAGCGCTTCGACGAGAGCTTTCACCGCTTCCTCAGCATCCGAATTGGCAGCGTCGATGACAATATCCGCAGCTCTGGCGCATTCGGTGAGGAGCTTAAGGTCTGACAGATCTCCGATTACAGGCTCTATTCCTATACTCTTGAGTTTTTCACCGCTCGACTGTGACCGGGTCAATCCCGAGACCTGGTAGCCAGCGTTTGCCAGTTTAACTGCTACTGTGCCGCCGATGTATCCTGAGGCGCCGGTGACAAAAACTTTCTTAGACATACAAACCCCACATCACTGCTCGAGCAGCAAAACCTTCACATCGCCCCCATCTGGGCGGTTCTTGATAGTACGAAAGTTATCGTACTATTGAAGTAATCCGGCTGTCAATTATGTGTAACTGGATGATCCCAAAATGTGTACTGAAGGTTGACTGTCTCTTCGCTAAGATATCGAGGGAGCGGTCTAAACGGACTGGCTTGTTCGATTGCACGAACTGCATCTTCATCTGTCGTTTTATTTCCCGAGCCGTGTAGTACAGTCACCCCCAGGACGGAACCGTCCCTGCGTACTTCGAACTGCACGTCGAGACGCTCCTTTTTCCCATAATGTTCTTTCCAGTTCGCAAAAATTCGTTGATTTAAATCTCGCATCCACATCCTCATTGGATCAGGAGGATCCGGATGCGCAAGGCGTTCCAGCTCAAGTTGTCTCTTAATTTTCTTGGTAGGTGGAACTGGTTTGACCATAGGAATCTGTGGTTGCGCTGCGAAGCGCACCGGCCGCGGTGCGTCATAGGCATGGCTATATACACTTGACTCCTCTGCCAGGCTTGGAAGAAAGTTATCTAACAAACACGCAAAAGCCGCCAGACAGCCAATTAAAACTACTTTTCTTTGATCAAACATGCTCTTGAAATGATACTGTTTTACACTATGTCAAACACTCGACGTGAGCGATACAGGCAATACCCCAGCCTGCAATTGCACCGCCAGCAGTGTCGATTTACACCCAGCTGACCGAAGTGCTTCCTAAGCACCGTCACAGTTGCCTCTGCCGATATCCGAGATAGGAGCTATTATGTTTAGTAGAGCAATGTCCAACGGGCGCTTCGGCATGGAAGAAAATAGCTATCAATCACAAGCAAATGGAGTGGGCGGCTTTGGTGCCTCCGCCCTCAGAAGCGGTGCCCAAAACGAAGCAACAGACAGCAACAGAAAGAACGTACATTTAGAAGTCGCGATTCGCTATGCGAAAGAAGAATCCTTGCGGCTCGGTCACAAGTATGTAGGCTCCGAACAGTTGTTAATTGGAATTTTGCGTCAAGACAAAGCGGTCGCGGCAATGGTCCTAAACTCGCTTGGCGTATCCACCGACAAAGCCCGGCGCGAAATGAAAAACATTATCGGCTACGGTAATGCAATGGGTGAGGTCACTGAAGAAGACTTACACTCCACCCTCCTGTTCCGTCGGATCGTAGAGACAGCTTTCGAAATCTCCCGGCGTTTCCGCAGTGATGAAGTTCGGACAGAACACCTGCTGTTAGCTATTATCGCCAACGAAAGAGGCGTGGCTGTGCGTATCCTCGACGTTCTAAATGTGGATCTAAACCGATTGCTCTTCTTGATCAACGAAGTCGATAAGTAAAGTACGGGCGCATCAATTTAAGCACCTGCTCGTAGGCCCCCAGGCGGGTCTGGACCGGCACGCCAACACACACTCTGTCCGAAAAAGACCCCTTAAAGCGAGCTACCCAGGATCTAAGATCCTGGGAGCCTCTTGCCCAAACTTGTTGTTAGCTGCGGACTGGCTGTTTGCAGATTTACCAGCGCTTCATTTGCGCCCGCCGCCTTCCATGTAATTAGATTACGGTATGACCTGTGACAAACCCGTGACATCCAAAATATCTTTTTAGAAGATATTACCGAACAGAGTTTCCATTCAAACCGCGCGCTAACGAATAGCGCTGGGCCCGTTTTCTGTGCAAGGCTGAGGTTCTTGTTTTTGGGCTTACTACAGTAATACCACCAATAATGCGATTTGAACCGGTTTTTGGCTAACTTTCCAAGATTTAATTTGACTGGCGAGGTATAAGGCTATAGGTCAACCGCATCCAGCCTGGATTTCCACCCAATGTTGCCTTCAACGCCGCCTCCAATAATCTATCACCAGAGAGGTCCAAAATGACCAGCTGGCAGTGGCCGGGATAATGTTCAACCGGCTCAAACTCTCGCACCGAATTCTGATTTTGGTCGTTGTACCAATGATCTTCGAGCTCTTGCTGGTCGCTAGGGTTGGACAGCTGCTTAAGGAATCCGAGTTAGAGGGGAAGAGGGAGGCCCATTCCCACGCTATAACCTCCCAGATCAACGAGATTTTGCGCAATCTGCTCACGTCCGCAGGCGGTATGGGGGCTTACGTCGTCTCAACCGAGCACAAGTATCTGGATCGTTCAGATACCGACTCGCATCGTTTCATGACCGATTTCGACAGCCTGGAAAACCTGGTCAAAGACGATCCAGCGCTACTCGCTCGAGTCATCAAAATGCGGGCCGTGGCGGAGGAGGGTGTTGTCGTATTAGCTCGCATCAAAAAGATCGTCAAGGAAGACAATCGCATCATGGCGTTTGCTGAAATGCGCAAAGTCAGCCCAATGCTGTCAACTCTTACAGCCCAAGCCGACGACATTACCAAAGAGCAGAAAGAGATTGAAGCGCGCGGTTCGCAAAACCAGGAAGAGCACAGGGAGCAAGTGCATCAATTGCTGATGTTGGGTGCGGTCTTGAACGTGCTGCTAGCTCTGGTGGTTGCCATGGTTTTCAATCGCGGATTCACCAGACGCCTGCGAGTGCTCATGGATAACAGTTATCGCTTCGCCATCGGCATGCCCCTCAACGACGAGCTGAAAGGTACTGATGAATTGGTAAAACTCGATCAAGTCTTCCATAAGATGGCGCATGTGGTGGAAGAATCGGCACGCAAAGAAAGAGCCGTAATTGAAAATTCAGTCGATGTAATTTGTTCGCTTGATGCCGATGAGAAGTTCAGCAAGGTCAGTCCGGCATCTCTTACTGTGTGGGGATTCGAGCCGTGGGAGCTAGTCGGGAAAAGATTCAGTGAAGTAGTCTTTCCCGACGAGCGAGATGCCACCAGAAAAGCTATAAAGGATCTGATTAAAGACGGCGAAGATCGCCAGGTGGAATGTCGCGTAGTGAAGAAAGACGGCTCTCTGATTGATGTTCTGTGGTCTATGCACTGGTCGGAACAAGAGCACAGTCTATTTTGCGTCGCGCATGACGTAACCGAGCAGCGTCGTGTGGATCGATTGAAACAAGAGTTTGTCGCAATGGTAAGCCACGATCTACGCACTCCTCTTGCCTCGATTAAAGGCACCCTGTCAATGATTTCGGAGGGTGTTTACGACCCGAATTCAGAGATGGGGAAGAAGCGCATTGTCGATGCAGAAATCAGTATAGATAGATTAGTCAATTTGATCGGTGACGTTCTCGATATCGAGAAGCTGGAAGCAGGGCAAATGAGCGTCGACGAAGACATTGTCAGCCTGTCGCAAGTGGTTGAACAGTCCGTCGAAGCAGTGCGTGGGGTAGCAGAGCAAAACAAGATCACCATAGAAACAACTGTTGCAGAAGATCTCGATGACGACGTGCTCGGAGACAACGATCGACTGGTGCAGGTGATGGTTAATTTGCTCTCCAATGCGATCAAATTTTCTCCTGAAGAGAGTCTCGTCAAAATTGAGATCATGGCAGATGGCGCGATGAACGAAGTGCGCGTGACCGACAAAGGCCGCGGCATTCCACCTAATAACACCGACATAATTTTCGAGCGGTTTAAGCAGAGCCAGTCGAGCGATGGAAAGCGCGGCAAAGGAACGGGGCTAGGACTGGCGATCTGCAAGGCAATCGTCGAAGCGCATAAAGGAATTATTGGAGTCGACAGCAAGGAAGGAGATGGTAGCTCGTTCTGGATCAAAATCCCCCGCTACGAAGATCCCGAAGATCTGCGCACCAATGCGGAAGCGAAAGCACTTGAAGAAGGCCAGTCCGCAAAGGTTTCAAATGCAGCAGATATTAAAGGTGGACCTGATTCTTCAGTGCCACTTGACGAACCGATTTCGCAGCGGACTTCATAGAGAGCTTTGCACCACTCGGGAGTGTCACAGTTCCTTTGATTGGATCGATTCGTGCATTACCGTTGGTACCAATCAAAACTTTCTGTCCATCGGCATAGGTGATCGCACCAGTCAATTCACCTATCGAATCTAGCGTGTTAGTCGGTTTAGAAACCTGGCGGGGCTGGATGCGTCGAAATGACGACTGTCTCGCCACTGGATACGGTGCCATCACATTTCTCGAAATTTCTGGCGCTACCATTTGTATTGATCTTGATTGCGTGGGGTAAGGTTTGTCCCTATTAGCGGTGTTCATTAGGTTTCTGGAGGGGGGTGCCATCTGCACTTTTGTGGTCATTGGTGGAGTCGCGACTGGAACCGTAATCTGGAGATTAGCACCACTTCCATCAACGATCGGGGAAGCACGCAATCCACCATTGAGCTGCGCCTTGTACGCAGCTTCGTTACCGGGATTGTTCGGCGTGAACAAACCTGCGGCACCATCTGTCGGCTCCACGGTTTGCGACAACGTGCCAATCGCCTCACCGGTCGGTTCGGAATTCGTTGCTGGGTTAGCCATAAGTGGCAGATTGATCAGCAAAAGCATAGTTCCAAAGAAAGCGTTCTTGATTTTCATGCCAACCTCATTGATGGCAATTTCGACGGGATTATCGGCAAATCCGTTCCGACAAACACGACGATGCCTGGATTGGCTCAGACAAGAGACTTCAGCGATAACTCAGGAAGTCCAACTGACGCCACGAACGGCTGTAATTCTTCCGCCGTTGTGAAGACTTGGGCGGCAATTCCCAGCTGCTGAGCGGCATCGACGTTCATCTGTCGGTCGTCTAGAAATAAGACTTCCGTCGAACGCATTTTAATTTGCTCCAAACAGTGCAAATAGATGTCGGCGGCTGGCTTTACAGACTTGACTTCGCATGAGTAGGTGTACTGGCTGAACTCAGGCATCCACTCCAGGTCACGCAAATATTCGCGGATATCAGAAGGCATGTTCGACACAATGGCAGTCACAATGCCACTTTGACGCAGTTTGTCGGCCCACTGCGCCATGATCAAATTTGGCCGAGACCAACCCACGTTATCGAACTCGATGCACTGGCGAAGCTGATCTTCGGTAATATCCCGACCGCCTTTCTTGGCGATCCTTGACCAATATTCACGTCCATCGTAAGCGCCGACGTCGTATTCATCGCGCAACTGCCAGTAAAACGTCTTGAAACGGCTCAGTTCGATTTGCAAACATTCAGCCATCGCCTCGACGTCAGAGTCTAACTGATTCATGCACAGCACGTTACCGTAGTCGAACAACACAGCTTTATAGCTCGCCATCACGCCCTCCTCGATTGCCGCAATAAATAATACTGGGTTCGCGTGCGAGATTCACGGGTATAGAGTGCCCATGTCAGATTTTGAAGACAAAACCAAAGAAGATACAGAACTGTTCCTTCGAGAGACGCCCGAGCTAAAGGTTCGCAACCAGCTGAGCCGAATGAAAGAGCCACTTCCTCCGTCGTTCGGGGGACTGCAGCAAGTGACACCGCCGTCCCGAGACGGCAAAATAAGAAAGCGCGAAACCGCCGAGGACAAGAAAAAGCGATTTAGGATTTTTCTTTTGATCGTAATGGCGACGTTGGGTGCTATCGCATTGATGAACTACCGCCGCGTCGCCGATTTCACCTATACGGGCATGGCGACAGTCGAGATGATGAAAGGAGACATGGTAAGCGCCGCAAAGCATTATAAGGACGCCTATTTCATCAATCCAGACGATGTCAATCCACTTCTTTTTGCGGCGTCAATACACCTCGGACAGAAACAAGATCAGCTTGCAAAAGAAGAGTTCGACATTATATTCAAAACGGCTAAAGACCCAGCTTTCGTGCACAACCAGAGAGCAAAAATTCTCAGCGGCATGGGTCGCACAGACGATGCTTTAGCTGATTGGACCGAGGCAATCCGAATAAATCCAAACTATTACGCTGCTCATGGACAGCGCGCCTTGATATACATGAAACGAAAACAGTATAAAGAGGCGCTTGTAGAATGGGACGCCGCCATCAAGAACGAGTTAAGTCACAAGGACGTCTTCTGCTTGTCAAATAAGGCATCCGTGCTCAGTGATATGCGGAGATATAGCGACGCGCTCGACACAATAAATCTGGCACTCGAACGAGATCCGGACAATGCTGGATTAATTAGACAGCGCGACTATTTCCGGAGACATGTGGAATGAGGTCATCTGTAACCTCTCCAAGCGCACTGATTTTGGCGGGTAGGGGGTTGCTTACGGAATCACCGCAACTGCTTCTGCGGCGCGCTTTACGTTATCCAGGCGCTTGTCGATCTTCTTCTTTGTCAACAAGTCAATAACGCCTTGTGAATAAGCCATTCCCGTGTCCAAATGCGAAGACAGTGCCAGGGTGGTCGATTGACCATCTGGTGAAGGGGTGAGCACCCAACTTCCGTTCAACGCCTTGAACTTGTCTGATTTGACAAGCTTGTAGTCGATGCGCTCTAGCGGTACTTCTCTCTGGATGAGCTGACATACAGCTGCTCCGATCACTGGGAGCGAGTTAAATTTCTGTTCGATCAGCGCCTGGTTGCCATGCTGCTCCAAAACCTTGCTGTATTCCAGGTCTGGATCGTTCTGGCGTTCAGTGTGCACCGCATCCCAGACGGCTTTAGCTGGGGCGTTGATGGTAATCGAGCTGGATACGACATTTTCTTGCGCCCAGGCAGGAGAAAGCGACAACGCTGCCAAAGCCGCCAGAGCTAGTGTTTTACGCATATAAACCCTCACACACTCGAGATCGCCTTTTTCAAGAGACGCCCGCGTCTCGGGCATGTTCCTGAGTTAATATGCCCGAGTATATCGTCTTAAGACTTTCATCTCGTCGCTGACCTAGCTATCATTACTAGGTAGACCTAACAAAGTTGGTATGAAGTCGATCGTCAAAGCTGATGACAAGACTATAGGCGCGATTGCGCCGATGTCTACCGGAATTGGAGCCTTGAACCGCCTGTGGATTCGAGTGCTGCTTTGCTTTGTGTTATCAGTGCCGATCGCTTTCGTCATCGCCAACGCAGTTGGTCCGATTCTGGTACCTCTTTTCTCAGCTGGCTTAGCCCAAGAGATTGCCTCTGAAATGGGGATGCAAACTGCTGGAAGTTTTCAGACTCTAAAAATAATTTCGACCCACGATTTAGCCTGGTGTTATGCCACCAATGGTAGTGGCACAGTGTTGCCACGCACCAGACCTTTCGCACCAAATCTGGATCAATATCGTGAAGAGTCTCGCGAAGTTGTTGTTAACAACGCCCGCTATTACGAAACAGTAGTGCGCATGAACGGCACTGAGGTTCTTCATATTGGTGTGCCTTACGATCAATCATGGGAATCATTCAACTCGAGTGCGTTTCTTTCGAATCTTCTGACACCAGTAAGATTTGGCATAGTTCTGACTATGCTTGTGCTTGTCTTTTTTATCTTGCTTGCAATAATCGAACTGCTCGTATGCCGCCCCTTAGCTCAATTTACCAAGACAATCGTGGCAGCGTCTGCGTCGCCGAGTAAAGCAAAACATCTCAGTGCACCAGTTGGATCGTCGGGAGAAATTTGTCAGCTTGCTGGGGCGATTAAAGATTTCGCCATTTTGAATGACGTTTCTAAACTGACGGCAAAGAGTAACAGGGCCGATGAACGCGATGTGGAGAAGGCGCGCCGGGCAGAAGCACGCACGGCCAACACTCCATCGAACCCTATTCCTGCAGTGGGCGGCCGCGGCAAAAGCAGCCCACTGATGCGCTCATTCGAATACGAATTGAGTTCTGCTCAATCAACAAAAATGTTTGCTGAGCAAGCTCTAGGAGGATTGCACGAACGCTTTCCTGAGATCGTGACACTGACTGCTTTCTTTAAACTCGATCGTGACTACCAGCCCACCATTCTTGCTTCCCTTGGGCTTGATGAGGAGTCGCTGCAATTGCTGCGCGAAATCGATCACCGCGAAATTGCCCGAGGCAGTTTTGCCAATGCAAAATCGGCAGACATTGGTCCGATGTTGATTCGCCGACTCGGTTTTGAAGAGTTGGCATCGATCAACGATGTGCGAAGAATTTTGTATTTACCGGTCAAGCATCGCGATGCAGATCTAGCCGCTATCGTTGTTTTCTTGAAAGACGAAGAATCGATGAACGCCGATCAATTGAGATCGGTCGAACGTTTCAGAGATCAAATTTCGAACTTCTTCCATAAATTGCTGATTCTGGAAGAAGCAGAAGAAGCTGATTGGACAGATCAATTGACGGGTCTACGTAATCGCCAGTTCTTCCAGGAGTTGATGGGGCACGTCATCGAACGAGCGATTCGCACCGAAAACAAACCGTTCTCTTTGTTGATGATCTCGGGAGATTTTCTCGATGCTAGCTTGCAACATCACGGTTCTGATGTTCGAGATCGATGGATGCAAGAATTGGCTCGCATTCTGCGAAACAACATCGATATCAAAGATCGTCTGGAGCAATCTATTGATCCAGCCAACTACGTAATTCGATACCAGGGCGACGAATTCGCAGCTATCCTGGAAGATTGCAACATGAACCAGGCGCTAGAGCTGGCGTTGCAAATCCGCGCTGCGGTGGAATCCACAGACCAGTGGGCAGGCGGTGTAAAGGGCTTGACCGTATCGATCGGATGCTCGACCTATCCTGAAGATGGTATCACCGCTGATGATATGGTGGCGAAGTCGAGAAACGCACTGCTCTATCTGAACGAACAAATGGGGCCAAATCAAATTTGCCATATCCAAAAGGTGCCGGCCGGATTCAAACCTTCCAAACGAGGTTCAGCGTTTAGCGGTGAACTGGGAGTATTGGACTGTGCAGGACTACTGCAATCCATTGCCACAAGCCAGAAGACTGGGCTACTCAGCGTTCAAGACGACACGGGCAGACAGTTGCTCGTCAGCTGGGAAAAGGGGCGGCCGAAGCAAGCGAAGCTCGACAAGATTAACGGAAATCCCGCAATCATCGAGTTTGTTGTCACCTTCGAAACCGGTACATTTACTTTCCAACAACGACAGAATTCAGCCATCGACAATGCTGGGCAAGAAATCGGCGATTCGTTGGAAAGAATCTTGATGGAAGGCGCGTTAGCAGAAGACCACGTTCGCGCAGCCAAGCGTTTGATACCAAATATGGAACTACTGGTGCGTGCAGTACCGGGTATCGAAAATGCCTACCGCTGGCTGAGATTGCAGGAAGATCGCGAAGTGACAAAAGACGAACTCGCCGTCATGCGCACTTTGATCAAGCTTGCTGACGGAAACAAGAGTTTGACAAAAATCTTTGTCGAAATGAAGGATAGTCCTTCGTACATAGTCTGGCGCGCAGCCGGTGTTCTCGTAGAAAACAGGCTACTGCAAGTCAAAAAGGTCTAGTTAAAAGGGAGTTTGTAATGGCACGATCGGCTTGGACTGGAATGTTCTCTTTCGGAATGGTCAACATTCCATCGTTCCTTTTACCCTCCGATGAAACCGAAGGCGAGGTTGATTCCCTCAGAGAGACCTTCGCAGAAATACGCGAGAAGAACAGAGAAAAGCGAAATTTCAAAATTCACCAGTTCACACAGCAACAACATTTTTTCAAAGACCTCGGCGATCTGAAATCGTTGACACTGCCTGCCAAACACGTAATGCAAATTCATGGCTTTCTGCCGCTGAAAGAAATCGATTCGGGTTGTTACGACAAATCGTTTATGCTGTTGCCAGAGAGCGGTGCCGCAGAGCCACTGGTGTTGCTTATTGATGCGTTAGCAGAGAAAGAATTGATTGGGATTGGCACCATCCATTTGAGAAATAAACCGACGATGTGTGCAGCTCAAACGAAGCGCGGTTTTCTCATGGTGAACACCCTTCTATCTCCAGACCAAATCAGCGACGAAGATGCCAGCCACTTAAATAAGACATTGAAAGAAGCGCTCGAAGCCTTCGAAAAGAATGTGGAACGGTCAGCTAAGCACGAAAAATCGGCTCAGTCTACTTAGGCTCAATCGAAGTTTCAGCATTCGAAACCCCGGTCTTCGGCGGCGCAGCTGGCGTCTCGTAGTGAGGTGTCGTGTGATTCTTCCACAACATATTACCAAGCCAACAGATCATCACAAAAATGATGATGCGTCTGGTGATTCGAAAAAGTTTTGGTGCCATACAAATCTCCGTAGACATTATACTCCACTCAAAAAATGTCTACTTTGAGTTACCAAAGGTTTGCAAAGGGCTCAAATAATATTGGCTTTAGAGGCAGATCTGATATCTTTTTACATCTACAAACCGTCGGTGGAACCAAACTCTAAATGTCACAACAAACTCAGCCCGTCTCAACCAGAACAGCCACAGTGAAACGCTCACACAGCATGCGTTTTGGCACGCTTTTGAAAGAGAACGGCAGAGTCGAATTCAGACTTTGGGCGCCTAGCTGCAAATCCGTACAAGTCACGCTTTCATATGGTGATTATGAGTCCAGCATTGCCTTAGAGGCTCAAGGAGACGGCTGGTTCGTAGGCACCGGCAAAGGCAAGCCAGGCATGAAGTACAAATTTGTCACCGATGATGAACTTCCCGTGCCAGATCCAGGTTCTCGCTATCAGCCCGATGATGTCCACGGATTTAGCGAAGTCGTCGACCCTACAGCCTTTGAATGGACTGACACTGACTGGAAAGGGTTGCCCTGGTCCCAAACCATCCTCTATGAGCTACATGTAGGCACATTCACACCCGAAGGCACTTTTGCTGGCGTGGTAAGTAAGCTGGACTATTTAAAAGACCTGGGAATCACTGCAATTGAGCTGATGCCAGTGGCTGACTTCCCTGGAAAATTTGGTTGGGGCTATGACGGAGTTTTGCCATACGCTCCTGAAAGTGAATATGGAACGCCGGATGATTTGAAGCGTCTCGTCCAAGAAGCGCACCACAAGGGCATCCAAGTGTTTCTCGACGTAGTCTACAACCACTTTGGACCGGAGGGGAACTACCTGCACGCATACGCCAAAGAATTTTTTACCGACAAACATAAGACTCCGTGGGGAGCTGCTCTCAATTTCGAGGGGCGCGATGAAGTGCGAGAGTTCTTCATCGAAAACGCCCTCTACTGGCTCGAAGAATTCAACATTGACGGACTACGTCTCGACGCGGTGCACGCAATTAAAGACGACTCTGACACTCATGTTCTCGATGAATTAGCTAAAAGAGTAGCAGATGGACCGGGTCGAAACAGAGTTAGACACCTCGTCCTCGAAAACGAAGACAACATTGCGAAGTTTCTAGGACGCGACGATTCAAAGCAACCTGAGCTCTACGCAGCACAGTGGAATGACGACATCCACCACGCTTATCACGTGTTAGCTACGGGCGAATCCGGTGGCTACTATGCGGATTACGTACAAAACACAGGTGGCGAAAATACCCTCGCGCTTTTAGGGCGAGCCCTGTCTGAAGGATTTATCTATCAAAACGATCCATCCGAACTTCGGCATGGAGAGCTCAGAGGCGAAAAGAGCAATCACCTGCCGCCTAATGCATTTGTATCCTTCATCCAGAATCACGACCAAGTTGGAAACCGTGCCTTCGGCGATCGAATTGCATCTATTTCTAACGATAATATTTTGACAGCACTCACCGTAGTTCAACTTCTTGCGCCTAGCATCCCTCTACTTTTTATGGGAGAAGAATGGGCAGCGAAGACACCGTTCATGTACTTCTGCGATTTAGGTCCTGAATTGGCTCCCCTTGTTACAGAAGGCCGCAGAAACGAATTTGCCAAATTCCCCGAATTCTCGAATCCAGAGACTCGCCACAAAATTCCAGACCCATGCACTCCCAAAACTTTCCAGCAGTCGAAACTTGTGTGGTCTGATTTAAACCTGCCGATTCATCGCCAGCACTATCAGCTGATCCAATCGTTGCTTAAGTTGCGCGAAGAAACAGTAGTTACAGTGATGGACAAAATCACGTCAGGAAAAGCGCTGGTAGAAGGCGAGATCTTGACGGTTATATGGAGTGCTGCTGAAAAGCCAGTTCTCGCCGTTGCTTTAAATCTGTCGGACAGCACACAAAACCTGACAAACAGTGAACAGAAACTTTCAGAACAGATAGAAATGGGAAATCTAAACATCCTCTACACCCACAAGATTGATGCGAAGGCAGTCAACCCGAACAATATGCCACCATATTCGGTGCTCTGGTTGATCGAGAAATAAGGAGTCCAATTGAGAAGCACAGTCACAGCTCGTCCATCAACGAAACAGAAGCAATGGGGATTGCACGTGCGCGCCGCATCAATCCGCTCCAAACGCAACTGGGGTATCGGTGATTTTACTGATTTGAAAAACATCGCCAACTACGCTAACAACAAACAAGCGCACGTTATCTCCATCGAACCAATTCAACCTATTTGTTCGACCGACGATTGGAACGCAGTCTTGTTTGCTTCCCGCTCGTTTATAAACCCTGCATACATAGATGTTGAGTTGGTTCCAGATTACATTGAATCGGATGAGATCCACCGCCACGTGTTGGCTCCCGCATTTCAAGCCACACTGGCTAGCCTGAGAGCTGAATTGCTCGTCAACTTCAGTGCTGTGCTTTCGACTAAATTATCTGTCCTACAACTTTGTTATCAGCATTTCCGCGAAGTTCATTTAGGCACGAACACAGAGCGAGCGATCGAATTCAGAGCTTTCCAAAAACGCATGGGGCAATCTCTGCGCGAGTTTGCATTGTTCGAAGCTTTAAAAGAGAAGCTCGAGCAAGGCGGTGCCGTTAAGGCGCCGGGATGGAAAAACTGGACTGCTGCGTATTCCGGATTAACCACGGACGGTACCGTTGAATTTGCCCAATCAAATTTGGAACGAATCGAATTCTTTGAGTATGTACAATGGAACGCTGATTTACAATTGAATTCGGTAATCGATTTTTGCCTGGACAAACAAAACTTCTCTACTCTCGTCATTGAGCAGCCAAACCGGCTCGACGCCGCCGGTCCGGACTCCTGGACTAATCAGTCTGGGAGCGCCACAGTCACTTCCACATCAGATGAAATCAGCACACCGATGGCTGATGATTCCGAGGAAGATACTGATGAAGTGCACATAGTTACGGATCACGACAATCTAAAATCGCTCAGAGCAGATAGAGCGAAATTGTTGCTTCTGCCGTTGATCAATTTCCTACACGATACAAGCGAGCCGATTCCGCTTGATTGGCGCGCCAAATTGAATCAAGATGTAGAAAACCTGCAAGACGAGCCAAATTTGGAAAAGCTCTTGCGCGATTTAAACAAATCAAGACCAAGGACCGCCGAACAAAATTCGATCGCTGATGACTCGAAAGCCACTAGGCAATTGCCTGGCTCGACCTACAGATTTCAGTTCAACAAAGAGTTCACTTTTAAAGATGCAGCCAAGCTGGTTCCCTACCTCGCCAAACTTGGCATAAGCCACTGCTACGCGTCACCATTTCTGAAAGCGCGTCCTGGCAGCATGCATGGCTACGACATCATCGACCATAAGCAAATCAATCCTGAAATTGGAACGCCGGACGAACTCGAGAAGCTTGTCGCCAAGCTGCACGAACACGGGATGGGACTGATACTGGATATTGTGCCCAACCACATGGGTATTGGCAAAGTCAATCACTGGTGGATGGACGTTCTAGAAAATGGCCCAGCGTCAATATATGTAGATTATTTCGACATCGACTGGACCCCAGTCAAACCAGAACTTTACGGCAAAGTTACATTGCCCGTGCTTGGCGAATCTTACGGTGCCATCTTGAAAGGTGGACATTTCAAACTGCAATTTACACCGACCACAGGTTCGCTTGCCATCAGATATTACGATAACGAATTTCCAGTCAACCCGGCTACTTATCCTCAGGTGCTCGGCAACCGCCTGGATGTGTTGAAAGAGCGGCTCGGCAAAAACAACCTCGACGTAATGGAATACGAAAGCATAGTCACTGCCCTCGCTGCCTTGCCCTCTCACACAGAGTCTCAACAATTCAGCGGACGTGTTCGCGAAAAGCAAGTTCAGTTAAATCGTCTGTCTAACCTCTGCAAACAAAATCCTGAAATAACAAACTTCATTCAACAAAATCTGACTGAATTTGAAGTTCGTCCGGACGATAAACAATCTTTCGAGCGCATGCACAAGCTGCTTGAAGCACAGGCATACAGGCTGGTTTTCTGGCGAGTTGCCTCAGACGAAATCAACTACAGAAGATTTTTCGACATCAACGAACTCGCTGCAGTACGCACGGAGGATCCGCGTGTATTCAGCGAGATGCACGATCTGGTTTTCAACTTGATCGGTGAAGGCAAACTGGACGGCTTGAGAATCGATCATCCAGATGGACTGTTTGATCCGGCAACTTACTTCGTGCAGCTTCAGTCGAAAGCGGCTGAGCGTCTCAAAATTGCATCACCTGCCGAAACTGATTTGGGGCTTGGCAAAGAGACTTTACCGATCTATATCGTGGTCGAAAAGATTCTGGCTCCGTTCGAGCACCTCGAAGACGATTGGGCTGTTCATGGAACGGTAGGATACGAATTCCTCAACAGTCTACTCAATGTATTCGTGTCAACAGAAAACGAGCACGCCCTGGAATCGACTTACGAAGCTTTTATCGGACGCGTAGTCGACTACGAAGGCGCAAAAAGAGAATGTAAAGGCTTGATACTAGATACAGTGCTGGCCAGCGAATTGCACGTGCTAGCTCACAGACTCAGTCAAATCGCTGAAATTAGTTGGGAATATAGAGACTTTACACAAAACTCCTTGCGCAAAGCGCTACGACACATAGTGACCAACTTTCCTGTGTACAGAACTTATGTGACACCTAAGAAAGTTGATAAAACAGCCAGGCAATACATCGATTGGGCGGTACGTTTAGCTAAACGATTTGGTTCTGCTGTCACGCCCGAAGTCTATGACTTCGTTCGCAATGTGCTCTGCCTTGAAGCAGCCGAGGTGCCTGCGGAAAACGACGAACCAGCACTGCAATTTTTACATTCGATTCAAACAATCGCCATGAAGTTCCAGCAATTTACCGGACCGGTAATGGCGAAGAGTGTTGAGGATACTCTCTTCTACCGCTTCAATCGCTTTGTTTGTCTCAACGAGGTCGGCGGAGAGCCCGATCGCTTCGGCATAACTGTAGCAAGCTTCCACCATCAAAATCAGCAACGACAAGTGCGTCGCCCTTACGAGATGCTGGCTTCATCAACTCATGACACCAAGCGTTCTGAAGATGTTCGCGCTCGTCTTGCAGTGCTTTCAGAATTGCCAAAATTGTGGGAGCAGAAAACGACGCAGTGGGCGCGCATGAATCGCAGTCGCAAAATGATTGTCGACGAAGAGCAACTTCCAGATGCGAACGACGAATATTTGATCTATCAGACATTGGTCGGTGCATGCCCAACTGGTATTTCAGGCACTGATTGGGTGGAACCGTTTAAAACCAGGGTAATCGAGTACATCCTCAAAGCAGCGCGAGAATCAAAATCTCACACAAGCTGGGTAAACAAAAACACCGAGTACGAAAATGCTTTGACTTCGTTCATCGAAAAGATTTTGACTGTGTCGCAAACAAATCCGTTTTTAGATGACTTCGTGCAATTCCACAATTCATTCTATCCACTCGGATTGATCAACAGCCTCGCACAAGCAGCGCTCAAATTCACCTCTCCAGGCGTTCCAGATATTTATCAAGGCAATGAGATCTTTGATTTTAGCCTGGTCGACCCCGACAACCGCAGACCGGTAGATTTCGGTGAACGCGCGCACATGCTCAATCGGGTCAGCAAGCACATTCAAATCGGAGTTATCGCGTCAGACCAGGTAATTTCGAAGCAAGCCGACTTTTTGAAGAGTTGTCTGAACGAAATCGAAGATGGCAGCTGCAAATTACTGATTGCCGCAGCCGCTATGGCTTGTCGCAAACAATTCGATAGCATCTACACGAAAGGGCGCTATATCCCGCTCGACGTGAATGGCCCTGCCGATCAACACATCATCGCATTTGCTAGGGAATTCGAAGGCAACTGGTCAATCACCGTGGTACCAAGATTGGTATCAACTCTACTGAAAGCCGATGGTTCAGCAAAACTGAACGAATTAAACGTGTTCGACATACTGTCATCTGGTTCAGGCGAACATGTATGGGGCGATACGATGATTTCCCTACCATCAGAACTGACTGGCCGCAATCTGGTTGATTGTTTCACCATGCAAATCTTAAACAACTCAGACAATGTTCTTAAGGTGTCTGATGTGTTTAACAGCTTCCCAGTTGCGATAATAACAACGACCACATAGTCATTTAGTAGGTAGCCAAGGTCTATGCAAGTATCAGAAGGAAAGCCGTATCCACTCGGCGCGACGTGGGACGGGCTGGGAGTCAATTTTGCGTTGTTCTCAGAGAACGCGACCAAAGTCGAATTATGCTTTTTCGACTCTCTCGACTCTACGCATGAAACGCATAGAATCACGCTTCCCGAATACAATGCACACGTTTGGCACGGGTTCGTCCGTGACATCAGACCTGGTCAGCTTTACGGCTACCGCGTCTACGGTCCATACGATCCTGATAAAGGGCATCGCTTCAACCCGAATAAAGTATTAGTTGACCCTTATGCGAAATCGGTGCCGCGTTCTGTGCGCTGGGACGATTCGCTCTTTGGCTACAAGATCGGCAGCAAAGAGCTTGACCTCTCCATGGATAAACGAGACAGCGCCGCCTATGCGCCTCTCGCCGCAGTCATCGACCCATCCTTCATCTGGGGTGAAGACAAACTGCCTCAGACACCGTGGAACAAGACGATCATCTATGAGGCACATGTCAAAGGTTTGACCATGTTGAACAAAGACGTGCCCGAAGAGTTGCGTGGTACTTATGCGGGCGTTGCTAGTGCGCCAGTGATCGACCATCTCACCAGCCTTGGTGTCACCGCGATCGAACTGATGCCGGTGCATCACCGCACAAACAACAGAAACTTTATCGAACGCGGTCTGACTGACTACTGGGGCTACAACACCTTATCGTTTTTCGCTCCTGATACACGTTTCTCTTCAATGAAAGGACCAAACGAAAACGTACAAGAGTTCAAAATGATGGTGCGTGCTCTGCACGCTGCGGGCATCGAAGTAATTCTAGACGTGGTCTACAACCATACTGTCGAAGGCAGCCACATGGGTCCGACGCTGTCCTTCCGCGGTGTGGACAACTTCTCGTACTACCGCACGGTTGAAAAAGACCATCGCTATTACATGGACTACACGGGTTGTGGAAACACACTGAATATGGTGCACCCGAGAGTCATCCAACTGATCATGGATTCACTGCGTTATTGGATTCAGGAAATGCACGTTGACGGATTTAGATTCGATCTTGCCAGCGCACTGGCGAGAGAGTTGTATGACGTGAACAACCTTTCCGCATTTTTCGATGTCATCCAACAAGATCCAATTATTTCCCAGACGAAGCTGATCGCAGAACCATGGGATTTGGGAGCGGGCGGATATCAGGTCGGAAACTTTCCGGTTCTGTGGACTGAGTGGAATGGAAAATATCGCGACACGATGCGTCAATTCGTCAAAGGTGATTTCGGTCAACTAGGGCAGGTGGCATCACGTATGACCGGCAGCAGCGATCTGTATGAACATAGTGGAAGAAAACCACACGCCAGCATCAACTTCGTCACCTGCCACGACGGTTTCTCATTGACCGATTTGGTGAGTTACAACGAAAAACACAACCTCGCAAACGGCGAAGACAATCGCGATGGCGAAAGCCACAACAACTCATGGAACTGTGGCGCAGAGGGCGACACCGATGATGCAAACATAATCAAACTTCGTTATCAGCAAAAGCGAAATTTCATGGCGCTCTTGCTCCTATCACTCGGAGTTCCGATGCTCAGCGGTGGAGACGAATTGGGTCGCACACAAAAGGGCAACAACAACGCTTACTGTCAGGACAACGAAATAAGCTGGTATCAGTGGGATCTGAATGACGACGATAAGGGCTTCCTCGAATTTGTGCAAAAGCTAATTACGATCAGAAAAGAGCAACTGGTCATTCACCGAAAAACGTTCTTCAAAGGTTCAGGTGCTGACGGCGCTACCAAGGACATTTTCTGGCTCAACGTTGACGGCAAGCCTATGGAAGAGAAGGACTGGACAGACGCAAGCAAACGCGTTCTCGGAGTACTTCTGGAAGGCAGCGAATTAGTGGAAACGGACAAACTCGGAAAAACTGTCCACGGCAATACTGTCTTGCTTCTCTTCAATTCGCACCACGAAGACGTGCCATTCCTCCTGCCTTCGCACGACGCAGGTGACTTCTGGCGTCTTATTTTGGACACTTCCGAAACTATCAAGAAAGCGACATTCCCAATGTCAAAACGCTTCACACTGAAAGCACGCAGTATAGTGCTCTTGCAATTGGACAAGAACCTTTAAGCTCAAACCCACTAGGGTTGACAAATCAGGGTTGTCGTACAAAGGTTAGGATCTCATCCAAATACTCGTTCACACCGGCAACGGTGGCGCGGACGTCCTGCAGCATCGGAATTCGATCTCGAAGAAGGTCGATACTGACGGCTTTATCTAGCGGAATGGTACCAGCTAACTCTTGCAGGTGCTTTTTGCTGGATGGTTTGTTCAGTGGTTCGATGTAGTTCAACTTTACCCAGCGGTCGATTAATTGTTCGCGCCGCGTCTTTTTCTGACCAGGCTCGTAATCACTCAAATAATCCCAAACAACCACCGGGTATTTGTTAGGTTCGTTGGGAAGCAGACCGAATATCGGGGCTAACATGTTCGGATCGCGCTCTGAGCTTCGCTTTCCACCACCTTGAAGTTTGAGGGCGTAGGCACCTATGACCGTGGTTAAGGCACCGGCAATCGCGCCAAGTTCGTTTCCGGCATTCTGATATTTCATCGGCGTGCCAATTGAGATCGCTCCCTGCGTCATCGCTAATGCACCGCCGCTGGTGAAGTTCAAAATAGTGTTATTTCGAATTGCTTGATCGCGCTTTTCTTCTAGTACACGCGCAACCGCATCGTAACCCGCTACCTGTCGGTCCAACTCTGATACCACCCTTCTTGTGGCAAAAAAGGCACTTAGTATGTTTTCGTCGAGATCTTGCCGAACGCAAATCACCTCGAGGTTTCGCACTCTCTGCCCCGGAACATATACCTTCGACTTTTTGAGTTCATTCAATTCTGCAATCTCATCGAGCATCTGCAGATCCTTTGCCACTTTTACGGCACCGATGGATATCGGTCCTTTGTTGTTGATGGTGACATCATAATTTCTTCGATCGCTAGATTCGATCTCGTCGGCGTCATACGGAATTGGTTTTTTCGCCTTTTTCTTGCCTGACTGTTGAGGCTGATCTGACGCCGCCTCCGTCGTGCCCTCTTTCTTTTCAGGTTGAGAATTCGGACTGAGTTTAGAGGTACTGTTATCGACCGGATTTTTTGCGTCCTTTGCTACCGGCTTTAAAAGCTTGTCGTCATCGGTAACAGGTCCTGCCTTAAAATCACTGCCGGATGTGAAGTCTTTGCCTGAACCACTTACTGGAATTGATTCATTCGAAGTTAGCTGGGCTGTTGATTTAGATGTTGTCTCGGAAGTTGGTTCGGTGGCAGCTTCGCCAGGCATGGAAACTAAAGGAGTAAAATTAGCCGACAAGACAACAGCGAGCGTCGCTAGAGCTTTTATTCGTGCCGAAGAACAAGTCACTTACAGTCCCAGATGAGCAGCCAATCAACGTCTAGGATAGTCGACAATTGCTGAATGATGCAGATCATGAAAATTTCTTTCTTTCTGCGCATATCATGGTCATATTCAGTCGACATACAAGCGTAGACTAAAAGTGACCAAATACTTTTTGCCAATCAATCTCTGAAAGGAGCATGAACTATAAGTTTGCTCGCTATTCGGGCTGTGCTTTAAACACGACCATTGCAAGAGGCGGAAGTGTCATAACTAGTGCATTCCTGCGTCCGTGGAAGGATACCGGGCTAGCCTCTATACCGCCTAGATTGCCCTGACCGCTGCCACCATAAGCGACTGCATCACTGTTTAGAATTTCCTTCCAGTACCCACCGTGTGGAACGCCAACCATGTAATTGTGGCGTGGCACTGGGGTAAAATTGCATGCGACAACAAGGTTGTTCTTCGGATCGCGAGCGTTTCGCATGTAGGTGAAGATGCTTTGTTCGTAGTCGGTGCAATCGATCCACTCGAAACCGTTTCCATCCTTATCCAATTCGTACAATGCCTTCTCATCCTGATAGACCTTGTTCAGATCCTTCATCCAAGCCTGCAAGCCATGATTGAGTGGGTTATTGAGCAAGTGCCAATCTAAACTGGCTTCGTGATACCACTCGTTGAACTGACCGAATTCACCGCCCATGAAGATCAACTTCTTGCCAGTGATGGTGTACATGTATCCGAAAAGAAGTCTCAAGTTGGCGAATTTTTGCCAATCGTCTCCAGGCATTTTAGAGATCAACGATTTCTTTCCGTACACAACTTCATCGTGCGAGAGCGCCAGAACGAAGTTTTCAGAGTAAGAATAGAGTCCTCTGAACGTTAGTTTATTGTGGTGATATTTACGGTGAATTGGCTCATTCTGCATGTATTGCAGAGTGTCATGCATCCAACCCATGTCCCACTTCAAGCCGAAGCCAAGCCCACCGAGATACGTCGGTTTCGATACCTGCGGCCAGGCAGTTGATTCTTCTGCCACCACAAGCACGTCTGGATGTTCGAGATAAACCCGTTCATTTAAGCGCTTCATGAAATTGATTGCTTCGATATTCTCTCTGCCACCATATTGATTCGGCAGCCACTCGCCATCTTTGCGACCGTAATCGAGATACAACATGGAAGCCACTGCATCAACCCGCAGTCCATCGATATGATATTTTTCGAGCCAGAACAACGCGTTGCTGATCAGGAAGTTGCTAACTTCGTAGCGACCATAGTTGAAGACGTATGTGCCCCATTCTTTATGTTCACCCTGACGTTCGTCTGAGTGTTCATACAAATGAGTCCCGTCGAAATTGCCCAGTCCATGCCCATCTTTAGGATAGTGCGATGGAACCCAATCAACGATTACACCGATACCGTTTTGGTGCATCACATCGACGAAATATGCAAAATCATCAGGACTTCCGAATCTGCTTGTAGGAGCAAAATAACCGACGACTTGATAGCCCCACGAGAGATCCAATGGATGCTCGGCAAGCGGCATCAATTCTACGTGCGTGAAATTCATCTCTTTCAAATACTTGCTCAATTTGTCAGCAAGTTCGCGATAAGTGAGCCAGCGATTGTTTTCTTCTGGCACTCGCATCCAGGAACCAGGATGCATCTCATAGATGGATATTGGCGCTTCGAGCCCATTTTTGCCAGCTCGCGTATCCATCCATTTTTTGTCATTCCACTTATACTTATCCATTTCCCAAACAACTGAAGCAGTTTTTGGTCGCTCTTCAGATGCAAAACCGAATGGATCTGATTTTTCGGCGCGGTAACCGTTAGCGCCTTTGACGTAATATTTGTAGGTTGCGCCTTCTTTCAGCCCTGGTACAAAAGTAGCCCAGATTCCCGAACCAGCAATGGGTTTCATCGGGTTGGCATCGGCTTTCCATTCGTTGAAATCGCCGATAACTGAAATGCCTTCTGCGCTCGGGGCCCAGACAGCAAAGTGAACTCCCTTTTTGCCTTTCACCTCGTAAGGATGTGCGCCTAGCTTTTCGTAAATTCTGTAGTGATTGCCCTCTGCGTACAGATGGACATCGTACTCAGTAATCAAAGCTGCTTCAGTGTCGATCATTGCACTCCCCTTCACTCATCACGTAATGTGATACCACCTCAGTTTTCTTCACTATAGAAGGCCCCAGCCTTCAAATATTCGAGCACGCTATTCACAGGCACGCGCAGCCAGTCAGGTCTATTGTTGACCTCATACAAGATTTCATAGAACGCTTTATCGAGCACAAACGGCAACAATGCCCGGAAGAATTCACCTTTGTCCGTGGGCACCAGAGACGATCCCTCTATCGCCGTGAGATATCCTTTCAGGAACGATGCAGATGACCAGGCCTCGCAGGCCTTAGCCCAGGGCAAAAATGCTTCCAGGTCGTCAGAACGATTATGAGTAAAGAGGAACAAGCTAGCATAAGTCGCATAACTGAACGACCGCAACATGCCAGCCACGTCTTTTAACGGAGTCTGCTTTGCTATGCGCTGTTCCAGAGGTTTCGAAGGCTCTCCCTCAAAATCGAGAATAAAGAAATCAGCATCGGCGTAGAGCACTTGACCCAGGTGATAATCGCCATGGCAGCGAATCTTGATCAATGCCTGGTTGATCGTCGCCAACCGATCTAACAGATCGACCACTTTCGGTCGGAACAACAGAAGCGATTTAATCGATTGCACCAAATCTGGTTCTGCCGTACGCATCATTTTTTCCAACAGCTTGAAGACTTTTACAACGTCATATCGCATCGAAGCAGAGATATCGATGAGCTCGTTGCGAGTCAATTCCTCTGGCTGGAACGCCGTCAGCTCGGATTGTTTGCCGAGAGCAATGTGCATCTCGGCAGTGCGCGCGCCCAACTTGGCGGCATCTTTCATGTAGACGCCGAGAAGTTCTAGAACTTCCTGTGGTGGCTCGATGTTCACCAATTCAGACAGCGGCACCGAAGGTGGTGTAACCTTGGCTAGCAATACCGACTTGCTGCTGCAGCGCTCGTAATATCGGCGGTACTCCGCGACAGTGTACGTCCAGGCGTCACCCTGATTCTGCACGTACTCTTGCAGCAATCCGAGCGTGTAGAGCGTTGCCAGTCGCGGATTCGTGTAACCCAATACACCAGCCGCTGCAGGCACTTGTGAGAAAGGCGAGGTTTCCGTTAAATAACGTGAGATCTCATAGTCAGGATTAATTCCTGGCTCGAGGTGTCTGAACAACTTGAGAATAAATCGATTGCCAAAGATTATCGACGAATTGCTTTGTTCGCTCTCCACTCGTTTGACAGGGCTAGCAACTTCTCCCTTAGCAACGATCGAGTCGAATGCAGGAAGTTTGTATGACTCGACGAATCCAACTTGTCCTCGAATGCGTTTGTCATCGGATATGTACTCAAGCAAGGCTGCGTTGAATTTTTCATTGTCCAACGCATCGTACAAAATCGCTTTTCGTTCTTTATCGGTCAATTCAGCGATAGCAGTATAGTTCGGTTTGGCAGGTGTTGCACTTGAAGTTGCATCGACATCGTTAGCCACCGGGTCAAGCGCAACAAACATGTTGTAGAGATCCATCTCTCCGTCACCGTAGTGAATTTCGAGAACCAGCATGCCCGACTGCAACCCAGTTGCTGTCGAAAGATCGATCCAATCATTGACTCTTGTGAGGCTGACATCCTTGGATTTCTTTCCAAACCAGCGTTGACCTCGTACAAAAGTTGGCAAAATTCTGTTTTCCAGGACTTTTCTAAATGGACCAGTCAGCACCTTACCGATCGAAGAAACTGATTCGACTGCATAAGTATTGACCGGCTCGGCACCCTTTGCTGATGTTGGCGCTGTATCTGTAAATGGGTTCGCTTTCTGCGTCGCTAACTGCAACCAGTAGAAAGAATGCCCCGTAAGAGTGAGGGTGTACTTATCTTCTGTAATGGGATGAAAAGGCACCAGACCAAACATCTCGATTGGTGTCACACCTGCAAATTCAGGTAGATCTAAACTGACTGATTGTGGATGACGTGAAAGATTTGCCACACAAAGGACTGTTTCGCCTTCGAAAGATCGCGTGTATGCAAGAATCGTTCGGTTTTCCGGATAGAGCAGTTGGATAGTTCCTCGACCAAAGACTTTGTGTTGTTTGCGCAGTTTGATAATCGAACGCATCCAATTGAGCAGTGAAGAAGGATCGAGATCTTGCGACTCCACATTGATTGACTGATAGCCGGTGACGGGATCCATAATCGGTGCTGAATAGAGCTTAGCGAATACAGCTTTTGAGAACCCTGCGTTTCTGTCACCGTTCCATTGCATCGGAGTGCGCACACCGTGACGATCGCCAAGGAAGATATTTTCGCCCATGCCAATCTCGTCGCCGTAATAGACGATCGGAGTTCCAGGCATCGAGAACAGTATGCTGTTCAGTAGTTTAATTTTGTCGCGACTGTAATCCAGTAGAGGAGCCAGTCTTCTTCGGATACCGACATTGATTCGCATTTGCGGATCGTGGGCGTACGCGTTGTACATATAGTCACGCTCTTCGTCAGTGACCATCTCGAGCGTCAATTCATCATGGTTACGCAAAAACATTGCCCACTGGCAATCATGTGGAATATCCGGCGTTTGTCTGAGAATTTCAGTCATCGGATGCCGGTCTTCCTGATGCACAGCCAAGTAGATGCGTGGCATGACAGGAAAGTGAAACGCCATGTGACATTCATCACTATCGCCAAAGTATTGGATAACTTCCGATGGCCACTGATTCGCTTCGGCCAGAAAAATTCTTCCTGGATATTCTTCATCCAACACTTTACGCATTTCTTTTAAAACGGTGTGAGTGTCAGGCAAATTTTCGCAGTTGGTGCCTTCGCGCTCGATTAAGTATGGAATGGCATCCAGTCGCATTCCATCAACACCGAGGTCGAGCCAGAACTTCATGATTTTGATAATGGCGCGTCGAACGTTCGGATTGTCGAAATTCAGATCTGGTTGATGATAGAAAAAGCGGTGCCAATAATATTGTTGGGCAGTAGCGTCCCACGTCCAATTGGATTTTTCCGAATCGGTAAAAATGATGCGAGCATCTTCGTATTTTTTGTCAGTATCACTCCAAACATAATAATCACGTTTGCTTGAGCCCGCTGGTGCCTTCCGCGATGCATCGAACCATGGATGCTGATCGGAAGTATGGTTGATCACCAGTTCTGTTATGACCTTCAACCCGCGACGATGTGCTTCGCGAACAAAGTTACGAAAGTCTTTGCGGTCGCCGTAAACTGGGTTAATCCCCTCGTAGTCTGCAATGTCATAGCCATCATCGCGCAGTGGCGAGGGATAGAATGGCAACAGCCAGATGGTGTCCACACCTAGCTCTTGCAAATAATCCAGCTTGTTGATCAGCCCCTGGAAATCGCCATAGCCATCATCATTGCTGTCGAAGAACGACTTTATGTGCAACTGATAAATTACAGCGTCTTTGTACCAAAGCGGTTCAAGTTCTAGATTACTCACCAGTGCTCCCTACGCAAAATAGTCAAAATCACGTTCCGATTTCAGCTTACGCAATACTTTGAAAACGTAAGCCGGCGAAACTTGTGGATCCAATTGTACGAAATTAGTGTCACCTGTCCAAAAGAAACGAACTCCGGTGATCAAGTCATGAACTTGGAAAGATTGATCGGCACCAAGCTCAGCAAATGGAATTTGAAGATATCCAGACTGGGTGTGATGCGGATCCAGGTTGACTACCACCAAGATTGTGTTGGCACCATCTTCAGTGCTCTTGGTATAGGCAATCATTTCTCGATTGTCGATGTTCAAAAACTTGAGATTGCGATTAGCGTGCAGTGCGATATTTGATCTTCTGATCTTATTCAACCGAGTGATGAAGTCTTTGATTGAATGCGGGTCTTCGAGATTCCATGTACGAATTTCGTATTTTTCTGAGTCTTTGTATTCTTCCGCATTCGGCATTGAATCAGTAACGCAGAGTTCAAACGGAGGTCCATAGATTCCATATGTTGCGCCAAGAGTGGCAGCCAATGCGGCTCGGATCATAAATCCAGAGCGACCACTGTATTGCAGGAAGTCGGGCAAAATATCCGGAGTGTTGGCAAAAAGATTTGGTCGCAAATAATCGGCGAGCTCACTATTGTAGAGTTCATTGAAATAAGTGGTGAGCTCTTCTTTATTGTTGCGCCAAGTGAAATATGTGTAGGACTGCGAGAATCCGCATTTTGCAAGATAGGCCATCACCTTCGGCCTGGCAAACGCCTCCGACAAAAATACAGTCTCCGGAAAAACTCGTTTTACTTCGCGAATCAAGTAGTGCCAGAAAGGATAAGGCTTGGTGTGTGGGTTATCGACACGAAACACTTTCACACCTTGTTGAGCCCAATAGACAACAACATCTTTCAGTTCTTCCCACAGGGCTTCCCAATCTTCACATTCAAAATCGATTGGATAAATGTCTTCGTAACGCTTGGGCGGATTTTCCGCGCAGCGAATCGAGCCGTCTGGACGACGATAGAACCACTCAGGATGCTCAGTTACATATGGATGATCTGGTGAACACTGGAAAGCAATGTCGAGGGCGATGTCAATACCACGCACTGCCGCAGCGTTGATCAATTCGTGAAAGTCAGCTAGAGAGCCTAGTTCAGGATGGATAGCCTTGTGCCCGCCTTCCTTCGCGCCAATCGCCCATGGACTGCCAACGTCGTTCGGACCTGGTGTCAGAGTATTGTTAGGACCTTTGCGAGCGGCCTTACCGATGGGATGAATCGGGGGCAAATAAATTACATCGAAACCCATGTCTTGCACATAGGGTAAATGAGCAATGACATCTTTGAAGGTGCCGTGCTTTTCCTTTTTGTTGGTCACCGAACGTGGAAAAAGCTCATACCATGCGCCATACAGTGCGCGCTCAGACTCGACCATAACGCTGAGAATTTTGTTGTACTCTCGCACTCGCCCGCGACGGCTGTATTTGTGCATCAGGTCATGGAGAGCGGCACTTTGTAGCACGAGCTGATACTCGAATGTATCGAGCATGGCTGCGTACTTCGCCAAGTCTTCTCTAGCGCTCGCGGGAGCATCTTTGATTGCATCATTGATGAGAACCGCGCCTTCGGTTAATTCCAGCGTGACATCTTGCCCTGCTGCAAGTTTTTTCTTTGTGTCACGGCTCCAGTTGGTGAAAGCATCGATCCAGGCAGAGATCGTGAATTCATAGTAGCCAAGCTCAGTTACCTCGAAAACGCCCTCGAAGAGGTCGAGCCCTGGCTGTTTGAGCTCCATAGGTGTCTCTTGCCAGTCAGATTCACCAGTTTTGCGATATTGCAAGGTAGCGCCGATTGCGTTGTGCCCGTCTGTGTGGATGCTGGCAGTGGCTCGCACCTTCTCGCCAATTACTCGTTTTGATGGAAAAGTGCCCTCATCCACCTGCGGCTGCACATTTTCGATGGTGACGCGTGATTGACTGAGCATATTCGGGGGCGCGTATTTGGATGCTTGACTTGTTTCAGGGTTTGGCATAATTGTTAAGCTCGACCAGCGAACGGTTTGGACCCTGTATCGTACGCGATTATCGGCATTTCATTCTAGTGCGAACGCTAGTTGAACGACCAAACCGTTCACAATAGTCAACATGCTTCGGAAGTCCACCGTATCTGGCTGCACGGGCTCTTCAACCTCAGACGACGAATCGACGGATCTGCGAGGGCATTAAATCTGAGAGAATAGTTCGACCAGTACACCCCATGTCCTTTGGTCAACGTAAGCCAGGAGCAAGATCTGTCATGTCTACGATCGCATTGCAGCTTAAGGAGAGCACCAGAAGTGCTCACAACTCAGCCGAAGGACATGAGTTCCAGAAAGAACTCGGCTCCGGAACTTTATCAAAACCGCTCTATACGCAGTATGTGAGTCAGCTATTTCTCACGCATCAAGCTCTAGAAAAAGCGATGTCGAGTCAACCTTACATGGGAGCAGTTGTCTCTCCAGAACAACTCCAAACTGAATTTTTGAAGAAAGATCTGAAAGCCCTCGGTGTCGATCCCGACTCGGTAAAACCCGTCGATATCACCGGTCGCATGTTGAAGAGAATTGATGAAGTAGCAAAGAAAAATCCAATTGCACTTCTCGGATTCCACTATGTGCTGCTTGGAAGCAAACATGGTGGCAAGTTCATTGCAAGCACGCTGAAAAAATCCTTTGGTTTTGAAGATGGCGGTTGCATCTACTTCGATCCTTACGGTCCAGAATTTCAAAAACACTGGCAGCATTTCGTCAATGGAATAAATTCATTCGACATTCAAGAGCCACAAGTCGAGCCCCTCATGAATGCCGCAAGCGAAATGTTTTCGTTCGTCGAAAATCTCGGCGGCGACCTGCTTCAAGCAAGCACTGCTAATAAGAACTAACTAAGTACCGACCGAAACGATGGTTCCAGCTTTCAACTGACGTCCGCGTGACATGCGGATGTTAGCCATATTCATCAGATTTTCGATCGTCAGTTCATCGCCCGGCACACCAGATAGCCCAGCGCTGAAAGAAGCCCGGAAAGCTACTTGTTGCTCATTTGCAAAGACGATGGAACTAAACTCATCCGACATTTTTTGCATAGCTTCGCTGATCGTGGCTCGACTTTCTCCTGGCACGGCCAGTGCGAATCCACCCTCGCCCCATCGAGCACGCAGAGCCTCAGCTTTAAAGTGAACGCGCAGCAATTCTCCCAGCGTTTGCTCTACCGCCTCTGCACCATTGAGTCCATGAGCGATACTGAGGTTGAGCAAATCATCCACCAGCATTAAACAGAGAGCTATGTCATTCTGCCCTGATTTACAAGCGGCAATCATCGATCTGGCAGACTCGATAAATTCCTTGCGATCTACCAAACCATCTTTACCTTTGTCACCCGCATTGCGCTGACTCTGACTGATGTGAGCGCGAACGCGTGCCACTAATTCTGGTGCTAAGATCGGCTTGCTGAGAAAGTCGGTGGCACCGGCCTGGAACGCACTGGCACGACCATCGGCATCACTGCGCGACGTTAAAAACAGAATCGGCACCTGGGACCACTTGTCTGTGGCGCGCAGCAGACGGCAAACATCGTATCCGCTCAAACCAGGCATCATCACATCGAGCAAAATCAAATCCGGTTGGAATTGCTCGACAGTATTGAGAATTTGAATCGGCTTGTTTAGAGCCTCTACTTCGATGTTCTCGCCACCAAGAATTTTTTGAATAAAATTGGTCAACGCATCATCGTCGTCGACCGTCAACACTTTGGGTCTGCCGCCACCACCCCCGAGTCGCGTCAACCTCTGCACGTTCTCTACGAGGTCTATAGCCGGCACAGGACTCCACAAAAAAGCCGAGCTGCCCGCGTAAGCTAATGCACCTTCATCAGGCGCATTTTGACCTGCCGAAATGAAAGCAAGCCCGATTGGCTTTCCAGGTGTTGACTCGCGAATTTGAGTGGCTAGCTGAAAAACTTGAGCATCATCAGCTGCTGTCAAATCAAAAACCGCCGCATCTACTCTTCGACTCTTAACGAGTGTGCGTGCACTTTCAACAGTATCGCAAACTAAAGCTTCGATTTTCGCATTCGCCAGTTCTTCGAGCTGTTTTTCATAATGTTCCTGCCGGCAGAGGAAAAGAACATTGGAGACAAAGTTTGTCGTCTCCGTTTTCTTTCCACCGACCACCAGCGAAAGTCCGCGCACCGACACTTCACCTTCAGCCAGAGCGCGGAAGATTTCTGTCCACAGCACTTCTGTAAGCGTGTCTGAAGGATCGAATCGGCGCAGAAGGTCTTCGACTTTTCCTGCCGCATCTCCGGCTTCACGGAAACCCATGGCACCAGCTGTGCCCCGTATACGGTGCGAAAGTTGGATAGCCTCGTCGAGCGCAATCTTGTTTTCAGGCTCAGCTTGTGTCAGTGCAACCGCTTGCGACATTGCTTGCCACTGCACCGGTAAATCGAGTGCATAAGTCTGTTTCGCCTCCGCCAACATCTGCTGCACGACTAGCTTGGAACGAACTGAAACAAGCTGATTGTGCGTAGGTGATTCTGGACTGGACTTTGCAATGGCAGCGTCAATCTTTTCAATTTGTAGCTTCAATTCTTCAGCGGTCACTGGTGCCACAAATTGATTCGGCTTAGGTGGCGGAATAATCGTGAATTCGTCTCTCGGCGTAGTCACCGGCGGTGGCGGCATCAAATTCTCGATCTGCTGAATAAATAACTCAGGCACAATCGGCTTACGCAATATCAAAGATACTCTCAAGATATTTCGCAGCCAGTTGAATGTCTTTTCGTCGCACCATGTGCCAGAGCAAAAGACGACTGGAAAATTTCGGCCACTCTCGCGCAACCAGCTGATCCATGTGATTCCATCAGACTCTGGTAAGCGGTAATCTACAATGGCCAGGCCAGGATCGGTTTCGGCAAAAACAGTCTGCGCTTCTTTAGTCGTACGACACTCAAATACTTCATAGCCGCGCGTTTGAAACAACCCCGCAACTAAATTACGAAAGTGCACATCATCGTCAAGAATGAGAATCGGTTTTGTCATACACCCAACTTTGCCTTCAAGTATTTGATCGTTTGCGGAAAAGCCATCTTCATTTTCTCAGACTTATCATCTTGCGTTCCCAAAATGTTCCCGAATAACTCGCCACAACATTCGTGCTGTCCTGCTACAGACTTCTGTAAATAGTACGCCAAATCGCGACTAACCGAAGCATCCAACCTTTGAGCGCTGGCAGCATCTAATAGATTCATAAACTGGCGAGCAGACTGAGCCTCACTAGAGTTAGGACAACTTTGAATGAGTATTCGGTAGGTCTGATTGGCTGAATCGACTTGCTGAAGCGCATAACAGGTATTGGCGATGTAAAGGTATGCAGCCGAACTGCGCGGATTCGCTTCCAAAAACTGCATAAAAACAGGCAAAGCTTGCTTGTACTGTTTCTGTCCGTAGAGTCTGACGCCCTCTTCGAAACTCGACGATACCGCCGCCGGAGTGGCAAGCACAGCAATACTGCTTGTGGCAAGCAAGCAAGCAGAAGCAGCCACGAGAGCCGAGAACGAATAGAGAACGACAGATTTTTTTGCCATGAATAAACCTGGTACGCGTCCCTAGTATAACCGGAAGCACTTCCACTCTAGAGACTGGACCGGGCGAGCCGACCACTTTTCCCGGTCGAGACAGTGCTAGTGGTTTGCCAGCTAGTTATTTCGAAATTGATCTGGCTCTTCGCGCTTCCATCAAAGAATCAGTCAGATAGATACCGAGCGCAATCCAAATGCAGACAAACGCATACAGGTGACCACGAGTAAAAACTTCGTGATACATAAAAACTGCAAGTAGAAATTGGCAAGTTGGCGAGATGTACTGGAAAAATCCAAGGGTTGAATATTGCAAACGTTTTCCGGCTGCAGCAAACCATAAAAGTGGCAATGTCGTCACTGGACCTGCTAATGCCACCAAAACATCTTGACTCCAATTTTTGAAAAACTCAAGTGCGCCAGTCATCTGAGTCCAGATCAAGTAGCCCACTGCAAATGGCAGCATCAAAAGCGTTTCAACAGACAAACCCACCAACGGCTCGACTGGAGCCATTTTACGAAGCAACCCGTAAGCGCTAAATGTAACGGCTAGAAAAATTGATAGCCATGGAACTTTTCCAGCTTGCACCGTCAGCGCCACCACTCCCGCTAGAGCAAGAGCGACAGCAGCTAGTTGCGCAGGACGCAAATGTTCTTTGAGAAAAATTCGACCGAACGCAACGTTGACTAATGGATTCATAAAATATCCAAGGCTTGAGTCTAAAACAGCGTTGTTCGTCACAGCCCAAATGAAGGCTAGCCAGTTCAGACTAAGCAATGTGGCGGTTACAAAAAGAAACAACAACCGTGTTTTCGCCTTGAGTGTTACCACGAGGTCGGGAATTTTTTTAGTCGCGATAAGCAGCGGAATTAAGGCGAGCACAGACCAGCCAACACGATGCGCAACGGTTTGCATAGCCGGCACGTTTGCGATTAACTTCCAATAAACCGGAACAAAGCCCCAAAATCCATAAGCCAGAACCGCATAACCAGCGCCTTCTAGCGATTTGCGCGCTGCATCTGGAGAGATCGAATCCGGCGCAACCCTCACGCCACTGCTTCCTGCCGTGCCTTGCTCCGGTTCGAGAATCACAATGTCACCTATAGTCCGCCCAGCTTCCATTCTGAACAATCTTAGGCGATGTTACAATCGATTCCTACAAACATGAATCGAAATTGCGAACACTCCAGTGATACATTTCAAGCGTTTTGTTCCGAATAACTATGCAAGTCTGCTGGTCAGCTTATTGATACTCGTACTGTTGACGCCCTTCTCCGATATTACCGGAGGTGGAGTTGGAGGTGGAGGTCACATCTGGGCAAGCATAGCCGTGCTCTATCTCACGGTCAGCGCGGCGTTGGTGATCAGTCCAAGCAGAACCGCTTCAATGAAAGTGATCGCTATTGCCACAGTTGGTTCACTTTTATGGACCTGCTCAAAGGTTGTACCGTTCGAGCCCTTTCATATGGTTGCTTTTCAAATCATTGCAAACGGATCGATCATTCTCTTTCTTGCCACCACTGCCTGGCTGATGTTGCAGCACATTCTTTATTCAGAAGCAGACCATAACACTATCTGCGGTGCCATTTGCGTTTATCTGCTTATCGGCGTAGTTTTTGCTCTCCTGTTTTTGTCATGCCTGGAAATCAATCCTGACTCGATTAGTTTCAACCACATCATCAAAAACGATGTGCACGAACATGAGCGATTAGCGCAGCTGATCTACTTCAGCATGTGCACGCTTACGACTTTAGGATATGGTGACATAGTACCAATAGCCAAGTTTTCGAGGACTCTGGCTTGGTTAGAAGCAATGACGGGTCAGCTCTATTTGGCAATCTTGGTGGCGCGCTTAGTCGGACTACAAATTGCGTCTGTCTCGGCAAAACAAGTCCCGGAAGCAGCGAACAGCGAATCCAGCGCCGACAGTGTCAATGACTGCTAAGGCTACTTCTCTTTTGATTTATCTGTTTCAGATTTTTCCGCNNGCATCAGACTTTTCTGCATCGGACTTTTCTGTGACAGGTTTTTCAACTGCGGATTTCAAATTGTCCAATCCGGCTTCGAAATCTTGTCCGATCATTGTATCCATATTCATAAACAATCCCACAACTTTCATCATGGCAGGACATGGTCCGCTCATTGACCAGGTAACCGTTGTTTCGTCGTCACCGTGCGGTTCTAGTTTGAACTCAGCGACGTTGTGACCTTCGAATGGTTTACTAAAATCAAGTTTGATCACAACCTTCGAAGGTGGCGTTGCCTCAGTAATTTGCATCGTACCAGCACCAGCTTTTTCGTTGCCTTCCCAAACGTATTTGGCTCCGGTGCCAGACTCATTACCCTCATATTTTCGTTCCATTCTCGGGTCCATCTTTTCGTAAGGCGACCACTTCGTCCACTTGTGGAAATCAGCAATCAGAGGATAGATCGGCGCAGGTGGCGACTTAATGGTGATCGATCTTTGCACTACAAAAGTGTCTGGGCGAGACGAAATAAAAATGGCTAAAGCAACAGCCAATCCGACGACGAGCAGTGTGAATCCGATCACTATTTTTTTCAGCATTTGGCGCCAGACCTTACTTAACTGTACGGTTTAACGGTACAGCAATACATACACAGACGTATTAGAGAGCACTTAGACACAACCGGTGCTATTAATGTGCATTGATACGATGGCTAGATGACGGCATCTTGCATATTCAGCAAACCGAAAGCAACGGTTCAAGCCGGTCTGCAAAGTAGGGAATACCCTATCGATTTGTACCTGGTCATTAAGTAGAGTCTTAGAGCTTGCACTTAGCAAGTATCGGAAACCTTTTACTAACACAAATTGCTGCCTCAGCGTCAACTGAGCGCCACCGGCGCGCAGTCTTCGCGAGCCGTTCCACCCGCATGTTCCCCCGCGGATGGAACGGTGCAGCGCCTATAAATTGGAGAGAACTATGTCTACTGCAGATATGGATGTTGAACAGCGACCGGATTCGAAGAACGGCTCAAACGGCTCAAACAGCGAAAATCACAAAGAACAATCAGCGGAGCAACCACCAGATAAGCCACCACACCTACCACCAGAGCTGCCGCCAGAACAGCCACCCAATTGTCTTGCACAGGCAGATGTCAAAACTCCATGGTTAGATATCAACGCGCGTTTTCAACTAAGAAGTAATGCGCGCGATGAAAAACCTAAAAAGGAGAAAGCAGAAAAGTCAACAAAACCACTACCATTTTTCGGTCTGCCACGATTCAGATCTAAAGGAGCAGCCAAACCGCATAGTAAAAATGGAAAAGGGACTAACGGCAACGGAAACTACACAGGGAATGGAAACGGTAACGGAGTTCCTGATGCTCACGGACCTGAAGGGTCATCGGAGGGCGGAGCTGAAGGCGATACCAGCTCTGATACCAGCGCCGATGGTTGGCATGACCTGACTGTTCCTAAGAAGCGAAAAATTTGGCATGGTTGGGAAGGACTAGCCATAACAATTTTCGGTATCGCCATGCCATCGGTCGTGCTTTTGATGAGCGCCATGTCTATGCCCAAGCGCCTAACGCTGGTGATGCTCAACCATCCCCTTGAAACGATCGCGGAACTTCTATTACTAATTTCAATACCTCTTGCAAATTACATCGCCTGGTCAGCGATCTGCAACAACAATTTGCGCTACACATTGCGTCGCGGCATCTCGATGGGTGCAGCAATTATGTCCTGCCTTATGGTGGCAGGAATTTGTGTTGCCGGACTTTTTGCCGACAATTCGACTCTCGTTGACGACATCGGCAGTAGTTTCGCTGGGGGCTTCATCGGACTGGCGATCATTGCGACTATCTCAGGGTTAGCTTGCGCTTACATTGTTAATCGAATTCGCTTAACTAGAGACTTTAAAAACTCCAGGCTGCAAGTTTTAGCGTTCACCACAGTCGGTGCCATACTCTCGCTGATCACCGTGATCGGTGCGGAGTACAGACCATGGATGGTTCGGTTGGCAGAGGTGAAAGCATCTTCCAAAGCTCCCCTGGAGCGCAAGCTCGGACTGGCACAACTGCGAGCTCTCGATCCAGAGCGAGAACTTTTGATGGAATGTTCAGATCAGAAAGCAGCAGGATTAGCCGGCTTGTTCAATCCATTAAAGTCATCGACTCAACATGAACTCTACTTTGCACTAACAGGTAGACCATACAGCTTTAAGGACATTTCGAATACAGATCTATCGTCAATGCCAGACGATTATCTCAGCCGCCACGTCGTGGGAGAACGGATTGATGGGCTGGGAATGAGCAGATCGTATTTGAGCGGTGTGGTGCACGCCAACACACTCTCTTCAACACTGGAATGGACCTACGTATTCAAAAATGATTCAAAAGTTGTTCGGCAGGAAGCACGAGCAGAAATCGGCTTGCCACCAGGCGCAGTGATTACAGGATTGAAACTGTGGAAACAAGGAGAGCCCATCGAAGCAAAATTCGCAGCATCAGGCAAAGCGGAAGGCGCCAGTGGATTCTCAATAGTCGGACACGATAGTCCAGCCATCGTTACAGACCTGGGTCATGGACGAGCACTGCTGCACTGTTATCCAGTCGAGCAAAGTGAAGAAGTGAAGCTGCAACTTACCATGGTTGTTCCTCTCAAAGCAGAGGGCGACAAGGCTGCTTCACTTTCACTTCCGAAGTTTATTGCTACTAACTTTAACTTGAATGGAGACCATCTTCTCAAACTCAGATCGAACAATGTGTTGACTAGTACGGTGAAAAACCTGAAAGCCGGTGCCAGCTTTGGAGGACAAAAGGCACTATCAGGAACTTTGACACCGGAACAATTGGAAAATTCGAGCCTCCTTCTGACGGCAGAGCGACCAACAAAAGCAGCACCGGTAGCGGTTTTAGACAAAATTGCGATCAAGCTAGAACAGCAAGACATCAAGGCTAAAGAATTGAAAGCTAAAAAGAATGCTGCCAAGAACAAGCCTCAAGAACAGGTTGTGGTCATGATCGATGGTTCGAAGGGCATGCAAAGTCAGTTTGACAATCTGCGCAAAGTGATTGCAATGAAAAATGCAACACCAGGCGGTCGTAAACTGTTCGGAAAAAATAAGATCAAAACAATTCAACCAAAGTACGTTGTCGAGAAGATAGTTCAGACCGCGGCTCCCGCACCAAAAGAATTGGTCATTGTGGTTGACGGTTCTGCCACTATGAGCGATCACATCAAAAATCTGGTCCAGGCTCTCGGTCGGCTGCCGAAGGGCATTCCCACTCATGTGATCGTAGCATCTCAGGAACATCCTGAACTGCTGCGTCCAACGCCGCTTAAGGACGCTCTGATCAAGTTGCAACAAATGAAATTCGAAGGAGGCCAAGACAATCTTCAAGCCGTCGTAAAGGCAGCAGAACTCGCTGGTGAAACCAAGGGTGGTGCCGTCCTATGGGCACATGGTCCACTGCCGGCATTGAACGAAGAAATCTACATTATGCCATCGTATGTCGCAACTCCTGCCTTTTTCGAATTGCCTCTGGGCAGTGGTGAAACAGATACATACGATTTCTTCAAAAACCACACCGAAATTGGTCCTTTCTTGCAAGTGCCACGAAACACTACGGAAGTGGTTGATGACCTTGGTGGATTCTTCTCGAAGTGGAGGCTCGATCAAAATGGTTACGCAGTATCTTTGACAAGAACTTCTGCGAAACCTGATAAGAGTGTCAATGCATCTCCAGAAGAACAAAGCGAACTGCTTGCTTTGCATGCAAATCAGCAAATCAAGGAATATCTGAACACTCGACACATTACCAAAGCTGCTCGATTGGCAGTTGAGTATGGTCTCGTTACACCAGTGAGTTGCGCACTTGTGCAAGAGAACTCTGTCGACAACGTCGACGCAGTAGAGGGTGCTGACGATGCTGCCAACAACAGCGATCCAGAAGCACTGGCATCAGAAAATAAAAACGAATCGGAAGCCAAATCTGATTCCTCAGATGAAAGTACGCCAGCACAAGAAGCTTCATCTGAATCCGATGGAAACGCGCCAGCTTTGCAAGGAGCAACAGCCGGCACCATCGGACCTCAAGGTTCGGATGCCACTTTCATCACTGGTGTGAACACAGCCGGAACCGTACGAGTCAACAATCTCGCCAATTTGGAGGCGATGCTCAACATCATCGCAAACTTGTTGGAAGTCGGATGCGGACTCGTGGGAGCAGTCATCGTGATTCACAGCTTAGCGAACAAAAACTTCGCACTGGACATGATGGGACAAGAACTTGAGATCTCGCAAGGGCAGCGGATTGCAATCGGAGTAGGCATCCTTCTATTCGGATTGTCATTCCCTGGATTATTGAACTGGTTCGTCGCATCTGCACGCGACGCAAACTTGTTTAGCTAATCAGGATCTCACCGCAAAAAAAGGAAGGGCAAACGAAGGCTGCCCTTCCTTTTTGCATATCTGTTCTAAAATAAGCTAGGATTCGAGAAGTAATGTTTCACGGCCACGTACGAGGGCAATTCGTGAAGATCCAAAACGCCAAATTCTACCTACTTACTGCGCTTGCAGTATTCGCTGTCGGGCTTTTCTGCTTATCGCTCTGGGCGTTCTTTCAATCGTTCAATTTCGCTTTCGACGGCAGCACTTCTCTCAGTCATCACTTTGGGGAATTTGAACCACCATCCACTAAAGAACTGATTAAACAAGCGATGTGGCTGAAAATGGCAAATCTCGTTCTCGAGCACTCGTGGATCGTGCTCGTGCCAACACTTTTATCAGTGCCTATCGCCAAAACTTGGCAGTCGAAAAAATTAGCCAAAACCCCTTAACTTCAGGGGAGCTTGTAACCTTTCAGCGGCTCTGGCTTCGGAAGCCATGTGATATTTCCTGTGCTGTCGATGTCACCAATGTGCTTGGGAATGCCAAACGGGTATCCATTTCTGTCTTTCTTGATCTCGTCTCCAGCTTGCCACCGCAGAATTTCGCCTTTAGGAGTGATGATGTACTCTGCCGCCCCAAATTGAGTAGCTGTGTCGCAGTCTGGTTTTGACGCTAACCAGTAAGGTCTACCGTCAATATCGGGATGATTGTGCACCAAACCTTTTAAACTCCATACAAGTCCGATATCAGCCAGGGGAAGCTTTGCATCGGTAACATCTTTTCCGCCAGCAAATGTGTGAGAACTGACGAACTGGTTGTTTCCAAAGGGCTTCGCTTGAGCCACAGCAGCATCGTATTCTTTAGTTGAATGCTTCCCACCCGAAAGCAGATAGACTGATTTAATCGCATTCTCAAGGGCTTTAATCTCAGTAGACTCATATTTCAATTCACCGAGTTTGGTGCCTTCTCGGTCATTACCTACCGCCGGTTTTTCACTTGCCTTGCCTTGAATAACATGTTTGTCGCCAGCCAGAGCAGGTCCCTCTGCCTGCATAGCGGTCGTCAACCCACTGAGAAGGTCGCCAGCCGGAGGCAGCACACCGGCGTTCACGAGCTTGCTGTCCAGGGAAGATGAGCCTGCCTTGGAAACATTATCCCTTTGTGCGCTGGGTCCCCAGGTGTCATTCAAGACGCCGGCGTACTGCACCCGATCGCCAGTTGGCGATTTTTGCGGCTCCAGAGTCTCAACGCGCCCAGGCGCAACAGTCTCAAGCATTTTCCCTCATTGCAGCACCAGGCGCTGCCGTCTATGGGAAGACTGTACAGTTGAAATTTGGCAAAGTTTTGGCAAAGCACTTTAAGCCGGTTTGTTCACGGGAGCGCCCAGCCAATCAACAATTTTCGAAGTGTTTGCCGCTCCATTGTTTGAGTGCGGCAGCTTATAGCATTGAAAGTACTCAAGCCCAAACGAGGATTCCAATTGAAAACTTTCATTGGCTGCGCAAGCGCTTTGCTCATGGCAGTTATACCGACTTGCTGCATCTTTGCGGCTTCGCCAAACCAATTGTCAATGCCATCAGACTCGGCGCTCAGATCCAACGACAAAAAGAAGTCCGGGGTAAACACAATGGCTGACGCGAAAACAGACGAGGTTAAACGAAAGCATACAGATCATCATCATGCACCACTGGTGGAGCGCTTCCTGATTAGTGGTGATCTGAGAGGTGGTGAATCGTTTGTAAGCGAACATTTGTTTTGGCATCCTTGCGACAATCAAGCACGATTTGGACTTGGTGTCTTGCAATTCTTACAAGCCGTCGAAATACTCGGTCAGAACCTGCACAAATACGGTTTGCGATCAGAAGCAGCTCGCGGATTCACTGGTCCATTTTTGAGGCTGCCGGTTCCAGACAATCCTGATCCGCAAACCATTTCCTATGAAAACCTGCGAAAGATCATCGATGATTTTCGTATTGGAATTCTAAAAGCCGAAACGACACTAGCTCACGTCGATGACCCTGATGTCAAATTACCCTTGCATTTCAACATCATCAAATTAGACTTAAACGGCGACGGAATCTCTGACGAAAACGAGAGCTTGTGGAAGGTGTACGCCAAAATAATTGGCAACACAGCCATGAAAGAACAATCAGCAAAAGACTTTCTGATCTGTTTCGATCGCGGCGACGTGCACTGGCTGCGTGGATATTGTCACCTGCTCAGCGCGGTGACGGAAATTTACCTGGCCCACGATAGCCATGAAACTTTTGAGCACACCGCGCACTTGTTGTTTAGCAAAGTCGATTCTCCATACAAATTCTTGAACAGCACTACGCGCTCACACAACTTCAGAAACAGCGACGCGAGCCTTTTCGATCTAATTGCTATCATTCATTCCATAAATTGGCCAGTGGTTGCACCCAAAAGAATGGAAGAAGCGCTGCATCATTTTGAAGCGGTGGTTGCGCAGAGCCATGAATCGTGGAAATGGATCATGGCAGAAACAGATGACGATCATGAGTGGCTGCCAAATCCAAATCAGACTGGTGTGATTGCCAATGTGAAGGTAACTGAGGAAATGGTCGACGCATGGGGCGAGATTATGACCGAGATCGGCAAGCTTCTATCGGGCGACTTACTGATTCCATTTTGGCGGGGAGATCAACATAAGGGAATCAATTTGAGGAAAGTCTTTTTGGAGCCGCGCACTCTAGATCTTGTTTATTGGGTTCAAGGAGCTGCTGCTGCGCCCTACTTGCAAAAAGGGCGATGTACAGATCCAAAACTTTGGAGCCGATTGCAAGATGTTTTCGGACACAATTTCCCCGGATTCGCCTTGTGGTTCAACTGAGCAGTAAGGTCGAGCGAAAGAGCGCGAAAGAGGGACTGGCGCTGTATTGGCCAGACAGTCCGGTACAGCATAGTCTACAGTTATGTTAGTATTTTGATGATGAACTATCCCAATTGACTATAAGTCGATCCACTACTGGAGATTGCATGACAAACCTAACAAAAACAGCTGTTCTAGCTATTTCGTTATCGCTCCTTTCAGCATCACTGTTGATGCCATCAGCGTTAGCTCAGACCGAGACAACAACAGCAGCTCCGGCGGCAACCACCGAAGCCAAAGCACCGGTAAAGAAAGCCAAAAAACGTGCCAAACTGAAAAAGCAGGCAACGCAAATCATTGAAAAGGGCGTAGAAAAAGCCAACGCCAACGTAACCAAATAGATCAACTAGTAATACTCTAAATTCAGCGAAGGGCTGGCGGCACTGAATCTGGTGTCACCAGCCCTTTCCTCACCTTAGATTGATTTTCAAGAGCCCGCGTTCCTCTTCCAGCCTGCTATCTTAATGATAGAAGCACATCTGTTAGCAAATGTGGAACGGAACATCTAGCGTCGGGAATGAAGAAAACTCTTTCAATGATTGCCTTTGGATGGGGAGTAATCCTCATCTCACTGTTCTTTTACACCGATTTGACCATGCCTGCCGTAAATCAAAACTCTGACTACCTGATGACGTTTTACACAGCAGGTCAACTTGTCAGAGACGGAAATACTGCTGCCCTCTATCCACCGGCAGATGCTGGAACATTCGTGGATACACCGTTCGACAAAGCGGCGCACGTAATCCTTCCACTTTTACCGGTTCGGGCGACAGCTGAATACATGTATATGCCCGCTGTGGCAGGATTTTTCGCACCATTTAGCTTGATCGGACCCAGCCTTTCATTACTTGCTTGGCAAGTTGTTTCTTTGACTGCATTAGCTATCTGCGCATTCATTTTCTCCTCGAAGTTCAATCACGAACCAAATGCAAATGGTTTGAAAGCATCCGCTTTTTGGGTGGCATTGAGTTTGCTACCCCTGGCAATATCCATTTGGATTGGACAAGTCAGCGTCGTCTTCGGTCTGTTGCCATTTATGCTGGGATTGTTCTTTATTCAAAAGAAGAAAGATTTGCTTGGTGGTTGCTTCTGGGCTCTTACCATTATCAAGCCGCAGTTTTTGGTGCCTGCCCTAATGCTCACTGTGGCACTTGCCACCACAAAGAGATTTAAACCCGCAATCGGTATTATCTGCGGTGTCGCAGCTTTTGGGCTGTTGAATCTGGTGGCATTCTCAAGCACGCTACTCGGACAATGGCTGACGACACTCAAACTTGCTGAAATAGTTTATTCAGATCTGAAATTTGGCGTAGCCCAACATATTGCCACAAGTCTTCCCAGAGCAATCATTCTCTTGCTTCCAGTCACGCAACATTCAATCGCCAAGCCGATCGTCTATGCAATCTCAGCGATTCTCGGATGCATCGGATTATACTTCTGCGTCAAACTAGTGCGATCGAAACTGCCAGACACAAACAAACTCGCACTCGCAGCAATCATCAGCATTTTCGCCACACCAATCATTGTTCCGCATGTTTTCTTTTACGACTACTCCATCTTCATCGGCGCTGGTTTTCTGGCATATGCGTATAAGTGGCCCGCCGACCTCGATTGGCGGCTGAAATCACTTCTGTGGTTAGGATGGTCTCTGGTAAACATCTACGGTGTAATTGTTCTCGTAAACAAAAAGTTCGCCATTCCGATTTTGTTTGTCCTTCTGATGCTCGAGTTTTATCGTCGCACTCTAGTGGCAGCAAAAATTGCGCTGCAACCTCAAAGCGAAGAAAAATAATCGATTCTCCTCCTGGCAACACCACATCTGGTGGCGGTCGTCAAGATGAAGAATTTTATATTCGGTTTAACGTGAAAAGTCCCTTTCAAATATCTTTCTGTCATATAATGACAACGCTTAGAAACGGGATTGTCAGTTCAGGTATCCAGACATCTCCATGGGCGTTTTTGCCATATCGAGCCAGCAGCTGGCCGGTACGGCGTACATACGCATCATAAAAAAGCAAAACGTTCACCAAACAGGCTAGATGCGAATGGCGTCCAAATCGAATATCAAGAGAGCAAAGCTGAGTAGCCTTTTATCTTTGCATGCCAATTTCAAAAGATTTGTTGCGCTTAATCTGTTTGCGTCAGCCTTGTTGACAGCTTCAATTGCAAACCCAGCTGAGCCAGCTTTTGCAACCGACCGTTCCTCGATTTCAACCACAATCAACGCTGGAGTGCAAGTCTACGAGTGGCCCACGAAGGTTCAACGACCACGAGGCACAGTCTTAGCGGTTCACGGAACTACCCAGCAAGCCGGCTGTTTCGAAAGTTTGTCTCACTATTTAAATGACGCCGGATTCAACGTCGTCGCGATGGATTTACGTGGCCACGGACGTTCCTACTTCTCGCAAGACCCGCACAACACACGTCACGAGATCAGCTATTCACGCAGTGCCGACGATCTGGCACGCATCTCAAAGCATCTCAAAACAGTCTCTCCCCGTTTGAAGCTTTTCTGCATCGGCGAAAGCGTCGGTGCCGGAGTTGTGGTGCGCGCAGCCAGTGAACATCCTGATCTCTTTGATGGCATCATTCTTGCATCTGCTGGAACGAGCCCGCACTTTTTCAGTTTTGACGCAGGCATGATCGCGCACGATCTGGTGAAGGGCTTGTCTGACCTCGACAGACCACTAGACGTTGCCGATTACATCCGCAAATACTCCTCCGACGATCCGCGCGTCACCAAAGAGATGGTCGACGATCCTCTGTCGCGCACCATGCTGACCGGCAAAGAGATTTTGCAAACTGGTGCCTTCATCCACAAAACACCGAACCAAGCTAAGTTGCTGGCACCAAATATTTCAGTATTGCTCATGAATGGTGGTGAAGATGGCATCGTTAAAGCCGAATCGACCCAGGCGATCATGAACAACATCAGGTCGCGCGACAAAAAGATGATCAACATCCCTGGATGCGGACATCTGCTGCTAGGCACCTCCTATCTTAAAAAGGCGGTCGTTAGCCCTCTGACTGAATGGCTCATCTACGAAACTGATACCAGCCAGACAGCCGCAATTTCCAAACATATTCAATAGCAGAAGCTGATACCATGTGATGAGCGGAGCGCCTCGGAAATCACATGTCATATCATCCATCGGAAGCAAGCGTCGATCTACAGAGAACGTCGTCTTATTACACGCTGGTCAAGGCAGCCAACACAATTGGCTATCTCTTTCTGCTGCATTTGAGTTGGCGGTTTCTCACTCATCGCTATGACTGGCAACTATCGACAGGTTGCGTGATACTAAGCGGTTGCTGGTTGATTCTCACTCGCATCAAAGTCGATCATTTGTTGCAAACTTATTTCGATATTTTGTCGCGAATCGAATTGCAGCTACCGGTAGTATTCGGGCTGGTATTAGGTGTGGTGGCATTGATGTCACATGCATATCATCCGATTGTTCACGTCATTGCCGTTGGCGAAATGGCTTTCTGGGTTTGGATCTGGATACTCTTCCGCAAGAACAAGAGTAAATTCAAACGTCAAGGCTACGGACCGGTACCACTGAACACTTGGGTTAATCCACCTGCAGACGTACTGCAGCCTGGCGATCTCATTCTGACCAGCGGCAATATTGCAAAAGAACTGCATGAAAGTGTAGGACATGCCGAGATGGTTTTGGGAATGCCCGATGGTCGCAAGATGTTGTTTAGCTCCTACATGGACAAAGGCACTTGCTTCCATCCCATCGAAGAGTTGACTGGACCTGGCCATAAGGGACACTACATCGCATTGCATCTGAAGCATCCTTGGTCAGAAGAGAAAGCCGCCAAAGCTACAGAAATTGCCGAGTCCATGGTGGCACTTGATAGACAATGGGCGGCTGAAGAAAACATTCGCGTTTCGAGGAGAATTGCAATTCTTCCACTGCCAGAAAGCATAAAAGCAAAACTCCGCAGAATATTTCATGCAAGCGGATACGATTGGTTCGGTACATTCATGGGTCGAGTTGTAGATAATCGCTGGACATGCATTGGTGCATGCGTCGAACTCTATCAACGAATGGATGTGCCAATCAACCACTACGGCACTGGCTTGCTTGGAGTTGGCACCACTATTTTCGATCCGATTCTTCCTGTGCGATTTCTCGCCGATCCAGCTTTCGAGCTCGTCACAAAAATCGAAGAACCTAAGGTCGCTCTAGAAAAATCAATCCCACATCACTAATGGACAATAGCGATGAGCCAGACCACAACTGCTGAATTAGTCAAAGAGCTTTCTGAACTGACGTCTTCCCATGACATCAAGCATTTGACCAGCGGAATAAAAGCACTGGGAAAACTTCTCGATGCGGCCGAGCAACCAATTTCTTTTGCCGCCGTCTCACCACTCCTGCGCCTGCTTAACCACGTTTACAAGCTGAATCCCGCAGCATTAGAACCATTTGCCGACCAGGCAACAAATAATTGTTTGCGCATTATTACAGACGTCGAATTGCGCAAGTGCGTCTCCAAGACGGTCAAACAGTTCTGCCACTTGAGAATCAATAATTCCGATTACAAAGCCGCGCTGACTGTTCGCACCACGTTGATAGAACTGCTTTACGACGAGAGCTATCCATCAATCACTAAATGCTCTGAGTATTTCGTTATGCTCTGCAAACCCTTCGTCAACGCAAATGATGTGAGCAACCTCGACGTATTCTGGATTGAGGCTATCGAGTACACCACGATGCTTTTGGGTTCAACTCATAAAGACACTGCGCTTGTAACTGTCTGGCTCGGTCGCTGGATGGCTGTACAAGGTGACTACGAAGGTGCACGGACGACCCTGCTGAAAGCAATTGAAATATTTGCTGCATCGTCACCTGAATACGATAAGGAGATGATTGAAGAACTTTTGTTTTTGGCTGAAACATCGACGGCCGCGCGCTTCTCTGAAACAGTATTCACGTCGCTGGAACGGGCCAGAACGCTAATCAACAAATTGGGACTACAAGAAAGCGCACAGTCAGCGCGAGTTTTGTACATTCTCGGCACCCAGTATTTCAACGAAGATAAGCACGAATTCGCAATTTGGAATTTCAATCAATCTAGAGACCTGTACAAGAAGATTGGAACATACAACTTAAATCAACACCGGATATTACTCTGGCTTGCTCGTATTTATTCAGAGCGAGATGAGCCAGAGCTATTGAATGAATGCTACACAGAGGCGCTTGAGTTGGAATCTGAGATTCCGATGGATAATGCCGATGAGATAGCTGATAACTTCTATTCAATTGCTTCCTTTTACAGCCGAAGGCAAGATTTTAAAAGAGCTGAAAAACTACTCGAGAAAGCATTGAAACTTAAAAAAGCTGCGCCAATGCACTTTGAAAACGGTATTGATGTATTGGAAAAAGAACTTGTCAGAATTCAAAAAGTAAAATCAGTCGACAAAAAAGATTCTACACGCCCACTGTCGAACGTCTTTGGGGAAATCGAGCAAATGGTGGGTCTCGATGAGGTAAAAGCCGCTCTGAAAGAGCATGGTGTCTATATGGATTTTTTGCGGCTACGCAAGAAACGCGGCTTCGAGTCCAGCGAGAAACCGAGACTGCATGCAGTGTTTACTGGAAATCCTGGCACTGGAAAAACCACGGTAGCAAAATTGCTGGGACAAATATATTTTCGACTCGGACTTTTATCCAAGGGGCACGTTCACACTGTCACCCGCGCTGACCTGATCGGACTTGGATATGGTTCAACGGAGGAGTTGACAGAAGCCGCTCTGGCAGAGGCAAAAGGCGGAGTGCTTTTCATTGACGAAGCGTACAATTTGGTGAGGCGATATCAAAATGGAGACCTGGATGAGCATGATCCCGGGCGTCTGGTAATCGAGACACTGTTGCCTGCGCTGACTGATCCTGATCGAGATACAGCTATTGTCATCGCTGGTTATCCAAAAGAGATGGAGGACTTGCTGAAAGCGAATCCCGGGTTCAATTCGCGGTTCAAGCTCAATATTCGCTTTGCTGACTACACGCCACCACAACTGTTAGAAATAGCGATCAATAAAGCCAAGCGAGATTCTTTTCAACTCTCGAAAGCCGCAGAAAGTATGCTGCAAGATAATTTCGAAAAATCCTATCAATCTCGAACGCGAACATTTGGTAATGCGCGCTACGTGCACTCGATTATCGATGATTGTCAGAGAGCGCTTGGTCTGCGCTGCATGGCGCGCACCGATGCATCCAAACTTTCAGACGAAGAATTATCACTGATTGATGTAGCCGATGTGAGGGTCGTTCTCGGTTCGCGAAAAACGATGGTCTATCATGCACCAATAAATGAAAAAGAACTCGCGCTGGCCCTGGAAGAACTAAACACACTGACTGGATTGCGTGAGGTAAAAAACTTTGTCAACGACCTGGTCAAAGTGGTTCGAGTTTACAGACAGCTTGGAAAAGACGTTCTGAGCGAGTTTAAACTGCACCTTGTCTTTGCTGGAAATCCTGGCACTGGCAAAACTTCAGTTGCTCGCATCGTAGCTCGCATCTATCGGGCCCTCGGCATTTTAGATCAAGGGCATCTGATCGAATGTGATCGAGGCGAGTTGATCGGACAATGGATCGGACATTCTGAACGTCAAACCAAAGTCAAAATCGAAGAAGCGCTTGGCGGAGTGCTCTTCATCGATGAAGCATACGCTCTCATGGGCGGCGAAAACGATTTTGGTCCGCGTGTGCTCGAAGTCTTGCTCAAAGAAATGGAAGATCGTCGCGGGCAGTTTTTCCTCATTCTGGCTGGATACAAAAAAGAAATGGACAAGATGCTAGAGAGTAATCCAGGTCTGCGCTCTCGCATAGATAAAGTTGTCAATTTCGAAGACTATTCAATTGAAGAACTGAAAGAAATTGCCTTACGACTATTGGATAGGCAAGAGCTCGAACTATCGCCTGAAGCTCTTATGGTGCTAGAAAAGAAATTGCGTGAATCGAAAAACACCAAAGACTTTGCCAACGGTCGAGCGGTGCGAAATCTGATCGAACAAGTGGTGATCAAGCATTTTGCGGCTCTTGCTGAAGTGCCGAATGAAGAGAGAACAATCGAAGTTTTGACTACAATCAAACCTGAAGTATTTGCCGAAGTTGATGCTTCTAACGCGATCGGTTCGTCCAAAAAACTCGGATTCTAAATAGTTTCGTCCAATAATCTGGATTCTAAAGAGTAAGGGCTATCACTGCTTTCTGCGCATGCAGTCGATTTTCAGCCTGATCGAAAACTACAGATTGCTTGCCATCCAGAATATCATCGGTAATTTCGTACCCGCGGTGTGCAGGCAAACAGTGCATCGCAATCGCGTCTTGTTTAGCCTTCGCCATCAATTCGGCATTGACCTGAAAGCCATTAAAGTCTTTCACTCGTTTCTCGGTTTCAGATTCCTGTCCCATCGAAACCCATGTGTCAGTGTAGACTGCATCAGCGTCTTTCACAGCTTCAACAGGATCGTGTGTGAGAACAATTTTGGAACCTGTGCCTTTTGCGATTTCTAGAGTCAGCTCCCAAAGATCCTTGACTGGCTCATAGCCAGGTGGACACGCAATCGAAAAGTGCATTCCGATTTTTGCAGCAAACAGCATCAATGAATTGACGACGTTATTTCCATCGCCAATGAATGCTAGTTTTAGCCCGTCCAATTTTCCTTTGCTTTCTTGCAAAGTAAGGAAATCTGCGAACGCCTGACACGGATGCTCCCGATCACTGAGACCGTTGATCACAGGAATGTTTGCATTGGCAGCCAATTGCAAAACAGTGTCATGGTCAAAGGTGCGAGCCATGATTCCGTCTAACCAACGGTCTAAATTCTTAGCAACGTCAGGAACAGACTCACGAAGACCTAGCTGTCCTTCAAGGTAAATCGCATTGCCACCAAGTTGCGTCATACCAGCTTCGAATGTTACACGTGTTCGCAAGGATGGCTTTTCGAATAGCATCGCCAGAGTCTGTCCCTTTGAAAACTGTGTCTGGGTGCCATCAAATTTGTTCTGCTTCAGATCTAACGCCACTTGAAGGACCAGAAGCAATTCTTCTTTCGTCAGCTGCTCAATGCCGATGATGTCGCGACCTCTGAGCTGGTCAGCGGCGAAGATGTAATTTAGCGCCGATCGCCCCTGGGGCGCTGACATTCTTTGAGAGCTCTGTGCACTCACGCTTGCAGCCCCCACACCTTCATTGTTCATCAACGTAACTCCTGAAATTGATTCCTACTTGGTCTTCTTTGTCGTAGTCTTTTTGGTCGTTGTCTTAGCCGTTGTTTGCTTTGCTGTCGTTTTGGTTGCGGCAGGTTTAGCTTCACCTGAAGCTGCTGCATCGGTGGCACTGCTCGTGGTGGCAGCAGGTTTTGAAGATGCACTGCTCAGATCTTCGTTGAATTTAGTCGTTAGCTTGTCCAGTTTTGCGATTTCCGCATCGGGATATCCAGCTTGACCGGCAGCTGCCTCAACTGAACGAAGTTCAGCTAAACGGGTCTTGAAAGTCTCTGCTTGAGCTGCTGTTAGCCAGCCCTTCGTAACGCCCATTTCGATCTGTCCGCTGTAGGTGTCGAAACGCTGTTTGTACTTAAAAGCGTAACCCTTGACTGTTGCTTCTGTCGTTGTTGACGAACTAGATGAACTCGAACTCGAGCCGCCGATTTGAGCACCAACGTTTCCAGCAGACAGACCACTTAAAAGTGCTGCCAATAACAACGACGACAAAACTCTAGAATTTCTCATAATCACTCCCTAAATCACACGTTTCCAAAGAGCCATTGACAGCTCAGAAGCGGTGACCAGAATACCATGGTTATGAACTAGTCGTTATGGAACGTCGGCCAGTTGGCAAAAATTGACACATCAAGAGAGTCTGTCTGTTCACTTGGTTCGAGTTCAGGCAGCGCATCTGGATGCTGCAATTCAGCGAGCGGCACCACTTGCCAGAACTGAGCAACATATTCAGACCAGTTTTCCAGAATCATTTGCGCTCTCAAACTTCCAGTGAACGAAAGATGTTCCTCTAGATGCCGCTTCAATGAGGACGCTGCCGAAGAGCTCAATCGCTGCAAGCGCTTACCCTCATCACTGTTGAGTAGCTCGGAAACGATTTCGTTCTCGTCCAGGACATAGGCCAGTCCACCCGTCATTCCGGCCGCAAAGTTGCGGCCCACGGCACCGAGAATGACTACCGTGCCTCCTGTCATGTATTCGCAGCAATGATCACCGGCGCCCTCTATTACAGCCAGCGCGCCCGAGTTGCGAACAGCGAATCTTTCACCGGCTTGCCCTGCTACATACAAGGCACCGCCCGTAGCGCCGTAGAGGCAAGTGTTGCCGACGAGTACGTTTTGCCAAGAATTGTACTGCACACCTGGCAAAGGTTTGATTGTAATTCGACCACCGTTCATGCCCTTCCCGACATAATCATTTGCTTCGCCGGTAAGTTCAAGACGCAAGTTTCTTATATTGAAAGCACCAAAGCTCTGACCGGCAGAACCAGTAAACTTCAAATCGATAGAGCCCTGAAATCCATCGTTGCCCCATTTACGCGCAATCTCGCCACTAATGCGAGCACCAACTGTGCGATCGGTGTTGACGATCGGATACGTTTTGCTTGCTATGTGTTGATTGTCGATTGCGTTTCGAATTTCTTCGTCACTCAAAATCAAGTCATTCAGTGTCGTCGCTCTTTCCACAACGTCAGTTTTGATTGAGTCCGTTTGTTTTATGTTCGGAATCTTGAGGAGGAAATCTAAATCGAGCGAAGCCACTTTCTGCACGCTCGAGTTGGTGCGTGGCTTGAGCAAGTCCGATCGTCCAACTACTTCTGCAATCGACTTGTATCCCAACTGTGCCAAAGTCATTCGCACTTCTTCAGCTATGAACAAGAAAAATTCCACGACCGGTTCAGGAGTGCCTGGGAACTTTTTGCGTAGAGTTTCCTTTTGACTGGTGATCCCAACGGGACAATTGTTGGTGTGACAGACTCTCGCCATGATGCAGCCTTCCGCGATCAAAGCAATCGATCCAAAACCGAATTCATCGGCACCGAGCATAGCGGCAGTCACCACTTCCCATCCGCTTCTCAGACCTCCATCAACTCGCAGACGCACACGCTCGCGCAGTTGATTGGCACGCAGAACTTGATGCGTTTCCGCCAGTCCCAACTCCCACGGCACACCAGCATTTTTGATCGAACCTAGAGGCGACGCACCAGTGCCACCATCGTGTCCAGAAATTTGTACGATATCTGCGTCGGCTTTCGCCACTCCAGCAGCGACTGTGCCTATGCCGATTTGCGAAACCAGCTTGACTGAGATTTTCGCTCTGTCGTTGACCTGGCGCAAATCGAAGATAAGTTGAGCCAAATCTTCGATGGAATAAATGTCGTGGTGCGGCGGAGGCGAAATAAGCGACATGTTCGGCTTTGCGCGGCGCAACCAGGCAATGTAATCAGACACCTTATGCGCAGGCAACTGACCACCTTCACCAGGCTTGGCACCCTGAGCCACTTTAATCTCAAGCTGCTTGGAAGTGACCAGATATTCGGGTGTGACACCAAAACGGGCAGACGCTACCTGTCTAATTGCAGAAGCAGCATGGTCGCCCTCTTTTAACGCCACCAGTCCAGGAAAATCTGGACTGGTACCATCAGCTTGAATATTTTTGATCGGATAATACCGATTTGGATCTTCGCCACCTTCGCCAGAGTTCGACATCGCCCCCAGACGATTCATAGCGATGGCCAAAACTTCGTGCGATTCCTTGGATAGGGCTCCTAACGACATGCCACCAGTGCAGAATCGATGAACAATATCCAGCGCTGATTCAACTTGATCGAGATCGATTGATTCACGATCAGATTTAAATTCCAGAAGGTCGCGCAATGCGTATGGATCTCGCTCGCGCACAAGTTCCGAATACTTCCGGAAATTATCTTCCTTGGTCACATTCCTTGCCCGTTTAGAAAACCCAAGACCGGCATGGAGAGCGCGAACTAGCTCAGGATTGTTGCCATGGTATTCACCACCATTGCGATAAACCATATTGCCAAAATCTTGAACAGCCGGATTCTCGCAAAAAGCAAGTTGATGGAATCGCAAACATTCTCTGGCGATATCATCGAGTTCCATTCCACCCAGACGAGAAGTGGTGCCGTTGAAACATCGGTCGATTACCTGTGGACCCAGCCCAACACATTCGAAAATTTGCGCCCCGATATAACTCATGAGCACAGAGATTCCCATCTTCGAGATAATCTTGAGAATCCCTTCCTCAACGGCTTTTACATAGTTCAGCTGGGCTTTGTGCACAGACAGACCGACGAACGGCGCCACCTTCAAGTTCGGTTGATCTGCGCCGATATATTGAGCCTCGTTGACGAGCGCTTGAATCGGTCCGCTAAAGTACCAGTCGCGCACAGTCTCTAACGCCAGGTACGGACAGATCGCCTGAGCGCCGTAGCCTAACAAACAAGCAAAGTGGTGCGTGCTCCAACATTGACCAGTCTCAATGATGATGGAACATCCCAGTCTCAGTCCTTCCCGAATTAAGTGGTGGTGCACGGCTCCTACTGCAAGAAGGGAAGGAATTGCAGCTTGCTTCGCATTGACGTTGCGGTCATTAAGAACCAATATAGTTTTGCCAGATCGCACGGCTTCAACTGCCTCAGCGCAAACTCTCGAAATGGCACCTTCGAGATCGGCGCCATCGACGTCGAACAGAAGTGAGATTCGATGGCACGAATAATCTGGTCCTAGCGTCTCCAAACTCTCCAGCTCTAATTCATTCAGAATAGGAGTGGTGAGGTGCAGTGCTTTGGCGGCATACTGAACGGGATGCAAAAGATTTGTGCGGCGACCCAAATAAGTGTCAAGCGACATAACCAATTTTTCCCGTAGCGGATCGATCGGCGGATTAGTCACTTGAGCAAAACGTTGTTTGAAGAAATCAAACAAAACGCGCGGTTGCTTCGACAGCACCGCCACTGGTGTATCGTCGCCCATCGAGAAAATCGGTTCATTGGCGGTTTGTGCCATGCCACCAACGACATTGAATATGTCTTCTTTTCCATAACCGAAAGCGAGCTGCTCCTGAAGCAACTGTTCCGCTTTGATGGCCCGGTCAGGTCGACTAAATTCTTGACGAACAAGCGATTTGCGCTCGGCTCGAACCCACTCACCATAAGGGTGTGCCTTGGCGACGGCTTCCTTTACTTGCCAATTCTTTTTGATCTCGCCGCTCTCGAGATCTACAACAATCATTTGTCCGGGACCGAGGCGCCCTTTTTCGATCGCATCTTCAACTGGAAAAGGCACCACGCCAGTCTCGGAACTGAGAATGAATGAGCCGTCTGCGAGCACGCTATATCTAGCTGGTCTTAAACCGTTGCGATCCAAAATGGCGCCGGCCGTTTTCCCATCGGAGTAAACGATTAACGCAGGACCATCCCAGGGCTCTTGCAGAGCACTGTGATAATCATAAAAATCGACGATCTCTGGATGTGCATCCAATGCTGGTTGATGGCGATATGCTTCCGGGATCAACTGCATCAAAGCGGCTTCTGGCGAGTGTCCAGCGTTGACAAGCATTTCCAACGCATTATCTAGATTGCCTGAATCTGATCCACCTGCACTGATAACCGGCTGCAGATCGTGTTCACGACCGGTGTATGCAGGATGTTCGAGAACCGGCTCTCGTGCCCTCATCCATGTGCGATTGCCGAGCAGTGTGTTGATCTCGCCGTTGTGACCAAGCATGCGGAACGGCTGTGCAAGCGCCCAGCGAGGAAACGTGTTTGTGCTGAATCGACGATGGAAGACGGCAAAATTCGATGTGTAAGATGAGTTTTGTAAGTCCAGATAGAAGTCGCGCAAAACCGACGAGCGCACCATTCCCTTATAAACAATTGTTTTGGATGAAAGTGACGCTAAATAGAAGTCGTCACGACCTTCTTTTAAGCGCACTTTATTAATCAATTTCTTGCGCACAACCATAAGTTGGCTGTTGAAGTCAGCTTCACTTACATTCTCTGGCTTTCCAACGATGATCTGCTCGATAGTCGGGCACGTCGTCAATGCCAGCGGTCCCAACACTTCCTCTCTGGTAGGCACCACTCGCCAGCCTAATATTTTCAGCCCTTCATCAGTGAACGAATCTTCAGTGTCAGCTCTACAAGGCTCCTCAAAGCCGCGTGGCATGTAGACAACGCCAACAGCACCTATTGCACTTTTGTCGTATCCGCACTCCTCGAGGAGCTGCCATGGAATTGCAGTCAGGATGCCGGCACCATCACCACTGTCACGATCGGCACCACAAGCACCACGGTGCTCCATGCAGGAAAGAGCAGTCAAAGCTGATTCAACAATTTCATGGCTAGCTTGCGGTCTATATATAAGACCAACTCCACAAGCGTCGCGCTCTTGAAAAAGGGGATCAAATTTACATTGCTCAGACTCTGGCATCGTTACTGTTCTCAGTTTTGAAAGGAAGGCGATTTCTAAGTGTTACTGACCGGAAGCAATTGGTTCGAGTTCGTCGTTTCGCTTACCGGCAATCATGCGCTCGGCCGTGGGTTTCACACCATCGAGCCTGACAAGAACGGCTCCTCCAAGCGAACCAATAGCGCTAGTATCGTGATAAGCCTCTTCTCCGTGAGCGTGACGATCTAGACCTTCCAGCTCTTCTTTCAACCCAGCTCTAATTGGCATAACCAACCTGACAAACGCCACCAGGACTGCTGAAAGGATTGCGGTGTAGACAACTGTGGTCGATACAGCTAAGGCTTGAACGCCCAGGAGAGCTGGGTTGCCATAGAGGAGTCCATCCGCTCCAGCCGCGTTCACGGCTTTAGCAGCGAAAACACCGGTCAGAAGCGCACCACACATGCCACCAACGCCGTGGCAAGCAAAAACGTCGAGCGTATCGTCAAGAGCTGTTTTGGAACGCAACTGCAAAACGGAAAATGACACCATAGCCGTGAGAATGCCGATGATCAGCGCCGCCCAGGGGTAGACGAATCCTGCCGCAGGCGTCACACCAACCAATCCGACGACGGTCCCTGTCGCTGCTCCCACAGCGGTCGGTTTACCGCTGCGAATACTTTCTAATACGAGCCATGTCAGCATTGCCGCTGCAGCTGCGATGTTGGTATTAATGGCTGCCAACGCGGCCACACCGTTGGCAGCGAGGGCCGAACCGGCGTTAAATCCAAACCATCCGAACCAGAGCAGACCTGACCCGAGCAATACAAAAGGAACATTGTGAGGAACGAGTGCAGCGCGACGATGATCGTGACGAGCACCAAGCAACCATGCACACACCAGCGCTGCAATTCCTGCCGTAACATGAACCACAGTGCCTCCAGCGAAGTCTAGAGCACCGAGATTGCGTATCCATCCACCTTCGCCCCATACCCAATGTGCTACTGGTGCATAGACAACAAGTGACCACAAAGATAGAAAAAGCAAGTATGCTGTGAACTTCATGCGTTCGACTATGGCACCAGATATGATGGCAGGTGTGATAGACGCAAACATGCCCTGATAGAGAGCGAACACTAGTGCTGGTATCGTGCTGGCGTAAGCCACTGGTGCAGTGCCAACATTGTTGAACAGGGCGTATGTCAGTCCACCTAGTAAAGCATTACCTGGAGCGAAGGCTAGCGAATAACCTAGAAGCATCCAAATCAATGCTCCAGTCGATATGGCCACGCAAGTCATCATCAGCGTATTGAGTGCGTTCTTTCGTCTTACAAGACCAGCGTAGAAAAACGCTAATCCGGGACTCATGAGAAAAACCAGGGCTGCACTAGTAAGCATCCAGGCGGTATCGCCTGCCGAAATTTGCATCATTCCTCCATTCACGCCTTGTCCACAGGCAATGTCTGAACTGTCAACGGAACTGGAAGCAGTGCGAGATTGTCTTCCTCACCCGTTCTTATCCGAACAACACGCTCAATAGATTGAACAAATATTTTTCCATCGCCAACCGTTCCGGTTTGGGCGGCATTTAAAATGGTATCGATTGTTTTGTCGACGAGATGATTCGGCACTGCGATTTCAATCTTTACCTTTTCGACAAATTCAAAAACGACTGCGCTGCCTCTGTACTGCTCAATGGTGTCTTGCTCACCGCCGTGACCGAGCACGGTACTCAGAGACATTCCCGTAATACCTTCGCGAAACAATCCCGTTTTGACATCTTGCAGTCTCTCGGGGCGAATGATCGCAGTGACCATCTTCATAGACAAGTCCGATGTGAGCCTGCTCTCGTAATGAGGCCGACAACTGCTACAGCGTGACGCATACTATATCTCCAAAGGACATTAGGCCTGCCCTTTGCCCTTGCGGATAAATGGCTCGACCTGACACTTTCGATTATATGTAGAAATCATTAAGATGCAAGCTTTTGTTAAGTCGCCCACCCGTCTGGAGACCGGAGCCCACGGATCCTGATGTATATGCAACAGGATCCATGTATTGACATGAAATTTGTGACCCAGTCGTGGGAAACGGCTTAATAAGCCCATTACAGCAGGACAGTCCACGCAAAATTTGGCACCACATACGACACTACAAACCAACTGATGGCGAAACGTTACGATATCGCTTCACGTTTACATCGAGTTAGATTTCTTAACCAGATTATGGAGCGAGGATGTTGACCGTGCCCACTGCAGGATTCAACTTGCGCATGTTCTTGTTGCTGGAGAGTATTTCTTTGTCGCCAATCAGTTCATCTGGATAGTTTTTCGCAGTCGGAACAAGTTGCAGCGTCGCGCTTACTTTTCCTGACTTCGATTTGAGCGCCGATTCCAATTTTCCGCCGTTCCATGACAATACGGTGCCACCATTGTCCCAGTCAAAACCAGACAGTTTGAATGGCTTTCCATTCAGCTTCTCCAGGTCAAGCAGCCTGGTGCCAGTTGTTATGTCGTTAGGCAAAGCCCATTGACTTGGTGTATCGCACACAAAAATAGTCTCTGGAGTATCTCGCTTTTTTATGTTCTTCCAAACAAACGAAACGCGACGCTTTGCGTCGTTGGGATAAATTACGGTACCATCTGCGGTTTCACCTTCGCCAAGACTAACTTTCTGGCGCTTCACGTTTTTTGCACCAAAATAACCGACCAGATTTTTCTCTGATGTAGAAGCTCCCAGGGTCGGCGAAATTTTTTCAAGCCGCAGAACCAGATGTGGGGACTGTAAATCAGCGTTTTCCGCCAATGCAGCGGATGCAGCTGATATCGCGAATGCAAACATTGCGGCCGCTAAAATATTCTTTCTAAGCAACATAAAAAACGCCTCGCTGGGATCTTGGGGTCTATTGAACTGCCTGAAGTAACTCGTTTGAATCAATCCAACTTTTGCACTCAACCAGGTCATCATGCATGTAGCGATCATCTTCCACAGAGGTGGCAATTCGCTTCTGCATCCAGTCAAAGGCACGCTGTGTTCCCGCTCCTAAGCGTGGCTTACCGAGCGGTTCTTGCGTGAGACCAATGGCTTGATTTGCCAACAGCATCTCGACGGCTATAATTTGTTTGACATTGTCAATGATGCGGAGCGCCTTTCGCGACGCCCACGTGCTATTCGAAACATGATCTTCAACATTGCCTTTAGCAGAAATTGAATCAACGCTTGCAGGCATGCTCAAGGTTCTGTTCTCCATAACCAGAGCCGCCATCGAACAGGTCACAACTGAATAGCCTGTATTGATACCGGCATCACGCCCAGCCAGATTGGCGGGCATTCCTAGCCCCATGACCGGGTCGATCAATCGAGCCAACCTGCGTTCAGAGATGCTACCCAAATCGGTCATCACCATGGCCAGCAGATCCCCTGCTTGGGCAAGATACTGACCGTGGAAATTGCCGCCACTAATTGCCACGTAGCCATCGCCTTCTGGAAAAATTAGCGGATTGTCGGTCGCCGAATTCATTTCGGTAACGACAATCTGTTCAATGTATCGCAATGCATCGTAGACGGGTCCATGCACTTGCGGAGTGCATCTATACGAATATACGTCTTGCACGCGCGGTGGCACATTGTTTGGCTGACCTTTATCAGGACCTGCCATCGTTAGCTGACGCACTTTTTCTGTGCAGCGTTCACTATTTGCCAGCAGCTTGCGCAGATTTTTTGCACATTCCACCTGGCCAAAATGTCGACGAGCATTGTGCACCCGTTCATCAAATGCTGCAGTCTCAGCGCGAATTGCTTCAATAGAAAGTGCGGCAGAAAGATCTGCATATGAGAGCAAAGTTTTCGCTTCAGTCAGCGCAATGCAAATGACTGCAAGACTGGCTGTGGATCCGTTTATCAAAGCCACCGCGTCTTTTGCTTCGTATACAAAATCTGGAGCTTGACCAGCTTTTATCCACGCCTTATCGGCGCTCATGATTTCATTTTGATACTCAACTTGCGCATGCGCATCGCCCATCAAAGCCGCAGACAAATAAGCCAGTGGTGCTAAATCGCCACTTGCTCCGACTGATCCCTGGCTGTACACGACCGGATGTATGCCCAGATTTAGCATGGACAGCAACCGCTCGATCATCATCACGCGTGGACCAGAAAAATTCGACGCAAATGCGTTCGCCCGAAGCAGCATGAGCGCGCGCACCACTTCGCGCGAGAATGGTTCTCCGCATCCCGCAGCATGAGAGCGAATAAGATTTGCTTGGAACCTGGATACTTCCTTGGTAGGAATGCGAGTATTCTTCAAATTGCCCACGCCGGTATTGAACGAATAAATCAACGGGGCATCATCATGAAGCCAGTTAGACTCAATGAAGTCGCGTGTTTTTTGCAAATTGGCTGTTGACTGGTCCGACAAGCGAACACTGATGGATGGCTGAGTTGCAACCGCAATCACTTCGTCTAAAGTGAGGTTGAATCCGTCGATCGTTATAGTCGAAGCCGGTATCATTTTCAGCGCAAGCTCACGAATGTTTTAGTCTGGCCAACTGTTCCTGGCCGAACTTCACCATTTCATTGCGCTGCGGGAAGTCTGGTGACTTTTTCGCATTCTCAACGGCTTGCTTGTAGTTTTCCTTGGCCCGTCTATGGTCATTCGAATTGAAATAGATGGTGGCATTGTTGAAGTAAGCCGCAGCCAACTGCATTCTCAGCTGACCCAACGCTTGATCTGATTGAGTCGAGGCGAACTTCGCAACTAATCCTTTCTGAGGCTGTGAAAGCTGCTCGAGTGACTTGTTCAAAATCTCGATCGCGCGCTCATTCCAGACTTGAGATTCTTTGATGTTGTTCAAACCTTGTTGAGCTAAACCTGCAGTGAAAGCCAATGTACCAAGGTTGGTGCGCTGCTTTTCGTCTGCCGAATAAAAATCCCACTCGCTTTGACACGCAGCGAGAGCGGCATCATATTGACCGCGATTGACCTGACTTTGCACCAACGCTGTCGTCAACCATGGGCTTCCGCCCGGCAACACTTTTCTCAGCAGCGGTCCCTTCTGTCCGACAGTTTCAACCATCTTCCATGCGCCCATTCGCGAAGCCAGGGCGATGGTACCGAACATTGCCAGCCAGGCGATGCTTCGAGCCAGAAAGAAACTTCCGACAATCACCAGCGAGCTTACGATGCAGTGCAGCCAGTCAATGGGCTGAGACTTGTAAGCAGCATCGAAGCTGGTTATACCCCAGTAGACGCCGCCAACGATGACCGCTAAAGCCAGGAGCAATGACCCGAAAAGCAAAGCAGTACTGAGTTGATCGCCTCTTGCGTTGCTTTCCGCAGTGTTGACCGGCATCACACCGGCTTCAGAAACCCCGCGCTGAACGCGGCGCCCTTGCTGCTTTCCCTGACCCTTAGTTCTCATCTTCGCCATGTTCGCTGTTCCTAGCCCGGTTGCAAAGTTCTATCGCTGTTAATGTATCAAGCTTGAGACCCGCAAGTACTGAGCGGACAGTAATCTAAGGATTGGAATCACCCAACCTTTCAACCCGAAACGCCGAGAGTGCGCAACGGTGGACTGTTTGCGCGCGGATAAATGTCAGCCCATTTGTAGATATGTGTTCTAAGCGCCCCATAGGTTTAACCCTGAGCCGCTCGTCACTGCGGGGTTGTCAGTATAAACTGGTTAAGGATGCCCAAAGATGCCAAATTCCAAAACTACTGAGGTTTTCGTATGTTAATGGCCGATACTATGGCGATCTTCCTTTCGGTTCTTGGACTCCTTATTGCATGTCCCGCCTTGTGGCTGCTCTGTCGGGGACTTTGGCCAGACCTGGTCGAACTTTCCAAAGCAGATTGTTCCGTGACACTGTTCAAGCCATTCCTGGTGGGATTACCTCTGTTAATTGCGGCAGTGATCGCAGTCATTTTTCTCGGAAAACTTCCGCAACCAGTAGGAGGTATCAGCTGCCTGGCGCTGATTTGCCTATTCATAACCTATGCAGGTTCTGGCGTTGCAGGATTAGCGACAGTAATTGGCGAAAGACTGCCTTCACCTGTCGATGCACAGTGCCCGTGGAAAGCAACCATCCGCGGTGGCATCGTTCTGGAACTCTCTTATATTCTGCCGTTCTTAGGATGGTTTGTGCTCCTTCCTGTCTCCATCGTAATCGGTGCAGGCGCCACCACAAGAGCATTGATCAAGAACCGTAAACAGAAACCGACAACGCGCAATAAAAATGGTGACCTCGCAATTTCTGGTGACCTCTCGATTCCCGGTGACAATCAATTTGGTGGCACAGTTTCAGCCCCCGTGTGATCGCATGCAATCGGAAGATAAATCAGCACAGGATGTCGACTTACAAGTTGGCACCACCTCGATAAGCAGAAGAACTCTTCTGAAAACTGCTGCACTTTTAAGTAGTGCAGCCAGCCTATCCAGTTGCGAGCATTTGGTCAGTCGAGTCACAGAAAACATGGGCGAGTCCGTTCCGGAACATATCGCAGTTTCTACTAATTCCCAAATCGACCCAATTTTTCACCTGCTTTCTCGCGCCGCATACGGACCGTGGCCAGGTGATCTTGAGAAAGTCAAAAAAATGGGGCAAGGAGCTTGGATTGATGAGCAGCTGAATCCAGACAAGATCGACGATGGAGCATGCAGATTGCGCGCGGGAAGATTCGAATCAGTGCATTTAGATCCTGGAACAACATTCGAGTACAAAAAGTCTGTTATCAAAGAAGAATTAGTCAGACACACACTTCTACAAAGTGTGTATAGCAAGCGACAATTGCAGCAAGTAATGGTCGAATTCTGGACGGATCACCTCAACATCGACATCAACAAGGGTGATTGCATCTACATGAAAGGCACTGATGATCGCCTGGTGATTCGAAAACATGCGCTCGGAAATTTTCATGACCTGATCAAAGCATCTGCAATATCACCAGCGATGCTCGTCTATCTTGACGGTAACCAAAATAAAAGAGCAAAACCTGAAGACGTTCCGAACGAAAACTATGGGCGAGAATTGCTCGAATTGCACACTCTCGGAGTCAACGGCGGCTATACCCAAAAGGACGTTTATGAAGCTGCACGATGCTTGACTGGATGGCGAATCCACGATCAATGGCAGCGAGGAAAAGTCTACTTCGATTCTGAACTGCACGATAAGGGCAGTAAAGTAGTGCTGGGTAAAACAATACCCGCTGGTGGTGGAGAAAAGGATCTCGACCGCCTGATCGAAATCGCCTGTAGTCATCCATCTACAGCGAAACACATCGCCACAAAAATGGTGCGCCGTTTCGTTAGCGAGTCACCGCAACCCCGCCTTGTAGATGAAGTCAGTCAGATTTTTATCAACACCAGGGGCGATATCAAGCCGATGATGAAATGCATTCTTCTATCTGAAGAATTCAAAGAATCGGCGGGACAAAAGATCAAACGCCCATATCAATACATAGTTACTTGCCTGAGAAGTCTCGCTGCCGATACCTATGCACACCAAGAATTGGTTCAGTATCTCGTAAGAATGGGGCAGGGTCCGTTCCAATATCCAACCCCTGATGGCTATCCCGATGAGGCTAAACCCTGGCTTGGTACGTTGCTGTGGCGATGGAATTTTGCCCTGGCGCTGACGAACAAAAAAGTGCCAGCAGTTGATGTGTCGATTGAAAAATTGGCAAAAGCAATCTATCCAAATGCAGAAGCAGAAATTTCGGCCGCACAGTTGATGCCGCATTTTGTCGGACGCCTCGCTACAGAATCTGAAATTGCGGCATTTCAGCAATACATTTCAAAAAACCATAGCAAGAAAAAACAGTTCGACAAAAATCAAAGCCTATCTCCAGGTGACAAACACTTGCCTGAACTGATTGGATTGATCTTGTCCTCACCCGCGTTCCAAAGGTGCTAGATGTCGAAACTAAACAGACGAGCATTTTTGAAGAATCTCGCTTTTAGCAGCGAAAAGGTCGCACCACGCGAGGGCAAAGTCTTAGTTTGCATTTTTCTGCGCGGCGGTGCCGATACGCTAAACATGTTTGTTCCGTATGCAGACAGCGACTATTACAAACAACGCCCAACAATTGCCATTCCGCCACCGAACAAATCAAAACCGAACGCAGAAGCGTCTATTCGCCTGAACGACATTTACGCTCTGCATCCTCGACTTAAACCAATTCTCCCAATTTATCAAAATGGAAGAATGGCTATCGTTCAGGCGGTTGGTTCAGATAATCCAACTGGATCTCACTTCGATACTCAAGACCAAATCGAACACGGTGAAGCCTACGGAAAAACAATTGGTGGCGGATGGCTCGGCCGACATCTGCGATTGAATGCGCAAAATCATCAGACACCTTTATCAGCAGTTTCGATCGGAACTAGCATTTGTGAGTCCCTTAGCGGCGCTCCTAGTGTGAGCGCTCTGGACTCTCTTGATGAAATAAAGCTACAGACATTGCCAAACGACAGTCACGCAATGCTGGCAGCTCTCACGAGTCTGTACGGCACCGAAATAGATCTGTTGAGCCAACCTGGCAAAGATACGATACAGCTTCTAAACCGAGTGCAGAACATGCATAACGGTGGCTACCATCCTGAGAATAATGCACGATACGCTGACGACAACCTCTCCAAAGGACTGAAAGAAATAGCCAGGCTGATCAAAGCGAACGTAGGATTGCAAGTTGCCTGCATCGACTTCGGTGGTTGGGACACTCACTTTGTTCAAGGGGCAACGGAGGGTTTGCAAGCCGATAACATCGCTCAATTAGGCAAAGCACTGGAAGCATTCGACGCTGATTTGCAAAAATACCATTCCAAAGTAACCACCATAGTCATGACAGAGTTTGGACGTCGCACCTACGAAAACGGCTCTCTTGGTACCGATCACGGTCAAGGTTCAGCGATGATGGTAATTGGTGGTGGCGTTCGCGGTGGCAAATTCTACGGAGAGTGGACCGGAGTTTCAGATCAAGAAACAGATCTGTTAGGTCCAAGTGGTCTGCGCATCAAACACGATTATCGTGCAGTATTATCAGAAGTGCTAAGTGGAATGCTGCACAATCACAACGTTCACAAAGTCTTTCCAGATTTCAAACCCACGCCAATCGGCTTTGCACCAACAACTAGCGCATAAGCGGATCCCAACGATAAACTGACAGCAGCCCAGCTATTTTTTCACTTCTTGAAAGTCGACCTGACCATGATTCAGGCTTTCGATAGAGTCGAAGAACGGACTGCTCGTAAGCTGCTTCATAAAGTCATGCTTGAATGCGGCGGCGGTACCCATCTTCTGAATATCGGCATTGCCAGGCCAAACTGTTTCCAGAAATTTGTTAGCGTCCTTGCCGTGTCCTGTGTAGTACTGATTGAGCATGTAGTCGCACAGAACGCTTGTAAAACCTTTTTTCAATGATCTCTTAACTTCATCTTCACTCGGCAACGGATGCTTGTCTTTCCCGCTTCTCTGGCGGTCCATGTCGACTTTGAATGCACCAACCTTGATCTTGTCCGGCTGCCAGCGGAGAACTACGACCGGCATTACCTCAACGCCCGCTCCCCAATATCGAAAAGTCGAATCCTCAATCAAAATAATTGGAAGACCACCAGCATTTGTTGGCATAGTGAGCATGTGTCCGTCACCAGCGCTGAAGTGCCAAATTTTACTGGCTCTATTTCCCAGCGAGTAAATATCATATGTGTAGCAACAGTGCGCGCCACCATTCCAAATGCGCACAATCAAATCTTTCGTACCGTCGCCATCAAAATCGAATAGCGGCAAATTACTACCGGTATATCCGACATTTGGTTCCTTAGCAGTTGGATCGATCAGAGCGAAATTATGGTCGACCTGATCTAACAAATTCTTCTTGTTCTTTTGCAGAAGGAATCGCTCGTCGCCTTCGGTGCGCTCTCTAATTTCGGCGTGATAGGGTCCCGAGGGTGTCTGCAATTCAAAGGTCTGCACATTCGCAGCAAATGAAGCCTCAGTGCTGCATAGTGCTACAACAAGTGGAATCAGTTTGGATAAAGTACGTGTCTGCATAAATAATCTCTTGAAACGATAAAAGTCTACAACATTGGTCGAGGAATACTAAGCTTCATGCGACACTACCATACAGAAGCGACAACAATTAAGTGCTAACGCGGATGGAGAGTGACAAAATTTCGCGAAGTTTTGCAGGTAGCTCGCCTGGGAACAGTCTGACTCCGATAGTAAGCAACTCAGTTTGTTTTGCCGTGGGTTTAGTACACTCCCAGGTTGTTCTAAATTCGTCGTGCCAGCACCGCAATTTATTCAGTGCAATAGCCCGAAACTCTTGATCGCCGCTTACTGCTAGAAGTAAAAAATAGCCGACCCTATCCCACTGTGAACATTTGTCGAGCAGCCGCACCGCATTTCGTTTGACATGGGGAAACGGCGTTGTTGTGAAAATAAGCCAAAGCTCCTCCACTTTAATGATATGCATCATTGGAATCAATGCGTCTGTGGCGGCACGCGAAATTCCCGACGCTTCGCTTTGAAGTTTCTGCATGAAGAGTTCGGTATAGCTTTTCACATCTAATTTCGCGAGCGTTCTTATAGCTGATTTTTGCACTGAGACACTAGCATGTAGCATAAGTGGAAAGAGCTTCTCCGCATCATGCGGCGATCCGATCTCTCCCAGACCTGCAACTGCAGCGGCGATATCAGAAACATTCTTATTTGTGGCTATTTGGTCAAGATAGAATTGCCGAAAATCAATTTTGGTATCAAGTTCCTTCAACTTCCATCTGGCAAAAAGGCGAACAGCAGAAGAACTATCCAACAGCGCCTTCATCACCTGTGATGTGCTCGAGTCTGTAGGTTCATCGCTTAAAGTTCTGAGCGACTCCAACCTTATAAAAGCGCTGCGCTGGCTTAGCAACTGATTCAGCAGCTTAATACGTTCAAGATATGGCAGACGGTTTGAAATTTCGATCGCTACGTGTCTATTTGTTTTGTCTTTATCTCGCACTCCTAAATCAACAATCTCGGACAAATCGGAGATGTTCGAGTCACGCACCATTTTCAATAACATTCGGCGTACATCAATATCTTTGTCTTGCAGCCCATTCAAGAGAATTTGCCTGTTCGCCGGTTGCAAAAGAGCATTGGTGATCTGCACAATCAGTGCAGTTCTTTTAGCGAGCCCGTGATAACGTTGTTTCAGTTTGATTCGCTCGATCAGCGCTATGTTATGCGCAAAATGATGAAGATATTCAGGTTTGATTCTCTGTTCGATGGCATTTTCGGCGACAGTGCGAACCTGCGGAACCCAGTCAGCCAGGCGTATCAGCAAATATGGCAATTCTGCACCACTTGTGCACTCTGCTAAATACCTTGAGGCTGGTTCACGAATGAACCCAATTCTGTGAAACGACAACAAGGAGGTCACAGCCAAGCACGAGTTGCTGGCGATGTATTTGTTCTCTTCGAACGTATTCAATGCGCGCCAGCTGTTCATGCGATCATTAAGATACAGACCACTTCCAAGCCGCTCTTCCAGTTGAGGAAGTTGCGACGGACGAATCTTTTTCAATAGCGTTTCAATACAACGACCTGCAGGCTCTGCTATTTCAATTTCGCACTGCAAAATAAATTGAAAGAGGTCAGGAATACACGTCCAACTGCCAACCTTCGCGATTTCATTTAACAGATCAAGAGCGCAATCGACATCCTGTTTCTTTCGGCTAAAAAAGAGCCGTTTCGATTTGCTCAAAACGACCTCAAGGTCTGCGATCAAATCCAATGCGCGATGGCTTTGCTGCTTCACTTTACTGCACCGTAACGAACGTCATTTTATGATAACGCATTAAATTGATAGATTTGGTTACCGGATCACAAGAACGCGTCATAATAGTGCAGTTAAAGAAACAGGAGTTTCATGCAGTGGCGCCTTCATTACCAGCTGACAGTAAACCAACAGGAGAGCATTTCAAAAAAAGCCATCCCAAGGCAAAAAAGCTACTAGCTGACAAATTCTTTTGGACAGATGAATACAGCCCAATTAATGGTTCAGAAACCGCCTCTGACGCGGTCGATGATTTCTGGGAATGGCTAGATTCCACTAAGTCTCCAAACGTAAGCAAGTACATCAACAACACCTTGGACGAATGGGTCGTTGATATAAACCGAATGCGCTCCGCTCAGGGAAGTGATCCTGAAAAGTGCACAGGTGAGCTAGCTTCCGACGCAAACATGTACGACGAATTCGTGGTGGCAATTGCCTTTGCTCAATTTATCAAACTCGGTTTCGTTGACTCTAAAGTAGCTTCGTTGGCGTTGACTGCGATTACTCGGCAGCTCGATCCAAAAGTGCTCGAGTATCGCCACTCTGATCCTGCAGAGGCGGTGACTTATCTTTCAAAAATCAAAGACGCACTAACGCAAATGGACAAACAATGACACTCGCGCCAATTCACAGCAAAGTTAATAGCTATCAAAACTTTGCCACCGAATATGGCAACCTAAATCTGACGAATCATTTGCCAATGGCACAATTCGCCTTATATCGAGTTGGCGCTAGTGATGCCGACTTCGATAGATTCACAAACTACTACATTGACTTACATGGTTTGCGCTCTGCGGAAACTGCGACTGGAATTCCTCTGCAGGAAAACAACTGGCGTAACTATCTCGGCGAGCGAAAATTTTACTCGGACTTTAGACTCTTCTTCGCAAGGCAATTGACGAAACTCGGACGCACACAATTTCTAAAACTATATTTCAATGACCTCGCAAAAGGTATCTCCAGCGCCGCTTTCCATTCACTAATTCGTTTAGCGTACGGAGTTGATTCAGATAACGACGAAGAAATTTTGTCTGGCATGGCTTATCTAGCAGATGCTTATCTCGAATTGCACGGACCAATTCCTCCTCTATCAGAAAGCGGAAACTCATTACACAATCAGATGAACTATGTATCGGAAGAGCTTTCATCTGGTCGGCTTGTGTTGCCAGATCTTGAAGGCATAATTTTTGAAAAAATGGATATTGTCAGCCAACCCGAAGTATTGGCTAGTATTTCAGAAAACATCGCTATTCCAGTCGGAACCACACTGCGAAATTTCGCCGATCTTGCACTGAACCTGTATCTCTCGACCAAGGATTTCACGACACTACATACGGTGACAAGCTGTCATGCATCAAGAATTATGATGCAATACGTCGAACATGAAAATCTGTATCTGCAATATTATTATCAAGCATTTCTCGCAGCATATTTGACTATCGGTGCACCACCGGTTGCAAGCCATGAAACCACGTTGCGATCAGAAGATGACAAACTTATCGAGGAAATCAAATCAGCGGCCCAGAAAGCTACGGACGACCACGACATCAAACTCACTTACACGGCACTAGAGGAGCACCAGGCGTACAATAACAATCTCTATTTGAGGGCTGCGGCGGAACTCTATCCAGACCTGCAGCTTGAAGACTGGTTGGAATGAGACTCTGCTAGTCTGCGAATTCTATGGTCGCTGGCAATGTCGGATTGCGAAATTGAGATTGTCTCAAAAAGTCTTGCGCCTCTCCGGCTTGCTTCATTTTATGAAAGCAGTAAGCGCGTGCAAGATAAGCTTGCCAGCAGCCTGGGTTATCGACCAGAAGCTCTTGCAATTCACGATTGGCTGGGCTGATCGATCCCATTTGCAGACGAATTATTGCGACAGGAATTTTGTATTGCGGATCATTGAAATTTGCATCTTTCATCTTAAAAGCGCTTTGCAAAGCATCTTTCATTTCCTTTTCCGTTTTGTACTGCGGGACTTTCGTCACCTTGCAAAGATACTCAAGACTCAACTTGCCATCCCATGCATTTGCTGTGTCGGTCAATTGCTGACCCGATGGTGCTGAAAGCGCCACGCTCTTCGAGGGATTGATCATCGCCAATTGATTCTCAGGCACAATCATGCCACCACGTCCAAGGCTGTCCGGTTCCAGATCAGACAAAACAGTTGGCGGAAGGGGCTCTGGTAGCGCTGGTTTGACGGCCAAAATCAATTCCTTTCCCGTCCACTTACTTCGAAGAACCGGCGTCTGGGTTACACCAGGATGATCTTGTTTTACTTCATCGGAAATTTTGTCCTGCGCATTCTTGAACGCATCACTAAGGGACGTATTAGGTCCATTGGCGCGCAGCCCATCTATCAAATGACGCGTGAATACGCCGTTGTGATAGCGCTTAGATTCCCATGACTGCTCCTCTGGCGCGCTTGAGCAAATAACCATTTTGCCGGAGCCTTCGACGAGCGAATTAGCGTCGAAATTTCCAACTCGCATCATCCCTTTAGCATTGGGATCAACGCCACCGCTGTGACACGCATCTAAAATAAGCAACACCCGATCAGACGCAACGCGATGCTTGATAATGCCAAGAATTTCTTGCATGTCGATGCCGGTCGAGTACAAATCATCAGGATCGGAATCATAAGTGACCACATAGTTTTTATGCTCTACGGCATCCATTTGCGACGGACTACCGTGAGTTGAGATAAAGATCACAACCAGATCATCTGGCTTAACCATGCGGGTCAGAAGCTTGTTACCCAGTTCAGAACGAACCCGGCGCTGTGTAGCTTTGTCGTTAAAAAGCAAACGAACGTGGTCTGGGGCAAAGTTCGCTTCCTTAGTCAGGTAGTCGTAAAACGCCTTCGCATCCGCAGTTGCGTACTGCAATCGAGGAATTTTAGGATTGGCAAACTGAGTTAAACCTATGACGACAGCCCATTTGTCGCGTACTGGTCTTGACTGATCGGCAAGCGCGCCTGCCACTTCGGACGCGCCAGGAGGAGCGGTTGCGGAGGCTTGAGCCGTGATTTGGGGAGTTTTGGGCTGCGCCTGCGCCGAAACTACCGGGATAGAAAGGCACGCCTGCCCAACAAGCACTGCTAGCAAAGCAAGAGCCTTGTTTGTGTGATCTCTCATGTCACGACCTCAGGAACCCAAACAAGTGATTCCGATCCAGTTATACCTCTTACATAGATTCCATAACCTTCTACGCCAACCCAGCCCGGTTTAGGAGCAAATTTGGCATCGTCACGAAATAGCCTATTTATGGTAATTTCGCCATTTAATCTGAAAGTCAGTTTCTGCCAAATGTTTGCCAACCCGGTCTTATATAACTGAAATATCGAGGGAATGACCGATAACAAATCTGTGAGTCGACTGAACGACTCTCACCTTTGACGCAACTGAATTTGATGAATGAGAGATTCTCTGGGGGACCTCATGGAAGAAACACATCTAAATCTCCAAAATATAACGATATTACTGGGTGAAACGCCTACTTCCGGATTTCTCATAGTCAAGCCGATGCTGAAGGAATCGTTTGGCAAAGCAGTCAAGATCATCGAAGTAGGAACCGTTGCTGACGCTGAGCAAGAGTTGGCCGCCGGTGGAATCGACATAATATTGCTCGATTTCGATCTAATAGACAGCAAGCAACTAAAATCAATCGAGGAAATTCGAGCTCTGACGATGGCACCGCTGATAGTGCTTGGAACTACTAAAGACGAGCGGTACGTCATGCAAGCACTTAAAGCAGGGGCTGAAGACTTCCTTTACAAAAATGCACTGAGCGCAAAGACACTGTGGAGAGCGATAGCCTTCGCAATTGAGCGCAATAAAACACGACTCAGTGAATTAGAGCATCTACATCTTCTCGAGCTACGCGAAGACTTTATGTTGACACTGACACACGATTTGAAAAATCCTTTGATAGGTGCAAATCGGTTGATCGAGCTCATCGCTGAAGGCAACGCAAGAATAACTCCTGAACAACAGACAGGTTTGCTGTTGCAAATCAGAGACAGCAACGTAAATCTACTGGCGATGATTCAGAGTCTGTACGAAGTGTACAAATATGAGAAAGACCTGCAGCAATTACATTTAGAACAGACTGATCTTCTGGCCGTGGTGAATCATTATTTGCGATCGGTGCGGCACATGATGGAAGACAAACGTATTGTCACACATGTGGTTAATAACGCAAGAAACGCGTATGTTCTGGCCGACTCACTCTCTATATCGCGAGTAGTGCAAAACCTGATTGAGAACGCGATCAAGTTTTCACCTGTCGAAGGAAGAGTCGAAATTAACTTAAACACCGTCGACGACAATGTCACGATCAACGTGTCAGATCAAGGTCCGGGCATCGAGCCACAAGATCTACAAAAGCTATTCTTGCGGTTCTATCAGGGTCGCCCGGGCCGATCTTATAACTATGGGATGGGATTGGGATTGTACTTATGTAGACAGATCGTAGAGGCGCACAGCGGGAAGATATGGTGCGCTCCAAAGGAAGACGTCGGAGCGACATTTACGGTTAGCCTTCCTGCGCTTCCAAGCCCCACCAGCTATGATGCTTAACGAATGACTCGAAAATCAAGCCGACTTTTTTGTATTGAAAAAATTTGAGATCGCATAAATGACAGGATTGACCCCGAGTTCATTCTGCAGCGCGCGAAGTCGTCCACGGTTTTCTTGACGAGCTTGTTTTTGTTGAACACGCTTCGTATGTTTCTGGTCTTGATGGAACTCGTTGTATGCACGGAACTGAGCACTGTCGCTCAGCATTTTCTCAAGATAGTAATCGGCCATAGCTTCTGGCTTCAACGTTTTCATATCAATTTTGCTACGCAAGACGGTGCCCTCCATCGTTTAGCGAACAAGCATTTATATAGACTTGGTATCTGGACGCACAGCCCAACCAAAGGTTCCACTGATTTGAATTAAAGTCAGCGGCCAGCTGCGTTTCATATAACCTTACAGCAGGCTCAAAGTCGCGCCCGCCCATCTCTTAACGGTGAATGAAACCTTCTGTTGCGTTTGGCGTCACAGTCGTATCACCAAAGGAGCGACAACAATGGATGAGCCAGAAATAGAGTTGGGGACGATAAAACTAGCTCCCAAAGACACTTTCCGCATCCTAATTATGGACACAGAGGCGCACACGGAGCAGTTGAAGAAAGTGTGCAAAGGCATGGGTCACAATGTGATTGCAGCTCATACAATCACGGAAGCATTTGCGTTTTTGGATGGAAGAGACCACGCCGACGTTATTGTCTGTGCGGCCTACATGGAAGATGAATCGATGTTTGAGTTTCTCAGGCGACTACGGAAAGATCCCGTCCACAAGAAAACTATGTTCATGATTATGGCTCTGGAGCCGGGACCATTCGCTACTAAACTAAATGCTTCTGTTGAGTCAGCGGGAAAGGCGCTCGGGGCAGACGTCTTCATCAGCATGCCTGTTTTCGACGCAGCACAATTAATTGCCGAGATTGAGAAATTGCTGCCGTTGGTTCCAGCCCTAGAAAAAAGTAGACTTGCGAAAGAATCCAAAGCGATTTAGCAAGCAGGAACTTCCGAAAGAATCCAAAGCCATTTAGCAACCAGGAACTTTCAAAAGCTTCGAATGAATTCTAGGTTTTGTCAGTGAATCTTCGTGTGAACAAACTCAGCTCCGTCTCGAGTTCCAATTTGTCAGGCACTCTCACCTGCTGGGCAGGATTGTCGGTGCTGCGGCGGCCGCTGTTGGTAGCAACGGCAACTTGCTCTACCTCGGGGGCGAGTGATGGTGTTACTGGCGCCACCATGTTGTAGCCACACATCCGGCAGAAAACAGAATCACGATCGTGCGATTTCTCTCCGCATTTTTTGCACGACGTCACGGCGTTGTTGGCTTGATGAAGTTGAACAGACACGATGCCAGTCGGCACTGCAATGATGGCGTAGCCGAGCATCATGACGATGCACGACAGGAACTGTCCTAGCGGTGTCTTGGGTGACATATCGCCATAACCAACCGTCGTTAAGGTAACGATCGCCCAGTAGATGCTGATCGGAATATTCGAGAACCCATGTTCCTCGCCTTCGACAACGTACATCAATGCCCCAACGATTACGACGATTGCTACGATGGCAGCGGCAAACACAGTAATTTTCGGCAGACTCAGCTGAAGTGCACGCTTTAGATTTTCTGCTTCACGCAAAAAACGAGCCAGTTTCAAAATGCGGAAGATTCGCATGAGACGTAAGATGCGAACGATCATCAAATAATGCGCATCTGCAGAAATCATACCGATATATGTCGGCAATACCGAAAGCAAGTCGACGATGCCAAAAAAGCTTGTCGCGTATGCCCAACGATTCGGGGCGCAGATTAGGCGTAACGCATATTCAACAGTGAATATAGCGGTAATTATAATCTCTGCAGTCATGAACAATTCGCCGTATTGCAGACGAAGCGAGTGCACGCTGTTAAGCATGACCGTAGCGACGCTGGTGACTATGACCGCGATCAGTATGAGGTCAAAAGCGCGACCCATGCGCGTGCTTGATTCGAAAATTGTTTTGTAGAGCGCCTCACGCCAGCCAGTAGGGGGCGGAGCTATTATTGATGACACAGTGATTACTTCGAGGTTTCCAGTTGCGGCTATTGTAAGGCCGCTTCGTGACAAGTCAATGACATTGTAAGGACTATGAAGGTGTTCTCAATCAGCGCGTTTCGAAGCTTTCATTTAGCTTTCAATCGGCTTTCAAAAATGGGATCAAGTTCACTTTGAACCTTGTTGTCGCACAATTGCAAGATTGTGGGCGGCTGGTTCGTAGTCGGGGGCGCCATGAGATGACTGCTCAAACAAATCAGCTGCTTGAGCCATATGTCCCTTCAAGAGTTCGACAATTCCCTGGTTGTTCAAGACAGTCATCTCTAAGCAACCGCCTCGAAACACTCCCGGAATAGATTCGTACATGGTCCTCACATACACCACTGGTGGTGCAGCTTCGTCTGGTATTTGAACAACTGACGGACCGATGATTCCAGAATTTAGAACATAGCCGAAATTAAAACTGATTTTTGCATGCTCCAATGGCACATAATCGAGTTTGGTATTTTGGATAGCCTTAATAGCAGCGGTATCGCTAAGCGTCATTCCGGAACTCCGTTCAAGGCGTACATCAGTAGTTTCGCCAGCCTCATTGATCTTAAAGGAGACAACAACTATCGAATTAAGGTGAGATTTGGGCGGCATCCAGTTTCGCTTAATCAGTCTGGTTAACTTATTAAAACAAGCGCAGTCATAAATTGGTTTTTTGGAAGCGAGCGCCGATTTCATGTCAATAATCAAATCACTGCGATAGGCTTGAGCGAAGACAGTAGACGCGTTAGCGCAGCAAATCAGTGCAACTGCTGTTAGACACTTCAATAATCCACTCATTTCTACAGCTTAAGACTGGCTGAGCCGAATTGCATACAGGAAATACCCTACTCCAATAGTTTGAGTAAGCAGCAAACACTAGTTTATTAGCACTCCAAATGCAGTACCCTGAAGGTATCTACTCTCAGGTAACCAGAATGAAATTACGTCTCTGTACCCTATTTGCGCTGGCTGGCACCTTGATGGCGTCGTGTGGACTATCAGAACCTGCGGTGCCGTCTATAAGTGACAAGCCGAAGTCAGAACCTTACACTAGAACAGTGCACTGCCGAAAGCATGAATACGAGCTTCTTGTACCAGCTCAATACGGATACTCGGAAACAGAACGCCCAAGCGGAAAAATTGCCTTACTCGGTGGACCAAAACATGAAGACGACAAATCGCCGGCATTCAGCCTCAATATAGTGATTACTCCTGAAGGCGAGAAAGTACCACCCGTTCAAATCATGATTGACTCGATGCTCAATCCTTTCAGAAAACACATGTCAGATTACGTTGAAACACCGGAGATGCCTTTAACTGTCAACGGAAAAGTGTTCGAGGGTGCAACCTTTTCCGGAAGCTACGCTGGTATGTACCCGAGCACAGGCTTCGTGTACGTGAATAAAACTGACGACACTTTTTTCATACTTTTTGGACAAGATATAAAATCATATTCGGCGCTTTCAAAACCAATCATGATGAAGACAGTAAAAGCCTTCAAAATCATTTCCTAAAAGCGCAACCGCGCACTCGATTATGCAAACTCGCTCCGGCCCGCCATGAGCAGAGTGCATACTATTTACGACAAGGCTGACTGGCTTACAAACCAGATTATAAGGCTACAATCCTGAGTCCAAGGCACTATGGAATTCAAGTCTCACTGACTTATGGCGCCGCTTGGGAAAGCATCACAGCCAAGGAAATTTCCTAGTTCTTGCACACCAAGCTTTTTGCCTGCTACAGAAATTGAGTCAACCAAAACAGATTTGTTAGTCTGATCGAAACCAAAATTATCACCATCGAGATAAATCACACAGCCCACAACTGGTGAATTCTCGCCGATTTTGAGGCTCGGAACTTCCGCTCCCAAATCAGTTATAACCCTGCTTGGAATCGTACCGGTATAAGTATTGCCGCTCACTTTTCGCAACGGAATTCGACCTTGCCTATCCGCGCCGTCATCATAGCCAACTGTTGGAATGATCACCTTGCCATCTGCGTTTTTGACAAAGATTTTGGCTTGCAGCGTCCTTGAATATTTCAGAATCGTTTTGTCTCTAATCTCGAAAACGGCTGTAATTGGGCTTTTGACGTCGAGATCTTTGACAATGATCGGATTATTTTCCAGACCCTTAATGACCAAGCCAACCTGGCTTTTGCCGTTAACGCCTGTCGACAATTGAAGAATGAACTTCCCATCTTGGTTCTCCAGCGAGATAGCCGGACTGCCGCCTTTCTTGCAGATAGCACCCCTGAGGTGATACGCAAGCGTTGGTTGAGTCGCAGAGAAGAGCAAACCTGCGACTGCAGCTACCTTGACAAAGGTGGAGATCGATCGGGTTGGATTCATGGCTTCCTCCAAATTTAGAAGAGCAAATTTTAGCGTGCAGCCGCAATGCGATTCAAGTTGCCGCGATACATAGTAAACAGCCGTTTATTTGGTTGGAAAGCTTTTGAGTAACGCAGTCCTTAGATGGAGCGGCGTGTGAAAGCACTTCCTAATTCATCAGAAGCTCTTACTGACACGTCGTTGATATAATTCAAAATAGAGTAGCGAATTAGTTTGTTCTCCCAGTCATGCAGTTTTCTCATTAAGCACCAAATATGGTACTAAGAAAATTTATCAACCGTGGTGTCTTCATGAATAAGAAATTCCCAATTTCCGTATTAATGGGATGGATTGGCTTATCTGCTCCAGCATATGCCGACATGAGTCATTGCTCGCTTTATTCTTCGGACTCCGCTTCGAACGCAGTAGAAATTCGAAGAATTGAGGACAATATAACCTCTGCCATTAAGCAGTCGGAATCCAAATTTGACCGAAATCGCAGAAGGACTCTTTCCTGCCTACTGGAAGTGCTACCTGATGGTTCCATTTCTGATCTAAAGATTCTGTCGAGTTCTGGCTCGAAGAAACGTGATACAGCCGTACTTTCGACGCTCAAAAACGCAACTTTTAAACCCTACTCAACAAGCTTGGGTCCAAGACGTTTTGTTATCAAGTTTCTTTCTCATCGCGACCTGCATGACACAAGCTCTACTGTTGATTTTTTCGTAACACCAAGTTCTTAGATACGATACACGCACCGGGAACTTCGGCCGGAAATTCTCGACATGCGACCTAACGAATGAAGGTATCGAGAGGGAGCACGATGAACACGAACACCGGAACCGAGATTAAAGCGCTCGAAGAGCGTGCTGAAATGCTGCTTGAGGCAGGAATGCTGGATGAAGCTGCATTTGTAATTCAAGCAATTGAAGAGTTGAGACGCACTCCGCTTGAGCTACGTACATATAAGCGCGCACCAAAGCGTGAAGTCGCCTAAACGCCTTAAAAGTTACCGTCGTCCACGATAGCTGAAGTGCCAAGCGTCACCACGAATTGGCACATCAGGACGAGACAGGTTGCCTTGCACAAATCCGAACTCTCTTAGCGCAGCCCTGACATCAGGGTCTTGGAAATTTCTGACATCCATTCCACGACCTGTTTCGTGCACTGAATTTCCAGGAGCCGCATGTATGCCGGTGGCAATTCGCTGTTGAGTGTGTGTTCGTCCAGCCGAGTTGATTGCGCCGTCATTCGACCCTTCTGAGGCGAGCTGAACGCGCTTACCAACTCGAGCGAGTTTCTCATTCATCGCGACAAATGCTTCGGCTACCGGTTTGTCTAGCCACGCTGGAATGCCAGCTTTGATATGTTTCTTACCATCAGCGCCAAGGTAGCTTGCGGAGTTGTCGACTCCGATATACGTTGGTTCAACGGCGCTTCCATCACGCCTTCTACCCACGTCGCGCAAAATTGCAGGATCGGTGACCGGCTCCAAGGCGCGCCGCGAGCCAGTTGGGGGCTGGTCGATCGGATTAACATCAGGTCTGAAATCAGGACGTCGTCTATTAGGATTCTGGTCATAAGGGTTTTGGTCGTATGGATTCCGTTCATACGGATTCCGTTCGTAAGGATTTCGACGATAGTCAGGTTGGTAACGCGGATCAGGTTGGTAACGTGGGTCAGGCTGATATCTAGGATCCGGTTGATACCTCGGGTCAGGCTGGTATCTTGGATCAGGTTGATACCTTGGATCCCGCTGGTCGTAGCGAGGATCGTAGTTAGGCTGCGGACAAACATCCTGCCGATCTCTTCGCGGATCGCCATACGGCTGACGGTCGCCATTTTGCCGATAAGGGTCATCAGTTCGATTCGGATCAACTCGTTCAGATTGCTGCGAAGCGCCGGTCATGTCCAGAAGATTTTTGCCGCGACCATAGAAATCGACGAAGTTACCCTGTGCATCACGTTCTCTGGTAAACCCGCCGTTCTCAGAAATCCCGCGCAGCACCGTGCGTTCTTTGCCACTGTCGTCTGTTCCGAAGACATGCACCATCTCACGACCGCCGCTGCCGACAGGTATTTTTTCGAATCTTAGCTTGTGTTCCTTGCCATCTTTATCTGTCAACGTGATCGACCGCGTACCGCTCTCAAACAGTTGGCTTGCACTGGCGAGTTTGGCTTCGGGACTGGCATTTTTATCGAACAGTGTAGCCATAGAATTTTGACCAGCACCCGCATCGGTGGGCTGTCGATCTTGGCTGCCATCGCGGATTTCTAACGCGGGAGGAAATTTTGCTCCCGCACCATCCCATCGATAGAGATCATCCGAACGCTGACCACTCGTCGCGCGCATCTGATCGTAAGCTTCATTCGAGCACTTTATGGACGCGCTGTCCTTCGCCGATGATTGATCGACGGGCGCTTCGCATGCTTCGACTTTCTTGCCCACTCGACGGGTAACTCCGCGGTCAGTAGGTACACTTCCACATCCTCACTTTAGACCCCATATATTACCGAAACGTTACCATCAAGACGCTGACTCTGTGGGCATCGGCGCTATCACGCTACCAACAAGTGAGCAACCGAGGTCGAGGAACAGCTCGCAAACACGTCAAATCACTCCTGACTCGACAGCGGAGGTGAGATCGTTTCTAGCGATTTGCGCTCAGCAGCGACTCCGTAAAAATGTTCGACAACCGCAGCGAAGATCATCATGGCGGCACCGGCAAAATATCCCATGGTCAACATGTCGCGTGAGCCAGAATCAACGAGTGAGGCAAAAATCGATGGTGCAAAAACGCCTCCAACGAGAGTTCCGGCCGCGTAAAATATTGCAATCGCCAACGCGCGCATTTCGAGCGGAAATAGCTCGCTTACAGTCAAATAGGCAGCACTAGCCGCAGACGACGCGACAAAAAATATTGCCACCCACGCAATCGACTGAGTTACTGGATTGAGCATATCTAGCTGAAAAAGAACGGCTGTTAGTGCAAGTAAAATCCCAGACAACCCATAGGTCAAAATAATCATCGGCTTGCGACCGACTGCATCGAAAAATCGTCCAAGCACAATTGGACCAAGCAGATTGCCGAGCGCAAATGGAAGAATGTACCAACTAACCGTTTCTGCCGACACCTTGTAAAACTTGTTCAGCACCAACGCATAGGTGAAGAAAATTGCATTGTAGAAAAAGGCTTGAGAACTCATCAGCACCAAACCAAGGAATGTTCTTTTCCGTTGGTCGACTAACAACGTTCTAAAAATTTGCTTCCAGGGAGTTCCTGTATGAATTGAAATGCGCAAAGGCTTCTCTTCAACTTCTGGCAGGACGCCACCACCATCGGTGACTTGCTTTTCAATGCCAGCTACGATCGCTTCCGCTTCGTCATTGCGTCCATGCACCATCAACCAACGTGGACTTTCTGGCACCCAGTGCCGAATCAACAACACGCCCAGACCAAGAACTGCTCCAATTCCGAATGAAATTCTCCAACCGAGCCAGAGTGGAAAGTATTTCTCGTTCAGTAAAATAACCGTCGCACCGGCTCCAAGCATTGCGCCGAGCCAATAAGTAGAATTGATGATTAAGTCAACTTGACCTCTAACTCGCGCTGGAATCAGCTCGTCAATTGCTGAGTTGATGGCGGCATATTCTCCCCCAATTCCCGTTCCTGCAATCCACATAAAAGTGGCGTAACTGTAAAAATTCCACGCAAAAGCTGTCAACGCCGCGGCGCACAGATAGACCGATAGCGTAATGTAAAACAGCTTTTTCCTGCCAAATCTATCGGTGGCATAACCGAACACCAGTGCTCCGACAACCGCACCAGCCAAATAGCAGGATGCGCTCAATCCAACTTCGGATGCAGACAAGCCGAGCGCTTTAGGATTTTGCAGAATCGCTCCGATCGCGCCTTGAAGAGTTACCTGCAACCCATCCAAAATCCAAGTGACGCCGAGACCGACGACAACCAGCCAATGCCATTTGCTCCAGGGCAAACGATCCATTCGCTGCGGGACATTTGTTTCTATCCAAGTGGGTGTGGCAACAGAATCCGAATCAGACATAGATTCTCCACTTTGCAATAGGCAATTGGGCAACGTGACGAACGGAGTATTATAACCGCTCCAACGGTCCAACCGACCTTGCTGACACTAAATTCGATTTGAGGGTCAGAAGGACTATGCAGAAACAAAATTCGTCTCGTGCATTTAATCGACCTTGCGACCGGCTGCAAACTCAATTCTTTCTTTCAACGTCGGATGTGTGAATAGAAAAAATTTGATCACAGCAGGCGGGTCAGGTTCACTCAAATTCTTCTCCGCGAAGGTGACGAATAAATTCGCCATCGCCAATCGATTTTCTGTTAATTCCAAACCGAAGCGATCGGCTTGATGCTCCTGATAACGCGACACGAAATTGAACAACGGCATCGTAAAAAATCCGACAGACACACTCAAAATCATCAACACCGGCGTGATTGCGTAATCAGATAAACTGCCAACCTGCCATCGCTTAGGCAGCACTGCGATCAACCAGTTGGAACCGAGATACCCGAACGGAACCAGCAACAATGTCGCCAGCACAATCATGCCAAATCCCCAGTAAATGTGATGCATACTGTAGTGCCCAATCTCGTGACCAACCACTGCAAGCACTTGATCTTCAGGCAGTTTATCGATGGTGCTATCCCAGAGCACAATCCTCGATGAATTGCCTATCCCAGTGACATAAGCATTCATTTTATTGGTTTGTTTACTTTTATCCGCAACTAAAATTACTGCATTCGGAATCTTGGCCTTCACAGCAAGCTCAGTAATTTTTGTCTTGAGGCTACCGTCAACCATAGGAGTGAATTTGTTGAATATCGGATCGATAACAATCGGTTCCGCAAATATTCCAAGCGCAAAAACAGGGATCGAAATCAACCACAAAACGAGCGGCCAATGAACTCTAAAACGTTTGACGACGCCGAAGAAAATCAAGAGTGCGATGGCATTCAGAACAGAAGAAACTCCGATCGTCTTCAATTTTTCAATCAAGAAATCAATCATAGATTGATCGGATAGTTTAAAAACATGCTCTAGGTAAAATCCACTACCTAATGACAGAGGCAATGTAAATAATGCAATTGCAACGGTCAACAACACGCTGAATATAACGATCTGAATCACTTTATTTCGATTGGCTCTGATTGCAAAATCGCGAAGGCGAGAGGCAAGTTGCGACTGCATGATCAGAAACAACACACCGAGCAAATAAAAAGTTGAGAAAAAGAACAGCGCGTACCGAATCCGAGAATAACGCAGCATAGATTCAGTAATCGTTGGTAAATGCAAACCATCCAGCGTAATCGCTCTATTCGCAGTCTCAGAATCGCCTGCATATGCGGTGACGGCGCAGACAAGCATCTGACAAAACAGTGCAAGGAAAACAATTTTGAATTTTGAACTTGGCATTCGGAACACGCAGCAGTACGGACAATTATAGTGACAGAAATGCTTTCAAAGAGTGACATTTTGGACACAAATGGTTCCTATCATGAATACCATCGAGGTCGTCACAGCACTGAATCATGCCAGGAGGCGCTATGAGTAGTGACACTATTACTAATGGTCCAACAGCGCCTGAAACAACCAAAACCTTGGCTGAGCGCATACTTCCCAAATTCGAAATCGTTGCAAATCTAAAGGCACTTGAAAAAATTGAGGATCGTCAAAGAAGTCTGGGTTCAGTTACGAAGGAGATTCTGAAGAGCCGGGAGTTAGCCCATCAGAATATGGCTCTGAAGTAGAACACTAAAAAGTTTAGGGGTACGTTTCGCAAGGCTCTCTATGGGGGCGCCTTGCGTAAACGGTTTCTATGCATAAATCGGACGATCTTCGACCCTTACAAACTTGTGCTTAAATTGATTCATCTAGATGCGCCATCTAGAATGCATCAATTTAAGCACCCTCTCGTAGGGCCGATAAACATTGCCCTTAACAGGTTGATCCATCAACGCTGATCTTGCGCATCAAATTAAGCACAATTTTGTAAGGCCGGCGGAACATCTCCACCGGCCTATTAATGATAGAAAAGCGTGCAGCGAAAGACTCTTTAGTTGCGGAAGAATCTAAAGCGTCGACGTCCGACGAAACGACGTTCTGGATCATCTGGATCTGGTCGATTGTTCGGTCTGTAATCGGATGGTTTGATGGCGTCACCAACAACTTTGAAATCACCACCGACTCCTGGAAGGAACCGTTTGTTTATTTGAGCTGATTCTCCATTCTCCAACCATGAATTGAGATTTCGTATCACTGCAACAACTCGGTCGCCACGGTTGTTATCGTTGTATTGATTTCCTTTGATCAACAACCACTGGTCTTTCTCTTTTCTAAGCGCCCAAGTTGCCACGTGGTGAGGACCACCATTACGTTGCGCACCACCGCTGTGCAACAGTGCTGCACGCTGGGCACGACTGCTTGGATAACCATCGACGTAAGCCAATTCGTCCCCGGTGAGACGTCTCATAATTTCCTTTTGACCACCGCCACCATATCTGATGCGGCCCGAATCTCCGGCGCCACCGTATCCGGCACCTTTATCCATCTTGCTTAGAGTTGCGTCCCATCGGTGGGCAACAGGGCTTGGATAAGAGGTGTTAGGCGCACTCTCGATAGTCCAACCAGCACCTTGCTGTTTGTTGGCTATTACTAGTTGGTCTCTGGTGAAATTGTAGTTGTTACCCTTCAAGTCGGTGAAACTTCCAGTCAATGAGATGTCTGCTAAAGCTTTAGCCATCGCATTCGGATGTTCACCCACTCCAACTGGCACGTAACCAGATTGAAGCCAGCAAGATCCCCATCCTTCCTGCGTCACCGTCTCTGGTTCCATGGCGTGATACATACATGTTTCTGCAAGAATTACACGCGTTGCTTTGTCATCGAGAGCTTTTGGATCATCGGATGAAGCCAATCTGCTTAGATGATCGTAAGTCTCTTTCAATCGCTGTTCAACTTCAGCGCGCACTTTTTCTTCTGGCTCTTTAGCAGCCAGTCTTCGTTCAATCGTGTCAGCCATGCGGGTGTCGAAAGCGTTAGACATACTCTCCAGGCGCTCACAACGAGCAGTGTCACCCTTAAACTGTTCGCGCATGACTTCCAAGTATCTTTCGCGAGCTTCTTGGACGTCAATCGAGTTGAAACCATTGTCAGCTATTCGAACACCATCGCCAGCTTTCGATATGACTTTCTTACCGTCACCGCTCAGGTAACTGTAGTTTCCTGTTTCATCGATCTGCACGTCATGACGAGCAAATTTTTGCGTTAGCTTTCCGTCTTTTTCGCCAATAACAGCAAAGGTTCCTTTCCAATCTTCCGCAGTCTCCCATTTGCGCGAAACCGTCTTTTCACCGATTTTCATAGTGTCGGTAATCGACACTGGTTGATTAGTCTGTGGATTCCACTCGATGTCTCTGACTGCGCCGTTTGTAGTGGTTATTTTCGTGGGCTTTCCAGCTTCATTACAATCGACGTGCGAAAAATCACTGGTTTCAATTTGTCGCTTACCGTCAGCACCTGTGTGTACTAAATCACCGTTGGAGGTAAGTTCAACATTCCTATCTCGTGAAAGATCTACATGACGCTCGGGCTGTCCCTTTACGTGATCGGTAAAGGCGGTTATCACTCCATCTTTTACCTCAAATGTGCGCTCGTTCCCTCCTTTCGAGCAGGCGACCAAATTCTGCGCGGCATCGTATTCAAGAGTGGTGCCGTCTGTTTTCTTAACGAGCGTAGTACTGTCAGTTTTGACAGTCACAGCTGTTCCGTCTGTTCTAGAGAAAGAGATTTCTCCGGTGCCGGCTATTGGCATATCCTTGGACGATTTGACTGTTGGATCATCGCACTTCCATTCTTTGCTCTTCATATCGAAGTCGAACTGAAGTTGCGATCCATCGGGCATTATCGTAGACACCCTGGGAGCGTCACCATTCATGCTCCAGACAGCACCAGTGCCATCTGCGCGCTCTATTTCCGAAAATTTCTTTTTGTCATCAAAAATAATTTTCGAACCGTCTGCATTTTGGCGTGAGTAGGTCACATTGCCCTGGGCGTCGGCGTTTCGCCACAGGTTGCTCGGATTGTCTTTGTCCGAAAACATGCTCCAGCTGCCATCCGAACCAGTCTTTAGATCGCCCTTCCAATTTCCGAGCGACTGGCCGCCTTGCATGCACTTCCATTCATTATCTGCTATTCGTTCGTACGATTTGACTGGCTCTCCTTTGTCATTCAGTTCAGTCAATTTTGAGACTTTGGTGCTATTTCCTTCGTAATCGAACTGGCGAGAAGTTCCATCGTCCTTGGTAATTACATGTAGACGCCCTTCTCCGTCATAAGTCGTTTGCGCCTTGCTGTCTCCGGCTGATACCACATGCGAACCATCTCCGGTGGCGACGTGGTCAAGATTGTCCGCAGTTTTGTATTTGATATTTCCATTTTGATCGACTGAAAGATTCTTGCGAACCTCTTCATTACCAGCTTGCACAAAATCACCGGCCTCATTGCGAGACCAGGTCAAAGTCTTACCTTCTTTCGTTTCGCTGATGCTCTCCAGCGCACCATCTTTCCCATAAGTACAACTGAATGATGTGCCGTCTTTACGAGTGACACCATCAATTGACTTATCTTCGTTGATTCGAACGGTAGCCCCAGATGCCAGTCGCCGTTCATTGTGCATGTTGCCTGAGACGTCTTCCACCCGCCAGGAGCCGTCTTGACGCTGAACGGCAAAGTCTCCATTCGGTCTCACATCCACCTCGCCGGGCAGCGGATACGCTTGACCATTCTCTTTCAAATACCATTGAGAAGTTTTCTCGTCGCGCTCTAAATGAGTGTCTTCACCCGTAGCTTTGTCTGTGCGAGCGACAGAGATCAATTGATTCTTGTCGTCGTAACCGTACGTATGCTTCTTGCCTGGGTCCTGATGAAACTCTACCGACGTGAGGTTGCCTGCATCGTCATGCCCCTTGATTGTGCCGTCTTTCTCGACAATTTTGACGAACGGCGAATCAGAGTGCTTCGATCCATCCCACTGATAAATCGAATCGACTGGGTCTTTGGTCTTTTCTGCATGTTGCACGGCTGGAGACTGTTTCTCCAGTTCTTCGTGAAAAGGTCGCTCAGTAGACGGATTTGATTCAGGAACAGGCGCAGCTTCGGGCGCTCGCTCCAGGCCGGGCGAATACGTCATGGAATCCTCACATATTTTTAGGCGCAGAGCAAAGGCAACGCACAGCGCTGGTAATTGGGCTATGAAACAACGTTGTAAAGGTACATCCGATTTGTGGCGATTGTGTACCTCGGAGAATTGTTTCTCAAAAATCTGCAAACGCTAGCCTGTTGCGGTTCTACGAAATCGGCAAAATCGGATTCGTCCAAAGAGTTTCTAAATTCTGCATAGCCCTCTATAATTTGGCAATGGCGAAAGTTCTACTAGTTGAAGACGATCGGAATCTTTTAAACACCATCTCGACCTGGTTGAAGATGGAATCTTATCTGGTCGAGACGGCGGAAAACGGCGATGATGCCGTCGATTTGCTGCGTGCTTATTCATACGATGTAATCATTTTAGATATCGAGTTGCCTCGACTCAGTGGTCTAGAAGTTTGCAAACAATTTCGCGCCATGGGCGGTTCCAGCGCTGTTTTGATGCTGACGAACAAGTCAACCATCGTCGACAAGGAAACAGGCTTTGGCGTTGGCGCAGATGACTATTTGACGAAACCGTTCCACTTAAAGGAACTTTCTGCCAGATTGAAAGCTTTGCTCAGACGCTCACAAACTTTGCTGCCTGATGTCTTGAGAGCCGGAACACTAGAACTGGATCCACGCTCACGCAAATTGAGTCGCGAAGGAAACGAGATTCACCTACCGAAAATGGAATTTGCTTTATTGGAATTTTTCATGCGTTATCCAGGACAAGTATTCAGCGGCGAAGCGCTGTTGGAAAGAGTCTGGACATCAGAGTCAGAGCGTTCGTCTGATACCATTCGCAGCTGCATCAAGAAACTGCGCAATAAAATTGATGTCGATGGCGAACCTTCATTGATCAAGAATGTTCACGGCGTAGGCTACAAATTTGAATCGTAGCTGAACCGGCTAGTTTTTCAACTTGAACTTGAAAAGTCGATAGGGCAAGCTCGGAGCCGTTCCAAGATTGATCTGAGACGAAGTAACGAACATCGATCCATCAGATGCGTTGGCCAAACTATCCGGCCACACCAAGAGACTATCTTTTGCCACTACCTCGAGCTCACCTTTCTTAGATGGGGACCAACGTTTAATTGCATTGTCTTCAAGTGACGTAAGATACAAATTTCCGTCACTACCAAATTCGATGCCGTCAGCCACGCACGACTTTGTTACGAGTTCGACTTTTTTACCAAGATCATCCTCTGCCAATTTTTCATTGACCAAATCTTTAACCGGCACTCGATACAGCGTTCTCGCTGTTAAAGCCTGGTAGTAGAGATACTCTTGTGCTGGATCGAGAGCGATTCCATCGGAGTTTATTTTGCGAGACTTACCATTCGCATCTTTGCTGAACGGTTTTCCATTGATCGTAATGAGGATGTCTTCCGCCTTAGTCGACGGATGATTGGCTAATCGACGGGTAGCTTTCCCCGAAGCCACATCTAAAACAATAATCGCACCGAGTCCAGAATCAGTCAGATAGGCTTTCTTTCGCTTACTATCAATGCGCACGTCATTGAGGTAACTTCCTTTCGGAGCGATTGCTTCATCAAATCTGAAAACTCGATCGACTTTGTTTGTCTTCAAATCAATCTTCAAAAGTTTTGGTCCGTTCTCGACTGGTCCCTGAAATTTTGGTGCTGCAGAATCTACAATCCACAAACCATTATCTTTATCGGCGAAAACAGCTTGAACACAGACAAAGTGATCGCCTGGGCGTAGCCCTTTCCACTCATTCCAATTCTTGTCAGGGTACGCAAGCGTAGAGGAGTCTTTGAGGAGTTGCGCAACAGACACTGGAACATTGTCTGACCAGCGCGGATAGTTTACAAAAACGCGTCTATCTTTTGCGACAGCAACTCCGGTCCATTGTTTCTTGCTCGTCGCAGCAACGCTCAGCAAAGCGGTTTTGCTTGCTGCCTTAAGAGCGTTTTTGCTTGCTGCCTTCGGAGCGTCTTTGCTCGCTTCCTTTGGCGCATCTTTGTTTGCCGCCATCATCGGTGCAGATGTGCTGACGAACGCGCAAATAGCTAGCGACAATGAGTTACGCATGAGCATGTGATGGATCTCCACTTTGAATCAATTTCCGTAAGGATACCACCAAGACTTTTTCGCTGCCGAAAATTCCCAGTGCACATGCTTAGTTTCGCGAAACTCATCAAGGCCCTCTTGCCCCAGTTCACGTGCTCCACCGCTGAGCTTCATGCCACCAAATGGTCCGGCATAGTTGTCTGTCAAAGGGTCGTTGATCCAGATCGTACCTGCCTTCACCTCTTCCATAAACATTTTTGCTTTCAGAGCATCAGTCGTGAGCAAACAAGCACCAAGTCCATAATCTGAATCATTGGTCAGCGCGATCGCCTCGTCGAAAGAACTGTACTCCATCAACGGTATAGCAGGACCAAATGTCTCTTCGCGCATGATCATCATGTTGTGATCGACATGGGAGATGACTGTCGGCTCATAGTAGAAACCCTTCTTCAGGCGCTCTGGGCGCCGCCCTCCGGTGAGCACCTTGGCGCCCCGCTTGACTGCATCCTCGACATGACCTTCAATTTTTTCTCGATAGATAGAACCAGCCATGGGTCCGATATCGGTATCAGATTCGATACCAGGTCCAAGGCGCAATGACTTAACGTGCTCAACTAAAGCTTCAGTAAATTTCTTCGAATTTTTAGCAGGCAGATAAACTCGTTCTGTTGAAGTACAGACTTGTCCAGCGTTCGTCAGTGCGGCATAAGCGAGTGCTCGAGCGGCAACCTCAGGGTCGGCATCTTCAGCGATTACAAAAGCGTCTTTGCCACCAAGTTCGAGATGCAATTTTTTCATCATCGGAGCAGCAATAGATGCAATTCGTTGACCGGTCGCCAGACTTCCAGTAAATGCAATCACGGGAACGTCCTTGTGCTTCACTAACGCCTCTGCGATTTCTTTGCCATATCCATTAACGATGTTGATCACACCGGGCGGAAAATGATCCCAACAATGCTCAGCAAGATAAAGCGTTGACAAGGGAGTAATCTCACTCGGCTTGATGATCACAACGTTGCCTGCAGCCAGCGCTGGTGCCACTTTCCATGCCATCAGGAGAAGCGGATAGTTCCACGGAACAATACATAGCACAACACCGAAAGGTTCTTTTATAACCAAATTCAATTGTGTGTACTCACCTGAAGGCAAAACGCGACCACGTTCGTGTCTGCCAAGTTCAGCATAGTATTCGAAGGTATTCATCAACCATTCGAACTCTTCCTCGTTCTCTGGCACCGGTTTGCCCTGTTCCAGCGTAAGCAAGCGCACGATTTGCTCTTTGTGCGCCCGCATTTTTTCCGCGGCTTCATGCATCATGCGTGCCCGCGTGTTTGCTGATGTTCGCTTCCAAACCTCAAAGGCATCCTTCGATGACTTCACCGCAGTTTCGGCATCACCCGCAGTGCCACGAGGAACTGTATCAATTACACCCTCTGTCGCCGGGTTGTGAACTTCGATATCCTCAGTCGCACCACCTCTGGTGAATTCGCCATTGATAAAATGCAGAGGCATATAAACTCCCTTTGTAAGTCCGATGAACAAGCACCTATGTTAGCAATCGGGCCGCGGATTCATCGGCTTCTTGGCTACGGAATTTAGGCGAGTTGGTATCTAAATTGAAATGTTTTCAAGACCAACACGCATACGGTGGCGGTTTTTGGGCACAATTCATAGTGGAGCCAGTCAGAAACCGACGATGATTGCCGGTCGAACTGGCGCCCTGGTGCTGGATTGTGCAGAACGAAGTCGAACAACAGAACGAAAGGGAAGACTTTACTGATGTGCTGAAAGGTGCAGCAGTTGCACTCGCGATTGTCGCCGCCATTCCAATTTTCATCCCGACGGCCGCTTGTGTTCTTGCTTTCACCGAGATCAAGGAAAAACTTAAACGCTGTCCTGACTGTGGCAGTCGACGGCTCATATTCAAAGGCGTGGAGCAGCGCGAAAGCAAAGGCTGTATGGAAATCACCTTCGAGCGCGGCACTTTTAAGCGCCGAAAATTGCCTGTGCATTCATACTTCGAGTGTGCCGATTGCACCGGGCGATTCAAAAAATTCTTCGGCAGCCCACTGGAACCCGCATCCGAAGAAGAATTCGCAGCGATGTCAGTCAATTCCTTCTAATAATCAATGGCAGTTACATCAGATATTGAATGGACAGATGCCACGTGGAACCCAATTACCGGTTGCACGAAGATCAGCCCTGGCTGCGCGAACTGCTATGCTGAAACATTTGCAGAAAGGTTCAGAGGCGTTCCCAACCATCCATACGAACAGGGCTTCGATTTGAAACTCTGGCCAGCAAGATTGGCGCTGCCAGCCACCTGGAAGAAGCCAAAACGAATTTTCGTCAACTCGATGAGCGACTTGTTTCACAAAGATGTGCCCACCGAGTACATCTTGAAGGTGTTCGAGGCGATGAATCAAGCCGATTGGCATCAATATCAGATCCTAACAAAACGGCATGAACGCTTGCTTGAACTGAACGAGCAAATTCCTTGGGCACCACACATTTGGATGGGAGTCAGTGTAGAGAACCAAGATTACGCCCATCGAATCGAGTATCTGCGAAAAACGAGTGCTCATCTTAAATTTCTTTCCGTCGAACCGCTTTTGGGTCCGATCGAAAATCTCAATCTGGAAGGAATTGATTGGGTAATAGTAGGTGGCGAATCAGGTCGCAGACCGCGTCAGCTCAAAGAAGAGTGGGTGAAATCGATTCGCGACCAATGCCACTTTGCAGAAGTGGCGTTTTTCTTCAAACAATGGGGTGGGTCAAACAAGAAAAAGGCAGGAAGGTTACTCGATGGTCGAACATGGGATGACATGCCAAAGCGCACTCAAACAGGTTCCAACCTGCCGTGTCGATAGAATCCGAGTTCGTCGAGAGCGTCATCAAAACTCAGTTTTGATTGACGTGAATACTGCATAGCAGTGACCGCTTGTTCAATATTAATCAATTTATTCCTGACCATAAATTGACAGCGAAGCGCGGCCAGTAGCGTCGATTCATCAATGTATCCATTCACTACCAACATTCGTCCGAGCACTGATGGATAGTCACGAGCAAGCGCGATTGAGCTTTGAATTTCTTCTTCGAGTACAAATCCGCACAGCTTCAAAAGTTCGCCAATGCGCAGCTTAGGAGCGTCATTCTGCTCTGCCAGTCGCGATCGTTTAGGTGGAAAATCTGGTTCGACGTCAGTTAATTTCGGAATCAGCGAATTGCCGGTTTCCATCAAAAGCGTATCGGTAGCAGATTGAATATCCAGAGAGCCCAGGCTGATCGACTCTTGCAGCCTCAAAGCCAGTCTCAGTTGATCTGTCGTGATCAACCCTAGTTGAATCAATACGGCGCCAAGCGGCTCTTCGCGTGTCAGACTCAATTCCACCGCATTCATCATGTCTGACTCGGTCAAAATTCCTGCCAAAATCAAAAGTTCGCCGAGGCGAATGTTTCGCTTGTTTGGGTCTTCTGCAGCGATAAGATGTTTGGATTTCGCCTTTGGTGTTGATGCGTTTGACTTCTCAGTTGAACCATTCTGCGACGCGTCGTTTCGCTCATTTTTCGATGACTCAGATGTCGATTGTTCCTGCGACATCGGCGGCGACGTGGATTCTGGATTTTGTGCTTCAGGATGAGGTTGCGAATCATCCTTTAAATATTCGATCGCTTCCTGCTGTGAAAGGCGTCCCATGCGGATCATCGACTGCAAATCGACAACTCGTACTATTGTTGGATGCGACACAAGCCCCATCAAAGTCAAGATACGACCCAGCGGCAAACCGAGCTTATGGCTGGTTTCTTGAGCCTCATGCAGTTGCTCTTCCGAAATCATTTCTGCTTCCAGAAGAAGCCTGCCAAGTTGGCTGGTTTCCTTCGGCAGGTTTACAGACGGGGTCCACCCTGTGCGTTGGAGAGCATCAATGAGAGGCATTCCCTGGTAACAGACCAGCGAGAAAGTCTTCTTGGCAGTATCCATGGCGACATCCGAGGTCCGCATGAGCGCGTGCAGCTGTAAGGCGATGTTCAGCTCGGCGTCAGTAATTTTTCCAGACAAGACAAGTGCACGACCAAGAGGCATCCCCACCTGGTTTGCCATATCCATAATGGCGACCAACTCTTGCTGAGTTATGAATTCTAATCCGACCAGCAATGCTCCGAGCTTAACCGCTCGCTTCGTTTCAGACAATTTGTACTCCGCCTTGACAGCAGATTAAACGGTGGTTCCCGGATAAATTGTACCCACACAGATACGGTTCCAGTAACTTTTCGGCCCAGCGAATCTGGCCTGCCAATCCGCCGGGTGGAGCTTTTAAGTATCTGAACGTTGGGAATAATGATTTGGATTACCATTTAGACCCCCACCAGGACTCAACACATGCTCAAAAAAAGTGGTCTTCTGCCACAAGCCAATCGCAATCCAACCCCTCCTGACATAACTGAACTGCATCAGCTTCTATCGCAAGCTTTAGAGCGGCGCGGACAGAATTTTCAAGTCGCATGGCGATCGATCGACAAGATGACGCAATACACGCTCAACTTGGTTTGCAATGTGAAAGGCGGGGACCCGCAATGGCAATTGGTGAGCGAACGAAGCGGCATCAAAACTCAGATGTTCGAGTACGGCAGTTGCGACGTTTTGTTAGTCCACAATTTGATGTCGTCAGCCGTCGCTGAACTTGCTGCCACCGGCAGAATGCAAAGCGGAATTGGCGGGGCGGTAGTACGCCGAGATGAACAGACGTCAAAAATGACAGACGCTGTCGCGCAGGTATCCGCACGCGTCGAGCCGGCACCTCCTCCAGAGCCAGTTTTGACTTTTCCGCCGCAAGGTGACATTGCCAACCTGCCATTAGACGAACTGCTACGAAAAATTGTCGAATCGAGGATCACAGGCAAACTCGAAGTCAGAAATAAAGAGACGACAGCACTTGTTTGGGTTCAAGATGGATTGCCTGTAGATGCCACCGCATCTGATGCTGAGGGAGACGATGCAATCATCGAACTTCTCACGTGGCGCGAAGGTCAATATGTTTTCGAGCCACGTGTGTTGCGCAACAGTCATACAGTGCATCAGTCGATCGACGCTCTGCTAACTCAAAGCCGCCAATTGTCGGAACGCACCCACTATTTGAAAGAAGCTGGAATGTTGTTTACGTCCACTCTTTTGCAAAAGCGAACAAACATTACTGATTTGGAATTTGTTCAGAAAGCGGCACAGAAAGCGCCAATGAATATAGAATTCATGAACAAGTTCTATCGCATGCTCGATGGCAAACAAACAGTCGAAGAAATGATTCGCGCATTCCAACTTTCGCGCATCCAAATTGTTGGTTTGATTTATCACCTTTTAACGAACGATCTGATCAAGATTTCCAATGAAGTAGTGAAGACAAAAGCCTTCGCAGTGCAACCGAGAGTTATTGACGGTGCAGCGATTCAAAGCGTGATGATGAGTCTGAGGCGCGTCGAAACTGGCATGTTCATCTACCCGGCATTCTTGTACTTTTTAGAACAAGAATATTTCCGCTGTTACAGATCGAGAAGCCCACTTTCAGTGATTGTATTTGAGATGCGAATGCTCGGTGGTGCATCAGGTCGACAAATGCTGCCCGGACCAGCGGTACTGGATGCGGTGCTACGAATCAGTCAGTTGAAACGACACGTTGATTTGCTTGCACACTACGATGCTTTCGACTATGCGTTGCTATTGCCTAACACAAAAGCAAATGGATGCTCGATTTTTGCAAACAGACTGGTGCGGGCGCTCACATCAAGCCCACTTGGAGGCGAAGTAGATCCGTCCAAACTTTCGCTTTCTTTAGGCTGTGCATCAATACCAGAAGATTTCGTCGATCTGAGTTCGTTGCTCGGTGCAGCTGATTTGGCAATGGCTCAATCTAAGGCGCAAAAGAAACATGTAGTGATGTATCGCGACATCAAACCTATTTCTGTTTAGTCTCTTCTTGAACGAGCTGGATCAGAGCGGTCAATCGTGTCCGCGGCAATTTTTTTATTGCCGGGTTAAAATGAGACTCACGTATAAGTGCAAGACATTTCAAATAGGAAGACCGTCATGAATAGACAGTTAGCTGCTCTGCTTTGTATTAGCTTGCTTGGCTCGACACAAGCAACAGCGATGCAAAAAGTTCATGCACAAAACAGAACAATAAACGAAGATGCAATCAAGGCTGCGACACAGCAAGCAAATAATCCTTTGCCAAAGTCTACCGAGGCACCAGAGCAAATTGCGAAAAAGTGCGCACCCTATTTGAGCGAATTAGAAAAGAAAATTGCAAACGCATGGTTTCCGCCGAAAGGAAATGAATATAAACGTGTCTCGGTTTGTTTTCACATCCACCGAGGTGGTGAGCTGTCCAACCTCAGACTCAACCACTCCTCAGGCGTAGCGATTACCGACCTGAGCGCGCTTAAAGGAGTCGAGAATGCGGCGCCGTTCAAACCACTGCCAGCTGGCGTGGACGCATTGAGACTCCAGGTTGCGTTTGATAAGAACCGCGCACCTGCTGGTACTATTGGCGGTGTTTATGCCACCGTGGTGGCACAATAGTCGCTCTAGTTCTACAGTTTCGTGAGATCGACTTCAGCCACTGCACGGTTCTCGTGATGCGGCCAACTTTTGATTCTGCCTCTGGTGTTGATTGAAACTGCAAGACCCTGTCCACTGTCTTTCAAAGCTTTATTCAAGGCATCGTCGGCATCTTGGGGACCAGCTCCAGCAGCTTTCATTGCACCAATTGTTCTCGAAACCTCTGTTGCCAGCGCGTCTGGTGAAAGGTGGTCTGGATTTCTCCTGGCGAAATCAGAAGCAATTTTTGACAAAGCGGCTTTATCCGGAGAAAAATTAGCATCCATGTCTTCACCCGGTTTGAAAAACTCGGATTTAACCAAAACTTTCCTGTCATACTCGGGCGTATTTGGCCAGAGACGAACGGTTCCTTCGTTTCCAGCTTGTTTGCCCTCAACGTGCCAGGGCGCGCCTTTCTCCTTAAGAGCACCATTGAATGCTACCGCCACGTGAAATGCATCACTTCCGCTGAATTCTTGTACGGCACCGGTAAATCGTTTAGCGACTTCACTATCGGTATACTTTCCTTGAGAAATTTCTGTAGCAAACTTGCTCGCGGCAGCTTCAATTTTCCCGCCCTCAGTCCTGTCTAGCGCAGTTGCCGAAAACATGGCTCTCTGCTTTACGCTGTCCATTTTCCACATTTCTACAACATTGATGTCGATGGGTCCGCCTGGATTCACATCGGCAGCGCCAGGTGATTTGAATGAGTCGCCAATTTTATGTGCTTCACCCATATCCAATCTCCTTGTTTGATCTCAGTGCCTTGCTGTATAACCGAGGTCTTGTTCCTGATTGGAACAGTCCATCTACAAATCTGTGCATTTGGTCGGGGTTTTATGGCACACTCATCATCGCTGAGCGACATTACCAAGATATTACCGTTGAACAAAAATGCGAGGAAACCACTTTGGCGGAAATAACTGTCTATTCGGGGCCCAACTGCCCATACTGCACTAAGGCGAAAGCTTTGTTGAACAAGAAAAACGTTGCTTTCGAGGAGCACAACGTGAAAGACGACCCAGTGAAATTATCGGAAATGCTTGAACGCACCGGTGGGCGCAAAACGATTCCACAGATATTCATAAACGGCGCTCACATCGGTGGCTGCGACGACCTGTATGCCTTAAATGAGGCTGGAAAACTCGACGAATTGCTAATCTAACTAGTTACGAGCGCGCCAACTAACATCGTCGACGCGCTCGCGTTAAGTAGCAGATTGAACGGTACTATTTGCCACCGTTTTGCAGTTTATTCTGATCTTCTTCGGCTTTCTTCTCAGCCTTCTCAGCTTTCTTGGCGGCTCGGCCAGCTCTGAAAGAGTGCCCCTTGCTCACTTCCTTTTGCGCCTTTTCATTGTCAGCCGCAGCTTTAGCCTGTTGTTTAGCTTCGTCTGCCGCTAAATCTTTAGCGACTACGGGATATGCTGGTGTTGCAAACATGCTCAGTGTGAAACAAAGAACCACAAACTTGTTCAATTTCATTTTCTACTCCATATTTGGTCGTTCTAAAAATCCGAATTTCCGTGATCGTTAATCGTACTACAAACCAGCTACTTAGCCATGAAGCGATGGATCGAGTTTGTGTGCCTTTTCCTCAGCAACTTTAGCTTCGGCATCAAGTCCTGCTTTTTTCAACAATTTCGAATACGAAAGATAGTTCCAGGCAACGTCTTTAGCAAAATCGCTTTGCTTGCGCTTTTCCGAATCGTTTTCCAATACAGTAATGCTCTGCAACATCGTAGTTGCAGCCTGGTCGTACTTATGGTCCTTTTCATAAATCCGAGCCAACTCAGACAGGCTGCCAGCAGAGGTGAGGCAGCGAATACCCTCGTAGAGCGATTTCTCGGCCTGTTCATATTGTTGATGTCGTTCGTACAATCTTGCAAGCCTCTCCCAGTAACTTGCCAACGCCGGGCAATGCTCAGGATAAATAGATTGCCGAAGCGCCAAACTTTTCGCCAAAGTTGCCTCCTGCGCTTTGTAGTTCTTTCTGCGCTCGTAATATTCGGAGAGTGCTTCCAACTTATCCAAATTAAACATTCCGTGTGGAGCACCAGAATGACCATCATATTTTGAGTTCAAGTTTTTTAGGCGAGCGATGTTTTCCACACTCAATTCGTCTTTGCGCAAATCAACAATTTTCTTCCAGCATGATTCTGCGTCATCAAATTTTTCTTCGAGTTCGGCAACTTTCGCTTTTTCTCGAAGAAGAGCTTCTTGAGCATCAGGAGAGGTTGGATACTTGGCGGTTTGCGCTTCTGCTTTCGCAATGTTCATTTTTTGCAATTCGACTGCTTCTTTGGTTTTGCCACTCAATTTGAGCAAATCAATCAAACCACTGTAGTCAGGATCTCTAGCAGATTTTGGATTCGCAGATTTTGCTGCTACTTCCAGAGCTATCGCTGCGCGGTAAAAACGCTCCGCTTCTTGCCACTGTTTATCATACTGGTAGCGCGATCCCAACTGTCGCAATGCCTCAGTGTAAGTAAGCGTTTCACCTCGATCTTGCATCGGAAACCAAAATAGCGCGTTTTCGATCAATGCCTGGTCTACCGACATCGGTTCTGGTGGTGGCATTTTGCCACCATAGTTTTTCGAATCATCGAGTACAAGTTGCGCCTCGCGATTCCATTCCGCAGTATTTTTCGATATCTCTTCGGCAGCGTGATAATGTTCAACCCAGGCTGGCGGAGGCGTTGTTTTCAAACTGCTGCATCCGGACATAAAGCTAACTGCAAGCAGCGGGACCAGTGCAATCCGCACATTTATCGCTAGATGGTTTTTCATTCTGAACCTCTAAGCAGCTTGATTTATCTTAGCTCCAAGATCTGTACTAACAGACATGTGCCACAAAACTTCAACGAAAACCCAATGGGATTTCAACGAAAATTCAACAAAAAGGTAAGTTCAAGTGATTGTCATCATCAGACGACGGAGATTTGCATCGCGGCGCCCTTGTCTGGGCCGAGCGCTTGGAAATACATCTCTCATCCTGAACATGGCATGAATAACCAATCTCCGCACATCCTAAAAACCAATATTAAATCGACTATGGGGGAGTGGAAGATCATTTTTGGCTTGCTATACTAAATGCATAACCGGTGAGCACTGACTTAAATGTTCAGTACTTTGAGCCGAGGGGCAATGCGGAAACGACAGGTCGGCGCTGACCAGAAACCGTAGCAGAGAGCCCGATGCACGTGACGGACTGACTGAAGCGAGCATAAATACTGAGTCCCTTCGAACGGACAGTCAGGCAGTATCTTAAACACCACCGCAAAGCGATTTGGGTGGTGTTTTTGTATTTTCTCCGAATGCGCTTCTGATCAATTTCGCTTCTACGCTTCTAGTCAATTACGCTTCTATTTGATTTCGCTTCTAATCAATTTTTCCCACGGTTTAAATCTCATGGCACCTCTCAAAATTCAAAAGATCGAGCTTGAACGCTATCTTGGCGTTTGGCATGAAATTATGCGGTTTCCGAACTTTTTCGAGCGGCGATGCCTGGGTGACGTGACTGCAAAATACTCGATGCTGGAGGATGGTCAGATTTCTGTTCTTAATCGATGTCGGAAAGCTTGCGGCAACTTCGAAGAAGCTCGTGGCGTAGCGCGCGTAGTGGAATCGAAAGAAGTGACGCTGCGGGTAACTTTTGCGCCGAGCATGCTGCGTGTTTTGCCGTTTGTTTGGGCCAATTACAGTGTCCTTTCTGTGGATAGCGATTACCAGGTTGCGTTAGTAGGCGAACCAAGCCGAAAATATCTATGGATACTGGCTCGGTCTGAAACTCTCTCGACATCTCAGCAAGATGCCATGCTCAAAGTTGCTCAGGAGAATGGTTTTGACACGAGCAAGCTAATCAGCAGCATTGAATACGACTCTTCAGACAGTGATGAGCCTGATTAAGACTCGGCAATTTGAATTATGAGAATTTGTAAATGAAACTCTTTGAACTTTTTTCCTGGTTCATACGTATTACCTGTTATGAAACGGAAATCGCCCTAGGAGAATTTATTATGAATAAGAATATTGCATTCGCACTCGCAGTAGGATTCGCAGCCACAACAGTTCTTGCCTCAGCAAATCAAGCTGAAGCAAAGCGATGGGGTGTCAATGCACGCGAGAATCGCCAACAAAACCGCATCTACAATGGCGTTGCGAATGGATCCTTAACTCAGCACGAAGCTGCCCGATTGGAAAAGCAACAAGTCAAACTTGCAAGAAGAGAGGCTCGCATGCGCCAGAGTGGCGGCGGATTGTCTAATAACGAACGTGCCAAGCTCGAGCGCGAAGAAAATCGCACCAGTCAGAGCATTTACAACCAAAAGCATGATGGACAAAATCGCTAAAGGTTAACTCAAGCAGTAGCGCCTCAATTCTAGTCACAGTTGCACGATTTGCGGCGCTACTCCTTACTACTGTTCGCTGAACATCGCTAGACGTGCGCAATCAGATCTTTAAACTTGTGCTGCCTCGATTGAACCGATACTGGTTCGAAACTTATTTTCTAACTATAATTTCGAGAATCAGTCCCCAGACGAGACCAATTAGAAATAGCTATGGAGCTTGAAACTCCCGAAACCCTAATTAAACTTCTAATTGAGGCTGGAATTGCTAGCGATGACACCGTATTTGGTTGCACCGATAGTCAGATCGCGAATATTGAGTCCACATTTAAAATCAAACTGCCTGAATCTTATAAAGCATTTTTGAAGGTAATGGGAGTTGAGGCTGGGGACTTCTTCGATGAGTACGGACTATTCAACATCCCGTCGATTGAAGCGATTGAAGAGACCAGAAAAGACGCTCGAAGTTTTGTTTTGGAGTATGCAAATCGTGACTTGAAAGATTCGGATTTCGTATTTGCAGAAAGCGGTCGTGTTACGTATCTTTGGTTTGACACGACAGCTGGTCCAGAACCACCAATTCAAATGCTTGACGACGGCGATGCGGAGGTGAAAACCCCCTTTCAAAGCTTTCTTGAATTTCTCAATATTGTTGCGGCCGAACAGCTTGAAAGCACTGCTATTTTGAAAGCAGATTTAGATTGATATACTCAACAATTTTGACGTACTAAAGAACAGATAAGGAAGTGTCAACTTGCCTTGACCATGCACTCAGACCGCCATTGAGATTTCTCACACTGCGCACACCGGCTTGCTGCAACATTTCTGCAGCTTTTAAACTTCGCGCACCGCTCTTGCAATAAACGACAACGTTTGCGTCCTTTGGAATTTCATGCAAACTTTGAGGCAGATTACTCAGTGGGAAGTGGATCGCATTCTGCAAATGTGAGTAATTATACTCGTTCGCTTCTCTCACATCGATTAAGAGCAGCTTGTTACTATTTGCCAGTTCCTCTGCGAGTTCCGTGGCAGCCAATTGCTTCCCTGCAGAGTTTTGCAGCCCTTGATTAAGCGCACATGATCTATCAACCGGAACATGTTTCACGATTAAATCTTGCATTGACTTGATTTCTGGCGTATCACCGCAAGTGGTGCATTTAGGATTGCGCTTCAGATTAATCGTGCGAAACGACATATCGAGAGCATCGACCAACAAAAGTTTGCCGATTAGCGGTACGCCGATGGAGAGAATGTTCTTGATACATTCAGTCGCTTGAATTGTGCCGACAATACCGGGCAAGACTCCGAGCACTCCCGCTTCGGCACAGTTCAACACAGCACCCGGTTCAGGCGGTTCGCTAAATACGCATCGATAACACGGTCCGTTACCTGGAGAAAAGACACTGATTTGACCATCAAATCGATGGACCGCACCATGAACATTCGTCTTACCTAGTAGCACACATGCATCATTTACAAGATATCTGGTCTCGAAGTTGTCGCTGCCATCAACGATAATCGAGTAGTCTTGAAATAACTGCGCTACATTTTCACTACTCAACTTGGCTCTGTGTCTATAAATTGCAATTTCAGGATTTAGACTGGATGCCCTTTCACAAGCGACATCGACTTTCAGTTGCCCGACATCTGCGGTGGAAAACAAAACTTGACGCTGCAAATTGGAACTATCGATTTTATCGAAGTCAACCACTCCCAATTTGCCAATTCCTGCAGCTGCCAGATACTGAATAACAGGTGCTCCAAGTCCACCGGCGCCAACAACCAAAACGCTGGCGCGTTTTAATTTCTGCTGCCCATCAATTCCAACTTCAGGAATTACCAGGTGGCGACTGTAGCGATCTAATTCGTCCTGAGAAAAGGAAGTATCCATTGCCTTCGCGAGATAAACTGCATCCGAGAGCCCGGGAATTGGAACTCATCTCAATTCACGAGTGAGCCAATCTCCAGCTAGAACGCTATTGTATCCCATGCGCTAGATCAGAAAATAGTCTTAGTCTGCCGCAACCGCCATAAGCGGAAGTTTTCCGAGGTCTTGAGTGTTCAACACCCGAATAGTTCGCTCGTGCATTTCTAACTGCACGATTTCTTCGCCAGTTGTGGCGCCTAGTTCCTGAAATTTTCGAGCAGAAACCAACACTCTCGATTCTAGTGAACCGACCGTTTTATTGTATGCATCAACCGTCTTGTCAAGCCCCTTCCGCACCTCTACAAAATGAGTAACCATCGTCTTTAACCGATCGTAGAACTCTTTACCAAGTTCACTAATCTTCTGAGCATTCTCAGCTAATTTCTCTTGTTTCCAACCATAGGCAACCGCTTGCAGAAGAGCTATCAATGTTGTTGGCGTTGCAAGAATGACCCGTTGATTTACACCAGACTCAATCAATGAGGGATCTTGTTCAAGCGCTGCACTGAATATTGATTCTCCTGGTAAAAATAGGACCACAAACTCAGGTGTGGGCTGAAACTGATCCCAGTATGCCTTGTTGGATAGTTTGGCCAGATGCTCGCGGACCTGGCGAGCATGATCTTTCAAGAATTTTTGTCGTGACAGATCGTCAGTCGCCTGAAACGCATCAAGGTATCCTTGCAGCGGTGCTTTAGAATCAACGACAATATTTTTATTGTTAGGTAGCTTTATTACCATGTCTGGGCGGAGCTTTCCGTCAGCCGTATCAGTAGATTGTTGTTGCACAAAATCGCAATGTTCGAGCATGCCAGCCATCTCAACGACTTTCTTCAGTTGAATCTCACCCCAGCGTCCGCGTACATTTGGAGTTCGAAGGGCTCTCACTAAGTTTTGCGTCTCTTGCTGCAGATTTGTTTGTCCGCTAGCAAGCGCAGTGATCTGCTCCTTCAAACCAGAGTAGGCGCTGATCCTCTCTTTCTCGAGATCTTGGATTTTCGAATCAACGTTTGTCAAAGACTCCTTGAGCGGTTTGACTAATTCATCAATAGATTTTTGTCTCTGCTCCAGGTCAACTTTTGCTCCCTCCTGGAACCGTTCAAGAGAAGTTTTCGCAAGTTCTAAAAATGCCTGATTGTTAGATTTGAGAGCTTCTGCCGAAAGAGCCTTGAATGCTGAACTCAGCTTTTCTTGTGCTTGCTCAATGATTGCAATTTTCTCGTTCGAAGCCAAACGTTCTTTCTCGCGTGCTGTTTCTACGACCGCTAGTTTTTGCTTCAGTTGTGTGGCAAGCAGATCAGCATTCGTGGCAAGCGCTTCTCTTTCGCTCAGGCTTCGTTCAAGAATCGCGATGCGGTTATTTCGCTCCTCAGCCGCTGCAAGACGTGATTGAACTTGCATGTGATCGCGTGTGAATACATTCAACTGTTCACTCAATAGAGCTCTTTCATGTTTGGCATCCTCAAGTGTTTTCTGCCTCTCTTCAAGTTTTGAAAGCAACGTTGCCTTTTCTGCCTGATACTGCGAAGACGCCCGTTCAGCTGCGGCGTTCACTCTGCTTCTCATAACAAAGTAGCAAGGCATCGCACCAAGCGTCAAACCTATTGCCAATGATATGTACACATGTTCCATTTCAAACTCTTTCCGATTGGATGCGTTGGATTTATTTCTATTCTTGCTAAGCTACTTCTGCGCGAACGTTCTAGACCGGGACTTCAGGCTTCACTGCTTTCCCTTTCGAACTGCCATTCTTACCAGCGTCTACAATCTGGCAGAAGAAATTCAAGAGACGCATTTGACTTAAGGTAGAGCAACTTGTCTTCGTTAGATTTGGGTTGCCGACAACGAACGCGATAGATTGCGCTCGCGAGATTGCTACATTGAGACGGCTCATGCTAAAAAGAAAATCCATACCGCGAGGGGACGAACCCGCATCACTGGCGCACATCGACAAAATGACGACCGGCGCCTCTCGCCCTTGAAATTTATCGACAGATGCGACTTGCGCACCGCTAATTCGATTAGCGATTTTCCGAACTTGCATGTTGTATGGAGCAACGATCAAAATGTCGTTAAGGGTTATCGGTTTGATATTGCCATCTTTGTCAGTGTAGGTACAAAGCAACAAATCCTTCACCAGTGAATCAATTCGATCTACTTCTTCATCGCTGGCTTGAGAATTTCCAACGTGTTCAACCGGAATCCAAACGACACCAGATACTTTGGCAATTCGTTCAGCCACAGCTGAATTCGAAAAACCGATAATTTGTTTACTCGTCTGCGAGTGTGGGTGAATTCTCGATTCATAGACCGCATCGGATATCACCGAGCAAACATCCGGATGCATGCGATAGGTTGTACCAAGGAAAATACCGAGATGGTCAGGTACAGTTGCGTGGCCTTGAAGCACGTACTCCAACGATGATTTGCCACTATCGCCAGGGTGAGAACCTTCAACAGGCTGCTCTAGCTGCATCTGATCGCCTAACAAAATCAAGTTGTCGGCACTGCGGCTCATGCTCACTACATTCGCAAGACAAACCTGCCCCGCTTCATCAATGAAAAGATAGTCAAAGGCGCCCAATGCGCCTTCGTGACTGAAACACCATGCTGTTCCCGCGACCAGATTGTATTGTCGGGCGTTATCCTTGCTGAAAAATTGACCGGCACTCTTAACTTGCTCAACTTTTAGATGACGTTCTTTCCGGGTCGTCAACTTGGAACCGCCGACTTTCATGGCGCGGATTGATGTGTTGGTCTCGGCTGCATGTTCAACCACTTTTTCTAAAAGATGCTCGATTGCTTTGTGCGAGTTGGACGCAATCCCAACACGTTTGCCTTGCTGCAATAAATCAACGATTGTATGAGTTGCTACATAGGTTTTCCCACAACCTGGTGGACCCTGAATGCACAGAGTTGTATTTTCCATGCGCCCAATTGCATCAGTAATCTCATCGACTGCAGAAGACTGTACGATCGGAGCACCAGATTTGCGACCTCTGATCTCAGGCTCGTTGCGATAGAGCAAATCGGACAATGCTTTTGGAAGCATACGCGCATCAAGCCACTCCAGAGCCACTTCAAAAATCGCATCTGATAATGTGCGTGAATGAATTTTTTCGTCTGGCACCAACGTGATGTCAGATGGTGGCGCCTCTTTGCTTTTGCCCACCACAATGGATAGAAGTCCTCTTTTGCGATCCATGTCGCAGATGTATGTGCTGCTTAAATCGTGTAAGAACAAACAGCTATCGCCATCATCAAGCTTCGTGTCCTGATCTGGATCGTAGGCGTACTGGTACGCAAAAGAACGATTGACGCTATATGGGGGCAGATTGGTTCTTCGTAAACCAGCGAGACAATCTAAATCATCATACAATTCGTCTGTCGACTTCTTCTGGCGGTCGTACCGACGCCACCACATGGGACGGTCTTCTCTTTTGTGGAATTCCAGAGTATGTGCAAGAAGCTCTTGCACACGTCGCGTCTCTGGATCGTCGATGTGTTCAGCTTCAGCCAACAATTCTTCTGCGAGAGCTGCTGCGGGCGAATCAACAGGCTCGCGTGGAGGCTCTGAGATTTTACCGGAGTAGGCAATCTGATTTTCAGATTGTCTAGCCCAGAGCCAACATGCCAGTTGTTCCGTCGAGACGCAGTCAGCTTCGTTATAATCTCGGATATCTTTGAGCAAAGTAGATTCTGACCAGGATTGTCCATCTGGTTCTTGCAACCAACGCTCGTAAAAGATTACAGAGTCTGTCGCTTTCGCAACGACACCGCTGCGTTTGGGTCGGTAAAGGTGCTCTATGTGCTTAATTGAATAGGAAGGCACTCCAACGAGCAAAGATTGTCGAACGATTTGATACAAGTCAACAAATATCTCATTTCTGAGAAGATTATCGACTTCTTCTACTCGAGTCGAGTGTCGACCAGCCAGACGTCTAATCGCTGATACTTCATATGGTGCGTAGTGATAGACATGCATCGCAGGGTCTTCGATCCATTTTGAATAGACATGATCGATAAATGCTTCGAAGGCTTGTTTTTCCTGTGCACGATCGTGTGCCCACCAGTCTCCGAACTCTAGCTCTTGCTGCTGATTCTTAGAGACAATGCCAAACAAATACTCCAGACCACCTTCGATGTGTGGATAGCCTTCCATATCGAAGAATATGTCGTTATCAGAAGCAGGAGGAAGTAGAGACAGACCCTTACCTTGAACTGGTGGCAACAGCTTATAAGCGACTTTCTCCTCAGACACTGTTTGGATTTGAAGTTTGGATTGTTCTTGCAATCGCTCAAAAACAGTGACATTCAGCGATGTGGTTTGGTTGTTTCCGGCTGTAGCAAGTTTCGTCAGCGTCTCGATTCCAGACTTCTTCAAGCGCTCAATCTGAGCCTTTCTAATGTTTGCAACACGCGTCAAATCGTCGCGATCTTCGAGCATCGACTCAGACAAAGTTTTCCAACGGCTGTATGTGCCGGCAATTAAATCATCTGGTGGTGAGTCTTTCGAAAAACTTGCTTGAAATTCTAGAAACGATTTTTTCAACTGCTGATAAAAGTGAATGTAGTCACGAGATGGAAACTCCTTCTCGCTGTAATCACCCAAAACGATCTTGAGCGACTCTGGGCAACGATCTTGAATTTTTTCAAGCATCTCTGCATAGCAACACAATTGAACAACAAAATATGGTTTTGCTTTCTTCGAGAGCTTTGTGTCCCAGACTTCGTAATGAAAGTCACCCAGCTTGGATTTGCCAGGCACTTTCACGAGGAAGTCAGATCTTCCCGCAAACTGTCCTGATGCCAGAACACCTTGATAAATGACCGCTCGACCCGCCTGCATGGCAGCAATTGTGGCCAATTCAGCGGATTCGTCTCGACCTGTGATTTCAACGACGTCATCGGACCTTTCTCGCAGTTGCTCGAGAAAAGCCAACTCATGTTGATTTCCATGGTCTTGAAGGATGGCGACGCTCTCGTCTTGATCGTCGACCTTATAATCGTGTGGAAACTCGACAAAACAACGATCCATCCAGGAATCGTATACAGAGTCCATAAACGTTATAAGATCTGACGGCGAAAAAACTAAGTTGTTATCAACCTTACGCATCATCTTTCTCCAGCGGCTAATACCAGAATAAAGAGTGCAACTGCGAAATACATGCAGTTGTTATACTAAAAGATTAAAAATCTCTGGATGTCCTTCTCTAATGGACGAGATGATATATCCATATATGAATCGAAGGTAGATCGAGCGAATATTAATGAGCACTAAATTAGAACGAGTCCTGGCCATCGATAGCGAAATTTGTCGAGGACGCTACCCAAGCGTTAACGACCTGTGCCAGCGCTTTGAAGTGTCTGAACGAACGCTGCATGAAGATATCCGATTTCTGCGTGAAAACCTGGCTCGCGAGATTGACTTCGACCATGTGAAAAACGGCTATTTCAACAGCAATCCGCAGAAGCGACTGCCTGCCTTCGAACTATCAAGTGGCGAGGTTTTTGCACTGACGTTGGGCAAAGAACTTCTCTCACAGTACATAGGAACGTCATTCGAACCGACTTTGAGATCAGCTCTCGAAAAGATTTCGGAACGATTGCCAGAAAAAGTACAAGTCGATCCCGCCGATGTTCAGGCGATCATTCGCTTTCGCGGTAGTGCCATTATTCCAATCAGCGGCAAGCTGTTCACCGATATCAACAAAGCGTGCGACGCGCACAAGCAGATCGAATTCGTCTACTTTGCCGCCAGCAAAGGCGAGACAACGTCGCGATTAGTAGACCCGCAAGTATTGCTGCACGATCGTGGTGCCTGGTATCTCGTGGCATACTGCCATTCACGAAAAGCATTGCGTATGTTTGCATTGCACCGCATTCGTGACTACAAAATTCTGGATACGACATTCGAGCCGCTCTCTCGTGAAGAGATCACTAAGTGGATGGATGCGGCGTTCCAGCTCGAACACGGAGAGAAGGAGCACAATATAAAGGTGCAATTCGCGCCGCATGCCTCGCGATATATACGAGAGCGTGTCTGGCATCCGCAGCAAATTCTAGTCGATGCGGCAGACGGTTCATGCACTCTCAGCTTTCCTGCATCCAGTCTGGATGAGGTTTTAAGATGGTTGGGGCAGTACGGTGCGGATGCTTATGTCGTAGAACCACCAGAGCTTCGTGAAATGCTCAAACAGTCGCTTGCTGCAACACTTGCCAAATACAAATAGCAGCTCAACTCCTTTCCCAATTAAAAGTTGATTGCTACAATCAAACAAACCTTGTCTCGAAGGGACTTTTCGATGCACACCGACTCAATTCCTAAAATCAAAATCGACAACGCTGAGTATCAGCGTAGTGATGAATTGCGCACTCTAACTCTGCCGCCAGGTACAGAACTTCGAGAAATTGCTGCTAATCTCAAAGCGGTGATGAAGACGGATGATCGCAAGCAAGTTCAGGCTGCAAGCGCTTCTCTGATTACAGCAATGGCCAAAGCGTTTATGGTGGCACCCCCACCTTTAAAGGTACTGAATGCGCGCCCTCTCAAAGTGACCGAAAATTACGCGACTGAAACTTTTGGTGACTACGACTTCGAGTCGACTGCGATTCGTTTGTGGATGCGCACTGCGGTGCAAAAGAAAACAACTTCCTACGGTACATATCTAAGTACGCTTTGTCACGAGTTTTGCCACCATTTAGATGTAGTGGCGTTGGAACTACCGCACACGTACCACACCCGCGGCTTCTACGAGCGTGCCGCGATTTTGTATCACCATGTGCAAGACACCCCTGTTCGCACAATCGTATGGACGCCCCACCGCAACGGAACTTTCAGTGTCGATTGGGCTCGTACAATGCGTCGATAAGCAACTTCAGCGGCGCAACGATGTCTACTTAAATTGAGACAGGTCAATACGAGACTTAGACACGTCGAAATGAGGTATCCGTCACATTTTTAATATGGATAGTCCATAAACGTTCAACAGAGACGCATATGCAATCGCTTTGCGGAGTTGCTCGAAGATATCTACAAATGGCATCGAAATATATGCGGTTGGATATACGCAAGACATATTATCGACACCAAATATGGTGACAGCATGACTGAGTTTCCGATAATGACTAATACTTCCAAAGGATTTAATGTGGTGCACTCTCGACTGCAGATATTTCGCAGCCACGCCTTGTATTCTCGAAACATAGACAGCTCGACGAAGGAGTCCACATGTACTTAACCCCTGAACAATTAACGGTTATACAAGAGGCTCTAGAATTTGCCTACGATGCAAAGTTGCGTGAATTCGAAGACAATCACTGTCGTCTCGACATTGCTTCTCGCCAACTGGCAACCAGAGCCGCACGTGATGTGAAAAAGTATGCTGAGATTCTTGAGTGCATCGACCCACAAGAAGGCATGGCAAGCTAGCTTTTCTCATCCGTCTTAGTTTCTTCAATTTCGATACGTTTTGCCCAAGAATTCAAATATCGCTTCCGTGGGTTTATCTCGCGGTAGGCCGATGTCTTCATTCAGCGTTGCGTGTGTTTTGCCCTTTGTCGATATCAACGTTGAGTGAATTCCTGCACTGCGCAATGCATTGTGAAATGCCAGCGATTGAGCCGCAGCATCAACTCGGTTCGGAACGTACACGATCAAAAACGGCGGAATATTTTTGCTTTTTCCAATGTGCTTGATCGGAGAAGCTTGCCACCATATGCTTGGATCCTTTCCGAACACCGAAATAAGTAAGTCATGCCTTGAAGATGACTTTGCAGTGGCAGCCAAGTTATACGTGCCACCATCGAGAAGGATCGCTCCTTTGATACACGACAAGTCCAAGCCGTGTTTTGCAAGAAATTGTTCGTCTGTCGCGACCAATCCCGCAAGCTGTGCGCCTGCTGAATGTCCCATCACAAACAACCGGTTCGGATCACCGCCATAGCGTTGTATGTTCTTGTGCACCCAGGAAACTGACTCAGCAACATCCTGCACGTGAGTTGGATACTTCACTGCGGGCGAAAGTCTGTAGTCGACACTGACAAAAACAAACCCACGGGAGGTGAATGCAGCGGGTTTGTCGAATGCGCTGGAAATTTTATCGCCAAAGCTAAACTTGCCACCATGTAAAAAGATCAACACCGGATGCAAATTCCCCGACCGTGGAGAATAGACATCCAGCCTATTCAGAGACTTTCGCTCAGGCGCATAAACCAAATCTCGGCACACACTAATGGCTGGTGATTGAGATGCAAAACGGCGAGCATCAGCCGAAAGACTGATGCTCACCAATAATCCGAAGAGTACAAAAACAAATAGTCTTATTTGACTTTCCTAATTGCCGGTGGGTTCCAATAACCGTTCAATGCTACATCCTTTGGAGCATATAAGCGCATTGTCACTCCAAGTTGCGTTTTGGGCGCTGGCAGCCAATTCGCCTCTTTTTCAGCTCCTGGGTTTTCGTTCTGCAAATAAAGATCTAGCGAACCGTCAGCGTTGTAGGTCAAGTTCATCCACGAACTAATAGCGAATCGATTCAGCGAATTTGCTGCCTGGAAGCCATCTTTGTCGTACATGGTCACCGACCAAAAAGCATAAACTGGTGGCAGGTCTGCTTTTTCAAAATGAAGAACGTACTTGTTTTCACCGTTCAATGGGTTACCGTCAGAATCGACGATATTGAGCGGATAAACAGCGTCTTCGGGCTGATTTGCACCCAATCCAACCATAGCGACAATTGCTCGCTTGATATAGAAGTTGCCGTATACACCCATGCTGTCGGTGTTCATATTCCAACCATTAACAGGACGACCGAGTGTCTGCAGTTTGCTGACCATCAGCTTTAACGCGTCTGCTGCGCCTTTTTCCACGGCCTGCTGATTTTTCGCATCCAATTTTGAAAGATCAAATTTTTGATTTGGCTCCAAACCAATGCGTTTCATTCTGGCGAGCATCGACCAATCTGTGATGTGAGGAGCGTGCTTCTGCATCAGCTCTGAAGCCAATCCAAAATAAGCGGCGGCCGACATCCCATTGACTTGATCTAGAGGAGGTGTGGTCATATCGATGCTTGAATCAATCTTTTGCTTGACGGCAGTAGCGGTTGAGTTTTTGTATTGAGACAGAGGTGTTAATGACAAACCATCTTGAAATTTATGCACAGCGTCAAAATCGCTTGGACCGTCAGTCTTTGTTCTGCCAATCAACCAAACAAGCGGAGTTGGAGCGTTGATGCGTGCAACACCATCCGGTAATTTGCCACTCCAATTTGGTGGCACTATCGCCCACTCTTGCGCTCCTGTACCACTGGTTCGCCAACCAGGCGATGCAAAGACATCAGACCACATGTCGAGCATGGGCATGAGGTAATAACGATTGTTCGAATCCGGAATTGAAAGAACTATCGGTTCGTTACTCAGGTCAAGCCAAGCCGAAGAGTAAAGAGTGTCGAAGTTTGGACGAACAACCGCTTTGAAATTAGCATCAGGATATGCACGAATGTGAGAAAACGCGTTGGCCGGCCCAAAGCCTGGTTTCTTCCCAGGTTCTAAATTTGTGCACTGGCTATAGGTGATGTGCATAGTAACCAGCGGATAGCAGAACATGTAAGCTTCCAATCCGATTTGATAGGCATCCGCTTCAGTCAGCACCTGCACGTCTTTCTGGGCTAAAGTTTGGCTCATTTCTCTTTCCTGCTTGAAAAATTTCAGTGTACGCAAAACAACAAAATAGACCTGACAATGTTGCTCGTCTTGAGCGTCAAAAACATTGCCAACTCTACAGTTCAACTGAACAGATAAGATATCACACAGGCACGGCTAAGATATCGACTCGTAGCCAATCGACTATATACGAACTAATCGCTCGAAAGGAGCGATTCCACAACCTACTCAATTACACGGATTTAGTTAGACTCAGCGTCAAAGGTGACTTTGTCTTCTTTTGCAGAAATCTCGCCAAGAATACTGCTCAACGACATTTCAGTGCTGATTGTGAAACGAGGAAATCTCTTCGGAGTTCTAACAGGAACATTCCGCATCACGCTCTGTTTGCATGAGAGACGATCTTCCATCTCTTTCAGCTCTTGCATGAGATCTTCTTTCGCGGGTAAAAGTTTGTTTGCCATGAGCGATTTTCGCCGCCTGTGCTTGTAAAAGTGGTAAGTCGGAATTCCGAACGCCTGCCGACCATCAGGTCCGGCTGTTGGCAACTATAATGCCAGCAACTATCAATTTACTGGCATTCCTTTAGCGTTACTTAATAATTATTGCCGAAAATACCCAAATCTCTTGAAAACCATAGGCAGCTCAAGCCATGTACATCACGCTCATCGCTGCAGTAACAGTGGCTATCCGAGCAATTCTTGTCGTAATAGTGTTCCATATCATCAGTATCACCAGTGGTGCCCGATAAAATCTGAATTTCTGCAAAGGCAACTCCAGAAAAGTTCTCCAGACTTTTGATTATCGATTATTCATCACCGATTATGAAGCGTCAGCCGGCACAAGCTTTGACATCATCACACCAACCCTGACATACTTCCGGGCCTCTGATGAGTCCGATGCTTACTTGTAGCGTTCGCATCGTGGATTGTGGGTTTCACCTTTTGGAAACAACAGATTGAGTCCCCGTCGCTTTTTAGGGAATCTGCTGTTGTTTGAGCGGACATTCGTTCCGCCTCTATAAAGGATACAAAATGAACTTTACCGAACTTGGATTGACCAAGCGAATCTCTGCCGTGCTCGAAAAACTGAATTTTGTCGAGCCAACCGAAATTCAACAAAAGGCAATCCCCGTGATCGTAGCCGGTCGCGACATTATGGCTTCAGCCGAAACCGGCTCTGGCAAGACGGCTGCCTATGCTCTGCCTATTATTCAAAACCTCAAAGGTACTTCTGAAAGAAAACCGCGTTGCCTTGTGCTCGTTCCTACAAGAGAACTAGCATTGCAAGTACAAAGCCAGTTTGAGCGCTTCTCGAACAATTCTGGAATGAGAACTGTCGTTGTATATGGTGGCACGGGTTACGAGAAACAGACTCGCTTGATGAGACGCGGAGTCGACGTTATCGTCGCCACTCCCGGACGTTTGTTCGACCACATCGAACGTGGAAACGCCGACCTATCAAACGTCAACATGTTAGTTCTCGACGAAGCAGATCGTATGCTCGATATGGGCTTCCTGCCTCAGGTACGTCAAATTGTGGATGAAATGGAAGGTCGCCGTCAGACCTTGATGTTCTCTGCCACTATCAGCAAAACTGTAGAACGCATTGCTTCAGAGTTCCTCAAGAACCCAGTCACAGTGCAAGTCAACACGAGCCAGGTCGAACCAAGCTCGATCGAACAACGCATCTACCACATCGATGAAGCTGGTAAAGACGCGCTTCTCGTTCAGTTGATCAAAGATGAACCGGAAATGCATTCAGTCTTGGTGTTCACAAAAACGCGACGCAAAGCCTCCAAGATCCGTAAGAGACTGTGCACATCAGATATCACAGCCGAGGAAATTCATGGCGATATCTCACAGAGCCAACGCGAAAAGACATTGGCGCGTTATCGCGAAGGAAGATTCTCTGTGCTTGTCGCTACCGACATCGCCGCTCGCGGACTCGACATTCCAGCAATCAGTCACGTGGTCAACTATGACCTCCCAATGTCTGCAGCTGACTATGTGCATCGCATCGGAAGAACCGGAAGAGCAGGACGGTCGGGTGTAGCCCTTTCGTTCGTTTGTGCCGACCAACGTCACCTTATGAGAGACATCGAAAAGGTTACGGGACGACCGCTCGATCCAAATGCTCCGCAACAAAAGAACGACCATCCATCAGATCATAGACGCTCACGTCCACGAAACGGTAATGGCGCCTCAAGACGCTTCTCGAGACGCAGAACGTCGTCGGCAAGCCGCTAACTGATCCTCAAACAACGGCATTGAACATGGGGCAATTTGTCTACGGACAAGTTGCCCTTTCGACTCCCAGTCATCGTGGACCGAGGCTTCTTATTTCGTCGCCTGAGCCACAGGCTGTGTAGGTTTGAGCGGTCTTTCGTCAGCGTCGGCCAACACAGGCACACCGGGCTTGTGCACGATGATTGCGTACAGCTTGCGCGCCAAATCCTCATCAAGTCGCCGATATTCATAGGCGATGCCCTTCGCAATGTCGTCGTAATAGTCCACGCGTCCATTCTTTGCCCGATACTCAGTCAGTTTGAGTTTGTTGCGCTTATACCCGATTTCATCGACACTCGATTTCTTGTTGATACCATCGGCAGTGACAGCAGTCGAGGCGGCAGTGGCAATTTGAATAGCCTTTCCATCTCTATCGTAGAAAACTTTCAGCATGACTGTAGTCAGTCCCTTGTCTTTCCAGTCGGCTCGATCGACTTTTATGCCGGACGGAAGCACATAGGAAGCATCAAAATTGCCGGCCACTTGCTTCAGTTTTTTCTGAGTCATGCCAAGTTTCGTCACTCCCATACCAACTCCTGGTGTGACTAATACTGAATCAGCAGCGATTGATTGAGTGATAGCGAACAGACTGGTGATTCCCAACAGCAGCGTGTGCTTCGTGACTTTCATCTTGTCCTCTTTCTATAAAATGGAACGTCAGGACTAATCTTACTATGTCGACAAAATCGATGAAACCACGACAAGTTCAGGAATTGAGCGAGAGAATTTGAGAAATTGAAAAAATAATCTAAATCGAGTGAACTTTTTGCTCTCCAAATACGTAGTAGAAATTAGGTAATTGAAGAGGCGCATATGAAAAACAAAATTTCCCTATTTGCCATGAGCTTATTAACCGCGATTCTATGTGGTGCAAATTCACTACACTCCACCGTTTCAGCGGTCTCGGCTGCGCCTGTCCAGACACCTCAAACAGTCTATGAAGATTGGTCCGACTCCGCGAGAGATCGAGCTATGCCGGTCAAGATCTACTTGCCAAAGCAAGTCGATCACCCACTTCCGGTTGTGATTTTCTCTCACGGATTAGGTGGTTCCCGGGAAGCTGCACCTTACCTCGGAAACTACTGGGCCGACCATGGATACATCGGAGTATTCATACAACACCCAGGTAGCGATGAGTCTTTTTGGAAACCGTCTATTGCTGCCGGCGGAATGATGAACAGAGCAACTCTGATTCCGAAATTTAGACAGCAAGTCAAAGATCCAACGCACGCCGTCAATCGTGCTCAGGACGTCCATTTTGTCATCGATAAATTGGCAGAACTCGATAAAGGTCACGGCGTGTTGGCAGGCAAGATGGACCTCAATTCAATTGCAATTGCCGGGCACTCCTACGGCTCCTGGACAGCTCTCACAGCGAGCGGACAAACGTTTGTCACTCCGACGGGAAAGAAAGTAGCAAGTGGCGATCCACGCATCAAAGCGGCAATCTACTTAAGTCCGACAGCAGCGAAGAAAGGATCAGATCTCGATGCCGCCTACGGTGATATCAAAATACCAGGAATGCACTTCACAGGCACCAAAGACGTCTCTCCAGTCAGCGACACGACAGCGGAAGATCGAAGAATCGCTTACGACCACATCAGCAAAAGCGACCAATATCTGGTCATCTTAGATGGTGCAGACCACATGGTGTTCGGCGCCGGACGCCAGCGCCTAGCCCCAGGGCACGACGATGCCAATCAACAAGCGATAGTTGCAGACGTATCGACGAAGTTCTTAGACGCTTACCTCAAACACGACAAAGCTGCTTTCCAATGGCTTCGCGGAACGGGTGCCAAAACTGAACTTACCGGTAAAGGCACTTTCGAATTCAAAATCGCAAGCGCATCAAGATGACGGTGAGATAACTACGACATAACCGTTTTGCTTAAATCGCAGGTTTTCTTGGGTTTGCAGTGGGGAAATTACGCACGTAAGAGCGCGAAAGGCACTAGCCATCGCACAGTATGAAGAGTATTTTAATTTTTGTCTCTTCGCCCACTTCAGCTAAACCGGGTTATGAATATGAGTGCCGAGAAATCGAGCAAGAAAGGCTTTGCGATCTTATTTGTAGGAGTGATGATCGGAATCGGAGTTGGCATCGCCGCCTGTGTCACCACCATGGTGCATCCGCAATCAGCCACGGCATCTGCAAAAACAGAGTCCACTACAGCCAAAGCACCAGTCAAGCCACTGCCAAGTTTGTATCCACCGCCACCGCAGACTGCATCGTTGACACCCATCAACGAACCTGCAGTTCAGCCACAAAGCATCACTCCGGTCTATCAGCAGGTCTCAGCACCTGTGTATCAACAAGTTCCCACCGCCCCCACAGGTCTGGCGATTCAATCGCAAGACGGAACACTGCTGATGCCTGGAGTGAATGCATACGAAACGCGCCCGCAACAAGTGGCGAATGTCACCACTTATGACATGACTCCTCTGACCATCGAAGCAGGAAACGTCAACCCAAATTGGACAGTCGGCAAGAACGGACTGATGCAAAACCCTTGCGTTGACCCACCATCCGCACACGGCAGAGCAACAGGTCCTTACTGAGCAAGTGGCTTTCAATTGACTTGCCTTCAGCATCTTTGAAGCGCACAGGAAAGTAATCTGGTGGTGGCGGTTGCTTCACTTTAACAACGGGCTTATTAACCGCATCGGCACTAATTGCTGTGATTGCAGTTAAGGACAGAACCGAGACCAGGATCTTTTAAAACATTATTTTGCCACCTGACTAATTTGCGCAGCAGACTCCACGTGCATTTTCGCAACAGGTTATCACGCGTACGCAACGCTCGCGTGGCGCCTGTGGATGACACTCCAAAATTACTAAAGAGAGTATTAGGACTCGCCTTACACAGCGGTGGCAATCCATATACTTGGCTTAACCAGTTGGAGGAAACCATCCAATGATATTGATCGAAACAGAAGAAGACATTCGCAGATCGCAGTTATTTACTGACTCTATAAATTCAATTTGGCACGGTGAATTAAATGGTCGCCGCACACCTGCATTGCTTTACTACAAAACAGTCGAACCAGGAAGATTCGAATACATCCATATCGGCTGGTCAAAAGAAACTGAAAGAATCGAGCGAAGCGCGCTCGCCAAGCTCGAGAAGTTGACGGCAGACGACGGCTTGCGCAACGGAGGATCACAGAGCTATGGGTACTGGCTTGGACCAGCGTGGGGTGAGATGCGGCAGTTTCATGAAGACATGAGCAAAGCGCATGACATTCACCGAAAATCTCTCGACACAGCAGTCAAAATTTTGCGCGACGCAATTGCGAGAATAGAAGCGACCATCGATCCTGACTTTCCTCCGATTGGCGAGTTGTATTTTGACCTCGCGCGGATCTATTTCGAACATTCACTTTTCGAAGAACATGATGCAGCCTACGAAAAGGGATTGAGCTATAAATGGAATAACCTCGAAACAAGACCAGAATTTTTCGGTCATGGCGTCGCTGAAAAATTGAAAACTCTCGCCCATATCTATTTAGATCGAGATCAAATCACCCCTGCGCTCGGTGTCTATGCGCGTCTCAAACAAGCTCGCATCATAGTTCCAGCAGCAGTTGCCGAAGTGATGCACGAAGATTGGAACAAACTAGCAGAATTTTACGAACGACATGGAAACATCGATGAGGCGATTGCGTGCTATCGATC
>JAFEAT010000016.1:12723-61942 GCA_018266255.1 Cyanobacteria bacterium SZAS-4 | reverse complement strand
TAAAAAAGCGGCGGATGACATATCATCCGTCGCTTCTGTTTTATGAGCCTTAGAGCGGCTCTCATTGTCTCTGGACCGGTTGGTCTAGTAGAGGCGTTTCAGGCCCCAACCTTTGACTTTTCTTTCGTTTCTGTTTTCTGCGCATACGGGAAGATGATTTCATCCTTATAGATAGAATTCAGCGATGGAATTCCGCCAGCAATGATCATATCTGCCAACTTTCCGCAAGCGCGGAAGTAAGAGTCAGAAGGTCGCTCTCCGGTCAGCTTACGCGTTAGATCTTGGCACAGGATGTCGGTTGCAGCGATTGTCGTTTCATCGCCTTGTTTGTGCGCCCACAAAGATGTCACCAAAATAATTATCGTATCTTGCACTCGTTGCGACATCTCTGCGATGCGACACTGACGGTCAGCCAGTTTGAGTTGATGCTTTACCATAGCTTCGCTCAATTCGATCGGACTGGAATTCAACATTTCCATAGCAAAATCGATGTGCACTTGCAACTTGGGATGCATGCCAGCGATCTGATGGTTGTCGGCGCCAGTGAACATTTTGCCGAGTCTCCACGTGGCATAAGGAATCATCTCGTTGCGTAGAGCCCATGCGTGTGCGGGATTCATCGGGTTGAAATTTTTGATCTTTTCACGTAGCAACGCCTTACCGACTGGTTCGAAATATTTCTGTCCATGGTTTTTTGCAAGCGATTTGAAAAATGCCATGCCAAGAATTTCGCCTTCTCCCTCGTAAATGCAAGGCGCGAGGAAATCATGCACGTTGTCGCCAAACATATGACCATGCACGAAGGATCGACCGCCATGCGTTTTCATGAATAACTCGATGGCCACTTCCTTTTCGGCTTCGCTACCAAAAATTTTGGCAATAACGCATTCTAGTTCTCCACGATATCCCTGGTCGAGCAACCAAGAACCCCACTGGTAGAGTGCGTTGGCGCCGCAAATCAAAGCAGCACAGCGGGCGATTCTTCGCTTGATCAGTTCGCGCGTTTCAATCGCATTACCATATGTCTCTCTGAAATGAGCCCAAGGTAACATGTTCGCCAGCATTACTTTCATCACACCCGCCGCATTCGCGCACAATGCCAAGCGACCAAGGTTGAGACCGTGATATGCAACCGTCAATCCATCACCGATTGGCGGGGTCAGAAGGTTTTCTTTCGGCACCAAAAAGTCTTTGAATTTCAAACCGTTGTTGTAAGCATGTTTGAGAGCGTGAATTCCATAGTGAACGATTTGAAAGTTGTCGTTCTCTTGTTTCGGCAGGTCTGCGATCAACGCCGCAGGCTTTCCGTCAATCAAGCAAACGATGCCTACGGTTCGACCTGGAATGGCATTGGTGATGAAAACCTTCTCGCCGTTCACGACGTAGTTATCACCTTTTAAAACTGCAGTCGTGCGCAAGGCAGTCAAATCTGAACCAGCCCACGGCTCAGTTAATGCAAATGCTGACAGCGTCTCACCTGAAGCGAGAAGAGGAAGAAATCTTTTCTTCTGCTCTTCTGTCCCAAACGAATTGACAGGATCGACTGCTCCGATACATCCATGCACCGAAGCCAGTCCTGCACTGGTTGGATCGATCGTGGCAACTTCCGAAAGGAATGACATGAACTGCCGAACCGTCGCACCTTGACCGCCATATTTTTTCGGAATCAACATTCCCCAATATCCAGCTTCAGCTAGTTCTTGCAAAATTTGGTCAGACACTTTTCCTTTTGCATCCCAAACTGTGTTTGCTTTCTGATGCTTCTGCAAAACTTCAAGACACTTTTTCATGGCTGGAATCGATGCATCGAGGTCATCGCTTTTAGGAGTTGTAAAAAGGTCAACCGGTACGTTGTCATCCCAGACCGCCCGATGGATAGGGCTGTTAACAGTTTTGTATTCCTCAGCGAACATCGACTCGACCTGGTCATCTGCCCGGTCCATGGCGCCTGTTTTCGTCGCTTCTTCCTCGGTCTTTCCGCCCAGCCGCAGCGCGGTTTCGGCGAAACTGACGTCTTTGTTTGGGTCCGTTGTCATTTGATTGCCTTCCTTGAGCCGACCAAACTCATCATAGCCCATCCTGCCGAGGTTCGCAGCTCAGCAGAGGACCTCACATTAGTATCGAGCAGGTGGATCGAAAGGGACATATTTTATCGGTATAACAAGTGGAACCATATGTAGTGCGATGGTACGCAGATCATTGGTACGAAGGTACATGGTACGGAGATCTCTGGTACGAAGAATATTGGTACGGAGCAGCTTGGTACGAATAAGATTGGTACGAACAAGATTGGTACTAAGTAGTTTCGTACAAAGATGTAGTAGTGTAGTGGTCGGTCACAAACCTCTTGTTGTTCGGGAGATTCGGATGACATCGACAGAAGGTCTTTCGGAAAGCTCGAATGATAAGCAGCTCTATCTAGAGCTCTTCTTGCTCAGTCTGGCTTCGCTATTTATCGAACTGCTAGTTATTCGCTGGATATCAGCTGATATCCGAGCATTTACTATCTTCAAAACATTTCCCTTAGTCACTTGTTTCGTTGGGCTCGGAGTAGGCATGGCCATGCCTACAGACAAGTGGTTTCGCTACACACCACTTGCAATTCTTCAAACTGTTTTGACTATTAGAGTGGCAGAGATAGTCGAGTTTCGTGGGGAAACGTTGGCTCGCTGCATCTTCCCTTCAACAACTACTTACCAGTGGAAAAATTTCGAAGCAGGAACACCCGAAACGTGGTTGTTCGTTGGCACTTTCATGCTCGTCTTGATGTTATACCTGGCTGGACCTTTTTCAATTTGCCTGTGCCTGGGCAATCGACTCGGTCAGCTTTTTGGCAAGATGAAACCGCTCACTGCTTATTCGATCAACGTGGCCGGTGCCCTCGTCGGCGGTGCCCTTTTTGGAATCTGTTCCTTTCTATCTTTTGCTCCAGGTACACTGTGGATTTTGCCTGCCGTCATCATCGCCTTCTACTTGTTGCAAGTGAAAGAAGCTACGTATTCAGTGAAAGCTGGGTTGCTAGCGGCTCTGGTGGCATCAGTCGCTGCCACGTATTGGATTCCAAACGACGCAAAAAATGTCGACGCCGTCACATTCTGGTCTCCATATCAAAAAATAGATGTGGTGCCGCGCAAACTTAAGGTGAACGTTAATGGCGTCGTGCAGCCCGTGCTTTACGCTGTCGAAGTGCGTTCCAACTGGCTTTCATATCAATGGGGAATGAACATTGGCAAGTTGAAAGAGCTGGGACTCAATGATGCCCAGTTGAAGATCTTCGCGCCCGCCAACGATCGGTATTCAATTCCATTTCTGGTGCGTAAGCCAAAAGAAACTTTGATCGTCGGAGCAGGCTCAGGCACCGATGTTTGCCAGGCTTTAGACTTTGACGCAGACCACATCGATGCAGTGGATATCGACCCGATTATTCTTTCGGTTGGCAAGACCATGAATCCCGGACATCCGTATTTGTCTCCAAAGGTCACACCGATTTGTGACGATGCTCGACACTACTTCGACACTTGCCATAAAAAATATGACCTTATCGTGTTCGGTTTGCTCGATTCGCAAACTGTCGTTGGCATGGGCTCTTCTATTCGAGTGGATAACTTCGTTTACACCAAGCAGAGTTTTGAAAAAGTCATGACTCTGCTCAAACCCGATGGTCTGGTCGTGCTCACATTCGGCGCGCCATATGACTTTCTAGGTGAGCGACTGTTTTGCACGATCAAGGAAGCGACTGGATATGCTCCGATAGTGATTCGAGGGCACGAATCGAACTACCAGGGACGACATGGATTTACCTACATCTTCGGAAAGGCTGTTCAAGACGGAACGTTGAAATTGCCACCACTGCCGTCAAGCCTTTACGTAGATCCAATGACCAATGTCAAATGTGGACGACTGCTCACTGACGACTGGCCATACCTTTATTTGAATCCAGATGGAATTGACATTCCGTATATCCTGGTAGTGGCAGAAGTTCTGCTCCTTAGTCTTTACGCTGGTCGCAAGCTGCTTTTCACGCCTTTCGAACCACGCTCGTGGCAACTGTTTTTCCAGGGTGCCGCTTTTATGCTGCTCGAGTTGCAAGCAATTTCCAGACTCGCTCTGGTGTGGGGTGCAACCTGGTTGACCACATCGATCGTAATCAACGGTGTGCTCTTGATGATTTTGCTTGCGAACTTTATTGTTGCGCGCTTTAAAACGCAGTTGGAGTCGAAAGAATCGCTTGTTTGGATGTTCTTGTTCGTGATCATCTTTGGCAGCTACTTCTTGCCAATGGACGCCGTACTGCATGCGTTTGGCGATCAGATTTGGATAGGACAGATACTTGTCACGCTAATCACCATTCTGCCAATCTTAGGCGCTGGTTTGATATTCGCAATTGCTTTCGCTGGCATCCAACTCTCCGCCCGAGCTCTGGCCTTCAACCTGTTTGGAGCAGTGGTAGGGGCGATGCTTGAGTATTGTTCCAATTTGATCGGAATCAACAATCTGGTACTGATTGCGGTGGCACTTTATGGAGCGGCCTTCAGTTGCTTCAAGATGGTGAAGAAGGCGACTTAAGCACAACAGCGCTGTATGTCAATAATTCAGTTGTGAGTCGCAGAAAATCGCAGGCTATCCTATGCGGTAAATTGAATTGGAGGATCGGCGTTATTGTCGATGGTGACTGTGAACGCTGCCCCGTCCAACAACTTGATCAACTTGTCTCCAGCCATATCTTTTCTCCAACCTTGCAAAAGTGGGAGCGGTGACTTGGAAAGCCCATTCTCTCGATGAGCTCTCACGAGTGCTTGCAGGTCGTCACGTGTGCAAACTAATTCGGTTGCAATGTCGGCGTTGTAAGCGATCACTTTCAAAATCGCAAATAGGTAGTCTGCCAACAGCACTTCTCTCTTTGGCGGAATTCTGGAGCTGGGCCAGGAAGGTAGTTCACCCTCGGGCACTTGCATTCCTTTTTCGACTGCTTTCAACATCGGAGTGCCAAAGGTTCGAATCTGATCGGGTCGGATGCCTCGAATTCTTTGAATATCAGCTATATTCTGCGGTGGGCGGCGGCTAACTTCCACGAGAGAATTGTCAGCCAAAATGGATTTCGTCGGTTTGTTGGTACGAATTGCTTCTTTGTTTCTCCAGTCAGACAGCGATTGCAAAACTGCTAGACCACGACGATTCAGACCGCTTGCACCCTTGATCCTCAAGTAGTCGTTGCCGCGATCGCGCTGATATTTCTCGGCCATGACGTAGCGCTTACATTCTTCTTCAGCCCAGGACAGTCTGCCCTGATCCTTTAGAATGCCGCAAAGCTTGTCGTACATTGGCAGAAGATGACACACATCTTCTAACGCGTACTCAATTTGTGATGTAGTCAGTGGACGACCCAACCAGTCTGTAAAGCTTTCGGTCTTGGCGATCATGACGCCCAGCAATTGATTCAGCAGTTTACCGTAACCGATTGGATAACCGAAGCCACCAAATCCGGCGCCGATTTGAGTATCGAAAATGTTTTGCGGAACCAGACCTGACAATCCATAAACGAGGTCTAAATCTTGATTAGCGGCATGCAAAACGACCAAGATGTTCGGATCACATATGCGGTCCCAGAGAATTTTCAAATCTGGTAACGCCAGGGGATCGACTATGTGCGCGGAATGATCTGTGGCAACTTGTACAAGGCACAAAACCGGCTCAAAAGTTCGCTCAGGAATAAATTCCAGGTCCATTGCGCATCTGCCACTACGGTCGATTTCTTCGCATAGCTTTTGCAATTCTGCATGATCGGTAATGATGGACATCTTTTTAGTGCGCGCCCTGAGCCTGAGCCCGTAGATACTTCCTCGACCAGGCTAATGAACCGGGTCGGCCCATTACAACCGAGGTGGCGTGCAAAACAGTGTCCGCGGGGAAGGCCAACTCGTCATATTCCAATGTTCCGACATCGAGGCTGTTGCCCAGCGCAACTGCGGCTGGTCCTGCGGTATCCCAGGTCTTCAACTTGCCTGAAAGATGAACAAAAATATCTGCGCTGCCTTCCAGGACTTTGGCGACTTTCAAACCAATGCTTCCGCCTTTCACGAGCACAACTTTTGGATGCTCTTTTACCCAGGGATGCGAAGTGCGGTCGCGGTAACCCATGATCACGCGAGCTGGCTCGTCTTGATCTAAATCGTCGAGTGGCCTGAACTTGATTGGATCATTGTTCAGCTGCTTCTTCCAAGCACCATATCCGGAGCCACCGTAGTAAATGGTCATATTGGCTGGAGCAAAAACCCACCCAAAAACTGGTTTCAAATCAACCACCAGCCCGACCATAACCGACCATTGACCATCATTTTTGATGTAGTTGTCTGTTCCGTCGATCGGGTCGATCAGCCAAACTCGCGAAGAACTGATGCTCGATGAATGTACATCATCTTCCTCTGAGACTATTGTGTCGTTTGGAAAACGATTCTTCAGTGCTCGAACCAGCAGTCTGGAAAGTTCGAAGTCAGCAGCGGTGACTCGGTCTTGCGGTCCGGTTTTCTCCTGAATCTCAACACCTTCCCGCATACTTGCTGCAAGAATTCCGGCTTCCTGCGTCAGCTCGTTGACGAACACAATGTCGTCATGCGTCAATCCATCAACCTCTGTCACTGTTGTTACCGATTTCACTTGTCTTATGTCTAACGTTTCCGCGGAGATGCTTTTGTATTCGCTTCTGCATCTTCCGAATACATGCGTGTCTTGAATTCATCCGCGAGCTTGTTGTCCAACAAGTCTGCGACGTAAGCGATGTTCCAAACCAGTTCATCAAGTTCTTCTTGCACCAATCCCAACGTTGGTCGTTGACAGACCACGAGAACGATGTCGCCGTGAGTGGCTAGTGCGCAACTCGTTAGATTGGTATTTATATCTAAGAGCCGGTGGAAAAAAGCCTCTTTGTTGTGTTCGGGAACGAAAACAAGGGGGCTGGTTATTCTCAGTACAGCACCGTTGGGTCCATCCTGGACGAATATGTAGATTTTGGCGCTGCCTTCGGTCAACCACCAGCCAAAACCATCAGAACCCGTCAGCTGATGGTCATGTACATCCAGATTGCGGTGCTGATAGTACGTTTCGACCATGGCGACTGCTTCATCTGCCAGCCCTTTGCTGACCTTTTGCGTGCCGAAGAGTCCCATGACCAAATCCTTTTATATAAGTGCAGCGTCTAATCCGAGAGTTGCCTGTGCAGTGAGCTGGTAGGCATGATCGAGCAAAAGTATACCTGTATCGCCAGTTTTGATGGCTACTGCTGTCTAATTTAGAGATTTGGTTTTTATTCGGACCGTAGCCGCAAAAGCCCTAGACGCCCAGAATTTCGGCAAAATCATGCCAAAGCGCCTCTGGCAAGCCGATTAATTAAGAGCGATTAAGGCTCGAATCAGTCCCTTTACGACCCATCAAGCTTGAAGTACTGGGGTTTTCGCGCCTGTAATTCTTTTGCAACGGAAGATATCGACACCCGTTCATATAGTCGGGATGACCATGATAAGATACCTGAACGCAGCTATTCCCGAGTAGCGCAGCGGTAGCGCAGTTGACTGTTAATCAATTGGTCGCTGGTTCGAATCCAGCCTCGGGAGCCATTTCCATGACTTCAAACGAAATCATGTAAGCACCAGCAAAGCACTCGGCGACAACCGGGTGCTTTTTGTTTCAGAGACCGCGAAATCGCGTGCCGTGCTGCTTATATCCGTCGTTGCCAATCAAATTGTTCCCGCGATATATTTGGTGCAAATTTTCACGGCCGCTTGTCTGGAGGTATGTCATGGCACTCTCGCTCACTAAATTCGTCATGCTGGCAGGTTTGACACATTTTGCTTTTTACGGATTAGCAGGCGCAGCATTCGGTGCAGATGCGACACCATTTACTTGCGGCAACGGTCAAAGTGCTCGGATAGTGAACACGGGCGAGTCGCATGCTGGCATTGGGAACACTAAAGATGGCGTCACCGCAGTTTCAGATGGACGGCAGGGACGTTGCGGTGTGGACTTCACCAACATCAACGAGAAGTTTTCTACGATTATATTGTGGGCTAAAGACCCAGTCAGTGTTGCTGGATATGTCAATACGAAACTTTGCTTCACCGATTCTGAAGGGTCATTTACAGTGCAGAAAAAGCTCAGTCAGTACCGGGTATCCGGGGGTGCAGCAAGGTTTTTCAAAGAGTATGAGCTTGACGCCTCAGATTTCGGTTCACGCGCATCACAAGCCACGCTTGTTCGATTGGTCGAAGTTCTCAATACACCAAACAATGTTCCAGGCAACATCACATTTGGTGGCATCTGGTTCAACGATCGTCCGTACAAAACCATCATCCCGAGAGAGGGCAATGGTGGTTGTGATTCCGCTCAAGCATGCAGCAAAGAGGAAGATCCGAAGTAGTTAAGCCGTCCAATCAATTCACCGAGCAGGGGTCAAAGTAAACCAAAACTCGCTGCCACGACCTTGGCGGTTGCGCACTCCGATTTCGCCGTTATGCCCTTCGATGATTAGCTTGCAGATCGCCAGACCCAAGCCGGTACCGCCTTCGTTTGTTTCCTTGCTGCCAGGCGCGTTCTCAAACGGGGCAAAAACACTTTCGTGGAAACCTTCTGGAACTCCAGGTCCTTCGTCTTTTACAGCCACTTCCACAGCATCGTACTTGGCTGTGCACTGCACCGTTACTGGTGCGCCTTCGGGCGAATAGCGAATAGCATTAGCCAACAGATTGATTAACATCTGCATCAGTTTTTCGCGATCTCCCATAACTGAAATTGACGTGTTTTCGGTCTCCAGACGGATTTGTTTCGCCTCAGCCACCGCTTTTACTTCTCTGAATGCATCAGCAACGACATCGTTCATATCGACAGGTGCAATATTGAATTGCATTTTTCCGGCTTCCATCTTTTCAAAATCCAACAAATCGTTGATCATCGCGATCAAACGATCGACTGTCTTCTCAGCGCCGACCAAATCCTTCAGCACCGCTTCTGAGCAGCCTCCCAAAGCACCGCTTTGAACCAACGCTATTGAGCTGGCGATAGACATAAGCGGAGTTCGCAGGTCATGACTGATCATGCCGATGAAGTCTTGCTTGAGGCGCTCAATGTTTTTACGCTCGGTTACATCGCCAATAACGCAGAAAAGGCTGTTGTCTTGCTGAGAGAAGAAAGTCGACCACGAGGTCTCTACGATGCGGTCGTCGCTGGTTTTAAGCCGAACATCAAAGTGATTTCCGAGTATGCTGTTGAATGACTTGTTGATCTGCTCGTCTGCAGTAACACAATCTTCCGCGATCACCAGATCGATAACCGAAGTGTTCAAAAGTTTGTCGGGATCGACGCCCAGAAGACGCCGCGAAAAGCGGTTGGCGCTCTGGAAATAGCCATCGCGATCGATCGAACAAACCAGATCGGCCGCATTGTCAATCAGGGCTCGCCCTTTCGATAGAACATCTTCGACGGAATGATCCATCGCGTGAATGACTTGGTCCACTCTCGCGACCTCATCGGAACCTTCCATCACTTGAAGCAATGGCTCTCGACGAGAAAATCTGCTCGTATTTTCAGTGATGTGTGCAACCAATTTCTTCAGCCGCAGCGCGCAGATAAGCGCGACGATGGCACTAATAACGATACCAAAGACGGCAAAGCAGAGAAGAAATATTTTCATATTGTTTCTTTGTTGCGTTTTTGCTTGCGCCTCGCCTTCAATCTTTTTACCTTCGGTATTGATAATCGCCGACAGCGCTTTTAACAATCGCATTGACGTAACGCTAGTGCTGGCCTGCCCCCAGGGATGCCGATGGTAGCTCAAATCTGACACGTCGCTTGCTTGTTTCGATAACGTTTTGGCGTTTTCTGCTTGCTCCGGGTCAGTCTTAATCAGAATTTGCAATTGTTGAACTTGCTTGTCGAACTCTTCTTTGGCATCTGAAACAGTGGGCCCTAGAATCTGCTCGTCCTTTCCTGTGTGCGACATGATAAAAGCGCCAACACCATCGAAAACTCGTGCAACGATGAGATTACATTCGTTGATTACTTTCTCTGAGTGAATGCTGCGCTCCGCATCTGCCTGTGCTTGTACGATCAAGCATGACAGTGTGGCAACCAGCAGAAGCTGAAAAGCAACCGGGAAGAAGATTACGATTAAACCCTGAGTCTTTAGTTTCACGAGTCTTCTTCACTCTCCATCGAACTGTAATCGTCTCTGAATGTTGGAATACGAACGAAGAATCTGGTGCCTTTTCCGACCTCGCTTTCAACACCGATTGTTCCGTTGTGTCCTTCGGTCAGAACTTTTGCAATGGCAAGACCGAGCCCTGTGCTTTTGATCGGTGCGGTTGAAGTAATTGATTTTGACTGATGGAATTTTTCAAAGATCAACTCACGATCGGTTGCAGGAATGCCGGGACCCTGGTCTGCCACGCTCAGTTCGACAAAATCATCTCCATCTCTGATTGCGACCGTGACAGTGCCACCACGAGGTGAAAATTTGACTGCGTTCGACAGAAAATTGATCAAAATTTGCACCAGTCGCCGCTCATCGCCAAGCATCAGGGCATCTTGCCAGGGCGCTTGAATCTTGACGTTCATTTTGGCAGCTAGCGTGCTCAGCGAATCTACAGCGATCGTACAAACATCCAACGCGCTGACACTTTTGAAATCGAGCACCATTTTGCCGGCGTCTAACTTCTCCATATCCAATAAATCGCGCACCAGTTCCATAAGGCGCTCGACACTTTGACTGGCCTTTATCAATTCCTTCTGAGCTTGAGGGCTGAGTTCACCGCGAGCACCTTCTGTGATCAACGAAAAGGTGCTAGAGACTGATGTCAGTGGAGTTCTGAGGTCGTGCCCTGCCACTGAAATCAGCTGTTGTTTTTGCCGTGCAAGAGCTCGCCTTTCCGTAACATCGTGAGCAACGCAATAAAAGATCCTGTCGTTTTGTGACCAATTCATTTTCCACAGAATGTCTCGAACGTTACCCAGACCTGTTTTCAGTTGACTTTCAAACTCGAATTCTTTTTCTGTAGACATACCTTCCAGCAAGAGCGTCGTCAATCTAGTGCGCTCTTGTTCCGGGACCAATGTCAGGATCGAGCGTCCAATCAATTCATCAGCAGACTGTTTCCAGGATTTGTAGACTGACTCTCCAATGTCTACGATGCGTAATCTTCTGTCCAAAGAACAGAGCACGTCGATGGATTGCTCCAGTATCGCAAACTCCTTTTTCTTCGCATCAGAAATCAGATCGGCCGCTTCGTGCAAAGCAGCGTCCAATTGACCAATCTCATCCTGGTCTTTGAGGGCTGGCAAAAGCTCTTTGCCGAGGGCGACATTATGTGCGTTGGCTTCAATAATCTGAAGCCGCTTGGCGATGTTTCGGAATAGAAGATAAGCCGCTCCGCAGGAAATGATCAGGCTTATAACCAGTCCTACGATCGTTGTCGCTATGACGCTAGACCGCTTGCTGAGCAACTCAGTCGGCGCGCTCATCTGCATCTGTCTTTCACCACGCGCGATTCGATCTGACAGCGGCTTGATAACAAGCATCATTCCCAGTATTTCTGGTTCTTGTTCTTTTACGAGATCCCTACGCATACTAGGAGGCTGCTTAAAAATCACCTTGAACTTGTCGATCATCTTTGCTGCGTTGTTGAACAGCTCTGGCACCTCCTCGAAAGCATCTCGAATCTCTACTCGCATACCGAATGTATTCGAGATAGACCTTTCGTAAAACCGCAGTTTTTCGATCAAGTAGTCAAATTCTTTTGAATAGTCATTGGCTGCACGAGTGTCTACAGTGATGAACTGAAAAAATCCTTGCAGCAAAGCCTCTTCGGCCACGTGATAGCGTAAGAGGGCGGATTTGGAATTTTCAAACTGATCTGATAACTGCTCGGTTTGCAAAAGCAATGCCGCTAGCGTGGCAACGAACACAATTTCAAAGATTACAGGCAGGGATACTATTAGCAGGATCTTCTGCCAAATTTTCAAATTCATACGCTAGATCATACTTAGGAAAAGCCGCTGTCAGGCTTTATCATCATACGTTTAATATGCCAAAATGCTTAAAAGTAGTGAACCGCAAGAAAGACAGGATTATCAAGTGGTCAATCGTGCGCCGCGTTTATTCTCGAAACCATTAGCAGCTTATCCGCTGGTTTTAACAACTCTGCTATGCGTCAGTGCTTTCACGACACCGTGCTCGATGGCGCAATCAGCCAAAGAATTGTTGAAGGGTGAATTTTCAGATGTTTTAGGATCTCTCAGAAGCGGCACAGGTGATCCGAAAGAGAGCAACGAGAAATTACAGCTGAAGCAGTTCTCGGTCAAATCAAATGGTGTCGATCGAATCTTTTTCGTTCATCTGCCACCATCGTACACGGGCAAAGCTGCCATGCCTCTTGTACTTGCATTCCATGGTGCCGGCAGTCATGCCCGCGCAATGCCCAAGCTGACCGGGCTCAACCAGTGCGCGGATCAGCACTCGTTTATCGTTGTCTATCCCGATGGATTGAACACTCACTGGAACGATGGAAACGGCGGTAAAACCAAACCGGAACTCGAAGACGTTGATTTTGTCAAAGTCATGTTGAATCAAATCAGCAAACAATACAAAATTGATAAATCGAGAATTTATGCCGGCGGAATGTCAAACGGCGGATTCTTCTCTCAGTACTTAGCTCTTACTCTGCCAGGCACGTTTGCAGCTATAGCCTCTGTGGCAGCGTCGCTTGAAATTCCCATGTACACCAAGCTAAAGTCCGAGAAACCCATATCTGTTCTTCTCATTCACGGAGACGATGATGATGTCGTACCATTCACTGGTGGCTCCATTGGTGTGAGCGGCGTGATGGACGAAAAGACTGTAAGGAAGTGCACCTCTGCTGCTCAAGCTGTTCAATTCTGGGTAAAAGCAGACCAATGTAGCGACAAAAACTGCACTACCGGTGTCACCGATGCCAAACCAAAAGATGGCACACAGGCGTTGCGCAAAGTCTATTCAGGTGGAAAAGACGGTGTGGAAGTTGTCTCAATCACTGTCCTCAATGGCGGACACACCTGGCCCGGCGGCTGGCAATACCTGCCTGAAGCCATAGTTGGCAAGACAAGCAGAGCCGTGAACGCCACTGACGAAATGTGGAATTTATTTCAGCGCCACCACTTGTAGTGCCAGTCTAAGCGATAGCTATGCCTCCCGTGCAGCCGTAAATTTCTCCCGAAACATAGCTGCTTTCTTGCGATGCTAACAGTACATAGATCGATGCGAGTTCTACTGGTTGACCGGGGCGTCCCATGGGCGTGTCTTTTCCAAAATCCTTCAATTTATCTTGAGTCTGACCACCACTAGGCTGCAACGGTGTCCAGAAGGGACCAGGAGCAACCGCATTGACGCGAATTCCCTTTTTGATCAATTGTTTGGAGACAGATTTGGTGAAATCTACAATTCCTGCTTTAGTGACAGCATAATCGACGAGCCCCAGCGATGGGTCGTACGCTTGTCTTGATGTGGTGTTGACGATTGTGGATCCAGGTGACAGATGCGGGATCGCTGCCTTTGTAATCCAGAACAGAGCATACAAATTCGTCTTCATCGTTACATCAAATTGTTCCGTTGTAAGTTGTTCAATATCCGGATTAGTAGTCTGAGCCGCAGCATTGTTGACAAGTATGTCCAGTCCACCCATCTCTCTAACAGCTGTATCAATCAGTGCGCTGCAAAACTTTTCGTCTGTGATGTCGCCCGGAATAGCAACTCCTTTGCGCCCAGCTTCTTCTATTAATTCGATAACGGCTTTTGCATCTTTTTCCTCGGCAGGAAGATAACCGATTGCTACGTCTGCACCCTCACGTGCGAAAGCTATCGCGACGGCTCGACCGATACCAGAGTCCCCACCTGTGATTAGGGCCTTTCGTCCCTCGAGACGTCCATGTCCTTTGTAACTGCTCTCGCCGTGATCAGGCTTAGGGTCCATTTCGGCCGCTAAGCCAGGTGCAGGCTGCGGTTGTTTCTTGAACGGTGGACCGGGATACTGGGTGCGTGGATCTTGCTTGCGCAGGCGGTCGTCAGTCATTTGGTTACCTCGATGCTAGTAATGACTCGACTGCGCTCAACTGCAAAAGTTGCAAGATCCATAGTTTTTGCAATAAATCTGATTGTCCAATAGATCAGTTCGATGTACTGCTACAATCGTCGCCTCGCCTGAAGTGGATGACGCGTAACCATGCCTAAACGACTGCTCAATAGCACACTTGTCGCTGTTCTCTCTGCTGCTGCATTCGCTTCCTGGTGTGCCGCGCCAGTATTTGCACAAAACGCACCGTGTGCCTTACACGGAACGGTTGTGAACGCAGACGGTGAAGTGAAAGACGAGTGGGTCTCGTTCGTTGATGGTCGGATAACTGCCATTACTGAGACGAAACCTGTCGGACCAAAAATTTTTATAGAGGTTGACGGTTTCGTCTATCCGGGATTGATCGATACTCACAACCACGTCCACTACAACGTCATCCCTCAATGGTCTAACGGTCAGTATCCTAACCGCTACGCCTGGCAGCAAGATCCTGAATATCTCGAAAAAGTGGAAAACCAGTTCGTTCGCGAATCAGATTCTGGTGAAACTGCAGACGCCGTTTTGTACGGGGAAGCACGAAGCGTAATCGGTGGTGCGACGCTGATTCAGTCTAACTATGCCAAACCACAAGCAGAGCAGTTTATCCGTAATCTTGATGTTCCGAATTATCGTGCAGAATCGTATACAGGACCAATCGAAAAAATCGATCCGGCTGTTGCCGACAAATTGAGAGACAACTTGAATGGAACTACCCTGCGTTTGTTTTTCCACATCGCTGAAGGAAAGAAAAGTGACACTGCGACACAGGTTGAGTTTGGACTTCTCAAAGATAAAGGTTTCGCGCGCAGCGGTGTTGTTTTAATTCACGGAATAGCCCTGACTCCTGCAAACTTTGCTGAAATGAAGCAAAACAAAATGCACCTCGTTTGGTCACCACGAAGCAACTTGAGACTCTACGGAGAAACGACTGATGTGCAGGCCGCGTTAGACGCTGGTTTGAAGGTCGCCATAGCGCCTGACTGGACTGTCACAGGTTCCAGCAACATGCTGGACGAGTTGCGCTTTGCCAGAAACTATTTGAATAGGAATCGAAAGCCGCAAGAAAAATTTCCTTCGCAGAAACTTTTTGAAATGGCGACCAGTAATGCTGCTGAAGTCGCTGGTGTCTCGGATAAGTTAGGGTCGATTGAAGTGAAAAAGTGCGCAGACTTTCTCATAACAAAGAAGCTCGTGCACTACGATAAGAAGACAGACGCATTCCTCAAGCTCGACGCCTACGACAGCCTTGTGCAGTGCACACCCGGCGATGTAGAACTTGTTGTGGTGGCAGGCAGACCGGTCTATGGCGATTCCGAACTGATGTCTAAGTACGCGAAAGAATCATCTGCCATAAAAGTCGCCAACTCAAATAAGCGAATTGCTATTCACGACGAAAAGACCGATGATCATTTCGTCGACTTCAATGCCGTGGAGGCACGTATCAAGAAGGCATTGCCGTGCGTGGCACCGTTGTACGAGCCTTAGAGCGGAAATATTTCAATCGGAATTCCGAAGGTGTGAATTTCGCAGTCTTCTTTGGTTCCGTCTTCGCATACTAAACACGCAAAGTCCACGCGCTCGCCAATAGCAGTCATCGGATAGTGCCACACCCCTGGCTTATAACTGATGCCTTGACCGTTCCCAGCTTCGAAACACACAAGCGTATCCAAATCTGGCTCATCGCCGCCAAGACAAACGATTACAAGAAATCTTGCATTGTTTGTCATCGGCATAAAGACTTGAGTCGAATACTGATGCTTCTCCAAAAGCTTCATCTGCAAAGGCGCTTCACTGAGTGGACTACAGCTGAATACGCACAAATTGAGCTTAGCTGAATCAGTACGAAGATTAGCAATTTCAGCGAGATAGTCGAATCGTTTTGCAGTTCGCATGTTGGCGTAGCGAAACGGAAGCGCTTCATCAGCGGCGATCAGCGAGCCATAGGGTGCGTAAGCTTCCCGACTTATCGGTACGGCTTTGATAGTTGAAGTACTGACCATGTCAAGCTGTTCCCCCGCGCCCATTTCCTGCATTGCGGCTAATCCGAAGCTTCAAATCAGTGTCGTTGCCGTCCATAATATATGTAAGCCGAATTGCGTGTAATATTACCTGGCACTGGGATCATTGTACAGTTTGCCTCGGGCAAGCGAGTCGAGACCCTGGCAATCGTAGAAATAAGGTGCGTCGCATTATTGCGAAAGCACCATGAACGTTGAATCGAGGAGATGACGATGACGCAAGTAGCGCAGCAAGTTAAAGTTCTAGGCAAGCTAACACCAGAATTCGAGCAGATTCTGACACCAGAAGCGCTCAACTTCGTCGCTGATTTGCACGCTCAATTTAATCCTACTCGCGAAAAGCTTCTAACCAACAGAGCAGCAAGACAGAAAGACATCGATGCAGGAAAATATCCAGACTTCCTCAGTCACACAGCTGCAATGCGCGACGGAAAGTGGCAAGTTGCCGAGGCGCCGGCTGATCTTGCCGATCGACGAGTGGAAATCACTGGACCCGTAGAACGAAAGATGATGATCAACGCTTTCAATTCAGGTGCCAACGCATTCATGGCTGACCTGGAAGATTCACTCTCTCCCACATGGGAAAACGTCATCGATGGACAGATAAATCTGAAAGAGGCGGTGCGCAAGACACTTTCTTACGACAGCCCTGAAGGCAAGTCATACAGACTGAAAGACAAGATAGCCACACTGATTGTTAGACCACGAGGTTGGCACCTCCTGGAAAATCATGTCACTGTCAGCGGTGCCCCGATCTCTGCCAGCCTCTTCGACTTCGGACTTTTCTTTTTCCACAATGCTCAAGAACTAGTTAAACGCAATAGCGGCCCTTACTTCTACTTGCCCAAGATGGAGAGCCACTTAGAAGCCAAACTCTGGAACGATGTGTTCAATTATGCCCAGGACAAGATGAAAGTCGCTCGCGGCACTGTTAGAGCAACTGTATTGATTGAAACAATAATGGCGGCTTTCGAGATGGAAGAGATTCTATTCGAACTTAAAGAACACGCGTCCGGTTTGAATGCCGGTCGTTGGGATTACATCTTCAGTACGATCAAAAAATTCTCTAGCCACAAAGAATTCCTCATGCCAGATCGCGCTCAAATCACAATGCGAGTGCCTTTCATGCGCGCTTACTGCAGACTGCTCGTCAAGACTTGTCATAAACGCGGTGCGCACGCGATGGGTGGCATGGCTGCCTTCATTCCAAGTAGAAAAGATGCCGCTATCAACGAAGTGGCAATGTCTAAAGTGAAAGAGGACAAGGAACTGGAAGTGACAACAGGTTTCGACGGAACCTGGGTCGCACATCCTGACCTCGTTCCTGTGGCCAGAGACGTTTTTGACAAAACTCTGGGCACGAATCCAAACCAAAAATCTAAGCAGTTAGACGATGTCGTCACCGGTTCTGAAATTCTCGCAGTGAAAATCGATGGCGGATTGATCACCGAAAAGGGATTGACGAACAACGTCGATGTCGCTCTTCAGTACATAGAATCGTGGTTGAGAGGCACTGGTGCAGCGGCAATTCACAACCTGATGGAAGACGCTGCAACTGCCGAAATCTCACGTGCACAATTGTGGCAGTGGATCATTTGTGGTGCCAAGTTGGATGACGGTCGATTGATAACCAAGGAGTTGTATCGTCAAACACGCGATGCTCAACTGAAGTTGTTGAGCACCGCTCCGAACAATCGGTACAAAGAAGCAGCAGAAATTCTAGATCGATTAGTGGAAAGTGAAACCTTCATTGAGTTTCTCACCACCGATGCATACGCCTATCTGAAATAGGAGCGGACCCCGATTACTTATCTCCTCCTTGTTTGGCACTTGGAACGAATGTTTTGGTGCCATTCTTGTAGACAATCTGCCCCTCAGCAGTGCTGATTACAACTGAACCGTCGGCGGCAAATGCATTGACCGAAATCACGGTTGAGACCTTATTTTCATTGTCCTTGAATTCCCACGTGTTCTCTTTCCTTGTGTAAGTGCCATCTGGAGTTACGACGACTGATTCCTTGTCTCCGTTATAAGTAACCTTGATGTTGGAACCATTCGACCCTTTGATTTCGGTTAGGTGCCCGGCCCGGTCTGTGATTACATCAACAGTTGAAGTGACTGGGTCGCCTACCATTGTCACCTTCTCTTTCGAGCCATCAGCGTGGTACGTTTCTCTGGAGTTCTTGTGTCTAATGGTCACCGCCCCCTGATTATCTACAGAAAAATCTGCATCTGAAACAATGGGTTTACCGTCGGCACCTACCTTATCTGACTGCCATTTGTTGTCCGCATTTTTAGTCCACGTCGCTCCCTGCTGATCGCGAACGCTCGTTAGGTTTCCATCTTTGTCATAATCAAATTTCATTGTGCCACGAGAGTTTTTGTTCGTGGGATCGTAAGCAAATCCTACTTCTACAACTAAAGGATTACCGTCTTTGTCTTTCTGGTTATCGTTGTATTTGACAATCGAACCATCGACTTGATGCACTTCGCGAGTGCCATTGTCATTTGTGATTGTGATGGCACCCGTCTTTTGGTCGAGCGAGAACTTGCCTGGTGTGGTCACCCACTGCTCATTAGCTTCGTCGTAGTATTTTGACTTTCCGGTAGTCTGGTCGATTGTGTAAGACTTGCCACTTCCGTCAATTACACCAGTTAGTTTTCCGTCGGCCGAATATTCAAAGCGTTGGATCTTTCCATCAGGCATAACCATTGCCTGGATCAAGCCATCATTAGAGCGACCAATTCCAGTGTTTGGGTCGATCGTGTAAGTTTCCTTGTGTCCCGAGCCGCTATCGGTAACCTGCAAGCCCACTCCGTTCTTGTCCGGCTTATCATCAAGTCCGATAAGCTCCAATCCTGGTAGTAATTTATTGTCCTGAAGAAACTTTTTAGCGGCGCCGTAATCGGTGGTATACGGCGAACCATCCTGACCTGATTTTGGAAAATCATCTGCCAATTGCTTGTAAATGTCTTTCACTACATTGTCGATCTGACCTTTGTCTTTGTCGGTTTTTAATTGTTGATTGAAATCTTCAGTGGCCATTGTCTTTACTCCTGATTGATCTAAAATTACGCTGCCACCACAGTCGGTATCGTATATGTATGTTGACCAAAGGCGTCAACACTCATTCTGGTATCGTTGACATAGTGAAAAATAACTGTGCCATTGAAATCAACTGAAATTTGCAATGCTTTCAGGCCGTCATGAGCTCCCAGCGCGTTGTAGTGCATCCAGAGACCGTTGGTCTTGAGCCAGTATCCATCAGCTTCGTCGAGCAGGCTCATGATCGAAAGTTCGTCAAAGCGAAAGTGACGCTTGTCTCCACCTGGATATTCGATGCGTTCGATTGGTCTAAACGCGTCACCACTGTGATAAATGGTTGATTGCTTGCCTTCAAGCGATACTACAGCGATGACGAATGTGCCGTTGGGATTCAGTCGGGTGATAGCTGCGCAGCTACGTTCGATGATCGTGACGACTCCCAAATTGTCGAGAGAGATTTCGATATCGAACAATTGGTGCCCGTCAGTCCACTCGTTGCCTAATCGACTGAGTCGATAGTTCTGCATGCACACCTCCAGAAGAACGCCCTTGACACTGTAAGAGAACGTTTTGAGTGCATTTCCATCTTTTGAATTGAGAGACGAGATTCGCCCTTGGGCGTCGAATCGCAATGTAATTCCGTCTCCACATGTCAGCGCTGTTGAAGAGTTGGGGTAGATAGTTTGAACAGTTTCGTTTGCCTGGCACTCTAAAAATTTCGCGGCAGGATTCGAAATTAGGCTATAGGAAGTGTTTTGCATAAGTAACTCCACAATAGAATCTGGGTGATTGGTAGCGGGCGATACCTTTCGTGTTGCCAAGATTTTGCACAATTCTGTGGTCTGTCTCCGGTCAAAGATTGGGCAAATTTGGGTCACGCCTAAATCCCATCACCGGGCTCCATAGCCGGTAGATGAAATTACGATAACGAGCCTCAATCTGATAGCGGTGGATTGATATATGCGACAATATTAGCGCTCGATATACCGTCTCAAAGCGGGCTCAAAGCGTCTGTATCGCTCAACACGAAGGTCAAAAATGACTTCAACATTTGGCATTTCCAGCAATCGCATTGTCACTGCTGACGGTATCAAAAAGGGTTGCCTGATCGTTAAAGATGGTCGAATCGAAGAGATAGTTTCGTCAGATAAAGTGCCTTCGGGCTTGGAAACACAAGACGTTGGCAATTCAGTTGTGATGCCGGGTCTGGTTGATTCGCACGTGCACGTTAACGAGCCAGGACGCACTGAGTGGGAAGGTTTCGAGACAGCCACCCGGGCGGCAGCGGCTGGCGGAATCACCACCATCGCTGATATGCCGTTGAACTCTAACCCTGTCACCACATCGATGTCAGCTCTGGAGGAGAAACTCAAAGCTGCCAAAGACAAGCTAAGCGTTGACTGCGCTTTCTATGGCGGTGTAGTTCCAGGCAATACACCGTCGCTGGAACCCCTGATCGACGCAGGCGTTCGTGGGTTCAAGTGCTTCTTGATTCACTCAGGAATTGACGACTTTCCGAACGTCACAGAAACAGACTTGAATTCGGCCATGCCAGTTTTAGCAAAGCGGAAAACTCCTTTGTTGGTTCACGCAGAGCTCGAGTGCGACGATTCGCATCCTGCAGATTGGAGTGACCACCCGTCGTCATATCACGCTTTTCTGCACTCGAGACCGCGTCGATGGGAAAACGATGCAATCGATCTAATCATCAAACTCGGTCAGCAAAACAATTGCCCGGTGCACATCGTTCATCTCTCTTCCTCTGACGCAATTGCAGCACTTCAAAAAGCGAAGAAAGCCAACGTCAAAATAACTGTCGAGACATGTCCTCACTATCTGACTTTCGCATCTGAAGAGATCGCCGATGGTGACCCGAGATTCAAATGCGCACCACCGATTCGTGAGCGCGAAAATCGCGAGAAGCTTTGGAATGCGCTGTTGGATGGAACGATAGATTTTGTTGTTTCAGACCATTCCCCCTGCTCGCCCAGCCTCAAGTTTCTAGACGAAGGCAATCTGCAGAAAGCCTGGGGTGGTATCGCCGGGCTGCAATTCGTATTGCCTACAGTCTGGACTCAGGCGAAAAAGCGCGGCGTATCGATCGAACAAGTGTCGAAGTGGGTGTCGCACGGTTCAGCCAAGTTTTTGGGATTGGATGAGACAAAAGGGCATCTGAAGCCAGGCTACGACGCCGACATCGTCGTTTGGAATCCTGAAGCGACGACCAAAATCGACGCTTCAATTATCCATCATCGTCACAAAGTTACCCCGTATGACGGCATGGAACTTTTTGGCAAAGTAGAAAAAACGTTTGTGCGCGGTCAGTTGGTCTATGACAACGGTCAATTTGCCGCGAAACCAATTGGGCAATTCTTGTTGAAAGAGCGCGTGGAGAGTAAAAAGTAGATGAGTGAAAGAAATTCCGATCTGACCGCAGCTGTATTTAGCGGGTTTATCGATCTGGCTTCGGAAAAATTGGGTGGCAAAGTTTTGCTTGCCAACGACGAATTTTTCGCTGAGAAAGAGAACCTGATCAAGCCGGGCCGGGGTGTTTGGATTGCCGATAAATATACAGAGCGCGGCAAATGGATGGATGGCTGGGAAACACGTCGCAAGCGGGTTCCAGGCTACGATTGGTGCATCTTGAAGCTGGGCACCAGCGGAGTAATTGAAGGCGTCGACATCGACACAAACAACTTCCTTGGAAATCATCCACCCTACGCCTCGATCGATGCTCTCTCTTTGGACAAAGATCTTTCCAACGACAAATTGCAAGAAGCAAATTGGACAGAAATCCTTCCCAAGTCACCTTTGAAGCAAGGCTCACAAAACATCTTCGGAATTCCAAATACAAACCGTTGGACACATATTCGCCTGAACATTTATCCAGACGGCGGCGTCGCCAGATTGAAAGTTTATGGCACCGTTCAAAAAGATTGGCAAGCTTACCCGCGTGACGAGCAAGTCGATCTAGCTGCAGTAGAAAATGGTGGCAGCGTAGTGGCTTGCAACGACATGTTCTTCGGCAACATAAATAACATGATCATGCCAGGATCCGGCGTCAACATGGGCGATGGCTGGGAGACAAGACGACGCAGAGACCCAGGTCACGATTGGTCGATAGTGCGGTTGGCTCATGCAGGTTTCTTGAAGAAACTCGAAGTCGATACCAAACACTACAAAGGAAATTTCCCTGACTCGTGTTGGGTCGACGCATGCTACGCGCCTAGTGCCGAGATGAACAAACTAAACGCCGACAGTTTCGAGTGGACGAAAATTGTAGCTCAGACGAAACTACAAGCCGATCATCGTCACTTTTACGAAAAGGAAATTATGGCGGAGGGTCCATGGACACATCTGCGCTTGAACATAGTGCCAGATGGCGGCATCAGCAGATTCAGAGCCTGGTGCACTGTAGCTCCAACGGCAGCAAAAGAGAGAAAGCAAGAAAAGAGTGATGGACTTAAAGAGTATCAACGAACTTAACGACAACGATGCTGGCGAAGTGTTTCGCAGATGCTGCGGGAGCAACGCATGGGTCGAAGAGATGATTCGCGCTCGTCCGTTTGCAAGCGATGAAGCGCTTTCCCAACAGGCCGATCGTTCCTTCAAAGACTTGACTCGTGCAGATTGGATGGAGGCATTCGCGGCTCATCCAAAGATAGGCGACATCACAAGCCTGAAGAAAAAATATGCCGTCACTCAGAAATGGGCCGAGAACGAACAAGCCGGCGCCCAAGGCATTTCAGATGAGGTCGCTAAAGACCTCGCGGACAGAAACGAGGAGTATTTCCAAAAGTTCGGCTACATATTTATAGTTTGTGCTACTGGGAAATCTGCACAAGAGATGCTGACGATGTTGAAGCAACGACTGAACAATGATGCGGAAACCGAGCTGCCTATAGCGGCTGAAGAACAAAAAAAGATTACTCATTTGAGATTGGGAAAATTATGAGCGCCATCACAACGCATGTTTTAGACACAGCCAAAGGTCGCCCAGGCAGCGGCATTCACATTGTCCTGGAGTACAAGGGCATGGAAAAGTGGGATGAGCTTGCCTCCGGACAAACTAACTTTGATGGACGACTGCCCGATCTGCTCAAGGAGGATTTTCACCTGCTTGAAGGCATATATCGGTTAACTTTCGACACGCGCGGCTACTTCGAATCACAGGGCGAACAAGGATTCTACCCGAATGTCACCATCGCTTTTGAAGTAAAAGATCCGACGCAGCACTATCACGTGCCGCTTTTAATCAGTCCTTTCGGCTACTCCACATATCGTGGAAGTTGAGGATTCGTCGTATAATTTGAACGCTACACCGAGATGGAGATGCCGAAAATGAGCGGTTCCGATCAAAGCACGATGACTAAGCGTGCTGGAGTTCTCGCAAAAAATGCATATGGTAAATCGAAAGTACGGTTGACCAAAGTAACTCGGCTGAAGGACCGTCACATCCTCAAGGAAATCTCTGTGGCAGTACAGTTGCAAGGCGACTTTGCCGCTACTTACGACGTTGGAGACAACAGTCAGGTTGTAGCGACTGACTCGATGAAGAACACCGTCTACGTCTTGGCCAGTAAGCATCCGCTCGACACGATCGAATCTTTCGGTGTCGACATGGTCGATCATTATTTGAAGACTTACAAACAAATTAGTGGTGTTACTGTTCGCATTGTGGAGGAACTCTGGCACCGCATTGTGCACGATGGAAAAGCCCATGCACACTCATTCTATGGCGCTGGAGCTGAAAAGCGAGTGGCTGAAATAGAAGGAACTCGCCAGTCAGTTGTCGTCAAATCTGGTATCGAAGGATTGAAACTGGTCAAGACTGCTGGTTCCGAATTCTGGGGATTCGTCAGAGACGAAAACACAACCCTTGCTGACACTAAAGACCGTATCTTCGGAACAAGCGTCTCTGTAGAATGGTTGTATCAAAATGCGCGACCTGATTATCAAGCTGCTTATGACGGTGTGCGCAACGCGATTCTGGAGTGCTTTGCTTCGCATCACAGCCTGGCAGTTCAACACACCATGTACGAGATCGGTCAACTCGCCCTGGAGCGTGTGCCCGATATCAGCGAAATTTCGCTAGTCATGCCGAATGAACACCGCATTCCTTTCAACTTGCAACCGTTCAATCTGGAAAACAAGAACGAAATCTTTGTCACCACTGACGAACCATATGGACTGATCTCAGCGACACTAAAAAGGTCGTAACCGAAATCAATGCAGAAACGTCGTGATGATGACGGATTGACCACGCACGTCTTAGACCTGCTGGCGCCCTGGGCTGAGGTAAATGCCCGCCGTATGTTTGGCGGAATAGGACTTTTTGCTCACGGCTTGATGTTCGCCATCATCATCGATGACGTCCTATTTATGAAGGACTCGAAAGACGAAAACGGAGACCCTGTAAAAACGGACTTCGAAAAGGAATATTTTGAATACGACCGCAACGGCAAAACTGTAAATCTTGGATATTTCCAAGCGCCAGATCGTGCGATGGAAGATAGCTCGTATCTGATCCGCCTGGCGAACGATAGCCTTCGAAGCGCGGGATTGGCTAAACGAGCCAAGTCACCGACCAAATCAAAAGCTGGGTCAAAACCAGCTGCTGCTGCTGCTACTGCAAAACCGCGCAAGAAAAATTCCAAATAAAAAGACCACCTGAATTGCTTCACGGTGGTCTTTTCACTACTGCCTGACTGTCCTTTCGATTGGACTCAGTATTTATGCTCGCTTCAGTCAGTCCGTCACGTGCATCGGGCTCTCTGCTACGGTTTCTGGTCAGCGCCGACCTGTCGTTTCCGCATCGCCCCTCGGCTCAAAGCTCTCAACATTTAAGTGAGGTGCTCACCGGTTATGCAATTAGTATAGCCAGTTCAAAAATATGTTCCAGTACCCCATAGAGTATTTAATCATGCGGTTCTTGGAATCACAGAAGACAGCTTTTGATAGGGCTCTTCAACATCGAATCGCATTACCAAGCGCTCGGCCAATAAGCCAGGCAATCAAAATAAGGTTCGTATATACATTCGTAGTAATGCATTCAACGGAGCGCCGTTTTCCAAAACGGCTCTGGTTTCCAAACCGGCAAAACAGCCTCGCCTGGAGCACGAACAAACTCTCTTTCCATTGGTATCGCATACGGTGCCAGAGAGGAGCGCACCTTGAATAACAAGCCGGGTTAGAAATTTTTGAATCGATATGCAAATGTCACAAGCGTGTCATTCTTGCAGAGTAGCTTAAATAAGCGCTATTCATCCGCGCCTTACTAATAAAGCCCACCCACTCCAAATCTGCAATTGAGGAGATATTTTGCCATGGGAAATCCATTTTCTTCGCATTCTAACGACGGTCCAGACACAATACAATCGAAAAGCAATGCCCTGCCAGACTTTGATATACACAGCATCTACATGGGCGTAGAGAAATTGCCAACAAATAACGCAAGCAGAAACGACAATGCAATTGGAAAACGTGCGTGGGATCCATATGAAAATCTCACGCTTCCCTACAAGTTGCCTCAGCCCGAGATATCACAACCGACTGGACAAAGCACTCTCGATGACCTGAACCGTCGCATAACCGAGAAGGCAACAGATACCGTGCAAAAACGAATGACGCCCCAAGAGAAAAAAGATCTCAACGATGACGCGGACAAGTACGCCAAGCAGATGGAAGAGTATAAAGAACACATGCGCCGCGTGATGATGGGCACAGGAGGAATCGGATTAGATGATCCACCTCCAAATAAGCCCGCCAGTCTTGTCAAATACGAAAGAGCAATCGATGCCGAGATCAAGAAAATCTCTCAGAACTTAGGCTGAATTCGTTCGGTCGACAGGAACAGATTTGCTGCAAACTTTGCCGAACTCAGTACCGTATATGGTGCTGGCTTCGGCTAAAGTGTTTGTACTGGTGAAATCTCTCGCTCCCTATGGAGTTACTTCTTCATCAACAGCCAGGCGCCCTCTCTCAGCGTCAACAGCAGCCGCCTCGTCATTTAGCCCCATCTTCCTGAGAATGTTGGCGGTGAGTTCGAAAGCGTACGGCTCTGTGTTATGGATTTTGGCGTGTTTCTTTGCTGCCTCGAGTGCCGCTTCATATTGCCCCAATTCTTGATACGATTCTGCCAGAGTTGAAAAGGCTTGACCATTTGTCGAATCAAGCTCTACAGCCTTTTTCGCAGCCAATATCGCTTCCGAATTTTGTTGCATCATATGCAGAGGGCGGGCCTGATCGGACCACGCATACGAATCAGTTGGATCTAACGCAATAGCTTTTTGCGCATATTGATTTGCCAAGCCCCATGCTGACTGCATGAAATAGACGCGAGAGAAAGCATCGTAGGCGCCCTCATTGAACGGATTTAGATTGATAGCCAGGTTCAAATGATCGATTGCTTGCGCGTAATGTTCTGCATCATAGGCATTGTTTGCAAGATCGAGCTCATGGTCGGACATTCGCACGGCTATTGCACCTGCAATGATTGGAATGGGAATGAGAAGGGCGATTGCACGTATGAGAAATCGCGTGCGTTGCGAAAAGACAACGTTGAAATCAGAGATATGCACACGCTGGTTAATTGAATAAACAAAAGCACCAACCGCAAACATGCTAAAGATAATCGGGAAGACGAGCAGCCAGTGATTATTGAGCGTGGTCACGAGATCAGCGGAGGCCAGCGCAGCAGCCGTGAAGTAAGCGCAATTGAGCACTTGTTTGAGGTCTGGAAACAGGCTCGATCGCGACGGCTCGAAGGCGTAGTGTCGAGCGAAACTGTAGCCGATCTCCGCTGAGCTGGGCGCGCCTGGAGACGCGTGCCCTGATTCAACTGCCGACTCTGTTACCACGACTACTTCTGGCTCCGCTGCAGGCTCTATCTCTTGCTCAGCAGCCGGTAATACCTGCGGGTTTACACTCGGCTGAATTCCTGGTTCATTCTCTTCTTTAGCAGCGTCACAGTCGAGGCTGAGCCGTTCTGGGTTGCAATCTGGCGTGACAAGTTTCACAGACTCTGACTCTGAGTCTGTCGCGTCTTTAAATGCAAGCTCGATTCTGGGATCAGAGTTCATAGAATCCTACTTCTATGATTTTGTACCCCACAAGCGCTGATAGTACTCAGCCTGCCTTAGTGGAGTCCAGTCGCTGGACAAGTCCAACACTCACGACTGAGACGAGGGTGAAGAAGATTAGAAGAGCAAACGCGCCTACAAAGTTTCCTGTCTTTGCCGCAATCATACCGGTCACCGCTGGCGCCATAATCGATGCAATCGCCGAACAACAATTCATGATGCCCTGACTCGTCGCTGCTCGGTCTTTGGCAAGGTCACAATTGATGGCATAGAATGCAGCGTTCGGCATCATTCCAAAACCCACACCGAGCGATATAAAAATCATCGACATGGTAAGCGATGGATTGAACAGTAAGGGAACATACGACAGCCCGGAAATCAGTTGGCAAATGCAGATCAAATAAGATCGCGATATTTGCTTGCTTCCAGTCTTCAACCACAACCAGTCAGACAAATATCCCGCCACCGGCAGTAGTATCGCTGCTGTGAGCCACGGCGCAATCAGAATGAAACGAGCTTCCTCCAACTTGACGTGATGGGTATGCTCGAGATAGCCAGGAAGCCAGGTGAGCGCAAAGAACAGGGAGTATCCGAATGCAAAGTAAGCGATATTATTTGAAATCAGAGCAGGGCTAGTTAGCATCTGGCGCCAGGTCGTGCCACCTTCTGACCTGTCCTGAGCACGCCGATCTCTGTCACTAACAGAGCGGTCGCTTAATTGCCCGTTGCGAATATGCTTCAGTTCTGATTCATTGACAAATTCGCTTGAGTCAGGGAAATCACGAAACATCAGAAACCATACGACTGCCCAAACTATTCCGGCGCAGGCCATCACGATAAACATCGCTTTCCAGCCGACAGAAAGAATGAGTGTGGAGATTAGCGGTGCGCCGATCGCAGATGCTAGCGGCACCGCACACAATCCCAGCGCAGTTGCGCGCACACGTTCTGATTGAGGCAACCAGTCGGCGACAACGCGCGTCAGAGCAGGAAAGTGAGGACCTTCAGAGAGTCCAAGCATGATGCGCAAAGATAGAAGTGCAGGAAAGCCTGCTGCGCAACCCATCAGCGCCGTAAATCCTGACCAGGCGATTGCTGCAGCCGGCCAAACGCGACGCGCGCCCCAACGGTCTACAATGATGCCACCACCGAGCGTCATGATCGCATAACCGATTCCGAATGCAGCAAGCACGACGCCAAATTCACTATCGTCTAAGCCAAATTCTTGCTTGATCGGTCCAATTGCGTAAGAGATTGAAGCGCGGTCCATGTAGTTGACGAGCGTGATCAGAAACGCCAGTCCTAAGATGACGTAGCGATAGTTGCTGCGTGGTCCGCCGCTTGCAGCGACTAGCTTTTCGGTGCTGTCTGTTTGTACCAACGCAGTCTCCTCATTCAATCATCGGCGCTGACAACTGCCCGCCGAGGTCCGCCTATTTTTTCACACTCAGACCCTAATCAGCACAAAATAAGGCTTTCCAAGCTGCGATCGATCGAATTTATCCATGCAAGAAATCTGCAAGAAACCTGCAATTGGGATGCAAGAACCTGCCACTAATATTCAGTCATCGGATCGGCAAATCCCAAAAGTGATTCTACAGAGGTGCATATGTCTAACTTAAATCCAGAAGTCGAAGCCCAGAAGACCGTAGCAAGCTTTAGAGAAGCCGCTGAAAAGCACACAACGATTGCAAAAGTTTGGGATGAAATGGCCAAAGACAGCAAAGATTTTGGACATAACTCAGCAAAGGACAAAGCTTACTTCCACGCTGTCACAGAGGGTCTGAGAAAGGAAGGCTTACTCCCAGAAATAACGGTAGCCTATGCAAAATGGCACAGACCTGAGATGCCAAACGACAACGGCGACCTTGGCAAACATCACATCGACAACTGGGAAAGGACAAGAAAAGCTGAAAACGGCAGAGTATGTGAAGTCGAAAAAGCATTGATCGATAATCTCAAATCATCGTATGACTCGCTGAAGACGACGGCACAAAGAGAAAATTTTGACTTCTTCGGACACGATGGTCTCAATGATAAGGACCTGGATAAACTCTCAGAAAAATTTGCAAAAACCCGCCACGGCAATGAAGCCCGGGCTCAACAAGAGTCTCAAGTAACGATAACTGCACAGCAGATGAAACACGAGTTGTTCGATCCAAGAAAAGACGATGGAACAGTTTTGTTTGATAAACTCTCGCGTGAAAATGGTGGCAAATACATCACATTGGATAGCATGAAAAACGCTGTTGATTACGACCTTCAAAATCGCCACAATCAATTCAAGAAAGAAGGATGGCACTCATACTTAAACCGTGAGGACCACCAGGCTATCTACACGCTGCAACAAACTTTCGATGACATCGCGCCGATTGTAGGCGGCGGAAGATATCAACGTCATGCGGACAAAATAACTAGAGAAGATTTGGATCGTTACCTCAGCGCTCACGGCGGCAAATAGTTTAAGTTTCCAGGCAAGCGGCACCAGGTTCACTCATGTTCAGGGCATGAGGGTTCCTGGGGCTCGCCTTTTTGAATCTTTACAACCGGCGGTTTGGCTCTGTTGATGAATCAATTTTAAGGGCGATGGCAAACCGGGGCTCCATTGCGTTTGTCTGCCCGCACGTGACACTGTGCGCGGTGCCGTGCCAATCACCGCCTACTACTTGAATACTTAAATAAAGCTCAGAAGAGCTGGAATTAGGCGATGTCTCTGGCTGATTCAAAGCAAAAGACTTATTATTGAAAACTCAGTTATTGTAGGCTTCGTTATATAAGCGAATCTGACCGGTACCAAATGGTGCATCTGGACGACTGAAAGCAAGGAAAAAGCAATCTGATGATCAGTGCAAAAACTTCCACAATGATTCGTCGAATATCAGCCGTGGCATCGTGCCTCTTGGCCGCATTCACGTTGCAGCTGCTGCCAGCAAGCGCGCAAGACAGTTCAGGTGTTGGTTATTACTCCGCCGGATATCGCCCGATTCAAAACGAAGATTTCCTCGGATTGGCTCACAACACGCCTGAAACTTATTTGTTTCGTGCCGAAGTTGCAATCAATCATCAGCAATGGGGCCAAGCAGTCAAATTTCTTCGCAAGTCTATGAAAGGAAATGACGACGATATCGATACCCACAAATACCTTGCAATCTGTCTGGAAAAGCAGATGGATGAAGAATCAGATCGAGACCCAGGCAAATTCAAAGAATGTGTCAAAGAGTGGCTCATCGTGCTTCGCAATACTAAAGGCGCCGAAAAAGGTCTGACCTTCAAGAACGGTCTCAGCCCCACTAACAATAGAAAATGGGAAGATGAGCAGACATCGGGAATGGCTCGTCAACACTTGAAAGAGCTGACAGGACAAGAACCAAAACGCTGGGAAACTAACGACAAATTTATCGCCCGAGTCTCGAAGCCAGCCGAAGAAAATGTAAGCGCCAAAGTCGTAAGCAAGAAACCTGCAGCGCTCCAATCAGGCATCGATCAATAGATTCGTTTAGTTTCGAAACATAAGCTCTACTGTTCACAAAAGATCCACTGGCCCCAATTATGGTGAATATCGTGGGTCCAATTTTGGACTGTTGTGGCAAGGAGAGCAACAATGAAAAAAATAAGCGCGCTGCTGTTGGCGTTGGCGACTGCAATGTCCTTCGGATTCGATCAACATGCATTTGCAAAATCAACGAAATCCGCTAGTTCGTCTGACACCATTGAAGTGGCTGGATACACCAAAAAAGACGGCACAGTAGTAAAAGGATACACTCGAAAGAAATCCACCAAATCAGCTGATGCGGCGAAAACAGAAACGAAAACTAAAGTGACCGAAACGACTGCCGCTAGTCCAGCGACAGCTTCTGAAAAAACAGAAACGACTAAAATTGATACTAAGGATAGTACCAAGACGAGCAAAGGCAAAAAGTCGAAGTAATGTTTTTGTTCGACGAAGACTTCACGCAAACGCTCTGATGTTTTTGTCAGGGCGTTTGTCTCATAACAGCCTACCCATGTGTCTTTTCCATGGTAACAACATGGTAACGCTGGCAGAGGTACACTTTAGTCACAGAAAAGATCAATTATCAGTCCCGGTAACCATTACTAGCAATATTCTTGTCACTCATTCGAACTTATTCGAAGGGGAATCGTTCATGCTATTTGACAGAGATACAGTCCCAGAGGCGTCCCTCAGCACTGAGTCGAACAAACAGATGATCCTGTTCGTCACATTCATAGTGTTGATTAGTATTCGGTCGTTTCTTGCGGAAATTGCGGAAGCAGTAGGCTCAGTGGTGCATCTGTTTCTTACCCTGCTACCTCCAGCAAAGTCGAATACGTAGCCAAACAACTGATTCGGCAGTCTAATCCAAATTATTTTCGGTCTTCCGCATTCCAAGCTTGTCTTGGAAGATTAGCTGATCAAGTTTAAAGGCGTCGGGGCTGACTGTCAGGTCCCCTGAAAACGGATAGCCAAACAGTAAAACTAGAAAAAGATTCAATCCAATAATGAGTGTAACCATCGTCGTCATCGCCACTTGAGCGCCGATGGACTCAACGTGGAAGAAATATGTGAATACGACAGTCACAATTCCGCCGACGATCAGTACAACCCACTCGACCAGGGGCATTCCGCGCGTTGCCGCGTTGGTACGCATGCGTCGGTTGTCCCACAATTGGCAGACTTCTTGCACCATGATCGGATAAACAGCTTTTTCACTTTCCTTGACTGGTTCATAATCCATCGTAGTTTTCATCAACTCTATTGCTGACTTGCGCGCCGGCAAAAACACTCTGCTGTCGTCCATAGCCGGCCATTCCTGGTCGATCACCTGATCTGCATATTGCTGGCACAAAATCTGAATCTTGTCGCGTCGATCTCGGGGTAAACGCTCAGCCAGTAAGAAGATATCGGCGAGCGAATTTGCTTCTTGTTCGACTGAGACTGACGCCTCTTGAAAATGACTCATCGCGTCGACTACGACTAAGCCAAGCAATACGGCGTACATCGTTCCTACGACGGCCAGAAACTGCCCGCCCACATCATGACAATCTTTGAGTTTTTGGTTATCTACGAGGTGGCGCACCGTCAGCTGCCCAAAAACAGCCACAGCCGTCGCTGCGGTGATTATCATGAAGCCACCAATGTACGAATCGTTCGTCATGATTTTTACCAATGCCGATTGTCATAATAGCGCTTCTGTGCGCTTTTACCAAGCAGGCTCTGCCGTCATTTAAATATTGAGGCGACGGGATGACGCTATAGTATGGCGAACATGCTTGAATGTTGTTTGAGTCCCTAAGGAGAACCGGATGTTAGCCAAGCGCCTTTGCACACTTTTATCAGTACTAGGTGCGCTCACACTAACAATTGGTCCATCCCACGCCAGCGACGACGTAGTGCTGCGTGCGATGCAGAAAGAGCTGAACCGTTCGTTCACTAAATTGAAAAAAGATGACGGTGAGGCTGGTTTGTACTTCCTTGCATATCGGCTCTACGACACACATTCAATTGAAATCTCTGCTGACTACGGCGGGCTCACCAGCGATAAGCCTGAGAGCCACAAGCGTGTTCTAGACATCGAACTTAGGGTTGGTACGCCACAAGTCGACAACACTCATCAGACCAGAGGTGGTGGCATGCGCGCTGGTGACTTTATCAGTGCACGCACCGCTATTCCGCTTGATGATGATGAAGCAGCGTTGAGAACGACCTTATGGGAAAGAACCGACGCTGCCTATAAAGCGGCCCAGGCCGACTATCAGAAAGTGCTGACCAATCGCGACGTGCGCATCGCTGAAGAAGATAATTCAGACGATTTCTCGAAGGAGAAACCGTCTTTCTTTATCGGTAAACCAATTGAGATGAACATCGATAGATCCATGTGGGAAGAACGTTTGCGCAAACTGTCTGCAATTTATAAAAGCTACCCGAATATCAAAAGTTCTATGGTGCGATTTTCAGCGACTAAAACAAGAAGATATCTGGTTACTAGTGAAGGCACGACAGTGGAAGACGACCACGTGCAATTCCGCATCTACACGATAGCCGATGCCACTGCTGACGACGGAATGCGAGTGTGGCTATACGATGGCGTCGAAGCACCAACAAAGACAGATTTGCCAGATGAAGAGAAGCTGGAAGCAATGGTGCGCAAAGTCGCAGCTTCGGTCGAGGCATTGAGAGTCGCAAAAGCAGCCGAGCCATTCGCCGGCCCAGCCATATTGCAAGCCAAATCTGCAGGTGTCTATTTCCACGAGATTTTCGGTCATCGCATCGAAGGACATCGTCAAAAAGATGAAGGCGAAGGACGCACTTTTACCAAGTTGATTGGCAAAGAAGTGATGCCTACATTTATCACCGTGGTTGACGATCCACTGAAAGAACGGCTTGGAACCAAGGCTTTGAACGGTCATTACTTGTATGACGATGAAGGTGTTCCTGCACAAAAAGCCGTGTTAGTTGATAAAGGAATTCTCAAAGGCTATCTCATGGAGAGATCGCCTATTAAAGGCTTTCCCAATTCGAACGGTCACGGACGCTCCTCGCCAGGTTCGAAACCAGTGGCTCGCCAGGCCAATCTTATTGTTGATTCTTCCAAACGAGTTCCGTATGCCACATTGCGCGAACAGCTGATCGCAGAAGTAAAACGGCAGGGTAAGCCGTATGGATTGATATTCGACGAAATCGCCGGTGGATTTACAATGACGCAGGCGTTCATGCCGCAAGTGTTTAAGCTCAAACCACTGCGGGTGTGGAGAGTCTTTCCAGATGGTCGTCCTGACGAACTGCTTCGTGGCGTCGATTTAGTCGGCACACCACTGACCTCACTCGAGCGGATTCTCGGCGCAGCAGATGATGACGATGTGTTTAATGGAACATGTGGTGCTGAATCTGGGTGGGTTCCAGTGTCGGCAATTTCGCCGAGTTTACTGGTTCAAACTATTGAAGTAGAGCGCAATATAAAAGAGCAAGATAAGCCTCCCGTGCTGCCGCCACCAGACCGAGACAGCGAGGGCAAGTCAGGTCAGGCGGCGCCGCCCGAGACAAAGAGTGACGCGGCTCAGAAAAGGGTTGACGCTGCAGAAACGAAAACTGAGTCGACTACAGGTAAGAAGTCTGAACCGTCTGCTGAAACGAAGTCTAAAGCAGGGGAGGAAAGCAGATGAAGTCACTTATAAGCGGACTGCTCGCGCTTTCCACCATGGTTTCACCAAATAACACGCCGACAGATCAAATCTTCCCTGCGATGAAAGATGAGATGGCCAGGTCGATTTCGAGACTGAAGTTGCAAAGTCACGACGCACCTTATTACATTGGATACACCGTTCACGACACAGACAGCGTCAGCCTTGGTGCCACATTCGGTGCCCTGACCGATGATAGCCGTGACCATGGACGAACGCTCAGCGTCGACGTGCGCATCGGCGATTACAAGTTAGACAGCGCCTCTGGTTCGTCAGACGCAGGCGACATGTTTAGCAGTCCCCGTTCATTTGGTTCGTCTGCCATCAGTGTGGATAACAATTACGATACTTTGCGGCGTGAGCTGTGGCTGCGCACAGATGCTGCTTACAAACAAGCGATCGAAGGTTTGGAATCGAAAAAAACCTACTTGAAGCAGAATACGGTCGAAGACCGTCCCGACTCGTTTTCGCATGAGACTGCACTCGTAGAGCTGCAACCGACCGAGACGTTGGAGATTGATCGCGACAAGTGGGCGGCTAATCTTCGCGAACTGACTGCCACTTTTAAGAGCCGCCCACTGATTCGCAGCTCCCAAGCCAATCTTGCTGCCATGGCGGACAATCATTGGTTTTTAAACTCAGAGGGGTTCCAAAATCGCATAGGCGAGAAAGCCTATATGTTGACGATCAGTGCCCAGGCACAATCTGCTGACGGTATGCACTTCTCCGATCAGGAGCTGTTTCCAGCCTATACAGAAAAAGAATTACCGAAACTCGACGAATTGAAAAAGCGAGCTGCAGAATTGTGCGATCGTCTGGAAATGCTTGCTGCTGCGCCTAAAGTCGACGACTATCGCGGTCCTGTTTTGTTTGAAGGACAAGCCGGAGCTCAACTTTTCCATCAAGTGCTAGAGCCGAAACTGGCACGTTCTGCAACTGATATGCGGCGAATGCTCGGAACTGACATGAGTGAAAAGCTCGGTCAGAGAATTCTGCCGAAATTTATCGATGTCGTAGACGATCCCAACGCAAAAAGCCACGATGGTAAGCCGCTCTTCGGCTATTACCCTGTTGATGAAGATGGTTTGAAGGGACAAAAGATTACCCTTGTTGAAAAAGGGATTTTGAAAACTCTATGCATGAGCCGAATTCCTACTCGCACGATAGCGCGCAGCAATGGGCACGGAAAGCGAGGCGGCAGTGCAACAAGCAACATCTTCATAAATTCGGATCACAAGCTTTCTCCTGAAGCCCTCAAGGCACGTTTGCTTGAACTCGGTAAAGAGGAAGGACTGAAAGAAGTCTATATCGCTCGCCGAATCACAGGAAATGCCAGTGACCTCGACTTCTCCAACCTGCAATCGTTTTTCAAGGCGTTCATGTCAGGCAGCTCGGGTGTTTCATTGTATCCACCTGTGCTGCTCTACAAAGTATCCGTCGCAGATGGAACCGAGCAACTAGTGCGGGGCGGAAACTTCTCGAACATCTCGATGAGATTGTTGCGCGACATTGATGCCACCGGCAATGATGCCAAACCATATGCGGTGCAAAACTCAAGAGAAATAACCAGCATAGTTTCTCCCTCAGTTTTAGTGTCAGAAGTCGAGATTCAGAAACCTGACAAAACCAACACAAAAAGTCCGATTCTTAAAAATCCGAACTTTGATAAATAGGCACCAATAGAAGACTTACTCCTGAAAGTCGCCTAGCGATGCGGCGCTGGCTTCAGCCGGTCAACAGACTGGCGCTCCAGGCAACCAGGCGCTCCATGCGGCTCATTTGTTGAGAACCGTCAGTGTTATGTGGGAACGTGGCGATTGGTTACGTAAATTACCATGCCAATGACTAGAATCAGTGCCAGTACGATCATTATTACGGCACCAATCAACAGCTTGCTCTTAGAAGCTTTGTTTTCAGCGTTCTTCAAATCGCCCAGTTTGCTCTTATTCAATCGACTTGGATCGTTCATTTTGCTGTTAGGCGCATACGCAGCTTTCATGCCGGTTTGGCTGACTCGCGAAATCGAGCCCATCGGAGTGTTCATCACCGGAGCGCCTTTGGCAGCACCGTTATCGATCTTCTGCGAAGCGGAGATTGAGGAAATTTGTGGTTTTGGCAACGCACCCGCATTAGTGTTGCGTTGAGGTGTCATATTCTGCTTGGTCGAGCGTGGTTGCATCGTCGACATATCACGAACAGGGCGCGGTTCGAACTTATCCATTTCGATGGTTCGAGCTACGTGCGCAAGCGCGTCTCGGAACTGTTCCATCGAGCCATAGCGGTCTTCAGGCTTCTTCTCGAGAGCCTTGAAAACAACCGCTTCGAACTGTGGATGAATATTCAAGTCGTGACGCATGTCAGCGAAACTCGCCGGCATAGTCGAAACGTGCATCTGCATAGTATCAATAATGGTGTCACCCATAAGTGGTGGCATTCCCATCAGAGACTCGTACAGCATTGCACCCATCGAATAAATATCTGAGCGTGCGTCTAGATGCGAACCCAGGCACTGCTCTGGGCTCATATAGATCGGACTACCGAAAATTTCGCCTGTTTGTGTAAGATTTTGAGATTGCTTGCCGGAGTTTGGCATCAATTTCGCAATGCCGAAGTCCACCACTTTAACGACATCGGTTTTTCCTTCGAAGTCGACGAGCATGATGTTGCTGCTCTTCAAATCTCGGTGCAATACACCCTTCAGGTGTGCATGTTCAAGCGCATCGCATGCCTGAATGAAGATGTTCAACGCGCGCATCTCTTCAACATGATTTTCGCGCTTGATGATGTCTGCAAGACTTTCCCCAACGAGATAGTCCATGACTAAATAGGGCTGCCCGCCGGGTGAGACATCACAGTCATAAACCGTAATCACATTAGTATGAGTCAAACAGCTGGCTGCTTTGGCTTCCTGTTTGAAGCGCTTGATACTTGTCTGGTCGTTGACAAGTTGCGCCTGCAACATTTTGATTGCGACCATGCGATCCATCAATTCATGCCGCCCTTTGTAGACGACACTCATTCCGCCGCGCCCGATTTCAGACTCGATTTTATATTTATCGGCAAGAGTAGTGCCGATCATCAAATCTTCTTTGATCGGAATTAGCAGCGTTCCGTCGTGCTTGCAAACGACCAGAGTGCCCGTAAATTCTCGGCTGCATGCCGGGCACTTTTTGCGTTTCTCTAAAGATTTCTGCGCTTCGGGATTCACAATCGTTCTCTAGACTTAGTCACATGTTTCCAATCTCTTTTCATTTAAGAAACATGGCATGTGTCTTGCACAACAAATAATAGCAAGAACACCCTGATGTCTTGGGTATTCCCAGTTCAGGCAAATTTCAAATCGCTTATTCGGTTTTGCCCGCTGCCTTGAGGTCGGTCAATACCGCCTCGGCTGCTCGGCGACCGGAGGCCAGAGCCCCGTTGATGGATGCGTTGTCCCGGTGATCGCCGCACACAAAGATGCCCGGTCTCAGTTTGACAGGTCTTTGGGCAGTTGCAAGCTGTGGTGGGCTCTGATCGGGCAAAGCATACTTGATTTTGTAAGATCTGAGGTAGCGCCAGGACTCGACCTGCTCACCAAACCAGGGTTTCAAGTCTTTGCGCACTTCGTCGTCGATTTCTTTGTCTTCGTCTTCGTCACGTTCACCGAGGACTGAAACCGAAACCAGGTGCTGCCCTTCAGGCGCGTAAGAGCGAGCGACGTTACTGGGCACGCAGACGTTATTGACGCACCCCTTTCCTTCGCCATTGAGTACAAGGATTGGTTCTTCGAAGGGAGCTTTCTGGGCGGCGTAATAGACACAAAGCACTGATCTGGCAGGTGTTGTCTGAATTTCCTCGCCCAAAAGTTTCGCTGCTTCTGGACCTTCGGTGGCTACAACTATGATGGGCGCTGCCATTGTGTCACCGTCGTCCATGATGACGAAGCCGTCTTGAACGTTGCGAACATGAGATTTCATGCGAATCGATGAAGCTGGCAGTTTTGCTGCTAGCTGGTCGGCGATAGCTCCCATGCCTCGGGCCGGCAGCGAGGTGTCCCCTTCGGAGAACATTTTGAAGACAAAATCGAACATTCGACTAGAAGTTTTCAAACTGCGGTCCAGAAAAATTCCTCCTAGAAACGGGCGGAAGAAGCTATCGATCATCTCTTTAGAAAAGCCATGATCCTGTAGTGCTTTCTCAGTGGTCGTTTCAGGCTTTTCGAACAGTTTTTTAACCGTCGTACCGACCAGAGACTGTCTTAGCTTGCCGACTTGCATCTTGTCTGCCAAACTGCCGATCGGCGAAAGTGCACCTGACACTGCGTCTAGAGGATGCCGAAAGGGGTCTGCGAGCTTGTGTAATTTACCTCCACGGAAGACCAGAGCACCTGGATAGAAAGCGTGAAGCCCGAGTTTAGAGTAATCCAGAATCCTTTTTGCCTCTGGATAAGCAGTCAAAAGCACCTGAAAGCCTCGGTCCAGAATGAAATTGTCATAGCGATCAGACGCCACGCGACCGCCTAGCTTGTCTGATGCCTCGACCAGAAGAAACGGCACTTCGGCTTCATGCAACTTGACCGCGCACGTAAGCCCAGCCAGACCACCGCCAACTATAATGACCGCAGGAGTTTTCTTTGCCAAAGTTAGCCACCATTTTTGGGAACGGAATCTTCTGCAACGATCTCAACTGCATTGCCGGCCGGATCCTTGATGTAAATCGAACGTGATCCATCCCGATGGGTTTTTAGTTGACCATAACTTTCGGCATGGGGACTGACAAAGGCTAGGTGCGGTGGATGTTGATGCGTGACAACAAGGGCTAGTTTTATGTTTTCGAATGCTAGAAATGCCCAGGTGTCGTCCTGGTATTCGATGTTGCAGTTGAACTGCGACGTGTACCATTTGACTGAAGACTCAACGTCAGTCACAGGTATAGCAACGTGATCGATCGCGGCCAATTTGGTTTTGGAAGTGGTATCAGTCATGGAGTGCCTCATCACTTGAGGATTGTATCCTCTTTGATAGACTTCAATGCGTCCAGCGCTCGAAGTCTCGCTACTGAGTGGTCGACGATGGGTGTCGGATAACTTTTACCAAGTACAATACCCGCTTGCTCTAACTCTTCGTCAGAGAGCAGCCACGGTGTGTGGATTTTGTCACCTTCTAACCCAGCCAGTTCGGGCACCCATCTGCGCACGTAATCACCTTCAGGATCGAATTTTTTTCCTTGCAAAGTCGGATTAAAAACGCGGTAGTAAGGTGCTGCATCAGCCCCGCAGCCAGCTACCCACTGCCAGCCCATTGTGTTGCTGGCCAGGTCGGCATCCACCAGAGTGTCCCAGAACCACTTGGCACCGGCCTGCCACGGCAACAACAAGTCTTTCACAAGAAATGAACCGACTACCATTCTGACGCGATTGTGCATCCAACCTGTATGCCAGAGTTCTCGCATGCCGGCGTCGACGAGTGGATAACCCGTGAGACCTTTTTGCCACCGCTTGAGAGCGCGGGCGTCGCGCTTAAATGGAAAGTGGCGAAACTTTTCATCAAGCGGCACGTGTTCGGTGTGAGGAAAGTGATAGAGCAAGTGATATGCGAACTCTCTCCAGACGATTTCTTTGAGATAAATTTGCGCGCCTTCTTTTGCTTTCGCACCGCGTTTGGTGCCCACCTCATGTTTGACTCGATGCCAAATTTGTCGAGGGCTAACTTCTCCAAAATGGAGGTGCGGAGAAATTCGGGAAACACCGACCTGATCAGGTCTGTTACGACCCTCTCCGTAATTGGCCAGGACGTTTTCGAGCAGCTTCTCTAGCTGCTTATGGGCCCCTGCTTCACCAGGAGTCCATGCTTCCCGTATTCCTTCGGCCCACTTTATCTTTGGCTCCAATTCCAGCTCGTCGAGCTTGATTGTGTGTGGAAACTTCGCTGGCGCTTTGATCTGTTCTGGCTTAGAGACTGGATGTGGTGGCTCTGCAATAGAGAGACAATGTCTCCAGTAGGGAGTGAAGACGCGAAATGGTTTTTCAGATTTGTTTTTAATCGTCCACGGTTCAAAGAGGAGCGAGGCGTTGTAAGAATGAACTTCAATGTCTGCCTTGGTCAAACTTTCTTTGATGGTGGTATCACGCTCGATGGCGGCTGGCTCATATCTTCTGTTCCAAAAAACAGCGGTGGCACCCGTCTCTTTGATCAATTTTCTTAACTCATCAAGACTAGACCCCGCAGTTCGCAAAATCAATTTCGATTTGTGATCGTGTAAGTCTTTGTCCAGGCTTTTGAGCGATTGATGCAACCAGAATTTCGTTGCACCACCAGGGGGCCACTTCCCCTCTTCCCCAGGCGCGTGAATGTAGACTGGCACAACTGCGAAACCTCGATTCAGTGCGTCGACAAGTGCAGGATTGTCACCCAGGCGCAGGTCTTGTCGGAACCAAACTATCGCACAAGAACTCATAATCGTTCACCGGTTGTTCACTGACCACATAGATGATATTAGTGCAAAATTGAATCAAAAAGTACTGAATTATTGCGTTTGCAAAGTCTCGAAACGCAGATGTTCAGCGGATTTACGGCGTCGAGGTGCAGATGCGGAGTGAACCAGTCCTGGTCACAGGAGCGACAGGCTATGTAGGCAACAGGCTCGTTCCCAGATTGCTGGAGGCGGGCTTTCACGTGCGAGCATGTGGACGCTCCATGGAAAAATTGATGAGCAAAGCCTGGGCCAAACATCCACATGTCGAGCTGGTAAGCGCTGATTTCTTTGACAGAGATTCAGTCGTCAAAGCTGCCGACGGCTGTTTTGCAGCCTATTATTTCGTTCACTCCATGGATGGTTCTTCGCGCAACTTCGAGGAGAAGGATAGAGTTGCTGCTCTGAATATGGTGGCAGCTGCTGAGGCTTGTAAGTTGGAACAAGTTATCTATCTTGGCGGGCTGGGCGAAGACGACCCTCAGATGAGCAAACATCTGAGATCTCGTGCTGAGGTGGCTGCTCTGCTTCACTCAGGGTCTGTGCCAGTGACTGTGCTGCGAGCGGCGATGATCATAGGCTCTGGAAGTGTTTCATTCGAAATCCTCCGCTATCTTGTAGAACGGCTTCCAATAATGATTACACCGCGATGGGTGACAACACCTAATCAACCCATCGCAATCAAAAATGTGCTCACATATTTGATTGGTTGCCTGGACAATAAGAAAACATTCGGTCAAACATTCGACATCGGTGGCGAGGAAATTCTCACCTACCGAGATTTGATGTTGACGTACGCTCGTGAAGCGGGTCTGGCTCCACGCAAGATTATCTCCGTACCTGTTTTCACTCCTCGATTGAGTTCATTGTGGATTCACTTGGTCACGCCGGTTCCAGCCTATATCGCACGGCCGCTAGCAGAAGGACTGCGCACCCCGGTCGTTTGTCACGACAACAGAATTCGCGAGATCATTCCACAAGATTTGATGAATTGCGAAGCAGCCATCAGACTGGCTCTTGATAAGGTTCAGCATCATCAGATCGAGAGCCACTGGACCGATGCAGGGCTGTTGAAGCATCCCGAGTGGGCCAGTCCGGAAGAACCAGAATGGGCCGGAGGCACCGTATATAGTGACTGCCGAGCCCTGATCGTAGAGGCCCAACCGAGCGATATTTGGAAACCTCTAGTAAGGCTAGGAGGCACAACTGGCTGGTATTACGGAGACTGGCTGTGGCGCCTTCGAGGTGTCATGGACCGATTGATCGGTGGTGTCGGTTTGCGAAGAGGGCGGAGACATCCGTACGAACTCTCCCCTGGAGATGCTCTCGATTTCTGGCGTGTGTCCAGTGTGATACCAAATCAGCGGCTTGTTCTGGTTGCCGAGATGAAATTACCTGGACAAGCGGTTCTAGAGTTCCGCTTGAAAAAGCTTGACGCCTCCAAAACCGAAATTATTCAGATTGCGAGATTTCTGCCGAAGGGACTGTTAGGGATTGCCTATTGGTACGCAGTAACTCCATTACATAAGTTTATTTTCGATGGCATGTTGAGCGGAATAGCTAAGGCTAGCGGCTACAGAACCCTGGAAGGTCCGAAAATAGCTCCGTTTCCACGTCCTAAAGCGAAACTATCTCCAACAACCACATGAACATCCACAACCGAGACTATTGTTGTCCAGGTGGAATTCCAACATTGGTGTCGATAGGTAGCGACACTCCCTCAGAATTCGAAACCGGTCCTCGATATTTTTCGATCAATGCATCGCTCTGCCCTTTCAAACCATCGACAGCAAGGTGAAAGGCTCGCCGTTGAACGCCAGCTCCAAGTGACTTCGAATTTTGTCCCTGAGCCGCTATCAATCCATCTGCAGCTTTCTGAAAGAGTTCTTCCGATCGCTCGAGAAGATGTTCCTTCTGAGCCTGTCCAGCCTTCGCATCAAACTCACTGAGCAGCAAATCGGCGTAGTCCAAACGATACAAATTGAGGATAACTGAGCTTATTTCGCGCTCCTGCTCGAAGCTTATTATGTCTTCAAAAAAACTATTTGCTTCGGAGAAATTGTTTTGTTTTGCGCAGCCTTGCACCAGCTCTCGGGTCGAGACCGTACGTTCAACTAATCCTAAGTCGTGTTGCTTTTTCGCCACTTGCAAAAGAAGGTTGCGAGCATCTCTTAAGGCACCCAGTCGCGCATACTGGTTGGCCAGGTTGACCAGACCGAGGTGGGTAGCAATCGGTACCGCAGAAAGAAAATTTGAATCTGCGGCGCGCTGTTGATACTTCTTCGCCAAACTCAATTTGTTTGCTGATGCCGCCGCACTCGCCGTTTTAACGAGCTGACCCACGAGCTCGGTCTGGTCACTTTTCTTCGAGTCCATTAGCGCAAGTATCTCCAAATTGGTTTTAACTGCGTTCTCTCGCTCACCTTCTCGAGTTTCGAGTTCAGCTAATTTACGCAAAAGGATTAGCGCATTTGTATCGTCTAGAGCTTTGTGTTCACGACAAAATTGAAGTAAGGTCCGAAGCAGCGCCATGTATACTTTCGGGGTTTTTGCAAATGCCGAACGGTCTAATGTGGAAGCTATCGGAAAGCTCCTCTCCACCGCTGATTGATTTTGAAAGACTTTGGCTGACTTGGTGTATTGCAGTGCAAGGAGAGATTCATACGCTTTGGTGGCAAATTCCAAATCTGGTTCTTTGCCCTTTCGAATTATCTCAGCGAGTTGATTCGAAAGATCCCGATAGGTACTCGTGTTGAAAGCAGTAAACTTCTCCGAGCTGACTTCATTTGTGTTCTCTAAAAAGACAGACTTGGCCCTTTGAAGACTTTCCGTTGAATTCAACATCAGCAAATTCGCTACCACAGTGATGTGCGATTGAATGCGCTCTGCAGAAAACGGTTGAGCCTTTTCTGCCTGTTGCATGACGGAATCCAAATTACGCTCCATGCTTGCCAGAGTTTTCTGTTCTCTATCCTTTTTTATATCAGCAAGCATTTTGTCTGCTTCCGCATTGCGTCCAAGAGCCTGCAAAGCCTTGATGCGTAGTTGATCGACAGCATTCACTTGCACATACCTTAAGCGCACCGTATTTTCTTCGGTATCGAAATTAGTGCCAACCAGATCGCAAAGCACAAGTGCCTCCTGCGCTTTTCCTTCCTGGAGCAAATATTCCGCAAGTCGCTGAAATAAACGCTTATTCAGCGAGTTGTGAGTCTTCAACGATAATTTGTATGACTCTTTCATGAACTGCTCCACCAGGTCATCCGGGGCAGTCCTGCGCGCTAGAAGGTAAAGATGATCGTTGACTTGAGCAAGTTTTTGCATGCATCGATTAACGTCTTCGCTCTGATTTGGAATAGATCTTCCATCTGAAAATTCAGCGGGTGGAAAGTATCGATCTGGCACCGGCTGTGTCGACAAGCTAGATGTTTGAATTAGTTTGATAATCCGTTTTAGGCACTCATCGGTTTCATTCGATGCGGTTGCAACTGATGGAAACCTGGAAAGATTCGATTCCAATTGCCCGCATGTAAAGGTGATTGCGCGCAAGTTGGTAGGGTCCTGGTGCTTGCTAAGCCAGACCTGTCGTTGAGTTTCCACCTCTTCAATTGCCGCTCTGTCATCTCTGGCGTGCAGTGATTCTAAGGTTTTTTCAAATGCCTGCTCGACCTCAATTGGCTGTGCATCTTCATTCTCCAGGGTAATAGATAGATACTTCTGGTAAGCGATTTTCGCTTTGTCTTGGTCGTGCATTGTTTTAAAGATCTCACCGCGTAGGCGATAGTATCGTGCTAGTCGTCCCAGATTTTTTGTGTGCGACTGATCGGCAAACTGTTGCGCTAAAGGAATAATCGTGTAGACGGTGCTTTTGAGGTCTTCGCTAGCGTGGAACGGGAGCAAACTTCTAACGCGATGATGGAGGTTTATCAAAGAGATTGCGACATTGAGGCGATCGTCACCGCTAAGCCTGGGACTGAGTTTGCTGAGCTTGTCTGTGATTGGTTTCACAGCATCGAGTTTTTCGTTTCTAATTGGTTCGATCAAAGCGATTATGTAAGATTGAGCGGCTTGAAGATATTTACCTTTCTCCGTCAACGTCGCCGCTTGATCGACAAGAGTGGCAGATTGAGGGGCATCTGTCAGGCCAAATCTGACACTATGAAATGTCATTTCCGCATGCGAATCAGACAGAAGCTTGGAAATTTGATCGTCATAATTTTTGTCGCCACTAGTGTAACTTTCAGGCGATGCAGCACGTGCCAAATCGGCTGACGATGGCGATGGTGGTACCTCGTTGGTCGACGATGACCTCGTCCAAGTGCGAACGATGTTGCGCTCCTCAGATGGCGCGGTGTAAGTTGTAGGTCCAGTGAAACGCATGATGGTGCCGAGACCGCGGTATGTAAAAGCTTCATTTTCGACGACATAGAGATTTTTAGGGTCAGGAACCGGGTTAGCGAAGCAAATTTGAATTTGCATTGAGTCAGTAGCGGAACTGGCAAACTTCATTGGTTCCAAATCGACCTGGCTTAGTGCTCTCATCATTCTTGAGTCTAGGTCACTATTTCCAGAGCTCTTAACGACCCTGCAGGACGTTATTTTGCCCATGGCGTTGATGTTCAGATCGATTACTGTTCGCTTGTATTCAGAAGAGACTTTCACAGCGTCGAAGATTCTTCGAATAACGTCTGAGCGGTAGGCACCCATATCTGAAGTTGCGAGCTCGAAGGAGTACGCTCCAGGCAACGAAACGAGTGCAAGGCTCAGAGAAAGCAGTAGATTGCCGATCTTGGTCTTAGTAATACCGATCATAGCGACCTCTTTAACACGCCATTTAATCACTAAGCAATCAATTTTGCTTGAGTATTAAATCTGCCCGTTTTGCCGATACGGTCTACTTTGTCGGTCCGCAACTAATGGCAGGCACTTCAAGCACAGTTCTTACTTTCCACAGGTCCGGAAAACACCGTTTGTGCAGTGTCGAGCGCAGGTAACCAACGCCTTCGCTGCCACCGGTGCCGCGTTTGAACCCAATCACGCGCTCAACCACCGTCACGTGGTTGACTCGCCACAGGGAGATTTGTTCATCGATGTCAATCAATACTTCTGCCAGATCATTGAGGTCGGCATATTTTTCTGAGTCTTCATAGAGTTTTCGCAACGATTGAATTCGTTTATCTTCGCGCTCCGAAGATTTTGGATCAGATTCATCAATGTCGTAAGGCTGCGGCAGATCGAAACCTTGCTTGCGCAAAACCGCATAGTAGGCGTCTTGCAGAGTATGCGATTCGTATCTCTTCATCAGCTCTGGATAAGCAATCTCATCATTTTTAAAATGCTCGAGCAGTTGCTTATCTTTCAGTCCGCAGGCCATCTCCAGCTCGCGAAATTGTGTCGATTGAAATCCGCTGGCTGGATTGAGATTGTTTCTGAAGCCCAGAAAGTCTTGTGGAGACATAGTTTCTAGGATGTGGATTTGATTGACCAACACTTTCATGATTGCCACCACTCGGCGCAAAAAGTGTGTCGCACGTTTGACTCGATCGTCAGCCAGAAGTTTCATCGTTTCGTCAATTTCGTGCAAAATCAATTTAAACCACAGCTCGTAAGTCTGATGAATGACAATGAAGAGCGGCTCGTCATGATGCGCAGGGTTTGACTGGCAGATTTGCAAATTCTTCAACTCTGGAACTTTGAGGTAACTGTTGTAGCTCAATGAAGAATGGCCGTACTGTTTGCCTTCTTCTTTTTCATTGCCGGAGATTGGACAGCTCATAATAACCCCGTATTTGGTGGCTTAATCTGTAGTTTGCGACGGTTCTGGTTTTTCATCGGACTTTGTTGGGCTGGCTTCCTTTGCGTCATTTGCAGCCGGGTCCTTGGAATCTAAAGGACTCATCTCCACATTTGATTTCGTCTTTTCGGCTGGCTCAGTGGTTGCAGGCTCAGTCTTTTCTAACGGTGGGGTGTCTGGTTCATCTGACTTAACTCTGTCATCTGATTCAGGCTCTGATGGCTTTTTGTCGCCTTTATCGCCCTTCTTTTTGCCTTTCTTGGCGTCTTCTTTTTTATCTTTCGAATCGCTCTTCTTGTCTCTGGGCTCTTCTTTCTTGTCGTCGCCTTTCTTTTTCTTGCCTTTGTCTTTCTCTTTCTCTCTCTCTTGGACAGCTTGCTCTTTCTTGCTTTGCTCTTCCTTGGCCTTTTTCAATTTCTTTTCGTCGATCAACTGAGCTGCTTGCCCCGCGGCTAATGGCAACAGAGCGTTGTTATCGATGCGCGATCCGAAAGCAAGGTCGGCAAATGCTGTCGGACGTTGCTCGTTGTATTTAAAAGCGATCGCTGACGAATCGAGTTGCTGTCTGGCTTTTTTGACGAGAGCTGGATAGCTGATCTGATAGCTTTCAACTTGAATTGTTTGAGGGGTGATGCGGAAGATTTTGAAACTGCAAGGATAAACATCTAAACTGGCTGTAGAAACGTACCAGATATTAGACTCTTGCTGAATCTTGTTGACGTGCAGATGACCGCTCACAGCAAGGTGAACATCTTTCGAACCGCCCAATATCTCTCTTGCTGAAGCTCCATTTGGAATGATGTAGTCATCCCAGGGTGGACCAGCATCAAACGGAGGCGGTGCTAACAGCGGATGATGACTGAACACGATCGTGAATTTACCAACATTCTTTTCGAGATCTTTCTTCAACCAATCGAGCTGTTCGTTCGAGATATCACCGGTGGTGCTCTCAGCCCGACTGGTATCCATGCCTATGATATGAACACCTGGCAGAGGCGATTGCGACCAGTACGACTTGTCAGTCTGAATACCTTTTTGTTTCCAGTCTGGTCCGTACAACTTCAACTTATCGACGGGCGGATTGCCAGAGACGTCTTTCTCGCCTAAGACAAACGACCAGGGGCATGACAACACCTGAGCGCAATCTACGAACAACTGCCAGTTCGCATCGTCAACACCGGGCGTTTCGACCTGGTCTCCACCAAAGATGACAAAATCCAATTTCTCGTTGTTCAGTTGTTTGATGCAATCTTGCAAAAACAGCTGACTCTCTTGCAAAAGTAAATACGAATCTGGCTTGCCGTGTACTACGTGCGTGTCAGTTACAAAGCCGAATTGAAATGGCGCAAAGCTGTTCGCTGCCCGCACCGACGGGAGCCCGAAGCACGCAACAGACGCCAGTGTGAATAAAAACGATCTTCGACTGACAAGTTGCTCAGAAAAATTGTCTGCCACTTTCGATTCCAATCTACTTATTGTGAATGAATGCCATTACTTCGGCTCTAGCACTCTTGTCTTCTTGCAATGTGCCGCGTGCAGCGCTGGTGACAGTCCTAGTACCAGCCTTACGAACGCCCCGAATGCTCATGCAGAAGTGCTCTGCTTCGAGCACAACAATTACACCCAATGGATCCAATCTGCGCATGATTGCGTCTGCAATTTGTCCGGTCATTCGCTCTTGCACTTGCAATTTGCGCGATGCTAATTCCACAACCCGCGCTAATTTTGACAGTCCTGTGATCTTGCCTTGATTAGGAATGTATCCGACATGGGCGACACCTATAAAAGGAACAAGATGGTGTTCACAAACGCTTGAAAACGCAATGTCTTTTACCAGCACCAGGTCATCGTTCTCTTCGTTGAACGTGCAGGTAATTTCAGCACCGGCATCAACACCGGTGCCATACAACAATTCACGGTACATTCGAGCAACCCGATCTGGTGTTTCTAGAAGCTCAGGGCGAGAGGCATCTTCGCCAACGCCTTCGAGAATCATGCGAACGCCTTGCGCAATTTTTTCCAAATCCATATTCAACGCCGCTTGCGAAGATTCGCCCACAGTGCTGGCGCGCGTCGCGCTTGATACTTTAGGCTTGAGCGGTCCTGATTTGGACAAAGTGGTCTCCATAAGATCAACCTCTGAATACAGGGCTGCGCGCGAACCGGGCAGATGATGCCAATCTTAACCGCTGTCAAAACGGTATAGATTATCCATATTTTAAACTGCTGTGTCCCCGTATTCTATTAAGTTCGCGAAATAGGAAGAATCTTGTCACAGGCGGTCAATAAATCGCCATGTATACTATGTCTTCGCTTGAAACGGCGCCCAGAGCTTGATTGGGCGCTGACAGGATAGACACTTGCAAACAGGAGCAATCGATGAGCACCGCTACTTCGGCAATCACCTTGGACATTACTCAAATCAAGGCTATCTTGCCTCATCGTTACCCTTTCCTTCTTGTCGACCGCGTCACTGAAGTGATTCCAGGTAAAAAGGCGGTTGGTTTCAAAAATCTCACTGC
>JAFEAT010000016.1:0-12640 GCA_018266255.1 Cyanobacteria bacterium SZAS-4 | reverse complement strand
TGCGTTTTGATGGAAGAAGAATTCAAAGGGCACCTGGCAGTCTTTACTGGAATTGATGGTGTAAAGTTCCGCACAATGGTCGTTCCCGGCGATCGACTCGACATGGAAGTGGAGTTGACCAAACGTCGTGGACCACTCGGCAAAGCAAGAGTTCTTGCTAAAGTAGGCGACAAAATTGCTGTAGAAGGCGAAATCACCTTTGCTGTAACTAAACCAGAGGAATCAACAGGTCAAGTATGAATCTGACAGTTCACAAATCAGCAGTAATCGCCGATGGTGCCCAAATTCACGAGACCGCTGAAATCGGTCCTTACGTAGTCATCGGTCCGAACGTCAAAATCGGCAAGGGCACGAAGATTGGACCGCACGCTGTCATCGATGGTCACACCACCATTGGTGAGGATTGCACCATTTTTGTCGGCGCAACGATCGGCTTGGAGCCGCAAGATCTGGGCTACAAGGGCGAAGCAACCGGTGTTCAAATGGGCAATCGGGTCACCGTTCGTGAGTACGTCACAATTCATAGAGCGACCAACAATGGAGTCACCGTAATTGGTGACGACTGCTTTTTTATGGCTTACTCTCACGTCGCTCACGACTGTAAAGTCGGAAACGGTGTAATCCTGGCCAACGGATCGATGCTCGCCGGTCACGTTCAAGTTGGCGATTACGCAATTCTGGCTGGCGTCTGTGTTATTCATCAACACTGCCGATTAGGTCGCATGCTGCTCATGAGCGGAATGTCTGCCACCCGACAAGATTTGCCACCATTTTCTATGGTCGACGGTCGACCGCCAGAAATACGTGGAGTGAACGCAGTAGGTCTGAAACGCCGCCAAATTCCGCCGGCTACACGTAAAGCGATTAAAGAGGCTTATCGCATCCTTTATAGAACGGATGCGAACCTGACCAATGCGTTGGCACAAATTGAAAATGAAATCGAACCATTCCCTGAGATTTTGGAAATCGTCGAGTTTTTCAGATCGTCCAAGCGTGGCGTTGTCTTGAAACGCAGCCTCCCCGACGATGAAACAGAGGGGCTTTAATCGTAAGGCGTCAGGCATGAGTGCATTCCTTATCGCCCTGGATCGCTTGATTAAGTGTTGACAAGCCAGACGCATGTAAAGCCTGAGTGGTAAAGTATTCTCAATGAGTTCTGGTATCCGCAGTGTCCTCTCAAACTACAGATCCTCCGACTACTGAAAAAACAAGCGGTTACGGATCTCTGTTTCGCAATCGCCAGTTTATGCAGCTTTGGATTGCCCAGGTCTTCTCGCAGTTTGCAGATCGTGCAGTTTTTGTACTATTTGTCGCGGTTTTAACAGCCAAACAAGTAACGACTTTTGCCGGACATGAAGTTGGTGCCGCTCAGATGACGAGCATACTTTATGCTGCCTTCACCATTCCAGCTGTGGTGTTAAGTCCGGTGGCAGGCGTATATGTAGATCGTTGGTCAAATCGATCTGTGCTTGTTCTTTCAAATATAGCTCGTGCCGCTTGCGTGGCTCTGGTAGCCGTTCCGTGGATCACTAATTCTCCGATGGCAACATTTGCGCTGGCCTTTTTTCTCTCGATCGGATCGCAGTTTTTTGGACCAGCAGAAACATCTTCGATACCGCGGATAGTGAAAAGCGAGGAGCTGTATGCTGCAAACTCACTGTTTTTCACGACTATGATGATCGCGCTTGGATTCGGTTTTGCCATTGGCGAACCAATTATCGAAACATCAGGTCGAGAAGGTGCTCCATGGGTAGTGGCGGCAGGATTCCTGATCGCGGCCTGCCTTGTGCTCTCGATCAAAGACAATAAGCGGTCAAATGCGCCGCGTGAAGCGTGGTGGGAAGAATTGCGGTTTGGCATCGCCTATATCGTCAACAACCCTCTGGTTTTCCGAGCGATTATCAAAATCACTCTCCTTTTTAGCACCATCATTACTCTCAACATCATTGCCGTTGCCCTGGCTGAGCAGGTCATGCACATTCAACCCTTTCAGTTCGGTTACATCATTGCCGCTGCAGGTTTGGGTATGGGGATCGGCAATTTCTGGGTTGGGCATTATGGCAGAGACATCGACCCACCTCTGCTCGCCTACGGTGGCTTTGTCGGACTCGGGTTTTTCATGTGTTTGCTTGCCAGCCTGGGGTACATGCAACTGTTTCTCTTCCCGCAGCTTGGTTGGCACGACGTATACTTCCGCGGGGGGCTCATGACAATTCCGTTACTATTTTCAGTCTTGATCGGAATTTCATGCGCATGCGTCGCAGTTCCCACCCAAGCTGCGTTGCAAGCAGCCGTCCCGGAGGAGTTGCGCGGCAAGGTGTTCGCGGCACAGAACACAGCCATGTCTGCTGCTTCTACAATTCCAGTTATTCTCACAGGTGTGTTCGCAGACAACCTGCCCGGCGGCGTTTCGACCACTTTGCTGATCATCGGAATTCCCACTTTTATCGCCGGTTTGCACCACTTTAGTGAGACAAAACGGGAACACAACAAGCCTGCTTGAAACCGGCTGGACGCTGTCTGCTGCTGGTTTAACACGATTTGACTTCTATGAGCCGTGGTAAGTAGATATAAGTTGGCGTTTGTGCAAAAATTATCGGGCATGAGAAACCGGGTCATATTAGCTGCTTTAACCCTCGCCGTCTGGATCGGTCTGAAGTCTATCGATGATTTCGTAACCGGGCCAGAAGTATTGATTTTGCTCTCGGCTGCCGTCGTGATCATGATCACTCACAGCGTCTGGTTGATGGCGGCTCAAGGCAGGTGGCGCCGGAAAGCGCGCAAGGCAGGTCTGGTAAAACAGCCAGACGGCAGCTACCTTGCTGTCACCGGCAACGACACCGACCCAGACGACGCATGGAAGCCATGGATCGATATCTTTATCTCTGCAAAAAATGAACAGCGTGTAATCGAAAACACGATTCGCAACTTCTTTAAGGTGGACTACGAAAGTTTCTACCTCTGGGTAATCGATGATTGCTCAACTGATGAAACGCCGTTCATACTCGAACGTTTGAAACTAGAGTTTCCTCGGCTCCGCGTCATCAATCGAGCCTACGGTAGTTGCCCTGGTAAGTCAGCCGCCTTGAACGAAGCGCTTGCTCAGGCCAAAGGCGAAGTGGTGGCAGTATTCGATGCTGATGCTTATGTGGCACCAAATTTCTTCGCACTAACCCTGCCTGTTTTAGACCAAGATGGCGTTGGTGCAGTGCAGGCGCAAAAGAGAATTTTCGAGCACCAGACTGGTGCCCTGGTTGAATGTCAAGCCTCCGAATATGCAATGGACACTCACTTCCAAATGGGACGTGACCTCATCGGCGGTGCCGTTGAACTGCGCGGGAACGGGCAGGTGATGAAGCGTGCAGCTTTGATCGACGTTGGTGGCTGGAATAACAAGTCCATTACCGATGACCTCGATTTGAGTATGCGTCTTTTAGTAAGCAACTGGGACGTCAGATTCTGTCCACATGCGTATGTGTGGGAAGAAGGAGTTCCAACGATAAAGGGACTTCTCAGACAGCGCAGACGCTGGGCAGAAGGAAGCATCCGACGCTATCTCGACTATATTTTCCCACTCAACTCACCGACTCGATTGTCGTTGGTCGAGCGTTTAGACACGATCGCGTTCACGGTTTATTTCGTTGTGCCGGCGCTCATGTTCCTCGAAGTTTCTTCTGAGATAACACGACTATCCATGGGCGTTCCCACTTATGGAAAGTTTTTTGCTCTGATATCACTGGCAGTGTTCGTCGTCAGTCAGTTGAATCTCATTGTCGCGATTAGTATTTACCGCAAAAAGATGTCTATCTGGCGCACTCTTGTGCACAGCTTCCAAGTCAGCTGCTATGTCTATGCTCACTGGGTTCCGGTGATCTTCGTTTCGTTCTGCCAAATCCTCTTCGGTAGAGGTGCAGCTACGTGGCATCCAACTGAACATGCAGGCACTGCTCATTCAGCTTTTAGCGACGCCACTTAAATCCGCTTACCGCACAGAGAATTCGTCTCAACGAGCTCGTACTCGCGTGTTCGTACACGATGTAATCAATGCTAGCTGCGAATTTGTATCGGCATTTACCGTCGAACATTGACTATGAATTGCGTCGTCAAACTTAGCCATTTTTCGCGGGAACAATCGACGATCGATGCCTGTCATTTCACTTGGTATCATCGGCGGTGTTTTCAAGCACTCCACTCCAACTCTTTGCAAGCCGATTATCTGCCACAGTCCACCGGTTTTCTTACTCGAGACTTACAACAGCAATTTCAACTCTTGGAATCACCGGTGGTGCCTGAAAAACGAGTAAAAGCGCTTGGCGACCAGCTTTTCATATTAGCGAGCGGCATACGCCGGATATATGACTTGCAAAGTGATGACGAATTCAAACAAACTTTTTACAAGGATAAAAAGAGCGCTAGAGCAGTCCCAGTTCAGCATCTCAGCATACCTACTATAAATTTCAACAGCTATAAATATGGACCTTCCCAAGAAAATGGGTACAATGGTGCATGTCTTGTGGCCGAGTTGGTCCAGGATTGGTGGTAGTGATTGCTAAGAGATGGAGATTTGCATGCTTAAAAAGTTAGCGTCCTCTTTCATTCTAGCCTCGGCTCTTGTTGGCACGTTGGTTGCACCTTCGTTCGCTGACGATGACACTTTCAAAAGCATTGTGATATTCCCAGTGCGTGTGGTCGGGACTGGAGTTGGTATGGCTGCTGGAGTACCTCTAGGTGCTTTCAAAGACAGCGTTAAAGGTTATATAAAAGCCTCCAAGGCTACTGCAGGTAAGCTTGGCAACGAAGACAACGGCGGATGCCAGTTCTTCGGACAAGTCCTCGGCGGACCATTCGGTTTCGTCGGTGGCGGCGCTTACGGTATGTTTGATGGTGCCGTCCATGGTGCCAAAGAAGGTTACTCAAAACCGTTCAGCAAAGACACATTCACTTTCAAAGATGAATAGTCGACAGATGAACTCTAAGTACTAAGTTGTTGTTTGGATTAAGAGGGTGGTTCACTGAACCATCCTCCTTGTCAGGTGAATATCAAAATGAAAAACAAAATGTTGATGTTGTTGAGCGCTGCAGTTGTTTCAATCGGAACAGCCGCTCCCTCACTAGCAGATGGTCCACTCAGCTCAGGCGCAAGCTTGGTTGGCGCAACCACTGCGGTCATCATTGATACGCCAGAAGGCGCTATCATCGGTGGCGTTTATTCTGGTCCTAAGCACTGCTGGCATGGACTTGCTTCTGCATTCGGCGATGAAAATGGCTGGAAGCAGAACATTGTTGGAGCAGTAATGGGCATTCCTATCGGAATGGTCTTTGGTGTTCCATATGGTGCCGTTCATGGTCTCTACCATGGCGCCAACACTGGCTGGGAAAAGCCATTCAGCACCGAATCGTACATCGTTACTGAAGAAAAGTAAGATACTGGCGGCCCGAGGTCGAGCCAAACCCTCGGGCCGTATTAACTGGAAAGACGGTGGTAAATGAAGATGAAATCTCTAGGTCGTATAGTTTGTTCGGCAATGATGATGGTCGGCGCAGCGGCTCCAGCCCTTGCTCTTGATTACGAAGCGAAACCAGTACACTGGGTACTGATGGCGCCTTTTAGAACCGCAGGTGCCTTGAGTGGCGCTGCAGTTAGCGGATTAGTAAGTGGTCCAATCGAAGGTGGATACCATGGTTCACACCGCGGAATGCACCACGTAGCCGGCAAGTTCGGCGATGAGAAGGGTGTCTCCCAGCAGATCGCTGCATTCCCGCTCGGTGGCGGTTGCGGCATGGTGCTCGGTGGAGCTGAAAGCGGCTTCAAAGGCGCTAAGCATGGTTGGAAGCTCGGTTGGGAAAAGCCATTCAGCCGATGGTCCTACATCACTATGGAAGAGAAATAAGGCTGGCTTTTAAAAACTAGGAAGATTGGAGTTAAAAATGAAGAAAGTACTCTCCACGCTACTTGCTGCTGTCGGCTTAACTGTCGGTTTGTCAGTTCCAAGTTTTGCGTATCCAGAACGCCCTGAATCAGCGCGCGTCTGGTATGAAATCGAATATTTTCCATGTCGTTTAGTCTCTATGGTCGTCACCACAGCATGGGATGTCCCAACTGCTATGTTCCAAGACGCCATCAAGGGCTCAATCGGCGGAACGAAAATGGTTGCACGTAACCTCGGTGACGAGGATGGCGTGTACGAGTTGATCGCTGGTGGTTTGACCGGCGGACCTGTAGGATTCGTTGCTGGTGGCGCTTATGGCGCTCTCCACGGCGCTGCCTACGGTATCCACCACGGCTTTGTCGGCTACCCAAGCCCACACAGCGGCAGCCACAGCATGATCTTCCAGGGCAAAGGCTTTGTTGTTCCTTACGACGACAACTACTAAAAAGTCTTGACTTAGGGAAATTAGTTTGGCTCTTGAGAGATATTGGCCCAGATTTTGGGCCAATATCTCTCTGTTTTTATTTTTTTCGGGCATAAGATTGAAGTGGCGCAAGTGCTCTTTCGCTACAGCTAGTGGTATTGCACCCGCCCTGATAGACTAATGATCAGCGAACATTGCACAGAGCCGCTAAGGCGCACAATTGGCGTTGTATTGGTGTTGGAATAACAAAGGTCCTGGATTTAAGGCATGGAGATTGCAAGGGAACGACGCGCCGGACCCAAACGAATCGGCGAATTGCTGGTTGCAGCAAATGTAATCAAACCCGAGGTCTTGCTTGAAGCGCTTCAAGTCGCAAAGAAGTCCGCGACGCCGCTTGGACGCGTGCTCATGGGCATCGGCGAGCTGACCGAACGCGACTTGCAAACGGCGATCGAAATTCAGTCGTTGCTGCGCGAAGGCGTCATCTCGGCCGAGTTCGGAATACGCGCTCTAAACGTCGCCATCAAGGGCTGCATCCCGCTAGAAGAAGCTTTTACGCGACTTGGGTGGAAAGCACCCCAGAGAGAAACTATGCCCGGCAGCGAGCTTGGAGAGCTGCTCCTGGAGGCTGGCGCCGTGACGAGAGAGAATCTCGAAGAGGCGATGACTCAAAGTCAGGAAAATAATTTACCGCTAGGGCGCTGTCTGGTTCTCGCCCGCGCTATTCCATCAACTCTGCTCGCTTCCGCGCTCACAGCCCAAGTACTTTTGCGCGACGGAAAGATCACTAAAGACCAGGCAGTAAGCGGAATGCGCGCAGCGACGCGCAAGCATCAAACTATCGAAGTGTCCTTGCAAGAAGTTGGCGCATACAAACCTGTGCAAACCAACATTCGTGTTGGCGACTTGCTCATGTCGGCGGGGCTCGTCACTGAAGGCGATAAGATTTCCGCGATCGAAATGGGATTGGTTCAACAGCAACCGGTTGGACAAGTTCTGGTGCAAGCCGGAATGATTTCAGAAACGATGCTCAATGAAAGTCTCAAGCTGCAAGAAATGGTGGCAAAAGGAAATCTCACAGGCGTTCAAGCAGCAGATATCTTGCGAGCTGCCAACGCGCGCAACTGCCCGATCGAAACGATTTTGGCAGAACGCAGCACGAAAGAAGACGAGATTGCCCGGGCTAATTCGGTCATCGAGATTCTGCAACAAGCAGGATGTTTAACCACTCAAGATATGGCGAAGGCAGAGGGTGTAAGCCGTCAGCTTAACGTAAGCCTGGGCGAGGTGATGTTGTCGACCGGTGTGATCGACAAGAAACTTTTGCAAGCAGCAGTGCAAGCGCAAGGATTTGTTGACGACGACATCCTGACGAACAACCACGCTGTTGCCGTTCTCCATTATTGCCAAAAGACCGGCGTGGATTTCTCTGCGGCTTTGAAAGAAGTTGCGTACACGCCACCATCTGATACGGTGGATCCGGCACTACAACAGAACTCGGGCTGGCTAGGCAAGCTCTGGTCCAAGGTTAAGAAACCAGGCGAATAGCGGAGCTAGCACCATATTTGGTGTCGCTATGGCTTACTTATAGCTTCGTCTATTGCTCTTCGTGCGACTGGGTCGCCCTTCTGATACGCTTCGTACAAAGCCCCAAGAGAGCCGCGTTCAGCCTCTTGTTTGCCTTGCATCAGGGCGTCGAAGACAAGCTCGACGTAGTCAGGATCGATTTCAGTACCACGTGTGTGCTCAGGCAGATTTTCTTCCTTCCAAACTTCTGCAAATTTCGTAGCGGCTTTTCTGACGTTGTTTGGTATCTTCTCTGGCTTTGGAGCTTGCTGAACGTGTACTTCTTCGCCAAGCAAATTTTCTGCCGTGCTGCCGCGTAAGCGATTAACAACCTCTTCCACCATCGGACGTCTACCGTTAGCTAGCAGTCCACCGCTGCTGATTTCATTTGAGAGATTGACGATGCGGCCGCTCACTCTTTGAACGATCCTCTCGTCACTGAGATTTGGATATCTGGCTCGAAGCTCATTCATCTGCCCTTTACTGATCACTTGCTCAAGCGCATCCGTTCTCAGCATCCGGGCTCTTGCGTCCATCAAGACACGGTCCATGTTCTGAGACTGATAGATGACTCCGTCTCGTTCGAGGTTGACTCTGTTTTCTTGTTGAAAATGCCTGACGTCACTCTTTGATGCCCCAGTCTTACTCGGTTCCATAGCGCGTCCGAGTTCTGCTGCCACTGCCACGGCCACGACCACTTTCTCGGCCGCTTTCTCGACTCGTTGGTTTAACTCGGGTGAAAATTGCGTAGCGGCAGTCTTGTCTGCATGCTTTCCGGCACCTCGTCTTAGTGTGGCGGCGAAATCTTCGAACATGTGCTGGTCAATCGGATCGGAAGCTTCGTTTCCTTTGATTTCAAGCCAAGAAATGAACTTATTGATTTGTATTTGCTTAGCTGTTGGATCGTCGAGTTTCACTACGCTTGGAAATGGTGCCTCGGCAATATTCAACAATGACGGCGAGTGAGTGAGCGAAACCAATTGGTCTTTTAGATCGCGGTTGAACTGCGCCACTCCTTCGCGTACAGTCGCGTCCTCACTTTGATCTGTGCGAAGTTTACCCATTTCATCAAACCATGGTTTTTCGTAATAGATAAGTCCTTGCTCCCTCATCTCTGACACGTTGTGATCTTCTGGTTTATTGAATTTGCTGTCGTTCGATGTGGCATCAAGCATATGAAACAAGCCTGTGCGGCTATTCACGAGCACGTAATCTGCTCCGACCGAATCGGCGGGAGAACCGGCTTCCGTTGGATACACTTCCCAATCTTTCGAAACTTCTCCTTTAGCTTTAAGTGAGTTCAGCATCGAGCGCATGTGGTTCTGCACATAGTCTTGATGATCGTGATTGCGGTTAATGCGGTGTTCGACGTTGGCGATTTCCTCGACTTTCGCGCGCACCACATCTAGTGGCGGAGCGCCGCGTCCTCCACGACCTCCTGACCCATCACCTCCGCCACCCCCTGCGCCGTCACTACCTTCCATCTTCATGACGGTAGGTATTGGCTCTCCGTTTATGGTTGACGGGCGTAGATTTTCGCTCATTCGCGTTGGCATCGATACTTCGAAGCGTCCACCTGCAGCCATTGCAAAGGCAGGCATCATGCTATTAACCTGATTGGGAAACAGAGCGTTGCCGATGTTGTCCATCGCGTTAGTAGACGACGTTTTTAGTTGATCGACGCGGTCTTGAATTTTTGTCGTTAATTGCTCGTAGGTTGAACGTCCCGCCTCACTCTTCGCGTAGCGATTGATTGAATGTCCGGCACCAAGAAAGCCACCAACCATAGAGAAGCCGTAGACAGACTGACCCAGATCTTGCCATGACGGCACAGGTTTTCCAGTCTGCAAAGCATGTAGCTCGGCGCTTACAGCGCCTGCCGGAATACCAGACAAGACGCCAGCTACGGCCTCATTTTTGAGGAAAGAACTGACTTTCATTTGCTGAGCGAATTTCGTTTCAGCAAGTCCATTGAGACCAATTCCGCTCAGTGAAAGCGCAGTGAAAGTTGCGGCTCCAGTTGCGCCATTGAGAGCGCGTGAACCGAGGAAACTAGCTAAACTGCCTTCTTTATACTCGCTCGGTTTTAAAAGCGCGTCGTATGTAAAGCCGGTCAGAGCCGCCTCTTTGACCGTCAAACCGATCATGCTTGGCTGAGACAACAAACCGGCTTCTGCCGCGCTTGCGCTTCCAGTCAAGCCTCGCACACCTTTGCCGACGGCAAGAAATGGCAAGAGCATGCCGACAGCTCCGCCGACCTGCTGCGCATGCCAGTTAGCTGAGCCGAATTGCGTCTGTTCTGGAGCCGATATGAACTGAACCTGTGGCAGTAGCTTCGTGTGAAAAACAGCGTCTGCTATCTGGGTAATGCCGTTGATCGGTTCTTGAACAGCCGAATATGCGGCAGAATGCAGAAAATCCCCGACAACACTTTCGTGGCTCTCGGGTTCTTTATGTTCCTGATTTCTCGGCAGTTCAGCCGGATTTCCCATTGCAGGTTTTCTTTGGAGTCGGGCCTTCGGTTAATTCCTACTTTGTGTATATACCCGCAAGCCGACATTCCTGGACACGGCGGCGCACACCACAGGGATAGACGACGGATATCTGATACTTAGTGTATGTTTATCTAAAAGCAATCCAACTCCACGCCGTCAAGAGATAAACTAAAGACTGCTGTGTCCAACCGGACGATGAGTGCCTTCACTATTGCTTCTTCGCTAGCGCAAGCCGAAGAGGAACGGACTTTTATGAAACTGCCAGCGCTGATTGCTATATTCGCCGTGTCTGCGTCTGCTATTTCCGCAGCACAAGCCGAATCGCCCAGCGAATTTAAATGGTGGACAGAAAAACAACCGAATGGCCATCGCTGGGTGAAGGCAAAAATGCTCATCCAGGCTCCTTCTGAAGTCGTCTGGCAAGCAATTCACAACGAGCAAGGCGCAGATCAAGACCTGGTCTATCGAAAAGTGCTCAGTCGAGGCGTTAACGATGTGGTTTCTGAGCAGAAGTTGCACCACTTACCGATTATCGGAACGGCTGTCAGCACCATGCATACGACTGAAGTGCCGCTGAAGCGTATCGACTACGAAATGGTCAAGTCAGACCGCTTCAAAGCATTAGAAGGAAGTTGGGTACTCACTCCTGGTCCAAACAAATCTACGTATCTCGAACTATCATCGTATTGCGACATTGGAATTCCAGTTCCGCGCCCGATTCGCGACGGAATCACCGTGAAGAAATTAGAGAAGCGCCTGGCTAACGTCAAGAAAAATTCCGAATATGCGCAGGTTCCAATTGCAGCAGACAAGCCGCAATCAGAACGCATGGATTAGCAATTTTGACTAGCTAGTTAAGCTTGCAATGCCGCTTCCAGCTCTTGCATGTCTTTCATTTCGACATTCTTGCTGTTCGCTTTCACCCTCTCAAAAAACTCGTCCGGGTCATCACCAGCATGGTCGACAGCACAGGCCACGTGAAGGTAGCGAGGTCCGCTGCGAGGGAAAGGAGAGCCGTCGTCTTCGCTCTCAATGGCAACACGCAAATGCCCTTTCTCAATCTTTTCAGTGCATCCGATGCAGGCTGCACGAGCAGTTGGGGCGTATTCGGCGTAAGGCAAAACCGTTGGCTTTTCGGTCTTGGCGTTGACTTCAATCGCTTTTAACAACTCTTCTTTGTCAGGTACAGTTTGGTCGGTGCTGTCCAACGCTTCCTTCAGCGCGGATGGTTTTTTCTTGGCAGCGCAGGCTAAATGGTGCCAGTTGTAAGTCATCTCGCCGGCAGAAAATGCATTCGGAACTTCCTCGCCAAAACGCAATTCGCCCTTGCCAATAGGAGTTTTGCATGTGCGACACCCTGCTCGCCCGGTCTTGGCTGTTTCAATAATGCTTGGCATAATTCCCCCTCAGTCAGCGCTGGTGACAAATGTTAGTGCAACTGAGAATTATTTGCCTGAATCCGACCAAAATTCTTCAAACGAGGTCAAACAAACAGCAGACTACTATCAAAACGCTGTCACTTACTACTTGGTAGTCATGCGAGCTAAAGTGTCCGAGAGTGCGAGTAGCTCATTTTTCAACTTGTCATATTGAACTTTCAATTTTGCCAATTCGCCCGAAGCAAAATCGTTGTCTGCTTCGGGCGGCAGGTTTACCAGAGTCTCTTGGTCGCGAGTGATGGCCTCAGTAAAAATTGCCCCAGTCTGCCAAAGGTGCAGGTCTTTGATCAGCCCAATTGCGTGCTCTTGCTCACTGCCATGTATCGCCCTTAACGATTTTTTGTTTTGATCTAACAAGCACAAATCGGAGACGTTGATCATCTTGAGAGTTAGCCTTAAAAGATCGCTCAAGAGCTCACGAGCAATGTCTGGAATGGTCTCTGAGACGAGATGAAGCCCTGTGAATGTCCAACACACACTGTCCTCGTTCACCACTGCCATCAACTCAATCAAAGGTTTGAGTTCGTTTGATAAAAGATCGCTTTCCAATGCGAATAACATTTCACTAGGGATTAAGAAGATTTGAATAGTTTCGTAATAGCTGCGAATCAATAAAGCAAAATTGTGCGAAGCGATGTGACCTTGATAGCATGTGAATATGTAGGGAGCTGAAGAAGGGTCTCGTCTACAAGGCAACGTCAGTGTTTTTTTCGGAGCGCATGATACAAGTGGAGATTGCAGACCAGAAGAGCTGTTGTTGAACCCGCGCACATGTATCTTCAATTC
>JAFEAT010000015.1:201900-299680 GCA_018266255.1 Cyanobacteria bacterium SZAS-4 | reverse complement strand
TCCAGAAACCTCTGGTGCAAGGCAGTTGCAAGAGCGTTCTCGCGCATATTTTTAAATTCGACCTGAATAGAAGGACACCGATTTTTAAATTTTAAGGCGCGTGTTGTGCCTTAAAGCCCCATCCCATCATGAACTCGGAATTTCGGGGAATATAAGATCGTAGCATATTGCCATCGAGGATCGTTCTTTCTGTAACCCGCTATTATGTTGAAAGGTTCTATAGCAAATTCCGTTAGATATTGAGTTGAATTTCCAGAAAAAACAGTGTGCGGTGAGAACTGTAGTTGCGCTGAGCGCGATTGCAGTGTCGACGGCGTTTTGCGCATTCCCGCCTGTTTCGGCTCAGCAGAATTTTTTGGCGCAGGCAACCGATCAGCAGGGTGCGTCTGACGATCAACAAAACGAGCAGGAAGACCGCGGCAACGTCAAAGAAGTCAACGATTGTCTGATGGCCGGCAATCGCCTGATCGACAAAGGTCAATATGCGGAGGCGCGCAAACAGTTTGCAGAAGCGCTCAAGCTTGCGCCCAACTGTGCCGGGGCATACAACGGAATCGGTGCTACTTATTTGCGCCAGAACGACTTTAAACGGGCTGAGGTTGAACTAACCAAGGGGTTGAAGATCGAGCCACTTAATGTGCACATCCTTAACAATTTAGGGTCGGCAACCTACCATCAGGAGAAGTTCGACGAGTGTATCGTTCATTACAGACAAGCTCTGCAGTTGGCTAAAACCGACGATGCCAAAGTCGAGCCGATGGTGAATCTGGCGAATGCACTGGCTGACCAGCGTCATAACGACGAGGCGATCGATTATTTTAACCAGGCGCTGCGTATCCGCCCTGATTTCGCCATGGCATACAACTGTCTGGCGCGCATGTATTACAACACCAAGAAGTACGAATTGGCGGCTGAAAACGCCCGTCGTGCCGTGAAATTCAAGCCTGAATACGCGATGGCTTACTACCATCTTGGGTTGGCTGAGGCGGCTCTGAACAACAAGGGTGAGGCTGAAAAGGCGCTTGAGATGTCTTTGCGGTTCGAGAAAGATCCAAGCTACGCCGCCGATACGCGTCGATTTCTAGACCATGTGAGGAGTGCAGGCTCGACAGGGCTCCCGGCTGGCGATGTCAATGACATTGCGGGTGTCGAGAAGTTAATTAAAGCCCGTGCCTGGAAGCCCGCGGAAGCTGCCATTCACAGCATGTTGGAGAATGGCGAAGACCCAGTGCTCTACAACAATCTGGGTTATGTTGTGGCGCATCAACGCGGAGCCACTCCTCATGGGAATTACGAGCGGGCGGTGCTCTATTACAAGCAGGCAATCAAGCTCAAGAAAGGTCCATTCCCCTCTGCCCATTACAATCTGGGACAAACTTATCGTTTGCTCGATGATGATAAGAACGCTGAAGCTGAGTTTAGGGCGGCGATTGAAGACGCGAAGGCGACGCGCACTCCGATTGCAGTTGCTCACAACGCGCTTGCTATGCTCTTGAAGAAGAAAAATAAACTTGTCGATGCCGACAATGAATATAAATCTGCCATCGCTCAAGCCGGTCTCGAACTGCCGGTAATTCATTACAATCGCGCTTTACTGCTTGAGAAGATGGAGAAGACTCGTGACGCAGTGCGGGAGTACGAGCACTACCTGAAAGTGGCACCGCATGGGCTGAACGTGGAAACTGCGCGTGGTCGGCTGCGGCGCTTAGGTATCGAACCGAAAGGTTAGATGTAAATAGGGCGCGATTCTGTAGTACAATCGGAAGTCCGGGCTCCCACGAGCCCGTTATTGTTTCGAATGTAGGTCGGGCCACATGAGCACGGTAGAAATCACGCAAGAACCAGTTATCGACGCAGCAATGATTGAACAAGTCTGCGCCGTTGCTTCTGCGCGCGAAGTCAGCCCAGTGCCGGCGAACAAAACGCGTGTCGCCGTCGCTATGAGTGGTGGCGTGGACAGTAGCACCACCGCATTGCTCTTGCAACAACAAGGCTACGATGTTGTTGGCGTGACAGGCTGGCTGATCAAGTCAGGAAGCCGTTGTTGCGACACTGGCATGGTCGATGCGGCAAGAGTTTGCGAACAACTCGGCATCGAGCATCACGCCGTTGATTTGCGCGAGTTATTTAAAAGCCAAATCATCGATCAATTCCATGAATCTTATGCGCGCGCGCGAACACCGCTGCCGTGCAGTCTTTGCAATACTTTGATCAAGTGGGGAGCGCTTCTCAATTATGGGAAGAAACTACTGCACGCGAAGTATATGGCGACTGGACACTACGCGCGTGTGATCGAGACTGAGAACGGACCTCGATTGGGGCGCGCTCTCGATCGAACAAAAGACCAGGCTTACGTTCTGTGGGGCATCACCATGGAGCAACTTCGTTCGACGTTGTTGCCACTGGGTGACTATACAAAAGAACAGATCAGAGCGATTGCGGTCGAAAACGGATTAGCTTCTGCAAACCGCCCAGACAGCCAAGATCTGTGTTTCATTCCGAAAGGAACGACGACACAAACTTATCTCTCGAACTTTCTGGTGGAAGCTCCTGGTGCCATCATTCACACCATCACTGGTGACGTGCTTGGTGAACACAAAGGCACGCACAACTACACAATCGGTCAACGTAAGGGGCTTGGAATCGCTTATCCTGAGCCACTCTATGTCACGTCGTTAGACCCTGAATTGCGTGTGGTATTTGCCGGACCGAAAGAAGCTCTATATAGAACTGAATTGACGGCATCAGATATGAACTGGCTGATGGACGAAATTCCTGACGGGCCATTCGACGCGTTGGTGAAAATTCGCTACAACAGCGAAGCTGTGCCAGGGCGCGTAATTCCGCTGAGCAACAGACAAGTAAAAGTAACATTCACCGATCCACAACCAGCAATCACGCCCGGCCAAGTCCTGGGCATCTTCGACCTGGACGACACCTATATATTCGGCGGCGGCTGGATCGACTAACGAGCAACGGAGTCCAAGCTGGCTGGGACCGCCGGTTCCAAACCGGCTCTCAAAAAGGTTGGTTAAGCGACCATTGCCCAAAGTCAGCGGCATAAACTCAAACATGTTTAACTGAATAAACACGGTTGTGTAATGGAATTTTATTTCCCCAAAACACAGCGTGTGGCATACGTCTTCAATATGTTCCCGTGTATACCCATATGATCCAGTTTGTATAGATTGAGCGTCAATGCGCTTTTACAGAGATTACCGCTAGTATTTTTCATTGCTGATCGAGTCGTTTATACCTATAATGTAGCTTTCACGGTGGGGTAACATTTTGCGTAATTGCTTCTTGGCAGAACAATCCGTAAGTCAGCAGCGCGGATACAGTCAGATGCACCTGATTCATTTGGTGGCTGCACTTCTGGTGATTGCGATTTCTCTTGCGCCTGCGAGTGAGGCTCGAACTCATAAGAAAGCCGCTGCCCCGGCTCCCACCAGTCATCATTCGTCGTCTCGGCACCACGCAGAAGCACCTGTTAGCCACCACGGCTCATCGAGGCACCACGCGGAAGTTGCCACTACCAGCGGTCGTCACTCTCGTGGTTCGTCCACCGTTGCCAGTTCGCGCCACCATAAAGAAGCCGCTCCAACGACTCATCTCGTCGCCCACACTAGACGCGGAAAGAACGGACGCAAAATCACAGTTTACGAAAGAGTAAAAGATGTCGAGGTGGCTGAGCACCATGGACGCCACCAGCATGGAGTCGTCGTCACTCACGAAGTAGTGCATGTTGTAAAAGCTGCCCCGAAAACTCGATACGCTTATCCGCTCAGCTTCTTCATGATGCATCCGCCTGAGTTCGAGCGCAGCGCGCTTCCATACGACGTGTCTAATAAAATTTCCCGGTCTTTCCATCAAGGCTACGCTGATTCATACACCGCTCGCAGTTTGGTTAGAGCTGGACTGGTTAGTTACCATCCATTACGTGGTGGCATTTTCTGGCGCCGAGAGCCAGTCAAATACATCATCATGCACTCTACCGAAACCGGCATTCCTCTTAGTGCCGAGCGAGTGATTGAATCCTGGAGTTCTTCCGGATTGCGCCATGCTGGTGCTCAATATGTTGTTGAACGAGACGGCACCATATTCCAGGCAGTCGATCCTGACCTTGGTACCGTTCACATCAACATCTTCAAGACTTTGCCAGGAATCAATAACGACAATAGTATCGGCATCGAAATGTGTCACACCGGTCATCAGGATTACCCGCCTGCGCAACGTGAGGCTGTCGTCAAATTGGTTTCGTATCTGCAAGAGCGATACAAAGTATCAGACGAGAATGTCATCACCCACCGTTACGCTCAGCAGGGCGATCACACCGATCCAGTTAATTTCGATTGGGATGGATTTATCGCCAGCAAAAACGCATTTAGAAATCGAGCCATCGCATACAAGGTTCGCAAGATCAAAGACGACGTGAAGGAATGGAGCGACGTACCAGCAGCTGCAGTTACTCCTGTCACAACCACTGTGCAGACGACTGTCACCACCGTTACACCGGTCGTGCCGCCAAATACATCCACTGTCAAAGAGTACACATATACGCCAAACGGAACAGTTAACTCCGCTGTCACTCCACCAGTGGCACCAGAAGCGTCGACTTATTTGCAGCCGCACCGCTTGCTGCCAGCAGTTCCTGTCTACAAGAACACAACTACGACTACGACTGTGACCACTACACCATCAGTGGTGCCGGAGCCAAAAATGATTTTGATTCCACCCAACGCCGAACCAACCGGTTCAACTGTGGTGGTACCAATGGTGTTGCCGAAGAATATGCCAAGCTTGCGAGGACCAATTGAAATGGCACCTCAAGCTGCACCTGGTCTGAATGCAGTGCCGCTGCCTGGTGATCCGAAACCGTAATCGCCATCGCCATATCGTTAGATTGCTGGCTGAGTGCCGTTCTACATCGTAGATTCCGTATTGAAGTGACGCAGGACTAAGTCTATAGTTCTGCTAAATATGCTAGCGGTCTGCGAAGAAAGAGGCTCAAATCGTGTCGCCCCGTTCGAGCAAGAGTTTATTCAAAGCTATTATCTCATCCTCAACGGTGGCATGTTGCATCGTGTACGGTTTGCACTGCCGGGCACAAGGGATAGTGGGTGCGCCCCCTGGCACGGGTCGCGGCGATTACTACGCGTACAACGCTGCTCAACTTTATGAGCAATGGAAATTTGCACCCATGCCAGCGTTCCTAATCACTTCTTCCTTGGCGGCACTACTTTGGATGGTCTACTACAAACGTAGAAAGAGTGCGACAAATGCAATGTTTTTGTTAGCTGGCGTAACCATATCGATGACTGCGTTGGTGGTGTACATGGTCGACCATTTGCAGGAGTGGTCCGTCGCATATCAGATCTCACAATACGAACCGCCGCGAAGCGGCGTGCCTAGAAGGTTCTAAGCGACTTCGTCGTCGCGTTCTTGTTTAAGTTGTTCGAGAAAGTCGCGGTCGTTCTGCTCTTCCAACTCGATAAGCAGCAGGTCTAGTGCTGATAATGTTTCGAAGGATGCAAAATATTTGCCCTGCGACTCGAGAGTCTTCGCCAAATGATAGAGGACTACCGCTAGCTCTGCGTTGTTTCCGGCTATCGTGAGCACTTGAGCCATCTCGCGATAGAGGGCTTCAGCTTCTGGCCATTGCTGATTTATGCGAGCCTCGGCGGCTTTCTGCATCAGCGATTGCGGATTTTCCTGGCTGTTTGTAGGCATTGGGCTGCAATAAGTGAGTCGGTTGTTTATAGAAGAAGTATGCGTAGGATATATGTTCCTCCATACAAAAAAATAAAACAGCAACCAAACGGCAGGACTTTACGTCAATTTACGAGTCTTATGGTTTATCGGAAACTCCCTATGAATACACCAGCTGATAATTCAGTTCCGTCCTATCTGATGGGCGATGCGTCTGAGACCCTGTTTCACATCAAGCAGCGTGGAGACGATTCTGAGACCGGAAATTGGCTTTCCAGCCTGGTCAACGATGCCTTGGAAATTGCTGCTCACGGCGATGCCGAGGAACCAGTCAACGATGAAGACGTTGATCTGATGGTGCGTTGGGTTGCTCAAATTTTTAACGAATTCGAGTTATACAAAATCGAGTTCAATAAGAAAGCGTCAGGCAGCGATTTAATCGTAAATGCATCTGCTTTGAACCTGGGAAATCTGTCCCCGTCTAATGATCGATTTGAAGGTCATCTTTCTACACGGTTTTGGTCGCTGGCGTTCGATGCTTCGACTCGAAAGCTCGATGTTTACTTGATTCCAGCAGATTTGGTTTTGGCATTTACGACCAATAGAATTGATGAGACCGAATACACCCCATTCATTACTTTCACACCACGTCGACAGATGGGCGAATACTTCTGGTCTGTAAATCAGCAGCGAATCACCTTCGACATGCTTCCCAAGTTGGCAAAAGAACTTTTTGGTGACTTGATTAAAGTGGCCAGCGGCAACGTCACTGAGGAAGAATTTTTCAACAACGCTTCGCATGAAACAGCTGTGCAAGAGATTGCGCCTCCGACCGACCGCTCTTACGAATCAGATCCAGCTAGCGCTGCTGTATTCGAATCTGCTGCGAAATCTGGTGCGGGCTCTCTCGGAGCTGGATTTGTCGGATCGGTAAAACCAGTCGGATCTGTTAGAGCTGCTGTAACCGTTGGCTCCGAAGTAGCAGCCGATACTAAAGGGGGCGGTGTAGCTCCGGGGGACTCTAGTGATGAATTCTCGGCTCCACCAGAAATACAGTCACCTCGCAGCAGTGCGTTGACGGAAGAGTTTTTCCAGATGTGCAGCACGTTTTCCACATCACTCGATAGCGAGATGAAGGCTGTGATTGAGTTTGCTAGAAACAATCCCGAAGACATTGAGTTGCTCAAGAACTGCAAACAGATTTTGATTGAGATGGATGCACTTCGAGTTTCGTCCTTAGAAACAGCGAAGAAGCTGCGAGCTTTGCAATCCTGATCGCAATCTGCATGCCAGACATTGCGCCTGAATGCCTGCTATTGCGATCTGCATTCATGATATTGCGATCTGCATTCATGATATTGCAATGCGTGAGCTTGATACTACGCGCGGTGCTTCATCCACTTGGCGACAACGCCGCGAAGATGTTCCAGCAAAAATGGCTTGTTCATGAAGTCGTCCATTCCGGACTGCAAACAAGTATCGCGGTCTGAAATTCCGGTGACAGCAATGATTGGAACTCGGGGCAATTTTTTTGACTGCTCAGCTTCGCGGATCAGTTTGGTTGCTTCCAGTCCATCCATGACGGGCATGCTGACATCCATCAGAATCAGTCCGTATTGTCCCTTGGCGACAGTCTCAACAGCCTCTTTGCCGTTGACCGCCTCGTGTCCGACCAAGCCGATGACCTTCAACTGCGATAAAAACAGTCTTCTCAAGACCTCGTTGTCTTCGACTACGAGCACTAAGTCTGAGCCGGATTTGTCCGAACCAGATTTATTTTGATCGGTCTTTTTTACGAGAGAGAGGGCTCGTTTCGGTTTTGGAGGCATGGCACCTGATTCACTATCAAAGTCGAACTTTATCCCGATAATTTACACTATTGTGCCGCTTGATTAGTCAATCTAGCGACCGTAGGGATCAAAAATTTCAATTATTTTGGCTGGCTGGTCTTTGTGGTGGTGTCGCCGGTCAATAGACCGGCGGCCCTGTGCCGGCTGAAGCCGGCGTTCCATGCCGGTCAATAGACCGGCGGCCCTTGCTGGCTGAAGCCGGCGCTCCACACGGCGCTCCATCCATAATTGTCAGGTGGTTCAGTCGCGTAGGCTGACCGCGTCAAGCACTTTGTAATCGCCGCCTTCGTTGTCGCTTTCTACCAGGCAGACGTTTTCTACTGCTAAATGGATTGGCAGCAGCTCGTCAAGAGAATTGATCGATTTTGGATCGACCCGCATCTCGACCCGATGAAAGGCTAGCTTTTCCGCTGGCGTCTCGACGCGGCGGTCTAATCTCATCAGAGTTATATGAGGTTTGAATTCCTGGTTGTGCTCTTGTTCGGTTTGCGCCGTGTAAAAAGGAATCAGACCGGTGCGAATCGCACGGGCCAGATTTTCGACTTTTGCGGGAATTGGCTGATTTTCGACGACGATAGTTCTGGCTTTGCGAGAATTTGGCCAGACCGAAGGTTTGGTGAAATCCATGACTACTTCACCGCGGTCATCGTCGATTTTGCTGCGCTCGTACACGATTTTGTGCAGCGTCGAACTCAATTTAGACACCAATTTCGGGTCGACCGAGCCCAGAAACAGCCAGGTGATGTGCAGGTTGACCGGGCGCACCCAGCGCAGTTTTCGCTCCCAGAGGCTTTCTAAATGCTCGTTCTCGCCAGGCAGAGAGGCAAGCCTCTGCTGGTCAGCCTGAGCTAAAAAAGTGCCTATGAATAACTTGGGCATCCTAGTCTTGTTCCATCTCGCGCGAGTAAAAACCTCGGCTTTCTTTCTCTAGCTTCATAAGGTAATCGCTTATGCGTTTAGTGGGGGCAGTTTGTTGATAAATTTCATTTATTTCGCCGATGATTTGTTTAATGCCAAGGCTGTCGGCGTATTTCAGTATCCCACCTCGAAAAGCCGGAAACCCGATTCCCAACACAATGCAAAGGTCAATTTCGCGAGGGCGTCGCACTACTTTTTCTTCCAAACAGCGAGCGGCTTCGTCCACCATGGGTAGTATCATCATGTCCGCCAGTTTTAAAGCAAGGTCGAGCGATGGTTCGTCTTCGGATATCGTGTAACCGAGTTTTTGCAAATCTGGATTAAGCGAAACCTTTTTGTCATCTTCCCAAATGTAAGTGCCACAGCCAGTTGTGCGACCTTGCATTCCGGTTTCGATTGCCTTAGTCAAGACGGAAGGAATGGAGAATCTGTTGCCGATTTTTTCGTTCAAATATGTTGTCACTGACAGTGCCAGTGAGAGCCCTATCTCGTCGAGCGCAGCAAATGGACCAACTGGCATACCAAAATCGGTGGCGGCTTTCTCTAGCCAGTTTATCGGAACACCACTTTTGGCAAGCCTCTCGGCTTGTTGCAGGTAGGCATACACAATTCGGTTGACTAAAAATCCAGGAGTGTCTCGCACAGTCAGCGGAATTTTTTTCGCATTGAGAATAAACTTCGTCGCTTGTGCCTGCGCATATTTGCTTGTTTCAGAATGAGGAATTAGTTCGACCACGCGAATTTGATCGGTGGGATGGAAAAATTGCAGCCCGACGATGTTCGCTCTGTTTGGTATGAATGCTGTGATCTCCTCGATTGTTTTCGTGGATGCGATGATTCCCAGCACAGCATCAGGCTTTAACTCACTCGCGACTGAAGCCAGGTCGCGTGACGGATCGAAAGCTGTGAATTCTGCCTGCCCCTGTTTTTCACTAATTGTTTGCGTAAGCTTCAGTGCAAGCTGTTTCGCTAGCTCTTTCGAGAAGAATAAAAAGATGAGGTTGCGCGCAACTGCACCAATTGCGAGTTCTGAAAAGGTTTCGATTTCGGCTTCGATGCCTTCGTCTATTCCGCTGAGCAAACCCTTTTTCATAACATCTAAAACCAGTTTTTGGGCTGGATATCTCCCCTTTGTTCGCAGCCTAACCGAACGCTGGTACAGGGCGAACAACCTATGAGTGTCTTCTGGAGACAATCGTTGCGCTAGTCTTTTTCGGCTTCCCGGCGAAGTCTCGACTAACTCAAGTGCCAGCTGCTCGGCTTTGTTCAACAGCGCATCGGGCGACTCAACCTGGTCTACGACCAGTGATTCAAGCGCCTGATTTGCTGAAAGGAGGTCGCCGCTGAGGATTAGTTCTATCGCATTTGTTGCACCAATCAGTCGTGGCAGGCGCTGCGTGCCACCAAGCCCTGGTATCAACCCATGACCAACTTCTGGCAATCCCAGCACCGTAATTGGTGCATCGGTGGCAATCCTTCGATCGCAACACAACGCCAACTCCAAACCGCCACCGACGCACAAACCGTTGATGGCAGCGACGGTTGGCTTGCTCATGTTGGCGAGCAACGAGAAAATACCGTTTCCGCGTCTCGATAGTTGAGCACCTTCATCAACAGTTTTGTACTTCAAAATTTCGTGCAGATCTGCGCCTGCAACAAACGTGTCGCCTTTTCCTGAGATGATCACAACCGCTTTAATCTCAGGGTCTGACTCGATCTCACCGATTGCTTCGCTGAGTTCGTCAAACACTTCACTGGTCAAAAAATTCTGTTTACCAGGTGAATCGAAAAACAGGAATGCTACGCCCGATTTTTTCTTTCGAATCATCAGGTGTTGCCAATTTGCACCGCTCATAACTTTAGAAGCGGCACCTCTGGTTTCTGACTGTTCGTTTGTCATTCGCTCTTCTTGTTGAATTTTTGTTCGATTGCTTTAGGTCCGCCCATTCCCTTCAAAAGAAGTGCGCCGCCAGCTGCAAAAGGTAACAGCATGAGCATTAAACCGAGAAAACTGAGCTGCGGAAAATTCATTGTGATGCTGCTAAGAACTGAGAAAACCACAACGGCACAACTTGCCGCAGTGATACCCCAGGCAATTTTGCTTTTCGCATCATAGATAAGCCAGCCGATGCCGAGCATTAGCGGAACAAAGAGAAGTCCGAAACCGCCGCCGCCGATGCCGAGCATGGTCATAAAGCTGCTGCCGACTTTGACGTGGTTGAAGAACATGAAAAGTCCGGTGAGAATCAGCGCGATGCCACCGAAATATTGCAGGTCATTTTGAACTGTGGTCTGCGGAAGATCTTTCTTCTTACTGAGCGAAACCAACTCTGGTGAAGTCGATGGAGTCGATGAAGTCAAATGCTGTTGCGATTGTGTCGTTGATTCCTTCAAAACAGCCGATTCCAGTTCTTGCAACTTACGCTGGATCTCGTCATCCTTTTTGCTCATAAAACCTCGACGGTGCAGACTCGCCGGTAACTAGCATATCACTTAGATACGACTTGATAAGTTTCCTGCCCGACGGTCTCCTTGAAACGCTGTGCGATTGGCATTCTCCAGCCAAAACCGAAGGCTCTCGTGGTCACTTTCAAACCTGGCGCAGCCTGATGGCGCTTGTATTCGCTTCGGTCGGTCTTGTTTATGACATCCATAATTACTTCAGGTTTGTAGCCTAAACGTACAATTTCGTCAGGTTTGCGTCGCTGTTCGACGTAAGCCTGAAGAACGCCATCCAGCACCACATACGGAGGCAGCGAGTCCTGGTCTGTCTGGTTGGGACGCAGTTCGGCGGAAGGAGCTTTCTCCATGGTCGACTTAGGAATGATTTCTCTTCCGGCTTCCTCATTAATGTATTTGGCCAGGTCGTACACTAGTGTCTTGAGCAAATCTGAAATGACCGCGAGACCTCCGCACATGTCACCGTATAAGGTGCAATAGCCGACGGCTAACTCAGACTTGTTCCCGGTGGTCAAAACCAGGTAATTGAACTTGTTGGAAATCGCCATGAGAATTCCACCGCGAATGCGCGCTTGAATGTTTTCTTCGGCGACATCACGATTGGTGCCTTCGAAAATCGGCGCCAACATATCGTTGTATGCGTTCATCCCTCTTTCAATCGGAATAACGTGGTATTCCATTCCGAGATTCTTCGCCAGTGCTTGAGCATCATCCAGCGATCCTTGCGACGAATATGGCGACGGCATAGCGATTCCAACGACGTTTTCTGCGCCGAGTGCTTTTACTGCAATTGCCGCGACAACCGCCGAATCTATCCCTCCAGACAAGCCGATAACCGTTTTGCTGAAGCCGCACTTGCGCACATAGTCTTTGGTGCCAAGCACAACTGCTTTATAACTGTTGACAGTGCGGTCGTCGGAAGAACTTCTGATAACGCCGTTGCTCACCTGCAAGGCTGCATCATCTGTGGCGTCGATGTCGACGTAAATCAAGTCTTCGGTGAATTCGTTTCCGCGGGCAATCAGCTCACCTTCGGCGTTGACGACGATTGAGCGACCGTCGAAAATCAGTTCGTCGTTGCCGCCCACTTGATTGACATAAACGACCGGCACTCCGTGTTTGCGTGCCTGGTTTCGCACCAGATCGTGACGAATATGTTCTTTGCCGGTGGAAAAAGGAGAAGCGGAAATGTTCACCAGGAGCCGCGGGTGCTGCTCGACTATCCGCTCGATCGGATCGATCAAGTAGCGTGGCTTCGTATTGATCTGCTTGGCATTCCAAATGTCTTCGCAAATAGACAACCCTACGCTGATACCGTCGATGGTGATGGGTACATACTCATGAGCTGGCTCAAAATAACGGTCTTCGTCGAATACGTCATATGAAGGTAGCAGCGTCTTATATTGCCGCGCTTTGATTTCGCCACCATCTATGAAGGCACAAGCGTTGAACAGCGGTCGACCATCGCCCGGATTCGTATCGACGAAACCGACCAGCACAGCGATGCCCGTCACGCTCTCTCTCAGGCGTTCCAGACCGTTCAGATTCGCGGCTATGAAACTGTCTTTGAGCAGGAGGTCCATGGGTGGGTATCCGCAAACCGCCAGCTCAGGAAAAATGATCAGTCTCGCTCCACCTTGCTTGGCGTTTATTGCGAAGGCAATCATCTTATCGACGTTCCCATCGATGTCTCCGATGGTCGTATTGATTTGGCCAAGCGCAATTTTCATGCAAGATACCTATCGATTTCGTATATGTCTGAGATACCGAACGTCTTGTAATTATCGCACTTCACGAGACGTCCACGAGAGTTTAATGTTCTGATTTTTCTAAGGGCGTCAGCTGAAACGTTGAAATGTGGGCATTCTTCCAAGTCCGCAGCCCAACTGATGATCGTCAGGATATACCTCATTTGAGGTATCAATCTAATTAGGCATGGGTATAATGTCAGTAACGCGGTTTTCCTTACTAGAAGTTGGTGCAGATGAGGTTCTACAAGAGAATTGTTGGTTTGGCAGTGGCACTGAGTGCTACTTTGGCACCATATCTGATGTGCCAAGCCGCTTCGTCTCCAGAAGGTCTGGCCGATGGCCCGGGCATTTGGATGAATATGTGGAATTATCCGTCTGTCGATTATGAGGTCTTTTGCCAGGGTCTGCATGCGAAAGGCGTTCGCAATCTTTTTATTCAGACCTCGCGCAGCAACACTCCCGCCGTCGCCAATCCAGAAAAATTGGGACCGCTAATCGATGCCTGCCACAAGTTCAAAATTCATGTCATTGCCTGGTCCTTTGCCGAGTTGGCAAATCCGACAGTTGACGCCGATAAGTTGATTGAAGCGGCTCGCTTCAGCAGTCCAACTGGGCAACATATCGATGCTGTTGCCGCTGACCTCGAAAAGAATCTGGCTGCGCCCAAAGTCGAGCAATACAGCAAGCGATTGCGCCAGGCGCTCGGGGCAAACTATTCAATTATTGCTGTCGTCTACAGCCCACTCAATTTGGCACCGCAAGTCGCGACCATTCCCTGGAAGTTGCTCGATCACTATTACGACGTGATCGCGCCGATGAATTATTGGAATTCCAAATATAAGAAGCTCGATGCTTACGAGTACACCAAAGCGACGATTCAGAAAGTTCGTCAGTTGGTTGGGCGCCCAGACGTAGAGATTCACATCATCGGCGATGCGATGGGCACCAACTCATCCACCATTACGCCGTTCTTCAAAGCCTGCCAGGAAGGGCAAGTCACTTCCGCCAGCCTCTATCCGAACTTCAAAATGACTGCTGAACAGATGGAATGCATTGGGCATTATTCCGAATATTTCCCAGTCAATTCGCGTTTCCGCCTTGCTGCTCTGCGTGAAATGATCAGAAACGGCACGCTGGAATCGCCTGCGAATCTAGACCCATCGACCGCGATGTCACGTGGCGATTTCTACAAGCTCCTGGTTCGCCATATGTACGCAGGCAAACCGCAGGCTGAAGCTGGAATGACAGCCGAAACTGCCGCCAACTTCCTCGACCACAACGGCATTCTGCGTGCTGCCAATGCCTCTCCTGAAGGCTTGTCCGGCACCATGCCACCGAACGAAGCTCTGCGCGTAGTGGCTTCCACAGTCGATTTCAAGGCAAGTGGTCGCAAGCCACAGTCAGCCGCAGCTCATCAGCCGCGCAAACCGAGTGGACATTGGTTCTCGCAACCGGCGTTCGCGGAAGGCAACTCAACACCAAACGTCAAACCGCTAAACTATTTGGATGCTGCTCAAATAGTCCTACAAGCCAGTTCAGGCTTGAGATAACAGTCGACGGAGGGCCGGCTTCCAAGCCGGCTGGGGCCGCCGGTCTCCAGACCGGCTCAACCAACTTGGTACTTCGGGTCGGCTCTACAGTTTTCGTCCATTTCGCCGAATATAATCTCCACGTTTGACCCCGAACACGCCGGGTACAAAATTGGTAGGAATTGATAGGAACGGCTTTCCCAGGCGCTTGACCAATCAAATGGACAAATGCTCAATCGGGTTGACGTAGTTCTTGGTAGTAGATATATTGTGGCGAATCTTTTTATATGCAGCCCACAGTATGCAGCCGATAATTAGCCGCTCCTGGAATTGCATGAATTAGAGTTGGTCCAGATCGACGAACAAATAAGAGTTTCGAGCGTTTGAAGTATTTGGATTTTTACTAGTTTTAGCAGCGTGCGGAACAAGTGACCGCGCGCATCTCACACTTGCGGTGATTTCACACTAACCGCGGAGGTTTTGCTCATGATGAATGTTCAAGTGACCGGACGCAATATCGATCTAACTCCAGCATTGAAAGAATATTTGATGGATAAGCTGCAGCGATCGCAGAAACACTTTGACCACGCCCTCAATGCAGCCGCGGTGCTGAGTGTGGCGAAGAACCCGTCGGTGGCTGATAGTCAGACCGCTGAAGTGACCATTAAACTGAATGGAGCCGTGATTCGGGGCGAGGAATCGACCGAAAATATGTATGCGTCGATTGACCTTGTGGCAGACAAAATCGAGCGGCAACTGCGCAAATACAAAACTCGTTATTACAGCAAGGCCGGCAAGGCGACTGAAAGACATCCTGAAAATCTCAATGATGAGAGCGCTGATGTCGTTGAAGATGATGAGTTCGAAGTTGTCAGAGAGAAGAAAGAAGTTGCGCTGGATGAGATCAGACCAAAAATCGTTCGTTCCAAGCGTTTCCCTCTCAAGCCGATGATGGCGGACGAAGCTTGCAAACATATGGACCTGTTGGGGCATGACTTCTTCATGTTCATCAATTCAGAGACCAACCAGGTGAATACCGTGTATCACCGCCGGGACGGCAATTACGGGTTGATCGAGCCGGAAGTCTAGGCCGAAATCTCTACAAATTTTAGGCATTCAGGGTAAATACTGTCCTGTTCATCTTGTCGATCAATTAAAATCGATAATTGGACGTGTATTTGGTGTGTTCTGAGTGATTTGAGGTTTGATACGGTGGCTAGCGGCTTTTCAAGACGTTCTGTTTTTGTCCATTCTTTGCTCGCGTTATCCCTGAGTTTGCAGGCTACTGGTTTCTTTCCAGCCAATGTGGCGTGGGCGGATTCAAGCCAGGTGATTGGGTTGAATAACGACGGGGTGAAAGCGTTGAATGCCAGCAACTATCCGTTGGCTATTCAAAAGTTCGAAGCAGCTTTGAAACTGGATCCAAATTACAAGCTCGCCCGAGACAACTTGGCAATTGCGCACAATAATTATGGATTGGGGTTGCGGGCAAATCCTGCCGAAGCTCTCAAACAATTCCATCAAGCTTTGTATTTGAATCAAACTAATGCCACCACGATGCAGAACGTGGAAGGCATTATTCGCATGATGGGGAAAAATCCTCAGTCGTTTGCAGATCGCGTTGCACTCGGTGACCAAGCTCGTCTTGGTGCGGATTTCGTTGGTGCCATCATCGAATATCAGGCAGCGTTGAGAATCAAGGATGACGCGAAAATCCACATCAAACTTGGTGATGTGTATCGCGTTCGAGACGAAACAGATAAGGCGATTGCTGAGTATCAAGCGGCAGCGAAAGTCGGTGACAGTGCCGATATCGAAGTGAAGCTGGGTCAGGCGTATCAAGCGAAAAAAGATATTCCAAATGCGATCGCCGCTTACACAAAAGCTATCACGTTTAAATCAGATGACGCCGATGTGCAAGACGCGCTTGTAGCAGGTTGGGAAGAAGCGTTGAAGGAAAATCCGCTCGCGCCGGAAAACCATATCGGTCTTGGACAAGCGTTTCAATATCGTGGTGACTTCGGTCAAGCCGAGCAGGAATATCAACAGGCGATTCGCTTCAGTCCTAACAAGCAGAATCCATTGGCGAGCAAGTTGTTAGCAAGTTTGGCTGGTGCGAAAGTGCAAGCTAATTTGTCCAAGCACGTGAACAACGGTGTTGACTTGCAGGCAAAAGGACAGTTCGATGCTGCTATCGCTGAGTATAAGTTGGCTATTCAAGCCGATCCGCGCAATAAAGATGTTGATGACATTTGGGTCAACATCGGTAGCGCATATCAGGCGAAGAAGGATTACGCGAGTGCGATTGATGCTTATCAAAAAGCTCTGTCTGTGGATCCAAGCAACGAGCAGGCAAAGGTTGGCGTTCAAGCAGCGACAAATGCTCAGAAAGACACAATCGTTGGCGAAAAATATGCGTCCGGTGGTGCCAAATTTAAAGCTGGCGATTACGATGGTGCGATTGCAGACTTCCTCGCTGTACTGAAAGTAAATCCGAACGACCCAGATACGTTGTTCTCACTGGGCGCGTCGTACCAGGCGAAGAAGGATTTCGACAACGCCATCAAGTGCTATCAGCAGGCAATCGCGGCTAATCCAAAAAGTCAGCAATTCAAGGATGCTCTCGATCAAGCATATATAAAGAAGGCGGAACCGATCATCGCTGCTGCTGTAGCGAAGCATCAGGCTAAAGATTACGATGGTGCGATCGCCGGTTACACCCAGGCACTACAGATAACACCAAACAATGCCGCCCTCTGGTACAACATTGCCTCGGCCGAATACGCTAAGCAAGAATATAACCGCGCCAAAGACGCATACTTGAAGGCTCTGGGCTTGGATCCAAAAGGACAAGTTGCTGACTGGTATTTGATTGGTGCGATCGACGAAAACTTCAATCGTGTTCCTGAAGCGCTCGGTAACTATCAAAAATATTTGAAAGAAGCTCCAACTGGTACTTATGCTGCTGCTGCAAAAGAGCGTTTCGCTTTCTTGAGCAAAGGTGGAAAGCCTGAGAAGATCAAGTCTGAAGCTCAGATTGCTAACGAAAAAGCTGCTGAGGATCAATACCAGCAAGGCGTGAAGTTGCAGCAGTCGAAGCAGTACGATCAAGCTCTGGCTATGTATCAAAAAGCGCTGGAAATTGCGCCAAACAATCCTGACTACGTTTTCGCGCTCGGTACCTTATATCAAGCGATGAGCAAACCTGCCGATGCCTTAGTGTGGTACCAGAAAGCTCAGACACTGGCGCCTAACAACACAGATATTCCTAAATACATCGGTCAGTTGAAGGAAGACCAAGCTGGTGCGATATTCGACCAGGGTTCTGCTAAACAAACTGCGGGTGACAATGCTGCTGCGATCGAACTTTATAAACAAGGATTAGCAATAGCTCCAAAGAATGCACGAGTTTGGACGAACCTCGGTATCGCCTATCAACAAACGGACCAATGGGGACCGGCTCGTGATGCTTATCAGAAGGCTTACGAGATCGATGCCAAAGGCGAAATCGGTGATTTGTACTTGATGGCTCAGTTGGATGAAAACGCCAATCAAGGTGCTAAGGCTCTAGGTGAGTATCAAAATTACTTGCGTCAGGCACCTACTGGACAATATGCAGCGATTGCGAAGGACCGCTCTAAGGCTTTGCAAGCCAATCCTGGCGCTGTTGTTCGTCTGCAAACACAGGGACAAATTGCGCAAAGCAAACAAGCTAATGATGCTTACGATGCAGGTGTGAAGTTGCAAACTTCAGGCGATCTCGACGGTGCCATTGCTAAGTACGACACAGCTATTGCTGCTAATCCTGGAGAATCAGCGTTTTGGTACGCGCGCGGAACGGCATACCAGGCGAAGAAAGACTTCACCAAGGCGATTGCTGATTATCAAAAGGCGATCAGCATCGATCCTAAAAATAAGGATTATGGGGCTGTGCTGAAAGCCGCTTTGGCTGAGCAGTCTGGACCTGTTGTGAACGAGGCGATTCAAAAGCAGACCGCTGGAGATATTGCTGGTGCAATCGAACTGTACAAGAAAGCGATTGCCACCACACCTGATGATGCGACGTTGTATACAAACATAGCCAGCGCATATCAGCAGAATGAAGACTTCAATAACGCTAAGATGTCGTTCCAGAAAGCATTGTCACTTGATCCGAAGGGTCAAAACGAGAACAACTATTACTTAGGAATTCTCGATGAAAATGCGAGCCGCGTTCCGGATGCTATATCCGATTACGAGCGCTACCTGAAGGCTGCTCCAACCGGACAGTTTGCAAAAATCGCACAAGGACGAATCAGTGACCTGCGTGCTAATCCATCCAAAGCGCAGAAGATAACGACTAAAGCAGCGGCAGCAGCACAAGCTGCAGATGCTGCGAAGTCTGCTGAAGGACAGGCGGCTTACGATGCTGCTGTGAAGGCGCAAACGGCGAACAATTTGGACGAAGCGCTGACTCAATACGCCAAGGCCCTACAGATTTCGCCTAACGAGGCGACTTACTGGTATGGACAAGGAACGGCATATCAAGCTAAGAATGATATGGAAAATGCGATCAAGTCGTATACAAAAGCCAGCACTCTAAATCCACGTGAGAGCACATATGCGCAAACATTGAAGGCTGCTCAAGCAGCCGTCAATGCAGCTAAAGCTGCACCACTTGTCGATGCTGCAATCAAAAAGCAAACGGCTGCAAAACCAGATTTGCCTGGTGCAATTGCTGACTACGAAGCTGCCTTGAAATTGAATGACGATGCCTACACTAATATGAACGCGGGCACCGCCTATCAAGGCGCCAACAATCTGCCGAAAGCGCTCGAAAAATACAGGAGAGCAATTGCGCTTGATCCAAAAGGCTCAGCTGATGCGATGTATTACGCAGGCACCGTTCTTGAACAAATGAAGCAAGGACCGGGAGCTTTGAAGGAATATCAGAACTATGTGAGAACGGCTCCAACTGGGCAGTTCGTCAATGATGCGAAAGGACGCATCAAAGCGCTTGGTGGAAAATAAAACAAAATTAGTTTGGGAACTATTTGATTTCTCTCGCTGTCTTTGGGTACATAAGAAAGAATCGAAAACATACTAACTAAATTGAAAGCCGGCGCTAACTGTGAGAGCGCCGGTTTTTCTTTTGTGCTGTTCCAACTCTTTCTAGGGTTTTCCCTGTATAGTTCGCCTGCCGTTTCATGCACAATACGGCTGTTGGGAATTCAGCTTAGTACCATTCGTGAGAAACCAGACCGCAGAACCTTTCTGCGGTCCCTCCTTTTGAATGCGCTCAAAAATTGTGAGTGAGGAAAAACTTCAATGAACGTAAATCGATTATTCTTTGGTGCAGCAGCCGCTCTGATGTTATCCTCAACTCCTTCTTTCGCGGGCGACCCAAATATCGATCGGCACTTTTGGCACGATCGTCCACGAGTGCAAATTATTGACAATAGCGCGCTTGTAAATGATGTTCGTCATCCAGGCAATGTGCCTCAAACTTATGTTATTGAAATGCCTCAGCAGGCACAACCAGCGGCGCCACCACTGATGATTCGTCCGGGAATGAACCAGCAGCCAGGAGTTACTTTTGTACATAGTGGACTACCCGATGCAGGATTTCAAAGCGCGATCAACCCAGGCAACCAAGCGAGATTGGCGAACAATCTCCCGAACGGAATGTCGACCAACATGCTGGCAGGAAAAATGTTGAGCAAACCTGCTGTACCAGTTGCTGCAAAACCGGCTGCCTCGACCACAGCACCAAAGGCGACACTATTGCAGAGTGCGCCGAAAACATTGGTGTACTCCAGCCAACCATCAACCTCAGGTATGAGTGGTACGAACGTAAAGACGTCGGTCGTAGGTTCAGTGCAACGCGGATCTTTGCTCGCTGCGCAGGCGCACCACTAATAGTGGCAGTGAAATTACTCCGATAGTTTTCGACTCTGCATCTAGACAAATTTCTGACTTCGCCGTCACTAAAACCTCTTCGCCACGAATTGCTGACTTTTCATGCTCAGGAATATTTATCCTCCGTCGCTCGAATTCATGATTGTGTCGACCATTTGCCGAATGAAAGCCTCTATTTCGTGGCACATAATTAGCAGTAATCGGTATGCATAGTGGCTGAAGCCGAAGTAACCCTAAATTATAAGAGTTTGCCAGTGAAGGCGTCATGTGCTGCCTTGACCGCCAGCCTGCCTATTGCGCTGGTTTTTGCTGTTTGGTCGTGGGTCGTCATTATCATGTCGATCGCCAACGGCTCCATCCAGGCTGCGCCTACATTAGTATTGATTTTTGCCCAAGTTTTAACCCTTGGAGCGCTTGGTTTAGGCGCTTTTCTGCTGTCGGATAGGACCATTTTCATCAGCCGGCAGGGTATATCGTTGCCGGTCTGGATGTGCCCGGCGCCAGCTTTCCGGTCTCATCACACCTGGGCGAAGATCAGCAACATCATCTATCGCCAGGATGTTCTCACCCTCTTTTTCAGTGATGGACCTCCTGCGCGCATTAAATTGTCCAGATTAAACGGAGCCGAGGCGCAGCAACTTCTGGTCGCGCTTGATGTTTGGTCGGGGGGCGTGGCTAAGTTTCCCGAACTGGAAAGCGCCAAAGCTGAAATGCACTTGCTGGGCTTGGAGGACGATAAGCACGGTTACACCGAAATGTGGGAAGAAGAGCTGACGCGCAGATTTGGCGCCACCAATTTCATTCCCCTTGAGCCTGAGGCGCAAGTTGCCGGAGGGCGATTTACAGTCGAGCGACAATTGGCATTCGGCGGATTTTCTGCCATCTATTTAGTGCGTGATCCTGGCAACAAACAGTTCGTTCTAAAAGAAGCGGTCGTGCCGGAAGATGCGGAAACGATCATGCATACAGAAGCAATTCGATTGTTCGATCGCGAGGCCAGACTACTTGCGCAACTGAAACATCCGCAAATCGCCCAAGTCTTCGATAACTTTGTCGATAATGGACGCCATTACTTGGTGCTCGAATATATCCAGGGTCAAGATCTTCGAAAGTATGTTCGTCAGCATGGTGCGCCACCAGAAACGAAAGCAATATCGTGGGGAAGGCAAATAGCGGAAATCATCGCTTACTTGCACGATCAACCCACACCAATCGTGCATCGAGATATTTCGCCGGACAATCTGATTGTTGACGAAAGTGGTTTAATTCACCTGATCGACTTCGGTGCATCAAATCTCTTTCTGGGCACCGCTACTGGTACCATGATCGGTAAGCAAGCGTATATGTCTGCAGAACAATTGAGAGGCAAGGCGACAACCAAGAGTGACTTGTACGGCTTGGGTTGCACCCTCAACTATTTGCTTACGGCGAAAGATCCGGAGGCGCTGACGGTATCGCGTCCATCAACTGTTCTTCCGAATATCAGCCCGAAGCTGGATGAGCTCATCGCTGAATGTACAGCTTTAGAAGCGAATGATCGACCTGCGTCTGCGGACGTGGTCGCACAGTCTCTGAGAAATTTGGAGAGGGTTGCAGCATGAGCACAATATTTAGTGTTAGTTGCATGCAAATGCCGAGCAAAGATCGATTTGTATCGATTCCAGAAGAATTTGCCATCAGCTACTGTCCAAACGCAGAGTTCGAGCGCATCTGGCGTCCTGTGATGAATAGGGCACCATACTTGATTTGCGGATTCATTTTCATGATCGGCATACTCGGATATTTCAATCTGCTTGACCCTATAATTCTCTTTCTTGGTCATTTGTTACTGGCTCCTCTAAAGCCTCTATTGCAAGCCGCACCGAATCCTGCTATTGCCGGCACTATCGACCTGATCGGCAAAATGTCTATCTGGGTCTACGGTGCTGCTGGTTTGTACGTTGCGCACTTGTCTATTGTGCGCGCTGAAAAACCGACCCACATAGGACTGACTAACACTGGGCTTGTTTTTACCCAGCTTCAGAAACCAGCTCACGGATATCATTGGATCACTCAATCGATACCATGGAACCAAATCAAAGGTATTTCCATTGTTCGACCTAAGGGCACCAAGTCAACTGCTGATTACAGAATAAGAATCGAACACACGCGTGGAACTGGTGTCAACGTCAGATATGGTGACTTGCTAATTCCTGCGCAACGCGATGTTTTTCTGCACGCACTCAAACTTGGAGCACCAGAGGCTGCATTTGGCAATACGAGCGCCGACGAGATGTTTTCAGTTTTCAAGGCTGCTAAGTCAACAGAAGGCTTCACTGAATTGTGGTTGAATGAACTTGCTGCGCCTTCCAAGCGGGAAAAGCTCACGCCCTTGACACCAGGAATGGTGCTGCAATCTGGTGAGTACACTATCACCCGCAAATTAGGCACCGGCGGTCAGGGCATCGTCTATTTGGCTACACGCACTAACAAGGTTCGAGGCACAGTCGAAACTGTTGCACTGAAGGAGTTCGTCATGCCGGTCTTTCCAGATGCTCGCGTGCGTAAATCAGTAGCAGAAAAATTTCAAGCTGAAGCGCAAATGCTAAGTCGAATCGATCATCCTCAAATCGTCAAGTTGCACGATGTGTTCGTCGAAGACCATCGCGCTTACCTCGTTATGGAACGAATTACCGGCAAGACTTTGAAGCGCTTAGTCGACGACGGCGGTAGGTTGAATGAGCGTGATGTGATCGCCTGCGCGCAGCAGATGTGTGCGATTCTTCAATACTTACATACGCAAGATCCACCTGTCATCCATCGAGACTTCACGCCAGACAATTTGATGTTGTCAGATGAAAACAAGATCTGCTTGATCGACTTTTCTGTCGCGCAACAGATTGAGATCAACATTACTGGGTCTGTTGTAGGAAAACATTTGTACATGGCACCAGAACAGTTCAGAGGCAAGGCGACTGTCTCAAGCGACATCTACTCGTTCGGAGCCACGCTAGCGTTCTTACTAACCGGCGAAGAACCAGAAGCGATCGCAGTCTCCCGACCAAGCGAACAAATACCAACAATATCGCCCCAACTAGACGCCCTGGTCTCTGGTTGCACCGCAATAGACGAAACTAAGCGGCTAACCCTAAGCCAAATAATTGAATTGCTAGCAAAATGTGGAGCGCCAGCTTCAGCCGGCTAGGGACGCCGGTGGCTCTCTCCAAACTAAATATAATAATCCTCCGGCACAGTCTCAGTAGGTCGCCAATCAAACTCGCCCACCAAGGCACCTTTATATTGAAGGAACACATCGCTCATCAACTCCTTCTGCATTTTCGGTTGATGAAACTTACTCTGAATCACCCAATTAGCGGCCGTGCCTGCCTCCAATTGGTCGCTTCTAGTCAATCCAATCACGAGCACTAAAAGGTGCTTGCATAGCGCACCTTTAAGTCCACCACACGGTTTTAAATTTTGTGTGCAACATGAAAAATTGCCCGACTGATTGAGCATGCAAGCATAGACAAGCTCGCTATCAGTTTGACTTCGTACAATGCCGACGACTTGCTCAGGAGTTATGTGCGAGTACAGTTGAAATTTCTCTTTCTTCAACATCTTGAGAGCTTTTTCGGTTCGCTCAAATTCGAAGTTGCATTTTACTTCTTCTATAAACTCGTCATAGTTGCCGATGCCCTTGTCGAGAGCTTCTTTGAGCTCCTGTTCGAGTCTTGGATCAACGCCGGCACCCTTCCACTTCAGATCTTCAATCGGGAAATCTGCTGGAAGGATTGTCTTTTCGTCATATTTGCATTGATTGAATGAAGCACCATGGGTGATGCTATCTGTAAAGTCGGCTCCGCGAATATCACATTCTGTGAATGACGACTCTGAGAGATCAGTCTTCTTAAATATCGCGTTTTTGAAATTGCCGCTATAGCTGATAACAGATTTCATGCAAGCGGCGCTGAAATCAGCTCGCACTGCGTTAACCGAAGATAGGTTCGCTTGTTCCAGATTGGCTTTTTTGAACGTCGTTTTGGCAAAATCTGCGTTGCCCAATGCTGATTTTTCAAGATTGCAATGTTCGAAATTTGAACCGCTAAAATCAAGTCGTTCGAGGTAGATGCCAGATAGATTTTTGCCAGACATATCACGCTTGGTAAAGTCGATGTGACTATCGAATTTTTCGCCACTTGGTCGCGAATTCCACAGCGCGACTGCGTCTCCGCCTTTCTCCAGAAGCGACTGCAACATTGCATTGATAGTGCACTTCCTGTACATGGCGACATCTTCTGGGCTCATGATTTCAACGGTTGTTGGGTCGATTTTAAACATATCGCACCAGACCGAACGAATGTCGGCACACACCTCTGCATCACCGCCGGTGCAACTTTTGATAATTGGTGTCATGTCGCCGATGAAACTACGCGCCTTGCTGAAAGCCACTGCAAGTGAGGACACGTATTCATTTGGTCCTTGCATGTAACCGGGTGCTTCTTTTAGACGCACTTCCGTTTGCTGACCGTTCTTCGTGGTCTCGATAATAATTTCTCGGAAAACTTCTCCGTCTTGAACGAACATCGATATTTCGAACTTTCGGAACTTCGTTGCTGCCCTGGCGATTTTGGCTATCGTTCCGCTCATCTCTAAGCTCATGAAGTTCTCCAATGGGTGGCTGCTAGCCTCAAGCTAATAACCACGCCACAGCTCTATCTAAACGTTCGCAGGCTCTTTCTCTGGAGCCATTCCCAACACCCTGACCAGTGGTTCCATTGTCAGACCTGGTACCAGGAGCGTGAACAAGACCACGCCGAAAGTCATGTTTATTATCGTCTCTCGGTCCGGAAAGGTCAAAGGTAGGCTCAACGCCAGTGCCATCACGAGCGCACCTCGCAGACCGCCCCAGAACATGAGATGCCGCCATTTAGTCGGAATGGGGTTTTTCGAAGTTGAGACAAGTGGACAGATACCATACACAACCAGAAGTCTGGCCACAAACACTGCAAGCACTCCGAGAGCAATGACCTGCCAATATTTAACCAGCAATGGCATTTGCACCTGCAATCCAATTAACAAGAAGAGAAGCGAATTCACAAGGAAGGCTGCATATTCCCAGAATGAATTGACCGCTTGTCTGTCGTCAGTCGACATACCAGTACGGCTGCCATAATTTCCGACGACGATGCCTGCGGCAACAACAGCGATAATTGGAGACACGTTCAATCGCTCCGCGAGCATGTATGAACCATATGCGGTGACCATGGTTAACGTGATTTCTAACTGATGGTCGTCGAACATGTTGGTGATCCGAGATGCGCAATAGCCAACCACCGCACCAATTAATGCGCCACCGCAGACGACCAGAAAAAAAGTGCTAAGAGTAACAGGCAGTGAAAATTGCGTGCCGGCAAGAACAAGCGCTAGCACCATTTTAAACATCACAACGGCGGTGCCATCATTGAAGAGGCTCTCACCTTCTAAAATCATAGTGAGCCGTTTGTCGATTCCCATCTTTCGGAACAAGGCGATCACAGATACAGGGTCGGTCGCAGATACCATTGCGCCAAAGAGCAGTGCTGTTTGTGGTGTCATGCCACCTACGAAATGCATGATCGCTGCCACTCCCAACATACAGACGACGACACCAAATGTCGCCAATGCGCTGATCGCAAACCAGTCTTGCTGTAAAGCTTTAATATCGAGATTCCAGGATGCTTCAAACAGAAGTGCTGGCAAGAATATCAAAAGCACCAGCTCTGGGGTCATCGACACGGGCGGAAGTACTTTCGATAACCCGATGGTCAGTCCTGCAATTACAAGAGCCACCGCGTACGGAACACGAATCCATTTGGTGACAACGGCAGTAGCAGATGCTACAAGCAAAAGCGCTAAAAGCGTATCGACATGGATTGACGCATCTTGGGGATTCATTTGGTCACGCGAAGTTCTCTCGGACATTATAGACCAACACGAACAGGTATCGCCCTTTCCCAATGCTCCACATGCACCACAGTGTTCGGTAGTTCCACGAGGTCACATGCTTCGATTAACTAAATGTACTGTGTGCTAATCGGGTCTACATTCACTACATTGATCGATATGCTCTGTGCGGTTGTGATATATCCCGTTCCTGTTTAGCGCCTTGCGATACTATTTGCGGTGCAGTACTCTTAAGAAGATCTGCGGCCTTGGCTATCTTCGACATCTGTTCTCGATCGTTGATAGTCAGAACTTCTATTGAAATCACTATACTCACCTTTCGTAAACAAGACCTGTGGCTAATCTAGTACTTAGTTCTGGCAAAGAAATTCCTGAAACGGAGTTCGAATTTAGCTACGCACGTAGTGGCGGACCAGGTGGCCAGAACGTGAACAAAGTGAATAGCAAAGCTATCATGCACTGGGATGTTACAAACAGTCCCAGCATTTCTGTACCGATGAAAAATCGGTTTTTGACAAAATATGCATCGCGCTTAACCCTTGAAGGTGTTTTGGTTTTGAGCAGCCAGCAGCACAGAGATCAGATAACCAATGTAGAAGAATGTTTGGAGAAACTCAAAGAAATGCTCGAGTCTGTGATTAACCCTCCTGTGGCACGGAAGCCTACGAAGATTTCCAAGGCTGCGAAGGTGCGACGCACTGAAGCAAAGCGAGAAGTTGGAAAGAAGAAACAGCAACGGCGTTCTGTCGACGATTATTAGGTTTTTATGGTTACGAAATCGCAAAACACTGTTTTAATAACTGGCTGCTCATCAGGATTCGGACGTCTTATGACGGAGCGGTTCTTGCAATCTGGTGAGTGGAAAGTTTTAGCAACTACACGACATCCTGAGCAACTAAGTGATATTACCAACGACAATCTTGTGGTCATTCCGTCGAACGTCGCTGCCACGTCCGAACGGCAAGCGATCGTTGCACGTGTTAGTGAGCAGTGCAAAAACGGCTTGGACTGTCTGATTAACAATGCTGGCTATGGCCTGACTGGTCCACTCGAGGCGTTAACTGAAGAGCAGATTAGACAACAATTCGAAGTCAACTTTTTCGCACCATTATTTCTGACTCGTGATTTGCTTCAACAATTACGCATTGCGCACGGCAAAGTGATCAATATTTCTTCTGTGCTTGGATTCGTTGGTATGCCGCTCCAGAGTCTTTATGTAGCCAGTAAATTTGCATTGGAAGGTTTAAGTGAAAGCCTTGCCTACGAATTAAACGGTCACGGCATTCAAGTTTGCCTGGTTGAACCTGGCGGCTTTCGCACTCAGTTTGCAAAGAATATAGAGTGGGCGAAAGAGCATGCTGATAAAGGCAGTGTGGATGTTTACGAAAAACAGATGAAGGGCTATCGCGCATTTTTGACGAAGAAGTTGGAGCGCCCTGGGAGCAATCCCAAGAAAGTTGCAGATGCTGTTTTCGATCTGGCTGGAAAGAATTCGATGCCGCTCAGATTGCGCGTGGGCTCCGATACACAAGCTTTGTATTACATGAGACGGTCGCTCCCACAAAAGATGACCGACCTGATTCTTCTGAATGTGAGTAAGAAGTTGATGGCGACTAAATAGTGTATGGAAAGTTACAGAGTGGATGGAAATTACAGAGTGAATGGAGACTAAATAGTGAGCAACATTCATGTGCGAAACAATCTCGACGCGCCGCATGCTGGCAAGGATTCGCCGCTTTACAAAATGATTGCTGGCAAGACTGGAGCTGTTTCGCTGCCCAGTTTGAATATGCTCGATTATTCGTCGTTGTGGTCTGCTGATTGGTGGGGCTTCGACAGCTGCCCTGTTTATGCCAATCTTTCTGTTGAGAAGCAAAATGATGTGTTGGCGCGATGCAATCAATCGCTCTTGACGGAAGCGTACTTCATCGAAAAATCTGGATTGGCTTATAGCGCCAAAATGGTTTTAACTGCGCGAAACACTGACGAGGCGCAGTTGTTTGCATTGATTGGTGCAGACGAGGCGAAGCACCTGGCCTGGATTGAACCTTATGTGAGCGCCGACGCCAAGCAATTGCCTCGCGGACATTTTCTGTCTTTTCTTTCCAACTTGATTGAAGAGTATCCACCAAAGCTGCTTGTTTATTTGGTACAAATTATTCTCGAAGGATGGGGACTGGATCACTACAATCGCCTGGCGAAAAGTTGTGCGCATCCAGAATTGGCAAAACTCTTTGCGGCAATTTTGAAGGATGAGGCGCTGCATCATAGAAGTGGTAACGTTCTATTTGATGCTAGTCAACTTTCTCAAAGAGATTATTCTCTTATCGAAGATGCGTTGCAGCACTATTCGCTAATGGTGCGAGTTGGTCCGCAAGGGGCTCTAGCGATAGTGGATGAAGTCGCTGGAGGATTGTCAAATTCTGACCTGCAGTCAGTTTTAGTTGCGCTCCGCCATGAAGACGAAACGCAACGTAAATTGCTATTGCTCAGACAACTTATGAACCAACCTCTTGTTTCTCGGGTTGTAGAAATCCTTGATGAGGAGCACTGCTTTCTTCCAGTAAGCTTACGCGAAGCGGTTGATTGCTTTGTCTCTTCTCGTTGATAAAGGCAAGTAGTCGAGCTGCTTTTGCTGGATCATTTATGAAGGCAGTGTCTTTTATGTTGCCCAGTTGCATGCCGTCTGCTTGATGGAACTCTTGCAAACGAGTGGAGAGATTTTCCACAAGTTGCAACTCCAGCGCTGCAATTTGGTTTTGAAAGCGCGCTAGTTTGTAGTGGTGAGCGCTGCAGAGGGCTTCCTCAGCCTTTTCCGCTAGCTCATCTTGGTTTGCGAGCGTTCGAGAATCCACAAGCATCGTGTAACCCAAATCTTTTTCGCAGTTTGGAACGACGACGAATGAATCTGAGAGCAGAGGCGTCAACGCATTTCTGACGAACTCTTCGTGAAGCTTTTCACCAGCCAGATCACACACAGCGTTGGCACGTCCGACGAATTCGAGCATTGGTGTTTGGCTGTAGAATCCGCGCACTTCGACGATGTCGTTCATCCTGTAGCGGGTCAATCCAGAATTCTGAGTGACAATGACCTGGTATTGTTCGTAGTCAGTCAGTTCGTGCAGTCGTTTGATCACACCTTGACTGTCTTCGAATTCGAGAAATACATCGTTCAAAAGAGGCAAGCAGCCTTCCGCATCACTGAGTGGCACTGTAAACGGTGCTTCCGTGGCAAGCAGACCTTTACCTTGGATACGAACCCCTGGAAAACACTTCTTCAGTTGATTGGCAGCGAGTTCAGCTGACGCATCGTCCCAACAAGAAATCAACTTCAGTTGCGGCCAGACTCTTTGCCAGTCTATCGGACCCTCTTCGGGAAACGGCAGGGTGCGGAGGATAGCTGATTTTTGCAGCGTCTGTCTATTTTGTTCTATGTAATCCAAAATCGACAGCATGTAAGTTGGACTCCACACTGAAATGATTTCGAGTCTTTCATCAGAGAGCAAAGTCATCGCGAGTGCATGTTGAAACTCTGCCGCGTCATCTGTTGCTGGAGGTGTCAGCAAAAACTGCGACGCTAGCGTTTTAAGCGGTTCTTGCAAGTATTCTTTGTCGCTTTGAAATGCCTTTTGTTTTGGATTACCTGGCTTGGGCGAAACACTGATAAAGATCCGACCTGTTTCGAGTTTCAATCCACTTTCCAAAAGATCGTAGGCCCAAATTCCAAATAGGTTGCTGAACGAGTTGACTAGTTTTCTTGTGTAAGGAATGTGCTTTGTGCTGCTTGAGCTACCAGAAGTTGGTTCTGCGTGTACGATTTTGTGCGGAGTAAGAACTTTTGCAGTTGGAAATTTCAGCTGTCTGTCAATCCACGGTTCGAGTTCTTCGTATGTTTGAATCGGCACTTTAGCTGCGAACTCTTTGTAGTTCTCATCACCCGTGATGCCGAAACTTTTCGCATAGTCTGTTTGCGCAAAGTCAGCCATGATCTTCCAGTAGGTATCTTGCTGCGCTATTTTGGGATCGGCAAGACTTCTGTGAAACCGGAAATTTGTGGGAAAGCATGCTGCACGGAGCAATTTGATGAGTATGCCAGCCATAAATTTATTCTGCATATGAAAACCTATATTCAGTGTCGTACGGAACGGCTGATTTCGCCGGTATTTTCACACCGGGACCCAACCTTGAGAGTGCACCAATGAAGGTGCCAGAACCAATTCTCACGGGGCGCAAAAGCAGGACGAATTCACCATTGTCCTTCCTCGAAACCACGTGCGATGTGCAAATAACCTTGTGTCCAAAAACAACATCGTCACCGATGCGAAGCATGTGCCGATCGATAATTTCAACCATCGGCGTCCAATAAACGTTTTTGCCGACCTTACTTCCCCACAGTCTCAGCCAGGCGCTGTAGACGCCGGGCACGAATCGCAGGAATGCTTCGAAGGCTGGCACCGCAGCGTAAACCATCTGCATCTGATGCGCGATCCACCAGTCGCATCGCTCTGCGTTGCTAATTACCCAGCGTCCAGCTTTGGCAGGATGCTTCAAGCAGTAGACTCGAAAAAGTAGTGGTGGCAAGAAGTAGATGCTGAATATGAGAGCCGTAGCACTGACGATTCCTGGATGCCAGACAAACCACAGCAACGTCCCTACAATCGCCCCGAGATGTGTGATTGGAAAGAGCGTTGCTAGTCGTCCGATCAATGTCATACGCAGAAAGTAATCTCCTTTGTTTCAGAAGAGATCTCCGCCGGCGTTATTCCACTTCTCATGCCTGAGATGATTTCGCTGGTCAGTGTGTGAATCAAATCGGCAGACGTTGTGTAGAACCGCTCGCCATATTTGTCGATGTTGCGGCCTTGCTCGTTTAGAATATCGATATCTTGCTTGAGCACTTCTTGCGCTTGCCGACGGACTATCCACGCGGCAAACGGGGTCCAAACACCGAAGTCGTAGCTGATGTCTGTGTACACCATAGTTTCCATTGCGGTGACTGGAATTGACTGTGAGCTGATCGAATATCGGTAGCCGCCAGGCATTTTGTAGTGCACGCTCGTCACGTTTGGAGCGAAGAAATGATCGGTATGCTCTATCTCTGAGCCTTGTGGATTCAGAAACATGCTGAATGTGCCCAGGTTTAATCGCTCGCCGTGATAGGTAATATCGATGCGACCTTCGTGTCTCGTGACAGTGGTTCGCAGTGGTTCGCCGCGAGGCTTTCTAAAAATTCCGTGGTGCACATAAGCGGTATGCGGAACATCGATGTAATTTTCCACGCAATTCGAAAGTGAGTTTTGAAAGCGGTTCTGCAGGCGCACTCTTCCTTTCCAGACAGAGCCCAATTCGTTCAAAGTCATAGGGCGAGGTGGTGTGTGCTCGCCCGGTTTAAGGCATACGTAGACGTATCCATCTTGCTCGATTGATGTGTAAGTCTTTGCTTTCATTCCGCATTGGCTGGCAAATTCTTCGCCACCTTCACACGGTATCGAAACGATTTTTCCGCTGTCACCGTAAACCCATCCGTGATAACGACAGCTCAAGTTGCCATCACTTACGGTGCCTGATGAAAGGCGAGCGCTTCGATGGATGCAGCGGTCCTGAGCGATCACTACCTTTCCCTGTGAGTCACGATAGCAGGCGAGCGATTCATCCAATATCGTGCGTGACAGCACAGACTGCTGCGTCAGTTCTCGCGCCTCTGCAATGACATACCAATATTGTGGAAGCAATGAATGCGACATTATGCTCCCTCAATTCGAATCAGTGATATGTCGCTGGTCAATGCGATCTGGCAAGCCAGTCGAGCATTTTTGATTCCGGGAGCGTAAATCTCTAGCGCTTCTAATTCCGCTTCGTCTGGGGGCGTTAGAGTGTCTTCTCCTGATTGAATTTGCACGAGGCAGGTGCCACAAATGCCTGTGCGGCAGCCAAAAAGAACTGGTGAATTTACCACAGTCAACTGTTCAGACAAATTCGAACCGGCAGGCAATGAAACTGCTTTGTATTCGCTGGTAGGAAATTCAACGCAAAATGACATTTTTACGTGCTCCTGAAGTTACGCAGTGCTTTGGTATTCAGGCTGAGATATTTTTGAATCGAGTTACCACCCATGATCTTCATGTTTCGATTCTGGTCATCGAGATATTGAATCGGATCGACGTACACCTTGTAAGACTCATAAGCTGTTCGATGCAGCTCGTAAGCTTGATTGATTGCCTCGTTCTCCTGGCAAAAGCAGCCTTCCAGCATCTTCCTCGCTTCTGCGTCATTCATGCCGAAGTGAACAGAGCGGAATAGTTTATAGAGCACTGGAAATAGCGATGGCTCGTACCAAAAAATGCCTTTCAATGTGGCGGAAAAATTGAAGTGATCCTTTTGGCAGCCAGCGATTCCTTTATTCATCACGAATTTTTCGAACGATGTCGGTTCGTCTAAACTGCGCGGAATTTCGTGACCAATCAGTTTTGACGTGTTGAAGTGAAAGCTCTCATCCATGAAGTGGTAGTAGCTGATTTTCGATGGGATGGGCGCATTCTCTTTGTCTGGGTGCGATGTGTAATACAGTGAGAGTTTGTGTTGAATTTGTTTTCCATTTAGCGTTCGCAGCCCGCGCACCAGTAAATATTGACTGGCGAGAAATGCGTTGCTTGATGATAAAAGAGTGAATGCTTTTATTTGAAGTTTTCTCCAAAAGTCTTTGCCTGCATTCGAGTCTGCAAAGATCATCGTTTGTTCGAAGAGGCTGCGCATCGGGTACGTGAAAAGCCGCTCGCCAAAGAGTCTCCACTCGACGTCTTCGCCGATGGTTTTAAATGCGTTGATGTGAGCACGTTCTTGTTTGGTTTCGAGATCGAGTGAATCGCAGACGATGCGAAAGTCTTCGTGCGCATACAGTCCTGCGGCAGAAACTTGATTTAGATAAATGGTGGCAATTTCGGCTGAGATAATTTGAGAGTAGTAGCCTACCCAGAAGAGTTGATTGAGAATCACCTTTTGCGCAGTGGAAGATTCATTCCACAGCGGAGTTCCGTATAGAAGCGAGAATTCTTCAGGGTTCCAGTATTCATCTTTGCAGTCTTCGTAGACAAATTTTGCCGCAGCTTCATCCATCATTGCCGAGTGATCTTGCTCGTCATTGCGCTTTTGATTTAGCTCTAACTTCTTATAAGTCGGGCGATCGTCGAGCAGTGATTTTGTGTTTCTTTGAGCGAGATGTGGATGCAAGGTTTACTCCTTGATGATGGTCTTTCGGACAAAAGTGATTGACTTTTCGATCAAATGGATTTCCATGGACAGAGTAGTTGCGTTTGGAACGAAGGCTGGTGAGATGCGCCATATGAGCTGGGAAAGCGGTCTCCTGGTTCGAATGTTCCGAAGAGTTTGTCCCATAAAATAAAATTGGCACCATAGTTTGCTTCAGGTTTGTTTGAGTCATGGTGGCGATGGTGCTCACGAGGCATGAGTAAGATGCTGTCTAATCCAGGGCACTCAACATTCACTCTAGAGTGGCGAAAAAGATCTAGTGCCGCTGTCAGCATCGCTCCGGCGAAAAATCCTTCTGTCGCGTCGCAGAGATAGCCGAGTATTGGACTAACAAGCATATAGACGAAGAAGAAGTGCGTCACAAGCGCATTGCGCGAAGTCGCCCAGACATTGACGGTGGGAGAATAGTGGTGCGGAGCATGAAGTTTCCAGAGCCATGGAATGCGATGAAAGGCTCGATGCTGCAAATAGTAGAGAAAGTCTACGCCGATGAAATTTAGTAAGAAAGCTCCGATAAAACCTATTTGTAGACAATGGTGCAGTTTTGGCAAGACGGATGGGAAAAGATAAGTGGCAAGCAAAAGGCCAACGGCTGGTATCACCAGACCCTGCATAAAAAATCCGGACAAATTTAAGATCCAATCGCCGTGCGAATATTTGGATATAGCGCTTGAATTTGATGCCGAGCGGTTCTCCGCCAGCACTAGAACGGGAAACGTTACCATTGGAAGTAATGCGCAGAGCATCCAGGGATTCATTTCATCGCTGCTCCGTACCTGGGAGGTTTGTACCAGGAGAGGTCGCGCTCGTTGTTTTTGAGGAATTTGAACATCAGGCGAAAAACAATCGGCACGAACAGAATCGTCAGATAAAAATAGACCATCAGTGCTCCCTGGATCGCTTTCAGGAACGACCTATTTTCCTCTTTATAGATGCCGACAAAACTTGCGTAGATAAAGTAGAGGCACAGAACGGTCATGGCTGGTGCCGCGAATAGCAGTGGCCGCGGCGCTAGTGTGCCGTTAGCCCATTGCGTGACCAGGGCGATATTTTCCATCAGTAACCAGAATGGTCCGATGAATTCGAATATAAATAGAACCGCATCGAGCTTGGTTCTGAGCGCCAGTTTCTTATTGAAGAGAATTCTTGGTGCGTGATCTATATACCGAAGGATGCTGCCCTCGGTCCACCTTACTCGCTGTTTGAATAGTGCGCTCAGCGTTGTTGGAGCTTCTTCGGCAACCAGAGCATCTTGAGCGAAGCGGAGATCCCACCCTGCCGCATGCAGTCTTGTGCACAGATCCAAATCTTCGCACATAGCGCGCTCGTTCAAGCCGCCAAGCTCTTCCAAAGCGGTGCGCCGCAAAAGCATTCCATTACCGCGCAACTCAACAGCACTACGAACGGTGTCACGGACTGCCTGAAAATGGTGGTCCATGTAGTACTCGTTCTTCTGACAAGTTGTCAGCAGATTTTGATTGCCATTGATCAGCTTCTTCTTTCCTTGCACTGCGCCCACCAGTGGATTAGCGAAGTACGGGACCATTTTGGTGAGGAAGTCTGGCTCGACTTGAGCATCTGCATCAAACACTGCAATCAACTTACCGTTCGTGTGCGATAACGCTTCATTTATAGAGGCTGCCTTTCCTGCTCTGCTGTCTTCCGGACGTGAAAAATATCGGAAGCGTGGATCGTCGGACATCTTTATGGTGCGAAGTATGGCGGCTGTTTGATCTGTGCTGCGGTCATCGACCACTAACAGCTCATAACTGGGATAGTCGAGTTGCAACATTGACTTTATCGTCATTGCGATTACTCGTTCTTCGTTGTGAGCCGGAATGACTATCGAAACGAGCGGCTGCGTGAACTCGTATTCGCGTGCTTGAGTTGCAATTCTGTCGACGCTGCGGTGCTCTCTTGCGCAGAGCTTCAACAGTGAGAAAATGACCGCATATGCAATGAACACCGTAAAGGTCGTAACTGGTGGCGAATAGATATCCAGAAGGATCGTTAGTAATGCGAAGCCAGCAAGTAGAACCAGCATCAGTCTTCGTTCGGCGGGCTGCCCGCCGAATGAATGTTGTGGCAAATTTTTCATTTTGGCAATCGGATCGCCCTGAGCGATAGACACTTTGTTAGTCACGCTACCCCACCCGTGGTATCATTCGATATACCCGTATATCCGCTGTTCATGCCGTTTTCGTTAGGCTACAGTTTCGCTTGATGTATAGTATAGCCGCCGTCTTTCTTAAACAAGCGAGAAAAATAATGCGTCATATATTGCCAGTGGCTGTGAGTTTGTTCATGTCGCTCACAGCAGGTAGTGCCCAAGCACTGGAAACCCCGAAGACCACGACTCAGCCAGATCAAGCTCATGCACAAGATCATGTTGAGCTTACGAAATTGCGCGAGGTGACTGAAAAGGCAATCAATACTCGAGATTTCGATACGCTTAAGCCATTCCTATCGCAGAATAATTTAACCGTCATCACAGTCGATGGACAGAAGTTTGCATCTCTTGACGCATTCCGTGATTACTGGACGAAACTGTTCGAGAACAAAACATTTGGAATTGACAAAATTGAAGTCAAACCTGTCGCCGATGGTCCGACTGAATTCTTATCAGATACTGTCGGCATCTGTCATGGAACATCCAATGATAGCTACTACTTCAAGAGCGGCGAAGTAAAAGTTATGCCTGAGCGTTGGAGTGCTGTAGTCATAAAAGACGACGGCAAATGGAAGGTTTCTCGAATTATTTTTTCCGCGAATATTTTGGACAATCCTGTAGTCACCACAATCAAAGATGACATTCAAAAGTTTGTCATTTTGGCGGTTCTGGCGGGTGCCGTTGTTGGCATTGCCATTGGTGCTCTTGGGATGTCGATGATGCGCAAAAAGGCTTAAATGCGGATGCATTGCGACCTCGTGCTAAAAAATGGATTTGTCTTCGATGGTATCAACGAAGGCAAATTTGTTGACATCGCCGTGCACGATGGTCGCATTGCCGCTTTGGGTCCAAATCTCGACGTTGATGCAGCCGAAGTCGTCGATGTTTCTGGATCGTGGATTACACCTGGACTGGTAGACATCCACACCCACTATGACCTTGAGGTTGAAGTCGCTCCTTCACTGTCTGAGTCGGTGCGTCATGGTGTCACTTCTGTAGTGATGGGCGGGTGCAGTTTGTCCACCACATTCGGTGATCCCCAAGATTTGGCGCATATTTTCTCTCGTGTAGAAACATTGCCTGCTGAGCTGATTTCGGGCTGGCTCAACACCGCTAAAGCCTGGTCATCGCCCCAACAATATTTCGACCACCTCAGGCAGTTGCGCCTCGGTCCGAACATCGCCAGTATGCTTGGTCATAGTGCGCTTCGCGTGCAAGTGATGGGTTTGGAACGCAGCCTATCAGATCACGCTAGTTTCGATGAAATCGATGCGATGAAGCGTTTAGCTGAGTCTGCTCTAGATGCCGGATGTATCGGCATATCGATAGATATGGTGCACTGGCATAAGGTGAGCGGTCCGTTTGCCGGACAAGCCCTGCCTTCACATCACGCTGCGTTCGTGGAATACAAGATGCTCGCAGATGTCTGCCGAAGCCGGAACGCCGTTTTCCAAGTTACTCCAAACCCGCAAAACCCCTGGTCGCTAGTCGATATTTTGCGATTGAGCCCAGGTATGTGGAGAGCACCACTACGCAATACCATTCTCGCCGCTCTAGACATGGATAGTGCACCGCAGTTGTGGCGAATCTATCCATTCTTGCTGTTTATCTGCAATCAGCTCTTTGGTTGCAACATCCGCTTTCAAACTCTGGCGGAGCCATTTGTGATTTATGCAGATGGATGCCTGACTCCGTTCTTTGAGGAATTTTCTGCCGGAGTGAGATTGAATAATTGTAAGAGCCGTTCGGAGCGCCAGGCACTCTGGAGCGATCCTAAGTTCAAAGAAGAATTCAAAAAATCTTGGTACGGTGGATTTCCCCGCACCTTCCACCGCAACTTCGATCTCATGACTATCGCTAACGCACCAGATGCAACACTAGCTGGACAGTCGGTCGGGCAAGCGGCACGTAACGCTGGTGTAGATCCGCTGCAGTATTTCATGTCGTTGCTCGAGAAGTATGACGAAGATCTACGCTGGTTTGCTTGCAATGCAAATCAACGACCAAATGTTCGGCAGAAGTTGATCAGTCATCCACATATCTTGCCGGGTTTCAGCGATGCTGGAGCGCATAGTCGTAACCTGGCATTTTTCGACAATGCACTTTCTGTTCTCAGGCAAGCCGCGACGACTGAATTCTTGCCGTTTCACAAAGCGGTTGCGCGAGTCACATCAGAACCGGCAAGCTGGTTCAATCTGGACGCGGGTAGCATCAGGCTCGGTGGCAGGGCCGATATCACAATACTCGACCCCGCCAAGTTGAAATCACCTGTACCGGGCGTGTCAGTTATAAGCGACCCAATATTCAACGGTGCACCACGCATGGTGAAGCGCGATGTGGATGGCACCGTACATCAAGTTTTCGTAAACGGAACGGCAGTCGTTCGTGATGGTGTTCCCTTGCCAATTTTGGAAGAACAGAAACATGGAGATCTGCTGATTCAGTTAAATCGAACTAAGTCTCAGCATCAAGCGTTGGAGTTACATCGAAATCGTATTGCAGACAATGTTTCCTATCTGTCTGAAGTCTTTGACGCTGGCGAAACTAATGCTGCCATGAATGTTGATTACTGGCCAATTTTTTTGTTGAAGCATCAAAATCCTGCCAATGTTGCTATGCACTGTTTCGGTTTTGTGCTGATGTATGCCATTCCCGCTTTGGCTATTGCAGACAAGAATTTTTGGATTCTGCTGCTCATGCCAATTTCGCAGGCAACAGGATTGCTTGGACACTGGCTGTTTGAGCGCTCTCCCATCGACCAACGCGATACTTTATTTTCATGGCGAGCTTTTGCCAGCTTACACATGATGTTCCTATATGTGCTTACCGGACGCTACGGTTCCGAATTGGCACGTGCTCAAATCAACTTTGCTCGAAAGCAACGCGCTCAGAACGAGCGTGTTGGGAAACATGCCCGAACCAAGTCGACACTCGTCCAGCAAGTGTAGTGATCAAAATGCTTCTAACCTCAATCGTAAATATTTCAACGCTGAGTGATAAGGACAGAACTACCATGTTCGATCTATATCATGTCAATTATGACGGTGGCGAGCCATCAGTGTTCTTTCGTGATTTAGATGCGAAGAATTACGCTGTAGTTCTTCGCGACGCGAATGGCATCATTAGAGGCTTTTCGACTCTTGCTGTCTATAATGAAGTTTTCCAAGGCCAACCTATTCGAGTTTTATATTCCGGCGACACCATTATCGAACAAGCCTATTGGGGACAAAATCAAATGTCCAAAGCTTGGTTGGAACTTGCTGGATGCATCAAACAAGAGGCGCCAAATACCCCGCTTTACTGGCTGCTCATTGTCAAAGGGCATCGCACATACCGCTATTTGTCCCTATTCAGTAATGAATATTATCCACGTCACAATTTGAAGACGCCACCAGAAATGCAATCTTTAATGGATCACCTGGCGACCCAAAAATTTGGTGATCAGTATGATGCGATTAATGGACTGGTCCGCTTTCCTGAACCACGCAGTTATCTAAATCAAGAGCTGGCTGCAATTCCAGACAAAGACAGTGGTCGTCTGGATGTTCAATATTTTTTGTCTAGGAATCCCCAGTATTACAAAGGTGATGAGCTTCTCTGTGTCTGCGAACTAAACGCAGAAAATTTGACTCGCCTGGCGCGTCAATGGTTTGAAGCTGGACGAAATCAGAAGGCATCCTAAGTTTTCGACAACAGTGCGGTGAGTATGCAAGCAAATTCAGTAGTTGGCCGAATTTTTGTTGGCCGCCAAAGTCAATCAAAAAATTTGACGCGTGAGCGCGAGCCGTACAGCATATTTACCAGAACAGACTGCGTTGCAAGCGGTTGGTACTGGTTGATGCCTTCAAAATCTTTGAAGCGCAACAAGGTTATACCAGCCAACATCGTAGGTCATGAGCTGGCAGTATTCCGTAAAGAGAGTGGTGAAGTTGCGGCACTGCATGCATATTGTCCGCACATGGGGGCGCATCTGGCGGAAGGAAAAGTTGATGGCGAGCAACTCCGTTGCTTTTTTCACAACTGGTGTTACGACGACAAAGGTGTGTGCACTGATATTCCTTGCGTGAAGGGTAAGGCACCGAAAGCGGTGACGACTAAATCTTGGACTGTTCGCGAAAGCCATGGTTTGATTTGGATTTGGCTTGGTGACGATAACCCAGCAGAAGATATTCCTATTCATCCGGAGCTTAAAGGCGCTGCCTACGATTATTCTGTGGGTAATTTCTTTATCAAAAATTGCCACCCAAATGTAGTCATGGTCAATGCGATTGACGAACAGCATTTTCACACCGTACACAATTTGCCAGGTGATGTTCTGAATATGGAGCCCCGGCGGATCACTTCGAATCACATAGAGTTCAAGAATACTGGCACCATCCCTAATACCAATGCTTTTACTACGACGATTGGAAAGTTATATAAAGAGGCTCTCACCTACAATCTCGATTATTGGTACGGAAGCACTGGAACCGTTACCCTCGGTCCTGATTTCCTGCATTTGTATTTGATGTTCGCTCTACGATTGTCTGCAGGCGGAAAGACAGAGGGCTACGCCGTCGCCTTTGCGAAGAAACCGACAAACATGTTGCAGGTGATTCTAAATCCATTTGTGCTTTTGATAACGAAACTTGCTGGACTTTACTTCGCTAAAGGTGATACGCGAATTTTCAACTCGATCAAATTTGACTTTAAAACACCAATAGCTGCCGACCACTCTGTCTTGGCTTTTATTCAACATCTTGAAAAGCAAAAACAGTTTTACTGCGCCGCAGACGCTAGTTAGCGTTTAGTAAACATAGGCCAGTTAAGCTTCATTTCAAGTAACAATGATCTTGATGAGGCAGCAAATGGTTGAACAGAACAAACCGGCTGGCGATGCGGTTCCATCGGCGAATGCATCTGCTTTGACTATCGAGCACGAGCGAACTTTGAGAGCACTGCAAAGCGAAATTAACTACCACCGGGAACATGATGAGCAAGGATCATACTTGGGCAGAGCGACGAAGTTTATCTACGATTCTGGTGCAGCGTCATTACATGGTCTCGAGTTGTCCTACGACGCAGAAAGAGAAAAGCCGAACTCCGTTTCGCGAGAGTCCGTCATTGCCTCAGTGAAGGATGATCAAACTAGAATCAAAAATCAAGACTCCATTGAATGGATGCTTGGTGGCGCAACTTCCTTGGGACTATATTTGCTGGGCGGACGGTATGGCCGGACACTCGGATCAGCTGTGATGGCGGCTAACGCCATGCACCCTAGTGACTCCATTAGCAAACAAGCGTTCGAGGGATTGGTTGGAGCAGGACAGGGGCTGCTGGCTGACCGCGTATTTAACTTCGCAGTAAAGATGCGCACATCCGCTTTCGGTTATCCGTTAGCGTATGCATCTTATCCATTTATTGGCGCGAGTGTGCGCGGTACGTTCCATAATACCGAAAGCGAAACTCCGCCTGACGCCGAGAAGATTTACGGAGAGCCAGCGCAGGTGCAGGCACCAGGTAAGCCTGCTGAAAATGGTGTTTTAGCACCGAGTACAACCAATTGGCGTCCACCCTATAACGGTGTAGCACCGAGCGCCGTACCTGATGATGGTGCTCTAGCGCCACCCACGGCTGTGCCCCGTGCACCGTCTGATTGGTACAAATAAAAGTAGACGTGCCTTCTTCAGCAAGCCCTGCTTATTTCGAATCAGGACTGGTCCCTTCATCGCCATCGGCTTGCGCGTCGGCGTCTCTTTCCTCTTCGATCGGCGTGACCGATGTAACTCCAGGCAATTTGAAATCTGACGCCTTCAGTTTACTGACGAAGTGCTTGAATTCTGCAGTGTCGTCGTCTGCAGCCATTACCGCGTTGACTGTGATTTCAGGTGAAACAAAAATTGGTGCCCTCGCGGCCAGCGCCAGCGCGATTGCATCAGAAGGTCTCGCATCGATCATCATGCGTGTTTTGCCTTCTTCTTTCGAGTGCAATTTCAAAATCGCAGAGTATGTTTGCGAGTCGAGTTTGTCTATTTCAATTTGTTTGACTTCGTAACCCAATCTTTCGATGGTGGTCAGTAAAAGCTCATGTGTAAGCGGGCGCTCTGATTTAGTTTTCTCGAGCGCAAAAGAGATAGCCTTCGCTTCTGCAATGCCTATCCAGATAGGCAGAGTTCGCAGGGTGTCATTTTCTTTGAGAACAACAATCGGCTGGGAGTTGCGCGTGTCTATGGCAATTCCGGCTACAGTCATTTCAATCATCTTCTGTCTCCTGTTTGACCCGGCGGCTTAGCACCTGTCGGTGGAGGCGGCGATTTTCTCTTTGGCCGCTCCAAATTGCATAGTATCCAACTCTCATTGACGATGACGAGAACTTGAAGTTTCAAAACGAAAGTTCTTCTTAAGTTTCGCCCGATGAAGCCTCGGGTTTCGTGCTCAAACCCTTGCCTCTTCTGCCTCTGGCGTAAGCAATAGCCGCTCCGACTATCCCAAGAGCCAATCCGACTCCGCTTGCGATCATGGGGAAGGGGATGGTACCAGCCATGATACTGTCGGAGCGAATCGGTTCGATCAGTAATCTACCGACCGAATAGATGGCGATATATACAAAAAACGCCATGCCATCGTAGTTCTTTAAACGGTTGGCAAGAACGAAGTACAGTAACAAAAACAATCCTAAGTCCCAAACTGCTTCGTACAAAAATGTAGGGTGGAAATAGTTGGATGAGTGAAATTCCATCGGACGTCGGTCTATCGGAATGAACAGCTTGAGTGGAAAGTCGTCACCGACTGGCTTTCCGAATGCCTCTGAATTGAAAAAATTGCCCCATCGACCAATCGATTGTGCAAGCGGCACAGAAGTTGTGATCACATCGCAAAACGGCCAGAACTTTGTTTTTGTCACTTTGCAGTAAATCAAACACCCGATGAACGCGCCAATGATGCCGCCGTGCAGCGACATTCCACCATGCCACGTCGCGACTATATCAGCGAGATTGTTGGCATAGTTAGACCAGGAGAGCGCGACATAGTAGAGCCTGGCGCCGATGATTGCACCGATGAAACTGCTCAGCGCGCAGTTGACCAATTTCTGGTCGTCTAGCCCACGTCTGTTTGCCATAGACGACGCGCAAGCGATGGCGGCCAGAGCGCCAAGTGCAATCATCAACCCGTAGTAACGCACGGTGACCGGGCCGAGCTGAAATAGAATGCCTGATATTGTAGGCGAGCTAAAAATCATGGTCCCAATTGTAGCCGCCGACAGTCATTGCCGCGAGCAGCCGTGGACAAAACCATCAAATTCGAGATATTTCGAATTTCCAAGAAGGGCGCGTTGACAGCCTTCCGTCGTTAATATGGCTTCTGGTCGTTCGGAACAGTTCCGCCATAGACGTCCTTTGGCGCTTTACCGATGCCTCTGTCCTGGTTTGCCGGCAGGCTGCCATCGTGCTGCTCGTCGTGCGGGTCGTCGCCGTGCGGGTCGTCACCGTGTGGGTCAGCACCGTTGTACTTCTGGGCGATCACCCACTGCCCCTGCATTACCTGAGCAATCGACGGTTTAATCTGAATCTTGTTTAGCGAGAAACCTGCTGAAACAGGCGCGCACGCAACCGCTGTGGCTAAGACAACAATCATACTTGACATAATGTTCTCCGTCCTTGGCGAATGGGATGTAGTTCCGCGAAAAGTATAGCCGAACTGTCCGATAAGCACGTTAAAATGATGGCGCGACGGGCGGCAATTTTCGGGGTTTTATGGGACGAATTAGGGCTAAATGGATATGTCAAGAGTGCGGGTATTCCACCTCTAAACAGCTGGGAAAGTGCAGTGAGTGCGGCACTTGGAACTCGATGGTGGAAGAGCTGTACGAAGAAGAGCCTGCCGGAGCGGCCAAAAAAGGCTTTGCTACACGCCTGAATACTGGCTTTGGCGGCGTTTCTCCGGCTGATTCTGTCGGACCTGTCGGTCTGGACGCCATTGAGATCAACAATGAAACCCTCGACGCATCCCGCTTGAGCACTGGATTGGCAGGTCTCGACGAGGTTCTCGGCGGTGGTTTGGTTCCGGGTTCAGTTGTGCTTTTGGCTGGAGACCCGGGAATTGGCAAGTCGACACTGCTCTTGCAAGTGGCGAATTATGTCGCAGCCAAGCAAAAAATTCTTTATGTATCTGGCGAGGAGTCAGCTTCTCAGGTGAAGCTTCGAGCTTCTCGATTAGGCATTAAACACCCGCACATTCTGGTTGATTCAGAGCAAGATGTGAGCAAAATACGCGACAGAATGCTTTCTGCCGAAGTGAAAGTAGCAATCATCGACAGTATTCAATCGATGTACCACCCTCAAATCGGTAGTGCTCCAGGCTCTGTAAGCCAGGTTCGAGAGGGCGCTCAATTCATAGTTTCGGCGGCGAAGTCGCAAAATATTGCCACTATCCTGGTTGGGCACGTAACTAAAGACGGCACAATTGCTGGTCCTCGCGTTCTCGAGCACATGGTTGATGTGGTGTTGCAGTTTGAGGGAGACCGGGCACGGCAGTTGCGTATATTGAAAGCGGCGAAAAATCGTTTTGGCTCCACGCAAGAAATTGCCATCTATACAATGACCACTTCTGGACTGGCTGAGGTAGACAATCCAAGTGCTCTGTTGCTTGGAGATCGGCTCAGCAAGCTTGGTCGCAAGCAAGCGCCCTCGGGCACCGCCGTCATCGCCGGTGGTGAAGGAAGTCGTTCGCTGCTGCTGGAAGTGCAAGCGCTCGTCGGAAATACACACTATCCGAGCCCGCGAAGAGTAGTGAACGGCTGGGATTACAATCGTCTACTGCAAGTGCTTGCTGTGCTGGAAAAGAAAGTCGGATTAGCCGTTTCGAGATACGATGTCTATGTCAACATCGTCGGCGGATTAGATTTCAATGATCCATCCGGTGACCTGGGCATCAGCGTTGCCGTAGCAACATCGTTTCTCGATCGCTCGATCGATCCTGGTCTTTTGTGCATCGGCGAGCTGGGACTAACTGGCGAAATTAGAGCAGTTGTCTCCCTCGAGCAACGTTTGAAAGAAGCAGCGAAGATGGGATTCCACAAAGCGCTAGTGCCGAAAGCCAATTTGCCGTTGGAATGCAAAATCGAAAACATGGATGTTATCGGTGTTGATTCCCTGCTAGATGCGTTGACTCATTCGATTCCAGGTGCAGAGCTTGGTGTGAAGCCTGCCTCACGAGAATCGAAATCACCAGTGCCGCCCGCTGAGACCAGTACGGCGCGTTAGAATTTAGTTGATCCATTTGCAATTCTTTTAGTTCAGTATGAAGACGATTTCCGAAGATCTAACTCGTCAACTTGGTGGCATGCCTGACAATTCAGGCGTGTACATCTTCAAAGATACGCACGGCGAGATAATCTACATTGGCAAAGCGCTAAGCTTGCGCAACCGAGTTCGTTCATACTGGAATGAAACGTCATGGCGTGAACGTCCAAAACTGGCTGTGATGATTCCGAAAGTTATGTCGATCGATACGATTTTGACTAACTCAGAGAAGGAAGCTCTACTACTTGAAGCAACGCTTGTTCGGCAGCACATGCCGCGTTACAACGTTGCTTTGAAAGATGACAAAAAATATCCATGGCTTGCTATCACTTACGATGTTGAATATCCGCGCCTTGTGATGGTGCGCGATCCAGTCAAGTATCGCAAAGAGCATCCGCGTGCTCGTGTCTTTGGACCGTATGTCGAAACGGGTGTAATGTGGGAAACAGTGCGTATGCTGCGCAAGGTTTTTCCGATGCGTCAGCGTAAAAAGCCGCTATTTAGAGATCGGCCTTGCATGAATTACTACATCGGTCTCTGTTTGGGACCGTGTCAAAAATTAGTGGATGAGCCAACTTACAATCAAATCGTGACTCAGGTCGAGATGTTTCTGGCTGGCCGACAGGGTGAGGTCATTTCCATGCTGCGTGCCGAAATGGAAGCTTTCGCTGAGCGACTGGAATTTGAACAAGCGGCGAAAATTCGCAATCGACTGCAGTCGCTCGAACGAGTTGTAGAAAAGCAGCAGGTGTTTTTCCAAAATCAGAAAGTCAGCCAGGACATTATCGCTGAAGCGCACACTAACCGTTACATCGCAGTTTGTTTGATGCGAGTGCGCGAAGGAAAGTTGATTTCCGCTGAAACCGTGTGCCTTCCGCTGGTCGAAAAGACCAGTCCAGATGAGGCTTTCGAAAGCTTCGTCGATCAGTACTATGCCACTTGCGAAGATATAGCTGTGCCGTCTGAGGTGATTTTGCAGCAAGGGCTGGAATCGCAAAATGCTTTGCTTGAACTACTCAATGCGAAGTCACGAACCGCGGTTAAAATTTCAGTTCCACAGCGCGGCAGTAAGCAGTCATCAATCGAGATGGCGCAGAAGAACGCAAGACTATCACTTGAAACGGAATTGCAAGTTGCATCTGAAGAAGACGCAAAAGTAGCTCTGACGATGTCGACGTTGCAGGAACATTTGGGTCTGTCGAAGCAACCTCGGCGCATAGAATGTTTCGATATTTCCAACATCCAGGGCACTGATAACGTAGCCAGCATGGTCGTTTTCGAAAATGCACTTTCAAAAAAATCAGATTACCGTCGCTTCAAAATTCGCACCGTTGAGGGCATCGGTGAAGCGAACGATTTTGCTTCGATGAAAGAAGCGGTAGGGCGAAGATACTCGAAGTTGGTTCTTGAAGGAAAACCACTTCCTGACTTGATTATCATCGATGGTGGCAAGGGGCAATTAGGAGCTGCTTGCGAGGCGCTTGCCGAAGCCAACGTTCCACCTATCGACATAATCGGTCTGGCGAAAAAACAAGAAGAGGTTTACAAGCCAAATAATTCGCAGCCATTTTTGCTGCCGCGGCGTAGTGAAGCGCTGCATCTGTTGCAACGCGTTCGCGATGAGGCTCACCGGTTTGCTATCACCTACCATCGCGCCTTGAGAGCCAAGCGCACGATATCCTCCAATTTGGATATTCTCCCCGGCATCGGACCCGCTCGACGCAAGCTTCTACTGGACTATTTTGGCTCTTTCGATAAAATTAAAGCAGCCAGTTTAGAAGAAATGACGGCCGTTCCGAAGCTTCCCAAAAGTGTTGCCAGTAGCATCTTTTCCAAGCTCCACCCAGACGAGACTAGTAAAGATTCAGATATTCCTGTAGACCAGTAAGCGCAACGGTGCGAGAATAATTTGAACAGAGGTTAACAGGCTCATGGAATTCTTCCGAAAACATAACAAGGTGTTCGTCAAGGTACTGGTCGTTTTGATGATCGGTTCGTTTTTGCTTTCGCTACTTCCTCAGGTTATGTTTCTGTTTAGCAAATAACATGGCAAAATTGTGAATCAGCGCCGCGCCATTGCGCTTGTTGTAATTTTTTACTGCGCTGTTTCCATCGGGCTTTTGAGCCCGCTTTTGTTTTTTGGAAAAACGCCCTTTCTTGCCGATATCACCTACAACAATGAACCCGCCGCGACGTTCATCAGCGAGTTCTGGCAGCACAACAGCAAGTTTCCGTTGTGGAATCCGTGGGTTCTAAATGGAGTGCCGCAAATCGCCGTTACCTGGCCGATGGTGTACTTCCCATCAGCAATCGGTCTCGGGTTGCCGTTCGGTGTGGCCACAGGTTTGTTCATATTCATCCACTTGCTGCTTGCGGGAGTGGGAGGATTTTTATGGCAGCTTAAATCTTATCGATTTGAGCCGGTAAATTTTATGGCAGCTGTGTTTTTTGGATTGGGCTACATGTTGTGCGGGTACATGTTCGGATGTTCGATCAACCTGTTGTTGATGGCATCGGCGGCTTGGATTCCTGCAACATTGCTGATGTTAGATTTGATTTGCTCGTCGCCCAAGTGGTGGCAATGTGGCTTGCTTTCTGTGTTTATGGGATTACAATTCAGCGCCGGTCGTCCTGAGATTTCAGTCGGAGCGTGTGTTCTTTATCTTGCGTACTTCATCAGTGACTTGGGTTCGTTGCGACTGAGAGCACCGTTCATGGTGGCGGCTGCATTTATCATTGCAGTCGGATTTGCGTCATTTGGATACATTCCATTAATCGAGTTGGTTCTGAACAGTCCTACAGCCTTGCAGTTCAGTGTTCTGAAAAGCAGCTTCTGGAGCGCTGGTTTGGTCGACTGGCTGACGTTGTTGATCACGCAACCGTTCGGACACATCAATATGCTCAGCCCCGTTGATCTCGTCACCTATCCCGGTTCACTTCCTTATATCACTTCGCTGTTTGTTGGAGCTCCCGTGCTGACGTTAGCGGCGCTATCGCTGCCCAAGAATTGGAAGCACAGCTTACCTTGGCTAGCGTTGGTTTTTCTATCCGTAATTGCCGCTCTGGGTCAGTTTGGACCTGTTGGTGAGCTCATCGATAAACAGAATGTCTTGCGCTATCCGATCAAATTAGCGATTTTTGCACTGCTCGGTTTGCTAGTCATGGCCGCCAATGGTTGGAGATCTGTTTTTAGTGGAGTCGCAAAACGTTCCAATGTCTTCAGTCTTGTCGTGTTTTGGACGATGATTCTGCTCGCATCGCAAGTCGTGAACACGAATGTGCAGACTCTTACTCCAAGTCATCATGTGCTAATGAAGGGACTGATGCTTTCTGCTCTGGGTGGTTTGATTACCGCTGCGATTTTACTCCTGAAAAATCGGTTCACAGAGATTGTATTGCTTGCCGTTGTTACTGCGAGTTTTGTTTTGAACGACAAAACACTTTTGACTCCGCTAGCTCCAGCGCAGTTTTATAGACAAACATCAACGGTCTCGGAGCTGATTAAAAGTCACTGTCAGCTCGGTCCGCAGAACTTCCGTGTATTGTCTTTGGTCGATAATTCTCTGGTGGTACCAAAATCGTTAGTCAATTCTTCGAACAATGATTTGGACGAAAAGTTCTCAGGTTATTGCAGACAAATTCTTCGACCGAATACCACTATTGACGCACACATCCAGTCGAGCAATGGTATCAGCATCATTCCGACCTGGAATTCGCTTTTCATAGACACTGGCTTGCTGCCGCGCTCTTCGCTGACTTCGGTGCAACATCCTCTGGGAAAGTCGGATGTTCCGCTCTATCGATATTGTCAGGCGACCAGCACAGCTTACGTCGAAACTATGATGGAAACGCAGTCTGACGATGGAACATGGACACCCGTTCCAGTTCTGGATAAACGTTACTTTGAAGTTCTCAAAGAAGATCCAGTTCTGAATATTCGGCTCTACACCATCGTGCACATTCGACCGCGTGTATCGGTAATTCAAAACTTGAAGTTTTTGCCGACCCGCGATGCTGCGCTCAAGTTCATCAACCGCTCTGACACTAATGAATATGATCCGACGCACGACGTCATCGTAGTCGGAACGCAACCAGAACCAACAACATCTGCACCAGCAAAAATTCTCAGCAACTACGCTGAAGTGGAAGTCGATCAAAACGAATACATTAAAATCAACGCAAATGCCGGAGCCCCATCAGCGCTTGTTATAACGGACGGATTCTACCCTGGCTGGGAAGCATTTGATAATGGTAAACCAACCACAGTCTATCTAGCTGACGGAGTCATGCGCGCGGTGCTTCTGAACCCGGGTGAACACCGAGTTGTTTTCCGCTATCGTCCCGTCTCATGGTTTGTTGGTTTGATGCTATTTTTCGCATCTCTTACAACCGCTGGATTTATGATCTTAAGTCGGTTTGTGAAAACAAATCCTAGTTGGTGAAGACAGTAAGAAGCTGTTAAACAAATTCGTGTTGGTAGAGGCAAAGTTTTTAAAACTGAGGGTGCCTGTAGACCCAGCTGCAAAATGTCAACAACCTGGCGCATTGGCTTTGATTTCTGGCTGCGAACTGTCGATTAGCAAGAGTTCTTTGACTGAAGTGAGAAATTCATTCATAGAGCATGTTGATTTCGTCAGGTGTTTTGTTGTTCCTAACGAAAGCATCGAGCGCTCGTCGTAAGTGAGATCCCGCCCCGTGTAAACGAGCAGCGCTGTGTTTCCGACCTTTTCCGAGCGTAACATGGAGACGAGTTCAAAGCCGTCGAATTGCGGCAACCCTAAATCGAGCACGATCAGATCTGGCATGAAAGACTGAGCCATCTCTACGCCAACAGCACCATTGTTTGCTTCAATGCACTCGAGATCGATCGACCTTAGCTGGGCTCCAACAATTTTTCTGGTGTCATCGTCGTCTTCGATAATCAGTACACTTGGTCGACATTTGACTGACTCCGCCCTGCTTTTGCTAGAAGAACTTTTAGGAGCCCTTTTTTTTCTCTTGCGCTTTTTGTTCTCTTCGCCGTTTGACTTCGAATCGGTTATCGGCAGAATTTGGCTATTTCTGATGTTGGCATCGGATGCGGTGTCAGGGTCGGCCTTGGTTGCCTGACGAGGAACTAACTGTGAAAGTGCCATCGGTAACTCGAACCAGAATTCGCTTCCGGCTCCTTTCTTGCTATTGAATCCAATTGTTCCGCCGTGATTTTCGACCAGTGCCTTTGATATAGCCAACCCTAATCCGGTGCCTTCAGATTTTCGACTGTCTGATGAATCCAGCTGTTGGAATTTAGTAAACAGCTTCGGCTGTTCACTTTCGTCCATTCCGATTCCATGGTCGATGACGCTCACTCTGATGCACTCGCTCTCTGTATGAACGACCTTCAGCTCTACCGTTTGACCGGGATCCGAGAACTTAATTGCGTTTGACAAAAGATTGGTAAGCACCTGGATGATGCGGTCAGCATCGACGTCCAGGTTCGCATCAAAATCTACAGCAGTAACTACAGAAACATTTTTCTCGATTGAATAGCCGTCGATACCAGCCACTGTCTTTTCGACAATTTCAGACAGTCTGACTGGAGCTAGTCGCAGTTGTATTTTTCCTGCTTCGATTTTGCGCAGGTCAAGTATATCGTTGATCAATCTGATCAGACGGTCGGAACAGCTGCGAGCGATCGTAATGAGTTCAAGTACTTCGGGACTCACGTCACCGACAATGCCTCCTTCAACAAGACCAAGCGCACCGCGAATTGATGTCAGCGGTGTTCGCAATTCGTGTGACACAACTGAGTAGAACTCACTGACTCGCAATTCGACTTCTTTGCGCTCACTAATGTCGCGGATAATCGCGGTGTAGAATGTTTGCTCGTTCAAATGAACTTCACTGATGCTGATCTCGACTGGTATCAAGCTTCCAGCTCGAGGTTTCATGAATATCTCTAGCGGCGAATTTGAAACGGTTCTAGAGCTTTCCAAAAGTGTTTTTAAGTCGAGGCTATCGAATAAAAATGCTGCATCCTTGCCGAGAAGTTCCTTTTCGGAATAGCCAAACATACGGGCGAAAGCCTTGTTGAGTGACTCTATCATTCCTTCTTCGTCGAGTGTGACAATGCCGTCAACTGCACCGTCGACTAATGCGTGCATTTTCGCCTCGTTGTCTCTTTGAATCGATATATTGGCAGCTTCTAACAGCGCCTGTCTGTAGGCAATGCTGCGCATCTCTTGGACGTTCTGGAGACAGGCTGGTATCAAAAATAGGTCTTCAAAAATGACCCAAGCGGTATGTTCGACTGTACGCCATGGGGTCGTCGTAATTTCACCGAATACGGATTGCGGCCAAAATGCCCCGCGGAAGAAGTGATCGAGCGCCACTACCAGTGATGCCGTTATCAGCACTTTCCAGTCACGATAAAACGCTAGAAATGCAAGAGAGCCAAAGATACTGAAGTGCGATTCGATGCGACCGTCAGTAAATTGAATTAGTAGACCGCACATGACCATCTGCGCAATTGCTAAGATGTGCCTGGTTAGAGTTTTTCCACTGCTCTGGATGACTGCGATTGTCGGCAGGCTGATCAGTGCTCCACCGAATAGGAACGCTTCGACGACATGGAAGTGCACCGATGCTTGTGGACCCTCCCACGTCTGTGGAGAGAGGGCAAATGCTATCACTGTCGCCAATGCCCATTCAAAATATAACAGCACAAGAAACAGCTTGTCGACGCGCTTAAATAAGTCTGAGCGGTCTTCTTCAAAGAGATATTCCGCTCTTCGTTCGGTGACTAGATTGTCGCTTGCTGAATACAAATGTTTGACCCTATTTGCACTGCTACAACTACTATGAACCGCAACAACTGTGGCGAACATCACCCGCGGGGACTGTTTTTGTCCCTACGATGTGTGAAATGCGGAAACATCAGTTTCATGGAATGACCTGAAAGTGTGACTTTTAAACTGTTAAAGCGTTTTCTGTTGAAGCCTTGAATTTATAGACTTTTGGCGCTACAGACCTGGGTGCCATCTTTCATGATTCGACAACCAAAAACCGGCGCACTGAATTTTTGTCCTGCGGTGTTGAAATGTTTGGTCAATATCTTTTCGATCGTGTCCTCACCAAGGTTGTCACCAACGTGCCCCCGGGCCCCGGTTATTCCGCCACTGAACACCAGTCGCTCAGAAGCATCGTAGAGCAACACTTCTCCTGATGTGACCACGCGATATGACTTGGCTTTCTGTCCATCGATGTCAATTTGCGGGGTAATGTTTTCAACCGCCGAAGCTGTTTTCCAGAGTTCGGTTTTTTCCCATCCACTCTTGGCTGTAGCTGGCTTATAGAAAAAGACTGTCGCCTTTAGAGATGGAAAGGTTTCCATCAAATTGCGCAGCTCTGAGATAGAAGCTCTGCTGCACGGGCACTTGGGATGTACGAACATAATGATGTGAAACTTTGTCTTCGATACTTTTGCTTGTTCGACATCATGTTTTGAGACTGCAAAAGTCGGTGCGTATCCCTGGTCGCCAGGTCTGTTTTCGTAGGTCGCACTTATAGTGGTGCCGATCACGATCATTCCGATCCAGGCGAGGGTTGCACTAATCATGGCGATGTTGTTCAACACTGCACCTTCATGTTCGGTTGACCCCCTGATACTGAGCTGTGGAGTAGCGCGTCAATGTCGGCGCATAAGTTCATTGGGTCGAACGGCTTGGTTATGACGCCCAAAGCTCCATTTTGAGTGTAAATATGTAGTTCGTGTTTTTGAACTTTTGCCGTGACAAAAATAACTGGTACTTCGTTGAAACCATTCATCTCTCTTAGTTTGACGAGAGTCGTTGGACCATCCATGTCGGGCATCATGACGTCCATTAAAATCAAATCTGGCTTGGTTTGTTGTGCCAGTGAAAGAGCATCAGAGCCGCAACAAGCCAGTAGTACATCGTATTTGCCAATGTTGCTAAGCACTATCTGGGCAATGCGCCTAATATTTGGGTCATCATCTACGAACAGGACCTTTTGAGGTTGCATGGACACTCCAATTCGACACAGCGGCGATAGCCATTTCGATCATTGCCGAATTAGCCTGAAACATCCATCACCCATAAGGTTATAGATTGTCTTGATATCAACGGGTTTTCAGCCTCACTTCACGTTTGATACTCACAAAGAGTGACTCGCTGACTGCCCATTACCAAGTTTCGCTACGAATTCTTAGTACCAAAAGCTCAAACATCCCCATTCCTACACTTGGTAGGGGGTCAGAACTCACGTTAAACGAATCCGTGCGTGCATGGCATGATGTTTTCCCGCTGGGATAGTAATTGCGTTTTCTCCTAAATTTGCTGTTTCAACGCACACCATTTGTTGCCATCCATTTGGCTCCATGTCAGAGAGTTTCGCAGTCTGTTCTTTCCACGGATTCCATATAACTGTCGATTGTGAATTTAGCTTATCTACAAGAATTTTTCGCTTCCAGTCGGGGTCTTCAATTTGAACAGCGGATTCGCTGTTGAGATAAGGGCGATCCGTTTCTCCTGAAAATTGCAGGACTTTCTCAATTTGTTTTTTGCGATTAAAGTTGTCTGTCTTATCCAAATATTCTGTGTCGACTAATCCGATCAGCGAAATCTTCTCGACATTACTAACTGCAAAATAAGTATGGAATGCTTCTTCAATTTGCATTGCTTCGCTCGAATGATTCTCGACAATCAGCTCTAACTCGAGTTCTTCGCCCACTGCGATTTTGTAAGTCACTTTGAAGTTGTCGTATCCAAAAGTTCTCGATTGCTCGCTTTCGGTCAATTCAAACGTCATCATAAAATCATCTTTGCTTCGGCCAGCTCCAACCAGCAACCAATCATTCGATGTTCGTGCAAACCCATGTGATGGAAATTCGACCGAACTGTCTGATGCACTTTTGTGAGCGCCAAACCATGGGAAGATAAGCGGTACGCCGCCGCGAATTGCCTTTCCCTGCTCGAATGCTGAACGCTCGCTGAGAAAAAGCACAGGATTTTGGTTTGCCGGTTGCCACCGCGTGAGGTGCGCTCCTTGCATATACACCTCGGCTGAACACGTCGGTGTATTGACCGTTGCTTTGATCGCTCCGTGATCGTTTTCGCTGAAAACCAAAACTTCGTCGATTCCGAAGTGATCGATCAAACTTGGCAGTGTCTGCTTATTCATGATCCGCTATCTCTGTCAATCAGTTGCCGCTTGGATTACGTTCGCCGCGTTTCTAAGGTTTCCGCGTAGTCAGCTCTCGAACCGTTGACCCCTTAACAGCGCCTTTGGCAATTAACTGATTGAGTTTAGCAATATCATGAGCATCGAACAGAAATTTTCCAAGTTGTGCAATTCTTCCAGCTTTCGATGGAATGAATGTGACGACACATTTGCTTTGCTGTTTCCCGGCAGGTACAGACTTTTGCATCTCTGCAAGTTTTGTTGCGTATGCGGCAATTCTCAGGAGCAAGTCTGTTTTATTGCGGCTATTTAGCCGGTTAGGCTGTTGCAGCACTTTAGTGAAGTCGGCGATAGCCTCGAGATAGTTTTCCATTGATGCATTCACAGAGCCTCTAATCCAGTATCCGTGCCAATAGTCGGGATCTTCATCGATAGCTGCGTTTAATTCCAACAAGGCTGCGCGCCAGTCTTGCTCGTATTGGTATCTCAGTGCGCGTTTCGTCGTTTTGTTGGAGTTTGGCATGGTCGGCTCCGTTCGTGCGGTATGGTATCTATACCCATAACGACGAGCCCGGTACCGAAGTCTTAAAACGCTCGCAGGCTGCGTTCGATCCACGATTTTGTATCTGCGACCGTCTCATCGATCGTCTGATCGCTAGTATCTAGCAGCGTCATGACTGGTCGCGTTTTGGCCGCGTTTTCAATCAACCATTGATTAAAATTGACCATTTTTTCCAGGGATTCCTCAGAGCCAGAACTGCGCCATGATGGTCTTGCTTTCAGGCGTTTCACCAGTTCAGCTTCGTTGCACACCAACGCCAAATAATGGATTTTGCTGAAATAGCGGCTTTCGGCGCACTTTTCGAACTGTCCAGGTGTTGACGAGCCGATCAGAGCCACTGGTCTGTCGCTTTGAGCGATATTCTTTGCTACACGCAGCCACAAATTTCGGTATGTTTTGAAATCTTCTTCAGGTTTGTTAAAGACGTCTTGCCAGAGAATATCGCTTTCCATGCAGACGCAGTCTGTCACCACCGTAGGCAACCTCAACGCGACAGTTGTTTTTCCTGTTCCACTCGCACCTGTCACAACAAGCAGCGGCAGCCTCTTAAATGGATGTTGATAATTGCAGGCTTCGCAGACCGCGAATGTGCCACCACTCTTGGTGATAACTTGTTTGTCATCGCTGTATTCGCCGCAACCAGGGCAAACATTGAACATAGAAATCTAGCTGGCAATTGAGGCGGGTTGTCGCACGTGTGTACGCACAGTCCAATTCAACTCCTGCAGCACTTCATCAAAAGTGCACTGCCTGTGGTGAAATAGATTGAGCGCGATGATACCTTGCTGCATGTTCAGCCAACCGATGGCGAGTAAGAAAAAACAACGCAGAGAGCCATAAAAAGTTCGTTCAGTCAGCACACCTTTGTCCAGGAGCACCTGCCCAATGTTGAAGGCGTCTTGAAAGTTTGGAGAGTTCGCCTTTGCGATCTCTGCTTGAATCGACTCAATTTCAGGCTGTCCGATGATTCCAGCAACTCTTAAAAGTTCGTGGTATCGAACCTGCGATTTGAATTCACTTGCCGGAATTTCCATCATCGCCACGACTTCAGCTAGTTTCTGGTCTGATGCCTGCAATTTTTTCAAACATTTAAAGGCCTGTTCTGCAGTTAAGGTTTCGTTTGCCACCATCTCCTGAATGGCGAGAGCATCAGCAAGTAACCGTTCTGTCAGCCGTCCAGCTTCCACTAAAGCTTGGCCGATCCACTTTTCTTGAATCAGCCCAGCCTGCAATGCTTGTCCAACTTCAAGATGCGTGAGCAAGCCTGCGCTGACAAGTAATTCACCTAACCGGATAGACGTTCGGTGCGGTCCTCGCAAGCGTAGGGGCTCGTTGTTCTGCTCCTCGAGCGGTGCTTGACGCAGGTGAGCGGCAAACAGACCCTGAGTCGCCTGCGCGCGCGAAATGTTGCCTGCACGCACCAAAGACTGCGCATTGAGCGCCGTGGCCAACAACTCATCGGTCAACGAACCCAATGATATGAGCAAGCGACCTAACGGTAATCCCGTTGCCTGACTAGTTTTCATCGCTGTTTCGAGCTGATCTTGTGGAAGAATATGCGAGTCCAACAGCAACTCTCCAAGCTTGTTCGACTCTTTATCTTCAGTGCTACTCCAACCGATCGCCTTGAGGCTGTCATCGAATGAAGCCTCATTGTCGGCTAGATGCGACAGCGCCTTTATCGCAATTTCCAGCGGCAAAATGTTGTCGCGAAGCAGCGATTGAGCTTGTACAGACGCTTGAAACTGTCCTTCGCTAAGGAAGCCCGCCATAATCAACACTCGGCCAATCGGAAGACCCGTTGAGCGCGCCGTTTTCATCGCCTCATCCAGATCTTTCTGCGTGAGAATTTCTGCTTGGATCAGCAATTCGCCGATGCGGAGGTCGTTCTTGTCGAGACTCATTTGATCCTTCTTTCGGACACTTTCGAACTAAATGTCACCCAATTTTAGCCGACTCAGGCCGCCTTCACTACTTACTATACCTTTGCCCGAATTATCGCTTCGAAACTGCGGTCTTGTGCGCAGGGTCCACTTTAACTCAAGCAGCACCTCGTCAAACGATAGGCCCTGCTGATTGGAGAAGTAGTTCAGGGCGATGATAGCGTGCTGGATGCTCATCCATCCGTTGGAGACGAGGTAGTAGCAGCGCAAGCAGCCGAAATATGTGCGCTGGTCGATAAATCCGTTGCTCAAGAGCCGGCCAGCCGAGGACTTTGCATCTGCCGAGCTGGCGGTTCCAGTCTTTGGAATATCGGAAAGCTCGATATCGCTATGTTGCAATAAACTGGCGACGCGCAACAAGTCGTGCAGGCGCACATTTATTTTGAAGTGCTCCTGCGGCACTTCAAGTTGAGAAATCAGTTCGATCACCGCAGTGTTGGTGTCGACGAATTGCTTCAAAGTGGCGACTGCATTATCTTCATCAATGGTTCGATTCGACACCATCTCTTGCAGTTGCAATGCCGCATCGAGAGTTGTCTCAGTAATTTGATTCATGTCGACGAGAGTTCTACCCAGTGGCTTGAGGTGCATCAAACCTAGTTCTAGTGCGTTCATTATCTCGACGGCTGGAACTACCTGCGCGAGCACGAGCAGCTCGCCGAGGCGGACCGAATTTTTTAGTGGACCACGGTAGAAACCATTTTCTGCCAGAGCGATTTCGAGATCTTGCCTGCGTATGAAAGCCGCATTGAGACCGCGGATGGCTTGCTCTCTATCGATCTTGCGGTCACGCACCATCACCTGCGCGTTCAAGGCTGTTGTGAGGGTTTCATCGGTGATTGAACCAAGTGACACCAGCACTCGTCCCAGCGGCAAACCAGTCGCTTCGCTTGTGCGTATCGCGCTTTCCATCTGCTCTTTCGTGATGATTTCTGCATCGAGCAACATTGAGCCGAGCTTGTTTGTGGTGGCATCCTGTGCTCGCGCCCACCCAACTTCATTGAGGCATTGTTCGAAGGTCAATTCGCTGCGTGACATCAGGCACAGCGCTTCGATGGCAGCAGAAAACGGAAGTATGGAATCGCGCACGAGCGATTGTGCATGCACCGCCGCTTGAAATTCACGTTCGCCCACATAGCTTGACATGATGAGGATGCGACCTATCGGCAAGCTGGTTATCTTGGCGATTTTTATCGCGTCGTTAAGATCGCGAGCTCTTAAAATTTGAGCTTCGATCAAAAGTTGCCCGATGCGCAGATCTGTTTTATTTTCTGTCAATTCGCACTTGACGTCCCGCGAGATTAGCTCGTCCTTTGCTATGAATTATCATACGGGTACCTACCAGAATTGTCATAATGTAAGTGTTGGCACATCACAAGCGGCGGATGCACAATGGACAAGTCAGAGACCGAAAAGCAAGCGGCAATGCGCGAGGCAGAGAAGGAAAGATATCTCGCAACTTTAAGAGCGCGAGAAATTGAACGCGTCAAAGCCAAAGAGCAATTGAAAGAAGCTGAAGTCGTGCGCGGTGAGAAGGCTCTTGAAGATGCTGAAGCCTTCCGCAACGATATCGCCTCGCGCAGCGATTTTCGAGCCAATATGCGAGAAAAGCGAAAGGCTGACGCGCTGAAACATCAAGAGGCGATGGACAAACTCGGCCAGGAATATCGAAACAAGCTAAAAGCGTTCAACTCCAGATATCTGATAAAGCCACAAGATCTTGACAAGTTGGGCGAGTCTGAATGAGCACCTCGATCAACCAGAAGACTCCGCTGGCAGACCGAATGCGTCCACGCAATTTAGACGAGTTTGTCGGTCAAGAAAAATTGCTGGCAGAAGATGGTGTGTTGAAACAGATGGTGGAGATCGACCAGATCACATCATTCATTCTGTGGGGACCACCCGGTGTTGGAAAGACTACATTAGCGAGAATCATCGCCAATCAAACCAATAGTCGCTGGACTTCTTTTTCAGCAGTAACATCTGGCATAAAAGAAATAAAAAGCGTGATGGCTGAAGCTGAAGCCTTCATGAGCATCGAGCACCGGCGCACAGTTCTATTCGTGGATGAAATTCATCGCTTCAACAAGGCGCAGCAGGACGCTTTTTTGCCCTACGTTGAAAATGGCACCATCTCTTTAGTTGGTGCCACCACAGAGAATCCATCTTTTGAAATCAACAGCGCATTGCTCTCGCGTTTAAAAGTATTTGTATTGGAAGATCTTGGTGCTGAAGATCTGCAGAAGATCATGCGTCATGCTTTAACAGATCGCGAGCGAGGATTGGGAAATGACCAAATCGAAGTGACAGATGAGCAACTGAACATGATCTCTATCTATTCATCTGGCGATGCGCGCACGGCTTTGAATACGTTGGAACTAGCTGTGCTTCTATCTAAGAGAAAAGGCGCTAAATCATTGACCGAGCCGATGATCAAATCGGCTATTCAGCAAGCGGTGCTCAAGTACGATAAAGATGGTGAGCACCACTACAATTTGATCTCCGCTTTGCATAAATCTATGCGTAACTCGAATGTTGATGCGAGTTTATACTGGCTCGCGCGCATGCTCGAGGCGGGTGAAGAACCTCTCTACGTGGCACGCCGACTAGTCAGATTCGCTTCTGAAGACATTGGACTTTCTGCACCAGCTGCTTTAACTCAGGCAGTGGCCGCTATGCAAGCAGTGGAATTGATTGGCATGCCCGAGTGTAAGATCGCGCTTGCGCAGGTTGTTGTCTATATGGCTAGCGCACCTAAATCTAACGCCGTTTACAAGGCATACAACATGGCCGCCCAAGATGCTTTGAATATGAGTCAGCATCCGGTGCCTTTGCACTTGAGAAATGCACCAACCAAGCTGATGAAAGAATTGGGATACTCCAAAGGCTACAAGTACGCGCACGACTACGAGGAAGGCAAAGCTGACATGAAGTGCATGCCCGAAGAGTTGGAAGGCACTAAGTATTACGAACCCACTGGTCGCGGATTCGAAGGCAAGATTCGCGATCGAGAATAAAAAGGACGCTCGATAGAGCGCCCTTTTTTGGTTAGGATCCTGAACCGGCGAGTGCTAGATCAGTTAAGGTCTAAAAATTCTGTAGAGTGAATGCCACCATTTACGCTCTTTCAAATCTGCAAGTTCGGCGCGTGCTTCAGAGAGAAGTCGAGCAACTCGTGCATTCTCTTCTTCGGCAGACGTCAATAACTCATCGAGGAAGTCTCGATCAGCTTTCAATTTTGCCAACGCATCCATAAGATATCGACGCTCGGCTACGGCAGCTTCACGCTCGTAGTCCATGCCCCGCAGGCTCTTAATTTCTTCTTCCAGCACTGGAATTCGATCCAGAGCGTAGTACTGGCTAATTGTGATTTGACGAAGCAAGCTGTTTTCTTCGGTAACTTCTTGCATCTTTTGCAACAACGCGATCACTCGGCGTTGCAAGTAGGCAGTTTCGTCGCTCGCTTCCTTTAGAACTTTTTGTTCGCGCGCTTTTTGAACGACTTCGAGCACTTGTCTGCGAACTCGTCTTTCGCGGGCAATTTTTACGCGAGCGTCTTCACCTTCCGCCACCATGTCTGATGCCCAGCGGAATATATGTTCGAGCCCTTCTGTATCAAGAGCGTCATTATGTTGAGACGCCGAATTTGATAGTAAATCGTGGTTTATAGCTTCTGAATTGCTCACGGTGCCCCCCCTTTCTCGCCACCATAATAGCGACAATTTCTGGGTTTTTGCAATCTGTTTTTATGCCACCACCCGTAAGGTCGACGGAAAAGGCAAAGTTTTTGTTATAAAGTTCGAGAACTTTGTATCTTCTTGTAAACTTGTGTCGCACCATATTCAGTGCGGCATACGATCGATTTAGACTAAAAGGTCCGGCACCATTTATGGTGATAATTATGGTGCCTTTCTGGTGAAGTTATAAGTTTCTCACTTGTGCGTTGGTGCACTCTCGGCGGTGCCATCTGGTGGCATTTAACATTTGATTGCCAGCGGGGCACTGCAACTCAATTCACCCGAAACCGGTCGGTTAGTATCCGAACGTGCATTTGAGGAGCGCTGAGCAACCGCCCAAAAGGGCTACCGTGAAAAATCCGAACGTTGCAACCATTGAAAGGATCGCTAGTCCGATATCGCTCATTTCGCCCTTCTGATTACGGTTTCTCATGTGTCTTTTCCTTGTCTTGAAGTGTCAACCGCGTGTAGAGGCAGGCGTTCTCGGCTCACTTGCCGTAACTACCGAATCACCGATTTGTTGGTTTCGCCCAACCCGCTGCTTGTATCTCAATACTATCGATTTCTGCCGGACTGGGTAATGACCTTTGCGCGTTAACGAAATGGTGTAAATGTTTTTCGCCGTGATGTTACCCGTTCCTATAGGGTCAGGCGATTAAATTGAGCCGAGCCCGGGCGGCGGAGTGGAGTGTGCTGAGGGCACGAGGCTGCGAGCGGAGTGTACTGCCGGGCGGGCTACCGTCGATTCGCCTGACGTCCTGGGGCAAACGTCCCGGTGCGTGCGACGTTACTGTGAGCAATCTTGAACCAAGCGGTTAAGTTCTGCCGCTTTCTAGATTGCACAACCAGGGAACCTTTCGGGGTTTCTTTCGGTCTGCTTTCATCAAGATTCTGTCAAGGTTCCAAAAGGCAAGCCCTGCCCAGCTATGGTCCGGGGAGAGTACAACAGCGGCGTCTGCCGCAGGATGCAAACAATGAATGCTGAAGCACCCCCCAATACTAGCGAGCTGACTCCGCGGCAGAAAGCTCTAGAAGAGAAAAACCCGCTCAAACGGTTTTTCCAGGTTCTCGGACCTGGGTTGATCACTGGTGCCTCGGACGACGACCCGTCTGGTATCGGTACATACTCAGTCGCCGGAGCATCCCTGGGTTTCTCGACTCTATGGTTGGCAATCGTCACATTGCCGATGATAGCTGCAGTGCAGTACAGCTGCGCCAAAATCGGCATGGTTACAGGTCAGGGACTGGCAGGTGTTTTGAGGAAAAACTACCCCAGACCGATTCTTTATATAGCCGTTGTTGCACTTTTTATCGCTAATACTTTGAATGTTGGTGCTGATATTGGTGCCATAGCCGCTGCAATCCAGTTGCTCCACCCTGTGCCTATCTTGCCTACAATTTTTCTCGTATCAGTAGGCATTTTAGTGATTCAATTCTTGGGTTCCTACAAACTGATCGTCAACGTATTTAAGTGGCTAACAGTCGTTCTGTTTGCTTACATTGCTACCGCATTTTTCGTGCATGTCGATGCGATGGAGGTTTTAAAGGCCACATTTATTCCGTCTTTCAAACCTACTGCGCAATATGTTTCGACGCTTGTAGCCATCCTTGGCACAACTATTTCACCGTATCTATTTTTCTGGCAAGCCAGTCAACAAGTCGAAGAAGATAAGAGTGAGGGTAAGAAAGCGCTCTGGCAGCGACGCGGCGCGTCTCATGAAGAGCTGAAAGTGGCGGCGATGGACGTCAATGCCGGTATGTGTCTTTCCAATGCCGTCATGTACTTCATCATCTTCACTTGCGCTGCAACTCTTCATGCACACGGACAAACACACATCACATCGGCGACCGATGCTGCAAAAGCTCTGGTACCAGTGGCAGGCAAATTCTCTGAGTTACTCCTTGCCCTCGGTCTGATCGGTACGGGACTGCTCGCTATTCCCATTTTGACGGGATCGGCTGCCTATGCCGTTTCCGAAGCATGCGGATGGCGTTACGGATTGGATGAGAAACCGTATCGCGCTAAGCAGTTTTATGCCGTAATTGCAATTTCGACAATCATCGGAATGGCAATGAATTTCTTCGGCATGAATGCGATATCTGCATTGTTCTGGTCTGCTGTCATAAATGGACTGGTGGCACCACCACTTCTGATTCTGATTATGCTTGTCGTTAATAACGAAAAGATCATGGGCGACAAGGTGAACAGTCGCATGACCAACTTCGCCGGATGGGCATCAACAGCCGCGATGACGGTAGCAGCCATTGCATTGTTCTTTACCTGGGGCAAGTAACAAGATTGGTCGCGGCCAGCACTATCCAGCTCGCGCACCATATATGCTCAACAAAATGCGCGGGATTTTGAATTTCCTGCGCATATTTTTGACTTTTATTGAACGGAATAACTTTCCGCGCAGTGATCAGGCTATTGAGCTAATTGTGGCATCAACGGCTGATCTACGATGTGGATGATGCCGTTGCTGCACATGATATCTGCACTTTTTACGTGTGCCTTGTCAGCATACAGTCCTGCGATTTTCGCATCTTTATCGTCTTTCATAGACAATTTGATTTCATGACCTTCCATTGATTTCACTGACGACATCGCTGAAAGTGCTTTGCTGTCTAGTTTTGCGTTGGGAATGATTTCATACTTGAGGACCTGCGCCATCTTGTTTTTGTTGTTGAACAAAGTATCTTGATCGGCTTGGTTGATTTTTCCCCACGCCTTATCGTCTGCTGCGAAAACAGTGAAAGGACCTTTGCCCTTGAGCGTATTGTCCAAGTCGAAGGCGTTGCTCAGACCTTCAAGCATCTTGTGGAATTTCCCTTCGACTCTCAGCGTATTGATAATGTCTTGTGTATTCGCAGTAGACATCTTGCCGCCTGTAGTTGGATCTTTCGCCAACGCAGACGAACTGCAAACTGACAAAAGTGTCAGCGCTAGCAAAGTTGACTTCATTTGTTGTGGTAGTGGACGCATTGTGCTCTCCCTCGTTGTTCAAAGACCACCCGACGGGCTTTGATGAGTCTCAGAGTAGCAGACTTCTGTACTACAAGTATGAAGCGCGTATTGCAGACTTTCGTACTACGAGCGTGGAGCGAGTCTGGAAGGCTTCTATACTACAAATTATCTTTCTTCATTAGACTGGTCTGGAAGCTCTGCAGTTCGAAACTCAGGGCTTTCTGGGGTGGTCTTCTTCGGTTTTTGGTTGAGCATTTTCATCTGGTCAGAGACTGCTTTGATGACTGACGAAGAGTATTCCGAAGCAGCTTTCAACCACGACGTACGCGAAGCTTGTTGCCGCATCGTATCTGGTGTCAGGCTCGAACTTTCTGAACCGGCAGGTTTTGGAGTGGCTAGCGAAAATTTAGATTGCGTCGCGCCACCGGTCTGAGCTGGTGGTCCGTCTTTCATCACTGATGGTGTCGGTATGCTGTTCAACGCCTCAAGCAGTGAAGCCGCGGCTGAATTCGTATTGCCAGTGGCTGGAATGGAATCGCCAGTACTGGTCGAGCACCATTGATTCATGACTGAATCTCCAGTTGCTGGTTTTGCTTCTGCAACCGGCGTAGTGTCCCAGTTTCTAGCCTGCACTTCGTCTTGCACTTCGTCTGGAATGTCACCAGTGATTGATTGTTCTTCTTTGGTTTCGACTTGCTCCTTGGTGCGTTTTTGCATTCTTGCAAAAGCGTTCAGCGAACCGAATTTGCTTCTAACTTCAGTTGCATCATGCTCTTCTGAATCTTCCGCCGCGCTGCTCGCAGCTAATTCCTCCGCAACATTTACATCTGCTGAATCCTGAACTTGTGCGCTATCGCTACTTGATACTGTTGGCTCGGACACCGAATCCAAAAGTTCGTTCATTTCGTCCATAACTGTGGACGATTCGAACGATGGAACCGGAGCAGGAACAGCAGGTTTTTCACCGCGCGCAGTTGCTGCCAAAGCATCTTCGTAACTTTTGTCCTGGTTGAAGTCCGGCCGTCCGATAGGTTTCCGAACCATTCGCGCTGGCTTACCAAATATTTTTTTCGCTACAGGCTTTGGTTCTTCTCCAGATTTCGCTACTTCTACAGCAGTATGTTCGCCGCGAGCCGTTGCAGCAAGCGCTTCTTCGTAACTCAACTGCGCAGCTTGAGGCTTCACCTCTTGCGCTGCGCTTTCATTTGTGTCAACACCTTGCAAAACTTGCGGTGCGCTTTCAACTGCGTCAGCAACTTCTGGCTCATGGGCAGCGCTTTCGGCTTCGACTTCGACTTGCTGTTCCTCGGATCCACTCCATTGAGTTTCGGGGACATTGTCGACCATTGGTGTCCACTTCAGTCTCACAGCTTCTGGCTCAGGTGCAGCGTCTGCACGGAGCGCCGGCAAATCATCTGACGATTTGCTCAACCACTGCGCTTCAAAACTATCACCAGACGTTGTAAAAGGCGCCTGCGGCTCAGGCTCCTTGGTTGTCGAGGTTTGATAACGAATCAAACTCTTAAGAGCGTTCCAGGAAGCACTTTTTTCACCGGTCGGCGTTGCAGGTTTATCAGCAACTTCTGCTGTCGAAGCATAAGCCGCTCGGCTGCCAGCCTCCGCATTGCGCACGTCTTGGCTTCCAGCGGCAAGCGCAACTCCAAAGTGTTGATGATAGTAATCGTAGACTTTTTCAGGCTGGTCTGACTGAGAATTTTCCGCGCTAACCTGCTCGGAATCTTGCTCTGGCTTGATATTGCCAGATTCTTCCGCACCTTTAGGTGTAGAGTCTCCACCGTCTTGCATTTTGACTGATGTCCCAGAAACAGTCAGATCCGATTTGAGTTCGCCCATGGCTTACCCGTCTGCAATATACCCAATTGTTCCCCAGGCAGTCCAGTAAATTCGAATTTCATCCCCCAAAAACGAAACGAAAATCATCCCGATAGCCAAGCCTGGACGAATTTATGAGCAAACCTTCCCAGATGTCAACCAGACTCACTATAATGAATGAAAGGAGGACGATATTTCGAGACAATTTGGCGATTGTCGGAGAAGTTGCATCGAGGGTAGTGATGCGGACACGGTCCGTTATCTCACCATATATGGTGCCCGTTGATAGGAAATATGGACGCTCGAGTTTGTCGGGAAAAGTGGAGCCAGTACAAGCTCTCAGCGGAACAGGCTGCAGAGCAGTCTCGCTTTGAAGAAGCTGAAGATAATTGGTGGCTGGCGATTCGTCAGGCTGAAGACGCGCAGTCACCTCAGATGGTTTGTATGTGTCTAGATGGGCTCGGGAACTTGTTTGCCAAGCAAGGGCGTCATCAGGATTCCGAGCCGCTTTATCGTGAATCGCTGCACAAGAAAGTGGCGGCGCTGGGTGAGAATCACCCTGTTGTTGGTCGCGCGTACAACAATTTAGCGTTCGCTTTGTACAAATATGGCAAGGTCGATGAAGCGGAACATTCGCTCAGGCAGGCGCTGATGATCTTTCAGGATACACTTGGACTGGGCGTTCCAGAGGCGCAGTGGAGTGCTCGGCATTTGGTGCGTCTGCTTCGTGAGCAAGGTCGCAAGCCAGAAGCTGTCGAAATGGCCAAGGTGATGGGCACTGCATCAACCAGCAATCTTCCCGACCAAACGGCTACCGGTCCACGTTTGGTAGCAGCTTTGTGCGAAGTATGCCATCGACCTTATAAAGGAATGCAGTGTTTGCGTTGCACTCAAAAAGGGATGTCTGCGTTGAGGACACTCGAATCCAACCCAGCGAAAGCGAACAAACCTTAGGTTTATCAAAATACAAAGTTGCCGCCTCTTGGCCGATGAACAAACTCTTTTGTGTTGGTAGACGGCTAGATATCCAAAAATTAGTGGATTATTGGACACAGGCGCAGGGTCCTAAAGCGTGAGGGCGGCGCGTAAACGGGAATGATATGTTTGAACTGTACGTCATTTTGGCTGACGTACCTCCCGCTATATGCCCGCAATGCCGCCTTTTCGAGGAACAATGCCAGAAGGCAATCGTGATGGACCCGCAATCAGCGAAGATTTACGGCTTGGCGAGCTGTTAGTTGAACTCGGGTTGGTTGAGCGCAAGAAATTGGAAGCGGCTCTGCAAATCGTCGACCAGACTGGGCTCGCGCTCGGTCGGGTGCTTGTGCTGTCGCAATATATCAAGGAGCCGCTGCTCGACGCGTCGGTTCACTGTCAGACGATGCTCAAGAGCAACAGCGTTCATCCAGATCTGGCAAAACGGGCCTTGCAAGCCGTTGCAGCCGGTGAGCATCCAACTCTTGAAGATGCGCTGAACAAAATTGGCTACGAAAAGCCTGATGATTCCTCGGCTAACAAACTGGGCGAGTTGCTCATCGAGTGTGGATTGATCTCGCAAGCGCAGCTAAACACGGCGCTCAAGCAAAGCGAAGAGACGGGATTGCCCTTCGGTCGTTCACTCGTTCTTTCAGGAATGATTTCAGAAGCTGGTCTGACTGCCACTTTAAACGCGCAGTCGCTGTTGAGAAATGGGCGAGTAACGCGCGAGCAAGCGATCAAATCTTTAAAATCAAACTCTCGCCGAAACACATCCAGTGGCGCTCAGCAGCCAGTCGAACGAGATTTCTACGGATTGCCAGATAGGCGAACGGTTTTGTTAGGCGAATTGCTCATCGCCGCTGGCACCATCACAAAGCCGCAGCTGAGCAACGCCATCGAAGTCAGCGTTAGCACCGGTAAATTGCTCGGGCAAGTGCTCGTCGATTCGCACTATTGCACTCCCGCCCTCTTGGAAAATGCGCTGCAATTGCAAGAGATGATTATTTCCAATCAGTGCTCGCAGCAAGATGCGACACGCGTGATGTTTTTGATGGACCGCGAAGGTCTGACGATTCAACAAGCTGTTCAGAAAGTGCGCATGAACGAAATCGGCAACAACAAAAAGGTTGCCTTCACTGAATTTCTCAAATTGCTTGGCCTGGTGACTGACTCGGATATCGAAAAAGCTCTGCAAATGGGAAGAGACAATTCGCAGATGATGCTGCAGATGCTGTTGATGACGGATATCTGCGATTCCAATTATCTGCACCTCGCGGCTGGCTGCAACGCCATGATGGAAGCCGGGCGCATGACCGCTGAACATGCATTTATTCTGTTCGATTACGCACGCAAAAAACAAATCAACGTCACTCAAGCGATGAAAGAGTTGAATTGGTCGCAGCGCGATTTGACTGCGGCGCCTGCGCCGAATTCCGCAGTTGCCAATGCCGATGCTGACTGGGAAGCCAGTCGCAATGTCGCCGAGCAGTCTTTCCAGGACGGCCGCTTCGCCGATTCTGAGCGGCAATGGATTGAAGTGATTCGCAAAGCCGAAAAGTTCGGTCGCGAAAGTCAGCGCTTCGTCGGGTCGATTGAACGCCTTGCAGATGTTTATTGTCGACTCGGACACATCGATCGCGCCGAATCTTTGTATAGTGATGCACTGATCATCAAAACTCGCGTCTTGCCACCAACGAGTTTGCATATTGCATCGACCGTCAACAATCTCGCCAAGGTCAATTATTTCCAGGGAAAATATGACGAGGCCGAAAATTTCGCCAGTCGATACTTATCCTTATATAAGTCGAATTTTCCTCCAGACCATCCAGACGTCGCCTGCGCTTTGCAGAACATGGCGACGCTCTATCACATGCAGAATAAGTTGGAGCAAGCCGAGCCTTATTATGTAGAAGCGCTTTCTATCTGCAAACGACAGCTCGGCGAGCAGCATCCAACCACGGTGCGCATGCAGCAGAATTACGCGCGCTTGTTGCAGAGTCTCAGGCGCTATCAAGAACTGAAGCGCATGGACGTGATGGCGACAGGCACTGTGACTGGAAGTTGGAAGGCAGTGACTGTGCCGGAAGGTCACGAACTGTATAGATATAGCGAACGCTTGTCGGAAGACTAAGGTTTTTGCATCTCAGTGGGAGAAATCCCATGGCTGTGCGTAGTCTCACCCAAGACATTCGCCCGCGCAAAAGCTACCTTAGTGTCACGCTACAGCAGATCTAAGCTGTTTCACTCCCGACCATGACAGAGAAATGATGACCAGCACCTCGTTTAGCCTCAAATCAGCACTGTTTGCACTTGTTGCAGCGGTGTTCTTTAATGGTTTTGCGATTGTTGCTCACGCTCAAAGTTTGCGTAGTCCGTTGATCGATGGCGCACCAAATGCCGCTGCTGGTCAAGCTGCGCCAGAGGGTGCACCGCCTCCGATAGGCAGTGGATATGCACCGATGGGCGTCACTCCTGGCATGCAAGGAATGTACAATCCTCCTCCTCCATCAGACGTACCGCTTCCGCCAATGAGCCCGCTAGACCGAGGTTCAGGTGGTGGTGTGAACTCCATGGTGGCACCATATTTGACGCCACCACCTTCCACACCAGGTGCGGATCCAGGCATGCTACCGCAGTCGATGAACGGCAATTCTCCTGCTGCAATTGAAGTGCCAATTAACTCAGGCGGAGGATTTCCTGGAGACCAGGCTCCTCAGTCAAGGTCAGGTCGTCAAACGACACGCGACCTTGGGCTGAAACGATACGGTTCCTCGCTGACTGATTTCGGAGAACCGCTATCTCAGAAGCCGGATTTGAAGATGCAACCCCAGACCTCGCAGGACGGACCGCGTCCCGTCGGAGGCAATCAAGGAGGGGCAGGTGGCAACCGCTCTTCCAATCTCGCCGGCGCTCAGACCACCCAAAGTCTCTACGGTAATCGCACACTTTTCAAAGGACCAAACCTGCGCGCACGCGCCACAATAGCCGACCACTAAGTTTTCGAAGTTTTCGCCCACCCGTCCGCAGCTAAACTGCGACTCCAATCAAAAAGGCTCAGGAGGCCACACCCATGTTGAACGTTAAGATTTTAAAGGCAACCCTCGCGTCACTGGCGCTGGGCGCGGTACTGAGCACTCCGTCATTCGCCCAGGGTACGACAACCCTGCGCACGCCACTTATCCCCGGCGCCCAGAGCACTGGCGTAGGCATCCCTGCCGCAGAGGGTGCACCTCCGGCGATTGGAGACGGCGCTACCCCAGCCGGCGTAACGCCAGGTATGGGTGGACCATCAACGCTATTGCCCTGGATTCCAGCTGTTCCAGCTAACCAGATCGACCAGGGAAGTTCAGGTATCAGTTTGCCTGTCGCACCAGCTCTCGTCTCTCCTCCTGGAGTCTTGGGACCTGCGTTGACCGGACTGATCCCAGCACCTCCATCGACACCTGGCGCTGACCCTGGCATGTTGAACATTGCGCCATATGCCAACACGTTCAATCCAGCCCTCGAGACAAACATCATGGGTGGAGGCGGACTGCCAGGCACAGGCGGCTATGGCACATCGATCCCACAGACACGCCGCAGCGGACAAACTACACACCAGTACGAATTGCGTGGACGTCACATGGCACTGGGCGCAGGCAGCGGAGCTGCTGGCGGCATCCAGGATGAAGTCACCCGCGTAGGCCCACTGGCAGGCTTCGGTCTCCCATTCGGTGTTCCAACTGGTAACGGTTTCGACAAAGGCACTTCCGCAGGCACAGAGTTGCGCAACAGCTCGATCGACCTGGGCGGTGGACAGCGCTTGAAACTCGGTGGACAGAGAATCTCGACAGGTTCGTCAATTCAAGACTTCGGTCTGAGCGACACCCGTAACAACGGCATCGCCGCCCTGACTGCCCAACAGGCAACTGAGTTCGGTCAAGGCTGGAGACGTATCCCACAGTACAGCAGCCGCACAACAGACTTCGGTTTCAACTACACCCAGTTCAACCCAGCTAACGTGACTCAGCAAAAGACTGGACAGTTGCTGTTGCCAAAGGGCGTAGAAACGAACTTCTAAGCCTGGTGCACTTCTCGAGTCTATGCGACGCCAAAAACTCTGAAAGTCTATGCAAATACTGCATAGACTTTCGAATTAAGAGGGGGGAAATTCCCATGGGGTTCGTAATCCCCCCGCTTTCCAATCTCAAACGAGAAACGTAAGATTCATACATCGAACGAACCACTCCTTCCGCAAAGAAAAGTTGAACCCCATGAACGCCAAGGACGCCACCAAGAACAACCAAAGAGCAATGGCAAAAGTAGCCCTTTCTTTGACCCTGATTCTCGGAATGTTCGCAGCCAACATGTCAGCCGCCGGAGCCCAAGGAATGGGGCCAGACCAGGAATCCCTCCTGCCACCAGAAGTGGTGCCTCTTGATCCTCAAGTAGCGACCAAGATGTCACAGAGCCAAGCCGCTACCCGCGCCGTAGGCAACAACTTCGATACACAGTCCGCACCAGGGTTGGTATCAAACGGTAGCAGTTCCACAGTCCCAGCAGGTTTGCCACTCTCAACCGGTCAATCAGCTCAGGACTTCCGCCAAGCGGCATTCAACTCGTTGATGGGTCAGCAAGTGACACCAGCCGCTCCTCCAGTCAACCCAAACTTGCAGATGATGCAAGCACAAATGGGTCAAGCACCTGGAATGACGCAACCGCTAAGCGGTCAAACCGGACAATCAGCTTGGGTAACACCAGGACTAACATCCCCGGGAATGGCTGCCAATCAACAAGCCGGCGGTATGCAATCACAAACACTATCGGGTGGTGTTAAAAATCCCGAAATCGGCAGACCCTCCAAACTCGCTAAGCTGAGCCACGGAGTGGGACTTGCAACAATGCTAGGTTCCGGTGTGTTTGTCGGTGCAGCAATGAGCAGAAACCCTGCCGCAATGTATTCAACCGGTTTGTTCGGTCTCGGAATGGCAAACTACGCTCTCAGAAACGGTCTCTCCAGGTTCTAATTCAGGATTGAAGCAAATGAACATCAAGGCACTAACACTCTCAATCATCTCGGTCGCAGCAGCGGTAGCCGCTTCTTCTCCAGCGCAAGCTCAAGAAGGACCACAAGCAGGTGGTGCTCGCTGGCACTTCGCTCCAAACTATTTCAAGCTTGAGCAGCCAAACTTGCCTCGCGGTTACAACGCTCCAACTCCATCAGCCGTCAGATCGGGTTCTGTACCTAAAGCCAGCAGCCTTCTCGGTGACCCAGCATATTTGGCTAAAGCTCCAGCCCCAATGCCTGCTCCGCTGGTTCGTGTGAACCAAGCTGTATCAGCAGTGCCAATCGCAGTTAAGCCTGCCAGCCCACTTGAAGCCTTCCAGAAGGCATTCGGAAAACCAGTTTCAGCAGCCCCAGTAATGGTGGCAGCAGCCCCACAAGGTATGTCAGCGATGCCTGCATCGACACTGCCTTCCGCCAACAAGTCAGTCGCTGGACATATTCGTCCACGGTCTAACGCAACTACCGGACTGCACGGCGTTCTCAAAACTCCTCAGCATCGTCCAGGACTCGCAGCACGACCTGCTGCACCAATCTCGAGCTACGGTTCAAGCTTTTTCTCACCTGTTCCATTCAACCCAGCCTCTGCTGGAAGTGGCAGCAGCACCAGTGCAACAGTTTCCGGTCGTATCTATCACGGTCGTTAACTCCTGAATCCCGAAGTTATCCCATCCACCCAATCCCAATCTCGCGTCTCACACTCTCATAATCGTTGACAAAAAGTTTATCGATTCTCACCCAAACCCTAGGAGGTTCTCATGGTTTCCACAATCAAATCTTTCGGTAAAAAGATTGCTGCATCACGTTCATTCAAAGTTGCTTCACGCTTGAGCTTCCTCCTCGCTCCACAGCTCGTTCTAATGGCAATCGGCGTATATGACCAAGCCGTACATGCTCAAGGACTAGTCGGTGCGCCAGTTGACCCAAGATATGGACAATCGAATGAAGTAGGTCAGATGGCTGACTTCGGTTACGACACTGCAAGAGACATCTCACGCGTTGTAACAGCACTGTCCACAGTTCCAAGCTCAATGGCAGGAATGAAGATTGCATTCGGTCAACGTGATGGTGGTGAGTCCGCCATGAACGTAGCCAAAGGTCTCGGTATCGGATTCGGCGCTCCAACCGCTGTTCACCTTATCGGTACATTCGCAATCAACAACTTCGGTGGACTGGGCGGCGGTCTCTAAAGACCACCAACCCGACAGCTCGAGAGTCCGCGGCTAGAGCCTGAAGACTACTCGAACCAAGTCCGGCAATAAAAAACTCTGAAGCGAGCCGGCGTCTTTATAAAAAGATGCCGGCTCATTCACGAAAATGGGAATTCCACCACTGACAGCCCAATGAGTAGAGTCTAATATCTTGATATTCAAGACACCCCCCTGAAGCAAATCGGTAACCGCTGTGAGAACTAGCAGCTCTAAATCAAAAAGAATAAACAAGGCGCTCGTAGCACTCGTTATGCTGCTCGCGCCATTTTTGTTTAATGTGGCAGTATTGGCGCAAACGCAACCACCACCTCCTGGTGCCGATCTCGGTATCGACAACGGCGGCGGTCAGCAATTGTCGCAAGGCGCAAGTCAGACTCAGGCGACCGCTCCTCAGAATCCTTACGCTGCCAGCCCAACCACTTTGGTCCAGCAAGCTGCTGAACAAAATACTCAAAACGCGATCACCAACACAAATAACCAATTGCTTCAGGGCAGCGAATTGGCTCAGTACAACGACACATATGCTGGTATGAAAGCCTTCTGGGGCGACGACATGATCAGCAACTTCTTCGCCAACATCGGTCAAGTGATCGGTCGTTGGGTAACTGAGTTGATCAACGGCTGGGTGTCAGACACAGTTCAATTCCTCACAGCATTCCTGCGCACTTTCGTTCTCAACCCAAACATCGCTGTTAACGGTTTGAACCAAAATCCAAACGGCGCTAACGGTAGCAACAGAAACGACGACATCTCTCCCTACATCCGTCAGGGTGCTGACACGATGTACGGAATCGCAGTTGATTTGCTGCTTCTCCTCTTCATCCTCTGCATCTGGAAGTACTGGGCTGATGCCGCATGGCGCGGTGGAGCCGGTCTCATGGGCTCGGTCGGCAGATTGATCTTCACTGCTGGTTTGTTGCTCGCCTGGCCAACGATCTACGCATTCGAAATTCAAATCACGAATGAAATGATCAAAGCAATCTACTTCAACTCCGCTGACCAAGTAATGATGTTGGACGCAGCCATGGCTGCAGCCGTCAAAGGTGGCTTGGTCGCTGGTGCCGGTCTTCTCGCCAACACGTTCGCTCCAGTGCTTGGTTCGGTTGCCGGTGGTATCGCCGGAGCTGGCGCAGGCGGTATGGTTCTAGGAACCGTTGGCGGCATCGTTGCATTCGCCGGTTTGATCATCTACCTCGTTCTCGGTGGAATCCTCATCGCCGAGCTCGTCTACATCCTCGTTTTGAAAGCGATTCAAACTGCATTGCTGACAGCGCAATACATGTTCGCTCCAATCTTCATCGTCTTTTTCGCTACTCCTGACACAGAAAACGTCTGCTCCGGCTTCGTCAAATCATTTGTCGAAGTGAGCTTGTGGACATTCGTCTGGGTTGGATTGCTCAAGATCCTCGTCATCATCTTGTTCTCCGACTTCAACCCATGGGGCAAGATCATCATGGCAGTGGGTGTACTGCAATTGATGATTCAGACTCCATCGTTTATGGCTCGCGCTCAAATCAGCCCGATGTCAGACTTCATCTCTGCTGGTTTGATCACCGGTGGATTGATGAAAGGTATGGGAGCGTTGGGCAACCTTGCACAAACAAGAACTGCACAACTCTTCAAATACGCTACATCTGACAAGTTCGCTGCTCGTGGTCTTGAACAATCACAAAAAGTTGGTTTGGACCATTTGCCTAACCAATCGAGCAACCCACAGTTGTCGAAGAATTTGCAAGATCCAAACGGCGGAAAGAGCGGACCACCTTTGGGTCCAAACGGATTGCCTATCACACCTCCAGGTGGACCGAAAGGACCTGGCACTGGTCCTAAGCCTCCAGGCAAACCAGGTATCGATCCTACAACCGGCAAACCACTGACCACCGAACAACAAAAGAAAAATGCTGCTGACGCCGCTGCTGCTGCCGCTGCCGCCAACAAACCTACTGGTCCTAGAAAGCCTGGTCAGGGCAAGCCGTTGACCACTCCTTCTACAGATGGCGCAACTGCTGCTGGCGCTGACAAAGGTCTCAATGCTGGCACCGGTGGTGCTACCGCTAAAGATCGTTTGGCTACAGCCGGCAAGTCACTCGGAACCGTTGCCGCCGCCGCTGCTGCAGTATCGGCTCTCGGTGCTGCTGCTCAACAACGCGACAGTTCAGACCACTCCGACGAAGCTAAGAAACAAGAAGAAGCTCGCAAGCAAGCTGAAGCTGTTTTGAATGCACAACGCACTGCACAATCTTTGAAAGACCAACCTCAGCCTAACGAAAAGCTGAGCGAAGAAGAAAAGCAAAAGCGCGCTGCCGCTGCTGCTGCTGCACTCCTTGGTGGAGCTGCAACCGGTTCGACTCTCAAAGGTGCTAACACTGGCACTGGCGCTGACAAATCAGGCGCTGCTCCTGCCAAAACTGAACCTGTAATCAAGACTGACCCTGCTAAGACTGCTGGTCCTCGCAAGCCAGGCGATGCAGCCGTTGTCGTTCCACCACTGAAGCCTATCGACCCAACCAAAGCTGCTGACGAAGCCAAGAAAGATGGCGCCAAGGGTGTTGGTGCTGGTGGCGGACAGACTGGTCAAACCCTCAACATGGGTGGCACCGACCACGAGCACGAGCAAGAGCACAAAGGTGACACTACCGGAACCGCTCCTACTCTCAGACAGCCAGTTACAGTAAGACCAGTATTGCCAGGCGTAACTCCTCCTGGACAGAAGAAAGATGCCACCACTGGTGCTACCGGCACAACTAGAAGTGGTTCGACCGGCGGCGGAACAACCGGCGCAGACAAGGGCACCGTTGCTCAAGATTTGAAGACTGGCTCTTCGGTAACCGGCAAGCCTGTATTGCCTGGTGACAAGCCAAATCCTGCTGGCACTCCAGTTGTTTCTGCTGATGGCAAGGGCGTTATCGCTCGTGGTACCGGAAATGGTGCTGCTGGTGGTTTGGGCGTGAGCGAAGTCGAAATGCCAGAAGAAGGAACTCTCGTTCCTGGCATCGATGCTCAAGGCAAGCCAGTCATGATTCGCGTCAACAGCAAGCCTGGTGCTAACCGTCCTGGTGCACATCAGACAGTTCAAGGCATCGTAGGTGCTCAACCACCATTGCAACAAGGTCAGACAGCTCCAACACAAGTTACCGTTCGCCCAGGCGTAGGAGCTGCCGTTGTCGGAGCTGCTGTCGCCGGTACTGCTGCTCACATCCTCAGCCAGTCACTGAGCCAGTCAGCCGTAAACAACGGACGCCACATCGATCCATCTACGGCTCACATCCCTGAGCAATTGCAAGATGGTGGCAGCGATGGACCACCTCCTCCAAATGGTGGCGCACCTGCGCCTAAAGGCGACAGCCCATTCGACAAGTTCAGACAGTCGAACTACCGTTGGGTTCCACCTAGAGGTTTGGCAATCGACATCAGAACCGCAGCTGGTCCAACAATGGGTCCTTCCACAGACGGTAAGGCAAACATCGTAGGTAACGGCAAAGGTCACGTAAACCACGTTCGTTTCGGCGCTAACGCCACACCTGAACAGAAAGCTATGCAAATCATGGCAGCAGGTTACGCTCAAACTTTCGCTTCTGACTCTGAAGCTTTCGACGCAGCAAGAGAAGCCGCAATCGAAGCTAAAGAAGACGGTCCAAAGGGAATGTTCGAACGCGCTGCAGCTGGCTTCATGGCATACAACGGTGGCAGCTTCAAACAGACAGCAGTCGCCAAACAACGCTTCCAAAAATCTCTTCTCAAGCACGCAGTGCTCGGATCTGAAGCATACGTCAACGGTCAAGAAGGCAACGCTTTCACCGAATATCTCAAAGGCAGATACGGCGAAATGACTCCAGATCAACAAGCCTGGGGTATCCACATCATGACTGACGATTCGTCGCCAGAATCAGGATGGAACCCAAGAGTTGGTCCAGCTACAGACACCTTGCTCTCAGCAGGTATGCCTATCACCGCCGGCAACAGAGCCGCTGCTTCCAACACCGCAGTGTTGAAGCAACCAGCCTGGGGCAGAGGTCCTGCCATCCGCGGCGTAGCTTCTTACGTCAACTCAATCGTCAGCCGCAAGGTTGGACCAGATACACATGCAATGGTCAAAGATGCGATGATCGGTCGCGAAGCACCAAACGTCGGCGCCGCCGAAGTTGGAGCTTGCCTCGCCATCATGCTCGAATCACCAACAGTTGAAGCTGGTGAAGCAGCTTGCGCCGACACCAACATGGTGCAGACAGTGGCTCAGCTCGTTGCTGGTGGTCACGCCAAAGATTACGGTTCTGCTTACCGCAGCTTGAGCGGAATGGTTCGTCACCTCGGTGGTGGCGGCGGCGGTGGCGGAAGCCGCGGCACAGCTCAGACCCTCAACATGGCAGCCCCTGGTGGCAACAATGTTGGTGGCAGCGGACCACTCAGCATCGGTTCATTCCAGACCGTTGGTGGTGGCGGAGCGATGGCTCAACAGAACAACACTCTCGACGTCAATGCATTCGACAACGGCAGCGGCGGAATGGGAATGGGACAAGTCGGCAACCTCAACTTGCCTTCGATGACTCCTCCAATCCGTCAAACAACCGATGTTAACTTCCGCACTGGTGGTGGTGGCAGTGGTGCTGCCTTCCGTCAGCAAGTAGATATGCCAATTTCTGGCGCACCTGGACAGCAAGACATTCGCTACGTTGGAACAGGTGCTGGTCCTACACAAGTTCAACGCACCGAACTCGACGTCAACGCTAGAGTGGTTGGTGGTGGCAATCAATCGATGGGCGCACTACCTGTCAACGCCATTCCTCCAAACCAACAGCAAGTTCGTCAGGTCATCGACGTCAACATCAGACCAGATCAAGTTGGAGGCAGCTCCACTACCTCGAGCCAATCAATCGGCGTCAATGTCGACACTCAATTGAGCTCCGGCAATCCTGAAGTTCGCGTTGTAGGAAGCGCTGGTAACGATGGTAACGTCACCGCTCATCAATTCGTTGAAGCTTACGGTCAGTCCAACAATGGTGGCTATGCTGATGCTGCTGCCGATGTCGCTTCCGTCGCTCAGCAGACTGCTGCTGGAATGAGAAACAACATCCACACTGCACAACAAATCATCATGGACATGCACGCAGCAGGCTTCACCGACGATCAGATTCAAGACCCACGCATCGCTCAATCAGCTCTCGATGTCTATCAGAAAGATGCTTCGATGCTCGGTACCGCATCTGTAACTGCTCGCATCATGGGACCATCTGAGTTCAACCACGGCAGCACTCAAGTTGTTCAACAGATGATCGACGCAGGCTGGAGCTCGAACAGAATTTCCAGACCAGACGTCTACACAGCTCAGTCTATCGTTGCAAGTGGTGGTTCACCATCTCCTCAATACGTTCAGATGGTCAGAATGAATCCACAATACAACCCAAGACCACAAGCTCAGTTGCCTCCAAACTTGTTGGCAGAAGCACAACGCCAGCAACAAACCGGCGGAATGGAAGATTGGATCCGTAGCATGATGCCACGCAACAACTTCTAAGGAGCGCGTGGAGCGCCGGCTTCAGCCGGCAAGGTCCGCCGGTCTATTGACCGGCGAACTAAAAAGGGATTCCATCGAGGCCTTACAAGCCGGTGCTTAAATTGATGCATTCTAAGTCAACGCCCGGGCAACCGGGCGTTTTCGTCACTCAGGCACCCAGTCTCTGCCTGCTGCGCCTTCTTTTTCGACGCCAAGGAAATGTTGGACGCTCTCTTCTATTTTGTACGCATACTTCTCAAAGCGTGCTTGTTGAACCGGATCACGTAAGTCATAAACTTCTGTACTGCCCCTGAGCGGATCGTAAACTTGAGCCACTCCGTTACGCACTTCTGCCATAATTTCGTGTCCTTGAGGTGATTGGTCGGTTGGATTGGTCTCACGTACATTGATTCTGTAAAGACCATCGTTCAAAATCTCGGTTGGAGACGGGCGATTTGCATCCACTATCGCTCTTCTGTATTGAGTACTCTGAGTCTGACCCGACCGATCCTTATCGTGACTTTGGAATTGCTCGGCAGTTGTGACCGGAATGCCATCTCTTATTGGCACAATAGACGTCACGAACTCCTTCGCGGAATCTTGTCCGTTCACTTCGAATCCTCTGTAATTTAGGTCTGGAGCTCGCTTTGCGGTGCCTGGTTTTATCAATTCGAACAATTCTGCAGGCGATTTTTGACGATTGTTCAATTCTGCGCTTGCGGCCGCGCTGCACACCGAAGGTCTTCCTGCGGGATTGATCGGAGTGGACTTAATGCTTTCCCCATCTTGAAAAACTTTGCCCACCGTTCCATCAATCAGCATCGGAACGTCTTTTGCACCTGTTCGAATGCCTTCTATATTTTGTTGAATGTAATCCTTTATCGTACTTGCATAGGTCGCCATGCCAGGCGCCTCGTTTGCCCCTGCCTGCGCCTCTGCAACATGACTGGATACGACCATGTCAGTCAGCAATCTCTCGTATTCTGCGTTGCTCGCAGTTTTATATGGCAAAGAGAGTGGCGCGAGCTCGGTGAGCCCATTTTCGTATGCATCGAGTTTTGATATTAGAGAATTTGCGTCACGCTTTGCATTAGCTGGGTCCGCGCTGACCAATTCCAAGTATTTTGCCAGAGCACGAGGAGACAAATCGCTTTCCAATATTTGCTTTTTCGTCTGTTCGGTATCGAACGGCTTGTCTGAAGTTGATGAGAGCTTGTCGACCAGTCTGTTTGTCAGATCTTCTCGTGCACTTTGAATTGATTCTCTTGTTTCAGCTAATTGGTTTCTGATCTCAGCCTTCTTTTCTTCAGGAAGCGAGAGCTTTTCAACTCTTTCGTTTGCTGGTTTTAGTTTTCCACTTTCGTCTCCATTGAATTTTTCGAGTGTCTTTTTATGGTCTATAGCTGCCTTTTCCGCAGCAATTTGCGCTGGACTACGATAATTTTTCAAATCATCAGACAAGGTTCTATCGCTATTTTCTAGACGTTGAGTGTAAGTTTCTACTTCGACATTCGTCAATTGAGAATTGCGTTTCAGAAAGGAGTAAAGCTCAACTGCTGAATTGAGTTGTTCTGTATTTCCTGATTGGAAAGCTCTATCGGCGATTTCTCCAACACTACTGTTCTCAATACCTTTAGCCAGGTCACGATAAGATCTGGTCGCTTCGGCAAAGTCACGCATTTTTTCAAACAATGCGGTAGTTTTTTGCTGCGACCATCCGTCACCATGGGCTAAAAAATCATTCAGTTGATCGTATTCTTTCTTAGTCATCAGTGAATCCTTCCCTTCTCTCTCGATGGAGCGAAGGAAGCCGTCAACCGCACTGTGAATGGTCTCATCGTTTGCAAGGCGATGGTTGAGAAATCTGTCCGTTATCTCTTCTGTGGCAGCGCTATCTACAAAAGTTGTTTTCGGTTGTTCCGAATTAGCCCGGCGCGATGAAGCTGGCTCACCAGGAGCATCAGACGCTTGACTGGAACGATTTGTGCTGGCGTTCGTGCTTTCATTTTTACCTTCTGATGGTCTGGGTCGAACAATGTGCGGACCCTCGGCTCCAGCAGTCGCGAATGCTAACGAACCAGGCCCGCTCGTCGGGAACTGCGGAAATAAATCCACTACGTCTTGCCAATCACGTTGTAATTTATCGATGACACCATCCTTGATGCTACTCAGTGAGTTTGATGTGCGCTCCCAAATGGAAGTGCTCGGATTTGGCGCTGAAGTATCTGGCTCTGCTAAATTTTTGCTTTCGCGAGGTTGTCCTTCGCGAGTCTCGGCTGCGCGATTTGGCTCAGCTGGTTTAGTTTTGCTCTCAGCTTGGTGCGCGTTGGGCATTCCGAGTCCAGCAGCCTCCGACCCGAGTCCCATAACGGCCCAGGTCACTCCTTCTCTGTGCAATGCCTGCAAATCTCCTGTAAGTCCATTTCCGCTCAAGACTGAATTTGCTTCGGCGTTCAACACTCCAGTGAAGTAGCCCGCAGTCATGTTGGCGAGTGGCTTAATTGCAGTCGTTGATATGTTCGGCAACGCTGCTGATGCAACCTCGCTCAGTTTGGCACCGCCGCCACCGACGAGCAATCCCGACGCCGCAGTAACCAAGCCGTTTTGCAGCCGTTGCTGAAGGAATGTTGGTGAATTAGCATCTTCCACTGGCATTGCGGCGAAACCAAATGTAAGACCGTTGGCGAATGTTTTTATAGCCGGATATTTTGCAGCGAATTTTGCTACTTGTCCCAACTGCGTAACACGCTCGGCACCTAGCACTGCATTACCAATCTCTACTACCTGACCCGCTCTACCGGCGGCCATGGCTGCAGTTCCAAGTCCCTCAGTTGCGGCGAAACCGATTACTATTCCAACGCCCGTACCAATGGTTTGCGCATACCATTCAGGAGTGTTGAATTCTGCTTCTGGTAACTTGTCGATGATTTGAAGTGGTGGCAGCTCGGGTCCACCCATTGCTTTTAATCCCCAATTTGCTAGTTGCTCTATACCATCGATGGGGCTTTGAACTGCACTGTATGCGGTGGCGTGCTCAAAAGTTTGTCCGAGCTTCGCAACATAGTTTGCTGTCTGAAGCCCTTGCTTCAAATATCCAGAAGCTCCTTCGTCTGACAGAGAGTCAGCAGCTTTGTCCACCAATTCTATTTCTTTCTGATTGAGTAAATAAATCGCGCTGAGAGGATTTGAAAGCATCGTCACATCGTGCGCAAGTGATGTCTTCTGTTCGAGAGTCAATTCCAGGCTTGGCAGAACACTTGCTGCGGTGCTCGCTGCGCTGCTTGCTGCGGAAGCTATAGTTTTCGGCACGTCATCGATGACTTCGTTAGCCATTTTGGTGGCAGCTTCTTTAGCTTGATCGAAAGTGTTTCCGACTTGCTCAACAGCCTTGCCGGCGGCGTTATAGGCATCAGACGCAGTTTTGCTAACGGTCTCTTTTATTGATTCAAAAACCATGTGACCTCTTGAGTAAAATCAATCGCACCTTCACTTTGCGCAAAGGGTGGATTCATCGGCGCTGACTTCCGAAGTTGTCGATGACGATGGGGAATGTCTCGACAGTTAGAGATTAGCGTTCCGGCGTTAATTGATCGTTTATTGCCAAGAGCACCGACTGTTTGGACGTTTCGGTGCTCCACAAGATCTTCATGAGTTCTGAGAATACTGGGCTCTAAGCAGACATAACGAGTAGCGGCATCCGATGGATGTCGACGGAGACCAATTACTATGGCAGGCTTCGCCCATCAAACCAGAACTGAGAGTTTATCTGAACGTGAGCTGTCGACCTCGAACCAGAGTTCACCATCACTGAATTTGCTTTCTATCGCAGGTGATCGTCATCCGCAAGGCGCTTCAAGACACGGGCGCGCTGCGAATGACGAAGTGCTGCGCGTGCTGAAAAACGAGGTAGATCATCCAATGGGTCGCACTCCGGAATGGGTGCCGCGAGAAATGCGCAACCCCGCTCCAAATGTGCAGTGTGCTTCGACCGCTTCCAATATTTATCGCGAAGCAATGCTCGCCAGTCACGTAATCGATTCGACTAACAGCCCGAAATATCGCGAACTGACTCAGGTGCAAGTTCCAAATTGGGTGCGCGCCATGGAGCAGCAAGGGCTGGCGGAAGAGATTCCGCGCGATCAAATTCGCCCGGGCGATGTTGTCGTAGGCTTAGGCGGAGTCGCCGGTAAGCCGGAAAACAATGATCGTCATATCGGATTTGTCGGTGATTACAACGAGCGCACGCACCACTATGCGGCCTACAGTAATGCTATGGGTCAACTTCGTTTACAAGATCTGGATGATCGATTTGGACATTATCGCGAAGAGCATTTCTATCGCATTTACTTCCCGAATTAAGTGTGTCTAAATCTCGCCGCTTGCGCTAGATGTTGTGCCATCTTGGACATTTAGAATAATTTTTATTTGCTAAACAGAAGCATCTCAGCACTGGTTTTAGGATTCAGCGGATCGTTCTCAAATACTTGCTTCGCAAGCGATATTACGTCGTCTGTATTTCCTATTGCGGCGGCTTGATAGCGAGCCAAAGAAACTAGATAGCGACTGTCTTTCTCATTTAGGGCTTTAGCTTTTTCCAGGGCATCTTTTGCGCCTTTTAAATCATTTTGTTGAATTAAAATATCTGCTTTGGCTGTGTAAGGCCACAAAAATTGTGGTGCCTCTTTTATGCATTCATCCAAAAGTTGGCTAGCACTTGCAAGCTCGTTGTTTTCAATGCTTTTTTCTGCGTCGAAGAATTTAGACAACACTTCTGCCGAAGGAATCGGCTCAAGCAAATGTGATTGCGCATATCTGCGCGCGAGCTCTCCAATTTTTCCATTCGGATCCATCGACATGGCTTGTTCGAGTGAAGAACTCGCCGTTTGCAAACTTGTGGGCCGAACTCGATCGGTTGAGTCGCTGGAGAGCCTTACGCCATATCGATAATACTCGTAGGCCGACCAGCCTTTTGGCACTGCCGCATGGTAGTTTGGCGCGTGGATATTTTCGCCGAACAACAGTGTGCTTGTTGCAAGAGTTCCAACTAACAAGGCGAGGATTGCAGTGGTCGTCACACCGCCGATCACATCGTATCTGCGAGTGAGAGCTGCTGCAGATTCATTTGCTGTTGCTAACTGAAAAGCACCTTGATCTGTGACAATAGCGACTGGAACGTTATTGCTTGTCACGACCTCACACTTTATTTGTTTTCCAAAATTGTACAAGTCGTTGTTAATAGAGTTGAAATCGTCTTTGACTAGTACTTCGCAGTTGAAAGGCTCTGCAAGAGAAGCACTGAATGTCTGAATGTTGAGCATGTCACTCTTTCCCACTTTTTTGAAAGAAACATCAACTTTTTGACGATTCATCTGCGAAATTTTGCGTTTGAACAAACGATGTTTTATTGCTGGCACCATATACAGTGAAATTGGAATCAGAGTGAGAACCGTAACGAACTCAGGAACATACCAGTCGAAAGAGTTGGCCGCTCGGATACCTCCCAGGATTGGCACAACAACGGCATAAATTCCCATTGCGAACAAGAATAGCCAAGCCCTTGCAGGCAGCTTGAATTTCTTGGTTATTGCTCCCTGATTTTCTACGGAAGCAGGTTTACTTTCAGAGAACAGCTTACTCAACTCAATCGGTTGATCTGGGTTTTGTTTATCGATGAGAAATTTGTATTCGATTAGATGTAGGTTGGCAATCTTGGAAAGCGGGAGAACTCCAGTCTCCTGATAGTCACATGCAATGTCGGACAGCATTTTGAGTCTTTCGAGATCATCGAGCGTTAGAAAGATTTCCCCGATACCAATAATGGTGCTGATTATGGCATCTTTGTCGCGAGCAGAACTCGTAGCATCAACTAAGCACTTCGAATAAAGTGCGAGGCTCTCTGAATACATATTGCAGTGTTGCAGTGTCATTCCAAGATTGTTGTAGATTGCAGCTGACACGACCGAGCTATCCAAGTCATTCAGTGCTTTTGCTTTCATCAGGTAGTCGAGTGACTGCTCTGCGAGTTCGAGGGCTTTGCTTTTTTCACCAAGTCTTGCATTTATGGACGCACGGCTTGAATTGAATAGAGCAAATTTGATCAGGCGGTCTGCGTCGATGTGTGCGATTTGATTGATGCAACGTTTGAGCGCATCATCAGCCTTGCGGAGTTGCCCGGTACGAACGTAAAAATCGATTAGTAAGGCATCTACTGAAAGATGCAGATTTTGCAACGTGTGGACATTCGGAAATTGAGGCATGTGCGCCGCCAGAAACATGCAGATTTCCGCGAGTTTAAGTTGTCCCTTGCTTTCGTAAGATTGTCCCCACGTCGTCAGCGCAGGCACTGTGAACAATGGAAGGAGTGGTAGCGCAACTACAAATATTTGAGCCCACATTGAAAAATTTCTTGGCGTCAGACCATGCACATGCTGGTGGCTGAGCACTGCGTAGATTGCAAAGGCAACTACACACAGCACAATGGACGCAATCATTAGAATCGAGCCCGCATCTATACCATATAAATCTTCTGAAGACGTGGGTAATTGCCGTTGCAATGTATCCGAGTTCTCTGATCCGAGCAGAGACTTCTTGATTCCAGCAAGGAGTCTTTGCATGTCTGCTGCTATTGCGCGTTGAACTGTAGGTTCAACCTGTTCGAAGGTGTGTGCATGAATTGAAGGAGCGAGTTCAGTCGTGCTTGATTCAGTGACGACAAGTTCGATATCGGCGTCGGACTCCTTTAGTTTACTTGCAAATTTTGGTGGACTTTGCTTCTCATCCATAGATTCGGCTGCCTTCGAAGTCTGTTGTCGATATACCCCGACAATGCAAACATCAGGTGCAACCTGGTGAGATATTTCGGTGCGCTTAGTTACCGTTAGTGCTGTAGTGCCACGGCTCTTTCGGCAGATTTTTGAATCCGTATTTTTCTGCGTTGTCCTTTAACCAGCTGATCAGCTGCGGATTGTTCATGTTGAAGTCGATAGCTTCGCCCCAGCCATGCAGCGATTTACCTGGTGTGGCGGCCCAGTCGGGTCCTTTCTGGTTGTAGAGCGACACCTGCTGATCGTAGGTTCGGTACGTGCCTGTCGCATAAGGCTCGCTTGGATTCCAGACTCCGTCCTTCTGCGCAGCATCCAACAATGCGGTTAGGTTTTCTGCCACGCCTGGTGCAACTTTGAATCCATATACTTTTTCCAGGGCGGAATCAGGGATTTGTCCATTCGAATATCCGCCCCAGGCGCCAACCGGCATGTTAACTATCTCCGGAGTCTTTTCTGCTTGTTCGATAAGTGCTTGCGCTTCAGGAATGGCTGCGTCTACCTTTTGCGCGTAGCCTGCTTGGTCTGCTGGGCGTTGCGCGGAGGCGGCAATTTCGCCACCACTGATAGAGCCATTGTGGTCGAAGTCTGTTGCTTTATCCAGATATTGAGCCATCACGCCGAGCGCGATTTCTGCGTTGTGGCGCGGGTCTTGCTTGTCCGCTAACGATACGTTGTAGCCTTCTCCGCCGTCGTTGAGTTGGAATAGTCCGATGCTGTGCCCGTTGTCGCCGACGATTTTGTTGTCGAAAGTTCCGCCTGTTTCTATTAAGGACGTTGCAACCGCGAGAGCAGGATCGATTCCTTTTTCTTTGGCTACTTCTACGATAGTTCTGATGTTACTAAGTTTGTCGTCTGGCACGCTGGTCGAAGATGAGGATGAATCCCCGCCACCCGACGACCCCCCGCCGCCGCCACTGCTGTGACCGCCGCCTCCGCCGCTGTGACCACCGCCACCTCCGCCGGAGCCGCCTCCGCCACCACCGCTGGAGCCTCCACCTCCGCCACTCGAACTACCCCCGTCGGAACCAGAACCACCACTGACTGGAGCACTGCTAGTGCTGTCAGATGGCTGCGGCTGTGGCTGTGGTTGTGGTTGGTCTTGTGGTTGGTCTTGTGGGGGTGCAGGAGGATCGATTACTGCTGGCTGATCGATTGTGATTGGCACCGGTGCCGGTGGCAAATCTGGTTCCTGACTGAGCTGATCTAACCAATCCTGTGGAATTTTCGCCGATGGATTACTACGTGTGAAATAGCTAATCAGGTCTTTTATAGCTGCTTTCTGCAGTTGGTCCGCGAACTTTTTAGCATCAGTGTCGTACTTGTTTTTGGCTTGCAATTCAATATTTATGGAACCATCCGCATTCGGTTCTTTCTTATTAGGATTAGGCCTAAGTACGCCGTCTGTGCCGAGATAGAAGTCTGGCTGCTGCCCGCTCGCTTGGTTGTCGGCAGCACTGGTGAAGTTAACTCCGGTGGCGCTGTCGAACACAGCTCGGAGCTGTTCGGGCGTAGCAGCTGGTAATTGTTCTATGGGCGTAGATGCATCGGTCGGATAGATAGCTGGTGAAAAATCCAGAGTGCTAGGGAGTTCACTCTGCACCGTTCTACCGAACGATTGCGGCATTACGTCCGAGGAGATGTGTTGCGACAGAGCCATCGCCGGAATATCCATTGATGGCGCTTGAAATTGTTCCATTGCAGCGGCGGGGCGAGCCATGTGTTCACCTTTGATCTCAATGCCGGATGCACGAGTTGAGCAATCGACTCACTCAGTCTGATCTCGGCACGTTTGCTATGTTTGGGCTCTTTGAACATAACAACGTTTGTGGTGCTTGTCAATAATATTTTTTGCATTTTGCGATAGGTTGACTGCTGATTTGCACCGTGGCTTCAGTCTTTTACTCGTAGTAAAAGCGGCATGATGCGCTGGTTTTGGCGGTATGCAGTATTTTATCGTGGCACTGAAAGTGGTACCACAAATTTATTTGTCTAAGTGATTGCGTTCTGATCGAATTTGTTTAAATTTTCATTCTCAACTCGAATTACACGAAATTGAGAAAATTGTCTGTTTAGCTTATAGAGCCTGCATTGGCGACTTTGTAGATGGTTGGATTTTTAACCGGTTCGACCACCGCAGAAGTATTCAAATAACGCGAAGCTCGTTTGTTAATTACAAGTCGGCTTCTTTGACATTACTGTATGCACCATCGGTGGTGCTGCGCTTTCTCTCTGCGGGATCGGGACTACAACGCTCTAACAACCAGAGTCTAGAGCTGGTTTTGTTTTAGAAAGGTCTTGATCGCATCGACTGCTTCATTCGATTTACCGAACGAGCAATGACCCACACCAGGAAGAACAACGAGCGACTTCGGATCCAGAGCCTGGTTGTATATTTCTTTGGAGTTTTTGACGCAAGTTACCGTGTCATCCTGACCGTGAATTAGCAAAAGTGGAGGGTGTGGTTTTCGAAACACCGCCGCGACATCAAGAATTTGACGAGGAAAGCACCAATCCGGATACAGCCGCAACCAAGGCAGAGTTTCTCGACTGTAGAGGAAGACGCGGTTGGTACCGGGTAACTCGAGCAACCAGCCGCGCAGTAATCGACCATTCGCAGATCTGAAGAAAACATCTTTCTTGGTGATTCCAACTGACTTGAGCTGGTCAAATTTGTCTTCGACGTCAGCATTTAGCCTTATTGCCACTTAATTACCGGGCAAAAGTGCTCACTTAGTCTCGCTGAGCAACGATACCAGCGGCGAGAATCACATCGATACGTCTCTTGGCGAGTTCGATGCCGTCAGAAACTACCTGCGGATCTCGTCCAGCAACAGTAACGAATTCGATGTTCTTTACGCCAAGAAAGCCGAAAATTGCACGAAGATAAGGTTCCACAAAATCCATTTCTTTCATGGGCGATGTCGTGTAATCAGCACCATGGGCAGTGACTACGATTAGTTTCTTGTTTCTGAGAAGTCCCTCTGGTATGCCATTTGCGTAGCTGAATGTCTTTCCGGCTCTGACGATCTGATCGATGTAGAGTTTGAAAACTCCGGGCACGCTGAAGTTGTACATTGGCACACCGAAAATGTAAGTGTCGGCGTCGAGAACTTCTCTTACCAACTCATCTGACGGCGCCAACGCCTGCTTCTGAGCGTCGGTGAGCCCGTCTGCGGGAGTAAACATAGCGCCTGTGAATTCGGGGGTTACTGGCGGCAAATCGGTGGCAAGCAAATCTCTGGATATGACGACGCCATCGCGGTTGTTCGCTTTCCAGATCTTCGCGAAATATTCGGTAAGCACTCTGGTGGTTGAGGCGTTGCCCTTGCCGCTTGAATCAATGTGCAGAAGTTTCGACATGATTTTGTTTCCTTTCGAGTAGAATACAGTTGATCATACGTCTGGAAATTGAAACGATCTATGCGCAAAAGTCCTAAAAATATGTCCAATCGTTCAAAACTTGTGGGGAATCTGTCTTGATGGATTGTCTCTCCGACGCGCTCAATAACCTTCGATTCCAGGGCACGGTTTATTGCCTGGCTGAGTTTTCAGCCCCGTGGGGGCTCCGTATGGAACCGCGAGAGGGGCATGTCTCTTTCTTTCTGCCGGTGCGTGGAACATGCATCGTGACTTTCGACGAAATGCCCAAGCCATTCATTTTAGCTGGTGGAGAACTGATTCTGTCCCCGCGTGGGTCTGGCTGCACCTTGCAAGATTCAGCTACAACACCAGTGATTCCCATCCAGGAAGCAGTTGGTCTACCACCGCCACGAGGTGCGACACTAAAGTATGGCGGAGGTGGCGCTACGGCATCGATGGTAATGGGCTGCTTCACGCTCGAGGCGTATGGCAAAAATCCATTGCTTTCCAGTTTGCCCGGCGCAATCTATCTCGACAACAGCCAGTTGCAATCAGAGCCATGGCTGGAAGCAACCACCCGATTGCTCAGTGCAGAAGCATCAAGCTCGCGTCCCGGTTCAGATATTCTGGTCGGGCGTCTTGCCGACATTCTCTTCATTCAAACGATTAGAGCTTTCATGAGTCAACTGAAAGGCTGCCCCGAGAGCGGCGGTTGGCTGAAAGCATTGTCTGACCCTAATATCGGCGCCGCCTTATGTTTGATCCACGAACAGCCGGAAGCACCATGGACGGTGCAATCGCTGGCCGCGGCAGTTGGAATGTCGCGAACCTCATTCGCTACAAAATTCACATCATTGGTATCAGAAACCCCAATCGACTACCTCACCTCATGGCGTATGCAAAAGGCTCTCCGCCTCATGTCTGGAGGTTTGGACAATATGGCGGATCTAGCATCCGCAGTTGGCTATAGCTCCGAAGCAGCGTTCTCAAAAGCGTTCAAAAGAGAGTTGGGTGAATCGCCCGGCGGGCTTAAACGAAGATTGGCTGCACCCGTCTGACCGACGTGCGTAACCAGGATTGAACTAGCTGAAAGCAGCTGATCACGATGGGATTTCCTCGAACCGTTGTTCAAATCGTGAATTTGGACTTGGCAGAAAAATGTGCTGTAGGTCTGGGTTACACCGTAGTCCGCTGAAATGAATCAAATTAAGCACAATTTTGTAAGGACGCCAGTCATCAACACGCACTTCTTATGTAGGTCTTTCTGTTCAGTGGGCAATGTTGCCCGGCTTTGAATTAATATGAAATCTTATAAGACGCTCCACTCCCACAGATTCGATTCTGCGGGTAAACTGATTACATATATGGATCAAAATTGCTCATCGCCATAACAGGGTGATTTGGAAGAGATCGTTTCTAAAATATGGAATCCCAATTTACTAACAAGAAGCTTGTGCAGTCATCGGTAACGACGACCGTTACAGGTTGCCGTATTTCCCCCATGCTGGAAGATAAAATCCGGTCGATCATGGGACTTTCCCCGGTTTACCCGCCCGTGATATACGCCTAATCTATAGGCATCGGATTGCTGTCGAGAAGTATTAACCATGCTTGTTATTGAAAATTTTGCCTTACGCCCAGAGTCGGTCATTTGCCCCGAGTGCAACACTGTGTTCGCCACCCCGAACATTGCGCGCATGCCCAATATGACCCGCGATAGCAAAGTCGAAGCTGACCTGCACCGAGTGCTTCCTGACCCAATCATCCGCGCATCATTCGTTGCCATTTGTCCGAATTGCATTTACGCCTGGTGGTTTAGCGCTTTCGCTTCGCACTACATCATTCCTGACCTGGTGCCAGATACGCCAGATGTCGAGCTCTCCAAAAAGTTTGCCCACGCTGTTTTGACCGGTCGCAAGAACGGTTCGCACGCCTTAGACCGCTCCACCCTGGCGCTAAATGGTGCCTGGTGCTCGCGTGAACAGCACACTGTGGCTGGCACTCTCAACACTGAAGAATATTATGCTGATAACACTCGCTGGCTGACGTTGGCTGCTCAAGAGCTCGATGAAGCTCTCCGTGATGAAGAGTGGACAGGCAATCGCAACCGCTACATGTACATCATGGGCGAAATCTTGAGACAGTTAGGCGACTTCGATACGTCGCTCGCGTATCTGAACATGGTTGACCGTCGGTCGTTATTGCCAAAGCAGCTGGTTGACCACCAGAAGCAGATGGCAGCGGCTCACCAGGCTCAGGCTGTCACATTGCCACCGCATCTGGTGGAAGAAATCTTCTTGCCTAAGCCGGTTCAACAACCGACTTATACGAAATACGAAATTCCTCCGCAGCCTGCCCGGCAGGCCCCTCCACAAGCTCAAAGCAACCCAGCCCAAGGAAACCCAGCCCAACAAGGTTATCCCAGTCCAGGAAACAGACTAAACGGAGTCCAACAGAATCAACAGTACGAACAAGGCTACATCAACATCCCGCAAATACTGTCCGCATAGTTCAATTGCCCGCATAATCAAATAGAACAATCAAATAAATCAAGTCAATGGAAGATATCACACCCCTAAATCTAGAAGACTCGCCAAAGCTCTTTGGAATGCGCTTTGATCAACTCATTGCCATTTTGATCAGCTTGATCGCGTCTACACAGATTTATTCTTGGATGAACGAAACCCCATTCTTCGGCCATGATTTACGACTAGACATCTGTATCTTCATCGGTCTTTGTGGTCCCGTTTATTCGTTGGTAACCTTAAATCACTCAACCGGTTACTGGGAAAATCTGCTTAACTTCTATATGACCTCTCAAGTTCTGATTCCGGGACCCGACCCTAATCCGGTAAGGTTCCTGCTCGATGAACAACTCCCCGATTTTAGTGAGTAATCACCACCATGGTTTCCTCCATCTCTGAAAGCTTACGTAAGCCAAGCAGCATACTTAATCTTCTCAAGAAACAAAAACAAGAGCCATACTCGGCTGAGGCTCTTTCGAAGTTGCCACCGCTATCGGTGCCAAGACCAAATCCATCGGCTCCTGGACTCATTCCCCTGTGGGATTTGTTCCAAGATGACCAATCTGGACTCGGCGTAGTTGTTTTGAAAGACGGAAGTTATCGTTGCTGTTTTGAAATGGACGGTGTGCATGTAAGTGGATTCGATGAAGTTCGGTTGGTCTCTTTGATGAACCACTTCACCGGCTTCTTGAATGGCATTGACACCTCTGTTCAACTGACAATCGTTTGTCACAACATAAGCAAAAGGGAGTATTTCGAGCGTCACCCCGTTGAGGTCGTTGATAATGATGAGTTTCTCAAATACGTCGCAAAAGTTGTTGAAAACGATGCAGCATTTCTTCTCTCCAAGAACTTCATCCCTGAACTCAAGTTCTATGTCACCTTCTGTTATCGCCCTCCCAAAGAAAAGCCCCAGAAGCAAAGTTGGATCGACCGCGCTGTCGGCAACGTACTTGATGTATTCACAAACCAGGCCTCGCGACAGACAGTCGGTGGGCACCTCAAGAACGTCACAACGCTAATCCAACGCGCTCAAGGTTATGTTGGGCAGCTCGGAAACTGTGGCATGTCTGGTCGCCCGATCAGCGCTGTCGAATATTTCCGTATGCTCTACACCGAATTGAATCCAAAGACTGGAGCGGAACCTGTCGAGACTTTGCCGGTTCCACAGCGTCCGAAGCAGGAATCGATTCCTGCCAGTCTGCGCCGCGTTTTTCCTGATATGGAGCCAGCCACGATTCGTCAACAGTTGACTGAGTCTCGTTACGATTTTAGTCATCCTGACTATGTGCAAATATCTGACATATCTGAACTGGATGAAAACAAAGAGGAGAAGGCGAAATTCATTCGCACCCTCTATATGAACCGGCTCCCTGAGCGAACCGGACCACTATGGTTGCAACCGCTGCTGCGCTTGAATTGCGAGTGGCGCATGAACATTTTTGCGCACAAGTTAGACAAAGATTTGTTCCGCAAGAGAATGCAACGCAAGCAAGCGCAATCGCATGCCAACACATATCAAGGCATCATGGGACCGCGCTCTGCTCCCAACCAGGAAGAAGCTGAAAAGGCGCAAGAAGCAGCTAACATCGGCTCGGAACTGTATACGTCTAACATGGAAGTTTTCAACTACGCGGTTTATTTCACCCTCAACGGTGAGTCGCTAGAGGAGTTGAATCGCGCCACAGAATATGTTCGTTCAGCAGCACCACAATGCCGTGGTGCCCGCTTCATTGTTGGCTATCACGAGCAGAAGAATTTGTTCGTCGGCAGTTTGCCCGGTTTGGGACTTGATACCACCCGTCGTGGCAAAGCTGTTAGAACACCGACAGTGCGAAACTCATTCCCATTTGTGCACGCAAAATTAGGGTCAGAAACAGGAGACTGGCTGGGTTTCTCGAAAGAGACTCTGGAGCCGGTTTTCTTGAACGCGCATGATGAAAAATTACCGAACGCCTTATGCATCGTCTTCGGTCAACCAGGGGAAGGTAAATCCATGGTTGCCCAACAATTGATTCAAATGAAAACTCTGGCTGGCGCCAAGACCGTGATAATTGACCGTTCCGGCAGTTATCGCATGCTCACTGACGTGTATGACGACACCGCATACATCCGCTTAGGTCCTGATGGTTCGGTATGTATCAACCTCTACGATCTGCCGCTATCGACATATGATGGTAAGCCGATCGATTCGGCCAATCCGCCTGAATCGCACATCATCAAAATTCTCAACTTCCATTCGGTTATGTTGGGAGAGCGTGGCGAGCAGTCGATGAGCAAGGATGAGAAGCCGATTCTCATGCAAGGCATTCAAGCGATTTACAAATCTTGCGCTGCGCAAGGTCGCATCCCATATGAGTCAGATCTGGTGGCATGGCTCAAGAACGAGCAGATGACCAGCTCTGGCAAACGCGCGGAGACCTGCGAAGATCTGGCTAACAGATTGAGTTTGTACTGCAAGGGTGCAATCTTCGGTAAGCTGTTCGACGGTCCGACATCGATTCCGATGGACGCCCAGCTCATGGTCTTTGACACGTCAGACCTAGCCCACGACAAAACATTGGAAGGCGTTGTTACTTTATTCGTGTCAGACTTCGTTCTACGTAGAGCCGCTCAGCATAAGGCTGAGAAGATGGCTCAAGGTAAACCAGCACGATTCGTTTTTTGCATAGACGAGTTGTGGAGACTCTTGCGCTACGAAGGTGGCAAGACTCTCGTCGAAGACGCCTCGCGTACATCTCGCCACTTAGGTCTATTTTTCATAGGCATCTCGCAGGAGCTCGGCGACTTGCTCAAAGACGACCGAGCGCGAAATCTTGCCACAAACAGCTCGATGAAGATCATCTTGGGTAACGACCCGAGCAACTTCGACGCAATTAGAGAGGCTTGCGGATTGACTCCACAAGAGATGTCTGCCATCGGTCACCTGACACGTAAGAACAGAGAATATTCTGATGCGTTCCTTATCTATCACAAACTTTCGCGAGGTGTGGTCAAATTAGTTGTACCGCGCTTCATGTACTGGGTCGCAACGACTGAGCCGAACACGGATCAACCGATGCGTTCGCGTATGATTGAATTGTGTAATGGTGACTCAAGATGGGCATGCCATCTGCTCGGGCAAGGAATCACGCCTGAGACGTTCAGCCCAGATCTTCTCAAAGCCGGTTAGCAATGTGTCTCGGCTGAAGAAGCTGTTTGCAGAAATTGCCCACATTGCAAAAGAAATTGTCAGGTATGGAGTAATGTTCGACTATCAAGCTGGGGAAAAATACAAGCTCACATTGATCATGGTTGGTTTTGCCGGACTCATGGCCGGCATGCTGTTCACAATGTTGGTCATGCCTCAGCCAGACACGCGTAAAGCAGCGCGTAAGGCGCCTGCGTGGACGAAAGATCCTGACGCCGGTGCGTATCGAGGTCCAAGGAGTGGTTACATACCGCAGGACGGTCAGACTGCCACCGCAGCCGGTGTGCCCCCAGCGCCCCAGCAGCCCGCGGGTGAGCTGACAGATCCGAACATGGCTCTCAACCTTATTGAAAGTTGGCTCCCTGTTGTCTGGGATTTGAGCGCCGCGACAGCACAAGGCAGTCAGGATAAGGCGATCGCATACATGACACCTGAATGCGCCGATCAATATCGTCAGAACATTTGGACTCCTGATATTGCCAAGCAAATTCAAGAATCGGGACTGCAGAGTTCGTTCACTGCCAAAAAAGTTTCTGCTGGTCAGAATCAGCCTGACGGCTCGGTTGTGATCTATGTAGAAGGCGAACAGATTTTGCAAGTTGCAGGAAAACCTGCACGAGCCAGACCCGTAAAGATGGAATATCTTGTGCGCAAATTGGCTGATGGTCTGCGTATTGCAGGAATACATGACAGTGCCGAAGGCGTGGCGGCTCGCTAACTTCGACACGGGTATCAGTGCATTTTTTTTGAAAAGTAAGTAGTTTTTGTTTTGGGCTGCGTCTGAATTCTGCCTCAACTCTTACCGCTCTGTGCGTAAAAACGTAACAGGATGTGCTTTTGCGAGCTTGAAAGCCGCTAGGCAAGCTCATCCGCAAGGCGTTTCGATGTAAACACGATTGATACAACTCCTTTCTAAAGTAGAAGTACTGGCAGTGCATAACACCTCCCCAATTCCTTCCCAATGCACAGCCCATGGAGTTGAACAATGAACCAGAATTACGGACGACCATACATCTCATTTATCCCAGCATCGGCCGCAGGCTCTGATACTTCAATTGATGTTGGAGTTTCGACTGTCGAGTCGTTCCCTGCCGCGAAGGCGCCAGCGCGAACAGTCGCCAAAACTCTGCTGGAAAACGAAAGCGTTGATTTGAAAAAATTGTCGACCGCTGCTCGTCAGCGCAACCTGGCAAAAACATTGATAGATATCGTTTTGCCAGCTATTGCAACACCTGAAGTTAAAAAAAAAGCCCTGACGGGGCATATGCGTAAGCGTCCACTCAAGACCCTGATGGATGCAGGCTCAGTGGACCCAAAAGCGATTCGACGACTGCTTCAGTCCGAATTTGGGTCCACGCCTAATCCAGAGCCAGAGCCAATCCAGTCTAAGTCGGAAGAATGCCCTGAGCCTGCGCCAGCAAAAGTGGAAGTGGCGAAGACTCTCATGGACTGCTTTATTCCTGCTCCGGTAGTTGATGAAATCTCGCCGCGCCGGCAGTTTATGGCGAAAACGCGGTTGGACAGAAGAGCTATTGCCGAGGTGGTGATGCGCTTTGAACAGCGTAAGGAGCAACGCGATGCGGAACAAGCCGACGCACTTGCCGAAGCGATTGCAGTTGAATTGGTGAACCAGTTGGATAACTCTGACGCACTCGATGCCATCGAAAACGAAGATGAATTCCAGCCCTTCTTGCCTGAAAATAGGCACGATCTGCTCGCCATTCGCCAGATGTTTATGGCAATTGTTGCGCTAGCTATAGTTTCGTTGCTAATGATGGCCATTCTTCCCCCAGCCGCAAGCCCAAGCGACAGTCCGTTGACCCTGAAATTGTGGGCTTCTTCGATAAGATTGCCGAATCTCTTTGACAACTCTCAAAGTTAGGATCAAATGGGGGCATTCCACCATAGACGCGCCATATTAAATTCTGCACAATACCGGAAAGTGCAGTAGTTCTATCGGAGCATCACTCAAATGAGTTGGAGACCACAGCTAGACGAGCGCGGAGTTTGCGTTCGATACAAGGACACTGAGACCAACGAGGTCGTCAGCGCCAAAGAATATGACCGACGCATGCAGATGCAGTCGAGCATGGGCGGCACGACGATGGCTCCGGGATTCAGCGCTGGTCAGTCAGCCGGTGGTTACGCGATGCCCGTAGGCGGCAGCTACGCCCAGCCTGGCTATCCTCAAGCCGCACCGAGTGCATACCCTCAGAGCGGTGGTCTTGTTCCTCCTCCTCCTGCAACTCCTGTTCAGCCCGGTCAGTTGGGCGCTTATCCTGGCATGGCTGCTCCACAAGCATTGCCTCCACAGCCTGGTTCAAATCCTCTAGTTCAAGCCGGTGCACGCTCTGTTAATGGCGGTGGCGCTGATTTGCTTTCGGCAACAGCTTCACCTGCAGCTAATCCTTTAGCTGGAAATCCCCTCGCGCAATCAGGTGCTTCCCCGCTCAACAATCAGACTGTGGGAATCAGCCCGACCGCTGGTCAAGCCATTCAAGGCAAGAGCTTGCGCATGGAAGGAAATCCAAATCACGTCAACACCCAGTCATTGGGTCGTGCCAGCCACGGATTTTTGGATGCCACATCGATTGCAATCTTGCTGCCAACACTCGTTTTGCTCGCCTTGATCATCGCAGCTGCGCATAAGAAGAGACTCTTCCCATGGCAGACAATCCGCACGTTCAACCCACCATCGGGCTTGATGAATCCACGTGACTATGAACGTTCATATCTATGTCCTCCAAACTTGAGAAGACATGGACGTCTCGGCAAGCGCAATCCTAACGCCACATGGACCGAACAAGATGGCACAGTTCTTCCATTCGGATTCCTTGCGCGCACTCACCTTCCCGTCACGATTCCGATGGGCAGACTACCTAACAAAAACATGTTCATCGTAGCTCCGTCTGGTTCAGGTAAAACCACTTTGATGAGAGCTGTGATCAAGGCGTTGCTCGCCAAGCCTTGCGTTGTAATCGCTCTGGAAGCTAAAGCTAACGATCCTAACTTGGACGAAAAGCGTGAAGGCTTCAAGTACACAATCTTGCCTGAAGCTGAGCATGCCGGTTTCGACACTCTCTACTTCAACCCGTTAGACAGCAATTCGATTCACTGGAATCCACTCGACTTAAGCGCCGTTGAATTCGCTTCATCAATCGTTCAAGACGTAAACTCACTTCCGCCAGAAGAACAGCATTGGGCAGAACGTGACCACGGTTACATTTTCGGTTTGACTCAGTTGCTCAAGTGGGGCGCCATCTCGGTTTCAGGTGAAGACGAGAACGGACAAGCCTCCGAAGTGACACCACTTCCATGCAACCCACGCGGCTTGATGCGTCTCGTCAACAACCGTCGTAACATCGTTGAATCGTTGCGTCGCTTGAAGAATAATCCAGAAATCGATCCTGGCGAACTGAGCGAATTGACTCAGATGCTTTCATCGATCATCCGTACTGACTCTGACTGGGATAAAAACATCCAGGGCGTTCGCGGTCGTTTGAGAATGTTCAAGAACCCTGGTGTTCTGCGCGTTACCGAACAATCGAACGTAGACATCCGCGCTTCGATGCACCATCCAACAGTGCTCATCTTCGGTGCTCCAGCATCGATGGGTCCAGACGCTGAGTCGTTGGCTGCATGCTTCGTCTATCAACTGCAACAAGCGTTGCACACCAGATACGGTACAAAGTCGGTTCTTCCATTGTTTGCGTTCTTTGACGAATATCAAACATTGAACATCGACCTGGCAGGCAGATTGTCAGCCATCGTTCGTGGTGCCAACGGCGGATTGACGGTTATCTTGCAGAACATCTCGCAGATCAGCGGCGGCGGTGGCAGCACCAAAGACGCAGCGGGAAGTGGCGCAGGCGGTTCGGAAATCAAAACGATCTTCTCCAACAGTGCGGTTCGTGTCTGCTTGCACAACGCAGACGAAACCACGGCGGCATTCTTCTCGCAAGAAATCGGCAAACACGCCGTAGTCGTTCCTGGTATTTCGGACCACTACATGGCGACAGGATTCGGTATCTTCCCGACCAGTTGGAACAGAATTCACTCACAACAAGTTGTCGCCCGAGTCGATACAGACTCAATCAAGCGTATGGAAAAACATCACGCTCTCGTCTACCTGGCTCCAGCCGGTGACCCAGAGTTCGGTGAAGTTAAGCCACTCATGGTTGAC
>JAFEAT010000015.1:0-201893 GCA_018266255.1 Cyanobacteria bacterium SZAS-4 | reverse complement strand
AGCAGAAAGCCTACTCCTGGTGCCGAAATCGCCAACGAGCCTATGCCAGATATGACACCACCAGAATTCGGCGAAATGCCAGACTTGGCTGCAGCCGCTTCGCAAGCAGCAAACGGAATCGCACAATCGTTGCCACCATTCCCTGGTGCTCCAGCAACGCCACCAGCGATGCCATCATTTGCTCAACCAGGCGCTTCGATTGCACCAGCTCCAGCAGCAGCTCCGGCAGCTACTTCCGTGAACGGTGTGCGCATGTGCCCAACTTGCAACAAAGCCGCCGGCAAAGGCAAGTTCTGCATTGAGTGCGGTCAATTCATCGGACCTGCTCAAGCAGCAGCACCACAGCCGCAAGCTGAACTCGCTACATCTGCAGTCGTGCTCAATCAACCGCAGACAATCGCGCTGCCGCAGCAAGTTGCAGAACCAGTCGGAGCCGGTGTTGGACAGCAATCACAGCTGCCACCGATGCCAGCCTTCGCTGCCGCACCTGCAGATATCCCACAAAGACCATCTGCTCCAGTGCGTAAGCAATCACCGTTCCAGAGTCCATCACAGATCGCTGAAGCGGCTCAACAAGCGCTTTCCGGCAATGCGTATCAGCAGCCATCCGGTCAGGGCGGTGGAGTTATCCAAGGTGCAAAACGTCAACCGATGACGAGCTTCAACCTGGATCCATCTCGCTTGGGCTACACACCACAGCAACCGCAGCAACCTAAGAAGGGCGGCGGACAGCAAACAGCCAGCGTGGAATTCTAATTCGACTCTCGATTACTTCGAAACCGTGCCGCCAAGTTTCTTGATTTGATCTTGGAACCCCAGGATCTTAGCTTCTTGATCCTTGTTGTGCGAAATCAGCCAATTGGCAATCGCCGAGATTGTCTGCGCGCGCATAAAGCAAGTTTCCATTTGCAGATGTCCATAATTTCCGCGCCAATCAAGAGTCTGATCTGTTGAAGGCATCGCATTCATCAATTCGGTCACGTGCTTTGGTGAAACGCATCCATCTGCACTTCCTTGAAGTATCAACACTCCCAAATCTGGGCTAGTCTTCTTCCCATAATCGACGGTTTTATCAACAAACTTGTCTGTAGAAAGGAGCGCTTTTATCTTGAGTTGTTTGCGAATAAATGGGTCGTCAGCCATTTCGTTTTGTACTTCTGGGCGATTGGAACAAAGGTCGAGGAAGAATGGCTTCAGGTCTACTTCGTGGTCGGGTTTCAGAAGCGCCTTGACGCCCTGGCGAATTTGACCCTTGCCGTAGTACATATCTTTGTTCACTTTTACTGCGGGAGCAGATATCGCGATGGCGGTCACTAGTTCCGGATGTTCTGAGGCGAGGCGAACGCAGAACGTGCACCCCAGGCTCTCTCCCATCGCAATCAATTTCACGTCAGGATACTTTTGCTTGAGCAACGTCGCAAGTTGAACGATTGATTGATAGCTCTTTTCGTGATCGACTTCGGATTTGTCGTCGTCCTTTGTGCTCCACTCGTTCTTGTCGCCAAATTTGCATTTGCCAAAGCCGCGCATATCTACTGATACGAATCCAGCACCATTGACTGCCATTGAACGCGCCAACACTCGGAATCTCCGCCCGTGCAGGGTCAATCCATGCACCGCTAAGACGATCGCTTTGAGCGGCTGAGTGGTGTTGGTCGGCATCCATTGATATGTCGGCAGACCGATTGCTTTGCTATATTCACTATCAGGCGCACCTTCAGTGTAGACATACTGTGCAGCCAGTTCTGGGCTCACATCGTCGGTGTACGGTGGCATGGGCATCGTGCTCTCACCGGCAAATACACTCGGTGCCGATACAAAGCAGGTTGATAACGCCAGCAAAAGCGATACGCCTTTTTTCCAACTGGTAATGTTCATTGGGAATTTCCTTCACACTTAGACTTTCGCCAAGCACGTCGCGGTTCTATGCAGTGCAAAGTATATTCTGTTGTAACCCCGACAATACTGATCAGCTAAGCAATTTTGCGAATTTATTGGTTTGCTCTGTCGCTTATATAACAAGCGTCTCTTGAGATCTGATGAGCTTAGCGGAGCTTTCAATTGTAATCAGCACCATTGGCGGTGCAACTGACGATTTTAGCTGTTGCTGCTTCGGCGTTGCCGTTATCCAAATCTTGAACGGTCGCCACTGCTGCTGCTCGTTCACAACTTTTGCTCATCACCACTGCTCCATGCCTGTGGAGCAATTATCGGACTCCGTTGAGACCGAGTTATGGCTTGACTACAAATGATTTTTTTCAATTCGAAGAATTAGTTGGTTTGTTCTCGATTAGTTGGAATACAATGAATTGTGGGGTAGTAATTCGGCAAGGCTAACTTGTCAATGCCTGCACCCTTCGACATGCATCTTCAGGGACCCTTGCCTTATGGATAAACTCGCCAAGCCCAAACCTAAAAAGAAGAGTTTGGTGCTCATGCAGCGCGACATCTGGGCGCTTGTTCAGCTCTATTTGCACCGTACTGTGGCATCTAGCCAACTGGCGAAGCTCTGTTTTCCCGATATCAGCTACGAAACAGCCAGGAAGCGGCTGCGTCGCTTGCAGCAGGCTGGTTTCACCGGTTCGACATCGAGCGGACGGATGGAAGGTCGTGGACGCCCCGAACTGATCTACTTTCTCACCACTGCCGGAGCGAAGGCTCTTGAGCAAAACCGAGGCATTTCGTGGGAGTCCATCCCAACTGGACCACCGCATACTTATCATAAAGAGCACTTTCTTCGTCTCGTCGATGTTCGTCTGGCCATGGAAGACGCTGAAGGAAAGAGCTTATTGCTCGACTTGGAATTTACAACCGGTCGTGAATTTTGGAAAGAACTGGCTGGTGACCTGACTAACTTGGAAGAGCAGGCGGATGCCACCATCGGATTTCGCTATCCAGGTTTAGAGCCGATCAAGGTTTTGTTGGAAATCGATACCGGCAATTTTAGACAAACTCGGCATTGGGAGCCCAAAATCAAGGCATTTTTGAAAACCGGATTTCCCATTTGGGTCGTGACCGGTAGCGCACCACGCATCGCCACCTTGCGAAAGTGGACTCAACCGTTGCTTGAGGAAGCTGGAGTGGGACCAGGGAAGTGTGTCTTCACTGTTTACGATGAGCTTGTCGACCGCGGAATCTTCGGTTCGACGTGGCAACGCACCGATGGCAGTATCACCGATCTCCGTCCAAAACTATCTGACAAAACCTAGAGAATTAGCGTCACCAGTTAGAGTGCCAATTAAACTGGCGCCATCTTTCATTGCGCCACCAAATGGAGTGCCGACGTGCGATGGAATCTCATGTACGTTCATCAGATCCGCTCTGCATATGCGATACGTATAAAATCGCCCCAAAACGTCATGTATGACACAATTTAGTTGAACAATCCGCATTCTTGGACTACGATCTTGGACGTGGTGGTGCATGTGTATCACCGGCAGTGGTGCCAGACCTAAATCCTAGAAAGAACGGCAACCAATCGATACTTTTGAAAATCACTTAGATGTGTCTGGTGCCGCACCTGATTCTGCGTTCTGGCACCAGTTTCTGACAATTTTTTCGGCACGTGGTGACAGCATGATTCGCAATGCGGAATCTGGGTCATGGCGCCGTATGAGCCAGTTTCATTTGCTCACTGACGATGAAATCGTTTCAGCGCTGAACGACAACTCCAATGTTATCCGCGCAGTTTCCTTCGATCGAACAACAAAATATGCTGCTATCGAACTACCGAATCATTCTCCTTATTTGGAGATAGATTCATTTCGTAAGTTAGTTGAGCTTCTTCAGAGCCTCGGATTGAAGCCGCGAATTTATACTGCATCTGGTTCAAAAGACGTGCAGCTTTTCTTGTTTTTCTCGCAAGCTTACAAGTCTACGATCGTTCAGGATTCGCTAGCGAAAGTGCTTTCTTGGAATGGTTTCCTGTTGCGCGCTGATAAGCTCGTCGTATATCCTTCCGATGTCGCACTGCCGTTGCCACTTCAACGTGGATTTGCATGGCTCAACGAAGACTTACAGCCAATCGTTAGCCGCATGGAAATCGCTCTCGATTCTGCGTTGGCACTGTTTTGTTCTGAAGCGTCACGCTATGCAACCGAGTTCGAGCGCGTGCTAGACGGCGCGAATCTGCTTCCGACCGCAGATCTCACTGCTGCGGAATTCTGGGGATTGAATCCAACGGCAATCGAATCACAACCTGTCGATTTCTCACGTGCTGCAGTCGTTGATTTGTCCACAACTCATATCACCGAAACCGGCTTGTTCACTGAGATTTCAAGTCAAGTCGCTGAACCTAACAATGTGACTGAATTCCCTGTCGTTCATGCAGCTGAGACTTCGACTGTTGTCGAACTTCCGATCAACGATCAATTTGTTCGCGAGTCAATGAACTTCGACATCGTGGTTGATTCTGATGAATCAGAAGATTTGGATGAAATACTGGAGCCGGGTTCTGCTTTCAGTTTCGCTTGTGCCGTTCCTGCCGACAAACCAGAGAAGACGGAGTCTTTGAAAGCGTTTCCGCTATGGCTAGTGGAAGAAGAGCTTGCAGTCGAGGTTTTTCCTGTGCCAGCCGAGCAAGAAGTTTTGGAAGACATGCTCGTAGAAGATCCTCCTGAAGAATTAGAGCAAGTCGTTTCGCAGGGTCAGACCAATGCTGATGATATGTGGCCACGCCAGAGTTCGCAGCTTTTGCTGGTAACGAACGAGCCGTCCTCTGATGTGCAGCTAGACCTGTTTTCAGCTCGAAAAAATCAATCAAAAGTGGACCAGCAGACGCCCCGGCCGAGACGGAAACGTCCTCGTCTCGAGGACACCCAGAAGCCCGAAGAATAGCCATCTGCCCATCGGGGCTCTGTCTTGACAATCGTCATGGCGAACGCGATAATCAAGGCTTACTACAGCTACTGTCGAGTGCATATGGATTCTTGCTACGAGCCCAGCAAGGCTGCTGCGAGCAGAAAAAAGAATTTCAAAAGGCTAATTCCATTAGCCTGCGTTGCTGCTTTGGTGCTACTCGTCGTCAATTTGCTTTACGACGTCGAGTGCGATGATCAAGATGCAACCATGAATGGTTTGCACATCGTGCGTTGGGCTTTTCCGTCAACTCCGAAAACCGATAACGAGAACGCGCGCGCACCGTTATTTGCCGATGGTGTCCAGAGTGTGGACCCCACTTTCATTCGACAGGGTATGTTGTGTGATTGCAATTTCCTGGCGACGATTGCCTCATACATTATCCAACCTAGTGGTCGCCGTCATTTGGTCGAGATGATCAAGCCGCAACCTGATGGTGGCTACATTGTGACATTCCCTGGTGATCCATCTGCACCTGTAAAAATTTCTGCGTTGAGCCCTGTCGAGTTGAGTTACTACGCACACACCCAAAATAAAGAGGGTGCTACAGCAGGCCTCTGGCTGCCAGTTTTAGAGAAGGCATATGGCGAATATCGCATCGAGCATCAGTCGTTACCGGAGCATGCGTGGCGATGTTTCAAGCATGGAATTTTTGAAGCGCGTTGGACATCCACACCGATGTATCCAGGTTGGGGAGCGAGTTTTGGTTCGAAAGATAACGTCGCTGCGACGTTGATGACGGGGCACTCGGTCTCAGAATTGGCGACGTCAGATTACGAGTTGGGTGAGTTTGGCTTGGGTAAACGATACGCTACGCCAAGACAGGTAATGAGCTGGTTTCGGCGTGCCAAAGTGATGGATGTTTTTCTGAACGAGCAAAACGCATCGCTGCTTGATGTCAGTTCTGGAAGAGCAATTGCTACGGCGACAACTGAGCAGCAAACCAATAGCACGCAGGTTGGGTTGCGCAACAAGCACGCTTACTCGGTGACTGGATATGATTGCGTCAATAAACAGATTTACTTGTATGATCCATACGGCAACACTGATTACGATTCAGTCGATGGCAAAGTGATCAAACGAAACGGACATTTCATTTTGACGTTGCAAGAATTCAACAAGTATTTCAGTCATTTGAATGTCGAGAAAGTGAGCCCTAATGTGAGTCTAGCTTCGATTTGATCAAACAGCGTTTTCATTTTGTCGCAGTATTTTTGTATTGCCTTTTCATCGCCGGTGCTGCACAAGCGGCTGAACCTGCTCCTGCGGGAGTGGGAATGCTTCTCACTTTGGACAAGCCGAGTCACTTTGTTGTGCAATACGTCTTGCCTGATATGCCTGCTGCAAAAGCTGATGTGAAGGTTGGCGACGTTGTTCTGGCAGTGAATGAGGTGCCGGTCGACAACGTCAAAACTGTGGAAGAGCTCGTCGACAAGATTCGTGGTGCCAGCGGCTCTACAGTTAAGTTGAAAATTCAGAGCGGAAGTAAAACGCGCGACATAGTCCTCGTCCGAGGAACGATTCCAACGGTCAAATCGCCGGCAACTGATGATTTTCGCCGCGAGGTTTCAGTGTATTTCTATCAGCATGAAGATCTGATTCCAGATGAGCCTGGTGCGTCCGCGGCAGGATACAGAAGTGGAATTGTGGGTGACCACACTGTCCGAGACTTTCTGCGAAAGCAACTAACAAGACGCGGCGAACATTAAATCGACTTGCCTTTGCATCACATTAAATTGACCCGGCTTGCAAGAAATATGTGCCGCTGGCATTGGATTTCACCCGTGATCCACAATGCGGACCTATACTGAGGAACACCGACAGGTTGTGGTCGTCCACATTCTAAGAACCCTCGTCGGATTATGTGGTGTTTGATGCTGCTCAAACCGCGAAACCTGCGAATGAAAATGTTTGGCTTGCTGGTACTGAGTGCGTTGTACTCGACTGCGTTTGCGGCGAGAGCCTTTGCTGCGACTGCGAGCACTGAGCTTCAACAAGGAATCGCCAGTTACAATGCGTCTGATCATCCAAGGGCAGTTTCTCTGCTCCACATGCACCTTTCGAAAAATCAGAACGATGCAGTCGCACACTACTATCTGGCTAATTCATTACTCAAACTAGGTCAGCAAGATAAAGCCAACGTCGAGTATCGAAAGGCTTACGAGTTATCTAAAGACCCGACTTTGCGTCAGTACTGCGTGCAGGCACTGCAGAAGGCTGCGGCTGGTCAAAAAGTAGCAGCTGAACAATCGGAGCCACGAGAGTTGACCAAAGAAGAGTCCGATGTCGCAAAATCGTTAGAGCGAATCAAGCGCCAGAGCGAAACTGCGAAGGATAATAAAATCAGGAACGGTGCGGCGGACGCCAAAGACAAGCTTGTTCGCGGCAACCACGACGTTCGCCAGCTGGAAGCAGAAAGAGATATGAAGATCCACAATCTCTTGCAGCCAGATGCGTATAGCATCACCGGAAACCCTATTTACTTGGATCACACCGCAGATATCGAAGCCGTAAAACGCGACTACGCGAATCGCATTAAGGAAGCGCAGATATTAGCCAAAGAAGAGGCTAGTGTGAAAAATGCAGAGGTGGCAAAGGAAGCGTCTACGATGCTCGCAGATGTCGACAATCTGCGCAGCCAACTGACAGATACACACCATCTGCCGGGCACACCTCCCCTGCAAGCGACAGGCACCAACTTCTACACACGCCAATACGGCGACCCTCGCAGTAGTTCGGTGCGCAAGCCAGCACCACCAGTTGATGAACTCTTAGCCACTCCTGAGAAAATGATCCTTGATTCTCACACTAAGGATGGTGGCAACAAATATCGTATCGTGAAAGATCCCATGATGGCCGAACAAGATAAATTGAAGAACCATTCACCAGGAACTGATCTGAAAGTCAAAGGCACCTTGATAAGAAAGTGAGATTTTTCGCCGCTCTTTCTGTAGCGTTTTTGTTCAGTGCACTTTACCTGCAGCCAAGCCTGGCTGGGCAAGGCGGCAGTCACGTTGAAGTGATTGAAGTGCAGCCTGCGACGACTTACTTTACGACCCGGGTGCAAAAGGTACCGAACAAAACGAAGTACCCTAAGTACACACCGCCCACGGTGCTACCACAAAATCAGCACGTAATACCGCAGAAGCCACCAACTGTTTTAACAGGGCAAGTCGGTGCAGATGATAATTTGGATGATGGTATTAATCGTGGTGTTGGCGACGTAGCCAATGATTTGCTAAAACAAGCTCCAACACTGGGTCGCGTTAAACGTGTGCATCTGACCTCTGACGTATTCCAAAATTGGATGAAGCAAAATTGGCCAAACCTCAATGTCACTAATCTGAAACCGCAAGATACAGTAGTCGTGAAAGGTCGATACGATCACGCTGAACATGTGTTGGATTCTTGCCGCATTCCTTACGTAAATGGTGATAATTCGAATCTTCCCAAGCGTCTCGCCAACGCCACTTTGCTTGTGATCAACTGTCCCGGTGAATTGACCGATGAGTCTATAGCTGTGATTCGGCAATATCTGAACAACGGCGGTTACCTGCTCACCACTGATTGGTCATTGAGTGGATGTTTGCAGAAGATTTGCCCGGGTTATGTTTATTGGGATGGTGCCTATTCGACGAACGAAATTGTTGACGGAATTGTCGTCATTCCAGAGTCTAACCTGGTAAAAGGTGCAAGTCCTGTGGGACCGTGGAAGCTGGATGACAAAAGCGAATTAGTAAAGCCTGGCGCGAGAAAGTCTTTGCAAGTGCTGGCACGAAGCCGCACTCTCAGCTACCAGGATACGGTCGGTTTAGGCGTTCTGGCGTTGACGTTCGATTATGGAGCCGGCCATGTTCTCCACACAATCGGGCACGTTGATAACAACACCGATTTGGCGTCTCAGTCAGTGCTTCCGGATCCATCACCTCAAACTACAGTTAGCTTGCGCCAGGTGATTTCTCTGAACTTCATTATGAACGCGCTCTCGCACAGAAAATAATATGTCGAAACTCTTTGCCTGTTTGGTTCTGGCGTTCCTGAAATGTATTTGCAGTAAGGCTCCTCCTAAGATTGGGGGCGCCCCCGTAGCACTATCGTAAGCACAATGAATGCGGAGGCATCTCATGAAAACTTTGACTGCAAGATCCCTGGTTGTCGGTAGCTGGATTGTTGCAGGTTTATCCATGCCTCTTTCGGCTTTAGCTGCTTCGAATCAGATTTCTCCGAACACGATCGCTTCTTCACTCCAGGCTGAAACTGCCCAAGTGGACAATTCTCCATCCGCTCAAGTCGAGCCAACTCCTGTTCAAACCGCTAAACCAGCGAGCAAACCTCTCCAGGGCGGTGTGAGCAAGCTAGAAGACCTGCTCAAGGCGACGGAAAGCACCGACCTCTACAAATTGGCTGTCGATAAATTGAGTAAGGGAATCAAGTTAACCGCCGAAGAATATCGAAGTCTGGGTGTCGGCTGTGTCGGAATGGAAACTGACCGCACGTTCTTCCAAAACATTGCCATCATCTCGGATGTCTATCGAGATTCGCCCGCAGACCGCGCTGGTTTGCGTAAAGGCGACCGGCTCATAGACGACCGAGACAATGATGAGGCGGCGAAAGAGCATCCTGAGATTCCACGTTGGAAAGTAACTTTTGGACAAGCTGGAACTCAGTCGCAATATATTTTGCTGAAGCACCATAAGAAGGTGCCTATTACGCTGACGAGAATGAACATTGAAGATATTGCAGACGACAACATCAGGCACGAGTGGGAGCAAATAATTTCAAAATTGGGCAATCCGGAGCAAGGCGAGTTCGAGGGTGTCGGCACCAATCCGCTTAGCTACAAAGCTGTTGGAAACGACCCCGACGACTCTCAGTGAGCTATCTGAACTTTAGCTTTGGGTAATCGGAACCAGAAAGTACTGCCGTTTCCTTCTTCGCTTATTACACCGATCGTGCCGGAATGTTGCTCTACGATTGTTTTGGCAATCGCTAGTCCCAAACCGATTCCACCAGCTGTCTTCTTTCCTGATTGCGTTTGTTTGAACCGATCGAAGATCGCGTCGTGCTCGGAAGCGGGTATACCTGGACCCTGATCCTTTACACTGATTTCAACGGTATCATCAGCGGTGCCTTTTATCGAGACTATTATTTTGCCACCATCAGGAGAAAATTTCACCGAATTGCTAAGCAAATTAGCCAGGACTTGAATGATTCTGTCGGGATCGCAAGTTGCCACTTCATCGCTTGCCGCGGTCTCGATTGTGATGTTGCGCGATTCTCCCAGCGATCGCACCAGTTCAATCGATCGATCGACTATTGGCGATATCAAATGGTCTCCAAGAATAAATTCTGCTTTTGCTTCTTTCAATTGATCCAGAGAAAGAAGGTCGTTGAGCAATCTGATTAGTTGATGAATGCTGCGGTCAGCGGTCGAAGCACGCTTGTGCCCTTGCTCTGTCAAGTTTCCGTATGCGCCTTGCTCCAGCAACTGCAGAAAACTTCGCAGTGATGCAAGCGGACTCCTCAAGTCGTGTGCCACCATTTGCACGATCTCGTCTTTCAATCGTTCTAGTTTCTTTCGTTCAGTGATGTCGTGAATGACGCAAAAAAGTGATTGATTTTCAGATGACCATAATGCGGACCAAACCACATCTAATTCAGTGCCATCTCGTCTGCGCAACTGTGTTTCTTGCACTGACCTCGTTTTGCTCTTCATGCACTTTTCGATCAGCTGAGTCATCGAATCGCGTCTTTCCTCTTCCACCAGCATTTGAAACGGTCGTCCAATAAGGTCTTGCGGCGCATAACCTACGATTGCTAGCGAGGCTGCGTTGACACGTTCGAATGTGCCATCCTCTTTAATCGAGCAGATTATGTCTGCCGCGTTCTCGACCAGAGCGCGTTCCTTCTCCGACGCTGCGTTAAGAGATGCAGCCATACTGTGAAAAACTTTGTCTAAGTCGGCTATTTCATCGGCACCACCAATTGGTGCTTTCAGTTCGGTGTTCTGGGCGAGTCTATCGGAATTCTCTGCGATTATCTTGACTCGTCGGCTGATTCCGGTGCTGAAAAAGTACGCCAGTGCCAGCGAGGCAAGCAAGCTTCCAATTAATCCTAGAACAATCCAGGTTTTGATTTCTTTGCGGCTTCGCTGCTCTACTTCTGGGCTGTCATTGGCAATTTGCTGTTCGCCCTTCACCAGCGCTGACAAATCTTCAGTCAGCTTATCGGAAATATTTTGCAAATCAGTAAATTGATGACGAATGGAAAAATCATTTGAATTTTGTTCACCGATCGATAGATTCATTTTTGCCAGAAGCGACAATCCATCGTTGATGTCTCGATCGACTTTTGCCATTTGGGGCTGCTCGTCAACCTGTTGTCCAACTAGCGACTTGAGCTGTTGCAAGCTACCAGGAATCTCACCAGTTAGCTTAGAATATTGATCGCGAAACGAGATTTTCTTGGATGCGTTGAACGCTGACATCGCCAGTCCCGCTTCTAGAAATGTTCGAGCTAATTTGTTCGACTCTGATAGAATCGCTTGTGAACGCGTCGCTGCATTGACCTCGTTCTCAGTGCGAATCAACATTGACGTGAGAACTGAAAGTATACAAAGCTCAAGCAGTAGTGGCACCGCCACTAGTATCGCTCCTTTGTATGCTAGTCGCAGGTTGATCATGCGTCAGTGTTTTCCGGTGTTCATCGCAAAGGCGGCAGATTGTTTTCTGTCAGCAGCAGCCAGATCTTTCTTACCCAATTTGTCATAGGCGGCAGCCCTGGCATCAAGATTTCTCCAGGCATTGGATGGATCCAACTTAATTGCTTGAGAATAACTTTGCACTGCTTTGTCGTAGTTATTTGTTCTGCAATACGCGTCGCCCTTGCCTTTGTATGCTTCTTCGTCCTGGGGATTTACGGCAATCAATTTGTCATATTCTTTGAGCGCATTGTCGAACTGTTTGAGCTTCATGAACACCGCTGCACGCCGCAATCTTGGCGCGTCGGCGCGAGGGTTGTGCTCCAAACTTTTGGCGTAGTCGCTTAGTGCTTCTGTCAGTTTGTTTTTGCGCTCAAAAAGTTCGCCACGTTTGAAATATAGTTGGTCGTCGCTGCCATCTAATCTGATCGCCGCTGAGTAATCGGCAATTGCTTCATCGAAGTGTCCCTTCGTTTGGTCGATCTTGACGCGAATTTCGTAACCATCAACATTCGATGGAGCAATTGCAATCAGTTTGTTGGCGTCGATTAGTGCTTTGTCGAACTTCTCGCTTTCATAGTAAGCAGAGGCTCTCAATCTTAAGGCGTTTTCTGACTTTGGATTTATCTTCAACATCGCGTCGCAGTCATCAATTGCGTCTGACCAATTTTGTTGAGCACAGTATGTGGCGGCGCGATAAAAGAGTGCACGTTCCGAACGTGGATTCCTTTCAATGATCCCCGTTAAGGTTTTGATTGCTGGTGTGAATGATCCGCTCTTTTTCATGCGCCGCGCTAGCCCGAGCTGCTTCATGTCGGCGGGCGTTATATCCATCTTTTGCAGTTCATCGTGCTCGTGCTGTGCCAGTTTGGTCAGTCCCAACTTCTCGTAAGCCAGTTCGAGATTGCGATGAGCTCGCGGATCACTTGGATCGTTTCGCACTACTTTTCGCAAATCTGTTGCTGCCTTTTGAAACTGTTGGAGTTGAAAGTAGCAGTTGGCGCGGTATTCATAAGCCCGGTCAAGAGAGGCGTTGAGTGCTAATCCTCTGGTGAAATCTTCGATTGCTCGCTCGAATTTCTGCGCCTGCATATAAGTTGCACCACGGTCGACGTAAGCCTCAGCATATTTGCGGTCGATTCGAATTGCCTTTGAAAAATATTCGATCGCTTTGTCGTAATCGAGTGCTCTGGCGGAAGCTAAGCCAAAGTCGCGAGCCTCAGTTGCAGCAGATGCTTTACACGGAAGCCCCGGCAATGCACTGAGCAAAAAAACACTGCATGCAGTAAGCAAGAAAGTTACGCGTTGGATTTTGTCGAGCGCAGTCATTGGTTCTCCTTAGAAACACAAATTAGCACATTGCCGTTATCGGTTTCGCGCCACGCGCCTTCACCCGATTCCGCACCTAATCCGGTGCGCGGGCTTGTTGCGGGCGTGCGGACAATGTATTCTTTTACGGTTCCCTGTCTCGCTGAGCCCGTATGGCCAAGATCCTCGTAGTCGAAGATGACCTGAATCTATGCGATTTTCTTATGGACTCGCTGCAGTTTGAGCGCTACACAGTGGAGCTTGTGCACAACGGTTTGGATGCCCTGGAACGGCTGCGCATCAGCGAGTACGACGCAGTAATTTTGGATTGGTCGCTGCCAGAGATGGACGGTTTGACTCTTTGCAGGGAGGTTCGTGCAGAGCGCAGCAAAGTTCCGATTCTCATGCTGACCGGGCGCGACACCATGATCGACAAGCTGGCTGGGCTCAATGCCGGTGTCGATGATTATCTGACGAAGCCGTTCGATGTCAGGGAGTTGGTTGCTCGGGTTAAATCGTTGATTCGCCGATCGGCTGGTTTGACCTCGAATGAATTGCGCGTTGGTCCCCTGGTGCTTGATCCTGAGAAGCACGTAGTTCGCAAGAACGAGTCCGAAATTCAGCTATTGCCGACGGAGTTTGCTTTACTGGAGTTCTTGATGAGACATCCGGATCAGGTGTTCAGTCAGGAGGCTCTTTTACAGAGGGTTTGGACTTCTGAGTCAGAGGCAACATCAGAAGCTATCCGTTCTTGCGTAAAACGACTGCGAAAAAAAATCGACGGTGACTCCGGAGAACCTCTCATACAAACCGTTCACGGTGTTGGCTACAAGCTGCGTTCGGTTTGACCAGATTCTGACCCAAATGGCTTGTTAAAGTAACCTCCAAGAAGCGGACGACTGTTTGTTTGGAACTAATTTTTGATTGACAAGCGCACATTAAATTGGAATCATAAAAAGAATTGCCTGGGGCATTCATTGAACTGCAGTTCAAGATTTTAGGAGCGTGAATGACTTTTCGCCGCCGACGCGGCGCGACACTCGGACTTGTCGCCGTCGCCATTCTGATCATTGCCATCATCGGTATTGGCGCGTTTTTTCTGATAAAAATCATGGGCGGCGGCCGCGAAGTGGCCAATGCCTCGGATGCGGGCGTCTTAAATGTCGCGAAAAATGTTCTCGTCAAAATTGGTGTTCAGGCACCGTCTGAGTTCAGTGCTTGCGCAGAGCCTGCCGGAGGCGTAATCACGCTTGCTACCTACAACCGTTGTGTGGCGCAAACTTTGTTGGTGGCATTGAATGCCGAGAAGGAAGATACAGTCGCCGGACGAAACAACGCTAAAGCAGTGATTGCGAAGCTCAAAACACTCGGTCAAGATTTACGTGGATACATCGAGCAGCAAAACAATATCAAAAAATACTTTGATGATTTGACCGCAGCCAACGGCAATCGCATGAACGGAAATACATCGATCGACCTGGATGGCTATCGCACAGCCTTCATGAAGCCAGGACTGGCATCGAATGTCTACGTCAATTCTGAGAGCTTGCCAATTGCCGCGCTGCCTCTCGGTTGGCTGAGCACGGGGCAAATAACTGGTCCACATGGTGAAAAGTATTTGGCCGGATATGTTGGCATGCCGATCGGCACCGAACAAATTTATGGTGTGCCAGTTTTTCCTCAAACGAAATGTCATCTGGTTTCATCTAAAGAATTTGATTCATCTAAAAGTCCATCTGCTGACGTGCCACCAAATGCGTTTCGCACAGAGAGCAAATCTCTAAACTCACAGGCGGGCACCTTCGGTGGTGCAGTCGCATGCGCCATTGTCGGTTCGATCGATAAGCAATTCGCCGCTGCGATTCCTGGTGGTTATATCGAAATCGCCAATGACCCAGGGCTGACTGTTCCTCCCGATTGGCGTGAATCGGTGTTGGCCGCTGACAGCATTTTTAACGACCAGCTTTATTATGGTCTCGATGTTGCTCCTCTTGCTGATGGACGGTTTGCCTTTTCGCGCCATCCCGGCGAAATCCAAGCCTGGGTAAACTACAACACTTCAACAGGAAGTGACCCCAATGGTCATAATCCCTCGTTATTGCCAACATTGCCTAGCAATGATTTTCCGCTGGAGTACACACTGCGCGCGGGCTGCACGAAAGGGCAGTATGCTCAAATGTCCGATGCCTTGCAAATTAGAATGACGCATCCTTGCAATAACTTTTCGTTTGGAAAAAGCCCCGATCCAATTTGTGTAGCCGCATACGACTGCATGAGAAAGGTCTACAACGGCTTAGGTACGAGTGGCATTCCCCAAACTCCTGATGGTTACAGTGCAGTTGAATACATGAAGGCGAATGTGTGCAATGCACTTCAAGGAGCTATTGGAGACCCTGGACAGGGATGTTTCAACGTGCAGCCGCCGGGTCCAACAGGGTTGAGAGCGTTTGACCACAACAAGCACTATTCTGCTCCACCGCAGCAAGTGACCTTTGCGCAAGATGGCACCATTTTGCAGCTGATTCAGCAAGCCACGTCTGGACCTTGCACAACAAACGTTTATAACGAAATTGCGCAGCGCTGTCGTGAGATCGTTCCGGGAAGCACTGATGCCGAAATTCGAGCTGTTTTGAGCACCACAATTCCGATGGGCAAAAATAAGAAGCCCGAAGTTTTATACATCTCCCGAGGAACAAATGGTGCGTTGGCAATAAGCAGCGCCAAGCCTGCTTCTTATACCGAGATGACACCTGATGGACCTGACCCGAGCGCGATTCAATGCCAAACTGTTGATTACATCGCTTCTGATTTTCAGGTGAATACAAAAGCAAGCCCACCAGAAACTACAGTCGGAGATACCGGCGTATGGGATGCACCATTTTTGGTGTCGCCGCAAGTGAAAGGGCATGACTCTGCTCACTGGCGTCCATCTTCTGGTGCGGGTAACTTGTTGGGACGCCTTCAGTTCTCACAAGTGCTAACCGGTGGCGGCGACTATTGTGCGCCGAATTAGTGCGCAGTGTTGGGGTGAATAAAATTCTATTTGGATCTATGAATAAAACACAGATTGCACTCTTGATTCCCCTGGTGGCATCGCTTTTGTGCGCAACGTCTGCGGCAATCTCGCAACCTGGCAAAAGGATTCAACCCGAGGTGATCGGTGCAGAGAAAGATAAGCCAATTATTCTGTCGCAGCCAGTCGAACTGCCAGATTTTTCGGTCTTCCCAGGCAAAGACAATTCCTTCAAAGGCGGATGGCAGTTCACTAAATTGCCTGGCTCTAGCGCAGTTATTTTGCAGTTCGCTTGCAAGGAGCGACCGCAGTCGGTGTTTGATTGGTATCGGTCTCAGTTCGATTCTAACAAATGGACTTACAGCAACGTTGGTGACTCAGGAATCCGTGCCACCAGTCGCACCGGACACAAGTGTGATATCAATTTGCTTTCGACAAGAAGCGGCGAAGGTTGCCGCTATCAGATAAACTTCAGGCTAGTAGATAGAGCCATGCATCGCTAGCTGTGAGCAGTAAACCAGAGTGTTCAACGACTCTTTGATTTGTGCTGCAAATTTTCCAGAATGTAACTAGGACCGATGTGCGCAACATTCTGAGATGCCAGATCGCAAGCCACCTCGGCGGCTTCTTGAATCGGCATGTTGTGAAGGATATGCGCCAGGGTCGCGCCACAGAAAGTATCGCCTGCACCGGTCGGATCCAATTCAGCAATCGGTGAAGCTGGAATTTTGAATTGTTGGCTACCATCATATACGGTGGCGCCATTTTCTCCATCTGTAACGAAAAATCTTGGTCGTTTTCGAGGCGTCTCTAACTCTCCTGCCTGAAACAGTCCACGCGCTTCATTGTCGTTCATAAAGAAGTAGTCGCTGGCGTCAAACAACTCGCGCACTTCTGCCGTTGATTGATAGACCAGTTTTGCATATGTACCGACCGAGACAGCTACGCCTTGCTGTTGCCGACATCTCGTCAAGAACGCGTACTGTGAGTTGGCTGAACTCAAGGCAGCTATGTGGACGATGCTAGTATTATCCAACGTCGGCAACTGCTCAGGCGTCAGCATCGATTCTGCGCCCCAGCTGGCGTTTAAGAGTGTGGCCTTACCTCCGCCGTGATGAACTATTTCCAGGCGCGGCACCGCATCTGGATGACAGGTCGGACCCTGCCAATCGAGCAGCTGCTCGACCAGCTCCAGCGCCCTGGGCATAGGGTGCGGCTTGGGCGCATACAACGTCACGGGAATAGACATGCGGGCCGCCAGCGCCGTGTATAGACCGGCGCCCCCGATTGTTTCATATGTGGTTCGACTGCCGTTCTTTTCGACGTGAATCGTGTCGAGCGAAGCGCAGCCTATGACTAAGATGCTGGACATCCCCAAATCATACCATCTGAGATTTGAACCAAATTTGGACCAAATCATCTTTATCTTAAGCTCGTCACCCAGCGTCAATGCGAGTTACTAGATGAAATTCCGATGGATGCTCTCGGCGTTTTTGATTCTCTGGTCGGTTGCTTGTGCGGAATTCGCCTATTCGCAGCCATCGGGCACGACCATTGGCGGCACCTCGCCTTCTTTTTCTGGGCTTCAAAACTCCTTCTACAACTTTGCTCCCAATCAAGGACTGAACGATCGCAGCTGGCAGACCTCTAAACAAACCAGAGGCGGAAAGTCACCTGCATATTCTTCCCAACACAGAGCAGGCATGGTTGATGGTAAAAACTTCGACTTACGTGGTGTCGCGGCTGGTGCAAAGGCGTTGCGGGTAAATGAGAAACAAAACACTGCGCATCCGTTCATGCAGCGCCTCTTTACCGAGTATCCCGATCCGATGAAGAATCATTTTGGCGCACCGATGTTTGGCATTCCATTTCGCGTCACTCCCAATCACGATCTGTCGATCGATAACATGAATCCGGTTGCTTTTAGCAACGCTCCCAGAATGACAGGTGCTCCGCCGAGCGATTTGGTTTCGCATGCCGCTTCTCTCAACGGTGCGCAGCGCGCTCCAGAGGCTCTATTGAATCCATCTTTTCAATCACAACAGGCATCTTTTCAGGGCTCGCTTCAGAGTGTGGGTGGCGCAGCTGGTGCTGCCGCACGAGATACTTTCGATGCTAATTTGGCCACATTTACCTCAGCTTTGATAAACGTAGCGAATGAAAATGCGGGCGTTCCAATCAATGGTGATTCGGACCGAACTGTTCAACAGGCGGTGTGGATGGTTCAGCAGATGCACCAATACATGTTTATTCCGCTTGCATTGTTGCTGCTTCTTCCAGGCGTTGTGTCTACTCAAATCAAGGCGATGATACGAGTCAACGTGCTTGCTTCTGCTGATGAAGACACCTCAAGTCCGTTCACTGGAATTCTCAGAGCTGTGGTGGCAATCTTTTTAATTCCTGCTACCCAGCTATTTATTAGCTATGGAATCGATATTGGCAATTCGATGACCGATGCTGTTCGACGCAGCATCACAATTTCTTCGGTCGCGAATTGGGCCGGAGAGCAAACATCGAATCTTTCGTCAACAGACGATTTCGCCGGTCAACGTGAAGCCGAGCAGCAATCGACTTTGGCAGCTACCCAAGATGCAATCACTGGCACTTTCGATCTGTTGATGAATTATGCGCTTGCAGTTCTGCTGGATTTTCAGCTGGTAATGATTTGTTATCTGTTCTTGATGGGACCGATTGCGGCGACATTCTTTGCCTGGCCTTCAGGTGTGAACAGTCTATTCAAGCCAGTGTTCGCCAATTGGGTCGATGCTGTTACGAATTTGGTGCTGTGGCGTTTTTGGTGGTGCATTATTTTGTTGTGCATGAGCACGCGTTTGCAGTGGCTGATGCAGTCTGGTTCTTACGATGCTTCTAGTCCATGGGAGAAGCTGGTTTACTGCGCATTTCTTGCGATGTTGTCCTATGTTCCTTTCATGCCCTTTGAATTCAAGCCTGGGGAAATGTTGGACAACTATCTTTCATCAACTGGTTCGGGAGTGTCAGCATGATCTACTTTGTTTCTATCTTGCGCAAACTCTGTATTTTTCTTTTCGTGCTGCAGATTAGCTCACAATGTGTGTTTGCAAAGCCTGCTCAAGCCAAGAATGGACAGAACAGTCTCGATCAAATGGCGCAGCAATTTCTGTTGGCACACCCGAGCATGAAGTATTTGGGTTATCCGCAATGGGGTGGCAATGACTTTCGCGATCCCAAAACTGGAAAACCGCTAGCCGGTTTTGTCAATCCAGCTCTCGTGCGAGGCGCTTCGCCTCTGGGCACCGTTTTCCCGCCCACAGCTGCTTCTGCCATGGGTTGGAAGACAGAGAGCAGAGTTGTTGAAGGCATGTACTATTCACACCTTTCTGGTCTCGGCGGATTCAACGGTTGGGAAAATTCTGATCTGAAAGCGTTTGCACAAAATTTGCAGGCGGGTGATGTATTAGCGAACACGATGTTATACCCGCTCAATGCTGCAAATCATGCCAAGGCACAAACCACGGCGCAATTTATTGCAGGTGGAAACGCCCTTGGCGAGCTGACCAAGGACCAAGCCGCAAACGCGATTGATTACAGTTCTAAATATCTTCAAAACTTTACATCCGACGGCAATAACGTTTGGAATTTGATTCGCAACAATCTGTTCGTGCCAATTGGCATTTTATTGTTGCTACCAGGGGCGGTGCTCAGTCAAACACGAGCAATGGTTTCGGCTGGTAATCCTGTTCTTGGTGACTGCAATCCTTTTGACGGAATTCTGCGGACGCTGGTGGCTATTTTTCTCATTCCCGCTAGCTATTTGATTGTCAATTATGGAATCGATTTTTCGAACAGCCTTGTCTTGAGCATGGCTGGAGAATACGAGACACTATTCGGTTCGAATATGTACAAAGATGCTATGTGCGCGCAGATTAGAGCATTCCCTGTGCGCACTCCGGAAGAGAATCAAAATGTCGGTGCCGCACAACCGTGGAGTCAACCTGCGGTAACAAACCAGCAGACATACGAAGCTGGTTTGATTGAAAGCAAACAGGATGATCCATGTGGTGGTTCATCTGGTGCTAGAAGTGCTGCGAGCGATGGACGCACTGATGAAGGAATGCCTGCCAATGCTGTTGCTGCTAGATTTGTTGCATTCGGCTCTAACGCCGGTTTGACGTTGACCTGGGATGTGCTCTGTGCCTTCCAAATGGCTTACTTGCTCTACTTGTTTTTCGTCGGTCCGATTATGGCAGGACTTTGGGTTTGGCCGATGGCTCAATTGCGCAGTGCATTTCCAAGTTGGGTCGAAGGTGTGATCACAATCTGTTTCTGGAGCCTGTTTTGGAACACTGTGATCTTATTGATGGCTTGCTTTAAAGGCGTTGGAGAAACGGGCACTCTCATAATGGCGGCACTAAATTTCCTTGCGGTCAATGCCGTGAAGTTCGCTTTTGATTTCAGTGGTTTAGTGCGAGCTGCGGGCATGGAAGCTGCTCAAAAAGCAACTTCTGGAGCGCCTGGTGCTGGTGGCGCATCTGGTGCCGGAGGTGCGGGCGGCGCGGGCAGTTCGGCAGGCGCAAGAGGTGCTGCAGGAGCGGCTAGTCGAACTAATACACCAACCGCTGGCGCTGCTGCTGCTGGAGCGACTTCCGCTGTTCCCTCGCAGCCTTCTACGCAACCTGTTCCTCAATCGGTTCCCCATGTGCCTGGCAATCCTGGGCCGATGTCCACGCAGGCACCGACTGTGACTTTGCCACCATCTGCCGTATCGCCTCAAGCTCTTAAACCAATTCCACAGTTGGCTTGGGTTCCTGTCGCGTCGGCTCCCCCGCTGACGGTGCCGGCTGCTGCGGTTTCGGCTTTAATGCCATTAGTTGCAGCAGTTGAGACAGCGAAGGTGCGCCTGCTGGGTGCGCAAGTCGCAGCGAATGCAGCAGGTCAGGTTCCATTGATTGCTCCTTCGAAAGCATTCATCGCCAATAATGGCGCCCCGAGCTTGGCAATACGAACTTCAGCCGGTACTTTCTACCTGGTTCCCGGAGGCGAAGGAGAAGCGCCGGTGCTGATGGTTCCCACGCAGCTGCTTAAACAATCAACTGCTGGTGCCACTACCTTCGGTGGCGTGTCTTATAGCCCTGTTACTCTGCCTGCGGGACAGACAAACACCATTCCTCTAGCCAATGGTGGCACTTTGACATTCAACGGGCTGCCTGGTCAATGGTCTTTGACGGTGGGTGCCGGTGCTGGAACGGCGCCTGGAAATGCGACGGCGCCTGGAAGTGCGACGGCGCCTGGAAGTGCTACTGTGCCTGCAAGTGCTGCTATGCCTGGAAGTGCTGCTGTGCCTGGAAGTGCTGCTTTGCCTGGAACTGCGACCGTGCCTGGAACTGCTGTTCCGCAAACCATCACTCTCACACCTAAAGAGAACGGCGCTTACGAGTTGAGTTATCTGAATGGCACCACCGTTCTTGGAGCTTTAGAAGTTGCGCCTAACGGTTCTTCAACAACTTACACCGCATTCAATGCTTCTGGTGCATCGATTCAACAATCGACATTCAGTAACGGAGCATTGACTACTACCTTCGCAAGCGCGTCTCACGCTAGGTCTGTGGTGCCTCCGACCCAAGTAGCGGCTCATTCATCCGCTGCTGCCGCATGTTCCTCAGGATTTTTCCGAGCTTCACATGACCCATCGCCATCTCAATCCTCTGCACCAGTGACCTTAACTTCGCTGCCGCCGGTAACAGTTCCGTCGCTTCCACCACTACTAGCTCGTCCGACAACCGCTGCAACGCCTGAGTGGCGCCCTTTTGCTTCGACTCCAGTTTTTGCTCGGTCAACAACATGGAACGAACCAAACCAGTCTGATATTGCTGCTTCGCTCCACTCAGATCCACTAATCGCTTTATCTCAGCCAGCTGCCTATCAATCAGTGCAGCCTCCAGTCGCTCCACCGCAACAACAATCTTTGACGTTCGCTGTCGAGGATGCACCTGTTTATGGTCGCACCGCTTACTTCGAATTCGGCGAAACAGCGAATCAGACAAATGTTGCTGCGACAGGTGCTATCCACCCTGAATCGAACGTTGCGCAGCACTTGTATTTTCCACAGGAAACATACCGTTCAAGTGAATCTCACTTTGCTCGGGAGTCACAGGTCGACCTTCAACCTCTAGCAGTTCCGACTGGGCGATCAGAGGAACCGGTTGTGCTGCAGTCTGTGCGAAACGATCGCGCTTCGCAGGCGCCTTCTAGCAATGGACACACTGTAGTGACTTTTCTCAGCAAGTTGCGCACCTGCGCGGAAGTGAAACATGTTGACCCGGGTAGTGAATTCAATGCTCATGGTTTTCAGCATCTCAATACTTTCGACCTTCTCGACGACGACCAGAATGCGTTGGCCTCTGTGCCGCTAAGCTGCTCCAAGCTCAATGCTACTCTCCGATTCGCTTCTTCTCACCGCCCAGGACGGTAACGACAAATTAGCTGACCCAAATCTGCCACACGCCTGACCAAAGGCGGACCCTCTTGCTGTGCATAATTCAACGCATCTTCCAAGCGCCCCTGTCTTGGATCCTGTCATAAAGGAGCGACGAGTATGCAATTAACTGATGAAGCCGGACGCGTAGTTTCAATTCTTTCGGTCAACGGCGAAGTACGCAAGTCTTTCTCCTACGATGCTGAAACCGCAGCATTGCTGTCATTTACTAATCAAGGTTATCGCCTGGACAAAATTGGCGAAGTCTGGACCGATGGAGTGCAGGTGTTCGATATGGATGTAAGTGTCAACGAATTTGGCGTTGTAACTGTGGTCGAGAGAGGTTCTGGGGTTACCTCAAAATTGAATCCTGACGGTTCATTCGTCATAACGGTGTCATCCGAATTGCATTCGCAATATTCAGTACATCACGCTGGAACGGCTGAACATCAGGTTTCGCAAGTCGACTACCCAGACGGTACTTCGCGATTTTTTCGTTACGATCAGTTCGGAATGCTCAAGAGAGTCGACGAACCGCATGGATACTGGATCAAGCAAGGGACAGTCTGGAATCATTACAACTGTGGTCGCAAAGGCTTTGTCTGCGCTAGTCACATTGATGTTGACTACAACGGCACTGTAGTAATTTCGTATGCGAGTGGCGGAACTGTGCAAGCAACCGCATGCGGTGTTTATTCGGCGACCAGCACCGCTTTTTTGGCAGCCTGATTGTCATTCCAAAGAATTTTGAAATTTTATTTTGAGCGTTTTGCAGCTGGAAACCGCACTAAACACACGATTTTTCGTCAAAGCCTCGCCAGTAGGCACTTCCAACGGATTAAATGGATTTGTATTATAGGATTACGGGTATACTATAAATGAGTCCCCGTTAATGTGACCCGTGATCAGCCGTTATCTACGGTAGTAGAGGTGAGATATGCGTCGACGAAAAGGATCCACTCTTGGACTGGTAGCCATTTGCGTTCTCGTAATTATCGTCATTGGAATTGCCGTTTTCTTTCTGACCAAAATCATGGCTGGCGGTCGTGAAGTCGCTAACACCACTGATGCAGGCACCCTGAACACGGCCAAGCAGATGCTCAAGATTGCTGTGCCGCCTGAGACCGGTCCTCCCTACGACTTTACTCCTTTCGTTTACCCTCCTAATGCAGGCGGCATCACGCTTTTAACTTACAATCGAGCTGTTGCAGCTGCACTTCTGATTTCTATCAACGCTGACAAAATTAAGGGGAACGCCCCTGCCAAAGCCGCTCAAGTTGCGGCTGAAGTCGACAAAATGGGAGCCGCTCTGACAGCGAAATTGACGGGCTCATCTACATTCTCTGATTTGCAAAACAACACCAGAATGTGGGGAAACAACGGAGTAGCCGGAACTGTCGCTGACGCTGCCTGGATGAAATCGCAAGATCCTGGCGCAACCAATGTTTATTTCAACACCAACACTCTAGATGGTTTTCCACTTCCTCTATCAGCGACAAAGTTCACGCCGTTGAACAATACTCCTGGGGGAGTGGTGAGCCCTGGCAAATATATGGCTGGCTACAGACCGATCAATCTTCCTACCGGTCAAGTTCTTTTCGGCACACCAGTGATGCCGCAACAAGCACCGCATTTGGTGTCGTACGGCGACTTCAAAGCTAATCAAACTCCATTTGGTTCTGCACCACCTAACGCGCTCCATGTTGATGCAAAGTCGTTCGAATCGAAAACTGCCATCTTCGGTGGTGCACTGGCCTGCGCGATTGCCGGAGCAATCGATAAAGGGGGCACCAACGGACCACTAGGAAACGGTTTCGAATTTGCTGCCGCTCTTCCAAGTGGTTACATCGAGTTCCTCAACTGGCGCGCGAATCCTGTGCCACCAGGATACGATCCCAACGCAGTCAACGGGGACAACATCTTCAACGAAGAGATCGGCGGTGGTCCAGGTGGAATTTACAGCACATGGATCGCTGGCGATACGAATGATGTACAGACTACGCAAAATGTAGCGTTTATGTCTAACGCGAATGGACCAGGAAGCGCTGCGTTACTCGCAGCGTGGTGCAACTGGGCTGCCAATGGTGGCACTCCTCCACAGGGCACTGTGTATGCGGGCAAGAGAAGTCTTGACTTGAAACCAGGCTTCACCGCTGCAAATCCACCTGCTACTGGTTCAAATGCATTCAATACTCTGAAAACAATTTACGCTCTCAATCAGGCTAGCTCGACTCACATCAACGATTGTGGTGCGCAAATTGCTTCGCCACCAAACTTTGGATTGACCGGACCATGCGTAACCGGCTTCGGCGCTATGCAGGCTACTTTCCAGAGAACAGTACCCGTGACTGGAACCCCCAATCAGAGCCAGAATTTTTCACAAGTTGATTGGGCAAAGGCGACCGTGATCGTGGCGTTCCAGGGCAAGGGCGGTCCGAATGGGTTCAAGACAACAAATCCAGTCACTGGTGGTGTCACTTCTCAAACCGTCAATCACAATTCTGGAGACTTGGACGGCAAGAGTATAAACAATGGTATCAACGTAAATATGATGGCGACCGATGACTCGGGATTGGGCGCATATAGAGACTACGGTATGGTTGGTCAACGTGTGCCACCTAATCCAAACAGCATGCCGGTTCCGAATCAAGGTTACAATCTGCCGCTGGAAGGCGTTGGTACTATTCTTCAATTGATGCAACAGACCATGGGAAGTTCATGTCTGAACAATGTAAAGGCCGATATTCTCCTTCGTTGCCAGCAGATTCAACCGAAGACTAAAGCTTCAGATGTTGACGTTTTGTTGAATACGCCGTTTCCAATGGCTGCCTTCAACTCATCGCCAAATACGAAGGCTTCGGATCAAACAGCTAACAAGTTGTACATTTATTTGCCGAACAATGACTTGAGCCAACCTTTGCAGATCGATGCAGGGCCTCCACCTGGAGTCAGCGCAACGCTTGTTGACCCAGATGGAAAGTCACCAGATTATTCCGATGCATGTTCGAACAACAAATATGATATTCAGGGAAATCTTGTCGATACAATGGACGTTGGTGCTAGCCAGGGAGATGAGTACGTTCACCAGGCTCCTTACGTGAAAATGGATCCTGACACTGGCATGACCGCGACCGATCGCGCCCTCTGGTGGCCGGGTTCAGGTGCGCTAAGAACGCTTGGTCGTCTAACTTTCAGAGAAACTGGACTTGGACCAGTCGGAGGCACGACTTTTTCTCAAATCAATTAGAATTCGATGTGAGTGTTTTGTAGGTTGAGCTTGCACCATCGTGTGCGCAAAAGATGAAATGAATAAAGGAAAAATACTAATTTGCATGGTGGCAGCAGTGGTGCTGCTCTCATTTGGTGCTGAATCCAGAGCACAGTACGGTACGCAGCAGAGGATCAAACCCGCGGTGCCGTTGAACAAGCTTGCAGGTCCACTCAATCTGCGCAATATTCCTGTGTATAGCGGTGCGGTATTCAGGGATGGATGTTTCCATGCGCAAAATGCCGCAAGTGAAACATACTATTCACTGCAAGAAAAGAAAAAGATCATGGACTGGTACGTCGATCAGATGGACAATCAAGGTTGGAAAATAAAGGTCAAAAGCACAAACATGCTTCTGTGTGAAACCAGCAACGGTGATCGCGCAAAGGTGCAAGTTTCCTCGTTATCCCCAACGACTGGTTACAGATCATCGATCGTCCTAACCCGCTGCCCCTTGTAACGTCGCTGACACCAAATATAATGCCAAGTTTGGAGCGCCCGGAGCTCCGGCTTCAGCCGGAAAGGCCCGCCGGTCTATTGACCCGCAAGAACGTGTGTTGCGGCCGAAAATGGTCTGCATCCAGTCGCCGACTTCAGTAATCTAACAATCAAAAATAATGCTTGAAATCCCAATCAAATATATAGATTTCAATTCCAATAATTCGTCGAAAAAGCTGCCAAAATAACGCAATGTTTTATAGATGAGTTCTGTCTTGACACTACCTGGATTTAGAGTTAGTCTAAAAGTATTCTTGTTCTAAATTTCGGATGGAACTGTTGCCATTCGTACTCAAGCGTGTCTCAAAAATCAAAGCCCAGCAACTGTTAGAAGGAATCTCCCCATGACAAAGCGAGTAACCAAAGCTCTAGTTATTCAAGCCATTTTGACTTCGATGGCTGCCCAGGCACTTCCAGCCTTCGCCGATGGCACGCCTCGACCAAATGATTTCTGGTGGCCAGATCGACTAGACCTTTCGCCTCTTCGTGCTCATGACGTCGAGTCGAATCCTCTGGGCAAAGATTTCAACTATGCAAAAGAATTTCAGACTCTAGATCTGAACGCTGTCAAGAAAGACATCGACACTGTGTTGAAGACATCTCAAGATTGGTGGCCCGCTGACTTCGGTAGTTACGCCCCGTTTTTCATTCGTATGGCTTGGCACGGTGCGGGTACTTACCGCATCTACGATGGACGTGGTGGCGCAGGTGGTGCACAGCAAAGATTCGAACCGCTCAACAGCTGGCCTGATAATGCAAACTTGGACAAGGCTCGCAGACTGCTCTGGCCAGTCAAGAAAAAATATGGTCGCAAGCTTTCATGGGGCGACTTGATGGTTTTGACAGGCAACGTATCTCTTGAATCAATGGGCTTCAAGACCTTCGGTTATGCCGGCGGTCGTCCCGATGATTGGCAGTCGGATTTGGTCTATTGGGGACCAGGCGCGAAATTCATGTCTGACAATCGCTCCAAAGGCGGCAAACTCGAGAAACCATTGGCTGCGACTCAAATGGGTCTAATCTATGTGAATCCAGAAGGTCCAAACGGAAATCCTGATCCGCTCCTTGCGGCAAAAGACACTCGTGAAGCTTTCGGGCGCATGGCGATGAATGACGAAGAAACTGTAGCATTGATTGCTGGTGGTCACACGTTCGGTAAGTCGCACGGCGCCGCTCCGAGTTCGAATCTTGGACCTGCTCCTGCAGGTGCCGGAATCGAGGCGCAAGGTTTCGGTTGGCACAACAAGTACGGCACAGGATCTGGCGCTGACGCCATCACGAGCGGACTCGAAGGTGCCTGGTCTTCTTCGCCAACATTTTTCACGATGCAATATTTGAATAATTTGCTGACGCTAGATTGGGTTCAGACAAAGAGTCCAGCTGGTGCAATTCAGTGGACGCCGAAGGATCCTAACGCAGCCAAGCCTGTGCCTGACGCCCATGATCCAACGAAACGACACGCACCGATGATGTTCACGACTGACCTGGGGTTGAAGTTCGATCCAATCTACGCCCCAATCGTGAAGCGATTCCGCGATAATCCTGAAGAGTTCAAGCTGGCATTTGCCAAGGCCTGGTACAAGTTGACACATCGCGATATGGGTCCACTTTCGCGTTACCTTGGTCCAGAAGTTCCGAAAGAAGCTCTCATTTGGCAAGATCCGGTTCCTGTAGCTGACTATAAATCGATCGATGACGCAGATGCATCTCAACTGAAAGCGAAAATCCTCGCATCAGGAATTTCTAGCTCTGAGCTAGTGAAGACTGCATGGGCTTCGGCTGCTACTTTTCGCGGTACTGATAAGCGTGGTGGCGCCAATGGTGCTCGCATCCGACTTGCTCCACAAAACGCTTGGGCAGTCAACGATCCTGATTCTTTGTCGAAAGTGTTGAAGAGTCTGCAATCTATTCAAAGCGATTTCAACCAACAACATTCTGCTGATGGAAAGAAAGTTTCGCTGGCCGATTTGATTGTGCTGGGTGGCAATGCAGCTATCGAAGAAGCGGCTAAGAAAGCCGGTTCTAGCGTGACAGTTCCGTTCTCTCCAGGACGCACAGATGCCTCGCAAGAACAGACCGACGTTGAATCTTTCGCTGTTCTCGAGCCAACTTTCGACGGTTTCAGAAACTATTACGGCAAAGGAAACGAAAAATCACCTGCTGATCTACTGGTTGAGCGTGCCGATCTGCTTCGGTTGACGGTACCTGAAATGACAGTTCTAGTCGGCGGAATGCGTGCTCTGGATGCTAATGAGGGACACTCTCAATTGGGTGTGTTCACCAGTCGACCCGGAACGTTGAGCAATGATTTCTTTGTCAATTTGCTCGATATGTCCACTAAGTGGACAAAAGCTTCGGGAGCAGATGGTGTCTACGAAGGACACGATCGCAAGACCGACAAAGTTAAGTGGACGGCGTCTCCGGTCGATCTGATTTTCGGATCCAGCTCAGAGTTGCGCGCAGTAGCTGAAGCTTACGGTTCGGATGACTCACAAGAGAAGTTTGTCCGTGACTTCGTCACCGCCTGGACTAAGGTCATGAACAGCGACCGGTATGACCTGAAGTAAACACCTGAATCGTACCTAATGACAATTGCGGGCGACTGCGGCACAATGCCGAAGTCAGCCCGCATTGACGCTGACGGAATTGGGAGCGATTTTGGACCGCCGCATCTGGACCAGCCGAGCTGTAATGGCTTTCGTGGGTTTTGTCGTCGTTGACTTAGCCTCGAAATTTGCGTGTCCAGCGGACCTTCTTGAAAGATACGAGCCCCGCGAGAAAACTTTGCTGGCAGACTTGGTGCGCGCCTGGAAGTCTGCTCCACAAGCTCCTGGTATTTGTTTCTTGGGCTCGTCTTTGATGCAATGTGCTCTGAAAAACTCCTCCGCCACATTCTTGAACGATGCTTTGCCGAAGGGTGAGACTTCGCCCGCATCCTTCAGCTGGGCGTTGGGTGGCGAGAATGCATCTGACTCATACATGATTGCTCAAAGTTTGATGTCTGGTCAGAAGAAGCCGAAACTTTTGATTTACGGAATTGCTCCTCGAGACTTGCTAGACAACAATGTCAAATCACCTGTCACAACAGATATTTTTCGCTACTTAAGTACGTTCAGCGCAGTTTCATCGCTTCCCAGCGCTGTCTTCACATCTCTGGACGATCGCGTTAATTGTGTTCTCAAAGAAGTTTCGTTTTTTGTAGATCGAAAGGGTGCGTTGACTAAATACGCGACAGAACAGATGCAAGCTGTGATACCACTTTTGGTGCCAGCTGTACGGAATGCAAAACCTGCACCGCCATCAGACCAAGATAAAATTGCACAAGCGCATGCCGTGCTGACTGCACCCGCTGTAACCGCACCCGCTGTCACCGCATCGGATGGAGCCGCGCCAACCTCAAATCCAGCCAAAACTTCGGACTTCACTCCTGAAGCTCTCACGCACGTGAAACCGACTGATTCGATGGCGAAGAAAATTGCCGCTTACGAACTGTTGCAACAAGTGTCGAAAGGCGTGACGATATTTCGATATAACCCATATTGCGCTGACCGTTATAATCGGCAAGTTGTTTTCCTCGACATGCTTCTTTCGCATTTGGAAAACATCGGAGTTCAGGTTGTCGTCGTCAAAATGCCACTGAAGAACGAGCACGTTGCTATCATGCCGAAAGAGTTATTGGATTCATACACCAGAGATGTTGAACGACTGACCACCAAATATGGTGCTGCGCTTCTTGATTTCAATACTGCCGAATTTAAAGACACAGACTACGGTGACGTCGCCCATTTGAATCCTAACGGCGCGAAAATCTTTCAAGCCAAACTTGTGCAGACATTCAAAGCTTCTCCCTATCGAGAAAAGCTTGCCTCAGTTTCTGCTCAGCCGACCCACTGATCAGATTTGCAGCAGATTCGGTTCAACCGACCCACTGAATCGACTTGAGGGCTTGGCGCGCATACTTCAGCTGCGCGGCATAACTGTCGACCGGTGCTTGAAACCAGATCTCTTGAACAGTATCGCACTCAGAATTTCCTGGAATGAACATCCAAAAACGATCGTGCATGAGTTGATTCCATCGACCTTCTACGATCAGCACCTTTTGACCGTTCCAATCTTGTACGCGCACGTCTAAAAAATTGAAAGCATCAATCAAGCAAGCCTCGCGAAGCAGCTCGCTGACTGATTCGATCTGTTTTCGTGTCAGTTGATTCGAGGTCGCACTGAGAATCGCTTTTAAATTCTCTTGCGTTCCACCTGTCAGCGGACGCCCCTGGAAATACAAATACATCTCTACATCTGGCACGTTTGAGGGACCAAACATTAGCCACGAAGGGCTAGCGGTCTGAGGATGGTGATCCTCCAGAAGCTGCCATGTGGCAGGCATTTCGATGGATTTGATTCGACCGTAATTTTCTAACATTGCAGCAGCTTCAACAGTCATTATATGGTCCTCAATATCATACTAAGTTTAGTTGGATGGGGCTGGTGCGAACGGTGATGGATTTGGTGGGATCGGCTTTGGTAATGGTGCTGGGAATGGATTAGGTTGTGGGAACGGATTAGGTGGTGGGAATGGGTTTGGTGCTGGGAATGGGTTTGGTGGTGGTGGTAATTTAGCTAGCTGCTTTGCCGTTAAAACTGGCTTTGGCGGTGGTGGCGGTGGCGGGTTCTTCACATATTGCAGTCCCCAGGCTGGGAAGTTGCCATCCTTATCGCGCAAAATCGTGGCTCTGTACAGATCGTTGATATCAACTGCATCTTTGCCAACTTTGTTCGAGACGATGCCCCACTGGTTGTAGTAATCGGCTTTCAATACCTGAGTGCCGTTTGGACCCGGCTCCCAATGTACATTCTCGACGGTGATTACGTGTGCTCCTCCTGCTCCGCCCGGGTTCGAGGTTGCTGTTCTCCAGAATATTGGATCGCGAGAGTCGACATAAAGCACGATCGGAAGTTTGCCTTGATTTTTTGCATCGAGCAAAATGTTCTGCAAATCGGTTGGCGTTTGAGCGCTGAGAATCCGACCGTCTGAACCTAGATGTGGTCCTTGAACTAGAAACCCAGAGTCGGTTCCTGTGATCGGCGCACCGGTTGAATCGGTTGATGGAACTATGCGGTTGTAGATATCGTGCAAATCGTGAGTGTAGATGTGCGGCTCGTTGCTGATTGGAATTTCTTGCAAATTTCCGTTCGCATCAGTTCGGTACGCGACGAGTCTTTCGCCCGTGTCTTTCACCTGACCAGGTGTTGGGGCTACTTTCTTGTACTGAATAACGTCGCCTGGTTCGTAGACGTAGGAGCCGCGATTGGAAACTGAGCCAGACATTAGATCAGCGTAGTGAATGTTCACTGCGGTGTTCTCGAAGATTTGCCCTGCAAATGTACGCTTACCGTCGATAGATACATCTGCGTAACGATTGTTGGGTTTGAATGGTTGTTGCAGTGACGCCATTGATTCTGCATCTGGTGTCAATCCACCGGTGCGTCCAACATCAACTGTTACACCTTCAGGCGTAACGTATTTGCCTGTCAGTGCAACGTCTGTGATCAGTCGTGCTGCTGATGCTGGATCGCGCTCGAATGCTCTTGTCTCCAGAGTGGTGACGTTGCAAGTGTTGTTGAATCCCTGGTCGATCCACTCTGGATGAGCGGCTTCGAACAAGATTTGTTCAGACAATCTGGTGCGTTCAACAAGACCCAGCGTGGAACCGTCACCGCTGCTGAGAAGTCTGCTCACCTGACGATATGTTTCTGCAACTTCTGTTGGTGGTAGACCACGACTTTCGAATTCTCGCATTAAGCCTGTGAATCTTGAAGCCTGAGCTTCGTCAGGGAAACTGTATTTTACGAGCGCATCGAGTTTTTGATTCTCAATTTGATAGTTTGCTTTTGTGTACTCGACTTGTCGTCCAGGAACGCGAATCTCTTCGGAACCGTCGATGTTTCGGATTGTTGCTCGACCTGTGGCGGGGTCTTCGAAGCGAAGTGCACCATTTGATTCTACCGAGATTTTGCCGACGTAGGTCGATTCGGGTTGACCTACATTTTCGATCTTCCAGTTGACACCGTCTGTAGTGCTGTATCTCGAACCATTTGCGAACTGAACTTGTTTGAGTTGTCCGTTTTCGGCATAGTCAAATTTGGTGCCGACTCCATAGGCTGAATCTGCGTTGGTGACTCGGTTGTTTGCGTCGAAGGTAACTCTGGAGCCAGCGCGGTCGTCGAGCACGCGTGTGCCGTCGTTCTTCGCAATCCAATCTCCTTCGGCTCTTCTGTAGAGAACACTTCCGTCTGACAGTTGACGTCCCATTGTGTCTTGTACTTTTACAGTTGGACCATCCTTGAAGCCCAGGTGAATTTCGTCATTTGGCTTGATTGTGACTTGTTCACCTTTTACGTATTGATAGGTGCCATCGGCATGTTTGATGTAGCTGCCGTTGCTGGAGTGGTCGGTGTAGACATACTCACCGGATACTGGGTCGACGTTGAGAGTGCCATGATTTTTTGACACCATCTGTGTGACCAGATCGTTGCTGCCGAGAGTTTGGTGCGAACGACCAAGTTCCAGTGAGCCATTCTGCAGACCAGTCGATTCGCCGTTGATGTATACCTGGCGATCGACAAGTGGAATCGGGCTGGCTTGATTTAGATTGAAGAATTCGAGTTTGGGTCCATTGACTGATCCCAATCTGATTTCTTGATCGGGATTCAGTTTGACCTCTTGTCCTTTTGGCAATCTTGCATAGCTGTCACCGTCGCGAACGTAAGTGCCGTTGCTTGACGTGTCAGTGAAGTAATAGCTCTTATCTGCTTCGTTCCATCGCAGAAGTCCTTGATTTCTAGATACTCTCGTGTCTGTAATGTCACTAATAGTTTCGCGGCCGATTTTGACAGTGCCGTTGTTTACTGGCACGGCTTGACCGTCTACAGTGACGCGTGTGTCAGCTAACTTCGTGAATTGAAGCGGCTGTGTTTGCGTTTCTGCAGCAGATCCATTCAACCAGCGCTTGAATTTGTTTATCAATCCGCCTTCTGGCCCACCGGCGCTGACATCGGCTGGCACCGGTGCAGCTGGCACGAGGGTGTCTTGTTTGGGCGCTAACACTGTGCCGGAATCATCGAGCGCTTTGACTTCAGGTGTCTTGATTTCTGCATTTTTAATGCCGATGTCTTCAGCTCCATCTGGGAGCTTGGTGCCTTTGCTGTCTACGTGGATTGTTTGTTCTTGACCATCAACCTTAACGGTCAAGTCGATGTCTTTTCCTTCAGGTGCGGTGATTTTGATGGAGCCGTCTTCAGCTTTGGTGAAGTTCAAATCCAGGTGTTCGCTTGTTCCGGCAGGAGCTTCTGGACCGCCAGATTTGAAGTGTGCTGCACCACGTGAGACTGCTTCGAAACCGACTGACAATGTCGAGCCTACAGCGAAGCCTGTGGCAAATGCGGTTGGCAAAGACGAGATGTCCAGGTTACCGTTGGCAAGTCCAACCGAGCCTTCAATCAACACATTGGCAGTGCCACCGATTGTGCCAAATACGCCAGCTTGGCGAACAGTACCGGCGAGAGTGGATTTGATTGCTTGTTCGGAAACGGTTCTGCCACCGTCTTCGATAGATGTCTTCAGTGCGGCTTCCAGTGCGGTGCGTTCGGATTGTGAGATTCCGCTTACAGCAGCTTTGTCGATCACCTGGCTGATCGCTTGTTCTGTTATAGGTTCACCGCGCACTACAGCGTGAGCGATTAAATTGGTGGCTTCCTTCTCGATAATTTCCTTGCCACCTTGCTTGAGACCTTGTTCAAGAAGCTGTTCACCAGCGACTGTGGCAAATCGTTCGGCTGCAACTGTGCCAACTCCGGCGAATGCTCCAATGGTTTCAGGTCCGATTACGGAAGCACCAGCAGTAATGGCGCCGATTGCTCCGTCTTTGAGAACGTTGCTGAGGCTGAGGTCATAGTCATTGCCTTCGATTACTTTCTTCAAAGCGACTCTTCCGACTGCGCCGACAACGGCAACAGTGGCGAGAGCAGCCAGTCCGACCCCACCGGTGGCTACGCCGACTGCGATACCACCGACAATTACAGCAACCTGGTATAGCTTCTCAGCGAATTCTTCTTTAGAAGTCTGATAGTCTTTCAACGCTTCGCTGAAATACTTGTTCGCCAATTCTTGTTTATCGGCTGGCAGCTGTTCGAATTTCGATTGGAAATCGCTGAGCATCGCTGCTTGATCTGTGAGGGAGCGGTCCAACACTTCTTGCGAACCATCTGGTGAAGAGCCTGATTCGCTCTTGAGTGCGCGTTCCAGGTTGTCATAGAAATCTTGTCTGCCATCGACATTGGTGGCAGTCAGGTAGGTGCGGAAATTATTTCTGTCGGCTTCGCTTACTTTGCCGAGCAGATCGTCGTCGATGGTTGAACCGAATTTTTTAGTATATTCGTCACGCAGTTCCTGCTTCTGTTCGGGAGTTAGCGCTTTCAATTTGTCGCCGAATGATTCGACGTCAGTGCCATCTTTCAGAACGAAAGAGCGTATTTCGTCTGCGAGATCCATCTTCCCGCCTTGCTTGACGAGTGTGTCGATGAGCTTCTTATCGTCATCGTTAACGAGTTTGCTGTCATAGAGTTTTTGACGTTCTTCAGGACTTGCTGTTGCTGCGTCGATGAAAAAGTCTTTGGTGCGCAATCCCAATTCAGCTTTTTGTTCTACCGAGAGTCGTCCGGTGCTGTAGAGAGTATCGAGGTAATCCTTTTGGTATTGCTGAACTCCGCCCTCACCAGCTGCGGGTCCGAATTTGGCTAGTAAAGACTGCTGAACATAGCCATCAATTATAGACTTGATGGATTTTTCTTCATCGGTCAAGTCTTTGTTGTCTGCAAGTCTCTGGCGCAGTTTGTCATCTTTCAAAGCTGCTTCGACGTCGCCAATTGCATCTTTCGCTTCGACTCCATTCACCTTGTCGCTTAGTAAAGTGGTGACAGCGTCTTGCTTTGGTGGATTGCCTGTTTCGGCAACCTGACTGAGCAATCTCTTTGCGTATGCTTTTTCTGCACCATCTAGATTGTCGTTGACGAATTTATCGACATCAGAGCGGAAGCCGCTATCGTTTTTGTATTTTGCAGATTCGTCTGCGCTCAGTCCTGCGATCGCGGCGGTGACATTCTTACCATCATAATCGGTGCCGAAGACAAGGAAGTCGTGGCCTTTGTTCTGCTGGATTACATCAAACAAAGAGCGGTTGATTTTTTGCGAATCTTCGAAAGTGTCTGCCGCGACTTTTTTGTCGAGTAATTCGAGAAGTCTTGGAGTTTCGTCTTTGTCAGTAAACTTGCCGAGGTATTCTTCAATTTCTTTGCGGAACTGAGGTCCTGATTTTGGATCTTTGAGCTTTTCCCAGTCTTCTTTGCTCAGCCCTTCAACTGCTGCAAATCTGCCATTCTCACCGTCGCCGTCTGCAACTGCCGAGATGATCGAACCGCCCTTTCCGTTCAGCAGTTTGTCTTCCCATTTTGCCGCGTCTTTTCCACCACTTGCATCGTCGAATGCTTTGTGTACCTGGTTGTAGAAGTTGAGCGCATTTTTGTCTTCGTCTGTGGTTGCGTTGCCACCATTTTTTGCGATCTCGTAGCCCTTGGAGAAGAGCTGTCTTTCTCCGTCTGTAGCATTGTCTGCGGCGTTGCCAATCGCTTTCTCGTTGTCGAACCATCCGAAGATCGAGCCAGTGTTGTCGGCTGCGATTGTTGCGAGCGAAACGTGACCGCTGTGCAGAATGTCCATCGCTTGCAACTGTTCGCTGTTAATTTCTTTGCTCGAAACGGCGCTGCGCAATTTGTCGATTGTGGTGCCTTCGGTCAATCTGTCGAAATCCAAATCGCCTTTAGCCAGACCTTCAACCAGGTTGAAGCCACCGACCAGCAGGTCTCCGCCTGGGATAAAGCTGACAGCGTTTTTTAGTCCGCCCAGGAATCCACCATCTCTGTGTGGTTTGAAGGCATCGTTTATCTGCTTTTTGAAATCTTCGTCTTTACTAAGTGTTTCGCGGGCTTCTTTGGCGGCTGGTGTGTCGCCTCTCAGTGCGATGCCGAAATAGTCGAGATTTTTCTTGTCGATAGCGAAGTGAGCGAAGTCTTCGATGTCTTTCGCGGTGCGCTCTTCGACTGGCTTGCGCAAGAATCCAATTGCTTTCATCGCGTCGCCTGACACGTCGTATTTTTTCAGGGCTTCGTCGACGGTCATGCCATAGTCTTTTTTGAAATCATCTTCGAGTAGTTTTTGTTGGTCTTTATTCAACGTCGAAAAAGTTTCCATCACTCTGCGTTCAGCATCGCCGCGATCGTCGTTGATAGCCGAAAGAGCGACCATCAAATTGCCTGCGTCATTGGTGCGACCATCGCGACGGTTGAGAATTGCCTCTGCTTTTCTCCAATCGTCTCCATCTAAATTGCTTTGCAATTCGTCTCTGAGACTCTTGTGTTTCTTGTTTCCATCAGTGTTTACGTAAGCATCTTCAATCGCCTTACGGTCAGCTGCGGTCAAACTGTCTAGTAAATCGGTGATTTTTTTGTTGTCTGGATCGTCGCCGCCACCAATTCCGAGCACGCCGTTGTCGTCACGGTTGATTGCCTTATGCAATTCCTGTGCGTATTTCTCAACTGTCTCCTGATCGAGTTTTGGCGGAGCAGGCTGCGCACGCGCATCTGTTGTGGCTGCGGCTGTTGGATTGCCGGAAGCGTCGGCGCTAAGCGGTCCATCGATTGCGAGTGCTGGCAAAACCGCTCGGTGTTTGTCGGCTACTGCCTGCCACCACGACTTATTCGATGTGTCGCCAACTTCTGAACGCATGCGCTCATCGGTCTTCTGACTGTTTTGTTGGGTCTGGTCTCCAGTTTGATCGCCCTTCTTGTCGTTGGGTTTACTGGTGTGGTCATTGGTATCGACGACTGGCATAGTAAGGTGACCTCTAAAAAATCAGGTTGGCGCATGCGACCACGACAGGCTCAAAGAACTTGTTGGTGCATTTGCTTCTCGTCCACGCCGTGAGGGTGAATTTCGAATTTCCCACCCTTTCGGGGATTTGATGGGCGGGTATGTCAAGGGGCTATTGGACTATAGGGAAAACTTGTGAAATTCTTGTGGCGGCGGAGCCGGTCACAAAATTTTCTTCAGTTCAGAGCATTTCAGCCGGAGCGATAAGCTTTGGCGTCAGCGCGAGTATTCGGGGCAGTCTCTAGCTATACGGAAGCAAATGGTTTTGGACAAGTGGACAGCTAGAGGCGCTGGCAACTTGTCGATTTAATGTTGAAGATTAAATGGTGCCGAAGGCAGCACCGAACGCCCGCCTGTGAGAAACAAGCGTTCGGTGTGCATTCGGTCAACTCGCCCCTGTCGCGAATAAACCTTTGAGAATCGAATATGAGGTGGGCAAAAGGCAGGATTGCTGGGCAATCTAGAATCAATTTATGGGTTGGGCAAAAAGCGGTGGTCGGGCAAAAGCGTGACTGCTTTCGCAATCTAGAACGTTTATGGGCTGGGCAAAGAGCGGCGTGGTGACTGCTTTCGCAATCTAGAATCGTTTGTGGATTGGGCAAAAGGTGATTGCATGGGCAATCTTGAAGGAGACGTCGATAGATATCGGGTTCAGTCCGGCCCTTACGAGCCGGTGCTTAAATTGATGCTTTTTGGCAATCAATCGATTCTATGCCAGCGTCCGTCTCTGTCTTTGAACCAATGTCCGTCGGATGAATTGGCCACAAGTACAAAGGTGTTGAAGCGACCAAGGGTCGACCCATTTTTGTACTGCGCGTACTCGATTTGACCGGATTCGTTGGAGAAAACGCGCGTTCCGTCTGGAAGGATTGTGATTTCATCCTTTCTTGGTTCGATTCGTTGCCACTGGATGGTGGTTTCGGCGATATTGAAGGTGGTTGGAACGCTGGTTAGGTCTTTCACTTTCGCGGTGCTCCTCGGTTACTTGGTGATTATGGCAAAACATGTGTGTCAGCTTTGGGTCAAAGATGTAGGATTTCAAATTCGATTGCCGTACATCTATATAGAAAGTCCTTGCAGTTTAGGCGACGTCCCGTGGCGCTCGCATGACAGAAGTCTATTTCGCGCTTTTGAGCAAAACTTGAGCGTTCTCTCTGTGCGGTACAGAGCGAATATAGCTTTTAAGTGTTTCAAAATCGTTTAAGCGATGGGTCAGCGTGTTGATCGAGAGCTTAGTGTGGCGGCATCGGAATCCACACAGGCGGTTTGCCTGGGAATTTCATTTTCTGGAGAATTTTTGCATCATCTAATCCATGGGGTTTCAGGTAGACGTAGTAGCTGTCGTTGCGTTCGATCAAATCTGTTTTGGGTTGATCGCTTGGGCTGACGATCATGTCGTTTGTAATTCGCACGTGCATGTAGTACGGAAGTAGTTGTGCGTAGCCGGTGACGTCGGGCTCGATGATGTAGTCGTATGTTTGATTGCCCGTGACTTTGAGTACTTTGGGATTGTTTGAATTCGCTGGCTTCATCGCGACTTCTTGCCAGCTGTTTCCAACTTGCACAAAACCACGCACCGCGGGTGCCATCACATAAATCGGTTTGTCTGGTCCGATCGTATTGTTTAGATAGAGCGTGACGGTGTAGCCTTTGCCCGGACCATCGGTCACGTTTTTCACATCTGCACGCAAACCTTTCATGGCTAAGTCTTCGAGCTCGATGCGTTGGTTTTCTTTTGCGTCAAGCACGGTTCTTTCGTATGTGGCGACAGCTGCGTTGATGCCCCAGGCAACTAAAAGTATGGGAATAAGCCAGAGCACGTATCGACCAATCAGCCGTTCGACTCCTTCACCGAGCCGGATCTTCTCTTCGGCACTGGGTTCATTGCTAGTTTGAAAAATCGTCTCAACGGCAGAAACAGGCGGGGCCGGCTCGGAGTCGTTAGCCGACAACTTAAGCGCAGTGCCGATTGGAGCGCCGGTCTCCGACCGGCTCACCTCTACAGATTCAACCAACCCCTTATTCATCCGCAGAACCTTGTCAGCCCGTTCCGCAATGGAACCACTGTGCGTAACAACAACCATCGTCAGATTGAAAGCCTTGTGTATCTCCAACAACAGATTCAATATCTCTTCTTCTGTTTCTTGATCCAGATCCGCCGTAGGCTCGTCAGCTAGTATCACTGATGGTGAATTAATTAGTGCTCTAGCGATTGCAACTCTGCGTTGTTCGCCGCCCGATAGTTGTCCAGGAAATGAATCGAAGCGCTCGGATAATCCAACATGATTGAGTAATGTATGCGCTCGTGCATAAGCCTCCTTGTAGCTCAGGGATCCGCCAATCAGCGCTGGAAGAGCGACATTATCGATTGCTCTCAACGTCGGAAGCAAACTCGCAAATTGAAAGACGAAACCAATTGTCTGATTGCGAAAATCCGAATGGCGATCATCATTTAAAGCCCACTGATTGATCGAGTTGATTAAGATGGTTCCAGACGTTGGTTTGTTGATTCCCCCAATCATTCCCAGTAACGTAGATTTTCCAGAACCAGATCGACCGACTACAGCAAGAAATTGTCCTTGTTCGACTTCGAGCGAAACATCGCTAACAGCTTCTACGCTGCGATCAGCAGAGAATTTTTTGCTTAGATGATCGACCTTCAGCATTATTCGCTCTCACCCTGGATAAGTGAGTAAGGTTGTTCTCCTCCAGCCCGCCACGCTGGAATCAATGCACCGATGATTCCTACAGCGGCTGCAATCAACGCACACACAGCCGCTACAGTTAATGTTTCTGTAGTCGCTGGCCAAGAGAACTCTACGTGCAGTGTCTCCAGATAGTAAACCAGTGAATGTTGGAAGATCAGGAGCAACCCGCCTCCGAGGAGAATTCCGCTCAGACCTCCGATGGTAGTAGCGAACGCAGCCTCCGCGACGAGCATTGTGACTATGTCGCCGTGTTTGGCACCAATTGCTCGCAGCAGTCCAACTTCGCGACGTCGTTCGGTGATGATTGCGGAAAACAGCAATCCAAGCAAAATTAGCGAGCCAAGCACCATCATGACCGTGAATCCAGTCATGCCATTCAATAATGCTGTGGTTGTTTGTCTTGTTGAGGTGACAATGTTTGCACCAGTTACAACTTTGATTCCTGGAAATTGTGCCAGGGCGAATTTGACCCGTTCAGGAGTGGCACCAAATCCGATGCGCACTAGAATCGCTGAGAGTCTATTCTTTTGATATGGCATGCAAGATGTTTCCGCTTTCGCCAGAGCTTCGACCGTTGAATATGTTGTGAAGTATGATTCGTCAAACGGACCAACACCGCTTCTTGCTAGCTTGCCGTAAACCGTGGTGGCAGAGCTGCACGGCTCAACTTCGTCGCCCAGTTTGTCTGTTATTCGCCCACCGCAAATCAAATCGTTTGTCTGCATTGGTCTGTCCAAATGCTCTTGTATCCAGGGCATGACAGTAAAGTCTTGCGCTGGGTCAAAAGCAATCAGGTTGACTTTGTGCATCGGCATGCCTGCCATCATCGACACTTTGTAGATGGTTTGCGGCGCAACTTGCGCAACACCATCGAGGTGGGCAATATCTTTGAGCAGCGCTTCGTCGAATGTCGATTCGGTTGGTTGCACCGTCAGTAGTGCGCTAGTAATGTTTACCATCGCGTCTTCCGGCACGACAATCAGATCCGCACCCATGCGCGAGAAACTGCGCTGCATGCTTGTTTCGATGCCGTGCGCCACAGTGTATGAGGCGAACACGGCGCCTGTTCCAAGGGCTACGGCGAGGATAAGCATGAGCGTGCGAGTTGGACGGCGCATCAGATTCTGACGCGCCATTTTGATAAATAACCACGCAGCTCCTTTTCGTCTAGCAGCACCAGATGCGGTGACGGCAGCTACTTCGGACATTGATCTTCTACAGCGTTGTGCATCGGCTGTTTCGCAAGTGCTCCAACTTGGTCGGAATAATCACGCAGTCATGGTGTCCGCCAAAGTTTGGCTGACGGCCAACGAATTCAAGGTTGTCTTGCCTGAAAATATATACGCCGCTGGTGAGCCGCTGAAATCCACTGTAGATTTGAAAGACGTATTTACCATCGTAAGAAACCGACATTGTCTGGCAGTCAGGTCCAACATTTTCAAACTTTTTGATGATTCTCCAGGTCTTCGTATCAACAACGCAAACGCCGCTGTTGGCTGGTTTGGGGCTAAGCACAGACACGAACATCTTCGAGCCATCCATCGAAAAGCACAAGTGGAATGGGCTTGGGAATTGTCCAACCCAATTTGGATCTTTCACAAATGTGAAACGTCTCCACTCTTTTGGATCTGCATGTGATGTGTCGAACACCGCCATGTTGTTCTGCTGAATGTTATTCATCATGGTGAAGATTTTGCCGTCTGGCGAGAATCCTGCTTCGTGTCCGACGCATTTGATGTCGTCGAATTTGACTTCCCACGTGTCTGGTGTTCCGTGCACTTTTGTGATCTTCAAATTGTCGTCGGAACCTTCCGGCATGTGGAGACATGCGACTGGTTCGAATGTTCTTCTGTCGATGATCACGGCAGTGGATAACATGCGAATGATCAATGCCGAGTAAATATTGCCAGGATGATGAACAACAGCATCCAATCCGGTCAGAGCTTTTGGATCTGCGCCAGGTATCTGTCCCGTTGATACTAGGTCCTCAGCCATGGGAACCATTTCCCAATCAATTTTGTTTCCGGTTGCTCCTTCGTAGGCATATCTGCCTGTTTCTTTCGCTTTCACCAATCTCGAAATGCGCAGAGTGCCGCCTTTCGACCAGTTCTCGTTGAGCGGTCCGTCTTTCTGCGCCGCGATCCAGTCTGCGCGAAACGCGCTTAGCACTTCGGTTTTTTCGTTCGCGCCAGCTCTGTCGAAAAATGCAGCGATATCTTTCTGTCCATCAGCTGCGGCGAATCCTTTCGCATCAGGATAAACCGTGATGTGCACTCCCAATCCGATTCCGGTTGTAGCAGAAATGTCTTCTTTAAGAACCATCTGACTGCCGTCATATTGCACGCGATAAATGTGGTTTCCTTGTCCCCATTTCTCCAGTAGACCGCGCTCTTGAATTGTGGTTGGCAATCCGTAAATCATTACGTTAGAGCCGCCTTGCGTTGAGTTTACGAACTCAAAGCCCTTGTGCGGATCAGGCGATGGATACGCGGCTAAGTGGTGAGAAATAGGGCATGAGTCGCCGTAGTTCCAGTAAGCGATCCAAGCGAGCGTCTGTCCAGTAGCGAAATCAACTGCGTGAGTGCCACCGCCTAATTTTTCTGGAGCGAGATAGACATAGTCACCAAGCGTCTTAAACTCACCCTTGAGTTTTTGCGCATTTGCTATAACAGGCTCGGGCCAAGCTTGAGAGCCGACTCCAGCGCCAGCGGCAGATTTGCCGCCCGACATGGCGAAAAATCGATCCAGTGCTATACCCGTCGCTCCGGCCGCGCCAGCAGTCAAAATGTCTCTGCGCGTCACCAATTGACCCGAGATAAGTTGATACATTTTGTACTTGAGCTGTTGCGTCGCCGACAGTTTTTCGACTGGAAATTTTTCCGGCATATACAAACCTCTTGCTAATCTCTCGCTAAATCATCGCTGCCTTCTCATGTTCCACGTTTTGCAGTTCGAACACTACGTTTCGACTGATTTTATGCCATTTGAAACTATTTTTTGTCGACTAAAATATTCGGTCATTAACTTGTTGAAAACCTGTGGTTTTGCAGATATTTTCGGGCATTGTACTCTAACATTGCAGCAACTAATGCAGCTACCCATGATTCGCCAGAGGTATCTTCTCAGTGACCGACCTGCGCCCATTAGATCAACTAATCGTAGACGTCATCGCTGATAATGCGACTGACAGCTACTCGAGTAAGCCTGCCAACGTGTCTCCTGAATTCAACAACGTGATCAGCGCCGGAGCCGCTGAAATTTCGGGAACGACTTTGTGCTGCGCGCAATTGGGATTCTCGGTCATGTTGACAGCAACGTCTGAAGGAAAACGACACAAGCTCATCTTTGACGTTGGTCCGGAAGGATATATCTTTCTGCGGAATGCCAAAAATCTCGGTGTCGATCTTAGTGACGTCGAAGAAATCGGAATTTCCCATGGACACTGGGATCATATGGGTGCGCTTTTGCCTGCACTGGACGAAATTACGAACAATGCTTCGCGGCGAGTGAAAGTTCATGTCAATCCAGATATGTATCTCATCCGTGGTGCTCGGCTCAGCACCGGAAAAGTCGTGCCATTCGAACTTGTTCCGTCTGTTGCAGAACTTACTGCGCATGGCGCAGACGTGGTCAATGAACTAACAGCGCGCACAGTGCTCGACGACTACTTCTTTATCAGCGGTGAGATTCCGAGAGTAACCAGTTTTGAAAAAGGTCGCACCGATCATTTGGGGCGGAAGTCTAAAGACGATGAATGGACTCCCGATCCGTTATTGATGGATGAAAGGTATCTTGCAGTCAATTTGAAAGATAAGGGTCTCTTACTTTTCAGCTCTTGTTCACATGCCGGAATTATCAATGTTTTGGAAGCCGCGAAAAAAACTTTCGACGTTCCTATCTACGGAATTTTCGGCGGACTCCATCTGGTTGGCACACTCGAAAAAATCATTCCAGAGACGATCGAGAATTTGAAGCGATTCAATCTCAAACAGATCATTCCGGCTCATTGCACTGGTTTCCGTGCTCAGTATGCCCTTCTTCATGAGTTCGGCGAGGAAATCGTGGTGCCATCTGTTGTTGGCAGTCGATTTACTTTTTAGCAACTTCTACGGAACTAACTCATACCGATTTGTTTGTCAATCGGTTAATTGATAGTCGCTGTATCGGTATATGAGACTGTGACTCAAGTGCGCTGGATCGAAAAGCACAGTCACTCTTTCGCCTATCTTTGCGATATTGAATTGATCTTGCGTTACGTCTCGTTTGTCAGTTCGATACTGCCCCGGTGACGGTTCATACTGAAAGCTTATGGAATAGTTCGTAGGGTCGTCGCCACTAACAGACTTGTCTGTGATGGTGCCCTGGCAAACTTTGCCGTTTTTCATAACATTGGTTTGTCTATATGGTGCGATGTACACCAGATTGAACGGTAACATCATGCACACAGTCCACAATACACCGAAGGCGAACATAAAACATATCGCTGGCCATGGTGCGTTTCCGTCGATTAGCTGTTGTCCGAAATTCGGAAGTGGTGGCAATAATTTCGCGGTGACTGGACCACCGACTCTCAGCTCTGGATATTTATATTTGTTAGTGTTGCCGTGCCCGTGATACAACTGGTTGTTGTAGTTATAATCGTACTTAACTTCATAGCCCTTTGTGCCTTCAGAATCTTCTGTTATTCGCAAATCGGTAATGGTACCAGATACGGTGCTGCCGGCTATTAGCACTGTTGCCGAGAAGATAGCGCTTGCGATGATTGCTGGACCTGCTAATGTGTGCAGTGCCATAAACAATTGCACTGCCCATAGCGATTTTAGCTTGTCTGACTTTTTAAACTTTCGCGGCGTGGAGAGCAGTCGCTGCTGTTCGTCTTTTAACTTGCTCTCTTGTTCTTTCCTTAAGGTCTCGTCCTGTTGAACTGCCTAAGGAACCTCCGGCTGTCTTTTGGCCTTATTTGCTGTCGTTGTCATTTCTCTTTCCTTTTCTCTTCTCTTTACTTTCTTTTCTATGTTTCAACTATAAGTTCAGGTCGTTTAAGAACGAGTAAAGAACTGGATTAAATCGCAAAAGCGATAAGGGTAGCCCAGGCAAGCTATACTGACTGCAATTCCTGAATGGGTGGCGCTTTGCAAGGTACAAATTCAGCCGAATTTCGCAGCCTTTTGCGTCGAACTGGCAACACAACCAACGTCGGTATATTTATTGCCGGGCTCTGTGGTTACATGCTCGTCGACAGGATTTGGTCGTGGCAGGCCGCTGTCGGAGCGGCTCTTTTTTCGCTGGCGATTGGACCGATAATTGCTTTTTCGATCAGCATCGTCATGAGAAAACTGCGTTCTGAAATTGAAACGGTTATCGATGCACCAGATTTAGAATCACTTGATCCGAAAACACTCGAACTCGGTCGTCGTTACCTTCTCGAGATTCCAGCCACCAACTTTGTGGTGTCATCGATAGTTTGGCTTGTCATTCTGCCTGTGCCGATATATCTGCTGCTTCACGCAACTGGCTTGGATAAGGGCTCTCTGTTGCAACTGTACATTTCGATTGGATTGGTCTTTCCGATCTTGGCTTACATGAGTGCAGTGCAATTTGAATACGCCTTGCGTCCGTTCGTCAAATTGTTTTTTCCCCAGGGCGGTGTTGAACAATTTCGATCAAAACATATTTTAAGTGTCAGGGGTCGCGTGTTAGGTTCATTCGCCTTAATCGGACCATATTTCACAATCGTAATCGCCATCCTACTGTTTCGGCGCGTCCACGAGAGTGAAAGCATCGAGGTTGCGCTGTCTCGACTCGTTCCGTTGGAATTGTTTCTCGTTTCTCTGTCGTTATGTTTGTTCTTCGTCATCGGACGTTATTTAGACAGAATTGTGAATATTCCGTTGCGTAAATTATTGGATTCATCAGTTAATGATCGTAATGCTACCAGCGATGCGATTTCTGTCGAATCTGCAGATGACTGGGGTCTAGTAGTAGATCGATTGAACGAGCGCAAGCGCGCCCAAGATGAACTTGCAGCGAGTGAAGCACGAATTCGTTCTGTGATCGAAAGTATGCCAGTTGGATTACTTTTATTGACTGAGTCTGGTGTGATTGAACTTTCGAATTCTGCTCTTCAGCGTGATACTGGATGTAGTGCTGAAGATCTTTGTGGTAAGCACTTCTCTGTTGTTATGAAGTCCGCCGAGTCGTTTACCGTACCCGAATTTTGGTCGAAGGCGAAAGGTGAAAAATCTGAAGTAGCAAAAACCACTTGCCTGCGGAAGGCTGGTGAGAGCGAGTATCCGGTTGAACTTACTATCCAGTCGTTCGAATCTCGAGAAGGTCAGAAGTATCTGGCAATCCTGACGGATATAACTGAACGAGAAGCGATGGAAAAAGTGAAACAGCAGTTCGTAGCAGTCGTTAGTCACGAACTTCGGTCGCCGCTGACTTCTATGCTTGCATACTTGTCTATGCTGACCGAAGGCGTTTATGGTGAGTTGAACCAGCAGGGCTTGAAGCGAACTGATGCCACCAGGCGCAATATCACGCGCTTGATGGATCTGGTTAAGGATATTCTTGACATCGAGCGCCTCGAGTCTGGACAAATCAGTTATTTGATGAGCGACATATCTCTGGCGAGCGTGATAAAGCGCTCCGTGGAAGGTATTGAAGAATTTGCTGAGCGGCAGAAGGTGACGCTGAAAGCGGCAACTTCAGATCTTATCGTGCATGCAGATGAAGATAGATTGATTCAAGTCGTTATCAACTTGCTCTCCAATGCGATCAAATTTTCTCGTGGTGGCAATGTTGAAATTTCTGTCGCTGAAGAAGAATCGTTTGTCAAAGTCGGTGTGCGCGATGATGGTCGTGGTATTCCTCCCGAGTCTCAAGAAACCATCTTCGAACGTTTCAAACAAGTCAGCGGAGCGGATCAGCACACTGGAACCGGATTGGGCTTGCCGATCTGCAAGTCAATCGTCGAGCATCACGGTGGCAAAATTGGGGTCGAAAGTGCGCCCGGCAACGGTTCATTTTTCTGGTTCACTTTGCCAAAGAAAGCTAAAGAGTAGACCTTCAGAGGTGGGTTTTATTTGGTGGAACATGCTTATTAGATTTTCTTCCGCCTTTGATTTTCGCAAGTTGATCGGCGCGGTTTTGCATTTTGTCCCAGAAGGTGTCATCGCAGTGCGTGCTGAATTGGCGCAGCATCTGCTTAAGATGCTCGACTTTTCTTGCCAATACTTCGTCGGTGCGGCATCTGTTAAGAACGGCGGCGTGATCCATAATCAAATAGGAATACAATTCAGCTTTGTCTTCTAGTGCAGAACGCATTGAATAGACTGTTAGAAATCCAGGCGTATTTATCTCGGTTGCTACAAAGTTTTCTTCGTTCGCAAAATATTTGTAGTCTTCCGAATTTAGTTTGCGCCAATTGGTATCCACGTAGCCTTCCATCGAGTCACTGAAATCGATGGCGTGATAGAGCTCGTGGTGGAATGCGCGTCTGCTGAAGTGCCAGTTTCTTTCGGCGTGCGACAGGTCAAGGAAGAGCGTATCGATTTTAAAAGGACCCATGTCTGCGAGACCGGATACTTTGTGATGAAGTGAGCGAAGATTTGTGCAGAGGACCAGGCGTTCTACATTGCTTTCTTTGATGAATTCGGGGGGATAGACCGCCAATTCAGAAGCGAGCAGCGGTGAGTAAATTTTGACCTGGACCGCCGATGGACGATCGAATTCAGTCTCTTCACTTTCAGAGCTGGCATCCGTGACAATTTCCAAGCCATACTTTTCGCCGAGTTCTTTGAGCGGAAGGTAGTCAGTTGCGGGCAATCTGTTGTTGTAAACGCCAAGCAAACGGTCGATGACCTTTTCCGTTTTCAAAACAAACTTGCGAATTTTCATTGAAATTTTTAGTCGCGGCGTCTGCGTTACATTTTGCCGGCGGCTTTATGTTGCTCTAAAAGTGTTTCTGCAAAATGGCAAGCGGAAAAATGTTCTGGAATTACTTCGCGCAATTCTGGAACATCCACTTTGCACTTGTCCTGGACCATTGGGCAACGAGTGTGGAAGGGGCATCCCGGCGGCGGATTGGCCGGACTCGGCAAATCACCCTGCAGTAAAATTCGGTGAGTACGATCGTAATTTGGATCTGGAACCGGAGCAGCGCTGATCAAAGCTTGTGTGTAGGGATGCAGAGGAGCGGTGTAAACATCATGACAGTTGCCAAGCTCCACGATTCTTCCCAAATACATAACAGCGATGCGGTCGCTGATGTAGCGCACGACATCCAAATTGTGTGCAATGAAGACGTAAGTAAGTTTAAATTCTTTGCGCAAGTCGATGAGCAAATTCAAAATTTGAGCTTGCACGCTCACGTCCAGTGCCGAAACTGGTTCGTCAGCAATAATCAATCTCGGTCGCAACGCGAGCGCCCGAGCGATTCCAACTCTTTGTCGTTGTCCGCCAGAAAATTCGTGCGGATAGCGATCGGCCATTTCTCTGGACAATCCCACCAGTTCGACCAGGGAATAGACTTTTTCTTTTAGCTCTTTTCCTGACGCAACTTTGTGAACCTCAAGAGGTTCAGCGACAATTTGCGAAACAGTCATGCGCGGATCCAAACTTGCGTATGGATTTTGGAAAACAATTTGCATTTCGCGGCGCAAACTTTTCATAGTTGCCGCGTCGCATCCCAAAACATCTTGTCCGTTAAAAGTTACCGAACCAGCAGTCGCCGGGAGCAATCGCAACATCACTCTTCCAAGCGTCGACTTCCCGCAGCCAGACTCGCCTACGAGTCCAAGCGTTTCGCCTGCGTATACATCCAAATTGACACCGTCAAGGGCGCGAACCGCACCAACTTCTTTGTTGAAAAATCCTTTGCGAATTGGAAAGTGCTTCTTTAGATTTCGCACTTCCAGTAATTTTTCTCGTTGCGGTGCCGCTGATGTCGCAACTGCCGAATTGATTTGTGCTGCGGTCGTGTCGTTTGGCTGAGTCATTGCGCTGGAGTTACCGCTATTTGTGTTGAGGGGAGGGCTAAAAAAGAACTTGCCGAGGCGATCATCGCTTCGGCAAGCTAAAAGCCAGTCAAATTATAGCGGAAGCCCTAATACGGAACTTTCACACTCATAACTTCTACGGAATTTCTGAATCGTCCAAACAACTTGGCCACTGCGCCAGCTTCGGCATCTTTGCTGTTCACAACCCAGCCATACTGCTTTGTGTTCTCAATTGGCTTCATAGGTAAGTTTGAATGATGTGCCTGATTTTGGTTGTGTCCGTTTTGAATCTTCCTCAAAACTTCCATGTTGTGATCCCATTGACGAGCACTTGACGATGCATAGTCATCACATGTGGTGACGGACGACTGGGAGTATGTGCCCCAGAGATCACCCTTGAGTGTGTAAGGACGTGGTTCACGAATGAATACGTACCAAAATACTGAATATAGAATCGCGAGTTCAACGGCAATGATTAGATAGGCGTACATGACCGCCTCCATAGCCCTCAGGGCTTTGAGATAGGGTTCCAGTCCGACAGCAGATTTATGTTTGCTTAAGGTTGTGAACATTCTAACGAAAGGTTACAAAAAAGCTACGGGTTTTTAATAATTCTCCAATTGTCAAGCGATTAAATCTAAAAGTCCGCATCGCAGTCTAAATCTTGGTTTTCGGGACTCTGTCCGCAAAGCTCACCAGTTCTGGTTCTCAACACTTGTGTACCTTCACTCGTGTTTTCCTTATTGCGCTATTTGTTTTTATATTTCCACATGACAACTCACTGCGTTTACATTGTGGTGGCATGCAGTGGATGTCATTCGCGAAAGTTCCCGTCATATGCCTTTCACGCTCGGTTAATAGGTAATAACTATTCGAAGTGTGTAAATGAAAGAAATGGGTGGTAATGAGTCGGGCAAACTTTTGCGCGCTTGTAGCCGGGCTGAGCACCCTTATATAAAGCCTTTGAACTGGCAGTTCTAACGCACGGGTTGATACCCTTATGGCGTACTTACAGGAGCTGAGGAATGCAAGTCAATAAGGTCGCAGTTGTGGGCTCGGGAACGATGGGTTCATCCATAGCTGTTGCTTTGATCTCTCGCGGCTACCCAACCATCTTGAAAGATGTAGATGACAAGACCGTGCAAGGCGGTTTGAGTAACATCGACCGCCTCTTAAAGTCTCGGGTCGATAAAGGTATGAGTCCGAAAGAGGCAGAGGCGCAAAGAGCGTTGATTCTTCCCACGACTGATTACGCCACTTTCGCCGACGTCGATTTTGTTATCGAGGCAGTGCCTGAATCGATTGAGCTGAAGCGGAAAGTTTTTGAAGATCTCGATGAGTGGTGCAATGTCGATGCGATTTTCGGCAGCAATACTTCCAGTTTGTCAATTACTCAAATCGGTGCCTTCACGAGACGACCAGACAAAGTTGTTGGATTGCATTTTTTCAATCCCGCACATTTGATGAAGCTCGTGGAAGTGATTCCAGGTCTGGAAACTTCACATGATACCGTTAACAGTGCCATCGAATTAGGCATATCACTTGGAAAACTTGCGGTGCGAGTGGAAGAATGTGCGTCGTTTCTGGTCAACCGACTGCTGGGTCGATACATCAACGAATCGCTCTGGTGCTTGCAAGAAGGCGTTGCACCGGTAGAAGAAATCGATAAAGCCGCTTGCGACTATGTCATGCCGATTGGACCGCTAGCGTTGCGTGACATGAATGGATCTGATGTTGGGTTGGCGGTAGCGCGATTCAACTTCCAAGAGTACGGCGACAGATTTTTGCCAGCGCCAATTCTCGAAGAGATGGTTAAGTTGAATCTGTTGGGACAAAAAACTCGCGAAGGTTTCTACAAATACGACGAAAATACGCGCAAGCGCACGGGGGCAAACTCCAGACTGGCTGAGATCCTCGTCAAGGTGGGCGGAATAAGAGAGAGTGGACCTCCATTCAACGCCGAACGCTTGTTTTTGCCGATGATTAACGAAGCTTTCCTCGTCTTGCAAGAGAAAGTTTGTGACATACAAGATCTGGATCCTGCGATGATGGCAGGCTTGGGAATGAGGCGCGGTCCTCTTGCGCTGGCAAGCGAAATTGGGTTGGCTGAATGTTTGCGCAAGATCGAGGCGCTCAATCAAGTCTACGGAGAGCGATTCCGACCAGCCCCACTGCTTAAACGCTACGTTTGGGCGAATCGCACTTCAGTGTTGTAGAGCGCGCGGATGAGTCTGTTTCAAAAAATCAGATCAATTCGGTTTTATAAGCAGGTTGAATCTTTGCCTGTGTTCAAACGTGTGCCATTGCACATTTGTCTTGGATTATCGATTGCGATCATTTTAGACACTGGAGTGCAGATCTTCTGGAAGATGGCTGTCGAGGCATCTGAGAAAGCGCACAACGCTGATACTTTGATGAATCTGATTTCGACCTTCGAAAATCCACTCTTCTGGCTAGTGGTGACGTTGTTTTTGCTGCAACTTGCTAATTGGCTGAAAGTTTTGGAGCATGCCGACCTCAGTTATTCACAACCAATCACTTCGTTGAGTTATATCTCGGTTGGTGTTCTGTCTGCCGTTCTACTGCACGAGAAAATTACGCCGTTGCAGGTGGCAGGGATAAGCTTTGTGCTGGTGGGAGTGTGGTTCATCAGTAAGTCAGATCACAATACTTTGAGCACCATTGCAGCCTCCGATTCACACTCCACCAGTGGTGCAGCGCAATGAATCAATTTTTTGCAATTCTTCTGCTTGTTTGTGCCACCACTATCGAAGCGGCTGGACAATTGTGCTTTAAAAAGAAGTCTACTCGGTCTGCTGACGGCGATTTGGGAAGTCGATTGTGGCTTGCCGGCGGTATCTGCTGCATGGCAGTTGAAGCCGTTGTTTGGACAATCGTATTGCAAAATTTGAACGTCAGCATCGCCTACCCAATGGGTAGTTTGAGCTTCGTGATGGTACTGTTGATGTCGCGAATTTTTCTGAAGGAACGGGTGCAAAGAGATAGATGGATAGGGTTGGCACTGATTCTGTGCGGGACCGTTTTGTTGGGACTGAATTCAGCGGGATCAAACTCATGACGTCCGGCTTGTCGATTCGGTGGGTGGATAGCGAAGCGGATATCAGCGATGAACTTTGGCGCGCCTGTTTCGCTCCCCCTGTGGAAGGTCGTTGGTGGTACAAAACCCTTGAGAACAGCGACATTCAGGATCAGTTCAAATTTGCTTATGCGCTTATTGTGAAAGATGGAAAAGATGTCGGAATCGCCCCAACATTTTTGATGGATGTGCCAATCGAATTGGTAGCGCCACCAGAGGTAGTGCCAATTCTGAAAGTAATTGGCAAGATAATGCCGTCGCTTTTGTATCAGCGCACACTGTTCATTGGTTCTCCTTGTACAGACGAGGGAACAATCGGTCTGCTCCCTCAAGTGAGCATCGATGAGGCTGCACCCGTATTGCAAGCGGCATTCGAGCGCCGAGCAAAACAAGCTAAGGCGCCGTTTATTGTGTGGAAGGATTTTCCAGAGTCGTATCGAAGTGCACTTTCTGCGCTTGCTAAAGAGCGGAATATGTTCGAGTTGGTAAGTTTTCCCGGTACCGTTATCGAACTTAAAGATCGAAAGAAAGAAACTTATTTCGCCAATCTAAAAAGTTCGCGTCGTCATAATTTGAAGAAGAAGCTGAAGAAGAGTAAGCAGCTAATCGAGCTAACTACTGAGGTTGTGAACCGTCCTGACTCAAAGACTTTAGACGATGTTTTCGCGCTGTTCTGGCAGACTTATGAGAAGGGCAAAACAAAGTTCGAAAAGTTGAATCGAAAATTCTTTTCGTTGATCGCCGACCAAGATAGCTCCTGGTTCGTTTTGATACGCAAAGCAGAAAATCAGGAACTTGTAGCTTTCATGCTATGTTTTGAAATTGGCAATCGCGTTATCAACAAATTCATCGGAATCAATTACCACTTGCCGGCGGAGTGGCTTCTTTATTTCCGCTTGTGGGATGGCGCTCTGGACTGGGTTTTAACGACCAAGGCGAATGAGTTCCAGAGTGGTCAAACAGGATATCGCGCCAAAATCGATGTTGGACATTCGCTGGTACCGCTAACAAACTACTGCAAGCACAGTAATCCAATCATGCACAAGCTCTATACAATCGCCACGAGAGATGTGACGTGGTCGACGCTGGACGATGACCTCAAGGTCTTTCTCACCGCGCATCCAGATGAAGCAGAAGCCGACGGAAATCCAATTAGTGCTAAAGCGGCGGTCGTAAAGGAATCGAAGAAAGACGCGACTACTGTTTAGAGTCGCGAAGCAACCGCACTGCCAGCGGTGTTCTTTTTGTGTTCCCAACTTGCTTTGGCTACGAATCTGGCGATGTAGGCGGCTACGTCTTTTCGTCTTAAATCCAGCGTCAGCACGTGATCGCAACCGCCTAACAGCACTAATGTCTTGTCGTTTGCTTCCATCATTTTGCAGACGGCTTCAGCGTTTTTTGTTGTGGTGATCGTGTCTTCCAGTGCGTGAATTACAAGTGCAGGGCACCGCACTTTCTTCGCATGTTTTTTCACCTGCGCGACCAACTTATCCATCTGGCGCAATGATCCGGCATACGTGCGGAACAAACCAAATGTGGTGCTTTCGCCGCGTTTGGCAGCTTCCACTTGCTTCGTGATTTGCTTTTGCAGACGTAAATCTTTCAATCCGTAAGGCGGAGATTCAGTCCAGTAGCAGTTCGTTCCTAGCCATGGAATGATGTCTACAAATGGCAAGAATATTTTGAAGCGAGTCGACGTCAGGCCGTCGTAACTGATTGTGGTAGAGAGCAAAACGATGCCACTGACGCGAGGTTCATCGATTGCAAGCATCAACGATACGAGCGCGCCCATAGACAAGCCACCAACCACGACGTGATCGCACTGTTTCAGAAGCTCATCCAGCGCGGCTTTCGCGCTTGCCATCCAGTCTCTCCAGCCGGTTGCCAGCAGCTCTTTGTGATCGCCGCCATGCCCAGCTAGCATGGGCACCGAGACGATGCACCCTTGCTTGACCAGGTGTTTCTCGATCGGGCGCATCTCAGAAGGCATGCCCGTGAGTCCGTGTAGCAGCAGGACGCCGGTTTTCACTGTTGGGCAGAGAGCTTGATTGTCTGTCGTATTCGTCGAGTCGGTCATGAAGTTTCCGGACGGTCGCGGCGTCGAATATCATTGTACGAACAAATCTTACTGGTGCCTTACTCTAAAATCATCTCTGGCGGCGGAACGGCGTGATTCGTTGGTAACATTGCTCCATAAGATCTTGTTATGAATGACACTTGTAAAGAATGGCGTGATACCTTTGTTCTGGCGCCAGTTGTGGATTGATCGATATGCGCATTCTTTTGGTTGAAGACGACGAAATTTTGTCAGACGGAATCGCCCGTGCGATGCGCCTGGCTGGATATGCGCTCGATCACACAGCCTCGGGATTAGACGCCGATCATGCGTTAGAAACAATTGCTTTCGACCTGCTCATTCTCGACCTCGGACTGCCGCGAATCGATGGGCTGGAAGTCTTGCGTCGTTTGCGTGCACGCAACCAGATGCTTCCTGTTCTGATATTGACCGCCAGAGATCGGCTCGAAGACCGGGTTACTGGTTTGGATTTCGGTGCAGATGATTACATGACCAAGCCGTTTGACCTGCCTGAGTTAGAAGCTCGAGTGCGCGCCCTTCTTCGTCGTGGTCGCACAAATCAGAATGTCGAGGTGGTCTACGGTCCATTACGTTTCGACACTGTCGGGCGCCGTGTCACAGTCGGCGACCAACAAGTCGAGCTATCCGCTCGTGAGCTTGCCGTTTTGGAAGTGCTGTTGCAACGTGGTGGAAGCATCGTCAGCAAGGAACAGCTGATCGAGCATATGTACGGCTGGGATGAAGAAGTAAGCCACAATGCTATGGAAGTGAATGTTCATCGATTGCGTAAAAAACTCGAACCCGCCGGTGTCAATATACGAACGATACGCGGTTTGGGATACCTGCTGGAAAGTCAGTCATGAAGCTGTATAGACCGCGCCTCAACCCTTCCATTCGTACTCAGCTGCTGGCATGGTTGGTGATACCGATTTTGGTGCTGCTGCTCGTTGGCGCCGCCTTGACTTATGGGCTCGCGATCCGCATGGCGACTGACGCCTACGACAAAGCGCTTTTGGATTCGGTGTATTCGATTGCCGGTTGCGTTAAAAAACAAGACGGTTATTTGAGCGTAGATATTCCTCCTGCTGCGTTGGCAATTTTGAAAGACAACATGAAAGACCGAGTCATGTACCAGGTATTGGACGATCACCACAGAATTGTTGCAGGTGATGCAAATCTTCCATTGCCGAATTTCGAAGATGAAGACGAGCACGATCACTCAGCCGACTATCGCGACGCAACTATTGAAGGTGAGCCGATTCGCGTCGCCAGCATCAAGTATCAACTGCCCGCGAATCCAGGGACGTATCTCTACATTCAGGTCGCTGAAACGCTTCACGGTCGAGAACAAATTGCCGACGAAATTCTCATCGGCACACTGACGACACAGTTCGTAATCGTGACCCTGTCTGGGTTAGTCGTGCTCCTCGGTGTTCGTCGTGGTCTGCGACCTTTGAACAATTTGCGAGATGCTGTTGCAAGTAGAACACCTGTCGACTTGCGCCCAATTGCAGTGGAAAGTGTTCCAAAAGAAGTGCGTCCTCTCGTTACCGCTATCAATGAGCTGCTGCAACGTCTGCAAGATGACATGCAGGCTCAGCGGCGATTCGTGGCTAATGCGGCGCACCAGCTGAGAACTCCGATTGCTGGTCTGAAAACACAAACAGAATTGGCGTTGCGTCAGAATGATCCAGCCGATGTTCAGCACGCGCTATCGCTAATTCGCACTGGTGCTGAGCGCGCCGCCCGTCTCGCTAATCAGTTGCTAGCCCTGGCTCGGTCTGAACCGGGAGCGACTAATTTGGAGTTGTTTCAACTGGTCGACTTGAATGTGATTGCGCGTGAAGCGACCAAGGAATTCGTTCCTGAAGCAATTCGCAAAAACATTGATTTAGGATTCGAAGGCACTTCACACGCTATACACGTTCTTGGCGATCAATCTAGTTTGCATGAACTGGCTGCGAATTTGATCGACAATGCAGTCCTTTATACACCTCCTGGCGGGCACGTAACTGTGCGCATCGAGCCACGTCGAGATAACGGTGAGCCCGGAAGTCCAGAGCTGATTGTGGAAGACGACGGTCCAGGTATCCCCGCTGAAGAGCGCGAACGGATATTCGAGCGGTTTTATCGGTTGAACGATCGTAGCACTAGCGCTGCTGGAAGTGGCTTAGGGCTCGCTATCGTACGCGAAATCGCCAACATACACGGTGCCGACGTGGTCGTTGGTGAAGGACCCGGCGGGATAGGCGCGAGCGTCAAGATTGTATTCCCTGCACCGGTGGTGGACCCTCAGCCAAACGATGAAAAGCGCCAGGAACTCCTCTCTTCTCGCTGATGAAAGTCTCGAACAGCTCCCCACGGTTGGCTTGGAACATACCCCCAGACCCAGCGTCTCTCAATTTATCGGCGTCAGTATTTTGATGGCGTTTGGCGATTTAATATCGGGCAGGTCACAGATGAACTCGAAAAATCGAATTACTCGCTCTGCAATTTGTTTAGCTCAGACTGTACTGCTGCTGGCTGGCAACGTTTCTGTCGCTTTCGCCGCAACTGGAACAGCGAGCAATAGTTCGCTGGATACTTTCGAGAAATCCATCTTTGGCGAGACTCACACAAAGTTGAGCGAAACGACCCGACTGAAAGACCTGGAAATGAACTTGTTCGGCAAGACTCATTCGGGCACCACTGCTTCGCGCATCTCGGAAATTTCCAAAGCTTTGGGCGGAGCAAAAAACGATAATCTTCTTCTTCCAGCGATGGCTCCACAGCTAGACACTTCTAGCGGAGACGTCGTTCGTTCTGCACCATCTGCATCGCGAGATTCTTACTCTGATGATTCGCCAATCACCGCATCTGGTGACGCCGAAAAAGAAACTTTGCGCAATGCGATGCGTTTGTACCAACAAGGCAAGACTGACGAAGCGGAAAAACAATTTCGCAAAGCTCTGTCGATCAACAAAAATAGTTCCGATGCCTACTACAACCTTGGCGTAATAGCCGAAGGTAAAGGCGACCTTCAAGGTGCGCTGAACAGCTATCGTTCTGCTGCCCGAATCAATCCTTCCGATACTGATTTGGCCAGCGCGATTTCGAGCTTGGAGACGAAGTTGCAAGATAAGGCCAACGCTGATCAACGACAACGCCAGATGCAGCAGCAAGCCGCTCTAGATCAGCAAGAGCAGAGAAAGACTGAAAATCTCAAGCAGATGATTAACACCGCTGCGACTGCTTATAAAAATCATGATTACGATAAAGCAATTTCGAATTTGCAGTATGTTTCGCAGCAAGCACCAACCGATGGTGATGTTGCATACGCACTTGGTCAGGCTTACAAAGGTAAAGGCGATTACTCTAGAGCTCGCGCTGCATACAACAATGCGATCGCTAGCGATCCCAGCAACTCTCTCTACAAAGATGCTCTGTCGAATTTGAATCAAGTTACGAACAACAGCAGCAACTCAGGTTCGTCGGCTGATGGATTTCCTGCCGCTGCTCCCGACCGAAAACGCAATCGCCCTGGTCAAATAACTGGTTTTTCCGGCGGTAACAACTATGGTGGAGGCAACACCGGCTACTCAAGCGCTAGCAATGACGCCGGTTCTGGCTATGGTGGTGGCGGAGGATCATCTGCTGGTCAATTGACACCATTTTCGGGAGTAGCCAACGGCAATACCTCGATTGATGATGATGGTGATCAGTTTAGCAACCTGACCGCGGGTGGAATCGGTCCACAGCAAGGTTACGTGAGTTCTTCAGGCCGCTCCTTTAGCTTTGGCGGCGGGCTGGGAAATCTTGGAAGTTTAGGTAGCATCACGAGTTTGCTTGGAGCAGGCAGCATGGGTTCAATGCTCGGCGGTGGCGTTCGATACAACGGCTATAACTCAGGTTATGGTGGACGCTACAGCGGCACGAGCACGAGAATCAAGCGAGTCGCTATCGGTGGATTGGGTGGCGCCGCCGCCGGTGCGTTATACGGACAAATGGGCGGACGTGGAAGCGTCAAAAGCTCTGCCATGAAAGGAGCTTTGATGGGTGCAGCGATGGGTCTCTTCATGGGTGGATTTTAGGCTGGAGTTGGAACAATGCGCGAGAAAAATCTGAAATCATTGAAACAATTTTCGACTTTGCTTGTAGCTTCGCTCACACTAGTGACGTTAATTGGCACCGCGGCCGATGCGAAAATTTTGCAAGGTTCAGCTTCAAAAGACGATGAGTTGCTACGACTCGGTCGCCCAGATAACTTGCAGTCAGGCGGCGTCTCGAGCAGCGCTCCATTGCGTCTGGGTCGCCCAATGCCAGCTCCAGATTTTCGCGGAAAAACGATTACGGGGCTAGTCGACACTTCCGCCTTCAGTCCTCTAACCGGACGTGCAAGCAGAAGCGATGGCAAGCTGGGTCTGGTGCAACCGGCACAATTTGGCACAATCCCAAATTCCAAGTTTGACCTCGGCGCAGAGCGAGGTTCAAAAGAATTGACGCTGGCGTGGGAAGCTTGGCACAAACAGCTTAGTGCTGCTGTATACAAAACCTGGAGCGATATCGCTTCAGTTCCTGGCAAAGCGACGCTAAGCATAACAGTGACGAAGGATCATCAGATTACACCGCGCATGGTTCGCTCGAGCGGCAATTTCGAATTCGATCAAGGACTCATGCTTGCAGTCAACGCATTGAATGGCAATCCGGGATTAACCTTTCCAAGCCAATCTGAACGTCAAAGCGTTAGCTTCGAAGCTGATTATGTAGCCGCAACAGACATCAACCCCGGCTACAGTTGGGTTAAAAACGATTACGAGCACATTCAAAAGAACTACTAGATTCAAGCGTTACAGAGAGCGAAGTGTCGGCGCTTTTCAGTCCACCAAGCATTGCCGTTAAGAAGTCGAAGTTGCTCATCAAGCGGCTTCGGTCTCTATCTTAGCCACATGCTAATCGAGGGACAAGGTGGAAGCATCAACTGTAGCAGCGAGCCTGGTCGCGGCACCGTGCTGACTGTGCTTTTTCCTGCGAAGTGATTATGGGTTTATTCTCCCGAAGGTTCTTCGCCAGGCGCGGGCTGACCTGCCGGCGGTTGTTGAACCGCGAAAACTAAACTCGCTACTTTCTTTGCGATTGCTGGAACCGCGGGCTTCCTCAAATTGCAAAGCGAGATTACGGCCGAATTTTTTTCCGGAAATAAAATGATCGTTGATGCTACTCCAGGAGTGCCACCATTCATCGCAACCATTCTAGTTCCGTATTTGGGACCGTCGGTTGAAGCCCATCCGAATGCCCAATTCGAAGGCTTTCCGTTCGGAAGTGGTGGTCGTTGATACCAATATGTTTGGTAAGCTGCTGGCGACAATAATTTTCTACTCAAAAGTGCCTGGGAGTATTTGATCAGATCATCGACTGTACTAGCAAGCATTCCTGCAGAAAATGAAATTGCAGGATTTTTGTATTCAACGGAACGTACTTGCGATTGTCCGTTGTTGTCTCCGTATGGTGATGCCAGCATGCCACTTGATGCGAATTCAACGGTAGTGCCGCTTGAATTCATATTCAGAGGAGTAAATATCCGTTCGCGCACCAATTCAAAATAAGGTTTTCCCGATGCCTTTTGGATAACATCACCGAGTAACCTGTAACTGAAATTTGAGTACAAGAACTCAGTGCCTGGTTGCGACATCAACGGCGTATTGACGAGAATCGGAAGTTGATTTTTCCAATCGACTTCTTGAGACACTTCCTTCGGTACTCCAGCTGTCATCGATGCAAGTTGGCGCACCGTGAGCTTTTGATAAGGCGGAGTCAGATTGGACACGTACATGTCCAGCGTATCGTCCAGACCAACTTTTCCTTGATCCACTAACGTCAAAAGCGTCAGCGCCGTGAATGTTTTTGTCAGGGATGCTAATCCAAACACCGTCTGTGGTGTCACTGGTTGACGTGTCTGAAGATCCATTACTCCATATCCACGATGCACAATTAGGTTGCCGTTCTGAATAACTGCCAATGCGTACCCCGGAATGTTTTGTTCGGTCAGCTCACGAATAACCAAATCGTCAACTGCTTTTGCAATCGAAGATTGAGGCGCCGCCGCACCTTGCGCTGCTTCAGGTGCTTGCGCCAGGCTTTGTGCGAAGCTCGGCATCGCAGTTGTCGACGCAATCGTTATACATGCTGCTAAAGCATTTACGAGAAATTTCCTGTTCATTGTTTCCTCTCGGTCTCCTCAGATTTGGATTTCGATGCAGGTTCAGACGTGGATTCTGATTTGGATTTTGTATCTGGCTCAGATTTAGATTCTATCCCTGACTTGGATTCTGTCCCCGATTTGGATTCTGACTCTGATTTAGATTCTGGCTCACCATGTTTTGAACCTGGTTCGGCGTCTTCTTTGAACCATTCAGGATGAAACGTCACGCCGGCATTTCTTGCGCCAAGCTCGCTTCTGTACGGATTATTGTATAGAAACACGAGCAGCAAATTTAGCGATAAAAACACAACGACAAACGACGTCATGATTGTCTGAGCCTTGATATTTTCGACGAAAAAGAAATAGGTGAACCAGACGATAAGGATTTCTCCGACGACTAGCACTGCCCATAGTATCGGAGACAATCCATTACGGCTTGCCACCATACGGAATCTTCGAGCGTCGGAGAGTTGCGCCATTGTGCTAAGCAAGTTCGAAAAACCGCTCTCCTGCTTGCTTCCCTGCGGTTCCATTTTGTTGATGGTTTTCCAAAGTGCGCGGTAAGACTTAATCGTAGCCTCTTGCATTTCACCAGTTGATACTTTGGACCAATCTTGCTCTTTTGCTGCGATTGCGTATTCGTAAAGATGCGCATGAATTGTGCGGCGCGTTGAGTCTGAATACAACGCAGCTAAATGGGCGATATCGGAAAGACAATTGGCTTCCGTCATTGCCATCTGGTTTGCTGCTTCAAATTTTGCTTGCACATTGACGACAATCAATCCAAGAAGAATTGCGTACAACGTGCCGACAATCGACAGCATGTAACCAGCAACTTCGTGGTTTTCCAGCAACGTTTGGCGCGGCACCTTGGTCCTGACAAGCCACATGCCGCCGAGAGAGACAGCCAGACTGCCCCCGATAATTAATATGCCGTCGATAAAAGTGTCCATACGACTGAACAATATATCCAGTCCTGAAGAATCATTCAAGCTTATGGAGCCGAACGTTGAGGCGGTTGATTGAGTTGAATGCCGTGTTTTTTGAAATCCTTAATCGTGCCTGACTCTACTTCGCGTCCCAATGCGATCGCTTGATTCATTTTTGCACCCGCTGCATTCCAGTCATCTTTATCGGCAAAGTAACGTGAGTACGTCACGTAAGTTTCTGGATCATTGGGATCAATCTGGATTGCCATATCCAACAGCTTCGGTGCCTCGTTCGAGAACATGTCTTTGAGTAAAAGCGCCTTGGCTAAATTGGAGTAAGTTTTCGCGGATTTATTATCATAAGTAAGTGCTATTCGATAAAGCGTGATCGCTTCGTCCAGCGCGTTTTCGACACTGCAAACGTAAGCAGCACCGAAGTATGCAGAAGCATTAGTTTCATCCATCTTCGTTGCTAGCAAAAATCGTTTTAGAGCAGTTCTCCTATCTCCAGCTTTCAAAAATTCCCAACCCAATGTCACGAGTGCTTGTGAGCGATTCTTAGGATCTTGCGTGCGAAGCGGGTCTTCATCGTCATTGTTGGTGTCTGTCGCATACCGACCAAGAATCGATTGAATTTCAGCAACGTTGGCACCTTGCTGAAGCTTGGCGTTGGCTGCGCTCACCATGAGATTGCACATCGCGAAAGCTAATGTGAGTAAAGCTAGATTTTTGCGAGTCATTTTCGATGTTTTCAGGCTCATAACGTGTGCTAATTCTTGCTCTGCAGTTTGAGAGCAAACTCTCTCTTGAAACTCAATAGCATCAAGCCAACTAGAGCTGCCTCAAATGCGAATTTTAGGAGCAAAACCTCAACTCTCTTTATCCTAGCAAGAATGTGTGTGTAGGACGTAAGATTGTAGACAGAGACAACTTGGGGGTGTTGTGACGTGCTGCTGACGGAAACTGAAGAGTATCATGCGCTAAGAGTGGTGCACGAATATCTCGAGCCAGGCGAACGCGTTCTTTTGTTTGGGCGTTGTTTTCTGAAAGGAAACCCTGTCAAACACTTGGTTGGTTTTGGTTTGGCATTGCTTGTGCCATTACTGGTGTGCGCCTTTTATCTATTTCGAGTTACGGCTTTAGTTGTAGCTTTTGCGTTTGTATGTGCACCAGTTGTTATGATTTTAGGATTTAGAGGGCGCGAATTTGGTTTTTGTGCATTGACCGATCGGCGACTTCTTCAGCTTGGCGATGAAGGTGTGCTTGAAATTGCATCAAGAAACGAGGTGCGTCAAATAGCTGGCACAGATAAGAAAGTCATACTGCAAGTCGCGAAAGTCAAAGCAGATGCCACTGTTAAGGAGCGTCGATTGGGAGTAAAACAAGTACGACGGATTGAATTGTCACCCATTCATAATCTTGTTGAAGTCGTAGGTGGCAAAGCACTTTTAACCGATCAACTCGGGTCGAGCCAATAACGATATTCTGGATGTCCCCAGGCGCTGCGTTCGCCCGTCAGTTGGAGCCAACCTTTAGGACCATCTTCGGTTTCACTCGAAAATGAAAACGTTCCAGGGTGCTCTAAGTCTGGCACCGTGTTTACCCAGCAAGGTTCTACTTTTGCGCCCGCCCAGTGTCGAACTACAGCCGGATTGAGCTTGATGCGTTTCGGTAACTCCTGAGTATAGGCTGCGCTCACTGCACCACTTTCCGTATCGTGATATGGAGCAATCATCTCCTCATTTGTGAATGCGCTCGTTGGAATGAAATCAGGACGCCGCACTTCATTCTTAACTGTCATGTCAATCGGCGGTGTCGCGGTAACTGGCAATGAGGTCGCAATTTGCTTTCCTTCATTCGTAGTTTCGTCTTCGGCGACGACTTGCATCGGTCCGTTGGCGCTTGCAGTCAGCATGCGTACTGTCTCATACTCAACTGGCGAGTAATTGATCTCTGGGTCGTGTGAGTGTGAAGTTGGTGAAACTGTGGTGGCGGCGAAACAAGGCACCGCAATCAGTGCGCAGGAGACTAAAAGTAGTCGCGCTCCGATGCATGGAAAATTCCAGGAGTTTGCTTTCATAGTAATTCTCTGTTTATAGAATCAGGGGCAGGGCGGGCGAACTGAACTAATCGAGGCGCCAAAATCTAAGGCCGTTAGAGTTTGAATTCGCGACTAGGTCGTTGATTGATATGCCGAGGTTCTGGTCAGCTAGTAAGTGTGGACTTCAACTTTCGGACTTTACGTCGAAAATATGTCGAAGGTGTGACCATTGAAAATATTTATGCTGCTAGAAGCAGTTTGATTTCGGAAACGGACTTATGCAGTGGATTCTTTTCAATCCACATGTTTGCAAATTCGACGACGTCAGCATTTTGTGGGTCAACCCTCAATAGGGATGAAAGAAGCCTGTGTGCGTAATCGGCACCATTCAGCCCTTCAAGTGCGCCCAATGCAAAGCGTTTCACTTCAGCGTCAAACGCTACATCCACCAGGACCTCCAGAATCCACATCAATTTGGTTTGTTTATAGGTAATTTTTGCCGTGGCTACGCTTTCTGCATCTGGATGAGCCTTTACGAGGGCTCCAACTAGAGCAGGTATGGAGCCCAGCGGAAGATTCCGTAAAAGAGCTTTTGCCTCCATCACTGCAAATTCGTCTGCTTCACGCTGATTCCTTTCATTTACTTGCAGAATTGCAGCTAGGATGGGCCAAGCTCTTTCTGCCCCGCGGTGAGTTTGATACCAGGCTTTGGCAGCTTGTATGTCATTTTGTTCGCCGGAAGCTCGGACGATTGTCGCGTAAATAGACGCGATTGATTCATTGCAATGTATGCCTTTTAACGCACGCCTTGCAGCAGCAGCGATTTTCGACATCAACGTTTTATCGATTCTCGATGCACTTCGATACAGGTGGTCTAGCGCAAAATCGATGTGCTTGCTACGTCCAGCTGTATCAATCCATTCTAAAATCGCATCGAGCACTGATGGCGACGATGTAAACAGCGCAACTAAACTTACATCTAGACCTGGATTTTTCTTGTTCAGTCGTAACCATCGAAGAACAAGTTTTTCAATGTGCGCATTTGCACTCATGTCGGGTTTGAATAAGACTCGTCCCCAAACGTCAGCTTCAGGTTGACGCTCTATCAATCGTTCAATGGTTCCATGCAGTTTTTCATTGAATGTTATGTCGAGGCACGCTCGGAAAATCGTGTACAGGTTGTCGTAGTTAGAGACTGCGGTTAGATAGTAAACGGCCGTGTTTATCGAATCTGCTGAGGGATATGCTCTCAACAATTCTCCAGCTACGTCAGGAGCGTCTTCAGCTTCAGGAAATAATTTAAGCCATCTCTGCGCATATGTAGCCAATGCCACCGGTTGTTTAAACGCTAGCATCTCAGCAATCAGCGCGCCGGAAAATTCGCGCAATTCCTCTGATTGCAGCCGCCGCATGCCATTATCAAAAAAGGCTTGGTCCTCTTCCAGAGAACGACACGGCTTTCAACCTTTTTCCTTTTTCTTATCGAATCCTTTCATCAGAAATCCTGGAATCGGCAGTGCTTACTAATGACCATACCGTATTACCTCTTGGTTGTCAGCGTTAGCCACCGACCAATCTCGGATCGTTCAGCAGCACTCAAATCAAAACTGGTAATAACTGCGCTGAATACGAGTTCGTCAATTCTATTTTCCAGAGCACGTAATTGTTCAGTCAATGGGGGTTGATGGCCTTGTTCTAACGACTTTGATCCCGCGAGGACTACCGTCTGACGTGCGCCTTGATGTATTTCCTCGCTGATATGAAAGCACTTACGAGCGATTTCCGCGAGTTCTTGTTTCTGCGCTTGATTGAATGGAAACATCGGCAGCCGTTTTACATCACCGACCTGAAAATTTATCGTTGGATTGATCGACGTCGCAATGGCCGCTATAAATGATGAATTCAAATACGCTAAGAGGAAATCCTCGTCCGCAATGTCGTTGGCAAAGACTGCAGATGCTCCAACGTCGAAGATGCAGCCTGCGGGCAGCTTTCTCACCGCCAGGTTTCCTGTATTTACGAATGAAAAGCACAGTCCTGGGCGGAAATAAAATTGTTCATTCTTCACTACCCATTTTGTGTTTCCCTTCAAATACGGATACGCTGTGCTCACTGCGTCTTTAATTTCTTTGCCATCGTCTGCCCAGTTCACGACGTGAGCAACGGGGCTAAACCAACGGTCGGAGCCAGCTCCCTTTACGTATGGAATCCACGTCGTGCCAACTAATTCAGTTGGAACATCGTCACGTTTTTTGACGAAACGTTCGTTGTTTGTGGTGGCTAGTCCCTGGCGGATATCCGCGACATCTGCTAGCGCCGGTACTTGTCGTGCCATTGTCAGAATAATGCTCGGGCACCCATACTTAATCGCGCTTTCGTGTTCTTCCAAGAAGATTTTTTGATCGTGGCAGAAGTAAGTGCCGGGCTCAGAATTCTTGAGCAATTTTGTTTGCTCCATCAGGAGTTCACATTTATTCTTGCTAGTTCTTAAGTCGAAGAAAGCCGAGTCGCGCGCACTTGGTCGGCTGTTCTCCATCACAATAATCGCGCTGTTTACCTTGTCACCACCTTGCAATGGAAACACGCCAGTGCCGGCATCCGCACACGCAATAAGACTGACGTCATTCAAAAGTTTTTTGCGCAAATTTCCATAGCTTGGCAAAGTCAAAACTGAGGCTTGGGTGATCGTGCCGAGTCTGCCACCATCGTTCAATAACTCCATTGATCGTTCGATGAAAGCGGCACTTATGTCACTGTGACTGTTCGCGTAATTTTCTTTCAGCGACGCTTTCAATTGTCTGCTCATCAGCTTTCTGCCGATGTATGGCGGATTCATCAGGACTACTGAGTACGTGCGCCCTAAAACATGATTTTGAGGAAATGTTCGAGCAAGGCTGCCGAGTAGGGTGTCCGGATCTTCCGAGGCACCTACATTTATGTGATTGGCTTTGTTCACTCTAAAGTTATTGGTAGGAACTTTAGTCGAATACTGGAACGACTTGACCAACAACGATAGACACGTGATCCACAATGCGGCAGGATCGATGTCAGCGCCGTAAATATTGCTGGATGCCATCGCAACAGCTTGTTCTGCCGACCATCCCGCACTTAGATGCAAGTTGATCACCAGGTCAAACGCCCGAACAAGAAAATTGCCTGCACCACATGCAGGGTCAAGGATGCTACAGTCCTCGACACTTAGTTTGCCGTTGTTCGTCGACGATAGATTCCAGCTCTCGTAAACTTCGGGAGCGAAATTTGGTTTTTGCACCTGCGGAAGAACGGAATTGGCAACGAGGAAATCCACTACCCAGCCCGGCGTATAAAGCTGGGTGAAAGCGATCAAGTCATCTTGCGAGAGGCTCTTGTTAGCAGTCTGGATATTTGCTTGTGCTTTTTTTCGAAGAACCATCGAAAGAAATTGATAGGCATATCCAAGCGCAAAATCATCCAACCAGATCTCGTATGGTGTTTGGTTTAAGTGCTTAAGCGCTTTCGAAATGACTGAGTGATTAAGATTCGGTTCCAAATTTAGCGGAATTCGAATTTCAGCTGGGCAAACCGAATTAGTTGATACATGCAGATGTCTGACGAGCTGTGCAAGGTCAGCGACTGCGTTTAAACTTGATGGATCTGAGTTTACGGTTGATGATTCTGGATTCAAGCTTAATGATTCTGAATTCAAGCTTGATGGTTCAACGCCCAATCTATCTAAAAGGTTGCGCACCTCCAGAATCTTCAACGCAACAAGAATTATGCACGTCACAAACTCGGGCGATGGGAATTTTGGTGGTGATTTCGAATCTTGCGACAAGCTCGATAGCGCTGCTTCTACACTGCGTTTCAATATTCTAAAGTTGTCGCGAGTTTTCAATGTCGGCTTGTTTCGATTCGCTCAGGGGCTTTTTTCGATTCGCGCAGGGAGTACGTCTGCTTCTGAACACTCCAGAAGAGTGCGCTGTGATGGGCTCAATTGTAGCTCAAAAATATTTCTGGATTTCATGTCCAGATTTTGAAGCGGCTGTATAGATACATGCACACAAGTTGAGAACGATATTGGGCTATCGCTCGAAGGCTTGCTGCACGACACATCCTGAAATCGATAATGGGCTATTGATTGAGGGACCAATTCTGGCAAAGGTCACATCCTGCTCGGATGTCTTTAGCCTGCCAGGGCAAATAGGAACGATTCACATTGGGCCGGGTCGTTCCTCTTTACTATTTTTCTTGATAAACGCAAGAACGAGTTGCAATGCATCTTCGCTTGCTTCGCGATCGTAGTGTGGTCGACGATCGTTGAAAAACGCGTGTGATGCATTCTCGTAAACCTTCAGTTGATACGACTTTTCCAGCTGCTGCAAGCGCTGCGAGAATTCTTCAATGTGTTCGGCTGTAATCAATTCGTCTTTACCGGCGAAAAGTCCCAGGACGGGCGCCTTCAGTGGAACGAGATAGTCGATTGGATCTTTCGGCTTTGTTTTCGATGTGAATCCATAACGAATGCGACCGTAAAAATCGATGACGTAGGCCAACTTCGGTTCATGGCACCCGAGCAGCAGCGATATCGCGCCACCCATGCAGAATCCCATGCTGCCAGTTTTTCCGTTAATGTTCAGTTGAGACTGAATGTGCGTGAACAAGACATCCAGGTCAGCCATAATTTGACTGTCTTCTATCGACATCCATGCTTGACGCATAACATCTAAATTCTCTCGCTCGGCTTCAGTGGCTGGAAATAAATCTGAGCGCGCCAACAAATCTGGAGCGTAAACTCGCAGTCCATGCTCCGCAAACTTTCTAGCTAAATCGCGGATGTGTTCATTGACGCCGAAAATTTCGTGAATCAAGATCAGTCCCGGCAGCCGCGTGTCTGTGTCTGGTTCAGCGCAAAACACAGGCAGTGAGCCTGGATTCAAATCTAGTTTGAAATTTCTTTCTCGCAGCGTTGCTGTGCTTCCCATGTTTTACTCCTTTGGTTTTTTGCGTCGTCGCTCTGTTACCATATGTTTTTGCCTTGGTTCGACGTCACCTTTGTGGCAGGCGTATACTCGTTTTTCGACTGTAATATCATCGAGAGTGGCACGTTCTCGCAAGCGCAAATGTTCCGCCCATGTGTCTACAAAATACGATTCGACATAGACGCCGGGCTCTGCTAAATCGATGAATAGGTGCCATTGAAATGCACCATTGCGGCGTCGATTTTTTTCAAGCGGTCCGATTGCATCGAAGAATTCCTGCACTGCGTCTTGATCTACTCGATACTCGATCGTGATCAAGACCGGTCCGTGATCTGGATGCGGAATGACTGTTGTCTCGACTTTCGGCCACGGACCCGACAATCGCATATCCAGTTTTTCGACTGCAGTTAGTTTGTATTTCAGTCCAACGGCTAAGCTGACCAGCAGCCCCGCACTTGCACCAAGCATTGCGTACTGCATCGTAGAGCGTTGTGCAACGAAGCCCCAGCACAAACTGCCAAATGCTAAGCCACCTTGAAAGACTAACAAATACATCGCGACTGAACGCGCGCGCACCCACGACGGTGACGCCATGAGCATCGCTGAGTTGATGGCGTTGCAGGCAAATATCCAGCCCATTCCCGCAATCAGCATAGATGCAAGAGCGATGTAGAAAGAGTTGAAGAGCGCCATGCTCGCCATTCCCGCGGCAAATAGAGCTGTTCCGCTTGCAGCCAGAACGTCTAGCGAAACTTTTGTGCGAAACTTTGGCAAAACAGTAGCACCAGATAAGGTGCCAATTCCAAACATACTAATGATCAATCCATATTGAGTAGAATCTAGACTCATCACCTGCCGCGCCAGAAGCGGCAAAAGTGCCCAGAGGCAACTGGCGCTAAAAACAAAAGCGCCGGTGCGCATAAGCACGTGGCGAAGTGGTTTTGCGTGCCGCACATAGCGGATGCCCGCGCGCATAGCACCCATTACACGCTCCGGAACTTCATTCACGACCGGCTCTCGCTTCCAGCGGAAGATAGCCGTCCACATCAAGCTCATTAGCATGGCGTTGATGAGCAAAACCCAACCAGCACCGAGCTTGTAAACTAGCAATCCACCTAGCGCCGCGCCGATGCCACGAGCGCAATTGAAGCCGGCACCACCGAGTGCGACAGCTGATTCCAATTCTGACTTTGGCACGAGTTCAGGTGTCAAAGAGTTCCATGCCGGCGAATTCATCGCTGAACCTAAACCTGACACGAAGATGAGGACAATTAGTAGCCATGCGGTCATTGAGCCAGTTATTGTCAGCAGCCCCAATCCCACTACAGCAAGAAATATCCACAATATTGTGGTCAGCAACACCACTCTGCGATCGACTAAATCTGCGATGGCACCAGCCGGAATCGCCAAAAGAAAAAATGGAAGATACGTCGCCGTTTGTACGAGTGATACCATCACTGGTGACGGTGCGAGTGAGGTAATCAACCATGATTGAGCAATGTCTTGCATCCACAGCCCGACCGATGAGACCACGCTGGCACACCACAATGCGCGAAAAACCGGCCGGCGTAGTGGCGCCCAAATAGAAGTTACTGGTCGTGCTTCGGTCGTCACGTATACCTGCGTCATCGGGAATCCGTATTATATGACGGACTAGCCAGGAACCGGCCAAACAAAACTTACGATGATTCGACCGGCAAACTCGCGGAACTGTCCAAACAAAAAGTCCCTCACTAAAGAGGGACTTTGATGCTTTGATATTTTGACCGATGACTTCGGAAGTCAACCGCGATTAGACGCGAGCAGTGCCCATGTCGTAAGTGATTGAGTGCTTCTTCATTCTGTCGAATGCTTCTTGCAATCGCACTACATCAGTGCAGAGCGACATGCGGAAGAAGCCTTCGCCGTTCGGTCCGTATGCTGTACCTGGCGGCACCACGATGCCCGCAACGTCTAGCATCTGAGTGCAAAACTCAGCTGATGTCACGCCTTTAGGCACAGGCAGCCACATGTAGAAGGTTGCCTTCTGTGGTTCGATCTTCCAACCAAGTTCGCCGAGGCACTTGATGGCGAGGTCGCGGCGCTCTACGTAGAGCTTGTTGCAGTGATCGATGAAGTCTGTTGGACCGGTGAACGCGGCAACGGCAGCGACTTGAATCGCTTTGAAGATGTCGGTGTCGACGTTCGATTTCAAACTTGCGAGAGCCTTGATTGCTTGCGCATTGCCGATCGCGAAGCCAATTCTCCATCCTGTCATGTTGTATGTTTTCGACAACGTGTGCAGTTCGATAGCGATGTCTTTTGCGCCTGGCACCTGGAGAATCGATGGGGCTTTGTAGCCGTCGAAAGTCATTTCAGAGTACGACAGATCGTGGCAGAGCAAAATGTCATGCTTCTTGGCGAATGCGACAGCCTTCTCGAAGAAAGCCATATCAGCGATTCCGGCAGTTGGATTGTTCGGATAGTTGAATATGATCAACTTCGCTTTTTTGCAAACATCTTCTGGAATCGCGTCCAGATCTGGAAGGAATTTATTTTCTGGCTTGAGCGGCATGAAATAAGGCGTTCCGCCTGCAAGCAGAATCGAAGTTTGATAGACAGGGTAGCCAGGATCAGGAATCAAACCAACGTCGCCGCTGTCGATAAACGCCATGATCGTGTTGTGGAGACCTTCTTTCGAACCGATCAATGACGTTACTTCGGTGACTGGATCAACGGTCACACCGAAGCGCTTCTTAATCCAATCGGCAGCTGCTTCTTTGTATTCCTTCATGCCACCAAATGGCGGGTAATGGTGATTTATCGGTTTTTCCAACGCTTCGTGCATCGCATCGACGATGTGGCGCGGTGTGGGAGAGTCTGGGTCGCCAATACCTAGATTGATTACGTCCACGCCTCTTGCGACAGCAGCTTGGCGTTTTTTGTCGATTTCCGCAAAAACGTAAGGCGGAATCGCTTTCAATCTGTGGGATACTTCCATTTTGTTAAACCCCGTATCTGTGGACAATGCCGGTCAAAACCGAAGCACTATCATATCGCTACTACTTAGAATGGCGTTGGGGCAAAGGTTCGAACATTTACTTATCTAAATCAATGTAGGCTGGGATTTCGAGCATAAACTGTCATGACAAGAGCTAATTTGATGAAAACCTCACTTCTGGGCTCGTTTCTCGCGTTCTCATTCACTCTGGTTTCAGTCACCAGTGCGCTGGGCGAACAATTGCCGTTGATGGAACGGGGCGAGGCTGAGATGGCGCATCGTGACTATGACGGAGCCATAAATTCATTCACGGAAGCGCTGGGATTCAACATGAACAATACAGCCGCGTACTTCAAGCGCGGTCAGTGCTATTTCTACCAAAAGAAATATGTTGAGGCGTTGTCTGACTTCGAATACATGTTGAAGGCGCATCCGAAAGATTCTCAAGCCCTTCTCTGGACTGGCACGGCACATGCGAAGTTGGGTCACGATCATAAAGCAGTCGAGTTTTATGTGCTTGCGATGCGCGCAGACCCGCAGCTGGTGGTTCAATATCAGAAAGGGCAAGCTCAGAGTGGTCAGAAAGTCGAGCCCGTGAATCCGCGAAACCAGGGTGCTGTCAGTGCTTATGAGAGAGCTGTAGCACAGTACCTCGTGGAAAATCCGAGCGCTGACTCGGGTAACTCAGCTGTTCATGCGCCAGAAGCTGTGTTCAAATCTGATATCGCTCCTTTCGGCTCTGACCCAGATACCACTTTGAGCGAGCCCGAACTGAAGATTGAACAGCTCGATGCCGCTATCCATGACGATCCATCGAGCGCGTCCTTGCACTTTCGTCGAGGAATGGTGAATAAACGTTTGGGACATGTCGACAAAGCACTAGCTGACTTCGGCGAAGCAATAAATCTAGATCCCATGAAATCAAGATTTTATTTGGCGCGTGCGCGGTTGTATCATGAACAGAATCAGCCGGAGTTGTCACTAGCTGATGTGAAAAAAGCGCAGAGTGTGGATCCGACAGTTCCACGACGCATAAATTTCGATGAAGACAAAACGCACTAAACGTTCGACGAGACCGGGTCATGCAACAGCAATTCGACGAGAAAATTAAAAGTGATGCTGCCGAACACGCAGTTCGCGATCTTGTCTGGCTGGTTGGCGGCACTACTGAAGATGCAAGAGCGAATGACCATTTCCAGGCAGTCGAAGAAGAGTTGAGCGGCGAAAAATTAGCCGTGTTGTTGGACAAGAATTTCCAACGATTAGATCCAAACGGCAATGGAATTTCTCAGACTGAAATTGCTGCCGCGCTAATGACACCAAAAGTTTTTTCAGTTGATGAATATGCCATGCTCAAGCTGGTGGCAAAATATTTTGACACCATCATAAATTTGTCAGACGACGAAGAAGGCAAAGAGACCGTGCTGACCCGCACCGATGCTCAGGTGCTCTCGCAGTTTCTGGTGCACAGTAAATTGAAGCTTTCAGAATTGCGACGTTGGATCGCAATCGCAGATGGAACGGCAACGGAACAAGATATCGGACCACCACCGATGTCTGGGAAATAATCACGGAAATCTTGGTAGGTTTGAATGTTAACTATTGATGGATCATTTGGTGAAGGCGGCGGGCAAATTCTTCGCACTTCTCTTGCACTTTCTCTTGTCACTGGTAAGCCCTTCAAGTTAATAAATATTCGCGCGAATCGCACCAATCCTGGCTTGCAGCAGCAACACCTGACTGCGGTGAAAGCTGCCGCCACGATCAGTGATGCCACCGTAGAAGGTGACTCGAAAACATCGCAGTCTTTAGTCTTCGAACCGGGCAAAGTTAAACCAGGAACGTATGAATTTGATATCGGCACCGCTGGTAGCACTACCTTAGTTTTTCAAACCATTCTTCCTCCTTTGATGATGTGCAAAGAGAAAAGCAATTTGACTTTCACTGGTGGCACGCATAACCCGCATGCTCCGCCGTTTGACTACGTCAATGAGACTTACGTGCGCACGCTGGAGCAGTTCGGACCAGTCGTCAAACTCGAGCTCGCCAGACTAGGTTTTTATCCTCCTGGCGGTGGAATGTTCTCGGCAGTCGTGAAGCCGGTTGAAAAATTGGAAACTGTTGAATTGCTGCGTCGTGGAAAAACTCTTCGACGATGTGCGCGTTCTCTTCTGGTGCGCTTGTCGCAGCGTATCGGTCAGAAAGAGCTAGACTATGTTCGCAACAACATGCCCGACTGGGGCGGCGGTGAACTTCGCTTAGATGTGTCAGACAACGCAGTGAGCGCGGGCAATGCTCTAACGATTCAATTCGAATGCGAGTATGTGACTGAAACATTCACCGCAGTTGGCACGCGTGGTTTGCCAGCAGAGAAAGTTGCTGAGAATGCAGTGTCTTACGCTCGCAGATACACCGAGAGCACCGCTGCAGTAGGCGAATTTCTTGCGGATCAGATTTTGATACCGTTTGCGCTTGCTGGTGCCGGTTCGTTCACGGCCGACATGATTAGTTCGCACACTGAGACTAATATTGATACGATCAAGAAATTTCTTGATGTCGATATCAAAGTCTTGAACGAAGAAACGCATCACAGGATCGATATCAAATCTTAGAGCGAGAGCAATGAGTCGCTGTACTCTGGTCTACTTGAAATCGTAACTCATATTCGACAACGCGTGTAGAATTCGTGAAGTCTATAGGCGATGTTAGCTTATAGTTAAATTAGACTGCCGCTATTGTTAATGGCGCATGGATACCGGGTTTTTCAACTTGTTCACGTTTTTGCGGTTCACAATTTCTCTACTTTTGTTTCGGTACTATGTTTCCAGAACCTCAAGTATCAATTTGGAGAAAACACATGAAGAACTTAGTTGCAATGATGTTGGCTTTGAGCTTTGCCGGAGTTGGTGCCACATCTGTAATGGCTGCTGAAACTGGCGTGGAAACAGTAAAGACAACTGTTCAAACTAACAAAAAACCAGGTGTCAAACACAGAAAGAGAAAAACAGTAACACGTCACAAAGTTGACACCAAAACATCTGGTGGCAAGACGACTACTGAAGACAGCACCAAAACAACAAGCGAAGCTAAGTAATTAGACGACCTAATAATTAGAATCGCACCGCAATTTCCCAGAAAGGTTGCGCTGAAAATTCAAAAACCCCGTAAGTGAATTTGCGGGGTTTTTTCTCGATTATTTTTCGTTGCCCAAGGGAACGTCTGTAGAGCTCGTTCCGTCACCCCTCCGGGCGTCCTATCAAGCGAGCTGACAAAAATGAATAAAAATAACCTCCGGTCAATCAACATACTATTGAGTCTTTCTTGCATGATCGCCGCGCAGAGTCCGTCGTTCGGGGCAGACACACTGACCCACCCAACGCCGAAGAGCGAGCTGATGAAGGGCGAGCCGAGTGACGGGGCGAAGCCAGGCGACAGATTGGAGTCAAAGGTGACTACCGGCAGTGGCTTGCCAGACCAGGTGCAGAGTGCCCCAGATGGACCGGACCCGGCGGTAAAGACCATGACTTCCGGTCAGGTGTTCAGCACTCCTGCTCAGCGGGCTGAAAAAGCTGCCGAGGCCGTGGAAATTCATGAACACGAGCCGAGCGCATCGTCTACATTACCCCCGAGTTCAGAGTATCGCCGTCCGACGGTAGCCTTAGCCCTGGGCGGCGGCGGAGCCCGAGGTGGAGCACATCTTGGGGTTCTCAAAGTTCTTCGTGAGAACAATATTCCTATCGACTACATTGTAGGAAACAGCATGGGCGCTATCGTGGGCGGATTCTATGCAGCTGGAGTGCCAATCGAAGACATCCGCAAAATGATGCAGAACGGCACAATGCGCAAGGCTTACACCCCAATTCCGCTTGCACCAAAGGTCGTCTTAGCAGGAATTGGCAAACTCAGCCCTTTCAAAGGCAAAAATCCATACGCCGGATTGTACTCAGGCAAATCTTTCAGAAAGTTTCTTGCTAAGAACTTGCCTCGCCCGGACATGCAGTTTTCTGAGACCAAAATTCCATTCTCTGCGGTGGCAACGAATCTGATCGACGGTCAAGCCTATCGGATATCTGATGGTCCGCTTGCCATAGCGATGGCAGCAAGTTCAGCGATTTCTCCGCTGATTAAGCCAGTGCCAATCGACGACAAGATCTATGTCGACGGCGGAGTGCGTGCTAACTTGCCTGCTTCTGCCGCCCGCGATACGGGGGCTGACATTGTGATCGCCGTACTGGTGGATGAACCGATGCAGAAGATCCCTGCGCGGAAATTTCGCTCATATAAGGGCATAGCTTCGCGTATGGCAGACATCGTTCTCGCTGTTGCCGACGAACGTCAATTGCAATTCGCCGACGTCGTGATCAATCCAGATGTGACTACTATTCCTGTTCTAGCCAAGAAAAGTTTTTACGCGGAGAAGGCAGAATTGTCTGGAGAACTCGCTGCAAAAAAAGCCTTGCCAGCAATTTTGGCTGACTTGAAAAATCCTCCGAAACCAGACGCTGCTGTGGCTGCGGCGAGGAAGAAATTCAACATCTAGTTGTTGACTCAGAATTTGCATCGATGCATTGCCATTACTTGGACTTCGTCTTGTAGACGATGAATCCAACCACTGCCAAAACAGCTGCGGCAATCGCAACCAATATGGGAATGCTGTAGCCGTCTTGGCGCGTCTCAACTGCAGATTGCTGCGACTTTCCTGCCTGCGGTAGCGATGAACTTTCTGGATTTGTTTTTTCGCCTGATTCAGCAAGGATTTTGACTCGTGCCTCGTGCACAAAATTATTGTTCGCTGGAAGGAGCGCTGACACTTTATCTAAGTCGGCGAGCGCATCTTTGTATCGGTGCATCAGTCTGTAGCAATCAGACCGCTCCATGTAAGCATCGTCATCGGCGCCGCGAAGGTCTAAGGCTTTGGTGAAATCAGGAATCGCTTCGGCGTATCGCTTCAAAGACTTGTACGCCAACGCCCTCAACATGTAGGCTCCAGGCTCATTAGGAGTCAGTTTTATTACTTCAGTAAAGTCGGCTAACGCTTCTTCGTTTCTGCCAGCTTGCAAATATGCATCGGCACGTTCTTTATATCGCGTCCAATCTTTCGGATTTGCAGCAACCGATTTTGTATATTCCATTATGGCTTGATCGAATTTGCCATTGTTCATGGTCAACTCTGCTTTCTTGGCGAAAGCTTTATCGTCACTGGGTTCCAGTCGCCCAGCCACGTCTAAATCTTTGGCTGCCAGGTCAGGTTTTTTGATTGCAGAGTATGACTGCGCACGTAGAACATAAACATCAGCAAGAGAAATTGGAGACGTGTCGTCGCGGCTCAATTCATTGCGAAGACGCCCAGTTTCACAGACAAATCGATATGCTACCAGTTTTGGTTTCGCTTCAATGATTTTGTTGAAATCATCAATTGCTTGTTGGTGCTTGCCCATTTGTTGATAGCAATCGGCTCGGAAATAATGGAGCATTGGAACATTGGGAGCTAATTTCAGCGCTTTGCTAAAATCGTCGACTGCTTCCGGATTTTTGTTCTGGTTGCTGCAAATCACACCGCGCATGAACCACAAATCTGCCACTTCTGGATTGATTTTGAGAGCGCTGTCTATCTTCTGCAAGGCAACGTCTAGCTGCCCGACTTCGCGCGCTTTTTCACCGGCATCTATGAGGTCAGATATGTATGCTTTCGGTTGCTCTGCTAAAAATTCTTTGTTGCGACCAAGCATTCTGAATGCTTGAATTCGATTCTTGTACGTATTCCAAATCGTTGCGTCGAGTGGATTTACCGTGTAGTACTTTATCACTTTTTCAGAGTCTGCAAATCCTTCTTTCATTCGATTTGTCTTAAACTCAGAATACGCACGAGTGGCGTATGCTCTCGCCATTTTGGGGGCAATAGCGATAGCACGAGTCGACTCTTCAATTGCTGCCTCGTTGTTATCTAAATCCATGTACGCTCGTGCCAGTTCTGCATGCGCATCTGCATTTGAGGAATCATGTTCAATTACTTGCTTTAGTTTTGGAACAGCTAAGTCATATTTTTCTTCGTCAAGGCATTCAAGCGCTTGTTCGTAGAAGGATAGTTTTCTGGACAGCGCAGATTCTGCGAATATCGACGCACAAATGATGCTCAGTCCAATCGCGGATAATATTCGTGTCTTGCTTGACTCTAGTTGCATTGCCTGGGGATTTCGTGTCTCATATAGATACATTGTGACACGCTGGTTAACACGACTCTCCCGCTGCAAATCCCGAAGCCCAAGCCCACTGGAAGTTATAGCCACCGAGTTGACCTGTTACGTCTACTACTTCGCCGATGAAGTAAAGTCCCGGAACTTTTTTTGCTTCCATCGTTTGTGATGAAAGCTCTTTGGTGTCGACTCCGCCCCTGGTGACCTCGGCTTTTCTGTAGCCAACAGTGCCGGACGGATGCAGCGTCCAGCCATGCAAATGCTGAGCTAGATCGCTAATCTGTCGCTCGTTCAATTGATTGATTGGGCGATTCATGTTCATCAGTTGGGCGAACTTTTCTGCGAATCGTTTTGGCAATTTCTCAGACAATACGTTTTTCAACTCGACTTTATTGTTATGCGACGTTTTAATTCTGCTGAGCCATTTTTCGGCGTCGAACTGCGGCAAGAGGTCGAATTTAAGTGCTTCTCCCTTATGCCAATACAGTGACGCCTGCAAACTAGCCGGTCCGCTCAACCCCGTGTGGGTAAAGAGAATGTTTTCTCGAAAAGTCGCTTTTTTGCAGGTGACAATTGTGTCTAAAGAAATTCCTGGTAAGTCTTTGAAGTGCTCGGCGTCTGCTTTGCTGAAATTGAAACCGTCCAGTGCAGGAGCGGTTTCCACAATCTTCAAATCGAATTGTCTGGCTATGTCGTAACCAAACCCGGTGGCACCAATTTGAGGTATCGACAATCCGCCAGTTGCCACTACTAGTGATTCACTGCGAAAATCACCCGCGCTCGTTGAAATGACGAATTTATCGCCTGTTTTTTTAATGGAGAAGATCTGGCAATCCATTTGAAAGCGCGCCCCAGCGTCATCGCACTCTTCAACCAGCATATCTACAATTTGCGACGCTGAATCATCGCAAAACAGCTGTCCAAGTTTTTTCTCGTGATATCTGATCTTGTGTTTTCGTACCAGACTTACGAAATCATCTGGCCTGTATCGCGATAGTGCAGACTTGCAGAAATGCGGATTCTGCGACACGAACGATTCTGGATTGGCACCGATATTGGTGAAGTTGCACCTGCCGCCACCCGAGATCAAAATTTTTCTGCCGATTTTCGTCGAATGGTCGAGCAAAATCACTTTTCGACCGCGGTTGGCAGCGGTGCTTGCGCACATCATTCCGGCGCCGCCTGCACCTATGATGACAACGTCAAAGTCTCTTTCCAACGCCAATTCGACAAACCTACTAATAGATTCAAACAATCTTCCCACGTATTCTAGAATAGTCTACGCGCCGGAACGTCTGAACAAATATGAGGAAGGAAATGTACAGAACTATTGCCAAGGTGATGGTGGCTCTGAGTTTGTTCGGTATCTGCCGACCTGCGCTGGCAGACATGCCAACCCAGGCAGATTTGGTCATTACTGGCGCCGACATTTACACCGTCGACGGTTCCCGCCGCTGGGCTCATGCCATGGCGGTCAAAGACGGGAAAATCTGTTTCGTCGGAGAAGACAAAGATGTTCTCGACATGGTCGGACCGGCGACGCAAAAAATTCCGTTGCACGGCGAAATGATTTTGCCCGGTTTCCATGACAGTCATGTGCATCCAATTGACAGTGGTATCGAACTGGCACTGTGCAGACTCGATGATGCCAGCACCAAAGCAGAAGTGCTCGAAATCATCAAAAAATATACAAAGGCGCATCCAGACTCGCCCTGGATCACTGGTGGTGGCTGGAGTTTACCTCTATTCCCTAATGCCTGTCCCCTGAAAGAAGATCTAGATGCGATTATTCCAGACCGGCCCGCTTATTTTGTATCTCAGGATGCGCACTCCGCTTGGGTAAATTCAAAAGCATTGAAGCTTGCTCATATCGATAAATCTACAGCAAACCCACCGTTGGGCATCATTGAACGAAATGCCGATGGTGAGCCAAACGGCACTTTACGAGAGTCTGCTACTGATTTGGTCAGTCAACTCGAGCCAAAGCCTTCGATGGATGAACGCCAGCAGGGATTGCTTCGCAGTCTGCGCATGGCAAATGGATTTGGTATTACGTCATTGCAAGACGCAAATGCTGATGAAGATTCGCTCAAAACTTATACCGAAATAGCGAACTGGCGACGTTTGACGGTGCGTATTGTCGCTGCCTTGCACGTTAATCCTGCACTGGGTGCTGAGCAAGTGAAAGGTTTTGTCGCCTTGCGTGACAAATATTTGTCGCCGTTTGTGCGCCCCACTTCCGCGAAAATTTTTGCAGACGGTGTTGTCGAAACCTATACTGCCGCTTTGTCTTCGCCCTACACGGATAAACCATCGACTTCAGGACTGTTGAATTTCCGCACCGAACAATTGAATTCGATTGTCGAAGAATTGGACAAGAATAATTTTCAAGTTCATATTCATGCAATTGGAGACGAAGCGGTTCACCAGGCGTTGGATGCGCTGGAAAAAGCAAAATCAAAGAACGGACAGAATGACAATCGTCACCACATTGCTCATTTGGAGTTGATGAAATTAAGCGACATTCCTAGATTCAGGAAGTTGAATGTGGTGGCAAACTTTCAGCCGTTTTGGGCATACCGTGATGCATACATAACTCAATGCACTGAGCCGCTTTTAGGAGTTGAACGAACTGGCCGCCTCTATCAAATCAATTCTGTTTTAAGAACAGGAGCCGTTGTTGCGGCAGGCAGCGACTGGTCTGTAACCACAATGAATCCATTGGATGCGATGCAAGTCGCGATCACCAGAAAGGGTTTAACCGATGTTTCTGGTTCGCCGTGGACTCCAGATGAGCGCGTTTCGCTTCCGCAAATTATTGCCGCTTACACCATAAATGGTGCGTATGTAAATCACCAGGAGAAGGTCACTGGTTCTCTAGAAGTAGGCAAGGACGCGGACTTTGTAGTTTTGGATAAAAACTTATTCGAAATCGATCCGTCCACTTTGCACAACGTAAAGGTGTTGATGACTTACTTCAAAGGACAACCTGTTTACAAGCATGATGCGGCGAACTAGAGAGATTCCGTTGCCAGAGCAACCGTTCAGTTAGCTAGCATTTTAAGCAGTGCTTTACTTCCTCGTTGCTTTTTTAAGGTAAGGAAACTTGTCTACCTCATCGGTTATGTCAAACCGCTCCTTAAGCGCAGACATCAACTCCGGTGATGGATTCCACAAGTAGAGAACTTGCGCGTCATCGGGAACTGGTTGAGGCTTGGCTGCACTTCTGAAGATGAGCTGACAATCTGGATTTGTCTGATAGCTCAAATCGAGCAATTCTGTGGGATTTATCGACTGCTCTTCTGTTACTAAATATGCCGCTGGTTCCTTGTTCAAATGCTCTGCAATCGGTAATGTGAAACGCATGTTTATCCCTTTGTCAGGCCAAATTTTGCAGTTGAGCATGTATTGATCGGACAACAATTCAATCCCGAAGACAAGCATAAGCACGACAATTGCCAGCGCTTTAACAAGGCGATTTTTCTTCCACAGTGCTTCGAATACAGTTGGAAGAAGCATCAGGATGCTCACGATTATCACAGTCTGATAGCGAAAGACGGCTGAGCGTGCACCTCCTGTTAGTAAGTCTTGACCTGCGAAAACGAGCAACCAAATTGTGATTATCGACAAGTGCAAGTACCTTGCATTCTTGAAAGGAATTGCGGCAAGTGCGACTGAACAAAATTCCAAAAGTGTAACGACAAGCAAAGGAGTAGCTAGTTTAGGCGTCTTGAATCCGAATAGTGCAAGTGCTTTGTAAGGAATGGCAAGCCATACTGTAAGCAGTTCTCCTGGCGTTAGGGCCGGTTGAATCCAATCATATGCTTTCTTGAAGTTGGCGGTGTGCATCGATAAGAATGCCAGCCAAGGCGCAAAAACTAATCCTGCCGAAGCAATTGATAGAGAAAATGGAAGCAGTATTTCTTTGCTTCGTTTTTGTGTGAGAGCAACGAACAATATGTGACCATCAATGACGATTGTGATGAATAGCCAACTGTACATTCCCAACGCCAAACTCGAGGCATATGCTATCCATGTGATGCGTTTCGATGTGCGAAGCGCATAAAAAAGTAACGCGCTCGACAAAGTCATAAAAAACATGCCAAGCGAGTAATCGCGTGCCTCTTGAGCGTAGTAAATCAAGATCGGTGAGAGGCTGGCAAATGTGGTGGCAAGCGTTGCTGTAAATTTCGATTTGTAGGTTTCCAGCGCCAGCCAGTAAATGACCGGTAGTGTGGCCAAACTTATGATCGCGCAGACTAGCCGCATCGAAAATGGAGTTGTGCCCATAGCCAGGCAAAAGGCGTTAACTATGTAGTAAAAAAGCGGTGCGTGACCCGGCTCATCCTCTCCGATAACTCGGAGCAACGATGCTGCGTCAGTTCGATCAGTCCGCGTTCTGTATTTGGTCAGGTCGGAAAATTTACATGGCTTTGCCGAGATTTCATCCTTCAACTCTACGGTCGTGCGACCCGAAAGCACCAGTGCCGTGAACGATTCATCATGCCAAAACTCTTTATCAGCCAAATTGATAAAGCGCAGAGAAGCTCCGATGCAAATAAAAACTAGGAGGAACCCTATGCCGATCAACTCGATACGATTGTTCTTCGACACGTGAATTCTCTGCTGAGTTGAAACTATCAGTGCCACCACACTGTGGCCAAGTGCCTACACCGTTCCAACTTATATTATCGTACTCAGCTGTCGACAATGTTTCGCAAACACTTCAACCCGGGAACTTTTCAGCCGCTCAGTTGGTCCCACAAATCTGTATCGGCGGTATCTCATCACAGAGGGATTTTAAATGATAGAGGGAAAAGTCAAGTCGTTATTTGTAGCTTGCGGTATGGCGATGTTACTTTGTTCTTGCAGTGAACAGGCGAAAGAAGTCGCTGACCAAAAGAAAGATATCGACGCGCAGAAAGACGAACAGAAAGCGCTGATCGAGCAAAAAGGCAATGAGTTAAAAGCCGCTTCTGATATCAAACACGAAGCCACTGAGCAAGCAATTGAGGCCAAGAAAGATGAACTTGATTTGGCTAAGAAAAATCTAGATGCAGCCAAGACCAGTGCTGACAAGACCCACGATCTCGAGAAGAAAGATTTGGATCGTCAAGTAAAAGCTGACAAGAACGTTGTTGACGCTAACGCAGATGCTGCAAAAAAGGGCATCGAAGAAGCTGCAAAAGGCAAGTAAGTTCTGACAATGAATCAGAAATTTTTCGAACTGGAAAATTTCTGCCACTGTATGCGGTGATGACATCTGAAGCCCGCGTTTTTGCAAGTTAGTCTCTCAAGAGATTTCACACGCGAAACGCGGGCTTTCTTTTGTCTTTTTTGCTCGAAATGAAGTTCGGCTCTTCGCACGCCGTGGCATCTTCGTGCCACGCGGTACAATCATCGTGCAATTTCTTCTGAGCAGGTTGAATATGAGTGTCGAAGTCCAGGGTCTTGTCGGCAAAAAGATAGCGAAAGCGAGCAGTAGCTTGAAGAACTTTTCCATAGAGTTCGAAGGCGATACTGGTTTGCAGATGGATGCTGTGGACGGTCCCAAAATTTCTGCCCGGGTTGTTGCGAACAAAGATTTGCCCATCCAGACCGAGGCGGTTTGTTCAGTGGATTGGAGCTGGATTTACTCGTCAGAACTGAAGCAAATCTCGGTCGATGGCGCTGTGGTTAGGCTACAACTTGATAAAGCTGGAGTGTTAACAGTGACTGCTGGGACCTGGCAAGGCTCGTCGTTTTTGGGTTTTCAGCCTTACAAACCAGCCGCAAAAGTTTGATTCAACTGTGACTCTCTAGCTACTTCCCAGAATTTCCAGGCAATGCCCGCTAATCCGGCACCAGTGACGCCAGACCCTGTGCGAGCAGAAATTGGTGGAAGAGTGATTTCAAATCCCTTCCGTACTCTTCATCCACGACCTTAAATGCTGACACTCGATGAATTCGTGCCAGGTTGCGAGTGAGGCTGATCGGGCTGCCGTCGGCGCCAAAAGCTTTTGTCGAAGAATCCATCTGGATTTGGTCTTCAGCTGGATTGAATGTGTAGACGGTGATGCTTTCCTGTTGATAGGTTTCATTAATAGAACCGCTTGGCTTGCGGACTTTGATCACTATCACTTTAGTGCGCACTACCGCTTTGTTGGCGGATTGCTGCGTCACATTCTTGTCGAGCACCTGGTGATACTCGATTAGCCCAGACATTTGCGTGTCAGATGTGTAGGGCACACCGACGTAATGCCAGATTTGACCGGTCTTGTCGACCTGTTTACCGTACGCAAATTTGCTTTTCGCGGTAAAAGTCCGGTGCTCCCTCGAACTCATTCCATTCTGATAATTCTCCCGGAACACCGCCGTCTCTTCTTTGGTCCCCCAAACGCCTGCGAGCCACGCCGGTATTCGCACCCACGCATTGGACATCGGCTTATTGGCGGTCTCGTCGTAGTGGATGCCTGGTTTGAGCATCTTGTTGACTGCTGGCAGCTTCTGGCTATGCTCGATGCGCCCCTGCAGAGGCTCAGCCTGTGCTGGATTGCCCGAATTGATGACCATGCCGAGTGTCAAAATTATCAGGCGCAGAATGGCGCCCTTGCGGCTTTCTCGGTTTTTCTGGCTGTCGTCGTCTGAAAGCTTCTCAGGCATGGGACTTTTACGCACTCATTAGTAATTTCCCCAATCGACCAGTGCATATGAAAGGACTATTATCCTCGCACAAAGACCGAACACGATCAGTATGACGGAGCCCATCATGAATACGCACCAGATTCTAAAGAACGACGAAGCAACAAGCCGCAACGAAATCGCAAATGTCAGCGACAAAAACGAAGTCGCTACTGAATCGCACGAAAGCCAGAACGGTCCGGTCTGCAAAAACGGAGTCTGTCTGGTTAATTGGAAACCACAGAGACCCGCTGCAGCCTAATCGGTAGCAGTCTTAATCGGCAGAACAATCGCAGCCTAACTATTTTGCGGATTTGACGACAGTTTTCTTTTCCGCCGCTGCACTAGCTGCACTCAAAGCCTTCTCTTTCAGCCTTCTCTCCAGCTGTTCCACGGTAAATGGATACGGACACCAGCCGGCACCGTTTGTGGGACATATCGCTAAAGCAGCAGCAGAGCTCTTTGTTGTTGTTTTTTTCTTTGAGGATGCGGGTTTCTTTTCGGCTGTAGGCGCTTTCATAGAAGCTCTCCTTTAACTACCCAAATCAGTTCTACCACTAAATGCCCGATCAGGCGAGTCTTTTAACCATTCGATTTCGGTTGAAAGTCTCGAAGCTTTGACTAGCACTTGGATTAGAGCGAAATTTGAACGAGAAAATTGTCTCGATTAGTTCTTGGTTGGAATGCCGATGTCTTCGTTCCACACGTCTGGTTGCGCTTTAGCGAACTCAGCCAGCATCTGAAAACATTCCTCAGAATCCATATCGATCACTTGCGTACCCATCGATTCCATCCAGTCACTGGCGCTTTTGAAGGTTCGGTTCTCGCCTGCAACCACCACCGGAACTTTGAATTGCACAGCCGCGCCTGCACACATCGCGCACGGCATCAGGGTTGAATACAAAACTGTATCGACGTAGTCGTTCATTCGACCAGCGTTTTTCAAGCACTCAATCTCTGCATGAGCCGTAGGATTGTTGTTTTGGACTCTTCGATTGTGACCCCTGCCGATGATTTTTCCGTCGCGAACGAGCACAGATCCAATCGGAATGCCCCCTTCGCTCAGCCCCAGCCTTGCTTCGGCGATTGCCTCTTTTAGAAATTGCATCATTTCTTCTTTCGAGTGTGGATTGGACACTTGTCGTCTAAGCCTCTTGAATGTCGTGGGGAGCGTTTGCAGGTTTTCAACAGTTCAATCGCAAACTGCCGAGTAGTATTATGCCTTGGTGAGATTTGCCGAACATGAATGGAAGAGTGCCAGTGGATGCTGCCAGTTTAGTTGAAGAACACCCAGACGGACGCGTCGAGTTGCGCGACGATAGTGTGATTAGTTCCAGCCCGTTGTATAACCATGACCTGGCACCGGTTGCGGTGGCAAAGCGAGATTGGAGCACTTACAATTATGCTGCTCTCTGGGTCGGGATGGCTGCTTGTATCCCAACCTATATGCTGTCTTCGGGACTGATTGCGTCAGGCATGAACTGGTGGCAAGCCATAGTTACCATCTTGCTCGGCAACGTCATTGTTTTGATTCCGATTTTATTGAATTCTCATCCAGGCACCAAATACGGTATCCCCTTTCCGGTATTTGCTAGAGCCGCGTATGGAACATATGGTTCGAATTTGCCGGCGCTGATGCGTGCTCTGGTCGCCTGCGGCTGGTTCGGCATTCAAAGTTGGTTAGGCGGAAAAGCTCTGTTCACCATCTTTACGGCGCTGCACAAAGATTGGCCCACGATGCTCGGTGGACCCGTTATTCTCGAACATTCGGCAACTGAATGGATATCGTTTTTTATCTTCTGGTCTTTGAACGTGCTGGTGATTTATCGTGGTATGGATCTGCTTAAGAAGATAGAAGGGCTGGCTGCACCATTCGTATTATTGATGTGCGGCGCGCTTGTCGTCTGGGCTGTTACTAACGCTCATGGTGTCGGAACTCTGCTTTCTGACCCGGGCAAATTCAAAGACTTTCCTTCTTTTATTACAGTTTTCATTCCATCGTTGACAGGAATGATTGGATTCTGGGCGACGCTTTCGCTGAACATGCCTGACTTTACGCGCTATGGGCGCAGTCAAAGAGAGCAAACAATCGGACAAGTGGTGGCACTTCCCGCTGCAATGACTTTGTTGTCGATGATGGGAGTTGTTGTTACTTCCGCGGCACTAGTAATTTATCCGCAGTCATCGAGCAAGGTTTTGTGGGATCCGATCAACCTCATTTCGCTGTTCACTGATCCGCTCACAGTTTGTGTTTCAATGTTCACCGTTGCTGTTGCAACCCTAGCGATGAACATCGCTGCAAATGTGGTATCACCCGCCAACGATTTTTCCAATGCTTTTCCGCGCTACATCAACTTCAGAACAGGTGGATTGATCACGGCAATTTTAGGCATCCTCATGCAGCCCTGGAAGCTCATCGCCGATCCTTCCGGTTACATCTTTCAGTGGCTGGTCGGATACTCCGGCGGACTTGGTTCAATTGCTGGCGTACTAATCATTGACTACTGGATCGTCAAAAAGAAGAAGTTGGAACTGCCCGATCTGTACTTGCCTGAAGGTGTGTACAAGTACCAGAAGGGCTCGAATCCAGCGGCGATAGTCGCTACAGTGATTGGCTGCGCCCTGGCGTGGGTGGGCTGGTTCTACGCGCCACTGAAAATCCTCTTTGACTACGCCTGGTTTGTCGGATTCGCCACATCCGGAATCATTTATTACTTGATCATGTCAAAGTCAGCGAAATCCACTTAACACTCTTCGAACTGTTGATTGACTCAACGGCGCCCTTATTTCCGGCGCTATGTTGAAGGAGCGACAAGGAGTTCGAGGACCGACCATGAAAAATAAGCTAGTAGATAGAAAAAGTTGGTGGAGCATTGGCATTCTAAATGTGATCAACAATATCTGTTTGAATATCCACTTCAATCGAGTTGAAATTGTTGGTCAGGAAAATTTGCCTAAAGACGGTCCATTCATCCTCATCTCGAATCATTATTCACGCTGGGATCCACCACTTGTGCAAAAAGTTTTAGAGCAGCGTCGATCGATTTATATGGCATCGCCTAATGAAATGAAAGGATTGCAGGGTGCGATCATCCCTGGTATTGGAGCATTTCCGGCTGTTGCTTCGCGTGCTGCTTACGACTTTATTGCTAATCAGTTCCGCAAAAAAGAAGTGCTCGTTGTATTTCCAGAAGGCGATGTTTTTCGCGACGGCACGACTCATCCATTTAAGAGCGGTGTTGCGCGCATTGCGCTGAATTGCCGGGCTACTGGAACGAATATTCCAATTGTTCCCATGGCGATTCGATATGTTGAAAATGGTGACAATCGCGTTGCCAAAATTTCGATTGGAAAACCAGTCGACGTGATTGATTATGTCGATGAATTCCGCAGTGCTCCTACTGTGACCATCAAAACTTTGAGCAACCGATTGCATCGTGAAGTTTGCCATCTGAAAGTGGGACTAGGTCTGATGCACGACAAAGATACTTTGTATTTAGGAAATCCTGTTCGCGAGTGGATTCCTCGTCTTCAAGATCAAATTGGTGCCTAATGCGCGGAACTAAGTCCACATCCTCACGTCTGCTCATTTAGTCGAGGTGAGGGAATTACACATGATGTACGTGCGTAAGTTGATTTTGTGCGGGTTGGTTTGCAGTTTCGGTTCACTGCCGGCAGCTATGGCGAGCAGCGATACAGATGCCATGGTCACCGACAGCACAGTAATTGATGCGCCAGTCAAGACCGTCTGGGAGGCGATGAGAACATTGCGACGCAACGACCCAGCCCACAGAAGAGTGGTGTCTAGCGGCGGCGGCAATTACGTTGTCGAGGAAAAATTCGATAGCATTCCAGTGCTCGGCGAAGCCGTTTGCACATACAAAGAGCACGAAGTGCCGATGCAACGTTTGGAATACTCGATGATCAAGTCTGACAAATTGAAAGCCTTCGAAGGTGAATGGGAATTGAGTCCCACAGCGGATGGTAAGACAAATCTGAAGTTGAGCTCGCGTACTGATGCGGGCATCCATATTCCATTTGCTGAGGGAATTACGCGAAGACGAACAGCTAAATCCATTCAAAAAAGATTGGATGATGTGCGCGACATTGCGACGAGCACCAAAGTAGCCTCGCGCTAGTATCGTATACGGTGCCCTTGAGAAGCTCCGAGAGCACCGACAAAATAATGAACAACCAGGTAAGATATGAATTTCATAGCTTTCCTGGTAAACACTGATGAAATTCGCCATTCCTGCGACCACGGTCCTTTTATCGCTTGTCACCCTCATACTGGCGGCTTGCACCCCGTCTGAGAAGCCGACCAACGTGAAGTTGGACCCTAAGCAAATCGCCGCTGAGCACGCAACGGTGTGGCAAGAGAAGAACAAATCTGGGTTGGCGGCTATGACTAGCGGTGACCTGGATAAGGCTGAGAAAGACCTGGTCGCAGGTCTCAAAGAGGCTGAGGAATGTGGGCCGGAAGACGAGCGCGTTGCTGTCAGTTTGAATAATCTTGCGTCACTGTACGAAAACAAGAAGATGTATTCTCAGTGTGCGAGCTATCTACAGAAGGCTAGAAAGCTTTTCCGCAAAGCTTACGGTGACAAGAATGAGCTGATTCCTGTCACAGAGCGTAATGAAGCGCGCATTTTGACGAAGCAAGATAAGTGGGCCGAGTCGCTCCCTTTGTACGAAGAGGCGATTCGATACATGGAAATGATGAAGTCAAAAGATTTGGAAGACGTAAAGAAGGAATACGCGGAAGCGAAAAGTCACGTACCGGCTAAGGCTGGCGCTCCTGCCGAGAGTAAACCTGCCGCACCGAATGCGAACAAGCCAGCGGTAGGCAAGCCAGCGGTCAAGAAGAAATAGAACAGCGCATCGAGGAAATGTCGTGGCGGAAAGCGTAACTCAAGACTTCGAAAAACTCGGACTTTTTTACTTGGGGCGTCGCTACGATATGGCGACCGCAAAAACAACCAATGATTTAGTCTTGTATGACTCAAGAGATTTGTTGACTCACGCAGTCTGTATCGGCATGACCGGTAGTGGCAAAACTGGACTGTGTCTCGATCTAGTTGAAGAGGCGGCGATCGACAATATTCCGGTAATCGCCATCGACCCCAAAGGTGATCTTTCAAATTTGCTCCTTACTTTTCCGAATCTCGCACCTGAAGAGTTTCTTCCCTGGGTGAACGCAGATGAGGCGCGACAGAATAATCTGACCACCGAACAATTTGCGGCGCAACAGGCATCGACTTGGAAGTCTGGTTTAGCAGATTGGGGACAAACCAGCGACCGCATCAAGATGCTCAAGGCTTCGGCTGACTTCAAGGTCTACACACCGGGCAGCACGGCTGGAATTCCGATTTCAATCGTGCAATCGCTATCGGCTCCGTCTGCGGAAGATATTGACGATACAGATGCGATGCGAGAGCGTGTGGCAACGACTGCAAACTGTTTACTAGCTCTCTTGGGAACGAATGTCGACCCACTCAAAAGTCGCGAACACATTTTGCTTTCTAACATCCTGGATCGCGCCTGGCGCAAGGGCGAAGACCTGACTCTCGCCGATATCATTCAGCAGATTCAAAAGCCTCCGATGACTCAAGTTGGAGCAATTGATATCGAATCGTTTTTTCCATCGAAGGAAAGATTCGAACTGGCGATGACTGTCAATAATCTTTTGGCGGCGCCGGGATTCGATGCATGGTTATCTGGAGAACCGCTGGATATCAGCAGACTATTACATTCGGAAAGTGGTAAACCACAAGTCAGTATATTTTCCATCGCACATTTGAGCGACACCGAAAGAATGTTTTTCGTCTCACTGCTGCTCGGTCAGGTTGTTTCGTGGACTCGATCACAATCAGGCACCAGTAGTCTGCGAGCCATCTTATACATGGACGAAATCTTCGGATACTTTCCACCGGTTGCGAATCCACCCTCCAAAATGCCTTTGCTGACGTTGTTGAAGCAAGCTCGTGCATATGGATTAGGTCTGATTTTAGCGACGCAAAATCCTGTCGACCTCGACTACAAGGGTCTGGCGAACACAGGCACATGGTTCATCGGGCGACTACAAACCGAACGCGACAAGATGCGCGTGATCGAGGGATTGGAGGGTGCCATTGCTGAGACTGGTGGCAAGTTCGATCGTCAGGAAATGGAACAGATTTTGGCTGGCCTCGGTAAGCGTGTGTTTTTGATGAACAATGTGCACGAGAGTCGTCCTGAGATTTTCCAGACGCGCTGGACTTTGTCATATCTGCGCGGACCATTGATGAAGACTCAGATCAAAACATTGATGGAGCCCATTAAGAAGGGGCTTGCGGGCTCTTCAGCCGGAGCTGCAAATCATGGTGGTGTGAATTCTGGTGCTATGAATTCGGGAACTATCAATACTGGAGTTCCTAATCCGGTGGCTGCAAATCCTTCCACGGCAAATCCGAAGGCCGTGAATCCTTCTGGCACTAGCAGCCGACCGGCTCTGCCACCAGGTGTGAAGGAATACTTCCTGCCGTCAAGAAAATCCATACTTTCTGACGCGCAGATAGTCTACAAGCCGGTTTTATATGGTTCGGCAACTATTCGTTTTGCCGATACCAAAGCAAAACTCGATGAAACTGTAACGAGATCATTTATTTGTGATGTCACCGGCGACGGTGCGTCACTAAATTGGAATGATGCACAACCTGTCAAATATTCTATGGATAGCTTCGAAGCCGAACCGCGTCCTGGCGCTGTCTTCGATACAATACCGAGCGGCTTAGCGCAAGCAGCCAACTACAAATTGTGGACTAAATCGTTTGCGACCTGGTTGAGTCAATCTCAGAAGTATCAACTCTTGTACAGCGATGCTCTGGATCTTTATTCATTGCCTAATGAACAAGAGGGTGCATTTAAGGTTCGCTTGCAGCAGAAGTCCAACGAGTTGCGCGATGACAGTAGAGAGAAAATCCGAAGCAAATATGCGACTAAGTTGAATGCTCTGCAGGAACGAATTCGACTGGCGCAGCAGAGATTAGACAGAGAAGCGCAAGAGTCTAGAGACGATCAGCTTCACTCTATGCTCTCAGTCGGTGCCACTATTTTCGGTGCTATGGTTTCACGCAAACCGTTTGGTGCAACGACCATTAATAAGGCAACGAGCGCTGCCAGGAAGGTGAGCCGTGCTTCGCAGAAGCAAGCTGATGCCAATCGGGCAAATGATTCTTTGCAAAGCTTGCAAGAGCAGTCTGATGAGATGCAGAATCAGTGTCAGGATGAGCTAAATGCGTTGAATTCGGAAATTCAGTCGCATCTTGAGGCGATTGAATACACTGGGCTTGCGGCTAAGAAGAGCAACATTGCTGTTAATGCGGTTGTTTTACTTTGGCTGCCGAGTTAAGTGTTAGCGCGCCGGTCAATAGACCGGCGACCCTTGCCGGCTGAAGCCGGCGCTCCATTCTTTTTGCGCTCCACGTTGTGCCTTTACTATGTTGAGGCGATTTGGTGGTTACCACATTGAGGCGGTTGGGTTGAATTCTGGGGCTGGGGTGTAGGTTATTGGTGTGTCGCCCAGGATGATTGGTAGGGATTGTTGCGATTCTTCCTTGTGTTGTTTGTCCAGCCAACCCATTTTGCTAAGCACTACTACAAGTTCCATGCCGCTCCAGACGCAGTGGTGAAGAGCGACTATCGCTTCTTCGGCAGTGAGGAGATTTTCACCCATGAGGAGCATGCAGCGCGTTGCTACATGCAGGGCTTCCTCTTTGATCATGTTGTACTGCAAAAGAACTGTATTGAATGGAATTCTGCTTGCGTAACTTATGGCTAGGGCTTTCTCGGTTTCCTCTTGTGGCACTAGCCCTGCCAGGTAAAGCACTTCTGCCAATCCGACCGCCTGCACTGGGTTTACTTCTGGTTCAGCGATACTTGCGATTGCATTTGGGATATCCACACCTTGCAGATGCAGTCTTAACACTTGCACTGCCTGCGATACCGATAGCGAGTGTTTGTGCACCATCTGCTGCAGTTTCAGCGAGGTTTCTAGAGTCTCTTCGTTTATGAAACCAAACTGCATCAAGACCTGTCCAATCTGTGTTCCTTCGTTCAGTCCAATTTCTACGGCGGCGAGAAGATCAGGTTCAGTGACTATTTCTGCCAGAACGAATAACTCTCCAAGACGCACTGTCTGACGCTTGTTTCCCGTATCCACACCAGCAGCACTCAAGCAGCTTTCAATGGATGTATGCGTGTGTTTCGCATTCTTTAAAGCCGCTACTGCGGTCTTGCGATCGATAACGCCATCTCTCAACAGAACTTGTGCGCTGAGGGCCGCTTCAACAACATTCTCTTTCAAGATGTTTTTCAGAACTAAAATTCTTCCAAGCGGAAGATTTAGATGTTGACTGGTTTTCAGCGATTCGATCAAGCACTCATTAGTAATCAGTCCTGCTAAGACTAGCAAATCTCCCAACTTGTTTGTTTCAATTTCTCGCCCTGGCAACGAACCTAAACATTCGAGTGCGCGCTCCAAGTCGATTCGATAACTTGCCACCATGCCGATCGCTTTCGTCGCGACATCCATCGAGATAAGTCGGTCACGCACAAGCGATTGCGCTTGCAATGCGGCATGAACAGTTTCAGTCGTCACCAGTCCGAGCATGACCAATACTCTTCCGACTGGTAATCCTGTTTTGCTTGCCACTTGCACCGCATTTGTCAGATCGTGCATCTGGATAATTTTTGCTCCTCTCAGCAGATCGCCGATGAGCATATTGCTTCCCAAAGTATTCATAGCTTGACCCTTTTTGACAAACTGAAGTCCGGCATTCCGCGCGGCTTTTGGCAACAACAAAGCACGCATGCCAGTGAATTATGGCGACTATTACTCGCTCAAATTTCAGGTCGCTGAAGGGCGACGCGAATGTAGTTTCGCTTTCGTACGTGGTAACAGTCACATGAGGCGGAGAGCCCTCCGCTCCAATATCATGCACGTAATTGATCAGTCTCAAAGCTAAAGCCGACTATATAGACCATAGGAAAAAACTATATAGATCGCTAAATTAACCAGCGTCGCAACTAAAGTTCGTTGAGAGCGTCACGCATGGCTTTTGCTGCGGTGTCGGTTGGATCAGACTCCAGTGCACGTTCGACGCACTTGCGAGCACCGTCCAGGTCAAGTTCCAGACCTTTCGCTGTTGCCATATGCAGCCAGCCGTTGACATAGTCTGGATTGATTTCCAACGCTTGTTCTAACAAATCTTTCGCTTTCGGAATTTGACCATCGTGCAGACAAAGAACCGCGAGGTTACCGTACGGCCATTCGAAATCTGGAAACTGAGCGATCAGTTCTTCGAATGTCGACCGAGCAGCAACAACATCGCCGGTTGCCATTAAATTGAAACCTTCGATATTTTTCTGTTCGGCCAGCAGTGGCACAGGGAACCGAGGAATTTTTGTGCGCAAGAAACGTTTGGCTGAGGCGGTCGTCTCGGCGTCAGAATCGTCTTCAAGTGCGAAATTCAGGGCATCACGAGCTTGTTCGGTCCAACCCATGGATTTATATTGGACGCCAAGTTTGTAATATTCTTGAGCTGAAAGTCCCTCAGGAACTTCGCGTGGCGGTAAATCCATTGTTGCCTCGTATCAAGCTACGGCCGTAGTTTCAGTATAACTGGCACACGATTATTGCAATCGTTTTCCGGTCTTTTCGAACCAAAATTGCTCAACGCTTCGAAAGCGCTTTCGCCATTCCATCAGAGAAAATATCCACCAAAGAATTGTCAGCTTTTGGCTCCAGCGGATACGTTAATATACCGCGTCCTCGATAACCGCGAGGCAATTGATTTGTTCTTGGAATCACATGAACGTGGAAGTGCGGCACTACTTCGCCAAGTGTGAAAGTGTAAACCCGCTCGGCTGGAACCAATCGACGGATGCCCTTGGTAACGCGCTGCAGTATTTCTCCGTAAGACGCACATTCGCTCTCAGTTGCGTCAGCCATGTCCAAAAAGTGCCGTTTGGCTTCGATTAGAACGTATCCGACGATGTTCGTTTCGGCGGAATGTCTGACCAGCCAGTCGTCGTTTTCGAATATTGGCCGGGTATTTTTTTGCCTATCGCAGATAGGGCAGGGTTGATTTGATTGCATTATGTGTATTCTTATCCGTGGATTCGTATGAATTTAGCACGAGCGCCGCAAATTAAAAGCTGGTATTCAAGATGAAAGCGTTTCGATTGATTTTTGCCATTGCACTATATGTGGTGCTATGCATTTTCACACCTGCGCTGGCGGATGTGATTCAGGATTACGATACGGCCATCATAATCAACAAAGATTCGTCGGTCGATATCACTGATTCAATAATGATAGATTTCGGCACCACCAAACGGCATGGAATATTTCGCACTATTCCCGTGATGTATGACAGGTATGGCGTTTCCTACTCTTTGCCGCTGAAAGTAATCAGCGTTACAACTGACTCAGGTCGCCCTGAGCCTTATCAATTTAGTCATCAGGGCAATGATCTGATGATAAAGGTTGGTGATGCTGGTCACACCGTCAGTGGTGCGCACATGTATCGAATCAAATTCAAAGTCGATCGTGCTGTCAACTTTTTCGACAAAACGCCTGAGTTTTACTGGAACGTGACGGGAGACCAGTGGCCTTATCCTATAAATCATGCGCACGCCACAGTGGAGGTGCCAGCGGGCATCGACCAGAAAGATATTCGAGCTACTTCATATTACGGACCTCCAGGAAGCAAAACGAATGCCTTCAGTTCCGTTCAGGGTCCGATTGTTCGTTTTTCTACGGTGCAACCGTTGCAACCTGGAGAAGGTCTGACCATCGTGATTGGCATGCCGGCTGGTTCTGTGATTCCGCCACCATGGTGGAAAGAGTATCTACAGTACATGTTGGATTCGTGGCCAGCCTGGGTTGTTCCCTGTGCAACTCTTGCTGTGATGAGTTTGCTGTGGTGGAATTCTGGTCGTGACGTCGATGGCAATCATCCAATTGCAGTTGAATGGACTCCACCGAAAGATCTGTCTCCTGCTGAAGTCGGTACGCTCGTTGACGAATCATGTGACATGGAAGACATCGTCTCCACTTTGATCGATCTTGCGGTTCGTGGGCACCTGATAATTTCGCAGACTACGAGCAAAACGTTGTTCTTTTTTTCAAACAAAGATTACGTTTTCACCAAAACAGAACCACCAGCGACAGAGAAGCTTTCGCCGCATGAAGAGGAGTTCTTGCGAGGAATATTCAACTACAATGTGCAGACAAATGCGACAAATAATCTCAGTGATTTGAAGGCGCAATTTTATACACACTTGCCCACCATCAAGAAAAATATCTATGACTCTCTCGCCAGTAAGGGACTTTTTCTCAAAAATCCAGACAGTGTCAGATCTGATTATCAGGGGCTTGCCATTGTTTTTTTCTTGATCGGCATCTGGACGATCGTGCATCACACAGCCTGGGGATTTGGCATCATGTGTTCTGGCGTCATCGTCTACATGTTTGCTAAAGCGATGCCGGCGCGCACGGCAGCAGGTTCTCAAGCAACCAGAGAATGTCTGGGGTTTGCCCGTTTTGTGCGCATGGCTGAAAAAGATCGAATCAGAGTTTTGGCAAAAGACGACCCAACGATATTTGGGCGATTGCTTCCGTATGCCATGGTGCTGGGAGCTGCAGACCAGTGGGCTGAGGCTTTTGAGGGCTTGATGACCGCACCTCCTGATTGGTATCGAGTGTCGGATTACGGAGATAATTACAGATTTTCTGCTTCCGACTTTGTCAATGATTTGGGCAACGGCATGAATACGATGCGCAGCACTTTCGCGTCGGTGCCAGTGAGCAGCGGCAGCAGCGGCTATGGGTCAGCCGCCAGCGGGGACAGCGGCTTCTCTGGCGGTTTCAGCGGCGGCGGCTTCGGTGGTGGTGGCGGCGGTTCTTGGTAGTAGCGATTCATCGCGGTTATGGTTCGTGCTAACTTGATGTCATGAGAGCTGAGAGCAGACAAAAAGAGGCCTGCGGGTTAGGGTTCGAGCATCAAAGTGGTAGAAATGAGATTATGATGGTGCACTGGCTGTTTGTTCGTGCAGCGGGCGAATGTTGGCGAGAGGAGTTGTGAATGTTCAAGAAGGTCCCAGGTTCTAAAAATTCAAGGGTGAATGGCATCAACAGCAATGCTTTTCTCCTGGCAGGCTCAGCAACGCTGCTCTCGATGCTGTGCGCGATGCCGCCGAAAGCGGCTGCCGAAGAGTCCGTGACCCTGATCAGGCACTCCAACAAAGCTGCCGACTATTACAACGCTGGCGATTACGGACGCGCCCGGGAAGAATACCGCGTTGCTATCGGCTTAAGCCCTAAATCTATTGAGCTCTACGAAGGGCTTGAGAACACCTGCATCAAAGCCCAAGAGTGGGACCAGGTCGCATTCGCCATTGAGAAGATTCTCGAACTCGATCCCAAGAAACAACCGGTCGTAGCTTACGATTACGGGCGAGCTCTCTTTTATTTGAACAAGTACGACGAAGCTATTCCGTGGCTGAAAAGGGCTCTGGCAAATGCAGACACTCCAACTGTTGCCTTCGTTCCAAAAATCAAAAATATCGACATTGTTCCTTCCACGCCATATGTGCCACCACCGCCACCGAAAGAGGAAGTGAAGCCTGAGCCGCCGAAAGAACCAGAACGCGCTCCGGAAACTTATAGCTTGAGCTATGACAATGCGATCAAAGCGGAATGTATTGTCATTGCTGAATTTGAAGGGCTCGATAAGGGCGAGAAAGACATTCAGTGGAATCGTCCTCCTTTAGCGCACTATCACATCACCAAGAATCTCAAAGGACCGCCTTTGAACAAAGCGCTGCCTGTGAAATTCGAGCTACACGATTTTGTTAATCCAGCAAAACCAGCTGGTTGGAAATTCAGTGAGAAGTCGTTGCCTGAAAAAGGTAGCAGTTGGATACTATTCATCGAATGGGCTGTGCCGAAACGCGGCATGTTCGAAACTTTCCAGGGCTCCTACGGGCGCCAACCTGCAACTGATGACAATTTGAATAATCTCTATCAGTTGCTCGACAAATTCAACATGCGCAATCCTAATAGCTAAGTGATTCGGAGGTCCGAGATGTTTTCCATGGTTATTCGCTCAGCATTTTCGCTGGGTATCGTCGTCAGTCTTTTAGCTGTTAATGCCACTGCTAGTTTTGCGGATTCGCCAAAAGAAAAGCGCGAAACAATTCACAAGTGTCTGCTCGCCATTTATCTGAGCCAACGCAAGTCTGAGGCTGGTGGCGAATATTTGGCGCTGTTGGCGGCGAATCCTTCTGACGGAAAGATGCATTACGAATATGGCAATTTCCTCTTGCGTGGTGGCAATGCATCAGGAGCTCAAGCTCAGTATGCACTTGCTTGCAAATATCAAAGTCACGTTGCTGATTATCAAATCGGACTCGGTAATGCGATGATGCGCAACAAGAACTATCGAGGCGCTGTTGCAGCGTATCGCCGTGCTGTTGAAATTGGCGGCGCAACGGGAAGTCAGAGTCCTTCTGCACTGTTGGCGACGGCACAACAATATGTTGCTCAGCAAGAGCAGTACGAAAATTACAAGAAACAGCAAGCCGAAAATCAGTAAGGCTGCGCTCTAGGTAACGACTGCTGGATCGGGATCGTCCAAAACGATCCTCCTTCTTCCTGCACGTTTTGCTTCGTACAATCGTCTGTCGGCTGTTTGAAGCAGTTCGTAGACCGATTCTCCATCTTCTGGAAAGCTTGCCAGTCCGCCGCTGAAACTGACGTGGAATTCTTTTCCTTCATCGCTGACGAAAGTCATTTCGCTGAATTCGTCGAGAACACGCAGCACTGCTGCATGCATAGTTTCTTTTGCTTCGCGTCTGAATGCGAGAATGAACTCTTCTCCGCCCCATCTGCCGCGCAAATCATCAACACGGAATCTTCTTGAAAGCAACTGCCCAAGCCCTGCTAGCACTTTGTCACCAGCAAGGTGACCGTATGTGTCATTCACTTTCTTGAAGTGATCGACGTCTAACAAGCACACTGAAAAACTTGATTTCAGTCGCTGCGCTTCTGCGATCATCCCTGAAAGATGCTCTGAAAATGCCCGTCTTAGCAGTAGTCCAGTAATCGTATCTTTGTCGGACCGCTCTTTCAAAAGTTTAGATCTATCCAATCGCACTTTTACGCGAGTAAGCAACTCCTCGTTCACGACAGGCTTGGGAAGGTAGTCGTCACCGCCCGATCTGAACGCTTCTACACGAGCATCTACACCTGTTTGTCCGGTCAAAAAGATAATCGGCAAATCTTGCCAGCGTGGCACTTGTCGCAACATCCGGCAGACTTCGAATCCAGTAATGCCAGGCATCATCACATCCAAAAGCAGCATGTCTGGTGGGAAGTCTTGCATCACGTCGAGAATTTTCGTTGGGTCCAGTAACGTGCGAACGATCATTCCTTCATTGCGCAGAGTCAAGGCAACTGTGTTGGCGAAAAACTCGTCATCGTCTGTGATCAGAACTCGCGGTCGTCCGCCTTGCCTGATGGCGACTAAGTGTTGCACCGCTGTCTCGAGCGAATCAGATTGCAACGGTTTATCTAGATATAGGGATGCGCCAGCGTGAGCAGCTTCAACACGATCTTTTATAAACGCGTCACCAGAAATAAATGCTAATGGCAAATTTTCGTAGCCAGGCAATTCTCGCAGTTGCCGAGCCAGTTTAAACGATTCTTCAGGAGCATCGCTGACCACATTCACCAGCGCAGCATCGAGTGGTAATACACATGCTTTGTTCAACGCTTCGTCGACATTTAGCGCCTTCACGATCTCTACAAGTCGCTCTCTGCCCAGGTCTTCGATAAGGTTGAGGAATTCCTGGTCGCTGTCGACCACAAGTATGCGTGCCATGGCCGGTTCATCTGTAGTCTCGTCATCTTTTCCGGCGACTACTTGCGCGACCTCGCGGGCTTCCATTTCGCCCGCAGCTTGTGCTTCTAACAACTTGCGATCGATTTCGGCCCAGGAAATTTGTTGTTCTTCATGAGACTTTGTCGGCATAGCAACAGCAGCTGCTTCGATAAATGCCATTGCTTCGCCAACTAATCTGAAGCCGAGAGAGCCGCCTGTGCCCTTGATTTTGTGCGCTTGTGCTCGCACTTCACCGACTAGATCGATGTTGGTGGGATCTAACTTTGCTTTTTGAATTGCAGCAGAAAGATCGCTTAACTTCGTAGGTAGCATGCGCGCGTATTTTGTTACGAGCGCGAGGAACATCGTTTCGAAATCTTTGAGTTTGCCCGCTTGCGCACCGGCGCTTTCGGCGAATTGCCCTTCGATTTGAGCACCAAAGACAAATGGAATTACTGGTTTGTGAACGATAAGCGATATGCCAAGTTCGTTTTCCAGTTTCGCTTTATTGATTTGGACGTCTTTTTGCGATTGACCGACGAAGACACACCGAACGTCGTTTCCTTTTTCCCTGACGTCGCTGATCCAGTCAACCCCTGTTTTGTCTGGCAAAGGTCCACAGACTATGACCAGGTCAAGGTTTTCTTTGTTGAGCGTCTCCCAGCCCTTTTCGCCCGAGTCAGCTTGCAAAACCTTGTGGCCGCGACCTTCTAGAACCGATGCCATCAGTTTGCAGAACTGCTTATCGTCATCTAGAAGTAGGATGTTTTTGCCCATCAGGCGCCGTATTGCCTCGTCCTTTGCAAACAGTATACCCAAGAAGTGCCGTAGTTATGGGTCTAGCCCCGTGGAATCGGGGGTTAACGAGGATTTTCTTGCTCACCGGCAGATAATCGGGCCAATTTTCCGTTTAATGGTCTGATGCCATCAGTCTGCCAAATTTGAAGTCTAGAGTGAGAGAGTGCAATGAATCGTCTGGGTTTGCAGTAGAGGAAACCAATGAAAGTTCAAACCATCCGCATTGAAGTTGTCGAGGAACAGATCCAAGAAATACACGCTGAGCACGTCGAACTATTGCCTAACAACGATTTGGCGGTTATGACGATGACGTGTTCTGGTCTGGACCGACAGTCCGAGTCGTGGACTTGTAGCACCATGCATAGTGCCTATCAAGAGATTCGAGATAGGCACCCGAAGTTGGTGACAGGTCGGCGTCATACGATTTTAAAAACGAGATCTTGTGGACAATGGCGCATTGAGGAGTTTGACGGATAGTCTAAGACTTCTTCATGCGCTTCCAGCGTGCCGCTGAATTGCCCTCGTAGTTGTGTACATCGGCTTTAGTGATGCCGCTTATCTCGAGCCCGAATTCGTCGTTGCTTGCCTTTTCGACTTCGAGATAGTTGTGCAGCAGATAGCGAATTACTTGTTGCGTTTCGGCACCAATAGTAATGTCAAGCTGAGCGCGCTTCAATTCAGCCTCATCGACGAAACCATCTTTGTTCAGGTCTAATTTGTCGAAGTTTGCCTTGAAGATTTTTTCGACGTTTTCAGGTCCCAAAATGTCCGAGAGATGTCGTTGCAGATCTTCTGCTCGCTTGTACATCGCTACCATAGACGGATTGTCTTGCACAAGCTTGTCGAGCCCGGCACGAAAAGCGTCATCGCAAGCGTCTTTCGCTTCGGGAATGGCCTCGTGTCGCGCATAAAATCCCGCCAGTTGCATACGTGTCAAAAACGGCAGCGCAATCAACTCGTGATAGGCCTTCTCGATCGCTTCGAGACTGGCGACATTCTGGTTCGATTCGAAATTTTCGGCGGCATGTTTGACCACATGCTCCTGCGCTAAATTGCTTTGAAAATGCGTTTTGTATTCGGCTAGCGGCAGTGCATCTGCGGCGCGAATCGCGGCTTTGAATTCTGATTCGGCTTTGCGGAAGTCTTCAGCCAATTCGTGTTGCTGCGCCAGTTGGCTGTGTTTGTATGGGTTATCGACGTCTAAATTATTATCGGTCATGCCCGCAGCTCAAATGTGTCTACGTTTCTGTCGTTAAGAGAACAACTACTTTCTTGGGTTCGGCCAGTTCAATTCTTCCATCGCTTCGTCGAATCCGACTCGGCTGCGGCTGCAGTAGTTCAAAGCAATAATGCATTGTTCGACTTTCATTTTGCCGACATGAATCAGTCTGATACAAATCAATGCTGCATCATACGTTTTCATTTCAAGCTTTCCAGCTGATTTTAGAATTTGCACCATGTCTCCGCCGTGCTTAGAACGCACTGCTTGTGCCGATTTTAGATCGGCTTCACTGAGCAACGCTGCTTTCTGGAGCAGATCGAACGTTGCGTGCATCTCTCTTTGTTTTTCAGGGTCAACAGGCCCACCTTTCGACCCTGAACTTGCACTAGCAGGTGCACTGCCACCACCACCGGTTGGACCAGGTGCAGCAGGTTTAGGCTTGCTGGTTGCAACTTTGCCTGATTTGAAGTCGGTCGGACTCAAGTAATCATCGATAGATGCACCCATCGAATGCAGTCGTTTGAGTGCATCGTAGGCTTGTTCTTGATCCATCTTCTCGTCGCGCACTAACTCTTGAATTTTCAGTGCGGCATTCAGTGTCGGTGATGTCACCAGCCCGGCTTCAACTAGCAACGTGCCAAGCAAAACGTTGGCGCGCTTGTCCATCATGTTGTAGTCGATCGGTCTCAGGTCAGAGTCGCCTGAACTGGCTGCACTCTTAGCTGGTGCGTTAAAAGGTGATTGCTGTTGCGGCTGGGGCGCGAATCCACTCTGCCACGGTGAACCCTGACTGGGATTTGGCGCAGGTTGTGGCGGTTGCGGCGGCGGGTAGGCTGGCTGCTGCTGTTGCGGCGGATATTGAGGATAGCCGGGAGGCGGGTAGCCCGGCATCTGCTGTGGGTAACCCGTCTGCGGGTAGCCTGGCGGGTAGCCCTGAGGCGGTGGATAGCCCTGCGGCTGCGGGTATCCCTGTGGCGGCTGAGGGTAACCCTGAGGCGGCTGTGGATAGCCCTGGGGTTGTGGATGCAGACCAGGCGGTGGGGGTAAGTTCGGAGGAGGCGGCGGCGGAGGAGGAGGCGGCGGAGGCAGAGGCGCTGGCTCGGACTTTGTCTCTACAGGCGCCGCGTCGTAATCATCTTTGGGTCGCAATTCATCAGGTATTCTCGAGGCTGCTTGACCTCCAGACTCGACCGACATCGACAAGACGTCATACATCAGCTGCACATCTGAAGGCGGAAATGTTTGGCTCCAGTGCATTTTGGATTCGCTGGCATTTTCTTCGTAAAGAGTCCACAGCGGAAACTCAGCTTTGCCTTCCCACTGCACCATGAGCATGAACTGCTGTTTGGGAACGCTTGTCGTCCAGGGCTGCTCGACAATCAAGCCGCGTGACTTCACGGCCAGGTCGAACTGTGCCTGGATTGCCTTGATACCAGGCATGGTCGCCAATACGGGCAATCTGTGACGGTTGGAGGCGACGGGTTGTTCTTCTTTTTTTGGTTTATACATTTGTCGGGATACTGTGAAAATGCGGAAATTTACGGTGAGAATTTGATTTCGCCTGGCAACTGGGCTGGGTCGAGTAGTCGGAACAATACCAGGTTTGGCGGCAGTCTGCCGTAGCAGTGTGTGGACTGGCAGCCGCCATATCCGTCATGCCCAGGGTGATAGCTTGGCTAAACTAAGTTTTCAGGTGATTGTTTGGTGAAGCCTTGTCCAACTTCACTCTTTCGAGAAGTTTGTTTTCAAACCAGCCCAACAATCTAAATAACCTGGTTGCAAAAGTTCTGATTTGAGAGCAAATTCGGTTGGATGAAAAATCAACGAACTTTCAAACATAAATGCCAGCGTATCGGCCAAATATTTCGGTACCAACTCGGCTGCGCTGGCTCGTGCAAACGTGTCTGCGTCTGGTCCATGAGCTGACATGCAGTTGTGCAGACTGCCTCCTCCGGGCACGAAACCCTCTTCTTTCGCATCGTAGACACCGAAAATCAGTCCCATATATTCGCTCATCATGTTGCGATGGAAATATGGCGGTCTGAAAGTGTGTTCGGCAACTAGCCATCGAGGCGGAAAAATCGCGAAATCGACGTTGGCAAATCCCGGCACTTCTGATGGTGACGTGAGCACAGTGAAGATAGAAGGATCGGAATGGTCGAAAGTGACAGTGTTGACGGCTTGAAACAAACTAAGGTCATATCTATAAGGGGCATAATTGCCGTGCCATGCCACTACATCTAGTGGCGAGTGGTCCAGCTCTGTCGACCAGAGGCGACTGTTGAATTTTGCAATCAGCTGGTTTGGACCATCGGCGTGATCGTATTTGGCTACGGGCGTTTGGAAATCTCGGGGGTTGGCTAACCCGTTCGAGCCGATCACGCCAAGGTTTGGCAGGCGCAAGGGTGGACCATAATTTTCGCAAATGTAACCACGGGCGGTGCGCTCGTGCAATTGCACTTGAAACTTAATGCCGCGAGGAATAACCGCGATTTCACCAGGGTGAACATCCATGTCACCAAATTCGGTGCAGAAGCGTAAGGACCCTGCTTCGGGCACAAAAAGCATCTCGCCATCAGCGTTGTAGAAGAAGCGATCGTGCATCGATTTGTTGATCGAGTAGATGTGTGCGGCGCATCCACGCCAGCTTGCACTGTCGCCATTACCGGCTATCGTGGCTACACCATCGATAAAATCAGTCGGTTCCGAAGGGGTTGGCAGTGGATCCCAGCGCAGCTGTTCAGGCGATGTGAAATCTTCCGAGAACGGTTTGCCACGCCATAACCCCTGGTTGTAGTTGCTGAACTTCGAATGTAAAACCGACGGGCGAATGCGGTACAACCAGCTGCGCAAATTCTCGGAGCGATTGGCAGTGAATGAAGAGCCGCTCAATTGCTCGGCGTATAATCCACGGTTTACTCTCTGGGGAGAGTTTTGACCTTTTGGTAGAGCTCCAGGCTCCGCCTCACTTTCGAAGTGATTGCCGAACCCGCTTTGATATAGCAATGCAGTCGAGTCGATTTGCAAGTTACTCTTTGCGCTGCTTTCAGCCACTTTCTTCACCACACTCGATCCCTTTTATGGTCTAACAAAAATAGCTTTTGCCTTCTGTTCCATTTTGTCTGCTTCGCCCGGGCGTCCCGCAGCGCGCAACATTTTTGCATAGTTATCAAGGACTGGAATCGATTCTTTATGCAACGGTCCGAAAACTTTATCCTTCACCACCAGCGCTTGCTTGTAAAGCGGCTCTGCATCAGCGAAGCGACCTTGTTGTCTGAGGCAATTGGCTAAGTTTACGCAACTAATTGCAACTTTGGCATCGTAGGTACCGAGTTTCTCAGCTTCCTGCAAAGCCAATCGGAATGCCTGTTCTGCCTCAGCGGCCTTGCCCGATGACATCGCCTGCTGACCTGACAAGTTGTATCGTTCCCACATGATGTGCCCCTCCAGTGGTTCCAATGCCGTGCTGACCAAGGTACTCTAAGCATACAAGGCGCAGTTTATAAAACAGATGCGTCGGGATAGATAATAATCTTCAGAGTGCTAAATTAACAAATGAATCCGTTGAACGAAAATCAAAAATTATTCCTCTGGGTTGGCATTCTCGCAATTGTTGCCATGGGCATTTATCCGCCCTGGAAACTCGTCGACGAGACCCCGACATCTTTTGCTTTTCTCTATGCGCCACCACCGGGACAGGTGAAATTAGACTACTCTCGCTTGGTCGTGGAGTGGTGCTTAGCTGGATTTGTCACTGCCGGTTTGATCGCAACCGCGCAGACTGCGGCAGCAAAAAACAGTAGCGCCAACGCTTCTACAAACGCCAAAGCAAGCACAACCCAGGAACCGCCGCAGGTCGCGCCAGCCAAGTCAAATTCAAAAACAACCTCTAGTGTTGCGACGAAGTCAATCAAGTTTCCTGACACTTCACTTGGTGAAGTTCTGGTCGAATCAGCCGATGATCCTGACTATTGGGAAGGTTTGGGCGAAGCTCGTGGCACCGTCAAGATTCCCTCAGGCCGCAATGTTCAGTTAGAAGTGCACAAAGAAAAACCGATGAATCTCGCCGGTCTGAAAGAGATGGATCCACACTCGTTGCAGTCGATCGATTTCAGCGAAAGCGAAGTGGAAGACGATGACATTCAATATTTGCTTCACTTCAGCAAACTCTATGAAATTGATCTATCTCACACATCAATCAGCGATGAAGGCATCGAACAGCTCGCCAAGCTGTATTCGCTGAAAAAAATCTGGCTGGATAACACTAAGATAACCGACGCCGCCCTGGAAAAACTGAAAGGATTGCAGGGGCTCACGAAAGTTTCGTTGACTGGTACAGATATCGCGGAATCGAGTATTCGAGAATTGAAAGACGCGTTTCCGAAAAACTGCGAGATCATCATGGCTAGTGGCATCCCGGCTTAAGAGTCCCTTCTCATCGGCAGGTCGAGATTGAGTTCTGAGTCAGAAGATATTCAAAAAGAACCTCAAGCCACTCGAACTTGCCTGGCTTGTGGGAAAGACTTCAGCGCAGACTCGCAATTCTGCCCAATAGACGGAAGCCCGCTCACGCCTTTGTGTACAGACCCTCTAGTCGGTAGTTTTTTTGCCGAAAGATATCAGATAATTTCGCAGTTAGGCAAAGGCGGAATGAGTTCCGTTTATAAGGCAAAACATACTTTGATGGACCGAATTGTCGCCATCAAAATTTTGGTAGCCTCTGATGTTCCCAGCCTGAAGCGGTTTCAGCTGGAAGCAAAACTGGTCAGCAGTCTCAAGCACCATAATATTGTCACCGTCTATGACTTTGGAGTTTCATTCAAAGGGCAACCATATTTGGTGATGGATTATCTTGAAGGCAGCAATCTGGCTGACGAGATCCGCAGGGAAACACGTCTTGATCTCGTCAGAGCGACGTGGATTTTTTGTCAGGCTTGCGATGCTTTGAATTTGGCGCACAAACGAGATTTGATTCATCGTGATTTGAAGCCGAGTAATTTCATGCTGGTTGATGAGGAGCAGCATGATGACGTCGTCAAACTTGTGGACTTTGGTATCGCCAAACATATGACTATGCCCTTGACTGAGGCGGCTCAATTGACGCAAACCGGACAAGTTTTAGGTAGCCCGCTTTATATGAGTCCAGAGCAGTGCACCGGAAACCGCCTGGATGCCCGTTCTGATATTTACTCGCTTGGCTGTGTCATGTACGAGACCTTAACCGGCAGACCGCCGTTGGTTGGCACAGATGTTTTTGATACCATTCAGCGTCATATCCATGAAACGCCAAGATCGTTTGCTAGTGTAGATCCTGAGCTCATCTCAATTCCTGAGCAGATTGAAAAAATAGTTTTGAAATGTCTGCAGCTCGATCCAGCCGATCGATATCAAACAATTCTCGAGCTGTGGACAGATCTTGAACTGTTCCGCAACACGTTGCGTCCAGCGAAGAACCCCACACAGACAGGTATTCCTGCCATTACCCAAGCCCAGGTGATCACATCGAGCGCGATACGCTCTGTCACTCCCGCGTCAGAAAAAGTGCCGTCTAAGTTTTCCTGGTCGCCTGTGATCGCTGCGGTATCGACGGCGGTAGCAGCAGCGGCGTTGTTTTATTTCTACTATCCAAAAACTGCAACCGATCACGCCAATCCAACCGTGCCAGATTGGCGCCTGTTGAATGATAAGGGCGAACAAGAGTTCAGTCAGGGGCACTATCAAGCAGCACAAAAGCTGTTTAAAGAGGCTTGCGCTCTAGCTGAAGGCTTCGACAGTGAAGATCCGCGTTACGCCATAAGTTTGAATAATCTCGGTAACGTCTACTTTAAAGAAGACTTCTACCCTGAAGCCGAGCGATCGATTAAGAAGGCACTCGCTATTCGAGAAGAGATTTTTGGAAAAAATGGATTGCCTGTCGCTGACAGCATGAACGATCTGGCCATGGTGTATTTCGCCGAAAACAAATCGGCACAAGCAGAACCTTTGCTGACTAAGGCACTATCGATTCGTAAAGCGAGCACCGGGGTCGAGAGCGTTGAATATGCAGACAGCTTAAAAGCGATGGCGGCAATCTACAATAAAACGGGCCGTGTCGATCTGGCCATGAAGCTACTTCAGTCAGCCCTGGCGATTCGCAAGAAGCAGTTGGGACCGAACAGTCCAGACGTTGCCGAAACGGAAAATAGTTTGGCCATGGATTATCAAATCAAAGGTGATTTGAAACGTGCTCAAACGTTGTACAAAGATGCGCAAACTATCCTCAGTAAATCTGTCGGAGCTGACCATCCTTTAGTTGCAGATAGCCTTGTCGGTCTGGGCAGCATTGCCTTCTTGCAGAACAAATTCGATCAGTCCGAGCAGCTGTTCAATCAGGCTTTGAAAATTCGGCAAAAATCGCTTGGTGAAAAAAATCTCCGCACCGGCGAAATTCTCTCGTGCCTGGCTGTTCTGAAAGACGCTCAGGGGCAATCAGCAGCGGCAGCACCTTTGTTCAAACAAGCACTGGAGATCAAAGAGGTCGCTCTGGGACCAGACAACCCCGAGGTTGCCAGAAGCTTGAAGATGTATGCACAATCTCTACGAAAAATTGGCAAAGAAGATGAGGCCCTACGGTTAGAGAAGCGCGTCAAAGAAATCGAGTCTAGTAAATCTTAGTGTGTTCACAGGCGGGCGATGTTCGGACTGTGGGTCTGTTGCGATAAACTGGGTATATTGACTGAGCGCTACGTCGGCGGTGAGGATTAAAAACGCATGCCTTTATTCGATTCCCTGAGCACTACTCAAGTTCATCGACTACCGAAAATGAATTCGGTGCCGACAACTGATGACTTGCGTTATGCCATTGCAGAGGGACAGAAGCGAATTGGCAAGACGATCGAATTGCCCTTCGAGCATCCCAACAATCATCAGTTTTTCGTCGTCAAGCTCAACCTTTCAGTTGGTAATAAGAACCCCCCATCCTGGACTTTGCAAAGAGGTGACGGTCCAAACGCGATCAGGCTTTGGAATCGTGGCTCTGAAGACGTCTTGATGGTGCAAAACAAAATCAAAATCGATGCTCAATATGTTCCTGCCGATGGAGAGGATCAGGTCATGGTTCCGTCACAGCCAATGTCGCTGCAAGTGAATATCGGCGGCGGTGGCATGGACCTAGACAACCCGCTCGCGCCCGGACAGGGTGGTGCTCCAGGAGATCCTTCAGCTCCAGCTGCTCCGAACAATTTTTATGCCCAGGCGAATCAGAACGCGATTAACGCCTTCCAGGCGCCACCACAGATAGCACCAGCTCCGTCAGACAATTGGGTAGACGGACTGATTCAACCGCCGGCGTTCAACGCTAATGCGTCTCGGACGAACATGCCGGCTCTTCATCCAGGCACCGCTCAACCAATCGCATCCACTCCTAGACCGGCAGCTCCACTACCTCTCGACCAGGTGCCAGACAGCAGTCAACCGGCGCCCGCGCCGCCAGTGGCAGAGCCCGCTGCACCAGTTGCGCCATCGGTCGCACTACCTCCGCCGATCAAGTTAGATGTGACTTTGATCGATAAAATCGGTGCGGGAATGTTGGATCAGGCGACTGGCATGCACTCGTTTGCAGCATTTGTCTATTACTTGTTTCGTGAGCAAGCTTTGTTCCGTCGGTCTAACACCCCTTATTCAGTGGTTGTTTTCGAAGTCGCTTTGAGAATCGGCAATGAAAATGTGGCTTTGCCAGGAATCGCGTTGCCAATGATCATAGACCGCATCAACACAATAGCGACAGAGTTCGATATCGTCACCCACTTAAGCGGTGGTGAGTTTGCCGCTCTGCTACCAGGTCTTGGTCATGAAGCGATCTCTGAGTGGGCGCCGAAATTGCACAGCGCAATTACGAGCGAACCGTTGACAGCAGGCAATCGCAGTGAAGGCGTGTTAGCTGCCATTGGTATGGCGTCGTTGCCTCACACTTGTGACGATCCAGAAGTATTGATTGCCGCGGCTAGACAAGCAAAAGAAACGGCGAAAACACTGGTCAATCCGATCTTGCTCTTCCCAACGTAAGGTCTGCTTCTATTTGGAACTGTTTTGGTTGTTCACCAGTTCGCGAGCGCGTTCTGCTGCTTTCACCACAGCTTTAATCAGCGTCACGCGCAGCTTGCCTTCTTCCAGTTCCATCAGTCCGTCGATGGTGCATCCGGCAGGAGTGGTGACCATGTCTTTTAGCAAAGCAGGATGTGCTTTCGATTCCAGCACCATCCGCGATGCACCATACATCGTTTGCGATGCTAACAATGTGGATACTTCTCTGGACAGACCGAGCTTCACACCAGCTTCTGCCAGGGATTCGATAACTACATACAGGTAAGCTGGACCACTCGCTGACAGCGCGGTAACTCCGTCCATCAAGTTTTCGTCGACAAACACTGTTTTTCCGACGCAGTCGAAAATTGCTTCCGCTATCTCCTTGTGTTCGCTCTTAGCGTGTGTCCCCAGGCACAGACCGGTCATGCCTGCGTTCATCACGCTTGGTGTGTTAGGCATAGCCCTAACAACTGGGATCGGCTGAGTCAGTCGTTCTTCAACGAACGCAGTCGTAACCGAAGCCGCCACTGAAATCAAAAGTTGATTCGGTTTGAGTTGATCGGCAATTTCGCGCACCACTTTGTCCATGTTCTGCGGTTTTACCGCGATCAAGATGATGTCTCGATCTTTAGTTAGCTCACGATTGTCTAATGTGGTGCTGATGCCTAATCGCTCTTTGACTCGGTCGATAGAGGCTTCGTGATGTACACTGCCTATGATATCAGTCACGTCTAAATCACTTTGCTTGAGCAGTCCAGCGATGAGCGCCTCACCAAGTTTGCCGACCCCAATCACTCCCAGTTTCTTACCCTTTAACATTGTTTGTCTTCCTGTTTCGGTGGTCTGCTTAAATCTCGATGCGTAAACTGTTTTGCTTCTGCCCCGACATAGTCTGCCACGATATGTCCGTCACCGATTAGTTTGTACTTGTAAGTGACGAGTCCTTCAATGCCGACCGGACCGCGCGGATGTTGTTTCGCAGTGCTGATGCCGACTTCCGCGCCGAAGCCATATCTGAATCCATCAGCGAAGCGAGTGGAGGCGTTCAAGTAAACTCCCGCGGAATTGACTTGAGAGAAAAATTTGTCGAATGTCTTTTGATTTTCGCCAACCATTGTTTCTGTATGACCTGAGCCGAATTCGTTGATGTGCTCAATCGCTTCCTCCAGGTCTTTGACGACTTTGACGGCAACGATCAAGTCACCATATTCGGTGCCCCAGTCGTCTGCGCTGGCCAGCGACGTGTTGGCACCTGAGCCAGCAAGCTTGAGCGCTTCTGCATCGCAGCGAAGCGACACCTTGCGCTCAGTCAGCTGTTTTGCCAGTCGAGGCATCAATTGTGGCGCAATCGTTTTGTGAATTAAGACGGTCTCTGCGGCATTGCATGCTGACGGATACTGAATTTTTGCGTCGCAGATTAATGAAATAGCTTTATCGAAGTTAGCAGACTCATCGACATAAACGTGGCAAATTCCCTCGGCGTGACCAAGAACGGGAATGCGTGTGTTGTCTTGAATGAACCGAACCAGAGCGTTGGACCCACGAGGAATGACCAGATCGACAAAACGATCTGCCGTCAGCAATTCGTTTACGTCAGCGCGTGATTCTAGTAAAACCATGCAATCGCCTGGTAATCCCGCGTGCTGTGCGGCTCTCTTCAGACAGTCGAATAGAATGCGATTGGAATGTTCTGCTTCAGCGCCGCCTTTGAGAATGACTCCATCGCCGCTCTTCAGGCATAGGGAGGCGATTTGGGGCAGAGCGTCAGGGCGGGCCTCGAAGATTACGCCGATCAAACCGATCGGGCAGGTGACGCGCTGGAGTTCGAGATTCTTGTCTAGCTCTCTATCTAGATCAATTTTTCCAAGTGGATCGGGCATTTTTGCCAGTTGGCGAATACCTTCGACCACTGATGAGAGTTTGCTGTGGTCCAATTTGAGTCTGTCTATTAAAGCTTGAGAGATTTTTCCTGCAGCCAGCAGGGTTGCTGCATGCTTCAAGTCCCGTTTGTTCTCTTCGAGTATTTTGCTCTCGTGAGCCTCGATTTCAGCTGCTATTGCTAACAATGCTTGATTGCGAGCGCTGCCAGAGCTGCCCGCCAAAACGCTAGCGGCCTGCTTTGCCTTTTGCGCCAGAGTCAAAACAGAGGCGATGTTGCGGGTGGTTGCGCCCGTTGTTTGATTGTCTGTTGACCCGGTCATCGTGCCACCTGTTAGGCTTCCAAGAAAGCGATATTATCACGGGTTATCAGCGCATCATAGTTTCTGCTTTCAATCACTTCATCAATTCGATCTGAATGCATGCCCGAGATCTTCTTTGCTTCGACGCTCGAGTAGTTGACTATGCCACGTGCGAACTCACTGCCTGATTCGTCGAGCACGCTGATCACATCTCCGCGGTCGAAGTTGCCGCGCACTTCAGTCACTCCAGCTGGTAGCAAGCTCGCTTTCCTCTTCAGAAGAGCTTCTTCTGCACCTTTGTTGATGACGATGGATGCTTTTACAGTGGTTGCAAATGCGATCCATTTTTCTTTGCCGCTGCGCATGGCATGCGGAAGGAAGATGGTGCCAAGATCTTCGTAAGCGAATATTTTTTCGATTACGTTTGGTATTTTTCCACCAGCAATAATTGTCGCGCAGCCAGATTGAGTGGCTACTCTGGCTGCTGCCAACTTGGTCTTCATACCTCCTCGACCAACTTTGGATTTTTCTCCGGAAGCTAATGATTCGATTTCGGGTGTGATATTTTCGACGACTGAAATCAAATTTGCACCTTCATCAGAGCGCGGATCAGCCGTGTACAAGCCCTCTACGTCGGTAAGGATGACGAGAAGGTCGGCGTCGATTTTGCTTGCAACCAGGGCCGATAGTTTGTCGTTGTCGCCAAAATTGACTTTGAAGTCAGAAGAATTTCTCAGTGGTTCCAGCTCGGCTGTCGAGACCGTGTCGTTCTCGTTGAAGACCGGAATCGCTCCCATGGAGACTAGTTCAGCGATCGTGCTTCTCAAGTTCAGATAACGTTGACGGTTGGAAAAATCTTCTTCAGTCAACAAAATCTGTGCGGCGGTTATTCCCAATCGATCGAAGGCGTCTGAATAAAGCGCCATCAATCTTCCCTGTCCAACGGCTGCGCAAGCCTGTTTCTGTGGCAGCAACTTAGGTTTGCTGCCGTATCCAAGCTTCTGCGAACCGAGTCCAACAGCTCCGGATGTGACCAGCAGCACTTCGCGGCCGCTTTTTTTTATGGCCGCTAATCCTTCGATAAAAGCGTAAAAACGGCTTAAGGCAATTCCGCCTTCATCTCGCATGAGCACGGCTGTGCCGAGCTTGACAACTACCCTGCGAGACCGTTTGATTAATTCGGTGCGGTCAAGTTGTGCCATCGTATATCTTCTAGACTCCTCTAAGCGTCTGTATTCTACTAGCTTTTCACCCCGTTCAATGGGTTCGATTTGGACGTTGCCAAGAAAAAATTAGCTTGAGTTTGGTGGCACTTAGACTTAGTATTAAGTTGGTCTTAGGTGTTGAGGTTGTAAACGTGAATGTTATTCGACTAACGTCGTCAGCAGAGCTCGGCTCTCTTGAAGACTTAAATCCTGAAAAGCGAATGACCGTTGCCGATATTCGCAGTTTGCGCAGAAAAGCACATGCACAAACAAAGATGCAATTTTCGATTGCCCGGGCAATCGTCAATGCTATCGCTTATTTGAAGAACACCGTGAACGAGATGATTGCAGACCGCAATATCAACGCGATTTGTCGTTCGAGCAATCGATGTTTAAAAACTGAAGATCAAAATTACACGGCTGTGTAGAACCATACTCGGTGCCGGCAGGCATCAGGGCTGCATAAGCTGCGAAACGATAGACTACTGAAAAGAGCGCCCATTTGGGCGCTCTTTTGCTAATGAGGAGACTTGAGAAGAGGTGGTCTGATTGTTTATTCAGTGCGTGTGCATTCTAGTGCGGCGACGTGCGTATCTAATGTCGCCATGTATACGTCATCGGCGAGTTCGAACAGATCTTCGAAATCTTCGATGTCCAAGTCGGTCCACGTCTTTTCATTCGTCTCAACGATTGTGAGGTGTCTGACTGGTTTCTTCAGCGCTTTCATGTTCACTTCCATTCTAGTTATTTTCGGAACCCTGTAGTTCCTGTAACTAGATGACGAGAATTATTAGGAGAGGTTTCCGTAAGGAAATTTTCTTTGCGCCACCATATTTAGTTATCAGACCGTAACACTATTTTGCCGATTGATTTTCTCGTTTCCAGCAATTTGTGCGCCTCTTGCGCCTGTGCAAGTGGCAGCACATTGTCGATGCGGAGATTCAACCAGCCCTCTTGAATTCCTTTTAAAACATCGTTTGCTCTATATAAAAGTTCTTCTCGATTGAGCAGGTAGCTACCCAGAGAGCCACCAGCTACGGTGATTGACTTGGCTTGCAAGCTGTTGGGGGCAATAGGCTCTGCCGGCCCACTGGCTGAGCCGTAAATGACGACAGTGCCGCGTCTTGCGGCGGCGTCGAAGTTATGAGCGAAAGTTGTTTTTCCCACCCCGTCGATAATCAATTCAACGCCCTTATCGTTTGTAAGTCGTTTAATAGCATTGGCAAAATTTTCTTTGTTGTAGAAGATAATTTCGTCTGCTCCAGCGTCGCGTGCAGCTTTGGCTTTCTCTTCTGTCGAGACGGTGCCAAACACGTGAGCACCCAGATGCTTAGCCCATTGCACGAGTAGCAGACCCATGCCACCAGCTGCTGCGTGGATCAAAACTGTGTCGCCTTTATTCACTTTTCGGAATTCGTGGATCAGATAATGTGCGGTCATTCCTTGCAACGGAAATGCGGCACCTTGTGCGAATGAAAAACTCTCCGGCAATGGAATCAAACTATCTGCTTTGACGAGACTGCCCTCAGCGTAAGCACCCGGCTGCGAGGTGTAGGCGACGCGATCGCCAGGTTTGACTACAGTCACATCCGCGCCCACTTCCTCGACCACTCCTGAACCTTCCAGACCGGGTGTGTAAGGCAATGGCACGGGGTAGTCGCCCCGCCGCTGATAGATGTCTATAAAGTTCAACCCAGATGCCATCACCTTTATACGTGCTTGACCCGGTCCCGGTTTTTGCAGCGAGAGTTCCGTGAACTGCATCACGTCAGGACCGCCGTTCTTTTCGATGACTATGCCTTTCATAGATTTCTCCTGAGATGAACCAACGAGCCTATTGTTTATCACATTCAGGGCTCGGTAACCTAACAGGAACCTGCATATTTGGGCGTTTCAGCCTTCACTTAGCGTTACGCAATTTTGCCGGTTATCTCAAAAAATTGCTGGGTATGTTTTAACTGTTGGTATGCAAATCTCAGGGTCTTAGACCTGTTTGGAGAAGTAAGGATGCGATTTAAAACAATTTTGACCATTGCTGTCTGTTCTTTGGGGTTGACTTCAGTCCCAGCGTTCAGTCAGGGCAGCAATCAGGCGATCTTTCAAGACGAACGACAGATGGAGCTAGACAATCAAGCCCGAATCAACGGTTTATCCGACCAGGAAGCGCAGGCCCGCGCGGCTGCAGCAGCTAACGATGCTAAGACCGAGCCTTATCGACTCTATGCCGAGAAAAGAATTGCACAGTTGCTTCAGCTAAAAATGCACGGTGGGTCACCTACGCGAACTTATGCGAATAAAACCGGCGATTTGCACGCGTTGGAAAACTGGGTTCAGGCTGACGACAAAAGCAGAGCGGCTGAACAGGCTCGCATCAAGGCGTTAGATCAGGCAATTGCTAATTTGCGAGAGTCTGAAAATATTGACCAAAAGAATATGAGTGGTGCTATTCAAGGAATGCGCGAAAGTCAAATTGCCGCGCAGTCTGATGATGATTTCAATAAGATGATGCGCATCAATCAGTTCAATGAATTGCAGAGTGAAATGGGCGCTGCCTCATGGGGCAGACCGCCACAGGACGGTACGTTCAATAGCACTGGCGGATACGGCATGGGCGGTGGCTACGGCTACTCCGTGGGTGGCGGCAGACGCTGGTAACAAACTTTGTAGACCGAACGTATCGAACGTCTTTTCGAATTTGAACGCAAGCCACCGCACTTAATGTGGTGGCTTTGCATTTGTTCGCTCTTTGATTTTACGAATTATGGATTTTCAGACTTAGTGGTCTTAAATTTAGTGCTCTAGTGGTGCTTGAGCGGGTCAAGCTTTGGCTGTTTGAAAGCCGCAGTGAATCTCTGTTTTGGTAGCTCCAGAATTTCCGTAATGGTTTTCTGAATATTTTCGCAAATGTGATCGAGCGGTAAATCGTCGCCGTCATCACCGAAAGGATCTTCGATGTCTTCGGCAATCAGCTCCAAACCGATCAAGAAATAAGCACCGATCAAGATGATCGGCATGCTGAAAATGTAAGTTACATCAGGTGGCACGAACCAGGGAAGAGCGAATAGTTGCAGCGCGATACCCTGGCGTAAGAAGGCGCGATATGAAACCGCCAGTGGTGAGCTTCTAATTCTTTCGCAACTGCCAAGAATATCCATCAAGGTCTTGATGTGCGCATCAAGTTGCATGCGTGTGAAACCGTCGATCAGACCTTCTTTCTGCCACTTCACCATGAGTTTGTAGAGTTCGCCCGTCATGGCGACAGGTATGTTGGCAGTCGGGTCGAGTTCGACGCTATGCACTGTCTTGGTAGGACGGCTGTCGCGCAAGTGGTGCTTGAGCCCGAACGCGAAGGAGATGAGCAATTCTCCAAAACGATTTTGGTCGGCTTTTGGCGCCTCTGCCAGAATCTTCACTTTCAGGCACATGTTGCGAGATTCGTTGACTAACTGTCCCCACAATTTTCTTCCTTCCCACCAGCGCTCATACGCCGAGTTGGTGCGGAAAACCAGCAAGAGACCAAGAATTACGCTGGTGTAAGCGGCGGCGCCGATCTCTTTGAAGACCGCTGCAGCTCTCAGTTCGTGGTCGGTTACCCAATCTACGCCGGCACAGTAGATCGCCATGACCGCGAGATAGAGCCAAACTCTTTTGAAAACAGGGATGCGATGAAAGCGGGTGAATGGCAGTATCCATGTTCGCATCGACTTTGGGATTGGATTTTGCTTTCCCGTATCGAGCGGAGTCTTAGCTGGTTCGTTCTCCACAATCATTTCCCTCTGATTCAACACGCAGTACGACAGTCGACGGTACCGCAGTAAGCATTGTCCGACATAGAGGCGCAAATGCCAACAGGATCGGCCGTAAAATTGCGAGATTGTAGCGTCCTAAATGTTGCCGTTCCTCAACTGTTCGCCTTTTCGTTCGATTTTTTACAGGGCAAACGAATCCAGAACGTACTGCCTTGACCGATTTCGCTTCTTACGCCGATTGAACCGTGGTGAGCTTCGACGATAGCTTTACAGATCGCCAGCCCCAGTCCCGACCCGCCTTTCATCGTTTCGTCCGCACGTTCTACTTGCTTGAATCTCTCAAAGACAGACTCGAGTTGATCCGCTGGAATGCCCTTGCCCTGGTCGATGACTTCGATTTCCGTGGTGTCTTCAGCCTGTGAAATGGCCAGTCTTATAGTTGAGTTTTCAGGTGAAAACTTGATCGCATTGGATAAAAAATTAATCAGCACTCGCACGATTCTATCGCCATCGCAATAAACGCTTGCTTCTGAAGCGTCTACGTTCAATTGAATTTTCTTTTGCTCGGCTGATGTTTGAACTGCTTCAAGTGCGTGCGCTGACATTGTGTTGAAGGCTACGTTGGCTAGCTCCAGTTCAAACATTCCTGATTCTAATTTTTCCATGTCGAGCAAATCGTTGATCATAGAAATCAACCTGTTCAACGAAGCGCTAGACCGCCGAATTTTGTCTTCGCCTTTGTCGTTGAGCTGTCCTAAAACTCCTGCTTCCAACAGGTCGAACATGGCTTGAATAGAGGTTAGCGGTGAACGCAAGTCATGACTGACCATGGCCACCACTTCTTGTTTCATTCGTTCCAATCTTTTTCTTTCGGAAATGTCATGCGCAACGCAGAATAAAGACTTGTCCGATTCTGACCAACGCGCAGACCATGACATATCGCATGTAGTCTGGTCTTTGCGTCGCATCTTCAGCTCGAACGGTGCAGTGGATTTTCCCGAGATTACCTCTTCCAGGGCTTGATTTGTTCGTTCAACTTCTGATGGCTCGACTAATGAGACGATCGTTCTGCCCATCAGTTCGTCAGCATCATAGCCCCAAACACCCTTCACCGCTTGATTCATTTTGGTGAACTTGCCGCGCTCATCCAGTGAGCAGATCACGTCTAACGCGTTTTCGGTCAGTGCTTGCTCTTTAGTGCGCGCATCGAGCAGCGACTCAGCCATGCGGTGAAAGCCACCATCTATGATGGCAATTTCGTCGTTGCCTTGCAGAGGGGGTTGCAACGGTTTCTCCATTGCCAGCTGATAAGTGTTTTCCAGCAGCACATGCAAACGTCGCGATGTTCCGTGGTTGAAGTAACGCGCTAACACAATGGCCAACACGATGCTGAAAATTGCGCTAGCTAAAATCAGCATTTCGATTGCGGCTCTGCTTTGCACCTCTTGCTCGCGCTGTAGTTTATTGACAGCCAGGCAGCGATCGATAACAGTATTTCCGGCTCGATCCATGCGGCGCAGTAATTTATCTGCTTTGATCATCGAGCGCATGCGATCGATTCGGTCGCCAGAGTTGACTAATTCATCCGTGTCGTCCAGCGCCTGCACTACATCATCGGTCGCTTTAGCAAAAGCATTCAAATCTTCACTATGATCATATTTGAGTTTTTCGCCCAGCTCGTTGCGATATTTTCTTAAATCGTCGAGTGCATTTTTGTACTGATTTTTATATTTGTCATCGCGATGAACTTGATACATCCCCATCGCGCCTGCAGCTTGAAGAAGGCACTTCAGTTCAAGGTTCACGTCCGTCAATACATCTCGATCCAAATGTTCTGCCGCTAACTCGATGTCAAACGCTTTTAATTGATAGAGGAGTACGGAAACAAACCCCAACTCAAATATCAGTGGCACCGCCACCAGCATCATCGCTTTTTGAGTCAATCTCAGGTTCAACTTTGGTTTTCCAGCATTTATCGGGGCGTTTGCACCGATGCTATGTTAACGTATCACCAGGACCTTCATATTTACAGCAATGGCAAAATTTCGACTTTCTCTATTCTTGCTGGCCCAGTGCCTTGTGCTGAACGGAGCATTGGCTAAAGGTGGCGCACCCCAGCTCGAGCAAGCTACAAAGGCTTATGATCAGGCTTTGTACGGCACGACGCTGAAGTTGATCGGCAAGTCGTCAGAGAAGGACTATGCTGCCTCTTTGCTTGAGGCCAGAACGCACGAGGCGTACGATGGGTACGCCTCGGATAAATACGCGCACACTGCCGACCTTGCTCCTAATCCATCTTTAGCGGCGATGTGGCGCGGCTATGGACTGTTTTTATCGAGAAAATATCTGCCAGCACAAAACCAGTTGCTCACTGCCATTCGGCTCAATCCAAACAACGCCCTGGCCCATGCTTTTCTCGGTTGTAGCTTGTGTTATGCCGATGAATTAGAGCGCGGGCTGGCTGAAATAAAAAAGGCTCAAACACTTGACCCGACACCGAATGCCTACGATCAATACATGGCGATAGGCTACGTCGGTGCCGGTGAGTCTAAGAAGGCGGAGGTCTTTTACGATAAAGTCATTGCAAAAAATCCGAACAGCGCGCGATATTACATAATGCGCGCAGACTTCCTGGATGAAGCGGGGAAATTTCCAGCGGCGTTGGCTGATTACAATCGTGCAATCAAGCTGAGCCCCCAGAGCCAGTATGCATACTTCCGACGAGCTCACTTATACTCGGGCAAAAAAATGTATGCAGAGTCTATTCCGGACGCCATCAAAGGTTCCGAGCTGGAAAACGTTGAAGAATTCGGTAAAAAATCCAGGCGTCTCCTCGCGCTCGCCTACGAAAAGACTGGACAGCCGAAGAAAACGATTGAGGTGTTGAAGCCTTACGTTGCTCACTGTGAATTTACTAGAAGGCTTTCTGGTACAGACAAATTGGCCATCTTTTCATTGATCGAAGCGTGTGAAAAAGTGCACGACTACAAAACTGCGAAGGTCTATGTTGACTGGGTTTGCCGCATCGAACCTAAAAGCACGGAAGCGTTGGCAAAGCGGGCTCGCGTTTCCTTCGAGTTAAATGATTGCCCAGCATCTTTGCGCGATTACAGCGCACTGCTCAACACCGATCCAACCAGTTCACAGTGGTTTATTGAGCGGGCCAAAGTTTATGAAAAGCTCGGCAAAACAGAGCAGGCTAAGGCCGATTTGGCTAAGTCCAAGTCTCTCGAGGACTGACGCCCGCCTGAAAGTGCCAAAGTCTACGAAACATCCACGCTGGGCATAATATTATGAGTGGAAGTTGATTCCACCAACTCAGGTTGTTTGATATGAACCCGGCACTGGCGCATCGAGCCACAAAATTTTTGCTTTTTCTCTTCATGGTTGTGGCGTTTCCACAAGCCTCGCTCGCTACCGATTTTTTGAAAGAAGGAATGGCTGATTACGCAGCAGGCAACTACTCAGATGCGTCTGGTCACTTTGGCGGCGCTCTTTCGACAGATTTCAACAACGCGACATTGCACTATTATCTCGGCAGCTGTTACGCCCACATGAAGCAACAGGAAGCTGCAGTGCGCGAATTTCGAATAGCTTATGCCTTAGAACCGACGAAAGAAGTTGGTCGATTCGCCAAGCAGGCGCTGGAGATTTATGGATTCGATCCCGACGGACCTGTGGAAAAGAAACCGTCAGCTACTCCACTCGGTGCTCTACCTGGTGCGAATTCGAGCGCTCTGCCTCCGTCTTCCGGACGACTGCCAGGTGCAGTCGTGGAGACACCTAAACCGAAAACAATGCTAGAGAAGCAAGCTGAAGACCTGAAAAATTTGCGTAGTGAGCAGAGTCGCCTGGCCAGTGAAGACGCTGGAAAACAAGGCGAGCGATTTGTTGAGAAAAGCAAAAACGATATGCTCGATTCCAGCCGCTACATCACTCGACGTGGAAGAATTGTTCAACCATCATTGACTAGTGATGACAACAAGACTCTCGAAAATCTGAGGAAATTGTACGACTCACAAAAGTCTTCCTACCTCGATGTTGGCGCACGCCAGAACACTGAGATTCAAAACACAGCAGCGTCTTTGCAAGATCAGATGAACGAGCAGGCGAAGGCTGGAAAGCTACATCTCTCTCCTTCTGGAACGAATCTCTATGTGCGTAACTATGAGCTGACTCCGGCTGCTGATTCTAAGCCATCTGGAAAAACTTCAACGATTCAAAGCGTGACCAACAAATAAGCGACGAATAATTTGTCAGACGCGGCAGTAACAATCGAAAACTTGCGTAAGACCTTTACCCTGCAGACAGGCAAGGGGCTGAAGCGCACTTCGTCTGAGGTTGTGGCAGTCGATGATATTTCGCTTTCAATTCCATCTGGTCAATCTGTCGCGTTTATTGGACCAAACGGGGCTGGGAAATCAACCACGATCAAGATTCTGACAGGCATACTTCGCCCCACCGCCGGTAGTGCCACTGTTTTGGGCTGGGTTCCATGGACAGACCGTAAGAAGCTAGTCAGGCAGATAGGTGCAGTCTTTGGACAACGTTCGCAGCTCTGGTATCACTTGCCTCCGCGGGATACTTTCGAGTTGTTGGGAAAGATTTACGAGTTGCCGAAAAACGATTATACGAAGCGGCGCGATATGCTGATCGAACGATTCGGCATCGGTACTTTTCTAGACACGCAGGTTCGCAAGCTCTCTCTCGGTCAGCGAATGCGTGCCGAAATTGCTGCTAGCCTATTGCACCATCCGCGTGTTCTGTTTCTGGATGAACCGACTATCGGGTTAGATGTGATGGCGCGTCAAGAATTGCGCGACTTGATTCGCGAGTGGAACAAAGAGGAAGGCATTACTGTTTTTCTAACAAGCCACGATGCAGGCGACATCGAGTATGTGGCGCGCCGCGTTGTTGTCGTCAATCACGGCAAAGTCGTGCTTGATGACAAAGTTTCTTCGATGCGCCGCCAATATCTAGGTGCAAAAGTTTTATCTGTGAAGTATCACGATAATCCAGCGGCTCTAGATTTTCCTGGTGCCACTATCGTTAAATCCAGTCAGTATGCGGTTCGCCTGGAAGTGGATACGCAGGTAACGGCAATCGAAGCGGTCATGGAGCACATTCTCAAAGCGGGTTCAGTTGCAGACATAACGATTGAGGATCCACCACTCGAAGAAGTGATCGCTCACATATACAGCCAGCCACCACAGCCTTCGACCGGAGAAGAAGACGGTGAGTAGCGGCATCACAGTTGCAGATAAGTACTGGTGGATTTCTCTCACTTCTGCCAAATCAAATCTGGCATATCTTGCCGAGATTGGCAGTCGGGTATTTTTTCTCGGCGTGATTTTGTACATTTTTCTGCGCTTGTGGCAAGTCACGTACAGTGAAACTGGCTCGCAGACATTGGGCGGGTTGTCACTTCCGCAAATGCTATGGTATCTGGCGATTACGGAGTCGATCATTCTTTCTGGCCCACGCGTTGCTCAAAGTGTCGATCAAGATGTGCGCACTGGCGCAATTTCTATTCACTTCATTCGACCACTCTCTTATCCGCTCTACTGTTTGTTCAACACGCTGGGCGAGCGAGCTGTAAGATTTTTCGTCAACATGTCGGTTGGAGCGCTGATTTCAGTGGTCTTTGTTGGTTTTGTTCCGATGAATTGGCTCGGCTTTTTCTGTTTCCTGACAGTGTTACCGTTGGCTTTTGTTATTGATTTCCTCGGGAATTTTTTGATCGGGTTAGCGGCATTTTGGCTGGAAGATACGAATGGATTGGTTCTGATTTATTCTCGTATGACGATGATTCTGGGTGGAATGTTGATTCCACTCGAGCTCTTTCCAGACAGTTGGCAAGCCACTCTTAAAATGCTTCCGTTCTCGGCTGTTGTTTATGGACCGGCCCGATTGTTTGTCTCACCGGATCTTGCTTTTTATCAGGACATTTTGTTCCGTCAAGTTGTCGCTTGCATTTTCTTTGCTCTCGCCGTCGCTTTTGTTTTTCGTATCGCCTCTCGCCGCGTCTTTGCAAATGGAGGCTGAATGCGCACTTTAGTGAACTATCTCAAACTTGCCGCAGCCTACACACGCCTCAATCTCGACGCGCAGTTGGAATATCGAGGCGCATTTTATTCGCAAGTGGTTGCGATGTTTATCAACAATTGCATATGGGTTTGGTTCTGGGTTTTGTTTTTCGGTCGATTTAAAGTCTTGCGTGGTTGGGACATAAACGACGTCGTGACCTTGTGGTGTATCGCCGCATCTGGTTTCGGTCTGGCGCACACAGTCTGCGGCAATGCGCTTCAACTGGCGGTGCTCATCGCACGCGGGCAGCTCGATGTGTGGATGCTTTATCCGCGAGCGCTTCTGCCGCATATTTTGCTCGGCAGAATGAGTGCCACCGCATGGGGTGACGCGATTTTTGGATACATTGTTTATTTGATTTTCGTCAAACCAGATCTGCCACACTTTGCACTGTTCGTCGCACTAACTGTTTCGATTGCCTTTTTGTTCGTCGGCTTCAGCATATTCACCGGCAGTTTGACATTTTTCCTGGGCAACTCAGAATCGCTTGCCGAGCAATGGCGATACGCAATGATTACGTTCAGCACCTATCCCGCTACTTTGTTCGAAGGAGCGGTCAAAATTCTTCTCTATACGCTCATTCCGGCTGTGTTCGTCAGCTATTACCCGATTATTGCTTTGCGGCAGTTGTCGCTATCCCATGCGCTGATTGCTGTTGCGGGTTCTGCGGCAGTGGTTGCGGCGGGTGTTTTTGTCTTTTACTATGGATTGCGACGCTATGAGTCCGGAAATTTGATGGAGATGCGTGGCTGAGCTTCTCGGGCATTTTCGCACAATCTTCGCGGGGTCGATTAATATAGTTCGCTGGGTAGATATTTAGCAGTGGAACCAATCAGCCTTTTCAAGTGACGGCAGATGTATAAACCTAAAAAACACATCCGTTTAGACGCCGTGCGCGGCTTGCCGAAGATGAGCAATATGCGTGCGCTTTTAACGGAGGCTCGCAATGCAAAAGGCTGCACGGTTGAGCTACCGTGGAAATCGACCAAGACTGATTATCAATACAGCATGACGGTGCGTGTCGAGTTTGGCGGCGGCGAGCCCATCTGGACGCTCTACGAGGGCGATGGAAGCACCTCTCGGGTGATGTGGAGTTCTCCATTCGAAGATCTGGACTTGCTTTACGACGTTGTCTGTCTTTCATTGCCGGCTGACGTCAACACTCAAATAGGCAGTGACGAGTTTGTCATCGACAGGTCCGTAAAACCCAGTATGGAGTTCGATGACAACTTCCCCATGCCGCCAAGACCAGGCGCGGAAGAAGAACCATTCTTCCTCAAACCGCCTGATCAAGATGAGTTTGCTCGCCCGAAACCTGCCGAGCCTGCTCCAACTCCGCCGGCTCCTGCTCCAGCCGCCGCTCCGGCTCAAGCTGCACCCGCACCGGCTCCGGCGCAGCAGCCACAACCTGCTGGTCAGCCTTACCCGCAACAGCCTTATCCACCGCCGGGCTACCCACCACAAGGCTATCCACCTGGATACGCCTATCCGCCAGGCTACGCGCAGCCACCGTATCCGTATCCGCCTCAAGGTTACGGCTACCCACCTGGTTATCCGCCCGGTTACGCGATGCCGCCGGTTTATATCGACCCGCGCACACAGCAACCTTATCCGCCTTATCCTCCATATCCGCCCTATCCGCAACCGGCGCAAACTGTTCCAGTGCAGCCGGGAGTTGCGCCATATTCTCCGCCCAGCGACCCACCGCCGCCGGTTCCAGTTCCAATCGATAATGACTTGATCAAGAAACGTCCGAATGTGTTGCTCGGTAACTTCCTTGTTGACGCAGGTCTGATACCAGATGCGACACTAAGTTCCGCACTGCAATTACAAGAAATGGTGCGCTCTGGCTCGCTGTCTACCTCCCAAGCCGCAGAAGCTGTGCGTCGCGCTCACAACCGTGGTGGCGCGCTCGATCCCAACATCTTTTCTGCCAGTCCTCCGCGCCATGATATTCGCGATATGAAGGCTGTGGCACCTCCGCTTGGACAGATACTTGTAGAAGCTGGATTGATCAGCATTGCCGTTTTGAAAGCGGCGTTGAATTTGCAGGAAGTTGTTCGCAACGGTGCAATGACAAAAGACGATGCCGTTCAAGGCTTTATTCGCGAGCACTTCGGCAAGACGGGAAAACATGGTACCAGTGAGCCTCCTGAAGCAGTGAAAGCAATCGACCTGATCAAGAAAGCGGGACTTTTGCAAGAGCAAGATTTCCAGGCGGCGGTAAAAGTTAAGGTCAAGCACGGAGGCGAAGTCTCGAAGATTCTGGCTGCTGCCGGGAAGCTTGATACAAACACCTACGAAGCCGCGCTCAAATGCAATGAGTTAATGGAGCAGGGACGCTTAAAAATGGAGCAAGCGATGATCGGTTTGCACTACTGCCAGCGCAGCCGAGCGACGTTTGACGATGCTGTGGAAGACCTGGGCTGGGAGAAACCGTAGCACCATATTCGGTGCTAATTTATTCATCCATGCGATAGCTTTGATTCATAAAGGCAAACGGCCATGGTAGTGGCTCATGCCACAAAATAGTGGCGCCTTCTTCGGTCTTGCCGACGGCGGCTACGAGCCGATATAGCTTGCCGTCTTCTGACTCTTCAAGCCAAATCGCCTTGCCTCGTTTCATCTTTTCAGCGTGAGTTAACAACCACGCCTTCAAAGCAAAGAGTTCGTCTTGCTGCAGATAGATGGAATCTGGAAGCGTTTGGTCTAAGTGCCGTCGCAACAATCCCAACAGTGTCAACGCGTCGTTGTCTGGACCGTACTTTGTATCGTTGATTTTTATTTCGTTAAGCACAGAAAACTCTCGTGAGAAGGAGCATTTTAACAGATTTCGAGTTAATCTTTGAACCGTCGTAAGTGAGAGTAAATGTCGGATTCAATCGTTCTTTTGGGAGTAGGAAATGTAGCGCTTCACGTGGCGAAGTTGCACGCCACTCGCTGCACTATATTTGGTACCACTCGTTCGTCTGAGCGCGTACCTTTACTCGAAGCTGCTGGCATTCGACCGATATTGATGACGGGCGAAGCATTGCCTGAACAACTGCTTGTCGATGCCAACGTACTTGTCTCCTTTCCGCCTGATGAGAGAACAGACAACGCCTGGTCTTCGCAGTGTTCGGATTGCAAGCGTATTGTCTACATCTCGTCCACTGGTGTATATGGAAAGATCACTGGCCTAATCAATGAAGATTCACCGGTTGACAGTGATGATCCAAGAGCAGCCTCACGCATAGACGCAGAAAATATTTGGCGTCAGCAAGGAGCTACGATTTTGCGCTGCCCGGGACTCTACGCTTCGGAAACCGGCATGCACTTGCGGTTGAGTCATCTTAAAATCCCTGGAGACGGCAGGAACTATGTGTCGCGAATTCATCTCGACGATCTGGCTCGCATCATCGCGGCTTGTTTCGAAAGTGAGATGGAAAATTGTACATATGTAGTGGGTGATTTGAAACCGTCAACGCATCTCGAAACTATCACTTGGCTGTGCAACCGCATGGGTGTGGACGTCCCTGGGTTCGCCGATCTGTCTGAGGTTTCGCCAACATTGAGGGGCAATCGACAAATTGATGCTTCCAAGCTTTTGCATGAATTGAACATTACCTTGCAGTATCCAACTTATCGGGAAGGATACGGAGCAATTCTGGCTGCAGCGGATTAGTGTCAACTATTATTCCGAGCAGAGCGCAACCGAAACACTTCATTGCGCAGATATCCGAGAGAACAATAACGATGGTGTTCTAATTGATGCGCCGTTTGCGAAGTTTGAACGGAATTTGCACCGTTGAATTGCCGACTCGAACGGTCAGCAGAACACTTTCGCAGCGTGGATGGATGTAGAACAGTTCACCGGTTCGCGATTCGAACGGTTCAAGGGCAACCGGCACCAGCCCTGTCATTTTGATTGTGTTCGAGTGGATCAAGCCGCTGTCGAGTTCGCTCTCTAGTTGGTACTGAACTCGCTCAGGCGATGCTTGTGATTCTAGGCGTCCTGGCATCACCCGTGGTATCGCGGTCCAATCTCCGTAGACTCCAAATATGTTTGGACCACGAAAAAGGTCGTGTCCCTGCTGCGGCACTAGACCACGCACACTTCTTGTTTTCTGAATGTTTGCGAGCCAAGGACGGTTCATGGTTAAGTCCCACATCACGCGTTCACGGCGAATTCTATCGATGCTATTTGCGTCAACAAATGTGAGTGGGTGCTTGGATGTGTCGTTCGGGTCGAGGCTGAGTTGGTCCAAATTCACTTTGTCCAAGCCGAGCACCACACGCTCGTCGTTGGTATTCGTGATGGAAACGAGCACTCCCATCAACTCCCACAAGTCAATAATTGTTGCTGCGACGCGCACCCCATTGATGTTGATATATCGCAGCGGAAAGTCGTAGTCAGGGATCTCTAGTGCTCTGGGCGAACCTTCTTCCCATTTATAGAATACGGACCCTTTTAGCTTCGCCGGTTGATCGAAAGCGACTGCACCATCTGTAATGGCGTAGGATTTGTTGAAGAGTTGCTCTGCTTCTTTCTTTTGTCCGCGGCTCTGCCGATACAGTGCGGCGCTGCGCAGCGCATCTGCGTAGTCTAGCTGCTTTGGCCCGGGTGATTTTTCCAGGAAGCGCAATCCTCTGGTCAAGTAAGGTTCAGCATCATCAGGGTAGTTCTGCTTGCCGAGAATGAGAGCCATCAAAACATAACTTTGACCGACATCGTGGTGAGTGGCGCCGAGAGCTTTTCTTCTCGCCACTATCGCTTGTTTGCAGATGACAGCTGCTTTTGCGTGATTGCCGTGCACGTGGTTTACAACGGCTAGTCCATGAGCCGCATTTCCGAATGCTTCACTTTCCTCGCCACTTTTGCGCGTAGTTTGATACGCCCATGAATAGAGCTTCTCGGCATCATCGTACTTTTCCAGTGCACAGTAAACGTCTGCAAGAGCCGTTCGGGCAAGAATGAGTCGCTGGTCACCCGATACTCCCTTCTTTGCGTCTTTGACGGCAGCAAGAAGCTTTTGCTCGGCTTCGGCGTACCTTCGATTTTGCGTCGCCTTCAGGCCCGAGTTGTACTCACGAGTCCATGGATCTGTTTCAGGCAAATCCTCGCTTTCGACGAATTTTTTTTCAGGCTCGACTCTTTCGGACGGCGGACCAATCAAGGCCGTGTTCTTCGAGTGTTCCGCATTTTCCGCATCTTGCGTGTTTTGCTCGCTGACCTGCGTTGACACCTCGCCCGCTTGCTGTTGCGTTTGCACTGTCTGCGCAGAAGCTGCCGAAAAAAGCAGTCCCGTTAAACATCCTGAAAGAAGTAGCGCTTTCTTTAGTGTTGATGACATAGGCGAACGAGCGGGAGCGATAACGACGCGGCGATATGTCATTCTAGCTCAGGATGCCGTAAATTGCGAGCTGGCGACTTTCTTAAGCGGCAACCTGAACCAGAACGTACTGCCTTTACCTTCTTCACTATCAACACCGATCGAACCGTTCAACTGATCGATAATTGCCTTTGAAATTGCCAGCCCAAGACCGGTGCCACCTTTCTGTCTCCAGTCTGACGAATCTACTTGCTGAAATTTTTCGAAGATTAGTGCTTTGTATTGTGCTGGAATTCCGCGCCCTTCGTCTTTCACCCTAACCTCTAGCCAGTCTTCTTGAGTCGAAGTGGTCACTTCGATTTTGCCGCCTTTTGGCGAATACTTAATTGCATTTGATAAAAGGTTGACGATTACTTGAACGATTCTGTCACCATCAGCGGTGACAATTGTGTCGCTGTCTGAAACTGTAATGGTGATGTTTTCTTTGTCTGCGAGGGCTTTTACAGCATCGACGGAGCGATCGATTAACGGTTTGATCGGGATATCTTCTATCTCCATACTCAATCGTCCGGCTTCCGTTCTGTCGATTTCCAATAAGTCATTGATCAGTCGAATCAGCCTGTTAACGTTCCGTTCCGCAACTGTCACCTTCTCTTGCCCGGTGTCGTTGAGGTCTCCGTAAATTCCCTCCGGTAGCATCTCCAGGAAGCCGAGCACGGAGTTCAATGGACTGCGAAGTTCATGGCTGACCATCGAAATGAACTCTTGCTTCAAGCGTTCTACTTCGTGCCGCTCTGTCACATCAATTACAAGAACCAGATGCCTTTTGCCTTCGAGCGTTTCGAACTCATTCATAGAAACTTCGACGGGAATCTTTTTCTTATATGTTGAAACTGCTTCTAGTTCGTAAGCGTGGCTCTTTGTTTTTTGGATCAAGTCAGCAGTAAACTCGGCATCTGTAACGGTTTCCGGTTTTCCGAAGAGCATACCGATTGAGCCGCCCACCAGGTCGTTCATCGTTTTTTCGAACATGCGTTCAACGCTTGGATTGTTTAGCTCGATTCGTCCGTTGTCGTCGATGATAATTAAACCGATCGGCATGCTCTCGACTATCAGTCTGATGCGAGCTTCGGCCAATCTCAACAAGTTCTCGGCTCGTTTGCGTTCGGTAATATCGTGCGCAATGCAGAAGTATTGCCGCTCCTCGCTGGACCAGTGCACACTCCACAGAACATCGATCTGAGTGCCACCACTTTTGGTGATGTGACTTTCGAATTGTGCATCACCGCGTTGCGTCGCAGTCAATTTTTGCACTGTCTCGTCTGCCTCGTCTTTGGGCAAGAGGAAGCGCACGTTACGTCCACGCAGGTCTTCCGAATCATAGCCAAAGACTTGCAGCGAAGCAGGGCTGATGTTCGTCAAAGTGCTGCGTTCATCGATTGAAAATATTACATCCACTGCATTTTCTACGACAGCACGTTCTTTTCTGGCCGCTTCGTTCAATATTTTCGCCATTTGGTTGAAGACAGAATCGAGCTGGGCGATTTCGTCTGTTCCTGTCAGTGCCGGAAGCAGCTCTTGTCCGCGAGCGAGTCTTTCGGAATTTTCGACGACGATAGCCAGTCTACGAGTGGTGCCTCGGTAAAAGGCGAATGATAGTAAAGTCGCAATTAAAATGTTGACGAGCGTAGCCAGCACCAGCACTCGTTTTACTTCTTCGCGGCGAGCTGACCAATTTTCAGCTCCGGCATTCTCAAGCTGGTCTTGCAAATCATTGACGACTTGCAGTTGATTTTCTAGCACCGCGATTTGTGGGCGAAGTTGGTTGAACTGCTTTACCGCCACCAGATAGTTGTCTGAGCTGATGTCGTTTCTTATGCGGCGAAAATCTTTGACGATTTTTGTCGCTAGCTCTCTAACGCTCTGGATGTCTTTTAGTTCTTGCGGGTCGTTTTGCGAGAGCCTTTCTAAAGCTTCGAATTCAGCTGGAACTGCATCTGATACGTGTTTGTATCGAACATCGGGACCGCTGCCGTCTCCGCCCTTTCTCATGCCATAAATCGCTAACCCACCCGCATCAGCCAGAACGATGCGCGAGATTTTTGCTAGATGCTGTTTCTTCTCTTTGTAAATCGACTCTTGTTGCCGTTCCCGCTCTGCCTGGTCGAGCTGACCGTTGAGCACGTAAATGAAGCCGAGTTGGAACAGAAGTGGGATCACCACTAAGATCAACCCTTTTTGCGCTAAGTTCAGGTTCGAGAACATGGTGCCGACGAACAGTGCTAACTAGCTTTGTTTTTCCCTGTTTGCGCCAGGCTCATGCATGCACAAGTTATCAGCCGGTGCGTCCAGCCGTACAGACCAATTTGCTCAGTCACCTGGAACGGGTCCGTCAGGACGGCGCGAGCTTGTAGCCTACGCCATGCAGGGTCTGGATCAGTGAGTCTTGCTCTTCCGTGTCGATTTTTCTGCGCAGGCGCTTCAGGCAAGTTCTAACTGTTTCAGGAGAGACATTCGATTCTGATTTCCAAACACGATCCAGCAGCGCATCTGCACTGAAGACTTGATTTGGATGGCGCATCAAAAATTCCAGCAAAGCAAATTCTTTTGGCAGTAGTTGAATATCGGCACCACCTTTGGTGACTCTAAAGGTGGCCGGTTCAAGGCAAATGTCTCTAGCCGTGAGGACATTCCCAGTTACGTTGCCTGGTCTGCGCAACAAAGCTCGCAGTCTGGCCGATAGTTCCTTCATGTGGAAAGGTTTGGTTAAATAGTCATCGGCGCCAGCGTCTAGACCAACTTCCTTTTCAGCGATCGCGCCTTTGCCTGTCAGCATCAAGACCGGAGTTTGACCGCCGCCGGTGCGGTAGTTTCGCAGCACATCAACGCCTTCCAATTTCGGCAATTGCCAATCCAAAATGATTACGTCAAATTGGTATGACTTCAACATGTTGACTGCGTCTTCGCCGTCATGCACTGCTTCAACAAGATGATGCTCGAATTTCAACCAGTCGATGACCATTCCGGCCAGATCGCGATCGTCTTCAACTAATAGAATTTTTGCCATGATGCTGCAGCACTGCTTACGTGCTCTTTTCCTTTTCTTCTTGTTTAACTGACGTGTTCAAAGTGATGGTTGGCGAACTCTCAATTTGCTTGTTGCCACCAAAATTGACCGATGGAGCGTCAAATGCCGCCGGGTCTTCAATGCCAAAGTAGGGCTGGGCTCGGAATCCAAAGCTTGTGGCAATCAGCACTGTTGGAAACGTTTCCACTGCGGCGTTCAGTTCACGCACATTGGCGTTGTAAAAACGTCGTGCTTGCGAAATTCTGGTTTCGGTTTCGCCTAGTTCTCTTTGCAGCTGATTGAAGTTTTCGTTGGCTTTTAAGTCTGGATAAGCCTCGCTCAGTGCCACTAACTTCGTCAGGGCGCCACTGAGCACCGTGTTGGCAGCGTTCTGAGCCTCGGGCATTCCTACTGATGAGACGGCCGAGTTTCGGGCGCTTATCACAGCTTCCAGCGTGCCTTTCTCATGAGTCGCGTAGCCCTTCACTGACTCGACCAGGTTTGGTATCAGATCGTACCGACGTCTGAGCTCCGTCTCAATCGCTGACCAGCTTTCGCGCACGTTTTGACGGAGCAAAACCATGTGGTTGTAGCTTCCGATCATCCAGATCGCGAGTAGAACCAAAATTCCGAGTACTATCCAGAGTGCCATGCAGGACCGCCTTCGAGTTGCGTACCGATTATACCCGAATGTAGCTATAATACCCGTCATGGGCTCGACCGGATTGTCATGAACCAAATGCCCCGATACTCATTCAGTTTCTCTAGCCGACTGCTGGTGCTGGTCACCGTCATGTTTGGTATCACCTGTGCGGCCGCCGACTCGAGAGCGGGAACTGTGCGGCATTCGGCCGCGAACGTCGCGGCTAGCAAAATCGTCAGTTTCAATGCCGATATCTCTCTATCGAAGCAGGGTGTTTTGGATGTTAACGAGACCATCGACATGGATTTTGCCAACCAGCCAAGGCACGGCATCTATCGCTTCATTCCGATACGATTTCATCGCGATCTCGGCACATACACCACGTTTATCCGCGTTCTGGGAGTGACTGATGCGAGTGGCACTCCTTATCACTTTCAGAAAAGCGACATCGGCAGTGATGTGACGATCAAGATAGGCGAGGCGAACCGGGTCGTAAGTGGACGACATGTCTACAAAGTGCACTATCAGGTTGCCAGAGCGATCAACTTTTTCGACAAAGAGCCAGAGTTGTATTGGAACGTCACCGGCGACCAATCTCAGTATGCAATCGGGTCTGCTTCAGCGACGATTCATCTGCCGATGTCTAATTTAGCCGGTATTCGTAGCGAAGCGTTTGTCGGACCGCCAGGCTCGACTAAGACCCTTCCAGTCAGTGTAGCGAACAACGTAGTCACTGTACGAACGGCATCTGTGCTTCCTCCCGGCGAAGGATTGACTTTTGCTATTCGCATGCCGGTAGGCACAGTGACACTACCGAAGGTGTCACAAGAACTGATCTGGTTCTACCAAGATTGGTGGGAAGCGTTCGTTTTGCCGCTAGCGACTGCAGTCATGCTGTGGATTTACTGGGTTTTCTTTGGCAGAGATAGAGGTGGTGCAAAAGCGGTTGGCGTCGAATGGGAGCCACCTAAAGATTTGACGCCAGCTGAAGTTGGCACTTTGATTGACGAAAAGTGTGACATGTCAGATATAACATCTACGCTTGTAGATCTGGCTGCGCGTGGTCATATGAAGATTCAGCAAATTCCGTACAACGGAATTTTGATGATGTCCAAGAACGATTATCGGTTTACAGAACTAACGGCACCGCCCGATGCGATTCCGCTCAAGCTGCACGAAACATTGATGCTAACTGCGGTGTTTGGTTACACGTCCAGGGAAAGTTCGCTCTCGAGTTGCACCGGAAAATTCTATTCCAACATTCCTGATATCAAAGCTGCGGTGTACAACTCGTTGCTAGCCAAAAAGTATTTTGCAAGAGATCCAAACACTGACCGCAGCACTTTTGTCACATTCGGTGCTCTGATCGTTGTGGTTGGATTGTTCGCCGTGGTTCTGGGCGGAAACGAAATGCGCGCGTCGGCAGTGGGATTTCTGCTTTCTGGAATCGTTGTGGCCATGGCATCAAATACAATGCCTGCTCGCACTGCTGCAGGCATGCAAGCACTGAATCAGTGTCTGGCGTTTCAGCGATTTGTGAGGAAAGCTGAGAAGAAAAGAATCGAAGTGTTAGCAAAAGAAGATCCGACGGTTTTTGGGAGACTATTGCCTTATGCGATGGTGCTCGGTTGCGCCGACCAGTGGTCTAAAGCCTTCAAGGATCTGGAGACACCGCCTCCTGATTGGTATTCCAGTTCTGACGGAACTGACTATACGACTTATACCTTTGCGCAGGATCTGGGCTACGGACTGAATACGATCTCGCGGGCATTTTCCAGCCCGCCCACTCCACCGATAAATTTTTCAGGCGGTTCTGGCGGTGGCTTCGGAGGCGGAGGAGGCTCAGCGGGCGGCGGATTCAGCGGCTTCGGTGGTGGCGGATCTTCGGGCGGTGGTTTCGGTGGCGGCGGAGTCGGCTCCTGGTAGAGCGCTCGCACCGCCACCATATATGGTGTTTACTTGGCGACGCGTTTTTCTAAACGCAGTTTTGTAATCTTGACTGAAACGTCATTGAGACTTCGTTCAATCTTTCCTTGATCCTTGATGCTCAACTTACCCGCGTTCTTTGCCTTCATCTTCTTGATTCTGTTGTTGATGTCTTCGAGAGATTCCAGCAAGCTGTCGTATTCCTTCTTCGTCAATTCGTTGGCTTTCATTCCCTGCGCTGCTTCTTTTTTCAAACGAACCTGGCGTTCATAGATGGTCCAGCCAGCTTGAGCCGGTTGTTGCAGAGTTGAGAAGCCGATTAGTAGTGCCAAACCGGCGGTAATAATTGATGTGCGTTTCATGGAAATTTCCTTCACCTGTGTAATCGAGTCGAACATTGCCGCTCTCTTGACGAAAAGCGCCTAACAGTTGCAGTATGACAAAGCCATTGCCGCCGTTCAAGCTGCTAGCGCTATTGTTAAAAGTCCTCTATTTCGCGTATTTCGGACTCTGTAAGGGTAAATAAGAGGAAGCTGCGTCAGCGTTTTTAACTAGCACGACTTTTTGAGAAAGTGCATAATCAAATTATTCTGCTTACAACCGCGTCTTCCAGATTCAAGATCTTCGTCTCAGCTTCCTAATTCTTGGATACTGTCAGTAGTACATAAATGAAGAATCGAATTGTTCTAGCGCTTTCTTTCTCAATGCTTGCAGGGTTCTACGCTGCCAGTGAAGCTCGAGCCGACGACCCGATCGATGCCAGAATCGAGAAAGCCGAGCAGATGTTGCTTGGTAAAACAGCAGTCGATCAGCCCGTTGAAAGTCGCCTTGATGCAGTCGAGATGAACTTGTACGGCAAAACCAAGCACGGTTCAGTACAGAAACGTGTGGATTCGATCTCTGACTTTCTTGGTCTAAAAGATGGTGGTGCAAGTAAGTCATCCAAGCCAGCGATGATTGATGCCGCAAAGGGAGATGAACCACGGGCTAGAGATGATTTGTCAAAAGGCGATGCGACCAAAGTTGATTCGGAAAAAGGTGATTCGGTAACAGCGAAGGAAGAGTCAGAGCGAGCTTCCTCGCAAGCGGCGTCTCAGTGCGCGTTGCAAGCCGAGCGAGAGAACACTGACTTTGAAAAGGCCGATGCCTCCAAGAGTGACGTAAGCAAGAGCGGCGAATCTAAGACGGCAGCAGTCAAGGTCGACGCATCCAAACTATCTAAATCTGGACCGTCTAAGCCACTTGTGTCTAAGACTGATGCGATTAAAGCAAGTGCTGAAAAGAAAAGTTCTGTTACCGGCAAAGTCGGGTTGATCCCGCTCAAGCCGCTAGAGGCGAAGATGGCAATCCCTCCGACCGCCCCAAAAAAGGTAGAATCAATGCCACCAGCGGCGCCATCAATTGCTGCAACGATGAATTCCACCAATCTCAATTCGCAAGCTCGCAATTTATTGCGCGAGGGTCTCAGACAATACTCCAACGGGCAATATCGCGAGGCTGAAGACACGTTCCGGCGCGTGCTCACGGTCGACCCGCGCAATGCGGATGCCTTCTACAATCTCGGCTCGCTAGCGGAACGAAATCACGACTATGTCATCGCGTTGACGAACTATCGCGCCGCACTCAACTTCAATCCGAAAGACAAAGATTACATTGCTGCTGTGACTGCAATGGAGCATCAGCTGTCAGCGTCTGCGCGTTCATCAGCAGCCTCTACCAGCGCCAAACGAACGGCGACGCTTGGTCACTTCCAGGTGCCGGTCGATGCAGCCACATCGTCCGCTCCGTTAACCGCTAGCTCTCCGGTCGGCGCGTATACAGGTCAGCCATTCCAACTTAGCGGTACTCAAAACGACGTGCTGATGAACACCACACAGTTTACGAACAGCAATTACATGCCGACCATGAACGTCAACCAACAACCGCCACCACCGACAATGGGAGTAGCACAACAGGCTCCGAAGAAAGGAGGAGGGCTCGGAAAGGTTATGAACGTTGGGATGCGAGCAGCTCTTTATTCATCCGGCTTGCATTGTCCGATCTGCAGAATGATGGGCGGCGGCTTCCACTTCTAAATGATCAAAGCCATCTGCTTGATTGTGATTTCGATTTTCTCTGTTAAATCTGCGCGCGCAGAAGAGACCTTTCGTGTGCCCAGACCTGCCGCGTCGGTCACTACCTCTGACCCCAAATCCATATCCGCAGGCCTTCCGACAACCACCGCTCAGGCGATGCTGGGCGACGTCATTTTTGCTGGCATGCGAACACCTGTTGCGCGTACTTCCTTCGAGCGTTGGCGTCAGAACTACTGCGCTCCTTTTATTTGCAACATGGTTCTGTGCCACGGCAGTTGTGGAGATTTTGCGGAGCACTGTCCTAGTTTTTCCGAGTCTGGTCGAGTCATACATTTAGAGACGCCAGGCTGCATGATGCCTAATCAGACCGCTGAAAGCGTGCCGAAAGATAACCACTGTTCATCCGGACCATGATGGGAATTTTGAAACATACGATGAGATTTTCGGAAACATATGGACAATCTCGCAGTCTATTTAAATAGATTCAACGAAATGATTTGTCGTTTGATTCCAACTTAGTAGCCACGGCAACGATACCGTTGACCTTGAGATACTTCGCGTGGGGGAATGCGCCAACGGCGCACGTATATTTTCTAGGGGTAAACGTAATGACCTATCTCCAAAAAGAAAAATCGAGCTTTATGCCGATATTCCTTGGTCTTAGCTTAGTTGCAGTAGTCGGATTCGGATTGATGTACTTCACGTTCGGAAAAGCTGCCTTGAACGAAGGAGAGGGCGAGGGCGCCGCGTCAAATTCAACTCCACCAGCCGCTGTGCAAACGATTTCAAAGACAACGCACACGCATGTCTAGCACCAGATGTGGTGCGTGTTGGCTCTACTTATGACCTTCGATTTCAGTCCAGGTGGCAAACCACTTGATCACTGATCCATTGGTTCCCCGCAAGGCGACTGCCCTTGCCAGGTGGGAACGATAGGCGTGATTCTTGACGGTCTTGACTCCTACAGCTCGGCGAAGCCTGAATTCAATTTCGTGGCTGTCTCCTGTATCTAGCGCTTTCTGCCACTCATTCATGTATCTGGGCAAGTCATCAGGATGGATGAGCAGCTGCCAGCCGTTGTTTTGACTCTGCGCCAGTGACAGACCAGTAAATTCGAACCATCGGTCGTTGAAGAAGTCTATCTCGCCGTTAGGGTTCGCCGTAAACACTATCTGCGGTATCGCATCTGCGAGCATGCGAAAACGCATTTCGCTCTCCTTGATCTCGTCTGAAGCCCGCTTCTTATCATCGATATCAGTGCTGGTACCAAACCAGATTTTCTCGCCGTTTTTTGGATCGTCAATAATATGTGCGCGAACGAGATGCCAGACGTAAGTGCCGTTGGCCGCACGATAACGAATTTCCATATTAAAATCGGTATTGGTGCGAAACGCACGCTCAGCCTCTTGCAAGCATAGTTTGCGATCGTCTGGATGCAGCACCGAGAGCCATCTTCCCTCATGGTCGTTTGGAGATAATCCGGTGAAGTCGAACCATCTCTTGTTTGCGTAAGCGATTTTGCCGGTTGGATCACACATCCAAACAATGTGCGGAATCGCCTCTGCCAGAGCGCGAAATTGCTTTTCGCTCTCCTGCAATTGACGTTCGAGCTTGTCACTTTCTGTGAGATCGAAAACGATCGTAAAACAATCAGTCGCCTCGCGATTTACGGCTGTGACTTGCACCAAAACTGGCACGCGGCTGCCGTCGCTGCGAATGTATTCTTTCCGAAAAAATGGTGTTCGACCGGTTTCACGCAGTTGTTCGATCGCTGCCTTATCCATGTGAAGAAACTCTGGCGGTGTGAAGTGTGTCCACTTAACTTTTCCGGAGTACAAATCTTCCTTTGGATAACCAAGCAACTTGACAGTCGCGTCGTTGGCTTCGGTGATGTTTCCGTAGATATCAGCGCGATGTATGGCAACGATGTTCGAGTCGATGTAACGGCGCAAGCGCTCCTTGTCCGAGAATTCTTTATAGCCACCACTCGCTAACTTCTTTTCGAGTTTCGCTTGCTCCACCCGCGTTTCCAATTCATGAATCTTCGCCCGCAGCAAAAGCAGTTCGCTAGATTTGGATGAAGTATCGCGGATGGTCATGATTGTACTTCGTTCCTTAATGCTCAATCTCGGTCCACGTCGCGAACCACTTAATTACTTGCCCGTTTCTTGCCCTTAATGCAACAGCGCGGCCTAAATGCCGCCTGTAAGCCTTGTCGCTGCCGTTTTTGATGCCGACCGCTCGCCTCAACCGAAAGTTGACTTCATAGGTGTCGCCTGTCTTCAAAGCGTTCTCCCACTCTTTCATGTATGCGGGCAGATCGTCTGGATGAATCAGCAGTTTCCATCCATCATCACGGCTCTGCTGGATGGACAATCCAGTGTATTCGAACCAGCGGTGGTTGAAAAAATCTATTCTCCCATCGCCGTCTGCTGTCCAGACTATCTGCGGAATAGCATCGGCGAGAGTGCGAAAGCGAATCTCACTCGCGCGTATCTCTTCCTCGGCTTGCTTCTGCTCATCGATGTCAGTGAGTGTACCGAACCATTTTGCGATGTTTCCATCTTCGTCGATGAAGGGAAACGCGCGCTGGAGAGCCCATGCGTAGGTGCCGTCTTTGCGTTTGTATCTAGACTCGATTTGGACGGGAGTTTTGTTAGATTTTGCGCCGTTCCAATATTCTTGAACTCGCTCCACATCATCGGGGTGGCACAGCTCGTGCCACGTGTTCTCGAATCCGAAGGTGGGTTGAACACCTGTCAGTTCGCCCCAGCGTTTGTTGAAGTAGTCGGTCACTCCATTAGCCGCGACCGTGAACACCATCTGCGGAATTGATTCAGCCAGCAATCTGAATTGAGCTTCGCTCAATTTGAGTTCCGCTTCTTTCCTCTTCTGCTCGGAGAGGTCGACGAACAGGCACAAGCAATCATCGCCAGTCGAGTCTAGCGCGCTCACGGCGAGCATAATCGGCACTTTTTGACCGCTTTTGTGGAGGTATTCCTTCTCAAAAGGAACAGCACTGCCGCCCTGTAAAATTTGTTGGATTGCATTGGCATCGGCAGCTTCCCAGCCTGGCGGAGTCATCTTGGTCCAATCTAATGTGCCGGAGAGTGCTTCTTCCTTCGTATAGCCGATCATATCGGTGAAAGCCTGATTTACATCGATAACTGTGCCACCAATGGTGCAGCGGAGCATGGCGATGGAATCAGCCGCTAGAAATCTTTCGAGGCTGCTTCGATATTCCTGGCTGACGTCGACTGCGTTCGCGTTGGGCGCGTAGGAAATGTCGCTGGCCAAGCTGTGGAGCTCCTCTTGGAGTTCCACGATGCGCTGTTGAAGCTGCTCCTTCAGGTCTGGCCGCTCTTCTTGCAACATATTCAATTTCCCTTACTTTGAATATAACGCAAATCTGTGGCAACCGCGTGTCATTTGAACAATTCTCAAGTGTCGAATTGTTGGTAGTTAACTCATCAAGTCCGACACGCCAAAAGCTTCAGCCTGGCGCGTTTCGGGCGCGATGGGCGTGTTTCGGGACACCTATACTTCAGTTTAATTCAAGAAATCAAAGTTAACGAGCCCCTGAAAGTTTGATACAAGGTTCAACTGCTTCAGGCGGCTGAGTCGCGTGATGGCTTCCATTCGATCGAACACAATCCATCTGAGCAAACATCTGACTGCAGATTGACGTGTGCTTGGTGCGTCAGGTCAAACGTGTCATTCAGTTCCACATATTCGGTATTACATTCGATACCGTCGCACATTTGCGCGCCAATAGTGACCGACTCAAGTTCGCTCATCTTCCCATCCTCACTTACAAGAGTATTGACGGCCATCAAAAGCTCATGTTCCTGAGAAATGGAAACAGCCGCCAAGCCTAGCGCTTCGCGGCTATCTCGAGATTTCTTAAACTAGATAATTACTGATTGTCTAGGGCTGGATCTTTTCGTTCTATAACTGTGGCTTTCGATACTGTCGTATCTTGTCTCTGAATCACAGTCGGTTCGACGATTCTTTTTTCGACGACTACTTTGTTCGCAACAGCTACAGCTCTCGGCTTTACTACCGCTACGCGTGGGCGCACTGAAGCACATGTGCGTCGGTGGTGTCGTACACGGTGCGCCACTTTGCGGGCAGGTGCACTGCGGAAGGTGCTCTGCGCCACGCTCGACTCTGTCTTGACTACAGCTGCAGAGCCAGTGTGCTCGGTTACCGTCGACGTGGTTTCGCTTGCAGGCAGCATCACGTGTTCATGTCTTTCTTGAATAATCGGTGCAACAGTTCTTTGGACATTGCCAGCTGCATCAGTGGTCTCTTTTGTTTGCACTACAGTTGGCTTCATGTAACTGTCCAGCACAACCGGAGGACCTTCAGTCGAAGTAGTAGTAGTACTTACGGTGTCATCAGCAAAACAAACAGATTGCAAACCCACTGTCAACGCGATAGCGAGGCAGCCTTTAAAAACATTGTGATTCATTTCCCATTCCTCCATTCACCAGTGCAGCGACGGAATCTACTGCTACTCGGTTCCATCGCGCGGGGTTGTCAATAAGTTTTCGTCGTCCAGGTTGACCGTATCCCGGCTCCAATCGTTATCGGTCGCCTGAATCTTTCCATTAATCTCGCAGTTTTCGCGTAGTAAGCGGGCAGTTTGGGAACAAAAGGAACAGGCAATGATTTAAGAGGGAACAGGTCATGAATCTTTTTATCGACAGCCGATCGTCCACATTGAGCTATTCTCCGAATAGTTTTGAAGGTCTGATCGACCGTCTTGAGCGGGTCGGATACGAGCCGCTGATGCGCAAAGCGGCTCAAAGTTTCTCGCATGTCTTTGGTGGAAACGGCGACGAGACGCTCAACTCGGGAGAAGAAGACGAGCTGGAAGATTTAGAAAAGGAATGTGAGTTTGGGCGTCGCAAGCTCATGAGTCTCGAAAAATTGGGCTACGATTTCGGTTTGGAAGGTCACAAGGGCACCACGAAGACGCCTGACATTCAAGGTGAAGTGTTCTTCAGTGAAGATGGTGCCGGTCTGCTCTTCGTCACAGTAGTAGATTTCTACTCCAAGTCTGGAGAGAAGTCGACTCCGGACACTATCAGTCGTCTGCGAGTAGGGTTCATCGGTGATCCTGATGAAACCAGCAGCCTGAATGAGTTTGCCGATGCAGTGACGAGAGCATTCGAAGATCGCAATGTAGACATTAAGTGGACAGCAGATGTGTTAGAGAACAAGCAGTTCAATGACATCGTCGCCGCTCAAGATGATTCATATCATTTGGCCTCGAAAATCGGTGATAAAGAATTGAAAGCCGCTAAGGCTCTCGAGAACCCGAGCATCCGCGAAACTGCGCAGTTGGTTCGCCGATCGGGTGTGATTCTGGCGAAGGAGTTGCTCAAGCAAAAATCTGAAAATGCTAGTGAGCTGATCAAATTTGTCGATCAACTTCTGCAGGCAGATCTGGTTCATCAAGAGTATGTTGTAATGTGCTCCAAAACCGGTGCTCACGTGAACCGCGTCGAAAGTCGCGAAACCATCGAACAGATGGGCGCACTGGGCGTTTTGTGTTCTTGCGGAAAGAACATTGCATCAGAACCTATCGAGGGATTGCTCGCTGCTGACGAAAGTCTCCAGAGCATGTTGGACAGCAATTACTGGATGACGGCCACTGTTGTTCGTCTTTTGAACAGTCTAGGCGTAAATTCAGATCGCATTATCCTGCACTCAGAAGAAGGTTCAGACAACGTCGAGTTCATCGTAGATATCGATGGCACCCTCGTTCTATTTGAGTTGAAAGATAGCGAATTTGGATTGAATCATGCATATTCGCTCGGTACAAGAATTGCATTGCAAAGACCTAAACTTGCTTTCGTTGTTTCCACGGCCGGCATCTCGCAAGAAGTGAAAGATCACTTCAAGAGAGTCAAACCGGAAGCTCAGATTGTCTACGTGGCTAATTTGCTGCAACTAGAAGCCACTGTTCGCAAGGTTGTTGAGGGCATGAGGCTGATGAGAGCGAAGACCTGGATGTCTTGCTTCCAGTCGTTCGTCTCGTTCTCACTACCTACGATTCTCTTGCCTAAGTTGAAAAACGAACGGTTTGAAATACCACATGTGGTGACCTCAGTCTCGTCTGTTGCTAATGAACCGGAGAGCACCGTTGCTGCTCCAAGTACAGCAGCACGTTGATAGATAGTCAGTTCAGTCTAAAAAGAGGGTTGCGTTTTAGCGCAACCCTCTTTTGTATTTTGAATTGAGTGGTGCTTCGATATGCGTAGCGCACCACTGATTTCAGAACTGTCTACTTCTTCTCGACTTTGGCTTCAGAGGTTCTGTGAACGTCTTTAGCTCCTAAATCTTTGAAGATGTCTTCAGCCGCTTTGAGCATATCCTTATTGTCGCTGTGGGCAGCGATGAGGATATTCCCTTCGCGGATTTTTCCTTCGTACATTTTTGCTTCGTACTCAGGAATACCCAATCCGATCAAAGCACCTGTCGCTCCACCGACTGTGGCTCCGACTGCCGCACCACTCAGTGCTGCCATGATTGGTCCAGCTGCCACGAAAGCGCCTAGACCAGGGATGGCCAGGGCGCCAATCCCAGCCAACCAGCCGAGAGCACCACCGATAACGCCGCCGGTCGATGCACCAGCTGTAGCGCCTTCTGGTGCCTTAGTCGTATTCTTATGGGCGAAGTCCTGCGACCCTTCTTTGTCTGGCAAAAGTACCGAGATGTCGTTGCTGCTGAAGCCAGCAGTTTTCAATCTGTCTACGAGCAGTTCTGCCTGGTCAATTGTGGTTGTTAACCCTATTACTGTTTGCGCCATTTACCCTCCAGTGTTCCTTCTTGTGAAGGATTGTCTGTCTAACTGATGACTTCGACTATTTGTTGTCGGCGCTAGATGACGGCAGTATTTGCGAAATCGTTGCCGCTTTTGCCATTAATGTTTCTTCGATTTTCAATTAACTGCAGACATCGATCTGTTCAGGTTTTTGTGTGCGAGTCGATTACAAGGTCCTTTCAAGTGCCTTTCTTGTTGTTGCTAACTGACCACGAACTAGACTCCCGAGAACGCTGCCCAGCTAGGAAATCCATAGTTTTCCGCTGCGCTCTTTTTCAGCTTGGGAACTTGTGCAGGCTTGTCCCGTCTGTGTTTCCGTACTACCAACCACGAGGGTTGAAGTTCGGACTCGGGGTTTTCCATACATCGAAAGTGGTCGAAGCCGGCGTCTTTAGCCGATCTTAACCATGTTTACATGATATAACGGGAACATGCGTACGAGCCCGCTTCAAGCGGGAGGGAGCTAATACAATGCATTCAGTAATACTACATTCCGAAAGAAACTCTGACAACTTTCCTTACACTTATTTGTTGGAGTGGGAATGGCCAGAACACATAGAAATGCTGCTCAGACGGTTGATCTGGGCGCGTCTGGTTGAGCTGACCGAAGATACAGATGAAACTGCTGTAGCTGAGTCGGATCACTTAGCCGCGAAGGTGTGCTGGCTAATCGCTAAGAGCCCCGAAACTCACCCGGCAGTTCTCGATGTTCTAGCCAGTGTGGACAGTAATGTTTTTGCAGAACGCATCGCTGAAAATCCCAAGGCTGCACCTTCTACTTTGGCTCGTTTAGCCTGTCACGAGTCACCAAGTGTGCGTGCAGCTGTGGCTGAAAATGAGAATACTCCGGCTGAAATCTTAAGCATTCTAGTCAACGACAGTCACGTTGATGTCAGATTTGCTATGGCTGAGAATCACAATTTAGATAAGGAGTTGTTGCATGCCCTAGCCGAAGACGAAAACTGCTATGTGGCGCACCGCGCGCGCCGAACACTCAATCGCATAGCACCGCCAGTGCTGGCAAGGATGCCGCTGCAACGCACACAACGCGCCAATGAGACCCTGCGAAAAGTGGCTCTAGGTTAGGGTTATATAGAACGCTAGCAAAAGAAGCACAGCTAGACGACGCACGTAAGCACCATTGAAGGATGCCTCCTGGGGCATCCTTCAAAATTTCGGAATTAAGCTGCACCACGTTTTTTCGCGGCTGGTTTCTTTCGGCTTGCCGCTTTAGCACGAGTGGTGCGCGTAACCTCCTTCGCGGAAACGCCCTTGTCAGCTGCTTTTCGGTGGGAGGCTTGCTTCCTCACTGCCTTGATCAATTTTTCCTCTTCAGCTTGCGGCGATTTTTTATTGCGACCTGCTTTCGCATTTTCTACGCTGGCTCGCAGAGCTTCCATCAAATCAACAACGTGTGTTGGTTTTGCTGATTCTGGCTGCTCGATCGTTTCATCGCCGTCTACTTTTGCTTTGATAAGCGCTGACAGAGCCTCTCTGTAATGATCCTCAAAATCTTGAGGATTGAATCTCTGCGCCATCATGTCGATCAAACTTGATGCCATTGTCATTTCTTGTTTGGTCAGCTTTGCTGCGGGGAGTTTCGACTTCATATCGACACGAATTTCGTCCGGGTAGAGCAACATCTCCAGGATCAAATTTCCACCAAGCACACGCAAGGAGCACAGCCGTTCTTTGTTGCGGAGTGCCAGAGTGCCGATTGCTACCATCTCTTTCTCTTCCATGGCGTGCATAAACAGCGCGCATGGTTTTTGCGCTAGTTTTTCTGGCTGCAAGTAATAACTGCCGTTGAAGTACAGCGGGTCGATCTCTTCTGCGTTGACGAATGCTGTGATGTTGATGATGTTCTTGCTCGGCAGTGGAAGTTCTTCTAAGTCTTCCTTTGTCACGACGACATAGTTATCCTTGCTGTATTCGAATCCTCTTACGATTTCGTCGTAATCCACTTGCCTGTCGCAGTGCGGGCACCACCGCAACTCTTTGATGCGCGTTTTGCACTTTTCGTGCAACTGGTGAAACGACAGACTTTTACTTTCGGTGGCTGTGTACAACTTGACTGGGATACTGACGAGACCGAAACTTATCACTCCGCTCCAAATCGCTCTTGGCATATTACGCTCCAATACAGTGTCTTCGATTGAAGTGAAGACGGGAACCTCTCGATCGAGTTCCAGCAGTCTGATATCACTTCAGCACTCGAGACTGGAAACATTGACTCCAGATGATTTTGGGAACATTGCAACACTTCGATATGTCTTCAAGTGCAAGTTTTCTTGAGGTGTCGTTGATGACTAAAGACGTGATAAGCGTGTTGAATTCATTGTTGATGGAAGAAATTACCGCGGCAGAAGCATACAAAAGAGTGGTTGAAAGGCTGCCAAACCTCGACATAAAAGCGGAACTCGAGGAGTTGCATATCGCTCACTCGAAGCGAGCACAGAAGTTGAAGAGGCGGCTGAGAGAACTGTCCAGTACACCGTCGAGTCACATTTCGCGCAGACCGAGTATGGACCTTGTCTTGAGCGGAGCTGCAGATGAGCTATCGATGCGTGTTTTGCTGTTCTTCGAGAATCTCGAAAATAGTGTCTTGTCATTGTACGAATCAAGTTTGAGCGAACTGGACAATTTGTCACTGTCCATGGTGCAGAGTGATCTGATACCAGATCAAGATGTCACACACAATGTCGTATACACGTTGAAATCTGGCATGGCGCCATTAGCGAAAAGCGCTTAGCATCACGCGTCGCATCCGTGAGACAAGGTGCTACTAACCCTAGTGAGACGCGTGCTTGCCGCCGCCGTCTGGAATCCATCTGCAAATCATCTCTCTGAACTCTTCAGCTGTGAATGGTTTGCTCATGTAGTCATCCATTCCAGCGCCGAGGCATTTCTTTTTGTCGCCGTCCATGGCGCGCCCTGTGATAGCCACGATCGGTGTGTGGTAGCCTTTGTCGCGCTCTAGTTCGCGTATCCGCTGCGTGCACGTCAAGCCGTCACTTCCAGGCAACTTCCAATCCATCAGAATGAGAGCGTACAAACGGCCTTTCTCGAGTTCTGTTAAAGCCTCTTCAGAGCTGGATACAATCTGGACATCGTATCCATATTTTTTCGCCAGAAGAAAAAGCAGTTTCTGTTCTATGACGTGATCTTCGACCACTAAAATTGCTGGTTTTTCCATGAATACTACCGAGGCTAATCCCAAACTCCATTTTACGTCCATGTGCGCTCTAGAACAAGGATTGCCTCGAAATTTTTAAAAGTCTGCTAATTGATGAGCCTGTGATGGATTAGAACTTTGGCGCAGGTGGTGCGTCGAAGATTCGCTGACCGAGCCAATTCTGGAAAGATGCACAACTTGTAGTGTTAGTGCAAGTTTTGAATTATTGGCCCGTTCATCTATTCATACATTTGCGACATAACTACTCATGACTTCAAGCGCTCCATGTGCGTTGTGATATAAACAGCTGAGGAGGATTGAAAGATGAAGGATTGGCACTGGTTCATTGTTTTCGCGGTGATTTTGATTACGCCGCTTTTGCCAAATATTCTGCGCGACAAGTGCCCAGGCTGTAATCGTCGTAAGTTGAACTCGCTTGAAACGTTGAAAGTGCACGGCGATGACGGTCCGCAGACGTTTTCCTACATCGCTTTTTCTCGTTGTGACAACTGTTCGAATATGTACAAGCGTGTGAAAAGTGGACCGCTTGAACTGTCGTCGTCAGAAGAGTACAGATTGTTGCAGGAAGCGGCGATAGCGGCGCGATACTCCGAAAGTTAGTTATTGAGAGTTTCCAATCCAGCGAAAGATTGTTTTCTCCAGCTCCTCTCGCGTGAACGGTTTGGAGAGATAATCACTCATTCCCGCCCAGATGCAGCGCTCTTTATCGCCATCCATCGCTTGTGCTGTCACTGCGACAATTGGAATTTGCTTGCCATTGACCGAGCCTAGCGAGCGAATGGTTTTGGTGGCTTCCAATCCGTCAAGCTCAGGCATTCTGATGTCCATGAGAATAATGGCGTATGGGCGTTGTCTAACCGCATCGACTGCTTGCCGACCGGTTTCGGCGAGATCGAAATCGAGTCCCATGTTTTTGAGCAGCGTAGAGAATACGACTTGATTGCTTTTGTCGTCTTCAACAACCAAAACTCTTCTATCGTCCATTTCGGACCTCGAGCACACGAACTGTAGTTTTTGGCTACTTTGTATATGCAACGCAAAACTTCGAACCAATCTTAAGTATAACGCTTCGGGAACTCGACGGACTTTGGTCGCGTCCACAAAGCGTCTTGTGGAGAAAGGTTATGTCAACGACAAAGAAAGAAGACGATATCGATTATTTGCATCCAGACGGCAAACCCGCCGATGGTGCAAAGAAATTGAAGACCGTCGAGGAAAAGGCGATCGCTGAGTCGACCAAAGGTAAGTCAATTGCAGAAGTTGACGGGCACCACATGTGCTCGCCAGGTTGCCAAAAGCAACACGCCGTATAGCACCAAATATGGTGCGGTTACTAAGCGCCGCTTAGAGGCGGTCCTTCGAATGCTGGATCTTCTTTTGGCGCCATACAAAGCAGTCGCCAGCGGTGCAGTTCGGCCAGGCTCAACTTGCCGTGCACCAAAAATTGGCACAGCACTTCGCGGTCCATCGGAGTGATGATGGTTTGCGGACCTGGTTCGTCATCTACGAGGTTGGCGATGGTGTCGAAATATTTCGCCAACATCATCAACATGACGTATTCTTCGTGAGAGAAGACGTCTGGGCGCATAATCAGCTTGCTCAGGTGCTCCTTACTGAGCCCTTGATTCTTAGGGTCCAGTCGCGGATAGGTCTGAATGAAAATTCTGGCAAAGGTCTCCGAGTCCAAGCTCTCTTGCTCGAGCGACTCGACATGCTCGACGCCTGTCGTCGGAGCACTGGCTTTGTGCAACCACAAAAGGTCGTCCAGGTTCCCGTGTCCCTGAACTGAGCGAGGATTACGATTTTTTCCGGCGGTCACCCGATGTCCTCAAAAGCGTGGCTACACAGGCTTTATACCCTCTACTTGGAAATCTTAGCGGCTATTTCCGAAAGCGCAATGGTCTTTCCCTCACTGAGGGACTGCCTGGCTGCCAGGGCCATCAGTACCGGCATCCTGCCGTCCTCGCCTGTTACGGGCACATCGGTACCCTCGAAAACCGCTTGAACGAATTGATTAATTTCCAAGAGGTAAGACTCGGTATAGCGGTCCATGAAGAAATTGAGCGGAAGTGGGGTATGAACGCCTGATTTGTCAGCCAGGGTGGTGCGGTGAGGAGTGTTGTTGTCAGCCGAGATTGCTCCGGCAGACCCGAAAACCTCGACCCGCTGGTCGTATCCGTACACAGCTTGTCGACTATTGTCTATCGTGGCGATGGCACCATTCTCGAATTCCAGGGTGATCACGGCAGTGTCGATGTCGTTGGCGTCTTTGATGCGTGGGTCGACTCTGACGCCTCCCATCGCGAACACTTTAGTCACTTCCGAGCCAGCCAGAAATCGGGCCATGTCGAAATCGTGGATAGTCATGTCCATGAAAATCCCGCCTGAAACTTTGATGTACTCAATCGGCGGCGGTGCAGGGTCTCGGCTGGTGATGCGAATGATGTGAGGTTCTCCGATCTTGCCTGCCTTGACGACACTCTGCACATGGCTGAAATTTGGATCGAAGCGGCGGTTGAAGCCGATTTGCAGCTTGACTCCAGCTTTCTCGACCGCTTTCAGGGCACGGTCTATTTTGCTCACCTCATGGTCGATCGGCTTTTCGCAGAATATGTGAAGCCCGTTTGCGGCGGCGTCTTCAATGATTTGGGCGTGCGTGTCGGTCGACGAACAGATCAAGACCGCGTCTAATTTCTCGTTGGCGAACATCTCTCGATGGCTTGAATAGACGTTTTGTATGCCAAGATCTTGGCCGAGCTTCTGCGCGCTGGGCTGATGACTGTCTGCGATTGCGACCAAAGTCGCTCCATCGATGCGGTTCTTCAGGTGCTGTGCGTGCACTCGACCGATGCGACCGGCGCCGATTAGCGCGATTCTTACTTCAGTTTTTTTACTCACGATGCTCTCCTAAATGCCGATGTTTTGCAGAAATGTGCGGTTGCGTATCGCACTTTCCAGAGGTGTTCCCATGCCAGGCAGCACATCTTGTTCGACTACAATCCAGCCTTTGTAATCTCTGTTTTTCAGTTCTTGTGCGATTGCAGCAAAGTCCACTTCACCTTTGCCCAGTTCACAGAAAATGCCCTTGCGCACCGACTCGAAGTAGTCCCACTGATCGCGCCTCGATTGCTCGGCCAGGGCTTTCTGGCAGTCTTTGAAGTGCACGTGCCAGATTCGCTCGGCGTGCTTTTTGTAAGCGCTCAAGGCATCGCCACCACCGAAAGTATAGTGACCAGTGTCCAGGCAAAGACCGATCAATAGTGGATTTGTGCTTTGCAAAAAGCGATCGATTTCGGCTGGAGTTTCGATAAACCCGGCGCAGTGATGATGGAACACTGTTTTGACACCAGTTTCATCTAGCACCGCCCGTGCTACTGCCTCTGCACCAGCCGTGAAAATCTTCCACTGGCTCTCAGTCAACTGATGCTCAGGCTGAATGCGCCCAGCCATCTTCGTGCGTACCGCGTGCTTGCCGTTGTCATCTGAGAGTACGATGAACGGATGAGGGCTTACTTCTGCTAGCAGCTTGGCTGTCTTGACGGCTGTTTCGATGCCTTCCTGATGAGCAGATTGTTCGGCTAAGTTGACCGGAACAAACGCCGCCAGCATGCTCAAATTTCGCTTAGATAGCTCGCTTTGCAGTTGCTTTGGTTCTGTAGGCATGAAGCCCCAGTCACCGAGTTCGGTGCCTGTGTAACCGGCTTGAACCATTTCATCCAGAACTCGATCGAATTTGCTGGCTTCTTGTTCCATTTCGAATTCGAGTACGCCCCAGGAGCAAGGCGCGTTTGCTATTTTAATTTTTGTCATTTGACTGCTGCCTCTTCAACTTTCCTTTGTTCGAGTTTTGCTTGATTCGGTGAAAAGTATGAAACCTGTTTTTTCCGGGATGCCTCGTAGTCTTTATTTGCTTGCTCTACTGCTGCCATTGTCGAGACTTCCGCAATCGGAACATCCCACCATGTTTCGTAGCCGCCAACCTTCTTGTCACTGGTGATTGAAACTACGATTACGGTCACTCCTGCTTCTTGTTTCGCCTGAGCAAAGGTTTTACTCAATTCTTTTCTCGTGTTCGCCTTGAAAACTTTGGCACCAAGACTGGTGGCATTGGCGGCAAAATCAATCGGCAAAAATTCGCCACTCAGTTGACCGTCTTCGCCTCGGTATCGATACGATGTTCCGAAACCGTCACTGCCGAGTGATTTGGAAAGACTGCCGATGCTGCCATATCCATGATTGTCTAAAACTAGAATAGTTACTTTGATTCTTTCTTGAACGGCTGTCGTTATTTCTTGAGCCATCATCAGATATGAGCCATCGCCCACCATCACATACACATTGCGGTGGGGCGATGCCATTTTGATGCCCAATCCAGCAGCGATTTCGTAGCCCATGCACGAGTATCCATATTCAACGTGGTAGCCCTTGGGGTCGCGGCTTCGCCACAATTTATGCAAATCACCCGGCAGACTTCCGGCAGCGCAAACTACAACATCCGTCGGCTCCGACAGCTCATTGACGATACCGATTACTTCACCCTGACTGATAGGTGACTCGGGTTGTTGGTCTTCTGGGTTGTAGATGCCTTCCACAATCGCATTCCAGTCGTCTCGATACTCCTGCACTCTCGCTAGATAGTTATGGCGACTGTTCGATCTCACAAGCGGGAGAAGCTCTTGCAGTGTTGCTCTTGCGTCGCCTGTAAGGGCTAGTGCATTGTGTTTGTGGCAATCAAAATCCATTACATTTATATTGATGAATTTCACATCTGGGTTTTGGAAGGCTGATTTCGAGGCTGTGGTGAAATCGCTATATCTGGTGCCAACGCCGATGACGAGGTCTGCTTCCCGGGCGAGGATGTTGGCACCGCGAGTGCCAGTCACTCCCATTGCGCCAAGCGAGAGTGGATGTTCGAAGTGCAACGAACCTTTTCCTGCTTGCGATTCGACTACTGGAATGCAGGCAGCATCAGCAAAAGCTGCCAGGAGCTCCGATGCTTCACTGTATATGGTGCCGCCGCCAGACACGATAATCGGTTGTTTGCTCGTTTTGATCAAGTCAGCTGCTTGTTCGATCGAATCAGTATCAGCTCTTAACCTTGGTATATTCCAAACGCGTCTCTCGAAAAAGATTTCTGGATAGTCGTATGCCTCTGCCTGCACATCCTGGGGCAAGCAAATTGTCACTGCCCCTGTCTCTGCTGGTGAGGTAAGCACGCGCATCGCCTCGGGCAACGCTGTCAACAACTGCTCCGGACGGTTGATTCTGTCCCAATATCTCGACACTGGTTTGAAGCAGTCGTTTACAGACAGGTCTTGAGAGTGCTCAGACTCCAGTTGCTGAAGCACTGGCGAGACATCCCGCCTGGCAAAAATGTCTCCGGGAATAAGCAGGACCGGTAAGCGATTGATTGTGGCAAGGGCCGCGCCGGTAACCATATTAGTTGCGCCAGGACCGATCGAGCTTGTGCAGACCAGCGTTTGCATGCGATTTTTAGCACGTGCATAAGCAACGGAGGCGTGCACCATGGCTTGTTCGTTTCGACTTTGATAGTAGATAAAGTCGGGATTCTCTTGCAGCGCTTGTCCGACTCCAGCTAAATTGCCGTGACCGAAGATGCCAAAACAACCGGCAAAGAATGGCTGAGAAACTCCGTCGCGCTGGGCATACTGATTTTTGAGAAACTTGATCAGCGCTTGCGCCATGGTCAACTTTACTGTTTTCACGACAATCTCCTCTCAGGGTCCGGTTACGACAAGGTGCTCATGCACCAGCGCATTCACTTCCTCTGCCATGCCGACATGACTCTTATCTTTGGCATACAAAACGTTGCGTCCAATCATCGTTCCGCAGACATTGGGCGAATTTTCGAGTGCTGTTTTAATTTCTTTGAGCACCACTTTTTCGTCTTGTGATTCGCCGCCAAGTAAAAGGATTGGCAGTGTCGTGCTCTTCGCCACAGTGTCAAACTTGTCGCAATAGGGCAGCTTGAGCCAGAGGCGACTGCTTGCTTCACCCAGCGCAGAGGCCACTCCAACGATGGTCGCGAGTGACTCCGCGTCTTTCTTTACTTTCAGCAGACCGCTCTTCTCTCGCACTACAGGCAGTGGCTCCAGAAACATAGGCAAATTCAAATAAAGAAGGTGATTGATTGCTTCGGCGCAATACTGCATCGTCTTCAACGAGTTTGGATCTTCATCTTCGATACGAAGCAACATTTTGCCACCGTCCAAGTTCCATTCATCGCACGTTCTCGGGTTGGCTCCTGTTACAGGGTCATCCAGTTCCCAGGCGCTTCTCGATAGCCCTCCACGATTAAGACTGGCAATGAGAACTTTGTTGTCGACGAATGATTGTCCACCGTCAAGCTCGATCAGATAGGAGAGAATGAGCAGCTCCTCGAGCACATCCATAGTCGCCATAACACCGTCGGCTGCATCGGCAATAAGGATTTCGGCGATTCTCTGCAGATAGTCGTGCCGATCGGCCATCGCCATCGGGTTGCTTCCTGCTTGTGTGATTCTTCTGGCTGGATGGTCTGCCGCGATAATGTTCAGCCTTCCATCTGTGGTCAGAGACTCCCTGCGGATGCGCTTTTCGGCAACTGCCCTGCCCAAATCTGGTGCTTCAATGCGCTGCCTGGTAATTTCGTTCAAATGTTTTGTCAGAGATTCCTTTTTCATCGTGCCACTCCAGCTGATTCACCCATAAAACCGCCATGCAAAGTTACAAAGTCGAGAGCTTCTGTTTCTGTTGGCATGAAGTTTGCGCAACCCTGACGGGTCACCACGATGGCTCCGGTGGCGTTGCCCATGCGAATGCACTTGTGCCAATCCCAACCTTTCAAGTAGCCGTATATGAAGCCACTGGCGAAGGCATCACCGGCTCCGAGCACGTTGCAGATTTCTACTTTGAATGGTTGCGCAGTTTCGCTTTTTCCCGTGGGCAGATGCACGACCGCGCCGTCTGCTCCTCGTTTTTCGATAACTGCTTTAGGACCGGCGTTCAACAATGCGTCGATGCCATCTGCAACATTACCCCTGACTTCTGGTGCCGAAACTTTGGAATCTATCACTGTCACTTGCGATTTGTCTTTCAACATTGCTGCATTTATTTCTTCTTGAGTGCCGATGACGAAATCGACTTGATGCAGCAAACTGCGCACAGTAACGCCGTATGCGCGAACGTCTGCCGATGGAGCGTTCGTCCACTGGTCGGCTCTGAAATCTAAATCGAGAAAGACAGTGACTTTTGCCGCACGAGCTTTTTCGATTGCATACATTGTGGCACTTCTACTTGGCTCACGGCTTAATCCGGTTCCTGAAACCAAGATAGCCCGCGCGTCTTCGATAGGCGTGTTGTCGACGTCGTCGATCGTCAGTTGAAAATCAGCACAATTTTCGCGGTAAAAAACCAGCGGAAATTTATCAGGTGGTTCTATTCCTAACAGCACGGCGCTGCTGCGGAAGCCATTTTTACGCGGAATGAACTTGCTTTCAACGCCTTCTGCTTGAAGAAAGTTGAGAATGAAATCGCCAACTGGGTCATCGCCAACAGCCGTCAACAAAACTGATTCGAGCCCGAGCCGCTTAGTGCCGACGGCAATGTTGGTAGGGCAACCACCAACGAAGCTTGAAAAACTTGCGATGTCTTTAAACGGTGCGCCGCTGTCGTTGGAGTACAGATCGATCGAGCTGCGACCCATGCAAATCAAGTCGTAAGTTTTTTCACTCATGAGTTGACCAGCTCCTCCATGGCGTGAGTCACAAGCGGCACGCGAGGATCTTTCGTGTTCCAGGTCTGTCTCGTCCACGCGTGTTCTGGGTCATCTGTGGCGGCCAGAGATTGGGCGCTGCCTGCGAGAAAATTGAGGTAATAGCAGTCGTAGCCATACGCTGCCGAAACTGGATGGTAGCCCTCCGGAATCAAGACTACATCATTGTTTGTGGCAACGATCGACTCGTCTAGTGAGCGGTCGTCGGTATAGACGCGCTGGCACGCAAACGCTCCTTTTCGATTGAATTTGTAGAAATAGATTTCTTCCAAATCTGCCTCTACTAGCTGATCTTGGACTTCTTTGTGTAGATCGTGTTTGTGTGGAGGATAGCTGCTCCAGTTGCCACCAGGCGTGAAGACTTCTACGCAAACCAGCTTGTGACAGTCGAATCCCGGTGGAACGATGCTGTTTATTTGTCGTGTGGCATTGCCGCCACCGCGAATTTCAATCTTTGATTGCTCTGGTGTAATCAGCTGAGCCGGATGGTCTTCGTCAGTCGGAGTCCATGCTGCCGCCACTTCAACATGATCTGTTTGCGCCGCCAATTCGAATTCGCAGTGGCGTGGAAGGTAGAGTGCGTAGGGCATTCCTTCAAAGACGCTGGCTCTTCGCCCCAGTTCAAGCCAGTTGCCTTTATTCGAGCGAACCGTGCAACGACCAGCGAGAACGACCAGAACCAGCTCGTTTTCTCCGGTTTCGTGACACCAGATTTGCTCGCCTCGGCTCAATCTGCGAACCTGCATGTTGAGCGATTTCCAGCCCACGTCTTCGCTTCTGACGGTGGTTATAATGCCGTCTTGGCCGTCCTCGAGTTGACTGCGGATGTGCAGGTGACTGGTCATAATTCCCTCATGATGTGGCAGATTTGCAGCAACTGAGCGGGAGCAGTTCCACAAAACAGTTGCGAAGCGGGATGATTATTGGACTGCCATATTTTACGATCTTCTTGGCAATGATGAACAAAACTGTGTCAACGTTAATATGCGGACAGCTGATTTTGTATATCCGATACGCTTCGACCCTGGAATCATGCCAGGTGCGCGTGGTTTGACAAGTCTTGCCACCAAGGGTAATGTCATGCGCTTGAGCGCTGTTGTCAAAGTGCTGGCGGTCTGCGCCGAAAATACTAAGACGCCGCTATACTTTATTGATAGTGTTTCTGTTCTTCGGGAATAAAATAACCGGAGCCAATGAGCCGATATGTACAAACCCAAGCCCGAGCAGCGCAATACGAACCGTTTGAGACTCGATATCGAGTCTAAGATTCCGTCGCTTTATTCCGTTGAAGCGCAGCTGAATGAAGCTAAAGGGCGTCGTGGTTGTCTGGTCGAGTTGCCCTGGCAGGGCAATAAGCCGATGCAGTTGTGGATTTTGGGCGTTGAATGGCAGTCGAACGGCGATGGTCCAATCTGGTCGCTCTCTGAACAGTATGGTCAAGAGTCAAAGCTGCACTGGGCTAACCCGTACGCGCCCGGCGATATTCCGATAATGTACGACGTAGTATGCATGTCTACATTAGGCGATCCGATTATGAAGCAGGCGCCAGAGCCGCCTCCGCCGCCGCCACCTCCGCCCGAGCCGGTCGCGCCTGTGCCACAGATGCCTCCACCTGGTTACTACCCGCCGATGCCTTATCCGATGCCGGGTTACCCGATGGACCCGAACATGCCCTATCCGCCGATGGACCCGAACATGGCGGCGCAATACGGCTATCCACCTTATTATCCAGGTCAGCCTTACCCGCCGATGCCGCCAGGTGGCTGGTATCCGCAGCAGGGTCAGCCGAACTATCCGCAACAACCCGGTCCATACCCTCCCCAGGGTGCACCTGCGCCAGCGCCGGCACCGATCGAACCGGCTCCTGCACCCGCACCAGCTGCGCCTGCGAAGATGCAGATCGATTACAACCTGGTCTCGAAGCAGAATAAGATTCAGCTTGGAAAGCTGCTTTTGGAATCGACCTTGATTTCAGAAACAACATTGGACGCGGCCTTGAAGCTTCAGAGTATGGTTGAGGAAGGCTTATGCTCGCCGGAACAAGCGGCTAAAGGCATGTTCAAATTCCACTCTAAAGGTCAAGCAATCGGAGAATATCTCACAGATTTCGACGATGTAGTTTTGCCGCCAGTGCAGAAAAAGAAGCCGAACGAAGTGCGTGCTCATAGCGGCGCGCAAGCGAAAGCGGCATTCGATTTGTTGGTCAAAGCTGGCTTGCTGACTGAAAGTGACATCAACGCAGCCGCTGCCACGCGGGCGAAAGTCGGCGGAGATATGGCTCAGCTCTTGCAGTCTGCAAACAAGCTGGATAAAGGCACTTTCGATGCGGCTGTCATCTGCCTGCCCATGATTCGCGAAGGTTTCTTGAAGTTGGAGCAGTGTATCATCGCGCTAAACTATTGCAACCGCAGCAGAGTCGATTTCGATACAGCATTAGACGAGATGGGATGGCAAAATCCCCGCAAGCTGCGCAAAGATTTATTTCAATAGCGCACTAAATACGGTGCCTACAGTTTCGCGATGAACCTATCTCGATGATCTGTCGCGACAAACAATCGCGATGGATTAATTGCCAGGAACTAATCGATCGGATACCACCGACCGTTGCTGTCGCCGAACCAATAACTAGAATTGTTCGAACGCACGAGAACATACTTCTGATGTCGGCGCACCGTCGCACCGCTCGGGTACTCGATCTGACAGACACGACCTTCTTCGTTGAGTTGCATTTTGGTGCCATCAACCAGGCGAGTGGAATTGGTTCCTTCAAAGTCAGACAGCTCGTATTTGCCGAGAGCCGCTTGTTGTCCGAAATACGCTGGTAGCACTACGCTCATCTAAATTCCTCAAATGCCTGCTTGATGATCTGAATTTAGTTTGTAAGTGTGACGAAAAGGTGACTTCTTTCGTGAAATTATGAGATTCAAAACTGAGGTCGGCGTCAGGTAAAACTGGCACATTCAGTAGCTATTTGCCAGTCTTCACGAGCTTTTATCACAAGGATGCGCGTTTGCGAAGTCGCCGTTGCTACATCTGTATCTACAGGGTAAGCGTCGTTTAGTTTTTCATCCAACGCCAAATTCAGATACGAGAGTTTTTTACACGCAGCGGCTCGCACGTATGAGCTGTGCTCGCCAATTCCGCCTGTGAATAGCAAGACATCGAGCCCACCTAGCGCCGTTACCATGGCCGCGATGCTGCCAGACAATCGGTGCACGAACATGTCGAACGTCAGTTTGGCCCGCTCATCGCCTGCCAGCATGGCTTTAGTTATGTCGCGTAAATCGGCGGAGCACTCGAAGATTCCCTTCATTCCTGACTCTTTGTTGAGCACGTGGTCTAATTCGTCAACGCTATATTTGTTGTTTCTGAGCAGGTAGATGAGAATGCCAGGGTCGATGGCGCCGCTGCGGGATCGCATCATCAGCCCATCCAGAGGTGTGAAACCCATGGTCGTGTCGACGCTGACTCCGTCGAGCACGGCTGCCAGTGAACATCCTCCGCCGAGGTGACATGAGACGATTCGCAATCCGCTGCGACCCAGTATCTGCGCCGCTTTATCGCTGCAATATTTATGACTGATGCCGTGAAAGCCATACTTTTTGATTTTCAGATCCGCATACCAGGAGTAAGGTCCCGGATAAACAGCCGCTTCTGGCTTCAATGTAGAGTGGAAGGCTGTATCGAAAACGCCAATGTGCCTGGCTTTGGGTAGTATTTTCAGCGCTAGCTTCAACGCGCTCAAGTTGATGGGATTGTGCAAAGGCGCAAATTCATTGAGTTTCGACAGGTCATTTACGACTTCGGCTTTCAGTTCGACCGGCGCGAGATATTGTGAACCCCCATGCACGATGCGGTGTCCGACGAAGTCAATTTGATCGCGGCTGGTGAGGAGTGCGCGCTCGCCCTGCCACAGTGTCTCGAGCGTTTTGTTGATTTTTTTCTCGATAGTTTCGGGGCTTTCGTTCTGCCAGTCGACGTCTTGTTCGAGCTCCCAGGCTGCCTGCATGGGCACCTCGGCGTCTCTGGTCTGAAACATGGACATCTTGAGGCTGCTCGAGCCGGAGTTGACCACCACAATATTCATCGTTTAACCGTGAAACCCTTGAAGAACCGCCGTGGGACAAACAGGGTATCATGTGAGGCGATTTGTGACGGGAAGCCCGTAAACTGGCATTCTCACTTGACATTTAATGATAATTCATTCATTATATAAGGCACTCAACACTTACCAGCCTTTTCCGATCATTAGTTGACCGTTGAGTTGCATCTGCGATTTGGGCTTTTCCAAGTTGGCAATGCCAAAGCACCATATGTGGTGCTATGTTAGTTTTCATGCGAAGGTGCAAATGAAAAATACATTTCTTGCCAAGCTCCTCTTCGGTCTCTGCCTGAGCGCATCTCTGGTTGCGCCGGCGATGGCTCAGCTGAATAACAAAGGCTTGCCACCAACATCGATGGACAGCTTCGTCAGACAAGCAGCTGGAAATGCAGATCTCATCTACGGTGATGAAGGACACGAAGGTCCTCCACCATTCGATGAGTTCGAGTATCAGAATCGCATCAACAGCGGCATCTTCGATATCCGCGACAAAGGCTTGACCACAGGTCATGGTAGCTATCTGCCTTCTGCCTGGGGACGTGATGAATTCTTAGGCGCAGAGTGGAGCCGATCTGGAGCCAACAGGGGCAACCCACAACTGGGCGGACCAGGCACTCAGATGGACCAGCAGGGCAACCCTCAGATGACACGCAATGCCCCTGAAGGCAATCCACAGTATCAAGTCGGACCAGACTGGACGCAAATCCGAAACCCAGCTACTGCACAAGTATTGGGTTACATGGCGCCCGGCGAAACTTATCAACAATTCTTCTCGGGTCAGTCAGGGCACCTCTTGCCTCAGTGGAAAGAAGTTGGTCAAGAATTGCTCAACAACCCTGACTATCAGAAAGGTCAAATTTCGAGAGACCCAGTCTACGCAGGCGTAGGCTCCGGACACTAACGATATCTTAACGCGAGAATCGAATAACCTTCTTGTCGTTATCGATGGTGAAACGACGATCGCGTAAGAACGGCTGTCCAAGCAGTGGAAGCGGTGGACCTCCACTTGTTACGACTGTGACCGGAAGATTGTTCTTTTGGATGGAGCCGAGGCGCATCGAGCTGATAGTGAACATGTAGCCCGGCACATACCCACCAACCCCGCCAACCATCGTTGCAGTTGCGTCAGAGGGTATGGACAAGCCCATCGATAAGAACGTGCGCATGTCGAACAAATTTATAGCTGCACCAGTGTCAAAGTACATTGGACAGTTGTGCCCGTTGATTTGCGCGACGACTACAAGATTATTGCCTACCGTTTCGAACGGCACTTCAATTGAGTCAAAGCCAACGCTGTTTCTGCTAGATCCCTTCTTGGTGAAACGGATCACGCCTGATTGGTTGTCGATATCGTACTGATAGCCGTTGTAAAATGTTTGCCCCAGCAGTGGTGGCAGATCGAAATGATCTTGCACCATGATTGGCATGTGTCGCTGAATTCCACCTACTTTTAAATCGACGATCATCGGCGCCGCAGAATTGACGGTGTTGCCCACTCCGCCCATGCGAGTTCGTTGACCCTGGATAACGTTGCCCATAACGCCGGCCGACTCTAACTGATTCTTTCCAATCAGGCACGTCGACGCACCAGTATCGAACATCATTTTCACTGTCCTGCCATTGATCTGCGTATCGACCATCAAGTGACCGCCGTTGCCGTGCGAAAACGGCACGCTGGCAGTGTCTGGAAGCTTGCCCAAATCTTCTATGGTCGCGTTGGCTGCATCGAAACTTGTCATATCACCTATCGGTGCAGCTGACGCCGCTGTCGAAGGCGCTGCAGATGTTGCCGACCTCGATACCGGTGGCGCTCCCACTGTGTTTACGTATTTGGGATCGACCCGTTGCAGATAGGTGGCGGCAAATTTCGCTTCATCTGATGACGGAAATTTGCGAACAATGGTGCTGTAGAGAATCTTTGCCTTGGCCGGGTCTCCAAGCTGATAGTAGGAGAGCGCCTGATAGTAGAGCGGGGTTGGCAAATTTGGATTAGCCGCGGCAGATTTCGTCAGCGCGTCGACAGCTTTTTTGTATTCTCGCTTGTTGTAGAGTGCGATTCCATCATTGAGAGCGGAATCGCCAATGGCGTAAGGCATTTGGCAATAAAGAGTGCCGACAAGAAGAATTGAGAAGATGTGGCGAGTTTTGCTCAAATGAATTCCGCCTTGACGCAGCTACAGTTCAACTATTCCCTTTTAAGTCTAACAAGCCATGCTCTTTCCAGTCTCGTTTCGGCAAAATCATCTTCGTGGATCAAGAGTAGGTAGTCAGTCGAGTTTTTCAGCAAACGCAGGAGTAGCCGCCAGTTCGGAGCCTGAGAGACCAGATGAGAATAGCAATCATCACGAGCTCGTGCTTCATTGTATGTGATGCCGTTAGCTGAAAATGCACATACAGCCTTCGCTTCGTTTAATTTCGGGTGCTCATTGCCCAGAAGAGAACAACCTTCTACGCCAGTCTCGATCGATCCGTCTGCATGCACTTTGTTCTGCGTGGTTGCATTAGTCACCACATTTGGTGTCTGAGACGAGTCTACTAGCCAAACCACCTGGAAGCAGTTTTTGTCTTTCGCCTGACATTTATCGATGTCTTGACTGACAAAAACGGCGAGAACTCCGCGTTCTGGCAGTTGCGAATTGGGAGCCCAAACTTCGTGGAAATCAATTTCAACGAGCTGTTTCATCGGTCGAGACTGCTTGTCTAACGGTATTGCTATCGCTGGTCTAGTCATTACTTTCGTATTCCGAATTGGGAGGACGCCCGAAAACCTCATTTCAACAACTTATTAGCACGTTCAGAGTGTAGTGCGCCAACTTGACAGCTGCGCCAGGTTCAGATAAAGTTGTCGTGCTCAGGGCTTTTTCCTGGGTTTTGGAATCACTTACTAAAGCTAAATTTTTAGACCGGTCGAAAGACTTACTTTCTCGTGTCTTGGTTCTGCTCAACGCAGTGCTGTCGTGTCGTTTTTTACGACGCGGCTGACTCTGTATTTTCTGGTGGATCTTATGATTGTCATTGAAATTAAAGAAAGTCAGGCTCCCAGTTACAAGTGTTCAGAAGGAGTTCCAGACGCTCTCAATTTTGACTATTGCTTCGTTAAATCGAAACCACTGCGAGTCGTTACGGCGTTTGCTAAAGGTCTCGGGGCCTCCCTTGCTCTGCTGATGATAAGCGGTTATCCAATTTGCTCTCAGAATCAATTTACTGTCGGTCTTATTTCCTTTATCGCCATGGCATTTTCCGTCAACGAAATCACCGAGCAATGTCTGACCAGAACCAGAGGCACCAGCGCCAGCGCATCTGCTCCAAAGTTGACACTTCGAAGTGTCAATCCAACCTTCGCCGCTATACCGGTAATATTCTTGCTTTCTACCATGAATTTGCAGACGCTTGTGGTTGCGCTGTCTAACACCATTGAAGTTTTAGGAATTGCTTGCGGCGTTCCATTCCTCATTTATGGTTTGGTCAAAATGACTCAAGAGTCTAATTTCGGTAAGACTCATGTGTATGTTGGCTCTGCCAGTGCGTTTGGAGGAATTGCTCTTTCAGTCATCGTCAATGTCATCGTTGCAAATGGTATGGACGCGAGCGTTTTTTCGGCGACGAATTATTTTAGCAATGCGATAGCGACGATCTATGCACCAGATGTGGTGCTACAGCTCGAACAATAGAACCTGTAACATCTGATAGAATAGGCTTCTTTGGGAAGCTTGCTCTTTGTCATCGGAACCTCTTGTTGCTCAATCCACGGCTGTCGAGCCCGCCAAGGCGCGGTTCGCAGTTGGTCTTGTCTTTTTCATCAACGGGGCTGTGGTAGCCACTTGGGCGTCGCGCATCCCGGCAATTCAAATGAAGTTGGCGTTGGGCACAGGAAGTCTTGGCATCGCCTTGTTGAGCATGGCGTTCGGCGCTCTGGCTGCAATGTCGTTTGCGGGCGCCCTTTCCGCTCGGTTTGGGAGCCGTCCGGTGATCGTCTGGACTCTTATATTCACTTGCTTGTCGCTGGTTCTGCCTGCCTACGCTCCGAATCTGGTTTACCTTTCCGCCTCTGTAATTGCGTTGGGTTTGTTTGCCGGCTCTATGGATGTGTCTATGAACGCACATGCAGTCGCAGTCGAACGCGCCTATGAACGCCCGATCATGTCGTCATTCCATGCTTTGTTCAGCATCGGAGGAATTGCTGGAGCCTGTCTGGGAGCGCTGATGGCTGGGCTGAAAGTAAATCCAGAAATGCACTTTCCGATTAGTGCGACCGTTCTTTTGCTCGCAGGACTCTTCTGCAAAAATTGGTTGCTGCCAGCTTCTGCCGACGCAACAGGAGCCAAAGTCAGTGGATCAATTCATGTTGAAACACTCAAACTTTTACTTAGCTCCAACTATTTGTTGGCTTTGAGTGTGATGATGTTTTGCTGCTTTCTTGTAGAAGGCGCGATGGGAGATTGGAGCGGCGTTTTCTTGCAACAGACACTCAAGACTGACGCTGGATTCGCCGCGCTCGGTTATGCTTCGTTCTCAGTGGCGATGACTGTAGGGCGCCTCTTCGGAGACAAACTCAATTTGAGGTTCGGCGCTGGTCCAATGGTTCGCTACGGCTGCGCTGTTGCACTTCTTGGCTTGTGTCTCATAATTTTTCCGGCAATTCCGATTTGCGCATTGCTAGGTTTTGCCGCGATCGGTTTGGGCGTTTCTAACATAGTGCCCATCTGCTTTACCGCTGCCGGTAACGCACCAGATATGGAGCCCGGTCCCACCATCGCTACAGTCGCTCTAGTCGGCTATTTCGGGCTCTTAGCAGGCCCGCCAATAATCGGTTTCGCGGCAGAGATTTTGACTTTGAGAATTGCATTGGCACTTCTTTCTATTCTCTTAATAAGCATGATTTTCTTGGCTCGTTTTGTTCGTGCCGAGGCATAGATGGAGGGTTTCGGCTCAGGGTTTTCCGCGTTGTTCGGCGTCTTGTCATAGCTTAGAATTGGGCAGCTGGTGGTAAGGCTATAATGCAAACTGTGCGAATTATCGGAGCTAAATCGAAATGACCCAGAAGCCGAAGAGTGCCATTGCCAACGCTGGAAGTGGAATCGTCAGGGCGATCGGAGATCTTCTTTTGTTGCTGCTCATGCTTGGAGCAGCGGGAGGCGGCGGATATTGGTTTGGAACGATTCAGCGCATGGCACCCGTGCAAATGGTAGGACCTGGAACTCCTGGTGCAAAGCCAGCCGCACCGAATACGGTGACGACGAAACCAGGTGACAGCAAGCCTGAAACCGCTGAAGAAGAACAGCAGCCCGAAGAGACTGTCACTGTCACGCCGGTGCCTGCGGCTACTAAAAAGCACGGCAAGAAATTCTGGATCGCATCAAGCGGATCTGACTACATCGGTTATTCGATCAAAGTGAATGTCAACGATCAAGACGTCGATAATTTCTTTGCTCCCGGCAAGGCTGTAGACATCACCAGGTTGCTGAAGAAGGGCGACAACTCGATTACCTTCAATGCGCAAGAACTAGAAGAAAAATTCAATGCTCACAAAGGTGATGACAGCAAAAAGTTGGTTTTGAATTTGATTTCTGGTCCAACTATTTCCGAAAACTACAAACCTTCCGACGTAGTATTGAGCTATCAGCGCAATGCAGCTCAAACCGAGAACAACACACAGACTATGAAATTCACGAAGAGCAACTAACGTGGATAAAATCAGTAGAATCAAATTCTATTTTATCTGCTGTCTGGTCACCTTGAACGGACTGTTTATCGGCTATGCACTTGGTTTGAATAGTCGCCATGTTTTGATTGTCGATCCGAATTTGCCCAAGTATGTAAAACCGGTTGCAGTCAAACCCAAGGTGGAAACTGAAACTACAACCACGGCAACCGAAACGAAAAAAGTTGACAGCAAGAGTGCGGTGCATGGCACAGCTGTCGCTGGAAAGGCAGCTCACGATGGCAGTAAGCCTGGTGCAAAACCAGGAGCTAAGTCGGACGCCAAACCTGGTGCAAAGCCAGCTGCGAAATCTGGAGCAAAGCCGGACGCGAAATCAGCAAAGCCAGGAGGACCAGCTAATTCAGGTCATCCGGCTAGCCAATAAGTAGAAAGCGTTCCTGAAGGTGCATCATGTTCGGCGTCATGAAAAATCGTTCCTGTTCTCAGAGTGATGAACAGAAGTACGAATATAGACTGCATTACTGCGGCACGTGCAAAACGATGGGTGCGTTGTTTGGGCAAGCATCCAGATTTCTACTCAACAATGATGCCGTTTTCTTAGCTGAAGTTCTGTCTGCAGTTACGCCCGCCAAAACAGATATTTCGGATTGGAAGAAAGAATACCAATCCTTCAACTGCTTCGCTTTGCCGGCAGATCCGCGTGAGATGCCCTTGTCGCTCACCATCGCTGCGAACGTGACGATGGTGCTGACCGAATTTAAATTGACAGACCATATTATAGATTCTGAGAAGAAGCATTGGAAAACAGTGCGCAAGTTGTTTTCCAAAAAATTCGAACAAGCATCAACGGCATTGGAGTCCATGTCATTTCCTCTGGATGAGTTGTGGCGCTGGTTTGAGAAACAACTTGAGCACGAGCGATTTTCGGGTGAATACGCTGAAACACATTTCCCGCGGCAACTGATTGATTATTGCGCCAAACCGACGGCGCATATGACTGCAATTGTATTCGAGAGCGGCGCACGCGCAGTCGGATGCGCAGACGAAGCCAATCTAGCTGAGATGCGAAAACTCGGCGCCGCTTTTGGAAAATTAGTCTATGTGCTTGATGCTATCGACGATTTTGCTAAAGACATGCGCAGGAAAGAGTTCAATCCGTTTGCAGTTGCTTACAGTATCGACTCGACAACTCTTCCCGAGCACTGCAGGCAAGACGTCTATCCTTACTTGCAATCGTTGGCGATGTCGATCGAGCAGGCGCTGGATAAGTTGAACATCGAAGCGTCACTTCGTCAACAGTTTCGCTCGCGATTGCTTCAGAACATTACCGACAAACTCGGCACAGATTGGCAGGAGTATCTTCGCTCAGTTTGCAGTGCCCATGCTCACACGTGTTCGACAGTAAAGCAGTCGGTTAAACTGTCAGCGAAGGCGTGCAATAACGCTCGCTTGAATCTTCAGCAGAAACGCGAAACTGCTTTCGAAATTTCGCAAAGGCTGCAAGCCGATTCAAAATCTATACCAGATGTCTTTATCAATTTCTATTTATACATCGTTGCATTTTTGTTTCCCTATCATGCTCGTCAGGCAAAAACGAGAGAGCAAGTTTTTGGATTGCCTTTCAATCTTATAGCCTGGGGAGCGCTTGTCAGTGACTTGCTTTGGCTGGCTCCGCAGAAGTTAAACTACGCTTTTGCAATGAGTGCCGGCAGCGGCAGCGGCGGCATCGGTGGTGGTGGCACTTCCGGCGCTGGCGATGCCGGTGATAGTGGAGGCAGTGGAAGTGAAACCGGCGGGAGCAGCAGCAGCAGTGGATCCGGCAGCTATGATGGCGGTGGTGCAGCCTCAGGCGGCGGTGATCGCGGTCGCAGATGGGGCGGGCGGAGGCGTCGTAGGTTTGGGGAGAAAGAGCCTTCTGAAACCCTCCCTGATCTGGTTGAAACACCCGATCCGAATTCAGATCCAAACGCTGATCCCAATGCTCCTCACGATCCTCAAGCGCCGGATCCTCAGGATCAGCCGCAGAACTTTTCGAGAAGAAGACGTAGACCTGGTGTTCCGATTCAACAATATCCAAGTAACTATTTCTGCAATCAACTGGCGATGAATTGTGGATGTAATTTGTGTGCAAACTGCGCTTGCAATATTTGTGAAGACATTGCTTGCGCCGAAGATTGTTGTGATTGTGTGACCTGCTGTGGTGATTGCGGAAGCGGCGATTGTGCAGGTATTGATTGTTGTGCCGGAGTCGATTGTTGTTCTGGGTCCGATTGTGCTGCTGCCGGTGATTGCTGCAGCGGATGCGGAGATTGCGCTGACTGCGCGGGCGGATGCGGAGACTGTGCTGGCGGTTGCGGCGATTGCAGTTGTTAGTTGCTCCAGGCTGTTGAATCTGCACGCAATACTTCGTACGATCTGATTTTCAGCCAAGGAGACAAAAATGGAAGTCAGTAAGTGGGTTTGTGGCGATCGTCAAGGTACGCTGAATCCCGCTCCCGAGCTGATTGGAGAGAACCCAGACGCAAACGTTGTCGATCTGATTGCTAAATTGAAAGCGGCTGATATCGATTCAAGCTCTCTTGGCCAGCTCAATTGGCCGCTCATCGACATTATTTATACGCTGGTCGTAAAAGGAAGCCAAGCCGAACAATTGTGGCGACAGCTTCGCGGTATCTCTATTGATACCGGTTATTGGCCAGTAATCGTCGCAGATGAAGACGAATTAGATGGAATAGTCGATAACTTGTCTTGTCATCTTGAATTCGATAACACCGCCAGAACTTGGGCTCCGCGCAAGAAATCGTATAGCAGTGGCGACATTGTTGTTGATGAAACCGACAGCATAGTGCGCATTATTCGCGAGTTAAAAGCACTAGAAGGTGCATCTGAACCATTAGATCTCGACGGCAGCGGCATCGTCAAACCCTCCCTGGCAGACTTCATAGTCACCGGCGAAAAGATGAATATGGACAAGTGGCTAGATTTGAAGTGCGCTATCAATCAAGAAATCGATGAAGAGTTCGAAGAGAGCGACTGGCCATTCGATGTTGTGCCCGATGATAAATTACAGGCATTGCAGACCTGGGACCCTGACACCGGCAGCCGCGAACTGGAGTCTGTGTTTATTATTTTGGTGCGTGCAGATTATTCGTGGGAGGTTCCCGCGAAATTGCTCTACGGCGGATGGAATGATTGCCCAGTCCCTCAAGTGCATGTCGGTTTTTCGAAGCGATGGTTCAAAATGCATGACGCCGAAATCATTTCAATCGGCCGAGCCACAATCGAAATGCGGGTAGGGAAGCCTCCCAGCACTCGCGATGAGGCGCTAGAACTTGCACGCGAGCAGTTTGTCTACTGCCCTGATAGCGTCGATCAAGGCGCCGGAAGCGTTCCAAGCCTGGCTGCTGAGTTGCTCAACGGGCGGGTATGGCACTTCTGGTGGGATTGATCGCGCCACCATATATGGTTATTGGGTTAAATCTATCTAGCTGGTGAGTGCCTTATCTCAGGCTGATTGTGCCGGCGAGGAACATTGTCATCCAGTTGATTCCAGTTCCAGAGCCGCAGTACGAACAGTATGAAGATCCATCGTTGATCTCTTTGCCACATTGCTTGCAATACATTTTCAGTACTCCTATAAGCTAGTTCGCTTCCGTATTATGAGGCCGAATCAATTATGAAGTGGTTAAGGCTTTCGGCTGAGTTTTTGAGATCTGAGCGAAGTTTTTGAGCGATATAACCGGCATGACAGCGATTTTATCGAGCGGTCGCTTGACTAGACGCGTAGAGCGCCGTTTCTGTTGCCGTTTTATTGACGAAGAAACGTCACGTATGTAGAGACATTCGCGATAGATCGTGTATCTTATGAAGTTCGGAATGCAAAGATGCTTCTACATCAGTAGTAGCTGCGGATCAGGAGTTTATTAGTGCCAATACCAAAGATCAGTGCGGTTGGAGCTTGTGTTCCGCCCGGGATTCTTTCAAACAAAGACCTCGAGGGCATGGTGGAAACGTCCGATCAGTGGATTGTTGAGCGAACCGGCATTCGCCAGCGTCATATCGCTGAAAAGGGCGTTGCATCGTCTGACCTGGCCACAGAAGCTGTCAAAGAGCTCATCGCTAAGAGCGAAATCAAAGCAACTGATATAGACCTGATAATCGTGGCGACGATTACTCCCGACATGCAGCTACCAGCCACTGCTTGTCTCGTACAGAACAACGTGGGCGCGACCAAAGCCTGGGGCTTCGACATGTCGATTGCCTGCTCCGGCTTTCTCTATGCCTTACAAGTGGGTGCTCAGTTCGTTCGCACCGGCGCTCATCAAAATGTAGTCGTGATTGGCGTCGATGTGATGTCGTCAATTATCGATTACACCGACCGTCAAACCTGCATCATATTTGGTGACGGTGGTGGCGCTGCCTTGATTCAGCCTTGCGCCGCTGGCGAAGAATTTGGTGTGATTGATTTTGTACATGAAGTCGACGGCTCTGGCGGAGTTTCACTCTGTCTGCCTGCCGGCGGAAGTCGCAACCCGACGACCCACGAAACGATCGATAAGCGCATGCATTACGTTCATCAAGACGGACCAGCTGTGTTCAAATTTGCCACTAGAAAGATGGCAGAAATGTGCACACGCGTCTTGGAGCGAAACGGCTTGACTGGAAAAGATGTCGACCTGTTTATCCCACACCAAGCCAATCTGCGTATTATCACTTCGGCGATGGAACGCCTCGGTATGACGATGGACAGAGTTGTAGTCAATATTGACGAATACGGCAATACCACTGCTGGCACGATACCACTGGCGATGCACTCCGCGCTCGAAAAAGGCATGCTCAAGAAAGGTGATCTTGTATTATTGGCCTCGATGGGAGCTGGTTTCAGCGCAGGCGCAACTTTGCTTCGCTGGGCTTATTAGTCACGTCGACGGCGCTTCTCCTGAACTTGTATTCTTCAAAGAGAGTAATTTCTATTCCGGAAAATGCCTACGACGGCGTTTCAATCAAAGCTTTGATTCGACCAGATTTAACTGCTTCGACTAGCATCCCATGATCCTTCACTGATTGAGTTGCATAGGCTAGCGAGAATTCTGCAATTGCTTCGTCGAAAGTTGGATCGCTGCCGAGATAGCCACGGATGTAGGCGGCGTCTCCAGATCTTGCATGAGCACGCGCCAGAACAGCTCCCAGCGTTTCTGCAATTTCTAGCAGCTGTGGACCCTGCCAGAGTTCCGGTTCGGGTTTGACCTTGGTGTCTCTCAATTGTCTGATATAGAAGTGCCTTCCATCATCAAAGGATGTCCAACCTAAAAAGATATCGCTTGCCGATTGCACGATGCGCTGACCAGCCACGACCCGCTGACCATGGTTCTCGAATTCGCTTTTGCCTGCATATGGCTCGAGCACTGATGCACGTGCTTCTTTGATTTGCAGCAGCAATGGTTCATCGTCTGGTGCGAGCATTACTGCAACGGCACACATCGTTCCGACGCTGCCAATTCCAACAACTTTGATGGCAAAGTCAGATAGTCTGTATCGATTGAATAATCTCTGTCGATCCTCTTGCAGAGTCGTTTGATATTTTGCAAAGGCTTGCATGATGCGTTCTTGCCAGGCATCTTGCTCGCTCTCTGGAAAGTGATATATAGTCGGCGGTGCGTCTTTGATTTTGTACGCACCATTTATTTGTTGCGTCATTTTCGGAAAGTAATAGTCTTGAATTGTTCGCTTCATTGCCTTCTTCAGCTGCTTTTTATGCTGCTTTTGCAGGTCAACGTCAGTCGTGCGTTCGATTACACTTTTCCAGTCGACCGCCGCATACCAGACATCGAGGATGCTCATCTTCGCAAACTCGCCCATGCGCTCACGATACGAACGAGCAACTGCCTGCGCTGCTTGCTCTCCATATTTTGGATTCAAATTATTATCGTGCGCAGCTAGAACGAAACTGACGGCGAGCCGCTTCAAATCCCATTCCCAGGGCGCAGGGAGCGTTTCGTCGAAGTCGTTTATATCAAAAACAATGTTCCTTTCTGGTGTCGCAAAAGCACCAAAATTTAAAAGGTGACAATCGCCGCATGCCTGAACTCGAATGCCGGTGTTGGGTGTAATCGACAAATCTTCCGCCATAATTGAAGAAGCGCCGCGATAGAACGTAAACGGTGATTGCACCATTCTTCCGTAGCGAAGTGGTGCCAATTCCTCAATGCGACCGATGTTGGATTCTTCCAACACGGTTATCGGATCTCGCCTTGTTGGCGAAGGATTCCAGGGTGCATGAAGCTTGTGAGGGAATGCCGCTTTCAGCGCCTTGCCGCGCTCTTTTCGGTTGTCTCTAGGAGATATCGTGTTGTCGTGAAGAACCGCCGAGGCGTCTTTCTTGGCTGGTTTGCCCGAATCATCTTTTTGCGGCGACATTTCACACCTCCATCAGGATCCAAAGTTTTCATACCACGGAAGAGTTAGCGGCATCACTGCTTGAAAGCTAGGGAATTGTGCCTGTGAATCCATTTGAAGGCCCAATAGACTTCGGATACTTACCAGGAGCCAGGTTATGTTCAAGAAAAGAGGAAGTTCTACAAATGTAGCGCATATGCCAACACATCTCGGGACAAATAGGGGCAACTTGGTTGTTGTCAGTTCCGATGCAACCCCCATCGCTATAAAAACTGGCGTGCCCGTGGGAGTTTCTGGCACTGGCAAAATCACCCATTTCGTAAGAAGATTGGGTACGGATGGGCCAGTCAGCAGCGGAGGGTCGTTCTCAAAACCGGGTCGGGCGACAGCAGGATTCGCCAGACCGATGGGTCCCGTTGGAGCGTCATCAGCAGCCGGCACTGCAGCCGCAACAGTCGAGATTGAATAGCTGCTGCTGAGCTAAAAGTCGACAGGACGTCAAGCCCGGTTTAATATTCGGTCCTAAGCCCTCTGCTACCCTGTTTCCAGCTTTTGGGAACTTCTGTACGAAGTTCTCGCCTTAACACCTAATGCAGAGCTACAGAGTGAATAAAATCGGGAGTAAGCGCTAATGCGAGTGCTGGTCGTCGAAGATAATCCGACGCAGTCGACGTTCGCGCGTATAAGTCTGCAACGTCGCGGATTGGACGTGAATTGCGCGTCTACATTGGATGAGGCGATTCAATACCTGCGACGAGACACGATCGACGTTGTGCTGCTCGACTTATCCTTGCCTGACAGTAACGGCATCGAGACTTTTTACAAAATTCGACAGATCGCTTCTGGCGTTCCAACGGTTGTCTTCACCGGTTTGGACGACCAGGACATTGCGATTGAAGCGTTGAAAAATGGCGCGCAAGACTATCTTATTAAAGGACTGGCTGGTGACGATTCTGTTTTTCGTTGCTTGCAGTATGCAATCGAACGCAACAAAGTAGAAGTGGCGTTGCGCAAGAGTGAGCGCCGCTTACGCATCATTTTGGAACATTCTTACGATGCATTTGCGTCTATGGACAATCATTTCAACATCACAGATTGGAACAACCAGGCGGAGAAGACTTTCGGCATAAAAAAATCAGAAGCGCTCGGAAGAAGTTTAGCCATTATCGCCCCTCACCATTTGCGTAAACAGTATGCACGTGAAGTCGACGAATTTTTCAAAGCCAGTGAAGGCCGCATAATGCGGATGACCAGCGAGTTAATCGCTCAGCATAAAGACGGTCACGAATTTCCAATTGAGATTGTTGTTTTCAGAATTTACGAAGACGATAGTTATATGTATTGCGCATTTGCCAGAGATATCACAGAAAGAAAGCACGTCAACGAAGAGTTGGAACGCCGTGTACAAGAGCGTACAGAGGAGTTGACGCACTCGAACGAAGAGCTGCGACAGTTTGCGAAAATTGCATCGCATGATTTACAGGAGCCACTACGAGCGGTGCAAGGTTTCGCTAATCTTTTGCAGGAAAGCACGAAAGATAAACTCGATAAAGACTCTGTCGAATTCATCGATTATATTCTCGACGGCACCGCACGCATGCAGCAGCTGATTCAGTCGGTACTACTGCATTCGAATATTGTCAGTAGAGATGAAACTATCGAAGATATCGCAACCGACTGTAACGCCATTATTGAAGAGGTTCTTGAGAATTTGGACGCGACAATCAAAGACTGTCACGCCAAACTGGAAGTCGATAACCTTCCAGTCGTCGCGGTGGAACGGGCGCAGCTGATTCAGCTGTTCCAAAACATCATCAGCAATGCCCTCAAGTATCGCGACAAAGCTGCCCCGCAAATTTTTATTACCGCCGAGAAAACTGTTAATGAATGGCTGTTTTCAATACGTGACAATGGTATTGGAATCGATCCTAAGTATGCCGACAAAATTTTTGACATGTTCGCCCGGCTTCATGGCAAGACAAAATACTCGGGGACGGGCATGGGATTAGCGATTTGCAAGAAGATTGTCAATTCGCATGGCGGAAAAATTTGGGTTGAATCAGAAGTCGGACAGGGGTGCATATTTCTTTTCACTTTGCCGGCAGGAAAAACGAAGGAGAGCGGTAATGGAAAATAACATCGAAATACTTCTGGTCGAGGACACACCAAGTGATGTGCGCTTGACCCAAGAGGCTCTCAAGAGATCCGGGTTGAAGTACACGATGTCGGTTGTCAATGACGGCGTCGAAGCTATGGACTATCTAAACGAGAGAAAGAGTGGCGGTCAGAAAATGCCTGATTTAATTCTTCTCGACTTGAATATGCCGAGAAAGAATGGTCATGAAGTTCTTGCAGACGTGCAAGCTGACAAAGATTTGTCCAAGATTCCTGTTGTGCTTTTGACAGTGTCTCAACGTGACGAGGATGTTCAAGAAGCCTTGAAGCTGAAGATGAACTATTACCTCGCCAAACCTGTCACAGCTCAGAATTTGACTGTTCTGGTCAAATCGATTTACGAACTCAACACCGATGGTGATGCGAAAGACGCGAAGGCTGATCCATCAGCACAAGCTCACGTTCACTACGTGTTGGCCGGTAATCCACACACATCACCGATGGTGTTAACCAAACTGGCCGACGACTCGGCAGTAAGAGTGCGCGCCAGAGTAGCCGAAAACCCAGAAACGCCAGCCGAAGTGCTGTTGCGTTTAGCTGGCGATGATAATGCCGACGTACGCTTGGCTGTGACTGAAAACGAAAAGGCACCACATCTGGTGTTGGAGCGTTTGGCCAAAGATGCCAGCGAAGACGTGAGACTTGGAATCGCAAGCAATCCAAAAATTCCATCAGAAATTCTGGCATTGCTTCTCGACGATGAGAACATGTTTGTTTCGTCCAAAGCCAAAGAGACGCTATCAACGCTTTCGACGGCTAAGTAGTGCGTTCAGTGATTGCATGATTTGGGAGCGCGATTCCAATGCGAATCGCGCTCTTCGATTGTATGTATGAGTTTTACTGGTCGCCACTACTACTTTGGTTGTGTTGCTTTGAAGGATTTCAGCTTGTCGTAGAGTTCTTTCGCCGCGTCAGCCTCACCAAGCTGATAGAGACATTTTGCTAATGCAAGCGTACTCTCTTGCTCCTGTGCACTACCTGCTGGGCCCACTTGCCGAGTGATCAATAATGATTGTTTGTAGCAATCGCGAGCTTCGATCATTTTATTTTCTGCCACTGCGATTCCGCCTTTTTGTAGCCAAACATGTGCGGCGGTTAAATCTGGTGTCTGACCCTTTTCATAATACGCAAGGATGCGCGTAGCCAGTTTCTGAGCTGAGCCAAAATTTTTCTCTTCGATCAAGCAGTCCATGAGCTGACTCAGAGTTTTTAGCGCCGCGACTGGTGGCACGTCGTTTCGATTGTCCAGAAGCAGCAGTTGATGCTTCAGTTCTCGTTCCTTGATCGCAAGTTTGGCAAACTTCGCGTCCACTTGCTTCTGCGCTGGCGAGTTCAACTCAGCAAAGTAACGTGCACCCGAGGCACCATAAACGTTGTACTCAAAAGAAAAGTCGATGCACGGGTAGCCTTTTGAAGATGGCAACTTTCCGAATGGTGCCGTTGACTCCACAGCATTAAGCGCTGCCTCGTCTGACTTGAGATTTCCGGACGCATGCGCTAAATGAATTTCTTTCGGAGTGCCCTCTTCATCCAAATAAAATGCGACGACAGTATTTGCGTGACTTTGTAGCTTTTGGGGATGCCAGTGGCGCTTTATTTCGACAGATACCTTTTTCATGTATTGCGAATAGTCGACCTCGTCCCCTCCTTGGTTCGCTTCCGTTTTAATACGATTAGCCGCGGCAATATTTTTCTTTGAATCGTAAATTTTTGCCAATGAAGATAGAGCAGCACCTGACATTCCATCTTTACGCGACTGCTTCAGAACTGCGTTAAATTCCCGTTCTGCCAAATCAAGTTTTTTTTGAGACAGGTATAGCTCGCCCAGGTAGTAATGACTCCATTGAATCTGATAGAGATTACTTTCGTCGGCGGTTGCAAGACTTTGTTTGAACTTGGTTTCACCAGCAGCGAAATTGCCTTTCGCGAGTTCTTGTTGGGCCTCGTTAATGCAGGATGACCACGTGCTCTCAGCATTCGCAGATTGTAAGAGAAAAACGCTGATGGTTAAAATCACCGATGCCAATTTTGTCATCTATTTCAAACCCTGATTTTAATTGTCGATGGTCTGATCAGTAGACGCGGATTGGAGTTCCGGTTACTTTCACTGCCTTGGCCGTAGGCTTCCTAGGTTCGCGTCCGAAGCTAATTCCAAGCGTTTCATAGAGCGCAACGTCTTCTTCCGCCACATGTCGTTGAACGATGGCATCTTTCACGTCCATGTACTCAATGTTGCCAGCTCTGTAAGAAACAACAGTGACACCAAAAATACCCTGCGCCATCAGTTCCACAGCGGCTGAACCAACTTCCAAACCGAAGTTAGAATCGACAGCCGAACTGAATCCGCAACGCACCAAATGGCTTGGACGAATTTCTCGAACTTCAGGAATCTCGTACAGTCCTTCGACAAACTGCCCAGTCCGCTTCATGAATTCCTTCACTTCAGGGTCAGCTTTGATGCGATCTTCGATTTGTTTGACGACGAATCTGCCTGCGCCCATGAGTTTTCTGTGCCCGAATGAATCAGGCTCGGAGGTCATGTCGACCAACTCGTTTCCTGATGCATCGCGAAGTCCTTCCGCTACAACCACGATTGCTGTTCCGGCTTTAACGTCGCTTTCTTCAATGCGTTTGCAGAATGCATTTTTTACGCTCTTGTACAAAACATCGAAATCGACTGGTATCTCTGGAATCAAGATAGCATCAGCGTCTGCTGCCACTCCACCGCGGAATGCTGTGTGACCGGCGTAGCGGCCAAACACTTCCATAACAATAATTCTGTTGTGTGTTCTTCCTGTTGTTTTCAAATCGCGAACAAATTCTGCGATGCGATTGATAGTTGAATCTCCACCGACGCTGTACGGCATCAAATCGAGGTCCATGGTCTTCGGTGCGTGTACGCAAGGAATGTCACGACCGGCAAGATCGACAACAACGCTACCTGTGTCGTCACCACCGGCGATGACTAATGCATCGAGGTTGAATTTCTTCAACCCTTCTTTGATTCGCTCGTACTTTTTGTCGTCTTTGATTTTGGAAACTTTAACGCGCGAGTTGCCTGCTTCACTGCCTGCAACGATAACGTCGATCTCTTCCACTCGCTCCTTTGTCAGCTTAGTCAAGCTCGGCAAATCTTTGAGGTTGTAAAGCCCGGCGTATCCGTTTGGAATAATCCAAGCGGTAATGCCTTTGCTCAATGCCATCAATGCAGCGCCCTTGATGACTCCATTAAGCCCGCCGCAATCGCCACCAGAGGTAATGATTCCTATGTTTTTCACGACTTTCTCCACTCTTACGAATCCAATTATGGATTTGTATCATGGATATACGCGTGCGGTATGTGCAGACTGTGAATGAGGAATAAATCTTTGTGCTAGCCGTGGCTACTTAGCATTAGACGCGCTTACTTGCCAAGAAATGCAGCTGCGGCATCGAAGTCGAATGGGCTCGATATTTTTCCAATTTCGTACAAAATCGATGCAGCTCCGCTGATGCCACCATAATATCGATCGCTTCTCAAAATGCTGACGAGTGCGGCTGGAAAGTCTGTTTGTGACAAGGCCACTTCTTCAGGGCTGTACCAGCCGACGAACTCACCGTGCTGTGTCATCGGTTGATAGTCTGGACCTGGCTTTGGTGGGTAGCCTGACATATCTGTGCCACCAGTGCCATCGCCGCCGCCACTGCCGCCGCCCCCGGGACCAGCTGATGGACGCGATCTGCCGCCGATGAAATCCATGTCGCAAGTGTTTAGATCAACTGAACTTGTGGAAACGGCGGGCAACATCATTACACCAGATGCGATACCACCTTGTGCTCCGCCGTTTTGAGCTGCTACACCGGGCGCACCGCTAACTGCTTGTCGCACGGCTCTACCAACGGCGCTGCTAACTATTCTGTTCATAGCTTTACGGGCTCCCTGGGCTGACGCTTGACCGGCGGTGAGGAGCACCATCAAACTGATCAAAGCAATTCGAATCATCGTCGCAGCCATCGCGTCGTCACCTCTTATCTATGAGCAAACCCAGGTTTCGGTTTGTGCATTGATAATGCGCTACGCTCGTGACCTCGTTATGACAGGGGCGTGACGAGTTTGTGACATTTCTGACCTATTTGGTAGCTCTGTCAGTGTTTCAGCTTTTGCCTCGAAAGCGTCTGGCGAATTTGCCAAAACAAATTTTTACCGCTACTGGATATTTGGAGCTGGTTCAACCGCTTCGGTCGGGGTGTATGCGCCGCTCGCCACCTGCCCTGCCTTGACGGGGTTGCCCAGATGCCGCAAAACATCTGCGTAATCGGTTCGCGCTTCACCTTCCATGCCGTAGCCAGGTCCATGTATTTTCTTCTGCTCTCCGTAAATCATCAGAGCTTTCTCGTAATAATCGACGGCGTTCGGATATTTGCCCAGTTCCTTATAGCATTTGCCGATGTGTTGATAGTTGTCCGCTAGATAGTAGGGACCTCTGTCTTTATAAGCGCTTAGACCGAACTGCAGAAGCGGAATTGCCTTTTCGTAGTCTTTGTTGATGAAGTATTGATATGACTTGTTGTCAAAATCGTTCGCATCTCTGACTGGATCATTTGGTGCGCCTATGGAGATCGGAGTTTGTCCGCTATTCCGCAGTTGGGTTAGCTGTGTATTGAACAATTGGACGGAGAAAACGAGTAGAATGGCCACAGCAAAAGCGATGATGGCTGGTTTTCCAATTGCAAGTCCTGTTGGTTGCTTACGTTTCAGCTTGCGCATCTTCAGCGGTTTGCCGTCGCGAATCGCTTGCAAGTCTAGTAGCAGCTCGTCTGCTGACTGGTACCTGTTGTCGGGATCTTTTTCCAAGCACCATAGCAAAACCGCCTGTAGTGGCTTTGGAATTTTGTAGTCGTGAGGCAAATCTGAAATCAGTTTTGCATCTTCGTTCAGATGCTTCAAAATGATTTTGATTGGATTCTCTGCAGCAAACGGTTGTTGCCCCGTTAACGTTTCATACATGACACAGCCGATAGCGTATATATCGCTGCGATTGTCGAGCTTGTTGCCAAGGCATTGCTCGGGCGACATGTAGAGTGGGCTGCCGAAAATGTCACCAGTCTGGGTCAGATTTTGTGTCGCTTTCTGCTGACTGGGTAGAACTTTTGCGATACCAAAATCGACGAGTTTTACGAAGTCACCACCACCAATCCCTTTCGTGAGCATGATGTTGCTCGGCTTGATGTCTCGATGAACAACTGATTTGCTGTGCGCATGCACCATTGCTTCGCAAACTTGTATGAAAATATCTAGAGCTCGTGGAACATCGAGGTATCCCTCTCTGGCTAACACGGTATCAAGGCTGGTGCCATCGAGGTAGTCCATTACTATATACGGCGAGCCTTTCTTGCCCATGCCGTAATCGTAGACAGCGACGAGATTTGGACTGGTCAAGCCGCGAGCTGCTTGAGCTTCTTGTTCGAATCTTTTGAGCGAGTTTTTGTCTTCCACTAAATTTGAATTGAGAACTTTTATTGCAAATGTTTTTTGCAACTCTTTGTCGCGCACTTTATAAACGGCTCCCATGCCGCCCTGTCCCAACAATGTCTGAACCTCGTAACGCTCACCAAGATTGGCTATCACGTCTGATTTGGATACTTCGATTGCAGTCTCTTCGTCAGTTTGGGAATTGCTCTGTGCTGTCTCGATGGTTGCTGGTGAGGTGTTCAACCGATTGTCGGCTTGCGGATCGGCGCACATGCAGCGGCTTTCCATCGATAAGTATCGAGTGACGTTGCTTTGGGCTTTATCAGCGATTGGTTTACCGCAAGTCGAACAAAAAGTCTTCAGTTCTACTTTCGATTTTTCTTTGAAATTCAAACCGGCTCCTCGTATCCGTCATCTGATTTATTCCCGAATTTGAGCCTGGCGAATTTATTTCGAACATTCCCACCTAATTCAGGAGCTTTTCTAAGTTGAATCCGTCAGTGACAGCAATCCAAGCTAAACGTAAGGGGAGGGACCCATGAAATCAGTAAAAGTCAGATTCTTTATAGCCAGCATGCTCGCACTGTTGCTCTACGGTGCTGAAGCCTACGCCAAAGGTACGACTGATTTGTCGCAATTGCCAGGCGCAAGCCAGGTTGTCATTAATAGATAAGCTAGTTCTAATCAAGACGCCCTCCCTGGTTGCGTTTCGGGGATTCAGGTGCGTGGACGCGTAGACAAGAGTCACGGTAAAATGACTGCTCGCTAGCCAAGTGGATGCTTGGTTGGTTGAGCCCATGTACTGGTGTCGATTTTGTCGAGTAACTCGAAATCCAAAAACACTTCTGTGCCTATAAGCGCGGCAGTCGTGGCGATCGCAATTCTTTTGGTGACCAACCTCTGGGTTGCTGGACAGAATAATCTATCTCGTGAGAGCCGATTGGATCCCCATGCGAGTGATGCACTGGCAGTTTCGAGCTTTTTTCGAGAGTCGAAGACTCAACCAGACATCGGTCTACTTGGTTCATCGCTGGTCGCTGTCGCTTCGGTGCAAGCGGCTGCAATAGCTAAGAAGGAACCAGTCGATCGCCTCACTCATCGCGGCAGTGAATACTTCGATCAAGCACTCTACGCCAACCTGGGAATGAAAGCGAACACGGCTTGTTTAGCTCTGGGTGGGGCCATGGCTTCAGATGCTTATCTACTTACTAAGCATGTGTTAAATGGCGCAAGTGCTCCTCGCGCCATCATATATGGTATCAGCCCGAGAGATTTCCAAGACAACATGATGTTTGGGGTCGAGACGAGTGAAGCTTTCAAACTTTTTTATCAACCCGAAGATTTGCCCGATATATGGCGGTTACCGAGAGTTACGCCTGACACGAAATTGGCTCTCACCTTCGCATCAATTTCGCCCTTGTGGGACAACCGAACAGCCTTGAGCAGTCAGATTGCGACGACGGCGCTCAAACCTGTGCATCAATTTTTCCGGACACGGCCTCAAAGTTCGGCGGCACCGCCGATGAAGATCGATGGACCACTGGCACCGGGGGAATCTGTTGGACATCCGAGCGCGGATCATATGAAAGAAGCTTATTTGATGCGCTACAACCCGCTCGCGCCAAGCCAGCTTCGCACTCAGTTTGGCTATCTCGACCGTCTTTTGGCAATGTGCCACAAGCGACATGTGCCGATATTGGTGGTGAACATGCCGATTAGCGAAGCAAACGTCGCGATTATGCCACCACAGTTGTATGAGTACTACATGATGGAAACGCAGAGGCTGTGCCGAAAGAACTCAGTCGAGTTTGAGGATTTGAATAAGGCTCCGCTCAATCAACCTTCCAACTTCCTCGAGACAGTGCACTTGAATCCGCAGGGTAGTACGATTTTCTTCAATGCGCTGGCTAATGTTGTTGGTGCGAGCGCGGTGGCGCAAAGCCTTTCCGACAAAAATCCGCATTACGCTACAGTTAACCGGCCTGGCAGTCTATAAAGCAAAGTTCTGGCTATTGAGCGGTGCTCTTGCCCCAAAGTAGTTCGAGGTGCGTCATCTGTTGCTTGAGCAAGTTCTTGTGGCGACGGTCAGCGCATGAATCTGCTTCGTATTGCAGTTGCCACCACTGGCGATGTGCAATCTTCTTCAACTTGACTGCTTCTTCGGCGCACGCCTCGTAAAGCTGCTCCATCAAATGGCGCGCGCTTTCGGCTTCTTCGCCATCATTGTGACGATCCAAGCCTTCTCTGAATGCGGCGAAATCTTGCGGTGTAGTGTTCTGTCGTCCTTCGGCAAAGCACCATCTGTAGCGAACGATTACGTCTTTGTGGATGCGCTCGAGTTGAGCTTGATAGGCATCTTCGCGGCGTTTCACACTTTCAGGATAGAACTCGAGCATGCCGGTTTTCGGCCACTCTGATCCAGCTTCGATTGGCGTTGTGCTGTTTCCGTCGTAAACTATGAAGTGACCAGGAAATGATGAGATCAGGTAATCAAAGCAGTCGTCCCGAATGCGCGACCAGCCTTTGGTTGACAGCCTTCTGCATAGCGCAGGGCCGTCTTCTGCCAGTGCCATGTCGATGGTTCGAATCGCATTGCACAACTTGTGCAAGTCAGCACGTTCAGTGCCTTCTTTCAATTTGTGCCAGTACATATTAACTTCGTCGAGAGTTAATTTACGTCTGCGTTCCAAGCTGCCCATGGTTCTTACCCCAGAGATCTTCTGAGGCGTATATACCCAGGATCCGGCCGGGCTAAGCGTGTGTACTAGTTCGGCTGTGGATTAGACCCGACGGAGACCGCCACTGCCGCGTCCTGAGCTGTTGGATATTGCAGCATGACCAGTTGCACGGAAGGGCTGGCTGCAAGCGATGTCTGTTCTTCGCCTTTATAAATCTCCGCCAGTTCAACGATATTTTTGATTGGTCTTTCATTGTCGACCTGGAATTTGTCCTTGAAACCTTTCATTTTGGGATCTTGGAAAATGCCGTCACGACTGATTTTTCGGTTGTCGAAAACTATGGTGGCAGTGGGAATGTCGCCTGGTCCGACAATCGCATCAAGCACTCCGGGCAGTGTCTTTATCATCGATCTAGCCGAATTGACTTTGCATCGGCAGTTAGCTTGTGGGATTTTGAAGTCGACTGCTTGCGCGAAACACTTGTATCCATCCTTATCCGCAACAAACAATTTTGATAAGGCATCGTCTTGAGCCTTATGCATTTTTTTGTAATAGCTCGCTAGATACACGTCGGAATCCTGCTCTAACTGCGAGGTAGGCGAAGGCGCTTTGATGATCTTCAGTGCTGCTTCTTTGTCGCCTAATTGTTCGTCAAAAGCGGCGAGCAAAGCCTTATTTTGCAATGCTGCTGGCTTGTCTGCCAGAGCCTGTGTCATCGCTTCTTTTGCGAGTTTCAACCAGGCTGTTTTGTCTGAAGGATTTTCGCTTGCCATTTTGTCGAATATTCTGGAATAAGCGCGATATTCCGTGTCGGTTACGGTATCACCTTCAGCCAGTTGCAGAGCCAGTTTCGCCTCTACTGGAGTTTTAGCTAATTTGATATTTCCAATGCGCAACCAGGCCCGTTGTCTTGCATCGAGAATAGGAGACACTTTTGGTTTCAATTCTGCAATCAAGGCGCGATCGTCGGTGTTGACTGCGATTTCAAAGAGTTGAATCAGAAGTTTTTCTTTGATTTTTGGCTCTGGATTGTTTTCCAATCCCTGTTTCAATACATCTTTTGCCTTAGTTAGTTCGCCGGTCTTTTTATAGTAGTTGCCAACGACGAGCTGCGCTGCTGGCTCTTTCAGGTTTGCAGCGCTCAATTGATCGAGGATGCTGTTAGCCGACTTCGCGTCGCCTTTGTTCATGTAGCAGGAAGCGAGTCCCACTTGAGCTCTCCATGATGTTGGATCGGCAGCCGCGAGCTGTTTGAACTTGTCCATCGCTGAACCGAATGCATGCATGGTGGCCACAAGAGCGGCATGAGTATTGTCAGCCATGGCCGGATGTTGGCATTGGATTGCCGATTGTGCCTGTTCTAGAGCTGGTCCACCACCCTTGTAGTTCGAATACAAGTAAGCCAGTGCGACGTGCGGCATCCAATAGTGTGGTGCGGCTTTAGAAGCCTCTTCATCGAACCTGATCGCCTCTTCGATGTTATTGCGTTTGAACGCTTCCATGGCTTTTTCGTGCAGTTGATTCGCTTTACTAATCGCTTCGGCGCTTTCGGCTGGGAAGAGCGCGACCGGCTCTTCATCGTCGTTGCCGAGGTGATCTGACGTAATAATTCCCGCAGGCAGATTGCCTGGAATTGGAGCACTTAGAACTGGTGCCGCAGCGGTGGTTGTCTCGGCTGGTTTCGCCGTTTTGTCGGTTGACTCTGAGGATTTTGCTGACTCTGTCGATTTCGTTGACTCTGTCGATTTTGCTGACTCTGTCGATTTCGCTGAGTCTGTCGACTTGGCGGTCTCTGTAGTTGATGCCGGCTCAGACATTTGAACCGAGTGAATTTGTTTTTCCGTCAGCTCTGTATGAGTGCTACCAGCATTCGCCGCCGCAAGACTGATCGTTGATGCCAGTGCAGTGGTTAAAAAGAGTCTTTGCCGAAAATCCAACATTCCAACTAACCTCGCTTGAAAACGCCGCCGAGTACGGCAGTGGGTTTGATTTTACCGTATTGCACGACGAAATATTTTAGCGGTGGTTAAGACCGTTACACCGTCAATTTTGCAGGTCAGGAGTAAGAACTTGGTAACAAGGAAACAGCAATATGATTTTGCCCCTGATTCTTGGAGAAATCCGAATGGTAGAAAGAAACCTCCATAAAGATGTTTGCAAAGGCACTACTGAGTACGACCAGCTCAAAGCCATGGTGTACGATAACGAACCAAAGGAAGGTCGTGTCGAGACGATGTACACCGATAATGGGATGGCGCTGCAGTACTACACGAGCTTGCCGCACTTTCCGCAGTTTGGTGACAAAGAATTCCCGCATAGTCGTCTTGCATCCAGCCTGGTTACCAGAGAGCATGAAGGCGTGGCTCTGTCATCCGATGACAAAAAAATGCTGGCAGGGTATCGACAATTTCCGAACAGCGACTCGATGGGCTACATGGCGGGGCTAGAGAAACAGGGCAAGATGACATCTGAGATGGCCGCTGAGTTCCTGGATATGAAGCGGGAAGCTGGCTGTATCAGACCCGCAAAAGTTTCGCACGATGGATCAATAGAATTTCCCGCACAAAAACGTTGACTGCATAATTTGTTCTGCGTGATACCAGACCAACGCAGAGTTTAGTTAGCCATTCAACGAGAGTGCTTGCCTATTGAAGCACCGCAATTAGTGGCAGGAGTTTAGGCGAATACAGAGCAGCAGGCGCGGCATTTTTTTGCAGCGGCCGGAACATTTTCAAGACATTCCGGACACTGTTTAGTTGGGTCGGCAGGAGGCGCTGGTGGCTCTTTTGGTAAAACCAACTTGGTGATCAGGAAGACTACAAAACCGATAATTGTGAAGTCGACAACCGAACCAACAAAGTGACCGTATTTGACTGCGTTAACCGTGGGTTTCCCAGTCGCATCAACACCCTTTGTGATTACGATTTGCGCTTCGCGCCAGTCACCAGCAGGCATGACGCATGCAATTGGTGGCATAAGCAAATCGTCCACAACTGCGGATACGACTTTACCTGTAGCGGCACCGATGATTACACCGACGGCAAGAGCAAAGGCGTTGGTCTTGAGCAGGAAGTCTTTGAATTCTTTGAGCATCGGGCGGTTCCCTCAAAATGGTCCCGCGAGTATACCCCCTTGAAATTCAGTTCAGGTTTTTCATAAATTCAGCTAAACCTTCCTTATACAACGGTGAACCCATCATGACCGCATCTCCGTGACTGGCGCCGTCGATTCGAATCAATTGTTTTGGTTGGGATACTTCCGCAAAAAGTTGATCTGATTGTTCAATCGGAGTCAAATGATCCGCGGTTCCTGCAATCAGAAGTAGCGGAGGATGCTCCTTGTCGAAAGCTGTGGCGTTGTTGTAATTGGTTCCAGGAGCCAACCATAACCATTGCGGATAAATATTGAGATACGGAAAAATTTTGCATCCACGAGCTCTCAATGAATAGAGCGGACACTCCAGAATTACTGCGGCACTTTTGTGAGTGCGGGCGAGTTCGCCGGTGACAAGTGTTCCGATAGACTCGCCAAACAAGACGATTTGTTCTGGTTTGTAATTCTGACTGAGCAGATAGTTGTAGGCTGCTGAGCCGTCTTGCGTCAGCCCTTCCATCGACGGTTCGCCTTTGCTGCGTCCATAGCCTGAGTAGTCGTAGGCGAAAACAGAGCAACCATTGCTCAACGGTCTTTCAGCGAGAAAGGCGCGTTGCAAGCAATTTCCGGCGTTTCCGTGACTGATTAGTGCGATCTTTTTTGCTCCCGGCAGTTTGTAGAGCAGCCCATGTAGCATGTTGCCGTTGTCAGATTTGAAATAGATATCCTCAGGCGTGATGCCGCACGCCTTTTGATTCCAGTCGTTGCCGATCGGAAATTTTGCGGGATGAAAGACTATCCAGTTGTACAACGGGCGATTGATGAGAGGTGCCATGCCCAGAAAAACAATGACGGGAATAGCCATGATGACAATGATTACGCCTTTGATTACAAATCGCCAGTTCAGCGCTTTGAGCTTCTGAATGATTGGTTGCATGAATTTAGCTTCTCGCCTTGGTTCATCCAAGCTATCAAATTTTTACGCATTGCACGAAAAGACAAACAATTCACAAAGTGTTTGACCGTTGGTCCGGTTGGTCCGTTATACACGCCACGAACGGGTGCCGTCTGGCGAAGATGCCAGCGTGTGGGTCATTCCATCGGCGCAGACGATAACTGTTTCATAGAGGTTCGATGCATTGTCGTATGTGGTTTTCATTGTGCGCACTAACGACAGTTCGATTACACCTGCAATCGTCATGAACTTCATCGATGAACCGAAGCCATCATATTCGATACTGCTGGATAGTAAGTGTCCACGCGAAGTTCTTGTTTCTGTGGCGAGAAAGAATGAGCGAAACAAGCCAAGGAAGCTAGATGAGAGCTCGCCCTGATATTTGTACACTACTGTTTCGTTTCTATCATCAACTTCTGGCTGAGACGCGGTGCGGGTGCGAATCACACCATCTTCTTTGATGCAGCTGCCGGGTGCCGCTGACAGACCAGGAGGTGCGATCAACACTTGCACATTGGCTGGGCGAGGGCAGTTTGCTGCCTCGATCACCTTGCGGGTGACGTCGGGTGTTGGTCCGGGTTTTCGCACCTGATGACCGAGTGCGTGCTCATGATCGATGGGCAATAAGAATACATCGCCCGGTTTTAAGTTTTCGATGTCATCGTTGATTTCTTTGACTTCATGCAGATAGCTCTCGATCTCACTTGCGATGGGGTCGCGCTTCAGACGTTTTTTAAGAGCAATCGTGACGATGGAACGTGCTGTTTCGCCTGATCTTACGTGATAGACACAGGAGAGATCCGGGCTTTCCATCATCGACATGAACGTCACGTTGATGACCTTTTCCAACTCCAGTTTTTGGTTCTGGGGCTCTGCAGACTTGGTCTGAACTGGGCGGAAGGCTACAGGTGGTGGTACTGGAACGCTCATCGATTGACCTCAACAGAAGCGAAGGATGGTGTAGGAATCCAATGCGGACGCCGCGTTTGCTGACCGTTTGGAAATTAGTAAGTGAGGCAAGTGCGGACTCTATAAGTATTACTAATAAGGTGTTACCAGGACGTTACCAGCGGTTGTCTGTCCGTCCTTAAGCGCCAGCCTCAGCCGGCGGGGAACGCCGGGCTAGGCAGGCGCTGGGGGCAGCGGTTCCAAACAAGATTCGATGTTTGTATCGTATGGTTTTGATCTGAAATATTCATGAGTGCGATTGGAGCCAGAAGGGATCTTGTAGAATAGCGACCCGAGTTGTGGAGAGTCTCGACTGGTGCGGACTTCCTAATTTACTCGGGATGTCCGTTTAACAAGATCACTCCTCGAGGTCTCTTCATGCAGCCGTTTGAATTTAAGGCGACATTACTTTCCCTCTCGTTGATTTCGGCAGTCACCGCCGCTGGTGCCGCAGGTTCGGTGTTCAGTTCAAGTGAACAAGCAGCCGAAAAAGCCTACGAGCAACATCAGTACAAAAAAGCTGAAACTAGTTTGTTGAAAGCATTAGACGCCGCTGCCACTGAGGGTACCAAGGATCTTGATGTGGCTCGTGCTCGCGTTCTTCTGGCGAAAGTTTATAGAGAATCAGCGAAGCCTCAAAAAGCGAGTGAGCAAATGGTGCTTGCTTTGACGATTTACAAGAAGTTGGGATTTGCCGAGCCGTCCTTTGTCGAGGAGCGCAACCAGCTTTTCAAAGAGTATAAGCAAGTCGATCCCGGCACTCTTGGACAGGGTTACGATGCTTTGAAAAACAATTCTGCTGTCATTTCGATTCAGAAAAAAGATGCCGGAGCGCACGTCGAATTCACGATGCCTGCACCGATGGAAAAGACATTGAACAGTCCAAAGGTTGATGGATTGAAGTTTGAAGCTGTTGTGTCATTTGACCTTGCCACCACCAGTGATGGTAAGGTGCATGCTTCCAACATCAAGGGATTCAAAATACATTCCGTAGAAAAGAACACCTGGGCTAATCTGCTCGACTTGTCGGTTGGCGGTCCAGCCAATTCTGAAGGCACCTACGATGCGACAATCATCGCTGGCAAAGGCGGGTTCACCAAAACAGTAGCTGCGAAACTGCCAGAAAAGGCTTACCAGCCAGTCAGGACTATTGCGGATCAGATTGAAAAATTTGATGGCGCTTCGACCCTGGATATTCCGATTGCATCTGCTCCCGCTGAAGTTGTCCCGACGACAGCTACTCCAACCGCCACTCCTTCGACTGCGGTTTCTCCAACCGTTACCACTCCCACTGTGACAACGGTTCCAACCGAAGTCGCTCCCACCGCCTCTCCTGCCATCACACCGACAGTGACAGCCGTTCCGGTTGACGCACCTGCTGCCTCGACTACGCTCACCGCTCCGTCATGGCGTGAGACGAATCCGAAGACCAAGAAGCCATTGTCAAGCCCAGCTGCTGAACCAGTAGCAACTACCACTCCTGAAGTCTTCTCGCCCAAGACCGAGGTGACCACTTCGACAAGCGTTTCGTCGCCTGTAACCGAGACGACTTCGACGACCACTACAACCGTGACCAGTCCTGCCTCTGCGCCTTCCGCTCAAACTATCATTGAGACTAAAGTGAAGTCGAAACGCGACGATGACGATGATGACGACGACAAAGAAGAAGCCGCCCGCAAACAACGCCGACATGAAGAACGCCAGGCTCGCCGCGCTGCCGAAGACGCTAAAGAGGCTGCTGAAGATGCAGCAGAGAAGCTCGATGACGCGAAGAAGAAAGAGCGAGAGCGTGAGAAGGAACGGGCGAAAGACAAAGATAAAGACGACGACGACAAAAACGACAAAGACCGCAAAGACAAAGATTAAATCGAAAAATTCCTGTCCACGAAATTGGGAAATCGTTTAGATACGATTGCCTAAATATACTTTCGCGCCCAGGAGGTTTCGCCATGACTTGGAAGTCAAACGAGCGTAGTTCGAGCGACTACGACTACCAACAAGGTTCGTCCTTACGTGACGACGGAATGGAAGACCGAGCGCGGAACGCCAGAGACCTGTCCAGCGACATGTGGAAGCGGGATTCGGGTTGCGGCAGCGGCGGCTGTGCTTGTGGCTGCTGCCACGGTCGGACGGGGCGCCCAGACCGTCCATCGTTGGACGACCCAAAGGTAGAAGCGGGCATCAAGCAGATTTCTCAAATATTGCAGGATCTCGGGATAGAGATTAACTTGCCGACGTTGTGGCCAAGATTGGGGACGGATTCAAACCATCCAACTGACAGTACAGAGCGCACTCGCTCGATCGACATGAGCAACGGCGATACTCTGACACTCGGAGCGCGAGGTGAAACTGGACCATTTAAGCTGGTCGATAAAGATGGAATGCCTGTTCGAGCCGTAAAAACTATCGAGTCGATGGCGACAGATTCGCCTGTGCAGTACGTTCTTAGCAACGGTGCAATCTATCGCAGCCGCGGCGGATGGAATCACGACGAATCTATTACCTGGCCAAACGGAGATGTAGTGCGGTTTTCGGACACTGGTAAGTTCCAATCGTATGAACCTGGCAAGAATGCAAGCAATGACAACCGTCCATCAGACCTTCCATATCCTCCATATTCGCCAAACAAACCGCACGATAGCAGCGAGCAAGACGCTTACATTTTCAGCAACGGCGACCGATTCGTCACGACTGCTCACGGTTGGCAGCTCTACACTGCTGATGGCATGCCGGTTACAAAAGGAACTCCAGACACGAGTGCGATGGATGCGACACGCATACCGCTGAGTAACGGCGCCACCTTGATTTCGGGAGGATGGGGCGTCGATACAATCTCGTATCCAGGCGGCGAGCATATTTCATTCAGTAAGGATGGAACGCTCAGAACCGTAAACGGACAGCCAGCTTAGACGACGCAATTGTGCGTTCAGCCTCGACCGGAAAAGTAATGAAATTTCTGGTTTAGAATCTTTGCCCGTGCGGCAGGATATTGAGGAAATCTATAGTGAGGCTGAACGCTATGACAACACCCAATGCCAGTTCGGGGTCGGTTAAAGATGCGACTAAATGTCGTTTGGTCACACGCAGTGATTTTGACGGACTAGTTTGTGCGGTGCTCTTGAAGCATCTCAACATGATTGACGACATTTTGTTTGTGCATCCAAAAGACATGCAAGACGGAAAAGTCGAAATTACCGCTCGCGATATCACCACGAACTTGCCTTACGTCGAAGGCGTACATCTGGCATTCGACCACCATTCCAGCGAAATGATTCGCAACAAGGGTGAGAAAGATAATTACATAATAGATCCAAAAGCTATGTCTGCCGCGCGCGTCGTCTACGATCACTTCGGCGGCGCCAAAACATTTCCAGATAAGTGGAACGGAATGATGGTCGCTGTCGACAAGGCAGACGCAGCGCAGTTTAGCAAAGAAGAAATTTTGAAACCGACCGAGTGGGTGCTCCTCAATTATTTGATGGATCCTCGCACCGGGCTTGGAAGATTCCGCAATTTCCGCATCTCGAATTACAACTTGATGATGGAATTAATCGATGCATGCAAAGACAAAACTATCTCTGAAATCATGCAAATGCCTGATGTTAAGGAGAGAGTCGATCTCTATTTCGAGCAAGAAGGATTGTTCAAAGAGCAGGTCAATCGTTGCGCAAAAATCCACAACAATTTGCTTGTCTTGAATCTGAAAGATGAGGAAACCATCTACGCGGGCAACCGATTCATGATTTACGCCATGCATCCCGAAACGAACATTTCCATTCACGTTTTGTGGGGGCTCAAACAGCAAAACACAGTGTTTGCAATTGGCAAGTCAATCGTTAATCGCAGCTCAAAAACAAACATCGGTGAACTCTGTCTTAAATATGATGGCGGCGGTCACGAAAACGCCGGCACATGCCAAGTTGCCAACGAGCGCGCCGATGAAGTGTTGCAAGAACTCATCAAAAAAATAAACACAGACGGATAACTGCGCTCGCTGTGCTAAACTCGCTCAACGGTTTTATAGGAAGACGCGATGATAGAAGTGGTAGCTTGCAATATTAATGGACGTCCATTCAAAGTAGCAGACGCAAAGCGTGTTGGTTTGAACGGTCATCGTTTATCGATCAAGAAACTCAGCCCTGAAGAAGAAGCAGATTTGCAGACGTTTTTGAAAGCCAATAAAAAGGCTGGACCGAACGTGCCTGTGTCGTTGATCTTCTCTAGCGAAAGAGAGCACAAGATTGAGGCGTTCAGCGATTCGTTCAGATTCCACGAAGATTTGCTTACGTTCGAAGAAATCGAATTGATTTAAGAACGAAACAAACTGCTTTCGGAACGAAGAAATCGAATTGGTTTAGCAACGAAAAATCGGACTCTTCGGGCGACGAAGCCAGTACTGAGTATCAAAGAGCGGCACAAGCGTGTCGCTCTTTCTTTCTGTTAGGATGCTGGAAATGAAAAATATTCTGGTAGTTGCCGTAGTTTTCTTGAGCATTGTGATGCTGTTTGTAGCATGCTGCGGATTCGTTCCCAGTATTTGGTTCTGTGACATAGTGAGCCAGTTCCGACTGGTGCTTGCGGCAGTTCTGGGCGTCTGTGTTTTCATCGCGCTCCTGTTACGATCGAAGATCGCTATCGTTGTGTCGGTCTTGGGGTTTCTGGTTAATATCTTCCCAATAGTGCCGATGTATCCGAAACCTGCATCGGAAGCCACTGGTGCATCGCAATCATTGAGCATCTTGAATTTCAACACGGAGTTTCAACACAACGATCACTACGAATTATTCTTTGATTTAATTCACTCTCGTGCACCAGATGTGGTTGCTCTGGTGGAGGTGAATAAAAAATGGATTAACGCAATTGAGCCTGCAATGAAGGTTTATCCATACCGAGAGATTATGTTGGAAGGTCCCGGCATGGCACTGTACAGCAAGTTTCCCATTCAAGATGTGGGAATCTATAAATTCGGAAAAAGCTTCCATCCCAGAATAATTGCGCAGATCCAATTCGACAAAGGACTTGTGAGTTTGATCGTTGCGCATCCTACAACACCTCAAAGCGAGGGCGGTTTTGTTGAGAGGAATAGGGAATTTGATCTGTTGAAGAAAGAAATGAAAGACCTCTCATCGCCAAAAATTTTGGTTGGTGATTTGAACTGTGGACCGTGGTCTCCTGCGTTTTCCAATTTAGTTTCGTCAACTGGGTTGATCGATTCAGAACAAGGGATTGGTCCACAACCGTCATGGCCGGCACGGACTGGGCGAGTATTGAACGATATTTTTGTGCCACCATTTGTGCCGATCGACCATGTGCTTGTCAGTCAAGATATTGCAGTAACTCAGCGTGAGGTCGGACCATCGATGCAATCTGATCATTTACCTGTGTTTGTGAATTTGCTGGTCAAGCGCAAGCTTCCTTAGGCTCTCCATGTTAGGTGGTTGAAATTTCGAGTGCATTGTCTCAAGATGTACGTCGATAATTGCGGGAGGCGCTTTCAAGTGCAGAAAAGAACCAAATCCAGAATGCGAGCATGTCTGCTCGTCGTGAGCGCCTTCTTCTCCATGAGTAACTGTTCGGCAGAATCGCCAAAGTCGTCGCCGCTCAAACAAATCGATCGGGCTGCATTGGAGAAGGTTATCTCCGCTACCGCAAAAGAGATGATGATTCCCGGTGCTGTCGTTCTGTTGCATACGCCGCAAGGAGCGTTCAAGATCAATTATGGTTCAACGAAATTGGGCGCAGCTACTGCACCAAATGCGCTAACTCATTTTCGTATCGCTTCGAATACCAAGACGATGACAGCAGCCTTGATTATGTTGTTAGCGCAAGAGAAGAAGCTCAAACTCGATGATTTGATATCAAAATACGTTTCAGGCGTGCCTGATGGTGACAAGATTACAATTGCAAATTTGTTGGAGATGCGCACGGGTCTCTACAACTACACCAGCGCTCCTGAAGTTGCTGAAAGTATCGATCATCATCCGACGAAAGTTTGGACTGACAAAGAGCTGCTCGCCATCGTGTGCAAGCACCCAACGACAGCGCCCGATAAGACTTTTCACTGGAAGTATAACTACAACAATACTAACTATTTTTTGCTCGGTCTTGTCGTTGAAAAAGTCGGCGGTATGCCTTTGCGTCAAGCCATGCAGGAACGTTTGTTTAAGCCTTTGCATTTGAGTGACACACAATTGCCTGAAGCTTCTTCCAACAAAATTCCTGAAATCTATTCGCACGGTTATCTCTACGGCAGTTCGAGCGTCGCTCTAGCTGGAATACCGCCATATTCAGCTAAATTCAAGGCGGATGCAAAAGCAGGAAAAATCTTGCCTAAAGACTACTCTGATGTCAATCATTCATTTGCTGCCGCCGCAGGCGGTGCCACTTCCACTGCTGCAGATTGCGCAACGTGGATCAGCGCCCTCTGCACCGGTTCGGTGCTTAATCCTGAGTACCAGCGCCTTTGGCTGAATAGCTTGCGATTAGAAGATCCCAGTAACGCGGCTGGCATGGAGTATGGCTATGGCATTTCACGTTTGCACTGGGCAAAAAATGCCTTCTTATTTCATGGTGGAGAGACCGTCGGATATAACTCCTTCATAGGGTTCGATCCAGCCAACAAGGTCACTCTGATCGTGTGGACCAATTTGACTGTTTCGCTCGACGAATTGCCGACGGCGAACACGCTCATGCTCAAGGTTCTCGATCACATCTATGTCGAGTCGCCTATACCGTCGGCTAAGCACTAAGTTTTACTGCACCGCCAGTGATGTCGCCTTTACAAGGCGATGCTGTCGCTACAAGATGTGCATGATGGCATCGTAGACGCCGACAACTGGGTTCACGACTAATGCTTTACCAGCATTCTTGAGCATCGAATAACTGTCTTTGAAGATGTTCTTCATGTCTTCATATGCTTCGCTTGGTTTGAGCGTGACTAAATCGATGCCTAAAAAGCTGATGTCTTTGCCCACGTTGATGCTGTCTTTAAGCGCTGAACCGCCGTCTTGCAACGAGTAGATTGGGATGCTCGCCAGGTCGATTGCGGCTTTAGTGACTCTGAAAATTGGGTCCAACACAGCTAATTCCAAAATCTGAGGCGAAGCAAGGGCAGACGGATGATCGATATGGAAACCGATACCAAACGGAAGCCAATTCTTCGATGATTCGTTTGCGTCTCTGAAGAGGGCTACGGGGTTGATAGAGTGCACCCAGGCATCGCCGATGCTGTTCGGTCCGGTGCTGTGCTGCTCCGGTGGAATGGTGGCAGGTAACATAGGTTTTGAATTTATTTCTGGCGGCATACAATCTCTCCGTTCTTTTACTGAACAATACTTCGAGAGTGTTTCTACAATGTGTCGATGCAAACAAAACTCCCGGTGGCGTCGAGAGTAAGATATAACTATCTGACAGAAGACCTGTGGAACTGTGGTGCTGGAGCAGAGGATGGTGGACCAGAAACTGAGAGTGAAAGCCGTTCTCATCGCAGCTGTGGCTGGGATGTTCTGCGGCGCTGTCTCCAAATCATTTGCCGCTGCGCCAGATAGAAAAGCGAAAGTTCCTGCTGGCACGTTGGAATTGATCCGATATCAGGCCGAGCGCGCAAAGGAACATGCTGCGGCCGTTGGAAGTGCCGCATCACAGGCTGAAAGAGAGAAAGGTGAATTGCAAGGGCGTGCCGAGAAAGAGAGAGTCGAGAAGATGACTCAATCTGGTAGTGTTCGCCCGGATGTCACACCTCTGTCGCCAGCAGAATCCGCAGCGATGCGCGAGCGTGCTGAGCAGTATGCGGAATACGCCAGGCGCCTGGGCGAAGCTAAAGCTGCACAGAAGGAGCGCGAGGCGGAAGAAAAATCTGCCGAGCTACAAAGACAGGCAGACGAGTTGGAGAATCAGCTTACTGATGAAAACTACAACAGAAATCGCGACATCAAGCTGAATCCCATCGGAACGAATTTGTATATTCGCAATTATTCGCGCATTCCTTCGACGATCAAACCGATGCGAGCGCAGGCGGCAAGCCTTTCGGGCACCGCGACTTCGCAACAGACATCAGCGAAATTGGTGACCGACAATGCGAAGGGACTGAATCGAAAAACCGCCGGACAAGGTAATCAAATCGTTCGCAAAACAAATGTTCGCGGTGAACTTCTTCCTTAAGACTAGATTGCTACGACGATGTGCAGAATTCCAATTGCTGTGAAAAACGCCATCACGAGCCAATCACCGCGTCGCCTTCCAAGATAAGTTTGCGATGCTGCTCGTACAAGCCAGAATCCGGCTACTGCTATTGAGCCCAACTTACCGGGCCCTGTGCCGATCCAGCTGGCGCAGCACAGGTCGAATATTCCTGTCAGAAAAATCGTGTAACTAGCGCAGTGATTCATCACGTAGATTATGCCGCGAAGGTCGGAGCGTTTCATGTCATAGCTGTAGAACATGAGGCGAAACGGTGGTGGTGACTCACCTTCAAGAGGTAGCGAGACCATGAATCCGAATCGATCTGGAAACGTGAAGTGCAGAAGTCCGAGGACGACTGCAAAAACGCCGGTCAAATAAAGTAGTTGGTAGAACATAGCGCAGCCAATTATATCGACTACCGCGACTTTGTTTTAAATCACAAAGTTTAGACCTAAGTCGCTGGCCAAATTTTGTCAGACAAACTTACTGCTTTACGAGTCAGGGTTGCCAAAATCAGCCCCTTACCAAATTCACCAACACTGCTTTTCCAGGACTCTTCCTGTCCAGTGAGTGCTTCGTAGCCGTAGTGTCTTGCAACTATCGCGCTTCCGTATGTGCCTCCAACGATTGCGGTCGACTTGAGGACCTTATCTGCTGTTAGAAATGCGAATTTGGAACCAAAGGATGCTGATTCTGCGGCTAGTCCAACTTTTGCTGTGCCTGTAGCGGTTTCGACTGCCATTGCGCCAAGTTTTGGATTGCGGAAAACGACAGCCCCGATTGCTTCCGCTCCGAAGATGGCTGCTCCCGCCAAGCTAATGTCGAGTACATCATTTGCGAGCCAGCCCAGATGACTTTCCTCTTTTGGTTTTGCTGCTCTGTCATTCGATATTGCTCCGCCTGGTAAGTTCGATTTGTTCTGGTCGGCAGCACGTTGGTCTAGGGTTTGTGACGGCGTTGGAGTCGATTGAACTTGCTCAGTCGGCGTCGCTGACGCGACTGGAGCCGGACGCTCTGACAGCACTTTGAGCTCTTGAGACATTGCGTTGCTTTGATCTACTGCGAGCGGAGAAATGTCGGAAAAACTTTCCGTCGATTGACCCATTATGAATTCCTCTATGACAATCTTCACTCTATAGAATGAGCTGTGTCATTGGAGTGTCAGGAGGGTTAAAACTCGTTCTGTGGGCGGTTTGTTTAAAGATTTAGTTGTTTATCGAGAGCTTCGTTCAAGCTGTCCAACCAAATGCGTCTTATCTCGCTAGCTGCACGTGCACCCGGCTCGATAGGACTCGGTAGGAAGTACCACATGTCCTGACCTACGGACATGCCGTGCCCGAGGAAATCTTTGTGTACATCACAAAATATGGCGTTTCCCCGCTGCAAAGCGCATTGCTCAACTGAATTGTTGAATTTTGCAAGTAACTCCACTGGCAGCTTTTGTCCGGTGGTATCTCCTGGCATGATGCCGGTACCGTCGGTAGGGTCATAGACAGTGGTCAGAAGAAACGTCGAATTTACAAGATGTTTTTCGAGTGTTTCAACAACATGAACATACCGTTCGATAATCGTGTTCACCTCGTTGGCTAGCGATGTTTCACCCGCTACCGCTGAACGCCAAATGGCTTGCAGGAGATCGTTGCCGCCAATTGTTAGCGAGACAAGATTGCGAGACGTTCGAAATGGAGCAAGTTGTTCAAGAAACGAGGGCTCCAACAGTCCGTGAGTAGTTTCACCGTCATTTGCGTGTTCTGAAAAATAGATTTTGGGAAACATCGAATTTAAATCGCGACCATCGAATTCCGGCCAAAGTTCGGAGTCATTGCGAAAGAAGAGCGATGCTGCCCCGATCTTTTGTCTTTCATCGGATGCAACGCGGGAATCTTGAGCTGGATAATAGTCGATGCTCATCGAATCGCCGGGTGAGAGATAGCAGGAGAAGTCGTTCGTCATTTTGTTTTAGTCATTTTTACGGGGAGGGAATTGAATGATGTTAGCGGTTTCGACGTTACTGCCGCGTTTCTTCGAATTTTTCCTATCGGCAATGCATTCTACGCAAATCGATATTCCGTTCGTCGTTGCGACAGTAAATGGAGGCGTGCCCGGTATCTGCAAGATTGGCGAACAAGACATGCATGAGTCACTCTTCGTTGTCTTATTGCTTTTGACGAGTCGTTCAAACCGTAGTGCGCAAGCCAGACAAATTGTGATCGGCAATCGAGTCTCAGTGCCTGTGCAAACACTGCATAATGTTTCGTCCATACTCTGCACTCCGGCTTCAGTTATTACTGTGCCCGTACTTTGTTGCTTCTAGATCTAGATGCTGAACCTTAGTTTACACTCGGTTAGAAGGAAGTTCAGCAGTTGTAACACTCTGCTCATCAGCTATTAGGATTCCACACAATTCCTTTACATCGGGTGGCTAGAATGGCCGCCAATGGATAAGTCCTTAAGGAGTCCGAGTATGAACAGATACATTGGTATCGCGCTGATGGCGACCGCCCTGAGTGTGCATACGCAACTAGCAGGTTGCGCCCAAACTTCAGAACAGAGCCAACCTGTGACGTCTCAGCTACAACCTGCAATGCCGGCGACGGTGGATACCAACTTACGAGGTCCGATTGGCAGTCAACCGGCTGTGCAGTCCCCGGCAACCTTGCCGTTTACTTCATCGAGTCCCTACTCTTACAGTGAGCCTTCCGACACTGTCAGCAACAATGCTGAAGTTCAGCCCGTGGTGACGAGTCCATTACCTGTGGCAAGTCCATCACCAGTGCCAAGTTCGAGCAAGGTTGCCCCAGCGCAGTCAAAAAATATGAAGACGAAACATCACGGATTCTCCCCGTTTGGCGCCGTTTTCGGTATTCAGGACCGAGCCTTCAAATCGTCTTTGGGATTAACTGACAGAACTGCAAAAGCTGGTTTAGGTGTCACAGGGAAAACGACTAAGGAAGTTTTTAAAGCAGTTTTCTAAGTAAGTACTTCTGGTATCAATTTGCGTTCGAGAGTGGCTAGATGAAAAAAACCGAAGACTGAAAGCATCGGCGGCCACCAGATTCGGAGCTGCTGATTGAACTCGAATATTTAGTTCGCCAGTTGCTTTTCCATCAGTTTCTTCGCGGCATCGTCGTGAGCACCAAACTCCACTTCTTTGCCTTTTGTCAAACTGTCCGAGCACAACAGCCCATAAGCGCTGCTTGCATCCTTAGCAATCAAGAAAATTACAGTGTTGCCGCCGCAGTTGTGAGGCATGCAGACGCTTCCATAGTAGAAGTCTTTTCCTTTGAATTTGGTGATGGACATCGGTGGTGATGTGCCCTCAAGCGTGTAAATCCAGGGCATAGCCATGTACGTTGCTGGAACGATTTTTTGATAAGTACGCAACGCTGCACGATTAGCTTTTTTGATTTCAAACGGATAATTCTCCGCTGCAACGGCTGAACCGCTGCATGCATTGAGGATGGAGAGTAGGCCTAGAACCGCAAAAGCCTTGATTGTTTTCATGTTTCCCTTCCAAGAATTAGTTCGTGGTCTGTAGTGATTATCAAATTCGTCGAATCGGTAATTTGCGATAGATTTCATTCCACTCCAAGTCTGGAGTGTCTTCATCACGCTTGAAATAGACAAAAACTGTTATCGCCCCACCCGGTGGATGCAATCTAACCATCTTGTTATACGGCGAGGTTTCGAGCGCCTTCCAGTCGTACTCGCCAGCAATGAGTTGGAAAACCAAATGTTGCTTGTTCGGTTCGCGCTCAAACTTGTAATAGAACAGTTCTTCTTTGTGGTCTAGTTCATCTTTTCTGCTTTTGTTTTCGTATTCTGGCTTCATGGAATTTGCCCAGGAAATAAATAAGAGTGATCGGATTCAGTGCTGCACTAAACTGGTTTGCTAAACCTTGGTATTGCTGCGGGTTCTGGGGGGGGAATTGCTAATCACCCTCTTGAATCTTGGCGGAGCGCCATCACATTATAGCCACTCGGTGAGAAGTCGGTGCGACTAACAATAGTTGTCAATGGTGTGATTCACGGTGAAGGCACCATTTGCGGTGCACGCTGGTTCGACTCACCAAAATCGGACTTTGCGTCGTCCTTCAAAATTATTGAATTAACCGCACAAGCAACATGCTTAGCAATTTAATTTGAGCGTGACCAAGTAGAATTTTTACTACACGTGCAAATAACCAACCGGCAAGGGTGCCACCATGAAGAATATAATGAGCCAAGCCATCAGCTCGCGTTGGGCGCTTGCAGCACTTTTTAGCGTTTTACCATCCGTTCTTTTGAACAACAGTAATGGGCATGCGCAGCCGAATTTTAGACCTAATTCCTTTCCGGCAGATTTAGCAGACGTTGATGTTGTGAGTCCGAAAGAGCTATACGAGAGCCTGGAAAAGCAGCTTAGGACAGGTCGCCCTCTTCAAACGAAGCTGTTTAAGACTGGGGATATAAACGCTCCTAGCTACAAGATGGGCGTGGCTGGTTTACAAGTGAGCTCTAATGGATCATCCGATTTGGCTAATTTGCTTCCGTTAATGAATGGAACTGAGCGCATTACAGATTTGATAGCCACTCAGCAATTTGGTGTTCCTCGGACATATGGCGATCTTGCTGTGTATGACCTCGTAGGACGCAACCAACTTGAACCTAACATCTATCATCTGGAGTTAGTGTTTGATGCCCAGAAGAAGGTCACACGATACCGTATACGGGGCTTCGGAATAACCGACGCCAAATTCTATAACGTTGTTGTTAAAAAGTAGCTTGATCAATTTAGACTTTGAAGGGCGTTATTTGCGAAAGCGAAAAGATGATATGTATCCGTCACCATCGAATCCGATAAAAACGTACCGAGAACTATTGGCAGAGGATTTGGCAATCCAGGCTTGGTCACTCAAATTCAACGTTTGTTCGTAATCCTGTTGTTTTTGAGGAATAAGGGCGGGAAACGGGGGCACGCAACTCGCAGCTGTATTTCGGCAAGGAAGAATGCTGAAGACATCGGCTGTCGGGTCAACAATCGTCTGGATCTGAGGCCAGGGATATTTCCTATACCTGACTATCGGATGCGGATCTTGGTAATCAGAACCGAACTCACCTATTCGCCCGTTGACCAAGCGTCCTCTAGCATGTCGCGGAATGTTTGCTCTGATGATCAGCGCTTTTCCCGCTTTATCGAATTCAATTTGCACCCCCCGCTCATCCGCACTAGTGATGCTATTTGCTGGCACAGGTAATGGGTTCGACGAATGGATAAGTTTTAGAATACGTCGCGAAGCATTGGAGAATCTTTCTTTTATTTCTACGGACTTTGGAAATCCGTCAACTTTCAAGTTTTCTATTTCGCCACTTTCTTTCACCGAAAAGCTGCACACTATCTTTTCGTTGTCATCAAGTGTTCGCAGTAAAGATCGTTTAGTGGTGTCGTAGCTGGAGACTGCAGTGACTCTTGTTTCCACCTCTTTGAGCCAAGGTGACAACTCTTCTATTGCCGCAGATTCACCACGCGGGTCAACCCAGAGGCTAGCTAAACACGAAGCAGCTCCGACCACCAGGGATGTACAAGTAAGGAGCGCAACTTTTATCGCAAATATTTTTTGAAATTTCATTATCGTGCTCAACTCTTGGACATTTAAGGAAAGGCTCTGTTCACTTCATAGTCTCCCACAAGATTAGATGATGCGTCATACGAGCCTGTGATTGTCGTCTTATTCGGTTGGAAATACGTTTGAGTCATTGTGTCTGGAAAGGAAATGTCCCCTGGTTATATCGCAAAACTGCTGGGGCATAGTACGGTGGAATCAATCTACTGGCATTATGAGCGATGGATAAGTGAGTCTTCGAAGCAGCAAGAAAATTAGTTGCGAAATATTTTCTGCTATATCCTGTTCAGGCTGGTTCAACGCGAGCGTAATTAAGCTGTCAGACCCGCAGGCACGATGAGAGCGTGAGCCTAACTGAAGAAATCGAACAGGGCATTGGAAAGGTTCCAATTTTTCCATCTAAGAAGTTGATGGCTGCTATTCAAGTATGCATATTCGTTCTGATTTATTTGATATTGCCATTTTATTTTGTGCCGTTCATTAACAACTTCTATGGGCGATCCGCTACAGTGCTGTGTTTGGTCTGGGAGATTCTTGGTTTCATACTCTGGAGATATTTTAGTAAATTTCCACCAATCATTCCGACCATCTTGTTCTTTGGACCGCTGACGCTTTGTCCGCTGCTGGGCCCTTGTTTGTGAGTTTGCTTCCACCGTAATATGAAACGGCTTGAGCAGATGTGATTTACTTTGAGTAGCGACACGCAATAATGCCGGAAGATTATTCAAGAAGGGTTTTCATGTGAGGCACCGCATATAGTGTCGCAGATTACTGTCTGTTACCGTGGCTATGTTTCCCTTCGTTTTCTTTTTTGCTGCCAATCTAAAGCTCTTTGACGAATCAAGGTTTTCTTTTCAGGTTCGATCTTATAGCCACTCGCACCATGGTCAATCAATAGATGCACTATGGGATTGTACTTTTCCCAGTCCATCAAATTTCGAGCTTGTATTGCCACGTCTAGAGGAGTGTCGGCATAGATTGACAGCGCTGGCTCAACAGCTGTGAAGTTCGGGTCCGCGCCAAGTTCAAGCAAAGTACGAATGACTTCTTCATTGGCATGCAATGTCGCACTAAAGAGAACGGAAGCCCCATCGTCACATCGGCTCTGGATATCAAGGCGGTAGTTGATATCAAGCCCGCTGGTTACAAGATTCCTAATTTGTTGAACATTGCAAGTTTCAACAGCCTTTAAAAGCAAGTCATACAGGTTCATCTTGTGTCGTTGCTCATTTCGACCGAGCTACGGTCCATGAATCTAAACCATGTTTGAAAATGCGTTTTGATCTATGCGTTTTGCATGATTTTTCTGTGAAAGTTCGTCGAGTTCTTGCCCTTCACTTGCATACCGCCTGGCATTGCCTTTGTATGCTCGAGTTCTAACTTTCGTCAAATCAGCAATCAGTTCTTGTGACGATTTGTCTTCACGGTCGAAGCCGGCCCGTCGAAGAAGTCTTGTCGCACCACCGACTCCAGATTGAATCGCAGTGGCGAATGCTAACTCTTGTAGCGCCTGATTTTGTGCAATACGAGGGAATCGATCTTCCAACGGTTTGAGATACTTGTCCATCGCGAATCGACGCTGAGATTCATTGAATGAAGATGGATCTTTTGCAGCATGTTCTTTCCACGCATGTCCGAAATCGCCACGAGAACCACGGTGAATGCTTCTAGTGTGATCCTTCAGCGCCGCATAAGTAGAGGGATCGTTCGACTCAGCCCACTTCACGTACTCCTGCGGAACCTTCGCGCGCGAGTTAAACTGCCACGCACCATAATCATGACCTGCCTTGCGGTTTGGATCGCGATTGACGATGCTTGGGTCATTCTTACTTTCGTACTTGGCTGCGATATCACCGGTTGCTAATCGAATACTGCGGCGTGGGTGATGAAAGGATTCTTGGTCCGTGCCGGTGATAGTGAGGTCTGCGCCTGCTCCTTTCAATATGTGTGCAGCGGAGTGGCTGGTTCTGAGGTTTACATCGTGGCGCGGTATCTCTCCGTGCACACTAGTGAAACTTGATTGTTCTAAGAGCGAATTGTGCTTATCTTGCGCCGCACTGTCTGAGCCACCGCCCTCAAATCGTCCATGCGCAGGTCTCGACATCGAATGCTCCTTAAAATCTACAGCCGTCCGACGGGCGTATTCGGTCTGAACCTACTCACTGTATAGTGCAGGTGCTTACCAAGTTGTTACGGTCCCAATGGCATACTACTGTTGAGTTTCCGGAGTTTTCGTGGCGGAAGTTTGCGAGAAATATTCAATGGCTTTTATGTCTAACAGTGATCAGTATACGCAGCTAGAATAGTTTTGTGTTCCATTGCAAGAGTGTTCCGCAGTGATTTGGCGATACATTTTCGCTGCCTTTATTGGCCTTGCCGTCGGCGGCATTACGTTGCCGATTTACACTTTCTTCGAGCCCTATGTTTCCATTTCGTTGCTACATCGTGAACCTGAATGGCGGAAAAATTCGCGGCTTCAGACAGAGCCAGGCCGGATAGCTTGGTATCAAAGTCAACCGGAATGGTACAGAAACAATCGTAAACCCTTGCAATCACCATATCCGCCATTGGAAGAAGAGCAGAGGATTATAAACAAAGCTGGAGACATTGCCTTTCAGCAAGGATGTTTAGACAATTCTATGCTTGTTCCTGGATTTGCAGTCATTTTCGTATCCGGATTATGGACATGGGATCGGCGAAAGCGTCGTAAGTTGACGGTCTCATAACGTTTTTTATGTTTTGTTTTCTGTCTTGCTTACCTTATCAGTAACGAAACAGGTACCATAACCCTTTCCAGCGCCATGTCCGCTGCCTAAAGCAAACCGGCTATGTCAAAGAACACTGAGGACTGAAATGGAAAGCAACTTCGACAGCTACAGAAAAGTTCTTTTGGAAGTTCAAAATATTCCATCCCCGGAACGTGATCATTTGTTAGCCGAATTCGGACTACAAACCAAAAGCGACATCAAAGACGTAGTCGAAAAACTTGTCAGTGATGGCGTCTATAATATGCCCATTTGGCTGAGCACTAGTATTGTGGTCCTGGTCCCTATTTGCTTTTTACTGTTCCAGTTCTTCATTTTGTCTTATTTGATTAACTCGAAATTGCCGAACGATGGTAGCTTCCAATCCGCGGCGTCAGCAGTTATGACCTTGGGCGTATGTGCAAATATCCTCGTCTCTATAGCACTCTGCGCCCTGTTTGAACGTACTGTCATCAATCGAATTGCAACAGTTCGCACCAACATGCTCAACTACAGCAAAGGAGAGACCCTCAGCGAGCCACTAACCGGAAAAGATTTGATCGCGGGCTTAGACCAAACATTCCGCCAAGTCATCGCCGAAATAGATTCCAATGCCCACCAAACACCAATTCCGCCGACTGTGCGCGCTAAGCGCGTTCAGTCCGATTAGCTTCTAGACTGAGAGTAGCATCAAAGTCTATGACCGTAGTCCGACATTTGCTAAAAATGTTCCATACACTTGCTGCGCTGTGGCTTCTTGGTACGTTGCTGAGTCCGTTTTTTGTCACGGACGTTGGTCCTTATCCAGCGCAAGCCTATTTCAATACAATTGTCCTTTCATCGTTCTTGGTAATTTTCTTTTGGGGGCTTCGGCGCCTAACGAATGAAAAGAAACAGGAACCAAGTAACTCATAAGCTTGTTTAGATAGTGTGTGATCTGTCAA
>JAFEAT010000014.1:486565-496162 GCA_018266255.1 Cyanobacteria bacterium SZAS-4 | reverse complement strand
TAATTGCTAGACTAGTTACCGAGCGAGGGCGATCGGTGCCAGGCTCCCAAAACCGTTCTGATAAAAGAGGCGAACGAGTGGCTAAAATTCTTGTTGTGGAAGATGATCCGCAGATTTTGAAGATCGTTCAAGACTGCCTCAAGTTGGATCATCACACCGTTGAAACCGAAGAAGATGGCTCGATTGCGCTGGAAAAGCTCAGGCTTTTCGAATACGACGTACTGATTTTTGACTGGAATTTGCCGGGTGTATCGGGCGTCGAGCTTTGCCGGGAATACCGCTCGCGTGGCGGTCGAGGCAGTGTTTTAATGTTGACAGCCAACACCACAATCTCGAACAAAGAAGAAGGGTTGGGCTCAGGCGCAGATGATTATCTGACTAAACCTTTCGAAGTGCGCGAGTTGACTGCGCGGGTAAAGGCACTGGCGCGAAGATCATCGGTCGCGATTTCAGCGAACAACCTCAAGGTCGGCGATGTCGAATTAGACAGAGACAAGTTTTGCGTCACGGTAAATCAGCAACCGATAAAATTGGTGCCGAAAGAATTTGCGCTGCTGGAATTTCTTATGCGGCATCGCAACATCGTATTCAGTGCCGATGCATTGCTAAGCCGAGTCTGGAAGGCAGAAGAAGATGCTTCCCCCGAAATTATTCGCACGCATATCAAGAACTTGAGAAAGAAACTCGAACATGATGGCAAACCACCAATTATAGAAACGGTTTATGGCGTCGGATACAAAGTTGTTGACCCAGAAACCGTCTAGCAACGCGACTTCCTATTTTTTCATAGCCACAAGTAAGTGAATGGGAATCACGACTGAGTCCGCCGATTGAGAAAGCGTGGATAAAGTCTAAACATTGAGGGGAACACATTGAAACGTCTTTTAGCGTTATCGCTCGCACTCATCTCAGCACAAGCGGCTCAGGCGATGACAATTGGCGGCGCTACCTACAATCCGAACTGGGTGCTACCGACTCAGAAAAGGATTTTTACGGCCGCTGATTCCAAAGTCAAAGCCAAATTGACCATCACCAGAAACATCTTCGATGAAGGCAACGCCAGGACCAGTGGCAAGCTTACGATCGTGCGTAACGGCAAATTCTCAGGTTCGGATTCTTATGTCAGCATCAAAGGCAAAGCAGACATAGTCAACATCAATGGTCCTATGCTCGCAGCGATTGGCGATCAGGACGAACCCGCCGTCGAGGTACGCAAACAGTGCTACCAGGAGCTGTACAACTACGAGTACGCCTACGACGATCGAACCAAACGCTATGAAAAAAGAGAGCCATCAATCGATCTGGGAGACATTGCCTCTCAACCGACAATAATCTACGGCAACAGCTTTGGCACCGTTGGTAATACCAGAGCAGCACTGCATTGGCGTCAGAAATATAATGAATTTGGTGGCTCGGATATAAAACTGGTAATCAAGAAAGGTAAGCGAGTGCTTTACTCAGAGGCAGTCGAGCCGCCACAAATAGCAGGTAGCGAGGAAAGAAAAGACAATACTCCCGAGTGTTTCGGTCCCTTTGTCACGACACGAATTGATCCAGCAGGCAAAGTGATGACGGATTTGCGAGTCACACGCATCGTCGGTCATGCGCGCGTTGGCGCCGAGATGATCTACTACTACGATCGCGCCGCACACAAAATGAAAATTTCGACTCACGAGTGGGGGCTGAATAGCCCACGGCTCGCCGATCTTAGCGGAGACGGCAAAATCGAATATGTCACAGAAGACTGGGAATTGTCGAAGCCAGACATGGGCGGACCGATTCAAATTTGGCGATGGGGTAAGGGCAACAAACTCGTAAACGTGACCAAACAATTTCCCGGTGAAATTGAGCGACACATGAATGCTTGCCTTAAGCAATGGAAAATCGATCACACAAGATCTAGTGTCTTAGGCTATGTTGGTGATTTGTGCTTGTTGAACCGCAAAAACACGGCGATGAAGGAACTGCATCGATTGAACAGCGATACAGAAACCAACGACAAAATAACCGCGCAACTAAAAGCCGCTCACTACCTGTAAGGCGACGCGGTTAGCTTGAAATTTATCTCTCATACTCTTCACTCATTTCTCCATTGTGCTTACTTGACTTGTTTTTTTCTGAACAGAATGAGGCTGAGCACGAACGCAATCAGTCCACCAATAGCATCCCCCCTGAATGCATTGAAGTCCGTGAATGTCGGAAATTGATTGCGAAAGAAAGCCTGAATCGCCTCTTGAATGAGCGCCATCAGAACAATTGCAATGACATACCGCTGCGGCTTTGCCCGCAATGCAGGCAGATATAAGAGCAAGAAAAAGCCAGAGCATAAAAATAGTATGGTATGTCCGATGAAATGATCGTGCGCAGTGCTAAAAAACATGCGAAAGTACTTGCCGAAAAGTGAATTGACAGAACTTAGCCAATCAAACGGGAACCATAAAATTGCCAGAACTACATAGACCGGTAAATACTTTGGTTTAAGAGCGCCGCGCACAAGAGTCCAACTCATATTTGTCAGCCTACTTCACGCGTTCAGTGGTTTATTGTGGAATCTGCCATCATCATCTTCGCTCATTCTTCAATTATGGTTAACTGGAATGGCGGCACTAGTTTAGATCATTTGCGCCGCCTAATTCGATGCTTGGCTCCGTTAAGTTGGAACAACAACAGAACAGCTTCGCTGTCACACTATGGCGCTTGTGCGCTCGAAGGCTACCGCAGGTCATGAGTAATTCTCGCAGCAGAAACTTATTGCTCCTGATGCCGATGAATGTAATTCTTTCATGGGCTGGCACGAGTGCACTTGCGTCTAGTGTGTCAGCGGAAGAGATAATTTCACCAGTTCATCAAGGATCTGTTTCGCAAACAGAATCGGTCGCTGGCGCAGCCACCACTAACTTGAATGGAACAGCCGTAGAAAACGCAAAACTAGACGCAGTCGATGCAAAGTCAGGCACAGCCGATGCGAAGTCAGACGCAGTTGAAGCCAAAATACAAGAGACAAAACCACTGCAGGGTAAAGTGACACGGAAAGACTCACCTGGCTTCGGTCTATTCGGGCGGCGATGGACAACAGACGACTATCGCAATTTGAACTACGGCATACTCGGAATCGTCATGGTCCGATTTCCATTCAGCAGAGCTGAAAGAATTACGCAGCTGTTTCCAGATTGTCCAGCGGTGCAGGCTGGTTTGAGACCAGGTGACATAGTTGTTAAAATCGCAGACCATGTTTTAAGCGGGCACGAGACCCAGAAGACAACCTGGCACACCGCCGATGGTGTCGCGGGAACGCACGTAGAATATACGGTGAAGCGCCATGGTGAACTACTCACCTTCGACATGATACGCATGAACATCGAAGATATTCAGAACGACCAGATACGGCGCATGTACGAGCGCATGCTGCGCGAGCTTGGTCCACCCGGATCCATCGACAAAAGGAAACTGGAGCAGCAACCGTCGGAATGAGTGCGCCCATCAGATTAAGCGCTGAAACCGGCGTTAGAATGAGTGCGCCACATCAGAGTAAGCGCTGAAACTGGCGTCCGAATTGCACTGCGCGAACTACTTGCCTTTTCTGGCCGGTTCTTTGAATTTATGACTTTGCAGATATTCGTCGTAAGTTCCGAGGAAGTTGACGAGGCCATTTGGTGTGAATGACAAAATTCGTGTAGCCACATCTGAAATCAAGTCACGGTCATGCGTGACGATGAACACTGTGCCGGGGAATATCGAAAGACCTTCAGCAAGTGCAGAGACTGCTTCCAAATCTAAGTGATTTGTTGGCTCGTCCAGCACGAGAATTGGATTTTTCTGCATCATCATTCGCGCCATGAGAAGACGAGCCGACTCGCCTCCAGAGAGCGCTTCAGTTGCCTTTAAACTTTCGTCGCCGGAGAACAACATGCGTCCCAACAATCCACGAACGAATTGATGCCCTTCATCTTTCATGTACTGCATCAACCAATCTAGAGCAGTTGAACCGGGTTTGATGTCTTCGTGGTAGTCCTGCGGATAATAGCTCCATGTGGCGCTGTCGCCCCACTTAATCGTTCCGGCATCCGGTTCGAGCTCCCCCATAAGGGTGCGGAGCAATGTTGTTTTTCCAACTCCGTTTGCACCGATGATTGCGACTTTATCGCCTCTAAATATTTCCAGATCAAGATCTTTAAAAAGTGTCTTGCCGTCGAAGCCCTTGGTTAGCCCTTTCGCGATCAAGATTTCTCGACCAATCGCTTTTTCTTGTTCGAAGCGAATGAATGGACGTTGAATGTTCGAACGTTTTAGTTCTTGCGGCGCCAGTCTTTTGATTTCTTTCTTTCGCGACTGCACCTGACTGGAACGCTGACCAGCAGCGAATCGAGCAACGAAATCTTGCAGTTGAGCAATCTTCTTAGCCTTGTCTTTGTTGTCGGCTTCGACAGTTTGTCGCGCCTGCATTTTGTGCTCGACCATGTCGTCGTAGTTGCCTGGATAGAGAATAATAGTGTCGTAGTCGATGTCTGCGATGTGCGTGCAGACTTCGTTTAAGAAGTGGCGGTCGTGAGAGATGACAACAAGAATTCCTTCGTAAGTATGCAAGAACTCTTCCAGCCAGTGAATCGATTCAAGGTCCAAGTGGTTCGTAGGTTCGTCCAAGAGCAGCGCTTCTGGTCCAGCGAACAGGGCTTGCGCTAACAGCACTCTGAACTTATAGTCCGTCGGCAATGTGTTCATCATGTTTTCGTGTTGGTCATCGGGAATTCCGATACCACGAAGAATTTCACCGGCGTTAAACTCTGCGGTGTAGCCATCTTCATCAGCGATGATCGATTCAAGATCACCAAGTCTCGTCATCTGCTCAGTAGTCAGATCAGGAATTTCGCACAGTGCATCGCGCTCTTTGAACGCAGCCCAGAGCGGTTCGTTGCCCATCACAACGGTATCGATGATGCGCTCATCGTCATAAGCAAATTGGTTCTGTTTCAATACGCCAACTTTTTTAGGACGTGTGACGGTGCCTCTGTTCGTCGGCTCCACTTGCCCGGTCAGAATCTTCATGAACGTTGACTTACCGGCGCCGTTTGGACCGGTTAAACCGTATCTATTGCCAGGGCTGAACTTGACGGAGACATTGTCGAACAGCGTCCGTGTGCCAAATCCCTTAGATACTTCGTTGACTATTATCATGACCTTTCGATTTCCTTAAACAGAAAAGACGCGCCAAGCGCGTCACTGACTGGGCGATTATACTGGGAAAAGCCCTACTTTGGGCAGCGTTTGTAAGCTTGCTTAAAGCGCGATCAGTGTGGATTGCCCACTATACCGGCTGTTCAGGCTGTCTTAGACTGCTGTAACACGTGTCTTGACTTCGGGTTAGCCGGTTTGGAAACCGGCGGCCCCAGCTGGCTTTGAAGCCGGCGCTCCGTCGATTGTATTTAAACAGCGGTGATTCTATGAAAATTCGCATATTATTTGTGGCGCTACCTGTCGCGGTTATGTTGACTTTGATGACAAGTTTTTCGAGTGCTTTCGCACAAGGAATAGTCGGCGACCCTCCAATGTATCGTTGCGGCGGGTCTCAAGAAGTGAACACCGATTGGTACTGGACTGACACGCTGCATGAATACGTCCCAATCTTCACCACCGCAGTGACATTGATCGGCATATCATTCCTGCGCATTACCGGACCAAGATCCAGGGCAATACGACTCTATCTAGATACACTGGCAGTAATGCTAGTGCCATTCTTCACTCACGTAGTGATCAGCTGGATGATAGATACATTTGGAGGTTTCGGTGGTGGTGGACTGTGAACCATCAACGGTGCCATTCGAACAAAACGATTCACGGCATTGATGCGGGAACAACAGGCAAAATCAAACTGGATGAACAAATCGAATCGTGGTAAACAGTCTGTCGCGCAACCTTCCAATCGTTGAGATCAGCTTCGTACGACAACTTTTGTGAATTGGGAGTGCGTCCAAAATGTGGGAAGTTTGAACTCGCAACTGAGAGCCTGATGCGGTGTCCCTTTTCAAACAACGCAGCAGTCCAGCCAACATCGATGTTGTATTCATAAATTTTGTCGGGCTCGATCAATGTCGGATCAGTGAGCGAATCTCTGCGACTCGCACGCACCATACTGTTGACGACATTGATAGAGCGACCACACTCAGCTACATCGCACAGCATCACAGCAAAGTCAGTATCCACAGCAGTCGACGACGCGAACAGCTTTACTTTCACGAGTCCCATTACAGTTACATTTTCAGTAAGCACATCTGACGTGTAGACGAGCACATCATTTCGGATTTCGTTTTTTCGCTGACTGACTGGACCCATCGGTGCAAGATCTTCGAAACAACAACTATGTCCACCCTGACTCAAAACAGGCGACGATGGATCGTGCAAATACGCGTCCCAGGGCTCATCTCCGGGCGCAGTTTCGGACAAGCTGCCATCACCACTGAGGGAATTTGCTCGGCCACCAGAATGCAGATAGAACAGTTTTTCCTTTGCATTCGCTGGGGGCCATTCAGTAAGATTTTTCCATTCGTTTAAATTCAAGACAAAAACAGAGACACGCGCATCCTGCAAACTAGCGGCAGAAGCTGAAGCAGGAGCGGCACCGGAGCCGGCTACAGGCGCCGACGCTGATCCCATTCCCATATGCTTATCCAACCAATTGAGCTGCAAAAGATTGACAATGTTTTTTGCATCGTTGCCAAAATCGCACGAGGCAATTTGCTGCTGCCACGGCAGGTGGTGCCAGGGCCCAACCACTAATTTCTGCGCGCCGCGACTTGAATCAGACGCAGCGAGTTTGTTCATTTCGATGTAGTTGTTGATGGTGCCTGACACGAACACGTCGTACCATCCACCCACATGCAAGACAGGTAAGGTGATTTGCTGATACAGATTACGAATCGAATTCTTCTTCCAGTAATCATCATAAGTGTCATGCTTAAGCCAATCCAAATAGTAGGGCGCATGCTTCTCGGCCGACAGCACTGCATCTTTAAGTGGAGTGCTCCAGTATGCACCCGGCAGAGTCATAAATGATTGCCACATCTCTTTCTGAGTAGCAGTCTCGCCCGCACGGCGAGCAGTGTCCTGACACAAATACATCACCCATGACTGAATGAATGCTTGCGAATAAGCACCACCTTCGTAAGTCCAGTTTTCAAAAAAATCACTGGCTGTCATGGCAGGAACGATAGTTTTCAAACCACGCGGCTGTGTAGCAGCAGTTTGCAGCTGAATCGCACCAGGATACGAAAAGCCATACATCGCAACGCTTCCGTTCGAGCCTTCCAGCGCCGCAGCCCATTCGACCGAATCATGACCATCCGCCGCTTCAGCATCATACGGATACCAGGTGCCTTCCGATGCATAGCGCCCCCGGCAATCCTGCACGACTACGATGTATCCATATCTGGCGTACCAAGCCGGATTGAGAAACACCGTGTTTTGAGCCATGCTCTTATCGTAAGGTGTGCGCATCAGAAGCACAGGGAAGCTGCCTGCGCCGACAGGGCGATAGATGTCGGCAAGCAACGTGACGCCATCTCGCATCTTCGCAGGCACATCATATTTAACGGTTATGTTGGCGTACCTGATCGAAGGCACAGTAATGTCAGTAGTCATAGCTCCGATTCGGGCGCTCGGGTCGAGTGCGCCGCAACTCACACGTGGATTACCGCAAGGTCATCCATTTTAGTCCTAATGACATTCAATCCAAGGGGAATTGAAACCGAACCGAAAACCCCGAAATGCAACAAGAGAGGGTCACCCCTCTCCGCGCTTGCCCTTAATTTCTGCAGCGCCGGTCAGTGCCATCTGCTGCTGAAATAATAGTGCGCCAAAATTGTGTCGAAAAAATGTCAGCCCTTAAGCCGAAGGAATTAAATCCTCGGGCTTCGCCGCAGCAGCTTGAGCCTTGCCCAGCTTGCTGTGGTGGCGGCTGTAGGTGAAATAGATGAGTAGTCCGACCGGAAGGGTCACGCAATAAACTTGCAACACCAGCTTGCCCAGATGACCCATGAGAATGATGCATCCGATCGATGCCAGAAGCGCGACGATTGGATTCACCAGCTTCAAGCGGAGAGCTCCGAATCCGACGAACATAAAGGCGACAAGGGTACCGAGAACCATCATGTCTGCGATGTCGCCGAATGGAACGAGTCCAGCAGTCAGCGCAACTATCAAACCGTTTAAAGCAATTCCAACGACCGGATTTCCTTTATTCGTCTTCTGAAAAATCTCAGGAAGAAGACCATCTTCAGCCATATTTCTGAAGATGCGCGGACCGCCCATACAAAGAACGAGAAGCACGTTGAAAATGCCGAGAACCGCACCAGCGGCGATGAATTTCGAGGTCCAGTTTTCGCCGGCGTTGGCTAGCAACTTTGCGAGAGGAGCGGCAGCATCATTTCCGCCAAAGAGAGGATTAGGCATGAGCTGCCCAGCGTGTGCAGGGTCAGGAATCATGCAGGGAGCCAGGCCAGTTGCTACCGCCATCACGGTGACATACAAGAATGCCACTATGCCAACGCAAAGTACCGTGGCTAATCTCGTATCTTTCAAACTCTTCGATTCGCGAGCGAAGGTAAACAACGCGTCAAATCCGACATAAGGGAAAACAGCTATGGCTGCGCCTTTCAGCACGCCTTCCCAGCCCATGGGCATGAACGGAGTCCAGTTCGCGGGGTTGACGTGCGAAGCACCAACGCACAAAAACATAATCAGCAAACCCATTTTTAGACAGACAAGAACAAAGTTCAGCTTGGCAGATTTGCTTACACCACCGAAACACAAAATCAACGTAACTACCAGCACGACTGCCACGGCAACGATGTTGATGCCGAAGTGAAATCCATCAGGACCGTTAGTTGGTCCAGCAAAAAATGGTGGCAGTGTGTAGCCGAGCGATGTCTTTAAATATTCCGCCCATGCGATTGAAACTGCAGATGATCCAAAACTGTATTCGAGAAACAAGCCGAATGCGACTATCCATGCGGCTAATTCGCCGAGCGAATGATAGACATAACTGTAGGCAGACACACCATTGGTGACGCGACGCGAGAATTGGTCATAGCACACTGCCACCATCGCGATGACGAAACCAGTGATCAAGAAAGACAAAATACCTGCCGGGCCCGCTTTCCCTGCGATGATTCCCGGCATCGCGAAGATACCCGCTCCGATGGTGGCACCAATACCGAGGGCGGTCATCATGATCCATCCCAAATGCTTGGGGGTGTCATCTGGACCGTCAACCACAGCAGGAGTACAACGCATCAATGATGTCATTAAGGGCATTAGGTGAATCCTTAAACAAACGGGTGTGACAAGCGGTTGACTGAGAGGCGCCTTAGATAATGGTGAGAAGCTTAGCCATTTCCTGGAAATGCTAGCATAGCGGGTTCGAGACGTAATGAGCGGGGAGACGTTTTCAATGAAAATCCAGAAAGCTGCGGTTATCGGCGCCGGTGCAATGGGCTGTGGAATCGCTCAAGTGCTCAGTCAGGCGGGCATCGAAGTCATTTTGAAAGACATCGACCAGGCTTTCGTCGACCGCGGTCTTGCCAACATCAAGCGCATGTACGACTC
>JAFEAT010000014.1:0-486513 GCA_018266255.1 Cyanobacteria bacterium SZAS-4 | reverse complement strand
GGCAGCACGAGCTTCGACGGGTTCAATAACGTCGACCTCGTCATCGAAGCCGCGTTGGAAAAAATCGACGTCAAGCTCGACATCTTTAAAACTTTGGATGAAGTATGCCCGTCCCGCGCCATTCTTGCCTCCAACACATCGGCTCTGTCGATTTCGGAAATCGCGTCAGCCACTAAGCGCCCTGAGAAAGTAGTCGGCATGCACTTCTTCAATCCTGCGCAATTTATGAAATTGGTGGAAGTAATTCCAGGCGTCAAAACCTCCGACGAAACAGTGAAAGTGGCTCTTGACCTGTGCAAACAGCTCGGCAAAACGCCAGTGAGAGTGCGCGAATGTCCCGGTTTCCTCGTCAATCGCATCCTCTTCCCTTATATGAATGAAGCGATTTATGTTTTGCAGGAAGGCTCAGCCACACCAGAACAGGTTGACCAGGCGGCAGTTGAATTCGGTCTGCCGATGGGTCCATTCACACTGTTCGACATGACTGGCATCGACATTTGCGGGCACGTAAACGAGTTTCTCTTCAGCGAGTACGGTCCACGCTTCGAGACAGCACCGCTTTTGAAGTTGATGATGAAAGAAGGGCAGCTCGGTCAAAAGTCAGGCGCTGGCTTCTACATGCATGAAAAGGGACAGCCAGCTCAGAAGGATGCTCCTAAAACAATTAATCCAAAACTCGAAAAATTGACCAAAGAAGTTGGCGCAAAGACAGTGAAAGCTGACGGAAAGTTTGACGTCTATCGCGTTTTGCTTCCGATGTTGAATGAAGCGCTCTACGCCGTGCAAGAGCAAGTTGTAACTGCTGCTGACGTAGACGTCGCCATGGCGAACGGATGCGGATTGAACAGAGGGTTGCTCACAATCGCAGAAGATAAAGGATTGGATTGGTGCTTGAAGCAGCTCGAAATGTATCAAGAGCGCCACGGAGAGCGCTTCCGCCCATCGTGGTTGTTGAGACAGCTGGTTCGCGCCAACATCCATGATTTCTCCAAGCTCGACAAGGCACCGGCTGCGGTGCACTAAAACGTGACTGACCGGGACGGTTGAGAAAGGGAATGCAATGATAAAGTGGTTCTTCCTATTACTGTTCCTGATCTTCGTCTATCACGTACGGGAAGTATTTCCGCCGTTCATCGTCGGCGGCATCATCGCTTATCTGCTCTTTCCGCTGGTCGATTGGCTCTGCCGACGAGTAAGTTGGATCAAGCCACCGATGGCGGTAGGCATTATTTATCTCGGCACTCTGTTCACTTTGATCGGATTGCTGGTTTTCTTTGGACCGCAGCTAGCGACAGAATTCAAGGATATCTTCGATCAGCGCGAAGAGATGATCGGAAGCGTTCTCAATCAAATTTCGACGCAAACCCCGCTCACTTTCGACGTGCCAAAAGTAACGTCTGACGTTATGACCAGCCTCGAAAATGCTGGGCGGCCAGCTGAAATCATGCACTTCGGCGGAGTGATCTCAAAGAGCCTTCTGGCAATTTTAGTTTGTATGGTCTCGTCGATTTATTTCATAACGGACAGTTCACGCGTCGGTAAATTCTTCTTGCGCTTCGTGCCTGAAGAGCGCCGGGCAGCGGTAGTCGATCTGTCGTCTCGCATGAACGTCATGCTGAGCAAATATGTGAGCGGACAGTTGATTTTGATTGTGATCATGTCGTTCGTTTCGTATGGAATTCTCTTCTTCTTTGGAATAAAATTCGCCCTTTTGATTGGTATCTTCTGCGGCGTCATGGAGATCATCCCCGTACTTGGACCACTATTGGGGATTGGCTTGGCCACGATCGTTGGCTGTACCCAACTTCACTTCGACATCATCTCTCTAGGTATTCCTGCGGCACTGTTTTTAGCGCGGCAGATTGAGGATTACGTGGTGGTTCCGAAGGTGATCGGGCACGCTGTCGAGTTACATCCACTGGCTGTTATCTTCGCGGTATTAGTGGGTGAACACATGGCTGGCGCGCTGGGGATGTTGATCGCGATTCCCGTCGCAGCGTCGGTAAAGCTAATCCTCGACTCCTCTTACCCAACCCCTCAGGGCGAGCATGAAGAGCCGAAACAGCACGGCGGTTTCCTCGCCTGGCTCGTCGCTAAATTCAAAGGCAATCCACTAGACCGCCGTCCCACAATGGCTGGTCCACTAGATGATCAAGCTGAAGCAAAAGCAGAATGGGCTCACACAAAAAACGAAGTCACCAACGAAAAAATGGCAGAGCAGATTTCTGGATTGCAAGACCTAGAAGCTCAGGAAATCAAGGAAGCAGCGCTGATCAAGTTGGAAGAAAAGAAACTGAAATCGGCTGAAGAAAAGGCTCAGAAAGCAGCGATTTCTGACGAAAAGGCAAAAGCTGCAATCGCTGAAGAACGAGAAAAAGAGAAAGCGGCGATAGCGGAAGACAAAGAGTTCACTAATACGCAGCGAGAAGTTTGAATCCTTAAAGAGAAAGTTGCTTGATCGACGAAATCGGCATCGGGTCGACAGTATCAGTAGCGATGATCACGCCGATGACGCAGAAATAAGCGAACGCTCCGCACATCAAATGTACTGGTTTGAGCCGGTTTGTTGTTATAAGCCGCAAATAAATCATGGCCGAAAATATCGCGACGATTCCTGACGCGATCGTTTTCTGATCTAAGTTCCAAGAGGTAAAGGCGACACCAAAAGCAACTGGGAAGCAGGCTTGGAACACAAGTGCACCGGTTATATTCGCAAGTGCGAGCGTGTCTTTTCCGCTGCGAGCCCAAATAATTGAATTGATTTTTTCGGGCAATTCCGTCGCAATCGGCGAAACAATCAATGAGAGGAACAATGCGGAGAATCCAATTCCCTTCGCAATCGTTTCAATGTGATCGACAAATAGCGATGCACCGCCAACGATACCAACCAACGAAAGCAAAATCTGCGGAACAATTAGAACGAGGCGCTTGGAGTCGAGCTTGAACACTTTTGCCAGATATAACTCTTCGGGCTCATCGCCCATCTCAGATTCGCCCTTGATCGTCAAATAAACGTAGAAGGGATAGATGAGAAAAATTCCTGCGGCGACGCACAAACGCAGCGTGCGGTCGGGCGACATGAACGAGGCACCCAGAGCGAGGCTGTAAGCGACGATAAAGAAACAGAGATCGCGAGTGAGCAATCCGTTATTTATCTTCATCTCTTGCTTTCGGCGCCCGGTACGCGAAAAGACAAACATAGAAAGTCCGCAAAGGGAGAGCGTGAGCGTGCTGAGCATGAATGGCGCACCCGCGATGGCACCGATTCCGACGTCAGCTCCGTGCTTTCCACCGAACCAGAACACAGCCACGATGGGGATAAGTGTCTCAGGCAGCGCAGTTCCGACCGCAGCAAGTAGGCTGCCGACGACGCCCTCGCTCAGACCAAGCCGCTGTCCGAGCCATTCGATTCCATTCGTAAACATTTCAGCTGCTGCAACAATCAGCACCAGCGCCAAAGCTAAAAGAGCATAATGTGCGAACAAGTTTTATAGGTCTCCAAATCCGCACTGCGTAGCAGTTTTGACGATTATGCCGCGCGCTTGCCGCTCAGGCGCTCCTGGCATTACATCCATGCTACATCTAAAGCATACGTGCAATACTAATCCTTGCCGAACAGCAATAGCAAGAGAATAACCAGATGATAACGGTCGAAGATGTCGAGCATGTCGCGAAACTAGCCCGCCTCAGGCTTTCAGCGGATGAGAAGAAGCTTTATACAGAGCAACTTGGGAAAATCATCGATTTCTTTGCAGAATTAAATGCAATTGATACAACTGGAGTGGAACCGATGTCCCACGCCCTCTCCGTCACAAATGTAATGAGAGAAGATGAAGTGGAGACTCCGCCCGGACACGAAATTCTTTTAAAGTCCGCGCCAGACCGGGATGACGCATTCTTCCGCGTGCCCAAGATCGGCGACTAAATACTCGATCGATATTCAGACTGACGCAAGACTAACGCAAGCTTATCGATGCCAACGGCGATCCTTAGACGCTGTTGATACTTGACGGATGCCCGATCTTCGCGAAATTAGCTGTATAGTAATCCTATGACAGCTCGAGCATGAAAGCTGCCCGGCTAACTATTGGATCAACAAGACAGGAGGCAATATGAACACCAGGTATGTATTTGTTACCGGTGGGGTCGTCTCTTCATTGGGGAAGGGCATCATCGCTGCCTCCCTGGGGCGGTTGCTCAGAGCGAGAAATATCTCGACGACAATTGTCAAGCTAGACCCATACTTAAACGTTGATCCTGGAACGATGAGCCCCTACCAGCATGGCGAAGTGTTCGTGACTGAGGATGGCGCAGAGACAGATCTGGACCTGGGGCACTACGAGCGATTCATCGATGTCGACCTGAGTCGAATGAACAACGTCACTGCCGGATACATTTATAAAAGCGTATTGGAAAAGGAACGACGTGGCGACTACCTGGGCGGCACAGTCCAGATGATTCCGCATGTATCGAACGAAATCAAAAACTTTCTGCGCAAAGCTGCAAGCACATCATTAGCGGAAGTGGTGATTGTTGAAGTGGGCGGCACGGTGGGCGACATCGAGAGCTTGATCTTCCTCGAAGCAATTCGTCAGATGAGAAAAGATATCGGTCGTGACAATGTCTGCTATATCCACGTCACGATGATTCCGAGCTTGCGCACGACAGACGAACTAAAAACGAAGCCCACTCAACACAGCGTGGAAACGTTGAGAGCACGCGGGATTCAGCCAGACATCCTGGTTTGCAGAACCGAGCGCAACATTCCACCAGCGATCAAAGATAAATTGTCACTGTTCACAGACGTCGACTTGAATGCAGTTATTCAGTGCAGAGATGTTCAGCATTTGTATGAAGTGCCATTGTTGATGGAACAGGAAGGTCTTGCAGATCGAGTGCTGGAGCGTGTTCACCTGCAGAACAATCCGCCAGACTTGGTGGCGTGGAAAGAACTTGTCGACCGCGTCAAACGTCCGACGAAGACAGTCAATGTTGCAATTGTCGGTAAATATGTGATGTTGTCTGACGCATATATTTCGGTAGTTGAATCACTCAAACACGCTGGAGCCAAGCTCGGAGCATCGGTAAACATCAAATGGGTTCTCTCCGAAGATGTGGAAAAGCACGGTGCCAAAGAATACCTATTAGGTGTCGACGGAATTCTGGTGCCTGGTGGATTTGGTGATCGCGGTATCGAAGGCAAGATTCTCGCTGGTCAATATGCTCGAGAACACAACATTCCATATCTGGGACTGTGCCTCGGTATGCAGACAGCTGTAATCGAATTTGCTCGCAACGTGGCAAACATGAGCAACGCAAATTCAACTGAGTTCGATCCAGCAAGCAAATTCCCAGTTATCGACTTGATGCCGGATCAGCATAATGTCACCAATAAGGGTGGCACGATGCGACTTGGAAAATATCCATGCCATCTCAAAGCCGGCACAAAAGCCGCCAGCGTCTACGGCTCAGATTTGATTCACGAACGGCATCGTCACCGCTACGAAGTAAACAATTCACTTCGCGACAAATTAGCGAAGGCTGGAATGATTTTCTCTGGATTATCGCCTGATGAAAAATTGGTCGAGATGATCGAACTTCCTGAACACCCATACTTTGTCGCCTGTCAGTTCCATCCTGAACTGAAATCCAGACCAGACAAGGCTCATCCGTTGTTTGTTGGATTGGTTGATGCAATGGTCAAGAAGCACGAAAAAGACGGACCACCGGCGTCGCTGACTGAAAACGGCGAAGCCAAAGTTGTTAAAGGCAAAGCGTCCGCAGTTCCTCAACACAACTAGCATACGGCTTCAACGCTATGCTGGCTGGAACATAAAGAGGGTGCCGGGGATGAGCGCTTTTCGTCGTGCCGAGACAAACCAATTTGTGCTCGTGTGCGGAAATCATTTCTAGAACTTCGGCGCTGCGACCACGAATATCTCCGTGATTGCCCCAGGCAAGAATGACTTGTTCAGCCTCGCTTACCGCATCCATTATGTATCGATCGTTCAATTTGCCAACGGGATTTTTTGCCGCTCGTAACTCTTCAGGGTAAGTGGCGCAAAACGCAAAGAGATTTACTACTTCCAGCGAACCGAATCCAAACCTCGTGGCCATGCCGATGCATGTGCGGATTGTTTGATCGTTTTTCTCGGCGTCAGCCTTGCTTGGATTGAGCATCAGAAAGACAACGTTGGGTAGTTGGTCGTTCCATTTGCGCCACAGCTTGTAGCGATAACGCCTGGGTCGATCGAAAATTGCACCACTATCCAAGGTCTGCATTAGCTATTTTTCGTGAGTGTCGTGCGCGTCTGATTGAAACGGTTTTTCGCCTAACCAGCCCTGCAGCCACATCACAACCAAGGTGAAAAAGGCGATGACGACCATTAGGCCGAGTGCAAATGGATAGCCGTAATGCCAGCGCAGCTCTGGCATATTGTACGGAGAAACATTGTTGTCGAAGTTCATTCCATAAATTCCAGCCACTAATGTTGGTGGCACACACAAAGTAGTGATGATCGTCAGAACCTTCATCACTTCATTCATACGGTTGCTGATGCTGGAGAGGTAAACGTCTTGCAAATCGGCGCTCAGCTCTCTGTAAGTTTCAATGAAATCTAGGATTTGCACAGCATGGTCGTAGCAATCTCTCAGGTGGATCAAAGTTTCTTTGCTAAATGCGTCTGGTGTATCGCGCAATAAACTGTTGACGGCTTCACGCAAAGGCCAGATAGAACGCCGCAGAATAAGCAGGTCACGCTTGATTTTGTGAATTTTTCCGATGACTGAACGAGATGGCTTTTCAATGATCTGCTCTTCGAGATCTTCAAGTGAATCTCCATAATTTTCCAGAATGGGGAAATAGCTGTCGATGACAGTATCTAACAATGAGTAGGCCAAATAATCTGGACCCGAAGATCTCAATCTACCGGTTCCTTTGCGAATGCGCTCCCTGGCTGGGTCCATGCAATCGATTGGACCGTCTTGAAAGGTTACGACAAAGTTCTTGCCTAGAAATATATTGAGCTGCTCGATTTTTATTTCGTCGTCAATCCACTTCAACATGTGACCGACGATGTAATACTGATCGTCATACATTTCGACTTTTGCACGTTGATGAAAAGTCATCACGTCTTCCAGTGCAAGGTTGTGGATCTTGAACATGTGTCCAATTTCCATGATCACGGCTGCATCTCCGAGCCCATCTACGTTCACCCATGTGACCGGGTACTTTTTCAAAAAGGCCTCAATCTCGCTTGGCTTTTTGATTTCTTTTTCAACAAGTTCGGTGGGACTGTATGCCACCACGGTTATCACCGGCGGTGGTGCATCCTTCATAGCTTCGACGCTACCTGGAATTGTGTTGATAGTGTAAGACGCCAACTGCTGGCGAAGTCTATCCTTACGATTTCTACGTGAACGGCTCATAGCTACCTGTCTCTGCCAGCAAGAAAGATACATTGTCGACGGCATATGTGGCAACAGCGCTTAAATTTAGGCGCATTACCTAATTTGCATCTGTAGCCACGTGACAAGTAGACGCATATATAATAGATTGTTGGATAACCTGAGAGACTGTGCGTGAGTTGCGCGTTTTGAGAACTTTACCGACCGCCCTGTTGAGAAAACTGTTGACCACGCTGACAATCGTCTACGTGTGCGGCGCTGTCTGCGTTTGCGGCGCCCCACCCGCACAGGCGGAGAACGAAGACGTGCAAGAGTGGCAGGCAAAAGTTTCTGCAGGCAAATATGCGGGACTCGAAAAGGAAATCGAAGCAGCAAGAGTCAGTGCTCTCGAAAAAAATGATTACGTGCGCGTCAGCGCAATTGAAGAGTTGCAAAACGAAATCAAGCGACGAAAGGGAGCGGCTGGCGGCGCCAAAGTCGATAATGCCACCACGCTCAACGAAGCAGTGCGCATGCAGATGATCATGCTGCAGTCTCTGGTAGAAAAATTTGCTAAGCAACATCATGGAAAATATCCGATCGTTTTGAATGAAGAGTTCAAAGGTTATTTCCCGATGATTACAATCAACAAATCAAATTCGACTGCGCCATTCTTCAATCCATTCACCAAGAAGCAAGAGTGGTTCGCCATCAAGCCCATCAATAACGTCGATGAAGTGACAGAAGAAGAGGTTCTTCAGAAAGGGCAAATTGTATACTGCCCAGTCAACCACGGCACGACCTATGCCATCATAGCTGGTGCCGCCGACGGCAAACTGATGCGCAATAAAGACGGGCAAAATTTGATCATGACCAGGAAATAGTTGCATGCGAAAAACATCAGTCTTCAAATTAGCATTGCTTGTGCTCTTAAGCTTGCCGGCGATAAGCGAAGACGCCCATGCCGAGGGCTTTCCAGGCAAAGGTGACGAAGACGCGTGGAGTGACGCATTGCCTTATTACAATCGGGGCAATCGCTATTTACAAAAGGAACAGTACCAACAAGCGCTGGAAGATTTCAAAGTCGCAGTCGGTAAGTACACATTCGATCCTGATTTCTACACAAATCTCGGCGTCGCCTACAGAAAAGTCGGTGACTACACAAACGCCGAAGATGCTTACAAGAAGTCGATTCAGCTCAACGATAAAGATTGGATGCCATGGAACGATTTGGCCAACGTTTATTTAAAGCAAGACAAGTTGAAAGAAACGGTAGCCACATTTCAGCGAGCGCTGAAGTGCAATCCACCGGCGAAAGATAAAGCCGCAATTCAGCAAGACATACTAGACATCAATAAAATCCTGCGCATGCAGGCGCCACCAAAGGTGGCAAACACACCAGCTGCAGCGCCGGGATCCGCGAACTCTGCAGGAACGGGCGCCGCCAAGAAAGTAAGTGCAAAGCCCCAAGCGCAGCCGATTTCTACAGCAAAACCAGCTGACAAAAAAGAGTTGAAAGGAAGCGGCTGGGATTATGTCTACGACGGAAAGAATTGATTTGAGGCAAAATGTTTCTTGACTCTATGAAAGCGCGAGTGCGCGGTTCCGGCGAGCGCATCGTGTATCCAGAAGGTGCAGAAGAACGTGCAATCAGAGCCGCTGACTTGCTCTACCGCGAGAATTTCGCTTCTCCAATTTTGCTCGGCAAAGAGTCAGCAATCAAAGAAAAGGCACAATCACTCGACGTAGATGTGAGCCACATCCAAATCATCGATCCGCAGTCGAGCGAAGACTTGAGTGATTACGCGAATCAGTACTATGAGCTGCGCAAACACAAAGGTATGACGACGGAAAAAGCACTGCCAAAAATGCAATTACCGCATTATTTCGGGGCGATGATGGTGCGCAAGGGGAAAGCAGATGGAATGGTGTCGGGATTAAATAGTGAAACAAAACCATTCATCCCAGCGTTTGAAATCATTCAGCTCAAGAAAGGCTTCAGAAGAGCGTCTTCGCTATTCGTGCTCGAGTGGCCAGAACGATTACTTTTCTTCGCTGACTGCTCCGTGAATATCGATCCAGATGCTGAAACACTTGCTGATATAGCTCACGCCACTGCGCACACTGTCAAATCATTTGGCTACGATCCGCGCATAGCATTCCTGTCGTTTTCGACTAGAGACAGCGCCAAAAGTCCGCTCGTAGACAAGGTCAAGGAGGCAACTCGATTGACCCGAGAACTCTGCCCAGGCACCGTTATGGATGGCGAAGTTCAATTCGACGCGGCACTACTTCCAGATGTGGCAAAGAAAAAAGCACCCGATAGTCCTTTCGTTGAATTAGGCGCGAACATTTTCATTTTCCCAAATCTAGATTGCGGAAACATCGCCTACAAAATTACTGAACGTCTCGGTCGCGCAACCGCAACTGGACCAATTCTTCAGGGTCTAAATCATCCAATCAACGACGTCTCTCGTGGATGCTCGTTCGAAGATTTTGCAAATGTTGGAATACTTACAGCTGCACTGGCGCAGATGCAAAAGCAAACGACGCCTCACGGGAGATAAATTCCGAATTTCTTTGGTACGCACGCATTGCTTCGCAAACGCCAATGATAGCTGATTTCAGTTGCAGGTAAAGTCGAAGTAGCTCTGGTCCTGTAAACACAACCCAGATACCGTCCACTCCGGTCTCAGTGTGGAACAGTGGATTTCTGCTCTCAAGAAGACGCGCCTCTCTTTCTATAAGCTCTTGATTGCCTGATCTAAGTACAGACAAATCCATAATTTCAGCAAGATATGCCTCGACTTGCTGTGAGCCCCACATCATAGTAAACGCAGAATCAGGGAGCGGATTTGGAATGTACTCCAAATTCGTATCAACCATTTTCGCCGCTCTGATCTGGCAACGACGATATCCTGTGCTCAAGTCCCACTCGACATTTTCATATCCCAGTAGTTCTTTGTTGAGCGCGTCCGAGGCTTCCATATAAAAGGTATCTCGCGCAGCAAATGTCGACGAATTACTCCCAGTTCTTCCACGAATAACCGCCATCAGTGCCACGGTCGCGTCCGAGACCAACATCGTGCTAGCGCTCAACTCGTGGTCGATTTTTTGAATCGCTTGATCGAAACGGATATTCATTGTGCTCCTGCAATCGCCTGCTTTTAATTTAGGTATTAGTTGTTTCGGAGTGGTGATCTAGTTGTGATCGAGTTGTGACAAGTCGAAATAGAGCCGATGCAAATCCTTTGGGGAGCAGAATAACGAAAACCGTAGACTAATCCATGACTGGACGAGATTCAGGCGCTTCTGGGCGAAGGCGTGACAGGTGAAACAATGATTAATGCGCGTCGGGTGTCACTGGCACGGGTCTATGATCGTGTTAGATTCATAGGGCACCTAGATCATGAACTCCACCGAACCTACGAACAAACTCTGCGAACACTGCCATCAATCTGATTTCACAGATTTCAGTACGTGTCGATATTGTGGGAAGAAGTATGGGACCGCACCACCTCCGCCACCAAAGACATACCTGACAGAGAAAGCTTTAGCAGTTTCTGCCGCGGCACTAGGAATGATCGGGATAGTGCATCACGAGCGAGCCAAATCAGAGGCTGAGCGCAACACAACTCTGGCTGGTCTGCAGCGAACAATCAGCGTGAATCACAGACCAAGGGTGTTGGAGTTCGGCGCAAAATGGTGCGGAGCATGTCAGGCGTACGGCCCAATTATTGAAGCAGCACAAACGAAATATCCAAATATAGATTTCGTTCGCTACAACATCGACGATGATAGTGCCGAAGAATTGACGTCAGGACTGGGTGTAAGAGCTATTCCAGTAACATGCTTTTTCGACAGCGACGGCAAACTAATCGATCAAGAAGTTGGATGCTTGCCGCCAGAGATGCTGGACGAGCACCTGAAAGCTATCCTCTAAAAGGTTCTCTCAGCGAAGCCAAAAAATTCTTCTCAACGAATCAGCAGCCCAGCTACAGTCTGCTCTGCCGCAGTCATTCTATGTAATTCCTTCATCTCGGCAGAGAGTGGATTTGTGCCTGCCGGCCACAAGTGTTTGACGTTATCAATGCTGCAGTAATAAAAGACGCACATCCCAATCATATTTACAGCGGCATGTAGAGGATCAACGGCTCGGAATTGACCAGCCTCGATGCCGCGGCGAATGATGTCCACCAGGGGCGTGTAGAGCGCCGTAATGGCAATCTGGCTGTAAAATTTGCCCTTATTTTGAATGCCCTCATAAAAGAAGATTGCCGGAATTTGTGGATTTCCGTCCAAATCGCGCAGAAACGAATCAATGAAGTTTCGCAGCGCCACTTCCGCATCTGAATTATGCAAATCAGCTTTTTGAATTGACGAGATTCTCAGCGCGACAACACGCTCCAGAACAGCTTGATATAAACCTTCCTTGTCGCCAAAGTGGTAAAAAATCATCGATTTTGTCACGCCGGTCTTGGCGGCGATAGCCTCTGTGCGCGCGCCCAACAGTCCAGCGCGGGCAAACTCATTCTCAGCCGCATCAAGAATGCGCGCCTTTGTCGCTTCAGCGTCGCGGGTGGCGGGAGCTGCCTTTTTTGTTGGCGGAGGACTCATTACAAACCCCAAAATTTAATCAACCATTAGGTCAGTCTAACAGTGGGAAAACAGCGCTGTCAATGACAGATTCCCCATTCCTTGTAGCGCTTTTGAACTTGACAGACCTCTTACCCAGTACTACTATATTAACAGACCAACCGGTTGGTTAGTTAGGTAACACGAAGGATACCACCATGTCTCAACAGTTTGCTATTTCAGGAATTCCAAATGCCCACCTGCGCACGGCGCCTCTTATCGAGGCTCGTGAATTTGCTCGTGAATTGGCGCCAAAGGTTCGGGAAGGGCAACGCGTACTCCCTCCAGCTCGCGAAGAGCAACGGTCAGCGCCTGAAGTAACTCCTAAAGTTGCTGCAAAAGTCGCGCCTGAAGTAACGCCGGACGTGCGGGAAGACCGTGAGTTGACGCCTAACGAGCCCGGCAAAAAACCTGCCAACAAGCTCAAACAAGGTGTAATCGCCCTGGCTGCGCTGTTAGCAATCGGTGGAGCGGGTGTTGCCGGCTTAAACTGGTACAACTATGCAACCGCACATCAAGAAACTGATGACTCGTACACTACAGCTCACATGCACGCCATCAGTTCGAGAATCAACGACACAGTATCCAAAGTTCTTGTTGACGATAACGAACACGTCAAAGCTGGACAAACTCTAGTGTTGCTCGATCCACAAGACTTCCAGGTGCGTGTCGACTCGGCGCTCGCTGCGTTGAAAGTAGCTCAGCATCAAGCTGAAGCAGCACAAACTTCAATCACTTTATCGTCGACAAATGCTTCCGGCAAAACAACTGAAGCTAAAGGTAATGTCTCCAACGCAGTTTCAATGATCACTAAATCACAAGCTATGGTTACCGAAGCCAAATCAGCTATACCTCAAGCGCAAGCCGTTCTTGCCGAGAAGAAGGCTGAGGAAGAACGTTCAGCAAAAGACTACGAACGTTTCCAAAAACTCGCCGAACAAGGAGCGGTTTCTTGGCAACAACGTGACCAGGCATTGCGCGACTTCAACGTTGCGAAAAACGCAACAGCAGCCGCCAACGAAGACGTCAAACAAGCAGCCGCCAAGCTCGACCAGGCCGATCAAGCAGTGCTTGCAGCTCGCGCTCAACTGGTGCAATCACAAGGTGTGTCTGAACAAGCTGAAGCGATGCATGTACAAACTCGAGTAGACGCGAGTCAATACGATGTCGCTAAAGCAAGCATCTCACAGGCTCAAGCACAATTGAACGACGCGGCGCTGCAATTGTCTTACACCAAAATCACTTCTCCAGTGTCCGGACGCATCGGCAAGAAATCGGTCGAAGCAGGTCAGAGAGTGCAACCGGGTCAACAGTTGATGAGTGTTGTAGCTGATGATCTCTGGGTCGTCGCTAACTTCAAAGAAACGCAACTGGAAAATATTCGCAAAGGTGAACATGTATCGGTCAAAATCGATTCATTCCCACACCACGAATTCACCGGCGTCGTAGACAGCGTCGCTCCTGGATCTGGCGCTAGCTTCGCCCTCTTGCCACCAGACAACGCAACCGGAAACTTCACCAAAATCGTTCAACGAGTTCCTGTGAAAGTCACATTCGACAAAGCTAGCATCAAAGGTTACGAAGATCTTTTGGTTCCCGGAATGTCCGCAGTAGTGAATATCACTGTACGCTAGGACAAACCAATGGCTACTGTCGCAACTATGTCTTCCCCCGCCACCTCCACCAAAGAACCGCCAGTCTCACTGAGAAGTTGGATGGCGGTTCTTGGCGCGGCGCTGGGCGCTTTCATGGCAGTTCTAGACATTCAGATCGTCAACAGTTCATTGCAAGATATTCAAGGTGCGCTTGGCGCAACTCTCGACGAGGGCACCTGGATCGCGACATCATATTTGGTGGCTGAAATCGTCACCATTCCTTTAACGCCCTGGCTGTCAAAAGCTTTTTCAACTCGATTGTACGTCATCGTCAACGCCTGCTTCTTCATCCTCTTCTCAATGCTTTGTGCCTGGGCACCCGATCTCAACGCGATGATCATTTGCCGCGCACTACAGGGATTCACCGGCGGCATTTTGATTCCGATGGCGTTCACTATCATTCTTACCAGCTTGCCACCAAGCAAGCGCCCGATCGGTATGGCGATATTCGCTATCACTGCCACTTTCGCACCATCAATCGGTCCTGCGATTGGTGGCTGGCTGACTGACACTTACGGTTGGCAATACATTTTTTACCTGAACGTGCTACCTGGTATTTTGTTCGTCACCATCTTATGGATGACTTTGCCGAAAGAACCCATGAATCTCAAACTGCTCAGAGACGGTGACTGGGTAGGCATCATCACAATGGCGAGTGGACTTGGTTGTCTCGAAGTTGTGCTTGAAGAAGGCAATCGCAAAGACTGGTTTGGCTCCAACATGATCGTCACACTTGCGATCATCTCGGCCGTCTCGTTAGTAATCTTTTTCTGGCGCGAGCTAACGGCTAAGAAACCACTGATCAATTTGAAGCTGCTTGCACGACGTAATTTCAGCTTAGCCAGTGTCGCTAACACAACCCTCGGATTCGGGCTCTACGGCTCGGTATACATAGTTCCAGTTTATCTAGCTCAAATTCAGGGCTACAGCGCATTGCAAATTGGAACGACGATGATGTGGCTTGGATTGCCACAACTTTTGATCATTCCCCTCGTGCCCAAATTGATGACACGAGTCGACCCCCGACTGCTACTCGGCATCGGCATCTCACTGTTTGCGGCCAGTTGTCTGATGAATTCAAACATGACTTTCCTTAACGCTGGCGATCAACTAATTCCTTCACTTCTAGTTCGTGCTATGGGTCAACCGTTGATCATGGTACCGTTGTCAACACTTGCCACCGCAGGCATTGAAGGCAGCCAAGCCAGCTCAGCGTCTGCCCTCTTCAACATGATGCGCAACCTGGGCGGATCAATCGGAGTCGCACTCATTTCTACATTCGTCACGCGCAGAGAGCAGTTTCACTCAAGCAGATTGGGCGAACATGTCTATCAAGCAAGCTTGAATGTGCAAGACCAGGTCAACGCAATGACGCAGCAGTTGATTGCTCGCGGCGCGGACGCAGTCATGGCACACGACCAGGCAATCAAACTTTTAGACAACGCAGTGCGGAGAGAATCTTTCGTAATGGCTTACAACGATTCGTTCTTGATTATGGGAATCACGCTCTTACTGAGCTGCCTCGCCATTGCATTCCTGCAAAAGCCTAAAGGTCCTGCAGCAGAAGGCGTTCACTAAACATTTACCCGAACTCATTAATGGGTGAAATCTTAGCTAAAACATCGCAACGGTTTGCTTTACGCATGCCTGTAACGGCGCTATTTTTCGTCCTAAAATGTTAAGCTCGTCATTGAGCAAAATTCTCTCTGGGAGTGTCGAAGCTCATAGCTGCTCATTCGAGGTTGCGAGGTTTATTTTGAAGATCGTTGTTTCTCATTTGTCGAAGTTAATGCGTAATCAAGCAAGAAGTCTGTCTGCTGCGACCCTTGCACTGAGCATCGCTTCTATCTCGATGGCAGGAGCTGGCGCAGCGCAAGAACCAGTTAATGACCATCCCAAACTCGTAGAGACATCGAGAGCAACTTACGCTGACTACCTCAAATATAAAGATGCACCAAAAGTCGTCGCACCGAAAATCGGTTTGGCATTAGGCGGCGGAGGCGCTCGCGGAGCGGCCCACGCTGGAGTGCTGGACGTGCTGTCTAAAGAAGGAATCAAATTCGACTATATTGCTGGCACTAGCATCGGCTCGATTGTCGGTGGTCTATACGCAGCTGGCGTGCCAGTGTCGACGATGCAAGAAGACTTTGAATCGGGCGAAATCATGAAAAATTTCATGACAGTGTCTCTACCAGTTCGAATTATTCTCGCTCCTATTTTGTACACGCCTCGATTGTTAGGGGCTAAACCTTATGACGGACTATATAAAGGAAATAAATTCCGCAAGTATATGGACAAGGTTTTGCCAGACGACAAACAGAAAATTGAAAGCTTGCAGATACCTTACTCTGCGGTTACCCTGAATCTGCTCGACGGTAAGCCTTACATGATTCAGGGTGGCGACCTGGGTTACGCCATGCAAGCTAGTTCTGCAGTGCCCGGGTTGCGCAAGCCCGTCGAAATTGGCGGCAAATTGCTCGTAGACGGCGGTGTTGTGTGTAACCTTCCGGTCAAACAATGCCGTGAAATGGGCGCGAACATCGTCATTGCCGTAAACATCGACGAGCCTTTCGCAGAAGACGTAACAGAAACATTTAGACATCCAGGCAGCGTCACTCGCCGCATGCTCAAGTGGGACTTGTACACAATCGATGGACCGCAAGAAGACATAGCAGACGTTGTTATTCATCCTAACACCGAAGGTGTTTCGCTAATAACGCGCAGCAAAAAATTAGCAACCAGAGCCTTCGAAGCTGGTCAGAAAGCTGCTCGTGAGGCACTTCCAGAGATCAGGAAGAAACTCGAAGCAGCATCATCACTCGTGGAGAAGAATGGTTAAGCACCATTGATGGTGCGTCGCCCCGAACAGCTATGAAAATTCTGAACGTTGCGGCCTACAAATTCGTCGGAGTTCTTGATCGAGAAATCTTGCAGCCTATCCTTCTGGAGAAGTGCGAGAAGCTACATTTGAAAGGCACAATCCTACTGGCAGACGAAGGGATCAACTTCACGCTGGCAGGCGAAGAATCAGAGCTGCGAGAGTTTCTTTCTTACATCGCAACTGACGAACTTTTTGCCGGTCGATTTAGCGATCTAGAATTGAAGGAAAGCGTTTCAAACCATCAACCATTTGGGCGCATGGTAGTGCGAATGCCAAAAGAAATCATCACGATGCGGCATCCAATGATTCGCCCAGAAGCCGGGCGCGCACCGGCTGTAGATCCGCAAACTCTTAAGAAATGGCTGGAGCAAGGGCATGACGACGAGGGGCGCGAAATCGTTTTGCTAGACACGAGAAATAACTATGAGGTGCAAATTGGCACTTTCGAAAACGCCATAGATTTCGACATAGTGAACTTTAGCCAATTTCCAGAGCATATGCAAAACGCGCTTGCAGACTCGGAAAATCCACTCAAAGAAAAGACGATTGTCACTTTCTGCACCGGTGGAATTCGCTGCGAAAAAGCAGCACTTTACATGAACGAACTAAATCTTCCGCATGTCTATCAATTGCATGGTGGCATCCTCAATTACTTCGAGCAAGTTGGCGCCGACCATTGGAAGGGCGAGTGCTTTGTTTTCGACGAACGAGTCGCTGTTGACCCTGAGCTAAAGCCAACCACACACGATTACGGCAAACAAGCAGAAAAAATCTACCGCAGTCCGCTAAAATAGACCCCGTTTTCCCTCTGAAGATCAAAGGTGCTGAGCATGGCTTTCAAAACTGGCAATTACTCGCATAAACTGGCAATCTCACTCGCGTTCAGCTTAGGTGTATGCGGTTCGAGCTGGATTCCCTGTTTGTCCGCAGACGCGCCGGCCGCACCACTCAAAGGTAGCGTCAAAGTCGAATCGTCAGCTGCCGACAGACTTTATGCAGATGGCAAGTATGCGGAAGCTGCTGCTGCCTATCAGAAAGTCTTAGCTACTGAAAGCGCCAATTTGACAGCCCAGGCTGCTCTTGGGATGGCGCTGGTAAAGCAATTCAAATTAGACGCAGCCCAAGAACAGTTTGACAAGGTAATTGCAAGCGATGCAAAATTCGCCAGAGCGCACACTGGGGTAGCCCTCGTGACAATGTATCGACTGCAGGGCTCGAACAAAACTTATTTGGATAACAGAGCAAACCTTCTCAAGACAGCCGAGCAAGAAGCACGGCTTGCCACCGAACTGGCACCACAATCGCCAGAAGCCCAAATCACTCTCGGTAACTGCTTGAAAGAGCAAGGAAGGCTAGACGAAGCGGCCAGGCAATACGAAGAAACGATCAAGTTAGACGCTCGCAATACTGAAGCGCTGACCCAACTGGCAACGATTCAACTAGCGCAAAACAAATTGGATGAAGCACAGGCGAATTTTCAAAAGTCAATCGAACTAGGTGCCTCGAATTCCACCGCCCACTATGGATTGGGACGGGTGTATTTGAAGCAAGGCAAAGTAGACGATGCTCTTAAAGAGTTGAACACGGCTCTCTACCTGAGCCCTAACAGCGCGCCAGTTCATGACGCTCTCGGTGCTGCATACGAGGCACAGGGAAACACTGTGGCAGCCGTTCGCGAATATCAAGAGTCGATCAGAATCAAGCCTGAAAATCTGCAGGCTTATTTCCGCATCGCTGACATTCATTCCACTCGCGGAGATTTAGAGCAGTCAATCACCGACTTGCACTCAGCACTTGAACTTGAACCAAACAACAGTGAAATACACTTATTCATCGCCACTCAGTTGCTGGCTTTGGAGCGTTTCAACGACGCGATAACCGAGTTCAATACTGTCCTGGAATTCGATCCCAACAGCATTCCTGCGGGGTTGGGTTTGGCAAGAGCGTCTTATTTGAAAGACCGAAAAGAACCAGGCGAAGAATATTTCCGCTCGGATGAATTTGCAGAAGCGACAAAGGCATTGGATCGTTTGACGAAACAATATCCGAAAAGTAATGAGCTGCAAATGGCGCAAGACAAACTGCGTATGCTCTCAGGAAAAGCTATAAGACTGGCTGAAATAGGCGAGCCGCAGAACTTGCCCGAGAGCCTGGCAATGTATGAGCTGATGTTCGAAGGTGGCAAAATAAATAGCAGCGACAGACTTGCCACCAAAATGATTGGTAGCGCAGACACGCTCAAACAAGTTTTGCAAATTGCCGACACCGCACTATTGATTCGCGATTTGACCAACGCTGAGACCGCATACAAACGAGCTGATGCCATGGATAAAGGCAGCCAACGCGTCAGACTCGCGCTCAGTCGCGTCAACCGAAATAGAGATCAAGCTATCAGGTACGCACAGGTTGCAAGTCAACTGGCGAAACGCAAACAGTTGAGTGCTGCAATTCAAAAGTATAACGATGCGTTGGCTTGCGATCCGCGATTGGCTTCGGCTCAGCTTGAACTGGCAAAGCTCATGCAAAAGCTCAGCTACAGCACGGCATCTGACCTGCGTGACGCCGCTGGACACTACCGATGCTACCTGGAACTTTCTGAAGATTTGCAGGCAAAAGAACGAACCTCAATTCAGAAAATTGCTGACAAATTAGACGAGCGCGCAACTAAGATCAAATCCTGAGATCAGCGTTAAACTGGAACTTAACGGTTTCGGATTGGTGCAATGGATTTCATCCAAATAGCTGCTTTAACTAGCGTTGCAGTTGCAATTGCAACTTTCGCAGCCAGGTTCATGGTCACACCAAAACGGAGTTCACCGACTCCAGAAGTATTTGATCTTGAAATTCCTGATGCGTATAAACGCATTTTGAAACTTTTGTCGCATAAAAGTGTCGGCGCACACAACTGGAAGATATTGAGTGAAATGGAGAATCAGTACATCATCGCGGAACTGATGTACAACGAACCGTTAGCGCTTCAAGCAAAGGGAGTGCTTCACTTTGACTTCAAAGAAATAGCAAAAAAAAAGACAACAGTTCGCTGGTCTTGCGAATGGGATCCATTGACCGACATAGTCATGGCGCAGAAAGTAGAACGCCTCACCGATTCCTGGCTGAGAACAGGTCTGACAGACTCTAGAAATTTGATGGAACCGATCAAGTTCCTCAGCGAGTTTGAAACGAAACTTCCGCAAGACAGCACTTACGATCGACTGTTCAAAAGACTCTCTGCGCGTTCAGATGGTGCGACAGTTTGGACTGTAACTCAATTCACAGCGCCGTCGAATATCTCTACAGAAGTTCGAACCATTGCCCTCCACAAGCAAGAAGTTACTTGCAGTGCGAAGTTGGATTTTGTTTTAACACGAGTGGAAAAGTTGACCAAGATTCACTGCTCGTATGAATTCGAACCAAAATATCCAATGGAAACAATCCTGGCGCTGAGGCAAATTACCGACGATTGGATAAAGCTGGTTGTTTGGACTTCGTGAAGGACTGGAGCAGTTGGAATTCGATGCTGCCCGGTCCACGTCAAAAGGCTGCAACATTCCGGCACGCAAGGCTACAACCGGCAGGCTTTGAGTTAAAATGATTAACTCGGATAAATCCAGCGTGACCAGAGAGGGATCAGTCGTGACATCGTCAGCACCCGCACCAACAAAAACAGGCGACTTCATCAGAGACATCATCGATGAAGATTTAAAAGCTGGGCGTCACACTAAAGTGATCACCCGATTTCCTCCAGAGCCCAACGGGTTCCTTCATATCGGACATGCCAAGTCCATCTGTTTGAACTTCGGTCTCGCGCTTGAATACCGCGAAAAGCTCGGCGCTGGCACCCGCTGCCATTTGCGCTTCGACGACACCGACCCCGCCAAAGAAGACACACTTTTCGAAGATGGCATCCAAGCCGACGTTCGCTGGCTCGGTTTCGATTGGGATGGCCTCTATCATGCCAGCGACTATTTCGAACAGATGTACGATTACGCCGAGCATTTGATCAAGGAAGGCAAAGCATTCGTTTGCAGTTTGACTGATGCGGAAATCAAAGAATATCGTGGCAATGTCACCACGCCAGGCAAGAACAGCCCTTATCGCGACCGCTCTGTAGAAGAGAATTTGGATTTATTCCGCCGCATGCGCAAAGGCGAATTCAAAGACAGCGAGCACGTTTTGCGCGGCAAGATCGACATGGCGAATGCGAACATGAAGATGCGTGACCCGATGCTTTACCGCATTCGTCACACAGCGCATCACATGACTGGCGACAAGTGGTGCATCTATCCGATGTACGATTACGCACATCCGATTTCAGACGCGATCGAAGGAATCACGCACAGTATCTGCACTTTGGAATTCGAAAACAATCGCGAGTTGTACGATTGGACAATCGATAATTTGATCGATTATGCGAAATTCCCAAGTCGTCCACATCAATATGAATTCGCACGATTGAACTTGAACTACACGGTTTTGAGCAAACGAAGATTGCTCGAACTAGTTGAAGGCAAACACGTCAGCGGCTGGGATGACCCACGACTCCCTACCATCGCCGGTTTGCGTCGCCGTGGATACACACCGGAGAGCATCCGCAATTTCTGCACCACGGTAGGAGTAGCGAAAGCGAACAGCGTCGTCGATATGGCGCAGCTCGAATTTTGCATTCGCGATGACCTAAACCAAAGCGCACCACGGGTGTTGGCAGTGTTAAAACCACTGAAAGTCGTGATCACAAACTATCCCGACGATCAAGTGCAAGAACTGGACGCAGCATACTTCCCGCCAGACTTTCCGAAACAAGCATCGCGTAAAATTCCGTTCTCGAAAGAGATCTACGTCGAGCAAGATGATTTCATGCTCGAACCGATAAAAGACTTCCATCGATTAGCGCCTGGCAAAGAAGTGCGATTGCGTTATGCATATTGCATCACCTGCACAAATGTCGTCAAAGATGAGGATGGCAACGTGACAGAATTGCACGCCACTTATGACCCAGCCACTCTAGGAGCCAATCCCGAAGGGCGCAAAGTCAAAGGAACAATTCACTGGGTAAGCGCTAAGCACGCTGCGAACGCAGAAGTCAGACTGTACGACAGACTGCTTTCTGTAGAAGCTCCACCAGCAGGAAAAGATAGTGAATTCCTCAATGCCGTCAATCCTAACGCGCTGCAAGTGTTGACCGACTGCAAAGTCGAGAGAAGTCTCGCCGAATCGAAGGCGGGAGAACGCTTTCAATTCGAGCGGCAAGGCTACTTCATCGCAGACGAAAAAGATCACAAGCCCGGTGCGCTGGTGTTTAATCGCATCGTCACGCTGAAAGATTCCTGGGCACGAGCGCAGAAAAAATAACTAGCCACCATATGTGGTTTAGTCGTCTTTGGCTTCGCCACTGGCTTGTTGCGCTTGCTTTTCAGCTACTGCTTTGCGAATAGAGTCGGCTATAGTCATCGGCATCCATGACGCATCGTGGTCGTCTGCGCCATTCGTTTCCGTGGCGTCAATCTCCAGTTCACGGTTTGTTCTCAGCCTGGAGCCAAAATTGTAAGCGACGTACCCAACTAATACGCCCAAGATTAAAACAAGTATTCTCGGCATGACTCACCTCGAGCTTAAGGTCTCAGTCCTAGCATACCGCGCCAAAGCGATTTGAAACATGATCGTGAACTGTTGAGTAGAGAGGCGAACAGGCCCTTGGGTTTTACGAGGACTAAACGGACACATCACCTTCCCGTTGAATGATCCATTTACGATCCGACTGCGTTATTCTTTGCATCGACACGATGCTTCGTGCCAGGACCGGAAGCACCGGCATTGGATCGCATCTGTAAATTTCAGATCCGAACGCAGGATTGGCTTCGACCACAGCCCACCCGCTTCCGCTGATCGTACCAACGTCAATCACTATAGCGGGCGGCAAATCGATATTCACGTTGGTCAAAAGACTCTGCACAAACTTTGTTCGCTCTTCGACATCGGCATTTGATTCCACACAACTTTTCGCTTTGTATATTCAACCGGAAGATTTGAGAGCCAGGAGAATTGCGGCTCGACCAAGGCAAGCCCGAGCGAATCTGCTATCGCTGCTACGAACAACGGTTCACCGTATGCAGTGACATCATCGGCGGTATCAGTAAATTCTGAAGGAACGCGCCAATTATCGAGACGGTAATGCAAACGATCTTTCGCGTTCGAGCTTATCTTCCAAAATTCTGATTTCCAAAAGCTTTTTGGGCAGCGGGTGCAGATCTTTGGTGTCGACCAGGGCTATTCGTCGCTTACCTGCTCTCTGGTCAAGAAATGCCAATCCCTGAATGACGGGGTTTTCCGATGAAAGCGCTTCTGGAACAGACATGTTGAGATAATCCCAACATGCTTTATGCAAGTCCCATCGATTCAATTCTCCGCGAGACATCAACTCACCTGGCACCCGAGTTGCTTCGTCTATGACAAGTTGTCCGCGCTCGTCAATCTCTTCGCGATGCACATGAATTCGGCGCAGATTTACGAGGGTTTCAAAATTAGCGATTTGCTCGCCGTTGTAAGTGATCCAAGCGCGCCCGCATTGACAGCCATACTGAGTTGAGAACAAATGGATTTTGCCCCCTATGGAGGAAGCAAATCGAGACTCAATAGTTTTCTTAAGCTTCGACCATTGCATAAGAACCAATCTTACACATGTTGCCCAAATTAGTCACCTGAAATAACCGGCAGGCTTGGATCATGCACAAACGGCGTGGCAGGGGCTGTTTGAGGGTTGTACCATGTATCGTACTGTTTACCTGATATTGTGTAAAAGCTGTTGCCAGGCTCACCGGTGGCAGCGTTAAAATCACTATTTACTAACCACCGACCGTTTGGCAATTCAACCATGTGCATTGGAATTTTTTCGGGAGTGTAGGATATCGCAAATTTGTCATTCGCAGCAAGTTGTTGAGGCGTCACATCGAAGCTTTTGAGCACCCAATCTTCATCCATCGTAGCTCCCCGAACTGATATCGATCCGTCTGGAGAAAGCGTTCTGAGCAGCCAATTTCCTTGCGGAACAATCGTTCCCTCTGGATCCAAAGGATTTGTACTCGGTACTCCCTCGGGTCCGACCTTCTCGATAGTCAGCGGAGCTGGACGCTTCGTAACAACCTCGACTGAACCATTATCCTGCGCCGCACGGAAGATGTCTTGATTCCGTGCTATCGCTTCTGCTGAGCCCCCGACTGCAGTATCACCGGCGGTGATGGCATCTGTGGAAACAGTAGTGCCGCCTTCAACAGCGACCTCAGTCGTAGTGGCATCCACGGAGGCAGCCGTGATGTCATCAGCGGCAGCAGTCGAATCTTTAACCCACAAAAGTGGTTTGTTTGGGTCTGGAATGTACGATGAATAATCTGAAACTGGTTTGAACAGCTCATTGTATCTTTGTTCTGAGATTCTGTAGAATCCTGTGCCTGGTTCACCAGTAGCGACATTGTAGTCTGAATTGACCAACCAACTGCCGTCTTCTAATTGCACCATTTGGCTTGGGGTGCGGGAAATAGCATCAAGGTGCAGACCAGTAAATTCGTTGCTTGTTGCAAGTTGCTCTGGCGTCGCTTTGAAATTCTGAAGCACTTCGCTATCGTTCAATATGGATTTTAGACCTGAAGTAGATCCACTCGGACTCATCTCAGTTAATACCCACTCTCCTTCACTGGCAGTCTGCATTCCGCCAACCGGATTTTTGAACGAAATCCCCTCCGGTCCAGCCTTTTCTAACGTGAATTGAGAGCGCCGCATGAATAAACTCTCCAGCGAACCATTATCCTTTGCGGAGCGGAAAAGATCCTGACTCTTTGCGATCGCCTCCGCGCTGCCGTCTCCGAAGGTTACTGCCGCACTCTCTGCAGTAGCACCAGTTGCACTTTCTACAGCAACACGCGCTGATGCGCTGGCTTCTGATGTAAGCGCGCTTACCAACCCTTCACCTGCCATGACCAGCGGCTTGGCAGCTAAACCACCGAGAGTTCCGGCGAGTAAATGCGCGCCTCCGGCACCAACTCCTTCCAAGTCTTGATGTGCATCTGCCATTTCCTTGTCCGTGTAGTCTTCGGGACTAGTGACGACATCTGCGTCGTGCATCCATCCGCCCATGTGATTAATTAACTGACCGATACCATATCCGACCGCAGCTCCGGTAGCGATGGCAAGGGCTTCTGGTGCGAGGAACAATGCAACGGCTCCTATTGCTGCACCTTCGGCGGCCGTTATCGCGAGCTCTACCGGGTGCTCTGTGAGTTCCTTCCACGCGCCATCTTTTATGATGCCTGCCACATTCAAGGCATCTCCGACAAAGTGACCGAATGAGCCATCTTCATCGCTCATGTATTTCGGGTCTGGTTTTATCAAAGGACTTTCGTTTTCGGCACCACTAATGGTGACATCGGGGAGAATTGGTCCGACCATAGCGTTCGTCGCAGCTGCAATTTGCATCTTTTGACTTTCACTGGACAAAAGATTTTCTTTTGACTGTTCTGACAAAATTTTGTAGGCACCATCTGTGCTCGACTGATTGTCAGCATTTTTAGCAGCTTGATCCGACGTATTTTTAGAAACTTGATCTGTCATTTCTTTTCCTCAGATTTGTAATGAGTGCCAATAAGGGGGGCACCATCGCATTGGCCCACAACCAAGTGTGCTCATTTTTTATCTTGTTAATTAGTAAGTTCAGAACCATCGAATTAGGGCAACGCAGGGCCGGTCATTCTCCCTCGCGCAGGAAGGTGGGAAGAATTTGTTGAAAGGCGAAGCGGCGACCTTGTGTTGAAGACAATAACGAATTTCTTGTGGCGCTCGCATGACAAGATCAACACATTTTCAGCGCGCTGTTGCTTGCAATTTCACCTGACGGCAATTGTGGCAAGAAATGCCACTGCACCCGGGGGCAAGAACCCAGGATTGCCACAGGGTCAAGCTTTGCGGTTGTCATGCCAACGACACAAGTTTTCCATTATCTTATTGGAGCAGTTCGGAAGAACGCCCCCTTTAAACCTTCCCCTTACTACTTTGCTCCGGCAGAAGCCTTCAGGCTGCTCCGAAGGATTTTAAAATGGCAATAACAGACGCGACCGAAGTCAACGACTCAAATCCGAAGCCAGTTCTTACCAGACCAGAAGTAGACATGACGAAACGCTCCGACGCGTTAGTCAGCACAGCCACCGCAGATTCGCAAGCTCTCGTCAAAGATGGCGTGCTGCCCAACACTGAAATCATCGACGGACTTTCTCTCTCTCAAGATGCAATCGCCAAAGATGCTGAATTGTTACACACCGCTATCACAGCCAGATCAGGCTTGACCCTCAACATCTTAGGCGCACCAGATATAGCGGCGATGGAAAGAATTCTCGACCCAACCAACAAGAAAGATAGAGATGCAATCGAAGACGCGTACGCTTCATTATATGGAACCGAATTTCGCGCTGATTTAACAGCTTATGTAGGCGGAGACGCTGTTAATTACCGGGCCATCGAAGCGGTGCTCAATCGCGAAGATGGAAGAACAAACTTCGGCGGCAACCTTGAAGTAGCACTTGAAACAGCCAAGGTTGATCCAGAAAAAGGAAATCGTCTATTACGCGCCGCCGTCAGCACACTGAATTCAGATCAAATTTCGCAAATGGCATTTGATGTTCAAAAGTCATACGGAATTGCGCCGATGGATCTGACTCCAGCCAATGCGACTGAACAACAGACGAAAGACTTCGCACTTGGTCTGGAACTGGCATCGACTGGACGCACACCAGCAAACGAGCAAGAAATAGCGGCACTCAATACTTACCAAAAAGCTTTCATCGATCAAGTTATTGCACAAGCACCTGGCGTCTCTGATGCTAATCGCCAAGTGCTTTCAATCATGACCAACGGTTCGGATCATAGAACCACAGCTCAGATCGTAGAAATGGCTAATATTGCTCTCGCCGCAAAGGACCTGAGAATGTTCGCTGATGCAGTTGGCGGACCAGCTGGGAGTGATGCACGTGAACAATTGTCAGCGGATACACAATTCGCATCATCGTTCAAATCAACCTTCATCGATAATGCGCAAACAACTACAGCGCAGCTTGCTGCTGCAGATTTATTGAGTGAAGGAAAGGTATCGCTGGCAACAATCATCAAAGGTGATACCAACGTATTAATGGGTTTGTGGGACAATCCTGAAAACCTTGACCTCGCTGCGTCGAATTCAACGGACACAGAGCGCAAAGACTTCAGCCTTGGAAAACAAATTTCTCTGAGCGGACGCCAACCTGCAAACGAAGAAGAAACAGCAGCCCTGGCTTACTATGACAAGATCAATCAGGCGATGCTCTCAGTAAACATGGATCCCAAACAACGCGCTCGCGTAGAAGATGAAATTCAACATGGTGGCAAAACACTTGTTTCCAATTTAGTCGCTCTGCATAATGACGGATTTGCCGGGTTCGGTGCTGGTCAAACTAGCCAAGCTTTGTTGAGCGGCATCGAAAACATGTCACAAGCTGACTACGATTTGCTGCACAATGATCCTACATATCTTGAAGACGTGATGAAAGGTCTGTACTCAATTGGAACAAGCGAAGATCTGATTCCACGTCTTACCAAAATGCTCCAAGACAAAGCAAGTGCACCAACGTTTGAAGATTCGCAAAAGATTAGACGCACTGTAGCCGAAGTTTACCAAGACACACTGACAGGCGGCGCAACTGAAGAGAATCTAGCAAGCGCGATTGCCAGCATGTCACCGACTGATGCGGCAGAGTACAAGAACAATCCAAGCTATCATCAGCAGGTCGACGAGATCGCACAGGGCATTTACGACCCTGCTGCAAAATTCCTTGCCGATACGGTGCTAGCTGAAGTCGGTCAAACTGGAAATTCGCCAGTATTGACTCCTTTGCAACAAATCGCGAAAGGTATCATGGATGAAGCCTCACCACTTCAACAATTACCGCTGGTCGAGCCATTTTTGAAGGATCCAGAAATGAGAGCTCGTCTGACTAAACCAGAGTCAGAACTAACCGATGAAGACAAAACTATCAAGATGCTGCTCGGATCAGCGCTGAGCAGTAACATCGACCGCCTTCTGATGGAAGGATGCGTTCCACTAGGCACAAAAAATGGGATGGGCGTACCCTTCTATCAACTCTATCCTGATATGGCGGCACTTCCTGAGGCTGAGAGAACTGATTGGGCGTCCCGCAATTTGAAGCCTGGCGAACAGACAATTCTCAACTACGTCGTCGCTCAAAATGGTGAAGAGCGCCTAGAAGATAAAATCAGAGCAATGGTTCTGCACGGTGGTTCATATCAAGATCTCCAAGCCGAACTCGAGAAGCTCACGACAAACGAGCAAAAGGAAGCGCTGATCACAGCTTACCAAAACAAGTACAACAGCAATTTGTCGAATGACTTCATGCCACTGGTTGACGCAGCTCACAAAGTACAATTCCAAAATTATCTTGCTCCTAACAGCGACGGAAACCAGACATACTTCGATCACGTAGGAAGCGTTGATGGACAAATCTACAACGCCGCTGATGCATCACCACTGGTGCCTCAACGAGCCGAAGATATGGAAAGAGACTTGCTTACTCAGTACCAAGCGTTGAAAGCACAATTACCACAAGAAATTCAAAACCAACTGGCACAGTTGATTAGCACTGCTGTAGCACAGAATCAAGCAGCACCAATGCAAGAAATCATGAAGCTCGGCAAAGTTGCCGTAGACATTGTTGCCGTTGCTTCTATACTTGCCACATTTGGAACAGACACTCCGTTTGCCATAGGTGCAGGCGGTGCGGCCGAAGCATTGGGCGGCGGTACAGAGTTAGTTGCGGCAGGCGTCGATATCGCAGCAACAACTGGCACAAGAGGAATAATTGACGGTGTATTCACAGAACTGCCTCAACAATTACTTCTAGCTGCTCCCAAAGCACCTGCTTTACTAGAATCTGCTGCTGCACCTGCTGCCCTTGAATCTGCTGCAGCGGCTCCGGCGATCATCGAATCCGCTGCCGCTCCGGCGATCATTGAATCCGCTGCCGCACCAGCCGCAGAGCTGACATCGGCTATCGAGCAGACAGGCGCAATTATCGCCAGAAAGCCAACTGCTTTCGTCATCGACAGTGCAGAATCAGCCGAAGTGGCAAATGTTGCACCGAGAGCACCATTTGCAGTCAACCTGTCGGAAGCATCAGTTCAAGAAGCTGCAAACGGTGACCTCATCATCACCAAACTAGCACCAACCGAGGCATCTGTGGAAGCTGAAGCTGTCGAACCAGCGATTGCGTCCACGGTTGAATCTTCACCTGCAAATGTAATCGTTGTTGATTCAAAGGGAGTTGCGATTCCGCAAGTAACTTCAACTGAAGCACTATCAACGGAATCAACCGCGGTCGCCCTTCCTGAATCAACGGCTGTCGAAGCACTCTCAACCGAATCGAAGGCGCTTACACTTCCTGAATCAACTCCTGTCGAAGCATTGTCAACCGAATCAAGAGCACTCGCACTAGACACCAGTACGGTTGCTGAAAATGAGAGTTTAGCCGCACCGATTGCTCAAGATGTAGCAGCAGTTGACGCAATCGCATCGAATTCCATTGTGCCAACGCTTGCAGCCGCTGCAGCCACAACAATTGTTGCAAACGAAGTACTCGACACAAAAGAAGTGCAACAGCCAGTTGAAAACACAACCGACTTCACACCGCCAACGGTGCCAAACGACACCATCATCGATCTTGCCACCGTACGCAAGGGCGAAGGTCCATTCATGTCGGCAGAAAGAATTCTCGCAGCAGCCAACGATGGAAAGCGCCCTGACATCACAGAAGTTAAGGAACTGACTGCGGTGCTCAAAAAATTCTTCTCATCCGAACGCAATGGAAACAAAGGAATGGATGGACTGAAAGTGAAATATCAATTCATCACACCAGAAAACTTTGGTGACATCATCGCCGAAGTCTCCGACCCTGATGTGAAAGCGGCGCTTATGCAATTCGCAGCAGCCGCTTAAGGTTGATGGCAGCAGCACGCTGAGGTCGAGCAACGAACAAAAAAACAAAAGCAACCACTTCGGGTTGCTTTTTGCTTTATGTATTCCTACCAGTCCAAAAGACTAGATAGACTTTAGATGCTGATGCCACCATCAACGCCGATAACTTTTCCAGTTACCCAGCGTGCATCATGAGATGCCAAAAATGCGACAACATCTGCAATATCAGCAGGTGTGCCAATTCTTCCTAGCGCCGTTTTTGCAGCCATCTCACCACGTGCTTCTTCTGGAATCGCAGCTTCGAACATGTCGGTCTGAGTGGTGCCAGGTGAAACAGTGTTGACGGTAATTTGTCGCTTGCCCAAGTCTTGAGCCCAGATGCGAGTCAATGTATCCACAGCAGCTTTGGAAGCAGAGTAGATGCTGTATCCAGCCATGGTCATGGTCGCTGCACCAGAAGAGATGTTGATGATGCGACCGCCATCGTTGAATTGGGGAAGCGCGGCGATGGTGGTGGCAATCAGACCCTTCACGTTGACGTCGAATATTTTGTCGTACTGTTTCAATTCGACAGCATCAATCGGTCCACCATCGAAAACACCAGCGTTGTTGACGAGAATGTCGATTTTTCCAAACGACTTGCCGATTTCTTTGACCAAATTTGCGCTATCCGCTTCGCTATCTACGTTGGCTTTGACAGCAATTGCTTTGGATCCCAACGCTTCAATCTCTTTGACGAGTTTGTCTGCAGCATCTTTACTGTTCGAGTAAGTCAAGGCAACGGTTGCGCCGTCTGCAGCTAAGCGCAAAGCAATTGCTGCACCGATACCTCTGGAGCCACCGGTTACGAGTGCCACTTTGCCCTCTAGTTTCTTGGCTCCGGCTGTCTTTGGTTGTTCTTGTACAAGTGTCATAGTGTCCTCCTGGACCTCTTCGGTTTGAATTCGCTGCGACCATAATAGACCGGTCGGTCAAAATTCGTCAACCTCAACGTCACAACTCATGTATCGCTGCGCCGGTCAGAAATTTCAAGTAAGTTTACCCGATTGCGATGGTCAAAACATCCTGATCAAATTGTTAAATCTGAACGCTGGGAATAAGAAATCCAGACGGATAACTCATCAACTGGGAAACAAAATGACTGAATCGTTTTCAACGCTTACAGGCATGGCTGAATCTGCAGCACGTGGTGGAAAATACAACGAAGCCAAAGATTTTTACCGGCAAGCACTTGCTGATGCTGATGAGCGCCGTGACGTGCGCGACGCTTACTACAGTCGTTGTAATTTCGCCGGACTGCTCAGGCTGTTGGACGAGTATGCAGAAGCGGAACAATTGCTGCGCGTAGCCACGAAGCTGCGTCACGACTATCCACAACAACTAGCGCTAGAGCCAATTTCGCCACTAACTGATTTAGAAAGAATACTGGTCAAACAGAACAGATTGGCTGAAGTTGAACAACTGCATCGCTCTGATGTAGACAGAATGTTTGAAGTTTACGGACGCGATTCACATGAATTCAAAATGAGTTTGATGAATCTAGCGAAAACATATGGCACGCATTTGAAAGATATGGACAAATGCAAAACATATTTCAGAGAAGTTCTCGATTGGTCAAAAACAGCAGAACCAGTCACTCGCAAAATGATTTTCATGAATTACGATGGTGTTCTGCGCGCAGCAGGACTCACTCTTGATGCTGATGCTGCACAACAAGAACTTGCCTCACTGCAGCAAAGCACCGCAAACTAATCGACTGGATAGTAATGTCTCGGTAATAGAAAAAATTCACGATGATACGACTAGAAAACTCTAGTCAGCCCCATCACTAATGAGATCACTATGTCAGCAGAATACGACAAGCTTGATATAAAAAAGCTCACAACAGCTGCCGAAGGCGGACAAGGTTGTGCAATTCGCGATGCAATAACTAACTTAGGCTTTGAGGAACGCTTCAAAGCGCTCAAAGAGATTCAAGCGCAAAATGAGAAGAATAGAAAAGATGATCCATCGCTTCCTTACTTGAAGGCTGAGGGATGGACGAATAGAGCCGCTAATTTCCTCGCTAATAGTGATACGCATCTGCATATGACAGCAGTTGGCCTGAAACCTAAAGGCGAACTTTTCAGTGATTTCGACAGCTCAAGCGAAATCTACTACGACACTCTTAATACTAGCCAGGGAACGCACAAAGACGTTTGTCGTAAGCTCGATAAGTACTAAGTCGGCGACTTCAGCGACTCAAAAATCAGTGTCCCCAATTCCGGAGAAACTCTGCAAATTCCGGAATTCTTGTTTTAAAAATTTGATGCGACGATCCCGAGAAGAACTTTCGCAGCCCCTCAGCGAATTCGCCTTCGCCAGAAAGCAAATCATTGAGTTGACCAAACCACTGTATTTGCTCAACTCCAGAATTGATTGCATTTAGTTCGTTCACAGTGGATTGATCGAGTGTCTCAACAGTTGCCCGTGCAAGCAAATCGCTAGCCTTCTCGAATCGTTCGGTATCGCCACTCTCTGCGCTAGTTGCAAGCAGCGGAAACTTACGCAGAAAATCCAATAGCTCTTCTTTAGAGTCGAACCAACTAAAATTTCCAGCGCCTCCGCCTACCGCGCCAGGCGAATCATCGTACGCAAAGAAACCCCAACTTGAAGATTTCGGTTCCTTTTCAAACGATTGCTCGAAGGCTGTCTCAAGCTGGATTGGATTTGGAACAACGTACATTTTAGACCTCTGACGATACCGTCAGCATTTTAGTCGATTTTGTGCGTCGTTTGGCAAACCAATCCCATCGCGGCGAGTTTTTTCTTCAAATCTGGCATGGCGGCCCGAGCTGCAGCAACCCCCGCTTCGTATCCTGTTTCACCATCGCTCTTTTTAAACGATACAAGGTTGATACCGGTTGTATCTGGATGGATATACACCTCTGCTTTCTGCGCATTTGAAACATCGAATGTCGCCAGTTGGATTTTAAGAGCCTGACGAGCCATTGAACCTAAACCGCGAAAAGTTTTGAGTGGTGTGTCTTTCAAGGTTTCGTCGATATCAACTGCAATCACGAAGTCTGCACCCATTTCGCGAGCATGGCTTACTGGCACGTTGTTGATCAAGCCACCGTCACAATAAAGACGTTCGCCGATTTGCACCGGCTTTTTCAATCCTGGAACAGCTGTGCTTGCTTGCATCGCCAGCGCTAAGTCACCACTCGTCAGTCTGCAACTTTTTCCAGAGACAACATCTGTCACCACGGCACCGTAAGGAATGTTCAATTGTTCGATCGATTTATTATTCAACTGTTTTTTTACATAGCCCCTGAATTTCCAACCGCGGTAAAGTCCGTCGTACGGTTTGTATCCGACAAGGCGCGCTGCTAATTCAAGTGGTTCGGTCGCCACGCGCAAGTAAGGCATCGGCGTAAATTCTTTTGTGAACCTTCCATTTTTGAATAACTCTTCTATTTCATCAACGGAAGTTCCGGCAGCATAATATCCACCAACAACAGAGCCGATGCTGGTTCCGGCGACTAAGTCGATCGGAATATTTTCTTCTTTCAATACTTTCAGAACGCCAACATGCGCGGCACCACGAGAGCCACCACCACCGAGAGCCAAGCCAATGCGCGGTCTTCCAAGATTTTTCGCCGGCGCTGCGGTTATTGTTTCGGCTGGAGCTTGCGACACATCGACATGTGCCGTCTCAGCCGAGGCATATGAAACGGTGATGATGCCTGCAATTAACAAGGAAAAGCTAGTGATTGAAGTCTTGCGCATGATTGTCTTGGTCCACCCAGAGTTAAACGATTGAATTATCTACGGAATTTGTTTTTTGTTTCATGTGTATTGATTCAGCTCTGATCGATGATGTTTATATTGAGCTTGCTCTGTCGAGATCGTTAAACTTGACTGAGCTTAGACTATATCCGACGTTGACTGAGAGCTAACTTTTAAGGTTCTAGTGTTGCCAATCGGCTACTATACCCAAAATCAACTCAGCAGTACATGCATTAACGGAGTCTTACATACATGTCCGAGCACGGCCTGGCGCTCTCTGAGCCAGTTCCTTTTGACGTCGAAGAATTGAACGAGCTTGACTCGATCTGGTCCGAGAAATTCCTGAGAGCATTTTCCAACCCGTGGAAAAACGACATCTTGCCAATCAAGACCATCGAACTAATTTGTGTGGGCTTGAGTTCGGCATGCACTAACATGCAGGAAAGTTCGACACGCCGCCACATTCGAGCCGCCTTAAACTCAGGTGCCACCAAAGAAGAGATCTTAATGGTGTTGAAAATGGGCGCGGTAATGTCAATTCATTCCGTCAGTCTGGGCGCACCTATTTTGCTTGAAGAAGCCAAAGAAGCCGGCGTTTCCCCAACCTTGAAGCAGGTTTCGACGCCTTCGTGCGACAAAATGAAACAAATCGGTCAATGGAATACAGCATGGGATCCGTTTTTCAATTTGGATCCATTGTGGACCGATCAAGTTATGGACTGCGCTGTCAGCATTTACGCAGGCGGTGTGATGTCGGCAAAACTCGTTGAACTTCTAAGCATTGCTTTTGACGCTTCCATTACACATATGTATGCACCTGGAACACGGCGCCACATCAAAGCCGCGCTGAAACTAGGCGCGACGGTTGAAGAAATAATGGAAGTGCTGAAAGTTTGCGTTGCCTTTGGCATCGACGCGTGCAAGCTCAGTACGACCATCCTCGCCGAAGAACTAGCAAGTTTTGAAAGAAGATCAACAGAAACTAGTACATAAAAATCAGGAGAACCGTAAATGTATTTCACAGATGATTCGTTGTTGCCAGAAAACCAGACCCCGCTGATCATCACGGCGGCTCCCTACGGACCAGTCTGGCTGCCATCTGACTACCCTGAAGACATCGCAGTGACATGGGATCAGCAAGTGCAAAAAGCTGTCGATTGTTATAACGCCGGTGCCACCATTTTGCATATTCATGTGCGCGACCCGAAGACCGGAAAAATTTCCAAAGAATTTAAGGAGTATGGCGAATTCATCGGACGTCTTCGTGAGGCTGTCCCAAAAATGGTTCTGCAACTCGGTGGGTCTATAAGCTTTTCGCCACCAGACGATCACAGCAAAGCCCAATGGCAAGGCTATGACACACGCCATATGCTGGCCGAAATCGATCCCAAGCCCGATCAAGTTACCGTAGCCATCGGTTCTTGTCAGTGGGATATCACATCCTTAACAACCATGGAAGATTGGGCTGGCACGCACGTAGCCAATGAAGAAATGCTCTGGGCATTTTCTAACATGGTTGTTGATGCCACGCCAGATTTTTACATCGAACATTTGAAGCGCTTAAAACAGCACGGTATCCAACCATACTTCGCCCTGGGACATATTCACAGCCTTGAGATTGTGGAACGCCTCATTCGCAGAGGCCTTTACATGGGTCCAGTAAACGGATTTTTCAGCATGGGCGGTGGAGGATCTTGCGGCGCAAATCCATTCGATTGGATGGAGCTCGTTCGCAGAACCCCTCATGGTTCTGTTTTTACATATCAATCAATTCATCGTCTCTCCCATCCATTGGCAGCAATCATGATTGCGCTCGGTCAACACACACGCGCAGGCATTGAAGAAAATCTTTGGGACACTTCCAAAGGGAAACGCTTGACCAGTGTGCAGATGATCGAGAAACAAGTTCGCATTGCCAAAGAACTTGGACGCAAAATCGCTACAGCGGAAGAAGCTCGCAGCATTCTCAAAATTGGAGTTACATACAACTCTGTAGAAGAAACACTGCAAAATCTCGGACTGCCACCGAACCGTCAATCAGGTCAAACCGGATTCATCGGCTATCCTGCAACAGACGGAAAGCTTCCAGCAGCACGCCCTGTGGGGTCAGACGGACATCCTTTGGTTGGTGAAATCGAATTACCGCAGAAGGTTGGAGCCAAGGCTTAACCACGACATAGCGACTTATCAGCGAGCCAGTGCCATTTCCATGGCTCTGGCTCTGTTGTTTTTAGATGCCACCATCTGCAATGCGGGCATATGCAATTTTATATGTCCGCATCAGTGCGAGCTTGTGCACTTCAATCCAATAATGCCGATTGCGGTGACTGCGACCCAAACAAGGCGCATTGGCGTTACAGGCTCCTTGAACCACAGAACACCGAACAGCACAGTTCCTAATATTCCGATGCCGGTCCAGGCTACATAGGCTGTGCTGATCGGAATTTTCTGTACTGCGATTCCCAGTAGCAAAACGCTTGCAACCGCCGCAACAACTGTAGCTCCGATTAACAGCGGACGTCCATCATGGGCTTTAAGACCCACAGCCCATGCAATTTCAAGTAAACCCGCAAAAAACAAAATAAACCAGGACATACTGCCACCTCTGTGGGCCGTCCCGGTTGAGTCACTGGTTAGGTCGTCCTAACAATTCCACTCTATCACACGATAAATTTGTTCAAGATGCGAGTATTGTTTTTCTTTATATTGGGATCAAGTTCAAGTGCTCGTTGGAAATCCGCATCGGCTCCGGCTGAGTCTCCAAGCTCTTTTCTCAAAATAGAACGATTGAAATAGGCTCTCGCGTCGCCTTTGCATAAACCAATGGACGTGTTCAGATCCACGAGCGCTCCCTGCTTGTCACCAGATTCGTTTTTGATTACAGCTCTGTTGAAGTACGCCTGATAGAAATGAGGATCCAACTTTATAGAATTCGCAAATTCCTGTTCAGCCAGTTTTGATTCATTCAAAATGAAATGTGCGCTGCCGAGCCAGAAGTGATCATCAGCGGATTTAGCGTGCATCTTGAGCATATTCTCGTACATCAATTGCGTCGCTTTCTGATCTTTCAACTGCTTGCTGCTGAAGCTGATCAAAAGATACTGAATTTGAAAGTCTGTTGGCGACAACGCCTTGGCTCTTTTCAAATCAACTTCAGCGTTTTTGTAAGAGGCTAATTCAATTTCAGTTCGAGCCTTACCTATCAATGCCACGTCAGATTTCGGATCGATATTTACAGCTTTTTGGTAATCCACTAAAGAGCCTGATAAATCGCCAGTTAGCCGTTTGAACTCGCCTCTTTTCGAAAGAGAAAATTCATCGCGTGGATTGAATTTTATTGCGCGATCGAGATCGGCAAATGCTTTTTCTTTTGCGCCGAGCTGGAAGTACAACATCGCTCTGTTATCGAGCGCTTCAAGATCTTTCGAATTAATTGCGATGGCGGCGTTGAAATCTTTCAGCGCGCCAGCAAAATCACCACTTTCATATTTTTTTACGCCTCGTTGAACAGGGTCACTCTCTGCCAATTTGGCTTCTGCATTCAGCGAGGAGACGAAAAGCGAAATAATTACAACAATAAAATTGAATCGACAAAATGTAGAGAATTTTGACTGCACATTTTTCACAGAACGAAATTGATTACTTTTTTGAGTGGTGCAAAGGAATTGAAATTTCATGGTCTAGAGTGTTTGTTGTATTTCCATCTTTATCGATATGCACCGGAGTTCCCGTCAGAGCATTGTTCATAAACTTCGCGTCTTTCAGCCCATTATAGTAATTTTCATGCCCCGGCACGCTAGGTATAGTGACCAGGGGAAAACTCTGTCCGGTTTTATATGTACTTGCTGGGAAGTGCGCATAAACTGTTTCTGCATTTATGTTGTTGTATTGTGAGTCATGCGTGGCTTCGATATCTTTCTTGCCAACGAGAAAATCTTCTTGCTTTTTGTGGATTGCTGACTTTGCATCATGATGCGACCGCTGATTGTCGTTGGCGGTTCCATTCAATTGTGAATGATGCTGCTTATCGGCGGTTGCGTTCAACTGTGGGTGATGCTGATGGTCTGCGCCCGGGTGCACGCGCGACCTAAGGTGCTGTCGGGCATTTGAATTGACGGAAGTCGCTTCCGTTGGCAATTGGACATTTTCTGTTATGCCCGCAGTATGCAAATGGCTGGAACGCGCGCTATCCGATGACTGACTTTGACTATTATCCGATAATTGGAATTGGCCAAAATCGCCGGGGACCTGAGCAATTTGCTGCCGACCATTGATCGATCTCATGCTGCTGGGATCCCAGCATTCGTGAGACATGCTCGCTTGCGCCGCTAAGGGTGAAGTGTTTTCGATCCGGTCCATAACTTTTTCACTCATTTTAAAACCCTTCGCAACTGGAATAGATTGAGATTAGCGTTGAATTTTGGCAAAGTATTGGCACCGGAATTCTGGTCTGTACAGCAGCTAGTTGCTCTTGGGTAGCAACAAAAATCAGTTGGTCATGGTTTGGTCATGCCGTGGTCAGGCGTTGGTCATACCGAACCAATAGTATTGGCACATCGAAATCGCAACGCCCTCATTTAATAAGCGATTGATTCTAACGGCTCTCCAGGCAAAGGCGGAATGATGTTTAGCCAACTTCAATTACTCAACTTACCAGTGTCCCAGTTCAACCTTCGATTTTCAAAAACCTGCTTCGGACTTCTTCTGGTCGCAACTTTCATGCTGGTTGTCGCTCCAGCCTCTCACGCGCAGAAGGCGAGGATGCGCAACGGTCTGGCGCCCGTTACTATGGACAGTTTTGTTCGCAGTGCCGGTTCATCGGCCGATTTGATTTACGGAGATGAAAGTCCTTCGAAGGGGCGCGGTGAGATGAATGGCGGACCGCCTCCGTACTATGGATTTAGCGAAGCGCATCGCATTGAGAGCGGCATTGTCGGTCAAAATGCAGATGGCTTAACGACAGGGCACGGCAGTTACATGCCGAGCGCATGGGGGCGAGACCAGTTTTTAGGTGCAGAATGGAGTCAGTCAGGCGAATCCAAAGAACAGAAGCAAATAAAAGAGGAGTTTGCCTTTGTGATACCGCAACAGTAGCCCTTCTCGGCTGAACCAGCACTAGTCACAGAGTTATTCAAGTTTGTGAAAGGGAAGAAGTAGCCGGGTTATGCCCGGCTACTTTGCATTTGCACCTGTCGACCAGAGAAATATTTCGCATACTCAAAAGCCAATCGGGTACATTGATTCAAGCAATGTCGGAAATATTCACCTTCAAGCTATAATCATCTGTCCCGATACGCCGCGTGCAGAATGGAAACCGATAAGACAACCGATCAATACGAATCAAGCAACTCCACCGATCATCGACGGGCGACTGAGCACCTGAAGCAGATCATCGAGACGCAGTCTGAGTTGGCACTTGCTGGGTTCGATCTGCAAGCGTTCATGAACAAGGTCGTGGAGCGTATGCTACTCCTCACTCCGGCGACGGGAAGTGTCGTCGAAATTGCCGAAGGAACGGAGATCATTTACAAAGCCACCAGTGGATCCGTTGCGCCTTTTGTGGGTGTGAGATTGTCCATGGACAACAGTCTCACCGGACTCTGCTTGCGCGATCGGGAGATAAAAATTTCCGACGATACCAGCGAAGATCCAAGAGTCGATCTTGCTGCATGCAAGCGAGTCGGCGCTGCATCAATGGTTCTGGTGCCGCTGATGATGGGCGGAAATCCAATGGGAGTTTTGAAAGTTCTTTCCAATAAGACACACGCCTTTTCTAGCGAAGATATTGCCACACTCCAATTGATGGCTGGATTGCTCAGCGGAGCGTTAGCACAACAACTGGAAATGGACGCACGCAAGAAGCTGGAAGAAGCTCTAACGGAGCGAACTCTGGAACTTGAAAGTCGCAATGAGCAGTTGATCAACGTGCTGGCCGAGTTGGAGAAAGCAAGTGACGAGCTAGAGCGAAAAAACCAGAGAGTGGAAGAAACTACTCGTCTTAAAAGCGAATTCCTCGCCAACATGAGCCACGAAATTCGCACTCCACTAAACGCGATCATCGGTTTTACAGACATTCTTCTTCGAGCAAAAATAAACAACCAAGAGCGTGGGTATCTCGACAATATAAAAGAAGCCGGGCACGGTCTGCTTTCTCTCATCAACGACATTCTTGATTTCTCGAAGATTGAAGCCGGCAAGATGTCGGTGGAGCTGATTGAATTCGACATCGACAAAGTCGTTGAAGGCGCTGCGCAGCTAATGACAGCTCAATGTCACGCTAAAGGATTGCGCCTTGTGAAAACGATAGACGCGCAGGCACCATTGAGGGTGCTCGGTGACCCCGAGCGCTTAAGGCAAATTCTTATCAATTTATTGAGCAATGCCGTCAAATTTTCCAGCAGCGGTTCTATCTTGTTGAAGGTTGAGTGCGCAACAGAGGAATCGAACGGCTCAATTGTCTTGCGGTTCAGCGTGACGGATCAAGGCGTTGGGCTAAGTGAAGAGGAAATTGCCAAATTATTTCAACCGTTTGTGCAAGCCGATGGATCGACAACACGCAAATTTGGTGGCACAGGACTTGGACTAAACATTTGCAAACATCTTGTCGAGTTAATGGGTGGTGAAATTGGCATTGAAAGCAAAAAAGGAGAAGGCGCGAAATTCTGGTTCACATTACCCTATAGAATCGCAACTGCGGAAGAGAAATCGACCACGGTATCGGATACGGTATCAGTATCAAAGCGAACCAAACTAGACGTATTTGAGCATGGGTTAATTCTTGTTGCTGATGACCATCCCGCAAATAGAATGGTGGCTGAATTACAATTGAGGGAATTGGGATTATCGGCCCATCTGGTCAACAATGGTCGAGAAGCTGTTGAGGCTATGAAAACCAACTCCTATGTCGCAATTCTTATGGATTGTCAGATGCCGGATATGGATGGTTTCGAAGCGGCACGTCAAATACGCAACCTTGAAATCGACTCAGGAAAGCGCGTGCCAATAATCGCCATGACCGCAAGTGCGATGCAAGGTGACAAAGATGCATGTATTGCTGCCGGTATGGACGACTATGCTTCCAAGCCTATTGAGCTGAAACAGTTGTGCGAAGTGCTTGGACGATGGCTGGCGCTGGATGATGGCTGCCAAACCAGAAACGACGCTTTTAGGGCGCAGGAATCTGTTAAATCTGATGTCCTCAGCACCATCGATCTCGACTCGCTGATTCGCATGTTTGGAGTTGCTTCTGTATGTAAGTTGCTCTTGAATTTAATTGCCACAACAGACGTGATCATGAAAGAGTTACAAATTACACTGGAAAGCAAGGATCGCGAAAGACTTTCGGCACTTTCTCACAAGTTGATTGGTTCGTGCGGCACATTGCGAGCATGGGAACTGCATGCCTTGAGCAAGGAGTTGCATGCAGCAGTGGACACTGAAAAGTGGGATGACTTGAATAAAAAGTGCGCCGATATACAATCTGCATTCGCACGGCTGAAGAATAAGTCACTCGCGTTCGTAGAAGACAGCGGCCACAAGCAAAATTGAAAGAGTGTGGCTACTAGATGATCTCCGGCGACATGCGGAGGTAGCGAAGTGGCTTATTGTCGACAGCAGAAGCGGCTGATAGTCGACAAAAAAAATGGCTGACAGTCAACAACCGAAGTAGCCGATAGTCGACAACAGCGCTGGATGATGGTTCACAACACAACCTCAAGATGCTAGTCTTAACCGAATTGAACGAATCAGATGTTGTCATTGAGCTACATCCAGTCTCCTACAATTGGTCTGTATTTGCACTCTTTTGTGACTTTTCCAAATCTGATTTAATGGCAACTATTTTTGCATCGAGTTCGTCTAGCGTTTTCTGAGACAAGCGGATACGTTCTGCCAATCGTTCCCTGGCCGATTCAAGCTGCTTGAGATTGTGCTCTATAGTTCGGTCAGTCACTAACGGAACCCTCTTCAAACGCATGCGCGACTACAAAGTTATGGTCAATAAGATCCCAGTACAAATCAATTTTATTAGCGCACCACAATTTTACAAGGGTGCTGTATGTCAGACATAAATGCTGAGCGTGAACTTAAGATAGTTCACTCTGAGCTGAAACAGCGCACCGAAGAGCGTGACGTAGCACGCGGGCAGTTGCTGGACAGCGATAGAAAAATAGAGCAACTTCAACAGCTTTTAAAGAGCAGCGACCTGCAAGCCTTTAAGTCAAGCAACAATATCTCATTACAAGCAGTTCAGTTGGAAACAGGGGCCCTCGAACTGGCCGACCAAGACGCAAATTTAGCTTTAATTGGAGTCGAACTTGCTCAATCAACTGAGAACCTGCACAACTCCAACTTATATCTGGCTAATAGAACAGCCGAACTGGAAGCCGCAAACGCTGAATTGAGGCAATTAATGCAGCAAAAGGAAGATTTTGTTGCGGCGTTGACGCATGATTTGAAAAGCCCACTGATTGCATGTATGCGTGCAGTGGAGTTATTGGTCCTCGGCAAACTCGCCGAAGACCAAAAGATGCCTGTTTATAAACAGCTGCTTGAATCGATCAAGAGTATGCTCAGGATGATTTGGAATCTTCTTGACGTTTACCGAAACGATGCTGGTCATCTAAATCCTGTAATCGAATTAGTCTCAGTCAAAGACTTGTTGATGCACTGTGTATCAGAATTTTCATTCGGTATTGATGAAAAACAATTGCAACTTAACCTCGACTCAATGGAAGCGGTTGACAACGAGATAGCAACCGATCGTATTTTGCTCCGCCGTGTCTTGATAAACCTTTTCGACAACGCAATTAAATTCAGCCCTCAAAAGGGTGAACTGACGGTATGTACTTTCCGCCGAGACAAGAAGCTATTCATTGCTGTCAGTGACTCCGGACCGGGTATGCCAGAGGCACAGCAGAAGAGAATCTTCGAGAGATTCTGGCAAACTAAACTAGGCAGAGATCGAGGTATCGGCACCGGTCTTGGGCTCCATTTATCGCGACAGATAATGAATGTTCTGGGCGGTACGATCGAGTGCCACAGCAAAGAAAATCATGGAACGCGATTTACGGTAAGCTTACCGTGCGAGTAAACATTTCTTTTAGCGATTGACCTACCATTTGCATCGATTTGGGTCGCTGTTCTGCCTGCTTTTTCAACATCGAGCCGATCAATTCAGCCAATCCATCAGGAAGTGGTGCAGTGGTGACATTTGCAATAGACTGAGGCTCCACTTCTAAATGTTTAGCAAAAAGTTCCATAGGCGTGTCGCCGGCAAATACCGGTTCTCCCGTAATCAATTCAAACAACATGCAACCGAATGAGTAAATATCTGTTCGCGCATCAACGGGTTTTCCAGCGCACTGTTCCGGCGACATGTAGAGCGGAGTTCCACAAATGAAGTACTTATTCGTCAACTGGTTCTGCGGGCTTACTTGTTGCCTTGGAAGCAGCTGCACCAATCCGAAGTCGACCAGTTTGACTATCTCTTTGCCGTTCTCTCGCCGGATCAAAATATTTGCTGGCTTTAAATCACAATGAACGACTCCGCTCTCATGCGCTGCTGCCAATCCTTCACATATCTGAATAGATAAATTCAGAGCATGGGAAATCGGTAGTTTGCCTTCGTCTTGAAGAATGTCTGCCAAGCTTGGCCCAGAGATAAATTCCATCACCAAAAATGGATCGTTGGTGGCACTTATTCCAAAGTCGTAGATGGTGACAATGTTGCTGTGCTGCACATTGGCAATTGCTGTTGCTTCTCGCTGAAAACATCGCATGGCAAGCGGGTCTTGAACAACTTCCGGATGCAAAAATTTCAAGGCAACTGTGCGATCGATATAGATATGTTTGGCTTTAAATACTGCACCTAGACCGCCGGAACCGATCATTTCTTGCAAAAGATATTTCTCTGCAAAGATTTTGCCTGTGTCGATTTGCTCCACAAAAGCTGTAAACCAGTCGTTCAAACGAGTTCGTTGCTTTAACAAATCGTCATCAGGCGCGGGTTTCTTGTTACCTAGCCGCGACAGCAAATTTCTCAAGATGTTTTCTACCGAGCTACTATCGATGCCCAGTTTTTGTGCAATTTGCCCATGGTCGACGTGCCCGCCAATAAGACTTAGAATATTCGACTCGAGGGTAGAGAGTTTTAGTTCTTCTTTGTTCTCGTTCTGTTGCTGACTTGTGGCTACCACGACTTCGGCGATGGTGGGGTCGAGCCACACCTCCCCCCGAGACACCGCTGCAATGGCACTACCAATCTGTTCGATTGGTGCATCCTTAGTACAATAGCCATCTGCACCGGCGCCCAACGCTGCGGTTACGTCAGCAGCATCTGTGTGAGAGGTGAAGATCACAATTCGTATTCGGGGCAATTCTTGCTTCACACGCCAAGTCACTTCAACTCCGTCGACTCCGGGCAAGCCGAGATCTAGAAGTACAACATCAGGACGCAGTCGCAAAATTTCACGGATTGCCGTTTCGCCGTCGCCCGCTTCACCAATGACCGAGCAGCAATTCAGTGATTCCAAATGAATTTTGAGGCCCAGTCTAAGTAGCTGCTGATCCTCCACTATGACCAGTGTTGGTAAAGTCATTTAAACCCCAGGATGATTTTAGACTTCGCACACGAGCATGATAATTAGTGCGTTTTCAGCGCATATAATTTGAAATAGTTCTACCCAATTCGCAAAGAAGTAAGCAATAGAGCTGAAGCAACCAAATTGCTAGTGCCTCTGACTTCAAAGCTGTTAAGCTCAACAATTTCAATCATATATGAGTCGTGCAAGTCGGTCAACAGCGCGATAATTGCCTACTGGCTGGCACTTACGACACGAGCGGCGAATGCAATTGACACTCATAGGCTACATCACTTTGTCGGAAGCACATCTAACAGTCCTAAAGCACGAAGTCAGTCAGGACACTTCCAAGATCTTCCTGCGCAATGGAAACGAAAAGCGCCCCGTATATGGTGGCACAAAAATATTTCAAGAAGACTCATTTATCGCGATCATATCCAGTGCCATAAGTAATTCCATGGCGATAGTGGGGCGGACTGGGAACCAGTAATCCGACAAATTGGACAGAAAGCGTGGCTCCGCTAATGCAAACGTTGCAAAATGGCACGTACGCAGCTAAGCTTAAAACCTGACGAGGAGCAATTCGGTGCGGAAACTTATCTACGCGATGACCGTGTCACTAGACGGCTACATCAACGCACCAGACGGCGGAATTAATTGGTCGCCACCCGATGACGAGCTGTTTCGATTTCACACTAAGCGCGTAGAAAATACCGATGTGCAACTTCTTGGGCGGCGGTTGTACGAGACAATGCTCTACTGGGAAACCGTTGATGTGGGCTCGCTGGACGCGGACCATCTCAAGTTCGCCACAATCTGGAAGGCACTGCCGAAGATTGTAATCTCCACGACGCTCGAAAGCGTGGGGAGCAATTGCAGACTGGTCAAGAACGATCTTGCAGAAGAAATCTCAAAACTCAAGAAACAGCCTGGGAAGGACATCGCCGTTGGTGGTGCCCAACTCGCACACGCATGTATGAAGCTAAACCTGATTGACGAATGGCACATGTTCGTCTGTCCAGTCTTGCTCGGTGGTGGCACACGCTACTTCCCGGATCAATACGAAACGAGCAAGATCGAGTTAGTCGAGACGAAGACATTCGGCAATCGCGTTGTACACCTTCGCTATCGGCGCACTTGAAGCGCGAAAGCTCTGGTTGCTAACGAGTCCATTCGCCCACGGTATGCAGCGACGAGTTCATCGCTGCCTGGAGTTCCTTGTCGGCGGCAACTAGCGCGTCAGATTGAGTGCCTTCAGTTCGTCCGGAAGCTGCGGTAGGCTGCTTGGGCGTGGCTTCTCGATCCGCGGTCTGGTTATAAAACTTGGACGAAGCGAGGGCTTGTTCTTGCCGTAACAGTTGCTGGAGCCCTGCGTGTTGTTGCGCTGGCTGCATAGGGAAAAACCCGAGTTCAGGAGGCAAAACGCATGGTGTCGGCGGTGGTGGCGGCACCAAAATTGAAGCGATGGTTCGATGCACACCACTGCTGGTGCCATAATGCAGGGCAGCCGAATGGTCAGCGTCCCTCAAGCCTGCTGGCGCAGCGGAGTGTGTGCCGCGGACTACAGAATTGCGAGTCATACCGATAGCGGTCTCGTCTTTCGGTTGAACGGAGTTTGCAGAATTGTCACCAGTGGGCGCACCCTGAACAGCCGTACCTTCGGTGACCAGTCCAGCCTCAGCTTCTGCAGTATCTGCAACAGCCGTATCTTCGGCGACCGGTCCAGCCTCGGGTTCCCTGGTATCAGCAACAGCAGTGCCATCAGGAGCAGTGATACCGCCTCCTCTAATGTCGGCCGACAACTGCTTCGAGAATTTCATAGTTTGAGCTACAACGCTGGGCACCCAGTTGGGATTGCACATAGTTGCCACAAAAATTGCGACTGTGGCCAGTAGCCATGTTCCTAATTTAGAGTCACGCGCCTCCTCCACCTCGGTATGCCGCTCAGGTGCGCACTGGTTACCGGCACCTGGCAAAACTCGTGGAGCAACCGCGAAAGCCGATGCCGCTGATGCCGAATCAACAGCGGGGAATTGCGTCAGGGTTATCTGCACGCTTTCTGATGTGTAATGCACCTGTAACCGATTTTCTCTCATAAGGCAGACCAACGATCCAGTGAGGGTAAAGTTGAGCTAGAACCCGATGCGACTCCGATCCTATTGACTATCGCCTAATTCAACCATAGAAAAGTGCATCATTTGTGGAGTCGTCATGCGCCCATGCACATCACAGAAACATTTCCTCATGTTGTCGCCAGCAAATCGAACAAATCAGGCTTCACGCCACTTACACAAATGAATTGTAATGTCGGGTCACAAGCTGACGGTTCTGTTCCTATCATTACGGACGTTGGCTTGCTCGAAAACTTATGCTCGAGATCTTGGAGACCCATGGACGAAACCTTTGAAACCCGTCACCGGAAGCGACAGGTGCACGTTACCCGTGCCCTATGCGCCTGGGGTGTGGTGCTGAGCCAGTGCGCCAGTGCCCCGTTAGCCGTTTGGTCCGCCGACACGCCTGCCGCAGGCAGCGAGCCCCCGATGCTCCGCAGCACCATCATTCAGACCGAGAGCAACACTCCGCCAAGCCCGACCGTCAACAAGGATGATGTGCGTGTGGTGGACCCTGGCACCGTGTTGGATCTGCTCCTTTCGACCGAGATTGCCGCCGGCGAGAGCGTGGAAGGCGACGAGTTCTTCGGCAAAGTCAACAAGGACGTGCTGGTGGATGGCCGCGTGGTGATACCCTATGGCACGGTGGTGCACGGGGTGCTCAGCACACTGGAAGCGCCCAAGCGCGCCGGCCGCAATGGCTACATCAATGCGCGCTTTGATTATCTAATCACGCCTGACGGGCGTGAAATCCCGATTGGGGGCGACAGCACCACACGGGACACCAAAGGCAAAGCCGCAGCTAAAGTCGTCGGGCGCGCGGCGGGCTATACCGCTCTCGGTGGCGTGATTGGCACACTTGTGGTGCTCAAGTATGGCGGTCTGGCGGCGGCGGTAGCCAGCCACGGCTATACACTGGCTGGCGGAGCGGCAATCGGTGGAGCTGCCGGGCTGACAACCGCTATGGTGATGAAAGGTAAAAGCGTCATGCTGCCGTCCGGCGCTGAAATGCACATCAAGCTCAGCGAGCCGCTGAGACTGCCCACAATGACCATGCCCGACCAGACGGCGGACGATTTCTGCCTCGCGGGTCTGAAAGTGAAGATATCAGGCATGCGCATTAACAGCCACCCGATAGGCGAAATGAGCGAAATTACTTTGAGGCTGGACATTCTGAATCAAACCGAAAATACATTCTCCACGTTTGATATCGCACTGGAGGACGACCTGGGCAACGTGTTCTTCCGCTCTCCCCTTGGCGCCTCCGGTTCGAGCAATTGGTTAAGCAAAATCGAGCCCAGCAGTCACCTTAACAGCAACATCACCTTCAGCGTGGATAACGTCAAAAGGCGCTACAAGCTGGTGTTTTTCAAGCCGTATTCCCGTGAACCGCTGGCAAAATTCGCCCTCATCGATGCCATGATGGCAAAAGACAAGGCCAGCCCTAAGGGCAAGCGAGGAGCCGCTGGAGATTCTCGCAGAGCTGAACTATAAGGCTTCTGCACCGCATACGGTGCAATCGTTCTGCATCAATTGAGGCACGTAGATGAACGAAATCTTCTCTCTAGCTTTCTCGCAGGTGCATGATGCGAGCCTGGTGAGGCGTCTGACGCGCTTCCTGTTCTTCTTCCAATCGATAACGGCAGCGATTACCAGGAATAAACAGAGAGTTAATAGACCAGGGAGTTTGTACTGAGGGGGCGCAAATAGCAAAACCATGAGCGACACGAAAAGGATCTCGTTACCATGGCTTACTTTCATCTGTCGTCCTCCAGTATTGGTGGGGGGCGGATTCCTGGAGCTCGTTGCAAGAGAATCGCCTTACACGATCTTGCTGCCCCACAGTCTATGTCACTGTTATATGTCAAGTTTAGCGATCAATACCCCAACTGGCAAGGGGTTGTTAGCATCGTCTAATGCACTTTTTTCAACTGCGTTAGCTTTTTTGATCCAATTCGATTACGCACATCGATATTCAAAAATTCGCGCCCCAATTAATGGGAAGAGTAACGAAGCTTTGCGGTTATTCACAACCTCTGCACAACTACTAAATAGGATATTCCCAAGAGGCATAATTGGCTCGTATCGACCATCGCCGATTTATGGCAGCCGCTCACCATTGATGGGCGCGCAACACAGAGAACATCAAACCAGGAAACCAGGATGGCTGTAACAGACGGTCCCGACACTCATTTAAAGACCTCCGATAGCGAGACTGTTGTTGAAACTGCATCGTCGAACAACAAACAGCGGCGGCTAAAGTGGAAAGTTGCAATTGCCGCACTGTTTTGCTTGATACTCTGCTTTTGGCTAGTTCCGAAGTCCAACTTAGGTTGGGCCACGTTAACGCACTCATCGCTACTGTCGGGAGGTGCCGCCAATCCGCATGAGAAAGCTGACGGTCACACATCCCAAAATGATGAAGAAGCAGCGCATACGGTTTACCAGGTGAGTAAACCACTTGTCGAAAACATGACGGCGAATGATGAATATGTCTGCCAAATTAGAGCCATCCAGCACATTGAAATTCGTTCGTTAGAGAAGGGCTACCTGCAAAATGTACTGGTAGACGAAGGAGAAACTGTACATAAGGGACAATTGCTTTTTCAAATAAAACCCACTGTCTATCAGGCCGATGTTCAAAAATCAGAAGCAGAGGTTGAGCTTTTAAAAATTGAGCTACAGAACAACCAGGCACTTGTCGACAAAGACATCATTTCTTCCACTGAAGCCGCCATGTCTGCCGCCAAGCTGGCTAAAGTTCAAGCAGAACTAGAGCTAGCCAAAACGCATTTAGGCTTTACTGAAATTCGAGCCCCGTTTGACGGGCTGGTAGGCCGCTTTGGTGACATCAGGCTAGGGAGCCTGTTGGAAGAAAACCAACTGCTGACGACCTTGAGCGATAACCATCTACTTTGGGTGTACTTCAATGTGCCCGAAGCTCAGTACCTGGACTACATGGAACACAGGAAAAAGGGTGGCGCTCAGAACGTCCGACTGGAACTCGCCAACAAGGAAATTTATCCTGAAACTGGAACGATAGAAGTTATTCAGTCAGACTTTCAAAACACCTCAGGCAATATTGCCTTTAGAGCGCGTTTTAGTAACCCACGCGGCTTACTGCGTTACGGGCAAACTGGCAAAATACTGTGGCCCAAGAACATCAGTCAGGCTGTCATTGTGCCCCAGAAATCCACCTTTGAAATTTTGGACAAACGCTTTATTTCTGTCGTCGACAAAGCCGGGGTGATTCACGAACGTGAGATTAAAGTGGCTCGTGAGGCACCCAACGTTTACGTTGTCGCTTCTGGAATAACCCCTGATGAGATGTTCCTGCTTGAACGGCAGAACAAAGTAGATAAAGGCGACAAAATCAGATACACCCTGATTGATCCCAAAAAGGCAATTGACAGTTTAGACATGTATGCAGAGTAGTACTTTAGGTTCGGGCAGCTATGTTTCGTGACATTCTAAAACGGCCAGTACTCGGGATTGTTGTCTCGATACTAATCGTTTTCCTCGGCTGCCTGTCCATGATGCAGCTTCCTATTTCCCAGTTCCCTCAAATTGCGCCAACCGTCGTCGAAGTCTATATCGCCTACCCCGGTGCCAGTGCCAGTGTGCTTACAAATTCGACGCTGGTGCCACTGGAAGCGTCCATTAACGGCGTGCCTGGCATGCGCTATATGGCCTCTGATGCCACCAGCGCCGGTGAAGCCACCATCCGTGTGATATTTGAACCAGGTACCGACCCCAACCAGGCGGTGGTTAGCGTCAAAATCCGCGTGGATCAGGTGCTGAATCAATTACCTACTCTCGTTCAGCGAGAGGGGGTCATCGTTTTGCCCATTCAGTCTTCCATGCTCATGTATGTGAATCTATATTCTGACTCCGAGTCTTTCAAAGAGCAGTACCTGTTCAACTATGCCTACACCAAGCTAATACCTGAGATCCAACGCATTCCAGGGGTTGCGAAAGCAACCCTATTGGGCACCAGAACGTATGCTATGAGACTGTGGCTTAAACCTGATCGCATGCGAGCCTACAATATCTCTGCACAAGAAGTGGTCCAGGCCGTTGAAGACCAGAGTCTTATTGCCCGCCCCGGCCGGCTCGGGCGCAGCTCGGGGAAAAAATCTCAGTCTACTGAATATGTGCTCAATTACCTCGGACGCTATTCCGAGCCGGAGCAGTACGAAAATATCATTATCAAAAGCTCCGGCTTTGGTGAAATGGTCAAGCTTAAAGACATTGCCACAGTGGAGTTGGGCAGTGAGTTTTATGACATTTACACAAATCTGGATGGAAAGCCATGTGCATCTTTGGTGCTGAAACAGACAGCCAACAGCAATGGCCGAGAAGTCATCCAAAAGGTCAAAGACAAAATCAAAGAACTCTCCAAGGCGTTTCCAGACGGCATGCATGTCGAGTACGCCTACGACGTCTCCAAGTTCTTAGACGCCTCGATTGAGCAGGTCATCGACACCATCCGAGACGCGTTTATTCTGGTCACCCTCGTTGTCTTTCTGTTTCTGGGAGATTGGCGTTCCACCGTCATTCCGGTCATTGCTGTACCTATTTCATTGATCGGTCCCTTTTTTGTGCTCTCGCTGTTTGGCATGTCGATTAACCTGATTACCTTATTTGCTCTGGTACTGGCCATCGGTATTGTGGTGGATGATGCCATTGTTGTGGTTGAAGCCGTCCACAGCAATATGGAGAAAAACCCATCGCTCACGCCTTATCAGGCGACGCAAAAAGCCATGAGCGAACTGGGAAGCGCTATTCTGGCCATCACGCTGGTGATGATTTCGGTGTTTGTGCCGATCGCCTTCATTCCCGGCCCGGTGGGTGTATTTTACCGGCAGTTTTCCATCACGATGTCCAGTGCCATTGTGATTTCGGCGTTGGTCGCGTTAACACTAACGCCTGTTTTATGCGCCATGTTTCTCAAAAACCATGCCGGTCATCACAAGAAGGGCTCTCGCAACGTATTCCAATTGTTTATTGGTCTATTCAATACCGTTTTCGAAGCACTCACCCGTGTCTACATGTGGCTGTTAAATCGTATAGTCACAAAAAAAATAATATGCCTGGGGGTCATCCTGTTATTTGCTGCCGGCATTGTTTATATGAACCAAAAGGTTTCCTCCGGCTTTGTCCCTAATGAAGACCAGGGCACCATCTACGCTATCGTTCAAACACCACCGGGGTCTACGCTGGAGTATACGAACAAAGTGATGGGCCAGCTGGAAAAAATATGCAAAGCGGTGCCCGGGGTCCACTCAGTGACGTCGATGGCGGGCTTCGAAATCATGACAGAAGGCAGAGGCTCCAATTCGGGGACCTGTCTTATTAACCTCAAGCCCTGGGATGAACGCAAACATAACGTCAATGAAATTATTGAGGAGTTAGAGCATAGCGCTGTTGGGTTGGGAGGTAGGGTTGAATTTTTCGAACCGCCAGCCATTCCTGGCTTTGGTACTTCTGGCGGATTTTCGCTGCGATTACTGGATAAAACCGGCGATCTCCGCTATCAAGAGCTGCAAGTAGCCACTCAGAACCTCATGAAAGCCCTCGGCAAACGCAAAGAGATTTCAGGGCTGTTTACCTTCTACAACGCGTCCTACCCGCAATATGAAATCAAGATCGATAACCAATCTGCTATGCAGAAAGGGGTTTCCATAAGAGCGGCTATGGAAAACCTGGATGTTCTGATCAGCGGCTCTTACGAGCAAGGTTTTGTGAAATTTGGCCGGTTTTTCAAAGTCTTCACCATGGCAGCTCCTGAATACACAAGAAATCTGGAGGATTTGAAGACCCTGTTCGTCAAAAACAATGATGGGGATATGGTGCCCTACACGTCGTTTATGACCTTGGAAAAAACGAAAGGGGCCAATGAAATTACACGCTATAACATGTACAACTCTGCCGCCATTCGGGGATTTCCGTCAAAAGCTTTTACGTCTGGCGACGCCATTCGGGCTATCCGCGACGCGGCTAAAGACACCCTTTCCCGTGAGTTCGACATTGCTTGGGAAGACTTGTCCTACGACCAGGCGAAACAAGGAAATGAGTTTGTTGTTATTGCTGTGATTGTTGTGCTCTTTGTCTACCTAGTGCTGGCGGCCCAGTACGAAAGCTTCGCGCTGCCCTTGGCCGTGCTCTTTTCCTTGCCCGTTGGTATTTTTGGCTCTTTCTCAATGCTCAAACTAATGGGCTTGGCAAACGACGTGTATGCACAAATCGCTATTATTACCCTGATCGGACTGTTGGGTAAAAATGCGGTGCTAATCGTCGAGTTTGCGGTGCAAAAACGGAATGAAGGCTTGTCGTTGCAAAACGCTGCGCTGGAAGGCGCCAGAATGCGGTTTCGACCTATTTTGATGACGTCGTTTGCCTTTGTGGCAGGGCTTGTCCCTCTCGTAATGTCGCATGGTGCCGGAGCTGTGGGAAACAGAACACTCGGTTCATCTGCCATGGGTGGAATGATTACTGGCACCATACTTGGTGTGTTGGTTATTCCGGGGCTCTACTTTGTTTTCGCCAGCCTGGTTGATGGCAAAGACCTGATCAAAGACGAAGTCCACACCAGTATCACCGAATCCATTGCGAGAAGGAAAAAACACAAAAAGCAAAGAGAACGACTGATCAAATCGCTGATTAAAACCACGAGGAAGAACTTGCTTCCAACACATTCGCAAGAATTGACGCCCGAACTCGCAACCGTCGTTAGAGAGGAAGTGAAGAACGAGATCTCGAAACAGTCTGAGGAAATGAAGCCTGAAATAGAAACAGTCGTCAAAGAGGAAGTGAAGAACGAACTTTTGAAGCGCTCCCTGGAAATGACGGCCGGAATCGAAACAGTCGTTAGAGAAGAAGTTGGAATAGCTAGGAGCGAGATATCACAACGTTCTCAGGAGTTGACGTCTGGTTTCGAAACTGTGAAAGCAGAGCTTGGAATAGCTAAGAACGAACTCTCTCAACGCTCTGAGGAATTAGCATCCGGTCTTGAAGCGGTAAGAGAAGAAGTTGGAATAGTTAAGAAAGATCACTCGCAATCGGCTCAGGAACTGGCATCCGGCCTTGAAGCTGTAAAAGAGCAAGTGGCAATTGTGAAACACGAAGTTGCAAAAGTTAAGAACGATCTCTCGCAATCCGCGCAGGAATTGACGTCTGATCTTGAAGCTGTGAAAGCAGACCTGGGAAAAGCCAAGAACGAACTCTCGCCTAAGAAATAGTCAGTCAATCATGAGCGGAATGGACAGAAAAAAAATAGTCAGCCTTTCAACACTCATAGCTTTTATGGGAGTTCTGCAAGCGCCTGTTTTTGCAAGATCGTTTTTTCATCCGCTTAGTCTGTTGGAAAGGAAGCAGACATTCAACGTACCAAAGACGTATCATCCTCCGCAGCTACCGGACAGTAACCGCATAGACGCTATCGATAGTGCGGCTTCCGTTAACTGGCGGCATTTTTTTTCTGATCCTTATCTTGTCACTCTGATTGAAACAGCACTAGCAAATAACCAGGAATTCAATACCGCTATACAGGATATTGAAATTGCTGCCAGTGAAGTAAAAGCGAGACAAGGCGAGTATTTGCCTAAAGTCGGTTTTGGTGCTGGCGCAGGTTACATCAGACCTTCCGAAAACACACCGGAAGGGGTGTTGGACACAATTATCGAGGAAAGACGTATTGTTAGAAACCCAGATTTCAACCTGAATATGGGACCTTCCCTGACCTGGGAAGTAGACATCTGGAGAAGATTGAGAAACGCCAAAGAGGCAGCCAGACAGCGTATGATCGCGCAATACGAGGTGCGGAATTTTCTTATTTCCAGGCTCGTTACTGAAATAGCAAAGAACTATTATGAGTTGATGGCTCTGGATAACTCTCTGAAGATATTGGATGAAAACATCCGTATTCAGGAAGCGGCTTTCCTTAAAATGCAGGCTTTGAAGCAGTATGCCAAAGCGAATCAGTTAGCGGTCAATCGGTTTGAAGCCCAGTTAAACAAGACAAGAAGCCAGCGTTGGATAACCATTCAAAGCATTGTTGAAAAAGAGAATCGTCTGAAGTTCCTCTCCGGCGTCTATGCCGAGGGGCCAATATTGAGACACTCTGACCAGTTCATGATGATGCCGGTGGATGAATTGCAGACGGGTGTGCCCTCGCAGCTTTTGCAAAACAGACCCGATATTCGTCAGGCTGAAGCGCAGATTAAGGCGGCAAAGCTCGACTTGGCGAGTGTCAAGAAACAGCTATACCCCAACCTGACAATTACGGCAGGCACTGGCTTTTCGGGCTTCAGCCCCGCACTGTGGTTTCGAGCTCCGCAGTCGTTGCTCTGGAATGCGACGGCTAACACAACGATGCCGTTGCTCAATCGAAAAGCAATTCTTGCAGGAATACAGATTGCCAATGCTCGCCAAACCCAAGCGATTTTGGATTATGAGCAGACCTTGCTAAAAGCCTATACTGACGTGCTTATTCAGCAGTCAAATATCAGAAATATGCAGCAGGCTTTTGAAAAAAAGAAACGAGAAGTCGTATTGCTTGATGAGGCTATCGTTATAGCAAACAGCCTGTTTAAGTACGCCAAGGCGACGTACGTCGAAGTGCTGCTCACCCAGGAAGAGAAACTGGATGCCGAAAAAGAACTGGTTGAACAGAAGATGAACCTGGTCGGGTCTAGAGTTAACCTCTATCGAGCACTCGGCGGCGGCTGGCGATAGAAACGCTCAGCTAGACGAAGCACCATAAATGGTGCCAATTCGAACAATCTGAGTTCTGCTAATTAGTTCACTGACAAAAGTTCGATCATCTTCTTCGCAACATCGCGCGCCGATGCTGGATTCTGACCGGATACTAGATTGCCGTCAGCGATTGCGTTGGATGACCATGGTGTCGCTTCATGGAACTTCGCGCCTTGCTTCGTGAGCGCTGATTGCAAATCAAACGGCACATCTGCACTAGCGTAATTTTCTTCTTCAGCAGTAGTGAATGAAGTCAAATTTTTGCCGGCGATCATAAATGTCCCGTCGCTAAGCTTGACATTCAACCATGATACTGGTCCGTGACAAACCGCCCCAACAATGGCTTTCCGCTCGTACGTATCAGCGATTACTTTTTTCAGTAGCGCGTTTTCCGGCATGTCAACCATCGGTGCTAAACCGCCCGGCACAAAAATCGCATCATAAATAGCCGGCTGCACATCCGAAAGCTTGCGGTTGTTCTGCATTTTTTCCCAACCAGCATCTTTCAAAAATTTCGCGTTAGACGCTTCATCCTTCGCTGCCATATTATCGAGAGCAGGCACTTCTCCAGTGATACTGGCGAAGTCGATGTGATATCCCTTGTTGTCAAACTCAACAAACGGGTGAGCAACTTCATCGAGGAACACACCGGTTTTTCTCTGATTCGGCCCAATCACTTTCGCATTCGAAACTATGAACAATATTTTTTTCGACATGTGGTATCAAGTTCCGTTGTGCAGCAAAACGATTGAGTACTTTAGCACATTACCTAGTCTGGGTTGATGAGCCAATTGAGTGCAGATTTGCTGCGCCAAATATGTGAATATCGCCAAAAAAAGCAAAAACCCGCCGGACTCAGCGCCAAGCGGGTTCTTCGATTGTAAGCCTGAATAAAAAATGGTGGAGGCGGCGAGAATCGCCTGGGGAGCCATTCTCAATAAGATTGGTTAATTGATTTCGTTTGATGGTGCGAGTTTCGGGATTTTTGTCGCTTGTGCGAAGTGGCGCTAATGGTCCTGAATGGACACACGAGGGGCCACAAAATGGGCCACAGATTTTGAGGGAATTTTGGGGTAGTTTGCGCACTTCATGTTTCACTTATTACACATATTGCATATATTCCATATATTTGCTAAACTGTAGTAACAACGGGGAGGAACGGCATGGCAACAGTTCTAGATAGACCACTTATTCCAACTGAACCAGAAGTAGCGCAGGCAAAAAGATCCTTCAAACTGCTGAGCGAAGATAAGTCTAGCTCGCATTACATCATGGGCAGCGAAACTGGTGTGAAGGTCCCCATTCCCGAGACCGTGTTCAACCTGTTCGTCACTGTCCTTGAAGAACTCTCAAAAGGAAACGCGATCCAACTTGTTCCAATCAATGCAGAAGTGACCACGATAGAGGCTGCGGAGATCGTCGGCGTCTCACGCCCATTCCTTGTCAAGCTGCTCAACGAAGGCAAGATCCCGTATCGGATGGTCGGGCGCCATCGTCGAATTCTGTTTAAAGATTTGATGGAGTATTACGAGAAGAGCAAGAAAAGCCAATTGAAGGCCATAGCAGAAATGACAGCTGAAGACGATGCGGCTGGTTTGACGTTCCGGGAGTAAAAATGTGGACCGTCCCACTAACTACACCGCCCTACTTGATTCATCAGTGCTGTTTCCAGCCTTCATCAGCAGCCTGCTACTCTGGCTCGCATCCACTAGATTGTTCAGAGTTCGCTGGACTGATCAGATTCATGAAGAGTGGATAGAGAACAGGTTGGAGCGCTATCCAGATTTGAATCGTGCACAGCTTGAGCGGCGCCGCAAGCGGATGGACACTGAATTTCCTGACAGCCTGGTAACTGACTATGAGGGATTGATCACCGGCTTATCCTTACCTGATTTGAATGACCGGCATGTTCTTGCAGCGGCGATCACATGCCGGGCGCATGTTATCGTCACCGCGAATTTGCGCCATTTTCCAGAGTCATCCTTGGCTCAATACTCAATTCTCGCGCAACACCCTGATGACTTCATTCTCGACCAAATAGATCTACATTCCGACAGTGCCCGTTTTGTTTCAACGGCAATTGCGCAGCACAAGCTCAGCCTGACAGAATCCCGACCGACCTGGACTAACTATCTCGCTTTCATGGCAAAAGAAACTGTATTGCCGAAAACTCATCAAGCGGTGACGACCAGAGAGTTCAAAACGCTCATAGCTACTGCACTTCAAAAACTTCACGGCTGCTAGGAGAAACAAAAATGCCGCCAAGGAAGAAAGTAAAAATTGTCAATCCGTTAACAGCCAAAGAACTGGCTGACCTTCTTGGGGTGAGCGTAACGTCGGTCATCAAGTCTCTTTTTAAGAAGGGAATCATGCGCACAGTTCATCAAATAGTAGAGCTGGAAACGGCTCGCTCACTTGCGGTAGACATGGGCTATCAACTAAGTGACGACGACGATCCGCCCGGTGGACAAACCGCTGGCGTTCCGAAGAAACCTATCATTCCCGAAGGCGGACACGAAGTCGTACTGCCTGAGCCAGAACCGGAGCGTGATTCGGACGAACACATCTGAGCGCCGGTGGGGAACCGAGTGCAGCGAGCCGAACAGATGGTGGCAAACCATTCGGTAAGGCAAGATAAAGAGCGTGGCTCAGATTGCCTGATAGGCACCATATGTGGGGCTTATTCGCAGCTCATTAGTACTACAACTCATTAATAGTGTGGCTCAAATTCTCTCTTAGTAGGCTCCAGCGCAGGGCTCGCGTGAGCCAGGCAATGGAGTCTCAACGAAATCAGTAATTTCCCTAGAGACAGAAAATCGCAGCATCGATGACAATTGTAGTAACAACTGCGCAAACACAGTGCGAACGTTGACAGTCATTTCTCTTCTTTGATCGCCGAATTTTGTTCCGGCGATCTTTTTATCTTTTTGTTCAAAAGCCGCAAATGAACGGCACATTTCTAGCCGCAATGTATGTTGCCGGCAAGGAGATCACCATGTCCGAAACACTCCCAAAGCTTCATTCAGTAGCCGCAGCAGCCGACCATCTCGGCGTGTCACTAAAGACAATGTGGCGCCTAATCAATTCCCGTCAAATATCATCTATCAAAATCAATCGTCGTGTTCTCATCTCAACAGATGCAATGAACGAGTTCATTCAGGCAAACACGATCAATAAACTCGATCCAACTGACATTGCGCGAAACTTTGTCTACCGCTAACGGAACTGACACAGCTCACGCCAGCTCGCATCAAGTGCCGATGCTGATTTTCTAACTAGCAAATACATATAAAGTGTGCGATCATTTGAGCACCGCATATAGTGCCTTAAAAATCGCGCGCCGGAGGAACAATCCATGGCAGGCGTCAAAGATGGTATCTGGACGTGGTAACAATTGGTACATCTCGGTGAAGGTCAATGGCCGACGCCGAGTGAAATCGTTCGGCCGCGACCGCAAGGCTGCGGAGCTTGCGCTAGCAGAAATCTTGAAACATCGCGCAGTTGCGAATGCCACCAATGTTTGGTGTGGTCTCGCTGAGTTCACTAAACCGAAGACGCGCAAAACGTTCGCAGAAGTCGCTGAAGATTATCTCGCCGAAAGAGCGAGCTTGAAGTACAGCACGTTGCGCGGATACCGCGAGGTGCTGAAAAACTATTTGCTTCCCTCATTCGGAAAAATGGAAGTGAGCGACATCACCGAAGAAGATGTTGCGCGCTTCCAAGCTGAAGTGTCAAAGAGCGTTTCAGCGGTAAGAACCAATAACATCATGGGTCTACTGCGCTACATCATGAAAGTATGCCAGAGAAGAAAACTTATATCGGAGAATCCGACTGTTGGCGTTCGCCCACTCACCGAAAAGCAACCAGACATCGATCCGCTCACCGAGGAAGAATTGGATCTCGCTCTTTCGAAAATCGTTCCTCACTATCGACCTCTGTTTACGTGTCTTGCATGGACCGGAGCGAGGCCTAACGAACTGTTTGCACTACGGTGGAAAGACATCGACTTCAAGCGCAGCGAGATTCGCATAAACAAAGGCAGAGTGCGCGGCGCAGAAGACCTTCCGAAGACTGCCTCTAGTTCCAGAATTGTGCCGATGCTATCGATTGTTCGCAGAGCAATTGAGGCAGCCAAACAACAAGGCACTGCAAGTCTTGATGGTTATGTATTCACTACTAAGAACGGACAGCCCATCGACAAACATTTAGATCACGTCTGGCGAACGGCCCTTCGAAAGGCTGGCTTGCGGCACCGTCCCTCCTATCAACTCAGACACACATTCGCATCTCTTTGCCTTCAGAATGGTGGCAGATATCCCAGATGCTGACGGTTGCTAGTTCCGATCCGCATTGAACTTATGTTTTAGCGCGGCACTCAGTTCTGTGTTTGTCTAGAAGCTTGTCAAATGAACCAGGTCCTTTGAGATGAGCATCGCAGAGGATACATCGAATGCTCGCGGCGCCTGGAATGCGATATCGTGACCAACTTAGATCTTCCGTTGGCTCGTAACAATCAATATCGGGGAACGAGTCAGCGATTTCGTTGTAAACAATCTTCCGCCCATCAATCGTCACGATCTGATCGATGTAATCCCAGTCGTTGCAATCGTTATAGATAACAATTCTCCAGCCGTTACTCGCACTATAGGCTACATTGCCCGAATAGACATCCTGAGGCTCTCGATCTCCATCTGCCGTAAGCATCACGCTGCCAGACTCGATAGCGCGCAAAAATTCCCAAATCTCAATATCCGAAATCTCCGGCTCGTTGATCAACCTGAGCTTCTCTTTAAATGCTGGCACATCAAATGCGGCAGCAATCCGTTCTCCACGAATCCAGCATGGCAACTTAGGAAATTCTGCAAACATCAAACACAAACCTTCAGCACTTGTTCCAATGAACCAGCTGCATTCTGGCTCTCCAGGCACGTCCCACCTATGCTTATCTCTGCATATCGTTGGGGATGTTCTTGGGCTTGTGTCAGCCCGACGTCCTCAGAAACAATCTTGTGGACTCGGGCCAACAATTCGCTTCCACGCGGATCGTCAGAGGCTTCCGGGTCCAAGTACAACGCCAGCGAGGCGGGAGGAAGATAGCGAAGTATCAAACATCGCATCTCGGCTTGGGTTATTTCTGGCAACTCGGCAACGCTTCCACCGAGCACCGTCTCGTACTCAATGCCATCAAACACAAAAGTTTCAGGCAAGTTTTCAAATTCCCGGATCGTTCCATGGTCCAAAAGTTCTTCATAAATCCAGAGTATTCGATAACCCAGACGACGAACAGCATAAAAGGCTGTGCCATCGCCTGCAACACCACAAGAATCGCAACCAAATCGTTCAATTCTTGCGTCTGACGCTTGAAACGGAGACATTGATTTCGAGAACAACTTTCCGTCAACTTCGACTCGCCACAACCAAAATCTCAAGCCAGATTCGCCCGAACCCTCATAGGGTTCATACGACAATGTCGAAGACTTGATTGGAATTGGATGTAATTCTGGCATCACACCTGGCCGGACGCACAACGATAGGCACCCAGTATAAAGCGCTGTTCAAGGCGAAGCTACCCCAAAAATCCTTACTAAAACCGGGTGATTTCAGTTCCCAAAAATAAATCAACGGGCCACAAAAGGGGCCACACCCACGTGCAAACGCAAAAACGCGAATGCCCGAAAGCCTGAGCCTATGACGCTTTGAAGCCTGTTCTAATTGAAAATGGTGGAGGCGGCGAGAATCGCACTCGCGTCCAAAGAAATCGTGACATAAGCATCTACAAGTTTAGTTCAGAATTTCCCCAGTTACCGTTTCCGATCCGCTGGTAAAGGCCTGAACGGCCATCCGGGATTGCAATTGTGTCTTATACCAGGCTAAGAACTGCTAATTTCGCCTGGTGGCAACCTCCGTGGTTTACCCCGAGAAGAGCGGGTGGTCAAGCTCTAATAGAGTCCAGCTAGCTTAAGGTTAAAGTTAAGCAGCCAACGCTACGCGCTGGGCTGGGAATTTTACGATGTTATTTGCATCTATATTTTGCTCTGTTTTTTTACGAGGACCTAAGCGACCTCGACCTGCAGCCCATGACCCAACAACCCTGTCGAATCTAAACGCCCCCATGTTTGGAGCTAGGCTCAATCATTCACTATTCTGTTTTCAGGGTTCAAAAATTACCGCTGGGCGGCGATTTCATTTATCTACTTTTCGATTATATCAAAGATATAGAGCTAAGACGGAGCGAAAGAGAGCAAGTTCCTTGCCGGAACTCCGCGCGCGATAGTGATGCCAGCCCACATGCCCTGTATCTTTTCGTCACGCACAACCCACTTACGTTTAGTCAATTCCTTCGTCAGCATAGGCAGTTTTTCTTTAAGAATTCCGGCACAAATGACGAATCCACCCGGAGCCAAAAGCCGCTCATACTCAGGCAAAAGCGACATAATGTCTTCGCAAGTGAGATTGGAGAAGATAACGTCGAAGTCTTTGCGCGTAACAGCATCGGTGCCGCCGCAAATCAACTCGACACGTTTTTCCACCTTGTTGAGTTCGAGATTTTTAGCCGCTACTTCGATGGCGACAGGGTCGATGTCGATACCGATGGTGACTGACTTTGGACCAGTGAGCATGGCGCTAGCGATGGCGAGAATCCCGCTTCCAGTTCCAACGTCGATCACTCGTTGCGGATGTGGTTGCATTTCAAACGCAGTCAAACAATATTGAGTAGTCGCATGCAATCCAGTTCCGAACGCCATTCCAGGTTCGAGAATGAGAATTTTGCGAACACCGATTTCTTCCGGCGTCAATTTGTCTAAGAGCCAGGGCGGACAAACCAAAAATTGATTGCCTACCTCAAACGGCTGCAGCCCTTCTTTCCATTTGACTAACCAATCTTCTTCCTCAACAGATTTATGGCGCAAAGACTTGAGTGATTGACCTAAACCGTACTCTTCCAAACTTGTTTGAATATTCTGAAGCAGTTCTTCAGACAGTTCGAGTTCGTCGAAAGTAGCACGCACCACAATATCGCCATCTGGATCGATTTCAAGGATTTCGCAGCCAGTGGCACCGCATTGAACCATCAGCCACGACGCCATATCTTCGTTGTCTGGCGTTGTTTGGAATTCAACAGTGGCCCATCGTCTTTTCAGTTGTTGTACTGGTTCCGCGTGATCCATTTTGAGGATTCCTTTTTGTGATGATTACTTTTAACGGTAGCTCGAAGTAGGCAGAATTGGGCACTGAATATGGTGGCGCTCAAAAATTCGTCAATACACCACAGAAAAAGATGTGGCGCGCACGTTCGAATCGTGCATTAAAAACCCTAGCAGAACCCGGTCATGGGCTTCGTTCTAATTTTTTCATTGCTTGAGCCAAAAAATCTGATTGACAACCAAATTATTTTGAGGCATCATGATCTCGCCCATAAAACCTACCCTATCTAGGTAACGAGAAATTACCGCCAGTTCGCTGGACAGAGGGTGTTGGAATTATGACTGATGTAACTAGTACTGTTAAGAGTGTCGAGCGCGCGGTTGCGAGTTCCGACCATAATTTTTCTGATGTTTACGCGAATATTGTTCAGCTGCAGCAGTCGTCCGGTGACATGCGCCAGTTCCAGCAAGCCATGGACGCCGCCAATAAAGAGATCGCCAGGCGCGGCTTGAACGACTTGAACCATGATGGGAAGCCAGATTTTGTCTTGGTTGGCGCCGCCGATGGAATGATCATCACCGGAGATCCCACAAGGGGCATGCTGCAAGCGCGGGACCAGCACTTCCAGGTATTGAAGGAACGGCGCCCAGACGGCAACCAACCGCCGCAAGATGGCAGCCAGGCGCCTCCTAATGGCGCACAACCACCTGGCGATGCACATCCACAAGATGGCGCACAACCGCATCCCGACGACGGTCAAACGGACTTCCACCCTCCTGCGCCGCCCGACAAGCCAGATGACGCTCCCGATGCGGGTGTAAAAACTTGGGGAGACCGGCAATTTACTGTTAAGAATGACGGAACAGCGAGTTACGAAGTCAAGGGCGGCGACACGCTCTGGAGCATTTCACAAGATGTTCTGCGCAACAAACTTGGGCGCGAACCGAGCAATGCCGAACTGATGAAAAAGATCGACGACATCGCAAAAGCCAGCAATATTGCCGATCCAAATTTGATTCGCGCTGGCATGGACGTACTTACCATTCCGAAAGATGACTCAGGTTCAGCCGCTCCATCGGATCAACAGCAAAAGCAGCAGCAACAGCGTCAACAAGGGCGGGGTCAGGCGACAGACAATCAATCGCGTACAAATGCCAGCGACAGACAGGGTGTAACCGACAACAGCGCACAACGAACCGACCCAATGAAAGGCATCGAGGTCGGTGGATACGCCTTCCCAGTCGTCGGCTACACCGGCGCGACAGTGCCGCTCCACCACGGCTCATCGCACGGCGGTTCAGATTTGTTTGCGCCAAGAGGCACGCCGGTAGTCGCTTTCAAGGGTGGCACAGTCGAATATGTGGGCAACGACCCAATCGGCGGCAACAACGTGATGATTCGCCAGGACGACGGCAAAGAAGCCTACTATGCGCATTTGGACCAGACTCCACTTGTGCGCAACGGGCAGCGAGTCGAAACAGGTCAGCAACTCGGAGTTGTCGGCGACACTGGCAATGCCAAAGGAACCGGCACACATCTTCACTTCGGAGTAGGCAATTCGATCATCACCGGCACCGGTCCAGAGGGCGGTGTAGGCAGCGGGTTCGACGCGGTCCAAGCGCTAAATCAGGTCTTGCAAGCCACCCGCGCTCAAGCGAGCGGTCAAGCCAAAGCCTGAGCCCTAAACGAAACATCGGCTTATAATATGACTCGGGTCAACTCCGGATGTCAAAACGATGGTCGGGCTTCCAACATTACTAGCGATAGCAGGTGCCCTGGCACTCTTGCTCGCACTATATTTAGTGGCATCGCCACGCTACGGCGAGCGCGCATATCACTATGCACTTTTTGCGCCATGGAAATATCCGATCGGAAATTATCACGGAGATCTGGGCAGCAGCGGGCGATTCGAAGATGTTTTCTTTGACGCGGTGGACGGAAGTAAATTACACGGTTGGTTTTTCCAAGGCACCGAGAAAAAAGTCATCATCGTCAATCACGGCAAAACCGGAAACATTACAGACCTCGAACGATTGATGTTCGCACTTTTGGACACTGGTGCATCGGTCTTTATATATGATTACCGAGGCTTCGGACGCAGCGAGGGTTCGCCTTCATTGAAGGTCATCTGCGAAGACGGATTGAAAGCGTATCAATGGCTAGTTGAACAGAAACACTTTCCAGCGAACGACATTATCGCTTACGGTGAGTCGCTCGGCGGTATCGTGGCATGTCATCTGGCTGAACGCACCGAAATCGGCGGCTTGATTTTGCAATCGGCATTCTCGTCACTGAGACAAATTAGCATCGAAAATATGGCGGTGTTGAAATACTTCCCCGACGCGTTGTTTCCTATTTATGGAAAAAATTCAGTGACGGTAAGCAAATTCAATAAGCCAATATTGATGTTGCACGGCGCACTCGATCAAGACATCACCATAAAACACTCTCATGATCTGCTTGCGGCGGCTACAGCAGACAAAGAGTTCGTGGCTCTCCCAAACACGTTGCATGACGAAATCGACGAAAAGGATTGCGAATTATTCGTGCGCACAGTGAAAACGTTTCTCACCCATCTCGACGAAAAATCAGCACAACGGGCACCGCATACGGTGAACAACTAGCTCCCGAGGAACGCTGTAAGTACTCGCCAGACCCTGATTAAGAGATCTGGAGGAGCGCAGATTAAATCAAAAAACAGTGAAATACTGGTTACTATAGACGTTATAACCAAACTTAAGACAAATCACAGCGGCGTAGAAGGCTAGCCGCTGGGAATATTGGTGGTGCAAGCGTTATCGGAACTCTCGGTGATGGCTAAACTCGAAATATCATTTCCATACCGCACACTGTCAACCAAGGCAGCGACCGCGTATTGTGCTGTCTGGGCGGCTTTTGGGGTGTGGCTGGTTCCGCAGCTAGTCATACTTCTGAACTTCGCAACAGCTCCTCTAGACCCTGTCTTGAGGGCGATTCTTCAAATCCTCTTCGTGTTTGGCTCAGCAGCGTTTTTCGCCTACATTCCATTTCGAATGGTCACCACATGTATGCAAGGCGGCACTATTGCCGCGAATCAGGACGGTTTGGGAGTGCCTGGAACGATTTTCGGAAACGCTAAGTTTCGCCCATGGATACAGCTGAAGTTTGCAGAGTTGCAGCACGGCAAGATCTATCTTAACTTTGGCGGGACAGACAATGTGACTATCGACACAAAGCAACTCGACCGGTCCAATCTGGAACAACTTCTTTTAGCGCTCGAAGTCTGGGGACACAAAGCCGTTTTGGCACACTCTCTTATAGAGGCGCGCGATCAACTGCAAAACGAGAAAGCCGGAATTGAAGAACACGGCTACACACAAATGTGGGAAGAGGAGTTGAATCGTCGTTTCAATTCCACAAATTTTGTACCTCTAGAACCGGGCTCTAAGTTGCGCTCCAACTCACTTTCGGTGTTAAAACAGCTCGCTTTCGGTGGTTTTTCTGCTGTCTACTTAGCTGAAGACGAGCATCGAAATCAAGTCGTCATTAAAGAGTCCGTTACCAATGCAGGTGATGGCTCGCATGAGAAAGCGCTCGAATTCTTCAAACGAGAAGCGTTATTTTTGAGTGGATTGCACCATCCGCAAATTGCAAAAGTGTTAGATGACTTCATCGAAAACGCAAGAAATTATCTTGTTCTGCAATATATCGCCGGCGAAAATCTGCGAGAGCTTGTGCGCAAACATGGTCCTCTAAGCGAGTCTCTGGTGCTCAAGTTGATGGAGCAAATGGTTGATGTATTGGTCTATTTGCATGAGCAAGACCCACCGATTATCCACCGCGATTTCACTCCAGACAATCTGGTTCTTAGATCAGACCAGACGATTGTAGTGATTGATTTTGGTGCCGCCAACGAATATGTCGGCACAGCGACAGGCACACTTATTGGAAAGCAATGCTACATGCCACCAGAACAAGTGCGCGGCAAAAGTGCTCCGACAACAGATCTATATGCTCTCGGTTGCACTGCCAGTTATTTGCTGACGGGGCATGACCCTGAAGCGCTGATGGTGTGCCATCCACGCCAAGAGAATCCAAAAATCTCAGAAGCGACTGATCGCCTGATAGCCGAACTTACTCAACAAGATTCTAAGAAGCGAGTTCAGTCTGCGCAAATTTTGAAATCAATGTTGCAAAAGCAAAAACAAAAACCTGATCAGGCACAGAATCAAGATCAAATCGGAAGAACGATGGAATCCACTGGAGCGACTTAGCTAGAGAAACCACATCCACCCGCAACATCATGGAATCAGACCTCAACAAAATCATAAAAATTCACGGAGATCCGCCACCAACGGACTGCACACTACCGGTAGTGGCACCTCACGACTTCAGACTGCGCTGGAGCGACAAAGCCATCCAATTCGAAACGCCGACTGGCATGAAGCATCTTGCGTGGACTGACGTTGTCCTGGTAGCGGTACCCGAAAAAATTCCTGGCGTAAAAATGTGGGAACGCACTGTCAATATCACCGACCGCAGCGGAGTCGTTCATAAAATTTCAATCGCCGACATCCCAAACAAAGCTCGCTGGCTCGATTTGATTGGCACTGTGCAATATTGCACTGAAGCGAAAATGCTCAACCTCGATGCGCACCTCTACGACGATGTCAGAGACTTCGTTGTGCGACTGTGGCCAGCTGGTCAACTCAACGTGGACCAGAAGAAAACAAAGACGATTGTCAGCGCTGTTATCATTTTCTTTGCATTGTGTTGGGTTATAGAATTCTTCATAGTCCTCAACTCCCATTCTCAATCCATAATCAGTCACAGTTTCGGTGGCTGGATTCAATTTATAAAGTTCATTCCCTTGCTTTTTCTGCCAATCTACGCGCGCACTGCGCCAATCAGTCAGATTCGGTGCACCCCAGGAGGATTACGCTGTGAAGCCCTTCTTGGCGGTCATGTGAACAAAAAAAAGGAAATATTTTGGACCGATCTTAAAAACATTGAACTAAGCTCCGAAAAACCAAACCAAAGAGTTTTGGATCGCGAACTTTGCTTCAATCGAAAAAAGGGTAAGCCTTACAAAATCAAATTGGATCAAATTGGAACTGCAGCAAATTGGAAAGAGCTGATCGCTGCGATCTACTATTCATCAGGGATGCAGGTAGAAAATGCTGATGCCAATCTATTCGATCAAATAAATCCAGATCGGCAAGATCCAAGTTACACGCAAATCTGGTTAGACTCGTTGCTTGCACCCGCGCATCGAGAAAAATTGCTTCAGCTGGAATGCGGCGCTACACTTCAGAGCGGCAAGTATGTGCTCGATCGCAAGCTGGGAGCCGGAGGACAAGGCGCCGCCTATCTTGCGCGCAGAGACGACGGTGTCATGGTAGTGCTGAAAGAGTATATTCTTCCGATCTATGTTGACGCAAAAGTAAAACGCAAGTCGCTTGAAACTTTTGAAAATGAAGCCCACATGCTTCAACAGTTGGACTCGCCACTAATCGTAAAACTGCTTGGATTTTTCGTTGAAGACCACCGTGGTTACCTGGTTCTCGAACATATCAACGGCATCAACCTGTGTGAGCATGTGGCACAAAATGGTCCGCTTTCGGAAAAGGACGCAATACACTATGGCATCCTGATGTGCGATGTACTGACTCAATTACATTCGCAAAATCCGCCGATAGTTCATCGAGATTTTACGCCGGACAACATCATTTTGTCGGGCGACAACTCAATTAAAGTGATCGACTTTATGGTGGCACAACGAAACGATCAAAGCGCCACGGGAACGGTTGTTGGGAAGCATGCCTACCTGCCTCCAGAACAGTTCAGAGGCAAATCAACGCCTCAGAGCGACATTTATGCACTCGGCTGCTCACTCTTCTATTTGCTCACCGGTGATGAGCCAGAGCCGCTATCAACATCGCATCCAATTTTAGTCAACGACACCGTCAGTGGACCACTCGATGAGATCGTGGCAAAGGCGACAGAACTCGAAAGCGCAGACCGCTACAAATCAGCATCCGAATTGAGACAAGCGCTCATAGACTTGAGTGCTCGTAGTTCGGATGCAGTCTAGTCGATATATACGTCTAGTCGATGTAATCGCGTAGACGTCGTGATCGCTGTGGGTGACGCAGTTTACGCAGAGCCTTGGCTTCGATTTGGCGAATGCGCTCTCTGGTAACGCCGAACAGTTGCCCGACTTCTTCCAGGGTGCGTTGACGTCCGTCATCCAATCCGAATCGCAGTCTCAATACATCACGCTCTCTGTGACCAAGCGCAGCCATTACTTGAATAATGTCTTCTCGCAAGAGTTGATGCGTAATCGAAGTAGCAGGCGTCTCAGAATCTTGGTCTTCAATGAAGTCGCCCAAACGGCTGTCGTCTTCTTTGCCCACCGGTGTTTCCAGAGAAACTGGCTCTTGCGCCACCTTCAAAATGTCACGCAATTTGGCGACCGAAATTTCCATCGCCGTAGCGATTTCTTCTTCAGTCGGTTTGCGCCCGAAGTTCTGCGCGAGTTGGCGTGTGACCTTCTTCAGCTTGTTGATCGTTTCAACGACGTGAACAGGAATACGGATGGTTCTCGCCTGGTCGGCAATGGACCGGGTTATCGCCTGTCGGATCCACCACGTAGCATACGTGCTGAACTTGTAGCCGCGCTGGTGGTCGAACTTTTCAGCCGCGCGAATGAGACCCAAATTTCCTTCCTGAATCAAATCAAGGAAAGCCATGCCGCGGTTTGCATACTTTTTGGCAATGGAAACTACCAGTCTCAAGTTAGCCCGAACCAGCTGCCGCTTCGCGATTGCGCCTTCGGAGCCGCCTTGCTCGATGCGTCGAGCCAATTCGATTTCCTGGTCAGCCTTGAGCAACGGAATCGAGCCGATTTCTCGCAAGTACAAGCGAATCGGATCGTCGTCACCAGCGCCCTTCACGACATCTTCGAGCTTGGTCGGCAGCTCTACTTCTTCGTCGTCTTCGATGGCGCCTCTGAAAATATCGTCGGCTTCTGGCTCATCATCATCGTCTTCTTTCTCTTTGCTGCTGTCTTTGGCATCTTTCGACACCGCGGGCGATGCGGCACCCTTCTTGCCGGTTTTTTTATCGTCAACTTTAGCCAAAAGTTGCTTGAGGCGAATAATTACCGCCCCGGGGATTTCATCTTTGCCTTTTAATTTTTGGACGCTCTGACCGAACTCTGGGTCATTGCTCCAGGTGGACTGACATTTAGTGCACTCATCCAGATGCTGGCAAACAGCTGAGGTCGATTCAGGCTGCTGCTCATCCAGCAGGCTTGTCAGCATTGGTACGACTTCACTACACTTCATCGATTCACCTCAAACGGAGTTCCTTCTACTATTTTATTCCACTATTTTGAAGGTTTTCTCAATGTGAGATGATACCCCAAAACATTCGGTGGGATAAAGGGTGGCCAAGGAGAGCGAAATCAAGTTTGGGAGCGGCTTGGTCGGCACCATGAATGGTGCTGGAAACCGTGGGCCGGTAATCGTTTCACACGGAGCAGGGCGCGGCTTGGACGCCCCCATCCTGGTGAAAACAGCCGAACAGTTGGCCGATTTGGGCTTTCGCGTGCTGCGCTTCAACTTTAGCTATATGGGAGTTCGTCCGGCGCCGTCGGCAGGCAGAAAGAAGGAACAGCCTGAACTCGCGAGCGCTGTCGAGTATATGCGACAATTCGGAAGCCCTATTTTGGTCGGAAAGTCTTTTGGCGCAAGGGTTGGGTCGTTTGTGGCGGCCGAACGAGACGACATACGCGCCCTCGTTTTCTACGGTTTGCCGATTTGCGGCATGGGCAAAAATCCCAAACCGCGTGACTGGTCGCACCTGGGCAAGATCAAAGCGCCGATATTGTTTATCACCGGGCACAACGACAAGCTCTGTCCGCTCACCCAACTGGTGGAGGAGCAGAAATACATCACCTCTGATTTCGCATCACAGGTGGTGCCAGGCGACCACTCGTTCAAGCCCAAAAGCGAGGACGCGGCAATCAAGCTGTGCGTCGATTGGATCGATGCGCTGCCTAAAGGCTAACGCGAAGCCTGGGTAGTCGGTTTGGTGTGGCTGAACAGCGATTGATTTTTCGTGTGATTAAAGAACGATCCAGGAATGTTTGCGCCGGCAACGTCTTCGTCGATGTTCATGCGTTTCATGTTCGGCGAAATATATTTCTGCTTCTTCTCGTGGGTGAGTTTCCACCAGTGAAATTCAGGTACTGATTTGTTGAATTGCGTAACTAACTTCCACGTGTCTTTTGTTCGCGGGTCCATCGCCAATACGTGCTGTTCATCAGTAACAAGCAGAACGTTCTTGCTGTGACGGCTCATGCCGGGCAAGTCCATCGCCACAGACGCCTGCTTTCCGTTGATTGTGAATTTCACAGTCGGACTGAACGCCTGGTCTGATGCGCCGACCACGATCGCTTTTCCGTTCACCTTGAAGGCGCTGTACAAGTCGGGTGCCGTGTAATAGTTGCCGCCTAGCGCCGCAAATTCCAAACACGTCATATCAGTAAAGGCTTTGAGGACGGTATTCTTCACATAACCTTCAGTGACATTGACGGCAGCTGCCTTGGGAAGCTGGTTTCCGCCGTTGAAAAAGTCTGCGTCTTTGAGAGAATCGACTTTGATGCCGCCCGCCAGTTGAGTGACACTACCGGTCAAAGGCACAACCTTATCGACATGGTCAGTCATTGCGGGCAGCGACTTAAGCGTCTCAGCAGGTGGCAACTCGTTCTCGGTCGCCTGCCCTTGCAAAGGTTTTTTCTTGGTCAAATCAGGCTTACCAACCATCGAGAGCAGACCGCTCTGGTCTATCGACGCCTTCAAGTAGGGACTGGTAGGGTCGTATTTGCGGAACAGCTCAGCAGCTTGAGCGTACAGCGTAGCCGCCTGGGCGTTTTGCCTGAGCAGTCGGCGCGTCTGCGCTTCAGCGTACTTCGCCTGAGCCTGGAACCGCCCATTGTTCGCCATTCCAAAACCAGCCTCAGCGATGCGGAACTGCTCGGCGGCGCCGTAGAGATTGTTCACAGCCAGGGCCGAGACGCCCTGTTTGTAGTACTGAGACGCCTGCCACTCACGCAGATTCGTGAAGAGGGGAGCTGCAACCTCAGCCTTACCTTCTAACTTCATGGTCGACGCCTGCACGGGCGTGTTGTCGAGCTGCGCCTTCTGCGGCTGCAACAAGGAGATATCGTTGCTTTCGACTGAGAACGCCGCTGGCGCGCAAAAAATCGAAGCTCCTACAAGAGCCGTAATCGCACGTGCTGCGGGCAAATTGCCAGAGAACCTAAGTCGCATCGGAAAAACCTGAAGGTTTCGAACCAGGATTCACTCTTCATATCATGCCCGTCTGATTCGCATTGTAATCAGAAACGGCATTAAAAAGCTCAGTCAAAATTGTTGATTAAATCGGCGTCCTTGCTCGATTTCAGCAGTGGTAGCGAACGACCGATTCTCTTGGAATCCCAGCGGAAACTTTGGCGGCAGAGTAATCACCTTGAATTCATCGGGATTTTCATGGCCTCGAATTGGCGCTCTTCACGGGCGTTATTGGCAGAATAATTTGCGACTGACACTTCGGACCGCTGTAGATTTGCTGATGGGCAGCTCGCGAATTTTTCTCGGTGGCCGGATCATGACCAGTGTTTGGGTTTCTATCAAATCGAGGGAAGTCACTGCTGGAAACATCCAATCTGATTCGATGACCCTTCTTAAAAACGTTGCTAGTCGCAGTGAGGTCGATTTCGATTTTTACCGGAGTTGATTTTTCTAAACCATTTGAGAAATAGCTTTTTCGGAGAATTCCACTGCACAGATTGTAAGCATTTCCATCCGCATGCACATCGATGAGTTTGGCAGTGAAATCAGTACAAGGCGCGTCTGATGACACATAGAGAGTCAGTTTTACCGGACCGGTGATTTCTGTATCTTGCTCCATTGGCGATGTCGTGTACGTGAAAACGTCTGCGCGCTGCTCGATAACATTTTGCCGAAACATTCCCGCTGCGCTTCCGATCATGGCACCACCTACGGTGGGAACGGGATTTTCAGGATCATATGTAAATTGGTCCACAAAATCCCTAGCAGGTGCTTCTGCTGTCAGTTTTCCATTACCGTGTCCATTACAGTTTAAGAAAAATGGAGTATATTTTGTGCGTGCAAGCGGCCACTCATTTTCTGCACGCCACTGATTTGCTCCCATCACAAAAATTGAGACTTTAGGCTCATCTTGAGTAGAATTCCGCTTACTCAACGCCTCCTTGCCCAAAGTCTCTTTGAACCAGGAAATACTTGAGGCAACGCTCTTAGAGCGAAACTTTTCATCATTCGACCTAAAATTGGGCAGCTCCACATCGCGCGCATGTGACCAAGGTCCAATGACTATGCGCGTTTTGTGAGTGACGTCCATGCTGCTCGCGTTGCCGAAATCAGCTAATTCTGTTTGTAAGAACGGGTCAAACCAGCCTGCAAGAAAAAGCACTGGACCATGAAATTTACTGCTTTGCTTGTCGCCATCAATCTGCCTCCAGTACTTGTCAAAATTTTTATGACGAATCCAATCTTGAAAAAACGCGACCGAATGTCCGAGATCACGACTGTCAGCATCTTTCATTGGCCATCTGGATGCCGCTTTGATAATTCTTGCCGTTGTTGGCCACTCTTCTTCGTCTTTGTGTTTATCGTGGCTCCTGAATGTCCAACCGAGTGCCGTGTAGAGGGAGAATGCGTTTCCTACATACAACATGCGGTGAAAGTCAGTGCTGGTGAAGTAAAGCTCCATCGTACCGATTGCAGGTGCAGTCTGATCGGCAATAGACCAAAGTGTTTGACCGTACGCTGATCCTCCCCATGCGCCAATTTCGCCGTTGTACCAAGGCTGCTTTGCCAACCAATCGAGGGTCTCTATTCCGTCTTCGCGTTCGAACAACAATGGATAAAATTCGCCGCCAGACTTGAAGCGTCCACGAGTTCCTTGAATTACAGCAGTCCAACCGCGCTCCGCCCACAATCGACCGATCACTTCTTCTAAAAAACACGTTTCGACAGTTTCGGAAAAAGGTATTCGAACCAAAATCGACGGGGACTTTTTCAAATCTGCGGGATGAAAGATGTCGGCACTGAGCCGAACGCCATCGCGGGTCGTAAAGGAAGCCTTGCGCTCTATCTTCACCCGATGTTGCGCGCCTTCCACGTGAAGCTTTTTGGCAATCAGCGAGCTGCCTCCCAGCGCTGAAGAGATACTCACTGCCAAACTGACGGCAGATTCAATGATTGATGACATAAGTTTTCCCAACGTCACTAATAGTCGCCACAATGAAAAGTAAATCTTCACCATTCCAACGAACTGATCGAAGTGGCCACTCTAACAAACATGCGGCGCTACTAGGGTTTCGACAAAACACTAGCGCAACTGTTTGGCGTTTTCGAGCGTAGTTTATGATCCACAAAGACACCGGATGATAAGATTGGTCAGTAACTCTGAGGCCAACAATCTATGAAAGTAGTGTGGCTTACATCGATCATGTTGATTTCGACTGTGACATCAGCATTGGCAGAGAATCCCGAGTGGGATCAAGCAACCCGCCTCCACAATTCTGGCGACTGCAGGGCCGCCTTGTCTGCGTTTCGAAGAATTTCAGATAAAAATCCGTCTGAGCCTACCGCTCATTACATGCTTGCTCAATGCTACAAAAACAGTGGCAACACCAAACAAGCAATTACAGAACTGCAATGGATTATTAGCGCCACTTCCGATCGAAGAGTTAAAGGACCAGCCGAGTCTCTGCTGGCTCAGCTCAGCGCAAGTGGAGGCGGAGGTGGAGTGCGTGCAGCTGCTGCGCCGCAGTCATCGTCAGATATGATTCTCATTAGAGGCAAATCCGTTCCTACGATGGCTGGTCAAGCACATATTGACGGCGCTATTTCTCCGTACTCGATTCCTCCAGGTGGATTCCAGCCTGGTACCACTATCGTCACCGGTGGATCCATCGCGTCCCAGACTGCGGCACTACAGGTGGTGCAAAGATCATTTAGTCGGAATGCAAACCATGGCTAGTCCACAGCGCGCAATCAATCTGAAAAGCCTTAGTGCGGCGATTCTTCTGCCATTGATTGTCTTACCTTTATTGTTTGGGCTCTGGGCTACGACGACGGCTGGTACCGAACAGTTCGGAGCAGACTCGACTGTCAGCACTCGATTTGCATCAGGTTTGATTTTCGGCATTTTTTTCGTCGGAATTGAGGGAGGTATCGTCGCAAGCACGATTTACATTTTTATAGCGTTGCGCAACGCGGGTAGATTGTCGCGGAAATTCTACTCGTTTGCAGCTCCCGCATTTTTACTTTCGTTCTTGATTGTCACAGCGATAGGAATAGGGTTTGCATACGACGAGAAATACGTTCACAGTACAGATCCAGAGATGTCAAATTCTGACTTCGGTACACGGATACTGCTATCAGCATACTGTGGCGCCACAATTGGCAGCTTAGCTCTGAGCATCCTTATGCTCTGCTGCAGGTTGAAAACGCCTTTGGTTCAAGAACTAAGAGCAAACGATTTTAACGAACTTGATTCCAAAGGACAGTGACATCGACGCAAAAAACCGCACTATTCCAGGGCGGTACTTCTTACGCTCAGCGTACCCCAGAAATGAATTGTTTCAAAGGCTGAAAAAGAAAACCTGCCGAAGGTCGGAGTCGAACCGACACGCCCGTTAAGGCGGATGATTTTGAGTCAACTGCGTCTGCCATTTCGCCACTTCGGCGCAGGATTGGTTTTTCATTCTACACTATGAGCATGGAAGCACAACGGAAACCTACAAAAGTCAACAAAATGAGACTAAAAAATTCGCAGAGCCGCACGGAGCGGTGCTTGATTACGGGGTTCGACGCGTTTGGAAAACATTCAACAAACCCCAGCCAGCGTATCGCGGAGCAATTGCCCGAAGAATTCAAGATTCCAAGATCCAACCTATCAGTGGAGATTGACACTCTTGTGCTACCGACTTGCTGCAAGCAATCTTGGCGACTGATATCAAAACAGCTAGCAAAGAGTGACTATTCGTCACTGATCCTAGTCGGGCTCGCGGGCGGGCGGAAACGCATCAGCCTGGAACGATTCGCGCTCAATATTCGAGACTATGGCATCAAAGACAACAGCGGCCATCAATACGATGGCACCGAAATCTATGCGGGCGAGCCAGATGCACTAAAGACTGATTTGCCGTTAGTCGAAATGCGCAATGCGTTGCGCAAAAAAAACTTTCCCACAGAAGTCTCAAATTTCGCAGGCTCATTCATCTGCAACGAAGTCTACTACCAGGGTTTGCGATACAAAGAAAAAACAGGCGCGCTGAACTCAGTTTTGTTCGTGCACGTGCCGCACGCAAAAGATTTAGCGCAAACACTTGTGGACGCGGAAAACAAAGACTTCTTGCGCATCAAATCTCCCGCCGCAAGAAGCGCTGCAGCTCAACGTATGATGCTCGATTGCGTTCAGGAAATCGCAGCCTACTGCAGCAAACTCAGCTCTTCTTGACGGCTCTTCGCCTCGAAGCTCTCATAAGGCAAGCGATTTTGATTGGCTATTCCCATTGCCGTCCATTCCAACCGGCGTGCTTCAATTGGTTTGGTGTGGGATATTAGCGAAACGTACTGATTGACCGAATCGACAAAACGGACTTGATCTGATTTGAATTTGCTTCCACGCAAAAGAGTCATAGACTGTTTAAACCATCTCGTAGCGCCATCCTCATCGTTGCTGGCTTTGCACAAATAGCCCATAGCTGCGGCAAATTTCTGGTCAGTCTCATTTTCAGGAATTGAATTTTTGAAGAGCTTGTAACCTGGCAAACCTTGCTCGGTGCCACAGAGTTGAAGCATCGTTTCGAAATCTGTGTACGGACCGTGACCGATCAAAACATTCGACATCAACAATGACGAAATCAATTCCTTTTTCTTCAAATAGCCACTGAGGGCCAGAGCGTCTTGATTAGCTCGTTTACCTTGCCCAGTAAGCATGGCAACTTGAAGGTCCAGGTAAACCGCACGCTGATTAGAGGGATTGACATGGCGCGCACTAGAAATAATGCCCACGGCTTCGGGCAGTTGATAGTCGCAGATCAGTGCATCTGCAAGCGACAGCGAAACATTCAAGTCTGGCTTGGTGTATAGATTTTCAATCGCCAGTTCGGAACGAAGCAAAGATATCGCCTCGCGAACATTGCCTTTTTTCATTTTGTCTTTGGCCATCAGCGTCAAAATCAACTGATGCTGCGAAACAGCCAGAAGCGGCACCATCAGCGCCGCAGCGACAGCTACTTGCCACTTGCGCGAATCCTTTTTATAACGAATCGATTTGCGCGCGGGGAAAAGTTCAGGGTCTGTCCAGCGCACCGCATCGCCTTCAGCAAGCGCAACAAGCGAGCAAGAAAGCGCATCGGCACGATCTAATTCACCACGGCGCATGTAATGGTCAATCAAAAAACGAATGTCTGCGAAAACATCTTTCGGCTTTCCGTGATTGAGACGCAGACGGGTGCACGCGGCCTCAAACTCGGGGATGAAACGACTCAGGAAGGCTCTGATCATCAACAATCACCTTCATTACTAACCAAAGGATTAGAACAAAATCGTGACTGTGCCTCAATAGGGTTTTACCTAGTAAGGAACCATCCTTCGAACTGATGGTTAAATCGTTGGGCCGGATGGAGTTTGGCACCAGCCGGTCTTTTCGCAGCTGGTGCAGGTTTCTTTGCCTTCTACAAAATGTTTGGAACACACCTTCTCATGACAAACGGAGCACTTCTTTCCGCCTGATCCAGGTAAGCCCGTTAAAAGTCCACCGAGCGGTGTTTGGCAGACCGTGCAAGTTAAACCACCCAGTGGATTATTTGGAACTATTGGAGGTATTTTCATAATTCGATTGAAGTTCCTCGCCGCGACATACTAAGATCTTAACTCCAAATAGCGATTAATGTGATTTATGAAAAGCTACATCCTTAGTATCGATCAGGGCACGACTAGCTGCCGCGCAATTGTTTTCGACAAAAGCGGCAACAGCAAAGGTCTTGGACAGAAAGAGTTCAAACAATCGTTCCCGCAACCGGGATGGGTTGAGCACGACGCAGACGAAATTCTCTCGACGCAAATCGCCTGTATAAAAGATGCGATCAAAGATGCAGGAATTAAACCAGACGAAATCGCCGCTGTAGGAATTACCAATCAGCGCGAAACAACTGTTGTATGGAATAAAAAGACAGGGAAACCAGTTTATCCAGCGATCGTTTGGCAGTGTCGACGCACACAACAATTAGCTGAAGAATTGCGCGACGAATCAAATTCATTCAGAGAAAAAACAGGGCTTGTACCTGATGCATATTTCTCCGGTCCCAAAATTCGCTGGATTCTAGACAATGTGAAAGGCGCACGGGAACTCGCGGACAAGGGCGAATTAGCATTCGGCACCATTGATACATGGTTGATTTGGAATCTGACAAAAGACAAAAATCATTTCACAGAACCGAGTAATGCTTCGCGAACAATGCTCTATAACATCCACACATTGAAGTGGGATGATGAACTCTTATCGCGCTTGCAAATCCCTCTGACAATGATGCCAAAAGTGATACCATCCAACGGCAAATTCGGAGAAACCGACGAAAAGCTAGTTGGATTCTCAGCCCCTATTCTAGCCAATCTCGGAGATCAACAAGCAGCGTTATTTGGTCAATGCTGTTTCGATGTCGGCATGGGGAAATGCACTTACGGTACCGGCAGCTTTTTGCTGACCAACATCGGGTCAGACGCGAAATTGGTTCCCGGTCTTTTGACTACTGTAGCGTGGCAACTTGAAGGACAACCTGCAACATATGCATTTGAAGGCGCGATATTTATCGCCGGAGCCGCAATTCAATGGTTGCGAGATGGGCTTGGAATCATCGAATCCAGCGCAGAGACACAAGAGCTGGCAGAGTCTCTCGAATCAAATGATGGAGTATTTTTCGTACCAGCGTTTGTCGGTCTAGGATCACCTTATTGGAATTCTGACGTGCGTGGCACGATTACTGGACTCACCAGGGGTAGTACCAAAGCACACCTCGCACGAGCGGCACTAGAATCGATGGCATTTCAGATTGCCGATGTAGCAAAAGGCATGTCGGAAAACGGCATCGATGTGAAAGAATTGCGCGTCGACGGTGGTGTTACACGCAACAACTTCATGGTGCAGTTTCAAGCCGATTTGCTGAAAGTACCAGTGATTAGATCTGCACAATTAGAATCAACGGCATGGGGCGTCGGAGCTCTTGCCGCACTTACATGTGGTCTCGTGAAAGACTTTGCTGAACTCTCAACAGACTGGCAACAAGACTCCAAAATCGAACCAAGCACCGATCGCTCCAACGACTACGAAGGCTGGCAATCGGCGGTTCGCGGCGCATTTGCTGTCGCAAGCAAAAGCGTCTCCTGAGCGCCGATCGGCGTGAGCACACCAAAAGTATCGATTCGCTAGTTGAGCTTAGCGACTCGTATTGTCGATGTCTTTACAGCTGTTGATATATGTGCAAGGTCCGACCGAAGATAAATCGACAGTATTTGCGGTGAGTTGATCCGACCCCCGTACTCCAATCCTGGAGTTGCCGAATTGAATATTTCCCGGTTGTTCCAATCTAAAGACAACCTTTTCCAGATTAGCCTTGTCGCCAGGCTCTAAATCGAGATCAGCAGCAGTAATGATGCCGAAACTCCAATCACCTGTTGGAGTGGTTCGAATATTGAAATCGGTCAAATTTCTCTCAAGTCCAAGTATTCCGCCGTTCTTACGGCGAAGACAAAAATGCACTTTGATATTGTTTCTCGTTTGACCGTCGTCACGGAAATTGATCAGATAGGTGCCAAACTCCGTGGCAGCGACAGGAGTATATTTGTACAAAATTTGCAAAGCAGCGACTTGATTTTCACCAGCGTTGACTAACAACGACTTCAATTTTGTGTTGCCAATGTCATAATTTTTGTCGCTTCCGTGTGCCTTTTCAAACAGCGACGTTGCACCACTGCAGGCAATCGCCTTGTAAGAGCCGTCTGTAGTCAAAGCCAAAACAGGCATGGACGAAAAGAAACACGAGAGTGTGACCGTGCTCAGCGCGAAAGATTTTATTGTTTTCTGCATACTATGTCTCCATTGCATCGAACAGATAGTCGTGCAAACACAAACCGCTCGGAGCGCGTTGCAATCGAAAGGTTCGATACAGTCAGCATATCAGCTGAGTTTCTCGAACCAGTGAATTTACGGTTTTATGCGCAATTATTTATTAACTTCAGATCGCAATAAAGCTAATCCCAGCTCAGGGTACCGCCGGTCTGATAATCGATGACTCTCGTTTCGAAGAAATTTTTCTCTTTGCGCAAGTCGAGCATTTCGCTCATCCATGGAAATGGATTTTGAGCACCAGCATACAGATCAGGAAGTCCAATTTGATTCAATCGTCGATTAGCAATGAACTTCAAATAGTCAGCAAACATGTTTTGATTCAAGCCCAGAACGCCACGAGGCATCGTGTCTTGAGCATAGCGAAACTCCAATTCTACAGCTTGTTTGACTAGCGAATTTACTTCTGCCTGGAAATCCGCGGTCCACAAATGTGGATTTTCTGCCTTGATTTGATTGATCAAATCGATTCCGAAATTCAAGTGCATTGATTCATCACGCAAGATGTATTGGAATTCTTCCGACGCACCAGTCATTTTATTTTGACGACCAAAGCTAAGCATCTGCACGAAGCCAACGTAGAAGAATAGCCCTTCCATGATTACGTAGTAGCCAATCAAGTTTCGCAGGAAGCGTCGATCAGTTTCTGGCGTTCCTGTATTGAAATTTGGATCTGACAATTCTTGAGTGAATTGCAATTCAAACGCATCTTTGTCATGAATGCATGGAACTTCACGATACATGTTGAAGATTTCGCCTTCGTCCAATCCCAAACTTTCAATCACGTACTGATATGCATGAGTATGTACGGCTTCATCAAACGCCTGGCGGAGCAAATACTGACGACATTCAGGGTTGGTGATGTGTCTGTAAATTGCAAGAACTAAATTGTTCGCGACGAGCGAATCAGCCGTGGAGAAAAATCCAAGATTGCGCTTGATGATCATGCGCTCGTCGTCAGTCAATCCATTCGGATCTTTCCAGAGCGCGATATCGCGACTCATGTTGATCTCTTGCGGCATCCAGTGATTGGCGCAACCATCCAAGTATTTCTGCCACGCCCACTCGTATTTGAATGGCACAAGTTGATTCAGATCGGCGCGGCAATTGATGATGCGCTTTTCGTCTACTTTGATGCGTCCGGAATTGAACGCGATAGCTTCAACACCAGTAACACCATGTCCAGTTGCCGGAGATGCGCCCTGAGCTGGGACGGTAGAACCCTGAGCTGGAGCAACACCTGAACCTGAGAGACCCGCTCCTGAAGCCGGAAGCGCGGTTCCTGGAACTCCGAAATCGAGTCCTGTTTGTCCCACGACCGTTGTTGCTTGCGATGGATTTGGTTGTCCGAAAGATAGCATTTTAGTTACCCCTAATTATTTTGTCTTGGAACTTTATTGGCAGGATTCGCAATCTGGATCTGTAATCAAGCATGCTTTTCCGGGTTGCACGATATCTGCAGTAGCAGTCACCGTGGTGGCAGCTACTGCGTTCAGAGCTCCACTTTTCACGGTTGATTTCTCTGCTTGAGTTGCGCTTGTGGTGCGCAAGTAATATGTCGTCTTCAATCCAGAAGTCCAGGCGAGTTTGTACATCTCATCCAATTTCTTGCCATTCGGTTCAGACATGTACAAGTTCAAGCTCTGAGCCTGGTCGATCCACTTCTGACGTCTAGAGCCAGCTTTGATCAACCAGCTTGAATCGATTTCGAATGCAGTTGCATAACGTTGTTTTACATCTGCAGGAATTCGTTCGATCGGCATGACGCTTCCGTCGAAGTATTTCAGATCGTGCACCATGACTTCATCCCAGAGCCCTAGCTGTTTTAGCTCGTCAACAAGATAGCTGTTGAGCACTGTGAAATCACCTGAGAGATTCGACTTAACGAACAAATTCTGGAAAGTTGGCTCGATCGATTGACTGACGCCCACGATATTAGATATGGTGGCAGTTGGAGCGATGGCGAGACAATTACTGTTGCGCATTCCCCATCTTGCAATGTGCTCGCGCACTGGAGTCCAATCCAACTTTCCGCCTCTCAACACGCCGATTGGTGTGGTGCGTGATGCTTGCAGAAGTTCGAGCGAGTCCTGCGGCAAAATGCCCTTGTCCCACAACGATCCTTCGTAACTTGCATACGAACCGCGTTCTTTCGCCAACTGACTGCTTGCCAAAATTGCGTAGAAACTAATTGCTTCCTGCGAGTAGTCTGCAAAATCGACAGCGGCTTCTGATGAATAAGGAACTTTGAGCAACAAGAGCGCATCCTGGAAGCCCATCAAACCCAGTCCTACAGGTCTGTGCTTCAAGTTGGCGGTACGTGCTTTAGGAACACTGTAATAGTTCACATCAACGACGTTGTCCAACATGCGCATCGCAACGCGGCATGTATTTTTCAATTTCTCTAAATCGAGAGCGCCGCCGATGATGTGTGCAGGTAGGTTAACTGAGCCCAAATTGCAAACAGCAGTTTCAGTGTCAGATGTGTTCAATGTGATTTCGGTGCACAAGTTGGAGCTGTGTACGACACCAACATGTTGTTGTGGGCTGCGCAAATTGCAAGGGTCTTTGAATGTGAACCATGGATGTCCGGTTTCGAACAGCATCGAGAGCATCTTGCGCCACAATGCGAGCGCTGAGACTTTCTTGGACAATTTGATCTTTCCGGCAGCAGCCATTGCTTCGTACTCTTCGTACTTATCTTTGAAAGCTGGTCCGAATAAATTGTGCAAATCAGGAGTTTCGTCGGGGCTGAACAAGGTCCATTCAGAGTTAGACAGCAAGCGCTCCATGAACAAATCAGGAATCCAATTGGCCGTGTTCATGTCATGGCAACGGCGACGATCGTCACCAGTGTTTTTGCGCAGTTCCAAAAATTCTTCAATGTCGAGATGCCATGTTTCAAGGTAGCTGCATACAGCGCCCTGTCGCTTACCGCCTTGATTTACAGCCACTGCGGTGTCGTTCACAACTTTCAAAAATGGAACTACACCCTGACTCTTTCCGTTCGTTCCTTCAATGTGTGCGCCCAGTGCACGAACCGGTGTCCAATCGTTTCCGAGTCCGCCGCTATATTTGGAGAGCAACGCATTTTCTTTGATGGAATCGTAAATGCCGATTAGGTCGTCGCTGACAGTCGTGAGGAAGCAAGATGAAAGTTGAGGACGTTGTGTTCCTGAATTGAATAGTGTCGGCGTGGACGATACAAAATCGAAACTGGAGAGCAAATTATAAAACTCGATCGCACGGTTCTCGCGTTCGACTTCGTTAATCGCTAAGCCCATCGCCACTCGCATCCAGAAGGCTTGCGGCAACTCGATACGAGTGCCCTCAATGTGCAGCAAATATCTATCGAACAAAGTTTGCAGTCCGAGATATTGGAATTGCAAATCGCGATCTGGCTGAATTGCAGCACCAATCTTGGCGAGATCAAATTGAGCTAGACGTGCATCGATTCGTCCTGCAGCTACGCCTTTCGCGACGTACTCGGCGAAGTAGCTTGGATACAAGGCACTCATTTGTTCGTGAGTGGTTGGCGCTCCGATCACTTCTAAACGAATTTGATCGAGCAACAATCGTGCCGTTGCAAATGCGTAAGCAGGATCATGTTCGATCAACGCACGTGAGCTGAGAATAGCTGATTTGAACACTTCAGCTTGAGCCACACCGTGATAAAGACTGCTGATCGTTGCATCAAATATCTTTTCTACAGAAACAGCATCGCCCAAATTTGCGCAAGCTTCTTCAATTACCACTTTGAGACGAGCAACATCCAGTGGCGAGCGCGTGCCGTCGGGCTTGGTCACGTCAATTTGGAGGGCAGATGCTGGAGCCGCATCTACAGCGCGTTCTTTAGATCTGGCATCGCGATAAAGAACGTAGCTTCTTGCCACTTCATGCTCGCCTTCGCGCATCAATGCAAGTTCAACTTGGTCTTGGATGTGTTCGAGATGCAAAACACCGCCGGCAGGCAAACGTCGCTCTACGACTGCACAAATCTGCGCAGTGAGTCGCTGCACGATGTCGCGAACTTTGGAACTAATCGTGCCACCACTTTCACCTTCGACAGCGATAAAAGCTTTAGTAATCGCAACTGAAATTCTTGCCGGGTCGAAATCGACAACCGTGTTGTCGCGTCTTAAGACCTTGTACTCCACCGCCGTTGCGGCACCGACATCAGGAACTTTGTTTGCGGTTACTTGACTCATTTATACGAACTCCCGAATCTAACTGAACCCGAATGAATTGAAAAAAACTGAAATAAAAATCCTCCTGGGCTTATCACCCGGAGGAACAATCATCGGCACGGAAATATCCGCTGCGCACGACGTGTTCCTCTTTGCCTCGAAGAGGTTCGTCCATTTTCTGGCATTCAGGTGGGAAGCCTGGCTCTAACAATCTCTTTGGATTGAAATTACAGTTGCGGGACAGCGGTGGATTCTCACCACACTTCCCCCACCAGATCTAACTCTTAGCGGCTGCTAAGTAGCTTCGATCCCTGACGTTGCTGAATGCTCAGCAAAGGAATTTTTGTTGTCTCTCCTATCTGGATTTACAACTTCAGATTGCAACGCTTGCGAATTGCACGATTTGAAAGTAACACTAGCGAAAACTAAAGGCAAGCAGTTGATTTTCCGAAAACCCAGATCGGAGGCTGGAATGCCGCATCCTTGCTCGATCATGATTTTGGATTTATTGGTCGCTGGCACCATATATGCCACCGATATTCGATCCATTATTGACGCTTTTGGATATACGTTTGAACCACTTTGGGATCTCAGCTGAAGTTAGCTGCGCTGGCTGAAGCCGACGGCCTTCGCCGGCTGAAGACGACGCTCCACTGCGCGCACACTGTCTCGAAATTCATTACCAAGAAGCCTGGAAGGTCCAGGTGAATGGTCCTGTGGGCATATGGGCTGTGGCTGTGCCTTCGGCGGTGTTGGGGCTTGTTCTTGTTCCGATGAAGTCTACTGGCAGTCCGGCGCTGTTGTAACCGCTGATTGCTATTTTTCTGCCAGTGAATTCATCAACGCGCAACGTGTCTACTACTCCATTTGTATAAGAGCCTGAGAAATTTTGATTTGTAGCATTCCACATCCAAGTTCCTACGATTGTATTTTTCGACTTATCTTTTATTGTCCATGTACCGAGTTCAAGATTTTTTGGAGCCGCAGGATTCAACGGAATAGGATGCGTGGCTGCGTTCCAGACATAGCTCGGAGACGCTGGAAATGCCATTACTGTGTTGCCGGGAACAACCAGTGAGCCACTCGGATTAGCATTCGACCAGGCATTAGAGTCAGGCGGTGTGCCGCCTGGCGTACCGATCGGTCTGCCGTTATACAGCCACGGCCGCATGTAACTTCTTCCGGCTGGCGCAGGCATGCTTCCACCTGGTCCAAAGAAACTTCCACCCGGGTTTTTGTCAGCAAGAGCGGGCCGAATCACGGCGCCGACTGCAAGCAACGCTGATGTCACCGCAAGTTGAGCAACACTTAGATACTTCATACAATACAACCTCGACGACTACTGTTAACGGGTTGCCTCAAACATCGTAAGAACCGAACGGCTGATTTGGATTGGGAACTAGCAGTGGCACTTTGTTCGTAAAAGTATCGACATCTCTAATAATTGCCTGCGGAATCAATTGGTTGTTGCGCACTCTCATGTTTGGAAATTTCTTGATCGCTGTTCCAATCGCGAGCAACTCGATCACGCCGCCACCAAAATCGTACACGTAAGTCTTAACGCCAACCACATCATCAGCATTTACAGACTGTGCGTCTTCTGCAATCATGGCAAGCGCTCGCACACGAGCTTGATAAATTAGATAGGTCAGCTCTTTAATTTCGCCGCGCACGAAACTTTTGAACATCGCCTTGACACCACCGGCGAAACCAAGCGAGAAAACAGAGACACCCAAAACCAATTTAATAGGGCAATAACCTGAGTGAATAACATTCCACATCTCTTCATTCGTCAGATCGCTTGTGATTGGAGTTTCGCTGTAAATAGCGGGTAGATCCGCATTGTGTGACGCGGTGCCAGTCATCAACATCTCCTGCATGCCGCTAATAGGCGAAATCTCTGTTTTGATACCGAGAACAGCGTTTGCTCCGACGGCTTTAGCTTCTTGTGATATTCGCTCTAATGCAAGATGGCGCGTATGATTGAGCATGTTGGAGTATTCAACAACTTCGCCGCTTTTCAAACTTCGAAACGCGCCTTTGATACCGCCCCCAACACCAATTGAATAAGCGACGTTGCCAAAAACAAACTGCAACGGTTCAAATCCGCAATCGACTTGGCAATAAAGCTCTTGTCCGTTCGCTGATGTTGACCAGAGATGATCTGTGTTTGGTGGATCGCCTGCAGCCACATGAACAGCGGATCCAATCGACAGATATTCAATATTTGCGCTGTGAAAAATAAGCTGACTGGTAACGCCTGTTACACCGACTCCAACGTGTCGTCTCGCCTCTTCGATCATACGCAGATAGGCGAGCGATCGCCCTTCGCGAACGATTTCAGTAATCTGATGGACTTCGCCACCGCCGAGCGTCTTCAGACCAGAGACAATGCCACCAGCGAACCCGAGCGCAAAAACACTGTTGCCGATTACTAAATTGCCGGGCGCGTAGCCTTTCTCTTTCAAGCAGTAGAGTTCATTTCCAGAAAGCCCGGTGATAATCGCCATAATGCTCCTTCATTGTCATACAGTTTCAGAGGGGCGCCGCGGAGTTGTGACGTTCTGGCTCATTTGAACTCTGCGAGAACGGAGCACGTCGACGATATACCACGTTCAGAGAAAGCTCCAACACAAAATCAACGGAGCTATCAACGCCACAAGTCCGGCATAGATGGCATCAAACCAGAAGAAGCTGCCGAATCTGGCCAGAACGAAAAACATTCGCACCGCACTCGACAAAAGGTAAAGCGGCACAAAACTACCTTTGGTATCAATCTGCTTGCGAAATCTGTCAAGTTCTTCTTTGCCAGGAAATGCATGCATTCCGATAGAAATTCCAAGCCAAAAACAGGTCAACGGAACCCATGAAGACACCATGGCACCATAGTCCTTTAAACTCAACATGCCAGTCAAAGGAAACGTAAGCACGGCACACAAAACAGTAGCCACGATGAACGGACCGACCGTGATCAAAAACGAACTTTTCAAGTCTGGAGTTTCGTCATGCTCGACGTATCCATAAGGAGCGAATACTTGGTAGTAGACAACCTTTTTAACCGGCACTTTCGCCAGGTCACAGAATAGTTGATGCGCAATCTCATGAACGATGACACCTGGAAATGTTGCTGCGTTTATTAGAAATCCTGGAATGAACATTACTGGTTTTGCTCCTTTTCCGAAGATTCTTGCGAGGTCGAGGTGGAAGGCGAAGTCGAAGTTGTTGACGATGTGCTAGTCGCATTAGAACTTGAAGTCGAATCCGACTTTGACATAGATTTTGTCGATTGATTTTTTACAGGTTTGAAGCGCTCCTGATATTCCTCAGGCATCACTTTTTCTAAATCTGCCCAATCGATTTCGTCGATGCGACAGCCTTCCAACGCTTTGAGAGCCTTCGCGTCGGCATCACTTGTATGTTGCGCGAAAAGCGCCTTGGCATAGCCCAAACGCGCCTCCATCGACTGCGGATGATTTTTCAATATTTCTGAAAAGACCGTTTCAGCAGTTTTGTAATCTTCCTTATAAGCGGCTCTTCCAGCTATCGTCAATTGCCTCTTAGCAACAAGATATGGAAAGGACGTGATTAGAGATGCGATAACGGCGGCGACTATCAAGGCGCCGAAACCTTTGATCCAGAGCGGATACGAGGAAAATGTCGACGGCTCCGCAAATGGATTGGAAGCTGGATTAGGCGATAGGTTTGGTTCCACACTGCTTACCTCATCGGTGCACTAATGTTGATCTTAATTGGTTCCACTCACGACTGCTAAAGAGGTGCCACTACATTTGGTGAATTTGCGGCACCGATCAACAGACCGGCGGCCCATGCCGGCTGAAGCCGGCGCTCCATGCGGCGCTCCATTAGTAGCCGCCTATGGTGGCTGGTGAAGTTGCGTTTCCGGACCATACTTCTCCCATTTTTACAGGTTGAAGTGTTCTTGCATCAGGGGTCGGTCTGATGAAATCGTATTTTAGAACGCTTGCCTTCTTGTTTGCGTCCGTTGAGCCGCTCACCAGGAGGTTGGCGCCGGTTGTGGTACTCGTCGTAGCCACGTGAACACCGCCTGATTCCGTGAATGGATTGAAGCTTGCTGTCTCGCGGAAAGGATTATCCTTACCACATCTACAAGTGTCTAGATAGATTGATGGTCCTTCATCCAGTGCAGAGCCGCCGGAAAAAATCTTGACCTCGCCCTTGCCAGTTGTCTGACTAGCTATGATTGATTTCGCGCCACCAAGTGAGCCGGCGATCCATCCAGTCGCTAGAGAAACTCCGTCCTTATAATCTTTGCCGAATGGAAAGAAGCTTGTGTTGTTCACGAGAGTATCGGTCGGACGTCCCTCTCCTTTTCGCTCCTTTGCGATTGGCTGGAAAAGAGTGTAAGCGTAGGTTTTGATTTCCGCTGGAGTGCCTGCACCAGGAGCGGTGACGATGCTCTCACGACCAGTGGCAAAATCGACCATACCCGATGCAACAGTCACTCCGGAACGATCATCACCATATGGTTTAAAGCTGGCGAACAAGGCTGGTCCGTTGCGAGATCCTGCCAATGGGATATCGTAGACTTTCACTTCATCCGTGACGCCGGCAGGAGATCCGACAATCAGATTGTCTGACTGCGACCCATCGATCTGTGCAGCAGTGACACTCACTCCGCTGCGCGCACTCGACTCGAACGGCTGAAAACGTGCTAACTCTGTTCCGAAAATACCTGTACCTAAAATAGACGCACCTGTATATGCCACCACTTCTGGTGCATGGTCTTTTCCGGAACCGACAATCAAGTCGAGTATGCCGTCACCGTCTACATCGCCCATGGCGACATTGACGTTGCCTTCGTAAAACGGAAACGGAATGACTGTGGAGACTAGCCGATCATCAGCTCCATCGTAGACATGCACCTCTGTAGCTCTGCCGGGAAGCCCTGGGATCGCTACTGCGTAAGTAGAAACCGCCGGTATCACGTTGATCGTCGACATCAGCCCATTGTCTTCGTGATTGAGGCGATGGCAATGCGTTACGTAAGTTCCTGTGTATTCGTCGAACCGAGTGCGGAAAGAAAGAATACCTGGAGCGATTACGTTTTCCTGGAGGTCTATCTTCGGCGCTGGTGCATTGGAATTGTCGACGGAAAAACTCTCGGGTCCAGTGTGCACACCGGTCGTGGGATCTAGATATTCGGTTACCTGAAAATCATTGACGTGCACGTGAATCGGATGCTCATCGTTGTTTTGGTTGACGAAGTCCCATTCCTCGATGGAATTAAGTCTAGGCTGGATCAATGATGTATTTGGAAATGTTTGCCCATCGAATGCATACATGAAAGCCTTTGGGTCGCTCAGGGATGCCAGCTTGTTGAGAAACCCACCGTTCATCACGATCTTCCGCTTAACGTCGGGAATAGCCTTGGAAAGATCAATAAAGGATGTATAAGCACCGAGCTTTTGACCTTCGACGAAGGCGGTCGTCACGCCGCCTGGTGCCACGGCTTTTGCCCGCAAGAGCACCTGAGTTGGAAATATGAAGAACCCGTCAAAGTAGCTAATGTGTTTGGGCGAAACGTTCATGCGCCCCAATACACCCGGAGGATTCTCAGTGCCATTGCTCGTATAGCAAACGCCGGGGCTGCTCAGTGTCTTGGTCAGATCGTACTGCCCATTATTGACGGCAGTTTTTCCGAGCTCAGGCATCTCCAGCAAGAGTTCACCTTCAGCTGGTATTGTCACAGCAATCGTAAAGCGAGTGGCAGGCGGAATCAGCAATCTAGTACCGTCGACGGTGCGCGGATAATGAACGGTTTGATAGGGATTGCCATCTTGTCCAACAATAGCAATTTTGGGATGCCGTCCGGTCGCCGTCTCGGTCAGCTGAACGTTCATATAAGCGAAGTCGCTGATATTGGCGATCGCCCAAATCTCGGTTTGACCCGCCTTGCTTTTAATCACCGGTTGGAACTGACCATTGACTGTATATTGCACGTCGCGCAAATAATCAGGAAGTGATGGATCTTCCGGCAAATTGTGACTGGCCTTGTGGTCATCTGCAGTGAAATATTGCAGGTTGCTTGGAATGAGTGAAAACTGCCCCCGATGATTGCGGACGCCTAAAGGACCATCGAACCAGATGGTGGCATATTTGGTGCCTTTCTTGGATTCGTTGAAATTGACTGGCGTAAACAAAGGACGGTATGTGCCCTTCTCCAGTTCGCCTTTCTTTGGCGGAATTATCGAGCTGACCCACATCGCCCAAACTGGGTTGGTGAGGTCATTCGAACCGCCGGCGCGATTGAAAACAAAGTTGTACTGAAGGGCCATGTTGCGGACAGGAATTTTGTTGTCGGTCACTGCCGGTATGCTGCCATCAGTTTTTCCAACTGCAAGTAAACCGGCAAGTCCGCCATAAGTATGCGGCGACGTCAGTCCATGCAAATGAGAATGGTACCAATACAATCCTTGCGGCATGTTCGTGGGAATGCTGTACGTGTAGGTGTTTGACATGCCTGCAGGAATGTCCAGCATGACATTGTCAGCATTTCCCTTTGGACTGATGTGTGCTCCATGAATGTGGAGATTCAGCGGTGACGATTTCATCTGCGGCGGGTAGAGCGGAATTGGCTGACCCTTGGCTGTGTACGCCGGGATGAAATAATCTCTGATGGTTAGACCCTGCAAATCATTTGCGAAATGAACGATTAACTTCTCGCCAGGATATACCTGGAGCGTCGGCGCTGGATAAAGGTTGCTGTTGGAATTTTTTCCGTCTGATGCGGTGCCGCGAATTATGTCGTAACTGAAAAGGAGACAATTGTTGATTGGCTTAGCTGATGTGTCTAATTTTGCCTGTCCTTGTTTTGCTGTAAGGCGAATTTCAAGAACGCCATCTTTGCTGGCGAGCACAACTGGCTCTTTAAAATCAGGACGAATGGCGAGATTCGTTTTAGCGTCGGTCGATTTCGTCACGCTCGTTTTGGTCACGCTCGTTTTGGTCTTGGCTTGACCGGCTGAAGAAAGCGCTGGACCACTCGCAAAAGCAATTGCTACGCACAGAAGAGCGCACAAAGTTTTCATAGAACCTCCACAGGAATTCGACCAGTCACTGCCTTCTGCCATAAAATGCTCCAAGTTTATATCACACGCTCTCAATCGACTGCCTTGAGTAGCTCATAAAAGCCAACATTGCTGCTTCTAAGCACAGCACGCAAATCAAAAAGCATAGTGATCCGGTTGTTGATCATTTTGATCGTTTCAGACCACCAGTGGTGCGCTTTTCCTTCAGCAGAAAGCTTTTGAACTTCTGAATCTCGTTTCACATTGACACTTAAAACTTTCGACTCCTTCCAGTACTTGGTCAACACTTCTCTTCTCGTGAGATTCGTCCGCGAATCCGGGGCTACAGAATTGAGGTATTTAGCTCCAACCGGAGACAACATGACGTGTTCGGATTTTTTGCCGAAGGCAGCACCCAGGGCATTTGGTTTGGTTTGACCTGCTCGCCATCCGCCGTGTTGCTCCAGCATAGATATTGCAGCCAGCGCAGTGCTTATCGCCGAAGAAATGATAAATATGTTGCTTGTGTACATCGAATCTCTTCTATTGTTTCTAAATCCTAGCCCGCCTGCAACTTCACCAATAATGCCGCCCTGGAGAAAGTTGAGACTATTTGTCAGTTGGACGATCCTGTCTCTTTGCCTTTCCAGGCGGTCGGCGGCTTTTAGCTCCACTTCAATTTCATGACCAACGAGATCGGCATCGGAAATCATAGCGAGGAAACCTTCAAGCACCTGCCTTGTGATCAGCAATTTGGCGTGCTCATCTGGTTGCTCATTATTGGCTATCAAACCCTGAACGCCGAGCAGTGATGCTGCAGCATTGGCAGAAGGACTGAGTCTTGGATTGACATCTGGAGAACCAGCCGCGATGGTTACCGGCCAAGCTTTGCGTAGTAACTCGAGCAATTCCAAATCGAACTCGTTAAACTCCTGGCGCAAAGAACTTAAAAGGGAAATACGATTGAGCACCAACTTGACTCTGTCCTTTTTGCATGACGGCATATTTCCCAAACATTCAAGCGATCGTTGGTCTTTTAGATTGACAGTAGCGACAGAGTTATTGCTCCACAAGTCGATCAGCCACTGGCGTCTACTTTTGCCGTCGTTTCGTTTAGGCGAGGGTGAATTCAAATAGTTCATGACCAGGGGAGAAAAACCCTTGTCTGGTCTGAGATTGAAAAAATCTGCCAGTGAGTTTGGGCCGGTATCGGTTTTGCGTGAGAATCCGCGCATTCCATAAAAGGAGAGCCCAGTGAGAATAAGACCTATTCCGCCAGAAACGCGCAAAGTCACGGCCGCAGGCTTGACATGATGTGTCAAAAACAAACCGCCGGCAGTAGAACCGAAGCCACCGCCCTGGATAAAGTTTGCTTCGTATAACTTCTGCATGAAAGCACCCTGTTTGCTATTGAGCTGTGCCAGGACCACGTCACTCTGGTAATTGAACTCCTTCTGACACCTGTCACCGGCAACCGCCATGTCGAGACCACCCGCAACCATCGTCTCCAGCAATGTGATGTGCAACTCCCGCTCTCTTTCAGGATCCGCGCCGGGTGTGAGTGAGTTCAATTCAGCTAAAAGCGGCTCCAGGTGAAGCAGGCGTGCCGCATCATCGGCACCGCTGGCAGTGGCGGTTGAATAATCCACTTTCGAGTTTGAAAGTGAGTCGACAGCTGCAGTGCCTCTTACCTGGTTCAGTAAGGACAGAAGATCAGAGTTGAATCCTGCGATTGTATTGTAGAGAAACGAAAGTAAGGAGAGGCGATTATAGAGATAGCCTGAACTCCTGTTTTTGCCGTCATCTATGCCTGCCAGAGTCTTCTTATCTGCCAGGTCCGCTTTATATTGCTGCTTCCAGGCTGCATTTAGAATCTCTCTGCGAGTGCGGCTTTCGCCTGGTTCTCGCGAGTCCAAATAGCGCACTACTAGCGGTGGCAGCTCAGATCCGTCGACGGGCTTACCATTGACGTATTGCCACATAAAGTCTGGCGGCTTCAGGTGAGAAGCTTTAGCGACCTTACCGTAAAGCATACTCGCTCCGCCCAGAACAGTTCCAATTCCACCACTAATAAGAGATTGAGTGGATTGATAACCAAACTGGTTGTGCAGACCTTCACTACTCGTGACTAAACTGAAAACGCCAAACTGCGTGAAGTTCACAGCATTGAGCGTTTGTTTAATGTTGCTTTCTTTGCGCTGCTCGCGCGCGATGGCATCATAGGCATACGCGATCTCGAATTCTAACCGGCTCTCAGCAGATTGATTTTGCAGATCAGCCTCGAAAATTTTGCGCAGTACGTGCGCCCTGTAGTTGTTGAATTGATGCCGATCACCACTCAAACCAGCCCCGCTTTTGCGCAGAGAAATGATTTGTTCTACTTCCTGGCGGATGCCCAGGATATCTGCTGTTTGAGCCGCATCTGGAGTCAGAGCGCCAGCGGAGGTCAAAGCACCGGCAGCGGTGCTCGCGGATGCGATGAGGTACCAGGGTTGAATCAGTACGCAGGCCAAAATGCAAACAGCATTACGTACGAATTTAGAGATGGTCTTGTGAAATAGGGTAGTCGACAATTATTTGTCCGGACTTTGCAGGACCTAATCTTTCGGAATACCAGAAATACTCTGCCATTGAATCATCTTGACTAGAGCGATACCACCGTATTACAGAACATTGGATTTATTTTCGTCGACTTTTATTGAACCCGGAAGGATTACTGATCGTCGATCCAGCATGTCGACTATATTGAACACATGAGGTCTAATCATCGGATTTATTTTTCGTCGACTTTACCGAACACACAAGATTTGTAGTTGAACTCACCGTCGATTACTAATCGGCGATACACTGCTAGCGATTCGGGAGTCCAAAAAGTAACACCATCCGGCACGGTTACAGTAACGGCGCCAATATTGGGATAGGTCGCAGTGACTTCTGTGAAGATTGCTTTGATCCAGGCAGCTTCTTCGAACGGCATTTTGGTCCTTCCCGGAGACAGCTCGATTAGCAGAACCGGAGTGGAGTGCCATGCGCTAGTGCGAACTTCAGACATGAAAGGCTTCAGGGCCGCCATGATGTTTGGTCCGTCCGGATCACGCTGAGCATCGTCGCCCATCGCGTTTATGCCGGCGTAATCGAAGACGCCTTCGCCAGGGTAATAATATTTCAAGTCGTTCCACGGCTGGTTGCCTGTCTTGAGTTCGCCCGCGAATTTGCAAGCCTCTTTATTGCCGTGAAAATTTCCCGCGCAGCAGAACATTCCAACTGCGCTACCGCCGCTTTCAGTCAGGATCTTCCTGGTGCGCTTCCAGGCATCACGTACACGCTCCGGTCCATCGGGGATGGTTTTATCGCCGTATTTATTGCTTAACTCAGTCGAGTCGGCCTTTGTGTAGAAGCCCTCTGCCTGCCTTTTCTCGATCAACTTAATGCGCTCTGACTCGGCCATGTCTTTCAGCTTGGGTTCGAGAATGAAGAAGTACGGAGTGCGTCCATCAGCACCAAATGCATTTGAAACAACCTCTCTGTCAAAATCCGAGCAGAAGCCAATCAGAGCGGGCGTTTTATCGGCGGCGATCAACTTCATATTGTCTTTTAGATAATCGTCTAGCTTTCCTTCCACCACATCGGCAATAGAGCTGAAGTTGGCAGTGCTGTTGAAATAAACTGGGTTGCTCGAAGTGATATCGATGTCGACAAAATTGAGCAAGACAGCCGGCACATGTCCAGCAGCGGTGCGTGATTTAACCCAGAGCGTAATCGGCGGACTGAAAGGAATTCCTAAAGCAGGAATGTTGCAGTCGTTGAAATCGACTCGCCGACCATCTGGACTTTGAATCAAGTGTTCGACCAGTTCAAGACAGGGTGGACCGATAAGAGAATTCGAGCGCCGGTCTGTAGTCAGGTACATTTGCTCGTCAGGTGCCGTGCCAATGTCAAGACGATGATCAGAAAAAGAAATACGCTTGCCTTTTAAATCGCTTACAAGTTTCGCTTGGGCTGGCGATCTCTGTGGTGCACTGTCCGCAGCCCGCTCCATTCTCTCGAGTTCGGCAAGGATTTTCTCTTTGTCCCAGAGCGCAAGAGAGGTGTAGCGCACAAAACGGTCATGGATACGAAAAGCACTTTCCAGATCTTTGACAAAGATCAAATCTTCCAGCTTTACGCACAGAAGTTTGTAGCGTTCCTGAAGCGCAGCGAGATCTTCGACCGATGGTTCTTTGTGATCTCTGCAAATCGCGTCGAGCAATTCAAGGTCACTCTTGATCTGAACTTCGCTCGAATTCGCGCTTCCACAGCTTATGTGCTGAACTGCATTCTCCAACTTCGCCGGCAAAGGAGAGTTCGCTTTTGCTTTTTTAACTGCTTCAACATACGACTCGGCCTTGGTCACCAGCTCAGTAGAGTGAGAATCAACCTTAGATAGAGCCGCCAAACTTGCCGCTTTCAACTGCGACATAGAACTCGTAGAAAGAGGTGCGTCTGCTCTTGCGCATAGGCTTAGTGCGGAAAGAAACAGTAGAAAAGCGATGCTGCCAGAAGTTAAAACTGCCAATGATGCGCTCTTCATGGATCTCTGATTGGTTCTCAAGTTCAGTTTGTTAATTTAATTACATTACTAATCCAGTCTGCCAATTTGGCGATGATTTTTTGCTGGATCAATTTTGCACATATTTTTGATCGCATATGGTTCAATTGGCAAGCTTCAACGACCGCTCAGAGCCAAAAAAAATCCATGACGCAGGTTGTAAATTCAGCGCGGCTAATTGCTATCTTTCTAGGCTGCTTATTATTGAGCCAGTCGATATCACCGTTTGCAGTTCATGGTGCAAGCGAGACGCACTCGGCATCTGGAGCAAGCGAAGCGGCTGACATTCTCGGTGTGCGCAGCAACGTTGATCGAATTCTCGAATTACAAGCTGCCGGCGGTGCGCCCAGTGAAGAGTTGCTCTGGAATAAAGCGATTGTTCTCAAACAACTCTTGCTTGGATATTTAGAAGTTCGCCAAACTTCCGACCTATTAGATGAAGCAATCGACGAGACCTACGATGCGATTGACAAGCAAACGCGAAGCGTTAATCGTCGCATCGACCTGGTTAACACGATCAACTTCACCACATTCGGTATCATCTTCAACATCGCGGCTGCCGACCGGTTAAAGTTGCGGTTCCCTGATTCAAACGCACTGACCTTTGTCGGCGCTTCCCTGACTGCCAGCCTGGGAGCCGCTGCGGTCGGACTTTCTTATACGGGTGCATCCATAGATAAGAGTCGCCCTAATTCTCTCGCGAACATATTTGGTTTTGATAGAGGATCAGTTCAATTGCCCGAACTGGTCAGTAAGTACATCGATGCAACGCCGAGGGGAAAAACGCAATCACGCAAGCAAGCGTTGATCGATCTGTGGAAGAGCGAATTCGGTCTGAAAGAAACTGCTGCTTCGCGCGAAATGCTTGCGGCTGAGTCGACTAAACGTCATCGCGCATCGATTGGGCTACTCAGCAAACGACTCGCACTTTTGTTTTCGCTTAATGCGCTGGCCGAGCAATTTGATAGCGAGTTGCTCGCACTACTGCGCCAAATTGAAAGCACTTCCGTGCCAACGAGTGGTGCGACTCAGGCAGTCAACAAACAGATAGGAGCCAGAGGTATCGAGGCAGCAAAGTTGCTGCAAGTAGAACAGTGTGCAGCAGACATCCTCACTACGAAAATGGCAGGCAATCGTAATGGCGCAGATGTGCAGACACTGGCCCTCGACCTATATATGCTCGAGAAAATTCTTGGTGCGGCCTTTGAAGTGCGCCAGGTCGTTGATTGGGTTGATCTGGAAAAGCATTATCAATTTGACGTTTTGCTTCCACAACTTGTGCGGGTGCGCGATCGGGTCAACTTGTTAAGCAACACTGCAACTTTCACTGAGATAGGTGTATTGAAAAATTTTGCAGGAGGGGATTTCAGCCGCAGAGATACACCATCTGGTGCGACAAAGATCATGACTATGGACGCTATTGCTGTCGCGATTTCATTCGCCAATCTGGCATACCTTAAGCTCTATCGCCACAAGCAAGACTCCCAAGTCAACGTGCTGGCAAACATCTTCAATTTGGATTCAAAATCAAGCGATATTCGTTTTTCTCCAATCGTCTTTTCGTATTTGGAAAATGTCCCTCCAGACTCAGCAAACGGTTTGACGAGAAAGCAGCAATTGCTGAATCAGTGGAAGCAAGAAGGAAGATTGTCCAATAAAAAGGGAAATGCAGAGGCACTTGCTTCGTTGCCTTCGATGCACAATAAACGAGTGGAAACAATAGAGCTGGTGAACAAGCGCGTGGAAATGCTGTTCGATGTAAGCGGCACTGTTGAAACGCTAGATTCGGGGCTTTTGCAGCTGCTTACTGCTGTAATTCTGCCAACGTCTGAAAATTTCGCAGAAAGTAGAATTGATAAACAGCTGGCATTGATCAAACAAGTTATGCAACACGCACTTGAAGTCCGCAGTGCCTCTGACCAGATTGACAATCAGCTTTCGCAAGAGTACACAGCGAGGGGAGCAATTCTTGCCGCACGCGCTCGCGGTATTCAATACAACAATATTCTCAACTTTACTCAATCTGGCGTACTCGGCATTGTATCCCAAGGTTTGGTCCTGAAATCTAGAAACACGAACACGACAGCCAACACACTCGATCTCATTTCGGGATCGTTAGTATTGCTTTTGTCTTCGGCTACGCTGATACAGGCGCGCATTGGGAAAAGACCGTCCAAACCAGAATTAAACGTGCTTGCGCAAGTTCTTGTTCCCGGTGTTCCGATTAAGGAGCCCATGCCGGCCTCTGTCGGGCAATACTTGAATTCGTCAGCTGCGGCAAACGGCAAAACGAGACGAGAGTCATTGATTGAGCGCTGGAGAAAATCGGGTGTAATCGCGACGAACTTGAAGAATGAGCGCAACTTTGGCAAACTGTCCGCTACTGAACGAACAACCAGAAAAGAACCTGTTCAACTCATAAGCGATCGAATCGTGATGCTGCATGATGTCAAAACCACAATCGAATCAATGGACAAACAGTTAGTAAGCACCTTAAAGGATGGCGGAAAGCCACTATGACTCAATCTTCCACAAACTCAGCGCCACCTCCAGCCGACACCGTTTGCCTGACGAAAATGTCGGTAAACAGCGGAGATGCCGGCGAGCACGTGAATTGGCTCGCACGCTTGATGATGGTGGGCGTGGAAAGCGGAGCGGTTTTGTCCGCAGAAATCATTCCGTCGAGCTCGCCCGATGAACATGTGTGGACATTGGTGCAGCGATTTCACAGTGAGCAGTTAATGTCCGAATGGAAAGCGAATGCAGATCGCTTGAAACTGTTGGAAGAAATGGCAGCAAAAATCGCAGCGAACGAAATCACTTTGACAGATGCGGTCAGTTCCAGCCATGGCACCATTGGTAGTGTCGCGGTGGCGATTGTCACCCAGGTAAAATCTGGTTTGGAACCGACTTATCTCGAATTCGAGAAACAGTTTCAATCGGCGCAGGCGAAGCGGCGAGGTTATCGCGGTGTTTACTTACAGCCACCAACCAAGAAAACTCCGGGTGTCTGGACAACATTGATTCGATTCGACTCGCCCGATGCATTAGATGATTGGTTCGTTTCAGAAGAGCGCAAAAAGCTTTTGACACTTGCCGAACCGTTGGTCAGTTCTACCGACTACCAGACCGTAGCAGGATCTTTTCCAGGCTGGTTTCCTGCGCAGGAGACGGGCGGAAAGGGACCACCAAATTGGAAGACTGCGATGTTGGTTCTGCTGGGATTGTATCCAATCGTCATGCTCGAGATTCGTTATTTGAACCCGCAGTTGCACGAATTGAATCCGGCAATTGCTAACTTCATTGGTAATTCCATTAGCGTCGCCTTAACGACATGGGTAACCATGCCGCTCTCGATTAAAGCTTTTACGCCGTGGCTATTTCCTAAAAAGGACACACCAGCGTGGGTGAGTCCGGCTAGTTTTGCGCTGGTTGTTGTATTGTTCGCGTTAGAGATAGCGCTTTTATGGAGGTTGTTCTAATGTCCGAATCGACAGTTAGTGACAAAAAGCGTCGTGACGAAGAAGTCGCGTACTCTGACCAGCTCGTATTTTGGTTGAATGGCTCTCGTGTGCAAGTCCACAATCCAGATCCGTCGTTGATGCTGACAGAATATCTTCGCAAGGCTGGATACACAGGTACCAAGGTCGTTTGTGAGCAAGGTGGATGCGGTGCCTGCACCGTGATGATTTCGCACCGCAGTTCTGTCGACGGCTCGCCTGTGCACCGCGCAATCAACGCTTGCCTGAAACCATTGTGTGCCGTCGACGGTACGGTCGTCACCACGACCGAAGGCATTGGCAACGTGCAGGACGGACTCGACCCCACGCAGTTTTGTATCGCGAAAAACAACGGCAGCCAGTGCGGATTTTGTACGCCTGGATTCGTTATGAACACGCACGCGCTTTTGCAAAAACATCCGCAAGCAACTGAACAGGAAATCGAAGACAGCTTTGGTGGCAATCTTTGTCGTTGCACCGGATATCGTCCAATTCTGCAGGCCATGCGCACTTTGGCGAGTGACTACGATAAATCGTGCGACCAATCACAAAATTGCATGGTAGACCCTGCCTTCAAAATTCATTGCAAATCTGAACTCACTCAGATAAACCTCGACGAGCTACCGTCGCACCAATTGCCAATGACTGATCTGCACTTTACTGGACAACGCTCTGAATGGTTCCGTCCGTCAAGTTTAGAGCAGGTGCAAAATCTGAAGAAGAAATTCAGCCAAGAATACGGCAAGGCGAACGTCAAGCTAGTCGTGGGCAACACAGCCGCAGGCATCTATCAAGATGAGAAGCCACGTATCTTTATCGATTTGACAGCAATTCGCGAACTGTCAGAAATCCGCGAAACAGACGATGGACTTGTTGTCGGAGCAGCCGTTCCTATTCAAGAACTACTAGATTTCGCAGCCGGGGTTATCGCTAAACGAGATGTCGATCAAACGAAAGGCTTGCAAGAATTGAAACGGCACGGTGCATTCGTTGCCGGATATCAGGTGAGGAGTGCAGGCAGCGTTGCCGGAAATATCTTCATGACTCGCGACCACGCCGAACATGGCGGACCATTCCCTTCTGACATATTCACCGTATTCGGTGCCCTTGGTGCTTCGCTGACCATCGCCGCGGCAACATTTGAAGGTGGCAAGAGAACATGGCTGCTGACAGATATGCCTGCCGTTTCGACTCTGCCTGATGACGCCGTGATTCTCTCTTTCCACATACCCTTCACACGACAGCGCGAATATGTTCAAACATACAGAATTGCCCGCCGAGTGCAGATGGCACACCCTGTTGTAAACGCAGGCTTGCGCGTCTGCCTGGACGAAAGCGGCAAGGTACTGCCGGGGCAGGCTTGCATCGTATTTGGTGGCTTAGCTTCAATCAACTGTCGTATGCCAAAGACAGAGAAGTTCATGGAAGGCAAAGCCTGGAACAACGATACGTTGAAGGCTGCGCTCGACACACTTTCAGCCGAAGTCGCCGAAATCACAATACCGATGGATGAAGAGGGCTTCACCAACGAATATAGAATGCAGCTGGCGCTAAACTTCTTCTACAAATTCTTCTTGCACGTGGCTATGGCTGTGGCACCGTCTACGGTGTCACCGGAGAACATATCGGGCGCATTTCACGACGAGCGCCCACTCTCCCAGGGCAAGCAGGAGTATCAAGAATATCCAGAGCTCTATCCATTGACTCAGCCAGTGATCAAGCGCGCTGCGTTCGTGCAAGCATCAGGAGAAATTAAATACACCCTCGATCTGACCTTACCTGTTGGTGGCTTGCACGGTGCCATGGTAAAAAGCGGCCGCCCGCATGCCAAATTTTCATTCACTAAAAACGTGAATGGGCTAAGCGCGCTGAAAGAACTACTGAAAAAGCAGTTTCCTGACTTCAAAGACCTGATTACCTGCGAAGACGTGCCCGAAGGCGGAGAGCGTTACGTCGGACTTGGTGACGATGATCCAATTTTTTCAGACACGGTTGTCACTTCAGTCGGCGCACCGATCGGCATGGTGTTGGCAGAGACCATACTAACCGCACGCGATGCGGCACAATTCATCGAGAAAGAGTGCATACAGTACGAAGACCTGCCCGCCGTCATTACGATCGAAGAAGCGATCAAACAAAATACGGCGATGCCACAAGTGCGCAAAGCCAAGCATGAAGACGAAGACATTCAGCAGCGCATTCCCACCATCACGCGCGATGGCAGCAATATGGAATGGCTTGAGAATCCAAAGAAACCGCTACCGGGAACCGACGTAGTATTTGGCAGATTCAGCACTTCAGCTCAGGCACATTTCTATCTAGAAGGAATGTGCGCCCTGGCTGTGCCTGGTCCGCACGATCAAATGACAGTGCATTGCTCGACGCAGAATCCTAATGGCACGCAAGGCACAATCGCTCGGGCGCTCGGCGTGAAGAACAATCAGATCTCCGTTGTCATCGAGCAAGTTGGTGGCGGATTTGGTGGCAAGCAGCACCGCGCCAATATTGTCGGTGCGCAGGCGGCTGTAGCAGCGCGCAAAGCTAAAAGAGGCGTGCGATTGATGTATGACCGCTCTACAGACATGCAGGCGGTCGGCAAACGGCACCCGTATTCGGGTGAGTATCACGTTGCCTACACGCGAGACGGCATCATTAAAGCAATGCGCATCGATCTCAATTCTGACGCCGGAGACACATACGACTGCACTTTCGCAGTGATGGATTCGAGCCTGCTCAATGCCGACCAGGCATACATGATTGAAACGCTGCAAGCAAACGGAACGGCTTACAGAACCAATAAGGCTAGCAACACGGCCTTCCGAACTTTTGGTGTGGTGCAGGCCTGGGCGATCACCGAAAATGCAATCGAGCACGTCGCCTGGCAGTTAACGAAGGATCTGGGCCGAAAGGTGACAGCCGAGGAAATTCGCTACAAGAATATGTATCGCAACGGCACAAAAGACTCTTATGACGTGACACACTTCGGACAAGAACTCGACTTCTGCAATATTCGCGAGATCTGGGATGACTTATACAAGTCGTCTGAGTTCGAAAAACGGCGGAAGGAAGTTGATCAATTCAACAGCAAGAATCGCTGGCGCAAGCGGTCAATTGTTATGGTGCCCCAGAAGCACGGAATTGGATTTACCGAGCCGCGTGGTTCGTTGAATTCATCGAGCGCGATGGTGACAGTGAACATGGCAGACGCGTCGGTGCTTGTCTATCACGGCGGCGTCGAGATGGGGCAAGGCCTGAATACCAAGATGGCTCAGCTGGCGGCGAACACTCTGGGCATACCACTGTCGATGGTGCGAGTTGGTGGCAACAATACTGATACCATTCCGAACGCACCAGCAACCGCAGCATCAACCGGTTTTGATTTGAACGGGGGTGCAGTCGAGCAGGCTTGCCGAGTCTTGCGCAAACGGTTGGAAAACCTCTGCCGCGATTTGGAGCAGTTTACGCCGCACAACCGCATCGAGCACTGGCGTGAAAACTGGTCTGAGAAATGGCCTGAAATAGTCTTCAAAGCCTGGTTCGAACGCGTCAATTTAAGTGTCGCCGAACTGTATAAAACCCCACACTACAAGGGACCGACCGAGCGCAACCCGCGTGGTAAACCGTTCCTTTACTTTGCTTATGGCGCTGCCGTAACCGAAGTCGAAATCGACGTACTCACAGGTGAGTTCAAAATACTCCGAGCTGATGTCGTTTGCGATGTGAATAAATCGCCCAACCCGGCAATCGATATCGGACAGCTCGAAGGCGGATTCGTTCAGGGCATCGGCTTTGCCACCACTGAGGAGTTAATTTACGACCACAACGGAAAGTTGGTAACAGACAACATCTGGAGCTACAAGCCGCCGTGCACTAAAACTATCCCCATTGATTTCAGAGTCCGTTTGCATCCAGTTGACGAGGCACGCAATCAACGCGAAGCGCTCGCAGAGAGACACGCGGTGAAGATGTCGAAGTCATTCACTGAGTCTTCTTACACGCTGGGCGCCTCAACATACATCGCCATCAAGCAGGCAATCAAAGAAGCGCGAGAACAGCTCACTGGAAAAAATGAATTTCTAGACATGGATTTGCCCATGACTTGCCAGCGTATTCAAAATCTTTGCGCGGTTTCTAAGGATCACCTGACCCTTTAACAAACGGGATGACGAGCGTAGCTTAATTGAGCTCTCAGCATTGGAGATTTCCGTGCCCTGCTTGCGCTGGGCACGTTACTTGTCGCCACCGCGGGCGGAGTCATAAACTCGCATACGTGAGGACAGTGAAGGTGCCTGGCCGAGATGTGCTCCGGTCGTTCCGACAACCTCATGTCGCGAAAAACAAAAACACCATCCAGATAAATCTGCGATGGTGTTTAAGCTATTGCCTGACTGCCCCTTGCGATGTGGGCTCAATATCTATGTACGATTCAGTCAGTCCTTCTCGCACATCGAGCTACTTACTAACGTTTCTGGTCAGCGCCGACCTGTCGTTTCCGTAAAGCTCCTCGGCTCAAAGTGCTTATCATTTAAGTAAGCACTCACCGTTGATGTAATTAGTGTATCCGACTGCAAAATTTATTCCACTACCCCAATTTGTTTTTAAGGATCGAATTTTCGATTAGCGTAGAATCACTGATTAACAGCTGATCTGCAGATCGGTTCTATTACCAAGTGCTCGATCATTTGTCAGCACAATCGGGAGCAGAATCACATACGCGAAACGATCCGATTATATATACCTAAAGCCAATTTAGACACTCGACCAGGTAATCTGGTCAGGCAATCCAAACGGGGCAAACTCAATGAATCCGCTCGACAATCCAATCTGGAGCGCCCTAACAACTCGGCATAAAGATTTGTCTGAAGGGGACGACCTAGCGAGACGTTATCTGCCCTCTTACACAACCCTAGCCGGCATGGAATCAGAAACAGAAGCCGCTTTTCAATCTCTCGCCAAAATTACAGCCAAAAATCAGCGGCTCGGACTTTGCTCGCAAACCGATACTTCAATTCCTTCTACTTTTATTTGCTCAGCGAAATTTGCCGTCTCTCAATGGTTTGCGATCAACTTAAGGACTGCAAAACCTACCCAATGGAAGTGCTGACAGACGCGGACGTGCCCGAGATGAAAGCGCTTGTGATGCTTACTCAACCCGGACCATTTTCGGACCGTACAATCGATTTTGGAACGTTTCTGGCAATCAAAGAGGACGGAAAAATAATTGCAATGGCTGGGCAGCGCATGAAAGTTCCTGGCTACGATGAAGTCAGCGCCGTCTGCACGCATCCTGACCACCAGGGAAAAGGCTATGCGCGCGCGCTGGTGCACGAAATCTCCCACCGAATCGTCGTTGGCGGCAACACACCGATGTTGCACGTTCGCTCAGAAAATCTTGCGGGAATCAAAAGCTACGAAGCAGTAGGATTTAAAACACGCCGCCAATTCATCTTTTCAGTTCTGAAACCAGCATAAACAGAAATTTGTTCAAGCTGTCATGCCTACGACACAAGTGATTTCGTATTGTGTTTATGTGAGGCGCGAGGAGCACGGAACGATAAAAGAAGACACAAACAAGCAGCTACGATGTTTGGTTTTCAATAATCAGTAACCGCCGAACAGGCGCGACCGAACACAAGTTGAAGAAAGGGGCGGGTGCCACCAAGAGATTGGTGGCATTCTCTTTTCTGCTTGTGTTTCGTATAAACTTGGGGGATATGAGAAACACAAAAACACTGCTCCCCATACTTTCAGCAGTAACACTGCTGAGTTTTTTACCAGAATCGAACGCAGCGTCGCCAACACAAGAAATTTCGCCCTCTGCTGCTGTCAAAAAGGCTACACCCGATAGCGTTACGCCCGATACCGCGACACTCAACAAAACGACAACCGACAAGGAATCGACCGGAAGCGCAATATCCGATAGCGCTAAATCTGCAATCGACCCTGGCATTCAAGAGTTGATGAAAAAAGGCTTTGTCATTTTCATTCCTAAAGGAACGAGAGTGTCTGTCATTTTTGACACGAACTTGAGCAGCGATAAGAATCGACCAGGAGAGGAGTTTTCCGTGTCAACTGCACAAGATATTCTCCTGGAAAAAGCTGTGCTTTTGCCCAAAGGCACAATAATCAAAGGAACAGTGCTTGACGGTCAGTCATTGATACCACCATCAGCGAAGCTCGTTGCGCTGCAACTGCGATTCGACTCACTTAATTCACCTGCTTACGGAAAAATCAATACAGCTGGCGGAAAGCTTCTGGTAAAAGGCGACGCCATTCCATTTGTTAGAGGCGGCAAGAAATTAGTTTGGCAATCGTTGTTCGTCACAACGCCGTACCGTCCACTGCCTCCGCCTGATTGTAATGCATTCAAAACAGACAAAGGAAAGAAGATCGAAATAGCAGCTGGCGATAAATTTGATTTCGAATTTTCGTCGGATGTACGCGTGTCTCCACCTTAAAACAACCAGATCACAAACCGAGAGCATCCGAACGCATTTTCGATAAACTCATATTTGGCAATCAGAGCTTCGTTACCCGCTCCAGTTGACTGCAACGCGGTATATGATTCTCTCAACGAGCAGTAAGTTTTAAAAATCCTTTGCAAAGGAAATCATTCCTTTACAGTACCGTAGTTAAATACAGAAAAGAGAAAGTTATGGCAGATCCTCCGTCAGTTCAAACAAGCGAACCGATGCAACTACTAATCGTCGATGACGATATAAAATTTTGCCGCCTAATTTCGGAATATTTATCACGGCACGATTTTTCAGTTTCGTTTGTGCACGATGGAGCGCAAGCGTTGCAAACTGCGGCTGCAAAGCCGTGGGACGCAATCATTTTGGACATCATGCTGCCCGGCATGAGTGGTTATGAGATCCTTCGAAAGCTGCGGGAATTTTCCAATGTTCCTGTCTTGATGTTAACTGCTCTGAGCGATGAAACGGATCGCATTGTAGGCTTAGAGATTGGAGCAGACGACTATCTGCCTAAGAGCTTCTCGCCAAGAGAACTGTTGGCGAGACTGCGCGCGGTTCTTCGACGAACGACACGCACGCAAGCCGCCTCGTCGAATGAAATTGTGGTTGGTTGTATACAAATTGATTTGCTCACAAGACGAGTTACGGTCGAAGGCGAGACAGTGACATTGACAGCCGTGGAGTATGACTTACTGCTTGCGCTGGCTCAGGCACCGCATCGCATCAGATCACGAGAGCAAATATTGAACGACATCAGAGACCGCACGTACGACATTACGGATCGTTCGATCGATGTGCACATTTCATCATTACGCAAAAAAATGGGAGATGATGCAAAAAATCCTCGCTTTATAAGAACCATTCGTTCTGCGGGTTACATGCTAGTAGATTCATCCAGAGGTTGAGTGTGAAGATCGCTCACTCTCTATACATGCAAACGCTGAGCATGGTGCTTTTCTATCTAATGACGTTGTGCATCATTGTTTTCATTTGCTTCAATGCGCAATTCGGCATCGGCTGGGAAGCACTGCTCAAGAGCCCTTTCGGCGACCGAGTCGATACCATCGCTGACGCGATCAGCAGCAATCTGCAGGCGGCGGATAGAAAAAATTGGACAGATGTTCTTAAAAACTTCGACAAATTGTATGGCGTAAAATTTTACGTCTTCAGCGTACAAGGCGAGCAACTAGCGGGCCCAGCGCTGGCGTTGCCGAAAGCTCTAGCAGACAAAGTACTTGAATTTCCGCCTGGAATGGGTCCCGGTCTGGGACCGCATGGAATGGGACCCGGGCTGGGACCGCCTGGGATGGGTCCCGAAATGGGACCTGGAATGGGACCACCGGAATTCAGTCATCACGGGATGATCGGAATGGGTCAGCCTGGATTGAATCTTGAAGGCGCTCCTCACTTCCAAACACGTCTCGACGATCATTGGCCACCACCTATTCCGTTTCATCACTCTGCGCCGTCTGGTTTCAGAGCGACGTTTGAGCCGGGTGAACCTGGACCCGTAATTGGATTTCAACATACGAACGCACGAGAGATTCGCACATTCCATCCACATCCGTTCATGCATGCACAGGGTCGGTTCATCGTGCACACAGACAATCCTGACACTTTTTTCGTCGGCACAAAAGTGATGCTATTCGACACTCGACACTTTCACCCGATCCCAAGTTTTGTTATTGCAGACACTAATAACATTTGGCAAAACACCCTGCTCTTCGACTTTCGATTTCTACTCTTTACGGCTTCGTTAATTCTCGTTTTATCGCTTCTATTTTGGTGGCCGTTCGTGCATCAAATCGCGCGCTCAGTCGGTGAACTAACCGCAGTCACCCAGAAAATTGCAGACGGCAAATTCGACGCACGCATTAAAGGAAATCGGCAGGATGAGCTTGGTCGGCTTGGTGACGCCGTAAACATAATGGCTGAGAAATTGAACGAATATGTGTTCGCGCAAAAACGTTTTCTGGCAGATGTCTCGCACGAACTTTTCTCGCCACTCGCTCGCTTACACATGGCGCTAGAGCTGTTGGAAAGCTGCAAACCAGAGGATTCCTCCAGGCACTTTAAAGAGATAAACGAAGAAATCGACGAGATGAAAAGCTTGATCACAGAGCTTCTCGCATATGCAAAAGCAGGATTAGTTCAATCGGAAAAGCAGCTCGTCAAAGTTGATTTAAAACCAATTTTTGAGGACTTGATCAGCAAATTCTCTGATCAAATGGATATCAAAGTGACTCTTGATCCTGTGTCTACAGTTGAGGGTGATGCCACGTTACTTTCAAGATCGCTCTCAAACATAATTCGAAATAGCATTCGCTATGCAGGCGAGGCAGGTCCGCTTACGATTCAGTCGCGTCGAGAAGGTACAGACTTGCTCGTTTCCATTTGCGACTGTGGTCCAGGCGTGCCAGATGAAACCTTGAAATTCCTCGGTCAACCATTCTTTCGCCCTGAGTTCTCGCGCAACCGCAACTCAGGCGGATTCGGCATGGGACTTGCGATCGTGAAGAGCTGCATCGAAGCTTGCAACGGCACTGTAATGCTGTCCAATATTGCAACCGGTGGATTAAGCGTCCAGATCAGGTTGAAATCCCTGGTCTAGCTGTTTAACCACCCAATCTCGGTGCAAACCGTTCTCGCAGCTTCAGCGCTATCAAATCATCCGACAATTGATAAGACACTCGCATTAAGAATACGAGCCTGATCCGTTTGGACCAGGCTCGCAGTCATTCGCTGTCGAACTCGTTATCTTCGTTATTCCGCACTAGGTTCTGAAAGGCTCTTCGTCTTCAGGCTCCGGACCCTGATGGGCTGGGGGTCCAGAATGTGGCGGAGGTCCCGAATGTGCAGACGGTGGCGCAGGCGGTGCACCTCTTGGTCCACGACCAGGCATTGGACCGTTCAATCCTTCAGGCCGCAATCCTGGAGGAAATCCCATCATCGGCGGAGGTCCGAATGGGGGATGGTGGAGCCCAAAGCCTGGTGGTGGAACGCAAGTAGGCGGCGGCCCAAGTCCAGGAGGTGGTGGACCGCCAAACCCCTGATCTGGTCCAAAGGCAGCGTCAAAAAGAAGATGCTTGCGCATACGTTCCTTTGCATCTGCCGGCATACTATCGTTCAAGTCCAACTGAAACGACAATCTGCTATTTGCAATATCTGAATTAGCTGAATTGATTTTGCTTTGCAGTTGAAGCAACTGAGCACGGTCTAGAGTAGACCTGGCCATCGCCAAATTCATCTGTCGCCGCAAAGAATGTAGTTCCGCCATTTTCGGCGCAATATTATCTGCGAATTTCGCTTTCATCTCGGCCAATTTCAACAATTCAGCGTCACTTAAATGAGGACCTTCTGCGCGGTCGTTTTTCGTGTCGGCAACTTCATTCAAGCTCAACTTCAGTTTGGTAATTTTTGTTTTGGCTGTAGTCGGTGCTGCAATACACGGTGCTAAGGTGAAACTGCACGCTAATATTCCGATTTGTACAGCCAAGATGTTTTTGGAAATCATCGTTTTTCCTCCTGGCGCTTGTACAACATTCAATCGCAACCAAGTAAAGTCCTGATGAGAGTGCTGCGAGGAACTTTAAGGAACGCCAAAGATTTGTAAAAGCGCTCGACCGCATGACCTCTGAGAAATGTCTGAGCACGTTTGACAGGCAACGGCTTCGCACATTTTTACCAATATCAGATGACTATCGGCTGGTAAAATTGTGCAAACAAAAACACCGTTCAGATTACTCTCGAACGGTGTTTAAGCTATTGCCTGACTGCCCCTTGCGAATTGGGCTCAATATCTATGTATGCTTCAGTCAGTCCTTCACACACATCGGACTTTTTGCTAGCGTTTCTGGTCAGCGCCGACCTGTCGTTTCCGCAAATGCCCCTCGGCTCAAAGTGGTTATCATTTAAGTAACGCACTCACCGTTGATGCAATTAGTGTATCCGACTGCAAAATATATTCCAGTACCCCAAAGACTATTTAAGGATCCAATCCTTGGCATCGAGAAGACCGGCTAAGAAGCAGATGTTCGACATACGGTTCTGATTAACAAGCGCCGGATCAACCGCGGTGAATAGCGCTGCCGAATGCGAATATTCATTACACACAGCTTCGCATATACAATCAGCGTCTTACTTTTTCGATCAGGCGCGGAAGAAGCACACCAGATGCTCCCGCTAGAAAAACTGCTGTTTCAGAGCTGAGCGGCGTATGCTCTGGATTCACTTCAATCAACTTGGCACCACATCTTTTGGCCGTGAGCGGAAAAGATGCAGCTGGTTGCACCAGACCGGAGGTGCCAATAATCAAAAAAACGTCTGCCCTCTCAGAAGCTGCAAATGAATCCGCCAGGCTCTTCGGATCTAGAGCTTCGCCGAACCAAACAACGGCTGGACGAATGAGCGATCCGCAATGACAGGCGGGAGGCTCAAGCGAATCTGTCAGCACGTCAACGGCCTCATGTCCGTGTTTCAGACACTTGTACTGAGAGATGTTTCCATGCAACTCAATCATGTTTTTGGAGCCAGCTTGTTTGTGCAAACCATCAACATTCTGCGTGATCAAAGTAAATTGCGGAACGATTTTTTCCAAATCAACAAGCGCAAAGTGACCTGGATTTGGTTTCACATTCGATACCATCTTGCGACGCCAGTCATACCACGTCCACACTAGTGATGGGTCTTTGACAAACCCTTCTACTGTAGCTAATTTTTCTGGCTCATAGTTGGCCCAAAGCCCAGTTTGAGCTTCTCTGAAAGTTGGAATGCCACTCTCTTTGGAGATGCCTGCGCCAGTCAACACCACAACGCGACTGGCACGTTTAAGCAACTCGGCAGCGCGGTCTAGATCGTTTTCCAGTTGTTCTGTGTTGCTTGTTTGCACCGACGGAATTCATCCTTATTCGAATCTATTGTGCGCATCCAGCGAATTTCAGGCCTATTACAAATCTACTGAGCTACATCTGCAGAGTTTTTCTGCATCCAAACAGCACGCTCTATTGAATAAACAAGAGTGTCACGGTAAGAGCCTTTAATGAACTTATCTTTCGACAATTTCTGTTCTTTTTGCATGCCGATTTTCTTCATCACCGACTCAGATCCAAAATTTAGCGCATCGCAGGTCGCCATAATTTTTTGCATGCCTAATTCTTCGAAAGCAAATTTAGCTAGAGCGTTAGCGGCTTCTGTCGCGTAGCCGTGTCCCCAAAACTTGCTGTTGAGCACGTATCCCAGTGCTGCTATATTTTTTCTTTTGTCGATAATAGTGACGCTACAGGCACCAACCAGGCGTGCATCACTATCAGCAATAATCGCCATATCAAAGGTTACGCGCGGCTTTTCTTTTTGAAAACCCAATGATTCGTTGAGAAAAACCGTCGTTTCCTTCAACGTGTTCGGACCCCATTCAAGATACTTGGTAGTCTCGGCATCCTGCGCGTAGTCATGCACAGCGGCGAGATCGGCATCTTGAAACTCACGAAGAGTTAACCGCTTCGTTTTCATAGTGACGCGACTGAGGTCTTGCGAATTCATTATTATTGCTGCATTTGAGTCTCAATAGACTACAGCAAACGGCTCTGATTGTCCCGTCGACGATTCAAAGAAGCAGACCCATGCTTTTGTTGCAAATTGATGCGCCGCGATGCACTTAATCTGCCCTGGCGATGCCGATGAACCCTTTATTGATACACTGACAGCCTAAAGGGAATTCGTCTGAGGAGAATACTTCGATGGCACACGTAACGGTCAAATCGAACACCAGCAAAAAGTATCAGCAAGAGATCAAAGCTGCTTCCCATTCTTTTGTTTCTGATGCTCCAGAATCGGTTGGCGGTCTCGCGACCGGTCCAGATCCTCATGAGCTGTTGCTCGCCTCGTTGGGTTCATGTACCGCGATTACGTTAGAGATGTACGCCGCTAAAAAAGGCTGGGATCTCAAAAGCGTCAACGTCGCGCTGCAAGAAGAACAAGTTGACGACCCAGCCAACCCTGGTAAAAAAGTCTCGAAGATAACAAGAGACATCAAAGTCGAAGGCAGTTTTGACGCAGAGCAGATGGAGAGCTTGAAGTCAGCAGCGGATCGTTGTCCAATCCACAAACTGCTGAACGGTCCAAAGCAAATAGAAACTGTTTTGAACTGACGCGAAATGACTTCGCTAGTTGACGTTCTCGACCTGCAAAAAATCGAACCGCGATTGCTGACCAGATTCATTGCGCGCCCTGATGGTGGCAAAAATGAACTCTGGGAATCAATCAATTCAACGAACACACGTGCAATTGAACTGGCAGCCGATGGGGGTGCGCACGGCACGTTGATCCTCGCACGCCAGCAATCGGCGGGTCGCGGAAGATTAGGTCGGCAGTGGGTTTCGCCGAGTGACTCAGGTATTTATTCAAGCTTCCTGTTCCGACCGGAAGCGCAATCGATTCCTAATCTGTCGACGATCACATTAGCTGTTGGCGTTGCGGTATCAAAGGCAATACGCAAAAGTGTCGGCATCGACGTAGGATTGAAGTGGGTAAACGACCTCGTTGTCGACAGACGAAAACTTGGTGGCATTCTTTGTGAGATGACTTCGAATTCTCACGGAAAGGCGCTTATCGTCGGGATTGGCATAAATGTTCGCTTTGACGAGGATGAACTTCCAGACGACCTGAAAGAAAAAATGGTGTGGTTGGAACGGATAACGAAACAACCGGTCGATCCAAATTCTGTGATTGCAGAAATTGCAAATCAACTGGAAGATGTTTATTTGCTTCTTCTCAATGGTCAGTCGAACCAGATCTTGGCGCAGTGGCGAACTCGTTCGATCACGCTGGGACGCAGAATCATTGCCACTTCCGGCGAACGCACGATCGAAGGAGAGGCAGTAGATATCGCGGACAGTGGAGCACTCATCGTCGACACGGGCACTGAAAAAATCGAATTGCACGCAGGCGAAATTACCATCCGCAATGCAGATGGAAGTTACTGTTGAATTTGGAAATGTTCAAACGGTTAAGGGAGAGGGTTCGTCATCGAACGCTATTCGCCCACTCAATACGTGATCAGAGCGAAGACGTCGGATTCTTTCGGAAGCTTAGAGCGACCTTCCAAGAACGCCAGTTCAACGATGAATCCGATGCCGACAACATTCGCGCCAAGCACTTTCATCAGGTTGTCGGCGGCACCAGCGGTGCCACCAGTTGCGAGCAAGTCATCGATCAACACAACTCTATCGTTTTTTTCGACAGCGTCGGCATGCACTTCAATGCAATCAGTGCCATATTCCAAAGCATATTCGAGTTTTTGAACTTCATAAGGGAGTTTGCCTGGCTTGCGAATCGGAATGAAGCCGACACCGAGGTTATAGGCGATAATCGGTCCGAGAATGAAGCCACGAGCTTCGATTCCAGCGATGTATTTTGGATTTAGTGATCGGCACTTCTCAGTCAGTGCTTGGATGGCAAACGTGAAAGCATCAACGTCTTTCAACAGCGGAGTCAAATCTTTGAAAATGATTCCTGGTTTTGGAAAATCCGGAATGTCCCGAATCTTGCTTTTGATCCAGTCCTGATTTTCAACGCTAAGCGGAAGGCTTAACTTCTCCAACTTGCTCTTGTCCACTTGGGTACTCATTCGTTTGCTCCATCTCTTCTTCGTCGTCCGACTGGAAACTTTCCAGCGCGTCCGCTTGGGAACCCAACCCTATGTGGTTAGGCATGACGGCTAATTGTATCTCTTTCAAGGAGGCAGACGAACACCAGTCCTTAAACTCTTTCGCAGCTTTCAGGGAGAGGACGAGCTGTTTGAATTCAGGCAGCTCTTCAGCGTTGCCAGTGGCTGGACCCAGCAAATCGAGATTTATGAACCCAGCCTCTGAAAACCAGTCAATTAGATTTACTTTCTTCAAAATTGTCAGCCCAAGGGCTACTGACATCTTCGTTACTCCCAGCACGGAAGCTAACTTTTCGCCTTCAACTTGACCGTCTTTCTTATTGACTGCGAATTTGACCAAGCCAAAAAGCTTCTTCAAAAACACGTTGGAATCGTAGGCATCTTCACTTTCAGGAACACTGACGAGGTAAATAGTCTGCGCACCGCTCGTCACCAGGAGCTCCTGGAAAACAATGTTGCTCGGTGGTGTTTGCCAAACGATCAGGTGTTGTTTACGTCCCACCGTCATGCGATCGACGAACTCGAAAGCCAACTGTTTCGGACTGTTTTCAGCGAAGATGCTGACATTGGTGCCTAGCTTTTCGACTGCTTTGGAGAGAATCTCTACTGCTTTTACGTGATTGCGCAGGTCTTTCCATACGAGTTTTGAACTTTGGGAGGTGAAGTCACGATTTGGCGTGAAATCTTCGGGAGTTTTGGTTGGAGCGGAGGTGGTGGCGGAGGAAGTGCCTTGGATGGAAGATTCTTCGCTTGCTGTTTCGCCGGCAGGTGCTTCAGCTACCACGTTAACTTTCGATGGGGTGTAGTCGGATATTCCGGTAGTCTTTCTGGTTGGTATCGCATTTGGTATTGCTTTAATTTGGGGTGGTGGCGCGTATACCATTGTGTTACTGTCGCGCCAATCGCTCAAAACCAGCTGCAGTCGTTCCCGGTTATTGAACACGTTGATCTCGGGCGTGAAGACAGCATCAATTACCTGACGATCGTTCGGAACATTGCCGCGGGTGTTCCACATTACACACTCAAAGGTCTTATTAGTTTGAGTGTCTTCAAGCGTAACGCGGTGGTGCTTTCCGTCTTTTCCCAAGATGCGAGTGGCTACGCAAGTGACAGACTTCATGCACAGTGTCGGTTTCTTGTTCCACATTCCAAATGGCGCTAACTTTGTCAGCAGTTTAGCCATCTGTTCGTTTACTGTTGCAGGTTCGACTTCTATGTCGATTTTCACAGTCGCTTTCAACGGCTTATCGATCAACATGCGATTGCAAGTGTCTGTCAACCCACGGCACAAAGCCTCAGCTTTGTCGGCCTCAACGGCGAAACCAGCAGCCATTTTGTGCCCACCATATTTGGCAAGCAAATGATCGTTGTGCTTGAGCACTTCGTACAAATCGATCGCATCGATACTGCGAGCAGAACCTTTGACGATGCCCTCAACCGGATCCAATTCACCTATAAAAACGGGACGATTGTATTTCTCAACCAATCGCGAGGCGACGATGCCCACTACGCCGTGATGCCAACCTTCGTCATAAATCGCAATACACTTATCTTGATCGAGATCCAACTTTCGCGAAATCATCGATTCAGCTTTAGAGTAGATTTCCTCACACAACTCTTGTCTGCGCAAGTTGTCGGTCTGCAATTGACGCGCCAGTTTGTCTGCATAATCTTCGTCTTCAGTCGTGAGTAAATCGACTGCGATTTTTGCATCGGCCAACCGGCCGACAGCATTGATTCTTGGTGCCAAACCGAAACCGACCAGATCGGTATCATCAGATTTTTTGACCTGAGCAAGAAGTGCTTGAATTCCAGGTCTTGCTGAATTGATGAGAATTGGCAGACCGATTTTGACGAGGTATCGATTCTCACGAATCAGCGGCACTAGATCGGCAATCATTCCGAGGGTGACATAATCCAAAAGAGATGGAACTTCTTCAGGCATGTTTTTATCGATTAATAGCGCTTCGCAAACTTTGTAAGCAACTCCAACGCCTGGCAAATGGAAAAGCGGATGCTCTTCGTGCAAGCGCTTGGGATGCACGATGCCAACTGCTGGCGGCAACATTTCCGGCATCGTATGGTGATCCAAAACGAGGGTATCGACACCTAAAGATTTAGCCAGTTTAATTTCAGCAAAATTAGAGACACCGCAATCACAAGAAATAATGAGTTTGGTGCGATGTTTGCTGGCAAGAATACTGACAGCTTTGATATTTAGACCATAACCTTCTGTGGCACGGTTCGGGATATAGAAATCGACATCGGCCCCGAGTTTACGCAGAACAGTCACCAGCACAGACGTGCCTGTAACTCCATCAACGTCATAGTCACCATATACGGTTATATGCTGACCTTTGCCAATCGCCTCTGAAATTCGTACAACAGCTTTGTCGACATCTGGCAGTTCCATTGGGCCTGTTGCCGTATATAAATCAGTGTTCAAGAAGGTCTTAGCTTCTTCCGCCTGCAGCACACCACGAGCATGCAAGATTTGAGCGAGCAGCGTTGAGCCATCAGCAGCGTCAATAAAATCAGGGGTGAACTGCGAGGTTGGGTAAATCTGCCAAAATTTTCCCAGTGCGGAAAGTCTGGCTTGTTCATCGCCACCGGCAAAACCTGCAGTACCAGCCAAAGATGTAGTCACCAAATCCCCCGAAAGCGGAACGATATGTCTCGTAGACATACAGAATAGCGGACTTATATTTACCTACCACGCCACCAAATGCGATGCAAGGCAACACAGCTAGAATACTGCATCACCACTCACGGATCTACGCTGAATCGGCAGCAGCGATCTACCAAGAAGCGCTTCAGATATACCAATAGCAAGCTTTAGATCCCATGTGCATGTACGGAAGAACTTAAAAAATATGAGACCCTTGCTTTGAGCTTGTATATAGGAATACGTATATTCCAAACAAAAAGTTCAACCACCAGTTCACCGATTCTATAATTTCTTCCAGTCGCCTGCGGTCAAATGCATATCTATCTACCGATCGTCGACAAGGATTAATATGCACCTGAAGGGCAACGTGGAATATATCCAACCAGCCAAATCAATATAGGTCACAAGTTGCCAACGCATCACCGACTTAAACGCTCAGAGGGAGGAGTCCAATGCGTATCCGCCATCAACGTGCCAGTTTGGGTATCCTCGTCACACTCTGCTTAAACCTTGAAGCAGGAGCAGCAACTCCGACCAGGGTCGAGACGCTCGTGTCGCAAGTGAAGATTTACACGCCAGCGGCGGAGACAGAAGCGACTGCAAAAGAAATCTTGAAATTAGATCCAGCTTCTGGTGATGCAAATTCGATGTTGGAATGGACCAGATTTCGAGAGCACAAGCTTGACGAGGCCATTGCTCTCGGAAAAAAAGCAATTACACTGAAGTTCAAAGATCATTTTTGGATGAGACGAGCTCACAACTGCCTCTATCACAGTTATATAGAGAAGAAAGATTGGACTCAGGCACTCAAATATTGCCTGCTCTGCTACAAGGTAGAGCGAAATTCAGGCGTGGCCCACGACTTATCAATTTTGTACGAGAAAACTGGCAATACAAAACTCTCCAAAGAATATGCGGAAACAGCCGAAAAACTATCTTCGGAGATGCGTCGAGAACTGCGTGAAACTGCCAGCAATATCAAACAGGCCTCCGACCCAAAAACTGTTGATACGGTGCTCGACCGCGTCAATGAGGGTCTGGCAAAAAACCCTCAAGATTTTGAAGCGACACTTTTGCGAGCACAATGCTACAAGACTAAGAAACTGTACAAAAAAGCTTTGAAAGACTATGACAGCGCAGTGGCAATGCGCCCTACCAGCGGGGTGCTCTACTATTATCGCTCTCAGATCTACAAACTGCTTGGCGATGATAAAAAGAGCGAAGCAAACGTGCTGGAAGGAAAAAAACACGGTTTCGACATGGACAAGTTTCGAGACCGACTAACTGAAATACAAAAAGCTAACGCTCAGCGCACTGCCGGGAGTGGCACGCAAAATGCTCGCAGTGCCAAGGAACGGCCCGATTGACGAACACAGTTCGGCAGTTCATTTATTCAGTTTCGGATCGCGGAAGTCAAAGACCTTTTTTGCCTTTGGCGGCCAGGTCTGCAAATCCCACTCAATAATTGTCGTTATCACAGGCGGTTTAGGCCACGGCAGAGCCCAACCAATCATCCATAAAACAGGCAACGCAACCACATGCAAGCTGAGGGCAACAAGAAACGCCTCGAACAACGGAATTGTCTCGGTTAAAAACTGAACGACTGTTTCGTGTAGTGATTTGTGCATGGGTGTGCTTCTTCACATCGAATAGAACTGCTGATCTGAGCACGAATAGGGTGGTACTATGTTTAACTAAGATTCAGCATACACTTTGAATACCTGGCTTAGCTCGACATTTCCAGGGATTGAATGATATTCAAATTCACTAAATCAAATTCAATCGTTCTTTTCGCAATGGTAGCAACCGTTTTCGGTGCCGTCCCCGTTCAAGCCGAAGAAGAATACGGACCCCCGAACCTGCTTAAAACCATGAAGACGCCCTTCGGAACGGCAGGCAAAGAAGAGCCGGAAACTCACAATACGTCGGAACTAGCCCCCATTGGCATTTCGGGCGGCAACAGTCGACATCTGAGCCTATCGCAAAGACTGGTTCCGACTCGCCTATACCTGCCAGGGCGCATGATTCTAGGCAGATCATGCGAATTTACAGTGAAGGCAAAGCCAAATAGCTGGGTGGCGCTTGCCATGGCAGACAAAAATTCGGGCGCAAAACCGATCATGGGACACACGGTCAAGCTAGGTTCAGACCGCAAACTGGTAGCGCTGGGGCAGGTTCCCGAGACTGGCGTGATCAATTTATACGTCGAAACGCCCATTCAGGGCGATTTGATCGGTCAAAATCTCTACTTCGAAGCCGTAATCTGGTCCAAACCTGACTTCAGCGACCTCGAGTTCGCCACCGCAGTGCGATACGAAGGTCAGGGCAAGGAAAACGACAATGGAGTGCTGATCGCCGCCGAAGGCGACACGAAAAAGGGCATTAAAATCGTGCCAAACACTGCACCGCTCAGCCCTCTCATGAACAATACCGGCACGAGCCTCGGTAACAACATCGGAAGACCATAAGGAGACCTTTTCTACAATGCGAGCTGTTCTACTGCCCCTTGACGATCGACCGGTCACATATGGCTTTCCCCAATTGGTCGCCAAAGTCGCCGGAGTTGAGGCACTGGTTCCCCCGCGCAGCCTTTTCGGCTCCCTAAATACCTCGGCTGACATTGAAGGAATTACCGAGTGGATTCAAAACACCATTCAAAAAACCAGTCCTGATGTGCTTCTGCTCTGCTTAGACACACTCACCTACGGCGGGTTAATCAATTCCCGACGCTCTCCAGACACCGCGAAGAGTGTGATGGATAGGATATCTGTGCTGCAAAACTGGCAGAAAAAGCCGGGCGGCAAATTACCAATTTATGTACAAGCAAGCATCATGCGAATATCCGATAACTACGATGCGACTGAAGAGAAGCCTTACTGGGCTCGCTATGGTCGCGAAATTTTTGCCTGGTCGTCGCAAATGCACCGTCTCGCCAAAGGCGATAACCTGGTCGCGGGCAGCCTGGCCGCATCTGAAGCACGCATACCAGCAGAGATTCGCCAGGACTACCAACAGACTCGCGTCAGAAATTTCCAAGCCAATCAAAAATTGGTCGAACTCGTCCAGCAAGGAATAGTCAGTCGTTTGACCTTCAGCCTTGATGATTCTGGGCAGACCGGGTTGAACATTTTAGAAAAAGAACGGCTGATTTCGATGGTTCAACAAGCCAACTTACAGAAAAAGATTGCCACCTATGCTGGTGCCGACGAAGTTCTTTGCGCACTGCTGGCACGATGGTTGGTCGACTGCAAAACACCCTCCAAAACAGGTCCTACAGCGCTTGTTCGATACTCTCCTGATGAAGGTGCGAACTGCTTGAGTCGCTACGAAGGTCAAAACATCGGCGAAACTATCAGTTCGCAAATGCAGGCTTGCGGCATTGACGTGCAGAAGGAAGACGATCGTCCCAACCCAGTTGATTTCATGGTTATCGTACACACAGGCGGTGACACGCAAGGCGACCACATCCAACTGCCGGGTCATTCTGATATGCGGCGCCTGGATACTTCACGCTCGATCAAACGCACGATCGAACTGCTTGAGCAAGCTCAGCATCCATGCGTGTTGTGTGACGTTGCATACGCCAACGGTGCCGATCCTGAATTAGTCGAAGCGCTTCTCGAACGACCAGAACTGTTGGCAAAACTATCGGCATATTCCGGTTGGAACACTACGGGAAACAGCACCGGTTCAGCACTGGCGCTCGGAGTAGCACAGTGGTATTCGGGCACCGCCACCGATACCAATAACAATCTCAAAGCCTGCCTTTATGTTCGCCTGGCAGATGACTATGCGTATCAATCGCGAGTTCGTGCAACGCTCAACTCAGCGCCATCTTACGAAACCCTACGCGATAATATGAAACCATACCTGGAACGCATCAGCCAGGCGCTGTCTTATAAGCCAGACAGCCTGACGCTGGGATTTCCGTGGAATCGCACGTTCGAAGTCGAAATCGGTCTGCCGACCGATTCGAATAGTGGATCACTCTCATTGGCAAAGTAGAACGAACGTTCTCTTTTAGAGCAGCGAGACAAATCGAAACAAAAGACTTAGCCGACGATCGGATTGGCGTTAACTGATATCGGGTTAACGATCATCTCTGTTGCGCTAACAACGCTTGGCTGAAGTGGTTGAATCGCCGCGTGACCTGCCGCACAGGGAAAAACTTCCAACACCTCGCCGTCTCGATAAATCGTGATGCAGCCACAATTGACTATCGACGAAGTGACAGTCTGTGGTGGCGCAAAAGATTGTTGCCCTGCCGATGGGTTACCGATCGCTGTACACAATATACACATTCGATTTTCTTCCTAGTGATTTTTAGTGCCGAAGGCGTGTTGTCATTGCATTGTATTTGGCAATCACTACAACTGCATTGGAAAAAAACCTAAGAATCCAAGTTGTGCCCAAACCACGGCTGAGCAGCTGTTATATTGCCGCGATATAATGCGAAGAACGGCAATTGAGGCTAGGGCTTCCATCGACAGGCAGATTCGGTTGGTTTTGAAAAAAGTTTGGCTACCGCTGCGCACAGCCATGGCTTCGTTGAGCGCACTGACACTGATGTCGTCGACGCTGCTTCCGGCTTGCGCTCTGGATAGTTGGGAAAAAGTAGATAAGCGCGTTAAGAATCAAATTTACGAACTAAACGTCGGGCTCAAGCTTCGCCTGAAAGATAATTTGTGGGCGCAAATTGCTGACCTTTCGCCCAAAGGTCACTTTCCCGTCTACAGCACCTCGAAAGACGACAAAGGATTTCGAGTTATCAGCCTTGGTTCCGGCTTTCCTGTACGCACGAGTCAAATCGATAAATCTTACTTTCTAACCAGCGCGCACGTGGTCAATGGTGGCGACAACATCGTCAAAGAGTGCGAAAGATTTTTTGCGGCGATGCGCCTTTATGCAGAGCAGCAAGACAAAGACAACGCAGAGGGAAAGTACAAGGAGCTTCTTCAGACAGTCAATCTTGCCTTAAAGGGCAAGGGTTTAGTTGGCAGCGAACTGCAAACATATCGTTCGACCGTCGATGCAATTTGGGATTGCTATGAAAGCTATCTCTCGATGCGCGCAGATCCAGGCCGCGTTATGTTCAAAAAATATTTGAAACAAGCTGGCGTAGAGTCGCAGTTTGGCTACTTCTTGCATCCACCAGGACCAGTCACAGTGCCACCCCTGGAAGGAAAAATCTACAAGTGCGCAAAATCTGACAAGGAACCAGATCTCGCTATACTCACCGCATCTGGTGCCACGACTTCTGGTCTGGATCTGGATACGCTGCCCGCATCTGAAGGACAAGAAGTTCAGGTCATGGGATATCCGGTCGCCTCTGAAATTATCGACAAAGACGCAGACAAGCACTATTCACCGACTCTCAACAGCGGCAGAATCAGCCGCGTAACGCCAACACTTTTGCAAGTCGACGCTCCTGTATCTCGCGGAAATAGCGGTGGACCGGTCATAAGCATACGCGGCAAGGTACTGGGAGTGGTGGCACTACGGGCAATTTTAAATGGCACTGAGTTGCCAAATTTTGCCGGTGCAGTCACTACTCAATCGGTGCAAAATTTCGCACCAGAGCTGTTCTCGCGGCTGTCAGTCAAGCAGTAACTATTTGGATTTAAACATATCGAAGAAACCACCACCCGATTTTTTCGGTGGCGCAGCTGGTGTCACAGGCTTGATCGGTTTGGTCATCGAATCGAGCGATTCATCATCAGCACCGGCACCTGGATCATCGGCCTCATCAAGCATCATCGCCATTTCGTCTTTGACCTTTTTGTAGCCGGTCAATGGTTGGAAGTCAGAGGCTTTCACATCGGTCTTATTGGCTTTGTAGCAGTCCATTACCATGATCATTTTGTTGTTTGTCTTGCCCACCTGGAAAACTCTCAGTGGAGCCCCCGAGTCGACCGGAATGTCAAGCATGGTTTTCATCATGCTGTTGAACTGTGGCGGGGCTTGAATATCTTTGGCGATCCAGGCTTCAGCCATAATCATGTCAGGCTTCCCCTTGGCCTCTTTCTTCTTCACGATCACTTGATAGCAGGGAACACCTTGTATGGTCTGCTTTTTGCCAGTCTTGATCGGAACCAGGACAATCGACTTATCTGCTACTCGTTTTCCTCTAAGCAAAAACTTCGCTTTCCACCTCTCGTAAGGCAGGTCGACCATGTTTTTATTGCTTTCGTTGTAAACCAACGCGTTCCATTTTGGACCCTTCATCAGCATCACAAGACCTAACTTGTCGAACTTCAGTCGCACAGCGTTAGGGGTGATGTAAAAGAGCACCGTACCGGCGAAGTTGCTATTTACATTCAGTACCCAGGCCGGAAGAGTCGCGCCAGAGGCTTTGGCATCAACCGCAGGGGTCTTGTCAGCGAAAGTTGGGAGCGGCAGCGCAGCAGATGCGATCAGGGTTAAACCCAGGCAAATATTCTGTGCAAAACGCATTTTCATGTCAGGTCCTTATATGTCGGTTCGCTGAATCCACTTGAGCCTTAACTATAGCAGTTCGGTCAAATCGTCGGCATCTTGGGCAAGTCAATGACAAATGACCAAACGTTCGATGGCTGCCCGGTATCGCGGATATTTTGCGCAAATTTAATCGCCTCGTTAACGGTCGAAACCGGCTCACTGGAAACGACTTGAAGAGTGACTGATTGCTTCTTTCCAACGTTGGCGAAAGCTTCCTTAGTGCCAAAAGACTGGTCGACCAGAAGCACGCCTTTAATTGGCTTCTCTCTGTGTGTAATGGCCGCGCACTCGATACCACTTTGTTTTTTCAATTCGTACTCCAGCACGTTCAATTTGCACAGACATTGTAAGTTTTCGACAGAAAACTCCGCCTTGGCTAAATTGAGTTGGTAAGGCTTCTCAGGCGCACCCACCAGCTTTTCCCGCAGGCGTCCCGCCAGATCATTGTCAGCCGTTTTCACGCGCGATACCAAATATGATGCCAATACATCTGTGTTATCAAAAGATTTCGCTTTCAAAAGCTCCGCGACCATCTCGTCAGTTTTCCCTTTTCGATCGAAGATGCCGGCCAGTGCAAGGTAGAACTTAGCCTCACTCGGTGCTGCTTTGACCGCTTGCCGATAAGCCAGCTCAGCCAGATCCAACCATGCAGCGCGTGTGTTCGAGTCAATCGTTGCGGTTTCTGACTTTTGCTCAAGGACTGCTCCAAGCTTGTAGTATCCGTCAGAGCTAGAAAGTCCATTTTCAATTGCAAGATTGAGCAAATTTTTTCCACATGCTGGATCAGTTGCCGCACAAAGAGCGGACAAAGACTTAACATACACCTGGTCGTCTTTCGGTTTGGATCTGAGCACATCGTCTTCTATCGCTCGAGCACGATCGATTTCGTTTGCGCGAATCAATTCAACTAATTGTAGAATTCCAGACTGCGATTTCTGCTCTGCGGTTGAAGCTGCGGCCACCGCCTTTTCTGCCGCATCAGCAGCTTGCTTAGGCTTGTGCATTTGGGCAAATGAGATACTCAATTTGTGCCACCAATTAAAGTCACCAGACTCGGCCTTACTCATTTCGTTGAGTACTTCAAGCGCTTCAGCCGCGCGTGCACTTGCAATCAGTGACTGACTGAGACCTATTCGTGGAGCCGAACTATTGGGAGCGACTTTAATTGCTTTTTTAAACGCTGGAATAGCAGTGTCGTAGTAACCCATTTGTTGGTTCATCTGAGCATAATTCAGGTTCGCAAGTTCGTTATCGGGCGCGAGTTTTGCAGCTTCTTGCGCTTCTTTCACCGCAACATCAAATTGGTTTCTTTGCCACTCGAAGATCGACAAGGCTGAATGCGGAAGCCAGTACGTGGGAGATTTTTTTATCGCCTGGTTTTCAAGGTCGATGGCTTCTTCAAATTTATTCGCATCGAAAAGCGTCACCGCCTTTTTGGTCATTTCGTCAGCATCCGCGCTTTTGCTCGCCACTGCCTCAGCCGGGATGTGTGGCAATGCAAGGCTCGAAACAACAGCCGCCAAAAGGGCGAACGAAGCAAACTGAGCCGTTTTATTGAGTAGAATTGGTTGGCGCATCGAAAATTCAATGATTCTGTTCATTAGACGTCAAATATAACAGCGGCTGGGCAAATAAGCTTATGCAGTCAGACACAACTGAATCAAAAGTTGAAATGGCGGATGGAGAATATCCTCCGCTTAGATTCAGAGTGCTGATGAGCGTGTTCCTTGTCATTTATCTCTACTGCATTACACTCACAGTTTGTCCCTCTACTGCTTTCAGAAACGCTCTCTACAAACCGGTCTATCCATTTCTAAGTGCTTTTGGATTTTGGCAGACCTGGAACGTCTTCGCACCAGATATTCGCACAGATAACTTTCATTTGCTCGCAATTGTCACATTCGAAAATGGCACGACCGGGCTGTGGGAGTTTCCGCGCCAGGACTTGCTCACAGGCATCGAACAGATGCGAGCAGAACGCTTTCGCAAGTGGTCGAACGATCGGATTAGATACCACAACTATACCTTTCTGCAACCTGACGCCGCACGTTACATTGCGCGACTTCATCGCAATGACACGTCACCGCCCAAGACTGTCGAACTAGCTTACTTTTCAGCCGATATTCCGCCGCCAGAAAAGGGAATCAACACTCCCTTACCTGAACATACAAAACACAAAACATTTTTCGTTTACGCGGTTCAGCCAGAGGATCTCAAATGACTCTGGCATCTATTTGGCGCGCCTGGAACGAGTTTTGGTTCAAACCGGGCTCGCCCTTGCCGATGGCGTTGTACCGAATTATGTTCGGCGCAATTATGCTTCTGCATCTCGCCCTACTCGCACCAGATTTGAATCTCTGGTATGGACCCGCCGGCGTAGTGAGCATCGAAACAGCCAGACAATGGCCGTTTGATGTACTGATCGATCCATTGATGACGATGCCACCAACAGAGCAATCGCTAAACACGTTGATTGTCATTTTTGCGATCGCGGCGTTCACACTTACTCTTGGATTGTTCACGCGTTTGAGTGCAATTGTGGTTTTCATCTGCCTCACGTCACTCCATCATCGCGATTGGGCGATGATCAACAGTGGTGACATTTTTATGCGGCTGGCTGCTCTTTATCTGAGCGTGTCGAACGCTGGTCGAGCCCTGTCAGTTGATCGGCTGATCGAAGTGTGGACCTCAAAAGAGCTTGTGACGGGACCGTCGCCGCCAGTGACGATGTGGGCACACAGACTGATGCAGTTTCAACTATGCATTCTCTACTGGCAGGCGTTTTGGACAAAGGTCGACGGCAATACTTGGGTAAGCGGAAACGCGCTCTACTACGTAACCAGACTCGAAGATTTGCGTCGATTTTCGATGCCACCACCGTTCACGAACAACTTGATTGTTTTGAAATTAATGACTTGGTCTACGCTCGCCATCGAGTTCGCGCTGTGGACTTTGATCTGGGTGAAAGAATTCCGTTATTGGGTACTGCTGGCTGGTCTCTGCCTGCACCTGGGCATCGATTTGTTCATGAATTTGCCTCTGTTCGAGTATTTAATGGTGACTGTTTACGTGCTCTGGATAGACCCCAAAGACCTGGTAACGGTGATGACCTGGATCCGCGCCATCGCCCACAGAATCATTAAAAAACCAATCAAGTTCAACTACGACTCAGCCAACAATTTCAGCGCCAGGAAGGCTGAGACGATGAAAAGGCTCGACATCTTCAGACTTTTGGAATTTGTAGACCGGGTATAAATTACAAAAGAAGCCTAGAGTTCCAATGGATCGGTTGAAATCTCAAAACTCGCAACCAGACAGCGACGCCGACGAATCAACAGTCGGCTCAATTTATGCTTCCAAAAGTTCACCAGTTGTAGATGAATGGATTTTGTCAGCTCAGCAAACACAGCCTGGGGACAAGATTGGCAAATACGAAGTGATTAATGAAATCGGCCGAGGTGGCATGAGCATCGTGTATAAAGCACGAGATCATGAGCTAAATCGTTTGGTCGCTGTCAAACTGATGCTCAGGTCTTCCGATGAGAGCCTGAATTTGCTTCGCTTCCAGAAAGAGGCGCGAGCAGCGAGTCAGCTCGATCATCCGAACATAGTCAAAGTGCACGACTTCAGCACCACTCCTGATGGCACACCTTACCTGGTGATGAGCTATCTTGATGGAATATCTCTTGCCGATGCAATTAAAACAGAAGGCAGTTTTTCACTCGGACGTTGGCTCTCAGTCATGATTCAGGCATGCGATGCATTGGAGCACGCACACCTCGCCGGAGTTGTTCATCGCGACATCAAGCCAAGCAACTTCGTATTAGCGCAAGAACATGGCAACGAAGTCTTGAAACTAGTCGACTTCGGAATCGCGACGAATTCTTCTGACGACATGAGCTTGACAAAAACAGGAGAAATATTCGGCAGTCCACTCTACATGAGCCCTGAACAGTGCGCAGGTTCTAAACTCGACTTGCGTTCAGACATTTATTCGCTTGGATGTGTCATGTACGAAGCACTTGCTGGAATGCCGCCGCTATCTGGCTCCAATTCACTCAGCACTCTACAAAAACATCTCACAGACAAACCAGCAAACTTGTCCAAGCTGAAATTGAAAACGAAAAACATTGAGCAGCTGGACCGCATCGTGATGCGATGTCTCGAGAAAAATCCTGATAATCGCTATCAAAATCTGGGAGATTTGAAAAAGGATTTAAAACTGTTATTTCAAGGTCAGAGTCATGAGTTGGTGAGTTCAACTTCGATAAACGTTCCAGTTCTGGTGGCAACGGCACTGTCAGTTTTTGTGATTTTTATGCTACTTCTCAATTTTGACAAAATAGCTGACTATTTTTCTAACACAGCAGACAAAGCACGTTCCGACGTGGTCTCGAAAGCGCCTCAATCAGTAGAGGGAAAAAGAGCTGAGTGGGAAAAATGCAAAAGTGATTATCAGGATGTTGTTAAGCTAGGAAAATTTCAATTCGCATCAGTGCTAGCCAGCAAACTCACCCATCTAGCAGAAGAGTTGCACCTCTCGGACTTTGTGCGAGGGAAATGTTATTTCGAACAAGGTTTCTGCGAAGTAAAGCTGAAACACCCTATAGACGCGGAAGCGTATTTTGAACAAGCCCTCTCACTTATGACCGATCCGAAAACATTAGAAGAAAGAGAAGTCAAATATGAGGTGCTAATGCGCTATGGCCAGGTTGTACGAAATACTCCAACGATAGCTGACAAGGCTGAATCAATTTTTCAGCAAGCGTTAAATCTTGCAGTGCAAATGAGCGACAAAAGACGTCAGGCCGTGAGCTTAACTTACATTGGAGACTTCTACAGAAAGCAGTCCAAGTATCCTGAGAGCCTCGTTATCTATAACAGAGCCCTGAAGCTGGATCCAGACGACCGAAAAATTCAGAACAACATCAAGGAAGTCGAACAAAAATTGATAAAACCTACTCAAAACACAAAGTGAGTGTTGTGCAAAACAAACATAGTAGTGCGATCTCCTTACAAACTGGTGCCACCATCGGTAAATACGAACTCATCGAAAAGATTGGTTCTGGTGCAATGAGTGTCGTCTACAAGGCCCGAGACATAGCCCTTAATAGAACAGTTGCGATAAAATTTTTGCTGATAGATGCGCTTGATGGCGCAGAATTTCTCAAGCGTTTCAAGCAGGAAGCAAAAGCTCTTGGAACACTGGAACACCAGAATATCGTCAAAGTCCATGAAATCGCTACCACCGAAAGCGGTGCCCCATACATCGTCATGTCTTACCTGAACGGTATCAATCTAGCTGGATTGTTGGCCAACGAAGGAAAGCTATCGCAAGACAGATAGTTCGCAATAATGCTCCAAGCATGCGCAGCTGTGGAACACGCACACGCAAACGGATTCATCCACCGAGATTTAAAGCCGAGCAATCTTGTTTTAGTTCAAGAAACTAACACTGAAGTAGTTAAACTAATCGACTTCGGTATCGCCAAAAATTTGCTGGAGGATTCAGCGCTTACTAAAACCGGAAATGTGTTTGGAACTCCGCTTTATATGAGCCCTGAGCAATGCGCTGGAAAAAAGTTAGACGAACGTTCCGACATCTATTCCCTTGGCTGCATCATGTACGAGGCACTAGCCGGTAAACCTCCGTTGTCCGGTGACAATTCGCTAGACACAATGCAAAAACACCTGAAGAATGCGCCGGATCAGTTAACTAAAATTCTGCCTGCCTCTGCAGAAAATCATGCCAAACTAAAAAGTTTGAACGATGTCGTGATGAAATGCTTGGAAAAGAAACCCGCAGATCGCTACCAGAAAGTTAGCGACCTGCGAAAAGATTTGAGTTCGCTGAGACAGGGCAAACAGCCATCACCGCGATTCGCATTACGTGGACGAACGAAACAAATCATAGCAGTTGTAACGATTGGAATTTTTCTAAGTGCTATTGGTATGTTAGTTTTAAAAGTCGCCAAGACGCACAAATCCGCAGACCTCCAAATTAAGGAATCAGTTACCGCGCCATCTTCACAGCAAGACCTAACACTGGATAGCGAGTCCATCGCAACCGCTCCGGCCGATTCCAAAACAGAGAATGGTGCAAAGCCTGCGCCGGCAATCGGCGCGAATTCAGATCAACAGAGCCATCTTCCTTTTCCTCAGATGATGGATGAAGCCCGATCTGCTGCAAAATTTAAGAACTGGAAGGTAGCGAAAGAAAAAGCCCAGGAGTGCCTGATTGTTTCCAATCAACTGGGTAAAGGTCCTACTCGAACATCGGAAATTTATTGGCACATCGCTCAGGCCGAATATAATTTGAGAGAATATTCTTCCGCCCAACGAGACTACAAATTGGCACTAGATGCGGTGTCAGATGAGACAGACAACAGGAGCAAATCATGGCGCTATCAAGCGCTTGTAGGATTGGCGCGAATTGCACGACTGAACATCCAATACCAGGAAGCAATTGCCCTATACGAAAAGGCCTACCAGACCGTTCTGGCTACATCGCCACAACTCGATGACCCAAGGAGCGAAGAAAAGATTCAAAAACACAAAGCCATCTGCATGCAGGGCATTGGAGAAGTCTATTATGTTTTACATGAGTTTGAAAAATGCAAACTTTACTGGAAAGCATCTCTGAAAATTCGGCCTGACAATCCGGATTTGGCAAACAACCTCAGCAAATTGCCATGACTTCGTCCCCCGAATTGCCATGACTTAGGTTTCGCGAATTGCCTCGACTTGTCAGAGCACGCTAACCAGGAAAGTTTCCGGCGCCTGAACTTGTTGTTGATCCAGGACCAGGACCCGGTCCCGGTCCTGGTCCTGGACCCGGTCCTGGTCCTGGTCCAGATACTGGTCCCGGTCCATTTACAGGTCCAGTATTTACAGGACCGGTGCCTGGTCCTGGTCCGTTAGCCGGTGGACAGTTGGGCGGAGGATTATTACACAAGCCAGGAACCTCGGAGAGCTGCCCGTTAAACTGTTGGGTGTGCTCGGGATCGAAAACGTCAGACGGTACCGATGATTGCAAATTCAAGATTGGATAGAGATAGCTGCTCTCAAATTCAAGCGCGCCACTGCCACCAGTGCCGGTGAACGAAGCTCCACCGAAAAAGACGATCGGTGCCGGCAACTTAACTTCCAGCCGTGTCGCGACAAATACGGTCGGTTGATTATCGGGGTCGAGAGAGTTGGCGTTACCGTATGGTTTTAAGCCGTTGTACAAGTACTTTTCGATTTTCAAATTTTTGATAAATTGACCGTCCACACGTTGGTGCGCAGTCAGCGCATTTATCGCCGCATCTTTGGCTTTGGTCGGAGGGGCGATTCCAGCGGCTCGAGCTGCGTCACGACAAGCTTCGTTGTTGACGCCGTTGGCGATAATCAAAACAGCAACATCCGCACATAGCAGCGTCAACACAACAAAGAAAAATGAGCCAACTGCTAGCTCCACGGCTGACATGCCGCGGACATTTCTACAATTACTTCTGCTCTTTTGCTTAATCAATTAGCTGCACCAAACTTCTGGCGACTTGTAAAAACGCCTGACTGATTGCGTTTACTTGTCCACCACCAGGGGCGACGATACTGTTTCTGTTGACAGCGAAAAATCTAGCTCCATTACCAGACAACGACGCTAGTCCATTGGGAGACGAGGTGAATTCGTCTCCCAGAAAAGGAATTTGCAGGGCTTCCACTGCTTGATTTTGTCCCACACCAATCGTATAGATTGGCACACCCGCATTCTTTGCACGTTGCGCCTGCTGGCGAGACTGTGCCATCGAAGTAGCGTTATCCGGGTCACCATTCATGGTGACAGTTGCTATTCCATCTGTGATCAAAATAATGCACTGTCTGGAATAAACCTTGCGAGGACTATTGCCTAAGGTATCAAGAGCATCATCGAGAGCCTTTGGCACATTTGTTGAACGAAGTGGCGTCAAATAATTCTCGAAAATATCGTTCATCGTCAGATTCGGTTTGGTACCATCTGTCGGGTCTGGAACCAGATCGTTGACCGGGTCTTTCAAAGCCTGCAAGGGCATCCTCAAAATTGGATACTTCTTCGGACCTGGGGGCGGAGTGGGATAATTTGGAGAAGAGGTGTTGATATTGACGGGGTTGATCACCGGCATGTTAAAAGCAATGTCTGGAATCGCGACATCAGTGACACTCGGAGTGCCCTGAGCTGCCTGAGTTTCGAAGGCAACTAGACCAAAGTGAACATCGGCACCGGCTCCATTCAACGCTTGATAGAAATTCTGCAACGCATCTACTGTGCAAGAAATCGGTTGACTGTACGCCTCAGCCATCTCGAAGTAAGCTGATTGATAGCCATCTTTACCCTGAGTTGGCAACTCTCCGTCGGCGATATTGTTCTTGAAGAGGTTGTTTTTCAGTTGATTGAATCGCGACACTTCCAGATTGCCGCGTTCGGCTTCGACCAAATATCCAATTCCATCAAACGTATACGCATGACCTTTAAATGGCTCGCGTTTTTTGACGTAAGTGAATTTGTCGAACCCATGTACAGCAATCGGCGTTTGTGGTGCTTTTGAACCAAACAAAGGTTGCACGGGATTGGTGACAATGGTCGAATCGAGTTTGACAATCAAATCCGTAAAACCGGTTGGAGCATTTGGACAGGCGCAGCCGTAGTTCGATGGATAACCAGGACCAAGATTGCCGCCGCAAGCGAAGTTTCCCGGTGCAGCGCCGGGATTCGTTCCACCGCTCTCTTGATAAAGACGCTCAGCATAATTGAAAGCAGGTAAGTTCGGATTGGCATTGCTCTGCAACTTTTGCCAATTAACGAGATTAAGATTCTGCGGATAGCGCGTGTTGACAGGCGATCCGTTCGGAGCAAGCGGATTGAACAAACAATCTGCCAGTGTTCCAACTTGCACCTGTCCATACTCCACTTTGCCTTTTTGATCGGCAAGAGTGAGTCTCAATGTTTTGTAAGCATTCCATTTTTGCAGCGCAGTATTGTAGTAACCAGCGCATACGTTGGGATCGTAATTGGAGCTGCCGATGTAGTTCTGCAGCGCCTGTAGAGAGCCCAAGTAACTGTTGTATGAAGCCTCAATCTGATCGCTTTCAGGTTTGGGAATTGTGAATCTGCGGTTGACGAAAGCGACGCGAGACGAGTCATCCATGCTTCCTGACACGTCAAAACATACCACCACATCCAATACCGGAATGCCTGCCACTGCGCGACTGACGATCGGCACAAGCGCGCCTAATCCGAGGAATTTCGAGAAAGCAGGACGAGCCGTAAACTGCGCGGAGACTTTGATCGCTTTCGCTTTGTCATCGGTTGGATCGACAACATTCAAGTTGCTCGGGTCAACAGTTTGAATCTTATAAGTGCAGTCGCCCGGTTGAGTGCCTAGCGTTAGCGTGCCGTCTTTACCAACGTCAACTGCACTTCGAAGCGTGCTTCCGAGCACGTCATTCAATTGAGCGTTTGTTTGATTAAAAGTACTTTTGAATGCATTTTCAGCGGCTTTCGTTGCTTCTGAAAATCGCTTAGTGCGATCTTGCTTACGTTGATATTTCGAAGTGACTAGCATCGCCGCACCAGCCAGAGCAGCAGAATCACAGTTTGCGTTCAATTGATTCACGCCATGTTGATATCTGGCGATCTCAAAAGAAAAAATTCCAATTAGTGGGATGATAATCAATCCCACCAAAGCGCTGAGGGCAAGCACGCCTTGTCCGACAATTTTCCGCGACTGAGATATTTTTGTCATTTTGCCCAAGCTGACGACCGACAATATTTGCCCCATAATACGAAGGGAGTGCGACTTATTTCTTCCAAAGCTTCAGATTACTGAAGATTAATCCCCTATACTCATTCTCTGCTAATCGATGAACAAGTCAAACTGGATAAAAATACTTGCGATAGCATGTCTGGTTGTCTGGCTGGTGGCGCTGAGCCTGGCGAATTTGCTCGATAAGCGAACTCCGGCAAAGCTGATGAGCGTCGAGACACGCTGGTCGAATTTGAACGCTGAGCAAACAAGGCTTGAAACGGCGACAAAAACTTTGAGCAAAGCGAATCTTGAATCGGCGCGCAAGCTAATTTCGATTTACGAGCAGCAGAATTTGTTTTCACGAGCTCAATCACTAGCTGAAAAGATCTTGCAGTTGGCTGGCGATGATTCATTGAGCGACCTCGAAAATCTTGCGACAGTTGAACGACAGAACGGTGACTACAAAAAATGTCTGCTAACTTTAGAACAAATTGCCAAACTCGATCAGTCTGATTCGCCGAAATCCGCAAGGGATCAGATCAATTTAGGAACGGTGCATTATCTAAATGGACTCTCGATGGAAACGGTTGAAGAAAGAAAGTTGAGTTTCCAAAAGGCAAGGGATTGTTTTACCGCGGCGGAGAGACTCATTCCGACTGATTCTAGGAAGATGGCTGACCTCATCGCGTTGAAAGAAAATAGAGTCTTGAACGATAGAGAATTGAAGAAGCTGGAGCAAAACTAAATTACATTTGCAAGCCTTTCGGATTTTCGAAGACACGTTGTCCGTGCATCGACAGCGGGAACGGTGCGGTCAAGCCAGGGATGTCGCCAAGCATTCCACCTTTGTAGCTAAGTAGTGGTTCAGTTTCAGCGTTCACTTGAACGTCTACGTAATACGTATGATTCTCTTGAGGCAGTGTGGCGAGCGGGGTGTAGAAAGGTCCTTTTTTCTCACCAGTGATGTTGTTGATATCGACGATACCAGTTTTGATGCTAACCAATTTGGCACCACTGAAGGAGCCGAGATAACGAGTGACTTCGTTTTTGGCGACAGTCACTGCCGGCGTGTTGTTGGCGAGAGTGCCGTCTGGAACGTTAGCTTTGACCTGGTAAGTCAAGGATTTGCAAGCTCTCTCTGCGCCGACTTTGGCAGAGTTGACCACGAAGCAGGCACGCATGCCGATTGCACCGAGATTCATAAGAGGAAACGTTAGGAAGATGAAGAAAACGCAGAGTAAACCTGCTGTTTCAGCTAACGCCTGACCACGACGAGACCGCATTCCGAGCTTCGCTTGGGAATTCATATTAGCCACCGGCTTTTCTTTAGGGACATTGAGATAATAGTGAGATTTCGTGACAAAAACGTGTCAAGCTCGTGTCAGTCTTGTGATTTCGAAACCGGGCACGAGTAGAATCGTCAAAACGCCCGTATATACGGGAAAAGTGAGCCGAAGAGATTTTTCTGACAAGTTCAAAAACCATTATCACCCCGTTGGCCTGAAAACGCGCGTAAAGCTTCCATAATTCATATTGGTTAGCGGAGCTATGTGATCGCTCGCCTCCATGCCGTTTCCGAGGTAGACGAGGATGTGTCCATAGGGATTAGAAGAGGTGGTGCCATGCACGACAATGTCGCCGGGCTTGAGCTTGGCATTCTCTGGAATCTCCTGAAATTGGTCGTCTCGTGCAAGACGGGCGGCTGCCATATAGGCAGAACCACCGTGAATGTTGTTGGTGCCAGCCATGTCGAGAGCAGTGGCAACGCCCTTCAGACACAATCCATGCGAATCCATGCGATTCGCAACCTTGCGTGCGTCACGACAGATGGTAGCCGCGAGCGTAGGATCGCCTGGAACGCTGGTACCGACGGCAGCATCTGAAGAAGCGCCATCTGCACTAGGAGCCGCATTAGCAGCAGCGTTAGCTTCTTCTACTGCTTTCGCCTCTTTGGCAATCGCTTCCGGAGTGTCAGGAATAGCTTCTGTGTGAACTCCACCTGCCGTCCACTGTTCGTAGGTTCCATCTCCGTGTATAGCGGTGAAAGTTCCGTTAGGCTCAATCATCGGCACGACATCGGCGGGCTTTCCGCCGTTAGCATCGAGCCACTGTCCACCTTCTTTGTGCAGCACATATCCACGGGCGTCCACGTCAGTGAGCATGCCGGTCGCATCGTATTTAAAGTGACTTACCTTGCCACCACTGCTGGTGATTTCAACTGGCATTGTTTTGTCGCCAAATTTGCCAGATACAACTTCGCTGCCACCCATATCGAATCGAATGGATTTAAATTGTTGATCTGACCCATCACCAGTCTGAGTAACAAGCAGACGTCCAGCGTCATTGGCTGTCAGTGTTCCAGCGATGGGTTGGCCGCCGTCAACGGAGATCATTCCATTACTCTGCTTATAGGTATGAGATTTACCGTCTTTGTCGGTCATTGAAAAACCGGTTAGCTGATTGTTAGCGTCATATGAAAAGTCAGTTGCTTTGTTGCCGTTGCGATATTCGATCGATGTGAGGTGCTGGTCCTTGTCTCGATGAACACTAGTACCGCCCCATTTCTCTTCAGTTGACGCGCCACTTCGATCGGTAATTTTCACAGTGCCAGCGTGTGCAGAATCAATTGCAATGTCGAGCGGATTTTTGTGATCGGCGTCAGTTGAAGCGTAGAATTTTCCATCTTCAGCTTTAGCGTAAGAAGTTTTCTGTCCATTCTTTTCCACTGTCATTCCAGAAAGCTGACCGTTTTCGTAGGCGAAAGTTTTGACTGACTTACCGTTGGTTTCTTTGGTCATCAAGCCGGATGCATCGCGCTCGATTGTGCCGCCCCATGCCGCTGTAGTGGTTGTGCTGCCATCGGAGTGAGTGGCAACCTCCCGACCTTTTGCGTCGAGGGTGATTACATCAGTGGTCGTTTTGCCAGTTTTCTTGCCGTCTTCGAATTCGTGATACTTTCCATCTTTGGCACTGTATTTCCAGGTGTCACCATCTTTCGTTGACCACGATTGAACGTGGTTCTGATTGTCATACGTAAATGTGGTGCCGTGCGCTTTCGTCACCAGACTTTCGCTGCCATCAACCGGAGAAGAGCCCGGAGTGCTGATTCCACGAAAAGCGACGTGTGAATTGCCGGTCTCTACAATATCAAGGTTGGGCAAAATCCCATCTTGATGAAGTTGTTTTGTCACCGCGGCAAGGTCGCTTTTGAAAGCTGCTTTATCAACTGTTCCATTAGTTGAATCCTGTTTTCTAAGTTCAAACAGTTCGTGGTGCAACTTCTCAGGATTGAGTTGGCCGCCTTGACTGGCGCTCTCAATGCGGCTGACAGCCTGTTGCACGCGGTCTGTTGTTTCTGGAGGAGGTGGTGACATAGTAAAAAGCTCGCCAAAAATCAAAGAGAAATTTGCAGTTGGCTGTTGCCAATTGCGGGCGGATTCAATGCAGTACGCAATCTATTGTGGAGCAATAGACGACGAGCTACTTTGGGGGCAGGACTATTATGTGGGCAAAAGCAGTCTAGCAGAATTCGAGCCGTTGTCAACAGCAATGTCGGGCTCAGCTTATGAAACCGTCGTTCCGCGTGCTTACGAAACCGCCACCCGTTAAAATGGCAAAGGTGAGTAGTGCGGAGCCTCAATGCGAAACAATCCACCAATTGAAACAAGTGCCGCAGTACCGGAGAAGTAATTCAATTTGTTTCGCCGCACAACACTAGCCCTATTCTCAACTGCAATTTTTCTGTGCAATTCAGTGCCGCTATATGCGCAGACTGTCTGGTGGAAGAGCGAACGTGATGCAGCAGATGTGCTTAGCGATCAGGGACGCTACGAAGAAGCAATCAAAAAGCGCGAGGCAATCGTTCAAAAACTCGAACAAAACGACACAAAAAATTTAGAACTCGTAACTCCACTGGTAGATCTAGCTCGGGAGTACAACTTCCTGTTCCGACGTTCAGATGCTGAAAGAATCGCCAAGAGAGCCCTCGCTATAGCGGAGATAAAACCAGCGCATACGGCTACGTTGAAAGCGCAAGGCTACACTGAGGCTCAACTGCCCCAAACGCAAAACATGTTGAGAATAAACGCGTTGCTACAACTATCAGACCTCTACCGCCAGGAATCACGAGATGTAGAAGCCGAGAGATTTATCAAAATGGGGCTCGCCAGTAAAACTGACGAGGAACAGACAGCAATCTTTCAATCATTTATGGCGGACGTATACGCGCAGCGTAAACAGTACAAAGAAGCGGCTGAACTATACAAAAAAGTCATAGCGGCCCGAGAGCGCCTCAAAGACCCAGCCCAGCTGGCCGAAGCCTACCGAGAGTTAGGTGATTTCTATAAAGATAGTCGTGAATTACAGCTGGCTGAAAATAATTTGGTCAAAGCAATCGAAATATTGAAGACCGCAAAACTAGAAAAAAGCAGCTCGAATTGCCATACATCTCTTGGTGGAGTTTATCAAAAACAAAAGAAGTTTCCTCAAGCAGAACAAGAATTTCGCGCAGCTCTACAGATTGACTCCAGCAATGACGTAAGCGCATACGGCATTGCTCCGACCCTTCGCAGCCTCGGCGAAACACTGGTCTCGATGAAAAGAGCCGCCGATGCAGAACCATATTTTAGAAAAGCGCTTAAATCGTCTTACGAATGGACCACTGTGACAAATGTATTCGTGCAAACGACTTTTGAAGCACAGCGGAAAGCTGCAAAAGGACTTTACCAAAAGTATTTCAACCGCATGAGCGACATGCATCAATGCATTACTGATACTCAACAAAACATCGATCCGAACTCAGTTGCGTACGCGAAATTCTTAGAAGATTTGGTCGTCGCATTTCCATCCTTTTCAAATCAGAACGAAAACATGATTGCATTAGTGGAAAAAGCAATTTCAATTCGAGAGCGGCTGGAGGGACCCTGCTCTCCACAGATTGCGCACGACAAATATTTGCTGGCTTACCTTTTAGCGAGCCTGGGTGCCGACTACAGTGCGCCAGCACGAAGTTCATACAATGACTGGAAACAAATGAGTGAAAAACACGACCCGCGATTAAAGTCGTGGCAATTTGCTCAGATTAGACTCGCATATCTGCTTGCCGGTCTGGAGACAGAAGAGGGCAGAGATCGCTCCACAGAAGTGGCAAACCTGGCTTTCGACGGTGAAAACAAGAATATTTTCGAGATGCGAGATCTGGGGAAATTGTTCGAGCTTTTGGGGCATTTCGGTAAAGCGAGGCTCATCTATGATGATGCTTCGACTCTAGCAAAAGCTCAGAATAATACAAACGCTCTTGGCGAACTTCTAGTGGCCAAGGCCGGTCTAAACTTCAAACAGCGAGACACAGAGACAGCTTGGGAAGAAGCCAAACAGGCTGAGGAACTATTCAAACAAAGCGAAGGACCAGAATATTTCAAAAACGGAAAAACACAATTGAGCTGCGTGCAACTGCTCGCAGAACTATCAGTGCAGCGAAACGATTTGTTAGGCGCAGAGACATACGCAAGGCTGCTTGTCTCGCCATTACACTGGAAGCCGAACGTCACAGAAATTCAACAACATTATTTGGAACTAGCAAAAATTCTGTTTCTACAAAATCGCATGCAGGAAGCAAAGAAAATCGCCGAATTAGCGGTGCACGTCTTATCGAATCAGACACGAGGTACTTACGTCGGCGAAATCGAACTAGCTAATGCTCATGATTTGCTCGGCAAGATCGAGATGCATGATCACAACCTTGACGCAGCCGAAATGCAGTTTCGTCAAGCCTGGAATTTTCATCAGACACAAGACAAGTCAACAACTGGAATTCTTGGTGCAGTTGATGACTTGAACCTAATAGCACGGTGCCAATCAGGGAGTTCTAGTTCTTCAACAAGTAACGTATTGACTGCTTGCAAGTCGTTGGACAAGTACATGAAGACGGCTTTTCCGCAGCTCTCCTTTGCCGAGCAATGTGCTTTCATTACCTGCATCGGCAATCAGATTGATCCGCTGCTGACGTACGCAATTGGAAACGAATCAGCGTCTGAGTCTTTTCAATATCTAATACGCTGGCAAGGACTTCTGATTGATTCAGTACGTCGGGCTCGAGATGTTATAGCAAGCGATGCAGAGTCGATCAAAGAGATACAGCAGATTAGAAAACAGCTGTCCCAGATTTCAAGCGGGTCGAAGCAGAGTCTTTCCGCAAAGGATCTAACGGCAAAAAAGGAAGCAATTGAAAGAAGGTTAGCGGTCACCCGGAAAGCTGACACTGCTACTGACGCCGCGCTCGATCGCACCGCGAGAGATCTGGCAAATTCGCTCGCAGTCGACGAAGCTTTCGTCGACCTAGTTCATTTTCAAAATTTTGATAATGGCACTCCGACTTATGTGGCATTCGTCTGCACTAAAAGCGGTGGCACCAAAGAAGTACGTTTTTCTGACGCGGCACAACTCGACACAGCAGTCAGTAATTGGGTACAGGCGATGGCCAACCCTAGCGGAAAAGTGCGCGACCTGAGCCTCGACGCTCCTCGCGCATCGAGCGCAAATACTGTCTCCCTTGATTCTCTCAGCAGTGGCGTGAGCGACAAAATTTGGAATCCAATCAAAGCAGCGCTGCCTTCTACGGTCAAGAAATTATGGCTCTGTCCAGATGCACGTTTGTCCACCTTGCCGTGGAGCGTTCTGCTGGAAAATGCTCACGAAAACGTGATTCTCAGTCAAGTCGATAGCCCTCGCGCATTTCTAAATCTAAATCGTCGTGCCAGCAAAACAGGTGACAGCGATGTTCAAAAAGATGTGTTACTTGTCGGTGGTATCAAATTTGAAAATAAAGATTTGTACTTGCCAGGCACAGAACAAGAAGTCGTAGAGATTGCAAAAGAGGCTCAAAACAAGGGATTTCACCTGACGCAGTTGACCGGCAGTGATGCGACAAAGGAATCCGTGCTGCAAAATTTGAGCAAGGCGACATTTGCGCACATCGCTACACATGGATTCTTCAACCAATCGTCAAAATCAAATAGTACTGCGCCGAGCATTGCGAACGCTGGATTGTCGCGGGCAATAAGAAGTACAGGAGTTATCGACTCAGCCAATGCTGTGCTCATGGAGCGAGACCCTTTACTCTCGTCAGGCATCCTGGTTGCCCCGACTATCAACAAGCAAATGAGTGGCACCGCGAACAATGGCGATACAGATGCAGACGATCATTTAACAGCAGAAGAGTTGGTCGGACAAAACCTGAGTCGCTGCAGCACAGTGGTGCTCTCTGCCTGCAATACAGGTCGAGGCAAAGGGTACGATGGGCAGGGTGTGATGGGATTGCGCGCAGCGCTTGTCGGTGCAGGCGTTCAGGGTGTCGTCATGTCGCTGTGGCCGGTGGACGACGACGCGACTCGCGAGCTGATGAAACAGTTTTACTTGAATCTCTGGAATAAGACCACGCCAATGCCACCGGCACTAGCTTTAAGAACAGCTCAACAGTCGGTTCGCAACAATCCTAATGGACTCTGGAAACATCCGTTCTATTGGGCTGGCTGGATTTACGATGGGGTGGGCTGGTGAACCTGGTAAGTACTGCAGCCTGGTAAGTCCTAACGCTCAAATATCCTCGAAAAAATCTCGATTAAGAGACTCATGACACAGCAATGTCACACGCGCGACACAAGTGTTTTGATATGGTCATTCCACATGCACCTCAAATTCGCTTAAAATCGTTGCCAGCCAACGATTTGGTACGGACTTGCCGTCTGCATCGTGATGGACACTTACTAATCAACCGATGGAGTCCACCAAGCGTGGCTGAACACTTCCGCGATCATCAGAGCCAACACGAACATCGTGGTCATCACGCTCATCATGAGCATGGCGCACACGGACACCACGATCAGCACGGACATCACGATCAGCATGGACGCCACGATCAGCACGGTCATCAGCATGGTGACACCCCCGAGCAAGAGCACAATCGCCATCTGCGTGAGACAGAGCGGCACATCGAGGAGCATCTAAGAAAGAATCCGCACAACTTCAAGCATGTCTTTCAAGACCTTGAACACCTGCGTAAGGAACATCCTCATGAGTTTCACAGAGATCTGCAAAGGATCAACGAAGACCTGCACAAGAAGGGACTGCTGCCCCACTTAAGGTTGATCGAAGACGATCACGTCGACAAGCACCACAAGGTCAAGCATGACTACGAAGTAGTATCAGATGACAAGCAGAATCCCAAAGGCAATCACACGGTCGTAAGCAGCAGTCGCCACGCACCGCACGAATCTGAGCGCCTGAAAAGAGCCTATGCGAGCATGCGTTACGACCATGGTCACTACAACGGGTTCAATCAAAGTGCTGAAGCCCATGGTGGAGCAGACGGAGGCTTCGACAGACATGCTGTGGGCGGCCACGTTCCGGAAGGCGCTCGAAAGGAATTGATCGACCGAGCCCTTGAACTAGCAGGCGTACCGGTAACACCGCAAAACGAAGCTGCCGTGAATACAATCGTCACACGAGAAAGCAGTTGGAATCCGAACATCACTAACAATTGGGATTCAAACGCTAGAGCGGGGCATCCGTCAACAGGATTGATGCAAACTATCGAATCGACATTCCAACGCTATGCGCTTCCCGGACTAAATTCGAATATCCACGACCCATTGTCCAATCTTGTTGCAGGCATCCGCTACGCAGAAGCCCGTTACGGAGGGCATGGAATGTCGGGAGTCGCTAAGGTGGCAAGTCGTCCAGGCGGTTATTGAGCACTGATCCGGTGCTTCAGGACCAACAAGGTTGCGAGCACAATTCGAATCGCTAATCAAAAATCTTTCCTGGATTGAGCAAATTGAGCGGATCCAGTGATTGCTTGATTTGCTTAAAAATGGCAAGTTCTGCAGGTGTGCGACTGTATTGGAGCGCTTTCTTTTTCAGCAAACCAATTCCGTGTTCCGCAGAAACGCTTCCGCCAAATTTTTTCACTGTTGCAAACATTTCTAAATCGGCAGCACTGCAAATTTCGAGAAACTTTGATTTCTCCATATCTTCCGGCTTCATAAAGTTGACGTGGAAGTTGCCGTCGCCTAAATGTCCAAACAAAAATAGTTTGAGGTTGGAATAATTCTTTGCAAAGAGTGACTGCATCGCTTTAACGAATTCATCGAGTTTTGCAATCGGCAATGCTATATCGTTTTTGTGCACCAATCCTTGCGCGCTGAGACTTTCGCTGACAACTTCGCGCAGCGCCCAGAGGTCATTCCGCTCTTCGTGCGATTGAGCCAAAACACCGTCCACAATTAGATCGTTCTCCAGAGCCGTGCGCATCCAATCGTCAAGTTTTTCTTTTTGAGCCTCGGTATTTACACATTCCACTTCCAACAAAACATAGCTGTCAGACGCAGTCTCGAACGGGCTTTTGTGCTTGCCCATTTTCAACACGCTGTTCAAGCAGTCATCGGTCAAATACTCGAACGTCAAAATCGTAAACGGTCCATGCAGTTTGGTATGTCGAAGCAACTCCAGTGAACTCGACAAATTGTTGGTAGCAAAGAAAAAGAGCTCTGTATGGACGGGCAGCGGCGTGAGCTTCAACGTCGCTTCAGTAATAATTCCCAGAGTTCCTTCAGTGCCTATGAAAAGCTGGCAGAGATCCAAACCTGTGTTGTTCTTTTGCAACGTGCCGTTTAGTTCTAAAATGTCACCGTTCATGGTGACGACCTGCAATCCATTCACCCAGTGACGAGTCAATCCGTAGCGAATAACCCTCTGACCACCTGCGTTTGTGGAGATGTTGCCACCGATGTGACTTGACCCCTTAGCTGAAAAATCAATCGGCCAAGTCAGACCCAGTGGCTCGCAATGCTCGTGTACAGCCTGAGTGATTGCGCCGGCTTGCACCCGCACGGTAGACGAGAGCAGGTCGACGGGATGAATCTTATTCATACGTGACAGCGACAGAACGACTTCGCCATTTGCCGCCACAGCACCGCCCGAGAGCCCAGTTCGACCACCTGAAGGCACAATCGCAATCTTGTGGAGAGAGCACAATTTCAAAAATGCCGAGACTTGTTCCGTTGTACGAGGAAACACCACGGCTGACGGCGCAGCGTCGTAAATGCGCGTCCAATCACGCCCATAAGTTTCGAGGTCTGAGGCCTCTTTCGTCAAAAAATCTGAGGCAAAACGCTCTCCAATTTCAGCTCTAAATTCTGCTGGCAGCTGTTTATTCAACTGAAGAAGCCTTCCGTAAAACTTTGAACTGAATCAGTTATCTCCTCAGGAGTCATTTGGGCAAACGGCACGACGTACTCATTTGAAACTCTGGGATTTAGATAGTATGAATCAATTGGGATAAGTGGAAGCGACGCTTTTCTGGCCAATTCAAGAATTTCTGACTGCTCTTTGAAATTATCGAAGCGAACATATTGATGCAAGCCGGCCGCTTCCTTCGAGAAGTACACGTGTTTGGCAAGACGCCCGGCCAACGCTGCAATAAGAACGTTGCGTCGCTCGAGATAGACTGTCTTGTTTCGCTTGATCGTACGTTCAAGATCTCCATCATCAATAAAATCAGCCATTGCATGCTGCTCGATCAAAGATAGTGCATCTCGTTCTGCGACTTGTCGAAGTGATTTCGCGATTGGAATAAGTTCTTTCGGCAAAACTGTGAAACCGTTTCGAACCACTGGTCCCAACACTTTCCAGAATGTCGACAAGTAAATTACACGTTGATTATCGCTGCCCAGCAACGCCGGCATGGGGCGTGAAGTGTAGCGGAATTCGCTGTCGTAATGATTTTCGACAATGATCACATCTCGCTCATTAGCCCAATGCAAAAGCGCTTCACGCCTTGATGGTGACAAAACCGCTCCGGTCGGTTGCTGGTGCGATGGACTGATGAAGAGCAGTTTTGTCTCTTCATCGATAGCTACCAGTTGCTCGACAATTATTCCATCTGAATCGACGGGCACAGGCACCAACTGTGCCTGGTGGGCAGAAAAAATGCGACGCGAGCCAGCATTGCCGGGGTCTTCGACAACAACTCGATCGCCTGGATCGATCAAAAGCTTGACGATAAATTCCAGCGCCGGATGACCGCCTGAATGTATCGAGATCTGCTCGCCACTGCAGGCGATGCCTTGAGCCCGTCCCAAATATTTCGCGATTGCATCTCGCAATGGCCGCAAACCAAACGAATCTTGCGATGGCTGCAACAGCTCACTGTTCCTCAAGGCGTGCTTCGCCAGCTGACGTCGCCACAACTTGATTGGAAATTGAGAAATCGGCGGCGCACCGGTTGAAAAATCTTCTAGCTCACTGGGCTCGCCAAGCTGGCAAGCCCGCTTCGCGAATACCGAAATCCGCTGAGAGAGTCCAACCGAAGGAAGTTCAGGCTGACTCGTCAATACGTCTGGAGAAGATAGGACCGTCGTTCCGCTTGAACTGGTTTGAAGAACATTTTGCGAAACCAAAAGTTCGTAAGCGCTGATCACCGTTTGTCGAGACACACCAAGCGTTTCGGACAATTTCCGAGTGGTCGGTACGGTGTCTCCTTGCTTGAGCAAACCGGTCGATACGGCATCACGAAAAGCGTCAGCCAACTGTCGATAAAGTGGCGACGGCAACTCGGGATTCAATTTAATCGGGAAGGACTGCACGTGAGGCTCGTATCGCTTTAGGGCGTTCCGTTGCAGGCGAGTACGAGACAAGATCTGCGAAGATGCACAGCACAACTGCTTTTATCAGCGACACATTGCACGTAAAGCAGTATGTGAAAGGCTCGATACTCACACCAAGAAATTTATTTTCCTGGGTGCAAAGGTCAAAAATATCACAAACGTCCAGGTCTGAGGCAACCTGATCGACTGTGGGGCGAGTCGAATGGGCGTGTTTCATCGTAACCTCCTGGAGCACTGGCTTCAGCCGGCAAGTTACGCCGGCGTCTGCCGGCGGATTGGGGATTGATTGGGCAAGAGAGGAGCTACCTCGCAACCGCTAGTGAAACGGCAGCTCGGTAAATTGAGTATGCACCCACTTCACTTGAAAACCCCGAATCTGAAATGGTCATGTCACAAAATCGATCCTGGCCTGACCGCTCGAAAGAAAAACCGGCCTCTAAAAACTGTAAGCACACCTGACAGCGTTTAGACCAAACTCGGCTGATTTACTCGTCGCCGTGAGCTGTTAGCCAAATCTAGCTTGGTCGACGTTTCCTCGCTTCGAATATTCGGTATTGAAATTTGTCGCAGCTTGCAAATTTGCCACCTGCAATTGAAGCTCCCTCACTTGCTGTTCCAGCGCCCCTATACGGGCTTGGAACTGTCGTTCTTGCTCCGGACCTAGCTCCTGAAACTTCAGCCTCAGTCGTTCAGAAAATGCATCAGCGATCGGTGCAGCAACCTTCATGATGCCTGTGACTACAACTATCGCGACCAGGATCCCGGCTAGCAGCTCTATAACTATCATTAGATACTCCTCGAAAATGTGCTTTCAAAAACTGAATTACTTATTTTCTTTATGGCGGTTCGGCTCTTCTTTTGGTTTAGGCATTTGCATCTGTAGCATCGTTGCGAAACCACCCGATGAGCCACCGGACACAATCATCGTGTCTGGCAAAACGCCGTCCCACTTTTTCACACGTTCCCACTCGATCAGGGTTGGTGATTTCTGCAAAGCCTGGCTTTGTAGCTCGATGGACTTAGCTTGTGCTTGCGCATTTGCGACGGTGATTTCGGCTTCTTTCCTTGCTTTATCCAACTCATATGATTTCTGCAATGCTTGCTGTTCCATTACTTGTTTTTGCGCAATTGCTTGCTGCAAAACTTCGGGCAATCCCACGTGCGTAATTGGAATGTCGGCCACTTCGACCAATCCCTTCACATTTTCACGCACCATAGCTAACACCTGATTTTTGATCACGTTGACATTCTTGGTGGCAGCATCAGCTTTGTATTGCGAAACTACTTGTCTAAACGCTTCTTGCACTTGTGGTGCAACAAGTCGGTCGAAGGGATCGCCTGCGTACTTTTCGTAGAGGATCAAAACTTGTCCCTCAGGTATGCGGTACAAAACCTTGTAGCTGATGTTGATCGGCTGCTGATCAGCAGTTAGAGGATCAGCTTGACCGTCTTTCGTATCTTGCTTGACGCAGTACTCGTTAATTTTGTCAGTCAATGGATTGTAGAATTGAATTCCTGAAGTTAACAGGTTGCGATCCATTTGACCAAGCGAAACTTTGACTGCACGCTGTCCTGGTTCGATAACCGTGCAAGCAGATAACGATGTAATACAAAACAGTGACACAAACAATCTAGGCAATTGCATTGCGCTTCTCCTTTTTTCATTTTTGAAAATTCTTCAAACGGTCCGCACGTGCTCAAGCAATCGTGCGGCTTCTGTTAGTTCTAACGAACAACATCGGTGTTACTGCATCACGGTTGGGTCACGTACGACCAACAAATTCTTTTCTTTAGTGTTCTTATCTTCACTTTTGCGTTTCTTCTTTCTATTCGCTTTCTTTGTTAGTTCCAATATATATGAGCCAATTGAACGACTAGCTTCTTGTAATCAATCCGTAATAAATGAAAGAATTTGGCAGCTGCGGCGAAAATCGGTGGAACAGCGGTGAAACAGCTATGCCACCAAAAGAGATACCAACCCGGTCAACAAACAAAATCCAGACGCGATTTTAAACTGTAAAAAACTGGAATCCGTTATTTTCGGGCCGTTTTCTGGGCATAGCTAAGTAGACGTTATCCGAGCTGCCCAATGCAAAAGCGTCGAGTCCATTTGCTTTTAATATTGCCGCTCTTTCTGCAACTGCCATCGCAGGCGCAAGGAACGATGGAATTCGGCTCGGTCCACGCAGCTGCGGTGGGCTTGGGAGCAGGTCTGGCAGCGAGTCGAGGTCATGGGCAGGTTGTACGCCAGTCTTATGAAGCTATGCTGGAAGCGCAAAAAGCGACTCTTGCCCAGACCAAAGCAATCGAGCAATATACCAAGCTTGGCTGTGAGCTCGAGTCTAAGAAGCGCTGGTCAGAGGCAGAAAAGTCGTTCACCTACGTTTTGAAAGTTGTTGCGCTGCGGGACGGTCCAGGCAGTCCCAAAAGCGTTCCTGCACTTCAGCACCTTGTCACCATCTCCAAACAGCAAGGAAACCTGGCTGAGGCAATCGATTTTCAGAAGACTATCCTTGCTTTTTCAAAATCAGCCAAAGTGCCCGATCCACAAGCTGTGCTGAGATCTCAGGTTGATCTATCTAACTTATTTATTGTGAAAAATGACTACACAAGTGCCGAGCCGGTCTTGCGAGAAGCATTAGCGATGAATTCACCGGCGATACCCCGTGAAAAGCGCCGGGCAGCGGTGTCGACCTACGCGGAGCTGTTGCGAAAACTCCACAGAGACGCTGAAGCCGATGCTCTGGAAGCAGCGAGTCCAGCCCCCACTGATGCAGCTCCCAGCGCCGCGGTTCCGGTCGCTCCCGTCCAGGCTGGCACTCCTGCAATCGCCACAAGCCCCGCCCAGACAACCAGCGGAACGACCGATGCACAATCTGCAAAAGCGACAATCGTACCTGAGATGGAACTGAAATAAATGGACCGTGAACGGAGCCACCTGGAACCGACCCCGCTTGAACGGACCCAGGTGGAGCCCAACCAGCCGGAACGTGCGCGCTTACAAAATTATCAAACCCGTGCCAGTCAACTTGCCGCAGAACTGCCGCCCCAGTACGAACTGTTCGAAAAAGTTGGCGAAGGCGGAATGGGCTTTATCTTCAAGGCGAGGAATCGCTACACGCATTCTCTATACGCGGTGAAAGTTTTACGCTCCGAATTCGACCACGATCAAAGAGCTCTGGATCGCTTTATGTTCGAGGCGAAAGCGGCTAGTTCGCTAAAACACCCCCGCATTTGCTGCGTTCACGACTTTGGCTTGACTGCAAGCGGCATACCGTATTTGGTGATGGATTGGATCGAAGGAATTAGTCTTGGTCGCAAAGTTAGCCGCGACAAGCAACTGTCTGTGTCGAATGCGCTCGAAATTTTTCAACAAATTGCTGCCGCGCTGATGCATTCCCACCAGAACAAAGTGGTGCACCGTGATTTGAAGCCAGAAAACATCATGCTCGGATTCGATGAGCAAGGACGCACCGCAGTGCATCTGCTTGATTTCGGCATTGCAAAAATGTTGAGCGACGAAGATGTAGGCATCTCAGGCGGACTAACCCGCTCTGGAACAGTTATCGGAACTCCTCTATACATGAGTCCAGAACAGGCACGGGGTCTAACTATCGACCGACGCTCGGATATTTATTCGTTGGGATGCGTGATGTATTTCACACTAACTGGTGTGCCACCATTTCTCGGAAAATCTGTGATCGACATAATCACAATGCATATAAACGCACCACCTCCAGAGATGGACCCAGCCTTAAAAATTCCCGCTGACCTGAAAATGATCATTTTGAAAGCGATGGAGAAAAGTCCAAGCGATCGTTATCAATCAGTCGAAGAACTTGCTCTCGATCTCGGCAAGTTAAACCGAGGGGTTAGCATCGAAAGGCGCATGCTGGCTGGCGAGCGTCAGTTGGTAAAAAAGAAGATAGTGATAGTTGCTTGTTTCATTCTCGGGTTTATCGCCATGTACGCGGCCTCGATTGGATTGCAAAACCTGCTCGACGCCTCTTCTAACGCGAGTTCGCCTGAACAGACGAAACACGCTTCTACTCACAAAACAGCTCCGAAAAAAGAACACTAAATAGGCATCGCTCCATCAGGCACACCGGGCCGGCTGGGGCGCTTACAGATCGCGTGCACGGGGCATGGTACTAATGCGGAGGGGCGCCAGGCTCTGATAATATTGACGCAGGGAGTCACGAACTGGGAGCCAAAAACAAAGGTCAAGCCGTGCACCAGAAGCAGTTTCCAAAAGATCAAGAAGAACAAGAAAATCGTTTCGAGAGGCCAATATCCGTACCTGAAGAACAGATGGTATCGGGTGAGCAAAGCGCCCCTGGTCCTGATAAATTTATCGGAACGATTATTTCTGAACGTTATGAAATCTTAGACCTGGCAGGCAAAGGTGGCATGAGCGCCGTCTATCGAGCCAGACACGTCCTTACCCAGAAGATAGTGGCACTCAAGCTCATGCATTCGCATCTATTAGCGGATGAGAACGCTGTTCGCCGATTCCAGCAAGAAGCTAAAGCCGCTAGCCGACTTCATCATCCCAATGCGATCTCGGTGCAAGACATGGGTGTCACAGCAGATGGACAACCGTTCCTGACGATGGACTATCTTGATGGACGCTCGCTCTCGGAAGAGATCAAAGAATGCGGGCAAATTGATCCTTTCCGCTGCCTCCACATCTTTTTGCAAGTTTGTTCTGCACTCGCCCACGCGCATGACCAGCGGATTGTTCATCGAGATTTGAAACCTAGCAACATTATGTTGATCGAATCCGATGGCGACACCGATTATGTAAAAGTAGTCGATTTCGGCATCGCAAAAATTCTCATGGAAGGTAGTGAATCTCTAAAACTCACAGCCACCGGAGACGTTTTTGGCAGCCCATACTACATGAGTCCAGAACAATGTATGGGGCTGCAGCTCGATGCGAGATCTGACATTTACTCAATGGGTTGCCTGATGTTCGAGGCTCTCACCGGAAGGGTTCCGCATGAGGGCAAGAACGTTCTCGAGACTATGTATAAGCATACGAACCTTGCTACACCGGCATTGACTGGAATTAAAGCCGACCCGCGACTAATGCTTCGACTCGATCAAATTCTGCAAAAAAGCATGGCCAAGGTTCCAGAGCAGCGATATCAGAGCATGATCGAACTGAGAGACGATCTGACTGAATTGTGCGGCACTCAGAAAGGGTCAAAACTGGCAGCAAAGCTGGGAATCAAAGCCGCGGACAAAGGAAGAAAATTCGACAACAAACTTGCCGCTCTTTCATCAAGAAAACTATTTTGGGTGGCAGCGCCACTACTGATGGTTCTCGGTGCGATCGTCGTTTCATATTCGTACTATTGGGTCAGTACGTCTGGTGACCCATCACCGGCTGACAGAGAGCTTATCATCAACCGAAATCTAACTAGCGCTGACACCGAAGCGAGCATGTCAGATAAGACTACTGAGCAATGCGCCTCGGCACAGGCAGTATTAAGTGAAAGCCTGAAAAAATTGAATAACTCTGAACGCTCGCATGACACCAACGTTGTCTTCTACAGTGTCTTATTGAAGCAAGCTAAGGAGCACACACCTGAAGACTACTACAATCAACTTCGTCGTTACGGCAAATATTTCATGAAAACAGGTGATTATGGCGAAGCGATTGACGCGTTTGAAAGAGCCATCAACACCTCAATACAAAACAAGTTTGCGCTGCAATACGAGAATGCAGAAATAGAAGCGTCGATAGCAACTTGTCTCATGTCTACTGGAGATGGAACGAAGTTAGACAGCGCTTTCCTCAAAGATGGCAGCATCGAAAACAACGCGATGAATGTGGCTTTAGAGGCCTACAACGGCTTTCGAGATTACAATGTCTCAACATCGCCACTAGTTGTGACCAATCTCGGAAACTTGCTGGAACTTTTTTCCTCACGCCCTGAAAAATTACAAGCAGGGTTGCCGATTTTGACAGAACTGCTCGAGATCGAGAATATCGCTCCGAGCATTAAAGCATTGACTTATTATCAAGCGTCTCAGTTTGCAAACAGCTGCGATGCGAACGGTATCAAAATGGTCAAGGTACCGATGCTGAGCTTACAACTAGGAAGACGAGTTTACGTGCAGAAGCCTTCGAAACAGGTCGCCTCAGAGATGCTCGATGGCTCCCTCAAGGCTTTCGAGCAACTGGAACGTAAGAGAACTCTCAAGCGTATCGCCCTGTCTAACGAAGGTGTTATATACAACCGCATGGGGTTGATGGCGCTGAAAGACGAAAACCTCGAATTAGCCGCCGCAAACTTTGACTCAGCCTTACAAAAATTCGTCGACACCAATGAAAGCGAAGCTGCAGCCAAAGTCATGTTTAACCTCAGCGATGTGCGCATCAAGCAGAAAGATTTGATGGCCTTTTACAACACTCACCGAGACGCAAAAAGGATCTGGGACGGCTTGTTGCACCCTGTAAAGCTCGACCAAATCAATAAGCACTGAGCAAATCAAGAGCATCGAATCAGGATAAATATACCGAGATGATTTAGAATTGGGCTGCATCCAATCAATCTCTTGGTGACCAATGAATCTCAAAAGACGCCAGCGTTTTCAAGCGCTCACAGTTACGCTTAGTACGCTGTTGATTGCCTCCACACTTTCTGGGTGCGGAGCAGATAAAGTCCCAAGCACCACTGGTAGTACTACAACTACGACAACGACAACCACGACTGAAACGTCTGCTGACAAAGGTCCTCTCGCTATAGTCTCTCCGCCCAATCCTGGTCCTTACAAAACCAAACTGATTGAAGGCGAAGAGATGCGTGTCGGGCGGTTCCCGGTCGGACAGGTTGGTGGCACCCTGGTGCGCTCAATGGTCGGCACCGACCCTAAGACGTTCAACTACTGGGCGGCTGAAGACACTGGTTCTACTTTGCTTGCCAGCCATCTATTTTCGGGGTTGGTGACGATAGACCCATGGACAGGCGATGTCATTCCAGACATGGCTGAAAGCTTTAAAGTCGACCCTGATGGTGTCACATACACAACCAAGCTCCGCAAGGGACTTCCATGGTCGGATGGCAAACCGATTACATCAGCCGATGTTGCATTCACCTGGAATAAATTGATTGCCGGCGGATATGGCAACGCTTCTCTTCGCGACGTCGTTAGCGTCGATGGCAAACTACCGACGGTCACAGCGGTAGACGAACTGACCAACAAATTCGTCACACCTAAACCGTTTGCGCCCTTCTTACGGCAGATTGGAATTGCAATTGCTCCTCAGCACGTGATCGAACCAATACTGCAACGCAAAGACGGTCGGTCTGCATTTCAACAACTCTGGTCGTCAAACATCGACCCCAAAACCCTGGTCACCAGCGGACCCTACACTCTCGCGCGCTTCGTTCCAGCACAGAGGGTCGAGCTGCAAGCAACGAAGAACTATTACATGGTAAACAGCGACGGAAAGAAACTTCCGTATCTGGAAAAACTTATGTTCTTGATTGTGCCTGATCCCAATACTAACTTGTTGAAATTCATCGGCAAGGAAATAGACCTTACCGTTGTCAGAGCGCGTGACATACCAAAGTTACTCACAGAGCAAGAGAAGGGCGATTTCAAGCTCTACAACCTTGGTCCGTCGATCGGCACCACTTTTGTCATGATGAATATGAATCGCCGTGACAACGAAAAAACTCACAAACCATTTGTTTCGCCGATCAAATCGAAGTGGTTCAACGACACTAATTTCAGGCAGGCAATCAATCACTCTATCAACCGACAAGAAATCGTCGACAACTATTTCAAAGGAATCGGCTCAACGCTGTTCACAGCAGAGCCTTCAGCCAGCCCTTACTTCAATTCGAAGCTGCAGCCTTTTAAAACAGACAACGAACTATCGATGTCTCTTCTAAAAAAATCTGGTTTCGAGAAAAAGCCTGACGGATTTCTTTATGACAAAGACGGAAATAAAGTTGTAATCAACATGCTCACATCCGCCGGAAGCACGTTCTACGAGTTCATCGGCAACATGATGGTGAACGACATGAAAAAACTCGGTATAACGGTCAATTTCCAGCCGATTGCATTCAACGTTCTGAACGACAAAGTCACTTCAGGCGACTGGGAATGTTGCTTAATGAGCCTCTCTCCGGGCGATGCGCTGGAACCGAATGACGGCGCTAACGTTTGGAAATCTAATGGACGTATGCACATGTTTGACGAGCGACAACCAGACGCTTCTGGAAACATCGTAGTCAAAGACGCGAGACCATGGGAAAAGAAACTAGACGAACTGTTCAGTAAAGGTGCTCAGACGCTAGACAAAGCGGAACGACACAAGATCTACGATGAGTATCAGCAAATCGCGTATGACGAAGCGCCATTCATTTACCTGGTTACTCCGGCAACTATAGTCGCGGCACGAAACTCCCTGCAAAACTACGTTCCAACGACGTTGTCGCAGTACACCAGCGGCATCCACAACATTGAAGAGGTTTGGAAGAAAGGAGAGTGAGCCAGCTAAGACCACTTCGCTCCACCTCTGTTGCGCTGATGCCGACCCTGCTGGCACCAGTCATGGTGCTGTCATTTTTGTTGATGGGATGCGGTGCTGACAAAAACATTCCGGGAGCGACCGGTAGCGGTGCCGGGGTGACCACAACCACGACCACCACTACTACTGCGACAGCTACTACGACTAGCTCTTCGCCGACCACGAACAGTGAACCCGGTGCATCCAAAGAGACTGCTCGCACAGGAATCATCCCGACGCCGACTGTAGATTCAGCCATGTCGCACGTCGCGAAAACACCCCAGCCACGACCGTTCAAACTAATTCGAGCATCGGCAACTACCGGGGATAAAGTAATTCCCGAAGTCGAACATCAACCGATCGCGGAATTCTGGCAAGCGCGAGGCGAACCAGGAGAATTCGGTGGCACTTTCACCGTCAGCACGTTCGGGCAAGGTCCAAAAACATTCAACAAATGGCAAGCCGCTGACGTAGAGAGCGATGGCATTTGCCAGTTGATGTACGAAGATCTCCTGGCGCCAGATCCATGGACCGGCCAGTACTATCCGAAGTTGGCGAAGAATTTTAGCATCAGTGACGACAAGAAAGAGATTACTTTCGTTTTGCGCAAAGGTTTGAAGTGGTCTGATGGACATCCGCTCACAGCTGACGACGTCGTCTTCACCTTCGACACGATCGTGCGAAAAGGGTACGGCAACTCCAGCTATCGTGATGTTCTATCTGTGCATGGAAAGTTTCCAGACGTGATCAAGGTCGACGATCTGACAGTGAAATTTCGCACCACAGTTCCATTCGCTCCGATTTTAAACGGCTTGCGAGTGGCAATTGCACCCAAGCACATTCTAGAAAAAGTGACAAAGAAACCGGTATCTGAATTCAGCAAATTCTGGGACGTGAACACTGACCTGTCTTCTTTAGTGGTGAGCGGTCCCTTCAAAGTTTCGCGTTACCTGCCAGCGCAGCGGGTTGAATTAACGCGCAATCCAAACTATTCGATGGTCGATAGCCTGGGCAGAAGATTACCTTACCTGAATAGATTTGACGTCTCGATCGTTCCAGACCAACCGACGGAAATTCTAAAGTTCTACGGCAATGAAGTGGACTTCCTCGACATACGCGCAGTGAGAGGATCGGATGCTGCAACAATGAAGAAGCGTGAGATCGAAGGCGACTTCAAGATGTACAACCTCGGTCCCGACGATGGCACCATGTTCATCATGTTCAACATGAATCAGAGAAAGAACCCGAAAGGTAAATACTACGTCGATCCAATCAAACAAAAATGGTTTGAGAGCAAAAGCTTCAGACAAGCAGTCAGCCACGCTATCAATCGAAAACAAATCATCAGCAATGTCTTGCGCGGAGTCGGATTGCCTCTTTACACCGCGGAATCACCGGCCTCAATCTACGTCGATAAGGATCTCGAGGGTTATCCACAAGATTTAGGACTCGCTGCAGATCTGTTAGCAACAGATGGCTTCAAAAAGAAAGGCGAATGGCTCTACGACAAAGATGGGCACAAGGTCGAATTCACGCTTAACACAAACGCCGGAAACACCACTCGTGATGCCGTTTGCGTCATGATAGTAAATGAGCTGAAGAAACTCGGAATCAAAGCCAACTATCAGCCGATCGACTTCAACATTTTGATCGACAAAGTAGAAACAAGTTTAGATTGGCAAGCAGTTGTGATGGGACTAACTGGAGATAAACTCGAACCATATAACGGAGCCAACATTTGGAAATCGAATGGACGCTTGCACATGTTCAATCAACGGCTGCCGGCTGCAGACGGCAGCATCACGGTAACCGACCCTGCCGATTTCGAGACAGTTATCGATCAGTGTTTTGACAAAGGTGCCACTACATTTGACCCAGTGGAGCGCCACAAATGGTTTAATGCCTACCAACAGATTGCGTACGAAAAACTTCCGTTCATTTATCTCTACTCCACGCTCGATCTAACAGCGATGAAAAACAAGGTCGGCAATTACATGCCGACTCCGCTAGGCATCTGGTATACGCCGAAAGGAAGCCTGCACAACGTGGAAGAAATTTACATCAAAAAGGCTGGTCACTAGTGTCCGTGCCTATCTTTATTCTCAAGAGAATTTTGCAGGCATTGCCCCTGCTCTTCATCATCTCGGTGATGACTTTCACAATGCTCAAACTGGCGCCGATCGATCCACTCGCTCAACTGCGTGCCAATCCTGCTATCTCTCTGGCAGCAATTAAGGCTGAAGAAGAGCGTTTGGGATTGAACAAACCAGCGCCGGTGCAATATGCAATTTGGATCACGAATTTGCTGCAAGGCGACGCCGGAGTCTCCACATCTGGTGCCTCGGTATTTATTCTCATAATGCAGCGCGCCGGAAACACTCTCAAACTTAGTGCCCTGAGCATTCTATTTACCTGGTTGATAGCCATTCCGGCAGGTGTTGCGGCAGCCGTCGACCGTGGGAAGTTCGTCGATAAGATGTTCGGAATACTCACATCTATTGGCATGTCGATGCCGACATTTCTATTCGCGCTGCTACTTCTTATGTTTGCTCTCGCCACCCATCTCTTACCGATTGGTGGTTTGACTAGTTCCAATTACTACCAGCTAGATACATTTCATCAGATTCTTGATGAACTCAAACACTTGATCATTCCAGTCACAGTTCTAACGTTCGTGTCACTTGCAGGCATCCAACGGCAGATGCGAGCCAACTTGCTTGACGTTTTGCGCGCCGAATACGTGCGAACAGCGCGGGCCAAGGGACTGCCTGAACACACGGTGATCTACCACCATGCGTTGCGCAACGCTATCAATCCTCTCATCACACTTTTAGGTTTTGAGTTCTCATCACTGCTAAGTGGTGCCGCGCTCACCGAGACGGTGCTCGCTTATCCTGGTCTTGGTCGATTGACTCTGGATGGCGTGATGACAAAGGACATGAATCTGGTGATGGCCTCTTTGATGCTTGGCGCAGTCATGCTGATAGTTGGAAATCTGCTCGCCGATGTCCTATTGAAATTCGTCGACCCTCGCATAACCCTGGAATAAAATGGAATCTGCAGTAGCCACAATCGAACCAGTTGTTGCGCAGCAGCCGTTGCGTAAGACTCCATGGGACCGGCTGTGGGAAGATAAGCTAGCTCGTTTTTCGTTGATCATTCTTGCAGTGATGTATTTCTGCGCAGCGTTTGCAGACCCGCTTGCACCTTACAGTATGGACTTCAATGATGCTGATGTAGCCAACGCGCCACCAAGCGTGATTCACTGGCACAACGTCAAGGGAGATGTTGTCAGTCCATACGTGCTGCAGGTAGAGCGCACCTTCAACCACGAAACATACCAGCAGTCGTATACGGAAATAGCTGGTGATGGTTATCCGCTACAGCTGTTTATCAAAGGCGAGCCCTACAAAATATTCGGTATCATTCCAGGTGACATCCATCTTTTCGGTGTGCCAAATCCCGGTCACTTATTTCTTTTGGGATCTGACATCAATGGACGCGACAATTTCTCGCGGCTCTTCTTCGGCGCCCAGAAAAGTCTTACTATAGGATTTCTTGGACTATTCATCGCCTTCCCGATCGGCATTGTCTATGGTGGCATGTCTGGATTTCTTGGCGGCACAATCGATAATGGCATGATGCGATTAGCAGAAGCAATCATGTCCATTCCAAGTTTCTACTTATTGATCGGACTAGCTGCCATGCTTCCTCCCGAGATGACTAGTTCTCAGCGTTTCGCGCTCATCACCGTCATACTTTCATTTATCGGTTGGGCCGGATTAGCGCGTGTCGTTCGCGGCATGGTTCTATCGATTCGCGAAGAAGAATTTGTGCAAGCAGCTCGGGCATCGGGTATGCCAGAGTTCTTCAACGTAATCAAACACGTGCTGCCGCAAACGGCAAGTTTCATTATCGTTGCTGCGACTTTGCAGGTACCTAGTTTTATACTCTCTGAGAGCGGCTTGAGCTTCATTGGATTGGGCATCCAGCAACCAGACGCAAGTTGGGGAAACATGCTCAAAGCGGCGCTGGACAATGCCAATGAACTCGTCGATCAGCCATGGCTGCTCGCGCCTGGTTTCCTTATCTTCATCACAATCCTTTGTTTCAACAACGTCGGAGACGTCCTGCGCGACGTGCTAGACCCCAAGATGCAAGGACGGTAGCAGCAAATGGAACCTACGGTTTACTGGTCAATTACAGCGGCGGTGGCAGCAATAGCCGTGGCTTTGACTATCTTCAATGCCAAAAATTGGGTGGGAAAGAAAAAATTCCTTTGTGAAGATTGCAAATACAACAATCCAGCGGACTGCCTTAAGCCAGAACGCCCCACAGCGCTGGATTGCACGGCATATCGGGCTAAACCTAACTAACTCCTTACAATCTTGACGGAACCCGGCCCGGCTGTTCGGTGTCTACCTAATCAGCGAGATACAAACAAAATCAAGTCTGTGCCAAAAGCTACCTGAGCCTTTATGGGCGGGGCAATCCGGCGGACTCAACTGATCTCCAGGGGGGACAATGGCTGAATTAACGATTTACGAAAAGTACGCTAAAGAAGGCGAAGCCGCGATCAATGCGGGAAACTATCGCGAAGCAGAAGCATGTTGGTACACAGCGATGAAGATCGCGGAGTATTTTGGCGAACATGATCCCAGACTGACTGAGAGCATGGAGCGGCTTGCAGCTGTATACAGTCATATGGAACGCGTGCGTGAAGCAGAAAAATTGAAAGCAAACGCAAACAAGATCAAAACCAGAATCACTGGGACTAATCTGCCACCACTCTCGCCCATGAATCACGTCAGCAGCATGCACGTCTAGAACGAAAATGAAGACGCCGACATAATTGAAAATCCGACCAAATGAGAACGCCAACCCCCGGGAGGGGTTGGCGTCTTCGATACTGATTCGATGTTACTCGAAACTAGTTGCCTGCGACTGCAGCTCCAGCATTCGGAATTCCGAATCCGAATTTGTTGGAGGTGTAGTTTGGTGGCTGAGTGGCAGTGTTAGCCATGCGAGTCAATACCTGGGCGTTCGTCAGGAACGGGTTACGGCTCCAGATTTGTGCGGCAACGCTGCATGAATAAGGACATGAGAATGACGTACCGTCAGCTGTTAGAGGCTGGCTGTTTACGTCGCTGGAGACAACGTTCTTGCCCGCAGCAGTGAACCATAGCGGTTTGCCACGAGTAGAGAAGTTGGCCAGTCCCTGGTTGGCGTTACATGCCGAGATAACGATCAAGTATGGAGTACGTGGGCTGTTATCAAACTGACCGTCGTTACCGGCGGAGTTGAATAGCAATCCACCGCCGTTATAGAAGTCGATAAACGACTGGAACAGCACTGGGTGCACGGCTTGGTTCGCAAACGTGAACGGTACATTAGCATTCACGCTCAGATTGATCAGACGGCAACCGCGACTTTCCAGATAGAAAATCGAATTCAAAATGTTGGCATCACTTGTCGAACTTTGTCCATTAAACGCGTCCACCGGAATGATGAGAGAGCGATAGGCTGGACCAGCACCCAACGAGAAATTGTTGGTTGAAGCCGCAGCTACAGTGGATACGAATGTTCCATGAAAGAATCCATTCGAGCCAAGGTCTACGTCTCCTGGTCCGTCTGTGATGATGTTTATGCCATGGTCAACGCGACCAGCCAAGTCGGTCTGGGCACCGTTCACACCAGTGTCGATAACACCAATAGTGACGCCCTTGCCGTCGGCTTTGAAGTTCCAAGCAGCAGGTACATTCATTTGACCGATTCCGTATTGCTGCGGAAATAGTGGGTCATTGGCGTTAAAGTTCGCATAGACTCGGTGGTTAAGTTGAACCGCATCGAAGTGCGCTTTGTCTTTGCCGAGTTTTGTCATCGCTTCTTTCTGCTTACCCTCTGGCACTTCGACCAGATAAGCAGTGATGCGACCGTTTGTCATTGTTTTTACGATGGTTCCGTTCACCTGGTGGACGGCATCGTTGCATTCATCCTTATCAGCGCCCTTGTGAGCCATGATAAGAATCTGGTTTGGAACAACATCCATTGGTTTTGCAACCGCAGGATGTGCTTGCGACTGCGCGAACGCAGGGGCGACAGATGCAATGAGTACTGATAGACCCATCGCTAACTGCCTGAATCCAGATTGTTTTTGTAACCGCATTAATACGTAGCCTCGTGGTTGGGGCGTAACGGGTTTCCTTAGTGATAAATGAGCTAAGTTTTTGGAAATGTTAGCACGATTCCATATACCCGCGTCGGATATTTTAGACGCCCGATAATCACTTTTTTTACATAGGATTTTAGGATCAAAAGGTTGTAAGAAATTCGCCATCCTTATATAGGCACTGATCCGAAATCAGGTCACTGATTGTAGACAATTGGGCACCAAATGCGACACCAGGCAGGCAACGATCGATTACCGCAATCCAGCAACTACGGAGCAACTGCCAGGATGAGCTACAAAAATTTTGGCACGCTGATAAAAGTGGAGGAATGCGACCGAAACTGGGTCGACAGATCGAAAATGAAGTGAAAAAGCCTGGTCAATGTTGCCACTATATACGGTGACGATCAAAACATGGTATTTAACCACCCCGAACACTTGGGACACCACGGCAGAGTGGGTTTTGTAGCCGATCGACCACAAATGCCCTCGCTGTCGCCCAATTACATATTTAATGCTAGTATTCTTGATATCCAAGTAACCCCAACCTGGTCCTGCGAGGACGCTTGAATCAAACCTCATTAGCCCCACTCCGCTGGTTAGTTGCACCTTTCGCGGCTTTGGCAGCCTTTATAGCTAGCCAAGAACTCTTCACAGTCGGAACTGGTCTAATCAAACCGTCTCTGATTCCGGCGCTGGCAATTTGGGCGGTGAGCGACTGGTGTAGCACTGCTTTTGCGATATTGACCGCTGTCGAAATCGCGCCGGCAAAGAAAGGAATGGTCGCAGTGATTGCGGCTATCGCTTTGTCGATTTGGCATTGCGCACTGTTGTTTCTGGCACCGCACCATCCAATTGCCGCCAGTTATTCTTACGAAACCATCACCATTACTTGCCTGGGCGGATTTTTGATTGCAGGATTGCTTTGCGCCCGGGTGATCAGAAACGAACAGGTAGATATTCCCGGAGACGAATTAGTTCAAGTCATGCTGCAGCAGTTGGCGGAGTCGCGAGCCCAGTTAGAAGCTGAATCGCGTGACGAAGCGGCAATTGACGTTTACTTCGAAAATGCACTCGAATCGACGTCAGTACAATTGATCGACCGAGACATGATTTTGCTCGAGCGAGAATTACGCTACGTTAATTTGCAACGCACAGCATACATTTCGGCGATCCGATTTGCGATTACAGTCGAACGAGATGCCGCATTCAGAAACTGCAAAGGCGAGTTCCTCTTCTTCCATCAAATCGTTTTAGACAGCGCTATGCGTCTGAGCGTAATGAAGAACAGCGAATCTTTCTGGAAGACTACGGCAAACGAATATCGAGCCTACGAGACGCTGACAGAAGATGAACGTCGAACACTAGCGGAACGCACCGAGGCTCTTCTGCCAATAGAACGAGAGCCGGAACTAATCGAACGCGTAGAAGTTGAACAGCAACAACTAGTTCTAGAAATAGCAACCGAACTAGGTCTAGAACCAGAATACGCAATGAACACTTAATCACGGCGCAATAGCAACCAAACAATCGACGCAACAGCAACCACCGCCAAATCTAAAAACAGCAAATTGACGCTGCCACCAACCAACAAATACTCGTAATGGACTTTGTTGTAAACCGGCATCATAAGCGGCACAAGCGGCAACAGCCAGAGCAACTTTCGCTTGTTGGATATCGCTGCCGTGCTCGCTCCAAACATGAATACAACGATGGACGGCAGCAGTAATAACAAGTCGTAGTTGTGACAGTGCAGCGCGGTTAAGAGCCCAGTCGGAATTGCACCAAGAGCAAGATATTCCCACCAAGTCGAACTCTTTCGATACTTCCGCGCAATAAGAAAAACGCAGATCATTCCAACGCACAGTGCAACGCCAGAAACCAGCATGACTGCCGAATCAGCAGTCGGGAAAAATCGCAACAGCTGTCCGCGAATTGTCGGTGTAACTTCAGGCACTTGCCAGACACGATTTTCCTGCACCCTTTGAAGCAATGCAAAATACGCCGCATATGTATTCGAACCGAACATTATCAGCGCCACCGCATTTAGCACCACGCCGAAAGCGATAACAAACAACAAAACCTGATATTGTCCGGCGCCCAAAAGATAGACGAGAACGGGAATGGCAAGTTGTGGCTTCGTCAGAAGCGGTGTCAGAGCCAATGCAGCGAAAATATCGTTGTCTTTGAACTTTCCGATCAATTTTGCCGAAGCGGACTGAGCCAGATCACGTTTGAAAAAAAACAATCCGCCACAAAGCGACAACAGCAATATTGGTGCCAACTGTCCGTTTCGAATAGCTTCCCACTCAGGTCCGCTCAAACAGAGCAACCCCGCAATTCGCATAACATATTTATGCTGCAACTTGAGGGTCAACTTCAGAACGACGACAGACCCAAAAGAGCACAAAATCAAGAAAGCGAACCAAGCGTAATCAGCCAGCGCCGGCGGAAAGCACCCAAGAGGCAGGAGCAACGGCAGACCGTAGGGCGGAATGTAGAGTATGGGCGCTTCATGGTCGGGAAAGAGCTGTCGCACTAACGGTTGGTAGACTTCGGGCTTGTAGACATCAGCAATCGTGCCGGAGAACATCAACCGCCCCGGCGCGTAAAACTCAGGCATATCTTTCAAAGCCAGGTGTGGCGCTGACAAAAGGACCCCGACAACAACCAGCAAGAGCAGCGAAAAACAGTAAGGAAGAGCTATTTCCAGCTTATCTGGTTTTCTTGGAGCAGATTCCGAGCCATTCATATTCGTTGAAACCCAGACATGTAAAGACCTGACAAAGGCGTCAGTGACAGCGTACAAGATAATAGCCAGCAAAGCCTACCGTCTCGCTTCGTTGCAAATAAAGCTCCGGCGGAATTTGTTTAGGGGCACATGAATAGGGCTCCGCTATACTGTATGAGCACTTTGGGCTGTTCCTGACAAATGAATGATATCGAGCTAAAAGCCCTTGAATTGAAGCGCAAAGCGTGGGAAGTTCTTGACGGAAAGGCGGACGCCGACGTTCTGTTTCAGGAGCTGTACAGGCTCGAGCGCCAAACACCCGATTTTTTCGAATCAGTTGCAAAACAACTGGAAGAAGACAACGGGCGCTGGGCTGCAACCTCGGCACTGCCAAATGCAGAAGTGAAGCGTGAAACAGCAACACAGCGCATCGAAGAGATTTCATTTCATGCGCTTGACGAGCAACTTTCCTCACATGAAAGTCACGAGCACAAAACTGAGTTTCAGCACGTGCATGTATCAAAAACGGCTGAAATGGAGTTGAGCCGAAATTCTGAACCAAGTCCAGAGTCACTATCTGTTGTTGTCTGGCGGTCGGATTACGGCGACAGAGCGTGGATCGAGGATTTCGCCAAAGATTTGAACGACAAAAAGAAGGATGCTAAATAAGGCGGACAAAGTCGAAAACAGTTCGCCGCCGAATGGGAAGTAGATATGAGTACAACGACAATTCAAGATGTGTTCAAAAGGTATGACGTGAGAGGGATTTATCCTTCTGAATTGAACGAGGAGTTGGCATACCAAATTGGAATACAGTTCGTCAAATTGTTGGATGCAAAAACAGTTGCTATCGGAAGAGACATGCGAGTCAGTGGACCGCAGCTTTTCGATGCTCTGGCAGCTGGTATTATCGATGGTGGCGCAACAGTAGTCGATATCGGGCTCGTTTCAACCGACGCGCTCTACTTCGCCGTGGGCAAATACTCGTACGACGGCGGTATCATGCTCACCGCATCGCACAACCCAGCCGAATACAACGGAATGAAATTTACCGGCAGAGATGCCGAGGCACTCTCTCTGGAAACTGGGCTCTCTCAAATCCGCGACGCGATCGCAAGTGGTAACGATAAATCGAAATCATACAAGCACCGCTCAGCCGACGCGCTGCCAGGCAAAAGAATCGAACGCGATGTTTTAGAAGATTTTGCTGCACACTGCTTATCGTTCATTGATGCAGCGCAAGTGAAGCCGTTCAAAGTTGCCATAGATGCAGGCAACGGCATGGGTGGAAAAATAATTCCGCCAGTTTTCAAACATTTGCCGTGCGAGATCGTTCCACTCTATTTCGAATTAGACGGCAACTTCCCAAATCATCCGGCTAATCCACTAGAACCAGAAAACATACGTGACCTGCAGGCAGCTGTGGTCAAACACAATTGCGACTTAGGAGTTGCTTTTGATGGTGATGCGGACCGAATGTTCATACTCGATGAAAAGGGAAATCTTGTCACTGGCGACATAGTGACAGCGCTGGTGGCAATTAACACCCTAAAACACAACCCAAGACAAAAAATTCTCTACAACGTTGTTTGCAGCAAAACGGTGCCAGAAGTGATCGAGGCGAACAGTGGCACACCGTGGCGCGCTCCTGTAGGTCATTCACTGATCAAAAAAATCATGCGCGAAGAAGACATCATATTTGGTGGCGAGCATAGTGGGCACTTCTATTTCAGAGACAATTGGTATGCGGATTCCGGCATGATTGCCTTGCTGCAGTGCCTGCAAGTGTTTAGCGAGTCTCCCCAAAAAGTCAGTGAAATTATTTCTCCAATCGATAAGCGCTTTCGCTCCGGCGAAGTGAATCGAAAAGTAAATGATATTCCAGCTGCAATAGCTAAGCTTGAAACGCAGCACAAAGGCGCTGAATTGAACCACCTCGACGGCGTCACCATAACCTATCCAGACTGGTGGATGAATATCCGCAGCTCCAATACAGAGCCGCTCTTACGCATAAACATAGAGGCGGACTCTGAAGCAGTAATGAACGCCAAGTTGAAAGAAGTCCTGGAGCTTCTCGCCTAAGACCGCGAACGGATTCAATCAGGGTCAAGCTTGGGGCCCTGCTAGCACCGAAGATTCCCCCTACCTGCACCAAGTTAAGGGCTCAGGGCTGCAAACAGAGCAGAATTAACGCAAATGCAATTTGTAGTTGCATGATTACAAATTGCATTTATCTGATATGCTTTTAACATCGGACAACTACAAATCAACGTTTTGGGCGGTTAATATGGACACATTCATATATGCCTTCGTCATCTTCTACTTTTGGCATGCACTTGGAGTTACCGTCGGCTATCATCGACTCCTTGCGCATCGAACATTCACATGCAACAAACTGGCTGAATACTTCTGGGTGCTCGGTGGTTACCTTTGCTTTGAGGGATCACCGATCTGGTGGGCAACAGTGCACCGCAACCATCACCGAAACACCGATAACAAGCTGGATTCTCACGCACCAAAATATGGATGGAAAGACTCTTACTTCGGTTGGATTTTTAACAGAAAGACTTATCCTGCTCACATCGATCCGCAGTCTCAAGCAAAAGACCTGATCAACGATCCACTCTATCGATTTCTGGAACGCAGTGATTGGAGCAAGTCGCACGTTCTGGCTCTGACAATCGGACTTCTCTTTCGCATACTTTTACTAGTATTTTTCGGTTGGAAAATCGCTTTGGCAAGCCTGGCAGCAGGTGTGTTCGTACTTCAGATACCATTGTTTTTGAACGTGGTTTGCCACATTCCCAAACTCGGATACAAAAACTTCGACATCGCCGATGACAGCGTCAATGTGTGGTGGGTGGCAATTTTTACAAACGGAGAAGGTTGGCACAACAACCACCACGCACATCCAGGCTCAGCGCGATCTGGACTTCGTCCCCACGAAATCGACGTTAGCTGGATGACGATTCGACTGATGAGAGCAGTCGGTCTTGCAAGTTGCGTGCATGAAGCCAAGCCGATTAAGCGCCGCGAAACGACCAAGCATTTGGTGCTGAATTCGGAGCGTGTAAAAAATCTCGAAACTGATGAACGGTTAGCGTCTTGACGGTTTCTCGTTCGTCCGTGCTTCTTTATTCAGGCAACGAAGACGTTTGAGAACTGGAGATATCCCATTTTGTCTTTAGTGGAATTTTGATCTTTCAGCTTCTCGAGGCGTTCGAAGAGTGTGCCGGCTTTCTCCATAATTTCCGCTGGTTTAACACGAGTCCTGGTGCGACTGAAAGCGCCAAGCTCGCCAGTCGAAGTGATTTCAGTCTCTCCCTTTTCGTTTTTGCGCAGCTCAATATGAGTGACGCTCGCATCCTTCCAGCTATAGAGCACCTTCGTCTCGGCCTTCAACCCTTCAATATTGTCGAAGACGATCGTGCCATCAGGTTTTTTGCTGACTTCGGCAGAAAAATGTTTGTCCACTTTCAACTTCCTGCAGCCGTCAACCGCAGGGTCTTGATCTATCGAGAGGGGCTTGTCTAGAGTCGCTTCGATTTTGTCAGGGGCTCCGTTCTTACCTGGTGTAATCGAAATTTCGCTGATGCCATTTTGCTTCAGAAACTCGGCCGCCTTAGGTCCAATTTTCTCGAAGTCATTGGCTTTCAGTGTCGTCTTCTTCTCACCTTCCTGCATCATCGCCACATAGGTCTCCTTGCGTTCTCGCGCGTCTGCCTCTTGTGAGCGACTATCACGCGGTGCATAGGCATTTTCGACACCTTGCAACGACAACTTGTTTTCAAATTCAGCAGTTGATACGCCGCTGCTGATGCTCGATTCCAGGCTATTGCTGCTGTTTGGTTTCATTGTAGGACCTCGATGTTTTCCTGCCAGAACGATCGGGATTCTACTTATCGTCAGTGTCCATCTTGTACCTTTTTGGCATTTTTCAAATGCCAGGATTTTCCCTAGTGACTTCTTGGCAGCCGCGTGTATAGTCAGGGCTTCCCTTCACACCATTACCACGAGCCAATAAAACAATATATGCCAAGAAAGAGTAAGGTCCGCGAGCAATCGCCGAGCGTTGCTTTAGTGTCTGACGTCGTTTCTTCACCAGGCGTCACCTTAGTATCGAACATCGAATCCGAAAGTTTAGTAATCGAAAAATCCGCAAGCGAATCGTTACCTCCCACGCCGTTGTCCACCACGCCGTTGCCGACCACGCCGTCACCTGTAGATTCGGCAGCCAAATCAACGAAGTCGAGTATTCCAAAATTTGGTTCTTACGAGCTAGTTTGGGAAATCTGCAAAGATGCCTTGAGCACAACTTGGGCAGCCACCCGCGATGGCATCGAACGTCCACTTGCTTTGCGAATCTTCAACGCGCGCGTCACCGACAATGCACAAGTGCGAAGCATTCAGAGAGCGGCTCGCAAAGCAGCTGAGCTGACACATGCGAATTGCGTCACAGTCTATGAGAATGGTGTTGGCGACAATGGCGCACCATACGTAGTGACGGAATGGGTTGAAGGTGACACTCTTGCAGAGACATTTATAGTCAGGAAACGCCTCGATATTGCCAGTTTCCTGAACATCTTCGAACAAGTTGGAGACGCGCTCATAGAGGCTCATTCGCGCCAACTCATTCATGGGAATCTATCGCCGAATAAGATCATCCTCGTACACTCTGATGAAGGCGATTCAGAAACTATTAAATTGATCGACTTTGGCATGCCGGCTGATCCAGTTCAGAACGCCTATTACCTGAGCCCTGAACAATGTTTGGACCGCAATAGAGCGAACGAACGGTCTGACGTTTATTCGCTTGGTTGCATTATGTACGAGTCGCTTGTCGGCACGCCTCCGTTTATTGGAGATCAGGTCAGTCAAGCTTCGACAAATTACTTGCACGAACTAGCAAATCACTACGACAAAACAACACCAGAGCACAACGCGCTCAAGTTGCTCGATTGCATTATCGTCAAATGCTTGCAAAAGAAGCCTGCTAAGCGTTTTCGTAACGTCAGAGAGCTCATGGACGCACTCCGGCTCGTCAATGATTGCATCGTGGATGGCAGTCAACGAAAGCTGCCGCGAAAAGCAGAAAAACTTCTTCTATTCAGATTCCTAGATTTCTTTGACAAAAAAATACTGACTTGCACGTTCGCCTATTTGATACTGGGCTTGGTATCAGTTGCTTACATCGGCGAATTGCAGCTGCAAAAGTATATCGATGAAGCACAACTAGCAGGCAACTCGCTAAATGTTTTGATGGCCACTTCAAACTGGAAAGCCGCCCTGAAACAGGCTCAGTTGTCGAACAAACCGCCGAGCCTGCAGTCAGATCTGCACTGGGAGCTTGGCGATTCACTAAGACGCGAATTCAACGAAGCGAAAAATCCGATCAGTCGAAACGCCATTGCGGAAGAAGCACGCAAACACTATGAGGAGGCATACAAGTACTTCAGCCACGGCGCGCACTACAGATCGTACGCGCTGACTTTATTGCACAACATAAGCTCGTTGTATATGGCTGCAGAAGATCCAGATGTGATGATTGAACGCAAGGCAAGAGCCGTGAAGCAGGTGAAGACACTGTTTCGCCAGAAGAAATATACTCAATGTGAAAAAGTCGCTAAAGAGTATTTGACGAAATTCGAAGATGAAGAAGTCGCCTATTTCGCTGGTTGCGCAAGCAACGAGATCGGCACGACATTGTCGCCGAAAAACGCGCTGCGATACTTCGAGCGTTCCGAATATTACTTCACTCAGGCAGGAAAAAAGGACCCGTACTCAAAAAATCGAGATACGTGCTTACACGATCTCGGATACGACGCCGATCAGCCAGAAACAGCTCTGGCTATGGCTTGCAGAGCGCTCGAAGACGGCGACCTGGAAGCCGCGCAAGCAGAATTTCGACGAGCCACATCCGAATCTAATGCCCGTGATTTCATGGACGACATAATTTTCTATCGTCAAGCCGTGATTGCCATAAATCAGCGCGAAATGACATCAATCGAAACGAAAAATGCCATAAGACCGCTGGAACTCGCGCTGGAAATCGAACAAAAAGCGTATGGCATGAACCATCTGCAACTCGGAGAGACACTGGGAGAACTGGCGCGCTGTTATCGCAATTCTGGTGAAACCCAAAAAGCGTTGGATACCTACAAAAGAATGTTCTCAATAGTTCCACGTGAAGAACAAACAACAGAAAATGTCCTCACATACGTTGAGTTGCTAGCGAGCACAGGACACAAGGCTGAGGCACGCAAAGAGCTGGAGAAGCGCGCCTTGACAGATAGTGGACTTTGGGATCGCGGCGCTCTCTATATTCGTCTAATTCAAGCTTATGGCTCGGACAAGATGAAAGACAAAGCGCACAAGCTAATTAACAAGTACATCACCGATCCCCAACCGGTAAAGCTGATAACTTACCAGCAATACTTTGGGCAACCTAGCATACCTAGTGCGCCTACTTCGCCTGACGACCCGTTCTGACGGGTGTTGCGTGATAGTATTTGACACAATCCCGAACCGATAAAGTAAATGCGCTCCAGATCTGGCGGAGGTAGAAGTGCCTCCAATTATTGAGATCGCCCAAGCAATCTTGATTTTTGTCATGCTTGCGGCGAATGTAGTGGGCGCTGGTATATTGCTTGTTCGGTTGGCAAAATTCAATGACCACGATTCGTGGGTGACTGCTGCCGCTATGGGCGGTGCCGGTCTGAGCGCTCTCGGTTATGAATTGTGGCTACTCGGCTATTTGAATGCCTGGAATCAAGTCTGCTTCTGCATCAGTTCATGCGCTATGACCCTGGTTGTAGCTATTTCTCTAAAGAATCTGCACTTCAAAATTTTGCGCAACACGCACAAAGAAATTTCAAGCAGCTTCAGGCATAATTTCGAGTCCAAATACTTAGCGATCGTAACCGGAGCGACTGCTCTGGTAGCTGCGATAGCTTGCTTTAAGCCACCAATAAACGCAGACGAAGTTGGATATCACTGGCCCGCACCACTGCTCTGGGCCTCTGCGCATCACTGGGTGCGGTCACCATATCGATTTACAAATGGTCCATCATTTATAGAACTCTCCTACATTCCCAGTGCTCTTTTTCACAACACCGCCTCAGGACATCTTACTCATTTCCTAATGTGGATTGTCTTGCTCATCTCCGCCTGCTCCTTGAGCAAGGCGCTGCGAGCGCCTGCGCTACCGGTTATCGCTGCGGTAATGGCTTGCCCGGTTATCACAATTCAAGCCGCTCAAATGACCAACGATTTAGGAGCGACATCGTTTTTAATATCGGCACTTGCAATTCTATTCTCGTTGAAAGGTAAGCATTTCAGTCTTCGCTCAGTGCTTCTCTCGGCAATTATTTTCAGTGGAGCGATATCTTCGAAACTGCCTTTTGCGCTCGGTATCTTGCCGATGATCGTGCTCTACTTGTGGTTTGGACTTGATGCAAAAGATTACAAAGAACGATTTATAAGAGTTCTGATTTTCCTTGTGCCTTGCGCAGTTACAGAGATGCTTTGGCTAGCGCACACCTATTCGCTCACTGAAAAGCTAACGGACATTCCTGTTGCTACTGTTTGGTCTAACACTAATAAACCAGCCGACTCAGCACATCCTTATGATGGCGCTTTAGGGCTTGCAGGCCCACCTTCAGTGGAAAAATGCCTGGTACTACTGATGACACCGTTCCTGACATGGATATCAGGCAATCAAGAACCATTCGGAAACCGAACAGGTCCAGTTGTGCCACTATTTCTACCGGCGTATCTGTTCGTTGTCTTTAAATACAAATCTGCAGAAACATTCCAAAAGCTAAGGATTTGGCTATTCGCCACATCTGCCTTCTACTTCATTTGCGTGGGAATATTTGTTGTTCGCACTCGTTACCATCTTGTCGTCTGGACGATTTGGTCGATTTTGGCAGGTGTTGGTTACAGTCAGCTAAAAGCAAAGACAGAAGGTTCCAAGCATGTTCTGTTAACCTCGATATTTTTGCTGCTCGTCACTTTGGGATGCGGCGATTCTTGCAGAACGCTGTCGAAAGAAAGCGACACGACGTCTATCTTGCCTCAAATACCCTGGCTGCTCAAATAGCGTCAGCAACCACTGGCCGAGAGCGCACGACTGATTCGGCTTTTTACCAGGGAGAGAATCAGCGAAAACAGCTCTCGCGTTCTTGCAAAACATGCAAGCACACAGGTGTAGCTTGCTGCGAATATCAGTCCATCAGTGAGAAATTGAAGAACTGAGACGTGAGCATTTACACCGCAGCCAAAGCAAATTGCAGCCGCTATTAGCGAGGCAAGAATTGGCGGAAAAGGCGCTTTCAGCAACTCCATAGCACTGATATCGGTATTGCGAGTACAGTACAAGATAGTCGACACAGGTGCGATTGTCTTAATAACGCTCAGCACAATCGCGACCCCAACTGCTCCCCATCGAATTCCGATAAAAAATCCGGCAACACTCGCTACAGTTTGAATGACGCTGCATTTGAGGAGCCTATCTCCCAGATTGGATGCTACGAATATCCAGCCCAGACTGACAACAATCGAATCGAAAAATGCCGCCGGCGCAAGGGCGCGAAATATGTTGACCGTTCCGTTCCAGTTGTCGCCCAACAAGAGTGAGACGGCTTCATGTGATGTGACGAAGAGGAAAGCAATTATCGGCATGCAGACACAGCTGGATGAAAAAATTGTCAGCATCGCGTACTTGTTGAATCGCTCTGCCTCCGAGCGAACGCGGCTCAGCGTGCCCAAAACAACGGCTCCAATCGGCCAACAAATGTTTTGCGCTGGAATCATGTGTAGCTGAAAGGCACGGTCGTACAAACCGAGAATTCCTTCTCCACACCACCTTCCTATCAACAAGCTATCGACATTGCGAACGCAATATTCCATCACCTGAAACGCCACAATCTGCTTGCCAAATTCGAGCAACCCTTCGTTGTCGGCTTGCCGTCGAGGCAGTCCTGGACGCCAGGTGCACAGCAGCCAACTTCCGATTGTCGATGCGATCGCCATGCTCATCTGCATGCCCACGAGGGCCCAGATTTGTGCACCAAATGATGCACACAGTACGGCAACGACTACTCCAAAAAGCATCGAAATCAAATCGATCGCCGCCAACGATCGAAATCGCATTTGCCGTCTCAGCAGTGCCTGATGCTGACTACTCAGAGACAGAATCACGAACGTCGATGCCATCGCCACTAAAAGTGGTGTTAGTCGAGAATCGCCATAGAACTGCGCCACCAGCGGAGCCATTGCGCAAGTAACGGAAGCCAAAATCAAGTTCCGCCCAACCGTTATCCAGAGCAAATTACTAACTTGAGCGTGGTTCAGAGTTGGACTATTGAGAGTTGCGGCGGCCAATCCCATGTCTTTGATAATCAAACCAAGGGCTGTTACGGCACTAACGATGCCAAAAAGACCATAATCGACAGGCGTCAATAGACGAGCCAACAGAACCATCGAACCGATTTGAAGCAAGAGCTTTAAAACTTGTGACAACAACGTCACAAAGCCACCCTTCACGGTGCGTTTTCCTAAATCGGCACTCAAATGGTCCGTATCGAAGTGACGGGAAGCGCTCTCAGCTTCTCCAGACGTGGCTAGGTTCGGTGGCAGAGTTTGAAACATATATTGCAAACAGGATGCCGTTAAACAGCCGCGACATCGAGGAAATTTCTTCCGGCATCACCAGTAATACAGGCACATGATAACCGCAGAACCTGTCTTTAAGCGGTGAGACGTTTGCAATGTAAGTAGCCGATGTTACACACAGATCAGGAAACCAAGCGGCAGATCATGTATGTTCCAGCTAGAGATTCGGCGTTCTAACATCAGTTTCCAAGGGCATCACTGGCTAAATCATGCGGCATCCTGCAGTATCCATCGTCATCCCAACTTATTTGCGCCCGATGCAACTGCGGAATTGTCTTACGGCGATCTCAACGCTCAATTACGACAAGTCTAATTTCGAAGTTATCGTTGTTGATGATGGCGGCGATCAAGATCTGAAGCCGCTAATCCAAACATTCTCCGACATCAACATCAGCCTTGTGAAGCAACACAATCAGGGTCCTGCCACCGCACGCAATGTTGGCGTTTCATGTGCACAAGGAGAAATTGTTGCATTTACAGATGACGACTGTTTGCCTGGCGAGAACTGGCTAGAAGCACTAGTGAAAGCGCTTGAAAGTAATCACCAGCGAGTAGTTGGTGGCAAAATCGAAAATAAATTGTCTGAAAATCTTTGTTCGCAAGCGAGTCAATCAATCACCGAATATTTGTATGATTTCTACGCGCTCAATCATACTGAGATGCGCTTTTTTACGACAAACAATCTCGCCTGCTTCGTTGATGGATTCAAGGAATCTGGAGGTTTCTGTACGCAATTTTTCAGCAACGCTTCGGAAGACCGAGATTTCTGCAATCGCTGGCTGCTGGCCAAAAAGGAACTCTGCTACGCACCCGAGGCGATCGTTGAACACGCGCACGAGCTCTCGCTACATTCGTTCTGGCGCCAGCATTTGAACTATGGTCATGGCGCCTACACTTTCCACAGATTAAGAGCCGAGGCGCAAAAAAAATCTCTCGAAATTGAGCCGTTTAGTTTTTACTCCAATCTCATCGTCAGTCCATTTGTCAAAAAGCTAGACAATCCGACTGCTGTTTCAATATTGATCTTCGTGTCTCAAGTAGCCAATGCCGCGGGCTTCTTTATGGCGCATGGTAAGCAGCACTTGAGCGTGCAACAGAAACGGGATTCGAGTAGCACAGTGACGTTCGAATTTGAAGGTACGAAACGCAGTCTCGAGCTGCCGGCTATTTCTCATAGCTAACCACAGATTTCGCAACTAGCGATTCTTCATCGCCGTCCGTACGGATTTAGAACTCACTTGACAGACTGGCATGAGAGCTTGCTCCGGTCCACCAGCCAAGAATGCGCTTCGACCGCTGCACCTGTCGTGTTGCCAGATCGCGCTGAGCTGGCGATATCAAGTTGATTCCAGACCAAATCAAAATAGATAAAAGCGAACCACTAACAATCGCAATTGCATGTATCGTCATTCCGGCTAAGCCGAAATACTTTTTTGTGAATTTCACGGAGCTGATTTGAAATTCGGAAAAGTGTTTTGCTTCTGAGCCAGGATTGGTCGGTGTGCTTCCACCACCGAGATGTGTAATCTGAGCGTGCGGAAGGAAGACGGATTTTAAGCCAGCTCGATGCATTCGCATTTGCCAGTCAATTTCCTCAAAGTACATAAAAAACTGCTCGTCGAACCCGCCCACTCGATCGATTGCGGACTTTCGGACTAGCATGGCGGCGCCCATAACGCTATCTACAACTCGCACTTCATCGTAAGCCCACTGGCGATAGTCACCAAATATAGTGCTATGCGGAAACAAAGTAGACAGTAAAAAATTGTCTAAGACGTAGCGCAGGGGAGTTGGAAATCTGTAACACGAGATCTGCAAACTGCCGTCGACGTTCAGTAGCTTTGGACCGACTACGGCAGTATCTGTATTTTCATCCAAGAAATTGCACATGAGCTCTAGTGCTTTGCCATGCAATACAGTGTCGTCATTTAGAACCAGAATATACTGACCGTGACAATGTTGAATGCCAATATTTTGGTTTTGCCCAAAGCCGTGCCTTTCTGCGTTCTTAATCAAAACAACTTGTGGATAGCTTGCTTCAAGCATCTCGACAGCACCATCGTTTGACACGTTGTCGACAACCAGAACCTCAAACTCGAAGTTTGGTGCGTTATCAAAAATCGAGTTGAGACAATCACGAAGCATCTCACGCCCGCGGTGATGCACGATTGAAATGCTTAGCTTCACTTTATCGGCGACTGCTGTCATTTACGATTCCGGGCCCGGTCTACCAAAGGTTCCAGGTGGATCGTCGTTGAGTCCTTTTTGAATGAATATCAGGTTGTGATAAAAGCAGACTTCTACAACGCGCTCGTCGAAGTAGCTAGGTTTCCTGCTTGGCACCATGTCTTGATAGTTGAGCCCATCGACGAGATTTTTGAAATAACCAACCATGGTTTCTTTCGTTGAAAGGTCTTTACTGCTGCCACCAAAATTGTGCCAGTACGATGTCTGCACATCTTCGACCACATAGATTCCATTGTCTGCGAGCAGCGGAAAGAGGAATTCGAACGACGCAATAACATGACTGTTGATGTGGCTTCCATCGTCGATAATGATATCGATCGAGCCTATTTTTTGCGCAACCTCATGCAAGAAATTGGTGTCTGATTGATCTCCTCGAAAAGTTTTGATTCGAGATTCGTCAATGCCTGATTTGTCATTTATATCGATGCCAAAAATATTGCCGTTAGCAAAATACTGCTTCCACATTCTCAGCGACGAACCGCCACTGGTCGGACTCTCGTATCCACCAACACCGATTTCCAACAAGTTGATTTTTTTCGATCTAAGCGGCGCAAAATGTTTTTGATAGTACTTTATGTATGAGTGATAACCGTATTTGTCGGTCTCGTGCATGTACGCCAAAAGTGATAGATCTGCTGAGAAACAGAATGGAGCCAATCTTCTTTTCCATGAGACGATCACGTCTTCAGTTAGAATTTTTCGTCCGAACTCTGTGCCGAGCACTTGCTGCCCGAATTTAACTATTGTCTGCGCCACGTCCAACTGAGCATCCTCGATGACCAGCTAGATAATATCAAAGAAGATGGATAGCCATTTTTCGGCTACCCATCTTCGACAATCAGAATTTACTATGTTCTTGCGATAAGCGATAACCTTACCTAACTTGTGCGTCGTGCTTTTGTCTTTCGATCTGTTCGCTCAACTGACGTTGCTCAAACTCTAAGCGCGAACGTTCCTGGGGTGAGAGTCCTCCGCCACTCGCCCGAAGCTGTGCTTCCAGCTGGGCAAAGCGCGCTTGTTTTTCTTCCAATCGCTGATACTCGTGATTCGTCAGTTGACCTGACTGCAGACCTTGCTGAATTCGCTGTTGCTGGTTTGCTTGAGTTGCGTTGATGCCTTGTCCGTTAAATCCTGGATTGCCGTTGAAACCTGGTTGACCTGGAAAACCAGGTTGACCGACGAGTCCTGGTTGACCTGGAAAGCCAGGTTGTGAGTTGAACCCAGTTTGCCCTGGATAGACGTGATCGTGATGATGATGTCCGCTAAAACCGGGCTGCCCGTTGTATCCTGGCTGTCCAATGAAGCCTGGTTGTCCGTTCAAACCAGGTTGATTTGGAACCCAGCCAGGTCCATAAGCGCGCTGTCCATCATTCTCCTGGCGATAGATGTTGCGGCTGAGGGCATTCTGCTCTCTTTCCAGCCGATCTCTTTCGCCCTGGCTCAGTCCATTACCACTAGCTCTCATGCGGGCTTCTTGCTCTTTGAGAGCGTTCTGTTGGCGTTGCAACTCAGCCGCCTCGTGACCTGTCAGCTGTCCAGACTGAACGCCCTGATTGATCCGATCTTGCTGCCGGTCTTGCCTGGCATTGACTCCCCTGTTCCAATGCTGAGCATTGGCAGACTGAGCTGTAGCAGCAATCGCGAGGGACACAAGCGCTAGCCCTGTAGTAACTCTTTTCATCTAACTTTCTCCATGCTTTCAAACCCAACGACGCTGCTCGTTGGCAAAAGGTCCAGAAATGCATCCAGATGAGTGGCAATTAAGACAAGTGGATCTCAGTGTCACCAAATTTGGTGTCACTACACACTACACAAATCATGCAACAAAACGCACTATTTCGAGCGCGTTCGCATCATATTTCCGCCGACGCTCCAAGAATAGGGGATATCAGGTGTGTCATACGGTAGGCGATAGTGATCGGGATCTTCATATTTGTAGGCTTCGGTTGGAAAGTTCAAAACGAGAGCATCTGTAGAGCCGACATTCTGCAATCCATGCCAAACGCCAACAGGAATGACCAAAAAGGTAGGACGAGCATCTCCAACGTTCAGTTCGTTTACACGTTTGTATGTTTTGCTTTCTTCACGACCGTCGTACAACACAACTTTTACGTGTCCTTCGTTTACGAAGATGCGATCGATGCTCCGACCATGGCAGCTCCATGCACCTATTGCGCCGACGAAGAGACGCGACTGGTATGCGTGCACGATTGGTAATCCAGTAGGGTCCCACTGGGGACGGTAGAGCTCAGTGATCACTCCATGATCGCGAGGAACGTGTCGAACCTCAGTCATAGAGACGCCATCGATGAGATCTTGAATCTTGTCCCAAGAATCAGTGATGATTTGAGAGTCCTTTCGAGCTCCTACCAGCATTTTTTTCTCCTAGTCATCGTAACGTGCAAAGCATATCAAACAAATACTCCTGAGCGGATTAACCTAGCCCTTTGTACTTCCGAGCTTCATCAATCACAGCGCCCTTCTTATTGGAATTAGAATTCGCATTCGCGATCGGTAGACGTGCCAGGGCTCTTTTGCATGTCTCTGAGTAAAACTGCTGCACTAGGTCTTTGTACAAAATATGTTTGCGCGCCAATTTCTTCTCCTCAAGCATGGGCATGAGCATCATCATCAAGGCAGCCACTTCGAAATCTGGTTCGTTGATTATACGTTTCGTCCAGTGCGATTGCTCAGTTGAGGAGCGCGTTTTGTAAGCATTGCGTCTGTACTTTGCCGGAAATTTCAATGCCGTGACACGAGGCACAAATGTTAGGCGATAGTCTGCATCATAAGCACGCAGCCAGAGGTCAACTTCTGGATCAACTTCTAGCTCACGATAGTTTCGCCAACCTCCAAGTTTCTCAGCAAGCTCACGTTTGTGCACAACACCTGTGGGCGGAATCCATAGACCGCGCTCATATGTCGGCGGAAACGGCAGCGGTTCTATCGTATTTCCATCAACGCTGACTTTGCCAGTGATGCCGTGAGCCAGGTCGGAGCCATTTGCGATTTCACGGGTGAGGCACTGCAGATGGTGCGGAAGCCAGAGATCGTCATGTCCCAAATAAGCGATCAGTTGACCACGAGCTTGTTTAAGTCCCTCGTTATTTGGCGTAGATTGATGACCTGAATTCGGTTGCAAATCGACCCATCGCACGCGCTCGTCCTTAACAGCTTGAACAACTGCCTGAGAATCATCGGTACAGCCGTCACCAATTACCAGAATCTCAAAGTCGGAAAAGGTCTGCCGGAGCACGCTGCCAATCGAGAACGGGAGCACGGTGCTCCAATTGTACGTAGGAATAATTACAGTTACGAGCGGCGTTATTGTTTGCTACCTGCGACTTGAACCGACAGCAAAAGTGCTCTCGTATTTGCCGATAACAGAACGGGTATCGCCAAAGTCAATCAGACTGCCCTTGTCGAGCCAGATTACTTTGTCGCATAACTCACTAATTTGATCCATTCGATGACTGACAAACAGGATAGTGCATCCCTCTTTCGTGAGGCTGTGTATTTTGCGTTGGCACTGTTCTTTGAAGGCACCATCGCCTACAGCGAGCACTTCATCGAGAATTAGAATTTCACTTTCGAGGTGCGAAGCAACTGCGAAACCCAGTCGCATATACTCACCGCTACTGTATTGTTTCACCGGTCGGTGCAAAATCGATCCCACACCGGAGAATTCAACAATCTCATCGAACTTGCGCGAAATTTCCTGACGCGTCATGCCGAGAATAGATCCGTTCAAGAAAATGTTCTCACGTCCAGTCAGTTCCGGATGAAAACCCGAGCCGACCTCAAGCAAACTACCAACACGTCCTTTGACTTTGCCAACTCCCGTAGTCGGTTTTGTGATTCTGGCCAGTATTTTCAGCAGAGTGCTTTTACCAGCACCATTTGGTCCAATGAAACCGACGACTTCGCCATCGCGAATTTGAAATGACACGTTCTTGAGCGCCCATACAGCCTGAGAAGCTGCCTTTTTGCAATCTCTTTCAGCTTGGAACATAGAACCAGAGAGGAGTCCACGCCCACCGCGACGCTCACCGCTGTTGTAGCATTTACCAATTCCGCGAAAATCAACGACGATATCACTCATTACACGTAATCCGCGAAAGCGTCCTCCGCAGACATGAAATACCAAAATCCCGACGCCACCAGTGATAGTGCTATTCCAGCAGCAATCAATGTAGGCACGAGAACCTGACTAGTGGTATCGAGCAGGCACCAGCGCGTGCCTTCGATAATACCGACTAATGGATTGAGAGCAAAAAGTGTCTGCAGATGTGCTGGCACGATCGTACTGGAATATGCGACAGGAGAAGCAAAAAACCAGAGTTGAAGGAGAAATGGAACAATGTGGAAAATATCACGATACTTCACATGCAGTGCCGACGTCCACAGTCCGATCCCCAGAGCTGTTGCCACCATCAGCCCGAAATAAATCGGGAGCAATAAAATTCGAGCGGTTGGAACGATTCCAAAGAAAGGCATCATCAGAAGGAACAAAGAAAAACCAATGCAGAAGTCGACCATCGGTGTTGCAACACTGGCAATTGGAACAGTCAATTTTGGAAAGTAGACTTTCTTCATCAGTCCACCAGCACCCAACAAACTATTGGTCGCACGCGAAACCGCATTCGATATGTACTGCCAAACTAAAAGAGCAGCGAGGGCAAAAATCGGATAAGGACAATTCTCAGTCTGCGCATGCATGAATTTTCCAAAAAATATAGTGAAGACGATCATCATGAAGACTGGCTGGATCACCGCCCAAGCCACTCCTAAAATCGTCTGCTTATAACGCGTCGTCAAATCGCGAATAACAAAGTTGCATATTAGTTCGCGATACTCCCAGAGCTCCTCAATATGCGTGCGAATGTTGTACTTCGCCGGCGAAATTTCGACCACTTTTAAGTGCGGCAAAGTTTGTGCGCGTGCCACAGCAGTGGTCGCAACTTTTCGTTCTTCTGCCGACTTTTCCAACAGTGTATTCAAAGGAGTCACCAAAAACTCCAGTCTAGTGCAAAAACAGCGGGCTGTCAGGTATTGAATGCCTAACAATTCTATTTAGAAACACTGCCGCTTAGAGCGATTTAAAGTACAACAGACACGAGACAGCACTCGCGATCAGCACCAGATGCGGTTGCGACGCGAGATACTGCGGTTTTCAAAAAACTGAAATGCTCAAGCCCCTCTTCCGGTTCACCCACCGGACAAAGAGGGGCTTGCTCCAAAACTTGCTCGTGAGAGCGAGGGAGGTTATATCGATTCCATTAAACCTTCGTCTGCAACCCGCCCCGCATGGTGAGACTTGTCCCGGGTACCGTGTAGGTAGACCCGCTGGGAAAGGGGTTTCGAAGCAATCGGAAGATCTAAAATCATCTTATTACTAATGTTGCGTTCTGCCTAGATCCTAAAGAGAAGATTAAGGTGAAACAATAAAACCGCCGCAAACAGGCAGTTGTGCATGTCGACTGGATATACCCGAGCTAGTGCTTCTTCGCAGTCTCTTTATTGATGATAGATACGAAGATTTTGACCAGGCGGGGATCCCATTCTTTGCCAGCGCCGTCTTGCAGCACCTTAAGCGCCTCTTCTTTGGTCAGACTCTTGCGATACGGTCGGTCACTGGTCATAGCGGTATAGGCGTCAACCAGGGCGATAATTCGCGAGCCCGGTGGAATGTCATTCTCACGCATACCTTTTGGATAGCCGCTGCCATCCCAGTGCTCGTGATAAGCCTCGATTATTTGACCGACGCGATGCAGCAATTTTGCCGGCTCCAACAGTTTGGCACCGATGCTTGGACTGCGTTTGATCATGTCCATCTCTTCAGGTGACAGAGGTCCTTGCTTTTGCAGCACTTCCTGGGGAACAGCAATCTTGCCGAGGTTGCTCATAACAGCCGCCAACGAAACGATTTCGGCTTCTTCTTTGGAGAGATGGAGCGCTTGCGCAATGCGGCTTGCATAACCATAAGCACGAGGAGAACGCTCCTCACTATAAGCATCTTTGGTTTCCACGGCCCGCATGATTTGAGCAAATACGCCGAGAATGCCCTTTTCCGCGACCATTTCTAGATCGATGAGGTCTCCTGTACCAGCCTGAGCCGGCATGCGATCAACTTGCAACACCGGCGCGACACCGTCTTTGATGCTGGGCATCAAATCTTCGGCGACGGAACAGACCTGGTTTCTGCCTCTGTGTTTGGCAAGGAACAGCGCCTGGTCTGCTAATTCAAACAACTTCTCTCTGTCCTGAGCGTCATAGGGAAAAGTGGCCAAGCCCAAAGATGCAGTGATCGTTCCGACATCCTCGATCGGTTTTTCACGAATGGCTGCACAAATTCTTTCCGCCACCATGCGCGCATGTTGGAGATCTGTTTCTGGAAGTAGAACAACGAATTCTTCTCCACCAAATCTGCCTACCGTATCAACGTCTCGAACACTGCGTTTGGTGATGTTGGCGATGTGTTTGATCGCCACGTCTCCATAATGGTGACCCAACGTATCGTTGATCTTTTTCAAGTAGTCCAAGTCAACGATGATGAAAGAGAAAGCATGGCCGAATCGTTGGAAACGGTCGATTTCTTTCGCCAACTGTTCCTGGAAATATCGGCGGTTGAACAAACCGGTCATCGGGTCTGTGACAGCCTGTTGCTCGACTTGAGCAAACAGTTCCGCGTGTGATACTACAACTGCAGTTCTGTCGGCCAGGTCGGCTACCATCTTCATATCTTTTTCAGCGATCGGTCTTTGTCGATCGCATGACACCATAGCCAGTGCTGCCTTAAAATTACCAGCGTGAACCAAAGGCACTAGGGTTGCGGACTTGAATGAAGGTGGCGGAACGATATCTTTGTACGCTAGATTGTTCTGCAATTCGTGCGCGGTGAGAAAAATAGTTTGCCCTTCCGCCAACTCTTGTCGCATTGATTGAAAGAGCTGCTCACCGAAATTCGGCTCTGTTTCTTCGATTGTTGCGCTCCGATCACCTTTCTCTTTGTTCTCAGCTTTTGGCGGAGACAGAGGACCAGCTGTTTTGGACTGAATAAATCTCTCAGTTTGATGGTCGAAAAGGGACACGACGCATGAACCCAGATCGAAATATTCCTGCAATGTGCCAACGAGAGTGCCCATAATCTGGTCAACTTCTTTCAGCGATTGACGAATTTCGCTGGATACTTTGTTGATCAGGTCGGCTCTGGATTGATCGGCGCGAATCTGCTGGATAGCTTGATCTGCACGAATAACGTTTGACAAGTGACCGGCAATGGTCAAACCCAGTTCTCTATCTTGTGGTCTGAATTGAGGCTTGTTAGGTAGTCGTTGCCAGAGTCCAACAACACCGAGCCGTTCGCCTTCCGATACCAACGGCAACACAAGTGCCATATCATGTCCAAAGAACGGATCGCCTTTGCGCGTGAATTCAGCGTTGACAATTTTGCCGCGACCAGAGTCGAAAACAGCGACGAATGGGTCATCTTTCGTCGTCAAAGGCACAGCACTATTGTTTCCATCTTGAATTTGCGGAACAAGTTCCTTCTCTTCGTGACTGTATAGGTAGATCTGAGAATGAGTGAAGCCCATATGCTCCGCCACCAGCGTAACTGACTTTACAAGCGACTCTTGACTGGTTTGTCCTCGTGATTCGCGGAACAAACTAGCAATTTCGTTGATCAGTTTCATTTCTTTCGCGTCCATCTCGATTTTCGATTGGTCGAAAGATTGTTGAACTACAACAGAGAGCATTTCTGCTACACACTGCAGAATGACTGCATCCTGGCGACTCCAATCACGAATTTTTCCGCATTGTTGGAGTTCCAGAAACCCAGAGAAAATGCCTCGCGAACGCAACTGAACCATCAAGCGTGCTCGAACATCACCGAGTTCGATGAGCGATGAAAGTGTGGGTGACATCTTGTGCAAATTTGTGTCTTGCGAAGTGTTCGGAATGCTGATGACACCAGCTCCTGACTCGTCTGGAAAGCGAGAGAGAAACTCCAGAACGATGGCAGTCGATTCTTGCGAACCCAGTTGATTGCCAGCAAAACAAGTGTGTCCGCTCATTGCGAACTCGTTCGTTACAGCCAATTGATCGCCAACGACTTGCCAGATCAATCCGCGCTCTGCACCGACGACACTGGTCAACGTTTCAATCGCGAATTGCAAAATCGAAGACAAATCATTGGAGTGTCTCAACTGCCCAATGATGTCGCTGATTATCGATTGCGCGGCAGGTGGAAAAACGGCGTTGTGAGCGGCATTTTGCTGTTGATCGCTATCTGCAATTTTTTCTTGCTCGTCGTCGACGATTTGCTGCATGCGCTGATTGAGCACTTCATCGTCTTCATCGCGATCGATATCAAATTCCTGAGCTGGAATTGTCGACGCAGCTACGGCCGGGTCGAACGTCGGCATTGAAGACAACGCTTGCTGGATCGGCATCGGAGGCGGAGATGGAGTGCGGTTGTCTTTGAAGGGCATAAATTTCATGCCCTGGATTGCCTGCACCTGCATGCCCGGCTCGATAGCAATAGGCTGTACTTTGCCCGACTCAGAGAAAAGAGTCGATATAGCGCTCTGAAACGCCTCATCTTTACTGGCATTCAAGTCGGTGGGCTGGAGGATCAAATTCTGCTGAATTGGTGGGGCTTTGATGATCGGCCAGGCGCTGCGGATTCGCTGTACGTAAGGTGGAGCACTTCCGCATGGTCCAAGGTTGACCCGTGCATCTTCCAACCTGTTACTTTCGCCCAGGTCGACACGCTGCCAGGTTGGTAACAACCAGTTGAATGCCTGACGGACGATTTGCGGGTCCATCGACCCAGAGCATTGAAATTTATCAGACGTTGGGGATTCGAGTGTCTGTTGACCGTAGACAATCAAACACAGTCCGCGGCTCTCAATTAGAAAACACCATTCATCGGGCGGTTCGTCTCTATCTTCGGAGAAAATCGAAACGCAAAACGCATCTTTCAACAATTCGCGGAATCGCGGACCGCTAGGCACATAACGGGCAGCAGTATGTTTCGACCAGTAAACCATAACTGGCGCAAGACGCTCATCAACCGCCAATTGCTCGACAGTTCTGATGAACGGTAAGAAATTTGCCTGCGCCAAAATGCTTAATGGCAGCGCACCGGGACCGGCTTGCTGTACCAGCATCATCTGCAGTTGTGTTCGGCCTGGCTCCGCCATAAGCCCACCTTAACAGCTACTAATCGAAAATGTGTTTTTCACCCTCGCCATATGTTAGATACCCGGGAAGTCCCAAATCTAACCAATTTACGGGCAAAAATGGCAAGTGTTTATCAGACGTTACAGAACCCTCGATTCCACCGAAACCGACACTGACTGTGCCATCTCAAACAAACGCATTGAATCACCGAACTGGGACAGCTTGATGCTAACATGGGAACTCGCGCAGACAGTGATTCTGCGGGCAATTTCAGAGTTGATATGACAAACGACAAAGCGGCGACACCAGGCTCCATCAACACGCTAGGCGAATTATTGTCTTCAGAGACTTACAAAGCCAATTTGGAATTCTGGCAACGAGCCTGGAACGGAGTGAAGACGCCCTACACACAGATGCCAGACTTGCCTTATCTGCCGTCGATTCCAGCCTGGCTAAAAGAACGCAATGTGGAGACAGTACTCGATCTCGGCTGCGGTAGCGGATGGCTTTCCATTTTTTTGGCAAGGCAGGGATTCAAAGTAACCGGCGTTGACGTTGCGGACCATGCCATCGACTTAGCTCGGCAGTGGGCAGACCAGGAGAGCCTGGATATCAAGTTCGACATTGCAGATATCGCTGCCATGAACTATCCCACTGGGTCGTTCAACGCCATTGTTGCCAATTCAATTTTTGAACACTTCACCTATGACCTGGCAAAAGAAACAATCAAGAGACTGAGAGCGATTCTTAAGCCGGGGGGTGGATTCATCGGTTGTTTCGATAAAGTGGGCACGGGACCAGGCGAATACTTCGAACTCGAGGACGGCAGTCACATTTATACCGACAAGGCTCGAGCGGGCATGTTGCTCAGATATTTTCCAGACAAAGAATTGGAAAAATTGTTCGCCGATTGGACGATTACAAAATTCGATGAATTTGGCTCTGGCAGTCGATTTATCTGTGCTCACATATAATCGCTGTTAGCTCAACGATGCGCGGTGCGCACCAGATATGGTTATTGTGCGCTCTAAGAGCACTTCAACTCCGTCCACATGCGATCGTAAATAAAGATGCCTGAACCGATGTCTCCAAGCTCTTCGCATTGAGCCATTACTTTAGCGGCAGGATACAAATTTCTATCCTGCGTGACGTCTTTCGGTAACAACTCAAATGCGAGTTGGTTTGGAGTGGCATAACGGGTGTACGAAGCAGTTGCAGCGGCAACCTTCGGCTCCAGCATGAAGTTGATCCACTTGTAGGCATTCTCGACATGAGGAGCACTAGTTGGAATGCAAAGATTATCGAGCCAAATAGAAGTTCCATTTTCTGGAATCACATATTTCACGTCTTTGTTCTCACGTTGCGCCTGGTAGGCGTCGCCGCTGTATACCAGGGACAACCAGCTATCACCAGATGCAAGTTGAACTATGACCTGGTCAGAGGTATAGCACATGGTCAAAGGCTTTTGAACGACCAGATCAGCGACCGCCTGGCTAATCGTCGGCTCATCGACTGTATTGAAAGAGTGCCCACTCTTCTTCAGCGACATGCCGATTGTTTCTCTGGCGTCATCTAAAAGCGTCATCCGGTGTGCGTACTTTTTATTCCAGAAGATGTCTGTATTCGTCGGCCAATCGAACTTTTCAACGGCCGCAGTATTGAAAGCGATGCCGGTCGTACCCCATGTGTAAGGGATTGAATGTTCCAGATGCGGGTCGAATTTCGGATTGACGAATCGAGGCATAATGTTTTTGAAGTTCGACAGTCTATCGTGATCCAAGACCGACAGCTTGTTGAGTTTCCGCAACTGTTTGATCATGTAGCTGGTCGGCACAATGATGTCATATGCAGTGGCACCAGCTTGCAATTTAGCCAGCAGAGCTTCATTAGAAGCGAAGGTGTCGTAAACGACGTGAATGCCGTAGCGGCGCTCGAATTCAGGAATCGTGTCTGGATGCAGATAATCTGCCCAGCTGTAAATATTGAGCTGATTTTTTTGACTTGACTTTGGTTTCTCAGTGCACGATGTCAGACTGGCACCAAATACAGTGCCGAGAGAGAGTCGAAGAAAGTCTCGTCGATTCAAGATGTTACCCAGCTGCAACCTCAGCATTTTAATAGACATCCTTTAATTTAGGTAGCACCTCAGCCGCAACCAGATTGACAACCGCTCAAAATTGTTCCACACGCCGAACCGTTTCAAGGTTTCGCCGAATCGCTACTCATAGTCGACAACAGCATTTAAGGTTAGGGGTAGGCGTGCGCATTCATTGCGTAAAGCGTCCATACTTAACCTCTTCATCCGGGCAAAATCGACCGAAAAGCCAGCCACAGAGTACCTTTCGAGCTTTGCTTAAATTCGTCCCGGCAAAATTTTGGAACAGAGGGAGCGCGACTGCCGTCTAGAACCGGGTCGAAGGAGGACCAAGTTATGCAGCAAAGTAGTGATCAAGATTTTCAGCCAGCGAGCGAGCAAGACATGGCGAACAAAGCCAGCAAGTCAAGCGGCAAGCGGGGTGAACGCGGTTTCGCGGCGATGGACCCAGCCCAGCAGAAGTCAATCGCCAGCAAAGGCGGACAGGCAGTCAGCCAAAACCGTGAGCACATGTCTCTGATTGGTAAGAAGGGCGGTGAAGCCGTCAGCCAGAACAGAGAACATATGTCAGCTATCGGTCGCAAAGGCGGCGAAGCTGGTGGAAAGACAAGCCGTTAACACACAGGCTATGGCTCATAGTTATAGAAGGTCCGCTTGAACGCGGACTTTCTGTTTGCCAAACTTTCTTTGGGTGACACGCGCTGGTCTATACTGCTGTGCGGAACCAGATCGCAGTAGTGATGTCAGCAGCACCAGACACCCGTCGAATACTTTTTATTTCGCTAGAGCATTGGGACAATGTCTGGAGACGAAACCAGATTGTCTGCGCAAACTTGCTCGAGCGGTGTCCTGATGCTGAAATTCTGTGGGTGGGTCCACCCACTGATTTGTGGAACTTGCAGGGACTGAGTTCCATAGATGTAATGCCGGGGAAGCTGTTCAAGCCAGCCAAGACTACCGATCGGTTACATGCCCTCAAGCCATTTAAGCCACTTCCAAACAAACTTGGAAGAGCATGGAACGAAACACTTTTTAAAAGTTGCCTTGCAGATGCACTAAAGAAACTCGGCTGGCAAAATTACGTTACCTGGGTCAATAACCAGTCGTATTGTCATCTTCTTCCGTTAGATAAATCGACCAAGTTGATCTACGACATAACGGATGACTGGTCTCAGGCGTCTGTGCCACCACACATTCTCAGCCAGATCAAAGCAGACGACGAATGGATGTTGACGAATGCAGATGAGGTCATAGTGTGCAGCGTCGACCTCTACGAAAACAAACGTGGGCAATGCAAGAGCATACATTTGATTCGCAACGGCGTGAAGCTTCAGCCGTACTTGCCTGAGTCGCTCGCCACTAACAAAGTGCCTGAAGAGATGAAATTCTCCGGTCCTGTAGCGGGATACATAGGCACACTGCACGAAGACAGATTGGATGTCGACCTTGTCGTCGAAGTAGCATCCAAACTTCCGCACGTGCATTTCGTTTTTATCGGTCCGAATTCGCTATCTGCTACGAACACAAAAACTCTCGAGGATCTGCCTAACTGTCACATCCTTGGGGCTAGACCTTATGAACAACTCCCGTCTTACATGGCTGGATTCAACGTTTGCATAACACCACATGTGGTGAGTCCGTTCACTGAGTCTTTAGACCCGATCAAAATGTATGAGTACATGGCGACTGGCAAACCGATCGTATCAACAGCTTGTGCGGGCTTCAGGGACCTGGAACAACTCATTTTCATGGCAAAGGACAAAACTCAATTCGCGCAATTCGTCGAAAAGGCAATTGCAGAAGGCAACGAGCGTGCAACACCGCGCATTGAATGGGCGCGCGAGCAGACCTGGGATAAACGAGTTGATGCCGTCGAAACACTGTTGGGCTGGAAATCTTAAACACGCTCAATCTATCTGCGCTGCAACCGAGTGGTTCAAAACGCCGTATTCGAGGGGTTGTTATAAATATTTGTTCACGGGTCAAGTGGTGAATGCCTGTGAATTGCGATAATGGGAGCCTGCAAATAAGGATGGCTCTTCTCAATGAACACTACCCTGAGCGAAAAAATAAGCAGCAGTTCAGACGCACCTGCGAAATTGCAGGGTCCTGTAATTGCAGCAGTTATCTCAGGACTAGCCTGCCTGGCTATGCTAACCCTGTCGGTTTGGGTTCTCGATAAAGGTTTCGACCTGACCGACGAAGGCTATTACCTTCTCAGTCACGACGCTCCACATCAGTATTTATGTTTCACGTTCGTTTTCCACCTCGTCAAGCTAATTCCCTTGCTGCCTGGAATCGACACGATAGTACAGCTTCGAGTGATGCATCTGAGCTGCATAATTTCAGGAGCGGCAATCTTGTGGTGGGGAGTTGTGACGTGGGGCCAAACAGTCTCAATAAAAATGCTCTCGTTCAGATCGTTCCGACTCACTCTCTTGTTTTTGGCTATCTCTGGAAATCTGCTCACCAACGCATTCTTACCGCAAACAATTTCATACAATGGCTTGACCTCATTTTTTGTCAACACGTCTGCTGGTATTCTGTTCGCTGCCATTGGGCACCAGGGGCGGGGTCATAATTGGAAAAACATCTCCCATCTGCTAGTAGTTCTAGCCGGATTTATCGCCGGTCTGAGCATTTTCTCTAAATTGAGCACTGGAATATGCGTGTTCGCAGCCGAGATAGTTTTCTTACTTGTCTTCAGCCAACTCAATCGCAAAATTAACGTGGCCGCCTATGTGACAGGCTTCGCAGCATCCATTGCTGCGGGTTTCTCTTTTGTCGTCAGTCCGCAAGAGTTTGTCACGAAGCTGACTATGTTCCCTCCAGACAAAACTCATACGTTGCCCATCATGCTGCGCGACTATGTCAGTGACCTGGCGCGAAACGTGACGCGCGGCGCGGTCATCTCGATTCCGTTAGCTCTATTCTGTTTCAAAAAACGTTTTCCCGATAAACTGTTTTATCCAGTTTTCGCACTCGTAGCCGCAACAGTGACGCTGTACGGATTCGATACATCCTATTTGGCAAAAGTGAATTTCTACTATCTCACTGCGACCTGGTGCTGGGTGCTCTATGCGCTGAATGCAGAAAAGCGCAAAAAGGAAATCATTTTAGGACTGGTCTTTCTCGGACTGCTTCCATTTGTCAGCGCCGCAGGCACCAACAGAGAGCTGTTCGTTCAAGCATCACTGAGCCTGGGTCCGTGGCTACTGATGTCTGCAATAGTGGGCTCCATAGTCTCAGAAACTGCCCAGAAACGTGGACCAGTTGTACTGACACTGACTGTTATTTTCACATCGGTGATGCTTGCAATCCAGTTCTTTAGTGGCTTGCTGGTGGAACCATATCGCAATCCGTACTCCCTGGCAGAGTCAAAATATCAATTTCCAAATTCCAGAATCAGCGGCATAAAGTTGGATTTGCCGACACTAAATGAGCTGACTGAAATGAGATCGCTTCTAGAAAAAAATGGTTTTCAAAAAGGTGACCTGATCATTGCATACGAAAAACCTGGGCTTGTTTACGCAATTTCAGGGCAGTCAGTTGGTTTGCCGTGGTTCAATCCAACTTGCCCTGGAGCAAACGCAAAAGCAATTGTCTACGCAATGCCAAAAACTCCGCACCGATTGTTTTTGATTTTCGATTGGGCGAATGAATTGAATGATGAAACGTTGGACGCATTTAGGAAGGTTGGAAAGCCATTCCCTGAGTCGTTCAAATTACTGGGCAGACCGAACAATCGGTTTACGCATAAGCCTATGTTTGTTTATGGTTTAAATTCTAATTGATTAGATTGCATGATTACTTTCCTAAAGGAACACCGAGCCCCATATCGCGAGCAAGGTCGTCAAACTGCCTTTTGTATCCAGGGCCTTGCGCAACATCTGGCTGCGTATAGACAGTCTTAAAACCGTTTGGTACGTCAAAGACACCAGCAGGGAAAACCACGTCGCGCTCTACCCTTTCAACCTGAAAATCAGTCAATTTCGTTCCATCCGTGCGATCGTGTGTAAGCGCCAGGGGCACACCACCACCAGAACCAGGAAAGTGAAAAAAGGTATTCAAAAATTTCGTCAGATTGGCATTTGGGCTGACATCCTTGAGCACGTAAAAATATGATTTAGTAAGCTTCGATGGCGTTGAAGAGCGAGTAGAAAATTCTGGAAGTGCAAAACGATTTGGATCGTTCGATGATTTCAACACAATTCGAGTGGCACGAACTCCGGCGAATATCACTGCCGACTGTGGCATGCTCGACATATCACGCTCATTCGGAGGTTGGTTAGTTCGTGCGCGAAATTCCGCGATGGATTCCTTCATCACGGTTTTAGCCTGGGGATTGAACCAAGTAATTTGATAAGCTGGCTTCTTGCAAATCAAATTCAACCCGGCAATGGGATATTCAATGCGAATGCCGTTGGCATTGATATACGTATTTTCTTGTCCAAATCCGTTGCGAGCATGAAGAATTGTACCTCGTTCAACTGGCTTGGAAAGCTGATCTTTGCTCTTGGAAGGTAAAGCGAAGAGTGTCAAAGAAAGCGCACACACCGCAACTTGCCTAAAAAATTTTGGTGGATTTGGCACAATCTTCTCTCTTTGTCTTTTGAGGGAGATTTCCGTTTAGGTTAGATTCAAGTGGAATGTGTGTGATGAGCAGGTGTTATGGGCGCCCAGGCGGCTCCAGGTTCTGTGCACACCGGCGTTTGGAAGTTGTGTTTTGATTTCGATCACTTCTACGTTTTGAGAGCGAAGCCAGTTAACTGCTGCTTTCACCAGTTTTGTGTAGACGCCCTTTCCGTGGTAATTTGGGTGCACTGCATTGAGCGGAATGCGTCCAATTTTAAAGCCCAAACTCAGATCTTCTTTGGTTGGTAGTGTCGCAGTAATGAATCCGACAGGATTTCCATCCAGTACGTAAGTAAAAACGATATCCGCCAATCCTGCTTTGAAAGAATTTTCCAACCAGAGCGAATACATTTCACGCACTTTCGCGGATGGAAATTGGGGATCGCTATTGAACCGATTGACGTTATAAAGTCGATTAGCGAAGCACTCGCCCGATATCTCAGAAAGTGCGCTCATATCGGTTAATTCAGCTTTGCGCAGGCAGGGATCGACGACTGAGTCGAGCCGGCTGAAGTCATTCAAGTTATATGTGACTATCGAATCCATCAGGCGGAAACCGGACTGCTCAAGGCAACGGTGGGTCAACGAGTCTGAGCAATGAACAGGGGCGGACAATTGCTTCAGACCCATCTGTCTTGCCTGGTCCACGCTTCTGTTAATTACCTCGACACCAGATGCGATAGCATCGGGTGAAAGCGCTGCTACTGAGACGCTCACAAGTGGCTCCAGACGACCAATTCCGCCGATGCCGAAAAAGTCGCTATCCCAGTTCAATTTTTTCACTCCAACCAACCAAACCGGGGTGGAGGAGTAGACCAGGTGTGTCTGCGCAGACATTTTCTCGACATAGCTTGCAGTAACTCGGTCGAATGCGCTAGTCAGATTCGAATAAGGCAAAAGTTTCCACTGCGACAACGCCGCCTTCAACTCAGAGCGAGCAGCACTATCAGGCGCACCGGGGTCCCAAATTAATTCCTTGACCGTATCGACAGCTTGCGAACTGCGCATCTTACTTGAAGTCCTTGATGCACTCGATCACTTTGTTTTGTTCGCGTTCGGTAAGATCGTTGAAAAACGGCAGGCGCAGCAATCGATCGCTTATGTCCTCAGTCACAGGGCATGACGTTGGATCTGAACCGAACCTGGCTCCCATAGTGGATGAGTGAAGAGGCAGGTAATGATATACAGCGAGGATGCCGTTGCTCTTCAAATGCGAGATCAACGCTTGACGCTTCTCCAGGCTCGGCAGAAGCAGACAAAAGTTATGATAGGCGGTTTCACATTCACGCGGAACCACAGGTAGTGTCACACCGGTCGATGCAGCCCACTCAGCGAGCTGCTTGGAATATCGATCATAAATGACCTTTCGTGCGTTCTGAATGTACTCGTGTTTTTCTAACTGCGCATACAAAAATGCGGCTAATATCTCAGAAGGCAAGTAACTCGAACCGATGTCGACCCAACTGTATTTATCGACTTGTCCTCGAAAGAACCGGGAGCGATCGGTGCCCTTTTCTCTGATTATTTCGGCTCGTTCAACCAGCTTCGGATCGTTAATTAGCAACGCACCGCCTTCACCACAGTGAAAGTTTTTTGTCTCGTGGAAACTCTGCGTCGCCAGCGCACCAAATGTGCCCAGGAAACGTCCCTGGTATTTACCAAGCAGTCCGTGTGCGTTGTCTTCAACAATAGCGATATTATGTTCACTGCAAATTGCTTCGATCGAATCCATCGCGCAGCCAACTCCACCATAATGAACAGGCACAACAGCTTTCGTGCGTTTGGTAATTAGCTGTCGCAGCTTGGTTTCATCCAGGTTGAGAGTATCAGGGCGAATGTCGATGAAAATCGGTTTTGCGCCTCGAAGTACAAAGGCGTTAGCAGTGGACACAAAAGTGAATGACGGAATGATTACTTCGTCGCCGGGTTGAATGTCGAGAAGAATGGCTGACATTTCCAGAGCATGTGTGCATGATGTCGTGAGCATCACTTTTTTCACACCCAGGAGTGACTCAATCAAAGAGTTGCACTTCTTTGTGAAAGACCCATCGCCAGAAACATGACCAGTCGCCATGGCATCGGCGATGTAAGCTTGCTCGTTGCCCGCAAAACATGGTTTGTTGAACGGAATAGCGTAGTCGCGTGGTGCGGCTATCGTGCGGGTATCGGGACTAGAATTCTTCATACAGGCCCCTAGCGTGAAGCTAATTTTTCCAGCCGTTCAATGTGGTGCGAAAGTTCGGTATCTTCTTTCACCACGTAAGCCGGACGTGACATCGTTCGCGAATAGATTCGGCTGATATATTCGCCGATCACACCGAGTGCGAGCAGTTGTGCACCAGAAAAGATAATTACTACAGAAGCAAGAAATGCAAAACCTGGAACGACTCCGCCACTGATCATGTAGCGAACCAGTACGTACGCCAGAAGAATTGCTCCCAGACCCACGCAAAGAAAGCCGTTCAGCGTTGATATCTGCAGCGGCAAGGTGCTGAAACCAGTCATCATATTCAGTGCGTGAATGACCAGTTTTTTGAAAGTGTAGTTCGAGACGCCCTGCACGCGCGCTTCATGTCTGACTGGTATGGCAGCAAAATTTGCAGTCGCCCAGGTCAGTAAAACATCGATATTCACAAATGGTCCATCATAATTTGCAAATGCGCGGCGCAGGTCTGTTCGAAAAACTCTGAAAGCACTTACGCTGCGAGCCACTTCGCTGCCCATCGCATTTTGCAAAGCGATTTTTGTCACTTTAGATGCAGCGTCTCTGAAAAATCCATGCTGCTCTTTTTGCGGCGTGCCGTAAACAACATCAAATCCTTCAGCCAACTTATTCAACAATCTCGGGATTTCACTAACGGGGTTTTGGAAATCGTCATCCATGGTCACGATAATGGGATTTTTTGCAGCCCTGATTCCGCAAAGAAGCGCATTGTGTTGCCCATAATTTCTCATCAGATTGATACTGCGAAGGGATCTGTATCGCTCTTGCAATTCAGTCAGAACAGCCCATGAATTGTCTTTGCTGCAGTCATTCACAAGCACGATTTCGTAATCGTCAACGCACTTGCTGAGCGTATCGTTCAACAGAGCGGCGAGTTCGGGCAACCCGGGGGCGCTGTTGTAGACAGGAATTATTATTGAGACGCTTGTTTGACTGGTGTTTGACATAAGTTGTTCATTATACAAGGGAGGTATTCACGAATTGGCGGTGACAAGTTGGATCGTCACACTCGCCGAGCTACCATCAAGATTGACCCTCCGGCTGGGAAACTAATACCCATCTTGATCAAAGTTAGTTCAAGCTTCAGAATTGCTTCCAGCATGGCGCCAACAATTCCCACAACCTTCAGCTCTGAGATTACGTTGTAATCAGTCGGGAAGAGCTTTTGTCGAAGTCTGGACAGCATCATCAACGGAAGCAGCAGCGAAACGAAGGACGTGTGCACCACGATCTTAAATCCGGCATTTTCAACCTTTCGCACCAGTTCAGAGATTTCATACCGGCGGCAGTGATGGGCAAAATCATCGGACTGACTCCAGAGAAACATGTGCTGTGGAACCGTTAGAAGTATGCCGCCGCCCGGTCGCACAGCCTTGTGCATCTGTTGCAAAACTCTGCTGTCATCTTCAATATGCTCTAAAACATCGAAGGCTCCGATTACATCGAAACTCTTTTCGAAAGGAATGTTGGTTGCATCTAGCTGAAACAAATTCGCTTCAGGCAAACGCTTAGCAGCAAATTCCAAACCTTCTTCAAACAACTCGCTGCCAGAAAGTTTCATCGACGGGAAAGTGCGCGCTAACTCAGTCAATACAAAGCCTGTACCACAGCCGATTTCAAGAAAGTCGTGGGTGGATGGAAAGAACTTCTGCAGCGCCCAACAAATAATCTTGTTGCGCCCTTTGAACCAGAAACTATCGCCCTCAATCTCGGCAAGTTGACCGAAAATGACCGGATCGAAACCAGCGTTCGACGTTGTTTTTTCAGTCAAATTGGTAGCGGCGATTTGTGGCATTAAAAAAATCTCGAATTCAGAACTGCATCAACTCTTTACCGGCAATACCTTATAGAAGGCAAAATCTTTGCCGCGAACAACGAGCTTGATTCGCGGATCGTTTATGTGATGCGATTCATCCTTCGCATCCATGAGCAAGTAGTCGACATCGTAGCGGTCGAGGAAACCAGGGTCGTTGCCACCCATGTACCGAATCATGTCAGCCGTTCTTTCAGCGAACGAAGGAGTGGCGACGTGAGACAAATAGCACCGCGAGCCAGTGGTTCTCATCAAATATTGCTCCATGTACTGGAACTGAAGCTTGCTTGCGATGAGCGGAGCCTTCTCTTTGGTTGACTGTAAATAGTCGCGAACCGCTGCTAATTCAGCAGGCATCCAACTTGTAGCTTTAGTGGTGACCGGGTGATACCCAGTCAAGTTGAATGCCCATTTATAGATGCCAATTACATTGTCTGGAATGGTGAAAAGCAACCAACAGGCCAGAACAACATTCGAGCTGAAAAACTTTCCAGGTAACGACGCTTTAGGAAGCTGTTGCAGCAACTTGAAAGAGAGAAGAATCAGACCAACCAACAGATAACCGCGCGAGAAATGTGCCGGCTGAGTTGGTGGCAAGAGCCAATTGTGGTTCATCAAAGCGAAGACGGCAAGGACAAATGCAGTGAGAAACCGTCCATCTTCCGAGTGCAGCAACCATCTAGCCCGTGACCGATTTGACAGCACCAAAAGCGGAGGCAACAGCAGAAACACATGATAATGCGCGGGGTAAGACTTCAACGTTACCTTGCAATTGAACGTCTTCCACAATTCGACAAGGTCCCGATGCTCCGGAACAGTATTCAAAAAGCCCAGGTAATAACCAAGTCCCATCAGAGCTGGCACGGCGCAAATGCTGTAGCGCTTGATAGTGGCAAACGTATTGGCAGGACTGCTAACGCACGTCAGCAAGACTAGAGTGCAAACTATCGCTGTCAGTTCCACACCATAGAAGGGATGCGACCACCACATCACGGCCAGACAGATGGCGAAACTACCAATTCTTTTCTTCGCCAAAAGGGCGAGACCAATAAACATGATCGTGTGGTAGTAGGCTTCGTTTGGAAAAATCGAACTCTGGCTGATGCTGTCTAACCATTCGCCACGCTGAAGCAAAGCGTTCAGCGCGTTCTCGCTCATGTCGGTTAGTGGTGCGCCAACCGCCATTTCTCTAGTGCGAGTGAGAACAGCCGATAGCCAACCAGCACCGCCGCCCAGAGCGCAAAACAGAAACATCCAGGTGCGCCATTTTCGAGATGTTTCAATCGAGGCTACAAATGCGAAGAGACTGACGAATGTAGTGACCGTGAAGACGACACCGGCCGCGTGAAACAAAACAGAGATATCGATCTTGGTTAGCTGATACAACCAGCCTAATCCGAGAATAAACAGATGCGAGTAATAGAACTCGGTTGGGTGCAAAGAAAACGGATTCGAGTAAACGAGACCATTACCAAAATCAAAAACGGCACGAGCCAAGACCATGTAGTACTGCTGATCGAACTGAACTGCACCAGAGAAAAAATAACCAGCTGGTGGATTGAAATAGTGAAAGGCTACGGAGCCGTAAATTGCCGCGGCGACAACGATGCCCACAAGAGCTGCGAGCGACCACTCGAGCTTGCCGGGCGGAGTCGCACTCCTTAAGGAAGACTCATCTTCGGCGACAACCGGAATTTTTTTGACTTGAACTTGCAAGAATCGCTGACCTGCTACTGAAACTTATCTAGATATGTGATTTTGGCCTATCTCAATAGATAGTTCAATTGAACTCTTTTCATCCAGCAACATGTAACAACTGTGCCAAAATGACCTTGCTTCCGCTTGATATGGCATAAGCTTGTCATCTGGCACACATTTGAGATGGTTCCGAGTATGCGCAAAGTTCTGTGGTTGTTCGTGCCCTGCTTTTACGACTGCCAGTCATTTCTAGAACTTCAAAAAAGAGCGAATCAAATCGCCGCCAAAGAGCTGGCACAGCTGTCATTGCGCTTCGTGCTGATTGACGATTCGGGCGGTCAAGATTCCGAACTCTCAACCCTCGACGCGCACCCTCAAGTAGAAGTTGTAACTGCCCCATACAATCTAGGGCACCAGGGCGCACTCGTTTTCGGTCTGCGCAAAATGTCGCAATCCATTGCAGCGGAAGACTATGTGGTCACCCTCGATTGCGATGGAGAAGACAGGCCCGAAGATTTGCCAAGCCTTCTGTATCCGCTGCTCGAGCACGAGCACAATTTGCATTCAGTCTGCCTGGCGCAGCGAACGAAAAGAAATGAAAGTCTGCTTTTCAAATCTTTGTATTTCTTCTTCAAACTATTTTTCAGTACCCTTACAGGCACCGTCGTGCGCAACGGAAACTTCGCCGCTTATCGGGGCTGGGTAGTCAAAAACATTCTCTTCCACCCATTTTTTGATTACTGCTATTCCTCGTCACTGCTTGGTTTACCGATCAATCGATACAACATTCCACTGGCACGAGGCTCACGCTATCACGGCTCCAGCAAAATGACTCTGGTCAGCCTGGTATCACACGGCTTCAGAATGTTGCTTCCGTTTTCAGAAAGAATCGCTATCCGCTCAATCATCCTGTCATTCTTTCTGTTTGCATCAGCACCTACTCTCGCGATCTTCTATTCGTTGCTGCTAGTTTCTGGGCACAACTTGCCGATACTGTTGGTTGCAGCCGGTGTTCTGGCAGTTGCATCTGCAATCATTGCCGCAACTTCCTGCATCTTCTTCCAGATCGTCAACCAGACGAAAGCATTGAGTCTGCGCGAATTGACGACACCGATCTTCGTTTCCCATCAATCAGAATTGCGTTCCGAACGAGAGCAACGCGCTCACGATTACTTAGCCAGCACAAAATCGACGCGCTAAAACTTTAAAGCGGCAAGACGTTACATGACTCGGCGGGAATGAGAACTCTGGCCCGTTCTTCTGTCCACATCTGACTTGTCGCATTGATGCTGGACATGCGCAATTCTCGTCCCTGAATGCTGACCAAGAACTCTGTGCTTGTTCCCTGATAACTCTTGTTCAGGATCTGCGCATCAAACACTCGTTCACCACGAGCGGCCACATAACTTTCTCTGACAAAGTGCGCAGCGCTTGGCTTGATCAAAGCTGCAATCCTGGTGCCTTTTTGTAACCGGTCTCCATCAATGGTGGCAAGCAGCTCCAATCCTCCATCGACTGTCAACTTATAATATTGCTCGTCATAGCCGGCGATTTCTCCTTCGAGCACATTCGTTTGCCCGATAAATTTTGCGACGAATAAAGTTGTAGGAGACTTGTAGATGACCTCGGGTTTCGCCACCTGCTCTAAATTCCCCTGACAGAAAACCGCTATGCGACTGGATAAAGCCAGAGCCTCATTTTGATCGTGCGTGACCATAATAAATGTCATACCCAACCGTTTTTGCAGTCGCGCTAATTCGAACTGCATCTCTTCTCTAATTTGCGGGTCGAGTGCAGAGAGAGGTTCATCGAGGAGTAAGACACTCGGATTGTTGACCACCGCTCTTGCAAGCGCAACCCGCTGCTGCTGCCCACCTGAGATTTGACTGGGGAGACGATCGATAAATTGCCCCAAGCGCACCAACTCTAGTGCCTCTTTGACACGATCAGCAATTTCAGTTTTGGAAAATTTCGCCTTCGACTTCAATCCAAACGCAACGTTATCACCAAGGGTCAAATGTGGAAACAAAGCGTAATTCTGGAAGACCATGTTCACAGGTCGCTTGTGCGGTGGCACTGCCACCATATTGGCACCATCAATTGCAATAGCCCCTTCAGTTGGATGTTCGAATCCAGCGATCATACGCAGCAGTGTCGTTTTACCGCAGCCGGATGGTCCTAGAAAACTAAAAAATTCTCCCGGTTCAACGACCAAATTTATGTTGTTAACAGCCAGGTTGGTGCCAAATCTTTTGGACACCTTCAGCACTTCAACAGCGCTGGTCGTCGCACTCTTCTTATCACTATTGAGAGTCTGACTATCGATCATCACAGCGTTGTCCACACTTTGCTAAGGCGCTCAAGTCGCTCACGGTCTGCCCTTTCCTCGAACGTTGTTTTTCATATCACGAATCAGGAATGCAATTTGCAGGTTCAATAAAACTTCTTGGGAATCAATATCGACTTTGAGAATATCGGCTATCTGCTCCAGGCGATAACGCAGTGTGTGGCGGTGAATGAAGAGTGCTCTAGCCGCCGAATTCAGATTAGCCCCCTGCTCGAGGTAGACACGCAAACTCTCAACCAGTTCGCTTTCCCATTCAGTGTCGTAAGCTTCAAGCGGCGCCAAATTTTCTTCGTAAAATCGATCCAACTCTGGATGGTCGATCATCAAATAGAGCAAACGCTTGATCCCGAGCTCACCATAGCCGATGATAAAATCGTTGTCACCGTTCACCATCGAGCCGATGATCAAGGCTTGGCGGGCTTCTCGATAGGCCTCGGGGAGATCTAAAATCGTCTGCGCAGTTCGTGAAGCACCAATTTGGACTTTAACTTTCTCAGTGCCACCAGCAAATTCTTTTATCTTACCGGCCAGATTCTGAGCCTCAATCTGCCAGGTAGTACCAGACTTTTCAAAGAAAGGCACCACAAAAACTCTCGTGCCTTCGATTTCAGTAGAGGCAAAACCATCTTCGGAAAAACTCTTCGTTGCGCCACCACGGGTAGCAGCAGATTCGACTGCGAACATCAAAAGTCCGTCGCACAAGTCAAAGCCATAATGCCGTTCAAACCGCTCCTGGTCCGAAGCAGAAAGCGTATTACCAGTGAGCAGATCCTTGAGCAAACTCTGTTGGGTTACAGTAAAGACAGAGCCGTCCCGACGACGCTGGCTGAACTCCACCATCGCAGCCAGCGCAGCAGCCTGCAAATACTCGCTGATCATTTCAGTATCGTCGTTTGGCCGCACCATAACCGCAATGAAACCGACAAGCGCGTCGCTGAGCAAAATCGGCAGAACAAGCCTTCTTCCCACTTTTAGTGGCGACAAGACGATGTCTTGATTGTGCAACTTCTCATGACTGGAGAAGCGACGACGCATGGCCTTTGATGCTTCCTCCGCCAACATTCGCTGTTGGCTGGCCGGAGTCGCACCCATATTCCTCGACGCCAATACTTTGAAGTCAGCTGTCTCTATCACGACTGGTCTATTGAGACGATTGCTGATCTCTTCGACAACACCGTCTAAGCCCTCATCTAAAAGGAGTGAGAGCAATGCCGAATGTAATCGCGCGCTGCTAAGTTTCAATTCGCGCAGAAAAGCAATTCGAACATCTTCGGCTATTTGCGCGCTGTCACCGAATCCCGGAATCAAGATCAGTGGAATTTCTTCGTCCGAGCATAACTTCGTGATCCGCTTTAGCGCCACATCTATTCCAAGACCCAGTGGTGCTGGTTGAGGCACTGCGGTCGAACTGGGAGTGATCGGAGGAAGACTCTCGGAGCTCGATTGTTTGATGATCACCAGAGCCGAGAGACCATCAAGAGCCGCTGCTTCCAGCCCCACCAGAGTCTCCATTCGACACACCGCTAAACTGCCTGCCCGCGGTGCGGGCGTGAGACTTGCCACTACTTGAACCACAGGACGATCGATCAGATCATCGCCGTACAAAACCTGAGCCTCTGCCAGAGCCTCTGAATTGAGAAGCTGCCTGAGAGTTGGTTGGTGAAATAACTGAGCGTCGAGCATATCCGTCTCGCCATCAACCCTACTATTATCCGCGATACACCGTGTTAAATCGACGTCTTAGCATCTGGATTTGCCACAAAAAATTCTCTAGATCTAGCCCAGTAGCCCTTGAAAGAATACATTAGCCAGTGATAACATCCGCGTTTGGAAGCCCTCTAGCTGGTTTTTCGTCTCCAAAGGAGGAAACAAGATGAACCGAGCTGAGCTAATCAGCGAAATCGCGGAACTCACAGGACAACCCAAAACCGAAGTAGGCATGACCCTAACAGGTCTGCTGCATTCGATCACGGGCGCCCTGAGCAAGGGTGATAGAGTCACCCTGGTTGGTTTTGGCACTTTTGAACGGCGCAACCGTCAAGCCAGAACTGGCCGGAATCCTAGAACGTTGGCACCACTTCGCATTCCTTCCAGCCGTGTCCCTGCGTTCCGCGCCGGACAAGAGTTGAAAGACGTTGTTGACGGTCGTTCCAAATTGAAGAGCTATCAAGCTCCTGGAACGAAGTCTTCCACCAAGAAGACAGCAAGCAAGGCTGCAAAAGCCAAAAAGCGCTAACAACAGCGATTATAGAAACTGCGCAAAGGGCTCCAAATGGAGCCCTTTATGCATACGTCCGATATATCGTTGATTAAAAAGTGAGTGCGGGAGCCATTTTCTTTAAATTCCCTATTGAGCTTGGCAACCTTTTGAGACAGAATTAATTCATACTCTCGAACGCACTACCCGCGCGCTCTCTTTAACAACCCCTGCCCTAGAAAGCAAATCATGAACGAACACGTCAAGAACTTCAACCAACGCCTGATCAGCGTCTTCGAAACTAAAGCAGAAGAATTTACTAAGCACTCGCAGGAAAACCCGCTAACTTCGAGCATTACGGCTGAAATAGCAGGAATGTATACGGACCTGGTTGAAGTGATGAAACGGTAGGGGCTAAAAAACTGAAATTCCCAAGGGGCACGGTATTAAGCCGTGCCCTTTTTGATGAATTATGGCTCAGGTGAGGAAATCACCATGGACAGACCTGGCCCAATAGATTAATCTACGATCACTTGATTTCTCCAGCGAATCAGGCGCCACCCGACAATACGGGTTTTGACCGAAAGGTCGGTGTGTTGATATCCGGTTCTGGAGCTGTAGGCAGACCGTAGTCGCATTAGCCAGGTGATTTATGGACATAGTTCTATTTCTGTTTGTTGGAGTAGTGGCTTTCACGCTGCTCATGGTGGTCGCAGAGCCGCACCGCTTCCTTCCAGAATCAAAAGGTCCTAAAAAGAAAGTGGGCTCGACCTACTGGGGCATTTATGAAGGTTGCCCAGCCGAGTCGCCGGTTGAACAGCGCACCATCGAAATCAAAAAGCCTACTCGCAAAGAAATATACATCGCCGGCAGTACCACTTACGCAGCAGGTCGCGGCGTCAATATGTCGGGCAAATAGTCCGTCCACGGTCTACGCGAATTTTGTTACATCAGCACCCAACTTTCGCGCGGCTTGCTACGATCTGCGCATGATTAATCGCATCATCTCGCTCTCAATGGCGGCGCTCTACTTTTGCAGTGGCGCGATGGCTTGTCCATGCTCGGAAATTACCGTGCCTGAAGCACCTCCAACCGCTGAAGGGTACGAAGAAGGGCTGAAGTTTACCGAGACCTCCCAGTATAAGAAGCAATTCGCTGCTGCAATAAGCTCAGCCAGAAAATTTCTCACAGACTACAAGAAGCAACACCCGGATGACACCAATTTAGCTATCGTGTCAGATCTTGACGAGACACTTCTAGACAACCGTCCACAATTTAGACTGCATCCAATTCGAAGTTGGGATATCTTCGACAAGTGGATACAGGAATCAAAAGCCCCGGTGCTGAAACCCACCTACGACTTGCTGGAATGGGCTCGCACACAGGGTTATGCCATCTTTTTTATTACTGGTCGACCAGAGAAAGACCGCAAGCCGACCATAATAAACTTGGTGCGCGACAACGTTTCATACGATGCACTCTATTTAAGAGAGAAGCATGGTGGTCCACCGGCAGAAGAGTATAAAACTGCAGTGCGAAAAAAAATCGAAGAGATGGGTTTCAAAATTGTTCTCAACATCGGTGATCAGTATTCAGACTTAGCAGGTGGCTACTCGCTCGATTGCGAGAAACTTCCGAACAAGATGTACTTCATCAAGTGACGAAATTCGTAGCACAGCGAAGTTTTCAGCGCAGGTAGTCAGAAGTGACAAAAACGCTAATCAAAAACATCGAAGTTCTAACTGCTGAAGATTGCGAGCGCGTGCGCGCAAGCATCCACAAGTTGCAACCCTTGTGGGATGACGAACGCTATCGCCTCGGCGCCGGAATCTCTTATTACAAGCCAGCAGCGCTGTACTACGCAGCCAGCAAGCGAAGCAATCCAATTTTGAAAGAACACTTCTCGTGGATGTACGAGAAGCTGCTAGAAGCGTTTTCAAAAGCATATGGATGCACCGTAAAATTCAGAGATGACCTGGCTGTGCCAGGATTCAATATCTACTGCGGTCCCGTCGACTTTTCTACGGTTGTCTACAACAAACATATCGATCTGCAGTATTTGGATCTAAATTGGGACCCTGAAGGTTCGACCGATCCAAACTCGACCATGTCATTTACTGTGCCCATCGTTTCGCCTGCAAATGGCACAGGGCTTAACATATGGGACGTCACTCAAATCTCAGCGGAAGAAATTGAACAGTCTGGAGCATTAGATCAAGACAAAGCAATCTATCAACCGTACCAAGTTGGAGTTGCCACCATACACGATGGCAAGCATTATCATCAGATGTCGATTGCTGAAAAGTGGGTGCCCACCGACGAACGAATAACGCTCCAGGGTCACGGACTCATGCAAAACGGCGCGCTCGTCATCTATGGATGATTGCCATTCGCGTTTCCAAAAGCCGCATGCTCGTAACTAACTAAAGGATCACTCTTACCGCCAAGCAAGAGCGCCATTTCCTTGGATAAGTCTGTCTTTGTAGGTTCTTCAAGCCATAAATATTGACCAGCCGAGTTTATTTCCAAAAACACGTGCTGCTCGTTTTCGTCTAAACAAAAATCGATGGCACCATAATTCAGTCCCAAATTGATCAACAACTGCATACACTTCTCAGCCAACTGATCGCCTAAATCCCAGGTTTTCATGGGCACTCCATAGTCGGTGCGCCAATCAAGTTTGCCTTTCCCCGCCTGGCTTTCTATGTGAGATGCAAACAATTTCTTGCCGATCACAGTCACTCTTATGTCTGCTTTCTTTTGAATGCGTTCTTGAAATAAATGGGGCGCGTGACGTACTTGATCAAAGTGGGAGACATCCAAATCTCGCACCGGAAGCGTCGGAATACCATGAGGGAACTCATAGTGCGGAAGAGAAAAGTTACTCTTCTCAGAGATCAATTTATAGATCACCTGTCCACTCATTTTTTCGTAGAAAGCTTTTGCACTTTCTGGCTCGTTAGTGACGATCGTCTCCGGAACAGCCATGCCAATGTTCTTCGCCACTTCCAGTTGAAATAACTTCAAAGATGCAACTGCGTCGCGTGCTGGGAAATTCACCCATAAGCGTGGCAATGAATACAGCATTCCACGCAGCGCATGCGTTGCCTCCACTTCAATCATGCTTGCGATCCAGGGTTCGAAAAACTGTTTGACGTTAAGAGAACCTGGTCGTCTGTGCCAGATTGAATCGAATGAAGTCATGTCGATCATGGCACTGCCATTATTGAACTTGAACTCTCGTCTGTCTGTGCCGACAGCGAAATTTAACTGGCAATCATGAACAAATGGGTCGTATCGCCAGAAAACAGTCTGCACATTCAGCTCAGTTAAGTGCTGCGCAACTTTGGTGGCATGAGCATCTTCAGGTGAAGATAATATCAAGACTCTACTGGGCATCGCGCTCTTGCACCACTAATAACTTTGGTCCACAGATCCAACATCACATAAAGGATCTGAATACAAAGACCAGAGTGGTGATGTCACTCCAGCATCTGCCGTCCACAACAGGCCTTCGCTTTCCAGAAAGTCTCTCATCCACCAGGCACGCAGAAAAAACGGCAGTTGATCAGCTCTTTCCTGACGAGTAGAGGAATTCTCGCCAAGTTCGGCACCGTTTATCGCGCTATCCACTTACTCGTGTTCCAACCTTCTATCTTCAAAGTCCCTAGTCTAAACTAAGTGCACAGAAAGAAGGAATCGATCAATTGGCCGGGCCGCTGAAAGAACAACGAGTTGCCATTGTTTCCTTTGATGGATTGTCGGCGGCGCAATTCGAAAGATTGCTACCACAGATGCCGCTAGTGCACTCGTTGCTCGAGCACGGCAATTTGAACGAACTCGATGCTACTCCATTTTCTGATCCCCAACCGACTTGGGCTGAGATACTCACAGGTGCACCGTGGTATCGCAACGGGTGCGGCGGTTATGGGGCACCACAGCGTTCTCTCACTGAACTGAAACTATTTTCGGAAAGCGACTTGTGTGTTGAGCAAACTCTGCTGCCAGAAGTCGACGAAGGGCAGTGCAATATTGTTGTTAACATCCCCCTACTTGAAGCGAATGGAAACAGGAAATGGATGGCAGAGGCAAGTTCGCCCACACTGGCGACGGTTTCACCAGCGACTCTTTTACTCGACGAACCATTTAAAAGTTATAGACCGCGACCAATAATCAGTATGGGCAAGGCTATGGCAGATCCCTTGGCAGCATCAAAGTTTATGGAAGCGGAGGCCAGTCGAGCGGAATGCTCAGTTGCACTGAGCAAAGAGAGTGATTGGAAAGTGTTCATGTATCGAGCCAGCATTTTCGATCAACTTGCGCATCTGTTTGGTCCATCTTTTTTAGATGATGGTCAATTGAAAATCTCTGCTGCGTTAAAGCTGTTGATTTCGAAACTGGACGCAGCCCTGCACAAGACGCTCTCGGGCGCTGGTACGGTTTTGTTTTTGTCGTCCTTCTCGCACACACCTTGCCAAGGGCTGTTCAGCCTGAACGATCTTTTTCAGAAGTTGCAGTTGTTGACGATCAGTCTCAATGACTCCGAAGAGCAAAAATTGAGAAAGCAAGCATTCGCCATGATCAACTCTGAAACCGCCACACCGTTAGTATCTCCCTGCAATCAAATCCTCACGAGCCATACCATTTGCGCTTCGCCCATTCGAGGAACCGTATACGTAAATGCCAAAGATCGTTTCGTCGACGGTATCGTCAGCAAAGACAAAATTCAGATCTATGAAGATCGAATTTTCGCTCTTCTTAACGATGAACTAAGGAGAGTTTCTGGCAGCTCAAGCTTGATTCGCAACACGGAGTCGAACAATCTGGCACCAAACTTTGTAGTCAATCTTCCCGGAGTAGATCTGGTAGATAGCCTTAGCACCACTCGACGGAACTATGATTTGCCACATTCTGCACATAGTGCCTGCGGATTTGTGTGGTCTAACGCTAAGAATTCCAAATCGCTCAAGTCTGTCGAAGTGAGCGAACTAATCACTGAACTGGCTTGAGTTTCAGAATTCACCAACTGCCAATGCTTTGACGGTTCTCATCCAAAAGTCAAGCAGAGATCGTAGACTGTCGGAAATCCAGATTGGTGCAAAACAATGATTAGACCTAAACGGAATCCAGATGTGCAAACAAAGATGCTCCCGGATGGTCACGTCGTGATCTTCAGCCAACAAAGCGACTGGGCGCACACGATCACTCCACTAGCAGCGATCGCCTGGGAGTATTGCGATGGCGAACACTCTATAGAACAAATCGTGGAGCAGGTCTTGACATATACCGAAGCTCCCAACGTTGCAGAAATTCAGCCGGCTATTACCGCGCTTTTGAACGATTTTGTTCAGGGCGGTTTAGTATCCGACACAAATGCTTAATTTCTAAGACTCGCGAAACTGTGATGAATACAGCTTTTCATTTGATCCCAATTGTCATGCACTTATCTTGATGTTCGAATATGGTTGCAGGATAAAATTCGAAGTACTATAGTTAAACTGTTCGAAAATTCTTCTTAGTGAAATGGATAAACAAGATGCCTGAAAATTTGACACCTGCTTGCGACGGGAATCTTAGTCGCAAAGAGTTTCTTACTAAATTGGTTCAAAAGGCTGCGCTGGCAGGTTCTCTTGTAGCCGCGCCGAAGATTGTCGACAAGTTCCTAGTGCCACCAGCACTGGCTCTTAATAGCACCCAGCATTTCCACGACAGTCATGCTCCGCTCAGAAACCCATCAGTTGGTCCAGATGGTCAACCATCCATCAAATCGGCACCATCTGGCAACAAGAAAGACGTCAAACCAACAAACATGCCAGAAGACAACGGCGGTTGGGGCTAAACCCATCTCTCCGTCGATCTGCATGATCGAGTTGTGTTTACGAGGGAATTCAAGTGTTTACCATGCCACTGCTCAAAGTGGCATGGTTTCGTTTTGAGACGTTTCCAAGCCAAAGATTGCGAAATTTGCCGGACCTATGCTTTCGTCGATAGCGCGCGAGACATTGTGAAGTCTGCCTAATTTGTAGATCCCCATTGAGACCAGGGCACCCTATATGCACGTTGTAAGAGTTCAGGATTGGATCGTTATCCTGTCCGTCATGGGTAGCTTTGCGGCCCTTTATTTATCGGCCGCGTTCCTGTTAATAAGACCGTTTCTCGTCCCAGAAAAAATTAGACCAAAGTTGGGACTGGGGGGAGCGATCGTTTTGACTTTGACGGTTGCCTCATTCATCTGCATTGCTTACGCTTTTTTTGTAGAACCTTACAATCTGCAAATCAACTACATCAAACTGTCTCTCGACGACCTGCCAGCCAGTGCAAAACCGATTCGAATAGTACAAGTCTCTGATACCCACTGCGACAGCACAATAAGACTAGAGAACCGGGTCGCCGATGAGATCGAAAAAATCAAACCTGATCTGATTCTCTTTACCGGAGATGCGGTGAACTCGCTTGATGGTCAAAAGAACTTCAACGAGTTTGCCGCAAAATTGCTAAGAGTGGCTCCAACACTGGCAGTAAAGGGTGACTGGGACTTTGCATTCGACGTCGATGTTCTGAAAGACAGCAAACTCGAACTTATCCCTGAGTACAAGATTGTAAAAATAAACGGCACAGAGTTGTGCATCGTCGGTGCCGACTCTGGCTCCTCATGCGGATATCCACTCAGAAATTCACCCAAAGGTGTGCCAAAAATTGTCATGTATCACAATCCTGATGCAGACATTATTCTCAATAATGAAACTGATGGTGTTGATTTGTACCTGTGTGGACACACGCACGGTGGGCAGATTTCGTTGCCCTTCTACGGCGCACTTATCACGCAATCAAAGCAAGGCAAAAAATATGAATCAGGATTGCACAAACTAGGCAGCACAAATTTGTACACCAATCGTGGTATCGGAATGGAAGGTCATTTTCCGCGCCTGCGATTTTGTGCTAGACCCGAACTCACAGTGTTTGAGCTGACCGGAACAAGAACTGCAGAATCAAAAAGTACAGATAGGCAAAATTGAAAAACGAAATCTTTTGCATGCCATGTCAGACATTTGGATTTGGTGTAACTGGTGATTCTTTTGGCACCACTTGAGCTGTATCCCAGATAGCTGGCCCGAAAGTTCTGCGAACTAGACCACCAGGCAAAAGCAAGACTAACCAGTGCAGGAGCAGATTTGAGACGAGGTTCAATCCTGTGAGTGGTCGGCCATTGCTGTAGTACGCCGAGAGAAATTGTCTGTCTGGAAAAAATGATCGTCTCAGGATTTTACTTTTTCTTGAACGATTGTCTGAGACCACGGCGTTCGCCACTAGCATCGGCAAACTACTGGTGTTCCAGTAAAAAAGTGGTGTAACCGTAAACACAAACAATCTCTTTAATAGACTTTGATCGGAATCAAGCTCGGCGATAACATGGTCAACTCCAGCAAGCGACAGTCTGTCAACAGCTAAACTCAGCCCAGCACAACAGGCCGTGCGTACGCCTTCGACATTACAGCGCCTGACGAACTCCTTCCAATTTTCCGGCTCGGCGTTGACTTTCTCTGCCAGGAGTTTGATATCGAGCAGTTGTTTCCACCCGATGAATCTATCCTTCTCCAGGTGCGTCAAAGAAACGATCAATTGGTCGATTAGACCTGGTGCGACAAATTGTCGTCCGCGCCATGTAACCGAAATCGCGTCTCGTTCAAAACGTTCAAGTTCAATCATTTTCAAACCGCAATCTAGAGGATTGAATTTGATATCTAGAATTGGGCTGCGATTTTTGAAATATCCAAGAACTGCAGATGGCACCAATTCTTCATCAGGAACGAGAAACAGGTCTTCTAAAGTGCCGACTGGCCCAACTCCAAGTTGATTACAAAAACCGTTGTCGTTAGCAATTACACGAAAATCATTGAGCAGCAGAATTGAATTGAGTTCGGCCAAAAAACTTCTATCAAGAAAACAATCGAAATCACTCGACAGTCTTTGAGCCGGCTCGCCGTAACAATAAGTACGACTCGTCACAATTCCTTTTAGCCAGACAATCCGGTCCTGCATCGACGCTGTCGAATCAAGAAACTTAACAAACATCTTGTCGAACTTTTCAAACTTGATCGCCTCGAGTGCGGCCTGCCTTGAAACCAGATTGAAAGCGTCGGTCAGAGCGCCATCATATTCGACTGAGAACGACCGAAACGCACTTTCTAAGCCAAGTAGATAGATTGACTCGAGTACGTAACCGGCCAGTTCGTTATCGTTTACCAATTTCGAAAACGCAATGATTGTCTCATTTGTTTGCTTCGACAAAATTTGTTCAGCCTGCGAATTGCGACTGAGCATGGCTGCCATCAACTGCTCGGATGGTTTAAGTTTTGACCGAGGAGCAAGCGTGAAAAATCGAAATGAACTTCCTCCTTGTCGCAACAAAAATTTTGTCAGGTCCATAAAATTGCGTTGCTCAAAACAAGAGATAAGCGACTGTTTCTGGGATGCAATGAAGTGTAAACACAGGCAAGCCAGACTGGTGTGGTTCAAAGAATCTTACTACGAACGAGTGGATGTCAGTAGGATTTGCGCGCGCACTCTAATGTATACTCGTTTTCAACAGCTAATTACCAACTAAAAAACATTTGGAATGCCAATGCCTTCGGAAACCATAGCGCGAGTCGCAGAAACTTTTGAGGTACAAGAAAGGCGACAAATCGTCGTACCTGCTGGCGCTGCAGAGAATTTCTTTAAACGAGCATTCGACATTTGTTTTGCACTTATTGGTCTAACTTTTAGCGCACCAGTTCTGCTATTTTTCCTCGCCGTGGTGGCACTTGAAAGTCCTGGAAGTCCTCTTTACGTGCAACGGAGAGTTGGACGTAACGGTCGGATTTTCAACATGTACAAATTGCGTACGATGTTCACGGGCACAGATAGCGACGGCTTCAAGACCGCAAAAGAAGATCGCAGACTAACTGTCTCAGGCAAACTGTTACGAGCCACTAACATTGACGAACTTCCACAGCTAATCAATGTTTTGAATGGCGACATGTCATTGATCGGACCACGACCTCTCTCGGTGGAAGAAACCGACTACATCGGCAGACATCTAAACATCTCAGACTCATACCCAGGATTCTACCCAACGTCTAGACCAGGTCTGGTTGGTTTGGAACAGGTTAACCGCAACAAAGAAATGACTTACTTTGAGCGCTTCAGCTACAACAGTCGGTACGAAAATAATTGGAATTTGTTGCTCGACGCGCAAATTTTCCTCAAGGCTCTCGTTGTCTGTCGTCATGTATGCCTAGCCTTGCTCGCTGGCGGCTCGCTCATCGCAGGAGCAGCGCTTCTTTCGCTTCAGTATTTGCACTAAAAGTTTTCAGTATCTGTAAATGCAGCGAAAAGAACCACTTCAGAAAGTGGTGTCAATTGCGGTGCATTTTTCGCTGAATGAAGCTCGAATGGGAGGCAAGGACTATCGTTTTACAAAACACACCAGATCCCTACCAGACCACTATCCTTAACGGTAACCGTAGCCCCTTGAAGCGCCTGCAGAAGAGCCTCCGGCAGAGCTTCCTGTACCACCCCAGGCACCAGTCATCTTCGGACCTTCAGCAGCCATTCCGAAACCGTAACGCGTAGATCCACCTAACCTGGAACCAGCTGATTCTCCATACGAGCCCCAGCCACTATGACCACCGCCTCGAATGCCTGAACCCATCGCATAGTAATGTGATGAACCAGCACCACTACTCACGGATGCACGATATGAAGAACCACCACCGTCGATCATCTTTTTCAGTGGTGTGGCAAAACCTGCATTATGAGCAGTTCTGTGACTAATTCTGCTGCCGTCTGTGCCTCGGATAACAACGTTTTTGCTATCGAGTACTTTTCTGTTTCCTTCGGTATAGACAATTTCTTGATTGGGTGGCGGAGCGGCTGGAAAGATGCTGTCCCAGGCACCACGCCTCGACCCATAGGTTGCGTCGTCTCCTGTAGGGGCCGAGCCGCCAGTCAGAGTTTTCGCCATTCCGGAAAAACCCTTGGATATGCTGTCGCAAAAATCTTGAAAGCCATCTCGTCCAGACGCCCATTTGCTGTCATCATCGCTGAGAGCTGCACTGGGAGCCAAGATTTGCACTACCGTGATCACTGAGATCAACAAACGCGGTTTCATTCGATCAGTCCTCTTTCGATTCCTTGTCAGTATATAGTCTGACGCATCGTATTCAAGTTTCGCTCATGTAAAAAATGTGCTTAACCTGGTGTAAAAATTACCAGCAAGAAGAGAGCCAGACACAGTTGCTAGTTAGTTAGCCAGTAAGTCGGCATAAAGATCTGTCATTGCTTCAACATGATGTTTCAACGTAAACATATTTTGAGCACGCGTCGCAGCTTGAGCACCTAGTTTCTTCCGCATTGGGGCATCATCCAGCAAAAGTCGAATTGCACTTGCCAGTGCGTCAACGTCGCCTGGAGGTACGGTGATACCAGTTTCATTATGCAGACTCACCCATGGCACGCCCGTTGGCAAATTTGTGTTTATGACAGGCTTGCCGTTCAACATTGCTTCCACCTGAACGAGCCCGAAACACTCGGTCGGTAATGTTGACGGCAAAACAAATATTGAACTTGTTTTGTACATCAAAGCGAGTTGCTCGTCGGAAACTCGCCCGTGAAATCTGACTCGATTTGAAATACCCAACTCTGACGCCAGTGATTGCAACTCAGCAAGAAGTGGACCTTCCCCAACTAGTGAGACGCTGGCGTCGATTTTGCTGATTGCTCGCAGCAAAATATCGCATCCTTTGTAATATACAAGTCGACCAACAAATAAGACGTCAGATCCCAACTCCTGATCGTTAGTTGTGCTTGCACCAACATTGCGTTCAGGTGAGAAGCGCTGTTCCTCAATGCCTAAAGGTATTACACGACACTTATGTCGCCGTTTATACAACACTGGTGTGTGTTCGATCAACGCAGGCGCGGTGACGATGATGATATCCATTCGATCCAAAAATGATTCAAGCAAAGGCTGAATCATCTTGTTGAACTTAGCGTGTCTGACTAAATCGTGATGCCACGTTGCCACAGTCAAACGTGCCTTCGGAGCGGCCAGCATGTGCGAAGCCATGGCCAGGGGAAACGGTAAGTGGTAGTGGGCAACATCACATTTCTGACGCCCAAGTTCTAACGGAAACGTAGCGGCCATAGGCCTTCCTTGAATTCCGAAAGGTGCACCAACGGCGGTGACCAAAATGCCATCACGCTGCTCACGGCTAGTTTTGGTCGAGTTGTGAGTGCACAAAACGCGCACGTCATGCTCACTCTTGAGCCCCAAAACCAAGTCAGAGACGGACTTTTCAACGCCGCCGTGATCAGAATAAAATGTCGAGATTTGAACTACAGAAACCAAATTAAGAACGCGCACTCCAAGCTCTGGTACATCCATTATTAAGCGCATGAAAATGAGAGCGGCGCATTATCTACTATTTAGTTTTCAAGACTATGCTTCGGAGTATATCCCTGGCCCAATACACAACCCACCTTGACAATTGGTTTAACGAATTTCAAGGACCCATTCCCTACACAGTCGCAGGTTTCAGGTTGCATCTGTAGTATTCTTATTGACTTCCAGACCAGGTAGCGATGGAGAACATTGATGTTCGGATTGGTGAAAAAAGTAGCCGTGACCACTCTTGCATTCACAGTGGCAACTTTGAATTGCTTGGGACCATCATGCTTAGCAAGTACAGGCGCGCCTGCTCTTAAAGAGTTATCGCCAGTAGCCGATACACAGCCGGTAAAAACCGCAGCAGCAGCGCCTATCGCTTCTCCGCAATTTCAAGGCGGAACGCCAAAGACATTTAAATTGAATGCCGGAATTACACAGGAGTACGTGCTCGGCCCTGGCGATGTAATGTCTGTAACAGACTTATCATCTGAAGATGACAAACCAGCATCGACTGCGCTGGCACCGGTTCTGCCAGATGGAACTGCTGTGATCAATTACTGCGGAGTTATTGAAGCAGCGGGATTGTCGTTGCGGCAGATCAATGAACTAGTTAACGAAAAAGCAAAAAAATGGTACGTACGTCCCGAAATCATTATCAATCTCGCAAAACAACGAGCAACACAAGTTTACTTACTGGGCGAACTTCAACATCCCGGTTTGTACTCGCCCGACAGCGGTGGTGGTAAGGGTGGAACAGACGCCACGGGTGACATGGGTGGCGGCGAGAGCGGCGGCAAAGGCGGCGGTTCAGGAGCCGGAGGCGCAGCAAGCTCGATATTCACTGTCTCGTCCGCTTTAGAAATGGCAGGTGGACTCAAAGATACTGCGGATATTCGACATATTCACGTCACTCGCTTGCATCCAAAACAAGTGCTCGATGTCGACTTGTGGAAACTAATGCTTGATGGCGATGTGAGCGAAGACCTCGTCTTGCAGCCAGGCGACGTCGTTTATGTGCCTAAAGGCGGCGCCGATTTCAACAGTGCTGATTTCGGCAAAGTCGTGAGCAATTCGAACAAAGTTAGAGTCATGGGTGCGTTCAAGAGCCCAGGCTTGATCTCTATGTCTGGTGACGACGATATTCTTTCAGTCATAGCTAGAGCAGGCGGACTCGCTGACTACGCCAAAACAGGCTGGGTATACTTAGCCCGCACCAGCCGTGATGGCAGCATCAAAACTGAGAAAGTGCCAATCGGTCAAAAAGCGATCAACAATCCTGAATCGAGAGCTCGGGTGAAAGTGCGTCCAGGCGACGTTCTTGTTGCTAAAACCTCTTACACTAAAAAGGCTGTAGTGGGAACTGGTAGATTAGTTCCATCAATGATGATGCAAGTAGCCATGATGCTTATGCTCAGACAAATCAACAACACTTCAACCAGCACACGCTAATGAAAGTGCTGCAGCGCTGGATCAGCCTGACGATGCTATTGTCGATATCGTCGTTCAGCTCCCCGCCGCATGCTTTCTGTTTAGACAAAGAAACAGAGCGCATGATTCATGACGCTATGGAGCAACCGCCTACGCCGACACAAGTCGTAAGCGAATTTATCTCTCATAGCGCCGCTCCCGGTAGTCCTAAACCAGATATGGTGACTACGAGCGACGGACAGATCTACGTTCGTCTAATTACGCCGCTCAATTCTTCATTCAACATGAGTGGAGATGTTGTGAAAGCGGTTGTCGTCGGTTCCTCGAACAAACACGGCAAGCCGTGGTTGCAGGAAGGCGCAATTTTAGAAGGGCGTGTCGAAGATGCGAAGAAGGCCACCTATGCGCAGACAGACGGCTCACTTGTAGTTCGATTCTATGATCTGGTTTTGGATAACCATCACATAGAGTTGTTCACCACTCCAGACACCGACGATCACACGCTAAAGCCATCACCGGTGCATCTAACTACTAAAAAGCAACGCGTCCGCGGCATCCTCATGACCGTTACAAAAATCGCTATTCCGGCCGCGATCGGCACAGGCGGCATGTCGATCGCCATTACCGCAGGAGCCGGCGCTGCAATTGGTCTTGCATTTTCGGATAAGGGGAAACGTATAAAAGGCACAGTCAGAGGAGCCTGGGAAGGCGCAGGATTGAATGCGCTCGACCCGCTGGTCTGTAAGGGCAACTCGGTGATTTTGCCTGAAGGCACGCCACTGCAACTGCAACTGAGTGAGCCTGTGACCGCACCGAAATATGTTGCTAACTCTAACGAACAGCAGATCACCGCAGATGTAGCAGCTTCACTCAGTGCTGGAGCCAGTTCTGTCACGCAGCTTGCCACCCACGCTCAGATTGTGAAAAATAGTTCTACAAGTGCAGCTGTCACTTCAACCAGTGAGACAGATGCAAAAATCGACCCACTATTATCTGTTAATAAGAAAATTGCTCAAAACGATCTCGCAGGCGCGATAACCGCACTGACTGAGGCTGAGCGACTTTATCCGCAAGACGAAAACGTCAAAAACATGCGCAAAAGAATCTTCGAAATCGTTTCTGGACAAAAGAGCAGCGACAACAATCGCTCGAGCATTTACTGATACAGATCAGAGCTTGCACGTAGATTATCTAAGGATAAGTCTTCGCCAATAATTCATTCAGGGGTTGTGGAGTATACTCATTTGACAACATCAAAGGTTTCCAATTTGCGAACCTTTCACGCATCCGCAGAGGAGCTGCAACTGTGATCGAAAAGATTACGTCTATATTCTTCAGTCTTCCGGCAAAAATAGCTTTGCCGCTGATTGTATTTATCGTTGCAATTGCCATCACCTTCGTGCGCACGTCGCAAATTCCGAAGCAATATCAAGCAACTGCTCGAATCTGGGTTCAGACTCGTGGCGCGGACATGAGCGGAAACGGAACCGGCGCGCAATACTTGAGCTCTCCCCTGACGACAGGGATCAACGCATTAGCTACCGCCTGCGAAGTTATCAAATCTGAAGCAGTTGTCACTGCCGCTCGCGAGCAAACCGCCAAATCGATACCAGCCAAATTCTGCCCATCTGCAGCTGAGATGAACGGCGCTCTCAAACTTGAATTGGTGAAAGACGCAGATATCATCAAACTGATTTATACATGTGGCAATGACAAAATCTCTCTCGCCTGCCTGCAAGCCTACATCGATGCTTTCTTCCATGAAAACACCGTGGCTATGATCGGTAACGCCACCAAATCAAAGTTCTATTTAAAGAAGCAGTTAGAAGAAGCAAACCAACTGAGTCAGAGAACTCACGACAAACTCAGACAGTTCCAAGAACAGACTCAAACAATCAACTTGGAAGCTCAGGCCGGTTCGTTGCTGTCCGAAAAAGAAGAATTGGAAAAAGCGATTCTTGAAACTCAGCAGGTCGAATCTACACAGAGACGGAAACTGGAGTACCTCGAAAAGCAGCTGGGCTTCAAAGCCGGCGACGTAATGTCTGTCGACGCGCTAACTAAAGACAGCATCTTGAAAGGATTGCGCGACACGATTGCCGAGTACGAAGTAAAACTCGTCGACCTACGTGCAAAATATCAGGAAGAGCATCCGAAGATGAAACGTCTCAGAGCTGCTCTAGAGGAAGCTAAGCAGGCGATGGCGAAGCGTAGTCGTGACTTGATTGGAACGACTGATCCTGAAGTAGCTCAAAACCTCGCATCCACCGACAGCGATGTGCGCGGAAAAATGCTCGAAGAGATGGTCAACCTGCAGGCTGATCAAGTGGCATCAGAACTGCGTTTGGTCTCATTACAAAAAGTCATGGGCGAAGTTAAAAGCAAACTAGCTCAAGTGCCAAAACAACAAGTTGGATTGAGCGAATTGGTTCGAGCCGATTCGGTTGCGACTGATTCTCTGGCTGGCGTCGAGAAAGAATTGCAGAACGTAATTCTGACGGAGTCAGTTGCGATGGGCGTCTCCAACTTGAAAGTGATCGACAAACCAACCGTTCAAGAATCAACTCCAAGTGTTGTTGCAAACGGTTTCATGATTGCGCTCGGTCTGACGGCATTTACAATTGTGATCCAATTCCTGCTTGATCCAAAGGTTCTCAGAATCAGCCAGGTCACGGGTCGCCTCCGCAATATGACTGTAGAAGGTTGGATTCCTACACTTCAACCAGGCATGCGAATTTCTCAGACACTGATCTCACTTCAGAAATTGCGAGTGATTATTCAAGGCTGGTCGAAACAGGGTCAAAAAATCGTCCTTATAACCAGTGCCAATACTCATGACGGAAAGTCGACGCTTGCATACGGTCTCGCTCTCACCCTGACGGATCATGGGCAAAGAGTGATGCTCATCGATGCAAACCTGGCTCACCCGACTCTGCATATCTACTGCAAAGAACAGGCTTCACCGGGCTTGGCTGATTTCTTAGACTCACCCAGTGCTGAGAACGCCGAGGGGGCAGTGCGAATCGTTAACGACAAACTGATGCTTATCCCGGCTGGTGCTATCGACCCAGAAGGTGATGCAATTGGAACCGCAGCATTCAACTCATTGATCAAATATTTCGAACCCAAAGTCGACGTGTTGTTAATCGATGGACCTGCATGCGGAGCCCATCTCAACGCACTGAAACTGCCAAAACAAGAAACTCATGTCTTGGTGGTTGCAAGAATGTACCGAACCTTGCTCAGCTCGTTAAAAACACTCGCGGCTCAGCTTGCTTTGATGCCAATTGCAGAATCAGTAATCGTCATGAACGACGTCAATGAAAAGACAATTGCATCAACCGTCACGTCGGCGGTAAACATGGTACCGACAAGTCCAGCAGAATCATCGGAATCAGCCAGCACCTCATCAGCCGATGTAGATCGCGAAGTTGCGGCCAACTGGTAAGCAGCTGCTGCAGATTACGTTCCACCGAAGTGGCTTAACGTTGCACGACTACAATTTCTGAGTGGTTAGCTAGATGATGCACGGGCAAACTTATTAAAACGGTGCCGGGTTTCTGCTGATCAGATGGATTACCGACGAAGAATTTAGCGTCTGATTGCCAGTCTCGATACTTCTCAACATAATGCTTGGGATCGTTGCTCCCAGGCACAAGTGCTGTGTAGCAGAACCAACCCCACCCGGCATCTACCTTATCTTTCGCCACTCCCTTCTCATTCAAATCCTGCACCAACTGCCAGGTGGCAAAGTCGATTAAGCGAATCTGCTGCAAGTTGATTACATTGGCGAAAATCAGAAGTGGAGACAGCACCATCAGCAATCTAAAAGCGTTATTTCTCCACATATTCGCAACAGCAATGACAATCGTAAGTGACACCATAGCCGGTATCGCATGCCGTACTAGCGGATGAGCCATGATCGGAAGAACTGCCAGCTGCGATGCAGCGTATATGAGCAAAATCACAGAAAGCACTTTCTCTTTCTGAAGGCTTGCCGTAACAACAATTGGAATGTTGAAAGCAGCAACCATCACACAGAGAATTACGACAGGACTAGCTAATTTGCCAAAGGGCACGAAGAAACCCTTGTAAGTGAAATACACTGCCAGGACGCCTGCGATCACCGCGCTGCCAATCTGGACAATGCGAAGCTTGCTGTCTGCGGCTTTGACGACCATCAGTAGAGGACTACATGCAAACACCACATATAGTGTTGCAACGGCGAGCTCTCGCAGATTGAATCGAGCGAAGTCGTGAAGTTGGATAATTTCGCGTAAGGCCGTTGTGTCAAGAAAAGAGAGCTGATTGATGGAAAGAAATTTTGTAATCGCGAGCGAAAGTAAGAGACAGGCGACAAAGACTCCACTTTGAATAAGCAGCGTTTTTCGCTCTTTTTGACAGAAGATAGCCGCACCAAAGAGTGCAGGCAAAGCGAGCAAAATCGTGCTTCGCGTTAGCAAAGACAGCAACAGAAAGACAAAGCAGGCCAAATAATTCCATCGATTATTCGTCTCAGAAGTCAGTGTTCGGTCGAGAAAAACCAGCCACCAGACAGAAAATGCAAGAAATGGAATATCTGTCATAAAGGTAGGAGTTACATATGTAACTTCATTGAATGCGAAAATCGACAACGCCACCATGAATGAAACAACGCTTGAAAGTCGTGTTTTAAGCAGGACGTAGATCCCGCAGACTGCCGCAGTTGCAAACAGCAGTCCGATTATGTCCAACTGTGCAAAGCCGAAACCGATAATTTTGACAATCAAGCTCGCTATTACTATCAAGCTAATAGCCGTTGGCTGCGACCAGTGCATCAGGTCTACTTTTCCGTTCTGGACAAAGTAGCTCAACATCTGCGTGTAGCCACCATCATCGGCATAGTAGCAAGGCGTCAACAAGCAAATCGGCAAGAAAATAGTTAGACAGACAAGCGCTATCGCCAGCAGCGGCAGCGCATTACCCGTAGATTTCTCGACTATGTTCGCCTGCATGTACGTATCACGATGCGGAAAGGTCGCAATTGAGCCACTGTAGTATTATGAACACTCGTTTGCCGCAAATGGCTTCTTTGAAAGACTGTTTATGAATCGGTACAAGTTAGAAAATACAGATCTTAGTAAATTTCCAGTACTCCTGTGGATTCCTGAAGCCTCAGACATTTTCGGTGGTCACATCGTTCAATTCGAACGAACGGCCGAATATCTGAGAAATTTGGGCTGGGATGTTACAACTGATTTCACCCCTAATGCGGACCTCTCCAAATACAAGGTCGTGCATGGGCTCGGACTATCGCCGGCTCAGATAGTAAAGTGCAAACAGCTGGGCGCGGTCGTTGTTCTTTCCACCCTGTTTTGCACGGAATATGTCTATCCGACCTGGCGCACTAAAGATTGGCTAAAACAAAAATTGATTCGCACGAAAGTGGCGGCGGAATGTTTCATGCACATCATGAACAGTACGAGCAGCGCAGTGGGTCTTAAATTGGCGCAATATTCGCTGGCTCAAAAATCTCGCTACGAAGTAGCCGATATCTTATTGCCTAATTCAAAGATGGAAGGAGACTGTGTGGTCAATGACCTTGCTGTCACGACACCTCAAGTTGTTGTGCCAAACTCAGCCGATCGCAACATCTTTCACATCACACAACCGTGGGAAAAACGAAAAGATGTTGTTGCATATTGTGGACGAATCGAACCTCATAAAAATCAATTGAACCTGATTCGAGCAGCAAAAATCGCCAAAGTCTCGCTACTCATCATCGGACCTGCGCATCCGGATCACGCCGAATATTACGACGCTTGCATCAAAGAAGCACAGGGACACGACGTCAAATTTCTTGGAATGCAGCAACAGCAAGACCTGGTAGCACTCTACAATTCTGCAAAAGTGCATGCTTGCCCAAGTTGGTTCGAGACAACAGGACTAGTATCGCTTGAAGCCGCTCTGTGTGGCTGCAGCATCGTTTCAACGAACAAGGGATACGCGAGCGAATATTTTGGTACAGACGCAGAATTTTGCGATCCAGGCAACGTAAGTGACATTGCTCGCGCAATAAAAGCAGCGATACAGAAACCGGCCAGTCCTGCATTTATAGAACGCGTGAAAGACGAGTTCTGCTGGGAGCGCACAGCTGAAAAAACATCAGAAGCTTACCTGACAGTTCTGTCTGATGCACCAAAAGTGCAAGTCAGCTAGGACTGGGTAGCGATCAAGAAGGCTGATGGCATCTCTCGATGTGCGACGAGCTCTTGCCTAATAATTTGGTGGCATACGCAACTAGCTCACGATTATCGGATGCCACGCCGAATTGCACATACTTCGAGTAAATTTCAGTGTGATCGAACGAGCTTTCGTCTAGCGACGGGCTGGCTTTCTCTGAGCTACAAACTACACTACAGCTGACTTTAGCCGCGTCGAATCGTCTCAAAATTTTTATCCACATGTCACACGTCGCTGCATGTTCAAGCAGTGGATCAAAAAGTCCAGTGTAAGGCAAGCTCTTTCGACTGATCATGACAGTGCTGATTGGAATGCATTCTTGTTCGACGAAGACTAATGCCGCAAGATCGCGATCTTTTATTTTCGATCGAAAGACTGACGTATAGCTGTTTTCCAGCGTCGAAGTTTTGATATCGAAAAAATCTTCCAAGCTCTTATTCTCGAATGTTTCATGGCTGCGTTCTTGAGCAACAACGTTTTCGAATTCGGTGTAGCACAGAGCCACTTCGGGATTGCTTCTAAGTGCTTCCACTTGCTGGCTCAACTTTTCCGCCGGCCAAACATCATGGACGTCGATAAAAGCGATGTATTCGCCAGTTGAAAAGCCAATCGCTGAGTTGAACGCAGATGCTACGTTGTTAGAACGAGATTTGATTAGTTTGACGTTACCATGCTGTTTCAACAGCTGTGGCTGAACTTCAGACTGGTCGCTAATCACAAGCAATTCCGTTGCTTTGTGAGTCTGATTCAAAATAGACTCAAGCGAAGTCCTGAAGCTACCGCTTTCCTCGTCCATTGCAATTACAACGCTAACGCTATCACTGACCACTGGTAGCGGAACCCCTTGCAAGACGCTTATCCAACCAGCTCGACAAGCCAGCAAAAATCACATCTGGACTGAGCTGAAATGCAGAATAGAACTCCTGCAAAAATCCAATCAGTTCGCGCTGCCTGAATCGCACTCTGCAATTGTCGTAGGCTCTCGCCGCACAAAACTTCGAAAGCCTTTCCTGAAGACCCTCGGCAGCCCTCACAAGGGCTACGTCATCAACCCGCTTACCAAATCGTGCATGCCGCTCCATAGTCAGCGAACCAAATTTGAAAGCATTTTTGTAGCGGGAAGAAACGCTCGCATCCCAAATTCTGTAAGAGACTTCAGGTGTCGCAAGATAACCCATTTGTGGAAAAAATCGCGCCAGTCTCAAAAACAAGTCGTAGTCTTCGCTGTACGAAAGCAGCGGATCGAACCATCCGCATGCGTTCAAGGAATCTCTTTTGATCATCACAGTACTCGTGCAGATATTGCACTGATGGATCACGTCTAACGCTGGTTTCGAGAAATCAATATCGACGTCTCCCTTGTTTAAAATTTCAGCTCTGTTATTGCCAGTGCGCTCGTCTAGTGTCAAAACATTTGTGTAGCAAAAACCCATCGACGGATGTTCTCTAAGAAGCGTCACTTGACGATCCAATTTAGTGGGCTGCCAGAGATCATCTGCATCCAAAAATGCAACATAGTCGCCAGTCGTAAGCGAAAAGCCTAAATTTCGAGAAATCGCAACCCCGTTGTGACCTTGCCTGGAGTACGTTACCCGGGAGTCGCGAGGGATGAGGTTTTCAACATCTACTTGCGAGCCATCATCGACTACAACTACTTCAAAATCAGTTAACGTCTGCTTCAAAACCGAATTTATGGCATCGGTCAAATATTCGTTCGGGTTGTAGCAAGGAATGATTACGCTCACTAAAGGCATAATGACTTGAACCTTTGATTTTCAATCAGTTCATAATAGCCCAAAGACATGCAACTAAATGATCGTGTTGCGTCGCTCGAAGACTGTTCCAGAAAGATCGTCTTAATTAATATGAAGGGTTGTAATCTGAAGTCCTTTAGCGCCACAACTTGAGCTACATTTTTTAAATGACCAGGATACTACTGAGTCCGAGTGCCTTTTATCCGAGCCTCGGCGGTGTCGAAGAAATTTGCAGAAATCTCAGCCTTCAATTGAGGGCAAAGAATTTCGAAGTAGCTATTGCAGTCAACCGGCATCCGGCTTCGTTGCCAGAGTACGAGCTGATTGACGGCATTCCCGTGCATAGATTTTCTTTCGAATATCCAAGCAAATCGCTGTCAGGATTGGGACCAGTCTTTCGTTTTCCCGAAAACACGAGAAGGTTTCTCGATTTTGTCAAATCGTATGCACCAGATTTGGTGCATGTCATTTGTCCAAGTTCAAATGCCTTGTATTGTTATACGGCTATGAATCTGCTCAAGCAAAAGACGCTTGTCACCCTGCAGGGCGAATTCTTCATGGATCAAAACAGTCTCTACGACAACTCTGCTTTCGCACGTTTGTGCGCCTCCAGGCTACTGCGAAAAGCCGATGCAGTAACTGCTTGCTCGCAATATGTGTTGGATGATGCCAAAAGAAGATTTGATTTTGCTCCCCGCATTGAAAAGGTGGTATTTAACGGAGTTGACCTATCCGAGACACCGGCACACGAACAGGTCGATTCTGCCAGGCAAAAGCCATATATTTTTGCCATTGGACGGTTAGTCGAAAACAAAGGATTTGATTGGCTTTTACGTGCGTTTCAGCGCCTGACGAAAACACAGGTTGATATTAAGCTGATCTTGGCGGGCGACGGTGATGCCCGTGCAAGTTTGGAAGCGCTCAGCCATTCCCTCGACCTAACTGAGAAAGTTCATTTCACAGGCAGACAGGGTAGAGCGGAAGTATCTCGATTGTTTAACGAATGCCAATTCTTTGTCCTACCATCGCCAGTAGAGCCATTTGGAATAGTCTGTTTGGAGGCGATGAGAGCAGGCAAAGCAACCATAGCGACGAACACCGGTGGCCCACCCGAGTTCGTTCGGCATGAAATAGACGGATTGCTAGTTCCACCTAAAGATGATTTTGCACTCTTTCAAGCAATGGATCGGCTCTGCTCTCAGCCTGATTTACAAAAGCTCTATGGTCAAAACGCATTGAATGAAGTGAAAAGGTTTGATTGGGAGCCGATCACCAGGCAGTACGTGGAAATCTACGAGCAACTGCTGCGTTGATAGGCTTAAGGAAAGGGAGTGCACCGAATATGGTGCTGATCCGAGTAACACTTCGTCTAACCTGTAAAGGGAACTAAACATTTCGCTCAGTCGACCCTGCCAATTTCGTCCACAGACGCCACTTCTTATAATTCGCTCACAACACGACTCTTGTCTTCCTTCATAATGACAAACGCAAGCCTGGTCGAAATTTTGCGACTTGAGCAATGAACTCGAATTGAGCCAATCAGAGCAAAATTCCCGAAAACCGCCATGACCCTAGCCACGGAATCCGATAGCTATGACTGCTGTTCTTGAACAATCAGCACCAGCTGCTCCAAAACAGCAGTCCGGTGTGATTTCGCAGGCACATCAGGGCATCAAGGCAGTTGTGACAAGGCAGATTGTCACGAAAGTGATGGGTCTTTTAAGCACCCTGGTTCTCGCTCGGCTCCTCAGTCCAAAGGATTTTGGAGTTTACGCAATTGTCTGCTTCTCGGTCGCCCTCTTCGGATTGATCGCTGACGCTGGTTTAGCGGTTGCCCTTCTGAGACAACCGACTGAGCCAACTAGAGAAGAAGAAAGTTCAATCTTCTGGTGTCAATTGCTACTGGCGGTCATTCACTGCTCTCTGGTGCAAACGTTCGCTGAGCCTGTTGGAAATCTTTATCATTTCTCATCAAGCAGCATTTTGTTGATTCGATTGTTATCCATCGGGTCATTACTAGCGGTACTGATCTCGATTCCCATGATCAAACTGGAAAGACGACTCGACTTTGGAGCGCAAGCAAAAATCGAGATGATGCAATCGTTTGCATACAACTCGTCTGCCATTGTGTTTGCGCTGCTTCACCTGGGTGCGTGGACCTTCGCGCTTGCATCACTAGTCGGTCAAGTCATCGCCATTGTCATGCTTGCGTTTGTCTCTCCGTTCGTTCCGAAGTTCTGTTTTGACATTGAGGTCTGCAGACTAAAGCTAGGATTCGGTTTGAAATTCCAGGGCACAAACATTCTCGGATTTCTAAAAGAGACTATCAATCCTGTTTTTGTCGGACTGGTGTCAGGCGCAACAGCAGTGGGTTTCGTTAACTTTGCCGGAACAACGGCAGCCTACAGTCTATTGGTGACGACGCCTTTTGCCCGCCTCTACTTCCCGATATTCTGTCGTGTGCAACACGAACCTGAAGTTGTGGCCAAAGTAGTTGAGACGGCTGTGCGTTGGAATTTCCTTATTGTCGCCGGTTTTGCTGCAGTTGCGCTGCCGTTTACAGATTTGTTGATCTTGAAAATTTTCGGAGCGAAGTGGCTACCATCGGTCATTTTGATCGATTGCTTGCTGGTCACAAACATGGTGACTGGACTTGCGTACCCACTTACAATGTTGAGCAACGCGGTTAACAGAGCAGACTTGCCGCTCAAATTATCGCTCGGAACTTCGATATTTAGCTGGCTGATGCTGCCGCTACTTCTGCCTTCCATGGGCATCAACGGGCTTGGTCTGATTAGCATTTTGAACACTGTATTCACCGTGATCTTCGTTCACTGCCTGAAGAAAGATATTCAACTTCAGATCTGGAAAAACTGTGTCAAGGAAGCTTTTATCGCAGCCGTTGCAACGACGACACTCTTAGCACTGATTCGTCTACTGTTCCCGCAACCAGTCTCTTACGGATGGCTGGGGCTGTTCGTCCTACTGCCCAGCGGTTTGTGTTGTTACTATGCGCTCACGAACAAGCTCTTGAAAGGCTTGCTGCAAACTGAAGCAAAAACATTTCTTGCGTCATTGAAAGCAAAAACATCAGCCGGAGCCGCACCCGCAACTTCGACAGCCGAGACGACTGCTACTTAAGATCCTTAATACGCCAGAGACACTGACTTTTGTCTTTATACATCTGAATGTCTTCAGAGCAATTCTCATTAATAGTTTCGATCGGCTGCGGAAAGTTGAACGGTGCCTTCTGCAAGTTGATCGGTCTGAATAATCCTGTGAATATGTGCTCATTCGCTGGAGTATCAACATACGAACTGGCGAGCAAATAAGTAGCACCGCTCTTCTTCATGTTGTTTATAGCGGTGTGAATGTCTTTGAGCGACAGGTGAACGAAAAGGTCGCGACAGAGGATCAAATCAGCTTTCGGTAAAGTGTCTTTCAAAACATCCATGTGTATGAAACGCCGTTTATCATTGCCATACAATCGGGTGTTTGTATCGACAATTTCTTGAACGATATCACCGCCGGTGTATTGGTCCAGATCTAAGTTCAACTCTTTCATCCAGAAAAAGTCACCACATGGAACATCAAGCAAAGTTTTGACTTGATATTTTTTCAACAGAGCCGGGATGGCCTGACGTATTTGCTCAGTTTGAACAAGATTAGAACCCGGTCCACTGCGCGATGTTGAGTCGCCCCAGAGGTTGGTTCGATAAATTTCATCAAAGATTTCGTGCTGAGATTTGAACATCAGCGGTAGACCCTGAACGTAGCGTTCGTTCATCTTCCGAACAAATCGCACCGCCGGAACAAGCATCGGAAACCGCGCCTTGATTTTGGTTCGCAGCTCAAGCTTATCTTTTTCAGGCATGTCTACAATACTCATTGAGAGAGCCATACTAGCACAGACAGCGGGGTTTGCTTCGTTGGAAGAGAGTCCATAAGGCAAAGCGTGATGATTGATCACCAACGAGATGAACTAGTTAACATTTATTGCTTGCGATAGTCGAACAGCTAACCCATAAATGCTGTCGGTCTTTGCGGCAATTTGCGTTCGGCGCTTCACATTAGACGTGCACACTATATGACTACCCGCCATCTTGTGTATTATGCGCGAATTAACGAAGGTAGGAGTCGGGATGGCCATGACCACCAATGAACCGAAGCTAAGCATCTTAGTGCCCGTATACAACGAGCGCAGAACGTTGCGCACCCTGATGCGGCGTCTTCTTCAGTCACCGATTCAAATTCCTTTTGAAATTATCGCAGTCGACGACTGTAGTCGCGATGGTTCTCGCGAAATCTTGCAAGAGCTAGCGGCTGAAGATTCGCGCATTCGTCTCGTTTTCCACAAAGAGAACACCGGTAAAGGTGGAGCAATCCACACAGCGATCAAAGAGATGACTGGCGACATCGCACTCGTTCAAGACGCAGACCTGGAGTACGACCCCAACGAAATTCCAAGAGTGATTGCACCGATTCTCGATGGCCGAGCAGATGCCTCGTTTGGCAGTCGCTATGCAGGCAGAGAATGCCGCAGAGTTTTGTACTACATGCACTCTGTCATGAACAAAACACTGACCTGGTTGACGAACTTAGTAACTGATTTAGATCTGACCGACATGGAAACTTGCTACAAGGCCGTGCGAGCAGACATCTTGAAGCAGACACCTCTCAAACAGAAACGCTTCGGAATGGAGCCTGAGTTGACGGTTCGTCTCGCACAGTGGGGCGCTCGTATCTACGAAGTGCCGATTAGCTACTCCGGACGCAGCTACGCCGAAGGAAAGAAAATCACCTGGAAAGACGGCGTGCAAGCGCTCTTCGTTATCTTTTGGGTGGCTTTCATCGACCGCAAGTTCACCACTCACGATGGCTACTACCATCTCAAGGCAGTGCGCGGACCTGGTGTGAACCACTGGATGTTCGACACAATCAAACCCTTCGTCGGCAACGATGTGCTCGAAGCCGGCGCTGGCATCGGAAACTTGTCCGAGATGATGCTCAATAAAGAGAGTCTCACCTGCGTCGACATCGATCCTTTATTTGTCGAATTGATCTCGCGAAGATTTTCGCATCTGGAAAATTTCACAGCGATCAAGCAAGACATCGTTGAACTGACAGCTGACAAACTAAAAAATCAGCCTGACACAATCATCTGCTTGAGCGTGCTGGAGCTTGTGAAAGACGACGCCAAAGCACTGCAGAATTTTTACGATGTGTTGCTGCCTGGCGGCAACTTGATTTTGATGGTGCCACAACACGAATCGTTGTTCAGCAGACTGGACACACGCTTCGGACATCTCAGACGTTATGACAAACAAAAGTTAGAAGAGGCGCTCGCAAAAATTGGATTCGAAGTGCGTGTCACCAAAGACTTCAATCGGGCCGGATTCCTCGGCTGGTTGATTTTCAGTCGCGTACTGCAAGAGAAAGAATTGTCAGGTTCGATGATGTGGCTGTTCAATCTTTTGCTACCGATCGCCAAAAGATTTGATGCTCTCCCATTCGTGCCGGGAGTCAGTATCGTTGCTGTTGCGAGGAAACCTGACATTACCGGCAAAAGTGTAACTGCTGCCGTAATCGCCGGTGCAGCCAAAGAAACGGTTTAAACCAGCACATTCGAATATTTCGCGAAACAACGCTCACAAATGTAGGTCAGGAAATTGAACATCAAGCAATACATTCCAAACTCTCTCAAACAGCCAATCAAAGATCTGATCGTTCAGGCTGTCAAATCTGCACCAGTGAGAGCGTACTATTCGCAAAAATGCAGGGGCATCGCTGCATCCCGCAATTCAGTCAAACTGCACTTCGGCTGCGGTCCAAGACACCTCGACGGCTGGATAAACGTCGACCTGTTTCCTAACACGCCACAACCCGATGTTTTGCTAGACGTGGAAAAGCCACTACCTGTAAAAAGCGGAACAGTTGATTACATTTTCTCCGAAGATTTGCTCGAGCATCTCTCATATGGCGGTGCGAAAAACTTCCTCAGCGAATGCGCACGAGTGTTGAAGCCAGGCGGCAAGCTTCGTCTGGGCACTCCGGACCTGGTGTCTTTCATGAAAGCTTATCTGGATCGCTCTCAAGGTGATTTGGATTGGTACGCAGAGCATTGCGGAGTGAAGACCTTTGCTGAAATGTTCAACTATGGAACACGTGCATGGGGACACACGTTTATCTACGACGAAGAAACTCTGACAATGCTTTTGGAAGAGCGTGGTTTTGAAGTCGAGAGAAAAGATTTCAATCAGACCGAAACCGCTGCTTTTGCCGGACTCGATTTGCGAAATCCTGAGGAAGGCGCACACAGCCTTTTTGTCGAATGCACGAAGACGACGTCTCCCGTAAAAAAGCAGAAAGCATTAGCAGTCGCAGCTAAGTAGCACTTGCAGAACGCGCCGCTTTCAGGCCTTTGGCTTTTCCAAGTCTGCGATTGGAACCCAAATCTGCCAACCTTGTTCGATCACGGTCGGGCGGTAGTACTTTGAGAGTCTTCGCCTGAAGTCCTCGAAGCAGTGTGTCCAATATAGATTGCCTGACAGCACTGTATTCGGTGCATCAACCAGAACGTTAGCTACCTTCCGTTCATGGAGAAGCTCGATCAACTTGTCTGTATCCGAATCAAGCTTGTAGTCATCGAATAAATCGTTGATCGGTGCTGCAGAATAGACCTTCGATTCCAGCGGAACGATGAACGAAGATGCTGTCACGTAATACGTGGGACCAGCTTTGCTGCGCTCTTTGATGTAATCAGCTCTGCTCTTCGAGGCCTCGGCCACATCCGCAGGCAAGTACACCCCAGAGACGATTTTGGCTTGAGATTGAATTGGTCCGTGTAGCAGTTCGCTAATTGTCGTTTTGGTAATTTTCGCAGTCGTGTTCAACTGCTGCGATATTCTCGGCACAATGATAAATGAGAGCAGCGCGCAGGTGACGACGGCTGGTTCGATAGAAAAGGATTTTCGCTTCACTCCAATTATTCCGGCACGAACGAGATCGAGAAGAACAATTCCGTAGAGGAAGTAGCAGCCAATCAAATACTGGTCGCCCGGTGCTGGTCGGTTGACGAAGTAGATAAACCAGAGCAAGCACATTGTAGAAACAGACATACGCAGCGCGTTGCGGAAATTAGCAGGAAACCGACTATCGAGTGCGATTCTGACGATCGTGTACAAGCAGTGGACCACCATCAGGAATGGAATAGGTTGAAAAGTCAACCTGCCACCACCGTAATATCCGGATTTTACGGTTATTTGCTTGGTCTGCAACAGATCCATGTATGCCATCATATCTGGGGCGTAACCGAGTATCAGCCAGGCGATGACATAAAGACAGATCATGCTGCTGAGCAGTCCGACCCCGAACACTGCGAAGACTTTAGCCAAACCCTGGATCTTCTTCAGACCCGCATGTGGATCGCGCATATAGAAGAAGGCTAAGAATCCTGCCACGCAGCACAAACCAGTTTCAAAATTGAAAACCAAGAACAAACTGGAAAGAGCCCCGAACGTGTAAGCCATGGCAAGCGGGCTGAGCGAACGACAGAGAACCAGAGCCAGAACGGCCACCGGCAAATTGAGTAACCGCCAGGCCGTCTGATTGGGAAAATACTCGCTCATCTGGTTGAGCTGCATAAACGGAGCGAAGAAGGCGATTGCAAACAAACTGGCGACTTTAGCTCGTCCAGACAATCTGTAAAACAGGTAGGCAGCCATGACTATGAAAGCAGCCTGGAAGGCGCGCACAAATTCGACGTACGTTCCGAATGAGAAATTGCTCAGACCAAACTTACTAGCAAGCACGATTAAGAGCGGTTGGACGAAACCGTAGACCGGATTCACTTCAACGAACAGAGGTTTGCCAGCCGCTAACAAAGCCCCCCAGCCGACAAGATCGGCATAGTGAGTTTGAATTTCGATTACTTTGCCTGCATCCTGATCGCTCAAATCAGGCACCGCGAAAAATCCAGGCACGATCATGACAAAGACAAATGCGCTCAGAAGAAAAGTAGCGAGCGGCTTTGGCAGCCGATGCGACTGTTTTAAAATCAGAAGTAGAAAGGGAAGACAGAGTAAACCAAACCCCATTCCGGCGGGATTTTGCACCAACTTAGCGATGAAGGCACCAACGGCAATGACGACGACAAGGAAGTGTCCTTTTCGCTTGGTATATATATCGACCAGCCCTTGCCGCAACTTCGGCGCAAAGAGCACGAACAAAGCACTCAAACCAAGGAATACGAAATAACTGCGGCTCTGCCAGACGTAATGCTGGCTGCTTCCCATCCATTCAATTAGATGTTCATGAATGCCGAATTCACGAGGTGACTTGCTGCATTCGTTATTTTGCAACAAGACCAACGCGATGGTTGTGATAGCAGTAGTTACAAGGGCCGCTGGACCGGCCGAGCCTCTCGAGGCGAAAGCAGTGCCACTAGATTTAGTGGCACCGATACTGTCATCTTTTGAGTCAGCTCGGGTATCGATTATTTCAGTTGGCTCCGAACCAGACTGGGTGATAGGCAAAGTATTGCACTCATCACCTGATGCAGCCTGAAACCCAGTTCAAAATAAGGCAACCAGTGAAGATCTATATTTTGCTCAGAACCGCAACTGAAGATTAGCTCAAATAAATATCGTTTCAATATCGCCGATATGCGTTGTTAATGAGGAGGAGTTAACTAATGCTTCGTTGAGAATGACTACCAGCTGCAGCTTCACGGATATAATTGTCATGAATCTCGGGCGTTCCATAGGCTGCCAAATCCGGTAAGTAATCATGTCGAAAAAACAAAGCAAAATCCTCATTTTTATCGTCGCTTACCACGCCGAGAAGCATATCCAATCGGTATTCGATCGCATCTCACCTGATCTTCTCAAAGACGAAGAAGTTCACGTTCTCTGCATCGACGATGCGTCGACAGACAGCTCTTCCCAGGCAGCCGCAGATTGGGCGCGTCAAAACAACTACAACAACATCACCATCTTGCGCAATCCTGTTAATCAGGGCTATGGCGGCAATCAAAAAATCGGTTATCGCTACGCTGTCGATAACGGCTTCGATTACGTCATTTTGCTGCACGGCGACGGACAGTACGCACCAGAGTTGTTGCCTGAATTTATCAAACTCTGGAAAGAGACCAATGCAGACGTTGTGCTGGGCTCCAGAATGCACTCGGTGAAAAGCGCTCGCAAAGGCGGCATGCCGGTCTACAAGATCTTGGGCAACAAGATTTTGACCAACTTCCAGAATGCAGTAACGGGACAGAATCTCTCTGAATATCACACTGGTTATCGCGCCTACAGCACAGATTATTTGCGCTCAGTGCCGTTCGAAGTCAACACAAATGACTTCCACTTCGACACAGAAATTCTGCTGCAAGCATTTCATACAAAAGCAAAAATAGCTGAACTTCCCATTCCAACACACTATGGCGACGAAATTTGTCGAGTCAACGGTCTGCGCTACGCCAAAGATGTAGTTGTATCGACTTTGCAGTACAAAATGAACAAGTTCGGTATGTTCTGCTCTCTCAAATACAGAAATATCGGCTCGAATATTTACGAAAACAAAACGGACCAACGCTACTCATCTCACGCCGTGGCACTGAATGCGGTGCGTCAGGCAAAACCAGGCAAACTTCTGGATATCGGCTGCGGTCCAGGCTTTGTGGCGCGATGCTGCACTGACATGGGTGTTCGTGTAACGGGAGTGGATCTGTTTGATCCTCCAAGCGACCACATGATGGATCAATTCTTCCGCGTCAATCTCGAAACACAAGATCTGCCAGTCGATGCATTGTCGTTCGACATGGTGCTGATGATGGACATCATCGAACACTTATCCAATCCAGAACAATTTCTGCTCAAGCTGCGCAACGAGACCACGGCAGACCTGGTTGGAGCGAAAGCGCCAGTGCTGGTTATCTCCACGCCGAACATCGCTTTTGCCAGCATTCGAGCTGGTTTACTGTTCGGTCGTTTCAATTATGCAGATCGCGGAATTCTCGACATCACGCACAAACGATTGTTTACGAGTTCGTCGCTGCGCCAGATGTTGACCGATTGCGGATATGACATCGAAGGTTGGAGAGCAGTTGGACCACCATTTGAGTTGGTCATCAACAACAAACTCGGCACCACATTGAGCTATCTCTGCGATATTCTCGCCAGACTTATGCCTGACCTCTTCGGCTTCCAGTTTGTCGCAACGGTGCGTCCAAAACCAGGTGTGAAGCAGCTTCTCAGCCGCATCGAGAAAAAACTTGTTGGTCGCGACGCTTTCCAACAAAAACTAGAAGCAGATCTAGAGCTCGTACATCGATAGGTTTTTACCGGACCTGATATCAGGCGCCATCAATTGCGCTCGTATATGACGAAGTTTTCGCTCACACTTATCGGTGCAGACTCGTTTCCGTATACGCGCTTGAAGCCTTGCTCCACCAGTACTGGTGACTCTTTATCTGTGACGAGAAATAATTTTTCTTTCGTGCCAAAACGCTGATTGACGATTTCACACACCTGCTCCGCTGTCAGATCTCGCTTCTCAGCGCCGTTCCACAATGCGTGCGTGCCGAACTGATTGATGTTTGGATAGAAAAATTGCTTACCTGGAAGAAACGGCAGCGCTGACAGGGCGTAGTTTGGAGCGCAGACAACAGGCGCATCAGCTGCGTTCAACAGCTTCAGTTGTTTCGCCACCTCTTCGCTGTAAGAGAACGGCTTTTTAATGTCGATGGCGCAGGCATAAAGTCCCACAACTGAAGCATAAACGAAGCTGAGAATCAGACCAACAATGCATGCTAAATCTAATTTCTTCGACAAAGATGCATTCCACAATGAGCGCGAAACTGGCACAGCAGAGCCGTCAGCAGCAACCGCCTTGCCAACGGATTCACTTTCTTCTGCCTGAATCCACAAACAAAATATTGCTACGAGAACATAGAATCCCCAGTGCCTAATTGACCCATAGTATTTGAATGCGAATAGAGAGAAGAGGGCACCATAGGAAAGAACGAATGTGAACACTGCAAATTTGTTCGACCATATCTTTTTCAAAATCAACGCAATTAAGCCAAACGAAAGTAGTTTGAACACAAGACCGATTTTTTCGTTGATTGAGGCTTGCCCATATCCTCTACTAATCGAAAGAGCTAGATCGGGAAAGAACGCTCCTCTGAAAGTGCTCAAAACAGGTTGCTTGTACCATTCTGACGAGAGAACTCCGGGCAGTTGTCCATCCGGTGGCGGTATCAACTGAAGTATGGATGCGCATACACCAACACCGGCAATCAGAAGCGTCGGAAGCCACTGAGCAAACTTCGAATTTCGAAAATTAGTGAACAGCACCGCAGCGGACACAGCGATCGCAACGATCAAACCGTGAACATTGGTGTTCGCCAAAAGCGCTATCAGCACACCGAAATACAGCGGGTGGGCCAGACGTTTGTGATAAAGCGCTGCCAAACACATAATCAACAAAACACTCAAGCCATAGCTACGAGCAATAATTGAGTATTCGTATGTGAATAGGTAAGAGAGACACATTGTCGCCTTCAGCCAAAAGCCAAATGGCGATCGAAATATGATCAAACCGACACTCAAAAGAGCGAAGATGACATTCAAACTCTCCATCGCTCCATAGGGCAAGCCAAGTTTCGATAGCGGAAAAACAACCGCATACCAGAGAATCGGAGTACCCATATAGCCTGTACGCGAAAGTATCGTCGACAAACTTTCGTCACGAGTGCAAAGCCAGGAGTCAGCTTCGTCACGCCAGGGTTCATGATGTGCTGCCGTGAAACAAACAATCGCAGCATAGACGCACCAGAGCAAAATGTTGGCCAGCTTCGAATTTGCCAGCATTGGGTTTTTATTCGACTTTGCTTGCGTCATGAGCACTAATCCAAACTTTTACTCAGTACGTTTTGATAGATACCGTTTATTTTTTCTGCCATTTTGTCACTGCTGAAAGTAGCGATGGCTCGCGCCTTTCCTGCGCGTCCTAATTCCTGGCGTAGTCCATCATCATCAGCTAACTTTTGAATTGCAGTGGCGAGGCTCTCAGCGTCATCTGCTGGCACTAACAGACCAGTCACTCCATCATCGACGATTGTTCCAAGACCAGGTCCACGCGTACCGATTACTGGCAACTCGGCCATCATCGCTTCGACGGCTGACATACCGAAAGGCTCGGCTTTGGATGGCAAGACGAAGATATCTGCCGCAGCAAGCAACTTTTTCACATCGTTCCGGTAACCTAGCAGCTTGACTCTGTTTTGCAAATTCAAATTCGCAATCAGCTTTTCGATCTCTTCTCGTTGTGAGCCATCGCCGACGATCCAAACAGTAATTCTGGATTTTTGATCCACCTTTGCCATGGCACTGACCAAGCAATCGAAATTTTTTTCTGGCTCCAGTCTTCCAACGCCGACAACCACTACGTCATCGTCATTAGCGCCCAATTCGGTGCGGAGCGCACTGCGGTAAGACTTCTCGGCTTGAAACACAGGAATGCCAGGATGCACAACTGTGATCTTTTTCTCAGAAACATCTTCTCTACTCATCAACTCTCTTGCAACATTTTGTGTGATCGGCAGAAAGTGACAAATAGCCTTGTTTTTCAAAATCTGGCCAACATTCCAAACGCGCCTCGCCAAAAGCCCGTAGTTCATGTAATTGGGCTGGTCGAAGTGCACAGACATAACCACGGGCAGATGAGCCATCTTCGCGGCAATTGTCCCGACAAAAGAATCTAATCCCAGATGTACATGCACTATATCGACTTTGTGCGAGGCGAAGAATTTAGACAGCGCCACGATCGACATTACATCAGAGTAACCGCGCACTGGAACGTAGCTGATTTCGACATTTGTGTTACTAAACTTTTCAGAAATCACCCCTTTGCTCGTGCAAATTATCAGCGTTTTAACACTGCTTGCTTTGGATGATGCGAGCAGATTGTATACATAGTTTTCTACGCCCCAGACCCCATCGCCGAAAAGAAGGTGGGCAACACAAATTGGCTGAGAAGAAGCGGTCATAAAAGCAGGCGTTCTTTGTACAGGAAGTTAAGCATTCTACCTCTTTCACCCTACTAGAACCGACATGGCTTAAAACGGCTGATTAAGCAACAACAAGTATTTCTGGAAACATTCTAAGGTTGTCAGGGCGAACGTGGTTCGCGTATATACTGAGGGCTGGGCTGAAAGCGGAATTATTGTGTCTCTACAACTTATACGCGATACCTTCTTACCGAAGGCCAAACCAAATGAACCACCGCTGTGGAAGCAGAAGATTCCTATCATTCTGGTTCTGGCGTTTTCGCTCACAGTCTTTACACATGGACTCAACACACCGATTGGCGTGATCACACCTCCGACCGCGATACTCGTCATCGGTCTGATTTTAACTTTCTTCACGCGCATGTCTGAGGCTCGTCCGCTTCTTCCCCCAGGAGTTCTCAGCACTCCAGTGGTGATTGCGTCGCTGTGTTACTTTGCTGCCGGAATTTTTTCTGGTCTTGGCGCAGCAGACAAAATGATGTGGATGAAAGAAATTGTGCAACGAACAATTATCATCATCCTGCCACTGCTGCTCTTCATCTTGACGCCAAAAAAACCTGAGCAGATCAAATTCGCCATCATGACTTACATTCCGCTTTGTCTGTTTGTTGTTGTTTTCGCCAGCAACGATGCAAGACAAACGGGAATGGCCGAAGCCAGCTACACACTGGGAATGCACAAAAACCAGGTAGCCGGCTCATGTTCAATCATGTCGACAATAGCAATTGCCGCGATTTTGACAAATCGCGCAGACAAAAAATTCAAATGGCTCATGGTAGCAGTGGCTGCCGCAGGCGCTCTGGGTTGTTTTGCAGCACAGGGAAAAGCGGGCATGCTCTGCATCATCGTCGCAACTATTTTTATGTTTTTCGCAGCCAAAACCTCACCGCGAACGTTCATAACATTCTTTCTTACATGCATAATATCCGCCGCGATCATGTGGAAAGTCATGCCAGATAAAGCGCGTGAACACGTGGTTTCCACGAAGAAATTCTCAACTACAGAAATTCGAATGAGCTTGTGGACAGATGTGTGGCCGCTGCTCGTCGCCGAACCCATGACTATGGTGGGCTGGGGTAATCCTCTGGTGAAAAACGTCGGCGGTGGCGAAGACAAATGGTTTGGCGACTGCGCCAACGTTTTGCTGAACGATTGGTTTCAAATGACTTTGCTCGGTCCAATCTGCTTGCTCGGGGTGATCATTACCTCCATCAAACAAGGACTGGATAACGCCAAAAGACTGCCTCTATACTCAGTTTTAGGATTTATCAACTTAGTCGCATTAGGTTCGGTGTGCGGTCGTTTCACTCACGCTCAGCTAGACACATTTTGGATCGGTCGAGGTGTGACATTGGTGACCTGGGCGGCAATCGGAATGATGATCTGGATTAAGCTGTATTTGCTTCAGCTAGATCAAACCAAACTTTCTCGCAAACGAGCTGCTGGCAAGTCTCTCGCGTCGACAGCACGTTAGTGGCATAACGCCACTATTCAACGATAATTTGGGTCGCTCCACCAACCAGATATTCCGGTTGCCCGAGCGCTTTGAACTTCGGGTCGGGAATGACTGGGTTGCCGGCCAGGTTGGTGGCACCCGCCAAATGTAATGTGTAAGCACCATCGGTGGAGGCAATCTGTTGCTTCCGACCAAGACGATCTATCAAGACGGCGGATTGCTTCCTGGCTGGGACCTTGATGGTTACGGCTTTTCCCGTGTCAGAAAAGGCGATCAGAAAACGTTTCGTGCGGTCTGGCGATTGCAACTCAAACAAGTTGTAGCCAGTTTTCCATGTTGGATGATAGGGCGAGTTACCTTCGAGAAAACCGACACCGGCATGACCGTGCAACTGTGCAACAAACTTTGCATTACCGAACTCATGAGCCATCATCTTATATGTATTGAAAGCAGGTTTCGGGCGGTCTGGCACCGATTCGAACAGTCCATGACCGTTCGAATTATCTAACTGAAAATGAAAATTCCTTTGAACATTTGCCAGTTTGGCCCAGCAATACGACTGCAAGAGATAGTCACAATAATTTTCCGCGGTGCCCCCCCAGGCGCCACCGCCGTGATCCACAAAACCAGTTTCAGTGCACCAGATCGGTTTTTCAACGCCCAAATAATCATGCATCAGCTTTTTATTGATTGCGTTGTAGTCGTATAAATCAGTCGCTCTCGAATAGCTATGCTGATTCATTACATCGAAATAGTAATTGTTGGCTTTCGCGTTCGGATCCTTTTTCACCTCTTGCAGATACTCCTCAAAAAAGCTCGAATGCACTGGATCAACGCTTGGTGGCTTCAACTTGTGAGCATACATATAACCTTCAATACTGGCAAAGCTCATTCCAGCGAACAAAACAGTACACTTCGGATCAGCGTGTTTGGCCGCTAAATAACAGGTTCTTTGAAAAGGCACGAAATCTTTTCCGTTGCCCAGGAAAAACATATGACCAGGCAAATCGGGCTCATTCCAGCTCTCCCAGCTGTGAATGCAATCGTTATAACGTTTGACTGTCTCGTAAACAAAGTTGCCGTACAAATTGCCCGCAGCTTCAGGGGGCATGATATTCGCTCCTCTTGGTGGTCCGGCGATGCCAGCAAGAGGGGTAAACTTTGCGTCTTGAGCCCAATCAGCTCCATATCCCAAAACAGCTAGCCACTCAAATTTGGAATTTGAAGCACGAAGACTTTTCAATCTTTCGAACATCGACCAATCCCAGGCATTTGGCTTGGCGCGTGTGCCTGCAAAACAGAGATCGACACGACACATACCAGCTCCTGCATCGATCATTGCTGGTAAGTAACCTGGGTCGTTCAAGGCCCCCGCATTTGAACTAATCGAAAAAAATGAGCCGGCGTTTGCAGTTCCGGCGCAAACAATCGCAAGTGCTATAGAAGTCAGAACAAGTCTCAACGCAGCAGCTCTAACCATCGCGATGCCCGAGAGGTTTGTACCGCTATCACTTTCCGTCTGGTTTCGGCGCATTGACAGAACTATCAGAACTCGTCATCAACACGTTCTTGTGAGCAACACTTCGAACATCATTGAAATCACCAATTCCACCAGCAAGCGTCAAGAAGCGCTTAGCTTCTTCGTTCTTGCCCATCGCTTCTAGCAAATCAGCATAGTTGCGCATGATAATCATCATGTCGGCTTTATTCGAATCCTTGTCACAATTTTCCAGGGCACGACCGTAGAGTTCGCTCGCTCTCGGATAATCTCCGTGTGTAGAACAGAAAAGAGCCAAATTGTTAAGTCTGGTCGCGGTAAGCACGCGATTCTTGCCCAGACGATTTATGTCTTTGACGTTCTTATCCACCAGTTGTTCAAATCCAGGCATGGACTTAACACGCAATTCTTCAAGCTGCTTGTACAGCGCGTCCGATTCCATTTTTCTGTTTTCACTGGCATACAACTTAGCCAACCGTTGCAGAATCCTTGGTTGAGCCGCTGCTGCTGTTTCGGATCTAAGCTCGGATAACATCAATGCTTGTCTGAACATTTGCTCAGCTTCTTGATTGCGACTTTGCTCTTGCATGAGCAAGCCCAAGTCGGTCAGTACATCTACAGTAGTTATTGGCTTGGCCAAACGGCTCTGCAGTGGACCTTTTTGATGTCTAAAACGCTTTAAAAAATCCGATGAACTGAGAGTATGTTCAGTTTCGATGGACTGTATCTGGTCCCAATCGAGGGCACCGTCTGGCGGTCTCAACGTAGCCCAAATTTTTGGACCGAGATTATCTAGTACGACGCGATAATTGCGTTCAGCTGCGGTTGGGTTGTTCAGACGTTCACAAACACGAGCGAGGTAGTAATAGGCGATTAATGAATCGTCGTATTTTCGTGACGCGCCAACGGCGGAGTTAAGCAGCGTCTCACATTCGGTGTATTCGCCGTGTTGATAGGCTTTCTCAGCCGAATTGAAATACGTACGCCACAACGCATCTTGCGCCTGAGCTGGGCGGCAGAAGAACGCCATTCCCATGAGGATCAAGCAACTGACTGCGAAAGTACAACTCTTCTGTTTGATAGCCATAACCTGCCAGCTTGAAATGTAAGCGTCAAGTATATCGCAGAACCACTTGTGTACTTCCCCGCTGATACACGTATTGCAGTAGAAATAATTCACTTCTCTCAAAAACAGCAGGTCTAAACGGCTGTGGTTAATAAAGTTTCGAATTCTATTTTGTAGACTGCTTCTCCGCAAACGCGCAGAAACTGAGCGTTTACTCAACAGTTACTATGACCACAACGTCTGTATTAGCGCCGAAAAAACAAGGTCAGCATGCCCCGAGGATGCTCACACTCGATTGCGTGCGCGCGATAGCGTGTATGTGTGTAGTGTTGGCTCACACATTCGGCGGCACGATACCGTGGGATATCGGCTCGTATGGAGTGTCGCTATTCTGCGTTTTAAGCGGTTTCCTAATTACGTCGCTCATAATTGCCGAAGAGCGCAGCTCATTCAACTTCGATGTAATCAGCTTTCTGCAACGAAGAGCAGTTCGAATTCTGCCGATGTATTTTATGGTTCTCGGTGTTTGTATCGCTTTAGTCAAGTTCGGACTTATTCTGCGAAATCATGAAGAACAAAGACGACAGATACTTTTGGAATTTCCTTACTGGGCTACTCTCACTCACAATTTCACGAGCAATCATTTTCTCGCGCATCTCTGGAGCATTTCAATCGAAGAACAGTTCTATTGTGTGATGCCAGTCATCTTCATTTGCTTCAGAAGTTGCGCAATTAGAATGACTATTCTGGCGTGTCTTGCAGCGTTCATGTCTTTTTCGCAAAATCGCAACATTGCTTTCCTGGCGATAATTAGTGGCTCATATCTGGCACTATTTATTTCAACTTTGAGTCCGCTCAAACCAAAGATACCAACCGCTTCGCTTGTGCTTTTTTCGGCAGCGTTGCTGGCTGTATCGATGCAGTTTCGACTCTCTCCATACGGTCCAGTCGCAGTTGTTTCCTTTGTCACTTTAATTTGGCTTGCAACATCGAGAGCTAAGAATTGGTCTGCACTCAAACCAATAGCCTATGTTGGAAAAATAAGTTATGGACTCTATCTCGTACACCTTCCACTGGGGTTGGTTTCGCTTCACATTTTGACGAAATTTGGCTTGCAAGATAATCAATGGTGTCTATTTGCACTAACAACTATTTTGTCAATCGCCATCGCCGCAACGTTCTGGGAACTGATCGAAAAACAGATCATCCATTGGGGTCGTGTGTATTTGAGAAAAGACTATATCGGCATAGCAGTCGCTTTCATTAGTCCAACACTGGTAATCGTAGGAGCTTTGCTGTTCATTGCCAATTGCATTAGAACTGGCGAAAATCCGTTCGCCAGCTTCCTTTAGCCGACATTTTGTTGGACAAGTTAGCCTTCGTCAGCGCCGCTTCTTCGAATGCGAATCTACTGCCCTTTCATACATGAGGCGCATTTGCTCCGCAACTCTGCCCCAGGTATATTCACGTTGAGCGCGAAGCAAACCTTTGTCACCGAGCGATTTGCGCAGTGTTAAGTCTTTTGCCAGACGTTGGAGCGCATCGTGAAGTTCTCCTGTGTTTCCTTCTTTTGCCAGTAGACCTGTATCGCCTACGACTTCTGGAAGACTACCCGAATCAAATGACACAACTGGAACCCCACAAGCCATTGACTCAACCACGATACGACCAAATTGCTCTCTCCAAGTTTTCGTAGTCAAACTCGGAACGGCAATGACATCGCAACTGCGCATAAAAGCGGGCACTTCGCCGCCATCGACCGGACCAGTCCAAACAAGTTGTTCACTGACACCTAGTTTGGTGGCTAGACGTTTCAACTCTTCTTCGTAAGAACCACTTCCTACTAAAAGCAAGCGCCAGCTGCCAGTCTCCGGGGATCGTGCCAATGCCTCAATCAGGTGCTGCACACCTTTGTAGGATTCTATCCGACCAAAGTACCCGATAACGTAGTCGCCACTACTTAACCCATATTCAGCCCGTTTGGCAGGACCGTACGGAGAATAGAGAGACAAATCGACACCCAGAGGTATTACATCGCTGTTAAAGTTGAATCCCTTTGTCTGAAGAACAGTCTTCACTCCGTCGCTGCACGGATACGCACCAGAACTGCTTTTGAAAACATACTGCTCTGTCCAACAAAATGGAGGAGGATAGCGCTTGAGAATATTTTGGGCGGAGTAAAAAACACAAGCGGCAGCAGGTGCGTGTCGCCGAGCCAGCCAGATCGATTCGAAGCCTGATACCGAATATGGTTCTTCGTGAACATCCACGACGTCTGGCTTGAATTTAACAAGTGCATCTTCGATCACCTGCGGATCAAAGGCAAATAAAGGCACTGAGCCGGTTTTGTAGGTAGCTGCGCGATGCACGGGAAACGATTCGTTAATCGCTTCGTTTTTACCACCCAGATGGTCCCAATATTTCGGAGCAATCAGTTCAAGCTCAATGTCTTCACGAGAGGCGAGCTGTCGGTCGCGCTCTCGATAGGCGTCGACTGTTGCGCTATGCGAAATGCGCAACACCCTGAGCCGGGATTTGTTGCGAACTTCATATTGTTGAATTATTTCGGATTCTGCGTCCAATAGTTTGTACGACGGCGAAAACGTTCAGAAGCAAGGCAATAATACTTGATTCGCAGCGCCTGCGGGCAATTGGTTAGCGAAGATTACCGCAACGATCTTGTCATTCGGTCGGAATAACCGTTAATCTTACCAACATGTTAACAGATGCTGAATCTAGCTCTCTACTTGCCTCTCAACCCTCTCCGGAGAGGAAGAACATTGTCTTTTTCGACCACACTAGCAAAATAAGTGGTGGAGAAATAGCTCTATTCAACCTCGTCACAACGCTAAACACAGACAAATATAGAGTCGTCGTTGTCGTCTGCTCAGACGGACCACTGGTCGAGAAGTTACAAGCGGCGAAGATCGAAACGCATATTTTTCCGCTGGCAGATAGCGTGCTCGAGACACGCAAAGAATCTCTGGGTGTCAGTTCTCTGTTGCAGTTAAAAAAAGCACTGATGACTTTCAACTATTCAATTAAATTGGCCGGTTTCTTTCGCAACTTGAAGGCAGATCTCATTCATGCGAACTCACTAAAATCAGACCTGATTGGCGGCTTAGCAGCGCGAGTTGCGGCAGTGCCAATCATCTGGCACGTGCGGGACCGTATCGCCGATGATTACCTGCCGGGCAAGGTTGTGAAAGTCTTCAAAACGCTCTGCGACCTGCTTCCGAACCATGTAATCACAATATCGCAGGCAACACGGGCGACATTACCAGGCGCAGACAACCCCGAAGCGAGTTTCAATAAAAAGCTGACCATCGTCCACGATGGAGTAGCACCCGACGCAATTCGAACTAGCGATCGTCGCTGGAAGAGCAACGATCAGGTAGTTATCGGCATCATTGGAAGATTGAGTCCGTGGAAGGGTCAACACATTTTTCTAAAGGCTGCGGCGCAAGTACACAAAGAATTTCCAAACGCAATATTTCAAATCATTGGCAGTGCTCTCTTTGGCGAGAGAGAGTACGAGGCTAGTCTTCATCAACTTACAGAGACATTGAAACTTGAACAATGTGTGCAATTTCTTGGTTTTCGCGAAAACATCCTGGATGTAATTGAAAGTGTCGACATCATTGTACACGCCTCAACCACCGCTGAGCCGTTTGGACAGGTGGTAGTCGAAGGAATGGCGTCGCAAAAGCCCGTCATCGCCACTAAGGGTGGTGGCGTGCTCGAAATAATCGAAGATGGGGTGTCAGGGCTTCTCGTTCCGATGAATGACGAAAACGCCATGGCTGAAGCGATCAAAGAGCTTTTACGCAATCCCGAAAGGTCAATTGCGCTCGGCCTGAACGGTCAAAAACGTGTGCAGGATAAATTCCTTATCGAACACACAGCGCGGAACGTAGAAAGAGTCTATGAAACGATATTAGGACCCCGGTTCAAATAACTGCCACGGCATAACAATGTGAACGGCGCTCCAGAGCACAAAAGCGTTCATCACCAATAGCGCCGCAATCAAACCGTAGGTATATTTTTGTTGGGCTCGTTGCTCAGGGCCTAAGCACACCGCACCCAGTCCAATCACCATGGCGTACGTGATCATGCACGGGAACGTGACTCGCGGAGCGAAGTGCGTAATGCGCATACAAGAGTAAGTGTAAATCGCCATGCATGACAGATATTGAATTATCAAAAACAAGACAAAGTGTTTTTGCGCGGAATCGCCGGGGAATTTTTGCACCAGCAGCTTGCGCGCCCATTTAAATGCGCCGACAAATCCAACCGCGGTGAAGATACCCACCATGGCCCGCAACCATATTGGTGCATGAAACCAGTCACGATAGTACTGAATAGGCAACCAGTAATAAGTCTCGATTACCCACAACCAGTGCTTGAGCTCATGCAATTTTGTCAGGTTAGTGGGTGGCGGATTGTTTGTGAAACCAAATTTTGTCAGACCAGCTTGGGCACTGATATCACCGTAAAGAATGTAATTTCTAATGAAGAACCAGGCCGATAGAAGTATTACCGTGATGACAAATGGAATGTTGAAACTCCAACTCTTACGCCGTAGTCGCAGCAAGGCGTAAATTGGCACAGAGGCAGCCAGATAAATAACGGTTGCCTTTGTCAAAATGCCGGCGCTAACTAAAATGCCGAGGATAACTCCCTTTTTGACAAGGTCTTTGCTGTTTTCAAAGAAATAGTAACTGAGTAGCAAAGTCGACATCGCCAGCACTACAGAAAGCGCATCGTTTTGCACGCTCGAAAAAATCGAGAGCAAACTTGGGTTAAGAGCCATGAATGCAGTTGTAGCTAGAGCGACTTGTTCACTTCTTGGATAAGCTCGCTGCACGATCAGATAGGTCAGCAGCACCATTATTGGTATCAGAAGCAATCCCGAAAAACGCGTCGCATAGAAACCAACCTGCACACCACCAAGCAGTTTGAAGATACCGAATATGGGCGCCGCACAGTAGTAATAGACGGGCCCCATCTGCCCTTCGTAGTTGACACCTGGTTGGCCCAGCACGGGCATGCACCAGTTCTGCTGATAAAACGCGACGTTTTGATAATGGGCAGGTTCATCACCAGGCATACCGGCGTGAACAAGCCATGCGTAAACCGCTCCCAGTGCCAGCGCAGCCAGCACCATACAAAAAAGAAGTTTTGGACTATTTCTCACTCTTCGTCGAAGAAGCCTTCTTCATCGAGCTGCTCAACCAATTTGGAAACTTCTTCGTCAAAACCATCTCGTTTGCCGATTTCTGGAATCTCTTCTATCTTCGAAGTGATTTCGACAATTGAATTTTCTCCGTCGCAGAACTCCCAAACAAGCCCACCGAGCGGTGTGAGAGTGTGAGCCCAATTTGTTTTTTTGTTGACCAGAACGACATATCCATCTGGAAGAGAGGTGGATTCAATGTCTTGGCTGCGTTTTGGTTTTGAAGAATTCATGGTTGCGGAAATCAAGGTTTTGCTCGGTTAGTACACGACTTCATTATCTCAGTCATTCAGTAAAGAGGCCAATTGTGTTGCGCTAATCTGCTCTGCAACGTTGAGTCTTTCTGGCAATAGCGCGAATCCTTTCGCAACATGTGTGGTCAAAGGGGTTATCGGCGCCATTGATGCACTCAGGTTTTGGAATTCAACACCATCGATCTTGACAATCAGATCTGGTGCTTTCGTTTTATTGAAATCAGACGGATGAACTTCGATTTCAAATGAAGATCCGTATTGAGAAATGAGAAAGTTCTGCAGGTACGAAACGACTTTGCCACGCACCGTCAGATAATTGTCATCATCCACGATGCCATCATCAAATACGGTGCGCTTGTTGATGTAGATACAGCCAGCGACAGGTGAGGCCGCAGCCGTTCGTGACGTGTCTAAACAGCCTTCCAGTGATGTCAAATTATGCACCGTGGGTTTCCACATGGCTGTGGCTACGTTCATTCGCTGTGTGCTGGCACGCGCCAAATTCTGAGCGTCTGCTAACTGAGTAAACCCTCCGGCAGCTAACACCAAATTCAAATTGAGCGTAGCTCTGCATGGCTCGTGTGAGTAGTTGCTTATGAATGACATCTGCAAATTTCCGTGAGCAGAAAAACTCTCGACGACATCATCTAGTTCACGCAAAAAATTGCTCAGGTTGCCAAAGGAAGAGAGGTCTGCCGCTTCAAGGAACCTGATACCAAGCAGATGAGCCAGTTGATCGAAAAGCGAAAGTCGATACACGAATTTCGACAAACCTTTTCGCTGAAATAATGATGCTACGCAAAGCAGTCTTTGAGATTCAGTTTCGATGCAGCGATTGACAAGCGCCATCTGAGGCAGCCTGGCCGCTCCAGCATGTGATTCATAAGCCCTTGGCAAGTAGCTCTTAAAAATTGATTCTGCGGATAATTCGGATGGGCTAAATAGTCTATTTGTTGGCAGCGAACCATCTGCCAGCCAGAGACGATCGCGCGAACGCGGTAGAATGATTGGAACATTGACAACCGCAACAGTGCTTCCCGAACTGGGTTCAATAGTCTTCGGAACCGCCAGCAGGTCGGCTTCGGTAAACACAGCCAGGGTGTTCAAAGACGATGTTGGATGTGCATACCCTGCACATCCATTCGAAAATAAATTCACACCAGTCAATAACTCAGCCCAGGAAGCCTGAGCTGAGTTCAGAGAATAGCTGACAGTGTGCTTGGATAGATTGGCAAGCAGCTTACGAGATCGTGGCAAAAGCTCCAGCAATGCTGGCAAATCGCGCGACGACAATCCGTCGAACGCGATTAGGCATTGCATTGATTATAAGCAGTTGGCTAGCAGCTGAGTGTCGCCATTATTCGTGCACTGGGAAGCAGTTGGAGGAATGTTGTTGTTGCAAACAACGTAGAAGTGTCCACCACCCAAGTCTTGAACTGTGTCAGGACCGCCTGCAGTTGTCGCAGCTCCCTGAGTACAGGTCGAAGTCGAGGCACCAGCAAAAGCTGGAGGCACTAGGAACTTATCCAGAATTCTTGGTGCGGCTAAAACTCCACCAGTTAAGGCTGCTCCCTTCACAATTCTGGTAATGAACTCCGCCCGTGTCAGAGACTGCTCGCATGATTTAGCGGCTGTGGCTTTGTTCTGGGAACTTTCGAAATCTTGTGTCATGACTATTCCTAACTTCTCGAACTGGTAAAAACAAAATCTATCAATAACAGACAACAGCATTGTAGTTGCTACCAAATTATCCTGCAAGTGACGTTTCTAAAGTTATTGTTTCCAAGTGCTCATGACTATTTCGATGAGTTATGATTTCACTTCACAAGAGGTCTTGAGTCACCAATCAGCAGTCTGCACACAGCCGCAGTAATCGGTTGTTTGGTGATCTCTTCCACCCACAGATATTGTCCAGCGCAGTTTATTTCAAGAAATATGTACTGCTCATCTTTTGTCAAAATCAGATCGAGCGCACCATAGTTCAAACCAAGTTTTCGAGTTAACGAAAAACACTTTTGGGAAATTTCATCAGGCAGTTCGAATGGCTCCATGTCGACCGAGTAGTCATGCCGCCAATCAATCTTTCCACGTCCCGCTTGCGAGTCTATACGTGTTGCGAATATCTCTTCACCCACCACCGTAACGCGCAGATCATAGGCTTTTTGAATACACTTCTGAAACAAATGCGGTGCGAAAGCAACTTGATCCAGAAAGGGCAAATCTTCCTTTCGCAAGGGTAAAGTCGAGACCCCGCGTGGGTTTTCATTTGCTGGAATGAGAACGTTTGTCTGCTCGCCCATCAACTTATAAATTACTTGACCATCGCACTGGTCGAAAAACTCTTGAACCGACGAAGGTTTATTTGTCACCAGAGTTGCTGGAATTTCGAAACCGAGCTGAGATGCCAGCTGTAGTTGCCAGAGCTTGTCTTTGCAAGCGAGGTTGTTGGCTGGAAGATTCATCCAGACACAGTCCAGAGCACGAAATATCCCATCAAGTGCGCTTCGAGCCTCGCTCTCAACCATCTTGCCAATCCAGGGTTCGACGAACTGGCGAGTCTGAAAGGCTCCGGGGCGACGATACCAAATCGAATAATACGATCGAAGATCTAAATCCCCAGCTTTGCGCTCAATGCGACAGACGTCAGCGTCAGTACCGAGACGATACGAGACAGAGCATCGCTCTATGAACTCATCAAACTTGAATAAATCTACCTGCGCGCCCATTGTTTCCAAGAGCTCGCTTGCCGTTTTGGCGTGCGGATCGTCCAGCGAAGAGAGGATAAGTACTTTCATGATTTCAATTGAACTGATACGCGAAGTCGATAGAAGTCGCAGCGCATCTGACTACACACCAAAGGTATCGATGTTTGCAGCATCGCAAATCGGATCAGAGTGCAAAGACCAAAGAGGATGTGTAGCGGTACTTCCAATACCGAACTCAATGTCTTCGAAACCCACTCTGTCGCGCAACCACCAGCTGCGGAGGAAGAACGGCACCGTGCCACCATATTCTGCTCTGCGTACACTATCGCTGCGAACGCCAAGCCCGAGAGTGAGTGTGTTATCTGCTTCCATATTGTTGCAATTGTAAGAGTCGATTAGAGAGCGAGAAGTATAACACCACTTCCAGCGCTCCAAGCGCACGGGCAGTGGAATCAGAGCGGTGCTTATGACGTGGCCAAGAAGAAGGTTAAGACGATCACATGAAACAAAAGTACCAGCAGCTACAATGGATTACTTCGAGGAGAGCCAGCCATGAGCATCGAAGCGCAAATTTCAGATCCCATCTGCGAAACAGCAAGAGTCTATCAACTCGGAAGAGTTGTGTTTACCCTGAAAAATTGTGATTCGAAATACGAGGAAGCACTTAACAGTCTTCTTCCACACTTCGCAGGATCGGAATTGCCAGATGATCGACACGAAGTGAACACCGGCTGTTCAAAAGACGTTACAGTTCTGATTCGACACACAGGCACCGTTCATCATCAAAAGAAGTGCGTTTGGATCGAAGCCAGCTGTGTCATCGCTCCTAATGGCAAAAAAGTTTTGATAACAGGCCCCGCAAAGTCGGGCAAAACGACCACTGCCGTCGCTCTTGCACTCGGGCAGCAGTGGAAGGTTCTGGCTGAAAATTACTGCATCATAGATTACGACCACGGCAAGTTTCTGAAGTTTTTGGCTCCCGCTGCCCTTGACGACAAATCGATCGAAATCCTCAAGAGAAACGAAATCACTCCAGAACCGACCCTACAACTGGAGTGGCGAACTAACAGAGTTTGGTCTCCCACCACCGATGTCATCGGTGACACCACATACGAACCAAATTGGGATTTGGCAATCTGGTTGGAGAGAGATGAGCAGTCAACTGAGGAGTTGGCCGTAGATTCCCTTACAACAGGTGAATTCGGACGCAAAATTATGCCAGTTTCAAACTTATTGAAACTGCCAAATTCATACGAATCATTCCTGCAAAGCCTTGCGCATACTCGTTGCGTAAAACTCACAAACGGTGAATTAGAGGCACGATCGAAATTTATCGTTGACGCAGTCAACGTTTAATTGAAAGTCTAAAAACCAGATTTAGTTGACCACCAGAGCCGGCCGAGTGTGCGACGGACTATGCCGCCTGGCATCAATAAAACGAACCAGTGCATTGGAAGATATCTCAGATAAGAGAACTGCACTCCCTCTCCACGATCGCCATAGTAGTCGCAGAGAAACCGTGCTGATGGGAAAAATGAGCGAGCCAACAAGCTGATTTTCCTTTTTCGATCGGATGATACATAGATATTCAAAATTTTCATGGGAAAGCTTGTTGAGTTCCAGACAAAGGCTGGGCTGACAGTGAAGGTCAGGCAGTGAACTGAAAAGTTTTCTTCGGGCGCAAGTTCTCGTAGCACCACATCTGGCACCGATGTCGAGAGTCGATCTGCTGCTATTGAGAGACCGACCCAAACGTTTGTGCTAATGGATTCAAGCTTGCACCTTTGAACAAAATGTTTCCATTCGTCTGGTTTTCTGTTAAGCGCCAGGACCAACAGGTGGATATCGAGAAGAGTTCGCCATGACTCGAATCTACTCTTTGCAAAATTACACAGCATGATCATCAGATGGTCAGAAACGCTCGGAGCCAAATAAGTATTTCCTAAACAAGCTCCCTCTTCAGCATCCACGAACAACCTCTCGAACTCTACGAGCTGCAAACCTCGTTCAAAAGGACCGACTTTGATATCGACATAGAGGTCATCCGCTTTTCGGATCATCGTGATGGCACCAGATGGAATCCAGTCTGACAGCGGCGCAGTTATGACATCGAGAGGTCTACGCAAAGGACCCACTCCAATTTGATTGCAATGCGCAGGCAAATCAAAAAATTCGAAACCTGCATTCTTCAAAGCTTCCACGAACGGTTCAAATTTCGATGGGCGAACGATGACATCGAGATCACCGTAGTGCCTGAAATGAGACGGCTGATAAACAGTTCTTGAAAGATGCGCACCTTTCACCCAGAGAGCATCCGATTTAAACTCTTTGGTGATCTTCAGTACTTTTGCAAATTTTTCATCCAGCCGAAAGTGATTTGACACCAAAAACCTTGCCGAGCTTTTGACCTCGTCCAGGTACGTTGCCGCTAAGATACTTGCACCGGAAAATCTTCCAACTAGATCGAGTGAAAAAATTCGCTCATAGACAAGACTACTGAAAGCCTCAGCATAAGTCAGTTTGAGCAATTGCTCAACCAGAGTTGGAGAAACCGTTTCGACATCGAACACCTCTACTGCGGCGTTTCGATCGCCTCGCAGCAGAGCAGCCATAAGTCTTTCAAAAGGTTGCAACTCATAAAGCAACTTGATGCGGCTAAAGTCTTTCGACAAACCTAAAGAGCGAATCCAGAACTGATTAAGTTTTGGACCACGCAGGTTGCTGATGGTAAGAGTTTCAACCATGTTCATTGACTTGCCAAAACCATTCAGGATACCATTTTTGAGAGTATTTGCTGCCTTGACTGAAGAGCGCGACAATCATTAAGCCGACGTACAAACTGGGACACGTCATCTTTTCAGTCACTAATGGTGACGCAAACTTGAGGCGAGAACTCGAAAGTTTCGTGCCTGCTTTCGACAGCATAAATTCGGACCTCATACATACATTCGATGCAAAGGCTGATTCCATCGAGACTTTGCTCGATGTGATCAATCAAGTCCATAAACTGCATTTTTCTTCGATCTGGATACTTGGAGCCACAATTGTTTCTCCGCAAGGTCAAACAGTCCTGATTTCCGGACCTTTGAGCAGCGGCAAAAGCACTACGGTCTTGGGTCTCGTCTTCAACTATGGCTGGAAAGTCATTTCAGAAGACATTACACACATCGACATGACCACCAACGAAATAATAAATTTCGCATCACCATTTGCGATTAAACCGGGCACTTTCGACCTCCTGAAAACGACCTTCCAGCCTGATAAATTCCCGGATCCAAGCACGGTCTGGATGGCTCTGAATGATAAAAACCTGGGTTGCAATAGGAAAGCCGGAATCGACCTGGTCATCCACTTCGATAAACCGCGAGGCGGCGCAATTAGCTTAGAAAAAATCTCTGTGCCAGAATACATACGAGCCATATTGCAAAAATCGAACATTGCCCTCGTAAATGGAGCAGCGGATAAGATTTGCGAGTATGTTTCAGAAGACAGCTGCTATCTGATCAAAGACGGCAGTTTAAAAGAGCGCATTCAAACAATCCTCCAGCTTTGCGACGCCAAAGCGCCGCTAAATAACGGAGACCTTACCCTGTGACACCTGGCAAACCCAACCCACCGGCAGTTTACAAATTAGGTAGAATCGCATTTTCCATCGAAAATGGATTGCCTCCATTTCTGGGTAATTTGGAAATTCTTTTGCCACGCTGTACCGATGCCGATGAAAGCGAAATTCATCACGTCAGCACTAACGATTTGCGCGAATTGCAAAATAGAATTTTCGCACTGCATGAAGGTTGCCTTTGGCTTGATGCCGGTTGCTTGATCACTCCAAATGGAAAGAGAGTACTAATTGTCGGTCGCTCAGGCGCCGGTAAAAGCACTACAACCATGGCACTGGCATTAGCCTATGACTGGAAAGTAATTGCTGAAGATATTCTGTTGATAGATTTCAACAAAGACGAGCTGATTACTTTTGGTGCACCTTTTTCACTTAAGCCTGGCACTAAAGAGTTACTGCGCGATTCTATCGGCAAAGTGCCAGACCCGATAGTCATGGTCGAATGGTCACCGCTTGGAAAAATGTCGGCTCCTTCGGGTGCCAGCGCATTCTTTGATGTGTGCTTCGTGTTCACTCGCACGTACCAGGAATCGAACTTTCGCGTAACAGAACTGTCGGCGGGCGAGTACTATCGAAAGTGCCTGCCTATTTCGAATATCATCCGAGTGCCTGAAGCAGGGGAGAAGTTGCTCTCATACGTAAGCACAGCTCAGTGTTTTGAAATAGAAGATGGCACTCTGGACGAACGGCTGAAAAAGATTTTGCAACTCTGTCAGTAGTTCTGATTCACTTCTTTTCAGAAACAAGAGACTGCAATTCTTTCGTCAACTGGTCTTTGAAGTTCGGACCAACCCCAACGTGAACTGACTTCACCTTTCCGTCTCGTCCAATTATTACCGTCTGCGGTATGCCCACAACTCGATAGCGCTGGCTTACCTCACCGTCTTTATCAAAACCCACAAGCGGATTTAGAGACTTTTCGCGCAAAAACGCTTGCACTTTCTCGGGTTCTTCCTTTTCATTGACAGCGATAAAAGCGATATCAGACTTTGGAAAACCGCCAGTGATCGACTCGAGAACCGGCATCGCACGAACACATGGCCCACACCATGTGGCCCAGAAATCCATAACGACTACTTTCCCACGCACTCTAGACAAACTAAATTTACCACCATCGGTGGTGCTTATATTTACTTTTGGCGCTCGTTGACCGACCATGATCTGACGAGCGTCATCTCCAGCAGAGCCTGCTAGATGCGTCGCAGATTTACTACTCGCAGAGGGTTTAAGCGCTCTTTTCCGAACAGCATAATTGTCACGCATGCGATCGTAAGATGCATTGATCGACAACTGCGTGACCGGACCAGGGCGAACAGGCAAAAAATTTATTGGGCAATCTCGCACTGGCGTATATTTCCGAACCCAGGGCTTATCGCCGGCTGACAGCCATATATAACTATCGCAGGTCATGTCGCTTGTAGAAAATGTGATTTGATGGCAGCTTTCTCCACCAATTTTAGTGATGCCGTCATAACTTTTTATTTTCCGATTTTTTAAAATTCCGGCATATGGATCATCGGAAAGGAGTGCCTGAAACAAGGTGTCTGAGAGCACTCCATCAGTGACAAAACTGAAATCCTGATTTTGAAAAATCTGATCGAAAGAATTTATGGTTGCTTTCGCATACGTTTTCCATTTCGGATTGTAGAAAGAAGCATTCGAACCGTTGAGGACTGCCACTCCCCCGTGCACTGGTTTCAAAACTTTGACGCTCAAATACTTGGAGCGCTCGAACTCAAATCCAATCAAATGCATCTTATGTGTGACTTCAGAGTCCTTTTTAGTTGTTGTATCTGAAGTCAGCTGTCCAGAGATACTGTTGAGACTGCGATAAAAATCACAGCTCATTTTAAGCAATTGCTCGGCTTTTGCGATGCCATCCGCAGGCGACGCTACGGTCTCGGGTAAGCGTTCGCTTGTGTGAACCGGTTCTACAGAGTCGGTTGACCCACCGTTTGTTTGAGCAGTTTCCGCAGGCGCTGAATTTATTAACGTTATTAAGCAGAAAAAAAGTAAGAGAGCACTGCGTTTCATCATTTGATCCCGAGTTCCTGAGTCGCACGAATCGGCGAAGTATAACCTTCGCAGCGAATAAAAAGCTTTCATTCGAATAATCGTGAGCGAATTGGAACAAACAATGCAAAAATTAGACCGGAGTTGCGGGACTGATGATGAATAAGGCAAAACCTACTTACCAACTTGGAGCAGCGCAGTTTCTTCTAACTCACGCCGATCCTGAATTCAGCCAGGTACTTGATCGGCTTTTGCCCCGCAGCCATGCTCCTAATAGCGTTCAAACGACAGTTTGCGATATTCAGATGGGCTTATCATTTGACATCGCAGAGGTGCTTCGTCAGATTATCGCTCAGCACGTTGGTTGCCTGCTAATTCAGTCAGCGTCTATGGTCTCTCCACAAGGGCGCAGAGTGCTCATTTCAGGGGCTCCTGGTAGCGGAAAAACAACACTGTCCATCGCCCTCGCACTTAGACACGGGTGGAAAGTGATTGCCGACGACATGACAATAATCAATACCAGAGACAACAAAATCATTGGTTTTGCCGCGCCATTCAATTTGTTTCCAGGCACAAGAAAACTGCTGAGCGAAATCGGAATCGCCTTGCCAGGTTTCATTTTGCGTGAATGGTATCCGCTTTCGACCTTCACTGCAGAACCAAGTTATGAAGCCAGATTTGAAACATGGTTGCACCTAGATCAGTCGCCCGATATGGGTGAGTTTTCGTGCACTCAAATATCAAAATCAGACCAAACCAGAAAAATACTATCGACATCAAATCTGCTTAGTGTGCGCGGAACCGATCGATTTATGGAATGCGTACCTGAAAGTCATTGCTTCTCCTTTAGAGGTGGCAGTCTTTCTGAACGGTTGGAGAAAACATTGGAGCTAGCTCTCTGAGCGGCTCCCCTCGAGGTCAACTTACCATCGAAAACAAACTTATAACGTTAGAATCTAGACGCGCAGAGAGTATCGCCTGGTTGTCGAACACTCTGCTCGTTCCTCTGCAAACCACAGAAGAGTTCACTCTTGAAGATGATCTGCTGGTTTCCGCTGTATGGAAACCACCATACATGGGCGGACTGTTTTCCATTTCAAAGGGCAGCCCCACGTCGATACGTGTCGTTGACAGACTATCTGGTACTGGACTGTGGCGTGATTACGATATGCTGGTGCGCTCCATCTATCACAGTTCATACATGCTATTGCATTTTTATGGAGCCGACGGAACAGCATGCATCGTCAACCAGTCGTACAAACAAGTTCACGACGTGCGCTTCCAATTTGGGCAACTATATGTGGTATCAACAGGTACCAACGAAGTAGTGCAACTCGACCAGGGTGGAAATTTAGCATATCAATGGAAATTCCCTGGCGAGCAGGGTTCATGGCATTTGAACTGTATCGATCTATGGAATGGCCGCTATGTGGTTTCCTGTTTCGGTCGGAAAGAAAAACCGTCTGACTACGCGGGATCGTGGCAAGAACATGGTGTTATCTTTGACCTTGAATCAGGTGATGTACTCTGGGATGGCCTGACAAAACCTCACACTCCTCGTATGGATGTAGACGGGCGTCAATATGTTTGTGACTCAGAAACGAACAGACTGTTGATTCGACAAGCCGATGGAAGCATTACCGAAATTCTTTTCCCAGGGGCCTTTACACGCGGAATAGCCTTTGGAAAGAATTACATCTACGTCGGACTAAGTGCGATACGTCACAGAGGCGATGAAAAAATAGGTCCCAACTCAATTCCGAATGCGCGAATTGCCATCTTAGACCGAACTTCGTTTAAGCAACTTGGTCAAATAAACTTACCTTCCGCAGAAGTCTACGATATCGTGATCACGAGCTAACTAGATGATGCGGCTTTTGATCAACTCTACGTTGGCTGGCGAGATCGCTAGCATGTCGGTGAACGAGGTATCTCCAATATCGTCGGCCAGACGATATTTTGCATCGTACGTGATGAAATAGAACTGGTAGTCTCCAAGACTTTTGATCAAATCCAAGATGTCTGAGCGGGTAAAACCTGCACGCCCAACATTAGTATTGACCTCAAAAATAATTGAAGGATGATACTTACCGATCGTATTCTTAGCACCCGTGAGAGCCGCCATCTCACCGCCTTCAATGTCTATTTTGATTGTGTTCGGCGGCAGCAGTTCTCCACTCTCGACGCGATTATCAATAACTATACTTTGACACGGAATTGTTCTGCTTATGGATGGATCTACACCAGATATAGTGCTCGCAAGTTTAGCGTGAGATCCGAAAAACAGATCGAGAACTCCTTCGCTGTCACTGACTGCGACTTCGTATACGCTCATGTTCACAAAGCCGTTCAACTTGCAAGAGAGAGCGCTATGTTTCGCCAAACTCGGTTGAGGTTCGAAAGCAAAAACCTTAGCCTGGTCGTTCGCATTTTTTGCCACGTCCAAAGCTATAAACCCTGCATTTGAGCCGATATCGTAGAAAACATCTCCAGGACCGACAAGTCTTTTACACGTTTCTACGATGTGAGGATCGTGAGACTTATTCGTGCAGAGTGCCCCCGTGTACATATCCAGGTTTTGGCAATCAACTGCGACTTTGGCACCACCGACAGTTTCGATAACGAAAGTGGAGTCAGGGCAAAATGTTCGTCCAAGCAAACGAGGGATGCCAGCTCCGCCTCTCGGAAGCTTGCCGGCTAATTCACCAATAGACATCAGAAGAGAGCCGCCCTTGAACAGCTTCAAGTTCTCTGATGATTGTTTCGACACAATGTCTTCGAGTTGGTTTGAGATAGCAGTCACACTTGTACTGGGTGAAAAATAAGTCATTGCATCAATTATCACCGAATCTGCTCGTCTTTGAATCAAACATTTCCGCTTAGTATCTTGATAAAGAGCTAATTGTGCTGCTAAAACAGGCGAAACTGCTGACAAACTTTGTGTGATCTCGCGCTCATGACATTCTCTCTTTACTATAGGATGATCGGTGCCTAAGCTTCACCGACTCGTTGAGGGGCAATTTCTGCCAACTGCGCTTGATCTAAATCCAGCTCTCAAACAAACCGGAACTTCTTTATTAACTCGAGCTAAGGGCAAAACAGTTCGACAAAGTTCCGGACTTTTGGCTTGCAGTATTTTCCTTCTCGTAAACATCGCTGGTCTCGTTACATACAACCAGAGTCAGGCTCATAATTTTTGGCATTCGCCCAATGTGACCGAAGCATGCCTGACAGGCAATTTCGATACGAAGAAATGCTTGAAAGATTGGACGTTGTTCATGTGGGCGTTACAGAACGGTTTTGAACGCACTCTTGATGCCAGACGAAATCGACTGACAAACGTAAACGATCCTGATGTCTACATGTTCGGCTCGTCCTTGATGATTTTCCCCCTCTGGTTTGCAGACCATGGAGACAACCTTCCTGATTCTGCTTATTACAATCTGCGTTCAGAAGCACTGGAAAAGAAATGCGCTCAGGCTGGAAAGATTTTCAACGTTTCGCTAGCACTGATGAGCGCATCCGATGCCTCTCGCGTGGTTGACCGATACTTTGACGGCGTTCACCGTCCAAAAGTCCTGGTGTATGGCGTCGGTCCACGCGATTTCTATGACGCCTTTGTCAGCAGTCCATCAGCAAGTGTTTACTTCAACCAGCTCTCTAACTTCGACGATTACACAAAAAACGCTAGCAACTATTTCCCGAGCGCCGACACTGAAGCAATGAGCATCGGAAAGCGTATGTACTTCATGTACGACAAACATCAAGATCTTTTGTCGTTTGGCAAAACGCTGATCAAAGAACTCGCTCATAAGAATCCTCCCAGCACAGTTGAACCTTTGACCAATATGGGTCCAAAGCGAAATCTGGATGAATACAAAGGGCACTACAAGAACATTTCCGCAAAAGCTTTTGACCAGCAAATGGGCTTTCTCAAGGAGCTCTTGCAAACTTGCAGCAAACGCAATATCCACGTAATCCTAGTGGGAATGCCACTGACGACAGAAAATCGCGCCCTTCTTCCAGCGCACGTTCACGAGGCTTTCACACAGAAACTATCAACCCTAGCCATCGCTAACGGTCAAAAGTTTGTCGATTTCAACGGCAGTGAATTTCACACAAGCGACTTCTTGGACAGCGCTCACCTTAACGCAGCTGGAGCACACAAGTTGATCGATCGGTTGGCACCGATAATCGACGCAGAAATGAAAGACGTTCGCACTCAGTCAGTGACTCGCTGATAGACTCGATACTTGCAGGTCGAGGCAATTTGCTTGTAGTTCTTCATTTCCCTTTGGAAAAATCTGTGCTCGTCCAAATATTGAAAGACTGAAAAGTCGGCAGGCAAAGCCCACTCATGCTCCGGTATCAATACGAGCTTCGTTTTCCGGGATTCGAAATCATCTCCCAATTGAGTCAAAATTTGATCTTCGTATGAGGCCGCTTCTTTACGCTGCTCTTCGCTCTTAGCGTGCGTCTGCACGTATCTGACCATGGCGAACGGCGACATGTCCATAAATCTCGAACCCGGTCTTCGATTCAACTGCACTAGCATTGGATACTGGTAACCACCACCGGTATCAAAGAAAAAGACAGAATCACCTTCATTGCTGCTGCGCACAACCTGCGCTGCGCAAGGTGGAGTCAAGTTTTCGGCTAAATAAAAGTTGTGCTTGCCTGCTTGAACAAATCTGACAACCATGGCACCACAACCGCCCAGGCTGAGCAACGCAAGAAGAACAAAAACTACTGTCACGACATCGGTGGCGGGCTTCTGCTGCCGATTCGCGAACACTTTATCTCGCACCATTAACAGTAGCGTCATCACTTCCAATACACACAACATCGCCATGCCGTAGCGCATTGGAATTGTGTGATAGTGGAAACCCTTCTGTTGCAGCACGAAAATCAAATATCCAGCCACAGTCCAAGCAGACCAGGGAAGCAACAAGGAACATCGGCGGCGCAAGAGTATAGCTAAGAGCAAAGCGCCAATCACAAGGACAGGTCTGACCAGCGGCACATTATCAAGAACAATAATCTTGAGAAGATCGTGGTTGTAAGCCTGATAGCCTTGCACCGTCAGTGGTATCAGAACCTGAAAGTAATTGTGTCTTGATTCCGCAGGCAATAGTAGAAAGTGAGCGGCGTAAAGCAAACAAGCCAAAGCTGCGGACCCGATCTCCACATTCAGCAAAGACTTGAAATCGCGCGATTTACAAAGCCAGAAAATCTCAGCAAACCCTGGTAGCAGAAGGAAATAAGGCTTTATGCAGCACCCGATTCCAGCTAATATGCCGACGAAACAAGCAAGGAATTTGCAGGTTGAACCACCGGTGTTTCGAACCCAACGCAGCAAGAAAAACGGCAGAATCAGAAGAACGGCGATATGTTCTCTTTCACCGAAATATATAATCGGAGACATCAACAATGCTCCAACACCCAATGCAACAATCACTGATGGAACATAGGCTTTGTCATCAGGCTTCTCGACGCCATCAAGGATTCGAATGCCAAGAACTGCAGAAAGTATTGACAGGGTGCAAACGCAAAAGTTGAAACAAGGCGCCTGATAAGACGCGATCAGCTTGGACAATCCTGCTGGAATCATACTCAAGTACATAATCATCGGCGGATTTATTTCGACGATGTCGACGTACAGCTGCTTTTTTTCAAGTAGCAGCTGACCGCACTGCAACAACAAAGCGTTATCCAGACTAATGTCCATCGGTCTGGCGAGCATGAAAAAAGCAGCCGCGGTTAACATGAACCCTAGACTGATAAGGGCGAGCCAACGGCTGTATCGAAACCACGTTAAGGCGGATGAATTAAAATCAGTATTCGAAGTCTCGTCCATAGCTCACATCAAAGGCAAGTGCTATTATATCGAGTCATTGAAAACAGAAGCTAAATAGTTTCTGGTTTGCTTGCTACAAGATAATCCGCTCGCAATTGAAACGACTTAGTCAGAGCGAATCGAGAAGTCAAAGCATAAATTCGACACTTCACAAAAACGCTTATAACAAAGGCTGTGGTCAGTCAAAAGATGACCGATACTTATTCACACATACCAACACCGGGTGATCACTATTCGCCTGCGACCGGTAGTGCGATTATGTCAATCATCAACGAAATTACTAAAGTGCACGTCACACGAGGTGGGCACACGCAAGTCATCGTTAGCAAAGGCACAAGACATGACTATCCAGAAGGTGAGTGCATTGAGGTAGTTACCAGACATCTACTTAATCGCAACGAGAAAATTACAGATGTGTTATCGGGCTTTCTTGGCAGATCACGTCAACTGGAAACGTTGCTGTACGAACCAGCCAGTAATGCCGTTGATGCTAATTTTGACGGAACACTTTTTTTGTGGAATGCACCCGGTTGTGCACCAGCCATGCGCCGAAATCATGCCAAAGCGCAAATCTGCCTCTACGCTCAAAACTGGCTATTTAAAACTTATTCGCCATGGGAACTTGCAGGCATCGTCGACAGCGTGGACAACATTGTTTGCTGTAGTGAATTCATCGCAAATCAGACTCAAAAATTGCTCGGCAAACGATCTAAGAAAATTTCTGGAATCGTAAATGGTGTCGACACTGAAAAATTTCGACCGCGATCAACTCCAATCGATGAAGAAGTGCCGACAATACTTTTCGTGGGTCGAGTGCAGCCTTTCAAAGGTCCAGATTTGATTATTCGAGCCGCTCAAAAGATCGCGTCAGCGAAGAGAAAGTTCAAAGTTCGCATTGTAGGTAGCAGTGGATTTTCGGCGCTCGATCGATTGTCCGACTATGAGTTAGAACTGAGAAAACTAGCTGAACCAATTTCACAAGTCGTAGAGTTTCAAACATTCGTAGATAGAAGCACCATTCTCACTGAATACAATTCGGCATCAATATCGTGCGTCCCTTCCACCTGGAACGAACCATGCTCATTGACAGTGCCGGAATCAATGGCTTGTGGGCTGCCTACCATCGCCTCGAATCGGGGCGGAATACCTGAAGTTGGTGGAGACGGAGCAATGTTCTTTGACCCCAAAAACATAAATCAACTTGCAGAACAGCTAGAGATGCTCATTGATAATCCACAAGCGCGTCGAGAATGGGGAGTTCGGGCTCGCAATCGCGCCGAGCAGATCACCTGGACACACCAATACGACAAACTGCGCGAATCCTTGGGCCAGTAAAGCTTTTCAGCTCTGATAAGCACCGCTTGCGGTACTAAGGCGCGCAACTACCCTCATTCACCTCGGTAGATTTCGATGAAAAATTTCTGCACACTAAATCAGAAACAAACCCTGATCTGCGCGCCCAGGATAGCTATAATGCTCCATGGTCCACCCGAAGTCACATATTCACCATGATGTATCAGTCCGCAAATCTGTACGACGCTCTTTACGCCGAAACCAAAGACTACGCGAAAGAGGTAAGCAGACTGCACGAGCTGATAACACAGCACAAAACTAGTTCAGGACGAAAACTGCTTGATGTTGCATGCGGCACCGGTCAACATCTGTTTTTCTTAAAAAATCACTATGAAGTTGAAGGTCTCGATATCAATCCAGACTTCATCGAAATATCACAAAAGAAGCTGCCTCAAGCGACAATCCACAAACAAAACATGATGTCGTTTGAGTTGCCAACCAAGTTTGATGTGATCACATGCTTGTTTAGTTCGATTGGCTACACCAAAACGTACGATTGCCTGGCATCCACTTTGTTGAACATGCGCAAGCATGTAAAACCTGGCGGACTATTGATTATCGAGCCCTGGTACACGCCATCAACTTTTAAACCCGGACACTTCACCGCTACCATTCAAGAAATTGATGGTGGAAAAGTTGTTCGAACGAATCACTGGTCACAAGAGAATGGACATTCGCAAGGTGATTCCCAATTTCTGGTCGTTAACTCAAGCGGAATTAAACACATTTCAGAGAAACATGTGCTCGGACTCTTTTCGAAAGAGAGTTACACCGAGGCGCTTGAGGCGGCAGGTCTCAAGGTCGTTTACGACGAGCATGGCTTGATCGGAAGAGGGTTGTACGTTGGCATCAGTCCACAAACTTGATCGACCAGGTTTGGTTTCACCAGGTGATTATCCGCGCAAACTTTTAAGTAGCTTGCTTTCTGACTTTGTTCCAATAACCAAATAACGCGACAAACAGATTGAGAGCCGTACTCACCGTGGTGGTCGAAGTGCCACCATGACGCTCAGTGTGTTCGATTGGTAATTCGACAACCGGATAATCATTCTTCTTGCAGACCACATTGAATTCAACGTCGACAAGGTAACCGTCCTCAGACAGCTCAAGCAACTTGCTGAAAGTTTTAGGAAACGATTTAGGCGTTCCATTCACGTCGCGTGTCGATAGCCCGAATAGCGAGCGGCACAGCCAGTTATAGAGCGCCGAACCTGCAGTTCTAAAACCACTGTCTTGAGAAAGTCTTTGTGCTTTGACCACTGAATTTGGAGAGCCCAGTGCAAATTGAATGTGCTTGAGCAAATCTGCGGAGCTGATTCGTGCCGAACTCGCGTAACACATCAGATCTCCATTGGCGTGGTTCAATCCAGTGTTGACGGCACGTCCCCATCCGGGGCCACTGCCAATCACAGTTCTCACTCCGGGAAGTTGTGCGGATAAGTTTTGGCATATTAGCTCAGACTCATCGCTGCAACCATTCGGAACGAGCAAAAGTTCGAATTCAACGGGCAGTTGTAGAAGATGCTCATGGTGTTGTCGCACCACCCATGCAATATGATCGGCCTGATTACGTACAGGCAAGACAACAGAGACCAGAGCCATCTTGGGCTGCGGTTGTCTGACAGCTCGATCTGCCTTAGACAGTGTTAACAATGGATTCCTAAGCGCCTTTTGGACGACGACTATATAAGACTAACATCCGGCTCTTCAGCTCATGACTAGTGGAGCAAACCTTAATCAGAAAAGACACAAATCGCAGTATCAACGCAGTGGCTTTCGACAAACGGTAACGAGACCAATTCCGGTTGGAATATCAAAGCCTGCCAAAATCATGCGATTCTCCATCTTCAAAATCGCGCTGATTGCCCTGTTAAGCCACCGCGATTGGTGCTCGATTACTGAGTGCTGCTTCGTTGCTGTCTGTTGATCCATGCGTGCTTTGACCCATGCCGGGATAAAAAGAGAGCCCTGGCAATAGGTGAGAACTTCAATCTCAAAACCAACCTGCTTCAGTTTAGATCGCAAATCAGTTCTCTCGTATCGTCTTGCTGTATGCACGAAGTGATCGTGACTCGAATGCAAGCTTGGTTTCGCAGGAACTCGTAGAACCAAGTATCCACCAGGTTTTAGCACGGAATAGAATTGGCGCAGTGCCTCAACATCATCTTCAACAAACTTGTGATAGATAACATCAATCGAGGTAAGCAAATCGAAAGTTTCAGGGGCAAACGGCAGTTTTTCAACTGATGCTTTCGTTACCGAAAGTCCACGATTGCGAGCATATTGAATCGCTTGATCGTGCATATCGACAGCTTCAACATCACCGAACTCCTTCAGTTTTTTTGCAAGAAAGCCAGTGCCACAACCTGCATCCAAAATACGAAGCGGCGAACCCTTGAATGCGTAGCGCTTTATCAAAGCGATAATACAATCGTGCACCGCGACATAGTAGAAGTGCGTCGATTCATTGGCGAAGATATTATCGTACTCTGCAACTTCCATATGAATTAGCGCGAAAGTTCGCTGTTGATCGCACCATCACTATTCAGAGAGTGGTCCGCTTTCACAACGTTCTTGCCGAATTCTTCCGCGACAATGTAAGTTGGGCGCGCGCGAGTTTCTTTCAGAACTTCGGCGAGATATACGGCAAGCACGCCTGTACAAGCGACTTGTGCGCCCGCGACCGCGAGCAATAGAGAGACGAGGCTTAATTGCATGCCCAAAATAATCTGCGGTGAAAAGGCAGAGAAAATTAGACCCAGACAGCCACCGGCAAGAATCACACAGCCTAAGACTGGAATGAAATACAGCGGCTGCATGTTGAAAGCAACCAGTCCATCTACGGCCAGTTGCAACAATTTGCTCGTCGTGTAGCTGCTATCACCAAATTTTCGTTCGTCGCGGTCGAATGGAATAATCGTGTTCTTGAAACCTATCCAGGGGATCAATCCTCGCAAGAATTTCGCTTTTTCGGGAGTAGCACAAACGGCATTTACAGCACGTCTGCTTAGCAAACGAAACTCACCGGCGTCGACTGGAATTTTTACCGATGAAAACGCACCCAGAAGTCTGTAGAAGGCAAAAGCGAGGAACTGACGTGGAACAGACTCTTTACGACTCGCTTGTCGAGTAAAAACGACATCGTAACCCTCTCTCCAATATTGCAGCATGGTTGGAATTAGTTCAGGTGGATCCTGAAGATCAGAATCCATATTAATGACAGCTTCACCTCTCGAATGCGCCAACCCTGCACAGATTGCCGGTATTTCGCCAAAGTTTCTCGACAAGACTATTACGCGCACATAATCAAACTCATCGGCCAACTCTTTAAGTGCATCATGAGTCTTTGCTTTACTGCCGTCATCGACGAAAAGCACTTCATAGAAAATGAGAGCTGGCTCCAATACAAGAGCGACACGCTCTAACAGGAGCCGCAGATTTGATGGTTCCTCGTTGTAGACCGGCACAACCAGTGTGACCTGAGGCGGTAGCGTAGAGGAAAAGTCCATAATGCACTCAAAATAGTCGAAGACGAACGCGGGTGCCCTCGAAATGGTATCAGGGATTTACGAATGATACACTCTCCGAGATGTTTCAAAGTCGAAAAAATCTCATTCTCCTGGCGATAAGTCTGTTTCTCATCGGACTTTTGATCAGACTGCCACTTTTGCAGCTGAATGGAACAGATGACCATCCTGTATTCAAGCTCTGGAGCTATGTCGCGGCAACTCAACCAACAAGCAAAATATATCGTCTTCTGCACGACCAATCGGTGCCATTGAGCATTCAAAACATCAAAGGAGTTTTGAATTTCGAAGTCGTTCCTGCGATGTGGAAATACAACACATGGAAAAGTGGAATCGACTATCCGCCAATCATTCCGATCATTCTTGGCGGTATCGGACATCTGTACTTCGCCGTGTCAGCCAATTTTGCTGATTCGAATCTTCTCAATGCACTTGTAAAAATTCCCAGTTTGCTCGCAGATGCAGCGGTGACTCTGCTCATATTTCGGCTGGTCGAACAGAGATATGGACTGAGAATGGCTGTTCTTTGTTCGAATATCTTCTGGCTAAATCCAATGACCATCATTACGGGTCCACTATTTGCGTACCAGGATCCACTGTACGCAGCGCCTTTAATCATTTCGATATTGCTTTTCTCTTACGGTCACTACGTCTTTGGCTGGATGGGATTTGCCATCACGATCCTGACCAAACCTCAAGGTTTGGTGATTGGACCAGCACTACTGGTCTTCACTCTGGCGCGTCGAGATTTAGCTTTGCTTGTGAAAAGCCTCGCGATCGCGGCGTTCGTGGTTCTGCTCTTTCTTCTGCCATTTTTTCTGGGTGGCACATTCATAAACTTATTCGCCAACAACTTGATCAACGGCAACGAACCGTTCATATCAGGGCAAAACTGTAACGGATGGTGGATTGCAACGTATCTACTGGAAGTTATGCAACGTTCAGACGGAACCGACTTGTGGACTGCACTTCAACTGCAGCCCCAAATAAATTGGGACGACAATGCACTCAAAGTCATTCATCTGCCTAGAGCAAGAAAGCTGTCGATAATTTTCTACTTTGCATACATTTCTGTTGTCTTAGGAAAATGGTGGTGGATGCATGGCAGAGCCAAAGCAGATCCTCAATCATCGCAGGCGACATCAATTCACGAAGCGGCGGCGCTGATACTCTACGGTCAGTCGATGGTGCTCACTCAAGCGCATGAGAATCACGGCTTCGGACCTGCAGCCCTGATATTAGCTACATGGTGGCTGGAGAAAAAAAACGGTCGAGAAGATCGCGAGTTGCTGACGATCGGTTTGGTGTTATCTGCAATCGTCGCCCTGAACATCTTTACGTTTTACGGCTTTGGACCAGATATTCAAATGCCCGCAGCCCACAATTTCTTCTGGCTGGATTTTTCTATTGTTCTTTCTATTGCAAATATCCTCACATTCATCTGGTGGATTTCTCGCTGGTTACGCACGGCGAAACAAGCATCAATCAGCACTCTTTGAGTCCGGAATGCAAAATTCATCGCGCGGAAACAGATCCGAATTTATGTCTACAAATCTTTTAGTGGGAAGCTCTGTTTGAGCAAAATTGCGATGGTTTAGCAACCTGCTAATTGATTTGAAAGTATCGCAGTTTGCCTTCCTGAAATGAGCCGCGAGACGAGGCTCAGCGGCGCGAGCGAGAATTTCTTTATCGTTGTTGCATATTGGCTCCATACTTCCGATGCCAATTTCCTCAAATTGAGTGACATAAGGAAAAACATTGAGAAAGCTCTCTCTCGTTCGTTTCGTAGGGAACCAGCTGATCACTATGCCACCTGGTTTAAGATGTTTTGCAAGGAGCGCAAAAAACTCTTCCGAGTAGAGGTTGCCTGCGTAGGCATTAAACGGCAGCAGCGCGTCCGCTTCAAGAACGTCATATTTCTTTGACCCTTGCTGTACGAATCGTCGACCGTCAGTGGAGTAGAAGTGGATACGCGGATCGTCCAGCAAATCATCAAGGGCTGGATCTTTGCGTAGTTTTCGCAATTCTCTGAGAGTTTCTACTAGAGTACCGACAACTTCGACGCAATCAACCGACTGAGTTTCAGGTTTGCCCGCTGCTGCGTAAGCAGTTTCGCCAGAACCGAGTCCGATAACACCGATGTCGAAAGGATGCGGATGTACAACTGATGCCAGCAACCCGATGTCAGTGTGCTCGGGCTCAGAGCCATACGGAAACTGACTGAGTCCCTGACCGTTTGCCAGGACCATTACATATTTCGTGAAGTCGGTCGGCACACTGGAATCAGTTTGCTGTTTGGAAACACGCTGCAATTCAGATTCGTCTCTTACAAACGGCTTAAGCGCAGCCACTCCACTTGCATCCTCGTACACAATTATCTTGTCGGCATGCGTACCATTCATCGAGGCAAGCATTTGTTTACTGGGTGGAATGGAAACAATTACCAACAGCATGACGCTTAAGCCCGCCACGCAGACTGCTGCCAGCTTGAATTTTGACGCAGTTCCAAAGCGAGAGTAGCACCAGATGAGAACCGGCCAAGCGGCGCAAGCAACCACACACTTCAAGGTGCTGCTAATTCCCAGGAGCGAGAACAAGAATATTCCGACAAGCAAACTGCCGAGCACGGAACCAATTATATTAGCCGTTTGAAGAATTCCGACTTTCAATCCAACATGTTTAGAATCCGTTTGCACAGACCGTTGAAGCAGCGGGAAACCAATTCCCATTAGAATAGTTGGTGGAAGAATGAGAAAACCGGCTGCCACCAAATACAGTTGCACGAATTCAGGGCTGAGTTCTTTATGGAACAGCAAAGGAAGATCAGTCCCCATATAGCGCCACGCTTTTCCAAACAGCGGTACATTTTCCAAAACATACAAACAGATCGGCAATGAAAGACCACTGTACAGCGGAGTCAGTGCCTGAGTCGCGAAGAAAGCAGCAGTAGGATTTCGCAGTCGACCTGCAACACGGATACCGATAAAACTTCCACAAGCGATTCCGCCAAGAAATAAAAACAAAAGCCATGCAAAAGTAAAACTATTCGGTTTGAGGAGCACACCTAGCACTCTGAACCATACTAGTTCTAGTGAAAGGCTGACAAATCCTGATACGAAATAGCTGATGATCCAGACAAGCAAGGGTAAGTGCAGCGCAGCGGGGGCAGTGAAAGTGACGGTATTAGCGGCATCAGCTTCTTCTGTGCCCTGAGATTCTTTTGCCTGCATATACAGCAAAGCCGCACCAATCGCACAGGTTAAGTTGATGGATGCACCAACAAAAACGCTTTCGACGAAACCAAACTTTCTCATCAAAAAGGCTGTGCCCAGCGCTCCTATGGCTGCACCTAGAGTGTTGATTCCGTACAACGAGCCGATTGTCGAACTGGCTTCGTTAATCCTGATGGTCACAGCTTTCGAGAGCAACGGTAAAGTAATTCCCATACAATAAGTTGGAATGAGCAAGACCGAAAATGCAACTAAAGCCAGTATCGCTTCGCTTCTGGCGAGCGCGGACCACTGCATGTAGAGAAAATCGTAGAGTATGAACTTACTCGATAGTGCGAAAACAGCAATGCATATCTCCGCCACCGCGAACAAAATTACCGCTTGTCTCCGTGAAACTCTTTCGCTGAGAATCCCGCCGCACAGACTGCCGGCGCCCATGCCCAACATATACGCAGCTACTGTTATCGAAACCGATTGCGCATCGACTCCGGAGAATAGTGTCAGAAGTCTTTGCCAAATAATTTGATAAAGTAGCGCAGAAAATCCGGACAGAAAAAATAGCGTCGTCAAAAATTTCATCGATCGCCAATTAAGCAGGATCATGTGCCAGGAATGGTGGACTCTGGTGTTCTAAACTCGTCTCGAGGAAAAAGATCTGAATTCACATCGGCGTACTTTTTTGCGGGAAGAGCTGTCTGAAGGACTTTACGGTCTGTCAGCAATCGCTTAAGAGAGGCGTGTGAATCGCAATTTGCTTTCTTGAAGTGTGCCGCCACTTGAGGATCTGCAGCACGAGCAAGGAGTTCAACGTCAGTGGCGGAAATTGGCTGGTTGCTTCCCACTCCGATACCTTCAAACTCATCGACGTAAGGAAAGACATTGAGAAAACTCTTTTTAGTTCTTTGCGTCGGGAACCAACTAATGGCGATGCCGCCTGGTTTGAGCTGATTCGCCAGCAGCCGGAAAAACTCCTCTGAATAGAGATTACCAGCATAAGCGCAAAAGGGTAGAAGAGCATCAGCCTCTAGAACATCGAACTTTTTCGAGCCCTGTTGAACAAATCTGCGACCGTCAGTGAAATGAAAGTGCACGCGCTTATCGCTTGCAAGCGCATCCAGCGCGGAATCGTTTCTGCGTTTCTGTAATTCCCTTAGCGTTTCGATTTCAGGACCGATCACTTCAATGCAATCGACTGATTGCGTTTCGGGACTTCCAGAGGCTGCATACGCGGTTTCGCCAGACCCTAAACCAATCACTCCAACATCAAGCGGATGCGGATGAACCAGGGATGCTAAAAGCCCTATATCTGTATGCACGGGCTGTTTACCGTAGGGAAATTGACTTTGACCTTGACCATTGGCTAGCACCATGACAGATTGAGCAAAATCCTTTTTCTCGAACGGCATCAGAGCAGCGGTACCGCTACGGTCCTCTCTCACTATCAAGTTATCTGGTTGAGTTCCATGCATAGACGCAAGCAACTTTTCACTTGAGGGAATCGAAAAAATCACTGCAAGAAAAATTGCTGCCGTGCCGATGTAGGCTGCTGTTATTTGCGGTTTGGAACGACTCCTGAATTGAAATTTACACCAGAAAAGCAGCGGCCACGCAGCGCATGCAACAACCGATCTCAATGAATTGCTGATGCCGAGCGTAGAAAAAAAGACCAACCCGACAAGCAGACTTCCAAGAACCGCTCCAATAATATTGGCAGTCTGCAAAAAACCTACTTTCAAACCGACGTGTTGAACGTCTGTCTGCACCGCCCTTTGAAGTAGTGGAAATCCTATCCCCATCAATATGGTAGGCGGCACGATGAGAAATGACGCCGCCACCACGTATAGTTGCACAAATTCAGCAGTAATGTGACTGCTGAACATCATAGGCGAGCCTGCGCCCATATAGCTCCAGGCTCTCTCGAACAAAGGTACATGTTCCAACAGATACAAACAGACTGGCAACGAAAGCCCGCTGAAGAGAGGAGTTAGCGCCTGCGTAAGGAAGAAACCAGCGACTGGATTTTTCAATTTTCTAGCAAGATTGATTCCAATAAAGCTGCCAATTGCAATTCCAGTCAAAAACAAAAACAGCAGCCAGGCGAATGTAAAACTGTTTGGTTTAAGCACAACGCCCAAGACTCTGAACCAGATTAGTTCAAGCGAAAGACTCACATAGCCTGAAACAAAATAACTGATAATCCAAAACAGTAAAGGAAGTTGGGTCTGAGCTGTACTGACCTCGGATTGTTCAGATGCCACGGATTCTTCAGATACAGTAGTTTCTTCAGATGGCGCTGATTCTCCCGAGATCTTCCGCAAAAAGAGAACGGTTGCACCGGCAGCACAAGAAAAATTGATTGCCGCTCCGACAAATACACTGTCACCCATACCCAAATAGCGAATCAGAAGAACGGCACCGAGTGCGCCGACAGCCGCGCCGAGGGTGTTGATTCCATACAGCACGCCAATTGCACTACTCGCCTCGTTGCGTTTGAAAGTTACCGCCTTAGAAAGCAGAGGCAAGGTAATTCCCATACAGAAAGTGGGAATCAGCAAGATCAAAAATGCAACTATCGCCAGTGTCGCCTGGCTTTTAGCAAGAGCAGAAAACTGCATGTAGAGCGTATCGTAAAGTATAAACTTGCTAGATAGCGCGAAACCAGCGATGCATAACTCAGCAAATGCAAACACGATTATTGCTTGTTTTCTGGAAATTTTTTCACTCAGCAGTGCACCGCACATACTGCCAGTGCCCATTCCCAGCATGTAAGCGGCAACAGTGATTGAAACTGATTGCGCGTCAACTCCAGAAAACAACGTGAGAATTCGCTGCCAAATGACTTGATAGAGAAGAGCAGCAAATCCAGAAAGAAAAAATAAGGCCGTCAGAAATTTCATCAGATGCCAATGAGAAACAGTTGCATGCGCCATTTTAAACTGGCAGCGACATCAGAAATCTTTCAAATAGTTGGATCAATTCCAAGGGCGTTAAATCTCGCTCATTCGCACTGCGCTGGAATTGGCTCAATCGTCCCATATATACTGGAGCTGATTCCGCCGGATTAGTGGCATGACGCCAAAGCTAAGCATCTCTATCGTTCATCATCAGGGGCTGCAAATGCTCCACGATTGCCTCCGCTCAATCTACGAAAATACGACAGACCTGGGCTTCGATTTCGAAGTGATAGTCGTGGACAACGTTTCCACCGATGGCGCCGTCGACATGATGGCGAAGGAATTTGCACAGGTGCAGGTGATTAGAAACACAGAAAGGCATGGTTTCGGACACAATCAAAACACCGGCATCAAGGCTTGCAAAGGCGAATACATTTTTGTTTACAACGATGACACGCTGTTACACAAGAACGCCTTGCGCATATTGTGTGATTTTTTAGATCAAAATCCGCAAGTAGGCTTGGTCGGACCAAGGCTGGTGAATGCAGATGGCAGCCTGCAAATGTCATGCTATAAATTTCCAGCTCCGGCGCGATATATCTGGGAGAACTTGCTTTTGAGTGCCGCTTTTCCAGACAGCACCATATTTGGTGACTACCGCTCCTGGCAGCACGACACAGTTCGCGAAGTAGATTTTGTCATCGGTGCAGCCATGCTTGTACGCCGAGCAGTAATCGAGCAAGTAGGTCTTTTCGACGAACGATTCTTCATGTATGCAGAAGAAACAGACTGGCAAATCCGCATCAAGAAAGCCGGCTGGCACATCAAGTTATGCCCTGATAGCGTAGTCACGCACCTTGGTGGACAAAGCTCGGAAGGCACAAAAGATCGGCAGTTCTGTGAATTCAACACGAGCGCGGTCAAGCTCATTCAAAAACACTACGGCGCATTTGGCACATTAGTTCAAAGACTTGCCATGATCTTCGGTTCAATAATTCGAATCTCGATCTGGTCCCTCGTTTTCGTCATCAAACCGGCAAAGAGGCAGAACGCGGAAAAGAACATCAAAACATGGATTCGCCTTCTGAAGTGGTGGTGCGGCTTCGGTCCGCATGAAGGCTTATCGTCACTTTGATTCTTACAGCGCCTGCCATTTCTCGCACCACTCACAATTACGCCGTCGTCGGCGCTCCGTCTTCGGCAGTGGTCATTGGGCCGTCCTTCGTAAGGCGGGGGAAGTGCTTGTCTCGCAGCTTTAGAAACGGTGTTTCGATAAGCTTAGCGAAAGCAATTCCGCCTAGAACACTAAATATGCAATAGACTGCAATTTGCAAAATGAACAGATTAGTAGGTACTCGAACGAAGTAACATAATTTTTCGATCGGTCCATGCCAGACATAAATTGAGTAAGAATAGAATCCAATCGTGGATAAAGCTGTTGCCAATCGTCCCTTCGGTTTAGTGTTGACCAGCATAAGCATGACAATCAAACAAAATGCTACTTGTTCAGCTGTGAGACCAAGACTGAAAGTCCAAGGTGTCGCGAAACCATAACATGCAGCCGGCAAGAGTAGCAGAACACTCGCAATTGTGAGTATCACTGCATTTTTTCGGAATATTGTTTCGAACTTATCACCATAATGATGATGAGCACATGCAAGTAAAGAACCCATGAACAGAGCATCAAGGCGAAGATGAGTTATGTGATTGAGGATGCGAGCATCTTGATGCAAATCGACAAATCTCAAAATCGGCACCACAATTATGAACAGAGTGCAGACTGCAGCGAATAGTTTCAGTCCAACTTGTTTGAAAACAAGAAGAGAGAACAGCGCGGCTACAAGCAAGTAGAAGTGCTCCTCGACTGCAAGAGACCACGTATGCCCGAGTGGATAATGATCCTCCCCAGGATAGTAATTTTGAATGAAGAAGGCTTGTGCCAATGCCGTAAAAGGCGGGTATTGCTTACTATTACCTATGACGATGCTAATCCAAGTCAAGCAAAGCAAGACATAGTACGACGGGTATATTTTGAATCCGCGACGAATCAAGAAGCGTTTTGCGTCAAATTTGCCCAGTGCAGAAAATTCTTTGACCATCAAGCCGGTAACCAGATAGCCGCTCAGCACAAAGAAAAGATCGACGCCCATCCAGCCGATTCCTTTCCATCGGAAAAAGAAGGCCAAAAGGTAAAGTGGCGCGGTTGGAGGAATTCCAGTCAGGTGTCGCCCCAAGATAAGAATCACGCCGATGCCGCGCAGAATATCTAGTTGCTGAACACGACCGCGCACTGTCATCTCCTGCATCAACGGTTAAGAGCAACACCATATGCGGTGGCGCACTATTTAACGAGCCGTTGAACAGCTTTGAATTTTTCCGTTCCCGACTCGATTAGCATTTCAAAAAGAGCCATTTCGACAGAGCTTAAAACCGCCCCGGAAGCCACCATCTTACTCAAACCAACTTCTTTGTTCTTCGGAAAACGACTGGCAACCGCATCACTGATGATGTGAGGCAAGTAACCGTTTTGAAGCAGGTCATGCACTGTCTGGCTGATGCAGACGTGGGCTTCGATACCGCAAACGATAATTTGCTTTCGACCCGTGGAATTTAGCGCAGTCAGAAAAGGTTCTGATCCGCAACAACTAAAACAACTCTTTTCGAAGTGTTGACGTTCGCCCACACAGGCTGAAATTTCTGCGACAGTTTTACCAAGGCCCTGCGGATATTGCTCGGTAACAAAAACTGGAAGCTGCAGAATTTTGCTCGCTTCGACGAGAATCGCAATGTTTCTGCTCAGATCAGAAAATTCAGGAATATGTTTACGAAAGCTTTCTTGAACGTCAACAATTAGCAAAACAGCTTTCTGACTATCAAGTATGCGAGGGTGGCGCATTATGGGTGCTTCTCGGTTCAATAGGGAGGGGTAACTTACTGACGACGTGGAAAATTCCCACTGCATCAAATGACTTCAAGCTAATATACTCTACGATGTGCTCATTCGATCTGACGATTCAGACAGTCGAATTGACCGCCATTGTCCAGGAGAACCAACAATTGCCTCCAGTCCTTGCTAATTACTACCTCACTTACAAATGTAACTCGCGCTGCACCTACTGCGACATTCCAGTTAAACCTGCGAACATCAAAATCAAGGAAGCATCAGCAGAAGTAATTATCGAAAATTTAGCGGCTCTAAAGCGGCTCGGTGTGAAAGTCGTCGACTTCACCGGTGGCGAGCCGTTGATTCATCCTCACTTACCAAAGATATTGAAAGCCGCCAAGGACATGGGGTTCTTCACCAGCCTGGCAAACACAGGCACGTTGTATCCAAGAGTTGCCAACGAAATTAAGGGTCTGGTCGACGATCTAAAGTTCTCATTGTCAACGACAGATCCTGATTTCTATAAGGCCGAAAGAGGCATCAACGGCTTCGATAAGGTAATCGCAAGCATCAAATTGGCAAAGTCGCTCGGCGAGCAACCGTCTATCATCGCGACTGCCACTCCTGAGTCGATCTGGGGCATGGAGAAAGTAATCCGCCTGGCACAAGAGTTGGGAGTTGTCGTACTTCTAGGCCCAGTCTTCGATTTTTGCGACAACGCTTTGCTCCACGATGAAGGCATCAAAGAAATTCGTCGACTCGCACAATTTGACAACGTCTGTGTGAACTGGGCATTTTTGCAGTTCTATCTCGATGGCGGCAACCAAATCACCAAGCCACGTTGCAAAGCTGTTTCGTCTGTAGTTGTCGTTTCACCTGACGATCACTTGCTCTTGCCTTGCTATCACATGCACGACGAGCGCTTGAAAATCCAGCATGAGAACGGCGTTTCCAACTTGGACAAGATGTGGCATAGCCCACCAGTTCAAGAGAAGAAAAAAATGGAAGGAGCCTGGAGCTTCTGCCAGGGCTGTACGATTTGGTGCTACTTCGAAACTTCGTTCCTCTGGCCACCTGACAAATATTTCTTCCTCAATATGAGAAGCAAAGCCCGATGGGGTAAAGAAAAGATCAAACAATACGTGGAAAGCAGAACCAAGCTCGACCTGACACGCAAAATGCCCGGCAGCACATCCAAGCAGCTGACGGCTATCTCTAACAACCCAATTCACAGCCTGTCGACCAGTTCGGCGCAGAGCCAGACGACAAATTCGGCAGCCAGCCAGCCGACCAATCTTACGCAGTCAACCGACCTTCCCGTCAGCGGTGCAGGTGTCGCAACAGCCGCCAGTTGCTCATCTCCAGTCATCGACGAGCAGGGATACACTGTCACTCCTGTGACAATTGAAAGCAAGAAATAACCCTGCTTTCAAAAAGATGTTATATGCTATATAGACGGTTCACGGGGCGTTAGCGCAGTTGGTAGCGCGCTTCAATGGCATTGAAGAGGTCACGAGTTCGAATCTCGTACGCTCCAAATTTTTCCGCTCTTAACAGGGCGACTTGACCTACGTATCGATGAAGGGTCTCCGAACGTGCAATTTATAGTGACTGGGCTAGATGGAACTGACTCCGGCGCCCTCGACCGTCGCATGGCCGCCCGGCCAGCTCATCTGGAGCAATTTGCAAAAATGCAGGCAGAAGGCAAATTCCTTTTCGCTGCAGCCATGCTTGACGACCAGGAAAAAATGACGGGATCGATTGTCTTTTGCGACTTCAGGAACCGCGCCGAGCTAGATGCGTGGCTAGAGAGAGAGCCTTATGTGGTCGGAAACGTCTGGCAAAACATCGATATCAAAGCCTGCAAAGTCGTGCCGAGCTGCTTACCAGCAGCCAAACAAAGCTAAAGCGCTTTTCATGGTTCTCATCTAAAATACATTAGATGCAGAAATCACCATTTATGAAAGCCATACCGATGCTCCTGCTTGGCGCAGGGGCTCTCTTCGTCGCTTTCCACATTCTGGTAAACAGCTGGGCGTGGCTCAAATCTTCTTTCACCAAAGTCGACCACCCCACCACTTATCGCTTCGTCACCTACGACAAATTGCTTCATCAAGTTGTTAAGGGAGATGCCGTTGACTACACAATCTTGAAAAAACTTCCAGAACTCGACAAAGCGGTCGACGAACTTGCGGTGGTGGCTCCAGATAAATTGAATTCAGATAAAGAGAAGTTGTGCTACTGGCTCAATGCCTACAACTTGCTCATGCTCAAGTCGCTCAGCGACAAATATCCAATTGCTTCTCCACGAAAGTTGGGCAACTCGATCAGCTTTCGCAAGTTCACCATCGGCGGTGACACCTATTCTGTTCGAGACATAATCGATTTCAAATTGAGTCCATTTTTCAAGAGAAATCCGTTACTCACTTTTGTAATCTGTGGCGGCGCTAAGGGCGAGCCCCCCTTGCTCGACCATGCGCTCGAACCAAACTCGGTGATGGTTGATGCGCAAACCGGACTGGACAAGTTCGTCAACAATCCAGCCAATACGAAGTACGACGAAGTCGCTGGCGTCTTTTATATTTCGCCCTACTTCCAACGGTATGACGACTATTTTGTGGCATACTTCGAATCGCCTCATATGCTGGCTGCAAGTCATATGAAACAATCAGTTCCGGTGGTCAACGTCAGCCTACTCAAGACATTCACACGCGACTTCGACTGGAGACTGAATGACATCGAGCCCGCGAGCGACCAGAGCAATAATAAAAAGAGCAATGAATAGAACGGCTTACACGGTAACAGTCTCGGTCCTCCTGAGTTTTTTGGTCGTTTCCTGCAAATCGACAGAAGCAGACAAAATCGCGCAGGTTCCACAATCGGAAGGCAGTCCCTTCGCCAGGCAACCCATACCACCGGCGCCGGAAGAAACTATCAAAGTCACTTATCCAAGCGGTTCTGCAATTCCAGCATCTTCCACGTTTATAGCCGGAGCTGTCACAGCCGGCACAACACTGACATGCGACGGGTCTCCAGTGCACGTCACACCACAGGGATTTTTCGCCCATGTCGTGCCACTTAAACCTGGTGATAATTCGTTTCTGCTGGTCGAACAACCAACCGGAAAGCAGCGCCAATTGATAATAAAGCGAGAACTTCCGCCACCACCGATAAGCGCTGATGTCTTTAAAATCGATTCAGAACAGTTACAACCGAATAGCGATCGAGGAGTGGTTGTAGGAGACTTGATTGAATTTAGCGCTAAAGCCACGCCAGAGGCAGAGGTCATGGTGACGCTAGGCAAGCGCAAAATAATTCTCAGACCAGCGGCTGCCGTTTCAAGGGCAGCCGCGGCAGGAAGACACAAAAAATCCGTCAAGGCTACAATTGCGCCTTCGAGCGTAAACCAGGGACTCGATGCTGCATACGGCAAGGTGTATCAACGACGATCAGCGTCCCCACCGGATTTATATGTAGGTTTCTATAAAGTTCAACCAGACGATCAGTGGAAAGATTTGCAACCGAAATTCACCCTCAATCATGCGGGTAAATCAAAGTCAATTTTCGGCAAGGCAAAATTGACAACGCTCGCGCAACCATTTCTAGCAGAGACTCTACACGCCGATACCATCGTGAGAGTGGGTCCAGGAGCTGGCCGAACTACACCACTGGGCAGTGGAGTTCGATTCTTTGTTGATGGTTGGCAGGGCGATCAAGTGCGATGCAGCTTTGCACCAAATCATCATTTTTGGATTCAGAAAGACGCTTTAAATTTTGAGCCAGGCTCGAACGAATCAGGCGCAGCACCAAATTCGGTGGCAAGGACAATCAACGTCGGCAGCGACGAATATGGCAGTACCGTGACGATTCCGTTGTCTCAGCGTCTGCCTTACCAGATCGAACAACGATTGAAACCGAACGAATTAATTTTGAGAATTTTTGGTGTTACGGCTGATACTGACTGGGTCACTCCTGCATACTCGCAACCTGGATTGGTTGACAGAGTGTTCTGGAAGCAAGCTGCAGACGGAATCTACGAAGTGCAAGTGCCGATCAAATCTTCAAGACAGTGGGGTTTTAAAGCCGATTACGATGATACAAATCTTGTTTTACATATAAAACATGCGCCGCGCTTGAGTGCAAATTCCGAGAATTTACAAGGTTTGTCCATTTGCGTCGATCCTGGCCACGGCGGCAGAGAAACAGGCGCAATCGGCTGCTCCGGCATCAAAGAAGCAACAATAAACTTAGGCATCGCAATGAAATTGAAAACGTTGCTCGAGAACTCAGGCGCGAATGTAGTTATGACTCGTGTCACGGACAAAGATGTTTCACTTGACGAACGCGTTGCAATTGCAAACAACGCACATGTCGATGTTCTGCTATCTGTGCACAACAATTCATTGCCAGACGGCAGAGATCCCCTTAAGGAGCACGGAACGTCGTCGTATTGGTATCATCCTCAATCGATTGCTCTCGCACATTCAATTAATAGTGGCATGGTTAACGATGTAGGCTTTCCAGATTTCGGTTCCAGATTTCAGAACCTAGCGTTGACTAGACCGAGCGGGATGCTCGCCTGTTTGGCTGAGGTTGGCTTTGTGATCAACCCCGAAGAGTATGCAATCCTTATAAGCCCAGAAGGGCAACAGCGAGCTGCTCAAGGGCTGCTCAACGGACTTATTCACTATCTGCATCCCGTCAGTAAACACAAAGCGGCAAGTGAGGAGCTCAAAACAGCAATGAGAAGCCATGATTAATCGCATAGTTGTAGACATTGGAAATACAAGAATCACATGCGGCGTGTTTGTCGATGGAAGAATCGTCGATCTGTCGCATCACCTGTTGAGCAACACTGAGAAAGCCGCCGCTGACATTTCTGTGGATGCCGAATCGATGCACATCGATGAGATTGCAATCTGTTCGGTTGTGCCATCAATAAGTAGATCGCTGATCGAATATCTAGAAGTACATCAGCGCAGAGTCTTTCAAATCACCTCTGATACACAGACACTCATCTCCGGCACATATGATTCGCTTGGAGTCGACAGAATTGCCAACATAGCCGCTGCGCGCGCACTATATTTGAAGAAAGAGTCGGCCATAGTGATCGACTGCGGCACAGCAACGACACTAACTGCAGTATCAAATACCGGTCGCTTCCTTGGCGGTCTAATTACACTCGGATTGGGAACTACGTTTCGCGCGCTGCACCAATCGACCGAACAGCTGCCTGAAATCGAAGCCTCCAATAATGGTCAACCGCCCATGCCACTGGCGTTTGATACATCCAATGCAATAACAAGCGGCTGCATTTACGGGCAAGTCGGCATCATCGAACAGTGGCTAAAATCTGCGCGACAAGAACTCGGTTTGAAAACAACCGTAATCGGAACCGGTGGCTACGCGTCACTAATTGCACCGCTCACTAAAGCCTTCGATCATTTCGATCCAGACTTAACGCTGCACGGAATAAATTTTATAGCCGAGGCGGCATTGGACCCAGCGGATCGAGCTTGAATGCGGTTTCTAGCTGTTCACGATAGTGCAGATTTGTCAGCGCTTCGTTCGAGTACATTTCGTCTTCCCAATAACTCGGCTCTCTTCCTTTAAGCTCTTCGAGACGCTTAATCAAATTTGCCGGCAAGCTATCTTCTTGCATTCTGTTTCCCGTTTCTAGTTTGTCATATAAACCTTGCGACTGATTCGACCGTTTGATGCCATCTGTTATTGATACGACTGTCATATAAAAGTGCTACTTCCGTGCAAAGCGGTCATGTTGTCAGTACAGTGAAAACCTTTCACTGGAGCCAGTTTAGAGCGTTCAAGGAAAAGAGCAAGACTTGACTACTCGGCAAAATCGCACGTCTCGTTTAACAAAATCGCAGCAAAGAAAGATCAAATATATACCGGTGCGCTCCACATATGGTGCCCATATTCAATCAGACGACTTCGGATGAGTGATATGTTCCGCCGCGCAAAAACCGCGTAAAAAGCAACATCGACCTACTCTTTCGAGTAAGTCGATGAAAAATGAAGCGCTGATTTATCAGTCAGATATGCCGGAGTAGGTATGTCAAACTAGATATATCGGTAACGCTGGAGACCTGTCGGATAACAATAGCGGGCTCCAGCATCCTAGAACGGTATAGGACAGGTGCCTACTGGTGTCACATCTTTGTGAGCGACAGCATGACCGTTCACGATCACGTTATCGACGAGTACACTACCCGGCTGAAGGGCTGGAAACAGTTCCTCTACATCGATCAACAAAAACGTAAGCGTGGAACCGGCTGGAACAGGTACATTGCCGACCGCGTTGATCAAGTTTGGAATACTGAAGTTGTATTGCAGATTTTTGTTTTTTGCCTGATTGCCGAAGATGGAGTTCGGAATGTTGTCACTTCGGAAAGTGCCGGTTACGCCTTGAGGAGTGATGTAGTTTCCTCCAATGGCAATATATAGGTTCTTAGTGGATGCATTCGGAACCACTTCAAACGAGACTGTTGTTGCGGGTGTGCCCGAAGGAAGATTGACGACCAGACCAACTTGATCCAGTGGTCCATCTAGATTAGCCAGTAGAGGAAATCGATTGGCAACGTTAGTGAATGAAGCGAACGTGCCACCATTTGTGGTGCCATTGTCGATACAAATATATGGTTGAACTGAAGAGTCTCCGACGACTTGAGTCGATATTACCGCAGCTTTGGCTTTTCCCTTCAAGCCTGCGCCTTGAGTTCTGAAGTGTTGGCTGGAGTTTCCTGCGAACGCACTATTCGCGCCGATGATTGTCACAGCAAGTGCCAGACTTGTCGCAACAATAGAATTCAATTTGGTCTGCATGAACATCCTCCAGAAATGCGCCGGGCGCTGCTGTCAACAAGAACCAAGCGCATCACACGCCTAGCAGGCCTCCCGGTCAAAGCACATATGTATATACAATAGGCGCACGGAAGTCAAGCCCTTGACAGTGCGTATATCATCGTCTACAGCCGAGCTTCATACCTGCGCTGCATGACACTCACTGCTTAAGCGCAAAAAAGACCTGGCTGCAAAAGCGTCCAGGTCTTTTCAAATTTTACATACCGTTCTCTACAGGTAGACCAGATCTTAGTCAGAACCGCAGAAAGCTGATGGGCTGCTCAAATCGTAGCCGACTCCACCAAAGCCGGTGAAGTTGAGACCATAGATTCTTTCAGTAATATCTTGGTTGGATTTACCAACAAGATTGAAGGTCATCACGTTGATTCTGGAACCAGCCTGAATCTGCACGTTGCCATTAGCATTGTTCACAGGAATGAAATACAAGTTTGGTTGGGCAGCTTTGCGAAGGCTTCCTTGTGCCAAATTGAATTCGAAAGGAACAACCGTTCCGCCTGGAATGGTGAAGTTGATGTATACGCTCAAGTTGTCAGCTGGCACGTCAGAGTAGAACTGAATTGCACCAAGCATTGTCACGTTCGAGGTATTCAAACCTTCTACGGAAGCGGAAGCAATCCCTTTGTTCACCGTGTGCAGCTTCACAGTTTGTCCGATGCCTGAAACGTTTTGGAAAGAAGCATCAGCAACGTCGCCTGGGTTGTTGCATTGAGCTGTGAACTGGCCAAGAAGTCTTTGCGATGTATTAGGAGGTGTAGGAGTTCCGCCGCCACCGCCAGGTTTGGTGTTGTTGCGAGCTTCAGCAGACTGGATGCCGCCGATTAGTAAAGCTACTGCGGCTATCGCCGACAAGGTTTTGAATTTCATGAACTGTTCCTCTAGAGACGATGTTGATCCTGGTCAGAGATGTTGTTCCCAGTAATATTTTTAATACTAACTGTATGACAACGATAGTCTCATCAATAAAAGCAAAAACCTATGCGTTGAGTTTCAAAATTTATACTTTCGTGTTGCAAAGAATCACGAACGTTTCATTCAACTTTCAGGCCTTGGATTTTCTGGCGGCGGCGAATTCCGACCAGACCACCCTTCTTTGTTTTCTTGGCGTGCTCGACCCACTGCCAACGCGCCTGACGGCACATCACGAGTTGCTACCGTGCCTGCGGCCACAGTCGCCAGATCACCAAGCGTGATCGGTGCTACTAAAACGGAATTGCTGCCAGTAGATGCGCCATCACCGATGGTGGTACGGCTTTTCTTTTTCGTTGCATGGTTATAGTTTGCGGTAATTGTTCCTGCGCCGAGATTGGCATTACTGCCCACAGTCGCATCGCCGATATAGGATAAATGTGAGACGTTTGTTTTATTTCCGATCACACATTTTTTAATCTCGACGAAATTTCCAATGCGTGCGTTATTTCCAATTTCATTTCCATCACGTAAATGCGAAAACGGACCGATTTTGCAATCACTGCCAACGTTGGAATTGCCAACGTTTGACTGAACAATGCTGGAATTCGCGCCGACAGTAACCGGTCCTTTCATAACGGTGTTCGGACCAATTGTGCAATTCGGACCAACATCAATTTTTCCGGTGAGATGACAACCTGGTAATACCATCGAATCTTGCCCGATTGAAACCTCTGGTGAAATCCAAGTCGACGCTGGATCAACGATTGTGACACCACTTTCTAAAGCCAACTTATGTATACACATATCGCGCAGCAATCTTGTCGCTTCTGCCAATTCCAATCTTGAATTGATGCCAGCAACTTCACGCCAATCGGTTGATTTGATTCCCGCCGTCTTGTGTTTCGCTTGATGAGCCCATGCCACCATATCAGTGAGATAGTACTCTTTCTGCCGATTATTGTTAGTGAGCGAGAATAATCCAGGCTTGCTCACCGGCCACTGAAAACAATAGATCGCAGGATTGATTTCGAGAATTTTTTTCTGCTCTTCAGATGCGTCTTTATCTTCGATGATTGCAACAACAGCACCATCTTTATCTCGCAAAATTCGGCCATAACTTTTTGCATCTTCGACATCAGTTGTCAAAAGAGTTACGACTGATTTTTGCTCGATGTGTCCATCCACGAGCGCAGCCAGTGTCGCACCTTGCAATAGGGGAGTGTCTGCAACAGAAACCAGAAGAGTTCCGGTAAATCCCTCAAGCGATGGAACCACTTGCTGCAATGCGTGACCCGTGCCATGCTGCGGCTCTTGCAGATGAACAGTCAAAGGTGTTTTCGGTGGATTCTCTTTGAGAAACGCGCGCACCTGATCTGCTTCGTGTCCAACAACGACATGCACATGGTCGATGCCGAGTTCATCAACAGCATCAAGAACGCGACCAAGCACTGTTTTACCAAGCACATCATGAAGCACTTTTGGCTTTGATGATTTCATGCGCTTGCCTTGCCCCGCAGCAAGAAGAACAGCCTGAGTGTTTTTTCGTGTGGTCATTTGATCGCCTCATCCCTCTCAGTAACGTCAAAAGACTTCCTATTCGCAATGATGTTTAGAGGACGCCTCTTGGTATTTTCGTAGCTTCTCCAGGAGTAATTTCCAACAACTCCTAATCCAAAAAGATTCAACGCGCCGAAGAACAATATAGTCAGCATTGTCCCTGCATAACCAGGTACCACGCCGATTCCGCTAAAACGCCAGGTAAAAATGATCAGTGCTAAAAGTAATGCAAGAACAATGCCAAGTGCGCCAACCAACATCATTAGTCGAACAGGCAAATCGGTGAAGGCGAAAACGCTGTCGAGCAAATAAGTAATCTTTTTTTGAAAAGTCCAGGCGCTTTTTCCATGCGCTCTTGCTTTGCGATGGTAGGAGACAAATTTGCGTCGTCCTCCAACCCAGAACAGCAGGCCCAACAAACTACTATTTGCTTCACGCATCTCCACAATGTGATCGCGGAAACTGTTGGTCATGGCGAACATATCGACGCCGCCGACGGGACAATCAGGTTCGACAAACCGCTGGTAAAACCACCAGAAAGTTTGAGATGCAATCATCGATGTCCATGGATCATCGCGGGAGCTTCGCACACCAAAGACAATGTCTACGTCTTCAGTGTCCAGAGCTTGGAAAAATTCCTTCACCAGTTCGGGCGGCTCCTGCATATCAGCAGACATCACCGCAATGCTCTTTCCTCTGGCGGCTTCTAAGCCCATACGAATGGCAGAGAACGCTCCGAAATTTCGAGAGGAAGAGAGAACTTGCGCCTTCATACGCGAAGACGGCAAAAGGCTTTCTATAAGCTCCTGAGAACGGTCTGGACTTCCATCGATGACGAATACTATTTCCAATTCGCCATTAAGGTCTTTGTTCAACTGGCTTAAAGTCGAAATCAGAAGTTCAATTGAGTCCTCGTTTTTGTAAACAGGAATGACAAGTGAATAGTTCATTGTAATGATGTCTGATCCCGATGAGTGCAAGAAAAGCTTACAACAATGGGGTCGGCTGTGTCCCGTTTGGAAAACCGAGGTAGTGAGCCGTTTTGGAAAACGGCGCTCCCTCCTCTCTAGGCGACCCTTACTGGCGGACTAGTCTGCCGGAGGTTAGGGTTTCTACAGAGATTAGGCCAGTGTCATGCAGCAACTGCACTTGCGCCAGGTTAAATGTAATGATGGCGTTTGCTTTGTTCACTAGCGCTGTGATGAAGTCTCGCTGAGCGTTAATAACGTCGATGTTAGTGCCGACTCCGTTGGCTAGTCGAACACGTGCCAGTCGCAATTCTTCTGTCGATGAGATTACGGCTTTGTCAGCCACTTCAATTTGTCGCTCAGCGGTCTGACTATTCAAATAGGATTCACGAACTTGCTGAAGAACGTTGATCAGAGATTGATTTGAGTTCAACAAAGCGATTCGCGCATTGGCTCGTGCCGCCTGGATCGCAGCAACAGAGCCCAATCCGAAAGCTGGAAAGTTCCAGTCCATGCGATAACCGATGCTGTAACTCTTCCGCATCTGCCGGCTGGAATATTGAGCAGGTGTATATTGTTCGCCAGCGGCCACTGTCGCGCCGTTCATGCTGGTTGTCTGTCCGGCAGTGTTTGTCGCCGGCTTGAGAAACTGCTGTGTGTTCAAAACCGGTCCAGCAGCCGGTGCAGCCAGGGGAACATCGTTGAAACTACCTGGAACAAAATTGTACGTTTTGCCAAAAGTGGCGCCGTTACCTAGAATATTTCCATAGAATTGAAGCTGCGGATATAACGGTGCTGCAGCGATTTGAATCTGTCTGCGAGCAGCTATTCTCAATTGCTCGTATTGCTTCAATTCAGGGCGGTTCAAAATGGCGAGTGCAATCAAGCGATTGACGTCAACACTTGGATCTATCAAACGGACCTTTTTAACAGTCGACTCCACAGACAAGAAGTTGACTGCGGCGTTCAAGTTGAGCACAGTGGCAAGGTCGATAGACGAATTTCGCAACGCCACTTCTTGTATCAATAGATTCTGCTCGTCGCGAGCGAGTTGCGTTTCAGATTGCAAAACCTGAAACTTCGTGCCTGTGCCAGCGCTTTCTAACTGTTGGTTGAGTACGACTTGGGCTTTGGAAACATCGACTGCTTTCGTTTGAATTTGCAGAAGCGCCTGGTTGTTGACAAGGTTGTAATAACCGCGGGCGACAGCTAACAAGGTGTCGTTAATTGTTCCGGTCACTTGAGCTTTAGCAGCGCGATAGTTGTGCAGTGAAGCAAGTGAGCCAAACAGAACCGAACCACCCTGGAAACCAAACCACTGAATACCAGCCTGAGCTGAGACGTTTGGCGTCTGGAACGTACTGGGGATAATTCCACCGATCAATGTGGAACCTTGCAAGTACTGATCTTGACCGTTCAAAATCACGTTCGGCAAGAACCCAGCCAGAGTGCCGCCCAAATTCCATTTCTGTTGCTCTTTGTTTGCGTATGAAATTCGAATGGCGAGATTATTCGCAATCGCGTAATTGACAGCGTCTTTCAACGAAATAGGTTCTGTGTAATTCGCTTCCAATCTAATTGGAGGAAGATTTTTTCCCAGCGGCATCAACTCTTTTGCTTTCGGCAGCTTTAGTTCGATCGACTCGCCAAGAAGAAATTGATCCTTGAAAGTTTTTTGCTCATCATCATCTATGCTCGTGTCGAGAGCGACATCCTTGGCAGGCAAATTAGAAGGACGGCTCGCCTCTCCAGTGCCGGGCACCAGGTTTGGTGCGGCGACTGCGTTTGCGGGTGCCGCAACACCTCTTGATGACGGTGATGCTCCAGTCGATGAAGGTGTTGCCCCAGTCTGCGATTGCAATGTTGGAGTTGCTACTCCAGATGTGTTGCTCGCTGGTGCGCCTTGTAGTGCTCCGTTGGGAGATGTAGCGGCGGATCCACTTTGACTGACTCCGCTCTGACCGACTGGTCCGGATGCGTTTGTGCCCACCGTACCGGCGCCACCAGGTTGCGGCTGAGCCAACACTGGCAAGCAAAGAGAAAAGGCCAGAGCAACCGCAAGCAGTTGACATCCAGACTGACTAACATCATTGGAGCTTTGGATGTTGGCAGTTCGTCTGAACAACAAACTCAGCGGTACAAATTGTGGTAAAGCGCGCATCACTCTGGGTTTCCTGATACCTGGTTACCTAATGAATACCGACTCAACCAGGTCGATAGTTAGTTTACATCACTGTTCTGCATTTGTTATGTCAAAAACCAGAATTGTAATGAGCCCATCAAATGCGCATTAGCGCTAGCACATATAAGAATTGCGTGTAGAACTTAGGCAACACCAGCGCGCACCAAATGTAGTGGCTCTGCGAATTTGGGGTGAGTAGCAGCGGATCTGAGTGGGTAGCTAGCCTAACGCATCTGATTGAGTAGCTACCGAAACAGTGCGCAGCTAGATAGAAAAAGACCCAGCTCGCGGAGCTGGGTCTTTGATTTGTCCGCAGTGTTGGTGCTGCCCCAACAGATTCTATCCCTAGATTCCCTCGATACTGGAGTGCCTGCGATGCACGCCGAACGCGTTGCGTTCGACAATTAATTTGTACCCGACAAGTGACGATTTCCGCCACGCTTTAATAATTCGTTCAAGATCATAGCAACAAATGTAACACCAGCAAGTCCCACGAGCGCCAGGCTATATCGATTTAGCGACGCACCAAATATGGAGCAGATCTGTAATATTCGTTCACGTTCCGTTCACAGTCCGTTTCTAGCATGTACAACGTGGGCCTGACACCCGCAAGGAGCTCACCATGAAAGTCGTGATAACCGGTTCATCAGGAATGGTAGGGACAGCTCTGACGGAAAAACTCCGTGCACAGGGCGATGAGGTGGTCTCGTACGTTCGGAAAATGCACCCAGGCAAGACCGGCCAATACCTGTGGAACCCCGAAGCTGGAACGATCGATTCGGCTGGGCTGTCGGGCGCATCAGCGGTTGTCAACCTGGCAGGCGAGAACATAGCAGCGAAAAGATGGACGCCTGAACAGAAAGAGAAGATCAGGACAAGCCGGGTGGAAGGGACGACGCTGTTATCCCATACGATAGCGGGTCTGCCGGCCAAACCTGAGGTGCTGGTGAGCGCGTCGGCGATTGGCTTCTACGGAGACCGCGGCGACGAGATGTTGACTGAGAACAGCGCTCCTGGGAGCGGATTTCTGGCTGAAGTATGTAAAGAATGGGAGCAGTCCACCAAAGCGGCAGAAGCGAGCGGCGTGAGAATCGTCAGAGCCAGGTTAGGAGTCGTTCTCAGCAAAAATGGCGGCGCATTGCAAAAGATGCTGCCTATCTTCCAGCTAGGCGGCGGCGGAATCATCGGGTCAGGCAAACAGTATATGAGCTGGGTAACCCTGGACGACGTAGTCAATGCTCTGATTTTCGCAATCAAGACAAAATCAGTCACGGGTCCGATCAATATCGTTGCACCAAACTCGGTGCGAAATTCGGAATTTACGGATGCTCTCGGTCACGCCCTGCACAGACCAGCAGTGTTGCCATTACCAGCTTTCGCAGCAAAAATCATAATGGGAGAGATGGCCGACGAACTCTTGCTTTCAAGCGCACGCGTCGAACCGCTGGCGCTGGAAGGAAATAAATTCGGCTTTGAATATCCAAATCTTGCAGGCGCATTGCTGCATACGTTAGGCAAATCTGCATAACGAAAAAACGTCGGGTCGCGGCGACATCATAGTAAAAATCAGGTGCGACCGGGCTCGTCCCATCGAACTGACACAAAAAGGTGACAGCCAGTGAGTCCCGTCAATCCCGACGATAGCGATGAAAGCAACAAATCTGAGGCAGTCAAGTCTCGGACTGCTACAGATCCTAACGCCAACCTCAGCCAGATTCAAAACAACGTAAAAGAACTGCCAGACCAACTTCTGTTGATGTACAGGGCGGTCGAATCAACCCGCAATGGAGTTGTGATAACAGATCCGAACCGACCCGACAATCCGATCATTTATTGCAATCCGGCCTTTGCCGAGATGTCTGGATTTCGTATCGATCAAATCATCGGACGCAACTGCAGATTTTTGCAGCGAGACGATCGCGAGCAGCCAGAGATTTTGGAAATCAGAAAAGCCATAGCGGCGGAAAAGCCGATTACGACCATCCTTCGCAACTATCGAAAAAATGGACAAGTTTTTTGGAATGAATTGACTGTTTCACCGGTTCACGATGCTTCCGGCAAGCTAATCAACTTCATCGGCATTCAAAACGACGTCAGTGCACGAAAAGAAGCTGAAAGACGAGTCTCCGAATTCTACTCGGTAATTTCGCACGAACTGAGGACGCCACTCACTTCTATCAATGGTGCCTTAAGAGTAATCGAAGATGGCTCGGCCGGCAGAGTCAATGCCGGAGTGATGAAAATGGTGAAAATCGCGCTGGGCAATTCAGAACGTCTGATGCGACTGATCAGCGACATTCTAGACCTGAAGAAAATCGAGTCAGGCAAGTTCAAACTCAGCCTGCAGAAGCTGCCACCGATGACAGTAATAGACACAGTCATCGAAACACTCAAGCCGCTCGCAGACGAAAAGAAAATCAATTTGATCAAGGACGTCAAAACACACCAATCAGCGCTTTTCGATCCAGACCGCGTAGTGCAGATACTTAACAATCTCACGACGAACGCAATCAAATATTCGCCGGACGGTACGGATATAATTCTCAGAGTCGAGAACCCGTCTTCAGATAGCACCAGATTTGCGGTGATAGACAACGGCTACGGCATCGCACGCGAAGAAATCGAAAAACTGTTCGGACGATTCCAACAACTCGATTCATCGGACAAACGTGCGAAAGGCGGCACGGGGCTGGGACTGTTCATTAGCAAATCGTTGGTAGAGCTGCACGGCGGTCACATCGGAGTTGAAAGTTCTCCAGGGCATGGAAGCACATTCTGGTTCGAAATCTTTTGAACTACTTGTGTGAAGTGCTTAGCATGTAGCCGCGGTTTCGCACATTTTTGATCAGCCCACCCTCGCCTGATTCTCCAATCGACTTGCGCAAAAGTTTAATATGCGTGCGCACCGTATCTGGTGAGGCGAGTGAATCATCCATCCAAACACGCTCCAGAATAGCTTCTGAACTAAATACCTGATCGGGATGACGCATGAAAAATTCGAGCAGACTGAAGACCTTGGGACGCAAGTGCAACTCCTCACCATTCCTCGTAACCTGACAGGTGGCGGGATCGAGAGTGATTTGTCCGGCGGTGAGTAAAACTGCCGCCAGCGAATGTGGGCGTCGCAACAACGCTCGCACTCTCGCCAGCAACTCTTGTGGATGGAACGGCTTGGTCAAATAATCGTCTGCCCCCATATCCAACCCGAGTGCTTTATCAGCAACCTCGGCTTTAGCCGTTAGCATCAAGACAGGTGCTTTGCCGTCTCTGGAGCGATAAGCCTTCAACACATCCAATCCAGTTACTTCAGGCATCATCCAATCGAGAATGACAAGATCATATTTAAACGATCGCAGAAAATCGATGGCTTCGGAGCCACCACCAGCGGTCTGCACCGCGTGCCCTTTGCTCGACAGCGTGACACTCAGAACATGTGCCAGATCTCGGTCATCTTCGACTATCAGTATTTTCGCCAAGAACAGTTCCTACCGTTTACGTTCACCATTCGTTCACCGCACCTGAGTACGGTACAAGATACCGCAAAATCAGTCCAGAAAATTCCCAACTTAAAGAAAGAGATAGTGACCGATTCAATTGTTCAATCACAGTCCTCGCCTGTCTATATCATTCTCGGAGCCAGTGGTGGTATAGGTAGCGTTCTGGCGAGAAAGCTAAATTGCGAAGCCAAATTGATTTTGGCCGGAAGGAATAGCGATGCATTGAAATTATTGGCGGATTCATTGGGCTGCAATTATGAAGTTGGGGATTGCACATCTTTTTCTGATGTGGACCGCATCGTACAAACTGTCACAAGCGACTTCGGTCGGCTTGATGGCATAGTCAACTGCGTCGGCTCGTTGCTGCTAAAGCCAGCTCATCGCACAACAGAATCAGACTGGCAGCAGACAATGAACACAAATCTTTCCTCTGCTTTCGCCTGCGTACGTTCTGGTGCTAGCTCGATGATGGATACAGGCGGATCGATTGTTTTGATCTCTTCATCAGCCGCGACCGTCGGTTTGCTCAATCACGAAGCAATAGCAGCAGCGAAAGCAGGAATTATTGGTCTGACTAAATCAGCCGCGACAACTTATGCGCGAAACGACATACGTGTAAATTGCGTAGCGCCAGGGCTAATAGAAACTCCACTGACAGCCCGTATCACGTCCAACGAAATGTCACGAGCAGCGTCGCTGGGCATGCAAGCGATTAAACGTCTTGGACAGCCAATTGATGTAGTTTCAGCAATTACATGGCTGCTGAGCAATAATGCATCTTGGGTGACAGGACAATGTATCTGCGTCGACGGCGGGTTAAGCTCAACCAAAAATGCCACACCATTGAAGATCAGCCATGAGGCTTGACCTTAACACCGTCGCCCAAGTCTCGAAACATTGATTCAGCCTTCTCGTATTTCGCTTTCCTATCAGGATCTTCTTGAATCACACGACATTTGGGCCTCAATTTTTTAAATGCATCAATTCCATTTGGTGTCAGCAAAACGCAGTCAGCGACCTCCAGAGAGTTCAATTGAGGTGCTTTGGCAAGAATCAGCAAATCGGAATCTCGAAGCGCAGTCTTACTTAATTTCAGAAGTTTGAGCTGTGGATACCGCGCTACCTGGCGCACTATCGGCGTGTTTTTTGTAAGGACAATGCCTTTTAGACTCAGGTCAGCGAGCGGTAGATTGCGCAGTGGTTCCAGATCAGAGATCTTTTCATCGTTGTCCAAATGGAGCAACACAAGTGATTTCAGTTTCGCAAGATCCGGAAAACACTTCTGACTTACTTGAGTTCCACAGAGTGTAAGGCTAATCAAGTTTGAATTGGCGCTAATTTTGCGAACAAATTCATCTCCAATCGAGGTCTTAGAAACATCCAGCGCCCTTAGCCCCGGCATGTTTCTAATAGTCTCGGCAAAAGAATCGTCAATTGCCATATTCGTACGCACTGACAAATTATCTAATGTCGAAGTCCGAACGAGTGACGCGAGTCCTCGCGGAGTAATTTTAGTATCGACGAGTTGCAAAACTTTTAAATTGGGCAAAGTACTAACTTTCTCGACAAAGGCATCGCCGACTTGCGTTCTCGACACGTCGAGCAATTCCAATGATTTGATTTTAGCCAGGTAACTGGCCGCGCCGTCACCAATGTCGGTGTCACCCATATGAAGTCTTTTCAAATTTTTGTATTTGGTCAGCACTTCGAGAGCGTGACGGGTGATGGAAAATCCACCAAGAGGAAGATCTTCAGTCATCGGATCGGACTGCAATGTATATTCAATGAAGTGTTCGCCTTTTAAGGCATTTTCACGAGCTTTCCCAAGATCGGGATAGGAGTCGCTCAAATCTGGCACCACCCACGAGTCACTCGTGCTAGTCACTACAGGCGCGCTGACAACCGCCGAGGTGTGATTTTCCACAGGCGCAGGCTTTCTTAGTGCCGGTCCAAAAGTGGCTAGTGACCAAGCAACGGCAATACCAAGCACAGAAACAAGTAGCGCACCAAGCGCTAAAACGCCAGACTTCGAGTACCGCCGCTTCTCATTGGTTGCTCCTTTTCCCGCAAGCGCGTTTTTGAACTCAGTCATTGAAGAGAATCTCGATTCTGGATCTTTCCGAAGAGATCTTTCAATTGCCTTTGCCACCGCAGGTGGTACAAAAGAATTTTTACCAAGTCTTGGCGCTTCGTCGTGTATATGCTTCAGAATCAGTCCCATCGCTGTTTCATCTTCAAAAGGCGGGTGCCCCGACAAGCACTCAAACAAAACGCAACCTAGAGAATATTGATCGCTTCGTTCGGTTATTGGTTTCTGCATCGCTTGCTCAGGGCTCAAGTAGGCCGGACTACCGACGAATTCGCCTGTTCTGGTCGCGTTAACTGAGTTGTCCGTAATTTTGGCGATGCCGAAGTCGATAATTTTTGCATTCTCGACTTTGTTGCTGCACAGAAATATGTTCGTCGGTTTTATATCTCGATGTACGATTCCCTCATCGTGGGCATGCTGTAACGCATCACACATTTGCTCAGCAAGTTTGATCACTTCACTTACGGTCAAACTTCCGTTTCTTGAAAGCAACTCTGCCAGCGAACATCCGTGCAAAAGCTCCATCACCAAAAACGGGTCGCCATCATCTGAATTGAAGAAGGCGAGAATTTTTACGATATTCGGGTGCGACAACCGCGCCAGAGATTGTCCTTCTTGCTGAAGTCGAATGATACTGCGCCTATCATTGCCTTCCGTTAGTAATTGCTTCAGAGCAACGCGACGTCCTAGCACGATATCTTCACACAAATAAACTCGGCTCATTCCTCCCTGACCGAGGACAGAAATGATTTCGTAAGTCTGAAGTTTTTGTCCTGCAACTAATTCTTTTGGCATGAAACCAGGCTTCGAAACTCCTGCATGTAGACCAGTTCAAGCGAGGACGCCGTGTTCAGTCGTTGCCAAAGTGCGCATACCATTGCCTAGCTGGAAGCCCCATCAAATCAACAAGTTCAACTAGCTGTTGATGCATTTCAGCGCTTGGCAGTTTAGCACGATCACCGTGTCCAGCTAATACCCATTCAAATTCATAGTCAAGCAAACGAGCCATCGATTTGGTCTGTTCTTCCCACGAATACCAGCAATGCCGGCGGAATGCGTAGAGCTGCGACATTGCTGGATCAAACGCCAGGTGATCGCCAGTGAACAGAAATTTGTTTTTGTACAAGAGAACCATATGTCCGCGCGTGTGCCCGGGCACCGGAATGATCGTGAAATCTTTCGAAAACTCCACCGCGTCGTTGTTTTCAATCACAATTTCAGAGTCGGGTTGCGCCGAAATTTCCGTACGATGAATAATTCTTTGCGCACCAAATTCAGTGGCATATCGTGCGGCTTCAGCAACATCGTCTTGATGCGTGAGAAACACATATTTGATTCCACCCAGCTTCTCGAACTGTTTAACCAGATGAGGCAAGTACTTCGGTGAGTCAATCAACCAGTTGCCATCGGGGTGTTGCAAGAAAAAGCTGTTGCCGCCATAAGATTTGGGCGAGTTGAAACCGCTGTAGAAAACATTGTCCTCAATCAGCAAGGGCAGGTCCTGCATGATCGCCTTCGCATCATTGGCAGCCCTTGTACCGATGGAGCCTGTCGGACAGCAAAGCAGTGCCCGTGTAGCCGCCCTCACATCCTCTTTGCTCTGCGGCTGCTCGAAGACAAACGAAAATTTGCCTTGATCTGCGAAAGACCGGGGCGCCAACTGCCTGCAGGTATCACAGTTAATGCAGGTCGTGTCGACGAAAAAGTCACCCGCCGTATTGTCTGGTACAACTTTATTGATGTCAGCCATGGCACGCTCCCGGCGTCATTCAACGACTGAATTCAATATACCTATTTTTGCCAGAAGGAATCACCTTGGAGTGGAAGATGCGACCATTAGACTGTAAAACTTTTTCCGCCAATCTGGAGTCATCTCGGGCAGACTCAAACATTTTGTACACTCAGTCAGTCCTTCTGATTTCATGCTGGCTTTAAAGTAAGCCTGGGCCAGGTTGTACCGGCAGCCCATATCATGCGGATTCGACTCAGCCAAAGATTGCAATTGGGGAATACTTTTCTCATCGTTAGCTTGACTCGAGGCAACCGATTGACTTGTGGAGGTGGAGGTCGTTGCTCCGCTTGCTTCTGTTGTGCTCTTCGCTTTAGCCGCTATCTGTAGTTGCTTTTCGAGCTGCTGAGCATGTACCATAGCCTGCCGGTCAGCTGAACTTAGCACTCCCAGCCGGTACAAGATTCGAAACTGCGCTAGCGATTCAGACGGCTTGCTGTCTTGAAGCAGCGCATGAGCCAAATATCGCCTCGACATGTTGTCGTTGCCATTGCGCCTGATCACCTCACCGAACATAGCAACCGCATGTGAAGGAAATCCACTCTCCAGCTTCTCATAGCCGCTTTTGATCAACTTTGATGTACTGACGTTGCTGAAATCGAAAGTATCATTCAGCGCATCGGCGCTGGCAACTTCGGTCTTTGTCGCCTTTGGTGGCGCAGTGGCAGACAACGTATCTTTCCGTCCCTGCAAAGCCTCCGCATCATCGGGCACAAGCTTGAGCGCGCGCTCGAAGTCGTTAAGAGCGTCTGCAAAATTCTTGCTTGCCAAAGATAATTTGCCTCGACCGACGTACGCAGTCGCACACTTGCTATCGAGGGAAATTGCCGTTGTGAAATCTTTGGAACCACTAATCGGATTTCCAGACAGCGCCATTAAAGTGCCCCGCAGACAAAAGACATCAGCATCTTTCGGGTCGAGTTCGGCGGCGACTGCGCAATCAGAGAGCGCCTGTTTGTATGATTTAAGATGCTGATAGCAACGCGCTCTTCGTAAGTAGAGCGTATGCTCTTTAGGCGCAAGAGCAACTGCGGCATTATAGTCAGAGATCGCGCTCGTGTAATCTTTCGTTTTTTCTAGCACGCCGGCTCGAGCCAGATGCAGTGACACCGTCTGGTGCTGCGGGAGCTTCAGTATTTGATCGTAATCCTTCAAAGCGTCAGCATACGCACCGTTAGCGGTGCTTAGCTTGGCACGCGGAATGATGTCACACAGCTCACGTCCTAGATGAGCAGCACTGCTCTGTGGATCTTGCTTCAAGAGCTGATTGTAGCGCGCGAGCGCATCTGGATATTGTTCAAGATTGAAAAGACAGTCAGCAGAACCAGCTAAAGCTCGAACATCGCTGGCATCGCTGTTCAGGGCGACATTATAATCTTGCAGGGCTTGCTTGAACTGCCCGAGCGCAGCATATGCCTCTGCGCGATTGTTATACATCTGCGCTGTCTTCTGTTGGTCAGCCAAGCCAAAAATTGATGTGTAGTCATCAACCGCTTGTGCATAATTGCGCAAGCGTAAACACAAAGTGGCTCTGCTACCAAGTGCACTTACGTTTTTGGGAAATAACTTCAAAGACGAGGAATAATCCGCAAATGCTTGCTCCAACTTGCCTTTGACTCGATACGCATTACCCCGGTAGTAGTAAGCGTTTGCATTGCGCCCGTCGAGCTGGATAGCACGATCCAAGCTGCTCAAAGCCTCATCTGCATGACCGCTTGAAAGTTGTTTGAGCCCTGTATTAGCAAATTGATCGGATAGTACGGAACGACCTACCAAACCAACGATGACCACAAGCGAAATAACTAAAGCAAAAACAACAAACTTGACCCGGTGGGCCCGAATAACTTGAGCCACCCTGGTTACCGCTGTCGGACGTCTAACAGCCGGATCTGTGCGACTCTTGCTGGGTCGCACCACCTCTGATTTGGGTCCGGTTTTACTCAAATACTCTTGCTTGATTTTCTTCTCACGCAAAGTTTCAAAAGATTCCGGAAGTGTCCACTCTGGCTGCACTTCCGCTTGAACAGAAGGCGCAATTTGCCCTCCCTCTTGATTCGATTGCGAGACTACCTGGTCAGCCGTTAACCACTCACTGTCAGAAAGTTCATCGATATTTGCGGGCTGCGCTCCAACGCCGAGAAAGAAAGCTTTCACTCTCATCGTAGTCTCACCAAGAATGCCTTGCTTGGTTCTCGGAATTGTGTTGTCTTGATCTGAATTTGGCATCTTGTCAAATCAGGTAAAACTAAGCCAAAATCGCCACCACCTTTATACCGCATTTAGCGTTCTATCAAGCATGCATGGTGACGAAAGTGTGCTGGACTGTCCATATCCGACGATCTCAGGCCGCTGTGCCGCAATTTCCTCTGATTCTGCTGCGTCGATTTGATTGTGATTACAATTCGACTTCTGAGCGCATTTTGCTACATTGCAGCCATCGCATATGGTGCCAAAAGCTGGAACGTTCCTGACAGCGGGTATCGAATTCAATATACTAAGGGAATTACGGGTATTATCATTTAAGGTCACAGCTGTTTCATACGGATGGTCTATGTCTAAATCGAGTCTATTGAAAGGCATCTTCTCGCGTCTATCAATGAGGAGCGCCCGCATTTGGAGTGCAACGAGTGTAAAAATGGAGGGTGCGATTGCCCCTCTAATGCTCGCTCTTTTAGTCTCATCTGAAATTTCAGCCCTGCTTCCAAATCCGGCAAGCGCCTATCGGGCGCAAGGCAGAACGGCGGCTCGAGGCGGTGGTGGCGGGGGAGCAGTTTACCCGGAGTTCAGGAGCAACTACGGCACGATCCGCTGGATCTCCGACCAGATGCCGATCAAAGTCTACATTGCCCCAGGTTTGACACTCGACAGCATCATCGATCCATCCCTCGGTGCCCCATTCACAAACGTAGATGGCAGGGATAGGTGGCCTGACCTCGTCGCTGATGTCATTTCCAATCCTCAAACCTTCCAGTCGTTGCAAGTAGCCCAGGGCTATGTGCCGGAACACTTTCAAGCCGCAGTGCAAGGTATCAATTCATGGAAAGCCTTTGAACGCGACGGCATACGATTTCAAATCGTCGAAGATCCAGGCGACGCAGACATCCACGTGTTTTGGACCAATCACTTCGTCAACAAATTAGGGCTCGGACTGTTCCAAAATGACATCAGGGGCTACACAGCCAAGCGCAGCTTCCCCTACAAAGCAATCATGTCTGGCAAACAAGCTCAGTTCAAGCCCGTTGTGACCCTGCTTAGAACAACCGAATCAAACGGAGTGACCATGCCTTTCATGAAGATGAAGGCGTCAGCCGCCCATGAATTCGGTCACGCACTTGGAATCGAAGGACATTCTCCTTATCCCAGCGACCTGATGAGCGTGTACTATGGAAGGGGCGCCATCTCGACCAACGACGCGGCGACCATCAGGTATCTCTACCGCATGACACCAGATTTGATACCGTAATCGAGCATGTTATGAATCGACCACTCAAATCGTCCTCAGCAAATTCATATGAAAGTGAACGTGCGAGCGAACGCATGCAAATTTTGCTGTTCAACATGGGGCTCGTATTGTTTGTCATCTGTATGAGTTGGTGGGGTTTGAGCTGGATGCTCAGTGACGTTACAGGTGAATATTCGGCCAACGATGCCAGGCTAGGAATTGTGCGAATGTCGCTTGTTCGAAGAGCAACGAACATCAAGGGCGAACTCTCTTACGGTTCTGGTGCCCTGCTGGAGATGGTTACACCTAAGCTCGAACCTGATACACAAATCGATCTCACCTTTGAGCTGCCGCAGCGCTGGGTTGATGAAGGACAGGAATATCGAGCCGTACACTTCCACGGCACAATAAAAGATGGTACCGCCGTTGGTGTCATAAGAGATGGAGCAGAAGTCTTTCCAGTGAAGTTGGACAAGAATTCGATCGCATCAGTCTATAGACAAATTCAATCGCATTTACCTTTCAACGGTTAAAACGGCTCTCTTAGAAAAATTGGCGGAGTCATTTCGGCACTGTACTCACCGTTAAACTTAGCCAGTGAATCCGTTACCTCCGCTAGAAATCTCTTGCAGATTCAAAGCCGGTAAAGTTGACAGTATAAGCATTTCCGGCATTTCTCTATTCTGCTGTAAGAAGCCAACACTTTGCCAGAACTAAAGCGTTGAATAGAAGTACTTAGGATTTCTATTCAACTGGAGCGCCTGTTTATGGTTCTTGAACATAGCGAAAATGTAGAGCAAAGATCATTTTCAACAACCGAACTAACAGACCGCGCTGGGTCTGAACCTGGCTGTGCAGTGCTTGTACCAGCCGCTCGGAACTTTCAACAGCCTCCAAGATTTGCGTGCGCTAGATTTTGGGACAGGGACTGACCTCTATGGCTCGGCTGCTTTTACTAGTGAAAAACTATCAGCGAGTTCTTTAATGGCTGACGAACCAGGACAAAAATTAGATGCACCAAAAATACATCCGCTGGATGATCCGCTTCAGAAGCGGTCGGCGGAAAAAGCTTTGATAGCATCAACCATCGGCAGCGATACCGTGACAGACGCAACTACAGCGACTACAGGAGAGCGCTCAGTCGAGCGTGTTCTGTCGACTATACGGTTAGGTCAACCAACGCCTGCTTTTGAACAAGATGTCCAATCAGCATTACGCTCTCTGCCGAAGCAGTTAAAAGAAGCGCTCTTGCCGTACCAGATCTACACAAGCCAAATCCCAGAAGAATTTATAAATGAGTGTCGAAATCATCCCGGTGTTTCAATAAAAGAGGTGGAAGAGCGCAATAACGTGCGCGGTCATTTTGCACTTACCGATACTGAAAATCACCTGCAAGGATTCAGCGAATGGCATAAAAATCCTACCGCAGGACGGCTAGTCCATATTTCGGAAATAGCAAATGTACGCTCGACAATTTTTCACGAAGCGGAGCATGCCCTGGATGCAAAGCTTGGTCACCCATCTTCCAATGACCCGGAATTTGAAAGAAGGTATCAACTCGGGTTGGCGCGGGTAAGGAGCCAAGCGCTCACTGAAGACGAGCGCAATTTCATAAGTATTTTTGCTCCTCCTAAAGGCTCAGACGAAGAAGAATTCAATTATTCGAAAAGTGAGGCGATGGCCGAATTTGGAGCCTATTTCCACACAGGCAGTATGGGAAATCGACTGATACCCGCGCAAAGAGTGCTTGCGCTATTTCCAGAACTGGCGCAATATGTAAATCAGAAAGTTCAAGCAGGTGAATGGTGATGCGTTTTTCTTTATCGATTCTGGCCGTTATCGTCATTGCACAACCGGTTTTTGCAGAAGAAAGCAAACCAGAGAAAAAACAACACCGTTTTACTTGCGACAAGCTCAATTATTTCCGTAGTTCAAAAACAAAAGCTTCAAAAAAACAAAAGCCGGTCGCTAAAGCTGAGACGCCCGAAAAAACTTCCTTGCATAAGAAATCGAGCAAGAATCAGTCATTCCGAGAGCGTCGGTAGGTCACGGACCGCAATACTGAACGGATTCGCGACACTCTTATCAATAGTTGTTGCTTCAAATTTCTCTGAGGAAAGAAATCACCAACGTTTCCTCCTAAAAACTCATAATTAGACGTCATACTGTTCACACAACGTTCAGCTTTCCTGAACAAAATGATTGAGTGAGTATCACTGCGTCACGGTAGGCATTTAATTGAGCACTGAAATCATCATGAAATTACTCGGAGAACGAATCCGAGCGCGCAGACTGACACTCGGGTTGAGCATCGACGACGTGGCAAAACGAAGTGCGTCTTCTATCGATTTCATCAAGGAGCTAGAGTGGTCGATGTTGAGTGACATCGAGCTGACGAAGCTGCAGTCCATTGCCGAAGCAATGGAGCAGAGCGTGAGCGACCTGGTTATAGACAGGAGCACCGAAGACTTGCTCGACCAATCGTTTCCAAAATCGTTTAGTTAGCTAAGCGAACTAATCACCCAAGCTCTTTAATCAACGAAGCTAGTCTGCCTGAGAGTGTCCATGGAGACGAAATCATGGTCTGGATGCGGAGCATGAGGCTTGTGCACGACCTCAATGATGGTCGCTGCCGGTGGACAGAACAGTCGGAAATTCGACCTTGGATCAGCGCTCAGCCCGCGCGAAATATGAAAGACCGTGTTTCCTCGATAAATCAGACCAGATGCTTCTTTGCGAGACAGTTCTGAGTCGGTAATCAGCGCCCCCACTCCTGGAACACGAATTTGCCCGCCATGAGTGTGACCACCGAGCGCAAAATCTACACCGGCGTTGACGAAGGTGTGTAGAAAGCGCGGCATATGGAAGAGCGCCAGCTTCAGGTATCCATCAGGACTCTGGTGAACCAATCGAGTCAGTTCATCAGGCTCGATTCCAGGATAGTCGACACCGACGACGTGAACTCCTTCTGCGTGAGTTCGTGACTCATTGAGAAGAACGTCCCAGCCGTTGTTGCGCATCGCATTGATCATCGGATTCACATCGCGATATTCCATCGGATGTCGCCACTTCCGATTGATGCGTCCAACTATCTTGTTGAAGAAACTGTAGTTGTAGTAATCGTGATTACCTAAAACAGCATAGGCACCGAGCTTTGGCTTGCGGGACAAGAGAGACGACGCGTACTTCAACCCAGTGTAGTTCTCGAACACATCACCTGTGAGCACGACGAAATCGAAGTCGCCATCAGTTACTTCTTCCAAGAAACGCAGCTTATCTGTTTCTGGCTCACTCAGATGCGTATCAGACAAATGGAGAATGCGGAAAATCTTCTTTTCATAGTTCTCATCGTGATTACCATTTCCCGACGAAGAGCCACCGCCGCTTGCACCATATGTGGTGACACGAACTGTTTCAAGTTTGTAGTTTCGTGCTTCGACCTTGCTGGCGTAAAGGTACACACCAAGCCCGGTCAAAATGACTGAACCAGCCAAAATGGGAAGAGTTTTTTTGTTCATAACAATAGTCTACTGCAACAGTTCTTCGATGCGCTGCTGGGCTACGCGATCGTTCTCGGTTTTCAAGCCAATGTCAGGCGCCGTGAGCATTTCAACCAGGTAACGAATTGGGAAGCCCAAACCGATGAGAGCCAATCCTATAGCTGCATCATAGGGCAGCGAGCACCAACTCAAATTTCGTGCCTGTTCGAAAACCCAGGGCAACCACTCTGGCCGCGCCGAACCATCGAGCAGCGAGAACAGCAACGCCGAACCCATCAAGTACAACAAGCCGATCGAATGTATGGTCAACAAGCCTGCAATCAAAGCACCAACCTGGCGCACCGACGTTCGCTTTTCGCCGGTAATTTTAGCAACCACAAATGTAGCGGCGAGAATACCGAGCAGATAGCCGAAGCCAGGCTGCGAATAGTAGTCTAGACCGCCGCCCGAGGCGAACGGATTCAATCCGAAGTATGGTCCGACCAAACCGATGAGAATGAATATTGCGGCAGAAATAGTGGCGATCGGAAATCCCAACGCATATCCAAGCAGAATAGCGATCGGGGCTTGCGGTGAATAAAGACTGATTCGAACGGGCTTGGTAGGCGGTTGTATGTCTGGAAGGGGGACGACCTTATTTATCTTCAGTTTCACAGCTGCAGGAATTTCATCGATCGAAGAACTAGCCTGCAACTCAGACCAGCGCTTCAAATTCTGCCCAGTTGCTGTCGGCAAATCGAAAGCGATGAACGAGCTAAAGAAGAACACCTGAAGACCCAAAAGGACCAACACGCCCTGACCTGCGAGGGACTTCCGTCGTACTTTCGGGATACGAGTAACTTTCTTCGAGGCGACTAACTGCAATGAACGCGTTACCTTAGGCTGACCGGCCAACTGTATTGTGAATTGTTAATGATCTCAGGTCAAGTAGTTAGCACTCATCAGCGCCTTTGAACGATGAACGCGAAACTGTTTGCTGTGCAGATCTTCGGCTCAGTTTGCCCGTCTCCACGCTTTTTCCATTAGATGGAATTTCAGGAAAAGATTCGGCACTTTCAAGATCGGAGAACTCGCCTCGACTCTTTAGATATAGAACTCGCTCATGCAACATCTCGACGAACTCAGGTGACTCGATGTTCTCGGTCCAGAGCACAAGCGCGTCTTCGTCGTTGTCTTGATAGTAGTGCTTGCGCACGCCAAGATTCTTGAAACCATATTTGTAATATAGCTTTTGCGCGGTATCGTTGGACATCCGCACTTCCAGAGTCAACCAGCGAGCACCAACCTTCCGCGCCTCGACAATATCGTTTATAAGCAACCGCTCACCAATGTATTGGCGTCGGTGCTCTGGGTGAACCGCCAACGTCGTAACATGCGCTTCTTCCTGCCCATTCACCAGCCAGAAGCCAGAGTAGCCGAGCAGTTGATTGGAAGATTTGTCGTAAGCGGCGAAGTAATACCCCATCGAATTACTGAGTTCGTTGACGAACGATTGATAGGACCAGTGATGACTACCAAACGCAACCGGTTCAATGTCCATGACCTCTTCCAGGTCGCTTATGTTCAATGATCGGATTTCAACTACCATGCGGTTTTTCAGGCGCGGCTTTTTTCAGAGTGATGGAAGGACTGCGCAGATACAACGGTGTCACCGTCTGGTATGGATACGCCTGCACAAAAGAATCATTCAAAGATACCCTATTCCAGGCGATTTGGGCTTGTTTCGTAGCAATATTTTCAAGTATTGGCAGTGAACGCAACTGGGGTGAACGCCCGCCTTGCGGTCCAGATAAGCTTTCGAGCTTCCCACTCAATTCAGATTCAGCCTTCCTATCCAGGTACCAGACGGCGGTTCCAGCCAAAATCGCGCCCAGTTCATCGGCAGAAACCGAAGTCGGCGGCGTCGACATCTCGAACCAATCGGAGCCGTTTTTGGAGAAATAACCGGCGACAAAATATCTGCTGCGCCCGGCAGAAAGAACGATTGCAGCTGGAAGCTGACAAACACTGGCGTAACAATCCAAAAGATGAATCGGCACCAACGGCAATGAAAGCCCCTGAGCAATGCTTCGGGCAGTCACGATTCCAGTGCGCACACCTGTGAAACTTCCCGGACCTTCCCCGACGACGATGCAATTCAAATCAGACTTCTGCCAGCCCGCTTGTGCCATCAGCTCTGCCACAGAAGGCATGAGCGATGCCACCGCTTCTTGCCTCGTCAACGCATCGACTTCGGCAACAACCATCTCTTTCACAGCGCGACCATCCTCAACCAATGAGAGATGAATCTCGTTCGTGCTGGTATCAAATGAAAGAATCCGCACGTTTAGACAACTGTAGGCGGCTTCTGCTCAGGAGATTCCTGATCGATTTTGCCCAGGTTCTTCAACGTTTCGTCGACACTAGGCAACGAACCGTTTCCTTCTTTGGCTTTAGCATCACCGGCAGTGCCTTCTTCCGTATTTCCATTTTTGCCCGGTTTCTCCCCTGAGTCGGAGCCATTCTGCTTCTTGCCAGTATCTGGAGAATCAGGTTTAGGACCGCCACCGGTAGTGCCACCAGGAGCATCAGGCGCATCAGGTCTTGGCGGCGGCTTGATCAGTCCACCACCAGTGATGTGCACAGTGCCCCGCTCTTCCGGGTCTTCGACGTAGTCTTCTGAATTTCTGATCGCTTGTTCCATTCCATCGATTTGTGAATTCAGATGAGCGAGGAATTCGTCAGGAAGCATCTCTTCGTAGTTCGGCTCCTGCACTATCGGCTGAGCGCGGAAGAGAAGTTGAATAGATTCTTCTTGAATGCTGCGCAGCAATTGATTGAACATATCGAATGCTTCGCGCTTGTACTCTTGCAATGGATCGCGTTGTCCGTAGCCACGCAAGTGAATACCTTCTCTCAAGATATCGATGTTGTGCAAGTAATCAATCCACTTACCATCGATTGTTCTGAGCAAAATTTGCCGTTCGAGTTCACGCATCGTCTCTGTGCCGATGTGATTTTCGCGTACTTCGTACGCCATCGTGATCGATTCCCAGAGCTTGGCACGCAAGTCATCGTAAGAGAGATTTTCTAACTCTTCAGGCTTGATGTCGTCAAGCATCGGAATGTCGCTAGCAAGTTTCGCCATCGATTCCGCAACAGCATTTTCTTCCCAGGTTTCTGGTTGCGCTTCAGGATTGATGTATGTTCCCAAAACGATATCCAGATGCTCTTCCAGCATGTCGAGCATGTTCTGCTTCAGGTCTGCACGTTCAAGAATGCGTCGGCGCTCGCGATAGATGACCTCACGCTGGGTATTCAGAACGTCATCATATTGCAGAACATGTTTTCTCATGTCGAAGTGGTGCGCTTCCACTTTCTTCTGCGCGTTCTCGATAGATTTAGACACCATGCCGGATTCAATCGGCATATCTTCGTCAGCTTTGATGAAGTCCATTAATTTAGAAATCTTCTCGCCACCGAAAATACGCATCAATGTATCTTCCAACGAAAGGAAGAATCGAGTCGTTCCGGGGTCGCCCTGACGAGCAGCCCGACCACGTAACTGGTTGTCGATTCGACGTGCTTCGTGGCGCTCAGTACCAATGATGTGGAGTCCGCCCATAGCCACAACTTCGTCGTGGTCAGGAGTGATCTGGACCTTTATCTCCTTGGTCAGTGCTTTCAAGCGTTCTTCAAATTCAGGAGTCTCTGGTTGCAAATCTTCTTTGAGAAGTTTTTCGCGGGCCATGTACTCAGCGTTACCACCAAGCAGGATGTCTGTACCACGACCTGCCATGTTGGTGGCAACAGTGATGGCACCTTTCCTGCCAGCTTGAGCGACGATCATCGCTTCTTTCTCGTGGTGCTTGGCGTTCAAGACGTGGTGTCCAAGCCCTTTTCGAATCGCTGCAACGACCTTTGCGGTCTTCAATGTCGAATAACAACGTTCGATGAACTCATCTTTTTTCGGAAAATCCTTCTCGACCTGTTTGCAGGTCTCTTCGAACTTAGGCATATCGATCATGCCGGGACGCTCGAACGTCTTCATCAACGCGTCGATGCTTGGACCCGCCAGGTTGTCGCGCTTGATCATCCCAGCAACTTTATTCATTTTATTGACGAGATATTGCTGCATTCCTTGCGGCTTGCCGAGCAGTTCATCGAGCAGCTCTGATTTGTCGATGCTTGTTGTACCTACCAGTACAGGTCGACCAATCTCGTGCATCTCGACGATTTCTTCAGCAACAGAAATAAATTTCTGCACTTCAGTTTTGTAGATTACGTCGGCGTTATCTACTCTCACGTTGTTTCTGTTAGTTGGAATCGACACGACATCAAGGTTATAGATCTTGCTGAATTCTGCCGCTTCAGTCATCGCCGTTCCCGTCATGCCTGACAGTTTCGGATAGAGACGGAACAAGTTCTGATATGTAATCGAAGCGTATGTCAGAGTTTCTTCCTGGATCGGAACTTGCTCCTTAGCTTCGATTGCCTGGTGTAAACCATCGCTCCAACGACGACCAACCATCATGCGACCGGTGAATTCATCAACAATCGTGATTTCAGGTTTGCCTTCTTCGTTCTCTTTGATTACATAGTCGGTATCGAGCTTGTAGAGCTCTTTAGCTCTCAATGCCTGAACGAGGTGATGAGCAAAGTTGTAGTGCACATCGAACAAATCTGGAACACCAAGAACTTTTTCGCCTGTGATGATGCCGCGTTCGGTAAGCAAAACGTTCTTGCCTTTTTCATCAACCCAGTAATCGCAATCTTCGTCTTCTTTGTCCTTACCTTTCTGCAACATCGGCGAGATCTGCGCCATCTTCAGATAGATTTCTTGGAATGACTCGGTTGGGAAACCAGAAATAATCAACGGCGTTCTGGCTTCGTCGATAAGAATGTTGTCGACTTCGTCAACGATTGAGAAGTAGTAGGGACGCTGCACTAGTTCATCGAGCGAAGTGCGCATGTTATCGCGCAAGTAATCGAAACCGAATTCGTGATTGGTACCATATGAGATATCAGCGCGGTACGCCTCAAACTTCTCTTGTTCAGGTTGATGAGAATAGATCAGACCAGTCGATAGTCCGAGGAAGCGATAGAGCTGCCCCATCCACTCGGCGTCGCGTCGAGCCAGGTAATCGTTTACAGTGACGACGTGAACTCCACGTCCAGACAATCCGTTCAAATAGGCTGGTAGCGTCGCAACGAGCGTCTTACCTTCACCAGTTCTCATTTCTGCAATCTTGTTGAAGTGTAGCGCCGCTCCACCCATGAACTGAACATCGAAATGACGCATGTTCAAAACGCGCTTTCCAGCTTCGCGACAGACGGCAAAAGCTTCCGGCAAAATCTGTTCGAGAATAACGCCCAACTGTTTATCTTGCGTGGTGCGAATTTGCCCAGGCATTTTGGGAACGTCGTCAGCAATCAACTTTACGTTTGCAACGTCTTTGAGCGCGTTTTCGATTTTGTTCTTGAACTCGGCAGTCTTGCCGCGCAAGTCATCGTCACTCAACTTTTCGATAAGCGGCTCGAAATGGTTCGCTTGCTCGACATATCCACGAAGAAACTTTACGCGCTTCTCGTTCGTGTCGCCGAGCAACCCCTTAAGCCATCCACGCGCCCGGTCTTCGAATTCTGACATTTAATTGCATTCTCCAACGGCTAACTGCTTTTGAATTCGGGGTAGACCACCGATTTTTCTGAGCTTGCCTTGATTCCATCACTCTCAACAGCCCTTCATTTTAGCACGCAACCCTTTGACAACCCGACGGGCAGCCACTTGGCGAGCCGCAGAGCGGCGCCTGCACAGACCACAAAATTGCTCCCACATTAGGAAACTGGCGTGGCAGAGGATTTGCGACTTCGGATTTACATATCATCACCATTTGAATTGCACGAAAGGAAGCCGTTAACCTTCACATCAGCCTCCAAATTAATCTCAGTCACTTATTGATATACTCAGTCCAGTGCGCGATTGCGGGCACGACTGTTTTGCACCGCTCAAACGCGCCTACAGAGAATATTTAGATTGTCCACTTCAAACGATAACGATACTGAGTCAAAGAGCCTAAAAGCGCTATCTGGCATGTCGCTTGCCGAACTCGAGGTTTTCGTGCAGGAGCTGGGACTGCCCAAGTTCAGAGCCGCGCAGATTCACACGTGGATTTATGCGAAGAACGTATCGTCATTCGATGAAATGACCAACCTGGGCGCCCCCGTCCGAGAAAAGCTGAAACAAGTAGCGAGAATCGGATGCTTGGAAATCGCTCATCTTCAAGTCAGCCGCGACGAAACGCGCAAGTATCTCTTTCAACTTCCTGACGGCAAAATCGTGGAGTCAGTGCTGATGTCGTTCAACGACCGCACTACACTGACGGCATGTGTATCCAGCCAGGTCGGATGCGCGGTGGGTTGCACTTTCTGTGCCACCGGTTATTTGGGATTTAAACGCAACTTAACTGCCCAAGAAATTGTCGATCAAATCATGATGATTCAGCGCGAGTCAGGAAAACGCATTGCGAACATCGTCTACATGGGGCAGGGGGAGCCGCTTCTCAACACAGAAGAGGTGATCAAATCTATCCACACGTTGATCGAATCAGTTGGAATCGGAGCTCGTCACATCACAGTTTCTACATCTGGAGTTATTCCTGGAATAGAAAGATTGCGCGACGAAGACCTGCCTGTCTGCCTGGCCTTGTCGCTACATGCGCCCGATTCGAAAACACGCGAAGAAATTGTGCCGATTACAAAAAAATATCCGCTTGGTCCTCTGATCGAGTCGCTCAAGGATTATGCAGATTCGACAAGACGCCGAGTAACCATCGAATATGTACTGCTGGCTGGGGTTACAGACAGACCTGAGCAAGCAAAAGCGTTAGCCGAAATGGTACGAGACGTTCATTGCATGATCAACTTGATTCCATTCAATCCGACCGAGAACAACCTAGGCGAAATTATGTACGAACGCCCCTCACGCGAAGCACAGCTAAAGTTCAAGCAATTAGCAGAGCGCACCGGCAAAACAGTGACAATAAGATTGGAGCGCGGTACCGATATCGACGCGGCCTGCGGGCAATTACACAACAAGTTCTTAAAAGCAAAATAAAGCGGCGGTCAAAGCCGGTTTGGAAGCCGGCGCTCCCTGTGGTATCGCATTCAGTGCTACGCCGTGGCTACTACCGTGCCACACTTATTGCATTTTGGCGCGCCGTCCAACTTGCTGCCGCAGAATTCGCAAACGTCAATCTTGGTGACAGCCTCATTTTCTGGTATCTCGATAGTCTTCCAACTTCCCGTAATCGATCCGAAAGCACATTGATCGAGGAAATCAGCTTCTTGCGGTCGATGCATTTCTCGCAAAAGTTTGGCGTAATTTTGAAGCACCTTCACAGTGAGAGGATTGTCAGCGCCTAAGATTTTGGTTCGAATCGTCAAACAGCGCTTGTAATGAGGTTCGGCTTCCGCGAACAGTCCACCAAGGTGATAAGTGGCCGCCAGGTTGAGGGCGATCGTAGCCGCTTCCTGACTATCTTCACCGTATCCAGACTCGTAACACTTCAAACACTCAGTTGCCAGTACGGCGGCTTCTTCGAGGTTCTTCGACAAGAAGTGCACTTTCGCAAGTTCGTTTTGCACGTGGGCAACTGCCAAATGCAAATGTCCAAGCTCTTTGATTTTGATCGCTAAAGACTCACGCAGCGGCTCTATCGCCAAATCAGCGGTTTTGTCTTGCACATAAACGTTAGCAAGTCGCTCCAGGGCTGTGCAGAGAATTTTGACATCAGCCTCTGCTCCACGTAAGAGGGCTATTGCCCTCAACCAATTCGTCACGGCTGAGGCGTAATCACCTTCAGCTTCAGCTTTCAAAGCGTCATCTTTGGCTTGAATCCACGAGGTCGTCGACATAGTAAAAGGTGCTTCTTAAAGGGGTGATCACCCTACAAGAATACATTAGAGAGCGAAGAACAGTAAGTCTCCCCGGCCAGAAAGTTCAGACCCGCCAGAGCAAGCCAGGCGCCACCTCTTCTCAACTAGACGGTGTGGATACTTCGGTCAAGTCGGATAAAGTCACACGTCCAAGCTGGCTGTCAAATGCCAGCGTAGTAGATTCGCCTTGTGCTTGGGATGCACCATGGATTTTGTGTCTACCGGTATCAAATGTGGTGACTTTGCCATTCTGCTCGATTGCCAACCGATTAGTCGCAGGAAAGTATGCGTAGCGAATCTGGTTTTGAGAACCAGCCGAACTCGGTGTTCCTAAAGAACTCGGCCACCACTGGATGTTATCGAATGGTTTGAGTGGCTTCATCGGTTGCATCGGCTTCAATGGTTCCATGGGTGTCAATGATTCCATCGGTTCCATCGGCTTTATCGGTTGGATTGGTTCCACAGTTCTTAATGCCTCCATCGGTTTCCTTGTCTCCGCAGACTCTTTCGTCATCTCTCTCGAGGAACTCCCCGCGACCAGCTCCGAAAGTTCAGCGCAAATAGCCTGAACCTTTTCTTTCAAAACCGAGTTAGAAAACTCACCGATCATGAGCATCCCAGATGACCACTGACCCATACCGCCAAGCTCGGGATGGCTGAACTGAGCCATGGACCCATTGCTCCGACGCAGTCCATCATAAATCGCCATCACCGCATCCAGGCTGACGCCGTGTCGAGTCGCAATGTCGGATAGCTTCAAACTTTGGGTTCGATTTTGGTTTGATAATTCTGTCATCGTCTCATTAAAACATGAGAATACAGATACGCGTTCTCAGCAGCTCGCTCAGCTCTATATGACGTTACACGATTAAACCTCCGCGAACAATTACGCCACCATATTCAGTGCACTAAATTTTACGCAATTTACCGGTGCAATCGTTCACAACTTACAATCGCGTATCGTAGATGCAATCCACGCGGTTAAACGGACTCGGGACAGTTCGAATTAATCTCACGTCTAATGTTATTCGCATCTACCACCCGTATTCGTTGACACTTTTTTCGGGAATAACCGTGATCCGTTCTCAAGGTAATTTAATATGCAGTGGAATATACTAATAGACGAAGCGCAGGCTGCTTGCGAAACAAATGACCTCAGACTCGCCCAAGACAAATTAGTTGAGGCACTAGCTTATCTCGAGAAATTTCCCCAGGGCGATGTGTTTCTAGTAGAAACACTCAGACCGTTGACTGAGATTCTCTGGAGCAGCGGCGATGATGACCTCTGCCTGGAATACCTCGTGCAGCAACTTCATGCGGAGGAGAGGCTGCATGGCATGGGCAGCCTGGAGACGAATCTTTCACTAACCCGTCTGTCCGAATCGCATTTTAAGGCAAGTCATTTTGTCGAGGCAGAGGCTTACGGCAGGAAGTCTTTCTTCATCCTCCAGAAAGCCTACGGAGACGACAACCTCGACGTTGCCATTGCAGGGCACATTTTGGCAGTCTTACATCAGGCGGCCGGCAGTTACGAAGCATCCGAGCGGATGTACAAGCGGTCGCTGTCAAGCTTGACCCGATTAAGAGCAGATCAAGGCGAAGTTACCTCTACATTGGCTAATTACGCGTCGCTGCTGCGCCTACTGCACAGGGATGAAGAGGCGGACCATCTGCTCAAATGCTCCGCAAGCGCCGCATAATCATCCTATTTCGCGCAGCTGCAGTTTTCTGATTTCGAACATGAACAGCAAGAGCAACAGCACTCACAGTTCTCGCACTTGGCGCACTCTTTAGCACTACACTTCTTGCAGTCGGCATCACAACACTTTTCGCCCATATTTGTTTTCCTCGAGAATTTGGATTAATGGTTCTGATACCATTCTACATCGAAATTTGCCATTCTCTACAAAATTAACAGGCGAAGAAGTGCTTGAATAGTCAATCTTCCGCAGTAAGAATGGAAGCCGTTTTCATTTCCGCTCAAGAGAGCTCTATAATCGCACTTACGCAACGGCGACACCGAATGTGGTGCAATCCGCTTCAATAAAACAATCTCAAAATCGCGTCCTGCTACTTCACGACAACATCATCTATACAAAGGACAAGAAGTGAAAAGAAACCGTTAGAACCCGTTACCTACCGCGTGATTTCGTGATTTTTACCTATTCCGGTTGGAACCAAGCTGGCCTTCGAGAGTCTTCAATCCCACACACCGAAACTTTGAGGACAATAAAATGCTTTACACACTAATTTCGTTGCTAGTTCTATTTTGGCTGGTTGGTCTTGTAGCCCACATCGGTGGCGGATTCATCCACGGTTTGCTGGTCTTGGCTTTGTTCATCTTCGTATTCGACATGCTTACTGGTCGTCGAACAACGATATAGAAGTCATTCAAAAAGGTTTGCGAGAGCTGGCGCATATTGCGACCAGCTCTCTTTATTATTGGGAACTGCACAGAAAAGGTTGCGTCCACATCTAACTTACATACATTGAACTGCGAGGTGTCCTGTGTTCAAGACAAACAAATTCGTCGCCATCTCAGCGCTACTTGGCGCGGTTTCAATTGGACGAGCGGCAATAAAATCCTTCAAGCGAATCTCATACAACGATCGCGTCGTTGTCATCACGGGCGGCTCACGAGGATTGGGATTAGCTATGGCACGCCAACTCGCACGAGAGGGCGCAAAGTTAGCGCTGCTTGCTCGCGACGAAAAGGAGTTGCAGGTGGCATGTGATGAGCTTCAAACATACACGACCGCAGAGTACTTCACATGTGATGTCAGATCAGAAGAGCAAGTGAACTCAGCCATCGCGGCAGTTCTGCAGCGCTTCGGAACTATTGATGTGTTGATCAACGATGCTGGAGTTATCCAGGTTGGACCCCTCGAGGATATGACGGTTGCGGATTTCAAAGATACGATGAACAATCATTTTTTCGCGTCACTATATACGACCATGGCGGTACTACCCACGATGCGCGAAAAACACTTCGGTCGCATAGTCAATATTTCATCTGTCGGCGGAAAAATTAGTGTCCCTCACCTTCTTCCTTACTCCGCCAGTAAATTTGCACTCGCTGGTTTTTCTCAGGGATTGCGCAGCGAAGTGATGAAGGATGGCATCACCGTAACTACAGTATGCCCTGGATTGATGCGCACGGGCAGCCATCTTCAGGCAGAGTTCAAAGGACATAACAAGCTCGAGTACGCGTGGTTCAGCACATTGAACGGGCTGCCTTTGCTATCGACAGCTGCCGAGTCTGCAGCAAAAAACATATTAGAGGGATGTCGCAACGGCGACGCAGAGGTAATCTTGACCCTTCCGGCACAGCTAGCAGTGAAAATTCAGGCAATATTTCCAGAAGAAACTGCAGACATTTTATCATTGGTAAATCGATTGCTGCCAAGGGAAGGCGGGATCGGAATCGAAAAGCAAACCGGCAAGAATAGCCAATCTGTGCTTTCTCCGAATCCCTTGACCACGATGATCGAAAACGCGGCGGTTACAAACAATCAATTCGTCGCGGACTGATCAAGCTTCAAGGTTTTTCAGGTCTAAATTCTTGAACTGATTCTGCAGCTCTGCAGCCTGGTTATCGATTGAGGTTCGAATCAATCTCAGATATTCATGAGCATCTGCACGTGGTTTAGACCTTTTACTCTCTACACCAGCAATAAGCATCTGGCGAAATCTGTCAGCTGCTGTTATTTCAAACTGCTCCCAAGATGCCGATGTGCCGCGCACAGTTTCTTTCCACGATTCAAATGACAGTCGCGGACTGAGAGACTCAGATTTGTCGTTCATATAAAGCGGCTTGTTGGGATCTCCAGCCCATAACAATGAGCGAACGATTTCATGCCGATTCCAGACGAACCAGTTATTTACAACTTTAATCGCAAGAACACCAGCGGCAACCGTCTGCAAGTTAGACAGCTCAGGAAAAGTTTTCTGTATCGAATCAGTGGCGACTATATCAACTTTCGCCTGGTTGAAAACCTTGATCAACAGGCTCAGCTCATCGGGCGACATTGCATGAGCTTCACTAGCCATAGACCAATCTTCACCAACGAAGCTGAAACCATCACATTGAACGAACTTGAATAGACTATGTTTATTGTCTCGCACCGCTTCTACGAAATCTGCAGTCGCCAATGTTGATGACAAAGCGTTGCTCACCGCAGCAAGTTTATCTGTGGCCTCAATGGTGGCAGAAACTGACAATGTAGTAATTCGCGATGAGATGATTTTTGCAAGCAATGAGCACACGGCGCGCTGTTCAGCGACCATATACTTGGGTGAAAAGTGGTGGCACGCAATCAGTCCCCACAACTTACCGTCGCAAATCAACGACATCGTCATTGAAGCGGCAACGTCCATGTTGCGTAAATATTGCAAATGGATGTTCGATGCTGCACGCAAAACGCTTTTGCTCAAATCCAGCTTTGCATCAAACTTTCCTATTAGCGGGATCGCATCCGCATCGACATCAGGAATCATCCGCACCCACATCTGCGTAAAAAGGTTTCTAGCAATTGCAGGAATGTCAGATGCTGGGAAGTGATGACCGTAAAAGGAATATCCGGCTGAACTCAACGACTCGGCAACAACCTCGCCATGCCAATCCAGACCGAATTTGTAGATCATTACACGATCGTATCCAGTCACAACGCGCATATTTTCCGCAATATACGACAAGTAGGACGCGATCGAATCGCGTCGTTCACTCATAAATTTAAGCGACGCGATATCTACCTGATCGGCTGGCACAAACTCCAATTCAAGAATAATAGAGTCACCTTGCTGATGAGCAATGCAGCTCAGCCACTGTCGCGATTTGAGCTCGCGCAAGAGGAATGGACTTGTCGGCTCGGTTCGATCTTTTATCATGTCGAAAATGCGCGACGAATCTTGCAAAACGATGTCGAGATTTCGGCCGATCAATTGCTCTGCCGTCCAACCAAATTTGTCGACAACAGCGGCGTGTGTTATCACATGGCTTTGATTGACCGTTAGCAACGAGCCAAACGGCTGAATCGATTCAATAAATTGAATCTGTTCCAGTTCACATTCGCTCGGGTCTATAAATGGATTTTCCACAGAGTCTCACAAATACGGCGCAACAAATGCGGCGCGATGTATCTTGACCTCACCTGGCAAACAATCTACAACAGATGAGTCGCAATTTTCAAACACTTGGTTGCACTGAGGTCTACCTATACAGTAGCAGCCGTGCGCAAGATGCCAAGCACCCGTTAGGATGATTACCGACAGTCAAGACAATCTGCATTTAAAGAAAAGATCCTGCAACTGCCATCCTATCCCCGCTCTGCTTAATCGGCGCTGTGGTTGTTAATCCACAAGCGGCGGTAGACCATGGTGTACAGCGGTGTTCAATGGTGTAAGTTAGTATCTACCAGACACACGAAAATACAATGTCACTCACTGCCTCTCAAAAAACTTTGCGCGGACTCATCGCAGTTGCCGCGCTCTTTTTAGTCAGCATTGGCACTATGTCTTATCTTTCGTCGAGATTGGCGACATTGAACGCTTCCACCCTCAGAACATATCAAGTGCTCTGCGAACTGAAGGACACTTTAACCTCCCTCTTGGACGTAGAAACTGGAAACCGCGGCTACGCACTAACGCTCAGAAAAGAATTTTTAGAACCCTACCGATGGGGCATCAAAAACACGCACGATCACCTTGACGCACTGGGAAAACTTTTACGAGAACCAGATGATGCCGAACCGTACGCAAACCTTCGCAAAATCGCAGAAGAAAAAATTGCCTATTCAAAGAAGGTAGTTGTTACCGCAGATGCCAGTAAAGAAAATGGAGCGATTCTCGTCGGAGAGGGTGAAGGGAAGCGGATCATGGATAGATTCCGCCAGGTATCAAATGAGATTGCAACTCGCAAAACAAAGCTGCTCGATCGAAGAATTGCTGAACTCGCAAGAGCACAAGAGTTGGTCTGGGCGTCAATCGGGGTGTTGTCGCTGATCGCACTAGGAATTCTGATCTGGGTCTTCAAAATCAGCACCAAAGCTCTTGAAGAAGAGAAGAATCGTGTCTCAGAGCTGAATAAGGAGATCGAGCAGCGCAAGCGCATTGAAAAAGCACTCAAAGATGCAACCACACGACTTGTCAGCTCGAACACCGATCTGCAACAATTTGCCTACGTTGCATCTCACGACCTGCAAGAGCCACTGCGTGCAGTCAGTGGTTTCGTACAGCTGCTTGCTGCCAAGAACAAAGCAACATTCGACGAAGAGTCACTCGTTTGGGTCAATCATGCCGTCGAAGGTTCGCAACGGATGCGCACTCTCATCAATGATTTGCTCTCATACGCCAGAATCGAATCGAGGGGCAAAGACTTTGTCACCGTCGATTTAGAAGAGATCGCAAGCCGCGTCAAACAAGACCTGTCGGTGACGATCGAAGAGACGAAAGCGACGGTCACCTTCGATAAAATGCCGACAGTGAACGGCGATCCAACGCAACTGGCACAGCTATTTCAAAATCTGATCAACAATGCAATAAAGTTTCGCTCAACCGCCGATCCATTTGTCACAATTAAGGCTGAAGTCAACGGTATGGAAAACGTGATTTCGGTCGAAGATAATGGGCGCGGATTTGATATGGAACATGCCGAGAGGATCTTTGTCATTTTCCAACGCTTACAAGGAAGAACAGAGGCTCCAGGTACCGGAATTGGATTAGCAGTGTGCAAAAAAATTGTAGAGCGACATCACGGGCGAATTTGGGTTGAGTCCAAAGTGGGAGAAGGAACGACCTTCCTTTTCACATTGCCTATTCTAAAAATCGGAGATAAAAATGACGACAGCACCAACTAAAGCAATCCGAATACTCATGGCGGAAGACAGCCCAACCGACGCAGAATTGGCAAGGCAGGCGTTTAAAAACGGAAAGCTGCTCAACGAACTGACAATAGTTGAAGATGGTGTGGAAGCACTCGCATACGTTCGCAAAGAAGGTAAGTACAAAGACGTACAAACACCCGACGTAATCTTGCTCGACTTGAACATGCCGAAAAAAGACGGACGACAAGTGCTAGCAGAATTGAAAGAAGACTCGCGACTACGGCGTATTCCAGTTGTGATTTTAACTACATCTGAAGATGAAGAGGATGTGCTCAAGTCATATGAACTGCAAGCAAGTTGCTACGTTACCAAACCTATCGATTTCGAGAAATTTTTAGAAGTCGCTAAACGGATAAAAGAATTTTTCTTCCACGTCGTCACACTCCCACCAAATCCATAAGCAGCGGAAGCACGTGAACAACCGAACCATAAGCATATTATTGATCGAAGACAGCCCCACAGATGCGCTGCTGATGCGGCATCACCTCCAGGGTGTACAGGAGTACAATTTCGCCATAGAAGAAGCAGCGTCTTTGACCATGGCGACAAGCAAAGCTGAGTCACTTAGTTTCGACGCAGTGGTGTTAGATCTTGGTCTTCCGGAATCGACCGGACTGAGTACATTCAAGAAAGCAAAAAAATCTTTCCCCGATAAACCAATAGTTGTTGTCACTGGAGACAATGATAGAACCACTCTGGCAGCCACAATGGAAGCCGGAGCGGACAACTATTTGATTAAAGATGCGCTTGAAGGTAATCGGATCGCGATCGCTATCCTTTCGGCGATCAGAAATCACCAGTCCTGAGCTATTCAAGCGCTGGTGATTAGAACAAGACATTTGACACTGTCGAGGATGCAGCTCTGTCGCGGTTAGAACGGAAATGACTGTTGTGCCTGAGCCAAAATTCCATTTGCAGCTGCACCATTGACGGTGATGTTATCGATCGCTACCGTTCCACGTTGAGACAACACCACTCCGATGCGCTGCACTTGACCAGTGGTACGCAGTTGATTAGCATTGAAAGTTACAGTCGTTAGACCTACGCCATTGCGAGCGTTTGAAACTGTACCGCTCGAAATTGGAAGATAGCGCGTCGTCACTGCTGAACCGTTTGGCTGGTCATCTATCGCAAGCAACGGAGAAACACTGTTACTCGCTCCTGACTGTCCTGCTGCCGCTGCAACTGAGCCAAATTGGAATGTCACTGTGCTTATTTGCGTATTAGCGATGCCCTGAAAGACTGCGCCAGCACTACCGATGCGAGGGTCAGTTGAGTTAACGAGACTTGTCAAAACGAGAAGTGGGCGCACACCTGAAGATGAAGTCGCAGCGGCATTGTTACTGTTGGAAGAACCAGCGCTGCTTGTACCCAACGTATTGTTTGCCGAGGAAAATCCTGAGCTGCTTGTTCCAGAGGTGTTGTTTGCAGTAGAGAATCCTGCACTGCTCGAAGAGTTGGCATTTCCACTCGAATCAGCGATGCTTCCTTTTCCAAAGGCGACACCAATAGTGGCAAAACCTAAACCGCCCTGCTTAGTGCCAAGTCCGCCCTGAGGAGCTGAACCCGCATTGTTGCCAGATAGGGTCGGAAGCGTGCCGACAATGCCATTACTAACATTCACGATGGACGAGCTGAACAACTCAGTCGAACCCGCGGTAAAGGGTGCCACCACAAACGATGAGCCTGATGCACCAGAGGCAGTAGAAATACCAGTGCCCTTACCAGCCACTGAACCATTGATGATGGCAGCAGCCGAGACACTTGTCGCAAACAAGCAAGCAATCGAAGTTCCAAACAGAAGAGCTGATGTACGCATAAAAACCTCCATCTCCACTCACTAAATGCGGTGCAGAATACACAGTGACTTAATTCGAAGCAGGAGTGAAAACGAGTTTGAGACGCGGTTACCTTTGCTTCCGTTCGAACATCTTGACGCAGGGTTTTAGCATCGGTTCCATGAAGTTTCAAGATTGTTCCTGAGACTTCTGCTCATTTGACAAACTAGAAAATTGAGCAATCAGCTGCAGCGAAGATGTGCCAGAAAATGTGCAACCATATATGGTGAATGAATTAAGCCGCCACGCGTTTACCGTCAGACTTACTTTCCGTTATCTCAGGTTTGCTCTCTGGTGATTGCTCTACAGTTGGTTTGCTGCTCACTACTCGCTGGATGGAACTGGCGACTTCGTCGATCGCACGTTGCAGGGAACTTGATCTGGAGTTAGCCCAGAAAAAGATATCGAGAGAAGAGCCGAGCGATGTTTGATATACCAGAGGTTCAGGTTCCTTCTGAACAAATTCTGACTTCCTCAAAACATCTAAAATCAGCTGACGCATCTCATCGGTAGATTTTCCTGCAGGCGCGGCTACCGTCATTTTGACCCGACGCTCGGCGAAGCCAGTGAGCACCACAATCGGACTCGACAACATCGCGCCGTTTGGCACCACAACTAGCTCACCATCGCTCGTTTTCATTCTGGTAGAACGAATGTCGATATCCTCGACAGTACCTTCAAAACCGTTGGTGCGGATTTCATCGCCTATTCGAAACGGTTTCTGCCAAAGTAGTAGAATTCCAGCGAAAAAGTTTTCGAGAATATCTTTGAAAGCAAAGCCGACGGCGACGGAGGTTATTCCCAAGCCAGCCACTAAGTTTCCTGGGCTGAAACTGGGAAACACAATAGTGGCAGCGACGAGCGCACCGAGCAGATTGACAAAAAAGATCATGATGGTGCCAAGTGCGTGACAGAGCGTTTCGTCTAACCGTGTTCGTTTGCATAGATTGAGAACTAACTTCCTAGCTAGTCTCGCACCGAATACGAACGCCGTAAGAGTGGCGATAGCCACAAGAATGTTTGGTAATCTCGCAAAGAATCCGTCGGTCATGTGAACCATGCTTGACCATGCAAGTGATAATGCTCGTTCCATCTTTTTGCCTCCATGTGCGAGTGCTGCCAGGTCACTGCACAGCTAAACTCGACTATCGAGATTGCTCATCTCGATTTCAGAGGTGAAGAAAGAGCCGGCGAATCATTTGTTCCCAGAGCCGCGTGGAGCGTTAAGCGGCGCACCGCAATTCACGCCCTGGCGGGTGGCTACATGTCGCAGATTAAGCTTCTCACCTGAAGATTAAGTCGGCCTATGACCGGAGCCTAAACTTGCAGCTTCAAAGAGCAGCCATTTTGGTTTTCGGTTCGCGACTCCAGACGCGCAGCTTTTTGCAGCTCGACAGGAAGTTACTTGCATCAGTCGCATCTTTTAAAGGCATTACGCCCTCGTCTTTCGACGTAGCAACTCCAGCTTTCTCAACCAGTGAAGCTGCTTCTCCGTTGAAAGCAATGAATTTCAAATGAGCGTATGCATCAGATATGAAATCCTTTGCATTTGAATCAGTTGAAAGCTTCTTGGCACCATCGATTGACGTAAGTATTGCTACTGCGTCGAACATGACGGAAGGACTGCCATTTAGCCGCCCATCTGCCTTAATGTGCGTGCCGTCACTGGCCTCCACACCAGAGATTGTCGGAGCCACGATTGCCACCTCGGTACCGATGTTTTTGGCAGCAGTTCGCAGTGAATTGACTAGCCGTGCATCGACGCCATCAGTCACAAGAACGCCAAGTTTTCGTCCCTTAAAACTCGTGGGTCCATTTTTTATGATGCTGAATTCTGGAGATGGTGGCAAATCGGCTTTAGCCGGATGCGCAGTGGCAGCGGCGGCAGGCAGATTCTTCATCCCCAGGCCTGCAGCCACTCTTTCAGCCAATCCCTTGTCGATATTTTCGAGATGTCCTACGATGCGAGTGCGAATTTCTGGCTTCTCAACTTTCGAAAGTTCAAAAGTGATGGCGTCACTGATATGCGTTTGTTCGATAGGTGTTTGACTGACATAAAACTGTCTCGCCTGGCTGTAATGATCGGCAAATGATTCGGGACGAACCCGCAATTTCTGTCCGCTTTCTTCGGCCGGATACGACTTGAATCCACTGGTCGGATTCTCTCGAGGTCCGCCCCAGGAGTTTGGTTCGTAATTGACGCGTCCTTTCGGATTGCTCATCGCCATATGCCCGTCTTGCTGGAAATTCATCACAGGGCATCTTGGTGCATTAATCGGCAATTGTGTAAAGTTGGTTGAACCAAGACGTGATAGCTGCGTATCTAAGTACGAAAAATTTCGAATCTGCAAAAGTGGATCGTTCGAAAAGTCCACTCCTGGAACTATATTATTCGTACAGAATGCGGCTTGCTCTGTTTCCGCGAAGAAATTATCGACAGTTTTGTTCAAAACCATTTTGCCAACTTTCTGCACTGGCACTAGCTCTTCAGGAATGTCTTTCGTCGCATCCAAGACATCGAAATCGAATTTCTTGGCGAAATCTTCATCGAACAATTGCATGCCCAATTCCCACTCTGGATATTGTCCTGCCTGAATTGCATTCCACAAATCATGTCGATGGAAATCTGGATCGGCACCATTGATCTTCACCGCTTCGTTCCACATCACCGATTGCAAACCTTGTTTTGGCTTCCAGTGGAATTTGACAAAGGTGCTCTTCCCTTCTGCGTTTACGAGTCGATAGGTGTGGACGCCGAAGCCTTCCATGAAGCGAAAAGATCGTGGAATCGCACGATCAGACATTACCCACATAATCATGTGCATGGATTCGGGTGTCAACGAAATGAAGTCCCAGAAGTTATCGTGCGCGCTGGCAGCCTGGGGAAAACCAGTGTTCGGTTCATCTTTCACCGCGTGCACAAGATCGGGAAACTTCATTCCATCTTGAATGAAAAACACAGGGATGTTGTTTCCAACCAAATCCCAATTTCCCTGTTTAGTGTAAAACTTGACGGCAAAGCCTCTCACATCGCGAGCGAGATCTCCAGAACCTTTATTACCGGCGACTGTGGAAAAGCGCACGAATACTGGAACTTGCTCACCTGGACGTTGAAATAAATCTGCTTTGGTGACATCTGCAAGGGATTTGTAAGGCTCAAAATAACCGTGAGCTCCAAATCCTCTCGCGTGAACAACGCGCTCTGGAATTCGCTCATGATCGAAGTGAAAAATTTTGTCGCGCATGACAAAGTCTTCCAAAAGCACTGGTCCACGCGGGCCCACTTTCAGAGAATTTTGATCGTCTGAAATAGGGACGCCGTGCTGCGTTGTCATAGTGGGAATGGTGCCACCACTGACTTGATGCGTCTCGTCTGCGGCCCCGCGGTTAGCCTGAGGTTCACCGCTTGCCTGTGTTCCCTTATCGTCGTAAGAAACACCTGGAGGAATCTTCGCCGCGTAACTCGCCAGAGCTCCGTTCAAACTTACCGTTGCGGCAGTTAATACAGATACCAAGGCAATGCGAACTGTGTGGTTTGAAACAAAGAGCATTTTCCACCTGACCTAAAATATATTTTTTGTAGACTAATATAATACACCTTTTCAGCAGCATTGACGTGTTGCGACCGTGATTACGTGACTACGCTCTCAGACGCATTGCCACCCGAGGATTCGATATACTGTCGAGTTGTGAATATCTCAAACGGAAGAGAATTGCCGTAGCAATTCTCTTCGCAATTCGCTCGCAGTTCTTCCCCTCGCAGCCCTTCGAGTTGCCGATCAGTGTCACTTTCCGCGCTTACTTGCCTTCTTCGAAACAGCTTTGCCAACTGGCTTCTTGCCTGATTTAGCCGTTGCGCGACCGGCAGTTTTTGCTTTCGCACCAGTCTTCGATTTTACGCCAGATTTATCCTTACCAGCCGCTTTCTTCGATTGGGCACCAGCTCTAGCTTTAGGCGTGGCTTTGGCTTTAGACTTTGCTGCAGACTTAGGCTTAGGTGAAGATTTCTTCTTAGCTGTAGATTTAGCGGACGCCTTCGTCAAAGATTTTTTCGCCTGTGCTTTCGCTCCCTTGACAGACTTCGCTGACTTGGCGCGGCCTTTTAAGCGTTTGCCCTGCGCGGCGAACTCTTCTTGCAACTCCATCTGTCGCTCGACAGCATTGGAACCGAATTCTTCAAAATCGATTTCAGATTCTGCAGCCTTCAACTTTTCGAACATTTCCTTCTCTTCGCGTTTGACCTGCTCTTTCGCAAGACAGTGCAACACTGACATCTTGCCAGCAAAGTAGTGATCAGATGGTTTCATGGTGGCAAGCACATCGAGTATCATCGACACAACATAATTGCTCGCTTCAGCCTCAAATACGAGCTCCTCAGCTTCTTCTTTGTCTTCTTCTGTAGCCGTCTCCGGAAGAAGCGGATAGTAGAGTTCTTCAACAAGTTGCGCGTGCACTTTTAAGCCCATCATTATCTTGTCGAAAAGTTCTTTCTTTTCCTCGTCTTCTTCGGCCTGACTGAACTGGAAGAACAACTCTGCGACCTTTTGATTATCGTCGTGGACGAGTTGAATCAGGTCCAGCTTGGTGCCTTCGGACTCGTCTTCTTCTTCGTCGTGTTCGTCGAACTCGGCGCCGCCGTTTTGTTGCTGTTTATTTTTTGCGGGCTTTTTCAGATCCGCTTTTGCTATCGCTAGTGTCATAACTACTCTCCAAGTATCTTGTCGTATTGTTCTAGGCCGCACTTCTTATCAGCTCGCACGCTAGTCTCGCATCGAGCTAAACTCGTTACGCCGACTTACGCTCGTGGCGTGTACCGATCACTGGGAACGAATCTTCAGGCAAAGGCTTAGCCGCCAAGCTTGACTTACGTTCTAAAAACTTTTCAGCCATCTCTGCTAGATTATCCAAATCTTTCAGCTTCTCGAACATCTCTTTTTCTTCCTCTTCAACGTGATGCTTGACCAATTCGCAAAGCACAGTCACTTTTGAATCGAAGTGATCGTCAGACGGCTTCATTCCGCCCAGTTCAGCCAAAAGAAACTTGACCACATGGTGCTCTGTGTCCGCCTCATCCATCATTGACTCGACTTCTTCCTCGCCGTCTCGAATTTCTGGATAGACCACTTCTTCTTCAGCCTTCGCGTGCAGTGTTAGCTCAAGAATTATTTGGTCAACAAGAGATTTTTTCTCTGAGTCATCCTCTGCTTTAGCAAACTGAAAAAATAGCTCATCGACCTTGACGTGGTCGCGGTGCAGCACTTGTCTGATATCCATATCAGTTGCCTTTTCAGCCACCATACTTTCTTTACCTGTATTACTCATCGAGCGACTCCTTTATCCATTATCAAATTGGTTCTGAAAGCAAGACCACACAATTAGTTCATTGGTTCCTCGTGAGACAACGAAGCTCGCAGTATTTCCAAAAGTTTTAGCATTGCGATTGCCAAATTACAAAGTAAAGAGTGACTCCGATTCTGGAATCACTCTTCGCAAGTGTATTGAGATTAAACTCGTCGCTCTAAGCTTTAGCCGCCAGTTGCGAAAGACGACTTTCTAAGTAAGTCTCAAGCTCAACCAGCGCTTCGCTGAATCCTTTGATGCCTTCTGCAAGCTTCTCGTTTGCCATCTCATTCTCACTATGCATCTTGTCGAACACTTCTTTATTCATTGAGATGCGCTCAACTGACGACTTCTTCGAACTGGCCGGATCAAGCTTGCGCTCGAGTTTACCTTCAGTTGCATCTAGCTCGCCCAGAAGTTTCGGAGAAATTGTGAGCAAGTCGCATCCAGCTAACTCGATAATTTCATCGATGTTTCTGAAACTTGCTCCCATTACCACTGTCTTGTAGTCGAACTTTTTATAATAGTGATAGATGTCGGTAACAGACTTGACGCCTGGATCTTCGGCACCTTTGTAGTCTTTGCCAGTATCCTTCTTATACCAATCCAAGATGCGACCGACAAACGGCGAAATCAAAGTCACTTTTGCTTCAGCACAAGCCACAGCTTGATGCATGCCAAACAATAGTGTCATGTTGCAATGAATTCCTTCTTGTTCCAACCGCTCAGCAGCTTTGATTCCTTCCCATGTTGAGGCGATTTTGATCAAGATGCGCTCGCGAGACAGTCCGCTGCTTTCGTACATTTGAATGATTTCGCGCGCTTGTGCAACGGTTGCGTTCGTATCGTATGATAGCCGCGCATCCACTTCAGTCGAGACTCGACCTTTAACAATGCCCAAAATCTTTTTGCCGAACGCAACGGCCAAATGCTTGAAAGCAAAATTAGCGATCTCTTTGGTAGAGCCTTTCGAGCCGACTTCACTCTTTGCTTGCTGCAACACTTCGTCAATAAGTGACGAGTAGCCCGGCATTTGCGATGCCGCCAAAATCAGCGATGGATTTGTTGTGCTGTCCTGCGGCTTATATTTTGTTATTGAGTCGAAGTCGCCTGTGTCGGCAACGACTGTGGTGATCTCGCGAAGTTGTTCAAGCAGAGTGCTCATGACGGCTCCTTGTTTTGCACATTATAGATATCACCAGTATACGCCTCTTGAAAGCAGTGATCCTATTGCTGAGCTGATAAACTAGCGCCATCAAAGCCGAGAGGCGCTTGGCATCTCGTATATTCAGCAGGGCAGCCCATGACCAATTTCTGGAGAACCGTTCAAAAAAATTACTTTCAACACGCGCTTTCGCGCACTTTACTCGCGTTAATAGTTTGCCTGCCGTATCAGTTGGGTTGCGCATTACAAACCTCGGCGCAGGAAACATCTTCATCATTTAGTCAACAGTTCACAAAAAACACTAAAGAAATTCTGCAAAGCGGAATAGAGATTGAAAGATTTAGTTTGCATTTCAGAATGGAAAGTGCGAAGCAACCGCGATTTAGACGGCTACGATATTTTCTTTCGCAGGAAGCGGCCTCAGCTGGATTGCTTGCATTTGAAGTGACAGGCGTGGATCAATTTGGCGTGGGAAGAAAACGACCGCTCAAATTGGACCCCAGACCTTTGCGAGGCTCACTTGCCGCAGCGACAACAACTTCGATTATTGCGAGTTCTGGCTCTATGTTCGAACTCAGTTCGAATGTCGTGCAGATGCTCAAAAACAAAAAGCATGGCTATGATCCAAAATCCGCGAACAAATACATTGCGAGCAAGTTGCGTCATATCGACGAACTCTTAGCGCAGCGTGATGCACTGCTAGCAGCTAATACCAACGATCCTTCATATGCCAGAGTGGCGGCAGAAGGGAAAATTTTGCACGACCTTCGTAGTTCGTTCGTAAACGAATACTCTCACTTCAACGCTGACACGAGCGCGTACCGCACCTACCAAAACATGTTCTACCTTCTCAATGCGTCGTACAACGCTATCGGTGCGCTCGGTGCCAACACAGCCTACAGAGCTCTGGCGCGCCCGCATTTGAATGGAACAGCGAACGTACTGTTCATCGTCGCCGGCAGCATGGCAACAGTCACACCAATCATTAGCCAGGCGGCTGGATATTATGCTCGACGACACGCGTATACGACATTGAAAAAGGATGTTGGCGCGAGTGATTTTAGCCCAGATCAATTTGCTGCTGACCTGAAAAATCTAGAAACCGTCAGTGGTGGCACGGAAGGTTCGTTGATTCAATCTCTTCCATTGACCCAAAGAGTCGCAATCTACACCCAGTCAAACGAACTCTTCACAAAACAACTAGACTCAGAAACAAAAACCATGCGCAAGCTTGAAAAGGTAGCGCTGCAAACATCGACATTGGGACCAGCAATCGGCGCCACGTTATTGACGCAAGGGATTCTTGGAACGTACGGCTATTATCACTATCCAATTCAGCCGCGTAAGCAGATCAACCAGTACTACTGCGGAGCAATAGTCGGTACAGTCGGCGCAGGCGCGGCTGTAATCGGCAACGCAGCTTCACTGCTGGCTGGATACAGTTACGAACACAAGCTGTCCAAGCAGAAAAAACTTCCAGTTCAGCTTATTCAGCAGCGCTTAGCTCATCTAGATGAGATAGAAAAACAAGTGCAAACTTTGCAATAAAAGAAAGATTGTGCAATAGAGAAACTTTGACTTTGGTTACTCGTCATGTTCCCGATAACTAACTAACTAACTAACTAACTAACTAACTAGAGGAACTGAATATGCAAGGTACTGCACACACGGCCGATAAGTTGAATGGAATTCTCAAAGGCGAAATCTCAGCGGTAGAAACATACCGTCAAGCTCTCGAGAAAATTACCGATCCAGCTATCGCCAGAGAATTAGAATGCGCAAGAACATGTCACTCGGGCCGCGTAGCCGCTCTTGTGTCAAAGGTTGAGAGTGCAGGCGGTGAGCCTGCTCAGAATTCTGGAGCCTGGGGCGCATTCGCGAAGATGATGGAAGGCGGAGCAAAACTCGCAGGCGATAAAGCAACTATTGCTGTTCTTGAAGAAGGCGAAGACAAAGGTCTAGCCGATTACAAAAAGCTACTGGAAGACTCTGATCCTGCTGTCAAAATGGCTGCTCAAGAACTCATTTCAAAGCAAGAAGGAACCCACCAGAAGCTGCGTGACTTGAAGAAAAGCATGAATTAGTTTCGTTCAAAAGAAATTCGAAAGGGGAGGGTTTTAATCCTCCCTTTTTGCATCATTAGTTAGGGTCTACAAATCAGATTTACTGAGAAGGCGACCAGATGTCAGACCGGCAATCGAAATCTGCCCGGTGTCATGCAAAAGTTGCGCCTGCGCAATGTTGTAGTCGATTATCGCTTGCGCTTTCGATACTCTCGCCTGCGTATAGTCTCGCTGGGCTGTGATAATATCCAAATTGATTCCCAAGCCGCTTGTTTTGCGCAACTCAGCCAGACGCAACTCTTCAGCTGCGGATGTAACTTCGTTTGAAGCTTCGGCGATATTTCGCTCTTTATCCAGAATTTTCAAATACGAATTTCGCACCTGGCTGCAAACTGTTTGCAATTCCTTTTGCGATTGGAGAGCGGCCTGACGCGCTTCCCACTTCGCGCGCACAGCCTCCATCGAGTCCACCGTTGCCAACCCCTTCAATCGCCAATTTGCATTGATAGCGAATACGCCCAATGCATTCACGTTCGATGGTGGACCGATTCCATAGGCTTGTCCGCTCAGCGAAACTGTTGGTTGCAACCCAGATGTGGAAACAACGATTGCCTTTTTTGCGGCTAACCGAAGTTGTTCGTACTCCTTAAGTTCTGGACGATGGTCGATTGCCATTTGCAATACCTGCCCGACACTTAAATGCGGATCGATCAACCGAACTTTTTGAACGACGTTGGTTGCAGGCTTCAAATCACCGCCGAGGTCAAGGTTCAGGGTGTTGGACAAGGTTATGGCGGCGGATCGTCGTTCAATTTGCTGATCGACCAGCGCTTGTTTGTCACGAGACAGTTGAGTCTTTGATTGTAAAACTTCCAGGTTTGTCGCAAGACCGGAATGAAAACGAGCCTGGTTTCTTCGCAACTGTTCTTCAGAAGTTCGTACGGCATCGATTCGAATCTGAAGAACAGTATCAGCAAGGACGAGATTGTAGTAGTTCTGCGCAATCGTCAATAAAGTATCACTCAGTGTTGCCCGCTCGCCCTGAGTTCTCGCGCGATAAGTGTTGCGCGCTTGCAAGGCGCCAAACAACACACTTCCGCCTCGATAAGCATAAAATTCACCACCGGCGTGCATAACGATGAAGGGCCGATTGACTGTGACAGTGCTATCTCTACCACTGCTGGAAATCGTGCTGGCCGCGCCCCCAAGAGCAGTATTGCCTAGAGCACCAGATGCAAGATTTCCTTGTGCTGCAAAAATATTGAAGGGCAATCCAACGTGCCCTCTCGCAAAATATTCGCTGAATCCAACCGTTGGATCTGGCAAGAATTTACCGAGCGCAGAATAGTATGAAAATTTACTCTGCTTTGTTTGGGTGAGGCTAATTGCTAGATCTAAATTTCGATCTAGTCCAATATCGAGCGCATTCTTTAGCGTGATTGGAGTGGAAGTAGCAGCGTCTAAACTAAAGGGATTTAAAAATTCATTTACTGAAATCAGTGATTCCAGTCTCGGGGCGCTGATTGTAATTTCATCACCAGCTGCAGTATCAGTAGCGGATTGATTTGGTGCACCCATCGCAGCCGCAGTATCTGCACTAGAAGCACCAGTTGCTGCAGGAGTCGGCTGTGCGCGTTTGACTCGCATCAAATTTTTCAAATGCTCATCAAAATCTGACTTGGCACTCTTTGTGGCCGAACCGCTGCCGTTAACCGCCGCCGGAGCAGGCCTAAGTTGAACCTGATCCTCAGCGCAGACCGGAAGACATTTAAGAAGCGACAGACTGAGCGCTCCAACTATAAATAAACGCCACAGATGATCTTTTCTGAACATAAAGCGATCATACCAAGCGGTATGATGGAGTTCAATGCTTTTGCTCTCTCTGGTTAACATTAGCCAAGTTGTTTCCTGAATCGCAGTGAACTGAATGAAAGCAAAACGGTGGCAAAAATCAATAGAATTGCCAGGTCCCTCCAGATAACATCCAAACCCACGCCTTTCAGCAAGATATTTCTAACGCACTGAATGTAGTATCGCAATGGATTCAAATACGTAAGATATCTGAAGAAGTCAGGCATGCTCTCAATCGGAGACAGCGCACCAGATAGCTGGATTAGCGGCAGATTGAAAAAGAACGATGTCAAAATTGCCTGGCGCTGATTTTTGGAAATAGTGGCAAGAATAATCCCGATAGAAATTACAACGAAGATATAAATGTTCGAAGCAAACATATAAATAAAGAAATTGCCTCTGAACGGCACTTGAAACACCAACTGTCCGAGGCTGACAGCCAGTAGCACAGAACCATTTAGCATGACTAAGAGTGGCACAATTTTGGCAACCAATATTTCCCACGATTCTGCTGGAGTCATGAGCAGTTGTTCCAGCGTACCCGAGTCTTTTTCCTTGACCAAAGTGACAGAAGAAACCAGCGTGCCTGTCAGTGTCAAAACAAGACCAAGCACCCCTGGAATGAAAAACCAGGATGCAATCAATCCAGGGTTGTACACATACGAAACATCAGCTTTTACGGGCTGCTCCTTTTTCGGCTCCAACAAGTTACCAAACATCAGAACCATCTGTGTTGTGTATCCCTGAGCGATACCGGCAGTATTCGCGTCTACGGCATCCAAGATAATTTGCAAGCCAGCCGGTCTAGATTGACTGATACGGCGGTCGAAGTCAGGCGGAATAACGAGCCCCGCATCGAGCTTGCCTCGCTCAACCGCAGTGGTTAACGCATGCAAATCGTCCATAACTCGCTCAATTTTGAAAACACGATTTTCTACAATCGCAGAGACCAACTCTCTGGATTTGTATGTTTTCGCCTCATCTACAACTCCCATGCGCAGATACTGAACATCGGGATTGAGGGCTGCTCCGTACAAGCAAATCTGCACAATCGGCGGAAACATCAAAAGGAAAAGCTGTTGCTTGTCGCGAAGAATCTGCTTTGTTTCCTTGACGATTAGCGCACGCAATCGTTCACCAAAAAACATACTGATTAAGCGCCCAATTAGATTCATATCTTTAGCTGCATCTTGCTGAGGTTTTTACGGGCGATATTGAAGAAAAACAGTGCGCCTAATGCGAGAAATAGAGGCAAGTACCAGTCGTAGACCCACCCGCCACCACGGACAAATGTGTCTCGAGACAGTTGCACAAACCAGCGCGCTGGCACCATGACAGTCACGTATGAAAGCGGATAGATGATATTTCGAATCGGATACAAATAGCCGGAGAGAAGCAGTGCAGTCGTGAAACCTCCTGTAGCCACCGCTTGCACAGCAGCGCTTTGCGAGTTGGTTCGGGTGCCAATCATAGTGCCAAACGATACTGAGCTGAGAATGAATAACAAAGCACCAATCAGATACGGGGTTGGATCTCCAACAAACCTGATACCGAAGCAGATCATCGAAATCACGATCAAAAAGACGGCTTCGAGAATTCCCACGATCATGTACGCCAAAATTTTTCCGCCAATAAATTCAACGGCGGTAATGCTAGACGCATAGACCTGCAAAATCGTCCCCGACTCCTTCTCGCGCACCATGGCTAGTGCGGCTAGTAAAGATGGATAAATCCAGAGACAGACAGCTAGCGCGCCAGGCACAACATAGAGACTCTCTTTGCGGCCGGGGTTAAACCACAGGCGGATGTCAGAATCAAAAACCGGGTTGCTGTTATCGACCAATCGATTGTCAGTCATAAATCGATTGGTCGTTGCCAAAATGCCATTTTTGATGACCCGAGCATTGTTGACGTCGGTCGCATCTACGAGCACCTGAAAGTGCGCTTGCCGACCGCTTGAGAGAGTGCGCGAAAAATCCGGCGGAACGATTACTGCAGCTTTTGCATAACCTTTATCCATCGCGTCCTCCAGCGGATGGTCGCCATTCCATGCGTGAGCATCGAACTGTGAATTGTTGTAGATGCGATCGATTAAATCTCGACTCAAAGCTCCATGGTCGAAATTTTGCACCACTAGCGAAATATTCTTTATCTCCAGTCGCACGCCATACCCGAACAGCATCAAACTGAGCAAAGGCAAAACGAACGCTAGAGCAACTGTCAGCTTGTCTCGAACAAACTGGCGTAGTTCTTTTTTACATTGCGAGACGAGCTTTTTCATCTGCTATTCTCGCTTGCTCTTTGCACGATTCCGATAAATGCATCTTCGAGAGAGAAACTGATATCGCGATGGCGAATCACATTCACGTTAGAATTTCTCAGCTTCTGTAAGATCACTGGAAGCTCTTTTTCAGGTTCATCCAAAGCCACGTGCAGCGCATCAGCAAAGATTGCCACCTTCCAGGCAGCAACGTTCTCTCGAATTACACGAGCAGCTTCTTGCGAATTATCGACAACTATTTCAACTAATTTGCCTGGCTGTTCTTGCTTGATCTGCGTCGGTGTTCCTTTCGCAACTATTTCACCAGCCACCATGAAAGCTAGATTCTGACAGTGTTCAGCTTCTTCGAGAAAGTGTGTGGTTACCAAAACGGCAGTGCCGTTGCGAGCAAACTGGCGAATGTACCGCCACAACTGGCGTCGAGCGAGCGGGTCGACTCCAGAAGTCGGCTCATCAAGAAACAAAATTTCGGGTTGGTGCATAACTGATGCTGCGAACGAAAGTCGTTGTTTCCAACCACCTGGCAGCGATTTAGTGAGTAGCTTTTCCTGCCCTTTCAATCCACAACTGGACAAAGCCCAATCGATTTTTTCGCGACGCTCGTTTTCTGGAACTTCATATACACCACAATAAAAATCCAGATTTTCTTTCACGCTCAGGTCATCGTAGAGCGTGAACTTTTGACTCATGTAACCGATGCGTTTTCGCAACGCAGAACTGCGCAAATCGCTCTTAGCTCCAGCCAAGACCATAGAACCTTGACTGGGTGTGAGCAAACCGCACAGCATTTTGATCGTGGTTGTCTTACCAGCGCCATTTGCACCCAACAATCCAAATATCTCGCCGTAACCAACTTTCAGGCTGACAGATTTTACGGCTTGAAAGCTACCGAAATGAATTCCGATTTTGTCTGCACCGATTGCCACCTTCCCCTGTTCAGAAATGGATTGCGGACGGTCGCGAAATTTGTAGGTCGCATCCCTCGCCTGCCCCTGTGGAGTGGAACGCAGCGTGGACACGAAAACATTCTCAAGACTTGGTTCGGATACATTTATTTCTGCATGATTGTCACCTTCCTGCCTGGCTAAATTTGTGACAAACTCTTTGCCTTTATCGACATCTGGAGTGAGGATGTCTAGCCGGTCTCCGAACTCCTGCACATCAGCAACAACATTTGACTTATTCGAATCACTGGCAAGGGCGCTTTCCAGTTTTGCTAATTCTTTTGAATGAACTTCCAGACGATGCATACCTAGATTGACGATCAGGTCGCGCGGAGTTCCCATTTGCTTAATCAACCCGTCATTGATCAAAGCGACTCGGTTACAGCGTTCAGCTTCATCCAAATATGGAGTGGCCACTGCAGTGGTTACTCCCTCAGCGGCAACTTCAGCCAATACATCCCAAAATTCTCTGCGCGATACAGGGTCAACCCCGGTAGTCGGTTCGTCGAGCAGTAGAATTTCTGGCGCAGAAACGAGTGCACAACACAAAGCCAGCTTCTGTTTCATTCCGCCCGAAAGCTGCCCAGCTAGACGTGTTCGAAACTTGTACAGATCCATCAACTGTAAGTATTTTTTGCTTCGCTCGTTGAATTGGTGATCGGATACTTCACGCACACCAGCGCTGTAAACCAAATTTTCCCAAATACTCAGATCTAAGTGCAACGAAAATTGCTGCGTCAGATAGCCGATTTTCTTTCGCGCCAATCGCGGAGTTTGCCCGAGCACATTAATATCGCCGGCGGTGGCGTCCATTACTCCGCCGAGAACGTGAAAGGTGCTTGTTTTACCGGCACCATCAGGTCCGATCAAGCCAAAGATTTCGCCCCTTTCAATTGAAAATGAAATTCCCTTGACGGCTTCGAAATCACCGTAATTCTTTGTAAGGTTTTTAACTTCAATGACGAGCGAAGTAGACTTGTTGCTTGCAGGTATTACCGCGCTGGTCAAGTGTTTTTCGCTCCGGATTCGGGGCTCACGTCTATGTCGGCATCAGCAGGCATGCCAGGTTTCGCATAGTTATCCGGATTGTCGATCATAATTTTTATGCCAAATACTTGTTTGACTCGATCGTCTTTAAAGTAAATATTTTCTGGCGTAAAACTCGCTTGCGGATCGATCTCAATTACCTTTCCGTGTATCCCCTTTTTCGGATCCGAATCGTAGTAAATCAATGCAGATTGATTGATGCGCACTTTCCCGATTTCGCTATCAGGCACATATCCGCGAAGAAAAATCGTGTCTAGATTGATCAATGAAATTACGGTCTGACCGGCCGCTACGACCGCGCCCGGCTCGACCGTTCGAGCAGTGACGATTCCATGTATTGGACTTTTGATCGTCAGGTAATCTATTTGTGATTGTATTTGATCGATGGATGCTTTGGCGTTGCGCAATTCAAGCTTTGCTCTCGCGACTGCTGCTTCGTTCTGCGCCACAGTTTTTACATTGGACTCTTGTTGACTCATTCGAATCGGTGGATTCAACGCATTACTTTTCGCTTGCGTCAAACCAGCTTGTGCAGCTGCAATTTGCTTCAAAGCAGACGATACCGCTGCCTTGCGCGCGTTTACAGTTGCCCCAGCCGATTTGAAAGTGCTGTGAGCTTGGTCTGCTTCGTCTTGCGTCACCGCTCCCTGCACAACCAACTCGTCGTACCTTTGTACTCTTATCTTTGCCAAATCGTACTCAGCCTTAGCCTGAGCCTCTTGCGCCAGAGCCTGAGCGTAATCTGCTTGTTGCGCCGCAACGTTAGCCTGCGCCTGCTCAATGCGACCCTGAGCGTCGACTTTAGATTGGCTTACGTTCAACTTCGCCTGAGTCACCTGTTCTTGAGATGCTTCCAGCTGCGCCTCAGCTTCCTTAATAGCTTCCTGCGCCTGCTCGAATTTGGCATTGGCTCCGCGCAGCTGAGCCTGAATATCTTCGTCGCTGAGCTTGACGAGCAGCTGTCCCAGCTTGACCTCTTCGCCTTCACGATTAGATATGGACATCACGCGCCCAGCTATCTTCGCGCCGACATTGGTCTCATAGCCTTCCAGCCTACCGCTGATCCTAAGCCACCCGGGTTTCCCCTCAGGTCTGTTTCGCAACAAGAAGAAGCACACTATCCCTGCGATAACGAGCAGGACCACGACAATGCCAAGAACTTTCCTTATATTCTTCGGACCATGTCCGCTTTCGGTTGGCGGCGGAGAACTTGGTCTGTCGATTGCAGGAGTGGACACCGGGGCAATCGCCTTGCTACCGCCCTGCCCTGTCGAACTTGAATCGTTGGTGCTGTCCATGCAAACATCCTGGAGTTGAGGTATCATCTTACCATACCGACCGGTATGATAGAATCAAATGAAGAAATCAAATGACACAAAAGCCAACGCGCCCACGAAATCTCGTCGCGAGATCAAAAAATTCTGGACCGATGAAGGCGAACAGGAACTTTCTGAAACTTCCAGAAAAAAGCGTGCACAGATAATTGAAGCAGCGCTCGAAACGTTTTTGCAACTTGGTTATGAAGGCGCCAGTATGAATCTCGTGGCAGAACGCGCTGGTGTGATCAAACAAACCATTTACAGCCACTTTCAAGATAAGCAATCACTCTTTCGTGAAGTGATTGCATCGCTCACTGTTGATTACGTTCAAAATGCGCTGCAGGAACCAGAGCTGATAAATAAGCCACTGCCCGCAGTGCTAAGGAAAATTGCAGAAACGATACTGGCTCGGCATCAAGATCCTCGTCATATTCGTTTTGTGCGCACGATGATTGGTGAAGCTGAACGTTTTCCAGAGCTCGCCAAACTGTTTACCGATACAACTGTGAGACCGGTGTTATCTTTGATTGTCGAACGAATCAAGAATCAGACTATTTATAAATTCGACGATCCAGAAGCGTTTGCCAGAGTCTTCATCGGCACAGTTGTGAATCACTGCCTGCAACAACACATTCTTCATGGCAAAGAGTTGCTACCGTTTGATGCAACTCGGTTGGTTGATGAGCTTGTAGCAATTGTCGAATTACATCGCGTCAGCTAATCCTGCCCGCTCGTATCCGACGTGTCTAACTAGTGCTGCACACTGGTATCCGTCATGTTGTAGGCGAGTTGGGCAAGAGTACCAATCGGTGGAGCCACTGGCATCTTCTCGGCATACAGCTTGTCTTCAGCTGACAGGGGATGATCTTTTCTAAGGCGCAAGACATCTTCAACAAGCTTGTCAGAGATTTCTTTTTCTTGCCTTCTGATGCGGCTGAACTCATCTTTGACAATTTGAATCTGCACGTCGTTAGGCTGAGGCGGCAGTCGCAACTTATCAGCCAAAACATTTATGCGAAGCACATCCTGACGGAAATCTGACACCTTACCGTAAACCGCATCGATCAAATCACCTTCAAGTTCGCGTGGACCAGCATATTGATTTCGCACAGTAATGCGTGCATTGTCGTAACTAGCAGCAGACCCATTTTTAAGTCTGTCACCCAATACCAAATCCACATTCGGCAAATGATGCTGCGTGAGGAAGTCATTTATAGCCGCATTAAGTCTGATTGTATAATCTTCTCGAGCAGCTTGAAGTTCTTCACCCGTTTCACCAGACAACTTCACCGCTTTCTTCTCGAGTCTCTTTATTGCTGCATAATCTCTAACATCTTGCTTACTCTCACCCTCTACCGGTCTTGCATCTAGAGATTTTTGAAGTCGCGAAATTCTACTGAGAACACGGTCGTCTTTTTGGTCTGCAACTTCGAATGCCTGTGACCTTACCGCTCTCACTCTTTCGACGAAGTCTTTAATCGTCTCCTGCTTTCGCAATAGTGGATCAGCATCGCGATGCAAAGCCGAAGCAGCTTCTACTCGCTCAAAGGGAGACAGGGGACGAAACTCATCTCCGCTCCACGGCGTGCGCCAACCAGATGATTTTTCTTTCTGCTGTGCGAAATAGTCTGAAGAATAAACAGTTGGGTCTTCATTTCGAGCCAAATAATTTTCAATCGATGTCAGCCCTGACTTTGGCTGATGCAGCCGCGCCTGCGCACTTCCAAGCGCTCCCAACGCTGCGCCTGTGAAGACCGCCTGATAAACCGATTGCACAGCCTCTTTTCCAGATAGAGCCTCACCAGTCAGCAGACCATGTGCCTCGAGCCCAACGAATCCGCCCGCGCCGCCAGCCAATCCGGTCGTCAAACTCTTATTTAACAAACTTGCACCAATTGCAGATGCGCCAGTCCACTCAGAGAACTTATTGCTGAACATGTGCATTGAACCCATGGTGACACCAGATGTGATGCCCTGGGTTAAGCGCTCCTGAAAGAATTTGTCCTTATTCTGATTTGGCTCTAAAAGCGCACCTTGCACTAAGCCCGCCGTCGCCATTTCACCAGTGCGAAATGCTGACGCGGTAGCTGCTGCGGCACCAGAGCTATATCTGAGCGCCAACTCTTCGGCCTGCACTGCTCGGCTGATGTTCTTCGTCACAGCCAGGGCCGCGACAAACGGTACCAGCGCACCGACTCCCGCCGCTATTTGTTGAGCGTGCCATCGCCCCCCGCCGAATGAGCCTTGATCAGCCCTGTCAATCATGTTGATGTTGGCAGCGACGTTGGTGCCTGTAGCCTTGTCCAATATTTGACTGACAGCTGTGACCGGATTTTGAATTGCGGTATAGGCAAGCGTGCGAGCGAAATCACCCACAATCGAGCGGTCGGTATGGACCAGCGGCACCGAGCCCGCTCGATCAATTGAGGTGATTTGGTCTGCGGTAGCCAAAGTCAGTCGCCAGTTTAACAGTCTACGATTAACAGCTTAAAAGAGACTCGTTACCGTGGTGTTACCAAGGCCAACGCGCCTGGTCATCGACCGTTCGCTTGTGGTGGACCAAACGATGAGACTAGCGCAGGTCGTTCCAAATCGTCGTCAGTCAATTGCACGGGAAGATTGATCGTAAAAGTCGTCAAATTTTCACTACTTGTGCATGAAATGCTTCCGTGGTGAGCTTCTACTATTCGCCGACAAATGTACAAACCCAACCCCGAACTTTGAATGCGCTTGTGCCCACGCGGTGCTGGTGCGAATCTTTGAAAAAGCACTTTCACTTCGTCGGCTGGAATTCCTGTGCCGGTGTTAGAAATTTCGATCACCATCGAAGCACCATCAAGGCGTGTCACAATTCTGACTTCACCGTCTGGCGGAGTGTAGTCTACTGCGTTATGCAGAATGTTCATAATCAGTCGTTGCAGCGCAATCGGGTCACCATTAATGGAAGGAATCACGTCGATAACTTTAGTCACCACGTTGATCTTGTGCACGGTAAACAACGTGGCGAATTCAAGCACCGCGCGTGATATCAAATCTTCAGCGTGAATGGAAACTATCGTCGGTCGATAAAGATTGGAGTCAATTTTGTAAGCTTCCAACAAATTTGTAAGCATATGTATCAGCGACTCATTGCTCTTCAATATTGCTTGCAGTCCACCTGCAACTGCCGATGGCTGAATCTCGCTAGCATATCGCTCGAGTAAAGCTGTCAGAACCCGATTTTCACCAAGCACAGGATTCTTGATATCGTGCGCAAGAGTCTGAACAAACTCATCTCTTTGCTGCTCCGCTCTCACTTTTTCTGAAACATCGATAGCGAGAATTATGGCTTCGGTTACCACTTGATCGCGAGCTTGTACTGGCCAGGCTAACACGTCCCAAAACACATCCTGTCGTTTCTTAGTCGCTGTGCGAGTAATCGAGTGACCTTGATGTCTAAAAGGAACGCCCTCAGCAACTAAACATCTCAAATCGCACTGATCGACATCAGGAAGAATGTCTGTAATTCTGTGTCCAACTAAAGAGGCTCGATTCTGACCCAACTCTATTTCAGTCGTAGAATTGACATCGAGGATAAGAAAGTTTCTGTCAATTCGCATGACGAAAATCGGCGCTTTCTCGAGCGCTTCTTGCAAGACATGATGTTCACGCAGCAGCGAACCCTTCGCCAGTACTTCCGCTCTTTTTCGATGTATAGCGTATTTCAACGAACGTACAAACAGCTCACCATAATTCTGGGCATTTTTGACGATGTAATCTTGCGCACCAAGAGTGACAGCTTCCCGCCCCAAGACTTGTTCATCAGAGCCTGTGGTAATGACGATGGGAGTATCGGGAATGTGCGCTTGCAACTTCACAAATCCACTCAAGCCAATTGAATCGGGCAAGCCAAGGTCAAGTGCCACCACATCGTAGCTAGTCTCGGTGGTCGCCGCGATTGCCTCAGCTAAGCTCGCAACTGAGCAGATATCGAATGTTGTATCGTCTGCTATTTTTAACAGTTCTCCAACCAACCTTGTGTCATGCGGGCTATCTTCAACTAAGAGAAGGGAAAATTCCGCGTCAGAATCTTTACCACGCCGGACTTCGTTAGTCGCAGCTTTGTTTGAATGCGTAATCTGTTTTTCAAGTGCATTATCGACAACAAAATAGGCATGCTCCAGAACCGAAATCACATTGCACAACTTCCCTAAATCGGCTGGTTTCTGTATGTAAGAAGCACGCAAATCATTGGTTCGTTTCAAGTCGTCTGGATCATCTGAACCACTTATGATGACGACAGGAAGAAACTCTAACTTGGCGTTTTGACGAATCGCTCCAAGAACTTCTAAGCCGCTTCGTTTTGGCAAATTTATATCGAGCAAAATAATGTCGGGTATAGCGCGCTTGCCAGCGGCCACATCTAGTAAATAATTGAGCGCTTCATCGCCATCTTCACATACATGCAGAGTGTGCGGAACGCCCGTGCGGTCCATCAACTGCCTGAAGTAGAGAGCATCCGGGTAATTGTCTTCCGCAAGGAGTATCTGTAGCTGCTGTGTCATGACTTATCGATAGCCTGCGTAGGTATTGTGAAGTAAAAAGTGCTTCCGGCATGAGGTCCCTGTTGTGATTGCGCCCAGATCTTGCCACCATGGTGTTCTACAATTTTTCGGCAGATCGCCAAACCAATTCCTGTGCCTGAATATTTACTGCCCGCGTGTAACCGATGAAATGGTTGAAAAATTCTGTCTGCAAAGTTCATATCAAATCCAATACCATTATCACTGACAGCGAATTGCCAATCTCCATTTTTTTGCTCGCCAGAGACAAGCACAACGGGATCTTCCGGTCCCCTGTACTTAAGCGCATTGCCGATTAAATTTTGAAACAGCTGACGAAGTTGAACTTGGTCACCAACTATCTCCGGAAGTTCGCCAATTTCAACACGACCGTGACTTTCTTCGACAGCTACATACAAGTTAGTTAGAACCTGCTGCACAAGCTTGCCTGTGTCGACCGGTGTCGGTGTAGCCGCAGTACGCTCAACCCTGCAGTAAGCGAGTAGGTCCGTAATCAACTGTTGCATTCGCTCGTTTGCGGAAAGAACAATTTCTAAAAATTCTGTCTCTCTAGTATCGAGCTTTGTTCTGCACGACTGCGCTAAAAGATCAGCGAATGTTGAGATGGAACGCAACGGTTCACGTAGATCGTGCGCAACAACATAGGCAAATTGCTGTAGCTCTTTGTTTGAACGCGTTAATCGCTGCGTCAAATCTTGTTCACTTTCCTGAGCTTTTTTACGTTCGGTGATATCCCGCGTAATATTTGCAAATCCACGCAACTTTCCATTTTCATCGTTGATGCTTGTCAGCAAAACACTAGCAAAAAACTTGCTATCGTCTTTTCTAACGCGCCAGCCTTCCACTTCATATTTGCCTTCTCTGGCAGCGATCGCTAGCTCCTCAGCAGGTTTATTCGACTCTCGCTCTTCAGGCAAATGAAAGCGTGAAAAGTTTTGCCCGATAATCTCTTGAGGCGTAAATCCTTCGATATGCTCCGCGCCCGAGTTCCAGCTCACCACGTTTCCATCTGCATCGAGCATTGTAATCGCGTAGTCACGCACACCTGCGACCAACAATCGAAATCGCTCCTCGCTGTCTCTAAGATTAGCTTCCGCGACTTTTCTGAGAGTAATGTCTCGAATCGCAGTCGATACAAACACGCCTTCCTCACTTTGAAGTGGACTGAGGCTAATTTCAACTGGAAACTCGGTGCCATCTGCGCGAACACCGACTGACTCATAGGTAGCTAGACCTGAGGAGAGCTGTTCGCCAGCCATAGATGCCCATTCCGCTCTGCGTTCCTCGCGCTGAGAATCTGGCAGCAACATATCAACTCGTTTGCCGAGCAAGTTCTCTCTTAAATGACCAAACATTTTTTCAGTTTGTGCGTTGACTAAGTGTATTTCGCCATCTTTGTCGACTATGACTATCGCATCGGGCGCAGCTTCTAGTAACCCACGAAACTTCTCTTCAGCCTTTTTACGTTGAACAATTTCAGCCTCGAGTTGCGCTGGGCTAGGAAGAGCAAGAGCCCTAGGAACAAGCGGCCAGAGCAACACTGCTGTCACCATGGACAACACGCCAGTGACCAGGTCAAGACTCGCTTCCATCCAATAGTCCGGATGCCAAATAGTCCAAATTTTGACAAGATGCGTTGTGCCGCAAGCGAAAATGAATGCTCCAAAAAGGATAAACATCCAGTGAAAAACCAAACCGTTTTTTTTAGAAACGAGGATGCTGAGTGATGCAGGGATCGAGTAGTAAGACAGCGTAACAAGGCTGTTGCCGATAACAAACAGCCAGACCAATGCGGGGTTCCACTCGAGACAGTATCCATGGGGCATGAAGCTTTCCATACTGTTTACCTGTGCGTGTTTCGGTAGTGCGGGAGCACCGACCTGCGCCGTCTGATGTAGGGTGGGAGCCGTACACCCATCACCATAAGTATGGCTTGCCCGGCTGCGGCACACAACACTAGAACAGGGTAACTCTTTGGAGTTACTCGAAGTCACTTGGCGTCTAAGCAAAAATGGTGGCTAGGAGGGATGTGGGATTCCAAACTCAAACTCGATAATCGATGCATGGGTTGAACAACTTCAGCGAGAAACGAATGCCAAAACTTAAAAGCGAGTCGATGCCGATTGAAGGCGGAGTCAATTTAGTTGACTCGTCGGACTTTTCCTCGACATCACAGTCTGAGAGAGTCGCCAAATCTTCCGCGCAGAGTGGCAAAGGCATTGTGACAGACAGTGACACCACAACCACAATGGAAAAGACTAAGAAAACAAAAACGCGGGCAAAAAAGACCGGCGAACGCAAGCCTCGCTCCAAATCAAAAAATCCCAAGAAAGTGACCGAGGCAAGTGTGACAGCTGCCGCCCCAACACTGGATATCGAAGAAGTGTCAGCGGACGACACACTGGATTTTAGTGTCGACAGAGATGCCGCCGAAGCGCCAAAACGGCGACGTGCACACAGTCACGAAAACGGCGTTCTCTGCGAATTCTGCAAGCTAGACGACGACGCTTTCGCCGCCGCTTACAAGCTCATGAAAAACACTGATTCGCGCCGCAAGCAAACATCAGAATTGAACGCGATACAAAACCCCGTGTTCACTGCAGCACCTGTCAATGAAACGGACAGACCACGCTTCTCAAAGAGATTGCTCTCTACGGTAGGCACTGTATTGGCCGTAGCGATGGTGGCATTGATCTGGCACGAAGAGTCATCTTACACAAAAGCAATTTCGCTTAGCGACTTCGGCAACAAAACATTTGTTACTTCAGACCGCGACGGTGCGTTGAAGTTTTTACACAACGCAGTATCGCTATCCAACAGCACCGGCACAACTTTAGTGAAAGCTCGCCGATGGCAAGACAACTGGCGCGATCAGTTGGCGCTTGTATTTGGAAAACCTGAGCAAACTCTCTGGCTCAAAGCAATTCCTCAAGGTTTTCAGGCACAAGATGGCACGATTTTCTATGGAAAAGATTCAGCGGAAATGAAGGTCATTGACTCGATGAATGCCGTCAGGGATGGAGCCGAAAAAATGTATCAGACGTTGGGGCATTATCCAACAAATATAGAAGAGCTGAGTTCAGAGTGTGCAGCCGGAGCGGTTACGGTCTCGCAAGTCAACATCAATGAAGAGATCGGCTCCAATTTGATTACAGCGCAAGGCGACACCGCTTTCGAGCACGCTTTAAAAATCGGCCAGAAATTCGGTCGCGAAAAAGAAGTGCCAAATTCGGTCAGTTGTTTGGAAGTCAAATCAGAACCTTCAATCGCATCAGACTTCAACAGCTACGGATGGAAAACCAACGCTTTCTTTGTACACGGATTCGACAGCAAGGGCAAATTGATTAGCGGCTCCAATGGCACTCCAGCTCTGCTCTTGTCCTTGAAGAATGGCAAGAGAGGCGGTTCCATTCTTCCCGAAAAAACGGCATCACATCCGACGCAACCGACTTCAGTGTGGATTTATTCAGCTGAGTTGCCGAATGAAAACAGCATTCGATTTGGATTCATCGCAGCGGCTATGTTGATTATTTTGATGGTCGCAGGGGTGATAGGCAAAAAAGCACACGACAACATCATGTCGCACTAGGCACCACGGTTTCCGGTTCAGCAATTGTCTAACTCCGAGGTACATCGATGCTTTCAGTTTCTCAACGAATTCCCCTCCACCGTCTTCGCCAGATGAGAGAGGCACTTGCCGAAAATTTAGAAAAATTCGAGAAGATGCCTCGCTTGCACGACAACTCTTTACGTGGGGCAATCCAAGGCATGGCTTGCCTTCGCCGAATCAAGCATGCCGGTTTAGTGGGCAAATTTTACTGGCGCAAAGACCGACTTCAAGCTGAGAATACCGGCGCGACAAATGCTGACTGGTCGAGCGGAATGCTCAACTACGATGCGCAAAAGGAACAGCCATATTTGCAATTGATGCGTCAAGACCCTGATCTATGTGGCGGCCTAGACTTTGCTCAAATCGGTATGGCTATGGGTATGGAACTCAATTGCTTCAGCACTTTTTTGGCCGGTTCTGTCAAAGATGAAACTACCGACGGCTATCAACTCAAACAAGCTTTTATGGAAATTTCGGCGCCACCCACGGCTACATCAATCACATTGACTTCGATCAAAACGATCGCACAGACGATGATCGCGATGCCCGTTATGGTGACGCAACCAGACCGTGCGACAGCTCGAACAACGGCAGAAAAACCAGCACCAAAGAGAAGGTCCAGTCGGAGCAAAGCAAAGGATGTCGCATCCAAAGCTGTCGCATTCGATAATACAGACGTATTTTCAGACACCAAGCCAGCTAAAAAGAGAACAAAAAAATCAAAAGCAGCAGATAAACAAGCTGTAGTACTGAACGAACCGACCAACATCAAATCAGCAAAAACAAAGAAGGAAGCCCGGTCAAAAAAACGTCTAGATTCCGCTTCTTAAGGAAAGAACATGATCAGGAATAAAACTATCAGAGCAGCTCACGGAGCTGTTCTAGCTGAGGTTAGCGCCAGCAGCGCACTTTTTCTAGGTGTGTTGATGCTGATCACATTCGCCTTGATTCAAGCGGCTATTTGTTTGCACATCATCAACGGCTGCCAGCAAGCCAGCAGACAAGCGGCGCGCGAAGCGGCGATCTTATACATGAAGAGCTCTGGTGGACAAGCGCCTTCTGACTCATCGGTCAACTCTGAGCTGCAGAAAGTCTTGGTACCAGGAGTGGTGAACAGCACCAATCAATTCTCGGTTGTCTGGCCGACATCCTATCCTAAAAACCCGCATCCACCACTGACAGTCACAGTCACTTGTACTGCAGCACCAGGGCAGGCTGGTTTCAACGGCACCCCAGACAACATCGGTATTCCCGCATCGCTAGCAATTCCCGGGCTGGGCATTGTGTTTTCCAACGGCAACATGATGAAGGCGTCCACAACATACCCACTACGTCCATAGCGAGATGGCAATGAAAGCAAATTCGTACCAGAGATCTCGAAAACGCGGTTTGGCAATAGTTGAATTCGCAGCCAGCTTGAGTGTGATTTTCCCGCTAGCCCTGCTCATGATCTACATAGTTTTTGAAGCATGTCAATTCGTCTTTATCACGAACTGCTTAAGCGAAGCAGCACGGGCCGCTGCACGAGGATGCGCTGTTGCATATGGCGCCCCATCGAGCGGCACGTCTGGGTCAGCAGACGCTCAAGGTCCTGCGGTTGCTCCATCGCAACCCTCTGCCGTCTACTCAAATCCTTCGACCATCGTTGTCGAAGGCACCAATAGCGGTGCAGCATCGAACCCGCCGAAATCTCCGAACGATGCGTTCACGCAAATACGCATCAAAAACGTCGTCTCAGACAACTCACAATTTTCTGCCGCATACACGCCACCAGCTCCGAACAATCAGGACCCTACGTATTCAATCGGGCGCGTCACGGTAACGGTAACCTATAAAGGAACATTTCCAAATCCAGATCCGCTCAATTTGGTATCCCGACTTTCCAACCTGAAATTAACCGAGTCGTGCTCATATCCACTGGAGTTTTAATTATGAGAGCTACAAGATTTAGAAGGAGATTGCGCTCTCAGCGAGGAGCCTCCACCAGCTTGATCTTCATCGCCGTGCTGTTTGCAATCGTCATGCTCTTCTCGTTTGCTTATGACATCGGGCACAATCTCCTTGTCAAAAGCCAGCTTCAAGCTGCTGCCGATGCTGCCGCCATCGCTGGCGCTTACGACCTCGATCTGAGTGGTGGCACAGGCATCACTACTCCGACACCGACTGCGGCACAAGCCTACGCCTCGACAGCGAGCGTGGATGCTCTGGCACTGTGCACCCAAAATTTCGTTGACGGAAAAGCGCTGAGCAGCTCGGAAGTATCAACCTATCCATGCCAGTTTGGCAGTCCCGCCATTGCCAGCACGGGATACGATTCGAACTATTTCATGACAGTTAAAACGTCGAAAAAAATCACCAACATCATGGCTTGTTTGTTTGGACACATGCAAGACACAGTCACGGCAACAGCAGTCGCTGGACCAATCGGCAGCCCAGCCGCGCCAACTTCGGCAACGCTACCTTTCCCTTTCGCAATTTATGCACCGAACGGATCCGCAGGGAACCACAGCTGGGTTCAACAAGCTGGTCTCGAAACACTAGATGTGGGCATTTTGCCGTTCTTGACCAACGGCAGCACCTCACAGTTCGTATCTGGTCCCACAGGACTTCTCGGTGGCGCTCTGGCTGTAGTTGGAACTGGCGGCAACGGTGCTCCAACTATCGCGATGATGAAATACTTCGATCCCAGTCAATCGACTTCCACTCCGCCGCCTTCCATGACTGTCGGACAGACTTTGATGCTCATGAATCCAGGTTTGACGGGGCTTAACTTAACGCTCTTCCCGTCCGGTCCACTCACCGTAGAGAATTACTTTCAATCCGGAACTATGAAACCAGGATTTTTAGGATTACTCTCACCTGCACCATCTGTGACACCAGCACTGGCATCGTTCTTGCAAAACAAAACTTTTATCGTGCCAGTTGTGACCAATCCAAACGTCAGCATTCTTGCAATGCCGCTGGCGAGTATTCTGAGAGGAGGAGTTGGCGCACAGATCACCGGATTCGTACCGGTGCGGTTCACTAGCAGCAACGCTCAAATCGGCACTGGACTCAGCCTTCTGGGAATCGTCGTTCTGCCGCCAAACTTCATCGTTACCGGCACCAATCCGACCACATCGTCAGCATCGCCGCCGATGAACATCGGACTTGCAATGTAGTCTGCGACGTGCCAAAAGTGAAAGCCAAACGAAAGACAGGATGCACAGACGAAGACACACAGACCAGGCAAAGAACTGCAAAACAATTAGAAAGTCCACTGAATAGCCCCACCACGGAGACTAATCGGGTATCATAGCCCGAAAGTTCGCGGAGCGGTGACTTGGGAATCGATACGTTAGTCGGCATAACGGCAATTACATCTGTCGTCTTTTTGTCAGTCGTTGGACTGCTTTTTATCCGCAAGTGGCTTGAGGCGACTGAACTAAAAATTCACCACGACGTTACCGACCCACTTTCACAAGTTGTCGGAATGATGTTTGCCATGCTCCTCGGCTTCATGATCAGCAATTCCATGCAGCGCTTCGAAACCGCGCGCTCGACAGTGCAACAAGAGGCTGCCTCACTTGCAAACATCTTTAATTACGCTGGTGCTTTACAAGAGAACGAACGAAAAGAACTGCGCAAGCTATGCATTCGATATGCGGATCAAATCGTCCATGAAGAATGGCCGCTTTTAGGTCGACGAAACATCAGCGTCTCAACAATCAGAACCTATAGAACAATCTGGGAAGAGTGCACGAACTACAAACCAGTTACTCAAAAAGAGAGCAACGTGCATCAAGCCGCGCTGGCGGCACTCGTGTCAATGAGCGATGCACGCCGGTTGAGAATTGAAGCTCTGCACAATGGTTTGCCGCCGGCGCTGTGGTGGGTGCTGATACTTGGCGGACTGGCGACGATTGTGTTCACTTACTTTTTTGGTGCCCCTAATGCAAGACTGCAAGTGATCATGACTGCAATGGTCACTCTTGTAATCAGCCTGAACATCTACTTACTTTATACCTTCGATGATCCTTTCGAAGGAGATGTGATGATTCGTCCAACAGCGTTCGAAACAGACTTGATGATGTTTAGAAAGCAGTGGAATGTCAGCGACGATGGCGAGACGGTGTTTCCGGTTCCAAAGTAGGCTTCTTCGCTTTCTCTTTCAATAATTTCGGCGCCCTCAAAATCAACCAGTTGCTTTGACGACTTGTTAACGATCGATCGAGCCCAATTCTATTCACTTTGGAATCAGAACCAGATCGATACCACCCTTCGTCCCAAGCACCCATGTCGCAATAGAGCGCTTCCTTCATCCCAAGCGCGACGAGGTCATCATTGAACGTGGTAAACGTGATTGGTCGGTCACTCTCTACGACGCCAAACGTTCCTTCTACCGTTTCGCATACCGCTCGGCGTTGGAACTTGCTCTTATCTTTAAATGATGCCGCCTTACCGTCATGCACAATCAAAAATTGCTGAAATAACGAACCTTGAGACTTTTGCACATCTGCCAAAAACTTCTCCGTTATCGTGCTGCCCTTGTTTGTCGAGAGCAATTTTGCCTTTCCATTCTTAATCACCATTGCCCCACCCAGCTCTTTGTTGACGCCATGGGCATTTCCAATCAATCCATTGCTGATATAAACACCATCGACTTGATTGGAAGGTGTCGTAAAAGCCGATGGAATGCATAGATAAATGTCAGATTGACTTTCGCCTGGCCGCGAGACGACGAAATCAAAAACCAACTTTCCTTTCGGATACACGGAGTAAACAACTCCACTAGCAGCCTTCACTTGCTTCGGGGCGAATTTCTCCTGCGCCAATAAAGGCGAAGAATTTGCACACAGCCAAACCCCAAGCGCCAATGCCAATGATTGCAGGCAAAGCTTCACTGACTTCACAAACGCACTCCTAATTATTCCAATTAAAAGGTTACTCCATATGGCGCAGGAGAATGCTGGGAACTTCTCCAGGACTTCACAGAATCTCGACAAATAGATGCAAGGATTGAGAAATCGCAAATCTATTTTCGAACTCTCAAATCATGACCGAGGGAAAAATGTTTGAGTTTAGTAATCAATCGAAAAACGGATTGTTAAAAGCCGCGACCATTGTCGCATCTATGACGACGCTGCAGTCGCCGTTGGCATATGCTGCCGACGACATAGAGTTGAAACCACTGTCGCCGCAAATCGACAAAGCACCGCCAGTCGAAGAAGCAACGCCACCTAGAGCAGACCAAACCCCAAAACTCCACAAGTTGGAAGCAACCAAACTTGAACGGTTAGACGACTCGGACGATCAAGAAGCTACCGTGCAAGTTGAACAACAAGGTCCGCAAGCGATGAAGCAGATCGTCATTAACAGTTATGTGATGCGAGCGAATCTTCCAAGCACCGTCATCTCAGATCCATTTACTCTGATGCGCGCTCTTCTGGGAGCACGCAGCAAGGAATATGAAAAATTATACGCAGAACGCGATACCGGATATGGTGTCTGCGGATTTCTGATGAACATGCCAATCACGCAGCGAGGTTACGCGCTTGTTCTCAAATGCTTTCCAAGCATGCCCGCAGCCGAAGCTAATCTGCAGCCTGGTGACTTGATTACCTCAGTCAATGGGCAGTCGACCCTTGACCTGCCGCCTAAAGAAGTTTGGGATTGGTTCACAGGAATGCCAGGCACGGAAGTGAAAATCGAGGTGCTGCGGGGTCGGCAACCAATCAGTGTGACGCTCAAGCGCATGGACATTGGACACATACCAGACTTTGCCACAAGAGCCGAATTTTTGACGTTATATAAGCACAACGGTGTGAGTAAATTTGTGCAAAAATAACTCAGGAAATTTCCTCCATTTCCCAGTGCCTCATAGCACTTCAAGACTTGGAACTTAATCAAAGTTTCTAAAGTCTCTGAAAGTCGAACGAACTTGAGAACCTTTATGTACTTAAAATCAGCGCTTATTCTTGCCCTGTGCGCCTCCGTCCCACTGCTCGGAGCGCCTCAGCCAGTGAACGCCAGCGAGACTCGGGATGAAGTCATACAGGCTCTGCGTGCCACGGAACTGCAAAATGGTCCGACAGATGACCTGTCAGACAAGGCGCTTAGCGAAGTGGCGCTGTTGTCAAAAACTGTTGAAGCGAAACGAGACGTCTACGCGCGTGCGCTCGAACTTTATATAGAACGCATCGGCGCCGGCAAAGATGTTGACCAGGCGCTGATCGACTACGAACGAGCCGAGATCTCTCTAGCCGCAGAATGGAAAGCCACTCGGAAGGTTTTGGAAGTAATCAAGAAGCAAGACCATCTCGCGCATGAATGGAAACACCACCGAACACTGCATCTGCCGGAGCGACACACAGTCGAGCACCATCACACCCAGCCGGGCGATCGCGGAAGCGCCCAAATCTAAAGCTTAAGAAGATAGTAGACGGTAACAGCAGTCACCGAGCGTTCAGGGTATCAGGAGTCCTTTGCCGGTGAGACTGAGCATGGCGATTCTCAGAACTTCGAGCAACGACCTCGCAACGCTTCTGTAGACCTTGAGCATTTCACTACCAGCGAATCGGTATCGATGGTAAGGATATCTGGCATCAACTATGTAGAACTCCCTGTGACAAAACCCTGACTGGAAAGCAATTTTGTCCACGAGAGCATCGTCGCCGGAACGCAGAATATTGATATCGAAATACTCTGAAAAATACACTTCGATGTTTTGTATACCTTCCTGCACAAAAGAATTCAGCCCCTTCGGGTTTTCGTTGATAGGCAGCGCCGCCTCGTATCGACTACATTGAATCCAAGTGCCTGAGACAATACGATTGGCAATTTCACAATCGAATTTCCGCTTTGCAAAGTAATTTAAGTCGTCCAAATCGTATCCAGTTATTTCCCGATTCAGCCATCTGCTCACTATTTCGGGCACTCTGGAGCCGAAGATTCCGATGCTGACTATCAGGGCATCAGACAACAAAATTCTCTTCTCGCTCAGGTTTTGAGAAACATCATTAGCTGTTTCGATCCAGTTCATTGATTCTCCTTCAGTCATGGTGTTCATCAGCATGTTGTTTTGTTTCTGCCAGGCTACCGAAATTGCGTTTATAAAACGTTTATTGAATCGACCACAAAAGCCCAGGTTGCACAGTTGAAAAATTCGAAAAAACTCATCGGCGGCAACCGTGTATCAGCCTGGTTTTTAAGCACTCCACAGAATCATCACAAAGCGCTTGTATCATGCAACCATCGGTTCACAAGTTGGCAGGAGTCCTGTATGAGCGCGCAGATTGAACAGAGATCACGCATCGCAACCTCACGTCTTAAAAGAATGCAGTCTAGAGGGTGGATATTAGTGGCTTTTGACAATGCTATATTCTGGCTGGAAGCCGGTTTCGACAAATTCGCAGATGCAATGGCGTCGTTGATGGCAGGCATACTCACGCCGAAGCAAGCTCGCTCAGTCAGTGTTTACGCCACAGCATTCTTCATTGCAGCGCTTGTGCTGGTTTTCTGCCGAGAAGTGAATCTATATTGTTTCCGCTCAGTGGCAAAGAGTGACACCGTGTCTGCCCACAATACCAGCGCAGACCAACCGATGATGTCCACCAACCAGAACAATTCCACACTCTAGTGGATTCACTGCACAGTCATTTTCGCAGTAAGACCTCGGAAGCGGAATCAGTCATCTGACACCATATGCAGTGCTTCAGCCCTCTCAAAACGGCGGAACCACGCCACTAGCAAAACGCTGATCAGCAAAGCACCTCGGCTTGAATTTAGACTTGCCACTGTCAGTAAATGCAAAGCCGGTCCACTTCGGAAGAAGCCGCACAGATGAGTGAGAATCGAGTCGCCCGAATTTCATAGAAACAGCTACCAATAAGCTTTCCCGAGATTGAGAATCATTCTCACGCGAGCGCAAACACCTTTTGAAAGTTGGCACTTTTTGGTCCCACTTTTCGATCTAGGCGCTAGAATGGTTACGGGTTAATTGAGGAGGCATGTCATGTCATACACTATTGTTTCGGACATCTGTGAAGGTGTTGGCGATTGCGTTCCAGTCTGTCCAGTAGAGTGCATTCACTGGGTTGATGGAAAGCAAAACGCTAAAGGTACTAAGTATCCATACATCGATGATGCAACATGCATCGATTGCGGTGCATGTTTATCAGCCTGTCCTGTTGAAGGCGCAATTTTGGACGAGTGGAAGCCAGAACTTCAAAAGCCGTAGTTTAGGCTCGCGAAGCGCTTCCTAATAAATCAAATGAATGGTGATACCAAACTGTCCGTCGCCCTGGCAAGCAATCCTGCTGTTTTGGAATACGTGATCAGCCTGAATCCCCACGATTTTGAGAGACTTCGGAATCCCTTGATGAGAAAAGTGATGCCAGTGCGCATTACTCTTCGACGAATCGCAAACATGGCAGGCATCCCTGAGCAAGAGCTCCTGGATAACATTAACCGCCTGGCTGGTGAACCATTAGAGGTTGTCGATCACGATCGAACACCTGTAAAGGTCTCCACTAGCCAGGCTCCTTCTTGGATGGAGTCGGTTGATGAGAAGCAAATCGGCTGGGTTGATGTGTTGGAAGGCGATGAACGGCTAGATGATCCGATGCCGCCAATCAACACAGCCGTAAATGCGCTGAAGCAGGGCCAAGTTGTGGGCATCAAGCACAAATGGGAGCCCCAGCCCTTATTCGACATTTGGGACTTGCGTGGACTTGATTACTGGACCCGCCAAGTATCGGCTGACGAGTGGCACATCTTTGTGCATAAGCCGCATGAACACTCAGTCTGAGCGTAACGAAGCGCTCAAACAAGAGACTTTATAGACACTTCTGTTCTAAAAAGATTTTGCACGGAAAGCTGCTGTATATGCGGCGACAGCCCATCGATCTAGTCAGATTGAGAGCGAGGTGATAATCGCTCTCAACTTTGTCATATTTGGAAACGTGGCAAAAAATGTCTAAGTGCGAATCAATATCAATAACTGTTTTGCGACACTTTGGCGCTCATTTGAGAGGCGCTAAAACCTTTTCGGTACGTGCCTGCGCATTTAGTGTTTCTTCGGGCAATGGCAAAAACTCATATTTGCCAGAGGAATTTAGCGCAATCTGACCCCAAGGCACTTCGAGCTCATGATCGAAGACAACCAACCACTTTTCAGCTGAAGCCTGCGCAAGCCATTTCGTCTTTTCATCGCACGAGTGGAGCGGATAATGGTCATAGCCCATCACCCAGGGCGGCATCACATGGCTTTTTGTAGGCATCAAGTCGGCGAAGAAAACGCCTTTATTTCCTTTTGATTCAAAATAAACGATTTGATGGTGTGTCGTGTGCCCACCGGTCAATTTAGCCCAGACACCTGGCACCACTTCCGTGTCGCCATCCATGAAAACGATTTGATTGTGCGCATGCAACGGTTCGTAGTCGTCGGGTCGATAGCTCGCGCGTGCACGGGGATTGGCATTGTGTGCGAAATCCCATTCTCCTCTTTGCACGTAGTATTTTGCTTTTGGAAACGTTGGGACCAGCTTATCGCCTTCCTTTCGAGTGGCGCCGCCAGCGTGATCGAAATGCAAATGCGAAATGACCACAGCATCGATCTGATCATTTTTCACGCCAATTGACTTAAGCATTTCTGCTGGCTCAACCAGAGTTCGCAACTCATAACGTTCACGCTCTTTGTCATTCCATCGGTCGCCCATGCCGGTTTCGACAAGAACTTTCTTCGAGCCAGTATCGATAAGCAACAAGTTGCACGTCATCAAAATACGATTCAAATCATCTGCAGGGGAAACTTTGTTCCACAATGTCTTTGGCACGACGCCGAACATTGCGCCACCGTCTAATTTCATGGTGCACTCTCGCACAATTGAAATTTCAAAGTCGCCAAATTTCATGAGACTGTCTCCTGGTAGGTTGGATGACCATATTCAGCATGGATCATATCAAGGATGCGGAACTTCCACGACACTCGCCCGGTCTACAGTTGTGATTCGAGGTCGAAAGTATGCAAATGACCGCCCACGAACTTGCCGAAGTTAAGGCTGAGAACAAACAGCTCAAACAGTGCATTGAGTTCATCCTGGAAGAATGTCGCATGGTGTTACCAGGCATTCAAGCTCTTTTCGGCTTTCAACTAATTTCAGTCTTCAACGAACGTTTTAGTCATCTGATATCAGCAGACAAGGTGACACATCTGGCTGCCATATTCTTCACCGTTGCAGCAGTAGGATTATTGATGGGTCCCGCGTCGTACCACAGGCTTACATCACCGCGTAGTGTGCCGCCCGAGCTGTGTACTGTGGGAACGAGACTAGTGTGTGGCGGCATGGCCGCATTGATGTTTTCGATCACATTGGATATTTACCTGGTCACTAAAATAATCCTCGAGAGTGCCACAGCAGGCATCATATGCGGTGGCATCGCATTTGTATTCTTCTCGGCAGTTTGGTTTATATTTCCAGTATTGAGCAGACGCGGAAGCCGCCAGCATGATCACGGCGATTCAAGCACACAGCTTAACCTTTAAGGACTGGCATATTGGATACAGCGCTTTTGGGATTGCAGGGGTGAATGTACTAATCATGCACTTGCCGGACTGACTTCTATTCGGCATGATTGGGACATGGATTCAACAGGAAATATTTCTGAGGTTGATACACACGTGAGGTTTCTGGCGTGGTCGATCATCTCGTGCTTGCTTTTCTTCGGCATCCGAGGTCCTAAACATGAGCACTACGCTCCGTTTAGCTTCAATGCATCCAAATTTGATTCTGCATCCTGGCAAAACCCTACCTCTTATGGTCCGACAGATAACACTTTTATGCTCGACGACTTTTTATATCAAAACAGGCTGGTAGGAATGAGCAGGGAGCGCATTCATCAACTGCTTGGCGCGGCAGCAGTCAACACCTCAGCCGTCGAGACTTTTATTACAGATAGCGGTGGATGCACCATGGGATCCACATATTTAGAAGTACAATTTGAGCTCGATTCATCGAAGGAACCTAATTTGCAAAAAATCGCTCGTTATCGCGTCGTTTCGGAGCAGCTGACGCTCAGTCAGAAACTGCGTGCATCAAGCTCAACAGACTGGTTTGATCGGTGAGCATTAACTTAACTCAGTTAACGAGTGCGGTAGCGCTTACCCTCACCTTGCTTTTTCCTACAACTGTTCTCGCGAACGGACCATCTGATTCGTTCAATTCACTCATTGCGCGTTACATTGACCTGGCACGCAAGCAGGACCATAAAGCTCTGCTAGCATCGGACTTGTGCTTGCGAATCAGCCATGATCTAAACCAAGAGAATGTAGACAAAGTCACCCTGGTCAAAACTATAGAGGAAGTACTTTCGCTGTATCCAGTTCTGAGTGCTCAAAATCAAAGGTGCATGGCATATCGAATGCTTGCTCTGGGCAATTTGTTTCTCGATGGCAGTCCTATCATCAAACCGGACCCGCCTCCGCGCGGGCACTTCGATTTCAAATCAAAAAAATTTATTGATGCAAACCTCGGTAACAAACTAATTGAATGTGTCTTGCACGCAGCAAAAAACGGTCATTGGCCAGCTGATGAATCGCTGATGTCAGCACTAAATGCGGTGGCGTCAAACACAGAGCTCAACTCTGAAACAAGAACTGAATTGGAAAACGTGCAGCAATCAATTAAGCTAGAAAAGACGAATTACAACGTCAGACCTATTATTGCAAGCTTAAAATCGATAACCGAAGCAAACTGGGCCACTGCGACACAATATCAAAAGCCTATGCCTTGGAAGCAATATCCTTTGAGCTGGGAAAAGTATCTGCCGGCACAACCTGCAGACACTCCAGCCGAACTGAAACGAGGCGCAATGGCGCACTCAATAATTATCAAAGAATTTCCCAAACCGGCCGCAGCGCAAATTCGTGACAGTATCGAGCAGTTGAGCAAAATCTATCCAACACTGTCGGAGTTCGACCAACATGATGTCTGCGTATCAATCATGGATGTTACTCAAACCCTACTGCGAACAAATTTGAATGATGCTGCAGATTCTCTCTTCTGGCTCGTCTTTCCTTCGATAAAAGTTGGTTGGTTAGACAATGGCTCAGTAGCCGGAGGATTATTAGGGAACTACTCCTACTACGTTCAGGCATACAGACTGCCCCAGGCGATTTCGATTGTACAAAAGGTCATCGCATTCGAGTCAGCCGGTGACTACAATCAGGCAAGCGAAATCAACCGGAGAACCGTTCTCGGTGATGCCTATGATATGCACAAGGAAAGGGCTCGGGCGAAAGAGCAGTATGTAATCGTCGACCGATTGAACGAAGAGTTGCATCGAAAAGGATTTTTCGATGAGCAATCGTACAACATGTATAGAGACGAGATGAAAGTCCGATTGACGGAGTACAGAAGTCATAAAAGCCGGTAGCTGAACCATCCGGTTTGCCGGCTAAAGCCGGCGGACCTTGCCGGCTGAAGCCGGCGCTCCATCTCTTGCCAATTAGGGGTTCCGGTGGTATTCTATTAATTGGACGGACGCGTCCGTCCAATTAATCCTAATAGATTTTAATCCACAAGTAAAATGACCAAAACCCTCACACGTGGCAGACCTAAGAAAGATCCAGGCAGTTTCGAGAGCCGAAACCACCAGATTATGGATGCGGCCTGCAAAATGTTCGCCGAGCGAGGCTACACCAATACCGACATCGAAGAGCTTGCTGCAGAGCTTGAAATAGGCAAAGGTACGATTTACCGAGCCTTTTCCTCCAAACAGGAGCTGTTCTTCGCCACCGTCAACCGTTCACTTGAACAAATGACCATCTTTATAAAGAGCACGGCTGACGCTGAAAACGCTGTCGGCGTTCAGCGCATTCAAGCAGGTGTAAGAGCTTTCCTCAGATTTTTCGACCAAAATCCAGACGTAATTGAATTGTTCATGCAAGAACGAGCAGTCTTTTATTCCTCTCAAAAATGCAGCACTTTCTGGGAGCACTGCCGCAGAAATTCGGCTCGTTGGGAAGCATTCTTCTCAGAATTGATGGAACTGGGCTACGTCAAAACACTCGACGCAAAATGGCTTGCCGAGACGTTGAACCAACTGCTGTACGGTCAGCTCTTTCTTCACCGCATGGATGGCTCGCAGGTGTCGCTCGAAAGCCGCAGCAAAAACGTACTCACATTATTTTTCACAGGTATCCTCACAAGCAAGGGCTTAGAAGCCACTGCATTTGGTGCCGAAACGGGAGACCCAGAATGAGCAATGGTGCAGTTATGGAAAAATCAGTTCCAAAATCAATTCCACCGATGGAGCAGCGAGAAGCGCAAGAAACGCCTCCAGTTAAAGTGAACAACGGCAAGATGACGCCGAAGAAATTGCTCATCAGCTCGATTCTCGCAGTTGTGTCCATCATTGCAATCGTCGCCGGTACAATCGGATGGCGCTACATGTCATCACACGAAAGCACAGATGATGCTTACGTCGATGGAAACATCACTCAGATCAGCAGCCGTATCGCAGGCACAGTTTCAAAGGTTCTTGTCGAAGACAATCAATATGTACAAGCAGGTCAACTTTTGGTCGTGCTCGATCCACGAGACTACGATATCAAAATAGCTCAAGCTAAAGCAGCACTCGAGAAAAATGAACGCCAGGAACAAGCAGACACAGCCGATGTAGCGGTAACTGACTCAACCGCTGGTGCGCAATCAGCAACAGCCGCGAGCGAAATATCTCACGCCAACGCTTCTATTTCGTCAGCGAAATCTCTGGTTGCCAATTTCCGCGCAGCGCTGGGAATGGAAGTTGCAAAACTCTCCAGCTTGCAATCACAAAAGCAGCAATACGACAAAGATCTGAAGCGTTACGAGAATTTGTCATCTCAGGGTGCAATATCAAAGCAACAGTATGACCAGGCGAAAACTCAGTACGACATGTCGGTAGCGCAAATAGCCGCTGAAGAACAAGCTATTCAACAAGCGAAAGCCAACGTTGCAAAAGCTGAATCAGATTTGCAGCAAGCATACAGCGACCTGACTAAGACCAAAGCCACACTGAAAACTGCCGAAGCAGCGCACGAGCAAACGCATGTGAAAAGTTATCTCAGCGATGTCTCGAAAGCCACTGTCGATCAGGCAAAAGCTGATTTGCAGAATGCAATTTTGCAACGCTCGTATTGCCAGATCGTCGCACCTGTTTCCGGACGAGTCGGCAAAAAAGCGACTCATCCCGGTGAGCAAGTTCAACTTGGTCAGGCCTTATTCACAATCATTCCAGACCAGTCCTGGTTGACTGCAAATTTTAAAGAAACGCAAATCGGAAAAATGAGACCAGGTCAAAAGGTCGACGTGACGTTAGATGCTTTCCCAGGACAACACTTCACCGGAAAAGTAGACAGCATCGCCCCTGCATCTGGTGCCAAATTCGCATTGATGCCTGCTGAAAACGCAACTGGTAACTTCACTAAAATCGTGCAGAGACTGCCGGTCAAAGTTCTCTTCGACCAAAACTCGATCGCAGATATTCAAAAATACATTGCACCAGGTCTGTCGGCGCAAGTGACCGTCAACCTGACCGCCAATGCTTTAACGGATCGCTAAGAGGTACTCGGCAATGACTTCCTCGGTACTAGCAGCTCCAAAGTCTATGAGCAAACCAGATCGGTTTGCTGATGCACCATGGTTGAAATGGGTGATCGCGATCACAGTTTCATTTGCTGCGATTCTCGAAGTTGTCGACTCCAGCATCGTCAATGTGGCGTTGCCGGACATGCAAGGAAACCTGGGCGCAACCCTGAGCGAAGTCGGTTGGGTTATCACCGGATATGGTATCGCAACCGCTATCATGATTCCTCTGACAGCATGGCTCGGTGACTTCTTTGGACGCAAGCGCTACTTCTTATTTTCCTTGATCGGATTCACTCTATCTTCTGTGTTTTGTGGATTCGCCACGAACCTTCCGATGCTTGTACTGGGAAGAATTTTGCAAGGGCTTTGCGGTGGTGGATTGATCGCCAAAGCTCAATCAATTTTGTTCGAAACGTTTCCGAAAGAAGAACAAGGAATGGCGCAAGCGCTGTTCGGGATTGGCGTAATCGTAGGTCCAGTCATCGGTCCCACGCTGGGAGGATTTCTGACGGACACTCTCGGTTGGCGCTGGATCTTTTTCATCAACATTCCGTTTGGCATTTTAGCTATAACGATGGCCGCACTTTTTCTACCTAATCAAAACGAGCGCAAAATTTCAAAAGTTGATTGGCTCGGCATCGGCTTGCTTGTGCTATTCATCTCGTCTTTGCAAACAGTGCTCGAACAGGGTCAGCAAGAAGACTGGTTCTCATCCAAGATGATTGTCACTCTGACGATCACAGGCGTGATCGGTGCTGCAGCTTTCATCTTTCACGAACTGCGCACTAAACTTCCAGCAGTCAATCTGAGAGTTCTCAAATACAGAGCTTTGAGCGGCGGCAGCATGTATTCATTGATGCTCGGAATGGGGCTTTACGGAGCAACTTTCGCCGTGCCTATCTTTTGTCAGAACATTCTGCACTACACTGCCATGCAAACAGGAATGCTCATGCTTCCCTCCGCCATCGCGTCTGGTCTTATGATGCCTGTCATCGGCAAACTTTCCGGTAAAGTCGATCCGCGCATTATGATTGGTGGCGGCGCTATTGGTAGTGCTATCTCGATGTTCCTTCTTGCGTCAATGAACCCTGATACCAGTGCCGATACCATGTTCTGGCCGCTCCTCATTCGAGGCGCATCGAGCGTATTCATGTTCATGTCGTTGAGCATGGCGTCGGTAGGGGCATTGCCAAAGGAAGCAATTCCAGATGGCAGCGGCATTTACAACCTCGCCAGACAAATTGGTGGCAGTCTAGGCATCGCTATTATCACTCTAGTCCTGGAGCAGCGCGAAGCTTTCCACCGCGCTATGCTGGTGGCAAATTTCAGTGAATACAATCCCATCTTCCGCGACAGACTTGCTGCTATGACAGGCGCATTCCAGGCGCACACAAGCGACTATGCGGTGGCGCACGGTCAAGCAATTGCAAGTTTAAATGGAATGCTAAATGTGCAATCATCGATACTTTCGTTCGCTGACATTTTCAGAATGGTTGGAGTCGCTTTCATCATCAGTTTGCCGTTACTGTTCTTACTGGCAAATCCTTCTAAAGCTGGGGCTAAAGAAGCAATGAACGCGCACTAGTTCATTATTGTTGCAATTCTCTCGTGGCTTCAATTTCGTGCTGAACTCGTTGATAGTTTTCACCCAGCTCTTGTGCTCTGGTAAAGTCTTTTAGCGCTTCGTCGTACCGCTTTAGCCGTCGGTAAATGCGGGCGCGATTGAAATAGTAAGTATGATAGTCTGCTCTCGCCGCGATGGCTCTTGTTTCGTCTTTCAGTGCGGCTTCCAATTCTCCAGAATCCACCCAGAGACTGGCGCGGTTATCTAGCGCCAGCGCGTAACGCGGATTCAACTCGATAGCTTTGTCGTAGTCAGCCATCGCTTTCTCGTACTCCTTCAAATAATAGTAAGTGGCGCCACGATTCAAATACGTATAGGGATATTTGGGATCTAGCTTGAGACAATCGTTGTACAGTTCAATCGCATCGAGTTTGTTGTAAGCGGCTCGTTCGTTCGCCCACGTAACCAGGTTTGAAACGGAGTAGGGAGAGTTCTGATAGCCGATTTCGTATGCCTTCAAAATCAACCAACGATTTCCGATTGCGAGTCCGACATGACTCAAAACTAGCGCAGGACCAATCGCCTGGACTGCGCTGTTAAGCGTTCCGCAGATGATGAGCACCGTTACGAGCGCGATCGTCCAAAATCTTTTGCGGTAACTCTTATTTGCTTTACGCTTTTTCCAGGGTGTACTACCGTCAGAGACCTCATTCGCGTCGGGTGGACCATCAACATCTTTCGCACCGACATCATTTGCATCAACATCTTTCGCGTCGAGAGTCTCTCCGTTCTCTGGTGCGGAAGTCTCTTCACCAACATTTGAATCCACGGACTCTGCGTTCGATGCTGCTTGCTCCGAGACTAGCTCTACATCCTCGTCTTTCTTAAACTGATTGGCGAAATTTCCCGTCATCGATTCCTTCAAATTTGTGGCAGGTGTTTTCGTGTTTCGTCGATTTGAGTTTGCAATGCAGGCTCATCGTAGTTAAGCGATTGACACTTGAGGAAGTCCTTCAATGCGCCCGAATAATCGTCTGACAATCTGCGAGTAAAAGCACGATTGTAGTACAAGAATGCAGTGTCTGGCGCCAAAGCGATAGCTCTATCATGATCTTTGAGTGCCATCGAGTAATTTCCTAACTCTTGATACAAACAAGCTCTATTATTTAGCGCCAGAGAGTAATTTGGATTCAATTGAATCGCCTTGTCATAGTCTGCTATGGCAAGAGCGTTCCGTCGCAAATGAGTGTAATTCAAACCTCGGTTCATATAGCAGTTGGCTAAGTTTGGATTGATTCGGACGCAGTCGTCATACAGCTCTATCGCGGCAGTTCTATCGACCTCTGCGCGCGCGTTTGCCGCCTGAATCAGCATACCCACATGAGTGGGATCGTTGTTCCACAAGCCCTTGTAACCATCAAGAATAAGCGCGCGATTTCCAATCGCCAAACCGATTTGATATTCAAGAAGTGCGCCACCATTGGGGAGAGAGCAGATGGCAGCACCTGCCGCTAGCAGGGGCACCAGGATAGTCAAGGCAAGCACCATCAGAACCAGCTTCTTTCGACTCCTCCCCCCAGGGTCTCTGCGTTTCTTCCAGGGGGTCAATTCTTCGTCGTTCGGCAACGCGCCACTCGCCGCCGCTTCGTCCGAATTTGGGTATGCGGAACTCGCCGCCGCATCGCTCAAACGTGTGTCTGCTGAACCCGTCGTCGGCACAGCATCTCGCTCCGCGTCGCTCGCTTTTAAGCTCTCAGACTCAGAGACAAGCTCGATTTTGTCAGCTTCTTTGAATGAATTTTCGGGCTCTTCTATCAAATGAAATCTGTGGCTCCAGGCGATTGTATAGTCATTTTCATAGCACGGCACCTCAGCAAAGTCTAATTTGAGAAACAAATAGGCATCATACTATTCCCACATTTACAGCTGACCGCGCAGCTAGCTGCTAATGTATTTACCAAGACCCAATCGGATAAACGCGTTTGACACCGTCTGACTCACACGAAAGCACGCACTTCACCGGCGCCACTGAATACGGTTTGTCAGACGCAGAGTACAAACACGACGATATTCTCGGTGGTCGATATCGCGTCATTTCATTGCTCGGCAGAGGTGGAATGGGCGTTGTCTATCGGGTCGAGCAGATATTTCTCGGCAAAGAACTGGCTTTAAAAACAATCGATCGACAGTTGATGTCAGACATTACAGTTCGGCGATTCCAAGCCGAGGCCCGGGCGGCGTTTGCGGTCGACCATCCAAACATCGTTTCAGTGCACGATTTTGGATTGTTCGACGATGACACTCCTTTCCTGGTGATGGAGATTGTGCAAGGCGAGACACTCAGCGATCGACTAAAAAGAGGAACACTGTCGGTCGCAGAAGCTACTTCCATTTACATACAATGTTGCCTCGGCCTCGCACACGCGCACAAGAATGGCGTCGTACACCGTGACATAAAACCTGGCAACATCATGCTTTTGACAGACGTGCCTGAGGGGCTTGATACAGGTGTCAAAATTTTGGACTTCGGTATAGCCAAACTCGCTCACACTGGCGAAGCTCAAGCACTGACACGCACCGGCGAAATTTTCGGCAGCCCTCTGTACATGAGTCCTGAGCAGTGCTCCGGTGGAAAAGCCGATCATCGAGCCGACGTCTATTCTCTGGGCTGTGTAATTTTTGAGAGCCTCACAGGCACTCCACCATATGTTGGCGAAAATGCCTTGATGACGATGATGATGCATCAAACAGCCACGATTCCAACCTTGAAAGAAGGGTCGCTCGGTGCTGAATTCCGTCCCGAGTTCGAACACATGATCGCGCTCATGCTGGCAAAAAATCCTGATGACAGATATCAGAGTTTAGAAGACGCAGCTAACGAATTGTCTGCACTAAAGCGAGGCGAGGCCCCTCGAATCGACTCCACCAGCAGAACCAAACCAGCTCTCGAATCACGGGTTGGAATGGTAAACATCAATCGAGACAACTTCATCTACACCATGGTCGGAATCGGACTAACGGCATTCATCATTTCAGCCTGGTTCACCTATTTTACTCAGGCAGCTAACATTCAAATTCCAAATCCTGTTGTAGTCGCGCCTGTCAAAATCGAACCAACAACGCCTATAAACACATCATTTGAACCACGAATGAATGAAGAGAGCATTATCTTCGATAGCGGTATCATGCATGGTGACAATGAGTTCGTCTCGAAGATGGCTACCGACTCGAGCCTGAAACAATTCAAGCACTACCCGTTTGCGCAAGTCTTGGACGTACAATATTGTCATATCACAGATGACGGCATCGAATGTCTGCAAGACTCTAAGCTGCTCACTCTGTGCTTAGCCAACTGTAGCATCGATAGTCTGAACAGTCTCGCAAAACTTCCTTACATTCAAAATCTCGATTTGGATGGAACCAGAATCGATGATTCATCAATTCCGAAAATCGCGAATCTCAAGATGCTGCACATTCTTTCGCTCGCAGATTGCAACATCACTGAGGCTGGACTGCGAGAGCTTGCAGCATCACCCTCCCTTGAAGTTCTCACTCTCACGCCCAAGAAGTTTTCACCCCAGTTCATTAGAGAACTGTACGAGAAAATGCCTCAATGCGTAATCTATCCGTATCGAAAGACTTCGAAAATACAAGATATGCAGCTAGCCGCAGACAAAAAAAACTACGATTTAACGCTAGAAAAACTGATCGCTACGGCGGAAAAAAGTAATAAAAATCTTGGAAAAATTGGAGCTCTGCAAAGTGAATTGGCGACCATTCGATATCATCAAGGTCGGCGCAAAGAAGCACAACTGTTAGCCGACAAAGCGGTAGCGCAACTAGAGCGATGTGGCGACTTGAGTTTGCTGCCACTGCCTTTGGGAGTACAAGCAACTATAGCCGTCGATGAAAAAGACAACAAAAAAGCGCTCGACTTGAATCATCGCGGTGAACAGCTGTTTGTCGATACCGTGATTCACAGCAGCGATCAAAGATTGCTGCCAATGTTGAACAGTTACACGTATATTCCCATGAAGCTGAGAACTTTCGACCCGGCCATTGAATATTGCAAAACAGCATTGAATTTTATTGAACGTTTTCCCAGTCTTGATAGAGATAAAAAGTCATACCTCATATTTGTAGAGAGGATTGGTTACTTATACTCGATGGAAGGTAAATACGACCTCGCCATCCCTTATCTCAACAAAAATGTTGATGTGACTCGCTCGAACAAAGAGAAAGATCCGCAATCGTACATGCGAGCGCTAATCGAATATGCGCACGCCTTGAACAAAGATTATCTAACGAGAAAAACTCTGTACAAAGAAGCAATAGCGGGCCTCGAAAAATTAGGTTTGCCCGAAGACCTCAACCTGAAAGAACACTATTGTGCTGCTTGCCAGAGAATGTCGGAAATACTCGCGGTCGAACACGATTATGATGGCGCCGCACTATATGCAAGAAAAGGTTTAGAGGCAACGGCGCAATATAAACACCGAGATGAAAACAACCGGCGACCATTTTTCATCAGATTGCTGATAACACAATTGCGTGCCGCCGGGCGTGAAGAAGAAGCATCTCGAGAAATGACCAAGTATGGGGTGAAGCTTTGACTATTCAAATTAACACCCGAAGCGATGAATTTGAACCGGAGCGGCTACTGGGCGGCCGATACCGCGTGATCGCAGTGCTCGGCCGCGGCGGAATGGGTGTTGTATATAAAGTCGAACAAATTTATCTCGGAATCGAGCTAGCACTCAAGACAATCAACAAGGCTTCTCTAACCGATGTGTCAGTGCGCCGCTTTCAGGCGGAAGCTCGTGCTGTATTTGCACTCAATCACCCAAATGTCATTTCAGTGCATGACTTTGGCCTACTAGATGACGACACACCATTTCTTGCTATGGAGTTCGTGCAAGGAATAACTTTGTCTGAACTTCTCAAACAGCGGCTTTTGACCGTCGACGAGGCCATTCCTGTATTCATTCAAGTTTGCGCAGGACTGGCTCACGCACACGAACACGGAGTAGTGCATCGCGATATAAAACCTGGCAATATCATGCTCTTGGATCAAGTGATGCCAGGCACCGAGGGTAGTGTCAAGATACTTGATTTCGGCATCGCCAAACTAACAGAATCTGACGAGGGCGATATACAATCTTTAACCAGAACTGGCGAGATTTTCGGCAGCCCGCTCTACATGAGCCCCGAACAGTGCTCCGGCGGTAAACTCGACCATCGCTCAGACATTTACTCTCTCGGTTGCGTTATCTTCGAAGCACTGACTGGCACAACTCCGTTTGTCGGAGAGAGCGCTCTGGCGACGATGATGATGCATCAATCTTCGACCGTTCCCAGTCTCAAAGAAGCATCTTTAGGCACCGATTTTCCAAAAGAGCTGGAACAGATCGTGCAATCGATGTTGGCAAAGAATCCCGACAACCGATACCAGAATCTAAATGAAGCGGCAAATGATCTGGCAGCAACGGAACGCGGAGAAGTATTGCCATTCAATCCAGCCGCGCAAATTAAGTCTAGCTCGAAAATTAGTAAGGCGAAAACCAAAATTATTTCAATGCGTCGTGGGCTGTTAATAGCACTTGTTTTGGGAAATCTGTTCTTCAGCGCCACGCTTGGTTCGACCTCAATGAGCGTGTTGCTGGCAACTCGGAAGGTTATCGTGACGAAGCAAGAACCTTATGTTGCCCCGATTCCCCATTCAGATTCAGTGGGAAATTTTGTCGATGCCATAAAAAAAGGAAGATGCTCATTTTTTGAAAAATATGACGCCACTGACGAGAGCCTGAAGGCATTCCAGAATTATGACGGTGCGCAAGCCGTGAAACTTGACGCATGCCAGGTTACAGACAAAGGTTTAGAAGCGCTGAAAAAGTCAAAATTACTCAGCCTCATTGTCAACGACTGCAACATCACAGAAGTCCACAACATAGCCAGTTTCGACTACCTGCAAACTCTTGATTTGCGAGGCACTTACATAAAAGACTCAGATCTAGCGGCGCTGGCAAATTTGAAGATGTTATCAAATTTGTGCTTACGCAATTGCAGAATCACCGATGAAGGATTGAAACTGTTGATTCCGTCAACATCACTTAGATCAGTACAAGTAAGTCAGGGTCAATTCTCTCAGAAAGCAATCGACGAACTAGGCGAAAAAATGCCGCAATGCTATTTCGAGGGATATGCAAATCAAAATAAGCTGCAACAAATCGTCGCCTCGAAATCAAAACTCGGCAACTACGCGGCGGGCGAATCAGCTCTAGCTGTGGCAGAACGAGCGAATCCGAATCTTACGATTGTCGCTGATTACTGGAGCGCGCTGAGCATAATTCGCACGCTAGAAAAAAACTATCCCGCCGCAGCGGTGCTTCAAGCTAACGCGAGAAAAGTGCTTGAAAGAAACGGAAACAAGGCTCGACTGTCTGAAATACTTATGCAAAGCGCAGATTTGGCAAGTAGACAGCAGCACTGGGCAGAATGTGATCGTTTCGCAGACGAGTCTGCAAAATTGAGTATCGATACAATGATGCACAACAGCCCGGAGCTTATGGACCGCCTTGAGAGCCTGACAAGCTTTGGTCAGGAAGCCAAGCTATTCAGCAAGCCGATCGAGAACTGCAAACGAGCCGTCGAAATTATCAAACGACAAGCCCCCTCTAAGGTCGACATCTATTTGCCGAATTTCATCGAGAGGATCGGCGTCTACTCCATGCTCGATAACAACCGTGCTCAGGCTCTGCCGTATTTTAAAGAGCATGTTGAATTGCGCCGAGCCAGCAGAAGCAAAGATCCTGCAGGCTATGCAAGAGCGCTAATCGAAGTAGGAGAGTGCGAAACAGACAAAAAATTGAAAAGACAACTGTATCAAGAAGGGTTAGACTTACTCGATATATTGAACCATCCGAGTGAAAGAAATTTGCTTGAGCACTACGGCAATGCTTGCAACGACATGATTGCAGTTTGCGATGTAGAACGAAATTGGACGGAGTCAATCAAGTACGCTCGCAGGGGACTAGCCGTCTCCAATCTAATCAAAAAAGACGTCGAGAGACGCAAATATCTGTTTCAAATTCAGTTGATCAGACACCTGGCGATAGCAGGCCGAGAGGCGGAAGCGAAACAGCAAGCAGCGACATTTCACATACCTTGGAGCGACGCATTCAAGCAATAACGTGGAATGTAATGTAGTGTTCGACCCCTAGAGCAACCTAGTTGACAGATCCAGACCCAACAAATCAACCGCTGCGAGCTCAGTCGAGTGTGAGCTTTCATCAAGATCAAATTCTCGGTGGAAGATATCGCGTTGTATCGCTTCTCGGACAAGGCGGAATGGGCGTTGTCTATAAGGTCGAACAAATTTTTCTGGGCAAAGAACTTGCCCTCAAAACTATTCAGAAGAGCGAGCAAACCGACATAGCATTACGACGGTTCGAGGCTGAAGCGAGAGCTGTCTTCTCGGTGAACCATCCCAACATCATCGCCGTACATGACTTTGGTTTACTCGACGATCAGACACCATTTATGGCGATGGAGTTTGTAGATGGAAAAACACTCGGGCAAATTTTAAAGACTCGTCAACTTTCTGTGGACGAAGCGGTTCCTCTGTTCATTCAGGTTTGCTTCGGTCTGGCTCACGCTCACGAAAATGGAGTTGTTCATCGTGACATAAAACCAAACAACATAATGCTCCTGAACAATACAGATTGGGGCACCGAAGGCAGTGTCAAGATTTTAGACTTCGGTATCGCCAAGCTGGCGCAACACGAGGGAGGGGAGATACAGGCACTGACTCGCACAGGCGAGATATTCGGCAGTCCACTCTACATGAGCCCTGAACAGTGCCTGGGCGGAAAACTCGATCACCGGTCTGACATTTATTCACTCGGCTGCGTAATTTTCGAAGCGCTCACCGGTACCCCGCCGTTTGTCGGTGAGAATGCCATGACCACGATGATGATGCACCAGAGAGAAACCACTCCCACACTCAAAGAAGCATCTCTCGGGCAAGAGTTTCCGCCGGCGCTAGAGCAAATCGTGCGTGGAATGCTGGCAAAAAATCCAGATGAACGATACCAAAATCTAGGCTACGCGGCTCATGACCTGGCTGATATGAAGCGAGGGGTCAAAGTCGAAAGGAACTTAGCAGTCACAGTTCCGCGTCCGGTCAAGCCAGATATCACGCCACCAGATATGGTGAAAATTCAAAAAAGCAGTTTCTACTTGATTCTTCTATCCACTGCCGCATTTTGTGCGATATTGACAGCCAGCGCAATGCTGGTGCTGCGTCCGACCAAATCAGCTCCGATTCCGTCTCCACCGCAGACGGCTGAACAAATCGACAAAGAAAAAGTCGAAGGAACAGCCCCTCTTATGGATATCGACGGTGGAATTGCATCTCAAGATCTCACTTTAGACCAGATGCAAAAGAAGATCGAACGTCACGAAGGCGAGTTTTTTACCAGCAAATTCCCTACGGACAAAACCCTTGAACTTTTTAAAGACTACGAAGATTTACAACATCTTGAACTGACAAACTGCGGCGTTTCAGACGCCGGTTTCAAAAATTTGAACAAATCCAAAGTGCTGAACCTGGTACTTGCCGGCGATAAAAATATCAGGGCAGCCGGTGAGATCTCGAAACTCATGTATTTGCAGCGACTAAATCTGAAAGATTCAAACATCACAGATGAAGCACTAACCAACCTGGCGAAATTACCAATGCTTGAGCAGCTAGACATATCAGGCAATAACAATTTGACAGAGAAGGGTCTGATGGCGCTTACTTCTTCGAACAGTCTCCACGCCGTGACACTGCCTACTGAAAAATTTTCCCGAAAAACGTTGAGCGCTTTACGAGAGCGCCTGCCTCAATGTGTGTTTGCTCCTTATTTTGATAAATCAAAAGTGCAAGAATTGGAGCTGAATTTAAATGGAAAAAATGACCCAAGCAAAACCTATGAATATTTATACGATCTGGTGACAAAAGAAAATCCACTGTGCCGAGACGCCGCACGCTACTCCATAGGATTGGCTAATCAAGGCACCCAGTCAATGCAGCGCAGAGAAGAATACGTAAAGCGCGCTGAGACTATCAGTGAGAAATCGAACGATTTAAAACAACTGGCTGACATTTTTTCGTATAAGGCACAGCGAGACCAATTTCTAAATCGCGCCCAAGAAAGTTTGGATGATTTCGAGCGCGGCTTAAATTTAGCCATCGATACACAGATGCATAACGAACCTGAATTGATGCAAAGACTCTTCTCCGCCACTAATTATTTCAGCGACCACGGCGACTTGGCGAAAGCGATCATGTACTCTAAACTGGGCGAAAGATTTCTTGAACAATATCCAGAAAGAAATCAAAACTACTTACCAAAATTTGATGAGAAAATTGGCTGGAGCTACTATCAGTTAGGCCAGGCGCCAAAAGGAGCTTCATATCTAGAGCGACAGTTGGAATACTGGCGAGCGCATCAAAATGACCCGATCAAGAACGATCCTGACATTAAAGGACTGGTAAACAATCCAAAGAATCTTTACGCGCGAGCGTTGATCGAACGGGGTCACAGTGAATTAGATACGAAAAAAAGCAAGGCTCTCTACGACGAGGCATTGCAGCTCCTCGAATCGCTTCATATGCCTGAAGACATTAATCTGAACGAACATTACTGCGATGCCTGCAATCACATGGCAGATATTTATTGGGCCGAGTCAAATCGGGCCGAATCACTGACGTATCTGAGAAGAGGACTCGCAGCCGTAAAACAAATGAAGCATTCAGACGCCAATAACAGAATCAAGTTTTTCACCGACAAAATTAACGCCCAGGAGAATTCACCAAAGTGACCATGAGGAGCCATTAGTTCATTTGAGTTATCGCGAGCCCGACGAAATGCAAAAAAACACCAATGTGCCAGAACCGCGCATCGGCAACGGTGAGCATCGTCAGAACGAATTATTGGGCGGACGATACCGTGTGCTTTCTTTGCTTGGCAGAGGTGGCATGGGAGTCGTTTACAAGGTCGAACAAATCTTTCTCGGTAAAGAGTTGGCTCTAAAGACAATTGACCAGGCATCACAATCAGAATCAGCGATTCGGCGGTTTCAGGCGGAAGCACGCGCGGTGTTTACAGTCAATCATCCAAATATTGTTTCAGTTCACGACTTCGGACTTCTAGACGATCAAACGCCCTTTTTAGCGATGGAGTTCATTCAGGGTCAAACAATAGGCGAACGCATACAAGCAAGCCCTCTGCCGCTCGAAGACGCACTACAGATCTTCATTCAGGTCTGCTTTGGATTAGCCCATGCCCACAAAAATGGTGTAGTACATCGTGACATAAAACCCAATAACATCATGATCTTGAATGGAATACCTTTAGGCACCGAAGGTAGTGTCAAAATTCTAGACTTCGGCATTGCCAAACTAACACAGCACGATGGTGGTGAAATTCAAGCGCTCACTAAAACGGGAGAAATCTTCGGAAGTCCCATTTACATGAGCCCAGAGCAGTGCATTGGCGAAAAGATAGATTATCGCTCGGATATCTATTCCCTTGGATGCGTTATCTTCGAAGCCTTAACCGGCACTCCGCCTTTCGTTGGCGAGAGTGCTCTATCAACAATGATGATGCACCAAACAGGAACCATTCCGACTTTAAAGGAAGCCTCTTTAGGCACAAATTTTTCGCCAGAGTTAGAGCGCCTGGTGCACACGATGCTCTCGAAAAATCCTAACGATCGATATCAAGACCTCGGCATCGCCGCTCACGATTTAGCTGCAATAAAGAGCGGCGAGCTAGCTAATTTCAGCCTGGTCGAAAAGCCGGATCGTGCAATCAAAACAAAAGCACCGTCAACATTTACCATGAAACGCACGCATTGCATTTTATGGGTTGTCGGCGTTGCAATAGTCTCAACCGCTAGTACATTCCTGATTATGCAATCGATCTTCTTTGGCCAACAAGCAACGACGCCAATCACACAGCCAGTAAAATCGACTAGTCGAACAACGCTTACAGATTTGCCACAAGAGCTTGCTCACGACGGCTTCGATAAACAGAGAGCTGACAAACAAATTGAGCTCAAAGCCAAACTTGTAAGCGACGCAGACTTCAAAGCGCTAGAGGGATACACCGATGCGCAAGAGATTATTGTCATTGATAAGGCTGAGGACGAAATCACTAACAAGGGTCTGAGTTATCTGACAAGTTCGAAATTACTAAAACTGACCATCCACGGCTTGATTGAGAGGATAGACAACTATGCCCAGCTGAAAAACCTCGCCGAACTCAGCGTAAGCAAGAGCCGCATCAGCGACGCCGCTTTAGCTAACATAGCAAAGATGAAGATGCTGCACACGCTGAACCTTGACGAATGCACTGGTATTACTTACGAAGGCATTCGCAAGCTAGCTTCATCGACTTCAATCACTTGCATCGTGCTGACTAAAGACAGCAAGAAATACCCGCCTTCCTTTATCGATGATTTTCGTAGAAGAATGCCGCAATGCAGAGTCGTAAACTTCTACGAACAACCGCTAATCGTCACTGAACATATTAAAGAAAAGGGCTTCGATGGGCTTTTGAAAAAATTCGAGAGATTGCAAAGCATTACGCCTGACGGAGCAGCAAATGCGGAAATATTGTGCAATATGGCCATCTTCCGCAACGCAGAACATAAATACGCTGAGTCCAGAAAGTTTCTCGATCGAGCAATCAAAATGCTAGACAAAAATCAAAACGAAAACGCTCTTCCAACTCCTCTATGTCTGGCCGCAGAAACGGCGTGCAAGGATCACGACGATCACGCGGCGATCAAATATACGGATAGATTGATGCAAATTTTGCCAACTACAGTGATGCGCAACGATCGAAGACTATTTGACATGTTTACCGGACTTTTGCCGTATCCCCAGCGTCTAAGTGATTGGAATAGAGTTGTCGAATACTGCAACGTAGCCATCCCCATTGCAGAGCGTTTTCCCGAGTCTGCCAGGCTTATGAATATGTTCGAATATTACTCACAGGCTGGTGACGCCTATCTCCATTTAAACAAAAATACTGAAGCCGCAAAAAACTATGCGAAATTGAAGGTGCTCTCAAAGACAGATCGCGAAAAGGATTTTTACTGGTACGCTACCGCGTGCGTGCGGCTGGGGAAATGCTTGCCTACAGACGAGCAACAAAAGCAAAGTTATCTGGAGGGAATTAGACTGATTGAAGAGAAAGGAATAACTGACACGCAAAACCTTCTAGAACACTACTGCGATGCTTGCGTCAACGTCAGCGGCATCTTTTTGAAAGAGGGGCTCTGGGAAGAGGCGGTTGATTACAACAAAAAAGGATTGGCGATAGCAGAGAGGATGATGAAGAGTGGCGTGCATATCGATGCAAAATACAGACGACAAGCGCATGTACTGGATATCATCAACATCTTGAGACATAACGGACGCAAGGAAGAAGCGCGAGCAATGGCAAAGAAGTATCACTTCGATATGAAAATTTGAGGAGCACCCATGTTTGGTTTCGGTAAGAAGAAAGCTAATTCGTCGGTCGAAGAATTTAAGCAGCGCTTCGTAGACAATCAACTTGAAATGGCGCGCGCTCGATCGAAATTGTATGCGCGAGTTAGTCACTACGATGACTTACTCGAGGGCGAAGACTATGATGTAGACCTGAAAGCAGCGTACTTCAAAGGATTGATGGGCGACGAAGAAGTTTCGTTCGGACCGCTGCAAATTGTGGGCACGCATGACAGTAAAGAATTCATGTGGAGCTGGCACAATACATCCATTCCAAAAGAAGCGTATGCAGAGTTGAAACCGTTTGTGGATGCAACTCCTGAATTGAAAGAATTGGCAGCGCAGAAAAAGTTTGCATGTGACGCAGAATTTGTTGAAAAGCTGTCTCAGTGGATAGCAGTCAAAAGCGGATGGTTAGGTGCTTTTGAAGCGCCCTACGAGACAACGTTGACGTTTCTGCTGTTGAAACTGACATGCGAGAAAGACCACTCGGTCGAACCTTCTGAAAATCTCTGGTGTTCATTTTGCGGACGAACGAACAGACAAGTTGCAAAAATCCTCACCGCGGCTCCAACATGCGCGATCTGCGATGTGTGCGTTGGCGACTACCATGACATAGTTGCGTCGAACGCACAAGCAAAGTCCGAAGATAAGGCCGCATTTGAATTTACAGATATTGCAACAATGCCACCATGCATCATATGTGGTGAACGGAGCAAACGAACTTTTTCGGAATATGGTTCGGCCTGCGATGAATGTATCGAAGCTTGTCACAATACGATCGCGCCAAATCGCTAACCGGGCACGAAGATTAGTATTGCAAGTAATAATATTCGTCCTTGTTTTTGCTATATGGATGCGATCGCAGATGAATGCTAAATTGCTGTGAGGACATGGCTGCCATTCTTGGAAAGAAGGAGTATCGTCCCAGCTCGGAGGCAATCAAATCATATTTATCACGCGGCACTACAACAACGCTGGGGCTCAGCTGTCGCAGATCGAGCTCGATCACCAATCTGAGCAAAACTTTTGCGGCAGCGGTAGCATTAGTGCCTCTTCCACCGAGAAAAATCGCTCCAATTTGATTGGATTGAATATCAAGAGAACGATAACGACGCAAACCAATCGGTGTGTCATCGTGATACCAGAACTCTTCATATAGCTTGGCTGGAGTTTTATCCGCCTGATTCGACATCCCCCGTTCAAATGAGCCGCACGTAACGCGAAGTTGCGTTATTGGATTGAGCCTCGAGCCTGGGTAATTCAAAAACGGCTTATCTTCCTGCAGATCTATAAACATGGCCCAATTAAATTCCCTCTGCAAGTAAGGGTCCAGCAGCTTTCCGTCAATTTCTGCAACACAAGGCAATTGGCAGAAAAACGCAAAGCAAATTCCGAACAGCAGAGAAAAAGTAGCCGAACTTTTGGATGTCGTGCGGTCAAAGTGGTGGATGTTCTGGACCGATAAATCTGACATACACGTCTCCACCAGACTGACCCGAAGGGCGAGTAAATTCGCACGGACCGTTATTGGGACTACCTGACGTGCAGGTCGCGTTGGCAGCATTGTTGGGGCAGGCATTTGGACCAGCTGTACATACTGTAAATTGGTACGGGAACACTCCCCCAATATTGCAATTGTTGTCTTCGCCAGTTGTGCCGTTCACCCACGAATTCGTTGCTGAGAAGGCAGGCATTGAATTGCCGTTAAGAACCCAACTAGGACCGCCCACACTACTTATGTTTATTTTGGCATTGGCACCGTTGTTGCACGAAATATCGACTGTCTCGTTAGTGGTGACGTTCAATGTAACCTCAGCGAAATTTGTTCCATTAGTTGCTGTGATTTGAGGTTGCGCTCCATAAGGGTAAAATCCGCTCGTAGAACCAGGACACGTATCAGGCGGTTGGAGAAAGGCAATGCTCACCCCATCCAAAACATTTCCAGGCAAGTTAGATGTAACGCTTATCTTCGCGCCTTTTCGCATGTAGAAGAACCCCTGCGTCAGTTGGGGACAGAGCGGACAAGTGTAGTAGAGGCTTGTGGTTGGTGGAACCGGCAGCGGCGGTCCGGGCGGTGTAGTCCAATTGTAGGAACCGTTTACTCCGATATTCGTAATTGACAAAGGCGAGTTCACAGTGAGGATGCAGTACACGCCAATGTTGGACGCATTGTGAACATAAAGAGCAGTCTGGCCACTTGCGTGGGCGCCAGAACCGACGCGCTGTTGTTTTGCTCCGGCGCTCAACGAAGTGCTGAGAAGGAGCAACAAAACTGTAACCGCTGCACTCACGATGCGATGACAAATCTTATGCATGAATATACCTACTGAAAATTTGTAGATACTTGATTTTACCAAATGTGAGAACCGATCTCCAATCCTATAACTGCGGCGAACCTGAAGAAATTCTGTGGCGTTGAAGGTCATCACCACAGGCGGTATCACTAGGGATTAGGTGCGGATATATTGGGCATGCGCGCACCCAGATTTTCTAATTGCGTAAGCGCTCGATGGCTGATCTGACGAGATGGCGATGTCTTGTATACGTGAGTCCAAAGCACGACAAGCTTTAAGCGCGCACGTTCTTTCACCGCCGAGTCGCTTGCGTTGTTATAGATAGAATCCCAAACATTTATCTCCTTGATTGTGGACGGAATTTTTGCCTGCAATATTTCTGCTTGGGGGCCCAACCACTTAGGTGCATTAGGGAATTTGGCAGCCAGTCGGTAGTAGTTGGCCGCCTTCAGTTCATTATGTGCAAATAGATATTGATTCACACCGGCGATAAAAGGCAGTAACCAGTTGTCGGTGTTAGCTGCGATTCCAAGGTCTATAAATTTCTCCGCAACCGACGGTTCCTTCCTTTCGCTTCCCAAAATAAACGCGGCAAAAAAATAAGATGGCACAAATTGCGGATCCAAAGTCGTAAGCAAGTCTAAGTAGTTTTGAGCGCGGTCGTAATGGTCCACATTGCGCTTATCATCTCCAACATATTGAACAAAATTGAGCCAATATAAATCGAACACGAGCTGATCAAAACCCATAGTTGTGAATTTCACAAAACGAGCGCTTGGTAGTTTAATCGTAGATTCGAAGGGCTGTCTTAACGCTAAGGAACTCTCTATTTTGGTACGTAAGAGACCAGTGCAAATTAATAAGACAAAAATTTGGCAAAAGAGAACCGCCCGCATATCAAAATTCGCTCGTGAGCAGAATTAGATAGCAGGGCTGCACAATCAACACCTAGGTTTGGACTCACTGATTCGACAAAACCAGAGTAGTGTTTGCAGAAGTTCCACCGAGCGCAGCTCCAGATTTACCACATCCGAGAATTGCGTAAGTTGTCGGGGGAGTCGCACTTTCCATTACGACCTGTCCTTGACTGCCTAAGCCAGCTGGAGGAGCTGACGCGCGGAGTGATTGAACAGTTCCAGTCAATGATGACGCTTTCGGCCACTCAGCAGCGTTGGTGAACGGATTGACGGGCCCAGCAGCAGCAGCAGTTGATCCGTCACTCTTACCACCAGGGAAGTAGCTTTGATACGCAGCATCTACCGCAGTTGGGTATGTGCCACCATTATCAGTGGCGAAAGCTTCTGCTGCGATTTGTGCGGTACGCATGTTCGCTTTCACCGATGCTTCTCTGGCTTTGTCTTGGGCGCCAATAAAGTTCGGTAGCGCGATCGCAGCCAAGATGCCAATGATGATAACTACAACGAGCAGCTCGATCAGGGTGAACCCCTTAGCGCTGCGCACCATTTTCTTACTAACTCGCATTTCTTTCCCTCTCAGTTCAGTCCCCAAATTGATTGTAGCGGGTTGTTTGCCATTGATACTGTTGAATACCCGTAAAGCTGATCTGCTTCTGTAATTCTGCGGATCCACTTATGTAATTCCCGCCAGCTCCAATCCCCGGACCGACTTAACTATACTTAAGGATACCCAAAGCAGTTTTGCCGGTAACGGTCCTTTTATATCTAATCTTTCCCGGCAAAACGCTCAAAGGGTCACTCATTAGAGTGATCGAAAGTGCGCCGGAATGTTCACCCAAAAGTCCAAAAACCGCAATACAATCTAATTATGATGAAAGCAACGGTGGCGGCTGAGGCGCTCGCATGGGCGCATCCTCTGGTCAGAGACTGGTTTCTAGAAAAGTTCGGCTCCGCGACCGAGCCCCAAGAGCAGGGTTGGCCGCACATCTTGGCCGGTCGAACGACACTTATTTCGGCACCCACCGGGTCCGGAAAGACGCTGGCAGCCTTCCTCGCATGCATCGACCGCATCGTCCGTCTGGCGGTTGAGGACAAGCTCATCGATAAAACGTCGGTAGTCTATGTGTCTCCGCTCAAAGCCTTGAGCAACGATATTCAAAAGAACCTGGATGCGCCACTGGCTGAGATCAGAACCCTTGCCGAATCTCGCGGCATCGCAATGGCTGAGATTCGTACAGCAGTCCGAACGGGTGATACGCCCACCAAAGATCGTCAGTCGATGCTGCGAAAAAATCCGCACATTCTCGTCACAACGCCGGAATCTCTTTTCATACTCCTCACAGCCGGAAAAAGTCGCGAGCTGCTTGCGAATGTAGAGACGGTCATAGTGGACGAAATCCACGCAGTCGCCGACGACAAGCGAGGTTCGCACCTCTCTTTGTCGCTCGAACGGTTAGACAAAGTGACCAATAAAAAGCCTAATAGAATCGGGTTATCAGCCACACAAAATCCAATTGAGCTCGTCGCCAAATTTTTGACGGGAGCTACTGGGAGCGACCCCATTGTCGTAAATGTCGGACATAGACGAAAAATGGACATTGCAATCGAACTGCCCCTGCAGCCGCTGCAACCCGTTGCATCGCAAGAATTATCCGCAGAAAACTTCGACCGAATAGCTGAGCTAGTTAAATCGCATCGATCGACACTCGTTTTTGTAAACACCAGAAAGCAGGCAGAGAGAGTCGCGATGCATCTCGCTGCACGGGTTGGAGAGGAAGAAGTCGCGTGCCACCACGGCAGTCTATCGCGTCAACTTCGCCTGGCCGCTGAGACCAGACTGAAAAACGGCGACATAAAAGTGCTTGTGGCGACGGCATCTTTGGAGCTCGGAATTGACGTGGGCTTCGTCGATCTAGTCTGTCAGGTGAATGGTGTAAAAACTATCGCCACGGCGCTCCAACGGATCGGTCGCGCCGGTCACTGGCGAGGCGCGATTCCAAAAGGTCGACTATTTCCATACACTCGTGATGAGTTAGTTGAGACGGCTGCTCTGGTTCGAGCGATTAAGCACGGCGACCTGGACAAACTAGTAATTCCAGAAAACAGTATCGATATTCTGGCGCAGCAGATAGTCGCGATGGCCGCCGTCGAAGATTTAAACGAAGACGAACTATATCAGGATGTGCGCAGAGCTTATCCCTATCGAAACCTCAGCCGTGAGAAATTCAATCAGGTCATCGAGATGCTGTCAGACGGCATTTCGGCACGCAGAGGAAGATATGGCGCATACCTGATGCGCGATCAAGTAAACGGAAAACTTAGCGCCCGACGAGGTGCAAGGCTTGCTGCAATCACCAGTGGTGGTGCCATTCCAGAGAGCGCACTCTACGGTGTAGTCGCAGAGCCAGACGGAGTTTCCGTTGGAACACTAGACGAGCACTTCGCCATCGACAGTCATCGAGGCGATGTCATTTTGCTTGGCAGCACATCGTGGAGAATCCGTAGAATCGATAACGTGGTCGGCAAGGTCTATGTCGAAGACGCGCACGGAGCCTCACCATCCGTACCATTTTGGTTCGGCGAAGCGCCAGCACGATCTGATGAACTCTCACATCACGTTTCAGACTTGAGACGAAAGATCGATGAGATGACAAAAGATGTATCTGTCGCATTCGGTGCTCATTCTAAACAAACCCCTGAAACGAAAGCGGCAATTGAATGGATTAAAGATGAATGTGGCGTGAACGATTCAGGCGCGGAACAGCTGATTGAGTACATCGTGCAGGGTCGAGCCATTCTTGGCGCAGTGCCAACCACTAAACAAGTAATTGCTGAAAGATTTTTTGATGAAGGCGGAGGAATGCAATTGATTTTGCACGCTCCATTCGGCGGGCGCATCAACCGCGCCTGGGGTCTAGCATTACGCAAAAAATTCTGCCGCAATTTCAATCTCGAACTACAAGCAGCAGCAACTGAAGATGGCATCAGCATAGCTCTTGCCGAGCAGCACAGCTTTCCTTTGGGCGACGTTTTCTACTATCTAACAACTCAAAATGTTCGACACACACTTGAACAGGCATCGTTACAAGGTCCAATATTCGCCACGAGATGGAAGTGGGACGCGATGCGCTCCCTGGCCCTACTGCGATTTATGGGCGGCAAAAAGGTTCCACCTTACTTGCAACGTTTGCGCTCTGACGATTTGCTCTCAGCTGTTTTTCCAGACGCTGCTGCCTGTCAAGACAACAATCCAGGCGACATCAAAATGCCTGACCATCCGCTTATCGAAGAAGTGATGAAAGATGTTTTGACTGAGGCGATGGATATAGAAGGATTGGAAACAATCATCGAAAATATCAAGAACGGCGAAATCACTTGCATCGCGGTCGACACACCAACACCATCTCAATTTGCAGCAGAGATCATCAACGCCAATGTCTACGCATATTTAGATGATGCGGGAGTCGAGGAAAGACGCACTCGTGCAGTCGAAATGCGCCGCGTGCTTCCAAACTCTGTGCTGGGAGAATTGGGTCGGCTTGACCCGGCAGCGATAAGCAAAGTTATCGAGCAAGCATGGCCTGACATTCGCAACGGCGACGAGCTGCATGATTTATTGAAATCAGTCATTGCAATTCCCGAAGAGAATCCGAAGCTGCAAGTGCAGCCAAAGAAAGAATGGCAGGAATACTTTGAAGCGCTTAGACGGACAAGACGCGCCACCCGGCTTTCAGTAGAAACCTATAACTTCTGGGTCTGCACCGAACGTCTGCAAACGGCAAAATTGATTTGGCCGAACGCGAAGATCGAAACTGATGTGCCTATTATCGGCGAAGCACCTGCTGACAGATCTATCGCAGTATCATCCGCGGTGCGAGGGTGGATGCAGATCATTGGACCTGTGATGGTGGATGATATCTCAAACCTGCTGCAAATGAGCAGTCGAGACGTTGAAATTGCGTTCCTGCAGCTCGAATCAGAAGGCGGAATTCTTCGAGGTCAGTTCTCAGATCGCGTCACATTGTCGAATGTTGTTCAGGGAATTGCCTCGCTGGAAGTTTCTGCTTACGAATGGTGCGAGCGACGATTGCTTGCGAAGATTCATAAATTGACAATCAGCGGTTTGAGACAGAAAGTCGAGCCGGTCACTGCCGGTGCATATGTGCGATGGCTCGCATCCTGGCAGCACCTGGCGCCGGGCACGCAACTAGCGGGCGAGCGCGGGTTGCTTGAGGTAATCAGGCAATTGCAAGGCTTCGAAATTCCTGCCAACGCCTGGGAGAGAGAAGTCCTGGCACGCCGCGTTCGGAATTACAGCTCAGACATGCTCGACAACTTGTGCATGAAAGGTTCTGTCGGTTGGGGGCGTTTGAGCATGCACCCGGCCCTGACAGCTACGGACGAACCAGCTTCCATACCTGCCAGTGCTAAGAAGTCAGCTTTTCTCAGGCCAGTTGGTTTGAATGGAAAGCCGTTGGAAGAGCTGGCCAGTAAAATCGTCGATGTTGTGCCGATTTCTCGAGGAGCTGAGCGAAAAAACTCGAAAAGCAAATCATCTAAATTCAGCAAGACACTTTCTACGGAAGGTCAGGATGGGGTTGCAGAAGTACTGACCCTGGCACCCGGTGCGATCAAGAGAATCATTCCGACCAGTGTTGCGCCGATCACATTCTTCGTTCGAGATGATGCCGATTGGATGACGACACTGCCGAAATCGGCTGCTAATGCGGATCTATCCGGGCTAAGTTCTGCAGCTCAAGCTGTTCAAGAATTTTTGCAACAACGAGGCGCGAGCTTTTTTGCAGACATCGTTCGAGGTACGGGGCTACTTAAGTCACAGGTAGAGACTGGCTTGTGGGAGCTGGTCACCGGCGGTTTGGTGACGGCAGATGGGTTCGACAATCTTCGCTCACTTATAGATCCGAAACGCAGAACCGGAACGCGAGGTAAACGATTCCGCGACAATTACGGGCGTTGGACGTTGTTGCATACAGATCATGGTGTTGAGAAAGCACGCGGGTTAGAGGCGATGTGCAAGGTTTTGCTCGCTCGCTATGGAGTTGTTTTCCGCGATGTTTGCAGACGGGAAGCCAATCTTCCACCCTGGCGTGAATTGCTTTCGGTGTTCAGGCATATGGAAGACCGCGGTGAGGTTCGAGGCGGTCGCTTCGTCAATGGATTTATTGGTGAGCAGTTCGCTTTGCCGGAAGCGGCTGATTCACTGCGTGCGTCGAAGAATAAGCAACCTATGGAGCAGACGATCTCGGCTTCGGCTGCGGATCCGCTCAACATGATTGGCACGATTTTGCCTGGGGATAAGGTTACGGCTGTTTCTAAGAAGAGTGTTGAGTTGTCTTGTTAGGTGAGCCAGCTTGGAAGCCGGCGGCCCCACCGTCTTGTAAAACGGCTCTCTTTCGGGTCTGGCTGCTGCCCCTCGATTCAAACTAAAAGAGCCATCCCGTAAGGACAGCTCTTTAAATACTTTATCGAAAGAAAGGCTTAGACAGTTGCCAATTCGCGTTCTGCGCCGTGTGCGTGGCGGTCGTGTGCAACTTTGCGGGGACGATTCAAATGATCCATGAAACGACGGTGTGCCAGTGTGTCGATTTGATTCTGTGATGTCTTCTCTGGGACCGACAAAACAAATTCATCAGCTTTTTGTACTTTAGGTTTGTGGGCAAATTTGCCAACTAGATAGAGGTAACCACCGCGAGTTGCATAGACGTAATGGATCATGTTGCCTGCCTTTCTGACTAACTGCCGGGAATCGATGTAGCCAGCTTCATAATAGCGTGAACGCAATAAAGTTGCTGGGTCACAGCTGCGAACCGCACATACTGTACACCATGTCATGTTATGTGCGAAGTGCTATTTCAAGTGGAATAATAACAATGTCTAAAGCTTCTCACTTCGCAATGCGCAGATCCACTTTCCATGCGCTTCTCGCCAGTCCGTTCGTTTATTTAGTTTCGCTCAGAAACGCAGCCATATCATCACCGACCATGACAGTGACTGTACTTTGATAGTCTCCAACCGAGGCATTAACAATATCTCCGTGACCGCCAAGGTCCATCAGTACTTGCTCTGCGTCATCAGGATTTCCCTTTTGAGCAATCACTCTAGTCACCTTGAACGGTCCGATTTTGCCTCGCGATTGTTGAACGGTGACTATGTAACCCTTTCGTTGCAATATCTTTGCAACCCTGTAAGCCTCACCAGTTGTAGAACTCGCGTTCTGTATCGTGACACGCATTTCGTTACGTAGCGAAGTTACAAAACTAGACCCCATCAAGCGGCTGACGATGTTTCGAACTTCAGCATCGCTTGAACTCCAGCCGTTGCCGGCGAAATTGCCAGGAAGCATCATCATCTGCTGATTCTTCTTCGGCACGGCACGAGCGAACGTCGCCATCGACATCATGTCACTGGGGCTCATGTCGGTAGACATATATTGCCCAGCGATCTCCATCAATCGCGGAAGATGGCTCCAGGACTCAGGTTGAAGCGCTTTGGCAAGCACGGCACGTATAAAGATTTGTTGCCGCTGCACCCGCCCGATATCGCCAAGAGCATCGTGACGAAATCTCACAAAGCCCATCGCCTGGTTGCCAGTCAGCGTGTGCGGACCCGGCTCGAGATCGATCTTGAGCTTGGCCGTCCAATCCATATACTTCATTTTCTGCGGAACATCGACGGTTATCCCACCCAGTTCATTGACCAGATCAACCAGCCCATGAACGTTGAGAACGACATAGTGGTCGATCGGAATCTGCAAAAAATTACTGACCGTGCGCAAAGCGAGGTAGGGACCACCGATCGCATTAGCGGCATTGATCTTCTGCACACCGTTGTCCGGTATCGGAACTTCGGTATCTCGCGGTATAGAAAGGATGCTGAGCGTATCGCGAACTGGATCCAGACGGCAAACCATTATGGTGTCAGAGCGACCGGTGAAAGCGTTCTGGTCGATCTTTTTATTGCTATGCCGACCCATTTCGGTGTAGACGACATCAGTACCCAATAGAAGCACAGTCGTGGGCTGAACCAGACTGCCAATTCGCAGAGCAGATGGTATCAAAGTCGGCTTGAAGTACAACGTCAGGATATAGCCGATGATGGCGCCCACGATAGCGCAGATGACGAGAACCTGTGTCCAATTTGTCGGTCGCAAAATCCAAAATCCTAACGATACTCTGAGCTATTATAGGTCCTGAAAAAGATGACTGCCCAAATCAAGTGCCAGAGCCCGAGCTGAGTGAGAGATGATTCCAACTTTACATAAGACAAACAAAATACTTGCCATCAATTTCGGCGGCATCGGCGACGAAGTTCTGTTCTTGCCGACGCTTAAGACGCTGAGGAAAGCTTATCCGAAAGCGCATATCACGCTTATGCTCGAACCTCGATCGCGCTCGATCGAACAGATTACAGACTTGATCGATGACACGGTTACTTTCGATATAAAGAAAAGACCACTGTATCTCGCTGACATAGTCGAGGTTGTTCATCTTATTCAAGATGGAGAGTATGAGCTGGTTTTGTCGTCTGGCAGTTCTATGATGGTTTCAATACTGCTTTACTTGGGTGGCTCTAACTGGCGTGTCGGATATGACTCGGGACCGCTTTCTCGGCTGTTGTTGACGCATCCGGTTAAATTGAATCGTGAGCAATATGCTGCTGATATGTATCATGATCTGGCGGCTGGATTGGTTGGCGATTCAATACGCACTCATGGATCTGTTGAGCCGGCTTGGAAGCCGGCGGCCCTAGCCGTTTTGGAAAACGGTGCTCCGTTGATTCCGGAGATTCACATTCCGGCGGATAGCATTACTCGAATGGAAGATTTTCTTCGTTCCACCGATACCAAAGGTGGTGCCAGCAAAATTCTTTTGCATCCTGGCACTAGTCGGCTTGCTGTTGAGAAAGGCATCATCAAAACTTGGGAGATAAATGACTGGATTGCGTTTATCAACATGCTCAATGGAGATCCTGAGTGTCAGCCGATCCTGGCAGGTGGTCCCGATGACGTCGAGATCATCAAGGAGATACAAGCGGGTTTGCCTGCTCATTCGAGGCTGATTTCTTCTGCTGGAAAGACTAAGAGTCTGGCAGACCTGGCGGCTTTGACCAAGCTTTGCGACGTGCTTGTTTGCGTGGACTCTGCGCCAATGCACATTGCTGTCGGCGCTCAAAAACCGGTCGTGGCAATGTTCGGACCCACTGACGAAGCAAAATTGCTCCCCAAGCATCCTCATTTCAAGGCGCTGCGCGCTTCTACTGCTTCCCCGCCGACTCTAGCCGTTCGCGGCGTGCAGCTTCCGCCAGATACTGTGTACCAGTCTGTGAAGTGCTTATTGAAGGAATTGAAAGACCAAGGAAGCTCTCTGGCACTTCACCGTTAACCAGCAGCTCGCCTTCTTCTCCAATCACAGAAATCAACGCATTGACCATTTTGGGATCGAATTGCGTACCCGACTTTTCGCGCAACTCTTTCAGTGCTCGATGGTGCCCAATCGCTTTCCGGTATGGGCGGTCTGTCGTCATCGCGTCGTAAGCATCAGCAACAAGAATTATTCTTGCGCCAAGTGGAATGTCGTCGCCCTTCAAACCATCTGGATAGCCAGAACCGTCTAAAAACTCATGATGGTGCAAAACATATTCACGCGCTCGCACCAACCCGCTCAACTCACCAATAATCTGCGCACTCTTGATTGGATGCTCAGACATAATCTTGTGCTCTTCATCAGTCAGCTTCGCCGGCTTCCAGAGAATCGATTCAGGTACACCGATTTTGCCGATGTCATGCAAAACGCCAGCCAGCTCGACATCTTTCAAAGTTTCAGTGGGAAGTCCCAGCGCGCGCCCGATCAGCACCGCGAACCGGCTGACTCGCAGGCTGTGACCAGATGTGTAATCGCACTTGGCGTCAAGAGCGTCAGCCAGAGCGCGAATAGCGCCTGTCGAAAGCTCTTCCAACTGCATGAAAGCCGCTTTCAACTCGGCGATCAAGCGAATGTTGTTCTCCTTCAGCTCATAGGTCTCAAGCGCGCGCTTGACAGTGAGTCTTAGCTCATCAGCATCCCATGGCTTCGGAATGTACTTATAAACGTGACCGGCATTGATGGCATCGATTAACGCCTGCACATCGGTGTATCCGGTGATCAAAATCTTGATTGCGTCTGGGCGAATCTCGATGGACTTCTCCAGAAGCTGCACACCGGTCATTACCGGCATTCTCTGGTCTGTGATAATCAGACTGACATCGTGCTCATTCAGCGTCTTAAGGGCTTCTTCGCCACCCATACATTGAAAACACTCATGCTCGTCGCCTAAAACGCGGTTCAGCAGCCGAACGTTGGCTATTTCGTCGTCAACGAGCAGAATTTTGTGTCGCCGTGCCATCAAGTGCTCTCCGTGGGCGTTTGCCAAACGAACTCGACAAACCTTCTCTTAGTCTGGGTCATAAGCCGATTCTTGTACAGACCTCACCAAATCAGAAGCGCGGGCATAAATGGGGATTTCCACCCTGAATGTTGTGCCCTCTTCTGGCGAAGATTCGCAGAAGATCTGCCCGCCATGCCGTTCCATGATGGAATGGCAGATTGACAAACCCAACCCCGTGCCTTGACCAACCGGCTTAGTCGTGAAGAAGGGTTCGAAGATTTTACTCTGAACCTCTGGTTTAATACCAGACCCATTGTCAGAAATTGAGGCTACAACTTTATTGTTCTCGACTTCCGTGCGAATTTTCACCAGAGGCTCAGAGACCGAACCCAAAGCCTGGGCAGCGTTTGAGAGCAGATTCATCCAAACCTGATTGAGCTGCCCTGGATAACACAGCACTGGTGGGATGTTTGCAAATTCAGTCTCGACGGGAATTTTGTCGCGCCCGTAAAATTCAGAAAGAATCTTCAGAGTGGACTCGATGCCCTCTTGAATGGAAGCTTCCTTCAGCTCCGCTTCGTCGAGGCGGCTGAAACTGCGCAAATTTCGAATGATGTGGCGGATTCTGTCAGCGCCCTCATTCAAATCGGCGAGGATATTGTCCAAATCAGTGACAAGGAAATCGTATTTGAGCGTTCGCTTCAGCCCTTCAAACTCAGATTTCTGCTCGCTCTCGATTTTGTCGACCGTGCCGATAATTTTCTTCAGGTCGTCGAAATATTCGCGCAAATACGGCAAATTGCCGTGTACGAAGTTAATCGGATTGTTGAGTTCGTGCGCGATACCTGCCACCAGCCTACCTAACGAGGCCATCTTCTCCTGGTGAATGAGCTGAGACTGAACGGTTCGCAGCTCTGAGTTCTTGGCGTCTAGATTGAGGTTTTTGTGCAGCAAGTCTTTGTTCTTGCGCGATAGCTGATCGACCAACTCTGCGTGCTCGATTGCGACCACAACTTGACCAGCTACAGACTTGATCAAGTCGAGTTCGGATGTGGACCACTGGCGCTTGTTATCCCGTTCACCAATAAGAAGAACACCTTTTGATTCATCCGCATACATCATTGGCTGAATAACGAGAGAGCTGAAATTGAGCTTCTCGACTTCTTCTCTGATCGGCTTGAAAGTCTCATGCTTACCAGGATTGCGGAAAACAAAAACCTTGATCAGATTGTTGGTGACCGGGTCGCGCTCGTAAGTGGATTTATTCTCGAGAACAAATGCGCAAACGACCGAGTTGAAGATTCCGATGGTATCTCCATTATCAGATTTAAGAGCAGAGCTGATTGACTCGCACACCACCGGTGGTTCATCAGGATAGGAGCTATGGCAAACAATGGCGCAACTACTAACCTGCAACGCCCGCCCCAACTCGTCTACAGCAGTTTCGAAGATCTGATTGAGGTCGAGCGTACTTCTCAGCGCCGAGTTGATGGAGTTGATGAGAATTTCGCGGGCTGCTTGTCCTTTAACTTCGTTGACAAGCTCTTCGTTCGCTTTCAACTGCTCTCTGAGTCGGTTTGCGCCTTGCTCTGCCAGACCAGACATGTACTCGCAGAACCTTCCCCAGATGAACGCGACACTGACAAGAAGTGTGCTGCGACCAAGGATTCGACGCCACAGCTGCTGTGAATAAACTGCGGCAAGACCGCTTGTCTTATCTGGTTCTAGCAAATAAGGAAGCAGGGTCGCGTTCTCAGCCAACAAGAGTCCAACATATGAAAAGGAGACGAACATGGCGGTGCGCGTGATGCCTTCCCGTCCAAAAGTGTAACTAGAGAGCAAAATCGGAAGCAGATACAAGACGTACAAGTCAGACTCGACGCCGCGAGTGAAGTGCACTAGTGCTGTCAGGGCGAGCACATCAGAACCAATTAGCACCGCATTCAGTATCATCAATTTAGGGTCGGTGACGGCCAGCCGAGACTTTAAAGCCCCGAGCAATGCCAGACCGGAAACGACTAGCACTGCCACCGTGATGACGATCACAGGCTGATAGTCGAAGTCAGTGCGAGTGAAAAGATTGATGCCTATGGCGAGAAACATGCCAACAGCGGCGAACGCTAGCCTGAAGAAAATCAGCTTCTCAGTCTTGAGATAGAGGTCTGAAACTGGCTCTAGAACAACGACTTCTTCGGACACTGCTACATGTACTCCGAAGCACGTTTAAATACCTCGGCAGCTTCACCAAAACGTCCGAGCGTCTTGAGTGCGGCTCCCCAGGCTTCGTAAACGTCTGCGTCATAGGGATCGATCTCAGAAGCCTTGGCATATTTTTCTAACGCCAACTCATGCAGACCGAGCAACGATAAGCTTTTGCCCCACGAGTAATAAAGCACGGCATCGCCATCGAAGGCGGTTGACGCAACACGGAATTGTTCATCGGCTTCGACAAAACGTCCCTGAGCCAGGAAAATCTGCCCGGTCAAAACGAGAGCTGGTCCATTGTTCGGATCAACTTGAAACATTGCCTCTAACAAGCTGAGCGCTTCAGTCAGCTTGTTCTGCGCACGCAGTGCTTTCGCTAAACTAAGCTTGGCGTCTGAATCCATTGGCGCAATTTCGAGCAGCTTCATAGACCGCTCCAGCACTTGCTCGAAGTGTGATGCGCGTAGTAGCACTTCGATAGTTTCCTTCTCTGGCAACAAGCATTTAGGATCTCGCGAGACCGCCTCACGATATTCGAGAAGCGCAGCATCAGCGCGTCCCACAGCTTCCAAACTGCGCGCCAGGTGCAAGTGACCGAGCGCATAATCTCGATTTAGCGCCAAACACTGCGTGAATTTATCGATCGCTTCCGGGTGCTGCCCATTCAAAGCAAAGCAGCAACCCAAGCCATCGAGCGCCATGTAGTTCGTCGAGTTGGAATAAATAGATTTTTCGAAATTCTCTTGTGCAGCAGCATTGTTACCCATGGCAAGATAGGCATAACCAAGCCAAAAATCAAGCTCGGAACCTTTGGCGCCCTTGGCCTGCAAATCTTTGAGCCGGTCTAAAGATTCGGAATAACGACCGACCATCAAGTATGTAATCGCACTATTCAACGCGATATCCGTTTGACCGGGGTTAATCTCCAACGCTTTTTCAAACGCTTCTGCTGCCATTTCGAACTCTTGCAGAGAGGTTCTTACCAATCCCAAATTGAGATGGGCGCCCGAGAAGCCTGGGTCTACATCAACTGCATACACTAATTTCTCAGCCGCTTCATCCATGCGATTGGCGCGATATAAATTCACTCCCCAGTCGTTATACGTCACCGCTCGCTCTTTGGCCGAGAGCATGCGAGTTGTTACACCGACTGCATCTTGATAGTGCTTGATCGCTTCATCTACTTGACCGAGCTGCACCAGTGCTGATGCCCAATTGCGCTGCACTGCAGCTAATGAATTATCAACCTGCCACGCTTTTGCAAAACACTGAACCGCATCTTCATACTTGCCCATCGCGGCAAGCGTGACACCAAGCCCGTTGTAAGCCTCTCCCAAATTTGGCGCAACGTTGCATGCCTTTTGAAAATATTGAACAGCTTCAACATATTGCCCCTGATTGAAGCAGGCAACCGCAGCCTGATAATACGCAGACGACATCTGTGGATTGAGCTTGATCGCTTGATTGAACTGACCGAGTGCTCCGCTCAACTTGCCCATCGCAACCAGAGCGACGCCCCAATGCAAATGACCAACGGCAAAGTTTTCTTTACGCTCACAAGCTTCGCGAAATTCGGGCATCGCCTCTTGCGGGCGGTCTTCTTTCAGAAGTGTCAGTCCGAGATGGTAGTGAGCTTCCGGACTGTCTGCGTAAATCGAAAGCGAAATCTTGAGGTGCATTTCTGCATCGGCATAACGACCCATGTTGAAACACAAAACGCCTAATTCGTACTCGATCTGTGGGTCGTTGGGCTGCTGCTGCGCAAACCGACTGAGAGTCGAATAAGCCTCATCCCATCTCTGCTGAGAGATAAGGTCGTTGACTAGGCTCATGACGTTAATTGACATTAGTAATTGATATCGGCCGTCGGCGGTTTCCAGAATTAGATTATATGACGAACACAGAGAAGCCAAGCGACTTGCCGAAGCAGGCGCAATGCGCAGCCAATCTTAACTATCGTATATGCTTGGAAACCATCGTTGGTTGTGCAACCAAGCGGAGAGACAGTCGGAAATAGTAGAGTTGTCTAAAAGAACCGTTGACTACCGGTACGACAGATGCCACAACGAACCAAAGTAATCGCACTACTGCTTGCCGTAACTGTGATTTCGATTGCCTTTCTCTCCTGCCAGGCGAGCAACGAGGAGAAGACCGTGACGCCTGCAGCTGACTTCGCGATATATGAGAGCACAAGCCGGCCTCCGACCTATGACCGCGGGCCGCAGTGGGAAGCCTATTTCAAAACTGGAGCTTTGACAAAACTGCTTGTGGCAGACGCCGACATCGAAGCATACGACTGGGACAATCAAGCAATCATATTGACGGAGACCGCATCAAAGCGCGTTCAAGGCAAAGTTGGAAACTTCATAACCACTCTCGGAGACACGAGACTTTACGGAGGCAAAGGCATGGATCGCATCTCCCAAATGGCGGTCCGACAGCCTGTCATTTACACCGAATCGATTGCGGGACGAACAGTGCTTTTAATTCGTGGTCAGCACGATTTCGGCAGACGACCACATCTAACGGATAAGAGCTGGGATTTTGTTGCACCACCGGCAGTGATGGAACACTTTACGAAACTGGGCAAATTGAGACATCCATGGTCGGAAGAGGCGTTTAAGCATCTACAGAACACAGTGCAGAGAATTCAAAACCTGCGCGCATCAGATACAGATTCAGCCATAGAAGCGACTTACGATCTCGCAGGCGCACGCACCGGTAAATACCTTGTACACGAGGACATCGGCTGGCAAGTCGAAAACGAAGGCTGTCACCTTGGTCCGACTCTAGACAACACAATCAATTTGACTTCCAAGAAGTCCGAGCGCAAAGCAGTTTTCACCCACGCTTCTCTGGCGCAAATCTATCGCAACAACAATACTGCTGCACTCGACGCAAACAAAGGAAAGCCGATGGTTTGGCAGATCACCGTCAGAACTTCCCCTCTGTTAACAGACAATGAGCTCGCCTCAATAGGATTGGTGGAGAGAATCAATCTGCAATTGATGCATGGATATGGCGCAGAAGTATTCCAGGTGATTAGCCGCCCCAACGGTGAGAATTGGTCAACACTAGACGATATGAAGGTCGCTAGTGTGCCCATGCACTGGGACCAGATAAAAGGAGCCCAGAAGTAATAAGGTTCAGTTAGCGCCAGAAGTATAAGAACGCCAGAGTGCCCACGCACAAGATGAACTGCGCGAACCAGAAAAGCACAACGACTTGCCATTCGGTGACGCCCTTTTCACCAAGCACCGCCTCGAAATGATGATGCAGTGGAGCCATGCGGAAGATGCGCTTCCCTTCGCCAGGCAGCTTGTTTCTCAGCTTGTAGAGGACAAGTGCAGGTGTCGACATCGGCTTCTCTGGAGTGAACGGTTTTGTCAGCTTGTAATAGGCAACCTGTGCCATCACCGATAGTGCCTCGGCATTGTATATAAGCGACAACGGAATGAACCAGATAACGATTCCGCCGGCTATGACGAGCGCAGCCATGATGCCGCCGATAAACAGACTGCCTGTATCGCCCATGAAGACTGCCGCGGGATTGCGATTCCATAACAGAAATCCAAGAACTGCACCAGCCATAATCGCCGACATCACTGCAAAATTGATCTGACCTGTTGCTAGAAAAATAAGTGCCATGGCGGCAAACACTTGCGCGCTTGTTCCCGCACAGAGTCCATCCATGCCGTCGTGCAGATTGGCTGCGTTCGAAGTTGCGGCGGTCAAGAATGCACCAAAGAAAAGATAAAAGAATAGACCGACGTGGTGCCCTTGAACAAACACCGTTGCTGGTGCCGTGACTGTGTGAGCGGGATAGTAGAGAGTAGTTCCTGTTTGATATAGAAACCAGCCCAAGCCCAGCCCGACAAGCGTTTCTGTAGCTAAGCGAATCTTTCCAGGAACACCTTTGTTCCCTTTCTGCATAACCTTTGCAGCGTCATCGACCATACCGACAACTCCACAAACTAGACCCCAAATGAATACCAAAAGCACATGTATGTCGAGTGACTTGCTATCCACCACCATCCAGATGACCATGGTGATGAAGCTGGCGAGAATGATGCACACGCCGCCAGATGTTGGCGTCTTGGCTTTGTGCGCATGACTGGCGGGACCGTCTTCGCGCAGATATTGCTCGATCTGGAACTTCTTCAACCAGCCGATATATGGATAAAGCAACACAGCAGATATCGCCAGTGATACCAATGCCAGACCCAAGAGATGTGGCGATTCAGTGTATCCGGGCAAATAATTCAAAACAGACTCTTCGTCAAAGACAGAAATTAGTTCCTATCTTAATCGAAAAATGAGCTATCAGCCTAGTCGAGATAGAAGTTAGTGACGATCTTACGATGATCTTTTGCGTAGCTTACAGACTCTAACAATGTGTGGCTCGTGTGATAGAGGAAGCATATAGTCTGTTGCGCACGGTCGATGATTTCGTGGTTGCAGATCTTACTGGCATCAGCCAATGTCATGGTGCGGCGCTCAGGGTATTCAGTGATATTCTTAATGCCGATGAGAAGGTCTTGCACTTCACTTGGTTGCTGTCCGAGCGTCTGCGGAAGGATAACTTCCAGTCTATCGGGGTTGGCGCGTTGCGCTCCACGAATCACTGCCATGTTGCATCCGTTGGCACCACCGCTGGTGACTACCTGATTGCCTGACAGAACGAGTGCATAGCTGAGCATCTCAACCAGTTGCTGGTGAGTCAGAGGCAGGTTGCGCGTTCCGATGATTGCCACGCGCCGTGGTCCAGATTGCTGAATGAGGAGCAACTCGCTGGCTAGCTCATCTACTGTAGGGATTGTCGCGGCGGATGGTTCTAGAGGCATATGTTTTTGTACCAGTTTGGGTGACCGTGCTAAAGTTTTATCTGATAGCCCGTCCCTAGATTACCTGTCTTAGCGCCTTTTAGGCTGTCTGACGTCACTGCTGTTTACAAGTTTTAATCAACAGCTTAGCTGTTCTTGTCACACAATTAAGTCGAACTGCATGTCTCAATGAATTCAAAGAGTTTACGCAAGTTTCTAATTTGAATTCGCGCAAAGGCAGACTTAGGAAGGGTTACCGGTCGGAATCATAGCATGATTCCGGACTGCGGCATGTCATGAGCAGTTAATCGCTGGTTATAGTTAAGGGGACACATCATATATATGAGCACAGGCGTCGTGGCAAATTCGAACTCGGCCTTTCCAGCGAACCAAGATTTGCTGGCAAATTTGAACCCGCAGCAAGCGGAAGCCGTTTCACTGAAATGGGGACCGGCGCTTGTAATCGCCGGCGCTGGCAGCGGCAAGACGACCGTTCTGACCCGCCGCATCGCCTTCTTGATCTCAGAATTGGGTCAAGAGCCTGACAGTATCCTCGCGGTCACCTTTACGAACAAAGCCGCTGGCGAAATGAAAGCCCGCGTTGAAAAGATTGTCGGCTTTGACGAGGCTCGCCGGATAACCATCGGCACCTTCCACAGCGTCTGCGCCAGAATTCTGCGTCGCGAAATTGACGAATACCAGACGGCTGAAGGGTTCAAATGGACCAACAACTTCGTCATCTACGACGAGACGGATACGGTCAACATCGTCAAAGGCGTGATCAAGCGCATGAACTTGGACGAAAAAGTTTTTGTGCCCAAGGCAACGCGCTACGAAATTTCCGCTCTAAAGAATGACGGCATCAGTTCCGCGAAGTATGCGTCGACAGCGCGCACATACAAAGAGCAGAGAATCTCTGAAATATACACAGCCTATCAAGCAGATATGGCGCGCAACAACGCGATGGATTTCGACGATTTGATTTTGATCTTCACAGAACTGATGAAGACGAACGAAAAATGTCTGCAAAGACTTCGCTATCGATTCCGCCACATCTTGGTGGACGAATTTCAGGACACGAATAAATCTCAAGCCGACCTGGTTGAAATGCTTGCCGGACCAACGTCGCATCAGAAAGTCGACGAGCACAACAACTGGGAAGAACGAACGTTGATGGTCGTTGGCGATGTCGACCAATCAATTTATTCCTGGAGAAAAGCCGATTTCAAAATCTTGCTTGGTTTCCAGAACGATTACAAAATGGCGACGATGATCAAATTGGAAGAGAACTATCGCTCGACCAGCACCATTTTGGAAGTAGCGAACAGCATCATCGAAAACAACACCGAACGTTTGGAAAAAGTGCTCCGCTGCAACAAGGGGCAGGGTTCAAAGGCACAGTGCTACGAAGCGCAAGACGAAATCGATGAAGCGCACTATGTAGTTGAAGAATTGAAGCGCTTGAAAGCGCGAGGCAAAACGCTTTCAGAGTGCGTAATTCTTTATCGCACGAATGCACAAAGCCGCGCGATTGAAGAAGTTCTAGTGCGCAGTCACATGCCTTACACGTTGGTTGGTTCGACTCGATTCTACGAGCGCACAGAAATCAAAGATATGATCGCGTATCTAAAACTTGTCTACAATCCGAAAGACGGGCAAGCATTCAACCGCGCTATCAACACGCCAAAGCGCGGCATTGGCAAAACCACAATCGAAAAAGTTCAAGGCTTCGCCGAACAATACGGCATCAGCATGTTGGAAGCATGCGAATCCGCGTTGCAAATTCGTGACTTGTCACCAAAAGCACAACAAGGGCTGACTGATTTCGCAGGGCAAGTGCGTCGCTGGCAAAATGCGGCTGCCGTAAGCGCGGTATCAGAGTTACTGCTGTTGATTTTGGCAGACATCAAATATATTGAAAAACTCGAGCAAGAAGCAAAAGAGTCTAAAGACGAACTTGCCCTGGGACGAATTGAGAACGTGCAAGAATTCGTCAACGTCGCGAAGGAATTCGAAGACATTGCCGACGAACCTGATTTAGACTCGTTCTTGACACGCATTTCGCTCGTCAGCGATCTCGATGCCGTGAAGATGGACGAAGATACAATCAAGTTGATGACTTTGCATGGTGCCAAAGGTCTGGAATTTTCTGTTGTGTTTTTGATGGGATTGGAAGAAGGACTCTTCCCGCACATTCGCTCACTGGACTCACCATCAGCAATGGAAGAAGAGCGTCGATTGATGTACGTTGGAGTAACACGTGCAGCGGATCTTCTCTACATCACGCTGTCACGCAAACGCATGCTGATGCAGCGCGGAGCCGGAGCAAGTTTCAGTTCGACTTACACAATTCCAAGTCGATTCTTGAAAGAGATTACGCCAGGCCTGATACAGGGCTACTATCCAACGGCGACACCAAACCCAACTGATTATTCAGGACAGGGCGAGTTCGGCAGAAGTGGAAATTACGGCACCGGCGGCGGTGGCGGCGGATATCGCGACCGCAATTCATATGATGGAGGTGGCTCTAAATATGGTGACAACTCTGGTTATGGAAACTCCGGCGGTTATGGTAACTCAAACCGCGGTGGCGGCGGCTCTGGAGGCTACGGCGGTTCAGGTGGCTACGGCAACAAAGGTGGTGGCGGCGGATACGGCGGAGGCAACTCTGGATACGGTAATCGCGGCGGCGGTTCAGGATACAACAACCGCAGCAGCTCACCGAACTCGGGTTACGGGCAAACGACTGGCAGCAACAGCCCGGCACACTCGAAATATAACGCGAACCAGAATCAACGCACCGGTAGCGGAGAACGTCCACGTGCGATGAGACCGGGCGAAGCGCAAAATGATCCACGGTACGCTTCAAGCAACCCGCGCGAGAATGATGCAATGCGACCACCTGGTCCGGCTGAATCATTTGAGAAGTTGTCGATCGGTGACTCCGTTCAACACATCAAATTCGGCACAGGTAAAGTTGTTCAGATAATCGGAGACAAGGGCAAGGAACTCTACAACGTTGAGTTCGAAGGCGGCGCCGGAAAACGCTTGCTCGATCCTAAATTCGCAAAACTGATAAAGCTATAGTCGACAATCTACATCGTCGAGTTCAAGAGTTAGACGAATACTTCGACAATCATTCTCTTCCGAACAGCATTCTACACACGGGGTCGTCATCCTGATTTTCGAAAACCGATGGAAGAAATTGATCGATTAAGGCAGCTTGATGCTTCAGTAAAACTATCCCGAATTCGATCAATCCTGCCATGTAGGCTCTCCAAGCGACATTGTTAAGCGCTGGCAATGTGCCTCCGTGACCAATAAAATCTTGCTTTATTCTCGTTCCCAGCTCGGCAAATGTTGAGTCGAAATCTTTCAGTCTACTCAATCGTTCTTGAGTTGGTTGCAGTGGATTTAGAAACTTCTGCAATGATGTCTCGACTTCGCACCGCGGAAGAAGTTGGCTTACCGCCTCAAAATCTGCCATCGGCAAAAGTGATTGATTTTTCTTGATTTTCGCATCGGGAACGTCCATTAAGAAATGCAAGCCAAATAGCAACTCTCTTAAGTTAGCTAGAAATATTGGCAAATCCTCGGCTACGCGACCCAAAAACGTATTTTTGCAGGCTAACGCCTGAATCCAAGAGGCAGGTCGACAGCGTATAATCCGGAGATATCCAATGCAGCAAGCTGTACGGCATATTTGGCGCATTGATTCCGTAGCGAATCAAGAGGTCATAGAACTGTCGCATCCGCTGCACAATTAATTAGTACAGGGAGTATCAAAGTGGCTGAAGAACGTACATTCGTAGCCGTCAAGCCAGACGGCGTAGAGCGTGGACTTGTTGGCGATATCATCGGACGATTCGAAAAGCGTGGACTTAAACTTGTCGGTCTAAAAATGATGCAAGTAACCCCAGCATTAGCTCAAGAGCACTATGGTGAGCACAAAGGCAAACCGTTCTTCGATGGCTTGATCAAGTTCATCACATCGGGACCAATCGTCGCGATGGTGTGGGAAGGAAAAAATGCTACCGGTTTAGCTAGAAACGTAATCGGTGCCACCAATCCTAAAGATGCAGCGCCTGGCACCATCCGTGGTGACTTCGCTGTTGATCTCGGACGCAATGCAGTGCATGGCTCAGATAGCCCAACAAGCGCTGAACGCGAAATCGGCATCTTCTTCAAGAAGGACGAACTGATCGAAGGTTGGGACCGCACAATCCACAAATGGATTGCTGAATAAGAGCAAAAATGTCGGTTAGCCGCTTTTGTCTCGACCTAACACTTTTCTGCTGGTGCGAAAACCTGCATAGATACCCAGTCCGATGAATCCTATTGGAATGGCAAACAGAAGTGAGGCGTCCATTGCGGCTTTCCAGGCGTTAATTTCGTCATCAGGTTGAAAGGTTTCTTGCCCAGTTGTGGTGTGCGTTCGCTGAATTGCCTCATGACTCTGCTCCTTCTCATAGCTCACAAGCAAGGCAAAAGCCACAAAAAACGGCAATAAAAATGCAAGAAGGTAGCGCAGCGCAACCCGCGCTCCTGACCAATTCTTTCTATTTTCGACGTTTCCGCTATCCATACCGATCAGTTTACCTGCTCAAGCCACTTTCTGATATTTGCAGCATGTTCCGACTTTTGGAGAACAATATCTGTCGGCAACGCAGGATCGTATTGAATATGTTTTGCCTTTGCTTCTTTCTTTGTCATCAGGTGTTCATGCTTTTTGTCTAACTTCGCATAAACCATATCAGCGTTGTACCAATATCCTAACGCTGCCGGCGTAACCTGCAATTCTCTCGCATGACGATTAAGATTTTTCAAATCGAGAGCAATATGTGCTGCCACGAAAAGCGGGGTGTTAGCTGGATTGGCAAGCTCTTGAGCTAGCTTATCATCGTTCATTTTCTCGTACTTTGCTAAAGGGTTTACTGCTCTTTGGTGATGGGCTACTTCCCAATCAAACTGCTTTGCCATATTTCTTACACCGTCAGGCGAGATTTGCCCGTAACCGATACTCCGACCATGCAGTCCGCCTCCGTGACCGGTACTAGCAACTGCATCTTGGGTGACATCTTCGCCTCCGTAATGGTCAAGTTCATTGGCAATGATTGCCTTCATCAACATAACAGCAGTTTTTTCCCCTAGCTGCTTTAGCTCGGGAAAGGCTTGGTAAGCTATATTCCATTTTTCCTTTGGTATATCTTTCTCGATTGTGGCAAGTTCTCTCCCTCTGTATTTGTGCTCAAATTCGTTCTTGTATATCTCCACTACATTTGGGAAATCAATACCTTGAGCAATCAGTTCGGGTTGCTCTCGGGTTTGTTCGACTTTCGGGGATACCTTTACCGAAGGTTTCATGGTGTCCGTGTAATTTGAATCATAAAGATCGGTTCCACTCCCGAAATCGAGGGACGAAGGCATATCACTACGGTAATTACAGATTGGCTTGTACAGGTCATGTATCGAGCGGCTCAAGTTGGCTTGATTTGTCAGGTCTTGCACTCTACCAAACGAGCGCGGCTCCGCGTTGTCGATTTGTTCAAATTGCATAAAGCCGCGCGCCTTTTGGGAAGTTTAGAAGCAACTCTGAATGGCTCCTAAGCAACCCTATTCAACATCGATCTTTTGGCAAGATCATGGCATTTGGCACAACCACGGACGGTAGCGCAAACATCTGTCACTTTGAGATTCTTGTTGACGCGTTCGAATTTTACAACGCTGCTCGGATTCCGTATCTGAGCATACGTCGCAGTCCGCCTTGCATAGCACGTCCGCCCATGCTATTTCGTTGCTGCATTTTGTTGTTTGCCTGCATCGCTTGCGGATTACCGATCATCTTCTCTTTCTTTGCGAGTTGCTTATCGACTTGTCCGTTCGCATCGCGATCGTCTTCGTGTTTGTCATATTTCTGACGACCGTAATCAACGTACTGCGCCACATCAAATTGCGTGTAGCGCTCGAAAGGTCTTTGCGCCATGCGTTGATGCATCAACTGATCGGTCGTTTGAAAAGCTTCCCACGGAATCGGATTGCCTTTGATATTTACCGAAGCGGCGAGTTGAGGATTTAGAATCGCATCGGATTTGTACAGACGATTCTTCGCCTCGTATTTAGCGTCGAATCCCTGCAATCGGCTCCTGTTGCGAGTCGCCTGCGAATGTTGCGCAGCGTGCGCCATATGCATTTGCGAGAACATTTGATTTTTCTGCGCACGACTTAGATTTGGATTCAACCAGACTTGATTGAGTTGATTGGCCAGTCCCATTTCTGATACGAGATCACTCGGATTCCAGTATCCCTGCAAACAGGTGAGCACAGTGCCATCTGCCGATAGCATGAACATTTGGATATTGTGAGGTCCGGCACCATTGGTGGTGTTAATGGCATTGCCGTCAATTTCATGACGCCCAGATATTCCGCAATAAGGTTCGTTCGTGATGTCTTGCGTTCCACAAACGAAATAGTCTTTCAGTGCTGTAAAGGCTGGGTCCTGCGAGAGCGACACGGCTCTCAAGCTATTGCCGGCACTTCACGTGGCCCCGCTGAGATTGCCCAACATGTGCATCCAGAAAACCATCTTGCCGTCGCGTCGAGCTTCGTACTCGGCTTGCGGGAGCGAGGGATGCCAATTAATTTGATGCGTAAGCTGCGAGACATTGTTTTTCGTGACATCGCCTGACATAAGTCTGGGTGCGCCGAAAGATGGCGTTGAACTGGCGATGCACAAAGCAGCAACTAAGGCGGACCAATACTTCATGTCGGTAACTCGCTAACTGTTGTCAACCCTATTAACGCACAAGAAGCGCTCCAGCGCCAGTCTTGTTCACAAATCCTGCACGCTTAATTTGAGTGCGCATACATATGAATGGCTTACTTTGCGAGCGTTGTTCGGCTAGGTGAGCCAAAAGTCCGCGCTGAACGAGTTAAAATGGACGCTTTTCAGAGGACTCCGCGGTGCAAACTGTGCAAACGTCGAGCTATACCATTAAGGAAGTTCCGAAAAGCGACTTCAATCAAATCATCGACCTGTGGTCTTTGGCATTCAACCTTGAGGATGCTGATCCCGTGATTGGTACACGCGCAGCGCGCGACCGCATCACAGCACTATGCGACAGGGGAATGGACTACATCGTCGGAGCATATGATGGAAACTATCTTGCGGCGGCTGCAGCAGTGATCGAATTTCCTACACATCTCGGCGATGCCTGGGTCACCTGTGGTGGCTTAGCAGGAGTCGCAACCCATCCTCAACATCGCAGACAGAAGTTGGTCAATCAATTACTGACGGATTGTTTGCAGTATCTGCACAAGAAGGAAGTGCCGTTGTCGGCGTTGTGGCCGTTCGATTATGACTTTTACGGTGCGATGGGATGGGCGATCACTGACGTTCGCTACAAGATTGACACTCTCACCGCGAAATTGAATAAGGTCAAAGGCAACGCTAGAGCGTACAAAGCAGTTGACTTAGGTGAGCACCACGAAGCGAAAGCAAGCCATAAACGCTGGATTCAAAAGTTCAATCTGAGTATGGAACGCAGCCAGTTCAGATGGACTCAACTCCTGTTTCCACCAGGTTCTCGGCGCCGACTCTTTATCCACAAAGACGGATACATGATTTGGAATTTGAGCGCGTCATTCGACAAAATTCTGCAAGTGACTGAATGGTGCTATTTGACGGATGAAGCTTTCCGTGATGGCTTAGCTTTGCTAGCTCAAATGGATTCGCAGTACGACCATGTAATTTGGCTTGCACCTGAAATCGATTCCCTCTACCGCATTGCCGGTCCAAGCAAAGCGCACACGATTACACAACCTCCAGGCATGATGTCACGGGTGGTGCACCTTGATGCGTTTATGGATGCCATTAAATCAAAAACAAAATTGAAAGTACGAGATCCGCTTGGTGTTACTGGACCGAAAGAAGATTCAGCTGGAGCAGTCGGTCCAGGCGCGTTGATCCAGCACGTGACCGGCTTCTGGCAGCAGCCTCAAGAGGGACTGCCGACAGAGTTGTACAAGATTGCGAACCAGTTTCCATCTTATACGGCAGAACAGTACTAACCACCGATAAAGCAGTACCAACTGCTCAAATAGAGCCATATAAATCGCGCCAGCGCACAAGATCCGATGAACCATCCAGGCCGGCGCCCAAACAACGGTCCGAGCGCTGGAGGCAGCTGGGCGTCGCTCGCCGCTGTGCCACTAATGCTGCTTACTATGAACTGCTTTTGCTTCATGATGGTGTACGGCACTATGTTCGCCGAATATTTCGGGCTCATCCAGGACTAAGCCCCGAATCGGCGCTCAGTTAATCAACCCGGTAACTTCTTGGTTATGTCGAAACGACATTATTAGGATGGCGATTGACTGAGCGCGATGGGGTCGAGTGGACAGATCGGTCCAAGCTGAAACTCAAACCACACCGGTAGGAGAAGAACATCGTTCTCTTCTGCGTGAAGCGTTTCATGCTGGCGCAAGTTACGCATTCGGCGAGAAAAGCAAAACCACCGACGCAATAACCACCTATGCGCCGGATGCGTTGTACACGGGAGCTCTGTTTTTTCCTGGAACCAAAGCCCTGGTGGCGTCGGCTGCAATCGGCGCCCTCAACGAAGTGCGAACGGACTCATCGTGGCAAGACACCGCGAAGGACGCTGTTTTAGGTTCAGCAAAAGGCACAGGAACGAAATTTGTATTCGACAAAATCGGCGCCGTTGAATTCACAAAATCGGTACTGAACGCACCAATTAAGGGCGTCGTGATGGGGTCGGCGTCGACTTTAATCAACTCCGCATTGAGTCGAAGCACCTACGAAAAAGATGGGAAGTTCGATTTTGAAACGGGGCTCAGTCGCACTGCAAACTCAGTACTTTCTCCGCAAGCGCTGGCAATCAACGCCGCCACATTTGGTTTTGCTAGCAGCGCCAGTGTCGGATTGAATAGACTGACCGGCGGTTTGCTCAGTCGCTCTGCTGGACTGTCGATGTTAGCCACAGGCGGCACATTTGGTATCGCAAGTGGTGGCATTCAAGAATTTTCCAGACAAACTGCAAGCGGCGAAAGTTTCGACGTTAGCAAGATCGCCTCGCAAGCGCTCATACACGGTGCAATCGATGGGTTGGCAGCAGTTCCGGCCGGGTTCAAGGTCGGATTCGCACCGAGGCCGCGGTCGGATTTCGGACCTCAGAAATCCGCAGAGACCATTCCGCAGCTAACGCTTAGGAGTTCGGAAACAGATACTGTTCAACCGAATGAAAGACCGAAAGGCGATGGCTCTGGCGACCGTGCGACTGATTCCAAAAAACCGACATCCACGATAGAACCGACGACCTACGAAGCGACTATGCAAAATGGTTCTTCAATTAAAATCGAATTCTCGCGAAGTCACGAACACACACCAGAAGCCGAACCCAAAGAAATCATCACCACCATTCAGCTGGGCAAGCGCTATTGCTAACGCGAATCGGAATGCACGAATCGGGTCACAGCGAATGGAAAATCGAAGACAACTTTGGCAATTCCTTCAACGTGCAAGCCGATGTAAAGGTCCCTTCCGATGGAAAACTCTCGGTTTCGGGCAAGGAAATTGAGCTGGCATATCATACTGCCGACGAAGTGGTGTCATTGTTCGTAACGAAGCCTGACATCACCCCTGGTATCAAAGCGCAGATTGAACAGATGGAAAAAATCTTGACGCCGTTGAACAATCCCAGAGTCTCCATTGATGAAGCCAATCAAGCATATAGCGCCATTCACAGCTTCGCTAGAGATCACAGAGGACCCGCTCTGGAAGCAGAAATCGTTGAGTGGATAAAGTCGCAGCCAGCAGCCTCCCAGAGAATCTTGAATCGATACTACAGTGACCCGATCAACGAAAGCGTCAGACAATCCGACTTTCTGTCGAAAACAACATTTTCGATGGTGAGAAAAGGATTGATCAAACCCGATGTCATCGACTACATAACCAGATTTCCAGACAAGATCGAGGAATCCACAAGGCTTACAGACGAACAGAAAGCAAAGACGCTGAAAAATGTTCTGCAGCTGCTCGACAATGGCAGCGACCCTAAAGCCAGTCCAGACAGTCGCACAGCGCCTTTTGGCATGTATCAAATTGCAGCCATACAGAGCGCAATGCATGTGGCAGAGCCAGACACAGTAACGCAATACGCGCATCCAACATGCGCCATGGCATCGTTAGAAGTATCCGCCTATACACGCACACCAGATGTCGCAACAGACCTGGTTTCACAGGTACTCAGAACCGGTAAATTCGTTGCCGGCGACGGAACAGTGATCAAAATCGATCCACTGAGTATGCGGCCAGAGCGCGGAAGCGAATCGATCAACCGCGTCGCATTCAACCAATACTCGAACAAGGATGTGTTCAGAAGTTACGCCAGCCAAATCTTCCAGACAACAGCACAAAATGTTTTTTGGCAGACGCGCACACGAAATCCTGATGGTGACAGAGTTCCAAAGGGTTCACTTCGATACGAATTGCACTTTGGCACCAGACCTGGCGTCGAGGGCACACCAACCGGATTCGTTGTGGACTACTCGGGTAAACGTCCGAAATACTGGGAAGCCGAAGGCTACCGGGATGAAGACATAAATGCAACAAGCGATTTGATCTCAGACAGATTGCGACACCGACCGATTCCGTCGAGCGCGCTGAAAACTTTTGACACTTTTAAAGACTGGTTAGCACGCGCACCACGCGAAGACATGCCAGTCTCAATCGGAGTGGATGCGCGCTACCTGAGCGAAAGCCTCAAGGGAGAGCCCGACATTTTGGGTCATGCCATCAACATACATGCCTCCTTCGACCCAGTGGAGCCAGGGGGCGGGGACAAATGGATGGTGGCGATAAAGAACCCGTGGGATGGTCGGACCAAATTCATAACGATTCCAGAACTCTGGAAGATGGCCTATGAGCGCGATCATTTCAAGGGACCAATGGGTCAAACGAGCAAAACCATGGTTCCAGTTAGCAGGTCAAACTTCGAGGCCGCCACGGGCAAGTGACAATTCATCGGTCTCCGGGCAACTTCTTAAGCACTGCGTCAAAAACTTGAGTGGCGTCCAGGTCAACCAGACACGCCACAGTCCCAAGCTTGCAGGTCTTTGAATAGCATGGCTGGCACTCGAGGTTTAAGTGCACAGTCTCGCATTGCGGCCCATAAGGTCCATTGCGTTTAGCTGGCGTGCTACCGAATACACCCACTACTGCGGGGACGGCCGTCGCTGCTGCTAAGTGAAGGGGACCAGTGTCTGCGCCAATCACCAGGGCGCTGCGCCTGAAGACAGCTATGAGGTCAGTCAAGGTCGTTTGTGCGGTCAGATTGACGACCAGCTGCTTGGGTCTCTTAGATTCGATTCCCCGCCCGATGGTGAAGTTCGAATTGACCTCGGCCGGTCCTCCGACAAGTATTAGTTGACATCGATATCTCGCGGAAAGCTTCTCGCCAAGCTCGATCCACTTAGATTCCGGCCAAATTTTGGTCACCCAGGTGGTGCCCGGAATCAATACTATATTGATGGGCAAGGAAGGGTCTGACTCCAAATCTGGTACTGATGCCACATGTGGTACTGATGCCAAGTCTGGTGCCGAATTCGGCTCAGTCTTTACGACCCAACCCGTTTGGTCCACCCATTCGATTGACCCTACTCCTGGTGCCGCCAAAGATGGGGATATAAGTAACGCGTCAATCTTGACATCGACCGATGATGGCAGCTGTGGGAGAGGAAACTCAATCGGGAGGTCCGGAGCCTGCAACCCTAAAAGTGTGAGAGCGTACTTAGCTATTTTCAGATTTAACTCAACGACTGGCACGTCGTGTCCGAAGTAGTCACCCACATTAAGCTTGTGAGTGAGGAACTGGTCAGCAAATTCTCTGGTGTCATCGAAGCCTGCCACCACTTTGGCACCAGACGAACGGGCCAGCAAACTGCTTTTGAGCAGACCCTGTAATTCCAGGACGGCATCATATTTGGCATCACGAATCTCTTTGAAAAACTGACGCGCCTCTGACATGTTTTTCAACCAGGTGCCTGGTTTACCGATTTCACGGAACCATTTTTTGCCACCAAAGACGATTACTTCGTCAACCGCCGGGTTATTTGATACCAGGTCGGCCGAGGCTTTTTCGACCAGCCAGGAAACGGTGCATCCCGGAACTGCTTGCTTCAAATACGCAGCCACTGGAAGGGCGTGTATAACGTCGCCTATGGCGCTTAACTTGACGATGAGGAATTTCAAAGCTGTCCTGGTGCGAGTCAACTGCCCGCCATTTCGATTGGTGCTACCCGAGTGCGCAGCTATTCTAAACCAGCCCTGACAAGTGCGGGGAATAATTGCTCCTCACAGAAGGGGTTATCTTGCGCCTGTGAGGTTGGGCGTCTGAATTTATCATCGATTGGAGGCACCATATTTGGCCCCACGGGTGGTTCGGCACCACTTTTAGTAATGTTCTGTAACTTTTAATCATCGGTGATACCAGCCATTAAAAGTGGTGCCGCACCAGCAGTGGAGCGCGTTTCCCGAATTAAGGCGCCCGACGGGTTTAGCAGAGGGCACCATTTGGTATATGCATTACATGGCCACCAGATAGATCTTTTGATACAATTGTTTTGCCACCTAAGATGGTGGTAGGTGGCATACCAAACCTCGGTCGCTCGGACCAACCGCAAGCGACTCGCAAGGGCTAGTCACAGCCCTCGCACGTACTCGCTCGGAAAAGTTCTGAGCAACTATCCCCACAGTCCAAAGGAGAGAGACATGACAGGAAATGCCCGCAAACCTGCGAAGGCCAAAAAATCGGCAGCTAAATCGGCTCGCCCTGCTAAAGCTGCTCACAAGAAAGTAAGCTTGGCTCGTAAGGTTGCTCCTCGTAAGAGTGCTGCCAAACACACCAGCAAAGCAAAGGCACCATCGGCCTCCAAGTCAGATAGCGATTACACAAAGTTCAGCGGCAAATTCACAGTACGTTTGCCAAAGTCTTTGCACCAAGCTCTAGTTGACCGTGCAGAAAAAGAAGGCGTCAGCCTCAATCTGTTCGTCACCAACGCTCTTTCAAGAACAGTCGCAGTATCAGGCGGCAAAAAGAGATAGAACGAGCTCTTGAAGCGGCAAGACATCCAATAGTAATGGAGCGTCCACGCTGCACAAACCAAGAATTCAAAGGGGGAGGTTCGAAAGAACCTCCTTTTTTGCGCGCCACCATATTTGCTCAGAATCAGCCGACCCGAGCCGTCATACAGATCCGTCAAACAGATCCGTCATACAGACCCGTCAAGCGGGTCTGTCAAACAGGTCCGTCAAGCTGGTCCGTCAGGCAGGTCTGTCAAACAGATCCGACAATCAAATCCGACAATCAGATCCGACAAAGCATCTAATTAAGCACAAGTTTGTAAGGCCTCGCGAGAACCAGTCACATCAAATCTCGAAAACGAAGCAAAACCGTCAAGTTAAGCACCGGCCAGGAAGGCCAATCGAAACCACAATCTGGGCCCCACAAACTGAATCTATTGATAACTTGTGTTGATAAGAAGAAATTTTTAACAACGAAAAATGTGCGCCGCTTAATGCGTGAACCTTGCAGAGATCGGCAATTCAAGCCATTAACGCCATCTCACCAAAATCCACTCCGCAACCTTATTTTGTGCACCTGTTATTCACCTGACCAGACCAGTTAGACTCTGCACGTCCTCCGGTGAATAGTTACCAGGTATCAAATCACGTATGACAAATATTCCTCTGCTGAATCTTAAAGAGCAGTACAAATCAATTGGTTCCGAAATCGAACAAGCGGTGCTTGATGTACTCCGAAGCGGAAGCTACATCCTCGGACAATGTGGTATCAAACTCGAACAAGAAATTGCCGCAATCAGCGGATGCAAGTATGGAATCGGCGTAGCAAATGGAACCGACGCCCTTGTTCTTGCGTTGTGGGCACTGAACATCGGACCTGGCGATGAAGTAATCACTTCCCCTTTCACGTTTGCCGCGACTGTCGAAGCAATCACTCTGCGTGGTGCCACTCCAGTTTTTGTCGATGCAGATGAACTGACGTTTAACATTGACCCAAGACTTATTGAAGCCGCCATCACACCACGCACCAAAGCGATCATGCCGGTGCATTTGTATGGACTGCCTGCTGACATGGACGCAATTATGGAGCTGGCAGAGCGTTTCAACCTCAAAGTGATTGAGGACAATGCTCAAGCCATCGGCGCTCTATATAAAGGAAAGCCAACTGGATCGTTTGGTGACGTCGCATGCACCAGCTTCTATCCAACCAAAAACCTTGGTGCCGCCGGTGATGCCGGTATGCTCGTCACTAACAATCCTGAAACAGCCGAAAGATTGAAGTGCTTGCGTGCCCACGGTTCCAAACAGCGCTATTTCCACGAAGAACTCGGCGTCAACAGCAGACTCGATGAGATTCAAGCAGCGGTCTTGTTGACCAAATTGCCATATCTCAAGAAGTGGAACGACGGTCGCCAGACCGTTGCAGACATGTACGAACAGGCGTTCAAAGGAGTTCAAGGCGTCGTTGCACCAAGCATCGGTTTGCCAGGAGTCCCATCGTCAGTGGCTCGACAATTGCTCACTCACGTTTGGCATCAATACACCGTGCGTGTTCTCTCTGACCAGAAGTCAAATGCCAACGCTCGAGACCAAATGGTTAAACAGCTTGCGGAGCGTGGAATTGGCTCTATGTGCTATTATCCTGTGCCTCTACATGTGCAACAGGCATTTGCGTATCTCGGATACAAGCATGGAGACTTCCCAGTAGCCGAAACCCTCGCTAACGAAGTGGTCTCGCTACCGATGTATCCAGAGCTGACAAATGATCAGGTCAATACAATCGTTGCCACCATTAGAGACGTAATCGCTGAGCGCGCCGCATTCGCACCGGTAGCGGGCGCAACTCCTGTCTTCACTGGATAAAATGATTCAATCTGTCGATGTTAGCTGCTCATCAATTAGTCCAGAGGCTAAAATCGGCAAGAATGTGACGATCGCACCACTTGTGATGATCGCATCGGGCTGCGTCATTGGCGACAACGTCACGATCGAGCCTGGCACAATCATCTACGAGAACGTCCACATCGGTGCGAACACTCACATCGGTGCGCAATGTATTCTTGGCGAAAGGCTCGGTGGCTATAAAAAAGGTAGCGACTATGTCAATCCAGAATTGCGCATTGGACCAGACAGTGTAATTCGAGCTGGAGCCATTCTTTATGCGGGCTCTTCCATGGGTCGAGGCTTTCAGACGGGCAATCGATGCGTCATTCGTGAAGGCAGTCACTTTGGCGACAACTGCAGCTTCGGCACACTTTCGCAATCAGATGGCACTATCAAAGTAGGCGACAACTGTCGCTTTCACAACAACGTTTTCATCGCCACACATACCACAGTGGAAGACAACGTCCACTTTTACCCAATGTCTTGCACCACTGATAGTTTGCATCCGCCCTGCCAGATCGGCAGAGAGGGTCCGACAATCGGAGCCGGTTCAATCATCGGTGCGAAAGTTCTGCTCTTGCCCCGGGTCAAAATTGGCAAAAATTGCGTAATCGCTGGCGCGTCAGTGGTGACTAAAGATGTTCCCGACGGAATGGTGGCAGCAGGTTCACCAGCCAAAGTTTTGAAAAGACGTGAAGAGGTGCGCTGTCACCTGGAAGACCGCCCAGCATACGACGTGGCATTGGAATCATCACAAGAGTCGAAATAGCCATGAGCACCGTATTCAGTGGCGGCTCAAACGCTACGGTCGAAGAACCAAAAGACTATCCAAACAAATTCTTCAAAACTGAAAAACAAGCAACACTGACCGCATTGATCTTCATCTGCTTGATTGCGACAGCCGCATATTCGTCTGTGCTGTTCAACTGGTTCGTCGGCGATGACTTCGTTCATCTCGCCTGGTTAAAAGATGCGGTCAAAAATCCTGAGTTGATACTGCGCAACTTCCACAGCTCGTGGCTAGATGGCACGACGACAAAGTTCTACCGTCCTCTCATTTCAGTCTTCATGGTGACCGACTACCTGATCTCTGGAACCAACGGCATCTCTTTTCATCTCACCAATCTCTTCTTCTTATTAGCATCGGCGATTCTGCTCTTCTTCATCGTCAAAGACATTCAGCGCGCCACGACCAACCGCACCAGTTTTTGGTTTCCTGTCATGGCGTCGGGACTTTTCGCCCTTTATCCGCTGCATCCCGAAGCTGTTTCGTGGATCACTGGTCGCGTCGATGCTATCGTCACGGCTTTTTTCCTCGCCAGCTTGTGGTGCTACATGCGATGGCGCACACAACGCGGCAACATCGCACTACCAATCATATTTATGGTGCTCGGTCTTCTATCAAAAGAGATGGCGCTGACTATTCCGGCAACGTTGTTGCTCTACGAATTGTGCATCGCCTACGACTGGAAAAAAATTCCCGGTATCGGCGCCATCATCAACATGGTCAAACCGACGATTCCCTTCTGGTTATTACTGGTGGCATATTTCGGTGTGCGTTACTGGGCGTTGGGCACATTCGTCGGCGGCTACGATGACGACCTGCTCTTCATCTCCAACATGAAACAGTTCCTCGGTGGCTGGCTTCACGGCCTGAAGATGCTCTTCGTTCCCGCGAACAAAACCTTAATGGGCGATCACAATGGCTGGGTGATCGGTTGGGAAATCGTCATGGCAAGCATGTTTGCGCTGGGTCTTTTCAACTGCTTCCGCAACCGAGGGCTGATTCGCTGCGCCGCATTTTTCGTAATTTGGACAGCATTTTGCCTCGCGCCCGTCTACAAAATCTTTGCCATCGCCGACGACATGCAGGGAAGCAGACTGGCTTATCTAGCCACAGTTCCGATTGCCGCCGGTCTGGCGCTCGCCTTCGCTGATGGTGGCACAGGCCAACGCTGGCTCGTCTATCTAAAGAGAGTTTTGTTTGTCGGTGCCTGGCTTCTGGCCGCAGTGCTTCTGTACTCGAACAATGCGCCCTGGGCACAGGCAGGGCAACAGGCCAACGCCATCCGCAAGGGATTGATCGAGCTTTACACTCAATTTCCTGGCGATCCGCAAGTAATGCTGGTTGGACTTCCAGACGAAATTCATGGAGCCTACGTTTGCCGCAACGCCGTCGCTGGCATGACCATGGAACCGCAGTTTATCCGCAACGTAAGCAACTGCTTGATGGTTAACCGGTTCGAACCGATTCTTCCTTTTGGTTTCCTCAAAGAGTCGATCTCGAAGCACCGCGATGTCATCAAAGTAGCGCGTTGGAATCAAGAGACACTTAAATTCGACCCGGTCACTATTCCAAAAACTGAAGATTTGAACGAAAACGGAACGCGTCAGTGGTCTGGCAAAGACCTGGAACAAGTCGCCTATGGAGCCGGTGAAACAAAAATCATCGACGCCGCAGATGGTGGCATCACACTACACACCGAAAACGTTCGTGCCCGCCCGACGATGTTGGTCAAGCCAGCGGGTCTGCCGAGCTTTAACGCAGACTTTCTGCAAATCACTGTGAGTGGCCTGCAAATTCACGGGCCAGTCAAGCATCCAGGAGCCGACCTCGTCTACACGAACGATTTGCTGCCAGAAACCGACTTCCACAACCGAGTTCATTCGGAATTAAAACAGGAAGACAAGCCACAAACTATTCTTTTTCCACTGCGAGCATTGCCAGATTTTGCGCTGGGCGGCACCATTCATGCCTTTAGAATCCTTTTCCCAGAAGCTTCGAGCATAACCGTAAAATCGATCGAGTTGATACCAGCGCGACAATTGATGCCGTCGATCAACTTCGAAAAATCAGATTATTTAGGGACGAAAGGATTTTTGCACCTGGGCAAAGATAAACCCGAGTGCAAAATCACATACGACGTTTCTGGGATCAAAAATGCGCACTCGATTATTTTTGAAATCACTAAAACCAACCTTCTGTTCAGTTCGCAAAACACCGAAGAACCAAGCACAGTCGTCAATTCGGACGCTCAACTGAAGGGCGACGGACCAGTTGGATCAGTGACATTAGAACGAAAAAACTTCAAAGGGCTCGGATTATATGAGGGTAGGGCCTGGGCGATAGACAAAAATGGTACTAGAATAGGCATTGCAGGAGACCATATTGTTATTGCGGTAGATTCTTAGGCACGATTGTTATTACGGTCCGTTTTTCAGGCACCACTCAAAGTATCGTGATTCAACCGGAAAAATTGCAGGCATCCTTGATCGGGCAGCGACTGCTCGAATCAGGTCTACTATCGGAAGAAAAACTGGTCGAGGCGCTGCAGTTGCAGACCGAAACAGGACTCCTCCTCGGCGAGATCTGCTTGCTTAAAGGTTGGCTACCATATTCAGGTTTGAAAGAATGTTTGCCGCCAATGCGGTCGCGATTAGGCGAACGACTGCTGGGTCTGGGCTACATCGGCATGGAACAACTCTGGCTGGCGATTTTAGAACAGAGACATTGTGGCGAAAAGCTGGGCGAGATTCTGGTGCGCCGCGGCTGGGTCGACAGACAAATCATTGAAACAGTAGTGGCCAATAAAGTGGCACCAAAGCGAAGCAAAACTCCGCGCCGCCCACGCACTGCAAAACTGATCGTCAGCGTCAGCTCAACAAAGCACTAATTCGCTACACTTAGGGCATGGAAGAGTCGAATCGCATACCTAAGCACGAAATCGGTGCGCAGACCTCAGCCGGTTTTCCGTCACCAGCAGACGATCATCTTCAACTGCCGCTCGATCTAAATGAACTACTGATCAAAAATCACCCGGCCACTTTCTTTTTGCGCGTCAAAGGCACCGCCATGGAAGCAAGCGGCATTCACGATGGCGACATTTTGATTGTCGACCGGTCCGTCACTGCGAGCAATGGAAAAGTGGTGGTGGCGGCAGTCGATGGAGATCTCGTCGTCAGACATTTTCAAAAGCAAAGTGGGGAAGTCAAACTCGTCGCAGACGATGCTTCTGCACCGATAAGTTTGAACAACAACGACTCAGCCGAAATCTGGGGAGTTGCCACTAGCGTAGTGCACCAATTGTAGTATCACCATGCCAGAACAATTCGCACTGGTAGATTGCAACAACTTCTATGCTTCGTGCGAACGCGTGTTCAATCCTAAGCTGCAAAATAAACCCATCGTCATTCTTTCAAATAACGATGGTTGCGTGGTCGCCCGTTCTAACGAAGCGAAGGCAGTGGGCGTCGGCATGGGCGTTCCCTTCTTCAAAATTTCAGCCCTGATCAAACAGCACGACATCCAGGTGCTTTCATCCAACTATGCACTTTACGGAGATATGTCTGCCCGAGTAATGCGCGTCATCGGTGAATTTGCACCCGAACAAGAAGTGTATTCAATCGACGAAAGTTTTCTGCATTTAACAGGCATGCGCGATCTAACTGGAGTCGGCACTCAAATTCGCACTCGCGTCAAACAATGGCTCGGATTGCCAGTCTGCGTAGGTATCGCACCGACGAAAACGCTGGCAAAACTGTGCAACGCAACGGCCAAATCTTACAGTAAGTTAGATGGAGTTCTGGATTACAATTCGCTCTCCGATGAACGCAAAGCAAAACTTCTGCAATCGTTCGATGTTGGAGATGTGTGGGGAGTCGGCAGGAAACTGAAAGAGCGGTTGAGATTGCTCGGCATCACCTCTGCATATGCGCTGAGAGAGAGCGATGCAGAAGAGATGAGCAGACGTTTCAGTGTCGTTATGAAAAGAACGATCACTGAGCTTCGAGGCATAAGCTGCATCGATATGGAGAACATGAGCGAAGCAAGAAAACAAATCTTGTCGTCGCGCTCGTTTGGTCGCCCAGTGACAGAACTATTCGAGCTTGAAGAAGCAGTGACCATGTATACAAGTCGTGCTGCGGAAAAGCTGCGCGGCGATGGCACACGCGCAAATGAGATTACTGTGTACATTCGCACGAATCCGTATCTTGATGACGCATATGCCGAGAGTGCAACGGTTAGATTTCCACATCCGACCGACGACAGTATGATGCTGGTAAAACACGCTGTTGAAGCCCTGCGCAGCATTTACAAAGAGGGCTTGATTTACCAGAAAGCTGGTGTCACTTTGTCCAATTTAGTATCAAACGACGGACAGCAACTCTCGCTTTTCCAGTCTCAAGTTGACAACGCAAAATCAAAAAGAATGATGCAGGCGCTAGATTCAACCAATCAAAAGTACGGGAGAGGTGCCTTGTTCCTCGCTGGAGAAGGGACAAAGAAAGCCTGGCAAATCAAAGCTGAATACAAAACACCCGAATACACAACGAGCTGGGATGACCTTGCCGTAGTCAACGCACGTTAGATCATGCCGCGTACATGGACATCCTGATCTATATACGGCTGCCTAGATAGGTAGAGAAGTGGCTGCCCGAGCTGCTCCTGCGTAGACTGTTTTGTAATTTAATAATCCCAGAGACCTCAGCCCTGTCGAAGCTCGACTGTTTCACCATCCTTCGGTATCCCTACGTTGAGGGCAACAAAGTTTAAGGCTCTGCGTCGATTCCAGCACAAGAGACCAAGTGGAAGGTTTTGAAAATGGATTACGAAGCAGACCAGAAGGCAATCAAAGAGTTGACGTCGATGGCGAGTACATACGTCGATCGAGGGCAGCTCGAGAAAGCGGCAGAACTGTTGCAGCTCGCGGAAAAGATCACGAAGCGATTGTACGAATCGAACATCGTTGAAATGACGTACTGGCAGAGACAACAGTCGAACAACAAGAAGGATGCGCGCGCGTAATCATGCGCAGGCACAGTCTTATGATTAAAGATGACTCCGTTGATAAAAAACTGGCAGACTCGAAGCGTATGCGCGAAGATAATCGGCAGAAGCTAGAGAGTGCAGATCAGCTGATGGAGCGGATTAACATCAAACTCGATCAGGCAAAAAAGCTAAGACAGAGACGCAAACAGCAGACCGACAAATCTTAGGGTATAACCTTGCAGTATACGAGTGACGGATTTACCGTCTGTTTTCTGTAACGGCGAGTGCATTGAGTCGATTTGCAAAAATATTCGGAACTGACTGGAAGTCACCCAAACGTTGGTACATCTTGGGCGGAATCGTTTTCGTGCTGTTTGGTTGCATTTGTTTCCTCTTAGTTCGGGCAACAGAGTCAGTCATAGCTCACGATGAAGACTCACCGTTGACTATCATGTTATCTCCAGAAGTTCTGCAAGCAAGCTTCGACAAAGACAAGCAGTCACATATGCTTACCGCAGAATTTAAAATCTTGGACGCCGAGAAGGCTGAAAAATCTCACGACTACAAAGCTGCACACAAAGCATTTTCGGACGCTGTAGATGAGCTGGTAGGAACTTTGGGAAAAGGTTCTCAGTTCACCCGGCTCATTATGTACAGGGCGGGAGCATTTGAGGCTGATTTCCACAGACCTAAGCTTGCACAAAGCTATTTTGAGCGAGCAATTGCGGAACCTATAGATGCCAGCACATCAAGGAGGTTTCTCCTCACGACTAGAATATGGCTGTCGCGATGCTTAGAGCGGCAAGGACTCTACAAACAGGAAATCGAATGCTGCAAAAAGGCTATGGAAATTGCTAAAACCCGTCCGGGCTCTGATGACAACAATGTGATCGACGCGCTCTGTGAGCTTGGCAGTGCACAAAATCACCTAGATGATAACGAAGCTCTAAAAACTTTGAACGAAGCTGTTTCGATCATTCAGAAGCAGAAACGCGCACACAAAAACGATCAACGCGACAGCTCGGCGTACCTTTTGCGAGGCTACTGTTTAATGACTTTGCAAAGAGACGCTGAGGCGCTCATAGACTTGAACAGCGCAGTCGCCCTGGATGCAGAAGATATGGATGCGCTGGCTTACAGAGGTTCCGCACTTACTCGTCTTGGAAAATATCAAGAAGCATTGAAAGATTTTGACCAAGTCTTGCAGTCAAAGCATAAGCTAGCATGGATTTATTTTCGTCGTGGCAAGGCGCTCTCTGAGCTGAAAGAGCATGAAAGGGCGATTGATGACTTTAAAGAGGCTGCAGCGCGGAGCAGAAGTCACGATGTAGTCGTTCCGCCTGATACGACAGAACAAGTGTTTGTATCATTAAAAGAAGCTGCCATTAAAGCACTAGAGCAGCAGAAATCGTTATTGCAAGTTACGGAGCCTTGATCAACATCCGTGTGTTGTTCACACGCCGGGTGATCAATTTGTTGTCGAAATACGCAAGTAGCGCCATTGCATACTTACGGCTGGTGGACAGGCTTTCGCGAAATTCAGAAGGAGAAATTTCTTTCTTCGATTCCCAAATTTTCGCCAGAGCTACGTGCGCTTTGCGAATGGATTCGGCTGAACTCGAGTAGTCGTGGTCGACAATGAACGCCTTTTCTTGCTTCGTCAGATTTTGCAAAGTAGACATAATCAGCTTACGGTCAGATTTAAGTAACTTCGAAATCTCGTCAATCTCGATACACAAATTTGTCGACAAAATATTCAGAACTTGATCAGCAAGGACTGTTTGCGCATGAGATACCGTGGGTGCCTTGTCAGATTTCAGAGAAACTTTGTCGCCACTGCGTGTAACTGAATTAGCATCAGAAAGTTCTTTTAGCAAATGCTGGAAAAGCTGGCGATCCATTGTCTTCGCAACCTTGGTACGAATCAACTCGATCGAATACTCAGTGGGTCCATGTTCAGAGGCATCGCCTGCAGAAACAGCTTTGACTATTTGCTGTTTGATTGATTGAGCTCGTTTTGCTCCAATAATAAAACCCGCATGTTGCACTACGGAGCCTGCCTTCACGCAAGACTCCAGTACCTGCCCTCGGTCTGCGATCGGCAGAAAACTCGCCAGAGCATCTTTTTTCGCAGCAGGTTGCGTCATGTTTTCCAGGAAATAATCAGTGGCGGCTTTGTAATCGTGACGAACTAATTGATCGGCAAAGACATTCAGTCTATTCCGCGTCATCCAGCGCGGACGGTTCGTTACTAAAACTACTCCGCCCGTAATACCTTCATCACCGTAACGAACCACAAAGCGGTCACCAGGCTCAGCGACAACGGGATCCGTTAGCACTATCTGAACGATCAGCGCTTGACCAGTCTCAATCATTTGGCACCACCTGAGGTGCCCAAAACATTCGGCGGTTCCGTGATATAACCGAACCGGTTGATCTTCGATGTCAGATGGCTTGATCCATTCGTCAGCCAAACCAACTTGTTCTATCCTAGCTATCAATGTATTGACGACAGGCGGATTCCAGTTTGCTACAACTTGTCCACGAGCGAGAGTTTTGTTCTCTTTCAAGGATATGTTTACAGCTAACCGTTGCCCCGAATCAGCGCCCTGGAGTTGCTTTTTGAATGTCTCCAATCCTCGCACACGTCCCTTGATTCCGCCGGGCTCAATCGACACAGTTTCACCGACTGCTAATTGTCCGCTGACCAGTGTGCCCGTGATGACGACACCATATCCAGTTTTCGAGAAAACTCTATCAATTGGAAGAAGCGCACCGCCAGAGGTTGCTGGACGATCCAAACTTTGGACAACGAAACTCAATTCTTTCTTGAGACTTTCGAAGCCGATATTTTCAGTATTGGAAACATGAGCAATTCCCATGCACTCTACCTGATAACGTCGCAACAGTTCTTTTACTAAGTTTTCCACTTCTTTCTGACGCGCATCATCGGCGACATCAATCTTAGTCAGCACGACGAGCGCCTTTCGCACACCAAGCAAACTCAAGATTTTGACATGACTAACTGTCTGCGGCATCGGGCCTTCATCAGCTGCCACTACCAGCAGTGCCATCTGAATGCCACCGACGCCAGCGAGCATATTCTTGAGAAACTTGCCGTGTCCCGGCACATCAATAAAACCGATTACGAGCTGCTTACCGTCTTTCTCGACTGGATAATTAAGATGTGCGAAGCCAATGTCAGTGGTCATCTGACGTTGCTTCTCTTCTTTCAGACGATCGGGATCGATACCTGTCAGTGCCCGTAACACGCTTGTCTTGCCGTGATCGACATGACCAGCCGTGGCGAATGTAAAGTAAAGTGGCTTTGTATCTTCGCTCATATCTAGTGAATATGCGCCCCGTGAGAGTTCCTAAAGGTCTTGCTCGAAGCACGGCGGTAAAATTGCCTGGTTCGCGTCAACGTGATTCGCGTCAATCGTAATATAGGTGAACCTGTGCTGCACCACTTAATCGACCCAATTTTGGAAATGATCAAAAATGGGGTTCTCGCCTGGGGATATTTGGGAGTCGCCTTGATGATGGCGATCGAATCCGCCAACATTCCATTGCCAAGTGAGGCGATCATGCCAACGGCTGGAATCTTAGTGCAGCAAGGCAAAATGGACATCCACCTTGCGGCTTTAGCGGGCGCTGTCGGATGCGTGATCGGCTCGATTCCCTCTTACTTTCTCGGGATGTGGGGAGGTCGACCATTCCTGCAAAAATACGGCAAATGGTTTTTGCTCAAGAACAAAGATCTGGAATTGGCTGACAAGTGGGTCGACAAATATGGTGACATTACATTTTTCGTAGCAAGAATGTTGCCAGTAGTTCGTACATTCATCTCGTTTCCAGCGGGAGTGTTGAAAGCTCACTTCGCAATGTTCGTCTTGTTTACGTTCATTGGCTCGTTAGTCTGGTGCTATTTCCTCACCTGGGTTGGTATCAAATTTGGTGAGAACATGGAGATTTTTCGCGATCTCTGGCACAAATTCGATCTTGTGATTGTGCTGATTGGTGCCGCTGGATTCGGCTTCTACCTCTATCACCACTTGAAGCCGGAACACACCGACGGACAAAAAAATCCGTAAGCACTAATATGTATGCTCAACAAAAGCAGGAAATGCAGTGGCTGCAGCGACGTGGTTTCAGCCTGAGTGCTGCTGGAATTGCATGTGCTTTCATTTGCACATCGGCAGTTGCCCAAACACCTTCCCCAAAAAACCAAGTCGAACTATCAACCGTACTTCAGAAAATTCAGCAATCGCACGTGGATGCAAACGTACCGGTAGCAGAGGATTTCAATACATTCATGCAACGCGACTTGCGAAAGTATTTCTCCCGTACGCTGCACAAAGAAAATGTCAGTATCCATTTCGAGTTGTTGCGAGACGTAGCAACTCAATCCGGAGTAGCTTATCCAAAATACTATGCGTGGGTAAAAGTATCAGACGAGCGGAAGCAGCCAATTGCGCAAGGTGTAGTAAGGCTGGCAGCGATAGAAAAACTTCGTTTTGAAGTTACCGATTTTATCGATGCAAAAACCGTCTTAAATGATGAAGCAAAACTGTCCAATGTGATTCCAAAAGCTTTGTGTGCCGCCGCTAAAGAAAAAGCTGCAGAGAACCGATAGCCAAAAGTAAATTCGGAACCATCTTTTGGAGGGTTCCGAACACTTCGCCCGTTCAGGCGTTTTATAGATGGTGCCGAGAGCCAGGATTGAACTGGCGACACAAGGATTTTCAGTCCTCTGCTCTACCGACTGAGCTACCTCGGCGTAGGACGACTCAATGGGGTTCCAAGTGAGGCGAGGACTCAATATACCACAACGAATTCTACGGAATTGCGCAGTTTAACAACTCAAAAACAATAATTAGTATGGAGCCGCTGTGCTTGGTGGCGCAGGATGAATATTGATCCCAACAATCCGCAAACCTTCCTTCTCTTGCTTTACAAGGAAATCGGCTGAGAGCTGCTGAGTTGCGGTCTGGGTGCCAGCTTGTTGCATGACAAGCGCGCCTGACATGGCGACAACGATGCTACCGTCGGGATTTATAAATTGCGCTTGAACCGATACTGGCTGGAAAGCGGCAGTAACTTTTCCCGTTACAACGGCGTTCTCAATCTCGGGGGTCCAATAGCCGGTCTGAAAAGCCTGAATAGTCTGCGGCGTCATCCAGCTAAACGCTTCTTGATGACTCGCCTTACCGGTGGCCAGGCTGTAATCCATCGCCTTCTGCAACCACCAGGTGACGAAATCAGTCGCCAACTTTGGAGTCAGGCCAGCCTCTTGAGGCGGCGCCACGCCTGCCGCGCCTGCGGCTATCGGAGCAGCGGTCTGCGGTGCCGTTGCCATCGGAGTAGCCTTGTTAGCTTTCGGCTCATCGCCGGTGAAAGCCACGCCAACGAAGATCGTCAGTACACCAACGATGATCAATCCCAACAGAATTTTGTCTTTCAAAAGTCGTTGAAGCAACAATCTCACCACATCTTGAGGGCCAGGTTGAGGCGGAGGCATCTGATTGCCAGGGGTGCTGACCGGCTCATTTTCCAAGTTACTCACTGACATCCCTTGATTGTTGAGCGGAAATCGCCAAAAATCAACTATCTACCTAGTGATCCTCCCACGAATACGACAGAATTTGTACTCCTGAGACGTTACCCGCTACAATCAGGCTGCCGATATTGCGATAATGACCAGCACTGCCCAATTTGAGAAACGATTAGATGGCTGAAGATGAAGAAGAAGATAAACGTTTGAAGCAAGCGCCATCGACTTCGGACGCACCTGTTGACGACGATGACATGCCTTTTGTGGTTGACCCATTTAACACAGGGTCTCGCAAATTCGTGGCATACACCGTCAAATTGCCGATCGAGCAACTTGCCGCGCTTCAATCCATCTGGCTCGAACTGAAGAAGCTGTACGGCTCAAATTCACCTGATAAAAGTGGCATGATTCAACAGGCGACGGCGGATTGGCTAAAGCGCTGGGACGGTCCCGAGCGCAAGCAACTGTTGCAAGATCTGCTGGAAATCCGCCAGGATACGCGCAGAAGACAGTATCGCAAAACTTTGTAGTGTGAATGTGCGTTAAGCGTCGAAGCGCGGAAAGAACTCTGACTCTTCGTCTTTGAATAATTCATGCGGAACTCGCACCTTGCGGCGAGAACTGTAACCGACGTCTGTGCCGCATGAATAGCAGTAATTCGCCTTCTCTGGAAGGAACGTGCTGCATTCCAGGCACAGCTTGAGGAATGGTAATACCCTGTTGGGCTGAGCTTCTCCGCACCAGCAGCAAAATTTATCGGTGGCGCGCAACGCTTTCCAGCACGATGGACACTCAGGCGAATTCAAGTCTGGCGGCGCAGATAATGACACTTCCTGCTCGATGTTCACAGCCAGTTCAGGGGCATTAGACGATACCGAGGGTTCATCGAAGTCTTCACCCGGAGTGAACAACTCGGGCTCTGCTGGCGGTGTTTCGGAGACTGATACTATTCGTGTTTCGGAAACTAATACCGTTGGTGTTTCGGGGTTCGATACAGTTGGTGTTTCGGGGTTCGATACAGTTGGTGTTTCAGGGTTCGATACAGTTGGTGTTTCAGGGATCGATACAGTTGGTGTTTCAGGGATCGATCCTTCCGATTTTTCCGCTCCAGTAGCACTCGATGATGCAGCGACCGCAACGCCTACTTCGGCGCGCTCCAAATCTGAACGCGACCTTCCGCACCGGCGACAAAATTTCGCATCCGACCTATTTGAAACGTGACAGTCCGGGCAGAAAAACATACGACACCGCAGACGTGGACATTTAAAGTCTAGCTCAAAACGCCAACAGCTGAAACGCACCTTAAAAGGCTGGCGTTGTAGATTATTTTATCCTTGCAGAAAACCGCGGATTAATGCTATTCAGTGTTGCTCAAAAGGTGCCCCGTTCTTGAGGAATTTCGATGTCGTTTGCCCTGAATACACACTTTGCATCGCTGTTGGCGTTTACGTTTTTATTGTGCAGCGCGAAAGTTTATGCCGCAGACAAACCGGAATCACCGCCACTGTTTTTCGCAAAACCTTATCTTCAGTTAGGAAATCATCCACACCTGGCGGCAAAAGAATCCGAAGATTTGCTATGGCTGAGTCAAGAAAAAAAGAATTGGTCAGTCGACGTAAAACCGCATGAAAGCAAGACCTGGAAACAAATTACAAAGCCAGTCAACCACCGTCCACTGATTGATTCGCAGCAACCGAACCTGGAAATTTTCTCCTGCGAAATTACAGGGCTGACACCAGGAAGCTTGTTTGACTATCGGATCAAAGCAGACAAAAAGGAGGTTTTTCAAGCAACGGGATTAGCCAGAAAGACAGCTAAACAACCACTGCACATAGTCATCTTCGGTGATTGCGCATCTGGAAGCAAGTCGCAACGTAAAGTCGCTTATGAATGCAGCAAATCGCGCCCTGATTTAATTGTGGTGCCTGGTGACATTGTCTATCAGTACGGAAGATTTTCCGAATACACCAAAAAGTTTTTCCCGGTGTACAACGCCGATGAATCTGACCCAACCGTAGGCGCACCACTGACGCGCTCGCACCTGTTCGTACCAGTCTTGGGCAACCACGATATTGCTTTCACGCACGGCAGTTACAACACAGATTTGAACAGATATCCAGATGCTCTGGCATACTTCACGCTATGGTCGCAACCGCGCAATGGACCTATCACCAAGGTCGGTGCCAAATGCACCACGCCGATGATAGGAAGCGACGAAAATAAAGCCGCGTTCCTCAAGTCTGCAGGCAGCAACTTTCCTGTCATGGCCAATTACTCCTTTGACTACGGAAATACGCACTGGACTGTTCTTGATGGCAACTACTACATGGATTGGACCGACTCAGCATTACGAAACTGGGTGAAAAAAGACATTGCTGGTGCCAAAAATGCACGCTGGAAATTCGTCACGTTTCATCAACCAGGATTTAGCGATGATGTCGAACACAACCTGGAGCAGCGCATGCGATTGCTCTCAGACATATTCGAAGAGACAGGCGTCGACGTAGTTTGGGCTGGTCACGTTCACAACTACCAGCGAACATTCCCACTGTTTTTTAAAGCAGCGCAAAAGGATGGCAAACCAACAATAAATCCAGATGGAACAGTGTCGGGCACATTCAAGTTAGACAAGGAATATGACGGAAAGAGCGTAACCAAGCCCAAAGGAGTGATTTACGTCGTCACCGGTGCAGGTGGCGCTGAACTGTATTCACAGAAACAACAAACGGACAAGACTGAATTCGTTTGCAAGTTTAACGGTGACGTACATTCGTACACAGTATGTGATATCAATGGCGATACCATGAATGTGCGCCAGATTACAGAAGATGGAGCGCCACTGGACGAGTTCAAATTAACTAAGAAGTGAGTTGTCACTATGATAAGTTTGACCCATAACTACTGATGGTGACCGTATGATCGATATTTCGCGCTATTACACACTTTTCATGGCTGTTCTTGTAGCAGCTGGCGGAGTGATGGGTTTCGTAAAGGCTCAGAGTAAAGCTTCCCTGATTTCGGGTGTAATCAGCGGCATTGTCTTAGGCGCTCTGTTTGCAATCGCAATGGCAGGTCACGCGAAGGAAGCCACGATCGGCGCGTTTGTTGCCTACGCGCTTTTGGACACAGTTTTTGCAATGAGATTGAAGAAGACTAAAAAGTTTATGCCTGCCGGTATGATTTTGATCTTCTGCGTCATCGGTCAGGTCATCAGTGCACTCGCCTACATGGCTATGCCGAGCTGATTTACAACGCACCGAGCAAATTTACAACGCGACGTTCTCAACTTCCGCGTCTTCTTCTTTGCGTGCTGCACGTTTGCTGAACACAAGCGCATACACAGCCGGCAGAACAAGCAATGTCAGTATCGTTGAGCTGCACAATCCGCCAATCACGACGGTCGCCAGCGGCTTCTGAACCTCAGCCCCTGCACCTTGCGATAAAGCCATCGGCAAGAATCCTAGCGAAGCCACCAGTGCTGTCATCAAAACAGGACGCAGACGAGTTTCAACGCTCTTACGCAGCGCAGTGTTAACGTTATCGCCATCAGCAACTGCCCTGTTGACCGCAGAAATGAGAACAAGTCCATTTAAGACAGCCACTCCGAAGAGCGCCACGAATCCAATTGTCGCAGGCACACTTAAGTACATGCTCCGCATCCACAGCGCCATGATGCCACCAATAAGGGCGAAAGGAACGTTCAACAGAACAATCAACGCCTCTTTTATCGCTCCAAAGGTGAATGTGAGCAAAATGAAGATGATCAAAATAGACACGGGCACAACATACGAAAGCCGCTTCATAGCCCGCTCTTGATTTTCGAACTGACCGCCCCAAGTCATATAATATCCGGGTTTCAGCTTGATTTGCGCGTCCAATTTCTTTTGACACTCAGCTACAAACGATCCAACATCTCGTCCGCGCACATTGCATTGAACAACGATACGACGCTGTCCGTCCTCACGGTTTACCAGCTCCATTCCTTGTTCCATGCGGATTTCAGCAAGTTGGCTAAGTGGAATGCGCTGCCCGCCGGCCGCTTCTACCAATAAGTCGCCAACATTTGCTGGTTCCAAATCGCTGCCTTTTGGAAGTTTGACGCGCAAGTCGAATCTCTTGCGACCTTCGAGAACTTGCGAAACAGGTGTTCCAATAATTGCGGTTTCGGAGATTTGTCGAATGTCGTCTACGGTGATTCCATAGCGAGCCAGTTTGGTTCGATTGGGAATGATCAAAATCTGCGCCGTGCCAAAAACTCTTTCCACCTGTAGATCTGTTGAACCTTTAACAGAAGCAATCACACTTTGAATTGAAGCTGCCTCTTTCTGCAGGTAGTCCATGTCGTCGCCAAACAGTTTGACAGCCACATCTGCACGAACGCCTGAAACAAGCTCGTCTACTCGCATTGCAATGGGTTGAGTGAAATTAAATTGCGCGCCCGCAATCTGCGCTTCCAACATTGTTCGTATTTTGGCTGTGACAGCCTCTTTCGTCACTCCAGTTTGCCAATCCTTTTTAGGCTTGAGAATGACGATCAGATCTGATGCGTACACACCCATCGGATCAGTGGCAAGATCCGGACGGCCAGTGCGAGAAACGCAAGTTTTCACTTCTGGCAACTGTTTGATCAACGCTTCTGCATGAGTGGCAACTTCAATTGCTCCTTGCAACGAAATGCTCGGTACGTTTTTAAGCTCGACAAGAATGTCGCCTTCGTCGAGCTTCGGAACAAACTCAGTTCCAAGGAATGGAACAGAGCCAAGAGCTGCACAGAGAGCCAGAACAGCCAGAGAAATAGTTATAAACCTGTGCTTGAGAACCCAATCAAAGAGCACCAGATACGGTGGGGTCACGACTTTGAGGATAAGACTCTCACGCTCAACTACCTTGTTCGGCAAAAGGAGACTGCAAAGCACCGGCACGAGGAGCAAAGAAATCAGCAGCGAACCAAACAGAGCAGAACAGACAGTGATTACCATGGGCGCAAACATTTTGAATTCCATGCCTTCGAGGCACAACACCGGCAGGTAAACGACTGCGATGATTAGAATGCCAAAGAGAATGGGGCGGCAAACTTGCCTCACCGATAGCTGAATCACTTCGGTCTTGCTGGCATTTCCGGCGTGACTCATGTTGCGCATGATGTTTTCGACCATGACAATCGACCCATCGACAATCATGCCAAAATCTACAGCGCCGAGACTCATGATATTGGCGGTGATGCCCAGCCAACGCATTCCGATGAAAGAAAATGTCATAGAAAGCGGAATCGCTAATGCCACGATTAATGCCGCTCTGAGATTACCGACCATGAGCAATAGCACGGCGATTACGAGAAACCCGCCTTCAAGCAAATTGCTTCGAACGGTGTCGATTGTTTGTTCGACGAGTCCCGACTGATCGTAAAATGGTTGCAGCGAAACGCCTTCGGGCAGTGTCTTTTGAACAGCTCGAATTTTGTCTTTGACACGCGCGATAACGTCCCGACTGTTTTCGCCTTTTAGCATCATAACGAGCCCAACAATCGCTTCGCCTTCGCCATCTCTGGTAGATGCACCCTGGCGAAGAGCACTGCCGTGAGCGACAGTCGCCACGTCTCTAAGTAGCACAGGCACACCGTCTTTGCGCTTGACGATGATGTTCTCTATACCATCCAGCGAATTGACTCGACCAAGTCCGCGAACGACGTATTGCTCCTTTTCGTGATTGATGATTCCAGCGCCAAAGTTTTCGTTGTTCTGACGGATGGCGGCGAATACATCTTGAAGAGTTAGATTGTATTTTTGCAGCTGAGTTGGTTCGACGGTAACAACATACTCGTCTGTAAAACCGCCCCAGGTGTTTACTTCGGCCACCCCGGGAACGGTGCGTAACTGATATTTGATGTCAAAGTCATGCAGGGTTTTCAAATCCGTAAGTGACTTATCGGCACCAGTGACGGTGTATTGAAATATTTCACCCATGGCAGTGCTGGTGGGTCCAAGCTGTGGAGAGCACTCAGCCGGAATGCGTGTTCGTGCCGTTTGCATTCGTTCGAAAACTATTTGGCGAGCAAAGTAAGTGTCAACGTTATCTTTGAAAACAACTGTTACGACAGACAAACCATATTTAGACAGAGAACGAACCTGTACAATGTTAGGCAGACCGTTCATGATCGATTCAATCGGAATCGTGACGAGTTGCTCGACTTCAAGCGGTCCCATCGACGGAGCTTCAGTCAAGACTTGAACTTGATTGTTCGCCAAATCAGGAAAAGCATCGATCGGCAAATTAAGCAGCGCATAAATTCCCGCCGCAAAGAAAGCTATGAAAACAAGACAGACGGCCAGGCGAAATCTTGTTACCTTGGCGAAGAATTCTTCCATTGTTTCACTCGCTTTCTCCGAAGCTGCTCTTTAGCATCTCGGCCTTGAGAGTCAAAGCACCAGAAGTGACCACTCGCTCGCCCACTTCAAGTCCTGATTTAACGAGGTATCCATCCATGATTCGTTGCCCGAGAATGATTTTTCGCTTCTGATAGTTTCCATTGCCGCGATCTAAAAATACGAAACTTTCGTTGTTGTACTGCTGCAACGCACTGTCTGGAACATATGCTCCACGCGATAAATTTTTGGTGACTATATCGACTTGTCCGAACATTCCGGGCTTGAGAAGCGCCTTTGGATTTGGAAGAATCGCTCTGGCTACGAATGTTTTGTTGTCACCAGCTTGCGGCTGAATGTAGCTGACGTGTCCGGTTATGATTCGTCCAGGCAAGCTGTCACTTTTAAAATTGGCAATCTGACCGATTTGCACTTTGCCGATATCTTTGTCGAAGACATTGATGTCCAACCAGACTGTCGATAAATCTGCCACCACATAAAGTGGCTTAGTCGTATCGACCACATCGCCTAATGTAATCGTTTTCTCGATGATAACACCTGCTTTGGGCGAACGAAGAGGACTCGAGGTCGGCATATGACGGATGTCTTCAGCTTCGCTGAGCTGCACACCGTACTGCTTCAACAACGCTCTAGTCTCTGAATTAATATGAACCACATGTTCCTTCAATCCCTGCAATTCGATAACAATCATGTCTCGCGTATTTTGAGCCATCAGAACATCTTTCTGAGGCGCGATACCTTCCTTGTTCAGCTGTGTGACTCGCTCTAAAGTCTTCTCAGCCAGGGTCAATTTTGCTTGTGCTTGCTTTTGCTCGACTTCGTTTTGATGCAATTGATGCATAAAATCTCCGGCGACTTTCGTCACTTCCGGATTTTGCACTTGCGCCAGAACCTGCCCAGCCTTGATGTAATCACCGAGGTTAGCTTTATCGGCGATCACTCGGCCAGTCACCATACAGCTTATGTGGAAGACATTCGGCTCAGCCGCTTTGATCTCGCCTGTCGTTTTGATTTCAGCCTGGCCAGGCTCAGAAAGGATGAGAGACGATTTAATGCCTGACAGTTCAGCAGCCTTCTGATTGAGCACAACTGAACTTGCACCTCCGGCTTTTGTTGCCGGCGGACGCGCTACTTCGGAAGACTCTGCATGATGTTCACAACCATGCAAAAACATGGTCGATAGAAGAATCAAAGATATATTGGATAGGTTACGTGCCATCTGAATCGAGTTGTCCGCTATCGCTATGCTAGCGCTGACTGACATAATTATCCAGCAAATGAGAATTATTCTCTTGTTAGCACCGTATTCGGTTTAGCGCAAAAGGCGCTAGATCCACCGCTCTAGGCGTGTTTCAGCTTTAACAAGCGTTCACGACCTGCAACCAGCGTACTCATCTGTCGACTGAAGCAGAATCGAACATAGTTGCGCGCGATTTTAGATGATGGTCCGAAGAAGCTCGCCCCTGGCACCACAGCGACTCCAAGATTCTCGACAAGATGTTTTGTGAAATGGAGATCGTTATCATAACCAAAACTGCTGATGTCACAGAAGGCGTAATAAGCACCCTGCGGCTCGAAATACGGAATACCAATCATATCCAACGTTTCGAGCATGTATTGACGGCTCTCGTTGTATTCAACTTCGAGACCTTTGTAATACGAGTCAGGCATCTTCAGAGCAGTTACGCCAGCACGTTGAAGCGGTGCAGGCGACCCTACGGTCAAGAAATCATGCACTTTGCGAATCGGCAAAGTCAGTTCCTTGTTGGCGATTGCCCAACCAACTCTCCAGCCCGTGACGCTATATGTTTTAGATAAACTATTGATGGTGACGGTCAAATCTTCCATACCTGGAAAAGAAGCGATGGCATAATGCTTAGCGCCATCGTACAAAATGTGCTCGTAGATTTCATCTGTAATTGCGAGCACGCCCCACTTTTGACAAAGCTTAGCGATGATTTGCATTTCTTCTTTCGAAAACACTTTTCCAGTCGGATTGTGTGGGGTGTTCAAAATGATTGCGCGAGTTTTGTCGTTAAACGCCTTCTCCAGCTCGTTTGGGTCGAAGTCCCAGTTCGGCGGATGCATCGAAACATACTTCGGAGTGGCACCAGATAAGATGGCATCTGGTCCATAATTTTCGTAGTACGGTTCGAAGACAATGACTTCATCGCCTGGATCAACGAGAGCTAACATCGTTGCTACCATCGCTTCAGTGGCGCCGCAACAAACAGTGATTTCGTTATCCGGATCAACTGTCATTCCTGAATAAATTTTGGTTTTCTCTGCAATTGCTTGCCTCAACAAGACATCGCCCCACGTGACAGCATACTGGTTGATATTGTCATTGAGCGCTTCGGCCCCTGCCACTTTCAATTCAGGCGGACAAGGGAAATCAGGCAGCCCCTGAGCCAAATTGACCGCTTTATGCTTTGCAGCCAGGCGGGACATTTCACGAATCACTGATTCTTGAAACTGGCTTGCTTTTGCGGACGCGATTTTAGAGAGTTGAGACTGCATCGGTCAGCTCCTTAGAAAAGATTGAGCCGACAAGTCTATCGTAAAGAGAAGGAATACAGCAAGTTTTCGCAACGTTCATGCCGTACTTGCAACGGTTTGCTGGTTATCTCGACAACCTGCTTAGCATACGTGTATAACAGTGAGGATGCATCGTTTGTCGACATCAAGTACCACGGCAGCGAGGCTTTTGAGTGTCGGCATTCTTTTGCTGTGCCTCTATTTTCCAATTCCTTCTGCTCTGTGCGAAGAGCCGCTTGCGGCGCATGCACAAACGGTAGTTGGAGTTGCGGCAGACGGTTCGCCAGTCATTGACACGCCAATCAAGGGCACGCCAGTCAATGAAAAAAGTGAAAGCGAGCTGGACAACTTGCTCACTTTCGCCGGTCCGGAAAACAAAGTTTGTCAAAATGCGCACTACGAACTGAAAAATTGGCGCAACGATGAAATCGAAGTTGTCAGAAAATATTTGCAGGAGATATGGTCACGTTACCCGAAATTGTTGGATCAAGCTGCCTCAATGCCAAATTCGCACAAGAATTCGTACCGCGCTTAGTCACTCCAAGCGAACGGGATGGAGTTTACACGAGACACTTCAGGCTCGAAAACTGTGCGAAAACGATGCAGAATTGCAAAAATTAGAAACAGAAATCAAAGCAGTCTTAAGAAAGAAGTTCCCTTAAGCGTGACGTATCAGATTTGACTTAGAAACTCAATCAGCGTTTTCAATGACTGCACTGCTTGATCGTCTGGATCTAATCTCATCGCCTTATCGATACAGCTTTGCGCTTCGCGCACTTCAAGAACCGCAGCACGAGCCCGTGCAAGGTGCAACCAGGCATTCAAATAATCGCCGTTGATATCGATTGCTTTCGATAAAACATCTTTGGCGTTGCTGATCTTTCCTTGCTGAATGTAGACGGCGCCTAAGTTTCCATAAGGCCATTCAAAGTCGGGATAGTTTTGGATCAACTCTTCGAAAGTCTTTTTCGCTTCGTCCAATTCGCCGCGCAAAAACAAACTGTGTCCCCAAATGTTTTTCTTCACTGCATGATGAGGAACAGGGTGACGCGGAATTTTAGTCTTCAGATAACGCAATGCCTTCGGACCGACGTCTTGTGGGTCGATTTCGTTTGCCATAAGAAGCGCATCACGCGCCTGTTCGGTCCACCCCATGGACTTGTATTGATTGGCGATGCGTAGATACTCATCAGCAGACATTCCCTCTGGAACGTCTCGTGTTGGTAATCCGAGAACTGGTAGCAATATTTCTTCGACAGCTTTGTTAATCGCTTCGGTCGCCTGCTCGGTCCACCATTTAAGCGCATTCTGAACTTCGTTTTTAACCTCGGTGATCGGCTCGAACTCATTTAAGGCCTGGTCGGCAAAATTAGCCGCCTGCTGCATGGCGTCGAAAGCTCCACGAACGACCTCGTTGGCTTGATCGCCAATTTCCATCGTCGTCTCGACGATGCCGAGCATCATTCCTAATTTCTTGTATTCCTCGTCAGAGAGCCCTTCGACCTTGTGCTTCTTCATAGGATTGCCGCCTTCCATGGCTTTCTTGGCAGCAATGACCATCTGCTTTTTCCAATTCATAAGCAGGTACTGAATACTTAGTTTTAAGTACTCATCAGCTGTCAATCCTGGAGGAACATCCTTGGCGGGAACCATGTTGGTGTCCTAAGCGTTACCGCGACAAAGTTAATTGGAATGATAACACTAACGGCTGCGCAATGCGCGTTTCTACACAAGGTACAGAACTAATGAGCATGCAAACTACACCAGTTCAACTGCACCAATCACAGGCGTCTGTCGTCGAGTGGGCGGTCGGGCGGCGAGCCAAAGACGTCGACCATGTCAGTTCTCTGACTTCAGTCGTAAAATCGACTCCGAGCGGATTCTTAGTCGCTGTCATCGATGCGACACAGGACGGCCCGAAGGGCAACTTCGCAGCCAAAGCTGCTGCGGAAATTTTTGAAGGATACACCCACCATTCGCTCGTGGATTTGTTTAATCGAGCCGATCGTTGCGCTAAAGAAACCGGCGGTTGCTCGATCAGCGCAACCATCTTCAATACTTCCTATCACACGGCAACTTGGTTCGGCGTCGGCAACGTGCATGGATACATCCACCATCGCAAGCCGACGGCTGATCCTCGCTACAGATGGCTGAAACTGCAGCAGGGATTTGTCGGAGATAATCAATTCACCATCCGCGAAAACACCCATCCTGTGCACATCGGTGATGTTTTAATCCTAGCGACGACAGGTCTGAGACCTGAATTCGCCGGGGCGTTGCCGATCGAAGGGCGACCACGGATTGTGGCAGACACGTTACTAGCCGAATATGCACGCGAAGACGAGGACGCCCTGATTTTGGTCACCAGATATCTTGGTGGAACCATGTAGACCCGGCGCCAATGCGGATCTTTAGAAGACAACCGGAGCCCCTTCAAATTTTAGAGCGATATCGCTTAAAAACCGAGCGATATGCTCGTGAGCCTTAATGGCTGGACTTCTTGGAGAATTCCGGCTTACGGATCGCAGTGCCCGGAAAGTAGAACTTGAGAATGTCTTCGTAGCCTTTACCTTTTGCGGCCATCCCAGCCGCTCCCCACTGACACATGCCCACTCCGTGACCCGCTCCAGTTGATTGGACTTCGATTTGATCGGCTTTTTCAGTCAATGCAAATCGCGTGCCTGGGGCTTTGTCCCAGCCAAACTTCTGTCCTAATTTAATCCAGAATTGGTAGCCGCTCATATCGATGCGCCTTCCGTTCTTGTACCTAGTCAGAGCAGTTGGGCGCCTGGCGCAATCGAGCCTATTCACTTCAGGAAGATCTTCAAATACTTTCTTGAATTCGGCAGTCTTAATCTGAGTCACTGTCGGCTTCCAAAAGGGAGATGCCTGGCAGAATTTGCACGGCACACATCTCATATACGGCATATTACTGGCTCCAGAGCCAAAGACCTTAACCGCTTCGCTCGTTCCACCAGCGCAAGTGGAGTGATAAAAAATATGGATCGGTTGATTGTTGTAGACCAGAATCTGCTCCCAAACAGCGCTCACAGCCTTTTCTATAAGCGGAGTGACGTACTCGGTGCCGAAATATGACTCCTCTTGGGTCGAGTCGCCTACAACGGCTCCTGGACGTGCCTGACAGACACGCGTCTGAGTTAGAATCGCCTGAGCTTTGAGGCTTTCTAGCGGAAATGCGATATTAGATTCGCTGCCTACCACGCTCATCACATAGTCGCGCGTCGGCACAATGTTTGTCACTGCGAGAGCCTGCTCGTCTTTGTATACGTCGACGATACCTGCATAACGCCTTGGTTTACTCGTGCTGTATTGCATCGCGATACCTCGATCTGAGGTGAGCGAAAATTTCCGAGCATCGAGATTGAACGAACGATTTTTTTCCGAAGATCGAAGGTGAATGATTCGACCATCCAGTTGCAAAAAATATTTTCCAGCGGGAACCAAGCGGGATGACGGTTGAAGAATGCGAAACGGACCCTCTACATTCAATCGATCAGCCGATGCATGTGATTCGAAAAGTTTCACAGTCACACGTGCAGGCATCTCCGCCAGAGCAGGCGGTGCAAGGCAAATCAGTAGCAATAGAATCATGAGAAGCAAGATGCGACGCAGTCTAGCTTATGCACAGCGCACCGGCAAGCTTCTGCACGCACCTAGCGAACATCGAAACTCGAAGGTGAAATTTTGTTCCAGCGCAAAAACGTCCAACGCCTTTACATCTCTCATGTCAATGAGCTATGTATTGCATCTGCAGATATCGCGGCTTTAGTTTTGTCTGCACCCCCTCAACAGCCGCAGAGATCCCGTGAAAGTTTTAGTTCCGGTCGATAACTCAGAACATTCGAGAGTTCCCATTGATGTACTGCTTATGCGGGAATGGCCGGAAGGCACTGAAATCAAAATCCTCTCGGTCGTTGACCTGATCATATCGGTTGGCGAAGGAGAAAAATTTGTTGCTACTGTAGTAGACCGTGTCAAGAAAAAAATTCCTCATGCCACCGTATCTAGTGCCGTCATAATCGGCGAAAGCAAAGATACGATCCTGGAACAAGCAGCCAATTGGCCGGCTGACTTAGTAGTGATGGGCGCACGCGGACGACGTGGGTTAGCTCGAATCCTTCTGGGCAGCGTCTCACAGACGGTTCTGTTATATGGCTCTTGCTCGACATTGATAGCACGACGTCCTGGCGGAGTCGGAGATCTGAGATTGCAGCGAGTTCTTGTTGCCGTCGACAATTCAGATCACTCTCGCAAAGCACTCGAATGGATTGTCAAATTACCGTGGCCGAAAGAGACTGAAATCAAGTTGGTCGGCGTTCTCAATCCTCTCGCAGATGGCGGAGACGGATTCAGCGCGCTGTACAAAAGCAGTCTGGCACTGGAAAGATCTAAAGCTATCGACCACACTCAAAAATTTCTCACGAATTCAGGCGAGAAATTAAACAAAGTCCTATCCAACAAAATCACAACACAAGTTCTTGAAGGCGCTCCTGGTGAGCAGATTTTGAAGAAGGCAAGCGATTGGGACGCACAGCTAATCGTAATGGGTTCGCGAGGTCACGGTGGTCTGTCAAAGCTTTGGCTTGGCAGCGTTTCACAGGAAGTAGTGCTGCAAGCACCTTGCCCAGTCGAAGTAATCAGAAATACCTAACAAACTCAAGCTCTTAACAGCGCCAGAATAGTTCCGGCCCTGGCGGTCAACGAAGTTGCTTTGCTTGAATCACCATTGGCACTTGCAATCTCAGAAAGCGATAACAAAAAGTCGATCAGATCCGGATGATTAGCCGTGCTCTGACGTTCTCGCTGCTCTAGAGCTTCAGTGAGCAGTTTCTCGGCCTCCACAAAATTTTTCCTTTTGACCAAGAGTCTGGCCAGGTCACCTTTGTATTCAGGCAAGTCTGGATGCTCACCATTGGCAAGTGCAAGCAGCGATTGCAGCGCGCTTCGCAGAAGCGGTTCGGCTAGAGCCAATCTACCGGTCTCGGTGTAGAGTCGCCCAACTTCTTTATCAACAGATGACAAAAGAGGATGCTCAGGTGGAAGCAACATGTGCCGGATTCTAAAAGCTTTTTGGAGATTGCTTTCAGCCCCGTCAAATCGATTCAGGCGCAACAGAATCGATCCGTGCAGAACAAAGTGAGAGGTCATTTCAAATGAATTCTCGTCATACAGTTTTTTGAATGTATCAATTGCCTTTTGTGCAACGACTTCGGCTGCGGCATAATTTCTTGTTTTCTCAAGAAGTGTCGCCTTCACATGCAATGCGTATGCAAGACGGCTTGTATGAACGTCCTTGATACTCTCGCCCGCTTTAACAGCATTGCGTTCCAAATTTTCTAAAATAACGATTGCTGAATCGATCAAGCGTTCTGATTCTTTCAAATCACCCAACCATAAATAGCAAAGTGCAAGACTGTTGCGAGCGTTGGCTGCACCCGCAGTGTCACCCTGCTTCTCAAGTTCTGCAAGAATTTCTTTGTCAACGGCGATCGCATCTGAAAACTTTCCGGTGATCATCAAAGCGGCGGAGAGATTATCTTTGAACAATTGGTCATAAGATATCGATCTGGGCAGCCTGCGCGTTGGCCCGATGAAGAATATTTTGCACCACTCCATACCGAATCGAGCAAGCTTTTCCCCTTGAGAAAAGTGTCCAGCCAAAATTTCTTGCTGTGCAAGTTCCAAGACAATCGACGGAATGGTATTGACGATTAACATGCAAATCGCCACTGAACAACACAGCGCAGCCACAAAATATTGCTGCGCCAACAGACCGACAATCGTCACTACCACCCACATGAGGGGATAGAAAAACCAGCGCTTGAACGATTGCTTGATTGTTTTCATTGGCAACACGAGTCGTTTCTCCAAAATCATCAAGCGATTAATGAATACATACCCACCATTATCAGTTGTGGCAGTTAAATCAGTGCTAGTCTCAATATCATGGCCACGTGGTGGCAAATAGAAACTTATGCGATTGAGGAACAGCTGCTTCCTGACTCGTGCCTGCAGATGAATTGAGAACGAACGCATGCTTAGGATTTTCCGTTGGAAAGTATCCTGTAATCCAAGACGAAAATTTGGTGCCCAACGGTGCCGTTCCGGTCTTCGCAGCAATGTGCAATTTATTTTCTGGGTCGAGCTTTTGAGCCGTTCCTTCCGTGCACGCCAATTCCATGCCCTGCTGCAATCTGTGCCAAGTGCCGTCGGACAATTCCAGATGAAACCTATTTCCGTCAGCTGGATCTTCGGCACTGTGCAGAAATGGAACATCACCCCTGGTGGCAACAATTGCCGCTATGCGCAAAATTTGCAGAGCATTCGGTTGCATATCGGGAGCGAGTCCCAACACGTAACGATAAGACGGTCCGTTTGCTTTAGCGGGGAAAGCGCCTGATTTTCGCCCGGCTACAGGCTGATCCAAGCCAAACTTTTTCGCATACTGCAAGAAAGTAGTCGTATGCAATTTCTCTGCCGCTTGCACAAAAAACACATTGCAAGACTTTGCGATCGCATGAGTCAAATTGACACGACCGTGCGCATGCAAACAGTTGAAAGTCTCTTTGTGCAAAGTGATGTGGCCCGAACACTCGTAAATTTGATTCGGACTGATCAAACCCTCATCATGCAGTGCCGCCGCTGCTACCAACTTCATCGTCGAGCCAGGCATGCCGACTCCCAGGTTCAGACCGGTTGGGAAACCGACCTGACCAGTTTTCAGATCAGCCCAGATAAAGACTGGCGCGGGCGACGTCGCTCCTGGCGTCTTTGCAGATCCTTGGGTCTTTGCAGCGCCCTGTCGCTTTGCTGATCCATGCGTCGTTGAGGACTCTTCCGTCTTGGCTTCAACCGATTCTTCGATCATTGCGCCCAATCCAAATATGGACTTTAAGAAGCGCCTGCGCCCTATACTATTGCTTGATTCTGTTTCATCGGTGGACATGAATGCCTTCCAGGCTTGAATTATTGGCAAGGTTCCCGTTTTAACATGCCCTTCACAGTGATCTGACAGGAATGAAACACCCTCATCTCACCAGTTTAATGGTTGATCAAGATAATAGTTGCAAAGGGAAACACGTTCTTCAAAATTTGTTGGAGATTGATTTGCGCTCTCGTTTCATGCTGCTGAAAATTTTGCTGATCTCATCACTGAGCTGTCAATCAGCATTTGCAATTCAAACAGCTGATTCTCTTCCTGAGGTTGTGCGTCAAACTTTGGCACTGCACTTTGGTGAACCTACTCAATACAAAAATTTCGACGAACTGGCGCAATCATTTGTGGTGCCAAACAAATTCAAAAAGCCAGCCGGATTGTTTGTCACGTTGAGTCGAAAAGGCAAAACTAGAGCGTGCTGGGGGTCAATGTATCCGCAGTATCCTAATCTTGTCGTCGGTGCCGTATATACAACTGAGTCAGCGCTTTCCAAGGAATACCGCTACAAAAAAATCAAAGCGAGCGAATGGCAATTTCTCAAACCTCAAGTCACCGTTGTACGCGCAGTCGAACCGATCGGTTCAATGCGCGACCAGAATCCACTGATTTATGGACTGATGGTTCGCGCCGGCGGCAAAAGCGCCGTGATATTGCCCGGTGAAGCAATTGACGCCCACTACCAACTTGTTATGTGCAAACTAAAAGCCGGAATCCCATCAACCCAAACTTGCCAGATTTACAGGATCAAAGCAGATGTATTCAAATGAAAGTGCGCTTCGTTCGACCAAGGGCAACGTCCTGATCTCCTGGCAGTTTATTATTCTGCAGGTGCTGATGTTGTTGGGTGTGGCGGTCTATCTCGATAAGCCGACGGGATCGCTAGCTGGCTCAATTGCACTGCAGCAAAAAAAGTTTGGATTGTATTCATATGATCTGACAAAAAACAAAGCGTATGTAATCGCTATCGGTCCACGTGGCACTCAATCTGATGAGCGAGGAGTTTGGGTCAAACCCGATGGCACCTTCAAAATCGATCAACTGCCAATTGGTGAATATCAAATCAAAGTGCGTGCTCCAGGCTTCGGCAATGAGTACGTAGACAATTTAATGGTTGAGGAATCGGCAGTCACTAAGTTGCCGAGTCCTGTCAAAATGGCTTTGATTCAGCCAAGCATTTCTGTTGGTGCGAATCTGCGCGTTTTCACGACCAAAGAAGTGCCCAGCTTCTGGGTCAACGGAACAGGTGTGCGCGAAACAAAAGTCAGAATTTTCAAAAAAGATATTTTCGCGTTCACCAAGGATACTCCTCATTTCACTCTAGGCTCAGACTTCCGTCTCGTTGTCGACCAGGGCAAGGGGTTTGTCAAACCTTTCACAAAAGATGTGACAACCGCCGAATTTACACGTCCTTTAGTTAGCGATTCAGATGACAGTTCCAGCGCACACTTCAAATTCGATCACGCCCTTGCACCTGGCGATTATGTGATGGAGGCAACAGGCGTTTCAACCAACGGTGCACCACCGCCGGCAGACTACAGCTTCTTCACAGTCACCGACCTGGGATTGATCGTAAAGAAAGCACCAAACGAAACTGTTGTTCGCGCCATCAATCTAGTGACATTGAAACCAGTCGCCGGTGCCACCATAAATTTAGGCTTCGATATGACCGTGCCTAAAGCTGGAAAAACAGGCGCAGATGGTTTCCTGCATATTCCATTCAACGACGCTGAGCAGCACCAGACAGGCAGCAATACTCTGGCGGTAGTCGGCAAGTTTGAAGCCAATCACGCCTTCGGCGACGTCAACTTCTACAACAGCGAAGGCGACAGATACAGAACATACTGCTACACAGATCGACCTGTCTATCGCCTCGGTCAGACGGTTTATTTCAAAGGTTTGGCGCGCGAGAAAACAATCAATGGCTATAAAAATCCAGGCGCCGGCATCACGCTCGACATGGAAGTAAAGGATCCTGAGGGCAACAGCCTCTCGACAGGCGAGGTGACAACTAATGCTCATGGCGCGTTCCACGGACTCGTGCAAGTTCCGATCGATGGCAAAACTGGCGGCTACAGCATCAATTTGACCTATCCTGACGGTTCGACTGCATACGAATATTTCGAAATTGCTCAATACAGAAAACCTGAATATCAAGTGGAAGTAACGCCGATTACACCGCGTGTAATTGCCGGGCAAAAAGGCAAAATGAAAGTGCACGCCAGCTATTACTTCGGTGGAGCGGTCGCCAATGCGCGCGTCAAATATTCAATCTACGATTCAACCAATTGGAGTCTGCGATACAATTTGACTAAACGTCCAAGCTACTTCAACTTCTTTGATGATTGGGAAGGCTCGGACATGAATAGTGGCACCTATGGTGGCGACTTCCTCAAAGACGGCTACGTGCAGCTCGACGAAAATGGTGATGCAATTGTTGATGTTGACACGATCGCAGAAAACATCGATCCTGCCAAACCATACGACTCCAGTTATCTCGACAAAAACTATAAAGTCGATGTAGAAGTTACCGATATCAGTCGTATGACTGTGACTGGCAGCGGAACTATGTTAGCCACCGCCGGTGACTTCGCACTCTTTGTCAAGCCCGACACATATGTGGCAAAGGTTGGCGAATCGGTTCCAGTTTCAGTGCAAGCAATTGACTACGAGGGCAAGCCGGTTGCAAACAAAGCAGTAACGGTGAGAATTGCAAGATGGCCCTGGGATTCAGTTAAACACACGTATCTTCAACGCGAATACCTGGCCGACCAGAAAGTGGTTACTGACGCCATGGGTATGGCGCAGGCGGTGATGCCAACGAAAGAGCAGTGGCCATCCGATACGTTCTACGTCTCAGCGGAAGCAAGAGATTCAGGAAACCACTTCATCTTCGACAGCAGCACTCTGTGGATTGCCAACTATCGCAGTCCGTATATCCGCTACGGAGAAGACGCAGAAAGCGAAGTGATGTCGATCAAGATGGACAAACAAGTCTATCGAGTCGGTGACGTCGCCAAAATCATGATCACGGCTCCTGTGAGCGGCGATGACGGAGTGGAAGCGGTTATCTCCACAGAAGGTCCACGCATCTACAACATCAAAGCCGTGAAGATGAGCGCAACTGCTCAACTGATCGAGGTTCCGATCAAGGAAGAGTACGCACCAAACGTCTTCTTCTCCGCCACCCTGGTCGATAAGCACCACAAGTTCTACACGCAAGAAAAGATGATTCAGGTTTCGCCTGAAAACAACTTCCTCAAGATTGCAATTGAAAGCGATAAGCCAAAATACAAACCTGGTGAAACCGTTAAATACACAATCACAGCCAAGCATAACGACGGCACGCCCGCCGCCAACACAGACCTGTCGCTTGGCGTAGTCGATGAAAGTATCTACGCAATTCGTGCCGAGACCGCAGAAGACATTCGCAAGTTCTTCTACACTCGACGAGAAAATGAAGTGCAGACGGTGTGCACTTTCCCCGAAGAGTTATCGGGTGGTCCAGACAAAGCAGAGCCTAAAATGCGAAAGGATTTCAAGGACACTGCCGCATGGATACCAGATATCACGACAGACGCGAAAGGCGTGGCTGTCGCGAGCATCAAGCTGCCGGATAATCTGACGACATGGCGCGCCACCGTGCGTGGTATCGACATGAAGACAGGTGTCGGAGCAGAAACGCAGAAAGTAATTTCTACTCAAGATTTGATTCTGCGATTAGCCTTACCCCGATTCTTCAGTCAGGGAGACGAAGGCCAGGTCAGCGCGATCGTTCACAACTACTCCGATCTACCGCAGAGCGTCAACCTGACCGTGTCAATGTCTAGTCAGTTCAAAACTGATACGCCACTGACACAGAAAGTGGAAGTCGCTCCGCAAAAAGCAACTCGATTCAGTTGGCCTGTGCAAATCACAGGTTCAGGAAAAGGAGTCGTACAGTGCAAGGCGATCGGTTCAACCGTCAGCGATGCACTCGAAACGAAGCTGCCGATCAGACCGCTGGGAATACTTACCTTCTCTGCAAAGTCTGGTGTGGTGACTGAACCAAGCAAGACCTTCGACATTCCGGTTGGTCTCAGCTCTGACGCAGAACGCAGCACGGCGAAGTATGAGCTGAGCCTGGCTAGTTCCTCGATTGGTCCAGTACTCGGCAATTTCGGCGCTTTGATCGACTATCCATATGGCTGCACCGAGCAGACGATGAGCAAGTTGGTTCCATCTATCGTAGCCAAGGAATTGCAGATCAAACTGCATCAACCGGTTCTGAAGAGTGATTCCGACAGATTCGAAGTTGCTTACAAACAATCGATGCAAAAACTACTCGACTACCATCACAACGACGGCGGTTGGGGCTGGTGGGCGACCGACAACAGCAATATCTATCTAACCTCACTGGTCGTAGATGGATTGCGCATGTTGAAAGAAGTTGGCTACAAGCCCGGCGACGAATTGATCAACGGCGGCAGAAAGTGGCTGAAAACATCTTCGGTAGAGCTAGCCAAACAACTGGCTGATCCCAAAATCGTGAAGAATGACTGGGTATACCGCGAAACGAAAGTAGACTTCGCTCGCATGCTCTACACTCTTAGCTTCTGGAAAGAACCAATTCCAGCCGCCACAAAGACGCTGGTGTTGAAAGAACTCAATCACACGGCACCAGAAGCAGTGGCATATCTTGCTCTTGCATTCCATCAAACAAAAGATGATGCAACTGCCAAAATATTCTACGACCGCCTGATACAGATGGCCAATGCAACCACTGAATTCACCAATTGGGAGCACAATCACGCACTCTACGTCAAACTCGGACTGAAGAATGACGAAGACTACACTTACCGCTTCACCAGTGTAGAATCGACTGCACTCGGATTGAAAGCCGTGCTAGCAATGGAACCGAACAACTTTGCTCGCATCGAATCAATCAAGAAGTGGATTTTGCTCCAACGCGGTAAAGACGGTTGGGATAACACTAAGACCACAGCTGAAGTATTCCTTGTATTGATGCAAGATGAGTTGCAATCACGAAATCTTCTCGGCAAGGGAAATTTCAACGCACGTGTCAGATTCGATCAAAAAGCTCTCGCTGATTTCGTATCGAATGAAGAGAACCTCTATCAGAGTCAAAAAACGATCCAGGTGCCTATTCCTGAGTCGAGATCCACACTGTCAATCTCCAAAGACGGACCCGGCAGAATGTATTGGAACAGCTTGATCACCTACTTCCGTAAATTGAAAGCAGGAGATCAGAGTGTAGCCAAAGGACTACCTCAAGGGCTCTCCATCACACGCAAGTTCTTCAGACTTGTACCTGGAACAACATCCAGTGATGGCTCGGTGCACTTCCACACGAAGGAAATCACAGACGGCAAAATCAAAGCCGGTGAAACGGTGATGATGAAGACGATTGTGGAATCGCCTGTGACGCTGCCATACATCATCGTGCAAGCGGCACTACCAAGCGGCGCTGAAGTTGTTGATGATTCTGCAGACAATGCCGCCGAAGAGACAGACAGCAAGCCTGGCATCGATGGTGATTGGGGTAGCAACTGGTGGACACATCAAGATATTCTCGACGACCGCATCGTCTACTTCGGAGCAACGTTGCCGCAAGGGAAGTCTGAATTCCACACGATGATTCGCCTTGAATTGCCGGGTAACATTCAGGTCAATCCTGTCAGCCTGGAGGGAATGTACACAAACCAGGTGCGCGGATACTCTGCTCTCGACCAGTTGTACGTCAACGACTGAGCAAGGAAAGATCAGTGAACATGCAAAGCATAAAATCTGATTGGCAATCCTACGCCATTGCGTTGGTCCTGTTAGGTGGCACCTTCGCCACCTACTGGACGACGCGCCCATTCGCAGATGTCGTGGCCAGCAAAACCGTCAAAATAGGCGAGCTGAGCAAAGCACAGAGAATGAACATATCCCTGGCGGCAAAATATCTTGACGGTGCTACGATCAAACCAAACGAGCAATTCTCGTTCAATAAACTTATCGGGCCCAGAACCGAACGAAGGGGATATCTCGACGCGCCATCTTACGTTGGTCCAGACACACCCTCAACCACTGGCGGTGGCATCTGCTTGCTATCGTCTTGCACATATCAACTTGCTTTAGAATCAGGAATGACCGTTGATAAACGCACGCCGCATCTGCGCACGATAAGAACTGTTGAACCAGGGTTGGATGCAACGGTCTGGTACGGTCAGTCTGACCTGACTTTCACAAACAAGACTCATTCGCCAATTCAATTTCATGCGTTTCAAGATGGAGCTGATTTGAAAGTGCAATTGCTAGGCACAAGATCCGATACGCATGTTTGCACACTGCGCACCTATCAACAGCGGAACGATCGAGACCACCTGCGTGTGCGAGTGGTGCGATCTGGATTAGGCAAAGACGAAGTCATTTCCGATGATTTGTACGGGGTGCCGCGAATCAAAGCTTCAACCGAAATCGTGCGCCAACTCTAGCGGCATGGTCGGTTAAATCTACTAGCAGGGATGCTATTCGCGCGACCTTACAAAATTGTGCTTAATTGGATGCATCGATTCAAGCCTCAGTCTCTTCCGAGTTCCTCGGCTTTCCGTTTCTCCTCTACGGCTTGCTGAAAGTGCTCTGTGTAGTATTTGTATCCTTCCTTGATCGCTTCGGCATCAGCCGGATTTTGTCCGTACGGATATTTTCCAGGTTTGTCTTTGGTCAAATCAGACACTTCACCCCACGTAGGCTCTGACTTGTTCTCACTACTCTTGTAGATTCCGCACATCTTGATAGCTACATCTGGCGGCAAATTCATTGAGGCAGCATAAACTCCCCACTGAAAATTGCCATATTTTTGAAATTCTCCTCCCTTTTGTTTGATGTCAAACTTGCCGCCGTCTTTTGTCGCATCCTTCAAATCATCCAGGCTGATGCTGTCATGAATTCCGAATGCCCGCAGGGCGGTGTAATAACCAGTCAATCCTTTCAAAGTCTCTTTAGTGACGGGCACAGGCGAATTCCAATCGTCATCCTTGATAGTTTGGATCTGCCATTGACTCGTTTGCTCAACGTCATTGGCCAATTTCTTTTCAGCATCAAGCGGAACTTGATCGACAACATAACGCTCTTCTAGATTTTTTCCATGGGGAACAGCCTCACCGTTCGCGAGTACGGTTGATTCACCTTTGCTGTCGATAAACGTAGTGCTGCCGTCGCTGGAGACTAGACGAATCGAGTCGTTGCTCTTCTCACTGATCACGTCTGTAACAGTCGTATTGCCCGCGGCATCGTGGAAGGGTTGCGAGCTATCCTGGCGCGATAAGGTAAGTCCATTGTTATCCGAAATCGAGATCGGCATTTCATTTGAATCGAAAGATACTGTCACGACGCGACCACTTGCGTATGTATATTCGCGCTGATTCAGCCGCTTTGTATCGGCCGAATTCGTCTCCTTGATTGTTAATCCGTCAGGAGTCTGAGTAACGCGCTCAGTGCCGTTCCGATCGCTGTAGACTTGCACTCCATTGTTCAAATAACGATGCGCATAGTTGTTTTCAGCTTCGCTACTATCTCGCACGATGACCGAGCCGTTGGCATCAGCTTTTACTGGCGCTGTGGGATCGAGATTGCCACTGGCGTCTAGGTTTTTTACCTCGGTCGTGGTGCCATCGCCAGTGGTCTTAGTCCAGTGTTGAGGACCATTCTCACCTTCCTGCTCCATTCGTCTGGAATATTTGACACCGTTCGGCGCATCAAATTCAATCAAGTCGTTTCCACGATAGACGAGCGTTTGCACCGTCTGGTCACCTTTTACAACACGAACCGTATTCTTGTCGCCATCTTGCGTGCTTACCGTGCTACATCCGTCAGGGTAGTTTGTGGTGATTGTGCCGTCGTTTTTAATCTCACGAGTGACCTGTACAGTTTCCATTTTTTCAGCAGAATCAGTGGCAAGAGCGCGATCATCTTTTTGCACCGCAAAGGTTATAGAAACATTCTTGTCTTTATCAACGGAGAAGCCTGCCAACTTTTCAGACGGAGTCATGAGATTGGAGCGCGTCCAAGTTCCGTCTTCGGATTTTTGAATTTGATCGCCGTTGACGTCCACAAATCGTTTTGCCAAGCCATTTTCATCCAATTCAAGGCAAGTGCTTTTTTCGCCTACTTTTGTTTTAATGACTTCATTCGGCTTGCCAATCGGTTGCTCTGATTGAGTGGGCTGAACTTTTGAATCGTCCACAATCCGGCAGGCACCAAATTGCGCCATCATTGATTTGTCGAGCACTTTATTGTTTAGCGACTTGATCGCATCTAACTGCGCTTGTTGGCTTTGCTGCTGCTCCTGTAAAATTTTGCTGGACGCATCGTCTCGTCTTTCTACTAAGCTAGAATCCTTGAAGTCCAAAGCCTGTTTGTTTGTCACTGAAAGCACCTGGTAAGAAGAAACTCGATAACATGTTTGAACGACTGCAGCAAAAACTACAGGAATGAACTCGTGAAGCGATGAATTCGATCGACTCAATCATCAATCAAACTTGTAATGGAGTTGTTAAATGGCTCAAGTACCAGTTCTCAGAGCCCCTAGAGTCCGAGTGGCGTTGCAATTTTGCAAAAACAAGTCTGAGGGGTTACACCATCGGCGCCATCATTTGCATCTTGGCCTGTGCAGCGACTGTGCTCTCATCGTGCCAATCAACCAATAGAAGTGACATACCTGCAAGTGTCGTGGAAACGAAAACGACCCCACACCCACTCGATCCGCTCTCTGCTCAAGAAATCGAGCTGACTACATCTATCCTGAAAGAAGCCCACAAAACAAACAGGTCCAGCCTGTTTGCATCTATTTCACTATTGGAACCGTCTAAGAGCGCTGTGCTCAATTTTAAAGCCGGTGAGCGCTTCAAGCGACAAGCTTTCGCAGTTATTTATGATCTCGGTAGCGGAAAAACGTTCGAAACTTGCGTCGACCTGACTGACAAACTGGTTTCGTCTTACAAGGAAGCCCCCGGGTCAGCTAGAGTTCCGGAAGATGCAAATATCGTGCATGCAATCGTTCGAGCCGACAGCCAATGGCAGCAAGCTATGCGCAAACGCGGCATCAAGGACCTAAACGATGTTTATATTTCTGTGTGGGCACCAGGCTACATGCCGACATCGCAAAACCCAAGCAGAATATTGAAAGCAATTTTTTACTATCAGGGTCACACAGGCAATGCCTTTTTGCGACCAATCGAGGGAGTAGTAGCAGACGTCGACGTGCGTGAAAAGAAGTTAGTGCACTTAGCTGATTCAGGCATAGTACCAATAGCTCCAGTCAAAGAAGTCCGGGGCGTGCAGCATCTCAAACCGCTTAGTATTCAACAAAGTGAAGGTCCCAGCTTCGTTGTGAACGGCAACGAAGTGCACTGGCAGAATTGGACTTTTCGCTTCGCCGTTCTCCCCCGCGAAGGACCGGTACTATATACGGTTTCATACAACGATAATGGCAAGGTCAGACCGGTTCTCTACCGCGCCTCTTGCTCCGAGCTGTGCGTGCCTTACGCGGACCCGTCCTCAGCCTGGTCCTTTCGTGATTCGTTCGATGTCGGCGAATTGCACCTCGGTCTAAATACAGCGGCGCTGGAGGCGGGAAAAGATGCACCCAATAATGCAAAATTTTTCGACGCGATAATCGCCAATCAGTTTGGCGCTCCAATAACTTACAGGCGTGCCCTGGCGCTCTACGAGCGAGACGGAGGCATTCTCTGGAGACACTATGACAAGCCGACCAAACACAATCAGAGCCTTAGAGCTCGCGATCTCGTTCTATCGTACATAACCACATTAGGTAACTACGACTACGGCTTCAACTGGATTTTTCGCGAAGACGGTGCTCTTGAATGTGAGACCACAATGACTGGAATCATGCTCGCAAAGGGAGTTGCCGACGACAACAGCGGCACTGAGCATGGCCACTCTGTAGAAAAAAATGTCGAGGCCGTACATCACCAGCACTTCTTCTGTTTCCGCTTAGATATGGATGTCGATGGCGCCTCAAACAATAGTTTGGTCGAAACAAATACGAGGTCAGCACCACTAAACGAAGCGAACCCCTACGGCAATGCGTTTTGTATGGAAGTGAAAAAGCTTCATACCGAGCAGGAGGCTAAACGCACAATCAACCTCGCATCGACGCGGCGCTGGAAAGTAATCAATGAAAATTGCAAAAATTCGCTCGGGCAACAAACAGGCTACATGCTCATACCAGGCGAAAACTCGCTGCCGTATGCCGCTGAAAACTCATACGTGCGCAAACGCGCTGGCTACCTTGGTGCACACGTCTGGGCCACACCATATCAGGCAGATCAACTCTACGCCGCAGGCACCTATCCGTTCAATGCTGCAAGCGAAGACGGACTGGGAAAGTGGACGAAAGCAAATCGCTCAATCGAAAATCAGGACATCGTACTCTGGTACACCTTAGGAATTACGCATGAACCTCGCCCTGAGGAGTGGCCAATCATGCCCGTGCATCGCTCGGGATTCAAATTGATTCCGAATTCCTTCTTTTCTCAAAACCCGTCTCTAAACTACTGGTCAGACTAGCAAATGGTCGAATTGAGGATGGTTTTTATTTTTCGCACAGGTGAGCGACACTCATCAGTGGTATTGACAGCCACAAATAGGGGGTTATACGATTAGATTAACCATATCTAATATCGAAAGCTTTGACCCGAGCTTACATTAGCTGTGGCAACCCCATGAGGTTAGAGCGTGCACATTTCTAGGTTCACATCGGTGCGCGACCGCAAAGGCAGCACTCTCGTTCTGATCGCGGCAATAACGATGGGACTCGTTGTCGCATTGATTTTCTTCTGCCTCAACTATGCAAGGCTTCTCGGCAGCAACGCAGAACAGAAGAAGGCGATCGAGGCATCTGCGTTGGCGGCCGCAAACGACATAAGCAGCATTGTCATCAATACCCCGCAAATGGGCTATGTGTCGCTTTCAGATCAGGCGCCGATTGGCAAGTTCACCGTCGCAGGCGACCAATTCTTTATGCCGGTGCGGGGCATCAACACCATCATCGGCACAGCCAGGCTAGACGCGATCATCGCAGATCAGATCCCGAATGGCGGGGTGTTGAAAACGCTGGCTGCGAACGACTTAGCTGACGCGAAACTTGTGGTGACACAACTGGAAACAGTTATAAAAGCAGCTCTAACGCCTGGCAATTCGCCAAAGGCAGTAGATCGCGATGGCACAAAGATAAATGCCTACATAGACGCGCAAAATGCATACGTGCAAAACCTGATCAGAATGACCGGCTCATCGAGCTATGTGCCAAACTCTCTTGTTCTGACTCTAGGCTCGCTCAACGTTCCAAGTGATACAAACATTCCCATTCCACAGCCGACCAGCGTTGCACCGTTGGCTGCAAACCTGACTGGCAACAACACCACCTACAAGTCATTTATCAATATTCCATACAAAGGCGTAAACTACGTCTTCGGAGGAATCGGAGATGCTCCACGCCTCGTCGATGTGCGCAACTTCGTCACCAATCTAGCTGGCGTTGCGTATCAGGTGCCCACAATCGTCAAAGCTGAAGCTGACGAAATCATCAAAACATCTCAGACACCAAAAGGAGAGACATTCCACAGTGCAGCTTGCGCACAGGCATGCAGCAATTTCGATCCCAAGCCGGCACCAGGGGCGATAGCAGTAGAATTCCCTGATGGACCGGTGCCGGAGTTGACCAACCCTGCAACCCTCCTCACTCTCGGCGCTACCGCCGATGTGCTTACATCACCAGGTGGTGACTACCCAGTCACTGGGCCATCTCTTGCCACATCTCCTAACCCGTGGCCACCCAACGTTGCGAGCCAGACTATCGGTGACACCTGGGCCATCACCCTGTACGATTGGATACGACGTGGCGGCACGAAAGCCGACATCAATTCAGTTGCGTCTATGCAAACGACTAACTTCGCACCAACTGGAATGATTGATTGGTGGGGCGAACTCAAGTCAACCCCACCGCTCACCAACATCACGCAAACTTACCCAACCAGTGCGGGCAAGAAGCAGATTCCTATGGGCATAATGCATGCTTACAAGTGGGATCCGACTGGAAAAGTGCAATACAAACCACTACCATGCGCGCCGTATCCGTACGAAGTAGTCAGCGAAAATCAGCTCTACGGCGAAGTTGCTAGTATCAACGCCGGCGCATACAAGAGCAACATGAGCCCGATCATCAACTTCGATCAAATCAAAATTCCCATGCCTGCAGGTATCAAGGGACAAAAGGGCAAGAAATCTGGCACCATATCTGCCACTGTCATATTCAGCCCTTACTTTGACATATATGTTCGGGATCAATGCCGAGTTCAAGGCACCATCAACGGTGGAAAGCACGGTGGAGAGCCTTTGAATGACGCCCTGGTTGTATCTGCACCGCAGGCAGACAATGTTGCCTGTGCTCCTTTCCTACGAACCAACTCAACCGATTATGGTGGTACCGGTTCTGGTGCCGGTGAAGAAGGCGGAGCAATTGGACCACCTCAAGCACAACCGCCAAACGGCAACGGAAACGGCTCACCACCTTTGATTTCAGCGCAATCAGACTTCGGTGACGCGCCAGCAAAGCAAGTTTTTCCGCCTCCGTACGTGATCTATGCCACCGGACCCGCCGGAGGTGCCATGCGCCCGACTTATCAAACGAGTGCTCTCACTGGCAGCATAAGATTTAGACGCGAACTTCAAATTACTGGTTTTCTGCTAAACACAGTCTCATTAGTATCTACATCGCCGACTGACCTCGGCTATTTGGCGGGCAAGCAGAAAGTTCCAGGAGTAACTTACAGCGCAGTTGATAAAACAAGTGGCTCTGATGTCGACGTCGTTGACGACTTCAAAGACAAATAAGCTTTCACTGTTGCAAAGGCATAATCCACTTTGCCGGCAGAAAGCTATCTGACTCTGCCGCCAGATCTACCTTGGGATCCACGATGTATTGTGCCGGACGTCCGTTCAGCGAAACTTTTGCCTTGACGAAGACTTTTGGTCGCACGCCGGCTTGCTGTTCGAAATCATCGGCGACGAAGTGCGCATAGTGCAGCATTAAATGCGGTACTATCAGCAGATCACTCATCTGCTTGCCACTGAGGGTGTACTGAGGGTGCACCAGTCCAACAGCGCCATTTCTGGGATCGACAACCGTCATCTCGAAACTGCTAGAACGCTTATCTCGCAACAACATTCGCCAGGAAAAATGGTGCACCTGTTCATCCCAACAGGGATCACCAACATAGAAGATTCTGCGCATGGGAACTAGAATTTGAACAGCGATATAAACATGAATTAAAAGCATCATCCACAAGCGCGTCTTCGATTGTTCTGTCTGAGGTTGTTCGGTCGGAGCGCGATCAGCCTGAGGGTGTGATGACAGCTTGATTCTGAAGGACTTGAGCACTGCAAATGGCCAATCTTCCGGCGCGAATAATCCGATTGAAGCAATCATTAGCCATGGAAAAATATCGATGTTGAACATGCAAGCATTCATCAAATGAAACAAGAGCGCGATACTTGCACCAAGCCAGAAGGTGCGTCTGCAGAGCAACAGAAAGCCGATTGATAAATCTACTGCAATGCCGCCGTAGCTGATCAAGGTAACAAACCAATGCTCTCGAAAAAGATGACCGAACAACGGTCCAAAAAAGGGATCGGATGCGCGCAGGAGCAGAAATTCTGAAAGCGGATGTCCTTGAAGCCAATCCCAGCTCAGCTTGGCAATGCCACCATAGAAATAAACGACAACGAATTGAAACTTCAGAATCAATACGCACCACTTAGGTACGGTTTGAGAAAATTTCTTTCTCAAAGCATCGACTGACCATACGCGTTGTGCCGGCACGATGAACATGAGAAATCCCAGCAATGCGATTAAGTACATATGATTTTGATAGAGACACTCTTCTACCAAAAATATGTACGAGTAGATTAAGAAAAAGAGCAGAGCCGAAAATCTGTAGAAGAGCCCAATGCCCATGAATATGGCAATCACAGCAAGACACGCTAGAAGTATGTGCATTCCTAATCCAGGAAGAGCGTTGATTCCCTGAACGAATGCAAAATGGAAGGAGCGTTGCCCTGAGAGACTATCTATCCACTTAAGATTGAAATATTCGAAAACCAGGACAAGCATCAAGATGCTGAAACAGATTCTAAAAACAGCTAATGATGCCCCACTTACAGGTTCATCAAGATACTCAAACCACCCAATGATTCGTTGCTTTATGTGCATACTGAGAGCATCAAAATTCTCGGCTAGAGTCAACGAACCACAACCGGGTATGGTGCTGATATGATCATAGTCTATTCATTGAGAGAGTCAATTGGAGGTGCTTTTGCTATCAAACAAATTGCACAATCTCGTCCTCAAGTTGCAACCACTGGTGGTCGTTCTTCTGTTGATTGGTTCGATGAGCGCTCAATCTTCCGCAAAAGCAACGCAAAACAAGCGTACGTCCAACAAAGACAAATCAGACTCAGTTGAAGATTTTCCGCTTACCAATCTAAAACTGGAGAAAAAACAGGTTAGTCGCTGGGTCTATGGATTCGAACCGCTAAAATTTCAAAGCGTTCTCAATAATCCAGATCTCTATCTGAGCGAGTTAGAAAAAGAATTGTCCACGCGAGCACAGGATTCCAGCGTCAAAGTCGAGGATAATAAGAGATTTGCAGACACACTGCAATATTTCATTCAGCAACTTTTAGCCCATGACCAAAAAACAGAGGCGCTCAAACTAGAACACCGGTTAGCTCGAATTCAAGCGAAGCATCCTGAATTCATCCCCAAAGAATAGAACGCTAGAGGCGGCTGTACGGCATACTCCACAATGTTTTTCAGGTTACTTGCATTGACTGCCTTCTCGATCTCGATGGCGAGCTGCACTGGCGCTTCTTCGCAAAGAGAGTCAGATTCTCCAAAGCCACAGCTCCATTCCAAGGTAGCAGTGACTATCGTGAAGAAGCCGGCCTACATCAGCAGAGGCGGGTTTATCGAATACAGTAATCTGCAATCATCACGTGGACTCACCGATTGGGTTTTCCACTGTTATCCCAGTCTAGAGTACGAGCTTAAAAGTACAAAAACAGCAGAGAAAACAACTGTTACCATCCTGGTCAGAAAAATCACTCTCACCATATCGTTGCCAATCACTGTCAGGATCGGAAAACTGGCAGGCAAGAAAACTGTCGATCACGAGAACGGTCACATCCAAATAGTCAAACAAGTTTACGAGAAGGCTGAGGATGCCGCCAGAGAAGCCTGCGAAACTGTAATCGACGCACGTTTTGAAGGCACAGGAGTAAGCAGAGAAGATGCCATTGCTGACGCGAGTGACAAAGTATATCGGCAAGTGTGCCAGCTCTATCGAGCAAAAACCGTAGACGCTGTAAATGCCCTGTCGAAAAACTTTGATGACATCACATATCACGGACGAGCCCCAGTCTCTGTCAAAGAGGCAATTAAGCTCTCCTTCGAGAAATACACACGAGAGAGTAAGACGCCTTAATGCAGCTATCGAACGGTGACAAAGGTGTGAGTAAGTGCTTAAGCGCGCAAGCCGGTTTAAGCGCCTGGGCAGCAGCAAGTTACATGGTACCAAATTCGGTGGCGACCCGGGCTGCTTCAACCAAAATCATAACAAAATACGGAATGACAGAGCCTTTTGCAGCAATCTTGATCTGTCTGTTGATAAGCGGCTGCGGCAAGACTAGCGTTGAATCGAATTCACCACCTTCAACACCACTCGCTCCAGCGCAGGCAGTTGTAGTCGTGCAAAAACCTATTTACGTCGAACATGGAAACTTCATTGAGCATCAAAATGCCCATTCATCCAGGGGTCTGACTGAGTGGTTCTTCCATTGTTATCCAGACTTCGTATACAGTGTCGCAACAAAACCGATAACATCGAACGAAGTGACTATTACAGTGACAAAAGTAACGCTGACAATTTCCTGCCCGATCACTGTGCGAGTCGGTAAAAATGGCGATATTCGCCAAACGGAAGAACACGAAAATGGACACGTTGAAATTGTCAAAAAAATCTACGCTGGCGCTGGAAACATAGCCAAGGAAGCATGCAAGTCGGTGATCGGCAAAAAATTTAACGGCACAGGCACGAGCACTGCCGAAGCTACGACTGCCGCGGTCGACCTGGCAGCACGCGAAGTCTGCAAGAAATATACTGAAAAGACAGTGTTAGTCGTCAATGAACTGTCCAAGAACTACGATGATATTACTCAGCACGGCTATGCAAAGATACCTGTTCCAGACGCGATCAAGCTTGCACGGGAGCGATACGAGAAATCAGATCATTAAACTGTGGCCGGTCGCTGATTCGTCTGCAGCAGTCTTGGGAACATAGTCTAAGACCCCTCCACTTCTGGCATCATATCTACGTCTGCGCATCACCCTGAGGTGTAAATGCGAAAGCCGAACTCAAAGAGTTTTAAGGCCCCCCGGAACAGATCGCAAAATGGGAACATGCTCGTTCTGATCGCGGCCATAACGGTTGGTCTGATCGTAGCGTTGATTTTTTTCTGTTTGAATTATGCTCGCTTGCTTGGTAGTAACTCTGAGCAAAAGAAAGCAATTGAAGCGGCCGCGCTTGCTGCTGCGTCCGATCTGAGTGCTATCGTCATACCAACTGTTGAGTTCGGTTATGTTTCACTGTCAGACCAGGCTCCGATTGGAAAAGTGACAGTAGCAGGCGATCGATATTTTCTTCCGGTTAGAGGAATAAACACTCTCATCGGCACAGCACGCGCAGATGCGATCGTCGCCACAGAGCTATATAAGATCGACAGTTCACCAGTGTGGACTGAGCTTGTTCAGCTCGACCTGGACAACACTAAGAGCGTCATCACGCAGCTCAGCACAGTGTTGAAAGCCGCGTGTACTCCCACTGGTTCTCCGATGGCTATCGACAGAGACAATAACAAGCTTGACGTCTACCAGGACGCACAAAATGCCTACATTCAAAATGCGATCAGAATGTCAGGATCGTCATCTTACGTTCCGAATTCACTTGCCTTGTCTGTCGGGGAACTTTCAACTCCAGCAGAAACGAATATCCCAGTGCCTCAACCAAGCGGCACCTATCCAGTCGATCCGACACTTCAGCAAAACAACCAGTACAAGTCCTATGTCAACATTCCTGTAGACGTGCCAACGGGCAAAATGAATTTCGTATTTGGTGGCATAGGTTCGAGCGCCCGCTTAATCGACGTGAAGGATTTCACCGCAAGTGCGGCAGGTGTTGCGTATCACGTTCCTGCAATCGTTAAAGCAGAAGCTGACCAAATCATCAAGACGTCGCAAACACCAAATGGAGCCATTTTCCACAGTGCGGCATGCGCGCAGCCGTCGAGCGTGTTTGATGTTAAACCAGCCCCCGGTGCAATCGCTATTGAGTTTCCCGACGGCATTTTGCCTGGTTTCAAAAATCCAGCGTACCTGCTCACGACGCCATATATGAACGCAGGTCAAGACTGCGACGCACTGTCGGCGGTGGGTGACTATCCGTCAGACGCAGGCTCGTCGCTTGACACCAACTGTCCAGCATGGCCAGCCACTGTGGTGAACGAGAACAAGATTGCTGATGCGTGGCGCATCACTCTGTATGACTGGATACGTCGCGCAGGCGTAAAAGTCAACATAACTGACGTAGTCAACACCCAAAAAACTGACTTCAATCCACCGAACGTTGCCACAATTGATTGGATCACCGAGTTGACGACAAACCCGCTGGCAAACACAAACTTAACGGCTTTAGTGAAGGGTCCGCAAATTCCCTTTGGCGTGATGCACATCTACAAATTCAATCAGAACGGCAGCGTTGTCTATAAGAGCCAACCAGTAGCACCATATCCATACGAAGTGGTGGGTGATAAACAGTTGTATGCAGAAAAACTCGGCAGCGCAGTTGGACCCCCAGCGGTAAACGATTTTGTCATGCCAGCTTTAGGGACGCTGACATTTGCCAATGTAACTCTGCCTGATATCGGCAATGGTGGTGGGGGTACCGGATTCGGCAAACCAGGACCGAAAGGACCGCCCAAGGGACCAGGAATTCCTGGAGGCAATATCATTTTCACAACCGCTATCGATGTGTATGTAAGAGATCAATGCAGGGTGCTAGAAGTCGGTACGCCAAATGAAGGTAAGCACGGTGGGGAACCCCTCAATGACACGCTTGTAGCTTTGAAAAAAGGTGAAAGCAACATCGCTTTGTCTCGCCAATCAAATGAATATGGAGCTGGTGGCATGGGCGCGAAAGGTCCTCCACCTGGACCGAAAGGTGGTGGCGCGAATCCCTTGCTTGGCGCACAGAGCGACTTCGGCGACACGATTGCACCAGCCGAACCAACTCTAACATTCAAGTACAACTCAGGAGCACCGACCATGCGCCCTACATATGAAAGTACTGGGCTCACTGGCAGCATTCGCTTCAGACGTCAACTACAAGTAACCGGTTCTGTATTGGACGCACTTACAAACGTACTTGGCACTAAGTCAGACATCGGCTATGTGGGCGCAAAAACCGGTGGAGCATTGAAAACATACTTCACGACAGATACAGTAACCGTAACCGACGACCTGCTAAACAAGTAATCTTCAACGAAGAAATACTGCTAGTTGGCACCAGGCAAGCACCAGGCAACTACTAGGTTTCACTGGTTACTGGCACTTGCGGCTGGCTTTTCTTCGGATTGTTGAAAATAAAGTGATTGACGATACCGAGAATCACAACCAATGTTGCCAGTGCACCAATGGCAATTAACCGGTCGTGGGCAGTCGAAGCTTGACCAAGCTCTAACAACTCATGCGACAACAAGGCACTGGCAGCCATGACGCCAGGAATAAGGATCAAATTTTCGTGTGCTTCAACAGCTCGTTGATAAAGTGCTGAGCACATTGCACACATCAAGATTGCTGCCACTGATGCGGCAATCAACATAGCAGAAGTCGGTTCAGGATGAACGAAGTAATTTGACCCTACAGGTAGTGCCACGGCACCGCCCAGCAAGAGCACCGTCAACCAGCGCTTTTCCTTTGAATCCCTGATGAAAACACTGAGTACCACCACTAGCAGAAATCCGGCATACAGAGCAGCACTGACGTAGCTGTGGGTCAAATTTACACCCGTGACGTTAGGATTGTATTGCGCAACGAATGTTTGAATCAAAGCCTTAATCGCCCAGAACATTCCAGCCAGGTGAGCAGTACCAGATTTGGTGGCTACAAGCATAGTTCCGGACAGCACGAGTACACCAAGCATACCGAAAAGACGACTGGCTACGAGCGTAAAGATGCCGATGTAAATGAGCTGTTTGAGCCCTTTTACGGTTGCATCTTCCTCTTTATCATCGGTGGTTTGCAACAGATAAGCGAAGATGAATCCAGCACCAGCGACAGCGGCCACCTTCGGCATTGTCGCTGCCTCAATCACCTTGGTGATTACACACAAAACAGATAACCCACCTGTCAGAGCCAGCACAATACGCTTCAAATAGACTTTGTCGCCTTTAGCGAAAAGCGGTCTTTGCACCCATCGAAGGAACATCGATACGACAATGGTGCCAAGAACAACCGACTCTTGAATGGTGCCGTTGATTGTGCCACCACCGACATGAGACCAATAGACACTGGTCAGCCAAATCAAGCTTGGCAAGAGATCCTCTAATGTAGATTTCTCTGGAAGTAAGAGGTTATCTGATATTTTCCAGACGAAGAGTCCTGCAATCATCGCCGCCACAGCCGGTTCGGAATCAGCAGGAAGCACCATGCAGGTGCCGACGAACATCGCCAACATCAATATCGATCGCTCGAATGGCAAGAAGTTCAAACGAGATAAGATAAACGGCACCAGCATCGCTGGGGCGAAATAGAGCACGCTACTGGCAATGGTGAGCGAACCAAGTTGCGCCAGACCAAACAATGCCAAGAAGGGCAATAAGACAAACACCGCTGCTTTCATCGACGGTGCCATCGTTTTAGCCGACAACTCGGACCATTGTTTGCCTCGTACAAAAAACCAGGAAAACACAAGAGCTGCGGTTCCGAAAAACAGGATCAGTGTATTGGTCGACAGCGTAGCCATGTGATCCTCACCCCGTATAGATGTAGCGTGTTAGACTGAGACTGTATTTCAAGAGGCTGGCTTATGAGATTTGCCTACCCGTTGCTCTTTATTCTACTTGCAATTATCTCTGCCAGTACGTGGATCTCGTCGTTGGTCTTCGCTGATCCGAAAGACGAAGCGATCACATTTTTAACAGATATCAAATCTGGCAAACTTGCAAAAACAGTCAAGCATTTCGGCGGAAACGCCTGTCGCTGCCCGGCTAAAGGTGGTTGGGGATCATACTTGATCTATCAGTCAGGTCAAGAACCAAATCTTGCATTTATGACTGGACATGATTTTGAGATCGGAAAACCAACAGCGACAAAAATGGAAAATACCAAGTCTTATCTGGTTCCGTGGGAACGACCCGAAGATTCTGCAGTCGACGTGCCGATCTCGTTCGATGCATCACGATATTCGCCAGTGTTTTTGCCACTTCAGATGGCCTACGGAAAAAAAATGACTGAAGCTGAATTCGACAAGTTTTTACAAGATCCTGACAATGATTCCTGGAAGGGTTTTACGCTTCGATTTCGCCCCAGCATCAAGCCAGGCAGCATAGCGCCGCCGACTGAGCCACTTCCTCCAGAAGCAGCAACAGAGTTCGAAGCGCTTCAAAAAGACGGCGGCAAGAAAGCCTCACAAGAAAAGTTGCCACCAGAAGAATCAACCGATGATGCGATTAAAGAAACGCTCGGCAAAGATGCTGCTGATTATCTCCACCCCGCAGAGGCGGGACAGGTAGTGAGAGAAGACGGCACAGTACTTCCGTGGGAGCAGGTAGAGGCTAAACTACCGCGCCTGAAGAACGCGACCTTACGATTGCACGTGGTGCGTCGTGGACAAATTAAGGATTGGACGATCTACCACTTCGGGCTGATGGATCCAGTGCTCGTGGAAGGGACCAAAGAGCTCCACTTCACGCACGACCGTCGCCCATCCTGATGAATTGCAAAAGCACGCTCACCCAATTCAGCACCACCGAGGCCCAACCATCCCACTCAGCACTACCTGTGGTGCTTAAGCCGTTTCCTTCTCGGCTCTTTCGACAGCCGCGGGTTCAGCCAAGATACCGACACGATTGTAAGACTTCCACGTCTCGTCCCACTGCAAGACGACGTAGCTAATCGAGGAATACTTTGTCGCCAGCCGTGTCACCTGGGCTTTGCCTTTGGGCACAAGCACAAACGCATCCAGTTGAGCGCAGCTCCGGCACAAAGCTTCCCTGTCGTTGTCTCTATCTTCGAGCTTAGCGAGGTCGCCCCGCTCCAGTTTCTTGTCGCAGTTGTGACAACGAGAAGCGCGAGCCAACATATAAATCATGTTTTTCTTCTTGCCCGCAGACTTTTCGACTTCTGGCATTAGGTCACTCGCATTAGTGGATTAGTGAATTGTAGAATCGCGTCCAGCGAGTGAAGTCTGTTGCTGGCCTCGGGTCAGAGCTGAGCGCAGCGCAGGATCTTGCAAAATTGCCATGTCGACGGAGTCGATGAACTTCTTTCCGCCGTTGCCGTTCATATGGGCCGTGTCTCTAAAATCGCTAAGTACGAATTTGGTTGGATCATTTAGATCCAGAAACTTGCAGTTATTTTCAGCTACCAATTTCTTTGTTATCGCCATGTACTTGTCGTACATGCCAGGCGGCATGACCGCCATGTTTGCAGGCATGAGCGGCATGTTCGCCACCAGCACTTCGATGTTCCGGTCGCGCAGCAATTTCAATAATCTTGCTAGAAATTTCGATTCGGCATTAAACAACTCACTCTTGTCACCACGAAATCGCGAGCGATACTCATTCGTATTGTCTTCGAAGAGTGTCAGTTTATGCGGTTCCATCATAAATTCGCCTTCTTCTGCAATCGCTTTGAGTTTGGCCGCGAGGGTTTTGTTTCGCTCAGCGTCAGTGACGGGATTGACAGCAACACGTTCACTTTGAAGGGGCGCTATAGCAGCCTTGCCGGCCTCGTCTGCAATAGCTTGCATCTGCAAACGTTTTCCCCAGAGAACAAAGTTTCTTCCCCAGAGATAATCAGCTCGTTGCCACGCTTGTGGCATGGCGATATCGACAATGTCGGCCACATCCATGAACTGACTGAAGTAGCGATAAGGATGACTGGTGGCAGGATACTGAACATGATGCTCGACAAAATCTCGCAGCGTAATTCCTAAAACAACCACTTTCGGCTTGCGCTCGTTGTTGAGCAAATATCGTGCCACCATATAGTCGTCGGAGATCATGCCGCCTGGCAATCCGAAATTGATGCACGACAGATTCTTAGGTCCAAGCAAATCCGCCAGCCGGTCTTGCATGTAGATACTATGATCATGGTGCACACAATCGAACGGCTTGTTCAGGTAGTCCGCATCCAACATCGGAGTTGGAATCATAACCAGCGACGACCCCAACAGCACCACATCTGGTGCCTTTGGCGCTGCCAGGTAAGATTGCGTCCGCCACCACTCCCATGAGTGAGGCGAGGGCAGCTTGCCCGGGTCGACTTTGCCAAACGGATTGGCTACCAGAAGAGCTACGTCTACGACCAGCAGAAAAATTGTCGCCCACAAAAACCGCGAGCGCCATATCGATTGAGGTTGTTCTGCCTGAGCTGCGTTCATTTCCCGCACATGCCAAGAGAGAACAATATTACGTTAAATTGGGTGGCTCCCGAGCGCAGCTGGTCGACGGAGAGATAAACTATTTAAAAGAACGTCTGGCGCACCGCCAGAGGCGAACCCGGCATCAAATGAATTTCCTCCAATCTTCACGCTCTATAACGTTTTCGGGGTGCCGTGAACAGTTGCACGTGGCGACTTCGCCTCAATCTGTTCGACAAGTCAATTCCTCGGAAACCACCCTCTGATGTTTCTCTTTTACGTGCCATCCACGCTGCCATATCTCGCCTTCGTCCTTGGAACTCTTGGACTGATTTATATTTTCCTGAAAAAACGACGTGAGCAGGCTTACTTTTACACCGTCACCTGTGTGATCTATGGAGTTATCGCCATCGCCGCTGCTTTCCTGCTTCGTGGCGATGCCTTCGACTTCATTCGACTGCTCTCGATTGGCGCATTCCCTGTTGGATTTCTCTTGTTCGCAATGTTTACCGCCCTGGCACTGCCAAAGCTGAAGGTTCTGGCAAGCTACTTCGTCTTTATGTGCCTTCTGATTGCAGCAATTGGCGTCGATGCCTTTTTAATCGAACCGAAAGCACTTCAGATCGACCACGTTCAAATTCAATCGTCCAAAATCAAGCACCCATTGCGCGTTGCAGTCCTCACCGATTTGCAAACAGACCATGTCTCAGACTACGAAAAGTCAGCTCTCGAGAAAATGCTGGCCGAAAAACCAGACATTATCGTTTTTCCTGGCGACTATGTTCAGTCAAACGGCAGCCGCGGTCCAGTGGTTTGGGAGCGAGAAAAGGTGCGCCTCAATCAGCTCTTTAAAGAAGTGAAACTTTCAGCGCCATTAGGAGTTTACGCAGTGGGCGGAAACTGTGAAGACGAAAATTGGCCCAAGATTTTCGAAGGCTTACCGGTGACTTGCTTTCCCAAGAGCGACACCTTTGACGGCAGTGATTTCGTCGTCACCGGACTCACACTTGAAGATTCATTCAATCAAAAATATGCCTTCAAACACAGCGATAAATATCACATCGTCGTCGGGCACGGACCAGATTATGCGATGGGAAACACTGATGCCGACTTGCTAACCGCCGGTCACACGCACGGCGGTCAAGTACAGATTCCATTTTTTGGACCACCGATGACGTTATGTCGAGCACCAAGAGAATGGGCGCAAGGTTGCGTGAAAGAAATCCACCCCGGCACCACACTAATCCTCTCTCGCGGAGTCGGCATGGAACGCCATTTTGCACCTCGCATGCGCTTTCTCTGCAAACCACAAATCATCATCGCCGATATCATTCCATCGACGAATAGTTCGATTCAACGCACTCAAAAATAACGGAAATTGCGCAACTACAAATAGTGTACGCAGACCACGGAAAGTGTCTTGATAGCAAGATATACGAGGGTGGCAAGTATCTTGATTGCAAGATAAATCGAGATGAAAAAGTGTCTTGATTGCAAGATATGCAGAGTCGAAAAGTGTCTTGATTACAAGACATTAGACACTCACAACAGATAAAAACTTTGTTGAGATCGCGCAAAATCAGGCTGCGAAATTGCTCACCGATCTAGAGCTAAACTCTGATTAAAAGCGGCTCTTGAACGAATCGCCATTTGCCCACCCGTGCAGGACCGTTGGCACTATCCCTGGTTATTTGGTGTAGCCCTCGTGATATATTGAAGTCATCAACTTTTATGCTTCTTTTACGTCAGTGATAGCACCGCGTACAAGTTCAGAAACGGAATCAGCGATCGGATAATCAGACTAGAGGCGCAGCCTCGTAAGGAGACGACCATGCTTGTGATGGATGAAAAGGCCAAACATGAAGCCATGATGAAAAAGATCGAGGCTGGAGAAAAGCTCGAATCTCCTGATGAGATCACTCAAGAGTATAAAGATCACCTTTTGACTCTAATGATTGCTCAAGCTGACTCTGAGCTCTCCGGCGCTTATGGCTACATTCCGTGGATTGAAGGCGCTCCTACCGTCGCCGAAAAATTGGCGATGGCAAACATCGTCAAAGACGAAGTGCGTCACGGCAAAGCTATGTACGACTTGCTCGATCGGCTCGGTGTCGACGTTTACAAGCTGATTAATGAAGATAAAATGAAACATCGCATGCAGGTTTTCTACGAACCGATCAATACGTGGGAAGACCTGGTTATGTTCAACTTCCTCATGGACAGAGCCGCTGGGCATCAACTTAGAGATGCAGTCGAGTGCAGCTGGGGTCCATGGTCGCGCACGATGCTTCAAATCGAAAAAGAAGAATGGATGCACGTCAAGCACGGCGAAACCTGGGTTCGCAAGCTTGCAGCTGACCCAAAAACCAAACCAGACGTCCAACGCGCTCTCGATTTCTGGTTCCCTAAAGTCAATAAAGTGTTCGGCAAAGCCGACACTGAAAGCAATAAGGAATACCAGAAATTCAAACTGAAACAGCGCGACAATCACGATGTACGTGTTTCCTGGTACGAAGAGATGCTGCCATTGCTGAAAGGTTATGGATTAGTTGTTCCTGCAATCACTGTTGTCGAGTGATATAAAACGCGCCACTAAGCGGTATTATTGGTGCTTCGTTCCCACTGTAAAAAACGTCTGTGGCAATACAGTCAGAAGTATTCATGTGGAATAGTCAGGTCGAGTGCCTGACTAGAGCCGACCTTGAGCAGTTGCAGTTAAAGCGACTGATTCAAACTGCGCAGCGCACCTACGAGCGCGTTCCCTTCTATAGGAAAGCGTTCGACGACGCGGGCGTTCATCCCGACTCGATTAAGTCGCTAGCCGACCTTCGCCTCCTTCCATTCACTCGCAAGACAGATTTGCGCGAGCATTATCCGTTTGGACTGTTTTCAGAGCCTCTGAGCAACGTCAGCCGCCTGCATGCGTCGTCAGGAACCAAAGGTAAGCCGACAGTAGTTGGATACACCAGGGCTGACATCGATGTCTGGTCTGAAGTGGTAGCGCGCTCGCTCGCTTGTGCCGGCTCGAAACCAGGCGACATAATCCACAATAGTTACGGATATGGTCTCTTTACCGGTGGACTCGGGCTTCATTATGGCGCCGAAAAGCTCGGTGCGACCGTTGTCCCCGCATCTGGTGGCAGAACACAACAGCAGATTTTGTTGCTGCAAGATTTCAAAGCCCGCGTTCTATGTTCGACTCCTTCTTACGCGTTGAACATCGCCTACACCCTGCAAGAGCTTGGCATCGAGCGCGATTCAATCAACCTCGAAATAGGAATTTTCGGTGCCGAACCTTGGACTGAAGAGTTCAGAACTCAGATTGAAGCGTTGCTCAAAATTCGAGCACTGGACATCTATGGATTGAGCGAAGTCATGGGTCCGGGCGTCTCAATGGAATGTTTGCAGGGTCGCAACGGCTTGCACATTTGGGAAGACCATTTCCTGCCAGAAATCATCGATCCCAAAACCAGCGAACCACTTCCATACGGCGAAGAGGGCGAGCTGGTCTTTACCACTTTGACAAAGGAAGCGATTCCAGTTTTGCGCTATCGCACGGGCGACATCTCCAAACTCAATGTCGAGCGCTGCACCTGCGGTCGCACGATGGTGCGAATGGCAAGAGTAAGAGCGCGTCTCGACGATATGTTGATTATCCGCGGCGTCAATCTCTATCCATCGGAGATTGAAAAAGTGCTGATGCAAATTGAAGAGTTGGCGCCACATTATCAATTGGTGCTAGAGCGCAAGAAAGCTCTGGACACATTGGAAGTACAAGTTGAAATCACAGAACATTTGCTGCAGCGCTTCGGAAAATTCGAAGATGGTCAAGTCGAATTGACTTCGTTGACTGACAAAATTCAAGTTCTATTGAAAGACGGAATGGGGCTGACAGCTGATGTCACGCTTCTGAAGCCAAAGTCGATCGCACGCAGCGAAGGTAAAGCCGTTCGCGTTATCGACCGTAGAAGAGAGACTAACTAGCCGCAGATATTGAAAGGAGAAGTGGGATGAAGGCGGGATTGGAAATCGGGCACACTGCAGAGATAGACATTCTGGTGACCAAAGACATGCGCCCAGAGTTCGTCGGCGACGCTGTTCACGACCTCTACTCAACATCCGACCTGGTCAATCACATCGAAGGTGCGGCGCACAAATGTTTGAGACCGTTTCTGGAAACGACAGAAGAAGGCATGGTCTCTCATGTTGAAGTTTCGCATTTGACACTCACGGTCACCGGCATGAGCGTCAGAGTCAAAGCCACTGTCAGTGAAATTCGAGACAAGAAAATCGTCTGCGATGTTGAAGCTTTCAACACGCGCGGCAAGATTGCTCGCGGCACAGTCACCCTGTCAATAACCGAAAAAATTTGGTTGGAAAACAAAATGAGAGAGCTGTCTCTCATCAATCAACTGGCAAAACAAAATCCACAAGTAGTTACCGAACAATCGAAAAGATAGAGGATAAACAAAATGGTCAAGCTCGTCGCTTTGTACAAAAAGCCCGCTAACGTCGAAGAATTTGACGACCTGTATTTCAACACTCATTTGCCTTTGGCAAACAAAATGCCTGGGGTTCGAAAAGTGGAAATCGCTCGCATCACCGGCACTCCAGCGGGCGAATCCGAGTATCACTTGATGGCTGAAGTATACTTCGACAGCAAAGAAGACTTGCAAGCAGCGATGGCTTCACCTGAGGGTCGTGCTTCAACTAAAAACCTTATGAGCTTCGCCAAAGAAGTTGCTTCCTTCATGATTGCAGATGTTGAGAAAGTTCCCGCCGCCGCAAACCCATAGTTTGTTAAAGCAATCCCTCTTCCTGAACGAATTCTACAAAGGGGTCAACATGGCACAATCGCCTTCGATCGAATCATCTATCCAGGGCGCACCGCCTGAGTCTTTCGGCTTTCGTCGAATTCTCTACACGAAAAATGGATACGTCTCGACGATAACGATCAACAGACCAGAAGTTCTCAACTGCTTCGACTACACAACGTTGAAGGAGTTGGCGACTGCCTTTTTGGATTCGAGCGTCGATGACCAGATCGCAGTTGTTGTCATTACAGGAACCGGAGATAAGGCTTTCTGCACAGGCGCAGACTTGAAAGAACAAGACGAGCACATTCTCAAAAAGCCGAACGACTACTACAAATGGATGTATGCATTCATCGAGATGCACGATCGGTTGAGAAACATCGGCAAGCCAACAATTGCGCGCTTGAACGGCATGGTAGTGGGTGGCGGAAACGAGCTGAACATGGCTTGCGATCTAGCTGTTGCCGCTGACCATGTGACGATCAAACAAGTCGGAGCGGCGCGAGGTAGTGTCGCAGCTGGTGGCGCCACACAATGGTTGCCGTTGATCATCGGCGACCGTCGGGCCCGCGAGATGCTGCTTCTCTGCGAAAACATCGATGCTTACACGGCATTGGATTGGGGACTCGTCAACCAGGTTGTGCCTTACACCATGCTGGATGAAACGATCGCCAAACTGGCAGAAAAGCTCTACGACAAGCTGCCCGAATGTACTCGCTACACAAAGCAGCAACTGAATTTCTGGCGTGATTTTTCATGGTCGATGACAATCGGTCACGCTCGCGACTGGCTCTCACTGCATGCAGGCTCTCCTGAGACTGCGGATGGCTTGAAAGCTTTCCGAAAAAAGACAGAGATGGATTACGCTGCCATTCGAGAAAGAGCTTCTCACCAGGTTGGACATCAATCAGGTGCTAGTGGCACAAGTTGCAAATCTTGCAACGTGCAGATGCCTGCCGAGTTCCAATTTTGTGGAGCATGTGGACAAAAAATCGACTAAAAAACTTTTTCAAGAACAAAGACCAGACCGCAAGTAAATACCAAAAGGAGATGGAGATGATGACGTTGACCTATCAGAACATAACAACAGCGGTTGAAGATCAAGTGGGAATCGTCACCCTAAACAGACCCAAAGTACTTAACGCACTCAATCACGAATTGATGGCAGAGTTGGTTAAAGCGCTGGAAGCATTCGACCGCGACGATGCCATTCGCGTCATCGTTCTGACGGGCGGCGAGCGCGCCTTCGCAGCCGGCGCAGACATCAAGGAAATGTCTGACGAGACAACCGTAACGATCATGGACAAAGATCAATTCTCGACATGGGACAGAATCAAGAATGTAAGAAAGCCAATCATCGCGGCAGTGAGCGGCTACGCCCTCGGCGGTGGCTGCGAACTCGTCATGAATTGCGACATCATCATCGCGTCGGAAACTGCTCAGTTCGGTCAACCAGAAATCAACCTTGGTGTCATACCTGGTGCTGGTGGCACACAACGCTTGACTCGCATTGTCGGCAAGTATAAAGCTATGGAATTGATCCTTACCGGTCGTCCCTTCACTGCCAATGAAGCGCATCAACTGGGCTTAGTCAATAAAGTTGCACCAGTAGAACTATTCCTCGAAGAAGCCAAAGCGATGGCAAAAGAAATCGCCAAGAAATCACCGATTGCCGTGAAGCTTGCGAAAGAATCGATCATGAAGACCTTTGAAACAACATTGAATGAAGGGCTGCAATTCGAACGCAAAAACTTCTACATGTTGTTCTCGTCAGAAGATCAAAAAGAAGGCATGAAAGCCTTCATGGAAAAACGTCAAGCATCTTTCAAAGGACGCTAGAAAGAACTTCTGGAGCATCAATCAACAACCAACCAATAAAGGAACTAGGAGCAAAAATGGCTGAAGAAAATATTCTGTTGATCGAAAAGAAGAATGGTGTTGGCATCATTACTCTCAATCGTCCAGACAAACTTAACGCATTCAATGACGAACTCACCTTTTCAGTTCAAGATGCCTTGAAAGAAATGGAAAAAGACGCGACTGTGCGTGCAATTGTCGTCACTGGTGCAGGACGTGGTTTCTGTTCAGGGCAAGACTTGCAGAGCCGCAGCATCAGTCAGGATATGGGTCAACGCCCTTCGCTGGGAGATTCGATTCGCCGACGCTACAACCCAATCATTCTCAAGTTGAGAAAGATCGAGAAGCCAATCATCGCAGCAGTCAACGGTGTCGCTGCTGGTGCCGGAGCAAGTCTTGCTTTCGCCTGCGACATGCGTATTGCAGCCGAGAACACTGTCTTCATCCAATCCTTCACAAAGGTAGGATTGGTGCCTGATTCTGGCTCCACATTCTTGCTTCCGCGTTTGATCGGTGCAACTAAAGCATTCGAACTGATGCTCTCCGCTGAGAAATTAGATGCGGCCGAAGCACTGCGCTTGGGACTTGTGAACAAAGTAGTGCCAGCTGAAAACCTGTTGAACGAGGCTGTTACTTTAGCTGAGAAGATTGCCGCAGGTCCATCGAAGGCATTCGGTCTGACCAAGCGCGCTGTCAACAGAGCGATTTTCTCGGACCTGGAAGAGTTGCTCGAATATGAAGCAAGCCTGCAAGAAATTGCTGGTCGCAGCGACGATTTTGCAGAAGGCGTAAAAGCGTTCGTGGAAAAACGAACGCCGGCTTACACCGGCAAGTAGCGATCTAACCGCTATGACAAACAGGTGATGATGCATCCATTAGCGCATCATCACCTGTTTTTTACACCGAACTCTGCAAGTTGAAAATATTCCTACCGAGCTTTGCTCTAGAGATAGAGCGCGCCGTCATCGGGTCTAACGTATTCCTTCCAGGGGCGTCCTCCTGGATGGAGATCGAAGGGGTCTTTCTTTCCTCTTTTCTCGAAATCTTCAATGAGCTTTGCGATTTCGTCGTCGCTATGCGGAAGCTGCGATGCGAAATTTTTCAGCACTTTTGCAGGATCTTGACCATCAGTTGAGGCTACATAGTTGCCGTCCTTATCCTGCTTAACGACTTGAGCAGTGGCTGGTTGTCCATCTTTTCCGGCCTGAACAGAAATTCCGATGCCCAAATCTTTGTTGAACATGACAAACTTGCCGTCTCTAGTCGCAGTAATGTCAAAGCCTTCCGCCTTCATCTGTTCTGCAACACGCTTCAATTTCTCTGGACTCATATCGGAGACCATATCTTTTAAGTCTTCCAGCTTACCTTTGCGCACTGCATCCATCATGGCGTCGGCATCGCGTTTATCAGCTTCTTTCTTCGGGTCTAGCGGCTCTTTTACATCGTTGGAATCTTTTGGATTCAAATAGTCTTTCCAAGATGGCTCTTTAGGTTCATACTGGATTTTTGTGCCCAGGGCTGATTCGTAAGGAGAAGTCATAGTAAGCGTTTGAGGCAGTTCCTTTATTGCCTTGACGAACTTTTGATCGTCTGAATGCGACCAGTAAGCGGAAGCATCAATGGATGGTTTAACCAAGTCGTTGGCGGGGTTCTTCTCTGCATGTTGTTCTGCTGGTTGAAAGGCCATGATAATATCTCCCTCGATCTAGTGGATCAGGTTGGTTAACCTATTGGTTGGTTGTTGGTATTAAGTATGGTGCGCTGGTAGTGGCGGACAGCGATTGCATTTACGAAGGGAATGGGATCTTACGCAGAAGCAAAATTCGGTCTGTCCATCAAGCTCGATTAGAGCAGGTCTCAAAAGGCGTTTGGGGTCGGGTCTGCAACAATAATGCAGCAGAGTACGTGAGAATTTCATGAGAGGCAGAAATTGGACTAAGTGATTGTGGCCGACTGGATGCGGCGCAACACTGGTAGCAGCTGAGCGGCGGATTGATAGCGGTCTCGAGCTTCCATGGCAGTGCAAGATGTGACGATCTCGGCCACATCATCGGCTATCTCTGAGTTAAGAGCCTTTGGGTTCGAGGTGGATAACGCTTCGGGTTCCTTGCCCGTCAGGCAGTAATACATAGTGCATCCAAGCGCGTAGATGTCGCTCTGCACAACTGCTTTGCCCCGAAACTGCTCGGGGGCGATGAATGACTGCTTGCCGACAAAAGTGCCCGTGGCTTTGCTCAGAAACTCGTTGGAAGCACCGAAATCTATGACAACCAACGTACCATCTTCTCTCAAGACCAAATTATCGGGGCTAAAATCTCTGTGCAAAATCGGAGGCACTTGCTCGTGCAGATACTTAAGGATAGTGGCAGCCTGCACCGCCCATTCCAACACTGTGCTTTCCTTCTGGGGTCCGTGCTGCTTGACGAACTGTCGCAGGTCTTGCCCATTCACATATTCCAGCATCAAATAGTTGCGACCAGATTCAGGAAACGTATCGAGTACGGAGACGACACCAGGATGAACTAACTTCATCAGATACTTCGCTTCTCTCTCGAACAGTTCTTTTGCTTTCTCGCTTACCTGAGTAGCACCGTCTTCAGGCAGCACAGCCTCTTTCAGCACGACCAGCTTCGTCTCATCCAACTGACACAGATACACAGCAGCCAGTCCACCCAGCGACAACTGACGCACCACTTTCAAGCTGCCGTTGCGCAGCACCTGCCCCGGTGCCAGAGGCATGAAGGTGGTGGATGAGAACCTCCTGCGCAGTTCGTCTTCCCACATAGCTGTGTAGCTAACGTTGCCATCTTCAACAGTCCTGGATTTAAATGTGTCTTGAAGCATCTGCAAGCTTTGATCGCGCTCGCACTCGACACCCCACATCTCTATAGCGAGCAACATCTGCTCGATTTCGGCTGGCTTCATGTTGCCCAGATCGAGCTTTAATGGGCGGCCATGAGCAAAGTAAAAAACCAACTTTCGTCCAGCAAGATCGGAAGAGCTATTGTTCAACACATCTATTTTTCTGATTGCAGTCCACGGCACATATCTGTTGCCCGGTCGCAGAAGGACAGGGAACCGAATTCCATTTTTATCAAGCAACAAACTATTGTTCGACAAAACCCGCATAGAGAGAAGACAAAACACGGCGATGGCGATGTAGGCAAGCGGGATGCCCAGCCAATTAATCATAGATGCATCGAGCATGTGCTGCATTATTGCAGTCGTCACTGCAATAATTCCAACGATTCCAATGAACGGAGCAATAATTCCCCAGACTGGAAAAGTCAGTCTCAGAGCAGTGGACGCAGTCTTAATGACTGGAGATTCATAGCTTGTAGTTACAGTTAGTTCGGCCATTAAGCATCAACCCTGATCGCGTCATTCATTGTTTCGACCTTAATAGTTTCCTTCTCGACAATCGTGATTGTGTGCACTCCTTCTTCTGAGCTCTTTTCTTTCTCTCTCGCAGAGGTAATCGCATCAAAGTTCAAGGATAAATCAGCGGCGATCTCGGCGACGGAGGCATAACGCGCCTTAGTATCCGCAGCTGTACATTTCTGAATGACACTATCCATAGTTTCACTCACCTCGGCTTCAGTTTCGCGAACACGAGATTGTGTAATTGGTTCAGGATCCTGCCCCGTCAGAAGATAGAACAATGTTGCGCCCATCGCATAAATGTCGCTCTGTGCTGTTGGCTTGCCTCTAAACTGCTCCGCCGGCATGTACGCCTGCTTTCCCACGACGAGCCCTGTTCCTTCTTCGTCATTCTGCGCTACATTGAAATCGATCAACTTCAACTTTCCGTCTTTCTGTAAAATCAAATTGTCTGGAGTGAAGTCGCGGTGGATGACTCCTTTGCTGTGCAAATAGTCAAGCATGCTGCACATTTGTGCAGCCAAATCTTTTACTTGCGCTTCCCCCATCCCGCCTCGATCCTCGACGAGCTGGCGCAGAGAGTTGCCATCAACCCATTCGAGCACGAGATAACCACGATGGTCTTCGATGAAATGATCGATCAACTTGACGATGTAATCGCTTTTTAGGTCTCTCAAAATGCGGGCTTCCTGTTCAAATCTCTCCAGTGCTTGTTTGCGGATTTCAGCTTCGACAAAAACTGGAATGATTGTCTCTTTCAACACCACTGGCACAGTTGAATGTTGCGCATCTTCCAGATGTTGCGTGCACAAATAGGCAGCCCCCTGACCACCGACGCCGATTCTCCTTTGCACTTCAAAGCGACCATTTTGCAGAACACGACCAGCCGAAAGAGGTTCCAGACTGGCACGTTCAGGCGGTGCCGCTAACGACTGCATCCACAATTCAGTGTAACTGTTGGCCTGACGTGGCAACAGTGTCTCCATCAAAGATGTGTCAACTGCACAATGTGGTGCCCATCGTTCCAGGGCACGGCTGAAACGAGATCTATCATCTGGAGCCAAGGCAGAGAGTTCCAGATTCAGTTTGTTTTTCCGGGACAAACCTCCCAGTCGAATCGACCAACGATCGGGACCAGCTGATAGAGTTGGTTTCGCCAGGGTAGCCTCAGTAATTTGATCCCACTTTGTCGAGTCCACAGGGATATTGAACTGTCCAAGCTTCAAATTCAAATGCGCACCGTTTGCATCTAATACCAGACGATTTGGCTTGAACAGTAGCTTTAGCAGCTGATAAAAAACTGGCGTCAAACAACAAAACAGAAGAGCTGCTACAACGGGATTAGACACCACCGTCCAGATTGTCGATATGCCATCCCCGATGCTTTTACCAATTTGCGATTCTAATGCGACAAGCATGTTGGTCAGTTGCTCTTGAAGCAAGATTGTCGATTGCGGTGAGTAAGTTCCCAGAGGGACTGAATATGCGGTCTTCACCATAACAAGCCACATCGGCATGGTCACTAACAGTGTCAAAGCCGGTCCCAACCGAGACCAGCTCTCTGCAGTTTCCGTAAAAGTTTTTGCTATGTCTTTCAAAACGCGTCGAGAATAATATTTGATCTCGGTTCGGTCGGCTTCTTCGAGAGCCGCTTTGCGAGCCAATTTCTTACTCTTGCACAAAGTCGTAATGACTGGATCGATAGCACAATGCGGCACCCGATTTTCGATCAAATTCAGCAGTTTTTCAAAATCACCATAGTGCAATCTGTCGAGATTGAGCGACAGCCTTTTGCCCGCACCAAAATATAGCAACAGTGAAGCTGGCGTGATGCCGTTTTGCGAATAAATCAATCCCACCGAGCGAAGTTCGGAGAGTTTGAATTTCGAAAAACCGAGCCGAATGAAGTTTTCGTCAATGCGAATTTTTCTGCGCAAAAGATCATCGATAAAGTAGGCCAATCCAACTACGATGATGACTGGATAGCCCAATTGGAAAGCGACTGTGCCAAGTTTCGATAAGACCCATCCAGCCAGGGGAATCAGAAGATACATCCAGATTGGCAGCAGAAAAATCGCTTTCGCCCACAATGCTGTGGCACTCCAGCGGTCGCCGTAAAGAATGATTTTGTCGTTTGCCAAACCAGGACCTGACTCTGTTCTCTATTTTGTTCTGCCCGGATCTTTCGCCCAGAAAGCGGCAAAAGAGCCGATTAAAGCAATGTAATCGATTTCTCGACTAGCTGCTACAGGCTAAGCCCTAGATGTTAATAGTCGCTTCGTTCGAAGCAAACAGATGACTTTAATCGACAGCAAAATCTGCTAGAAGCCGGGGTCTTTGTCATTTATCGTTGGATCTTCTTTCTGCGCAGGTCCGCCGCTCTCTTGTTCTGCTTGGCGCCTGCGCATCTCAGGCGATGGCTTTACCTGGTATGGAGCTTCTGGTGGCGCGATCATCTGCTCCAACATCTCCAATCGTTGCTTTGCTTTCGCCACTTTCACTTGATCTGTGGAGTAGCGGCAGAATTCTTTGTATTCCTTTATTGCTGATTGAATATGCTTTTCCGCATCGAACATCATGCCGAGCTGCAAATGAATGTCAGCCTCAGCCATGTTCAAACTCAACCCCTTGTGCCAATTTGTCATTGCACCCTGATGGTCACCTTTGGCCAACAGGCAAATTCCGAGATTGTAATAAAGATGCGGATAATCCATGCCTTTCAGGACCTTCTCACTCTTAATCATGTCGCCAAACTGGGCAATAGCACCCACCCAGTTTTTCTGTTTCATCATCAGCTCGGCGTAAGCCATCCAGGCATCGGTGAACGTCCACGGCTTGTCACCAAGCGCATACTCATACTGCAGCTGAGCCTGCCATGGGCTGCCTTTCGCTTCGTATACACGACCGTACAGATAGTGTCCGCGTATATTGTCTTCAGTGTGACTGTCAGCCTGCATGGCCTCAGAGCACTCGGCTTCAGCTTCATCGATTCGTTTATTGCGCAAGTAAATCTCAGCCAGCAAAATATGCGACTTGAAAGCAGCTCCGGTGCTTTGCTCAATCGCTTTCTTCGCAGCTTCTATAGCCTTAATGTCTTCATGTTTGCCCTGATAGGCGACGGCTAGAAAATGATATGACTCAGGCGCGTAGTTATTTCTCGCGAAATATACAGATTGAAGGAAGGCGTCGATAGCGCCGTCGTAATCACCTTTCTTGAGGAAATCCATACCGATCTGATAATTCTTCAGCATCGGATCTTCGGTATTTGCTGCCTTAACTCTCGCATCGCACGGTACATGCACCGTCGTGCTGACGCTCACACCGAGTGACAAACTGAGCAGAAGTAATACGCTAGTAAGTTTTTTCAAGCCCTACTCTTCAATGAGCTGCCGAAACTGAACCTCGTCAATTATTGTTATACCAAGTTCTTGTGCCTTAGCAAGTTTCGAACCTGGACTGGCTCCGACCAAGACGTAATCAGTCTTTTTGGAAACCGAGCTAGAAACCCTTCCACCGCGTCGTTTGATGCTTTTCTCGGCGGTGTCGCGATCCATAGTTTCAAGCGTACCAGTAAGAACAAAACTTTTGCCAGCCAGAGATTGCGGCAGAGGTGCGGAATCATCTTCAGACGCCGAAGTTTCCAATGAAACGCCAGCATGTTTTAGCTCATCAATCAATTTTGCGGTTTGCGGATGGTTGAAAAATTCCACCACGCCAACTGAGATCGCTGGACCAACGCCCTCAATGCCGGCAATATCATCAGCAGATGCGGCAGCAAGTTTTTCAAGGGACTGATACTTCTCGGCAAGCACTTCGGCGCCTGTGGTCCCGACATGGCGAATGCCTAGGGCGAAGATCAAATTAGCTAGTGGTCGTGTCTTCGATGCCTCAATCGCAGCCAAAATATTTTGTGCAGACTTCTTTGCCAGTCTAGGAAGTGAGAGCAACTGCTCTTCCGTCAACCGATAGAGGTCCGAAACAGTCGTAATCAAGCCATTTGACACCAGCACATCAATCAAAGACTCACCAACACCATCCACATCCATAGCATCGCGGCCCACCCAATGCTCAATGCGTCGACGAACCTGCGATGGGCAGCTGAACGAATTAGGGCAACGGAAAACTACTTCGTTGCCGATGCGCTCGAGCGGAGTTTCGCAAACCGGGCAAGTGGTTGGATAAACAAATTCAACAGAGTCCACGGGGCGTTTTTCGACTTTGACACTCAACACTTCAGGAATAATTTCACCGGCTTTGCGCACTACAACAGTGTCACGAACTCGAATATCGAGTCGGCGAATCTGTTCGGCATTGTGCAAGGTGGCGCGCTTCACTGTTGTTCCAGCCAATTTCACAGGCTTCAGCCAGGCCACAGGAGTGACCGCACCAGTTCTGCCAACGTCAAAATGTATCTCTTCGATAATCGTATCGACTTCTTCTGGCGGATATTTGAAAGCAACTGCCCATCGAGGACTATGAGCAGTCGCGCCAACTTGATCCCACAAAGATCTATCGTTCAGTTTTACGACAACACCATCAGTTTGATAATCGAGATCGTGTTTCTTACTGTCCCAATCTTTGCAAAACTGCTTGACGCTCTCGATAGTCGGCGCCAAATGACGATTAGGCTCGACAGGCAAACCGAGACTTCGCAGCAACTCTAGATTTTCGAAGTGACTGGTTGGTTGTTTGATTTGATCGTCGGTGACGTAAATAAAGTATGTCCACAAACCAAGTTTACGCTTAGCTGTCTTACGCGGATCTTTCTGTCTTAACGATCCACTAGCTGCGTTTCTTGGATTAGCAAAAGTTGCTTCGCCTTCTTCCTCGAGACCTTTGTTCAACGCGTTAAAGCTGCTGACTGGCATGTAAACTTCGCCACGCACCTCGACCAGAGCAGGCACGTGCTCGTTGTCACCGAGTTGCAGAGGTTTCAATTGTTTTGGCAAAGCTTCTATAGTGCGCAAATTCAACGTCACATCTTCACCAACTTCGCCATTTCCCCTGGTGGCACCTTCAACCAGAGCACCGTCTTTATAAGTCAGTGCGATCGACAATCCATCAATCTTCAGCTCGCATACATATTTCAAGTCATGTTTTGCGTTATCCAGAGCACGCACTAAACGTTCTTGCCAACGCTCCAGATCATCGTAATTCATCGCATTCGCTAAACTAAGCAAAGGAATGCGATGTTTCACTGATTTGAATTCTGTACTGGGAGCAGCTCCCACTTTCTGTGTCGGACTTCCCGGCAAACGAAGATCGGGAAACTTTTGCTCCAGATCTTCCAACTCATGAAAAAGCTTATCGAAATCGCTGTCGGCAATTTCAGGACGATCCAACACGTAGTAGCTAAATCGATGATGCTCGACTTCACGTGTCAAAGTTTCGATGCGTTTCCGTGCTTCCTCAACAGTCAATGTTTGCTGGTTTGTCGTCATTGATTAGTCCAATCCTTCTCTGGAGAGAATTACGCAGTCTCCCTGGGCAGTGCCGGAACAAATCGCGGCAGCACCATATTTAGCACCACGCCTCTTCATTTCTTTTGCGAGAGTGAGAAGAATTCGAGCTCCACTTGCGCCAATTGGATGTCCTAGCGCAATCGCGCCACCGTTGACGTTAACCTTCTCAGGATCTACTCCGAGCATTTGTACTGACTTCAGAGCTACAGATGCAAACGCTTCGTTGATTTCGATCAAATCCAACTGGTCGACGGTCATGCCAGCTTTCTTCAAGGCTTTCTCCATAGCAAGCGCAGGAACAGTGGCTAGATAAGGCACTTCCTGACCGATCGAAGCGTGAGCGACAATCTTCGCCAATGGTTTTAATTTCATCTCTTTGGCTTTAGCTTGGCTCATTAACAGAAGAACAGCGGCACCGTCATTGACACCAGGTGCATTGCCGGCAGTGATGCTACCGTCTTTGACGAATACTGGCTTCAAGCCTTTCAGCGCCTCGATGGTTGTATCGCCGCGAGGTGCTTCATCCTTATCGATCGCTTTCGTCTGCCCCTTGCCTTGAGGCACGTCGATCGCCAAAATTTCATCGGCAAAAGCGCCCGACTCTTGCGCCTTGATTGCCCGCAAGTGGCTTCTCAAAGCCCATTGGTCTTGATCTTCGCGAGAGATTTTAAACTCGCCAGCGACGTTCGATCCGTGCACAGCCATGTGCACGTTTGCAACTGGACACTCCAAACCGTCTTGCAGCATCGCGTCTTTAAAGTCGACGTGACCCATGCGCTTGCCAAAACGAGCAGCGTTTGCGTCGACGAGGTAAGGCGCCTGGCTCATAGACTCCATGCCACCGGCGACGATGACATCGCCTTCACCAGAGCGGATGCGCATATCACCGATAGTTACGGCTCGCATTCCCGATGCACAAACTTTGTTCACTGTGGTGGATTCGCATGTCACAGGCAAGCCTGCCTTCAGGAGCGCCTGGCGGGAAGGAATCTGACCACAGCCAGCTTGCAGGACTTGACCTAAAATTACTTCGTCGACTTGTTCACCAGAGACCTTATGTTTTTCAAGCAAAGCCTTGATTAATGGCGCGGCCAAATCAGGGGCAGATATCGCCTTAAAATTGCCTCCCATTTTTCCGAACGCGGAACGCAGCCCATCGACGATAACGGTTTGGGAATCCTTATCAACCATCTCTAGCAACTCCTTGTCTTCCAAACACATCCAAAAGATGCGCCTGTGCCTGTTCATACAGATTCATACTAACGCCGAAACCGGCAAAATAACGCGGTCATCACCATTTATTCGCCTTTGCAGATTTCCAAGTGACCCGCAAGCTGCCCGATTTACCCGAGGGTAATCTATGCAGCAAGCTGCCCGATTTACCCGAGGGTAATCTATGCAGCAAGCTGCCCGATTTATCAGACGTCTCAAACAGTGCGGATTTTCACCGTTTAAAGGGAACAGTATGATTAAGGAACTGTGGTGACCATTTAATGACGAAATCATTTGGCAATCCGGGGCGGAAGCCCAGCCGACCTGTGAATCGGGGCAATAAGCCCGATCGTACGTCAGCGACTGGATTCGGTCAGGACCCGCAGCAAGAAGTGAACAATCCCGCCGCCTGGGCAAACCGCAGCGGCGCACCGAGTTCTCAGCAGGAAGGGGAGGAAGAGTTTGTTGAAGGCAAGAAGCCCGATCCAAACAAAAGAATAGTCGCGCTTCTTTTCGACTTCGCCGCGGCTTATCTGGTGGGAGTGATCATTGCGATGATCCCCTTCGTCAACAGATTTATCCCGCTGCAAATAGTACTGGTGGCAGTCCTCCTTTCACGCGACCACCTTTTCGGTGGGCGAGGCTTCGGCAAAAACCTGATGGGACTGCGCGTCGTCGATGCGAATACCGGCGACACGCCGACCATCGTGCAATCGATTTTGCGCAACATCGTGCTGATGGCGCCATTTGTAGTGCTACAGACCATTCCGCTTCTGCTCAAATTCAGCCCGTTCGGCTGGTTTAATGAAGCTGTGATGAGCCTGATTAATATTGTCGGAATGCTTTATGTTGCTATCGTGTTACCGCTTGAAAGCTACCGCGCATACAGTAGAGAAGACGGTTTACGATTTGGTGACGAGCTTGCCGGCACCACAATTGTTGATTCAACTATGGACTTTAGCAACCCGTTTAACCGCTGAAGTTGCTAACATTAGGCAGTTCAAAGTACCCTGGATGTAGATCCCAAGGTCTAAGCTCGTCTTGTCGAGAACATCGTTATGACGCAAAAAGTCGCATATTTGTGGGGACCAATCTCCAGCTTTTCGGGACCACTAGCCGCATGGCTGGTCACCAAAGGTTGGCAAGTTCGCGTGGCGACTAAATCGTCGTTGAACTTGCTTAGCTTATCGCCGTTAGATTTGCACTCATCAGCGTTGGCTCTTTTGGAACAGGCGATGGGCGGTCGCGAAAGATTCAAGACGTTCAAAGATCGTTTGAGACTAGTCGACGAAGCGGAAGCTTTGAAAGGCACCAAATATGATGCTGTTATTTTTTGCGGATTGCCACCAAATTTTGACGAGTCTCGCGCACCACGGGCACCATGGGCGGCGGCACGACTGCCAGCTATTTCCAAAGCACTTAAGGGTGTGCCGATCTTCATCGTCTCGTCGCTCTGGGGCGCAGTGCAGCAAGACCGCGTCGTTCCGGAAGAATTTGAATTCGAGCGCCGCAAGCCCGCAACACATTGGGAAAGTCTTTGTCAGCATTACGAAGAAAAGTTGTTGGACGGACTATCAACGTTGGAATCGCCATGGTATCTGGTGCGCATTCCGATGATTTCTGGGTCGTCTGAAACTGGGGAATCTCTTAATTTCAGCGGTCCCAACGTGCTCTTCAAAGAATTGGCGCAAGCGGCTCAGAATCGTGCTGGAACTAATGTGCGTCTTTCATACAACCCTGATTCGACAATGTGGTTTCTCCCTGTCGACGAAGCCGTCTATATGTTCTGGCGCTACATGGAAGACGAATTGCGCCCGCGCATCTGCAACATGGTTTCAACACAAGCAACGTTGAACCGTGAGTGGATGCACTATTTGAGCGGCGCTCTCAAGCTCAACGAAATCACTCCGACTGAATATGACGCGATGAATCTTCCAAGCATCATGCGAAAAATGTTGCTTGATGATGTGCAAATAAAAACTCGCAATCTTTTCGAAGTTGCAGGCAGATATCACTTGCCACCATTGAGACTGAACGAAGATTACTTCCAGAAAGTGCTCGCACGGGGCATTGAAGGTCGCTGGGGTGGTCCCAATGTCAACAAAGGCAAACAATCACTCGGACTTTCAGACAGATTGGCGCAGTATTATTTCGAAGAATTCGTGCCTTCGAAATTTGAAGAAGATAGCAATTTGAAGAAAGCTTTGACACCAGGAAGCAGCGTTGGATTCTTGTTGAAAGGGGCAAACGGACTGGGTTGGGTTGTAACTGCCAACAACGGCGGCGGGCATATCGAAAAATTCGATCCAGCTGGAGCACGTCCAGAAATTTGTTTCCACTTCTCTGGGCGCACGATGACTCAACTAATCCAGAGCAAACTGCCCTTGCATAGAGCAGTGTTGCTGCGCGAAGTGCAAGTTGAGGGACCACTTCTGCAGGCGCTCAAGGTGACCAAAATAATCGAGCAATTCCTTAAAGATCATCCAATCGACTCAAACGAATTGAGCGCGTTGGCGACCGAGCAAACGGTAAGCAATCAATAGATTGCTTTTGATTTGAGAGACCTTTTCGAACCCCGCTCCAACAGCTCAGAATTTTCTACGCGATAGAGATTACTTTGCCGTAGCTTGCTTTAGCTCTGTTTGGGTTTTAATTGCGGCGAGCAAGTTGACCATTTCGATGGCAGCGACTGCGGCATCATGCCCCTTGTTACCAGCTTTGGTTCCAGCTCTTTCGATTGCTTGTTCGATAGTATCGGTGGTGAGAACGCCGTAAATTGTCGGCACATTAGTTTCAGTGCTGACAGCAGCGATACCTGATGCATTATTACCGGAGACGTAGTCGAAGTGAGCGGTAGCACCACGGATAACAGCGCCAAGACAGATGATTGCGTCGAATCTTCCACTTGCAGCTGCGGTCTTAGCGACTAGAGGAATTTCGAATGCGCCGGGACACCACATGATTTCGATGGAACGATCCTCTGCGCCGTGCTGACGCAAAGTACCGAGCGCACCTTCGAGGAGACGAGATGTGATGAAGTCATTGAAACGACTGACTACGATGCCGAACCTGAGTCCAGTGGCGATCAATCTTCCTTCGATTACCTTTGGCCCGGAGCTATTTTCTGACATGACCCATCCTCATTTTGTTGGCGCGAATGTTATAAACGAAATTGCAGATTCAATAACGAAATCGAAAACCTAGTGAACTGATTCCAGATCCTCTAACCAGTGACCCATCTTTTCCTTCTTCGTGAGCAGGTAATTCAAATTGTGGCTGTTACATGCAGGCGGCATGGTGACTCGATCCGTCACCTCGAGACCGTAACCTTCCAAGCCTACAATCTTGCGCGGATTGTTTGTGATGATGCGCACCGAGGTCAATCCCAAATCACAGAGAATTTGTGCACCGACCCCATAGTCTCGCAAGTCAGGCTTGAAGCCCAGCATTTCATTGGCTTGCACTGTATCTTTTCCAGTGTCTTGCAATGCATACGCCTTGATCTTGTTGAGCAATCCAATACCACGACCTTCTTGACGCAGGTAAACTAGAACACCAGTTTCTTCTTTAGCGATCATCGCCATAGCGGCTTCTAATTGTGGTCCGCAGTCGCAGCGCAAACTCGCGAACACGTCTCCAGTGAGACACTCACTGTGCACACGGATCAGAACGTTTTTCTTACCGGTCAGGTCGCCTTTGACAAAAGCAACGTGGTCGATTTGATCGATGGTGTTGCGATACGCATAGAGCTTGAAGTCGCCATATGCTGAGGGGAAGCTTGCTACGGCTTCACGCACAACGAAGCGTTCGCGAGTCAATCGATACGCGATTAATTGAGCGATGTTGATAAATTTGAGGTTGTGCTTTTTAGCGAATCTGGTCAACTCGGGAACACGAGACATCGTTCCATCTTGATTGAGGATTTCGCAAATCACACCTGCCGGTGCCAGACCAGCCAGCCGCGCCAGGTCAACTGCTGCTTCTGTATGTCCCGCACGCTGCAGCACGCCACCTGGTTTTGCAATCAGTGGCGAGATGTGTCCGGGTCTGCGCAAATCTTCGGGTTTGCAGTTCGGGTCTGCCACTATTCTAATTGTGGTGGCACGGTCGTAAGTGCTAATTCCAGTTGTGACACCAAATTTGGTATCAGCATCGACCGTGATGGTAAAGGCAGTATTTTGCGATTCTGTATTATTCTCTACCATCATTGGCAGTTGCAGCTTCTCAGCTTTTTCATTGGTGATAGCTAAACAGACCCAACCTCGTGCCTCAGTCACCATGAAGTTGATCATTGCCGGCGTCACCAATTCGGCTGCACCGATCAAGTCACCCTCGTTTTCCCGTCCTTCATCATCCGCAACAACAACGAAGCGTCCGGCGCGAATTTCGTCTAAAGCTTCCTCGATCGAACAAAAAATGCGTTCATCGGTTTCGGCTCCACCGCCTGCCGGTTTGGCGTCCACAGCGTCTTCTGCGTGGCTGCCGTCGCCGTTTGATTGAGGTTGTTCTTTCTTGTTTTTCATACAGATAGGGTCGGGTCTGAGGTGTCGACGCCAATAGTCTATCGGCGCCAGCTCCAAATCTGCATTTTTACCGCACTTTGTTAAGGTTTTTGAGCACCGGCCGCAAACGGAAGCTTATCCGCGTCCAGACCGAGGCTGGGAGCCAGCCATCTAGCCACATAGCGAGCCACGATGTCTGTTTCGATGTTAACCTGGCTGCCGACGCACAACTGCCCAAAGGTCGTAACCGTTAGTGTGTGTGGGATCAAGGCGACGCGGAAAACAAATTTCTCTTTGTTATCCTGCGGGAAATCAACAACAGTTAGCGAAACTCCGTTTATCGCGACTGACCCTTTTTCGACGAAGAATGGCGCCAGCCCTGGCTCTAATTCAAAAGACCAGACTGACGAAAAGCCTTCTTTCTCGATGTTGCAGACCGTGGCGATAGCATCGACGTGCCCACTGACCAGATGACCGCCCAGGCGATCTGAGAATTTGAGTGCCCGTTCGAGGTTCACAGGATCTCCCTCGGCAAGCGTGCCGAGGTTCGTGCGTCGTAAAGTTTCCCAAACTGCCTCTACCGCAAACGATTCCTTGTCGAATTCAACAACCGTCAAACAGGTGCCGTTGCAGCTTATCGAGTCTCCGAGCTTCACATCTTTTATTACTTCCGGCGCCAGAATCTGCAGACGACGACCATCCGCACTATCTGTCACCTTAACAACTTTGCCGACTTCTTCGATAATTCCTGAAAACAAAACTGAGCCCACCTTTGCGAAATCGGCTCAATTTTAGCAATCTTAGGGTTGGTATTGCTTCGTTTTATAAGGAACGATTAACAGGTGCTTCTGATTGGCATCGCCCGTGGTATCAGAATGGATTGTTATCGAGACTCATTGTTCGCGGCATTTCAGACAGTCCCATTGGACTCGGGTCAGTCGTCGAAATCATGAATACGCGTGGGCGGCGCTTGCCCGACTCAGCATCTTGCTCCGCCGGTTTGACGCGCTCCTTCCAGTTAGACAAGCCTGGCACTACTTCTACATCGATTTCAGCGCCTGCACCAGCGGCTTTCGATTCAACATAACCGTCTATATTGGTTACCTTCCAAGGTCCCTCAGATCCTGGTCCGAAGCTCTTTCCGTTCGCATCGACAGCGCTCCAATTTCGATTCGCGTCGAAAGTGACAGTTTGATTTGGAACGGCTGGATCCTCATAGACCCACTGTTTCGCTATCTCTTTCTGGTCAGGATGCAGTTGCGTCACTTCGTTTACCGGCACGTCTTTGCCGCCAATTTTGATGGAGATCGGCTTATTGAAAGAGAGGTAGTTCCATTCATTCTTTTGCAATAATGCGCCATCAGGATATTTGATCTCCCATGGTCCCTTTGTATTTTGGTCGTAGACCTTGCCGTCAGCCGTCTTGATTTGCCAATCCAGCTTCGGACTTAAATAATCACCGACCTTCTGTCGCGTGTACGTCACTTCGTCACCGTGACCAGGCACGTCCTTGTATGACCATTGCTGGCTTCCATCCTCAAGAATTTTTGTTTCCGGCGTGTATGTTGGAGGTGGCGGCGGCTCGACCTTTGCCGGAGCCTCGGCGGCTTTCTCAGGCGGTGGTTCAGGTTTGGGTTCGACTTTAACCTCGGCACTTCGCCCTGGTCCCAACTTTCCACCAAGAACGACGTTAGCGGCTGCCCAGCCCAAGCCTGTGCTCTCGAAATCGGCGAAGCTAGGGTTCTTGCCGTTCAAAGTTGCGTCCGTCGTGTAATAGGTGAGTCCACCTGTAGCACCTGCAAGTGCATTGCGCATCGCATTCTCAGCTTCTAGATGCGGAAAGCGCGAGGTCAGCAGTTCGCCGCCCTTCTGCGCGTTTCGCATGAGGAAATCCGTACTGGAGCGCCCTGCATCGGTTGCCCAGGTCGGCATTGAATTCGCCACCGCCCGACCGCTATCAGTCACCCACGTCGGCACTGCCTCGCCGATTCTGTTTGCTGTCCTTGAAATACCATTCGTCAGAGCCTTTTCAGACATGCCGCCCAGGTAACGAGAAGCGCCGTCGAGAGCCATGAAACCTGCGCCCTCAGCGATTCCGTGTGCGAGTCGATTCGTAATGCCCTCGCCGGGTTGGGTTGGATTGAATGCGAAGCCGTCAACGAAGCCAGTCGTGCCAGAAACGGTGAGGCTTTTCGCCAGACCATCTGTCATCAGGGGCTTGATTTCAGCAGCCTCACCGAGCGCCCCAACGCCTTTGCCCACGACCTTCGAGAGAAGGATGATGTCTGCCAGCGTGCCTGCCGCAGAACCCGCAACCTCTGCCACTCTCATCGCACCAGTCAAATGCCGCTCAGGCTCCGGTTTTATGTCCACGCCTGCGAGTTGAGCCACGCCTTGCAATGGTCTGACCGCCCCTGCTCTCCAGGCAGATGAAGCGAACTCTCCAATAACATCACTGACCCCGGCGGAAGCACTGCTGGCGTTCTCGACGGGTTGATTGATTGATGCTTCAGTTTTAGACATTGGCACTCCTGGGGGCAATTTAGGGAGGATGCCAGTGACGATACAGAGGCAACGTTACCGAAATGCAACCGACCTCTTTACAATTCTGGAATTTGGGGACCTGTGACTTATACATACATTCGCGAATTCGTGAGCCTGCTTAGAACCGGCCCCAGCCGGCTTGGAAGCCGGCGCTCCGTTGGTACCGCTCCGTTGGTCTTGCCTTGTCGAAAAATCATTCAATTTGGATAGAAAAAACAATCAATATGTAGTTGTGAATGGAAATGCCACGTCCGTGCCACACAGTTTCGGTAATGTTTAATCACCCGAAGTGAATACATTCAAATGTCCGTGCACGTGGGAATATCCCCATATGCAAAGATAGGAGAACAGGATTAACTTAGAGTGGCCCCGTTGAATGGTGTTGCACAGCCCCCGCAACCAACAACCGAGTTGCAAAAGAGAGAAAGCATATGTCCGACAATGAACGAGACACACGTCCTCAACGCAATCAGCAGCAGCAGAGCGATGCGGACTTATATAACTGGAGTGGCGACTGTAATGGCAATGGCAATGGCACTGGCTCACGCCCCCGTCCTGATGGGCAAGCAGACCTCTACAAATATGATGGCTCAGGCCAGCAATCCCGCCCGAACGACAACACGGCCGGCAATTGCGATGATGTCCCAGCCGGTTGGCATCCAGACTACAGCCTTTCTTCACAGAGCGCCAAAGACTGGTTCGCAAAATCACAAGAATTACGCAAGCAAAAACTGGATCTCGACGAAAACGGAGATCATAAAGTAACGCACGGTGATTCTCTCTGGACAATTGCGCAGCGCGAGTTACACGACCAGGGACAGAAGGGCACCGATGCAGAAATTGTGCGCGAGATTCAGCGCATCGTAAAACTGAACGAAGCTAAGTATCCAAGCTTGAAGTGCAACACTGACTGGCTAAAGGATGACTGGGTATTGCACATCGAGCCGGGTGGCAGACGAGATCAACCACAGCCACAACCTGATAAACCTGACCGTTGTGTGCCGGGAAGAGGCGACGACACTGAAGTAACCCCTCCAGGTTACAGCTCGGCCAAACCTCGCGTCATCGTGAACAACGTCTACACAGAAAATGCTTACTTCGATCAACGTGGTGGCGTTCAAGACCGCCCTGATAGATGCTTGCCGAATCGCGGCGACGACGTCTACAGATACAGCGGCGATCGAGACCAACGACCAACCAATCGTGACGACCTCTACGCTTACAGCGGCGATCGAAACCAGGGTCGACAGAATCGCGACGATCTCTACGCCTATAGCGGCGACCGACAACCACGACAGTATAACGATACGCCGTACAATGGCACCGGCAATGATGGCACTTCGTTCTATCCTGGAGCGGGAAGCGCTCAAGACCAGTTGTATTATCGCTGCCCAGAACGCAATGGTGGCAGAACGATCGTCAACAACGTGAACTCGGAAAATGCATATTTCGATCAACGTAGTTACGAACCGAGCCCTGGATGCCGAATAATGAATGGCAATCCATCGCAATCGGGTGACGATAACTATTACAACTGCAACAATGGACGTGGACGCACTGTACCGGTATACGATAGCGGCGACGGAAACTATGATCAGTATCCGCCGGACCAATATCAATACGATGGTGGAAACGGAAGTACCGACTACTTCACTTACAGCGGCGACGCTCGCGGTAACCAAACTGGCGACTACTACTCGAATGCGAGAAGCCAGCAAGGTGTTCAAGTAGACACTCGTTATTCGACATACAACAATCCAGCCGGTGCTGACGACGAAATGGCCTATTAAGGTCCGCACAAGATAGCAAATATGTAACTCGGGAGAACCGAAGTGCATGCCTGAAGATCTTGACGACGATATTTCGTTTGCAGAAACCTCAAAGCAGGTTGCTCCAAATTTGCTCACTCCATCGGAGGAGCAAGAACAAATTACGCTGCGCGTTGAACCGAGCAGCGACAAAGTTTTGCTGCCAGAAATTTCAGCTGCGCCATCAACAGAATCTTCTGCCAAAGTAGAAATAGGTTATTCGATAAACCAAATCGACTACTCAAGAAAAGGTGCAATACGCACTGCTTGGAACTACTTCTACATATTTCTGCTGATTCCTATTCTGCTCATTCTTTGCTGGATCGGATCTACTATCAAACTCATTTCATCCGTAAAATAGTCCAAGATTTGTAAACTCCGCACAGCTTGCCTTTGGGGCAAAAATGCTATTCTGCCCGTCAGAACAATCGTCGTCTACTCAAAATTGACACGACTTATTCCAGTCTAATTAACATCACCAGCTGTAGCATGCCTGTGGATTGACGCGTTGTCACTCGATGGGAGACCCAAATGTTTCGACCTGGTTCGTTGGTTATGACTGCAGCACTCAGTTGCGTCGCTGCAATAAATTGCTCACAAAATGCGATTGCGCAAAGCTCACAGTTTCCAGCCCAAAACAATCAGCTTGCGTTGAGCGCACCAAACGCTACGAGCGGTTTGCAAATGCTCAGATCAGATGCATCTGTTCTCTTCAGTGCTGGACAATATGAAGCTGCTGCTGAAGCTTACAAACGATTGTTGCAGCTTGGCTCTATGGAAGCATCCGACCGCTACTGGTTGGGTGAATCACTCTATCACGCGAAAAATTATTTGCAGGCTGCTACGGCATTTGAACAAGCAGTTCAATTGAATTCAAAACTGACACAGGCGTATGTTCGATTGGCGGAAACATATTTAGCTTTGCATCAAAAGGAAAAAGCGCTGCAAACTTGCACGAACGGTTTGAGCATTGTCACTGATCCGTACATAAAAGAACTGCTTTCAAATTTACTGAAAGTGGCTATGTATCAAGAACACAAGCGAGTGCACCAGAGTGAAGTGCGTGTCGGCCGCATGCCGTCGGAGAGTTGAGATGACCAAAAGATCTAAACGCGGAAGCTTTATTGTCGAAGGTCCGGTCGCGCTCTTTTTGTTTTTGTTTTTCTTCGTCTTTCCATTTATGGATTTAGCGACGATTACATTGCGCACCACATTTCTCTACGCAGCCGCTCACAACGCGGCTTGGGAAGCAGCACGAGCACACACCTATCAAACCAGTCTGGACGGAAAACCATCGTCAATACAACTAGCGAATTACACCGCCCAGAGAGTTGCGGAATCGTTTAGTGGCGTTGCAATCAAGTCGGTTAAGACAAGCATTATCACAACCGATATCAAAACACTCAACCAAACAAAACAGACGACACTCTTAAAAGCGCCTGCCGACTCATCTTTGAACAGCTATCAGATTGAAGTATCAGTCAATGCTGATGTCAGCCCGTTGATACTCTACAGCGGTGGCAGCAACTTCACCGATATTCCGGGACTGACCAAACCGATGAATCTGACATTTACAGATCGGCAATATTGCGAGAATCCTCAAGGCTTGAACAAGTAAGGTACCAACCGATGAATTCTGAAAAGACTAGACAGAGTCACATTCGCAGTCAAATTCGCAGTGCGAAAGGTCAATCGATGATCGCACTTGTGATGATAGTCGGACTGATCACTCTTCCACTGCTTGGCATATTTACTTTCGAAGTCGGGAGATTGCATCTCGCCAAACAACAACTTCAAAACGCGTCAGATGCAGCTGCACTGGCTGCTGTAGCGACTCTTGCAAGCGAAGACAATCTCAATCCACAAACCGCACACGAGAATGCAATTCAGACTGCGATTGGAATTTTCAAGAAGAACTTTGTCCTTGGCACCCAGCTATCTCAAACGACAATTGCTAACACAAGTAATATTGTGCCGGAAATTGGTAAGGCGAACATTTTTTTTGAATTTGTCAACCCGCTCACCATGCAGGTTGAGCCACTCACCAGTCCAAATGCGAAGATCGTGCGAGTCTATAGCAACTTCAGCACTCTCACTGCCTTTGGAAAGTATGTCGGATTCAACAACCTCAACGTCAACGCCGTAGCAAAAGGCGCCGTACCACAGCTCGACATAGTCTTCTGTTTTGATGTATCAGGTTCAATGGACGATCAAACTCCAGTCACATTCATAAAGCGCAAGTGGGACCAGAATAAAATAGTTTACGACGTTGCGACCGCAAGTGGTGGCAGTGCGCAAGGAAGAATTTTCGATATCCTTCAACCGGGCTCCGGCGGCACAAGCTTGAATGCAGCCGAACCACAGTTGGTCGACCAGGCGCGCAGCATGCAGTTCACCGAAACACTTGCAAAAGAAGCGGGCGTTCCAGGCTTACGTTCATTGAATGGATATCCAGACCAGGGCAAGCCTCCAGGCAACTGCCCACCAGGCGCAGCACCCACTTGGGACGGATACGGAAACGCGTTCACAGACCTGGTCGTCAACATCGATGGCAACCAAACATTCTCCGGCTTTACCTACAAAGGCTACAATTTTCCAGACCGAGCAACGCTTGTAGAAGCGGCTCGCGGAAATCTGGAGAACCAAACGGTTTACATGCAAAGCAAGGCTTACACTTCGGTGTCAGTCAGCCCGCAAGCGGGATATCAAAACGCATATCAACAAGCAGCGGCAGCTCGTCTGCAACCGATGGCAGATGCGAAGGATGCATCGACTATGTTCACCAGTATCATCAACACGGATACGGATTGCCACTTTGGTTTCGTTGCTTTCGATGGAGAAATCGGCACTAATACGGGCTACACCGAGGATTGGTACAGCATCGATCAAGCAACTCCTTATGGACCAGCCAAACCATTTGCACTGCCTATGGTGCCAGTGGACGCTGCACCAGGTAACACTAACTATGCCACCGTCAACAACGCAATCAAGTCATGCGTGGCTCTGGGCTCAACAAACATTGGCGCTGCCGTCGACAAAGCCGTACAGGAACTGAAGACGCACGCACGCCCCGGAAGCGTGAAAGCAATAGTCCTTTTCACCGACGGACAGCCGACAAATCCAGGTGGACCACTGGATTCAGACCCACTGACAAACGCGCGCAAGGCTGCCGCTGAGGCTAGAGACGCAGGGTTTCCGGTGTATACCATCGGTCTGGCTCAAAATCCATCAATCATCGCAGCGGAAACCGCAATCCTAAACGATACCAACAACGACCCCTCCAGTGGTGGAATGGCTGCAATAGCCGGACACGGTGGCACCTTCAATCTAGTCACCAACAGCAGCCAACTAAGAAAAACCTTCGAAAAAATAGCAAGACACCTCGTAGAACTAGTAGCCTCGGGCTAATGGAGCGTGGAGCGCTGGCTTCAGCCGGCAGGGGCCGCCAGTCTCCGACTGGCGTTCAAAAAACCAAGTGTAAACAAGGATCAAAATATGACCGACAAGCAAAAACACAAAAGCAAGCCACGCAGCAAAAGCGCAAGCGTATTACTTGAACTTTCGTGCTCATGTTTCATGATGCTCGTATTCACAATCCTAACGGCAGACATCGGCGTGCTTATCTACGGCGCAGAGTTCAACGATCGCGCCTGCCGAGATGCCGCACGAGCTGCAGCACAGGGTCAGGATGCAGGGCAGAGCACTCAGTTAGTCAAAGCGATTTTGAAAGCGCATCAAGGCGATGGCAACTACATCAAGGTGCCTACGTTGGAGAAGCTTACTTACGAAGATTATGCGGGCAATCCGCCGCCCCAGGTCGCACCATTTGTTACGGTAACCGTTTCGACGATAGCTCGTGCGCCTTTTGCGCCGCTGGTTTTCTTTCAAGGTCCGGTATTTTTGCAAAACGGATCTTTTGCATTTTCGCAGACTTACACTTTTCCTATTGTCCGGACGAAATAACTTACGGGCCGCTTGTGGCTTTGCCTGATAGGTCTTCGAAACCGGCTACTAGAGCCATTGGCTTGCCGTCTGCCCCCATTACTGGCTGACCGTTCTTGTCGCTCTTGTTACCGATCAGGTAGCGAAATTTAAAGTTGACCGGTCCGCTCGGTCCACTCTCTTCGGCAGAATGGATCGCTACAACGCCGCGCACGTCCATCGGGATCAAACCTTTATTGTTCGGCTCGCTGCTCGTCACTTCGTCGATGCGGATTGCAGATAGCTGGCGTGAGTCGCTCAAGCTCTTTGCTTGAGCCGCTAACTCGTCCTGAGTTGCAGCCAACATGCCATTCTTGGATAAGACTTGCACCACAGGAGGTGCCAATTCTTTTTCGATCAAAGCTAACGTCGATTCTTTGTAGCTAATGTAATTTGTATCGAGCAGATGCTGGGTTACGGTGCGAGCGAAATTCTCGTAATTGACTCGTGCTTCTTTCGAGACAACTTTACCCGGGTTCGGTCGCGTCACGACTAGAAGTACATTCATAAGCACGCTGAAAACCAGCACGACGTGCACACCGTACTGACGAACCAATTGATCGACACTGGATTTTCTTACTCGCCAATACATTATTGCAACTCCACTTTTCCGAGCACCCAGTCGTTGTTATGCTTGTAAAAGGTCAACTGCGCACCACATTCGGTTTCACTGTGTTGTGGTTGCGCTCCCGACAAATCTAACGTTTGAGTGCCTGTGACTTTGACTACTGCATCGGACTCTGTCTTTTTAATTACATCTGCTTTTGTCATCTTACCGATCGAGTGCAAGTTCTGTCCGGGCCAATCCCAGGTGAAGATCTCCGCGCCCCAAGCCTGTGCAAGGGTCTGCAAGCGCATTCTACTAACATACTGCAATGATAAGAAGACGACTATGAGTAATCCACAGAAACCGACGAACCATTTGTTTGGGCTGAATAGTTTTTCCATTTCTATTCACACCTATCGGTCTCTACAAGCTTACTTTTAACAGGAAGCATTTCCATAGGATAAACACTAGTCTTTCGAATTCGGATGGGATGGTAGAACAAGCAAAAGCTTTCTAGATGGTGCAGCGAGTTTATGCAGCATGCGCAAATCAGGATTCATGCTGAACGCCTAAATAATACACGGCTTGACGGCACGCGTCAGTTTCCGTCAACTTGGGATTTTTCAGTTGCACTTCTTTGATCATGCCTTCACGTTTTGGAATGTCGTTGATCGGCTCAGATGTACAAATCCAATAGTCCATCGGGCTCGGAACCAACCTGATAGTTCCGTGCACAGCTCCCACAATCAGCAAGCATTGGCTGTCTCGTCGCTTTTCTTCATCTTTGGAGAAGTTTTCAATCGACACTACTTCAGCGTCGGTTAAACGCAGAGTCTCTTTCAAAAGCTTCAGGTCACTCGGGTCTTGCCGCAAAATCAACTTCATGTGTGAGTTCTTCACGACCGAATCAGCTTGCTCAGATTGCCTGAAGAAGTCCTTCAGCTGCTGTGTAATTGAGACCAGCATCATACCGTAGTGTCGGGCTCTTCTCGAAAGGTCATCGAGCAGCCTGGCTCCGGCTTTGAATCGCATCAATGTCGCGGCTTCGTCGATGATCGCCGCGAATCTCAAGTTGAAGGCTTTGCAGTGTGCAGCTCGACGTCTGATGAACTCCGCCAGAATGAATACGGCAATACGCTCCAGTCGAGGTTCGTTCACTTCTCTTGTGTCGAATACGATCAACAGCTTCTCTGCGTCGATGTTTGTATGCCCGTCAACCAATCCACCGAAAGCACCAGTCTTGGTGTACAAGGAAAGTCCACGTGCAAACATCTGCAGACGGTCGCGCTGCAGTGGGTCAACTTCGTCAGCAGCGGCTTGAGCTGTCACTCTCGCCAGATCTGACATGATTGGCACCGTGCCTCGGAAGTGCGCGTCCATATACGCGACACGAATCAAACCGTCGAGAAGAGACTTCTCTTCTACGTTCAATTCTTCGCGCCCTTCAGGTGCGAGCATCAAGTCTAGAAGTGAAAGCAGGGAACTGATCTTGTCGGCAGAAGGCTCTCCAGCTCTACGTTTTTCGATGCCGGCTTCGTCCATCTGATCTTCCGGACTCAAGTCGAACGGATTGATCATGTTGCCCGAATTCGGACCAAGGTCGATGTAGTCACTCAAATCCGTACCGAGAATCTTGGTGATGAATCGGTACGCGCCCTTTTTGTCTACAGTTTTATCTATCAAAACGAAGCGCGTGCCAAGCGGCAACAGACGCAAGATCAGCATCGACACAGCGAAAGATTTACCAGCTCCGGTCGTTCCTACAACGAACATGTTGTTCGCGTCTTTACCCGCGCCTCGAAAAAACGGATTCAGGAGAACGGGCTCTCTTGAAGCGATGGCGAATCCAAACGGCACACCGTCTGGGGTTCCGCAACTTGCTGTGAAGAAAGGCCAGAATGTTCCGACAATCGGTGACATAACGCGATGAACGATGGCGAGTTTGTCAACGCCTGAGGCGAGTGTTGATTGCCACGCATCGAGCTGCAGGAGCTGAGCGCGATCGAGTATAGCACCACGGTTTTTGAATACACGTCGAATTTCGTCAGTGTTCTGCGCTAGACGCTCAGGACTTTCCGCACTGGTCGTAATGTACATGCTGATGTCGAATGCTTTGTTCGAACTGCGCAAGAATTCTTGAATCGCAGATGCGGCGCGTCTCGTCGATTCCAAACCTTCCAGGTCGGGAGTGGCTAACTGTGTGCTTGTCACTACGCCCAAGCGATAGTTCATTTTCAAATTAGCGCGAACTTTATCTTGATCGCATGTGTGAATGAACATCGAAAGAGTGTATTCAACACTGAGCGTAAGCAAGTCTACAAGCCATCCCATCCACGTTTCGTGGGGCGGCTGTTGCATGTACTGAGTACCGATAAATCTTCCGTCTAACCATAGATGCTCGTCAGCTACTTTCATAGCGGAACCAGCCAAACAAGACGCTTCAGAGATGCCAGCGCGAGTAGGTGGTGCTTCAGGTTCACGTTGCGCGAGACTTGGATTCAAATCTTGATAGATCAAGTTGCGCACTTCGCGTCGAGTCAGAGTAACAGGGCGCAAGTTAGAGGCGCGCAGCTGCTCCAAACAAGTCTTCGTCAGACGGTTGAGAGTCTCGAGATACTCTTCGTGTTTTTGAATCGATCTTCTGCCGTGCCACGGCTTTCCTGACGAGGTTTTGCAGTCGGGTGGCTGATAGCTCACAACAACGTAGAAATCGCGCTGTGGAACGAAGTGAACGTCTTGTACGCGCCTGAACCATTTGTCTGTGTAGTCTGCGTACCACTTCAAATAATCGTTTTCGGTTTTAATCAAAATCTGGTATCGCGAAAGATATTCGTCGACCGGCAAGTTTCGCGCTTTGATTACGACTTGAATGTCTGAGTCGCAGGAGTTAGCGAAGTGGGCGAAGTTGCGAGCCATCATTTCGCGGTCGGCTTCGTCGAACAGCAAGGCGTTGATCCCCTTGCAGATGATGTACCGGCGCATACTGCCGTCTGCTAGAACAACAAGCCCTTCGTCCTGGTCGTCGCCGGGAATCGAGTGAACGAAGCACACATCTTGCCAGCTGGTCTCGCCGCGCTTGTCTTTTGGTGGTTCGGTGCCGTCATCACCGCCATCAGCGCCTTCTCCACCACCGCCGCCGGTGCTGCCGAAGGGCAAAAGCTCACGAACCATCGGAGGCAGGGAGTTGTAGAAGCCGCCGAGAACATTGTTGATGGAAGGTTCTGGAGTAAGCGCGATTTGACGACCGCCGTCGCCGTTTCCGCTCGACTGCTTCTGCCTCTTGCTTTTACCTGGGCGCGACGGAGCAGCTCTTCTGTTTGCTCTTGGTCGTGCGCCCTCTGCCATTTGGTTGGTACCTTGCGATAATCTTGCGTGCTCTTAGAATAGCCTATCCTAAGCGCCAGTTAAGCGATACTGGCTTTTTTCATTCCTGAAGTCTCGATTTACCCTCGACTATGCAGTAAATTGCTCAATTTATCAGCCATTTTAGCGAGGGGCGGCTTGATCCTGAGCTTCAACATAGTATCCTTCTGTCTTCTTCTTAGTTTCAATTATATTTGGATCTGGATAAAGCGGGGCTGGTTCTGGCTTTGGCACGATTGTTGTAGGAATTAGCCCGAGCCGATAAATGACCAGATTTTTCCACCACATCCAGGGCTTTACTTCTGACATTTTGCCCAAAACGATGGACGCTCCGACGATTGCCACGAAAACAAATACGCCGGCAGGCACATTGTTAAACTTCCATTCCTTCGGCATGTTCGTGGCGATGAGCAGCGCACTGACCACCGAAATGACGTGCATAATCAGCTGAATCGGTGTGAAGTCAAAGATCTTGAGCGGTTTGTTCAGAACGATGACTTTATGAACTTGGGACATCTAACTAGTTACCTTCGTTCTCAAACCTGATGGATTCGACGCTGGACGCTTCAGAGAGTCGCATCAACTTTCTAGCCATGTAGGCATACTTGGCTGATAGTCGGGGAATAGCCTGACGAAAATGCGCTTTGCTTGCTTCGAAATCGCCGGATCGCCTGAGTAATTCACCTATTAAGTATTCTATCTCCATTCGTTGGTCGACTGGGCATGAAACGTCAAACAGAGACTTCCTGAACGAGTCTGCCGAGAGTCGGCGATATTCGCGAGCCTGTGGATATGCACGGTTATCATCAGCACACCAGGCTGCGTTCAGGTAGAGCAACCCGACGTTGTAAAAGTCTCTTCCGCTTCTTTCTGCCGCGAGCGCAGCGGCGCGGAATTGTAGATGAGGGGTGGAATTCGGCTGATTTAACGTAGCTACTTCTTTCGTCGGTTCGAAGCGCGCCGTCCAGTCAGCTCTTCCGCAGCTCGGACAGGTGCAGACTGTGTACGGTTCGTACTGCTCTGCCCGTCCTTCGAAGTCTTGCCGCAGTTCGCTGTTTCTTCGACCCGTGTCGATAGTCACGACAAGCTGACGGGAGTTGAATTTAACTCCACAGCTTGGGCATTTAACTCCGATGTCTGCTAGGTACATTCCTCTCTTTCGTGAGCCGCTCTCAGAGAGCGGCTTCAGCGTCAGTACACCTGAACGATGATACGGATTTAGCGGAATTATGCAACCAGAAATACCCTAGTTGTCTATGCCCGACTACGCTTCTCCTTCAGGGTTTTGACCTTCTTGATATTCAGCCCACGATTCCTTCAACAGCTCCTGCTGCCGTTTGCGCTTCTCATCGTCGGTTGTGTAGCCACCTTGCTTGGCACCAATGTCTAGTGCTCCCTTCTTGACGATTGGTTGTGGAGGTGGTTCTGGATGGGCCGGTTCCGCAGCAGGCTTCGCCATCGGCTTGCCTGACGGATTAGTTTGCGGTTTCGGACGCAATGCAGGCACTGGAACGAAGGCATTCAAGCCACCGCGTTGCTGCGGATTTGGCGCAGGTCGGCTGTAGTCGGTAGACGACGTCGGATGACTCGTTTGTTCTGGCTGACTTGAATAGCCCCATTCTTGATGGCTGGCTCGCTCGTGTTCGATCGGAGTCGGCTCGATGTGATGGTGATGCGGTTCATGATGGACAGCTTCAGGAGCTGCTGCGCTGGCGAGATATTGCCCCTCGACGTTTCCATACGACTGACCGTAGCTAGTCGCAGTTTCAGTGCGGGTTTCGAATCCGCCGCCACCACCGCCGCCACCGCCGCCGCCGCCCGACTGATCGAACGAGACGTTCTGGTATTGCTGGTATGGCTGCTGATACTGCTGGTCTTGCTGCTGCTGTTG
>JAFEAT010000013.1 GCA_018266255.1 Cyanobacteria bacterium SZAS-4 | reverse complement strand
ACGTCTGGCGTCCACATGTGGAACGGCACAGTCGATAACTTGAAGCCGACAGCACTTATAAGTAGAACGAGAATGAAGATGCGAATAAGCGAAGTTGGTGGCACCGCCATTAGCGCCATCTTTTCCGCAATGACTGAGTACGATGTGGCGTCAGTCATTCCATATACAAATGAAAGACCGTAGAGCAACGTCGCAGTTACAGCAGCGGTTGATAACAGGTACTTAAGCGATGCTTCGCTGCTTTTCACATCGAATTTGTTGAAGCCAGCCAGGACCACGCAGCAGATACTGAGCGTTTCCAGCCCGATGAACAACATGATCAGGTCTGTCGCGCCAGCAAGAAGTAGTACCGCCAATATCGCAGTAAGAAGGATGGAGTAGAACTCGCCTCGGTTTCGCCCAAGATGATGTTCGTAACCCATGGTCATTAGAACTGTGATTACGCCTACTAAAGTCACGATCAACCCGAATGTGATCGTTAGTTTGTCAACAGTAAAGAGCCCGTTGAAGAGAATGGTCGGCTTGTCGAAGAATTGAAGGAAGAGAGTAGTAAAGGCGGCACCGAGCCCCAACATCGCCCATACAGGCGTCCATTCTTTGTGCTTCGGTAAGAATAAGTTCCAGACCGCTGTGATTAAGATCGCTATGACGACGAAAATCTCTGGCCATAACAGTCTTATGGCGTCAGTGTAGATTTGCATACCAGGATTCATGTGTAGAGGTTACCCCAAGTTCTTCGCGGCTCCAATTCTACCGAGGTCAAATGCTTTGATTGCTAAATCAAATAGTTAGCAAATAAATAAAGTAACGTGCGGCCGACCTAAAGATCTCATGGCTTCGTCAAAAATCACCTGCCTGTCAGGGTTTTGTGGCTCGATCGGGCTATAGTTAAAAGTCTCCAATCACTTGAAAGCGGCAAACGTTCGGCTCAATTGTCGAGATTATTTGCAATTGTCTTTTGTAAACTGGCAGAAATACTAAATTCAGAGAGTTTTTCGGTAAGATAGGTTTTACAAGAGGAAGACGACTTGAGCGCAACGAACGGCTCCCACGACAAGAAAGAACCATTGATTCCGGTTACGAAGCCCTGCCTGCTGGCACTTGAAGACGGCAAATGCTACAAGGGTCAGGCGTTCGGTGCAGATGGCACCTCGACCGGCGAATTAGTTTTTAACACCAGCATGATCGGTTATCAAGAAATTCTCACCGACGCGAGCTACGCGGGTCAGATTGTCACGATGACTTATACAGAAATTGGAAACTACGGCACGAACGACGAAGATGTCGAAACGCAGTCCAAGAAGATATACGCACGTGGTCTTGTGGTGCGACATCTCAGTCGCCGACACAGTTCATGGCGCGCCAAAGAGTCGTTACACGACTACATGTTGAAGCACAACATCGTTGGTATCAGCGACGTCGACACGCGCTCGATTACTAGAAGAATTCGTGACAAAGGTGCAATGCGTTGCGCCATATCAACAGAAATTTTGGATGAAGCTGCGCTTGTAAAAGTTGCACAAGACTCACCGCAGATGACTGGTGCCGACTTCACGCAAGAAGTGACGGCGACAGAGAAATATCGCATGGGCAGCGGAAAGTATACAGTCGCTGTCATGGACTTCGGGATCAAAGCGAACATTCTGCGTCAGCTCGCACTGCGCGATCTTTCGTTGATTGTTTATCCTGCCAACGCAACTGCAGAAGAAATTTTGAGCGACAAACCGGATGCACTGTTCTTGTCGAACGGTCCTGGAGACCCAGCCGCCTGCAAAGAAATCATCGTCGAATTGAAAAAATTGATCGCTACGAAGATGCCAATATTTGGAATCTGTCTCGGTCATCAACTGCTCTCACTGGCTCTCGGAGCCACAACCTATAAGTTGAAGTTTGGGCACCGTGGCGGCAATCAACCTGTGAAAGATTTGAGCACTGGCAAAATCGAAATCACATGTCAGAATCATGGTTTCGCTGTAGATGCAGATTCGCTTCCATCTGATCTTGAACTGACGCACATCAACTTGAACGACAACAGCTGCGAAGGTTTCCGTCACAAGACGCTGCCTATTTTCTGCGTGCAGTATCACCCTGAAGCGAATCCTGGGCCACACGATTCCAATTATTTGTTTGAAAGATTTTTCGCGCTCATTGAATCGAATGGCAAGGTGAGCGTCTAAATTTGTACAAGCTGGCAATCTTCGATTTTGATGGAACACTTGTTGATTCAGCCCCGGGCATCATTGATGTCATGCGAGATTGCGTCGAAGAGTACAAGCTCTCAAACGATATCTACAAAGAGTGGCAACAGCTGATCGGCGTTCCGTTGATGCGCCAGATGGAGATCATTTTTCCTGACCATTCAGAAGAATATTGGTTGGAAGTGGCGACGCGTTATCGCGAAATTTATGACGGCAAAACAATTGAGCTCTGCCCACTGTTCCCGCATTTGATCACGATGTTGGAGACGTTGAAAGCGTCGGACATAAAAATAACTATCGCATCATCTAAGCGTCGGCACTTGATTGAAACAGTGCTCGATCATCACAAGCTAAGCCACTTTTTCAGTTTGATTGTCGGCGCTCAAGACGTGCAAAACCACAAACCGCATCCTGAGTCAGTGCATCTGACCCTGCAAAAGATGGATGTGACAGCGTCTGACGCTGTTGTTATCGGTGATAGCACTTACGATTTAGACATGGCACGCGGCGCAAATGTTGATGCTATCGGAGTCACAACCGGAATACACACAACAGAAATTCTGGCGACCTCTCAGCCGAAGCACATCGTCAAAGGACTCGATGAAGTTTTGCCAATAATTCTTAACGGCAGAATCTCCAATAAATCGGCTTCTTAGTTACTTGTTTCCACAAATTTTTTTCATGGAACTTCGGGGTCCATTGGCAACCTCTCGTCGTCTGTTATGATCAAGCGGTTGTTGAAAGAGTCTATCTGTGCGCGAACAAACCGCTAAATACGGCGCACATTACAGACATCTAATGGGACTAGATAATCTTATGAATAGAAACAGTTTGGTATCACGTCTGCACCAGGCAACGATTCTGTCTTGTGCTTTCTCGGTCCTGAGTGGTTCGTCACTGACAGCCTTCGCCGCCGATGAGCAGAAAGCAGCGCCAGGCAGTGCCGCGGTCACAGCACCGAACACGACCGATGCACCAGCTGCGGTTCAGAATCAAGATGCCGCGGGTACGTCAGCTGCGGTGCAAGCAGCAGCTTCACCGTCTGCGGTGATTGCGCCCACGACTGATCCCACCTCAAAAGTTATGCTAAAGCCAGGTCAGCCTCTGTCACTGAATATGGCTGCCGAAGATTTGATTCCTACTGATAATGTGGAATTGGCTCGCCAACAAGCTCTTGCTTATCCAGATAGCGCCGAAGCCGCGTTCATTCTCGCTGTTGCGATGAGTCGCACGAGCAAAGTCGAAGATGCACTGAAGGAAGTGCGTCGCGCCCGTCGCCTGGCTGAAGCTGCAGGTGGCGCCGTTTATTTCGACAAGATGATCGCCAGCTATGAAGAGATGCTTAAGTCTTACCCTGACGACAACCGCGTTCGATACGGCTTAGCGTGGGCTTATTACATGAAAGCTTACTTGCTGGCTAAGAAAAATCCAGCCAATCCGAATGTGCCCGCTGTTTCCGATAACAGTCCAGCACCACAGGCACTCGGCAAACAACAGAATTGGATGAACAACGCTCAAGCTGGGCAAATGCTCGGCATGCTCTCACCGCAGCTGGCTAATAAAGTGGCTAGTGCTCCTGGTGCTCTGCCAGCCTCGCAACTGCCGCACATTAAAGGAGCTCTAGAATTGGCTTCACCATCTGTGGTGCCTCAAGTTAAGCAATATTATGAATTGGCACTGAAAAATTTGGATGATTTGCTCGCCAGAACTCCAGACGACATCTGGGCCCGCGTTTATCGCGCTCACCTGGCTGCAGAATTTACAGGAAATTTGGAAGACTCGATGAACGTGTGGAAAGCTTGCCAGAAGCAGGCTCCGCAGAATCCAGCGCCGTATTTCTTTCTTGGAGAAGGTTACCTCAAGCAAGGAAACCTCAAAGAATGCTTGAATAATATTTCAAGAGCAATTGCATTACGAGCTGTGGGAAACTAACGCAGTGCTTCTGAAACCGGCACACGAAGTCTATTTATTGGATATCTGTTAGATGCGTGACAAAATTCGCGGAGTCATAAAATTCGTCGTTGCTCTCGCAATTCCAGGTCTGCTCATCTATTTTTGGATTTCTGCGCAGAGAATGGCTGACATTCAGGTAAAAGACTTCAAAGAGGAAAAGAGCAAAAATCCTGACCAGACCGCCACTACCGTCACTAATTACGAATTGAAAGAAGTCGACGATGCAAACACCGTGAAGTGGCATTTGCAAGCAAAAGACGGCACGATGAAGGCTGATACGAAAGATGTTTACCTTAATGAAGTTAAGGTTGAGTATTTCGATGGACCGAAATTGAAAATGCGCATGTCTGCTCCAAGCGGAATGGCCAACGAAAACACGCGTCAGGTCAGCCTTCAATCAAAAGATAAACAGCATGTAATTTGCGAAGGCGAAGAAGGCAAATCCAGACTGGAAGCCAGTGAAGTAAATTTAGACAAAGAAAACAAGTTTGTCGCCAGAGGTGATGTTAATATCTTGTGGCCTGGGGTAGCCAAGGTGACGGGCGATACTTGCTCTGGCCATCTCGATAAGGGCGCGCAGTTCGAAAATATCAAAATCGTAGGAAACACCCATTCATTCATGGGCCACATGTAGAAGGCAGGTTTTACTTGGTTCTCAAAACCATTAGCGTTAGAAACAAAAACAAGACAATGGCCGCATTGGCGTTGTTTGGTTTGTTGTTGCAACCTGTTGGTGCATATGCTCAAGGAATGATGGCAGCCGGCGGACCTATCGACATTCAGGCTGATGAACAAGAATTCGGTGAAGGTCACGTTGTTGCACGCGGGCGTGTTCGAGTGACATATAAGGATAGCGTCGTCGTTGCACCGATGGCGACACTCTATCGAGATGCTGGTGGCAGTCCACAGAAGGCTGTGTTCACAGGGCATCCGCATCTGACACAGGGCGCAAACAAAATCGACTCTGATGTTTTGATTTTCGAAATTGCCAGTCAAAAAATTATTGCTGATGGACACGCTCACTCAGAAGTTTTGCAGAATGCACCACTCGGTGGACCGCTTGCCGGACCAAGCTCGGAAGTTGCCGAGCAAGACTTGAACACTCCTGGTTTTGCTCCAGCGAAGCCTGGTTCGAAACCTGCTGCGCCGAAAGTTGCGAAAGCGCCCAAGGCTAAATCAGGCATGACCAAATCTGGTCAAATCAACTGGCCTACAAAAGCTGGCGATGCGCAAGGTGATGCAGCGAAGGCTGCCACTCCAGAAGTCGCGACCAAGCCTGCTGTCAAATCTCCAATTGTTCCAAGAACTGCTGCCGATGACGACCTTGGTGATGCGCGCCCAGGCATGTCTGAGACTCCGACAACAGAACAATTAATGGCACCACCGACGGTTTCGGCTGCCGCTCAAACGAAAACCGATCAGGCGAAAACAGCGAAGGCTAATGCCCCTGCAAAAGGACCGCCAGAAAAAATTATCACTGACTCCCGTTATCAGGAGTACCACCGCGATACGGGTAGGTTCGAAGCCCGAGGCGACGTGCACGTGAAGCACGGCGATATTCTGGTGATATCAGACCGGCTGCAGTTAGTTTACGGAGCTGATGCGAAACCAGAGACGGCGCTATTTACAGGACATGTCTCCGCAACGCAAAACGAAAACAATACGCAAGCGGACACAATGACATACTTCCTAGCCACGCAGAGGCTGCAAGCAACAGGAAACGTAAGATCGAAGGTCATCCAGAAGAAAGGGGATGGACCTAAAAAAGGGGGCCCTGACGACGGCAGCCAAGAAGTCTCCAGTAAATCTGGAAGATCCGGTGACACCACAGCGTTCACTGACAGCAGTGCTAAGTACAGCGACCCGAGCAGCAAAGCTGCCGACAGTGCGAAAGCTTCCACATTCTCCAGACCAAGCGGCGGGCAAGACGTAAAGCTAGCCGATGGAAAGACTGCCACCAAATCTAGTGGCAAGGGCTTCGACTTCGATATCGACAACAAAAATGGCGAGCCGATGTATATCGACTCTGATGCGCAAGACTACAGTAAAGACTCAGGACGTATGGCTGCACAGGGCAACGTCAAAGTTCGTTATGGCGATACCACCGGCGTTGGACCTAATGTGGTGCTCGTACGAAACATCGATGGGCAGGCAGAGAAATTAGTGTTCACCGGTCGCTCGCAGATCATTCAACCTGGAAAGCGTTGGATTGGCGACAAGATCACCATGATGGTGAACGACCGAAAGGTGCTCGCACAGGGAAACACGAGAGCATACATTTTGCAGACTCCAGGGCAGGCCTCAGATGCCAGAATGCCAGGCAGTATGGGCGGCAAGCGTGAACCAATCAAGTTGACTCCGAACGTTCCGAGCGTCACGCCACCTGCACCCGCTGCACCTAAAGACGGAGCGGTAGCTGGTAACAAGAGCCAAGTTTCGACTACACCAAACACGAAAGTGAGTTCAACCAAGATTGAGGCGACCGAATAGCAATGCCGACCTTCCATGCTGGGCGTTCAGTCCAGGTCGAACAAGAAGTAAATTCTGACAAGAAAACTCTGTACATCGATAGCTTGCAAAAGAGCTACGGTGGTCGTCGTGTTGTTGATGGAGTCAGCTTCCACGTGCAACGCGGAGAAGTTGTTGGTCTGTTAGGAAGAAACGGAGCAGGTAAGACGACATCATTCGATATGGTGCTCGGGCTAGTTGTGCCAGAAAAAGGCACGATCAAACTCGAAGACAAAGATCTGACCAAAGCCCCTATCCATCTGCGAAGCAGAATGGGTTTAGCATATCTGCCGCAAGAAAACTCGATTTTCCGAAAGCTCTCCGTCTCAGACAACATGCGTTTGATTTTGGAAATGCAGGGCATCAAACGCGCTGAGCAAGACCGTCGCAGTAAAGCGTTACTCGAACAGTTCGGTCTGGATCATTTGGAAAGTGTAATTGCGGTGCAACTCTCAGGGGGTGAACGCCGACGACTGGAGTTAGCTCGCTGTCTCGCTACAGAGCCAGAATTCATTTTGTTGGACGAACCGTTCACAGGGGTCGACCCAATTTCGATTGCAGACATTCAAGGTCTGATTCGTCGTGTGCGAGATCAGTGGAACCTCGGCGTTCTGCTGACTGACCACAATCCAAGAGCAACACTGAAAATTTGCGACCGAGCTTATTTGATCGACCACGGCAAAATTTTGGTGGCAGGAACATCGCGAGAAGTAGCTGATAGCCCAGTTGCCCGCAAGCAATATCTCGGGGAGGACTTCTCACTATGATGAGCCTGACTTTCGGCACAAAGATGCTAGACCGATACATTGCCAACGAATTCTGGCAACCATTATTGTTCGGTATTGGTATCGTAACTGGTGTCTATTTCGGCGCAGACCAATTGAAGACGATCTTCAATTTGATCATGAGATCAGGCGTGCCATGGGATATGGCGTTTGCCATTCTGGGATTGCACTTACCTGAAATTATCGTTTTGACGATCCCGATCGGGGTGTTGCTCGGTACTTTGATCGTATTCAATCGATTGAGTAGCGACTCAGAAATTATTGCGTTGCGAACAAGCGGCATCAGCTTCTATCGCATCATGGTGGCACCATTGATGTTCGGCTTGATTACAAGTTTCATCAGCTTTGGTATCAACGAAGGTATCGTGCCGGTCGCTAACCGCACCTCTAAGAAGCTCGAATTCCTTGCCTTGTACAAGAGCGAACTTCCCACGGGTCAAGCCAACTTCACTTACATGGAGCGCGGCAAAGATTTGACTTTGGACCGCATTTTTTACATCGGTTATTACAACGGCAAAAGTATTTTCAACGTCATCATTCTCGACTTCACGAGAGACAAACTCGTGCAGATCATCAGTGCCGCGCAAGGCATGTTCAACCACGGCGAGTGGACTCTGGAGAAGGGGCGAACCTATGTGCTCTCAGGCAGTAGCGATATCACTCGAATCCTACAGTTCGAAAAGTTAGTGCTTCCTGGCGTAAAAAATGCGCAGGCTGCCCTGGAAACAGGCAAGACTTCGCCGAAAGATATGAACATGATCGAGCTCTGGAACTACATCAAAATTTTGGAGCACTCAAACGCAGTCACGAATGACTTGTTGGTGCGATTCAATCAGAAATTCTCGCAGCCGCTCGCTTGCTTGATCGTTGCTCTAGCAGGTGCGCCATTGGGTCTCCTCGGCCGAAGATCGCGCAGTAACTTGGGTCTTATCTATTCAGCCGGTATCGTTTTCCTCTATTACGTCTTGCAATCAAGCTCGGGCGCATTGGGAGAAGCCGGCCGCTTAGATCCCGTAGTCGCTGCCTGGTTGCCGAACATAGTCATCGGAATACTGGGAACCGTAATCCTGTATTACAAAGCCCGTTAAAAATCCAGACTGCGCTTAACCAACCAGCCGTCTTAACCCTACCTATACCGTCCGGGCGTAACAATTGCAGGTGTAATTAGTAATTCCCGCATTGACTGAGCCGCTGGGCGCAATTAGTCTAAATTCACTTCATCATAATCAGGCGACAAATAGTCAGTTGGCAAGCAACACCCAGCTAGCAGCACCCCTACCAAAGAGTCGGCGCACAACACGCCTGCTGATGCTGTTTTGTGGCGCCCTTTTATTAGTTTCACTGCCGGTCATTCCGTTTAGCTCGCTTGGTATAAACTGTGCGTCCTTGCCCAGTATGAACCAGATTGCGGAAGATGGTAACCGCATGCTGAACAACTTCGTGCCGGTCATTATGGGAAGCATCTCGCGTCCGAACTCGCGACCCAGTGCCGGGCAAGATTTGAAGTCTCTCGACCAAGCTTCTGACCAGCTGTTGGATCAGATCAATAAGACGCCAAGCGACCCGTCGCTGCACAATCGAGTGGCGCTCATCTATGCAGGGATGGGTGATTTCACCTCCGCAGTGGGACACTTCGAAAGAGCGGTGCAAGCTTCGCGATCGCAAATCCTTTTATTGAGTGCGCAAGAAAAAGAACTGCGAGCTAAAGGTGACAAAGCTGCTGCGGCGAAAACCGTTCTTGATGTATCTAAATTGAATGTCGAACTTGCCGCCGCGCACAGTTCTCTAGCTCGCGTGTATGGCGAACTGGGACAGCATGAGAAAGTAGTGGCCGAACTGGACGCTCTCAATAAAGATATCGTCTTCGGTTCAGGTCCGGGTAAAAAATCTGCACCAGTTGCAGTTGCGCAACCGTCGACCGACCATCAATTGAATCAGAAGACTCTGGCAAGTTTGGCTCGCGGTCAAGCTTTGATGCAGGCGCATCGAATACCTGAAGCGATGCAGGAATACAAAAATGTCATAGCAGCTGAACCTCAATCTGCTATTGCTCACGAGAAACTGGGACTGGCTGCGCTTTTCGTCAACAATTCCTATCTTGCGGTGCAAGAGTTGGAAACTGCAGCAAGACTCGAGCCAGACCACGGCACTACACATAATGCATTAGGATTGGCTTATCAAGCCGAAGGCGACAGTCAACACGCGCAGGTAGAATTCGAAAAAGCACTTTCGCTCAATCCAAAAGACGCTGAAGCTTCGTTCAACTTAGGCACCATATTTGCTGGCACAGGTCGTTATGGACCTGCCGAAGAAGCTTTCAAAAAGTCAGTTGCAGCTAACCCGAAACAGCCGATGGCACACAATCATCTAGGCACCTTGCTTTCCCTGGCAGGCAATTATCGACAGGCGATTCAAGAATTTCAGACCGCACTGACACTAGCACCAGATTTGGCATCATCGCATTACGGACTGGGACTGGCTCTCTACAACATGAAGGATTACTCCGGTTCAATTAGAGAGTTTAAGCGCGCTCTCGCTTTAAATCCTGGACTTTCCGATGCTCATAATAAAATAGAGCTGGCGTACAGAAAGTCTGGTCTGGCTTCTGCCGGCGGCGTTAACTGAGAACTTGTTTTGACTCACTCCAATGTTGTCTTGATCGGACCGCCTGGCTCGGGAAAAACTTCAGTTGGTCAACTTCTAGCTGAAAGATCGAATCGGCGTTTTTTCGATACCGATCGCGTTATCGAGGAGCGCCACGGCTGTTCCGTGTCTGAGATCTTTGCCGAGCATGGTGAGGCTTATTTCCGGCAGCTTGAGTCGAATATTCTCGATGAGATGTCAAACGAAAACTGGACGAATTTCGTGCTCGGCACAGGTGGCGGAATAATCGTCACGCCAGGCAATTTGCAGAAGCTTGAAAAGCTCGGACTGGTTGTTTGTCTGTTCGCTCCACCATCTTGTCTTCTCGACCGATTGAAAACCGACCAGACGCGCCCATTGCTCGCCAGTGGCGACGATGGAAGTAAAGAGAAGCGCCTGAATGAACTTGTTGCTGCTCGTGAAACAAAATATCGCATGGCTCGCTATACGATCGAAACCGCTAACCTGGCGCCTGACGATGTGGCAGCTGAGATTGAAAAGCTGCTTTGCATCAGCGATAGCACCACTAATGAAGTGCCAAGCGGTTAGAATAATCGAACGGATTTTGATAGCCTTTGCAATAATTGGCTGGAACGCTGGACCGCAAAATCACAAACCGCATACAATCAGCTGAGCGTTTGCGGATCGGGAGTTGAAAGGAGAAGAGCTTGTCGGTTTCCCAAGATGAATTGATGTACTTGCAGGCTCAGCTAGAGGGTCTCGGTTCCATATTTCTCGAACTGATGCCGTTTGGTGTAGAACTCAAGCGTCAACAAGTGCAGGATTACTACGATAAGCGTTTCGACTCGGCAACGAAGCCAGTTGCTTCAGTGGCTGAGAATGAACTGCGCCGCCAATTCAACACCAAAGCCAACCAGGTGCGAAACCTCGTCGACAGCGCCGAGTCGCTGGGCGATGCGAGCAACCGCTTGAACCTTATCCGCGCTGCAGCTTCGCTGCCTGCCGAGCGCACCAAGCCCCTCAAAGGCAACGTTTTGCAGTTCTGCAAGGCATTGATTTTCGACACGAAGGCTGACCCAACGAGCCTGAACGAAATTATCCACAGCACCGAACTCGGTCAAGTGGAAGCACGAGTTTTGCTGGCATCAGCGATGTTCTTGATCACTGAAGAAGTCGACCACGGCGGCGAACCGATGACCGTCAAAGACCTTCTCGCTCAGTTTATTGGACTGGTGCGGGCTGAGCGGTTGCTAGCCAGAAACGATCCGTTTCTTGGCGAAGCGCAGTGTGCGCTCGAAGCAATGAAAGAAGATGAAGCCGAATAAGTCGAGCCGGTCTGGTTCAGGTTCTTCGGGAAATCATCGCGTTCTTGTAATCAACGGACCCAATTTGAATCTGTTGGGCAAACGAGAAGCAGACATTTATGGTGCTTCAAGCTTGTCGGAAATTAATGTCGCTTTGACCAAGCTTGGAGAGGAGCTTGGTCTTGAAGTTACCGCTTACCAATCGAACATCGAAGGTGAGTTGGTAGAAAAGATTCACGAGTGCATGGGCGGCAAAAAGTTTGATGGAATTTTGATCAATCCTGCTGCCTATGGACACACATCGATCGCGTTGCGCGATGCGCTAAAGGCAGTGGCGCTGCCGTTTGTAGAAGTGCACATGTCGAACATTCACGCGCGCGAAGAGTTCAGGCACAAAACATATTTGTCCGACTTCGCGTCTGGCGTAGTAGTCGGATTCGGCGTAGACAGCTACTTGCTGGGACTACGCGGACTCGCCGCACAAATGAAAAAGCAGCAGTAAGAAACGGAGCGCCGTTTTCCAAAACGGCTGGGGCCGCCGGCTTCCAAGTCGGCTCTCAATTAGGCCATTGCTGTTTTATCCGCAGAGAACTTAGTAGACAGCTGCGCCAAGCGGCTTCCACGCTGACTTCCGAGTGCGTTGTCGAATGCTTGAATGCGTGATGCTTCATCACCGCCGGTGCCTAATCGACGCAATCTACTTTCGGCGCCACCATATCCATATTGATTGACAGCGTCAGCAACTTCAGCAAAGCCAAGTTCACTCTTCATGCCGTATTTCTGAGCTAAGTCAATTCCTGATTGTGCCCACTGGCGAGCCAATGCGATCTGTACATCTTGGAAGTCATTGAGAGCTTGCTTCATGCCTTGCTCAAATCCTGGACCGAGCGCGTTGAAGTTTGTGTGGCGAACGAAGTTCTCATCAACTTTTCCGTTCTTGACCAGTTGACCCGCAAATTGACCGAAGTCTTGATTGAACTTGTTTGGATCGCGATCGTACATCGCCTGAATCAAGCTCGGGAGTTCTCCGGCTTGCTGGTTCCACTGTCTGATTCCAACTGACCAGCCGTGACCTGCATCATTGTGGTTGATCACGTCTAACTTGCCGCCCGATTCCAACCCTGCTGTAGCAGCGATGATTCTGTCAGGCAACTTGGTCGTGTCTAGTGCTTTGAAGAGTGGCGAATCTTGCGGAATTCTTGACTGCAGATGACCATCATTGCCTACTTGCGGTGGGCGTGACATGTGTCGCTCAGGACCGCCTGCGCCAGCCATACCTCCGCCGGAGAAGCCGCGACCGCCGCCGCCTCCTCCGCCACCACCGGCGCCACCAATGACGCTGCCACTACCGCCGCCACTAGGGCGAGTGCGGAAGATTGGAGGTGGATCGGCAGCATTAGCCGCTGTAATCAAATCATCTGGAATGTCAGGAGAGACTCCTGAATTGTGATAACTGGCTTTAATTGCTTCGATCATAGATTGCGCCGCGGTGCGTTGTGCTTGTGTCGCTGCGTGACCTTCAGTGTTCGGGTCGATTTCGACAATCATCGCGCCGTCGCCTGCGCCACGTTCTTTGTTTGGATCGATCACTTCGTGGATCTTTCCATCTTTATCAATGATGAAGTTTGGTTTCGGATCGCCTTCTTTATGTCCTTCGCGCAGGACTATTTCTTTCACATCTTTAGCGTCGCGCGGCTTGAGCGGTTTGCCGTTCTCATCCACTTCGACGGCGCTGCTCTGGTCGACCCCGAGCTTCTTAAGAGCGTCTATGAAATCTTGGGCGCGCTTAGCCGCCGCCTCTGGTGTGTCTGGGGCGTTTATAGCTTCGTCTTGCCGCACTACCGCGTCGGCTTGAGGCTGCGTCGTGTCGCCTGGCGTGACGGCGCCGCTAACCATGTCGAGCGAGCCAGAAGTAGGTCCTTCTCGGGCCAGTTGGGGCATCCAGGGTTGGTAAGACATAGTCGCGCTCGGTCCCCAGGTCGCAGCCCTCGTGGCGGCGTACTGGTCGGCATTTTCGCTACTTTCGTCGGTGGTAGCGGGCTCGTGAACCTCAACCGGCAAAACCGGCGGCACCTCAATAGTTGGCTTCTCGGGGGCCATGCGTCTCCCAAAACGAAATGAATCTAATAGCTGTATTCCCAATTTACCGTGGGAAGCCCTGTTCGTAAATGTGAGAAGTACGTATGGAGTCGGTGGTGGTAAGGATTAGCGGCTGCTAGCGGTGGTCGCACGATGCGCTGAAGCTGAATCTTTGCGAGCAGGCTATAATACGTGGGGACCAGCTGTGCTGGCTGTTTTATACACTAGTGCATATTCAATAACCATGGTTTCGATAGACGGGAAAACAGAATTGCTGAGATTTTCGACCCTTTCCTTAACTTTGACTCTGTTGCTGTCGATGTCAGCCGATCAGGCTTCAATCGCGGCCGACCTGCAAGCAATGCCTGCCGATAAATCTGTCGCAGTCCCGGCTGACCCAGAACCTGCGGCACCTGCGACTGCTCCAGCGGCTTCAGCCGCGAGCGGAAACGCCGATACGAGACCTTACGCCGAAGAAGCTTTCAAACGCTACAATCGCGGCGTAGAACTGCACCAGGCTGGCTTTTTGAACCAGGCTATTGCTGAGTATAAGGGCGCAATCGAAGCAGATGCGCGCATGGAGGAGGCTTGGAGCAATCTGGGTGGCATTTATGCCGCTCAAAGAAGTTATCCAAAGGCGATGGAAGCTTTCGAGAAAGCTCTGCAGCTGAAGCCAGACCGTCCTACGACTCTTAATGGCTACGGAACTGTATTGTACGCTCGCGGCAAAACCACAGAAGCGAAAGAGAAATGGAAGCAAGCAGTGCAAATCGAGCCCGGCTTCGCATCGGCCTACTACAACATGGGCAATGCCTTGGAAGGCGAGAAAGATGTGATGACGGCGCTCGCTTACTACTATCTGGCTATTCAGGCGAATCCAAATATGGCCGACGCGTATTACCGCATGGGCAACTTGATGCAGAAAGATGGACATTCGGCAGCGGCTAAAGTCTTGTTGCAGAGGTCTACAGATTTGTCTCCAGATGCGGAATTCTCACGCGATGCGAAGAAACAAATTGCCGCGATTGATACCGAACTCAGTGCCGATAAATCTGACAAATCTGATCTGCAGATGCACGTGATCGCGCCAAACGCTGGGGCTAAATCAACTCCGGAAGAGCCGACAGCGACTGCTTCAGCAACAAAACCAGCAAAAGAGCATCACGGATTGTTTAGTGGCGCCGGTGGTGGCGAGAAGAAGCCCAAGCAACCGAAGGAGCCGAAAGCACCAAAGACTGCTCGTGCAGCGAAGCAGAAAAAAGAGAGTGCGGTCGATATGTTTGTTCAATCGCCCGATCAGAAAGTGGCTGATCCTGACTTGACGGAGAAGCCCGCTCAATGAGTATGTTGCTCACAAGCCGGAGAATTTCTCAGTGAGCGACCTGTCGCCGCAAAAATTACAAATGATGGCGCAGATGATTGAAGGTCGAGTCGTCGAAGATACTCGGTTCGAAGTCACCATCAAGGGAACAGTTCTAGGATTTCCAGCAACGCTGCAGGCTATTAAAGCTGGCTGGCCTTTTGGAGTGACTTATACTCTCGAAACGCAAGTGATAGACGATCCCAACGATCCGCCCCGAGAGGATGCTCTTTCGATGACCATCTCGCCGCGCATGACACACGGATTAATGGCCTTCGTTGCCCGACTACTTCTGTTTGAGCCACAGGGGCAGCATTTGCAAGATAGGCGTATGGAAAAGTCATTTATTTTCTCGTTCAACAATACAATGGAAGCAGAACGCTTCGTTAAGTATCCCGGTGTCTTCGAAAATCTGTTGCACTTGGAGGAGTACGCCAAATTTAGTGAGATGGTGATCAAGGCACATGCCGGAATCGTCTTGTCTCAACCGCAGAACTTCAATAACTTAGATCCCGATGTCTACAGGGAGACGTTTAAGCTCATGGGCGAAGTTGGTCAGATTTTGTTTGAAGCGTTCTAAAAAAAAACAAACTCACCGAAGTGAAGCTTCATTGAAAGCGAAGGTGGCAGCACAAATAGATGTTTCAAGAGAAGACGAAAGTTGAAGGAAGCTCGTCGCAAAAGCCAGGCAGAATGCGAGCTGGTCTGATTCTCGGCACTGTGGCAGTGGTTGCTGCCGCGGCCGTCATTTTTATTGGCAATTCCAATCACTGGTTTGGCAAATCTTTTGGTGGTTCAACTGCTGAAGAGAATGCGAAAAATTTGGTGCCTGTTACGCGCGGAACAGTTGATTTGAAGATCACTGCGACTGGTGTAATTAAGCCTTACAACGAAGTGAAGATCAGCCCGAAAGTGACCGGACTATTGACCAAGCTTCTTGTTCGACAAGGTGAGCTGGTTAAAAAAGGTCAGCTCATTGCGCTCATGGACGACAGCAATTTGGTCGGGCAAGTAGCGGCCGCAAAGTCTGCCTTCAGCATGGCGAAGGCGAATTACGACAAGTCTTTTCACGGTAACAGACCTGAGGAAGTAGCAAACGCTGAAGCGCAGTTAGCTAAGAATGAGAACATAGTTCGATTTGCAGAGCAGGCTGTCAGTCGTTCACAAGCGCAAGTGAAATCATGCCAGGCTCAGTTGGTGCGCGATGCCACCAACTCAAAGAGGTTGTCTACTTTGGCCAAGCAAGGTGCAATCTCAGATCAAGATCGTCTTAATGCCACCACTCAAGCAGAAGTTACTGAAGTAACACTGAAACAGGCTCAGCAAGAGCTTCGTCAATCAGAGGCTTCACTAGCTCAAGCGATGGCCGACCTGGAAAGCTCGAAGCAACAGTTTGCGATGTCGAAAAAAGGCAATCGTGAAGAAGACATTCGCGCAGCAAAATATTCGATGGAACAAGCTGAAGGGAATTATCATTACCTGCAAAGTCAGTTGAACGACACACGCATCAAAGCCCCTTTTGCTGGCGTTATTTCGCAAAAGTATGCTGATGAAGGCGCCATTGTCACGCCCACAACTTCGGCCGCCACGACATCTGCAACGTCGAGTTCAATTGTTGCGCTAGCTGGAAATCTGGAATTGGTGGCACAAGTATCCGAGACAGATATGGAGCACATCAAGATCGGTCAGCCAGTCGAGATAGTTGCCAACGCTTATCCTGACAAAACGTTTCACGGCAGAGTCAATCTGATTGCACCAGAGGCGGTGGTCACTCTCAACGTCACGACATTTGAAGTTCATACGACGATCGATGACGATCCGAAACATTACCTTATGGCCGGCATGAATGTGAATAGCGAATTCGTGGCAGGAAAGCAAGATGGCGTCTTGCTTGTGCCGACATCATGCGTAAGCTCCCAGATGGGGAAAACTGGAGTGCTGATTCCTGATAAAGATGGTCAACCAAAATTCAAGCCTGTCAAAACTGGAACTACTTCTGGTTCGTCCACAGTAATTTTGCATGGATTGAAAGAGGGAGATCAGATATTTGTCGGGTTGAATAAAGATCAGCTGGAGAAGCAAGGCTATGCAGACCCGAATAGCGGTTCTAAAGAATCCAGAGGCGGTGGTGGCGGCAAGCATAACAAGCCTCCCATCCCGAGAGGATTCAACGGCGGTAAGTAAGGCGCCATGAGTGTTTGGGAGTTAGTCGTACTGGCGTGGCAAGGCATCGTTGCCAATCGAATGCGCAGCAGCTTGACTGTGCTTGGTATCGTCATCGGTATCGCTGCTGTCATTGCCCTGCTCGCCATCGGATACGGTGCCAAGCTAGAATCTGAACGTCAGATTCAAGCATTGGGATTGAACTTGATTTTCATTCGACCGGGCGCCCAGAGTGCTGGTCATGTATCGATGGGAATGGGCTCGTCTGTGGGATTGACGATGTCCGACGTGGAGGCGATTCGTGAGGTCTGCCCTGCTGTTGCCGAAGTCGCTCCTGGTTATGACAGTACGCAACAGGTTCAGTTTGCTGGTCAAAACACCTCCACTAACATCTCGGGCACTGTTCCTGAATACACAACTATCCGCAATTTTCACCCTGAATCAGGAAGATTTATCACCCAACAAGATATGGATCACAGCACGAGAGTTTGCGTGCTGGGTCAAACTGTCGTCGATAATTTGTTCGCACCAGGCGAAAATCCGGTCGGTAAAAAAGTTTTGATTCGAGGTGAATTCTTCGATATTGTCGGAGTGATGGAGCGCAAGGGTGTAACAGCATTTCGTGACATGGACGACCAAATCTTCGTGCCGCTAAGCACAGCCTACAATCGAATTTTCGGTTTCAACTCAGTGAAAGGAAAGACTGTCCAATACATTTTGGTGCAAGCGAAAAGTGAGGAAGAAACGCTACCCGCTCAGTTTCAGATCACTAATTTGCTACGTTTGCGCCACCACATTCATTCACCAAATCCAGACGACTTTTATTTGCGCACCCAGAAAGACTTGTTGCAGACTTCAGAAGCCATGTCTTCAGTATTTACGCTGCTTTTGGGATCGACAGCGGGTATTTCCTTGCTCGTTGGTGGCATTGGCATTATGAACATTATGTTGGTGTCAGTGACAGAACGCACGCGAGAAATTGGCATTCGCAAAGCTGTGGGCGCCAGTCATCGAGACATTCTTATGCAATTTGTCGTGGAAGCGACAGTGCTCTCATTGACGGGCGGAATTGTCGGTATTTTATTGGGCATAGGTAGCTCATACGCCATCAATTACTTTACTTCGTGGAAAACTGAAGTGACACCACTTTCGGTGATTATGTCGTTCACCGTTTCGATTTTAGTCGGTCTGTTTTTCGGAATTTATCCAGCTCGACAGGCTTCGAAATTAGATCCAATTGTTGCGCTGCGGGCCGAGTGATGATCGAGCTGAAAGAAGTTTCGCGAGTTTATGATTTAGATGCGACGCCGGTTCATGCGCTACGCGGCATCGACCTGAAGGTCATGAGCGGTGAGTACATTGCAATCATGGGAACCTCAGGCTCCGGCAAATCAACGTTAATGCATATTCTTGGATGTTTGGATCGCCCATCAAGCGGAAAGTATTCGTTGAATGGAGAGCAAGTTCAAAATTATTCGCAAGATGAGCTTGCTGCTATTCGCAACAAAACTATCGGATTCGTTTTTCAGCAGTTCAACCTTCTGCCACGCATGACTGCTCTGGACAACGTCATGTTGCCACTCATCTACGCTCGTGGTAGTGTTCGAGCGAGTAAAGAGGAACAACTACCTCGCGCTCAAAATGCTCTGCGGCTGGTAGGGCTGGGAGACCGAATGAACCACCGACCGAATCAGTTGTCGGGTGGACAGCAGCAACGTGTATCTATTGCTAGAGCACTCGTCAACAATCCGAAAATCTTGCTGGCTGACGAGCCGACGGGTGCTCTTGACAGTCAGACGTCAAAAGAGATTATGACCCTGCTCGAGGAACTCTTCACACAAGGAATTACTGTCATCCTTGTAACACACGACAACGATATTGCCAGCTATGCCCGACGCGTCGTGCGCTTGAAGGACGGAGTAATTATTAGCGATTCTCTGAATAATCGCTAAAATAGAGCGACATGGATAACTCTCCCTTAATAGTCGTCGATACTTTGATCAAGTCCTATACCGGCGCGCGCAAGCGGGCCCTGAATGGCATCTCGTTTCAGGTTTCCGAAGGAGAGTGTTTTGGTTTGATTGGACCGAATGGTGCCGGTAAAACAACTTTGATGAGTTGCTTGCTGGCCTTGATCAAACCAGATGCGGGCACGATCACCATTGGTGGTATCAATCCAGACGACCTGGCTGTGCGCGAAGTGATCGGTTTCATGCCGGAACGTCCGAGCTTCGAAGGTTGGCTCACGCCCAAAGAGTTTTTGAAGATGCACCATATGCTGGCGCACCAGCCACCAGAAACTGCTGCCGCCGATATCGAGGGTGTCTTGAATAGAGTCGGTCTGGAGGAGCATTGCTGGAATCGAGTCATTCGAACCTTCTCACGCGGTATGTTGCAAAGATTGGGGCTCGCGCAAGCGTTAATTGGTAAGCCGAAGATTCTCTTTCTCGATGAACCAGGTTCTGGTATGGATCCTCCGGGCAACGTGTTATTGAGACAGTTGTTTGGACAGTTCAAGGAAGAAAAAATTACCGTGGTGCTTAACTCTCACCATCTTGACGAAATGGAGCGCGTTTGCGATCGAGTTGCATTTATAAGAGCTGGAAAAATCGAAGCGATTGAGACTCTGGAAGAAGTAGCCCAACGCCCATATGTGTTATTCGTAAAATGGCTGGATAAAGATAGTAGCGACGGCTCAGATATAACCGAGACGCTTCAAAGATGCGCTCAATCCGCCAGTGCCACGTTATTGTCGCAATCTGGTTTAAGTGCGAAATTCTCCGTCGTCAATAGCGAAATTTCCGCGAGTCTATTGCGCAATTTGATCACTGAAGGCGTGAGAGTTCAATCTGCCCAACCAGAACAAACGACGTTGGAGCGACTGTTCGATGGCGCACCGGCTGTATCGACCGAGGGTTTGCTCAGCCAACCATGATCAGCAAGGCTATTTACCTCTACACTTTGAAGCGAATGTCGAAACATTACGTGTTTTACGTCATTGCTTTCGGTTTCATTTTCGTCCTTCCGTTGACGACGCTCGCAGATCCAAATTCTGCTACTGCGCACAATGATGCGGTTTCGTCTTATACTTGCGCATTGCTGTTCGGATTGTCGATCATCGTCTCGCAGAATATAGCTGGCGGTGGTGCCGCGCAGGGCGGTGGTTCAGACTATCTGCCGCTCATACTCTCGCGCCCAATATCTCGCGCCCAGTACATTTTTACCAAGTGGTTCGCACTTTCAACAGTGGTCGGTGTCGTTTCGGTTTTGCAGTTTTTGATGCTGTGTATTTTGGGTGAAACGGTGACGCACCATTGGACGATGTTGATGGTCGTGTGCTCGTTTATCGAAAGATGTTTGGACGCGCTGAGCATTTGCATTGCTCTCGTTCTGGTGTCACTTCTACCGACCCGCCAGCTGTTCGGATACGGTGTCATCGCTCTCGAATTGATTGGACTCAATCATTTGATCTTTGACTTTGACTTTTATGTTCCTGTTTACAGTTCCACGACGACAAATGTCCTCAAGCATCTGGGCATTTACGAGTGGGTGTACAAACACTTCGTGCCGCTGTTAGTCAGTTGTAATCCAGATGATTTGCTCACAGGGTTGAATAACCTGGTGACACAAGTAAGTGATTTGATCGCACCAAGATTTTTCGTTTTTGATTTTCTAACAAACTCAACGTTTGATATCTATCCGCTGGTGACGTACCTGATGAACCTGGCTGTTGGTCTGGTTCTCTGCAATATTCTACTGAATTGGCGGGATATAAATTATGCGTCTGAGTAGAAAAGGAGCGACAAACGGAATTCCGATTTGGTTGCTAGCCGTGACGATTGGTTTGGTGATTTTTCGCGTCGCTTTGTGGGCCGGTCATTCGCAGCAAGTGTCTTTGAAGTTCGTCAATTGGCGACCGTACACCGAGTTGAAAACCATCGCCAAAGCCCAAGATAAGCCTCTCTTGCTCTACTTTGTAGGAGACGGCAGCCCAAAAACACAGATGATGGAAGACATTGTTTTCTCCAACAGAATGGTGGCAGCGTGCATCTTGAACGATTTCTATCCAATAATAGTGCCTGGAGCGAATCAGTTCGAAGGCGAGCAGCGTCGAGTGATCAGAAAACTGTACAAGAAATACATGGTTGTGCAAGTACCGTCGCTTGTTGTGACTTCACAAGCAGGAACTGAGGTTTCCCATACCAATGGATTCAAACCTTCAGCGCAGACCTACCAATTTCTGAAAACGGTCAAAGAAGGACCACGGCTGAAGGAAATCGAAGAATCAGATAAAATTCCGAAATCAGCAGTCGACTCTGAAAACCAGCGCGGCGATTCGGAGAACCGGCATGGCGATTATGAGAATCGGCATGGCGACTCTGAAAGTCGACATAGCGACTCTGAAATTCGGCATGGTAACTCTGAAAACCGGCATGGTGACGACAGCGAGATAGATCACGCCGCCGCGAAGTCGCTGTTTGGATTTTGAGTTCTTCTGCGCATAGTTCAGTTTCGAGATTTTCGGGAATGATGTAGGTGGCGTCCAGCAGTTAAATCAAGATCAACCTGAGTAGTAATTCAGAAGATGGACGACCAATTCCAGCAAACACATTCAACAGAATTGGCGGATGACTCGAATAAGTCTTCTGTCGCAGTTGATTTTAATGCTGGCTCGATAATCATGGACAAATATCTTGTCATCAATCTGCTCGGACGAGGTGGCATGGGCAGCGTGTACCAGGTTCGCGATTTGCAATTGCGCACTGAATTTGCTCTCAAATGTTTGAACAATCAGCACACAAATGATGTTGCCTGGCGCCGTTTTGATAATGAAGCTCGAGCCGCCAATAAACTAGATCATCCGAATTTGATCAAAGTTCACGACTCTGGTCTTCTTCCCGACGATCGTCCTTATTTCGTTATGGACCTTGTCCGCGGAGTATCTCTCGCGGATGTCTTGAAAGAAAAGACGCGCCTGCCGCTGCAAAAAACTCTGAAGATTATGATTCAAGTCGCCTTCGCTGTGGCTTACGCTCACGATCGCGGCGTTATTCATCGTGATATAAAACCATCCAATATCATGATTGGCAACGACAGTGAAATAGCCGATGGCAACGTCAAGCTGGTTGATTTTGGCATTGCTAAGCTAACTGGACTGGACACTTTCAATCAGTTGACTTTGACTCGCACTGGAGAAATTTTTGGAAGTCCGCTCTACATGAGCCCCGAGCAGTGTGCTGGCATTGCGACAGATCATCGTTCAGATCTTTATTCTTTCGGTTGCGTGATGTATGAATGCCTCACTGGTGCTCCGCCGATACTGGCTGATAATGCTCTGTCAACGATGATAAAGCACCAAAATGAGCGTCCGGTCTCACTCAAGCAAGCATCTCTGGGAATGACTTTTCCCGATGCCAGTGAGCTAATTGTCGCGAAACTGCTTGAAAAAAATCCAGACGAGCGGTATCAAAACGCCCACGAATTGAGCACCGATTTGGTCGCACTCGAACAGCACTTGGTTTCAGGAGCGTCTGAACCTTCTGTGGTGCTTAAGAACACATCTACTCAAACGTTGTTGAAGCCGGAGAAAGCAAGTTTTTCTCGCACTCAAATTTCCGCACCACTTGCGGTGCTCCTCTTAGTGACTATGTTTATGGGTGGTTTTTTTACAGGGCGTTTGTCTGTGATATCTGAAAAAGACGACCTTGCCATTGAACCCAAAGTTCAACTAAAAAAGGAAGATACCTTTGCGGTGCCAACAGGGCGGCCAAATCCAATCGATATCAGTCCGAGCAATCACCGACCGTGGTCAGCTTCAGGAGGTTTGACTCGAGAATTTACTTTTCCAGACACCTCTCTAGGAGATATCAAATTTCCCAATGGTCAATACCAGGAGGCGAAAGACTACTTCGTCTATCGAGAATTTGTTCCGTTAAATTTTACGACGTCTAATTTTCTGTGCAAAAATCCGCACTTAATCACTCGTTTTCGCTCAGACGAATTAGAGCAGGTCAACATTCTCAACTCGGATGTGAATTTAAAGAAAATTTTGACAGGGCTGCTTAGTCAGAAGTCGCTCATCAATCTCAATTTAGCAAATAGTCCAGTTGACGATTCATGCCTGAAAATTATTGGAGAAATGCCGAATCTGCTTGCCCTCAATTTGTCGGGGTCACAACTAACGGGTGCTTCGATTTCCAAGTTGAAAAATTTCGAACATATTGAGGAATTCAATTGCACTCAAATCGCTGACCCAAAACCTCTTATTGCAGCGTTTAAAAGAATGCATAAGCTAAGAATTCTAGATTTTTCCAGAGCCAATGTGGATGAATCTGACATCCTGGCGATTTCCAAAATTAAAACGATTACTCGCTTAGATGTCACTGGAGAGAAGGCTGTCAACGACAAAACGATCGTCTATTTGTCCACACTACCTGCCCTCAATTATTTGGATATAGAAAATTGTCCAGTGACAGCTAAGTCAATTCCAGCATTCCAAAAGATGCGTCTGCTTCATACACTTCATATGACTGCTACGCGGTGGACCGAAAAGCAGAAGCGAGATTTGGAACATGCTATGAGCCCTAATTGCAAGGTTATGTACACAAGTGGGAATCCAGAGTTAGAAAAGCTTGGCGATGAGCTTGTCAATGACGCGCCTAAGTATGCTGACAAACTCGGAGGTAGTCATTTAGGCCAACCTTGAGCCCGGTGCGGTAAACTGCCTGCTGTCTCTTTCAGGTGGTCGAAATGTTGAGCCAAGTTTTCAGGAAGCAAACAGTTGTTCTCGTCTTTTGCGCGCTAATGGGCTGCGCAACTGGAGTTTTAGCTGATGAGACTGTCTCTGTACCCGTTCCTGCTGAGACTACGACGACCACGACTACCGTCACTAAAACCATAGAAAGTTCTCCGATGTCAGCTTCGTCAAAGACGATGGAGCAAGTAAAAGAGATGGCGGGTCACATTGGTTGGGTGAAAGCACTGAACTTTTCTGCTGATGGTCAGCGCGCGGTATCTGGAAGCGAAGACAAGTCGGCTCGAATTTGGGATTTAGCTTCGGGCAAAGAATTATTCAAATTGGAAGGCAACAACGGCATGGTGGGCGCCGTGTTGTTTTCACCAGATGGACGGTTTGTGATCACTGGATGCGATGACTTCCTCGTCAAGCTCTGGGATGCAGGCAGCGGTTCACTGCTTCGCACGATGAGCGGGCATAAGAACAGCGTCAGGGCTGTGGCAATTTCGTCTGACGGTCAAAAACTGATGTCAGGAGACTTTGACGGCACCGTGAAAAGTTGGGACATGAATACTGGTGCCATGAAGGTCTCGGCATCGGTTTCTCCAAGTGCAGTTCATTCGATTGCTTTTTCGCCTGACGGACGTACTGTGTTAATCGGTTTAGAAGATCATTCGCTGAAACTTGTGGATGCTGATACGTTGGCACCACTTGCGGTGCTGAACGGACACACCGACACGGTTCTCAGTGTTGCGTTCTCTCCAGACGGAAAGAATGCAGCAACGGGCGGCGCGGATACAAGAGTAATTGTTTGGGACATAGCTGCGAAAGCTCCTATTTTGAAATTGCAAGGACATTCTGATTGGGTTTCGAGAGTGGCTTACACAACTGATGGCAGGAACGTTATGTCGGGAAGTTTGGATAAAACGGCGGGACGTTGGGACCCGGCGACTGGTCAAATGGACTGCAAATACACCGGCTTGACAGCAGGATGGGCGTTTGCGTTTTCAGGCGACGGTGCACAGCTGCTTTCTGGCAGTGACAGCAAAAACGTGATGCTGTACCGACTTCCTTAGAATGAGACGTGCAGGCTTCCTTGGATGTCCTGTTGGCTCCCTAGAAATCACGTTCGCGTTCTCGACGACGATTAGCTTTGTGGATGTTCTTCCATCTGTCTCTTTCGAGCACGGCTGCACGTCGATCAGTTTTGCGCGCTTCGAACGCGGCTTCGCGTTCTAGTTTGCGCCAGCTGTCTAATCGGTCATCATCTACGTATTCCAGAACTGCGCATCCGGGTTCTGCGATGTGTCTGCAATCTTTGTATTTGCAGGACTCTGCGATTGATGTGATCTCCTGAAATACGTCAGCTACTCCCTGGTCTGCTTCGGCGAGTGTGAATTCACGCATTCCTGGCGTGTCGATGATGGCAGTGCCGTCTTCTCGATGCAACAACAGCCTTCGCGTAGTCGTGTGTCGACCGCGACCATCTGTTTCGCGAATGCCACCAGTTTCCAAAACGGTTTTTCCGAGCAGCGAGTTGATTAGAGTCGACTTGCCGACACCGCTTGAACCGACGAAGGCAATGGTCTTATCAGGGCCGCAGAATTGCTGCAAAGCAGCATATCCACGACCATCTAGTGAACTCAATGCGACTATCGGCACATCGTTCAAAGTTCCGTGAACTGCTTCGATAAACGAATCGACATCTTCAACTAGATCGATTTTGGTCAAAGCTATGGCAAACGGAACTTCAAATGCATACGCTGAAGCGACATATCGTTCCAGCCTGCGAATTTTGAAATCTCGATTTACGGCTACTGTAATGAAGAGCGTGTCTATGTTTGCGGCGATTGGCTGCATGTAGTGACTGCCATTTTTTGCGCGTCTGGCAAAAAGATTTTGTCGCTGCAAAACAGAGTCAATCATGTAGACGTCTCCTGCTTGGAGCAGCGAAACGTAGTCGCCAACCACAGGAAAGTCTCTTGGATCTTCCAGCTGATAGCGCAGAGAGCCGATGATTTGAGCATGGTGCTGACCATGTTCTGTTTCAACTAAATATAAACTCCTGTCATTGGCTGCAATGCGGCCGCAGACCCTGGGCGCTTCTACGAGCGCTGAAAAGGCTTGTGAAATCATGATGTGTGAATGTCCTTTGAAAACGCGTGAATAACGAGTTTAAGGACGCAAACACAGATGCGACTTACGACGTTCTATTTTAAAAGTAAAAGGTTAGCTCACTTTGAAAGGAGAGCGGCGACGCACAACTGCACAGCGTCCGGTTTTTGCAATGACATTGTTCATAAGGCCCTCCTTTGAGAGGTTTCGCTGGAAATATTTTTTGATGATATCTGACAATCAACACAACGTCAAGCGGTTCGTTCGTATCGTTTGTTAATCGGTTTATCTAAATTATGTCACCGGATATGGTGCAAAGTGTTTATTTACCTGTTTTGACGCCTGGAAAATTGAAACGAAATCTAGCTACATTCGGCGAATTTGGTAAACTGTTATAGACATTTTACAAAGGTTTGTCTGTGGATCCTGACCAGGTACCTGAATCGCAAATATTCAAGTCTGACGAGGCGGTCAGGCTATCTGCTCCTGATGCGGCCTCCTTGATTGGCAAAGTGATTGCTGGAAAATATGAGATCGTTTCTTTGCTCGGTGAAGGAGGAATGAGTTCTGTCTTTCAAGCAAAAGATTTAGTCATTAATCGTACCGTTGCGTTGAAGATACTTCTCTCGTTACGAACTGCTGACGAACGCGCGATTTTGCGTTTCCAGCAAGAGGCGAAAGCTGCTGGAAGGTTGAACCATCCAAACATCGTTCAACTTTACGACGTCGGTACACATACAGATGGCACACCATATTTGGTGATGGACTACGTTCCTGGCGAAACGTTGACTGAACGACTCCGGTCGCAAGGGCAGTTGGCTACCTGGCAGGCTTTGAAATTTTTTGTCCAGGTTTGCGATGCTCTCGGTCATGCGCACAAAAATGGTGTCATACATAGAGACATCAAACCAAGCAATCTTTTGATAACCACCGGACCAGGCGGCTCTGAATTGATCAAAATTCTGGACTTCGGCATTGCTAAAGTTTGGGACGAAGCACTTTCTGGTCAGCAAACAACTCGTACAGGCGAAGTTTTTGGAAGTCCACTCTACATGAGCCCCGAACAAGCAGTCGGCACAAAGGTGGATTTCCGCAGCGATATTTATTCAACCGGCTGTGCGTTATTTGAATCACTATCAGGGTTGCCACCGCATGTAGGCGAAACAACGCTGTCGACGATCTTGAAACATCAAAACGATAAAGCTCCATCATTGCGCGAAGCTTCGCTCGGACGTGATTTCCCCGCGGATTTAGAGGAAGTTGTCGCAAAATCTTTGAGCAAAAATCCGGAAGACCGATATCAGAGTATGTCGGAATTCAGTGCCGCATTAAGCAGCGTCATTAGAACTATGGATAGTGGCAGCCTTGTTAAAAAGCCCATTGTCAGCTCTGCGTCTGGTAAGACGATAAACGCGAGTGCACCTAAAGAAGCGAAACAGATCAAAGTAAAAGAATCGCTGGTAACAGCAGTATTGGTGGCAACGTCTGTTGGATTGCTTGCTTACGTAATGTGGGGCAAATTTGCTGCTCCGCTCAATACTATGCAAACGTCGCAGAAAGGTCCTTCAATTCAATTAGAACATCCGACGCATTTGTCGCAACCGGCTGCATCAGAACCGACTGCCCTGCCAAACCTACCCGAAGAGAAACCGGCAAATCCAGATGCTGCTTCGCTTTTGCCTGACGTTTCTACATCCGATCCACTGAACAACGAGTACGATCAGGAAATCGCCGATCACTATCGTGATCATCCAGATGAATCAGAGCTTCGGTTGAAGAACTTTCACATTTCCGCTGCGGGTCTTAAGACGCTCTCGAAATTTAAGTCGCTACGTAAGATGAATTTGACCGACGCCACTTTCAACGATTTGACTCCTGAATGGGCAAAGTTCTCTAAATTGCCGCTAGCAATTTTTTCTGCGACGAATACAAAACTCTCTGACAAAGGTTTACTGACGATCACAAAAATTCCTTCACTCCGTGATCTGAATCTTGGAAACTGTCCAGACCTGACCGACGAGAGTATGAAGGACATTCCGCATCTCAAGCTCTTGAATAAGATTGAGGCGCCATATTGCAAATTCACTGATAAAGGTTTGGCGCTGATGGTGCAAGCTGAAAATTTGGAGAATCTAAATTTAGAGTTCAATCGCTATATTCATGGTGCACCACTGGTGGGGCTGACGAAACTGTCTCGTTTTGACGAAATAAAAATTGGTGGTACCGCGATTACCGATGCCACCCTCGCTCCGCTTGGTAATTGCGCTCATCTGCGAGTGCTCAATGTGTTGCATACGAAAATTTCAGATGCGAGCGTTCCAACAATTTTGAAACTAAAAGATCATTTGAGAATTTTGACTTTGGATGAAACTGACATAACTGATGCTGGAATAAAGAAACTTGCGCCGCTGGAACTGAAGCAGTTGCGCGTGGAAAAATGCCCTCATGTTACGCAGGCTGTTCTGAATGAGTTTCGTAAAAAGCATCCCAACTGCACCGTTTGGGACGACCTTAATCCATACGTGTCGGAGAAAGTGCAGAACAAGCTGCTGTATTAGTTAGCCTGAGCTTTTTGTATTGTCCCCAATGTAGCTTCCAAAGTGCCCTGCACGATTTCGTAGTCGTCTTTGCTGTTAAACATGATCACTGAGTGATCGGGATCTTGAAACATCGATTTGATTGCGCGGATGCGCTCGACGTTGACTAAGAGAATCGCGCCGCTTCGGTCGAGAAATGAGGCAAAGGTCGTCATTTGAATTTCCTATATCGCTAAAACAGTGAATTGACCGTGGCTAAGTCAAAATTAGGTCGAATTGATCGACCAAAGTTGAAAGAAATAGTTACCAGTTGGTTCATTGGCGTTGTCATATGTTAAATTAACAGAGTAAACAGTCTATAAATGTCTGCGGACGGTTGTAGAGCAACTTTTATGAGGATTCAGTAATGTCTGAAAGTACAACAGCGACAGCGACAGAACAAGCGCTTGTCAACATCACAGAGCCGGCTGCTGAAGAAGTGAAAAGACTGCTTACCGAAGAACCAGACAAATCTGGTCTGCGTCTCGAAATCCGTGGCGGTGGCTGCTCCGGAATGTCTTACGGTCTGAGCTTCGATAACGTTCAAGAAAAGGACAATGTGGTTGAAGCCCACGGCGTCAAGGTTTTCATCGATCCGAAGAGCTCCATCTATCTGAAGGGCACAACGCTCGACTTCCAAAACGGGCTCGAAGGCAAGGGTTTTGTCATCAAAAATCCTCAAGCCAAGAGTTCATGTGGTTGCGGAAGCTCGTTCTCCGTATAGAACAAAGTTCCCCTGGCTGGCATTATCGACTGCTCCGACCACTGGTTGGGGCAGTTTTTTTGACAAACTATTTAAGGGCAAGGCAGTAGAATATAGCCATGTTACAGACATCTATAGACTCATCATTGTATACGTTGAGGGAAAGCGGGGCGTTCGGACGCCTCGAAGATATGGGTATGCTGTCGGTTTTGGGGCCGGATGCAACTCGTTTTCTTCAATCTCAAACGACCAACGATGTCGCGAAACTCGCTGAACTATCGACGCAACTTTCTTGCATATTGGACCGAAAAGCGCATGTCAAGGCGTTTTTTCAGCTCTATCGCAAGCACAAGTCCTTTCGCATACTGGCGGATAAGGAGCAAATCGCGAAGATCCTTTTTCACTTGGATACGTACAGATTTGCTGACAAAGTTGAGTTTGTCGATGAAACCGAGCGAGTAAAATTCTTTGCCGTGCAAGGTCCCAAGGCGCTGCAGTGCATTGCTAAAGGGCTTCATTCGGCGTCTTTGATTGAGTCTTTGCAGCACGATCTTTGTGACACCAAACTCTTTCACCACCCTTGCCTTGTCTTCAAAAAATCGATTTGCGGTGAGGAAGGATTCGTCATTTGTACTTCAGCGGCAGATGCGAATGATTTGGCCAAAGAAATGGAGACTGTCTGCAGACAAGCTGAAATGATCGAACTCACGCCTGAGTTGATTGAAACGGCGCGCATTGAATCGGGAATGCCGATTTACGGTGTGGATTTTTCAGAGACAAACTTTTTGCCGGAAGCTGGACTGGAAGAAAAAACGATCAGCTACACGAAAGGATGTTTTCTCGGACAAGAAGTCTTGGCCAGAGTTAAGAGTCAGGGTGCGCCGACGAGAGGACTTGTCGGATTGGTTTTCGGTGATGGCGTGAGCAATACTTTTCCCATTGAAAGCAAAGTCACCACCGATAGTGGTGATATCGCATGGATCAAAAGCAACTGTTATTCTCCGACACTTAAAACAACCATCGCGCTCGCCTTTGTAAAACGAGATTTCCGTGTTCCCGATAAAATTCTGGATGCGAAAATTGATGGTAAACACTACAAGGCGACCGTGAAAATGTTGCCTTTCGTGCAGAGTCGAAGCTTAGACGACCGTGCGCGTGAGTGCTACGAGCAGGCGCTGCGCATATACGTGAAAGCAACTGATGATGTCGCACAAACCGAAGCTGTTGCATTGCTACGGCAAGCGCTTGAGTTGAATCCTAAGTTGGAAGATGCCTACGAAGCGCTCGGAGTAATTCTACATAAGCAAGGACAAATTGATGAAGCGATCCAACTGATGAAAACGTTGGTTGAGTTGAATGCTGATTCTGTTATGGCACACACTAACCTTTCCGTTTTTTATGTCGAAAAAGGTTTGAAAGACGAGGCTGAAGAAGAGAAGGCGATTTCTCTCAGTATCCGCATGCGTGAGGCGGCTCTGCAAGCCACTCAAACACAGAAGGATGAGGAAGAGAAAAAACGTCGCGTCGAAGAGGCGACGCAGAGACTTGATATGTTCACACAAGTTCTCGAAATTGACAGCGAAGATTTGCTGGCGAACTACGGTATTGGAAGCTGCCTGGTTGCATTGGATAAATTCGAACAGGCATTGCCTTATCTAAAGAAGGCGATAGAAATAAAATCCACCCACACCGTCGCGTATGTGTCCCTGGCAGAGGCTTACGAAGGACTCGGGCGAGATGACGAGGCAATCGACACGTACACGACCGGAATTGAAGTTGCCTCCAAACGTGGTGACATGAGCCCGATGAATGACATGCAGCGACGACTGATCGCCTTGCGAGCTCGCTTGAAAAATGCTCAATAAGCCGAAGTGGTTGACTGTAGTTGCTGGGCTTATCTATGCGTTCCTGTACATTCCGATCATCGTCCTGATACTTTTCAGCTTTGATGATTCGCGCATGGCTGTGCACTGGACAGGCTTTACCACTAAGTGGTACGCAAAACTAGTCACGGATGAATCGCTACTTTCCGCTCTGATCAATAGCATTATAGTTGCTCTCTGTGCTGTCACCGTAAGCGGTATCATGGGCACCATGGCTGCGGTAGGGCTTTCCCGTCAACATTTTGCTGGCAAGGGCGCTTATCGCGGTCTGCTGATGCTTCCGATTTTGATTCCAGAAATTGCCATGGCAGTGGCAGCGCTAATTCTATTCGTGGCTCTGGGAGTCAATTTGAGTTTGTCGACCATCATTGTTTCCCACATCGTCTTTTGTGTCGCTTATGTCACTTTGACTGTTATGGGACGATTGGAAGGAATGGACAAAAAGCTGGAAGAGGCGGCGCAAGATCTCGGTGCATCTCCAGTCATGGCGTTTTTTAGAGTCACGCTACCGCTGCTCATGCCTGGCATCATCGCCGGTTGTTTGCTTGCCTTTGTGCTTTCGTTGGATGACTTCGTCATTACCCAGTTTACTGCCGGAGTCGGTAGCACTACGCTTCCGTTGCGCATATACAGCTTAGTCAAGTTTGGTGTGAGCCCCGAAATCAACGCCCTCTCAACACTGATGATCGTTGCCACAGTTGCGATTACGCTCGTTGCAGAAGCTATTCGTCGCAAAGAAGTGCATACCTAGGAAGAGGTATTTGCGTGTCATCCTGACGCGCTATATCCCCATAATGGTGCGATTTTTCATCATTAGGAACCTTCCTCGATAGTTGATCGACATTGCATTCGACAGCAGAGGATTCGAAAAATGTTGCACAATTTGCGATTAGAGAAAATGCTTGAAGCTGAGCTCAAAACTGAGTCAGATGCACAATTGAACGAAACCGAACTTGAACGATTGGCTGACTTTTATCATGAACGTGGTTTTTTCGAGGAAGCGATCAAAACGCTGGAAGAGCTGATGGCTGCTCGATATGACCGAGAGTATCAGGCCGTTCGACACATCCGTCGCGCTTCGTAGCGTTACCGATTGACTACGACTTGATGTCGGGCCGTTGTGTGCTGCCTGACGGGATATAAATGTTGCTGTGGTGCAAAGTTACTAGCTGGAGTTTGGGCTCCGTAGCCTTGAACCTGTTGGGCATACGGTGAATACATCTGTGCCGTAGATGGTGCTATTTGCAGTGGCGGCTGGGCGCTCGGGACGAACTGCACCGGTTGCTGAAAGGCTGGCGGCTGAAAGGCAGGCGCTGGTTGGGTTGGAGGGTACTGGGGGTACGCCCCGCCGTTGTTTGGCGCTCCAAAACTGGCGTTTGGCGAGCCGAAGCTAGCAGGCGAGCTTACCGGAATCGGTTGTGCAGCGCCCTGGGGCTGCACTGGAGTACCCCAAAACGTCTGAGGTGCCTGAGGCGACTGCGGTGCAGGCATCCCCGCCATTCCAGCCATATGTTGATTTGCCAGGGCTCGCTGTGCCGCCTCGCTATTTCCGGTCTGTGCGGCGTTTGCGTCGTGGTGAACAAATCTGATTACCAATAACCAGAACAACCCAAGGCTGAAAACGCCTGAAGTGATGAGGAATTGCGTACGATTTGCTTTGATAAAGCCTTTGCCAAAAGAGTCCGGCTTCATCGCGGCTTGCCAGTCTGGGCTACCTGGAGCGGCTTTGATTCCTGCAGCTCTCGCAGCTTCCAACTCAGCCATTTTGCGCTTCGTATGCGCTGCCAGTCTGCCTAATGGGCTGTTCGGGTTGTCGAACCCCAACTTTGACTTAATGCTGTTAACATGACCATGCAAGATTGCGGACGCTCGCTCACTTTGCGTCTCGCTTGCAGGTGTGGATTGACTCGGATCGCCTGACATTTAGTCTCCTCTCCGTACCATCATAGCCCTCACCCAGGGCGGGAGGGGGTAATCAGTGGGATTTGCACGATAAGGATTTAATCAAGGTGGCTGATAAGTCGACAGTGAACGACAAGTCGAAAGCGAAACTGAACCTAATTGCTTTTGCTGTCTTATTGCTCGCTTTAGTCTGTGGAATTTTTTGGATTGGAAGTGAGCACAACGAACCAAAGCCAATCGCTGTTGGAGAATTTGTTGCAAAGCCTTATCTGCAATTAGGGTCGAATGGAGGACTCGCCATTGTTTGGCAAACCGCAGCCGCAGACGCTGGGCAGACAGCGGATCCGATTCAATGGCAATTCGAAACCATGCAGGATGGGAAGTGGGTTTCTGGTCCGCCGGTCGATCACAGAGTGCTCAATATCGATTCGCTTAAACCTATCGAGCTGCATTGGGCGGACCTCACCAAATTTGGTATCAAAGCTTTCGACTACAGGGTGCTGAAAAATGGAAGTGTCGTATTTTCTGCTCATGCAAATGCGAGAGTTGAGAGCGCAACTCAGTACAAATTTGCCGTGATGGGAGATTGTGGTGCGGATACTGAAGCTCAGCGAAAAGTGGCGTATCAGCTGGATCTTGCTAAACCCAACTTTATTTTGATCACAGGGGACATTGTCTATCCCAATGGTCGTGCAAGTGAATATATGCATCACTTTTTCCCGATCTACAACAACGAGCACACCTCTCCCAGTGAGGGCGCACCATTAATGCGATCGATTTTGATGGCTGCTGTTCCAGGCAACCATGACATAGGAAAAGCATCATTTTTCGATGTACGCAATATGAATGTATTTCCTGATTCACTGGCGTATTTCTATGAGTGGATGCAACCGCTCAATGGGCCAGGAGTTTACGGTAAGCCGAACACGCCATTGCTTTTGAATAATTCTGAGAGACAACAGCGTTTCCGCGTCGCAGCGGGCAAAAATTATCCTGCTATGTCGACGTTTTTCTTCGATACTGGAAACGCAAGATTTTTGATGTTGGACGCCGATCATTACATGGACTGGTCTAACAAAGAGTGGCGAAAGTGGCTCGACGACGCTCTTGCGGGTGCTAAAGATAAGACCTGGCGCTTTGTTCTTTATCACCAGACCGCGTTCAATTCCGATCAATCCCATTTTTCAGAACAAAGAATGCGTCTGATTTCTGACATTCTAGAAAAGCATGACGTGCGTATTGTCTTCTGCGGTCATGTTCATAACTATCAGCGCACCTTTCCACTGCACTTCAAACCGAAGGCGATGGATGCGAAAGGGATGGTGGGTGGCGAAATAGAAATAGCCTCTAAAGGCAATGCTGTTCACGCGGGAGAAATTGTGTACATCACCTCGGGTGGTGGCGGTGGTCCACTGACTGGAACCCAGATTTCAATGACGCCGGAGCGGTGGCAGCCCTTCACCGAACAGTTTATTGCGCGCACTCACTCATTCAGTCTAGTTGACGTTAACGGTGACAAATTAACATTTAGGCAAATCTCAGAAGATGGTGCCGAGTTGGATAAATTCACACTCTCAGCCGCACCATATTCAGTGCAACTAGACGCAGCACCAAAAGAAGCGCCGTCAGTCCCGTAACTACTTAATAGCGCCGTCTTCTTTAGCTTGCCGAGCATATTTCCACAACATCCATTTGAAATTGCGGATTCTAAAACGATGAAATCCATGTTTTTTCATTTCCGCATAGGCTTGCTCGACTGGCCAATTTTCTTTCGCCATTCTGTAAATCGCAATCAATAGACCCGTACGGTCTGCGCCGTGCAGGCAGTGTACAAAAATTGGGCGACTCGCCTCGTGATCTACCAGACCAAGGAAATCATCAATAATTTGCTGGGTTGGCAGGTTCCAGTAGTTGAGCCTGACACTGAGGAAGCGCATGCCTGCTGCTTCCACATATGACTTTTCCGTCGCGATTGTCTTTTTTCCCCATCGCAGTGAAATGACGGTCTTAACACCCATCTCTGCGAGAGATTTGATTCCGTCTGAACCTGGTTGCCCGCCGCGGTACAGCCATTCTGTGACCTGATGAAAGTTTCGAATCGGAACTTCAGAGGTGTCTTTCACATTAAACCCAGAAAAGTGATGGCCAAGAATTCTAGATTACCTTATCAACGGCTTACCCGGAACATTCTTCTCGATGCCAATGTCATCTCTGCAGTTGAGCAACCGAGATCCCGAGATGACTGAATTTAAGCAGGCGCTAGTGATTTACAACCCGGCTTCTGGCACGGTGGGTGACCTGGACAAGCGTCTGGGCGCCATTGTGAGAAGGTTGCACGAAGCGCAGAATTATGTCGTTACGGTGCGGGCTACGACTCCCAACATCACGCCTGAAGAGCTTCTTGCATCCAGCCTCGGGCAGTTCGAGCTGGTAATCGCATGTGGCGGCGATGGCACTGTAGGTGTGGTTCTTGGCGCAGTGGCGCAGACCAAACTGGACGCTCGAGTCGGCATCGTGCCGTTCGGAACCGGCAACCTGCTCGCTCATAACCTCGGCATCTACCCTGCAAAGTTGAAGGGAGATGTCTTGTACGCCGCTCTGGACACGATTTTGGACGGGCAGGTCGTCTCAATGGATCTCGGACGGTTAAATGACCGCTGGTTCACCATCGATGCAGGCACCGGACCCATATCGAACGCCCTGACCGTGCCTCGGCAGAGGCATAAAAGGTTCTGGCGATTATTTGTTTACGCCCTGCCTTTGCTGAAAAGTATGGCTCGTGGTCCGCGCGCATTCAAACTATCGATCGATGGACAGGAGCCCACAGTGATGGCTGCATCGGGTGTATTCATCACTACCATCGGAGAAATGGGCATCGGAAATTCCTATGATTACAGTCAATTGAATAACGGAACACTGGATTTAATCGTAATGAATCCGCGCTCCTTACGCGATTATTGGCGCATTACCTGGCGATTTGCAGCCTGGAATATCTTTGGCACAATGCCAGGCGGCGATCCGCCCTATCTGGTTCAGAAGATAAAATCCGTCGATATCGACGTATTAGCAGCTTCTCACATGAAATCGCCCATTCACAAATTTGCTCGCAAAATCAAATATTTTCTGATGCGAAAGCCCGATTTTTCACCGGCTGTGACCGATCACGCTGTCGCTATGGTTGATGGCGACCGCTGCGGCAGCACGCCGATGCACGTTGAAATAGTACCGAATGCGGTGCAATTGATTGTGCCAAAAACGACTGATACGAAACCAGATATTGATTTGCAACATTTAGATAAAGTCGTGTCACAAGCAGCTTAGTCTCGAATTTGCTTCTCAACAACTATGCTAAAATGCGACTTCATCTGGTTGTCGGTGCAGAAAACTGAAGAAATTTTTACCGCTTTTTATCGTTTGTGTCCTCTGGTTCGGGAACTTAGCTGCAAAAGCAGCAGGCGAGCCGATGAAAGACATACCTTACGTTGCGCGCGGAGATGTCCATCAGAAGTTGGATATATTTGTGCCACCTAATGTAGTGTCGCCACCTCTGATCCTCTACATTCACGGAGGAGGTTGGCTTACAGGTGACAAGGCCGACGTGCCGCCCTTCTTTTTACAAACTGGCTACGCAATCGCTACGATCAACATGCGTCCGACCTCGGTTGCTCGTTTTCCAGCGCAATTCGATGACTGCATTAGCGCTCTGACTTTTCTGAGAGAGAACGCCAACAAGTATGGTTACAACGCCGATAACATTATCGTCTGCGGTATTTCTTCTGGTGCTCACCTTGCTGCGTTGATGGCGACGATGGACTATCCAGGCAAGGAAAATGTCAAATGCGTTGTTGACGTAAGCGGTCCAGTCAACTTCCTCTCGATCGTTGCGCATGTTAATCCCGCAAATTTGGGACAAGTAGTTTTCGCCAGCCCTAAAGGACAAATTGCTGCTTTGATTGGTGGACCGCCTCTGAAAAATCAAGCTGCAGCATTGAAGGCGAGCCCCGTTACGTACGCTAACGCGAACTCAAAACCTGTTCTGATCGTTCATGGTGGCATGGACGAAATCATTCCTTATGAACAAGCGAATGAGTTTCATCGAAGACTAGATGTTATGGGCGTTAAAAACGATCTCGTCATTTTGCCAACCGCTGCGCATAATATGCCTGCTCAACTTTGGGCACCTGCGTTCCAGTTGTTCGTGACTCGATATGTACCTTCTCCCAAGCGGATAAACATTGCGCAGAAAGCACCGCCACCAAAACCGGTGCAAGCGCCTCCACCTCCTCCATCGAGTCCATGGCTTCCGCACACAATGCCGAATTACAATCGTCCTCCGGAAATTGGACACCAAAAATCCCCACAAGCGAATGCTCAGGGACAGCCGGAAACGGGTTTCCGAGCCAGACATCATCAGCAGGTTGAATGACCGGTGTCTGTTGATTGTGCAAGAGTGTTTTGATGCAATTACCAAACACCAATGAGCAATCGAGCGACAGAACTCCAGCAAAAATTTGGTGGACCGAATTAGACGGTCTACGCGCACTGGCATTTTTTCTCGTTTTTTACAGTCATACTACGGGGCTTTTTCTCAGACAAAGTCCTGGTCACAACGGTGTCCTCAACTTTCTCTCTACACTCGATCAGAAGATGTTGCAGTGGGGCTGGACGGGCGTCGACTTGTTTTTTGTGATGAGCGCTTTTCTCATCACCTCACTGCTTCTGCGTGAGAGAAAGCGATGCGACAGCGTTAGTTTGAAAAACTTTTTGACGCGGCGTGTTTTGCGAATATGGCCGCTGTATTTTACCTATTTGACCCTGGCGTACTTTGTTATTTATCCGCTCGCGCTTTCTCTGCAAGCACAAGTAGGCATCCCTCTAAGCCGTGAACAGCTGATGACCAGCAATGATTTTTGGTTAGCGTTTTTTGTGTTTCTCGGCAACTACGCGATTATGTTTCACGGCGAATTGGTTGGCGTTATCAATCCGATGTGGAGTTTGTGCATCGAGGAACAGTTCTATTTGGTCTGGGGAACGTTGATGTCGTTCGTCAAAAGTGCCCGCCACCTCGTTATCCTTTTGTGCTTCGCTTTGGCTGCGGGAATTCTGATTAGAGCCTCGATGTTCTCTTTCTTTCCGAAGAATTACTTCGCCATTTATATGAATGGTCCAGCTCGAATGGACTCTATTCTGGGTGGGTGTCTTGCTGCCTTCTTCTGGCAATCGCACGGTAGTTGGTTGCAGAAAAATCGCCCAATTCAAATTGCCCTTTTCGTTGTTTCTGCAATTGCATTTTTCTCTGTACTAGCATTTGCACCGAGAATGGAAAACTGCGACATCTCCTTAATTTGGGTATTTGCCACAATCGCCGTAGCGTGGACATCATTGTTACTTGCCACGTTGTCCTTCGAGCCGCTGCGTAATTTCTTTCGCGCACCAGTCTTGGTGCACATCGGAAAACTAACTTATGGCATGTACATTTTTCATGTTGCGTCAATTCTACTTTCGATCATGTTTTGTCGATTGGTATTCCACATCGAATCACGAATCTCATACGTTGGTGCCTGTTGGTTGCTCGGTCTTGGTGTCACGTATGTAATGGCAAGGCTCTCCTGGAATTACCTGGAGAGCCCATTCTTGAGACTGAAAGAAAAATTCAATCAGCCAACTAAGACCGACGTGCCTACTTCTTCTTCGGAGGTGGTGGGTGTTTGAAGCTGTAATCGAGCAATTCGGTTACTGATCCCACCGGTCCAGATTGTGTTGATGACTTGATCAATCCAACCCAGTTGGCGAACCAGTAAGTCTTCGTCACTTCGCCGCCGCCTTGTTTGACCTTGGTGACAACTTTCATGCAGTTGTATTTTCCGGCAGGAACATAAACCTCTTCTGGTCCAGACACAACGGCGTTGTCTTCGATATCAACGCCCATCATGCCTTTGCCTTTCCATTGCCAGGTATCTTCATTGATTAGTGGATTCTTAGTCCACTGGTAGATCGGATCGTAATCAACCACCATCTTTTCGTTGTCGCCATACTGCTCTTTGCGGCGCATTACCCAGCCCTGCTCTTTCGAGTACCAATCATGGATAGCGGTTGGAGTGGTGGTATCAACTCTGTAGATGACAATTTTGTCTGGGTCGCCTTCTCTGACTTCAGCGCTGATCACTTTCATATCGAACTTGGTGACTTTTCCTTCGCCAGTTGTTGATTGATATTTCCACCAGTCGTTTACACGCAGCGGAAAATAATCTGGCGGTGGTGGCTTCTTCGGCACGACTTTGGTCGGTGCGGCGAACGCGCACATTGTCGTCGTGGCAGTCAAGACAAAAAGTGTAGCTAGTAGTTTTTTTAGCACGGTCTCTCCTATTGGCTTCGAATGTGCTCGATCTGATCGCTTCGAATGACCTGTTTGGCACCCGAAACCTCAACCATTGCCGGATTTGGTTCTAAGGAACCGTTACGGATATTGAAGGCAATAATAGCTTATTGGAGAATGCGAATCCGGCAATAAATTTCTCACCAATGCTGAGCCAGGCGCGCTGAAGGTCAGGTTCGTGCCCTATGGTACGGTGCTATGATTTGAGGTGAAAAATCTGAGTTAGACGGTAAAGGTGCACCAATGGGCTTAAACGAGAAACATGATTCTCTCAACTTTCCTGCAACACATTATGTGTATATAGAAAAGGTCGGTCCCTTCCAAGACACTGCTCCTAAGGCTTGGCAAGAGCTGCTTCCGTTGAAAGAAATGATTGCCGAGAAAAATGAAATCACCGGCGCGTTTGCAATGTACAAAGTGGACGAACAGATTTACCGTGCTGGTTTCTCCATTGCAGCGCCACCCGAAGGCGTGCTGCCTGGCGCAACCAAGTACACACATTTTGAAGGTGGACCGTATATTCGATTTGTGTTGATTGGCTCTTACATGCAATTGCCAAAGGCGTGTGGGCGTGTATTCGAGATCGTCAAAAAGGAAGCACTCGAAACATCAGACAACTGGTATCTCGAAAATTATTGCAATGATCCGCATACAACTGCAGAGGATCAATTGCGCACCGAAATTCTTGTACCGACTAAGCGTATTGCTTAAGTAATGCAGGAATCGTGATAAGACATGGCGGCAAAAACACATCGTTGCAGTTGGGCTGATAACAGCAGCGAACTGATGCAAAAGTATCACGATGAAGAGTGGGGCGTGCCTCAGCACGACTCCCGCATGCTCTGGGAGATGCTGATGCTTGAAGGCTTTCAGGCGGGGCTTTCCTGGTCAGTTGTTCTAAACAAACGTGAAGCATTCAGAAAGGCTTTTGCCAATTTCAATCCGAAGAAGGTGGCAACTTTTGGCGAGAAAGAAATTCTTCGACTGATGAAAGATGAAGGAATTATCCGTGCCAGATCCAAAATCGAAGCCACTATAGCCGGTGCCAAAATATACTGCGAAATGGAAAAACAAGGCGAATCTTTCGACGATTTCTGTTGGTCATTTACCAAAGGAAAAGTTGTGAAAGGCGATGGCAAAAGTTTTCCAACGCAAACCGAACTCTCCGTGCAGATCTCGAAAGAACTCAAAAGGCGCGGCTTTAAGTTCGTGGGTCCCGTCATCGTATACGCATGGATGCAGGCAGTCGGCATCGTGAACGATCACTCGACAAATTGCTTTAAAAGAAAGTAGTCCTATAATTGACTTTTACTGTCGCCGTTACATTCCAACGAGTTATCCCCAGCGTCTCATTTGCTCTGTTTTATGAGATTATGGGTCTATGCGTTTTAACAACATCAAACGAGTTGTGCTAGCGGTTTGCGGTTGCGGTTTAATGTCCGTTCAGTCAGGCGGCTGTGCGAATCCGTCGGAGCATGGAGCGAGTTTGCCACAAGACTCGGTGAAAGCCCAGAATCTTCCTGAGCTGCAAATCATGCCACCTGTGGCAGATTCCGTGCCTGTTGAACCAAAAGCATCTCAAGAGTCCACTGATAAGCAAGGGCCAGCTGCTCCGGTTCAGGTCACTGGTCCTGCGGCAACTCCGGCTGTAGATATTATGTCGGGAACGTTGAGGCGACCTACGCCAACAGAAGACAATTATAAACCGGAAGTTGTTGAACTTTGTTTGGCAGAACTTGATCGTTCGATGGATGTTCAATTCGTGATGAAAAGCCTCTGTCCTGGCGCTACTGCATATGGTGCCAGGGTTTTGGCCAAGATGCTGGTTGCATTGATCTTAAATGGAGAGAGTGGCACGCATGCAGTCAACAAAGCAAACACAACAGGGTTTCCGTGCACCACTATGATTGAAATTTTGAAAATGGAAGCGGCTCATCCGGACCTCATAGGCATGTTTGGTTATTCGCATCGAGAAGCGGCCGATGATCAGTTGCGCTCGAAATTTCAAAAGCTGCTTCAATCAAACCCCTCAAAAAACGCGGAGAGCCTAATTAGAATGTTGCGAGACCATTCTTCCAGGATGAACGGTGCTGCCAAAGACTACGAGATAGGTGCCGTAGATGTTCAGCGGACCGAGGAACGCCTGCTAAAACTTAAAGAGATGGTTGCCGAAGTCAGAAACAGTCAAACGCAAATTGAACAAATTAAACTCGAGTCAATCCTCAGAGAGAAAGAGTCAGACGTGGTCGCGTGCAAGCAGAAGTTCAAACGGTTTCGGCAGGTGTTAATAGATCTCGCTGGGATTAATGCTGTGACACAATTTGATCAGTCACTTAGTCCCGAAATTAAGCATGTAATTAAGGCGCTGCAATAACTACAAAAATAAAAAAGCGCTGGCACATGCCAACGCTTTCTTTGTGTTATTCGATCTTGTGAGTTACTTCCGATCAAACTGAGGCAACGCTTCCGCGCATTCATCACAAACGTCGGTGTAGGTTTTATCCGATCCGACTTTTGTTGAATACTTCCAGCATCGTGCGCATTTTTCGCCGTCTGCTTTCAGCACCGTTACTTTCAATCCGTTTTCGGTCAACTCTGCGATTGGAGCTTCACTGTGTTCTTTGCCATTGCCACCATTGGAACCGTTGCTTCCGGGAGCATTCGTCACTTCGGCTTGCGAAACGATGAATATTGAAGGAAGTGTGTTTCCGAGTGACGCGACTTTTTCAGCCAGCTCTGGTTTGTCGAAGTGCAGAAGGACTTTGGCTTCTACTGATTTACCGATCTTCTTCTCAGCCCGAGCTTGCTCCAATGCTTTGTTGACTGTGTTGCGCACTGGTATCACTTCAGTCCAGAAATCATCCAGGAACTGATTGTGATGTTTCATATCTGGCACTGGGAAATCGCTGAGCAGAACACTCAAATCATTCGTGCTTGCTTTGCGGATTTTTTCTGGTGTGAACTGCCAGATGTCTTCAGCTAAGTGAGGCGTGACCGGAACGAGCAGACGAACAATTACTTGGAGCACTTGTTCGAGTACCGTTTGTACGCTTCTGCGCTCTTTTGATTTCGGAGCGGTCACATACAGTCGATCTTTGACGATGTCGAAGTAAAAGCTCGATAGGTCTACGACGCAGAAGTTCTGAAGCAGTTGATAATACTTGAAGAACTCGTAGCGGTCGAAGTCTTCCGTAACTCCGGCGACCAGTTCATGCAATCGATGCACGATGAATGCGTCCAGTTTAGACAGCTCGCTCAAAGGCACTCGATCCTTTTCGGGATCGAAGTCGCTCAAGTTGCCCAGGAGATATCGAGCTGTGTTTCGCAGCTTGCGATAGACCTCAGCTAACTGAACCAGCATGTTCTTGCCTATCGGGATGTCGTCGGTGTAGTTCACCGATGCGACCCACAAACGCAGCACGTCCGCACCGTATTGTTTGATTACGTCGTCTGGATCAACAACGTTTCCGATGGACTTGGACATTTTCTTGCCGGTTTCGTCAACGACGAATCCATGTGTCAGCACAGTCTTGTACGGCGCACGGTTGTGTGTCGCAACCGAAGTAAGCAGCGAAGATTGGAACCAACCTCGATGCTGGTCACTTCCTTCCAGATACATTTCGCATGGCGAGCCGCGCAATTCGTCTTCGCGCGCATCCAGCACAGCCGAGTGAGTTGAACCTGAGTCGAACCACACGTCCATGATGTCTGTTTCTTTCGTGTACTCAGTGCCACCGCATGTAGGGCACGGGAAATTGCTGCCGAGGAAGTGTGAAGCTTCTTGCTCCCACCAGGCATCGCTACCTTCGACTGCAAATACCGCTGCCACTCGCTCGATGCTTTGAGAACTCATCAAGTATTTTCCGCAACCTTTGCAGTAGAACACAGGTATCGGAACTCCCCACGCACGCTGACGGCTTATGCACCAGTCATTGCGCTTCTCGACCATGGTGAAGATGCGGTTGCGACCAGAGGCAGGTATCCACTGAACGGTATCGATTGCCGCCAATGCTTCCTTTCTAAATCCATCGACGGACGCAAACCACTGTTCAGTCGCTCTGAATATGAGCGGCTTCTTGCACCGCCAGCAGTGCGGGTAGCTGTGCGAGTAGGTTGAGTGGTGCATGAGCTTGCCGAGTTCTTTCAAATACTCGACGATTGGCATGTTTGATTTGTCGAAACGTTCTCCGGCAAATTTGCCAGCTTCTGCTGTGAAGATGCCTCGTCCATCGACTGGCGACAGAACACCAAGCTTGTATTTATGACCGATCTCAAAGTCTTCAGGACCGTGTCCTGGAGCTGTGTGAACGACCCCTGTACCAGCTTCTGCGGTGACGTGCTCACCCAATATCACCATACTTGGTCTGTCCATGAATGGATGGCGTGTCAGTATGAACTCGAGTGTTTTGCCTTGCGCGGTGCCGAGCAATTTCAAACTGGCTGGATCCAAACCAACCTTATTGACGAAGTCGTCTTTTAGTTGGGTTGCCACCACCAGCACACCATCGTTGGGGCTTTGCAAGAATTGATATTCGAATTCTGGATGCAATGCCACGGCGAGGTTGGCTGGTAGTGTCCACGGTGTCGTCGTCCAGATGACAAAGTTCACTTCTGCACCAGCAGGAACAAAGGCAGGCAATTTATCGCGAGAGCCTTCGTCGACATTGAATTTGACGTAGATTGAATTGGAAACGTGATCGGCGTATTCGACCTCGGCTTCAGCCAAAGCTGTTTCGCAGTTTGGACACCACGAAACTGACTTCAGTCCTTTGTACAAATACCCGGCTGTCGCCATCTTTCCGAACACGCGGATTTGAGCGGCCTCGAATTTTTTGTCTAGCGTTATGTAAGGCTCAGCCCAGTTGCCCCAAACTCCGAGTCTTCTGAAGTTTGCTTCCTGACCTTTTAAATTGCCAAGCGCAAAATCTCTGCAACGGCGCCGCAATTCGACCGGCGTAAGAGCCGCACGACCGCCCTTAACTTCCTTCAAAACGGCAGTTTCGATCGGCAATCCGTGGCTGTCATAACCAGGAACGTAAGGCGCATAGAATCCTTTCTGCGCTTTGTACTTGGTCACGATGTCTTTCAAGATCTTGTTCAAGGCAGTACCGATGTGGATCTTGGCTGAACTCAGATAGGGAGGTCCGTCGTGCAGGACGAATTTGTCGGACGCTTTTCTCTTTTCAAGGCTCTTTTCGTAAACCTTGTTTTCGTCCCAAAACTTCTGCGTTTCAACTTCTCTAGTGGCACTGTTTGCCTTCATCGGAAAATCCGTTTGTGGCAAATTAAGTGGATATTTTTCAGTCATGATCGTCCTCTGGGTGTGCCCGGCGAAACCGCTTTGTGATTTGTCCCTAAAACTAAAAAGCCAACGCTTCGGCGCTGGCAGTTCTCATTCGACTGTGCCAGCTCCTTATTTCCGGGTAATAATAATTGCCGCTCGTTGAACGGAGCGGGAAGTATCGCTATTGCTAGATATAAGCAGTGTGGACATCGTTCTAACTCAGACCAGCGTTGGGACGCGAGCAGTTTCTGCATCGCACTGGAGCTCAATTTTGGGAGCTGGTTATCCCGCGAGAGCATCTATATACAAGGGTAATTGTATCCAAAGTTTCTCGTCAAGGCTTATTGGCGCCTGGTTAATGATTCTTATTTGGCGCTAGTAGACGTTTTTAGTCGCGTTTGGCCGCGATTTTAGTATAGTAAGGCGGAATCAGCAGAGGAGTTCTTTCGGTGACAGTAAACAGGGCGAAGTCAGCGGCTTTCAGTGCGGCACTTGAAGCTGGCAAGTTCATAAGAGACCGCCTGGGAAATATCAAGCAAATTGATTACAAGAGCGCTTTCAACATCGTCACTGATGTCGATAGAGCCTCTGAGAAAATGATTCTTGAAATCTTGAAATCTGAATTTCCTGACGATAGTTATCTGGCGGAAGAAGGTGGTGGTCATGAAGCCAAAAAGACCAATCGCAGATGGTACGTAGATCCGCTTGATGGCACGACGAATTTTACTCACAGCTATCCGTTCTTTTGCGTTTCCATCGGTATGGAAGAAGCCGGTCAGATGATCGTCGGTGTTGTCTACAATCCGATTGCAGACGAATTGTTTTATGCGGAACGCGGTCAAGGTGCGTTTTTGAATGACGAGCCGATACACGTTTCGAGCATTGGAGAATTAAGCCACAGTCTGTTAGCGACGGGATTTCCGCCTGACACTGGCGTTGGTAAACCGCACAACAATATGGTGCCGTTCACCAGCCTGACAAACTTATCGCACGGAGTAAGACGAGATGGATCGGCTGCGCTCGATTTGTGTTTCGTCGCTTGCGGCCGATTGGAAGGATTTTGGGAATTGAAATTGGCACCATGGGATATTGCTGCAGGAAGTCTGATCGTAGAAGAAGCTGGCGGGAAGGTTTCTGACCTCTGCAATGGACCGCTGGATATGCCTACTGGTCACATTCTTGCGACGAATAGATTGATCCATGATGAAATGGTCGGCGAAATGAAAAAATTGGATTTGAAATAATATGTCTCGCACTTACTCGAAGAATGCGCTGGATGAAATTGCTCAGAGTAATTTCGATATTCAACCCGGAAATTACATCTACGCAAAAGTATCTTCAGTCGACCCAAATGCTTCGCACTTCTTGGTCTCACGAGATGCTGATGAAATCACGGTTGTAACGACGGAAGATCAGCTCGACTCATTGCAATTGATTGAGCGCAACAAAGACGTCTATCGTTTGATTTCATTGAATGTGGCGGTGCCATTTTATTCTGTTGGTTTCATTGCCACCGTATGCGATGCCATCGCAAGTGCCGGTATGAATGTGTTAGTAGTCTCGACATTTTCAAAAGACTACATCATGGTGCGCGCAGATCTGATCGAACGCACCGAAGCGATTTTGCTTTCACTCGGCTTTGAAGAGCGTTAGTTCATGACGGAAACGGCGCGCGATCCTTCCAGTATGAAGAGAAGACCGTCTTCGCGGCTACTTGTTCTCGATGCTGAAAATCGACTGTTGTTATTTCTCTTCAGCTACAACACTGGATGTCTCGCTGGTCAAAAATATTGGGCTACACCCGGTGGTGCCGTTGAGCCCGGTGAATCTTTTGAAGACGCTGCAAAACGAGAACTGTTTGAAGAGACGGGTATCTCAGTAACTGAAATTGGGCCCGATGTAGCAAGACGAGAATTCGAAATGCAGTTGCCAGACGGCGAGTATGTCATTGCTGACGAGCGTCTTTTTATAGTTCGAGTCAACGAACAATCACTCTCGAAGGACAATTGGACCGCCATGGAAAAAGAAGTGATGGCAGAACATCGCTGGTGGACAAGCGAAGAATTGGCCGCGACAGCTGAAACGGTTTATCCAGAAAATCTTCGCGCGCTCGTCTACGACGAATAAAAAAAAACGGCGCGATGGTATTCACGCTTTTGGTAGATTTCGGGAATATGATGACCAGGATCGCATCTTGTTTAGTTCAAAGGATTGAATAAAATACTACGTGATTTGAGCGAGGCGAAGTGAAGAGAATATTTCAACTTTTGTGCGTCGGTTTCATCCTTGTACTTCAGGTATGTTTAATTGCATCGGCCAAAGTGTCCCTAGTTGATTCTGCGGAGGCTCGCTATTTGAGAGCAAAGACAGCCTATTCCAAAGCAATCGATAAGCACGAAAAGGAAGTTCAAAAGACACTTGAAACACAAGATATTTATTTTGGGACCGGCTCCGTTTTAGATTCCAAACAATTCAGAGTATTGAACGCAGATTTGCAATACGCGATTAATAAAGCGCCGCGTGAAGCTAAATACTATGTTTTGCGATCAAAGGTACGCAATGAAGAAGGTGACTTCGCGGGTGCACTCGACGACCTCTGCAAAGTAATTTCACTCTATCCTCACAATGCATCTTATTTTGTTTTGAGAAGTGATTACATTTGGCGTTCAGGTCATATGTGCTTTTCCAATCTGCAGAAAATTTCTGATCCGAATTTGCGTAAGGCTTTAGAAGCGACTGAAGTTGACTACAAAGAAAAGGCGGACGCTGGATATGCGAAACTCAAGAATCTTGCGATAGTCGACGTAAATAAAGCTATCAAGCTCGACCCGCGCTCTCAAGAAGCATTCTCCCTAAAAGCCAAAATTTTTGAAAATGCGGAGAAATATTCGCAAGAGTTGGAAACACTAAACGCGCTTGTTGCGTTGTCTCCAAAGAATGCGTCTTACCTTTCCAGAAGAGCGGAGAACCTATTCACTCTTCGCGAATTTGAAAAATCGATGTCCGATTGGAATAAAGTGACTAGGCTCGAACCATCTAACAAAGCGTACGCAATGCGGCGAGCCTGGTGCTATTTTGCCTTAGGCGATAAAGAGCGCGCTCTTACAGCCTGCGATGCGCTCAAACTAACGAATGAAGACGATGATCTCAGAACTTCTAGAGGCGAACTCTACTTTTATCTCAAGCAGTACAACAAATCACTTGCCGATTTGTTGAAGTTTTCCGGACTATCGAGGAATGGTTACTGGCTAGCTGCAGTAGCCTCTGATTATTGGGAACTCGGCCAAACCGACGCTGCGCTAACCTACTGGCACAGAAGCATCACGAAAGAAACTATGGATGATGCTTATCGGTTCAAATTTCTCTATTTGTATGCGAGCGCACTTTTAGCGCACGGGGACAAAAAGCAAGCATTGCCTGTCGCGGAACATGCGCTCGTGAGCTACAAAAATGCTGTGAAAATTTTCCCTGATTGCGCGGCCAAGCATGGAATTTATCCAGAGGTTACCCCTGAAGACATGAGCAGCTTGATTTCCAAGGCGAGAATCTAATCCTTATTCTGGTTGCTTGCCCATGGCGTACTCATACATCGGCCGCAAATCGGCGCGAAGGCTCCACCAGTCTGATTTGATTCTTCCGGAGGACTTGCTGACTGTTGTCTCATTGACCAACTGACTCGTAAGTGGCGCTTCCGTGCCTGGCCGTGAAACAATCGCAATATCCTCCTGATCCAACATTCGTTCAATTCCTCAAACAGGGTCGTGAATTTTATACTAAGTATCTTTCGTTACCAAAAGGTTACTCTACCTTTGCATTCACAGAACATTTTGAGTCTCCGATTTTGACTAACGACCGATTCGGTTAGTTTAGGTTACATAGTGGAGGTCCGATTGCCAGACACCACTGCTGGTGGCGAAGGCTGCTTGCACTCGATAAAGTAGTTAACCTGCGATGTATTGCCACAATAAGTGTTTTTTTGAAATCGTAGCATCGGCAGAATTAACGAAGACGACGGAAGAGCCGCCAAGGTCTGAATCTAGCCCACACTCTTTGATGTCGTTTTGAAAAATTGTCAAACCGCCCCCGCTCCCTTGCTTTTGATGGAATCAAGAGCTGATTTCGCCGAAGACCAGAGGAAATGAATGTCGCAACCAAGGTTGACGAGGTCATAGCCTTGTTCTAAATAAGTTCGTGCCAGGTCAGGCTGTAGGCAGAAAATGCCGATAGGAACTCCTTTTGCTTTGCACGTTTTGCGCACTGTTTCTATCGCTTCGTGCACTTCGGGATCCTGAATTTTACCAAGTTTGCCGAAGCTGCCTGACATATCGTAAGGTCCTATGATGATTGCGTCTATGCCTTTGACTTGCAAAATCGCATCGATGTTTTTCACGCCTTCGGTATGTTCGATCTGCAGAAACACAGATAGTTTGTCGTTTGCATCGCGAATGTATTGTGCGAAATCCATGCCATATCCAGACGCTCTGGACATGCCTACACTTCTTGTTCCGGTAGGTGGATATTTAGATGAAGACACAGCACGTTGCGCTTCTTCTGCAGTTTTCACTTGAGGCACGATTATTCCATCGGCACCAAGATCGAGCACACGTTTGATCCATGTCTCGTCGTTAATCGGGATGCGCACCATAGATGCGCAATCCCCGCGCTTTGCCTGCAATATATGTTGAACTTGTTCGATACTGAGCGGACCATGCTCCATGTCGATCCAGAGCCAGTCGAAACCGCAACGAGAAACAGCTTCAGTGACCGCAGTAGAACCAAGTGATATCAGCGTTCCGATTAAAGGTTTGCCCGCCTTCAGTCTGTCTTTGAATGTCATTCTCGTTCTCCGTGTTTATTCGTGGTTTGCTGACCATGTAGGACCTATAAAACGTTTTTTCTCGCGGAAGTGATACCACGCGAAAAGTGTAATCAATAACGCGATCATTGTTTTGCCTGCTTTGAAATCATTAGCAAGACTGACAACTGACGTGATAAACAACGTCCAACTGATTGCCACAAAATTGATTGCAGAAGAAAACTTGCCCAAATTCCAAGGACCTTTACTCAACGGCTTCGTTTTCCTATTTCTGAATGACAAAAACACTGGTGTTATGTAAGCGAAATACAAGCACATCACGCTTATCGTTGTAATTACTGCGTAGGCGCCGCTGTAGATTGCTGCAACGAAAGCTGCGCAGACTGTGAACCAAATGGCGGCAACTGGAGTTTGATGTTGTGATTGCACTTTTTTCAACACGTTGGAGAATGGCATGCCACCATCACGAGAGAATGCGTAGATTACCCTTGAGCATCCGGTAACTGCGCCCAAGCCACAGAACCACATTGCCATGGCAGCTAGCACAGAAACTGCCTTCCCAGCAGTCGCTCCCAGCGCCTGAATCAAAATAGCAACAACCGTCGGTATTGCGTTCCCGCCTGCATCCGTGGCCGTGAGAACTGAATTCACATCTTTTATAGCCAGAGTCAAAGCAATCAGCATGATGTAACCGACTACGCTCGATACCGCAACTGCGATAACCATTCCCCATGGCACCATCAACCGTGCATCAACTGTTTCTTCCGAGACGCTTGCGGATGAATCGTATCCCGACAGTGTCCACTGCGCTTGCAACAGACCGAGGATAAATGCACACCAATACGGTAAAAGGCGTGCTGTTTGGTGTGGCAGTGCTGAGCAAAAATGTCAGTGGCTGTTTTGGTGCAAAGATGAATAGTGCACCGACCATGATGGCGAGACCAAAAATGTGAACGGTGACGCTGAAGTCGTTTAGCCAGGATACTAGCTTGATACCGAATTGATTGATCAGTCCATGACTGACTAAAAGTATCGCGTATACCGCGAGAAGGTTGACCTCGCTAGAGTGCAATCCCAGCATGGGCATGAGGAATTGTGCGCATCCGTAATCGATTCCAGCGAGCGCGGTAATGTATCCGACTATGACAAACCAGGCCGTGAACCATCCCCAGTTTTTGCCACCGAGTTTGCACGACCAGTGATACATCGCTCCAGATGTCGGCAATGACGAGGCTAGTTCACCCATGCTCAAAACGACAAACATGGTGAAAAATGTGACGATAGGCCAGCCGAAGGTCATTTCGGCCGGTCCTCCCATTTTCAAACCGTAGTCGAAGAGTGTGACTGCACCAGTCAGAACAGAAACCACAGAAAAACCGATGGCGAAGTTGGAGAAACCACCCATGGTGCGAAACAATTCTTGCGCATAACCAAGTTTGCTCAGCTCAGAATCGTGGTTTTTTGATTGCGTGTCCACCTGACTTCCAGAGCAAGAGGCAATGCCAAAGAATCCATCACAGAATACAATAGAGTGATGAAATTTAAGCTAATCAAGAGAATTTCAATCTGCGCATTTCTAGCTCTCGCTGCTGTTTGCTGCGAGCCAGCTGGCGCTGAGCAGAAGTTCAAATACTCAAATGATGATTGGCTCGATGCTCGCTACGACTGGGTCATCTACCTCACACCAAAGAGAATGGAGAATTACCTGGATTATCCGACTTCCGGTCTCCATCCGATTGATGATGTCTTAGTCACTTATCGAGTTGCGCCAAGATTTAAAACTGAAATACTCAAGCAAACGCGATATGAAAGTCTTTGGTATCACGGCGCTCAAGCGATAGGGCGTCGACAATATGCGCCACTACAACTCGAATCTGGATGGCAAGGCGCAATCGTAATCCCAGAGACTGTCGATGCCTATGCGAATCCTGGTGCACTGGCAAATGCCATCATTCGCTTGTTGCTCGATGTAAATTTGAAAAAGTGCAATCTTACAGTTGCATTCGCGTCGCCCTCGCTGGGGCAGCAAATTTGCGATCAGCTCGGACAATTTAGATTCCTCAGAACCGATGATGACTCTGTCGCATCGCCAGGCACCTTGCGCTTCTTTGTTTCTTCAGCAGATATTCGCGACCGCACGTTTATGGTTTACAAGCCGCGGAATTGAGAGCGAGTACGGAATTGGGAGCTACTAAGCAATTAAGCGCTAGTATGGCTTTTCATGCACGATAAGCACAGAAGCAGGATCCTCAGCGGCTACTTTCCAGCCATCTTCAGATTTCAACGCTTGCGCTAGACGGCTGTCTTTTTGAACCAGTACCCATTGAATGTTGTCCTTTGCAAGCCATTCTCGCCATCCCGGTTTTCCATCTGGAAAAGTCAAAACTTGATTGATAATCGCGTATTGTGAGTAATAACTTTCGCCGTAAAAATCTGCTCGGTCGTCGATGAAAACTGGCGTGCCCAGTTTGTATTTGACGTAACCACCCCAGTTATCCAGATTGAAGCCCTGATTGTATTTCAGCTGTCCGTCAGCTTCTGCTTTTTGCAAATACTCGAGTGTCTTTGTCGGTTTGTCTTCTGGATCAAACCCAGATTCAAGTAGCGGCATGCCGGCAATTTTTCCACCCATCATGGCTGTGATGGACAGTCCTACGAAGAGCAAAATTGGCAGAAGATGCATCTTGCATTGCCTTTCAGTCTCATCGAATTCTGTTCCGATTTTTTCAAATTTTCCGGCTATTTGTTGCCAAAGTGTTGATGGCGTTGACTCGGATTCTAAAGACTCTGGTCTGAAATCAACAGCTTCAGCTCTCGATAGTGCTGCTAAATTCGCGGGCGTTCCCTCAATTTGTGAAGCATCATCGGCGGTGACAATTTGAGGAATGCGATAGCTCTCGGCAAGTCGAACTTTTGCGTACAGCTGCGCTATAGCGGGCAGAACAATTATCGTGAAGAGCGGAATGTTTCTCACTGCTGAAAGTGCCAGGTGAGAGAAGGCCAGACAGAGCAAGAGCCTTGGGAATGAAAGGCGATTGAGAGAAATAGCTAAACCGACTACGAAGAGAGCAAACAGTGCCTCTAAGCAGGTTGGATGGATAGTGAGGTGAAACACAGGAGACATGAACTCTTCTGTATTGGCGAGCACCGTGCTGCCTTTCAGATATTTTTCGATGTACTGGTACAAAACAAGTCCGTTCGGATTAATCAGGCTTGCTCCAAACGTTGCTGCAAGCGCAATTGCGAAAGTTTTTGCGCTGTCGAGATATCCCTTGCGCTTCGTTCCGGGTCCGTAAAAAGCTGCCGAGCATAATGACGCCACCAGATAGATGCCAATTAGTACGAAACCAACGATGAAAGCGGGATGACAGTTGACCCAGACCAACATGTACAAACTTAGAATCAAGAACAGTTTGGTACTGGAGATGGTGCGACGATAATAATCTTCCAGAGCACCAGAAAAAATCAAAACTCCGAAGAACGTGAACAAGTGTGGTCTGGCCAACCAGTGAACGGCAGAAGCGATGATGCCGAAAATACTTGCCACCAGCACGATAAGAAAGTGACACCCTTCTTTTCGGCAGCGATCGTAGAGCATCAAAAACAGCAGTCCGATTGCGCAGCTGCAAACGACTGCCAGTAAATTCAAACCACCCAACTGCACAAGACCAGCCATGATCGTGTCAGAGAGCCATTCATACGCAACCCATGCTTTGTCAGCTTTGCCTGGAATTTTGTCGAGATAGCACATAATGTCGTCATGCGGAATTGCATGATTTTTCAAGATGTACTCGCCTGTTACTAAATGCCAACCAGTAGATCCATCTTGAAACAGAAACGTTGGTCGCCCCATGAGCGGAATCGCGATGATAAGCGCGAAAAGAAGGTCACCAATATCAGGCGCCGGACTAAGTTTCTGTTTTTCTGCGGTTGCCGTCATTGAGTGAGAATCTTGGTAAGTTTGAGCGTTTACGCTGATGATTCAGGTGAACCCAGCGTCGATTCTGGTTCTAGTTGCGGCGTTTCCGCTGCAGTTTCTGGTGGTGCAGGTCGAGTTTTGAGCGGAAGTGGCGGAACTTTATCAGCCTTTTTCTTGTATCTTCCTGCCCAGGCTCTATTTCTTATGCCCAGGACCTGAACAAACATTCCTGTCGAATCGATGACGACGTTCACTTTCGAACCGGCGACATTCGTCCAGTTGATTGCCACTTCCGCGAGTTTGTATTTTCGCAGTCGAGCGATGTATAGAATTTCGACGTCAAATGCAAATCCGTTCAGCTCTGCCACTCGGAAAATATCGTGAGCGACGCTTTTTTTGAAAAGTTTGAAACCGCATTGAGTGTCGTAGACGCCCGGAAGCAATAAGGTTTGAACAATTAGATTGAAAGTGTTTCCAATGTATTTTCTGTGGAGATCAGCGATTACGACTCGATCTGGATCTGGTTTATTTCGAGATCCTATAGCGAGGTCGGCACCATCGGTGATTGCTTTTTGCAGGTTGAGCACCTCGGCGATTGGTGATGCGCCGTCTGCGTCATTGATCAAAATGAGATCGCCTTGAGCTTGCAAAACGCCTGTGCGAATCGCGTAGCCTTTGCCTTGATTAGGCTTGTATGAAATTAACCTGATGCCCTGGTGATGCTTGGCAAAGTCGTCGACCACGTCGATTGTCTGATCGGAGCTGCCATCGTCGACAACCAGAATCTCGAATTCTTGATAATGCTCTTGCAGAAAAGCGTGCACCGACTCCAGAGTCGAGGGAAGACGCCGTTCTTCGTTGTAAGCAGGAATGACGACAGAAAGCTGAGGCATGCCTTCAAGTATGGCAGCAACAGTGCCATTTCGTATTTCTCCCACTGGAAGCTGAGAAAAGTTGCAAGATTTTTGTCTAGAAATTTTGGCAGTGGGATAGAACTCCAGAACGCCGAAAGGGTGAGCTTTGGTAAAGATAAATTTTTTACCTACTGACAACCCGACTACGTGGTTTTCCCACATACAAACAGGGGAATGATACGTAAGCTAGGCACAATTGGCGCTCCGTGTACGGACTAGAGGACGATAGAAATGGGCAACAGATACGATGACCCTAGAAACCAAACCGACCAAACCCAGCAAACGCGGGATGGACGCCAGGTTCAGGGAACCGATCGGATGCAGAATGAAGTCTACGGCAATCAAGGCCGTGACAGAATTTCTCAAACCCAACAGATGGTCGCCCAAGAGCTGAATGGCGTTTTGAGCCATTTGCAAAATGCCGAAATGACCTTCGAGCAACGAGGCGTCAGAGCTGCAACGGGTGAATATACAGCCGCAATCCGCGCCGCAGACAGCATTGACCAACAAGCAGTAGCTCGCGAAAGAGACAATGTTAGACAGATGCTCCAAAGTCAGAATTTGGACGCTCAGACTCGCCGAGCACTAGTTCAAGAAGACGCCGATCTTCATACTCTTCAACGGGCGCCAGGTTTTGCCCGCGCCAACTTCGCTTTGCTGATGATTCGCAACGGCGATCAATATTATGGAACGCAACTTTTATTGGAAGCACAGCAAAAAGACCCTGAGATGAATCAGGATCCTAACTTCCAACGCCATCTTAAGAATGCAATCGATGCTGCTCCTCGTGCTCAACAGCAGCAAGGATACGATCAACAGCAGCAACAGCAAGTACCTTACGATCAACGTCAGCAGCAGCAAGTACCCTACGACCAACGTCAGCAGCAGCAGCAACCTGGTGACACTCAGCGTCAACAGGTCCCACAGGGTGACCAGACACAGCAACAGAACCAACGTGTCTCGCCTCTTGATGCGCAGAATCGCTCACCAGTTGAAGCCGTACAACAGATGTTCGGAACCGTTACCGGTCCTGGCACCATGTCTCCTGAAGTTAAGCAGGGCTTCCAGCAAGCCATTGCGGCGGCTGACGCTGGTCAGTCACCAAGAATGCAAGCTTTGATGCAGGCCGAAGCGCAAGCCGCTCAAGCCGTTCGACCACTGGCAGACCAAGCTCTGGTTCAGAAAGTAACTGCTCAAGATCAGGCTGCTCAGACGCTTATTCAGCAAATGACGCCAGACAAGCAGCAAGCTGCTTTCCAACTATATAATGCGTTGGACAAGTCTTCGACGCCAGCAGAACGCCAGCAGATTCAGCAACAGTTGGTTGCTCTCAATCCTGGTTTGCAGCAAATTCTTCAAAATCGCGATCAGATCATGGGTGCACAGAACATCCAGGCTCTGATGAATTTCATGCAAGTGGAAAATGCTTTGCAGGCTGAAAAGAATCAGCAAGCAATCACTCGCTTCACTTATGGTATGGCGCTCGCCAAAAATGGCGACAACGAAGAAGCCAAGAAATACATCGGCGATGCGATCAAGCTGAACAACAGCACCGACCCAGAGCTGAAAGCATTCTGGCAGCGCACTGCTGCATCCATGGGCGTGCCTATGGACAATACAGCTCCACAAACTACAACAGATCAAACAGGTCGTCAGCAGCAGCCACAAGGTGACCAGATACCTGCCGGCACTGCCGCAGCCGCTCTGCAAGCCGTCGAACAGAAATTCCAACAAGTCGTTGCTCAGAAAGGTGACGTCAAGGCTGCCTATCAGCAGTTAACGCCTGAATTCGTGGCTGCACAACAGAAAGCCGACGCAGAATTCACAGCTCTCGTTCAACAGACTCAAGCTCGCGATCAGCAGCTTCAAGCCGCTATCGACGCCAAGTTGACTCCTCAAGTCAAAGCTCAGTTGCAACAGCTCAGTCAACAGATTGATGCTGAAAAGGCGAAGCTGACTCCTGATGCAATCGCGCTCTATAACAAGTATCAAGATCCAAGCACTAGCGAAGCTGACCGTCAGGCAATTCACGCGCAGCTCGGACAGAAAGCTCCAAACCTGGTGAAGCTTGGCGATCAGCTCGAGCAGACCGTCGGCAAAGACACCATGATGAACATCATGACTCTTGCAGCCGATCACCAGAAGCTACAGGGCGCTTTGATGGGAAGATTCCTGACGCGCTACTACCTGGCTGACACAGCTGCCACCGCCGGCGATATGCAAAACGCTCAGGCTCAGTTGGGTGCAGCGTTCCAGACAGTTCCTCAAGAATTCCAACAAGCATTCGCTCAAAAGCCTGATGTACAGGCTCTTGCTCAGAAGGTCGGTATCGATCTGACGAAGTTGCCTGCTCCTCCTGATGCCGTGTTGGCTCAGGCTGGTGGCGCTGCGGCTCCGACAGACGGACGCACACAGCAACCAGGACAGACAGGTGACCGCACTCAGCAACCAGGTGCCACCACCGATCAGTCCGGCAATATCGCTGGCTTGAACCCAGAAAACCAAGGCTTGCGCCCTGACCAAATCATGGCGAAGGCTCAACAAGCGCTTCAACAAGGCGGCATGACCGAAGCCACCAAGAAGCAATTCCAAGACGCAATCAAGTCTGCTGATGCTTTGTATGGTCCTCAAGACAAGCAGATGACCGATCAGCTCATCCAAGTCTTGCAAACTGGTAAGAAAGCCGATGGTTCCGCCTTGTCTCCACAAGAAAGAGTACAGGCGCACCAACTCGTTCAACAAGAATTCAGCCGCGCCACACTCGGTATGCAATACCGCATGGCTTACGGCAGCGTTCTCAATCAGAACAAACAGTACGCCAGTGCTGAAGCCGTATTCAAAGAAAACGTAGCAGTTGCAGACAAGTTGCCACTGGCTTCGTTCCAAGCTGAATTGACACAACTCGGTAAAGATTCACAGAATCCACAAATCGATCGTGCCAGCCAGGCTGACTTGTTCACCATGATGCAGAGCATTCAGGGCTCCGGCACATCGAAAGATGACGGCTTGCTCTACATGCCAATCACCACTCGTAAGCAAGCTGCCTTGTTCTACGTAGCAGGAGCTGACGGTTCGGGCAACGGTCTGGTCAAACCAGAACAAGCTGCAGCGATGATCGATCAAGCTACTGCTAAAGAGAAGGAATTGTATGGCGTCACTGACGACAAACTGAAAACATTCGACCCAACTCTGGCGAACATGGCTAAAGGAATCGTTCCTCTGCTGCCTGAAAATATCAGAAAGCAGAAACAGAATGCTGATAGCTTCTGGAGTAATGCCATGGTCGATGGTGGCACCGCCGCCGTTGTTCTCACACTAGCTGGCTTGACCGCATCTATCGTCACCAAGAATCCGAGAATCTTCGGCATGTTGGTTGAAGGCGAAGGCGCAGCTGCTAAGTTGTCTCTCACGGGTTATGCAGCCATCGGTACTGCTGGTCTCGGTCTCGACATCGCCGGCCGTCACTACGTTCATCAGGCCTTGACCGGTGAAAATGAAAGCTGGGGTAACAGCGCCATCCACGGTGTTGCCGGACTCGGCGCAGTGGGCGCAATCATGGGAACTCGCTCGGCCGCTGCCAAATTCCTCTTCCGCGGTGCAACTCCTGAAGCTGCAGCCGGTCGAATGCTTACTGAAACTGGTTTGACTGGTGAAGCCGCTACTGGAAAATTCGTCAGCACCCTCACACAACGCGGTGTTACACTGACGCCAGAATTGAAAGCCATGGAAGGAAGCCTTACACCAGTTATGGTTGATGGTGCCCTTAATCCGCAGTTAGCTGCAGAACTTGGCAGACTATCGCCAGCTTCATTGGCTCGAATCACCGGAGAGTCTATAACGACAGCAGAAGGTGCTGCAGCTGGTGCTAAGTGGTATACGCCAAGCGGTTTCGCCTCTAGAGTGGCTGGAGCGAATCCATTCTCAACCCTCGATATGGCTAACGTTACAGCCGGCAAGCTTGGCATGAGATCCTTCTACAGTGGTTATACAACCGCACTGGCTGGAACTGGTACTTATGGCTCGATTGCTGCGATGGATAGAGGAGTTGATCCTGTAACCGGAAAACAAATGAGCTACGCCGAATCGTTCATGAAGACCAACTTCAACAGCATGGAGCAGAACGTATTCACCGAAGCCTTGATGATCGGTATGATGCCTGTCATGAAAGACGGTGCCATTGCGAAGAGCGTCTTCCAGGAAGGTGCCGGCTTGAAGAGCAATGCATGGAATGCAATCAAGTCACCATGGAGCGCAACCACATTTGGTTCGATGGGAACCGATGCTCTCACCAGTGCAAGATATGCAAGAACTGGTCTGCAAGCTGGTCAAATGGCATTCGTCACGACCTTCCCAAGCTTGTTCAACCTCAGCCCTGCTATGAAGGCATACGGCGGATGGCAGCAGTCCAAGGCATACGGAAACCAACTGGATGCAATGGCCAAGCCAATCACAGACCAGGCCGCACCAACCGCAGCTCCAGTCGATTCACAAATTCTGAATCAACAAACACGACCTGCTGGACAAACCGATGCACCAGTGACCCCAGTCCAAGACAACGGTCAACCCATCCAAGACCAGCCCGTCGACAATCAACAACAACAAACAGGCAACCTGACTCAAGGTACGCCAGGACTCGGAGGATAGTCCCAACTGAACGTTCGAAGACAGCACTAGTGGCATGAATCCAGAGCTTTGACGAGCTCTGGATGTATGCTGTAAAAAGGCTCCTCAAGCCTGAAGCCTCAAGATACGAGTTTGAAACAATTGATCGCTAGACTACAAATATAGAAATCCAAACTCGATGTCCAAAAACTACCCTGCCTGTATAGATTCAAACACCAAAGGTCTCTGATTCTCTAAGGATTAACAAAAATGGCTCCTCCAAACCGCGAACTACAACCAACCGTCAATCCTAATGATTCCTCCCAACAGGGCGAAAATCATGTAATGACTGACGCTAGCAGCGTTCTCATTGCTTCAGTGCAAGACGCTCAGACTAGACGCGATGTAGCCAAAGTCAATGACCAGGCGCTCAGCGCCGTTAAACCAGATCAGACTGCTGTTTATCCAAACAAGCTGATTGCAGAAGCACAAGCTTCGGGCAAAGAGATCGCTACCCTTTTGCAAACTCACAAAGATACCGATGTAATTCAATACAGAGATGCTAACGGTCAGATGCAGGAAACGACAGTTGCTCAGCGTGTTGAAGGGCTGCGCATTCGCATCAATCAAGATTGCCAGAATGCAATTACTGCATCCAACGAACTAATCAAGAACAATCCAAACCTCGAGCAGAATCTCAATGCAGCTACTGCTAGACTGCAAGATGCCGCTACGAAAGCCGGTCTCGATTACAACAGTCCGAATTTCGCGCAACAAGCAGCTAACAATCCTCAATTGGCTCAGTTGGCTCAAGAACAGGCAACACTGCAATCGGCTCGCATGGCACCAGCCACTGCGATGTTGACTTACGCAATGCTCAAGTCTGAAGGATTGACTGACAATCCACGTGAAAGCATGGATGCCTATGCTTCTAGAGGCGTGCCTAAACCATCTGAAAAAGAGCTTGCAGACGCATTCTTACTAACTGCACAGGCCGGCAGAACAAATCAAGAAGTATTCAACTCACCTTTGTATGCTGCGGTCAACAATGCTGTCAAAACTGACTATTCCGTTACTCAAAACGAGAAAGGTCAGAACATTCTCAAAATGTTGAAAGAAGCAGACGGACTGGCTCAGTCAGGCAACAGCGCTCAAGCTGAAGCTAAGTACAAAGAAGCTTATATGCTGGGCGAAACTGTTGACCAGAAATTCCTCGCCGCTCAACTGAAGTTGCAAGACAATCAAAACAATCCACAAGTTGCTCAGGCTCTTGTTGGTATCATCGCTGATGTCAAAGAAGCCCGCATGCACTATGCAAACTTCCTCGTCAAACAAGGCAAATACGACGATGCGCTTCCAATCGCGCTTCAAGTCGGTTCTGACACACCTTCGTTTGCACAAGCTGATCCAACATTCAACAAACTAGTATCCGATGCTACATTCGGAAAGAGCATGCCTCAAGGTGAAATTCAAGCTCACCAGGCTAAGTTTGCTCAGTTGATGCAAGATTCGAACAATCCTAATCGCTTCACCGAAGCTCAGAAAGAACTCGATATTCTTCAGAAGAATTTCCAAGACACCAAAGCTACTCTCGATGCAGGCAAGCCTAAACTAGATGCAGCCAAGAAAGACATCGACGACAAACTTGCTGAACTGGAGAAGAAGAAAGACACTACTGATGCCGAAGAGTACAAGATCGAACAAGAACGATTGACTAACGAAAAGAAGACAATCGAAGCAGTTCAAAAACAAAACGAGCAATTCGAGAAGGGCGGACCTTACCTGAAGTACTTGCAAGGTGTGTTGGCCTATTCGAAAGACGACAAGGACACTGCTCATGCGCTGTTTGAAGAAGTTAAGAATACCGATCCTGAACTGGCTAAGAACCCAGATTTGAAGATCGATGCATTGCTCGACGAAACCAAGCACCGCAACTGGTTCCAGCGTAACTGGCACGCAATCGCCACTGTTGGTGCGGTTGTAGCAGGCGTTGTTGTTGGTATCGGTGTCGGCTTACTAACCGGACCTGGTGGTATCGCCGCTGGTATCGGAACGACCGGTGCGATTCTGGCAGCAGTTGGAGGCGGCGCAGTTGCAGGCGGTCTGGTCTTTACCGGAACGAAGGCGGCAGCGTTAGGCACTGACTCTGTCACCTGGAAAGACTTCCGCGAAGGCGCTCTCATCGGTGGTGCTTCGGCAGTGCCTATGATTCGTGTCGGAGCAGCATTCGCTCCTGGAGCAGCTGGATTGGCTTCACTGGAAGCGACAGCAGCTACCGGAACATCAGTCTTCGCTAAGATGGGAATGACCCGTGGTGCCCTCGCATACGGTGCCGGTGTCGCTGGTGCTGACCAGGGAATGCAAGTTGCATTCGATGGTAAGTCATGGTCCGATGCTGGTAAGTCTTTCATCACTGAAGCTCCTCTGACTGCACTGACATACGGTCTGGCTGGACGCTCGACCACTGTGCTCGGAGCAGTTGCTAACGACGCTATCTTCAGCGGTGGTGCTAAGGCTGCAGTTGAAACAGGAATTACAACATACGCAGATTTGACACAGCACACACTTGATTCAACAAATCCTGAAGAAGCTGCAAAAATTGGCGAACGCTATGACATGGTAAATCCAAGTCTCTATCGTCCAGAAGCTGCTCCCGTGCCAACTGGCGATCAACAACAACCTGCACGTCCACGTAAGCAGTTGACTCAGGAAGAAATCGACAGACTGCGCAATCAAGACATCAGCGACGAGCCTGTTAAATAAGAGGGTTTCAGTCGGCAACACGTCCTGAATTCTAGATAGAATTCGTCTCTTCGCGGCCTTACATTTTTGTGCTTAATTTGATGCATTATGGTGCATTCAATTGTTTATTGAACTGATCGATCATTTGAAACACGCATGGACTGCGTGTTTTTTATTTTTAGCAATTTTATAGACACAATTGCTCTCTATTATCGAGACAGGCAAGTTGGCAAACCATGCCTGCTGTCGGTGTTGGTTCCTTCTTGGATAGTTGAAATATGGGCAATAGAAATAACGAGTCACTTCCTCCAATCGAGCAATCGATGCAATGTGACGCACGCACTGGTGTCTATAAACAGTCTCGCTTACAGGCTGAAGGTTATCCAGAGAAAGTTGCCGAGAGGGTGTCGCAAGGCCAACAAATGGTGGCGCGCGAATTGACGAACTTAATGTCGCGACTTCAAAATGCGCAGGAGACATTCTCTCAAAATGGTATGCGAGCGGCGATTCCAGAATATATGGCTGCCATTCGCACCGCGGATAGTATCGACCAAAAAGCAGTTGCTAAAGAACGAGAAAATATAAAAGAGCTTCTGAAAGACAAGAGCCTTGATGCAAAAACGCGACGTCTCTTGCTGCAAGAAGACGCTGATTTGCACACATTGCAGCGTGCACCAGGATTCGCTCGAGCAAACTTTGCTTTGTTGACGATCAGAAGCGGCGATCAGTTCAACGGCACGCAACTTCTCGTCGAGGCGCAGAAAAAAGATTACGAGATGAGCAAGGATCCGAACTTTCAACGCCATCTCAAATACGCGATTGACGATAAAAACAATGCACCACCTCGAGAAAAGTTCACGCAGTATCAACCGGTTCAGCAAAGAATCGCTGGGGAGTTTCCTCCGCCAGGTGTGGATCCACGCTTATCAGCCTATGCCCCACAAGTTGATCCACGATTTTCGGCGCCAAAGCCTGATTCACATCTATCAGCTTACCCGCCAGGTATGGATCCACGCTTATCAGCGTATGCTCCACAAGTTGATCCACGATTTTTGGCGCCAAAGCCTGATTCACATTTATCAGCTTACCCTCCAGGTATGGATCCACGCCTATCAGCTTATGCCCCGCCGGGCGATCCTCGTCTAGCCGCGCAGCCACCGGGATATCAACCTCCCTACGAAATCAAAGCGCCCGCGCCGCAACAATTCGCGCCGGGAGATCCGCGACTGCAACCACAGCCGGTGCCGCAACAATTTGCGCCAGGTGATCCGAGACTTCGAGCGCAACCGGTGCAGCCGCAATTGCCTAGCGATGTAGCTCCTCTGCAGCGCCAATCGACACAGCCAGACGTGACACCACTGAGATTACCGGTGGGCCGTTTTTCACCAATGGATGCGCAGGGACGTTCGCCCGTTGAATCCGCGCAAGCATTGTTTGCCAGTGTGACTGGTCCTAAAACAATGACTCCTGAAGTCAAACAACAGTTTCAATTGGCGATCAAGAATGCTGATACAGGTGTCTCTCCGAAACTTGCGTTTTTGCAGCAGCAAGAGACACTCGCAGCAAATGCACTTAAACCATTAATGGCACCAGATATTGCGAAAGTGATGGTCGGTTTCGATCAAGCAGTTAATAATGCGTGTCAGCAGATGGCGCCAGACAAGAGACAGGCAGCCGTGCAGCTCTACAATGCCATAGATAAAGCGCCAAATCTAGCCGAGCGTCAGCAAGTTCAGACACAGCTGATTCAATTAAATCCTGCCCTCAAAGATGTGCTCGACAAACGCGAGCAATATCTTGGTCCGCAGAATGTACAGCTATTGTTGAATTACAACGGTTTCAAAAATGCAGTTGCGTCGGAGAAAAATCAAGTAGCTATAACTCGGTTTATGTTTGGGTTAGCTTTGTCGAAAAATGGCGATGCCAATGAAGCAAAATTGCAAATTGCACAAGCGCTCAAGCTAAATCGAGATCCAGATCTGACTAATTTTTGGAAAAATACTGCTGCGCAATTAGGAATACCGTCGGATAAAGCACCGCAGCCAGTACCAGGTGCTATACAACCAACAGTGCCCGGACGTATTCAGCCCCTTGCGCCCGGTGTTCCCGGTCGGGCAGGTGACGCTAGACCACCGATTCCAGGTGTGCCCGGTCAACCAGGTGACACTAGACCACCCGTCCCCGGTGTCATTCAGCCACCGGTGCGTGCAGGTGCTGACCTGGGAAAACCGCCTGGCGTGCCCTCTGATGTACGTGGCGCTCAACCTGACGCGGCGACTATTCTCAGGGGAGTTTCTCCTGAAAATCAAGGAATGCGTCCCGAACAAATATTTGCCAAAGCACGTCAATCACTCGAGCATGTCGGTATGACGGATGCCACCAAAAAGCAATTCGAAGACTCCATAAAGGTTGCCGATTCGCTTTTTACTCCGGCGGAAAAAGAAGTAGCAGATAAACTTCTTGCTGCGCTAAAAAGTGGAAGGAAATTCGACGGTTCTGTTCTGCAGCCGCAAGAGAGAATGCGAGCACACGCATTCATCCAAAATGAAGTGCAGCAGTCTGTGTCTGGTGTTGCGATGCGCATGGCATATGCAGAGTTGCTTGCGCAGCATAAGCAATATGCCACTGCCGATAAAATATTGAAGGATGCGACTGCCGCTTCGGACCGATTACCTTTTGCAGTCTACAGCGCTGAACTGGATCAATTGAACGCCGACATGAAGAATCCAAACTTCACTCGCGCAGACAACGCCGATCTTTTGAAGATGAGTCAGACTTTACGCGGCGTTGGCAATTCAAAAGAAGATGGTTTGATTTATTTACCTATGCTCGTGCGCAAGCAAGCTGCTGAATTCTACTTGAGCGGACGTGACGGACAGCCTGGTGTCTTGCAGGCGGAGCGCGCGGTGGCGGTGATCGACGAAGCCAAGAATCTCGCCAAATCGTTGTATAGAACCGATTTGGATAGTAACCCAAATTGGGACACTCGATTGGTCTCACTGGCAAAAGAGAGCAGCAAATATTTGCCTGAGAATTTGAAGAAAGAGAAAGCGAAAGCCGATACGTTCTGGAGTAATGCGTTGATCGATGGTGGCACTGCTGCTGCTGTGTTTGTTGCCGCAGGCTTTGCCGCAAGCGCAATCACCAGAAATCCCGTTTTTGCTCGACTAGGTTTGAGTACTGGTGAGGGTGCCATCACTTTTGGTGGCAAGGCCGCTCTTGTATCAAGTGCGCTGCTCAGTGCCACTGCCACTCGACACTATGCACACTCGCTGATTACAGGTGATAACGAAAGCTGGACGAAGAGTGCTATACATGGCACCGCTGGTGTGGCTGGGGTTGCTGCAATAATTGGCACAAGAGGAAAGGTCAATCAATTTCTCTTCAGAGGTGCAACCGAAGAAGCGATGTGGATCAAAGCAGCAGGTGTTAGAGGAACAGCTGTTCCAGTTGCTGAAGGTGCCAGTGCTACTTCGAGGATATTGACGGCAGGAGATGCTGCTGCAATCTGCACTGAGCAAGGTATCAAACTAACGCAGAAGGCGAAAGATTTCCTCGCTATCGAAGGCAATAGTGCGAAAATTCTTGTTCAAGACGGAGTCATCGCTGATGCTGCTGCCTATGATGCGATGAAACTTGGACTGAATCCAGCACAGGCGACTTCATTGGCAAGAGCGTTCATGCCGCTGACGACTCCTGCTGCTGCTGTTGAAAAAATGCCATCGTTTAAAGCATCACTTGGAGAGTGGTGGAAAAATGCAAATCCTGTAACACCGCTTGACCTCGCCACAACGACGACTACTCAAATGAGATTTCGCGGGTTCTACAGTGGCTATACATCAGCTTTTGCTGGGCTTGGCACTTATAACACGATTACTGCATTGGACCGTTCGGTCAACCCAACCACAGGAAAAATCAATTCCTTTGGTGAACAATTCATGGATAACAATTTCCGCAGCAAATTTGACAACACACCTGTGAACGCATTGTTGGTTGGACTAATTCCTGTTTTGCAAGATGGTGGCATAACTAGAAGTATGGTTGCTGCAGATGCCGGTGCCGCTAAGAGTGGCATTACCTTTGCCAAAACATCGTTCTTGCCTAATGGAATGGGGGCGATCGGTGAAGGTGCGACTTATATAGATCGAGGTAGACAGGCTGCTTACATCGGTGCGGCGTCCACAGTTTGGGATCCAGGTAAAATTCGGAGATTTTTTGATGGACGTGATCAAGCATGGATGGTTGGTCGCAATCTTGATGCTACGAAAGTGCCAATGCAGGACGCAGCGGTGACCGCGTCTCAAAAATAATCCTGTGCTGCAGGACGCAGCGGTGACCCGTCTCAGAAATAATCCTGTGCTGCAGGACACAGCGGTGACAACGTCTCAGAAACGACTTCTATTCGGTTGGCTAAAGCGTGACCATGGTTACGCCGTCGCCGCCTTCATGTATGTCGCCTGAACGGTATGAGCCCTTCGGCATTTGACTGTGAAGGTGCTGGCGCACAGCGTTCTTCATTGCACCCGTTCCGTGACCGTGAATGATCATTAGTGGACTTGTGTTGGTCAGAAGGTTTTCGTCTAAAAATTGCACCAGATCAGCTATTCCATCATCGACTCTTTTTCCGCGTAAATCCAGGGTATTGGCGTCGGTGCGCACGAAAACATCGATGGTACTGCCTTTGGTGCGTTGGCTAGGCGCTTCCACCTTGACGCTTGATTTTTGTTTGTTTTGTTGAATTTGTTTTTGCTTTTCTTGCCCAAGCATTTCTAGATCAGACTTGGGCACCTTGATTCTCAAATTACCGCATTTCACGGTTACTTGTGCTGCTTCCTTCGCCGTTTCAGCAGCGATCTCGATAATCACTCCAATCTGGTTGAGGGACAACACTTTCACACTTTCACCTACCGAAATTGTGGGAGATTTATCTTCGGCTATTGATTTCCATCCAAGTTCGTTGCGCACTTTCTCCAATTCTTGCTGGGCTTTTTGTGCTTTGTTGATGCTCGGTTGTTTTTGTAAGTCCGCTATTATGTGTTTGATGTAGTCGTTACCGAGTTTGTATTCGGATTCTAGTTCATTGATTTGTTTCTGTCTGAGCGTGCGTGTGTCTACCTCGAGTTTTCGCATTTGCTCTTCGGTGAAACGTTTAAGCTCTTCTGCCTGTTGCTTGGCTTGCTGAGCCTGTTCTTCTCGCACTGTTGCTTCGCGGAGTTTTACTTCTAGCAGTTCCACCGTGCGTTGTAAATCTTGATCGTGAACTTCTACTAGCGCTTTGGCACGTTCTATAACTGTTGAATTTAACCCCAATCGCATGGCAATTGTTGTTGCTTTGGAACTACCTGGTACGCCTAATCTTAACTTGTATGTTGGCGATAGTGTTTGCTCATCGAAGTCTAAGCTGCCGTTGATGAAACTCGGTTCTGTGTAAGCGAGTGTTTTTAGTTCGCCAAAGTGCGTTGTTGAAATGGTAACTGCCCCGGATTGATTCAAAAATTCCAGCACAGACCTGGCTAATGCTGCGCCTTCACGCGGGTCTGTTCCGGCGCCCAGTTCATCGAGCAGAACCAGGGAACCCGCCGCACATTGATCTACAATCTCGACGATATTTTTCATGTGCGACGAGAATGTAGACAAACTTTGTTCGAGCGATTGCTCGTCACCAATATCCGCGCATACGCGAGTAAAGATGGCAGCCGTTGATCCCGGAGATACTGGCAGCAAAAGTCCTGCTCGCAGCATCAATGAGAATATGCCGACCGTTTTAAGGAGCACGGTTTTTCCACCGGTATTTGGACCCGTGATGATCAGCGTGTTGCCGGCGCTGCCTCCTAGAGTGATGTCGTTCGGCACGACGATTGATTGTTCATCCTGAAGCATGAGCAGCGGATGCCGCGCGTTGAGTAAATGAAACTTTTCATCTCTAGATAACTCTGGTCTTTCACCTTTGTATTTGAAGGCGATTTTCGAACGAGCCATAATTGCGTCGAGCTGCATACAAGTTGTGTAAGTGCTAGAAATAGCATCAAGATAAGAGATGGCAAAGCGCGTGAGAACTTCCAAAATTCGAGCTATCTCTCGCTCGATCTCTGCTTGTTTTATGCGTTGCTGATTGGAAAGTTCGAGAACTGCAATCGGCTCTACATAGACTGTCAGTCCTGACGCCGAGCTATCGTGAACGATGCCGCTGACCGATGAACGCATGCTGGCGTTAACAGGTAGTACATAACGACCGTTTCTTTGTGTGTATAGTGGGTCTGTGAGCGCCTTTGCCTGGTGTGCGGAATGTATGATGCGCTGCAACGTATCTTTGATCATTCCATCAAATTTACTTACTTCGTGTCGCAGTGACCTTAGTAGAGGACTTGCTTTATCTTTGACATTGCCACCATCATCGATGGCATTGTCAATTTCCTGAATCAGTTTCTCTGCTTGCGGTAATCCGGCAGCGTACGCCGTCAATTTCGGAAAGTGTTCAGGTTCCAATTGCGATAGATTGGAGCGAAATTTTCTACCGATTACCAGAGTCGTGCGCACCGCCAGTAGTTCTGCACTAGATAGCGAAGCGCCAACTTTCAGGCGTTCTAGAACGTCGTCTATCTCGGGCAAGCCAGCGGCAGACATGCCACTTCTTGCCTGATAGATGAACAGACCTTCTCTAGTTTCATCTAGAAGCTGTTCGATTACAGCGCGGTGTTCGGCGAGTTCCAACTCCAGACAGAGTTGTTTTCCGCCAATGCTGTCTGCTTCTTGCGCGACGAAATTCTTCAGGCGTTCCCATTCGAGGACCCTGAGCGTTCGTTTCTGAATGTCGTCATCGTCTTTAACGGACGGCACGCTAAAACCTCCGCCCCTATGGAGAAGATTTCTCTTCGAACTAACTGTCTAAAATGAAACTAATTCAGATCAGTCGACATTGCTGCGTCGAGAATTGGTTCGACAACTGTTGTTGTTGTTGTTGCAGCGGCGGCAACGGGTGTTGCGGCTACTGGAGTTGCTGCCGCAGTAGCTTCAGCTTCTGCTACCAGTTGGTCGATTCCCAAGTTGCCAAGCAATTTCTTCAAACGGATTTTTTGTAGCTCATAGCAACGGTTGTTGCGTTTGTGTACTACACCGATTCTTTCTAACTGCTTTATCGCTTCGAGATGGCTATCAGGGACGGCACCGACATCTACCGTACCTTTTTCGTTAAGCCACGAAATGGTCGGTGAAAGGACTCCTAGTAACTTACGCATTGGTTGGTCGTACACGGGCATCATTCAGCTCTCCCTCCCTATCAGGCTTAATTTTAACATCTTGGCAATTAATAAACCTGGAATAACCCACTATATGAACCTCATGATTCAATCGGCTTGTTTTTCCTTGTAGACTTTAGACATGCTTTTCCCTTTTGAAAATTTCCAACCAGACGTCCACGAAAGCGTCTTTGTCGCTCCCACAGCCGTTATCATCGGACGCACGCACATCGCAGAAGGCGCCAGCATCTGGTTTCACACGGTTATACGCGCAGATATCAATCGCATAGACATCGGTAGCAACACCAACATTCAGGACGGATGCCTGCTTCACGTGACAAACAAGCATGGACTTCACGTCGGCGAACGCGTCACTGTGGGTCACGGCGCCATTCTTCACGGTTGCCGTGTCGAGGCGGATTGTTTGATCTCAATGGGAGCGGTCGTTTTGGACGGAGCTGTCGTTGGCGCTGGCTCGATTATCGCCGCAGGGGCAGTCGTTGCGCCTGGTTCGCAGATTCCGGCCGGAAGTTTGGCGATGGGAGTGCCAGCTAAGGTAGTTCGCCAGGTCACCGATGACGATCGTCACAAGATTGACAGGGGCTGGCAGAACTACCTTCACTATTCCGGCATCTACCGCGGCATGACATTAAAAACGGACTAGAAAGTAATCTTCTTCGTGCTTTCCCCATCGAATCTTTGAGCTATTTCGCCTTCAATAAGGATGCGAAAGCGCCCCATCTCCATGAATAAATGTCATTCGATAACTACTCTTCCTCCTATACGCGCCCAGGCGACGGTTACACGTCGATCCCGACTTTGCGTGTGGGCGAGCAACTGAACCCAAACGACGCAACGGCTTATCCGAGCAGCATGAATCTTGTTGCTCAGGTGATGGAAGCGCAGAAGAGCGTCGCGCGCATCGAGGCTGTGAAGGGCACTGCATCTGACGGAAGCCCCACAGGCAGCGTCGGTTCAGGCTTTGTAGTGACGGCAGACGGCGAAATCGCCACTGGCTATCACGTCGTCAAAGGCGCCTCTGACATTCGCGTCAAGTTGGGAAACAACACCTATCACGCCAGCATCGATGCAGTCGATCAACGAACAGACCTGGCTCTTCTGAGGCTGACAGATGCTTTTGGTCAACGCTTCCAGCCTGTAAATCTGGCTCCATCGAGCCAGATGGAACAAGGCGCCGCGACTATCGCGCTCGGTTTTCCAGCCGGCGAGCAGAAAATGTACATGTCTGCGGGTGGCTTCAGTTGGGCACCAGGCGGGTTTCAAGGATACAGACGTTTCGGCGACATCGTCGGCAGCTTGAAAGGCGGCTTGATGCCGGGCGAAGATCCAAACCGCGTGGCGCTGGAAAGCGCGATGAATGCCGACCAGGGCATCTCGGGCGGACCGATGTTCAACAGTCGCTTCCAGGTTGTTGGAGTAATGGACATTGGCACCACCACCGGTACCAAAGGCGACGCTACCCCTGTCGAAGATTTGCAACGTCTCCTCAGCACAACTCGGCGAGTAAATGTTGCCACCAACACTGGCTCACAGTGGGGATTGAACCTGCGCAGCGAAATGCCGTCGAATGCGAATAACCTTTATCAACCGCCACCAGGATATGATTTCCAGCCGACATACACTGCATCGAATTTCCAGCCCACATACGCCGCGTCAAACTACTATGCGCAAGGTGCTCAGAACGCTAGAAGTGAAGTCTACAGAACATCTACCTACAGCGCGCCGCCGGAGCAAGTTGCCGCCACATGGGACAGTTTGGCTCGAATTCTAGACCGTCGCTAATCCAGCGCAAATCTTAGTACGTCGATAGGTCTTGGTACGTCGATAGACCTTGCACCACCGATGGTGCATGCATCAAATTAAGCACATTCTTGTAAGGCCAGCAGATATACTGTCTAGCCTGCGAATACGCTGTTCTTCTCTGTGAGCGACGTTAGTTGACCTGGCTGATCAAAGACTCTTTCGGTGAGTCCACAATTTCTTCGTCGTTGGTGAGCGAGACCATAGTTGGTTGAGAAGCCTCATCGATGTGCACTTGCAGCCAGTTGTTGACTGCGTCCATCGTCTCTGGAGGAATCAAGGCAGTCTCAAGCAGCAAGTGACCGCGATCGTTGAACCAACGAACCGTTTGATCTTTCGATTTTGCTTTCGAAATCAACTTCACTACTGCGTTTGATTTCAGCAGTCTGTCTTTATTTCCCTGGATGACGAGAATGGGCACGTCGGCAGGGAGTTTCTTTGCATAGCCCAAGTTTGGTCGCATGTATTTGTAGCTCTGCATGATCTGCCACGTCGTCATTTTTTTTGTGACTAGCGGATCCGCGAGACTTTCGGCGATGATGCGAGGGTCTTCAGAGGCAAATTTCTTGATGTATGGCTCCAGGTTCACTTTCTTATGCACTTTCACTAGCACTGAGGGTGTTTCGGTGAGCACTGGTCCAACGTATATACGTGGTTTCAAAGCTGGGCTGGAAAGCACGAGACCATCAATGATTTTTGGATTGTTTATAGCGACATGCATAGCCAATCCGGCGCCCATACTTTCACCGATGCAGTACAAAGGCAAGTCGGGATAACGCTCACTGGCAGCTCTGACGAGCTCGTTTATGTCTTCATAGCTCTTGTTGTAATCGAGTTGTGCTTCTTTGCCGTGGTTTTCTTGCCATCGTCCGAAACCGCGCAAATCAGGCGCCATGACGATGATTCCTTCTGAAGCCAACTTGTTGGCCAGCACATTGTAGACTCCGCCGTGCATGACCAGTCCGTGTATCGCGATGGCGACTGCACGGGGTTTTTGGGCAGTGTCTTGCCAGACGTATACGGGTGTTTTGCGATTGATAATAGACTCGGCGCTGTCTTCTCTGACCACTTCGGCCCTGGCTTGCGTTCCCAAAATTGAGATGCAAGAGACCATCGCAAGCGCGAGTTTGGAAAGTAGGCGCATGATCCCTCCAAAACGCCACCTCTGTGGCGTATCGGCTTTGGTTTGCTATCGGGAGGACGATTCCCAGATCCTCCTCAGACTACATGCCAACCAAGCGGCCCCTTTAAAACAGTTATCTGACGAAATTAAGGTTATCTCTCAGATGGGTTCGATTTCGCGTTGTTTCCGCCAAAGTGCCGCATATCGAGTTGCGCCGGTCCCGGCAGCCCTTGCCGGCTGAAGCCGGCGCTCCAAACCAGCGCTCCATGTAAAGCAATGCGGCAATGCGGTTTGCTTCGCTGGCTCCCATTCTCGCTAAGAGCTTATAATCAATCCGGAACCAATTCATATATATAAGAAGAAGGAAAGTGGCTAAACGCACCGACATTCAAAAGATTCTCGTGCTGGGCGCGGGACCAATTACTATCGGCCAGGCTTGCGAATTCGATTATTCCGGCAGTCAAGCCTGTAAAGCTCTCAGGGACGAGGGTTACGAAGTTGTTCTAATCAACTCCAACCCCGCCACGATCATGACCGACCCTGAAGTGGCGGACCGAACATATATAGAACCGGTTACTGCCGAAGTTGCCAGAGAGGTAATCATTAAAGAGCGTCCGCAGGCGCTTCTACCCACGATGGGCGGTCAGACGGCGTTGAATGTGGCAGTGGAGCTGGCAAAAGCTGGTGTGCTCGATGAATTCAAAGTTGAGTTGATCGGAGCCAAAATCGAAGCGATTGAGCTGGCTGAAGACCGTCTGCTCTTCAAACAGAAGATGCTCGAAATCGGACTCGATGTTCCTGAATCTGGCATCGCTCACAAGATGTCTGAAGTAAAAGATATCGCCGCGAGACTAGGATTTCCAATCATCATTCGCCCTGCTTTCACACTTGGTGGCGCCGGCGGTGGCATTGCCTACAACCACGAAGAGTTGGAAGATATTGCCTGGCAAGGACTGACTGCCAGCCCGGTGAGCGAGATTTTGCTAGAAGAGAGCGTGCTCGGCTGGAAAGAACTCGAGCTTGAAGTGATGCGCGATTGTGCCGATAACGTGGTGATCATTTGCGGCATCGAAAACTTCGACCCAATGGGCGTTCACACTGGAGATTCGATTACCGTTGCACCAGTGCAAACTTTGTCTGATAGCGAATATCAGGCGTTGCGCGACGCATCAGTGAAGATCATCAGAGCTATCGGTGTCGACACAGGCGGTTCCAATATCCAGTTCGGTATTCATCCTGAAACCGGGCGCATCATCATTATCGAAATGAACCCCCGCGTTTCTAGATCATCTGCACTGGCCAGTAAAGCAACCGGATATCCAATCGCTAAGATAGCTGCGAAGCTGGCTATCGGTCTTACTCTCGATGAAATCGCAAACGACATCACTAAGACAACACCTGCTTCATTTGAACCGACGATGGACTATGTCATTACTAAAATTCCTCGTTTCAATTTCGAAAAGTTTCGCGGCGCTGATACCACTTTGACGACACAGATGAAGGCTGTCGGCGAAGTTATGGCGGTTGGCCGAACGTTCCAGGAGTCTGCGCAAAAAGCATTGCGCGGATTAGAACTGGGACTGTCTGGTTTTCAGCTTGTGCCAGCGCGCGCAAAAGTAGACTTCTGGGAGTGGAGGCGCCGTCTGTCCGTGCCTACGCAACATCGCATCACTGATATTTTTGGTGCTCTTGAAGCCGGAATTTCAATTGAAGAGGTTGCAGAACTATCGAAAATCGATCCATGGTTCCTCGATAACTTGCTTGAGATTTATCAAGAGACCAAGCGGTTCTCAGAGAAAGTGAAAACTTTGTCTGACCTCGATAAAGACTACATGTGGCAACTGAAGCGCATGGGATTCTCTGACGCTCAGCTTGCTCAACTGATTGGTGTCGATGAATCAGCCATGTTCGAGCATCGCCAGAAGCTAGGTATTTCGCCAGTCTACAAGATGATTGATACATGCGCAGCTGAGTTCGAAGCGAGCACACCTTATCTTTATTCTACTTATGACGAAGAGACTGAAGTGCCACCATCGACAAAACCGCGCGTCATGATCCTGGGCGGTGGTCCGAATCGAATTGGTCAAGGCATCGAGTTTGACTACTGTTGCGTGCACAGTAGCATTGCGTTGCGTGAGTTAGGATACGAAGCTGTGATGGTGAATTCGAATCCTGAAACTGTATCGACAGACTACGACGTTTCCGATCGTCTCTATTTCGAACCACTCACTTTAGAAGACGTCACCAATATTGCATTGATCGAAAAGCCTGATGGCATCATCGTTCAGATGGGTGGTCAAACGCCTTTGAAGTTGGCAAAAGGATTAGAAGCACGCGGATTCAAAATTCTGGGCACTTCGCCTGAATCAATCGACATTGCCGAAGATCGGGCACGGTTTGGTGTCTTGATCGACAAACTGGGTCTGCGCCAGCCTCCTGGCTCTGTTGCTTCCAATCCCCAAGAAGCAATCGCGATTGCCACTAAGATCGGATATCCAGTTCTTGTTCGTCCAAGTTATGTGCTTGGTGGTCGAGCAATGGAAATTATCTACAATCAAGAAGAGCTTGAACGCTGGCTCAAGACTGGTTATGGCAGCAATCCGAACTTGTCTGTTTTGATCGATCAATTCCTCGAAAATGCAATTGAAATTGATGTGGATGCCATCTCAGATGGACGAGCATGCATCATCGCAGGCATTATGGAACACGTCGAAGAAGCTGGTATTCACTCGGGCGACAGCACATGCGTTCTGCCTACTCAAACTATTCCTCTCAAAATCATTGAAGAGATTCGTCGCGCGACAAACGATCTGGCACGCGAATTGAAAGTAATCGGTTTGATGAACATCCAATTTGCCCTACAGGGAGAAGACCTCTACATTCTAGAAGTCAACCCCCGAGCCAGCCGCACAGTGCCGTTCGTCTCCAAGGCGACCGGAGTGCCATGGGCTAAGTTGGCAGCTGCGGTTATGACCGGCAAGACATTGTCTGAGTTGGGAATCGCTCCAAGGCTTTTGCCTCCACACGTTTCGGTCAAGTCAGTGGTCATTCCATTCAAGCGCTTCCCGGGCTCGCAAATATCGCTGGGTCCAGAAATGCGCTCGACAGGCGAAGTTATGGGCGTGGCAACGCAGTTCGGATTGGCTTTTGCTAAAGCGCAAATCGCCGCCGGGCAGGTTCTGCCGACGAAAGGCAAATGCTTCATCAGCGTCTCTGACATCCATAAGCAAGAAGTAGTGCAAGTGGCACAGAGCCTATATCAGCTCGGCTTGGAGATCGTGGCGACACGAGGAACTTCGTCTGCTATCAAAACAGGCGGCATTCCAGTTACGACCGTGAACAAGGTCTCAGAAGGACGCCCCAACCTCGTTGACCGCATAAAGAATGGTGAAATTCAATTAGTCATTAACATTCCTTCCGGCAGAACAGCCCGGGAAGACGACCAGCTGATACGCCGCGCCGCGGTCGATTACAACATTCCTGTAGTCACGACCTTATCCGGCGCACGCGCCACGGCCGCGGGGATTGCGGCTCTGCAGCAAGGACCGTTGAGCGTTCAAGCCTTGCAGGAATATCATCGAAACATCGCCTTCTGGGAAACGTCGAGCCGCCGTCGTACTGTCGGTTTTTCATCCTGATCAGCACAAGAATCCCGTCAAGCGGCTATAATGCACACTTGCTTGTTCGGGAGAATTGTTGTGAGTTCAGAATTTGCCAAATACATCGACCACACATTGTTGAATCCAAATGCTCGCAAGGCAGAGATCACCAAGCTGTGTGAGGAAGCCAAGGAAAACAAGTTCTACGCAGTGTGCGTCAATCCGGTGCATGTGCGTCAGGCGGTGAAGGAGTTGTCTTCAAGCAACGTCGCCGTTGCAACCGTTGTGGGATTCCCGCTGGGGGCTAATCTCACTGACGTGAAAATTGCCGAAACTCAGAAAGCAATTTCTGAAGGCGCCGAAGAAATCGACATGGTGATTAACATCGGCTTCTTGAAAGATGGAGATTATGATTTCATCGCTGAAGAAATCAAAGCTATCGTCAAAGTTGCAAAAGAGCATCCAGTCAAAGTAATCATCGAGTGTGACTTGCTCACAGATGAAGAGAAAGTAGCAGCAACTAAGGCTTGCATCGCCGGTGGTGCCGCAATGGTGAAGACATCTACTGGTTTCGTCAAAGATGGAAAAGGCGCAACGGTCGAAGACATCAAATTGATCAAAGATACGCTCGGTACAGCGAAGCTCGGCATCAAAGCCAGCGCTGGAATCAGAGATGTGGAAAAGGCAAAGGCGTTGATTGATGCTGGTGCTACACGTTTGGGAACTTCCGCAGGAGTCTCGATCGTCAAAGGTTCACCAGCTGTGCAAGCTGCCTACTAACTTCGATCACAATTTTCAAACAAGAATGCTACGGAGGCGTTTTCAATTGAGTAAGGACAGAAACAAATTTGCAGTCAACGGTCTGCTCGCAGCAGTGTTCGCTGCAACGGCTTTTGGTGCGACTTCGGCTGCCATGGCTGATGAAGCTGCACCCGAAAGTGCACAGATGAAGAAAGCGGAATCATTGTATGGTCGCGGCAAAGTAAAAGAAGCGATTGCAGAATTTAGAGAAGCTATTCGCGTTGAGCCATCCAATCCAAAAGCACACCAGCGATTGGGCGCTGCTCTTGCTGCAAACGACGACTATGAGACCGCTATTCTCGAAGAGCAACAGGCAATCAAGCTAGATCCAAAGTACTTTCTTCCACACGTTGTGCTCGGTCAAATCTACGCTAATCAGAACAAAATCGATTTGGCATTGAAAGAGTTTCGTGAAGCGACAACTTTGAAGCCAACCAGCTTCAGAGCTCATTTAGATCTTGGTTTTGCGCTTACGCATGTTGGACAAGTAGATGAAGCGATCGCTGCTTACAAGAAAGCTGCCGAGCTCAATCCGAAAGACCCGACACCACACTTGAATCTCGGTGTGTTGCTCGCGCAAAAAAATGATTTTCCAAACGCTATCAAAGAAGAGAAAGAAGCGATTGAAATCAACAAGGATGTGCCAGAGTCTTACATCAACCTCGGCAACATCTATGCTGACTCAGGAGACACAGACCAAGCTCTGGCTGCCTTTAAAAGCGCTTTGAAGCTTGCTCCTAAACACCCAAATGCATTGAGTGGCATGGGCTGGATGCAGCAGAAGAAAGGCGATTTGGCTGGAGCGATCGAGACTCAGCGTAAGGCGATCAAGTTGGATCCAAAGTTTGGTCCAGCGCATCGACGATTAGCTGAAGCTCTGGCTGCGAACAACGACAGCAAAGGCGCGAAAGCCGCCTTCGAAGAGACTCTGGTGATTACGCCCCGTGACGTTACTGCCCGCGTCAAATATGCAGAGTTTTTGACTAAGCAAGGACAAACTGCAGATGCAAAAACGCAATATCAGAAGGCTCTGGAAATCAATCCAAAGTCAAAGATTGCTCAAGACGCATTGGCAGAGTTGAACAAAACATCTCCGACCAAGGCTCAGTAAGGTCGTTCAATCCCAATCATGATTCACAGGAAGGGGCGCGCATGTCGCCCCTTTCATTTTGAACTCGATCCATTTGCGGCGGCGCTATTTCGCTGGAGTTGTTGTGCTAGATGAGTTGTCGTTGCCGAACCTGGCCGAAATAGCACCAAGCGGATTGGTCTTCCACAAGCACTCTGTAATCATTCTCTTGCTTGCACCATACAACGCACTCTTCTCTCCACCGTATGGAGGAGGAAGAGTCTTGATCTGTTGCTGCGCTTCGCGGAACATCGCTTCTGCGTCTTTAAACTTGCCCTCGCCATAGAGAACGAGTCCGTATCCATATTTCACTTTGGAAAGGAACATCAGGTTCGACCCATTTTGATCTGTCACATAGTTGGTGGCGGTATCAATAGATAGTTTGTAGAGTCGATCGCTCTCTTGCAATTTGTTCTGGCGGCGATATATGTCACCAAGCAAGGCGCATGCTCGTACGTAACCCATGGAGTTGACCAACTTTTTGGTGTCAGCCAATTGATAGGCTTTGTCATAAATTCCCACGGCTTCAGACAATTGCTTTCGCTGCGAGTAGATGTCTCCAACGATGTCGTAGGCCATAGCCAGTTTCTCGTCGGTCGTATTACCTTGTTTGTCGAACTCGTCGATAGCCTTCATCGCCATCTTGAACGCCTTGTCGAGCTCATTTTGCTTGAAGTAACATTTGGCCTGATCGACCATGACTTTTGCAATCGGAATTGAGGGATCGGCTGTTGGCGCCACTGCAATGTATTTTTCTAGCTGATCGGCGGCTTCGTTATAATGCCCTGCTTTGTAATACAAGTCGTACAAGCGACCCGTTGCAGTGAGAAATTCTTTGCTCTTTTCGCCTTTGTCTTTGCGAGCAGAGTCGGCATCCATCTTGTAGGCTTCTTCCTGACTGCCGAAGTCAGGCACTTCAGGCGGCTGCCTGCGGTCTTGCACAACAAAGAGCAAGTCATTTTTGAAGGCGGGAAATTCTTGTGAGTCGGCTCCCAGAAACATGAACGACCAAACTGCCACCACTGCGAACAGCAAAACTGCGGCACCACTGAAGACACCAACTTCGAAGCTCATTACGATCTTGCGATTTTCGCGCTTCTTCGCTTTAGCGATTTTCTTCAGGGCAAATGCGTTGTTGACCCAGGTTGTGTCGTTCGCCTTGAGCAACATCTGCAAATCTTGATACAACTGCGATACGAGCTGATAGCGCTCATTTGGATCTTTTGCCAGACACTTAAAAATAACCGCTTCCAAACGCGCTAATGAGCGACCCGACGATGTGTCTGTCGTCATCGGTTTGGGAGCTTCGTTCATGTGCTTGTAGGCAGTTTCAAGAACATTCTTGCCGACGAAAGGTGGTTTACCGGTCAACGTTTCGTACATGACGCAGCCGATTGAGTAAATATCAGACCGTGCATCGAGCTTCTTGCCCATACACTGCTCTGGACTCATATACATCGGACTGCCGAATACTTCTCTCGTTCTCGTGATATAGCCACTAGATTTGATGTCATCGCCTTCTTCAGTCAACAGTCTGGCAATACCAAAGTCGACTAGTTTGACTTCGTCGGTAATTGCACTTGATTCGAGTAAGACGATATTGCTTGGCTTCAAATCTCGGTGCAGAACGTCTTCGCTGTGAGCGTATTCGAGTGCTTCGCACGACTGTGAAAAGATTTCAACGGCGTGGTCGACCGATAAATGTCCTGTTTTTGCCAAAAGGTCTTCCAAGCTCTCACCTTTCAACGGTTCGACGACCAGGAAAACCTGTCCATCAGGCGATAGGTGTATGTCCATGACCCGGGCGATGCGGTCGTGGTGAAGGTCAACGGTGGCTTTTGCGCGCTGCTCAAAGCGTTTCAGGCTTTTCGCGTTGGCGACGAGGTGATGGTGAAGGATTTTGAGGACTACAGGGCTGGAGGTTTCAAGGTCTTGCGCCTTGTAAACTACGCTCATACTGCCTTCGCCCAGGAATTCCTGCACTTCCCAGCGTCCGCCCATTGTTTTTCCCAATAGTGGGTCAACGTTTCCAAACAAGGAATCGTTGCGTGAGCGTTGCTTTTCTTTCTCGTTGGGACCGAGCATACGACCTTGAAGCACTCTGACGGCAGTGAAACACTTTCGCGTTCCAACAATATCAATATGCCACAATCGCCAGCTTTAACTACTTTCTTGGTTAATCATCGTGCTTTTAGTGCTCAGCTTACGATAGCTCTGAGAGTCACAATTGTATAGGTGAAACACCATGTATGGCGCGCCAGTCCAGCAAATTTATATTGACAACCGTTGCTTATGTAGGAAAATGATGAAGCCAGTATTTACCTGCTGGCGCCACTAAAAGTGCGACATCTTCCTTCAGGACGTGTGCCTCTGCTTTTTGGAAACGTCTTACTTTGCAGCAACCAAGTTGATGGTGTGTGGTTTCAGGAAGGCGTCAAGCTTTTCGCCGCTCTCCCAGAGGGCGCGGTGGTACTCGTGATCCATCGCCAAAAGCATCTCCTGGTCTGTTCCGCCAGCCTGCAGACCTTCATGTAGCGAGAGTGCGGCTCTTGCTGGGTCGTTCGTGGCAAGCAAACAGAGCCCGATCGCGAAGTTCAGCTTCGTTCTGTAGTCTCGATCGGGCACGACGTTTGCACTCGCGTTGAGCTTCTGAAAGAGTATCAACGCATCTGAATAATTTTGCATGCGTCTATTTAAGTCGGCGACGTATGCCTCTTCAGCTGGACGTTCGCTTTCATCATCGTGCCGACCAGATACTAAAAGCACTCGGGCTGCCGCAAAAGCTTCTCTCAGGCGTCCCTGTTTTTCTTCTGCCAATGCTAAATAGCTGATCGGCTGTCGAGCTTTGACACCATATAAGCCACTAAGCAAACTCTGCGTGGTGGGATGCTCATCGCCTCTTTGATAGCCATTCTGCAGCTTCAAATAGTAGGTGATGCTTTGCTGAAACTGAGACTTGGCGGCTGCGTAGTCTCCCAGCCCGAGGCAACAAATTCCCATACCAGCATGATAGTCGGCCATTTTTTCTAAACCGACAGGAAGTTGCAGCAGTTTGTCATATTCGCTCAACGCTTCTTTCCACTTTCCGTAGGAAGTGTACATCTGCACTGCGGTCTCTAAGCCTTCTTCTCTCAATCGATCGTCAGACGCTTCATTGCGGTCTACAGCGATCATCAGTTGTTGCTTCTGTGCTTCGTAGTTTGTGAAAACTGTCGCTTTAGGCATAGCGATTAGTTCGAATAACTGTTTGTTTTGATAATCAGAAGGTTTGGTAATCTCAGCCACTGCCGATTGCAGAACTAGCCCACCAACAATGAGTCCTACAGCCACTGTCGAGAGTGCGACAGCGCGGATGACACGTGTCTTCTTACTCGCTTTCTTGATGATTTGCGATAGTGATTTTTCTCTATCTTTCCAGTCACCAACCTCGGTGCCTCCAGTTGTAGCAGCAATTTTCAGATCGTTAGCGATTGTTTTCATGTCCTGATAACGCGCCGAAGGTTCTTTCGCCATGCAAGTGAAAATAATCGCTTCCAGACGCTTCGCCAGCTTCGATCCAGTCACGTCATTGACGAACGGACGGGGCAGGTCAGACGCATGCTTTTGCATGGTATCGATGAAATTTTTGCCTACAATCGGTGGACGACCAGCCAACACTTCGTACATCAAACAGCCGGTTGAATATATGTCTGACCGTTTGTCGATCTTTTCGCCGGCACACTGCTCCGGGCTCATATAGAGCGGGCTGCCGAATACGTCTCCGGTTTGCGTTAGACTTTGTTTGGTGCCGCCGTCATCATCGACGAGCAATTTGGCGATGCCGAAATCGACTACTTTCACGCTCTCAACGCCGCTCGCGTCGCTAGTAATCATGACGTTGCTTGGCTTCAGGTCTCTATGAATAATGCCGTGTTCGTGGGCGTGATTGATGCCTTCACAGAGTTGGGTGAAAAGCTCCAGTGCGCGCTCAGGCATTAACTTGGTTTCACGATCGAGGATTTGTTCGAGACTCTCTCCTTCGATAAAGTCCATGATGATGAAAGCTTGATCTTCAGTCATTCCACAGTCATAAATTCTGACGATGTTGGGATGATTCAAGTTTGCAGTTGCCTGCGCTTCAAGTTGAAAACGCTTGAGGCTCTTCGGGTCACTGGTCAAATGCGGCAGCAGCAGTTTCACTGCCACAGGTTTTTTCATGGACAGGTGCATGGCCTTGTAAACGACGCTCATGCCGCCCTTTCCGATGCGTCCCAAAATTTGCAAACGATCTGAAATTGAGGTCAGTGCAGCCCAAAACGGGTCTTTAACAGCCGGCAGACCATCTGAAGAGTCGTCAGCCCAAGCGATATCTCCGTGAGATTCTGCTTGTTGTCGAGTTGACACTAAGTCTTGCTCTAGGTCTTGTTCCATAAGGCTTACTTGAAAGAACTCTTATGCCGGGCAGCTTCGCAGCATGGGCTATCCTTGGATAAATCGAATGCTGCGCTAGTCTATTCTATGACAAATGTCTTGCATTGCGCTTTTTTAGAAAGGGCAGCAAAAAATGAAAGTTTGGCTTAACATTGACTGTGACACGAAAAAACTGAACCAGGGATCACTGTTGATGCGCATATTTCTCTCCGCGGCAATTTTCATCGCCACCATAGGAAGTTCAGTCTTCGGGCTGAAATCGCTTGCTGTGCCAGCCTCCAACGGCTGGATGATGAAACAAACCAGTGACGAATATGGCATTTTGGAAACGCTGTTAACGTCGAAAGCACTGCGTCTCGATACCCCGGAGTTGACGATTCTCTTGTTGCCGCCAAAGTACTCTCTGTTTATCTATAACAGGAAGACCAAACGATATATCGAAGAACCGACCGATGCGTTCATCGTGCACACCAAGCCGAACAAAATCACGCCACACATGCGGCTCGATAAGCAGCCAGACGTCACCATTTGTGGCGTTCAGGCCAATCGATATTTGTGCACAGACACGAGGATCGCCAAGGCGAAACCGCGTTTCGAATTTTCTGCCACCAGAAATTTGAACGTGCCAGAAAAACTTGCCGACGCTTGCATGATTTTTTTCAGCATTCCTGAGATGACACCAGGTCATGGTGTGCCACTTTCTGCGATTCGACTCAGCCCCAGTGGCGGTAAATTCGCATATGTGACGACGCGTGTTCTTGAACGCGTTTATGTGCCACCCGAAACTTTTGCTAAACCGAAAGGTTATACGAAAGTCGACAACTTCGTGGCTCTAAGCAATAACAGCGAAAACATTCCAGTTCCGAGTGCGCATGCGCTGGATTACATGATGGACGAAAATAAGAAACAAAAAAATTGAAGTTTTGCAAGCGTGATAGTCGAAAAATAGATGGACTGACTTCATCCGTGAAGTTTCTCGAGTATTGCCTGCAAAAATTGTCCACTTGCCCACAGGGCCCGACAGTATTCACGCTCTAAAGCTTTTTTGATTTCTGGGTCTTTTTTGATGTCTGGCTCCTCGAAACTAGCCATGCCATCTTTGAATGCGTCGGCCGCATCTCGATATTTCCCAAGCTGCATATTTGAAAGTCCCAGAATAAGGTAGAGCTTTGCTTTCCAATTTGAGACCATCACCTCACTGGGGCTCTTCAGCAGTTTTTGCACTTCCACCACCGCCTCTTCATTTCCATTCAATCTAAGGAGATCGGCACGGTAGGCTGAATTTTGAGTTCTTTCGACAACTGGATTGCCTGAGAAGCTGTCGAGAGCCTCTTTATCTTGCGCGATCTTTTCATCCCAATAGTGAAGGTCGTCCATATATTTTTGCGCCACGTCAAATCGCTGTTCCTTCTCTGCTATTAAAGTGAGATAGGCGAATACAGAGCGAGTTATCTTGGCGTTGACACCGTACACACCGTCAAGTGTCTCTCTAATTTTTTCTCTCGAATAGATTCTGGTGGTATCACCATAAACTGATGAGAAAACATAGTTGAGGCATTTTTGCATGTGTTCTGTTGCTTCTGTGAATTTGTTCAAGTGCAAATAACATTCGCCTAGATACCTCTGGAAATCGCTACTGCGGTTCAGCCCAGCATCCATGCCGGCCAACTTTGTGTATTGATTGATCGCATCTGTCCACTTGCCGTTAGCCATGTAATATTGACCGAGAGTGTCGCCGGTGCGAACTGTTTGCATTCTTCTATTTCCGGAAAATGCACTCAACGTTGTTGATTGGCTATCGAGCAACACCACTACATCGTGATCGTATGTGGGGCTGACTTTCGGCTGAGACAATTCAATGATTTGAAAAACAGGTGCCTTTTCGTAAGGGGATGCTGCAGTAATATCAGTGACCAGCAAATAAGCGCATGGAATCAGAACTACAGCGCTGCCGAACAAGGCTAGCTTTTGCAGCATGCGTTTCTTAGCACTTGATTTTTTGATGATCTGGGCAACAGATTTTTCTTTTTCAATCCATGCACCACTTTTGGTGCTGTTTGTGGCAATAGCGCTTCTCAAGTCTTGCGACACTTCTTTCATGGTGGCGTAACGGGCCGACGGCTCTTTAGCCAGGCAAGTAAAAACTATGACCTGAAGCTTCTTGGCCAGCGGGTTTTTTGCAATCTCTGGAGGAAACGGTGCAGGCAGATCAGTCAAATGTTTTTGCATCGTGTCAAGAAAATTTGTTCCGATGATAGGGGCTTGCCCTGTGAGCGCCTCATACATCAAACATCCAAGCGAGTATATGTCAGAGCGGTTGTCTAATTTTTTACCTGCACATTGCTCCGGGCTCATGTAGAGCGGGCTGCCAAACACGTCACCAGTTTGGGTGAGGTTGTTCATCGTGCCTTCGTCATTAGTTAGCAATTTGGCGATGCCGAAATCGACGACCTTGACCATATCGAAACCTTTTTTATCGGTCGTGAGCATGACGTTGCTTGGCTTTAGATCGCGATGGATTATGCCTCGTTCGTGGGCGTGATTGAGCGCTTCGCTAATTTGGACAAAGATCTCGATGGCGCGCTCTGGTGAAAGTGTTTCATTGCCAATGATCTGTTCGAGACTTTTCCCTTCGACAAAGTCCATGATGATAAAGGCTTGCCCTTCAGTTAGGCCGCAGTCATGGATGTGAACGATGTTGGCGTGACTTAGCGTCGCTGTGGCTTGAGCCTCTTGCTGAAATCTTTTCAGGCTGGTGGGGTCGCTGGTTAAATGTGGCAACAGCAGCTTCACGGCGACTGGCTTGTTCATAACCAGATGCCTGGCTTTGTAGACAACAGCCATGCCGCCTTTGCCGATTTGTTCGACAATTTCAAGTCTCTCAGAAGCCGCGCGGGCGGCTTCCAAAAATGGGTCAGAATCGGGCGGCTTGGGCGCCTCTGATCCTTCAGTCTCTTCCAGCCAGGATACACGCTGACCTTTGATGTTTTTTTGCGGGTCTAAGTCGGCATCCATTTCTTTGAACGAAGAGGTCATTTTTAGTATGCCCAGAATCTTGCGCTGCACATTTGGGAATATTTGGAGCAGCCTTATGGTATGAAAAAAGTAATGAGTTTACTGTCGAAGCTATCGATTTTAGGACTGACGACGATATTGTTTGGCATCGCCGTGCCAGCTTTGGCGGCACCGGCTCAGAATGGTTGGCGTATGGAGCAAACAAGCGATGAGCAGGGCGTGTTAGACACAACGCTGACGAGAGACTCGTTGCGCATCGATACTGAAGACTGCACGCTCCTGATTTTGCCACCAAATTATGACATGTACCTCTACAACCCGAAGAATAAGCGCTATCTACAGCTTCCTATAGAAGCTTTCACCATGCACACTTCGAAGAGGAAAGAGACGGCTGCCAAGTATACTTTGAGCAAGTGTGGTGACGCTGATATCTGCGGCGTCAAAGCAACAAAGTACGAGGCTACAAACAATCTAGGGCGCAAGTGTTTTGAATTTTGGGCGACAAAGGCTTTTCCCGTGCCTGCTAAACTTTCCGATGCTTGTGCCATTTTCATGAGCTTTAACGAAATGCCGCCTGGATACGGGCTGCCACTGCGCGCATCTCGCCTCAACACGCATGGCGGAAGGTTCACGCACATTCGTACCAAATCAATCGAGCGTGTTCATGTTCCGCCCGAAACCTTTGCTAAACCGAAAAATTTTCTGAAAGTGAGCAACTTTGTTTCGCTGCGAACAAATGGTGCCAATGTGCCTTTGCCGCCGCCCGATGCGCTGGACTACATGCGTGACCCGAAGAACTAGCGCTCTGAAGAATTCTGGGACGATCAAGTTTTGCCAGACGATCAGGTGCCGGCAAGCGAGACGCCACGAGCTTTGAGAATTTTTTGCATTTCCAAAAGACAAGTGTAGGTCGGCAGAATCCAGAGCGTTTCGCCCGATTGCACCAAGTCCAGTGCCTGGTCTAAAGCTTTATCGAGTTTTGATTCCGCATGGATATTTTCCTGATCGACTCCAGCGTACTTCATCCGCACTGCCATATCTTCAGCACGTTGCCCGCTCACCACGAGCTTTTTCGCGTGACCAGCTAATTGTTCGAAGTCAGCGTCCCAGAGCCAGGAAATATCTCGCCCATCGGCTAAGTTATCGTTGATTGCGACCAAGATGCGGGCACTTGGATCAGCCGCTACGGCACTTATGGCTTGACTGGCTCCGGCAGGGTTTTTAATCAGCTGAATTAAAACCGATTTGCCCGCGATAGAAATTCTTTCCGAGCGACCAAAAAGAGTTTGATAGTTCTTCAGCCCCTGTCTGATCGTTTCGATCGTGACACCGAGAGAAGCCGCACTGGCAGCTGCTGCTAGTGCGTTGTAGACGTTGAACATTCCGGGCAGTGGCACAACCGCGTCACCTTGTCGATCGTCGATCGTGAGCACGAAAGTCGAGCCAGTTGGTCCTACCTCGACATCGCTCGCCTTAATGCGCGGCACGGGTCGTTTGAAATCACATTTCGTGCAACTCCAGTGACCCAACTGTCCGTAAAACACCAGAGTGTAAGCCGTTTCTGAGCCGCATTGAGCGCAGTAGGAAAGCTCCATCGAATTCGGTCCCATACCGTCTGTGGTGGCAGCTGGTTTTTCCTCACGCCCCTTGATCGATTCGACACCAAAAAACATGCGTGGACAATCTGGTACCAGTTGACTGACGTTTGGATCGTCTGCGTTCAAAATGGCCAGCGTTTTGTTTTCTAGAATTCCTTTTGAAATTAGCTTGGCAGTTGTATCGAGCTCGCCGAATCTATCGAGTTGATCTCTGAACAGATTGGTGACGACAACTTGCGACAGCTTCACTTCTTTGGCAATCAGAGGTAATGCCGCTTCGTCTGTTTCAAATAAGCAGTAGTCGGCAGAGAGTTTGCCGCTCCAGCTTGCTGATTCGACGAGACTAGCAGTAATTCCCGCCACTAAGTTCGCGCCTTGTTTATTGTGAACCAATTCCAAACCCGCAGCTCTCAAAATCGATGAGAGTAAACCAGATGTGGTGCTCTTGCCGTTTGTGCCGGTGACTGCGATAACTCCGCTTTTGGCTTGTTCAGACAGTTTCGTCAGCACGGTCGGTGCGAAACGCCGGGCTAATTTGCCTGGTAAATTGGAGCCCAGCCCGGCGCCCATGAAACGAATTGCACGCGCCGTAAATTTCCCTGCAACAACTGCGACGGTGTCCGACGGATCCATTTAGACCTCACGAGTTCCTGGGCTGTCTAGATGAACCTGGCGTTGACGTCATCTGCGATATACGCGCGCAAGTAATGGGGGCTGCCCTTCACTATCAATTCATCACCAAGTCCAAATTGATAGTCTATATGTTGACCGTCGATGTGCAAGACACCAGTTCTCATCTGCGAGACGATGCGTATCTCTTGCGAGTGATCGAGAATGCCTTTGAGAAATTTATAGTTTTCACCAGGCCTCATGCAAGGTTCCCGAACGATATACAAATAGCGATTATCGGTGATTGGCAAAACTTCTCCGCCCGCCGATCTAAGCGATCCAGTCGAGCCGCCCGGAGTTCCGATCCAAACACCCGAAGATCGCTGCTCTTCCCGCTCTTCTCCGAATTCCATGAACAAACGAGTGGTGGCGGCGGGATTTGAATGACCGACGAGCACTTCATTTAGTACCAACTCAGGCAGCAAAGATCCGTTCAACCACAGCTCCAATCGTAAAATCGGTCTTGTCGTCAACTCTCCGTCTTCAACTTGAGCGAGCACTTCTTTCAAGTTTTTTTGATTGCCCAGACAGAAATGTCCGAAACTCGATGAACTGGAGGAGTTAATGCCCAACACCGGTATGCTGTCAACCGAGTGTGACGCGTCGAGAAAAGTGCCATCACCGCCTACAGAGATGACCAGATCTACGTCGGTGACTTTTTGCGTCAGTTCGGCGCGCGCCACTGAACGATATTCGACGCCCCGCTTGAGCAACTCCTTCTCAAGTAGTTCGAGCGTCTCCACGTGCTCATCGTGAGCAATTTTGACTCGTGTAACAACTTCGCTGCCTTCTTCGAGGAGCTTGATAAATCTGGATTCTCTGTGCTCGAGAGCTTGGATCTGGTAGGTGGACTTCTTGTGTAGTATCAGAACCTTACGAAGTTTCACCCGGGAGCCGCCTGTAGCCAGAAAATGTTAAACAGGAAGGGTATCAGATCCAGCTCATCATTGCTACATCCTCATTTCCGCCCGATCGCAGGAAACGCAAGACAGCGTCTGGTTTTCGCGTTCCGTTACTATCCGCAAAATTACGGCATTAATAGGATATACTTCAATAGCTGAGCCTTCGGAGGCTTGGACGTTACATTTTGCCGTTCAGCAAGTGCTGCACAGGCTATCGTCGGATTAATTGGAGAAGAACATGCCACTGTCTGGGTCGCAAATAAGAGACAAGTTTATTGAGTATTTCCGAGATAAGCGCGGACATGCCTACTTGCCCAGCTCGAGTTTGATTCCTGACAATCCGACGTTGCTTTTGACATCGGCTGGAATGGTTCAGTTCGTGCCGATTTTTCTTGGACAGGCACCGGCCCCGGAGCCGCCAAGAGCAGTGACTGTGCAGAAGTGTGCTCGCGCTGGTGGTAAAGATTCAGACATTGAAAATGTGGGTAGAACAGCACGCCACCACAGCTTCTTTGAGATGCTGGGCAATTTCAGTTTTGGTGATTACTTCAAGAAAGAAGTGATTCCTTGGGCGTGGGAATTTGTCACTAAAGATTTGGGTCTGGAAGCAGACAAGCTCTACGTCACAATCTTCAAAGGCGATGAACTGAACGAGCCTGATGAAGAGGCATTCGAAATCTGGAACAAGACAGTTGGTCTGCCAAAAGAACGCATCATCAGAATGTCGCGCTCAGATAACTTCTGGGGTCCTCCTGGTCCAACGGGTCCGTGTGGTCCTTGCTCCGAAATTTATTACGACCGAGGCGAGGAATTCGGTTGCAGCAGCGATGCAAGCAAGTGCGGAATCGGTCTGTGCGAGTGCGATAGATACCTTGAATTCTGGAACCTCGTTTTTATGGAGATGTTCAAAGACGAACACGGTAATTTTTCGCAGCTAGCCAAAAAGAACGTGGACACTGGCTCTGGACTAGAGCGCGTCGCTCTGATCTTGCAGAAGAAAAACAATAACTACGAAACAGATTTGTTTTTTCCGATTCTGCAGGAAGTGGCGAAGATTTCGGGAGTGCCTTACACAGGCGGCGTTCCAAGAGCAGAAGATTGGCTTAAACCAGAAGTCAAAAAAGACAGTTATCTCAAAATCATTTCTGACCACACTCGCGCTGTCACTTTCTTGGTTGCAGACGGCGTGCGCACAAGCAACGTCGGCCGTGGCTATGTTCTGCGATTCATTTTGCGAAGAGCGGCTCGATTCGGGCGGTTGCTCGGAATCACCGAACCTTTCATTTACAAGTTGGTACCAAAGGTGGTGGAGCTCTATGGTTCTCACTATCCAGAATTGCGCAACGAACAGTTGATTTCGCAAATCATCAAAGATGAAGAAGAGCGATTCGCCAAGACCATCGATCGCGGTATGAACCTGCTCAACGAATTGCTCGAGGGCGACAAGGCAGAAATTCCTGGAAAAGACGCTTTCAATCTCTATGCTACTTACGGCTTCCCGATTGAATTGACGCGTGAAATTGCTGCAGAGCATAAGAAAACAGTAGACATGGCAGGTTTCGCTGATGCTCGTAAAGCGCACGAGGAAGCTTCTGCCGGCAGTAAATTCAACGTCATCATCGCTGGTGACGAGGCTTTTGGCAAAGTGCTGAAAGAGCATGGCAAAACCAAGTTTACTGGTTACAAGAATCTGGAATCAAGCGGCAATGTGCTGGCCATCATCAAGGACGGCAAGCTTGTAGACCACGCTGAAGAAGGCGAAGAAGTCGAAGTCTTGCTCAGTGAAACACCGTTTTACGCAGAGTCTGGCGGACAAGTTGGCGACACTGGTGTGCTCAAAAATCGTGAAGCCCTCTTGAATGTTTTGGACACGAGAAAGCATGAAGGTCTGCATGTGCATAAGGTGCGCGCCATGTCAGGGCTGCTCGAGCCCGGGCAGGAGCTCACTGCTGCAGTGGACAAAGACCGTCGTACTGCCACGATGTTGCACCACAGCGCTGCCCACTTGTTTCATGCAGCGATTCGCCAGCTGCTCGGAAACCACGTGGCCCAGGCGGGATCGCAAGTTGGTCCGCAAACTATGCGTTTCGATTTTTCGTTCGAGCGTCAACCGACGCAGGCCGAATTGAAGAAAATTGAATCACTAATGAATGAATGGGTGCGAGCGAATTACATCGTTCACACTGAAGAGATGCCCCTCGAAGACGCAAAAAGAACGGGCGCTGTAGCTATGTTTGGTGAAAAATATGGCGACATCGTGCGAGTTTTGAAGATGGGTGATGTCAGCCTGGAATTTTGTGGTGGCACACACGTCTCCAACACGGGTGAGATTGGACCAATCAAAATCATTACCGAAGGCAGTATCGCATCTGGTGTACGCCGTGTGGAAGCGCTTGCTGGTCCGACGGCTTGGAATCACATTGCCCAGAGTTTATCGGTGCTCAACGATGCATCCGGTATTCTCCGCGTTAAACCTGCCGAACTGACGGCTCAAATCGAAAGATTGCAAGATCAACTCAAGCAGAAAGACAAAGCACTTCAATCGAGAGAAGAAGAACTCGCGTTCATGCGCGTCTCCAGTTTGCGCCCTGAAAAGTTAGGACGCATCGATCTGATTGCCGGTGAACTTCCAGGCATGACACCGGAAGGTTTAAAGAGTGCTGTTGAAAAAATGAGAAATCAGAGCAACTCCACTGTCGTTCTTCTCGCTTCATCTTCTGGACCAGACAAAGTGTCAATTGCAGCTGGAGTGGCCGACCCACTTGTAAAAGATGGGATAAGTGCTGGTAATTTAGTTAAGGATTTTGCGGCGGTCTGTGGCGGCGGCGGTGGCGGAAAGCCCCAAGTGGCGCAGGCTGGCGGCAAAGACCCAAGTAAAATCGGCGACGCCTTCTCACAACTGAAGCAAGCCCTGGCGGAGAAATCCGGTTAAGATCAAATGCGTCCAGTTATTGGTCGACTTACCGATCGACCTAACATTAACGAAAGCGTATTTGAGGAGGTTTAAAGCGATGGCTTTTACTTGGTCGGAAGCCAGAAGAGTCTTCTTTTGGTGCATCGGGCTGTGCTTTGTCGTGCTTACTTGCGTCAGACCAGCGTCGGCAGATGCACCGCCGGTACGTATAGCCGTAGTGCCCGGAGGCGGCAGTGGACAAGAGCAGGAAGTGTGCGATCGGATTAATGGTCAGCTGCAAAGCAATCAAGACGTTGCCCTGAGTCCCACCAATCCAGACTGGTACGTTGTCTGCAATATTAAGGAGATGCTGGACCAGAACAGCGGGCAGATTCGCTACAACGGCACAGTGACAACTAAAACCACGGCCGGACACATTATCAGCACGGTGTCACTGCAAAAATACAATCAGGATTTTTCACTGACACCAGGCACTCAGCTCAACAAGAAGCTGGTTGACAATGCCGTGCAAGACGTTATTTCGGGGTTAACCGAGCGCGCGGTAGGACCGATTCAGCAGGCGGTCGAGGTGGAAATGGAAACCCGCGAACGGATGATTAAGGCGACCAGGCTTGGCTCCGAACGCAAGTTTGATGAAGCTATCGCTTTGTTACGCCCGATCACCCCGGAAACACCTCACTTCAGCGCCGTTCAAGCGTTGAAGAAGAAACTGGAAAGCCAGCGTAATGCTAGCCTTTCGCCCGCTGCCAAAGCGCGCAAGGGTGCATCACATTAGGCAGAACTTAACCTAAAAGGCGGTGCCAGTCGCAGTCTTAACATAAAGGGGTGTCGCTCTCGGTCCTCAATCCAGTAAACTTTTAGGCTAGTGCCTGCGTTTTAGCCGTCTTAAGCGGCAAACGGAAAACCACTCCAAATTTGGTAGGAGAGAACATAAAGATGAATGCGCGCAAAACCAGTGCAATGCTTATCGCACTTCTTTTCGTTGTGAACTTAGTGATGCCGCTGGCGGCACGGGCTGATGCGAAGCGACGCATAGCTATCATGCCATTCGATTACGGCGCGGTTCAGGGCGGACAGGTCGGTACGTACGACGTGGGTAAAGGTATCGTCAGTCTGCTGATCACCAAGTTGGTCAACGACGGTACATACACTGTGGTCGACAGACAGATGCTCGACTCCATTTTGAAAGAGCAGAATTTCTCAGTTAGTGACCGTGCAGATCCAGCCACAGCCGTCAAAATCGGTAAATTATTGAGCATCGATGCGATGGTTGTAGGAACCGTAACCAACTTCGGTTTCGAGAACAAGAATGTCAGCGCTAGTGGCGCGGTTGGTGCTCTCGGCTACGTGCCGTATGGCGGATACTTGAGCATGTTCGGCGGCGCAAGCAGCCACAAGAGCACTGTGAAAGTAGCAGTCGATGCACGCATTATCGACGTTACGACTGGTGCCATTCTCGGCTCTGTACACGGAACTGGTGAGTCGCTGCGTAAGGGCGTTTCGCTCTTTGGCGGTGGTGCCGGCTTCGACATGGGTTCTTCAGACTTCGCAAGTTCGATTGCGGGGGAAGCAACCATGCAGGCAGTAGATTCAATGGGCTCTCAGTTGAATGCACTGGCTGCGAAAATTCCAGACAATCAATCACTGGCAGCTGCTAATGTGCAGGGAAAAATTGCTGACGTCACCGGCACCCAAGTTGTAGTCAACGTGGGTAAAGTGAACGGTTTAGCCACTGGCGACAATCTGCAAGTACAACGTGCATACAAAACCATCAAAGATCCAACCAGCGGTAAGGTGCTCAAAGAGATGGTCAACACTATCGCGATCATCAAGTTGAGCAGTGTTGATACCGACAACTCGACTGGCAGTATCACCAAGGGCTCTGGTGTCAAAGTTGGTGACAACGTCGCTAAAGTGACAACAGACGTCTCGGCGGTTGTTGTGTCACCTGTGCCTGGCGCCGACATCGCACCGATTCGCTCGATCAGCGCAACCGGCACGGTGCTATCACCAAAGAAAACAAAATAGGACGAATACAGCGGAAAGGATGAATAAAATGACCTTCGCATTTAACTCCAAACTCCGCAGCTCCGTCTTAATTCCAATCACAATCGCGATGGCAGGCTTATTCAGCTTGCCATCGTTTGCTAAGGACCCTACAGATTGGGATAAGGCTCTGAGCAGCGGCTACAATCAGCTCACTCAGGGAAATACAGAGACTGCGCTTACGTTCTTCCGTAAGCAGTCGGCGAAGTATCCAAACTCTGGTAAGTGTCACCTGGGCATCGGAAAATGCCTTAAGCGGGTGACCAAATATAGTGAAGCCAAAACTGAATATCGCACTGCTGTGCAACTCGAACCAGATCTGGCCGATGGTTGGTATGAACTGGGCACACTGTGCGAGAGCGACCAGGAGTGGGACAACGCAGCGAAAGCATTCAGCAAGTTTTTGGAGTTAAAACCAGATGCCGGACAGCGGCAAGCAGTGGTTGATCGAATCCGCTTTTGCGAAAGTAAGAAGCCTGACGCACCGCCAAATCCGGACTCGTAGCGTCGCACTATAGATCTCGAGTATGTAGTTGATCCTGATCTTTCGAATTCTCGTAACGGCAGACAAAATTTAGGAAATCGTTGAGAGGCAAAATGGAAACTGATAAAAAATCGTTGGCATATTTCAAAGGCAATTTCGTGCCGATCGAAGACGCTAACATCAACATCATGAATCACTCCTTCATGTACGGAACAGCAGTCTTTGAGGGCATCAGAGCCTACTGGAACGCCAACGAGGAAGAGCTTTACGTTTTCCGTTTGCGTGAGCATTTCGAACGCATGGTCGACAGCATGAAGATCATGTATCTCGAAACCAAATATTCCGTCGACGAACTCTGCAACATAACTGTTGAACTCCTGCGACGCAATGCTCCTACCACAGACACTTATATTCGCCCGGCTGCATACAAAACTGCACACCGAGTCGGTCCTAGTTTGGATAATAACCCGAGTGACATTTGCATGTTTACAGTTCCCTTTGGCGATTACTTCCATGGTGCGGAAGGTCTGAAGGTGCAAATTTCCAGCTGGAGACGTGTCGAAGACAACGCAATTCCGGCGAGAGCGAAGATTGTCGGTGCTTACGCCAATACAGCGCTGGCCAAGACAGACGCAGTCATGGCTGGTTTTGATGAGTGCATCGTGCTCTCTGAAAACGGACATGTCTCTGAAGGCAGCGCTATGAATATTTTCATGGTCAAACGCGGACAGTTGATCACAACACCGACAACGGAGAATATTTTGGAAGGCATCACCCGCGGTAGCATAATGGAATTGGCTGAAGAAGAACTCGGAATGTCTACAGTCTCGCGCACCATTGACCGGAGCGAACTCTACACAGCCGATGAACTCTTCTTCTGCGGCACTGGTGCTCAGATTGCGCCGATTATCGAAATCGACAAACGCAAGGTTGGTAATGGACGCGCAGGGTCAGTTTCGAACCAAATCAAAGATACATACATCTCGATTTGCCGTGGTGAAAAGCAGAAATATCACAAGTGGCTAACACCAGTAAATGGAACTGCTGCAAAGAAATCCGAAGCAAAAGCTGAAGCAACCAGCAAGCGATAAAGTTAGAAGTAAGCGACAGAGCTGTTTGAGATAAAGCCATGAGCAAGCCTAAAGCTTGTTGGGACTTTCCTTAGCCGCGACCTGGGATTTCTCAGGATGATCCAAATTGTACTTAGCTACTGCTTTGGCAAATTTTTGCAAAGAACGTGTTTCTCTTTTGCCTTCCACCTGTTCCAACAAATCAGCATCGTGGTGCCAAATTAGTTTCCATTCTTCGATTGCCTGCGCAATTTGCTTCTCGTCTGGTTTTGGAGACTTGCGCACCTTGGTTGAGAGGGCTCGTGCCAATAAGATGTGCCCTGTTGGATCGGCTGGGTCGAGCTGCACCGCTTTCTGCAATTTCTTGATAGCAAGGTCATAATTTTCAGCAGCAGTTTCTTGCTCTCCTTCGAACCTGAGAGTCGATGCCTCTGTTAAACGTCCAGATATTCCAGTGCCGAAATAGGCGGTGTTGGCTCGATCTTTTGAATATTGTTTACCATCACCGGTGATGGCAGGCGATATCGCATCTGCCAGGGCCGGAATATGGGCCAGGAAAAACATACCAGCTGCACAAGCGGCCTGTAGAGTCCGTTTACTCGAGAATACTCTCTCTAGCAAACTGCTCGATTTATCAATCATGCTTAGCTTTCTCGTCTTTGTCGTGAGCGTCTTTATCATCGTCTGCCGCGTCGTCATCGTCATCATCATCAGTCACGTCTGTAACGTCGACATGAGTGTTGGCGCGCAGGTCTGCAATTTCTTCTTCGATTTCTCGCACGCGACTTTCGATGCGTTCAATTTGAGCGATTTCGTCGCGCACTTTTTCTTGCAACACCGTGCCGTCGATTTTACTGTTCTCGGTAAACAGCGTATATGCTCTCAGTCCGATCGTCTGAAGGTGTCTACCCTTTTCCGAACGCAACGTCATGACGTTGGTGTTCAACTTTCCGATTTTTGCAATGCGTGTCGTTTGGTCAGCGGCTTGTTTTAAGAAGCCCTTGCCTTTGTTTACCAGGTTGTCAAAATTTGGGGACATTTGCCTATCTCTCAAAGACTACGATTACTACTATACGCGACGACCCATGAAAAGTGTCGCTCTAGAGGTCCTGAGACGCAAATTGAGTACTAATTAAAGGCAGCAGAAGAGCCTTCTGCCAGCTTGAACCGATTGTGTATCAGTCGGACAGCTTCAGCAGCATGTTGATCGGGCAAAAGCACTGTCACACGCATATCGCTTGTAGCTACAAGTTGCACTGGAATCGACGCAGCATGCAGTGTAGCGAAGACGCCAGCAACGATGTCGGTGCGTGAAGTCAAGTGTCTTCCGATCACTGAAATTCGAGCACTGGTGGTATCAAAAGTTACTTTTGGATTGCCGAGGCTCTCTGACAAAGATTCAATGATTGTTTTGACCCGAGCGATAGCCCGGCGATCGACGGTCAAGGCTAACTCTTGCGACGGTTCGTCTTCACGCGCCAGAAGCATCATCATATCGGTGGATATACTGAGCTCTTGCAGTCTTGTGAAAAGATTAGAAACTCCCTCCAGTGTCTGTGCACCAGGGGTGGTGGTGGTTAAGTTTAGCGAGGCGTGATTCCGATCTACAGCAACTGCGCAGATGGCATAGTCGGGTGCGACCCACTTATGAGTAATGAGAGTGCCCAGGTCATCTGGATTGTGACTTGCTCTCACTCGGATCGGAATGTGAGTATCCAGCGCCAGTTCGAGTGAATAGGTGCTAAGCAGATCGGTTCCGGAAGAGGTCATCTCCAGCATCTCTTCATAACTCAATGCCGGCAAGCAGCGAGCATTTTGGACAATTTGCGGGTCTGCCGTGAAAACGCCGCGCACGTCGCTGTAGACGTCACATCGCTCGGCGGCTAGTGCTGCAGTCAGTGCCACTGCTGTGGTGTCAGAACCGCCTGGACCGAGCGTCGTGATTTCGCTGGTCTCGGTCATGCCCTGAAACCCTGCCACAACAGCGATTTCACCGCGTCCAAGGCAAGCTTCGATAGCTTCTGGATGAACATCTTTGATGCCAGCCATGCCATGACGGTGCTCAGTCACAATGCCAGCTTGAGCGCCGGTGAACGACCGAGCCTGGTAGCCAAGTGATTGTATCGCCATGGTCATCAGGGCCCCTGATACCTGCTCACCGGTGGATAACAATACATCGAGTTCTCTTGCGCTGGGCTGATCGTTTAGTTCGTTTGCCATCGCTTTCAGTTGGTCGCTGCTGCGCCCCATCGCTGATACCACAGCTACAACTTCATGACCTTCTGATGCTTGTTTAACGGCTATCTCAGCCGCTTTGCGAATGCGTCCCAGATCCGCTACTGTTGCGCCACCGAATTTTTGAACTAACCTGCCCATTGATCTGCCACCAAATGCGAACCATTAGATAAACAGATTATATATAGAATCTTCCTGAATGGTGCGTTTTTTAATATTTTGTTGCCACCTTCTCTGGTGGCGATCGATGAACCGCATTTGGTGCTGGCAAAAAGATCTTGTCACCAAGCGCGGTGCCTTCTCATTATTAAACGTTGTTAACCGTTGGGCGACTGCTCCAGCCGGAAGGGTCAGGCGGTCTATGACCGGCGTCGCTAACTTGCAATCTTTCGGTGCGGTTGGCGGTGAGCGACCCGTTAGTTTGCTTAGGACGCGGGTACAATCTAGGCAATCGAGAGAATTTCTGGCAATTTTTTGCCGGTATTCATTTACTAGAACATGGCGCCACAAGCAGTGAGCGAAACAGAACAACAGATTCCAATAAGCGTAGTCTATCCTGCTTACAATGAAGAGGAAAGTCTCGAAAGCACCGTTCAGCGGTCTATTCAAGCGTTGGAAAAGTTCTTCGGCAATTTTGAGATCATCATTGTCAATGACGCGAGTACAGACTCTACACCTGTCATCGCTCAGCGATTGTCTGCAAGCGACAGTCGAATTCGCGTCATCAATAACGAGAAAAATTTGCGGCAAGGTGAAAGCCTCCTCAAAGCCTTTGCTGTTGCGAGAGGCGACTTGATTACTCATAACGGCGTTGATTACCCGTTTGATTTGAACGACCTGGCGTTGATTCTACCCAGGCTCGATAGCAACGACATTGTCGTGGCAAGTCGCAAAGGACGACCCGGATACACGCCCTACCGACTTTTTCTTTCTCATGCCAATTTGCTTTTGTTGCATCTTCTGTTCGATATGAAACTTCGTGACTACAGTTTCATTCAAGTCTATAAACGAGCCGTTGTGCGACGGCTGTTAGGAGATATGAAGGGCAAAAGCACAGGCTTTGCCATGCCTGAGTTGCTGCTGAGAGCAAATGATGCCGGATTTCGAATTGCTGAAGTCAGTATCGAGTATCTACCGCGCGAAGCCGGTGTCGCGCGTGCCGGAGCTATCAAAGTGGTAATCGCTTCCTTGATTGACGTGTTCTCTTACTGGCGGGAGCGAACATTCAAAAGAGTGATGCCAACTTCAGAGAAACAAGGTCCATGAGTACGACCCGCAAAGCCGGTTCCTGTGGGCTGCGCCAATATCCGTGACAGCTGCTCGTGATATGATTTCCACACAGGTAAATTAAGGCGTTTTCGATGCGGCAAATAGCAGTTGGTATAGTTGGTTACGGATATTGGGGACCGAATTTCGTCCGCAATTTCAACGAAATCGATAACGTCGAAATGAAGTACATCTGCGATCTGCAGCCAGCCAATTTAGAGCGTCATCGATCGCGATATAAGTCGGTCATCTTCAATTCTGATTACAACGAATTGATTGAAGATAAAGATCTCGATGCGATCGTGATTGCCACTCCTGTTGATACTCATTTTTCACTTGCCAAACAGGCTTTGCTAGCCGGTAAACACGTTTTACTATCTAAGCCTATGTGTCGAAGTTCTGCTCAGTGCGAGGAGCTCATTGCTATTGCTGCTGAGAAAGAGCTTGTCTTGATGGTCGATCATACGTTCGTCTATCACGGACCGGTTCGTTTGATCAAGCAGATGATCGATACCGGCGAGCTTGGCGATTTGCTCTATTTAAGCTCGACTAGAATCAATCTGGGAATATTCCAGCACGATGTCAATGTGGTTTGGGATCTCGGTGCGCACGATTTTTCGTTGCTCGACTATCTCATCGGCAGAGCGCCGAAATCGTTGCAAGCAATAGGAAAATCGCACACCGATACGAGAATCGAAGACGTCGCTTTCATGACGATGGAATTCGAAGATGATTTTATCGCTCACTTTCATGTCAGCTGGCTGTCGCCTGTGAAAATTCGAGAAATGATGATTGGTGGCACTCGCAAGATGCTTATGTTTGACGATCACCGCCCGATCGAAAAGGTGAGAATTTATGACAAAGGCATCGAGCTCTTGAGCAAACCTCCAGAGACGGAGACCGCACGATACAAAGCACTCGTGCAATACAGGCATGGTGAAATGAAAGCTCCGGTTTACGATATGACCGAAGCGCTTAAGTATGAAACACTGCATTTTGTCGATTGCATCATTAATAAGAAAGTGCCGTTGACGGATGGACATTCTGGTCTGCGCGTAGTTCGACTGCTTGAAATAGCAGAACAATCAATCAAAAAGCAATCTCTTTCAAGCGTGACTTTGGAGAGATAATGACTTTCAAGCCAGGACCATTGCAGAAGATAGCGCCAAATGTCAAAGTTGGCGAGGGCGCGTTCATCAATGACTTCGTCAATCTCTATGGTTGCACTATTGGTGCTGACACAAAGATTGGTCCGTTTGTAGAGATTCAGAAGAATGCTTCGGTGGGAGAGCGTTGCAAAATTTCCAGTCATACATTCATCTGTGAAGGCGTGACGATTGAAGATGAAGTCTTTGTTGGGCATGGCGTCGTGTTTATAAACGATCGAATTCCACGTGCCACTGCAAACGGTGCGCTACAAACTGAAAGTGATTGGACTGTTCGTAAAACGCTCGTCAAAGTTGGTGCTTCAATAGGTTCTGGCGCTGTAATCATGTGTGACCTGACCATCGGTGCACGTGCGGTCGTAGGTGCGGGAGCCGTCGTAGTCAAGGATGTTCCAGATGACGCTGTGGTAGTCGGTAATCCTTCGCGAGTAATTCGTTCTTCCGCCACTCAGTCCGGAGATTAAAGAGATGACCGATCTGTCAACTGAAAAAATGGTGCCATTTCTCGATCTGTCGCTTCAATACGATGCATTGAAAAATGAGATTGATAGCGCAATTCAGTCAGTGTTCAAAGATTCTAGTTTCGTGCTTGGGCCGGCGCTGAAAAAATTCGAAGACGAGTTTGCTCGCTACTGTCACGTCGACCACTGTGTCGGTTTAAATTCTGGAACCGCTGCTTTGCACTTGGCGTTGCTTGCCATGGGAGTGGGACCGGGCGATGAAGTTATTACGGCGGCGAACAGCTTCATCGCGACCGCCGAGGCAATTTCGTTTTGTGGTGCCGAACCTCGCTTTGTAGATGCGCTGCTCGACACTGCCAACCTCAACAGCGACATGATCGAGGCCGCAATTACCCATAGAACGAAGGTGATCATTCCTGTACATCTTTACGGTCAACCTGCCGAAATTGATAAGGTCTTGAAAATCGCTGCTGCTCATAAAATTATGGTGCTCGAAGATGCTTGCCAGGCGCACGGTGCTGTTTTTCACGGTGAGCGTGTCGGTACGTTCGGTCATGCTGCCGCCTACAGCTTTTATCCCGGTAAAAACTTGGGTGCCGCCGGCGATGGTGGCGCTGTCGTGACGAATGACGCAGAATTAGCAGCGAGAATTACACTGCTGCGTAATCATGGCTCTGAGCAAAAGTATCACCACGATATCGTCGGGCATAATTTCAGGCTCGACTCAATACAAGCGGCAATTCTCAGTGCAAAGCTTCCTCATCTCGATCTTTGGAATAAAAAACGACGAGAGATTGCACGCTTCTACGACGAAAAACTTACCGGTGTGCATGGCATCAGTCCTATGTGTGTAATCGACGGATGCGAGCCTGTCTATCATTTGTATGTCATCCGAACCGCTGAACGCGACGTTGTTTTGCAACAGATGAAAGAAATGAGAATCGCCTCCGGCATTCACTATCCGATCCCGATTCACTTGCAACCTGCCTATCAATATTTGAATTTGGAAGAGGGTTCATTTCCTGTCTCCGAAGAACTTTCAAAGTCGGTAGTGAGCTTGCCAATCTATCCCGACATGCCAAAAGCCGATCAAGAGCGCGTCGTCGCATCGATTCTCAAAGCCTCTGAACTAATGAAAAGTCGGAGCTAGAATGACGCAAGAGTCGCAGCCCCAGGAAGAAGCACGTCAGTCCCGTGAACTGAGTCGTGCCGATCGAATCGCCTCCTGGTTCCTACCTAACCCCGGCGACATTCTGTTTATGCTGATCGTCTGGTTCCTACTTTGGGTGCGCCCCAGTTTTGTCTTTGGTGACGGTTCAACCGGCTGGCACATTGCCACTGGTGACTTCATATTGAAGAACGGTGTGCCGACAAAAGATTTCCTCTCATACACTTTTCCAGACAAGGCTTGGGTTGCGTATGAATGGCTGTCTGACGCGATCATGGCGACTTTCGTTAAGTTCGCCAATGGCAATCTCGACTGGCTCGGAGTGTGCGTGATCTGCTCGGTGGCCGCGCTCATGATGATGCTTTATGAGCGGTGCAGAAGAGAGGGGGCGAACTTTCCGTTTGCTTTCTTTCTCGTTATAGTCGGCACGATGGTATCTGCAATTCATTGGCTCGCCCGCCCGCACATCTTTACTTTTTTCGGCGTCTATTTCTTTTCTATTTATCTGGAAGATTTTTGGAGCGGAAAGTTAAGTGGAAAGCAACTTCTGTTGAGGCTTTCACTGATTGCTGTTTTATGGGTGAATGTACACCCTGCCTTTATGTTCGCCTTTGCTCTGACCGGAATATATTTCGCAAGCGCACTCTTTAGTGCCGCATTCACGTTCAAAACTAGTGCTTTTGCCGCTTACACAGGCAAAGTGAAAGTCTACTTCAGTTTGCTCTTCGCGTGTGCAGTTGCAACATTGATCAATCCTTACGGGCTGAAATTGCACGCGTATCTCGTTGATTATTTTAAGGGCACACCAGGTTTGGCAGACGTCACTAACGAGTTTCTTTCGCCCGTATTTCATGGCGGCTTTCAGCCAGTCTGTCTGGAGATTTTGATAGGTCTTTTACTGGTCGGGCTTGGGTTATCTAGAACAAGACTCTCATTGCCACGGTTGTTGATGGCTGTGGCTTTCCTTCATCTGACACTATCGGCAGTGCGAAACATGCCGCTCTTCGTGCTTGTGATTTTGCCGATAATTTCGCAACTTTCGTCAAAAACAGCGTTAAGCGAAATGTTGCTGCCCTCTAGTGAAGAGTCGAAGACTTGGTTCCATTCCCTTAACCAGAAGTGGGTTAAGTTGGATCAAGGCTTCTATGAAAATGAGATGTTGTGCGGCAAACACATGGTGCCACTAGTATTCTTTCTGTTTCTTAGTGTGGCAGCGCTAAACGGTGGGCAGCTTCTCGGCACACAGATTCTCAAAACCGGATGGAGTGTTGAGGACAAGCCGACTGCCACCATCGATTATTTGCGCCAGGAATTGGACAACAAAAAACTCGACCCAGAGCGCGGTTTTAATTACGACAACTGGGGCGGTTATCTAGGATATAAGCTCAAACGACGTGTGTCGCTCGATGACCGAGCCGAATTTTTCGGTGCGCCGTACTACTTTAAATACACCGTCATAGCGCAAAACCAGCCTGGTTGGAAAGAACAGCTTGATGGAGGTTTCTTCAAAGACACAGCCAAGTCTGGCACCAGCGTGCAGTGGGTTCTAATGCCCAAAGGAAGTGATCTGGGACACTCTTTAGCCACCGACCCGAATTGGGGACCTGCGGTTAAAGCAGACCATGCTTCTGAACTATTTGTTCGAAAGAACTGAACGCTTTAGTTTCCATCTCTTGTTTCAAATCACTGAGCAATTATGGAAGTACGCCGCTGAGAAGATAAACAACCATGAGTATGAGACAGATGCCCATCACGCCTTTTAAAGCCGTGCTTGCCAAATTGTTTTTGCGAATAGCTTCTGCAAGAATCCACGATGCAAAAGCGACTAGAGCAAAGATGATTGCTGCTCCGTGCCTGAGAAAGAAAAGTATCGAGGAGTTCGTCACCGGCATAAGCCAGGCGCGATGCGGGCGAATTGCTGGCTGACCGACAAAAGTCAGATGAGGGCGGGGTGGAGATTTTGCCACGCCGTTTTCCAAAACGATCGCATAAGCTGTATCCGGTTGACTGCTGATGAACGGCTTGCTTTCGCGATCGAAAGGACGAATGTAAAAGGTGTTGATGTCGCCTTTTTTCGTGTGAATTACTACTGAGTAACAGTTGATTCCACCGGCATGACGCTTAACTTCATTTGGCCAGCGATTGCCACTAACGGTAATGTCATACAATTTTTTGCGCTGTCCGCCGTCGTCAGCTTGAGTTTTTTTCCCTAGCGCCACTGATTGGATGTTGAGCTTGTCGAGCTGCCCGCTGAATGGGTTGTGATAGGCGCGTTTGTTGCTGTCTATCTCTTCCAGTTTCTTCGGGTAATGCTTTGTTTTCAAATAGGATAGCTGTGCCGCTTTGCCAACTTCCTCAGCAAAGTCAGCGACGCCCAGCTCGGGACTAGCTTCTGCATACATCGTTGAGCCTTGCTCATCGATTAAACCGTTTTTGACTTTTGTTAACCAGTGTGGGTGATGAAGCAAAGGTCCGAACATGATTCTGCACGTGTCCAGAAGATCACCGTGATGTTGATAGTAAGGCATCTTGGCGCTATCAGCTCCAGCTACGAATTCACACTCGCTTGGCGAAGTGAGGAAAAATAGCTTTTCACCATCCACGGTGCGGTAGCGATGCGCCATACTTCGAAAGTCTTCTTGCGTATTGGCGTGACTGGTGAAGAGGCTGGCTACGAGCAGCATGAGGAAGCCGCCCATGAAAATTCCCAAGATCCATTTTCGCTGTTTGTCCGATTGAAATAATTTAGTTTCAACCGCTTCTTTCTTTTTCTTCGGTGTAACTTCACTGGTGCGACCTGTGTCAGCGCGCTCAAGTTCCATTTTCTCTTGCGCCGGTGAAGATTCGACGAGTGTCGGATCAGCACTCACTTTCTCCTTCGCTTGCTTCTTCAGCGAATCTCCGAGGACAACCTTGGACATGGCAGCGTCAGACTTCCAATCACCAGGTTTGATTGCGTCTACGCCAATGACTTCTGGAGTTTCTAGAATCGGTGCTTTCGGATCGACAACTGTAGTGGTTAGAGACTGATTCAACTTCGACTTCATTTTCTTCAAAATGTCAGAAGTCGGTGCTGGTGGGTCGGGCCTCGATGGAGCTTCTGAAGTAGGTGCAGCTTGTGGAGGTACAACCGGTGTGACCGGAGAATCTAGCAGTGTCGGTGTGGTCGGGGCATCTGCTGGGGGAGCGACTGGTGCCGGAGAGACTGACGATGCACCGGCACCATCCTTGCCGTTGCTGTCTTTCTGCATCGATTTTTTGAGTTCGACTTTGTCCAAAATTAGAGTTTCTAACTGCGGATCTTTTTGTGGTGGAATTTGATCGTCTCGCAGCTTGGGTAGCTTCATCGTCTCTTCGGACAAATCTCGCTTCTTTGGCTCAGCGGGCGCAGAACTAAACTCATAAGCGATTTCACCTGGCTTGGGCAAACCGATCTCGAGATTCGATTTCGCTGTGTCGGAATACTGATAGCCCAGACCTAGTTCCTTTGCGATCTCTTGTGGATCTGGTACACCATCGTCATCGTCAGTCAGTTCTGGCTCGTTGCTCTGATCAGCCCAGATGGAACGCTCGCTCGCTTTTCGTGCGCGTTCATACATGTCTCGAGACTCGTCTGTTCGCCCGAGCTTTTCGTAGAGTCCGGCGATTTCGTCCATCAGTCCGATCGTTTTAGCGTGATCTTCGCCAAAACGTTCTTCACTGAGAAGGAGCAGGTGGATGTCTAGTTTCAGTGCTTCGTTGAAGTCTTTGCGTTCAGAGCAGATTTGCGCCAGGTTCTGAAGGCAGCCGGTAATTTCAGGCGCACCATCTCCCAAAAATTCCACCCCTTTTCGATAGGTGGGTTCGGCGAGCGCGTACATGCCCTTTTTGAAATTCTCGTCGGCAACTTTGATCGCGCGGAGGAGTTCAGATCTCTCTTCCTTACTGATCCCGGTCATAGTCACCCCAACCCTTTAGAATCGCGCCTTAGACTTCGTTCATGGGAATCCGGATACCAGCTTTTTTGGCAAAGTCTATCGCTTCATCATAGCCTGCATCGGCATGTCTTATCACGCCCATACCGGGGTCGGTTGTCAGCACCCGCTGAAGGCGAGTGGTAGCAGATTCGGTGCCATCGGCCACGATCACCTGTCCGGAGTGAAGCGAATAACCCATGCCGACTCCGCCACCATGGTGCAGTGAAACCCAGCTCGCACCACCGACAGCGTTAATCAAAGCGTTTAGATAGACCCAGTCGGCAACGGCATCCGAGCCGTCTTTCATCGCTTCGGTTTCCCGATTGGGTGAAGCCACAGAGCCCGAATCTAAGTGGTCTCGTCCGATCACAATTGGTGCCTTCAGCTTCTTGTCAGCAACCAACTGGTTCATGATCAAGCCCATCTTGGCTCGGTCGCCGTAGCCTAGCCAGCAGATGCGGGCAGGAAGACCCTGGAACGCAACTTTCTGCGATGCCATTTCAATCCAGCGGCACAGATGTTTGTCGTGGCTGAAATTTTTGAGAATCGCTTCGTCTAAGACAGCGATATCGCTGGGATCACCCGAAAGGGCCGCCCATCTGAACGGTCCTTTCCCTTCACAAAAGAGCGGACGGATATACGCCGGCACAAATCCAGGAAAGTTGAAAGCGTCTTTGACACCATTGTCTCTTGCCACTTGCCTGATGTTGTTGCCGTAGTCAAAAACGATCGACCCAGCTTTCTGGAAAGCAAGCATAGTTTCGACATGAGTGACAATCGATTTGTTTGCTAATTGCAGATAATTTGCTGGATTAGAAGCGCGTAGTTGAGCAGCTTGTTCGAGGCTCATGGTGGCTGGCACATAGCCATTTAGAGGGTCGTGCGCAGACGTCTGGTCTGTCACCACATCTGGTTTGAAGCCTGATTTCAAAAGCGCCGGTAGAACTTCAGATGCGTTTCCGAGAATGGCAATTGATAGTGCTTCGCCTTTTTCTTTAGCTTGATTGGCAAGTTGAACGGCGTGCTCTAGCGAGTCGGCCTTAACGTCGCAATATCTGGTTTCGATGCGTCTTTGAATGCGCACCGGGTCGACTTCGACACAGAGTGCAACGCCACCATTCATAGTGATCGATAAAGGTTGAGCGCCGCCCATTCCGCCAAGACCGCTGGTCAAAACGATTTTGTTTTTAAGAGAGTCGCCGAAGTGTTTTCGCGCCAGTGCTGCGAAAGTCTCAAACGTGCCTTGCAAAATTCCTTGCGTGCCGATGTATATCCATGAGCCGGCGGTCATCTGACCGAACATCATCAAGCCCTTACGATCTAGCTCTCTGAAGTGCTCCCAATTCGCCCAGGCTCCGACGAGATTCGAATTGGCGATCAAAACTCGCGGCGCTTCTGAATGACTTTTAAAAATTCCGACTGGTTTGCCTGATTGAACGAGCAGCGTCTCGTCAGACTCCAATCCGATCAGCGATTTGACTATGCCTTTGAGGCAATCCCAATTACGAGCGGCCTTGCCAGAACCCCCGTAAACGACGAGCTCATCAGGTCGCTCTGCCACTTCAGGGTCCAAATTGTTGAGCAACATGCGCAGCGCAGCTTCCTGAATCCAGCCCTTAGTGTTCAGTTCAGACCCACGAGGAGCCTGCACTGTGATTGGTTTGTCGCTTTTGAGGATTCTCTTGAGCAAATCTGCACCTGTGGCTGCCGAAGTGGCTGATGTCATGACGAACTCCTGTGAATGAGTATAGTGTCTGCCGCTCTCACCGTCTGTCGGGCAGCGAGCTGCTCGTAGCTATCTAGGATTATCCTGCCTAGCAGCCTGGATGCGAGGGCTGAACGCCTTATAAAAACATTACAGTTATAGATCTGTGTTGTAGACTGGCGTTGGAGATCGTAGTCCGCAGCAGCAAGTCTTATGGAGCAGTAATGGTTAAAGAATTGTCGAAGCCTAAGGGCGATAAGGTCAAAAAGCGCACGATCGAGACTCTCTCTGGTCTTGAGCTCAAACCTGTCTATACTTCCGACGACTTGAAGAATTGGGACTATAAGCGCGACCTGGCAGATCCGGGTCAGTTCCCGTACACGCGCGGTATTCACCACAATATGTATCTTGGCAAGCTCTGGACGATGCGTCAGTTTGCCGGATATGGCGGTCCAGAAGAGACCAACGCCCGCTTTAAATATTTGCTAAGCCAGGGTCAAACAGGATTGTCCACTGCTTTCGACCTGCCGACTTTGATGGGCTACGATTCCGATCATCCTAAATCCTTGGGAGAGGTGGGTGTTTGCGGCGTCGCTATCGATAGTTTAGAAGATGTGGAAATTCTCTATCGCGACATTCCACTCGACGAAATTTCGACATCGATGACTATCAACGGACCTGCCGTTGTTATTTTCTGCATGTTCCTGGCCAATGCTCAAAAACGTGGCATCGACTTGAAGAAGTTGAACGGCACTCTGCAAAATGACATTTTCAAAGAGTACATTGCTCAGAAGACTTATCTCGTTCCACCAAGACAGGGACTCAAGTTAATTCAGGACATGATGGTGTTCTGCACAAAAGAAGTGCCGCGTTGGAACACTATTTCGGTGAGCGGCTATCACATTCGTGAAGCTGGTGCTACAGCCGCTCAAGAATTGGCCTTCACGCTCGCCGACGGATTCGCTTATGTCGACGCGGGTCTGGAAGCAGGGCTCGAGCTCGATGATTTCGTGCCACGTTTGTCATTCTTCTTCAATGCGCACATCGATTTCTTCGAAGAAATTGCCAAGTATCGAGCTGCTCGTCGCATCTGGGCCAAGCGCATGCGCGACCACTATGGCGCTAAAGACGAGCGTTCGCTGAAACTGCGTTTCCACACGCAGACAGCAGGTTGCAGCTTGACTGCACCACAGCCAGAGAACAACATCATCCGCACCGCTATCGAAGCACTTGCAGGAGTGCTTGGTGGTACGCAGTCACTGCACACTAATTCGATGGACGAAGTTCTCGGACTGCCAACCGAGAAAGCTGCTCATATTGCTTTGAGAACGCAGCAAATTATCGCTCACGAAACTGGTGTCGCTAACGTTGTAGACCCGCTTGCTGGTTCATACTACGTTGAATGGCTAACCGATGAAATGGAAAAGGCCGCTAACGAATATTTCAAACAGATTGAAGAAATCGGTGGCGTCATCGCTGGTATCGAATCTGGTTACTTCATGAAAGAGCTTTCGGATTCTGCCTATCGCTTCCAGCAAAAACTGGACAGCGGTGAGCGCGTCTTTGTTGGGTTGAACGCTTTTACAGAAGAAGCTCAGGGTGCAAAGATCGATATCCTCAAGATCGGTCCGGAATACGAAGTTCGTCAGACGGAAAGATTGAAGAGTCTGAAAGCGCGTCGCGATAGTGCGTTGGTAGCTCAAACTCTGGAGACTTTGAAAGCTGCGATGCGATCAGGCGACAATACGTTCCCACTGATTCTCGAGTGCGTCAAAGCCTACGCAACAATGGGCGAAATTTGCGATGCAATGCGAGAAATCTGGGGCGCTTACCGCGAAACCGCTGTTATCTAATGCTCTCAAAGCACCGTCAGTAGTTCATCGTACGGTAGCATTGTGAACGCGATAACCTGGTTACTCAAAATTGCTGGGTCCATGATGTTAGTGGGCACAGTCATCGTTGACGTGCTGCTGCTTATTGCCTGGCAGGGATACGGGTTTATCGAAGAGGCGCGCAGTAAATTTCCCCTCTGGGTAATTTTGGTCGGCTCGCTAATCAGTTTCTTGAATTTTCTGATCAGTTCGTTTCTGTTCGGCGTGTCTAAGCAGGTCGCTACCAATCGTGGTGCCGACATGAAAGAGCTGCCGCTCGGCGAAAAGCTGAGCGATACAATTGATGAAGGCTGGTCTTTGAGCCTGGCGATAGGCAAGTGGACTTTTCTGGTGGTATCAGTTCTGCTTGCTGGAACGATTGCCTTCTTCTTCAACGATTTGAAGTTCCTGATTGGATTTCATAAGGGCATGGAACTGAATCAATATGCAAGTCCAAAGGAAGCGCAAAAATGGTTTCGCCTTTCGATGGAAGCTGCAGGACCGGATCGAATTGCGATCGCGCGTTTTCTTTATGCCGGAAGTTTGATTCACGATCGCAGTTACACAGAAGCAGAGGCAGAATTAGAGCACGTCCTCAAGGAGCTGGACGAGAAAAACGAAGAGCATCAGGCGCTCCTGGTCTATGTTTACTCTGCATTGTCCAATTGCTACATGTACCAGAATAAGTTGGATCAGTCTGAACTCTGGACCAATAAAGCAATCAAGCTAATTGAAGATCATCCGCAGATGTTGGGCTTGAGGTTTCGTTTGATTGGATTTTACAAACAGTTTTTAATTCCCGAGCCGCCACCACTAGCAGTAGCGCTGAGTGGGCTCAACGATATTTATGCGTTGGAAAAAAAGCCAGACTTGGCCCTCGAAACGTACAGGCGCATTCTAAAAGCATTAGAGAAGCAGCAAGATTTGACAGAAAGCGGTATCTTTTACGAACTAGATCGATTCGACAATCAACTTGCCCGCCTATCGAAAGGGGAAATTGACAAACCAAAAGAGACGGCCTTTGCCGAGAGTGCTGAGCTCGCTAAACGCAAGTGTAAGGTCAAAGACGTTGCGCAATTTACTAAAGATTTCTCTGACTACGAAACCAATTTGCATCTCAAGCACTAATTCGATTTGAATCACTGGTCTGATTTGCTCTCAAACAATAGCTGGAGCAACATTGCTGACACAATTCAAGTTCATTATTTAACTGCAAGAGTTAGAAACACAGCACCCGCACCAAAACTCTTCTGCCCCCAGATTTACTCACCCTGTTTTTTAGGCAATGACACAATGCCACAAATATTCGACCGGAACGTTGACGTTCCGCCACCACTGTCGAGCGACAGTTCAAACAAATTCGCATTAGAAGCCCTACGACTGATGTCTTCCGAAAACGCAGCAGAGCCACCAGTGGGTAAGCCTGCAGAAATGTTTATTGCCGCCCCTCTGGATAAACCTGTCGAAGTGAAAGTGAAAACTGAGGCTGAGAAGTTCGAGCAAGCTGATCCATTAACCAAGACAAGCACCATCCTTGGACGCTTGCCCAATTTCAAAATCAGTTTTACCGACAAAAGTCTGACAGTCGAAACTCCTGATTTCGCCAAGCTAATCGAAGCGACTCCTGGTATCACTCTTGCCCCCGAGGTTCGCGATGTAGTCTCTGCGGTGAAAGGGATAAGCTTCTCTGCCGACGATAAATTCACACTTGATTTGAAAGATGTGGCTAAGTTGAAAATCGACCGTACCGTTCCAGTCGTTGGAAAGGTTACCGACCTGGTTGTTGGCGATAGACAAAAGCAGGTCAAATTCGACGTCGAGTTCGATGCCAAAAATACAGATAAAGTAGCGATCAAAAATATCACCGGAATTGCTCTGGCGATCGAGGGTAAGGAGCCGCTCGCTATTCGTAGCCTGGCACTGGATACATCAGGAGACAAAGCGAGACTGAAGGTTACCGTCGACAATCCAGTCTCGAGACCAAAGTTGATCGATGAAAAAAAATGGCCCAAAACGGTATCAACAATAATTGAACTGGACGCCCTGGCGCCTGGCATGAATGCCGATTTCTTCAAGGGCGTGGTCAAAACCCTTTCCGATTCGAAAACTGCTTTGCTGAACAAAGATGCGAGCATGCTCCTCTCCGGATTGCCAGACGAGGGAATTCGCACCAAATTGATCGATATGGCGAAAAACCTGAAGCGGGTCGAGAAAGATGGCGACAACATCATCATTGAGCGCGCAGGGGGCGTAACCGAACATCAATTCGGCGGTCCAACTCTTTCGCTCTCTCCACTTCTCCAATTCAAACTGAAAACTGCCGGTGGTGGCATCGAGGTCTCGGATTTACGTGGTATCGAAATATCTTCGGTAATTCCGCAAGTGGGTCTTGGCGATAAAGTTTCTGCAGGCATCACAGGAGTTTCGCTCAGTCCAAAATATGGTGATTCACGAGCGCTGACGATCAAGTCAGACAGATTCATCGATTCCGTAAAGGTCAGACTTAGAGACAGTGACTTATTGCCGGCAACTGATGCAAATGGCGATTGGCGGCTCGACATTCGCATGACTAATCCGTTGGATGTCGCTGGAACAGCCAAGATCAACTTGCCGCTGAAGTTCAATCAAGCAGGTTCGCTCAATATGTCGACTGGAGAAATTGCTGCAGTCGCCAGCGATGTGGTGCGAAGTGGTGCAAAGTCAAACATCGTGAAAGCCGTGCAAGTGCTCGATAACACAACAAATCAAGTGATTGGCGGCGTCGAAAGAAAAGCCAACGAGGTTCGTGCGGTCGCCAACGTAGCCAAGTCGATTGCCGCTAACGAAGTGCGAAATATCATCGATTATTGGACGAAGTAAAGGGCTTCGCTCTAAATAAGGAATGATTGAAAGAGAACTTGGTTCTCCTCGATTAAGCGTGCACCAATTGCTTCTTGTCCACTTTGCCGATTGCGGTCTTCGGTAAAGTAATTTTGGCTGGAAGAAATTCCCAATCCATCGGACGCAACTCTCGCTTCAAATTCTGTTTGCAGTACTCTTTCATTTGACCGGCAAGATGTTGTTTCGCTTCCTTCTTATCTTGCTCAGAGCCTTCAAGCTTTTTGCTCATCTCTTCATCTGTAATCACGACAATCGCTTTTACGATCTGACCAAGTTTGCTGTGCGGTAATCCGAGCACGGCGACTTCTTTCACGAGCGGATCTTTGCGAAGCACATCCTCAACTTCTGAGGGGAAAACTTTGTTGCCGGCGACGATGATCATCTCTTTCGTGCGACCCGAAATAAAGAGATATCCGTCTTCCATGTGACCCATGTCACCGGTGTAGTAGCTGTCGCCTTTGATCACTTGCGCCGTCGCTTCTTTATCGTTCAAATAGCCTTTCATCAGCATTGGACCAGAGATGCGAATTTCGCCAGTTTGTCCTTCAGGCAACACCTCATCTTTGTCGTTGACGATTTCAATCTTCGCTCTTTCAATACTTCTGCCGACACTTTCAGATGGTCCGCCTAAGTTGAGTGAGATGATTTTCGATTCTGTTGAACCATATCCGTTGTTCAGAGTCTTGCCAAATTTAGCTTTGAATTCACTCGCCAACGAAGTCGGCAGCGGTGCTCCGCCCGAGAGTAAAACTTCGGCGTTGTCCAGACCTGCAGTTTTAGGGTCCATCGGTAGCATCGCAGAGTAAAGAGTCGGAACTCCGACAAGAATATGCGGCTTGAATTTTGGCAGACAGTCGAAGAATGATTTTGACGAAGCCGGGTCGGTGAAAATGATGCAAGCGCCTGTTATTACACAGACGAAAGTGACTTCTAATCCAAAGACGTGACTGAGCGGAAGTGGCAACAATCCTTTTTTAGTCGAATTCATATCGACAAGATCGCCCCAATCTTCCAAATTCTCTACGAGAGTTTTTAAATCGTGCACAGCACCCTTAGGCATTCCCGTTGTGCCGGACGTGAGGATGACTAGCGCATCTGCGTCTGGTGTCAAAGAGCTCAAAACGTCTGGAAGCGGTTGCGAATTTTCATTCACTGAAGCGAGGTCTAAAATTTTTGCACCATTCTCGGTGACTGGTGCAAGTGTTTTTTCGAAGTCTGTTATCACGGCACTTGACGCAACAAGAGCTGCCGCAGAAATTCGCTTAGCTACATTGATTACCTCTGGAAGTGTCATGCGGAAGTCAACCGGAATTGCCACTGCACCCAATCGCCAGGTCGCTGCAATCGCCGCTGCCAACTCTGGAGAGTTCGGAGCGGTCAGCATGACCTTGTCAGCTTTCTTAACTCCCAGATCGGCCAGCCCTTTGTGGGCGCTGTCGATCAATTTCTCGAATTGCTCGAACGTGACGACCCGATCGTTTGCCGCTGCCTGGATGATGCATGGAAAATCCTTCAAGTCTGGTCTCGAGGATGCTGGATAGAGCAAGTTCTTTATTGATTCAGTGGTTGTGTCCATGATTTTCTCGTTGTGCGGGCGGCTGCTTTCAGGTTTCCAGATGAGGAAATTTTACGCTGTTTTGGATAATGAGGGATTCTTGCTCCTACACCTATAGAATTGTATGGTTCCATCGCTCTAAGGTTCCTCAAGTGGCGCATATTGTTGCGGGTGATACTGTCCTCAGGTCCAACAGTCTGGCTGTGATACCCCTGGGCGGGCAGTCAGAGATAGGTCAGGCGCTCTGGGTTCTCGTTCACAGCGGTGAGATTCTGCTGGTAGATGCCGGGTCCGCCTATCCCACCGAAGACATGCCAGGCGTCGACCTACTCTTTCCCAATACCAATTTTCTTAAAGCAAATCAGGACAGGATCGTCGGGCTGGTCTTGACCAACGCCTACGATGAACACTGTGGCTCGGTCTCGTACCTTTTGCATCACATAAAAATCCCTAAAATTATGGGTCCACGCTTTGTTTCGACGTTTCTTGCTCAATGCGGAATTGTCGCCAACAAAGAAACTGGCTTCCCCTGCCCTGTTGTAGACACAATCGAGATTGGAACTGCCTACAAAATCGGAGGCTTCGAAGTGGAATGGGTGCAGGTGAATGACGCGATCGCCGATGCTACCGCGCTCAAAATCGACACAGACGAAGGTCTGGTGCTATACACCTCCAGCTTCAAGGTCGACCAGACACCGGTCGACAATCGCCAGATGGATGTCCGAAGATTGGCTCAGGCTGGCGACAACGGAGTGCTCCTCTTGATTGGTGATTCTGCTGGAATCGAGACGGAAGGGTACACGCCGTCGGAGAAAGCAGTGATACCGGTGTTGCGGAAGACCGTGGAGACGGCACCCGGGCGTGTGGTTGTCATCATGCCGGGCTCGAACACTCATCGTCTGCAGATATTGTTTGACATCGCTAAACAAACTAGCCGGAAGGTAGCCCTTCTGGGCGAATCTTTGTTGAGAACGGCCCTGTCGGCTGCAATCACAGGTAATTTGAGTTACGAGCGCAGTATGGAATCAAGTCTTGAGTTGATTCGCAAATATCCTGATAAACAGGTTCTCATTCTTGCCACTGGTCAAGATGGCGATGCCATGAGCGTTTTGGCAGCCCTTGCCGATTCAGCTTGCAAAGATCTTGTCTTGAAGCCCGGCGACACTGTCATCTACAGCGCCGAAGTGGCAGCTGGTCGGTCCAGGCAAATGGCGATGATTCAAGACCACTTCCTCTCTTTAGGAATCAAGTTTGTCTGGGGCGTCAGGCAAGGTGTGCACGTTTCGAAGCATGCCAGTCGCGAAGAGCTGAAGTTTATGCTCTCGATCACAAATCCAAAATATTTTATTCCAGCGCTGGGTGAAGGGCGCCACATCATGCACCATGCTCAGATGGCGACAGAGTGGGGCATTCCCTCTGAGAGTGTTTTTCCATTGAGCAACGGCGACATACTGGAAATTGACAATGGCATTGCCACCATTATTGGTACCGTCGAAGCGCAAGCTGTTATGTTCAACCGTGAGCAGGGTGAGAGCGTGAGCCAGTTTTCGGTGAGCGAGCGCAGAGCTTTGAGTCTGGAAGGCATCGTTACAATCGGACTGGTCGTAGACAGCGACGGTAAACTGGTGCGCGGACCAACGCTTGAAGTGGGCGCCGCCGGTTTCCTCAAATCAGCAGAGTGGGAAACAGTGCGAGCTGAAATTATTCAGGCAGTTGCTGAGGCAGTGAAGCGCATGCAAACTCCAGAACCAGTCGGAGATGATCCAGCGCCAAGCTTCGATGTAAACGCACTGAGATCGGCTGTGCGTGAAGTTTCGATTAAGGCATTCAGATCAAAACTGCAATCAAAACCGACCGTGCAAGTTGTGGTGCACGAGCTAGTTAAGGGCTGACTACCAGCCGCCCTCAATTAGTAGTGCGCTGGCTTCAGTCAGCTCGACCGACTTTGGTTGATTCTCTTGCACTTCTACCGGCTGATTCCAGTAATAAGTGAGACCGGCGACTTTGTGCGTTCCAACCAGCCACCATGAGCCCGGCTGCAGGCGAGCTGTGCCGAAGCGGGTCACTCTGCCATCGAATTTTTGGATGCGCACTTCGACGGGGAAAAGCCCCTTGCGAATAGAATCAGCCTCTACATCTACTCTGGTTTCGTCGTACTCTTCTCTGGCGCGTTGATAGCGTTGAGTACGCTCTTTTTCAGCCAGATTCAGGCGAACTATTTCCGGTTTTATATAGGGAATCATCTCGTCGGCCCACGAATACATCTCAGTCATGATGTGAGGCACGCCAAGATTACTTCGTCTCAATGCAGCCTTAAACGCGTACTGCCAACGCCAACCATTGAATGGATACGCTGATGAGGCCTGTGTTCTTTGAATGTAGCCCGATGTGAGCAGCATCTGTCTGAGTCCGTTTTTTGCAGTCTCAGGCAACGGCTTGTGTTGCTGCTTCGCCGGTGGTGGCATCATCGGGTATGGATAGAAGGTGAATTCGTTGCGAGCGTCAATATTGCGGGGAACGTTGATCACCACTTTCAGCGGCACTTTCGTGTCCACTTCTGCAGGCAGATTTTTGCGTTGGTCGGGCGGCAGAAAATCTGCAGTGCTAAAACCATGATCGGAAGACTTTTCGTTGGACTTCTTCGCCGGTTCTGACACGGCTTCGTTCACGTCGCCTATCAGGTTGGCTGATCTGGCAGGTTGTGGACGACTGAAAGTAAGGGTGAAACCAGCCATCACTGCAAATAGAGCAACGGTAGAAATCCCAATTTTATCGAGGCGCATAGTCAAATCCAGATGGCATGGTGGTCCTAGCCGTCCATCTTAGAGAATATATTTGAAACTCGCCCAAGAATTCACTAATATTCCGAAAATTGCCGATGTTTGTCCAACAAATTCAGCGCCATTTCGTTCAGGGCCTTCCTTGCAGAAATTTTACACGGTTTACTGTATGGTATTAGAAGAAGGCGCTCCCTCTTGAGCTGCTTTCTGGGTACAGTTTATTGAGCTATCTGTCCTTCCAAAAAAACAGCATTGCCTCCCTTATTAACCGGCGAAATCGAAGAAACCACAGGTCTATATGACGCACTCACAGGCGTTATGGACATTGATATTTCGTGCGGAGTTCTTCGTATCGCAAGCAATAATTTCATCGGTCTGGTTGGTATTTCCTCGTCTAATCTCATAGTCGGGGCGGTTACCAAAGATGAAAACGCCGGCAAGCTGACTGATGCCGAGGCGGTTGACAGGATACTTACAATTACCGACGGCACATTTGAATACTACGAAGTGCCTCAAAAAGAGCTTTCCAGACTGGATCAAAACCTCGGTCTGAACATCTCCGAATTGCTGGCCAAGCACGGAACTGGTCACACCGATGACGGCTCGGAGGAGGCAGGAAAGGAAGGCGAAGGGTTCATAAGCCCAGGCGAATCGAGTCATGAAATCATCGAGGAGCAGTCATCGCCAATCGATGAAGAGTCCGCTCAAGAGTCAGTTGATGAAACTGCGGAAGTGATTCCCGAAGAGGTTCCCGCCGCTGCCAATGACATTGAAGACGCTGAAACGGGAGAGCTTAGCGAAAAACCGCCCGCATTTGATGTCGGAGCGCTTGACGCAATTCCGTCTCCGGTAGATAAGTCTGCTCTTGACGCAATTCCGTCTCCGGTAGATAAGTCTGCACTTGACGCAATTCCGTCTCCGGTAGATAAGTCTGCACTTGACGCAATTCCGTCTCCGATAGATAAGTCTGCACTTGACGCAATTCCATCTCCGATAGATAAGTCTGCACTTGACGCTATTCCAGCTCCGTCAGTCAAATCTCCGGCTCCTTCAACCGGTTCTATCCTGTCCAAGTTCAAGGAAAAGAAGCCCGCTTTAGATCAAAGCGCTGAGAATGGTCAGCCTTCGACTGACGGCGCAGAAGCGCCTACTGCCGAATCGAAGCCTTTCAATCCCGCGACCGATGAACTGCAGATCAATGCCGCAGCAACTGTTGAGCGCATCAAAAAATTTCGCAGACCAGAGGCTGAACTTGCAGCTGAGGCTGAGAAAGCGCAGCGCGACAAGTTCACATCATCGAGAAAACCTAAAGACGATATCGACTCAGGGGCTGCTGGCGATGCCGATAGCAAGCGAATTAGACCTGTGGCGCAGCAAGCCAAGCCAACCGCGGAATCCAAAGGATCGTCGAAGACCCAGATTTCACCGAAAGTGTTGGTTGGCGTTGGAGTCGTATCGGCACTGGCAGTGCTGTTTTTGCTTTCTCGTGGTGCGATAGCAAATTATTTCGTCAGCTCTGCTCAAAGCAAGTTTGACAAACATGACAATGCAGGAGCGTTATCTTCGCTGGGTCCGGTACTCTTCCTCGACCCAGGCAATGCAAAAATGCACTATTTGCAGGGAGAGATCGCGAAGGCTAAAGGCGATAAGAAACAAGCGTTTGAAGCATTCCAAGAGGCTCTGCAGGCTCAACCAAACGACCCAGATACTCTCAGAGCTTACATATTCGCGGCACGCAAAGTAGGGCGCTACGATCTGGTCAAAACTGCAACTGAGAACTTGATGAAGAACGATTCTGCAGCAGCGGCCGATGGCTACTGGTTTGGCATGTTGGGACAGGCCAAATTCAACCTGAGCGAGTTCAAAAGCGCGTGCACTGATTACACTCAATCACTGAAACTGGGTCTGAAGACGCCGTGGATTTATTCAGGACGAGCTTGGGCTGAGTTGTACAGCGGAAATCCGAAGCTGGCAATCAAAGATTTCAATGTCGCTTTGACCTTTCCTAAAGATGACAGCTGGGCTGACGCTCAAATAGGAAAAGGACAAGCTCTCAGTCAACTGAACGACCCTAAAGGGGCGCTTGCCTGTTATAACGCCGCACTTCAGGTTAATCAAAAATTTGGGTACGGCTACCTTCGCCGAGCAGATTTGTATCTGGCTTCTAACGAATTGGACAAGGCATTTGCCGATTTTGAGCAAGCGCTCCGTTTAGATCCCAAGCTGGCCGCAGCCCATGTCGGCAAGTCGAATGTGTACGAAAGGCGCTCCAAGCTTGACCTTGCAATAAAAGAACTGACTGGCGTTGCCGGGCTCGACTTCGAACTTGCCGCTCTGCAAATTAAAGCCAGTCAAATTCCTCAAGCAGTTGCATCGTTGAAGAAAGGCTTAGCCGCTAACAGTAAGGACCCCAACAAGTATATGGACCTGGCTTACTGTTACAGTCGTCTGAACAAGCCTGCAGATGCCCTGGATGCCTGCGCGAAAGCTGTAGAATTAGCCCCGACGAATTCCGCTTTTGTCGCGATGCATGGATTTTACAATAAGCAAAATGGACAACGAGTTTCTGCCCGAGCTGATTTTGACAAAGCACTGAGCTTAAATCCAAACAACGCAGAGGCGCACTTGTGGCGTGGAATGCTGTTTGCTGAGTCCAACGATATGATTTCGGCGCGGCAAGACTTTGCAACAGCCGCACGACTTAAACCATCTTTGTCAGCAGAACTCGATGCCTTAAAGCGCAGTGACCGCAAATATTTAACAGCATCTGCTTATTCCGGTGGGTCGACCCAGAGCAAGGCGCTGCCTCTTATCGCTGGAGACTACAAGACTTTGCTGGCAGAAGGGTATGCGAGATTGAAAGCGGGGCGATTACCTACTGCCATACAATACCTCGCGTCGGCAGTGAAGCAGAACCCGAACAGCGCAGAGGCAAGGCGATATCTGGCGTACGCACTAGGGCGGAATGGGAACCTGACCGACGCCATCATTCAGTACCGCGAGCTTGTCAGCATGGGCGTTAGCAACGTCAGCGATTTGCGAGCACTGGGAGATCTTCTTCTAAAAACCGATCAGGCCCAGGAAGCGGTCGACACGTTCAAACGCATCCTAGTGGAAAATCCACGTGATCGAGACGCCCGTTGTCGTTTAGCGAATGCTTATTCTGCTCTTGGAGACCTCAAAAGTGGAGTGGAAGTCTGCACTCAAGGCAGACAAATTGATCCCGCGAACACGGCTGTTTATGATGCTTTGGCCGAAAAACTGAAGAAGAACGAAGGCCTTCAGCCGACCAAGACAAGACTTCCTGATGCGGCAGCTCCTCAAGGGTGAGATTGCAGGTGTCAGGTAGCCAAGATGCGCGTGTTGGACTAATTTTAGAGTTTATTAAAAAACTAGTCGGACCGTTACCGCTGAGGTCGGTCTGGGCAGGTTATATTTGGTCATCGTTGAGGAAAACGTGAATTTCGTTATGCATTTAAACAGAAGAAGAAACAGCAGGGGTAGCGGCATCGCAGAGTTGCCAGGCGCCATAATGTTATTACTCATGGGATTCGCGGTTCCACTTATTATTTATGGCACGTTCTTCTACCGTATCTACATGTTTAACTGCTTGGTGAAAAATGCCTGTCAACATGGTGCCGCGCAACTAGACCTGGCGAAGGCAACAGCAGAAGTAAATAACTATCTGACCAGCCACGCTTTCGTCGGGATAACAGTTAGCATTCCTGCCACAGTTTCAGTGGTGACACGCACCACAACTTACAATCAGGTCGGAGTTGGTAATCAAAACTACGATAATTACTACTTGCAAGTCAGTGCCAATAGCCAGGTCGCACCTCTGATTCCGATGCCCAGTTTCTTTGGAACATCAATCCCAGGGATGAGTGGTCCGCTACCGCTAAACATGACGACTCAAAGTTACTTCGAAAATCAACAAGCCCTTGCTCCTCCTTAAACAGCGTCACGGCAACACTTTAGACAACTGACCGAACTGGAGTACGAAGATGAAAGTTAGGACTCGCTCAAAACAAGGCGCTTCGATGATTGTGCTTACAATCTTCATAGCATTTTTCATTGTTCTGCCGCTGTGTCTCGTTGGATTTGAGATGGGTAGATACTACCTGCTGATCACTCAGTTGGAGAACGTGGCAGGAGCTTGTGCTCTATCAGGAACAGGCGCGATCGCCACGGTCTCGACTGGTACTGGTTCACTGTCTGGAACCGCACTACAGAATCTCTACAACGGTTGTGCGAACGAAGCTATCTACTGCTTGAGACTGAATTCAATCTTGGGCAACAACATGATCAACAATGTTGAAACGGTGGATATCAACAGAAATCCTGCTCTTGGACCGTTACCGCCACCATCCGTCAACAAAGCTAACATCGCTCTGTCTTTTATCAATTTAGACGGCAGCTGGCATTCAGACCTTCAGACATCTGGCGCAGTCAGGATGCAGGTGACGATCTCGTACACTACCACACCAATCTTTTCGACTCCTGGCATCATTCTCAGTTTGATGCCCACTGAAACCGCTACTGCCACTGCCGTTGGTGGCTTGCCACAACTCGATGTGTTCCTGTGTCTTGACTTGTCGGGCTCGATGGACGACCAAACTGTTGTCTGTTACGTGAACCGATATTGGAACGTCGCTGCTAATCACGTTGACTACGATTTCCTAGCTAACATTGGTGGACAGCCTGACACCATTTACAGACAAGCAAACACGAATGCTGCTGTCGTCGCCGGAACTACGGTGAACGCTGTACCTCCACAGAATTTGAGCTTCACTGATAACCGAACCTTTTTCAACCAGGCGATGCGCTGCACCACAGCAGGAGCAGGCGTTGTGCCGGAAACCGGTCAACCTCCTGGCTCACTAGTAGCTGGTGTGCCTCAACCCGTTGCTTACGTAGGTATAACTCCTTCACCCGTACAACCGTTTCTTTCACCTGGGGTTGCGAACCCGCAGTGGTACAACCCATACGGAACAGCCAGAAGTTGGACCGATATGGTTGTGATTCCTACTGCCGGTGCGTTCGGAGCAGCATATGTTCTTCCTGCAAACTGGCAAAACCAGGCTGTAATCAATACAGAATGGTCACGTGGAAATCTAGTTGACACTGCTACTTACAACGCAAGTCAAGGTGGAGCCCCTGCCGCTGCCCTCAACCCGTACAACGGGGTCTTGACGGCAAACATAGGCAAAACTTACGCCAAATACTGGGAAATGGCTGCGATCAACGCAACGCCGAGCTATCAAGCGCTTCAGGCTTCTCAGAACTTCGTCACGACAATGAACTTGTCGACTGATGCTCACTTTGGACTCTGCACATTTGCCACCACTGCCAGCACCAGCTCGGTTCAGACCTATCCTGCAACAGCAGGGTCGCCTGCTCAGTACTTGATCTCGGTAGGTAACAATCCACCTACCACTGCATATGTTCAAGGCGGTGCCCCGTCCGGTGGTACTTTCCCTCTGCCTTTCGTGTCCCTCAGTGCAGGGTCTCCAGCTTCCTTCAACCAAGCGTTCGCGGCTTTGGCTCCTCCAGACCCGACACTCAATCCGTACAATCCAGTTGCGGCAGGTAACAAACAAGCTGTTCCCACCATATCCACCAACATCTACGATGCTTTGAACAATGCCATCACTGATATGACAGCGTTCAAGAGATCGACTGCGAAGCGAGCGATCGTATTCTTCACAGATGGTGTCCCGTCCACCTCGCTAGGACCCAACAATGCAAACGGACCAATTATCGCGTTGGCTACGACTTGCAACAATTCCGGGCTGAAAATCCCTATCTACACAATCGGTTTGGCTCAAAATGCTTTTCTGATTCCACAAGAGGATGCGTTGCTAGGTCCAATGGCTCAGAATAGCGGCACCGGTGCTCAATACATCAAGACTTCAAATGCAAGTCAGTTAAATTCGGCTTTCCAGTCAATTGCTAGAAGCTTAGTGCTTCTGCAAGACCAATAACGAAAGAGGTTGTAGTTCCATGAAACGTATCAAATCAGGTTCGGTGACTGTTGAGGTCGCGGCAACGTCTATATTTGTAGCTGCCTTCGGAGCAGTTGCACTTGACGTAGCGATTCCCCTGATCGCCTATGTGAACGCTGACCAAGCGGCGCGAGATGCAGCTCGTGCAGCCGCCTCAGCACCATACCTGACAAAGGTCGTTGGCGGCGTTACCGTCTTCGACCAGCCAAGTACACAAAACGCTGCTCAAGCGGCTGCAACAGCCGCTCTAGCCGCGCACAATTCCAACTCTCCTTTCGTCGGAACTCCTACTGTCACGGTTACGATGGTCAACCAGCTGTTTGACCAAACGGTACTGTTACAGGCGTCTTCCGCGCCGTACAACCTCGTCACCGTTTCAGAGCCAATTAAGATTCCTGTCTTGATCAATTTGTTTGGTGCGCAGTTGAAAGACGACACCATGACATACACACGGACGTACATTTTCCCTGAGTTGGGGCAGCCATTCATTGTAACTCCGTCGCCTACGCCTCCACCTACACCGACACCCACACCGACACCTAAGCCTACACCTACACCGACACCCACACCGGCACCTGCTCCTACACCGACACCGACACCGGCACCTAAACCAACACCGACACCGACGCCAACACCCACACCTAAACCGACTCCAACACCGGCACCTAAACCAACACCCACACCAGCGCCTAAACCAACACCAACACCAACACCTAAACCCACACCTACACCAACGCCTAAACCCACACCTACACCAGCGCCTAAGCCCACACCGACACCAACACCAGCTCCCAAACCAACACCAACACCAACACCAACACCAACACCAGCGCCTAAACCAACACCAACACCAACACCAACACCAGCGCCTAAACCAACACCAACACCAACACCGACACCAGCGCCTAAACCAACACCAACACCAACACCGACACCGACACCAACACCAACGCCAACACCGCCAGTAGGCGGCGGACCACCTCCGTAATCGGAGGTGGGGCAACGCACCAAGCGATTGGGCGTGATGCATTATCGAGCAAGTTTGCTGTTAAGGAGACAATCTTCTTAAATCAGACTTGCTCTTTGCTATTGTTTATTAGTCTATAAAAGAGGATAACTGCAGATGGCGGAGCGCGTTCTAGACAAAGGTTGGGTTGAATGGACTCGGTTAAACATTAGCCGTGACTGTGATACCGAGGGCATTTTGGAGATTTTGCTAAATCAGGAATTCCCAGTCACTGCAATACGCGAAGCCATGGGTGACAGCTTTCCTGAAAACTCACAACATTTGCAGGGCAAGGAGGAAGCGCAAGTAGCAAAGACTCGAACGCCACTTCAGCCGACCGATAAACGCGACGCGATTCTGTTAATACAAAGAGAGCTTGCAGCGCTCAACCCCAAGACACGTGTAATTGAACGCCGTAGTTATTTAGGGCGTGCAGAATTTCTCGAGCAATATTACGCAGCCAATCGTCCGGTGATTTTGTGTGACCTCATGAGCGATTGGAAAGCACTGACAAAATGGACGCCTGAATATTTGAAGTCGACGTGTGGCGACATGATAGTTGAGATTCAGGCAAAGAGAGAAACTAGTCCAGAGTTCGAGATAAAAAATGAGCCACATCGAAAAGAGGTTGCGTTTAACGACTTTGTCGATCTTGTGTACAAACGGGGCGAGACTAACGATTTCTATCTGACCGCACGAAACGGTTTTTTTACTCGTCCTGGAGCCAAGAAATTGCTCGACGATATAGGTGGTTTTCCAGAATACCTGAACATGGACGCGACTGGAGACTGGTTGTTTCTCTGGTTCGGTCCAAAAGGCACCATAACACCGCTGCACCACGATGAGCTAAACATATTTTTGGCTCAGGTTGTTGGTAGGAAACACGTGAAGTTAGTGCCACCAAATGAGCTCGATTTGATTTACAACCATTATGCGGTTTACAGCCAGGTAGATTGCGAAAACCCAGACTACAAGCGATTTCCGAAGTTCAAAGACGCAACTGTGATTGATGTCGATTTGAACCCGGGAGAAGTGCTTTTCATTCCAGCGGGATGGTGGCATCACGTTAGATCTCTCGATCCGAGCATCTCATTATCGTTTACGAACTTCCTCTTTCCGAACAAATTTGAGTGGGTGCATCCCGATGAAAGTGGTGATGAGTCGAAGACGACAAATGGCGGATACGGAAAGCCTGTACACAAGTCTAACTCCGTCGTCGATCATAAAGCCTTGTATACCGTGCCTGTGAAGCGTTTGAAAAAATTGTACAAAAACGTTGAGCAGGTAGATACAAAGCTGGCACAAATTTTTGTGATTGAGAATTTCTTGACGGAAGAAGAATGCGATGCTATGGTCGCCATTTTGAACGAATCGAACATGAAACCCTCGACAGTGACCAACACCAATAATGGTTATCGAACAAGCTACTCCAGTGACATGTCGGTCGACAGTTTCGAAATTGTCAAAAAAATCGATCTGAAATTAGCCACCGCTCTTGGTGTAAATTTGTCTCATACGGAAGGGGTTCAAGTTCAAAAATATGAGATCGGGCAGGAATTCAAGCCGCATACCGACTACTTCGAGCCTGATACAGATGAATATGATGAGCATTGCACCGGCCGCGGCAATCGCACCTGGACTGTCATGGTTTATCTTCGCGATACCACCAAAGGCGGTGGCACTAAGTTTACCAAGCTTGGTAAAACTTTTTATCCGAAGAAAGGAAAGGCATTGGCGTGGAACAATCTCAATAAAGACGGCACACCCAATGTCAATACAATGCACTGGGGGATGCCAGTGGAAGAGGGGCAGAAGATCATCATCACCAAGTGGTTTCGTGAAAACGGAGACGGTGAGATGTTCCTTCCAGAAATAGGAAAAAAGTGACCTTCGTAGCTTTCTACTGGTGAAATTTGAGTAAAGTAAATAGCGGAACCATCCCGCAACTTACCAGCCTGCGATTTTTTGCGGCTTTTGCAATTCTTCTTTTGCATTTTCGAGATTATCTTGCGCCCGCACCCGAAAGTGTTCGATTGGTGGTGATTGGCGGATATGTTGGCGTCACCTTTTTTTTCGTGCTCAGTGGATTCATTTTGACCTACAATTATGAATCTCTTTTCGCAGAAGGCATCAGGCTTCGCGATTTCTGGCGGTTTCAAAAATTCAGATTTGCTCGCATCTATCCAACATATCTTTTAGCGCTCTGTCTCGACACACCTGTTCTACTACTTCTCCGCAGAGCGCCAATGGACGACGCCGGGCACTACCCATGGGACTACGGTGTTTCATGGATCGTGAACGCGATCGGTGTGCAGTCATGGATACCGGTGTTTCCATATGTTCTGTTCTGGAACATACCGTCTTGGAGCATTTCAACTGAGTTTTTTTTCTACTTGTGTTTTCCCTTTATTTGCGGCTTTATGGCACGCACTATCAAAGATTTGACTCATGCAATCGCACTTTCAGTGTTTGTGGTTGCTCTCACCATTGGCGTTTCTATGTGGGTGGTCAATGAGATTTATATTGTTAATGCAATTGGGTTTCCTCCCGACTATGCCGTTCAGAACTATTTGCCACCGCTGCGTATACCAGAATTTATTGTCGGCTGCATCGCCGGCCGAATTTTTATCGAAAGCCAGTCACGGAGTTTGAAATACAGTTTTTTCAATACCGAAAAACAACGCAATTTGACTCTGATAATTTTGATCTCGTTAGTATTTTGGCGAAGTACTGCGCATCAATACGACGGCCCTGAAAAGATTCTTTGGATGCTCGATCAGGGCAGCTTGCTGATTGAGTTCGCCATACCATTTGCTGGCATCATACTGGCCATCGCGTCTGGAAAGACAGTGTTATCAAAATTACTTGCATGGCCGTGGTTGATCTTGTTAGGCGAATCTAGCTATGCGCTCTACATCATGCACTACGCCGGTGTCGCCATCAGAGAGACTATGTTTGGTAGTGACAAGCGGGCCGTGCTAAGCATAATTTTCATGCTAGTATCGGTTGCTTATTCCGTCGCCATTTTTCTGTTTTTTGAACAACCTGTGCGAAAGAAATTGCGAAGTTTGAAATTTTTCCGCGAGTGACATTTCCTGGTTGCACTTAAGTAGCTAGTCGTTCGTGTTCTAGTTAAACGTCTTTCGACTTACGCTTTTTCTTCGCCACATTCGGTGGCTGCTGTTTCGGTGGCTGCTGTTTTGGATCCGGTGTCGGATGACTTGCTGGACAACTCGAGTTCCACCATGCACCACTATCTAGAGATTTCTGATGCATTTCGAAGTAGGTGTCGTAGATATCTTTGCCTTCCATGTATCGAAGCTGAGGCGTTTCTATGTACTCGGAGTTTCGATGAACGATGCGTTCACGAAAATAGTTGTTGGTGGTCTCTATCGCTTTGGCCAGTTCGACAGGATCAGTGAGCGGCTTAAGTTCGTATTTGTCTAGAAAAAAGCGCGGATACGGTACGATACAACCAAGTGGAGTTCCTTTTGCAAAAAAGATGTCCATCTGCGGCCGCGTGATTTTAATATTGAAAGTAAAATCTCGTCGTAAGTTGTCTGTTTCTACAACTGCGTCCATCCAGGTACATCCATGCACCGGATAATTGGGAGGAGCCTTCACCATCATGTTAACGCCTTTAGGCGTCCTGAAGTGATGTCTCGATTGTATGGTCAATATGCCATGGCCGAAGTGCGATGTAATAAAAAGATCGTCGCATTCAGTCTTGTCTAACTTGTGGATGGCCACTCCGTCAGGCGCATTACTGCCGCTCCAGCGACAAACGAAGGGATAAGTTGCGACAAGCAAAAATCCATGCTGGTTACCGAAAACAATTGGCAGGCAATTATAGAAGTTGGACGAAAACCAGGATCTCTTGCTCGTGCATTTTTCGAAGTAGGATGTGGATTGAAACTCCAATTGATCTGGAATGGTGTAAATCGTATTTTCGGGAACTACAAGAGTGTCTGGAATCGCAACCGGCGGAGTAAGCGACGGAGGGCGTTTTCGATCTGGCTTATTACGTTCGTCGCTCATAGCGTTTTGAAATAACACTGAGGCTCGAAAGAATGACCATCTAGTGTCTTGAATTGAAATAGAATGCTGAACTCAGTGTGGTTCGGTGCCGGGCTGAATTCAAATTGGGCTAAATCAGTGTCTAACGCGATCGCTATGCCGAAATCTTTGGTCAGATAGATGTCGTTTAATACCAGTGCTCGTTGCTCGATGCCTTCAGCCAGATCGAAAGAAATATTGCTTTCGTCATGCCTTATTTTGCCACCACTAATTCGTACCGCTCTAAAAATCTCTAAACCTTCTGAATTCAAAGGTTCCTTGATTATATTGATGCGCGGCAAAACCAGGGTAACCAGACTCGTCGGCTTGTTCGCAAAAAGATAAAAGCCATCTGCGACTATTCGAGCCTCATTTTTGCCACTTGGTATCATTGAGTGCTTCCAATTAGCTTTGAAATTTTAAACGGTACTACATTTTTTTTAAAACTGCAAACGTTACGGTAGCTGTCCATTAGCGCGGAGCCGGTTGGTAAGCCGATCCAAATTTGAGCGCCTGGCAAAATTTTTTGATGTCTGACGCTTCCACAAAATTGATGAAACCGATGATCATTGTGTATTCAAACAGAGGAATATTCATCGTCCAATCGATGCACAAGTGCATTAGGATGCCTGCACATAATGCAATGTAGCGCGTTTTTTTGAACCAGACAAGTGTGAAGAGCGCCAGCTCAACTAACAAAGTTGTGTAAGTAAGAAATTGGCAAGTCCACAAATGATCGAAGACATATGGCATGGGAAACCGCTGGAATGCCTCCAGTCGAGATGCGTAATAAACAGCGGTACCATCCCACCAAGTTTGACCTACAGTCCTGGCCATGAATGTTGCGCAATAAACAGCTGCCAGCTGCAGCTGCAGTAGTCGTTGCGGCCAGCAATCGCTTCTAATTTTCCATTGATCTGTTAGTGAAGTAGTGCGATTGTCGAAGCTAAACATTTTTCCAGCCGAGGAAAAAATCAGAAGAAAAGTAAAGAGTCGAAGCAACGTGTCGCCGCTGTGCAGAATAGCAACATTTCGATGATGGAATGAAATTAGACAGACAAATAAGATGATCAAACTGGGACGGGTGAACAGTCCGATCGTCACTGTCAACGAAGACAACAGTAGAATTGCATATATTGCAATTACGAACGGTTCGCTGTTCGGTTGCAAAAACAGCAGACTGAATCGCGGACCATGCTCGAATTGTTCGATTGTCGCGACCGACACAAGTCCATTTGGTCCGAAATAATTGAGTAGCTCCGGTGCCCAGATAATGTTCGAGATTAAGACCAGAAGACCGAACAAAATTCTAAACAGGCATACAGGGGCCGGTGAAACCTGGTCGAACCATAGCTGATTCCAAAATTTGGGTATCGAATCGATCATTGCAGATCACTCGATTTTACTGAGTAAGTGAAGACTGGGCAATGGTTTTCAGTCGGTGCCACGGCCTGACTCAGCCCAATGTTTGGCGGGGGAATATCTGACCAGTATCTCTCCAGGGTCACGGTCTGCGGAGGATTGCCGTCGTCTCGGTATGATCTGGCAATAAAGCGAGCAAAGTCTGGGCGAAAAACTTCGTTATAGTTGGCATAGTAAGAGCAAAAACTCACATACCTCTCTTTGTTGCAATGATCGAAAATATTCAACCCCTTTCTGACAGGATGCTGCCACTGTGCCGTTTCCCCGTTTCGCTTGGTAATTGTTGCAGTCAGTCCGACATTTGATTTTGGCGGATCTGGGGCAAATAGTATGAAGTTCTGCCACAGCCCTGAGTAGAGAACGAGCGGGCGAATCGGATCGAACAGGGCGTTGCGGATTTTTGAAACCGGCAGCAGAGAAAGAGTGGTTGTGCAAATATAAGTGACAATGAATACAGAGGCGATCCATTTTCTATGGTGCATTTCGAAATATTTTTTTCCCGAATTCATACAAGAGCCGCAGTTTTGGAGCTGATTAGAATTGTGAGAGCAAGGTTCATCCTTACCAACAATATAGACGTTTTCAGTGCCCTCAGATACGCTTCCAACGACATCTCTCAAAGGTGTATGCAAGATCTAATCTGTAAGATGGAAAGTGTTGACCGCGCCTCATCCACAGTATCCTCAAAGAACAGGTTCTAGTCGACGTATGGAAGAAGTAAAGCAAAAATTGGACAATCAGCTGTTAAGCGCACAGGTCAAGCTAGTCATCTGGGACCTGGATGACACGTTTTGGCGGGGCACTCTGTCTGAAGAGGCTATCGTTCCGATTAAAGAGAACGTAGAGTTAGTTAAGACGCTCGCAGGGCGCGGCATTATCTCATCTGTCTGTTCCAAAAATGACCCGGCTCTGGTCGAGCAGCAATTGCGGCAACTGGCGATTTGGGATTATTTCGTTCTTCCCAGCATCAGTTTTCAGCCGAAAGGCAACGCGATTTTGAACATCATAGAAGCACTGCAATTGCGACCAGAAAACGTTGTATTCATCGATGATAATCCGTCTGTGCTGGCAGAAGCGCAATTCAACTGTCCAAAATTAGTCTGCTTGAGCAGCCCTACTTTTTTGGTAGAACAGGTCGATTGTGCGGCATTGAAAGGTAATGCAGATCCTGAGTTAACCAGGTTGGAACAGTACAAGGTAATTGCGAAGAAGTTTGAGAGTCGTCAAAGTTCGAGCATCAGTGATGAGACTTTTTTGCGACAAAGTGAAATAAGAATTTCCATCGACTATGACATCGATGCGTCTCTCGATCGAATTATTGAACTTGTGAATAGATCTAACCAACTTAATTACACCAAGATTCGCATCGAGACTGAAAAAGAACGAGAGGAGTTTTTCCATGATTTAAATGCCTTCGGATTCAACGCAGGAATAGTTAGAGTTTGGGATAAATATGGCGACTACGGAATCGTCGGATTTTTCATGACTCTCGCTACTCTCAACCGTTACGAACTCAAGCACTTTGTTTTCTCTTGTCGTGTTATGAATATGGGCATAGAACAATACGTCTACGCCTTCCTAAATCGTCCAGACATTCGCATTATCGAGCCGGTCGCTAATCCAATCGAAACTTTCGCAAACATTGATTGGATCACCGTTTCAATGAAAGAAGAAGCCATCGGTCGGCTTCGCGATCGAAAAATCACTTTGATCGGAGGCTGTGACATGCTACAGCTTTCAACTTATTGTTCATGCCAGTCAACTGAATTTACCAACCGCGAGCAACACGGCATTATGAAACGGCTTGACGATCCGTTTTTTATTTTGGGAGATGCGAAGCTCTTTGCAGAAAGTGAATTGCGACCGCATATTCCAGCCGCAAATGAAGAAGATGTGCTTCAACTGCGTGATGCACTTTCCACCACTGACGCAGTCATAGTCTCGTTCTATCGCATGATGGAATCAAATTACTTTAAGGGCAACGATGGACTAACTTTTCGTATCGACGAAGATGCGCTGAGAGCACTTCTTGCCTCGGATTTGGGCATTTGGTTTGTGCACAACTTTACCTTTGTAGAGTATTCGCACGTGCACCTGAATAATCTAATCAGTATGAGCTTCGACAGGTTGGCCAGTTCAACTAAAGCCAGCGCAAAAATTGTGGTGCTGTTGGAAGACACGCGAAAATTAGATGATAACCCAGAAGAATATTTTTTCAAAAACCGGTACAACGAATTTATTTTGAAAGAATGCGCACGCATCGAGAAATTACACTACATTGACGTAAATAGCGCGGTGGATCTCGCCCATTTGCACGACGATGGGTTCCATATGAACCGGCAAGGTTACTTGCAATTAGCACAGGCTGTCATGCAGATTATTGATCCCTGAATTTTTCAAAGCGATTCCTAGTTTGGTCGAGCAATTGAGATTCTCACTATCGAATCTCCGTCTTTCGGCAACAGTGAGCGGATGCGCCGCATCTCATTGCGCGCCCAGTCATTTGTTCTATCAAGATTGTATGAGCGTTGAAAGTAATCGTGAGCTTGTTTGAGAGCTCCGAGGCGGTCTGACGAAAGTCCACCATGCTCTAAGGCGGTTCGAACTTCGCCGTAACTTTCGATTATTTTTTCGCTCAATGCTAGGCACTCTGGATAGTGACCCAGGGCAAAATAAGTTCTAAGCATAGCGTCGTAGATAGCGTAGTCTTCATCGACAATGAAGATGTTTTTTGCCACCTTTGAGATGCAGTCTAGAAGCTCGTCGATCATGTCTTGTTCGAGCGATATGAGGTCGTCTCTTCTTGGCTCTAGCAGTCGATCAAAGGCGTGAATGAAGAAATGCGGCTCGAAATTGAAATTTCGTACTACTGCTAGAAATCTTTTCACAAGCGAAAAGATTGATGCTTCTTCATCTGTTTGCAAATTGTCTCGAACGAGGTCTTCGAGCTGATTGCTGCTGTCGAATACCCGTTTCTTTTCCATCTCTCGTCGCCAAAAATGTTTGGTGTGCTGCAATGAAGACGACTTTGTGGTGGCAAACATAATGCTTAAATCTGTGTTGTCACCGTTTTCAATAAATGTTTGTCCACCTTTTGCCTGAAAGTATCGCTCGATGGCGTCAAAGTTTACGTCACAGGAGAAGGAGCCGTGTCTCGAAAATTGGTGCGGTTGGAAACCCTGCACTCTATAGGTTTGCAAAGTTGTGAATCCTTTGTCCGCAGCAAACAGAGCCATATTTCCGTTGCTGAATTGACTGAGATTTTTTATCGTTTTTAACGCTCCGATCGGAAAGATTATGCTGGCTTGCTCCAAATTTTCTTTGTAAAAGTTTAGTATCGTATTTAGTGCCGGGTCGTCGTAGTAACCATCTTCAGCCTTAAAAAAACGCTCGATTGTTTGAATATCTTCGATTCTAGCTTTGTCCGCCAGGGAGCAGTTGCTTGACTCTCTGAAGAGCGTATACCGGGTCTCCTGGAGTACACCGTGGTCGACTCGAAATGCGTCGTGCTTAATCGTGTCAAAGACATAGTTTGAGATTACGATAAGTGGATTTTTCAGCTTTTCTTGAGTCAGTGATTCGCCTGAAATAGCTAGCTTTATTTTCGTTTCAGTCTCAGGGCGAAAAGGTGCATAGTCGAGAACACCAGCCTCTACATGCGGCGCAAAGTTTTTGTTGGCCAGGTAGTTCCGCACGATCACAGGAGAAAAATCGCTCAAGATATATTTGAGTTTCAGTTTTTGAAGTACATCGAAATCATTTTTGCAATCCATGAATTGATTCAAAAATCTGTAGGCGAAGCAGCCACTACCGCCGCCTATTTCGAGAATGTAAAGCGGGCTCTCGAAGTCGATTTCGTTAGCTGAATCAAGCAAAAACGCTTTCACCAACTCGAAACTTGATTCAACAAATGGCATTCGACTGGTTATGCGAAACGGCACTCGTTTCCAGGCTTCGAGATTTTGCTGTTCAAAATATTGCTCCTGCATGTCCCAGAGCATTGACTCAGAGAGGCGCTTATCCTCTTCTAAAACTTGACGCTCGTTTCCATTTGGAAAGCTAATGGTTGGAACCAGTCCCGCAAGCTGCCTTGAGGCAAACAGAATCTCAGGAGTATTTTTTGCATTGTCTCGATAATTCCAGATGTTGCTTGCCACCAGACCGAGGCGCTCGCTGAAACGCTGATATCGAGTGGGATCATATAGAGGTGTTTCGTAAGGATTACTATCTTGGCGTTGATATGAAAATGAAATGCTGATTCTGGGATTTTTTGCCTTACTTGAACTGCGGCTGCCCCAATGTAGCAGCGATTCGTTCCAAGCCAAGACATCGCCGGCATAGGCAGGTAGGGCTCTGATATTTTGCAAATCCCTGACTTCACGCACTATCGTATCGTTCGGATAGTGATCATCGCGGCTCGCTGGAACGACGTAAATGCAACCGTTGTCAGGCGTCGTATCGGTAAGTGCAATCCAGACATTTAAAGTCTTCGGATTACCATCTGCATCCAGCACGTTGACGCCGGGACGATCGCGGTGGTGCCCCCATCCTTTGCTTTCGCTATTATTCTCGAGATACCAGCACCAAACGCTGGTCATTTGCTTGTAGCCTTCGCCCAAGATTGACTCGAACAGCGGTTTGAGTTGATAGAACATCTCCCAATATTCATCATAGAGAACAACAAAAGGCGGCGGCCAACCGGCTTTGTGCATGATTTCAACGCCTCTGGCAAGTTTAGCTGCAAGCGCTGAATCAATTAATTTGTGGATTTGAAAATAAGCGTCTTTTCTTAGACTTTCGCGAACGTCTTCGAGCACTTGCGCATCGATATTCAGTGGTGGAATCGAAAATGGTTTATCGCTGTCGGTGATGTGCAGTTCTGGATTCAGTTGTCTCCAAAACTCTATGTCACGCGCTTGTTCGAATCGCAAATGAAATTCGTTCATTTGATTTCCCTGGAGATGGACTTACAGTTGGGGAAGAATTCAGATCTGGTTCATTCGTAAGACTGTCGCTCATCTTTAAAGTACCTGGCTCGCTCTGTACTGTAAGTGCTAGGTTCTTTGTGAGCGTTTTTCACCCATTTCTTGTAGTTATAGGCAGCCCAGGACTGATAAAATTTTTCACCTTCAGGGGTTGACCGTTCCATCATGCTTTCAGTCAACTCCCAGGGGCTATCGTAAGCTTGACGAGGGACGGGTACGATCTGCGCTATGGGACTTGCTACGTTTCCGCGCCGTAGAGAGACCTTTTTGTTTTGTTGTACAAATTGAAGATTCATCCAGATGTCGTAGGCTAACCAATCTGTTTCAAGTATGCCTTCCTGAATTTTAAAGACTGGTGAAACTGGCTTGTTGATAACGCTGCGGATCATCAGGGCCCAGCCAGGCGGTGTTTGAAAGGCACAGCCGGTCCAAATTGAAAAAATTCCTTCGAAAACGGTGCCCGCATCAATTTTTTCACGAGGACCATATTGATATGAATCACCAGGTTGTTGCAATCCGTGCATGTGGTCGTAGTCTGCGTGACTGTAGCCGTGAATGATTTCGTACTCGAAACTTCGCCCACCGTGCCAGATAATGTCGATGTCGAGTGGCGGGTAGACCCAGAACCCGTAGGCATTGGCGTGCGTAAAAGGACCGCACCAGCGAAGTGCACCGGTTGGTGCATCGCCCATTAGTGATTTGTCGGCGGGCGTGATTTTTGCGCCTTCTGGATGGAGACGCCAAACACGAATCGTTCCGCCCGTCGTGGCGTCGAACTTCTCGGGTTGGGCAAGTGGAACGGGTGCGTCCTTATCGCTTGATGCTGCTGCTGCTGCTGCTGCTGCTGCTGCTGCACGCATTCCCGACATGGGGCACTCTTGCGGTGGTTCAGTGGCGGCATTCAGGTCAGAGAGGCTTTCGCACAGATGGACAACGGCGACCCATTTATCGCGCCCGGCGGCAGGCATGAAGCCGTGTAGGGCTTGTGGGTCGGGAGCGTCATCTTTGAAATTTCGGATGATCAAAGCCGAGCCTTTGGTAAGCGGAATCGTCAAGTTCGCGCTTGGGAATATAACTTCTCCCCCGGACTCAGTGTCGTTTAAAGCGAGCAAAACTGTGATGGTCTGCCGAATGCCGGCGTTTGAACTTGTTGGTTGCAAATTTGGAAAGGAGGGCGAAGATTCCGCTTGGTCACCGTGATCCAGGCGGTGAATTGAGAGCGCCCCTAATTTCTCAACTGGAACATTCATTTGTGCAGCAAGTGATTTACCAACCTTTTGAACGATTGGATTGTCCTTGAAAGCGAGTGGTTCGACTCCATGCTTCTGACCTAATTGCACCAAGCCAAGGCATTGCTGCTCCGTCAGGAGATTCTCGATCAGTGCAACATCGGGAGATAGACTTAGAGATCGGGTTGCTTGAGTCTTCATTGTTTCTTGCTAAAGGCCCTATTATTTTAGCATGCAGAATCAAACGCTAGCTTCGCCAACGGACTAGTTGTTGGTCCGTTATGGTAGGTTTAGAAGAGTTTGATTGGCGGGAATCATCATGTCATCCGATGGATTACAGAACGAAAAGCAGTTCGGTCCTGAGCAAATATTGCAGCTCAATAAAGAGTTGCGCTCTTCTTCCATTACATTGTTTGTGCCTCCGTCATATGACAGAAGTTTGTTGCCGATTAAAGCACGCGGTCTGCGAAATTGGTGGGAGACAGATGAAAAAACCCGGATGCACGCTCGCTTTTGTTTGCCGCTGACGATGGCGAGTGGGCTTGGATACTACATTCTCTCACCGGCAACTTTTGTGGTGGAGTGGGACGGTGTACCTACTCATGACACCACTATCGAAATCCTTGACGGCGCTTCACACACTCAAATAGACAACCACTCGTCATTCGGTAGCTTTACCGTGCAAGCAGGATTTATCGCTCGCACGAAAAATATCGGAGAGTTTGTTTACATCAAAGGCGTGGCTAATCAAGAGCGTCCGGCATTTAATGTTTTGGAAGCCATGATCGAATCGTGGTGGTCGCCTTCTACTTTTGGCATCGTCTGTGTTGTTAACCGGGCCGGTAAGTTCAAAATAAACAAAGGTGAGCCGCTCGCCCAGATGTTTGTCGTCGGCTCCAGCCATGCAGAGTATGGGCTTTCTGTTCTTGAAGGCTATCCACCTTTTTGGGACGAGTGGAATGAAAGAAGACGTCCAGAGATTTACAACGGTAGAAACATGGATTATCTGCGTGGAGTCCTACCAGATCAAACTCCGGTGTGTCCGCATCTAAAATCTTGGTCTAAATCTCCCGATGATCAAATTGACGAAGATCAAGCGACTTCACTTTGGCGCCTGGGAGAGCATGCGCGAACCGCCGACAATATCGATGAATCAGTCAGGCACTACACCCGGGCACTGCAAATTGCTGAAGAGAAAAGCGAACTTACCTCTGAATTGCTTTATCAACTTTTTCAAGTCGGGCATGATTTGCAACAGCGTGCACACTTCGTTCAAAGCGCCAGATTGCTGCGAAAATGTGTTGATCTGACAGAAAAATATTTTCCTGACGGTCTCCATTTTACGACTGATTTACTGACCAACATTGCCTACTCTTACAGGCAAGCAGGAGACCTGGAAGCGGCCCGGGAAATTTTGCAACAGCTGTTGGCGAGACAGCGTGGCGGCGGCGTTGACGCGCTCAGTCTGGCCCGCACGCTAATCGACCTGGGCACCTTGCGAGACTTAGAAGGCGACTTCGAAAACGCCCAAAATTGTTTGGACGAAGCGCAAGAAATTTTCAGCGCCAATCTGCCTGTTACCGACGTTCAATTTTTATATCTCAAAAATGTTTACGCATGTCTGTTGTCGCACATGAACCAATTCGATCGCGCATTGACTTTATACAATGAAGTGGTGGCAGCCAAGTTGGAAATATTCGGCGAACGATCGTCCGAAGTAGCAGTTACTTACAATGACCTGGCCTTTCACTACAAGCTGATGAAGCGCTTCGATCAGTCCGAGGAATATTTTTCAAAGTACTTATCTATTCTCGTTGACAAATATGGTGCCTCCCATCTCGATGTCGCGGCCGTCCATGAAAATCTGGGTTGGCTCTTTAGAGAGGCGGCTCTGCTGCAAAAAGCAAAAGTTGAAATGGAAACAGCTTTGCGCATCCGAAAGGAACTGCTCTATCCAAAAGACGATCGGTTGCGTGGCACCTATTTGACACTTGCCGACATTTGCGATGAACTCGGAGATCGGTCTGCTGCTGATAAACTTCGCAAAGAGGCAGTCTAACAAGATGAAGACGATGTTTGATAGCAGGCGAGTTTGCGCGGATGGTTTTTTTCTATTCGCAAAGATCAAAACACAAGTATCTGTGCTTGTTATTCCAAAATTGATCTTCACAGGTTCTCCCTTTGCGGATGACAGCATCGAGGTTTTTCGAGCTTTTCGCGCAGAAGGAAAAAAATTAAGATACGATCAAACCAATATTTCTGTCTCGCTTTTCGACGACGCGATTGTTCTAAGAGAGATTTTCTTGACGCCGAAGTTTGGCATCTCCGTTGTCACAGACCCTGCTGTTGCTCGCTTTGAGTTTACTTTGTCTGCGCAAACAAAATTTTCTCAGACCTTCGAATTCACGACCATTGACGGTATCCTTCTTCAGCCACATTGTTATTTTTCAACTTATGAACACCGATAAAGACGATTTGAACAAATCCGAACCTGTCCGGCGCGCACCATATGTGCCACCAGTTGCTTTGCCTGACACACTTGTAGTTCCAGATAAAACAATCTTTTTGGTACCAGACCAACTGGAATTTTCGCATGAACATTACTTTGAAAAGTGCACGAGTAAGCGCAACTGGTTTACCAGCTACTTTTATAATTGCCTGCCAATCGTCTTTGGCAATCAACATGGATTTGTCTTGAAAGCAACACACTCATTTGTTGTTCGATGGAACGGAACTGATGCAATCGACGGTGTATCGGTGCACAAATTCGACGAATCGAAACGCGGTGATCTTTTGGTCGAGTCTCATTTTGGCCACGGTATTGTCACGGTGCAAGCACGACAGTATTTTAGAACGCCCAAAGGTGTGAATATGATGGTGAAAGCACCACCAAATTATCCAGTGCACGGTTTTTCCTGGATGGATGCTGTTGTCGAAACAGATAATTTGCGTCGTGACTTTACCTTCAACATCAAAATAACCCGTCCCGACTTGGACATTTATATCGAGCAAGGAACTCCACTTGGCTGTGTTGTGCCCTATCCACGGTTTTTTCTCGATAACTATCAGCTAGTGCCTCTGAGCGACCCAGAAGAGCTTGCCAAAGCCGTTGAGACAGCACGAAATTATGCCATCGAGCGTCAAGAGCATGACGGTGACAAACCACGTTTGAGATATATGGAAGGCAAGGACATCTACAACACCTTTTACGATCAGCACCAGAAAAGCCTTGATGGAGGCGCATGGTGGAACTCTGCCGATGCCAAAGTCGAGCGTCGAGATAGCTTGAAGTGTCCGTTTCCGCATCAGTCGCAAGACGACGACAACACTACGCCGTGAAATAACTAGACGACGAACAGCTGCTCTTGAGACGTTGAGGTATACCTAGTGATCGATTTGTACGTATTTTGAATCAATGCGTCAGACTGACAATTTCAATATAGGGATACCTCCTAAGTTTCACGAGTTACGGGTCTACAAACCGTATGGTCAGTTATTTTGAAGGCTGGAAAGTCGCAACAGTATTGCATTTATAGTCTTTATGAGAAATGGTTAATGTGAAAATTGGGACCTATCAGAACGTCCTCGCGTCGTTAGATTCGTAAGGCGGAACGATATAGGAATTAAGAAAATGAGTAACAAACTATTAGCTGGATTACTTGTGGGAGCCACACTTCTGGCTACCGGTTTGAGCGCTCCAGCAGAAGCTAAAAACAATGACTATCAGAACTTGTTGAATGCACAGGCTATGCAAGCCTATCAACAGAATTTGGCCAACCAACAATATAACCAGTATGGGTACGGTTACGGATACGGTCTGGGAAGCGGCATTGGCGCACCTGGCATAGACCCTAATGACCCACAAGCATTCCAGAAGGCTCAGTATCGTCAGTGGCTGTCGACTCAGGGTGGAAATAGAGGCTATACGAACCAGGGGTTCATGAACTCGCACTTCTATCAACCGCGTCCAAACTACAATCGTGGTCGTGGCTGGGGCAACAACAACGGCTTGTGGAACGGACGCATTTACACGCAACGTCACCACTAGTTCGTAGCGAGATACTTTCATCTAAAGTGTCTGAGCCGACTGAATAATTGCGATGGCGTCGGTGGTGCAATCCGCAGACGCCATTGTTTTAGCCATTCTCGCTGCACCAAATGTGGTTGCAGCATTTTGGCTATAGCAAATCGGTGTGGCCGCAATTTCGAAGTTACGGCTATTCGTCTAGTCTAACGATTGATAGTCGGCCGGTAGTCCCGCGTTGTACATTTTCTCGAACGAGTCTTTCAGATTGTCTTCACCTTTCTTAGGCTGAGAACCGCAGAGCAGCTCAACAAGCCGATTCCAGGAAGTGTTTTTGAACATGTCAATGTCAGGGCGCTCTTCTTTCGTTCCGCGTTCTGACTCCATCACTTTGATCACACGATGAGCTGGAATTTGGTAGAACGCGTCGACACATGAGCCTTCGAAGTGATTATCTTTGCCAGACATCATGATTTCACTAACTTTGTCGATCGGCATGCGGTTGCGATAGTGACGTACTGATGTCAGGGCATCGAACACATCGGCAACTGCGATGATTCTCGATAAGAAAGGAATATCATCTCCTTTCAATCCTCTGTAATAGCCTGAACCATCCACTTTCTCGTGGTGGCACGAAGCAACGAAAGGAACGGAAGCCAGTCGTCGTGTAAACGGCAGGTTCGACAACAACTCATAAGTGATGTTGGCATGTTGCTGAACGAGTGCATACTCCTCAGGAGTCAACCGACCATTTTTCCAGAGCACAGCTTCAGGCACTCCAATTTTTCCGTAGTCGTGCATCATTGCCGAGTAGCGCAATACGTCGATGTCGTCATCGGGAATGCTCATGCCCTGTCCAACTAGCAAGCTGTAGTTAGTCACGCGCATCGAATGACCTGCAGTGAGCGGGTCACGACGGTCAATCGTTTGTGCCAGAGTCTCAAGGGTCTTATCAACGAATCGTTCGATTTCTTGATACGCTTGCGCTTGTTCGATCAACCCTGCAGCCACTGCAGTCAGCCCCTGGAGCCAATCTTCATCTTCGTTTGTGAATGGTCCGCCGACTTTATTCAAGACCTGAAAAACACCTATGACTTCGCCGCTGCGATTCAACATCGGAACGCAAAGAACACTTTGTGTGTGATAACCAGTCGATTTGTCGACTTCTGGATCGAAGCGACCATCTGCATAAGCGTCTGGAATGTTGATTACTTGAGCGGTGCGTGCGCACTCACTAACAATACTTGTGCCTTGCAGTGGAATTCTGATCATGCGATGCCCGATCAGTCCCTGAGCTACTTGCGTCCACAACTCTTGTTTTGTCGCTTCTAAAACAAAAACGCTACAACGATCACACTTGAGCATCATCTGCGTTTCGCGTGTGATCACATCAAGCAGCGAGTCTAGTCTGCGCTCGGTCGCCATCGCTTTGACGACGCGGTAAAGACCGCTTAGTGGACGTAAACGATCTAATTCTTCTTGCAGTCTCAGCGCTTTGATTTCGCGCTCGATCAACTGCACTTCGCGTTTGTTCAAGTCTGTCTGAATCTGTTTCAGTTCTTCGACTTGTTCTTCCGCCCCTTTACCTTCCAGTGACGACAGCGCAGAGCTGCATGCCTCTTCCGTTTTTGTCGAACTAGCTTTACGGCTTCCCTTAACGTACTTGGGTCTACCAGAGTCTTTGCTCGCAGTCATGTGTTTGCTGTCTCCTGTGAAGGTGAAGCGCCTTCTTTCCCTAGTTCTTGACAATATGCCCCATGCTTATATACCCAAAGGTAGATGGAACAACTGTCAATGTTTTACACATTCTTGCCAAGAATGCGTGGAAATGCAAGCTGTTGCCCAAATCCGAATTGAGACGCGAGCTGAGGCAGATTACTCGTCCAGAATTTGAGGGTAGGGAGGCGGTGCCAGGTGTCGCCAGAAGAGCAGGCAGGCACGCCCGACTACACGTTTCTGGTCCAGGAAACCCCAGACATGGCTGTCTTCAGAGTTATTGCGGTTGTCGCCCATCATGAACAGGTGACCGGGCGGCACAATGATAGGTTCGTTCAACTCTTTGGCTCGATAAGGCTGAATGACACCGCCGTCGGTCGAGCGACCGCCGATGTCTCCAAGAACATTGAGGTCGTAGTTCGGCTTTTCTTTGGTGTAGTTTGATTCATCCAACAGCTGCCCGTTTATATAAACTCCGACACCGTGTTGAATGCGAATGTGGTCTCCGGGCAGACCAATAGTGCGTTTGATGAAGGCTGGTTCGTAAGGCAAGAACGGAAGACCTGTCAGGCGTCCGAGCACGGTCAGGGGATCGTTCTTCAAATCTTGTCCGCCCAACTCGATTGGTGGCGGATAGAAAACTAAAATGTCGCCGCGTTGAATTTTCTTGCCCAGGTGCCCCGACACTTTCTCGACGAGCAATCTGTCGTTGATCTGCAAAGTCGGTTCCATCGAACTCGATGGAATGTAGCGAGCTTCTGCCAGAGCCCAACGAATTACAATCAATAGAACAAGCGTGACCACAACCAGTTCAACGATTTCTCTGATGAACCCCTGAACTGTATTCGGTTTTGAATTCTTCTTCGTTTCGGCAGTGCCATCAGTTGTCTTGGTTTCTAACGGCATTTCGCTTCTCTGTGTCGTGATTGAGTCGGGGTCCATGTACGAGTCGACCTCGTAATTGAGTGGCAAAGCTGGGCGGCTTTCTACACAGCCTAGGCTTATAACATAAGTGTAGCGGTTGTTTTTGTCAGCTGATCACGCTTGGTCACAACTGTACACACTCGTGGGGCGCGTTTCGGACAGATCGCGCTTCTCTGGCTCACCCAATATTTGTTAATGTTTGCGGCGTTGCACGCTATACATAGTTGAGAATTATGTTTGAGCTTCTAAAGAACATATTCGCCAATCGATCGCGAGAACTGGCTGAATTCGAGGGATTTATGGCGACCAAATTGATTGTCGGACTGGGCAATATAGGCAGTGAATATATTGGCACTCGCCACAACGCTGGTTTCTCAGTTGTCGAAGCATTAGCGTCAGCTAAGATCGGATCCACTGCTGAAGCGGAATTCAAGAACGTCAAAGAGTTCTCCGCCTATGTTGGCAAGTTGAACATAGGTGGCTCCAACGTCATTCTGGCTAAGCCGACGACTTACATGAATCTTTCAGGACGTGCTGTTAATGCCATTCTTCGCTATTTCAAAATAGAATTCGAAGAGCTGTTAGTTGTGCACGACGATGTTTCACTTCCGCTTGGCAGGTTGCGATTACAGAAAGCTGGTGGCGCTGGAGGGCAGCACGGGGTCGAATCGATCATCGAATGTTTAGGCGGTCGCAAAGACTTCAGTCGTTTGAAGTTTGGCGTTGGGCCAGATCCCGGTGGCGCAAAAAGAGCGCAGTACGTTTTGTCGCGCATTCCAGTTGCAGATCAGGAGTTGTATCAAAAGATGGTGCAACTGTCTGCTGAAGCCATATCGTTTTGGAGTACGAAAGGCATCCTCGAGTCTATGAACAAGTACAACTCGATCAACCTCGTGCCACCATCTCCTGATGTCGATCCACCTTCTCAAGATCCTGACAAGAGCGAGTGATGCTGCGATTTCAAGAAGATCGAATTGGCAGCTTCGCTGTACATTTGTTTTAAATGAGAAAAACAAAACAATTCTTTTTATCTGAATTGACAAGCGTAATTTTGTCGCTCTGGTAAGCGATGGAAAGCTAAGCGCCGGAAAGGTCGGCGGCAAAATGGTTTCTGAGACCTCGCTCAGACTGCCGAAATTGTCCAAGCAACGGTTACGCTTTGTATCAAACAGAGAATGTCTTTCGGGCGAGGTCAGGCAGACTGCCATAATTTGAACGAAAAATCATGGTTACAAGCAAATCGGTTTGATGTCAGTAACCTAGAATTTTCCACATTAGTCCAGGCGTTCGCGATTGCGGGGGTGGCTCAAGTTGTCCAACAGTTTAGTAGACAAATTTCTAAGCAATAGAGAGGGAAGCGCTAGTCGCAACTTTTTCCTTTCTGCGCTTTGGTGGTCACTGTGGGGCATGAGCGCTGGCTTGCTGGCTGGACTCGAGTTCTCGATGCCAGACTTGGTCCACAACGTGCCGCAGCTGGCTATGCCGCACTTGCGCATGTTCCACGTCAACGCTGTCGCCATCGGCTGGTTGTCTATGGGCTATGTCGGTTCCATGTTTCATATGGTGCCTACTCTATGTAAGACGAAATTGTGGAGTGAGCGATTAGGCAACTTCACGATGTGGGCCTGGAACGTCATGATGGTTGGCGCTTTCTGCACCTTGTTGAACGGCAACACTGAAGGTCGCGAATACGCTGAACTCGGCGCCTTGCTAGACGTGATCGTCATGATCGGTCTGGTTACGGTGGCATGGAATATCTATATGACGATCGTCACTCGTCGCGTCAAAAAATTGTACGTCTCTCTCTGGTACTTCCTTGGTTCCTTATTCTGGTTTCCGCTTGTTTACATCATCGGACAGCGAACGTTCGTATCGCTTCCTGGTTTGAACGACGCCATCATCGGTTGGTTCTACGGACACAACATTCTCGGAATGTGGTTCACCACAGTTGGTGTCGGCATGATGTACTTCCTCTTGCCACGACTGACCGGCGCACCACTCTACAGTCACGGTCTTTCAATGTTGGGTTTCTGGGGAATCGCGTTGTTCTACGCACCAACTGGAACGCACCACATTTTGCAATCACCTGTGCCTGAATGGTTGAAAGCGATTGCAGTTATCTCTTCAATCTTCTTGCTCGTTCCAGTATTTACAGTATTGACCAACTTCTTCATGACTATGAAAGGTAAATGGGGAATGGTGGTGACCGACATGCCACTGCGATTCGCGGTGACATCTTCTATGTTCTATTTAGTCACTTGTGTGCAGGGTCCGTTCCAGGCAACTCGTTGGGTGAACTGGTATCTGCACTTCACTCAGTGGGTGGTAGGACACGCTCACCTTGCACTTCTTGGAACGTTTTCATTCATTCTCACTTCGGCGTTCTATTACAGTATGCCGCGATTGACTGGCAGACAATGGCACAGTCAAGGTTTGATTCGAGCGCACTATTGGCTCAAGTTCTTAGGTTTCTTGTTGATGATGACTTCATTGACGATTGCCGGCTTAGTCCAGTCAGCAGGCTGGCACCATGGCGTCCCAGTAGATCAGTGGGTTATTGAACTTGTGCCTTATTGGTTCTTGCGCAGTATCAGCGGAATCATGATCGTCACCGGTCAATTCATCTTTGCCTACAACACCTACAAGACGCTTTATACGCCAATTGTGGTTGTAGCGCCTGCCGCTAAACCCAAGGAGGTCAAAGTCTAATGTACGGCTACCGACTCGGTGCCATTGGTATCGTAATTACGTTTTTCACAATCATCTTCTCGACAGTGTTGATGCCGATGGTGCTCTTTCAGCCGAAGCCATCTCATCACGGTAACGACTACAGCACCGAGACTGTTGGAGACGCCACTCGTGGAAGACGAATCTATATTCGTGAAGGTTGTTTCTACTGCCACACGCAATTCACTCGTCTGCAAGACCGCGGTTACGGACCACTCGTACAAGCTGGCGACTACGTTTACGAAACTCCTCACCAATTAGGAACTGCAAGAACTGGTCCGGACTTGACCAACGAAGGCGGAAGATTTCCGTCGCAATGGCAGAAAGCTCACCTCGTTCAACCACGTGCAGTCAAGCCTGGTTCGATCATGCCTTCATTCAGTTATCTGTCTGACGAAGATATGAATGACCTGGTGGCATACATTCAATCTCTAGGGAACAAGCGTATTCCAGAGCACTATGTTGAAGCTCCAGCTGAATACACTGATACCACTCCAGCCGGACAAGCTCTGCTGGCACGCCGCCACGTCGATACAAAAGCCACTGCTTCCGCCAACGCCGGTCGTGGTATCTACACACAGAACTGCGCTGCCTGTCATGGTCTTGACGGCCGGGGCAATGGACCAAACTCAATTACTTTAGAAAAGAAACCAGCAAACTTCACTCGCCCTTTCTACAAACAGTATTCGGATGAGATGTGGTTCTACCGCACCAGTGAAGGTGTCGCTGGCACTAGAATGCCTCGCTGGAATCAAATTCTCACAGAAGAGCAACGTTGGTATGTGGTTGCTTACCTGAAGACGCTGCAGAAAGATGCGGAAGAAACAGTAGACAAACTCGAAGATGTAGAAAAAGTCGAGCAAATCAAACTGCCAGCTTTGACACACGAAGAGTACGAGCCCCACACTGGAGGCGGCGAATAAAATGTGCCCAAATTGCATCCTCAATCAAGCCGCCATGCAGGGTGGAATGTATGTTGCCTTCGGCATCTGCGGATTGTTCTTTGTTGTTGGCATAGTTGGAATTCTGTGGGCCTTCAAGAACGGTGACTTCGAAGATATCGAAAGCACCAAGTTCGACATGATGGACGATGGTGAAGAAGGGCCGAATGCAGTGCGTGCACGACTTGCAGTGGAAAAGGCACGTCTCAAAAATCTGTCTTCAGTAAAAGAGGTAACCAATGGCTGATGCTAAACCAGCGGCGGCACCTGCCACCGAAGAGGAACCACACTATGAGGAAGTTTCGGAGTATCGCATCGGCGAAGGTCCGCCTCCTTTGTTCCTCGTTGTCTTTTTCCTGTTCATTGTTGGTTGGGCGCTTTTCTCCTGGATTCCCTTCTTCGGATACTAACTAAAAAAATGCGATTACCAATTCGACTGAAGCATGCATTCTCACTACTCTTGTTGGCGCCAACAATGGTGCTGCTGTCCTCATGCTCCAGTAACGTTGCTCTCAAAAACGACAGCCTGGTCAATGCCAATTTGACACGAAAAGCCGACATCGAAGTCTATCCAGAAGATAGACCATCAGTGCCAGACGGTAAAGTCTGGTGGGGCAAGCAAGATTGCGCCTCCTGTCATGGTGCTACCGGTAGTGGCGGATCGGCAAACATCAATCTGTCTGACAAAGATTGGATGCGTAAGCAAAAACCGATCGATCAATTCATGTTTGTCGCTTACGGCAAGCCGGGCACAAACCATCCTGCATTGAGCGACAAAATGACCAAGCGTCAGATCTGGGATTTGGTTTTCTACACACGGTCGCTTGCCGTGCCTGAATTGAACGACACGGAAATCATGGCGGTTGATCCGGTTTTCGGTTCGAACTGCGCCGTTTGCCACGGTAAGAAAGGCAAGGGAGACGGACCACTTGCACACGGTCTAGAACCGGTGCCTGCGAACTTCTCGCAATTCCGCCGATTCTACGATCGCACAGATGATGTCCTCTACGATCACATCGCAAACGGCATAAAGTGGGAAGGCATGCCGAATTTCCTGGGTAAGGAAGACAAAGCGAAAAACGTAAAATTCGATGAGGCGTACATCTGGAAACTGGTACAGTATGTTCGAAACTTCCATGAAACAAACCTGGCCACATTGCCAGAAGACACGGGCGCTAACAAGGCTGGCGCCACCAGTCCAATTAAGTAAGGAAACGGGTGAGCACTATGGCTGACGGTACATCAAGACGATTATTATTGAAGACGGTGGCAGCAATTCCGCTGGCCGCCACTTTCGGTCTTTTAGCTTCGCCATTCCTGCGCTTCTTGCTTCCAACGAGAAAGCCGCTCGATGTTCTCGGCAAATCAGATCAGCCGATCGCTGAGCCTCCAGTGCCATCTTTCAAAGATAGCGATTTCCCTGAACCGTGGACATGCCTGCCGTTCATGTTCAAACAAAGCTATATCGAATACAACCCAGAAGGCAAAGAAGTACGCCAGATTCCAGGCTACATCGTCAAGTTGCCTACAGGTGATGTGGTTGCGTACAGCCGCATTTGTCCGCACCTTGGTTGCATTTTCAACTTCGTCAAAGATCCTGCCGAATGCGCGAAGGGCTACAACTTCACGCCTAACGGTCCTGTTTTCGCCTGCCCATGCCACTTGAGCGTTTACGATATCGCTAACGCCGGCAAAGTTGTGAGCGGACCAGCTCCAAGACCACCACGCAGTTTCGAAGTGAAAAAAGTTGGCGAAGAATATCAAGTTCTAAGTTTGGAGGCCGGGGGAATTGCCTAGTTCTACTGAGAAAGGTCTTGCTGGATCAGTTACAGCTGTAACTGACTATGTGAAGACGCGTATTAAGAACATCGACATCTTCGACGAAAGCTACCAGGCAATCGAAGCGAAGACGAATCCGTTTTATGCACTGGGACCAATTTTCTATTTGGTCTGGTTCATCGTTATGGCGAGCGGATTGCTTCTGATGATCTGGTACGTTCCCACAAAGCCTGAAGCATTCGATTCAATCTTCCGTATTCAAACTGAAATTCCATTCGGCGGTTTGATTCGCGGTATGCACAAATATGGTGCAGACGCGATGATCATCGCTGCTACTCTGCGTCTCTACCGCATGTTCTTGAACGCTGACTACAAGCCAGGTCGAGAGCTAAATATTGCACTGGGTCTGATTTCACTCTTGCTTTCAATGTATTCCGGTCTGACAGGTTATCTGTTGATCTGGAATCAACGCGCATTTTGGGCGACCAAGGTATTTGCTACATTCCCGACTTACATGGATCAATTTCCAGTCATGGGTGATTTCTACCAGCCTCTGGTCAAATCGCTTCACCTTGGTTGGAATACTGCAGAAGTTCTGCTCGGTGGTGGGGCTGCAATTACACAAGAGACGATCACTCGCTTCTTCTCATTGCACCTTGCTTTCTCACTCATTCCATTGATCTTCGTTGAATTGTATTTCTACAAGAAAGCAATCAGACGCGTTCCGTTGAACTGGACGAAGCGTATAGTCGTCATCATGATGCTCGTCATCGTGGCGCTGATTCTTCCTGCCGCTCAGGGTCGCCGGTCTGACCCAGACGTGACACCACTTCCGATTTTGTCTGACTGGTACTTCCTCGGCTTGTATCAGATGTACAAATATCTTGAACCGGTGGTGGCAACAGAAATTACGCTCGTCATCCCGATCTCCGTTATCTTGCTGCCGTGGATTGACGTCTGGGTAACTGGAGCAGAGAAAGACATCTCGAAGCGACCACTGATTTTCATGGTCACTTTGATGGGCTTCCTCAACTGGATCGCCTTCTCGTATCTGATTATCGTCAATATCGCTAACATTCACGTTGACCCACCATATTGGAGAGACGCGCTCTTCCTCATGGTCGACATCGGCATCTTCTTGCAACTTGGACTGATGTTCATGAACAAAGATCCGATTCAATCGCTCAAGAACGCAAAAGGCGCTCTGGTCATGGCCATTGTCGGCTTGATTCAAGGCATCTGTGGCATCTGGTATTACTTCATGGCGAAGACTGAAATCTTCTTCGACCCCATGTTGCATGCCTGGCTCTACAGCTTGTGCAGACCATTTGGCGGCGACGGACTGAAGAAAGCTGAAGAGCTAGTTCGTGCTCTCTGGTCTGTCAACAAAGAATATTGGAACTACCCCTTCGTGCTCGATCCTGAAAACATCAAGAAGATGGGAGCACCAGTGGCAGAAGACAAATTGAAAGAGCTGGCTGCTGCCTGTCAGCAACCTGCTGGTTTGGATTGGCTCTACAAGATGATTCCAACTTTCACTCCAGCTCCTCACGATCACTACTTCGGTCAAGTTGATTTCATGGTCAACAACCGTTGGTGCTTCGACTTCGTCAACTTCTCCGATCGCATGGACGGCGTTAAACAGCCAACCATCACCACCGTTTATCCGCAACCAATTCCTGAATTGGATTGGTTGTGGATGGTAGCTGGATTCATCGTCTTCGCTGCCGGCATGTATGGTTGGGCGAAATTCCGCACAGCTAAGGCACCGGCTCCTCCGCAAGCACCGAAAGTACCGGCGGCAACGGCGTCATAGAAGGATGAATATTTTGGCGACAGGCAATAACCAATCAATGAACATCAATGGAGGCGCAGCTTCAGAAGCTGACGCCCCTGTTGTGTACAAAGTTCGGTTTGCACTGAAGGCGGTGGCATTCTGTGCTGCCGTTGTTTCGCTATCTTGGTTCTTTCAAGGTTGGCGCGAAGTCAATCAAGCACCTGGTGTTGCCAGTGTGGCCTTGCTCGTATTTGGAACGTCTTTGACCCTCTTGATTCTTGGTGTCATGGGTTACTGGACTTACTTCGAAGAGAAGAGCAAAGGTACTTTGAAGAAGAAAATCAAACTCTACGAAGACATTCATAGTCGTCTTAAGAACAGGAAGCAAGGAGAAAAGGAACATCATGGGTAATGATGCCAAACTAGTTTTGGTCGCTATCATCGGCGTTGCTGTCGTGACGGTCAGCCTGATGTTGATGCCCTGGGCCGAGTCTGGATTTGGTTTCGATCAAGCGGCGCTGCCAGCATGGTCGCAACCAATTTGGGGAAATCCGCCGTTCAACAGCCTCAAGCCATTGGGCGATTGGGCGCAAGCCAAACTGAGTGGAAAAGTCGACTCAGCAGACGAGAATGCGAAAGGACAAATCGATCCGATCGCTGCTGGTAACTATACTTATGCGATGGCAATGGGTTTAGCGATGATCCTCGCTGCACTCGCCATTATGTTTGTTGGAAAAGATGATGCGGAAGAGAAACTGATTATTCCGGTTAAAAAGTAGTTGAACGTCTATTTTGCGGGACGCTGAAAGAGGAAGACCATGTCGGCATACGAACAACTAATCAAATCGGGGAATAAGTTCTTCCTTGTTTTGGAAGATCTTACGAACAAGATAATGACGAGCAAATACAACCCGCTCTATTATCACGGCGCCCTGCCACAGTTTTATCTCTGGGTCTTGTTTCTATCAGGACTTCTGCTTTTCGCCTACTACATTCCCACTGTAGATAACGCTTATCTGTCAAAAGGCATTATCAATGCCTGGACATCAGTTGAATATATCAACGACAAGATTCCTTTCGGTGCTGTCGTCAGAGGCATTCACCGCTACGCCGGCGACGCGATGGTAATCACGATTTTATTGCACGCAATTCGCGTGTGGTTCACGGATCGTTATCGTCAATATCGTTGGTTGCAGTGGTTCAGCGGCATCGTTCTGTTTGTGATGGTGCTCTTCATCGGACAAACCGGATACTACCTGGTTTGGGATGAGCGCTCACTGGCTCTCACTCGCATGACAGTTTACGCTCTCGAAGGCGTGCCATTGATTGGACCTGGTTTGAAATCTTGGTTCTTGAACGGCGATACGATTTCGAACTACACGATGTCCAACTATTTGTTCATCCACATTGGTTTGTCATTCTCCTTGTTGTTCGGCTTGTGGATTCACTACGTGCGCATGACACGACCAGTGATGACACCACCACCTGCGATCAATTACGTGTTGATGGCCTTAGTGCTCGTGTTTGTGTTCATGTTCCCGATCACCAGCGGCAAGATGGCCACTTTGAACGGAACGCCACCAACCGGTTTCGAAATGGATTGGTTCTTCCTCGCACCGTATGCGTTGATGAACGTAGTTCCTTCGGTGCTCGTTTACTGGTTGATTGTGGTTGGTATCACCGTTGGATTGTGTTTGCTTCCGATGCCATGGGCCTTCTTGATCAAGGAACCACCGGTGGAGGCAGCCGAAGTTGTCTTGACAAAGTGCGTCGGTTGCAACTTGTGCTATCTCGATTGCCCATACCAGGCCATTGAAATGGTGCCGGCACCAGCCAATTCACGTTTCAAACTTTTGGCGACAGTCATGCCATATCGCTGCTCTGGCTGCGGAGTATGCGTGGGCGCATGCGCCTTCGATGCAATCGATTTGCCTGACCTTCCGGATGCGAATGTGCTGGCGCAAGTCAAACAAATAATGGAAGCGAAATAGTTCTTTATCGCAGGAGATTAGGGAAGTCGAGATGGCTAACGAAAACAACAAAGTAATAACTCTGATGTGCGAACGCTCAGCAGACGTGAACGACTTACTTGATGCCGACGGCAAGATCAAGAGTGTTGATGGATTGCACGCCGTCAAGCTTCCATGCAGCGGCATGGTGCAACCGATCATGATTGAGACCGCGCTGAAGCAAGGCGCTGCCGGAGTAATCGTTTGCGGATGTCAGATCGGTGATTGCTATTACCGAGAAGGCAACAAGATGATTCGCGAAAGATTGCTTGGTGAGCGTGTTCCCACTCTCAAGAAAGCAACCGATCGTCGTCGCATTCTTGCATTGTGGCTCTCACGTCCGCAAAAAGAACGTTTCATCGCCGAGGCTGGAGAGTTCGTCAAATTCGTTCAGGGATTGCCTGCACCAGAACCAGCCGCCGCTCCTGCTGCCAAGCCTGCACCTGCAGCTGCTAAACCAGCAGCCGATGCTGGTCCTAAGACCGAGGCAGCGAAGAAAGCAGAAGCTACACCAGAGAAGAAGGAACCAGCTGCAGTCGTTGTTGATGCAGATGGGAAAGTCGACAGCACCAAAACTGTAAAACCAGCCAGTGAAGATTCGAACGACAAGGATCCCAAAATCGAAGTAGAAGTTGCACCGATTCCAGAAGGGCGTGGTCCGCTCGAAGAGTCAAGCGGAGACAAATAATCCGAAGTCTGTAATCGTAGTCAAGTATTTAAGGAAAATTGGTAATGGCCAACAAGGAAGCAAAACTCACAGAAATACAATTGATCTCGCGATGGGCGTGGTTCTTTGTTTTCTACTTCTTCTGCATTTTGCTCATCGCCAGCTTCGGACTCGTTGCCGAGTTTTAATTGAAGCAATCGCTTGTGAATGTCTTGGGCTGGTTTTCGCCATTGCGGGATTGGGCGTCCTTCCAGAGGACACTTTCTCGCCCTTACAATTTTGTGTTTAATTCGATTCTCATGACATCTTGCATCAGTTTAACTACAAAAATGTAAGCGCTTACACTCGCGTATATCTTCTGCACCACCTGCATCAGCCTATGGATAGTTGTACCGCACTCAATAAAAGGTCGATAAGAGGTCGATTGATGTGTCTCATAACTATTTATCGATCAGCCTGATGGATAGCGGTTCTGCAACCTTTTGTGCCTTTGCAGTCAACAAAACTTCATTGCCATATCTAAATAATTCATCAAACGATTAGCATTCCTGAAAGCCTTTATTCATCAGTGAATCCGGGTTTATGGTCGAAATCTAAGTTGAGCACTAGTGGCATAAATACCGGCTCTCTCTATAATCAAGAACGGCGCATAACCACTCTGCGAGCCGTTTTACATAACTTATCGAGTAATAGCAGATGCTATATCGATTGTGAATCGCCTGATGATCAAACAGGTGTTTGGGCTCAGAATCTGGTTCTTCCAAACTTTTAGTCGAATGACTGAATCACTCCCTTATATAGAAAGTACGAAAAAGAATGAATACTGCAACTATGCAAACCATCGAACCATCCACGTTTAACTTCGAAATTCCGGCTTTGGCAAAGCAGTTGCCATCCAGTCCGGTTGATGTTGAGCAGCTCCTTATGCGCGGAGATTGCTTCCTCGCCTTCGGTCATTTCGAAGACGCGCTGAGAGACTTCAATCTCGCCATCAAAATCGATCCAACTAACGCCAAAGCATTCGCATCACGCGCTGTGGTCTTCATTCGTACAAACGATTTCGAACATGCATTCGAAGACTTGAAAATGCAGATTATGTTGGAAAAGAATGACGCCATGGGTTATTGCAATCGCGGTGCGCTTTTCGTTGTTGTCAAGCGCTTTGATCGCGCAATCGCAGATCTATGCGAAGCGATTCGTTTGGATCCGAACTGTGCTCCTGCTTACGCAAATCTTGGCGAAGCCTATTACATGCTCGATCGATATACCGATGCAATTGAATGTTGCACGATGGCTCTCGACCTATTTCCATCATCGGCTGAGTCGTACTTCTACCGCGGCAAATCGCTCGAAGCGTTGGGTCAAATTGTCGAAGCTCAGAACGATCTGGAGCGCGCTACGGCGATTGGATACATGCCTGGTGGTATTGAGTCCTATTACCGCTCAAACTAGGTAATAAACGCCGACATTAACAGCTGGAGATATGTCTCCTGCGCAGCTTCTCTTATGTTAAGTGAAGTTATATTACATCAGCGTTTCGGGACTTTTTGCATTTTGAAAGGTCGGCTGTGCAAGCGTTTTCAGACTTTCTGAATTCGCCTTTTTTGCTTAACATGAAATGGGGTTTTGGATGGACCAGAGAAGTAGGTCCTTCTCAGTCTGACTAAAATCAGCTGAATTGCCGTACTCTAAATAGCCTGAGATTGAAGCAAAGAGGAAATATATGGATGCAGTGGTAACTGAATTTCGAGTCGAAGACCGCGACCGGTGGACTGAGCTTTGGACTGCCTATCTCAAGTTCTACAAGACGAGTTTATCTGCAGAAATATTCGATTCTACCTGGAACAGAATGATCAGTAAGTCAGGTACTCTGCGCGGCGTCGGTATTCGAGAAACAGAGTCCGGACCGTTGCTCGGAATCGTTCACTATCTCGTTCACGAGACAGCCTGGACGCCCAAACAAATGTGCTACTTGCAAGATCTGTTTGTCGATCCGGCTGTGCGAGGGAAAGGTTTAGCGCGAACATTGATTGAAACGGTGGCGAAAAATGCAAAAGAACTCGATTGCTATCGCTGCTATTGGCTCACTCAGGAAGAAAATACTCAAGCTAGAATTTTGTACGACAAAGTCGGACGGTTGAGCGGTTTCGTGCGTTACGACTTCGACTATTCGAGACCAGTTCAATCACCTTGATTCCTATTTCTCTAATTCTTCCTGTAGAGGAATTGCCAGAGCGGAGTAAAAATCAAATCACCATGTCTGCCAAGAAAAATTTCATCCTCGTTGCATCAATTGTATGTACGGCATGCGCATCAAACAGCGTGAATGCAAAGGCGCCAGCCGCTCCTGCAAAACAGTCCAAAAAGGCAGTTCAAGCCACTAAATTGTCGCCCGAAGATCGCGCGCTTGCTCTGGTTGAGCAAGTCAAAGAAGTGAAAACGTGGGAAAAAGAATTCGGTCCAAAGCACTTCAATCCCGCCACTCAAGGACGTCCAGGCTTTGAGGTGGAAGAGCACCACGGGGTTGTGTATGTCGTCAATGTCTTCGAAGACATGCCAGAGCACAATGTTACCTTCGCGCGCTACCAGGTTAATGTCAAAACGGGAAGCGTCAAGAAAGTAGACTAGAAGCGGTTCTGAGCTTTGGCCGCAGTCTATCGACAAACACTGTTCGGTTCAATCTGTTAAAGTGATGAAAGAGCCGTTTAATAAGGTTCGGGGATCGGGGACTTTTAAGGTTTTTTGTGTGCGATCGGTGTCTAGCTTCGATGTGCACAGAAACTTGAATCTGATTTATACAGCGAGTGATTTCTCACTGTGTGGCAATCTTTTGTCTTGAGGTCTACCCGATGAAATGTGTGGCCGTTAGTGATATCCACTTGCGCGAAGTGCGCACTCCGCCTGCTGATCTTTTGATTGTTTCAGGCGATATGACGATGAAAGGAACACCGGAAGAAATGAGCTGGTTCGCAAATTGGCTTGATCGCCAACCAGCGAAGCACAAAGTATGGACGGCGGGCAATCATGAAATAGGTATCGAAGAGACGCCCGATCTTGCCACGCGCATAGCCTTTGAGACGGACAGCATTTATTTGAACGATTCGGAAGTCGAGATAGAAGGCGTGCGTATCTGGGGTTCACCCATCACTCCTGCGTTTTACAACTGGGCGTTCAATAGGGCGCGTGGTCCAGAGATCCGAAAACATTGGAATAAAATTCCAGCGGGAATCGATATATTGATCACTCACGGACCGCCATACGGCTATCACGATCTCAATCGTCAGGCGGAACATGTTGGCTGCGAAGAGTTAACTGATGTCGTAATGAATGCCCTTCGAAAACCGCCCCGGTTCCATGTTTTCGGACACATCCATCTCGGCTACGGCCGCTCGATTGCACGGCGAAAAGATCATCAAACTTTCGAGATGATCAACGCTAGTTCTTGCAACGAGCGCTACCAACCAGTGAATGAGCCAATCGAATTCACGGTTTAGTGGTGTCTTACCCGTTAAGACGCTGTCTGCGCCAGCAAAGTGAAGTGAACGTGAAAACGTTTGCACCATGCGTGGTGTCTGGTTAGAATGAAATTGGCGCGTCATTTGCGTAGCCTATCATCCTCATTTCAATTACGGCATATCAGAGCAAGATCATCTCAACGACAGCATTCGAATGGAAACAGTCCAGGTGACGCTATGAAACTAGAATTTAAAGTAATAAATTTCGACGTGACGACAACGATCAAAGAATACTCCGAGACGATTTTTGCACATAACCGCGATGGCTGGAAAGTCTACCAGGAGGGCATCGAGCAAGTCTGGCGAACAACGCTAGTTCGACTGTCTACAGACCCGTTGTCGACTTAGACTGACCTCCGACTTTGGCGATTTCAGATTCGGCTCTATCCAGATTTGACCAAGCTTGTACACCTTTCATGCAGCTCAGGCTGAAAAAATTTCAAATTCCCGCTAGTCTTGTCTCAAGACTCAACGGGGAAAAAAATCGTGATTCACAAAAGACATTTGCTGATGGCTGCTTCCGTGTTTGCAGTTGGGGCGTTCGCTTTGCCGTCATCCCCTTCTTTTGCGGGATCCGAGCCAAATATTCAAAGCAGTTTAAATGCTGTTCGGGTGCAGTCAAATTCGAACATGGTTGTGACGACAACCGAAGGTGTTGATGGTTACAAAATAACCAAGTACATCGGCATTGTTCGCGGTGTTACGGTCAGGCAACCAACGATCGGGCAAAGTTTTAAGGCTGGGTTGAAAGGAATAGTCGGCGGAAAAATCAGCCCCTACATATCGATGTGTGAAACGGCACGACAGGCTGCCTACGATGCACTGATCGAGCGTGCCGGTCAAGCAGGTGCTCAGGCGATTGTTGGACTGCGCTACGACAGTTCAGCATTTAGTTCGGGTGACGACATGGGCACTGAAGTTGTTTGCTACGGAACAGCCGTACTAATCGACCCGAAATAAACTTGTCGCTGCACCATCTGCGGTGCGCGAGATTACTTCGTGCGGTGTTTGAAGTTCTTCTTTCGCTGTTAAAAGTATTCGTCTAGCACTGCCAGTGGTCTTCGCCCGACGAAGCCATCATTTGGCAAATGCCAATAGTCAAGCTCTTTGTCGTCCAGGCGCCAGCAAAGCAGATATTCTGTTTCGCCTTTCTGCGCTGGAAAGTCGATTAATCCCGTTGGAATGTCTCGCAAGATGATGCCTAAGTCAGTTATTTTGTGAAACCACGCATGCAGGCAGTCCTGATACTCGTTCTGGACTGCCGATAGTTTTTGAGTTTGTTCTTGAAAGGCAGCTCGACATTCGCGCAACCTTGTCAAGTCACCTTCGTCGTATTTGCCTGTTTTCACGGTGGCGAGATCGTTCTCAGCAGTCTGAAACGCTTCATGCACTACCTTCAGGCGATCGGCAATTTTCTCAAGCTCGACATTGGCGTCGATCAGCATCTGCCTGACTTCAGGCAAAAGCTCTTTGGCTTCTTCGATTGTGAATGTCTTGTTGAATATCATCGTAATCATCCATCCAAAAATATAGAGGCATATTATAGTGGTCTGCAGCCCCGTAGGTATTATTTGAACATGACTAAGCTTGTTGATCTGACTCGTCCGCTAGTGATGCTAGACAAAGCGAAATTTCCGCCTGCACTTTCTCCGTTGTATCGAATCATCTCGCCTGAGATTGAATTCGTTGGGCACGCCGAAGGCGCGAAGATCATGGGTCACATTTTTGGTTGTACGCAAAATGATTTGCCTGACGGTGAAGGATGGGCAGAAGACAATGTGTCGATCTCGAGTCATCTAGGCACACATGTAGATGCGCCGTGGCACTACGGAAGCAAGTGCGGTGGTGCTCCAGCCAAGACGATCGAACAAATTCCACTGGAAGATCTTTTCTGCGACGCCGTTGTGCTCGACATGACCGCGAAAAAAATGACCGGACAGGCGATTACTGTTGAAGACGTTCAAGCGGCATTACAGGCAGTGTCATACAAAATTAAAGCTGGCGACGCCGTTTTGATTCGTACCGATCACGATAAGTTTGATTTGCTGGACCCAGCCCGCTATGCCTATCCTGGCATGACTCGAGAGTCCACTCTCTGGCTAATGGAGCAGGGCGCAAAAATTGGTGGCACCGACGCTTTTGGATGGGATCGCCCATTTACAGTTATGGTGCAAGATTTCCAAACTACTAAAGACAAATCCAAAATCTGGGATGCGCACTACGCTGCGCGTGAGAGCGAGTTCTACATCGTGCAGCAGTTGGCCAATCTTGACCAGCTACCGCCGCATGGTTTCAAGGTTGCGTTCTTTCCAATTCCACTAGTTGGTGCGTCTGCCGCTCAAACACGTGCGGTAGCATTCCTCTAGAAGTGCATTGGCGTTCCGAGAAGTGCGGTGGCATTTATCTAAAACAGAGAGGGGCTGTGTAGTCTGCCAACTGCACTGCCCCTCTACAATTTTTAAAAACGGGCCGCCAGATGAGTCGGTTGGTTAATCTTTCTCGTGCTTTCACAGAGCCTGGCGGCTGCTATAGATCATCGTATCCTCATGCCAACCTAAATAGGCTAGGGTTTTTACTGGTTTCGACCTGCTGTAAACCTCGTGTTCCGAAACACTGACTGTTGCCAGGTTCTAGATTGACTGATAATTCAAAGTATTTCGAAAAAATTCTGCTACCACTTGATTAGTCGGTCGCTTTAAGTTCGATTTTGATTTGCCTGACTTATTTAAATGTCGACCGAGCACCAAATATAATGCTCATTTCAAATCTATGTAGACCACCATATCTGGTTTCACATTTATATTGGCCGGTTTGTCTCGCCAGAGTGAGACCCAAGCGCGTGCTGGCAGCGCTGTGTACTTGATTCGGTCAATCGAACGCACTTCCGGGCTCATGTTGTTGCAGCCTCCTGGAATTTGACATGTGCCACCACAATGAATGAATTGCGTGTTCCTTTGAGCTTCGGCTGGTGTTTTATTTATGTTTTCAATGTTCAATGATTTAGCTGTGTCGACATATATGAAATTCAGATTGAAGTCGATAGCGTTGTAAGCGACGACACCGAAAGCAGGAATGATCTTGTCTGATTTTAGCTTCATGCGCCAGTTATAGAGGTCTTGATTGAACTTCGAGACCGGGTATTCGACTTGCATCAGCGATTCTTTCGGCCACCATTTGATAAATGTCGGTTGCCAGCAAAGTGGAAAGTCGCTGCGCTGCCAATCTTCTTCGGTCACTTTATCTTCATCCCACATCTCAACGACTGCAGGATTCGCGCCGGCAAGCAGCAGTGGATTGACGATGAAGCGCGACTCCTCTGCGGCACCTGTTGAACTCTTGGGACCAGGTCCCCAGATGCCCTGCCCTGCCAACCCCCACCAGGGCTTACCGTCTTCAATTTGACCGAAGACAGCTTCAGACGGTTGATAAGGCAGTGCCACCACGCTTGGTGTAAGTTCGGCGCACTTCTTTCGGTAATCTAGAATTTCTGCTTTGCTTCTGAAATTCAAATCGACGGGCGCGCGCACCGGTATTTCAAGCGACGGAACGACTGCTGACTCTCCAATCAACAGTTTGTTTGGTTCGGCGTTGGACGATTTGGCCGAAAACATTGTCAGCCCTGCCGCTAGGAACAGAGCCTTAAGCTGTCTTAGATGCAATGACACCCTCAACTACTTTCCTAGGAAGTAGTTGATTTCGATGTTCGTCTTATAGGGGGTCTTCTGACCGCTTATGTCTTGCACGAGAACAGCGCAAGTCGAGTTGTTCAACTTCGAGTTTATACACTGAGCGTCGTTGTAATTGATCTTCCACTTGTACATGTTGAGCGTGTTCAGGTACCAGTCGAGCACCAATTTCGAATCTTGCTTGGCAGTGAAATGCTGCACGTAATGCGTGCCGCGCTCTGCCTGGTGGACCAAGCCGCTGACGAATTTCGCTTGACCGGTAAAGTCTGGAAGGTTTGGTAGATCGACCTTGTTCGTGAGAGTGTCAGCGTCCATATTCTTCGCAACAACCATTCCTTTTCGGTCTGGTCTGGCAATTGGCTGACCTGTCATACTGACTGGTTTTGTCTCATCGGTGTTGGCCTGAGCAGCAGTCATGCTCCAGCCTACAATCAGTTCGAGGAGAACTAGAGTGGAGATAGAAATTTTGCGCGCCATATATAACAACATCCTCTAAATACAAAACCGGTCCCAACTAGATCATACTAGACAAGGACCGGCTCTGCATTTTTAGTGTACTGGCTGGATCAGTTTGGTCGGCTGAAGTTCTCAACGCCACTTGTGGTGTTAGAGAAAGATAGTTGACCTAGCAGGTTGTTGAAGCCTGATGATAGAACCAGAGTAGCGTGGTCTTGACCGTGGATACCACTACCACTGATTTGTGTGTATGGTCTGTCGTGCAAGTTGTCATCGGCAGCATGACCACCACCTTTCTCGACGTCAATCATTCCGTTATCCAGCGAGTAATCGCTTTCACAGTTAAGTTGTGGGTCGAGTGGTGCACCGTCTGGTTGCGAGTTGGCAACCAATGTGGCCGGTGCTTGTGCCTGGCCAAATGCTTTCAAGTTACGAGTTGCTGGATCTAAGTAGATGTAAGCAGTCTGACCGATAGGCAGTGGCGTTTGCCACAACGCATTGATTTCGGCCGCAGTAGCAGTTGGTTTGATTTCGTAGCATCGTTGTGTCAAAGCCTTGATGATGTTGGCCTTGGTGCATGATGGAACGACCTGGTTGCCGGATGTAACTTGAGTCAACAGTTGGTCGATGTTGCCAAGGGTCTGGATCGAACCATTTGGATTGTAGGCAGGCTGCGGATAAGCAGCACCTACACCGTTGGCGAAAAGACCCATTCCGCTTGGTGGAAGTCCCTGGTTTGTCGAACCTGTGACTGTGACTCCTCTAGCACCACTTTGGAACGCTGCGATTACTTGACCTTTGGCAAGATCTACAGAAGTGAACAAACCGGTGCTGGCTCCGCCGCCAGAAGGCATTGGACGGTTGAATGTCTGGAGGAATGAAGGCAGGTACGTGAGGCAAGTGCCACTGAGGTAATAGTTGGGTCCTGTGTTCATTTGGTCCAGGCAGTTGGTTGAACGACTACGTATCGTTAGCAATTCAGCCAGATCAGGTGGATTTTGTGCAACACCGTTCGGGTTGTTGGCTGTGTACATAGCGCTCAATGGGTGACCGTGGTCTGGTGGATAGAGGTTAGCGTTCTTACCTCTAGTGTCGGCGACGAATCCACCAGCGCTTCCAGCGGGCAAACCACCATCGGGGTTAGTCGATGAAGAGGCGTTGTAAGCTGCCCATGCAGCATTGGCGCCCATGTCGGTGTTGCTGTATGCCGCACCGCCGCTGGTTGTTGCGATGTCGATACCAGGTCCGAGGTACAACTCGTTGTTGAAGATGTTGTCGTCGTTTGGAACGGCGATACCACCTGCAGGCAAATTAGCCGATGGAAGGTTAACGATTGCTAGATAACCGCCTGGCACTGATGCTGGGAAGTCATAGTTGGCAGCTCCGCCACCAGCCTTGGTGACTGATGAACCGATGATTGCTGCCGCAATCGCTCCGCCCATAACGCCAGTCTTAGACTCTGTGGAGCTTGCTGCAACTGAGAATGCGTTAGGTGGAATCTTGTCTGAAGGAGGTCCGGAAAGAGCAGGATTGTTGAAGTCTGCAAGGGCGACCAAGTGAGGGTTCTGTTGAGGGAACACTGGCACACCCATGATGCTTCCAATTCCTGGGAAGTTCAGGTTTTCGTATCCTCTGATGTATCCACCAGTTGATGGGTTGATAACCGGCACCTTGGCGGTTCCGATTGTCTGCCAGTTGGACGGAGGGGTGAGGGTGATTGGAGCTTGACTCAACATTGATGGAGTGAAGTAAACGTTGGTCGACTCGTTGTGCTTCATGAATGCGATTTTGTAGGTCGAATTCTGAGCATTGAGTGCGTTGTTACCCCACATTCTGGTGTCATTGTTCACTTGTGCGAAGTATTGAACCAGAGCTGGGTTCGTAAGTTTGTCTTTAAGTTCGGTACCCAATGCGTTGAGGGCGTCGATCACTTGTGTGGCGTGACCTTTGGCGGCTGGGGTGTCTTCTTGTGTTGCGTTCATAGCAACGAGAAGTGCTTGGGCTACGCATCGGTTGTACGTGAGCAAGTTGATTGAATTGCTGCCGGGAGGGTCAGCCAGTGCTACGAAATCCGCATATTGACCAGTGGATCCAGGTAGTGAGACGCTGATGAGCGGATTTGTTTTATTCATCGCATTTTTGGCGATGTTCAAAGCGCCGGCGTCAGTGGCGTTCGCTACTTCTCTACCGCCACCAAAAATCTTGGCGAGGAAATAGCAGCCTATTCCTATCACGATGATGACGAGCACGCAGACTGCCACCAGTCCTAGCGTTGCTCCCTGTCTTCTACGAGTTTTCATTTGGTTGTAACCCTCCTGCCCTGCTGTGAATGGCCTTGTGAGTGGTCCGGGCTCTGCACTGGGGAAGTTCGCATAACTATCCAGGCAGACACGACTAGTAAACTGCTAATATTATCTTCCTTTAAGGAGCCGGAAATTGTCAACAGTAGGGAGCTTTCCCCAATTTTCGTTCTAGACAAGGCTACAACGTCCGTACATTCAGTCTTCCGAAACATGCAAATATTAGCTAACGTTAATATTAAGCCCGGAATCCAGAAACTTTTTCGCCAAAATTGAAGGAATTAATGAATTATGAGTTCTGCTTAATAGAGCTTGAACCCCTCATGTCGGTGACAATGAGAGCTACTGCCAACCAGAAAATGTATTGCACTTGCGGTCGATAGAAGACCGTATCCACCATTCCCTGTGCCAGAAGACCTACGAGCGCCGCGACTGCCCCGGCTGTAAGCCATTGTTCGAGCGAAAGACCGGTGCTTTTATCGGCATTTACTGACCAGAAGCTGATGTGAGCCCGTGCAAACAGGCTAACAAGCAAAAGCCCGAAGGTAATTAACCCGACGACACCACACTCGACAGCCACCTCGAGTGGCACGCAGTACGTGCCGAGAGCGTCGTAACCGCTCACCATGTAGAGCCCATAGGCTAGACGAAAGACCTTGTTGCCCGGTCCGATACCAATCCACCAGTTGTCCAGGAACATACGCCATGATGCGTTCCAAACGTTGATGCGATAGGAGTTCGAGCTGTGTTCGCGCCCTGCGAAAATAGAAGTGAGACGCTGTTCGAAAGAAGGTACGAAGTGCAGTCCTAAGACTAGAAGTATCGGTAAAACGACGCAGAGAATGACTATGAAGACGCGCGCTTTCGGCTTCGCTATCCAAAATCTTGCCACCGCCATCAATGAGATTGTGGCTGCAGCAGCGCCGATAGCCAGATAGCCACCACGGCTTCCAGTCAAAACAATGGCCACGCTGATTATTGCGCCAGCGATTAGTGGCGGTATCGCCAAAAGCCATTTCTTTGATGTCAGTGCACTGAAACCCAGTGCGAAAGCCAGCGGACCCACAGGAATTAAATAGCCGGCTAACAAGTTTGGATTTCCCAACCAGGAGAAGATGCGAGTGCCTTGTGTTTCAACGGTTGGATCTTCCCAGGTGGCCAATGGTTGCACGTGATTTCGAAATTGCTCGAAACCTACCAGTGACTCGACAACAGCCGCCAACACAAGAACTGACACCAGAGCCAACTTTCGCTTCGGTGAGTTCTGAAGGACGGCAGTGAGAAAGAAATAGCTACATATATATACGATTATCTTTAGCAATCCGAGAACGGCTGGCATGAAATAGTGCGATGCGGCAGCTGCAACGACATTGGTGGCGAAGAAGATCAACACAAGCATGTCTGTCGCGCTTGCTCTGCGTGATTCCTTGCCGCCGAACAAATAACCTAATATCCAAAGTGCGAAACCGCCTAAGCCAATGATTGCCAGCACGTCTTTGTCATCTTTGAACATCGGCAGGGCAAGCGCTGCAAACCAGATTAGTGCAATTGCAAAACTGAGAGACTGACATAGTGAGCCGAGTTTGCGCACCGTCTCGCCATCAATTTTCGACAACGCCGATTTGAGTGCACCGCCGATTTTGACTATGACTGAACTCTGAAGCGCTCGCTGCCAGAATTCATCTAATCCATTGAAAGAGGCTATGTTCGCGATTTGCGAGATCAACTGCATGATTACTGAATCGGTTTGATGTCGGCCACTACGCCTTGAACACGGTATTTGAAGCCTTCAAGCTCAATCTGATTGCCGATTTTGATCTTATTGCCCCGGATAACGAAGCCATCAGCCGTTCTTTCAGCTTCGTCTCCGACTGTGATCAGATAGTCAGTGGCGATTGGATTAGCTGGGTCGGGAAAGGCCAGCACTTTCTTTCCATCTGGAGAAAGAAACGAGACTTGCTTGGGCGTGTGTGAAACGGCCAAAATCTTCATGGCAGGCGTAACCGGTTGATTTCGAATGGTGATTGAACACGGTTCGCCCACCTTGAACATATCGACGTCTTTAGTCTTCACGCCCGTAAGTGAGACATCGATTGCCACTTTATCAACGCCCTGAACTACTTTATCGACGCCAGCGTGACCCGCTTTTGCCAGTCCGAAGCCCGCTGCCGCCAGCAACACGATAACGACGACGGCAGAGTCGATGGGATTTAGTTTCCGCTCAGCCTTAGAAGGAGCGGTGCTCGAATTATCGTTGGCCAATTTCCATACCTCTTCATGACTTCATACGCGGCTTTCTGAGCGCGTATTAGGTCCATGATACCGAAGTGTGGGAGGCGAAATATTAGCCCTTCTTTCTTGAACGTATTCCTATATATATGATCGACTTCGGAAATTCTTCTCATCGGTTTTGGCAAAACCGGTCGAAAGGCTCTTGCAGCGGACGTTTAGCTGAAAAGTGAATTACCGCGAAAAATATTTGAAATTTCCTGTGGGAGAACTACGTAGGCGCGTGTCCAAAACCTGACCAATCTCGATACACCTATATACGTTGAGCGGGCGATGGTTCCCCGAGGAGTTGAAGAGATGAGTTTCGAAAATCGTAAAGTGGCAGTATCGCAGGAAGCAGACACCGAGAACCGTTTGAACTTCACAGCTGTTTGTCCTGATGCCGCTGAGCAGTTCAAGCACAATCGCGTCGAAAAAACAGCCGACGTTCACGATTGGGTTCGTAACGATGAAATCGTCAAACAAGCAACTGAATCTTGGGACAGAATCATGACCAAATTCGATACTTTGCCTGATTCGTACAAAAAAGAATTGCTTGCATCGTTTGCACCGCACATGTACAACAACAACGAAGATTATCCAATGTATAACCGTCTGATCAACAAGCACGCACAGCAAACAGCTGAAAGCGCTTCTATGAACGCAACTTTGGCCTAATCAATCTTTCTAATTTTCAGGAAGATTCAAACGTTCCAGATTTTCAATCATCTCTTTCTGACTCGTAACTGCCGTTCCCGATTTTCTAACGACGATTCCCGCTGCCAGATTTCCGAGTGCCATAGCTTCTACGAAGGTTGAGCCAGATACCAGTGCCAGAGCCATTGTCGCGACTACTGTGTCGCCGGCGCCGGTGACATCGAAGACATCGCTGCGATTGAACACAGGAATTTCGACCATCTCTTTGCCTTTCTGAAACAGCGCCATGCCGTGTGGACCACGAGTCACCAGCAGTGATGTAGCGTTTGTCTCTTTGAGAATCTCATCTCCAGCGCGGCGCAAATCTTCGCGGTTGTTCAGTGAATAGCCGACGGCTTTTTCTGTGTCAGGTTGATTTGGCGTCATCAAAGTGACGTCTTTGAAGCGAGAGAAATCGCCCTGAGCATCAACGATTACGAGAATGTCGGTCTTCTTCGCTTCGTCGCGACAGGCTTGAATCACGCTCTCTGAAATAACTCCGGCTCGGTAGTCTGAAAGTACGATGGCTTTGTATCCAGTGGTGGCATTGCGCAACTTGGTGACAAGCTGATTCTCGACTTCTTTGCTCAACGGCTCGTGTGAGATGCGGTCGAGACGCAGCAGTTGCTGCATCAGTGAGTGAGATTTAGAGACGATTCGAGTTTTGACCGTTGTCGGTCTGGTTGCATCTTTCACCAGTGCGTGTGTGATTCCGCATCCTTCCAACACTGCTGCTAGTTTGTTTGCATATTCGTCATTGCCGCACACTCCGATAGCGTGGCATATGCCTCCCAGCGCAGAGATGTTGTGGGCAGTGTTGGCGGCGCCACCAGGGATCAACTCGGTGTCGACATGCTCCAGGATCAAAACCGGTGCTTCACGCGAAATTCGTTCTGGTTTTCCTTCCAAAAGTTCGTCGATAAGAAGGTCGCCGATGACAATTACCCTGCCACCACTTAGCGATTGAATTCTCTTGCGTAAAACGCTTTTTGTCAGCGGCGGTGTCACCGCATATGGTGTACTGGTCGTAGTACTTCCCATATCTGCCGGATGCATGCGCTCCAGTTCTGAAAAAACTTGTTTACCTAACATATGCTCCGGGTCGATTCCTAGCGAGAATTCCACTGCTTGTTTAGCTTCATCAATATAACGCAGATGTTGATAAAGTCTGGCTAGATGAAGTGTATTTGAGAGTAGATCATCTGTGTTCGAGGCAGTTTCGATCGCTAACCTGGTCTGCTCGAGCTCCAGTATTTCTGCCGCAGTAAGGGATTTGTCTTCTTTGTGAGCGGTGTTCTTTAAAAAATTATCGACTGCAACTTTAAGTTCACTAACCGGCTTCTCATCTGGCTTTGCGAATTCAGATTTGCGCATCTGCAGAAATTGAGGACCGCCTGGAACAAAGCTATTTGCTTTGGAGGGAATTGGTATATCTTTTGTGCCCGACCACTTGAATTCGCGCGGCGGCTGTTCGCCCAGTGACGGGCTGGCTTTCTGTCCAGACAGCTCTCGACCAAGTTCGGGCGTCAACCCTTTGCCAATGTATTTATTCAGGTCGTTGCCGGGTAATTTTTGCTGGGCAGCCTGGCTCTGCTCGAAGGTTACAAGCGCTTTGGCTTCGCGTGATACAAGGTCGTCAAGCGACAGCCGTTGCTTCTCGCCACCTTCCTTCTCTGGTTGAGTCGGTTGATTTTGATCTGTCGAATCTGGTTTTGGATCGTATGGATTCGTCATTGGCTCAGCCTCAATCATCATTGTACAGCCATGTTAGAATTCTTTCGTAAGCGGAATTGAGGTTATACATGAGCAATGTCACTTATCGCAGTCAATTCCTTTTCGCCATCGCTTTTGCGTGCTTAGGTTCGGTCTCCTCAGTCGGTGCTCAATCAACCGATCCGGCTTTGCGACCGCCGGCTCGAACTGTCATTGACACTACATCGACCACTACGACCACCACCAGCACCAGCACCAGCACTAGTACCACTACCACGGGTGCTACCAACCCGGCGCCACCAAAAGCGGTCACAGTCTCCAAGAAATATTCGACTACTGACGTGCGAAGTGATAGGCGCACGGCCGTTCAGATGGCCAAATATCACTGGCTCGACAAAGTGGCAGAATCGGATCCCGGCATCATTGCAGCGATAACAACCCACTACACAGCTGCTCTGGAATTGGCAAAGCACCCGAGAATTGGTGAAATCGCCGAAGCAGATCACTACCTTTGCAGAAGACTGACAAAATGGAAGACTGTCGCTCGTCGTCTGGCCAAAAATGGAGAAGCCGACAAAGTCGTCGCTCTCGATCCTGAAGGCATGTATCGTGCGATTCGTCGCGACAAAGCAACGGCGCGGCGGCTTGTGAAAAATCCGATGTTCGATCAGATGGTCTACGACAATCCAGATCTGGGCAAACTCGTAGCGGCGTACATGTGACTGTCGATATCGTTGCCACCATCGAAACACTGCTCATTGGTTTAGTGACGGGTGTTTTGTCGGGTGCATTCGGTGTCGGCGGCGGCATTTTTTGCACACCTGTAGTACGTCTTTTGCTCAATGTTTCGCCCCATGTGGCGGTCGGAACAACCATGGCTTTGATTATCCCAACTTCAATTGTTGGTGCGGTAAATTACATTAAGCAGAAGCAAATCGACATACGTTTGGCTAAACTGTTGGCGCCACCGGCGGTGGTGGGCACCATACTTGGGGCGACTGCCACTCACTATGTGCAACCTGTCATTTTAATGATTTTGTTCGCCATTTTTGCTGGCATAGCGGGTCTCGATCTCGCTCTCGGCATAGGCGAAGGTCTGACAAGAAGAAAAAAAGAGCTGGGTGAAACGACTGAATACGAAGTTGCACCAGTGGTACCTGCCCACGTTGCCATCGGTATCGGATTCTGGGCCGGATTTCTGGCGGGGTTCTTTGGAGTCGGGGGAGGATTTATTCTCGTGCCCTGTCTGCTCTACACGTTTCACATTTCGGTGAAGGCAGCATTTGGTACATCGTTGCTAGTCATTGCTGCTGTATCGATTCCCGGAACTTTAACGCACGCAACTCAAGGACACATGGACTTTCATCTCGCTCTGTCAATGATTGCAGGAGCTGTTCCTGGAGCGTGGTTGGGCAGTCTGCTCTCTTTGCGTTTGAAGGATTCTATTTTGCGCCGAGGGTTCGGTGTTGTCATGCTTTTGATGTCGGTTATGCTAGCCATCAAAGAACTGGGCATAATTTAAGAGCCAAACGAGATTCAAGTGTTTCATTTTAAACTTCTAGAATTAGAAGCTGAGCTGATTGCCAAAGAAGACGCGGCGCGAGGCGTGACCGAGTTGACGCCCGAGTGCGGTTTTCTGCTCCAGGCGATTGAGTCGGAAATCGGTGTCATACTAGCTGCCAAAGTACCTCAAAATTGGCGTGGCTGGCTCACCTACAGACGCAAGAACGACACCCTATTGGTTTGCAGGGGGCGTGCGTTTCCGGTTGGAATGTTTGGTAAATTCAAAGCTGGTTTCGACGTCAGTGGCGGAGTAGACGCTATTTCAGACTACGAACGAAACTTCGATGTCACCCCGCCGCAAGACATCGATCATCTTTTGATCAATTTCGGAACTGGCGAAAAGACGCGCATCTTCGTCTGGTATGGCGAGGGGATCGCAGCCTATAAGTTGATTTTCGAGGCACCGATTGAACCAAGTCTAGATGCCCAATTGCAAGCCGCTGTTGTTGAGGCTTGTGGCTGGATATTGAAACGCCCCAGGCACACAACGCTTTCTGAATATCTGAAACAACAGGAACGCCACTGATAAAGAATGGGACAAAATTCTGGTTGACATGCATACGTTTGTATGTATAATTGAAATATAGGAATGCAATGCTTGGAGCACTGAACATGGTGCCGCGACGCACACCTATGCGTGATGTGCCCCGGGGCCATCACGCCGGCAATAAGTGTTTGTGCGCGTACAAACGGGCACACAGTTGCGTTCGCACGGCTAGATTTTTCGTTGGCGCGGTGAGTTAAGCTTTTTCCTTGTCCTCACTCACGACTTTGAGCGATGGTGGGACAGCGCGCTTTGCGTATTCGAGCATCTCCATCGGAATTGGAATGATGACCGTCGAATTCTTTTCAGAAGAAATTTCAACCATAGTTTGTAACTGTCTTAGTTGCATCGCTCCTGGCTGCGACGAAATCACATTAGCTGCTGCTGCCAGTCTTTCTGCAGCCTGGAATTCACCTTCTGCCGCTACGATTTTAGCTCGACGTTCTCGTTCGGCTTCGGCTTGCCTTGCCATCGCGCGCTGCATCTGCTCTGGAATTTCAACGTCCTTGATTTCGACAGCGATAACTTTGATGCCCCATCCTTCAGTTTGTCGATCGATGATCGCCGAAAGCTTGGCGTTGATTGCGTCTCTTTCAGTGAGGATGTCGTCTAGTTCGTGTTGACCAAGAATGCTTCTCAGCGTGGTCTGTGCAATTTGATTCGTAGCGGTGAATGGATCTTCAATCTTGGTTACAGCTTTGTACGGATCCACTACCTGGAAAAAACACACTGCCGCAGTTTTGCATGAGATGTTGTCTTTGGTGATGATTTCTTGCATGGGAATGCCCATGGTGATGATGCGCAGGTCTACTTTCTTGGTGTTTTGAAGCCCGCGAAAGACCACCTGTAATCCAGGTCCAATCACATTATTGGCTTTTCCTAGTGTGAAGACGACTAGTCGGTCGTACTCTTTTACTACTTTGATGCCTGAGATAACATACAGAACAGCGGCAGCAATTCCCATTTCAATTAGCACAATTCGATCCTCTCTAATATCAAGATCATGTTACCCGTGTGACTCCTGTCCCAATTTCTTTCTCATACGAGCGATGAAAAATCCTGATACACCATGCTTTGTGGGCAGTAGTTGTATCTGACAAAGACGATTCATTTCAGCTTCTGTTTTGCACATCGGACCCGAGGTGACCGAGCACTGCTCGCGAATTTTCTCAGGCACGAGGTGGGCGAAATCATCAGCTTCGAATTCTTCAAATTCGCGTAAGAACCAACGAATGTTGTCGAAATTCTCTTCCGGCTCGAGTGAGCAGGTGGAGTAGATTAAGGTGCCGCCTGGTTTTATGAGACTTGCTGCATTGGCGAGCAGCTCTCTTTGAAGTTCGACTAACGATGAAATATCAACTGCGTCACGCTGATATCGCAGGTCGGCTCGACGGTTGATAACACCAGTGCCGGTGCAAGGAGCATCTAACAAAACTTTGTCAGCAAGCCGATCCGCCTTGTATGTTCTACCGTCGGCGACAGCAGTTTCAAGATTTTTCAAGCCCAATCTGGTTCGATTCTTCTTAATTAAATTGAGGCGCGACTCGCTTTTGTCGACTGCAATTATTCTGCCTGTGTTATCTAGCATTTCGCTAAGATGGAGTGTCTTGCCGCCCGGTGCTGCACAGAGGTCGATGATGAAGTCGCCTTTCTGTGGCTCTACGACGATTGATGCAAAAGCGGCTGCTTCATCTTGAACAGTGAAAAGACCTTCGGCATACCCTGGCAATTTTTCCGCCGCACCTTTCATCTTGTCGATGATCAAACAGCCGTCGACTAAACTGCCGCGATGACATTTGACGCCTTTTCCATCGAAGATAGCTTGTAAACCATCTGGTGTAATCGCCGTTTCGCAGGTTCGCACAATCACTGGAGGTGTGGATTTTGCGAACTTGAACAGGTTAATGGCTTCTTCTTTTCCGAAGTTCTCGATCCATCGTTTGACGATCCATTGTGGAACAGAATAATCAGTCGAAAGTTTCTCTTCGCTACTGTCTATATCAGCAGTAACCATCTCTGGGTGTTGTGTTGCTTTCGCCCTTTGCCGCAAATAATTGCGCAAGACGCCGTTGACGAAAGTGGCGTGTCCTTTGTGTCCACCGCTGGTTTTCGCCAATTCGACAGCCACGTTCACGACTGCTGACTGCGGAATGTCGGACATCTCTTCGATTTGAAAAATGGACAGGCGCAAAATGTTGACGACTGAGGCTGAGAGTTTTTGCATAGGTTGTTTTGAAAGAGCTTGAATCTCTTCATCTAGATGCAACTTGTTTCTCATCACGCCTTGTACGAGCGCTGTGACAAAAGCGCGATCGCGTTCACTTAACTGTGTGCGTTTAAAGGCAGCGTTAAGAGCGAGATTCGAATACGCTTTCTGTTTGTCGACCTTAAGAAGCGTCTCCAGCGCCACTTTTCTTGAAGTTAAACCAGTGATAGCTGTAGTCACGATTGCTGACCTCCAGCATTACTACTCTCAACCAGTTTGCCTTCGAATTTGTCTCCGGCTTTCAGATGTGCACCGTTAGCCCAATCCTTAGCCAGCATTTTGGCTTTGCTCGGTGGCTGCACTTCAAGCAGTTCCAAAGTCTCGTCGCAATGTTCGCCGCAAATGACAGATATTTTGTCTCCGACTTTCTGCAATGAACCTGCTGGCAGTTTACGCTCTGGTTTTGCCCCTGCTTTCGTTTTCCAGATCTTCAGCGGAGCGTCGTTGAAGATCGTGAACGCGCCTGGCCACGGCACAATTCCGCGGACAAGATTGTGGATGTTCTTGGCCGAGGATTGCCAGTTAATTCGTCCCAATTCTTTATCCAGCATCGGTGCGAGCGTTGCTTGCGAATCATCTTGACGCTCGGCAACAAGCGTTCCGTCAAGCATCTTTTGAATCGTCTCGATCAAAAGATAAGAGCCATCAACCGCCAAGATTCGCGCCAACTGTTCGGCATTCATTTCATCGTCGACGTTTGTCTCTTTTTTAAGAAGCATCGGTCCGGTATCGACACCGGCTTCTGTGAACATCGTTGTCACACCAGCTACGGTGTCACCGTTAATGATGGACCAATTGAGAGGAGCGGCACCGCGCAACTTGGGGAGCAGCGACGCGTGGACGTTGATTACGCCCTTAGGTGGCATGTTCAAAACTTCTTTGCGCAGAATTTGACCAAATGCCACCATGACGATCAAGTCTGGTTGCAAGTCACGCATTTCTTGCACTATCTCTGGAGCCTTAGAAAGTTTTACGGGTTGAAGGACTTTGATGTTGTGCTTGAGCGCCAGTTCTTTAGTTGGTGGCGCGTGCATCTTGTTTCCTCTACCTGATGGACGATCTGGTTGAGTGACAACTGCCACTACATCAGTGTGTGGAAAATCGATTAGCTGCTGCAGCGTCGGAACTGCAAATTCGGGTGTGCCGAGAAAAATAACGCGCAAGTTCAATGTTCCAGTCGGGGTTAGCTAAGCCTATTCTTGCAAATGCTTGGCTGCTTCCCCAGAAAAGGTGTACTTTTGATAATCTTGTGCAATCTATCGGCTGTAATCAAGACCAGGGATTAGCAACGCCAGCGCTCTGCTTTTGGTAGTCTTATGGCCGTCATGAACACAGTAATCAAGAAGAACGGTTTGACCGGCACAGCTTGGGACAAAGGGCAGCTTATTCTTCTGCCCGCAGGTCTCTGGCTTGTCGTGTTTATGGTTTTGCCGTTATTGATTCTGCTTGTTTACAGCCTGGGTAGTCGAGACGACCTTGGGCAAATAGTGCTCGGGTTTAACTTCGAAAATTACCTGCGCTTTTTCTCTGGACCTTACTTGAAGTCGTTGATGCGGTCACTTATGTTGGCATCATTTACGACAGCCATCTGTTTATTTCTGGGCACGCTTTTTTCGATGTGGCTGGCATTTTCTGTGCCGAAAGCTAAGCAGAACTTTTTCATGACTTTAATGGTGGCACCATTGTGGACGTCTTTTTTACTGCGCATTTATGCTTGGATGACAATATTGCGCCCGACTGGATTGTTGACCGAAACATTGCACGCATTAGGTTGGCAAAATCCGCCGGTTCTTCTCTATACACCATGGGCGGTGCTTCTGGGAATGGTGTACAACTATCTTCCATTTATGGTGCTTCCATTGTATGCATCGTTGGAAAAACTGGATGTGCGACTTCTCGAAGCGGCTGCCGACCTGGGGGCGACGCCCTGGCGGTCTTTCCTCAGGGTGACACTGCCTCTATCTTCTAAAGGGATGGTGGCTGGCAGCATCATGGTTTTTGTTCCGGCGCTAGGTGACTACGTCACACCGGATCTTCTTGGTGGCGCAAAGACTATGTTCATCGGAAACTTGATTCAGAACCAGTTTCTGACTGTGCGCGACTGGGCATTTGGATCTGCAGTCTCGACAATTCTAATCGTCATCGTCAGCTTCGCCATCTGGTTGTACTTGAAGTATGTAGAGCCTGACGCTGCCCAGGCACACCGTTAGCTTCACACAAATGTTGCTCAAAAGTGTCTCCGCTTGACATTTAATATTACGGCTGTCCAGGATTCGTAGAAATCCCCCTATATACGCTTGTACCAAACAGCATGAAATTCAACTTCTCCGCTACCCAGATTCTTTTTAGGGAGTAACTTTCCAATGTCTGAAATTTCTCACGGTGATAAAGCACTTACTAAATCCAGTGATCCTTCGCCAAACAGTCTCGGTGAGTATCTACTTGCGAGTTTGAATCCTGTTGAGCAATTTAAGATTGCCCAGGCTGCTGTAAACACTCCTGGCTATTTTGGCAAGCATCCAGAAGACGCTTTGCTGCCAATGGTTTTGATCGACACCGCAGCGCTAAGAGCTATTGACACTGCCTCTAATGTCGGTGGTGATGTCATAAACGTTGGCAAGGACGGATTCGACTTGGGCAAGCACAGTTTGGCTCAAGTGCGAGATGGTGGCAAGGTGGCCCTCGATGTTCTCACTCTCGATTTTCCAGACGCTATCAAAGATGGAAAGAATTTCTACGAAGATACAGTCAACGTTTTCAAAGACCAATATAACATGCTGCAAGACGCAGCTCAGATAGTCCCCGACCTCTTTGGTCCAGCGCTCAGTGGAGCATGGAACGCAGGAAAAGATTTGCTAGGCGCTGGTTGGAACGTTGTAAAAGATGAATATGAATCAGTCAAAGATAGCATTCACGTTGTCGGTGATGGCTTAGGTGTTGTTCGTGATGTCGGCAAGACTGCACTAGATGTGGTGACCCTGGATTTCCCAGATGCGTACGAAGATGGTAAGCATGCGGTTGGTCACGTGGTTGATATGGTTAAGGATGAAGTTTCTTCGATCAAGCATGGTTTGGTTGATCCAGTAAAGCACGTGGTTGGTGGCGTGATTGGCGCTATTGGCGATTTGTTTTAACTTAGTCGCTTATTGTTCTAACATAGTATCTTACTTACACATTACAGATAGTCAAAGCAGTTTTGTTTAGCCGGTTAGGAAACCGGCGTCCCCACCCGTCTTGGAAGACGGCGCTCCTTCTCGACACTCCTTGCTATACTGTTTGCGGTTTTATTTTTCGTAAGACACTGAGTAATCGATCGTAATCAGATCGCAGAAGATGCGACAGAGATTGTCCTGCTTCGATTAAGAATTGATAGTCGTTGCCGCGGGCTTGATATGCTTCGCGCACGGATGCGGCTAGCAATTCATCGGTCGGTACAGAAGATATCGTGGTTAGCAATCGCAAAAATTCGAAGCCTTCCGTTAGCGTTTGAATTTCAGAGTTGCCGGCAAGATAGACGAAATCGTGCACTTCGGGTGGTTGAGGTGGCAAATGGTTATAAGCGATGCCACCACTTTTGTATCCAACCGTGACTGCATGAACTTCAGTTCTTAATAACGAGAAAATGTGTGGCTGTTCCGCTTTCAATCTTTCGCGCGTAAGTCCCAGCGCTGACGGGCGATGCATGTTGTCTTGCGGACCGGTGATTACGTTGAAGACGACCGCGTAGATTCTCAGACCTGTTTCTTCAGAATCGATGGTGAGGAAACTTCCAAAGCGTGGCTTTTGCACCGACGGCATTCCATCTGCATCTTCGACTGTCCAACACTCTGCCACCAGACCAGTAATCGATGACGACACCACCTCGCCCAGAGCGTCAGTCTTTGTGTCGACACTGGTTTTTGTGTTCTTAGCGCTCACAGTTAATCAGTCGGTGGCGTAACTTTGTCTGGTTTGAAATTCTCTGCTGCGGCTTCGCTGTCATCTTTTGGGTTGTCGCTTTGCTGACTGACTTGCAGACTGATTGTAGTTTTGTCCGAGTCAGAGTCTTCTACGAGCTCAGCGTTCGCTTGCAGTTTATCTTTATGCGCGTCGATGCTGACTAGTTTTGGACTGGTATCGACTTTGTCGATTTCCCAACCTTTGTCTTTCAGCTGCGATTGATAAAATTCGCTGATCTTATCCATCGGATCGTTGCTGGAAAGCATCAAAAATTGCGAGTGTTCCTGGTCTTCTCCTCCGGCTGAGACCGAACCAGATGTGGTGGCGCCAGGGTAAATTGGCAGGGCGAAATCTTTTGGAATGGCATCTTGACCCTCGGCGAAGGTGTGAGTCATTCCGCCAGACTTGAATGAAACCTCTTTCTGATTTCCGCATGACGAAAGCGAGACTGCCGAAACGGCGCCAAGAACTAGGAGGCTGGCTATGCGGAGTCGATTGTTCATACGTTCCTTCACTTTACTTCTTTCATTTTAGCCGAGGTCAATCGTGTCTGCGTGAGAGGATTTTATTATGCGGCAGGATGTCTTCGACCCAGCATTTCAAGCCATCCTTCGCCAATTAAGTTTACCGAACCGACAGTGAGAGTAATCAAAAGGCCGGGAATGAAGACTGCCCACCAGTTTCCCTGGGTAAGGCTAATCTGAGCAGCGGTGAGCATACTGCCCCAGCTTGGATTAGACGGACCCAGACCCAGCCCGAGGAAACTCAGACCCGACTCCATAAGCACCGCATCTGAAACCAGAAGAGTCGCCTCCACCATCAAAACTGAAGCGGCATTGGGCAGCAAATGCTGAAACAACATGCGTGGAGTACTCATTCCCAGTGCTTGCGCCGCTTCTATATACTCTTCTGCTTTCACACTTGTAATCTTTGCTCGCGAGATGCGCGCCGCTTCTAACCAAGTCGTGGCGCTTATCACGGCGACTACAGTGACGATTGGTAGATTGCCGAAGCTGTAGCTGGTTATGTGCAAGAGTGACTGCAACGGCTGAGGCATACCCGCGACAATGCTTGGTGCCGAAAGCAGTGCGTTCAAAGCAAGCAGAAGGATGATGCTGGGAATTGACAGCAATCCATCAACGATTCGCATCATCAATGTGTCGATTATGCCGCCTGCAAATGCGCTCAGCGAGCCCCAGATACTTCCGAACGAAACTGCGATCAGCGCCGCGAATATGCCCACAATTAGTGAGGCGCGGCTGCCCCAAATCGCCTCAGCGAATACGTCTCGGCCGAGATAATCCGTGCCGAAGATGTGTTCCGGAGAGTAGGGCGGCAAGTTTATGTGATCTAGATGAACCGACAGTGGCGAATATTCGTAAGTGATAGGAGCCAGTCTGGGAGCCAAAAGTGCAATTGCTGCAATCAACGCCAGTACCAACGAACCAAAAACGATACGCTTGCTGAATCTGATTCGATAGACCGCCACAGTGGGTTTATCTGTCGTCGACAGAATTCGCTTGTGCTCGAACTCTTTCATTACAGGCATCAGGCATGTCCTCTTGAGAGTCTCGACTGGCTGTTCAGCTCAAGGTCTCGAGCGCGCGGGTCGAGATATAAGTGAGCGATGTCGGCAATCAAATTCGAGGCAATTACAAGTGTTCCGTAAATCATAATCAGCGCCAGAAGCACTGGATAATTTCTACCGAAAGTGGCGTCGACAGCTAATCTGCCCATTCCAGGCCAGGCAAAGACAGATTCCACCAGAACCGACCCCCCCAGAAGTGCTGGCAGAGACAAGCCAATCAAGCTCGCCACAGGCAGAAAACTGTTTTTCATCACGTGTCGAACAATCACTGCGGCGCTGCTTAATCCTTTGCCGCGCGCTGTTGTGACATATCCTTTGCCCATCTCTTCGATAGTCGATGCGCGCACAAACAATGCTACTTTGGCAGTGCGACGGCTTGCTAAAACCATCGCTGGAAGCAGCGCATGACCGAATAGTGCTAGCAGCGTGCCGGTCTCGCCGGGGTTGTGCAGTCCGAGAACGGGTATGCCAGAGAGTGGTCCACAACTTGCGACGAGTGCGATCGCCAGGAACCCCACCCAGAAGCTCGGGGCGGAATAAAACAGCAGCGCCAATCCAATTAAGAAAGAGTCTAGCTGAGCCGCTCTGGTCAATCGCAGCCACGCCATGAACAAGCCCCAAACGATGCCGATTGTAAATGAAATTGTTAGTGCTGTTCCAACTAAAATAAGGGTGGCCGGAAGGCGCTCTTTAATCACCGTAATGGCTGGTCTGCCGTCGCGATAGGACCTTCCGAACTCGGCTCTTGTAACAACGCCAGTGGCCCATGCCGCATATTGGCGCACGAATGGCTTGTCGAGTCCTAACTCTTTGCGCATAATCGCAACTTGTTCGGGCGGGACGTCCTTTTCAGCCGTTCCGAGCATTATTTCGACCGGGTCTCCTGGCAACACTTTGATGATGCAAAAGGCAACTAGTGAGAGCAGGAACAGCAAGGGCAGAGAGCCCAAGCAGCGCTTCAACACCATTCCAAGCAACCGAAATACCTCAGGCAAACCTGCATTACAGGATAGTCTATCTGCGTTGACAAACGGTGTGCAGACAACATAGGATACTTTCATCTGCCTCGAGTGGGCGGGGAAATTTTGGCGGCATAGCCAAGTGGTAAGGCAGAGCTCTGCAAAAGCTCCATCCCCCAGTTCAAATCTGGGTGCCGCCTTTTTTCTTCTCCAAAGCCTTGGCAGATCAGGCGCATAGGTCCCGAAAGCACGAGCATTTATAGCCAAGCTTTCGAGGATCCAGCCGAGTTACTTGCGACCCAAGCCCCTCTCGGCTAAAATGTTGCCCGTGGATAGTCTATGCAGCAAGCTGCTCGACTTATCTCAATGGACAGTTGGCGCAGTTGGTAGCGCGTTTCCTTGACATGGAAGAGGCCACAGGTTCGAATCCTGTACTGTCCAAATTTTTTATTGCATCGGAGCCAAACCCATCTTCATCTCCAGCTCGGAGATGGCCGGTTTTAAATGCGCCACGTCATTGGTCCTGGCGTATTTTTCTATGTAGTTGAAGAACATCGCTTGATACCATTGAACGTTCTCGCCGGCTCTTGCAAGTGTCTGAATTCGTTGAGCCAGCCGCATTCTTTGTGGGTACATCGGACCGTACACGGGTTGATTCGAAAGCGCTTTTTGTGATGTCATCGCGTTGAGTTCAGCTTGTTTGGCCAGGATTTGTTTTGTTCCTTGCTTGTCTGCCGCGAGATAGGCCGCATAAGCTTTGGTGTAGAGGTTATTGCATTCTCCCGTTAGCTCTCCGGTCAAACCAGCTTTCACCTTATTTTCGAGAGACTGGAACTCATCCCACAACGGCCTTGCATCAGCGCCCATTAGTTGAATCTTTTGCAAACATTCCAAAGTGTTTTGTCTGATCTTTGGCTCAAATCCCTGTACTACCTTGTAATTTTTCACCATCAGTTTGAATTTGGTATCGTCGACGATAGCTGTTTGTTTGCCAGCACCGCCTTTAGTAATCGGCAACGAATCGAGCAGTCGCTGCTTGGTCAAGCCGCCTGAATCAAAGGCCTTAACGTCGCCTGCGTGTATTTCTACCTGGTCATATTGAGATGGTTTGTTGATGTACAAAAATTGAGTGCGCACCGCTGCAATCGATTTGTACGCTTCCATCACTTTTTGAGCGATCAAAATTGCGTCGATTTTGCAGTCTTGATCGATCGCCTTTGCGTTTCGATATGTGATGATCGTCGCTTCTGGACCTTTCACTGAAGCGCGAATTTTGTATTCGGTCGGCAAAATTTTGGCGCTGTTAACTAATTGCTCGATCGACTCGGAAGTTTGCCCGAAAGTTGGCTGAAAAAATGTGATCGACCCGATCGCGATTGCAACCAGTAGCTTGTTTCTCTTCATGTATCCAACTAGTCTCCAAAGCCGTTTTTGAGTCTTTATCGGTATTTTTTCCGGGCACGTGGAATATTCCCAGTACTATAGTCGTACCCTAATACAGCGCTTTGCTGCACGCCTCAGATGGTTTGAAGATGAGCTCAGCACAGGATGAATTAAATCATCATCCGACCGCTCGAATGTTCGGTAAGATTCGAAAGCGCTTTCAGAGCCTGGGAAATCGGGCTTTGGCAATTTGTGCTGCGACCGCATTAGTAGTTTGTGTATTGGAAGTTTTGCGCTTGCCTCCCGTGCATCCTGAGTTATCGGACGCCGAACTGCGACTGGAAGACCACTACTTTCTTCTGAGAAATTATCTCTGGCCAAACGGCTCCTGGAAAAGTTCAGCCATAAACGACATCGTTCTGGTTTCGGTCGATGAGGAATCGGCGCGAAAAATTGGACTTGGCGATACACATCAGTGGCCAAAAAGCGTATTTGCTGGATTGATCAAAAAATTGAACCAAGCAAATGCTGATGTCATCGTTTTGGATGTTCCGCTTGATGCCACAACTGAACTGAAATCCACAAACAATGTCACAACTCAGCCATCATCTGCACCATCGTCGCTTTCGGTGGGAGCTGATACCACTGCTGGTGACGGCGATGCTGTTAGCAATTCCATGTTGTTAGATGCGTTGCAACATAGCAAGAACGTCGTGCTCACCTCTGGAGTCGATAAGAGTCCAACAACTGGGACTGGAACGACGCGTGATAATTCTCTTGTCCTGCTTAGATCTCCAGGGGCACCGTTCATCGAGGCCGTTGGAGAAGACTCGGGTTCAGTCGGAAACAATGTCATCGTTGCCGATCAAGATGGACTTGTTCGTCATGGGAAAATGCTGTTCGACCAACTAGGACCATCTTTCTATAAATCGCTTGCACTGCGTGTGATTGAGAAAAAAATCGGTGCCAGATCGATTGTTGATGACAGAGACTTTGTCTATCTGCGCGATCGATTGATACCCACAAATGTGCGCATAAATTTCGCCGGGGCACCTGGAACTTATCGCACCATTCCGCTCTGGCGAGCTCTCGATTGGGAGAAACAAGCGCAGCATGGATGGTTCGACAATGCTGCCAAAGGTCCATCTGCGCAGGGGGCGGACTCGACCCTGGATTTGCAAAATCCATTCAAAAACAAAGTTGTTCTGATTGGCATTTTCGAACCATCTGTTCCTGGAATGAGTCAACAACGATTTTCATATGGTAGTTCGGTGTCAAACTTCTTGACTCCTGCAGCACCGCCGCCGACACCGATGAATGGCATTGAAATTCAAGCCAATTTGATTGTGAATATTCTACAAAAGAGCTTTTTAGCTGAGCCCGATCAATGGGAACTGCTTCTTCTTATTGTTTTTATTGGATTGCTGGTCGGTCGTGTTCTGGCTCGATGTGCCTATCGTCCTTTCCTCAGCCTATCGGCCATGGTCTTGGTCACCGCAGTTTGGCTGGTGGTGTCGTTCTATGCGTTTGTGGCATTGCGAATTTTGATACCGGTCGTAGTGCCAGTAGTTGGTGTCGCCTGGCCGGCGGCGATAATTGTTTTGCTCGATCAATATTTCAAAATCAAGCGTGAAAAAGCCAAGCAGACGAAACTATTCCGCTCTCTGGCGGCAAAGCCACTGGCGAATGAAATTGAAAGACGTCTGCTCGCCGAACTTGGATTGACCGGTAAGCTGATGAACGTGACTGTGGCAGCTTGCCAACTTCATGATTTTTCACTGGATTTGGACGACCGTTCGCCTGAATATGTTCTCCAAAGTCTTAACCAATGTCTGGGCGTCATGATGGCGACAATAGGTGAGCATGGTGGATTAGTCGAGCGCGTTTGGAATTGCGGCGTGATCGGGCTCTGGGGTGCCCCTATAGCGATGGATGAAGCTGCGCAGGTGGCAGCGGCCACGAAATGCATTGGCGACATGAGAGCGCGTCTCAGAGCGCTAACTGTCAACGATCAGAATCACAAATCGCCTTTTGGATTAACCTGCAGCATCAATTCTGGTGACGCCATCTGCGGCACGATAGATGCTGGATCGAAAGATTCATCGCTCGTTCAGTACGGTGCCCTGGGACCTTCAGTTGATCTGGCTATGCAACTAGACTCCTTCAATGCGCAATATGGCACGACGTGCATCCTCGGGGCAAACACTGCTCGATCGATTCCAGAGAGTGATGTGAGGGAACTGGACCGCATCACAGTCGGTGCCAGGGAGCAGAGCCAGCCTATCTTCGAGTTGCTCTCCGTAGATGGCGCTCTGCCTGGATTGTACGAAGAAGCGATGGAGCTTTTCAGACAGGGAAGACATGCCTTCGAAGACGGACGTTTTCGCGAGGCGGAACAATTATTTGCTACCGGAGCCGGTATGGTGCCCAACGACAAAGCTACTGCGATCATGCTGGAACGCTGCCGTACAGTGCTTTCCAAATCTGAGGCCAAGCATACTTGAGCGCTCGCCCAGTACATTTTATGCTGCATTAACGTGCATTCAGCACAAGTTCTGTCGTCGCAAGATTAATTAATTGCACCTTGCAAATGCCCGCTCAGACAGCGTTTGCAGCCCCGCATTTGGGCGAAAATCACATCGATCAACTAAAATATAAGAAGTACAAATTACGCGCCCAATTGACAATTTGAGGTACACGCATGAAGTTAAAACCTTCAGCGGGTGTCACTTTTCGCGTGCATGATGTGGACACAGTCCGCACATCACTAGAGAAGTGGAAAACTCGCGACAGCATTCAGAGAATTCTCATAAACGTGCAACAAACCGTGGGAGAACCCGTATTAGCTTGCTCTGGATACAACTCCGAAGTGGTGGCAAATACGCAATATCATGCTTTGATCGGAGCTGTGCACATTGCTTTTGCCGAACATCGACCACTTGTTCTATCGCCTGATGCCATCTGGATAACGATACTGCAGGGACTGGCCATGCATGTTCACATCTACGCCGAAGAACTTCGATCTACATTCGTTTCACACGATGGTCGCAAGCCCATCGTTGTCGATAGCAACATCGACACAGACTCTCCCGAGAGCGCCTGGGAATGGGTTATCAACGAATTCGCCGAGAGATTGGGCGATCAGGTGGTGGGAAGTTCGACGTTAGTTAGCGATTTTTCCACAACTGGAGTGGTGGAGAAATTAGTGTCACAAGTTTGTCTACTGGACGTGTTTGAATCATACTTCGAATACATCTTGTACAGCGGCTGCGGATTTCCTGAAATCACACTGACGGGCAGCGAAGACGATTGGATGCGCTTGCGACAAAAGATCGAACTGCTCCAACCATTCAAGGTTGATTTGTGGCTTCCTCATTTGCGGGAAATCGCCGATCACTTTTGCATGGCTATGCGCGGCGAGGCAGATATTAGCTACTGGCAAGACATGTATAAGCAGACGAATAACTACGGTTACGACCTGGTTAATGGTTGGATACTGAAACTGATTCCATACCTCCAGAATCAAGTTACGGGCACCTGGGACGTTCTCAATCCACTGCTTTGCGATCCAGAAAGGTATCCGGCAAGCCTTTATGGTGCAAAGACCGACCAGTTGCCTTCCGGCATGTCTGTCGTGCCGCTGACCGTGATCGACAAAAGAACGATGCTCAAAAGAAGAATGGAGATAATAGGAGGCTTCGTGGGCATCGAACAAGACCCTGACACCTTTGCTGTTCAGCCAAAAATCGGGTGGGCTATACGAAAGGCGAAAGATAGCAAATGGCAATTTTTGGAAGATGCACCGCAGATTCAAAAACGGCCGGCGTTATCGCTGTCGAATTTTTCGGCTGTGATTTCGATGCTGCAAGAGAAAGTCCGTTATCGGGCACAGATGCCTGGCGAATTTATCGAATTCTACAAGCAGTACGACGGACTTTCGATAGAGGATCGAAGCGGTATCATTTGGACGATGCGCCCGTTCTCAGAGGTTGAAGTAGCTGGTGATAGAGTATACGAAGTCAATCAAACGCCAAATGAAGTGTCCAGTAAAGTGGCTAGTTATGACGACGTCATCTTTGTTAATCCGTATCGAGCCTGGCACATTGCTGATGGTAGCGACGGGTCAAAGGTTTTGTACAGCGCTCAACAATATGATCGCGGGTTATTCGAGGTCAGAGTGGTTAACTCACAAGGTGCAAGTAACGTGAGCTACTTGGGGTTGCGTGACTTTCTTTCTCACCTGATCGAGAATGCCATCGAAATCAGAGAGGAATAAATTAGACATTAAGGAATAGATGTGAGCCGGTTCTCTGCACCGAATATGGTGTCAAAGAGCCGGCTCCTCATTTTGCTTTCGTGTAGACCAATGTCTACTATTAAAAAGCGGAATTGCCATTGACAGTAGAGTCTTGGGGCGGATACCATAAGATTAAGCAGGACTAATATCCAGTCGTTTTACTAAAACTAGTCGTGCAGGCGAGACCCCGAAGGCAGGCAGATATGTCACGTAAATCACGTTCTTGGGCCTTTACCCGGATGAGGCAGGCGAGAGGAAACATGCTGGCGCTCATGGCAGCTTGCATGGTTTGCTTTATGATTTTGCTGCTGTTCGCTTTGAGTTACGTGCGACTGTTAGGCAGTCACGGTGAGCAAAAGACTGCTATTGATTCGGCAGCGTTGGCTGCGGCAAAAGACCTATCCAGAATTGTAATTAACGACCCAAACTTTGGCTACATCGGTTTCTCTGACTCAGCACCAGTCGGCACTGCCACGAAAGCGGGCGACAATTACTATATGCCTGTGTCGAGCATTAACTCGCTCATGGGCACAATCCGCCTCGATCTCACCATCGCTAATGCCATCAACAGTGCAGAGATGAAAGCACTTGCGCAGCGAGATCTGGCCAATCTGAAAACGGCAAAAGATGCGCTCATTGCTCAGATGAACACTGCCATGCACCCAGGTGGAGTAGCTCATGATGCTGACGGAGCAAATGTCACTCCCTACGAGGATGCGCTTGCAGCCTACCAATCAAACAACATTCGCATGACCGGCAATTCCTCTTATGTGAATAACAGTTTGAAGCTCACGATGGGTAGTATTCCAAACGGTCAAACGAACATACCGGTTGTCAAACCTGCATCCTACGCCAGCACTCCGGCGGCCGCTCAGCAAGATGGCTACTATCTCTCTGGTATAAACATTCCAACTTCAGATGGCACTGATTTTGTATTCGCTAGCTTGGGTAGCGAAGTTCGCCTCGTAGACAACACACTTTTTCAAACTTCGATCTCTGGTCTTCCTTTCGACATGCCATCTATTGTCAGAGCCGAAGCCGACCAGAGCCTGACTGACAACGGTGCTCAACGTGTGGTGCACTGCGCAGCTTCTGCTCAGCCATGCAACGTCTATGACCCCAAGCCTGCTCCTGGTGCATTCAGCATTGCTTTTCCAGATGGCGTACCTCCCGAAATCACCAAGCCTGGTGACTTGCTGCAAGCCCCATTCATCGCTGGAACTCCAGTTATTGGCAAAACACCGCCGACTGGTGATTATCCAACTGACCCGACCGCCTTGACTCCTGTCACCGGCTACCCTGGACTCGGCGGTACTCCTTCACCTGGAGGCGCTGTAGGCATCGGTCTTTACGACTGGTTGCGTCGCGGCGGTGCCAAAGTTAATGTCGACTCGTTCATTAATATGATGAATACAGTTCCATTTGCTGACAGCGGAGTGAACGCGAACGGCATGTTGACCACGAACTATTACACATTCGATTCTGCGTCTGGAAACGTTGTTTACACTGCGCGCAAGCTATCTGATCCCGGTATCGCTCCACCTGCGATCGGTTCATACAATCCACCTGGACCAGACCCCATATCAGTGGTCAGTCACAATCAACTGTTTGCTACTGCACTCGATACATTCACCAGCTCTGACCTCTTCGCGTATGACATGTATGTTCGAGATCAAGCGTGGAAACCTGGCACCACTAATGGTGGTAAGCACGCGGGAGAACCACTCGATGCAACGCTTTTGACTACTGCTATGACTGCATCGCACGTATCTACTTCTAACATGACAATCGCCAGTGCCGACCTTGAACCTGTGAAGATTGCCTTGGGCACCGTGGGAAGTGGCTCTTCGTATGACTGCGGCGGGCAAGGAGACGGCGCACACTGGGGTATTAACCTCGGCGGACCGCCCGGACTAGTGCTGGCATCGCTAAACATTACGATTCCACCTGGCGGTCATCAAATTTCGTTTGTTGTGTATAGCAACGCAATCAACACACGTAACGACTTCGGCTTGCCGAGCGTGTCGCCTGTGAATTACGCCACCTTCACAACAGGACCTTCAACTGGATACAATAGACCGACTTATCTGCAAAACGGATCGGTGACAGAAATTCGTTTCCGTAGAGCGGTGGGTCTGGTTAAGGTACCGGGCTTGATCGGCAAAGGTTACGGAAATACGGGAACACGCAAATATCCACCGCCAGCACCATATCCAGTTTCACCAGCAATCAATCTACCTTGATTGATCGAACTTCTGACGGATTGCGAATTGCAGTTCTGGCCGCCATGATGCTGCTCGAAGCGCTCAGCGCTGGCTGTTCAAACCGGTCTCCGCAGCCCCAGGAACATATTCAGTCGCCCCAGGCTCCTGGCCTCGTTCTGGTTGAACAGGAGCCGATCTCAGTAAAGAAAGAATTTTTCGATCGTGGATCAACCCAGTCGAAGCAGGTTGCCGAAGAGCATAATCAATCAGCTAATACACACTGGAAATTTCAGTGTGTACCGAAATTTCGCTTTCATATCGTTAAGATGACCGAAGCAAATCCACGCCCAGGTGACCACGTTGTCACCGTTAAATTGCGGATCACGAGTGTATCTGTCTTCCTTGCCGCTCCTGTTACGATTTATCTACCGAAACTCGCGAAGCCCGAAGTCGTCAGTCATGAAGATGGGCATTTTAAGATTTGCAAAAAGGTCTATGACAGGGATGCTCGACCAGCTGCTCAATCGGCGGCTCAAGCCTTAATCGGCAAGGAGTTCGAGGGTAGCGGTAACTCGCTGGAACTGGCGTCGCAGGAAGCCCTTCATCACGCGGCACAGGAAATGGGGCGCGGATTTCGCAGCAAGACAATTGACTATCTCGATCGAGTTTCAGCGTACTATGATCAGCTGACTCCACAACATCCTGAATCGAAGTACGTTGATGTTTGCGTGGAAGCGGCTTTCAAAGCCGAAGAGCAAATGCAGGCTAAGAATAAGATCAAGTCTTGAGTGCGAGTATTTCCCGGTAGCATGAACAAAGCATCGATTTGGTTTACCTTCTTCCTGGTTGGGTTGGGCGTTCTTCCGCCTCTTTCGATAGATATGGGGCTGCCGGCGCTCGGACTGATTGCCACCAATTTGCATACAACTGACCGCGCCTCTGCCATGACATTGAGTTTGTTTTTACTCGGGTTTGCAGTCGCACCACTTTTTTGTGGACCGCTTTCAGATCGATGTGGCCGTAGACCTGTGCTGCTCTTTGGAAGCGCTGCGTTTGCTCTCGCTGCAGCCGGATGTACCTTCGCGCCGACGATCGAAATATTGCTCACATGTCGAGCCATTCAAGGATTGGGATCGGGAGCCGCAACCGTGCTCACAACAGCTTTGGTCCGCGATCTTTTCGAGGGGCACGAGGCCCGTGCACGGCTCTCGCAAGTTGGTGCAATGAGAAGTTTTGCACCTATGATTGCGCCCACTCTTGGAGCGTGGATACTGACCATGTTTACCTGGCGATACATCTATGGTCTCTTGTTTGTTCTGGGCACAGTGCTGTTCTTCGTTGTCAATTTCTTTTTCGTCGAATCGGCAAAATTGAACACATCGCCTTTGACGATTAAGGCCCTCTGGAGTGAATACAAGCAAGTCTTTAAGCACCGTCAAAGTTTTGGTTTCGCCATGATCAATGCTCTTTATTTCGGCGCAGTATTTGCATACGTGACAAACTCTCCACTGCTGATGATGAAGCACTTCGGTTTGTCGAATCAGCAGTTTGGCTTGATGTTTGCTGGTGTCTCCCTCGGTATCATGATCGGCGCTGCGTCAAGCGGTCAGTTGAGCAAACGCAAGGTATCACCCCGGGTATCTCTTTATTTGGGTTTGTCCTTGGCTTTGACAGCCGTTATCGTCAATATCGTACTCACTTATACTGGGCTCGCCAGTCCGCAAACACTCCTTCCATCATTGTTTGCGTTCACCTTCGCCTACGGGCTTCTGGCACCGACCACGGCGCATGGATGCGTCGAGCCGTTGCCTGAAATCGCCGGAGTGGTATCGGCAGTGATGGCGTTCTCTCAAATGGTTACGGGTGCATTTGGCGGAATGCTTGTTTCTTATTTCTATGATGAAGCTACGCCATGGGCGATGGTTTCGATCATGTTGTTATTTGTCTTTGCTTCGGCTTGTACCTATCTATTTGTGGTTCGCCCAGTGGAGCATATAGGCGGAGTAGCGAAGCCTGCTACTTAGTCGCTAAATTCTAGTATTATGTTTTAGGAGTCCGGTTGAAGGTGGCTAAGTCCCAGCTCAGGCAATCGACCAATGGAACACAGAAAACGGCGCTCTGTGAGGTATGGAGCACAGGTTTGGCTCTTAGCCGCAGCGTTTGTGGTTGTACAAAATTCACAGCCTGTAGCAGCCAAAGATGTTCCAAAGAAAGAACAATTTGTGGCGCTTCAACTTCTCGTCAATGGCACTCGGTTGAATAAATTTGAAGAATATGACAAGGCGCTCAATCTTTTGAATAAGTACGTTGCACTTAACAAGACGGACGCTAGAGGATTTTATCAACGAGCAGTGTCCTATCGAGCACTGGGAAAGTATCAGAATTCAATTGCAGATTTAGATATCGCAATTCGCTTCAATCCAAGATACGAAGCGGCTCTTTATGAACGAGCGAGGACTTACGAAAACATCGGTCAGTCCGAAAAATCTATTCCAGATTACACCGCTTGCATCGAAATTTCACCCAGAGATGTTGATACCATAACGCATCGCGCGGCAGCATACGAGCGCATCAAACAGTATCCAAAAGCAGTCGCAGACTATACAACTATAATTAGTCGAGTACCAGAAGATGAAGACGCTTTGCGCTCTCGAGGCGACGTCTACTATAAGATGGGAGAGTACAAGCATGCCGTGCGCGACTATACCGAATCGATCAAACAAATGAATGATGTGGCACTGACCTATAATTCAAGAGCAAGAGCCTATACTAAATTGGGGCAGAAAGATTTAGCCGCGAAAGACTTCGCGAAAGCGACAGAACTAGGTTATGTCGAACACAGTAAACATGCGCCTTAGTGCGCGGTTCGTGGCATTGAGTTTAGAGACTTAATAGTTGGCTATGAGTGCCGTTGAACCGATCCAAATCTACAGGACCGTTGATACCGTTGATGGTGCCTTTGTCTGTGTATTGCCAGAAATTCCATGAAGTCCACGGTCTGGGAATCCACGGTTTCGGCGCGGGAGTGTGGTGTGCTAACCAAAGCGGATATTCGCTCAACTCCGGTGCTTCGCTCAAGACATCTTCTGAAAACGAGGAACTCATGTAGATTATCGGCTTGCGCCCCAACGCTTTGCTTGTGCTGTTGAGGAACTCACATATCATTTCCACTCGCGCTGGTACTTTAAAGTGCCCCCAGTCATTCGGCACTTCTAAATCGAGTACGGGCGGAAGGTCAGGCGTTTCAGCAGTACCACAGACTTTGAGGAAATTTTCAATCTGCAAGTTGACTGGACCTTTAGGACGAAAGAAGTGATACGGACCAGCCAGAACAGCGGCAGCTTTCGCGCCGCGAATATTCTGTTGGTAAAACTTGTCCTGATAAGTTCCGCCTTCAGTTGCCTTGATGAAGGCAAATTGAACTCCGCTCTGCCCAACAAAATTCCAATCGATGACTCCTTGATGATTAGAGACGTCGATGCCTTGGATCCATAAGCTGTTGTTATCGTGCTCAGTCATAGTCTGGTTAAGTCAGGATAGGTAACAAGGCCATGTTAACAGCTGCGTGCCTTGACGCAGTGAAAGATCCCGCGGTCTGAATGGCTCTGGCGCCGTCGATGGGCGGTTCCTTAGAATAAAGCTCCATGGGAGTTAATGTGACTCTATCCGGGCAAAAGATCTCAGCTGTTTATTATGAGGTCCCGACATGCCGGATATCGATGATGGCGAAACAGTAGAGGTTCAAGGGTCTGCCAAGGACCCGTACCTTTTGCGCAACGTTGGTGGCGTATATTCGTGCACGTGTCCAGCCTGGCGAAATCAGTCGACCGCGATCGAAAAAAGAACTTGTAAGCACTTGCGTCAGTATTGCGGCGAAGATGCAGAGAGAGCGAGGCTCGGCGGCGAAATTCCAACGAATGCAGCTCGTGCGCGAAAAGTTTCAACACCTGCGTCGGCATCAAGTGGTGGCACGCCCAGTGCCGGTTCATCCACCGCACCGCCGATTTTATTAGCGCACAGTTGGACCACAGATGTTGATCTTACCGGCTGGTGGATGAGCGAAAAGCTCGATGGTGTGCGCGCTTATTGGGATGGCACGCAATTCATTTCGCGTCAGGGTAATGTGTATCACGCCCCTGATTGGTTCATTGAAGATTTGCCGAAAGAGCATCTTGATGGCGAGTTGTGGTTGTCGCGTAAAGGTTTTCAACGTGCTGTCAGTATCGTGCGCCGACAAGACAAAAGCGATCAGTGGAAAGAAATTACCTATCTGGTTTTCGATGCGCCTGCCGTTGACGATGTCTTCGAGGCGCGTATGGCTTATATTGCGCAACTACTGGATGAGACGCAACCAAAGTATGCTCGACCCCATACGCACGAACGCTGCAAGGGCACTGCTCATTTGCGCGAAGAATTGGCTCGTGTTGAAGAATTAGGCGGCGAAGGATTGATGATGCGAAAACCTTCTTCGAAGTATGAAGTGGGTCGTTCATTTTCATTGTTGAAAGTGAAAAGCATGCACGACGCAGAAGCAAAAGTGATTGAGCACTTGCCCGGCACCGGTAGACACAAAGGACGTCTTGGTGCCCTTTCGGTCGAGCTTGCTAACGGCACTAAGTTCTCCGTTGGAACGGGATTTTCAGATGCCGAGCGAGATAATCCACCACCGGTTGGAAGTGTAATTACATTCCGCTATCAGGAGTTGTCTGATGGAGGCGTGCCGAGATTCCCAGCCTTCGTCAGAGTGAGAACTGATATCGACGAACTCACATCCAACCTAGATGGTGAACCAGCAGGCGTTAAAGTTCTCGCGGGCGCAACCAGTGTCAAGTCCGTAAGCGGCGCTGCGGCATCTAAACCTGCAATTACAACAGTACCGAAACCCGCAGTTGCGGCAGCATCGAAGCCAGCAGTTGCCAGTGCACCGAAATCGGTGTCATCACCGGCCGCGGTGCAATCAGGAGCGTTTGTAGCAGGAGCTACAGCACCTAGAATGTTCGAGTTTACCGAAGGCACTTCCAGCAAATTCTGGGAAGTAGTGTTGGCAGGAAACGAAGTGATTGTGCGATTTGGAAAGATCGGTACAGCAGGAATGACTAAACCGAAATCATTTCCTACTCCTGCGGCGGCAAAAAAATACTACGATGACCTGATCGGTGAGAAAACCGGTAAAGGCTATGTCGAAGTTGGAGGATCACCAGGCACCGATAGTGGTGACGATGATGATAACGAATTCGATGATGATGATGAATAGACGCTGAATAGACCGGTTATGGATCTGGTGGCGAGTCTGTTTCCAGCATAGTCCAGAAACGTCGTTCCAAATCCCACATCGATTCGTCTTTCCAATTCCGCAAAGTTGCTTTTGCCGTCCAGCATCCTTCTTTGTCCAGAATGATCTCTGGCTTGAAGATGTAGTGTCCTTTGAAAATGTCGGCAGGGTCGTTGGCGCTGAATTCCTTCTCGAAAACGACTTCACCGGCTGGGTTTTCTAGAGTCACTCCGCCCTTGTACTGGCGACGTTCATAAGGGGTGCCGAATCCGACCACCCACCAGGCGTTCATTGGAATTGGCAGCTCTTTGGCGACAAACAGATCGAACAAGCCAAGCGCGTCTACTCGACCATCTTCGGTATGATCCGCTTTTTCGCAGAATAAAAGATAACCGCTGTGTAGGTATTTCATAACTATCCCCGCCGCCCTGATTCCAAGGGTTTCACGCTGCACGACTCGTTTAGTAAGCGTTCTAAAGTTTACCCTATTTGCACCATACACAAGCAAAAGGCGCAGCTTTCGCCGCGCCTTTTCAGTTACTTTTTCAAGCGACTTATTTGTCTTCTTTAGCAGCCTGTTTTCCCTTGATAACAGTGTCTGCGATCGCGTTAGGTACTTCTTCGTAGTGGACGAATTCCATTACGAACGTGCCTTGACCGCGCGTCTTGTTACGGATGTCCGTGGCATAACCGAACATCTCAGAAAGAGGAACGGTAGCGCGCACTTTTGAAAGTTTGTCCAATGTGTCCATACCTTCAATCTTTCCGCGTCTAGACGAGATGTCACCGATGACGTCGCCCATGAACTCTTCAGGAACTTCGACTTCGACTTTCATGATTGGTTCGAGCAGAATTGGCTTGGCCTTCATGAACCCTTCTTTGAAAGCCATGGAGCCTGCAATTCTGAAAGCCATTTCAGAAGAGTCAACTTCGTGATACGAACCGAAGACTAGCGTTGCCTTCAGGTCGATGACCGGGTAGCCGGCCAACACACCGCCTTGCAATGCTTCTTTGATACCAGCTTCAACACCTGGAATGTATTCCTTCGGAATCACACCGCCAACGATCTTGTTGACGAATTGGAAGCCGCCGCCTGGCTCGGTCGGTTCGAGTTCGATGACCACGTGACCGTACTGACCACGACCACCTGACTGACGAACGAACTTGCCTTCTTGCTTGACTTTCGATTTGATAGTTTCGCGGTAGGCAACCTGTGGTTTACCAACGTTGGCTTCAACTTTGAATTCGCGCAAGAGACGGTCGACGATGATTTCCAAATGGAGTTCGCCCATTCCGGCGATGATCGTTTGACCTGTTTCGTGGTCGACTCTGACTTTGAAGGTTGGATCTTCTTCTGCAAGACGTCCCAATGAAACGCCGAGCTTGTCGGAGTCTGCTTTTGTTTTTGGTTCGATGGCTACCGAAATAACTGGATCTGGGAACTTCATCGATTCCAAAATGATTGGGTGACCATCGGCGCAGAGAGTGTCGCCAGTTGTTGTGTCTTTCAGACCAACAGCTGCAACGATGTCTCCGGCAAATGCTTCTGCAACGTCTGTGCGATCGTCAGCTTGCAACTGAACGAGACGGCTGATGCGCTCGCGCTTTCCTTTTGTGCTGTTCTGCACATAAGAACCGGCGGCGAGGTGTCCGCTGTAGACGCGTAAGAATGTCAGTTTGCCAACGAAAGGATCGTTCATGACCTTGAAGGCGAGCGCCGAGAACGGAGCTTCGTCGTCAGGAGCACGAAGTGATTCAGTGCCATCTGGAGCGACACCCTTGATCGCTGCTACATCTTCAGGAGATGGAAGCAGATCGACGATGGCATCGAGAAGTGGCTGTACGCCTTTGTTTTTGAAGGCTGAACCGCAAAGTACTGGAATGATTTTGTTGGCGCAAACTGCTCGGCGAAGAGCTGCTCTCAATTCATCGGTTGTGAAATCAGTGGCGCCATCGAGGTATTTAGCCATCAATTCGTCGTCTGTTTCAACAATCGCGTCGGCGAGTTTTTGTCTCCACTCTTCAGCTTGTTCGCGCATATCTTCTGGAATTGGCTCGTCGCGGAACTTTTTGCCCATTGGATCATCTTCTTCGTACATGATCGCTTTGCGCTCGAGCAGGTCGATGATGCCGACAAAACCGCCTTCAGCGCCGATTGGCAATTGAATAGGGTGAGCGTTGGCCCAGGTTGAATGCATACCTGGCAATTGGCTGGTGATTTGTCCGAGAACTTTATAGAAGTCAGCACCGGAGCGGTCCATCTTGTTGACGAGCACCATGCGTGGTACTTCGTAACGGTTGGCTTGCTTCCAGACTGTTGCTGTCTGAGGCTGCACGCCACCTACGGCGCACAATACGATGACAACTCCGTCGAGCACGCGCATCGAACGCTCAACTTCAACAGTGAAGTCAACGTGTCCGGGGGTGTCGATCAAGTTGATGCGCTTTCCGCGCCATGCGCTTGTGATCGCGGCTGCGGTGATTGTGATACCACGTTCTTTTTCTTGTTCCATCCAGTCGGTGACGCTGGTGCCTTCATGCACTTCGCCTACTTTGTGGATGAGACCCGAGTAGAACAAAATGCGTTCAGTAGTCGTTGTCTTGCCGGCATCGATGTGCGCAGCAATTCCCATGTTGCGGATGTCTTTGAGTGCTACGGTTCTTGTGGATTGCACGGCGTTAGGTTTCCTTTCGCTGGTGGAAGTGTCCATGAGTATCTACCTTGGAATGACTGTGTAAGCGCGCCTCGGATAAGGTGTGCTGTTGACAGCCTATTGCAAATAACGCTGAAACCCCGAATTCTCCACAAAAACTTCATCAATCATGGTGTGAAATCCTTGCGTATCTTTACAAAGAATCAGTGTTGCTGTGCAATTCGTTGCCGCACGCAACCTTAAAGCAGCGCATCAGCATTCCAATATCTAACTATATTATGAATCGAGACGAAAAAACCGAACGGCTAGAATCTAGTATCGGTAGTGAGCGAAAGCCTTGTTGGCTTCAGCCATCTTGTGAGTCTCGTCTTTCTTTCTAACAGAGTTTCCGGCACCGTTTGATGCATCAAGCAGTTCTGCTGAAAGGCGTTCGGCGAATGTGCGACCTGGACGCTTTCTGCTGTTGGTGATGATCCACTGGGTTGCGAGCGCAACGCCGCGTGATTGCTTCACTTCAACTGGAACTTGATATGTCGAACCGCCGACGCGGCGTGCTTTTACTTCTACTAGAGGAGTAACGTTCTTCACAGCCTTGTTGAAAACGTCCATTGGCTCTTGCTGTTTGCTTCTTTCTTTAAGAAGGTTGAGTGAGTCATAGAATGCTCTTTGTGCGGTGCTGAGTTTGCCGCGTTGCATCATTCTATTGATGAAGCGCTGTACAAGCTGGCTTCCAAAAACCGGATCGGCTGTTGGTACACGTTTTTCTGGGCTGTTTCTGCGTGACATTGCTTTTTATCCTGAATTGAAACTACTTCTTCTTAGCGCCGGCGGCAGCTGCTGCGCCTGGTTTTGGACGTTTGGTGCCGTACTTGGAACGTGACTGCATTCTGTCTTTGACGCCTGCAGTGTCGAGCGCTCCGCGCACGATGTGATATCTGACGCCCGGAAGATCCTTAACACGACCGCCTCTGACAAGCACGACACTGTGCTCCTGGAGGTTGTGGCCGACACCCGGGATGTAAGCTGTGATTTCTGTGCCATTTGTCAGGCGAACACGAGCAATCTTACGAAGCGCTGAATTCGGCTTCTTTGGCGTCGTTGTTTTTACCTGGGTGCAGACGCCTCGGCGTTGCGGGCAAGACTTGAGCGCAGGTGACTTGGTCTTGTAAGTCACTTTGGCGCGCTCTCTGCGGATAAGTTGATTGATGGTCGGCACCGAAAAAAGCTCCTAATAGCTGACAAATTGCGATTTTTTCCTGGGATGCGCCGATGCAGCTTGCTGCGAAGGCTTTCCTGGGAAGTAGCGAAAAGCGACTGGCAATGATACCGATACACCGGTACCGCTGTCAACGTGCGCCTGCCCTGGCTGTGAACAGTCCAGTGCGCCCATGGCCATAGGTCATGAGTAAATGTCAGGTTAACAGGTTTGGACAATTATCTGGGCGTTCTTCGCAAATACTTTATCTATTTATACAACTTTGAAACTATGAATCCCCGCCGCCATTGGCGGTTCTTGGCATGTTAATGGCGGGAGTTGCAATTGGAGACAATGAGACGCTCTTGTCTAATTTGAGTGTGCGTGGCTGTTTGGCCCGCATCCAATGCTCTCTGGCCAGAAGAGAGAAAGACCCAGTTCTCTCCAAACCTGCCTTTTCAAGCGCTTCGACAACTGCCGGTTGGTAGTCGTAACCTTTTGCGTTAACGACCCCACGCATGCCAGCGCGCTTCATCATGCCAAGTGTGAAGACGACAATGTCTTCTGCCATGTGCAAGTAACCTGGATGAACTGCAAACTCCAGGTGGAAGTCGCCTTCCTGGTGCGCAGTTACTCGCACTGCCGATGTGAGCGCCTTGCGTTCACTGTCTTGCGAAACCCAAAACCAGCTCTTGCCCTTGATTAGCCGCTTTATTGTGCGATCGAAATTTTCCACAGGCAAATCTGAGACGACGAAATCTTCCGGCGACCATTCATAGATAAGCCGATGGTCAGGCGGCAATGCGTCTTGATGGAGTTGGTAGAGACGTAACTTGTCTTCGGGAAGTGCTAGGCGGAAGTGGCTTGTTTCCTCGTCTGGCACCGGTTCCTTGAAGTCCGACGGCACCTGATATTCAGTTACTTTCGCACAACGACGGAATCCGCAGTTGCCCATCAAGTTCAATGCAGCCGAATTTTGATCTGAGACCTCGGCGATAAAGTGGCTTACACCCTGGCTTCCAAACAGTGCAAAGGCAAACTTGAGTAGTTCTTGCGCAATGCCACGACCGCGATGATTGGGATGAACAACCAGATGATCGATGCGCCAGCAAGCTCGCGACTTGCCTAAAGTGCGCAACGAAATAAGCCCGAGCACGACTCCGTCTTCTTTTGCGATGTACACAGATGGCGCCAGATGCATGCGACAGGGCATCCAGTGTTGCCAGAACGTCATTCCTCTAAGGCTCAGAGCGTCTTCGGCGCAAAAACTTTCATAAGGCATGCGTTCGTTCTGATGCCTGAGAAGCGCCCTAGTCTGGGTGCAATCGGTGGCAAACAAAGGCTCGATTTTGATCATGAATCGCTCTGTCTCTCAGTCAGATGCAGCATCTTCAGCTTTTGTAATAATAGCACGGCTTGCCAAGCGCGCTTGCGACTAATTTTCGGACGAATCGAGTGATTTGAAAGTGCGCCATTTTTCGCTTGTAAAACGTCTTCTGATCTCAATTGTCCTGTAAAACTTTCGGATAACAATAATTTACACCAGCACTCATTTACGAACAGCAGCAAAACCGCGAGCCTGTAGCGCCCGACGCATTGCAGCCCGGCACGACTGTATATATCCAACATCAGCTTGCAATCAGCCCACAGTCAGCTTTTTGCGTACCGCAATTAATGTGCGTATGTCTTATACTGAGTATTCGGATGATCGCCGCAGCAGCATGCTGCTCGGCCAAACCACATCGCTGTGCAGGACTGATTGATAGATGGCTAAGGTAGCCGACAAATCGAAGGCGGCCAAAGACGACAAGCCGGTTGTAAAAACCGTTGCCGACAATAGACGCGCGCGCCATGAGTATCATCTGATTGAGACTTTCGAGGCAGGTATTGCTCTCGTCGGCACGGAAGTGAAGTCGATTCGGCAGGGTCGCGCGAATCTAGCAGATGCTTTTGCGAAAATCGAAGGCGGCGAACTATGGCTATATAACTGCCATATATCCCCTTACGATCATGGCAATCGTTTCAATCACGATCCGCTCAGAAAGCGTAAGCTTCTGATGCACGCCCGACAAATATTGAAAATGAAACAGCAGATGCAAGAAAAAGGCTTAACGCTTATTCCGCTGAAGCTGATTTTCAAAGGAAACCTGTGCAAAGTCGACCTCGCGCTGGCGAAAGGCAAGCAACTTTATGACAAACGCGAGACGATAGCTAAGAAGGACAGCAACCGACAGTTGGAAAGACTTATGAAGAGGGACCGCTAGTGACATTTGGGAAACCATCACACGGAAGAGCGCAAAAGATCATTTCTGCCACCATTATGGCACTGACGACATTCACAAGCAATTTGTTTTTGAATTGCGCTCCTGCTTTTGCTGCTGCACCAGTGGCGGTGTTAAAGAGTTCCCGCAATGCGATCGCCTACCAGGAAGCACATTTAGGAACGTACGACGAAGACTGGAATATTTTCAAGCGCACTCTCGATGCCGCCAATGTTCGTTTCGATGAGTTGAGCGATATCGATGTCAGCGGTGGACCTTCCAAGTTGCAAGGCTACAAACTGATTGTGGTGCCATTGCTTGTAGACGAGCCACCAGATGTGGTTGCGGCGTTGACTGAGTTTCAAAAGGGTGGTGGCAAGCTTTTGATAACAGACGCCGCCGGCGCACCTCTACCGAACGGACAAGCTCTGGAATCGCTTGCCGGTGTCGTTGTCTCGAAAACTTCCACGTCGACCGACGCTCACAAGTTGCAGTGGTCCAAAAGCGGAGTAAACGCAGAAGAATTTCCTGTCGGTAGCGTGTCTGCCGATTTCACTCTGCAAGAGGGCGCCACTCCCTTAGCGACCTGGTCTGACGCAGCCGGAAACAAATTGGGTTCTGGTGCCGCTCGCAAAAACAACGCTTTGTATCTTTCATGGGCACCAGGTTTGCAGGGTGATATCACTGCCAACTCAAGATTGTTGCAAGCCGCATTAGAAGAATTGTCACCTGGTATCACTCAACAGTCTGCTGTACAAATCAGTTTTGCTGAATTCCAAACGATTCAGCAAGAATTGGACTATCTGACTAAGCGCACAGAAGAGACGATCAACACCGCTAAGCAAGCTGACTTGGCAGTGCCGTTCAAGGTGATCCAGCAAGATCTTGATGCCGCAACCGATCACGTCAAAAAGTTCAAAGACGCATATCACGATCGTCGTTACTACGAAGCCGATGAATATTTGCAAAAAGCGCGAGCAGATTTCTCGCTCGCATTTGCCCAAGCCATGCCTGTCAGACCAGTCGAAGCACGATCAGTCTGGCTTGACCGAGGCACCATCGTTGCCACCAAGGGTCCGAAAGGGATGACAGCAGTCTTCGATAAGTTGAAGGCCGCCGGAATCAACGTAGTCTATTTTGAAACCAATAACGCTGGCTTTGTCATGTATCCGAGCAAACTGGGAGTGCAAAATCCCGACACGGTTGGTTGGGATCCACTCGGCGCAGCTTTGAAAGAAGCTCGTCGCCACAACATGGAACTGCACGCCTGGATGTGGGTTTTTAACGTTGGAAACACCAAGCACAACCCGATTGTTGGAAAACCAGCAGATTATCCGGGACCAGTGCTATCGACTCACGACTTCACCTGGGCACTTGCTTCGGCAACTGGATCGTTGATTCCGCCTAAGCAGAGCGAATTTTGGATCGACCCGTCCAGTCCTGATGGAAAGCGGTACATCAAAGATTTGATCATGGAAGTTGCGAAAAACTATGACGTTGATGGAATTCAACTGGATTACATTCGTTATCCATTCAACGGCAAAGGGGGCGAGATGGGCTACAACTGGCTCGGTCGTCAACGCTTCGAACAAGATACCGGTCTCAATTTGGATCATCTAGACGAAGAGACCAGACAAGTTTGGCAAGCATGGAAAATCGCGCAAGTGAACGGTTTTGTCAAGGACGTTTCGACGACATTGCGTGCTGCCAGACCAAAAATGCGGATCTCGTGCGCAGTTTATGCAATGCCGAAAAGAATGCGTCTCAATTTGATTCAGCAAGAATGGGAAACGTGGGTAGCTAACGGCTGGATCGACACACTCAATCCGATGACGTATGTACCGACGGCGAAAGAGTTGACTACAGCAGCCGGTTACGTACGAGAGTCGACCGCCGACCGAGTTCTAGTTTATCCAGGTTTGTCGATCAGACAGTTGGACACCGCAGGATTAGTCGAGCAATTAGACTCTGCTCGCGAAATGGGAACGTTGGGCACCACTATGTTTGCCGCTGCGCATTTGGATGACAAAAAATCCAATGTGTTGAAGATCGGACCTTATCGCAGACAACCGCTTCTTACGCCTCAATCTGAACCTCTGCGTGCAAGTCGATTGCTTGTGGATGATTTTGCCGCCATGGTCAATCGCTATCTGCAAGACCCGCAGAAACACATCATGTCTGACCAAGCCAGCACAAACGATGTGTTGCAGCAGATTGATGCAATTCAGAAGGCGATGCATGGTTTGAACAGCAAGTCTTCTCCTGACGCAATAGAAGCGGTGCTCAAAGACGTGACGACCTTGCACAACACGATCAAAAACTGGTTGCGTTTGGAAGCCTTTATTCAACGAGGTTTCCGCGCCCAATATATCGTGAGCTACCTGGGGCAGGTAGAAGCAATTCTCTCGTACGCATCGCACAAGGCAAAATCGGTTAACAACTCACTCGCTGAAACAACTGGTAGCGAGTTGCGTGGAACGCCACTGCGCAAGCCTAGAAGTACTGCAGAAACATCCGCAATTGTGCCAGCGACTGCTCCTCAGTAGCCAAAACGGTTGCTGCCAGCAAGCCTGAGTCTCACCCGCATAGCCATGCGCATGGCTGACTACTTCACTTGCTCCAAGGAGACATCGTAGGTGTCTGCTCTGCGTCCATCTGAAAATGTGACGCCGTTAGCACTGCCGAGAGTGCCGTCTGGATTTAGCTGCCCGTTGCATGACAGCGCGGTTATGCCCAATTCTTGAACGCTCCGGACTTCGCTGGCATCGCTCTTTCCGTCGCAATTCAGGTCGCTCCAAACAGCTAAGCTGTTTGCTGTAACATCGCCAGTGGTGCCTTGAAGACGAAATTGTGTGAAGTCACCGATACCTACGCCATAGAATGGACTAACATCTCCATCATCCAACGAGATTGTGATTTAAGAATTCCGACAGTATCGGTTTTTAGAGCGTAAGCCATCGAGTGCGATCTGCCGATGCGGAATTTGGTCTGCGCCTCGAAGTTATTGGATCATACCAACATTGAGGAACGAACCTCGCTATAATTCATTGAGGCGGTTTTGTCGATGAATTGCATGAAATTTGGAAACGTTCTTAGCTCTTGTCTGTTACTGGCCTCCTTTACTGCGAGCACTGCTTCAACGGTTACTTGCTTTGCTGCGGATGAAGTATCTTATCGCGGTGTCACCTTCAACACCAAGACCAGATTGATGCGCATACCTCCTAATAAAGGGATTCGTAAGCGAACACCAGACAACCTCTTTTTTGTCTACGACATCGTCGACCACGATCGTATGATCGATCAGGTAATGACTATCAACGATAAGTTTTCAGAGTGGCATCAATTTAAAGTGATCGGGTCAGCCACAGTCGGAGATCTCTATGCGCACCAGCAATGCAGCAACAGATTTCCGATGCGATATCCATGGATTGATTTCGCCATTTCCAGATCCAGACTCGACGGTGAAAAGCCTACCCTTGTCTCTGCAAAAGCTCTGGCACACCATCCACTTGAATGCACTTACTTGATTTATGTATTTAGATCCGGAGATGTTCTGCAAGTTGCTTACGACCCGAAAGGTGTGATGGGGCGATGCGCATTGTTGCAACCTGATGGAATCAACTCAATTTTCTTGGGTGTGAAAGAAGAAAAGGAAAACTACAGCAAGTACGGAATTCCAGAAACGCTTTCACCTGATGTGAAAACTGTCACGCCAAGTTCAGTGATGCAAACGGGATTGGATAAAGTCGATTTTCTACCGCTGCCGAAAAAAGCGCAGTTGGATCATGTGTTTCTGGTTCGACAGTACGACCAGGCCCGGATCTTCGATGTCACCACATTCGATTTGAAAGGCAAGCAGCTATCCAATCAAATTTGTCATTTCACTGCCCGCCCAATGGATGAAGCACTCGCCAAGAAATTCAAAGCTGGGCGCTGAGCCAGGCGTCGATATAGCTCCCATTTTAGCTGGCGGGCTTCTTTTGGATTAACCCTAGCAGCAGACTTAGTAGCACCCAGAGAAATGGTGCCAGTATAATCCCGCACAGCACCATCAGGTCAACAGGGTGAATAGCTGCAGTCGAACTATAAATGTGGTAAATATCCCTTCCGACAAGTAAAAAGAAAGCTGCGAAAAAGCATGCAATCAAATTTCTGTTGCCGAGGACTTCGAGCACCAGATAAAGTGAACCAGCCATGCCGAGCATTGTGCCTATGTTGCAAAACATTTTTGATTGATCGACGGCGTTTACGTTCAAGACGCAAATTGTGATCGCTATTAAGACTGGCACTAGAAATGAAAATGTATTTTGTGTTTGTCCGTCAGACTGATTCACTTGTTGATTCGCATAGAAATCCGACCATCTCAAAATTGCCGCAGACAGAAATACGAAAAGAAGTCCATAATTTACTCCTTCCATAATGCTTGCCATCGCTGCGTTCGATTGCTCGAGAAAAGCAATCGGTCTTAGTCTGGTCAAAGCAACAGTTGTTGAAAATATTCCAGTCAGATAGCTGTTGATACTTGACCATCCGGCCGACACGAGTGCAGCGGTCAAGCCGATTAAAATGGCATCACACCAGATTCTGTAATTGGCAATCTGGGGTTTAGCGCTTTTAAGAAGCTCTCTTGATTTGACGCTGATAAAGAGTCTCGAATAACTTGAGCTTACTATTGCTGCAAGCACTGCAGCAATCGATACATTGGTTGCCACTCGAGTCAGACATGTGAGTGCAACTTGCAGCAGATGCGTATCTAGGGGCTCGGTTGGATGATAAGTCCAGAGTGCAACACGAGACATGTAATTGACTTCCTGCAAAATCGCTATGCTGCCCGAGACAATGACTGCGACAGATACGACGAGTTTATTCGGCGCTTGTTTTTTGCACGCGGAAAAAATCCAATAGCCGATGTTGGGTAGCACAATCAGTGCGCAAATCAGCCTAGCAATCACAACCCAGACTTCGTCGTTGGTGACGTATCCTCGTTTGTATTTTGGATTCGTTCGGTCTGGCAGCGACCAGTATCGTCGCATGTCTGATACATTGTCTCCAATAACTTTTAGATAGATTTGAAATCGTGCGCGCCCCACGCTGCCAGAAGGATTTTCGGCTACAAACGTGTAGTCGGTTCTGTTCGGATGCTCCAATTTTGAAGTGTCGAAAATCGTGAAGCGCCCGCCATCTGCAGAAGCAATGCTGCTCAAATAATCGTTCGCCAGAGCTGTTGCCTCACTTTGCGTCAGTTTTGCGCCAACTGCGTTTTCGTCTAGTGCGATGCTAGATGACACAGGATCTCCATTAGGTCCTATCTTAAGGAAGAAGATGTTGGGATCTCCCGGCTTGAACAGTCTTACATTCCAGACTAGTCTGGGCTCGATCAGCTTTTCCAGTCTGTTTGCCTCGTCAAAGAAAGCATGTGACGATACATATTGCATCTGTTCGGAGTTAGTGTCATCAGACATCCAAGCAGTTGCTTGAAGGTCTTTTATGTTGAATTTCAGTTTTTCGAAATAACTCCTTGTGATTGAGATGGCACGTTCGTGATCGACGCGGAAGATGGGAGGTTCACCGCCTAATTTTTTCTTCGGCAACGCAAGAGTTGATGCTGCGAGACCTGCTGTGACACACGCTAACAAAATTTGTCTTCTATTAATTGGCTTGTATGGCGGCCATAAACCCTGTTCTTCACCACTTGGGGCGTGAGCTACAATTTGAACAGTGGTTGCTTCATTGCTCACTTCAGAGTCAGGAACAGCTCCCATTTTGCAAATCAGAGCGATAGATGCAATTGGCAGTACTGCCAGCGGTGTCATTGTAATGTATGCAGAGAGCCGGTCGATGATGTCGTGGGAGCCAAAAAGAGTTTGAATAAAACAGTAGACGTCAAAAGCGTAGTGACCCATGATGAGAGATAACACGCCGTATCGACGCATCACCCACCCGTAAAATATCCCCAGTATGCCGAGCTCGATGCCGCGCGCATAAGGTGGTTCGACGGGATAGGAACAGTGTCCGAAGCTCCAGATTGCAGCTTGTAATGTGTTTGCCAGCCAGAAAGATTTTGTTACCTGCTGAATAGCGATTAGCATAAAAATTCGGAAGCCGAATTCTTCCAACGTTGATGCTTTTATTCCAACGGACATCGCATGCCAGGCAGGACAAAAGTTGTCTACCACGGCGCGGTCGTGAACTGCCAGCGGCGACCACAATCCATAGTGTTTTGCGATCAGAAAGAAGATTACTTGATAGCCGGTTGTTATTCCAAAGATCGCCGTTCCGAGCACTGCAGATTTGGCGACGGAGATTGAGCGTAGTGCCTTTGCAGTTTGAGTAAACAGCAATTCGCACGACAGTTGCTTTGTATACCAATGTCTATAGACAGCCTCGATTGCGCCAAAGAAAATCGTGCATATGGCACCAGTCATCAAAGCGGAGCTTATATCATCGATGAAGTGTTTGGCGAGAAACGTATCCATCGACCAATTCGATGTGCCAACTATGATGGTGGCAGTGTTGTTGAGGCTGCTAATGAAATTCACTGCTGTGCCAAGAAGACCGCATGTTACCGCGAACTTGATGCGCAGTTGATTTTTTGTCCAGTTCCTCAGGAACAGGACAGGCAGAGAAAGCGCAAACAAAATTACGATGATAATCGGGATGTTGGCCAGGGCGCGATTTTGTGCTCGCAGCCATTTGAACTTTTGTTCAAAGCTCTCCGGAACATGCAGAAAATAGTGAAATTTGGAAATCTTGTCACCAGAAACGGTGGCGCTGATTCGCATGTGTGCGCCTTTGTAATCTCTTTGCTGGTCTTCCCAAATGAACGAGTGATCGGTGCGTTTCGGTAGAGTAGATTCCTGCTCGCTGATCAATTTCCAGCTATACACAGGAATTCGAAGTTCTTGCGCTGTGAAATCGAAGATTTGTTTTTGCGCTACTTCGTGACTGACAGAAGGGATCGATTTATCTCTGTTTAACTCGCGTTCGAACGAATGTAGTTTCCCGTTTACGCCGACTGCCACTTGTAGCTCTTCTGATTTGTCGTCCACGAAGTGAACCTTCCAATACCAGATTGGAATTTCATTCCGCATCAAGTTGCTGGCTGCGGCCAGTGGATATTCATATTCGAGGAATGTCGATGCTTCAGAATCTGAGTTGAAGTAGGCTGAACTGATTATTTTGCGAGGCAGGTAGAATCCTGTTGTTATCGCATAAGCTTGTGCAAGTTTGACGGCGTCTTTTTTGTTCACTTTCAAATCAAGTGAAGCCGCGGGAAACGCATCATCTCGGAGACAGACCGAAACAATCAGTAGCGCCAAGCCGAGAATAGTCAAAAGAATTATGTCTTTTGAAAAGATTGATTTAATTGCTGAACCTGAACCGTCGGTTTGCATCAGTTGGAGAAGTCCGCGCAATGTTTAGATGATATGCCCAGTGACGACCGGAGCAAGGACTGTCCGAGACCGATGCTCAACAATTGGTCTAATGAGCCTCTGAGTTAATTTCGCACAGTTTGGGCATAAGAAATACACGTCAAGGCAGTACAGTTCAGCAGGAAGGCTCTTTATGCGCTGTTGTGGTCCAGGACTGATGAGCGCTTTTGCTGAGAAAGTGGGAGACATCGACGAAATGTCTGGCTTTGTCATTGCGTTTCTCATAGCTCTCGGTGTGACTGCAGCCTGGGGCGATATCTCTAAGCTGGTTCATGTGAAGCCCGCGCCGATAGCTGTGCAAGGACCTCCCGAAGAGCGTCCACCGGAAGAACGCATCTAGGTACGATTTCCTTTTTTGAGGCAATACAGTTCGAGCGCTGGTTGAAGCTCTCGGACCTGCCGGCTCTACGTAGAAAGGGCGATCCAAACCCAACAACGTTGTCATTTGACAGCATTATTATTGTTATTGTATAAATAAGTTGGTTGACCAACCAATTTATTTAAAGGATTTTTCCAGATGTCGCGACTCGCCAACACCGAACCAAAGCGAAAGCAGATAGTCGAAGGACTGATGACCGTTATGGCGACGTCTGGCTACGACGGGGCAACAATACCGCTCATAGCAAAAGCGGCTGGGCTCACTTCCGGGCTGGTTCACTACTACTTCGACAGCAAACAGTCGATATTAGTGGAGCTGGTTCTGCATCTTGTTAAGATAGTCGATGCACGATTTCAATCAGCAGTAACATCTGATCCACAATCTGAATTGGCAGCTTACATTGATGCTCATTTGGCGCTCGGTACGGGAGCTAATCCTAAAGCTGTTGCGTGCTGGATATGCATCGGAGCAGCTGCAGTCAACCAGCCGGAGATCAGATTGATCTATCAAGAAGCGACTGAAAATCAAGTCACCATTCTTGAGAAAATCTGTGAAAAGGTTCTTCGTGCAGAGGGACGAAAGACGCGCCAAAAGCGAGAAATTGCCCTGGGAATCACATCCGCAATTGAAGGCTCATATCGATTACTGGTCTCGGCACCAGATATGATACCGAAAGGCTTTGCGGCACCGACCGTCAAGGCTATGGCATTTGGATTGATTTCATCACAACCTTTAACTTCCGATAAGAGGAGGACATAATCATGTGGGAATTTTTAAAACGCTGGTTTGAACTGTTACGTGGTGGCACACAAGTTTCCAGAAAGTGGCCGCAATATTCAGTTGACGACAGCGGATTTACCGAGATATCAGCGCCTGACGGTGCTATCCCGAAAACGCACCTCTGGTCTGATGTCTTGCATGTAGGTGTGATTACAACAGACGAGGGACCCTTTTTTGATGATGTGTTTTTCGTGATCAAAACTAGAACCGGAGATCTTTGCATGACGAGCCAGGATGCACAGAAATTAGATTTGCTCCAATACTTTAAAATCTTGCCTGGCTTTCAGTGGGACAGAGTTGTCGAAGCGATGGGCAGCGCCGACAATGCGATATTCCCTTGTTGGGACAGCACCTGGACATCCACTGCAGCATAGGCTAGAGTCTATTCGCTTCGCAAGGTTCAAAGAAAATGTTTCCGGCACGAATATTTACCGCATCGCTCTTGTTTGCTTTGGGATGTTCATCCACAACTGAATGTTTCAGTGCTGATGCCACGTTACTGATACAAAAGAGCACTGTCACTGGTGGGCAGAACGTCTACATCGCAGCAAAAGCGTTGCGGATAGACAATCAGAAAACCGGCACAACTATTGTCTGTAAGGCTCCCAGATGGGAAGTCGATCTCTACAACAAGCGCAATCGCACATCATTTCATTGCGCCGCCGAGGATTTTAAAGCCTCGTTTTTTCAATCGATTACAAAAGTCTATCGTGATAATTTGACAAACCTGAAATGGAAAAAAGAAGGCGTCGAACAGCGCGATGGTATTTCGGTCTTGAAGATGGCTGTGCATCTTGATGGCAAGCAAGGTAAATTGGATCTGATGAATGTAGATGTGCGAAACGGCGAGTACTTCTTAGCGACAAACTTCAAGCTGCCGCCCAAGGTCTGTAATGTACTTGCCGTTCTGACATCGATGCCGCCTATGGGTTTGATTCCCATTGCTTGTACTTATTATGGAGTCAACTCCGATTCGGCGTCGCCGCTGGTGACTAAGGAAATCAAAAAGATAACGGTGGTCGACCCATTTTTCGAAACACCGAAATTTGCGGCGGCACCATCGGAGCGAGACGTGTTTATCGATCCAGCTGGTCGCGAAGCAATAGAGGATATGTTCGGAGACCGCACGACTCCAGCAAAGTAATGGAGTTGACTCTTCCGCGGGAGCGAACGCTCAGGTTTGGAACCAGCATTTCCTGATTGCTTTAACAATCACACTGACACGATCAGAAATCACATAAGCTTCTGCCTCGTGATAACCAGTGCGCCAGATTTGAGTTAAGCGCTTGCTCAGTACAACGCACTCTTCCTGCAGTACTTGCACGAGAAGCGCTCTCAATTTGGTGACGACTGGTGCCACCACATCTATGTCATCCGACATGTAGATTTCTCTGGCTAGAGTAATTATGTCGAGTTTCTTTCCGTTACGCACTAGATATGGTGCGCCATTGAGCTTGTAGTAGTTGCTTACAATGCGATAGAGAGCCTCTCCACAGCTGCTCATCTCGGCAAGCAACACAGGAGGAACATTGCCTCTCTGGAACAGTGAGTCCAACCCGTGCTGACTGCGCAGACAATTTAGAAGTTCGACGTCATAATTTCCACCGGAGAGCGCATCGATAGATTCATCGATGTGTGTGATTCGTCCTTGTACGTTGCGTCCCTGGTTGCCGTTTATTTTCGCTTGGTGAGCAGCGCCGTACAAGCGCATCGCGCGCACTTTCTCGGCTGGTGTTAGTGGTTTGTCAGCTCGCAGTCGCAATACTGCTAGCAAGAACATGCTGTCTGGTGCGTAGCCAATGCCGGCGGCATAGCGCTCATACAGCTTTTCCAGCTGTTGCGAATGTTGACCGAATTTGAGCCCGATTTCGTCAGCAATCATTCGGATTACCAGAACGTCTTGCTCCATGTGACCGATTTCGTGAAGCAGAGACGACATAACTTCTTCCGAAAGCGGTTTGTCTTCCATCAGAATTTGTCGCTTCACTTGCACTTTTCCGCTGCCAATCAAGTATGCAGCGTTCACATCCTCATCGGTCGATTCGAGGCGCGCCACAGGCAAATTCAACAACGTGCTGATTTTGCTTGCCACTGGCTGCAAGCTGTTGATGCGACATTCGGTGATTCGCACTAGCTCTTTTTCTAACTCTTCCGCGATGGCAGTTAGTTGTTCGTGAGTGATTGCGTCGTTGTATGGGTCAGTTGCCGCCAGTCTCTCGTGGTGCTCTTTGTAGCGGTCGTAAAATTCTTCAACGCGCTCGCCCCACTGAAATGAGGAGCTGATCTGACAGAGATGAAACAACAAATTCAAATCGAGCATGCGGAAAGGCTCGAGCCCTTCCGGAACCAAACCCTGCTCACTTCGCCAGATGTTGACTAGCGTAACTGTGGCAGCATATGAGACTCGGTCGTCTTCGTCGCGTGACGCGTAGATAAGGAAACGTTCGCGCTCGGCTGGCGTGTAATTGTGCAGGAGGGTCAAGGCGTGAAGCTTGATTGTGCCAGGAATCATATTTGGCTCGTGAATATAGCGCATTCCCAGTGGCTCGGGATCTCCGAACATTTGTCCCAAAACCTTTACCTGCTCGACCTTATCGGTCAAGCAGCCAAACAGGGCCGGGAAATGGTTCAAGGCGACGAAACTGCCGTCACCGTATTTTTGCAGCCAGCCCAAAATATCGAGGATAGAAAAGAGATTGGCGTGCCCGCTAGATACTAACTGTGCCAGTTCTCCGCTTTTCAGCCGGGTAATGAAGATTTTCTTGCCGCTTTCGTGATGGGTGTTGTTAAACAGGGCAATCATCGCCAGAACTGCCGCGTGGGAGTGGCTTTTCGCCAGGCGCTCCAGCCCCAGAACCTGGTCTGACTCGGCCCGAGCCAGTACACTCACCGCGCATCCCGCGATGTCTTGTTCGGTGGTCGTTTCGGCGATTTGAATGATTTCCGCGAACCGCTCCTCTCTGGCCAGCATGTTGAGGTGAATGCGCTCAGATTGGAGGGCGACCTTTTTCAGCTGCGCCTCTGTCGCCGGTGGAGCTTTCGGAGTGGCAGGGGCGCCCAAAAATCCCCTCAGCTTGCTGCCGATGGCGGACATAATTAGCTGCCCGGCACTGACGCCGCCAGGGTTAGCCAGCATTGGATCGGTTGGATTAATGACCACAGGGAGATCGCCCGATTTGCCTTATGCAAGAAATATATCTGACACTCTGGTGCTAGCCAAGGGTGGAATTACGTATCAAAGCGTGGGCAACACTTTGATCATAATTTGGATGAGCTATTGCACCGTATACAGTATCACCAAAGAGCGTGGTCAAGGGGCGGTTCAAATTGCTTTTTTTAGTTTGTTGGTAAACTACATTAGTACCGCCACCGATTGTGATTCCAACATGCCTAATTCAAGAATTTTCAACAAACTTGTTATCGCCGGTCTGCTTTTATTTGGAAGCACGATGCCTGCGAACGCCGCAGTCAAATTGAATCCGCTTTTCACTGAACACATGGTCATTCAGCGCGGAATCAATACACCTGTTTGGGGTACGGCTGATCCCGGCGAGAAGATTTCGGTTACTCTCGGCAAAAATAAGGTCGACGGAGTCGCTGGTCCTGACGGAAAGTGGTTGGTAAAAATTCCTGAGCTGTTCGCGTCGACGATTCCACAAGTTTTGATTGTCAAAGGAACCAATGAGCTGCACGTAGCTGACGTGTTAGTTGGTGATGTATGGCTTGGCTCTGGTCAATCGAACATGAATTGGAATGTCAAAGATTCGTTTGATGCCAAGCGTGTTCAAGCCGCCGCCGAGACAGGAAAGTACAAAAATATTCGACTTTTTCAAATTGCTGCTCGTGCCGCTGATCAACCGTTGGCGACCGTAAGCAATCAATGGGCACTTGCATCCGGTACCAGTCTCAATCGGTTTAGCGCTGTGCTCTTTTATGCTGGCGAAGAATTGCAAAACACCTATCCAGATGTGCCGCTCGGATTGATCAACTCTTCTGTTGGTGGCACTAACGCATACAGCTGGGTACCGAACAATGTACTTCAAAACGATCCATCGTTAGCTTACGCGAAAGAGTGGTATCAAAAGGAGTTGGATGACTATCCTGCTCACAAAGCCGATTACGATAAGAGGCTGGAAGAGTTCAAGGCTAAACAGGCTGCTCTAGGTGCTCAGAAACAGCCAGACTCGATGCACGTTCCAGATGAGCCGATGAGTGCAACTCACTTGAAACGGCCTTGTGGTTTATACAATGCCATGATTGCGCCACTGCAACCTTTTGCGATTCGTGGGGTGTTCTGGTATCAGGGTGAATCAGATACTCCGCCCTGGTTAGCCAAAGAATACTACGGCACGATGAAGGCGCTGGTCGACGGATGGCGCAGCGAGTGGGCAAAAGCCGATAAAACTTCTGACGTAGCATCGTTCGACTTCCCGTTTTATTTTGTCCAACTTTCAAATTACATGGCCCCGTCCCATGACGATTGGCCGCAGGTTCGAGAATCGCAATTGCGTTTGTCGCGAGATCTGCTTAATTCAGGTTTGGCAGTCACGATTGATAAGGGCGAGCCAACTGATATTCATCCGAGAGATAAGACTACTGTCGGCAAGAGATTGGCTAAAGTGGCGCTTGCACGTGCTTATGAAAAACCGCAGATTCCTTACATTGGACCAATTTATCGCTCGATGCGTGTTGATGGAAGCACCGTCAAATGCTTCTTTGATCCAGGCAACGACTACAAACTGAAAGCACCGAAGGGCGGAACTAACCTCAATAATTTCAGCATCTGCGACGACAGTCTAGTTTTCGTTCCCGCTGATAGTGCCACCATTGAAGGCAAGTATGTAAACGTCACCAGTGCGAAAGTTAAGAACCCGATTGCGGTTCGATATGCTTGGGAAAATAATCCAAAAGATCCAATCAACTTTTACAGCACGGCAGAGCAACCGGCTTCGCCGTTTCGCACGGACAATTTCCCGTTGGACCACGCTGCCCCTAAATAGTTAGAAGGTAACCAATAATTCCTTTGGTCCGCGCAGTGCAAATGGAAATTTAAATTCCACTTTTTGCGATTTCATTTTCAAATTCGGGAATCGCTTCAGCAAAGTGGTGATGGCAATTTGCCCTTCCACTTCTGCCAGCGATGAACCGAGACAGTGATGAATGCCGGTTCCGAACGCCAGGTGTTTATTGTCTGCTCTGGTGATGTCGAGTTGATCTGCGTTCTGATAGTGCTCGGGATCGCGATTGGCTGAACCAAGCAAAAGTAACAACGTATCCCCGACACCGATCTTTTCACCGTGCAACTGAAGCTCCTGGGCCGCCAATCTTTTTACTGTTTGCACAGGGCTTTCGTACCGCAAAAATTCGTTCACGGCTGTGACGCAGAGTTCAGGCTGATCTTTGAGCATCTGCATTTGATTCGGATTATTCAGTAATGCCAATACGCTATTGCCGATCAAATTTACAGTAGTTTCGTGACCTGCCACCAGCATCAAAACACAGTTGCCGAGCAACTCTTCCATCGACAGCTTGTCACCTTGCTCTTCTGCACTAACCAGTGCCGAAATCAAATCGTTCTTACCATTTTTACGGCGCTCTTCAACCAGTGGTCTCAAATAGTCTTCGAATTCTTGCACCGCTTTGTTGGCGCGTGTGATTCTACCGATATCGAAACCCGGTTCGAGCCCGTTGGTTAGACCTTGCGAATAGCCTTTGATGATGTGTCTGTCTTCCGGTGGCACACCCAACATCTCTGCAATGACAGTCACAGGCAACGGAAAAGCGAAGTCTTGCACGATGTCCATTTCGCCTTTTTGAGCCACGTCGTCAAGCAATCTATTTGCAATATCTTCGATGTGCCCGCGCATCGAATTGACCATTGTCGGTGTGAAAGCTCGATTTACAAGTGAACGAAGACGCGTGTGGTCGGGTGGATTTTGATTCAACATCCATGTAGAGCGCGATTTGATAGCCTCCTTGACAGGCGGAAGCATTTTAACGATAGGATTGAGCGTGTTGGCATTCTGCAATCCCTTCTCATAATGAAGATCTCGAAGAATGCTCTGGATATCAGCGTATTTCGTGACTATCCAATACTTGCCCTTCTCACTCCAGAAAACAGGCGCTTCATTGCGGAAGCGCGCAAATGTTGGATAAGGGTTATTTATAAAGTCTGGGCTGGCGTGGAGTACTGGGTCTTCTAGAGTCGCGCTAGGTTGTGACATATGGGCTTCGCCTCTCTCGAAGTGGAGTGAAATGAAGCGACCATTTTAGCGAGTGGATTTAATCGCGTCATTAATTTGGCAGCGAGATAATTCAAGCGTATGCGAGACTGGTCGAATTTGTTCGAGGCTAGTTAGACCTGGCCGAGATTAAGGATCTTCCTTTAAAAATGGCTGCTTTGTACGCGCACCATATTTAGTGGCGGAGCGTTTCACGATTCTAAGGCGCTTCTGATTACACTGCAGAAAGTGTTTTGTCGCCGGGCATGTTGATCGGCAAGTCGTTCCCTGGCTCTCGTAAGTGCGGGAAGAATCTCTTTCTGTTCCTATATACGTATATTGCGGCAAGTGGAGTGCCGATAACTATCGCAAGAACTCCCACTACAATCGCCACCAAGACCCAGTGCAGCATCGCATGCAATTCAGCTAACTGATCGTGAACTTGACTCATTGGCTTGGTCACGTCTCGCAGCGGCTCCATCAACTCATGTAACGGAGTCTGTAGTGCGCGGATTGGGACGATCAGTCCTTTCACTTGTTGTGTCATACCTGAGATGTCTTGCCGTACTTCGTCCATGCGCGTACCGACTTTTTCAATACCAGAATTTATGTGGTTCACGTTGCCGCCCATATCAGTTAACTGTTTTTGCATGTGCACCATCTGATGGTCGACACTAGTCAGTTTATGGTCGAGCGCACTCATGCTTGGTTGAAGTCCTGCGATCGGACCTTCTAACTTCATCATCGATTGTTGAATTTCCACGGAACCCTTTCCAAGCCGAATCACCGGTCTCAAGAGCTTCTTGATTGGATGAAAACCTTTTATCGGAGGGTCTTCAGCAGGCGGCTGGAGGTCCGACGCCTGGATATTGACGCCTGGCACTTTGTTCACGGCTTTGGCGGTTTCTTTATTCATCTTGTCTGTCTTGGCGCTGACCTTCTTTACGGGCACCCCTTTAGTGTTCTTGGGTGAAGTCGCTGTGCCGCCCAGGTCCTTCGTCGCTGCTGTGGCCTTGGGCGGCTCTGGTTTACTGTCCACGGTAGGCTTACTGGACTCTGCGCTGGCTTGCTCTGAAACAGATGGGCTTGCCCCAGATGTTTTGCTCTCTTGTGCGCACACCCCGCTTGACAAGCTGATAGACCCAGCTATCAACAGACTGGGCAGCAGCTTTAACGACAGCGATTTGATTCCCGGTAATGACATTAGTAATTCCCTTGTATGGTCCGACCGTCTGGATGACGCAGTCAAATCTTTACGGTTCCTTATTGGTTACACGTTGCTAAGAAGGCGTTCAACAAGAGGTTTGCACCTCACAACCGGATAAGGAGGAAGTCTGCTCAATCATCACTGGTCTGTGACTGATCTCCTGGCACCACCTACGGTGTCAGTGATTTCCACGCAAATCAAAAGCCCCCGCAATAGATGCGAGGGCTCTTAAAAGGAGGACAGTTGTCTAAGACTAGTTGCCGGATGTCCAGTCGCTAGTTGTTGAAACAGTCGGTTGTATGTATGCAACTTCAGTAACTTGTTCGGCTACTGGTGGTGCAAATGATTGTTGGGGAGCTGCAACTTGCTGCGGCTGAGCGGCTTGCGCTGCTATCGCTGCAGTGATGCTTTCTTCGATCACGCCACCCTTTTCGCGGAGCAAATATTCTATATAGTCGCCGCGGCTCATGCGAGACGCTGCTACTTGCTCGTCCAAAAGACGGTGTGCCATTGGTGTCACGCAGACAGCGGTTGTCGTTCCACGGTTTTTGCCGAAGAAGAACGACTTAGCGCCACCCTTAGGACCTGTCTGTTTAGCTGAAGCTGGCAATCTCAGTGGAGGCATGCCGGCGCGCTCACGAATGAGCATTTCGACATAGTCGCCATTGGATACGCCTGCGCTTGCAGCTTGCTCTTTGAGCAACTGACGGCCGAGCGCGGTCAAATTGAACGAAACCGAACCGGACTCTTTGCCAGGAAAACGCGAACGTCTTGGCGAGGTAGTCTTCACGGAAGTGTTTGTTTGAACCGTTGTATTCATTCAGTTTGCGGCAGCAGAACAAAGCTTTTTTCGATTAGCTTATTTGTCAATCTCTGCCTTTCCTCCTTTTCTAAAGATCGGAACCCGACTGGTATCGCAAGAAAATCTTGCTTGTTTTTAATTGATAGCTTTCGCTACCCTCCAACGCACATCCACTGACTAACAGATTAGTTCAATGGTTCCCCTTGAAAAGTGACATGTTCCTAACGTATCTCTCGTCATTTGAATTGAAAGTTTTTTGTTTCTTTCAATCAAAACTCTCGATCACTAACTTTGTCAGTAGTCTTCGGGAGTGAACCTGGCAACCCTTTCCAAGACCTTGATTATATAGCAAAGTTACAAGAAAGCGCGGAAGTCATGTATTACACTCTTTTCACATAATCAGGGTTTAGCGGTGCGTGACATCAATAGTCAAACGTGCGCAAAATGACTCACGGCCCAGACATTGAAAAGATATGCGATCACCGATCCGAGTATTGCACCAACGAAAACTTCCTTCGGTGTATGCCCTAGAAATTCTTTAATACGCTCAGTAGATAGACGTGGATGATCCGAAAAAATCTCGGTCAACATCTCGTTCAAGACCTTCGCTTGCAGCCCTACATGCCGTCTTACGCCTGCGGCATCGTACATAACGATCATCGCCAAACATAAAGCAATTGCAAAGGAAACTGAATTGAAGCCTTCAATCAACCCGACAGAAACTGCCATACCCATCGTGCAGCAACTGTGGCTAGACGGCATACCACCTGTCTTTGCGAGCATACGCAGGTCGAGCTTTCCTGTCTTGATCAGCTTGGTCAAAATCTTGAATGCTTGAGCCAAAGTGCTGCAAAGCACGGTCACGCAGATCACTTGCCAGCCACGTGTCTGGCTTGGCGGAAGCGCATTGGAAGCCGTTGTAACCGTTGTTGCCGTGTCAGCAAAAGTTGTCGCAAGCGAAATTAGTGGTGACCAATCATGCATGTACTAAGTTGAAAACCCCTTAATTTACTCGATTTATTGCGTACTTGATAAGCTCTTTTAGTACAGGCGCAGAGCCAATCTCGGTGCCATTACTTTCCAGGATGCTCAAACCTTCGCTTTCGAGTTCTTTCAATCGTTGTTTCGAGCCATCGATTCCAAACAGTCTTACCCAAGTAGCCTTCTGTGAGGCTTCGTCCTTGCCGGGCGTCTTTCCAAGTGTGTTGATATCGCCCGTTACATCTAATAGATCGTCAGTTATTTGGAATGCTAGACCGAGTATCTCGCCGAATCGTTTCAGATCTATGAGTTGCTTCTCATCTGCTCCGACAAGCTTCGCTCCTGACCATATCGAAAACGTAATCAGAGCCCCGGTTTTACGACGATGTATGGAAGACAAAATGTTCTCGTCAACAAACTCTTTGTTTGCATGTCCAAGGTCGAATGCACCGGTGAAATTCATATCTTCCACTTGTCCACCCACCATTCCGTGAGCGCCAGTGGCAATGGCCAGTTCTTTCACCACTGAAAGCAAGATTGAAGGAGCAACTTTCGCTGGAGTTTCATCTATAAGGATTTCGTTTGCCAGCATTAACAGCGCATCACCTGCCAGCAGCGCCATGGCCTCGCCGAATACTTTGTGGTTGGTTAGCTTTCCTCTGCGGAAGTCGTCATTGTCCATGGACGGTAGATCATCGTGAATCAAGCTCATCGCGTGCACCATTTCGATTGCACATGCGCAGGGCAGAACCAAATTGGAGACGTCTTCGTTTGGTTTGATCGCTTCTGCCGCTGCCAAACATAAGAGCGCTCTAAGCCGTTTTCCGCCTGAGAGCACGGAATAGCGCATCGAGTCCCAGAGCTTCTGCGGTTCGTTGTGAATCAAATATTGTTCGAGGCGCTCTTCAATTATGACTCGTCGATCAGACGCGTAAGTCTTGAAGTTGAATGCGGAATTAGATGTGGTTGGTTGCATGTAAATCACGATTCTTCTTTCGAGCGCTGCTTTATTACTGCCATGGCATTTTGTGCGACCTTCCAGCCGAACATGCCCCAACGAAGGATGTTCTTTTCCTTTTGAATAAACATCATCACGAGTGGACTGACCATTTTGAGCAGCTCGTTGACGTGACCGTAACCTTCGTCATCGGTGTCACGTCTTAGTTTGTGGCGCATTCGCCTCAGTTCTTGTCGCGCCATATTCAAATCAACAAACGCTTGATCACGCACTACGTAAGCTATTTCTTCTGCATCCGTCAGATGAGACAGGATCAATTTTCGATACCAGAAGATCGCCAGGCAAACAGCAGAAATGCCGAGCATCACTTCCACAACAACTAACTTTCCAGCAGCGAGTGCGCTGGCGAAAGTGCAAACTCCAATAATGACCAACAGATTGACGATCGCCCCAACGATGGCAACCTTGATTACTAAATCGGCCCATTGATGAATCTGAAGAGCCATTTGCTCGACACCAAACCATCCAGCCGAAGTGACCGATTCAGTGAGTGTTGGATTTACTTCAGACTGAGTCATAGGGGCTATTTGAGCAGAGAGCGTGCAATCAACATGCGTTGAATCTGGTTTGTTCCTTCGTAAATTTGTCCGGCTTTTGCATCACGAAAAATGCGTTCGAGCAATTTGTTTGGATCCATCCCGGCAAGTCCGGCAATTGATATGGCTTCTGTTGAAACACGCATGGCTGCGTCAGTTGCTCTGATTTTAGCCATCGCTGCCACAGTCACATCAGGGTCGCCTTTATCGATATTGGCAGCAGCCTGATATGTCAAAACACGTCCAGCTTCGACATCTTGAGCGAGGTCGCCGATTAGATGATAAAGAGCATGTTTGTCGCTTTCAGATTTTTCCTTGACGGCAGCAATCGCACCTTCAAGTGCTCCCTGAGCCCATCCTGTCGATTGAGCGGCAATGGTTACGCGTCCTTTTCCAAGGCTCGACAAAGCAACTTTTCTTCCTGCACCGTGTGGTCCAAGCAAATTTACTTTTGGCACTTTGCAGTCATTGAAGACGATTTCGCAAGTGGCATAACCGCGCATGCCGAGCATGTCGAACTTCTGACCGATTTCGAAACCGGGGAAATTTCGTTCAACGATGAACGAAGTGATACCGGCATTTTCGACATCGGTCAACCTTGCCATGACAATGTAATAGTCGGCTGAACCACCGCTGGTGATAAAAGTTTTGGTGCCGTTGAGAATGTACTCATCACCGACCAATCGCGCCGATGTTTCAATCGCAGCTGTGTCAGACCCGGCAGCCGGCTCAGTCAGACCGAATGCGGCGAGGTACTTTCCACTCGATGATGGCACTAAATATTTTTGTTTTTGCTCTTCGGTACCGAATCGGTAGATTGGCTCCTGGCAGAGAACATGCACCCCAAGCGAACTCATGATGGGAACGCAACGTCTGCCGAACTCCTCGTTGACGAGGCAGAAGCTGACATAGTCGCCGCCTGACCCACCGTATGTCGTCGGGAAAGGCAAGCTGCCCAAACCCTCTTTACAGGCTGCCTCAAAGAGGTCTCTTCGAAAAGTATTTTCGCTGTCAGACTTGATCACGTCACTGAGCGGCACTGCGTCAGCGAACGATCTGGCCTTGTCGAGCCATTTTTTCTGCTCAGCGGTAAACAGCGAAAAATCGTTTCTTCGCGTCTGGGGCGATGTTTCTGTCTTTAGCATCTCTTGGTCCACGCAGTGACGACATGAGTCGGGCAGCTTAGCAGGCATAACTATACCAAGGACAGTGGCTCAAGATGGGCAAAGTCGCTATAAATCATGGGCTACAATTAACACATGCCGACACTGATAAAACCCCCAAGACTCGTAACTGGCGACACAGTCGGCATCATCGCACCTTCTAGCCCAGCCTTCGAGCAGGGGCATGTTGAGTACAGTTTTAGCCGTTTGAAGAAACTCGGACTCAAGTACAAGCTCGGCAAGCATGTTTTCGAGCGCCGAGGCGACCTAGCCGGGCGCGACGAGGCGCGGCTGGAGGATTTGCACGCTATCTGGGCTGACCCAGAGGTGAAGGCGGTTATCCCTCTGCGTGGTGGCACAGGCTCGGTGCGGTTGTTGCCTAAAATCGATTTTGACTTGTTGGCAAGGAACCCAAAAATCCTGGTTGGATTCAGCGATATAACCGGTCTTTTGATACCAATCCACCAGCGAACGGGTTTAGTCACTTTTCATGGACCGACTCTAGGAAACTTTTTCGAAGCCGATTACACATACCGACATTTCAAAGAGGCACTCTTTGGCGATCGCGCCATCGGAGCGATAGAAGATCCACCCGAGCCAGACTTCAAGCCAAAGTATCCGCCACCGCGCATGGTGCTAAGAGCGGGTAAGGCTACTGGACAACTTATTGGTGGTTCGCTGACATTGATCAAGCAGATGCTGGGAACCCCGTTTGAAGTAGAAACTGCCGGCAAGATTTTTTTCATCGAAGATGTGGGAGAAGAACCCCACAGCGTCGAACGGATGCTCGTTCAGTTGAGGCTGGCGAACAAATTTCAAAACGCCGCTGCAATAGTTGTTGGCGAGAGTGTCGATTGCAAGCCAGGCGAGAGCAGCAGAAAAGTCTCACAGTTGAATGACAGCTTGGAGTCGGTCTTGCGCGAGCAGCTCGCTGACTTGAACATTCCAGTTGTGTACGGACTGAGGCTTGGGCATGGAGTAGAAAAATTTACTCTGCCACTAGGGGTAATGGCGACGCTCGACGCCACAAACAGTGAGCAGGTTAGTTTCAGTATTGATGAGATTGCAACGAGTTAACATGACGAGCAAGACGTTGATTAAGGCAAATGCTTTGAAACAAGGTGATTGTGTCGGCCTGGTCGCCCCAGGTGGACGACCTTACAAACCTTCGGTGGTTTCGCGCGCAGCTCGTCTGGTTGAAGATATGGGTTTCAAACCAGTCATTGGCGAGCACGTACTCGAGGTGAAAGGTCACACCGCCGGCAGTGTGGCTGAACGAGTCGATGATTTCAACAAATTTCTCAATGACGATGCCATTTCTGCTTTGTTTTGTATTACAGGTGGCTTCGGCAGTCTTTCGCTGCTTCCACATCTCGATATGAGCGCGATAGAGAGAAGCCCAAAGATTATCGTCGGCGGCGGAGAAAATACGGCAGTTGTGCTCGGGCTACATGCGCGCACCGGGCTGATAACTTTCCACGGACCAAATCTTCAAGACATCAAAAGTGAATCCAGTTTTGTAAGTTTCAAGTCAGCTCTGACTAGCCGATCGAGTTTAGAGCCGATTGTTGCAGCCACCGTAGATAGTGCGTGGTCAGAATCGCATAGCCACGTGGCAGTGGAAGGCATTGGACAAGGTCATTTGCTGGGTGGGAACTTAACGGGGTTAGTGTCTTTGTTCGGAACGGAATTTGAACCAGAATTGAGCGGTGCAGTGTTGTTTTTAACTGACCACGACGAACGCAATGACATTATCGATAGATGGTTCACTACGCTTTATGTGTCTGGACAGTTGGAGAAGGTTAAAGCAGTTGCTCTGGGCTACTTCGATAATTGCGGAAACAAAGGTTCATTCAATTTACTTTCAGTTGAAGACTCTTGCGCTGAGCGGCTTGTGCAGTTGAGTTTACCAAGCATATTCGATTTCCCTATCGCTGGCGGAGACTGCCCGACCGTTCCGATCGGTGTTAGCTCTGCCCTTGATACTCGTAGACGTGCACTGGAATTTCTGCAAGCGGCATTGACGTAGTAATAAGATTGCGTCTCGAACTTGCGGTCACCTATAGTCGACACTTTGTAAGTGTTGATGAATCGGAATTGGCTTGGAGCAAGCTTTTTGCTGGCGTAACTTATAGAATACATTAAATGTGTTTGTCATATCCCTAATAACCCGTAGACTAAGGGTGGTTATTAGGTGGGGCAGTTTTGACGCGCACCAATTTTAGAGAACCGGAATCCAATGCGAGATCAAGACGAAATTCAAGCTACGTTGCTCATCGTCGAGGACAATGAGACCCAACAGTACGTTCTCAAAGAACTCTGTTTGAAGTTTGATTATGATGCACACATCGTTTCGTCTGGTGAGGAAGCCTTAAGCGCGCTTAAATGCACACGATACGCCGCTATATTGATGGATATTGCCCTTGGTGGCATGGATGGCTTCGAGTGCACTCGGCAAATTCGTCAATTAGAATCGCAATTGCAACGACGCACGCCAATTATCGCTGTTACTGGAGCTCTCGAAGAGCGACAACGCTGCTTAGCCGCTGGCATGGACGATTACATAAGCAAGCCGTTTGAGATCGAAGACTTTCGTCTTATGCTCTTGCGCAACGCCTATCAACCAGCAAAGGTGAATCTAAAGCTACTGCGTGGCTACATTGCAAAGTCTGAAACCAAGTCAGAACAGAATCAGTAGCGATTTACTCGGATGCGATGACGCCGGTTAATTGCTGTTCGAGTTCGCTTGAGTCGCCCTTTTCAATGTTGCTGATAGCGAAAGGTATCGCGCTCAACATGTCGCCAGCTATCATTCCTGTTTCGCCAAGTTCGAGAGCGGCGTAATCGCCGGCGGCGCCGTGCAGGTACACCCCAACGGTGGCAGCGTCGAGCGGTTTCAAACCTTGTGCAAGTAGTCCACCGATGATGCCTGACAGCACATCGCCAGCTCCCGCTGATGCCATACCCGCATTGCCTGTGGGATTGATGAACAAGTCGCCTTCGGGTGATGCGACTACGGAATGAGCGCCCTTCAACACGACCACACAGCCAAATTTCTCAGCCGCTTTGCTGGCTGCTTTGATGCGATCTTCTTGAATTTCTTGCACACTGCAATCTAGCAGACGTGATAATTCTTTCGGATGTGGTGTGATGACAACATGGTCTGCTGACGCCGGCATCACCGATGTGTCTTTGGCGATTGCGTTCAGTGCATCTGCGTCGATGATGCATGGCTTGTCGTTTTCGGATAGGCAATCTTTCACGAATTTATGTACGAAGGACACTGTTTCGTCTTTTGTCGACAAGCCAGGTCCGAGAATTATTGCCGTTACTCTCTCAACTAATTTTTCTATTTCTTTGATCGCTTCAAGCCCGATGCAGTAATCTTTCGTCTCCGGGATAGCGTGATAGATAACTTCACCTGGTGGCAAATTTAGTACCAAAGTTTTTGGCGTGGCAAGAAGTGATAACCCCGCGCCTACTCTCAATGCGCTTTGACTCGAAAGAAGGGTTGCACCACTCATTCCTAAGCTGCCTGCGATTGTTAAAACAGATCCGAAAGTGCCTTTGTTCGAATCAGTTGGTCTTGGTGGCAAAAGCCCACGCACATAGTCTGAAGTAATCAATGTGATGATTGGTTGATCGTCCTCGTCTGCATCTGGCAAACCGATGTCGATGACGCTCAGGTCACCGGCCAGGCTCGCGCCGGGGTGGCACAGCAGTCCTGGTTTTAGATACCCGAAGGTGACTGTATGGTCTGCACGAACTGCTGACGCCATCACCTTCCCGGTGTCTGAGTTTACACCAGAAGGCATGTCGACTGAAATTACAGATTTGCCGCTGCGATTTATGGCATCAACAGCGGTGCGGAAAGTGCCATCTAAATCTCGATCTAGTCCAGTGCCGAAAAGTGCGTCGACAATCAATGTCGCTTCCATCATTGCTTGCTGAGGTGACTCGTTTGATACGGTCACTTCGACACCTAAGCTTTCCAAAATCGTTCTGTTGGTTTGCGATTCTTGGCTCGACATTTCGAGCTCGGTGCTGTCATCTTTGCTCACCAGCCAGACACTCACAGGAACTCCCCAGAGCGTCAGGTAGCGACCAATCACCATGCCGTCGCCGCCGTTGTTGCCCCGTCCGCACAAGATGAACACTTCGCCGGGATCGAGTTCCCACATCTTGAGAGCGATTTTCGCAGCGCCGCGTCCTGCTACCTCCATCAACACTTGCGACCAATTGTGCCCGCATTTTTCGATCCAGTCAGCTTCTAATTTACGAATCTGGCTAGTGGTCAAAATTCTTGTCGATCGCATTTTATTACCTACGCTTTGCTCGGGTTTTCCATTTCACTTGGCACCACGACGCAGCGAGCAAAGTGTCCGGGGCGCTTCTCTTCTAGTGGCGGCACTGCTTCTCTGCAACGGTCCTCAACAAGTGGGCACCGGTTGGCAAATCTGCATCCTTTCGGCAAGTTCACCAAGCTTGGTGGCTGACCTTCGATTGGTGTCAATCGTTCGCCACCAGGACGCGGCAGCGAATTCATCAATCCGACTGTGTACGGCATTTTTGGATGAGCAAACAACTCCTGCACACTGGCATATTCGACAACCGCGCCCGCGTACATGACAGCTACGTGATCGCACATCTCGGCGACAACACCGAGATCATGTGTGATCAACAAAATCGACATGTCCTGCTCTTTTTGAATCGAACGCATCAGATCTAAAATTTGCGCTTGCACTGTCACGTCGAGGGCGGTTGTCGGCTCATCTGCGATCAACAATTCAGGCTCGCATGATAGCGCCATTGCGATCATAACTCGCTGCCGCATTCCACCAGAGAATTGGTGCGGATATTCATCGATACGAGTTTTCGCTTCAGGAATTCGAACGCGCTCTAGAACTTCGATGGCACGTTTGCGCGCTTCGATTTTGCTTACTTTTTGGTGCAACATGATCGCTTCGATAATTTGATCGCCAATTGTGTAAACGGGATTCAGCGATGTCATCGGATCTTGCGGGATCAAGGCGATTCGATTGCCGCGAATTGATTGCATTTGCGATTCTTTCAATTCGAGCAAATTTTGACCGTCAAGTTTGATGGTGCCTGATGCGATTCGCCCTGGTGGTGGCACCAGACGCAAAACTGACAAGGAAGTGATCGACTTTCCGCATCCTGATTCGCCGACGATGCCAAGCACTTTGCCCTTGTCGATTTTGAATGTGACGTCGTCAACGGCTTTGGCAAGCCCAGCTTCTGTGGGAAAGGTTGTCGCTAAATTCTGGATTTCAAGCAGTGGCATATTGTACTCAGGAGCAGGCGAAGCCCGCTTGGTTAGGCAGACAACAGTGTATAGCACTATGCTTTTGGGATCTACTTGCGAAACGGAAAACAGGATAATGTTTCGGGCGACAAGCCTGGCAAAGTGATGAATATATCCGATCAAGTGTTTTAATAGTGTATGGAGGAAGCACTTGATGCCGTCTGAGCCAGGAAATACCCGCGATATCTCTGTTTTGCAACTTTTGACCAAGCTCGTCAAGGAAACCGATCGCTTGGTAAGACTAGCCGATGATATAGACACGCACGCAAGCACACCTCAGGCTAAAGCTGCTTTCAATTTGATTGGATCGGAAGTGAGCAACATTCTTGGTATCGTGCGCACATCGCTCGAACCTTTGTATCGCCTCTATGAATTAGATCCAGGCATGAAGAAGTTAGATCAAAATCGTCGCAATTCTGTCATTAGAGAATACGGAACAGTCGACGATAGCGCAGAGAGCTACGATGAACAGGCTCTCTGGGCAGATCTCAAAGGCAAGAATCAAGAGCCACCAACTTGAAGTCTTGCAAAGACTCGAAACTTGGAGGCTTGAAAAGTGAGTGGTTGCTTGAGGTTAGTTTGCGCTGACAGTTTGCAATTGACCAGTAACTATTTTGCTTGGTTCAGACGATTGCAGTTTCGCAATCACATTGTCTTTATTGTCTGCAACCACTCGTGGTGCATCTGTCGACGCAGAGCTGGTTAAAGCGAACGTCTGATTTGGACAATTTTTCACCAGATCTTTCATGCCCAGCAAGAACGGCTTGAAGTGGTGCTCTCGCATTTCGGCATAGGTTTTGTCAAAGTCCCAGCCTTGCACCTTGCGGCGATAGATGGCAACCAGTGTGCCTGTTCTATCTGCGCCTTGTCTGCAGTGAACGAAGGCAGGAAGATTAGCTGGCGAGTTGACGATACTCAAAAATTGGGAAACTTGCTCTGTGCTGGGAGTGAGAAGTGTCATGGGAATATGAACGTATTTCATGCCCAGACGATTAGTCGTTGCTTCTTCATTTTCAGTGCCTGAACCGTTCATGCGCAGATCGATAATGGTTTTAATTCCATCTTTAGCCATCATCGCCAACGCCTTGTCTGACGGTTGTGCACCGCGAGTGATACCAGGCGCGACTCGACCGAAATTGTCAATTTCGTTGTCTGATAAACAAACAGCAGAAATTGTCGGCTGAGCGACAGTTGAAAGATGTTCTTGTGCTGAAACGAGCGCAGGAGTGATACCAGTTGTGGTGATAACAGCAACCAGCATGAGTCCGACTCGGCGGAACGTCGATAAAATTTTCAAAAAGATATAGCCCTGTTGAACGAACAGTGTTAACGCACAATTTGAATATTAGCACGAAAATGAGATTGTCAACATTTAAAATTCGGGGAGAATTCGTGAATTATTCAGGGCGGAAGACGAGCACGGAAGTCTCCATTTTGCGCACGATATAAGCAGACGTCTTTCCCAGAAAGTCTTTGTGCGATCGAGGACGTGAGCCATTGGAGCCGATTACAAGCAATCCATTTGTCACACGCGCAAATTCGATCAGTGTATCGGCCGGCTGTCCTTCGCGAACTATAAATGTCACCTTGTCCAAAAATTGCTTACCGTTATCAAACGCAGATGTGTAGGCTGTTGCAGCTTTATTCAAATGTGTCGCTGCCCGCTGCATTAATACTTTCGCTTTAGGAAACTGCTGCTTGTTCGGTGCCACGTGCACTACTTTCAGCTCTTTGCGTAATGAAACAGCCAGTCGCTCCGCCATTACCAGCGCACTATCTGCAGTGGCACTGCCATCGTAAGCCATGAGAATGTGACCCAGTTCCTGAATAGGCTGTGAGGCGATTAACACCGATCGAGTATTGTCGATTGCGATTCTGCGTGCTACAGATCCTGTCGCGTGTTCCGCTTCATTTTGTTGACTGCGACCGTGATGTCCAACGATGGTGAGGTCGTGCTTTGCCGCTCGCTTCAAAATCGAGTTTGCCACAGGACCGATATCGATGCAGGTCTGTACATTACCAATTGAATGTTCGACTGACTGCTTTTTGAATAAATCCAGGGTGAGCAAGGCGATGCGTTTTTGCGCTCGTAGCAATTTCTCCGCGCCATCGAGCGGCATTTTGATTCCAGTTTCTTCGGCAAATTCTGGAGCTAGAAGCAAATCTGTCATGCGAGGGTCGATGACATTTTGCGCCGTCAGCTTGGCTTTTAACGCAGATGCGAACCAAAAGCCGTAATCGGCAGCGATGCGGCTGGAATCAGAGCCGTCGATCGGAACAATTATGTTTTCAAATAACATCGACTATGAGGTTCCTGCTAAAGCCTCAGAATCTTACTCGTATAAGCTCGTTTTTGAATACTGTCGCAACCCGAAAATTCTTCCTCAAAAAAGAAACTGTTTTGACACTTTTTCGACCTATGCTCTCTTCACTCCCCTTCCTGAGACTTGCCAGAATGAATACTTTGCTAGCTTCTTTGAGCCCTCAAATGTACGCTGCGCCCGATTTTTCGTTTACTGCCAGCAGCTGGCAGATGCGCCTGGTGCCGGAGACTGGCGTGGTGCTCAGCGACGGCAAGGTGGGCAGCGCTGCAGGCAGCGTTCGCATGCTGGCATTGACCGAACTGGAGATTGTTCACGCACTTGCAGATGCTATAAATTCGGAACGGTCCACTCGCATCGACCGCGTACTTGCGCAATTCGAGCTGACCCAGCAGACACTCGAGCCGTTGCTCGCAGCGCTCAACTTGGAGCTGGCTATAACCGGACGGCGGAAGAAATTTGTTGTGATTGAAAATGGATGGTTCAAAGCACGAACATTCAGCGGTGGAGTGGTGTTCCAGCGCACGCTCGCTACATGAATTCTGCTTGACATCGGAGCTTCTAGGCGTATCCTTATAGATACTCCGATTCCGCCAACCCATAGTTGAGAGCGAAAGCCAATGAACAAGCCTAGAGCATGGCTTCTGGTCGCGTGTATTTGCGCGTCCACGAATACAGCTGTCTTTGCACAGGATGCTGGTTACCAAAACACAGGTTATCAGGCTTCGGCACCGGTCTGGCCGCAGCAAGCACCGCAAGGCTATGAGGCTCCTCAGTACGACGCTTATCGCGGTCAAGCGCAGCAGTCATCTGGGTCAGGCAGCTACCAATACCAGCAGCCCATTCAACCCGAATCAAATTCTGCATCACGCGCCCAGATGGAAACGCAACCGACGCAGCAATCAACCTTTTCTGATAAACCGATCAAGCCTGAAAAGATCAATACAAAGAAGATCAAAGGTGCCGTTGGAGGCATCGGAAAGACGCTTGGACACATGGCTTTGCCTGTGGCCGGGCTAGGTGCTCTCTACATGGTCACTAGAGCCGCCACCAGAGCTGGCATGATGGGCAGCATGGGTGGAATGGGCATGGGTGGCTACGGAATGGGAGGTTACGGCATGGGAATGGGTGGTCGCGGCTACGGCTGGTAACTAAAATTCGTCAGGTTGAAAGCTTCCTGAAACTTAGCCGAAATTGAGATGAAACGCGCCTAAGCATATAATGCAGGCACTTCGATTTTAGAAAATGAAATACTCAGCATTCGTAGTCGCTCAGCGGATCCGTGTAAAAACGAGCCTGCCCAAAGCACCTAGATTTTCAGTGTTCGCAAAAGATGAGAAACCTTTTCGTTCACTTTAATGAAGTCTTCAGGTATTCCTTAGATATGCCGAATTTACCGGCAGCCAGCTGGGAGGGTTTGTTCAATGAACTTAGACTCGCGCGCGATTGTGAGTAGGAATTCCATTTCTCCTTTTAAACTTCAAGTGTTCATCCCGTGTATGGCTGGCTTATTGTTATTCGTCGCTGGAATAGTCGTCGGTAAGTCACTGCCAACGCAAGTAACACTGACTGCTAATCCAGATCCTGGGCAGATCGTCATTGTCAAAGCGCATGGAAGATTCGGCTCACCACGTTGGTTGCAGAAGGATCAGACTTTAGTGGCAAACGTCGCGGAGTAACAGTGACCTGGTTGGATAAACGCCGGGTAGTCACCGCATATGGTGCACCTGCGCTATTTCGCCAACCTTCAAAAGGCGCAAGAACATATCGGTTGCTCTGAAATTACGCAAACGCTAGCGACCAGGTAAGCGAATGGTTTATTGTCAGAGATAAACGCCCCGACATTGTGCTAACGGCTCTGTTCCCGTTGTTTCAGCCTTTGGGATGCAATCATCTTATCGACAAGAAAGTCAGCTCCTAAATGAAACACCTTCAACGATCCCATACTGATCACGAGACCTAAAGCCATCGATATGTAGTTTGAATCCATGTTAATTACCGCCGCTTTGACTACCGATTCCAGCGCAGGGCGCCAAATCTTCCGTAAACTGTATGATGCTGAGCGACACTACGAGTGGTATTGGAGTTGGATTGCATATCTTTGTCAGTCATTCTGCCAAAGAATGTTCCGGCAAGGAATATGACCAGAACCCCGACAATGAGCCAAAACGACAGTTGATCGAAGACCACAGCTTTGGATTTGAATACTGAATTTTCTAAGTAGTCCATGACGCTCACTTCCATAACTCTGCCATCTTCATTTAACTCCTGAAGGCGGCAACGTCGCGTCAAAATGGTCTTTTGTTCGTCAAGTTTCTATCAATTCTTCTATTGGCATCTTGTCTAGAACCAGTCTCGCTCGACTCAGTTACAGCTCTAGCGGTCTCATGCCAAAGCTAAGTCAGTGCGCAGTTACACGGTTTAGGCAACATGAATGGCCGGTCGTCGTTCGGGGTTGTGCTCGATTTCCCGAAGAATCTCTCTTGTGACCGGCGCAGTTTCTCCTTCCCCAAGGAACAGATATTTGAAAATATAGAGAACGGGATTACCTTCCGTCCATCCGAAGTAGGCGTGGGGAGTGGTGTTTGTTTTATCGCGTATGTGTATGAGGATAGCGGCAATCGCGTTTGGCACCGCCGGGCTGCCGCACCGCAGAACTTGAAACCCCCCATCTTCAATGTGTCCAGAAACCTTGAGGCACGTTTCCACAAACTCTGATGCGTCGGTTCGTTCGACTTCCAGGAAAATGAATTTGCAATCGGGACCTAACATACTGTGAACTTCGCGGGCTTCAGACTCCTTAACTGCATATCCAGAGCCGTCAGGACGGTGCGCCAAAATTCTCACCGTGCCACCTGAAATTGCTTCGTCGATAAACCTTTTGGCTGCCGGATCCAACTCCACCTTTTGAACTCTTAATTCAGTGGCGCGCATTGCTCGCGAGACAAGTGACGCAACGAAAATTGTAAGAATGAACAAGCCCGCTATCTGTATACCCTCCGGTCTTTCTACGCAATTGAGTATGGTGGTGTAGACAAAGACTAAGAATGTCGAGAGAAAGAAGAATCGTAAGCTTCGTTGAGTTCGCCACACTGTCAATGTACAAGCGAATGCTGCCGACGTCATAAGAACCAAAACGCCTGTCGCGTAGGCACCACCTTGCGCGTCCACATCAGCTTTGAACCAAGCTGTGACCATAAAAGCAACTGCGGTAAAAAATGTCACAAGCGGTCGCGATGCACGTGTCCATTCAGGCGCCATGCCAAATTTAGGCAGGTATCGAGGCACCAAATTGAGTAAACCTGTCATTGCCGATGCTCCGGCGAACCACAGGATAAAGATCGAACTGACATCGTAGACGGTGCCGAAAGAATCTCCCAAGTACAAGTGTGCCAGGTAGGCAAGTGCTCTTCCGTTTGCTATGCCACCGTTGGCAAAATGCTGTGGCGGAATCAGCATCGTTGTAATCAGCGACGTTGTAATCAAAAACAAGGACATAATTACCGCTGCGGTGATCAATAGCTTCTTCGTGTTGGCGATTCTTCCGAGCGGTTTGTCGGCATTGTCTCCATCTCTGCCCTTGACCAGAGGGGCGACTGCCACTCCTGTTTCGAATCCAGACATGCCGAGAGCGAGCTTTGGAAACAGCAGAACCGATATGCCAATCATTCGCCACGGCGATTCGTACTGGCGGGTAAGTGTTGCGAGCCAGTCGTTGATTTTTACTGGTTCTTGCATCAGATGAGTGGAACTGACCGCGACCACCACCGCATTGAGCAGTAAATATATTCCGACAAGTATGACCGAAATGCTGATTGCTTCTCTAAAGCCAATCAGAAAGACCCCGCCGAGCAGAGCCAGTAAAATCATTGTCATCGAAATGCGATCGTGCATCCACGGCAGTGCCCACGGATTCTGGGCAATGTGCGCCGCGGCGTCGGCAGCTGACAATGTGATTGTGATAATAAAATCTGTTGCTGCGAATCCCAGCAAACAAAGTATGAGAATTTTGCCTTTCCATCCTTGTAGCAGTTTTGCCAGCATTGAGATGCTTCCCTGCCCGTGTGGACTTTCTTCCGCTACTTTCATGTAGACAGGTAAGGCACCAGCCAAAGTCAAGAACACCAAAATTAGTGTTGCTAAGGGCGATAAGGCACCTGCCGCTAAAAAGGCAATCCCTGGTGCGTATCCCAGCGTTGAAAAGTAATCGACACCCGTAAGGCACATTACTTTGTACCAGGCGGCCTGATGTTCGACGTGTTTGTTGGATTCTCTTATGCCTTGAAAAAACCAACGTCTGAGGCGATTTGTGGCGTGCGCCGACCGGCGCTCTCTCTCCGAAGGACCGGAGCGTTTTTGCTCTTCGAGATGTAATGGTTTCAGCAAGGCTTTTGGGGAGAACTATATAGTCCAACATATCACCAGAATCTCTCTAAAAGCTTATGCAGTCTGAATCTTGACACTTTCTTGATACCTGTTGACGGTCTGTTTACGTGCGAAATTCGAGAACGAGTGCGTTTCTGACTTTCGCTCGACTCAGGTCGTGTAGAGATGTTGCGTTAATGAACCATAAAATTCACAAGACAACCGCTGGTTCTGCCTTCAATGTCGCCCGCCTTGATAGCATCTTGATACGCGTATCTAGACAGAAGCTTGTCACCGTAAATTTCTTCTTTACGGTGCATTTACTCGGCTTTGGATTGAATAGTTGTATAGATCGCTGATAGGTATGCAATGAACATGATCAAACCACTTGTATTAGTCGCGGAAGACAATTGCTTGATTGCGCGCGCAGCACAACTGAGTTTGAGAAGATTTGATGTTTTGGTTGACGTTGTAAGCAACGGTGCGGAAGCAGTTGCTGCAATCAGAGCTCGAAGTTATGCGCTGATATTGATGGACGTCGAAATGCCAATCATGGATGGTGTCACCGCGACGAGAGTGATTCGACTGGATGAACTAAAAAGTGGAACGCACATTCCGATAATTGGTGTCACCTCGATCGAAAACCCGCGTTCCATTATCGCGTGTGGCATGGATGACTGTGTCGCCAAACCCGCTGACTACGAAGCGTTGATCAATACATGGTTGATGATTGAATGACAACTTCAAATCAGTTGTCATATTTATATTGCAGAGTTCGAGTTCTGACCGTTTTGCAACTAAAATTATCTAGTGCCGAACGGAGTTCCATGCAGTTTTGGTTCGTGTAAGCTCTCTCCTTCTTCTTTTGATGGCCACGGTCTGTTCATTTGGCTTTGCAAATCCGGCCGATGCAATGGATAAATCCGACGACATCGATACTAACCGTCCGAGCTTTATGTTTTCACCACTGGTGGTGCCTAAAGGTAGCGTGCAACTGGAAAATGGTGGACTTTATCAACGCTTTCAGCACGGCACTAATTATTTTGATGCGTCAGAGACACAAGTGCGGCTTGGACTCACGAAGCGAACAGAACTTCAGATGTTTGTGCCTTATTATGTGAGTCTTCAGCAGAAGGGTTCAAGCGACAATTTGAGTGGAGTAACAGATCTAAACGAAGTTGGAATTAAATATCAGGTCGGTCCGATCCTGAAAAAACTGCAACTGAGCGTCATTCCTTCAGTCAATATTCCAACTGGCGATCGAGCGATCGCAGGTCCTGGAGCGCAAGGAGTCTTACGTGCTCCCTGGTCGTATCCACTCAGCTCGAAGTGGTCGATCATGGGAATGCAATCTATTTTGCTTTTAAATGGCGGGCGTGATGTTCAATATCAACCCGACTTTATGCTCAATAGAGCGGTTGGCCAAAAAGTGAGTGTGTTTGCCGAGTACGTCGGATTTTTTACGCAGCAAGCACCATCACTACAACTTTCACATTTCGGTGGTGTGTATAAGCTCAAGCCACACCATCAAGTCGATTTGCACTTTGGATTCGGTTTAGACAAAACTTCGCCGGCTGCATTCATCGGCACTGGTTATTCTTATCGGTTTGATAGATTGCCATGGTGAACGCCTGATCCCAGCGATTACGGCTTGGTTGTGTTTGACCCTATCGGTCGGCGATTTTTTGACGCCCAATCTAGACACAATCTTGACTAACCTTATGCGAATTTGTCTCGACGTTGACGTGCGTAGATCTATAACTAAACTGTCAGCGGAGGTCAAGGAAATTCCAATGAACAAAATTGTTAGCGAGAGTAAGTCCAAGTCAAACTCAGTAGGAAAAAATTCGTCTAGTAAATTGAAGGCTGTGAGGTTTCAGCCTGTTAGCACGACGGCAGTGAGAAGGTCACCACCTGCCAATGTTGAGAAGCCCTGTAGTCCACCTGTGAGAAAAATGTTTGATCCACTCGCTGGTCCATAAACCTCATTGCTCGCATCCAAATTTCAACCTGAAAACCTAAAGGTGGTCGACAATTGTATTGCGACCACCTTTCCCTCACTGTGCGAGTGATCACTTGGTTTTTTCGACTGGAATCGTGAACCAAAATTCCGAGCCAGCATCTTGTTTGGAATTGACACCAACCGATCCGCCCATAAGATCGACAAATTTTTTCGAGATTGACAGACCTAATCCAGTGCCACCAAACTTTCGGCGTGTTCCACCTTCCACTTGCACAAATGGCTGAAACAGTTGTGTTTGGGATTCTGCAGACATGCCTACACCGGTGTCTTTTACAAGGAATTTTACGAAGACGGTATCGAATTCCTGTTTTTCCAAATGAATACTAACTGAAATCTGACCTTGTTCGGTAAATTTGATAGCGTTGTGAACGAGGTTCAAAAGTGTCTGTCGAACCTTGTGTTCATCTCCTAGCACTTCGGCTGGCAATCTTTCGTCAAAGGTCGAATTGATTGACAGACCCTTTTGTTCAGCTGTGGATCGGCTCAATCCAATCACCTCGTCGAGCACAGCTCTGAGCGAGAATTTCGCCACTTCCAGTTTGATATGACCGCTTTCGAGCTTGGAAAAATCTAGTAAATCGTTCAGCACTCCAAGCAATCTTTTCGAAGAATTCAAAAGCCGTTTCGAAGTTTCGCTGTTCTCTTCTGACAGATCGGCGTCGGTGGCTAAGAGTTCTGCTAAACCAATAATTCCGCTCATAGGAGTCCTAATTTCGTGAGTTATGTTGGCAACGAAATCTGTTTTCAGCTGGTTAGCTTTCATCGCTTCTTCTTGTGCCTTTTTGCGTTCTACGTTTTCTGCTTCCAACTTCGCATTGGCAGCTTCAAGTTCTGATGGGCTTCGCAAACTAAGAGCTTTTGGAATGATTGGCAAGAGCAAAATCGCTGTCGCCAGTGACACGAAAGCTGTCCAGAGATCGAGGGATGCTTCCAGCCAGTAGTCCGGATGATAGAGCGTCCATACTTTTGCAATATGAGTAAGTCCGCACGAAAGAATAAATGCGGCGAAGAGCTTGAACATGTACGGATAAGGCAAATCTTTGCGTTTTCCGACGAAAAATCGAAGAGCTAGCGGAATCAAAAAGTAAGCCAGGGCGATGCCGATGTTGCCCGCGATCATTACAAGAAGCAAGGCTGGATCCCACTTCAGGCAAAAACCATGCGGCATGAATCCACTACTTAAATCTGTCAGCGAGTTGGGCACTTGGTATCTTCGGTTGCCTGGTCCAGGGCTAGTTTACCTGAAAACAGCCGCCCTCGCATTTGAGGACGGCTGTTGACTATCGACATCATTACGTTATAGCGCTAGGCGACTTCGCTCTGTCCTTTGAAGAGATGCACTACTTCAAAAGCGGCTCGTTGAAGGAAGTTCTGAGTTTGCATCCGTCTCAAGCGTCGCAACTTCGCCATTGCGATTGCATTGGTTTGGCGCGGAGCTACGGAGACTTGCTCTTCATTCGCTTCGGTCGACCATACGCTAAAAGGAACTTGATTGTCTGTGAACACTGATCCTAACAACATTGTCTTCCTCTCTTTAGTGGTGTCAGATTTGATACTTACACTGTTTAATCTGAGTGACACTATCTAAGATGCATCCTATCGCCGAATGTTTCGGTTGTGGTGCCTTGTAGTCAAGAATTAGCAATGCATTTATTATTGCTAGCTGGCAAGCTTGAGTGGACAGTAGTTTTGATGCGTCAGGTCGATAGCTTTTTCGATCGATTCGGTTGGAATCATTACGGAAAGTTGGCGGTCTTGTGAGTGAATTAGTGCGATTGAAATGGCAGCTTTGGTGAGCGATTGCATGATGCTCACTTCATACGAAGATGATAGCTGGGCCCCAATTATCGACAGTTTGGCGAGGTTCTTTTGAACGATTATTCGTTCGCATTTGACGCTTAACTCTTCCGTTCCAACGAGAATGTTCTGGCGCACCACTTCCAGGGCGCGTTCCAACTCGTCTTCGGCAATGCATATGCCTAACTCATATGCGGCATCGCGAATCGATCTTCCGAATTCGAAATCAATTCCGGCTTCGATCAAAGCGAGTTCGACCTTGTTTTTCAAAGTGTGTCTATCATGCCGGTATGTCCGCTGAGTTGACCGTTCACAGGTTCCCAAATGATTTAGTTCCACTTTCAAACAGCACCGTGATTTATCAATCGCTAAGCCTGTAAACTGATTGACCTGACTTGCCTTCTCCGTCACCAGAGTGCCAGGGTCGTTTGGTGCAAACGTTGATCGCACTCGCACTTGTACGTGATTTCTCATGGCACTCTCGACCGAGCGTGCCTGCAGCACTTTGGCCCCGCATTTCGCCATAGCTAGCATGTCTTCGAAGCTTATGGCGTCCAGTTTGTAGGCGTGTGAGGATAACCTCGGGTCGACACTGTAAACTCCATCCACATCTGTGTAAATGTCGCAACGTTCGGCCTCGATTGCGCCAGCCAGAAGAATGGCGGTGGCGTCCGACCCGCCGCGACCCAGTGTCGTGACGTTGTTGTCTTTGTCGACTCCCTGGAATCCGGCTACCACAGGGATGGTGCTCAGGTGTAAGCACTTAAACAGCTTGCTCGTGTCGAGGCGGCTAATTTCTGCCGCGCCGAATTTGCTGTTTGTCACGATGCCAGCTTCAGCGCCTGTAAATGATTTTGCACTAAATCCTCTCGCCTGAAGTGCCACCGTCATCAGTGAGGCTGATATCAACTCTCCAGTCGACAAAAGGGCGTCTAACTCCCGTCCATTCGGTGTTTTCTCGATGTCTCTCGCCAGGCTGAGCAAGTGATCGGTCGTGTGCCCCATGGCCGATACGACGACAACTATTTCATAACCTTCTGCTGCAACGCGTTCGACTATTTCAGCAGCATTTTGAATGCGTCGCGTGTCCATCAGCGAAGTGCCACCAAATTTGAGGACGATTTTTTTCATGAGTGTTCACCTTAAGTCGGTCTCCATCAGACATTCAAGGTATAACTCCGGCGAGGTCAAAAACGCGACAATAATGTCTTAGCCAGGTCAAAATACTGTCTACTTCGATGCGATTTAAGAAATCGTATACATTCTCTTTGCCGCCTGGTCACCTAGCCAGGCTCGTTCGACTGCCAGAGCCATTTGATTGACAAAGGTTTCAAGCAAATGCATCTCGTCTGGATCAAACATGCGCGCCCGATTGGATGGCAGAATGCCTATCACTCCTATCGTTCCTTTTGAGCCGGTGAGTGGTAAATACAGAGCCCTTGCGCCAGGTAATGTTGACGTGCCGACACCAGCAACCTGCTTATTCAAGAAAACCCACTGCGCTACGCCAATCTCTTTGGCGTCAAGTTCGTAACCTTTGTCGATGTCTGGCACGGCAACGGGATCGCCTTCCTCTTTGGCAAGCACGACTGCTGCCTGGCAGCCAAATACTTCGCAAATGTGTCTGACTGAGATGCGAGCCACGTTTTCTTTACCCCTGGCCGAAGCGAGTTCGCGTGTCATGGCGTAAAGAGTCGCTGTGTGGCGTTCGCGTTTGCGAGACAATTCTGCTTGCTTTTTGATAGTCGTAGTCAACGTGCTCAGCGTCAGTCCTACGAGCAGCATCACCCCGAAAGTGATTAGATACTGTGTGTCGGAAACAGCAAAGGAAAGATATGGCGGAATGAAAAAGAAGTCGTAAACAGCGACGCTGAGAAGTGCGCACAATATCGAAGGACCCTTGCCTAATTTCAATGCAGTAATCACAACTGCCAGCAAGAAAAACATGATCAAATTTTCCTGTGCCAGCTTGTGGAAACCAAATTTCGCTACAGCGGCTGCGGCGGCGACTGTGGCGATTGCGTAGATGTAGTGCATGAAATTGACGCTGTCACGCGTCATGTCTTTCGCCAGCGGTTCAGTGTTGGAGGTGTCTCCGGTGATTACGTAGACATCGATGTTTCCGCTCTTTCGAATCAAGTCATCGACGACTGATCCGAAGAGGATTTCTCGCCAGCGTGGTTTCGCTGGTTTACCAATTACGATCTTTGTGATGTTCAGCTTTCGCGCATATGACACCAACTCTTCGGAAGTTTTTTCACCAGTTAGAATTGTAGTTTCAGCACCGAGCCTCTCTGCCAACCTGAGCGTGCGCATGATTCTGTCGCGGTCTTTCTGCGAGAAACGAGCCGTTCTAGCTGTTTCCACATATGCTGCTGTCCACTCGGCATGCAGACCTTTCGCCATACGCTTGGTGGCGCGAACCAGCCGTGCAGATAAAGGATGCGGACCTATGCAAACAAGAATGCGCTCGGTAGCAGGCCAAATTTCTTTGATGAATTCGTCCCGCCTGTATTTCTGCATCTGGTCGTCGACTCGTTCGGCTGTTGCCCTCAGAGCCAGCTCTCGCAGGGCAATCAAGTTGCCTTTGCGGAAAAAATTCTCCAGAGCTCGTTCACTGTGTTCGGGAACATAGACCTTTCCTTCTTTCAAGCGCTGGATCAATTCGTCTGGAGTCAAGTCGACCAGTTCGATTTCGTTGGCTCGCTCAAGCACTGAATCTGGTACCGTCTCTTTCACCTGAACGTGAGTGATTTGCGCAACGATGTCGTTGGCGCTTTCGACGTGTTGAACGTTCAGAGTCGTGTAAACATCTATTCCTGCGTTGATAAGCTCTATGACGTCTTGCCAGCGTTTTTCGTGTCGAGAGCCCAGCACGTTTGTATGAGCCAGCTCGTCTACAAGGACCACTTGTGGCTTGCGCAATAAGGCTGCATCGAGATCGAACTCAGGTAAAACCGTGTCTTTGTATGCAATTTGTTTGTACGGAATTACTTCGATGTCATGCATCAACTGTTCCGTTTCTATTCTGCCGTGAGTGACAATGCAACCTGCGACCACGTCGACACCGTCTCGAATCAACTTCTGCGCCGATTCGAGCATCGTGTAGGTCTTACCCACACCTGGAGCCATGCCCAGAAAGATTTTGAGTTTGCCTGCCAGCCGACTCGACTCTTCTTCTTTGAGTCTTTCTAAAAACTCTTCTGGTGTCGGCCGTCTATCGTTCATATGCTCTCAATTGCGCTGGCTCGCTTGTAACGCGCTGATTCGACTTTAAGGGCAGAATTGATCTTCAGCGCTGAATCGCTTATTTCCCATTGTCCAGGGCCATGTTGATGGTAAGTACATTTAGTCTGGGCTCGCCTAGAATTCCTAAATCGCGCTCGGTCTTGTATTTGCGAATAATCTCCGTAACTGTTTGGGCACTCATTCCTCTCGCCTTGGCAATTCGTGGTGCTTGTAGCATGGCGTTGTCTTCGGATATGTCAGGGTCTAATCCAGACCCCGACCGTGTTACTGCGTCAACAGGGATGGGAGCATCGACTGCGAGTTGGTTGTCTTTTCTGTACGCCTCAGCCAGCTGTTTTATGCCTGCAAATGATTCATCTGCTTTTGTAGCAGGATCGTCGGCAATGCCCATAATCAACTTCGATGAAGTTGGTCCGAGATTAGTACCGCCAGAAGCCTCTCCTGCATATCCAGACCCCGCCGCGGAAGGGCGGGGATGGAAATATTTCGGAGATTCGAATCGTTGTGCGATCAGCCTGGAACCGATGACTTTACCGTCTTTTCGCAACAGTGACCCGTTTGCCTGGTCGGGAAATATCACTTGCGAAATGACTGTGATTAGCAGTGGAAATGCCAGGCCAGTCAAAAGGGCAAGAACGAGGGTGATGCGTATTGCTGGTATCAATTCTTTCAACATAGATTTAGCTCATTGGTGCAAGATGAAGAACGACGATGAGATTGTCGATTAGCCAGATTCCGGGAAATGGAATGATGATTCCGCCCAAACCATAAACCAGAAAGTTTCTTTGCAGCAGTGCTGCCCCGGTCATCGGTTTGTACGGAACACCGCGCAATGCCAGCGGAATCAAGCAGACGATAATTAGTGCATTGAAAATCACGGCGCTAAGAATTGCAGATTCTGGCGAGTGGAGTCGCATGATGTTGAGCGCCCAGAGCGGACCGTGCGCCGCCGCTGACGCAGCGTACATCGAACCGAATACAGCAGGAAGAATAGCGAAATATTTGGCTACGTCGTTGGCGATCGAGAAAGTTGTCAGCGCTCCGCGCGTCATTAGAAGCTGCTTGCCTATTTCGACGACTTCGATTAGCTTGGTCGGATTCGAATCGAGGTCGATCATATTGCCGGCTTCTTTGGCTGCCTGCGTACCAGAGTTCATCGCCACTCCGACATCTGCAGCCGCAAGGGCTGGTGCATCATTTGTGCCATCACCCGTCATAGCAACCAATCTGCCACCAGCTTGTTCTTTTTGAATCAGTTGCATCTTCAATTCGGGGGTTGCCTCTGCTAAGAAGTCATCCACGCCAGCCTCGGTTGCGATGGCAGCAGCGGTCAGCGGATTATCGCCCGTGATCATGATTGTGCGGATTCCCATCGCATGCAGTTGCAAAAACCGCTCCTTCATTCCTCCCTTAACAACGTCTTTCAAATAAATGACACCAAGTGCACCGCGTTTATTATCTGCCACTGCAAGTGGTGTGCCGCCTGCCTGAGCAATCCGGGTCACTTCCTTTTCAACTTCCACAGGCACCGTCAGTCCAGTTTCTCTGACATATTTATAAACCGCATCAGCAGCGCCTTTTCTGATTTGCGTACCGTTGAGATTAACGCCACTCATGCGGGTGTTCGCCGAGAACGGAATAAATTCCGCATCTTGATTTGATAGGGCTCGCTCTCTCAATCCATAGCCTTTTGCCAGGACAACAATGGATCTCCCTTCTGGCGTTTCATCTGATAGCGAAGACATTTGGGCTGCATCGGCGAGCTCTTGCGCTGATACGTTTGGTGCTGCGATGAATTCAACTGCTTGTCTATTTCCTAAAGTGATTGTGCCTGTCTTATCCAAAAGCAAGGTATCGACGTCTCCCGCCGCTTCTACTGCCTTGCCGCTCATCGCCAGCACGTTATGTTGCAAAACGCGGTCCATTCCCGCGATTCCAATAGCCGAGAGGAGCCCACCAATGGTTGTTGGAATCAGGCAAACGAGAAGGGAGACCAGTGAAAAAATGTCTGGCACCTGACCCGATCCACCTGCTCTCACCGCGTAGGTTGCAAACGGTAATAAGGTAGCCACTGCGATCACAAAGACGATCGTCAGACCAGCTAACAGAATATCCAACGCGATCTCGTTAGGCGTTTTTTGTCGTTGTGCGCCTTCAACCAATGCGATCATTCGATCCATAAAAGTTTCACCTGGATCGACTGAGATTCTGATTTTCAGCCAATCAGACAATACCGTGGTGCCGCCAGTAACTGCACTTCGGTCGCCTCCGCTTTCTCTGATGACAGGGGCTGACTCTCCGGTAATTGCGCTTTCATTTACTGTTGCAATTCCTTCAATCACTTCACCGTCGCTGGGAATAATTTCTCCCGCTTTGACCAATACTATGTCATTCTTCTTTAGCGCTGTTGCTGCCACCATCTCTTCGCTGTCGCCATCGAGTAGTCGGCGCGCCATGGCTTCTTTTCTTCCGCGTCGCAACGTTTCGGCTTGTGCCTTGCCTCGACCCTCTGCCATCGCTTCTGCAAAATTCGAAAACAGAACTGTGAACCAGAGCCAAAGAGTAATTTGTCCCTGGAATAAGAGCGTCTGAGGTGTGCATGTGCCTGAGACCAAATTTCGAATCCATAGAAATGTAGTCAAAAGACAGCCGACGCCGACGACAAACATAACTGGATTCTTTGCAAGCTTTGCCGGATTCATTTTGATAAACGAATCTTTCAGCGCTCTGCGAACAATTTGCGGATCGAATAGCGGTCGCGACTTCTTTTTTGTCGTAGCAATTTCAGGTTCCAATTTTTATCTCCACGCGGTTAATAGAGTCTGCCGGCGTGCATCAAGAAGTGCTCGACGATGGGACCCAAGGTCAGTCCTGGGAAGAATGTCAACGCGCCCACGATAATGATGACGCTGATCAAGAGCACTATAAAAACGATGCCATCGGTTGGAAAAGTTCCACTTGTCGTATGAATATACTTTTTAGTGCTGAGCGAGCCGGCGATTGCCAACACTGGAATTTGCATGAAAAAACGACCCATGAGCATAGCCAGTCCAAGAGTCAAATTGTAGAAGGGGGTGTTTACCGTGATGCCAGCGAATGCCGATCCATTGTTGCCTGTCGCTGATGTGAATGCATAAAAAATTTCGGAGAAGCCGTGAGCGCCGTTGTTGTTCACATTGTTGTAGGTCGCGCCGGCAGTGTTCCAAAGGCTTCCTGCAGGCAAATTCAACACAGCACCGAGTGCGGTGAATCCTAGAACTGAGAAGGCCGCAACAAGCACGAACAGCATTGCCATTTTTACTTCTTTTTTCTCAATCTTTTTGCCAACATATTCCGGTGTTCTGCCTACCATCAGACCGGCGATGAAGACTGTGAGAATGGCGAAGATCAGTATCCCGTAAAGACCAGCTCCAACGCCGCCGAAAATTAGTTCTCCCAATTGTATGTTCAGAAGTGGTACGAGCCCACCGAGCGGAGTGAAGCTGTCGTGCATTGCGTTAACTGCACCGCAACTTGCATCGGTTGTAATGACAGCAAAGAGCGCGGAATTTGCCAAGCCGAAGCGCAATTCTTTTCCTTCTTGATTGCCACCAAGGTCGCCTAGATGACTCGTGGAAGTATCAACTTTCAAAGCTGCTATGTTGGGATTTCCTGCTGCCTCAAATCCGTAGCACGCAATAACTCCAGCCATGAAGAGTATGGTCATGGCCGTGAAAAGCGCCCACCCCTGGCGTGTGTCGTTGACCATCAATCCGAAGGTATACGCCAGTCCGGCTGGGATTATGAAGATGAGGAGCATCTGCACAAAATTGCACAGTGGAGTCGGATTCTCGAAAGGATGAGCGCTGTTCGCATTTAAGAAGCCACCGCCATTAGTGCCCAGCATCTTGATACATTCTTGTGAGGCGATCGGTCCTTGTGGAATTGTTTGCTGAGCACCTTCTATTGTTGTCGCTTGAACGTATGGGCTCAGATTTTGAACCACTCCTTGTGACACCATAAAGAGTGCTGCAACAAGACTGAGTGGCAATAAAATGTAGAGAGTCGACCGGACCAGGTCTTTCCAAAAATTTCCGATACCTGCGGCTGAATATCGCGAGAAGCCTCGAATCATCGCAACAGCTACAGAGATTCCTGCTGCGGCCGACACCCAGTTGTGGAAAGCCAACGCCAACATTTGAGAGAGATACGACATGGTACTCTCGCCGCTGTATGCTTGCCAATTTGTATTAGAGGTAAATGAAACTGCCGTGTTGAATGCCAGGTCTGGAGTGATTGCTGTTCCGTAACCTGGTGCTTGCGCTGTCGAAAATCCCATCGGATTGAAGGGAAGCACACCTTGCAATCTCAGAAGACCATACGAAAAGAGCAACGTGACCACCGAGAACGCAAGCATGCAGAACGCATACTGAGTCCACGGCATGTCTGCTTTCTCGTCTATGCCGCCTGCTCTATAGAGCACTGTTTCAAGCGGTTTTAGAATTGCATCGAGCGGTGTCGATTCTCCTTCCATGACGCGCTTCATGTAAGTGCCGAGCGGTTTGGTTATCGCAACGAGGGCCACCACGAACAGTAAAATTTGCAACCAACCAATGCCGGTCATCTCTAAACTCTCTCTGGATACAGTAGGGCGAAGAACAGATACACTAGCAGCCCTACGGATGCTGTGCCGGCCAGTATGTTGTCGAAGTCCATTATTTTGCCTTGCAAGCGATCACAATCGATCGCAGCCCGTGACATAAGCGGCGCTGAGCGCAAAAAATAAAATGGCAACGCCTATGTATAGAAAATCCATGTGTCTTTTTGCTCCCACAGTAAATGTACCGCTGTGGGTATCAAGAAAGGGTCAAGACTTTATATATTTTTTTCGCCGTGAACGACCATCGAAAGTTCAAGCAGCATTCGCTTCATCTTGAGAATTTCTGCTCCAAGTTGTTGAAGCATCGCCAGCCTCGTGTTCAAGGCTGAAATGTCGAGAGCTTTTTTTCTTGGGACACTGGCTGTGATCACATCCAGTTGCTTGGTTGCGGTTGATTCCGTAAATCCAGGAATGTTTTTGTCAACGATCCATCGTTCGATCAATAAAGCGCGCCTGGTCTTAGTTGGTGGTTCACCAACTTGCGCTGTGTTCAAGAAATCCCACACGCACTTCGGATAATCGATTTCTGGGGTGACAGGATAGTCGAAAATTTTTGCCAGCATATTTGGATCTTTTTCCGAAATTTGCTTCTTACCACTCAATTGCTTAAGTGCATAAATTGAAGCGATCGATGGAACGATGCCGGCCATGATTCCAGTTATGCCAGAAGGAATTGAGAGTTTTGCATCAGAATATGTTGGAATGCTGAGCCCCTCGCAAACTGACCACAATGCACCATTCAAAATGTAACTGATGGCGTTTGTTCTTAAGGTCGTTTTATCTCTATCGTTGATATAGGTAGTCAAAATTTCGTTGTAGATATTTTGTTCCGCTTGCAGTTCAGCTAAAACGAAATCAACGGCCAGATTGGCCTCTTGAATGATTTGAGTAGACTCGCTTACACAAGCAATTAGCTGCTGCCCCATCGCTAGATTTTCGAGTGTTGGATCGAAGTTTGTAGGGTCGATTTTTTTGCGAAGAGTTTGATTTCGCTCCAGCAAAGGTGTGAGTTTGAGAATGTCGGCGAGTTGCCTGGAATTAGGCGAAATATCCGTTGTGTTTAGATCCACACCCGTCCGCAAAATCTGCGTTGGATATTCTTGCGAATTTGGCGCGGCTGCAAAGGCACAAACGTTTAAAGTGAGGATGTAAAGAAGCGCGAGTGTGGTTAGAGCTGGGTGACGCCGAGAACTCATTGAGGCTCCTGAGTATGTGAAATGACCAACCGAGCAGTGTCTTAATAATACTAGGGCAGCCATTCTTCAAAGATAATATTTAGAATAGAAATTCCCCTCTGATACAGATTGGCGCGCGCTTGTACTCGGTTGTCACGAAGTGTTTGTACGCCTGGCGTGATACTACATTTGGTGCTTTTGGTTCCGCCTGGATTATTCTTGATGCCATCTTGATGTCGACCGTCCTACACTGATGTGGTTTGTTAAAAACGACTGGATGCGGAATATTTTGAGGTCCCAATGAAAAGCAAGCTTTTGAGTACGTTAGCCATCGCGGCAATGTTATCGCACGCGTGTCCATGCATTGCCAGCGCTAATGCCAATACTACTAATGAGCTGGCGTCGGTCGCCAACCCTAGTGAAGCGGGCGCCAATACAAACGCTTTTCCAAAACAAATTCTTCGCACCGGCATCAATCTGAGCAGCAGCAGTGTGTCAGCAAACAGCGTGCAACTGGCTGGCAATATTCATCTCACACCTGTGCTTGAACGAATTCAATCGTTGCGGCAGAAGATAGATTCACTCGCACCGTCGCCTGAGCGCTCAGAAGCACGCCTCGACATGCTGGAATCGAAAGAGCAAGCGATGCAAATTATCGCTAGAACCAATTTTGAAATTGACTTTGTCATGGCTGAGATGAAAGCGGAGCAAAATGTTTACAACGAAATTCTTTCAACTTTTGCAAGCGACCGAGACAAGACTCTTGCAAAAGTGAATGCCGTAAGCTTCATTAGCAATGGCGCACTGTGGGCTGTCTGCGAGGGGCTGGCTATTCCCACTCATACTAAAGGAGTGTACGCAGTCTCGTCTGGTATCACCGGGATTTTAGCCGGTATCATTCCGTCATTTGCGTCTTTGTATACGCTGAAAGCAGTAAACGGCAAGAAGAAAACTTCCGAAGTTGAGCCTAACATGCTGGCTAAGTTGTTCAACTATCCAACTTCGCCTGAAATCGAATATCCATCGTCAGTCTGGCTCTATCTCAATGAGGTGCCGCCAGGAAGTTCTTCTGGAAAGACGAGAAAAGATCAGATGGTTGACCGATGGATCTCCGACGCTAATATCCCCAATTTTACAAACAGAGATTCTAAAGCGCAGCTCGGAGTTATTACTGCCAGCGTTGCTCAAAAAAAGGGATTATCGATTGCAACATTGAACACCAGGCTTGTAATGATCGAGCAGCTCAGTGCTGAAGTCATGAAAATGAAGCGAATGTTGCTTGAGCTTTCGATGGTCGTGCAAGGTGAGAAGCAGCTTGTCGCTACAGAACTCCGACCAGTACCAACATCGAAAAACATTGATACACCGCGATCTATTGCAAGCAAAAGGATCTATTTTCAACCAGATGCGGCCGCAAACTTGACTGCGCAAACATTGGAAAGCTTGGGCGTTCCGTAACTGGAAAGCTTTCACGTTCTGAAACCGGACGACAAGCGTTCCTTAACACTCAAGTACCGATCGGTTCTGTCTCTTTGTGATTCTCTACCTGGTCCGTTCTGAACCTATATCCAACTCTCGTTTCCGTGTGGATAAAGTACGGGCGCTCAGGGTGCTCTTCGATTTTGTTTCGCAGATTGGCTATGTGCACGCGTAGTGTGTGCGAATCATTTTCGTACTCTGGACCCCAAACTTTCGAGAGCAATTGGCGATGAGTCAAAACGCGATCTGCGTTCGTCGTCATGTATCGCAGCAGGTCATATTCTTTGGGCGTCAAATGGATTTCTTCGTTTGACAAATAGACACGACGGTGGGCAAAGTCCACTTTTAGGTTTGCGCACGTAAACGTCGATTGCTCTTGTTCATCATCTGGAGCCTGCCTGCGCATCACTGCTCTCGCGCGAGCAAGCAACTCGCCAATTCCAAAAGGCTTGGTCAGATAATCGTCCGCCCCCATGTCTAGAGCCTTGATTTTATCCTCTTCTCGATCGCGAACTGATAGAACTATGACAGGAGTTTTTGTCCACTCGCGCAATTCTTTGCAAACATCGAATCCGCTTTTGCCTGGCATCGCCAGATCTAGAATGATCAAATCAGGCATCCGTGATGCTGCCAGATCTAACCCTTCCTCACCTGATGCCGCGAGAAAAACTTGATAGTTATTTTGCTCAAGTCCAACTCGCAAGGCCCGACGAATTTGTGGTTCGTCGTCGATTACTAGAATCTTCATTGTTCTTTTTTATCTCCATTGTCTTGTGGCAGACTGATGTGAAAAATTGCTCCACCACTTCCACCACTTTGATTCGAGGCAGTTATAGTGCCTTTGTGCGCTTCTATAAGACCCTTGCATACGGCCAATCCCACTCCCATTCCAGGAGTTGAAGACTCTTGCAGAGATCGAGAGCGATGAAAGGGTTTGAAAATTTCTGCTTCTTCTCCGCGCGGAAGTCCTGGACCTTGATCGATAACATCGATGTTCATCATATTTCCACCGTTATAAAATTTGACTGTGATTTCGTCTTTCGAATACTTCAAGGCGTTTTCAATTAAGTTGCGCAGAACCTGAGTCATTTGCACCAGGTCGAGAGAATACTCTTTATTTCTATCTGCAATGTCTAGCTTGATCCTTTTGTTCTCATTTTCACCGAAAGAGTCTAGTACTGATCCAACCAGCTCTGTGACAGTGGTAAGTTCTTTTTTCGGTGTCCAGGCATCTGCTTCCAGGCGCGACAAATCCAAAATATTGCCAACCATTTTGTTCAGTCTATCGGCTTCTTGATCGACTCCTTGAAGAAGTTGAGTCTGCGTTTCAAGGTCGATTGTAGAATTCGCTTGCAGCATGCTGCCCACGCTTGCTTTGATAGAAGTGAGTGGACTGCGAAAGTCGTGTGACACCATTGACAGTAGCGCCGTCTTCAATCGATCCACTTCTGAAAGTGCTTTTGCTTGGGTTTGAATTTGCAAAAGCTTGTCGCGATGCAAAACTACACCGGCGTGATTGATCACCGAGTTGACGATGTTTTTCTCGCTGTCTTCAAGAATCGCGCCTGGTTTGAGACGTACGCAGATGACACCGAAGGTTTCGTTATTCAAGGTAATAGGAAGATAAATCAGTTCAGATTTCTTCAAGTCACCAAACGCTTTTTTCCAATGCGGACTGTCATCCCAACCGATTGATTGCCCGCGTACCATCGCATGTGTGATCGCTTCTTTCGATAATTCGCTACTGTCGACGGGCGAATTCGAGTGAATCCATATGGATTCGTCATCTATATCTGAGTGCAAACACATCGACACAGCTTCAGCAGAGGAGACCTTGGTGATGGTTTCCATCAGTTTCTTCAACACACTGTCTCGATCGATGTCCGAAGCGACAGCCCAACTTGCTTCGGCCAGAGCGGCGGTTTCGTTACGGCTCTTCTGCGCTTCTTCCATGCGCTTTCGCAAAAGCGCCGTCAGCTGCCCAATGATAATCGCCGTCAAAAGGAACATGCATAGCGCCAGCCATTCACTGAAAGATTGAACAGTGAGTTGGTGCCGCGGCTCGACAAAAAACCAGTCGAAAGCCAGAAACGACAGAATAGAGCAGTAGATCGCAGCGCCGCGCCCAAGCAGTAGCGCAGCGACCGTGACAATCAGAAGATATAGCATCGATACATTGGACGCGTGCTGGTCTGCGTGCACGACCATAATGAGCGCAGTCGTCACAGCTACTGCCACCGTCGCAGCGCTGTAAGGAATACCAATTTTCCGCCAGTAGTTTGTCATTTTTAGTTGGCGTGTCTCCGCCCGTTCTAGTTCTACTACTTTTAGAACATTCCTTTGAATTTGGGCGAAGAATTTGACACTAAATTGACGCCGAGATTAAACGCTCGGCTACCCCAAATAAGCCTTTTGGAACGCCCAGAATTCCAATAGTATCCTTTGAGAAACTGTCACCTGGTTTGGATTTCGGGGCTCATGACTTCGCATTTTCTTAATAAAGAGTGCCGATTTTTGGGGAACCTTAGGGGCTAAGTGGTCATCTATTTATTCAGAGGTTCCCAGGCCACCGAGTTGGAAGTGAGACTTACTCGGACACTTGGGGACCCAACTTTAGGAAACATGAAAATGAAAATGAACCTTCAGAAAAAATCCCATCATTGGAATGACGAGCCTTGGAACGAGTTCGAAGCATCCTTCGACGATAGCGTTGCTGAGCCGGTGGAATTGGAGGTCGAACCGATCGAGCAGGCGCGCTCGTTTAACGACGATTCGATGACTATGTACCTGAAAGAAATCGGCCGCTACAGCCTTCTTAACGGCGCACAGGAAATCGAACTCGTTAGAGCTGCGCACTCAGGCGATGCGGACGCCCGAAACAATCTGATTCAGTCGAATCTACGTTTGGTCGTTAGTGTGGCTCGCCACTTTTTAAATCGCGGTTTAAGCTACCCTGATCTGATTCAGGAAGGCAATTTCGGTCTGATGAAAGCTGTTGATAAATTTGATCCCGAGTTGGGCTACAGGTTTTCAACGTATGCAACGTGGTGGATTCGTCAAGCGATCGTTCGCGCTATCGCAGACAAATCTCGTGCCATTAGATTGCCTGGTCATATGAATGAGATGCTTAGCCGTTTGAAGAAACAAGTAAGAGCATTGAGTGAAAAAACAGGAAGACTGCCTACCACCGAAGAGTTGGCAACATCGATGAAGACCACGCCTGAGAAGGTGCGGAAACTCCTCGATATTTCGAAAGGATTGCTATCTCTCGACGCCGCTAGCGCTGCTGGATTTGACACCACCCTTGGGGAGACCTTGAGTGATGACAATGAAAACTCTGCGCCGGCCGAAGCAGTCGCGCAAAAACTGTTGCACAAAGACGTGATCGAGGCTTTGAGTTATTTGACAGCGCACGAACGAAGTGTGCTTCTGATGCGCTACGGATTCAGTGGCGACAAGCCGAAGAGTCTGGCGGAATGTGCAATGGGTCTAGGTATCACACGAGAGCGAGCAAGACAACTCGAGACTCGCGCTTTGAAAAAACTGCGAGGCAATTCGAAAGTTGGACAGTTAAAGGAGTACTTGAACTAATGCATAATTCAACGATGCATCAGGAATAGTCGGGAGCCACCACCCCGCTCTAGCTGTTACTTGCTCAAAGGTCGGATGTTAAGCATCCGACCTTTTTTTTAGCGTGATTATGATTGTGCAACTAGAATTGTTGCCGGTTTCGCTAACACACTCGATGGTGCCATCGTGCGCCTTTATCAATTGCTTGCACACATAGAGTCCTAAACCGGTGCTCGCTGTATATTGCGTTTTTGGACCGCCTTGCCAGACTCGGTCGAAGAGGAAGGGCTGCAAATCTTTGGCAATGCCAGGTCCGTGGTCATGCACGCTGATTGACACACTATCTCTGGCATCGGTTACTTTTAGTGTGATGGTGGCGTTAGTTGGAGAAAATTCCGTCGCATTGTCCAGGATATTCGTCAAAATCTTTCGCACGGCGGCTTCATCTGCTACAACGTTGGGAACCGACTCTGGAGAATCCACTTTGAATTGAAGGTCACCGCGGGCTGTGGCTCTGGCTTTCTGTTGAGCGATGCAGTCATTGATAATCGGCACCAAATCGATTGGCACCAATTTGAGTTCATTTTTTGAGACGTTGAACCGGAATACTTCCAAGACGTTCTGAATCTTTTGCAGCGAATGTTCGCTATCCTTTTGCATCAATAAGAGTAAGTCACGCTGTTCCTTTGTCAGCGGTCCAAGCGTGTCGGAGAGCAAAATTCCAAGCAGTCTATTAGTTCCAATAACGGGTGTCTTCAGATCATGCGCGAGCACCGCAGCAAAGTCTTCGCGTTGCTTCATCAGTAGAATTTGTCGTTGAGTCTCCTCCGAGTCTTTTCGCTCAGTCGCATCCCTGAACATGAATACCCAATGAGTGATGGTGCCAGATTCATCGATAACCGGAAACATGCTCAAGTCGACATCCAACTGTGTTCCATCTTTTCTTATGTGCGGTACTTCCGTCTGCACGGTCGATCCTTGCTCCGCGTTGGCATCGAGCATGGCACTTTGTTCGGAGCTTGGCGCGAAAAGTGGTGCTATCGGTTTTCCGACAATTTCGTCGAATTGATACTGCGAAAGCTTCGTAAATGTTTCATTGATAAAAACAATCTTGCGACCTTCTTTCGGCAATCCCTTGTTGTGTTCTGCAATTACTACAGCGTCATTGGTATTGAGAACAACTGACTCCAAAAGACCCAACCGCTCAGTCACTCTCTTTCGTTCGATCGCGACTTTGATAACACGCACGAGCTTGTTTAGTCGCACGGAAGACTTCACTACGTACTCTTCCGCACCATTTTGCAAGAGCTGGATTGCCAGGTCGTCTTCATCGGTAGAAGTGAGAACGACAATCGGTACTCGCGGTGCATGTTCGCGCATCGTCTTAAGTGTTACCACTCCTCGCGAATCTGACAAATTTAAGTCGAGCAAAATCGCGTCGTAATCATCGCGGCGCAAATGATCCAAACCCGCAGTCAAAGTCGAAGCAGAATCAAGTTTTATATTAGGAAATTCAGACAGGTACGCCAAAATCAACGCGGTGAACGCCAGGTCATCTTCTACTAGGAGAATTCGCGTCTCCGCGTCTGGGGTTGATGGTGGACTCATCATATTTCCTGAAAGACCTTCACTACTTTATCGAATGACGAAGAGTAGCGCCATTTTGTTTTTCTCCTGATTACTTGGCAAGATGCGGCACAAGAAATCGGCTGTAATTTAGAGATGCCCGTTATCGCTGGTTCTGTCACTTCTGAAAAACTTCAAAATACGAATATACTGTGGTTTCCTTGAGTGGGATTTTATCTTGGCATCCGGAAGGGTTTTCTATGTCGAAAGGCGAAGCAAGCAGCTTATGCTGCTGGTTCGCGTGCTTTTGAAGGAGTTCAAAAGCTTCTTCATCATCTTCATATGTGCCGTAACAGTTTCGTCGTTGCTGTTCTACGCGTTCTATCCGCGTGCCGAGCTCAACCATCCTCACCTTAGCATCACCCAGACCATTTACTACGTGTGGCTGATGATGTTTTTCGAGAGTCCACTCAACTATGTGGATGATTGGCGCATCTCGCCCCTGTTCTTCCTCTTGCCCCTATTGGGTCTAGTTACGATCGCCGAAGGCGTCGTGCATCTTGGGAATCTTTTGTTTCAGCACCAACGGTATTCTGGGGAGTGGCAAAAAATGATCGCGTCGACGTTTGAGAATCACATTGTGGTATGTGGGTTGGGCAACGTTGGAGTGCGCGTAGTGCAGCATCTGCGGCAATTTGACGAGACTGTGACTGTGATCGAACAAAATGCCGAGAGTCGCTTCGTCAACGAAGTGGCTGGCATCGATGTGCCAGTGCTAATGGGCGATGCACGTGATTCGCAGATGTTGCTCGTGGCTAACATCGATAAGGCGAAAGCGATTATCGCGGTAACTGACAACGATCTCGTCAATCTTGAAGCGGTTTTAACGGCGCGTGAGTTGAACCCAAATATCCGTGTGGTCGTGCGAATGTTCGACCAGAAAATGGCTAAGAAGATTGAAAAAAATCTTGGCATTCATGGTGCTTACAGCTCGTCGGCCCGTTCGGCGAGATTGTTTGCTCAAGCGGCTATCAGCGGAGACATAGTTGATTCATTCGAATTTGGTGGCACGATTATCAACGCCATTCAGCTTATTGTCGAAGCTAACACTGCTCTCGTCGGACAGACTGTCGACGATATTCGTCATCAACACGAAGTTACGGTGCTTCTGCACGAGAAATATGGCGGCGAGGTTGATTGGAATCCGTCTCCGAACAACATTCTCGGCGTTGGCGACAAGTTGCTTATCATGACAGACAGACTGGGTTTGAAGCGATTGGAACCTTCCACGCGTAAATTGTCTTTGCCGCACAAAAGTCACGACTGAACGATCGGCTCGAGCGCCGAAATACGCCGAGATAGACGAACTGAAATAGCACACGGTAGTCACCACCATTGGTGGCTAACTACAGACGCAGATTTGATTACTTCGGCTTGATTACTGGCAATCTGAGCAGGTGCCAAAAATCTCGAGGATGTGGGCGCGAGTGCTGAATCCGTACTTAGACTTAATCGCATCTTCCAGGTCGTGGACCAGACATTGATCCAGGTGCACACTGCTGTTGCATTTATCGCAAATCAAGTGGTGATGATGCTCGCCTGGCTTCACCACTTCATAGCGACGCTCGCCGTCTCCGAGATCGACGGCCTGCACTAAACCTTGCCCGACTAAAGATTCCAGGGAGCGATACACAGTCGTCAGTCCCGGCGCCCGCTCGTCATCAGTGCGCAAACGACTGTGGATATCCTGAGCACTGGTCAGTTCTTCTGACCGCCCCAAAATCTCCAATACTTTCTTCGCGCCTTTCGTCAACCGGTCGTTGTGGGTCATTCTTCGACTTCGAATTCAACCTTAATCTTCTTGGCAGATTCTACCGGTTTTCCGTTCACAGTGGCCGGTTTGAACTTCCAACGTTGTAGCGTGCTGACAGCAATTTCGTCAACCTCAGTGCTACCCGTGGACGAAAGTAATTTGACCGAACTGACGCCGTCTTGTTTGATGGTGAATTTAGCCAGGCAGCATGATTTGAAGCACTGCTCATGGAGTTCCGAGGGAATCTCAGGCTTCGGACAGTGGACTATTTCGGCATCTTTGTAATAGGAAGACTCTTCCGTCCCGATTTTCAGCATAGGACCGGCACAGGCGCACTGGACCGAGAAGCCCAAAACCGCAACGCCCGTAAAAATCAGCTTTTTTGCCCCAAAGTGCATAAAAATTTCCATGGTGGATATGATAATGGTTTTCATTCTACCCTGAAGACTCGGATTTGGATCTTCTGTTCCAGGATGACAAGATTAGATTTCAGTGAGTTGCTGATGAGTTCGGCTGGAAAAATCGATCTCGTCGTAAAGCCAGTTAACGAAAGCGAACCCAGCCCTAGCCAAGGGAAGCAAAGATGTTAGACTGTTTTTCCGTGCGCGGTTAGCTCAATGGTGGAGCACCTCGTTTACACCGAGGGGGTTAGGAGTTCGAGTCTCTTACCGCGCAATCTTTATGCAGGGCGACTTTCGTTTTGGAAGTCGCCTTTGTTTTTTAGCAGCAGTGTTGTTGGTATTCTTTATTTCTCTACTTGCCATTGTTGTAGTTTTATTTTGTCTTGGCCTCGAATAACTTACGTGTGAGCAAAGGTATTTCCAGTCTCTCACCGCATTCGGTGCGCAAATTGATCGAACGGTTGGCGCCGTATATGATTATAGCCACTAGATATGGTGCTTCAATTTGTTAACTGCCGACCCAAGTTTCGTCACTTTAGGTAAACTGTAATTGACTGACTGCAATACGGCTGCTATCATTTTGCTCTAATTGCGAAATTGCGAAAACTCGCAATTTTGTTGAGTGGTCATCAGGTAATCTTTGTCGTTGATTCGGCAATGGTTCATCAGGTTATTGGTCCTCGACTCGTTACGAAAGTACGATGTTTGGGATTTATCGAGGAGTAGGCATGAGTAATGTCACAAAAAAGAGTAAAGTGATCAAAATAGCTAAAAAGGAATCTCAGCCAAAATTGGAGAAAGCCCCAATTCAAAGGACCTCTATCGCGGATTTGGCTTACCAGTTTTGGATTGAGTCAGGAAGACAAGGCGACGATTTGACACACTGGCTGCGTGCCGAGCAACAAATCATCAAGGAGCAAAAATAGGGCTTAATTTCCACGCCGCACCCTTCCTACTTTTTTTTAAAGAACTCTAGAAGACGAGTTAATTGCGCCTCGAAGACTGCTCGATTTTCTCCTTCCAACGGAAATGAAGCCAGTTCTGATGGTTCAAAGAGTTTTGCAACTTTTTTCCCGCCGTCACCTTCGATTCTCATAACAAATAAATTGTCTTGGATATTCCACTGAATTAGAATCACACCTAGTTTCAATGAATCTGATATCTGTCTAGCAAGAATTGTAATCCAGTCTGTTGCAATCACGAATTGTGTGTTGTTTTCCATCATATTTATCCAACGTTCGAAAGGTTTGAATTCACTGTTTGCCGTTTTCCCTTAAGGCTGACTGTTCAAATCACGTTGAACATGTCCATCTAAAACACTTCGAATCCATCTGGAGACTTCTTCTATTGTTCTTAACCCTGCCACTTCCTCCATATGACTCTCCAACAGTGGTTGAATGTGAATTGGAAGTACTTTCCGATAGGCGCTTAGAATTTCGATTCGCTTGATCGAGTCGACACCCAAGTCAGTCTCAAGATCAAGCTTCGGTTCGAGCATGTCGAGCGGATAACCGGTTCTCTCAGACAGGATTTTGACAAAGTTCTGAGCAAGCTCGTCTACGTCTGCATCTGTCATATAGTTGTTGTTGTTGTTGTTGTTGTTGTTGTTGTCGACAACTTGCGCTGTGACTTGAGCCGACTCAAGGAGCGATTGGTTTTCATCTAAAGGCTGCATTTTTGTAGTTTCGATTTCGGTCTGACTAATGCTGTCTGGTTCTGATAGCCCGGTTAGCGCCGAAAGTGAATGGGGTGCTGGCAAACTGGAAAACGGGGTGAACTGGGCAGGTGACGGGGAGAGATTGTTGCCTACCGCAGTATTACTTGCAATCGAAACGTTGCCGGTTGCGGTATCACAAGTGGTGCATTGTTGAAGGTATGCAACCATTACAGCTTGCTGAGATTGGGCGAAAGTGCGAGCCATCATTAGCATATTAAGCTGATAATTGATCACAACTTGCTCGATGCTGGTTTTCATAGTTGGTGGAGGCACGACTTACTCCCTACCGTAAAAGTTGAAGATTCGAGAAAGTAATCCTTGCTTGTGTATCTTTGGTGCGGATTTAAAATTAACAGTTAGTTTTCGATTGTCACACTCGATTCCGTTCATACTCTCAACTGCTTTTTGCGCTTGAATGCGAGTGTCGAAAATCACATAAGCGAAACCTCGATGAGCTCCTTTGTGATCGACAACGAAAGATACGTGCTGTACTAATCCGATTCTCGAGAATATTTTGTGAATTGAGTCCTCAGTTGTTTCGATAGCAAGATTGCCAACTAATATGCAATTAGGCATTAATCTACTTTGCTCCAATAACTTTCGCAACTATGCAAGTATGCATATACTAAGCTAGCAACTGCTTCTTGGATCTGTCAACCGAGATTGCTGCATCAATCGAGCTGGTTCAGATTATATTCTTGTTTCAAACAAATATAGCCGCAGAGCCGCTAGTAAGAGTATTGTCATAGTTGCGCAAGTATGCAATAATGCAAACAGAAAGCTACCAGCTCACAATTTGGATCATGGTATCTGTAGCAATGCCTAACGAACGCCTATCACAACATCCTGCCAGTTGGATAAGAACAGCGGTTGCCGCGAACGTCTATACTGCACCAGATTTACTGCGCACACTCTGTCGCGATAAAAATATTTCTGTCAGGCTTGCTGCAGCTTTCAATACCTCATGTCCAATCGATTGTTTAAATGAGCTTGCCGAAAGCGATGATTGGGAAAGCCGTCTTGGCCTAGTCACGCAACTCGACTTATGTGAAGAGATCCTTTTGGCCTTGACCAATCATCGCAATCCGTATTTAGTAAAACAGGCGCGATTGGCTGTAACGGCACTGGAACTGGAGCAGCGCCTAGAGAAAATTCAGATGCTCAACGACAGGGGCGACAAATTCAAACTAGGAATGTTACTAGTCGACGCCAAAATAATTGAACTGAAGGACCTTTCGGCTGCACTTGAACTGAGTTCCAGGCACAACATCAAGATCGGTAGAACCTTGCTACAGGTTGGACTGGTCAGCTCCGATATGCTTTTTAGGGCTCTCAGCCTTCAGTCACAACTGAGAAATAGAGAAATCGCTAGGGAAGAAGCTTTGATGGCTCTTATTGCCAATAGTGCGGAAAAATGAGTAATAGCTGGTTGTTTTAACGCTGGCGTGTAGTAAAAAATGCAAACCTTGCACTCTGATTGGTTAGTTTTACATTATAGTTGGAAATGAAGGTCGAAAGTTTTTAGGAAAGCAGGGCAGAATGTCTCCAAATCGTCGTCGAGCTAAAAAGTTGTCAGCCGGAGCAGCGGCTGCGGTCTCTAGAGAGAAGTTGACAGAATTCAAAGCCGAGTTTTTTAAGGCGCTGGCTAATCCGATTCGCATTAGAATTTTGGATGAGTTACGCGATGAGGAGTTGACAGTTTCGGAGATACGAGACCGTCTGGACATAGAACTGCCGAATATCTCTCAGCAGCTAGCCATTCTGAAGGGAAAAAAACTGGTTATCGCAAGACGACAGGGAACAAGTATCCACTACTCATGCAGCGATCGCACAGTTTTTGAATTGTTAGATGTGGCCAAAGAAATCTTTAACAACCATCTCGTCGATATTCAAGAAACATTGAACCACCTGCAGTGACGATGAAACGATCGAATCTTATCGAATTTCTCTAAGAGTTCTCTCTACATCAACCAGATGGTTATCAAATATCTTTTTGGCTACATCAAGTAATCGGAAGATCGTTTTGTCTTTGCAAGAGTAAAATATATTGCTTCCGTGTTTTCGTGTTCCGACGAGGTTTTTAGCACGTAGGACAGATAGCTGCTGAGAGAGACTAGGCAATCCAACTTTCAGCCTTGCACCTATTTCCGAAACCGTTAATTCGTCACCTCTCAACTCATTGAGAATCCGAATGCGTAGCGGGGTCGAAACAGCTTTGAAAAGTTGTGCTGTGAAGTTGACCATTGATTCCGTCATTACTTTACCCAGAATGATTTTGTGTCAGCATCAAAAGTAGCAACCTCATTTTGAGCATTGATGATCCAGGAGTGAATGCGTATCAACAACTCAATGCTTGCATCATTAATGCAACCGCCGAGGCTTTGCACGTAGTAAAGTGCTTTCAATGGCGGACTCCTGTAATTTAAACGAATAACGCTGTGTTAAGACTATCATAATTGCGTAATTGCATATTTGTGCAATTACGCATACACTAAAAGAGTTATGGAGTCTTGGTGCACTCGTGCAGTTTTCGTCTTCATCGGAATTTGAGCAACTTCTATACTGTGCAGCAATTGCCTCAGCAACAAGTTGCCTTTTCGCAATTGCCTTAATGCGAGACTTCTCGAGCAAGATCGCTAGTGCACTGCTCTGTCTTCTCTCCCTCAGTGTCATGGTGTGGGCCACGATAACGTGGGGAACGGAGCTTACCTATACGCCGCCATTTTTGTTAGGCGTTTTTTCGCTTAACTTCCGCTGCGACGATCTGGCACGTCTATTTATCTTTCTGTTCTCGGCCGTGACGATAGCAATTGCAATTTTTAGTCCGGACTACTTACAGCAATACAACAATATTCATAAAGGACAGTATTGGGTCTCTTTTTTTCTCCTGGCGGTCTCTTTGTTGTTAGTTGTGGTTAGCGCCGATGCCATCTGTTTTCTTGTTTTTTGGGAGATCATGGCACTTTCTTCTGCTGCTCTTGTAGCAAGCGATCATCTTCAGAAGAAAGTGCGCAAAGCTGCTTTGATTTATCTGGGTGCGACTCGCATAGCGAGTGCTGTTCTCTGTGCAGGTTTTTTGTGGATGCACGTTTTGACGAATAGTTGGATTTTCGTCAACTGGGACTTTTCACGTCCTTCGACGTATTGGCCGGCTTTCTTGATACTTACTGGACTGTGCATAAAGGCAGGCATCTGGCCCTTTCATCTTTGGCTTCCGTATGCATATTCAGCGGCCCCGTCTACCTCATCAGCCTTTATGAGCGGCTTTATGAGCAAAGTTGCCATGCTTGCGCTGGTGAGGATTCTGGTGATGGGTCATCTAAATTCACCTTACGTGATCTGGACGGCGTTCGTATTAGGCTGCATTACAGCGTTCTGGGGAGTTCTGTTTGCGCTTGTGCAAAACAATCTTAAGAAGCTAATTGCCTACTCAAGCATTGAAAATTTGGGACTGATTCTGATTTGCATTGCATTCAGCTTGAATGCAAGTTCGAACAAGCAAGTGTTAATCGCGCATATGGCTCTTGTTGCCGCCATCGTGCATTGTTTGAACCACGGATTGTTTAAATCGCTGCTGTTTCTCGGCACCGGCGCAATTGAGAAATCTGCTGGGCGTTTGGACCTGGAATATCTTGGTGGACTGGCCAAACAAATGCCCACGACGTGGATTTGTATGACAGTTGCATGTTTGGCCGCGTGCGCCTTACCTCCGCTCAACGGCTTTCCTGGCAAATGGTTGCTCTACCAAGCGCTTTTTCAAAATATATGCGTGAAAGGCGCTATTTTGGAAAAGACCGCCAGCGTATTGTCAATCTGTTTGCTTTCAGCAGTGGGAGCGCTAATTCTTTCTGCACTGGTAAAAGCATTAGCAGTTGCGTTTTTAGGGAAGGCACGCAGCACCAACGCCGCTGAGGCAAGTGAGCGCTCCATTGCTATGTCAGTTGCCCTGGTTTTCTTAGCTTCATGCTGTGTTCTGTCTGGACTGTTTGCAAATGCGATGCTAACGAGCGTTGGTTCAGCCCTGGCAAGCAGTGGTTTGCCGACAGTGCGGGTCGAAGTCAGTCTTCCGACTTCTTTCATTGTTATTACCTTAATTGGCACCAGCCTGGCCTGCTATTTCCTCTTTTTGCATCCAGTGAAAACACGAAAGTATGTAACCTGGGATTGCGGTTACGGCAGTTTAAGCCCTAAAGCACAAGTTACTGCCGATTCATTTGCTCAACCGTCCGCTAGAATTTTTCGACCCCTGCTTCGCTATCACAACCTGTCCAAAATTGACGGAGCTGACAGACGTCATTTCCCTGAACGAATACATGTTGAGACTCGAATCATTTCGATTCTGGAAACAAAAGTCTATGCGCCGTTGCTTGCCATGGTCAATGTGTCGTCCAGGTCGATTGCTCGGCTGCAAGCAGGCAGCATACATATCTACCTTCTCTACGTTTGCTCGACTCTAATCATTCTCCTGCTTTTAGGAGTTGCATTTTGAGTAGCATTGCAACCTGGAGCAGTTATCTTTTGACGGTGATTATATTTCCGCCTCTTTGCTTGGGCGTAGTGCGCAAAACAAAAGCGCGACTACAAAATAGAGTGGGACCTGCTGTTTGGCAGCCATTTTTCGACCTTCATAGGCTGACTAAAAAGAGAGAGACATTGAGTGACACTATGTGTGGTGTCTTCAGATTATCTACGGTTGTCGGACTGTCAACCACATTTGCACTAGCTTGGTTTATCCCATGGGTGCCGATCAAACCATGGTCTCCTCATGCAGATATATTTACTGTTATATATCTCTTCGCCCTTGAGCGTTTTTTTACCCTGCTGGGAGCGATGGACAGTGGGTCAGCTTTCGGAGCTTTTGGGGCCAGTCGAGATGTAACATTGAATCTGCTTGTGGAACCGGCGCTGTGTCTGGCACTTGTGTCCCTGTCGATTATTGCTAACAGTACTGATCTTGGTGCTATTTTTTCGTTCAGTCACTTCTCCACCGTTTCTCTGGTCTGGTTTTGCGCGGGAACTTCTATTTTTCTTACTAGCCTCGCGGAACTCGGCAGAATGCCAGTTGACGATCCTACGACTCATTTGGAGTTGACAATGATTCACGAGGCAATGACGCTTGAAGCATCAGCCAGAAACCTGTTCTTGCTCGAGTTTACACGCATGTTGAAACTAACTCTGTTTTTAGCTCTGTCGGCTCAATGCTATCTGAGAATCTGGGCTGGATTTGCCACGCTGGCGCCATTCCAACAAGAACTTTTGGTTTTGATAGGTGTGCTCTTGATGGCGATTTTTGTGGGCATTCTTGAGAGTCTGGTGGTTAAGCTGCAATGGCGAAAGGTGCCAGAGTTCGTAGCCTACATTGTGACCGTGAGTCTGATTTCTGTTTTTGTGGCAATGGCAGGTAATACATCTTTATGAATTTATCCGCTCCTGAACTCTGTTTGCTCATGGCTGCTCTGGTCGCTTGTTTGACTTTAGGTTCCTTGCACCTGAGCGTCAATCTCGGACTGTTTGCTATTGAAACTGTTTTGATTGCTCTTGCAACTGCCTTCATGGGTGGTATCACCGGCGATCGGGAATTGTACGTAATTGCTCTTTTGATCTTCTGTTTTAAGGCCTTCACAGTGCCGCTATTTCTGTCATGGATCAGTGATAAGCTCATGGCTCAACGTGATATAGGAAGTTTTCTTCCGGCTCCGTTGTCAATGCATTTGTGCTTGATTCTCTTTGTTTTAAGCTTTGCTCTAGCAAAGGAAATTCCTGTTTCCCACGCTGCGGGGCACTCGTGGCCAGGCGCTTCCGCTGGGATTTCCTTATTACTCTCTGGTTTAATCTTGATGTTGGCGAGAAGATTGGCTATCAGTCAAGTTGTCGGATTTCTTGTGATCGAAAATGGCATTTACACGTTTGCCTTGACTCAAACAAGAGGGATGCCTCTCATGGTAGAGATGGGTATACTCCTTGATTTGTTGGTGGCTGTGATGGTGGCAGGACTGCTCATTTTCAAGATTCAAAAGAACTTCGAACATATCGATATTGCGCAGTTAAAAGACCTGCGAGACTAAAGCATGTTTGAACTACTCTCTATTTCTCTCATTCCACTGGCTATCTGTCTGCTCTGTGCTTTTCGCGTTCCTAACTCGACACTAAGAATTTCAATAACTGGATTGATTTGGCTAAAGCTTATTATAGTGCTGTTTATAACGGCTCCAGTCTTCTATCGAGGTAACAGCTCGGTAAGTCTGTTTACTGACTTTGGCATAGACAGATTGTCTGCATCTTTTGTCATTCTGACAAACGTGGTGGCGGCAAGTTCATTTAGTCATGCAGCTCTGTTTTTCAGAAACGAAGACAAGTTAGGTCGGTTGACCGAACCAAGAAATGAGAGTTGGTTCTATTTTTATGCGGCGCTCTTTTTATGCGCAATGGATTTTGTTTTTATTTCTGAGAATCTAGGATTTATGTGGATTGCCATAGAAGCGACGACTTTGTTTTCCGCGGCTCTGGTTTATTACGGTCGAGACAAACATGCATTGGAAGCTACGTGGAAGTACCTAATTGTTTGCAGCGTTGGTATCGCTTTCGCTTTGCTGGGCACGATTCTCTTTTTTGCTTCAAGTCAATTTTATAGTTCAGCGGGTACTTTGGATATCCGCATGCTGACAAATTCGGCCAAACAGTTGCAGCCGAAGTTTGTCCAGTTAGGTTATATCTTTTGTTTACTTGGTTACGGCACGAAAGCGGGACTTTTTCCCTTGCATACCTGGCTGCCTGATGCGCACTCGGAAGCTCCCGCGCCGGCTTCGGCCATGCTATCTGGCAGTCTTCTGAACTGCTCCCTTTTTGCTATTTGTCGATTGACAGAACTAGTCAAACATACTGATCACGCCGTACTTGCAACAGAAGTGCCAATAATTTGGGGTGCTCTCACGACGCTGACATCGAGTCTCTTTCTTGTCAATCAGATGGGACTTAAGAGATTGTGGGCGTATTCGAGTATTGAAAATGTCGGCATCATGCTGTCTGCAATCGGACTAGGTGCGCCATCGCTTTTTTTCTTGCAAGCCGTAAATCACAGTTTAGCCAAAGTCGCGTTGTTTCTTTTATCCGGCAACATCATTCAGCTCAATGGGTCAAAAGACGTGTCACAAATTCGGGGAGTGCTGACAAGTTCCCCTGCTTTAGCTTTTACACTGGTATTGGCGGCTGCGGCGCTGACTGGAATGCCTCCATTCGGCTCTTTTATATCAGAGTGGCTGATACTTCTGAAAGCTTCAGATTCAGCTCAAGTACTTTGCGCAGTAGTTTTGATCTTGTCACTGGCGTTGAGTTTTGTAGCCATCAGCGTACACGTTCTAAATATGGTTCTGGGGTCACCTAAACAGGTGAACAAACTATCTCTGCCTTTCAGTTCTGTTCTTGTCCCTATACTTTTGTGTTTTTGTTCCCTAATGCTTGGTGTGACAGGACTGGCACAAATAATTTTGGAGACACTTTGAGACTGAAGGAACTAACTGTACTCGATATCGACAGAGCTGCCATGCTCCAGGAGCGCTTGCATCAACCTGGTACCCGGCTTGGATTAATTACGTCCATCGATGGTGCGCAGCTGATCACTTTGATACTGCATACGGTTTCTGGTGAAGCGGAACTTTGGCACACTCCACTGCAGTCGAATCGCTATCAATCTCTAACCCCTCACATTGCACAGGCTCACTGGCAGGAGAGATCTGTGTGGGACATGTTTGGTCTGTTTCCAGTCGGTCATCCGCGTTTGAAGCACAATTTGTTGCACCAAGCTTTTCGAGAATCATTCTTTCCACTTGTACCAGGAGCTCTGGAGGATTCAGCATTTCCTCATCGAAGTCACACTCCGATGAAAGTCAGCGGTAGTGGCATTTATGAAGTGCCGGTCGGACCCATTCATGCCGGTATCATCGAGCCCGGACATTTTCGCTTCAGTTGTCTTGGCGAAGTTGTATACAATCTCGAGATCCGCCTGGGCTACTTGCATCGAGGGGTGGAAAAACGAATAGTCGAAACTCCTTTGAGTAAGCAGCGCTTTATAGCCGAAGCGGTTGCCAGCGATAGCGCCGTTGCCTATGCCCTTGCTCATGCAACGGCAATTGAAGATCTGTGTGACATTGAAGTGCCTGACCGCGCACTTTACTTGCGCAGTTTGGCCCTGGAAGTCGAGCGAGTTGCGATGCACATCAGTGACCTGGGTGGATTGGCCGGAGACATTGGTTACCTTGGTGTAGCGGCGACGCTGAGTCGATTACGTGGCGTGGCCTTGCAGATGGGCGAGCTTATCTGCGGCAGTAGATTGATGCGCGGATTTGTTTGTCCGGGAGGAGTGCTCTTAGACCCAGACAATCACCTGTTGCAGCTGCAAACGTTGACCGCTCAATTACAGAACAAAATTCTATCTCCTTTAAACGCGCTGCTATCCAATCAAGTAGCGATCGATCGCCTGGATAAAATTGGTCGCGTATCCAGACGGCTGGCCGCGGACTTCGGATTGACTGGTCCAACCGCCCGAGCCAGCGACCTTGTGTATGACGTACGTCAGCACTTCCCTCACGGTATCTATCCTCAAGTCAGCCTGGCAGTAAATAGTGAAAGTGGCGGAGATGTGCTCTCACGCACGAAAGTAAGAATTGCCGAGGTTAAATCCAGTTTGAATATTATTCAATCTTTCATAGATTCCATGCCAGCAGGTTCAGTGTTTCGAAATCTGCCAAGAGATCTGCCCGCTAATAGTTTTGGAATTGGCGTTGTTGAGTCGCACCGTGGTGAGCTGATTCACATGGCCTGCACGGACGAATTTGGAAAGTTAAAACGGTATGCAATCAAGGATGCCAGTGTCAACAACTGGACCGCGCTTGCAATTGCCGTAAGAAGCAATCTTCTGGCTGACTTTCCACTGTGCAACAAAAGTTTCGCGCTGTCATACGGCGGTCACGATCTGTGAGGTATTAGTATGCTGAAGTTGCTTGCTTATTTGCTGAAAGAGAATGTGGTGACGATAAAAGAGATTCCGCCGACTCTGCCTGCGGAGACGCGCTCGTTACCCAAACTAACTGAGAAAGAATGTGCTCCTCAGTGCGAAACTTGTCGAGACCTTTGCCCGACGAATGCTATTTCGATTTACAGCGACGAGGGAATAAAGCGAAATGTGGATATAGACCTGAGCGCGTGTATAAACTGTTCATTGTGTATTTCACAGTGTCCGACAGGAACAATAGTGCGGAATGATACGGTCAAAACGGCTCGCAGCCAGTTGAGCGAGTTGATTTTGTCAACCGCGACGTCATCCGATCTGGTGACTTCAATTAAGGTATCCGAGACAGATAATATATTTGGACGATCGATAGCATGTCGGGTAGTTTCTACTGGCTGCAGTGCCTGCGACCTTGAAATATCGGCGTGTACAAATCCAATTTTCGATATGGAGAGATTTGGCATATCGATTGTGGCTTCGCCGAGGTTTGCTGATGTGTTGCTTGTGACGGGGCCTGTGCCCCGCTCCATGCACGAAGCACTCAAGTCTTGTTACATGGCCATGTCTGAACCTCGGAAGGTTGTGGCGGTTGGTACGTGCGCCTGTTCCGGCGGTGTGCACAGAGACGGTTACACCGAGGCTAATGGTGTGGCGGCAGTCTTGCCCGTCGACTTGTTTATACCTGGCTGCCCGCCTCACCCCTGGAGTATTGTGGAAGGGCTATTACGTTTGATGCACGGCAAGTCGACCGATAGCCGTTAAATGATATGGCACTGCCTGTAATGCCACTGAGCTTGCTCGTAGTTCAGTTTTATTGAACAAGTTCCGACCTTCCCCGTAGCGGCAGAGCTTTGCAATCCAGGGAACAGCTAACTAAAATTATCGTCTCAACTCGGGACTGGTAGCGCACGGATGCATCCGCGCGTTGAAATGTTCAGCATAGACACTTGGATACGGAAGTAAAATTTAGTGAAAAAGTCCAAACCTAAAGACGTTAAAGAAAGACCACCAGTGCCGACCAGGCTGAAGCAGCGCTTTGTTTTCAAATTGATGCATCTTATATTTGTTGGCGTGCCGTTAGTGGCGGGCATTGACAAGTACTTCAATTTGATCACTGACTGGGAGCAGTACATTTCGCCTCTGATCAAACCAATTTTGCCTATGTCGCCAAAAAATGCGATGAGGTGCGCTGGTGTAGCCGAGGTTGCCATCGGAGTTGTTACTATTAAAAAGCCTCGCATTGGCAGCTCGCTTTTTTCGGGATTGATGTTCGGCATTATTTTGAATTTGCTTACCATGCGCAAACAGAAGCACATTGCTTCGCTGGATTTGTGTATGGGTTTGTTTGCACTTTGCTTTGCGTTGTTGTTGCCTGATACTGAAAGGATGTAATTGGCTGTCGCTGCATTTGCTTGACAAATTGCATGCGCGGTACTTACCTGCTGAGGTGGTTCTTAGTTATGCTGCCAGGGAAGATCTAAGGTGTTGCTGAGATACAAACCAACTGAAACGCAGTTGAGCGATTTCCTTTTGGAACAATCGCAGTTAGGGGTGCGCTACCCGGGCATTGAGATGACTCGTCTGGGGAAGGACCACTCGGATCCGCGATATCGTAAGCACTTTGTTCAGACAACATTGGGCACAGGAGAAGCTGCTTTCATTACTGCCGTTGACCAAATTAAATCATGGCACCACTTAAGTATGGATTGGATTGAGCTGTATCCACCGCAGCCACCTGTAGCACCAAATACGACACTGGTAGTTGGTGCCAATCATTTCATTATGTGGTCGGTGAATGCTTGCCGAATCATTTACACGATTGATGAATGGTCAGAGGAGAAGAGCCGATTTGGGTATGCCTACGGCACGCTGCCCAGCCATGTTGAACAAGGCGAGGAGAGTTTTATCCTTGAGTGGGATAAATTGTCTGATTCTGTTACTTATCAAATACTTGCTTATTCAAGACCAAACCATCGTTTAGTTGCGCTGTTCTGGCCACTGGCAATTCTGATTCAAGATCGCTTTCGCAAACAGTCTTTGGCTGTGATGAAAACGTTGAACGACAGCCGCGGTTGAACAGTGGCCTGGTATAGGGTATGGAGAGACCGTAAGAGTGGTCTACCGCACCTCAAATCCCCGAGACTGGCAGCTTGACGATTTAATTCACCTACACTTCTGGAGTCTTATGGGTTCAGCCTTTATGTTGGCCTGGGGCATTGCTGTTTTGGTCACCATGTTGGTGGGTCGGTGTCAGCTCCGTGCATGACAGGGGTGGCTTTTAGGGCATACCGGAATTATTCACAAACGCCTTGTTAGTATCTAGCCATCCTCAAGATATGGGTGAATCGATATGCAAGACTATTTGTCGAGCGGCTTTGCTCCTTCCTTTACTAATAAATTTGCTCCAGCCTCATCCCCAAATTTTGCTCAGAAGACACGCGAACAGTCCATTCATAACCTGACTCAACGACCTACAGCTGCACAGCCTACAAATCGGAGCCAGTTCATTTCTCAACAAGAGAAGACCATCCGAAACGGCTTTCTTCGCAAAACGACTTCGAAATCGTCATCATCATTATCGAAGCGTTCTGCTGGATCACTCATTCAGAGCGACAATTGCAAAGCAGAGAGTAGGAATTCTTCTATCGGTTTGAAACTTGCCGCATCATCAGCAGCCCTGTTCGTAATTTTATTAGCAGGGCAGATAAGTTGCTCATTTTTGAGTCAGCAGGCAGCGATCGACGGACATCAGCAGGTGTTACCTAAGCATTCTGATTCTGCTACAGGCTCCCGCAATTCGATTGCAAACGTGCGCAGCAGTGCCATACCAGTTGCAGCCACAGCCGGCGTCTTCAGTAACGGATCAGTCGACGGCGCTCATAAAACTAGCGACTTGATCGCTGTCGCTCAGGCGTCAGCAGCGTTGTCTTCAACGGAACAGAACCGGCCGATAAAGGACTCGCCTGCTGCTTCGTCAGACCATATTGATCTCACTAGCATCACCACATCCGATCTGGTTAAGAGCGGCTATCAAAAGTTGCGCAGCGGTGGTGCGCAAGAGTCAATCGTGATCCTCACTGAGGCAGTCAGACGCGATAGCAATGACCCATCCAGCAGACGATATCTGGGATATGCCCTCATACAGGCGGGAAGACCCTCTGAGGCGCTTGCACAATATGACGCTTTGCAAAAACTAACTGTATTGCTGCCAGCAGATCGTTTGGCAATGGAACACGCAGCGCACATGCAATCTCAGAGCGCTTCGAACGAGGTAGACAACACTCTCGTGTCTAAGTACCGCGCTGCTATTGCTTCTAATCCAAAAGATTTCGATTCTAAATATAGACTGGCAGTCATTTGCTCCAAGTTGGGTCGCACCGAAGAAGCTATTCATGAGTGCCTTACTGGCATGAGCGAATCGCCATCAAGTTCTGCAAACCAACAGCAATTCTACCTCTTGTATTCGTCACTTGCTGTATCGAATGCTAACCGCTCCTGATTCGGAAATTGAGCAACAGCCTGCTATCATATCGTTGAATATGCCACCAGTTGCGGTGAGTGAACAACAAGCAGAAAAATGGTAAGTAAATCTATTCCCTCTAATGACGACTGGTTCAAAAGTTTCTTTTCGGGTGCAGCGTTAGATCTTTGGCGGCAGGCAAAAACTGAAGACAAACAGAACGCGAGTGCGCTTTTCTACAGGAAGCCTTTGGTCTTGCAGATGGCGCTCATCTTCTCGATGTTGCCTGTGGTGATGGTCGATTGACACTGCCGATGGTGCAAGCTGGTTATAAGATGACAGGGCTAGACTACTGCCAGGAATTCTTGGATGACGGTACAAAAACGGTGAAGTCAGCTAAGCTCAAGGGCAGTGCCATTCAATTTGTTCACGGTGACATGAGGAAGGTTTCGTTTAAAAACAAGTTCGATGGTGCTTTCTGTTTCGGTAACAGCTTCGGTTATTTCAATCGTACAGGCACCGAACAGATGTTCAAATCACTAGGTGAATGCCTGAAGCCTGGTGCAAAGTTTGTGCTCGAAAGCATCATGTTTGCAGAAACATTTCTCGTAAACGGAGCTGAGCGCGAATGGGTGCGTGTTGGTGATATGTACATGCTCATTGAAAATCAATACGACCCTCGCGAAAGCTGCGTGCAGACTGACTACACTTTCATACGCGATGGTAAAGAAGAATCACGTAGTGCCACACACTGGATCTACACTTCTGGCGAAGTTTGCTCGATGCTATCGAAAGCTGGTTTCAACGTCTGCGATTTGTTCGGCTCGCTGGACTATGATCCATATGAGCTGGGATCGGACCGCATCCTGTTGCTAGCCGAAAAAGAGTAACTAATTTGAGTCTCCGGACAAGGTGCTAGCAGTCGTTGTCGTCGTGTGACTTAGGAAGCGGAAGTTCGATTGATCCTGCGCCGCTGGTTGGTAAAGGATTGCGCGGTACGCGAGATGGATCGAATGGTCCGAGGTCGTTAGGTGATTGTCCTGGTCCCTGGATAGGTCCGCCGCCAAACGGCCAGTCGGGTTGCTCAGTCCATTGCGAAGCTGAGCATCGCTGCATGTTATAGCTACTCAACTTTGCCTTGAGCCACTCTAGTTGTTTTGCTGTCAGATAGCCAGCGCTCAATAGGAGATCCTCTACGCACTCAGCGGGTGCCATTTGCATTTGATTCAAGAGAGCTTGAACCTCTAAGTCATTGATCACCGCCGTTAGTTTGAGCACCGCGACCAAGTCTGGTAGAGGTCCGACGTTTATTGGAGTCACGCTAAAACATTCGGCATGTTCTACCAGCCAATCTCTGGCTACGACCAGATCGTGGCTTAAACGCAAGCGTTTATTGCAGAGAATAGTGCCTGCATCAAGTAAGGAAAAGTATTCTCGGCGGTGCTCCTTAACTTTTTTGGCTCTCAGAAATTTTTTGACGGCTCGAAAGTAGTTTGCAATCACCACCGATTTTGGAGCATCGTTAATGACATTGAGCACTTTGTAGCAATCTATGCACTCATACTTCAAAGATTGGTCAGGAAGCAGGTCGGGAAACAATTGATGGAGTTGCTGTGCCGATTTGAGAACACCGGCCGCATCTTTATCTTCGCAACTCAGCCTAAGCGCGTTGGTAAGTATTTCTCGCTGTATGTCTATCGCGCTCATCACTACCCTCGTGCCACTTCCTCTCTATTATTGTACTGATCCGTGCTTCAGAAGAGATTAAGCGTACAGCGGGAGAAGGTTTGGATCGGAATTGAAATTGATAGAGAATTTCGAACGATTTGCTATTTTGCTGCTTGCGCTGTTTTGCGGCGAGCTGGTTTCGTATCTAGTAAGTCATATGATCTTGCGAGCAGCCAACAGCGACCCGCATGTTTTCGGAATCTTTGTAAGTTGGTTGTTAGCTCTTGCGCAGGCATTGCGGCTCAAAGCTAGCAAGCATACGATGATTTTTGTAGCCACTGCATTTGTTTCCGAGCGTGCTGCAAGCAATGCTGCTAAAAATTTCGTTTGTCTAGTCAAAGACGAAGCGCTCCAGTTTGCTTTTTGAAAGATTGTACGAGTCTTTCGATGTATGCAATTATCTGTTCATTCTCTGTTGTTTCAACTTTGTTGAATGCACCTAAGCTCATGAAGGTTATAGTTTTTTCTTGCCCTTCGGACATGCAGCCGAAATCGTATATTCCCGTAAGTCGAAAAATAGCAAAATCTTTGTACGGTAAAGACTTAAGGACAGCAAGGGCAGATCGATCGTGTTCATTGGAACCGCTTTTGCCGACTAATTCGATAACGTCGAGTCCATTTTCGTCCGTGAAAACATAGCAGCGCGTGACAAGACAGCCGGAATGTGGAGGGGGATTCCACTTCGCAGCTAAATCTGCTTCGAGCTTTTGGTAGATCGGTTGTAGCAAAACCTTTTCGTTTCGACTCTTCACTTCGAGACTGCCTAGCCGTTCTTCTGCTTTCTTGTTGTATGGTGCCAATGCCAACGACTGCTTGTATTCCATTACTGCCTGTTTTGTTTGTCCCAAGCTTTCGAAGACCTCGCCGAAACCTACATGCATGTGCGGATCGAATGAGTCTTCTTGGTCCAAACGCCCCCAGACCCAAAAGGAATCTAACTTCTCCTTGCTCCACTGTTTTGGAATGGCCAATCGATAGCAATCAATTGCTCTGCTGTACTCTTCGGCTTCTACATAGAGATTGCCTAATGCAAGATAGATCTTGCGTTTGTCTTTACACGAGGCGAGGTCGTGAAGCATTTTTATGCGTTGGCAGGAAACTTGAAAGTTCGACAAAATCACGAAATTGAATACAAGGGATAGCGAGATGATTCCAGCCATAACAAAGGAATGTTGTGGCTTATGTCTCTTTGCTATGCCTGTTTCGTGCATGTTGCTAACTTGGTTTTGAAGAGATCTTAACTGTACTCTTTAAAAATCCAGTTGCTATGGGGTTTCCACTAATTCAAGGGGACAAGGCGACTCGATGATTGGATAACGAAAGCGATGGCTTTTTAAGTCCTTCAGACCAGCATAAAGGTGCCGAGGTAGCATATCTCCATAGTGTTGGGTCCGGTCTGAGTCTTTGCCTTCAGATCATGTATCTGTTTCAGCAGCGCTTTCTTGTCCACGATTTTCTCTGCGCTGAATGCAGGCAACGTAGCGATGAAAATTATGCATCGGTGATAGTCGTGGCATTTTTCAAAAGCGGTGCGTGAAAGCTGGTGTAGACAAAAGTGTGTTTGCTGAGTTCGTCTGCATGAATCAGCCTGTGCAAAATCAAACTCCAGAGCTGCTTTAAGAGTCGATAGTGTCTTTGTGCAGAGCTTGACGATTATCGTTCACCACTTGCTTGAGATTTCATCATACGCTCGATGCGGACTAAGTCAAAGTTTTCAGTGGTGTTAACAAGAAATAGATTTCTGTCGTATTACGATCGATGCTTTTCAATCAGTTGCCACACGGATTCTTCAAGACAATCGAAGTTGACTTTTAGATTCTCGAGAACACGGGGACCTACACCTTCTGCATCTTTCAACATGGCAAGAAGAATGTGCTGATCTTCAACAACAGTGCTTTCAAAATAATTCGCCTTATTTTTTGAATCGAGCAGAATCTTTCGCGACAGGGGTGTAAACGCAATAGTCTCACCGACATCATCCTTTCGATCACCCAGAATATTGATGATCTCGTGTCGAACCTTTTCAGGTGTAACTTTGAAAAATTTGAGCGCTTGTAACGCGAGGTTGTCGCCGGACAAAAGCATCCCTAACAGGATGTGTTCTGTGCCGACAAAGTTGTGATGCAGCGAGCGCGATTCCGCGCGTGCGCACTGTAAGCTGAGTAGTGCAGACTTCGAAAAGTTATCGAAAAACTGCGGTTGTTCAACTTCAGTGTAATTATTAGGCGCCGTGGGAGTTGGTTCGTGCAATGAGACGGAGCCTAACAGATTGTTGCCACCTTTGAATATAAAAGTTCCTTCGACTTTGCCGAATTTGAATGTTTGCCATAAATCTTGCGCATCATGTTTGGTGCGACCCTGGACATATTCTGAAGATGATGGCTGCATACCGAGCTTGTTTGCCACATCGGATGGAGCATCGCCAAAATTGACGTCGATGGCAAGGTTGCCAGAATATGGCTGATACGAACCCTCTTTTACAGCCGCACTCCCATAATGAAAAAAAACGGACTTTACGACTTTGTCGCGCAGATCTATCGATAATCCTGATCTGGGAAAATCAAAACTTCTGTTTCGTCTTCCACTTGTTGAGATTTTCGGCGCACCAAGCTCTGCTAGTAATTCTACGAAGAGAGGATCTTCCTCGCTCTTACCGATAATTTCTAGAAGAACTTGCCAGAGATCGGTGATCGGCATCAGTCGTAATCCGGGCTAGGAATGGATCGAGAGTTTCCCAATTTTTATAATCTCTGTTGAACTTGAGAATGGTCAAAGGTGTTTGAGAGCGTTCTGAATATTTAACAACTGATTGTTAAACACTTCTTTCGCGACATCGAGCAATTCAAAAATCGCCGGATCAACGCATGAATAGTAGGTGTTGTTGCCTTGTTTTCTGGCAACCACAAGTTGTTTATTTTTCAATATGGCGAGCTGCTGTGAAACGTTTGGCATTTCAACATCTAGCCTATCTCGAATTTCAGACACGGTAAGTTCTTTGTCGCGGAGTTCGTCGAGTATTTTAATTCTTAGTGGATTGGCGAGAGCTTTGAAAAACTCCGCTTTAAAATGCACAAGCTTTTCGCGGTGCTCGGCTAACCCCTTGGTCGAGTCTGATTTTTTTTTCTTCCCAGACATCGAAACCCATTTTGCGCTTCGCGCTAAACCATAACTTTGAAAGTTGGCTCCATATTAGCATCTCACTTTCACAAAATGTGCATACAAAAACACCACCCAAATCGCTTTGCGGTGGTGTTTAAGATACTGCCTGACTGTCCGTTCGAAGGGACTCAGTATTTATGCTCGCTTCAGTCAGTCCGTCACGTGCATCGGGCTCTCTGCTACGGTTTCTGGTCAGCGCCGACCTGTCGTTTCCGCCTCGCCCCCCGCCCCAAAGCTCCCAACATTTAACTGAGCTGCTCACCGCCTATGCAATTAGTATAGCCAGTTCAAAAATATGCTCCACTACCCCACAGAC
>JAFEAT010000012.1 GCA_018266255.1 Cyanobacteria bacterium SZAS-4 | reverse complement strand
AGCCACTGCCACTGGTGCAGTTGCCTCGGTTTCAGTCACTGCCACTGGTGCGGAAGCTGCTGGCTCCGGCAAGAGGTTTGCCATGGCAGGATGGATAGTCAGAGCTGCCGCTGGTGCTGCCCCGATCGTCGCTCCACCCTTGGCTTTAGCGCCTAAGAAGAGCATCGCGTGTCCGGCTGGAGTCGCAGAAGTAGAGTGAGCTGGTCTCACTGGACTAGTTGACTTCTTGAGTTTCACGCCATTCGCTTGTTGTGCATTGACTCCGGACATCTTCTGCCAAATGCTGGCATCAGGTGCGGAGTGTGCCGCTAGTAAGTTTGCCTGCATCAGCGTTAGCGATACGCTCAAGGACAAGCACAATTGGGGCTTATTCATTCAACTCTCCCTCTTCTAGCTCTCATTCTTGCCACCATGTACGTTGAGAGCCACATCCGTAAGTAGCCGATGGTACCGGCTCGTCCAGAAGCTTAACATGACTTTCCACTGTCTGCACGAATCTTTTTTCATTGCGAGACACCAACTTAAACTTACTCATTATTTTTTCAGACACTAATTTTCTTCATCAGCCTAAACCGGCATGAACACTGCGATACAAGCCGGTCACAATACTTACAAGTGGCTTACAGTCAAAACGATTGACAACCACCCCTGGTGTCAGATGAAATTAGACACCATGTCAAGCGGCAAATCCACAATCGCAGAATCGGTTTTTGACGATGATCAGATCGAATTAACCAAGAAATTTAAAATGTCATGTGAAATTCAGATTCCATTTGACGCCTGCAGTCCAATTTCTATTAATAAGAATGGTATATACTCAGTTCTGCTACGACGTAGACACACGTACGTCAGTGCTGAGCGAAACTGCCTGAAAAATAAGATCAGTCAAATCTAATTGAACGAAGTTCAGCCAAACGGCATCCATTACCAAGCGAGAGACACAAATAGTGGTTGAAAACAGTAACGAGCAAGAGAAAGTTCTTGTTGTTGACGATGAAGCTTCGATCAGAAGAATTCTCGAAACGCGATTGAAATTGGCAGGCTACAACGTAGCCACTGCGGCAGATGGACAGGAAGCGCTGGAGCAATTCAACGCATTCCAGCCAGATCTCGTCATCCTTGACGTGATGTTGCCACGCATGGACGGATACGAAGTCTGCCGAGAAATCAGAAAGACATCCGACACACCCATCATTATGCTGACAGCAGTCGCAGACGTCTCCAATCGTATTCAGGGCTTAGAAATTGGTGCAGATGACTACGTCGTCAAGCCATTCAGCCCAAGCGAACTGGAAGCCCGAATCAAGGCTGTCTTGCGCCGCACCGTTGAAAGACACCAGGAAGCCGGTCAAAGTAAGAGCACCAACGTCATTACGATTGGCAATCTGAAAATTGATTTAAATAAGCGCCAGGTGACTAGAAAGAACGAACGAATTCGTCTGACTGGCATGGAATTCAGCCTGCTCGAATTGCTTGTCACTAACTCAGGAAAGCCTTACTCTCGCGGAGAAATCTTGCAGCAAGTTTGGGCATATCCTCCTGACCACAGAATCGACACAAGAGTTGTAGACGTGCACATCAGTCGCTTGAGATCGAAACTCGAAGAAGATTCATCCAATCCAGATTTGATTTTGACGGCACGTGGCATCGGCTATATGTTCCAAAAGATCAACTAAACAAAAGTCCTAAGATATAAAAGGAAGGATGCGGAAATCATTTCGCATCCTTTTTTGTTTAACCTGAGGATGCCGGTTATCAATGGACCAACTGCCGGCCGGCTCGTTCAACTCTTTGCCCATGCCACCAGATTCAGTTCCAAGTCAAAGCAGCAAGCAGCAAACAATGTCGGCAGCGGTGATACCAGCGGTGGTTTCTTCCGTGGTGCCGAAATTGTCGTAGATTTGCGCAGACACCATCTTCATGAGAAAACGGACGCCCACAGGGACGCCCGTTTTACAGTGCTTATCGCATTACGGCTTAGTAGCGGTAGTGCTCAGGCTTGTACGGTCCTTCGACCGGCACGCTGATGTATTTCGCCTGATCGTCGCTTAGCTTGGTTAACTCTGCGTCGAGTTTGGCCAGCTGCAATCTTGCCACTTTTTCGTCGAGGTGCTTCGGAAGCACATAGACGCCAGGCGCATACTCACCTTGCTTGGTGAAGAGTTCGATCTGGGCGAGAACCTGGTTTGCAAAACTGCTCGACATGACGAACGAAGGGTGACCTGTTCCGCAGCCGAGGTTTACCAGTCTGCCTTTTGCCAGCAGGATGATGCGACGACCATCTGGGAAGATGATGTGATCGACTTGCGGCTTGATCTCTTCCCACTTGTACTGGGATAGCGAAGCGACATCGATTTCACTGTCGAAGTGACCGATGTTGCAGACAATGGCGTTATTCTTCATTTTGAACATGTGATCGTGCTTGATCACACCAAAGTTGCCGGTGCAGGTAACGAAAATATCGGCCTTGTCTGCAGCGTAGTCCATCGTCACTACTTTGTAGCCTTCCATCGCGGCTTGCAATGCACAGATAGGATCGATTTCGGTAACCCAAACATTGGCGCTCAAGGCGCGAAGGGCTTGGGCACTGCCTTTGCCTACATCGCCATAACCACAAACGACTGCGATTTTGCCTGCGACCATAACGTCGGTGGCGCGCTTGATACCATCGACAAGACTTTCGCGACAACCGTAAAGGTTGTCGAATTTCGACTTGGTGACTGAATCATTGACGTTGAAGCACGGGAATGGCAAATCGCCTTTCTTCTGCATTTCGTACAAGCGGTGCACGCCTGTCGTAGTTTCTTCGCTCACGCCTTTGATGTTGGCTTTGATGCGGCTGTAATAGGTTGGATCCGTAGCCAATTTCTTCTTGATTGAAGCATAGAGAACTTCTTCTTCTTCGCTCGTTGGTTTAGCCAAAACAGATTGATCTTTTTCAGCTTTGCTGCCGAGAAGAACGAGTAGTGTGGCATCGCCACCGTCATCGAGAATCATGTTCGGCGTTCCACCGTCATGCCACTCCAAAATGCGATGTGTGTATTCCCAGTAGTCTACGAGCGATTCGCCTTTGACCGCGAACACGGGGGTGCCGCTGTCAGCGATTGCTGCGGCAGCGTGATCTTGTGTCGAAAAGATGTTGCAGCTGGCCCAACGCACTTCAGCGCCGAGGTCGACCAGAGTTTGGATGAGTACTGCAGTTTGAATGGTCATGTGCAAGGAACCGGCGATGCGAGCGCCTTTGAGCGGTCGACTGCCGGCATTTTCTTTGCGAATAGACATCAAACCGGGCATCTCTGTCTCAGCGATTGCGATTTCACGATGTCCCCATGGCGCCAATGTGATATCGGCGACTGCATAGTCCACTTTAGGTGGGTTCTTCACTGTCATTCGTACCTCCTGAGCTCAAACGCAAAAATGCGCCCGTGAGCAAAAGCCTCACGAGCGCCGTTAACTGGGATATTTCCCTGCACCGAGCCTGGTCTCAAAGATCGCAGCGCTCCTCAGTGCTGACAGCATTATCTCATGACTAACCCTTACGGCCAAAGTAGGTAGCGAAATGCTAACTATTGCCGAAGACGTCCACAGGATGGGACGGACGAGCCAAGCGAGCTCCGGTTACGGGCAAAACGCACCACTCAAGAGTGTGCCTGAAAAGCCCAGCGGAGTTCGTTGAAAATATAAAAGTCGCTTCAGGCGATTCACCTACTTATATAAAGGAAGCAAATCAGAACGGCAGGCAGGTAGCGATGTCAACAGTAATGCTTAAGAATTGTGATCTAGTTTAATGACCGGATAAATTGTTTGATTTCAAGGGAACAATATGGTTAGAGAGAGCGACGGTTATAGTAATGAATCCCCGGAATCACATGAAGAAGATCACGATGTTGAGTGCCACGCTGGTGGCAATAATGGGTCTCTTGCCCGCTCAAGCCAACGTTCTTCATGGATATCTCGAGCACCAAGCCGAGTCACAAACCGCACCAAATTCGACACCAAATCTGGCACCAAATCCAGCACCATCTACTGACTCTATATCTGGTGCCATCGAAACGCTCATGCCAAACTCCTACCCATCCGGTTATCAAGGGCAGTGGCACTGCATTACCACCGTAGTCGACTCAGGAGTGCCAGCCATTCCAACCGGCCAGGTGATGCTTAGCGACGTCACCTTCGCCAGGCAAGCAGACGGCCGTGTCACCGCCGCCTGGACGCAACCAGGCTGGACCGAGAGCACCTCTTCCGTCACAGCCTTCAGCAGCACCGAGGCCCGGGTAGACCGCACCAACTACTTCGTCTCCAAAGACCTCGACCAGTCATGGGCCGCTCGTTCTCGCGACCAGTTCACGCAGACCAACAGACAGTCAATCACCGCTAAAAGCTATGTCGACCAGTACGTCGACGGACAGTTCGTCGGACGCTACAGAACCACCTCAGTATTGCAGAAGGCTCCAGGTTCAGATATCGCTCTCGCTCACTAAGTGGTATCACTTCGCACGTCAATCAGCGTCGTCTCCATATAATGAATGTGGTGGCATTGTGGTGGCATAGTGGTGTCACACCAGATGTGGTGCGGCGAGATCTATTTGAAAGTAATGACCCTATATATGGTGGATGCCACCAGATAGGCAAATGCTCCCACTGGTTAGCCAGGGGAGCATTCTCAAGTTCTATACCGATTTGCTTAGCTGCTTATTTTTTGCCTGAAACTGGCTGTTTGGCAGTCTTTCGCTGTTGGGCGAAAGAATCAGCACCACGATAAAGGGCAGTGCGACCCAGGTCTCGTTCGATGCGCAGCAACTGATTGTATTTAGCAGTTCGCTCTGCTCGGCATGGGGCACCAGTTTTTATCTGTCCGCAGTTAGTGGCAACAGCGAGATCAGCAATGGTGGCGTCCTCGGTTTCACCAGAGCGGTGACTGAGCATACTTGAATACCCGTTTTCTCTAGCCAGGTTGATGGCTTCCAGCGTTTCTGTCAGTGTTCCGATTTGATTTGGTTTGATCAAGATCGAATTACCAACACCACTATCGATACCACGTTGTAATCGAGTTGTATTAGTGACGAATAGATCATCGCCTACCAATTGAACGCGAGAACCTATAGTGTCAGTAAGGAGCTTCCAGCCGTCCCAGTCATCTTCTGCCAGTCCATCTTCAATGCTGACGATTGGGTATTTGTCTGCCAGTTTTTCGTAGTACTTAACCATATCCTTACTAGATAGAACCAAGTTTTCAGTGGCCAATTTGTATTTGCCATCTTCGAAAAACTCTGTTGAAGCAGGGTCGAGTGCGAGAGCAATTTGCTGGCCTGGCTTGAATCCAGCCTTGTCAATTGCCACCATGATCAATTCCAGTGCTTCTTCGTTAGTCTTTAAGGATGGCGCGAATCCACCTTCGTCACCAACCCCGGTGCTCAGTCCTTTTTTATGGAGCACTGCCTTTAGTGCGTGATAAACCTCGGCACCCCAGCGCAAAGCGTCTCCAAATGTCGGTGCGCCTATAGGACAGATCATGAATTCTTGGAAATCGACACCGTCTTCTGCGTGCTTGCCACCATTGAGGATATTCATCATAGGCACCGGTAATACAGTGGCAGATACACCACCTACATAGCGGAAAAGTGGCATACCCAGGTAGTTTGCGGCTGCTTTGGCAACTGCCAGGCTGACACCAAGGGTGGCATTAGCCCCTAGATAAGCTTTATTTTCAGTTCCGTCGAGTCTTTGCAATTCACTATCGATAAGCGTCTGTTCAACAGCGTTTAGCCCGACTAGACCCTTAGCGATCACCTCATGGATATGATTGACTGCCACCAAAACGCCTTTGCCACCATAGCGATTTGGATCATTGTCGCGCAACTCAACGGCCTCAAAACTACCTGTCGATGCACCCGACGGAACAGCAGCTCGACCCGCAGCCCCATTGGCTAGAACGACCGTCACTTCGACTGTCGGATTGCCTCTCGAATCGAGTATTTCCATCGCCGATATTTCTTCAATATGAGTCATCGCATCAAAATCTCCTATCGTGTTGAGCAATTATTTTCACCAGAAAAATCATTTCTAGTGGTGCAACATTTGGTTGTTCAAGTATAATCCTTTTCACTGGGGTCCTTAATTTCCGGTTGGTGCAGGAAAAAACTCTAGTACTTGGTGTGGTATCAGTGGCATTTCAATCAAAATCTAGAAGTGGTGGTCCAGCATGGGCAAATTCCATGGCGGAGGTTTCCAGGCTATCCAGGAATACTTCCAGCAGAAGAGTTGCCGATTTTGCGATAATCCGTTTTCTTCCGAAGGCATCCAACTGCTGAGAGAAGAACCCGGTGTTCTTGTGGTGCGTGTTACTTGCAGTTCTTGCGGGCATCCGCTTGGTGTAGCAATAGTGGGAACTAACAACCGAGGTCAAAAAGAAAGACCTAATTGTCCTGCTGATTGGACTAAGAAAGACATCGATCGTCTTTCCAAAAATCCTGCCATCACCTATGACGATGTTTTGAGTGCTCATGAATTCTTTACCAAGCTCGGCTCTGATTGGGCCCAGCACATTCCTCGACTGCGAAGAGCAGCACAAAGTCAATAAGTCTAGCAGGCGAAGCCGCCTAGACTGAAAATCTGCCAAAATAAAGGCATGCTGGGTAAAGAAGTATGCCTTGTCACAAGACAAGCCAAGGAGAAACCTCTCTTTGGTGTATCTTGGTATTTTCCCAACACATACGCCGTAGGCATGTCAGGGCTGGGCTTTCAGCTTGTCTGGTGGCTGATGGAGCAAGACCCCGAAGTCGTTGTCAAACGCGGCTTCACCGACATGGAAGAGTCAGGGGCTGACCAATCCGAGCTTTTTGGCTTCACGGTTTCCTGGGAACTGGACTTCATTAACATACTTGCCATCCTCGAAAAGCATGGCATTCCAGCGCTTGCCAGAGAGAGAGGCGCAGACGACCCGCTTGTCTTCGGCGGCGGACCAGTTCTCAGCGCCAATCCTGAGCCGTTTGCAGATTTGTTTGACCTGGTCCTCCTGGGCGATGCAGAAGCAGTCGTTCCAGCCCTTCTAAACGCCTGGAAATCGACCCGAAACATCAAAGACAGACGTGCTCGTTTGGAAGACCTCGCCACCATACCTGGGGTCTATGTACCAGCTCTCTACAGCTATACATATTCGTCTGATCAGGGTGCCATTGAGAATATGCAAACACTATCGGCGGTGCCCGACAAAATCGTCAAGCAACTATATGTGCCACCACAAGACTACATAGCGCACACGAAAATTCTCAGCCATGATACCGCCTGGGGTGACAACTTCCTCGTCGAAATTGTGCGCTCATGCCCTCAGGAATGCCGGTTTTGCCTGGCCAGTTTCTTGACCAGGCCGTTCCGTCCTATAAATGTAGACACGATAATAGAGACGATCGATATGGGTCTGAAGCATACTAACAACATTGGTCTGCTTGGTCCGAGTGTGACCGAACATCCCCATTTCGACGAGATCGCAGAGCGACTTTCAGCGCGTGACAATATTCATATATCTGTTGCCTCAATACGCGCTGATACCATCAGTGATACTGTGCTGCAAATGCTGAAGAAGTTACATCAGAAGTCTGTCACCATTGCAATCGAATCTGGCTCTGAACGACTGAGAGCAATCATGAAAAAGAACTTGAGCGAGGCAGAGATTCGCCACGCCGTGTCTCTGATTGCAGCCAGCGGGCTGGAAAGCGTCAAATTCTATGGCATGGTGGGACTGCCGCACGAAACGCAGGAAGATTTAGACGAGACTGTAAGATTGATGCAAGCTTTGAAAAAAGAACATCGTCGATTGCGCTTCGTATTTGGTGTCAGTTCTTTTGTGCCAAAAGCACAAACTCCATATCAATGGAATGGACGAATGAAGGATTGCAAGGCGAGACTTGAATATATCCGCAAAAATTTAGCCAAAGTCGGCATCGAAGTGCGTCCCGAAAGTCACAACTGGAGCGATATCCAGGCAGTCATCTCGCGCGGCGACCGACGCCTGACAGCACCGCTGATCGAAGTGGCCAGAGCGGGCGGTGGACTTGGTGCCTGGAAAAAAGTTTTCAGAGAGAACAAAGACTTTCCATCGATGGATTTTTATGCGTTCCGAGATATTCCAGCAACAGAAATTTTGCCGTGGGAGCATCTGACAGAAAATACAAAAACGGAGTTTCTGCAAAAGCACAATGATACTGCCGCCCAACTGGCAATTTCTTTGCCTTGAGCGCGTTCGTATATAGAATGCAACTGCAGAGTACGACTTAAATTTCACATGTCATGCGACTGTGTCACGAGCAGCCAGTGCCATAATGTGTCCCTCAATGTGATCGGGGGAAAGCGCGCATGGTGTCGACTACGTCCAAAATCAAAGAAGAATCTGAGGTGCTCAGCGCCTTCGGACCGGCGCGCTCAACAGTGCAGGGCAGCCCACTGAGCGCAGACGCTCTGAGAAAAACGCACGAATACTGGCAAGCTTGCTGCTACCTGGCGGCAGGAATGATCTATTTGAGAGCTAATCCTCTTTTGAAAGAGCCGCTTCAAGTCGAACACATCAAGAAGCGCCTTCTCGGACACTGGGGCGCCAGTCCAGGTCTAAGTTTCGCTTACGTGCATCTCAATCGCCTGATCAAACAGCACCATCAAAGCATGATATTTCTTGCCGGACCCGGACACGGTGCGCCTGGAGTGCTTGCCCCCGTCTATCTGGAAGGTACATATTCACAGGTCTATCCAGAGAAAAGCGAAGACGAAGAAGGCATGTGCGCCTTCTTCAAACAGTTTTCTTTTCCTGGGGGCATCGGCAGTCACTGCACGCCTGAAACGCCAGGGTCTATCCACGAGGGCGGCGAACTGGGCTACAGCGTCTCGCACGCATACGGCGCCGTGCTTGACAATCCGGATTTGATAGCAGCCGTAGTTGTTGGCGACGGAGAGTCTGAAACGGGACCACTGGCCACCGCCTGGCACTCGAACAAATTTATCAATCCAATTCGAGATGGCGCAGTTTTGCCGATCTTGCACTTAAATGGATACAAGATCAACAATCCAACGATCTTGGCGCGCATCGAGCATGATGAGCTGCATAAACTCTTCGAAGGCTACGGCTACGTGCCCTACTTTGTCGAGGGAAGTGAATTTGATAGCATGCACCAGGCCATGGCTGCCACTCTCGATCAATGCCTGGCACAAATCAAGGAAATTCAAAGTGAATGTCGAAGCACAGGTGTAGCCACAAGAGCAAAGTGGCCAATGATCATTTTGCGCACGCCCAAAGGTTGGACCGGTCCTAAAGAAGTCGATGGTCACAAGATCGAGGGCAGCTGGCGGGCACACCAGGTGCCGTTGACTGGCGTTGCCGAAAATCCTGAACATCTCAAACTATTAGAAGATTGGCTGAGGAGCTATCAACCAGAGAAGCTTTTCGACAGCAATGGAAAGCTGCGCGCCGACCTGAAAGAGCTGGCACCACATTCGATGCAACGGATGAGCGCCAGCCCGCACGCGAATGGTGGCTTGTTACATCGACCACTACGCATGCCGGAATTCAAGAACTACGCAGTCAAGGTCGACCAACCAGCCAAATCTGAAGCGGAGAACACTCGCCCGCTGGGTAAACTCTTGCGCGACATCATGAAGAATAATTGGAATCAATTTCGCGTGTTCGGACCCGATGAAACCGCATCAAACAAGTTGGACGACATTTATGCGGTGAGCAAAAAGATCTGGATGGCTGAATCGTTTCCAGAAGATGCTGACGGAGCCGAGCTCAGCACCGACGGTCGGGTCATGGAGATGCTGAGCGAACATACACTGGAAGGCTGGCTGGAAGGGTATTTGCTCACAGGTCGGCATGGATTTTTCTCAACCTACGAAGCGTTCGTTCACGTCATTGATTCGATGTTCAACCAGCACGCTAAGTGGTTGGAAAGTTGCACTAATTTGAGCTGGAGAGCAGACATAGCTTCGCTCAATCTACTGATTACTTCAACGGTTTGGCGTCAGGACCATAATGGCTTTACGCATCAAGACCCGGGTTTCCTTGACCTCGTCGTCAACAAATCACCAAATGTGGTGCGCATTTACATGCCACCCGATGCCAACTGCCTGCTCTCTTGCGCTGACCACTGCTTGCGAAGCACGAACTACATCAATGTAATCGTCAGCGATAAGCAGAAGCACGTTCAATATCTGAACATCGATGATGCGGTTAAACACTGCACAAAAGGGATTGGAATTTGGTCCTGGGCAAGCACCGACCAGGGTTGTGAACCAGATGTCGTCATTGCTTGTGCTGGCGACATTCCGACGCATGAAGCACTGGCTGCCAGCTCGATGCTGCGCGAAGAGTTTCCAAACCTGAAGATACGTTTCATCAACGTCGTCGATTTGCTCAGGCTCCAATCGCGCAAAGACCATCCACACGGTTTGAGCGACCCAGATTTCGACAGCTTATTCACCACCAATAAACCAGTTATCTTCAACTTCCACGGCTATCCGTGGTTGGTGCACAGACTGACGTACAACCGCACTAACCACCAGAATCTGCACGTGCGGGGCTACAAGGAGAAGGGCAACATAAATACGCCGCTTGAACTGGCGATCAACAATGAAATCGATCGCTTCAGCATCGCCATCGATGTAATTGATAGGGTCGAATCTCTTAAAGTCGCAGGAGCGCACGCGAAGCAGAAATTCAGAGACCTGCAAATCGATTGCAAAAACTATGCACATGAATTTGGCATAGACAAACCGGAAGTCGCAAACTGGCAGTGGCCGCACTAGCGAGCGAGCTGGACACCGGCAGGGTTCAAAAAAAATCCAATAAACATCGAATCAACTCGGATAGAGTACACTCGATGCTGAAATCCAGCAAATCGGTGAAGCTCTATGCTCGTAGTCTTGCAAATCGTGGGTTTGTTTGCCGCACTCGTAGGACTCGTCTTTTTTGACCAGTGGCTGTATCAGCAATACCACTTGTCTTTGTACTTGTCGCTCTGGTATCGCATAGCAACCAGCCTGTGGGCCGCCTGGGATGCTCGCAAACTTCAGATCACACGATACAGAACAGTATTTTCTCTTCATCCGGTAGCCATCTTTCTCTTTTGCGCGTTGCTCTGGATTATTTTCACGCCACTATACTTAGTGGCAAGGCGTAAAGTTGTAAAAGGCACCGCCACCCTGAAGTCTGAAGCGGAGCTGAAACCTAAAAGCGCTTCGTACTTCGCCAAACTGCTCGGCTTCGCCGCTGCCTGTCTTTGTCTTGGCGGTGTTGCGCTATTCTGCATGTTCGCCCCACGCATCAATCCCGGTTTTTTGAACGACTCGATATTTCAAGATTCATCTCAGGCAGACGCCTTGATGGGACGACGGATATCTAGAGAAGATCGCAGTTTCTTTCGTCCTATCATTGCGCATCTGAACGCGCAATTTCCAGACCGAGTATTCGACAAAATGGGAATAACCGTTCCTGAAAATGTCGAATTCAAAACGAGCGACGGTGTAACACTGAAAGGCTGGTATTTCACCACGCCGGCAGCGACAAAAACAGTTTTGTTTAGCGGCGATGGACTATTCGGTATGCGCTTTCCTGTAATGCTCGGCTACATCAAGCTGCTGCAGCAGGCAAACTACTCAGTGCTGATTTATGACTACCGCAAATTCTCACAGAGTGGCACCAAATCTGATACCGAAAATTCGTTGACTGACCTGCGAGCCGCATTCGAATATCTGCAGAAAGATAAGAAATTGAAGCCCGCAGAGATAATCTTGATGGGCCGAGGAATAGGTGCAACCCTTTGCTGTGAGCTAAACCAAACAGCTCAGTGTGCTGGTCTTGTACTAGAAGATCCTTTTACGAATTTGAAAGACCACGTCGATCAATCCTCAGCCTGGGCCATGAAAGTGATTCCTCGCTCCATGTATCCAAAAAACGGAATGGATATCACAGAGATTCTCAAATCGCCTCATGCACCGGTATTAATTTCCGCCTCGAGTCCCCGAGACAGTGGTGGTTATGACGTCTTCGAGCAAACAGTAGCACCAAAGCAATTTGTCAAATTGAGAATTTTCAACACTGCAGGCTTTCCAGATCTAAGAATTTGCGCAGACAAATACAGCGAAAAACTAAGAACTTTTCTTGATGCAGCACAGGCACCACCGGAAAAATCAATGGAATCGAGAATTAGTGATCTCGAGAAACGGCTCAACGCCCCCGAAGAGATGAAGTGGCAAACAGACATCGAAAAGGGAAGCACCAGTGCAAAAGCAGAGAAGAAAATGATGTTGATCGATGTCTATACGACCTGGTGCGGACCATGTAAACGAATGGATGCGCAGACATATAGCGACCCAGGAGTGCAGAGTTTTATCAAACAACACTTCATTGCTGTCAAAGTCGACGCCGAAGATGACCAGGGGAGGGAGTTTTGCAAGACAAACAACGTGCACTCGTATCCGACGCTGCTGATTTTTGACGCAGACGGCACAACCATCGATCGATTCTCGGGATATGTCTCAGGCAAAGAACTGCTCAGAGAACTGAACGGAGTTCTAGGAACACTTTAGCGACCAATAACTTCCTCTGCCGCAAAGTCTCGAATCTACCGAAAGTGGCAATGAATAATAGATCTAAGGTTGAAAAGCTTATAGACTAAAGACAAGATCAACCGCATGTAATCCACGGAGATCCTCTACAGGAGCTTGCTCATGGACAAGTCTGACCAAAATATCGACGTTGTAAAGCCTATTCGCGACGACCTAATGTCTGGTGCAGCCGAACTAGCGTTGCGGGCAATCACAATTTTCCAAGCCGAGCTGAACGGACCAGCAGCCGAGTCTGCAGCAGGTCTGAAAGAGCGCCTGACAGCTACGGCACGAGCTCTAATCGACGCTCAACCTGCAATGGCGCCGATTTTTCACCTCTGCAATACAGTCCTTCTTGCAGTGCACAAATCGTCTTCAGTCGACGCAATCAGACAAGATTGTCAGTCAGCTCTAGACAAATTTGAAAAAACTCTTTGCGACAGTGCCGCCGTCATTGCAGACGAAGTCTTCGATCTGATTCCTCCAGGCGAGCTTATCTTCGCCTATTCCTTTAGTTCAACCGTCGTCAGCGCATTGCTGAATGCACGAGCGAAAGGAAGATATTTCCGAGTCGCCTGCACCGAAGCTCGCCCCAGCATGGAAGGTCGGAAACTAGCCTCCAGACTAGCTTCAGGTGGCATCGAAGTAATTCACACATTCGACAATGCCATGGGTCTGATTCTGCCAAACTGCAGCACAGCCTTCATGGGTTGCGATTGCGTCGGCAGCCCCGGTGTAGTCAACAAGGTCGGCTCATGGGTGCTGGCAGTGGCCTGCCGAGAGCTCGGCATTCCGCTTTACGCCCTGTCGGGAACTGAAAAGATTGTCAATGACGATCGATTATTCGAGTTCGAGAAGCATGAACGCCCCTCGGACGAGGTCTGGGACTTCACAACCAAGGGCATCCGGGTGCTCAACCACCAGTTCGACCTGGTTCCGTTTAATCTTTTGAGCGGGCTAGTGACTGAGCGCGGTATCCTTAAAGAGCCAGACATCGAGCAGTACGTATCTAAGCTCGAGGTTCACGAGGCTCTCAAGCTACAACCGGCTACCTTCTAAATTCCTTGGATTTAAGACAGTTTGATTCCAGTCACAAAAATCCTAGCTGCAACAACAATTTCAATCGCGCTGACTCTGCTTCAATGCAGTTTGGCTGAAGCTCGATTGGGCGAAACTTATGCCGCCTTCAAAATTAAAGCTGCGAAAGGATTTAAGTTCAAAAGCGAAAGTAAAAAAGACACCCGCACCTATTACATCTATTCAATGGCTCTCGATGCCACCACAATGCAAGCTGCGCCTGGCTTTGCAGGTGGTCTGACAGTGACAGTCGTAAACGGTCATGTAACCGGACAGTCAATGGTAATGCGGTTTGGCGATAACTATGAGGCGGGTAAAGCTCTGGCGACGGCTCACGCTCTCGATTTCGCTTACGAAGCGCTGGGAAAACCAAGTCCAAAAACGAAAGAATCGACAGAAAAGGAGTTTACGCAATATACAACTGCTATCGATCAGGTCATGGGAGGAAGCCCTCAGAACTTGCGTTATCCTGGATTCAATGGTGTCATTACATTGTCAGTCTCGCCCGACCAGGGTGTGATCATCGCCGCGACCCCCGATGCCGCGCCCCCACCCGGGGGACCAGAGCCCGTCAATAAGGCCAACAAGTAATGGTTGATCACGAAACTAGAAAACAACAATCGCTTTCCAAATTCTGCATCAAGTGCGGCGATAAATTTGCCAGCGGCATGAGCAAGTGTCCGAAAGACGGTGGCGAATTGATGGAATTGCGGCAGGACATGATCGGCACGACGTTCGCGAAAAAATATCAAATCACCTCGATTCTCGGTGAAGGCGGCATGAGTGTCGTCTACAAAGCCAGACATAAGTACATGGAGAGAGTTGTCGCAGTGAAAGTGCTGCACAAACATTTGATTGCAGATGCCGTGGCACTGCAAAGATTCCAGCAAGAATCACAAGCCGCGAGTTCGCTCTCGCATCCCAACATCGTCACAGTGTATGACTTCGGGATCGAAGAAGGACAGGCGTTCTTCGTCATGGACTGCTTAGAAGGTCCAACGCTGCAAGATATTCTCGAAAAACAAGAACGCATAGCACCACCAGAGGCGATCAGCATTTTGGTGCAGCTTTGCGATGGACTCGAACACGCGCATCGAAAAGGCATCGTGCATCGCGACTTGAAGCCAAGCAACCTGGTTTTGATGCCACAAGAGAACGGCAGCCAGCTTCTTAAAATTGTGGACTTCGGCATTGCGAAGTTAATGCCGAGCGAAGATGGAAAAACTCGCCAAGCGTTGACTCAAACAGGCGAAGTGTTTGGCAGCCCGCTTTTCATGAGTCCCGAACAGTGCATGGGACGCGCTCCAGATCTGCGTTCTGATATTTATTCAGTGGGCTGTTTGATGTACGAAGCGTTGACCGGAGTGCCACCACTTATGGGTGATACTTCGTTCGAGACGATGACCAAACATGTCAACGAAATGCCAATCACTTTCAAGCAGGCAAATGCAGATCTGAACATTCCTCCAGCGCTAGAAGCGGTCGTATTCCGCTGTTTGCAGAAGGATCCAGAAGATCGATATCAAAGCGCGGCCGAAATAATCAACGATTTGCCTGCAACTGAGCGTCCTGCAATTCGCAACATCACGATTCATCCGCTTGCACAGATGAAACCTGCGCAAAAGAAACCGGCCTTTGTCTTCCCGACAACAATTGTGCTGGCGTTGACTATTACTGCCGTTTCTTCTTACTATCTGTTTTTCTGGAAAGGTCCGTTGTCAGACAACGGAACGCCTTATCACAAGTTTCGCTGGAACGTCTACATGACTCTAGCCGACACGTCGGCAAAAGCAGACCACAATCAAGACGCAGCTAAATACCTGCTTGAAGCTGAGAAAGAGACAAAGTTCATCAGCGATCGCCAGGAAAAATATTTGAAGACGCTCGCTCAACAAGCTGAAATTTTCGGGCGATTAGCCGATACAGAAAAGGTAGAAGCAGTAACGCTTAAAATCGCTGAAGTGAAAAAGGACCGTGCATTAGGTGATTTCGACAGGCTTTTGAAAATTTTGGATTCTGCCAAAACAGCGTCTGCCATGAACAAAAATATGAACGACGCGGTCGTCAATTTGAATAATGTTAAAGAACTGTCGGCCACGTTGCATGAAGATGGAATGTTCTCGCAAGAAGAAGATCTTCTCCTTGCAGCTACTGAAGTCTATAAGCGAGCATTGCCGCCCAATGACGCCCAGATAGGCGATATAGACAGCGCTCTGGGGCGTTGTTATGAGTCTCAACAGAAGATGGATCTGGCAGGAGAATGTTTCCGAGCAGCAAATGAGATTTATCAAAAGGCAGCACCGAATTCAGTCAAATCGACAAGAGGTTTGCTCGAATTAGGAATATTCGAAAAGGACCAGAGTCATTGGGATACCTCCAAACAATTTCTTACTGGAGCTCTCGAACAGGCACGAAAACTGCCTGACAAACAGCTACTTTCTCAGTGTCTGAACGCCTACGGCGATTGGTTCAGACAGCAAAACAAAACCAAAGAAGCAAAAGAACTATTCGACGAAGCAAAAGCTGTGACGAGAAAGTAAGGCAAGTTGTAGGTAAGTTGCGGTGCCCAACTTACGGATAGAGCCCGCGCAATCTTCTAGCTTCCATGATCCTTTCAAGAGCCAGTCTCATTGCCGCTGTTCGCAATGTTGACTTGTGAGTTGTAGCGCTTTCGAAAACGCGATCGCAAGATTGTTCGATCAGTTGATCGAGCTTGCCGTAGACTTCAGATTCAGTCCACAACAGACGAATCAGACCTTGAACCCACTCGAAGTAGCCAACCGTCACACCGGCCGCATTGGCCAGCATATCTGGAACCAGCGTGATTCCTCGCGATTCGAGGATATCTTCGCCCTCAGGAGTTGTTGGTGAGTTAGCTCCTTCAACTACGACCTTGCAACGCAATTTAGCTGCATTGCCTTTATGAATCTGATTGGCGATAGCGCATGGAGCCAGAATGTCACATTCAAGTTCCAACAGCTCTTCGTTGGTTACGGCAGTTGCATCGGGATAACCGTGCATCGAGCCCTTCTTCGCAACGTAGTCGTTGACTTTCTTGATGTCCAAACCGGCTTTGTTATAAAGTCCGCCGTCGACGTCAGAAACTCCAACAATCACAAATCCCGCTTTATCGAGAATCGTGGCCACTTCCGAACCTACAGCACCAAGACCTTGCACGACAACAGTTGGTGATTTGGTCTTCAATTGCAGATGTTTGACAATGTGCTTGGTCACCATCGCCACACCATATCCGGTGGCTTCATATTGGCTCAACGATCCGCCGATCGACTTCGGTTTACCAGTGACGATCGAAGGAATCGTGTAGCCTTTGTTGACACTGTATGTGTCCATCATCCAGGCCATCGTCTGTTCGTTCGTGTTTAAGTCAGGACCAGCAATGTCCATGTCAGGTCCGATCACATCGATGATCTCTGACGTGTACCGGCGCGTAATTCTTTCCAACTCCGATTGGCTGTGAAGCGATGGATCGATACGAATACCGCCTTGTGCTCCGCCGAAAGGCAGATTCATCAAAGCGCACTTCCATGTCATCAACATCGCCATCGCTGTCACTTCACCCAGATCTACGTCTGTGTGATAGCGCACGCCGCCTTTACCGGGTCCGAGCGCAAGATCGTGGTGAACGCGATATCCAATGAAGGTGGTGACGGTGCCGTCATCCATTCGGGCAGGAATGATCACTGACAGCGATCTTTTTGGATGCTTGAGAGGTTCGACGACGTTGTCGTCGAGTTTCATGATTTTTGCGACCTTCATCAGTCGCTGCTGAGCCATAAGGAAATCGGGGGTCTCCCATTCATTTAGCAAAACTTTCTTTGACCCCTTGTTTTCTGACGCCGTAGTCATGTTTATTCAACCTCTAACTGACAGTATGCGACTTTGCGAATTCAAAATCCGCGCCCGTAAAAATTGACTGCGTATATTATAGGCGGGAGAGTACCTTCAATCGTATATGCTCAGCTTTTTTGCGCACTTCTTCTATCAATTCATCGGCTTGAGAGCGCGTAGATGTACAAAATTCGCTCGCTGCCGCAGTAGATGAAAGTCCACCAATGTTGATCAGCACATTGAAGTAAGCCCCTTCTGCCGCAGCCAGTGCGGTTAAAGCGGCAACTCCAGAATCGCTCAACGAATTTGGATTGCCCTTCTCGACAACCGTATCGGCTAGTTCCAAAAGCCGAGTCGTTTTGCTTAGAACATTCAAAGGCACAGTTGTCGCACCTTTATTAGCTTCCAGAGTAGCAGCGTCGCGCACTTTTACCTCATCTGGCGATCCCTTAGGCAAGCGTCGAGCCTCGAGAATCTTGTCGAAAGCTTGCTTGTCTTCGTCAATTGCCAGCATAAACTCATATTTGAGTTGTTGGGCTTGCTCAGACAAGCCATTCATAAACTCCTTTTGGCTCTCAAATCCCTTTTTGTCGAAGGTCAAATTTGCCACCATCGACGACAGGGCAGCCGAGAGCGCCCCGCATAAAGCTGCAACACTGCCGCCTCCTGGAGCCGCCGATTCAGAGGCCAGCTCGTCTAAGAAATCGGTAACCGTTTGATCCTTGAGCAACTTGGTTGATTTATCGACGCGATATTCAATAATCTTCTGAGTCGGATCGAATGGCGTCAGGTCGGCCAGACCTAGCGATTGGATAGCAACACTGAGCAACTCTTTGCGCGACACTCCGGTGGAACGCCCCTGTCTTCTCAGATAGTGACGACCGGCGTTGAGCATCGGCTCGAGCGGAACCAGTCCAACAATCTCACTACCAGTGACACGAAGCCCTAGCTTGTCAGCCTCCTTGCAACAGGCATCGAAGGCATCTTCAAGCGAAGTCTGATGATAATCAACAAGATTGATTGAAACTTGTGCGCGCTCATACTCATCGACATACCAGCCGACGGCGCGACAGGCTTTCAACAGCCCCGGCAATTTAACGGGCGTTCCATCGGCATTTCGCTCAGTTTCGCCCTTCGCATTTTTCTTCGTGCGACCGGCTTCGCGAATGTTCAAGGCAATTTCGTTAGCCAACTTTTTAGATTTAGTATTTAGATTGACGTTGTATGCAATCAAAAATGGACGAGCACCAATGACGGTGGCGCCACTTGTGGCGTTAAAACTTTCCGGTCCAAAGTCGGGACGAAACTCTGCATCAGTCATCTTTAGAGCGAGTCCTTCGTATTCGCCTTTTCTGATATCGGCGAGACTGCGACGATCTTCGCGTCGTGCCGCTTCTGCATAAAGATAAATAGGAATCTTCAATTCATCGCCGACCCGCTTAGCGAGTTGCTCGGCCAGCGCCGCACATTCTTCCATCGTGATGCCACTTACCGGCACGAACGGGCAAACGTCTGTGGCGCCCATGCGTGGATGCTCACCTGTATGACGACGCATGTCAATTAGAGTAGAGGCAGCCGCAATCGATTGAAATGCAGCCTCGACAGCGGCCTGCGGATCGCCGACAAAAGTGATTACGGTTCGATTGGTGCTCCAACCAGGGTCGACATCGAGCAAATTGACTCCGCTGACGGCTCGAATTGCATCAGCGATAGCGTTGATGACTTTTTCATTTCGTCCTTCACTAAAATTCGGAACACATTCAACCAGGCGCATTGCAACCCCGCTTCGCATGTCTGAGACACAATTAGACGCACAAATATTACAGCAAGAACGAGCGGAAGTGGTTAAGAGCGATTCAAATAAATCGAATCGGAATTACTGCGATTGGCTCAACTGAACCAGTCCGCCGCCCAGCACAACTAAAACAACTCCTGCAAATCGAATCGCATTGAATTTTTCTTTCAAAAAAACGAGAGCGAATAAATACATCAGCAGCGGATAACAGCCAGTAATTACAACCACGTACGAAGCCGTCGATAACGACATTGCTTTCAAGTAGCAAAGGTAACCGATGGCCAGGCAAAGCGCGGAAAACCCGGCGAACATCCATGTTCTCTTCGAATTCATAGTGATGACGACGCGGTTGACTTTGAGCACAATGGCAAACGCGCAGAGCGTGAGCGCGTCAAATAAACTGCGCGTGAAAAAGACGACGAGTGGCTCGGCAAGCTCGACTGCCTTCTTGTCGAACAAGCCATGTAGACCCCATCCGATGGTGGCAAAAATGATGCAGAGCAATACGATTATGCGATCTTTTCTGCTTTGCGCTTTTTGCGATTTGGCAGAATTGCCGACCGCCGCTACCCCTATTCCAATCAATGCGCCGCCGATCAAACGGCTCAGAACAAGCTTTTCACCAAGAAATGCGAAAGCCAAAAATTGCATCATCAAAGGATAACTGGCCGTGATTCCCAAAACGTAACTCGCCTCAGCGCGACTCATAGCAAAGAGATACGCAAACATCGACATCGACGAAGTGAAAGAACCAAGTCCAGCCCAAAAGGCGATTGGACCGGTCACGTGCCAGCCCGGCGCCGTAGCATTCAAAATAAAGAAGACTAGTGGAATCTCTGGCAGGGCCAAAAGATACAAAATCAGAAGCACATCGCGATCGGTCGAAGTTTCCAGTGCTTTCTTGTCAAAGATGCCCCAGGCGCCCCAGCATATAATCGTTGCGACAACGGCTAGATTGAGAATCATGCCGACAATTATCCGCTGCCAGACGTCCAGCTATGGATAGTATTATGGAAATGATCGGATTTTGGATACTTGATTGTGCCCAAGGTATAACGAAAGTAGCAGGCTCAGGGATAGGCGATGAAGGAATCGAAACCAACGGCATCAAATCAAAAGCCGAAGCAAAAGCTCGTCGAAGAGCCGAAGCTGAAGCAGAAGCTTGTTGAAGAGCCGAAAACTTATCCATTGACTGCCGCTGAAAAACTGGAAAAATTGAGTGCCGAAATAGCGCGAGAGTCCAAGGCACCAAAAGAAACCAAAGCAACCGAGGGAAAGCAGAACATTACGGGTTCTGAGAAGTCGAACGCCTGGGCTTTTTGGCTGATCACCATTCTCAGCTTGTTTCTGTATAACGCCCCGATTGTAGGTTTGCTGCTATCGCCTATCAGCACGTTCGCAACCATGGTGCACGAGATGTCGCACGCGATTGTTTGCTTGCTAACAGGCGGACACGTATCAGGCATGACGATAGTCTCTGACGGCAGCGGTCATGGAGGGCTAACCTTCTGCAAAGGCGGATGGCCATTCTTCTACACACAAGCTGGATATTTAGGCGCCGCTGTTTTCGGATGCCTGCTCATTTTCCTCGGACAGTTCCAGAAAATTTCGAAAGGAATTTTGATGGCGATAGGAGGAACAATCGGGCTGGCAAGTATTTTCCTCGTCGGCGCCAACGTGCTCAACACTGGCTGGCAGGGCTTCTTTAGCCTGATCGCGGGTTTGTCGATTTCTGGATTTTTGATCTGGGCAGGAATAAAATGGCGCGCTCATTATGCCAATTTGCTACTCCTCTTTCTGGCAGTGCAAACTGCCTTGAACAGCGTCACTAGCATCATTTTCCTGGCTCAGGTTTCGTTGGGAATGGTTCCGTTCGATTCATTTTCTGACGCGAGCAGCATGGAACAGATGACTGGATTGCCAGCAGGATTTTGGAGTGTCATGTGGGTGCTGGCGTCTGTGCTGATGCTAGGTGCAACGCTTTATTTCACTTACGGTCGCAACCTTGTGAAAAAATCCAAATAAGATTGCGGGCATCACATTTGGTGGCAGACTGGCAAAAGACTCAAGTTCCAGCCTGCAGCCACTTGACTCGCGCAAACAAATGCCGACCAAGTCGACGACCTTGGAAACTAGTTTTAGCTAAATTCGAAAAATACGGAGAGGGAGAGATTCGAACTCTCGGTACAGCTTTTGACCGTACAACTTCTTAGCAGGAAGCCGCTTTCGACCACTCAGCCACCTCTCCATGAAGCAAGACAGAAATATATCATAGCCGACCCACAGCCTGCGTGACTATATATTCAACCTTGTCGCTATATGTTCTTTAAAACGACCAGGCTGATCAGGTAGTAAGCCACCGCACCGCCGAAGATCATGCTGTCGCCCCGATCAAGAAAGCCTCCGTGACCCGGAAGAGTGTTGCCGGAGTCCTTAACACCAGCGTCACGCTTGAGCATGGATTCGCACAGGTCGCCTAGCTGAGCCGCAATCGATATCGCCGCGCCCATCACGGCGGCCAGCCAAAAGCTGTCACGAAACGGCTTGGTGCCCGGATAGATGACGTTATCTGCCAAATGAACGACGACGACAGACCAAAAAATAGAAGCAACGAAACCGCCCACCGCCCCCTCCACCGTCTTTTTCGGACTGATCAGTGGATATAGCAGATGTTTCCCCCATTTCTTTCCAATAAAATAAGCAAAGACATCAGTCGCCCAGACGATAAACAAAGTTGCCCAAACATAGGCTAATCCAGGTTGACCAAGCGGAGATGCTATTGGTTGAACATCAGGCGGATACAAATTGCGCAACAAGACAAGATGACTGGGAAGGAAACCGACGTAGATAAATCCCAAAATTGTCGTGGCGATGTCGGCGATGGTCGCAGGAGGCGAATTTCGCCTAAACAGCAAACGAAAGAATGATGCACAGATTCCAATTGTCAACAGCAACGGGAAGTGCGCAAGGGCTGATTGCGTGGTTGTGAATTCAGCCGGTATACCAGGAATAGACGGCACCGCCGCCACCACGAAGAAGGCGATAATCATCGTCAGAATGATGCGAGGTGAAGGATTCATGCCCTTTGCCCGAGCCATCATGATGAACTCAGTTCCGCCTTGATAACAGCCAAAGCCCAGCACGAGCGGCATAACAAGACCGCCAAACAAAATACTGAAGATGGCACAGAAGAATAAAAGGAAGCCCCAGACAATGCGCATGGAATGTACTTAGTCGACTCCTGATATTGCTTCAGTTTCTTTTGTAGCCATCAGTCGTGCCGCCGCGATTGCCGTTAGTGGAATTGTACAAACGAGTCCCAGACTGCCACTCAACGCTGAGGCAATTTCGGTTGCCACTAAGTCGAGATTGAGCAATTTGATGCTCGGCACTTGAGCCGCCAGTAAAAGGAGGGGCAGGGCACTTCCGGTGTAAGCCAGAATCAAAGTATTGGTCATTGTACCCATGATGTCGCGCCCAACGTTCATGCCGGACTCATAAAGTTGACCTGCTGTAAGATTATTGCCGGTCTTGGCTACTTCTTGCACAGCCGAAGCGACAGAAATACCAACGTCCATGATCACACCGAGGGCGCCAATCAGCATACCTGCGGCAAGGAGTCCGCTGTAGAAGGTGGGAGGTTGGTTGAGCACCGAACCTCTAAGAATCTGAGCTTCTTCGCTCGATAGTCCTGTTAAAGGCGCCAACACTATAACGATCTGAGCGGCAATGCCCGCGATGATCACACCGCCGACGGTGCCCAGCACAGCAGCGGTAGCTTTTTTGGAAAAGCCGGCTACAAGCAACATGCTTGAGCTCGTCGCTACCAGACAGATGAAAACGGCGGTTAACAGCGGATTCACGCCAGCCATGCTCAAAGGCAAAAGTACAAACGAGATGAGCAAAACGCTAATTACCAATCCCGCTAAAGACTTGAGTCCATTCTTTCCACCAAAGATCAAGAAAACAACCAGGAACACGACCAGGAGCCAACATAGAACAGGTGCTCGGTGGTAGTCGGCAATGTTGAATTCCGGTTTGCCTCCAGCCTCAGTCACCATCGACAAAACCACTTCTTGCCCTGGTTTTACGTTGATGTTGAAGACAGGATTGTCTGTGATTTCGTTTGTAATTACGACATCAGAACCTTTTAGCGAACCTTCGAGAATTTCGACATGCACCAACTGCTGGTTGCTTACCATGCCCGTGCTCTGCATCAACTGGCTGTTCAATTTCGGTTGTGTGACTGTCAAAACTTTGCCGGTCACGAACTGCTCATCTATTTTGACGAGTTTGTCACCGCCCGTAGAATCAGCGCCTCGAGTGGGAGCGGCAGTGCTTGGAGCACAAAAGCTCGAAGCACCAAATATGATGCCCAAACAAACCAAAACAAAAAACGAAAACCTTACCACTTCTCTTCAAGCGGGTCGACCGCCAAATCCAAATTCAACTGCATGTTTGGAGCCTTCCGCTTCAAGTGCTGATAGGCTTTCGCCGTGGCCATGCGTCCGCGCGGAGTGCGATGAATAAAACCATTCTGGATCAAAAACGGCTCATATACATCTTCCAGCGTATCTCTGTCTTCACCTAAAGTGGCAGCGATAGTCTCGACTCCAACGGGCCCGCCGTTGTAGTTGTCGATGAGAATTTCAAGAAAACGCCTGTCAGTGCTATCCAGACCTGAGGTATCGACTTGATATGATTCGAGAGCAGCAATCGCTGTTCCTTCATCGATCACGTCTTTACCTTGATATTGACCGTAGTCTCGCACTAGCCTGACGAGCCTGTTGGCGATGCGCGGTGTGCCTCGCGCTCTCGATGCTATGACTTGAACAGCTTTTTCTTCTGCTTTGACATTGAGAATTTTCGTTGTGCGCGCGACGATTGCGCACAGCTCTTCTTGATTGTAGAACTCGAGTCTGCAAACAAATCCGAAACGATCGCGCAACGCGTTGGAAATCATTCCAGCTTTTGTAGTTGCACCGACCAGAGTGAATCGCGGCAGAGGCAAGCGCATTGTGCGTGTTGCTTGCCCTTTACCCGAGGTCAAATCGATCACGAAGTCTTCGATAGCCGGATATAAAAGTTCTTCTGCCACTCGACTGAGCCTGTGAATCTCATCGATAAACAAAACATCATGCTTTTCCAGCTGATGAACAAGACCGATGATGTCTCGAGGGCGCTCAAGACTCGGTCCTGAAGCCATGTGGATGTTGGCACCCATTTCGTTGGCGATTACTTTGGCGAGAGTCGTTTTTCCCAGACCGGGTGGACCGTAGAAGAGAACATGGTCCAGCGATTCGTTGCGTCCTTTCGCTGCCACAATCGACATCTGCATCATCGCTTTGATGCGAGACTGCCCGACATATTCCGACAACGTCTGCGGGCGAAGCGCATTATCAGAACGATTGTCTGCTGGCGTCTCTTGAGCAGAAAGCACAAGGGAACGCTTGCGCGCCTTGGACTCCGTTACCGAAACGGTCTGAGGGTCGTCCAACACAGACTTTTCATCCTTCGCCTGTGCGACTTTATCGGGGCGAGAGGGCGAATTGTCCGGTGATTTGCCTTGATAGCTGGGAATAATTGTCATCGTTAGCAATTATCGCAAACGCATGTACTCTGTGAACTCGGCTAATCGAAGCCAATCATGAAAAGAACTCAAGGTGAAATGCGCGCTAAGATATGACAAATCCGCAAGGCATGTATGGCTATCAACAATTCTGAACCAGCCAAGTCTCAGAACCCTACAAACGAAAACAAAGACACGCAGCCAGCGCACGAACCGCATCACGATCTTTTTCCCACTGAGCGTTCGTTTTTCAATTGGCTGACAGTTTGCGCGGTCGGATTCGCTTCGCTCGTATTTGCGTTGAGCGCACATCACATATACAACAACCAATTTCGAGTGGGCGACGTAGCCGACCACGACCTCGTCGCATCACACGCCAGTTTAGTAATCGATGAAGCAGCTACGAGAGCGGCTAAAGATAAAGCACGACAATCCGTCATGCCGGTCTTCAAAACAAATAAGGATGCCGACGAAAAAACCAAGCACGGAATCACCGACCTATTAAACGGTATCAACAAGATTCAAGCGGCGGGACTGGTAGCCATTTCTGCTAAGTCTGTGAACTCGGTTCTTGAATATCAATCGCTGCTCAACGAGACCGATGCAGTGTTCGCAGCCAAGGCCAAAGCTGCAGCGGAGCATCTAAACACGACTGAATCAGAACTGAGCACTCAAAGAGATTCGCTCAAGAAGATCAAATCAGAAAACCCTTCTGTCAAGCCGTTTCAGGTGACTATCGCTCTGGTCGTTCCGGGCAATGAACTGGCGCAATATGAATCGGTAGTCCAAAACGCTGCCACACGCATCCTGCGCATTTTTCATCGGCTTCCAGAAAATCCAAGTGCATGGACTGACACCGCAATAGAATTTTTGCCAGATGACTGGTCTCCACCGTTGCGCCAGGCATCGGCTCAATTGATTTGCTCGCAACTCGAGCCGAACATGGAAGTTGATCTGGCGGCAACAGAAAGCAAAGCGACAACAAACGCAGACGCCGTGAAGCCAGTAATGAAGCAAATTACAGTTGGCGAATTGATCGTCAAGAAAAATACAACGATCACGCCTGAGACGGCTGAACTCTTGCAAGTCATGGGCATCAGCGAGATGAACCGCTGGCCATTTGTGATTGGGCTTGGGTTGTCTCTGGCTGCGGCCGTTTCACTGGTGGCACTATTTCTTTTCGCCCTCGAACAAAAACATCTATTCTCCACCGCATCGGTTGGATTGATGTACACAGTGTCAGTCGTGGTCTTTGCAGTATCGGCGCTGTGGGGTAAGAGTTGCCCACAAATCGTGCCGCTGTCGGCTGCAGCACTGATTCTCACTATCTTCCTCGGTCAACGTGTCGCAGCTGCAGTAACAGTTACTGTGGCAATTTTTCTCGGTGTCGACGGATTGATCGATATGAGCAACCTGGTCGCTCTTGCCACTGCTGCTGGTGCAGCGATTGGATTCTACTCGAAGAAGCGACATGCGCTGATGTCAACCGGTCTAATCATGGCATTGGCTCAGGGGCTAGGATTTGTCGTTGCTTCAGTTGTGCTAGGCAACGCCTCACCAACTTTCCTTATAAGGGGTCTCACCTACGAATTCTTTGGTGGCATCATTTTGGCAATCGTCTCGATTGGATCGCTGCCATTTTTGGAAAGCATTTTTGGCATGCTTACGCCTTTTCGCTTAGCCGAGCTGACAGACGCAGACCAGCCGCTGCTGCGCAAACTGGAAGAAAACGCACCTGGAACCTACCAGCACAGTTTGGCTGTGGCCAATCTGGCAGAAGCCGGAGCGCGAGACATCGGAGCAGATGTAAATCTGGTGCGCGCCGGTGCTTTCTACCATGATGTTGGCAAAATGGTTCGGCCAAAATACTTCATCGAAAATCAATTGGGAGACAAAAATCCACACGACTCAATGTCACCTGAAGACAGTCGCGACCGAGTTCTAGCCCATGTTACCGACGGCATTGCCCTGGCGCATGAATATGGTCTGCCAAAAGCGGTGCAAGACTTCATACCTATGCATCAAGGTACGTCCTTAATGGCATACTTTTATCACAAAGCATGTTTGCGAGACGGTACAGACAAAGTCGACGCAAATTTTTATCGCTATCCGGGACCAAAGCCACAATCAAAAGAAACCTCGATTGTGATGCTTGCTGATGTTTCAGAAGCTGTCACTCACAGCATGAAAGATCCTTCGCAAGAAGAAGTGGAAGAAGCGATGACTAAAGTGTTTCAAAATCGATGGGACGATGGGCAGTTCAGTGAATCTACATTGACGTATGCTGAGCTTCAGCGCGTTAAAAAAGCCTTCGTCCACGTCTGGCGAACTCTGCATCACGAGCGCCTAAAATATCCGAGCACGACCACTGGCAGAATGGCGGTGCCACCAGAGGCAGTGCCAGCTGGAACAACTACTCTCGGGTCGCCAACCGTGACCGAACCGAATCCAGAAAGTACAAAGAGCGAAACTACGTAGCTGCGCCCGCCTGCTCGCCTTCAGGCGGCACACGCAGACGCGTTCTTTGCGTCCATCCAAGTTGAAAGATTGCTTCGTCCAAAGTCAAGTTGGCACGCAATGAAAAATCGAGAGCCATGATCGCTTGCTGAAAATTGATAAGCTTCTCGTCGATCAAATACACACATCTAAGACCAGCGTACATCGCCCTTTCATTGACAAGATTGTGCTGCAAAAGTAATTTGCATACGTCGGTAGCCTGGTTATAGCTCAGCTCCAGACGCTCTTGAATCTCGCCAGGCACGTTGATTAGAGTCACTTGCCCGGAAGAAGTCAGAATTTCCATCAAATCGACGGCTTTATTTTTGCGCTGGCGAAACACCGCTACTTCTGCCACTGTTTTATAGAGCGGAGTGTTATCCTTGCGCACCATCATCAGTGCCTCTGCTGCGTAAGCGACAGTGAGAGTGCCGTTATCCAACATCTCCTGAATTTCGACACCAGCGTCTACGACATTTTGCGGCGCCAAATTCAATTCGACAAACACTTCACCGATGAACGCGCCGATGCTCAATGAACGATTTAGTGCATCTAACAGCGCGGTCTCGCTGATGATTTTGGCTTCCATGAACAACTCGCCCAGCTTCAATGTGGGCTTGTTAGGCAAGCGCAAAAACCCGCGGTTGATTTCGGCTTTTTCCAATCTTTTTTCTCGTTCCGCAGCAGCGCGCAATCCAAGGATAGCGGCTTCGCGATCGATCATGCCGCGACGAATCAGTTGCTGCGCCAGCAACGCAGTGTTGATCAGCTGCTGTGAAACAAATCCACGGAAACAAAAGATGTGACCGAGAGGCAGTCCTGTTCTGACATTTGTTTGCAGCGCTTCGTCCAATTCTTTATTGGTCACGATCATGGCAGCGACAAGAAGCTGCCCCAATTTATTCGTCGCCTGGTCTTCAGGCTGCACAAAACCTGAGGACTGAAGGGCTTCAGCAAGTGGAATTTTATCTTTGTGAGCGATTTGCAAAACGGCAAGACCAACTTGCAGCGGAATCAAACCGTCGTTGACGAGCGATTGCACTTCCAGCGCCGTGCGCAATTGAGCCTCGGTCAGATAGCCAGACATGACCAGAACTTTGCCAATCGGCAAACCGCGCTGCTCGAAGTTGTGAAGAGCATCTCGAATGTAATCAGATGTCAGAATTCCAGACTGCAGTAAGAGATCGCCGATGCGAATCTGGGTCTGCTCGTCTGCCATATTTTCGTGACCTTTCTAATTCTCAGCAACGCCACCAGGCATCGCGCCAAAACACCTGAGCTCAGTCGCGCAGCTTCCTGCACAGACTACCTTAGGATATCAGCTTCACCGCTCTGCATGCGAAAGAACGAAATCGCTGTTTGCCCATACTGACGACGGTCGTAGACTTTCAGCGATCCTTTCGGTTGATCGAATCGAAAATCGCGCTTGTGCTCGATCGCCAAAATTCCTTCCGATTTTAGCAAGTCATGAAGTTCGACCATCTCCACCACTCCGTTGGGATAATTTGTTTTGTACGGTGGATCTGCAAAGACGATATCGAACTTTAGCGGCGGCAAGGTCGACAGAATATGTCGATAGTCGCCACAGATTACTTCTCCGTCAAAGCCGAGCGCCTTCAAACTGTCTTCAAGTGCTCTTGCCATACGACGTTCAGCTTCGATAGAGACCAGCGAATTCGCTCCTCGGCTGAGCGCTTCCAAGCCCATCAACCCGGTTCCGGCGAAGACATCAAGAAAATCGCACTGACCGACTTTCCCTTGCAAAATGTTAAAAAATGCCTGCCTGATTTTGGAAGCAGTGGGTCGAACAGCCAGCCCTTCAGGGCTGGGGACCAAGCGCCCTCTAGCTTCTCCACCTGTAATGCGCATGATTTGGTGCTAATTTCCTTTTCGACACTTTAAGCAATAACGGCGAAATCGTTCGCGTGTGGGTCGCCATGGTAACATGTGACATCTATGGGTCGGAAGAACAAGCACTGTGGCTTGTGGCGCGAACTCTCATCGGTAAAACAAGTGGCAACAGGACGCAGAATAGCGCGAGAACTAGCGGTAATTGTCATGCCGCAGCTTCCAAAAGAACGCGAAAAACTTGAAAAACAAGAACTAGACATCATTGTTTCGAAGTCAGTGAGGATGCTTTGCGATTACGCAAAACAGAATCTTGCTGATGCGAACGCTATTCTACTCAATTGCGCTCAGTCGCTCGCCGATATCGAATTCGACCATCCGCGTAATAAAGATGCGGTGGATGATTTTCGTTCAGTGCCTGTGACAACAGGGCAGCTGAAGGAAGCCGTTGAAAAGTTAGACCGCGCTCTCAACTTCGCAGCTGAAGCGCTCGATGTTCCAGACCTACAGTTGCTGGAAGGCACCACTCCAATAATCGTAGAATGCAAAAATTGCGGTCACGCCGGACAAAGCCATATTCCGAAGAACGACAAGAGCGACATTCGCGATTTCCTCGTGTTGCTGATCACTGTCTATGTCGAGCACCGCAAAGAGATTGATGAATTTATCAAATTTGCCAAAGCGAAATGGAATGTAGATCGCATGGTCAGCATCGACCGTGACATTCTGAGACTGGCCTGCGCCGAAGCATTCTTCATTGATGAAGTACCTGTGAACGTGGCTATTAGCGAAGCCGTCGAACTCGCACATCGTTTTGCCGACGAGAAAGCAGCCAAGTTCATCAACGGTGTACTGTCAGACTTGTCTGAAGAAGCGAAACACTTCCGCCTCAAAGGCGCGTTCAAAGACCGCACAACCACTGATGCCAACGTCGACGACGAGAGTTTGAGCAAACTGTAAAAGACTATGAGCAGCGAAGAAAACGAAGTACAACAAGGGCAAGAACAAGCACCGGAGCAAGGCAAAACCTGGTGGGGCGCAACTCTCGGAAAGCTCAAAACGGCTTTAGCACGAACGAAAACTGCCGTTGTAGACTCGGTCGTCGACAGAGCACCTGATAGCGAAACTCCCGTTCAGGAACTGGCGGGGATAAATTCAGGTTCAAACCAATCACAACAACCAGCGGCACCAGTAGCACCGGTAGCACCACCTGCGCCACCAGCTCCTACGCGCGCCATTGATGAAGATTATCTCGAAGACATTGAAGAAAAGCTGATTAGAGCCGATCTTGGACTGCCAACAGTAGAACTACTGTGCTCTCATTTGCGCAAAGAAGCGAAAGCAAAGAATTGGAACAGCAAAGATGTCGAATCATTTTTGAAGTCAGAATTCACGACAATGCTGGCAGACATTCCTACATACAAGTTGAATTACAAGCCAGGTGTACTCAACATCTACATGGTTGTGGGTGTGAACGGCACAGGCAAAACAACCAGCATCGGCAAACTTGCCTGGCGCTTTAAACAGGAAGGGAAGAAGGTATTGATGGCGGCCGCCGACACATTCAGAGCGGCCGCAGAAACTCAATTGGAAATTTGGGCAGGCAGAGCCGGCGTTGATATCGTGCGTTTGCAAGACGGCTCAGACCCGGGTGCAGTTGTGTTCCAGGCTATTCAACGAGCCAAAGACGAAAACTACGATGTATTGGTGATCGATACCGCAGGCAGATTGCACAACAAAGCAAATCTCATGTCCGAGTTGAAGAAAGTGCGTGGAGTGGTCGAAAAACACGCAGGCGACAAACCTCTAGAATCGCTCCTCGTGCTAGATGCATCGATCGGTCAGAACGGCTTGCAACAGGCGAAAGTATTCACCGAAGTCTGCCCCCTGACTGGCGTGATCTTGACTAAGTTAGACGGCAGCGCAAAAGGTGGTGTCGTATTCAGTGTTGCACGCGAACTAAAAATTCCAGTCAAATTGATTGGATTGGGCGAGCAGATGGACGATCTGAGAGACTTCGAACCGAATCTATTTATCGAAGCGCTGTTTGCTTAATACGGCAAGCCTTTCTTACGCAACTCTTCTTGCTTGACGAAGTTAGTCGATAATTGATTTTGCCACCAGATGTGACCCATCTGATTAACCTTCACTTCGCCTTTGGGAACTGGCGTGCCATCGAAGAAGCGTCCACCGTACGAAGCGAGCTTATCGCCCCAGACCATGGGACCTTTGTATGTGCCGGTGGTGTCATAGTAACCACCAGTGCCGCATTGCCCCCAACGATATGGTGCGTCATCAGGGTTCGTCCATTTCTTCTGTGCCTGCTGCTGCATCATCTGATGCATCTGTTGAGCGCGCATAGCATAAGGATTGAATCCGGTATATCCACGCATGTAGGGATTGCGGTCGAGAGCGCCCTGCATCGGAACGCCTCCAAAACTGTTGGCAGAGGCGGTCAAAGGTGCACGCTGTGGCGCAACCGAGACCACTGTCTTAGGCTGAGCAATTGGCGCCGGTTTACGAGCAACCACTGGCGCCGGAAGCTTGTGATTTGCTTGCACACTGACGCTACCCGATAGCGGAGCACGCTTCTGTACGGGTCTGGTATCAAGACGAGGGACATCAGCGCGCAACGTCTCTTCAGCGAAAGCCACAGGGGCGGACGCAGTGTTCTGGATTGCTCCGAGCGCAAGTAACCCTAGCAAAAATCGACTTGTACTCATACCGTCTCCTGGCTCCAACAATCGCCGATCAGGTGCAGCAGAGCTTCAAACGAGCGACCATTCACACCTGTTTGCATTATCGCCTACTCCACATGACATTGCACAGGAAGGTTAACGCGAATAAATCTGACCGACGATGCTCAACCAGCCTTTTCCATTGCAGGCATGTAATCGACTCCGGGCTTCAAATCGACGAGACCAAAGCCTTTAGGCTCGATCTTCTGTCCGTTGCCACCAAGTCCTCCAGCAACTCCACCAAAACTTCCAGAAGTAACGGAATCTTCAAACTCTTTGACCGCGGCTTGGTTCTCAGGTGTGTTTGCAACAAGTATTCCGTCTGGATTTCTAATGTATTTCGGTTGACCGTTAGCATCGAGTCCGTATGTTTTGTTTATGTCGAGCTGATCTACTTGCTTTGCTACGGCATAAGTATCTGGATTGCTTGCGAGAAACTCAGCGCGACTTTGCTCTCCACCGCGGAATTTGGAAGTGGCTTCAGCACCTGCCTCAGCAGGATTTGGGAAATAACCGCTAGCGGGGCGAACTAGTGCAAGATCTCGGGCTTCGTCGTTAGTAAATTTTTGCGGATTACTTGAAGGGTTGCCGTTTGCATCGATCGGATTCCCGTCTTTGTCGGTGAGCATCCAGCCACTGCTACCGACACCACCCTCACCGGGTATAGACTTGAGATAGCGCCCATCCTTTGTCTGCAAAAGCCAGTCATCACCGACTTTGACAAAGCCAAATTGAGCAGCGTAAGCAGTGCGGAAAGTTTCGTCGTCGCCATATAAACGATGTTGTCCATTGTGAGCGAGTTCATGCATAAACACTCGCATGACTTGATCGGGAGTATCATCTCCTCCGTTCGGCTCAAGCACAACTCTAGATCCATCTGCAAAGCCGCCCTTATTATCGTTCTCGCCTTGCACGGCAGTGAAGTCAACTTCTAAAGGTTTGCCACTTGCTGTCACCACATCTGGTTGCGAACGAGCCAGTGCTGATTCGACACCATACACCTGACCCAAGTTAGGCGTCCTCAGTGGAACTTGCTCTCCATCAACGTCTGTAGTTTGACCGTCCTTACCAAAATTGACGTTGTAGTCCTCTTCGACTTCAGACAATTTTTCATCTCGCAACTCTTCCAAGCTGTGCGCGTCGGCTTCAGCCGGTCCTTCGCTCGTCAACAGTACTAGATGCTCACCGTCTACTTCAACGCTGTACTCGTATTGAATTTTTCCATCAACTACCGAGCGAGTGACGTTGACTCCATTTTCTGTCGCAACTTCAGCAAAGTCAGGGTCGACCGGAAGCTGTTTCAGACCGTCTTTAGTAAAATCGACACCATGGTCGATCTCAATGCCTTTGACTTGATAGCTGTATGAACCATCAGAATTGATTTGTACATCATAGTTAGAGTAGCTATCAGGATTGTTGGTATCAAATACGATCAGCTTTCCTTCACCGTCTTTGATATAACTGATCAACTCAGTCTTGCCAGTGGTGTTATCTGTCCGCACGACTGTAGTTAGCTTGCCCGACGGATCGAAGCTCTGCTCATACGTTCCGTAGCTTGTCGTCTCAGTCACGTGTTTGGCTCCGTAGCCTTCGATATCTACGTGAGCATTACCCGAGTCGTAACTAATGCCACCATCAGCGTTAACCACTACATTCGAGGCTGGCGAACGATCGATGACTTGATGGTTAGCATCATAAGACGTCATCTGCCATCCAAAAAACTTACTGCTGTTAAAAGTGTCAGTCGATCCATCTGGATTGGTGCGAGTAACTGAAGTCAGCTGACCATCGGGACCATATTGATAGTGAGCCCTAGTCGTAGGTCCGCCGTCCTTCTGAGTCGCGACATCGACACTTCCGTTAGCATGAAAAACTTGAGTGACGCTGCCATCTTTGGTGGAGACATCGCCTGTATTTGAAACTTGCACCCAATCAACATTCGTGTTGACGACCGGGGCACCGCCCACTGGCTGCGTTGTCTCAGCCCAGTTGGTTCCGGTCTTCTCGTAAGTATAGGTCGTGCCATCTTTCTTGATCGTAGTAACTTTGTTAGGTGACTTGTCCAAGAGTCCTTCGTATTCAACGGTAGTAACGGATCCGTCAGCGTTGGTAATTTGCGTAACGCGACCGAGGTTATCGCGAGTAACTGGGTCAACCGAACCATCTCCACCATGATTGCGCTCAGGCAATTGCTTCGGATTGGGAATGTCGGAACCTGGTCCTGAATCGCCACCCGATTTTTTCGGATCATTCAACTTCTTGCCAAATGCACTTGCATCGAGAATTTGCACCTTGCCATCTTCATTGGTGACAGTAAGACTGCCAGCATTAGAGTCGCTGATTACTAAACCTGGCAATAGTCCCTGCTCATGCAGAGCATTGGACAAAGCGGTGTAATCGCTCTTCAGGCGGTTTGCATCACCTCGGTCACGAGTCTTAATATCGTAAATATCATCGAGGATATGCTGCGGTGCGGAAGCGTCATTTGGTTTTGCGTTTTTCGCATCGTCAACCGCCTTGGAAATGAGCGCATCATTAGTAGCCATGATCTTTCTCCCGATTCATGTCTCAGTAAATATTTGTGGGCTCGGACACTGTACGGAAAACTTGTGAAATTGTTGTATGCAGAAAACTGCATTACCACCGAGAATTCCAACAATTAGTAAATACACACGCGAAGACCGCCTTGAAAGAAGGATGATCGATTGCGATGGATGGAGACAAATATAGTAAGCAAGTCTATGGTAAAGACGAATTTTCTCAAATTCGTGGCACAAAGTGTACGCAAATTATCGACGCGCACTGAAAACATTAGAGAGCGGGTATATCCCTGGTGGCGCTAATCCAGAGCTTAATGAAGTTATATTACATCACGGTTTCAGGACTTCGTCGTTTCCGAAATCAACCGCGCACAAAGCATTTTAAGACAATCAAAAACCCGCGTTTTTTGCTTAACACAAACAGGGATATCGCCCTGAAAGGACATACCCCGCTCTTTAATGTGCGAGAAAATTTCCAATCAAATTCCACAAAACTATTCCGAGTCGGATTCGGCGAAGAATCCTATCAGATTTTGGAAAGTGGTTTGATCGACTCGATGGCATCAGGGTTTTCGACTGATGACAAATCTCCGACTGGTTCGCCTAAGTAACGACGACGAATTGTGGCTCGAACAATTTTGCCAGATCGCGTCTTCGGCAAAGTGGGCACGAAGTGAATGATTTCAGGTCTGAGAACTGCACCGAGCCTGTCTCCTACCATATAGCGCAATTCCTTCTCCAGTTCTTTTGACTCGGCTACATTTGGATTGAGCACAACGAAACAAACCAGCGCATCGCCTTTGATTTCGTGCGGCACACCGATAACGGCAGCTTCGGCCACTTTCGCATGCTCTACCAACACCGATTCAACTTCGCCAGGTCCAACCCTCTTGCCAGCGACTTTAACCGTGTCATCGGAACGTCCGAACAAGAAGAACGCACCATCGGGATCCACTTTGGCCCAATCACCGTGATACCAAACTCCAGGAAATTTGCTGAAGTAAGTTTCGATGTAGCGGTCAGGATCTTTCAAAAACCCTTTTGTCATCGACGGAGCAGGCTTTTTGCAGACCAGATGTCCGATTGCATTTTTGACACTGTTGCCCTCTTCATCGAAAACGTCGACGTCCATTGCCAGACCGGCGCTTCCAAGTGAGCAAGCTTTGATCGGCATCAAAGGTAGTGGCATCAGCAAACAGCCGACTAGTTCCGTTCCACCCGAGATGTTCATAATCGGGCAACGTTTGCCGCCAACGTTGTTGAAGTACCACATGTAACTGTCTTCATCCCAAGCTTCGCCTGTGGATCCGAGCATTCTCAACTTGCTCAAATCGTGCTTGTGAATCCATTCATCACCAAAAGTGCGCAAGCTGCGAATTGCAGTTGGGCTAATTCCTAACGTAGTGACTTTATGTTTTTCGACAATTTCCCATAAGATATCCGGCGCCGGATGCGTTGGCGCACCCTCGAAAATAACGATAGTGCCGCCCCAGAAAGTAACGCCGATCATCTCCCATGGACCCATCATCCAGCCGATGTCAGAAACCCAGAAGAAAACATCTTCTGGTTGAACGTCATATGTGAATCCGAGTTCTTTTCCGATTTGAGCAAGCGCACCGGCGTGAGTGTGCACACAACCTTTCGGCTTACCTGTCGTACCTGAGGTGTAGAGATACATTGATGGATGCTCTGCCGGCAAATCCAATTTAGTTGGAGCTGGAGTGGCAGCATCGACCACATCGTTAAACCAGATGTCTCTTCCTTCAACCCAGTTGATCTCGTTGCCGACGTGCTTGAGCACGACTACATGCTTGAGTCCAGGCAATTTTGTCGCGGCATCGTCGACATCATTTTTGATCGGAATCAACTTTCCTTTTCGCTTGCCAAAATCAGCAGTGAAGAGAATTTTCGCTTCGGAATCTTCCATACGCGCGACGAGAGCGTGAGCGCCATAGCCACTGAACACGGGCACCGCGACTGCGCCAGCTTTCAGGCAACCAAATAGCACCGCCACCACTTCTGGTACCATCGGCATATAGATACCAACCGCATCACCAGCTTTAACATCCAACTTGGCGAGCACGGCAGCCACTTTGCCAGACATTTCATTCAGTTCGCCATAAGTCAACTTGGAACTCTGACCGTCTTCTCCCTGCCAGATCAACGCGATATGGTCTTTACCTACGCTTGTTCTGGAACCGACTTTTTTACCAGCCTCCATCTGCCAATCGAGACAGTTGGCAGCGATATTCATTTCGCCGCCGACAAACCATTTCGTCCACGGAAACCCACCTGACTGATCTATTAATTGGTCGTAAGGACGCGACCATTGGAAACCCATGTAATCAGTCGCGGCTTTCCAGAACCACTCGGTATCTTCCGAAGACTTCTTGATAAGGTCCTGCCAATCCTTCAGCCCTTCCTTCTTTATGAAGTCAGCGACGCGGCTGTTGAGGTATTCGCCCTTGGGTTGCCAAATAACATCGGTCATGGTTGCACTCATGTGGTTCGCTTCCAAGTTGATTTTGGGTATGACGTTGTGGATTTTACAAGAATTGGGGCTCCAGCGGATATACCAGAGGTAATCTTGCGCAGGCTATTAGATATCCGAAGCAGGGACCAAAACAGCAACTTGGTCGTCACTATAATGGGAAGCATGTCTGGGTGAGTTAGCTCTTGATCGTCATTCCTCCAACTTTTAAGCGACTCCTGCTTAATGCAGCGGTCATCTCGGGCATCGTCGCGGCCGCACCTGGCACTCCCGCATCCGCGCTAGTGCAGCGGACAGACAACGGCATGTTGGCGCAGAAACTCGGAATTCCGCTTTATGAGTGGCAAGACGACGCGAATCCAGAGCCGAAACTGATTTTTCTCGCAGTGCACGGCTTCACGCAACAAGGTCTTTGTTTCGACGTCCTCGCCCGCGATCTGGCGAGTCGCGGCTACCTGGTAGTCGCGCCGGATTTACGCGGGCACGGCAGGTGGATTGGAAATACTGGCAGCACAAACAATGATTTCAACGTCAGCTGCGATGACGAGAGCCGTTTGCTTGTTCAGCTTCGCAAAAGTCATCCCGGCGCCAAGATATTCGGAATGGGAGAAAGCGCAGGCTGTGCCGTTCTTCTCAAAGCGGTAAGCAACGAACCCAAAGCAGTCAAAGGTCTGATTCTCTGCGCTGCTGGCGTCGAACCGCACATCCACAAGCCAGGCGGCATGGGTCCAAAGTTCATTATGGGAATGGCCAAGCTTGTTGAACCGGTCGATTTAACCGATTACTACGCGAAATATGTCTCTGACGACAAGAGAACCGCTGATGAGATGGTGCACGACCCTCTCAACAAGAGCCATCAATCCGCATTGAGCTTGATTGGCACAATGAATTTCATCAGCCAGATGCCCGTGCTCGCAAGCCAGGTGCCGCGCTCGATTCCTGTTTTGCTGCTGCAAGGCACCGACGACCAGATAGTCAATGCCGCTTCAGTAAGTCGCGTCTACGACGGGTTTAAAACATCAGACAAATCGCTCAAAGAAATTGCTGGCTGCGGACACATTCTTTTGGGAACGGCATTCATCAAACCGATTGTGTTGAACGACACTTTTGACTGGTTGGGCAGCCACGGAGGGCTGCCTGTCGCTACTGCCGCAGATCCCAACAATGCAATCTCGAGCGCTAACTCAAATCAAAAAACATTCACGCAAAAACTGAAAGGCAAGTTTCACTTGTGATGTGAAACTTACCTGTATCGAATTCAATTTGTCTTGAATGCTAGTCGGCTTTTAAATCTACATTGCCGAGAATGCTAGTCCGCTTTTTTCTTCAATGAACCAGCTTTGTGAGCGGCCAGAGCACCGGTCTTATCGCTCTTCACCACATACTCGGGATTTTCAGCAGAAGCAGCGACGTGATGCCCTTTAATTTCGATGGGACTGGTCACTTTTTTCTGCACCTTCCCCTGAATAGTTCCTTGCGAACTCTTCCATGAGACCTTATCGCCTTTCTTAAGCTGCTTTGCCATCTTGATTCTCCAATGTCGCAAAATAATTCCTCCTTAGAGAGGGGCAAAGGTCAGCATAAGTTGCCGGTTGTCTCGAAAATCAACGTTAAGAATTCGACTCAATTAACTTGCAAGCGGATAATCCAAGCGTCCAAGTTCAAGAGCAATTGAACCTAATCCGTCGCCACACTCTATGCAAAATCCATAGCCACTATGGCTGTTGCAATGACATGAAAGATTCGAGCTGATCACCTCGGGCTCGGACACAGACTCTGGCTCGCACTCTGGTTCTGGGGCTGGAGCACCAGCGGGAACGGTTGCTGCGTAGTGGAAGCGTGGTCGAGACAAAGCCGGAACAGAAGCTGATGATGTTTTAGTTTTCGACCTTTTCTTAGCGCAAAATCTGCTCACACCGTATTCGATCAACAAAGCAAAACCCGCGGCGACGTATAAGTGATTCTTTGGCACAACAAAGTCGAAACCTTCAGCCAGCAAGACCGCACCAACTAAGGCTATAAAGCAAAACGCCAAGGTGCGCATGCGCTTACGAGCAGCCAGAAAATTCCCAATCGTATTCGAAAAGCACATCATCACTGTCACTGAGACGACAATTGCAAGCATGATTGCTCGCACGTCATTAACCATGCCAACGGCTGTTATTACAGAATCGAGCGAGAATACGATATCCAAAATAACAATCTGAATGATGCAGCTGATTATGCCTGCAGTCTTCAATCGAGTGTCAGTGCCCTTCTTGCGACGAGGCGGCGACTCTTCACTGTGGCACAACTCCAGACAACTTTTGATAACGAGAAATAATCCGCCCCCGATTAACACAATGTCGCGAGCAGAAATTTCTTGACCGAGCACTACCAGTAGTGCCTTCGAGATTCCCATAAATTTGATGATGCAACCAAGAAGAACGAAACGCATCAGCACAGCTAGTGACATACCGAGTATGCGAGCCTTCCTCTGGTACTCGATTGGCAACTTCGCAATCGTTAGAGAATGGAAAATTACGTTATCAATTCCAAGAACGATTTCTAAACCAGTAAGCGTAAGGAACGTTGCCCAAAACTCTGTTCTAAGTGCCCATTCCATCTTCGCAATGCCTCCAGACGCCTCAAACCAGCAAGCTCCAACTGAGCGCGCCCGCAGGTGTTAATTCGGTAAGACGTGATTTAACTAATATGCGCTTCGACAACCAAGAGTTGTCAGAAGTTAAGGAAGTTGCAACTTTCTCGAAGTTCTACTCGAACTCCGCCCGCAAATTCTTCGCCTTCAACTCAATTGTGTCTGCAAGCGCAGGTTTATTTGTCTCGCGCAAAAGTTTTGCATAAGAATCCAGAGCCGCCAACATACAACGAGGACTCGGATTCGATTCCTCTAATGCAATAACCGCGAGATAACCTTTGGTCGCTTCCTCGATCTTCTTCTGCTTCGCTTGCAAGGTCGCGACCGCCAGCAGGTCTTCAGCGTATCGTCCATCTTCCTTACCGTAAAGCTGCAATGTCAACGCCACTTTCTCTTGCGCATACTTTTCAGCTTCGGCATCTTTGCCCTCTTCGCCATATGCTTGCGTCAAGCCTTCGTAAGCGGTCTTGCCGCGTTCCGCATCATTATGCTGTTTGAGATTGAGAACCTTAATCGAATCCAAAAACATCTTCTCTGCATTGGCATAGTCCTTAGCCCGAAAATAACAGAATCCAGTCAAATTCAAATTGTCTGCCAGTTCCAAACGATGTTCGTCAGCACGTAAAACGCGCCTGGCTTCTTCCAACTTTGCGATTGCTTTGACAAACTCCTTTTGTTGATCGTAGATTCTGGCGAGACCTCGCATGCTTTCTGCGATTTGCACCGGCTTCTTTGCTCTGGCAATTCCAGCAGTGAAGATTTTTTCCGCCTTCGCCAAGTTGCCAGCTTGAAAAGCCTCAGTGCCAGCTACGTTCAACTCTTTCCACGTCATATTGCCGGTATCATCAACTGAAGGCAGCGCCTTCAATTCAGCAATTTGTTGTTTGATTTTTTCAGCTTCGGCATTTCGTCCAGTCAATCTATATAGTTTCGATTTGCCTTCAAGAATTTGTCCTTTCAAGTCATCAGATCCCAGCGCGGACTCTTCGACAGACAGAGCCTCGTCAAAGAGATGCTCAGCTTCGTCCAGACGAAGCGCATCACAAGCGATATTGGCCAGATGCAGCGCATCAGAGGCTAAACCGAGAGCATAGTCTCGATTGTCGACCCCACCGCCCTTGGCTTTCCAGAGCGACTTGTACTCGTTATAGCCATTCGTGTACGCACGTTTGGCATCTTCAATTTTATTCTCAGCAATGTAAGCCTCACCCAGAGCATCATATGTTTTAGCCAGCCTGAGGTCGCCTTTTGGAAACGCCTTGGCACTGTCTAAGGCATCTCTATAGCTGGTTTCAGCCGTCGCGTAATCCCTGCTTTGCATGGCAGAAAAGCCGCTGTCAAAGTTATCCTTCCACGTTTTGTCCTCGACATGCTCAGATTTGGCGCAACCGTATGCGGTGACACAAACGGCGATGAGCAAAAGAATTCCGTAGCGATTATTCATTTGCTCAGCCTTTGTTAGGCACCGTAAAGAGGGTCTCAATACCTAGCATAATGCAGCTGGCAAGATTTGCGACGATAACTGCTATCCAAACTTTTTTTGGAGTGTGTCTTTCGAGCAACGTCAAAAAAGCGCCCTCAACCATAATGGAATAGGTGCCAAACAGCGTTAGCCCCCAGATACCTGAACCAGTGATATACGGTCCCAAACCGAGCAACAGTCCGGTAAACGACGCAAAATTGACGAGCAACGAGTCCAGGCAAGCCATTCGCAGACTGCCCCATTTGAAGCGCCAGATCACGACTGCCTCAAGCAGCATAATCGGAAGGAACTGGTATATGTAGAAGCCAAGCATTGAGCGGTAACGGGATCTGTAAGACGGATGATGAGCTAATCATAGCCGTTCGCCTCAAAGGCTGCTTTTGGGCGCACACGTGCGCTTGATGAATTTACACTCGTAGTGCACCCAGTTCGGATGCCGTGGCATGTAGTATCTAGCCATGGATGAAACGGGTCAGCGAGATTGTCTCGCTGTCAAATCTAGAAGCACTAAATATAAGCAGCAATGATCTTTCCGCAAAATCGCTGCAATACGTATCCAAACTACCCCATTTGAAATCACTCCGCATAGGCAAAAGCCATATCCCCAAAGAAGCGGTGCAAGCATACAAGAAGCTGCATCCCGACGTTACAATAAATGAAAACTAGAATTCGCCAAATTAGCTTGACATAGGTGTTTTCAAAGCTGGATCATGACTTTATGGACACCAGCTCTTTTATTGGAATCGCTTGCCTCTCTGTCTTTCTCTGCATGGCCATGCTCATGTACAGCAGGCGCATCAGTGCTCTGTTAGCGCTTCCGATTATGGCAATCCTGATTGCTGTCATCGCAGGCATTTCAGGAAAAGACATATTGACTAAAGTGATTAGCGAAGGCGCAGTCAAACTAAACAACACTTACACGACCACCATGTTTGGTGCCATGCTGGCGGAACTTTTGAACAAACAGGGCATCGCAAAATCGTTGATTCGATGGGTGGCAGAATTCGCCGGCGATAATCCATTTTGGCTGGCAATCGTGCTGACAGCCGTGACAACGCTTCTGTTCTCAACTTTAGGCGGACTTGGCGCTGTGATCATGGTCGGCACGATCGTTCTTCCGGTTATGTTGTCTCTAGGAATTTCGAGCGTGACTGCTGGCTCACTGTTTCTATTCGGCATCAGCCTTGGTGGCATGTTCAATATTGCAAGCTGGTCATTATATAAAGAAGTTCTCGGTCTGCAACAGGCAGAAATCATACAATTCGTACTTCCGTTTTCAATGATATTCAGTTCGATTGTCGTCGCATTTTTGCTGATTGAATTACGAAGTAGAAAGAATCTGAAGTACGGAGCGATCTGCCTTATGTTGATTGGGGCCGCTTTCTATGCGCTTCAACAACTCCCAAAAGATGTCAGTGCAAACGCAGAAAAGGCAATCGATCAATACTCATTAATCGTCGCCGGGCTCTCGCTCCTTTTACTTGGAGCTAATGCCATCGCCAGACACAAACAGAACGCACAACAGAACCCATCTTGGGCTTTGCTGACTCCGATTCTGCCACTAGTATTGGTGTTGTTTTTTAACTGGCCCTTCATCCCAGCGTTCATGTTTGGCATTACCTTCTGCGCGCTGATCACGTGGAAACGCAATTCGATCAATGTGCTAACACGCTCAATCATTGATGGCATAACCGCAGTTATACCGGCAGTCGTGCTGATGATGGGAATCGGCATGCTGATCAACAGTGTCAGCCACGAAGCTGTAACTCACGCGATCCGACCTCTACTTCAATCGGCAATCCCGACACAACCGCTTCCGTATGTAATCGTCTTCACAATCATCGCGCCTCTTGCACTCTATCGTGGTCCCCTCAGTCTATGGGGCATGGGTAGTGGTTTAGTCACAATTGTGAAAGATCTGAAAACACTCACTTCGCCGGCAATTATGTCGATGTTGCTATCCGTTGGGCAGCTGCAAGGAATTTGCGACCCCACTAACACGGCAAACATTTGGATCGCGACTTACCTCAACACTGATACACAAGTGTTGCTCAAGAAAACTATCCCCTATGCCTGGGCTGCCACCATATGTGGCTTGCTGCTTTCCGTCTCACTGGGATATGTCAAATGAGCAGCGAGAATCTAATCCGCAAAGTTCGAATAGGCATCGACGTCGGTGGAACGTTCACACACGCAGTCGCACTCGATGCAGAAACACTGGAAGTGCTGGGGCGCTCAAAAGTGCCTACAACTCATCGAGCCAGCGAAGGCGTAGCTAAGGGCATTATCGACTCGCTCACCAAGCTTTTGGCCGGTGCTGGCATCAAACCACAAGATGTAACTTTCATCGCCCACAGCACCACCCAAGCCACCAATGCCCTTCTGGAAGGCGACGTTGCCCCGGTCGGAATTCTCTGCCTGGGCTCGTCATCCAACAACTGGATTGCCCAGGCATCAACGAATCTCGGCAAAATTCGATTGGCACCAGAGAAATATCTGACTACTTACTACAAATTCGTCGAGACAAAGAAAGGTATCGACAAAGAAAAAGTAGAACAGGCACTGAAAGAATTAGTCGAGATGGGCGCCAAAGCGATCGCCGTCACGCAAGCCTTCTCCGTTGACGATCCCGCGCATGAACTCGCAGCCCTCGAGATAGCTCGCTCGATGGGTTTACTCTCCACTTCCGGTTCTGAAGTTAGCCAACTTTATGGACTCAAAGTACGCACGCGCACAGCAGTGATCAACGCAGCCATGTTGCCGAAGATGATCGAAAGCGCGGACATGACTGAGAAAAGTGTACGAGGCGCGGGCATCAAAGCACCAGTAATGATCATGCGCTCAGACGGCGGCGTCATGGACATCGACGCCATGCGTAAGCGCCCCATCCTCACCATGCTCTCTGGACCAGCAGCTGGCGTGGCCGCTGCAATGATGTTTTTGCGAATTTCAGACGGAATATTTTTGGAAGTAGGCGGCACCAGTACCGATATTTCCGCCATCAGCAACGGCAAGGCTCAGATTCGCTCAGGCGAAGTGGGCGAACACAAGGTCTACATGCGCACACTCGATGTTCGCACAGTTGGTGTTGCCGGTGGTTCCATGCCGAGAATCGACAGCACCAAAATTATAGATGTCGGTCCTCGCAGTGCTCACATTGCAGGATTGGGCTACGTCTCATTCTCAGAGCATTTGCTCAATCCTAAAATCAAGACTATCAAACCCAGACCTGATGATCCAGAAGACTACCTGGCTATTGCAGAAGGCGACGGTGAACCGACCCTTTGTTTGACACCGACTTGTGCATCGAACCTTCTAGGCTTGGTTCCAGATGGAGATTGCGCCAAAGGCGACAAGGAAAAAATCACCCTTGCTTTTGGTGAATTGTCGAAAAAACTCAACCAGCCCAGCGAAAAGCTTGCTGATGAAATGCTCAAGTTAGCAGCCGATAAGTGCATTCCTGTTGTGAGACAGCTGATCAAAGATCACAAACTAGATCCAGCTCTGGTCACTCTCGTTGGTGGCGGAGGCGGTGCAGCAGCAATCGTTCCGTACGTCGCGAAACAAATGAACATGCCTCATTCTCTGGCATCCTACGCAGATGTAATTTCAGCCATCGGTGTGGCGCTGGCTCTCATTCGCGAAACGGTTGAACGACAAGTAATCAACCCGACCAATGAGGATATCCTTAAAATCAGAGAAGAAGCCCACGCCGCAGTGCAAAAAATGGGGGCAGATCCAGCTTCCATTGAAATCCATGTCGAAATAGACAACAGAACCAATGTCATTCGGGCAACCGCATTTGGTGCCACATCGATGACGGAAAACAAAGATGCGCGCAAGGCGCTATCCGACGAAGAAAAGGTCGAACTGATTGCTCAGTCGATGCGCACAAAACAAGAACAGGTCAAGCTTGCAGCTGAAACAAAGTTCTTCCGCATTTACACGGCAGAATGGACACAAAGTCACTTCGGTGGTCTGATCAACAATAAAATGCAAGCAGTACGAGTTATGGATAGCGCCGGCAGCATTCGCCTGCAAATTCAAAACGGAGTTGCCAGAACAAGCTCCGCAGACCAAGCAGAGTCGGCAATTTCAGCGATTGCCGAAGAACATTCCGTCTGGGGTGATGCCGGAAAAGTAATTCCAGACATAATGATTTTGGCAGGTCCAAAGATCATCGACTTATCCGGTTTACTCAACGTCGAACATGTAAACACGCTGGCCAAGGCGGAATTGAACGAAATGCCGCGCAACACCGAAGTGGTAATTCTCGCCAAGTTAGGTTGACCATGAGTGCAGACGCTCGCATCAAGGAATTTCTCGAAGGCATAGAGCAATTCAACAAACAAGAATTCTTCGATTGCCACGAGACCCTCGAGCATCTCTGGATGCACGACCGCTCAGCTGAGCGTGAGCTGATCCAGGGCATCATTCAAATCGCCGTCGGTTATTACCACTATTTACGCAGCAATCGTGTCGGAGCGTTAAAACTGTTAACACGTGGATTGGAAAGAATCAAAAAATACGACGCCACTTGCATGCATTTGAATATCCAGCAGCTCGCCATGGATGTTTCTTCGAATATTCAGGAGATAGAAAATTCTGAAAAGGACGCTTTTCCACCGATAAAAATCCCCGTAATTGAGGTTCTGGGGGGATTGACAAGTTGTTGAATGTCTCGGAACCATTTATTATCCTTTGCATGGGGCGTTAGCGGCTGAGTTATCCTAAGATAGTCATGGCAGAACCTGCCCACTTGCATGACGCCTGCAGGCTTACTAGGGAAATCCTTACCAGACCGTGAAAGCCAACCACAATATCTTGGTAGTTGACGACGAACCAGCACACACCATGCTGATTTCAGAGCTATTGAGGCGAGCAGGTTACACAGTCGCATCTGCGAACGATCCTTTCAAAGCGCTTGCAGCCTGCAAAGTGCGCACGCCTGATGTAGTCATCCTCGATTTGCACATGCCATTAATGGGCGGCATGGACGTTTTTGACCGTTTACGCGCCGAGCAAAAGACGAGCAATATTCCGATTATCTTCCTGGGCAACCGCGAACAGGCGATTCCAGCATTCAAAGTGGAAGAGCCGCACAGCGAAGACATTCTCTTCAAGCCATTTGCCCCCAACGAACTGCTTTCCCGCGTTCGCTCGCTGCTCAAGGTAAAGGCGCTGCGTGATGAGTTGAAGAAGAAAGACGAGCAACTGAACGAGCTTTCGTTGACAGACCCGCTCACATCCTTGAAAACCCCTCGTTACCTCGACGAGTTCATGAAGACAGGCTTGAAACAGGCAAGGCGCTACAACGTGCCGCTCAGCGTCGTGGTTCTCGAAGTCGACCAGCACAAGGAATTGACCAAGGCTGTGGGCCAGAACGCGGCTGATAAAGTCGTTAGCCAGCTTGCGCAGATAGTGGCGTCTCAGATGCGAGACTCGGACATTGTTGTTCGCACAGGACCTTTTGAATTGACAGTTGTCTTGACGGCAACCGATGTCAATGGATCGATTGAAGTTTCAGAACGCTTGCGAAACGATGTCGCACAAACTCCGTTCACGGCAGACGACATCGAGTTTTCAATTACCGTCAGCCTCGGCATCTGCCAGTTCAACAACAATATGGACGACGAAGGTAAGATTTTGCTCTCACATGCGCGCGCTGCAGTCTCGCACGGGCACATGAACGGCGGTAACATCAGTCTGAAAGCTGAATAGCATCACGGGTAGCACACGGTAGCACGACGCACTCGTAGACCGGGGTATAACTGGTTTACCACCGAGAAGTAATGCAGCTTGGCCGATACAGACCTGACGATCCCTCTTAAGCACCCACAGTTGAGGACTTGGAATGTCCTGACCGAATCGGTGCATCATGTCTATTTCGCCGTCACCGCAGTGTTAGGACTGGCTGCAATCTGTATGCTGGCGCTGCCCTGGGGACCAGAGTTTGCTGTCGCACATTTGAACATCATGTTTATGGCAGTGGCTGCAGCTATCGCGATTTTGGTAGTTGGGTCGATGATAAAAATTGCTCGAGCGAGTTGCTCAGATGAGCTGTTGATCAACCGAGATGGTCTCAATTTGCCACTAATGGTGGCACGAATCAACAAAGCCAATATTTGGCAAAGCTGGATCGGAGTAACGGGAGCGACAATCAACAGCAGCGACAACAACGCGAGAAACCTTCTTCTCACCACGAAATCTGGAACTTCTATCAACATTCCTTTATCAGGAATGGATACTCAGGCAATCGAGCAACTGCTCTTATCGATTGAACTCTGGGGCGTCAACTGCACTAGAGAACAATCACTCTTCGACTATCAATCCGAGTTGCACAATCAAAGCAAAGGACTGAGCCAGCTTAGCTATACAGACATGTGGAACGACGAATTGGGTCGCCGATTTTCTTCGACAACGTTCGTGCCGCTCGAACCAGAAACGAAACTGCAAAACGGTCGCCTGAAGGTTCTCAGACAGCTCGCCTTTGGTGGTTTGTCAGCAATCTATCTCGTGCAAGATGGTCAAAAGGAGCTGCGGGTGCTGAAAGAGGCAGTTGTGCCCGAGACAATGGAAGTCACCAATCGTGACGCCGCAGAAAAGTCGTTGCGCAGAGAAGCAACAATTCTCGGACAGCTAAATCACAACCACATTGTTTCCGTACTCGACCACTTCAGTGAAGCCGGTCACCACTACTTACTCTTGCAGCATGTAGTCGGTCAAGATCTGAGACAGTTAGTGCGGCAGAATGGTCCACAACCAGAAGCCAAAGTTTTGGATTGGGCGGTGCAGATTCTCTCGGCGCTGGAATACTTGCACACATACGAGCCACCGATCATCCATCGAGACCTTACGCCCGAGAACATTGTGCTAAGAAATGATGGCACGATCATCATTATCGACTTCGGTGCCTCGAATCAATTCCTGGGCACCATGACCGGTACCATAATCGGTAAGCAAGCATACATGGCGCCGGAACAATTGCAAGGAAAAGCAACCAGCCAGAGCGACATATACGCTTTCGGTGGCACGCTCCATTTCTTATTGACCGGGAAAGATCCTGTGCCGCTAAGCGAAACGCATCCAGCTTCCATGGCAACGGTATCACCCGAACTAGATGCGCTAGTCAGCAAATGCACCAAACTGGATGCGTCAGACCGGTATCAATCAGCAGCCAAAGCAAAGTCTGATCTAGTAGCAATATATTCGGAACAGGGCATCGGAAAACTTTTCACAGACACCTAATTGGATAAAAATGGACAAGCCACCACAATTTAGATCCGACCTGGAAACGTCTGACATCGAGCTGAAAGTCACCGATGCTGACGAGTCCGTTGTCGGTGGTGAAAGCGAATCAACCACTAATGATGCAAACGGATCGACCACGGCTGGTGCAAACGAATCGACCGCTGCCGGTGCGAACGGATCAAACACTGCAAAACCCGGTCTAACCGCCGACGACCGAGTCATGATGCAAGCTGGCAAAAAAGCTAAAGAACAAGAATTTATGAAAGCTTACAAGGCTAAGCAAATAAAGACGCGGCTGAAATTCGGAGCTTGTGCAGCCCTTGTACTGGCTTTCTACTTCTCCAGCGTCTATTTCATTTTCCACAACAACGACAAAGCGGCATCAGCACTGAGGAAATTCCAGATTGCGCCTTTGTTCGCCTGTCTGGGAGAGAGAGATATCGCACATTACACGATGACAGAATTCAGTGATGACCGCACAAAAGAAACTCCGAACTTAATTGAACAGCGAACAAAAATTCTCAACAAAGCGATTACGGAGATGGAAAAGAGTGGTAAGCCAGCCATATTTACACGTCTCGGCGTTGAACAGATGCTGATGAAGTACGGTGACAGAGCCCAGGGACTCAAATTTGGCGACCCTCTAATTGCTCGATATCCAGATCTGCCGAGCAACTATTTTTGGCGCGCCAAAACAGATCTCGAACGAATGGACTACGTTAATTCAGTTAACGAGTACAAGCAAGCAGTGGAAAAGCTTGAGAATCTGCCAGTCGGACAGGAACAAAAATGGGACGATCAACTTTCTAAAGCGACATGGGCAGCAATCTTTTCAGGGCAAACAGGTGAAGCCGAAAAATTTCTGGAGCTGTTCAAGAAACACGAAGGCGGCACCTATGGGCTACAAGGACTACAAAGCGAAATCCTGTTGAGCTCGTGCACTGACATCGCCGCGCCCTCACTTAGGATGACTTCATTCTGGAATGAAAAATTAGAAGCAGCGTACCAAAGGCGCATCGAAAAGGCGTTTTCTATCGCCAACAAAATGAACTACAGCGACGTACGATTTGACGCGTTGCCTTCCATTTATAGTTTCGAGTTGTTAGATCAAGCAATGATTTTGAATGCCGACAGCAAACGCATGATGAAGTACATCGATACCAACTACGATTCGGCGTCTAGCTGGGCGCAAACGCTGAAAGCAAGGGCGGCGCTGAATCGCAACAATCCCAAAGAAGCAGCAGCGCTTATGACGATGAATCGCTACAAATGGGGCTATCTGGCGAGAGAACAAAATTTGCTGGAAGTCAGCATACTGGAAAAAACGAATAAACCGAACGAAGCAATTAGATTAATTGACAAATATCTCAATCTAAAACCAGACGACGATTATGACGATGAAGAAAGCGAAACTAGAGTTCAGGTAGTTTCAAGTCGTGCCAATCAACAGCTGTTGGCGGTGAAAGCAAGCGCCCTGTGCGATATCGGTCAATACAAAAAGGCGCTTTCGTTGTGCGACACACTGTTATCGCGCAACTCGCACTTGATCGAACCCCGATTGATCAAGCTGCGAATCTTCAAAGCGCTGAACGATTCAGAAGCGGAAAAACAAGAGTCTGCAAACATCTCAAGTGAGCTAGCAGCATGGTTGGCCGCTGCAGAGAGACCAACACATGAGTAAAAAGGAAATCGACACAGCTACCGAAACCATCAAGCCCGACGTGGTATTGACCGCTCCCGGCGATTTAGATCGTGGCTCATCTGCTGCGCTTTCTAATGTTGACTCAAAAGATCTTTTGACGGACGGAATCTACAGTGAAGACCCTTCCAATATGGTCAGACAAGCTCGAAAGATTCGTCCATCATCAGCGTTAGTCAGCATAGCCGAATTATTTGACGTCGGCGTGATTGGATTTTTTGGAGCCGTCATGGTGACACTATCTGTGGCGCTAATTTCTTACTTGCTACCAGGAGTGAACAAGGATTTCTCGACCATCGTCGGTTGCTCCGTTGCGTCTGGATTAGTCGGACTGATGATCTTCATGATGTCTGCATTGATTCCCATATTTTTTCCAGTGGCACTTCTGGCATTGCAGGCTGCTAGCGGCACCTTCGCCGGAACGATCATCTTTGAGGCGATCTGCTCGTGGATCGGCGCGGATCCCACATCTGTTCCACTTCTATCCACCGTAGCCTCCACCTGGCTGACTGTAGTTTTTTCTATATTGCCAATATTTGTCTGTCCTCTCTACTTTTCAATCTCGCTGAGCAGCAAGTGGCAAACCTCGCTTGGTTGGTCACTTGTAGGGCTGATGGTCTGCGATGAGAATGGCACGCGCGCCTCATTTGCAAAAACTTGGAAACGAACCTTACTGCGACTGTGGTGGCCAGTCATGTTTCCTGGAAAGCTCAGCTACTCAGGCTTGATCGACGACTGGGTGGAAGAAAACAGCAAAACAGTTTTGATGCTGAAGCCTCAAAATCTAAAAGCCGAATTGATTAAAGCGAAAGACCAGGTACAAAAATCGACAGATAAAGTCACCATCATCGCCCGCAATGCAGTCATCGGCGCAGGCGCAAGACAGCTGCTCGGACAACGTATCCAAGGTGTAGCGCTCTCGTCTCAAACCGTCAAAAAAATGCTCAAACCAGATTGGCCAGCGATCATTTTGCGGGCCGAATCCTACTTCATAGTCATGTTGGGAATGTTGTTTGTCGCCAGAATTAGCGGAGCTTTTTGGAATCACGTTTTCTTCAACGGATTTACGATGGTTTCCGGCATGTCAGTGCTGAACTGGCTAAACGATCATCCCTACGTAACTCAGAGCGTGCCAGTGGCCGGGGCGCTTGTTTACTTCGCGCTGCTCATTCTTGCCAGACGAGCAACACCGCAGATCTTGGAGATGACATCAAAAGGTTTCACACTGAAGTCGAAATCTTTGAAAGGAAGAAGGGGTTTGAACAAGTGGGAGGATGTGACAGACATCCACCTTGAGCAAGGTACAGGCAAAGACACCGAAGAGAAGTGGATGGTTTTTGTCATGGGCAATGCCGCACCTGTGAAAGTGAGACTGGACATCATCCGCTCTATCAGCTCGAAAGAAGAGCTGTTGCGAGCATTAGAAAGATGGGCTCCACATGCGGCGAAAGACTCTGAGCTTTTGAGCAGCCTTCAACCGCCAAGTGACTACAGCTACACCGACATCTGGCTGGAAGCGTTGACTGGACCGCCGAAACGCGACAAGCTCAAACCGTTGATCGACGGAGCAGTTTTAAAAGACAATCAATACCGAGTGACAAAGGTAATTGCAGTCGGTGGTCAGGGCTCCGTCTATCTGGCCAACGACTGCATCTCGGGCGAAGACGTTGTTTTAAAAGAATTCGTTCTGCCTGTGTATGTAGACTTGGCGGTAAGAAGAAAAGCAATCGAACGCTTTGAAAAAGAATCTCGGCTACTCAAGCAACTGGAACATCCGCGTATCGTCAAACTGCTCGACTACTTTGTTGAAGACTACCGCGCCTACATGGTTCTCGAGCACTTGAACGGCAAAAATCTGCATCAAATAGTGAAAGAATCAGGCAAGATCGACGAAAAGGAAGCGATATCGTTGGCCCTGCAAATGTGCGAGATCTTGAAATATTTGCATGAGCAAGAACCACCGGTGGTGCATCGCGATTTCACTCCGGAGAATTTGATTCTGGGAACTGACGGAACATTGAGATTGATCGATTTTAACGTTGCTCAGACTCTAGATCAGTCTGCTACGACCACTGGCACAGTGGTGGGCAAACCGTCGTATCTGGCACCCGAACAGTTCAGAGGCGAGCCGATGCCAGCAAGCGATATCTACTCCATGGGTGCTACGTTGGCATATATCTTGACTGGAGAAGATCCGATGCCAATCTCACAATCACATCCGGCGCAACTAAATACAGCAGTCGGTGTCGGTTTGGATCAAGTCGTCGCCACCTGCACAAACTACGACAGTGCACTGAGATATGAGTCGATAGAAGAGATCGAAAATGCTCTTCGCTCCTGCTAAAATTTGCTAGTTACAATGAAACCTCCAGGGGTAGTACGAGTAGATGCTGGCTTATCTGCGCGGAACAATCGCACTGAAAGAGATGACTACTGGTCAAGCAGACCGATTGGTGCTCGACGTCGGCGGCGTCGGCTTCGACCTAACAGTCTCGCGACGCACACTCATGCTTCTCGGCTTGCCTGGCGATGAAGCGATGGTGCACACGGCGCTGACAATCCGCGAAACAGAGTGGAATCTTTTTGGCTTTGCCACTCAAGACGAGCGAGTCATTTTCGGATTGCTTCAATCTGTCAGTGGCATCGGTCCCAAACTAGCTTTAGCTCTAGTTGGCACGCTTGGACCTCAACAGTTGGCAGAAGCAATCTTGTCTGGCGATCAAAAAATGATTAGCCAGGCACCCGGCGTTGGCGCAAAAGTGGCCCAACGTATTATTCTTGAATTGAAAGCAAAGATTGAAGATTGGACCAGACAGCGTGGGCTGACAGCTGAAACTCCGGCAAGTTGGAGCACAGTTTCTGAAGAAGTGCGAAACATTTTGGAAGGACTGGGCTACACCGGCACCGAAATCAGCATGGCGCTGAAGAAAGCGCGAGAAGAAAAATTGGATGAAGACGTCGAGTCGCTTGTTCGTTTCAGCCTGAAAGTGCTTGGCGCAGCATCAATCTCTTAGCTCCAACACCTGCACAGCAGAGGCTTTAGTGAATAATTCGGTGCCCGCGACTGTAAAATCTCCCGGACAGCAATTACTGGTGTTTCGTGGTGCTCTGCTTGGCTTATTGATCGGCGCGGGTATTTCCGTCGTTCCAATCTGTGGTATTCGCAGATCGGCTGATCTCGTTCTGAGCGAGCCTACACAGGTAATCTTGTTCATCGAATGGATAATCGTCAGCGCCATTACTGGTGGTGCTCTTCTGCCTAAACTGATTCTCGGCGATCCACTTTTAAAAAGTTTTCCAGAGACCACGAATAGATTCAAACGATTGTTCAAACAACTAATCATGCCTATTTCAGCGCTAGTTTTTCTACTCCTGTATTTTGCGGCTAGCGGATTATGTCAGAGACTCGACATGGGAGTCGTGCACGGCGATTCTACAACCACTCAAATATTCAGATATTTCGGCTTGCTGATTGCCTCAGCTGGGCTTGGTATTCAAGCATACGCACTGCTCGCGTCGGCTCGAACGAAACAAGACGAGGAAGCAGGGACCAGTTATATGCGCTGTCTGCTCATGAAACTTCGCCATCCATGCTTCTTTGCCGCGCTTGTTGCTCTAACAGGAATCCCAATAGCGATGGGAACCTGGTATCCACTGTTTGCCATACCGGGAATTTTCATTGTCATGAAATGGATTGTCAGCGAACAAGAAAAAATGTTGGTTGAGAGATTCGGAGAAAGATATATCCTATTTCAGGCTGGTACAAAACGCCTTCTGCCATACATCTACTAGGTGATTCTATGAATGACTCTCCCGCGCACGAGCCCAATCAAATTCTCGCCATGCTTCGACAGGGCGTTAGCGAAGATGATGCAAAAAAAGCGATCGTAGATGCCGGAGGCTCAGTTCTGAATATTTCTTCAAATGGAAGGCTAACAGCCATTTTAATCGACTCGAAGACTGTAAAAAATACAATCGAGCAATTGAAAAATTCGAACTGCTTTCAAGCCGTTCAGCTAAATTACTTGAGCAATCACGGATAGTGAATCAGTTACTGAAGTAAAACAGTGACGCCTCTCGCCCTGCGGGTTGAGATTGCAGAAAGATGTGCATAGTCGCCCGAATACCGGTATCGGGCTGAATCTCATAGGGAAAGAAGTTGAACTGTCCCAGGTCACTTTTAACCTGATCGAAAATTTCAGCAGGAATATAGACTCCGCCTACCATCGCCCGGCGCAATCCCGCATCGAGTATCAACCGCACCATCGCGTTGGCAACTGCGCAGTGGCTGTCACCGACATCCCTTGCCGGGCGAAAATAGATCACTCCTTGCTCGCCTGCTTCAAGACCTAGCTGATGCATTTTTCGGCATCCAATCGGTCTGCACTCGTGATACCACAGTTCCTCATATGTAACTGTTTCAGACGAACGTTCGCGCCCAAAACGCGGTGTCAAACGGTAACTTACTTTGACTTTGCTGACAGGATGCAATCCCGAACCGGGATAGTTGAGGAAATTCTTCATACCACTGGTATCAGCGGTGATGACCCAGTCGTAGCGCTGATTCATCACCTCATCGGAGAAATCGTCAACATCATCGTCGCTATTTTGTGCAGCCGGCGCATGGCATGGGGAGCCCCACAGAAGGAAAAGCGCAGCAAAAAACGACAAGGCTTTCGCCTTCCTATTCATTGATAAAGTAACCTTTGGTAATTGGATTACGTCCAAGGTTTTCCCATGGAGAGGTTGCTGAAATCCTGAATGGAACAGCCTCCGTCAAGCCGATTACATTGATTCCTAAATAGCGCAGCAATATCGCCGGTGAGATCTGACAGTCTACTGATAGTTCCAAAATGTATTCACAAGGGTTCTTCGGTCCTTCCGGGAACCACACTTTTGGGATTTTTCGCGGTTCAGTAATAATGATCTGTTCGGGTGGCGGATTAGTTTTCGAAATAACCAATCGCAGCACGATGTTCTTCGGTTGCACGCCGCCAAGCCTGATCAATCGTGTCTCGAGTGAAGGGTCGGCATCCATCACTGCGAATGATTGGCTGAGACTTTCGCACAGAGACAATTTCCTGGCGTATGTGGCGATTAGTTCTTGAGCGAGAAAATATCGAACCGGCATGATGCCGAGGTCCAACAACGGAATGAAGAACAGAAAAACCAGCAATATTAGTGCAGCCGCAAACTCAGGAATTTGCGCACCTTTGTTACTTCGAAAATTTCTGCGGATCATGCGGCGCCGTGCTTTGATAGAATCTGCTTCAGAATAACATGTGAAGCTACCCACGCTTATGGTCTCATAAATGACAGCCAGGAACACTAAACGATTACCCCGCTCGATACAACGCCGTCAGAAGGGCAGCATGCTCACTATGACGACGCTTGTTGTTGGGATTTTGCTGGCAACGTGCCTGATTGGATTCGCATTTTACCTCTTGCTAGCACAACAAAAGAAAGGGCAGCATGAGGCTGACAATCTAACCCTTTCTCTCGCGGAAGGGCTTAACAAGGGTGACAAAATCGGTCAGATGAACAACGTCGTCGCTCGTTGTAGAGAGCTGGTGTATGTTTCGAGGCAGAATGCTGATGCCGCGTCGGCTGAAAAAAATCAAATTCTAGCCCCTCTGGCAAATCAGTTGTTAGACGAATCAAGGAGCAGCGCTCAGTTTGTAGAGGCCGAACGAAAAAATCAAATTGAGTACATTACAAAAACAGCGCGTCAATCAGTCGAGAAATACAACCTGAACACACATGTGGACTCGACTTTCACATTGCCATGGTTCAAAACTTATGACCCGAAAGTGCAAGATGTTTACCTCGGTTATATCGATAAAGTACAGTCGAACGTGACTAACACCGAGGTTATTCCAGAACTTCGCGATCACGACGAGCAGAAAAAATACTTTGAGAAAGGTAGTCAACTGTACCGTGGAAACATCGACGCAAAGCTACCTTCACCGGACAGTGACTTGATTTTCAAGCTTTCGTCATTGCCAGCAGATGTAGATAAATCCGTATCACCACCGCGCATGACAAATCCGGAAGTGTTTGTGAAACTGGCGCCACTGTTCCTCGACGAGAAGTATACAAACCAACAGAAAGCTGATCAAATTCCATCGGCAGTAGAAGTTTTCGCCAAAATGGATGTGTCAATGAAAACTGGAGACCAGAAAGTGCGCATCGGTTCGACGGCCACGACCAATGGCGGGCAACCGATTCCGTAGTTAATCAGGTAGAGATTTGGTCACAGTTTAGGCACCACATTTAATACCGCCTGGATAGAGACGAATTCTTGCAGCTCCGTTTAGTCTGAGATCAGAGCCTGATCCAAAATCCGGAGTTGTCAATAAGTTAATCCCAATCTTTATTACAATTGTAGCGAACGACCATACTCAGCGGTTATACTCGCGAAACTTGGGCGTTCGAGGATAAAAGATGAAAAAGTCTGGTCGCGAGAAATTGGACAGGTTAGCTCTTTCGGCAACACTTGCGGTAGGGATATCGATCTCACTACACTCTGCAGCTGGAGCGCAGTCGAGCAAACCAGCATCGACGGCGCACTTCAATGCACCGGAATCTGTGCCAAACCAAATTCTTGTCATGGTTCATCCAGGCTCTGACAAAGACGAAGTCAACGACGCCTTAAAAAACTTAAACGGAACTGTCGTGCGGACGATGGGCAACGGCAAACTGGTTTGCTACGTCGTCAACGTGCCTGCTGGCAAAACTGACGAGAGCATCGATAAATTGTCGAAGGACAAAAAGCACTTTGATGCCGTACAGAAAAACGTGATCACTAGATTGCAGAACGCTCATCACGGGCCACCACCACCACCTCCACCTCCTCCACCTCCTCCTCCACCTCCTCCACCACCTCCTCCTCCCCCTCCGCCACCACCACCACCTCCACCACCTCCACCTCCTCCTCCGCCACCACCACCTCCACCACCTCCGCCAGGGAACTTCCCTAACGGCTCGCCAAACGATCCTGGCTACAGCTCTCAGTATCATCATGGTGTGATGAATGTACCGACCGGTTGGGCCAATGGCGGTTCTGGTCAAGGCGTCACAGTCGGCGTAATCGACACGGGCGTGATCGGCACACAAATCGATCTGGCTGGCAAAGTCGATACAGGCTTCAATGAACGAAAAGGTTCAGGTCCCGGAAACACAGACCAGACACCAGGGGCGAACGCCTTCTATCACGGCACTTTCGTCTCCACATGCTCGATGGCTAACACCAACAACGGCATACTTGGTGCTGCACCTGCCTATCTGGCGAACATCATTCCTGTGAACGTGTTCGACTCGAGCAGCTCCACATCTGACGCAGACATCATCAACGCACTCTTTTATCTGGAAGGGCGCGGCGTCAAATTGGTCAACTTGAGCGTCAACGCAAACACACCGTACACGTTCGCCAATTCCAGCGTTCATCCAGCTTTGACGACAGCACTGGCTGACTTCTACAACAATCACAACGGATTGCTGTTCAACGCCGCTGGAAACGACGGCATGAGAGACAACAGTTCACGCACCAATAACCTGATTGTCATCTCCTCGGTGACAAGCGCGTCTAAGCTCTCATCGTTCTCGACATACGGCGGGCCAGTCTGGTTTGCCGCTCCGGGATCCAACATCGTCTCGGGCGACGGAACGAACAAGCTGTCGACTGCAAGCGGCACGTCATTCGCATCACCACTCGCGATGAGCGTGGCCGCACAAATTTGGGGACTGCGTCCGAATCTCACGAACGCGCAAGTTCTCAACATCATGCAGACAACGGCAACGCAACCAGTAGGTTATACGCAAGCGAAATTCGGCTTCGGCATCGTCAATTCTGGCGCTGCAGTGCAGAAGGCGCTTACCTTTTAAAAACCTAATTTACATTTTCAGATGCCAAGGGGCGCATCCACTTGGGAAGCCCCTACAATAGGCTCACGATGCAGAAGCATTTTGCCGACTACATCGAAGGTCTTATCGCCACGAGCGATACACTGAACCACTGAGCGTGCGCTGCACGCACAAAAAGGAGAACGAGCGATGATGAATGAACTAACAAAGGATGAGCGTCTTTGTCTCCAATCATGGTTCAGACAGGCAATAGTGCAGCTAGAAAGAGAAGAAGTCACTGCCAGACTTCTAAAAGAACACGCTGCAGAAGCTGCATGTGAAGAAGGACACAGATCGCCAGTAGTTCGTCGTCGCACTCGCCGCAGCACTTTCTCACATGTGAGCCAGTTCGCCAAAGCAAGATAGTCCACGATGACGATGGCAAGGTAGCCCCTTTCCGCAAATGAGTTTTAACGGCAGTTCCGCAAGGGCTGCCGTTTTCTATTGGCGACTTGCAGCCATTTGGGGCCTTACGAACGGGTGCTTAATTTGATGCACGCATATTCAATAGATATAGAAAAATATTGTTCGAACGAATTGAACTATATCTGACGAAATGACGTCTTCTTATATGTAGAATGAGTTAGTGGGACAATCGCCAACCCGACTTCGCATGGCTCAACGCCGTAGCGTAAGCATTAGGCGACAACCACACCTGGAGCCAGCATGCCGCCACGCCCTTACGTACCGCTTCATTTGCACACCGAGTACAGCTTGCTCGATGGAGCAACGCGTATCAAAGAATTGGTGAAGAAAGCCAAGGCTGAAAATATGCCGGCTGTCGCGATCACCGATCATGGTGTCATGTATGGTGCCATTGAATTAACAAAAACCTGCCAGGAAATGGGTGGCGTCAAGCCGATCATCGGCTGTGAAGGCTACATCATCGATGGCGACATCAAAGACAAATCAGTTCGCCCGCCGCTCTATCACATCATTATTCTCTGCAAGAATAAAACTGGCTACAAAAACCTGGTCAAACTAAATTCGCGCGCGCAAACCGAAGGATATTACTACAAGCCGCGCATGAACAAAGCGATGCTCGCTGAGCATAGCGAAGGTTTGATCATTCTATCTGGGTGCTTGGGCGCAGAGTTGAGCCAGTATCTGCTCAAAGACGATTACGACAAGGCGTTCGAAGCGGCGAAGTGGTATCAGAGTGTTTTCAAAGACGATTACTACATCGAGATTCAAGACCACGGCTATCCCGAAGATCGAAAAGTAAATCGGCAACTCGTCAAAATTGCAAAAGAGCTTGGCATCAAGCTTTGCTGCACAAACGACAGTCACTTCACTGGCAAAGACGACGCTGTCGCACACGACTGCTTACTCTGCATTCAGATGGGCAAGAACGTTGTCGACGCACAACGCATGAAGTTTAGCGGTTGGGAATACATCAAAAACGGCGACGAAATGTTCCAGCTTTATCGAGACCATCTCGATATCGAACATATCGAAGAGGGAATTCGCACCACTCTCGAAATCGCCGACAAGATCGAATCATTCAAATTGGCTAGCGAACCACGTTTGCCAGTTGTTCCAGTTCCACCTGGACAAACCGCAGAATCTTACCTGAATCAGCTTGTCCACGAAGGGATAAAAGCGAAATACAAAGAAATTACGCCAGATGTCACCACGCGCGCGCGTGTCGAACTCGAAGTTATCGAAGGCATGAACTTCGCATCTTACTTCTTGATCGTCGCTGACTTTATACAATTTGCGCGCGATAGGGGAATTCCAGTTGGTCCCGGCCGCGGCTCTGCGGCAGGAAGCCTGGTGGCATATGCGCTCGGCATCACGAACATCGACCCGATCAAGTACAACTTGCTGTTCGAAAGATTTTTGAATCCAGAACGAAAGTCGATGCCCGACATCGATACAGACTTCTGCATCGAACGTCGAGAAGAAGTGATCAAATACGTCGGCGAAAAGTATGGTTCTGACCGCGTTGCGCAGATCATTACCTTCAACAGAATGACTAGTAAGGCTGTTATCAAAGACGTTGCGCGCGTACTCGAATATCCTTTTGGCGAATCGACCAAGCTCGCGAAGATGGTGCCTGTTGTGCGAGGCAAGCCGACACCGCTCGACGAAATGATTGCAGACCATCCTGAATTCAAAAAGGTCTACGCGATAAGCGATGAAGCGCGACAAGTAATCGATGTCGCACGCAAACTCGAAGGCGTGAACAAAAGCTTCGGTATGCACGCGGCAGGCGTCGTAATTTCTGACGTTCCGCTGGAAGAACTCGTGCCGGTAATGCGCAACGGTGACGGCACAATCATCACTCAATACTACATGGAAGACGTAGCTTACGTCGGACTGGTGAAGATGGACTTCCTCGGTCTGCGTAACTTAACGATGATCGACAAGGCTGTGAAGATCATCAAACAGTTGCACGGCGTAGAAATCATTCCTGATGATTTGCCAATCGATGACGAAAAAACCTATACAACTATTTCTAACGGAGACCTCGCCGGTATTTTCCAGCTAGAAACTTCATCGGGCATGCGCCAGGTGGCGCGCGACATGAAGCCAAACTGCATGGAAGACATTTCGGCGCTGATTGCACTTTATCGTCCTGGTCCGTTAGACACAGGGATGATCGATAAGTTTATCGATTGCAAAAACGGCAAAACGAAAATCACTTACTCGACACCGCTGCTCGAGCCTATCCTCAACAGTACATACGGTCAGATCGTGTACCAAGAGCAGGTTATGCAGATCGCTCAGCAGCTCGGCGGATACAGTTTGGGACAAGCCGACTTGCTCAGACGCGCCATGGGTAAGAAAAAGCCCGAAGAGATGGAAAAGCAGCGCGAAATTTTCGTCGGCGGTTCCGTCAAAAATGGTGTGCCGAAAGAAGTTGCAAACGATTTGTTCGACATGATGGTGCAGTTCGCGGAGTACTGCTTCAACAAGTCGCACAGTCAAGCATATGCGCTGCTCACTTATCAAACAGCTTATCTCAAGACGCACTACCCAGTCGAATACATGTGCGCGCTGCTATCGAGCGTCTCTGGCGACCAGGAAAAGGTGCAGGGATACATCGCTGAGTGTCAGGCGATCAATATAGATATCTTGCCACCAGACGTAAACGTTTCCGGACACGAGTTTACTGTTGACGGCACGTCGATCAGATTCGGACTGTCCGCTGTAAAAAACGTGGGCGAAGCAGCCGTAACCGAAATCGTCGAGAAGCGTGCGATGCACACCAAGTTCACTTCTCTAAACGACTTTATCTCGAAAATCGATCTGAGAATTTGCAACAAGCGCACATTGGAGGCATTGGTCAAATGCGGTGCTTGCTTAAGCCTCGGGGTCTCGAGAAAACAAGCCTTAGAAAATCTAGATGCGCTTGTTGAACGCGCTCAACGCAGACAAGCTGAAGAAGCGAGTGGACAGATCAGTCTCTTCAGCATTGCGGCCGATACTGGCGTCAGCTTCGAGCACGTGCTCACTGGCGACGGCAGCGAATACCAGGAATCAGACATGCAGAAGATGGAGCACGAATTGCTCGGCTTCTACGTCACCAGTCACCCGCTGAAGAGAGTATCCAACCGACTGCGCTTCCTCACCACACACACTTTGCGTGACGTGAAAGAGGCGAAAGATGGAACGAGCGTGATTATCGGCGGGCTCGCGATCAGCATCGAAAAGCGGCTCACCAAGCAGAACAAGCTGCTCTGCATTATCCATCTGGAAGATCCTGTCGGCAAGTTGGAAGTAGTGGCATACAGCGAGCTGCTGGATAAGACTCCACCAGAGGTGCTAGTGCCGCAGTCGCTGCTTCTGATCAAAGGCAAGATCAAGAAGAACGAAGATCAGCTCTCCATCCTGGCAAATTCAGTCAGAAGAATTTCCGACGCATCCATGATCGACATCTACTTCAACTCGCATCAGTCGTTCAGTGACCTGCATCGACTGAAAGATGTGCTCAACACGCACAAGGGTGAAGACCCGGTCTTGCTCCACTTCCCGCAAGACACCAAGTCGAATCAGACCATCTTGGTCGGCTCCCAATTCTGGGTGTCACCATCTGCTGACTTCGTCACCAACATGCATCGCAACTTCGAAGACAAAGTCAAGGTCATGGTCAAGCGAATCTTCGTCTAACCGCATGAATAGCGGTTCTACGCGCGGCCCTCAACAATCTCTTAAACTTGGCCGCGTCGAGACGATGTTACGGTTCTTCATCTCCTGACTGAGCAACTTTGGCCAGAGACGGTGGTGGCACGAACATCATAAGTTGACGAAGAAGCTGATGAAAAGCCAGAATCAGCAAGCAGACTTGCGCGACAAAACGAGCGCATGACATCCAGCCAAGAACCGCGGCCCGCTCGCCAGAAAAAATTTTTTGTCACCTTTCCAAATCCCGTCAAAAAAAAATATTTTGCTGTAGAATAGCTCTTTCGTATTCACCCATTAGGAGGTTGACTCGACAAACACACAACGCCCAATTCCCAGGCCCGGCACTGTCCAACTCTGGTGTAAATAAGCGTTTCGTGTACCCCTCAAAACACTTGGCTCAAAGCTTCGATTTCGACGTCAGAGAAATAAGTGTTTTGTACAACTCGGATTCCAAAACACAACGTTCGCTACACCAACGAACGGAAAAGGGGGAAGAAACTATGTTCGGACCACATCTTATTCTAGAGGCCTATGGCTGCCCCAAAGATCTTTTGGCAGACCTAGGATTAGTTAGCCAGGCACTAGATGCGTATCCATCGCAACTAGATATGACGAAAATCATGCCACCATACGTGTTCCGTTATCAGGGCACAGTAGAGGATGATTGGGGAGTAAGCGGAGTAGTGCTGATTGCAGAGTCACACATCTCCATCCACACCTTTCCTGAAAAAGGCTTCGTCACATTGGACATCTTCTCTTGTAGAGAATTTGACGTTGATGCAGCGATCAATTACTTCAGTAGCGTCTTTAAACCAGAAAGCTACGAGAAGCAACTGCTCATGCGCGGTCGCGAGTTTCCTCGCAGCCTAGGCAGAGCTGGTATCGCAGTTGAGTCGGAGCGTTTGCGCGTAGCATCTGCAGTGTAAACAAAAAACGAATCCAGACATCTAGAGAAGGCGCGGTGTTATCCGCGCCTTTTTGCTGAGCAGGAAAGTGTAGCACCACATACGGTATCAAGAACAATATGTTCCACGGGGCTGTTCTTCACAGCAAATGTGCGGCCAGCGCACTAAAATTCCGACAGCCTGGTGGAGAACCGATTTAATCAACTGATTTGCGCAGCCGACCGGGTTAACGGCACTTTTGATGGAGCAGTCACGTCACCGTAAGCGACGGTGTAATCCGCCCCATTTGAGGGTAAATTATAGAAGGGGAGAGTAATCTGGAATGCACGTTCCGAATATTCCGATTAAAGGCGATGTAGTGGTTTCCATTATTCCGGAAGAACGCACGGTTGAGTTCCCAGCGAATCGGTCTCTGGGTGAGCTTTACATACTGGACCAGGAAGGCAAAACGCAGTTCCACGGCGACGCCTTAGGTTCGGTGAAAGTGCCGCAGGGCTCCCATCTCTCGCTCTATTTCAGCTTTGACCCTGTTTACGGGTGCTCGTTATTATCAGACGTAAAGACAGACGGTCTGCACAGCCTCTCTTTCCTCGGTAGCGATGTTGGAGACGCTGAACTGATACATGTCGGTCGGCTCTCGGGTCTGAAGGAGTTAGACATCAGCTGCACCCAGGTCGGCGATGACGGGCTTCTCCATCTTAAAAATTTGACAGAGCTTTCAAAATTGAATTTATCCTCCACCCAGGTCACGACTGACGGTATCGCCACCGTGTCGACTATGTCAAAGCTGCGAGAACTTGTTCTCGACGACACTGAAATTGGCGATGACGCTCTCAATCACATCAAAAACCTTACCGAATTACAGATTTTGAGCTTGTCCTTCACAGACGTGACAAACAAAGGACTGAGCAAGCTCAAAGAGATGAAGAATTTGGAAAAGCTCCGTCTCAATTGCACAGATGTCGGCGACGACGGACTCGGTTTCGTCGGACGCCTGACCAACTTGAAAGAACTGTGGCTGCGCAGCACGCAGGTGAGCTATCCAGGTCTAGTTGAACTGACCAAATGGCTTCCCAACTGCGAAATCATAATCTAGTTCAAGGGAATCTAGTTCGAGCGAGCGCATTCGAGAATGCGAATATGAACAGAGCCGTAGTTCAAGCGTTTTCGAGAATACGGCGATAAACTGCAGCGTCCACGTTCCCACCGCTGACGATGCAACACACGTTCTGTTTGGTAAAGGTATTCTTCTGCGCCAGCAAGGCTGCCACGGTGAGAGCACCAGTTGGTTCGACTTTTAGGTTTGCAGCTGTAAACAAGACCCTGACCGCGTTTTCGATATCCGCTTCTTCGACCTCAATGATGGTTCGCAGTCCTGATTGCAGAATGGGCCAATTATTCAAGCCAAGACTGAGAGTGCGGGCACCATCGGCGATGCTTTGTGGTTCATCATCATTTCTGATGATCTTGCCTTCTTGAAGTGAGCGTGAGGCATCGTTTGCAATCTTCGGCTCAGCGCCGTAGACCGGTGTTTGGTCATTATGGCGTTGAAGCGCGCGAACAATTCCAGACGCCAATCCGCCACCACCTACGGGGACAATGATAGCGTCGAATTTTTCACCGCACTCTATTATTTCCTCGCCTAGAGAGGAGTTTCCATCGATGACCAACTGATCGTCATAAGCTGAAACCACCTGGGCATCAGTATGTTCAAGTGCTAGCTGTTTAACTCTATCGGCTCGACTAACTTTTGTCGTATCGACAAGCTCCACCACTCCACCATACCGACGCACGGCATCGATTTTCACTTGCGCTGACGTCGCTGGCATGACGACCGTGCACCTTTTGGAGAGAAGCTGACAGGCACACGCCAGGGCTTGACCAAAGTTTCCTGATGATGCTGCGATCAAATGTGGCGCATTCGTTTGCTGCACTACATTGTAGGCAGCACGAAATTTGAAACTTCCCGTATGCTGAAAAGTCTCACTCGCGATGACGACATTCGCACCAGCTAATTCAGATAAAGTGCGAGACTGCACGAACGTAGTCGGTCTGACCGCGCGCCGCAAAAGCTCAACGCAGTTCAATGTCTGTGACATTACAGCCCCGATTTAGTGCGTTACTGCCGCGCCGCTTGGAACTTTTCCCGCCGTTTCGACGCTATTTTTCTTGTGAAAAACATTCAGTTTGCCGAACGTGCCAAAGGTCTTACCAACAAGCCCTGGTTTTGCGCTTCCTATGTCTTCCGTCACAAGACGCATGTTCTTTGGGGTTGTAACTGGAGGAGGTGCAGGCTTGGCTGCCACTTTCGGCTCTTCTGCTGCTCCGTCGCTGGCAGGCTTGAGGTCTTCCTGCTTGAGTGTTGGTTTATCAGCTAGAGCTTTTGGAGCTTCGATTTTGTCAGACTTATCAGACTTTCCACCACCCGTGAACGGTAGCTTATCAGCGACGGCATGGGTGCCATCTTTGACTGTATCTCCAGCGGCTTTAGCTCCAGCAGCGACTTTGCTGCCTACTTTTTTGGTGCCTTCACCGATAGCCGAGAAACCTTTCATAAAGAAACTGCCGGATGCTTTAGCACCGCTAGCGATGCCTTCTCCAACTGCTTTGGTGCCTTTTTTCATCGAGTCGCCCGCAGCTTTGGTGCCACTGGCGATACCAGAACCGGCTTCTTTGAACTTATCGTTCATGCCTGACAATAAGCCATCGTCACCGCCAGGTGATTTGACTTTCGCAGCTTTCTGATGGCCAGGCTGAGCAGGCTTTTCTCCCGGTGTTTCAAAGCCAGGCATGGTAACAAAGGTCGTGGTCGATTGAGTTTCTTCTTGTGGTTCTCCAGCTGGAGCCGCCGGTTTAATCGTCGCTTTGCTGACCGGAGGTGCAACATAATTATTGGGATCTAGTGCGGATCCAGGTGATCCGAGATTATTAGCCAGTGCGGCGGTGGTTGTTGCCGCAATGATGCAGGCAATGGCAACCGGCGCAGACTGCTTTTTAGCTATCATCAGCTTCATTTCTCCCTTCTGACCCTATGTGGGGCACAAACTTTGTCTGGTTATAGCACATGCGCCGAAGTGGTCATGAGCCCCCAAACCGCCCAAGAGATGGACTCTATGGGTGTTTACAAGGACAAAAGAGCTTTGTTAAAGGGAGTCAATAAACCGTTCAAATGTTTATAATGTCCACATACAATAGAATGTAGGAACAGAGAAGGAACCTAAAAGATGCATCCAGCCGATTTTCAGACGCCTGCAGCGCTATTCATCATTATCGTTGGCGGATATCTCGCCCTCAGTCTATTCGTGCTGGGCGGGAAAAAAGTTTACTTTGATCCGTATGTCGACAAGGATGAGCCAGCCAGCCCTCCAGAATTGACGCCGCCGCCAGTTTCAACACCGCCGACCGTCTAGGCGCTGCACACACGTAATGCCAAAACATCCTGTTTCGACCGCTGTAGGCGTATCGACTTTCGGTTCATGCCAGCCTAACCAGTCTCGTCGACTCAGTGATTGACTGGCGGGTGCTCTCTCAACTTCACAATTTCAACGGAACACGGAGCATGCGCCACGATTGCTTCAGAAACGCTGCCTAGCAAAAATTTTGTAAAGCCACGTCGCCCGTGCGAACCAACCACAATCAAATCAGCGGGCCAGGTTTTGGCAACTTCCAAGATCCGGTCCTTGATGTATCCTTCGACGACTTCGAGAGTGACTGCGTCTGCTCCGAACTTTTCGGTCAATTGAGAGGCACTGCTGTCGATTAAAGTCTTGGCCGACGACATCTGCTCTTGCTGAACCTCAACCGCAAGCGGCACATATGCAGTCTGCCATCCGGCGTATTCTGGGTGGAATGGCTCAACGACAGTCAGCACTTTGAAGCAACTTCCCGCCGGCCATGGGCGCTCGAGAACCGCGTCCAAAGCCGCCTTGGAGTAAGGCGATCCGTCTACCGCAAGCAAAATATTCATTGTCTTCTAAGCCTCTCAGCTCTGGTTGCTTTCCCTTACGCCCTTAAGAGCCGGTGCTTAAATTGATTTTTTTAGTGATGCATCAATTTAAGCACCGGCTTGTAAGCAGTCGAGACGAGTGTAATCTCAGATTCGTGCCACCGATCCCTGATCTATATTCGCGCCACCCATCCATTTATTAGATGATTGCATTATGCAGCTTCGACCGACAATGTAAACCGCGACAGCAAATTTTATTGACGCGCCTTCTCACTTCAGCTAGCATGTGGATACAATTTGGAACTGCGAAAAAGAAATCGAAATGCACAGCAACTATTTTTATTACTGGTTTATAGAGGTTCACCTGGCGTGAGTTAGACCCGTTCTTGGTCCTCGCAGGTGAACCGCAGATAGACTCTGCGGTTCTTTTCTTTTTAGAGCAAAAATCAAATGAAAACGATGAATTGGTACTACAGCTTTTATTTCTTCACCAGCAGGATAATTTCCGGGCGGGAGTAACAAGCACACTTGTTTCAACCATTACCAGCCAGCCCGGAACCCAGAGAGGTCCCGGGCTGTAGCGCTTTTACAAGGAGTTCAAAATGGACGCAAAATTAGCAAGCAAGAAAGATGCTGCAGAAAAAACCATCATCAAAGTTGGTGATGCCGAATGCGGCGGAAGGGATTTGATGATCATAGGCGGACCTTGCACCGTCGAGAGCGCAGAGCAAATGGAAGAAGTTGCCAACCATCTGAAACGGGGACCAGTCCAGGCTTTGCGTGGCGGCGTCTACAAACCACGAACTTCGCCATACGCCTTTCAAGGCATGGGATTGGATGGATTGAAAATCCTCAGCGACATTCGCGATCGCCATCAAGTGCCGGTCGTGACTGAGGTTATGTCGATCGAACAAATTGACGCAGTGGTAGAACACGCTGATATGTTGCAAATCGGCAGCCGCAATATGCAGAATTTCGAATTGCTCAAAGCGCTCGGAAAGGTGCAGACACCGGTTCTTCTAAAACGTGGACTTTGCGCAACAATTGAAGAATTTCTCATGGCAGCAGAATACATTCTCGCCTGCGGAAATCCCAATGTAATTATGTGTGAACGTGGTATTCGCAGTTTCGATACCTACACTCGAAACGTACTGGATCTGGGCGCAGTTGTGGCTTTGAAGCAACTTACGCATCTGCCTGTGATCGTCGACCCGAGCCATGCTGCTGGAAAACGTGAACTGGTTGCCGATCTCGCCCGCGCTGCCATTGCCTGTGGTGCCGATGGTCTGATCATTGAATGCCATCCTGAACCAGAGAAGTCAGTCTCAGATGCCAGACAGGCACTGTCCTTGCAGGATATGGTCGATCTGACGATCAGCCTGCAGCCTATCGCTGAGGCAGTAGGACGCAGAGTGATTCGCACAGACAAACGTCAATTCTCGATCGTGAATTCTTCCAACAAGCATGTTAAAGTCTCATTCGAAAAACAGAAGTCAGGTAGCCTGCTGCGCAGACTATCCTAGCTAGGTATCCTCGAAATCGAGCCTACAGCACCGCCGGAAGAAAAATATGCGACGACCGAAAGCGCCCTCGTCTAACAGCTCCAATTTGCGGGCTCAGTCTCGCTTGGGCGAAATTCGGACACGTATCGACGAACTCGATAGCCAGATTGCATCAATGTTGAACGAACGTTTGCAACTGGCCGGCGAATTGACCGAAGTCAAGGCACAGCTGGGAATGGCGATTAAAGACCGTTCACGCGAAGAACAAGTTCTCGATCGAGTGTCGAAAATTGGTGAAACCGAGCAAATGCGCAATGCAATTCGTAACACTTATGAACGTTTGTTTGAACTGAGTCGACAGATTCAACAAGAGAATGCCATCGATCCACAAGTGACAACCTATTTTCCGCAAGTCACCATATTTGGTGTCGGGCTGATCGGTGGGGCTCTGGCGAGACTAATCAAACGACGATTGCCCGAGACAAAAATAATCGGTGTCGATAAAGAGGAAGTTCTTGCCGAAGCTCTAGAGCAAGGTTTGATCGACAAAGGAATTGCAGATCAAAAGGCTGCCTTACAGCGTTCCAGCTTGATTATTCTGGCAGCATCACCGGCTCAAAACATCGAGATTTTGAAAGAGATAGCGCCAATGTTGTCCAAAGGAAAACTCGTCATCGACGTGACTTCGAGCAAAGGCAAAATCGGACAACTGGCGGAAGAATTGAATTTGAAAGGCGCCGATTTTATCGGTGGGCATCCGCTTTTCGGAAGCGAAAGAAGCGGGCTGAAAGCGGCTCTCGACCTGACTGTAGAAGGCAGCACTTTCTGTGTTGTGCCAGGTCAAAAATCATCAGAAATATCAGTGCGTCGCTTAAGTCGATGGCTGACGACTTTGAGTTTTCACGTGGAAGTGGTTGGTGCCCTAGAGCACGATGCAGTGCTGGCGCGCACAAGTCACTTGATTCAGCTGGTTGCTGTGCTGATCGGCTCACAAATTTCCAAAGACATTTCAGACGCAGATCTATTGAAGTTTGCCAGACTGTCCGGACCTGGCTTGAGACAGTTTTCGCGCCTGATGAAGAGCCCGCCACCACTGTGGCAAGAGATCGTCGAACAAAATAAAACTGATATCGTCGCTGCCCTTACCGAGCTGGAGAAAGGCATCGACGATTTGCTTTCATCACTGAAAAAAGATGAAAGCTGCGAATATTTAGAACAACTATTTGGCACAGCAAGTCGATTGCCAGCAGCTCTGAACAGCTGAAGCTAGTGCGCTCATCGATTCAAACTTCAACGCTCGTCGCGTGTGCGCTCGAGTCCTTTCAAACGATTCTGCAACTGACGGGAAGCGGTCAGCGTCGGTGAAAGCCACCAGATAGCCAACACGATCAGCAACAAGAATGTTCCGGCAGCCATGCCGTAGAGCCATGTTGGAACCTTGTCTCCGATCGAAGGTCTCGAACTATCATCGGCATAATTCGAAATTGGCGGAGCCGACCCGACATCAGACGGAATTGAATGTTCGACTGGTGTCGAGCTTGCCGTTGAACTCGAACTCGAAGCAGTTGGACGAACTGGAGCCATCGAGACCGGCTTGGTTTGAGGAATCACATCCTCGGCTGGCTTGGGCTTAGCAGGAACAGGCTTGGGAGGCGCGACGGCAGCGACGGCAGTCGGTTTGACTTCAGCAGCAGGTTTGGGCTTCTCGGTTGCAACCACCGGTTTCGGCTTTTCGACAGGTTTTGGCTTTTCAGCAGCAACCGGTTTTGGCTTTTCGACAGGTTTTGGCTTCTCAGCTGCAACGGGTTTTGGCTTTGCCGGTTCCACAACAGCCACTGGTTTCGGCTTAGGAGGTTCGACCACTGCAACTGGTTTTGCTTTGGCAGCAGCTGCTGCTGTTGCAGCGGCGGCAGCTTTAGCACCTGCTTTGGCTGCAGCTTCGGCCTTTGCCTTCGCCTTTTTGTCTTTTGGATTCGGCACAACAGCCGTCTTGCCGGCTGCTGCGGCGGCGGCCGCAGCTGCTTGAGCTTGAGCAGCCTTAGCGGCGTTAGCCTCGATTTGAGCTGCACGCTTGGCTGCAGCTTCCTCTTGAGACTTGGCACGTGCTGCGCTTTCTGCATTTCTCGCGGAAATTTCGGCTGCCTTTGCCGCAGCCATCTCAGCTGCTTTGGCCGCCTTGGCAGCAGCCTTATTAGCGGCAGTCGGCGCAACTACGACATCTTCGTTCTTTTCCTTCTTACCTTTGCCGCCGCTTTTCAGCTTCTTTAACGCAGCAGCACGACCAGCAATCGCCGGTCCAAAACCAGGATTCAGGCGCAAGGCCTTTTCGTAAAACATGACAGCCGTGTCGTAACAGCCCTGCTTAGCAAGCGAGTTGGCAATATCGGCTTCGTCAGACGCAGGACTGGCCCAGGCACCAGATGGGGCCAAGGTCACTACAGCCAACGTTAGTAATGTAGACAGCTTCAAGGGTTGCCTCATTAGAACCCTATTCATCATTATTGCACCAGTCATGTTTGCGTGGGAAAGACGAGCCTACTAATCGCTCGAACCACCCATTTCTTTAGTGCCCATTCCTGTTCGAAAAAACGCGCCCATGCCGAGAAAAGACAGCAACATTATGAGTCGGATGCCGACACGAGGCAAAATTCCCAAAGGCGGAATGATCAGCAATAAAGATAGTAGCAAACTGCCGACCAACGGCGCTGCCAATCGCTTAGCCCAATGCCGCTTGGTGTCAGGCGCAGGCGGTCGTTTGGGGCTCAGAGCAGACAAAATATTTTGACCGATCAAAGTCGTGCTTATGGAAGCTCCAATTAAGACAAAGAATTCTAGGGCTGCCAATGACACGACAGCAAGAGGAACTCCAATTTCACTGGCGAACAAAGCTCTCGCCAACGTGACAAACAGAAGGCAAGCGACAATTCCGCTCCACAAGCTTCTCCAATAATGACTGACGTAATAGTTACGAGCTACGTACATACGCGCTGGCATAATCTCTGACGCCACCACTGTGATGAAGAAAAGGAAGAGGAATGACGGCACCAGGGGCAGTGGCTTGTTTGCCCACATGCGGAAATAAAGCAACGGACGCCTGCGTAGATCACCTTTAGACATCTCAGGATGAAGGTTCGACACGAACGCTGCATAAGGTGACCCAGACTCACTTTCATCTGGAACAGTGGCGGCACTAATGCTCACCGGAGAAGTGTTCTCTTGCTCCGGAGCAGTGTTTTCTTGCATCGGAGCCGTGTTTCCGGGCGCCGAAGCAGCGTTATCTTGCGCAATTGCAGCGCAGTAGAAAAAACATGACGCGCTAAGCAGCAAGCCAAAGACGATGGACATCGCTCTGACTAAAAACTTGCTATCTAGCAAGAATGTTTCAATTTTGATTTTGAAAGCGCGCATCGTTTCTTGCATTAACCTGAATCAGATATTTGAAGCCAAACAATATAACAAAACCGATTAACCATGAGATGACACCATTTATGGTATCGAATGACTCGAAGGAAAAAACACAAACTGACGCCGCAATCACAACGCAGCTCAGAATCACTGTTCTCACACTAAGCGCACTGCTCGACGACGCCTCCTGAACGTCTACCATGATTCGCTGAGTCAGCGCCTCTGGCACATCAAAGAGTGTCATGTCTTTCGCCGCTGCCGCGACCATATTCACCTGGTTGCGCCAGGTTTCGCACGGTGCGCAATTGCGAATATGCTGCTCGGCCCCGAGCAACTGCTCAGCAGTGAACGCCGAAGTATCGTCGACAGTCTGCCTAGCTTGCAAACAATCTTGTTGCTCATTCATTTGCATCACCTCCGTGGCGCTTTATAGAATCTGTTTTGGTGTCAGGTGCATCGGCGAGAATTCTGCGCAATTTATCGCGCACTCTAAACAGCATCGACTTTACGGTAGGCACGCTTTCACCGGCAATTGAAGCGATATCATCATAAGACAAATCATTTTGATATCGCAGAACAAAGATGTTGCGCTGACGCGAGGAAAGTTGTTCTAGCGCAGCAAAAAGTTCTTGCTGCGAAATTTTCAACTCAACCTCCCGCTCAACTTGAACAGAGGAAACAGGCTCCATACCTGGCTCTGCTTCGAGCAAAGCATCCAATGAACTGACTTGTTTGTTGTCTCTCACATAATTCAAGCAGGAATTTGTAGCGATCTTCAAAACCCAAGGCTTGAAATTTGCCCCTCGCCGGAACATTTTCAACGACTTGTAAGCCTTCAAAAAAGTATCCTGAGTGAGGTCTGCAGCAACTTCGTGAGAACGCACCATCTGAAACAACAAGTTGTAGACCAGCTTTTGATAGCGTCTCAATAACCGCTCGAATGCCTTTGAGTCGCCGCCCATAGCCAGATCGATCAAAGTTTGATCGTCTGGCTCGTGGTCGAGAAAGTTTCGACTATTCGTCACTGAGTTGCGTTCCTGCGCTTTTAAATGGTTCAACTTCAAACGATATTATCTCAGCATCCGAGTTCTTCCATTCCCACTTATGAGAGCAACGATTTTGTCCGACACCTCTTTGCGCTGTTCGGGCTTCAACATATTTCTCACCTTCAAAGCCGTAGTCATTCGTTCGTCCATCAACTTATCGCGCATATCTCGCAGCTCATGCAGCTTGTTCCGCACCTGTTCGTCAGACGCATCACCAGCCATCATTTCAGACAATTGAATCGCTTCGTTTTTCAACTTTTCGCGCTGTGGACGGCAGACTTCCATGCGTTCGTCGAGCAACGCAGTAATCTGCTCTCGCTGAGTGTCAGTTGCATCAATGAAGTTGAAAAATCTCTTCTGGAAGTGCTTCCTCAAGGCGCCTTCGAATTCTTTATCAACAAACGGCGCCTTGGCTCCAGTGCTATCATCAGCCCAAACTGGATAAGTGACCGCCGCTAAGGCGAGCACGCTTGTTAACCCAATCGCTGTAGCGATTAACGGCTTGCGTTTCATAACCATCCCTCTTGTATCGGCTCTTACTTGTGCCGGTAATTTGAATACCCAGCAGCAAGTAAAAAGTTCCGGTCAAGAGCTGGAAATTTTCAAAGTCTTCGGTGCTGATGCAATCAGGCGAATTGCATCCTCACGCGACACAATGCCGTCGCGCACAGCAGCCTGTTGATCTAACGCGAACAAGAGCACGGCGTCGTCGATCGCTTTGGACTTGAGCAATATACTGCCGAGTGGCTGCCCAGTTTCTTCCGATGTCTTTAGTGCCTTTTTCAGCTCCTCAGGCTCAATCACTCCAGCCGCCGAAAGCAGCTCACCCAATTTGGCGGTGACGACTTCTTTCTTACGCACCCAACCTAGCTGTTCAAGCGCTTCTTCAAAAGCAATTTCTTGATTCGATGCGACAGCGATTGCTACCAGAGCCAAATCTGCTGTGACGACTTTATCGCGAATCAGCGACTGCGCGTTCAAAGCCACTTGCAATGCGTGTTTGGATAGATAGCCAGACATGACTAAGACCTTACCGATCAACTGACCGGTGTCGGTGGCTATCTGAACTGCCTCATTCAGGTCTTCTCGACGCAACACTCCGGCTGCTGTAAGCAACTCGCCTAATCTGACTGGTTTGGATTCCACGGCAACGCCCTGCGGTGATTTCACGACATAGTCTATTTGCCCAACTATCGTCGATTGCTAACTATAGAACGGCAAATAGTATGTATGCGAAAATACAACTGTTGAGATAAATGCGATTGTCGAATCTATCGCGAGCGAAATTTTAAATGCTTTTGAAAAATCCAATATCAAAGCTCTTCATTCAGACCGCGTTTTCTTTTGCCGCTTTGCTCTCACTCACAGTTGCAGCCGAGGCTGACAGCTCGCACATGACCTTTCCTTCGGATCAATCGTACGGAACGATGATCTTCCTTGGACCCGACTGGGACGTTTTTGACAAACATCCAAAGGGTACTTTTGTCGCCGAGGCGAAAGGAACCGTTCCGTATTCCCCAGGGGCTGCGGTTATGCTTACTGCGCGGTTCCCATTCACAGACAATCCTGCGGTTATGAATAAGTTGCCGCCCGATGCGTTTCAATACATCAACATATCAATGCTTCCAGCTGAAGACAAAATTTTTGGTCCACTGTCGAAGATGACAGGCTTGCGCAGACTGGACTTCCAGGAAGGCGAGTTTCAAGACAAGGCGTTCGGACAACTGAGCAAACTGACCAACTTGGAAGCGCTGACAGTGAACGAATGCTTCGTTACCGGCGAAAGCTTGACGCACTTCGGCACTCTGAAAAAACTGCAGTATCTGGCATTCAAAAAAGTCGCCCTGGACTGGAAGCTGCTAAACAAGTCATCTCCTGTATTTCCAGCACTTACCAATTTGCTTTTTACGAGCACAAATTTGACAGATGAAGGTTTGAAGTGGTGCGAGAAAATGCCGAAATTGACGCGATTGATTCTCGACTCCGATGCGCAAGTGACAGACAAAGGTCTTCTTACGATAAAAAAACTGCCATCGTTGCGTATATTGCAGTTAAAACAGTCAAAAGTGACAGCTAAAGGCATTTTGCAATTGAAAGGAAGCAAGCTTCAGCTCATCGCATTGGAAGACGCGAGCTACACACCCGAAGAAGTGAAAAAAATGAGGGATGCTATGCCCGACACGCGTTTTACTTTTGGAAAGAAAAAAATGAAAGAAGGAACGATGGAAATATTCGCTCCGCTGCACTAGGCAACACACGCAGCAGGTACTAACTAGCAGTTTCTTGCCACGGCTTGTAGCGACCCAAAATTTTGTGCGCTTCGCTTAGCTTTCCGACTGTAGAAGCGACTGCGTCTGACACTTCGTCAAACGGAACTTCAATATCTAGAAAGAAACGATAGTGCCACGGAGTTTCAGGAATGGGACGCGATTCGATTTTGGTTAAGTTGACTCCCAGAATCGCCAGATTTCGCAGTAAATTAGCCAGGGCTCCCGGTTGGTGCGCCAACTCCACCACGCAAGAAATCTTGATTGGTGCAGGGGGCGGTGTTGGTGGATGTCCATTGACCAGAGTAATCACACCGAATCTGGTGCGATTGCCACTGAAATCTTCTATATCGCGACGCAATATCACCAATCCAGATTCTTCAGCGGCGAATTCACTGGCGATGGCCGCGAAAACCCGACTACCTGTCTCTTTGACAAAGAATGCAGCGGCGCTCGTATCCCAATAAGACACAGCTTTCGAATGGCTCAACTCTTTCAGAAACGTTCTGCACTGATCGAGCGCGACTGGATGTGAATAGATCTCTTCCAATTTGCTGATGTCTGTGTCGCTGAAGCCTATCAAATTGTGATGAATGGGAAGATAGATTTCGCCCACCATCTCAACCTTGTTCTTCCAGAGCAGGTCATAGTTTGCGACGATCGAACCAACCGAAGAATTCTCCAGCGGAATAACACCGTAAGAGCATTCATGGGAGAGGAGGCGAGCAAAAACTTCGTCGAAAGTTTTGCAAGACACCGGCACCACTTCATCTAAGCGACCAAGCTCTTCGGCGAAAATTTTGACTGCTCGATGACTGAACGCTCCAGGGGCACCTTGATAGCCAATTTTCAGTTCGGAGTTTGTTGCCATTTCTACAGTGTTTTCGACAAGTCAGAAAGCGGGACGGTTACATCATAGTCTACAACGCCAAGCTTCGTTTGCGGCAAAACCAATTTAATTGATTGCCCTTCGCGCTTCTTGTCGCTGCCCATAACATTGACGACCTTTTCTTTGGAAATGCCGCTTGGTATCGAGGTTGACAGTCCAGCCTTAGCCAATAGCTCTTCCACTTTGTCGAGAGCAGCCTTATCGATGCGCTTCTGCTTGACACTATATTTAGTATCAAGGAAGAGTCCGATACCAACGGCTTCTCCGTGCGAAACTTTGTAATCACTCAACGTCTCGATCGCGTGCCCAATCGTATGACCAAGATTGAGGATACGTCTGAGATTCGCTTCCTGTGGGTCTTTAGCCACGACGAAAAGCTTCATCTTGATACAGCTGGAGATAATTCCAGATAGACCGGGATCGTCATGCTCGAATGCATTACCTAAAGACGCATCCAGAACATCGAGCATTCGCTTTGGTCCCAACTCGTAGTCCGTAGTTTTTGCCACAGTATCTTCAATCATTCCATATTTGATGATTTCACCAATGCCTGATTTGAACTGGTTCTCAGGCAATGTGCTGAGCAATTCCTGGTCGGCTAGAACAGCCTTTGGAAAGTAGAATGTGCCGGCCAGATTTTTTCCCGATTGCAAATTGATTCCGGTCTTGCCACCAATGGCAGCGTCCACCATCCCTAGCAGTGACGTAGGCACCAATACCAAGTTCAATCCACGTAGATAAGTGGAAGCGGCAAAGCCAGCCAGGTCAGTGACAGAGCCACCACCGAGTGCGACGATTGTGTCGCGACGATCGAATTTTCGCTCTTGCAAATGCTCCCAAATTCGAATCAACCAATCTGTCGATTTGCAGGCTTCACCGTCTGGAACTTCTAAAGTCGTAACTTGATAGTCTTCTTGCGGCAACACCGAAAGCAAGTCGCGCAGCCAATGTACAGCCGTTGATGGCTGACATAGAACTAAAACGCGTTTGCCAGATCCGATTTGAGCGAGAATGTTGGATAACTTCTGGCGCGCTCCGATGCCGATGGCTACACGAGTTTTTACTTCTAAATCGGTATTCCAGAGCATCGTGATCACTGGACCGCGATGGCGTGCCTTGTGTGCCATTTAGAACTCTCCTAGCGCGCTTTCGTTGCCTTCAGGCTCGGCATCCATACTTAGTGATTCGATTGCGGCGTGCTCATGCTTGCCGTTTTTGCCTTCATCTTTTCTGCAAAACTTTTCGTATTCCAGAAACGACGATTTCAGGTCAGCGATCGAATCTCCACCGAATTTGTCAACCATGGCATTTGCCAGCACCAAGCATACCATCGCTCTGCAGACAACTGAAGCAGCGGCGATAGCACACACATCTGAGCGCTCGTAGTGAGCCTTCTGGGCCTCGAATTCAGGGAAGCTAAGCGAGTCGAGACCTTTGCGCAATGTCGGAATAGGCTTCATGTAGACCCGCACACAAAGGCGTTCTCCGTTCGTCATGCCGCCTTCCAAACCACCCGCGTGATTTGTCTTGCGAGTAAACGGATATCTCGTTTTGCTATCGCCTGGATATATCGGGTCATGCACGCGAGATCCAAATTCACCTGAAGCTTCGACACCGTCACCGATCTCGACTGCTTTCATCGCCTGAATGCTCATCACAGCCTGAGCCAGTTGACCATCCAGGCGCTTGTCCCACTGGGTGTAGCTGCCTAATCCCACAGGCAAGCCGTCGACAACAACTTCAACAACACCGCCGAGGCTATCGCCTTCCGTCCAAGTCGATTTGATTAGCTCCTTCATCGCTTCAGTAGCCTGGTCGTCCAGACAGAACAACTCAGATTGCACAACTTTTGCATCGATTTCATCGATACTCATCGTTGTCGATTTGGAATTAGCTTTTACCGATCCAACTTGAATTACATGGCTTGCGGCTTTGATTCCGAATGCTTCAAGGAGTTGGCGACAAACGCCACCGGCAGCCACTCTTGAAGCTGTTTCTCTTGCGCTTGCTCGTTCCAACACATCGCGAATATCGGTTTGTCTATATTTGAGCGCGCCGGCCAGATCAGCATGACCAGGTCTAAAACGCTCGATTACCTTCTTGTCGAACTGTTCGATCACGTCGGGATCTTTCATATCGACAGGTTCGACAGACATTACATGTCGCCAATTTTCGAAATCTCGATTGCGAATCAACATAGCGATTGGCGCACCGGTGGTGATACCATGCCGAACACCACCGATAATTTCGGCTTTGTCCTTCTCGATTTTCTGGCGGTTTCCGCGACCATATCCCTGCTGCCGACGCCACATATCTTCATTTATCTGATCGATATTTAGCTTCAGCCCTGCAGGCATTCCTTCCAGCACAGCGACCAATGCAGGTCCGTGAGATTCACCAGTTGTTAAAAAGCGCAACATAAGATTTGTCCATTCGACCCCGTAAGAGTGGCAACAATCTTACAATATGGCTTTCCGCGATTGGAGTGGTTTGACGATGACTGAAACTAGTCTTCACGGTTCGTTTGCAGTCCCCGGTGACAAGTCGATTTCGCACAGAGCGTTGATCTTTTCAGCTCTGTGCAAAGGTCAAGTGACAATCACAGGTTTATCACCCGCAGAAGACTGCCAGAGCACCGCTCAATGCATGCGAGAGTTGGGATTGACGGTGACAGCCGACCCTTCTGAACCCGGTCGCTACACAGTTGTCAGCCCCGGACTGAAAGGCTTGAAAGCGCCACAGAACTTGCTTGACGCCGGAAACAGCGGCACGACAATCAGGGTCATGAGCGGGCTGGTCGCGGGTCTGCCGTTCACTTCACGCTTTGATGGCGACGAGTCACTGCGAAAACGCCCAATGTCGCGCGTTTTGGACTTGCTTGCCCAAATGGGCGCTACGGTCAGCTTCGACGCGAAGCAAGGCTGCGCACCGTTTTCAGTCAACGGCACGCAGTTGAAAGGTAAAGAGTTCAACCTCAAGGTCGCCTCTGCACAGGTTCAAACAGCACTTCTACTGGCGGGCTTGCAAGCGGAGGGAAGCACACTCGTCACCCTTCCGGAAATTGCGCGTGACCACACCTTGCGCATGTTCAGACACATGGGAGTGCCTTATACAGAACCGGGCGAGAATAGCGTGCAAGTTGAAAAGTTAGAGAAAACACTTGGCGGATTCACTATCGCTGTGCCCGCCGACATATCATCAGCAGCTTTCTTCATGGTAGGAGCGGCTTGTCTGCCAGGTTCCGACTTAACTTTGTTGAACTGCGGCATGAATCAAGGGCGCACACTTGTGATAGATGTATTGAAAAGAATGGGAGCAAATATCGAAGTGCTGAATGCGCGAGAAGTATCTTGCGAGCCAATCGCAGACATTCGAGTACGCTACAACGGGCGCTTGCGTGGCACCACCATCCATGGTGGCGAAGTGGCATCTGGCGTTGACGAAATTCCAATCCTATCAATCGCAGGAGCGCTCTGCGACGGCACATTCACTGTTGAAGGGGCGGAAGAGTTGCGCCACAAGGAGAGCGATCGCTTGACCGCTATCACCAACAATTTGAGCGGAATTGGTGCAACGGTGCGCCCAACAGAAGACGGTTTCGTTCTCACTGGTCAGGAATCGCTGCAAGGCGGCAGCACATGGTCAACGCATCTGGATCACAGATTGGCGATGACAGGACTAATCGTCAACGCGATCTGCAAAAAGCCGATCAAAATTGAAGAGACCGAATCAATCAAAATCTCTTATCCGACTTTCCAGCAAGATTTGGAAAAGGTCTTGCAAGGCAGCCTACTTCCTTCCTGAGGGTCCATATTTGCCCACCGGCTGCCCAAATTCAGCCTTGAAGTCGGGCAAGGTGTTAGATTATATTAAGTCGACCCTACTTATGAAAGGGAAGGACTACAACTGGCGCCCAGCAATTGAGAAACTATTGAATCAACGCGGCGTCTAAATCAAAAGGCAAACAAAGTTTGTACCGACGCGTTGCGCAATGTCTTGGAAGGAACTGTAAATGAAGTGGCAAACCTCTGTTCTGTCGGCAATTCTAACTGTAGCTGCACTGAGTTCTATAAGCGCTGAAGCGCAACGAGCAGCCGCGCCAGATGGAAACGCCATGGCTTCAGGCAATGCGCCTATGGGTGCGCCGATGGGCGACAACCATGTGGGTCAGTGGTTCTACAAATACGACGCAATCAGACGTGCCGCGCAGATGACTCCGCAAGAGCGACAACGGGCAGACAATTTGATGTCTAAAGGTCTGTCAATAGTTGTGCCAGGACCGGAAAAAGCGATTACCGGACAGTTGCTCGTAAAGCTGGTGAACAAAAACCGAGTCGCCGCAGATCAAATGAAAGGTCTTCCTCTTTACAAAGAAACGGAACAGTTGCACCGCGGGTACTACCAATATTTTGCAACTGCGCAAGGACTTTTCTCAGACTATCTAAAAGTTCAGACCGACATTTTAGCTAGAGACAACAACGGTGCCATGATTGCCACCGGTCTTATGAATCGCAAACAGCAGTTGGCAGCGCTTGATGAGGGCAACAAAGAATTAGACGCGCAATTGCGACAGCAGTACAACATCCCAGCTTATCGATATTAGCTACTTAATCGTCCGATTCGAAATTCAAATTCTTCGATGTTATTCATGCGAGGAAAACGACGTAATTCTTACGAAAGTATCACAACGGGAAGTCACATTTTCGCGAATAGATTTTTTGCAGAGTGTTCAAATCACGCTGAGAAATTCGTGAATATTCATCGGTATCTTTGAACATCATGTCTCCTCGTTCGGGACTGTGTCCCATCAACCCAAGCGCATGACCAAGTTCATGAGTGACCAGGTTTTGCAGCAAAGGTAGCTTGTGGTCGGCGTCTCGCGGGTCGATTACATCGAGGTTCACTTCGATAATTTGCGGATTCACGGTTCCAGTTTTCTGCGACGCAAACGGTCCTGTTTTTACTTTCCATTCGGTAATAGTATGAGCACCAAATTCGGTGACACTCCTGTCTGGAGGTATTCCAAGGTGAGACCAAATAACAGTAATTCGAGCTTGCTGCTGACTAGCGGCCGGAGCGAATTTAATCATTGAATTGGTGCGATTCTCCCAAGTTTCCAGTGCCTTTTTCACTGCGGTGACATAACCAGCTTGATTCGGCTGTATATAAACCGGAATGGGCATCACATTAAAACGGAAAATTCTGTTGCTGGTAGCAAGCATGACCTGATCGAAAAAATCGGAAGTATTCCGCACACCGTCTAGCTCTATGCGCCGAAAATGGGGCGGTTGCACATCTAATGGCGGCAAATAGTTTGAAAGTGGTAAATATTGATTCTGGGTCGGAGCCTGAGCCGCGGAACTAGTACCTGCCAGAACTGCGGCCACCATCGATGCACTTGCGGCAAGTACGTTCAATTTGTTTCGTTCAGCGCTCATTGGGAGCTAGCTTCAACTCCAAAATTACGGTCTCGATGAAATCGACTAACTTCAGCCTGACCGCATCATACACTCTCGCCAATTCTTTCGACCAGCAGTAAAACTCGGCGCCACTGCCTTCGTCGGTACTCATACTAAACAAGCTAGTTTCGGGCTCTTGCATATCATCAAGCTGAGTTTCGATTTGCTGAATGCCAATGTTGCAGAAAATGCTCTTCTCAGTCAGATGCTGTTCATCGCAGCAGACCAGCTTTCCGTTCTTGTCGAGCTTTCCCCACGCGCCAGTCAGGAACCGATACATCGGTACTTCCATTTCATTTTTCTTCGGCGCAGGCAAGAAGATTGAGAACTGCCGCACGCGGGGTCGCTCATAGAGCGATGCTAAATCATCCTTGCGGTATCCTAAAAGTTCCCTATTGAGCCAGATCAGGCGTTCCGCAGGAAGCCTGTCCCGCAGGTATCTAAACACGATAAGGAGCGCGTCAGAGACTTTCATCTCCCGACGACGCAACTGGCGGCGAACTTGCTGTAGTTGTTGATATAGCATCGGGGATTCCTTAGCAACTTTTACCAATATATCTCACCAACCGACAGTGTGAGTTAACTCCTCTACTATAAAGACGTTAGGGAAAACCCTCATCCTCACTACATCAAATGGGATCTCGAGTCGAGAAGAGAAGGATGCAAACGGAGTGCACCGAATACAATACCAATCAAAAACAAAAGGACAAGCAAATAAATTGGAAAATTGCCAAACCTTTGACCTGCTGACCACTGCATGGATTTGTACAACAACTGGTATGCTGCTCAAATTGGCGAGTGGGCTAGGAGTCATGGACGAGACTATGGTTGGGCTCTGGCTCGCATAGAAAAAGCAGTCATGGATGGGGAGTTGGTAACTCACATGAATAAAGACTTTTACGTCAGACGGGGTAGTGAAAACTGCATCGATTGAGAATTTCAATCCGTGATGGTCGCTTCCTGGGACTAAGCTAAACCGTTAAAGGTAAGCCACCACCTGTGGTTCCCAAAGCCGTAAATGAATGGGTGCTTCAAGTCAGCCTGGAACTTATTGCGTGAAAGCACTTCATTTAAGCTGAACGAAATAGACGGTTGCGTTTACAAAACTATATGATAACGTAAAGAAAGGGCCGATGCCGGTTCCAGACTTGGAAAGGTTGAGTAGATCGAATGGACGAGCGATTACGCGAATTAGCTGAAAGTCGCTATGGGCAAACCGAGTTCCTCAGCGCCCTGTTTGAATTGGCTCTGGAAGAACAGTGGTTCGACTTACAGCACCTGATTCAGCACGATATGGCGAAGGCAATTCTTGCTGATTATTCGTATGAGCTAGGCAAAGGATATCTGAACCAGGACGTCTTCTACGGCAACTGGGAAGCCGTGATTGAGATAGGATGGCGCATCTTCTGCAATCACACAGGGTTGACCATGGACAAGGTGAACTCGCACCTGACTGAATTGCGCGAAGCTATTTAGACCTAAACCGAAGCATTATTCGAATCCGCAAATCCGGGATTCGGAAAGCGTGGACCTCTTCGATTCTGCATCTTACATCCCGGAATAGCGCACTACACAAGCGATTCCGCCAGGAAACTTGCCCTCGTTGCTGGCTTGGTCAAGCAACTCAGAAGCGAATGACCACACGCCCGGATTGTCTGCGGTGAAATTCAGGTCGACGCGATCAGATGGTTCCAAAGTTATAGTGTCTCGATATACATGCGGCTCCAGGGCGTCACTTCCGTTGATTGAGGCGACCTCGAAACGATGGCCGGTTAGGTATAGCGGTATCGAATGCTGCGACGTATTAATCACGCGCAGACGAACACGCTCTCCTTGGCGCAGTTCTACCGGTGGTATCGCAGGAGCGGATTTTCCATTCATCAAATAGTAGGTGTGAGCGCTGGCGGTCTTCAGCGGCAGCACTGGATGCGGGCTGCCTTCGGCTGCTGCTCCGAGATTCAACTCAGATAGCACCACTGTGAAGTCTTTGTCTTCGCTTGGTCCGGAACGTGGTTCAACAACGAACGCACCGAACATTCCCCGTGCTTTTTGATCGCCGTTGATGACTTGCGGGTGATACCAGAAAGTGCCCGCTTTGTTTGGCACGAACTGATAGGCATAAGCCTCACCAGGCTTGACGATTCCCCCATCCTTCTTAGGCAAACCACCGACAGATTGCGGCACGATGATGCCGTGAAAAACCAAACTCGTTGGCACCTTCAATTGATTGTGCAGAACAATTCGAACAGGCTGACCTTCAGGCACTCGAATTGGAGGACCGGGAATTTTGCCGTTGTAAGTCAGGCAATCAGCAGTCATGCCTGAGTACAACTCCCAGGCCGCTGGTTTAGCGAACAAATGCAATTCGTGAGCATTCTCATTAGCTTTGCTTGCCTCAATCGCTTTATTTTGGAATTCGTTCATCGAATCCAGTGCATCTTTCATGTTGGACTTAATATCTCGAATCTCGCTGCGCATCTTGCCTAACTCTTCACGTTCCTTGGCTTGCTCGGCGGCCATGCCTTGGGCACGCGCTGAAGAGCAAAAATTCAGCAACAACAAAGATGCGAGAAATAGCCGAAACAGAATCATCATTTAATTACCGCAGTGGAGCATTTAGCAAAAGTGGAAACTCGGTCCGAAACAGTGCCGACGAGAAATTTCTCGACAGCCGAACGCCCCTGAGCGCCCAGAATTATAAGATCTGCTTTGATTGAATCGGCAAAGTTGATGATTTCGTCAGCTGGCTCACCGTTTTTTAATACATTATCTAACTTTGTCATTCCTAGCTCGCTCAACTCTTTCTCAGCGGCAGCCAGACTTGCTTCTCCCGACATAACAAGATTGTCTTCAATGGCGGCGATAAACTGCACCGGCGAAATGAACTTGTACAGTCCCTTGACCGAGACAACGTTGATACAAGTCACCTGAACATCTCGCTGACTCAGGCCAAACAATTTGACCGCTTTGACTGCGGCTTTGAGAGCAGCTTCCGAACCATCAATGGCGACTACGATATTTTTCATCGGAGTGGTTGACACATTTTTCATCACCAGCACCGTGCATGGTGCATGATTGACGACTCTACTGGTAGTACTACCAATGAGGAACTGTTGGACTCGAGTGTGTGTACCGGCAGACATGGCAATCATGTCGTAACCGTCATCACGAGCCACCTGGTCAATCGTCATCGCCGCCAATCCACCGAGCACCGACGATGTCACAGCTTTTGCGCCTTTGGCTTCCAATTTAGACTTCATATCGGCGAACAAATCAGCAATTTTTGTTTCGATTTGATGCTTCAAATCATCAGGGAAATCAGCAACTGTTCCCAATATCGCTTCGTATCCTGGCAACTCATCCTTAACATAGAGTAGATGCAATTGCGACGCCTTCAAATCGATTAACTTATCAAGCTGTTCGATGAATTCGTCGTGCGGATGCTGGACGTCGATGGGCAATAAAATCTTTGGCATGAGTGACCTGTTTTTCTAAATCGAAGTATCCAAGGATAGTCTTTGCAGCTAACTGCCGCCATATATTATCTCAACTTCCGTTACGTGTGCTGCGACTGACTCGAACAGCATTGTAAAATAGGCGCTTCGTTCAATCTACGTGCACTTTCGAGGCTTTCGCGGTGATAGATAGGTATACCCGTCCAGAGATGGGGGCGATTTGGTCAGAGCAAACCAAATTCCAAACTTTGCTGGATATTGAAATAGCAGTATGTGAAGCTCAAGCAGAGCTAGGTTTCATCCCCAAAGAAGCCGTGCCGGACATCAAGGCAAAAGCTAAGTTTGACATCGCAAGAATTCATGAGATTGAAGCTGAAGTTAAGCACGACATTATTGCCTTCCTGACGAACGTCAATGAGAACGTTGGAGAAAATTCGCGATTTATTCATCTGGGACTAACCAGTTCGGATGTAATCGATACAGGAATTGCATTGCAGCTGCGCAAAGCCAGTGAAATTCTGACCGCCGATTTGCAAGCGCTGCACGATGCAATTCTGGCTCAAGCGCGCAAGCACAAACACACAGTGCAAGTCGGTCGCTCACACGGAATCCATGCCGAACCGATGACGTTTGGATTCAAACTTGCTGTATGGCTTGAAGAAGTTCGCCGCAATCAAAAGCGACTCGCCGATGCAGTTGAAATAATTTCAGTCGGTCAAATCAGTGGACCAGTCGGAACTTTTGCCAACATCTCTCCGCGCGTCGAAGAGTTGACCTGCAAATTTCTCAACTTGAAACCAGCACCAGTTTCAACACAAATCATTCAACGAGACCGTCATGCGCAGTTCATGTGCACACTCGCGATCATCGCCAGCAGCCTGGATAAGTTCGCTACAGAAATTCGCCACTTGCAAAAAACTGATGTTCTGGAAGTGGAAGAACCATTCGAAGCGGGGCAGAAAGGTTCATCGGCCATGCCGCATAAACGCAATCCTGTTGGCAGCGAAAATATTTCCGGACTAGCTCGCGTCATTCGCGGAAACGCCATGGCTTCGCTGGAAAATATTCCTCTGTGGCATGAACGCGACATCAGTCACAGCTCTGTTGAGCGCATCATTTTGCCAGACTCGACAATCTTGCTCGACTACATGCTCGCTCGCTTCACCAAAATCGTGCAAGGATTGGTTGCTTATCCAGACAACATGAAGCGGAACATGGACGTGTTTGGTGGTGTCATCTTCTCTCAAGCTGTGATGTTGAAACTGATCAGCAAAGGACTCTCGCGAGAGAATGCCTACAAACTGACGCAATCCAACGCCATGGCGGCTTGGAACACACGCGAAGGTAATTTCAAAAACAACCTTTCGAACGATGAGAAAGTGACATCGGTCTTATCGCAAAACGAAATTGACGAATGTTTTGATCCCGCTTCTTATCTAAAAAATATCGATCACGTTTTCGACAGACTAGGAATTTAAACATGATAATTGACACCAAAAAGAAATTAGCAGGCATTTTGGTTCCAGTCTTCGCACTGCGACATCCTCACGACCTAGGCATCGGAGACACAGCAGCCATGCGAGATGCGGTCGATTTCTGCAGCCACAATAAGATCGGAATTTTGCAGGTGCTACCGATTAACGAGACTGGTGGTGACAACAGTCCTTATGGTGCGATCAGCTCCGTCGCCCTCGACCCAGCATTGATTGCAGTCACACCAGATGTGATACCAGGGCTGACTAAAGAAAGCTTCGACAAGATCGCCGACGCGGCATTGCTGAAGAAGCTAAGAACTGGCTCTGTTGACTATCCACAAGTAAAAAAGTTGAAAGCAGACCTGCTGCGTGCCGCCTTCGAAAACTTCACTAAAACCGAAGTGTCCAAAAAAACAGAGAAAGCAAAATCGCTGGAAAAATTCGAGAAGGAAAACACTCGCTGGTTGAAACCATATTCTCTTTTCAGAGCGTTGATGGACGAGCATGATGGCAACGCCTGCTGGACGCAATGGGAACCAGCTATGCAGGACTACAAAGATGCAGAACTGGCTCCAGAAGCCGGAAGTAAGCCTGACAGAAAAACAAATCGTCAGTTCTGGTCATACGTGCAATGGATCGCTTTTCAGCAATGGGGCGAGGTGAAAAAGTATGCCGAACAAAAATCTGTTCAGCTTATGGGTGACCTTCCATTTGGTGTCAGTCGCTACAGCGTCGATGTCTGGGCCGAAAAACAATTATTCGATCTCGATTGGTCTTGCGGCGCTCCGCCTGAAACTTTTTTCCAGAGCGACCTCTTCACGCAGAAGTGGGGACAGAACTGGGGAATGCCACTCTACAACTGGGCAGAGCACAAGCGCGAGAACTACGCGTGGTGGCGTCAACGTGTCAAACACTTGACCGATTTGTTCCACTATTTCCGCATCGATCATGTGCTTGGATTTTTCAGAGTTTACGCATTTCCGTGGATTCCTGAGCGCAATGGCGAGTTTGTCGAACTAACCGAGAAAGAAGCGGCTAAGCTGACAAACGGGCGCCTGCCGCAGTTCTTGCCACGTAGTGACGAAGAAGAAGAGGACGCTGAATTGAATTGCGCAGATGGTGCGGCAATTATGAAAGTGTTGATGGACGCAGCTGGCCCTTCAGGAATTGTTGCCGAAGACCTCGGCACAGTGCCACCATATGTGAGACCACTACTGCATAAACTTGGCATCGCAGGGTTCGCCATTCCGATTTTCGAGCGCGTGGAAGAGACCCGCGAATTTAAGGAGAAAGAAGAGTTGCCTGTGCTCAGCCTGGCAACCTATGGCACTCACGACCACCAACCGATTGCCTCGTTTTACAAGGGGCTCGTCGATTACTGGCACGGTCCGAAAGGTGATGAAGGCTGGCTGGAGATGCAAAGATTAATGCGTTTCCTCGGACTTGATGAAGAGAAGCCGCCACTCAAGTTCGACGAGAAATTGCACGTAGTGTTCATGGACGTCCTGTTGGAAACCCATTGTTGGGTGGCAATGTTCATGATCACAGACCTGCTTGGCACCAGCCAGCGCTTCAATGAACCTGGTTTGAGCGGAGATCTGAACTGGAGCCAACGCCTGGACCGCCCAATCACTGACTACGAGAAAGACCCGCAATACTCAGGCAGAATCAAAAAATTCGCCGAACTAATCGAAAAGACAAGGCGCGCTCCAAAAGTGCTGAGCGCTTCGGTTTAGTTTGCCCTAATACTTTGCCAAAAATGGTCTACTATGCTTCTAACCTCAGGCGAACTTGTGGAGTTTCCCGTCTAAATGATCCCTGCTTTTCTTATACGCGCTGGTGTTGATTGGGTTCGGCACAACACTGACTATAAGGACTCCAACCCCTATTCACGCTGCGAAGAGTCAATCAAGACTTGCCAACTGTTGTGGGAACAGCAAATGGGCAAGCCTGATTTGGTTTTGCTCGAGCCAGCGATTGTAAGCGCCTATTGGGAAGAATTTTTCCACGCCGAAGATCCCCTACCGGACGAAAAGGAATGGCGCGAGGGTTTGACGAAACGGTCTGGACAGTACGACCGATTCGATGATTGGCAAGAATGGTTCAAGAAAAGCTATGCCAAAGTCTACAAAGACAACAACATCTGGATGAGTGTCTTGATGACTGCCTGGGCGCATACACATCAGTACGAAGTCAGATATACCGAAGACTCCTGGGAATTCAGACCATCGCGCTCTTACCTCCCGACATCTCAAATGTGGCGACTCGAACCGCACATGCAGACTGTCGCAGAAGTATTGAAAGAGGTGTGGGTAGACGAACTTCGTGCCTACGAAGAATCAGGCTTTACAGTCGATGAACAAACATCGGCGTATCTCGGACGAGTGGAAAGTCTTGGCTTCGACTCGAAGAAATATTTTTTGAATTGGCCGCCGCGCGCGCAAAAGGAACGACAGGAAATTGAGATCGGTGACATGGTTGCTGACATTGTTCTTCCGCCTGGCGACTCCTGGTATCGACATCCTGATAACGTGATTTTCGCTCACGACTGCATCGACATTACGGCACTTGTGAATAGAGCCAAATATGTCTTCGGCAGTCAGCGAAGACTGTTCGAATTGACGATCGATAACGGCGCAGAAAAAGCGAAAATGCAAGCGTCAGCAGAAGGTTGGTTAGTTCCAGAAGCGGCTGAAGGCGCTGTTGTTTAACAAGCGCGACGTAAGTAGATTCAAACTCCTAACGGACTCTCTTTTATCTTTTTCCAGGCGCGCGGATATTTGTCTGAGGTGTGCTCTTCTTTCGTGACGAGAATTAGTGACCGCGCCTTTTCCAGCACTTTTTCGTCCAAACCTACGACACTGCCGATGACACCACCAAGAAATTTGGCCGCCTTGCGCGCTTTGTGTGTTTCATCAACTAGTTGAGACTCTGTTTTTTGCAAAATCAACAAACCGCCTACAGTCAGCATTGGCAGAGCTAATTCAGCAATCAATTCGGATGCGCCAACCGCTCTTGCTGTGGCGATATCAAATGTTTCGCGATACTGTGGGTGGTGCGCTATCGACTCAGCTCTATCTGTTAAAACAGTGACATTGTCTAATTCTAACAAGTCCACGGCTTCTTCCAAAAAACGAGTTTTCTTTTCGATTGAATCCATCAACGTGACGTCGGCGTCTTCGAAAAGTATCGCCAATATAAGCCCAGGAAATCCAGCGCCAGAGCCGATATCAATCAACCGCCCGCCACCTTTTTTCCGCTTTTGCCATTGATTGGAGACGACTTCGACCAACGAAATAGAATCCAGCAAATGATCCAGGGCGACGACTTTTGGTGCAGCATTGGAAACGAGATTCGTGTGCTGATTATACGTTTCAAGGTGTCCTAAAAAACGCCCTAACTTATCAGACTGTCGTTCGCTCAACTTTACCGAAAGTTTTTCGGCCCGCTCAGCCAAAAGTTCAATGGCCTGCGTAATCTCGGTGTTCAGAAATCCTCACTCTGGCGCTTGTCGATTGCCAATAAATTTGTGACCCAAATTATAGTGCCGAAATTTCAAAAACTCCCAAGCGCGTGCGCCAATGAGTATTTCTGTGTAGTCAATTGCTGTAAACTACTTAGTTCATCTAATTTCTAACCTAATACCGTTACTGAACAGGTGTTAATAATGCTTCAGAAAGGCATAATTACTACGGTGACTGCGGGCACTACCTACCGGATGAGGCGCGTTCAGGCAGGCTACAACTACACATGTCCATTAGTCCGACTAACATCAAAACCCGAATCGAGCTGGAAACTCGCGTCCTAGCGGCGGCTTTGAAACAAAGCTTCGAACGGGGCGATTCTGATGGAGTCGGTCTCGCGCACCGCCAGCTGTATTTGCTCTTGAAAGACCAGAAACCGGGCAACGGAAGCAGTTCGGCTGTAGCTGAAACTGGTCCGACGGGCTCGAACGGTGATACTTCAAACTATCTGGAATCAGTCCAACAGACCGATGAGCAGCCAACATACGCAGATTTCGCCAGGTCTGAAGGTACTGAATATTCCGAGTCTTTCCAAAAATCCGCTCAGACGTCGGATTATCAGGAGCAGCTAGAGGAGAGTGACGCAGACCAGGATGAAAGCGACACAGACGAAGCCGAAGCGGATGAAGCAGATGACGCGGGTCAAGAGCTAGAAGATGACGCAGCCGACGAGGCTGCCGAGTCGGAAAACGACCAATACCAAGCTCCAGCCCAAATACAACACGTCGAAGACGAAGAAGTGCCGCAAATTCGGCATGAGTCTGAAGACTACGCCACCCAGGCAATCGCCAGCCAAGCAGAACTGTTACCAGTGCAGCATGACCCAGATCAGGCCCATGCTATCGCTCAGTATCTGAAGTACAAGCAGACTCGGGACCTAACACCAGCAGAAGACGAAATAGAGTCCGATAAAGTTGAGCCACTACCTGGTTGGCATGAAGTTGAAGCTGAGACGAGCGAGTCAGATTATGCCGACGAAGTACACGCGCAAGTCGATGAGTCGCAACCTGCAGAAGTAATCGAAGTACAAGTCAGTGTGCCGAAACCTCTCACTGAAGAGGAAGAATACATTCGCATGCGGAAAGCGCCGCCGGTTGCAAAAGAGTCATTACCGTTCGACCAACCGTCAGCCGAATATGCGGAAATCTTCGGGACCTCAGTCATCGAACCACCTCAGGTCGAGATCCCCGCGCCTGTCATCGAGATAGTCACCCCTCAGCCCATTCCTCCGTCGGCCAGAGTGGTGCCACAGCCCGAACCTGTAGTCTTCCAGCCGAACGTAGTGACACACTACCCTGACGTACAACCAGGTCCGTTCGATGCGCTTCCGGAGCCTCCAAGCTACGGGCAGTTCATCAGTTCGACGCCGCCTAGTGCGCATGAAGCTCAAATCGAAATCCTGCCGGGCGCATCTGAGTTCGTCAAACAACAAAGCGAAACTGACGAAGCCGCACAGATTCAGGATCGCGCCGACACATTCGACTCCGGCGAAACGATGGTGAGCCCGGAACAAGACGCTGTCGAACTTGATGATTCGCAAGAGGGCTGGGAAACCCTCGAACCGACAGAGTTGTCGGATGCTGAATTGCATGCTCCAAAACCAAAGCGTGGTTTCATCGAAGAGCGCATCCAAGAAGATGAGGAGCTTGAACCAAGCACTTTCGCAGGTGTGTCAGGACCGGACGCAGAAACAGAGTCTGCAAGTGCTGAAGCGTTAGAAGCTGCTGCTCATGCCGAAGCAGCAGCGGCTGCGCAAGCAGCTACACGTGCTGAGGAGATAGCGGGTGTAGAGGCTGCAGCGAGAGCCGACGAGCTGATTGCGGCCGAAGCAGCTGCCCGTGCTGAGGAAGTGGCGGCGGCTGAAGCCGCAGCACGCGCCGAAGAACAAGCTGCTGCAGAAGCAGCATCACGGGTAGATCCGGCTACATCACCGTCTTCTACGTCTGACCAGGTACCTGCTCCGCCGAAGTTCGATGGATTTTATGCGCCTCAGAACTTGGGGGTTCGCAGCCTGGCCTCAGGCTTCGCACCGCCACCTGAGTCTAGTGACCTGCCTCCAGAGCTGCGCAAAGCACCGACTACTGAATTTCCAAAAGTGCTTCAAAATGCGACGCAAGACTTGCCTAAGGTCGGGCAAAACTTGAATCAAGAACAGCCGACAGCCGAACAAAATCCTGGTCAAGACACGCCGTTCGTGGAGCAAAGTCCAGCACAAGATTTGCCGATGGTAGCGCAAAACCTGACTCAAGACTTGCCAATGGTCGGGCAAAATTCCACTCAAGATTTGCCGCAGATTATGAACGATATTCGCAGTCAGCAAGCCGCCGACTACGCAGCGAGAAAGGCGAGTCAATCATCACCGCGAAACATGCCTGCCATCGACTTTTCACTGCAATCAGAGTCGAGTAAACCAGACATCGACTTCAGCTTGCAATCAGAAACGCAGACACCGAACATTGACTTCACGACGCAGCCAAAGTCGAACAAACCGGATATCGACTTCAGCCTGCAATCAGAATCGAGCAAGCCTGACATCGATTTCAGTTTGCAGTCAGAGAGCAAGGCACCAGACACACTCAATGCCCCTACAGGTGGTGGCTTCATCGAAGCCGAATTTGTCAGCAGCGATTCTGATTCGACAGACGAAGATCAAACTTCGCAAGACGTCACGTCAGAGTTGCCAGTTCTGAATCCGGGTGCTTCGTTGTATCTCGAACCTGACGAGACGGACGAGTCGCAAACGCAGAAGCTTGCTGCACAACAGATGGCGGCGAAGCGGGCAGCGGCTGAAGTGCAACAAGCGGCCACTGCAGCGCAAGAAGCAGCGGCTGCTGCACAGCAGGCAGCGGCTGCTGCACAGCAAGCAGCGATTGCTGCACAGCAGGTTTCGGCCGCAGCAGCGGCACAAGTACCTGAGCCACCGAAGGGTCCTGCCCCCTACACCGGTGTTCCGATGATGGTCATACCCAACCACGCTGCACCAACAACGGTGCCAACGCCTCTCGGCGCAGCAGAGGCGGCCGAGACCACTGGTCAGGAAGAGCCGCTACCGGCAGCGCCGAAGCCGCCCGACTTGTATGCCATGCTCGGCGTTTCGCAGATGTCGCCATTCGAGGAAATTCACAAGAACTTCTTGCGCAGAATAAGAAAAATACTTCTCAAACTGCGCGGGGCGGTCAGACCAGAACGAGACGAGCTTCTAAAGGAGCTGCGCCGCAACTGGGTAGCGCGCGACATTCTCTGCGACCCAGTTACGCGAACAGACTACGACTTCAGAGACATGGGTTTGCGCGGCTCTCCAGACGCCGCAGTGCCGCACGTCGAAGATGGTCCACAACGGATCGGTCAACGCACACCACTGCGAATCGGCGAACTTCTGCAATGCGCGGGACTACTCGAACAAGCAGAACTAGAAATCGCTTGTGACATGCACAAAGCCATGCCAGAAGTACAATTCGGAACATTTCTTGTGCGCCAGGGATTCATTCAAGAGCGAGATCTTGACTCAGTCTTACTGGGGCAAAGCTTACTGCGAGATGGCAAAATCACCGTCGCGCAATTTCAGGTAGCCATGGAATTATCGCAATCTCGTGGTGCCAACATCTCTGACACTCTGATCGAACATGGCTATATCACCGCGGCAGAACTGGCAAAATTGACAGAGAAAACCGCTGAATCAACAGAGCCTCAAGCCGCTGACACACCAATAATCAAGGAAGTGGCAGTCAAACCGCGTCAAATCGAACCTGCTGCTCCGTCAAACCTGAATGCATCATCTGCGGTACCAACCTGGAAAGATCAATTAGATTGGAGCAAGCCGTTGCCAGTCGATGATGACGCATCATTGATGGATCGAAACCCTGAGAAACAGAGTCTGGCTGACCTGCTAGGCAACGTCAACACAGACGCCGCTGAACCCGAGAAAGTAAAAATCAGCAACAACGCGGCTCCGAGTTGGAAAGATCAGCTTGACTGGGAACAGCCACCAGACGCAGCCAATGATGCCACTATAAGCAGTGGCGAGAAATCAAAAGCAACGGAGCCACAGGCAACATCTGAAGAGCCGTCGGCTCCGATTTCTACGGCTAACGCCGTGCCAAGCTGGAAAGATCAACTTGACTGGGAACAGCCCAAAGACGAGACACAGACTCAATCACAAGATTCAGATTCAGCCACAGGTGTAAGCGGCGAGTCAGAAGAAGACGAATATTATGACGATGAACCGATGGTTCATTCGTCGAAAGAAACGCAACCAATTTCAATTCATCCTCCAACATCCGTAGCACCAAATGTGACACTAGGCAAAGGCAATTTAGGCACCACATCTAGTACCGACACAACGCCAACCGCCGAAGATCAATATTTGCAAGAAGTTCTTCAGACGACAGACATTTTCGAGCAGCCCAGCGAAACAGGAGCGGCTCAAGCAGCTCATGAAGACGATCATTCAGATGATCAACACGACGAGCATGACGAGCATGAAGCTCACGAGGACGGCGGCGATGAACACCCAAGCGCAGAAGGTGAGGGCTTCCTGAAGAAAACTCTAGGCAAGCTTAAGAAAGGCGACCCTAAAGACAAAAAGAAGAAGCGCAAGTAAGACTAAGAGGTCGGAACCGGCGCCCCTTCACGTTGTGCGTGAGATTGATAGAGCCTGAGAACGATTGAAAGTTGTTCGGCAATCAGGCGCACCACCTTCTGATCTCCAGGTTTATATGCTTGATTTGGATAAGGCAGCACAATAAGCAAACCTAATCGCAACCCAGTCATATCAATCGGTTGAGTGAGCGCATTTTCTGGGAAGTTTACTGTTCGAGGTGCCTCTTCGCGCAATGGTGGCAAACCGAGTTGCAAGGCGACTTTAGAGACATACGCTTTAACCGCTGATTCCTGGCTGTCTTTCGACAGATCGAGCATCAAGCTGGAGAATCTTCCTTGATTCACAACCAGGGCGCATGATTGATAAGTGATGATCGAAGCTAACAGGGCGAACAATTTCTCGGTGATCACTTCCAAATCCAAAATATCTTCGCCGATTCTGCGGACTTCATCAACAATTGTCGCTTCGAACAAAAGTCGTTCAAGCAACTGATTGAGGCGATTATTTATTTCTTCCGGTGTTGGGCTGCGGCTAGCATCACTGAGAATGCGCAGACGAGGCTGAATCTGGGCTTCACTAAGGATTTCCCGAACAGCCTTGATCAAATTTGGAAAGCCCGGTTCTTTTGGGATATAGCGTTCAGCGCCCGATTTGAGACCCCAGAAGCGGTCGACTGAGCCGTCTAATTTAGTCAACAAAACCACGGGAGTCTGAGCCAGGTCTGGATCGTTTTTGACCAGTCGGGCCAGCTGATAGCCGTTGATTCCAGACATGACGACATCAGAGATGATCAAATCAGGCAGCTCGTTATAAGCGCGGGCCAACCCCTCAGCGCCGTTTCTAGCTTCCAGAATTGTATAGCCCTCGCCCTCAAGAGTTCTCTTGATAGTCATAAGCTGAGTTGGGCTGTCTTCGATGAGAAGAAGTCTGTAGGTCATATATACACTTACCGCTGGTTTCCGTGGAGATGCCTTATCAGGATGACCCCATAGAGGAGTACGACCTATCATTGATTAAACTCCAAAAGCGCCGATATGGCGATGGTTGTTGCTAGTACGGACCCCATATAACTTATGGGGTTAACGCCACAATTCAGATAAAAACCGTGCTTGACGACCCAGATCTAGTCGAATCGGAGTCGATCTGGAAAATTTCTCAATCACTTGACACTCGAAATCGCGGTCAAATTTTCTTCGATCAAACTTTCACTGAGATAAAGTTTCGGTGGAAGTGCATATTCTGTCAGCAAATTATCGTCAGTGTTCAAGCGAAAATCGCTGTACTTCTGACCCAGAGCAGCACAGTTATTTTGCAGCGCCTCTGGCGTCAATAGCAGGTTCGGATTGCTGTTCTTCTTTGCCTCATCAAGCGGTTCTATCGTGCCCAGTAAAATAATTTCGCCGGCGTGAGGATAGTGATACACGTATGTATTAGGAAAGACATTTTGAAAAGTGCGCAACAAGACGGCCAAAAATTCCGGGTCGATTGCATAAAGTTGAATCCACTGACAAAAACAGCCATGCTCATTTAACTTAGCCCGGGCAATTCGCCAAAATTCGGTCGTGTAGAGATCCGAAGAGCCGCTGATCCACGGTTCAGCTGGTTGAGAAATAATCACATCATATTTATCGTTGCTGAAATTCAAAGACATCCTGGCGTCACCGCAAAATGGCAAAACTCTCCCGCTCTCCAGCCATTCCGGACGCATCGGCTCTCCGTTGACAGGCTCGAAATAGTGCTGAATTTCAAAAATCGTCGGCTCTATCTCAGCAATCTTCAACTTCTTGACTGAGGAGTCGTCCAGTGCACCACCGCAGGTGGCACCACTACCCAGACCAACCACAAACACATTTTTTTGCGGAGCCGAATTCATAGAAACGGGCAATCTGCCGAGCATAAAATGAGTAGTTAAATCGCTGCTGTCAGCAGTGCGGTGAAGGTCGAAAGGCAGGGCAGCTTCAACCTTTCCATCGTTCTTCAAATAGACGATGTTTTGAGGAATATTAGCGTTGACGGTCACTGTTGTATTCAAACCTTCACGATAGAAAAGCAACTTATTATTAGCAGAGTCACTGAGCACACGATCGAAAATAGCTTTAGTCGTGGACGCTTTAGTTGGTAACGATAAGAACGGAATGCCACTGGAGATGAGCGCCTTGTTCCAAGCCGGTCTGTAGATGAGTAATGCAAGAAGAACAATAGGAGCAATAACATAGAGCTTCTTCGATGACCCGAGAATCAAAAAAATTGCAACGCAAAGTTCGATTCCAATGGTCAGACAAATCGTGCTCTCCATTCCGCTCGCGAACATGCGCCCCAGCAGCGGCACAAAAAGAAAACCGGCGCAGGCAGCACCAAGCACCGATCCAAGGGAGCTGAATGCGTAGAGCCGTCCCAGCCTGTTACTTTGCCATGCTGGTTGAGACATCGAGTCAAGCGAAATGGGAAAAATTCCACCGCAAAACAGTGAAGCAGGCAGCACTACCAGCGATATCACACCAATGCGTTCGAGCAGATATCCAATGAACGAACTGGATTTTGCCAAAAGTTGGTGGTTAACGTTGAATAGCCACGGCATGAGCTGAATCAACCACAGGTCTAAGTATAAGCAACAGGCAATTACACAGCACAAAACAGCAAGCCACAATTTAGGTGAGCGAATGCGATTCGCCAAGCCTTGAAAAATGAATGTTCCGAGGGCTAGACCGATTATACTGACAGCAAACACTGACGCCACCGAATATGTGGAACTGCCAACAAGCAACGAAAACAACCGAGACCAGACCACTTCCAAAATCATGCCCACTGCACCATTGGCAAGCACCGCGACAACGATCGGAGCAACAGCAGGCACTGGCTCTTGCTGGGAGTCGTTTAACGGCTCACGGCTTGACTTCGACTCAGCGCTAAAGTCTGATTGTTCGAGCGAACGACATCTCGAAAATAACAAAACGAACACCAGACAACTTAAAACGGAAGCGATCACCACTGTTGTAGTCAATCCAAAATTCGGCATCAAGAAAAATCCAGCACAGACAGTGCCAAGTGCGGCACCAAAAAGATTGACAAGATAAGCTGCTCCCTGGTTTTGTCTCTGACTAGACGTTTGCTCGAGAAAGTTGCTGACGAAAGGAAATGTAGCGCCCATCGCCGCAGTCGGCAGCAACAACAGCGCAGACGCGTAAAAAGCACGACACCAGAACAAGATGTTGAACGGCTCGAACGAATCTAAATTGTGTAGTCCAAATAAATGAGTGGTGGCAGAGTCATAAAAACTGACTACCGAAGCTGGGTGATTGTCGAACAGCCACAGTGAAAGCATACCGAAGACGCCCACCAACAGTTCAAGAAAACCGTATGTGAGCAAGGGCTTGCCAACTCGACTGACGAAACGTCCTGCGACAAAGCTACCAAGGGCCAACCCCGACATAAAGACACACAGCACCAGGGTCACCGCAGGCAGTGTCGAACCTAATACGCGCAGCAACAACCGTTGCCAGCTAAGCTCATAAATGAGGGCGGCAAATCCCGAGATACAGAAACACACGAAAACGACAGCGAGTTGCTTGTCGTTGGCGGAGAGACCTGCGGATTTACTATCAGCTTCCATGGATTTCAGTTTGACCGAAAACGTCCCGACTGGCAATCAAACGAGAACAGATCGAGACAATCAATGCGGGCTAAACATTACGGGTTTTGCACCCGGATTTGAACTTTTTGGCACTCATGTACGTATATCAAATAGATAGCACTGGAGGAAGTCAAAATGTATATACGGTCTCAACTGACCCGAAACACGCCATATCACCTATCAATACGCAGGACGTATCGACACATATACAGATCGACAACGGATAGCAATGTGATATCGATTGTGATACCACAATGGTGCTTCAATTGTGAAAAAAAGGGCATGACTAGTATGGTTGCATCTCCGTTAGAATCAATAGTGACGTGATACTCAATAGTCTTACGCTGCATAATTTTATGAGCTACTCCGACGCGACACTCGATCTGTCGGGAGTCGATGTAGCTTGTCTGTCCGGTCAGAACGGCGCCGGTAAGTCTGCATTGCTCGATGCAATCACCTGGTCACTTTGGGAATGTGCACGAGCTTCATCTGATGAAATGATCAGATTGACCGAAAAAGAGATGTGGGTCGACATTGTCTTTACCCATGAAGGGCAGCGCTATCGAGTGCGTCGGTCGCGTCAAAAAGGCAGCTCAAAAAGTGGTACCAAGGGCACCAGCAAAGGCACTCTGGAACTGCAGGTTTTTAGCAGCGAAACCCAGGTGTTAGCGGCAGTAGGTGCCGGCGGAGCTACTGCAGACGCTGGAACTTCTCAAATTGGTGGCGCATCAGACGGTGAAGGGTCCTGGCGAACGCTCACATCTGGAAGCATGCGCGAAACACAGAAGACCATCTGCGATCTGCTGCGAATGGACTTCGACACCTTCGTCAATAGCGCCTATCTTCGTCAGGGAAGAGCCGACGAATTCACTACGCGACTACCATCAGAACGGAAACAAGTTCTTTCTGAAATTTTGGGACTGTCATACTTCGATCGACTGCAAGCAAAAGCAAAAGACTCCGCCCGAACTCTTAAGGCAAAAGCGGACTATCTTGAAAATGCGCTAAGCACACAAACCGAGACTGAGACTCGATTTGAGGAAACGAAATTAGCACTTGCAGAATTGCGAGTCGAATTCGAAGTTTCAAGTGAGCGCACTCAACAGACCGCAAATTTGCTCGAACAGCTGACAAAAGATTGGCAGCAAATTTCGCTGGCTGAACAGCGCATCGAATCAAGCACATCACAACTTGCCGATCTGAACAGCGACATCGAAAAGCTGGCGGCACAGAAACTAGATCTGGAGCGGCGATTGGGCGAGATCGATGTTTTGCTCAAGCAATCTCCCGAAATTGAAAGTGCCGCAAAACGATTCCAAACCTTGAAACTCGAAGCAGAAGAACTCGATCGGAAAGCTTTATCGATGCAAGAGTTAACCGCTCAAAAACTCGACCTGCAAACTCAGCTGGCCAAAATCCGCAGTCGCATAGAATACGAATTAGGAGGAGCTCAAGCCAATCTTGCTGAAACGCAGAAAAGATTGCAAAAGCTCACCGCCGACCTGCAAGATACAGAAAAAATTGAGAATTCATATAGTCACTATAAAGAACTTGTCAAACAAGAAACTGAAATGACAAAGTGTCAGGAAACTTTCACTAAATTGACTATTCGGGTGAATGAACTGCAGTCGATCATTGCAGAATCAAGAATCAGACTAGAGGCTGATTTAGGACAGAAAGAACTTTCGGCGCAGGATCTCGAGAAATTACTTCTCAGCAAAGATTTGCTGACGAATCAAAAAATCCTTCTCGAAGAAGAAACATCTCAACTAGAAAAACTCGAAACTGAATTTGACCTTGTGCAAGAAAAAGGTCTGCAGATGAAGTCGGCTCTGGAGACAACTGAACAGTCAATCGAACAGCTCAAACGCAATCAAAAAGAGAATCTAGAAAAAGTGTCAGAGCTGCACGCCCACGCCGACTCCAGCATCTGTCCCTTGTGCTCGGCACCGATAGTCGATCGTGCAGCAGTTGTCACTCGTTATTTGCAGCAAAACGAAGCGATGGACGCGCAAATCTCCGAATTAAAAGATCAATGCATGCGTTTCGAAATAGAGCGAGCCACTCTCAGGAAACAATATGCGGAGTTGCGAAAAACACTCGACGGCCGAAAACGACTGGACATTCAAATAGGGCAGTACAACGAAAAGCTTGGCGCCATCGAACGCGCTGAGAATCAGATCTTGCAACTAAAAAATGAAGTTGCAGCAACGCGCGTCAGGTTAGAAAAACTCGACTACGCGCAGCTCGAAAAGGAAAGCTTGATATCGCTGAAAGCAGAAATACACAAATTGGAGTTTGACCCGTTAGTATATTCCAATCTGCAAAGTCAGCTGCGCATGCAGCGACACATTGAATCTCGCTACCAACAGCTACAGCGCGACAAGGCTGAGGTGCAGCGATTGCAAAACGAGCTGCCGCTTTATGAAGAGAAGGTCGCAAATCTGACAAATCAAATCTCCAGTGAAAGCTATGGCGACGAAATTCGCGATCAACTTAGAAGTCTGCATGAGAAACTGAACGGTCTTGGATATGACCGCAATGTTCACGACGCGCTCAAGCATCAAATCTCAGAACTACTGCCGAACAGTGAACTGTTTAGAGATTTGCAGCGCGCTTTGACTGACCGACCAGCCCTGGAACAATCAGAAAAGTCTTGCCGCGACATGCTCGAAAGCAAACAGACCCTTGTTGTGTCGCTCGAGGGTGACCTGATGAAACTTAAAGTTCAGGTCGAAAACGCTCCCACTCTCAAGCTTGAACTCAATGCCAAATCAACAGAACTGGCGGCTAATCAGCTAGAACGAGAGCAGCTTGGAAAGAAAGTAGCAGTGCTTGAATCGACCCTCGACAGACTAAACAAAGATCTGGGCGAACTAGTCGCGCAAAAGAAACTACTGGAAGACTGCAAAAAGGAAATCGACGATTTCCTCTTTCTCGCCGAAGCATTTGGAAAGAAAGGTATCCAAGCCGTAATCATCGAAAATGCGATTCCAGAAATTGAAACGGAATCCAACCGCATATTATCGAGATTGACTGAAAATAAAATGCATGTGGGATTGATAACGCAAAATAAAACTAAATCTGGTGGCATTACCGAAACATTGGAATTAGTCATCGCCGATGAGATGGGCACTCGCAACTACGAATTGTTTAGCGGGGGCGAGGCCTTCAAGGTGAATTTCGCGGTGAGGGTTGCTCTATCGCGACTGCTCGCTAGACGATCTGGGGCTCGGTTGGAAACCCTGATCATCGACGAAGGATTTGGTTCGCAAGACGAAGTCAGCCGAGACAGATTGGTGAAAGCTATTCGTGCAGTACAAACCGACTTTGCACGCATTTTGGTAATTACTCACATGGCCGACATCAAAGAGATGTTCCCGAACCAGATCGCAGTGACCAAGGTTGACGGACACTCACAGCTGCAACTCGTCTACTAGCTTGACAGTGCGAGCGAATGTTTGAACATTGCGCCAGCCAGTGCTGCTGCGGCGAGACCGCTGAATGAAGTGAAAGTGAAGTCGACAGAAGCGACCACACGTTGACTTCACGTTCGAATAACTCGAAAGGTTGATTGACAGATTACGAAATTCGTTTATCGACTTCTGGTTTTAGTTCTGGCAGATCGAGTTCTGCAACAGAATTCCCGTTTGCGGGCTTCAATTCAAGCTCAGCACCCGGCTTTTCAGCGGTAGTCAAAAGTCCGCCTACTGTCATACCCAGCACTTCCGCGATCTTATTTAGCGTACCGATCGTGACATTCCTTCTACCACGCTCAATATCACTTATGTAGGTCCGGTGGATGCCCGCCCTGTCAGCAAGCTCCTTTTGACCAATACACATCTCAGCGCGCTTGGCAGCAATAATCAATCCCATACGCTCAAGCATTTCCACGGCAGACACCATTAAGCACAGAAATAGCCATTATTCAGATCGAAAAAGAATCCATACTTCTATTGTACTCCGGGATAACGAAATCTACCAAGTGTTGATAGCCCACAATTTCGCACCTGCATCAGCATCCACAAAGCCTCTCCCAGCAGACCATACAGGATTTCAAGCTGATCGCAGAGCGATGGAAAAAAATTTTTGTTGACTAGTACAATTTTGTCGTAAATCCATATCGTTGAGCTGACTCAGGCATTTTGGTGTTGATCAACATGATGAACGCACCAATCACCACAACGACATTGAACGCCACCAACCCAATAACTAGATAATTTCCGATTTTGCCCAACTTCGAAAGTCCGCCAACCAAAAGTGCTAGCAAAGCAATTTCGGATGGAAGAAGATATCGCCCCTGGGCGCCGCCCAGGTTCATGGAGGCACCAACCACCATGGCGGCGATATTTACGAACACCAGAATCGCAAACATACACCAAATAGCAGGAGCTGTTAATCGCTCACGATTGACGGTCACGTTTACCGATTCTGACTTCCAGCCCCTCAGTTGAGTGAACAAAGCACGCGCACCGCCGGCGATGGCGAGCAGCAAAAATCCTAAATAGGTGTAGTAAATTTGAGACCACAAGAATCTAGTCATATATCCAAAGACGCCCCAAAAGCTGTCATGGACAGTGCTCCAGAATACCTTGTCTTTAATCACATGCGAGACAGGCATGTGGAATTCGAGTGGTCTGTTGTAAGTGCGAGCCCACGTTTCTCTCATCGTTTTTGTGCCCAGTAGGTCACCGTTGAACTCCTGCATCGAATGCACAAACCACCAGCCGCAAGTTGCTGCAAAAGTGCCACCAACAATCAGTAAGTATTGAATGCCTTTGCCAAAGGAGACTTTATGAATGTAGAAAGCCGTCAACAATGCCACCAATGTGGCCGGGAACAAAGCCACCCCCGAATATTTGGTCAGCGCCGTCCAACCGAGCAAGAAGCCCAAAAGTAAAGCCTTTTTAGTGGTCAGCCCAGCTTTCAAAATGCGCACGCACAGATACAACGTCAACGATGTGAGAGCGCAGGCAGTGGTATCAGAATTCGAGTACGAATTGATAAAGACGAGTTGTGGATGAAAGACCATTATCAGTGGCAGCGATAGTGCAATCGCAGCGACGTCAAAAATTTCCATACCGATAAAATATGCGGCGACTACCGCAACCAATCCTGCGAAAAGACTGCCAAATCGTCCCACCAGTGAAAGATCGCCGATTGGCAAAATTTTGCAAACCAGTACATGGGGAATATAACCGAGCTGGGGAAGCGAGCCATAAACGCCAGAAGGTCCGCCGGCCGCTACCTCGACCGCCGAGGGAAGACGCAGATGCTCGGCCATAAAGCGAAAAACCCAGTAATGGGAAAACTCGTCTGGCGCCTCGGCCATAGGCACTGAGAAGAGCCAGGGCAACCGGGTCAGGAAGTAGACAAAAATGATTAGTAGCAATTGGCGTGAGATTCGCATCTGCTCAAGCATACACGCACGATCGTGGGTCTTATAACATTCGCTAGCTGCGAATTTGGTCTAGCGACCAGGTGAACACCCAAGAAATACACCAAAATTGGCAGTGTGGGTTATCTCCTGAGCTATGATCTAAGTATCCGAATCAATGCCTTAGCCACCCCTAAAATCAATGTCACAGATAGAAGCTGAGCAATCGAGCACTCCCAACAAAGAATTTCTTAATTCTTTGGGCGGAATTGTGTGGCGAATGGACATGCAAACACACACTCTGACGCAGATCAACAATGTGGTGCATCTGCTATTGGGCTATACAGCTGAAGAATGTTTGCAAATCAAATCGCTATGGGCAGACAGTCTTCACGAAGATGACCAGGCCAGGCTGAGCGAAGAGTTTCAACAGGGAATCACCTTCTACGACACAGTTTTGCGTCGTCGCAAAAAAGACGGCAGCTACTGTTGGCTAAGAGAAATTGTCAACATCGTTGGCGAAAAGAGCAAACCGACAGTCATGTTCGGAATTTCGCTGGATGCGGCAAACGCCGTTCAGCAAAAGGAAGAGACCCAACTGATTTTTGACTCTGTGCCAGCCATGGTTTGGTACAAAGACTGCGAAAACCGAATTTTGAACGTCAACGCGGCAGCGGCAGCATCGCTGGGAAAACTGCCAGAAGAATTGATCGGCAAATCATGCTACGAAGTTTATCCTGAAGAAGCTCAAAAATACTATGAAGATGACCTGATCGTGATCAACTCGGGGCGTCCGAAAGTAAATATTCTGGAACAAGTGCTCACCGCCAGTGGTGAAAAGAAATGGGTGCAAACAGACAAAATTCCTTGCCATGATGCCAACGGTAACATCGTTGGCATCATAGTTTTCGCCATCGACGTGACAGAAGAGAAATTAGCTCACGATGAGCTAAACAGGGCGCGCGCAATTGCCGAACTTTCGCTCAAAGAAAGTGAAGCGAGGCTGGAGAACGTGACTCGGCACATGCCTGGTTTGATTTATCAATTTACACTTCATGCCGACGGCTCACGGTCATTCCCCTATATAAGTGAAAGCTGCCGAACGCTCATGGAGTATGGTCCAAAAGAGCTTCAAGACGACCCAGAACTAGTCTTCGACACAGTCATCCATGAAGACGATCGATTGGTCATGGCACAGGCGATTCAGGAATCAGTCGAGAACCTCAGTATTTTCAAGTTCGAAGGTCGTATTGTCACTCGAAGTGGAAAAATCAGATGGGTGCAGGCGTCCTCTACTCCCACGGCCATGAGCAATGGAGACGTGGTCTGGAACGGCATGATGATGGACATCTCCGACCTGAAGAGCGCGCAAGACAAGATCAAACATCTCAATCAAGACCTGGCACAACGAGTTGGTATTCTGGCTGCTGTAAACCGCGAGTTGGAGCTGCTCACTCACAAGCTAGAAGTGGCTTACGATCAGGCGCTTCAAGCATCGAGACTGAAATCGGAATTCGTCGCAAACATCAGTCATGAAGTGCGCACTCCGATCAGCGCTGTCATAGGCATGTCAGATTTGCTGCTCGACACCGCTTTGACAGACGAACAAAAGCAATTCGCAAAAATCGTCAGAGAATCAGCCGAATCGCTGCTCACGATCATCAACGACATTCTCGATTTCTCGAAAATCGAAGCAGGCAAAGTCGAACTCGAATCTATAGAATTCGGCATCAATTCAATCTTGGAGAGCTGCGCTGATTTGCTGTCTTCCACAGCGCGACGAAAAGGAATAGAACTGCTCACAGAGATAGATCCATACATCCCAGAAACTCTCTCGGGTGATCCGGTTAGACTGCGCCAGATATTGTTGAATTTGACCAGCAACGCAATCAAGTTTACCGAAAAAGGCGAAGTGGTGTTGCGGGCGGTGCGTGTCAACAATGAGAGCAATGGACAAATCCTCCTGCGAATAGAGGTGAGCGACACCGGCATCGGCGTCTCGGAAGAAGCTCGGAGACTGCTGTTTCAACCATTCGTGCAGGCAGACGGTTCAACAACCCGCCGATACGGCGGCACCGGATTAGGTCTGTCGATTTGCAAAAATCTGGTCGAATTAATGGGTGGTGAAATCGGCGTTAAGAGTACGGAAGGCGAGGGTTCAACCTTCTGGTTTACAGTGCCGTTCGCGCACGAACAAGAGATGGCGAGCGAAACAGGAGACCTGAGCAACGCCAAAATTTTAGTTGTAGATGAAGCACAAGCAACGCGCGTAATCTTGGAAAATTATTTTTCCAGCGCCCAAGTGAAAGCAACATTCGCTAATTCGAAAGCTGCAACTATCGATTGCCTGAATCAAGCTTTCAAAGACACAGAACCATACAACATCATCATCGTGAACTTAGGAAACGAATCGATTGATGGATTCGAGTTAGCCAGTCATGTGCTTGAAACACCATCAATGTCGTCGGCCAAAATCATATTTCTCACTTCTTTCGACGAGCGAGAAAAAGTGAACAAGGCACTAGCTATGGGCGTGTCAGCATGCTTGACCAAGCCAATTAGACAAGCGCAATTATTAGAAACGATTCGCTCCCTCTGCCGACGAGAAATGACAACGACGTTCGAGCCGATGGCAAGAACAACTCGAGAACCAAACGAAAACAAGTTGCCAGACTTCGCCACCGTGGCACCAACATCTCTGGTTGGTCCCGCCTACAGCAGCGATCGACCAATTCTTCTGGCAGAAGATAATCCGGTCATGCAAGAGCTGGGAGTGCGCCAGTTGAAAAAAATGGGCATTGAAGCGCATCCAGTTAGTTCCGGACTGGAAGTCGTCAAGGCGATCAAGTCTGGAGACTACGCTTTGATTTTAATGGACTGCCAGATGCCTGAAATGGACGGCTTCGAAGCCACCCGCGCCATTCGCGAAATTGAAAAAAAAACTGGCAAACACATTCCCATTATTGCCATGACTGCAAGCGCGATGCGTGGTGACCGCGAAAATTGCATTGCTTCAGGCATGGACGACTACATGAGCAAGCCTGTCGGCAAGCAACAACTGATCGCCGTGCTCGAGCGTTGGCTTGGCAAAGACGGTCCACCATCGCCAGCAACGATGAACTTTGACCCGCAAACAGCAGATCCAAATGCACCGCTCAATGTTGTCAAACTCAATTCACTTTACGGCGAACAGGGCATGCCCGAACTGCTGCACTCATTTTTGGGAGAGAGTGAGAAACTGCTCAAATCAATAAAACATCATATTGGTGAGCACAATGATAAAGATTTAGCCACCGAGGCTCACCAACTGAAAGGATTGAGCGCGGTCATGACCATCGAAGAACTGGAAAAGCTCAGCCAGGAGCTAGAACGAGCCGCCAAGCAATCCTCTTGGGAACAAGCCGACGAGATATACCTTCGTCTCAATTGCTGTTTTTCGACGGTAACGAATTTCATCAAGCGCTTGCTGGAATAAGAGCAGACAACCATTGCAGCATATAATTTACTGGCAGCGATAGACTGCCCGACCCGACGTGGAATTCGTGTTCAGAATATTAGCGCTCGTTCTTTTGCTGACGTTGCTGGGTGTCCCGACATTCGGTTGGTGGCTGGCACAACGCTCTTTGCCAGTTATGGACGGCATCGTCTCGGCGCCGCAACTTTCGCGCTCGGCGATGGTCAAATTTGACGAACGCGGCATTCCATACATCGAAGCGTCATCATCGCACGACATATTTTTTACTCAAGGCTACATCACGGCATCGGAAAGAATGTTTCAGATGGACGTGCTGCGACGCACCGCGCTGGGTGAGCTGTCTGGCTTGCTGGGCTCTTCTTCGCTGGCAGAAGACAAACTGAATCGCACAATCGGATTCAATCGAATCGCAAAAGAGGAATGGAAAAAAACATCCAAGAAAACTCGTGCTGACATTCAGGCCTACTGTGATGGTGTAAATGCATATCTGACAGCTAATCAAGGAAAAGTCAGCCCTGAATTCTTGCTTCTCGGGAGTGACCCGGGCAAGTGGAATCCTACCGATTCAATTGCAATTTTGAAATACAATCAGTATGCCCTGGAAGAATCATGGCGCCTGGACGACCTCAAGCAACGCGCGCTGGACAAAATCGGCGATCAGCTAGCCGGAACTTTGTTCAATCAGACGTTCCTGAAGGACTTGATCGGCGAGCAAGTTGATTCGCAGCACAAGCCCGGTCAGCAAGCTGATGCACATAAAGCGATCAGTCAATTAAGCAATTTTCCGAATGCACCGCAGTCGGCCTGGGGCAGCAACGCCTGGGCGGTGGCCGGCCCGTTCTCAGACAGTAAAGGCGCGCTCCTGGCGTGCGACAAACATTCTGGTTTTACAGCACCTGACGAGTGGTTCATCTGCTCCCTCGCCTCTGGCGAGATGCACATAGCTGGTGCCACCATCCCCGGTGTGCCCGGAATTCTGATCGGGCGCAATGCCGATATCGGTTGGAGCAGCGTAGCGCTGAAAGCAGACACGCAAGACCTTTTCCTGGAGCAGTTTGCAGCCCAGTTCCCTGGAAAATATCACAGCCCCACTGGTTGGGAAAACGTAACTGAATTGAAGGAAGAAATTCCTGTTCGTTTCGGCAAACCGTTGATTCACAAAGTACTCGTGACAAAACATGGTCCGATTCTTTCCAAAACAGAGACGACCGGAGTAGCCCTGGCGTGGACAGGCGCAGACGTCGGCACAACGCCAGTCTTCGATTCCATCTGGGCGATCAATCAAGCAAAAACCTGGCAAGAGTTCAATGCCGCACTTTCGCATTACGCGGGGTCTGCTCAAACATTTCTCTTCGTAGACAAACTAGGAAACATTGGTTACCAATGCGCAGGAAACATTCCCGTGCGCGCAGTCAACAATGGCAATCAGCTCATGCCAGGCTGGCAGCCCAATTCCGAGTGGCGTGGACGAGCAGCCTTCGCTTCCCTGCCAGCAGCATTCAAACCAGCTGCAAACTATGTCGTGGCAGATTCACCGACTGTGTTCAGCTCGTACAATTTCAATAATCCATTCCGAGCGATGAGGGTTGAAGGCGCTTTAGAATCGCTGAAGAAAAGCAATCAGAAAGTTGGCTTGCCAGACATGGCTTATCTGCAGGGCGACCAACTTGCGCACCTGGCTCCACTCGTTAAGAAAGAGGTTCGACAGGCCAGTACACGCACTGAAATTATCGACAAGTTACAGCTTTCGGCCATCAACACCATCGATAAGTGGAACGGTCAGATGACGCCTGACAGCGTCGCCGCAAGCATCTACGAATCATTCATCATTACGTTCGCCAAACGTATTCTCGAGCCTAAGCTCGGAACAGAGATGACACTCGAATATATGAAGCGCTATCCGCGCTGGTCAGTCTTTGTCGAACAAGTGCTCAGTCAAAAACCGAAAGAATGGTTGCCACCAGAAGAGCGCACTTACGAAACCTTCATTCTCACAACCTTTGGTGCATCGATCAAAAATCTCACAGTCGCCTCGAAAGCCGAAGATCAGAAGCAGTGGCAATGGCAAAACTTCCACAAGATCAGATTCGAGTCACGACTCGACGAAGTTTCGTCATGGGTCAGTTCGACACTCGGCACACTGCTCGAGATTCAGCCAGTTGGCGTCGGTGGCGATGCCGACACTGTCAACGCTTGCAACGTCGACTTCCAGGTTGAACCGTGGCTCTTCAAATGCTCATCGGGTCCAACCGTTCGACTGCTAATCGACATGGCCGACCCAGATCAGTTTTTCGAATCAATTCCTTTAGGACAATCCGGTCACATTCTATCGTCGTATAGATCTGACCAACTCAAATCTTGGATGGAGGCGAAGCCGCTCCCCGTAGCATTCTCCACCGCCCAACTGGATAAGCAACAAGAACACAAACTAATTTTGAACAATGAATGAGGATGCCGTGATTAAAACAGAAAACTTGCTGAGTGAAGTTAGCACCGAACAAAAAGGAACAAAAATGCTCAAAGTAATGGTGGCAGATGAAATCAGCTCTGAGGGCATCGACCTTTTGGAACAGGCTCTAACAGTCAGTTACGACCCAAAGATTACCCCCGAGCAGCTGCTCGAACGAATCGGCGACTACGATGCGTTGCTGGTTCGCAGCCGCACCAAGGTGACGGCAGAAGTGCTCAAGCGCGGCACCAAACTGAAAGTAGTCGGCAGAGCGGGCGTCGGAGTCGACAACATCGATATCATCGCCGCAACCGAAGCTGGCGTGCTTGTGATCAACTCACCAGAGGGCAACACTGCTAGCGCAGCAGAACACACAGTGGCAATCATGATGTCGCTCGCCAGATGTGTGCCGGCAGCTGACCAATCATTGAAAGCTGGCAAATGGGAACGAAACAAATACATCGGTTGCGAGTTATTCAACAAAACTCTCGGCGTGATCGGACTCGGCAAGGTTGGCGGACGCGTCGCTCAAGCCTGTCAGGCGATGGGAATGAAAGTAATCGTATTCGATCCATTCTTCAGCCCTGAACGTGCTGCACAACTTAATATCCAAAGCGTCCCGCTGGAAGAAATTTGGAAACGCGCTGACTTCATCACGATTCATACACCGAAGACACGCGAAACAACTGGGCTGATCAGCGGCGCCGTTCTGCAGCGAGTCAAACCAGGCGTTCGTATCATCAACTGCTCACGTGGTGGCATCATCGACGAAGCAGCCTTGGCCAAGGCAATCACTGAAGGGCGAGTTGCAGGAGCAGCACTCGACGTTTTCGAGAATGAGCCTCCAACTGATTCTCCACTTCTAGCATTGGGCGACAAAGTTGTTCTCACACCACACCTTGGTGCATCTACAGTGGAAGCGCAATTTAACGTCGCAATCGACCTGGCAGAACAGATGCGAGACTATCTCACTACAGGACTGGCTCGCAGCCCAGTCAATTTGCCGTTCATGCGTCCAGATATTTTGAAGAGCTTGGGCAAATATGTTTGGTTGGCCGAAGCTATGGGCTCGATCGCAGGCGAATTGAGCGAAGGTACAGTCAAAGAAATTGAAGTAATCGCTTACGGCGGACTAGCGCAAAAAGACACCAAGCCTCTAGCAGTAGCCGCATTGCGCGGAATGCTTTTGCGCAGAATGGAAAGCGTCACCTATGTCAATGCTGAGTTGATCGCGAAAAATAACGGCATCCACGTTCGCGAAAGCAAAGGCGAACAATCTGGTCAGTTCCGCGAAGAACTTTCCATCATGATTTCGACAGATAAGGGTGTCTCATCCCTGTCGGGAACCGTTCTTCCACACGACGAACCAATCATCACACACATCAACGACCATCCGATCAACCTGACACCGCAGCGCTATATGCTCTTCACTGCGCACAAGGATCAACCCGGTATGGTAGCCAAAGTTGCGGGTGCACTCGGGAAATTTGACGTCAACATCTCTACAATGAGTGTAGGGCGCAAAGGCGTTCGCGAAAATTCCGTAATGGTAATGACTTTGGACGATCCAATTAAACCTGACCTGGTCAGAGAACTGACCAGCATCGACGGCATCCACATGGCGAAGTTTGTGTCATTGCTACCGGCATCGCATTTGCCTTCGTAAATGTCACCAGGGCGTGGCATAGCGTGGATACTCGCTTTGGCAGTCAGTCTTCCGACTGTTGCTTTGGCGCAGACTACACCGGCACTCGATATGACGCCGATGCGCTTGCCACCCAAAGAGAAGCCGCAAGTTCCGACGCACAAGAAAGAAGCGAATCTGGAGGATTTATTTCCGCACACGGAAATCCCCTATGCGTATCCAAATCCAGTCGACCTGCAGGGTTTGACGGTTGGTGGTCTTAACGAAAAAAATACTGCCACTCTCGGCACCAATCTTTTCATCGTTATCGATAACACCAAATACAACACCATAGCCGAATTGTATCGAGCCAACAGACTGAAGAAGAAAAGCAATTTCGTTACCGTTGACGCGTTAATGCACTCCTTCCTCGCTCTGCGAAACGGCATGTTGGCTAACATGATCGATGAGCACCTGCAGCCGGAGTTGCGAGCTTTGTTAGCGTCGATGTTGCAGAGAACTGCGGCAGACTACAAAGAAGCTGATGACGCAGAGGTAAGAGCAGATTTGGAGCGAAACCTCGCCTACCTGAGCGTCGGCCTGAGGTTGCTCGACCCGACATTGCCATCACCAGCGATGGGCGGTGCATCGACAATGGCAACCAAGGAGCTGCAAAACATCCGTTCGTACCAAAACAAAAAGTCGGTAATCTTCAACGTTGAAGAAGATTTTTCAACTTACAAACCTTACGGCTGGTATAACACTTCGCCTAAGCTGCAAAACTTTTACCGAGCCAAACAGTGGTTGTCGCGAGTAGGTTTTCCACTTTCGGAGAATTCGACAAGCGACGGCACAGGTGATTCATTCAGACGCTCAGCGCTGCTCTTCAGAGCGCTGGATAAAAGCGCCGTTGGAAATCAGCCCGGCATGCAAGTCTGGCAACGGGTAAATCAAATGATGATTCAGCTAGGTGCGCCAATCACAACCGAGATAAAGACGCTCACACCCACAGACTACAGGGAAGTTTTCAAAGCTCATAACGACGACTCACGAATGTCTCTGCAAGGTTTAGCAGAACCTTTTTATCGAACGAAACTGCTGCTCTCCGTGCGTCGACAACGACCTTTGAACATTACTTCCACTTCCATATTCGATATCGAATCTAGTCATCCCGAAAGAGCTACACAAGCTGCTTTTCGGATGTTTCCAATTATCGAAGTGGCTGAATTGCCATGGTTGAAACAGCGCGGTCATACATTCGCAAAAGAGGGAAGCGATATCCCGGCACCGCCCCTGGCACTACTGGATATGCATGCTCATGGAATCACACAAGCGACCAACGTCTTAGGTGAAATGATCTGGAAGCTGGATCCTACCCTGACTAATGTGGTACCAGATTTGATGCAGTCAGTGAAAAAACAGCCTACCAACGACGTTGTCTGGCAAGTCTTCGGCTCGTACTTCAAAATGCCTGTAGAAGCCGTTCAAGCGGTTCTGAAGACAAATTTCTGGATGACTCGAAAACTTGAGAGTGGATTCGGTGCCTGGCTAGACAATCAAATTGCATTAGAACCAGTGGTGCCACCGAAAGATGATGACATAGCAGACATCAAACCGATAATCCAACCCGGCAATACGGCAAATTTATCACCGTCGGTCGCTAGCGCAGTTCAATCAGCCGGAATGAAAAGCATCGCAAGTGGCGCAGCCGGGGCCGCTACAAACACTGCAGGACCAGCGCTCAAACACTATGTCGAACCGGCACCAGAAGTATTTCGAAACATGCGCATAGAAATACAGCGCCTGGAAAACCAAATGACTGGGCTTGGATATCCACCGAAAAAATACGATGCGCGCATTCAAGAACTCGTAAAACTGCTTCAGAGACTAGAGACGATCGCCACACGCGAAATTAATGGCGGTAGCCCATTGCCTGCTGATGCGGCTTTCCTCGGGCAGATTGATACAGTGTTGGACAATTTTTCGCCGCCGACTGCCGGCACGTTATTTTTAGATACGGGGTTCACCAACGAGAACGAACCGAAGGGTAGTACCGATTCTGGTGCCAGCATGGCGCTGGGACGTCCGGCAATGCTTTTTATCATCTTCCAAACGGGTCGCACGCTTACCGTAGCAAGAGGCGCAATGTACAGCTATCACGAGCTGCACGGTGGACCGATTAAACCGGAACATCTAGAAAGAAAAATGGAGTTTGGTTTTCTCTCACCTCCATCTTGGACCGAACAGTTTGAAGTTATTCAGGACCAACCAGCAATCGGAGGAAACTAATGCGCAGTAAAGTGCTCTCAACTCTCTGTGGAATCGGAACATGCATGTTGGTGCAAAACGGCGTAGCAGCCGACCAACCGGTCGCAGTCGCTTCACCACCGGTCACCACAACATCGACGTCCAGCACAACGACCACTACAGTGTCACCCGCCACACCGAGACTTGCCACCACAACATCTGCCGTCACAACTACCACCACTCCACCAGATCCCAAAGCCATAGAGGATCAATTACACGACCTGGTGGACACGCTAAAGAAAACCTATAACGCGGCCCAAAGTCTACAAGCCGAATGCAATCGCACTTACAACGCAGATGCGCTGGATAACATGATCATGGACCCATGGATGGAGGGACAGCCCGGTTTGGCACACGTGCAGCCGCCCTTTCCTGGTGCGTTGAAACCATTGCCGGCACGCAGAAAGTGGGTCGACCATGACGAAGCTGAAATCACTGCACTTCTAAGAATGCTCACTACCGAAGTTAACGCAATCGGCCCGGCGGCAAACATTGATACGAGTATCAAAGTCACAGTCGAAATTATGCAAGACAATATGCAGCAAGTAGACGAACAATATGCGCGTCTAGATTCACTAACCAGACCAGCGACAATGGACGAAAGAGGTCAACCGAATTACGACAAAGTCGCCATCACGAAAGCGGCTCAGGCTCTCAAAGATGAGACATCGGGCTTGAACGAAATTCGAAAAAGATTACTGCGTCAATTGAAAGAGTTGAGCAAGAAATAGAACTCAAATCTGGTGCGGATGACAATGCTAAATCGAAGTGCGGATAAAAGTGTTAGGGGTTTGCACGTTTTGCTTAGGGGTTTACATCCCTCAGCAGCTTTATCTGACGTAACTTGAAGCTTATCGGAACGTAATTTTGTTTTATTACGACCCGATTGTTTTTTGAGAATGCTGACTCAGCCAGGCTTTCCCGCCACGGGTGGGAATTACACCACTTGTCACAAGCGAGTTTCTCATACACTATAGAACTCCAGGCAATATGAAGTTGGAGCGCGACACAGGACGCGTCCCACTGGATTTCGTCACAGGACATTTACTAAATGCACATGATGTCGAGCCGAGCGAAGAAAAAAGATTCTGCGTTCGATGGCGAGGTGACGCGCCGCACGAAGATTACTGCATCGATGCACGCACAGATGGACAGAATGGCGTTCCAGCCAGATGGTCCGATAACGAAGTGGGAACAAGACAACTTCTACAAAGGCGAAGAGATACCGACTGAGAGTGCAAGCATCTCGAAGTTGGCGATGCAATATCTGGAACAGGGACGCGGTGAAGAAGCCGAACGCCTGTTTATTCAAGCATTGGAAGTGAGTGAGCAATCACTTGGCGCAGTCGATGGAAGTTTGGAACGCAGCCTGGAAGAGCTGGCCTGGTTTTATTGCAACCGGGGCAAATACCCGCAGGCTGAGCCGCTTGTGAGGCGGCTGGTGGAATTCAGAGCGCGCAATTTGGCGCCGAACGACAGCTTACTAGTACGAACTATCGATCAATTAGCTAGCATCTACGAAAATTGCGGTTCACCACTCAAGGCTGAATCGATATATCGATATCTGTTGAAGTTACAAGAAGAAGCTTTGCGTAGCGACGATTTAGTGATTTCGTTCACTCTGAAAAGACTGGCCGAATGCTATGTTCGTCAGAACGCGTTTCCTGCTGCTGAAAGCATATACTTACGTGCACTGACAATTGAGGAAATCAATTTTGGTGCGTATGGTGTTGAAGTCAGCAGCACATTGCAGGACCTCGCCACGGTCTACCAAGCCCAGAATCGCCTCGACTTAGCCGCGTTTGTATTGACGCGACAACTTACCATTCTCGAAGCAATTCACGGCGCTGACGGTCTGAGCGTGGCGAGTTGCCTGCTAAAACTCGGCGATCTATACACGCAAATGAATCGCAAAGACGAAGGCGAACCAATGTACATGCGTGTTTTATCGATCTACGAAAACGCATACGGCAAGCACACTAATACAGTGCAATCCCTGACTAGAAAAATTCAACAGTTGTACGCACCACAGCAAGGTTCACCAAAAACAACGGTGCAGGACTTCAACGTCACCCAGAGCTCTCGTCCTTAAATTTTTCCGCTGGAATATACAAAGAAAGAGACGAAAGATTTCTCCTTCGCCTCAGTCTTTTCGCTGTTTACTTTCAGTCTTTGCTTTTGCTTTCCAATCTTTCGCGAATCACCTTTTGATTGCCTATTTGGTGGCAAGGGCTTCGGCCATACGCTTCCAACGATCGGGCACAGGCTCAAGTCGATCCATTGCTTGGAAAGGAACCATCCAACCTGGATACTCGAGTGGCAATTCGCTTACAGCATTGAGCAACTTCATTTCGTCGTCACTCAATTTGATATCGACAGACTTCAAGTTATCTTGCAATTGCTGATCGTTTCTAGCACCGATGATGATGGAAGTAACAGCAGGTTTTGCCAACAACCAAGCCAGTGAAATTGTTGCGGCTGTGCAATTGTGCGCTTTCGCAATCGGAGCGATAACGTCGAGAATTCTCCAGGCGCGCTCTTTGTCGACAAGCGGGAAATCGAAATCTGATCGTCGTGAGTTTGCAGGCTTCTGATTATCGCGTGAATACTTTCCAGACAGCAAGCCACCAGCGAGCGGACTCCAAACAATCAAACCAGTTTTCTCATGCTCTAACAATGGCACGATTTCTCGCTCTAGCTCACGACCAGCGATTGAGTAGTACGCCTGTAAGCAGTCGAAGCGTGCAAGATTTTTGTTCTCTGAAATTCCAAGTGCTTTGGCAATTCTCCACGCATGCCAGTTAGACACGCCGATGTAGCGAACCTTGCCAGAATTTACGAGAGTGTCGAGCGCACGAAGTGTTTCTTCAAGCGGTGTAACAACATCTGTGCCGTGAATCTGATAGAGGTCGATGTAGTCTGTTTGCAGACGACGCAAACTGGCATCAACAGCTTCTAAAATGTGCTTTCTCGAAGCGCCAACGTCGTTGCGGCCTTCACCCACACGTCCATAGCACTTGGTAGCAATTACAACATCTTTGCGTTCGATGCCGAGATTGCGGAATGACTGCCCGAGAATTTCTTCACTGGCACCTTCTGCATAAACGTCAGCGGTATCGAAAAAATTGACTCCCGCATCGACGCAAGATTTGATGATGTCGTCTGCTTGAGACTGATTCAGGCCGCCCATCGCCTTGAATGGACCCTTGTCTCCAAAAGTCATGGCACCAAAACAGATTGTCGAAACAAGAAGTCCTGTGTTACCTAAAGTTTTATACTGCATGTTTTAAATCCTTCGTTGTGAGTCCGCACGAAAATTCGAGCCCTATGCATCAGGCATCAAATATGGTGGCGGAGGTATTTGTGGTCTAAACCGAGACTGCTAACATTCAACCATAGACCGAACGTTCATTCTAGTACCCCACAAAAAATATTATTTAGTCGTCAGAAATAGCCGCCCACGATGCTAATGCGACATTTTTGAGCTCTGAAGAATCCAGAACCAGATCCTTTTTTGCTAACTGTCGAGCTGTACCGAAAGCGAATTCATAAATTGCCGGAAGCGGCAAATTCTTCAGTACGCCGCCTTCGCTTTTTGGGCGAAATGACTTCATAAATTCAGCGATATCAGGCTGCAAATCTGCGGCAGGAGTCGGAGGATTCGCATCGCAGAACGTCGAATTCTCGTAGAGATCCAAGAATCGAGTCTCACGCAAATGGGTCCGATAGAAGTTGTAAGCGTTCACGTACATCTGCAGGTAGGCTTGCTTAAAAGAGGAATTAGGCAGCTGATTCTCCAACATAGATTGCAGTTTCAGAGATTTCACGTGCAGGTATACGGCGTGAATGACTTCATCCTTACTTGCGAAGTAGTGATAGATTACCCCGGCGCTAGCGCCTGCGCGCTTCGCCAGCAGCGACATGGGAGCATCATGAAACCCGCGCTCGACAACCAGGTCGAGCATCGTTTCAATGATCGCCTCGCGCTTGTCCTTGGTAGGGGTAGTTTTCTGTAACGCCATTGCAGCCCGCTTGCAAACCTTTCAGACAGTTATTCTAATTCTACCCACAAACAAAGTCCAATCGCATGGTACTGCATTTGGTTTGGGGTGCGGAACAATATTGATGTCGTGAAACTTTCGACATGTCGCTACCTCTCTGCAAGCCACTGGCTTATAGTTAAGTGCGTCAGCAGAAAGTCCTGGAGAAACGATGAGCAAGCACAAAATCGGCAGTCGAGAAGAGTGGCTCACAGCACGCATGGAGTTGCTCGAAGCTGAGAAAGAATTGACTCGTCGCAGCGACGAACTGGCCAAGCAACGCCAAGCGCTCCCATGGGTAAAAGTCGACAAGGACTATGAATTTGATACCGATCACGGACGTGCGTCGCTGAAAGATCTATTCAATGGACGTTCTCAGCTCATTGTTTACCACTTCATGTTTGGACCTGATTTCAAGGCAGGATGCCCATCTTGCTCATCGATTGCAGACGGATTCAACGGAATTTTCGTACATCTGGAAAATCACGATGTTGCATTTTCAGCAGTGTCGAGAGCTCCACTGGCGAAATTGCAAGCATACAAGAATCGCATGGAATGGAAATTTCCGTGGGCGTCTTCAAGTCACAGTGATTTCAATACAGATTTTAGTGTGGCGTTTAGCGAGGCCGAACAGCGCCATGGTGGTATCACATATAACTATCGAAGCGAAACTGCATTTGAATGGCGCCCGGGAAAAGAAGGTGGTGGCGCTGCGGTTGAAGAACAATTCGCAAACATGTGCGGCACCGATGTCCCGACATTTCATCGCGACAGACCTGGCATGAGCGCTTTTGCACTCGAAGACGGTATCGTTTATCACACCTATTCGACATATTCGCGTGGTGTTGATGGGCTCTGGAACATGTATCAGTGGCTAGATCGAGCACCGCTGGGACGCAATGAAACTGGTTTATGGTTTCGCCGCCACGATGAATACGAGGCTTGCTCCAAGCTGAAGTGATCGATAGGCTTTAGATAACGAGTACTCATTACACTGCCAGACGGTGCAGGTTCCTGGCTAGTTCCGGGACTAGAGACGCAAAACACCACGCGATAGACAACAATGTTATATTGAAATGTTCATCACTTTTGCGAACTTAGACGTTGAACTCAAAGAAGCTACTAATCGCTGCTCGTAACATCGGTATCACTTTTTTGTTGGCGACAGCTATCGGGATCGGCGCTCTAGCAGCAGACTACTATTCATTCTCTTCCGTAACCCAACCGGGCTCGCAGAATTTCAATTTGGGTCAAAATGGGCTTTGGCTCGGCTCAAAGTGGTATCACGGTAAAGTCAGTGATAGCGACTTGAAACAAATCGCAGAGTTGCTGAATCGCGAACAAATTGCTTTCGCTTACTTCCATTGCCGCGACATTGATGCAAAAGGAAATCTTCGATTTGGTGCGCCCAAATCAGCAAACAAATTTATAGACTTTCTACACCGTGAGTGTCCAAAAACGAAGATAATTGCCTGGATCGGAGCAGTAGGCCCTAACATGCACGGGGAGGTGAATTTGAACTCGCCTCAAGTGAGGGCGCGAATGGCCGAACAAGCCGCGATGCTAGTCCAATCGTGCGGATATGACGGTGTGCAATGGGACTTCGAGTACTGCATAAATGACGACCCTTCATTTATGGATCTTCTTAAACTCACCCGCACCTCGCTACCCGCCGGAAGTATGCTATCAGCGGCGGTACCATTCAGTTGGAATCCGGATTACATCGGCAGGGTCAGTTTGCTCACAGACCAGATTGCCATAATGGCGTACGACACAGTCTGCTTCCTGCCTCGCTGGTATGCCGGGTACATGAAAGATCTTGTGATTCGCTATGCCAATGCCATTGCAGACCATGGAGCACAATGCAAATTGATGATAGGTGTTCCAACATATGAAGACGTTACGGCGCTGCACCATAAGCAAGCAGAAAATTTGAAAGTAGCTTTAGTCGGTGTCAAAGATGCACTCGCCGATCCGACATGCAAACGGCAAGCGGTATTAGGTATAGCGCCTTATGCTGAGTGGACCACTGATGCAGAAGAGTGGAACACATACAACAAGTGGTGGCTCTGCGACCAGTCCACTAAAAAGCCTTGACCGTAAATCTCGAGCCGTCTCCGAACTGCTAACAGAATGCTGATAAGCACTCACGAAATTCTCACCACGTCAAACATAATATGAGTGGATGCCAGCGTAGCGCATCGCAGATGTTGTGTCGCTGAATTTCGCACTATAACGTGAGCATGCCAAATCCAAGTCAAATAGAAACCATTGCTTGCACTGTCGCAGCCGCAGAAGCGGTCGCATCAAAAATCAACTTCCTTCATGTTATGGAGGGAAGTGCAGCTCAGTTGGCAGAACGAGCCGGTCGAACAGATTTATTCGAACGACTGATTGTCACTAGTGTTTGCAGACGCACCGATGTACCTGGAAAAACAGTAGATCTGATACTGTCTGACAATACCTGTTTAACCGTCGATAAGTCGCCATTTGGTCGCGGATTTTCGTATACAAAAAAATTCAAGACGCCAGCCGGAACATGGGCAGACTTGAGTTGGTGGCGCGCCAGCAAACTAAAGGTCGGGGATGTTGTCGCGGAAGGCTACCCTGTCGACGGGGTCGGCAACTGGCAGAAACTTGGCAGCACATTTCCAATTCGAGCACTCCGAGATGGAAGAGACGTAGTCGTCGAAGATTTGCGATGTGTCGGAAACGACAACTTCCGCCTCTCACTTTCAAGCGGTTTGAAATTGACGCGAGAAGATTTTGTAGGCAGCAACTATGCTCGTCACAATTATGCTGACGTAACACCGTGGAATCGGTTGAATCTAATCAAAGCCTGGACACTAAAATCAGGAGAAACAGTTGGTCGTGAATTTCCCTTTCAGTGGGTAAAAAACGATCGATATCTGACAAACGGCGAGCTCGCATTTCCACGAATTCGCCCCGAGGGCACGGACTGGCGCCACTATCCTATTCAGGCAGTGCCAGAGCGTCATTGGCAGGGATATCTTGATGGTTTACACGGAAAGTATTTGCGAGAAATGATACCGCTCAGAGAGACCTTAGAACAATCACTGCGAACACCTCGTCTCCAGGTTGTACGTGAGTTAACACCGCATCAAAAGGAACTAGGCAAAGTCCTCACCGAGCGCAAGATCTGGGACGGAATGGGCAGTGAGCAGGTATCTTTGTCACGCGACGGCAGCGTTATTTTTGAAGTAAAGGTTCCAGCAAAACCGTCGATCTTCGTTGTGGATAAACCAGGCGAAAATGCAATTTACTTTTTTCGGGACTTTGAAAAAGCGACTGAGCTGGCATCGGGGCAGATGGCTCGAAGTGCAGCAATGCACGAAGTGCCGCGGTTGATTCATACTGGTACGATTTGGAAAGAAAAGATTGTCGATGTGCTGAAGTCTATTGCTTCCGCGAGTTGATCAGTTTACGCATGACAGTTTGGCATGATGATCAGTTTAGACATGCACAACAGCGCAAACGAACAAAAGCATCAAATTAAGCACCGGCTTGTAAGGGCAGGCAAAGGTCATCCTCACGTTTGTGCGTGTTGAGCCGGTCAATAGACCGGCGGCCCTTGCCGGCTGAAGCCGGCGCTCCATTTATTTTCGGTTTTCGGAGATTGTTTTTTGTATGTCGGGATCGTTTGGGGCCAGCTCATACGCGGCTCCGATTTCTTTTTCGGCTTCGGTTCGGTCTTTTTGGTTCAATAGCGCTAAGCCTAATTCGTAGTGGGCGTCAGCGTCTTTTGGATCGATTTCTACCGCTTTTTTGAATGCTTCTTTTGCTTTTGCGTCTTCGCCTTCGGCCATGTAGGCGCGACCTAATCCGATAAATCCTGGTGCGAATTTTGGTGCTTGCGCTACGAATTCGTTGAATGCACCTACGGCTTCTGGACCCTTTAACAACATGATTTCTGAGAAGCGGGCATCTAGACCGGCTGACAATGCTGGTTTTGGTCCCATGTTCAAGTCGGCTATTTCGGCTTTCATACGAGCGGCTTCGCCTTGCAACGGTCCCAATTTGACGTGGCGGAAAGTTCTTGTTGCACCCGCAGGTATTTGATCTGGTACACCTACGACTCCGGTAGCAGCGGCGGTGCCATCTGGTCCACTGATTGTGTATTTGAATTGAATTTTGTCGACCCAGGTTGGATTCAAGTTCGAAACGTTCACGTCTACACGCGCCACGCCGTCTTGTAGATCAGGATCTTTTAGATTTACGGCTACGTTTCCGATAGCTGCGTTCTTGCCCATGTTCATGAAGAACATGACTAGATTGTAGCCACCAAATAAGATACCAATCACGACGATCGCAATTACGATTCGGATCGGTCCTTGTTGCAATAAAGGTGTCGATATTTCACGTGCTTGGCGGTCCATGAAATCTGTTTTGATATGCTGTCCTTCGTCTTCCACTTTACTCTTCTTGCGGCTGCGGGATTGTGTCTGTAGTCGATGTCGATGTCGGTTGCGTCTGAACTGGCATTGGACGTTGCCTGAACGCCGATGCGGCCTTGTATCCGTCCATGTAGTCGAGGCGCAAACGTCCATCTTTGTCTTGATAGTACTGACGCAGAATCTGTTCGAAATTCCATCCACGTGAAGCAAGCATGTCTGCTCCATGTTGGCTCAGACCGCGCGATCCGTTGCCAGGTCCACGATAAGTGAAGACCCAGTTCGGCCCTGATTCGACAACGTCGATAATTCCGGCAGTGTCAAAACCGAGACGTCTGGCTAATTCGATTCCGTACACGTCTTGAGTCTTCTTAGCGCCCATTACCTGAATGCTGCGTGCGTTCGCATTCGCGTCCCACTGTTTCACTGTTACTCCAACGATGTTTTGCACGCCGGTCAATTTTTCCAGTGTCGTTGTCGGAACAGCCTTCTTGCGAATATTCAGATTCTCGTAGGCATCCCCCACCCAGGCTCTGTAGAATCCCGGTTTCACCCTTCCTGAATCTTTCAAGATGATGCCTTGCGTCTCGCGTATAGCACGATCCGTGCTCGCCGCTTCCGCCGCGCGCCCCTTATAAGCCTGGTCTCGAACGTCAGGCACCACATCGTATCCCTCGCTCTTGAACCACTTCGAATTCGGTCCAAGGTGGGCGGTGGCATAACTGCGAGCCGCTACGGCTTGCGCTTTCAACGCTTCTAAATGCCAACTCGACGGCATCTCAGATGGAACAACTCCCATCAAATAATTTTCCAAATCCAACAGATTAATGACGGTGAGAGAATTGCCGAAGTGAATAATTTCGAGCGAACCACGCCACCATTTACTGTCGCACCAAATTTGATAGTCGCGCGAGGCGATGCGAGTGCGCTTGTCGCGGGGCAAGGCGCAACTGCGACCTGTTGCATATTCAGTAATACGTCCATTCGCTATCTGATAAACCAAACCTGGCTGCAACGCGAAGATTGGCGTGAAATCAACGAATACAGCGCCGGGAGCCCAGACGGCGATGCGAGTCGAAGCTTTTCGATTCCCAATTCCTACACGCACCGGGTATAACATCGGCGGGTACGGAGGAAAGTTCACCTGACTGAGGGAATCGTAGCCAGTATTGGCTGGAGCTCTTTTTGCAGCTTCCGCGTCTAATTTCAGAACATAGTTAGTAAATAAGAGTATGCCAAGGAGGGCGGCAATTCTAAAAACTGACCGTTGCCATGAAGCCGGAGACTTATAGCTTTGGATTAAACTGTCACGGAAGGGGAATGCCAACGCGGTCTCTACTCAGTCGATACACATATTGTCGATGATACTATGAAGGGTGCGCCAAAAACGCGCACAGTGAAAATGAAAAAGTTGCTTATTGTTGATGACGAAGTCGAAATCGCTAACTCGATTCAATATGTAATGAATCAGGAAGGTTTCGCAACGCTGCTCGCGCACGACGGACACAAGGCTATACAGCTTGTGGAAGCCGAAAGACCAGACTTGATTATTCTCGACCTGATGATGCCCGGATTGGATGGCTACGAGGTCTGCAGACGCGTTAGAGCGAACGACAGAAAAACGCCAATTCTCATGCTCACGGCGCGCACATCCGAAATCGACACAGTGGTCGGTTTGGAGCTCGGCGCTAACGACTACATCTCAAAACCAGTGCGCATCCGCGAACTCGTGGCTCGGGTCAAGGCGCACCTGCGCGAAAGCCCGGTGGCGACGCCATCTCAGCCAAAAGGAATTCGCCTGGGCGCTCTCGCAATCGACATGGATAGCCGCACAGTGCTCGTCGGCAACACACAAATCGACCTCACCTTCAAAGAATTCGAGCTGCTCGCAGCCATGGCCAAGCATCCCAACCGAGTCTTCACTCGAGACCAGCTCTTTGCGCAGGTCTGGGGATCTGACTTCCTGGGCGAGAGCCGAACAGTGGATGTCCACATCAGATATCTGCGTGAAAAATTAGAAGAAAATCCAAGTCAGCCAAAACACATTTTGACGGTTCGCGGCGTCGGTTATCGACTCGTTTGGGACTGATAAAGCACACAGGTTGCCAGTAGGGGAATTCCCCCACCCTCAAGGGCCCGTAAGGCTTTTCGGGCGATGTGATGCGTAGTTCTCCCAGTGACAGGCCCGGGTCTCTCAAATAAACTTTGGTTATCGGATCGGGAAAACTTAACCCTTCAAGTCGCCAGCATCACGCTCAGGTTGACGGTCTCGATGTCGCACCCCAAACGACGGAACCACCAAATAGATGAAATTCTCGGCAATCCTAGTCAGCTTAAGTCTCCCCCTCGCAGCTCAAAGCGCGGCCCAGGCGGAAGACGCCGGAACTGCCGATTTCCTCAAAGCCAGTCTTTCAACAGCGACAGCACCTGCCAATAAAGCGCAGAAACCCAGAATCGTTCTACAAGCGCTAAGCCCTCGGACCGCAGAAGTGAAGACGGCGTACGGCGTCAAACTGCGTCCATTCGTGCCTAACAGAAAGCTTCCAAGCAAGCGCGACCTCGAACTCGAGTTGCTCTCACAGACTCCGCGCATGGCTGCGCCGCCGCAAACCTCATTGTCTGGTCAAATTAGCGAATTCGGCGCTCAGTCGATGACTGAAATGCCGCGCTCTTACGACCGTTCCATATCTACTTATGATGCCGCAACTTTGAATCGCTACGCAGCGCCTCGCGTCACCGCCAACCAGGTGCTCGCAACGCCAGGACAAGTGCGCGTCAATCGCCAGGTTCGCAAACCAGTTGCACGTCCTATGTCCTTCCAACCACAGGTCGCTACTAGCACTCAAAGCAACGATTGGCTCGGACAGCCACGTGCCGGCGAGCGCATGATTCGCCAGGGCGGAGCACTGCTCGCTCAAGCTCCAGCTGCCATCCCATCGGAAGAGCGTTTAGCCGATCTTGGCTATCCAAGCGCTGAAGAGATCGCTACACCGCCAGCCCCAGTGCCATCAAGCTCTGGAAACGACATTATTCGTCCACCACAAGTACAACAGCAGTTGGAGTCGCAGTCAGGACCAGGTCCAGCACCATTCCCGCTCAGCCTACTAGGTCAAGACCAACTGAAATCGCTCATGCGCAGCCGGGTTAGAACCAACCAACCAGCGCCTCCGCCATCTTACTTTGGCTCATGGCATGGACCTCAAACCTCTCACAATCTTCCACCAGGCGGATTCCAGACGCACATGCAGTCGCACGGATTCGCAGCACCGCAAGCGTCGGCAGCGAACTATTCGCACTTTGCGCCACGTCCGACCAAACACCACTCACCAGCCGGTGCAGGTCGAGCCAATATGATGCAAGCCGCCGCACAGAAGCCTCATCAGGAAATGAGAATCGCGGTCTATCCGCCATACGCTCATCAACCGCCAATGGCTCCGTAATCAATTAGTCAAAAGCTCTCAACACGTCGCCTGCGCGGCGTGTTTTTGTGTGCAAGCCTTGGAGATTTGACTTTTCAGGGTCCTTACAAGCCGGTGCTTAAATTGATGCATTTCGGGTGCTTGAGAGCTTTTTTGCATCAAGTAACAGCCAAAAACCGCTCCGGTGTCGAAAAAGCGCCATCTGCGGATAAATATACCTACGCAAGGAAACAAAGGTTTCGGCAGATCGGGAAAACATGGTCGCAATCAACGTATTGAGCTTAAACTGTGAGAGCGACATCGCGTGCTCAGAGGATTCGTATGGGGAATAAGTCCCTACCAAAGAATAATAAGAAACGAGCCTCAATGGAGAAGCTGGGGAAAGAAGGCTGGGATGCTTTGCAGACCGGCAACCTCGACCTGGCGCTGAAATCTTACGCCGAAGCCATCAGTCTGGCGCAAGAGCTGGAAGACCCAGCCGCCGTCGCAGTTTTCATCAGTTATCTCGGCGTCGCCAAGCATGGCAGCGGCAGGCTGGATGAGGCGCACCTGGACTATAGCCAATCGGCGCAGATTGCTCGCGACAATCATTTGCCGCAAATCGAAGCACATGCAAACCTTTTGCTGGGCGAATTCGAGCGCGATCGCGGACATGGTGATGAAGCGATTCAACATTTTCTACAAGCCCTGGAAGCTGCATACACCTCAGAAGACAACGTCGGCATGGAAATTTCATTTGGAAATTTAGGCCGCCTATATCTAGAGAGAGGCTGGGCAGAACAAGCTTCTGAATGGTTCAGACATGCATTGGAGGCGCGCGAAGAGACTCCAAATCGCTCATCATGGCTGGGAAGTCTCGGTCTCGCGATGGCAGAGCTGGGGCTATTCGAAGATGCGGTGAAATATTATTCGATTGCATTCGACGAAGCACAGGGACGCGGAGACTACCAGACACAGGCGATTTGCAGAGGCAGTCAGGGCAATGCATTTTTCGAATTGAAAAGGTTCGAAGACGCAATTATGTGCTATCAAGACGCGTTGCATCTTTCGGAAGCATCTGGAGACGGGCGCCGCGTCGGTATTTGGGTAGGCAACATCGGCACCACCTGGTTGAAGTTGAATGATCTCGGCAAGGCAGTTGATGCTTGCGCGAAAGCAGTGGAATTGGCACGAGAGTTCAAAGATCAACAGTCTGAAGCCGCACACTTAGACAGTCTTGGCGACTGTTTCATGGCTAAAGGCGAAGTCGAAATCGCTATGGAGTACTACGAGCAAGCGCTGCAAATTAGTGAAGACATTGATGATAGGCAGGGCGAGCGTATCTACCTTTCCAACATCGGCAAAGTCTACGAACAACAAAAGCAGTTGCAGCCAGCGTTCGAATGTTTCGAGAAAGCGATCAATTTATTCGACGCACAACGATCAGCAATCAAAGCCGACGATCTCAAAACCAGCTTTGCCAATCGAGGTCAAGAACTGTACCGAGACATGGTCAAAGTCTGTCTCTCGATGGACAAGCGCGTAGAAGCGTTGGAGTATGTTGGGCGCGCAAAATCTCGAGCGCTGTTAGATCTTTTGAGCAATTCGCCAATCGACATTTCAGAGTTGACGGAGAGCCCCGATCAATCACTCGCACGTTTGATTCGTCGCGAATCAGAGTTGCGCAGTCAGATTGCGCACTTCGAAAGATTATTTTGGCAAGGACCACCGGCAAGCGAAAGTGGCTCCAGAAGCGCGACTCTGGCGCCAGAAGACTCGCAAAAAATCTACTCCGAATGGCGAGATGTAGTCAACCAATTGCGCAGACGGCATCCAAATTATGCTGGGCTTGTTGCTGCGAGCACTTTGAATTTCGAAGAAATCAAGTCACTATGGACGACACCACGCGGAAACGAACCAGGTCAGTATTCACTGAACAGAAAAACAGCGCTTTTAGAATTCTACTGGACAGACCAATACATAGTCTCTGCCGCCATTTGGTACGAAAAAGACGAGCCGAATATCAACATCATCAGCAGCGAAGAAGACATCGAATCTTTCGGTGCAGATCTGGCGAGTTTTCTCGAAATGTCTGCAACAGAAGGTTGGGAAGTTCCAACCAGTTTGTGTAAACGACTGTACAACAAGCTGGTGGCGCCGGTGATGGCAGGCATGCCTGAAAGCATCGACAGATTGCTCATCGTTCCTCACTCAAGCCTCTACCATCTGCCGTTTGCAGCGCTACATGACGGTAAAGCATTCCTCTGCGAAAAATACTCCATCAGCTATCTGCCAACAACAAGCTTAATTCCAGTTCTGGCAAAAGCAAATCGCACCACAGGAGTTGAAGCAAACAAATATCTGGTATCGGCAATCAGCGATTATTCCGCGACAAGAAAAGAAGGACTGGTCTTCAGCTCTAGATTGCGCTCTGCTGCCGGTTTGGAAGATTTGACCTACACGATGGAAGAAGCACAGAATATTTTTGGCGCTCAAAGTTCTGGTGCCAAGTTGCTCACAAACGACGAAGTCAAACAATCGTTGCCTGAACTTTTCAGTCAGTATCCAGTCGTGCACTTCGCCGGTCACGCTGTATTCAATCCCGAAGAGCCGCTGGCATCAGGCTTAGTGCTAGCCGATGGAAGTATCCTTACTGCTGCTGCAATTTTGCAAGGCAACGCGTTGCGAACAGATTGCGGAAAACTTCTCGTGCTCTCAGCCTGTCAAACAGGGGTGAACAAAGTGACTGAGGGTGGCGAAATACTGGGACTAGCACGCGCCCTGATGTACGCTGGCATGCCGAACCTCGTGCTCAGTCTCTGGGAAGTTGCTGACAGATCTACCGCCGAACTTATGCAAGAATTCCACAAAAATCTAGTTCCAGCAGATAACGGTAAGCAACTGCAAATTGCTGATGCACTGCGCGAGACTCAACGCGCAGCGGCTAGCAGTGGGCAGCCGATTCACGCCTGGGCACCGTTTGTGCATCTAGGGATCGATTAATTAGCCTCACACTTCCTACACAACCGTTTGTTAGGTTGAATAAGGAGGGCGGGCACCATGTTTCACAAATACGATTTCGGCACGGCTAGTCAGATAACCAGCAGGCGTTGGACCAATGAACCGATTGAGCCAGAAGTGGCGCCAACAGTTCCAGTTGCTGTCTCGATCCTACTCGTGGAGATCTGCGCAATTGCGGCCTTGCTGCTGATTCCGCATTTCGCGAAAAGTGGAACATTTACATCGCAACATCACAAAGTAAGCGCGCACTTGCATCACTCGATTAAACACGTAGGTTGACGCGAACAATCAATTAGATTGATGAGTCAATCACTTTTCGGCGCGAACAAACGCGATACGACTAATACAAGTCGCAAACTAGGCTTTCGGAGCAACCGGAGCTGAGAATTTGTTGCCCAGATAACGGGACGCCATAAATGTGGCGGCACCAATTCCTACATGGTTAGCGCTGTCCATCCACGATTCTGAGTTGCTCGTCAGCCCCTCGACTGCGAAGTGCCTACCGACAGTCGCCGTGCCGTATCCTAAACCAGTGGCGGCTATGAACGGAGCTACGAACTTAGGACTCGTCATCAGCGCAAACTTTCCGCCGCTCTGGAGCGTTTCTAAAGCCATCGCTTCGAATCTAGGATTTTTGGTCAAAACTCCCAGCGCGGCTTCAGTTGCGACGACTGCTGCTGTGCCGAACCCTATGTCTAGAAACGTGTTAGTCCATGAGCCAACTTTCGCGTCTTCGGTCTTGGCAGTTTGTTCGACTGACAGCGAAGGTAATTTGTCGACGGCGACATTCGGTGATCTTGGAGCCGCCTGGTCTACGGTCTGGTCGGTCGAAGCACTGAGTGGCTTCTGCTCAACAGATGGCGTCTGCTGCGAAATTTTCAAAAGCTCAATAGAGACAGCAGTGCTCTGGTCCTCTGCTGTGAATTGGGCTAAAGCTGGGAATCGATCGGATGTTTCGAGTGTAGGTGAGGGCATAGCGTTACTCCTTATCGACCCTCACAATAACTTTTCATTGTTACTGTTCGGTTACTTCTGGTCCACAGACTATGCGGCAAAGCTCAGCGTTGGAAGGTTCGGTAGAGAACAAGATTTGATGATTCCAACATGAGTAAATTGACAGGCTCAGACGCACACTTTTAGGCGCTTTTTGTCGTAAACTCTCTAAATGCCAATTACTGACGACTCAAAAGAAAAACTCAAGTTGCGCCTCTCGAAAGCGATTGGGCACTTGAACTCCGTCTATCGCATGGTCGACGACAAACGATACTGCATGGACGTTTTGAATCAGCTAAAGGCAGTTCAGGCAGCCTTGGATAAGACAGCGGAAGTGATGCTGAAACAGCATCTCGAAACATGCGTTGTCGACGCCATTCAAAAACAAGATTCCGCACGCGTCATTGAAGAGCTCATGCAAGTATTCCGTAAAGCGCCCGAGCTTTACATGCACGACGTCGATTCAATCGAGCTCGACATAAAAGCATCACCTAAAAAAGAGTGCTGTCACTAAATCTTTTGGAGTAACATCCATGCAACCATGCTGTTCGCACCATATTCTTGAAACTGTTATGCAGAGTGTTCCGTTTGTTTCGGTGGCACTTGTTGCGATTGTTCAGTACTTCAGGAAATTCAACCAAAATCTTTTGGTGAAGGCTTTTCGCAAGTCGAAAGTTTAAACTCTATCGAACACTACTTTTAACCGAGCGAATCTACTTTCGACGCGCTCGTGCTGCAAAGCGCTTTGCACAGCAATCGGACAAAGCGCTTTTTTTTGAACTGTTGCAACAACTGTTAGTTGATGTTCCATGGAGTAGCAGTGACCTTAACCATGGCATTTGGATGTGCCGATTTTGGTCCACCGTAGTTGATTGCTTCTTCGATTTCGTGAATCATGTGACCGTTCATGTGTCCCAATGAACCTAGAGCAACCATGCAAAGAGCCGCAACACAACCGAGTCCCAATGCGTATTCAACCATGCTCTGACCGCGCGCGCTTCTTCTTTTCATTTCCATTCCCCTTTTCAGTAACGAGCGTATTCTATCGAGCGCTAGATCACGTTTAAAGCTAAGCCCCGGGTGGGGATGAATAGAGTCTTTACAACCTGCTCGCACTATTTGGAAATGACGCGAATAGTGCCAGCGGAGCCATCCACTTCGACCAGCGTACCGTCTTCCCAGAGCCCCGTAGCCCCGACAATTCCAGCGACGCAAGGTAATCCATACTCCCTCGCAACGAGAGCCCCGTGCTGGAGCACGCCGCCGACCTCGAGTACAACTGCGGCAGCATTGACGAAGAGCGGAGTCCACCCGGGATCAGTCGCTCGCGCCACCAAAATATCGCCTTTCTCAAAAGATTTCTCGTCTGGCGAATGCAAAGACTTGACTGGGCCTTGCACAATGCCAGCGGATATTGGCGTACCCACGACATATCCTTCACGAACCGGTCCACGAGGTGGGCGCAAGATTTTTCCACGCGAATCAATAACAGAAGGAAGTTGGTGCACCATTCTCAACCTGTCGGGAAAGATTCTGTTGGCATGCGCCTTTGCGATCAGGTCGACGGAAGTGTCAGCGATGCCCTCATCTAACTCTTGCAATGTCAAATCAAAAACTTGTTCAAGGCACTCTAGTCTCTGCCTTTCAAGCAGCAGCGCCGCTTCTTTGAGAACTCTCTGGCGCACTAAATCGATGGCAACGACGATCTGAAATTTCGGAGTTTCACGATAGCCTGCAAGAGTTTCCACAACGCGATACAGCCACTGCAATTCTTTGGCGTAGAGCCAACCTTTGAAGTGCTGCTCTTCGCACAATTTTTCGAATGCACGATGTCTTTCTATTTGATTCCAATCGAACTTAGCTTGCGGGCTCTGGTCATCTGGCGTATTGCGCAGCGAAAACAACAGGTCGATCAGAAACTGAGGATTGTCTCGATAGCGCGGACTGGCAATATCAATTTCGACAGGCCCTCGATGTCCATACTTGGCCAAAAAACCTTCCCACGCACTGTAGAACTCCTGAGGCAACAACCCATCCGCAAATCGCTTTTCCAACTCACTCTTGCTCAGACCAATCGGCAGCTCCTGAGAAACAGCATACAGAGCCAATCCCATTTCGGTGGTAACATTATGCGGCAGAGCCAGCTCTAGTTTTTTCAGGTCAGATTCGTCTCTGGCCTCAACATCAGACTTGAGTTTTTGCAACGACAGCCGCGATGCAATAATAAGTGGCGCAATCTTTTTAAATGCCAAATTGATTGCACGCTCAGAGAGTTTGTTTACTAACTGTTCTACAGTCAAGGGCTCCGAACAGATCGCTTCCACGTCCTCTCTGTATACCTCAATCTCCCGCTGCACCTGACGATGAGCCCGGTCAGGCATAAGTTCCGCGCTAAGAAGGTGCGTTGCCATCTCAGGCACTCGCATCACCAAATGCAGTGGCACATGCTTGACACTCTGATTACCCATATATTCGTCAGCATCAACATGTTCTAACGTTGCAGCGGCGAGTGGGTCCAGATTTTGGAATAAAGTGACAAACTTTTCTTTGCCAGCAACAACCAAAATGTTAGAGAAATTTGCGTAGATCCTGCCACCATCGATTCGAACTATTGATTGATCTATATCTACGGTGTAGTCATGACCGAAAACAATTGTACTGGCGTTGCCTACAAGCTTTTTGAAAAAACTAGTGCCCATCACTGAGAGCGGTTGATAAATGCCTTGCACGCAGATTGTCATGTCGATATAGAGCCGACGTTTTTGTCCTGGAGCAGTAACCATATCTGGTGGCAATGGAACCCAGGTAGTGATTGGTCGAGCTTGCAATAAGAAAAGCTTGCCTTCGGCAAAAGCCCACTCAATATCGATTGGGCAACCGTACAACCCTTCGACTTTTAGAATCAGTCCGGTCAGCTCGCTGAGTTGCTCAGCGGAAAGAGTTGTCTCGTTGATGCGATAAGCTAATCGCTCGTGAGTACCACCTTCGGGAGTGAGCCAGATAGAAAATTCCTTGAAACCAATTTCCCGCCGTTTCACCGCTTTTGAAAACTTGTCAACAACAAACTCGTCTGGCGTCACAAGACCGCCTACAACGGTTTCGCCCAGTCCCCAGTTAGCATTGAAAACAGCTTCGTCATAGTCATTCGTGACTGGATTCAGCGAAAAGCCAACTCCAGATACTTCACTGGCGATTTGTCGCATGATTACCAGCGCGATCTTGGGATCATTCGTCGAGAAGCCGTGTTCGCGCTTATAGATAACCACGCGAACGTCCAGGCACGATGCGAAAGCTCGATTGATTGCCGACGACATTGTCGCTTCGCCAACACCGAGGATGGTTTCATAACCTCCGGCAAACGATGACCCTTCCAAATCTTCCTCTGGAGAAGATGAACGCACGGCAAAGAGGTCTGTGGACGAGAAATCCTTTACCGCACTTTGCAAAGCGACTTTCTGTGCGTCTGAGAGAACCAGCTGCATCGCTTTCGCTTTCAAGTCATCACAAGCTTCGCGCAGGGCATCGGGCGCGTTAGCAGCTTCAAAAGCCTGCCATTCCTCACTTGATTTAAGTTGGTCAATCCAGGCAGAAAAAAACTGCACAGGAAGAATAAACCCAGGCGGAACCGGCAGACCGGCTTTGAAGCCCTTGAGCAACGACTGAGCTTTGCCACCAACCTCGGCTAATTGGGGCGTCTCACTGCCTGAAAATGAATACAAAATCATGGCGCACAGAATAGCACTTCAGGGCCCCTACCACCCTTTCCAGACAGGCTACTAATCGACGAAAATGTGAGAGAATTGCTGAGATACGTTCTGACAAAGGCAGGCGCGTTGATTTTGAAAACTCCTGTCAGGCGATCACAGCTTTCCCCAGTTTCAATATTCATCCTGAGTTTTCTCTGTGTCGGGTGCATGAAGCCGGCTGAGCCAAAGGACGTCTTTGCGGATGGCGTGAAATTTTACGACGATGGAAACTACATTCAGGCAGAGAAAAAATTCGAACAAGCTTTAAAACTGTTCGTCGAAAAAGATAGCGCAAGTGCAGAAACTTGCACTGCCGAAATGTATCTTGCCAATACGAAGTGGGAACTATCGAAGTTTAAAGATGCAATGGAGTTGCACAAAACTGCGATGACCGCGATGACTAAGAAATATGGTGCAAACAGCGAGCAAGTCGCTGATGCTGAATTGCGCTTGGGCATCGACTCATACTCGCTAAACGACAAGAAGGCGACCAAAGTTCATTACCAAAATTCTTTGGATATACTGAAACAGCACCTTCCGAAAACAGCTGCGAAAGTCAAACAGCTGCAATCCAAATTAAAAGCGCTCGTTGTGAACAAATAGCCGAGCTTTGGCTCTACAGGAACAATCTAGATACTGTCGCGTTCACGCGACGGACACTTTCTAGCTTCAACATCGGTCATAGAAATCGAAATCAACGGCTGAGTTGCGGCCAGGTCGAATGGAAACATATATGGAAGTCGAGAAAATGAATCCTCAAGCAGAACTGTCGGCGGTGGCACCATCTATCCGTGCCGTACCGATGAGCGCAGACACATTGATGCGCTCGCGTGACTGGTGGACAGGCTTGAAACCAGAGCCAGGTTCGTGCCCTGGCGTTGACGCGGAAGGGAAGATTCACTCATTACCAATTCCAAACTTGGCTGACTGCACAAGAGCTTCAGTGCAAGAATATTTCGACAACTCATGGACTCTGACGGAGGTTTTACTCTCAGGACTGGCGTCACCTGATGTGTTCTATCGCGTGCCGTATCACGGGTTGCGTCATCCACTCGTGTTCTACTACGTACATCAGGCAGTGCTCTACGTCAACAAACTGCGACTGGCCGGACTTATACCGTCAGCGGTGAACGCTGAGTTTGAGAGCTTGTTCGAAACAGGAGTCGATGAGATGTCGTGGGACGACATGTCCAAGAATACGATGCAGTGGCCAGAGCTGACTGAATTGCATAACTATCGTAAGCAGGTCTATCGTCTTATTACCAAAATCATCGCCGAGCATGAAGGATTGAACGAAGGTCATGCGCCTATCAGACCTTTAGATCCGCTCTGGACACTATTTATGGGCTTCGAGCATGAGCGCATCCATCTTGAGACTTCATCAGTACTGATTAGGGAGTTACCGATCGAATGTGTTCGACGTCCTGAAGCATGGCCGAACTTACACCTCGACGTGTCCGATAGTGATTCGGTGTTTCCGCCAATCGAAGGTAGAGACTACCCAACTAACAAAATGATTTCCGTCGATGCAGGCACGGTAGACATCGGGAAACCTGTCGATGCACCATTCTTCGGCTGGGACAATGAATATGGACACAGACTGGCAAAAGTAGGCGCTTTCAGGGCATCACAGAATCTCATTAGCAATGGCGAATTCTATAAATTCGTAGCGTCTGGAAGTTACCTTGAACAGCGGTTTTGGAGCACGCAGGGTTGGAAGTGGCGGTCCTTCAGAAATACAAAGTTTCCAACATTCTGGAAGCTGGAAGGTCCGTCGGGTCTTCACCACTACAAGTTGAGAACTTGCTTCGAACTCGTGCCTATGCAATGGTCTTGGCCAGCTGTGGTCAATTTCTACGAAGCAGAAGCCTACTGCAAGTGGAAATCTGAAACAGATAAATATGCAACCGCTGAATCGAATAAAGATGATTCGACAAAACAGTACAGACTAATCACAGAAGCAGAGCACCATCGCCTGAGAACATTAAACAAGTCCGAACCGGCACAATTCAACCTGAATTTGGCTTCCGGAGCCGAACGCCCAGTGGGGCTCGACGTCGGCACAAGCAACGACGAGCACCCTGGCGATCTGTTTGGGAATGTTTGGCAGTGGTGCGAGGATGAATTTAATCCGCTCGATGGATTCACCGTCAACAAATTCTACGACGATTTTAGCGTTCCCTGTTTTGATGGAGAACACCAGATGATCCTTGGCGGATCATTCATCAGCACAGGTGATGAAGCCACTACCTGGGCTCGTTTCCACTTTCGTCCGCACTTCTTCCAACACGCAGGATTTCGCATCGTCACCAGCACCGGCAACGGTGGCGTCGTCAAAATTAATGCTTCCGAAAGCAAAGATAATCCATACGAAAGAGAGTCGATTCTCAATGAGTATCTGACCCTGCACTTTGCTCCAGCAGAAATACAGATGCCGTTCACCTTCATTAGCCGTGACCTAACTGAGTTTCCTCAGCGCTGCGCTGAACTAGTGATGAAGTGGACCGACAAACTTGGAATCAATCCCGAACGTGCTCTCGATATAGGCTGCGCAGTCGGTGGTTCCTCATTCAAACTTGCAGAAAAATATTCCGCAGTTACCGCGTTGGACTTAAGTCAATCGTTTATCGATGCTGCAAAACGGCTTCAAGCGGATGGCTCCATTCGATTCAAATGCAGAACCGAAGGCGAACAAACAATTGAGTTAGAAGCCGCGATCGACAAATCATCAGCACAGCGAATAGACTTCCGCAGGGCAGACGCGTGCGCGCTTCCACCCGAGCTTGTGGATTTCGACGCAGTATTGCTTGCCAATCTCATTTGCAGACTGCCCAGCCCGATGTCTTGCCTATCCCGCCTGAGCGGTCCAAGAGGCATCGTTCGTCGGGGTGGACTAGTGGTTATGACCACCCCGTTCACCTGGATGGAAAGCTTCACACCGAAAGAGCTCTGGTTCGGTGGTCAAAAAGAGGCGGCGCTCACTTCTGAAGAATCCCTCATAGAGCGAATGAGCCCCGAGTTCGAATTGCTTGAAAAATTCGATATGCCGCTTCTTATCAGAGAACATCAACGGAAATATCAGCTGATAACCGCCCTGGCTTCGGTCTGGCGCCGCCGCTAAGAAGAAATAGTCTATCCAAATACAGCGCTAAAGCGATATCGCTTAAGGATGGCCAATCCAGGTCATGGAAACGCCGTATACTGCACAGGGCTTGACTTTTGCGCGCTGGAAGAAAGATTCCAAGACTTGCCACAAAATTGAGAAATTCTCCATTTAGTATGAATTAGTCGAAACCAATCGCCTCTTGCCCAAAGTCGGTGGTTTCGAATTACTTCACCGGTTTCAGAGAGAGCCAAGGCCAGCATTCATTCCGAATGCTGGTTCTTCGCATACGGCTGCATTAGCAACTCGATCGTGCCGCCTTGCTTGTCTTCGTCTTTGACAAAAACATCAGCCGCTTCACTCTGTTTGAAATCAACTTGGATATTCTGTGGTCTAATCAAATCCTTGCCAATGCGAACCTTTTCAAACGAGACACGCCAATGCGGCACATCCTTTTGATATTTGACACCACGCAAAATTTGAAGCATCGTCCATCCTCTGTCTTTAATCAAAGGATACTGGCCGTTCTCTTTCGGAAACTTGAGCGAGCCCATTTCTTGCACTTCTTTTGTGTCTAAATTCTCGATCGACAGAACATACCAAACGCCCTTATCATCGCGCTCTCCTTGAGATAGCCGAATGCGATAGCGATGCGCACCCCACGGATAAATGCGCCTGATACCAACGAAAGGAGTTTCCGGATTGGCATCTGCAAATCCGCCTGGTTTGACGATGCGCGCATCAGACAGCTTATCGGTGCCCCATCGTGAATAGATCATTCCGTGACCAGGAGAATGAGCCTTCTCTGGGTCATGTAAATTAGTCTGGAAGCCAATATAAAAATGGTTTTTTCCGATAGCACCCTCGTACAGCCGCAAAAAAAGCACAGGACCTTTTGGCAATTCATCGTGGAAATTTAGATCAAATGTCAAATCACTAAATTCGCGCTGCGGAAATCGCCAGTCTAATCGAGCTGGTTCATTGGTTTTAAGCAGCTCGTGGTCCTCCAGATGAAGGGCTGCCGGTGCCAGAGTCATAGCCTCAGCTTCCACGTTCCGCGGTGGATTGAGAAGCACATCAGCAGGACGCACTGTCGGAGAAGCAGTCGGCGTCGTGTTTTTTGCAGTCATCTGCTGAAACAACAAAACAGATGCAACAACGGCGTAAATGAAAGCACCTGTTGCAACCACATACAGAGTATTCTTTGACTTATAGAAGGGAACGCTAGATTTGGTTTTACTAGCGGATTTACTGATGTCTTGCCCGAGCCAAACCAGTCGCAAATCTCGGCGCAATTCTTCAACTGTTTGATAACGATCTTCCGGTTTTTTCTGCAACGCCTTCATTACTAGCACTTCAAAACCACGCGGAACGTTCAACTGTTTGAACTCAACACTCAATGGTGCGGGCATTTCGTTCAAATGTTTGAAGATCGTCTGCACCGGATTTTCGCCCGCAAGTGGTGGCTTTCCAGTCACCAACTCGTACATCACACAGCCAAGCGAATAGACGTCAGAACGCACGTCGAGTGGATAGCCCATGCACTGCTCAGGGCTCATGTAGAGTGGGCTGCCAAAGATCTCGCCGGTCTGAGTAACTCGCTGAGTTGAGAGACCATTTTCCGAATCGAATTTAGCGATTCCAAAATCTATCAATTTTACAAAATCAAAATCTGCTCCAGCATTTGTCAAAATGATATTTTCTGGTTTCAGGTCTCGGTGAATCACACCATGTTCGTGCGCATAGCTTACTGCCGTGCAAATCTGTAGACTGATAGCCAGTGCACGCGGAACATCCAGAAAAATTTCTTTCTTCAAAAGTTCAGCGAGACTATCGCCTTCGATGTAATCCATCACCAAATATGGTGAGCCATCCTCACTTCGTCCGTGGTCGTAAACCGTAGCTAAATGTGGATGAGTCAGCGACCTGACAGCTTTTGCCTCTTGTTCGAATCGCTTGATGCTCGTCTCGTTTAGAATGAATTCCTTACGCAACATTTTCAGCGCCAGCGTTTTGTCCAGCACTGAGTCGTGCACTCTATAGACCGTGCTCATGCCGCCTTCGCCTATGACGCCTCGGATTTCGTAACGGTCAGCGATTTTCCGACCGACATTTGCATCGGCCGGAAGTTCAGGCTTTTTGGGTGGAGCAGGTGTTGCAGGTGTTGCAGCAATTGCCGCCGTTTCTGTCTCGACAAGCTTTACGTTACCGAATGGCTTGTGCGTGTCCTCCTCACCGCAACTGCAAAACTTATCCGCATCTTTGGGTCCTGGAACAGACTCTTCACCGAAGATCCAGCCCGTCAATGAGCCGCGATTTTTAGCTTTGAAAGGTTTGCCGCAAATATCGCAGTCAAGCTTGACATGTACTTTCTTAGGCTCTTTCGCTTGCATGTCAGTAAAATTCGCTGATTGACGGGATCTACAGGGTCAGTTGGTTTGCCACGGCGCGAACAAAACGGGTTTTCCTGTTCAATCATACCCTGTTGCAAAGCCGGCCGCCTTTTCAGGGATCGACTGGGCCACAAGGAGCTGGACTGGACGATTATGTTGATAAACTATCATAAAATAGCCCAATCGCCTGAATACGAACGAGCCGCGACCTTGCAGACCCCACGCAACGAAGAAGCACCACTTGATGCCAAATCTCGATTTGGCTTGCTGTGCGAGAGCTTGCCGGTCGGCTTACTTGTAGTAGATCGCGAAGGCACAATTCAACTCACCAATCGGAAAACAGCCAGAATCTTTGGCATCAGCAGCGAAGATTGGGTTGGTTGCAGCTTGCTAGATTTATTTGAAAAGCAAGCACCAGAATCGTTTTCGACGTTCCTCGAAGACGTGAAAAATCGAGGTGGTGCAATTGAGCTGGAATCTAAAGCCAGTCTTGGACCAAGCATTCCAATCGAACTTTCGCTGACAGAATTTCCAATCTCTAATAACGCAGCCCTACTCGCCACTGTGATGGACATCACTGAACGCCGCGAATTTCAAAGGTTGAAGCAAGAATTGATTGCTATGGTCAGTCACGATATGGCAACACCGCTGGCAAGTGTGCAGTTGGCATTGGAATTTATCGCATCGAAGAATCTCGATGAATTGACTGAAGGCGATTTGAATTTGGCAAAGAAAGCCGAGAAGAGTGTGGGACATTTGGTCAAACTGGTGGATGACCTGTTGACCGTAGAGCGCCTGGAATCGGGCAAAATCGACCTTGTGCCAGAATGGTTTCCTGTGGCAAATCTGTTGGAAGAATCGGCGGACCTGATGCAAGATTTTGCTACATCGAAAGAAGTAACTTTGAAAGTACAATCGACTGATCTAAATTTGTTTGGAGACGAAAGTCGATTGAAACAAGTGGTCATGAATTTTATATCGAATGCAATCAAATTTTCACCGCCGCAGGGCACGGTAGCATTGGCTGCAGTAGCGAAGGATGGAGCGATCCACGTCTCTGTGACAGATCAAGGAAGAGGCGTTCCGAAATCCGAACAGCAATTGATTTTTCAGCGGTTTCATCAAGTCGAAAAAGATGACGCAAAGAAAAAAGGTGGGCGCGGTTTGGGACTTGCAATTTGCAAAGCACTCGTAGAAGGGCACGACGGTCGAATCGGAGTGTTCAGTGAAAACGGTAACGGTAGCTCGTTTTGGTTTAGCATTCCGGATAAGACAAAAGCTTCATAACAAGACGCGGAGATCTGATGGCGAAAATTCTGGTTGTCGAAGACGAAAAAGAAATGGCTGAGACAGTCGCGCATGTTTTGCGTAGCGAACATCACGTTGTAGAAGTTGCGCTGAGTGGCGATGAAGCGCTAGACATGCTGCGTGTCAGCCAATATGACTTGCTAGTTCTCGACTTGAATTTGCCAGGCGCAGACGGTCTGGAAATTTGCAAAACAATTCGGCACCAGAAGCGTCCGGTATCTATTCTAATGGTGACGGGTCGCAAAACAATCGAAGAAAAAGAACGCGGTCTCGACCTCGGTGCAGATGATTACTTGACCAAACCGTTCCATTTGAAAGAGCTGCAAGCGCGTGTGAGAGCTCTCTTACGTCGAACACCAACGGACAATTCGCATCTCGTAGTAGTGAAAAACATTTCGCTCGACCAGAAGCAGCACATTGTCACCAAAAATGGTGTCGCGGTAAAACTATTACCGACCGAATTTTCACTCTTAGAGTTTTTCATGACGCACCTTGATAGAGTATTCACGTCGGCGCAAATAATCGAGCAAGTTTGGCCGCAAGACACTGACGCGACTGAGCGGGCGGTGACAAGCTGCTTGAACAGACTGCGAGCAAAGTTGAGTGAAGGCGAAAAGTTCGACTTAATCGAAACACTCTACAACGAAGGCTACCGAATGAAGTCTTGATCGGCTGCGGTTACTGATATCGCTGAAACAGATCAATCTGCGGCCAATCTTTTACATCCGACAGCGCTTGATGCAGTGAGCGCAACGCTGCTCCCATTACCTTTGGCTTTTGGTCGACGCCGGTTCCGTTGAAGATCACGACCCAGTCCACATTGTTAGGCAAGTGCTCGATATATGTGTGCACACCAGGCACGCCACCGTTCTTTTCAAACAAGATACCGTCGGGCGTCGTCTTGACGGAATCCCATCCTAACCCAAACGTGCTTCCATTTTCTCGCACCGCAACTGGTGCTGGGACAGGTGCCACCATTTGATCAAAACTTGCTTTGGATAGAAAAGGTTTTGTTCGTGTTCCGTCAACTGCGGTAAGAAATTTGCACATATCGACAACCGAAGATTCCCAACTGCCGAGCGATCCCGTCACCTGCCCGTTGGGATGCCCTCCCGGTAGCGGTCGAAGCACCGGCGAATATCGATGGGCTTCATTCGGCAAATAAATGCCGCGCTCAGGCTCGAGGCGATTGTCCCGAACACCCATCGGCTGCATGACATGCTCATTTACGTAGGTTTCAAAATTTTGCCCAGACGCGTGTTCGATGACACTTTTGAGAGCACCGAACTGAAAGTTCGAATAGTGACACTCAGCACCAGGCGCATAGTCTAGCGGTTTATTTGCCATTACGAACAGCAATAAAGTTTCAAAAGGAATTGGTCCATTCCGAGTGAGGGAATTGTATGTGGGCTGGTCATAACCGACGAAATCTGTTTTCCATCCAGCTGAGTGATGCAACAGCTGACGAACCGTAATAGTCATTACACGTGGGTCTTGCACATTTCCTAATTTTGGTTTTCCTAGAATGTTGTAGAGCGTATCGTCCAGATTCAGACGACCTTCATCAACTAATCGGAGCGCTGCAACCCCTGTCACGGCTTTCGTCACGCTGGCCATGCTAAACAGTGTTGTCGGAGAAAAGAGTCTTCCATTTTGCAGATCGGCATATCCGTATCCGCGAGCTAAAACTAATTTTCCGTCTTTTGCAATCGCCAGGGCTCCGCCAGGAACGTTATAGTTTCCCATGATCGTCTGCATAATCTGGTCGAATTGTTTGAGTTGCGGTCCACCATCAGTAATCGGGATTTGAGGAGCGGGAGTAGTTCCCGAGGCCATTTGAGGATTCATGCCAGCGGTCGCAACGCCAGGAGGCAATTGCGGACTCGTGCTAGCGGCGGCACTATCAGCGGTATCAGGCGATGGATCTTCCATGTCTGGAGTATCAGCTGCACCAGCAGCAACTGCTCCAGTAAAAAACAATGATAACGAAAACAGAATCCCCAAATACTGCGCCTGCCAACGGATACCCTTACTCACTTCCCAGTTCAACCTCCAGGTTTAAACAAACAAACAAACAAACAAACAAACAAACAAACTAACTAACTAACTAACTAATAGCACTGCAACACAACCCACACGTTTTCGAAGTTCAGTTTAGCTAAATCATCACGGCGAATCCAGAAATACAATCGACCACCGTCGCCCCACATCATGCCATCATCTTCATTTGTATCAATCTGCAAAAGCAAAATCCAATCTTTGAAAGCAGTTTTTTCCATCTTTTCAAATTTCGCACCCTTGTGCGACTTCATTGAATCGTAACCATTGAAGGCGAGTTCGCATTCAAATTGCATCGAATTTTGAATCAGCTGCGGCTGCCCAAATAATCTGTGATAAGGTGTCGATCCATACCATTCTTCTAACGCTTTGTCATAGGTTCTAATGGTTTCATGGCTCACAGTAGCATTGTAAAAACAGGGCTCCTTGCAGTCTGGGAGTGTTTGTTCAAGCTTGAACGAAAGTCTTGTTTCACCAAAAATCGTATCTTCATCTAAATCGCCTGGCTCCTCTTCCATCGCTTGCAAGTCAGAAGTATCGGCAGAATAAATCACCTGCCATTGTCCCTTGTCTGACTGGGCTCCCCAGGGTTGCCCTTTTGCGTCATAGAAGAAGTAGAGCATGCCTTTTCTCGGCAGATGCCATTCCATAGTTTGATCGCTTTCAGATAAGTTCAACTGACACAGGAACGAAAGAGAAATCTTGTCTTTTGAATGAGGCCACCTCATGCCGACAGGAAGATCGGGCAGACCGCCCATTTTGCTCTGCCCGAGGTTGGGATCTGCTCCGTCTTGTTCAAGACGCTGCGAATATAAAATCAAATCAGAATTTGCCTCGCCCGGAAGAACAGAAGCGAGAAGCGCCTTCGCATCACGGGCTGTTACAGCTTCATCGATTTGATTCTCTAGTCGCTGCTGCTTGTCTCTAAATTTGTCTAACAGGCTCCAAAGTTCCGCATACTCATCAGCATCAATATCTGGATCGTTCGCGTTGACCAGGCGAAGATTTTTAGCGGCGTCATCCAGATAGCCGACACGCAAACACGCCCAAGCAAGAATCAAACAATATTTCGGTTTTCGCTCTATCGCGATCGCCTGATTGATTGTGTTCATTGCTTCCACAGACCTTCCTGCTTGTTGATGTGCCAACGCATCGCGATACAAATCTTCCTGCTTGTTGGCTAAATTTTGTTTTTGATTCAATAGACTTAGCTGCAGCTCTCTTTCCTTTTGAAGCGCCGCCAACTCTTCACTGCTGATCCGAGTGGAGGGCTTTTGCATTATCAATTTATCGACCAGTTCGAGTGAACGAGATGCTTCTTCAACGCGTTTCAAGCAGAGCAGCGCCCATGCCTGTTCCAGGTAATACTCGGGGCGCTCGTCAATCGCAACGGCTTTGGAAATCTCCTCAAGCATTGCTGTTTCATCAAATGATTTACGGAATTCCAGGGCTCGATTGTAGTGAACTTCTGCTATAGGATTTACCGTCATCGAACAACCTCCACCAACGCGTAGGAGAGAAATCTGCCAAGGTAGGTAATTATGCTTGGGCTAGGTTCAATAAACGTTAAAGCCATTTGCAGGCATGGGCCTAACTTCCAGCCTTTGCGAATGACGCTTTCAGCTAGAAAACAAAGGATTTGTTACGAGTTTACAAGAGCCGTTATGCTCGTCGAGCATCATCCAGCTGAGCCTTTGAGGGTTCAACGCTTGTTAAACGACGTTAATGCGGTGGTACATTAGTATCAATCTCCAGTTAGCAGTGATTTTGAGCAAAATGTTTCAATTAAGTGTGCGTCCACGGCGCCTGCTTGGCTCCGCAATTCAGTTCTTATCTTTGACTATCTGTATAGGCGCATGGCCGACAGCAGCCCATTCCGAACTTCAGGGCGGAACGAACCAAACAACATTGACTGGCGGGACGAATCAAACAACATTGACCGGTGGAACGAACTCAACGAGTCTCTCCGGGAATGCAGCTCAAACATTGTTGAATGGCGCGGCGAAGATAGATGCTCTTCCGTCCAATGCGAATCAAAATTTACTGCGAGGCAATGGCAGATCTGGTTTGCTGCCTGCCAATGCGAGCCAAACACAGCTGAACGGGTCTGCCAAGTCGGGCACTTTATCTGGTGGCGCGAATCAAAATCTGCTCAATGGAAATGCCACCACTTTGACGACCGGAGCCAGCCACACACCATTGCAAGGTGGTATCAAGGATGATGCCTCTCTAAATCCATCTTTGAGATTACTCAAGCCCGCGACGGCAAAGGCGGGTCAACCTCTAGCGCCAGGAGTCGGCACAACCTTCATTCCTGGGCAGGTAACCCAGATTTCCGGTCACACAACCTCTGGACCTCTCGCACCAGTTTTTCAGCCATCCACAGCGCAACCTGGTGTCTTCCAACGTAGTCTCAGTGGAACAATCGCTCCAGTTTCGACTTACACTATGACCCGCAGCAACAGCAGAACATGGGTAGCTCCTGGCTATGAAGTAACTCCTGCAAACACCAGTCGCAGCACTGCTTTCGTTCCGCCCACGAGCAGTTCGAGTTCATCGATGACTCAGCATGGTGTCACAACTTGGGCGCCAGGATATGACGTCAACAGTATCAGTCAAACAGCAGGCTCGACTATCTCAGCGATCACTGGGCACGGCTCAGGCTCGGGCATCGCTGCATATTTGCCACAGTATGAAGTTCATAAAGTGACAGTGACATCACCACCGATGCTATTCGATCCAGCGGCGATAACACAGAAGGGCGTGACGGCTTTCGCACCAGGCTACGAAGTCACCGTTATCTCGCACAACAAAGGAGTTGTAACATGGACTCCTGGATACGAATTATCGAAGTTAGTTCCTAGTGCATACAAAGAAACACTCAGTGGAGTTTGGCATTCAGGCGCACCAACGCCTGCGTTACTCGCATCACAGGGAGTTCTTCCGCAGCCACAATTCACAAAAGTTTTAGTCGGCGGACCTACACCGATGGTAGCGACGGGCCTGTTGTTGCCACAATTGAGAGCACAAGTGCTGGAAAAACTGACATGGGACGAATGGTATAGACGCGTCGCCAGAGCGATATATTGTCGGTGGCAATATGCTGAAGTCGGACCAGGTTGTGCCACCATTCGCATGGTTGTGACGACTGACCGCGACATCGGCTGTCAGTTGATTGATTTCACACCTGCTCCAGACATCAAGCGAGATGTAGCTGCTGAAACACTTTTCCGCGAAAGCGCAGTTAAGGCTGTGAACATGGTAACGAAATTCGAAATTCCAGACTTGCCACCGCTTGATTCAGACAAAGTTGTATTCGACCTCGACTTGAAACGCGTCGTCGATGGACCAGTCGGCGTAGACGTTGCTAACCGCAAGTAACTGCAGCGTGGCACAGTAATTTAGCAGCGTGGCACAAGTAATATGGTAGCGCGGCGCAGGTAATTTGGTAAAATGCCCGCTATGGCTGTACTTCCTAGCGAGCAATAGATGAACGTATATATCCGCGCCTCTAGATTCGGAAGATTCGATTCAAGAAGGGGGAATTCAATCTTGGCATCAGCACTTGCTGCATTAGTTGCCCTGCTACTAGTTGCACAAAATGCAGTTCAAGCTCAAGAGCAAGATCCATTTGCCATCTATGTGAAGGCCGGGATAGATCCCAGTCAACATGCTCAAATTACGGAATTGGCAACACAAGTAGAACAAACAAACATTGGTCGTTCGCACGAGATCATGAATCTGATCAAAGACATTCGAACACTTTCGTTGCAGCCAGATCTGGATGAAAAGAAAATCCTTGCAGCACAATCGAAGATCAATGATTTACAGGGTGCGATGGTACTTGAACGGCTCAAGCTGAATATGAAAGTCCGTAAGTTGCTTACACCGGAACAGCGAATCAAGTTGGTTGCGATCATCAAAGAGCAACGTGCTATGCCTTCGACACCTAACAGCCCGCCGCAGTAGTTAAGATGCGCGAGACTCACATATCTGGTCTTAGGGAAACGAAGTGAACAGTTGCAAAATTTGCACTGTAATCGACGCGCGAAACAGATCCAGTAGGAATAGATAAGCGCCAAAAATTGTGCACCGACATTCCTAACGCATTCACGAGAATGGCTCGTATAATGCCTGCATGTGTGACAAACGCAACAGTCTGCCCTTCGTATGTTTTGATCAACGCGAGCAAGTTGTCGCGTATACGATCACATAAATCTTCAATCGATTCTCCGCCCGGCGGACGATTAGTGATCGGATCTTTTGACCATGCTTCGTATATTTCCGGATCGTTTTTCTTGATGTCCCAATAGGTGCGCCCTTCCCACTCACCGACGCGCCATTCATCGAATCCCTGACAGATGACCGGAGTCATCCCGCTGGCACCAGATATGATGTCGGCAGTTGCTTGCACTCTTTTCGCAGTGTTAGCGATCAAAACGTGCGGATTATGTTTAGGAATCCAATTCGCAATAGCCTTAGCTTGCTCGATTCCTTTAGTGGTCATTTTTGCTTCGGGATCGGTATACAGCAAGCCTGCTTCGGTTGCCTCTGTGTGCCCATGCCGAATTAGAAGCAATGACGTAATTGCTTCTTCGGGATGAAGTGGTTCGCTCTTGGCGTCAGCGGACAAATTAGTTCTCCGAATCTGGTTGGCAGAATCCAGCAGTCACAAGTTGGTCGGCGTTGCCTGGTTGCTTTAATCCGTAAACACTGCAGATGTTCAAAAGCTTCCGCACTTGCGATGCGTAAAGCGGTTTGGGTCCACCCAACATATGGGCAACGAGCATGGTTTGAGCGAAGTGCTCGACCGTTTCCAATTTATAGAAAGCATCAAAAATGTCTTTTCCTAAAGTGAGAGCACCATGATGATCCAACATTACGGCGTCATGTTTCTGCACATATTCGCGAATACTGTCAGGAATCTCGTCGGTGCTTGGTGTCGCATATGGTGCGGTGGGAATGTTTCCGAGTGTGCAAACTACTTCCGGCAAAACACATTGTGACAAACTGACACCGGCGACGGTGAATCCAACCGCTGCGGTTGGGTGAGCATGAACGACTGCACGAACATCAGATCGGCTGTGATAGGCAACCAGGTGCATCTTCAGCTCGGTCGACGGCTTCTTTTCTGAAAGTGAGTTACCATTAATATCTGTGAGGACCAAGTCGTCACAACCTAAGCGGCCTTTACAGGAACCGGCCGGGGTGGTCAAAATGAGATTATCAGCCAGCCTGATACTAAAATTGCCCTCGGTACCGCTTATGTAGCCCCGCGAGTAGCAAAGTCTGGAAACCTCGACCAGTTCCTCTCTTGCCTGCTTTTCGGTAAGCACAATTTGCAACGGAAAACTCCTTAGAATCTGAAGAAATAAGCAATTCTTTATGACAGGTTATTATATCTAGTAGACTACTATCGGGATGTAAGTAGCCACCCGAGGCACTAGCGACTCGGTCGTGGCCGTGGCCCCGACAAAGCAGAGACCACAATACTATGCGGTGTCCAGAATGTACCGAAAGAAATTCCGTTGCAGCGAGAAGTTGCGACGCATGCGGATACAAGTTCAAGCGTAAGCCTGTACCTGTTACGGTTTGGGCTGGGCTTGGAATTGTCGCGACCGCATTAACCTTTTGGGGCGTCGCCTCGGCTGTGGTTCCGAGTCTGACTGACCCGTCCAAGTCACTGGCGCGCGTTGCGAAGGAATTCCTGGCTGGTCCAAAGAATCCTGAACATGCCACCAAATTGAAAAACGATTTCGATAATTCTGTAAAGGAATTTCTTGTCGCCAACGGGAAAGATCCATCTCCTGAGCTAGTCAAAAAATTACAAACGATTTTGGCGTCGAATTCATTCGAAGTACATTCATTCGAACTGCCGCGCGGCTTGAAGGTTGTAGAAGTCGACACAATCTTGCAAGCGTCAGATTTTCTTGTGATGAATTCCGCTGCAGGAACTAAGGTATTTATTCTTCCTGACTTCGAAGTTTTCGACAACGCACAAATTCTCAACGATCACGCTCGAAATTCTCTAGTACTGGTTGGACACTCTGCTGGTCAAGGCGCACACAGACCGCAGGTGAAAGTTTTCGCGCTTCTACCTGATGACGTGCAAGATGAAACAGCAAAAGCTTTGCCACCTATTATTGGTGAGGGCGTAGCCGCCTTCGCTCCGAACCACAAAGATATCGTCGCCGATCTTTCACTCTTCTCGGTGGGAGTGGCTCAAAGACTCTTCAAGCCAGTGCAACCAAGCATCGGTCGCGGCGAAGAAGAGCGTGTCAAGCAAACTTTGACATGGAAAGACGGTGCCTATACTTCCAATATGTCGAATGGCAAAGGCGCGCTTGCTGCACTATATTCGGTGGCACGCTGCATGCAAGCACCGGCTGATTCAGATCGGTTTGCCAATTCACTTTCTCCCAAATCGATCAACTTTATCAAATCGAACCAGATCAAACTCGACGCACCAAACTTTATTGTTGGTCAAACAGAGGCTCCGTCAAAACAGCGTCGCACTCCTACTGTGAGCAGATTATTGATGGGCGCAGGCGGCAACAGTTTCCGAGTCGAACTACAGAAGTCTGGCGAAGGCGCTGATGCACATGTCGTAGCGAGCAATATAAAACGCACAGATGAGACCATTGCAGTCACTCCGGCGGTGAAGACGCCAGATGTAGTGGCAGTAACTCCGACAACTGCAAGCACGGCAACACCTTCCGTCGCGACTACAACTACGACAACACTGACTCCGGTCCAAGTTGCTAACATCGATCCTGGTTTCAATCACCATCAAGCAACTATCGTCGAAAAGAAAAATCCAACGGCGAAGAAAGAACAGAAAACTGATATGCCGATTGAAGATCGAATTATCAACAGCAGCAAAAATCAAACTTTGATTCAGTCGTCTAAAGACGAAGGCGTGAAGAGCGCTTCGCCGAAAGAAACAGTCAAAGCACCGACCAAAGCTCCAGAGCAGAACACTCAAATATCAAGCGATTCAAAGAAAGTAGAAATTGTCGAATCCAAAGCCCAGGCCGTCAAATATCCCGTCGACGAAGTGATCAGCCCAGCACTTGAAAAAACTGCTGACAGCAACATCAACTTGAGACGAGGACCAAGCAACGGCTATCGAACCCTGGCACACCTGAAGCCAGGCGCGAAGATCGAAGTGATCGGCAAGAAAGATGGCTGGTACAAAGTGCGCAGCGGCGGCACTGAAGGCTTCATTGCAATGTCGACGATCGATACCAAGAAGTCATCTTCTTCGTCATCGACAAGTTCGACCAAAACAGAGACAGTGACAACAAGCAGCAGTTCCAAGTCAGAGTCGAAATCTACAAAGAACTCGACAACCTCGACTCCCGTAAAGACAGCGTCTTCCTCTACGGGCTCCTCATCGGGCAAATCAAGCAGTCCTAGCTCGTCCTCTGCATCGAAATCTGGAACCTCGAGCTCATCATCCTCCTCATCAAAATCAAGCGCTCCAAAAGACACTACAGAGCCTATGCAGAAGGGCTTGACGTCAGGTACGCTGAACCGCAACCGGACCATTCGCGACGAGAACCACAACCCCATCGGTGTAGCCAGCAAGGGTGCCAAGGTGGTGGTCCTGACAGGCTTGAAAAATGGCAAGTATAAAGTTCAATTACCGAGCGGAAAGACAGGCTACGTGGACAAAGACACGGTTGATGTCGTAAACGATGCCCCTCAGTTTGTACCTTAGCTTGCGACTATGTTATATTTGTAAGTCGGGACGTGGCGCAGCTTGGTAGCGCGGTTGCTTTGGGAGCAATAGGTCGCAGGTTCAAATCCTGTCGTCCCGAGAGTTTCAGCTCTCAGAGCCTTTTCCAGTACTCAAATAGTACTCACCGTAAAGAAGCCGCGTCAGGCATTTGGCTTTGAATACACGAGAACTTGCTATGCCGTATATTCTGGTTTATCGACACTATCAGTTTTTTGCGGGATCGCCTTTAGACAACATCGCGACTGCAATGCAAAGCTGTGTCTAGGTTTATCGATGTTTTCTTGTTATCCGCCAGGTCCGAAGGCAGGATAAGGGATGTCGACAATCCGCTGAAATGCTTGCTTCGCTTGCGTTTTCGCGAAGACAGATCTGCAGTCTCTGTCGACAACAAATCTCGAACGCCCAGGGGCTCGACTGAATTCTGTCGACAGAGCTTGTGTCAAACTGGAGTTATGAGAAAAGTTCTGACATGGTTGGAGCGACAATTATGTAAGCCACTTTACTGGTTGATCGACAGACAACGAGCTGAGTTTTATCGCAAGCACGAAATTTTGAAACAGAAGCTTGGTCCAAAGTTCTATGATCGGTTCGATAGACTTAAAGCGAAATTGAAAGAGGACGACCAAAGAGCTGATCGCGAGCGATACTGAGATCACCACCGGCGGTGTACCCCAAAAGTCGACATTTCAGGGAGCGAATTCTGAAAGTGGCGCGCAGTAGCAGTTTCAGTGTTCGCTCCCTGAAGCATTGTAGGTTTTATGTGACAGTC
>JAFEAT010000011.1:8517-466634 GCA_018266255.1 Cyanobacteria bacterium SZAS-4 | reverse complement strand
GACACAAACTATTTTACAGTCCCCAGCGAACGCCACATTTCACTACAAGTAGTCCTCTTCCACGATTCTCTCAATCGAATTCGCGTGTCCCACAATCGCACTCCCCAGGTAGTGGCGTCAGCTCTTTTAGCTCGCATCGTACACCGGTATTTAGTTCCATGGGAACTTTTAACTCTGCCAATACTTTCAATTCCCGAGGGTCTTTCAATTCAGGAGGAACATTTAATTCCGGAGGGTCGTTTAATTCTGGCAATTCATTTAGCTCGAGTGGAAGCTTTAACTCCTCGCAGTCATTTAATTCTGGTGGTATAGCAAGTTCGGCAGGAACAATGAGTTCTAGAGGTTCATTTAATTCTGGTGGCACATTCAACTCACACAGGTGAGATGAGCACATAAATTGACTATCGCTCATTCACCGATTCGTTTATTGAAGTCTTGTAGAGCCTGTTGTTCTTCTTGATCGAGTTCAATTTTATTTGTTGAAAGTGGTGTCGAGATAGACTGTTCGACAGCTTGAAATACAGGTGATGACGGCGAAAAGAACGGACGCAATTCGCCATAAGTAAAGCTGATTTTTGGTGAGCCTTCGCTGTATGGCGCAACTTGATACTCGTTGAAAGTAAAAGTGATGCCAGTGTGGTTGAGGGTAACGCAAGCAAAGTTTGACGGCTCATCTGACTTCGTTCCGGATTCTACAAAGTCTTGCCCACCGTTAGTCAGACTCTTGTAGAGTCGAATTCTGCAAAGTTGTGAAAGCGTTGAGTAATCAACTGGTTTACCGAAGATATCCTGCAACGTGAGAGTTCTTTGAATAGGTGCTAGCTGATAGTTTAACGGAACGGAGCTGTGGCCTCCGTGGGCTGCTCCTTCGTTCATTGTGTCGACCTGGAACATCACGCTGACGACATGAGGAGTTTCCAATTCGATGCTGCTGCTCACCGAAAGCGCATCGTTGGTTGACAGGATTGAGTTCATCGATTTCTGACTGGTCATGGATTCAATCTCGGCATTGAGTTTTTTAATTCCGGGCTGCGGCGCACCGGTGAACTGCGGATAAGTTACATCTACGGACGAACCTTTTTTGCCTTTTCTGCGGCGATGCAGCTCAGAGGAGCGGATCCAGCAGTGCATTTTGCATATTTTACAGGCTTCGGAATTTGTATTAGACGAAGACGACGAGGTCGATGAATTTGCAATCGAATCGGACGTTAGATTGTGATTGGGAAGATTTGGCACTGCCCACCAAGCAATTGCAGCAATTAAAAGGAGGGAGGAAATTGCCCATATTGATTTGCCTTTTCCTATCCGCGGGTCATCACTTTCGCCAGTTGAAATTGGCTGAGCTTTTATCGGAAAAATAGCCTTCGCCACCGGGCGCTCGCAAAACTCGCACTGTGATGACGAAGAACTGATTTCAGCAGAGCAATGCGGGCAGATACGTTTCTTTTTTTCTGAGTGGTACATCTGGCTGTTAGTTTGACAAGCGGGTCTCGCAAGACTCTAGTGTATCTTTAAACCGGTCCTGTAAATGTCGCCGAATCGGGTATATCCTCTTAGCTGGACCGAGCTGGTGAACACGTTGAGTCTTTTAACTGAGTCGCGAATAATCATAGAGGCGCTCAGTTTAATCGTTGAGAGCATCGAGCAGCCGCTTAGCTCGATTCTGTGGAGTAATTATTCAGTAGGCGATGCTACGCCTCTCGTTGCCCGCGAAATAGAACAGGAGCTATGGCTTCTTTGTGTTTATCTAAACATGTTGAGGGGTAGTCTCAACGGCGAACAGCTAAAGTTTTTGAGCGTCTTGATCGGGCAATCTTATGATCCGCCCAGGATTGCATCTGTAGATGAAATGAGGCAAGTATTAAGTGAACAGGCTGCCGACAAAATGACTATTCAATGCCCATCCAGAATTTTGGGTGCATTGCATCGATTCGATCTGGAAAATGACACAACACACGGTGAACTTTGGAAAGATTTTCTTGTGAAAATTGCAACGTCTGTGCTTAGTAATAACCCTAAGGGCGAGCGGTTCAGGACGCTCTGGCAAAAGTTTTCGAGCAGTGTAGTCGCAGACGGTGCGGTCCCGTTAGAACGGAACAAACATCTAGTTCGCGAACTAGAAGCGGCTTTGACACGCAGCGCCACACAAGTTGTTGGTAAGCACCCGAAGGCAAAATCAACGTCCGTGGCCGATGATGCAGCATTGTCTGAAGCCATCAAAGATTTAAATCAGTTGACAGGTCTTAAGCAGCTGAAAGAACAGGTTCAACAAATTATTGCGACCGTAAAAGTTCAGCGCGAACGCGAGTTCGCAGGACTCAGTAATCCGACTATGGGACGGCATCTGATTTTCTGCGGGAGTCCAGGAACTGGCAAAACCATGGTAGCGCGAATTATGGCACGCATTTTCAAAGCACTTGGCGTCTTAAGCAAAGGTCAGTTGGTTGAGGTTGATCGTTCAAACTTAGTGGCAGAGCATGTGGGCGGGACGGCTGTAAAAACACGGGCTGCTGTAGAGAGCGCGATCGGCGGTGTCTTGTTCATTGATGAAGCTTATTCGCTGATGAATGATTTGTCTGATCCGTTCGGCAAAGAGTGTGTGGACACACTCGTCAAATTAATAGAAGACAATCGAGACGACTTGATTGTAATCGCAGCAGGTTACACGAATCAGATGAATCAGTTTTTGAATGGAAATCCCGGATTAAAATCAAGGTTTGGCAAGCAATTGATTTTCGAAGATTACTCGGCAGTCGAGCTTACGGAAATTTTTAAATCGATGGTTGAACAAAACGACTATGTCCTTGACGCCGGAGTCGAAGAGCGACTGCCAAGATATTTCGGACAAATGGTGCAGCAAAAAGATCAGAATTTTGGAAATGCTAGAGAAATTCGCCAAACTTTCGAACAAACTGTTAGTCACCAATCAAACCGAATCAGCAAATTGGCGAGCACGAATAAAACAGTGCTCAGACAGATTGTAATTGACGACCTCGAACAGATTTTTGGCACAGGTCGATCAAGCCGTTCACTCGATGACATAAGAGCGGAACTGCTAGAGCTAGTTGGGCTGGATTCGGTGAAAGAAGATGTCGAGTCTTTGATCAACAACATTCAAGTACAAAAATTGAGGGACGCGCAGGGGTTGCCACGAATTTCGACAAACAACAATATCGTCTTTGCTGGTAATCCAGGAACTGGAAAGACGACTGTGGCTCGCATCCTTGGCGATGTTTATAAAGAACTTGGAGTGTTGAGTAAAGGTCACTTTGTTGAAGCAGATAGAGCGCGTCTAGTTGCAAGTTACATGGGGCAAACAGCGGCGAAAACAAAGCAACTAGTAGATGGCGCAGTGGGTGGCGTGCTTTTCATCGACGAAGTGTACAGTTTAAAACAGGGAGAACGCGACGAATTTGGACAAGAATGTATTGATACTCTAGTAAAGCTGATAGAAGACAATCGAGAACAACTGATAGTGATCATTGCCGGATATCCAGACAAGCTTAAAACCTTCATGGAGTCGAATCCTGGCTTAAAATCACGTTTTAACAGACAATTCTTTTTCAACGACTATAAACCAGACGAATTATTTTCGATCTTTCAGCGGTTATCTGAGAAACAGAAATATATTCTTAGCGATAGAGCGGCAGAAGCAGCAAAGAAGTTGTGTACACAGATGTATGAAAACCGGGGTCCAGACTTTGGCAATGGACGCGACGTCAGGAATCTTTTTGAAGATGCAGTGAAACGACAAGCAAACCGTTTAGTCAAGGAACTTAAAGATCCAAATGGGGAAGAAATCCGAACGTTTGTTGGTAAGGATTTAGATATCAATGTATCTCATTAACACTAGAGTTCTCGATTGGTAAAACCATTGCGCAAACAGAGTTTTGAAACATTCAAATCGATTTCGAATAGTGGCGAAAGGACCGCTGTCGAAGGTGTGCTTGTGGATGTAGAAGATGCTCGTCGAGTAATTACGTTTTTGGATTCGATTAGTCCAGATGAAATGAAAGACTTGTTGCAACTGTCGGTAGTCGATCTTTGTGATTTAGCCTGGGAAGTGACGGAAAGCTTTGAGCGTACAAGGTCGGGTGCGGCTGTAGAGCAACGTAGCCTAAAAACACCGTTCAGGGATTCAACTAAGAGCGCTAAAACTTACGAACCTGCGGTTGCACGGCAATTCACTGAACGTCCGCAAATAGAAAATAATTTCAAGCCAAAGTCGAACATCTTTGCCAAAGTAAGTACAGTCATTTTTATGCTGGCAACGTTGAGTGCAGGCGGTGCGCTGCTCAGATCTGCTTTTCTCTGGTCGCAAAGTTTCCAAAAAACTGACGGTACAACCGCACCGCGAACCGCATCAAATTCCGACAAGAATGTTGAATCGAATAGCGCAGTAACTGATCAAGGTGCCGCTCAGCAATCTGAAGATACGATAGCTCCAGCGCCGGACACTTCTTTGCTATCCCAAACCAGGTACGCAGCACAACCAGCAGACTCCGAATCTGCAGATAGTTCATTAGGTAAAGGCACATTTGTACCCGAAAACGAAAGTAACGAGAGCGCACAGCCTGCGACTCAAAAATCTTCCAACCTGCTCTATCAAAATATGGCAGTTGATTTGTCCAACGAAGTAATCAGCAAAGTTGATGAGACCGTGAATTTAGAGTCACGAGCGAACGGTACTCCAATCAGCTTTTTATTGGAAAAACTTACGGCAGGTTCAGCGGAGACATCTCAAGAACACAATAATGACCAAGCTACAGCCATAAACAAATCAGGACTTAGTGCGTTGAAGGCTAAGCGTTATGCGGAAGCCGCCGATTACTTTGCTCAAGCAGTCCAAGTTGACGGTTCTGACCCCAAGTTGTTAAGCAATTTGGGATTTGCTCAAACTTTCGCAGGCAACTTGGACAGCGCCAAGAAAAACCTTTACCAGTCTATCTATCTGGCCCCCAAGCGGGCAGTTGCGTGGGGAGATCTTGGGCTGGTTTTTGCCAAGCAACACGATCAAGCACGAGCGGTGTCTTGTTTGGTTATTGGATATAAGGTTTCTGAGGGAAAAACAAAAGGTTTTCTGCAATCGTTGGATAAAGATGACGATGTTGCTGTCCGTCTAGCCGGGCAAGCAGCACTGGAGAAAGCCACTCAAGGGCATATTGACGATTCCGGGTTTTAGTTTCTCTGCAACTTGAGTTTGTTGTCGGATATAAGCGTCTGTTGTTCGAGTGGTTGCTTCGGGGAATAGAGGTAAAAAACGGTATCCATGTGTTTTTTAAGATCAAGGAAAGAGCATGTCGATACTTCGTTTATGGATTCTTGCGTTTGTTCTTATTGGCACTGTTGATGCGGCTTTTGCTAAAGATACTTACGTTAGTGGCTATTATCGGAAAAATGGCACTTATGTGCAGCCGCATTATCGCAGTGCGCCTGATGGCGATGTTTCCAACAACTGGAGCACGCGCGGGAACGTGAATCCTTATACCGGGCAGATGGGGACTCGGGATTTTGGTTCATCGACCGGATTAGATTTTTCTGGTGGGTCCGGAGCTGGGCTTGGGACTGGATATCCGCAGTCGTTGTCGGCTCCATTTTCAGGTAATTACTCTGGCGGTGGATTGGGGAATTATTCGCAGTCCGCTGGAAGTTCGATTGGGAATTATTCGGGGTCTACACCGTTCAGTGGGTCGGGGTATCGGGTGCCTTCCAGTTCGTCTAACGTGGGCGCTTTGAATACGCCGTCGACCGTGGGATCTGCTGTTGGTGATGGTTCTGGTATCAGCAGTGATGCAGGCGATCGGATGATCATCGCTGGGCGGTTGATGAAATTAGGTTTGAATGTTGATTGGCAGAAACACAGTTTGGCGCAGTTGCAAGATTTAGAGGCTCGCGTTGGCGTTAGCAATAGACTTCAAAGAATCGGTGAAGATGTTCCGTGGCAGCATAAGTCGCTTGCGGAATTGCTGGATATTCAGGCGCGTATAGATGCGTCTAAGAGACTCCAGGCAGGCGGCAAGAGTGTTGATTGGCACGCGATGAGTCTTGGGGAATTGTTGAATCTGGAGGGCGGTGGCGGGAAGTAACTTTTGCATGGGGGCGCAGAGTTGAGGGACTTTCGTGTCGTTTTGATTGCATTTTTGGTTACATTATTAGCGTGTCCCGCTACTTTGGCTCGGGATGTTCTATTCAGTAGTGAAAACTCGAATCCGCTTTTGCATGCGCAGCTTAAGCCTTACTGCATTGCAGCGCGTAAACAGGTAGAGGTTATTTGGGACAAAGTTGATCCGCATAATGGCAAAGAAGTTCAATTGATTTTCGCACTGGGTGCAAATGGCGAATTGCTCAATGTTTTTCCGCGAACGTTAGATCCGAATCCGTTGACCGAGCGAGCGGTGTTTGCAGTAACTCAGTGCGGTGATTTTCCACCGCTTCCACCTGGTCAAAAGACTTTGATTGTTTGTGCAACTTTCAAAAGCAAACATGACTTTGGTCCGGACATGCAAAAAGTTGGGGATGTAGCAGTCGCCGCGGCTTTAATTGGATTGACTGGGTTGGCTATTTATGGATTACTGCGGTTAAGTGCGAATGACAATTATGGTGGCGGTGTAAGTGCGAATTATCATTGGGTTCAACCGTACCACACTAAGAACGGAGTGTTCGTGCCTGGTCATTATCAAACGAATGGGGACGATTCGCTGAGCAATAATTGGAGCACCGCCGGTAATGTCAATCCATTTACGGGTAAGCCGGGATGGGTTCGTCCGTGATCTCAATTAGTATTTTATTCTTCAATCGATGGAGTAAATAACAATTGGAAGAAAGAGACCGAAAAATCTTTGAACAGTTTCTTCAGTGGGCTCCTTTATTTGCAGGAGAGTCCATTAGGAGCTACGAGCATCAGGGATTAAATGTTAGCCCGGATATAATCGCAACCACGATGCGCGGCGAACGTATTGGAGTTGAACTAACGGACTGGATTGATGAACGATACTTTGGCACAGCACAAAATTGGCGAAAGTTGCTGGAGGGGTCTGTCAATTGCACTAACTGGTCTATTCGGCTTTCTATAAAAAATTACGATTTTGACAAAAGGAAACGTCGTAATCTTCAAAGCGAATTTGCAGCCGCAATCCAATCAGAGTTGGCGAAGCAAAGAAATTCTGGGAAGAAACCAACTACTTTTTGCATTTCAGAAATCGAACTTTCTAACAATTACCCGTTGTTAGCAACGCATGTCAGGGAAATCTTTGCAATTTACGAATTTGGACAATCATCTTTGAATGCCGTACCTACACTTGCGGGTCGAAAAATTTCGTCCACTTTAGCAGCGCGAAACTCCATGCTAGAAACAATCGTGAGGAAACTTCAGAAAACAGCATATGCGACGCGAAAAACCGAGCTTGGTCTGCACCAACTCCATTTGCTCGTACACTACGACTTTTCCCTTTACAAAGGAACGTCGTTCGGAGACCTTGACCCCAAGCCGATGGCCAATGATTTAATGGATCTGTTTAAGTCGCAAAAAGCGTTTGACACGTGCTGGCTTTACTCAACTAATTGCTTCGTAAACGTTGATGGATGCTGCCGAATAGTAGATCCTGTAGAAGTGCTAAACGGTGATCGTTGGCTGCCAGGGGAAAGACCGTACTTCTGTGATCAAATTCTATCATGCTGAAACTGAGCATCGGCTGCTACAACCAGATTAAGGGACTAGTAAAGGTGCAAAATATTAGTGACTATTGCAAAAAAGGCTATACACTATGGAGAACTGACGGGGATTGAATACTCGCGAGTTGTCTATTTTCATCGGCACCACTTCTAACACTCTGTTTTTTTCAAGCGGTAGTTCTTATGCCTCCACCTTTGCCAAACAGGGCGAACCGTCTCCAACCGTTACCAGCGAATGGGCAACGGGTCGCTGACGGTTTAAGATTCGGTCCGACAACGAACGATCGAATCTATATCTCCGTAGATAGACACAGAGGGCGTGGTAATCGGCGGCACAAGGGAATGTGGCTAGATTCCATTGACAGGCAGGGTGAATACGCAATTTTCAGAACATGTGACGAAGAAGGTTTTCATTGCGACCAGACAGAGAATAGCTGGGGTTTTGGCGACTTCACCGGAGCCACAGAACTAGGAGAGCATGGGGAGCGCCTGGCAAAATTCTGGACACCGCAAAATGCCACAGATGATTGGCACGGGCATCCAGTAAAGAAAGATTCGGGGCGGCCAAATGCAAACTTACCTGGCAAGGAATTGATCCTGCGGTGGATATCCGGCAATTTTGTGTCGAAGGAATTTGGACTCAAGCTGTTGCGAGGCGACGTATGAAGATCTTCCAGGTGTTCATACCGGGCGACTTTATCGATGCGTTTGCTTACCGAGGTCGGTTGCTGGCGATAGCAGCCGACACGTCGATCCATGTTTTAAGTATGGACAAAATCGCAACTTTTGCCGAAGCGCAAGTACCAAGTTCGATACCAATGCCAGATTTGCTGTTTGCTCGCAATAATTGGATGAGCGATCCAAAATATCGACTTTTTGTTCGCAGCCCCAGGATAGCTGCGGCTCTCCTGGCGGCCTCCAACGCACTTGCAGAACAGAATATTGAGTGCACGACAGAATCGATAGAATTATGTCGAATTGACTTAACACCACGTAGTTATCACTACCCTTTGGATCTGAACATTTACAATGGACGGCTCTATATAGCCACCGAAGATGGTTTCTATCATCAGGACTTTGCCGACTGGAAATCACAAATACCACAACTTGACGGAGCTCTTGAACGTCGGCACGATGGGCATAGTACGCATACCAGTGCCAAATATGGAACAGTCAACATCTCTTGTGGTTCCGATGGATTTCTTTGTGCGCTGGACGAATTCCAACTTCGTAAAAGCGAACAGCAAGACAACGTGGAGCTGCTCGATGACGATGATTTGATTCCATCGTCATCGCCGGGTGATAGGAGATTGTTTAAACGTTTTCAGCCGCAAGAGCAGGCAGGAATGTCGTTCAAATCTGACTGGTGCAATTTTGACATAGTGAACTATAGTGATTCAACCACACTCACGTTGCTGACTACGGAACATGACAGTAAGCCAGAATACAAACTTGAGGGACAGTCTGCTTTATTGCAGGGGTTTAAAAGTTCGACTTCACTGTGGGATTTGCCGAGAAGTACAGATCGTCCAAGAACCCCAGATGTAGAGCATGATTTGATCGATCATGTATTCAATGCGGATCAAACATTTTACATTCACACTGTCGATGGTGACTTTTACAGTGCAAGAATGAGGTATTCAGACGAAACAGGCGAACCGACTCTTCAGAGCACGATCAAGCTTGCCGGTATTCGTGCAAGTGGTGTATGTAAAACAGCAAGTGTTGAGTACGGGATGCATCTGTTGAAAAAGCGGAAGAAGAGAACGGCAGTCGTTGTCGAATGTTTTGGAGAGCTCTTAGTCATTAATGATAATGGTGAAAGCGTCACTCTTTCGGACAGACCCTCAAGGACGGTAAGAACTTTTCCCAATTCGAAACAATATCAAAATTTAGTAGTGGTAGCGCGCGACGATGGGTTGTGGTTGAACACAATTTTTGATGATACCTTTTTGAAAGCTTCTGAACTGTTGGAACAGGTTGGAGAAGTGTTTCCCCGAGATGGACATTTAACAGCAGCCCAGGCCGAGATGATTGATTTGACTTCCAGGCATGAGATAGAACTAGAAGACGACGAAACCGATTCCGAGAATTTAGACGATTTTACCGCTGACTTCGAATGACGACAACAGCTAGGTGATGCTTAGCCTTTCTTCGCTCGGAAAGTTAGTCAAATTGCCATCCTGATTTGATGGTTGGTATTCCAATTCACTCGGACATATCGAACATCCATGATTATGTCGTGCAATTAGGTGGTGCCTTTGATGAAACTATTTGCGGCATCCTTCAGCTGAAAGCACACGCTGTTCGGGTTGAATTTCGTGTAGTGATCCATCAACAAACACACGCCAGATTGGTATAGCTGGCTCGGTTTATCGCACGAAATTTATTGTTCGGGACATGTTGCGCTTATGGGAATAGATGACTGGGTTTACCAGGGCTAATCTTGATTCGTTGTGGATCGATCCAGCCGATTACCAAAAGGAGTTGGTGGAAGCTGCGTTGATACTCGACCGAAATAAATTTTCGTGTGACTGTTTATAATCCAGTTGTGTTTGCTCGATCCGCAGTTTTACCGTTGTACATGCCTGAGTGTGACCCTTGCAAGAAGAATAGAGTGTCGTGGGTTCTTTTCTTCGGCGCATCTGCGGTATAGTGATAAAATTTCGCCGATGTAGTTTTGGATGGCTTTCAGCTCATGGTGTCACAGGTTCCACAAGGGGTTTTTGCAATGAGCCAAGAAGTGTCTGTCAGAAAAGAATCGGACGGGAAGGCGGTTCCGCTCTTTTCAGCAGATAAACCCATAACTACGGGCAAGCAGGATTGGCTTGGTCGCATTAACTTTGCAAAAAATCTTGCGACGGCTATCTCTGAATGGTCCAGCAATGAAGGCTTTGTGATAGCGCTCTTTGGACCTTGGGGAAGCGGAAAGAGTAGCATTAAAAATCTGTGCCTAGAATTGCTCCGCGAGCAGCAAGAGCCAGTGAAGGTACTCGATTTCCAGCCATGGCTCTTTAGCACAGAAGAAGAACTCTTCAACGCATTCTTTAGGGATTTGGAAATTCTTTTGCAGTCAGCCGTCCCGACAGCCGAACGAACGCAGTTTTCCAAAGAATTTAAATACTATGTGACCACATTGAAAGTAGCTTCGCCAGTTAGCGTTGTTGCGGCTGGAATGGCAGCTATATTCCTTCCAGCAATTGCACCGTTTATAGTGGCAGCCGCTCCGCTAATTAAGGGCGTTTTAGACAGTGGCGTTGCTGCTATGGATGCGGCGGTCAAATCCGCTGAAGAGCTAGAGAAAAACACCTCAGGGCGCACCATCGTTGATATAAAAGAAGGTTTGCACGAAATTCTTAAAAATCTCGAGAAGCCAGTTCTGGTAATTTTAGATGACATCGACAGGCTGACCCCGAAGGCGATGAACCTGCTTTTTCAATTAGTTAAGGTAAATGCTGATTTCCCAAATGTACTCTACTTGGTTTGTTGCGAACGCGAAGTTGTCGAAAAAGCATTGAAAACTGAAGCGTATGAAGGAAGAGACTACCTGGAAAAGCTCGTTCAAGTGAGCTTTCACATTCCCTTTCCAGCATATGACGATCTTCATCAGAAGCTGGAAACTGACGTTCAGAAGCTTATCGAACGGACCTGGCAAAAAGACTTTGATAAGAAAAGATGGGAAAAATTATTTCCTCTAATTCGTCCGTTTTTTAAAACACCCCGGACAATCAACAGGTATGTCAATGCGTTAAAGTTCAACCTAAATTTGTTTCGAGGAAGTGAAGCGAACGAAATTAACCCGATTGATTTGATTGCGCTAGAAGTCCTGCGGCTGTGTCAACCGGAATTTTATGAGACGTTGCACGAATCTAAGTCCATAATTTTCGATGTGGCAATCAAATACAAGATTGCGCGAAACGATAGGAATGGAAAGATGCAGCTTAAGGAAAAACTCGAAACTGTATTTGCAAAATTGGAAGGTGAGACCAAAGGCAGTTGCAAAAATTTATTTTTCGAACTATTTAGGCACACCGCTTGGCTATACGATTACACACCGTGGAGCCCAGATGACGACTTATTGATGGCGTCAGAGTTGAGAATCTGCGACGAATTATCATTCGATAGATATTTTCTGTATAGAGTTCCGAATAACGATATAAGCCAAGCCTCCATCGAAGAACTTCTGAAGAACACTGGAGATGGACCTGCGTTATTTTTGGAACTGCGCAAATTGGTAGATTTCCATGCATCGGCTCTTATTCTTAGCAAACTGGACATGAATCTGAAACGGGTATCCCTAGAAGATCCTGCCGGCTTTGTGGAAGCCATTCTTACCTTCACAGAAGACCAGAAAGACTATTCACTTGCTACGTCGATGATCGCACGATACGTCGCGCTATTGCAACCAGACACTCGACTGCAAGCACTTTTAAAAGCTTTTGCGAGCGGTTCGGCACCATTGTCTAGTCTCATTTTGATGCGCAGATTCCATCAACAATTTAACGATAACCTATTTCCTGAAGACGCGTTTAAGAGGCTTGCGAAAGTCGTCGCAAAAAATTATGAAAAGTTTGTGGTAGACACGCCTTTGCCAGTTCATCCATCATTTTTGGCAATGATTTTTTCGTGGGGAATAGTGCAGCCGAGGAGCACCCGGAAAATTCGAGCGGCAGTACTCGATCTAACCAAAACGGACGAAGATTTTTGGGTGCTCCTAGAACTACACTTAGGGACTGTGATTGACGATAAGTTTGCGGCAGGCATGTCTGAAGTGAGCTCTTTACGGATGTCGCTCGGAGACACGAATATTAAGTGGGCATATGACTGGTTTGAAAAATTTTACGGCATCGAAAAGTTGCATAAACGTACGAAACGTCTTGTGAGGGAAGCAGAATTGACGGAGCGCCAAAAGAGTCTTTTAAACTATACAGGGACGTTGCTCAGCCTCGTTGCGGAGTCAGAAAAGAATTAGGAGTTCAAATTTGAACGTGCACTCTATAGGAGCTTGTTAAAATGCCGAGTGACATGCAACCGGAGTTAGATTCTTTTTTTGAAAGAAATTTTGGTGGGTCGATAAACAATATTTCGATATCCGAACTGCGTAATTTCGTTAGCTTACTTCAAGTACCCTTTGTTCGAACACAGGGAAGAGTTTTTTCCAGCAATGTGGAGGCAACGGATCAGCTCCTCTCACTACCCATCAACCTGGCACTATTTCCTAGCGCTGATAAAGCAATTAATGAGTGGATAAACACAGGTTGGAATGATTTGTCTTTTGGTGACGCTAAGGCCCTTATCGAGGAAGCAACGTCCGCTGCGAAGTTTTTTTCTTTGAAATTGGACGATGAAAGTGATACTACACTGGCACCTCTTAACCCGTCTGACAAGCTCTGGATAGCCGTTGCAAAAGCAGTTGAATTTGTTCAGATCTGCTCAGATTGGCAGGGCGTCGGACTGTCTAAAAATATCAAAGTTCTCTTGAGACCCGTACTGGAAAAAAATACAGAATGGTTGGTTGGCTTCGAGCAGTTGTTTAGAAATTCTGTAAGTTCGTTGTGGACAGCTTTTGAAATTTTAAGCGGTGATCTTTGGGAACACAGTGTAAATTCACACCCTGAGGTGTACGCACACGGTGCATTGTTTGTGAAGAAAGACACAATTGGAATGTCCGGAAAAAACATTCATGCAGCAGTCCTCCAGCAACACAACTTTAACCTTAGTGCCGTCATGGGCACCATCTTGCGTGAAAAATATTCCTTTACTTCTTTCCGTGGAGTACGTGACGCTTATAGTGGGACCTTTAACAGTGATCCATTTGCAAACTTAGATCCAGAATTTGAGAAAAAAATGGTTTATATTGCTCAGTGTCGGCATTTGATTCAGCACAAAATGGGCATCGTTGATGCTGATTTCTTAGCGAACACCGGAGCAAATTTAAAAGTTGGAGATCGCCTTAGCTTTACTATTGGCGAAGTTTTGGAATATGCAGATACAGTAATTTCGGCTAGTCGCACACTGCTCACTTTTGTTGATGAATCAGTGGTCCGGCACTCACCGGTGATCCTAGAAGATTCAAATGAGGACATAAAAAATAAGGAAATCTCGGAAAAGCCGTCCGAATCAGTTGCAGATTTTACTAACGCCTTCAGCGATTTGATGATTAAACTGGTTAAGCGATTTCCAAAAGAGAGAAAAGGGTTAGAGTGATTTAGCAAGCGTTACAGATTTAGTAGTTGAAACAGCGACTTCGGCACATCGATTTCACCGTTGGGAAGGATGCTCAATGAGCAACATTGAAGCAGAAGAAAAGATCGAAAAGATGGAGGCAAACCTCCAGGTTATTGAATCGAAGTTTGGCAGTAATGATATTCGACTGGCTGAATTGCTCGAATCTCTTTCGACGTTGCTAAAAGCGAACAAAATCAGGCTGCTAGATGCAGCCAATTTTGAGGCAAGGGCGCGTGTTATTCGAGATTTGCAAGGAACAGAAGATTTAGCTTCAAAACCCAGCACAGAACCTGCCAGCGCAAACGACTTACTGGTTCAGCGAACTAACGTTGCCGCAGATGTCGTGCCCGATGAATTCAAAACTTGTCCATTTTGCGCTGAACAGATCAAGGCTGCCGCTATCAAATGTAGATATTGTGGAGAGTCTCTGCCCGCGCCTAAGGTTAGAGAGAAAACAATCGGAGAACTTATTGATGCCGAAAACAATCAAACCGCATCAAGTGAACTATCAAACGAGATGCGTGCTCTGTCGAGCAAAGACCTCGGGGTGCTCACGTTCGAGTTCAATCGACGTAAAAAGAATGTGGGCACTGCTTATCTGTTGTGCATTTTGGTAGGCGGTTTGGGCTGTCACAAATTCTATTTAAAAAGATCCGGTGAAGGCATCGTTTATGCAGTAATGCTGCTAACAAGCTGGGCTATTCTGCCTGGAATCCTACTTACGGTACTGTTATTCGTCGACCTTTTATCGCTTCCCAAGCAAGTCGATAGTGTTAATGAGCAACTGAAGAAAGAAATTCTACGGACGCTCCGGTAGGGCAGTTACCCTGGAACTTCAGTCTGGCAAAGCATTTAAAATCGGAACATTACAACGGCTCAAATTTTTTCCCGGTCATTGTTTCAATCCACTCGATTGTCGTAGCGCTATTTTCGGGCATGCGCATCAATTTCTCTCGATGAATGTCTTGTACTATTTTCTGCGCGGCCCTAGTTGCAGCATAATTTATGCGGTTAATGCCCGGGCGCATTTTGTCGTCTTCTGTTATTGAAATGTAGTCACTGATTCCATCCCAGAAGCAATGCCAATGAATGTCGGCGCACACCAACTCGAAACCGATTGTTGAAGGAGACATAGAGTCTAAGCGTTTCATATGGAATATGTTTTGTGCGTTTTCCTTTTCGAGTTTCAAATTTAGTATTTCAATTGACTCAGGAATTGAATCGTACATAGTTTGCATATAGGTCACAGGTCGGCCTCCCTTTTTTCCATTTAACTTTGAAGAGATGGCCTTGCGTTCGGACTTCTGACGACCGCAAAACTCTGCCCAAAGTGTTTTTAATTGGGCATCTGTAATTTGGTTGAAGCATCTAGGACATCGATTTTCATCACTCATAAGTCAATAATAGAGTCTTTTCCAGAAAATTGCTAGGTTTCCGGAAACCATTATTATTATTTAGACCTATGGGGCTAAGGCAACTTGCCGGCACGAAACTCTCACTTTATACCGCTATAGTATTGTTCGAATCACCTTAAGCTAGCATTAGTGGAACATCGTTTGAAGGTTTGCTTTCTTGCTCAGCTCAATACCAAAACCGATTTCGAAAACGAATTAGAGTGCAGAGATGATAATCGAACTACAAAAAAACACTCTGCTCCTTTTATTAGCGTTAGTTTTCGCCGAATATTCTCTTATCCCGAGTGCAGCAAATAATAAGAGTCAAAGCATCTCAGTGAATCACGGTGTCTTGAAGTTGCAGGGAAGTAAGGTTACCGCAACGCAAAAAGCCTCACCTACAAGTCCACAATTACTCATCTTCAAAGATGCACTGATAAATGTGCAAGCGAAACTGCACACCGCAACCCAGAAGTCAGAAGGAGCCGTTCAGTCGTGGAATGTGGCAAGAGAGGATTTGGAGACAGCCCAAAACTTTGTGGTGAGCTTGCAGACAGCGGCAGAAGCGAAGAAGAAAACAAATTTCAACGCCATGATGTCTGAACTCAAAGTTGCGTCGGACAAGGCGAAAACAGAAATGGATGTCGCTTACAGTCAAGTCAAAAATGCGCCGCGGGCGAGCAGCTTACAGGAAGTTCAAAGTAGGCAAGAATTGTTTTCTCTGACGTCCCAAAATATCAATCAAGCATATGAGAATACCCGCAAGTTTTCGGAGCGTCGAAAAGAACATGACGATTGGAGAGTAGACGTTGAAGTCGATGGAGCTCAAAAACGAGCGACTTTAGCTAGCTTTCACGCACTCGCATGCAAAATAAAATTTGAGAGATTATTCTTAAAGGTTGTGGCACTTGGGCTTGAACAAAATAACGTTGTGGAGAAAATAGCGAATCTCGAGTTTAAAATGAACCCTCAGCTCATACAATCAACTGCCACCAAAGACAAAAACTCAATTACGATAATTACTAAGACCGTCTCAGATCTGGCACAGACAGCTAACTTAATGGAGCAGATTGTTGCTAATCAAAAAAAGTCGAATGAATTACGATTGGAAATTCAGAAAAGTCAACCAGAAATGAGTGCTTTTAAAAATGCGAGAGTTGATCCTGAGCTATTAAACAAGGCAACCGTGATCAAAGCTGAGGTGTCAAACGCAGTTGGCGAATTACTCAATGATAGTCGTGAGCTGGGCGAATGGATATCCAAACGCACGGCGCCTATCACTCTTCCAGAAAACCTTGTAAACAGGTCAGCTTATGTCGCTGATCGCGCTAACATAATGAGTCAGCTCACAGAAGAGCGGCAGACGTTGCTAACTACGGCTAACGCTCTGCAGAGCGCACTGAAAAATTTTAATTCCTTGGAACAGATACAATAATTGCAGCTTACGTTTTTGTCGGTGGATCTGACCTTTTTCCTGGTGGAATCGAACTTTGATCGCAAAAATCGACAAATATGAGGGTCAAGCAACATCTAGTTTAGTCTGATGCGGTCCAAGTTGTTTTTGGCGATAGAGCATAGAATAGCGCTCGTATTGGTGGTCAGTTTCAAAATATCTGTGCCAACCTTTTCGAAAGAAGGTGATTCGAGTCCGTATTTTGAAGCCATTTTTTCAATGTGACGTATTTCGTCCAGGTTAAATTCATCGAGATTTTCCAAAAGAATACGAAACAATGACACCCCAGATTCTGGGCTTATTCTGTCACGAAGGGATTGAGAGCATTTGGACGTAATTGGCAATATGTCTTGTTGTATTTTTTCTTGTTCGACTGCGGTCATCGCGGGGTAACTAAATCTACAGAGCCGAAAATCGTAGCCGCGCACACTCGCGGCAACACCAGCAGTGAAAGCGATTTCGTGATGATCGAGAAATTTGTCACGGAAAAGCTTAAATCCGCCGTAGTGCGCCAGAAGTTCTTTGCGATGTGCACTCCATAAGGGTTGAATCGCGGTTGAAAATTCATTGGTCGAGAAAAACTTTTCGATCATACGAGAGTAAGTGCAACGTTTCTGAAGACCGGCGATTCGACCAGATATGGCAGCCAGCTGATCTAAAAGAACAGTTCCATTTCTGTAGAGCGACTCAAAATCCATTTCGAGTACAAAAGTCGTGTCGCTAAGCTCCGTATACAACTGACTTACGAATTCGGATACCGTATTTGAATCATCGGTTGGCAAATAGTCCCAAAGCTTGATTCTTAGTTCACGTGCATGATTGCTTACTGAGGACATCCGCCGCAGAATAATTTCAATTCGCTGAATCATTCTGACGGCGTAGTCGATTTCTGCGAAGAACATATCGCCCTTTGGTTGCGAGAATTCCGCCACCAGAGAAGTCAGATTCTGCAGTCCAATGCGCGCGGACTCAGCTATTTGTGCAAAATCAGTTTGTGATTCTGTGGACACGAGGCGGCGTTCCCTCCTGTCTAGGCTTTACCCAACTTATGCAGCGCAAATTGAGCCTTACGAAAAGATGCGAACGAGACATTTACGGGGTTGTTCTTTTAGCCTTTAGCAAGGCTTCAATCGCTTTGATATGCGCATTTTTCAACGCTGTTAGTTTAGATTCCAGTGTTTTGCAGTTTTCGCATTTTTTACTCATAGCAGCTCCTTCGTACTGAGGTTATTTGCATTGTAGCTACAATTTAGAAAATTGCAAGACCCGCATGGATAGTCAATTCCAGTACAGCAACTTGCTGCAAATTGATGCAATTGATGCAACTTGCACCAGAATTTTTTTTGTGCCGGATAGCTGCGTTAAATGACTATTCAACGTTCCTGAACCATCGGGGGCAATTGAGTTGTTGTGATGGCGAGATCTTCGGCGTCACCTGATTGGAGGGTTTTGAACAATGGCGACAGATGTGGGTTCTATTCTATGGATCCAGGGAATTTACGGTTGGCCGGATGTTGGAGCGCGTGTAAGCTGTTTGCATGAGAGTGTTATCTACGTGTTTTATCGTGGTTGGGCTGATTTGGTCACTGGGCAATGCAGTGTGGGCTTGTCCTGTGCATTGTTTGGGTGATGCCGCGCTGAGTGTCAGTAAGCAAGTTCGGGCTTGTTTCATACTGGATTCAGACGACTACATCAATTTTGCTCAAGCTTCAGTTGAGGCGGGTAAGTTCGAGGAGGCGTTGAGATATTGCGATCTTGCTGTTGATTGTGGTCCGGGTAACGCAGCTGCTTACGATTTGAGATCGCGGGTGTGGTTGAAGCTTGGGCAGGATCGGAAAGCCATAGAGGATTTAACTGCAGCGATTTCACTCTCGCCTCAGGATGCTAGTTTGTTGTCTGAGCGAGCACAGGTTCGATCAAAATTGAGGGATTTCAGGGGAGCGCTGGATGATTACAATCTTGCAGTGCAGTTGAATCCGTTCGGAGCCGACCTTTACGCAGAGCGCGCCTGGGCGCGCTGGGATCTGTCGCGCGATGCTTCTCACGCGATTGATGATTTCAGTGAGGCGATTCGGTTCGATAAGAGCATTGATAACGTCAAAATGTATCTGCTGTTTCGCGGTGATATGCGCTTCTATCTCGAAGATTATTCTGGTGCGATTGCAGATTACAATGCGGCTGTATGGCTCGATCCTTATTTCTATTCGGGTTTTTATCGGGAACGTGCTGTAGTCAAAATGCACATTGGAGATGTTGGCGGAGCTTGGATGGATTATTCAATGAGTTGGGTTCTTGCAGGGAAGGAGAATCTTGAAACAGAACTTTCTCCGCTACAGGATTGGGTTCGGCGGATTATCGAAGGCATTGATGTTTTCCGACGGCACCGGATTTAGTGGCGGAACGTCGGAAGCCATCATGTTGTAGGGGAATCGCCTTATTCCGATTTTAATTGGTTTCGATAGGTAGGCATCGGCTGCAATCGTCCGTGACGATGGTCATGGGTGGTGGCACACATCCACTTTACACTATTATTTTTCCTTCGGTGAGATGCGTTATCCTTGTGCACAAATTGCTGAAAATTTACCGGTTGTTGATAATTTTCTCGCTAGGAAACTATTGAGATGTTCTGGCACAGCTATCTCAAGAATCTAATTTCCAAAGTTTTCGCCACAGCGGAACGTAGCTCGGAAAGTCCCTAACAAACCTTCGGTCAAAATCGGCAAAAGTTGGATCTCGTTTTTCTGCATAAACTGAAACCAAAAACGTAATCAGTCGATCATGGCCCATCTGTTTGCCCAGTTTGTACAGAACAAGTGGAGCCTGGTAATAGTCACGTTCGAACCCAGGACTTTCTTCTTCGAACTTGGTGTTGGGAATGGGACCGCTAAGAACACGCTCGGCCTTTTTTTCAAAAAATGAAAGCATTGCCTTGACGTGTTGTTCTGATTCGCCTTTTGTTGCCGCAACAAGTCCTATGTACTGCGGAATTCCTTCCTGCATCCAACCATCCTGTCCGAGGTACTTACTGCCGAACCAGAAATGAGCGACTTCGTGAGCGATTATCAACTTGCGCAATCCGTCAGAAAGGTCTTCATGAATATCGAGCTGACTTAGTGAGTTGATGGCGACTGGATCCCCTAACGCGGTGCGCGAGAACAGGATAAGATTGCCACTCGGGTTGCCATTGATTTCGCTGGTGCCACCACGACGAATCACACCAATCTTTATAGTCGAAAACGGCAGCTTTCCAAATTGTTTTAAATCGGTAGCCAAACACTCTTTGATGTATTCGAGATATTCTTGCTTTGCCTGGAATCCTTCCGGAAAAATGAACTCTATTCTTGTTTCGTTCAATCGCTCAATAATGGGTTGAGAAAGTTTGGCAAGTTGAAATTCAAGACCATGTAACTGTATCACTTCGCTATCGGCTGCCAGAGCAGATATCCCGTGCGGCAAGACGAAGCTAACATCGTAATAGCTGCCGTTCGAGATGACTTCAGGATTAGGTAAGGAGTTGTTCAGGCAATAAATCTCTCCATCTGCTGCTACACATTTTTGCCCACGCATTTCCGTTGTCCCGCTGAATTGGACGTGATTAGCGGCACGATGGTCGCTGAAAGGAATTTTAGTGCTGTCTTTCACCTCGACTTTGTTTCCATCGTGCACGAATTTATAAGCATGCCAGGGCATCAGGACAAAAGATAGACTTGGTGCAGTGATTGCAACATCGCCTTCTATGTCAAAAACCGTCTTCTCCATAGACAGCGGTTTTATCGTCAGCTTGAACGTCGGGAGGCTGTTATCCCTTGCGGTTGCTGGGACGGGTAAGACAGCAGCAAGCAGCAAAACGGATAATATCGGCAAAGCCCTCAAAACTGTCACGGCGAACCTCCTAATTTTCACATGCCTAAAAGAGCCCGGCGTCTATGTGCTCACTTCGTAAGTTCAGTGTTGGATGAAACGCTATTCGACCCAGTTGCTGTTGATTGGTATACAACCGCCGCCGTCCTCAAGATATTGAGAGCGGTATCGAATCAAGTTCTGGTCTTTGTCGTATACGACCTCCAAATAACATTGAGGCACATTGCCGCAGCGCCCCGAGTTTTTTCGCAGGCTGTACCGCGTTACGCCAGCAAAATCTAACGGTCGTTCATCAAACAGTCGAGCCATGTATGACCTGTTCTTGTGTAAAAATCTTTTGTTGACCATGATGTCGACTAGCATATGCTCTCGCCAGATCCAGTCAGATAGCCATTTGTCTTCATCGAACTGCACTTGGGGATCGTAGCAAGCAATGGGGCCCGCTTCGGTATGATGCTCGACCAGATTATTGCGAGCCCAGATTTCATTGACCGTTAAGTTGGAGGCATTCGCGGGTGATTGAATGGGTGCAGGTGTATTTTCGCTTTGGACACCGGCCATTGAAGGAGAAGGAAGCATGCAAAATATCCAGACTAAAATGAACAAAGTAGGCACAGGTACTTTTCTCCCATCGTGACGACGGCATTATAGCGGTTCCTGACGACGAAAGAACAACAGTCGTATGCCAGGGAGAATTTATATGGTTCACCAAAAGTATTTAGATCGGTTGATCGAATTGGGCTTGTGGCATTCAGAACCGATTGCTCTGTTTAACGGCTGTGTGGGTGTGCGCAAATCGATTGCGACGACTAGGATTCTTAAGAAGATCGACGTCGAGTTCGAGAGCCGTTACTCTGAATGTATCGCTTATCTTCTTCGATGTGAGGATCCTCGAGTGAATCAGATAAAAGAGTGGCAGAGTTATCTTTGTTTCAGTAACGATGATGCAGGGCACCGTATGCGGTGACTAACAGGTTTATGACGAGGGGCAGCCTATAAATACGTAGCGTCAAACCTGTAGTACGAAAGATAGAAAAGTCCCGAAGTCTATACTGCAATGGGCTTTTGCGATTGTTGTTTAAAAGTGTCTAGTTGCGCGAGTGGCTTGTTTAGCCGGTTTACGCGTGCATGCGTCTTGATTTCTGATATAATGTCTCTTGTGCAGCCATATTTGGTATTGCACAATGGGCCGACCCGGCGGATGAATATCGCACGAACGTTTGGCCCAGGAGTCCCGAAAACCCAGAGTCGCTCACCGTGTAAAAGGGATTTGCCCATGATCTTTAACCAAGAAAAAACACTACTTTGGATAGCAGACTCATAGACTTAAGGCGCCGCCCTGTTCCGCGTACGACTGAATTTTTTATGAATCGCTAGCAGGAGCTAAAAGGTCATAACCATTCGTGATGGCATGATTTTTGACTCATTTTTTTTCTCACTCGTGGAAAATTTTTCGGCTTGAGTCGGATTTGCGTGTCGTCAGAAAGCTACACTTGTGGTAAGGTTCGTGGTGGCAATTTTTTAAGCACTCAACAACCCACTTCGCGAGATGTGGCGGTTGCACTCGTATAGTTTTATTTGCGTGAGGAATACTCCCATGTTTTGTGCTGCTCGATCATTGAATTTGGAAAAGGCTTTAAAATCATTAGAACGAAAGCTTGCGATCTGCCTTTGCGCATTTTTTTTGGCAGCACTGGGAAGTTTTTCCTGCGGTGAGATTGCTTCAGCTCAGACGTACATCCCGGCGGACATGGCTTACACTCCGACTGCTGGGACTTTCGTCTATAACGGCGCTGCCACACCTCCGACTTACAGCACAAGCGGTGCTGGGTCTGGCTTTTCCAACCCTGGCGCAGACCAGTTGACTTTCGCCCGTACGACGGCGGCGGGTAATACAGAGATCAGGGGAAGGATCACAAGTCAAAGCGTAGCCAGTACAAACGCGTACACAGGCTTAATGATGCGTGAATCGGACATAGCGCAGGCGTGTGGTATGGCAAGTATAGGTGTCACAGTTGGTGGCACGATTTCTTTCACTTATCGACCGCAGAACAACAACAGTTCAGTTACCGTGACTGGACCAGCAGTCACATTGCCGGTGTATGTGAGGCTTGTCAAATCAGGTGACACAATCACTGGCTATTATTCGCAGTCAGATCCCGAGAACTTCACATCTCTCGGCAGCTATACGCAGACGAACATAATGCCGAAGTTGTACTACGTCGGTTTTTGTTCGTCCAGCACTACAAGCACCTTAAATACAGGTGTGATGGATTACGTTTCGTACATGACTTCGGTACCCCAGCCAAGCTCAGATCTGTTGCTCTGGTTGCGTGGAGATCTAGGAGTTACGGGAACGACTGCAATTAGTTCCTGGGCTGACCAGAGTGGAAATGGAAGGAACGCTACACAGTCTACTGGTGCTCTGAAGCCAGCTCTTGTCACAGGTGTACTGAACAACAGTGTTCTGCCATCTTTGTCATTCAGTGGAACCCAATACTTAAACCTGGCGGCTGACTACGCGGCTTTGTCAAACGGATGTTCGATGTTCATCGTTCTCAAGCCGTCCAGCGCAGTTGCGACTGGTGACCCGGCTTACTTTGGAAATACGTCGGATACGGATTCAGTTTTTTCTCAGTGTATCGGTACGCAAGCTTCACTGACTTCGTATAACAGCACAACGAGCAGCACCGTCACAACGACTACTAACCCATTGTCTACATCGCAGTACAAGCTGCTTGAGTTGACGTTGCAACCTGGAGCAACAGCCGGGACTGGCACAGGAACCATTTACGTAAATGGTTCGCAGGTAATTCAGAAAACGACCATGCAAAACCCCGCGAACGTGACGAGAAACAATTGTTTTATCGGGTCCGGCGTGGGTGCGACGAATATTTTCAACGGCAACATTGCCGAAGTGATTTTGTACTCGAATGTAAATGCCAGCACCCGTGCCATGGTTGAGTCATATGTCTTGTCTAAGTATGGCATCGGCTCCGCACCTACGTTGAACGCGCCGACATTCTCGCCAAAGAGCGGAGCAATTGTTTTGCCTGGGCAAACCTTAGTGTTAAATCAAGACCAAGGAGCGACAGTGTACTTCACCAGTGACGGAAGTGCTCCGAACTCATCTAGTTCGCAGTGGTTGGGTGCAAATCCGATCACGTTGAACAAGAGTCAGACAGTAAACGCTGTGGCGATTGCTCCATTTTTCAATAACAGTTCTGTCGCATCAGGGGTGTTCAAGGTCGATGCCACGACTCTTCCTGTACCACGCTCAGGCTTACAGCTCTGGTTACGCTCAGACGCAAATGTCACCAGTAGCAGTGGCGCTATCAGCAACTGGGGTGATGCTTCAGGCTTGGGCAACGATGCCAGCCAGACGGTATCTGGTAACAGGCCGACGCTGGTATCAAATGCTCTAAACAATTTGCCTGCTGTGAATTTTGCTGCGTCGCAATATTTCCAAATTCCTGCCGGCATGTCAGATTTTTCAAGCGGTCTTTCAATACTCGCCGTTGTGAAGCCGACTTCTGTTACTGCTGGAGCCAGAGTTCTTGATTTTGGCAACGGCACAGCGGCGAACAATTTGCTGCTCCAGCTAACGAGTTCAACTGGTGCCGCTCTCTCCACCTATAATGTTTCTTCACCCACTAGTGTCACCGCATCTAGTGCAATTACCTTGAACAAGTTTCAGATGCTTGAAGCAACAAGCAACAACGCAGGCACTGCGACGATATTCACCGATGCCGTTCAGCAAAGTCAAAGCACTACCATGAACAGCTTGTTGAACACGCTCAGGTCTAATAACTATGTAGGGCAGGCCAGTGGCGGTGGTAATAATTACATCGGGCAGATAGTAGAGCTGCTCGTTTACAACAGGGAGTTGACTTCCCTGGAGCGGACTACTTTAGAGGGATTTCTGCTCACTAGAACCCAGGGGCTTCTTGCTAACAGCACCCCTGCGCCAGTGTTCAGTGTTGCAACATCCACACTCGCGGCACCAGCTCAGGTAGCTATAGAAGGACCAACGGAAGCGAGTTTTTTCTATACCGTTGATGGCACCACTCCTAGTACCACGTCGACTCCGTATGTGGGTCCTGTAAACATTGCATGGACGCAGACTTTGAAAGCTATAGCCGTGATGAGAGGAGTGCAAAGTGGGGTGACGACTGCAACTTACACGCTAGACTCGACAAAATATCCTGCGCCCGGTGCGGGCACAACTCCGCTGCAGCTAGACCTGCAGCTGCCCAATCAAAGTATTCCTCAAGACAACAATCAGCGTTAACACAATAGAGACCAGGATAATGAGAAACGAACATAAACTAGCAGGTTCAATACGGCGTCTGACATCGAGCGCAATGGCGGTGCTAATGTTCGGAACAAGTTGTCCCGTCATTGCACTAGCAGACCACTGCGCGGTTCAACCAGTGAAGAACTTTGCAAACGTCATGCCACGAAGTTCTGTAAATGCGACTGAGTCAATCGTTAGCACTGTGCCAAGCAAACCCGTGCAGGTGAGGACCGGACCGAGGCAATTGCATAAGTTTGTGGCGAAAGTTGCTTTGCCAGACAACCCGAGCGATCTCGATTTGAGTACTGCGCATCTTCTGCCGGAGCCTCTGGTGCCTATGCATGGTACTGCTGTAGCTTCAGAAAATGCGGCGCTCGCAAAAGCTGTGATGGCTTTCAAAAACAGAAACGATAACGAAAACTTGTCTGAACTTGACCAGTTTGCATCGAACAATGCAGACTCTCGCTGGTTGCCGTCGTTGCAGTTAAACATGGCATTGATACGTTTCCGGACTGGGCACTTATCTCGAGCACTACAACTCTTTTCTTCTGTGTGGGAGCAAAGCAAAAAAGAAACAGGAACGTCTCAAAAAGCCGTTGCAGACAGAGCCGTCGCCATGCTCTGCATCATCAACGCGCGTTTGGGTCGCAAGGCTGAACTGAGTGCATTGCTTAATGAAATAAGCAGCCGTGCGCTTTTTGGCTCGGATGAGCAAATGGTTAAAGATGCAAGCGCTGGATTAGGGCTGATGCAAGTCGAGCCACAAAATTCATTTAAATGTGGACCATATGCAGTAGGCAATCTGTTGTCACAGGCGCAATTGACGAAAGTGAGCAAGCTCATTGAAGATGCGAAATCTACTGAATCAGGAACTAATCTTGCTCAAGTCAAAGATCTTGCTGACCGGGTTGGGCTAAAGATGCAGATGGCGAAAAAGTCCAGTGGTGCGGCTCTAATCGTTCCGTCGATTATCCACTGGAAACTCTCTCATTTCAGCGCTTTAACTGGAAAATCCCAGGGCATAGTTGTTGTGAAAGATCCAACTTTCGCTTCTGATGGCGTATTTGGTGCGACAGAAAAGACGCTCGACGAAGAAAGCGATGGATATTTCTTAGTACCAGCGGGGTCATTGCCTGCCGGTTGGGCAAAAGTGACAAGGGAAGAAGGCGAAAAAGTTTGGGGAAAGGGAGCGGCAGGGGGACACTCGGGGAACTGTATGCGTGGGCCTGCGCCCAGGTTGCCTGATTCTTGTCCGGCAGGTGGTGGAATGGCCCGTGCATCAATGTGGGCTATGAACACTTGTTTGAACATCAATGACACACCGTTGTCTTATACGCCTCCGCTTGGAGATCCGATAAATTTCAATGTCAATTACAACCAGGAAGAGACGAATCAACCGGGCTCGTACACCTTCACCAATCTAGGTTTCAATTGGAAGTTTTATTACTGTTCCTATCTCACGGTTGGAGCTGGTTCGCAGTTGACTGTGCGCGTCCCCGGTGGTGGCACTGAGGTGGCAAATCTCAGCGGTGGTGTGTACATAGCCGATCAGCTTTCGCAAGCTCAGATGGTGAACACGGGCACCACTTATGAGCGTCGCATGCCAGATGGTGCAGTGCAAGTCTACGATTTGACTGATACCAATGGCAATTGGTTTATGACGAAGATGACCGACCCACAGGGCAACTCGGTTCTCATCCAGTACGACGTAAATTTCCGCATTACAACGATAACAGACGCAATTGGGCAAGTATCGACGCTTAGTTATGTTTCTAATACTGTCGGTAACTCAGGTTTCTACAAGCTGGCGTCGATAGCAGATCCGTTTTCTCGCACTTGCAGTTTCAGCTACGATTCGACGAACACAAGGTTGCTCTCGATAACCGATGTAATTTCATTGACGAGCAAATTTGTTTATGACCCAAATTCCAGTTTCATCACGGCGATGACGACACCTTACGGGACTACGTCATTCCAACAATATGTACCAGGCAACAATGGATATCCCGCTCGCGGATTGAGGCTCACCTATCCAGATCAGACCACGCTGGTTCTTGAAAATTGGCTGAACGAGACCAAGACTTCGTACTATTGGGACCGTGAGGCAACAGATCGCTATCCGAGTGACCCCATCAATAAAGACTACACGCATTGTCGACAGATGAGATGGACACTAGATTTTGCTACTGGTCTAGAGGGTCCGGCACCGCAGTCGACAAAAGATCCACTTGAAGCAGGCACCACGTATTTGACTTATCCCAATCAAATCAGCCCGAATTATCGAGGCTCGATAGATAAGCCGAATCAAACCAATCAAAGTACCGGCACGCAAACTGATGTTGTCACCTTATCTGGTACCGCAACTCCAGGAAACGTCGTGGCTGTGGAAATAGTTGGAGTGGGTGCCACCACACCGGTTTATACGGTTGTGGGCGGAGATACGCTGAACTCGATCGCGACAAACTTTGCAAATGTGATAAACAGCAGTGCAGCAGTTCAGGCAGTAGGGAAGGTGACAGCGGTAGCTGCCGGAGCGTCCATATATTTGAGCGCTGACTACCCAGGAGTCAACGTCGTCGTTCAACCCGCTGGTGGTGCTACTCAACCACTGACGTTGAAGTCAGCGCAACGTCAGACAATGGCGATCACAGTTGGTGGCACGGCTGTGACTGGCGACTTTGCGAATTTATTTCTAACTAGTAGTTTTTCTTCACCCGTTATCTCCTATCACGTGGTTGCGGGCGACACTCTAACGAACATAGCTGCAGGCATTGCTGCACTGATCAATTCCAACACAACCTATCAAGCGTACTTCATCACAGCCACTTCCAGTGGACCGGTAGTAAACGTAACGTCGTACAACTGGGCTACAACCGGCACAAACATTGCCAACAGTGCGTACACGCTGACACCGTCGCTTCTGCGCAATGGTGCGGCTCGGACAACGGACTATCAATACAATACACTAGGCAAAGTTACTCAATCAGTAGATCCCCAGAACAGAACGTTTTCATACCAATATGCCGCGAATAATATTGACCTGACGCAGATCACAGAAACTCAACGTGGTAACAGCCGCTTCATGGGCGGCTGGACGTACGATTCGCACCATCGCCCGCTTACCTACACAGATGGGTCGGGACAAGTGACTAATTACAGTTATAACGGCGCCGAGCAGTTGCTCACCGTGACTGATGCAAATTCAAATGTCACGACGATGACATACACCAGCAACTATCTAACGAAAATTGACGGTCCACTAGCTGGAAGCAACGACATTACAACTTTTGCCTATGACAGCTACGGGCGGCTATCTCAAACAACCGATTCTGAGGGGTACACAGTTGTATCGAGTTTCGACAATGCCAACCGGCTGGTTCAAACCTTGTACCCAGATGGGAGTACCGAACAAATTGTCTACGACAGGCTCGATGCTGTTTTGCAGAAGGATAGAATCGGACGCACCGCCCAAGATGCCTACGACAGTATGCAGAGACATGCCTACCAAATCGACCCGTTGGGACGAAAAACCACGTACACCTGGTGTGATTGTGGGTCACTTGGCGCGCTCACAGATCCGATGGGGAGAGTAACCACCTGGCAGCACGACCTACAAGGCCGTCCAATTTTAAAAACTTATGCTGATGGAACTGCGGTCAAATATGAGTATGAGGGTTTTGCATCTCGTCTAAAGTTTAAAACGGACGCTCTCTCTCAAAAAACTGTCTACATGTTCAATTCAGACGACACGCAAAATGTGGTCGGTTACCTCAACGCTGTTAACCCTACCAGCTCAGTAGTTTACGCCTGGGACGCGAACTATAAACGACTTGCAAGCGTAGCAAAGCCTGATTGGGGCACGTATTCATACACTTACAATAACTACATAGCCCCTGGAGGCACCGCCACTACAGGTGGAGGCATGCTTTCGCTTATCCATAACGATGTGATTCCAAACTCAGACATATCGTACTCATACGATGTATTGGGGCGCACGACCAATCGCTCGATCAACGGCGCGAGCAACTCAGTCACCTGGTCATATGACGCCATGAGCCGAATCACGCAGGAAGCAAATGCTCTTGGGAATTTTGGATATGCATACGTGGACAACACAGTCGGCTCGTCAAAGGGAACAACGCGACTGTCGTCCATAACCTACCCAAACAGCCAGGTGACTAACTTTAGCTGGTTTCCAAATGTTGGCGATCAAAGATTGCAACAGATTTCAAACTTAAATCCTACCGGAGGTAGGCTTTCACAATTTGACTACCAATACGACTCTGCCGGTCAAATCACGCAATGGCAGCAGCAACAAAATGGTGGCAACCTATTCTATAACCTAGGCTATGACGCCGCCGGTCAGCTAACGAGTGCTCAGGCAGGGTCCGGAGCACCACAGTCACCGTTTGCCAAAGAGTTTTATTACGGCTACGATGCCGCCTCCAATCGAACATCCGTGCAGATGAACAGCATAAGCACCGCGCGAATCGGGGGCACCAAAACGACGGGCAATGTGCTCACAATAACGGCATTTGATGCAGCGCTCTCTGGCGGCTCAAAGGCGGTAAGTTACACAGTCCTTGCGGGAGACACGCTCGCCACGATTGCGCAAGGTCTGGCAACAGCAATCAACAACGACAGCAGTTTGCGCACAGCTGGTATCACAGCCAATGCCAACAGCACAAACACGTACATCAACATTAAGTCAGCTTCGAACAACATAACGACCTACACGTCCTCTGTAGTGGGAACGGAAACGATAACTTTTGGTATATTCAAAAACGCTCTGGAAAATATCATTATTGGTGGATCGAAAACGACCGGGGACATCATAACGATTACTGTGAAAGATCCGGCTCTCACAGGAGGTCAGCGATCTGTCACGTACACAACCCTGGCGGGAGACACTCTCACAACAATTGCTACAGGTGTGAAAAATGCCATTAACGCAGACGCGCAGCTGACTACGCTTGGAGTGAGTGCCACTTCCGCTGCGGCCGTTGTCAGTGTCACCTCCAATTCAACGAATGCGACAGGATATGCGTCTTCTGTAAGCGGGAGCGCCACCGAATTGATTACACTTTCTGTCAATCCGAATCAAAATCAGCTTGCCACCATAGGTGGAACGAAAACAACTGGTGACGTGATTACCCTGACTGTTTTTGACGCCGGGTTGCCATCCGGCAAGCAGGCTATTCCCTACACAGTACTAGCCGGAGATACACTGACTACGATCGCAACTGGAGTGGCAGCTGCAGTCAATGCAAACACGAACTTGCAAAACAGTGGAATCACTGCAACTTCAACTGGTGCTGTGGTTACTCTGCAAAGCAAATCGCCGAATTCGACAACATACAGGCAGAGCTTCAATAGCACAGCCACCGAGAACATGCTTATCGCTCCAGCGAAATTTGGCTGGCAGGTGGTCGCGATTGGCGGCACCAAAACGACCGGCAACGTTGTCACTGTAAACGTCTACGATATCGGCTTGGCTGGCGGCTCTAAACCGATCAGTTACACCGTGCTCGCGGCAGACACCTTATCCACCATTGCCACAAATTTGGCAGCTGCCATAAACGCTGATGCCACGTTGACCGCACTTGGAGTGACAGCAACAGCCTCATCAACCGTTGTTAGTTTGAAATCTCTTTCGCCTAATTTGACGACTTATGTCACTTCAAAGAGTGCCGGAGCAACAGAGACTCTTACTCTAGGGACTGGAATTGGCGTTCTGCAATCAACGTATAACAACGTCAATGAACTAAAGAGCATTACGGCTGGTGGTTCTACGTTCTTCAAGGGAGATACTGATAAACCAGTCTCTTCAGCCACACTCGCCACGCCCGTCCTTGATGTGCGGTCATCGTTGCCATCTACCGCCACAAGTTTCTCAGCTCGTTCTAACAGAACGGCCACTGAGACTTTGACTATTGCTTACACACCCGGGCAGTGGATCTTCGGACCTATGTATAAGCTCACAGTCGGAGGAACAGTGACAGTCGGCGACACCTTATCGTTGACCATCTCTGACGTGCGCTTGCAATCTGGCTCTGAAACGGTGTCTTATACGACCAAAGCGGGCGACACGACAACAACTGTTGCTACAGGCTTGAGCAATGCAATCAGCCAAAATGCCCCTCTCTCGGCCCTGATTACGACGGGCATAAATCTTTCAGGCAACTCTTTTGGCATTGGCACAAGCGCTGCCGCGAATGCCCAACCAAACCCGTTTGGCGTAGTGGGCACAGTGACAGAAGCAGGGTCGGAATCGATAGCCCTGGCTTCCGCTTCTGATGAGAGCACGACTGCAACAATCACAGGAACCGTGACGACGGGTGATGTGCTGTCAATTGTTGTTCAAAACGCTAATTTAGTTAGTGGGCAAAAAACAATTCAATATACCGTCGTCGGGGGGGACACGACAACGACAATTGCTACGGCATTGAAGAATGCTATCAACGCAGATACGTCTCTGCAAGGTGTTGGCGTCCAGGCAACATCTGCAGCTAACATAGTCACTCTCAACCCCTACACCTACTTCACAGGCAGCTCAAGCGGCACAGAGACGGTCTCGATCTCAAATGCCAATCGCGGCAGCGCAGCGATAACGATTGGAGGCGCAGTCACCACGAGTAATACCGTTACAATCACTGCTCGCAGTCCACTTCTTGCCGGTGGATTGAAGAATATTGTTTACACGGTTGTTTCTGGAGATACTTTGACCAGCATCTCAAAAGCGCTTGCTGACTTGATCAATGCAGACTCAACACTCAAAGCATTGGGTATAAAGGTTTCCAATGCAGCAACGCTCGCTTGGTCGCAAAGTTTCTCGGGCAACGCACTGCTTCCGACAGGTTCAAGCCTGGTTTCTGCAACAGCCGTGGATGGAAGCAGCAACACCAAAACTAATGGTTATGCGCTTTCAGTCAACGTAGCAACCAGCTCGACACTTACTTACGACCTGAACGGCAATATGTTGAGCGACGGCACAAACAGCTACAGTTGGGACGCCGAGAACAGGATGATTAAGATCACTTATCCAGGCTCAAACAATTTCTCGACGTTTGTATATGACGGGCTTTCGAGGAATGTCTCGATTGTTGAAACAACGGCTGGATCTGTCACGAGTACCAAGCAGTTTGTTTGGGCGATGGACAAGATGAGGACCTTCAAGGCTTGTGAGGAGCGAGACGGGACAGGAACCCTGACGAAAAAGTTCTTTAACCGAGGTCAAATGAATAGCGCCACAAAGTACTTTTACGATTTAGATCATCTCGGTTCCGTGCGCGAATTAATGGATAATTCGGGTGTGACCCAGGCTCAGTACGCATTTGACCCTTACGGTCGAGTGACAAAGATCAGTGAGACGGTCGGTTCCGACTTCGGCTATGCAGGCTACTATCTTCATGCTCGAAGTGGGCTCAATCTAACAAGAACCCGTTCTTACAGTAGCGGTCTGGGTCGCTGGATCAATCGCGATCCGCTCACAGAACGTGGAGGAGTCAACTTATACGACTACGTTTCAAATTATCCGGTTGGGTACACTGACAGCTCAGGCTTACAAGGCGCAGGTGTTTCCATACCTCCAAGCAATCCAGGAAACCCCAATCCGAATCCAGCTCAGCGCGCTTGCACAGCTCGTTTTGGCTGCTCCAGCTACTGTAACTACATGGATACTTTGCAATACATGGATTTCTTCACCTGCTTCTTTCTTTGCATAAACGGGGGTTCACACCCACCGGCACAGAATGATCCATCACCAAGTCCTTCAGATCACGTAACTCCCAATCCCTACGCTCCTATTGCACCTGAGCTACATGGCTGGGAAGGTTCGGACCAATTCACACCAACCTGAACAAGCTCACGCACTATCGGAGTGAGCTATGATTGAATAGACTATTCGGTAAAAGATGATGAAAAAAACTTCCGCATGCTTGCTCTTCCTGATTGTGATTGTTTCACTCGCGTCCCGTGCTTGGTCTGCCGAAAGCGTTAATGCCACATCGCCTAAAGACGCTAACCAAACAATATATCGGCTTCGTTCGATGTCTGGCACTACCAACTTATCGCTAGCCGTTTATTCCGATGGATCAGCGAAACTGATACCTCAATCGTCCAAAACGTTGGGTGATATAACACTGGAGACTGCTCACACAATGTGGGGCAAATCCAGAACGACAGCTCAAATTCAAATATTTGCTCTTAAAGCGGAAGACTTAAGTGGTCACAATCTCGATGTTCAATTGGAAGCAAAATTTGACCAGTTTAATAAGCTAAGGTCCTATGTCTTGCGCTCTCCATTTATTCAACACTCCATGTGGCAGACGATAAACGCTGAAGCTGCCGAGACCACCTCTCAGACATTTATTGACCCTAAAGGACCACGAAAACGATTCGGCAATGGCATGTATGATGCAGCCAAGGTGTTGAATCGTCCATCCACAATAGCGAAATAGGCGCATATCAAAACAGTTCGTTCGCCAATCTCGTCTCCGACCACTAAATACACCTCACTTCTGCTGTCTCAGACCCTCTCTGCCTTTCCAGCGGAGTAGCATCCGTTTTTCAGTTAGGGGTTTTGACTTTTCCCTCGATTTTCGGCTTGTGCAGCAGAACAATCTAAAGCCGCATGGTGACTGCGTTTTAGGTTAATTTGTCTACTTTTACGCTCAGCGACATTATCAAGCGACACCTCGAATTGAGCCAACCGCTCTTGTATCTCCAGCTTCACAACATTCCTTTCGCAGCTATGCGATGTCGATTTAATTTTCGATCTACTTCGGCAGGTGTAGAATCGTGGAAAGCCGCATAGGAACCACATCCACCTCTACTTGTGATATTACGCAAGGCGATCTTGTGCTGACTAGTTGCTGACCACTTTGCTGACTTATTTGAGGGCTGATCGATGGCTAAACTTACCCAGAAAATTGTTGATATTAGGAGCGCCCCCGCTTCCGGCAAGGAATTGATTCGAGACGACGAGCTTCGAGGATTCGGATTGAGTATTACCAAGCGAAGCAAGACTTATTTTGTCGAGTGCCGAGTCAATGGCAAGCAGCGCAGAGCGACAATCGGAAGAGCCGACTTGATCACACTAGAAGAGGCAAGAACTAAAGCTCGAAAGCTCCTTGCTGAGATGACCTCAGGCTTCGATCCGCATTTGGAAAAGCGCAACGAGAAGGCCAACTCGATCACTCTCATCGAAGTGCTCGAAGAATATCTAGCTGTTAAACAACTTAAGAAATCAACCGTAACTGAGTACAGACGGGTGATCAAGAAGAGTCTGAAAGATTGGCTCAACAAGCCAGTCGTCGAGATCACAAAGAACATGGTTGAAGATCGGCATCGGCAACTTGCAAGTGGGACTAAGCATGGTCACCCAGGTCGAGCTTACTCCAACTTCTGTTTAAAGACACTCCAATCCTTGCTCAATTACGCTGCTGAGAAGTATGAGGTGGACGGTAAGCCCTTGATTCCAGTTAATCCAGTCAGCAGGCTCACAAAGACCAGAGCGTGGTTAGAGTGCATCCGCGCACAGGCGTGATCCCCGAGTACAAGCTTGCAGACTTTTACAAAGCAGCGATGTCAATGGAGAATCCTGCGGTCCGAGATTACTTCCTGCTGCTCTTATTTACGGGAGTTCGGAAATGCGAAGGCACAAATCTCAGGTGGTCGGATATCGACTTCCAGGCGAAGACTCTGACGATCCGCAGAGAGCAAGCCAAGAATCATCGTGATCACGTCTTGCCCCTGCCGTCGTTTCTGTTCGATTTGTTGAAGCAGAGATATGACATGCGCAGCAGCTCGCCTTGGGTCTTCCCTGGCAAAAACGACAAAGGGCACATAACTTGTTTTAGATTTTGGTTGCCAAAGTTGCGAGATCGGAGTGGCTGCAAGTTCATGATCCACGATCTGCGCAGAACTTTTCTCTCTGCCGCAGAACGGCTTGAGCTGCCCTATTACGTGTTGAAGAGGTTGGCAAATCAGACCGTCTCGTCCGACACGCTTGTGCCTTATATCGTTGTGTCGATGGAGAGATTGAGATTGCACATGGAAAGAATTGTCAGCACTTATTGGGCTTGATGCAAGTTGAGAAGGTTGCAGTGGGACAAGAGCGCAGCACACGGGTCCTAGACTCGGTCAGCTAGTTGTCTCGCTTGGAATATTGATTACTTCAAAGCACTCTTCCTGAAAGGGCGAGATCCAGACTACTCTAAAGCCTTTGAGATCAAAAGATCTTTGTTGAAGATCTTGTCTAGCTATCTGTCCAATCGCTGAGGGGATATGCAGCAGCAAAATAGTCTTAGTTTTTAGTTCCGGGTCAACACTGGATTTATGAAGGATTGCTTGGTTGATTATCTCGGCGATTTCGGCATTGTCTCGACTTCCTGTAAACGCATTTTCCTTGCCTAGCGCTCCTATCATTTTGTCATCCTAGTGCCGGATCTGGAGACCAATCTCCTCTTTTCCGTTTAATTGGAGAATACGATCTTCATACTTATAGTCTTCCACTGGCTTTTCTTTCAGAACACACTTAGTTTTGACTGAGGCTGCTAATGAATGGAGCAAGCACTTCAGGAAGCAGACATCGCTCTGAAAAGTGTCGAGGCTGAATTCGGATCTGACGATCCGAGACTGGCGGATTGTTTAGAAGCGTATGCAACTCTGCTCAAAGAAAAAAAGACTCGACTGCTCGACGCTGCGAATATGGAGGCACGCGCGCGCGTCATTCGCGACAAGTCTTCGATTTATAAAAGCAATGTACGACAGGCGAATGCCGGGGAAGGTTTCATTGAAGTTGAACCGATTGAACCAAGGTCAAGCTCTACCGACACGAAGGAGTGTCAGTTTTGTGGAGAAACTATCAAGCTTGTTGCTATAAAATGCAAACACTGTGGTTCCATGCTTGCAGATCAAAAGACTTCCTCTACGTACCTGCCCAAAGTTAAAAACGCAAACGCTCAAAAGCAAAAAGACGCCGGGATTGCAATAATCTTGGGAGTCTTCTTTGGTTATTCAGGTTTGCATTCGTTCTATTTAGAAAGATACCGTTCTGGCGCGTACTATTTGATTGTGTCATTTCTTGGCTCGTTGCTTATATCCTTCGGACTCAACGCAGCTGCTAGCAATCTCCACCCGGCCACGAGTCTTGGTATTGTGATTTTATTTTTCGAAGGAGTTGTTCTCGTCAATGATCTATGCACAATACCCAGCTTTGTTCAGCAGTACAATGCAGGCAAGAAGTAATTATGCCGTTGTCTGAATACGATTGAGTTATCCTGGTGTCGCTGATTGTTTGGGACGGCATCGGGGGCAATTGAGTTGTTGTGGTGGCGAGATCTTCGGCGTCACCTGATTCGATGGTTTCGAACAATGGCGACAGATGTGGGTTCTATTCTACGGCTCCAGGGAATTTACGGTTGGCCGGGATTTAAGGCGTCTGTATGCTGGTTGCATGAGAGTGTTATCGACGTGTCTTATCGTGGTTGGGCTGATTTGGTCACCGGGCAATTCAGCGTGGGCTTGTCCTGGGCATTATTTGGGTGACGCCGAATTGAGTGGTCCGCGTAGGGCAGCTGCCTACGATGAGCAAGCGCAGATGTGGTTGAAGGTCGGGCAGAATCGGTTGGCCGTAGAGGCTTTGAGTGCAGCGATTTTGTTATCGCCTCAGGATGCGAGTTTGTTGTCAGAACGAGCTAGGGTTCGGACAACAATGATGGATTACATGGAAGCACTGGATGATTACAATCAGGCAGTGCAGTTAAATCCGTTCGGAGCTGACCTTTACGAATTTTCTTCTTTGCAGAATTGGGTTCGGGGGTTTATCGGGGGCATTGATGTTTCCGGTTGCACCGGATGTAGTGGCGGAACATCGGACGCCATCATGTTGAAAGTGAGTCGTTAAGATTGGGGAATGCTGGTTAATGAGAACGAGTCCACGCGCTGGAACACTTGAATTTCTGATAGCGTCGAATGTATTAGATGTGTCAACTTTCGACTAAATGAATTGCTGGTAGGGAGAATTTTGTATGATTCACCAAAAGTATCTAGACCGGTTGATCGAAATGGGATTGTGGCATTCAGAACCGATACATCTGTTTAACGGCGGTGTGCGAGTGCGCAAACCGATTGAGACGACTGGCAATAACATAGCGGGAAGCGATCACGGTTTAGTCGATTTTGTTTCTGAGGATAGTGATGAGGCAAAAGCAAAAGAGGTGCTCATTGAGGTTTCGGACGCACCGATGATTCTGTTCTATCACGATGAAGAGGCAGGAAAGTGGGTCGTAAGCGCAGTAGACGGTTGTGGTGGCATGCTGCCAGGTGATTTCGTGAACACGTGGGATACAGCCGAAGAAGCGCTCAAGGATATAGAAGACTTTTACTTCGGCGATCCGGCACGGATGAATGCGAAGGTTTATGTAAAGCAGGATTTTTAGGTTGGAATGGCTCTTAAACAAATGTGGTTTGAATCCAACGAAATCACTGCCAATTTTTCGTGTGATTTAGTAAATAAATTGCACATCGACACTAGATGCTTGTTGCGGGAAAAGATACGATTCTTTTGCGCGGCGGCCGAAGAGACGATTCCTGAAGGGTTCCGATGAGCGCACAAAATCCAGCACAGTATTCGAGTCCCGTAGAGTATTTGAAACAGTTGATCGGACTGGGTCTGTGGTATTCGCGTCCGATGCCCTGTTTCGGCGGGGGTGTATGGATTCTTAAGCCTGTGGAAGCTGGGGGCAATAGCATTCCTGGCTATACGGCTTCCGGTGTGGCGTGGGTAAGCTTCGATGAAATTGAAGAGTTACCAACGCAATTACCGCAGCCGGAATCCGATGCTGCCATGCTTGCGCTGTTTAAAGATCATTTGGAAGATAGATGGGTTGTCTTTGGAGTGGATTGCGCCGGAGGCATGGGTCCAGCAGATTTCATTGGACTCTGGACAACTTTAGACGAAGCTATTGCAGATATTAATGACTTTTATTTTGGTGACTCCTAGCGCATGAAACTGAAAGCGGCATAACATCTCGATCCTGCTGGATTAACGACAAAGGCAAGGCTGCTAGGAAAGATGTCGAAGTGTCCCTGGGCTTAATTTCCTCTCGCTGCAGGCTTTGCTGAATGAGCCATTCTACTCTGTAGGACATCAAAGTCAAACACAGAGCAATTGAGATTTTGCGGTAGCATCGGAGGCAATGGTAAATGTCTTGCGGGACTCGCTGCCGTGTGTGTTCTGTTTACCGCGCCAGGAGTGAAAGCGCAGCTTTTGCGAGTGGCGTGGAATCGTTGGCGGTGTAAGCCAACGAAATCTGATATCGCAATCCGAGGTGTTGTGTTGGTATCGCTACTTGTTTGCGTAGGCCATTAGTTCGAGGTGAATTGCTTCGTCTAGCCTGATGATGGCGAGCAATAGTTGTTCCAAGTCTTTGGGCGGTGGTGGTGAATCGAAGGTCCATTTTTTTAGTTCCCAGCTGCAGGTGTATTTGCCGCTCTGCCCGGCGATGGTACGACGATCGTCGTATGCGCCTTCGACCGTAAAAGTTTGTTCTTTCGCTGCCGAATTTTTGTCGGCAGTAAATTCGACTGTGTATCGGCGGGTGATTTGTGTGTTTGTTTCGTCTACGATAATTTTGTATGGTTTCAGTTTTTCTGCAGGTGATTCTGGGGAGAGCATTCCTTGCTCGTTTGCATACGATAACTGGTCTACCGCTCTGTTGATCCACAGTTCGCCGTAGTCGTCTGTGGTTAGTTGGAAGAACAGTGAGTCTTGAAAGACGCTTTGATTTTCGTTGAAGGTGAATGTAAATTCGGACTCCAGGTCTTGTTCTTTTGTGGGATTATTTACTGCGCACTCTTTCATTATTAGTAGAGTGAGTGCGCGATCTTTTTCGTCCAGTTGTTCTAACTTTGGTCGGCAGCGTAGTTTCACTTCGGCCGCACTGGTTACGGTCATTGACAATGGTTGCAGTCTCTTCATCATGCTCTCCGCTTGTGTCTTGTCTTAGTTTAACTAGATCGACGGGCGCTGCAATGATGTGTTCCGATTGGCGTTATGTCTTACTCTTGCCCTGGTTTTCTCAATCTTAATGATATTGCCCCGCAGAGATAGATGCGAATCAGTAGATGTCTGACTTTGTTGACGGCAGAAGTGAGGCGGACTCCAGTAGGTAGATTCCCAGGTGACGGAGTTCGCTGTTGGGGGACCATCGGTCGACAAAATGGCATCGGCCGGAGTCATTTGCTTCGAAGGATACTCTTACCGTGTTTTTTGTCTACGCAGTAGGCGTAGATGCAGTGGGGGTTTCATCCTTGATGTTGTCTTGGGCAGCGGCGGCAATGGTGTTGTCTCGGAGGAGTGCGACCCTACTCGGCGCGCTGTAGAGTAAAAAAGCCTGACTCTTTGTGTGAGTCAGGCTTTGAATTAACCAAATTGTGTTTTTGCGGAGGGTTGGTTTCCGAAATATTTGGATTTGGAGTTAGTGGTTTTGGAGTTAGTGGGATTTAGAGTTATTGGTTTTGGAATTGAGGATGTCCAGGGCATTTTCGTGGTGTAGAGCTAGTGACTCCAGGGCGTGCTCGTAGAGTTGTGGCTCGAAATGTTGTTGGAAGGTGTAGACTACGATAGCCCAATCGCAGTCTTGTTCGTACCAGCCTTTTAGTCCCTGCATCTTGAATGTAGACCATCGTAATTCTGGTGGCACTTTTGCATTTGTTTCCTTGTTGAGGAAGTAGCCGCCGTGGGATGCGGTTGTGTATTTGGTGATACCAGGGGCGATGTCTTCGGCTGACTGTGCTTGTCCCCAGGGGGTTTCGCTTTTTACGAGTCGGATGTCCTGGAGTGGTTGGATCTGTATCAGTGTTGATTCGGTCTCCTTCGATTTTCTGGGTGTGGTTGTTCTTGGTTTGCGGGTTGCTTTTGTAGTGGCTTGTGCTTGAGTTGGTTTGGTGGTGGCTGCTGCTTTTTTCATTGTTGTTCTCCCTGGTTTGCGGCTACGTGCCGCGTAAGGCGGAGTGGGCAAAGCCGGCGCCAAAGTCAATGTCGGTGATGTTTTTTTGCCATCATGATTGACTTTGGTAAAGCCGGATTTGCCATAATTGAGGGATGCGGCAGATTGCCTTGATTTTGTTGGTTCGAGTATCGCAATCAATGATGTTTTCGCGGACATGTTCAGCGAAGCGATAGGTAGGTCAATAATCCTGGGAGTCGTCCTTCTTGAGCAGTTTCGCAGTTTTTACTTCCACTCACTTGATTGAGTACTTTTGAGTAGAAAGCGGCGATAAAACGTTGGTCGGTTAGTCTGATAGAAGCTTGGAACGATTTACTTTATGCACTCTTTGTCCAAGCTCGGCGTGCGTACTTTTGTCGTTCACCAATGTACAGTTTCTTTGGCCTGTGTTTGCGGTCGACCTTGACGCCCAGGAGATTTGCCCACAGGTAAACTGTGCGTTCGCTGACACCGTATTTGAAACTAATTTGCACAGCGCTGTATTGTAGATTGCAGTACAGTCGGATAAAAGTGTCACGGTCTGGGCAGGCGGATGTTCTTCGCATAACTGTTTCTCCTTCTTTTGAGCAGTCGCTTGCTGCTCGTGAGAGAAAGAGAATCGGCTCGGCTCCGCCGTCAAGCCTGACTTGTATGGTTGATGGACCGGCTTCTACGGCTTGTACGGCGGTGGTGCTGAGCTGATATGTGTTCGGGAGAGCAGCAAAGTGTCTAGATGTGCTTAAACGGCGGAGCAGTGACGGTTGAGAGTCACACGCAGACTGCTGCGAGAGTACTCTTTATCTATTTTCAGTAGATGGCGCGCAATCGGACTAATTAAATTTACGATAAAATATAGTATTAACATATAACCCGCATTATTCACGGGAGTGATACCAGACTAAGTTGAAATACCCTGCCAGTTGGCTCAGAATCTGTGTTTACCAAGACAACAGACAAGCTAACCGGAGGGCATTCAACTTGACAGAGTGTACAAAAGTCGCATCAGGAGCGCAACTTAACTTTGACTTCGAGCTTGGCAAGCCTGTGGTTGGTTCGTTCGATGGTGGACTCATTAGCTCAGACGGCGGATTAACGCTGCTCAGGCAGGTGGATCGGAAGCTTCGATTAACCGAGCAGATGGCATTATGCATTGCTGAGAAACGCCGCCCTGATGCCGTTACACACAACATCCAGCAGATTATCATGCAGCGGTTGTTCGCGATTGGCGCTGGCTACGAGGACGTTAATGACGCGACTGTCCTGCGTTTCGATCCCATGCACAAACTAGCCGTCGGCAAATTATTATCCGAAGCAGATCTGGCATCACAGCCTACAATCAGCCGTTTCGAGAATTCGGTCAACGAGACGGAGTTGGATTTTCTGCAAGATCTATTGGTTCAGCTATATGTTCAGCAGCACCGCAAACCGCCTCAAAAGCTCGTTTTGGATTTAGAGACGACTTGCGATCCAGTGCATGGAAATCAACAATTGTCATTCTTTAACGGCTTCTACAGAACATTTTGCTACATTCCGCTGTTTGTATTCGACCAGGATGGATTTCCTCTAGCTGCGTTGCTCAGAGCCGGAAACGCTGAAGTGGGTGGTGATGCGGCCCGTGTTCTCCGAAGAATCTTGGCGATTCTTCGGAAGGCGTGGCCCACAATTCCTATCGAATTTCGCGCAGATGCTGCGTTTTGCAGGCGCGAAGTATATGAAGTCTGTGAAACTAATCGCGTAACTTATTACATCGGACTCAAATCAAATCACGCGCTTCGCTGTCTAGCAAAGCCTTTGGTTGCGGATGCAAAAAAAAGAATTTGAACAAATATATGGCTCACCTGCACTGCTGGACAAAACAGCATGGCGCCAAAATCAAGAACGATTGCGGTTTTCGTCCAAGGACGAAGGACGCATGCAAGAGACGCATGAAAGTCATCGATTGGTCAGAAAAGTAGGCCAACTGTACTGGAAGGGACGAGGATACAACGACGACATGCGCGTAATTTGTCGGGCGGACTATACAGATGCAGGGACAGAACTACGTTTCGTGATTACAAACCGAGCAAAGGGAAATCCACGGTGGTTGTATGAAAACCGATACTGCGGTCGAGGACAGTGTGAAAACTGGATCAAAGAATTAAAAGCAATCAACTGCGATCGGCTCAGCTGCCAGGAATTCAAAGCAAATCAATTTCGGCTGCTTGAGCACACGATGGCGTATATCCTGCTAAAGACGCTTAGGGACAGACTTTCAAAATTCCATGCAACAATTTCGATTGATCAACTACGGCTAAAATTTGTTCGAATTTGGGTTCTGGTCAAAGAATCAGCACGCCGGATCCATTTGCAGTGGAGCGAATGCTATCCATGTAAGCTTGAATTCATAAGACTTTCGACAGAAATTGTGTCTTAAAGGTCGAAAAGATTTTGAAGACGAGCACGTTGAATCCAAGTCTCCAGTATGTGGAGGACAGTTTCGCTTATCCGAAAATCACCCAGAATGGCTCTGATGCAGACTTTTAAGTCAATTCTGCTCACTTCATGCTCCGAATTAGCAGGCAAGAATAGTCTTTGGTCAGCATCTTCTTAGAATTCAAAGTTGTCATACTGTATACATGAATAGACCAGGATAAATAAATAAACAAATGAATTGGAAATTTGGAAATTCGAGGCCGTTGATAACAGAGATTGCCACCATGATTCGCGCTTGCCTAGGTATTTGATGTGGCGCATCTCCAAATTACGATTAAATCCGAGAGTGGTTTTTCAAGCTAAAAATTCGACGGGAATTGGAGCGCGTCAACAGGAAACACTTCTCTGCATAATGTGGGACACCATGATATCGTATATGGTGCGTACAGAGAAACGTGAAGTTCTCGGGACCGCAATTGATCTTTATCTCGGAATTTTCGAGATCAGTTAGCTCCTAAATTCCGTCGCAGTCGCTTTCTAAATTGCAATGTTGAAAGAGCTATCCAGATGTATCCGAAATGGATAAAATTGGGCATTCCTTTGCATCGCATATGAATTGATGCATTAATTCCCAGATGTTTTCGGCAACAGGTGCTGAAGAATTTTTGTCGGTGCTGACTTGGTCCCAGAAAATTTGCGAAAGTGCATCCCATTGTGGCGCGTCGCATAAATCTGGTTCGGAAAGTATGGCAACTCGTTCTGCTTTATTGACCGGCACTAAGCTTCTGGGAAATAAATTCACTGCTTGGCGCAGCAGATCAGCTGAAAAATTTGCTCCAATTTCAATCAAAGCATTAAGTGTTTCAGCGGTGTTATTTCCGGCTGAATTTGCCATGAACTGAAAAAATCCACCATTCAACACTTCCCGTACAAATAGTTTAGTGTAAAAAATAGTGAGCGATTCGTGTGTGAGGATTTCTGAAGGCGGATTATGGATTTAAATTGCCAAATAAAGGGATTCCACCGGATCGCGCGCCGCTAGTGCATCACCAAAGGATATGAGTGATTTTGATTCCACCACTGTCTGAGCCCACCATGGTTGAATGTCAAATTATAGCTCGAGATTTCTCTTTCAAGTGTTCTCAGGCTATCTTAAAAGGATAAATGCCAGCGACTTGTGTTACAAAGTCGCTGGCAAAAAGAACAAGACTCATTTCTTTATTCAGCCGATGCAGGATTGAATCTGGGAATACTTGCCAGAGGACTGACTTTCCAGTTGGGCGTGTTAGGACTTGAATCAGAAGCCCTGGCGACTTTGCAATCTCTTGTACCATCCGGACAACATTAGCCTTTGAGTTCTTCGGATCTTTCGAAAAATCTCGCAAACAAATTCCGATTTCGGTATCGTATATGGTGCTTACTAGGCAAAAGAAGAAAGCAATCAGATAAAGTTGAATTCGCTCATTGAGGTAGCTGCGACGTCCGTCATTGTTCTGGATGTAAGATCACGACGTCTTAGTAGATTCCGATGGCTAAAAGTCAGTTGTTGTTGTTGACTTAATTCCTTGTCAAATTTCTGAATGTGATTTTGACCAACGTAAGTGATCTACTTAATTGTGTTATGCTTTAGACGCAAACTAGTTCGTCTCACTAACAGGTGAAATCAAACACTTTAGCCTTATGGAAAACTACACAATAATCTTATGCAAACCTCTCGATGCGCAGCTGCCGTGCGATTTCGTTGATAACATAGCTTGTGAAATGAATAATGCTCAAGCTCATGTCAGCTTAGAGCAACTGCCGATTGCAGAAATGCTTACGGTTTATGCTCGCAAATTTTCAAAGGAAATTGACCAATCATTTACTCTCGAAATTAAGTCTCAAGACTTCGACGTTCGACTAATGTGTAATGACTATCTCATAAAATTTGAGCAGCTCGGACTTCAACTGTCATATGAACCTTATTGGGAATTTGAATTGCTGGCGGGAAGGTACGATTGCTTTCTATATGATCTTCAGTCCAGATTCATCACAAGAAATCTACCAGGTTCTCTAGTCAAGGTTAGACAGCAAACATTGATCGACGGTGTGTCTCAAATTCCTATTGCTTCTGCTATGCCAACACTAGGAAATTATTTAGGTCTGATTGACGAGAAAACGCACTTAATAACCAACAAAACTGGAATTCTGTTTGAGCAACAACTGGAAAATATCGATTATGCGGAAGTTGCTTGCGTGGAATATAAAGATACCAAGTTTGTTCTACGAAATTTTATGAGGCAACAAAGCCCAGCGGTTGAAATTTTGTCCGTAGCCGATACGCCCGGGCAAGTATCATTTGACAGTTTGCTAGAAGTTCTAAATCTTTCTGAAAAAGGAACGAAATAGGAAAGAGAAGAGGGAATGATAGCCAACGTCATTCCCTCCTGAGTTCAATTGCAGAAGTTTGATAAGTTATTTCTGTCCATTGCGAAAGAAAAATACCCGAATTTTGGACCAAGTATCGTCACCGCGGACGCCTCTAGTACCTTGCACCCATTGCCTAAATACTGGTCCGGTTCCAGGACGGGGAACGGCGTCGGTCATGAACTCTACTCCCCTAGCAGTCTTTGGCAGAGGTCCACGATAAGCATCGACGGTTGGTTCCATGCCTCCGCGGTTAACTTTTCCCCAGATCTCTCTAGTGGTTTCTTGCGTTCTCGCGACAGCGGGAGACTGAGTTGGCGACTCGAGCCTATGATATCTACCTGGACCCGTAAAGTCGCGGCCAGGTCCTAAATAGCGTTCGATTAAACGACCGGTGCGGGAAGTCGGGTCGTACATGTTACCTGGTCGGATGGAGCTGACGCCCCAGTCGGCTTCATCTGTTGGCTTTCCAGGTCCCGACGCAATCAGTAAAGGTGGAGCACCGCCACCGCCACCGCCACCACCACCGCTGTCGGGTGTTGGACCACCGTCGACTGGATCTGGTTTCTTCCTTCGCTCTGAATTATCGCAACACGTGTCACCATGCGGAGCATACTGTCCGGAAATCGGACCGGGATACATGGGTCCATAGAATTGGCTTACTCCTCCTATCAAATAGCCGCCATTGGAGTCCAGGCCAAGGGCATCCGAGGAGTTTATCGGATCATTATCTGCATAAGCGTAAACATTCAGACCGCCCGCATAACCAATCGGATCGGACTGCAGGAACCGACCCAAGACTGGCGAATAATGACGGTTTTTGTAGTAATAAAGGCCTGTCTCTGTATCATATCGTTGACCGGTGTAACCGAATGTGGTGCCAACGGGAGCGTTCTCACCGAATGGTGAATACTTGCTCTTGTTGGTGACAGTACCGGTAGCGTCGGTTGTTGCGATGACTGAACCCTGAGCATCTGCGTGCAAATATGTCAGCACACCAGCGCTGCTTACTTGAATGAGAGGTTCATCCAAGCTGTCGCCATAGACATATCGGTTCTGGAGAGTGCCGGCGGTGCCGTCGTAGTCCGCGATGCGCTGCCAACCAGAATAGATGTAGCGCGTTTTTGTTGAGCCGACCACCTTTTGCACCTGACGATGGGAAGGATCGTAGACGTAGCTTGCACTGACACCGGTTTTGTTGGCCGTCAGAAGATGGCTCTCAGTGTCGTATGTGTAGGTCCAGATGCCATCCCCGGTGAGGTTTGCGTTGCCGTCGTATGCATAGCTGACACCGCCCACGGTGGGATAGGTGTTAACGTTGCTGGCGGCACCGTAGGCGACGCTTCCAGCGGCAGATGGACGCCAATTGTAGTTCGCATCGGAAACGACGCGGTTCGTTTCTTGGTGGACTTTGTTGAATCCATAGGTAAGAGTGACGGACGAGCCCGTGAAGGATTCGACTAGTGAAGTCAAATCATCATTGAGCTGGAATCCATATGTGGCCGTGGCACCATTGCCATAAGTCATCACGTTTCTGCGTGAAAGTTGATCGTAAGTAAGATGAATGGCCGCAGATGCCGATCCGTTCAATTTGATGTCAGTCAGCCTGCTGAGCTGATCGTAGATTCTGGTGACAAAATATCCGTCCGGATATGTGAGCACCGTTACGTTGCCATTGCTGTCGCGCTGATACTGAGTATTTTTGCTGTCCGGAGTCGTTTCCTGTTTCAAGCGTCCAGCGGTATCGTACGAGAAAGAGAAGCTGCCAGATGCAGGATTGCCAGCCACGACAGGCGTGCTTTCACTGAGGAGTCTTCCGTGCAGGTCGTAGCCAAACGTGACAACAGCCTGACCGGTTGGAGTCTTAGTGGAGAGGCGGTTAAGCACGTCGAATGTGCTGACGATGGTATTTCCGGAGCGCGTCCGGTAGGTGAGCAAATTGCCGTTTGCATCGTAGGACTGATTTTGTTCGAACGAAGCATCCGCATAGATGGTTTTATCCAAACGGTCAAATCCATCTCGCGTGTACTGCGTTTGATTTCCGTTTGCATCTTTGATCGAAGAGAGGAATCCGTTATTGCTGTAGGTGCGCACGTTAGTAGTGTCACCGAGAGCGTCTACGCCAGACGAAAGTCTGCTCATAGCATCGTAGAAGAACGTCGAAACACGCCCTTCGGCGTCCGTAATGGTTGACAAACGATCGAGCGTGTCATAGGTTTTCGTTGTCACATTCGAAGCAGGATCGGTTACCGTGTAGACCTGATCGGAGAGCGTGTATGCAATCGTGTAGGTCTGGAAAGTTGGTGTGCTTGTCACCTGACGCTGAATCGACGTGACATTGTCGTTCAGGTCATAACCGTATTTGGTGACATAGTTGAAAGGCGCAGGCGCGGTGACTTGAGTGACGCGCTTACCCGGATCGAGTGTGATGGTAGCCTGATTGTTGTTAGGATCGGTGACGCTTGTGACGAAACCGGCGGCATCGTAGCCAAAGTTCGTTGTCAAATTTAGATGCGGAGATACACCGAAATCGACAACAACTGAATTGAGTTTTTCGGTTAGGGTATCGTAGTTAAATTGAGTGACGATACCAGTTTCATCGGTATAGAGGAGCACTTGTCCGCGAGAATTGTAGGTCCACGATTCTTGCGGGGTTTGTCCTCCAACGATCGGTTTGACGAATGAGAGCAAATTTCCGTTTGCGGGATCGTAGTTCCAGGTCCACGTGTTGGAACGGGCATCGAGTAACGTATGCGGTTTGTTGTAAGTCGAATCGTAAGTCCAGGTTTTGACGATGTTCGCAAGACCAGATCCGGATTTTGGAATTCTTGTCTCGGTAAGAACGTTGTTCTTGCCATCGAAAGTCCACACTGTGGAATTGCCTTCGGGTTCGGTCCGTTTGAACAAGCGACCCAGACCGTCGTATTCATAGGTTGTGGTGTTACCCAATTCGTCTGTGAACCTGGTTGGTTCGCCATCGTTATTCACATACCAGAGCCTGCTGTTTCCGAGTGGGTCCGTTACCTGCCTACGTGAGCCGGCATCAAAAAAGGTGTAGGTATGACTGTAAGCATCGGCGGATGTTTTGAGCCGTCCAAGGGAGTCATATCCATAAGTCGCGGCAGCAACAGTTGGATTCTGAGGCAGAAATACTTGTGTTAGTAGACCAGGGCCGCCATATACGTATTTACTCACCTGACCGTTAGCGTCGGTGAATTGGGTCAGGTTTTTGTTGGCATCTATGACATAACTGACACTACGTCCGGTGCCGTCGGATACTGAAGTGAGGTAATTACCTGTGTACGTAAAAGTAAGCGTTCTGCCAAGACCGTTTGACACGCTCGTCAGCTTACCGCTCGTATAGGTCAACGTGATGGTTACACCGGCAGGGTGGACGATAGTGGCGAGATTGCCAGCCGCGTTGTAGTTGTAAGCTACCTGCTGAGGCGTTTTATAAGTGTACAGTCCGCCGCTGAGAGTAAGGGAACCGGCGTTATCTTTCGAATAGTATGTGCCATCGGCCAGCTTGTAAAATATGATCTGCTGATCGCCGATGTTGATGACCACGGTGTTGTAGCAGAGCTGTCCGATGGCCCAGTATTCGATCAATGAGATCGCCGAGGCCGTAACGACGGTGTAAGCGGTATTCGAAATTCCGGCGACATCCATAATCGCAAGTGCAGCAACAATTCCGGCGGCAGATTCGATTGGCGAATCCTCGCCCAATCCTCTGTAGCCATCACTGTTCAGACTGGCGTTCGATACGAAATCGTGAGTCCATCCTTGACCGAGCGGTCCATCCACATACTGATCGAAGGACGAGTATGTGCGCTTAACGGGAAGTGCAAAGAAGGGACTTGCGGGAGCAAAGTAAAGGTCGGGAGCCGGCGGCTTGATAATGCAAACGGGATTTTGGAAAATTCGACGTTCGTCTCCATCGTCGCACGTACACGGTTTTGGTGGCCTTTGAAATTTCAAAGTTTTCTGTACGAGTGGCATACCCGTGTAAATAGTTCCAGCCCAACCCCCGTTGTAATTGCCGCTAAGTTTGCCACCGCCAGTGCCGGGATATGACATAATCCAGGCATCGCCTTTCCAGGTTTCAATTGTAAGACCGCCATGCTGAGAGAGCAGGTTGTAGGAACTATCAGTTCCAACCAAATTCAGCGCAAAGGAATTCCAGAAAGTGCATTGCGATTTTACGCTTGTAAGGTTACTTGGAGTGGTGTAGAAAATCTTGTAGCCAGCCGCACTTGCAATTGGCACGTAGGTGGACGCTGAGATTCCCGTGATGCCGAAGGCCTGTTGGAAAGCGAGTGCTTCCAATCCGTTGGCGCGTATAGCCAGTGCGGCATATTCTGGTTGCGGCCACGTGGCGTTGTTATCCAAATAGCACCCGCTCATCATATAGCCACCTAGGTCGAAATTGATGATGCTTGCCACACCAACGGAGCCGTGAATGATTGAGGTTATTTGACGTGATGTTGACCAGACGCCGTTATAAACAGCGGCAGCCCTGCAGAAGTTTCCGTAGTAGTCGCACCAGAGTGCAGCTCCTGCCTCACCATAGGCCGGTTCAGCGTCGGGATCGCCACCATTGGCGATGTACTTTTCGAGGATCTTGCGGTGATTTTCGGCGGCACCACGACCAGCTGTACCAAAACCTGTGACTATGAGCCCACCGGTAGAAGCAGCCTGAAAGAACTGGTCGTTGCTGTTATTTGGGTAGGCGTTATGTGCGACACTAATTACCAGCCCACTTGAAGCCGGTTGAGTAGCCGTTGCGAGCACAGTGCCATCGAGCGCCAAATATATCAAGCCCGAGCTGTTGAAGTCAGCAATCAATCGCCGTCCGCAGATCTGATCGGAAGTGAAAACCTGGGCCGGAATGTTAGCGGCGTAGACCGTGACGGAGATCTTGTAGCTGCTCGGAACATCGCCAGTCCAGATAGTGGGCGTATCACCTGGAACTTCATAGGGGAGGGCAGTTTGGTTCAGTGGAATGACAGCAGGTACGATTTGCTGCCCGCCGATGATATCATCCATGGTGGCAGTCGGCAGATTGGTTTTGATGTAGTTAACCAGATTAGTCGAGTATGTGGCCAACTTCGCATTTAGAGCAGCATGATTGAGATTTTGGACATAGTCGCCGCTCGGATCGACCGTGGCACCAGTCTGCATGGCCGTCAGTAGGTCTGATTGGCTGTAGCCAGATGCAGTCATCAAGTTGATGCCGTTCGTGAACGTATGCTCCTTCATGCTCGGGTCATATTGGTAAAGAATGCCGCCGATGTCGACCTGCACCCAGCAGTGAGTCAATGTCAGCATGTTCAGGCTGCCATCGCCATTTGTCGTGTAGCTGTTCGGAATTCCGCCGAAAGCCAACATATTGCTCGCGCAGTTTGCGTTCTGATAGCCGTCTGTGCGACAACCCAGCCATGCTGTTGTTTGCGCTGGGGTGAGTTGGATCTGTCCAAGGACATAGTTGGCAGTGAAGCCGGACTGGCGAAGCAAGGCAACCATCAACATAGATTGATCGAATGCTGTGCCAGCTCCGTCCAAGAGCGCTCCATAAGCGCCTTTCTGAACTCCGAAGATGGGGTAGTAGCTGATGTTATCGTGCACGAACTGATAGATTAGATTGGGGTCGTTGTTCAGGGCACGAGCAAGTTCGGCGATCGATGCAGGACCTTGGACAACTTCGGTGTCGGCCAGGTGAGGCGAGAGTCCTGACTTTTCAGCAGTTTGCTCGAACTGAGCAGGATCGTATGTTACGTGTGGAATGGGACGCGCTTCGATAATTCGCTTCGCTTCCTCGGGCGACCAGCGCGGCATCGTAGTGGTGCGCACAAGCAGTCCATCTTTTGGTGTTGTCACCACTGGCGGTGGCGCAGGTGACTCTGATAGGTTCGTGGTCGTATTCTGAGTGGACGACATAGTCCCTCCTTGTTTGGTTGATTGCGGTTGACTGCCTTTAGTGTCAGCAGTAGCTTCGGACGACGGGTGAGTATCGTCTATTGAGACTTTTTTCCTGCCATCGCTGATGGCAGATGAAGATGGCTGGGAGCCATCTTCGGCGGAATGAGAGGTGTTGGACGTCATTAGTTTTTATCTCTATGTTTTCGTATCAGCCTGGCTTCGCCGATACGCATTAAAAGGACGTTCAGCAATCAATGGAGCAGAACGTGATGGTCAGCTCTCACTGATTTGTCTGCCTAGAGTTGTAGACAGGTTCATAGATATTTGCTATTGGGCGTTGATCATCTACGTGGCAGTGACAATTCCTTGTCGAACACTGCCATTCGCTCGCCACGTTTCACTATCGATTCGACAGTCCTAGTCGATAGTGACATTACAAGCCGTTCTGTCGAGCGGTTGAGTCCGAAAAATCTGTTGCAGTGCATGTGGACCAGGCTGTCTAATAAGGTATCGACTTCAGCCGTGAGCTGTCCAAACCTTTGGAACTCTTGCAGCTGATTAGCCAAACGCTGCAATTCATGATTATATTTCGTCAAAACAGCAAGAATAGGTGCGTAGCTAGAGTCCGCCGGGATCTGCTGTTTTGAAAGTAGATCAGATAACAGCGGCTTGATCAATCTATAGTCATCTGACCCTTGCATTTTGTAGTTAGGTTGAGCATTTTTCAGCCACTCATATCGTTCGATAGCTAACGGCTTAAATGGCGTCAGAAAGCTGTTGATTGAAAGAATTCCTACGACATTTCTGTCTAACTCGTTCAATCCGGGTATTTTGAAAATTTCGGACACAACCTCGCTATCCAGAGAAAAAATTTGCTCTATGATGTCCATGGACGCAACTCCTCCGTATCGTTCCACTTCGCGATCATAAGTATCTACGGAAAACCGTGAGCACAAGCCAGTTTCGACTAGTTGAGTGGACCACTGGCACAACATCGGCATTGTCTTGGTATACAATTCACCCACGTTCACGCGAAACCGCAAACGGATGTGATCTTGTGGATCTGCGTAGCGCACAAAAAACCATTGTTTGATCAAATCGTCCGAGACCAATTTATTGGCAATTACACTGCTTTTGGCGATAATCTCTTCATGCGTATTGGAGTTGCAATCAAGTCGTAGATAAAGCCATTCACTACCAGGTGGTCGCAAATAATCTCTTTGAGACACCATTGGTGAATTAGTTTGAGGACTCAGTTGGTTATCAGAGGTTCGTGACTTCAGATCAGTGCGCAGGAGAGATATGACGAATTCGGTTGTGTAAGAGGAGTCAGATTGAATAGACTTGTTCCACTCACCACCGGGCATATGTTCGTACGCGATGAGCTGCGAGTTAGTCCCTTTGCGAACCATTTGTTCAAGTAGTTCGAGGTCTAAAACATCGTCTAAGTCGAGGAAAAGTAAGTTGTCGGTATAAGGCGAGTTCGCGATTTGAATTTGAGCCGGCATGTTCGAATGTTTTCGCCATTCTCTAACTCGCAAGGCAAAGTTCTGATCGGATTTGGCTTCGAACGATGTTTGCAAGCCTTTGAGATCCCAGCTTGCGAGTCTGAGCACAAATTTGCCATAGCGAACGCGAGGCAAAAAGGACAAGCTGGCAGCTGGACCCCAATCAAATGATTCCAGTTTTGGCTGTCCGTCCGTAGCGATGGTGATTAAAAATCGAATCGCCTCAGGCATCAGCGATTTATTCAACATGCTATTTGGGCAGGCCACGATCTTTTCACCTGTTCGAATCCAGCGGGCGTAAAATCTATCGTCTTCTAGTCCAATCATTAGCTCCGACAATGGAATGTTCTTGCGATTTGGCACTGGAGCACAATTTGCGGTGATAACGTAATCGCGCATCAATGGCGCGCTCGTCACATTTGCATGTCGCGGCTTCTCAGTCCAAAAACAGACGTCCGCCTGCAACCCACTTGATGCCTGGTTTTCGATTGACACTATCTCTTGCAGAACCTCGTTAACTTCTGCCCCAAGCACGTGATGAAACCGTCCGAGTGCTCTACCGGCACCAACTTCACCACCACGCGGAGATAACACTAAAGAAAAATCACCACGATCCAGCGTGTCGGGCGAGTGCGTCGCTACCGAAACGAACAAGTCCAACGATAACGGAGCTTCCTTAACATTCGGTTGCCAAAGTTGCAAAATCTTCAGGTCATCTTTGGAAAGATTTACCTCGAGCGATTTGCCATTGGAGGCAATAGTAGCCAATTCCAACAATTTCCGATTACGTTCTCCAGTGTCCGTGCTCAACCGATAGTCGTAAGAGGGTGGCCCCAGACCGAAGGTAGGGCTGAGTAGTTCTAATATTGGAATTTCTCTTCGTAACTGATATCTCTTGTTGAATGCCTTCTTATAATCTGAGAGTGCACCTGAGTAGCGCGAACGACTGAGGCTCAAAAGTAACTCGGCCGCTGAGGCGGCCTCTTGTGCGATCAAATGCGAAACTTTCGCGGAACCCACATCAAAAGCTGAATCAACTTGAACGGTGTTTAGCGCTGACGTGATATCTGATGCTTCTTTCAACAACTTCATGTAACTGTCAGCAGATTTTTCTGTTGTGGCGTCCCATACAGCCATAGAGTCGAGGAGCCGTTCTAGTTGTTTGTAGATAGGCTCGACGGTGGGCAATTCGCAGAATTCACGAATGTTCGTCAACAAATTTGCCGAATCGTCGAGAGAAAAACGCAGATGGGAAAGGAGCACACCCGAATCGCAAAGCTGATTGACAAGTTCCTCCGCGCGACCGACTTGTTCTTGAAAGTCGTAAGCAAGAATGTTGCATAATGTTTGAAAAAGGCAGCCCTCTGATACGAGATTTATTACGCGCAGGACAGCTCTGTCTGCGGGAATGCTTAGTCCGTTCTTGATTCCCTGATGAGGGAAGAGTGGATGTTCAATCCAAATTCGATCTGCTTTGACGATTAGTTCGGGATTGGGAAATAAGGTGAGCCTTTTTCGAACCTCCATATCTCGTTCCAGCTTTACTACAATATCCATCAACAGCGACATATCTGGACGAGTGGAAGAACTGACCTTTTCGGTTCTTGTCAGTTTTGTTCGTTCATCAAATTTGGCCAGCGCGACACCGGCAAGCAAACCATATGGGGTAGGCCTTAACGCCATCCTCTTTAGATATTTCAAAACAGACAACTGTGTGTCTGTGTCTCTTTTGTCCCTTATTAGCTGCTTATACAGCGAAGGGCTAGCCACCGCCAGTGAAGTCATAATCCGCGTATCACACAAGATGTGGTCTAGGTTGAGGTTTTTTGCACTGTTTTGGGTAAGCAGTGGAGTGCGCACCACAAGCGAGTCAAGAGCTGAGTACATCTGTTGCCCGTTCATCGGGTATCCTTTCTAAGTTGATAATCGATTGCTTGTAATGAGACCTGACACTCAAAAAATTCGCACGCCGCCCAATGGGCAAAATGGCGAAGGAGTTCTCGAACTCCTCCGCCATGAACGAAACGATCATCGGTTAGTTATCAATTAGGTTTGGGGTCTTTTTTGTCTTTATCTTTATCTCCCTGGCTTCCAGGATCCGCACAAGGTGGTGGCGTATGACCAGCCTGGTTGGTGAAGCCTGGTGGCACATGAGTTTCAGTCGGCTCATTAGTCGGGCAGCACGTGCTAGTGGCTGAAATAGTTGGTTGTGAGCCAAAGAAACAAGGTACTCCGTTCATACTAGGACCAGAAGGAGGAATTACTGTCGGTGACGGCAAACCGGGAATTCCAACTCCCAAGAGTCCAAGTGGATCGGTATTATTGATTGGATCGTTGTGTGCATGAGTGTACAGGTTCAGACCATCTGCGTAACGCAGATAATCAGGTTGAAGGAATCGACCAATTATGGGCGAATAATAGCGATGTTTGAAGTAATAGAGTCCGGTCTCCGCATCGTACCGTTGTCCGGCAAGTCCAAAGTCTGTGCCACCCATAGCCGAGACTTGACCGAAATTGTCGATGACATTAGTGTTTGTCAACGAACCGCTTGAACCGCTAATTGCAGTGATAGTGCCAACTCTGTTGCTGTGGCAAAACGTGAGTGCACCACTACTAGAAATCTGTACAAGTGCTTCATCAAGACCCTGCCCATACACATAGCGGTTTTGCAATGCGTTCGTGACAGCGTTGTAGTCTGCGATACGCTGCCAACCGTCGTAGATAAAGCGAGTTTTCACAGCACCGACCGTTTTCTGAGATTGACGGTGCGAAGGGTCATAGACAAAGCTGGCACTAACACCAGTCTTGTTAGCTGTAAGCAGATGATTTTCGGTATCAAAAGTGTAAGTCCAAACACTGTCACCTGAAAGGTTTTTATTACCATCGTAGGTGTAGGTGGCACCGCCCACGGTGGGATATCGGTTATCCGGAGTACTAGTCCCATACGATGTATTCCCTGCTGAAGCGGGATGTGCAACAAACGAAGTATTAGAGACTTGTTCGTTTGTAACCTGGTGCTCTCCATTAAATCCATAGGTAAATGTTAGGCTGGAACCGACGAAAGTGTGTGCAATCTGAGTGATATCGTCATTTAGCTGGGGAGTGAACGATGTGCTGGCTCCATTACCGAAGGTGACCAAAGTCTTGCGAGACAATTGATCATAGGTAAATTGCACAGCAGGGCTCGATGCACCATTCAACTTGATGTTAGAAAGTCTGTTCAACTGGTCAAAGGAGCGGCTGACAAAGTAAGAATCAGGCCAGGTTGTTTTGGTGCGGTTGCCGTTACTGTCAAGCTGGTGAAGAACGATTTTAGAGTCGGGGTACTGCTCTTTGTAGAATCGTCCGGCTGTGTCGAAGAAATATTGGAAGTCGCCCGTAGATGGATCACCGGCCACAATTGGCTTGTTAGCCTTAACCATGCGCCCCGCAAGGTCATATGTGAGTGTTACAACGCCCTGACTCTGAGGCGTCTTGGTGGAGAGTCGATTGAGCGCATCGTAAGTCATGGTTATGGTATTACCGGAACGTGTTAGCTGGACCAAGATGTTGCTGTTTAAATCGTAGCTTTGATTCTGTTCGAAAGTGGTATCCGCATAGATCGTCTTACTAATCCGATCTAGCCCGTCATACGTAAACTGCGTGGTGTTGTTCCGGGCATCGGTTACCGATGCAAGTATGCCGTTAGTTGTGTAGGTTCTGGATTCGGACAAAGCCAAGCCAGGATCTATGACTTGGAAAAGCCTATCTAGCTCATCATAAGAATATTGACTCAGTCGTCCCTGTCCATCGGACATTGTCTGGACACGATCTTTGCTGTCATATGTCCAGCTGGTAGTGTTGCCTGAGGGGTCAGTTTTGGAGAGCTGTTTGCCTGTTGTAGAATATGTAAAGCTGGAAATGGCCCAGGCTGGAACGCCACCAGTTTGACGCTGTTCGCTTGTTGGATTTCCGTTGTCGTCGTAGAAGCGGTTGGTGACATAGCCGAACGGCGCAGGAGCAATAAACTGGCTGACCATACGGTTCGGGTTGTACGTAGCAGTCCAAACATTGCCGTTCGGGTCAGTTATTGAATTTGTGTTTCCGACCGGATCATAGCCAAAGCTGGCAGTGAGAGCCAAATGTGGACTGATTCCCGGATCTATGATAGTGGTGTTCAACAATTCGGTGGTGGTGTCATAAGAATGCTGAGTAACAACACCAGTCTCGTCAGTGATCGTCAAGATCTGACCACGAGCATTGTATGTATATGTTACTTGCGGAGTGAGACCACCAACAGTAGGTTTTTGGACAGTGAGCAGATTGCCCGTTGACGGATCGTATGTGAAAGTGGTGACATTGCCGTTTCCGTCTGTGGCGGTTGCGACCTTGTTGTAAGTCGGATGATAGGTAAAACTGTTGACAATATTGCTCAGTCCGGATCCAGTCTTTGGCACTTTAGTTATGGATAGCGGATTGTTGAAGTTATCGAATACCCACTGAACAGAGTTCCCCTCTGGCTGAGTGGCTTTTATCATTCGACCCAACCCGTCGAATTCGTTCTTGATCTCCTGCCCCAGCGCATTTATCTCACGAAGGGTAGAGCCAAATTTGTTCAGATATTTGATGGTGCTTTTACCAAGCGGGTCAGTCTCTTCGGTCCGAGAGCCGGCAAAATAATATGTCCACACCTGGCTGCGTGAGTTCGTTTGAGTCTGTACTCGACTCAAGGAATCGTAATTGTTGGTAACGATTGCCACAGCAGGATTCGCGGGCAAGAAGTACTTAGTCATACGACCAGGCTGATCGTACTGGTATGTGAAAACCTTGGAGTTTGCATCTGTAAATGATGTCAGGTTTTTGCTCCCGTCGACCGAATACTGAACGCTGCGTCCCGTGCCATCGGTGACTGACGTTAGCCGCCCCGACGTGTAGTGCAATGTGAGAGTCCGTGTTAGCCCATTGCTTACTGACTGCAATAGTCCTCCAGCATAGGAATAGGAAACAGTCATTCCACTGGGATAGACAACAGAAGTGATCTGTCCTGCGGAGTTGAAGTTGTACTTGATTTTGTCGGGAGTCGTGTAGACGAATAAACCACCGACAAGGGTAAGGTTCGACGGTCCTGTCAGTGAGTTGACATAGGAACCATCCGGCAGTTTCGTGAACGTATGCGTACCGTCATCGAATCTTACGTCGACAATATTGTTGGTGACTTGGTCTACCCACCAACTGCTGCACAGCGATGCAGTTACATGCTGATCGAGCGGGAGTACGTTGACATCTCCCGAACAGAGATCCATGATGACGAAGAACGCGGCTAATGTTGCCACTACAGGTAATGCGGTCTGCTGTCCCAGTGCGAGGAATGGATCTGAATTTACCTTGGCGGTGATATTGAAGTTGTGCGTCCAGCCAAGACCCAACGGTCCATCGATGTGTCGATTGCGTGAGTTATAACTACGTTGAAATGAGAGACTAAAAGGTTCTGCCTGACTACCAATCTTTAGATCTTGTCGGGTGTAGAGGAAATCGCCACTAAAAACATCAATCGGATCATTTGTTTTGTCTTTTGGTGGTTGCTTTTTCGAAGGATCGTCTTTGTCCTTTCCTTTGTCGTTCTGGTCGCCAGGAGTCTGAGAGTTACCGCCGCCACCACCCTTGGTGAAGTTGACGATACCACCAGGTCCCTGTGCAGTACCGTTTGGCCAGAACCAGAAACCATAGCCGGACGCCGAGCCTAGTGCAACGTTCCGATGCTGTGGAATTTCTACAGTGGCACCGCCACCCCAGTTAACGAAATTGTTGTAGATATCATTGGTATCGGTGCTCGTGTAGCCGTTAGCCCAGAGAGCCGGTTCGATTACTGTTGTCCAGTTAGACTGCGTACCTTGATAGATTTTACCTCCGGCGGCATTTTCGGCACGGATCATCGCTCCTGTGTTAATGCTGGGGATGTTTCCAACAACCTGCTGGAATATAGCGCATTCGAGACCAGAACCGATCATGCCGTAAACGCCGCCAGCTCTGCGATCCACCAAGAACGAGTAGTCGGTTGCAACTTGTGTGCCGAGGTAGGAAGCGATGCCGATACCGGGTCTGACATCGTTGTACGTCACAACAGCAACGCCGTGAAAGTTTGGTGCCCTCACAAGCAAAAGTCTGCTCATGATGTCGTTAATAGCAGTAAATTCAGCACACTGAGTGCTCCAGATCAAGGCAAGCGTTTCGCCGTAGATGTTTTCAGAATCGGCGGCACCGCCTGCGGCGCTATTGGCGACAAGTTGGGATTGATGGTAAGAAACTGCACCTCTACCAGGATTACCCCACACCGTGGCAAGCAAATGTTTTACATTGGAGTCGATTCCGATCCAAGCGTTCTCATTTGCGTTGGTATCGTGGTACGCGTTATGGACGACAACGTAGTTTGGATAAGTAACAAACATCCAATTGGGAATTTCGGTTCCGGTTTGGATAGCTGTGCCGTCGAGATACAGTGTAGGAGTGCTTCCGGTGGCCGTGGAAGTCCACCAAATAGTCAGACGTGCACCGCAGAGCTGATCAGACGTAAAAGTCTGATCGATGTTCGCATCCGGCCAGGAGAGCTGGAAAGTAGTTTTATACGATACCGGAATATCGCCAGTCCAAACGGTCGGAACATCGCCGGCAAGCTCATAAGGCAATGAGGTTTGCAAGACTGGCAACGTCGCAGGAATAATAGATGCACCACCAAGAATATCATCCAAAGTTGCACCCGGATGATTTGTTTTCATCCACGTAGCAAGTGTGGTGGACAGAGTAACCAGGTTGCTATCGATGTTTGCCTGATTGATATTCTGTACGTAGTTGCCGCTCGGGTCGATTGTTGCACCGGACCGCGCTGCAGTAAGGAAGGTTGTGGGATTGTATCCCATTGTTGACGCCAGGTTGCTCAAATCGAGCAGTGCTGCCGTGCGGTTGTAACTTTTGCGGCTCGGGTCGAAGACGTACGTAGTTCCGCCGATCACACACTGAACCCAGACGTGACCAAGGGTAATGTCATAGGCGTCTTCAATCGGATTGTAAATGTAATCAACAGGAATGTAGCTGTAGAAGCAATATTGATTGGCCATGTCAATGTTGTCAGACACCGTGCCAAACCAATCGCCGGCCTGCGCAGCATTGATCTGAATTGTGCCGAGAACGTAGTTAGCGGTAAATCCGGCGGTACGAAGGAGCGTGACGAGGAGAGCGCTCTGATCAAAAGAGTTGCCTCGTCCATCAACTAGAGCACCGAAGGCACCTTTCTGAACACCCCAGCCTGGCTCCCAATCAATGTTGTTATGAACCCATTCAAACATCAACTGGGGATCATTTTTCAGAGCCCTAGCCAGCTCCGAGATGGAAGCTGGTCCCGGGACTGTGTTCGAAGCATCACCGCCAACAGAATGGGGAATGATGCCGGTAAGCTTGTGCGGAAGAGGTGGAACCGTTGGACTGGCTCCCCTCTTGTAGATTTTGGAAGTGTCGATGACTCGCCCTTCCACGATCTGTTTTGCAATTGCTGGAGAGACTGCTTTCTGTTTGGAACGGTCCATGACTTTCAGCGGTTGCGGAAGCCTTCTTACGACTGTATTTGTCATTTTGATTGCTCTTTCTATTTGGTCGCGTTGCAACGGCTTGCTCAAAAAAGAGGGCTAAAGCCCTCCTAATCCTTGAGTGGTAATGACAGACTTTCTGTTGCCCGCTGCATCATATACAGTGGCAACGCTCGATCCTTGCGGAACGAAGGAGGTCTGTACCAGGCGTCCCAGCTTGTCGTACGAGTACTGTACGGAAGCCGAGGGTTCGTTCTTAGTAAGGAACGGAGCGGCCTGAGATTTGAAGGCGAGGACGGTTGTGTCCTGAATGGCGCCCCAGATTACTGGCGCAGCCTGATAGGCTTGCCAGAGGTCAAATGTTGATGTCGTCATTTTCTTTTCCTTTCTGCGTTTCCGCAGTTACTGCGTGATGGTGACCGGACCGCTAACGCTGGCGGTCAAGCTCGTGCTGCCCCATGCCTCGAAGAAGACGTCGACGACGCAGTTTTCGGTGGGCGTGAAGGTGAGCGAGTACTGCGTCCAGGAAGTACCGGCGACGGCAGCGACGATGTCGGTGCCGGGAGAGCCGACGCCGGGGTATCTGCCGCCAGCGATGCGGAGCTGAGCGCTGACGCCAGCTGCAGCGCTGAGCTGTGCGTAGTACTTGATCGTCGTGGGCACGCCGGCCGGGCAGGGCACCTTGCCGACATTGAGTCGGAGAGGCGAACTGGCGAAGGCGTTGGCGTTGGGAGAGAGCTTCCAGCCGCTGCCGCCGCTCTGACCGGTGACACCAGTAGTGGTGATAGTGCCGTAGTCCGAGTAGATGCTGTTGTTGGCGACCAGTCCACCTTCGCGATGGGCCGCGACGATGTTGCCTGAGGTTTCGCCGGTGGCAGGATCGCCGAGCGAAACTTTCGGCGCCGTGCCGTTCTGGGTCCAGCTGTAGATGACAGCTTCGCCTTCGCTGCCGGTCGTGAACTTGACCTGGGTGCCGAGGTTGAAGTTGGTATCGAGGGTAAAGATTTCGACGTAGGCGTTATTGAGCTGCACCTGAGCGCCCGAATTGTTGCGGCCCTGCAAGTTGTAGGCGACGAAGTCGAACATGTTCTGGAAGAGGAAGCCGACCGCGGCGCTGCCCGAGGCGTTGTCGTTGGATGTGTTGTTGTAGAAGATACAGGGGCTTGAGATGTTGAAGCCGTTGGTATTGCCCGTGGTGGTACCGATGACGGCGCAGTCGTGGATAGAAATTGCAGGCGAGCCGACGTTGGCCGGCACCACGATGCCGTCGCCGCTGGTGTTGCCGATGATCTTGACGAAGGCCAGGCTGTAGGCGAGCGCGTCCGTGTTGTAGTTGGTGGTCTGAGGGATGCTCAGCCCGCCGACCGAGTTGAGGATCTGGCAGGTGTTGAAGACGACTGCATGGGCCGGCAGGGTAAACAGTCCGCCGCAATCCGAGATGGTGAAGTTGGAAAGCGTATAGCCCTTCTTCGTCGAGCCGTTCAGATTGATGGGCGCGTTGAAGCGGGTGAAGACGAAGTGATCGAGCGTGACGAAGTCGCAGCCGATGGTGAGACCGACTGTGGCGAGAGCGGCGACGCCATCGAATACAGAGAAGCCGTTTTGGGTGGTCATGGCTGTGCTGTCCCAACCACCGGAGATGATGATGGGGTTGCCGGCCGTTCCGCTGGTGGCGCTGTTGAAAGTGTCAGTGATACTAACGCCGCCGACGCCAGCAGCGCTCCTGGTCAGTGGTGCCAGGATGGAAAGCGGCAAGGCGCCGGTAGTGCCGGACCAGATGCCTTTGGCCGTCTGAGCAGACGACGTCCCGCCGGTGTCGAGCACGACAGCCGTACCGTTGATCGACTTGATACCGTACCAGGTGGCATTGTCCGACGAGATCAGGCTGTTGAGAGTGAGGCAGTTAACTGCCGATGCGGCCTTGCAGGCGATGATGTCGTCGAAGGTAAGGGTGACGGTGCCCGGATCCGAGATGGCGAAGACGCGGATACTCTGGATGCTAGAACCGAAGTTGGCGCCGTTGTCGATGGTGATCAAGTTCCACTGACCGGCAGTGAGGGCCGGCAGCGTGAGCTGGTTGACAGGAGTGGCACCGGCCGTGTCGCTGCAGAGATCGAGACGCAGTACGCCCGCAGCCACCGCCACATCTGGTTTGACCCAGAAGGACAGCTGTTGGTAGGTGCTCAAGTTGAGCGCGCCGGTAGCGAAGAACGCTGCCACACCCGTAGTGAAAGCGGCGGCGATTGCGACGTTGACGGCGCTGGTGGCGCTCAGTTTGCCAGACTGGCTGCCAGTGCTCGTGACGTTGGTCTTGGGTGACCAGGCCGCGCCTGAGGTGTAGACGCTCTGAGTGAGGGCGCTCGCCAGCGTGACTGCGCTGGACAGGTTGGTGAACGTGGCGTTGATGCCGCTTGCGGTCGAGGGTTTCCCCATGACGCGGATGGTGTCACCAGCTGCGACACCAGCCGAGGCGATACCAGCGAGGGTTTTCTTTCGCAGTGCGAAAGTGAGGCCGGAGTTCGCGTCGTTGCCGCCGACTTCGTCGACGTATCTTGTGGTAGGCATGTTTGATTTCCTTTGGGTTTTTCGGATGGATTCCGAAATGCTTTGTGGGTGGACACGCAAATCGAGAGCTGCTCGCTGGCTGATGAACCGGCGCGCAGCATCGACTGGCATGAAGAATGTCCTCGCACTCAAATCGAGTCGAGGAGCTACATTCAAAAAATCGACACGGTGTTGTATCTAGACGGTAATGTATCTAGACGTGTTTTATCTAGACAGTTTGTATCGAGGCGGATTTGTATCTAGTAAGGATCGGTATGAGTTGGCCTTCAGCTTTTCGAGAAGGCGAGGTCGATTCGCAAGGTACCTTTGGTATCGAGTTCGGAACCGAGTACGTCGACTTTCACCGCCGCGCCAGGCGCATAGGAAGTGAAGGCGCCGAGCGAAACAGCACGTCCGTTGCCCATGTTCTTCGCATGCACCAGACCCAGTCGCCCTGCCGCCGGACCGTTCTGAAGTTCGACGAACACACCGTAGTCTGTGGTGTTGACGACTTTGCCAAACAAGCCGCGAGCCGGTTTGGCCGAGAGATTTTCGACGACGACTGAGCTATCGAGCGTGGATTCGCTCGCCCAGGTTTTGCGCGCGGGATGTTCACCGCTGACCGACAACTTGACGAGCAGCTCGTCGCCGATCTGAATGCCGGCCAGGCGATTGCTTGGATTTTTGCCGAGCATCTGCTTGCGATGCAGAAGTGCTGTTTCGGATTTTCCATCGAAACGCAGCACTGCTCCCATGAGCTTGCCGTCCTGGATGAACGGTTTGGTAATCTTGCCGATCAGCACTTCGCCATCCTGGAGGAGTGAGGTGGTGTCGAGTGTGGCGTTGTTGGTCGAGGTCATGGTCTGGGTTTCCATTGTGTCTACTCCGTGTACGGCTGATAGCCGATTGATTGCGATTGCGCAGGATTGCGCGGTTATTCGTAACGGCATCGATAGGAGTTGATTGCCTCTATCGATGAAAAGCATTCGAATCAATTCGTTTAGATAGTTACTTGGAAGTGTTGGTCAGTTCGTTCCACATTTTTCTCACTGCCGGATCTGCAAGACGTTTTGCGAGTTCTGCTTGCTGTTTTGCAAGCTCACCCTGGGCAAGTACCAGCGAGGTCTTAACGGCGAGCTCGTAGAGGTGCTCAACCTGCTCTGAGGTGAGATTATTGTTGACCGACTGCTCGCAAAGTCGGAAGAGAACTTCCCGTAGAAATAAAATGGTCTGGCTGCGTTTGCTCAAATCGATGACAGCAGTGCTGAATTCGAGTTGAGTTTTGGCGTCGACTTGGGGATTGTTCAGCGTGACCTGGGCCATGATTTGAGTGACAGTTTGAAGTGCCACATCCGGGGATGGTTCGGAGCACATCTGAACGCCCTTGCCGTCAGCCCGGGGCAAGACGGCGATACCTCGACGGCTTGCGTCCGTATCGATCCAATACGCTTTGCCAGCAGATAATTCGTGGGTGTTGGTGGGCGGGTAGAAACTGGCGCAGCCAGATAACAGCAGCGCGCAGGCAATGATTGTTGTGAGTGTACGTTTCACATCTCTTCCTTACTTAGGCAGATTTGTTGATGGGATTTTTTTGAGTTGTTGTCGCTACTTGGGCGGACCGGCCTTCGGGATCCGGGAAGCCGCCGGACCGTAGAAGCAAGACTCAAGCACAGGCAGTGCCATTGTCGTGATGATCAGAAGTACCGTTCCGTAAATGGGGCGATACCAGCTGAACGTGACTGCGACAAACCCACCGAGGGCGAAAACCCAGACGGCGAAGGCCCAGCAACTGGCGACCCAATGGAAGGTCTTGTTGGGTGCGAAACCGGCCGGCTGTGTTTTGATGTAGCAGACGTAGAGCGGTGTGAGAAGCAAGAGCGCACCAAAGACGGCCCAGGATAACCAGAGGGGCGTATATGATTGCTCTTTCATCATGCCGTCGAGAGCGACAAAGCCAGCCACGATATCGGCCGGAATGTAGCGAATCAATTTTTCAAAATATGATTCGGTCCCAGTTTGATCCGGAGGCGGATCCTGGGCGCCGAAAAACTTTCGTGCTCTTTCAAACATGTTCGTCCTTTCATTTTTGGATTTGATGGAGGGTGACGAATAACGACCACATGAAACTCGGATCATGCAATGGCGCGTTCGGAAAATTGGAGACTACTTCGATCAGGATTCATGCGAGTTCGCACGAACACTGCTTCTTCATCAATACTCGATTCGGGAAAAGGCAGTGAAAGGACAGACCAATAAAATGGTTTTTGGAATTTCCCCAGTTGGGTGTAAATTCGTCCTAGCGCTGCCGATGTCCTTGAGAAGTTTGTATTGAATAGAAGACTTTCAAACTACTCGACTATCGGCAGCGTTTTCTATTTAGTAGAAGATTGACCGGAGATGCTTGTTAAGCAAATTTGGTGCGTTCGCAAACGTCGAAGTGTATGGGGCGCAATGGATTGTCGTCTCGATTGCGATTGGCGTGTAAAGCGGGCGTCATTAGTGTTGTAACAAACCGACTTGATAGCGCGGGCGGTGCCGGTAGCGTGGATGCACACCGGTCGCGCAGATGGGCACAGGGTTTTAGGGTTTCTGTATATTTGGTCCTGACATTTATTTCCGTCAGACAAGTTTTGGTTGCATACGTAGCACTCTGGCGGCTTTCAAGTACGGTGGGCTCATTTGAAAGCTTGTGACGATTGCACGCGATGCCACTTATATTCGGCGGCACCATTCGTGATGTCACCAATTTCAGACCTTTTCAATGTCACTTTTTTCAGACATTGCGCAGTTGTTGGATATAGACGACATCGAAATTCGGATGTCACTCTTTTCAGACATTTCGACATTGCCGGATATAGGTTACGTCGAAATCCGGATGTCACTCTTTTAAGACATTTCGAAGTGTCACTAATTTCAGACATTTCAACTTTTGGGCTCTCGCAAATTCAACAAACACCCACTTGGATACCATGCCAAGATTGGCTCTTCATCATTGTTACATGATGTCGAAGTGTTGATGGCAGAATTCCGTTTAGCTGACGTGAGCTCGGAGATGCTCTTCTTGAGCCAGCCGCGCTAGCCACTCGCGATATACGCAAGTCGGTACGCACTCTCGCGATCGAGTCTTGTTGCGCATCTTGAAGCAACCCGCATTACAAATCAAGGTGATTTGCGCAGCGGTTTCAAGCGGAATTTCTTTAGATTTGGTGCGCTAACGATGAGCAGCTGCGCAAGATCGTTGCAGCTGCGATTGGATGGTCCGGTCTGTTTGATCTTGGATTGGAGCGATCGGATTTATCGGGGGCAATGATGTTATGGCGAGAGAACATCAAATCGCCAGGCTGAGGATTTCGGCGCCAACTTGCTCGCGGTAGGTCTCTTTGCTTATGTGCTGGCTGTAGTGTGGAATTACTCGTATGTCATATTCGTCTTTGAAGTTTCTCCACAGAATTTTCTGAGCATCATTTCCTATAGCAATCGGGATAGGGCTTGTTGCTCCCAAGTCTGCTAATTCTTCTTTGAAAGTCGCAACGTTGCTGGTTTCGAATGCTTTGTTAGAGCGCAAATAAGCCATCATTTTTCCGGATGCTTTTTCTTCGAAGTCTTTGATGATATCGGTCATATAAGCGCCCCAGACAGACGTTCTCTGCAAGGAGTACCTAAGTTTGTAGTCTTGTGATTGCGGTCTGCTGTCATGGAAATTTCCAAACGAATCGAGAAGCGTACGGGAGATGTTGAGTCCAACCAACACTACATTGGGTTTTAGTTGAGGTAATAATGCGGGGGTGTCGTCAAAGATGCTCAAATCACCGACGTTGTCTTTTATCCGCACTCCCTCGTCGGCCCATATGGCCCAACTGGCATAGTGTCCGTGTTTTTGTTTTATTCGGTCGAAGGTTTCAGGTTGGAGCATGCGTTAAGTGTCCATCTTTGAGGGTTGTTTTCGAGCAATCATGCCGGTTTGTAGTTATGGAACTTCTTCGCTACTTGTTTTGGTCTGTTACGGGTTGCCCGTAATCAATGACGGAAGGCGAGAAATCCTTGCAGTGATTTAGTGAGGCAGCGATGAAGCTAGCGTGTGCACAAGTTTTAGCCGTGCAGATCTTGATGATGTGGTCGTCAATTTGTTCGATGACCGTCCAGTCGTCGGAAAAGCTGTCGCAGTGATAGCTAAAGAAGTGGTTCATGAATTTTGCCCAATTGGCAAGGGGTGCCATCCGATTATGGCAGGATTGCTGCGCTAGATCGGGGGCATTGATTTGGTCGGATGGGGATTTTGTTTTTGCGGGTTATCGGAGGCAATGATTTTGTCTGGCGTATCGGGGGCAATGATGTTTTCCAGGAGCGAGGTCATCGCCGTCACCTTATTCGACTGACTCGACCAACGGCGACGATCTCTGGTTCTTCACTTCCGTTATTGATTTGATGCTGGGCTGTTGGTCTTTTCGTCGCTATGCTCAAGTGGGATCTGTTGTATTTGTTGGTTTTGTTGGTTTTGTTCGATTCGTTCTCGCCAGGCTTTGTGGATAGATTGTTTGGCTTGCAGCTGCGCTTTTTGAGTGGTTAGGGCGTAAACCTTGAGGGTTGTTTTCAGGTCTTTGTGATTCAAAGAATTTTTGATGATGGCCACGTTGACGTTGTTTGAGGCCAGGGCGGCACCGAAGCTGCGTCGCAGATCGTGGATGGTTACGTCTTTTAGTCCAATTCGCTTGCGCAAAGTTGTCCAGGACTTTTTCGGGTCGACCAAGTGTCCGGTTTTGCCTTTCCCTGGAAAGACAAACGGACTCTTGCCGATGCCATCAGCATCGAAGTTTCTGAGAAAGCGCGGCTGGAGGACTTTCATTTCTTCGTCACCGAGAGGGACTACTTGTTGTTGATTGTTCTTGGTTTTTTCGCCCGGTATCGTCCAAGTTTGTGAGTCAAGATTGACGTCAGACCAGCACATCGACAAGATGTTGCTCTTTCGAACGCCAGTAAGTAAGCAGAACAAAATGAAGTCGCGTGTTTCGGTGTTTTGCAGTTCGTCCAGGGCGATCTGGAGTTTTGTTGCTTCATCGTCTGACAAAAAGCGGTTTCGCTCGATTTCCGGAAAAAGCGTTATACCTTCGAATGGATTATCGCCTTTGTAGAACTTTGAGCCTTTGCAGGCATTGACAGCTGCTCTAAGCAATTGGATTGTTCTGTTGGCGGAGTATTTGCCTTTTTCGTCTTTCAGTCTGAAGTGGAGATCTTGAGCCATCCTTGTTTCTATTGTTGACATCTTCATGTCGGCGAGAAACTGTTCGTGTCTGTTGATGATGGCGTAAGGGAATGCGACGACATTTCGTTCGTAAGTCTTTTTCATTTCGCCCAGGGTTTTGCAGTTGACTGCGTGGCGTTTTACGTATTCCTGGAAGACGTCTGTAAGAGTTGGTTCGGCTTTGTAGGCTAATCGGCTGGCCCTGATGTCGTTGCCGTGGGCAAATCTGCCGTTGATTTCGGCCGCCTTCTTTTGTGCTTGCTCGACGGTAATGTCGGTAAGCGAGCCTATGCGTTCCCATTGCGCTTTACCGTTGGCTTTGCGGCAGACGTAAAAGGTCATGCTTCCGGTGCTGGTAATGTCCAGGAGGAGTCCTCGGGTGGCAGCATCGTAGTAGCGGGCTCGTTTGCCTTTTGGAGGCATAGGAAGGGATTCTAGCGTTCTCTTTGTGAAACGAATCTTTTGTGCAGGCATGTTTGTCCTCATCTTTCGGTTAGCGAGAGTAATCCGAGCGGCATGAGCGGTTTCATTTTTAGGCAATTAGATGGGTAGACGATCGAACGATTTATATGTGTCTTGTCTTCCCGCGAAAATCTTTTTCTGGCGCCTGTGGCAATTTAGAGACAATTCTGGTCTTCCCCTGGTCTTCCTTTAAGCATCAAATTTGAGGAATTTTGAGCGAATTTCAGCAAATTTGAAGGTTAATGCCACTTGTTGTATTTTACTCAAAAAGCAGTACTGATGGTCATTCAGAAGGATTAAAACAGTTTGGGAAAGAAGTCAAAAAGAGGCGACCCTAAGACTACGAACCATGAGGTCGGGAGTTCGAATCTCTCCGGGCACGAATCTTTTAAATACTTGCACAGTGGCTAAATGCAGATTTAAGCCACTTTTTTATTGGGGTAGCCAATTTGTTAATTTGCTACTTTTTTGCTACTTTGCCCGAACCTCATGGTCTGCAAGCATTTTCGGCGTTTCTTTCACCACGCAATTGTAAAGTTGCTTCCAGGTAGGCATTGAGTGTTAGCCATGAAGTGCAAAGGCACCAAATATAGTGCTACGCACCCTGTTGTTCGGCAATTATCTGATTGCACAGATGCACGCATTCCTCGCAAATGGTAACAGCATGACCAGCCATTAGGGGTGTTTGAGTCTTTCCACAAAAAGAACATCGTCCTTCTCTAGCCGTCGTCGCCTTTTGCTTTTGCTCTGCGAATGTCTGATTGCACAGATGAACGCATTCGTCGCAAATGTTGACACCTGGACCAGCCACTATAAATTTTGTCTGTGTCTGAGTTTTTCCGCAGAAAGTACATTGTGCTTCGCTGTCGACGGTTGGAAAAAGCGAATGTAGTAGTGATCGAAAAAAATTGAACAGGTGCGGCATAACTGACGTTCCTATGTTTCAGACTTTGAAAAGACATAGCGCAGGAAATCAAAAAAACATTGCAAAACTGCGCCGAGCACGTATCCAATGCAGCCGCCAATCGGTCCGGCTATCAAAGCGAAAGTAAGATCATCTCGAAAATGTGGGCCTCTGTCGAGGTCATCCGGTCGGTTTAGCCAGAACAGATAAAGGTCAGTAACAAACGCTTGTGCGCCAACTAAGCAGAAGCCGATAGCGAAGCTCAACCAAGGATGACGATGTCCTTTGAACCATAAATTTTCAGGTTTTGTTGGGTCACTCTTTGGCATTTGAGCGTCTCTTCAACTTGATTATGTTCAGTGCATTTGTTTGAGAATTAACACTACTCCTATTCCTAGATACGACACTGAATCAACGATTTTGGGATACACCGCAGGCGGTGATTTCATCGAGAACGTTTGTTCCATTTACATCGATTATAGCGACTTTCAATGTGCGTTTGTAGACTCTTTGATTGTCAATGAAATCAGCCTGTGGTCTCACCTCAGCCTAAAACACATAGTGAGCGTCGACACGTAAAAGCGGCATGACGCGACCATAGATGGATGCTGTCGACAGGATCGGCTCAACTGTCCCCGTGTAAAACCATGTCAGAAAAACGTTCTCAGTCATTGTCGACATCCCTTATCCTGCCTCCGGAAGCACGATGAATAAAATCAAGGAAGCAACAAATCCAATCAACGGAGCAATTAGAACTTCTGAGCCCCCGCACCATCTGCGGCTCTGCCTGAATACCTGCGAACCAGGGACCCGGTGTCAAGCCTTGCGACGAAGGCGCAAGACTTGATACTGGGAGTTCGCTGGTAGGCTTTTTGCCAGGCAGATGGAGAGGGGGCGTTCGGGATCATGTTCGACGCAACCCAAATCAACGCAAATTGTCACCACATCAACCCGCAGCGGGAGTGCGAATTTAACGAAATCACGAAATTGCTAATATCTCATTCAAGTCTTCGGACGCCAACCGCACTCAGCGCAGAAAGAGGCTTTTGGCGTTCTGAAGTTTTTCCCGCAGCCAGAACACTCGGGACCGAAACGCCCTCGTAAATGGTTGCGAAACTCCTCATGGCCAGCGCCCGTGTCACCTCCAAGAGATTCATAGAATACATACAGCGACTCGAACAACTCGCGGAAAGGAACATCCTTGAGAAGAACCCCATAAACTTTTTAGCTCTGACATTGCGATCTCGGCATTCAAGGAGTTTCAGTTTTTAGTCTACGAAACTCAGCAGCAGCAGCAGCAGCTTAATTCGAGAACTCTCTTGCAGCATGCTTAATAGATTTTCGACTATCATACAAGGATAGCGCATCCCGACAGGTCCTAACGCCACGTTTATGCATCTTCGAATTGTAGCTGCAATTATTTGTCTTGTTTCATTCGCAATTCTCGCGAGTGTTGAAACAGTCCAGTCGAAGCCGATTAATAAGAAAGAATCTGGAGTCTCAAAAAACAGTCTAGGATCTGATCGAAATCTGGATGATGCATTTATATTTCCTGATGGAGGAACTGCGTTTGATTCCGATTTATGGAAAACCAAACCAAATACTCGATTTAGCATGCTCTTCGACTTGTATCATCAGCCGCTAAGTAAAATATCGCCACTGCAAACCTACATCCTGCTGGGGCAGCCAGCCGAGGTTCAAGATGGATTGGGTGGAGGTCATGCTGCATTTTCAGCATATTACGATCTGGGCGAAAGAAACAATCTAAAAACTTATTTGGAAGTGTTCTTTAGAGACCATCATTTGGAGTCGCTCGGCATTCAGCAACGTTCGACAACCCCCTTCCCGAGGCGAGACTTCCTGCCAGACTGGCAACTAACTAATATAAACTGGGCGACTATCGCCAACGAATATAATCGTCACTTATTTCTTGTCGGAATGCCCGTAAAACTCATTTCTTCAGTTGTAGGATTTATTGCTACGGAGACAAGCTCCCACAAGGACGGATACAAGAGACAAGCTGGTATCACTGGCGATGACAACATTCATTGTTTTGGGCCCTTTGAATTTACGTATACCCAGGACAATCTCAATGTTTTAAAATTCAGGATTAATTGCTCAAAAAGTGACGGGACCGAAAAATATACCGCTTGGGAAACTCAGAATTTACGCACGGACCCTCGCTGTTTAGTTCGATACTCAGAGTATTTCAATTTAAAATCCCGGTTGGGTCCCTACATGACTTTGGGGATGCCGTTCAGTAAAAGCTCGTGGCGAGGTGAAGACATCGAGGGATTGCGCGGCCTCGCTAAAATGAATAGACGTAATGCCCTTGTTACTGACTTGGTCCGAGCCAACCCCATCATCGGGAAAACTAGAGATGACATACACGATTTGTTGAGCGGACCTCCAACGTGGAAACCCGCGGCTTGTTCAGGAGATAGTGAGGCTTATCAGTTGACGGCCTCCGGATGCGGCAATACGGGGGAAAATTTTCTTGAGTTTTCCTTTGACCATAATCGCGTTACTGGTTTTCGTGTGATACATGCTGGTGGGGAGGGTTACGGAGAAACTACCGTATCCAACGGTGCCTCGTTCAACTATTTCGAAGTCCAGTGAAGTTGATTGCGACCAGTAATCCAGCAAACTCAAGTCAACGACTCCTCATTGCGTCCGCAAAATCTTTTAAGTGTTGAGGCTACAATTCGAAGTATTGCCGGTCGCCGTCAGCTAAAATTCGGCAGTCTTGCGATGTCTAAATTGTATGACCTTCTTGGAATTGGTTTCCTCGTCAGGAGAATCTCGGAGATTGGTTTGATCGATAGTCGCCAAAAGCGCGTCGGTCGCATTCTCCATAGCTTGCCGAACAGGATCCAAATTCAATCGAGCATAAATGGCCGTGGTATTGGAATCTTTATGATTTAGAGTTTTGCCGATCACGTGAAGACTAGCACCAGTAGCAGCTTGCCAGCTTCCTAATGTACGTCGCAGATCATGCAGATGCACATCGTCTATGCGGGCCCGTCTCTTTATCCTAAGCCAAGCGTCTTTCGGTGAGATGTCCGGTTTTACCCGAGCCAGGAAATACCCATTCTGTTTTGTTTAGACTTTGCTCTCGCTCAAGCAAAATCTCCATTGCCTTTGGAACCAGTGGCACGGTATGTGGTTGACCATTTTTTGAATCGGGCATACGCCAAGTCTTCGCCGCGAAGTTTATCTCTTCCCAGCGCATCGCCGCCACATTTGAACGCCGCGCGCCTGTTAGCAAGCATAGATAGACAAAGTGACGGATGAGCGGTTTCTCTACGTCCAGTGACGCAAACAGTCGAGGCAGCTCGTCTGATTGCAGAAATCTGTCCCTAGACTGCAGCTTAAATTTCGCGACGCCATTTGCAGGGTTCTCCCCTAGATAAATCTCTAAGGACTTGGCGCGGTTTATAACCGCGCGCAAAAGCTCAAACGTGCGATTAGCAGTTGCTCGCCCATTCTCACGCCCTAAACGATTTACAAGCGCCTGTACGTCAGTTCGCATAATGGTGTCTAGTTTCTCGTTTCTCCAGTGACCGAGGTATCGTTCAAAGCAATAGACCATAACCTCCCAGGTTTTGCAGTGAGACTTTGCGTACTCCTCTATGTAAGTTTCAAAAATGGCGCCGAGGGTCGGGATCTGCGTGATCTCACGTTTTGATCTCATGGGGTCTTCGCCTCGCGCGACGGCGGCGTTAAGCTCAAGCGCCTTGTTTCGAGCCTGCTCAATGGAAAGATCCGGATAAGGACCGATGGCAAATCTCATAGGATTGCCTAAAATCCTTTTGTAGTAAACAAAATGCCGCGTGCCAGTGCGGCCGACACGCATCGTCAGCGCATCGACCTTGTCGTCGTAATAAAAAACATATGCGTTATTGCCAGTAGGACCGGGCAGGCTCTCGATTATCGCCCTTGTGAAATTGATTCTTTCTCTCATTGGGATTACACCTCCATAACGATATGGACGCCCTAAACCGGCTTTGGTTCGGGCAATTGCATTTACCAAAATTGCTCGCTATTAATGATTTCGATTAAAAATCAGATTGCATTCAATCTGCCAATACAAAACTACCTTTTCGGCAAAAACCATGAGGTGCGGTTGCTACTTTTTTGCTACTTCAGGGATGAATAGAAGTGAATTTGTAGCCAAATTCGGAAAAATTTCGCCGTAGCAAACGCTAAACTGGTCTGTAGCAAAAATAATACCGGTGCATAGTGAAAAAGATCAAGAAAACCACAGGGTCAAGGTTTCGCGGTTTCCTACGAACCATGAGGTCGGGAGTTCGAATCTCTCCGGGCACGCCACTTTCAATAATCGCAAAACTAACGGTCCCCCTTTTGGCCCCCCTCATAAGCAATTTTGAGGGGTTTTGTTTAATCGAGCGAACTCGCTTTTGCGACAAGTCCATTTTGAACTGAGGTTCACCGCCGTCTTTTTGTCGAGCCATTGAAAGTCGAGTTGTGCTAGCCGATCAGGGAATTTACAAACTTGCACCACGTGTGGTGCTTACCTGGATTGAATTTGTTCAGCGACGTCTAGAAGGAAAACTCGTGTCACCGCTGCAGCCATAACAGGTTTTAGCGCTGTAATGCAGGTATTGCTGGTGGCGCCTGTGGTTACAATATTATGCCAACCTACGACACGTAAAGTTAACCGGGATCTCCGAGTGGATCTTCACTGGCTGATTTGATGTTGCCAAAGCCTCTTGCCGGATCTCCTAATGGATCCTCATTTGCTGACTTTATGTTTCCGAATCTGTCGCCTGGGTCTCCTAGCGGATCTTCGCTTGAAGGACGGACGGATCGGTCTCCAGACTGTTGTCCAAATTGTCCAAACATTTTTTCGATGCCTTCAATAAGACCTCCGGGATCGTTTCCATCTCGGTGAGGAGTATTCGGGTTGTCGTAAATTGCTTGTTTGACGCCATTAAGTAATGAAAGCAAATCCATAGAAGCTCCTATTGGGTTGATGTTATGCCGATCAGATCACGACCAGAGTCGCGACCTTCGTAGCCTTGATATTGTTCGTACTGAGAAGCCTCAGCTGGAGAGACTTGTACTCCACCTGCGGGAGGGGTTACCCAGTGAACGCGACCACCTCTTTCTCGATAATAGACTCGACCGTTTTTAGATAAGTAGTATTGTGGTTCCGATGTCTTACCCGCTTGCCGCGCCTCTTGATTTTTCTTGTACATGTAATAGAGAGCTGCAGCACCCACTAAGAGAACCGCCTTCTGCCCGTTGGACATGCCGTGGTGAGCCGGAGTTGTTGTTCGCACGGTTGACGTTTGTTGACCGTTGCGTGAATCGTCGATCGGTGGCAAATTGCTGGTATCAGAAGTTTTTGCGCCTCCGCACGCCGTCAAGGATTGAACAAGAACGAGTGATACTATCAGCAGTGATGTATTCTGTTTTTTTACTCGAGTATTAATGGCCCTTCTCCTCTTTTGAAATTGACTATGGCACCACGCTCAGTAGCAAGTGCCATTGAGCAAAAATCAGTTGAGAGCATTGGCGCTTTTCTAGCTCGATAAGTTCCAGGTTGTGGTGGAATTATTTTGAAACAATTTATCTCTTCAGTTCGGAAATCACTTCCTGTAAAACGAAGATGGAACATGATAGGACGCCGCATCCGTCTGTTGTCGCTCTACCGGTGAAAGAGCTATTTGCGAAAAATCCAAGTCGCATTTTACGTGTTGCAGATTAGGTGCTTGCAACAGTTTTCTCACTCCGCCAACGCTGAGCTTTGGATTACTCAAAATATTGAGATATCGCAGAGATAGGGTTTTGGAAATCTTTGCCAGGTCGGTGTCGGTCAAGCCGCAATCTCGAAGATTCGCAACCTGAACAGCGCTCTTGTTAATGGCACCCAGAGTGTTAGCCGCAATTTGACTCCGTTCCAACTCGAGGTGTTTCAGATAGGGCATAGCGCTGATATCTGCGATATCAGTGGCTGAGAAACTGTTGTTGGAAGAGAGAACTTTGCAGTTGCGGATCTGTAGCCAGGAGATTCGTGAAAACTTGAGAGCACGGAGTGCACTCGGCTGAAAGTCACAAGTGAAAAATTCCGCGCACTTTACAGAAGGTGATGAAGCGATGAATGCAATTACGTTTGCATTTACTTCCGAGTTGGACACATAAACTGTTTCGACTGGAAGTTTTGTTGACAGTTGACCTGCGAAAGTACAGTGAACCAGTTTTAGAGTTCGCAAATTCTGATTCTTTGCTAGTTCGTTCAACTCTGCATCTCCAACTTTTACATCTGTGAGAGAACAGACATTATCGTCATCGTTCGTATTCGATTCGACTGTTGAAACCGGCGTTGCAGTAGCATCTTTCGACAGGGATTGATTTTCGTTGTTAGCGGATTCTTTGAGCGTTTGCGCGTTTCTATTTGGCAGTCGACCAAACACATTCATAGAAATCAACACAGTCAGTAGTGCAAGCACCGCAAGCAAAGCCCCACAAACCTTTGCCAAAATCTTTTTTTTCTTTTGCAACTCTTCGGTCATACGTACCTCCGTCGTAAGTTGTAGACCTCCTAAATTCCGGCAAGGTTCCCCTCTGCCGCTATGAGTTCATCGGTGGCTCAATGTTGTGAAACTTGCAAGATGGTGGCACCGCAGTTGGTGCGCATCGAAGCAGCATCGGTTACTTACAAGTACGGGGAGGTGGCGCTGAATGTACAAATCAAATTTTCAGAAGTTATCAGCTCTGCAACCGTATCGGCTGAGCTAAATCTTTAGCACAGCCAAACCACGTGACTAACCACGTGACACCCATAGATGTGCAGTACCCAGGTATCACATCAACCCGTCTTGGGAAAACAGTCATTAGCATTAATGAAAACTTTGTGCGACATTGGAATAAACGGTTGCAACATGCTCAGCACAAAATTCCTCAATATTCCCTCGATAAAAACGCCTGCAGAATGAGGGCTAATGTCATTGGAGCAGACATCATAAAAAATGTAAAAACCCCTTGCACCCGAAAAAACTTTTTGCTAAGTTACCAAATGGAGATGGTAGATCCATCCCATTAAAAACTTCAAAATCTTGCTTTAACGAGGAGGCTTTGCAGTTAAACATTTTGAAAAATTTTAGTGAACATCTAACTTGAAACCAGCTCGCCACGCTGGTCTTGCATCATGGGGCGGCTCAGTTTCTGGGCCGCCAGCTCTTTTCGGCAGGAAAATTTAATCAGGAGATTACCGGTTGATGAGACCGGCTTTCCAAGATTATTTCCCCTTATTCGATCGCAAGATCGTTTAGCTAAATGAACTGACGGAGGTAAAACTCACATGAAGTACGGTGCAGGTTTGAAAAAATACGTACAGGCTGGCGATCAAAGTTGTTCGCCAGAAAAACTGCAGGCGCTGGCAAAAAGCAAAGTTGATCGCATCCGCTTGAGAGTGGCTGAGAACGATCATGCTCCAAAAGAGGCTCTAGAACTTCTAGCACGTGACTGCAATCCCGATATAAGAATAGCTGTAGGTATCAATCCGAACACGCCACCGCATATACGATTCAGCCTTGCTGCTGATGAGGACGTAAACGTACGATTCGGTCTGGCTGAGGAAATCACTTGCCCGGTCGAATTGCTGGAAAAGCTCTGTCAAGATAACAATCCATACGTAAGCTGCAGGGCCAATCAAACCAGGCAGTTGCGTTTTGCCGAGCCACGAGCAAGCAACTTTGAATGCAAGCGACTGTTTCGGTGGGTTTCTGACTGCGATTTTCCCGGATTCAAATATGCATAGGAGGTGAGAAAAGCGGTAAGAGATAGTCGCCCTCACAAACCTGCTGGACTTACTGAGCTGAGACGATAGGTCCGAGTCCAGCGCTTTTGTTGGTGACCTGGATGGCCAAAATACAAGGAGGCACCATGAAGATTGGTGGCTCCTTCTTCTTATTCTTGATGAACATAACTTACTCGCGGCAGTTTAACTTAGCGCTCAACTTGTGCACTACACTCGGTGTCATGGAGACTCAATAAATAAATGGCGTGGCATGTCTTGGCTTAGCTAACCTAATCATCTTTTCGAACCGCCGGCGGTGCGCATAAAAAATTTGTTTAGAAATCACGGAAGGTCTTTCCGGTGCATTTTAATTTATTGTTGATGAACATCATCAGCGTTGTTCAACAAATTCACTACTGTAAGCAAAGGAGGCGTGACATATGTTCTTCCAAAATCTTGCATCCCCAGATAGCTCTTTAGCCAGAGTAAATTTATTGCAAGAACGCCTGAACAGGCTAATTAACGACAAACAAGAAACTAATTCTACTGAATTCCCTCCTGTCAACATATGGGCATCAGAAAAAAATATCGTGATCACAGCAGAGGTCCCCGGCATCGATCCTGCAGATATCGACCTGCAAATCTGTAATCAAGTTCTGACGCTAAAGACAAAGCGACTTGCAAATGAACAGATTGATGATCACGCAGTGTTAAGGCGAGAGCGTGGTCATGGTGAATTCGCTCGTTCGATCGAGTTGCCGTATGCAGTTGACTCAGAAAATGTTGGTGCTTCAGTGTCCAAAGGAATGCTGACCGTTGAACTGTCACGCGCTGCTGTTGATTTGCCGAAAAAAATTACGGTTCAAGCGTCGTAGCAATAGTACTTAGAGGAGGATATGACTATGACAAATTCAGTCGCCGAACGTAGACGAGAAGAAGTTGTTGCCGCTGGCGGCGGCGAACATGTGCGCCATAGACGAGTCTTTAGTCCGCTTTCAGACATTTATGAAAGCAAGGATAAGCTAATAGTACTAGCCGACATTCCGGGAGTGGATGAAAGCTCTATCGATATAACACTTGAAAAGAATATACTGACTATTCAAGCCTTCACAATTCCGCAAGAAAGGGCGGGGCTTAGATTGGTTTATAGCGAGTGTCCCGAAGGCAATTATCGTCGTGTCTTCATGTTGTCTGAAGAAGTAGAGAGAGAAGGCATTGAAGCGACGGTAAAGAACGGTGTTATTAAGCTTATTCTGCCCAAATCGCCCAGAGCATTGGCTCGCAAAATTTCAGTCAAAGCAGAGTAAGGAATGAAAAATTGTAATAGGTTGCATTTGTTGGGAGCAGGCGCAGCTGACCAGCCGCTGGACCAGATTTCAAACGCCATACAGAGAAATGTAGCCCGCCAGGGGGGGCACCAGCGCTGGTGCCCCTCTATAAACACGGTGCAACTTTGTCAGGGCAGTTGTCCGACACCAACAATAGCTAAGCGAGCCAACTTATCACCTCAACTTATGACTTAGTGCTTACTTGGAGTTGAGCAGTCATTCAGTCCTGACCTGTACAAATTCGGACTCAGCAAGTAGTTATGGCTACAAGTGGGGTCCTAAATGTGATGTCATTGCAGACTTTACTATACTGTTTAGCCGAAAAAAATCGAAATTACTTTCAGCACTTTGAGAACAAGTGTGACAACTTCAAACTGATGAGATGCAGTACTTTAGTCGACGCATATCGCCAGTGCTATAGCTTTTCAATTGACGTTCAGAACAGGCTGAAAGGGTGCGAAATCATGTCATTGCCTAGCAAGAGCAGCACAACCTTAACCACTTACAGCCAGCGTAGCAAGCTGGGCGCATCGCTAAATGTTTGAATAAAGTTCTTTTTGCCAGCAATTTTTGCTAGCCCGATGTATGCTCATGTACCCCAAGCGAGAGTAGAAGAACATGCCGAAAAAAGAAGTGAAAAAACAAAGGGACGACCGTGCTCTGCAAAGCAAAGATGCCCAGCTTGAGCAGTACACGCAAGACGCAACGGACGAATTTCTCACTTCCAATCAGGGCGTTCGAATCAATGACAATCAAAATTCATTGAAAGCAGGCAGCCGTGGCCCGTCGTTGCTTGAAGACCATTTTCTTCGCGAAAAATTGACTCACTTCGACCACGAAAGAATCCCAGAGAGAGTTGTTCATGCCAGAGGCAGTGCTGCACATGGAACCTTCATAGCCAATGGTGCTGCAAGCAGATATTGCAAGGCCGCCTTCTTGCGAAAGGGTGTGGCGACTCCAGTATTCACCCGCTTTTCGACAGTGGCTGGTTCACGGGGATCGACTGATTTGGCACGCGACGTGCGCGGCTTCGCAACCAAGTTTTACACGCAGGAAGGTGTTTTCGACCTGGTCGGCAACAACATGCCCGTCTTCTTCATTCAAGACGCGATCAAATTTCCTGACTTTGTTCATGCTGTCAAGCCTGAACCGCACAACGAGATACCGCAAGCACAGTCAGCGCATGATACTTTCTGGGATTTTGTCTCCATAAACACGGAGGCCACTCACATGGTTCTCTGGCTAATGAGTGACCGTGCCATCCCTCGCAGCTACCGCATGATGGAAGGATTCGGCGTTCATACGTTTAAGATGATTGACGAGGATAACAACGTTTGCTTCGTCAAATTTCACTGGAAACCAAAACTTGGTGTCAATTCTGTTCTCTGGGATGAAGCATTGAAGATATCAGGTAAAGATCCTGATTTTCACCGTCGCGATCTCTGGGATGCCATCGAAAGTGGTGCCTTTCCACAGTACGATCTTGGTGTGCAAGTCATTCCTGAGTCCGACGAATTTAAATTCGATTTTGACTTGCTCGACCCAACAAAGCTTGTACCAGAAGAGTTGGTGCCAGTTGAGATAGTGGGAACCATGACCCTGAATCGCAACCCGGACAACTTTTTTGCGGAGACCGAGCAAGTCGCTTTCTGCATCAGCCATATTGTTCCAGGTCTCGATTTCACCAACGACCCACTTCTACAGGGAAGGCTCTTTTCATACCTCGATACTCAACTGAAGCGTCTTGGTGGTCCTAACTTCCATGAACTTCCAATTAACAAGTCTCTGGCTCCCGTGGTCAATAACCAACGCGATGGTCATATGCGCCAGACCATCAATCGAGGCAGAACTAGTTATGAACCAAATCGCCTCGGAGGTGGTTGCCCGTTTCAGGCAGGCGGCGACATGGCCGGATTTAAAACTGCGGTGGAGAAGATGCAAGGGATAAAAGTGCGCGACCGCAACTTGAGCTTTGTCGATCATTTCACTCAAGCCCGCGTGTTCTATCTCAGTCAAACTGTTACAGAAAAAACTCACATAGTCGAGGCGTTTCAATTCGAACTCTTGCACTGTACAGACAACAGCGTTAAGGAAAGAGTCATATCCGTCCTTCAGCAAGTTGATGTTGATCTGGCGACCAAAGTGGCTTCCGGACTGGGCATTGCCACGCCAGTTCAGGTGCCGTCGCCGCTCAACCTTCAAATCCCAGCTGATGCACCTGAAGGTGAATACCAACCAAAATCTGCTGCAGGATTAAAGGTGGCGCAGTCCAAATCGCTAAGTATTTTAGAGAACCCGGTGCCGTCAATTGAAACCCTGAAAGTGGCTTTCTTGCTAGCTGACGGCTTTGACGAAAAGTTGGTCACAAAAGCAGTGGAGCAGCTAAAAGCAGACGGCGCAGTTCCCTGCATCGTCGCTCCTCTGGGTGGCACCGTTGCCGGTGACAAAGGCGGGTCTTTGAAGGTGGATTTTGCTCTGCCTGCAACAGGCTCTGTGCTCTTTGATGCTCTCTACGTGGGCAGTGCCGGCAAGTCTGTGACTGCGCTTACTGCTGATGCGAAGGCAAAATTATTCATCGCCGAGACCTACAAGCATTGCAAACCAATAGCAATAATTGATGGCAGTCAAAGTCTACTTTTTCAGTCCCTCCCCGGCGTAGCACTCGACTCGGAAGGTGACTTGAGTGCAGAAGGTATTGCTGTGATCACCAAAGCTGCTGAATTGAAAGATTTTGAGGCGATGCTAGAGAAGAAGCGGTTCCACAACCGCACCGACGCTGATAAAGTCGTGGTTTAGACTGCTGCGTAAGCTAAAGAAAGCCTCGTAAACGAGGCTTTCTTCGTCTCGGAACTTCTTTCGTGTTAGTGCCTCGTTTGTTAATGTGTCGGGCCAGGTAGTTGATATTGAAAGTAAGGAACGTTACTTCTTCAATTTGGTGAGCGGAAGCTCGACGTAAAATCGGGAGCCAACTCCAACTTTGCTTTCGCAGCCGATGGTGCCGTTCATTTGCTCTACTAGCTTTTTGCTGATTGCTAACCCTAATCCGGTGCCGCCATGTTTTCTAGTGGTGGAGCCGTCGATTTGAACAAATGGCTGAAATAGCATCGTTTGATTGGATTCTGATATACCAATGCCATGATCTAAAATTTCGATACACACTCGAGTAGCTTGATTGTCTTGACTGAGACAGGCAGCTTTGAGAGAAACATTCCCTTTCTCGGTAAATTTGACAGCGTTGTGCACCAGGTTGAGGACTATCTGTTTCAGTCTTTGACTATCACCCCAGAAGCAGTCTGACAGTTCAGGAGCTACAGAATCTGTGACGGTGATGTCTTTCTTTTTCGCCTGAGCGTATACGGATTGAACAACTTCATCGAACAATGAAGACAAATAGAACTCATTTTCGCTCAGCTCAGATTTGCCAACGCTTAGTTTGGAGAAGTCCAGCAAATCATTGACGATTGATAGAAGATGTTGGCCAGATTTTAGGATATGTTCGGCCATCTCTTTACTGTCGCCGTTTAAATCCTCGTTCACCAAAATTTCGGTTAGACCCAGAATTCCAGCTAGTGGAGTGCGTAATTCGTGGCTTACGTTTGCTACGAATTGCGACTTCAGCTCATTGGCGATAATCGCCTCATCGCGGGCGGCAGATAGATACACGTTCATTTGCTGCAGCTCTGAAGTGCGTTCATTTACCTTTTCTTCCAGTGTTTTATTCCAGTCATTCATTTCCTTATTCAGGGTGGTTAGCTCATTGTTACTCTGTTGCAATTCGGCGTTGACGAGGTCAAGTTGCGCCTTCACTGCCGAAACCTGCTCTAGAGCTTGAAGTAGTTCTTGATTTTGTTGATAAACTTCGTCAGTCGGGTTCGCCGATATGAGTTTAGTTAGTGAGTTAGCAATTCCATCTAATTCACTTCCTGTGAAAGGTAAACGTGGTGCCAACTTCTTTTCGAGCGTGACTGTCGTTCCAGAGGAAGTTGAATCGACTGTAAATTTATCGACCAATTTCGAAGCACCACGCAACCCACTGGCTGGTTGACGCGTGTCCAGTACTTCTTCAAGATTCGCGATTCCAGGACCGGAATCGGACATTTTGATCAAAAATGTGTAAGGAAGCTTCGAATCCTGGATGCTGAATTCAAGCTTGCCACCACCGGCATGGACAAAAGCATTTCGCGCAATCTCGCTCACGGCTGTAGAGATACGTGTTTGATCCGCAGCATCAAATCCCAACAACAAAGCAACTTGCCGAGCGCGTTTTCGAGCCAACACGAGATCGAGTTCTAAACGAACACTGAGTGAAAGAATTACTTTTTCGGGGTTACGTGTGGTCATCAATCTTCTTTGTAGACGAGAATGGTTGAGTCATCAGTGCCTTTCGAATACTTCTGGTACAACCAAGCAGCAACTATTGGAGGTGTTTGTTTCTGAATATTATAGAGGTCTTCAAATGTTTTAGACGATAAACCGTCTGAATGCATGATAAGACTGGAGTCTCTCGTCCAGGGCTCCGTAAATTCCATGAATTTGCGACCTTCATAGCCCAGGGTGCCGTTCAGAGAGGTTAAGTGTTTATGGTCAGCTTCCCTGCTGACGATGGCGGAAATGTTGCCCAGTCCACAGAAATAGATTTTTCCAAGGTCATGGTTGATTTGTGCTATAGCCCCCACCGCACCGCGACTGCCGCGCAAAGAGGTGTGAATTGCCTTTAATACCACTGCTGGTGGCTTACCCAAATTCTCTTTGAAACGTTTGACTGCCAGTGTTGCAGCTTCACACGCCTCGAGTCCGTGACCCAGTCCGTCTATGAGTAAGCAGTAGGTCGTTTTTTCGAACTTTACCATCGACCATTTGTCGCCAGACAAAAGCTCTCCAGACTTCGGAACAGTGAAACCGGCTTGTGAGGAATAGTCGCATGACTTTCTTGCCGAATTCCAAATGCGCAGTTGGACTACTGAGCCTGAACCAACTTCGGAATAAATGTTGAACGCATCGGAATTTCGACTGACCGCTCCCAGACCAGTGCCCATGGTACCAGTAGACGAATAACCGTCTGCCTGAGCCTTCTTAACGTCCATCCCTCGACCTTGATCTAAGGAGAAAAGTTCGATGCCGACATGTTGATGGTCGATCAGACCCTGGGCAATCAAGGTGCCACCATGGGCAGTGTGCTTGAGTAGATTCGTACTTAATTCTGTGCAAACGAGTTCCAGACGCGCGATATTGGCTTGACTGAAACCGAGATCGGTCGCCACTTTTACGATGCTTCGGCGAGCTTCGCCTAACTGGCTGGATTCAGTTATGGAAAAGGAGACTGCGTCGGCGGCAGTGAGAGCGTTTGGAGATTTCACGTCCATTTGATCACCATGACCGTGGTGCCTTCGCCTGGTTGTGATTCGATCGAGAATTCATCCATAAGTCGTTTTGAGCCTGTAAGACCCAGTCCTAGTCCCTTCTTGGAGGTGTAACCATCGGTCAAGGCCAATTCCATGTCAAGAATTCCTGGACCATTATCTTCAAAAATTAGACGTAGTCCTTTCCTTCCGAATTGATCGATTGCATCAATTTTCAAATGACCACCTAAGCCATGTTCGAGAACATTGCGTCCTAATTCACTGGCGGCGGTGACAATTTTCGTTTGATTCAGCTTTGAAAAGCCGAGATCCGTGCTATGCAGCTTAATAGCCGCCCTAGCCAAAACCAAATCGTCCTCGGTTTGAAGAGCGCAGTGCTGAAGCAAAACGCCGTCTCCGAATTCTAAATTCTCTCTTGCCACTTGGTGATCGATACCTTCGTGCCGGAAGGGCTGTTAGATGTAATGGAAAATTCATCCATCAATCGTTTCGCACCACCCAACCCTAGACCCATTCCCTTCCCGGTCGTATAGCCATCTTCCATGGCTTTATCGAAATCAGGAATGCCCTTACCCAAGTCTTCGAAAGATAATCGAACTCCGACGCGATCTCCTTCGTCTACGAGTTCGATGCGCGCTTCCCCGCCACCTCCGTGCTCTAGTACGTTACGTGCTAGTTCACTTGCCGCTGTAATAATCTTAGTTTGATTGACTAGACTAAAGTTCAATAGAGCGACTACCCGCTTCACAGAGGATCTGACAACAGCTATATCGTCTTCGTTTTTGATCGCTCTACTTTCTTGCGATTTGACGACCATGTGAAACCCTCTTTTGTTTCTTACTCATTAACGCTTTCAAGAGTTCCATGCCGTCTTCTGCTGTAAGGGCGGTGCTTATGCCCTGCAAGGAAATTCCCAGTTCGGTCATCGTAATAGCGATTGCTGGTTGCATACCGACCAACACCGTGTGGCAATCTAGAAGTCGCGATGTTTTGGCAATGTTTCCGAGCACGCGACCCATAAACGAATCGACCATCTCCAGACTGGAAATATCTATCAACACACCCTTGGAAGAGTGAGTGACAATCTTGTCGGTCAAGTCTTCTTGCAGTGCTAGAGCAACGCGATCGTGAAAGTCAACCTGAATTGTCACGAGCAAGGTTTCGCCGATTTTGAGAATTGGGATCCGTTCAACCACGCCTTAGCTCTCCTGGGAGGTGTTACGAATGACAGACCAACCAGTGCGTTCCATGGCTTCCCTGATAGCGTCGGACATAAGAGCTTTCGTTGTTATGTCTTGAATGTCGATGCCGAGATGAACGATGGTCTGTGCAATTTGTGGACGAATGCCGCTGACGATACAGTCTGCTCCCATCAACCTGGTGGCAGAAACGGTCTTAATCAAATGTTGAGCGGTTTGAGTATCTACGGTTGGAACACCCGTGATATCGAGAATCGCAACTTTCGAATTTGTGTCAACGATGGCTTGCAGCAAATTTTCCATGACGATTTGAGTGCGCGCACTATCGAGAGTACCGATTAAAGGAACCGCAACAACACCTTCCCACAATTTGATTACGGGCGTTGACATCTCGAGCATGTCTTTCTGTTGTCTGCGAATTACGGCTTCGCGACTTTTTTGAAACGATTCAAATGTGTAAAGTCCAAGCTGATCGAGAACTTTGGAATAACGCACTATTGCTTCGCTTGAGGCGATATTGCCTGCACCGAGCTGTTTGTTGATTAAAGCAAACAACGGCTCTTTCAAAGAGAAGATGAAACTTGCAGTCTCTGACGGAGTCGAACCCTGCAATGCCCTGCTGGCAGACAATTCAGACAACATTTTACGGGCGCCTTCCCACTCTGGAGCAGCCATGTTGTCGAGGTTGCCTTTTTGAATGGCTTCTTGAAATATTGACAGAAATTCGTTTGAGCTGGCTCTGAGCGAACTCTCTGGAACGGCTTGCGTGCGAGCAGGATCTTTGAGTTGTTGGTCTACCCAATCAGCCAAAATCTCTTTCTGTGAATCGCGCATCAGTGTGGCAACTGAAGTCATCGTATCGTTCGCCATGTGCGTACTCTTCCTCTTGTTCTGGGCGTGCACTACCTACGATAGGAAGCGCTTGCGTCACGTGTCAAGTCCGAAACGATGGCTCTGATAGCGGTACCGCGGCATGCCGAACGTGGTTCGGCATCACTTCGACAGCACGTTTTCAAGAGCCTTCTCCGAAACGGGTGCGTCGATTATTGTGCCACATTTATGGTTAAGATCTATCAATGAATCCATCTTTTGATCGGTTCAGCCGTCGAGTCTTTAGTCGAGATGACCTGGTCAGCCGTATCTCTGCCGTTAGCTTTGATGTTCCGCCATCATTGGTGTCGATGCCATTGATGACGACACCACTAATGACTTGAACTTCAGCCCCTTGAATTTTATTTTCGATATCACCGGTGTAGTTGTAGGAACAAATAATTCGCACGCCTGTCATTCAAGAAGCCGGATGGCGGTTAAATCAATCTGCAATAACTGTGCGGAGCGTGTATCCATGGAGCATAATCCATCTAGGTTTTTGGAAGAACAGGTTGACGGCAAAGCTTTAGTCCTCATCGTTGATGACGATCCAAGCCATTGCAAAATGATGGAGTTAATGGCCAGAAAGTTGGGTTTGAAAACTCATTCGGTACCGTCATGCGGTGAAGCTTTAGATGCGTTGAACATGTTTTCATTTGACGCAATCCTTATGGATTGTCGAATGCCTGAAGTTGATGGATGCGCGTGTGCAAAGTTGATTCGGCAGAGAGGAGGCGTTTACAGTGACATTCCCATCATCGCTGTAACGGCCGACATCTTTGACGAAAGGCCACAGAGATGCCTGGATGCAGGAATGAACGATGTCCTGAGTAAACCGTTCATTCTGTCACAAATGCAGGAAAAACTTCGCCGTTGGCTGCAAGTTAAAATTTAGCAACTGAAACTAGAGACACCACATTTAGTGCCAAGTATAGTCTTTTGGCAATAAACGATACCACTAAAAACTTGAGGCATCGTATCCGGTACTATCGGGCTTCGCGTGAGCCCTGTTGTATTTGGCGCCAACGTGGAACTCTGCTGTACGGCTCGCTTTGTTTGATAATGGGTGCCTTAATTTTACGTGCAAAACCATATACAATAGCAGACTTTAATGCTACAAGTAGGTAAGCGAAACTTGGCTGGACGAGTGCAGCAAGCTCATGTATTGCACGTGCGTTGTGCACTGCAGAAGTGATGTTCTGTGTGGTGCTGCTCTCTCATATTGACTCGCTCAGGGGCTGAGCGAATTTGTTTCACATTCCGCCACTGACTTGTTTTTTTATTATTCACTTATTTTACTCACATAGTTGCGAGGTTCAATGAAGGCATTAACGTGGCACGGTACGCGAGACGTTCGTTATGAGGATGTGGAAGATCCTAAGATCGTCAATGCTTCGGACATCATAATCAAAATCACGGCCACAGCCATATGCGGTTCTGATTTGCACATCTACGACGGCTATACGCCAATGATGGAAAAAGGTGACATTCTTGGGCACGAGTTCGCCGGTCAGGTGATCGAGACTGGTTCTGAAGTTAGCAAGTTAAAGAAAGGAGACAGAGTCGTCGTGCCTTTCGTCATTGCGTGCGGAGCATGTTTGTTTTGCAAACAAGAAAAGTACTCGTTGTGTGAAACAACCAACCCGGACCACGAAAAATTAGAGAAGCTAACGGCTCATCCTACCGCCGGACTCTTTGGTTACTCCCATCTATACGGCGGATACCCAGGCGGTCAGGCACAATACGTACGTGTACCTCATGCAGATGTAGGCGCTCTCGTGTTACCAGATGCGGTGAGCGAGCAACACGCTCTTTTCCTTTCAGATATTTTTCCTACCGGTTACATGGCTGCAGAGAACTGCGACATCGTTGAAGGTGACACGGTTGCCGTGTGGGGCTGTGGACCTGTGGGACAATTTGCAATCAAGAGCGCCTTCATGTTTGGTGCACAGTCTGTGATCGCCATCGATCGCTTTGCCGAGCGCCTGGAGATGGCTAAAGCGAGCGGCGCAATTCCTGTGAATTACGAAGAAGAAGACGTGGACGCGAGACTGAGAGAGCTGACAGATGGCCGCGGTCCGCACTCTTGCATCGATGCGGTTGGACTGGAAGCACATGGTCATGGAGCGGACGCAGTTTATGACAAGGTGATGCAGGCTATTCGCATGGAGATGGACAGAACGCATGCGTTGAGGCAGATGATTCGGGTCTGCAGGAATGGTGGCACAATTTCTATACCTGGTGTTTATCTCGGTTTTGTAGACAAGTTTCCACTGGGCATCGCTTTTTCTAAAGGATTAAACTTCAGAATGGGTCAGACGCATGTACAGCGATACATGAAACCGCTGCTCGAAAAAATTATCGCCAACGAAATCGATCCTGAATTTGTTGTCTCACATCGAGTGGGATTATCGGAAGCCCCAAACGCATACAAAATGTTTGCTGAGAAACAGGACAAGTGCACCAAATTTGTACTCGACCCAAGCTCTTGAGGCAATGAAGGAACCGCGCAATCAGCGAAGGAGAATGAATTATGCGGGCAATAACGATGACGGCAGTAGTTTCAACTGTTTCGTTTGTTCAATTCTGGACAATTTGGTCTCAAGCTCACGCTGCTCCTGGGGCAAACGGCAAAGCAACTGTCTACGCTGATTCGTTTGCGGGCAAGAAAACGGCCAGCGGCAAAAAATATAGACCGCATGAACTGACCGCAGCAAGCAACAGGTTGCCGATTGGTTCGAAGGTGCAAGTGACGAATAGAAAAAACGGCAAAAAGGTGACTGTTGTTATAAATGACAAAATGGCTAGAAATTCAAAAGCAGTTGTCGATTTGAGCAAAGGCGCTGCAAACAAATTAGGTGTAAAAGGTGTTGCACCAGTTTCCACCCATAAGTTGCATCGGTAGATTTGGAAGATAAAGTGAACGGTTACTGAGAGCGCTGTTTCGATAGTCAGAGAAGAGAATCAGCTGAAAGCTCCTTGGAAGAATGGAACGAACCGATATTTGAAGAGTCTCCATGACTGAACCCGGATTTTGAAAAATCTCCAGGGCAGCTCAGCTCGGCAAAAGGAGATTGGTTGATGCAGAAGATTGGTTCGATCGTGGTTTCGCTGGTCATAATCACAACGGTATTTGGCACGTGCGTAAGTGGTGTCAGTGCAGATCAAACAAGCGTGGAAACTTCTGTTCCTTTTCCGAGCGAAGAGAAATCAGAGGAAGAGCCTATTAGAGGGTTTCATCCAATTAAGAAGGCTATAGCTCCTATCATTCGTTTGGAGAAAAATTCTATTGCTTTACAGAAGCAAATTTCGGAATTGACTAGACCGATAGAGAATCTTTCTCCTGTCATGCTCAATTTGCATAAGGGTATGGATTCAGTAAACAATCGAATGAGCGCTATGCAAACGCTTCTGAATACAATGTCTGCGAACGTTAGTCACGTCAGCACGGGGATGGACCACGTCGGAGACAAGATGGAGCAAGTGAGATCTGACATCGGCGGCATGAGGGCGCAAATCGGCAAACTAGAAATCCCTATTCGCGAACTCCAAAAGCCGCTACATGAGCTTGAAGAACCATTACAAAATATTGCTCAACCATTGCGTGATTTGCATGATGAATTGAACCAATTAAAAGCGTTAATGGCGATAATACTTTTTGCCATCGTTGCTTGTGCTACTGCTATCGCCGTCGGCACTCCAGTAGCGGCGGTGCTGGTCTATAAAAACAGGGCGAAGATATTTCCGCATTTAGAAGACACAGAAATAAAAACTGCAAGCGAAGATGAGAGCGTAGATTCGTCAACATTGGATTTCGCGGAAGAAGTCAAACTTTGAAAACGAAGCTGCTATTGAAAATGACGTGCAAATAGCACAGGGCAGGAACTTGTGTTTCCCGCGAGCAGTCTGTTGGTTCACACAAAAAAGGTGAATATATGTCCAGAATACTTGAAGACAATGACGCAAAGGCGATGATAGTAGCAGTAGCATTGTTGATTGGCATTCCAGTACTTGTCGGTTTGGTGATGCCAAAGCCGACTGGTACAGGTGCTAACAGCGAGCTTCACAGTCGCTATGAGGCAAAATGACGAGACCGTATGAGTTCGTCATTTTGCATCGGGCTCGCAGAGTGAACAGACCTGAGTGTTGTTAGAAAGGAAAGCTGTTCGAGCTTTGAGCAACAATTCCTGGAGCCGCAGATCCATTGATTCGGACATCTTTGACAAGAACGATTCCGCTTTTGAATAAAACCAACCCCAACTTTTGTATGTTGCCCTGAGTTCCAAGTTGTGCGGAGTTGAAGTTGACGGTGATGAACGCGTTGTTCAAAGTGCCGCTTGTGAAATTACTGCTTGTGATATACGAGGAATTCGTCTGAGCCGCGTTGAGCGCGACGTTCGACACGACGGTTCCGGATGAGATTGGCAGATATCGTGTTCTTAAGGAGCTATCGGTAACAGCCAGGTATGGCGCTGAAAATATGTTGGAAGATATCAGACCCGTTGATGAGGAAATTGGAGAATATTGGAAACTTACGTTTCGCACCGTTTGATTCTGTACGCCCCTGACCTCGATACCAGCACTGCCATTACGCGGGTCAGTCGAGTCGACCAGGGCTGTGAGCACGACAACTGATTCTGCACCAGAGCTACTCAAATTCGAGGAAAGCTGTCTACCGAGGATACGACTCCTGTTGAATGAACGTGTCAAGGCACCGCTGGAAGTGCCAGTGCTGGTGCTCGTTCCAGATTGCCCAGTACCTGTGTTAGCTCCATTGCTCGTGTTCGTGTTGCTGCCAGTGGTGCCAGTGCCAGCACTGCTTGTGCCACCCGTATTAATGTTGCTGCCGGTGGTGCCAGTGCCAGCGCTGCTGGTGCCCCCGGTATTACTATTGTTTCCAGTCGTTCCGGTTCCTGCACTGCCGAGACCACCTTGTGCTGAATTAAGCCCGCCTTGAGATACCGATCCGAAATTATTACCTGAGGTGAAGCGACCGGTGCCGTTGAAGAAGCTAAGCAAATTGATGTTCAGTATGGAAGCCGCGAAGAGACCCTGGTTACCAACACTGAACGGTTGGATGGTGTAACTTGATGAGCTTTGAGCTTGCGCTCCAGATACCGTAGCCAATTGCAATGCTGCGACTGCAGCGACAAAGTTAGAGTGACGCAAATGAACCTCCTTGCGAAATTATCTCGGCAAATCGGCTTACGCTCACATCGGCCAACATACGAATCGTTAAACTATTGCAATTACAATAACATAACGTCGTACTTCAGTCGACAACAAACAGCTCTCAGACTGATTAAAATTACTGCGGTACTGAACAGTAAAAACGGCTTGAGGACCGCAGATGTAGACGATTGGCATCAAGCGAACGGGGAGAAGAAGCGCACCACAAACGGTGACAAGATGACGAAGACTTTCGAAGTGCACGCCATGCTAATAAACGTGTCTGGTCAGAACGAAGCCTGGACTGACGCGCTCGTCAAGCCACGTTTAGTCAATTCGCTTGGCGAGAATTGACTGGTCGTATTTCTGCAACAAATCAGTTGGGCTATCGAAGATTTCTACAACACCAGCTTCTTCCAGAGTTTCGCGCTTAAAACCACCACATAACACGCCGATTGTGCGCATGCTAATTTTGTTGGCTGCTTCTGCGTCGTATGGCGAATCGCCAATTACAATCGTTCGCTGAGGTGTTTCTCCAAGCTTCGCAAGGGCTGCCTCGAAGATATCTGGATGAGGCTTGCTCTTATCCGCATCATCTGCGCACGTAACCGCATCAACAAGGTCGTCAATTTTGCACAGTTTGAGATAATGCTGCAATTCATCCTCATGCGCAGACGAGCCAATGGCGATCTTCTTATTGTCTTTCCTTGCGTATTGGAATAATTCTCGCACTTTCGAAAATGGTTTTACCTTTTGCAGGTAATGCTTTTTGAAGTGTTCGCCACGATATTGTTTCAGCTGGTCGCCAAATTTTGATATTTCGTCCTTGGAAAGGAATGTTGGCAAAAGTTGATCGCCTCCTTTACCAATCTGGTCGCGGATGACTTGAAAGTCGATATTTTTGCCGAAGTGCTCGAACGCATCCTGCCACGCGTGCGCATGCAAGTCGACTGAATCTACGAGCGTGCCATCAATGTCGAATATAATCGCTTCAATCATTTACCACCACCGACTGCGGATCTCCAAACCAGCATGAAGACTTTCATGTAACTCAGAGTCTACAGTATAATGCAAACAGTTTGTCACCAATTTGCCAAATATTGAGGCGCTGATAGCGACCCAACATTCTCCCGAGCCTGATGCATTGTCGCTCGCTTTGAAGAAAAGCAAATAGGTGCCGGATACACGAAATTGACGAAACTGTCGTAATAATCTCCTCGAATATTGCAGGAACGCAAATGCTTATCAAAATAGGTTACAACATGACTTTTGCAGTGCCCGCTCCTACTGTATTCAGCTTTCTGCTTCAAGTTAGAGATGAACGCGTTGGTGCTTCTGGCGTGCGGACGTGATGCTGCCGACTGCGCAATTACAACGTCGTTTGGAGCGCATGAACTGGAAGAATTTGTTGTTGTCGCGGAAGAGGTGACTAGTTCGATTGACGCACCGCAAAGCACCAACTGCAGTGCCCGACTCTCATAGACTTGAACTGCAGGCACTCCTTGCCAGGCAGGTAAATCAACTGTTTTCCGGTATTGAGAAGGTGAATTTGCCGCCTGTGCCGGTGGTCTCAACCCATATGCGTCCGCCGTGAAGTTGAACGATTGCTTGACAGATAGTTAGTCCCAAGCCAGAACCACCATGACTACTAGTACTTTGGCCACGCCCCTGATGGAAGCGCTGAAATATCATCTCTACCTGATCCGCTGGCACACCGGGTCCATCATCTTCGACGCTGACTTCTAGAGAACTATTGCTCGATTTGCTTGTTATGCGTACAGTCGAATGCTTGGGAGCGAATTTGATGGCGTTGCTGACCAGATTGACCAGAACTCTACCGATAAGTTTTTCATCCACTAGTATATTTTTGCCTGTTGTATCAAACGACAGCATAATGTCATTCTCATGGGCCATGCCGGCGCACACCTCGATGCAAGTTTGAAAACATTGATCCAATGAAACACTTTGTCGTTCAAGAACCATTTTTTTGGATTTAATTTTCTCTATGTCTAGTAAATCGTTGACAAGGTTAAACATCCGCTCGACGCTGCGCGTCGCCATAAGCGTATACTTGGTTTTCTTTTCGAAACTTAGCGCTTGCTCTTTCGCAAATTGATCGATGACGAATTTTAGCGTTGAAAGTGGAGTACGCAGGTCGTGGCTGACCATCGCCAGAATCTCTTGCCTGAGAAGTTCGGCTCGCTTTCTTTCTGTTATGTCATGGACCACCCAGAACGAACTCTCCTCCTGCGGCGACCACCTTGCCGAGCAAATGACATTCACGATCTGATTTAAGCTTGTTTTCAACTCGAGCTCGCAAGCTGGTACGTCACTTTTTGTTTTTATCTCTTCCTGAAACATCAGCAAGGACGCTTTTGAATTCTCGGAAATGATGTCGACCATGTGCCTTCCGATTAGTGCTTCAGGCGGCATAAGCAGAAGTTTCTCAGCGGCCGGATTTGCAGAGGTCAGTCGACCGTTTGCGTCGACTGTGCAAATCAGGTCGCGCGCGCTTTCAATTACTAGCTGCTCCTTCTGTCGGGCAGTCGTCAGATCTCGCGCCATCTGATGAAAAACACGGTCCAGATGGGCAATTTCATCGCCGCCTTTAATTACAGGATTGAGAGGGAGATTGCTCGCCAATCGGTAAGTGTTACCGATGACAAGTTCCAGCCTGGATGCTAAGCCTCTGGTAAGGATTAATGCGACAACTACGCCCAGGGCGAGGTCGAGAATACCAGTGATAACCAGTATGCGCTGAGTTTGCTCTCTGAACAAAATCTGCTGTTCGGGAGCAGCTGCTGCTAATATTTTTTGTTCTTTACCAATTTCGATCAATCTTTTGAAGATAAGATCGTCGCGTTGTCTTTTTCGTATTTTGCGGGCGATGGAGATACGTTCTCTGGTATTATTCGGACCGGAATTTTGCAATGCGACTTTCAACGACTGGAAAATTGCAAAACTCTCGTTCGTGGCGGTTTCTGATCGAACAACAGCTTGAACTATTTCCTCATTAGCTGCCGCTACTGACTTTAATTGTGCATAGTCATCACGTAACTGACTAAATAATTTGACTCCCAATTGATCGTCAAAAGGCACCGTTTCTAGCGCTTCGTAAGTTTTATATCTGGTGTAGATGGCGAAAATGTCTTCTGTAACTTTGTTGATTTTGTCGGAAATTCTCTGGCTAAGAGCCGACGCTTCCAAAGCTCTTTCGGCCTGACTCTCCAGGTTCGCGATGGCGCTTAGCAGCCCGATCTGAATAAGTAGAGGGATCGCTACCAGGAGCAAGACCTTAGAATGTAGAGATAGGCGCATCTTCACTGCCGTGTCCTCTCAACTGTGCAAATTTGGCAAAGAGCGGTATTATCTATATTTATCGAAGCGTTTGCGATACGTGGAAAATTTTAATGGCGAAAGTTTTAGTCGTTGAGGACGATCCTGATTTATGTGTCGCTCTCAGCGATAGTTTAACCGACGATGAGCACCACACGGTTGAAGTTTTTCAGGACGGGCAAGGATTTTTGGATGCAGTCGAGGCCAGTGAGTACGACGTTATAGTTCTGGACTGGGATCTGCCAGATTTTAGCGGCGTCGAACTCCTGAAAAAATTTCGCTCCGGTGGCGGTATGACACCAGTGATCATGTTGACAGGAAAGAGTGACCTGGCCGACAAAGCGCTTGGGCTAGACTCGGGGGCGGACGATTACCTGACCAAGCCATTTCACCTACAGGAGCTGGCTGCTCGAATTCGTTCGCTTCTCAGACGCCCCCCAGTTTTACAATCAAAAGTGTTGCACTACGGTGATCTATCGCTCGACCCAGTCGAACATCGCCTCACACGTGGTGGCGAAGAACTACGTTTAACTTCACGGGATTTTGCCCTACTGGAGTTTTTCATGCGCCATCCGACTCAGATTTTTAGTGGCGAAGCCTTACTGACCAGGGTGTGGAACTATGATTCGGATGCGACGCTTGAAGGTTTGCGAGTAGCAATCAGACGGATTCGCAAGGTTGTCGACAGAGACGACGACCTTAGTACTTCAGTTATCGAAAATGTGGCCAGAGTTGGATACAGACTGCGTTCACTAAACGTGCGCAAAGAACCGACACAGTAATTGGCTTTTATCCACGCTAACGACTAACTTAAGTGCACCTTGTATCCGGAGCAGACTCGTTTAGCAAGCAGACTGACGCTGAATCGATATTCGTGCAAATATTCGTATCTCAGGTTGGTATCACAAATAACCCGAGAATTGTTACCGAGTTCGACACGGCTTTTTCCGTTTAAATACCTAACTATTGAACGTATGCCACCAACACCGATGGCACGTACTTTTCGGTACGATTTTTCTTTATTTGAGATCAGATATAGAATTGGCTGTGAAAATATCGCCCGCGCTTGTTGTTGAAGAAGCGTGTGACTGCTGGGATTTTCGGGATTCGCGATGATCATTTTCTTTCTCCTCTAGCTTCTCCCCAATCCTCCGAGCATAAAATTTTGCTCGGAGGATTGACTGGCTTTTACCTGTGTCTATTTCACCCCGTGCAAGGCTGGTTTCGGCTTGCTGGGTTTTTGTTCGAGGCACTCCGGAGTGAGCAAGTTTCTTAAACGTTTTACTTCACCATCGTCCAGGTGTTGATCGGCGAACATTTTAGTAAGTGCTTTATCGACAGGCGATAACTTGTCTTGTTCGGACGGAGCAGAGACAGTGGATTTGATTGGATTTTTTGTATCGGAAGTGACTTGTTGCGGCTCGTTTGTGGCGAATGGATTTGTCATGACCAGATTGCCATCGCTGTTGTTCACTTCATTGGCCTGGCGTCCAAAAGAAGCTGTGTTCTCGCGCATATAATCCCAGGCAGCAGCTGCAATTTGACCAATCTGCGAAGGCACACCGTCTGTCGCGGCTGTCTCCGGGCGGGCTGTAGAATCTATGTGTTCGCTCATCGGCTCTCTCCTTGAATCTTTGCATGCCGCAGTGTTGGCATGCAGTTGGTTGACAGAGATAACTTAAAGGAGCGCGATTACAAAAGAGTTATTGAATAGTTACAGACTTATAACAGAATTTTTCTTGCTGCGCTGATGCCACAGTTGGCCCATTCCTGGTACCGGTAGTGGTGCTAGCCTGAGATCGTTTGGTGGTCTGTTGTAGGCAGATTCGACACTTGCGATAGTTTCACGTTGAATCAAAGTGGGCGGCTTAAAACCGCGGTGCCAGAGCGGCAATGTCTCATGAGTTAAAACAAAGGTTGTATTATCTTGTTTCCAGACGGTATTAGTTGGGTCGTCGATATCGACCACGTCGTAATGCGTGTGATACGTCCTTTTACCGATGTTCGCATTTCTGACTGCAAGTTGATTGCTCGCATCAGCGGGGAAATCAGCCCAGCCGTCGTACCTGCGAGCAACATCAACCACAGTCCAGGGCGTGCAGGTTGGAGTTGGTTCACCGATGGTGCCACCAAACTCCCTTTGCCCAATGCCATGACCCCCATTGAGGCGTAATGGATTGCCGAGCAGAATGAATATCAAACGATTTGGCGCTGGCGCATTTGGATCTGCGGCGTGCTGGCGCATCCAGTGCGAGGCAACCTGCGCACCTTGACTGTGCGCGAGCACGATTATAGGTCCCGCCGTATCGCGCAAGGCTGCATCCAGGGCGAGCACTCCTTTCGAAATAGTCTTAGGACTGATGCTGGCAGGATATCGGACCTCCCTTAAGCGATAGGGAGGTTTGCTAAAACGCCCCTGTAAAACGTCGGGCATGTAATTCACTAAATTGAAGTTTAGCCCTGTGAGCGTCAGAACGGTGGCTGCAGGTGGAATCGGCAAGCGACCGGCTCTAACAGTTTGCGCACTCAGTGGTTTGTGGAGCGGAAGTAAAAAGATTATTGCAGCCGCGATAAACGAGAACAGCATTTTTTTTGACGTAGTCTTCACGCAGATCCTCTGATCAAGCCACCCTAACACTCTGCAGCTTAAATCGTAAAAATTCCGGAGTTTTTTGTGAATATTTCGCTTATCCTTAAAAGTCCTGAAGCGAAGTTTGTTGAAGTGCATCAAGACAAGAAAATTTCGCGCGTGCCCGCTTGGTCAGAAGGTTTGTAGCTGCAGATAATAGCGATGATTAATGGCTTGGTCGAGGTAGGTTAGCGATGACGGTTTCAGCACCAGCGGAGAGCGGTTTGCCGAGGCGCGAGCGATTCTGCGGCAATACGTGCCAAAAATGCAGCCACCACCACCAGGAGGGTCTTGTGGCGTGCCATACTCCGACTACGCAAAGGCGCAAAATAGATACATCAAGTGCGTTGAAAAAACTGCAAACATGACCGATGAGCAACTCGATCGTATTGATCGTGAACTGGAGGAACGATTTATGACTGGGACAAACACTGAGTGAACTCACCGCCCGTAGTGCATTTAAATCACGGTTAGCGTCATTGGTAACAGAGGTTAGTATGAAAACAACGCGAAATCATAAAATTTTGATAGCGTTCGGCTTGATTCTCTTCAATCGAGCAGCGAACGCCTCATCAATTACGGAGAAAGAAGTGCAGCAAGCAAGGTTGCTCCCTCTGGTTAAACACGAAACGAAAGTTGGAGTCATCATGTGTCGTGATCCACAAGTCGAGTTCAACCAACAAGATTGGCTTTCTGACGGTCGCACTGGAACTGGCGGGCATCTGAGAGAACACATGCTAGTCGACACTGTCGTTAATAGAAGGCTTTTGAATATGCCCAAGTCCGACGTTGACGCACTATTTATGGTTAACCACCCGGATCAGTGGACACCTGATGGTGTGATTCGGTATGAGGTCAATTTCAATACGGCGAAGTGCGGGCAAACTCCGCAATTACTAATCGAAGCTTTCTACAACAACAAATATAAACTTACGCAGTACCGTTCTCGCTATTTAGCAGAAGGCGTGAATTCGAATCCGATCGATAGTGAATGGATAAAGTGAAGGTCAATAATTGTGAGTTTTGATAGGTTGTTGAAATACTGCTGGCCTTTACTTCTAAGTGCATTGATTGTTTCTTTGCCCACGCCTTGCCGGTCTCATAGTGGCATTGTCCAGGCAGTGGTTGTTGTCCACCATAGTCTTGCCTATAACGTAGAATGTCGGGCTGAAACGGTCTCTGACCTAAAAGTCTGTCAAAACAAAATTGGTCCGGGAGATGTGCCTGCAAACATCTATGATGCTTTGCCTCCACGAAATCAATATCATCCGGTCAAAGACGTCGGTCCCATCATTCAAAGATTTAAAGAAGCTTTTCCCAAAAGTGCAGATGGCCCTGCAACAATTTCTGTACCGCAACAGCGTACGCTCGAACGTGCTCACGACCATGGCGTACTTAATGACGAACTGCCTGTGCGCAGCATGAATGCGCGAGATCCTGTTAAATTGAAATGTTTTGTTCCGCCGATTCTTAGTATTGCATGCGGACCGGGACCGGGTTTGACGCCGAAGCAGCAACAGGAAAGTCTGAGGCAGTCAAAAGCAGAGCACACACTTTCCAAATGGTTATTTCAGCTGAACAAAACTTGCGGTTCAGTACATAATCCGATTTTTGCAAACAGTACTGTTTCTTATGTCGTTAGCTTTGATGGAAAAAGTGAAGTTGGTACTTTGCGGTTGTGGCATGGCGGCAGCGAAGAAGCTAATAGAGAGGCGCTTCGAATTATTCGAGCGGTTATGCCGGTTACACAGCCGCCTGATGATATTGTGTATCGGCGTGGATTGATATTTCGATTCACTAGCAGGTGTCTCGAGATTGGGCTTGCTCCGCGGCGGGGATGATGTTATCTCAGTTGCTTTATGAATAATTTGTCTAGACGACCATTTTTGACGTTGCGTATCATGATCAATAAAATCAGCGATAGTTCTCGGAAACGATTTTTTCGGTGGTCGCAATAGCGGCTGCAGTACATTAGCGACAGCTGTCGATTTTCAGCGATAGAAGAAATTATCCCTGATTTACAACTAGTGTTTGCACCAGTAGCTGCTTCGTTCGTGCCGTTTATAATGCAGCGTCGGGTAGCTGATTCGGGTTCGCTAGAATGCACCATTTCATCCAATGCTTATCGCTCCTAGTCATTTTCCTTCTGACTGGATGCTGCCTCCCAGCGCTCAGCGCGGCTAAGGTGGCTGTGATCCGCCGTGACGGTAGTTTTGTAGTTGAGCCGAAAAGTGGACCTATAAAAGCGCTAGGTGATGATTGGTTCGTTTATACAACGCGAGGAAGTCATTGCAATTGGATCGTCAAACCAGACGGTTCGAAGAGCTGGTAGGAGCATCCAGGGGTACGCAGATATCCTGCGGTGAGTTTGAGCCCGGAATCGCGTTTGTGCGCAAAGTGAAAGGGACGGAAATTGTTTTTTTACTGCCGTCGCTACGGCAAACAGGGTCTGATCAATCAGGATGGCAAGTTTATCGCGGAACCCAAATACGACTATATGGGCGAAGTCGCTGAGGGTCACTTTATCGCGTGCGAAGAACTGCATAACCAGAACAAGGGATCCAAGCTGCTAATATTCGATCAGAATGGAGTCTTAACTGGGTCTGTCGCTGGATACTCGACGTATGGGAGATCTCGGTTTAGTGGCGGCATCGCCCCTGTTCAGGATGAGCATCAGAAGATTGGATTTATAGATTTCACAGGACGGCTGGTGCTGCCATGTCAATATCAACACTTCGCGCAGCCTCGACAGAATGGCTACGCAATCGATTTTGGTCGAGTTTTGCTAGATAAACATGGTGTGTGCAAAGTTTCAAAAATTCCAGTTCCTGAGGCTAATTCGAACTTTCCATCTGAAATCACCGATGCATATCTCGTTGAAACGAACTCATTGGGCAAAAAATATTTCGGCGTTGTTGACGGAAAAAACAGGGTGCTCTTGCCGCGTCTTTACGATCAAATCGAAAGTGTTCCAGGCGGATTTTTGGCAAAGGGTTTGGGGAAATTTTTTCTGTTTGACAAACACGGAACTAAAATTCTCGATTTCCCAGATAACATCGAAAGCGTGCAGATTGGGAGCGATCAGCTAATTGCAGTTGCCGTCAAAAATACTGGTACTAAAGATTCAGGCGCGGCCAGATTGCCATTGTGGGGATTCATTGATAGGAGCGGTCGATTCGTAATCAAGCCACAATTTGAAGGAGTCAGTACATTCGAATACGGAGTGGCTATGGCACAATCCACTGAATCGATTGGTGAACGCAAATGTGGCTTGATCGATAAAAACGGAAAGTGGGTGCTCAAACCAAAATATGATTCAGTGCATCCTGGTAAGAATTTGTTCTTGATAAATATTCCTGAACCAGATACCTTCAGCAGCACAGCCTGGAAAGAGAACTGGGACCGTCAATGGGATCTGATGAAGTTATTTCGAGACAAAAAGGTGATCGGCATGTCGCGCGACGAACTACAGATACTGATTGGCTATCCGCAAAACGTCGACTATGATTATTGCACGTATACTATAAGTTCAGGGATCGATACTTCATCCGTCATTGATTTTGCATTTGATAGAGACCATCGAGTGTACAGATGGCGTAAACGTATGATTGAAGTAATGGCAACAAAGGCCGACCGCGAGCATCCGGCTTGGACTTCTGCTGATAGATTTGATCTTTGAAGGCACTGGTTTTCCGCGATGATTTAGCTGTCTGGAGAAGATATTCGGTCGATAAGAAATGGAACTTCAATTTTACGGACCCAACGATCTCCATTTAACTGAGGCATTGGAAAGCGATCCAAATGTGATGAGAGATTTGGGCGGACCAACGCCGAACGAAAAAATAGCAAAGCATCACGCACGCAGACTCGACAGCGTTTTGAATCATGGCTGCTGGTACTTCACGATAATTCCCGAACCAAATTCCGAGGCAATTGGAACAATTGGTATTTGGGAGTCAGAATGGGAAGGTGCAAAAATCCATGAAATGGGATGGATGATCCTTCCTGATTTTCAAGGTCGTGGCTTCGCATCCAAAGCGGGCAAACTGCTTCTGGAAAAAGTACGTACGGAGCAAAAGTTTTCAAACATTCACGCCTTTCCTGCCGCTCAAAACGCTGCATCAAACGCTATCTGCAACAAGTTAGGATTTACTTTGATTGGAGAAGTCTCCATTGCGTACAACGGACCGCCACAGAAAAGTAATCATTGGATTTGGAATCGCTGAGATTTGTCTTTCGCAAATTCTTATATGTTTGCCACCGCAAGATCCAAACGGCTGATGAATGTCGTGATGATATTGAGGACGGTGTCAGGCTTCTCCCTCTGCACCACATGACCACAATCTTCAATCACCTCGATTGTCGTCGGACCTTTCGCCATCGCTGCGATGCGCTGCACCTGCGCTAAGGAGCAGTATTCATCTCGGTCACCGGAAATCGCCAAGATCGGACATTGCACACGACGAAGTGCATCGTCTAAATTCCAGTTGGCGAAAATAGGTGACAGCCAAGTTTCGGTCCAGGCATCGAGAACCCATCGAGCCTTGTCACCGTGATATCTGACGAGGCGGTCGATCTGACCTGGTTGGTTGAAAACATTTTTTGCTGCAATAATGCCATTCAAAGTTCGATCTTCAATGAACGCTTGTGCTGCCATTGTAATCACAGCTGATGTGACCCCGGGAAACGCAGCAGCCGTTGCAATAGACATGCCACCACCTACGCTGTGACCGGCCAGTATCATGCGATTCATTTCGAATGTCTCGCGAACTGCGGACACTCCAACCTCTGCTTCACTGAAAACGAAGTCTTTACCAAGCAATCCAGGATGAGCATCGGAGCGACCGAATCCAAGCCGGTCATAGGCGATGGTAGTCAAACCAGTTTGAGCTGCAAGTTTCTCCGGAAAGTCGCGCCACTGTTCGACGCTTCCCAGTGAATCGTGGAATAGCAATATCATGTGCGCGTCAGATTTGACTCCGGCCGGAATCCATCGGCGCGCAAAAAGCTTTCCTTGACTTGTCGGCACCCAGTGATCTAACGTTGTTACTAGCACGCGAAGATCATCCACTTTTTATTGCGGAATGAAATTCAAATCGTCATTCAATCCTTCAAACATCAAATGCGTGGCGTCTGAATGAACTTCGCTATTTGGCGCAATCACGATGACGCTGTTCTCAGCTCCTTCGACCGTGTACTTTCCGAGTTCAGGAATTTCGAGAAGAAAATCGAGATGCCCCTCTTTTCCTTCCAAAATGATTTGGTTTGCAACTTCATTGGCGAGGGTTTTCGAAATATCCTCGCCCACTTCGATTCCGCGTGAGTTCTTAATCGTCACGTTGTCGAACAGCAGTTCGGGCTCGTTGACGTTTTTCGATTTCCATTTGTTGAAGACCCAGCCGTGATAAGTGCCTGGCTTGAGAGTGCACTTGTATTTACCGGGCATGTAAAACTTCAATTCATTCGTTGGCTTTTTCGGCTGATGCGTGAGTTTCCATACAAAATTCAAACCGAACGCCAAAGCAACGACGCAAGTTATTGTCGCCATCATGCGCAGCATATTTTCTCTTGGAGTGCGACGCTTTCTCATTCGAGCAGAATGCGGATGCTGTTCCGTATCTGGATGCGCATGTAAATCTTGATTAGTGTTTGGATGTGGTCTTGCGTGCGTTTTCACAGTACTTCTCGTCGCCGGTCGCTACAAGTTTAAGCGAGTTCCGTGCTCATGGCTAGGGCTATCCAAGCGCTATACACTTGATGCAATCTTCGGATAGACAATGTTATGCTGGACGTATGCCAAATCTGAATGGAATTTGAATTTTGAGCGAACTACTCACAACCGTACTGATGCAACGCTCCAAGATAAAGAACACCACGCAGGCAATGCGCGCAAATGCTGACTATGTTCTAGGTGAGCTGCCGAAACTTGACGTGCCGAAAGACGATAAACTTCGCACGGAAAAAACGCTCAACGATTTCAAAAATTTCGTCGACGAACTAGCGCCCATCATGCGACATGTCGATGAAATGATCGGAAGATTTCTCGATGCGCCTGAGGCGAGAGTAGCAAAAACGATTAAGGAAGTGATTGGATCTATCGAATTTGGACCGCCGTTTGGCGGGTTGCACAAGTTGGTGACTTCGCTGAGGGACACAGACGGCGTGCTCAACATTCTTGTCACAGAATCAGTAACCAACATTTTAATTGCTGACCAAGAGCTGCTCGAAGCTGCTATCGGAATGCTGAATACATTCGAGCAAGTTTTGTTGGATTTAAATAACGGCAGCGTATCTGTCGACTCATTCGGTTTGCCGTGCAGTCTTTGCGGACACAATGACTGCGTCAGTTTCTGCGTTGTGGATTCTGATGGTCATCATCCGTTCTATGCGGTCTCGCAAGAAGCAGGAACTGGTTCGCTCGTGGTCAATCATGGCGAAACGATTCTAAGATTGAGGGCTGAGCGATTGCAGTCAATACGTGCTGCTATCTTGAATCGCGATATCAAGCCTTTACTGGAACTGCTCGAAAGCGGTTATCCATTTTGTTCGAAGTGTTCATTGGCATTTTGCACTGAGCATTGGACTAACACTGAGACAGTGTTCGACGACGGCTTCTATGACTGCACTTACGCAACGTGTCCCAACGGACATCGAATCATGATCGACGATTAGAATTGAGTCGGCGAGCGATGTATTCAGCGGTTCGACTGCCCGAAACTTTAGCAACATCTTTCGGCAATCCTACAGCGACGACATTGCCACCATCTTTACCGGCGCCTGGTCCAAGGTCGATCACCCAATCGGCCGATGTCACGACATCCATGTCATGCTCTACCACAATGACTGTATTGCCTGCATCAACCAGTGCGTGCAATTGCTTCATCAGTTTCGCTACGTCGTCAGGGTGTAATCCCGTTGTTGGTTCGTCGAGCAAATAGCAAGTGGTGCCGTGTTGTTCACGTTGAAGTTCGGTGGCGAGTTTAACTCGCTGCGCTTCGCCACCTGAAAGTTCGGTTGCTGGTTGACCGAGTCTCAAATAGCCCAGACCCACATCGCGAAGAGCGCTAAGCGAGCGCGTTACGGCTGGAAGGTCTGTAAAGAATTCGCTGGCTGAGTCAACGGTCATATCCAATACCTGAGCGATCGTCTTGTCACGATACGTCACCTGCAATGTTTCTTCGTTGTAGCGAGCACCGTGGCAAGTCGAACAAGGAGCATAAACACTTGGGAGGAAGAGAAGCTCGATTGAGACGAAACCCTCGCCTTCACACGTGGTGCATCTGCCACCAGAGACGTTGAAGGAAAATCTTCCTGCGGTATATCCCCGCGCCTTGGCTTCAGGAGTGGTGGCATAACGTTTGCGGATGAAATCAAACAAACCGGTATAGGTTGCGAGATTTGATCGAGGCGTTCTGCCAATTGGTTTCTGGTTTACGCAAACCAGGCGTCGAATCGACTCAATGCCCTCAACCGATGCAAGTTGACCGTTATCTTGTTCTGCATCTTCCGATTCTTCTTCTTCCCTCTCATCCGCTTCATTCTCGACATTCATTCCTAATCTTTCGTTGAGAGTATCAGCAAGGACACCACTGACGAGAGTCGATTTGCCTGAACCAGAGACGCCAGTAACAACTGTCAAAACACCGAGCGGAATTTCCACACTAAGATCATTCAGATTGTGCCTGTTGATGTTCCGCATCTTCATCCAAGTCGAAGGTACGCGCGGTTTTCGTATTTTGTTTCCGTTCGATGCGCTGTTCGCGCCATCAAATAAGTAACGTCGAGTAATCGAATCCTCTACCTTAGCCAGACCAGGCACAAGTCCGCTGTAAATCAATGAACCGCCTGCATCACCTGCACCGGGACCGATGTCAACGATCCAATCGGCTTTGCGCACCAGATCCATTTCATGATCGACTACAAATAAAGAATTGCCTGCATCTTTTAACTGCATCAGCACATTGAGCAAAGATTCGGTGTCAGCTGGATGCAAACCTGCCGACGGTTCATCGAGAACATAAATCACGCCAAGCAGTCCCGACCGCAACAAAGTGGTGAGGCGCAAACGCTGCAACTCTCCTGCAGATAAAGTGGAGATGGCGCGATCCATAGAGAGATAATCGAGTCCCAGTTGATTGACAAGGTCAATGCGATCGATCAAATCATCAACAATCAACGTTGCAGCTTCGGATCTGCTGCATTGCTTCGTCGAAGCTTTTGACCGTGATGTCGTGCTTTTTTCAACAACCGCCCCTAACACTTTACGCAGTTCAGCCAGCGGCATCTGAGCAAGTTCTGCTATGTCGTAGCCATGGAATTTCACAGCCAGAGATTCTGGTTTAAGTCGTTTGCCTTTGCAATCAAGACAATTTGCAGTGTCCATAAATCGCGCCACACGCTTCCGCAGTGTAGCACTATCTGTAGTGGCAAAAGTATGCATTACATAAACCGCAGCGCTCATGTAAGTGCCTTGATATGGGCGCTGGATTCTATGCGCTTCACGCTCAGCATGAACCGTGACTACTGGCTTCTCTTTTGTAAAAAGTATCCACTCACGATCTTTCGCCGAGAGTTTTTTCCAGGGCTTGTTCACATCGTAACCAAGCACAGCCAGTATGTCGCGGTAGTTTTTGCCTTGCCACGCACCTGGCCACGCCGCCACAGCACCCTCTTTTATGCTCAGCGAGTCATCCGGCACAAGCGAGCTTTCACTGACACTGTGCACCACACCGATGCCGTGACAAGTCGGACACGCACCTGCTTGTGTGTTGGCCGAGAAAGCATCCGAATCCAAAAATTCTGTAGTGCCCTCGGGATAATCACCAGCCCGAGAGAAAAGCATGCGCAGAGAATTGGAGAGCGTAGTGAGCGTTCCCACCGAAGACCTCGAAGTGGGTTCACCTCGCCTCTGCTGCAGTGCAACGGCTGGCGGCAATCCGCGAATCTCACCAACATGTGGAGCAGGCAATTGAGCAATCAAACGCCGAGCATACGGCGCTATGGTCTCGAAATAACGACGCTGAGCTTCGGCATAGATTGTGCCGAAGGCAAGCGAAGACTTTCCTGACCCGGAAACACCAGTGAACACGACAAAGGCATCGCGCGGAATGTCGACATTGACATCGCCAAGATTGTTTTGATGCGCACCACGAACTTCGACGAAGGTTTTCATTTGTTTGGTAGGGGAATCCATTTTATCCTGCCGGAGAATCTGCACATCATACTGGAAGACCTTGCCCAGACACCAATTGAACTGTCTGTCTTGCCAGATTTTGTGCTCTGCGAACGGCTCAGCTATTAAGTTTAGGGCATAGAATTGCCCAATCGGCAGTGCATTTAATCGAAATATTGAGTAGCGACAGCGCACAAATGGGAAATTAATGCCAATACAATTTATCTCCCAGGCAGAAATGCGTGATACAGGGGTAGTCATTGCTGAAATTATTGAAACGAAGCAAGCTCGCATGGAAAAGGCTGGACTGATAAACTATGTAAAAAACGAGCCGCCACCAACGATGCTACAAAGATGAGCGACCTGTTTTCAAATCTTTTTGGGCGAAGCCGCACTCCAGCGGAAGAGACTGCGGCAATACTTCTTCGAGGTGTATTGACGGGCGCAATGTTGGATGATTTTGAGACAATAGAATGCCGCGGAAAACACCACGGACCGGTGTTGTATATCGAAGGCAATTTCGCCGTGATGCGCTGTTCGTTCTGTGAGCTAATTGTGAAAAATCCGCTCACCGCTCATAGGAGCACTGATACACAACAACGCTCGTCAAAAACGTGTATTCAAGTCTGCGATTGGGTACCCGATCACGGGTCGATCAAATGTAATTCATGCGGATACATAGGTCCTAAGCCGTGAAACTTGTGACGCCACCACATGCAGTGCACAAGAAAGTGGCACGAAACCGGTGAATCACTAAAATGCAATCAAGCCTGTGCGAAGTTCGGCGAGCAAGCCTTGCGCTGCTTTTCTCCAATCACCTTTGGCATTGGTAAAAGGCATTTTGCGATTGAGATCAATCTCGCGATCTTCAAGTTCCATCACAGCCAGCCCCGGAAAACCGCCCCAACGGAAGCAATATCGAAAGTACTCGACCAAAGGCATCGGATCCATATCGTCGAAATTTACCAGCGGATCAAGCTTGTCTTCTGCCGAAAATGCTGGAATATCGACGAAGTAGGGAGTGCCTCCACTGATATCAGCCTTATGCAAAAAATCTGGGCACAAACCAAATTGAAGAGGATTATCCGCCTCCTCGTCTTCAGCAATCTGCGCATCGTAATCATCTACCATCCAGCCTAATGAGTTGGCTGGTTCAATTAACAGCGGGTCGAGCGTTATCAATTCAATTCCATATCTGGATTCAAGTTCATTGTCTCCGTAGTCATAATCCACCGGAGTCAATTCGATCGAGCCAACGGTTCTGTAAAAAACATCAAGTGAAAGTGGCAGCGGGCCAAAACGTTTGGTGAAAATCGAGAGATCTTCGTCAGTCTGCGGGGCGGCTCCTGGTCCCGGGTTAGCTCGTGCGTTTTTAAGTGTCTGCCTGACTGCTGATGCATTTAACTGCACGCGCTTCATGATTGCGCGGGCGACCGCCGTTGCTTCAGTCATCAGCTCCTCGTTTTTGAAGATTTCGGGCGCGCTGCAGACCATCTCGTTCCATACGTTATGCTCTCCAGCTTCATAGCGTTGCAGAAAATTGGCCAAATGACACCTCCTTCGATTGAATTTGCAAACCCTGTACGATATATCAAGAGCAAAGATGTCTATTATGGTGCAATGAATAAAATTCAGCATCCAAAATTAACCTACGCCAAATTGGACACTCCACGGAAGGATTTAATGACGACGAAAATTGAAATATACGTCAGTACTGTGCCGAAAAGATCCTCAGGAACCAGAGTCAGCGATGAAAGCTTATCGAGATTGGTTGCTCCGTTGTCTAGCAAGCCGGTCTTTGTCGGATACCCCGTTGTGTTCGACTTCATGTTTGTGTACTGGTATTTGATCAAGTTCACGAGCGAAAATCCGTTTTCTCATTCAGCACTCGATATAAAAACTTATGCAATGGCAATGTTGAAGAAGGATTATCGAGATTCCACCAAACGCAATATGCCAAAACAATGGTTCGATGATTTGCCACATTCCCATGTTGCGCTGGATAGTGTAATTGAACAAGGAGCTTTGTTTTGCAACATGCTAGCCACCAATCAGCGATGATGCTAACGCGCCACCAACGAATGATGTTGATACTGACCAGCCAAGTGTTTCTCTTGATGGCAGGGACTGTTTGCCGGTCAGAAGTGATCGATCGAACGGGTAGGCTCGTGAAAAGACATAAGGAGACTAATGGAGTATTTCGGCAACATTACAAGATTGTAGAAGAAAGAAATCCACGCACGAATAACCTTGAATGGCTGATGATCAATACTCACACCGGAAAAAGAACGCGATTTCCGCCTGACGTCATTCCAGTCATGCCTCAGGGTATCGCCTACGAAGAAGAGCCGGCGAACCTGCCCCTGGCCGTGGTGACGGTAGACGCACATCCCGGCGTATTCAACGCAACGACTGGTCATGTGGTAACGGTGCCATATAACTTCGAAACCATCAACTATTTTTCGTGTGGTCGCGCATTGTTCTGCACTCGCACTACCAAAGCAGACGGTGCAGTAGTACGCAAATGGGGATTTCTAGATGAATCTGGAAAAGTCGTCGCAGCGCCAATTTATGACCAAGCACTTCCTTACACCGGAGATTTAGCTTCGGTCGAAAAAAATGGACGGTGGTTCTATCTGAGCAAAACTGGTAAGGTCGCCATCAAGCTCCCTGCTGAATGTCATAGAGCAAGATATTTCTCGGAAGGTTTGGCCTCTGTTGTTTACGGCAAAGATGCCATCACCCCTAGTGGCTGGCCTGGAAGAGACAATCTGTTAGGTTTCATCGACAAAACAGGCAAAATCGTGATTAAGCCCCAATTCGCGTGCAAATTTGACGAGCCGGGTTTTCACAATGGGTTAGCGCCAGTGGTCAAAAATGATCCCAGGCATTTGCATGGATACATAGATAAAAAAGGGCATTGGGTAATACCAGCGCAGTTCAAATATGCGGAGTGGTTCGCAGATGATGGCACCGCCCACGTTGAGTATGGAGTGGCGGAATTTGATCAAGATCGGTGGAATAAAAATGATCACCGCAGCGAACTATTTTTGGCTTATTTAGTGAAGCCAGGGCTTCTGGGTCGCACCAGAGAAGAACTTCACAAAACCTTCGGCAAACCAATGGTCGACGCAGGAAACGAAGAAGAATTTTTAGTAGAGCATATCGGGGGGTGCCTTCAAGGCAATAATACTTTTACGGCTCACTACGAAGATAACAAAGTCGTCAAATTTAAAACCACAGGTGAATGGTTCGATCAGGATCATCCACCGATGTTCGATTACTAGCGCGTTAGCTCAAAGGTCACGCTATAGAAGAATCATTGAAATGGGAAGAAATCATTCAAAATGCATTCAAAGGCTTTGACGGAGAGTATGTATAGATAAGACCGGCACGAAGAAGTGGTCGAAGGTGAACTCTTATGCAGACACCAAGGAAACAAGCAGACAAGCCAAGCTTGATTGTGTTGCCAGAGCAGCCAGATTTAGCACATGTTGATAGAGAGCAGCAGACAAGCTTCGACGGTGGGGGCGGTCCACCCAATCTTCCGATCATGAAAGATGCGGGCGTTCTATGGGTATTCTGTATATTCGGAGTCATCCTTTTTGCCATTGGTGTGCTTGCTCTGTCTGTCGATCCAGCGACGGCAAGATTCCGCCAGACAAACCTTCCATCGTTCGGTGACCTCCGCATCTCATGTGAGCTGCTGCTCGTTGTTGTAGGCACTGGTTTTATCTTTCCATCGATTACGTGCCTGCGCGCTTTATCCAAAGCAAGAAAGGTCGAGAAGGAAACCGATGGGCGTGTGAAAAGCTTGAGCGCCAGGAAACTAGAAAAAATCTCTGACAGCAGCATCTCAGGAATTATGGGAAATTACATCGCGGCTTTTCTAGGTTTGATTTAGAACGTCGCGAATACTTTCTGGTTTGCGTCCCAAAATATTTTCAAGATCTTTGGTGACTTCGGAAAATTCACCTCGCTCGATCGCCATCAGCCAGGCAGCGACAAATTCGAGAACGTGTTTTGGTGCGCCTTTTGCAGAACCGGCTTCTATAAATTCTTCCGGTGAAATTCGAACATACTCAATTTTTTTGCTATGAATCTCCGAAAGCAACGATGCCACGTCTGTCATTGAAAAGGCTTCACTGCTGCCGATTGTGTAGGTTGCACTTTCGGTCTGATTACGCAGCAACAAATTGGCGGTGCCTTCTGCCATATCACTGCTGGATGCCAAAGCCGCTCTCCCTGTGCCACCAGGCATAGCGATGATTCCAGTGTCGAGATAGATGTCACCAATAAATTTTGAAATAGCTTCCGCATAGAGCGAATTTCGCAAAATCGTGTACTGCATACCAGAGTCATGAATGGCTGCTTCTGAGTTGTCGTTTGTCTCCGTGACCATAGGAATTTTATCGGTGGTGCCTGGCTTCTTCTGAATCGATGTGTACAAAATATGTTTGACGCCGGCAGCTTTCGCAGCGCGAATCGCATTGGCTTCCTGTGTTTGCCTATCGGTAAAAGCTTCTGCTGATACCAGTAACAGAGTTTCAATTCCTGTGAAAGCGGAGACCAATGATTCGTAATTAGTGTAGTCGCCGTGTCGAATGACGACGCCGTGCTCTGCTTGCGCCGCAAGAGATTTGGGATCTCGAGCCAGCGCCGCTATTTCGCAAGCTTCCATCTTTTTGAGGAGGAACTGTAAGACTTTGCCACCATAGTTGCCAGAAGCTCCGGTCAAAAGTATCTTTGGTGATGGCAATTTCTTTTCTCCATAGACGAAGTACGCTTCGAGTCAAGTCCTTGGAACTACCATCGACGAATACATAAGATAGGCAAGGACCAGACTTCTCAAGGTCCACATGATTGTGCGCAACCAGTTGCTGAAGACCAACCAGTGATGGACATTTTCCACGTAGCCGATGGTGCAAAGTTTAGCATGACATGGAATTGAACACAGAACCGTAGAAATCCAGATGATCACGACAAAAGCCAGATTCAGCCACACGAGCCACAAATGTCCTCGATTCCACACAAAAGCAAGAATGGTCGAGCTGGTAATTTCTAACAACATTGGTGGAGCAACGACCATAGTGGTTAATTGACAATGCCGTTCTGCGTAATCTCTGAATTCGTTATTGCCGACGGCACTAAAGAGCGGATAATGAACGATTTGCACAAACCAGATAACTCCGGTCATAAACCACGTAGATAACGCGTTCACGAGCAACACTGCTATTTTCAAATTCATCGATAACGCCTCGGCAAAACATCTTCGGCATACAGCACACCGTAACGCTGATTCTCGACTACCGATGTGAACAGTGCAGAAACAGTTCAATTAGTACACCGTTATCCTCAATTACCGGTATGCTTGTATAAAGTCTCGTGGTTAGCGAGAATAAGTACTGGAATTTGACCTCGCAGATAGACTGGGAGCGCAAGTTATGTTCGGAGGAGATCAATAATGGGTTGGCTCGACAATCTATTCAAGCCTAAGGCACAGCCAGAAGAAGACGCGAATCGTTCAACCTTGATGATGGAACGATTGAAAGCTCGCCGTGGGCAGGAAACTGGCAAATGGTTGGCGTTGATGGAAGATGCATCGAGGGAAGCGCCTGCCCCAACAGGACCAGCGCCGACTATAGAAGATATCGATAAACGCGATGTTCTAGACGAAGCCCCGTACGTTCCTCCGCTGGCAGCACAGTTCGCGCCCATGTCAGACAATATCAGTGTCGCACCTTCGCCAACCGCAGAAGAGGAAGGAAATCGCACTGTTGCGGGTGTGCAAATGTTGTTCGCCGAGTTTCAGCGTCAGGCCGATGAATACAATGCCAGCGCTGATACTCAGATGATGTTGACTGTAAATCATCCGACTTTTACTTTCGAGGCACCAAATTACGAGGAGTCGTCCAATCCAAGTGCACGCATCAGCATCTTCAAAGGGTATGTCGTAGCGCAGCACTGGGCCATGCTCGTGCAAGGTTACGAGGAGAAGATCGATGTGTACGTAATCGCGGCAGACGAGATTCTCAACTTCACCTTGAATGATATAAGAAATTCTGGAGTGAGCCCTTACATGACGGTCGAGTCTGCGATGGTAGACGATCGCCGAGTGTGGAACATCGCTGGCACTCCGATTTCGCTGGATACAATTCCTCTGTTGTCGAAGGAGTTGCTTGGCGATCTGATTCGCGTTTCGACCGGAACGATGGATGAATCTGAATTATTTACCGATCTCAAAACCAAATTGAAATTAGGTGAGACCGTCGGGAAGGGCTATTCGTCGACAAATTTAAACAGATAGATAGCACCATTCAATTACAAAGCGCGCTTAAGAACCCATCATCTGGAAAACAAAGTCATGCAGCGGAGTGAGCGCTTTGATCTTCATGATGAATCCGCCGAATGCCACCGTTCCCAGGAGACCGAATACGATCCAACTGATTGAGAGAAGTTTCGCGCGAGTTCCAGAAAATGTTTTTTCATCATTCATGAAAGCGTAGCTAGAGGCTTTGACGGTGCCGCTGCTTATGCCGACTACTCCGTAACCAGTCAGTCCTAGAGACAGAGCAAGTCCTAGCCAATTCAAAATGGTTGTAAAATCGATATCGCTCAAGTGTTTGCCTCTCAACGAGTTATTATCAGGCACTTCATTTTCCGATGCAGAAAAAGCAAGAGCGTCTTCTCGGCTCCAGAGAAGACTTTATCAAATATTGGACTGCACAGGCGTCTACCGCTAGAAAGGCACCAAAACGGCCGAGCCGGCGGTAAGTCGTCCTTACCGCCGGGCAATTCGACCTACCGCCGTCAATTCAATGTCAGCTTTTTGGCAAAGTGACCGTCAAAACACCATTCTTAACGCTCGCCTGCACTTTGTCGGCATTAACCTTGCAAGGCAGATGAACGGATTGCTCAAATGACTCAGAGAAGGTCTCAAATCTGCTGTTGCTCTTCTCTTCCTGATTTTTATGAGCCTTGATTATAACTGCGTGCTCGCTTGCTTCGACCTTCACATCTTTTTCGTCCATGCCGGGCACCTGGGCAATAACACGCAACTCGTTGTCGCCATCGATTGTTTGCAATTTGGGCACCGACGACGTAAAGTCCATTAAAGGCAAAAGTGGTAGCGGTCTCAAAGTCAGGTTCACTGGCATGAAGAGCGGATCAACATACACGTCCCAGAGATGTGGTGCGATCAAGCGATTGACCTTACCAAGTTGTGGATCATGCAGTTTTTGCACGGGAACGGTTGCAGCCTCGCTTGCATGAGCACTGTTGTTTTTGTCGCACAAGTCTTTTATAGCGAATCCACTGATGAAACCAACGGCCAACGACAAGGCGACTATTGCAGCTTTTTTGAATTTCTCCTCAGTTACTTTCATGGTTGTTTCCTCCACAACAACTGTGAATACTAGTAAATGGGGCCTGAGGCCCCTGGCGCCGTTTGGCGCCCAATTATTTCAAACCGATCTTCAATTCGTAGTGTTCTCCTTGTTTGCATCTGCATCAATTTTATTTGTCAGAATTGGAATTTTTTTCACGCTTTCCTTGTATCCAACCGCTTTAGGAAGTTTGACAGTCAGTACTCCATTTTTATAACTTGCCTCTGCCTTATCGGTTTCAACACAATTAGCAGGCAATGGTATCGACCGAGAGAAAGAACCATAGCGCCTTTCCACGCGATAAATGCCCTTTGCGTTTTCTTCTTTTTCCTCCTTTTTTTCACCACTGATCGTTAAAGTGTCCCGAGATACAGATATGTCTATTTCCTTTTCGCTCATTCCCGGAACTTCCAAACTGATCTGAAATTCCTTATCAGTTTCATGCACATCCAACATCGGATTGAATTCCTGCAGCGCTCCACTACTCAGAAACCCTGGTGATAAGTTGAAAAACCTGTCGAACAAATGTTCCATATCCCTTAGAGGGTCATCAAACTCCGCCCATAATGTCGGTGGTCGATACTCTTCAGAACGTCTGATCGGCACCGCTTTTCGTCCCCAGGGCACCATTTTATTCAGGGTCATTTTCAAGCACCTCCTTTGCTTGTCAACTATGAAGAAACACATCGCGCAAGCAATTAACTTGCTACCTGCTCATGTGATTCCGTGTCACTAGTAGTGATTCTTGATCGAGAGCGCTTACGGTTGCGTCGGTTTCCCACTTCATCGAAAACTTTGCTGTCCAAAATACGAAGTGACTTTAAGGCTTCACCGCGCACCCAGCCGTTATCATCATCTGCCAGGATTTCCAGCAGCAATCGTGGTGTTTCGATGCTCTGCGCCATACCGTGCCGCACTATGATATCCGCATCTCGTACCAGTAGGTTGAGCACAGACTCGTTTGCCGATGGATTGCAGCCCGCCGCAACGCGCACATCATGGTTGCGGTCATGCGCCAGATTCCAAAGCAATTCAGGCGGCGTAGCCGGATTCTCAGCAACTCGCAAACGAATTTTGTCACAAAAGTGTTCAGCCAACACTCTTAGTTGTTCCGGTTTGGTTTTAGACGAGCCAGCTAATACGTACTGTTCAAGCAGTTCTTTATTAAGTGTTGCAGCTTCCATAATGCCGCACCTCCGAAAGATCGAGTACCAAAGGTGTGTATATATTGAAGTTGTTTAGGTGATGGGCAGTCGGTTGCAATTCACACCACCCAATTATTTTGATACCAGATTTCATTTTGCTTGTGAATAATCTCAAACAAATTTTTAACTTTTTGCAGAGCGGGATTGGTTGGCTATCTGCACCATCAGGGAGAATCGTGCATTGAACAATGCGAATCACACAGACTAAGACGATTGAGCAACCTCAGCAACAGCGAGTGGAAGTGCCGACAGCGTCAACACGTTCTTTTCGACTGTGTCTGAAATATCATCTAAGGGTAAATGACTCAAGTTCTTACTGTCGAATGGATTTTGTAATTCCACACCAAGTTGATCGAGCGCAAAAAGTGGATAAGCTACAAGCATTGTAATCAATGGTACTAGCCAATTGTTTCCAACATCATGAATAAGAGCAAAAGGGAGTGTTAGAAGGAAAGTTGCGATAAATCGCCGAATTTTAATTGAATAAGCTAGCGGAAGTGGTGTGTTTTTTATTCGTTCGCAAGCGCCGATGTGTTCAATTAAAGTCGCTCGCTCACGGTCGATCTGGATAAACGAAAAACCATCCATTGAGAATTCATCTCTCGCTTCTTGCAACATTTTTGCCATTGCAGCGACTATCGAACTGGGCATGTGAACCGTGTTTCCCAATTGTTCAGCAACAGAGTCTCCCAGTAAGTGCGAAACCTGCTTTGGCGGTTTTTGATTACGTAGATTCGCGCCAGCAATGTATGGAAATGCGGCGATAAGATTGCGAAAGTCAGCTTGCCATCGCGAATCCTTTGGACCGTATACGGCTGCATCTATTGCCAAATTCCTACACTGGTTGACAATACCACCCCACAATTTTCGAGCTTCCCACCACCTTTCGTAGCCACCGTTTGTGCGAAGCACCAGGAGAAGACCGAGAGCTGCACCAATGAGCTCATATGGTGCCACCGTTAAGCCAATCTTGAGCCCAAAGTACTTCCAGATAAACCATGACCCCAAGCACACCGCAGTTGCAAACAGTCCCATAAAGGCAACATTTGGCATAACATGCGGAGTGATGGAGCCTTTGATAGCAAATGCATGCCGCCAGAACATCGTCGCACGTCCAGCTGATGCGCCAAACATTGAATAATAAGTATCGCCAGACTCTTTCATCAGGTTCCTGAACTTCTCCATCATTCACAACCGGGTGCCACCACTAGTGAGGTGTCAGCGGAACGTCTCAATCAAATTGAAGTTTTCACAATGCCACTCCGAGCAATCACCAGGGTGTGTTTTAGTTATGAAACTCTCTCTCTCTGGGCTGGGTGTATCGCATCGCCAACTAATTTGATATCAAAAATTTTTCCATCATGGTTACGCTTTCAACGAATTATTTAGATTCTCGTTAGCGCTCCTTTCAGAATACTTGCGAACTCTGCACGTGAAAGGGGTATGCTGATGGGCAACCACTGTTCGTTGCAGAGAATGCAGTAAAGATCGGTTTTAAGCACATTACTGATGAATCTGTTCACGCGCGGTTCACTTTCACATTGATACTATTGCACTTGAAGATGTGCGGAAGTTGAAGCATCGTGAGCTCTCGGGTCGATTGTAAACAATGAAACTTGAGACAAAGTCAATTCTATTTCTTACAGCAGCAACTGTTGCTCTAGGAACTGCAATATTCGTAGGCAGTGATGTCCTGGCTAAGTATGAAGAGCCAGACTATGAGATTATTGAAAAATCGCAAGATATTGAATTGAGAAAATATCCTGCTGTAATCGCGGCCCAGGTGGAACTTGAAGGAACCTGGGAAAACTCAGCAGATCAAGCTTTTCGAATACTGGCCGGTTACATTTTCGGCAAGAATATTCCACGTCAAAAGATCGCGATGACCGTGCCTGTCACTGAGAGTGGTGCCTCTGAGAAGATTGCCATGACTGTTCCTGTCACATCCGCAAAATCTGATGGCAAAATGATAATGCGATTTTACATGCCTTCGAAATATCGATTGGAGACACTGCCAGAGCCAATCGATGGTCGAATAAAATTTTTGAAAGTAGCTCCGGCTAGCTACGCGGTAATAAAATTCTCCGGTTTTGCAAGTAGAGAAAACATCGATCGACATGAGGCTAAACTGAAAAGATTTGTTCAAGAGAAAAATTTGACAGTGAACGGATCGACAGTACATGCGTTTTACAATCCGCCCTGGACACTTCCGTTTTTGCGAAGAAACGAAGTTTGGATTCCTTTCGATCACACTAGCGTTCCGAACGAATCTTGATCAACCGGTTGCAAATTGGGTGTACGAAAAGGTGTATGCGGTGCCAGCAATCAAAGGGTCCATAAACCTGTACGTCATCGAATTTTTCTGGACACTTCGATATTGCATGAAGTAGGGCAACACGAAGCAGGACCTCCACAATGCGGTATACTTACGCAGGAAAAGTAGGAGGATAATAAGTGAAATTTTTTGGAAATAGAAACCTTAAAAACGGAATGCTGGCTTTGCTTGCGGCTGTGGCTGCCCTGAGTTCTAGCTATGCGGCTCAAGCTGCAGTTCCCAATAGCACGCAGCTTTATCGTTGCAGTGGCGGTGCCAGCAGCCTAGCTTTCCAACAAGTGACTTCTCAAAACAAGCAGTTCATGATCGGCACAAGCTCAAAGATCGTGGCAATCGCTCCCAATGCTGCAGGTGGAACTCTGGGCGCGCTTGTAACGCCGCCTACCCAAACATTCAGCAGCATCAACTGGTGCCTCTATCCATACAACAATCAAAGTAATCTGCAAAATATGAACGCGATACTTTGTTTCAACAATCCTAACGGCTCATTTTTCACTTCGGTATTTGTGCCTGCCAGTTCCACAGTTGCCCAGGTTGCTGGTAATGGGTGGTATCAAATCAATCCATCCCTTCCGGCAAATACAGTCGGCAAAGTGCTTACGCAGATCACTTTTCAATACAATGGAAATACAACACAACCGATCCAACTGGGAAGAATTACGCTGAACGGTCACAGCATCGGCTCTGTTATAAACACAGCGCTTCTTGGCTGCCAAGCCGAAAGCTGTGGGCAACAATCCGATTAAAGGTAGGGAACATCAGTAACTTAAATCAGCCCTCTTTGCAGGGGGCTGATTTTTTGTTGGTCAGTAGTAATGCGATAAGCTCAAACAAAATCTAGTACTTGTCTTGAACGGTGATACCGCTGGTTCTGTGTGAAAGAGCTAATTGGTAATCTAATCTAACGGCGGAGAACAAACAGCAACCATCCATTCAGCGCGGCATAGGCTGCACCAAATATGATACCGAAAATCGTGGCAGTATCCATTGTGCGCGTAAACAAGTTATCCGGCGTCGAGAGGTAGTTCACGACCTCATACAACACAAACGCGGTGGGCGAAACGGAAAACATGTAGCGTTTTTTCCAAAAGGCTAACGCTGCCGCTACAACCGAAACAACGGCCCACAGCACATAGAGCATTCCGGGCACATCGACTCCGAACTTATAAACCTCACTCACGAGGCAAAAACTGAGTATGACGCCGAGCACGCAAGCGACGATGCAGTAAGCCTGCGCTGGGTCTATTTTTCTTGTGGTTTGATTGGCTCTATCCATTGAAAAACTTGAATTATACTTCGCTCTGGACCGTCCATTGTTTCAGCACAACATTAATCGCCGCAACTGCTGACTGTGCGGCGCTTTCATCACGCAAACAACTTGTATACAACTTTTCCTTATTCTCCTTCCATCGGTAGAGAACGTCCAGGCGTTGGACAAAAGAGAGGAATACGGAAATGGCATTGAATTCAGCCGCTGAAAGTTTCGAAGGTCGCAACGAATCCAGCCAGAAATTTACTACGGCACTTTCCACAGAAGCGCTTTTCACCCAGGGCGGCAACGACTTGTACAAGAAAGCCGTCAGCGCATCAATGAATTTTGCGTCGACCTGTGACCTTCCTTCCTGTGATGATTTGCTCAAACAGCTCAATGACACTAAAACACATCCTTTGTACGATAAGACCGAAAAGGGCGCCAAGCCAGCAGACGATGAAGTGCCTAAATTGCATTCATGGGACGAAGCTACAAAGGGTAAGAAGCCTGCAGACCACGATGCACCCAAACACCACAAATCAGACGATGGGTCAAAGCACCATAAAACAAACGATGCACACAATCCAGATGAACGTGTCAGGGATGCTAAAAAAATTGACAGGTTGACGCACGCAAACTCGTGGGATGACGTCGCCAAGAAAGCCAACGAAGTTCAACACAAAATTGCTGAACACGCTCGCAAAGATCCAGATGTCGTGAAAGTGACCGAATCTAAGAAAACCGGCGAGAAAATTGAAACAGTCACAGTAGAAAAGAAAGACGGCAGCAAGATTGTTTATGGACCAACCGGTGAGACGAAACATTATCCCGCACGTCACTTGCCAGGCAACGCTGCACTTGAAGATTGGCTTGAGTAGCTTTTCACCATTTGAAAATTTGTTCAAGAAAAAAACTTGACGGTGAACGGATCGACAGTGCGTGCTTTTTACAATCCGCCTTGGACACTTCCGTTTCTGCGTAGAAACGAAATTTGGATTCCTTTTGATTTACGAGAAACACTTCCTCGACCGTAATGCCATCTGTGCTGGGGTCTGAGTCAGGCATCCAAAAATGAAGGATGTGTTACGATTCCCGCCGTTGTCAAGCGGCGCGCGTAGAATCGTGGAAACCAGGAAAGAGTAGTCGATTCAGAGACATTGAGCGCATTCTCGCACTCTTGACCCCTCGCCTTCCGAGTCATGACCTTTACCATAGACACAACAAGAATCGAGGTGCAGCATGAAGTCATTAACAAGAGTTCTGACCCTGCTTGTGCAACTTCTTAGACTTGCCTTTTGTGTCATTCTTATTTATGCAGCCGCAACTGATGGTACTAACGGAGAGGCGAGCAAGAGTTGGCCGACTGTCAAAGGTGAATTGACGACAGCCGATGTAAAGCAACTTACGTCAAAGGGTGATACCAAATACGAAGCCAATGTCCAATACAGCTACGAAGTAAACGAACGCGCCTTCACCTCTGATCGAGTGCAGTTTGGCGGACTGGCGTTTCGCGATCCAAGTAAAATCGTCCAGCAGCTAAAGACCACCAAAGAACTGATTGTTCACTACAAACCCGATCAACCAGAGGTTGCCTGCCTTGAGACAGGGTCAAACTTGTATGTGATCTTAGCGGAGCTTGCTGGTGCGCTTCTCATGGTGGTCCTTGCCGTGGCAGATCATCTCAAGCACAAAAGAAAGATTGTGTCTGAAGCGAGTTCTGAAGGAACTCCCAACAAAATCAGCTCCAAGCCCATGATTTTCATCCTTGTATTGGTTGGTTTTCTTATAGCCGCCTTGCAATTGATCGATAATGTTAATATCGCTGGAATACCGCCGAAAGTATTATCCGTCTGTGTGCTTTTCTTTGGTGGACTATCGATTGTTCTGCTTCTGTCGTTAATTGCGCCGTGCGTCGGATTCTGTATACGACGAGGATATCTGGAACTTGCCGAGATGTTGGCGAATTTAAACGCAGCAATCTTCGGTGCATTTCCCTCGTCATTCGAATTAGCTCTGGCCCATGGGCTTCAAGCAGAAGTGGCGCAGGAACGGTTACAGTACAAGAAAGCGCTGTCGCTCAGTAAGAAAGCACTAAATGTGATGGCAGAGCGCAGGAAAGTCCTCAATGCGGTAAGAGCTGAAAACATCGGCGTATTGGAAGAGCATTCGATGAACCTCTCACAGAAGCAATTTTCTTCTTTAGAGTCAGTCTGCAACGAGTCACTCGGTTGTATTTGTTTTGAAATGGGAAATTACGATGACGCGATGAGGTACGCTAAAGCCGCAGTGCGGATGGCAGAAATCTTGATGAATGATCCACCTTCCGACAATCTCGCTACGAAGCTAGCCCTAGCCTGCGCGCTCGCTTTGAAGGGACGAATTGAAAACAAACTCGGCTGCCTGGATGATGCCAAAGCTGATTTAAAACGAGCACTGTCTATTCGCCAGGAGGCGAAATTTCCCTATCCCGATCGGCTTGCGATAATCATGGCCCATCTCGCATCAACGTATTCAATGCAATCGGAGTACCGCACGGCTGAAAAGTTGATCGATGAAGGTCTCAAAATTGTAGAAGGATCACACGAGAGGGATATGGAACTCGCAAGAGCAGCTCTTCAATTACAGCGCGCCGAAACGAAGATGCTAATCGGACAATATGGTAATGCTGAAGAGTTGTTAGACGAGTGCATTAGCATAAGGGAGAAGTTGCTGTTGCCGAATCACCCACATATCGCAGAGGCGTATCTTGCTTCCGCAAACCTGAGCCAGTTGAGGGGTAAGTCAAACGACGCAGCGAGACAAAGAGAAAGAGCATCTTCAATATTGAAGTACTGCTTTGGAGTCAACCATCCGTTAGATCCAGGCAGTGATATGACCAAGGGTGCAAGCTTTCCTCTGGCTCAAAGGGGTATCCACACAACTTAACTCGTTTGATTTTGAAACACGCGTCAGTTGGATTCTGGTGGCACAATAGTATTATTCACCGGCGAATCTATTTCTTCGCGATCCAAAAAATCGCTTAGATGTTTACGAACGAGATCGGCTCGGGCCGGGCTGATTGATTCAAGCATCGCGTTGACCTTTTTGATCGCTGCTTGCTGCTCCTGATTGTTTGCGCCTTCAGGCAAATACCCATCATGGGCTTTCCAATAAGACTGGTAACTTTTGACGATCGTCTCGATGTTATTCGCGTATTGCGTTTCAGTTAACTGAGAATGTCTCTGTTCAATGCGATCGAGCCATTCGCTCGCTGGTACATGTTTAGTTGCCTTGTACATTTCATCAATCGAAACCGGCTTGTCGTCGCTGTGATCTTGACCGTTGCCCCATTGATTATCATAGGTAACAGTGCGCGTTATCGGATCGTATCCCGTCACCAAGACGATGTGACCGTCTTGAGTTGCGTGGTCCAAACGCAATGGATATCGCGATTCCGTATCGAAAAACGGAGGATTGTTTGAGTGCACGCCGAGGATGATAGGAAGTCCACCTGATTCTTTCGCAGCCGCTATCCTTGCTTCAAATTCTTCTTTCGTGTCAAATGGAGCTACCTTGCTGCCTTGCGGCTGTGCATCTCTGTGAACCATAAAAGCATCCGGTTCGAAACGACCAGTGATCGTTGTATTCATTTGGAGCATTCCGTCGAACATAGCCGCTTTATACGGATTATCACTAATAAGTTTGGGCGGATTCGTTGAGTAGTCACGCACTCTTTCCCCACTGTCTCCGGGCTTAGTGGGTCGCTCCTGACTGTAGCGAAGATCGCCGGGAGGAATGGTGGCTTCGTTGTGCTTCACCAAGACCAAATTGACAGCCGCAACATCGAAGAGTTGGCTGGCGTAGTTGCGTTCGTTGGTGCCACGAGGTGCGTTGTTGGCTTCTTCTCCGTAAGTAGAGAAACTGCCTCGGTCCAACTTCACAGTGGTGCCATCAGCGGCAACATATTTGCCGGTAATCGCTACATCTGCGATTAGTTTTGCAGCGCTGGAAGGTTCGCGCGTGAACAATCTGTTTTCTATAGCTGTGACGTTGCAGGTGTTGTGTGAGCCCTGGTCGTTTGATGTCGGTTCGGTTGCCATCGCCATGATGCCCAGAGCTACTCTGACTCTTTTGCGATCGTCCATCGGCTGCGTGCCTTTAGCTTCAAGAACGCGAGAGATTTCTCGATAAGTTTTCGCTACTTCTTCCGCACTTAGATGCTGTGCCTGAGCGCGCTGTTCAAAATTTAGCATGTCCACTTTGAATTGAGTGCGTTCTTTCAAAAGACCGATTTTAGTGTCAGCGAGATGATCGAGCTTTTCTCTTTCGGCATCTTTATCTGGTGTTGGTACCTCTACACGAGTGCTCTTCTCAACGCTGCCATCGGATTTGACTGTGACTTCAAAACGATCTTCTGGTTTCGGACCGTTGTGGACGTCGGTGTGTCCGCCCTCTGCATCAGGTGTGCGGACGTAGCTCGTGCCGTCTTTGAATTCAACTTTCGTTTTGCCGTCAGTGCTGTACGTAAAGCTTGTGCCTTGCGAATCTGCAAAGACCGTGCTTCCTTCTTTGTCATGCCCGGGCAGTCTGACTTGTTCGTTCGGCTGCAGAACATGGAATCCGAACTTCACATCTTTCGTCGTAGAAATGTGATTGAAGCGAGCGATCTCGTCAGCGTGTTGGGCTATTTGTTCTTTAGTGGCTGTGGGACCAAGGTGCTTCTCAGCGATTCGATTGAGCGAGTCACCAGGCTTTGCTGTGTATGTGCTCGGCTCAACTTTTAAGTGGATTTGAGCGCCACGGTAGTCGCTTGCTTGCTTGAGAATGCTGGATAAATCGCCATTGTCGGCTTGCATCGCCTCATATGGATCCCAGGCGGTTTCTCCACCACGGGGACGCACTCGTTCGTCAGGCGGGCGCTGATCTTGTGGTGCGAGTGCCTCGATCTTTCTTGCGTCACGCACACGTTCATCAGGTGATCGTGAATCTGGCTGAGCCTGGCCGTCCTTCGATGCAGGTGTAGCTTGGTCGTCGAAGAATTCTGTGGCTAACTTCGGAAAACCAAGCGAGTCGCTCAAGGTTGTGTTGACTCGCCGCTGGATGGGGGCGCCGTCCATCAGATCGTTAATCCAGACGGCGTTTCCCGGGCTAGGAGCTCGTTCTATAGAATCAGGTTTGTCCGATGCCATTTGAATGACACGTCCAGTCGCTATTTCGGTGAAGGGGTTGGTAAAAGGGTTGCCAAGTACGCTTGAAATTGTAAGTGCATTTTGCTCAAAAGGCAAATGAAATCGGTCATCCAAGGGTATCTGCTGTTAACTGGACCGTTTATGAACCGCATTGCAGCGGGAGAGTTCTTGCACGGGTATGTAATGATGAAGCTCTATGCTTAAGGATGTTTGCATTGAGCAAGAAAATTTGTTCGCAGCGTTTTCATAGAATTGTTTACTAAGTTCAACGACGGACACCAATCTGAGTTCATTCAACAGCAAATGCAAACACCGCAGAAATAGACGCCTACTGATGCCAGACATAGTCGCACAACCTCCCGAATCCGACGGCGTTAATGCGCCGACGTTAGCGCGGATATTCGACGATGTCACTAACTCCTACAAGTTCCTGTTTTTCTTGGCACTGTTGGATAATGCAGAACGCAACCACTTTGACGCACGCGTTTCTATAGCGCTGAAAGAGATTGTTCTGGACATGCTCGTGCAAGCATGGTATCCGCATGTTTACTTCAAACTTTCATTTGGAAAATTGGATCGAATCGCGCGCGAACTTGACAAAGCAGTGCCTCTAAATCTGGTGCGACAAAGATCGGTCAAACCGTGGAATAAAAATCTATTCGGGAGTTAATTGCAGGCACCGCCAATACGAGCGACTTAGCCCGCTACGTGCCTTACAGGCTGATTCGATCATTTTTTCCAGAGACGCGTGGCATGAACAAAGACCATGAGATCAATATGCGTGTTGCTGAAATGTGCGAAGAATACTTTCCGTCTGGGCGACCACCTTACAAATTCGACAAAACTCATTCACACATTCTTTTGCACACAGTCTGGGCTGCTTACATAAAGCAAAATCTCGCGGTGTTGCGTGGTTGGGCGTGGTGGAACTTCCTTCAGTACATGCAACGTTGTAATCCGAATGTGCCGGCGATTTCAGCGAAGCTATTTCCACCTCCCGAACGTATGTCGCTCGAATCGCAAAGCAAATTTTGGAATGTGGTTTTGGCTGCCAAAGAATTTCGCTGCATTTATTCTGGTGGCATCATTACGAGTGATGATTTCGCTCTCGATCACTTTGTTCCTGGTCTTTTGTTGTTCACAATCAACCTTGGAATTTGATACCAACTTCGAAGTCGGTCAATTCAAAAAAGTCTGATCATCTGCCATCTCTGACTTACTTCGATGCGTTCATCACGGCTCAGCATGACGCCCTCACAAGATCACGGGATCTGCTGAAGCAGACAGTTTGGGAAGAATATGCAAGTTGTTTTGTTGCCGATTTGAAATTGCCTAACTACGCTGCGATTCTCGATAGAGAGCAATTGGATAGCGCTTATCGTGCAAGTATTTGCCCGCTGCTCCAGTTAGCAGAGCTGAATGGATTTGCTCCTTCTTGGACGTATCAGAGTTGAGAATGCGCGTTCCCGGGATAGTTCAAGCGTGTTAGAGTTTGACCAAATATGAAGATCAAGGATTCAAATAAAACAATGCCACTTTCAGCTGAGGGATGCTCATGAAAGCTAAAGAAATTTTTGAACGCTATCGAAGCGGCGGAGCAGATTTTGTGCAAAAGATAGCCAAGTCAGGCGTTAGTGAAACGCTGCACCTTGATTTCAAAGAATGGAAAAAAGACATCAAAGATGACCTGTCCTATTTCGGTAAAGCACTTAGTGGTTTTGCAAACGCTGAGGGGGGATTACTCGTATGGGGAGTAGAGTGCAGACGAATTGGCACCGATGAACCAGACGTTACTCAACAAGCGACTCCGATAAGCGGACTTTCTGCTTTTGCCAATATCCTCGAAGCAAGAACAGATGAGTTTATACAACCAGGCATTAGTGGCGTTGTGCATGTAAAACTCGAACTAGACCCACTAAGCGATACGGGATTTCTATTGACGTACATTCCGAGAGCGGAAGGACCGCCACAGATGTGCATCGCAAAGAACCATCGAGGATTTTACTGTCGAATGGGCTCTCGCACCAAACCCATGGAGCACTATCAAATTGCTGATCGTTTTCGCGAACGCCCACAGCCGCGCCTCGAAGTATTCCTCGTCGGGGGCCGAGAAGAAATTGCGACTAACAAAACCGGAACACAACAAGTTGATGTGTGCGTGTCCAATACAGGCGCAGGTGTTGCGAAAGACGTTGCAGTTGCGCTGCTAACGTTCGCGAGGTTAGAGAAACATTCGAGCGTTCAGCGAAAGCTAAATGTTTTCCCAATAGCTGGGGATCTTACGTGGAAGACTTTTGCCCTTGCTCCTGAAGAGATTTTGTACCCAGGCTCATTCGCAAAGCTCGCATATTTCACTCGCGATTTCGCATTAGAACCGCAGAGTGGACCCACCTACGCTACTATAAATGTCGAATACCATGCCTTCTGCGATGGTGCAACGCAATCCGGAACCTTTTCAATCGAATCTTCGGACATCATCAGCAAGGAAGGCAAATTTCAAAGATAATTTGACCGCAGCTAGTATTGCATAAGTGGTCAATCCGGTAAGTCGCTAGCTTGTATGATCAATGGAAATGCACTCAAAACAAAGCGACGCTAACTTCTATGTATGATGAACTCAGGAATTACTAAATGCAGACCGAATGGTCTTGGCAAAGGATGATTAACTCTGATTCGACTTTTTGTTGGCAACAGACAATTGCGTGCTTCCAGTGAAACATTCTTCTCTCAGTGGACATGCTGCGCATTTAGGCGCTATTGCCCGACAGTGTTTTGCTGATAAATCTAGTAGCGCAAAATTAAATACTCTCGAATCCGATGGTTTTAAACTAACAAGCAGCGAGTCCGCAAATTTCTGAAATTTTGAATGTCGTCTCAAGTTGTCCGATATTGTGAAACCAAAGTAACGGCTCACGAGCCTGACTATGTTGGAATCGATCGGTACTAGCTGCGCTCCGAATGCATTGACTCTGAGAGCTCTCGCCACGTATGGGCCAACTCCCGGCAAATCCATCAACTGCTCTGTTGGTTGATCTTCGCCAACAAACGCCCGTTCTCTAAATGACAGTCTGAGTTGCAGCAGGTTTTGTGCTCGCCACGCTAACCCCAAATTAGAAACGAGTTTCAGTATATCGCTGGGTTTGCTCACAGCAAAGTCTGCAGCCGTCGGATAACTAGTTATCCAAGCGTCGTATACGGGCATCACTGCCGGAGCGTTTGTTCGACGAAGCAGCAACTCCGCAATCAGTATTGAATAGGCGTCCTGTGTGTTCCGCCATGGAAAGGTTCGGATATTTGCTGATTCAAAAGCCCAAGCAGATACTCGCTGCGCGAAACAAACTTTTTGTGCGTAAGAGGCGCCGGAGCCCTCGAATGGTCTAAGTGCCAGCGGCTTGCTTTGCTTGCTTGTTGTTGCTCTTGCAGAGTTCTTGTACAAGGCCGATTGCTATCTGTTCCGCTAAAATTGGAGGTACTGCATTTCCTATCATACGAAATATCTTCGTAAGTGGCCCGGCAAACACGAAAGAATCAGGAAAACTTTGAATTCGGGCGGCTTCCCTAGTGCTCAAACTTCTCGTTTGAGTCGGATGGATGTAAGCTAAACAATCCTTTTGCATATGAGCAGTCAAAGTCCAAGATGGCTTGCTTGCTGAGAGCCGTCGATACTTGTCATCAAAAATGTCGTTCCGATATCGTCGTAAGGATAGAGGCAAATCCATATATTTTTGGCCTTGTTTGAGTCTTGAAAAAATTTCTAAATCCTTTTCGTTGTGTCCTCTGCAAACGTGGTTCTGTACAGTGGCACCACATCCGGTGCGCATTCGTTGCTGATATTTTGTCTGCGGAGCAGTACGATATTTCTTTGGTTTGTCTATTTGATGAATTCCACCATTGATCAGATATGTCTTGCTTTTGGTCGCAAGAATTGGGGCACGCAGTCTTGGAAGGTCGCTGATCGCATCTTTCAAATTTACAATGTCTGATACTGGGTCTGGAAATCGAATCGGCAGTTTGTGACAGTCGCGGCGCCGGCCTATGATGAATAGCCTGTTGCGAACTTGAGGCACGCCATAGTCTTTAGCACACAACACGCGGTACTCAATTTCGTATTGAACGTGTGATCGATACCCGCTCGGCTTGGGACCGGTGGACAACTCTTCCAACACACCTTTTAGAAAGTGTTCTTTTTTAAAATTCTTCATTCCTTGGACGTTTTCAATTACGAAATAAGGAGGGTGAAAGTAGTCGATGAAACGAATGAATTGTTTGTACAGCTGATTTTTTTTGTCTCTATCTCGTTCTTGACCTAGTGAACGAATTTTTGCTCGTCCGACCTGAGAGAATCCCTGGCAGGGTGGACCACCAATCAGTATGTCTATATGTCCGGGTGCAATGCCTAGGCTCGATGGTTCAATTGCTCTGATGTCTGTGGCCGGTAATTTGATTTCGGCATTTGGAAAATTTTGGTGATGAGTTTCGATTGGCCATTTTTCATTGTCAATGCCTCCGACGATTTCGCAACCGGCAGACTTAAATCCAAGGCTCATACCGCCCGCACCACAAAACAGATCAAGTACCCTTGGCGCAAATGACATAGTCTGAATTAACCCCTTCGTGAGCGTCGAGCTAGGCATGTGCGAAGTATATCGCAGACCACGTCGACGAATTTATTCTTCAAAAAGGCTCAGCGATTGGTTATTTCAGATATTTGTTTTACTTGCAATATTCACATTGTATGCTTCGCTTATCGATGGCTGGCGCTTGAGATGATTAGTGGATATCGGTATCGCTGGTTGATAGACGCTTGTTCGATTTTTGCGAAAACTATATTCCGTACTTTTAATCTGAAGTCTTCTATATGAACGGCCCTGTCAAAACTTTACTTTTTGAGACTGCGAAATACCTGCAGTTTTAGCTTAAAATGACAGTCGAATGTTAATTTCTCGTGCACCGCTAGTGGTGTCATAAGACGCGAGCAAGTCCTTTGATATCTGATTTGGGAAAGCGTAAAATGACTTTTGGAAAAGCCGTTCTAAATGTAGTACGCAGCATTCATCTTAAAGAATGCGAGGTCGGGCTCGTGAGAATTTCCAACCAGCATTGCTCGATCTAGAATCCGGTTACCCTCCTCGCATGATGTCTCAGGAAGCAAACTGCAGCTGTGGCATGCAGCGAGATTTGCGTTGTTTGTTCCTTGACCGCGACTCTCTTCACAAACAGGATCCACCGCGCACCAGCGGACCCGCCGAAGAGCCGCATTGACTACATTCAGAAATTGGATTGGTTTACCTTGGCGGACCAAGCCGCCCATTGTTCCTTCAGAATCACCAGAGGCAGTGTAAATGAGCACGCCATTCATTACAGACTCTCCCGAGGATTCGGTCGAACAATACAAGCGCTCTCGAAGCGAGGCTGATCCGTAACCGCATTCATACACTAATTCTCGAATAAGTGCGTGCGCGAATGTGTGTATTAGCATATGCCTGGGGTGAACTCTTTGGAGTGCAGCAATCGGCATTCGGAGACTATCAGAAAAAACTTGATACAGGCGTTCCGCCCGCTTTTCAACTTTCGAACTGCTGCTTAACCACGTGTCAATTGCGTTTTGATCAAATTCAATGAAGATTCCTTCGCCTCTGACAATAACTGCTGGTAGCCAATCAATAGCTTGGTCTTTCTTAATTGATTGCAACGGTGCTCCAACACCGTCATCAGAAGGGGCCAATCTGCTGAAACCATAAAGCGCTCTCGTCTCCCTCAATTTCTTTACGAGTCTGACTTTTGAAAAAAATTGTGCAAGGTCGCCGTACTTCTGAATCGGAATTTCTTCCATAATAAGTTCGTTTCCAGGTATCAAATCATTGCCAGCAAGAACCGAAAATTCTTCGAAACGAAATTCTTCTTCTGTTAAAAATTTACGGGTCTGATTCGTCGGCTCCAAGCGCCTATTCACAGCAGAACTTAGTTTTGCTGGATCTAGATTTTTCATTGCTGCGTTTACGTCTATAAACGGTTGCCACTTTTCTTTTGGTCGAGTTCGGAGCTGAACAACAATTTGTTCAACTACTCTTGCAAAAATTTCAGATTCGTCCACACCATGTGCTGGAAGGTAGATAGACGATTTTGTCGCTGCAAAATAAACATTCGACGCACCGCGCTGAACTACGCGAAGAAATTCTCCGCAAGAATTTCTTGTGCCTTCGTCCACAAACCACGGCCGCGCGCCGGGGCAATCGTATTCCAATCTGTGAAGCGGACCGCCTGTTTCTGAGTTAAAGTTGAATGCTTGTTCCAGCGTACGTGCTTTGCCGCAAGAACAAGATAGCGTAACCCCGGCAAGCGCACCGGATGAACCTCGCGCACGCCATTGTATTTTGTGTTCTAATGGATTGCTGACGCTTCCTTTGTGAACCCAATCGCGAAATGGAAAGTCAGTAATGTGCCCCATTCTACAAACTGTGACGAGTCTGACCGGGAGCAGCCAGGCTCTTCTTAGCGGCGGACGCTCACTACACGGATCGCAGGCGCAGCGTGTTTTGCTTCCGTTAATGCCAAGCTCTTGCATCCAACCACAATCAGGACAGTAGTGCCATGATGGAAAGCGCACGAAAGGTATTTTCCCTTGAAAGGGGCTCGGTTTGTCGCTGTAGGCAGGCGGGTAGCGAAAGTGAGTAACGTTTAGTTGTGCCTGTAACCGCTCTTCGATGATGACGAGCTCATCGCAAACACTTTTATCTTCGAATGCAAACTTCCAAGCATCTAGACCTGCCGTCATTAGCGAGTCTGCACCTCGAAAGTCCACGATAGCGCCAACACCAAAAGGAGTAATTAGTTGTGACCTGCGAATAGGTTTTTTATTTGCCACTTTACTGTTCCTTATCTTTCTGGGCAGAATCACGCGTTGGAAAAACTCCTTGCAAGGCAGCAGCTTCACAAGTTGCATCAACGGCTCTCATACTGGTGGGTGTTTCAAATGACCGATTATTCCAACTGGGATCCGGTTCCGTTCCTGCTTGGAACATTAGTGGAACAGGCTCAGGAACAGGGGGACCGAAGCCACCATATTCCGCTGCAGCTGCATACCGCCATCGCTGAAAAAATTGATTCAGCATTTGTTCAGTGTCCGATGCTTCTTCTAGATCTATATGCCTCACGCGTTCAACTATTTCTGTCGCGATGCGAGTCTGCAAATCTTGGGGAAGGTCCGGTATCGGGCGATCTTTCAGTGAGCCTTGTCCCCATTGCCTTATGAGACCGACCGCGATAGCGTGTAATGCGCGCTCACGCACCGGATAAGCGAATGGCGTCACACTAGTTGGTTCAACAAATTTGTAAAGGTTTTGATGATACTGTTTGAACTGTTCGAAGTGAGATCTATCTCGCGGTTTTGCCGGGTTGAGATTCGCTACGACCAGTCCAGGTCCTGTGCTGCTTCTCCCAACTCTGCTCGAAGCCTGTATGTATTCGGAAGTGGTTTTTGGTTGCCCGACGATTTGCATTAGACTCAGTCGTTGCACGTCCAAACCAACCTGAATCATATTAGTAGCCATACATACGTCGATTGGGTACGGCTGATCGCCGGTGAATTTCCTGAATAGCAACTGGAGCTTTTCTGGAAGTTCGCTGCTGTGAACTCGTCCAGTCAATTCTTCATGATGTCTCACACTGCGTTGAAGTCGAAAGGGTTCGTCGATGTAGCTTTTCTGAATGCAATATCGCCCACAGATAAATCTAATGTATTCCGCGACGTCGGCATCTAACAAAGTAACTCCCAGACCTAATTCTCTCAGGCTGTTGTAGTACGACATAAGAGTCCAATATGGATCGATGTTCTCACTGGGCCCATGAAGAAGCCGACATCCCTGCAAAAGAGCTGCGTATACTCTCACTTGAGATGAAACGTGCGAATTAAGTGCGCTATTGAAAACGCCAAGATACAGTCGTCCACGCGCAGCGGAATCTTCTTTGGCAAAAAATGATTCTCCCGCCTTAGTTCCCTGCGGCGGAAAAAGAGCGGAGGATCTCGCATAGAGCGCTTGAACTTGTTCTCTCGATCTAGCGATAGTTGCGGTGGAAGCAATAATTTTTGTTTTGTGCTTGACAACACTGTTGCACACCGTTAGCGCGTCGATCATCGATTCATACAGACCGACCATTGACCCTAATGGTCCGCTAATCAGATGCAGTTCGTCCTGAATGATAAGGTCTGGCGGTTTCCTGTTGTCACCATCTATGGTGTGCCCGAAAAATACACCTGATTCCGGTATCCATGGCATCATCGCGAATTTGTCCACTGTTCCAATTAGAAGCGAGGGCGGCTCGGTATACAGTTCTTCGTCAATAACTGATACAGGAAGACCCTCTCGTTTAGAAAATGGACAGGCTGAGTCCTCACAAACAAACTTCACGCGAGAGTCAGTTTCCCTGAAATATCCCTTTACGATGGCCGAGCCCCTCTGCAATTTAATTGGCCCAAACTGGCAGCCACACCATGGACAAACCATCAGGACGAACTTGTTTTGACCTTGTCCACTTTCCAAATCTTTTAGGCATGCAACCGCTTTTTTACCGTTGTTTGGAGTGACTTCACTTCCGACCCATAATCCAATGCTGAAACGCTCAGACCCAAGTGCCTGCTGATTTTCTTTCCGGATTATTTCTGACGCGCAGACTAATGATGCGGCTCGTTGAAATTGTTGTGCAGTCAATAACCGCAGCGTATACCGCATGATCGCAATGGTTCCTAAGTCATCTCGGTTCTTTAGTCTTCGCAGAAAAAATGTGAAAGCCGTCAGTCCCAAGTACGCTTCTGTTTTTCCTCCGCCGGTGGGAAACCAAATGATGTCCACCAACTCGCGCTCGCGACATTCGGGTGAGTGCATCGATTCGATGTTCATCAAAACAAAGGCAAGCTGAAACGGTCGCCACTTCGCAGTTGACTCATTGTAGTTCGGAGGCGAAAACGATTTTTCGAGTTGCGGCAAACGCGATTTTTCTGGAAGTACCCATGTTCTTGAATGTTCCGAACTTATTTTATAGTGTTCCTGCTGCATCAACATGGCTCTATTCATGAACCGAAACGCATTGAGCACCAGCTCATCGTTCCTCAAAAAGTCAATTCCCTTTTTGATTCGATGCAAACAATTGCGGCATTGCTCCATATGTTTAACCGCTGTAATTTGCTCAATCGTTCCAGTTGGAAACGATTTTTTTGCCTCCAAGTCGATCCACTCTTGGTATTCGTTAGCCAATGCCGTGCAGTTGTCGATAATTTCGGATCGCGCCCCTTGCCAGAGTTTCTTCATGCTCAGGTCGATATTGTTGAGTTCTCGCGGAACAATTGGTTTTACTTCAAATTCAGGTATGGACTCGGTGCTTATGGAAGTAGCTGACTGCGAGCTTGAATCAACCTGCCAATCCGCCGCGCAGCCGTGACCTACGGCATAGACACCACGGTGGGCGTACAGCAAGTGCATAGAGCATGCATCCTCGTCAGTAACTTCAGGTGGTTTGGTTGGATAATTTAAGAAGCATGCCGAGCCATCCAAGTTTTCGATAGTCATGCGGCATTGAAAGAAACATTGCTCGTCACGAATGCTTTCGCGCTCGGACACGTTCGTGTTCAACAAAGAGAATGTTATAAGTCTTTCGGTATTCGAGTACGGTCGACTTACTAAGTGTAATTTGAGCTCTAGATCTGACTCCGCATCTTGTTCTTTTAGAACACGGTTGACAACGACAACTGAATCTCCAAGAAGCTCGCTTGGGAGAAACGTCTCTACAATTAAGTGGGGGTACCGGAACCAGCCTTCTTTTGTAGCACCGGTTTTTAAATTTTTTCCCAGCGGTCCGCAGTGATAAGTGGCACATTGAACGGAAACTTTTAATGGCGCTGAAATATTTACAAGCGCGCTAATTCCCATTGCAGATGGAAGATATTCGTTTGACAATGACAATTCGATGTCGGTTTCTGGTGGAGCTTCAGAATGCTCATCGTTGTCTTCTTTTTTTGATTCAGAAAACGCGGAGTTGTCATCATCGCTGCCATCCGCGTTGTCGCTCTGATGCATGTCGGAATCATCATTGCCCTTATCTAAAGCGGAATTCGTTGATTTTTGAGCAAACAAAACCCCGCAACTGTAACGTCTCCTTGGCGAGTTGTCGAAAGGCAGGATTTCCTCTCCGTTTAACTGAACTGCGGGCCAAAATGGGTCAGGCCCAAGCAGCTCGCGTTTTAGAAACTGCACCAATGAGTCTCTTGACTCTGCGCCCGAATTTGCCTTGAGCCTGACCGCATCAATTAAGTCATTTTTTTCAGTCATCGTTCTTTCCTTTGGGTTAGGAGCGAATATTCAATTTGTTTACTTGTACTGCCGGGTAATTGCGTGTCCGGTCATCGATTGCTTCTACTTCAACTACGAACGCTTCGCCGACTTCCAATTCAATTTTCACTTCGCTGTCAATTTCATCCGGGAGTTGCTCAAGAATTACGTCGGTTAAGTGTCTGCCTGCTTGCTGATGAAGTTTTCGAACTTGTTTTATCGCCGCTGCAACTTCAGAGGCGTGTTCGGTTAAGTATGGATCCCGAGTCATCTTCGCAATTTTTGCTATGTCCTCCTCATTTGTTGGACCAATCAAATCCGGATCGTTTAACCACAAATTTATCGTTTGCACGGAACGTGACAGACCCACTTCGCTGAGCCACTTTTCGATAAGTCGTTTGTCTGCTCTAATGCGTTGCAGCGGCGTACGCCATAGGCTGGCGGTGCGACGTAGATCTTGATAGTGCGATTTTCCGGCAATTTCACTCGCAAGCAACTGGATTACGTCTACGTCGCCGTGCTCACGAAAGACAACCACATCTTCTGGCTCTAATTCTGCGCCGGTTACGATCTTAACGCCGCTAATTTTTTCTTGGGAATTGATCATCAGCAGCGGCAAACGGCATCCGTCAGTAATGTATGCATAACCGTCGCCAATAAAGCTAACGTATCTGGCGGACTTAACCTCAGCACTATCGTCAATACTGAGTTGATCTTTTCTGAGCTTCTGTTTAGACTCGGATTCAATTTTTTCTATCAAGGTGCTTGGAGTCGGTACTAATTCGGTGTTGACCGGAATGTCGAAGCGCAAATAACTTGACGATTTTGGAAGGTCGTCTATATCTAAATCCAGTAACTTGCCTTTAGTTTCGATCGTAAGTTCCAAGGACTTCAGTACGGCATTGCTATTCTGTTGAAAAAATTTCAGCCATTGCAGTTCAAAGACAAACCCTGCAAGCTTAATCGTGCTGCAACTGTGAGCTTGACAAATGGCTTTCCATTTTTTGCGCCCTGGCCATCCCGGAATTAGCAAAATTTTTCCGTCCGGTATTTCGACAAGTTCGGTGCTTGTCACCACCAGAACATCTGGGAACTCATCTGAAATCCATTTTTTCATGTCCGCCTTCGCTTGTTTATGGCGGGCTACAACCGCGCACTCTGCAGAAGATGATTGTTTGAGTTCGTTTCTAAGCCACGACACCTTTGGAGGCACAGCGCTTAAATAAGTGTCCAAAGCCCTTTTCAAATGTTCTACAGTTTTCAGAAGTTGCTGAGAAACCTCGACCGCCAGAAACATCTTCGACTTTGAGACTTCGGATTCAATTTTTCGCAATTTCTCTGACAGGATTTCAATGTCCGTTTCGGACGAGCAAATCCACGAAAGGTCCAGAAGCAGGTGAATACATTGCATCAGTATGGGTTGAACATGATCCCCTTCGTCATGAGTGCTTAAGCGAAATTCAAGTTGATTTAAAATGTTTACAACGGCGTTTAGTTCAGCGCCTTCAATCTGCTCGGTCAAAACCTGTGCTTTATCAAGGTTTTGTGCGAACTCATAATTTTGTCCATCGCGTATAGCAGCTAAGGAAAGCTCTTGCGTTGTAAGCTCCCAGACGATGCAACCGTTGGCATTCAGCTGCTTAATAGTGTCATACTCGGCCGCTGATGCAACAACTATAAGCTTCTGCCTGCTGGCAACCTGGTCAAAAGTTTGCATGTTCTTAGCTAAACGATCAGCGCCATCTACAACAAAAAGCTGGGTAAAATTCACAATTTCTCTAGCACGTCTAGAGATATGCAACGGTCTGTTTGACACGCCGACCATAGGAGAACAAATCTCGGAACCAGCCCCCTCGACTAATATTTCCGAATTGGAATTAAAGAAGCCGACGGTGAAAATATCAGCTAAATTGACCCTTATTGATTCTCTCAATAGAACAAGCGCATTCAATAGACTACAAAAGTCTTGTTGATCTCCATATAACAGTGTCGTGCATTCAAAGACACTTCTATTTCCGAAACTGTTGATTTTGAGCAGTTGATCAATTGGCACTTCAAAAGTATTTTCTGGAAAAGCCTTATCTAAAGCACCTTTTGGCCTTGATTTTTCAGTTTTCTCCAATCTCAAGACTTCCCTTATAGGAAATGATCTGCAACTTTTCCGTGAGCCAAGAACTTTCAACTGAAACTGTCCAGGCCACTCCTTCCAAACGCCTCCGTATTCGAATACCTCTCTGCCTGGAAGCACAGCGACATGGGTTCCAACGGGAATTTGATTTGCGTAATTAACTACCCACTCGGGGAAACGGTTTTGAATTTCTGATATCGCATAAAGAATCGTTAGTACGCCAGCGATATTTTTCCGATGCGGTAATACAAAGCAAATTGGATCTCGATTGTTTGATGTCGCACATTCCAGCATAAATCCAAAGTAAGACGGAAAGGACGCCGCGTGACCTCCAGCGACCTCCAATTTTAATGAATCTAAAATGGGATAATGCTCGAAAAACAATTTAGTCAATGCTTGCCCATCAGGCATACTTCCGAGATGATCGTTTTGGTTTCTCATTTCGCCCTCAATGCTCACGCTCCGCTCTCTTAAGGACAAGCTCCCGAATTTTTTCGTGGCAAATTACTAGCAGAAAGTTTCGCGGTCTAGTTAAGGCTACATAAAGCAATGGATCCGAGTTTTCACTAACTAATTGTTGGACGTCGATAACGATGGCAATTGAGCTTTCAAGTCCTTTATAAGCAGCGACTGTGGAGAATCGGATAAATTGACCTGAGCGCAGGGGGTCTTCGGATTGAGTAATGTCCACGATGGGGTAGCCGGCTATTGTTGTTTCTGTTGCTAAACCGCTATTCGAAAACTTATTTGCACTAAGAACTATGATATCGCTAACGAGAATGCCGCTTTTTAGTAACTTCTCTACGCAACTATTGATGAGAGTCTGTTGCTCATGGGTGCTCCTATAGAACTGAAATAGCGTCTCCGGTCCTTCACTGAAATTGCCCCGATAAAGATTTGATGGCAGCTCAGTTAGATTCAATGCAGCAGAGGCAATTTGTTTCGTGTTTCGACAATTTCGCCGGAGTTTCGAGTAGGTAAAGCTATTACACCTCTCTCTCACAAAGTCCACACCACCAGCAGTGCCAAATAAGACTTGCTGCGAAAAGTCGCCGAACATTGCCCAATGTCCATTTTGAAGCCCGCCAATAAGCAAATCGTTGACCAAAGATAGGAATGGTTCTCGTGCAAGGTCCTGCGCCTCGTCTATCACAATGGCATCAAAGGTTAACCCAAATTCTAGGAGCGCCAATCGTGCATATTCGCCCAGCAATTCAAATTTTTTGTGGTCTTCGATTCCTGAATCTCGTTGGGAAAACTCGACTTGGAACTCTGATTTCTGAACAAGCTGGGACATGATCGACCAAAAAGATCCAGCTTTTAAAAGCTCTATATCCTTAGTCTGTGCAGTTATCCACTTCCCAAGTAAACGATTGAAGCAGATAAGAAGTGTTGCCTTACCCTCAGAAGCTAAACGTTTAGCATAGTGAATTGCCAGTGCTGTCTTTCCCGTTCCCGCTGGTCCATCGAAGAGACAACGGTTATTCTCTTCGAGTTCTTCCAATCTTTGAAGTTGCTCCTCGGTAAATGCAGCGATTCGCTCTTCTGAATCTTTTAGAACGTTTGTGAACAATACGGCGCGGTCAAAATCTGGACGTAACGATTCCCTCGCTAATTTCAAATCGGCGTGTGCAAATGTAGTTCCGATGAGTTTTCTCTGTGTAATACATCTTGTGACCGCTGCGCCAATGCCACTACGAAGATCCGTGCTGTCAATAACCTCTGATCTAGTGAACTCTGGGCTAAGGCTTGGGCATAGGCAATCCGGAAAAATAACGATGTAGCAAGTTTGATAGTGCATCAGACCTGACTTCTGACCACCCTTGTCTCCCAAGTGCTTGCGGAGCATAAACATTGATTCCCTCGCTTGCGTAAATGGACTGCGTTTAAGAGCTTTCTCAACGCCATCAGCTCCTGTCGTGAACCAAACTCCATCGATAGTTTTAATGCCTCCCCCTTTAACCTCGAGGCAAACAATTCCAAACCCGGGGACTAAAACTACAAAATCAATCTCTCCGTAAGGACGAATTGACTTATCTTCAGATAACGCAAGAGAATGAAGAACGGTCCAAGACTTCGTTGCCGTATCTTCGCAGAACATTTTGAACACTTTTCGTTCTGCGCGACTGGACGTCTGTTCAAAGACGAATGGTGGCAACATTTTGGCCATCTATGACCCTCAACTAGGTATCGCGTACCAAATGTCTCCACTAATATCTTCCCGTTATTTTGCGATTGAGTGCAATACTAAACATCCGTACAAAATAAGACCCAATATAATCAGGAGCACCCCTTGGCAACCGATGAAAGCTTGACGCTATTTTCAGAAGAACTTATCGCTGACGTTGAGCAGAAATGCGAAGAGTCCGATGAAATGCTCGTGCAACCGGAAATGCAGGCTGAAGCAGAATTCAGCAAGTTAATGTTCGAGCGACTTGGTGATGCTGGAATTGTTAGCGAAATAGTCCCGTTTTATCTAAAGCGTGCGAGATTCAGAGTTGATGGCTACGGACTAAATCCGGAAGAGGATTATTTAGACCTCTTCGCCACTTTTTATCGTCCTGATCTTCCGCCCAGTTCTATCTCGAGAGAACAGATTAATAGTCAGTTTCGGCAGCTGCGAGCATTCTTTCTGCAGACCTCAGAAAATTTGAGCGAGCAGCTTACGGCAACCGCCTCACCAGCGGCGGATGATGTAAAGCTCATAAAATCTGCGTTGCCTCGATTTAATCGGGTTCGATTATTCCTGATCACGAACTTATTGGCTCCTGAAAAGGCAATTGAGGATGAAATAGAAAATGGAACTGAATTCGAGTTTCATATCTGGGATTTGCGAAGACTGTATCGAATTACCGCCACGAATCAGGAGCGCGACGATATTGTAGTCGATTTTCTTCACGACTTCGGTTCACCTATTCCGTGCATCCCACTTTTCGACGACGATCCAACATCAGATTACAAAGCTTGTTTGTCTGTTTTTCCCGGCGAGGTTTTGTATCGCCTTTACAAAAAACACAACGCGAGACTACTCGAAAGAAATGTTCGTGCGTTTTTGCAAACAACGGGACGGGTGAATAAAGGAATTCGCAAAACCATCATTGAACGGCCGGACCGTTTCTTTGCATACAACAATGGAATTTCGATAACCGCAGATGACATTGAATATGAACCACCATCGAAGGAAAACGGAGGTGAATGGAAAATTCGGCGCGTCAAAAATTTTCAGATAGTCAATGGCGGACAAACGATGGCGTCAATCTATTCAGCTTACAGACGGAGTGAGGAGAACGTGAAGCGAATTCACGTGCAAGCAAAAATCACCGTCGTTAAACCCGAACTGGTTGACGAAATTGTTCCGAAAATTTCGATGTACTCGAATTCGCAGAACAAAGTTAGTGATGCAGATTTCTTTGCGAACGATGCGTTTCACGTGGCAATGCACAAGGCCTCGACAAAGCATTGGACTGTTTCCGCTGGACGTCAGACAAAGTGGTACTACGAGCGGGTTCGTGGAAGTTACGCTGAGGAGAAAACACTCAAAGGAAAAGCGTTTGAGAAGGAGTATCCGCGTAATCAAAAATTTGACAAGACCGAATTTGCTCGTTTCTACATGGCATGGAACGGGTCACCACATATTGCTGGTCTGGGTGCGCAAAAGTGCTTTGCTTCATTCACTAAGAAGTTAGCGGAGCTTCATCCAGAGGTTGACGACGCCTTCTTTAAAAATTCCGTGGTACTAGTGCTGTTAGCCAAACGGACAATTGCACTTGTTAAAGCTGAGAAGTATGGAGGCTATGAAAATCACATCGCAAATTACTCTCTTGCGTTGCTTGAACAGAGTTTTAGACAATCCAAGAAGCGGCTAAATTCTGAGCGAATTTGGCGTGACCAGAGTCTACCGCAAGCTCTAGAGGCAACTATTATTTCGTTGAGCAAGCATGTGGTTGGCGCAATGCGATTGATCCCTGAAGGCAAAAATTTGTACGAATGGTTCAAGAAATCTTCATCGTGGGAATTGGTTTCGGCGTTAGAGTTATCTGTTGAAAATTTGGATCTGCCGTGATCAAATTTGGACGGATTCATTTGCGCGTGCTTGCATGTCGCATTGCCTTGCTCATTTCCTAACTATTGACGAAGTATTGCATCACTGAAATCCTACCCCCTACGGCAGGGGGAAGTATGACGCTGAAAAAGACAATAAAATCGAGAAAGGAATTGCTCTCCGCGCGGCCTCCGATGTACGCCATGGCACTAAATCAATTATCCCAAATCATCCGGCGGTGAAAACGGCAACCAACCTTTGCGGATATTGCTCCTTCTCATGAAATACGCCAGTAGATATCGCGGCTTTAGCCATATCAAAAGTGTCGAACAAACAATGAACATTCACCTCGAAATTCTCGGCAAGATTACTGCACGACAGCAATGAACAATCGGGCGCGCTTACATTTGCTGCTAACAGCGCATCATATCCAACAAGTGTTTTGCTCTGCGGAGGCGAAACATCGACTGTAAACTCAACATCGCATCGAGCAGGTATCCAATGAACATCCAATCTATCTGCGCTGACAAAGTCGCACTCCAGCTCATAGATCTCGTAGTAGAACAACGACATCGGCGTCAAATCTATGTTTACTAGATTGGCTACTTCACGCATTATTTCAGGATTGTTGAAAAATCCAAATCCATTATGTCGGAAATGTTTTGTGTAATCGCAAAAATTTGGCGATGTAACATCAGACCCACACTCACCTGCCGAATAAATGTCAATCACATGCGGAGCTTTTATGTAGTCAGGACGAGCACGAATCTGTTTGTACATGTACCCGGCTGGGATCATCCGGGCTTCACCTTCCGAAACTTTCAAGCGCTCAGGCACAATCACTTCCTTTTCGCAACTTCAGTTCGCAACAGGTTACTTCGTCTTCGGAACCGGAAAATTCTCATCAAAAGAAATGCCGATACGATTCTCATCATTCACAGACTCCGCGGCGATCTCCTTGTACTGCTTTCCATCCCAGACAATGAATTTAAGTGCTGGAGTAAGCGCCATCTGCCGAATTATTTGATACTGCGGATTGTTATCAATCCTATAGCCATTGAGCGCTACGATGATATTGTCTTTAGCGAATCCTATCGATTCTGGATAATATTCGCACTTAATGATTTTATTACCCACCACAGGCGGTGCCTTGCACTGCGAAAGTTCAACCTTATGAATGCCATCGGGGAATGTAGATTTTATTAGCGGCTCTGCCTGCGCGGCATACTGCGGATCTTTATCTTTATTCCGGAGGTAGAACCCAGTCAGAGCTTCATCATTTTCATAGCGTCGCTTCGAAGAATCATACAGTTCTTCCGCTTTCTTCCACTCTCCCATTCGCTCGTACAATCTTGCGAGGCAATGTAATCCGCGTTCCGAATAAGTTGCAGCGGAATTCTCCGCAAGCTGCATCGCCTTCTGCTTTTCATTGTGGTCGAAGTAATAGTTTACAAGCCAAAACGAGACATTGCTGGCGAGCACAGCGCTGTCTGCATTGTCCATACCTAATTGATAAAACCGTGCGGCCTTATCACGTTCGTTATGATTCACACAGTAGTGAGCCAAATTGAAATATTTTCCTGGATCGAGTTTTGCCACCTTCTCCATCTCGCTTTCGTATTTTTCTGGACTCTTGTAATCTGCATCTGCAATCCTGGCCATGACTCGATAGTTGTATTCAGCAATTGGCCCGTAGGCCTCCTTCAATTGTTCACCGTTTGGAGATTCGCCGTATTTTTTCCTGGCGTAGTCCTCGCACACGGGCTCGCTCATGGGGCACAACTCATGCGGGCGAGTCAATTCTGCAAGGTCTAGTTCGGCGGTTTTTGGCGAACATCGATCGCCATAATAGAACGCGGTCCCCACTGGCATTGGCGGTGAAAACCACCGCTCGGGCTGAGACATCAATTTTATTGGAGGTTGAGCCTCTTCACCTGTCATTTTTGCAGATATCCACGGCAATGCTGGTACCGTTTCAGGATGCTCAACTAATAGTCGTTCCATTCCAGCAAGAAACTTTTGAGTTGTCTCTCGGTGCTTATCATCAATTGGAACTCCGAGATAAAGCATAGGCAGTAAATTCATACCATCTAGCAAAGATTCCGCACGCCTCAAAGAAGAAGCCGCTGATGCCGGAGAACAGAACATATGCTCATTGAAGTTGTATTCCTGATTCGCAGCCCAGATAACATGCCGGGCGTGATAGTAAGCAATATCGCCCCAACTCAAAGGAAGCAATCGTGGTTTTCCACCAACTGTTTGCAAACATCGGGTGGCGTGCTTGTTCAACTCATCAACGCATTGAGTCTGAGATTTGATGGTGTCGCCGTTAAATGCCTGATAGTCTTCAACAAGATCTGAGAGCTCTAACGGAAACATGCGAGCATCGACCGCATGACCAGTGCCGACAGAACCTCGGCTGGCTAGCGCCATGCGCATCCAACGTAAAGAAGGAGTGCATTTATGCGCATCGATATATTCAAGTATTTTTTCCGCGGACCGCGAGTCTGCGTATCGCAGGCCGAATTGACTAGCTTCAATTGGAGTGTGATTTGACTCATCGTAACTTCGGAAATCACCACTCGATCGAATTCTCAGAGCGCGAAGCCACGACTTCACTATTGGATCAGTTTGCGGTTTAGCAAGCTCATCATCTTTTGAAACTGCGACTCCATCGCGACAAGACATACTTTCAAGCGCGATGTCCGCGATTCGACCAACCAGATTGAGCTCACCATTTGTGGACGTACATTGTGCAATCGCAAGATGAGCACATATACGGTTGAGCGGCGCTCGCGTGTCGCAAAAACTTCCAGCGAGTTCAAGCATATCCAATGTCGCTTGTAACAGTGCCGCTTGCTGATGAAGGCTTGCGTCTAAGGGTGCCTTCGAAAAACCTGACGCAATACGCTCGTTTTGTTTGTACAAAGTAGTTCGATCTGCATCGGAGATGATCTTCAGAAAATCGCCTGGCACATCAGATGTCGGATCAGGTTTGAGACGCATAGCTTCGATCAATTTTTGAGCGAACGGTTGATATGTCGCAGGACTCCAGGCATATTTATCAAGCACAAAATCGAAGACAACCGGCTCAGTTGTTTTCGGCAATGTGACCTGAAACTTGTACTTATTGAGCTTCGGGTCCACGGTGGTTGTTTTGAAATTCAACGAATCAGGAGTTTGCGGCACGGTGGAGTCGTCATGATACTTAGCAAATACAAGCATCTCGGCAATGTCACGCCCTATGGAATCAACAATCCATTCCTGCTCAGTTTGATATTTTGATGGCTTCAGATTTGCCGGTAAACTTGCAGCGGCGGGCTTCGGTTCTTGTTTGTTTTGCGTGCTTTCATCGGTCTCCGCAGAGCAGCCAAGCAAGCTAGTTGCTTGCATGCACAGCACGAGAACACCTGCAATAGCCTTAGCTTTCACTATTAACTTCCTTCTGTCGTGAAACCCAGTAACTCTCGAACAGGGGCGCCTTATTTCAACAAATCCACGTCATGGAAAACTGCTGCTACATGCCCAGTCTGGAAAGTATCCAACCCCGAATTAAGTCGCACAGATCACAATTTCAGGTCGCCAACTGCTGAGCTTGTATATTCAGAGCGCAGACCAAACACCTAGCAAGCTAAGGATGACAAAGCATTCAGCTGTTGGAAAGTTGTGGGTGAACAAGTTTTCTGACAGAAATCTAGCCAAATACGAATCGTTTCAGGGGCAACCAGTGCCCATCAACATAACGCCAGAGATCCAAGCCTACGGCGGTGCAAAACGATGGCGCAAAGTCACTCCGAAGCACCTCCAATGTTGCCTTCGCAACTTCAGGTGCCACCTTGTTCTGTACAACAACGTGCGGATGAAATTTCTGTTTATCTTGAGCCGTTAGAAAGTCTTGAAAGTTTGCACTTAAGTATCTGTGCAGTTCCGTTAGCTGCTTCGACTCCAGAAAGTATGCCACACCTCGACCTAACGAACGAATCTCTGCAATTCGCATAGGAAATTGCGCCACCGCATTCGATACAACAGACAAAACATGCATCGTCTCTTCTGACTCTGGCAATACGTGGAAAAGAGTCAGGTGCGCCGGAATAAAGTTGCGCTCTTTAGGAAACCATTTCTGGCGAGCATCTTCGAAGCGCTGTTGTGCCTCAGGGTCCATTGCAAGGGTTAGGACGCAAGACATAGAAAACACCTTTGCAACGGCACTGTTATTTAAGGCACTTATTGTAAATCCATCGAACACCGAAAAGGCAATATATCTCGATGCATTCTCCCTGAATGCGCCTTATCCAAACTTACCAAATCAGATTCTACTTAAGCCCTGAGGCTTGATTCTAATGACAGAAGCCATTCTCGCTAACCCCGAGCAGATTCGTTCGACCGATTCTAGTGGAAGTGCCGCCGCCTCTCGCCGCGTCCTCGAAGACAATCGCGACACCCCTTCGATCACTGCCCGCACAGTTGCGAATCCCGAGCCAACTCACCTCGAGATGACCAACCCATATGCAAAATCAGGAGATGATAAGGATGCTCCGAGCATTCAAGCGGCACCACCAGCTGAATCCGAGTCATGGCTCGACGGCGCCATATCTTGGACGGAAGGCGCCCTCGATGTGGCAGAGCAAGTCGTCGTTGGAGCAGCCGAATCTGCGTATACTCAAATCACAGAGAATCCTGGGGAAACGCTGCTGCATGTCGCAGAGGGCGTGGCTATCGGTGTCGCAATCGTCGCCGCTGCACCCATCGTCGGTGCGCTCGGTGCTGGTGCCGCAGTGGTAGGTGGCGTCGCTTTGGCCGCTGACGCCGTCATCGTCGGTCTTGGCGTGGCGGGAGCAATAAGCGCAGGTTCCGAGGTTGTTGATGCAGCGAACAATGCTTCCGCTTCAGCCGACGTTCTCATGCACAAAGACCAGCACACAGCTGCGGAAATTGCAGCCGCGAGACAAGATGTTCAAGACAAAACCGGAACCGCGGCAGTTGACGCCGGAGTAGCGTTGCTGGGCGTAGTCGGTGGTGTCGCATCTGGTGCAAAGGTGATATCAGCTGGCCGTGCTGCCATGGAAGGAACCGTTGCCACTATTGGCACTACCACTGAAGCAATCGCTGGCAGAGTTGGTGGCAAAGTATCCACGGCCGTTGAAGGCGGTGAAGCGGCGGAAGCTACCGCATTCAAAGCAAGCGCCGAGGTAAAGCCCAATCCTTACTCAGAACATTTCACGCCTGAACAACTGGCAAAAATCGAGGAGATGCAAAAGACCCAAGATTCGATGCCTGTAACCAAGCTTACCCCCGCCGAACAATCCGCCCTAGTTGAAGAACTCTACGGTACCGGTGCCGAAGTGAAAGGCAGGCGACTCGACATCGTAATCGGTGCTCCAGGCTCAGGAAAATCCAGCATGATTGCCGAGCCTTTGGCCAAGTCAAATGGATCGATGATAGTTGACGCCGACCTCGCCAAGCCAAAAATCAACGGATTCGCCGACGGGCTCGGAGCAGATGCAGTGCACGAGGCATCATCCAAAGTTGCCGCCGAACTGCTCGAACTCGGATTCCAAAACGGTGACAACATCGTTTCTCTAAAGTTGGGCAAAACCGAGTCGAGTTTGATACCACTAATCGAGCGCGCGAAAGCAGCCGGTTACGAGGTCAATCTCCACGTCGCCGAACTGCCGCTCAGTGAATTTGTCATGCGTGTCTTCCGCAGAGCTTTTCCCGAAGATGGCACCATCGGGCAGTGGGTGAATCCGACGTTTGCGGTCGACGTTGGTATCAAGCCTATCCTAACTTTTGAAGCACTTATAAAACGTCCAGATTTGATCGACAACTTCAGCCACTTCGATACAAACGTTCCATACAAATCCCCACCAATTTTGATTCAAGAAGGAACGACGCACATAAGGAAAGCGGCCTGAGTTCTGACCGCACCCACGACCATGGATTTGCACCATTTGCAATATCGCAAAACAGCTAGCATCAACACAACGAACGGAGCACTTAATGGATTTTAGAGACAACATTCACGCCGTCGCAATGCAACCAACTTTGGATGCAGGTCCCTTACAGCACGAAGCCAATTCCAGTCGATTCAAACTAGTCAGCGCGATTCAATCTGCATTTGAGGAAATTCCGACGCCATTGGTGGCTAGTGCCGCCGGTATTGTAGGAATCGCCGCAAGGCTACCAGGCGAATTCGGAATTGTCGGAAAGGTCGCAGCCGCCAGCATCGGCGCAACAGCATTGGGCGATGCAGCGCTACGGGCGTTCGGTGACCAATCCAGAGACAACGCTAGCGCTTACGTCAAAGACGCATTTACCTTATCTGCGCTGACGGCTGGAATAATTCTCGGTCCCAAAATGTTTTCTACCGAGTCATCTGCGGGTAAAGCATTCACTAGAGACCTCGCCCAGCAGAAACAAGTGCTAGCTGGAGCCGGCTTCGAAGGCGGGTTGGGTCGAACACTGAGAGGCGGCGATGACGCACTCAATGCCGTCACCCATGTGTGCGAGGGTGCACCCATCATGCGATTAACCGATTTCACCAAAACCAATGGAGTTAAGCGAGTGATTCAAGAAGCAGAAATTGCGGAGTTCGAAGTTGCGAAGCAAGCCGAAATTCGAGAAAGTATCGCCGCGATGGTTAAGAACGGGCATGACCCAGAATTTCTGATGCTGTCGAAAGACGGAAAAGTGCTCATCGATCGCGAAGCAATCGAAACAGCAGCGGATATTGCGGCCTTCAAAAAACCTTAACGCTCTGCATTACTGATATCGCTCAAAAATAATGCGCTTATGAGGCAAGTCGTAAGTCACAGTAAAGTTGCGCATGAATCCGTCACCAATTAGTCCATCATAAATAATTTTTTGAAACTGTACATTCGGCTTTATCTGCGTAAATTGTCGGTTTTGCGCAAGGAAAACATCGAGCGGAAGCTTCGTGAAATAGCGCACATAAGAATAACCAGTCTCATCAACGCCCTGCACCGTTTTCACATCGATGCTGTTTTGATTTACACCCAACTCGCGCATGTAATGCTCATCAAGAATGAGAGCACCGCTGCCAGTATCAACTTCGACTTTTGCGTGGCTTCCATTCGAAAACCATACCAGCATGGTAACGCTAGTTTGATTAGGCTTGCTACTTACTTGAATTGGAATCGAGACACCGCGACTTACTCGCATTTTCAAACTCTCGTTATCTTCGATAAAAACCATTTTTTGCGCGTAATCGATAGTGAAGGGAATATTCTTGAAGAACTCCAGCGACACAAGTCCATCGACTTGAGCCAATTCAGGCGCACCAGCGAAAGCATCTTCTAATTTCCATGTAGCCATAGGCAAGTTTTTCTTGCGACAAGACCCAATTCGTAAAGACGATAAGTTCACAAGCTTCATCGTTACTTTCTGACCAGACATCCTTTGTCCTGTAACTTTGCCATCTGATCTGCACGCCAGCTTCTCTGCCAGCGTCTGCGAAATGACGTTCACTCCAGCACCAGTGTCGAGGACGAAGTTGGTTTCGATATCATTCACTTTTACAGGAATGACAATCATGTGACCGGCTGCATACCTGATTGGAATGCCAGTTGTTGCAGAGTCTGCGAGACTTTCGCTCTGCGAAAACAACATCGCCGAAGCAACTGCCATCAACAAAACTGATTTAGTCGATTTCAACATCTCATACGCACCAACCAATTCCAGCCAGTTATGACAATATACAACAAGAGCTTGCATCAACTCGACTTGCCGAACATGCTCTACTATCACTTCACACTTCAACTGAACGTACCAAGCATCTGCTTGACTTCCAGTCGTTACACTCCACACGAATTTCACGCCCTGTTTCTAGAGTTCTAGGGTGATGTTGCGACGGTAACTCAAGCTGACGTAAATCAATCGAATGGCGTCATCCATTTGATTGATAAGGTTCTGATGCCTTAGGCTCTTGTCGATTATCGTGAAAAGGAAAGCGCAAGTTATGATTGCGCTTTCCTTTCAAAATTCTATTGAACTACCGTGCGACCTATTTTGGAACTCAACGTGAAAAACAATAAAGCGCGCTTCTACGTAACACTCGTGATACTGCTTATTGCATTAATCGCTTTCATGGCAATAGCAAACTCAGACGGCGCAAAAGGCAGCGGCGAGTCTCGTGCAGATGCAGTCAATACTGCAATAAAAACGGGTGACGCTGCACCAGATTTCGAATTGAAAAACCCAGCCGGAAAAACTTTCAGACTGAGCGAAGCACTGTCGAAAGGACCAGTCATTCTGGCATTTTACAGAGGTGGTTGGTGCCCTTTTTGTAACAAACAACTTCATGACCTTCAAGTGCATCTAACAGAATTCAAAAAGCTCGGCGCCGAATTGGTTGCGGTTTCACCTCAAACACCAGAAAAAACAGAATGGACCGAAACCAAAAATCAACTCACCTTTACGGTCCTGTCAGACCCAGATAATGCGATCGCGAAGAAATATCATTTGGTTTACAGGGTTGGCGCCGCAACGAATACTATGTATCGACTCATGGGAATCGACATCGCGAAAAACAATGGTTCAGCGGCAGGGGAATTACCGGTGCCGGCAACCTACTTAATTAACACGGATGGAAAAATTGTATTTGCCTTTGTAGATGAAAACGTGCAAAGACGAGCCGATTCCGAAGATATTTTGAACGCGTTGAAAGCGCGCCATTAGCACTTTAATTCGGTGCTGTCGAAGAATGGTAGAGTATTGATTAATCGAGTTAAGCAACGAAAAGCGCGGATTTCGCAGCTTTGAAAAGCATTAACAGACTCGTACTTTGCCCTTAAACAGATCTGAGATTCCATTGAAAGCTTTCAAAAGTGCGCTAATCCTGCTGTTTTTATTCGCATCAGTGTCGATGAATGCTGACGCAAACGATGAACAGAATAGTGCTGGTGAACTCGCGAAGAGGAGCGCAAGTGAAATCGCGCAGAGGAATGCAAGTAAATCCGCGAAGAAATTTGTGAGCGCAACCAAATTTGAGATTTTGCATAAGAACGATTCAGCCGAGGAGCAACAGTCTCATCTGTCAGCGCCCCAAGCCCCGAAGACAAACTCTCACCACAATTTTGGAAAAGCATTGCTGCTGAAAATGTCGGGCTCCGATGAGGAATATGACAATGCGGCGTTGGATGGCAGCACCAATGGCAGCAAACAGAAAGTCGACAAATACAACTTAGCCGGTCGCACTCTCACTGATGCTGAATGGACAATTTTAGGCGGGCAAGCTGACGTGGCAAGTCTGAATCTTTCTCGATCAAATTTAACGGACGACCGGTTAATGCGCTTGACGAAACTGCGCCATCTCACAGACTTGGATTTATCCTCAACGAACATCACAGACAAAGGCATCGCTTCACTGAAAGCATTTAAATCGCTAAAGCGGCTGAATCTTCAAGGTGTTTCCTTAAGCGACAATGCCGCACAGATGCTAGCGCTCTTGACGAATCTTGAATCGCTGAACATCGGCGACAGTGGTATCACTGTTCAAAACTTGAAAAAATTTGAATCACTGGCGCAGCTAGAAAGTCTGAACCTGACGAATTTGAATTTATCCGATGCGACGATGAAGTCAGTGTCCAAACACAAAAATCTTCGCAAACTTTCTGTCAGTAAAACCAACTTAGACGATAGTTTGCTCAAGCCAATCTCCGAACTACCCAAGTTGGAGGAACTGAAGCTGCGCAATACGGAAATCACCGATAGCGGGCTGGATACAATTGCGCAACTACCAAATCTCCGAATACTCGATCTGGCCTACGACCACATCCATGACGATGGAGTGAAAAAACTCAGGACACTGAAACGGCTTGAATGGCTGAGTCTTGGCTACACAAAAGTAACAGATAAGTCGTTGGCAGTTCTTGCAACACTACCAAATCTGACAATTCTCGGACTGCGCGGCACCACCATCAACGACAATCAATTGCTTGAATTTGCAAAGTTCAAGCATTTAAAAGTGCTCGCTATCACGAATAGCAGTATCACTGCAGCAGGGAGGCGCAAGCTACAAGCGCTTTTGCCACAAGTTAGAATCATCTTCTAATAGCCGCAATATTCTCAACTCAAAAAACAAACGGTGTTTAATGGCAGCCCGAAAAATCATACTGGTGGCAATTGGAAGTGATGGTGACATCAACCCGATGATTGCTATTGCGCGCGAGCTTGCGGCGCTCGGACATGATGTGGAGTTTTTATCGAACGAATACTTTCGGTCGAAAGTTGAATCGGTTGGCGTAAAATTTGTTTCCGTGGGCGACTTAGCAACGTTCGAAAAAACGCTTCAACAAGAGGGCATCTGGGATCCATTTCGCAGTTTCCAAACAATGTGGAAAACCTTGTATCCAACATTGCCACAAATTCTCGATGAACTAGACCGACGAGTAACTCCAGAAACGATCATGGTCGGAACTTCTCTGGCGTTTCCCGCGCGCATCATGCAAGAACTTGGTAGGGCGAAGCTTGTGACAGTGCACCTTTCGCCATCAATTTTGATGACACCTTCAAGCCCACCAGCCGGACCGTTGGGAGAATTTCCGTCGGGTGCACCTCATGCATTGAAAGAAATTTTCACAGGCATTTTGGATCACTTTCTGGTCGATGCAACTTGCGCCGAGGATCTCAATTCCTTACGAAGCAAATATGCTCTACCACCAGTGCAGCATGTATTTTCAAAATGGGCACATTCACCGGAGCGTGTCATTTGCATGTGGCCCGAATGGTTCGCTCCGCCGCAAGACGATTGGCCGCCTAATTCGATATGCACCGGTTTTCCGATATACCAGCACGCTCGCACCTATTCGTTGAGCGCCGAAACACAAGAATTCCTGGATGCAGGTGCACCGCCTGTAGTGTTCACCGCCGGAACTGCGATGGCACAAAGTGCAAAGCATTTTCGATGCGCGCTAGAAGCTGTTCGAGATACGTCGATGCGTGCAATCTTTGTCAGCCGCTTCAAAGATCAGATTCCCGCAGCACTTCCACCTAATGTTCACTACACGCCATTCGAGCCCTTCGACCAACTGTTTCCGTTGGCAGCAGCCGTTCAGCACCACGCTGGAATCGGAACAAGCATACAAACTTTAGCTGCCGGCCGCCCACAACAATTGGTCCCATTCGCCTTCGATCAATTTGACAATACCGTTCGCTTGCAGCGGTTGGGCGTTGCAGTTGCCTCTCGACACTATCGAGCATCCGCCTGGCGATGCGATTTGACTCGCTTGCTCACCGGCAAAACAATTGCGAAAAAATGTGCTGAGGCAAAGCACTTGATGGAGAATGAAGAGCAGTCGGTGGCAAGAGCGGCACAAGTGATCCTAATGTAGTGAAGCTGGTTGGTGGCTACGGCGCGCTATGGCTGATGACGGACAATTGAATAGGCCTTCGGCTTGCCGCACGTAAACAACAATTCTTACGCTCTATTTAATTTGCCCCTGATCGAATGACACTAATTTCTGGGAATGTATAAGTAGAAGTGTCGTCTCAGAGAGAGCCAACGTTGAACGGATCCTTCAGCAGATATCCTTATGCTTTTTACATCGCACTTGATGGCAATGGTCTTAATGGGCTTGAGGGTTTTGCAGGGATTTGTCTGTTTCTCTACAACCCAGAAACGAACAATATTGCCTACAAAGTCAATTACTTTTCAGGCGTCGCTGGTGGACACGCCGTTATGCTCAATCCATCAGGCACGGTCGGATTTCTCGGGAACTGCTCCCAACACATTTTGCTTTTCGACGGTGCAACTCTCGAAGAGATGCAACGACTATCGACGCTCAGCATAGATAGCGATGTCCCATGCATACAAGCAAGCACGCACGCCACATGGCTCAGCGATACAGAGTTTATATCTGCGGTAGGGTCTCACTTCTATAAATTCAACATCGACAAACTAAGCCGTCCGGAAAAAATTGCCGAACACCTGGTTAAGTTGCCTCACGCGATAAAGCTCTCCAAATCAGGACGTTTTTTGTGTTATGGGTCTATGGACAGTCCTCGAGGAGGATATGCAAAACACGTCGGCGTCATGGACATGGTAACTGGGCAAACCTCAACTATCGCACTACCCACGACATGTTGGCACGTCGCAACACATCCCGAAGAGGACCGTTTTTATTCTATTTCATTTCGAACGGCGCCTACAAATCACTCTTCCGACTACAAAGATTGGGCTATTTCATACGACAAACAATACGTCTTCGAAATAGATAACGCGACTAGTCAGATTTCCCGTCACTGGTCAGGCTCAAGAGAATTACCACTCCATATCAATTCGGATATCACAATTTCCGAGACCGAGCTAATCTTCTGTAATGGCGGAAGTCAAACGATCGCATTCCTTGAACTGGCTAACTTTCAAGCAATAAGACTAATCGATGAACGACCGGCTCCTGCTGAACTCTTTTCAAAAAAGCGAGAGATTTACACTCAGGTGTACGACAGCTTTGCCAGAGCTTCACAGATTAGCGACTTTCATCACATTCTAAATGCTCTCAAAATTAATCGCTTCACCTGTCTGGATTCCGTTTACGGCTGCCAACTAAGTCATGATCAAAAATTTTTGTTTACCGCAAATCGAGGCTTGAACCAAATTAAGATCTACTCTTATGATGATCTGAAGACCGAGCTAATAGTGGAGATGCCAGCTATTCAAGAGTTTTTACCACTAATACCAGAACACGCAGATCCTCGGCTTGGATTTCATCACGCTTGTATGCGCTAACTGTCTGAAATTGTTCGCAGTACTTTCGAGAAGTTGGCGATTATCAGCTCTCCTACAAGCAATTCATTCGACTCTTTTGCAATTCCCAAACTCAAAGTTGTTTGAAGTCCCACTTTCGTACCTTTTCCGGCCAATGCAGACTCATAAGTTGCACTTCCGACGCATGACGAATTTTCTTCGAGCAGCGGGCTGGTAATAGCTATAGTCCAATCACACTTTAGCCGGTCATTGTGCCAAACTGAAGAGTCCGTCCACTTAATCGAAGTCGAATTCGACACTAACTGAGCAAATTTTGGCAATGTTGCTGACCAATTTCTTACAGTTAGAACTGAGCCACAATCAGCAACTGTCCGTTCCATTTCTACTATCTCGCTAATGTTGTCTAGAGATAGTACATTGGGCAAGTCGTCCCTCATTAGTCTCCAAATTTTTTCAACTGGCAATCTCACGATAACTGAAGTCTTCACAGTTTTCACTTCATTAGCCTCCGTAAAGCCTGAACATCTCGGTGCAGCCGAATCCTTCGTCTAGTCTCACGGGGTATGACATCGGGACGTTTGACTAAGTGTGAAATAGCCACCGCAAGGGCTATTCTAGATGGATCTGGTTTGTATCCCAGCTCAGCAAGCTTCACCGAAGAATACCAATAGTAGCGACCTATCATTTGCGCCTCTTCTAGAGTTGTCCTAGACTCTTGTTGATTAATTTCCGCCTTTGCCATTTCCAAAAGAGTTCCCATCAAAAAGCTTTTCCGACCCAAAACAAATCGAGGGTTTGACAAACCACAAAGTTCCGAAATTGTTGAGTGCACGTCGACCCAAGTCAAATTCTCAGAACCGGCGATGTAAGATTCTCCGCTGGTGCCGTGAAGAGCTGCGATTAAATGAGCTTTTGCCACGTCCATGCTTGATACTACATTGCAGCCTCCGACGTAACTTAAAGCCAACTGATCATTCAGATACGCAGCAATAAATCTATTGCTCGGTCCAATTTCTGACGCATACGCACCTACTGTCATTGTTGGACACACTTTCACGAGCTCAATTCCGTTCTCGTTTGCCAACACATCGGCAATTTTTTCTTGATGTATTTTCATCGCCTCATATTGTGATGTTCCAATTGTTCCGACTTTGCCTTCGTTACACAATTTTGGTTCATGACTGTATCCAAAAATTACCGAACTTGAAGTAAGCACTACACGTTTTATTCCAGCAGACCTCGCCGCTAAAAAAACATTTGTCACGCCTGCTTTTGCCTTTTCAAAAATTTGATCAGCACGTGAGTCAGTGTAAACAAAGTCAGCTACTGTGTGAACAATGAGATCACATCCCTCAGCCGCATTAAATAAAGGCGTACGTTCAAATATGTCACCATAAAAAATCTCCGACTTCAGATTCTTTATGAGTGATAGATCGCTACTCACCCGCACAAAACTTCTAGTTTTAAAGCCCTCTGAAGTGAAGACTTCGACAATTTTGGACCCGATGAGACCGTTTGCTCCAGTTACTAGTATCCTCACAAATGTTGATCTCCTCCATGCGCGGCATCGAGCAGAGAAGCATCACTCATTTGAGCTATGACTTTCCAAAAAAGTTCTCGCGTCGACTTTGTTTCTTGCTCTGACGAAGTCGACACATTTTTCACGGCTTTAAGGTGCTTGAACCCACATTCGTCTATTCCAAGGACATCGAATGGCACCCTGTGGGAAGTAGCGGTGGAAGTGCTCTCGACAATTTTTTTTAGTAATGTGGTTAATTGAACAAGAGGATGATCGGCCAAGAACGCAGAAAGCCCTGCAAAATTTTGCTCACAAGTCTTTCCAATTCGTATAGACCTTCCCTCTAACAATGCCTCAAGGTTAGCCATTGTCTGCAGAAAGAACCGTTTGTAATTTTTTGTAGTTAGAGTTGATTGATTGACTAGAGGCAAGCTATTGAAATAACTTTCCCACAGAGGAGGAAGAGTGAGTTGTTGGACTGAAGAAATAGTTACGTCGGTGCAGTCCCCCTCGCGTTTAAAAGTTACAATGCCATCATCTCGTATTGCACTGTTGTTCTCGCTAAAAATCGTTTTCCAATAAAATCTTTGCTGCTCCTTTTTGAACGTTATATATTCAATTTTTGTGACATCGAGATATCGTAAAGCTTCTGATACGACAAAGTTGGGCTGTGGCAGATAGATAGTTCGCTCTATTTGGTGGGAAACTCTTTCACTTCTGTTGTACTTGAGTGGCAAGCTACTGCCACCGATATAGTCATTTAAGAATTGCATTGAATTTTCAACCGCAACGCGTTCTGTGAATGTTTCAAAGTCAACTAGAAATCGTTGTGTGATTTCGAACTTGATCATGGAACCATGGCAAACAGCTCTAAATCCATCTTCATCACTTTTTACCAGTTCCAATTCGGCAAGTTCCGCAGCCAAAGCTTTTGCCATTGGGAGAAAATTCTTCAGCTTTACGTGATTAGGATCAACGTTGATGTTGGCGATTCTCTGAACGATCTCATCTTTATTGGCTACAATGTTGATTGCCTCGCCTAAGTAGCATGCAGAGGAAAGCAGACTATTACACAGTAAATGTAAGGGTACGAGTTCCCCATATCCGCGCTGTCCTTCACCATAAAGTTCATTCAAAATAACTCTGTGTAAAGGATCTGAAATTGGAAAAAGAGATGTTTGCACCTGCTGAAAAATGGACTCGACGACAGGGTTCCCATTGGTTAGTTTTGAAGCTTTAAAAACTGAATCTTTAATTATGGGGTCAACGTTTTTCCATCCTTGATACGGCTGGAGGTTTCCTCGAATAGATACATCCTCTAGGCACAATTGATTTCCCACAGCCTCAAACAGCTCAGAACTTACCGGACTTAGCCTCATTTTAGTCGCACCAACATAGTCAGCCAGAATAATGTCATCGGAAGCGATGACAGTGTTAGTAATCAATGTATCTGGCGATAATCTACCACCACTTCCATGAGCGCTTCGTATCGCATCTATAATTCCGAAGTGCGCTCCGACGTGCGCCACCAGAGCTCTGCATACTTGTTTCTCCTCGACACCGGAACAGCGCAGTTTTGCTCTATCCTGCGGAGAAATGATCGAGAGGAGGCTATTCAAACACAAAGAAAAACCATTCTTCTGATCAGTCTTGTTGCTTGCGACTATTATGCGAATATCAGCATCTAACCAAGTCTTTGAGACAGGTATTCCCGAGAGAACAGACGAATTAGCATCGCTTAGAGCAGACAAATGATCTAAGAGATCCACGCACAGATTACCGTGTTTATCGAGATAACCAGCAAACTCAGCAAGTCCTAACGCATCACGATTTTCGATCCACGGGAAATCGAATTCTAACGATACACCAACGTTCACATTGGTATATCCATACTCTAGCAACGCATCAACAAAAGCATTAACAAATGCAGCGCTGACTTGCGTCGGACTTTTCTCGATCAATGTCTCGACGTCAGGCTTGATGAGAATGGAAACTTCCGCGGGATTCTTGTTTAACTGCTCACAGCGCTTTTCCAACAGGTTCCAAAAATTACTTGTATCTAGAGCTCTCCGCAGCAAATTTGCTGCGTCAATACGCGCACCAGCTACCACTGAACACAAATGTTGCATTTATCTGTAAGTAAGGTCTGATTGTTGGGTCAAATACTTCTATTTGCGTGCTGAAGTTTTGCTTGATTTGGCGGAACGAGAACTTTCGGCTTCGTTTGAGGTGTTAGACGTTGCTGTTCCGCTCACATTTGGATACAGCCACTTATAAAAAACAGAGTTTGCCCTTGAAGCATCGACCATCCCGCGAAAGTATTCGTGCAAGTTTTTTTCGATTAGTTTCGATTGAAGAGTTTGAAAGTCATATTTCTGATTTGCATAGTCATCAAGCAGATGGCTGTATTCTCGCGCTGATTGTGCCCATCTTTTCGCAATTTCACGGGAAGTCTTCAACAGATCTTCGTACAAATCGGAATTGTTTGTCATGAGTGCGGCCTCTTAGGTTACGACAACAGGGATACCTCTTGCAACCGGGACACCTCTTATATATGTTCCTCATTGAAAGACAACCTAACATATACGAAACACAAGAATTCTGGCTTCAAGTGCATCGCCTATAGTGTTCACCGCAGGATCAGCAATGACACGCGATGCGAGATATTTGGAGTTGCTTGGTAAATAAACTAAAATGCTTCTGGAACTATTAATGCACCGTCTATTCACCTTCGTTGATAGATACAACAGACGCTACGCTGAGATCTTGATTCTGTAAGCGCAAACTAACTCGAGTAAAGTTAAGCGCCCAAGGATTCCAATAGCTGACACTCGAAGAAGTATCAAACAAGATATGAGTATCTTCAATGCAAAAGTTTTTGATATTGCAGCGATCACCGATGGCAATCGTTGCTTTGACGCGTGCTTTGCTAGCAGCGTCTCTATCCACAATATTTAGGAGATAAAACACACCGTTGCCTGGTGGCTCAGCGAATTCTCTAGTGATAACAGCCGCGTACGAAATTCCATCGTTGGAAAGTATTCCAAAATCAACCATGCTGATGCTGAGAAAATCGGTCGCCACGAACAGTTCGCGAAGCTCCTTTTGAGACGGTGCACCTTTACCAGTTGGTGTCATGTTGCCGCTGTCAAACTTCCACTCGTCGCTCTCCTCAGCGACAATCATGTTGTAGCGAATCGTGCGTGTTTCGCTGATGCTATAGAAACCCAGTTTAACTGCTACTTTGCCGTAAGCGAGGTTAATTCACTAGCGACGAGAACAGCGGCAAATGTTTGATCTTCGCTGAGATTTTGCCATGCATTTAAATTGGCTTTGCGAAATGAACTTAAATCTTGCTTCGATTGCCAACGGGGCGATAAATCAGCATATGCAGCATCCAAATCGTTTTCGCACAGCTTTTTAAAGTGATTTCGGACAACTTCAACTGGGTCGGACGGCATAAATTTTCTTCCGTAAATTGGGTGTGCTGTTTCAAATTTTGCTCGACGCACTACGGCGACTAGACTCTGTCCTCAGCATTTATCAATCCTTGACTCATAACTATGGCCCCACTTCCCAGATTTTGTGGTTCCACCACTCCTCGCTTCCATCTGGGCGGCGGTAGTAACAAGCCATTCGAATAGCGCTTTGGGAATCTAAGACTTTGAAAACGGTTAAACGATCCCCTCCCTTGAACGGACAGGTGTTCAGCTCTTCAACGACTTTCCAAATTCGCTCACTATCAGTCGGGATCGAACCATAATCTGGAAGTTTTGCTAAAAATTCGTGGTAGTTCATTTTTTAAACTCCTCGGCTTGGCAATAATTTTCAATCCATGACTCGCTTTCGCTATTTTCAATCCACTGCATGCAATTCACTACAACGGCTGCATCGGGCGCTGGCTCGTAAGTCACTGCAAGGTCTACGCCGCTGCCAATATCTGCCGGCTCAGCACTACTTTCAAGACGCTGCAGGAAACTTTTCAAAAGCCCCTGTGATTGTTTATTCATGTCGAAACTTTCCTCCTAACAACAAAAGAATCTCATTATCGTTCGGTTGTCTTTTTCCGTTTTCCCGATAAGGAATCAGGACCAAATTCTTCCGAATTTGAAATTTGGTCGTCAATCGGTTCGAAGTAAACTTGACCGAACACAATCAGGCTGTCGTGTCTATTGAGATGATGTTCTCCGATCAATTTCAGAAGCCGTTTAAAATCATCCGTCATATATGGCACTGAAGATGTGTCTAGATATGCGGATGCGTGGGACAAAACGTATTTGTCATCTGCTGTTTTAAATTTCTTATTCTTTACCGCATCAAGTACGTATTTTGCGAAATCCGTGTGTGCTTTGGTTCGATAATCTTTGTACTGCGCACACAGGGTTGGCACGTCTAAGGGTTTGCCTGCCTCAACAGTTTTTGACGCTGTCCTTAGAAGCTCGTTAGTCGCATAGCGCAAATCGCCCGCCTTAACCCTCGCAACGAGATCTTGATTCAATGGCAGCTGTGATGATGAAAAAAGTAAGGGACCGCTCCAAGTCACAATCCAATTGCCCTTGATCTCAACTTTAGCTTGAGGCTCACGGTCTCGAGAGACTTGAATTTCAAACCACGCCTCAGGATCAGGCAAGTAAGCAGCAAAGCATTTGGAAGCAGTTTTGCGAATTGAGTCATTCGATTTGTTTAGCCGGTTCGCCAAGGCAAATATGTCCTTTTCGAATAGCTGTTCCGAAAACGTTTCGTAACCGCTCGGAAAGGCGTTATCAATGTGCTTCTTGTAATCAGTTTCGAAATTTGTTTTATCGGTCCAGACCGCCTTAAGCTCGGGCTTATATTTTTCATCCGAGGTGTAAGTTTTATTTTGAATCGCAACACCGATTTCTGAAGTTACTTTTCCAAGGTCCTTCGAGTACTTGTCGTACGAATCTAAAAGTTTCTTCTTGATCTCGCTGCTGGCATTGGTTTCTTCGACTTTTTTCATGCACGTTTCAGCCAACCGACAATTTTTGGAAAGCGTTTTATGCGGCTCCAATTTGGGGTCATAAGAAGCGTAAACGGGAGAGCCAATCATTGAAGATGCCAGGACCAGACTCATAGCCATTAAGGCTAATTGGCCGCTTGCTTTACGCGATAAATCATCAGATTTTGCAAATTCGTAAATGTGCTCAGCACAGCTAGGTGCGAATGCTTTGAGGAAATCGAAAGAAGTTTTTGGGATCATATTTTTGTTTTATCTCTCTTAAGCGATCAAGGTTTGATGAGAAATATCTTTTCTCATAGTCTGTCAAATCAGCATCACAGTAATTCACATACGTGTCTCCGCGAACAAAAGGTTGCATGGCAGTTCGCAAAGCACGTATCCATTCAATACACTGTGCATCGTCTTTTTCGCGTTCCCAGTATGTTTGGTATTGGATGCTAAAGAGCGTATTGCCTCTGTGCGGGAACGCGGTCTTGTCGGTGCCCACTGCATTTATTGCGCCGCCATATGCATCAAATTGGAGTATTGCTTGACCTGGCGGAGGCGTGTTCCAAAAATGATTAATTGTGTCCAGGCAATTTGCTGGCAAAGCGTTAGCTATAAAATCAGAGGTGTTTTTAAATCGAGAAACACCATCCTGGAAATTTAATGAGAACCGACCTTCGACACCAATGTCTTCGGCGCCAACTCTTGAAACGTTGTGTTGGATGCTAGCGTCGAGTATAGAGTGTTGGTCCAGTGTTAAAGTGGGTGGTGGAGAGCAAGCTTCTATCAGTGTTTTAGTCAGACTTTTGAGTTCTGATTTGCCTCCCAGAAAGAGTCCAATACAGTAGACTTTGTGCTTACCTTGCGTTGCGATTATCAAAAGTGAGGTCAGCCTTTCATCAACAAACGGTGCCCAGTTTTGCCACGCATTGACCGCGCATCGCATTTGATTCGAGGACCAGTCTAGTCGAAAGCTGATTGCTGGACTAGCATCCACGCACTGAAAAGAGAACTCAGATGCTACACTGAAATTGCCGCCACCACCACCAGTGCAAGCCCAAAACAAGTCGTCATGGTGTAAGGGTGAGACTTCTTCAAACTTTGAATAATCCAGCAGCAGACGTACCGACTTCAACTTGTCGACTGTCAATCCGTGTTTTCGTGAGATCAGTCCGTATCCGCCTCCGAGTGTAATTCCAGCAATGCCCACTGTATTACATGTTCCCGCAGGTAAAGCGAGATTGTGCTTTGCTAATTCCGCTTGGAGTTTTTGTAGCGATGCTCCACTCTGCACCGAGGCGATTTTCCCTTTAGCATCGACAGAAATTGAACTCATTTCAGAGAGATCGACTACCACACCATCATCGATAAGAGAATAACCCTCGTAGCTATGTCCGCCGGAACGGATGACAAACGGAAGCTCATGGGACACTACGTAGTGCATTGCTTGCAATACGTCTTGCTCCGAGGTGCAAAAAATTATTTCGCTGGGATGTTTACGAATCCGCGAATTTTTGCAGGCTGATGCAGCACTGTATTCAGGATCGTTAGGTCTAATGGTACGCAAGCCGTTAGCCGAATTGTTATTCACGTTGCAGGCATGCTCCAAATGATCTCGTGCGCAATATACCCAAACTCAGTTATTCATTTTGTTGTCTGCATTACTTAAAGAGTTCTCGGTGAGACTACATTCATCTCTCTTATCAACGTGTTTGACTCAACACAACTCAGTCATCATGCGAAGATTAAATTAGTTATGTAATGTCACTCAAATCGGACACTCTCTAAAGTTTGTCGGCGAAGCCCAAGTTGTTGAAACAATTAATTAAAATCAGACATTGGATATCCGGTATTCATGATGCTTTGCAGCTAAGTTGACTCATTCTGTGCAGATCTCTTCAATAGTCGCTAATAGAGTCGATGCGCTTTGACCAAGGGCACCGGCCAGTGCAACTAGATTTCGCAAGCTGAGATTTCTTCGACCACTTTCCACATCAGAAATGTAGGAGCGTTGAATGCCAGAAAGTCCACTCAATAGTTTCTGTGACATTGAAAGTTGTCGTCGACGCCTGGCGATAGCAATACCTGTGGCCATGCAAAAACCGACATCATGATGTTCGAAATTCTGGCTTGCTTGATTGTTTCCAGCAAATTCTTCAACTATGAATTCCACACTTTTCTGTCGGAGCCTAGCTTCTGTTAGAAAGACATTGGCCGCTAGCTGAAGTTGTTTCCTTTTTGTGTCGGCAAGTTCAGTGCAATCAGTAGTAGCACCCGCACCACCAACGAATTCTTTGTCCATACACTTCCCCCCATCCAGGAGAACGATCAATGTCTGAGTATGATCGTTCACTGCTGCCCTCAGCTCTAAGGATAGTCAGAGTTATTGGCAAAGTTATGGCTATTGCGAAAGTATGGAACGGACGGGACGAAATGACACCAAAACCAGACACTATTAAGTCTGCATCTATCTGTTGATGAGATGTTCGTGTTGTACTGATATACTCATACTCTGGAGTCCCTCTATTTCCACTTGCTTGAGTTCAAACCTTGATCTCAAGCCATTCTTGTATCTCAAATGATGCTCTTCATTTTAATATCCATTTTAAAAACTGCACTGCCGTCTAACGATATATTTCAGCTGTACGGAATCCCGCGACACTTAAATCAGCGCAGTAGACTAGGCTTCTAGAAGCGGTTTACCTGCGCAAAGGATTCACCATGCGCTTGTTTTACACAAAAAAGATTTCGACTAAACAAACAATGTCTTTGAACAAATTGAGCTGGTTCATTCCGATGTTAACCAGCGTTCTGTTCAGTGCGCAACCAACGCATGCAAAGCTCTACGCCGATATTTCTAAAGATGTTCGAAAAACGACGGGACTTGTCCGCGCGGCAATGGATCTTCCAACTCGGACATATGTCCTCAACGTAGGAAACTGGCATTTTCTAGGTGAGCCGATGCTAGTGCGGTTAGAACAGCCTGTGTCCACAGAATGGGACTATTACATACTGTCCACTCAGTTCAACATTCCCGCAATGAGGCACCTGCCGTTTGGACTCAATTCCCTAAGCTCGTATCGATTTGCACGGTTTGAAGAATTTATGGACGTGACAGATAAGGACGGAAAGCACGATGGAGCCGTCCAACCGCGGCGCGATAGTGGCGTAGTTACAAAGGTGCGCGATTTGTTTTTCGGTGATGATCAGCTTAAGCTGGAAAAAAATCCAGCGAGTCCAAATGAGTTGTTTGCATCCAAGGACGATTTACACCAGAATTTTTCTGCCGCAAGACGACAGCTCAATAGTCTGGCGAAAAATTTTCGAAACGAAGAAGAAAAGAACGTCAAAATTTTGTCCATATATCCCACGTCCGTCTATTTGTCTCCCAACTTCGACGACACGCAAACACTGGATATACAAGCCAAACCGGAATATAGTGGATTCGCCGGTGGGAGCGTAGATTGGAAGCACACCCAAGAGTGGAAATACATCTACAATCTACCAACTGTGTCTGGCATTGCAACTAGAAGTGGAAGTGCATCCTGGACATACTATCCGGCTAAGAAACAGCAAATCATGTTCGGTAATAAAACCACGTACGTTTTGTTTGCGGTTCGGAAACTGGAAAAGGCAAGCAGCCTCGCTATTTCCAGTTCTGATGTAATAACGACTCCTACCAGTCCACTGCCATCGCCAATGGTGACCACACAACCGAGTCAGCCGGCCCACACAGTGACGACAACCATTTCTGAGTACCACGAAAAGAATACTTCGTATACTTCCAATGGCAAGCCAGAGCTAAGAAAAATCGATAAAGTGACAAAAAATCGAACATTTACGCCGGTAGCTCCAGCTGCGAAAGCCTCGGAGCCGAAAGAGCTTGAACCATCGGTCACTAAAATTGCAATCAACAGCATCGGTGCCCAGACAAGAACAATTAAGCGAGTAACTATCGATCCAAGTACAAAAGCGGTAACCACTCATACGGAGGTAATCTCGCAACCATCAACTTCAGCGGATCCACGTTACTTGAGACTGAACTGCCTACTTAACTATGAGCTGCTCCTAACAGCGCCGTTTTGCAGTGCCAGAGTTTACGACGAGGCACTCTTACCTCTCTCCTCCGCGATTGAAGGACCAGCAGATCTTCTTGCTTTGCGTTCGGCTGACTACAATGGAGATGCAATAACATCAATAATAAGAGGAGCATTTGGCAAATCAGAACCAAGCCAGTATCAACTTCAATCAGCTGGTCAAAGAGCTTTTCTAATTAACACCAAAGGTCTCAAGGAGATCAAGGCAGATGACTCGTTGAAAGATGTTTCTAGTCCGGGTGGTGCTGACTAGCTTCTGAGGGATACCGGAATCACCCAATACAGAGGATGAGAAATGCTAGGTCGTTCTGCCGTTATTAAGTTCAAACTGTCGACAAAACACGCCTGGTTTCTTATTTTAATTCTTGCTCTAAGCGCTGTATCAATCGGAAAATCATTAGCAGCTACACGAAATGACAAATTTGTTTCCATTCCGGTTTTCTACGCAACAGATCGCGCAACAAATCAGGAATCATTTAAATTTGAATCTGGTCGGCGTTTTTACCACCGTGACGAAAAAAAACCGCTGAAGTACTTGAACAAACGTAGGCAAGCTCCTGCCATAGGTCTGGACTACGGATGCGTAAACGTCACAGTTCCTACACCAGACACTTTGAAAAACAACCTCACCGAGCAGCAAAAGCTGAAAGCTGCAAATTGGAGTTTTAGCAATGATGGTTCGAACAAGTGGAAGTGCAAACTAATAGGTGCCGAAAATACTTCATTGTATATTGGCGATCCATTTGAAAACTTTTGGAAGGACTTCAAGGCATCGTTGCCAGAACCAAATTCGAGAATTATTGTTTTTGTCCATGGTTTTAACAATGATTTCAAGGCGGCCCTCCTTCGTGCTGCGCGCCTCTCAGCAGCAAGCCAAGAACCGGTCGTGATTTTTAGCTGGCCTGCTAAAAGCAATTCGTTTCTTCCGCTAACGTACGTTCAGGATCAAGTAAATAACGAATGGGCGCAAGAAGATTTCGATTCGTTTATGCAGAAACTGGAAAAGAAGGATGCACATTCGGCGATCGACATTGTTGCACACTCAATGGGTAATAGGATTGTCCTGCGAAACATCCGTTCTCACTATCAGCCATGGATGACTAGTGTCAACCCCTGTTCCTTCAGATATCACAGTACGACATTTTTATCTCCAGATATAGACGAAGATATTTTCACGCAAAATAATTTGTGCTACAGATTTTGCAGCCGCCAAACTTCCATTTTCAGTTCAAAAAAAGACTCGGTCCTGAAGTTGTCCGAAATTTTAAATGACGATACACGAGCCGGAAGAGAAGCCGGCCCTTCCATGGACAAAATCAATTTTTACGACTTTTCTGCGTTTGGCGAAGCTCCGCTTGGACACGGGCCGCCGATCGAAATTATAGGGCGCATTGTTGGCGAGAAAGCGTTGACGTTCCCGGTGATCATCGAACCGGATAAGGATAAGTCAGGTTCGTTTCGGCTAGCAAAATGGAAATACAGCAAAGAACGGGAGTGGGCACCATATTTGGTGGCGGTGCGCAATGTTGAATCTCCCGACATTCTTGAAACCCGCGCCATACACTTGCGTACCGAATGGAGTAAAGGAATTATGAGCTATCAGCTGGAATTCGACAGCAATAATAGCGACTATATACTCTATCAGATTCAAAAATTGAAATTCATTAACGCGAATGGGCACGTTGTGATTGAAGCAGGTTTGCAGGCTATTCTGTCTTCCGAAACCGAAGCAGGGAAAGAACAGGCAGACGGACGGGTGACATGCACATTGTCAGACTACTTGCAGTGCGCTTCGTGGCAACCAGGAGGATTTAAGGAAGGCTTTTATGACGCAATTCCACCAGATCAATATTCTCAACCAATGAGATTGGTGCAGTGGACCAAAGATCACCCCAATTTGCAGTCGATGGGAGTTCGCACCAGTGACGCTATTGATCAGTACTGCGAGCTTTCTAAAGCGCAACGTTGTATTCTCCGAACCTTGTACGGACACGAGAGCGCGACATCGTCGCTCCTAAATTGCTTGGAACCAAATAGTCCACCTGGAAAGTTAGCGGAAGAACTGAAACTACTGACCGAACGTCATTTGGTGGAAGCTAACGACATGCAAGCTCGCTTAACCAATAAAGGTAAAAACCTCACCTTGCAACTACTACTTTTGAAATTACTTCTCTAGAGTTGTTGGATTTGATGTGGACACATTTGCTGCAGTTCGAGGCGCCGCGTCTTTTACGTACTTATCGAACCAACTAAGCATCTCCGAAACGAGCTGCTCATTCGATTCCAGCGCCGTGTACCAATGCGGCTCGTGCGGCAGCATCACCAGACGCACCGTGCCACCGTTACCACGCACTGCCTCGTATAGCGTGGTCGCCTGCAGCGGGGTCGTACCAGGATTCGCATCTTCCGCACCATGCACAAGAAGCAAAGGCGTCTTCAATTTATCCGCTACGAAATAGGGTGACACTTTCAAATACACATCACGCGCATCCCATATAGAACGACGCTCGTTTTGAAAGCCGAACGGCGTAAGCATCTTGTTATAGGCACCACTCGTAGAAACGCCCGCACGGAAAAGATCCGAATGTGCGATCAGATTTGCAGTCATCAACGCACCATGGCTGTGTCCGGTCACGCCGATGCGCTCGGGATCAGCGACACCAATTCGAACAGCTTCATCGACTGCTGCCTTTGCATCGGCGACTAGCTGCTCTAAATAAGTGTCATACGCTTTCTTCGGATCGCCAACGATAGGGAAAGAAGTGTTGTCGATAATCGCGTAGCCAGCGAGCAACAAGAGTTTGTATTGACGCAAGGTCGTGAAAGTCTGCTGCGAACCTGTCACCTGGCCGGCAACCTTGGCGTCTGCATAGTCGAGAGGATACGCATACAGAATCGTGGGAACGCGAGTGCCTTCCTTGTATCCAGGCGGAGTGTACAGCGTGAAGGAAAGGTCCATGCCGTCGGCGCGCTTGTATTTCACCAGGCGCTTTTTGATCGCGCGCACTTCAGGCGCTGGATCTGGAAGGTGAGTCAAAGCAACACTGGTTGAAGAAACAGTTGCTTCTCCCGCCGGCGCCTCGACATCTTTTTCTAGCGTTCGCACATACACATTTGGCGGATCAACAGGAGATTGAAACCACGTCAGGAAGGTCTGTTCATCATCTTTTCCATCATGCGTTGTGAATGCGAGAAAACGCTCCAATGAATTTTTATCGCTGCGAAATAGTCTTTGCGTTTTCAACGATTTGAGATCGAGGCGATCGAGGAATGGTCGATCGCCATCAGTCGACGCACCAGTTCCAGCAAGATAAATCGTGTCTCCATTCTGACGAATTACCCTTGGTCCATTGGCGAGTTGACGATGCACAGGATTGCCCGGGTGCGCGTACTTCTCGTCAGTGGAGAGATCCCAAAGTAAGCGAGGCTTTCCTTGTCGATCGTCGATGTCGAATATAGATGTCCGTCTCCAATGTCTGTTTTGATCGTACTCTTGCAATAGAGCAACATTAGGCTTTTCGCTCCAATCGATTCCTGCGTAACGCTGCTCTGTTTTAGTCACCTCGAGCGGTGCTGCATCGAATGGTGCCTTCAGAAGCATTATCTTGTCGCGATTCGGTACCTTGGTGTTCCAGTCGCCGCCGTCCAATGCTTCCGCCCAAACGAGAGTAGCTGGGTCGGTGGCACGCCATGAATGTTCGCGCGGTCCAGTAGGAACGCCATGAATAGGAACGCGATCAGCAAGTGGCAATGAAGCGATAGTTTTTTTGAGAACGTTGGAAGGATTAGTTACATCCCAAACTTCGACTTCATGCGGGAAACGATCGTAAGTGGTGATGTACGAATAAGGTTTGTGGATGGAAGTGACGAGCACATGTTTGCCGTCTGGCGCAGGATCGATCGTGTCGTAATTTCCTGGCTTACCAATGTTCGTGATCTTCGCAGTTGCCGTATCGACTAAAGCAATTTGAGAGGCACCATAATAATCGAAGAGATCCTCGTCGTGTTTGTTAGTCAACGTGTCGCGAGTTTCATAAGTGCTGCTCTGTCCTTTTTCACCCTTCGACTCCTGAATGCTTGGACCGACCGGTTTGAGTGACTCCGCCGGCGGTGCGCCCATTCCTTGCGGCACGAGCTTGACCAGGAGGGTTTTCTGGTCTGGCATCCATTCGAATTCATTGTCGAACATTGGGTTCATCTGGGCGCCCGAAACTTGACGCACTGCGCCTGTCTTGGCATCAGCAATCCATAATTCGACCGAGTTGGCGGTGGTGTTCGTGAACGCGAATTGTTTTCCATCAGCAGACCAAACAGGGTTGCCCGCGCATCCGCCTTTGGGAAGAGCAATGTGAACCGTGGCACCATCTGCAGTGCGTACCACATCGTAGTTGCTCGCGCAAGGAGTGATGCCGTAGCCGCCAGGACTGTCGTGCTTGCTGTGGTTCTTCGGCTCGACTCGCACGCCCGCAAGGCGCAAGAACGGCGTAGCCACACGGGAGATGGAAGGGTAATCCTGCCAGGACACCAGCAGAACAGCATCATTTGTAGGGCTAACTTTTGGTGTTGGAGGCGACGGCGCCGTCATGACCTTGAGAATATTTTCGGGCGGAAGACTGTATCCAGAAGCGTTTTCCGCTGGTTTCGCAGATGGCACCGTCGCGTTCGCCAACAACGACTCAGTCTGCGCATCGGCGTTGGGCATAAGCGCACCATTGACAATAAGCGCAACAGCTAGATAACTGCAGAGTAACTTCCAGTTCGACATAAATTACCTCGGATTCAATTGTCAACAAAGCGTCGACAATACATATGTAGCCATCCCGGCAAACAGAATTCTTGCGATTATCGCATGTCGCCAAACTCCTCACCTTCAAACTAGCAGCGTCAGCGCCCGTGGATAATGCAACTCAACAATAAGTTTCGAGACACGCCGCACCCATGACAACTCCATTCAATCAAAGTGAGTTGTAAAATCGTGCGAAACAACGCCACAGACGCACTGTAGCTAGTTGGCAACAGGAGAATATATGCGACACACTTGGAAGATCATGACGTGGGCACTGAGCTTGTCACTGTCGTCTGCGCCTCACGCCGCGCAGGCGCAACAGCAGACAGACTCGCAAGACAACATAGTCAACGCGACGATATCTGCCTTCGGCTATCCAATCGGCAGCGGCTTCCAAAAAGTGAACATGGCTGGCACCAGTGTCGCATCGCAAGCAAGCGGAAACGCCTGGGTCGACCCACGCCAGGGCGCCACATCAATCATCTTGCGCGTATCGAGCATGCCGCAGGCGACAAGCCTTGGTGCCGAATTTCTCACATACGTTTTGTGGACAGTTTCACCCGATGGCACCACAACGAACTTGGGCGAAATCAATCTCGATAACAACGGCAACGGCAAGCTCGAGGTCAAATCGCAGTCGCAAACCTTCGCCATGATCGTCACCGCAGAACCCTACTATGCAGTGAGCATCCCGAGTCAAGTCATCGTTTTGGAAAACCAAAATATAACCGGGCAAATTTATCCAGACAACAGCTACAAGTTGATGAAGCGCAGTGAATATGCGCAGGCAGGAAATCCGTTGGCGCTCACACCGAATTTGAAACAAGCACCACTCGATATGTATGAAGCGCGGAATGCGGTAGACATCGCAAAAAATCGAGGCGCTGAACAATACGCCCCACAAATTTTTGCGCAAGCGAAAACAAGTTTGCAGCTCGCGGAAAATTGTGTCGCCCAGAATTCCAATAACAACGACATCATCTCCGCTGCTCGCCAAGCCATTCAGTTTGCGGAAGACGCCCGCTCATTGACTGCACAAAAATTGTTGGCTCAACGCATCGAAGCGGCGAAATTGGCTGCTGCGGCTCAGGCGAAAGCAACTGCCGAAGCACAAGCCGCGAAAGAAGCTAAACGTCAAGCCGAGTTGACCGCTGCAAAGGAAGCCGAAATGAATGCGCAAGCGGCGGCAGCGGCGGCACAAGCAGCGGCAGCAGCCGCACAACAGAAAGCCGCAGCCGATATCGCGGCGGCAGATGCGGCGGCGAAAGCACAAGTTTTGCAAGCGGCAGCGGCTCAAGCTGATGCGGAAGCAGCAAAAGCGCGAGCGGCAACTGTTGCGTTACGCACACAACTTTTGCAGCAACTAAATGCGGTGCTGCAAACGTCAGAAACTTCACGCGGTTTGGTGGTGAACATGGCCGACGTTCTTTTCGATCTCGGCAAGTACACGCTCAGCACTGACGCTCAACTGAAGTTAGCCAAGCTCTCTGGAATCATCGCAGCGCACCCAGGACTGAATCTCTCGATTGAAGGATACACCGACAACACCGGCACTCCTGCATTCAATATGAAACTCTCGCAACAACGCGCTGATGCAGTCAGACAAAACTTGATCACAGAAGGACTTCCAGCCGCAACGATCTCATCGAAAGGTCTCGGTCAAGCTGATCCAATTGCAGATAACAGCACTGCTGCAGGTCGTCAACTCAATAGACGCGTGGACATCATTGTCAGCGGCAGCGTAATCGGTATCAACATCGGTGGTGCTCCGACTGCAACCGCAACCACAACGACAACAACCACGACAACAGTTGTGACACCAGCCTCTGCCGGAACAGCACCAGTTGCGGTGCCCACACCTTAAGAACTGTGCAAAGGCGTTGCAGGAAAATATAGAAAGGCAATAAGGAAACATAAATGGAAGAGTCAGCAGCGAAGCCGACAAGAAAAGAACGGATAATGGAAGAGCTCAAGGAATGCGGCGTCGTCATGGGCTATCTCGCGGTGAGCCTTTCGCTTCTTGAAACATATAAATCATTGATTCTTCTGCAACAAGGCGTCCACGCTTTTCAGCACAACTACTTAGTTGCCCTTGTTGAAGCAGTCGCCTACGGAAAGATCGTCGTCTTGACCCAGAACCTGCCATTCGTCAAAGCCTGCGATAAGCATTCTCTCGCAAGGGCTGTTCTATACCAATCTATCGTGATGACGTTGATTACTGATGTGGGCGGAAAAGTAGAAGACATGCTTTTTCCCAGATCGGCAAAATTCTTAGCTCAATCCGGCGATCCATTAGCGCTGATGATAACGCACAACCTCGCTGCCATGTGTATCTTCATCACACTGTACACAGTCCGGGGACTCGACGAAAGATTGGGACCTGGCAAACTTTGGAAACTAATTTTTGGACCCAGAGAAGAAGCGCAAACGTAAGATACTTTGAACTAAAAACTGGCAAATAGACAGAGAATCAGCGCAATCAATAATAGAAACAGCAATGTGATTTCGAAGGACGATAGACTGCCGTCGTGAATAGCATCATCTGATGCAGTAGATTTATCGAATTCAGCATCATCACTGGCATGGGTGGCACCACCTAGTTCGACATCATCATCGACCTCGCACTTTCCCTCGACATCGTGTAAATCGGTCGTAATAAAAATGACGCTACAAACAAACTTGTGCGATTGAAGTGAAGGCTCCAAAACAACATCTGCCACCAGAGGAGCACCGTTCTGAGTGCGAAAAGCAGCCTGAAACAATGATCCATAACGCCTTTTATTTAGCAGATCGAAGAAGTCCGAGCCGCAATCTTCAAGTAACGTGGCGATCGATTGCCCCTTAATCTGTTTCGGCATGAAACCAAGTTTGAGCGCTGTCGACGCATCAACAGATTCGATAATTCCTCGGTCAGTTATTTCCATCAAACCAACAGGTAAAGACTCTAAGGTAAGCCTCAGGTGCTGAGTGCTGGCTTGTGCGAGCAAATGAGTCAAAGCGTGAGATTGCGCGTCGAGTGGCATGTGATACAAGTTATAAGGGCAAGGACTTGCCTAGCCTCACACAAAGACGTGTCATATTCGTGGCATAATGCGAATATCCGCAGCGACGGGTGCGTGCGATGACTAAAAAGAAAGTCAAGAAAAAGTTGGTCTCAATGAAGGAGACAGCAGTATTGCAAGCCGACAATTCAATTGAACTGCAGCGCGAAATCACTTACGACGATGGACGGAAAGTATGCCGTAAGCCCATTTTAACCCGGGAATCGGCTTTTTACGGACGATGTAAGAAGCGGTTCGCACTCAAAAAAGAAGGTGACTGGGACACCGTCAGTTACACTGCGACAGACAAAGGCTGGATTGATTCCGATTCCAATATGCATTGGTTTTTCGACTAAACACCTTGCGGTAAAACCTTTAAGCGAGTGCTCATGAGTATAGACATTTTAATTGCTCTACCAGAAGACGCTCGCGAAATTTGTTTCGACGTCGAGGGCGACCTATTTGACTACACAGAAGTGGATGGATTAGCTCCCATTTTGTTATTCCTTTTACTGGGTGTCCTTGAAAAAAACCCTTCCCGAATTGGCGATCTCGCAAAGGAATTCGAGATTCTACACGGCAACTCCATTTCAAGCGTCCATCTAATTCCAGACAAACTGACAAAACGCCTTTCACAACTAAATTCAGAATCTATAAAAACTGTAGCCAAACGGTGGCACAAGGACAAAAGAGTTCAAGCGATGGAAGTTCGGCTAGCCCCATTGAAAAGCGCTTTGGCAAAGCTATGCAAACTAAGCAAGGTAGCTGTAGAACATGAGCAACCACTTTTGTATCGTTACTCATCTCAAAATTGGCAAAAGTGACAGCTCTCATTGCCACATTTAGTCAGCATATTTCGTAGAACAAGTTCACTTGGATTAACGACGCAAGCGCAGTAATGCGATAATCAATAGGCATGAACCTTTCGCTGACAAAGAAAATCCTATTGGTAGTGGCAATCCCGTTTGCCATTCAGCTAGTATTTCTCGGCGTCATGTCGCAGAGGCTAAATAAGCTCGCTGCTGCACAAAAAGCAGAGGAGCGACTCGCTAAAGTAATGATTGCGCAGAACCTCTATTTGATTGATGAAAGTCAAATGAGCCTATTGGCATGCGTATACATGATCACGCACGATAGCAAATGTCGAGATCGCGCATTTCAGGTAAGCGATGATGTCGTCAAACTTTTCAATGATTTGTCAGAACTGTGGAAAGATGATCCCGAAAGAAAAAAGGTGTTGAACACAGCCTACGCGGATCACATGAAAGGTCAGCGAATGGCGCGGAAGATGCTAGATAATATTGCTCCAACTCAAACGGTGTCAGAACTATTCGGAAATCCATTTGGTCACGCCTATTTGCGCTCCTTCTCTCACAGAAAAGATCTACGCACCAATTACCTCAGAAAATCGTTCGAGCAAGATGCAATTCTAAAAGATCAAGCGACAGCCGCGATTGTTCAGACTCAACGCGAAATCTACAACGTTCTTATCTGCGGTCTGCTAGCAACCGTTATCGCAACAATCATCTCCGGGCTCTGGTTCAGCGTTTCGGTGACGCGCCGCCTCAAAGTGGTGCTCGCCAACATCAAAACTCTGAAGGAAAGTAATAGCGAGCTGGTCACCATTCAGGGGAGCGATGAAATCAGTAATTTGAATGCGTCGGTCGTGGCGACAGCGAGCAAGATTAGTGAGGCAAAAGACTTTCAAGCGCAAACGATAGCAATCATTGCCGAGGAGTTGAACACTCCACTAAGCGAAATCGATGCAGACTTTGCAGAACTGCGCTTGTCTGGCTTCAAAGAACTCAGCGCAAAAGGAGAAGAGCGACTGCACGGCGCGAGTGCAGAAATTGGTCGTCTAGCGTCCTTAGTTTCTGAGTTAGTCAACATAGACATAGCTCGTCGAACATCGAACATAACCAAAATCGACCTGGCAGAAATCGCCGCAAATTGCATCGAAATAGTAGAACCTCTTGCAAGATCGAAAAATCTAACAGTAGTTCAACAGTCCGCGGCGGAATGCAATGCGTGGGGCGACCATGACAAAACGATGCAAGTTCTGTTGAACTTATTGTCCAACGCGATCAAGTATTCCGCTGAAAATTCCACAGTAGAAATTTTTGTCAACGCAGATAAAGATCAAGGCAGTGTCTCAGTAACAGATCACGGGCAAGGCATACCAGACGAATTTCATTCGCGCATCTTTCAACGTTTCGAGCAAGCCGAGTCAAGCCATACAAGCAAGCCTGCAAGTTCAGGGCTCGGACTTGCAATCAGCAAAGAAATTATCGAATCACAAAACGGACAAATGGGCTTCAGTTCAAAAGTTGGCTCTGGTTCCACCTTCTGGTTTACTCTTCCACAAACCGAACAGCCCGAATTGAAGCATGTATCCGAACACGCAGCTGCTGGCGGCAAGAGTGGATGGAAGCCAACTCTGTGGAAAAAGACAATGCTCGTAGTAGCGCTGCCGATCTTGATTCAAGGAATAACCGTCGCCACCATGTGGAAATTCCTGGAAGAAAACTCAGAGAAAATTTTTCAGTTTGAAAAAATCCCCAAGATCACCGGCATCCACACAGAGCTGATGGATGGTATCACCCGCGCCGCGTCCTTCGGGTTTCTATACAACGTAGATAGAGACGCAGAGTCTTTGAATGGTGCGCGAGCCCAAATCCAGAAAATGCTCGCTAACATAGCCGAGCTGGAAAAGCTGACTAAAACAGAAAAGGGTGGCGCTGACGAACTTACTTCTGATCTGGTCAAATCGATCAAAACACATATTGCGCTCGATGAACATTTGCTCAAGGCTAAACCAAATGCAGAAATGTCCGATCTGCTTGGGAACGATGATCCGAACAAAGCAAAAACCGAATCACTCTACATCGACACACAAGCGCCATTGCAAGCATTGGTTAGCCATGAATACAAATTGATGGATTCCACAGCGCAGGACGTCGATGACATCAGGCGCAACTTCGAACAGCTCCTCATCGGCTCGGCGATCGCGACATCGCTTCTGTCGTTGGCTCTTGGTTTATCCATCGCCAGAAGTTTGACAAAACGCACTAAAGAAATCGCGACGACTGCTGTTCAATTCTCGGAGCATCGTGAGTTGTCGGCACCAAAGCCCGGTGATGATGAACTCGCATTCGTCGCTGCACGTTTGTATGAAGCCGAAAAGACCTTGATGGAACTTGAAATCTCCAGAGCCGAGATGATTGGTATCACAGGGCACGAATTACGTACACCACTAACTTCGTTAATGGCGCTATCTGAAGTTATCGACAACGAAATCTTCGGACCACTCAACGAACGAGGGGCGCAGCTAATCGCTCATGTTCGGCTGCGCATCAGCGAACTAATTGTATTGATCACAAACTTGCTCGATTTGGAAAAAATGGAATCAGGTAAGTTACTAGGCACGAAGCAGCAAACTGTTATCGATGAAGTTTTCGAAAGTGTGAAAGCCGACGTGTCAAAATTAGCAGAGGAGAAAGGCGTCAGCCTTGCCATCAGTCCTTGCAGTCTGGAAGTGAATGCGGATAGTCGGCGCATCAGCCAATCGCTGATCGCGATCGTACAAACAATCATTCATCGCGCGCCACCACTTTCCGAAATTCAAATCGCCGGACAACAATCCAAACACAAACTTGTCATTTCGATAAGTGCACCACACGGTCTGGCGGTAAAGGGCTTCAACAAAAACAAAGAGTTCGCGAGAGAAAAAATGGCGTTTAGCCTAGCTCGGCTTACTGCGCAACAGCATGGAGGAGACTTCGCGCTGACCACTTCGAGTAAAGGTCGAACTATGGAATTAAGTTTGCCACTTGGTGCATAGACAGACAACTGAACCGCATTAAGATGGTGTAACTCCAGATGTTATACTAGAAGTGCACCGTCTAAAATTCGAGTTTTTCATGAAGAAGACTTCCAAACTGACCCAAAAGCGAAAGAATGCGAGTAATCGAATCGCAGAAGTGGTTCACGAAACCGCGAAAGATTTGTTTGCGGTACAAGTCATAGACACAACCACTATGCATGAATTCGACGCGCTATGCTTGCCAGATTTTTCGAGCGACACATCGAAACCAATACAGTCCAATTTGTCATAGCCTGGACCTGTACGAGGCTTATGCAAGAAAAGAAAGCAAATTGGAAGTCGAAGGCAGCGATAGCAGCCATTTGTTGTTTGTGCATAGCAATAGGCTATGGTCCAGTTAAGAATGCATTTCAGAGTGCGATGAAACAAGTCGCTCCGAAAAAACCTGAACTCTATTCTCCGTTGGATAATCCACTTCACGAGAAGAATCGAAAGATCTTGTACGATGCCGATAATCAATGAGCCAAGATTGAAAAGACATCTAGTGCTATCCTCTATCTTCTGCGAACGTGGAACCGCCGTGAAACTTCTATCAGCACATAGAATCCTGATCGTATTAAGCTTAATTCTCATGACTCGTCATGCGGTGTTTGCGTCAGATTCAAATGCAGATTATATTCTGGGTCCCGGTGACGTGTTGTCTGTCAAAGACAACAATGGAGAAATAACAAAAGCGCCAGTTCTTCCAGATGGCACGGCTGTAGTCAATAACGCTGGCGTGATTAAAGCCGCCGGAGTGACAATCCAGCGTGTGAACGAGTTAGTGAACGAAGCAGCTAAGAAATGGTTTTCCTCGCCACACGTTGAAGTCACTTTGGAGCGCCGACGGTTAGAGCAAGTGTACGTGCTTGGCGCCGTCAAGCATCCAGGACTGTATTCAGTTAAAGAGAAAACAGCTGAGTCTGCGAATTCCAGGGTGCAATCGGAAGACCCTACAGTATCGAAGGTGCTTGCAAAAACCGATCTTAAATCAAGAGAGTCTTTCACTGTATCAACGGTTCTAGAAACGGCTGGAGGACTTAAAGAGAATGCGGACATAAGACATCTCCATGTCACACGCCTTCATCCTAAGTGTGTTATCAATGTGGATCTCTGGGCGCTGATGCACAGTGGCGACAAAAAAGAAGACTTGGTCCTCGAGCCTGGTGATGTAATTTATGTTCCAATTGCTGGCACTGAATCTGGTATCAGTGACACGGGTGTAGTCAGACCTGTCGGAAACAAGATTCGAGTCATCGGAGCAGTTATAAAACCAGGCTTGCTCGAAGTTCCGAAAGGCGGAATTGATTTGCTAACGGTGATTGCTCGCGCAGGCGGTTTGAGTCAGCCAGATTCGCGCCCCACCATAATCGTGGCACGCACTGCCGAGGACGGTCACTTTACCACTGAGCATGTTGTTTGGAATCGCAAGGTATCACGGATGCTCGAGCCCGGTGACATCGTGGTGGTAAAGCAAAGGCAAGCTAACGACTATAAAATTAGCGGATCTACATTTTCGAATTACGGCGGATATGGCAGTTCGCTTCGAAAACATACTTTTCATAGCCCTACCCAGATAGAAGAAAGAAGGCAACATTGCGCAGTTGATATCGACAACCTTTGGCGAATAGCGCAGCATCAGCATCACGGTGCCACCACTAAAGATCAAATTGAAGCCGCATATAACGAATTCGAGTCATCTCTGCAAAAAGCTGCAGATGAATTGGACACCGGTGAACCACTAAAATCAGACTGGGCAACAGAACTCATCGCGTACTACACGAGACCACATCACAAGTGGCCAGCAGTTTCTCCGACGCTTGATAAAGTTTTGGAAGCAAGAGAGAAATTGGTTCAATTCACCACAGAACAAGTGGTTGCGAGTGTAGAACGAAAGCTCTATAGATTCGCGCCCATAGAAGATAAATCATCACATTCTAGTCCAAACGTTGTACCCCCTCTGCTAAAACGTTGAGAGATGTTTCGACAGTTCTAAACTATCCCGTTCATGCGGCCTAACTTGGTTACGCACTGTCACGTCCTGGTACCGGTGCGTGCGCGGACTGCCCCGCACATCCACGTTCGGTCCTCCCTACGTAGTTTCCCCACTGACACCCCGGGCACGGGCGCCTATCATGATGGAGCCACTATAGGAAACCTTAATGACCGAGTCCGCTCGACAGGAAACAACAGAAGTAATACCGAAACCGGCGGCGCAGTCGGGCAATCCGCTGGAGCAATTCGGCAGAGCCTTTGCCTACAGCGCCATTCAGACGCCCATCAGCGGCATCGCCGACACGGTCGACCACCTGGCTGGCACGCACATTTTGCCGAGCGTTCAGTTCATCGACGCACCGGCGCCCGAAAAACCCTTCTCCGTAGGCTGGCACGCAGAACAATTAGGCAGCGCCCTCGGCATGCTCGTTCCCTACCTCGCAACGCACAAAGCATTGGGCGCGACCGGCATCGAAGCCTTTTCCGCTGAAAAAGCCTCGACTCAAATGCTATTGGCTCGCTCCGCCACAAGTGGTTTTGTTCTGGATGGCTTCTTACGCCCAGGCGATGCAAACGCTCAAGGCGCAAACTACTGGTTAGGTCGAGCTGGCAATGGCGTTATCGGCGCGGCGACATTCTCCGCCTTCACCGGCGCATCGATCGGACTCAAATCCATCGCAGGTGAATTCGAAGGCACCACCGCAGCAAAATTGCTCAGAAACAACATAGTCGGCGGCGCTCTTTCGGGCATTCCAATCGGAGCAGCTTCAGCCGAACTACATTCGAGAATTGATACCGGCCACGGTGCTACGCTTCAACAACTAGGTGAAGGCGCATACGGAATGGCATTTGTCGGTGGCGCACTCGGCGGCATCGGACAGTTGGGAGAAAATCACTCAAACGAAAAGACATTCAGTCAATCGATCGATTCACTCAAAACCCGCGCCTCAAGCTTTGCTGAAACCGTAAACGCCAAAGTGGCTCAGTTCAATCCGATGATTCCGCAATACTCGATGGCTGGAATTCCCGATGGATTCAGAGCAGAAGGCTTCAGAGCAGATGTGAGATCTGATGCGAATGCCATGTATTCGAAAGCAGTCAAGCCTGCTGACATTTCGAGCGACACTACAGGTGGTACCGACAAAACCACACGCAGCAAATCATCGAGCGCACCACGCGTCGAAAGTTTCTCAATCGAAAAGATTCTCGGAAAAGGAGAAGACAGCGATTTAGCTGATGCTTACAGCATTCTATCGCGTCAGCATCCAGAAGATTTCGGTGGACTGAAATCTTCCAGACCAGACGCAATTGCCAATGGGCAAGATAGTGTCGCCATTGAATTGACCGAAGGCAAATACAAGAATGCTGTCCTCAAAATTATGGGATTGCCTGAAGCCGATCCAGAAGGACGACCATATCTAGACTGGGACAAAGACTGGGGTTACCGTCCTTACGACGCGAAAATACTTAGCGACGTCCAAGAAATTACATTGCCCAGCAACCGAACAGTTTTTGCATTGGTGCAAGAAAAGGTTGACGCGCTCGGCACAGGCGGAAGGGATGCAGACATGGTCCAGGACGCAAGTTTTGCAAACCTCTCAAATGAGCCAAGATTCGACGCTTTGATGGCACAACTGGCAGAGCGTGGAGAAAGATTCGTTGACCCAGGCAGCAGACAGCTTGGTTATACAAAAGACGGAAGACTCGTTCTAATCGACTATCCATCAGTGCGGGCGACCGACACCGAACGTCCAGCTGACTTGCCTGAAGACATAGCTGAATTCAAAGACGAAGATAAAGACCCAGTCGAACGCCACGAAGATCACGGATTCAGCGTTGAAGACTCGACAGTCGCGACACGCGAAGACTTCCTGCACCACGAACCAAAAAATCAAGCCGAAGCGTTGAGACAAGAAATAAGCTCTAACATTTTCGACGGACTCGGCGACCGCGACATTATTCCAACAATCGAATGGCTGTACAAAGATGAACTAGCGGCGCAAGGCATTAGTGCCAAACAAGCCATTGCCAACACTCGTGACTACCTACGACAGAACAAACTGCTCTAATTGAACGAGCGATTTGACCGCGAAACTCTTTGCATCTTGCGCCCGTCGCTTGTGGCTCGAAAGCATAACTAGCTTGACATTCCGAAAGAAATTGCCTCTGCATAACGCGAATGTGCGACACTACTCATTCGCAGCTGTTCAGCGGCAACAACAATCGCTGAAACGCCCCAGGGACCGTCTGTCACAAGGTAATCATCGTCATGCTCAAAGCTGGAATCGTAGGACTTCCAAACGTTGGTAAATCAACTCTGTTTAATGCTCTGACCGGTACTTACCAGGCGGAAAGCGCAAATTATCCATTTTGCACAATCGATCCAAACGTCGGTATCGTCAAAGTTGCAGATGAACGTTTGGACAAGCTGACAGCAATGGTCAAGCCGCAGCAGGTCATTCCAGCCGCTTTTGAATTTGTTGACATTGCCGGTCTTGTGAGAGGCGCAAGCAAAGGCGAAGGACTTGGCAATCAATTCCTCGCGCACATCAGAGAAGTGGACGCCATCGTTCACGTTGTACGTTGCTTCGAAGACGAAAATGTAGTGCACGTTGATGGTGTCGTCGATCCTATCCGCGATCTCGAAACCATTCACATCGAGCTAGCAATGGCAGACTCGTCATCGATTGAAAAACGCCTCGAGCGTTTGGCGAAACAGAAAAAACATGGCGACAAAAAATCTACGCTCGAACACGATTTGCTTGCTAAATTGCTTCCTGCAATTCAGAACGTAGAGCCGCTGCCACTCGATCAGTTATCCGATGAAGAACGTGAAATCTTGCCGCAGATGCAATTGCTCACGACCAAGCCGCTGATTTACGTTGCTAACGTCGCGGAATCAGACCTTGCAAACAGCGACAACAACAAGCACGTCGCAAGATTGAGAGAGCATGCGACTGCCGAAAACCGAAAAGTGACGGTGATTTCTGCTGCTATCGAATACGAACTGGCAACACTCAGCCCAGAAGATCGCAAAGACTATTTGGAGAGCCTCGGCGTCGCAGATTCAGGCGTAAACGCATTGATCAGACTAGCCTTCGATCAACTCGGATTGAAAACATATTTCACTGCAGGTGAAAAGGAAGTTCGCGCATGGCCATTCGAAGCGGGCATGACAGCACCACAATGCGCCGGCATCATTCACACAGACTTCGAGCGAGGATTCATCCGCGCAGAAATCATCGGCTACGATGATTACGTCACAGCAGGGTCGGAAAAGGTTGCCAAAGAAAAAGGCACCATGCGACTTGAAGGCAAGGAATATTCAATGAGCGATGGTGACGTCGTTCATTTCCGCTTCAATGTATAAGCCATGACGATGACAGAAAAGATCGAAGACACCAAAAACATTTTGGCTGAGACACACGGAAGAGTCGAGCTGCTCACTCTCAACCGCGCAAAATCTCGCAACAGCCTTTCAGAAAGTGTCATCGATCAATTGACTGCAGAACTGCATCGAATTGCTCAAACCAAAACCACGCGCGTCGTTGTTTTAGCATCAACTGGAACAGTCTTTTCTGCTGGGCACGATTTGAAGGAATTAGAATCACATCGGCAAGATGCAGACGGTGGACGCGCTTTCTACGAACGAGTTTTCGCAAAGTGCAGTGCCTTAATGCAAGCAATCGCAAATTTGCCCCAGCCCGTCATCGCGTGCGTGCAAGGGGTCGCAACGGCAGCTGGGTGTCAATTGGTTGCGACATGCGATCTTGCTGTGGCAGCTGATAACAGTAGATTCGCAACACCAGGAGTTGACATCGGATTATTTTGCTCCACGCCGATGGTGGCACTCAGTCGCAACGTCAGCTCTAAACATGCTATGGAAATATTGCTAACTGGCGAATTGATTTCAGCAGAACATGCGCACAGAATCGGGCTGGTAAATAGAGTTGTAGAAGCAGGAAAAGAGCTAGAAGTCAGTCTCGCACTGGCTGAAAAAATTGCGCAGAAGTCGGGTCGCGCTTTGAGAACTGGCAAGAAGGCTTTTTATGAACAAGCACACTTGCCTCTGAATGAAGCGTACGATTATGCGAGCAAAATTATGGTGGATAATCTGCTCGACTTAGATGCAAAAGAAGGCATTTGTGCATTTCTCGAAAAACGTCATCCTAACTGGCAAGATGATTAGTTAACCGTTCCTGTGTAGCTTTGATCTGTAGCTTGATCTGTAGCTTTGATACCTAGCAAGCTGTCTAGCTATTGATGTAGTCCGCGACTTCCTGCCCGTACGGAGTCAGCTGGCCATTTTTATCGAGCAGTTTATTTTCATCGGTTTTGGCACTTCCGTTGTGCAGCGCCCAGGCGACACTACCAAGACCGCTCTCTTGTACAGCCTTCAAGTTGCGATCACCAGCGGCGGTTACTAACGTGCCACCACTATCCGTATTACCATACTCGCCAATTATCGCTGGAATCACACCTTGAGTATCCGTTATCGGAGCAGTGCTCGCCAGTCTGTGCTTGATAAATTCAGGAGTGCGATTGTAGATGTGATAATCGAAAACAACATTTTTCATGGAAGAGTACTCTGAGAAAACAGAAGGGTCGCCAGTAATTCTATCTGCGGTGTAGTTGCTCGCCATTTCCGCAACGACGATATTGTCATTCCCTGTTGACCGTACTGCGTTGTAGATTGCCTTTTCTTCTGCCACTGTATCCTTCACGAAGGTAGATGCGTTGCCGGGCACGGGTTCATTCGGAGTTTGAAACCACACGTACGGGTTGTTCTTGTTTGCCTGAGCCAACTTCGCATACCAGTCTTCTTCAGCCTTAAGCGCTGAGCCAGTTGCGGGTACATGGCGATCTCCTGGTTGATGATCATCGACAATAACTACGATGCCGCGCTTAGTCATATCGTCGATAAACTGTTGCGTTTCCTGCGCCACTTCTTCAGGCGTCTTTCCCTTGCCGGTGTAAGTGTTGCCATCAGCACCAGTGGCGAGTCTGATGGTGTTCACTTTCGGGAAATACTTTAAAATCGTAGCCTCGTCTTGAACGGCACTTCCGGCATTGACCGCGATACCTTTCGCTATGAATGGTTTACCATCGGGACCGATAATCTGACCGTCTTTGATCGTAAACTGCCCATCAGGATTGGTGTTGGTACCAGTGTTTGTATCACCGCCTGGTGGGATGTTGGTATCACCGCCACTCGGCGGGATGTTGGTATCACCACCATTGGGTGGAGTATTGGTATCACCACCACTTGGTGGGATATTAGTATCGGTTCCCCCACCCGACGGTTGACCGGATGGATGTTTGCGATCCCGAGCATATGCTGTTTTAAAATCTTCCCACTGTGCGTCAATCGCTCGATTCAATGTGGTTCGATCGGTGGGACTGAGCGAGCCATCTTTCTCCAGATTTGCTTTGAGCGTTTCAATTCTCTGTTCGGTCGCCTCGATCTTTTGAAAGTCAGCTTCTGACAGATCGTGATTTTTCACAGCAGTCCAAATTGATTTCTGTTGTGTATCCAATCGCGCATACACGGGCTTCCAATAGCCATCTTTGTATGATGTGACATGCTCGGTAACATCGTTTGATGATGACCCGGTCAACAATTTATTTTCCGCGCTAGAGAAACCTTTCCAATCAAGGTGTCCTTCGCTTACTTGTTTAAACAACTTCGATTGTTCTTCGGGTGTACTTCCATAAGGACTCGCCGCGCTGGCAAAGTCGATCGATTCCGGTAGAGCGCCATGACCAGAGTTGTGACAAGCCGAGTTCGCATACAACTGCAACACATCGACATTTACGCCGTTTTGTTTTTGGTTCAAGCTGTCCGATGGGCGATCTGAACTTTCTCGATGTGACAAAGCAAACTCCTCCACTTGCGGGATTCATTTCTGATATGGAAGCTCAATTTGATAGTAAGGATGCGCTACAGCTGCTCAAATTGCAGCCGGTTGAATGAATATTGCCGTACGAATGACCATAGCATAGTAAAAAGATGTGGTCTAAATGTGGCCGGTCCGAAAATGCCAGTGCCGACTCCGAAGAACGTCGCCCTACGCCCTAATAAGCGTTAACTCTGCGCGCTGTTCACCGTAAACCAGAAACCACTTCCCTGACCGAAATCTGATGTCCTGACACCAATGGTGCCGCTCTGTCCTTCGACTATCAGTTTGCAAATAGCCAATCCAAGCCCAGTACCGAGCTTTGCAGTCGGGTCACCAGCAACCTGCTCAAACGGCATGAATATCGAACGCGAGAGGGCTTCTGGCACACCCGCACCACGGTCGTGCACTGACACTTCGATCTTGTCTCCCAGCGTTCTGGTTTTGATTGCAATCGTGCTTGATTCAGGAGCGTGCTTGAGAGCATTGGACAACAAATTGATGATCACCTGCAAGATTTTTCGCGAATCAACACGACAGCGATGGTCGCACTTCTCGACCACAATCGAGATATGTTTTGTCGCAGCCAAACTCTCCACCATACCTTTGGCTTGCTCGATAATATCGATCAGTTTGCAGTCGGAAAGATCAAAATCCATTCGACCAGCTTCGAGCTTCTCAAAATCAAGCAAATCGTTTACCAGGTCAATCAAGTGCTCAGTGTTCTTGATTGCGCGTGATAATTGCGGCTTCGCCTCGGTTGGAACTTCGCCCACTGCACCACTTTCGACCAACTCAAAAGAACTGTTCAAGGACATTAGCGGTGTACGCAGGTCATGAGAAATCATGGCAATAAAGTCTTGCTTGAGTCGCTCCAACTCTTTTCGCTCTGTGATGTCATGCACGACGCTAAAGAAGCTTTGATCGCTTTTCGACCAGATAATCGACCACGCGGTATCGATTACAGTTTTGTCTTTCGTCACCATCTGAATTTCTTCTACGCGCGTAGTGCCAGACCTGGTGCTAGTTTGAAATAAGCTATCGACTTTGGCGCAGTCAGCCGCCGATACCATATCGAATATCGAAGCACCTTTCAATTCGTCTTCATCAAATTTGAGCAACAACGATGTGTATGGATTCGCATTGATCAGATTTCCCTTCTCATCAATCGAACAAACCACATCAGCCGCGTGAGTAATCAAGTTTCGTTCCCGCTCGAACGCGTCATTAACAGCGTCGTTCACGTCGTGAAACAGGCGCTCCAGTTGCGCTAATTCATCGCCACCTTGCACCGGCACAGCCTCGAGTGGAAGACGCTTGGACATCTTTTCTGCATTATCCGCCATACGCATCAACGGACGGCGAAGGTAAATGTAAGCAAAATATGCAAGACCAAAAGTCAGCACAACGCACAGTCCAACAGATACAAAAAACAACCTTGAAATCAATTCCTCGAGCTGTTGTCTTTGCGAACTATCTTCGAGTTGCTGACTGTTTACGACGTCAATTACTCTAGAAATTTTGCCCATCAAATTTTCGATGACTTTGAACATCGCCTTCTCGAACTTATAATCTGAAGCCAGCTCAGAGGCTCTTACTTGCATAAGCAAATTGTAAAAACTATTCAGCACCGCACTGATTTCTTCAGCCTCAGCCCTCATACCGTCAGCGGGTAGCTGCTCGGTTAGTATCGCTGCATGGGTCTTGAGCATTTTCAGTTCTTCAGGAGTGACAAGCTCAGTCTCACCACTTAACTTCAAAACCTTACGCGCGATTTGAAATCCATCTAAAACGAGTTTGTCGCACTCGCCGATAATTTCTTTTGCGTGCGCTTCATGAACCGCAAATGATTGCGCGCGCCATAGCAAAGTGGCAAACGTGACAATGATTACAACCTGCACTGCGACGGGTATGCAAATCAACAGCAATCCTTTGGTTGCCAGCTTCATTCGTCAGTCTCCACGAAATTTGGAATGGAAAAATAGAATGTGCTACCAACACCTAGCTCACTGTCAACACCGATGGCGCCACCATGTCCATCGACGATAAGCTTGGCGATCGCTAGACCTAACCCGGTTCCTTTTATGGACGACGTCTCTGCGGTTTTAGTCTGCGTAAACTTATTAAAAACGTTCTCCTGATCTTCGCGACTCATACCGGGACCAGAATCGCTTACGCTAAATTTCGTTTGTTCGCCCAAGTTCGCTATCGACACAGTCACAGATGAACCGCGCTTGGAAAATTTGATAGCGTTAGAAAGAAGGTTGACAGCAACTCGCACGAGACGGCGCTCATCGCCCAAGATGGCTGAGTCTCCGTGACTGCGCACGATGGTGACGCCCATAGACTTTGCCAAGAATTCTACCGAGTCGCAAGCTGCGTTGCAGACATCGAGCGCGCTGACACAATTGAGTTCCAGAACAACTTTGCCTGCCTCTAACTTCTCCAGGTCGAGTAAATCTCGAATGAGATCCATGAGCCTGTCTAAATTTGCTTCGGCATTTAAGATGATCTTTTTCGCTTCATCGGAAAATCCGGTCACTTTCACGGCGAGCGAGGACAATATGGCTGATACTGATGATAGTGGCGTGCGCAAATCATGGCTTATGATTGCTAAGAAGCGCTGCTTCATGCGCTCGGCTTCTCGTCGCTCACTAATATCGTGTGCAACACCGTAGTACGTATTGTCTGACCAGCGAATTTTCCAAACGACATCCTTGACGGTTGAATCTTTGCAGACTACTGAACTCTCAACTTCCGCATCTGTATTGAGTTGAGAAATTCGTTCGAGCGTGGCACGGAAATCCTTTTGACTCTCCGTTGACAGCAAGCTCAATAGAGAGCGACCGAGCAACTCGTCTGACTCAAAACCCCACTCGTTAAATGACGCGCCACCAGCAGCGGTGATTCTATAGCGCCTATCAGCAGATAACAGCACGTTGGTGGCGACATCGATAATAGCTACTTCTTTACGGCGTGACTCCGTCAGCGATGTCTCAGCGTTTTCCAACGCAGCTGCCAGAACTCCAATCTCGTCTGAAGCTAATTTACTCGGCTTGATTGGAGTGCGCATGGCAAGGCATCGCGCATTCTCATCGATTTCTCGCAATCGTTCGACGATATCTCTGAAGAAGATGAACGCAGCTCCAAATGAAAGTGCGATGCTCAATGCCGCTCCGGCAAAAAGCATTAAAGCCAACTGGTCTCGCGACCGCCTCAAGACTTCTGGTGCCGCAATCTTTAAATCTGCATCGACTCTCAACATTGAAGTTGACAGCTCCTGCAAATCGAACATCAAAGGCAGCATCCGTCCTTGAAATTCATCAAGACCTCTCTTACTCAGTCTATGTGCCAGAAAGTCAGCTCTGTTATTTTCTACGTTCAAAATGATCGAACCATACAAGTGAGGCACCGATTTCAACAACTCACGAACTTCAGGGCGAAGATCCGTCTGGGTGTTCATAACAGCCATGACTTTGCGCAGGTCTGAAGTCAGTACATCTGTGTTGGCATACCGCAAGGGGTCCTTCGAATCTCGAGTCAACATAAAACTCAAATTTCGAACAATCGAAATCTGAGCGCGATTCACTAGCAGAAGCACGTCTTTGGACTTTGAGTAAACTTGGTTCTCTTGTTCAACCTGCTTCAAAAGCGTTGACAACAAAATCAGAAAAGTTATTTGGAAAAACAACGGAATGATGACAACACAAAGAATCTTTTGCCAAACGGAAATTTTTAACTGCGGCATAGCTTCGAAACTTTGGGCCCGTAGATTGGTCGCTTTCGTGGTCTCGACAACCGGGCACAACGGTCCGGTCAACTCATCATTATTATGGGGAGTTTTTGGGTGTTTGAGTAGCACCCGAAACAAGGATTAACCGTCGGCTGCGCGATCGACTCTATCTACCGACCGCACAGTCTGGACCAAATTTTCCTGACACAGAAACGAAGCGAATCAGTGGTGCTTCTTTGAATTGTCCAACCGCACCACCCAACGATCTTGCGAACCAGATTTAGTGGATGGAATGATAAAGTCGGCTCCACCTTCAATCACAGCTGGTGGCATGTCGAATATCGCAAGAAACGGTTTTGCTTCTCCCGGTTCTAGTTTGCAGGCAAACATCTCCTTCGGACCACCGTTTAAAATAACGGCTTCCTGTCCTGCTGGACTTGGCTGATACCCCTCACTGTCTACGCCTTTTACTGTCATCGGCTCGATTGAGACTGTCGCAGGCTCAGTGCCACCATTTCGCGCGCGGAAACTGACGATATAAAAGAAATTGCCTTCAGATGCAGTTCGACCTTTCTTCATCTCACCGAGAGACTTCGATTTTTTCAGCGAATCGATCGCATACTCGATTTTGTCATCAAGAACATAAGTCTGATGCAATGGGCTCACGAGTGGTGGTGATTTAACTACAGCATGTGACGGAGCGGTGGTTGCAGCAGGAGCAGTGGTGTCAGTTTTCTTTTCTCGAACAGACGAAGAACAGGCACTAAGCAATGCGGTCGAACCTAATAAAACGACAGTGAATAAATTTGATTTGCGCATAACACCTTCGCTGTTGTTGCTGTAACTCTTTTGTTGTTGTAGCCGTCGATTGATGCCCAACAGCCGCCCGCTGAACAATCTGCGGTAACACATCATATATTACGCCAGCATTTCAAACAGTTTATTTCGCTCCCAGACCGTCACATTTGCTCGGCGCGCTAACTCTTTCGCACTCCTCGTAAGCGAAGAATTAGTGATCAGAAGAGCGGACTTGGCCCCGTAGAAATGCCGAGCAGTCGAAATTTCCTGCACCGCGGACAATCCAATTTTGGAGTTCCAACGTTTCGCCTGCACAACGATGCATTCGGTTCGGGACCGCAACACCAGGTCGGCACCATAGTCGCCCGTGGTCGGAGTGATTTCGATTCTGTAGCCCCGCTCGGCGAAATATTCGGCGAGATGATACTCAAATTCTGCACCCGACATTCTATCGATATGTTTTGCACTAACGGATAATCGGCGCTTCCGTTCTTGTTGTTTCGCTTTGTCGGACAACCCAGCAAAGTAAAAAACCAATACAGTGAGTGCGATGAGAGCGATCGGATACCAAAACCATTGCATCAAGAATAGTACGAAACTGGCGAGAATAAGCTGGCCAAGCAACCTGAGGCGCCGGAAAGATGTTTTACGTCGTTTCGCTAAACGTGGTTTCGCCAAATGCTGAACTCCACAATCTACGAATTTATTTTCCTTCGTTTATCAGCCGTATCGATCAATCCAAGACGCAATGCAGTTCTCGCAATGAGCATTCATGTACGAGGATATTCTTGAAGTGGCGTGAAGTCAACAGGTCTGATAATCCATTTGTCTCATACTTTCACAACCCTGCGAATCCCTTCACTCGCAATTCAATCCGATTCAATTCGATTCGATTGATTTGATTTGAACAGAATCAATCAGATTCTGAATCATCATCGAGCGGTTCAACAGGAATTGCAAAAAAGAATCTTGAGCCCTCTCCCAATTGGCTTTCTACGCCAATCTTACCGCCATGAGATTCAACGATAAGCTTTGAAATAGCTAGCCCTAACCCTGTGCCACCAGCAGATCGTCCTGCCTCGGTCTGCTGAAATTTCTGAAAAAGTTTTGCCTGGTCGACGGGCGCTAATCCTCGCCCTTTGTCAATCACAGAGACGACGATATTGCTATCCGTTATCTTGGTTGTTATTCGAATAGCCGAACCGACAGGCGCAAATTTTATTGCATTTGAAAGTAAGTTAGTCACGACTTGAAGTATTCGAATTCTGTCGACATTCACGGTCTCCTCTACTGATTCATCGCGGATATCGATGTTCTTCATAGTGGCGAGAGCGCCGACTATTTCAACCGCCTCAGTGATTATTTGCTTGACATTTTCCATCTTCAATGTCAAAACAAGCTGACCGACTTCCAGACTTTCGAGAAGCAACAAGTCATTGATCAAATCGACGGAAGTTTGAAGACTCAGATTTATGCTATCAACTTGTTTTTTCCCGCGGTCCATTAGCTCGGGCTGCGTAGCCGTCAACAGCTGCATCGCAGCCATAGAAGAACTAAGCGGACTCCTCAAATCGTGCGCCATCATTTGCATCAAGCCGCGCCTATATTCTGCCGATTCAATCAGTTGATTGCTCGCCTGATGAATGACAGTATCGAGTTCACTCAGTTCATCAGAGCCAGTGACGTGCTGCGAAAGCGGAACGTTTTTTGGCAATAGATTCGCGTTGTCCATCAGAACACGCAGACGATTTGTCACATCTCTGACGAAAAGCAGAATCAGCACCAGAGCAATGACAAAATTTGCAACCAGGCCAGCGAGCACCACAGAGCGAACCTGCTCCTCTGTCTGCTCTTCGCTTTGCCGAAGTTTCTCGAGTTCAGCTTGCTGTAGTTCCATGATTTTCATCATGATTTCGCTTTTCTGCCCGGACTGTCTAATGAGTTTTCGCAATTTTGTGACCTGATTAACAACCTCGGTTTTCTGCGCATCAGCGTCAAGCGAGCCACTCAATTGCGTTATCAAACGTTGGTCTTCATTTATGGTGGCATCCAACTTATTCAAAAACTCGGTGACACGAACATTGTTGGTTAATCCGGCTAAGACAGTAAACTCAGCTCTTGCCTCACGAATTTGTCGCGCATTCAACTGGCGCCAGCGTTCACCTCCCGTCGACGCGACCATCGAAAGAGAGCCGAAAAGATTTACGACGAGACTATTCAATTTGTCTATGTGAGTGAGAACGACGGACAGGTTGTGTTCCTGACTGACAAGATCCTTGGCTTGCGTCAAGGCTGATGACAGCAACACAATGAAGATGGTGTTCACTACTAAAGGTATTAAGGCAAACGCGATGCCTTTATGAATGATGCGCGGCTTGAACATTTATCGCGCAGGGACCTCGGAAACCTGGACGCCGACCGAATGAGGAGCAGTGATACGGAATAGGCTGAGCAAAGTTTACCGCAAACAGCCTTTGTTCCAGTTCCCCCGTCTAACCCCTGACAGCAGTTCCAACCATCGAGAAAAGCCTATATACTCTTGTCTCGTCCAATTTTAGATATGATTGACAGAAGGTCCGGAAAACGCGGAAACCTTTGACAAGCGGGTGAAACGGGAAGATCTGGTCAAGCGGGAATATACCTAACGGGCGCCTGCTGTTGGCGGAAAACAGCAAAAAGAACCACAGGATCCACTAGATGCCACTGCTCAACCATTCCAAGCGTGAAATCAACTGCAAAATCGTCTATTACGGACCCGGATTGTCCGGCAAGACGACCAATTTACAATGGATTCATAGCCAAATCGCACCCGACAAGCGCAGTGAAATGGTCAGTATGGCAACCCAAACCGACAGAACACTGTTCTTTGACATGCTTCCGCTGGACCTGGGCGACGTGAATGGCTGGAAAATGAGGCTATCGCTCTACACCGTGCCGGGGCAAGTCGAATACAACGCCAGCCGAAAACTTATTTTGAATGGAGCAGACGCGATAGTCTTCGTTGCGGACTCGGACGTCGAACGTGTAGCCGAAAATTTAGAATCACTCAAAAATCTGGAAAGCAACCTGCAGTCAATCAATGTCGCGCTGACCGATGTTCCATTTATCATTCAATACAACAAACGAGATCTGGCTCACACGCAGCCGATTGAAGATATGGAAAGAGATTTGAATACTTTGAAGGTGCCTGCGTTCGAAACAATTGCGAGCCAGGGAGCGAATGTTTTTAGTACGCTGCGCACGGCTTCTAAACTCGTTTTGGCAAACATATCTAAGCTCGTGACTTAAACAAGTTGACCGCATAGATGGCTTCATTGCCGCATGTGCAGCGGCATAAGGGAAACTCACCTGATGTCGACGTCCATAACCTTTGAAAGAGAAGCAGTCTGTCCGTGGTCGGGCGCTAGAGCGGCGAGTATTGCAACGCCGCATGGAACTGTTAGAACACCTGCTTTTATGCCTGTTGCCACCAATGCTTCGCTGCGTTCGATGAATTTCACAGACGTCATAGAATGCGGCGCCGAGATAATTTTGTCGAACGCCTATCATCTCTATCTGCGCCCAGGTCATGAATTAATTGCAAGCGCTGGTGGGCTGCACAAATTCATGTCATGGAAGATGCCGATATTGACAGACTCTGGAGGCTTCCAGGTCTTCAGCCTGGATGAATTTCGGCGCATCACAGATGACGGCGTTCACTTTCGCGATCACCGAAGTGGACGCGCACACTTTATCAGTCCTGCAATTTCAATGGAAATTCAAAACGCAATCGGTGCAGATATCATCATGGCTTTCGATGAATGCGTGAAGAATCCAGCCACATATGGTGAGGCAGAAGTGGCGATGAAAAGAACGCATCGATGGTTGGAAATTTGTGAGGCGACACATAGCCGCAAAAACGATCAGGCTCTCTTTGGAATCATTCAAGGAAGCATGTTTGAAGACCTGCGACGGAGATCTGCTGAAGTGGTCACTTCGTTTGATTTGCCCGGATACGCAATCGGTGGCGTAGCGGTTGGTGAAGCGCGCAGTGAGATTGAACGAATCGTCAAATTTGCAACACCGTTGATGCCGGAGCAGAAGCCTAGATATTTGATGGGAATTGGCACGCCCTGGGACATTCTGTATGCCATCAGATGCGGTATCGACATGTTCGACTGTGTCGCGCCAACAATGATAGCCCGACACGGTTCCGTGTTTACCAGCAAAGGGCGAATATCAATTAGAAAGTCTTCTTTTCGAACGGACTTCGGACCGATCGACGAAACATGCGATTGTTTTACATGCAAATTTCATAGTCGTGCTTATCTGCACCATCTGACGAAAGCGCAGGAATATGCAGGAGCGACGCTGGCTGCAATACACAATGTGCGCTACTTGATCAGAGAAGCTAACAACGCGCGTCAGGCAATTCTCGATGGAAATTTCCGAGAGTATTTCGAGAGACTTGCGCCAATTTTGATTCAACAGAATGAAGACAGAGCGTTATTGCAGCACTGAGGTTGAAACAGGGCAACTAGCCGACAGGAACTTGGTAGCTTTGCAATTTGGCTAACGCAACATCCACAAAATCACGGGTTGCGATAGGCGGGAATTCGCGAATAAATCGCGCACCATCTGCAGTGCGAAACAATCGTCGGGGCAATCTGCCAGTTCGAGGATCGATTAGTTTCTTCAACTCGTTCGCCCAAATTATTCCAGTTTGCACAAATTTACTTAAGTCGGAACTGAGTGGCTTTGGCTCTGCTTCAAGAATCTCAAGCCGGCGGCGCAACAAGTCGGCTAATCTCCCAGCGCAAACGATTTCGCTGGGGCCAGCACCCCATTGGTCAGAAGATTTATTTTCAGGCACTGGATAGAACCAGAAACTTCTTTGTTCCACGCCGGGCATGATGTCTCCGGTGTAATGCACCACTTGTTGCCCGCACACTGTTTCGTTGGCGTGCGGTCGGTCAGCACCCATGCCACACTCATCCAGAAAGTGGTTAAGTTCCGCGAGACCGCGAGCGCGCAGAATTCGTCGTTCCAAACGAGGTTGTTTACCGTTAGCGAGATCGTGAATTTGAGCGGGAGAGAGAGGATACAATTCGAGATCCGATCCAGCATTGACGAACACCCCGTCAAAGTCGCTGCGCCCATTCAGCAAGCTAAAGAGTTCTTTGCCAGGCATATGGGTAACCTGGAAAGAAGAAGGCTTTGGCTGCCTAGAGAGGAAAGCATCGATGGTATCAAAGGCCGTGAATAGCATCACGCCTTGCAATCCTTTGTATGGCATCACTCTGGGCTGCTTCTTATTCCACAGCACAATCCATTTGTGCTCAATGATTTTGTCCACGCTAACGGTGATGTCACTTTCACCACTCGGCCCATTCGGAGCACTTATTGCTTCCTCACAGCCAAGCGCCAGGGCGATGTTTTTCAGACGCCCGAGCAGTTCACCTTGAATGCCGAGGGCACGATCCGTTCCCATATCGAATCCGATTGCTTCAGTTTCCTCCGGCAGATTAGCCATCAAATGACGACCGCGCATTTCTAGATATTCACGGGGCTCACCGTCGGGACCGTTGCGCTCAGTCATAACTCCAATCGTTTGCTTGCCATTGATTTCCCACAAGCAAGCACAATTGTGTTTGTCCACAGCGAGGAACCAGTTCGGATACGCCGCGAGGGCTCGCAAGAACGAGTCGCCACGCTCATCGGTGTTAGTTAGAGTTTCTCGAATTTGTTGCAGCAACATAGGCTAGTTACCACCGATACACTGTTGAACTATGGCGAGTGTAGCAAGGCAGTATTTCTACAAGCTTTCATCGAACGACAACGCTCCATGGAGTCGTTACTTTAGAAAACCCCAACATCGATTTAGAGGCCGCTCATGTTTCAGAAGGATTTTGGCGCAACTTCATATGACCGAGATTTGTGATCGCTTTGGAACAACATTGCTGGCAACAAATCCTTTGGCGGTGATTTCAATCCGTACACGCAACCTAGTGCTGCGGTCGCGGAGCGAGGTGTGTTGAAGCCTGGATACCACTGCCCTAATTTGTAATTACGAAAGAATGTTGGTTCTACAAATTTTCGAACTGTTTGGTCCCAGCTCGTTGTGTTGAAAACACGATACCCCGAAGAGCGGAAAGCATTGGATGGCGTTGGCGGTAAATACTGTGTTTTACTAACACTGAGATTGCTCAGTGGTAAGGTCTTGAGCAACGTTATCGCGAATATACTTGTCGCCACGTTTTGACTTGACGGCACGTAAAATCTCGCTCGCCGGAATCAAGCGATTGCCCTCAATGCGAACGTCCGAAATAGTCAAAGAGTTATAGTCAATTCTCGTGCTGAATGGACCGGCGCTAAAGTCTGGATAATTTCCAAATGCTTCACTACGTTCGCATCGATTCGACGCGGCTCCAGGCTGAGGCTTTGGTTTAGCCTTGGTTATCGCCAGACAGAAAGCCGGACTCGCAGAGATGCTGTGAGTGATCAAAGTTACTGCGATGAGACCTAAATAATTCAAAGCTTGCACGCGGAAGTAATCTGGGAAGTTTACCATGACAACGCGCCTAGAGTTACCAGGTACAGGCTTAGATTCACTTATCACAGACTCGAGCTGATTCTATATCATTCTTCTGACATGCAATTTACCGAATTGGCTTAAATTCGAGAATGTGAACGCCCTCTTCAATCAAACGAGAGTTTTTGAGCTCGAATTTCTTCAATTCCAGATTGTCGTCAAACAGCCGCAACCCACCACCGAGAGTGAGCGGATAAATCATCAAATGCAGCTCGTCGATCAGGTCGTGATGAAGCAAGGATTTAACGAGGGTGGCACTTCCATAGACGAGAATATCACCGCCATCGGACTCTCTGAGAGCTGCGACTTCTTTAGCCACATCGCGCAAAATATGGCAATTGTTCCACTCAGCCTTTTTCAGCGTTGTGGACACGATGTACTTGGGCATCTTGTTGATTGGATCGGCGAACGCCTCACCCTTCTGTTTAGGCCAATACTCAGAAAAAGTTTCGTAAGTGGTTCTGCCCAACAGCAAAGCGCTCACTTTTGAAAGTTCTTCGACCTTGTACTTACCACCTTCTGGACACTTGTAGCTAATCTGCCAACCGCCATGGGGATGGGGAGTTTCGTCTCCGCCAGGAGCTTCGACAACACCATCAAGAGTAATAAATTCAGTGACAATAATTTTTCGCAACTGGTTACCAAAATGATTCATGTAAGATCAAAACACTCAGTATCGCAGCACCATATTCGGTATCAGCAATATACTTCGTCAGCTCAAATTGTAACTGCGCCACACTGCGCCGTCAATCAAACTTCAGTAAGACTGTAAGCTAATACGTTGTCAAATAGCTCTTGGCAGATTAGAACCGCAGAACATTATCAAAATTCGACGTATCCGCATTTCGCGCAGCTTCAGCAGGCGTCATAACTCGCTCCTGCCGCTTCCACTCCAATTTATAGCCAGACTTTTGCCAAAGTGAATAAAACTGACACATCAATACGACACAGACGGTTAGGACCACTGCGGAGACTCCAATGAATATAGAGGTGCCGTTGGGCTTCTTCATGTGTCCTCTTTCCCCCGCCGCTCGATTACCATCGTACAGCAGAGTTCAGTTAATCACATAATCCGAGTCAATTTGGAACAATTACCGTCGAATTCAATGTCTAAGCTAGTCTACATTGATCCACTACACAAACTGTGTATGGGGTCTCGCCATGACTAAGGAATAGGTTGAAGAATGAAAGCATCTCAGAAGGTTCGTTTCGCAGTTGTCGGATTAGGTCACATAGCTCAAATTGCTGTGCTGCCGGCGTTTGAAAACGCAAGAGAAAAGTGTGAACTGACCGCGTTTATATCCGATGATCCAGAGAAGATCGAGAAGCTTTCAAAAAAATACGGTGTTTCAAATTCATGGTCATATTCGGAGTACGAAGAAGCATTAAACAGTAAGAAATTCGACGCCGTCTACATAGCTCTGCCAAATGATATGCACAAAGATTTCGCAATAAAAGCGGCTAAGGCTGGAATCCACGTGCTCTGCGAAAAGCCCATGGCGCTCGATGCGGATGAGTGCGAAGCCATGTTGAAGCAAGCCGAAAAGAGCGGAATCAAGCTGATGATCGCCTATCGGTTGCATTTCGAGAAAGCGAATATGACCGCCGTTGACATGATCAAATCTGGCAAAATCGGCGACCCGAGAGTGTTCAATACGTCATTTTCACTGCAAGTGCGCGAAGGAAACATAAGAACTCAAAGTGAGCATGGTGGCGGACCACTCATGGACATTGGAATCTACTGCATCAACGCATCACGGTACATTTTCCAAGACGAACCTACTGAAGTGCTAGCTTTCAGCGCACAATCGAGTGATCCGCGCTTCGCAGAAATTGAAGAGTCTGTCAGTGCAGTAATGAAATTCCCAGGCGAGCGCCTGGCTGCATTCACCTGTAGTTTCGGCGCCGAAGCGATGGGGCGATATGAAGTTTTAGGCACGAAAGGGTTGCTCACACTCGATCCTGCATACGAATACGCTGACGAACTGCAACTGAAAGTAAAATCTGGCGAAGAAGAGCAGACGATGAAGTTGAGCAAACACGACCACTTTGCTCCAGAACTTTTACATTTTGCAGAGTGCATTCTCGAAGACAAGCAACCGCAGCCAACAGGTCACGAGGGTTTAAACGATTTGCGGATCATTGATGCAATCCGAGAATCAATCAAAACTGGGCGTTCAGCGAAAATCAAGACTGATCCGGAGGTTAAAAAACCTGGCAAAGACCTCATCACAGAAAAACCTGGCGGAGAAAAGCCAGAACTGATCAACGTCCAATCTGGTAGCCGCTAAGAAAGAATCAAGTTATATCAGAACCTATTACACTGGAGTATTCATATGAACGAAAAATTGAAAGGGCTCGTCGTCGTGATAACAGGCGCTTCGAGTGGATTTGGCAAAGGTGCAGCAAGGAAATATGCAGAGGGTGGCGCGAACTTGGTGCTGACAGCGCGGCGAGGAGACCTTCTCGATGAGCTAGTGGCAGAGTGTCAAAACTTTGGAACAAATGCAATCTCTGTTCCAGCAGATGTAGGCATCAAGAACGATATCGAAAGTGTCGCTCAGGCCGCAGTCAGTGAATTCGGAAGGATTGACGTGTGGATCAACAATGCCGGTGCGGCTGCAATCGGTAATTTTGCTGAAGTGCCGATCGAAGACCACGTTCAAGTCATCCAAACAGATTTGATTGGCGCAATGAGAGGCAGTCACCTCGCGCTCAAGCAGTTTATGACGCAAGGAAACGTCGGCATCTTGATTAACGTGGCCTCGATGATTGGCAAAGTGCCCGCACCGTATTACGCTTCTTACACAGCCGCTAAGTTTGGCGTGGTAGGGCTAGATGCTGCTCTCAGACAAGAGCTCAAAGAACAGAAGATCGACTCAATCAAAGTGTGCACAGTCATGCCGATGGCGATGGACACCTCATTCTTCGAGCATGCTGCGAACTACACCGGCAAAGAGGCTGTGCCTATTCCGCCACTCGATGATGCTCAAAAAGTCATTGATGTTCTAATAGACCTCGCAACCAATCCTCGCGACGAAACGCCGGTCGGCATGGGCAGTGGCATCAACACATTCCTGCACAACGTGGCGCCGGCTCTGAGCGAAGCGATGATGGGCAAAATAACCCATAGCGCACAGATTGAAAACGCACCGCCAGCGCCTCCATCACCCGGTAACCTTCGCGAGACAACCGCGCAGGGATCAGAAGTCAAAGATCCAAAAATCGCGAAAAAATAGTGGTCCGATAGACCATTTTACTTTCCACCAATCAATTACCGGACTAGAATACGGTCATTGTTTTTGGCGTAGGTGCACAAATGAAAATCTACACGATTGGCTTCACTCGCAAATCCGCTGAAGAATTTTTTGAGCGATTGAAAGCGGAATCGATTGAACAGCTTGTTGATGTAAGGCTAAACAATACATCGCAACTTTCCGGATTCAGTAAGTGCGCTGATTTGCAATACTTTCTCAAAACAATTTGTGGCGCGACATACAAGCATGAACTGCTGCTTGCTCCAACTCAAGATTTGCTCGACGAGTATAAAAAAGCACATGGTGGATGGGACAAATATCAACACCAATTTGCTGCCCTGCTGCGTTCCCGGCAGGTAGAGAAAAAAATACCAAAGTCTCTTTTTCAGTTACGCACAGTTCTTTTGTGTAGTGAAGCCGAGGCACGAGCATGTCACCGAAAAGTAGTGATTGATTACTTAAACTCGGAATGGGGAAATGTTGAAGGACATCACTTATAACGGCTTTCAAAGCGCATGTGCCAAACAACCTACTAGTTCAGCGCAGCATGATATTAGCGTGGGTTTACAACTCCAAAATTGTATGATAAAGTCTACAAGGCTTAGTCAATTCAACACACGAAGCAGTGGTTTAGCGATGAACCCTTTAAAAGGAATGCGAGGTAGCGCCTTGCATTCCTTTTGTTACTAGCCCCTTTATGAATTCGTTCACCGACGCTTCTATTTGGCGTTTTTGAGACTCAAGTGCATCCATCAATCTCAACTCAACAACAGCAGTGTCTGTAGACCGTTGTGCTACTATTGGCGCTACAAAACCAATCGATTTTTGTTCTAAAATCGATTGAAAGCCAGACGTCATCCAAGGAGAAAACTTATGCCTCGCGGAAGCAAAGACAAATATACAGACAAGCAAAAACGGATGGCTGAGCACATTGAGAAGAGCTACGAAGACAAAGGTGTGAGCGAAAGCGAAGCGGAAAGTCGCGCCTGGGCAACTGTTAACAAAGAAACCGGTGGTGGAGAAAAAAAAGGCGGCGGCGGAACAAAGAAGTCGCCAGCAGCAAAAAAAGCGGCCCGTGAAGATGTTGGCAAACGTGCGGCGGCCACGCGTAAGCGCCGAGCAACTGCAAAGAAGAAATCCACTGCAAGCGGTGAGTCTTCGACTGCGAAGAAAAAAGCAACGACGACTGCAAAGAAAAAGACAGCAACCACCGCCAAAAGCAAGACAACAAAAAAGCCCGCGACACGAAAATCAGCGACTCGCAAATCAGCAACGTCCAAGACAACTACATCCAAAACAACTACACGCAAAACAGCCGCAAAGAAAACTAGCACTCGCAAAAGTCCAGCAAAAAAATCTACGACCGCAAAAAAACCAGCTGCAAAGAAAACCAGCACTCGCAAAAGTCCAGCAAAAAAATCTACGACCGCAAAAAAACCAGCTGCAAAGAAAACCAGTACTCGCAAAAGTCCAGCAAAAAAATCTGCAACAACGAGCAAATCTACGACAAGACGCAAAAAATCTGCGTCAACTCGTAAACCTGCAGCAAAGAAAAGCAGCGAATAGTTAGAACTCAGCCTGCTCGCCGCAGTTCATGTTGGTCTTCCGCGGATGTTGAATATATTCAACATCTGACGCAAATCGGCGCCCTGGTGATACTAACCAAAGATTTGGGTATGAAAGGAGCATTCCAACTGAGCAGGAAATTTTATGCGCAGAAGAATCCGCCTAACAGCCATGGCTCTTACGTATTTGGCATTGATTGGCTCCAGCGTTTCGGCTCAAAATTGGCGCCCGGATAATCCAGATCAACCGAATGGATATCACGCGTCAGAAGCCGCCAGCCACTATCATGGAAATCTCCACATGCCTGCCCAACAGCAGAATGGTTATCGCGCTTCGGAAGCACGCAGTCATTACGGCGGCGAACGATGTGAGCCATCCAGTGGCTGGAACTATGAGAACAACAGCGGACCTGGAAGTGCTTTCAACAACGACTCCAACTCTGGCGGAGGTATCGGTAGCGCATACTCGAATGTCAGCGCTTACTCTAATGCCAGCCGTTTCCAAAACGGTGGTCCAGAGAATTCTTATTCTGAGCGCATGTGCCGCGCAAACAGATGGCAGGCTGGTTATCGAAATCTCGCTGCGGCAGGTTACATTCCAGGCCAGACAGGAAGCACCGGTGGTGGTGCACAGCCAGCCACAGGTTTTCAGAGCTTTAGAAGCAGATACGAAACCTATTCTCCATTGATAGAACGCGAATCAGCCTGGCGTCAAAGAGCAATCGAAAACGTCGAAGACGGACAAGGCGGCTTCACGCATATCTATGCGAATTGATGCGTAGCTACAATCTGCTCACGACATGGTCACGCCGACCACGTACATTATAAGCATTCGAAGACGCCCTCATTTACTAACAACTAACTTCGCGGCACACACGAGGTTTTTACTATGCCCGTTTTGGGTTTCGACGACATCAGTCGCAGTCAATCTAATCTCATCCCTGAACCGACAGAAGCGCCCGACATGGATCACTTCTGCGATGAGGAGCGAAGTTTCAAAAACTCAGTTCGGCTATCACCAAAGCGGAAGATGTGACGGCGCCATCGAAGTATGCGTTGCCAGAGCTGCACATCAATGGCGGGGATGCGGCCACCGAACCAGACGTATATCCCGAGCTTGCTGAAAACCGAAGTCTGGTGCAATGCGCCAGACTTCATGGCATTCGTTGTCAATCCAGCAAATCTCAAGACACATAAATCAGGCTATACTAAATGCTTCGAAAAAACGAAATTGTTCAGAGATCCAGCCCCGGGCAAAAATGCTTCCCCACCAATCTCCACTTTACCAGGCATTCGACGCTATCACGTCAGGTGATTTCAAATCAGCGGAGAAGCACATTGATAGCTTTTTCGCAGCGCTTGAAACCGACTCAATCGCTCTCGACTATCGCCGTCAAACTTTCGACCGACAGGTATTCGAGCCTGACTTTATAGGCATTTTCACGAAGGAAGAAATCGACGCCTGGTGCGTACTTTCCGTCGCGAAGATGCAGCAAGGAAATTTTCAGGGAGCTCGCGACGACTGCTTCAAACAAATTGAACTGATCGACCAACACTACGGATTTTCTACGCCGTCGTGGGAACGTCCAGAGCTAAGAATTCCGCGAGATCAAGAACTCGCCGATAGATATCTTCGAGTCGCATCGAACCTCGCCACCATCATGAGCGAGCTAAATGATCCAGACATGAGCGCGCGCTGGTCTAAAGTAAGTAATGCCACAGCTACAGATGCATTGAATCCTGATGAAGTCTGGGGTCGCTGGATAGCGGAAGGCCCAGATGATCTCGAACCCATCGGTCTACATCCTTATGAATTTCCAAATTGGTCACTCGATAAATTAGATCTCGAAGGAACAAGTTGGTTGGTCAGCCTCTGTTCAGAACTGCCCGACGATGCGTCTCCCCGTGAATTCTCAACACTTGTAAAAGTATGCATTTCGACTGATGCAAATTACGATGTTCCGGCGAAGTCTGTGCGATGGCGCATATGGAGCCTGAGACAAGCCATAGCCGCGCGATTCAGAAAACACAACGTTGGAATTTTATTCGGCGAATTACAGCGCCGAGAAGAGCGAGTTTTACTCTATTACGCGAAGGGCGAAAAGGAAGCGCGCCAAATAATCGAACCGGTTGTGTCCGCTGCGGCGGATCTCGCACCACGCCTGGAAATTCAAAGCGACGCCAACTGGCAGGAATATTCAAAATTGGGCGGGGCGTCTACAAACATTGCACCCCTGACAGTGCAAGCTCCGAACATCAGTGAGCAAGAAGATGAGAATGATAAGTTCTTACAAGAGAGTTGGAGCCAGTGTGATTCGCTCACATCGGTTTGGTCCAAGATGTACTCACTGCTCTGGGTGGTTGATTTAGTCGCGCCCAAGTCTGCCACCATGCAGAAGTATTGCGTTGATTACTTCTTTGAGCTTCTAATTTCTTTGACGGCGCAAGAGAGAGATTCCGCACTCTGGCACATGGTTTGGAAACTGCCTTCTTTTGACCCAGCGGCAGCGGTGCGCGCCCTCGACATGATTCAGCTCGACACAATTCCAAATGAACATCAATGCACGGCAAATTTTGCAGCAGAAGCGCTTGCCGATTTTGCTCCAGATCGTGCGCTGAAAATCGTTGAGGTTTTGAGAAACGAGGGCTACAGCCTTATTCACAAAGCAGTCGGCAAGATCGCGATGAAGATAGCACGCACAGACGCTCAACGCGGGCGGAATATTATTGCCAAGGCACGAGAACATATCCTCGGAACAGAAGGACAAGTGTTTTCAAAAATTACTTATTTGACTGAGTTAGCGGATGCCGTTTGCGACGTTTATCCAGATGAGGCTCGTCAACTGCTAGTCGAAGCGCATAGCGGTATGTCGCAGATAGAGCACCGCACCACACGCGTGCAAGTGTACATGGCACTTCTCGAAACTACGAAAAAAGCGGCTCCAAATCTATTACCCAATTTCTGCCCCGGCGCGATTGACACAGCTTTTGAACTCATGGCTCCTTCGGACGATTGGATGGATTTCGGCGGGCCAATTCTCTCAATAAATTATCTTGGTTGGATAGTGCCATATGTGGTGCTCTACAACAAGTCGACGGCTTTGGAACTGCTCACCCAGGCTACAGACCTCGTCTCAGAATTTGAAAACGAAGACGTGCTCGATTTGCTGCCTTCACTAGCCGAAGCGGCCTGTACGCTCGACGAGCAAACCAATCAAGAACTTGCAAACCGACTCTGGACGATGCTCGAGATGCGCGCGCAAGCAGCAAAAACTCCGGGACGCACTTTCATAGATAATCGACAATCTGTAGGAAAAGTCACTCCAGCCGAAGCATTCGTCAAAATGAATCAGGCTGTGGCTGTGCAACGAATGTCATCCATATTGTCGATTTGCGATGCGGCACCACTTCCAGAGCAACAGGCGGATTTGCTCTCGACTTTCGCAGCTTCCATGCCAAGCCAACCGGAGTTTGCCACTCGCCTGATTACAAAAGCTACAGACTTGTGCCGCAGTTGCCCCGCGGCTTACCTCCGAGCCAAAGCTTTCGCACAGATAGCTGCAGCCACTCATTCGCTTGGTATGAATACCGCTAATATTTGCGCAGAAACAATCACGAACATCGATTCCATTGAAGTTCCTAAAACTCGATTTGAAGCGATACTAGATGCATCAAAAGAGTGCAGCGAAAATTATCCTGAGTTCGCAAGCCAGTTGCTCGAGAAAGCTGTGGCGATTGTTCACGAAGTCCAAAATCCAGATTTGATAGAACGGCTCTACGGCTTACCGAGCATCCAATCCAGCAAATTATTCTTCGCTCTTCTCAAGTATAGAAAGAACGATCGAAAACTATCGGAGTATGTGAGTCGATTCGCCGGAAGTTACAAAGCAGGTAAAAGATAGGCACTGATTCAATTTGATCCGAATGAAGTAGATTCGGATCAATTCAATTCGCTTGGATAAAGTTCAACTCGGCTCTTCCGGAAAGTAAAGTCGGTAGAAATGCTCTTCCCGATAGCGACCAAAACGGTCGTCCAAATCTTGTAACCTGAGAGTTCCCATCGCGTTGCTGTAGGCAGCAAATTTTTGTGTCTGTGGATCGTAATCGCCAACAAATCCAATGTGCCGATCGTTGTTTTGAGGCTCACCTTTGATTCCACCCAAACCCACGACCACATCGCCGGGGCGAATTTGATCGGCTGGAATCTCTTCAGCCAAACCTTTCATCGCCTTGATCCAATTCGGCACCAGCACTTGCATCAACTCACGATGATCTGGGTCGTCGACCGAATCAATCACATTGCTTGCCAGCATTGCCTGACGGTAAATATTGGAAGCCGTCGAGGCACACTGAAATTGCGGATCAGGGTGTTGCATTTTGGATGGCATCCAAGCAGGCGTATCTCCCATTGGGTCATTCACATCCAAATGCAACACGCCCATAATTGCTTCGTTCGCAGGTTTCCTGGAATGTGCGACACCAGCATCGGCGCTTAGCGAAAGTAGATTCAGCGACGACGGTGCGTTAGTTGTGCTCGCAGGCTGCGAGCTTTCCATTCTTGAGTAATGATGTGAAGAAGCCATAGTAAGTTTGTGTTGGGGAACGTTGTCACCTTAAAGGAAAACTCGTGGCGTAGGCATGACAGTCAAGTCTTGCTAGAATTCGCTCACGGACGTCTCTGAAACATTTGCGCACTTCCTATGTCATTAACCAAGCAAGATAAAGCTGCCCTTCGCGCCACGATATTCCGCCATCTGGACGGAATCGCGACTGCACCCACCGCTTACACACTGCTTGAAAAGGGTGTCTTGGATCACTTGCTTGAGCACAAAGAAGCAGATGTGACTGAGCTAGCCGCAGCCTTCAAAGCGAACGAGGGTTACCTCAATGTCGCATTGCGCATCTTGTGCTCGCAAGGCTGGCTCGACGCCGAAGTTGACAACGTCAGTAATCGCGTCAAATACAGAGTCAATGAAAAGAGCGCAGTCGCCTTCGAACATTGCCGCCTGTACAAAGATGTGGTGACGCTACTTCGCCTTTCCGGTCAATTTCACCGACGCAAATTCGAACGCGCTCCATTTACGGTGCTCGAAAACATTTTCAAAAAATATCGCGAGAATTTTGGCATCGAATTCTCGACCGATCCCGAAATCAAGTCTATTCAGCAACAAGTGCTAACCCACATCGAAGGTATCGCCATCGGTCCTACCATCGTGTCACTTGGCATGGGCGGAATGTTTCACAAGTACTTTATGGAAGCGTCATTCAAGCCGGAAGAATTTCATGAAGACGCCGAAAGTTTCGACAAAATCCTCGACTTTTTTGCTTATCTCGGCTGGTTCGAAAAGAAAGCACAGACTTACAGATTTACCGAAAAGGGGCTGTTCTTCGCCCGCCGCGCCAGTGCTTACGGCGTGACTGTGTCGTACATTCCAACGTTTCGAAATCTGGACGAGCTGATCTTTGGCAACGCAGAAATTTTGGTCAACACCAAACCAGAGATGCCAGAACTGCATGTCGACCGAGAAATGAATGTGTGGGGAAGCGGCGGCGCCCACATGAGCTATTTCAAAAAGATCGACGAAGTAATCATTGAACTGTTCAACGGTCCTCTCGATGAGCAGCCAAAAGGCATCGTCGACATGGGCTGCGGCAACGGTGCGTTTTTGCAACACATCTTCGAAGTGATCTCGCAACGAACTCTGCGTGGCGAAATGCTTGAAGACTATCCACTGCTTCTGGTTGGTGCAGATTTCAATGAAGTTGCTCTTCGTGTGACGCGAGCCAATCTGACAAAAGCGGATATCTGGGCGAAGGTTACCTGGGGCAATATCGGACGCCCTGATCTTCTCGCGCACGACCTCAACGAAAACTATGGAATCGCTCTAGAAGACTTGCTGAACGTGCGCACTTTCCTCGACCACAATCGCCAGTGGGAAGAGCCGAAACTGCAGCTCGAAGGTCGAGTTAGCCAATCAACTGGTGCCTACAGTTATCGCGGCAAGCGGCTGAACAACAATGAAGTCGAGGCTGGTTTGTTGGAGCACCTCAAACGCTGGGAGCCATTTGTGCGCCGATTCGGACTTCTCGTAATCGAGTTGCACACCATCGCGCCTCAACTTGCCGCCGCAAATATAGGACTGACCTCAGCCACCGCATATGATGCCACACACGGTTACTCGGATCAGTACATTCTCGAGATAGATGTCTTTACTCGCATCGCAGCTGACGCTGGCTTGTATCTAGATCCAGCGAATTTCTTCAAATTCCCGCAGTCAGACCTGGCTACGGTCAGTATCAATCTGTTGAAGGGTAACGCGCGATAGCTTAGTTCCAAGCAGTATAGCCATCGCCCGCGAGCACCCAGCCCGCCCAATAGAACGGTGCACTCCACTCAGGAGTTTTTCGCAGAGTTTTCTGTGCCTGACTGAGAGCATCAACAGGAGCAAGGTGTTTCAGCATGATGTTTGAATAAAATTCGGTCATAAGCGCACAGGTGGCATCATCATCGACCTTCCACAGAGACATCAATACATTGCGAGCTCCAGCACTTAGAATCGCGGAGCGCAAACCGAGAACCCCCTGCCCACTCATCTTCTTGCCCAGACCGGTTTGGCACGCCGAGAGAGTCAACAGATCGCATTGATGCAAATCTAATCCAGCAATATCATCGGCTGTGAGCTTGCCTTCACCTGTAGTATCACCAGACATTTGTCCGCCAGACAACAACAGCCCCGAAGACATAAGCGGATTTCGAGCAGTTACAATAGCAGACAGAGATCCACGATTGCTGCGAGAGTTGCTGACGGATCGAGAACTACTACGCGATCTGCCACGATGTCTGTCCACCTCCGCGTTTGGCCCAGCATAAAAGCCATGGGTGGCAAAATGTATAAACGTTTTCGCTGGCATAGATGCTGTCAATGCTGACGCTCTCGCATCCATTCCACTAAATGTTTGCACGTCAACATTTGACTTGCTTGCGACATTCGTGAGAGCAATGAGTTCCGCCCTTGTAGCGGGCAAACTCGGGACTGCCTTTCCAAAAGTGATATCACCTGCAATCAATAAATTTGGAGACTTGGTTGGCTCCAATTTTGACTGTTTAAGCGAACAAAATTCTCTAACACTATCGATGGTGCACATTCTAATTGGCGTACCATCAGTAAAAAGCGTCCAGGGAATGGTGGCAGAATCAGAATCTGGACAGATCCAAATCTTTTTAACCAAATTTGGCAAACTCTTTGCGATAGGCTCCCACAAATTCTTCTGCAGCACAGCTAGTTTTGACGATTCTCCGCTTCCTTTTCGAGTATCAGGCCCGCTCGAAGGAACAGATGATAATGATGATGATTCTTTGCCAATTTCCAGTTGAGAATCGAGTTTAAGATCGCGTTTCGAAACCGCCGCCGATTCGGCGATTTTTCGCCAGGAGGCGATGGCTTCATTCACTTCCTCAGCGCTTCCAATTTTTATGAACCGTGGAGAAACATGCAATGTCAGCAAAATTGCCGCGTACATTTCCTGGTCAGTTTGAAGATCTCTGTAGCTAAAAACGTCCAGTAGTGCTTCATCTGGTCCAAGCAACTTTCGAACATCGGTGACTTCCTTCTTATCGAGAGGATCCGCGAGAGATACATCTCCACACTTCTGAGAAATTTGCCGTTCCAGACTTTCACTTTCGATGTTAAGCCTCGAAACTTCAGCTTGCTGATCTGATTTCAAATTCGAAACGTTCTCGGACAGGAATAGTTTGAGCTGCCTGTGATTATCGTTCAGCTGCTGTAAGAGTTGGTGAGTCGCAGGGTCAGCATTGCCTAGTTTTTCCAACATCGTCTTTCGTCGCAACGACTCGATTAGCAACCCTTTCCACTTCATCAAGCTGCTGTATGCTTCGCGCGGACTCTCATCAACAGAACAAATCGACAACAATACGTCAACTTGCTCCTTGAGTGCATCGACAAAAGTGCACTGCTGTGCAAATGAAAGTTGCGAGAACGAGTTATCAGAGTACGCCTGCAAAATCTCCGAAGATGAGTAGGCTCTATGTTTTGCCGCAGTTACATCACCTTTTAGTAAATACACTTTTGCAAGTGAGTTTAAATCAGCTGCTAAGGCAAGCTGTGTCGTGAAATCGGAAGTCCTCAACTCTTGGCTGAGAGCACGAGCTTTGTCGTACCATATCGCAGCATCAGCCAGATTCCCCTCAGTCCTTTGCAAATCCCCATAGGCACCGTATACAGTGGCCGCAATACTTGACTGCGAAATCGATTTAGAAGACTCGACAATCTTTAGCGCGCGTGCAAGCTCTCGAGTTGCGTTCACTGAATCTCTCTGCACAAGCCGCATTTGCCCAAGAGTAACAAGAGCCGGCAATAGGTCTTGAGGAGAATTCGGGCTGCTCACTTCCCGCCGCTGTAGTGATTTTTCTGCGCATTTTACAGCCTCATCGGTGTTGCCGATGGCTACGTAGCAATCACCTAAAAAATCCAGAAGATCCGCTTCATTGATCGGACAGTTTTGTTTACCCAAGAATCTCTGTCGCAAATCGTTGGCTGTGAAGATTGCAGTTTCGTAGTCAGCTTCGGCAGCTTGAATTCGCGCCAGCAAAAAGAGTGACCGTGCCAGAACGGAGTCTTCTCGCTTTGATGTAGCAACAGTGATTGCCTGCCGCACAGCGTCTTCGCAATCGCTGTATTGAGCATTGGCTTCAAACAATAGTGCCAACTTTAAAAGCTGGTTCAAATCATCAGTAGTCGGGTCGATTTTTATAGCACGACTGAGCGCTTTCAAACTAAGAATTGACGCTTGCCGAGTGCGGTCACGGCTATCCGATTCCGAAGCAAAAATGTACGAGAGACACAGCATGGCTTTAGAAATGCGACGCAGTTTCTCCTTATCACTGTCGGGGCTTGCTATCAGATGCTCAGCCTCCCCCTTCAAGGTATCGAATGCACGCACGATTAACCTCGCAGAAAAGCCATCAACGCTCAACAGATGCAATGCCAGCTTCAAATCAGGATTCGCGGATTCAACACTATGTGTCATCTCAAGTGCGTTATCTATCGACTTTTGAGCCGCACCGTGATTGCTGCCTGTTTTTCGCATGAAATCTGATGCGCGCTTGAAGTAAGATTCTGCTTCCTCATATCGGTCTTGATTCGCACTTAGTTCACCCAGATGTAAGAGTATTCGTGCCAACCTATTTTTGTGGTCTGTGCTATCCACCATACTGTTCTTGGCTTCAGCGTCCAATGCATGTTTCAGTGTAGTTTCGGCGTCCAAGAATTTTCTTTCACGCACGTAAACATTCGACAACTGAATAAGCATTAGAGTTAACTTTCCGTTGTCAGGATCTTTATTCTTTTCCCGAATCGCCACAGCCGATTTGAGCAACGATTCGGCCTGTGAAACTTGACCTTGATTGAACAAACATTCCGCTAAATCAGCCATACTTCTCGCGGCAATCAAAGTTTCAGGTCCCACCTTTGTTTTCCGGATATCGAGTGCTTGCTTAAACAGAGGTTCGGCTTCCTGGTGTCGCCCCTGGTGCGTATAAAGATTTGCGAGGTTATTTAGATTGGCTGCGTAAGCAGGACTATCTTCACCAAACCGCTGTTTCATTAAATTTGATGAGCGCTTATACAGAGCCTCGGCCTCCGCAAATCTGTGCATTTCATCCAACAGTCCAGCCAGGTTATTCCAGGTTATACAAATGGACGGATCCTGCACACCAGGCTTTTCCAGTATGGCAATAGCCTTTAAATAAAGCGCTTCGGATTCTTGATAGTTAGCATGACGATATTCCATTTCAGCCATGTTGTTTAAAATCGTTGCGATCGACAGAGCGTTTTTTTCCTTGTCACTCTCGTAAATTTTCAAGGCACGATCATAGAGCGGCTCGGCGTCTGAAAATCGATTTTGTTCCTGATACAGACCCGCCAAACCGTTCAATGTCACCGCTACAGACTGGCTGTTTTTGCCGTAAGCGGTCTCACAAATTTTCAGTGAATGCTTGTACAATTCCTCGGCTGCAGCCAGTTGATCAGTCTCTGAATACGCCATAGCCAACTTAAACAGGTATGGATTGATCGAAGGGTCATCAGAACCAACGATCGGCACGCGCATCTTAATGAGGCGCTCGTACAGCGGTAATGCTTCTCGGTAGCGTGCCAGATCGAAATAGAAATCAGCCAATTTTTCCAGGCATACACGCATGCCTTCATCGTCGCCGCTAAGGTATTTCTCGACGATATTAAAAGCCTGCCAATACACAGCTTCAGCATCCTCCTGACGTTGAGCAAGCTTGTAAGAATTACCTAGAAATAGCAGACACTCGGCTTTCTCTTTGATCGTGTGTTTCGAAGATTCGCATTGCTTCAACGCAAGTTCAAAATCGGCGATGGCAGTCTTGGCGTCAGCAGCGTTGAGAGCGCGAATTCCATCTTGATAGTGCGTTTTCCACTCGGGTTCGTTTTGCGCAAAAGTAATCGAAGCATCAAATGCGGTGAGTCCGACGGCGGCAGAAGTTGCAATCAAAATAGTGCTGGCGGTAGCGACTATATTGTGGAAAACGTATCTTCGATTTGGTGCCAACTAGGCAAGCTCCGCGCACTATAGACAGGATTCAGACCATTTTAGCGCGCCCGTCGAATTTGAGCTTATGCGGCTCTGAAAACAGTGCGCCTGTGGCAATTTGACGGGTTACTCAGTGGTGGGCTTTGCTCGTGTTTATGATCTGAGCAAGTTTATCTTCGGTAAGCGGGTCTTCTTTCGAATCAGCGTATCCCTGGAAGCGTACAATTCCATCAGCTGAAATCACGAGCACTTGCGGAATGCCTTTGACGCCAACGTAGTTATACATTTTCTTGTCCGGCGCCAGCGCAATGTTGGACTCAATCGGATGCGTCTCCAGGAATTTTTTGACAACGCTTTCTTGTTCATCGGTAATGCCAATGATGACCAAATCATCGCCGAATTTCTGCTTGAATTTGTTCAATTCAGGAATGAGCCGGTGACAGTCAGGGCACCATGTTGCCCAGAAATCCATGAGCACGACTTTGCCTTTCGTGCGCGGAGCGTGACCGGTTAGCCATTTCGCCACATGCATTTTTGGCGCCTTCTTACCGCGCAAATCGCTCGTGGCGTGCAGTTTTTTATCCGTCACGTAAGGCGGATAGCCTGGCGACTCAGTTTGAGCTGCAGATACATGGGCAGCCGCGGAGGCAACTGCGGCAGCACTGAACAAAATGGCAACTAAGGACAACTTGAATGACGCTTTCACTTTTTTACTTCGCGGAGGGGATTTGGCTCTGAATTGGTCAGTTTAGCAGGTTGCGCTCTAGACATTAGTTCAGGCGGAGCGTAACATCTGTGGCCTTACTAATCCTTATTTGAATCGAAATCGGCACAGCCATTTCGGAGTTCTCCTTTTGGACATAATAATCTGCCAAACGTGCGGAGCCGTTTCTAAATGCACTGATACTCAGTGCTCTAACTGCGGTGCCGCTGTAACTAACGATGCGGAAGATCAAGCCAACTGGCCGCCAGCAGAAGAAGATTACGTTCTGTCTCGCTCCACTGTTTCAGGCACCTCGCAGCGAACTCCTTCGCCAAATAAACTGGATTCGCAAACTCCTACAAAACCGGATTCGCAAACTCCGGCTAAGCCAAGTCGTAACGAATCGGGTAAGGCGCTGAATTCGGAAATAAAACGAAAACCCAGCACCGAGAGTAGTCCCCGACAAGAACCCAAACAAGTCAGACAATTTACCAACACACACATGGCGATGGTTCTCACCGCATCGCTTGTCTTTGTCGCCATCGCGAGTATAGTCTTCACGCTACAAAGCGGTTACCAGATCAGCATCACCTTCTCCAATCCCTTTGAGCAAGCTATCGTTTGGTTCGCCCAGTTAAGCATCAGCATGAAATTTATGTACGTTGCACTGGGTCTCGGAGCGGTGGCAGTCGCAGCTGTATGTGCTTCATACGCTTATCTCAGTCCAAACGGCATAGCCAACGTTTTGGAAAAGAAAAAATACATCCCATCGCAATTCAAAAAACAGCACAGTCAGGAATTAAAGCTGCTCAATCGACCGTTGCAGCCCGGTGGCATGCCGCTAGGCGTCAGACGCGAATGGAGAGCGTGGAAGCCACTTGCCGCAAAAGAATTGACACTGACTTCTAAAATTCGCGAAACGAGTCCACACGTTCTTATATTAGGAACGAGCGACAAAGGCAAAACTCGACTGATGGCAAACATGGTCGTGCACGACATCGAGGCAGCAGAGCGCGCAGTTGTGATTGTTGATTCAGATGGAAAGCTGAGCGAATTAATTGCGCGTTGGATTTCTATCCATCCAAACGGAAAGACTTTGGCGAAACGTATTAGCCTGTTGGATCCGACTCAGAAAAATAATTCAATTGGCTACAACCCGCTTGAAATGCCAGAAGACGGAGATCTGCAGAGTGCAGCATCTGCCATCGTATATGGTTTCAAAGCAATGTACACCGAGCTTCCAAATGCGCAGAGTCAATGGAGCCAACAGACAGCACACATCCTGCGCAGCGCCGTAATGTTGCTTATGGCAAACGGACGAACACTGGCAGATTTACCAATTCTTCTCAATGATAACGATTTTAGAGATGTGCTGCTGGAGTCGATTGAGAAGCGTAGATTCGAGCGCGCAGAATACACAACTCTTCTCGAAACATGGGGGCAGTACAAAAAACTAGCTCGCAGCGAACAGTGGATTCCCTGGGTCGAGCCGATTTTGAATAGAGTAACTCCAATGCTCGGTGATGAGCGAATTGCTTCAATTCTCACCAAACCAGTGGGAGATTTGCGGCTGAAAACGCTGATAGAAAAACGCAGAGTTTTAATCGTGAAAGTGCCAAAAGGCAAGCTGGAACAGAATGGAAATGTGCTTGGCAGTTTGATCGTTACGGGTGTAAAGCAAGCTGCGCTGTCACTCTCGAATGAGACCGGAGCAGAGCATCCGCCCGTTGCACTATATCTGGATGAATTCGACAATTTCATCGAAAAAGAGACGCTCGAATCGATAACATCTGATACCGAAGAAATCAAAGTAGAGTTCATCGGAGCAATTGATACTCTTCAGCAGCTGCCTGAAGACTTCCGCAACCAGCTTACTAACGGCGTTCACACCATGTGCTGCTTCACGTTGACGAAGAAAGATGCTGACTTGCTCGGACCTCAGATGTTTAGAGTTGATGGAAGAAAAATCAAAATTCAAACTATCCAAAACTTCTTTAACAAGATCAGTTCGTCGCCACAATTTGAACTAATTGCCGACGAAGAAAAATTGAACGTCGACCGCCTCGTCGGGCAAGACGACCGCACGTTTTTCTGTTATCGAGTTGGCACTGCGGCTGGAGTGTTCAATCTACAGTCGCATACATTCAAAGATATTCCGAAATCGAGCTTAGACCAGGAATTGATTGCACGGATGCGCAGGAATTTTTGATGGACGCGCTGACAAAAGTTCGAGAAACATTGAAGAGTTTGAACGCATCTGGCGAAGTGCGCGAATTCGCGCAATCAGTACCAACCGCTGTTGCAGCCGCAGCGGAACTGGGATGTGAAGTTGGTGCAATTGCTAACAGCTTGATTTTTTCTGCGGAATCGGCGCCCTTACTTATCATCGCCAGTGGTGCACATCGGGTTGACCTTAAAATGGTGGCGAAAGAACTTGGGATTAAGAAGATAGGCCGAGCTGGTGCTGATTTTGTGTTGGAGGCTACCGGGCAGGAAGTTGGCGGAGTTGCTCCGGTTGGGCATCCAGCGCAGATCAAAACTATTATCGATAAGGCCTTATTTGATTACCCCGTGATTTGGGCTGGTGGGGGTTCGCACCATGCTATGTTTTCCACTAATGCCGAGGAGTTGGTGCGGATGACTCAGGGTTTGGTTATGGTGGTTTCTTCTACCTGATCGCATTGACTCTGGCGAAGCCGGCTTGGAAGACGGCGCTCCGTACTGGCGTTCCTTGCCGGCGTCCTTGTCACTCTACTTTCGCATTCCGTAACCCACGCGCGGGACCGTTTCTATTAGGGAGGTCGAGTCGTCACCACCATTGTCTATCTTTTGGCGAATTCGTTTTATGGAGGTTCGGAGGCTGTCTACTGATGCTTCTGATTCGTGACCCCAGACTCGTTGGATGATTGCTTCTGGGCTGAAGACGGCGCCTGCGTTTTTCATGAAAAATTCTAGTAGTGCGAAGTCACCGGGTTGTAGGCGTATTTCGGCTCCGTTTTTGCTGATTCGATGTCCTTTGGTGTCTAGTTCTAGATCGTGCAATTTGATGGTATCGCCGACGATGGCAGGTGGACGGCGCAACAATGCTCTTATGCGCGCTGAAAGTTCCTTGGTGCTGAATGGTTTGGTCAGATAATCGTCTGCGCCCGAGTCCAATCCTTCTTCTTTTTCCTGGATGCTGGCATTGCCGGTCAACATGATAATCGGCGTTTGACCGCCAGCAGCACGGTGTTTGCGCAATACTTCGACTCCGGTCATTTTGGGCATCGACCAGTCGAGCACGACCAGGTCATATGCTCCCATTGCCAGGTATTCGCACGCGTCCTCACCGTTGTGCACGATATCGAGCGAATATCCTTCGGCTAAAAGTCTCTCGGACACAACAAGACACAGCGGCTCATCGTCATCGACTAAAAGAATTTTCTGCAATTTCACCTCAAAATTGGAGCTCAAATCTCACGATGCATCGGGCGAGAATACTATCACGCTTTCGTTTTCCTTGCTTCAATGATAGATTATTCGCATGCCACGCGGATTGAAGCTCGCTCCACAACTACTGACATTGGTGACGATTCCAATGATCTTTCAGCTAGGCTTGCTGGCCTGGTTGGGCAACTTGCAGAAAGATGCTGAAACAGAAGCGGAGCTGGCTATCCATGCGACTTTTATCAGCCGCGCCATGCAGAAGCTGCAGAAAGACTTGACTGCCTTCGCGGCTGAAAATGTCGGTGAAAAGCCGTTGCGCAAGCATCGTGTTAGTCTTTTTGAATTTCAAGAACAGTATGACACCATCAATCGAGACTACGTCGAACTCGACAAACTCCTCGCCGACAAACCCAACCATCTGAACGTCTTACATCAGTCAGAAATTGCGACCAAGCAGGCTGTCGAACTGATCAGACAAGCGCGCGAATCTTTCGAGCGCGCCCCGGAAGAAGAAGTGAAGGTGCGCAGGCGCATTTTCGAAAAACTGCGACCGTTCGTAGCCCAAATTCTCTCGGACAACCTGATTGACGTGGGTCGCCAATTTGATGACATGGTCGTACACGAGCCTGAGAAACAGGCGATGCTGCGAAAGCAGACTCACGATGCGCTCATCGCTGGTTTGGCGTTGAATTTCATTTTATCGGCAGTGTTGGCGCTGTTCATCATCGTGCGTGTGACCGGCAGGCTGAAACGAGTAAATGAAAATGCTTATCTGTTCGCGGCAGGCAAACCGATGGCACCTGAACTCGGTGGCGGCGACGAACTGGCTGAATTGGACAAATCGTTCCATTCATTAGTTAGCGCACTCGAACAAGTAATTCACAGAGAGCGCGTCGTGGTCGAGAATGCGCACGACATTATCCTGACGATGAACGAGCAGGGGAGAATATCCACAATCAACAAAGCCTGCAAAACGATGCTCGATTGCGAACCTGAAGATCTAATCGGCGTTTATCTGGTCGAGCTGGTCGACGCTTCAGATGTCGCTCGTGCACAAGACTTTTTCAACGACCTGCAAAAAACTCCAACGAGTGAGGGAACGATTCAGCTTAAAATCAAATGGAAAAACAACGCAGAACTGCATACATTGTGGTCAGCTAAATTTGATAAGAAGGAAGCGTCGACGTTCTGCGTTATTCACGACATCAATGAGCGAATGCAGGCCGAACAGCTGCGTCAAGAGATTCTTGCCATGGTCAGTCATGACTTGCGATCACCGCTTTCTACAATTCAAAATTGTCTTGAGATGTTAGAAGACGGAATGTTAGGCACGCTGACCGAGCGTGGTGCAAAACTCACCTCTGCTACTCAATTGAGTTGCCAACGCATGCTCACTCTCATCAACGATTTACTCGATATTGAAAAAATCAAGTCAGGAATGATGCCTTGCAACATCGAAGACGTCGATATTACAGAGGTGCTGAAATCAGCCGTCGAACCGATGCAAGAGTGGGCGAAAGAGCGCGGAGTCAAAGTCGAGTATATTCCGTGCGATGCCACCGCTCGTGGTGATGCCGGCAAGTTAATCAGAGTAGTTTCCAATTTGCTTGGCAATGCAGTCAAGTTTTCTCCTTCGGGTGGAACTGTTCGAGTGTCGGCAATCAAGCAAGGAAACAATGTCGAAGTGTCAGTTGCCGACGAGGGCAAGGGCATTCCCCACGAAATGCTCGACTCAATTTTCGACCGTTTCAAGCAAGTAGCTGGCGCGAGTATTGGTGGCTCTGGACTGGGGCTTGCAATCTGTAAATCATTCATCGATCTTCATGGCGGAAAAATTTGGGCTGAAAGCGTAATCGGGAAAGGAAGCACATTTAAATTTGTCGTTCCCGCTGCCACTCCAGTGTCATCAGCGAAAGAGCTTTAACAGTCTATTCTGATTGTTGCTCAGCACCACCCGTGGCCGAACTGATTGCTTCTTCTTTAGAGATTCCGAATGCTCCTATTTTGTTCAAGAGTTCTTCACCTGCTTGAGGAGATGCGAATGTATTGTTAAGTTGCATCTTCAATGCCGACTCGTAAGCAGCCAGAGCAGTCGATCCGTCGCCAGCCTTGAGCGCCACATCGCCCAAATCTTCGCGAGATGAGATTTGTTTATCGACAGCTTTTTGCAAACGATCGACGATGTCTTCCGCACTCAGTGATGTGTCAGTTGCCACCGCGTTCTGTACGTCGTTCATGCTCTGGTCTGATGACACAATCTGGTTCAAAGCAGCCATTTCATCGGGTTGAGTAGGAAGTCCCTGGCGATACAGATTGCGCAAAACATCGTCGTATTGATCTAATTTAGCGAGAGTAGCCGTTGAATCGATGGCGCCGCCTTCAGCACCTTGACCCGTTACGATTGGATTTTTATCGAGCTGGTCTGAAATTTGCTTCAACAAGTCGTCGTTTGAAGCCAATCCATCAAGTGGTGCCTTGGTTGAATCTTGTGGCTGTTGCGATCCGACAATCGTTTTGAAGTCGCTGAGCAAATCGGCTGATTGAGTTGACAGAGTTGAACGCTCCGGGGTTGAAGCGACTGCGGAATCTCCAATTTTGTTGATATCTGCCATGGTGATAACTCCAGTGAAGTGAAAGGGTGGGGTTGCGCAGTGCGGGTGAGGTAGTAAGTGCATCGCGCCGTTTCAATGTGCTAATAGTAAGCAGGACCCATGACTGAACCCTGACCAGCGCATGACCAATCCATGACTAAGTTGAGCCGGTCTGGAGACCGGCGGCCCCAGCTGGCTTGGAAGCCGGCGCTCCGTTGTACTTTTAAGTAATGTCCATACTGGCCGGCTGTCGCCACGATGGAGACTGCCGACCAGTTAGACTGCCTCAAACTTCTAACTACCGCTTAGGCTCATCGATGGCTGCAAGCGCCTGCTCCTTCGAAACTCCAACAGCTTTCAACTTATCCATGAGGTCCTCTGGCGGCTCGGGCTTCGCATCACCTCCTGTGTTCATAGCCAGAGGACCACTCATGTAATTGGACAAAGCATCTTCGTAAGCAGCTATAGCTCCTTTAGTGTCTCCGTTTTGTACTGCGATATCACCCAGATTGACTCTAGTGTCATATGTGGTGCCACCAGCGAGAACATATGCTAAATCGACGAAAGGATTCGACGGTTTGGCTCCGTTAGCAATGCGTTGTACCTCGCCTTGAGCCCAAATGAATTCCTCGTCTGCAGCCTTCACCGCCTGTCGAGCCTGGTCCTCCGTCATAGGCTGGGTTTGCGTGTCTGATTGAGCAACTTGTTCGCGAAGTGGATGCTCAGCGCGCCCGATATGTTCAACCGATGGGCGGTCTGGCGGCACATGGTCAGAGCCTTTGTCTTCAGTCAGCTGCGCCAGCAGGTCGCGGTCTGACGCCAACCCTGGCAGTATCGGAGTGCCCCCATCTTGGCGCGGCATCATGCGCGAGAAATTCTTGAAATCGATTGTGGCATCTGTGCCGACAAGAGCATACGCTGAATTGTCTTGAGCCTTTATTGCGTGATCGCCATCGCTGATTACGTCTACCATTTTGAATTCTCCAAAGACTGCAGAAAGTGAAGGGTAAGGGGTTTGAAGAGGTCGATGGGTGAATGCTACGCACGGTACATGACTGAAGCCTGACTGCTCCATGACCAATCCATGACTGCACGAAGTGCGAAACCATAACTGGTAGGAAATGCGAATCCATGACTGGCTGGCGGAAATCACTGTCATGCCAGCGCCACAAGTTTTCGCGTATCGTGCTCTAGTTGATTCCCCAATCGACCCGAAGCCGTTGGCTTCGACGCCCCCTTTACCATCATTTCTACGCACCGAGGAACCCCTTTGGCACCTCTAGATAAGACATTGGAAGCGGCACCAGTCCCCATGCCAGCGCGACCAAACTTCGATCTGCTCGAAGCACAGCGAAACGCTCCGGACCGCCCGCAGAACAAATCTACCGTCGATCCATCGGAACTTTATTTCGGCAACATGGACTCGCTCCGGGATTTGTTGGTCACTGGTACTGACGGAAAGCTGTGCTCCACGCTGCCAGACGCCGGACAGATTCCAGCACTCAAGGCAGGCGGCGACGCTCTGGGTTGCACTTTCACCGATGCACAGCGAGACCCGCTTGCATATCAGATTTACCAGGACCACAAAGACCAAACAGTCAAGATGCGAGGCGACTACGGTCAGGATTTGATGGTTCAGGGCTCCGGGGTTATGGTGGGCAAAGATGGCGATCAATGCCATATTCTGACGGCACTCCATGTCATCGAAGGCGACACGGTTGGGGAAGCACTGCCCAATCTGCGTCTCACTACAACCGACGGCAGCGAGTTTCCAGTGCAGACAGCGGTTGCAGATCGTCCGCACGAGCTAGCAATCGTGTCAGTCGATATGGGTGCATCTGCCGACGCGCTCTGTAAGCCCGTTAGCATTGCGAAAGACAGTCAGCTATCCCCGTGGGACGGAGCCAACAGCCTCGGTTATCCGGGCTCGTCGACCAGCCTGTACGTGTCGCCCTCAAAATTTCACGCAGCAAGACAGTTAAGCGACCTGGGCGACATGAGCTTGCCAAAGGAATACTTCCCCGGAGAAGATCCTGATCGAACAATGCTCGAGTTTGAAGGACTCGCGCTGCCAGGCAACTCTGGTGGTCCAACTTTTGACAAAGATGGAAACCTCATTGGAGTGGTCGACGAGAGCACGCTCAACTACACCACCTGGTCAACGCCGGTCACTGAAGACATCATCAACAATATGATTCAGTGAGCCTCGACGATTTGCTCCATCAAATCAGAAAGTTCACTGCGCATCGCTGATTTGCTCAATCAAATCAGAAGCTTCGCTGCGCATTGTCATTTGTTCGTATAATGCGGCACAGGCAAAAGTATTAGCCGCATTCAGAAAACCGTTCGCGATACCCATCAAGATGCTCTCAACGATGTGCACCAAGATGTTGTCTTTACCGATCATCGGAATATATTCGCAAAAGCTAGGAATGGAAAAAACGAGTAAGGACGTAAGATCCAACAACATGGAAATAAACACGTACAGAAGAAAGAAACTTGCTACGTAAGTGGGATTGTTCAACATTAGTTGAAAAAATCTCTTGCAAGTAGTTCCAACGGAAGTCTTTTCCTTGACGTAGATGACCATGAATAGCAAATTTAGAAGATTTATCGTTGCATATGGCAATTCGAGAACAATCGCACTGCCCAGCAACACAAAGGCTTCGAGCCCCGCATTGTGAGTCTCTCGTAGCACGCGAACTAAATAGTGAACACCTAGCATTAGAGTGGCATCTAAAACTAACGCTGGCCACACGACCTTGAACACCAGCCACTTATTCTGTTGGGCCTCTCGAATCGCTGACGAAATATCTGATGACTGTTTAGCCCAGTGCATGAGAAGTGCGAATTGTTTTGAACGCATGACAAAACGCGACATCAGCAGAAGAACTAGACCAACACTAATCAGCAATAATTCGATTGCCGACGTCGTTGGATGCGAGGTAGGCCAGCTCTCCACGTAGTAAGAAAAGCTAGCAATAAACGCCGGCACAAAGAAGATGATGACTGTACTTTTCCAGCTCAGTCTTGCTTCACGAAAAGTGCTGCCGATTATGTCGGCGGGCGTCAAAAACTTTCGAGATGTTAATAGCGCACTGACAGACACTCGGCTCCTCTAAGTCAGATACCAAATGCAGTGCATTCGATGAAATTTCCGACTACTAATTGAATATTATAGTGCAATGCGGTGTCTGCAGGTTGCAGTAGAATATTGCAGTTACGGCGCTTTCGAGGTGTTCATGACCACTACGACGCAAACTGACAACGCAATCGCAACCGCACAAATAGTTGATGCGTGCATGCGCCTGAAGCTGCCATACAGAATTGCACCCGCAGGAATAAGACCAATCGCTAACGTTAACTCCATGATTACCGGACCAGCAATCCCTGTTCGTCACTACGGCAGCGTCGACATCTTCCTTGAGACGATCGAAACTACAGAGATTCAAAATGGAATTCTCGTCATAGACAACAAGGGTCGTGAAGATGAAGCTTGTATCGGTGACCTCGTAGTTCTAGAGGCGAAACTTGCCGGAATCAAAGCAATCGTCGTATGGGGATTGCACCGAGATACTAGCGATTTAATTCAGATTGGGCTGCCAGTATTTTCTTACGGAGCATATCCTGCTGGTCCAGCCAGACTAGACTCAAGAGAACCGGATGCTTTAACGAGCGCGCACTTCCGCGATTTCTTTGTCACCAAATCTGATACCGCTTTTCTCGATGCTGACGGAGTTGTTTTTGTGGAAACGAATCACGTGCAACAAATACTTGGCGTGGCTCAAACAATCAAATCGAAAGAGAGACACCAGGCGGAATCCGCAGCAGAGGGCAAAAGTCTGAGAGCTCAATTTCAGTTTCAAGATTACTTGAAGCAGCGCGAAAAGGACGCGAACTACACGTTCAGAATGCATTTGAGTGCGCTCGCCAAATCAATCGAAGAATAAGACAGGGTCGATAAGACGCATATAGTCGGCTTCCGTACAGTAGACACCTTAGATTGCACATGCGAACATACCAGCACTGAGGAACTCAGCACTGCGAGACTCTTGTCATGGAGACGATTATATATGACGGTTCACAAACTGACTGACGGAATGGTTTCAACTGATCCCAAAACCAAACTCTGGAAAGCGCGATTCTCAGCGGCTAAATCAGCATATGCGCTGGGTGAGCTGAAACAATGCAAAAGACTTTTGTACAGCACTTTGGAACAAGCACACGACCTGCCAGAATCGATGTTTGCCGTTAACACATGCCAAATTGGATTAGCGGCAGTGTACATCGCGCAGAAAGAATTGAGCGAGGCTCGCACACACATTCAAAAATCGATCAACAAATTGGCTTCCAGCAGCGATCCTGCACTGATGGAACTGCTCGCTGTTGCTTACCGATTCAATGCGCACATCTTACTGCAAGAGCGTCGTGTGGCTGCTGCCGAAACTGAGTTCACGAAAGCAATAGACATTCTGACAAAACTGGGTGGCAATGGAAACGTGCAACTCTCTTACACGTTAGGCGAGCTGGCAATTTTGTACGTCACGCAAGATCGTCTGATGGAAGCAAAGACGCTTCTCGCAACATCATCAGAGTTGATGCAGACCTCGATTGAATTACAAGAGAGCGCAGAGTACGTGCGAAACAACATGATTTATCACATCTGCGAATCCACAAATGATGAAGAGAAGCTCGCGTTAGTCGATGATGGCATTTCTCAAATGCAGTATCACCGCTACAAAGGTCACCCCGGAATTAAGCGCGCCATCAATTGGTACATCGAAAAACTCGAAGAGAAAGGTGCATCAGATCAAGCGCAAGAAACACGCGAGCGATACAAAGCGCACCTGACCGCGACTACTAAGTAGTTAGCGATTTACTGATCTTGACGAAGTGCAAACCTTCGACTAAATGAGTCACGCCTTCCGGATTAAATGGCGCGGTTTCGCCAGTTGGGTTGTAGCCCATGCGATGATACCACTCCATTAGTTCAGGGCGACCTGATACCACTTCGCCAACAATGTCTTTCGATTGATAATGTTCTTTCGCGTATTCTTCGCACCACTTCATCAAAAATTTCCCGGCGCCGCTGCTTTGCGTATCGGGATCAACAGCGAGCATGCCGATGTGTCCGTGCTCACCTTCTTTTTGCAAATGAATACAACCAACGAGTTTTCGCTCAGCACCTTCAACCATTTCCGCAAGCAAAATAGCTTGGTCCGATCCGTTAAGGATTGCCTTCAATCCATCAATCGTTATACGTGGTCCCTTCACGAGATGTTCTTCGCCAGTCCAAGATTTGTTCGCTTTTCCGCCGCGAAATGCGTACTGAACCAGGCGCTCCAGAGACTCAACATCGTTAAGCTGGGCAATGCGTCCTTCCAATTTGGCTTTTCGTTCGGTAGTTTGACTCATAAGTCCTCCGCGAGATCAGCCCATCATCCAACTATTGAGCGGATTGTTCAAGCGTCTGTTTACAATAGTGACTGCCTTAACCGAGCGTTAACCCATCCCCGTATAAGCTGCTCATTACTTACTTTCCAGCGAATTTGACGGGATAACCATTTCTTTATTATGGACAATTCTTTAGCGTGCGTAATCGTTGTGTGGTTCGGAATGATGATGACCTTGCTCTACATCTTCCAGTATCTGCACGACTAACTGTCAGACCATCGAGTCTCGCTTCAAACGCACTCGATGCCATCCAACAAATGCAATTCTGCCGACAGCCAGAATTGCCCGACGATAAAATTGTCGATAGCCAGCGGCTGTGGGCAAATATCTGGTCCCCGGAACTAAGGCCATTTAGAAATAACTACGAGCCCAGCGACAATTAGTCCAGCGCCCAAGCATTTGCTCAAGCTTAGACTTTCGTGGAAGACGATTGCAGCGAGGATGACCGCAACGATAACGCTTCCTTTGTCGATTAACGCAACAGTTGCAACATCGCCCAATTTCAGCGCGCGATAATAAAAGATCCACGAAAGCGTAGTTGTCACCGCTGAGGCGCCAAGCCAAATCCAATTGGAACTCTTGAGCGCTGACCAATCTTTCATTGGCACCACGAACGATGCAAAGACAAGAGTAAAAACAAAAACAAAACACGTTCGAACTGTTAGACCAAGATCACCAGAGATTCCTTCCAAGCCTTTCTTCGCGATAACAGAAGTGCATCCAGCGAAAAACATAGAGACGAACGCAGAGATTACCCAACTGTTCATTTTAATCCGCCTTCAGGTGCGATTCCGACTGTCCAGACATTATCCCACCGGAATCGCGGGGAGGGTTCTAAAAAGTCACAATTGGCAGGTTTAATGGAATTCAAGCGATAGCAACCCCACTTTTACTAGCTGTCGTCAAAACCGGTCTTACTCAACTGCAACGCTAACTGCGGGGTGCATTATGTTTGGATTTCAGAACCGAAACGACTTCAAAAGACGCGGATCATTCAAAAGACAGAAGTTCAGCGGCAGAGCCGACGCGGTTTTAACACCGGCAGCTGATATGTCAGTCGGCATGACGATTCAATCTAGAAACTTCAATCAGCATGCTGTTTTCTGTTCGCTTGCTGCAAACAAAAGCACATGCTGCATCAAAATTTCCAGCAGCAAACAAAAGTCGAGAGCGACGTTGATCCTCTTCAGAGGCAGAGTACTCTCCTGCGTTTACGGCAAGCGCGGAGTGAAAGGATACATCTTTGGTGAGGCGGCATTTGCTCGCGCGCAAATAGATTTGCTGCAACAGCAAGCAGAGTTTTCAGTACATTCACTAAGCGAGGAAACAGCGTTAGCGGCTGCTGCATTTTTCGAAGGTCATCATAAGGACCAACCGAAAAGCGCTCCAGTACAAGACTTTTTCAACAAATCGAGCGAGCAAATCAACTCACAAAAAGCGCCTGGATGTTTCGTAGTTCGCGACAACGAAAAAAACACAAGCGCTGTTGTTTACTTCTTCGGTGGAAAAATCATCGGCATTTTCTCGTACGAAAAAGGATGGTGCAAAGACAATCGATTCGAGACTGCTGCTAAAGCTGTTTCTGCGAAGCAAGGAGCTACAACCTCAGCTTACATGCTACCAGTTTTGTCTTTGCAGGAAATCTACAATTTGACTTTCAGCCTGACCGGAGTAGATGACAGCGAAATCGATCGAGAAGAATGGATCAACTCGACTGAAGAGATTGGTCAAGGTCACAGCGAAGTCGCTGCTCTCGTTCGCTACTCAAAAAAGCCTTCGGGGTTAAGAGATACCTTCTCGCATGATTCGAGTTCGCAGTATCAATCTGCCATTGAAGAGGTGAATGCATACGCGCTCCGGCAGGTGCGTCGGCACGGGCACGCCATAGATCCTGGTCGAGGCATGGCCAGCTAACCTCCAGCCAGGTCAAGGAATGGACCGTTGGCGCAGTCCTGCTTGGGCCACCGCTTGGGGGTTTGACGCACCTTGACAGGAAACTGAAAGGTGAAGCCTTTACACTATGGTCCATGTATAGACGTAAGTTATTTTCCATCTTGCCGGTGGTGCTGTTTCTGGTAGCACAGGTGCTATCGATTACGGCGGCGCTGCAGACGATCTCAAACTTAGAGACAATTGCCATCGAAGGCGATTGGAATGTGGAACACATCGTCACAGTCGACCCGTTTCTGGCGGTTCGCAAGGAAGGACGAACAGATCCAAAATATCCGACAGTCGTGCAAAATTTCCTCCGCGCTGTCGTTGTCTCATACTTTCCGCCACCAACGCTCGTCAAGATTGCACAACTTGTTAGCCCGCATGAAAACAATATTTGGCTGTCAAACAGGGTATTACTGATTTAAACCGCACGTCATTTTTCGTTAGTTTCTCCAACTCGCCTCGGCTGATTGGAGTAACATTCGCCAGCGAGAATTCGTTGAACGAATGAGTGATTGTGGAGTCATATGATCAACAAAATTATCAGTTTCGCGCTGAACCAGCGCGTCGTTACACTTGCAGCAGCGGTTGTAATGTCGGGTCTGGGTGTCTGGTCTGTGCTGAATTTATCAGCCGATTCGTTTCCTGACGTGAGCAATGTTCAGGTTCAGATCATTACTGAGCCGCAGAGCATGGCAACGGAAGAAGTGGAAACGCTGATCACGTATCCAATCGAAAATGCTTTGAATGGATTGCCGCACATCGAAAAAATCCGCTCCAATTCTAGCTTCGGATTGTCGGTCATAACCGCCATATTCGACGATTCGACCGATGTTTACTTCGCCAGGCAGCTGGTGCAGCAACGACTTCTACAGATGTCTTCGTCGCTGCCAGCCGAGTGTCCAACACCACAACTTGGACCTGTCGTCTCCAGTTTCAGCAACGTCTATATGTATTGCCTGGAAAGCGATAAACGCAATTTTACCGACCTGCGCACTATCCAGGATTGGGATGTAGCAAGGAAGCTCAGGGCTGTACCCGGCGTCGCCAACGTTGCCACCTATGGGGGCTTCGTCAAGCAGTATCACATCATCGTGCGCCCGCAAGATCTGCACAGTTATGGACTCAACCTGACGGATCTGATCAAAGCGGTTAATGCCAACAACGAAAATGCTGGTGGTAACTTTATCGAAAAAGCTGGACAGGAAGTAATTATCAGAGGAATCGGCCGCCTCGAGAGCATCGAGGACATCCAATCTATCGTCCTCAAAACGATTAATGGAACGCCCGTCAAACTAAAACAGGTTGCAGAAATAGTCGTCGGCGAAGGTTTCAGACGAGGTTCGGCGACCAAAGACGGCAACGGCGAATCGATCACCGCAATGGTAATGACGCGCAAGGGTGCAAACACAAAAGAAGTTGTCGCGAAAGTAAAAGAAAAGGTCGAAGAAATCCAGAGCGAATTACCGCCTGATGTGAAAATCGTTCCGTACTACGATCAGACCGAACTGGTCGATAAAACAATCGAGACAGTCAAAGAAATTCTGTTCTTCAGCGGCGGTCTGGTAATCATCATTCTTACAGCCGTTCTGCTGCACATTCCTAGCGCCTTGATCGTTGCTGTCATCATTCCCTTGTCAATGCTCTTCAGCTTTATTCTGATGAAATTCTCAGGGTTGAGCGCCAATCTCATGACGCTGGGCGCGGTGGATTTTGGAGTTATCGTTGACGCAGGCGTCGTCATGGTCGAAAACATCTTCAGAAACTTGTCGCACCATCGAGACAAGCGCACGAAAGAACAGGTTTTGGAAACGATTCGATTCTCTGCGCACGAAGTTGGACGACCAATCGTTTTCGCCATCGGCATTATTATGGTGGTCTATTTGCCTCTATTCACGCTGGAAGGCGTGGAAGGAAAGATGTTCCACCCACTCGCTCTCACCTTCATCTATGCGTTGATCGGTTCGCTTGTTGTAGCACTCACTGTGATTCCAGTGCTGTGTTATTACTTCATGCAGAAACCGCTGAAGGAGCGTGAAAACTATGTGGTCAATTGGATCACTAAGGTCTACAAACCAGCACTTAACTCGGCAATTCTGAATCCCAAGAAGACAATGCTGGTTGCCGTTGTTGCTCTGATTGCAAGCTTCTGTTTGGTGCCTTTTCTCGGTTCAGAATTCATTCCTTCGCTCGACGAAGGTCCAATTCTTTTGCGCACAAAGTTGCATGCAAGCACTGCCCATACCGAAACTGCACGAGTCTGCAACATCGTAGAAAAGATACTGAAGAAGTTTCCGGAAGTAACCACTGTCGTCGGCAGAACAGGTCGCTCCGGTACGGGGCCAGGTTTGGAAGGGGTCGAATCGACCGACATCTACGTTGGTCTGAAACCGAAAAGTGAGTGGACAACAACCAAGAGCAAAGAACAACTGGTTGACCTCATGGCAGATAAGATCGACGAGATTCCAGGCTTGATGTTCAGTTTTTCACAGCCGATTGCTGACATGATCGACGACCTGGTAGCAGGAATTCGAGCTGACCTCGGCATCAAAGTATTCGGGCCAGATGTGAAAACGCTCGACTCTGTCGCCGAAAACATTTTGCATGAAGTAAGTAAAGTGCGCGGTGCGGTCGATATGCAGCGAGAACAGCTCTTGGGTCTGCCGCAATTAAAAATCGAGATCGATCGTGGCAAAATAGCTCGATTGGGACTAGACGTCGCGGATGTACAGACTATCATTCGCGCTGCTCTCGCCGGACAAGCTGTCACTGAGGTGATTGAAGGCACCATGAGATTCGATGTGCTAATTCGATTCCATGAAAATTATCGCAGCACACCCGAGCAAATCGGAGATATCTTCTTGATTGCACCTACCGGTGCACACATCAAATTATCCCAAATTGCAAAAATACACATCGACAATGGTTATGTCGCTGTCAATCGAGAAAATGGACAACGAAGAACTGCTGTTCTAGCCAATGTTCGCGGACGAGACTTGGGCGGATTTGTCGCCGAAGCACAAGAACGCGTAGCGAAGAATGTCAAAATTCCTAGAGGTTACAAACTTGTTTGGAGTGGTCAGTTCGAAAATCAGCAAAGAGCCATGGCAAAATTATCAATTGTGGTGCCTTGCGTTCTACTGCTTATTTTCCTCTTGTTGTTTGCATCGTTCAATTCATTGCGAAATGCTGGATTGATTATGTTGAACGTTCCATTCGCCATGATTGGTGGCATCGTCGCACTATATCTTTCACACGAAACTCTCTCGGTGCCTGCCATCATCGGCTTCATCGCGCTCTTTGGGGTGGCGGTGCAAAACGGCGTTATTCTGATCAGCTACATCATGCAGCTGCAAGAACGCGGCACATCACTCGACGAAGCTGTGCGTGAAGGAGCGACAGTTCGCCTTCGTCCAGTAATGATGACGGCGATGGTGGCCGCCGTCGGTCTGATTCCAAAGATCGTCAGTCCTGGCACCGGTGCGGAAGTACAACGACCATTAGCGCTGGTAGTATTAGGTGGAATCATTTCTGCAACGCTGCTGACATTGCTGGTATTGCCGGCGGTGTATCGACTGATCAATCAAAAGACGGGGCGTCCTAAAAAAACGGACCCAGAATTAGACGCAGAAGCAGAAATAGAAGCGCAATCACAAGCAGAATCTGAAGCGGCAGTAGCCACTCAAACAGCGGGACACCTATCAAGCTAGAGCGCGCTTCCAGCGCTTGTCAACACGTCAGGCCGGTCGATCAGTATAATAGGCTGGGACCACGGCCAATACTGACCTGCTGTCATACCTACCATGAAATTGACACTGTTACACAAAGGGTTGCTGCTCGTTAGCATTCCATTGTGCTTTGAAATTTCCATCTTCGGTGTGTTGCTACACATGCAAGATCAAATCGAGCATGAGGCGCAACGAATCAGCCGCAATAAGAAAATCACTGATGACATCAATGGCTTAGTGCACGACGTGCTCAAGATTACTGACTCATTTGAATTCACGAAAGACAATGAGAATCTGACTGTCTTCGGCAGGACGAAAGCCGTCAAGCAGCAAATAGCAACCATGCTACAACGCTTGAACGAAGTCAAAGAATTAGCGAAAGATGACCCAGAGCTTTACCAGAAAGTAGAAGTTTGTGCTCAAAGTCTGCACCAAGCCAAAGACGATCTAATGAACATGGGTCGAGATGCAGGAAATGCACCTGAAGGCAAAATGGAACAAGTCTTTCGTTGGTATCGAAAGAAGATAAATGCCGATTTCCATGAGAGCCTCAGTCACGGTCTGCTGGAACTCGGTCAAATGCCAGCTCTTGAATCAAACGAAATTACCAGCCCTAAACTCCGAGAAAATATTCGATTGCTTTTGAAACTCGCACTCGGTTTCAGCGTCATGTTCGCTCTATTTGGAGCAGCAATGTTCAGCAAACATCTCGCAGTTCGGCTGTCACTTGTCGGAGAAAACGCTGATAACCTTGCCAAAGGTGAGCCGCTACTCCCACCAATTGGTGGCACTGACGAAGTTGCAGAACTTGATAGTCACTTGCATTACGCGGCTGACTTGATTGAAGCGGCAAAAAAATTGCGTCAAGAAGTTACGGCAATGATTACTCACGATTTGAAAGCGCCACTACAGTCAGTGCGAAGTTATTTGGAAATGCTCGACGCCGGTTTGCTCGGAGAACTGAACGACCAGGGTACACGCTTGCTTAAGACGACAGAAAAAGCATCGGAACATATGGTCGGTTTGATCGACAGCGTTATGCAACTGGAAAAATTACGCACAGGAAAAATAGTTCTAAAGGAAAGCTTGGTAGAAATTGTGCCGATACTTCAAAAGAGCATCGATTCAATCAGCGTGTTTGCTGAGGCGAAGAATATCTCCTTGAATACCAAGTTCACGGACGAAGCTTGTGACGTCAGCGGAGATGAGTTCTGGCTGCAAGAGATATTTGTCAATATCCTTTCAAACGCCATTAAATATAGTCCTGACAATTCCACGGTTTCGGTCAGCACGACAGCGCTCGACAACCGAATAGTTGAAGTTTCAGTGAGCGATCAAGGTCCAGGAATCGCCGAATCAGAAATGAAGCTTATTTTTGAACGGTTTCACCGCATCGCGGCGACAGAGGCTATATCTGGGACCGGTCTGGGACTGCCTATCGCAAAAGAATTGATCGAAATGCACAAAGGCTCGATTCGAGTGGAAAGCGACGGAAAAACGGGAAGTACGTTTATTATAAGTTTGCCGATATGGCGACCAGTTTAGATGAGAGAATAGATCCAAGATCCATTTTCGAAATTGGCGCAACCGGTATCCGCCTTTCCAAAAAATCAATCTGAGAGCACAGTGGCAAAAATACTAATAGTTGAAGATGACAAAGCAGCCGCCGAAATGGTGGTGCACTGGTTGGCGGCTGAACGCCACAATATCGATCACGCGCTGACCGGCGAAGATGGCCTGGAACATCTGTTGATGCGGGAATATGATGTCGTTTTGCTTGACTGGGATTTGCCGGGCGGCATATCGGGTTATGAGGTGTTGAAAGAATTTCGCGCCAAGGGATTCACAACACCGGTAATTATGTTGACCGGTAAGTCGAACATCAATGATAAAGAAGAAGGCTTAGACGGCGGCGCGGATGACTATTTAACTAAGCCGTACTCACTCAAGGAATTGTCAGCAAGAATCAGAGCCCAGCTGCGCAGATCGTCGAATCTTTCGTCGAATCAATTGGAAGCAAAAAATATCGTTTTGATTCCAGATCAGATGCGCATGACGCACAACGGCAAAGACGTTCCGCTTTTGCCAAAAGAGTTCAGCTTACTCGAGTTTTTCATGCGCAATCCAGATAGAGTTTTTACCGCTGAAGCAATCATGATTCGAGTCTGGAGTACGGAAGCTGATCCATCTACCGATGCGTTTCGCAGCACGTTGAAACGCTTGCGTCAAAAACTCGAAGCAGCAGGCATCGAAGACACCGTGGTTGAAACGGTGCACGGCGCAGGCTACAGATTCAACTCAAAGTAACTGCGCACTCACGCCGGATTCGTTGTGACACATTGATGACCATGCTGCCAGGATTTCCTTTACAGCCATGACACAATCGTGCCACGGAGATGACATTCCATCGTCACGACTCGAACATACTATGTTAATCAAGCAGTGTGGGCAATGAAATTTCAATCCACGCAGCGGAACTAGTTACTAGAACAACTCTATAGACACGTAAATCAAACACAGCATCAATTTGCCTGTGACGGTTTAACGCGTTTCAATCCAAGGAGAGCGCAATGGTTGCAGCAGAGCAAATCCGTATACGTGAAGCCGACACACGGACAACACCAACTGATGGATCGCAGAGGATTCTCGCCGAGCAGCGCGGCACCACCCATAGTGGTGCAGATCAAAGAACCACAACCGCAGCTGATTCCGCACGGATGGTACAGTCGAATGTTCTTCCTGACACCCAGATCGTCGGACATGACACGCCTGCCGCTCCTCAAGAAAGTGGTTTCATGCATTGGGTCCACGGCGCTGAAGCCGTCGCGACTGATCTCGCAAGAGGCGCAGTAGATGAGATTGTTCATCATCCCGGTCAGGTTATCGGTTCGGCTCTGACCGGTTTGGCCGTCGGCACGGTAGCTGTTCTAGCAGCACCAGAAATTGCTATCGCGGCTGCCGTTGCAGGGGCGGGATATGGTGCCTACCAGCTCGCCACTCACGTTGGCGGATGGGTGCATAGCGCAGACGTGGTCTCTAACACCCAAGACCACACAGCAGCTGAAGTGGCTGCCGCACATCGTGACCTGCAAGGCGTCGGTGCTGGAGGTGTTCTAATTGGCGCTGGTGTCATCGGCTCACTTGGGGCAGCACCGCTCGCTGGTGCAATCACCGAAGCAGCTAGTGCCGGCGCAGCCAGCACAGCTTCTGCAGCCGAAGGTGGGACAGTGACCGATGTTCTGGTCAATGCAGTTCGAAGCGGACGCTACGAAGCAGTTGAATCGAATGGCATAACCATTTTGCGTCCCGTCGGCGGGACTGGAGCCGTTGGTGCCGAAGCAGGAACAGCAGCCGCTGGTGCCGAAGCAGGAACAGTCACAGCGGGAGCTGAAGGCGCCACCGCTGCCACCGCAGAAGCAACTGCTGAAGGCTCAGTGGCCGCCGCGGAACGAGTTCCTCTGACACCAGAGCAAGTCGCAATCAATGAATCCGTTGCACGCAGCCAATCGTTGTTCCAAACAGCTGGAGAACAAGGTCAAATTGTTCCCTCAGTAAAACAACTCTACCAAGTGCGTTTCGAGAGAGTCGGACCAGGAGGACAAACAATTCCAACGATCGAAAATCCAGCTGGTATTCAGGTGCCAGAAGGAAATTGGATCGCCACAAGGTTAAATGCTGACGGCACCCCAAACGTCGAGAATGGCATCATGAACCGATGGACTCCATCAGTGAAAGACATCACATCCAAATATCTGATCACACCGGAACAGCTAGCTGCATCGAATGGAGACATCACCGGCTTCACCAATACTGCCGCAGCTCCAGTGCACATGATTCGACTAGAAGCTCCGACCACAATTCAGACAGAATGGGGTCCAATGACAGGTCAAGCCGGTGACTGGTTAGCTAACTACAACTACAACACAGCTACTGGAGTAGCTGGTGATAACTACGCCATCGTCTCGTCTCAATCGTATCGACAAACATATCAACCGCACCAATAGCGCGTTCGCTGAATTGGCTCACTTGCTCAATGGTGGCATGATCACTTCATCGAGAACATGAATGACACCATTCGAGCAAGGGATGTCAGTTGTAAGAATCAAAGACTTGTCAGCATAAATGTCATTGCCTTTAGTCGTAATGCCGATGGAATGCCCCTCCATCGTCTGTAACTTCGGCTCTTTCTTCATGTCGATGGTTTTGATTTTTCCTTCGACGACCATATATTGCAGCACTTGTTTTAGTTTGTCTTTGTTTGCCCAGAGCGACATTCTGTCGTCATCCGGCATCTTTCTCCAGGCTTTGTCGGTCGGTGCAAAAATAGTGTACGGTCCGTTGCTTTTTAAGGTGTTATCGAGCGAATACGCCTGAATAAATCCATCTAACAGCATGGAAAACTTCGCCACATCGTTGTCTTTTAATGTGTTGATGACGTCTTTCTCTTTCCTTTCAAATCCAGCCTTCTCCACAAACTGCTGTGTCTTAGAAGCAAGCAATCGATAATCAGTCTTGGTGCTCACCATCTGCGAGTAACCGCATGTCCCAGACAACATTAGGAAGAGTGCGCTGGCAGCTAATAGTTTGCGTTTGTGCATCGGAAACTCCATTCTGAAACTACAACATCCCGCTTGGGACTGACCTCGAACAAGGGTATAACAAAATAGGAATTGAGGTCCACTACTGCGGTTAGACTTCAAAAAAAGCTAGAAAACCTTCCCGAGAATTGCCCTGACCAAGAAGTTAGGCAGTCTTTGGGAAATCCAAATAATATACTGCTCGTTCACGACGAAAATATCGAAAAGCAAATCTGGACCATGAGAACATCAATAGGCTTCCGGTCTATTGGGATAAGAGAGATCTTCGGCTTTGTTACGGTCGACTTGCTTTGCAGCTGCGAACCGATACTTATATTTCATCGAGATGTTCTTCCCAGCGAACAATCCCTCCGGGTTTTGGTGGCGCTTTCGTTTCGTCTGCAAGTTCTCGTTTATCCATGTAAATGAGATACAACTTTCCGCGCCGAAAGGCTGAAAAACGAACCCTTATGCTTCGACCAGCAGCTAAAATATTACGGGTCATTACCCTACCAGGTAAGGTTGGATCATTATTAACCCAAACCTCATAACCGACATGTTCCGACCATTTCACTGTGGCGGCTAAGAACTGACCGAATTCAAATTTTGAAGCTTTACTCACATCGAGCATACGAATCACCTAGTATCGGATATGGATATTCAAGCACAAAAATCAGGAGGAGTGGACCGCTCCTCCTGATGAAAAGCACTATCTATGGGCGCTTCGAGTTGATATACGCGTGTTACCAACTACCAGTCGCAACGCCAGCGATTTTAGCTGGCCTGATCTGATACCGCTTCGCTCACCACTTGGTCACAGCCCCTCCGTAAGATTCAACCGTAGCAATTCTCTATCCCCGGAATTGCAGCAACCGTACTAACGAAGTTTGCTCAAACACCCCACGTCCGCACATCGCAGACGCCCAGATTCATTCGTTGGTTTTGGCACAAACCCAGATTCTAAAAAGCGAGCAAAAATATGACTTACAGATCAGATTCTACGCATTATTATCGCGGTAACAACGACAACGCTTCGTCACAGTATTCGCAGGCAAATAGAGATCATCAAACAAGTTACTACGATCGCAATTCAACAAGCTATTATGACCGCACTCCAACGAACGCGGAGAGCGCACCACGAAGAGATTACAACATCGAAGCGTCGCAAGATGCCTGGGCACCGCCGAAGCGTTCTATTCCTCTCAACGATTATCACGATTCAAGCACATTTAGAAATCCATACGATCGATTGAGTCAAGCTGAGGATCTACTACACACTCGCGGATTCAATGCTGCGCGCCAAACATACCAGCGCGCTATCGACGAAGCTGATGGAATCAGCCTGAGAAGCATCAAACAAGATCGTCAGAATGACATGCAAAATTTGAAAAGCATCAACGACCGCGAGTCTCGTCTGGTAAATGCTGGAGTGCCGTTCGAACGTCTTCAACTTCTCGAAAATCAACGACAACAGATTCTAGGCAATGAAAAAGAATTGAACAATTTGTACTACGCGCCGGTCAATGCGCGCATCTCGATGGGCTTAGCATGCATCAAAACAGGCGAACCGATGGAGATAATGGAAGGGCAGCGACTGATTGCAGAAGCGAAACAAAAGCGTCCTGAAATTGCTGACGACCCTCGCCTGCAAAATCTCATCGACAATGCGTATCAGATCGGATACAGAAATCACCATCCAAACGTGCGACCACAAGTGTCGTACAACTATGAGCCAACTCGGTCAGAGTATCCGCAGGCAGCTTCGACAAGAACTGACTATCCGCTGCAGCCACAAAGAGTTCCACAGGATCAGCCGGTACAACAACCGACCGCTCCAGCTCAGCGTCCGCCATGGCAGCCGAGCGACACTCCACCGCCGGTAGTACCGCAATTCCGTCCAGATCCTCCAGTACCTCGTGCTGCTGATACACAACCAATGGTTCAGCCCCCTGTGCGTACTCACGCGGAGGTGCCACCACCACCAGGACAACCGAATGACGGCTCAAAACCTACCCGGGCAATAATCGACAACAGCGCATCGCGCATTAGCGATCCAGAGGCGCTCACATGGTTGCACAATCACTTTCAACACTTAACCGTAGAGCAGAAAGCACAAAATGACCGCGATGCTCAAAAAGCTTACGATGAGACACCGTCGTCGTGGAATTATTTCGCGCCTGACTGGGCATCACGCGCGCTGACTAACAAACAAGCAAAGCTGCTCGAATTTAGCAATGGATTCAGAGCCGATCTGAACAACTTGTTTGATTTGTCCAAGCAACCACATTCTTATGAGTCGGACTACGCCCGCCAGGCTTTGATTACCATCATCAAAAGCTCAGCGGAGAACATGTCTGACGAAGCCGGAAACCGACAAATCTCTGAAGAGTGTTGCGCTCAAGTAAAAGAGCTGTGTCGCGCAGGCGCAAATGGAAGAGCGGAAATGGTCGATGCGATTCGCGTCGGATTGACCGAGTCATCACATCTTCCAAGCGGTGCCAAGACCTATTTGATAGATGGTCTGGAGCTTCTAGCAACTGACAGACCACCAGCGATCACAACAGAAACCGCAGGACGATTGGCGCTCCTCGCGCTCAAGCACGAGCTGGATAATAGCCCACGATTGGGATCTCCAGATCGAAAAGGCGAGACCCGCGATGAAATTACTCAGAGACAGATTCGATTGATCGAACTAATCGACAAATTCGGTCTCAAGAGTGCGTTGACAGACTTGCAAGACCTGGTCAAATCGAATGCCGATGACACAGTCAGACAAGCCGCAGCGAAAGCCGTGAACGATCTGCAGAGAAGACAATTCTAGCGGCGGGTTTTCTGCTTCGGTTTCAAGAACTGCTTAGGAATGAGGCCCAATGCATAGCCGAAGAAAGCGAGTCTGTTCACACCCATGTTCGATTTGGAGCTAAAACCGTGACCGGCATTCATCTCGATGTTGAGAAGAATCGGCGCATCACCAGTTTGATTTTGCTGTAACGTCGCGGCGAACTTATAACTGTGAGCGGGACACACACGATCATCGTGACTTCCGGTATTGAGTAAGACCGGCGGATACTCACGCTTTTCAACATTATGAAGCGGAGAGTAGTCGCGAAGAATGGGGAAATATTTCTTGCTGGTAGCAGAGCCATACTCTGAGACGTAATGTTTTTCGGTGCCAAATTTATGGAAACGGAGCATGTCCAGAAGTCCGCACCCAATCTCAACCGCGCCAAATAATTCAGGTCGCTGCGTCAAAACAGCTCCCGCAAGCAAACCACCATTGCTGTATCCGTAAATTCCCAGACGGGATGGTTTGGTGTACTTCTTGCGAATTAGAGTTTGCGCAACGGCAATGAAATCATCGAATGTTCGCTGCTTATTTTCTCGCATTCCGGCTTTGCGCCAATCGGCTCCAAGACCGTTGTCACCACGCAAAATGGGCTCAACGCAGATGCCACCTAAATCCATCCAGAGCAAATCGTAGTAGTCAAAAGAGGGAGAGACGTCTCGGAAAAAGCCACCATACCCGGTCAAGATTGTTGGGTTATTTCCATCGAGCTTCAAGCCCTTTTTGTAGCGCACGAAAAATGGAACCTTGCTTCCATCAGAACTGCGCGCGTAGAGCTTTTCTGAAACAAATTGGCTGATGTCGATATCAGACTTAGAATTTACTTTAGCTACAAACTTTCCAGCTTTGAAATCCAATTCGTAAACCATTGTTGGTGAGGTGTAACCTTCAACGACACATCTAACGATTGGAAAATCCATATAGGTTGTGTTGGTAATCGAAGTGCCAATTGGAACTTGAATTGGCTCCAGATGCTTTTTGGTTTTTATATTCCATCGTTCAATTACCTCACCGTTTTTCGTGGTGTACAGACAAACCAGGAAATCGCCCCATACGAATGAACGCCTGAGAGAGCCTTGCTTTTCTGGCAATACCTCGCGGAATATGGCACGTCTATTCGTATTCCGTTTCTCTTCGATTTCTTTGATCGAAACAGAAACGATACGAAACATGGGAGCATTTTTGTCGGTCATGTAATACATGACGCCTTCTCTTTGCCCAATAAAATAGAAACCGCTCGACTGTTCTTCCAGCACATCTGTTCTATGGTGCCTGGCGGACTTGATATTGAGCAAGAACATCGAATGGCGATCTCGCTTCGTTCCATATGTATGCACCATCAAATATTTGCCGTCGGCAGTCATACTGATGCTCGCATAAACATCTGGTTGATCGAGGGTGTAAATCACTTTATCTCGCGACTGCGCAGTGCCCAGTTTGTGATACTTGATCTGACTGTAGCTGCTGTCTCGTGAGAAGGCTGAGTAGTAAAAGCCGCGATCATCTTTGCCCCAGATCATGTCGGCTGCGCGCAAGTTTTTCAGAACGCCAGCCACTCTTTTTCCGGTGGACATGTTCTTGACGTAAATCGATTGCCAGTCTGATCCTTTCGTCATCACCCAGTACGCGACAAGTTGACCGTTGCGACTAATCTTTGTGTGATGAATCGTACAGTTCTCAGGCAACTCATCGACACTTAAAACCAGTTTGGGAAATTTGCCAGGATTGTCGCTGCGATAAAGTCGAGACAATGACTTGTTTGTAGTGAAGTAAAACGGTCCACTCTTGTACATCGTTTTCGGCGGCTCAATCGCAAACAATTTATGAATGCGCACCAGCATCTCACTACGCCCAGGAATTGATTCGAGATACATCGACGCATTGGCAGACTGAAGTTCCATCCACTTTTGTACTTCGGTCGAATCAATATCTTCCAACCAGCGATAGGGATCGCTGATGACGTGCCCGAATCGCCGGTCTTGCACCGGGCGCATTTCTGTTTTCAATTTTGCCGGATGACTGATTTTTCGAGATACAGCCTTGCTTGCCTGCTCAGCCAACTTGCGCAGGCGTTCCGCGTATCGTGCATTGTTCGAATCGTTCTGGTATAGCTGTAATAATTTATCGAGCAGACTAGAAACGTTAGTGAGAGAAGCCTTGGAGCTCATTCCTAAAGATTTCTCAAACGCTTCGAGAGCAGCGTCGAAGTCCTTCACTTGCCACAGGCAAAAACCGATTTGAGAGAGGGCGCGGTTGGGCCAGTCAGTATTTTTACTGTCGTTTTCTAGAGACCATTGACAGGCACTATTAAAAGAAGTGGCTGCCTGCCGATACTGCTTACGCTGCTGCTGCGAGAAGCCACGCCACCACATGCAGTTCATGTAATCTGCTTTCTTCAAGTGTTTGTAAATGCGTGCAGCCTTGAGCAAATACAACTCGCATTGCGCATACTTTTCACACATGTACAAGGATATACCGAGCAGCCAATATGCATAGGCCGCGCCTTCTTCCTTATTACCGAGCTTTTCAAGATCCTTCTTGTGAGACAGAAATAGCTTCGCTGCAGCCTTGTATTCTTTGTTTTTGTAGAGTTGATGAGCAGCAGTGCTAACTTGGAAGCAATTGAACTCAGGCTTTTTTGTGGATTTGCGCTTACTGCCTGTGGCTTGTTTCATTTACAAGGGTACTTCCACTTCCGTTCATCGCGACTTAGCAATTCGATTATGCACCAAATAGACTTGGACGTTCAGGCAAAGTGTATCTAGATTGAATGAATGTATTGATGGCATGACGACTATCAGCGGCGCTTGCATCGTTGTTGGATAGCCACTCAGCCAGATCTGCAAGTTCTTGATCTTTGATTACTTCCTGGAACCACTGAGCGTAATGTCCCAAATGCAAATGATGCAACCAGGTATCATCATCGACACCATCCGCGATGCGAACAAATATTCGCAGATTGCTTGCTTGCAAATTCAAGCGGAAGTCTGGACCAGTAAAAAAGAAACTTCTGTGATAGCCGACATCGCCCTGCGCATATTTCCTCACATGGCGGCGATGTTCGTGCAACGTCGGTAGCAAGCGCACACGCACAGCCGATTCTGGCGATGAGCGCAACCAGAGCAGCACTTCATAATCATCCATTTCGACACGCTCGAGCGGAGTCATTTTGAAGTTCTGCGCCGCTGCAAAATCGTTAATCACTTCGTGTGCATCTTTGCCAGTAGCGATGACTGTATCAACACGTGTCAACACATCTGTCGAAAGTTCAGACGGATGAACAGTAACAAGAAGCAAACCGGGGAAATCACTCGGCAAGGCCTGATTCGCATGTTTCCAATCAGGATAAAGCATGTGATGCGCTTCTTCAACGACAAGCCAGTGGGGCCGCCCTGTCGATAACCGCAAATCTTGCACTGCATTTAGCAAGCGCGCAAAATATGCAGGACGCTCGGCGAAGGCTAAGCCGACTAGATTCACCGTAACTCTATTATCCGGATTCTTCAACGCGAGCACCACGTGCTCCACATCTGGTGCGTTGGTGGTGCTACCTAATGTGACAGCACCGGGGAAACCGTCGAAGTCGGCTTCAGGATCTACAACACAGAATTGATAACGAGCTGCGCCGAGTCTCTCTAACAATCCGCATGTCAAACGAGACTTGCCACTGCGCGACGGACCAGCGATCAGCACTCTACTATTGTATGCATCTATAGTTACTGGTCCTTGATCTGACGAGCCGATTGGCAATTTAGCGCGTGTCATCTCCAATCGCAGTTTCTGCAAATCGTTGTCTACGAGTTGTTCGATCAGCTCACAAATTCCCGCAGCTTCTTCACCCTCCAGCACCCAGTCAGCATCGTTCTTCACCAGATCTGTTGCATTCGCAACTGCCGCTGAACATTTGCAGTAGGAAAGAAAAATGTGATCGTTTTCGGCGTTTCCGACACCCACGACATTGTGTGGAGAAATTCCGAGACCTTCCAGCGCGACTTGCAATCCCGATGCCTTGTTGATGCCTGGCGGCAATACCAGAACGGCGTTGCGGTTGAAGCTGAGCTGTAGATCGAGACCCATGGCTCTAATTACACCCAGCACAGCGCTCTCTTGCGGTGACCAGGTAGCAACGATCGCCTCACCAACTGTGACGCCGGTTACACCCTTCTTCTTCAATCTCGAAACGAAACCGTGCGGTGGCGGAGCACAGAGCAAACGGCTGGTGCCGGTATTAGGGTCATAGATAACAGCGCCATTTTCCAAGACGATGCTATCGAATGCGTCGAGTTCTTGACAGGATTCTTGCAGTTGTCCGAGCGTGCGACCAGTCACCAGCACCACTTTTCGACCAGACGCGCGCACTTGCCTGAGCTTTCCAAAAGCTTCAGGGCTTGGCTCATTATCGGTCGTTAGCGTGCCGTCGTAATCGCATGCCAGGGCGAGATAGCGCATATAACAGTGACTCCGATTCCAGGACTCCAGCTGCCACTATTCTAGACCTTTGCAAGCAGCATTGATAAACATGTGACGACGGTTTGCGACTTTAAGTGACCCCAACGAGTCGTCAAGGTGCACATGGATGACGGCGGGCGAACCTCGATGGCGGTCGGTGCACCTCAAAAACGAACGGCGCATCTCAAAGGCCTAGTTGGCTCTCGGCATGGAGCAGTTGGCTCCACGCCAGTCGCAGTTGGTCTGCGGGAAAAGGAGTTTCAGCGAATCCCCGAAATAGTTTGCCGTAAAAGTCATTGAACAGATGTGCAATCTTTGCGTATCGGTAGATTACAGAGCCCGCTGACTTAGAGGTGAATTCAACTTCCTCACCAGCGGCACACAGAGCAATCAATTTATTGCGATGATGGACATCACGAGCCTCGGTGCCACCAGTTGTGGTGACAAGCCAATTGACTAGTTGCGAAATCGTATGAGAAAGGTCATGCAACTGATTGTGCTCGGCAAACTCCTGTTCATCGGATGACAAATCAAATAGTGTCGACATAGCCAATCCGAAATCGGCAAAGTAGAGTGCATTCCCATCGGTGAGAATGTTCTTGGAGTGTGCGTCAAGATGGAAGAAACCGTTCGAGCTCATGAATGGAACCTCTCGTCGCAGATTGCGTTCAAACATCGAACATGCGGCTGAAATTTCATCTTCACTAGAATCACGATACTGATTCAACCATTCAAAAAGATTGTGAGGAACATGTTCGAGAAACAGAATCAAATCCGTCGTTGAATTTTCCAATTCACTCAACCGCAGCGATACTGATGGCAGATTATTCCAATACGAAAGAATGCCAGACAATTCCGCCTTCAATTCGGCAGTCGGTTCGCGCCGTTTTTGATTCTCCAAGATCCGAGAATGGTACAAAAGCGGGAAACTTTCGCACTTTTGCGATCGAACCCATTCTGTCGTCATCACATGCGATGCCAACTCTCGCCATGCGCCAAAACCAAGCGAAACGATTCCATAATGATAGGATGGCGGAAGTTCAAAAATATTCCGCGTGGACATGAGATTTTCCGCCAGCATCTCGAGACGAGTAATCGCAACTCGTTTGGTAAAAATTCTAACTCCGCCGATGTCCAATGAAACGGCAGTCCCACCAATTCCTGTGTAGGCAGTGTCGGCACGCTCCAAACGCTTCTGCACTTCATCATCGTTCATCAAAGATAAAGCGGCCGATGCTTTTTCAAACCGCTCCATGCGAGATGAATGTGACATATGCTGCGATAAATTTGTTGGACTAGTAGACATGAATTACAGCAATCGCCCGACGAGTGCGTAGATAATCGCACCTATTACACCAACAACACAAAACGTTCGAGTCAATTCAAAAATCCAGCAGTAGCAAGCGTCAGAATCTTCTGCTCGATAGCAAGATTTACAACTTACTTCATTCATATCTTACTCGGCGGGGTCAAATCTGATTGGCGGGGACGACTGAAACGATTATATCTTGGGACACAATTTGGTGAATGAAAAGCGCCCGACTGACAGAGAAGATACAATGGATCTTTTACGGACAATGCGGAATCGGCAAGACGAGGCGGAGGAGTCGGCGGTGCGAGGCGGCATAGTATCAGATGTGATGCAAGAAGATGGCACACGTGTGATAACAAAGACAAATAACACTGTGGTTATTATTTCACCCGACGGTAGAAGAGAAATCAGAAAACCAGATATCGGTGTCACGCAATTAACACCTGACGGTCGAAAAATTTTCACCGGCGAGGATGGCGAAGTAATTGAGACTTTGCCTGAGCACGAGCGTCCGTTCAACGTGGTCAGTACCTCAACCAATGAGGGAGCGCGTCTGCTCTCAAACTTCGCTCATACGCCTTTCGTACTCGACGATGTCAGATATCACTCCGTGGAAGGATTTTATGTGAGCTTGAAATTTTCCGACGCGAAAAAGAGACGGGAGATGGCAAAACTTTTTGGTGCCGAAGCAAAAGATGCTGGCAAATCGCACAAACCGACTGAAACCATATATGGTGGCGTGACAATCAAAATGGGCAGCCCGGAACACCAGGCTTTGATCGGGCGCGCTATCAGAGCGAAGATCGAACAAAACCCAGAAGTTGCAAAAGCTTTGATAGAGAGCTATCCGCGCGAAATTATTCATAACACAGGTCGTCCAGATCATCCAAAGTCGAATTTTCCAGCGACTGTTTTCGTTAAGATCTTAACTGAACTAAGAGACGAATTCCGGCAGAGAGAGTAGATTCTAGAAAGGAATATCCGGCGGAAAGGAAAGTGAAAGAATGACCCAACGATTAGATTACTCGGCAATCGCGCCAGACGGAATGGCAGCGTTCGCGGCAGTTCACAATTACATCGCCCATTCGAAGTTGCGTTTCGCCATAATAAATCTCGTCTACTTGCGGGTTTCGCAGATAAATGGCTGCGCCTATTGTGTAGACATGCATACGCGAGATTTGTTGAAAGCCGGTGTGCCGAACGAGAAGTTAGTTCTTCTACCGGTTTGGCATGAAGCAAGTGAGATGTTTTCGGAGCATGAGCGCGCGGCTCTGGCCTGGTGCGAGACAGTGACGAACGTCGTTGAAACTCGGGTTCATGACGAAGCTTATGAGGCGGTTCGTAAGTATTTTTCGGACAAGGAAGTCGTCGACCTGACGCTGGCGATTTCGTTGATGAATGCCTATAACCGTATCGCCATAAGCTTCCGAGCCACACCTGCGGCGGTTAAAGAACTGCAAACGCAGCCTTAACGTGCCTTGAGAGACTCTCGCGAGCTGAGTGAAGAAACCGACGCATTTTCCCTGGATTTAATCTTCCCACTGGAAGGGCGTTCCAATGGGCTACACCCCGGTAACTACGGGGGTCTTTAACTTGACAAGAAGTTAATCTTTAACCTATATTTGGGGGTGCCCACTCCATAGTCCACCTGCCACGGGGCCAGCATCAGAAGTATGTCAAAAGAACCTGCAGCAACACCGACCGAGAGCACACCGCTCGAGAGTACCAACAGAGTCCATACCGTCATCGGAGACCAGGCGTTCACCGGTCAGAATCACCCATATGCGGCGATTCCACTTGGTGACACGTCGCCGGTCGCGTTCAGCCAGCCGAGTGGTGATGGACAAGCTGAAGTTCCGGTTCCTCGTCTAAGTGTCAGCGCTGGGCCGACGCCCGAGATTCCAGCTCCTGTTCAGCAGGCGATCACCAGAGGTTCGACAATTCGTTTTAGCTCGTCCGGCGAAAATGCAGCAGCTAAGCGAGAACCAGACTATTTTTTCACGCCAGAAGGGCAGATGGTACCGAACCCAAAGGCTACTCCAAGCCCAGACGGCAGCATAAACATCGAGATTCAGAACAAAGATCAAGCTGCGAATAAGAGCCTGCGAGACGCGATCACTCACGAATCGCAAATGCAGAAACAGGCAGCACAAGACATGATCCGCTTGTTCCAAAAGGCGCATCCAGGCGAAAACGTTCCTTCCTGGATGACCGATCTGGTCAACGCCACACCAAATCTTCCTGACTTCGTTCCATTTACTCCTGCACCGAACCAGGCTCCAACTCCTCCTCCAGAAAACGGTTTCGTTCCTCGCGGTGTCAGCGGCGGAAGTGGCGGCCCAGGCGGCGGTGGCGGAAGCGGTGACGGCGGCGCAGGCGGTTTCGCTGGCAACGGCGGCTTCGATAGCAGCGGCCAATTCCAGGGTAATGGTGGCGCCGGAGACGGCATGATCAACACTGGCGAGCCCGGAAAACCGCTAGGTCCCGGCGAACAAGTGAAAGCGAAAGACCTGTACGATTACTTCACCCAACACGGATTCAGCCCAGCACAGGCTTCGGGAATCCTCGGTAACATTCAAACCGAATCAAGCTTCAACACCAGCGCATACAATGCTGGCGAAGGTGCAATCGGGCTGTGCCAGTGGGAAGGCGGTCGCAGAACAGCTTTGGAAAATTTCCAAAAAGCAGACCCTGAACACCGACCGATTACGGACTGGCGCTTGCAGGCCGATTTCATCATGCATGAATTAAATACCTCGGAAAAAGGTGCGATGGCAGCGATCAAAGCTGCCAACACGCCTCAAGAAGCAGCTCTCGCGTTCCAATCGAAATACGAACGCAGTGCATCTCTTGGAGACAGAGCTAACAACGCAGGCAACATCTACCAACAGCTTGCCAAAACGAGCATGGCTTAAAGGCTTACACGATAATCGCTCAGTAATAACAAACTGCTTTTTTGGCCCACTTGCTGCCAGGATAGCCATTGTGCAGGGCAAAATATGCTTTCTTTGAATACTTGCTTCCGTCAGGCGATTCCGCGGTCCACTTCGGCAATTTGACGACGCGATACAGCATCTCTGGAACGTCTGGATCAGATGGATGCGATTTTGCCCAGCTGAGTACGGTCTCTCCGTAATAGCGAGATGGATTGTTTTTCAAAATCAAAGCACGCTCAGCATCAGCCGTTCTTCTCTCAGCAGGCGTAAGACGACTATTCAAGCCATTCTCCCCGTAACCTTTGATTCGTTCGCTCATCGCAGTGCTACCACTAAACGAAACGGTTGCGTATGAAGACCAACCACTATACTCGTCGTCCTTTTTCGGTTTTACGACTGGAAACGGCACCCAGAAATTTCCGTTGTACCAATCGAACTCGTTAATTCGCTCGCCATGCCGTTCTAAACCACCTTCAAGGTAAGGCGTCATGCCGAAGTTTTTCAACACCACACATGCACCAGCGAACTGACGAGCAGGTCCTTCGGGCGCGTTTTTGAATTTCATTACAGCATTTTTCAATAACGGATTTGTCGCAGCCAACGCATCTGAAATTTTCAAAGCCTGGTCATTACGCTGCAACAACTGAGCCCGCGTCCATGCAGATCGCAGCACGATCGTTTTGAACTGCTTAGATGTGGAATTGCTCTGCGCAAAGGACATCCAAGTTGAAAGTGGTGCATTGCGACTAATATCATCGGCAACTTGGGCATCAAATGCTGGAGTTTCTGTAGAGTATGAATTGCTACTCTCAGCTTTCAAGAATTTCGGCGTCACCAGATCAGTATTAGATTGCAGTGTTTCTGGCGCCTGCTGAACCGCATACATCAGATAGTCGGCAGCAGATGAACTTGCTGCGGCCATCTGCATCGTGAACAGATTACGAGATGATGGTGGCATATTGGCGATGGACAACAAAGGAGACAGCACCGCACGTGCTTCTTGTTTCTTGCCTGACTGAATCAAGGCATCTGCTATGTAAAATCTGCAAGTCAAATAAGCAGGCGATGTGCGAGCTACGTTCTTCGCAGCATCCAACAAATCCCTGGTGTCTGGTGAGCGTAAACCGTTGGTAGTGATCGCGGCGACGAGCCAGGAATCGCTTTTCTTTTGACGCCACATTTGCAATGCATGATTCGCATAGCGCTCTTCTCGAATTTTCTCTCTTGCTTTACCTTCAGGAGAGTCATCATAGGAATCTGCATAAACGCTACTCTGAATAGTCAACACAAAATCAGCCAGATCGCTAGCAGCGACGAGTTCCCTGGTCGCCTTCGATTCTTCGAAAGACGTCGGCGGTTTTGAGTCAGTAGTGGCAGTCTCAGATTTAGCAGACGTAGCGGAATCATTGCTAGTCGATTCAGCTTCAGGATGCAATGGATTTCCGTCAAGAAGAAAAGTCAGATCGCCGACATCTCCACCAAATCTTTGAGTGGTGCCTTTCACTATGTCGGAGGAAAGCATTTTGACCGCTTCAGCCGAAGTTTGATTGAGATAGTTGATCGGACGCAGCAGGTTCAAAATCTCCTCGCGTGTAGAGACTTTATCTGCGTGAGCAGCTGCACTCTGCAAGAGATGCGCGACCGCATTATTTTCATCTTTCTGCTCGAGTCGAACATCAGCAGCCTTTCCGCGCAGCACCATATAAGATGCTATTGCTTTCATCGGAGAACTTGTTTTTGCTGCAAGTTTCTCAAATATAGCGGTGGACTTATCGTAATTCTTCAAGTAAAAATTAGCCGCGGCTATCTGATAGTCGCGGCAATCTTGCAAAGCAGAGTCTGCAGATTTCGGCAATTCTGCAGGCACTATTATCCTTTGTTGTTTTTGGGCGGGCACGCCATATATACCATCTTGCGCCTTCACCCACTCACGCACCTGCGGGCTCAACGGTTTGTATTTTTGCAAGAGCATAGACAGCGTTTGTCGTGCTTGCGCCATCGACGAATCACTAATCCCCTGGTCATAGAGAAATCTATCCATGTTCCAAGAAAGGTCTTGATTTTTCTTCAGATCTGCACCAATCGCTTTCGAACGCAACGCCAGGTACGCATCACGGTCATCGATCAGACCCATCGAGCTGAAGTGCGAGCCGCCTTTTATGCGAGAATGCCATAAATTCACGATACTATCTTGCTCGCCCTTCGAAAGCGGCTTATGATTCAGATATCTGTATGCAACGACAAGGTAAGACTTAGCCCATCCAGATTGCACAATGCCGAGGTTTCCGGCCGCGTATAGCTTCAGAGGCATATCTGGATGATTGCCGTTGACCAAGATAGAGTAAGCGAGATCAGGTGCGCAGGCTTTTGCAGGAGGAGTGGGAGTGCACATAAACGAAAGTGCCAATAAGGAAGCGATTACTCCGCGCGACTGAATTTTCATTTTTGAAAAGCCTCTTTTGTAATTGCAAGTAGCCTGTCTTGTGTCCATGGACGAGAATTGAATATGTACAACTTGTCGAATTTATTTTGCAGATGAGCCCTGAACAAAACTCTGTTTGTGTCAGGTTCGGAGGCAGAGATTCCCAATGCCAATTCCGCGTTAGTTCCAGAATCCAAATCTTGCTTTTGAATTCGGTCAAGAATGTTTTTCTTGTCAGCGCCTATGCTGAACAACATTGCCACGGCTTCGTCAGCATCGCCGTCTTCTAGCCATCGGTCACTGAGCAACCAGGAGCCCAAAGCGGTAATAGATATTTTTGAATTCGCTGGAAGTTCGCGACGAAGTTGTTTCAGGATCGCGGTATAAAATGGTCGTTCATCTTCCAGAGCATCAAAATCGAGCTGCACCACATTTGATGGCGGCAACTCCTTCATGCGGCTCACTATAGTTTTAGCGACATAAGTCGCCGCACTCATATCAGGCATGCGAGCATCAGATGTTGATACAGATCCAGGCATACCTTCGCCGCGCAAACTCTCGATTCTGAAGACTGGAACTGTCTGCGTGCCCTTCGCCAGTTTCAACTTTTGCGTTCGCGGTCGAAAGCTTACGCTTGAGCCCCGAACATAAATCATGCCAGCAAAATACGAGACACTTACTTTCGCAGGATCGATAAATGACAGATCCTCATCACGTTCCCACGCCCATATATTGATTGCAGGCGTGTGATTAGAAGAGAGTCTGCGCGCGTGCTTGAACGGTGAGAATGGAGAATTTGCTAAAACAGCAGACATCAAAACACCGCCGAGGAGAAACAAAATGATTCGCGTGACATAACGCATCGAAAGCAATTTGTTTACAGCGCCAGACATTCTCACAGTTCCTTTTCAGCTTCGAAGGGAAACCATTCCGCCTTCCATTACTTTCTTAATTTGTAATAGCGGAAAATTAGGACCAATAGCAACACCTGTCAAAGTGTTGCATGCGCTCCGAAAAGCCTGGTTTCAGTGAGATTCCGGGATCGACGCCAAAAACATTCGATGTTAAATCGGCATGCGGTAACCGTAAAATTCGTGATCCTCGTTGTAGCCACCCTGGCCACTTCCGAGGTCTTTGAAGTCTTCGACAAATTCTATCGAGCGAATCCATTTGACTTGCTTGAAGCCAAGCTCGTTTTCACAGCGCAGACGCAACGGCGGTCCATGCTGCAGCGGCAAAGGTTCGCCGTTCATTTCATATGCAAGAAGCGAAAGTTTATGCCTCATGTTTTCAATTTTGTGAGCGTCATAGTACACGCCACCCTCTCCGCCCTCACCGAAGGAGTAGAAGACAACGTGTTTCGCTTGCGGCAACGGTTTGACAATCTCAAGGATCTTAGTCATCGGCACGCCGCCCCACTTCGCTATGCCAGACCAGCCCTGAATACAGAAGTGCTCCGTTGTTTGTTCCTGCTTCGGAAAAGTCCTTAATTCGGCGAAGGAGAAGTCGTGCGGATTCTCCACCAGTCCAGTCACATGCAAGCTGTAGTCGGCGAAACCGTGTTCCTCCAAATCTAGAAACTCTTTTGATGTTGGAGCCAAACCATTCGGCCAGAGATAAGGCGAAATATCTTTTTCAGAGAATTGATTATCGGGATCGCGCATTTCCATCAAAGATTTAAACCAGCCGGTCATCAACGATCCAACCTTCTGAACTAATCTTGCGTGCTTCAAGGTGAACGGCGAGACGGTCAAATAGAGGAACGCGAGAATCGACAGTGCAATTGCAGCAACGATTGTTCCGTTCCAACCAAACGAGTTGTTGCCTAAAGTGATGTGATTTAGATTGCGCTTCAACCCGGTTAGAAATACCATAGTCACATGCACGCCGATAAATTGAACGAACCAGAGCATAATCAAAAAGTGAATTGAGCGCGCTGTTTGTCTGTGGAAGATTCGACCGAGCACGCCGAGGTTATTTCCAATCGCTGGTGCCTGCATCAGACCTGTGAAAACAGCCAGCGGTGCTGCCAGAAAAACAGTGGCAAAATATGCCAACTGTTGCAACGAGTTGTATCGGATCCATCCGTTTTCGTAAGGCATCTGTAGTGAAAGATATTGCAGCGCCGTCGACAATGCATTTGGAAAAACATCCCACGACGTTGGCACCAGACGCTGCCATTGATGCGTGCTAAAAAGAAGGAAGTAGAAAACGATACCGTTGATGAGCCAGAGCATATCGCAGGAAAAATGCCACCATCGAGCCAACCCAATCGAGTGCCGGATACCAGGTATACCTAGCCAATTAGGAATGGTAACGGCGTCATCTTTCGCCATCCAGAGAACGCCTTGTGGAACCTCGTGCTGAAAACGAAACCACTCGGTTCCGGGAGTGCAGTCTTTGTTCCAATACAATCGCGGATGGTCAGCAAGAATTTGAATTCCTGATCGGATGATAAACATCATCAAAAACAGATTCAGCACATGCTGAATGCGTACCCATAAAGGAAATCCAGAGTAATAAACTGTCGTCGATGACTGCCCGGGAAATTTAGTTATAAATTCATTCACCACCGGCAGTGCCCTCAACTCGTGAGCGACACCGGCGCCGACGACCAAACCCGTGATTCCAATGGGAATAAGCCAGAGCACATTGAACCAGCGCTTGCCAATTCGAAGTTGAGGAATGACACCATTCCTCGGCGGAGCCCAGTGCTGCACTTGAACTTCGTCATGCGACTTCGGAATTTGCTGATGAAGTGGTTCTGGTGGCTCAGACGGCGGTAACTGCGGGGTCATGGATAGTCGTTGCTGCGATGGGCTGTTACAGCTTCATATATTAACGGCAAAATGTCTCGCCAAGGGTTCTAAAGTTAATCGCCACAACGCGCTCCAGATTAATTGCCATGAAAATCCGGCAAGCCAATTATGGCGTGAGATACTGTTGCACACACTCGACAGTCGAGACCGTCAACACCGCGCTAAGGAGCTTGCAGGTTGTGAAGCACTGGATTACAGCATTATTGATTGCGACGCAGCTATCTGCAATTCCCGCCTACTCCATCGAGGTAGAAGAAACCAAGGTGCCATCAGCCAACAGCCACGGCATGAAGAAAAAAGTCGACGAGCTGATGAGCCAGATGACTTTCGAAGAAAAGATCGGGCAAATGAATTTGCTCTCCATCGGTTTCGACGTGACCGGTCCCGTTGTCAGTCAAGATGTCGATCAAAAGATCAAAAAGGGATTAGTTGGTGGCGTCTTCAACACTTTCACACCTGCTGCGGTTCGCAAGCTTCAGGAAATCGCCGTCAACCAGTCGCGATTGAAGATTCCATTGTTGTTCGGATACGACGTCATTCATGGGCATCGCACAATATTTCCAATCAATCTCGGTCTGTCTTGCTCATGGGACCCCGAATTGATCGAAAGAACTGCGCAAGCAGCAGCGAAAGAAGCCAGTGCTGACGGGTTGAATTGGGTTTATTCTCCAATGGTCGACATTGCGCGTGATCCTCGTTGGGGCCGAGTCAGCGAAGGTTCAGGCGAAGACCCGCACCTTGGCAGCGAAATTGCCAGAGCGACCGTGCGCGGATATCAGGGCAAAAATCATGACAACGCAGACACTGTGCTGGCTTGTGTGAAACACTACGCACTCTATGGGGCGGCCGAGGCTGGACGCGACTACAACACGGTAGATATGAGCCCCGTGCGTATGTTCAACGAATACTTGCCTCCATACAAAGCGGCTGTAGACGCTGGCGTTGCCACAGTGATGACTTCATTCAACGAAATCAACGGTGTTCCTGCCACCGCCAACAAATGGCTTGTCACCGATGTTTTGCGTAAAGACTGGGGATTCAAAGGCATGATCGCGACTGACTACACAGCGGTCAATGAAATGGTGGCACACGGTGTCGGTGATGAAGCAAAAGTGACCGAGCTGGCTATTAATGCCGGTATCGATATGGACATGGTCGGTGAACTGTTCATCAAGCATGGTGCAGTTTTAGTAAAGTCAGGCAAAGTATCTGAAGCACAGATCGACGCCGCTTGCCGTCGAGTGCTAGAAGCGAAATACAAACTTGGTTTGTTCCACGACCCATATCGCTTCATCAGCGAAGAACGCAGGAAGAAAGAGCTGATGAGTGCGGATAAGCTGCAACTGAGTAAAGAAGCAGCAATTAAAAGTATGGTCTTGCTGAAAAATGCCAAACAAGTATTGCCGTTGAGCACACAACAGAAAGTGGCGTTCATCGGACCACTGGTTAAGGATCAGCGCAATTTAATCGGAGCCTGGAGCGGCGCTGGAGATTGGAAACAAGCAACCAGCATCTGGCAGGCGCTCGATACCAAATTTGGTGCCGGTAAGTTTCTGTATTCGAAAGGATGCAACATCCTTGATGACGATCGGATGATCGAACTACTAAATTTGAACGGCGCGATGCTACAGCGCGATGAAAAATCGCCCCAGGACTTGATCAAAGAGGCTGTTGCAACAGCGCAGCAAGCAGATGTCGTGGTCGCCGTATTGGGCGAGCCGTTTATTTTCAGTGGCGAGGCAGCCAGTCGTAGCATGATCGGGCTACCCGACAATCAGCTGGACCTTCTGAAAGCGCTGAAAGCGACAGGCAAACCAGTCGTCCTCGTTCTCATGAACGGACGCCCGCTGACCTTGCCCTGGGAAAACGAAAATCTCGATGCCATTCTAGAAACCTGGTTCGGTGGCACCAAAGCTGGTGACGCGATAGTCGATACATTATTCGGCGATGCAACTCCATCAGGAAAATTGTCGATAACATTCCCCGTTAACGTCGGGCAAATTCCAATCTATTACAACGCAAAAAACACAGGCCGTCCCTTCGTTCCAAGAGAGAAGTTCCACACTCAATATCTTGATGTTTCTAACCAGCCACTCTATCCATTCGGTTACGGATTGAGCTACACAACATTCGAGTACGATGAACCGAAGCTGAGTCAGTCAACCATGAGATCAGCCGAGACGATTACAGTATCGACGCGAGTGAAAAACACCGGCAAACGCGCTGGTGTTGAAACCGTGCAGTTCTACATTCGAGACCTGGTGGGCAGCATCACCAGACCAGTGAAGGAACTGAAGCACTTCCAGAAGGTCGAACTCAAGCCAGGCGAAGAAAAAGTTGTCGAATACAAATTGACAGTAGACGATTTGAAGTTCTACAACTCAGATCTGAAGTACGCAGCAGAACCGGGTGATTTCGAAGTCTTCTGCGGCACAGACAGCAGCAACTTGAAGAAGGCGAAGTTCACTTTGATGTGATTTTCGACGATTTCAACGGGTGATATTCACCACCGAATTTGATTCAAAATCAAAAAAATCCGGCTTTACAACCAAATTTGGTCGAAAAATTTATCTGCGAAAGCTCAGATTTGCTCCAAAAAGTTTGAATGTCAGGAGATTTTTCGCTTTTTTCGAGGCTGAAATCAGACAAGCGGAAGACCAGCATTTTCAGTGATTTGATTGCATGTCGCAATTTCAAGTTTCCGTTGTTGCGAATACATCGCACACTTGTTGTGGTTTTGTTATTGCGAATCAATCGCATGCAATAAGGAATAAAGTTATTGCGAACTAATCGCAGTAAGTACTAAAAATTGAGGTGCTCAGCGCGATGCGAAACGGCACGAGGCACCTCTGCAAGACGCGCAGAGCGTCTCAATTCAGCCCGGGCGTGTAGAATTCTACGCAGAGAAAAAACGCCCGGCAAAATAAGCCGAGCGCCTCTATTTTATGAAACCACTGCAACCGAACAAGCGTTCGAAGTCAGCTGATTAATCGTGGAAAGGGTGGATATCACCAGGTTTACGAAGCATCTTATTAACTTCGTCGAGGTGCAGCTCTTCGCCCATGATCATCTCTCTTGCATATTCTTCTAATAGAACAGACTTACCTTCTGTTGCTTTCAAAAGCTCGTAATATGCAGCAATGGCGGCGTTTTCATGCTCGAGACTCTCTCTCAAGATATCTCCGACATCATGCTTCTCAGTCTCAAGAAGAGGCCCGATTTTCAAAGAAGGATGTCCGCCGAGAAGTGTTACAAGCTCACCAGCTTTGTAGGCATGCATGAGGCTCTCATTGGCGTTATCCTTGAGCCAGCTTACGATTGGGATGCGATTATAGCCATAGACCATGAGGGAGTAATGCGTATAGCGAACAACTCCTGCCAACTCAAGTTCCATAATCTTATTGAGAATTTGTATCGCCGCTTTGTTTTCCGATTCGTTCATAACATCAAGTCCTATAAAAGTTGAGCACGTCGTTTGATCGTAGTGTAACCCATAAATGCCTCCCCGTGGGCATCTTAGGGCTTCCTCATTTTTCCGTTTATCGTTGAGCTACAAACGAAAAGATTTCGAACAGTCATACACCAGCACCAAATATGGTGCTACTCGTCGTCGAAGTTCTGTTCGCGCATGCGTGCGAATGTTTCACTGAAAGCGGCCGCGACAATACCGGTTGGCATAGCTATCAGACCAACACCCGCAATAGCTGTGGCACCGCAGCAGAACTTACCGAGTATCGTGTGCGGGGTCACGTCACCATAACCAACCGTGGTCAAAGTCATCACACCCCACCAGAGTGCACGCGGTATACTTCCAAATGCTTCGGGTTGCGCCACGCCTTCCACCTCATACATAACAGCGGAGGCAAGCAGCAATACCGCAAGAACAATTCCGAGGCTCAGCAGCAGCTCTGATTTGCGAGAGTTGATAACATCGGCAAACTCAGTCATTGCTCGAGAGTACCGACTGAATTTTGCCAACGAGATCATTCTAAAGAGTCGAGCAACACGCAATAGAAAAAAATTATTGCTGAACGCGACAAAAAAGAAAGGCACGATCGACAAAAGATCGATCACCGCCATTGGTGTCACCACATATTTCAGTCGACCCAGAAAACCCGAATAACGAGGATCGCAACCAATCACCCAGAGTCTGACGAAATATTCAATGATGAATACACAAGCGAACAAGCAATCAAGCAACACAAAGACTTGTTGATTCGGACCAACAATTGTCGGTTCCGTTTCGAGAACCACGACGAAGCTACAGGCGATGATCAATCCAGAGAGAAACGCGTTCAGTGGCGACATTGAGCGCGGTGGCACTGCCGGATAGAACTTTTCATATAGAGTGGATTGGATTCCGGGCATTTGAGCTCTACAGTACACCCTTGGCAAGCGGCGTTTTCTCCTTACGCCCCAAGGAGTCTGGACCACAGCCACAGTTGAGTTCAAGGATGTCGGATTAATGCGACAAAGACAAAATTCCTAAAATCAGCCGCGGCACCTCTTTTCAGGCGCCCACGGCAGTTTACTACACATCGAAATGACAGCTCAACCGGGGAACTTGTAAGTTGGGGGTCCGTCGGTCTCACCAGCGAATGAGGAAACCACGAATGATAGATTGGGAAGCGCGAGCGAACAGCGCTGGACTGCTGTATGTCCAGAATTTCGAAAACGGTTGTACGCGCAAGAAGTGCGGCAAAGGCTTCAAATTTATCGGTCCCGACGGAAAGACCTTGTTAGACAAAGGCACGCGACAGCGCATTCTCGCGCTGGTGATCCCGCCCGCCTGGAAAGATGTCTGGATTTGCTCTGACCCAGACGGGCACATCCAGGCGACGGGCTTTGATGAAGCAGGACGAAAGCAGTACATCTACCACCCGCGGTGGCACGAAGCCAGTTCCGCTCATAAGTACGGAAGGCTCAAGGTCATCGCCGGACTAATGCCAACCATCAGACGACACGTCAAGGCAGACCTGAAGTCCAACGAACTTTCCAAACGCAGAGTGGTGGCAGCGGTAGTGCGACTTCTCGATAAGGCTTGCATCCGGATCGGTAACAGACAGTATCTACAAGCTAACGATTCACGTGGCGCGACGACTCTTACATCTGAACATGTTTGCAGAAACAGCCACGAAATCAGCTTGAGTTTCAAAGGAAAGTCGGGCAAGCAGATCGAGCTGAAGTGTGCAGACGAAGGTCTAGCAGCCGTGATTGAAGACTGCGAGAAAAGTGATGGCGAATTTCTTTTCTCATACGAGAACGAACACAATGAATTTGTGGCGGTAACGTCGTCTGACGTCAACAGTTATTTACTTGAAATAGCGAAAGAATCAGTCACGGCCAAGGATTTTCGAACATGGCGCGGCAGCGTTGTCGCCTTGAACGAACTGGCCACGATGCCAGAAGACTTGAGCAAAACAGCAAAGAAAAAAGCGATCGTGTCGGCCGTAAAATCAGCAGCGGCAGCGCTCGGTAACACACCAGCAGTGTGCAGATCGAGCTACATTCACTCTGCAATTTTAGCTTCTGCAGATGCCGGCATTTTGCCACCACTGGTGCGCCGACTCGAGACAACCAACCTGCGCCGCGCCGGATTGACAAAAGAAGAAATGAAGCTAGTCGCTTTCCTTACGCACATCGAAACGGAAGACACAAAACCAGCCGCGATTAGGCCTCAAAAACCTTCAGACGACCTCGCCGCTTAGATTTCGGGACGCATATGTTACCAGCTCCTGATGCGCACGAGGGTAGCCAATCAGCTACCAGTTGTGCCGGTTCCGTCTCGGGTGACGCAAACCAGCCCACCAGTCCCGCTGAACTGAAAAGTGACGGTACGTAGTCCGTCAAGGTCGCATTCCAACGAACGGCGGAGAGTCAAAACTTAATAACAACGAGTTCGTTTAAAAGATTTCGTTCCTCTTTTCGACTACCAAAGTCAATTCAAACAAACTCTGTTCGTAGAAAACGTGCGCTACGCTGCCTTGCCGGTTTATCTGCTTCTCAAACCTGTTACCTGAAACTTGCGATAGTCACCAAAATCAGGCTTGAGCTTGATTGGTTGGCGAATTTGGGTATATGATCACTATAACTCCCTGCTTGGGGATTATTTACTATGCCCGATGCTGTTCCGACCACAATAGACCTACTGTCTGAGTGCTTCTCCCTTGAAGCAGAGCACCTTGCCGTGCTCAATTTGGCTTGCATCGAAGCGAACATGGAGCCGGGTGAGTACATGTACCGCCAGGGCAAGCTGAACCCGCAAATCGTGCGTGGCGCTGTGTTTTGCCAGATGTATATGCACGAAAAACTGCTTACCAAACCTGTCGCCCTCGCCGCCATGAAAGTTCTCAGCGAGCAGAACGTTCCTATCGAAGACGCTCTCACAACGGTCGGGTGGGACCATTCCTATCATGAAAATATCCGGCAATTGCGAGATCTGCTGATTTCATCTGATCTCGTCAGCGAAAAGCAAAAGACGCTCGCCCTGGCGACTTGCCTTCCTTATCAGCTGCCATTCTTGTCGGCTCTGGTGCAAAGGAATGTTCTCACCGCCGATGCGGCTGATTACGTGCTGTCGATACAGGAAAAGGTGCTCCTCAACGAAATGTCTTTCGAGGAAGCCATTGATTTGCTCAGTCGCTGCAAGAAACCAGATGGCAAAGTGGCTAAACCAGATTCGCTGCGTAAACCAGTCACCAGAGAGATTGAAACTTTTAAAGGCAGTCGTCTCGGTGAACTTTTGGTGGCATCGACCATCGTTACCCCGCTGCAACTAATTTCGGCTGTCGAAGAAGGTCGCCGAAAAGGCAAGCTCACGGGCGAAGTGTTAATCAGCCAGGGCTCCCTCACCGAAGTCGATTTGAAGCGTGTTTTGAACGCGCAGGGAAGAATCGAAAACGGCACTCTGTCCTTTGCTGAAGCTGTTGGAAAACTGGATCCCAAGCGAGTATTGCCTCCACCCTGAAATGCGAGTCTATTAAATGGTTGACCTTCAACAAGACAGAATGCAGATATTCGAGGATAAGCTCCAGAAGAAGGAGTATCCCGAATGCATCGAAACAGCCAATAAATTACTAGACAGCCTGAAAACAATGGATCAAGCCGAAGCGGCGAAGATCAAAATTGCATGCTACATCGCAATTGGCGACGCGAATTTGGGACTGAAGAACTTCCAGGAAGCCGTTTCTTACTTCGACAAAGCGCGCAAGTTAGCTGAAGACAAATATGGTGTGATGTCGGAAGAGGCGATGAATCCGATATTTCGATTGGAGCGTGCCCTCAAGGCCTGGACTTCTCTGGAAGGTGGCGGCGACGCAAAAAGCATTCTCACTACTTCGATGTTGTTAGCCTCTCAAAGTTCAGAAGCCGCATCGAAAATCGAGCATGGAAAACACGCTCGCACGCTGCAAGGTCTCTGGGCAGTGGCACTAGACAAAAAGATCGTCAAAGCATCGAACCCATTTGTTGTTCTCTTTCATACAATCGTTCAAAAACTTACAAGCTCTCGTCTGGAAGAATTTCTGGCGCGCACATCAATTGTGGTGTCATCGACAGGTCTTTTCGGCATGCTTGTTTACGGGGTGTTCTGGTGGCTCACTCACCCGTATCCAGTCGAACAATATAAAGTGCAACATGGTGATTTTCGCGTATTGAATGCAGAGCGCTGCAAAGTGAAAGGTCAAAAATGGTCGTTCAAACCATTCGATAGTTCAGCTACTTTATCTTGGACTCAAACTGGAAACGGCGAAATTGCCGGCACTGACACCGCTGACCGAACTCGGGTGCCAGTGGTGGTTTACGATGAAGCGCCGGGCTCACTTCTGAATGTCTTCTTCACAGCGTACACGATCAACAACTTGCTGTTGCGATGGAACGGTTATGCCATGCAAGATCAATATGCCACCACATACTTCGATGCTAATGAGCCCGAGTATGGAGTCGCAGCGAAGATGTATGCGCTAAGAAGTGCAACTCAGGACTTCTATAAGAGGCATCAACACTATCCTGGCGCGAATGAGCGCGGCGATCTTTCGTACACAAATCCATTCACAAAACGCGGCGAGAGCATTAGAGCCATCGCAGCCAAAGATAAGGACAACGTATCAGACCTGGCGTCAGCCATCAAGGCGCAAGGCATCTCACCACGCCCAGGAATGATTGTTTGTTTCACATCGGGCAAGGGGCGCTACCTGATTGGTGCATTCGACCGCTCACGCAACCCGATTCAAACTGGCAACGCAAATGGATTTATCAACATCGTTCCGAATCAAAAAATTGTAGCGTCAGAATTGACTAACAAAATTCGCGGCATGATCGTTTTCGACAAACCAATCGATCAGCTGGTCTTCCTCTTATGTGCTCATACAGCCTTCACCGGAATTTTGTTAGTGCTGCTTTTGGGAGCAGTAGGACCAGCGTTGTTCCTGGCGACCCGAAACTGGAAAAACGCGACCCGAGCAAAAAAACCAACGGCTCGACCTGCGCCGATGGAAGCAAGCAAAAAGTAGCGAAGATTTAGCGAAAAAGTCGCGAATCAGTGTAGATATTGTGGACCGCTCCGTAGAGTGCGAGGTCCAACAATTTCGGCTTCAGAAAATAAATCCCTATTTAGACACACTTTACTCACAAACCAGCCCTAAAGTATTTTCAACGGACCCCCACTGCCGTTAAGCCCCGCCGCATAACCGATTCTACTTCCGATGAGGATGAACCATGGGCATTGAAACACCTGACGTTGCGCAACCAGCTGCTGAAAAACATAACGGTCTGTTGAACTTATTGTCTGTACGAGGTACACATGAACACAGCAAACAGGAACACAGTAGTGGTGCCACTGTGCCGAAAGCACCCGACGCAGAGATCAAATCGAATTTTGCAGGTCTACCAGAAGTAAGCAGCAAGACACGAACACTCGATTTGAATACACCTCTTTACCCCAACGAAAAGCGCCCCAATTCTGGCAACGATTCCACTCTTCTACCCGCCAACAAATACGAAAAAATCGTCTCAGAGTCGGTCAAAGACCTCTCCACCGAAGCCAACTTCACTGCGTACACTCAGGCAGCTCTTCAAAGAGATACAGACCGTTTTCCAGCAGTAAGAAATGAAAAAGACCAAACTACAACTTACACAATCGAGCAAATCGGACTCACAGATCGCAATCTCAAGCCTGAAGATAAAAACGCCGAACACTTCAAGCGACTGGTTAACATCACGGTTCCGGATGGTGCCACTTCCCTGAAAGATTGCAAATTCGATTACAAGGATCGCCAGATAATCGACGTAAAAGAATTCGATGCATTAGTCGATCACGCGCAGAAACGTCAATCAGATCTGTCTGCGAGAGCCCCAGAAGACGCACACCTCGTCGGTCCAAAAGACATGTCGTTCTATACGCACGGAATTCGCACAGGTGCCGAAGAAGCAGACTTTACAGCGCTGGCACTTCAATTGACGAACGGACATTCCGTCATCAACGTCGATTGGAAATCAACTGCTATTCCTGAAGAAACATATGGTCTGACTAAAGCCTACGAACTCAATACAAAAGGCGCTGCAGAATCATATCCAAAGTTTGAAAAACAACTCGACCTGGCGATCAATCACATCGGAGCAGATCGCACTGATATGATTGCTTTCAGCCATGGCGCTGCGTTCGACAGCAAATATCTGCAGCACAGACGAGACACTAATGCACCTAAATTAGACGAAATCGTCTTCTCACACCCTGATGTAAAATGCAGCACCATGAAGCCTGTTGACTCCAGCGGACAACTAGCTGAAGCCGATCGTTTCTACTCGAGCATTGCTAAGAGCGCATTTGTAATCGGCGGCACTAACGACCTGGCTATGACAGGCGCTGCTTGGAACGAATGCGAAAGCGCACCGAAAGGCACAAGCTGGTTAGAGAATCACAACAAACAAATGGCTCTTCATGCTCGTCTCGGAAACGGCGGAGAAATCAGCCGCACACTCGTAGCCGGTCATGGTGGCACTTACGTAACTGAACCAATCATCAAAGAAAAGGCCAAGAACAGCAATCACTTCGTCAACATGGTTGGAATTAGCTCGTTGCTGAATAATCCCGGCAAAATCGCAACTAAAGCGAATACTAAAGACTGTGCTACAAAAATAGCCACTCTGGAACGTTAATGCAAAACATCTTCAGGCGGTCCGAGCTTTTTCAGTTTCAGTCCTTTGGAGTTCTTCAATCCATTTTCAATCAATTGCGTCGTCTGCTCGTCACTCATCGTCGGCATAAAGTCAGGCATGATTTTCCCAACGTCTTTAAGCGATTGCACCACAGTGATTGGAATGGCGAGTGCACCAATGCAGAAACAGAAACAGATCAAATTTACGACAAACGGAATTCTTGCTTCGCGCCAACGACAGATGGCGAAAATAATATTGCCGAACGGAACAAAGAAGACAACCAATCCCCAGAGGACTGACACTCTGAATGCTGCGATAATCAAAAAAATCGAGGAGGCAAAAGCCGCAAACGAAGACACGACAAAAATCATGCAAGCCGTAGTGATAGTTGAGATCTCACTCGGAAACACGCTCGCAATTGCGTTGTAGGGTTCGATTGCGATATCGACAGCGTTCCTTCCTTTAAAATCCTGATTGGTCAAAAGCCATTCGTTACCAGCTTTTGTTGCAGTGCAGCTCCAAATGATATCGGTGGATGGATCCTTCGCTTTAAATACCAGGACAGTGCGATCGCCTGATTCGGTTTTACTAACCAATTTCATCGGCATTTGCAAAAACTTGAGTGCGACTGGACGTAGCGCTTCGATCAACCTGGCGCCGCGCGGATTATCGGGCGCAGCTTTCATGTGTATAAACAACTGAGCCCAGCGATCGCGTGTCGACTCAAACGCTTGCTCGGCTGTTTCATTGGCCGAAGCGGCTTCCCTCTTCGCTTCCTCGTCTGCAGCTTTCTTCGCAGCCTCAACAGCAGCCTTTTTATGCCCTACCAGATGAACTTCTTTATGGACAGGCTGTGCGTGACTTTGCGGCGATACAAATGCGCTCAAGCACAAGCCCACCGCGATACTCATGAGCTTCAATGAGAGGTCTAACTTTATCCTACGCCTGATAATTATTTCGAGACCTTATAGGTTTGCTCAAAGGATGTACCCGAAATAATCGCATAATCAGACCCTGGAGTGTTAGTGGCGGCATTAAAATCGTAATTTGCTAGCCAGTCGCCAGGCTTGCCATCCATCGCGCCCCACTTTGTTTGAATTCTTATGGGTTCGGTCAATTGCACGACATGAACAGGAGGCGCATCCACTCTTGTAGGAGCGACGAACTCGGTTTTCGTCGCCAGTGTTTCTGGATCTACGTTGTAAGTTTTGGCTACTTTCGCGTCAGTTGAAATTGGCCATTGATTGACCTGCCCGCGCTCAATCACTGGCTGCCCGTTCGCATCAAGTCTTTGCGCAACCCAATGGCCTTGTTGAACAGTCTCTCCGCCTGGATTTTCCAGAGTTGGCACCGATTCGCCATTTGGATTGGTAACTTTACGGAATTTTACTTCGTACAACTGTTTCTGTGCAGGAAGAACGTCCGCGTCGTTGAAGACAGCTTGTGATTTTGCCACTGACTGCTCAACAGTGAGTTCGGCAGCTGGTGCAGCGGCTGCCTTATCGCCAATTTGCTTACCTTCCACGACTTTGTTCACGTCCGCCTGGTTGACTGTTGTTGGTTGTTCAAATGATTTTTTTGCATTTTCCCATCTGTTTTTCAACTCATCTTCAAAATAACTGGTTGCTCCCAAAGCGGCACCAAATGCGGTGTACTTACCAATCTTTTGCAAGTCTCTCATACCAGGTCTCTCCCAGTAGAGCAAGTCAGTCATAGCAGCGTCGGTGGCTCCCCCAGCGAATCCGCCTTCAGCACCAGCTTCTACTCGTCCCAACAATGAACTACCCATCTTAGGAGCAGCCCAACTTGTTACGGCGCCCATCGCTCCGAACACTCCGAAGCCGATGCCGACGTCGCGTGTTTTGTTGAGGAAATAATTGCCATTCTCGCTCACGGGCATTAACGCCTGATAGGCAGCGCCTGTAGCGCCTGCCTTCAGCCAAACTGGGGCAGTAGATTCAGCGCCGAAAAATTTTGGAGCAGCTGATCCCAAAAGCTTTTGAAGTACGACAAAATCGAAAACTGCACCAGTGAATTTTCCGGCACCAGTCCAAAGCGAATCGTCAGTTGGTTTGCTAACGATTTCGAGATGTGGCAGCTTGCCTGGTGTGACGTGGTCTATAAATTGAGTAATGCCGTCAATCGGTGTTTGAATCGCGCCGTAGGCGGCTGCATGAAGGAAATTCTCGACGCCATGCTCGAGCGTGCTGACGATGCCTTCGTGCTTTGCTTGAGTGTTCGATTCAAGATGTGCTTGTGCCATTACGAAATTTCTCCACGAGCAGTTCGCCTGCTTTCCGGGTAGCTGGTAATCGAAAGTTATAAGTTCGCCTGTGCCTAGATATATGCGAGGCTGCTTAGATTTGGACAAAGCAGAGATTAAATCCCCGAGATTGAGCTGATTTGTTTTTATGATGCTACCGGCGACGCGGGCGGACTCAAAGAGCCCTGTACGCGGGGGAAGCGCAAGGAGGCGCTCTTAGATTAAATCCACTCAGCCATTCGACCTCGTGTCGATGATGCCAAAACTTTGCCAATCCTTTCTGGGATTCTAAAAACACAGCAGAGAGCACTTACCAAAACGGACGGCAAAACCATGACTAGAGCAACCGGCGAACACAATCTTGATTCCAAAGGTCTAGAACGCAGTGACGCCTCTATCAAGGCAGTGTTATCGATCACCAATGAAGAGATGCAGCATCACCAGCAGCTCGGACGTCCAAACCAGGCTAACCATTCCAAGACAGAGACACTTAGTTTCGTCGATTTCGGTAGAGCACACGACCTCTACGGCGGCAGTAGTGACGACATCTTCGGTAGCAGCCGCGCAAATGATTCGGCAAAAGGCGCACACAAATCAGTTCAACTGGCTGACCATCAAGATTTGGGCAAAGCGTTCCAAGAGGCTCAACAGTGGGTCGGTGGTGTCATCGATGCAGGTAAGCATTACATAGAAAGTTTGGGAAAAGACACAGCACCACCAAAAGCTGCGCCTCCTGAACAGCCACAACCGGAAGAAAAATTTGTACCGTTCAACCCAACAATCCACGGCACAAAGGGCATTCATTGGAAGAACGCAGATGAATTCACAAAATACATCAATGCCCACGACAATGATGAAGCGCTCATTTTCTACGATCCTAAGGATGATGCTCCTACTGATTGTGATCCTGGATTCACATTACCGATGGACAAAAAAGGTGCTCCTGAAATCGACCGTGGTTTTCTGATTCCGTCGGGCAGAACTACTCGCCAAGTTATCAAAAATGACAATCTGGGCGCAGCTCTGGACGGACCAAATAGAGACGAGGATTTGAAAGCTGTACTGGCAGGAATACACTAACTTACTGCCGTACTCGCAGGATTACATCAATCGATTCAATCGGTTTACACTGCCACAATTAATCGCCAATGGCGCTAAGCTTGCAGTTTTAATATTGCCACCGCGCAAGGTGCATTGCGCAAAACAAAGTTAATAGTATGGCCGAGGAAAAGTCCTTTCCCCATTTTGGGCTCAGCACCCAGGACTATCAGATCAGCATCTTGTTGCTGTGCCGACATGATGATGGCTTGCGCCGGATGCGATGCGGCGTGCACTTCGATAGCAGTGAAATCAACATTGAGAGCATTGGCTAGTTCTTTCAATGATCCTTGAATATCTTCGGTGATATTCTTCTGGATTTTTTCACCGCTTTTAGTTTCTTCGCTGTACAAATCTTCCAACTCAGATTCAGCGATGCTAACAATGGTGACTTTGGCACCCAGTGAACTGGCTACGGAAATTCCAAACTCACCGGCACTGACAGACAACTCCGAACCGCTGACAGGGACTACCACCTTCTTGATCTCGCGGTCTCCACTTTGATCTGGGTCATAGACCACTAACACTCTGGTGCTCGTGTTCAAAATCACTTCGTCTACGAGTTTGCCGAAGACATGCTCTGCTCCAGCAGGCGGTTTGTCTGTCGCCATAACGAGCAAATCGTATCCAAGATTGGCTTCATCGATGATACAATCCGTGGTCTGATCTGATTTGACCATGCGCTTTTCCAACTCGACGTATTTGGTATCGATAGCTTTTGCAATGCTTTCGAACGGTCTGTCGGTGTCGTCTGCCGAATCGCTTGTTTTCACCCACATGACCACAGTCTCGATAACCTGACGTTTGCCAATGCTGTCGAGCAGCTTTCCAATGAACCGATTGCGCGCTTTGCCAGAGGTTGGCCAGAGCACGCGGCGAATGCTACTGAGCACCGTGCGGGCGCGGCGTTCTTCCTTAGCAAGGCGAACCCGTTCTTCTTCGGTAACCTGAACTTTGCCCAGAGTCCACTTCATCAATGGTGGTGCTACTGCCGTCGAGAATAGCGAAACAAAAATCACAATCGCCAGCATATCCAAAGTGATGATGTGCAATGAGTAGCCCAACATCGCCAAAATCAATCCCATCGATCCTTTTGCGTTGGCACCGATACCGATGGCAAGGGATTCCCATGGACCCAGATTAGTGAGCTTGCCCGCGGCAAAGCAGCCAATCAATTTGCTTGCCATCGACGCTGCACAGAGAAACAATGTTATACCGGCCAACTTCGGCTGAAGCAGCGCTCCTAGATTCACGTTCAGACCAGAGGCGGCGAAGAAAATCGGTGCGAAAAATGCCATCGTCACAATCTCGAGAGGGCGCACCACCTTGTGGTTGATTACAGGTGTTTGCGACAGAATGACGCCAACGGCGAAGGCGCCAAGCACGATGTGAATGCCCAGCGCTTGAGTGGTGGCGGCACCCAGAAGCAACATAACGATCATCGAGGTGATCAATCCATCGCTTGTCGATACTTTGTCATTCACCCAACGAAGCATGCGGAAAAATAGAGGACGCCCGAAATAGACAACTGCTACAAATCCTATTGTTCCGATGATTGCGGTCAGCAGTGGATTGCCGCCACCTGCTCCGCCTTTCGAATCAGACAAGACGGCGATGACAGCCAACAACAAACAGCAAAGTAAGTCGTGCGAGAGTGAAGCGGAAAGAACCAGTTGCCCAACATCGCGCTTGAGCAACTTCATATCCATCAAAATCTTCGCCACAACGGGCACTGATGAAACTGCAAAAACGGTGCCCACGAAAACAGCAAACGCTAAACTGCCGTTAGGATCTCCGCGCAATTCCGCTGGCAGCAAAACGGATAAACCTGCTCCAACTACAAGCGGCACAATTAACCCGATCAATGCGATGTAGAGCGCTGGCTTGCCCAGGCGCTTCAACATGGAAGTATCGGTCTCCATGCCGGTCAACATCAATAGGAATGACACGCCGATCCACGAAACCGCCTCAATCAATTTCGACTGAGAACTATCTTGCGGAAAAAGCTGTATTGAAAGATCTGGAAAGAAATTACCAAATACCGTTTGTCCTAAAACCAATCCTGCCAATATCTGCCCGATGATTGCTGGCTGTCCGAAGCGCACCATCAATTCGCCAAAAATCAATGACGCCAGTAGCAAAACACCTATCTCGAGAAATAGCAAAAGCACAGCGTGTTCGTTCAGCGTTTTGCTTTCGTGGGCTTTGGGAGTTGCGGCAGGCACAGCATTTGACTTCGCTTCTTCGAGTTTTGCTTTGAGAGCCTCCGCCCATTCTATTGCCACAGCATCTGCAGATTTGCCGAACACGGCGCTGTCTTCGGCAGTGACACCACATATGGGGCTATTGTCCAGCATAATTACAGGGACGTTATCTAGCCCTTTTCGCACACTGAGATGAGTCGGATTGAAATCACCCGATGCCACGATGGTTTGAATTCTCGAGCTTATGTTTTGCGCTCGATCGATAGCAGACATGACAGGCGTATTGGTGACTGTAAATACCTTTTCCGAACCTATATAAACGTCGCAATACTCAACTGCTCTCCAGGCACTTGCACAAAGCGGAAAGCAGAGCAAGGCAACAACTAATAATGCGAATTGTTTAAGCTTGCGGATAATCTTGACGTCCTGCATGAATCCTAAATCGTTTTGCCAGTCAGACATTCTGGATGTAGCCAAGCGTTAAATTCTGAATGAAATTGCTGCCTGCAGAGCTCAAGTATTGCACATCTCAGGCGTCGATCGCAGGCATGCAATATACTGAATTCGGCACACATGGCTAATTCTGAACGAGATCACAATCACATGAAAAGACTTCCTGCAAAGATTCTCTCCACTGGCGCATTGTGCGCTTTACTGTCGGGTTCAACCGCGCAAACGTCTCTTGCAACAGATCTACTGCTGGCACAGGGGTCGTCATCATCTGGTCCGCCTCAAGCTCCATCGTTTTTGAGACAAGCCGGGCAGAAACTTTTGGAGAATGCGCAGAAGAATATATTGAATCGCGTCGACCAGAATTTGCAACAAAACTCGGCGGCACAGTCTCAGTCGCAAACGCAAACACAGACGCAATCGAATACATATCCGAATCAGCCGAACTCAGCTTATCCGAATCAGCCAAACTCGACCTATCCAAATCAGCCGAATTCCTATCAGCCGAATTCTTATCCAAACCAGACGAACTCGCAATATCCGAATCAACCAGGTGCGCCTTACTACCAACAAGGCACCAACGGCAACTTGCCTTACGGGTCAGGCACGGTTAATGGCACCACATCAACCAACGGTACTGCGCCACTAACCACTGACGGTACCACTGCTGCACCACGAAAAATACCGCCGCCTATGCGCTCATGGGTTGATCCGAACAAACCGCCAATTGCCTGCATACTCTGCGTGCATGGACTGGGATTGCAGAGCAATTCCTATGAATTTTTCGGAAAAGAACAGGCAAACCGTGGACTCGCGGTTTACTCAATTGACGTTCGCGGTTTCGGTTCATGGATGAACGCAAAAGGAAAAACAAAGGTCAATTTTGATGACTGCCTCGACGATATCAAAACATCGCTCGAATCAATTCACGCAGCCAATCCTGGATTGCCAGTCTATGTCCTTGGAGAATCCATGGGAGGCGCAATCGCTCTGCGCGCAGCCTCGATGTATCCAACTCTAGTAGACGGATTGATCTCCTCGGTACCCGCAAGCGAACGATTCAATCAAGGCAAAACAAGCATGAAAGTTTTCCTGAATCTGCTTACAGGTTTCAACGTTGCAAACGTAGGAAGCGACCTGGTCAACCAGGCAACACAAAATCAAAAGTTGAAAGCTCAATGGCAAGACGATCCATTAGCGCGTCTCAATTTGACTCCGCAAGAGCTGATTCAATTTCAAGACTTCATGAATTTCAATCATGACGCAGCGAAGAAGGTATCCAACATGCCGGTTCTGTTCGTGCAAGGAACAGGCGACCAACTCGTCAAACCTGAAGGCACATGGGAATTGTTCAACGACGTCGCGGCGAAAGACAAATCATTTTTCGCAGTACCAGGTGAGCATTTAATTTTTGAAGAAGCGCAAACACAAGATGCTGGACCACGCGATCAAAACTTCCGCGTCATCTCGTCGTGGTTGACTGCTAAGGTTGGACATCGAGTTCGCCGCGGGCCAGGCGGATATGGCGGACCGGGTGGACCGGGTGGACCTGGTGGACCAGGCGGATCTGGCGGGTATGGCGGATCTGGCGCATACGGCGGACCGGGTGGGCCAGGTGGTTACATGGGCGGTGGCTTCGGAAGTCGCGCTCCGATCAATCTCACCGGTCTAGAGAGCCAAGCTCAGATGATCGATAATCGTCAGTACTCAGATGCAATTACATCGCTTGAACAACTTAAGAGTCAAAAGCCTACCGACGCAAACGTTTTAGCGTTGCTTGGTAAAGCCTACCTACAGAGTGGAGCACCGGAAAAAGCTGGACCTCTCTTCAGACAAGCAATGAGAATTCGCCGCGGCGGTGGTGATCAGGCTCAAGCGTTCAATTCCTATTTGTTGAACATGACTGGTGCACCTGCAACGGGAACTAATTCTTCATCAACAACCACAAGTACAAGCGTCAATGGCAACGTAATAAGCGGACAGACTTCAACAACAAGTCAATCGTCGAGCTACGTAAGTCCATTCGATCGCATCACGAGTTTGTTCGGAATTTCCACCGCCAGCAATGTAGCACCAGTGGTGGCACCAACCAGCAAAGCGAAAGTTTATGCTTTCTACGCAAACTGGGCAGACCAGTGCAAATCCATGAATGATGCGATGGCGCAACTTTCAAACGTATACGGAAATCGCGTTGAGATCAATCGCGTCAACATCGAAGACTCTGCCAACGATCAGCTCGCTGACCAGTTTAAAGTTGGACCGATTCCTACTGTTGTATTCGTCACACCAGCCGGCAAAGTTGGTAAGACAATTATCGGAGAGTCAACTTATAACAACTATGCGCAGGCACTCGATTCTGTGACTAGATAGGACCGATCCGAAATCCAAATCCGATAACCAGTGCCGCGCTCACGGCTAACGTTTTTTTGTCTTTGACGAAAACGTCAATCCTACTTTGGCCAATACGTTGTTCCGGCTTCCTTCATCATCGACGATGCTGAGTGAGTAAGTCACGGAGGAACTTGAAATGTCCACCAAATCAATAACGAAAACAGCTCAAACAGCTAAGGAGGTTCAGCCAAGAAAAACGATCAAGTCGGAAAAAACAACTCAATCTAGAACAAAAACAAAGAAGCCGTCAAGTGCTTCAAAACAGTCAGAAATGACACCAATTCAAACGGAGGCTCTAAGAAAGGAAACAATAGCAAAAGCTCTTCAAAAAAGAGAACCCGCTACTCAGTTTCAGGTTGCGCTTTTGTATTTGGATCCATCGTTGGATCAAATCAATTATTCAAAAGCTGCAGTCTGGTTTCTGAAAGCAGCTCGCAGTGGTCACCAACCTGCACAATACAACCTCGGATTGTTGTATATGTCGGGTAAAGGTGTCGCTAGAGATTTCGCCAAAGCGCACGAATATTTTTCGCTCGCAGCGGAAGGAAATTTTGCCGAAGCCCAAAACAATTTGGGATTCTTGTACGAACGTGGACTCGGTGTCGAGTGCGATCAACGAAAAGCTTTTCAATGGTACGAAACAGCTGCGCACAATGGATTAGCAAAAGCCCAGTTCAACGTCGCATCGATGTATAAAGTCGGAGTAGGTGTAGATGCTGACGATCATCGCGCTTACAACTGGTTTCGCAAAGCTGCCGAGCAAGGGCACAGGATGTCGAAATACAACCTTGCCTGTGCCCTCGCCGAGGGTATTGGCACAATGTCGGATCCAGTTGAAGCAGAAAAGTGGTTCGTGCAATTTGGAAAGGACAGCGATGTGAACTTTCAAATTGAGCTTGGACTCCGATTCTATGCAGGTCGTGGTGTAAATAAAGACTACGACAAAGCAGCGAAGTGGCTATGTCGTGCAGCGAAACAAGGCTCATCGCGAGCTTTGTACAACCTGGGAATGCTCTATTTTTGCGGTGGTGCCCTGCAACTAAACAAGAAAAGTGCATTACGACTAGTGCGAATGGCAGCCGAACGAGGCTATCCAGCAGCAAAGTCGTTCCTGAAACGCTATGAGTCAGCGAAACCAACTGAACCTGAAGGAGTGAATGCAATATTCGACGACATGGAGGGAAACTGAGGAGTCAATCCAATACTCAACGACATGGAGGAATTTAAAACGTCCAACAAATCAGGAGGTTGTTTATAACAATCATTGAACCGAAGCCGAAGAGGAGTGAGGCAATTTGCTTTACTCCTCTTGTTGTAGACCAATTTTTGCGACGGCGAATCGTTACTTAACGCAATCTCTTCAGCTTGCCTAACTTGCGGCTGAATAGCCAACAACTTTGCGTCCTTCTGCGAGATAGGCGAGCAATTCTGTGTGAAACGGCAGGTATGGCGCTTCAGCCCACTCTGGTTGTTCGCAGAGGTTGTCGAGAGCCGAAAGACGACGCAGCAGCAGGCTTCTATTGAGCACAACATTCTCTCTTGCGACCACTTCACCCTTTTCGCCCAGAGCGAATCGTTTTAAAAGTGTCTCTAATTCGATCATCCTACAATTCTCCGATAATTGAAGCCATTGATGCTATCAGCTTTGTCGGCGAACACCAGCCATGTAAATGGACTGTTTATAAAACTTGTTACCTCAGAATAGCTGAGCAGGCGGTTTCAGCCGATAAACTCGACAGCTCAAATAGTGCGCGGCAGCCAGTGTTTATCCTCTATCGCCCGCAAGGAAAAATCATTTACCGTAAAATGATCGAACGAAGATGCACGCGGTGCATAGGGGGCAATTCAGCATGCCAGTGACGATCGCTCATCCAGCTGCTGTTCTTTTTTTTAAACAGTGGTGTCCGCGCTTTTTCAATTTTTCGGCTCTAGTAGCCGGCTCCATGGCTCCAGATCTGGCTTATGTGTTTCACCAATTCCAAGTTTCGGCAGCGGCACATTCATTTACGGCAAAATTTCTTATCAATTTGCCCGCCGGTCTGATTTTACTAGTCGTCTACTTCTTCAGTAAAAACCTGATAGCAAGCCAATTGCCGTCTCCCCATAGAGAGTATTGGCGAGAACAAATGCAAACGCCCGACTTTCGGCGAAACCGCTTGGCACCATCAGCGATACTGATTTTATTGGGTTCGATACTAATTGGTTCTGTTACCCATGTTGCATGGGATTCGTTCACGCATGAACACGGTGCAGCAGTCGCAGCTCTGCCATTTCTTTCACTAGACCTATTTAATGGCTACGGTTTGCATGTGAAGGTCTATAAGTTTCTCCAATATTTTTCCGGAGTTGTCGGTCTAATTTTGATCAGCTCATTTTATAGACACGAACTTTCAGAAAGAAGTTCTCCTGCCGTTTATTCGGCGAGCAATAAACAAGCAACAGTGAAATTTCTGGCACTTTTGGCGCTTTCGATTGTGGCCGCTGGCGTGCTAACCCTTGTCCAATACCAAACAGAATCAGAGACGACCATTTCTCACGCTGTATTTTTATTTGTCGTCAATACCACGGTCTTGCTTCCTGTGACGCTGCTGATTAGTGGGCTCTGGAGCGCCATGCAAAGCTCTATCGAGCGAATTTGACCCTGAATTTCAATCCGGTCAAAAAAGTCATACTCTTGACATGATTGTTTCGTAAATTCCTCTCGTGAACCGAACCCCACCCCGATTCTAGAGGAAAACGACAATGGAAAACGTAGAAAAAGCAGCGCAGAAACCAGAACAAGACCGCTCCCACATTCTTCACGATAAATTGTTGGCTGACGCTCAAGGTTCTTCCGCAGTACAGGAAAAAGAAAAGGCACCAACCAAATCCGAACATTTGCCCAATTTCGAAATTACTAATTCAGCAAGCGAAGCCGAACAATCAGCAGTCAAACGGAAATAAGAGTTTCGGTACAATCAGCTCTGGTCGGCGGGTAGCAAAATAGTAAATTTGCTTCCGCCGTCTGGCTGATTAGCTGCACTTATGGTGCCATGATGCAATTCCACCAGGGCTTTGGAAATTGTCAAACCCAGACCGACTCCCATTTTTCTATCAGATTCTCGCGCTTGCACAAACTTTTCAAAGATGACTTCAAGCTGTCGTGGTGACAGACCAGGTCCTTTGTCAGAAATTTCAATCGCTACTTGATTGGATGCTTCGAGTTTTCGAGCTGTCACTTTCACTGCAGACTTAGGCGGAGAGAATTTAATTGCATTCGTCAATAAATTCGTTAGCACCTGTTCCAGCCTCGCTTCGTCAGCATTCAAATGCAAATCGCAATCTAAAACGTCAATGGTAATGTTGCGGCGCTCACTCATTCCTTTAACAGCAGCGACCGCCGATGCAACACATTTATCCAGCGAAAATTTCTTGAAGTGAAGTTGAAGCTTTCCACCTTCACATAACTGCAAATCAAGAAGGTCTCGACTGATTGCCAGGATTCGATCGCAATTAGCCCCAATTTCAAAAATAATTTGCTTAACGGAATCATCAGCACCATCGCCAACTTTAGCACTAAGAGCGGTTCCTGCCATTTTAATCGTAGTGATCGGACTTCGAATATCATGGCTTACCATCGCAACGATTTCTTCCCGCATCTGGTCGAGCTCGGCGATATCGTTTGCAGCTTCATGCATGGCAGAATCAACTACTGCAATCTCATCGGCACCAGTCAACGTCGGTAAAAGCTTCTCCTTCTTGCCTAAGCGCCGCGCATTTTCAGCCAGCGAGTTTATACGTTTAGAAAGCGCTAAGGAGAGATACAACGAACTGCTAATGGCTATCAGGATACTGATTCCAACGGCGATTCGCAGTAAAAGCACCGTTCGCTCGCGGAGTTCGGTCGATGTGTCAGACTCGAGAATCTTTGAGTAAAAATCTGAAAGATCTAAAAAGCCACCACTAACCATGTTGCGAACACGTCGTTTAAACGTCGGAGCAAATCTATGAGCAATTTCAGTCGGTTGCATCTCTGTACCGGAAAGCAAAATACGGCTCAAACGTTGCAAATCTGCTTGCACAGATCGCAACTCCAGCAGACATTTACTCACCATACTGTGAGCTGCATCTTCAGGTCTCGTTAGCACTTCCAAATTCTCAAAGCATTTTGTAACGTCGCCAAACTCAGCTCTGATGCCCCTTGCCATCACCAGCGGGTTTTTAACCTCGTCCAATAAATCTTCAAGCTGGATTTCATCTCGACAGACTTTGCTGATATACCCGACAATCTGTCGAGCACGATCGATTCGCTGTTTTTCCTCTTCCACTCGGTGTTGCATGTCGAGCAACAACGAAACCAATCCGACTTCGAAAATGAGTGGAATAGAAATCAAAATCAGACTTTTTTGAAGTAGCGATAATCGCAGTTTCATTCCAATCTCAATTTATAACCGACGCCGTAGACAGTTTCTATCAAAGACGATTGATCTCGCGTATCAATTTCTTTTCGGATACGTTTGATGGAAGCACGAAGCGCTTCGGTGCCACTTTCTGTATATGAAGACCAAACGCTATTAAGTATTCGCTCCTGCGCTAACACAGTATTTGGATGCTTGAGAAGATATTCCAATAAATTGAAATCAAGTCGGTTCAGGTGAACTGGTTGTCCTTCTCTTGAAACAGCTCTGTTGGCAAGATCGACTTGTACGCGACCGAGCGAAATCACGTTTGCGGCGACCAGAGGGCTTCTTCTCAACAGAGCCTTGATGCGCACCGAAAGTTCGCGAAAATCAAAGGGCTTCGTCAGGTAATCATCGGCACCACAACCAAACGCTTTTTCTTTTGCTTCAATCTCGTGGTGCCCAGTCAACATGAGAACCGAACCCTTACCACTCATTTTTCGATATTTTGCGCAGAGGTCGAAACCAGACCCGTCTGGCAAATCGACATCCAGAATCAACAGGTCGAAGGAAGTGTCGTTCAGAAGTTCTACGGCAGAGGAAAAATTGTAAGCAACATCGACTGTATATCCTTCTTGCTTAATGTTCATGACGAGCATCGACACAAGGCTGTCATCGTCGTCTGTTACAAGTAGTTTTGCCATATGCGCCTCTTAACGCATACCATTTTGGCAAGTCAAGTCCTAGATTGCAAGGTGGGCGAATTGGGTGGTGCGCGCGACTAACTGCCGAAGTAGGTGGGCTCGTTGCCGGGCTTCCACTTGATGTTACAGCCAGTGCTAGGTTTCTGATCTTCAGTCACCGGCTTGTCGGCTAACGCGGCATCAATCGCATCGCGAAGATCTTGGCCGTTGACCGGTTCGGTGTTGCTCTTGCGGCTGTTGTCGAATTGCCCACGATAAATCAGTTTGCGTTCTTTATCGAACAAAAAGAAGTCTGGTGTGCACGCCGCAGTGTAGCGCTTCGCAACATCTTGCGTTTCGTCGAAAAGCAGCGGAAATGCATACTTCATGCGTTCAGCGTATTCTTTCAACTTAACGGGTGAATCTTCAGGGTAGTTATCTGGATCGTTGCTGGAAATACCGACAATGGCAATGTCCTTGCCTGCATAGTCAGTTCCCAGCTTAGCCAAGCCGTTTTCGATATGAACGACATACGGGCAATGTTTGCACATAAAAATGACAAGCAACAGCTTCTTATCAGCAAATGTCTGGTTGGATACATCCTTGCCGGTCACTACGTCTTTAAGCGAAAACTCTGGAGCTTTGGTGCCCAAAGAGAGCATTGTCGACTTCGTTAAAACCATTGCACACCTCTGCTCGTTTTGGGGCGAACTGCCCTTTGCACTTTCGCGAACATGTTATCACGCGTGAAACTTAAATCTCACATGGGAGCCCTAACGCCACCCAATCTCTCCGTCTGCATGAACAGCAGGCAAAAAATCGAGTTCCTCTCGTTGTCCATCTTCCTGTACTATTGCCCAACCCTTATCGTAATCTTCAGGAATCTCGAAAGGCGGATCTGCACCGAAATTACCCTCTGAAGTCCAGAAGTACCAGAGAGGTTTATAAGTTTCAGCCGCCGGCGTCAGTTCAATCTTCCCCATCATCCAGGGCCAATCGGAATCCAAATCGGTAATTGTGCCCATAAACACATCGTACCGAAAGAGCTTCAGCACTTCTTTCCCAGTGAATTCAGGCATCGGTCGATAAGCCATAGCTGTTGCTCCCGCAGTTGAGCAAAATCCAAACGCTCCCATACATTCTCCCATGGATGATAGCTCACGGGTCGATTGCTTGGAACTTGAAACTGCTTACTGCGTCTGAACTTGGACAGACCGAGGAGAAACTAATGAAGCACAATCAAGGAAAAGGAAAAGCACTAGACGTCAGTGGCATTCCATTGCCGAATACAATTGTTCAGGTAGACGGACAAACAGTCGAGACAAATCGAAAGGAACCGTCTGTTAGTTTCAAGAGTGAGACTCAAGAGAATGTTGGTCACACTTATTTCAGTGATGAAGAAGAAAGACTAGGGAATATTGAAGAGCCATTCGTAAATAACAAAGCTGATCAGAAGTGGAGTGAGGGTTTGGCCGACGAATCGAACCTCGATGAAGAGGACAACGACGACGACGAAGGCTTGCTACCAGAAACTCAACCATTGCATGTCGACCCGCTCAGTGCAAACAGCAAAGATGATGATGCAGACTTAGTGTTGCGTCCGGATAATGTTGAAGACGATTCGGGCGTTTGATTCGCCATAATCTCCTAAAAGTGAATCTCGCTGGACCCTTCATACAGTAGATTTCAAGTCACCCAGCTTTCTCTGGGTGGCTCATCAGCGCTAGCGATTGGGTGGAGTGATTGGGACTGTGCTGTGGCGAAGGCATATTGATTGAATGAATCAACTTCATTCTTTTCAGAAAGCACAGTACGAGCCAAGACATATCGAACTCCCGAGCACTGATGCCGCTTCGGGCCGAACCCGGAAACGCGTGATGGTTATTGTGCCACCCTTCTCCCATAGTCAAGATTGCTAGCCACGGAACATTGCTGCTACTGTCTTCGGTGGCAAAAGTTCGATAACCGAGACGCGGCATGTGTGATACCACATTCAGAACCAGGGGCATTTGCTGAGCGGCGAAACCTGCTAAAACACTGGCTAACAATATCCACACATCGGTAGCGACGAATAACAACAATCGTGTCAAAACGCAAGTAACGAAGCACAAGAAATATGCTCTATAAAGATGCTGATTTTGATCGAAAAATCGATAAACAGGATCTCTGAGCAAATCTGGAGCAAGTGCAGCAGGCGAAACACTTTCACTATATCTGAAATCGAGCATCCAACCAGCGTATTGATGAAACCAACCTCGGCTCGGGCCATGCGGGTCATTAGCCAAATCTGGCTGCCGGTGGTGAGCACGATGGACCACCGCCCAAGTCACTGGCGAACCTTCCATTGCCAGGTATCCGGCGGCAACAAAAAAATATTCCAAACCCTTACTACATTTAAAAGAACGGTGCGAAAGAAGCCGATGATATCCGATGGTGATACCAAGCATGTGAACACAATAAAACAGCACGAACGCAATGGCGAATTCAATCATATTGGTGCTGCTAATTTCGCTTTCTCCTGCGACTCTTTGAGAAGAATAAGATACTCGTGCAAATGCTCAGTAAATAAACCATGCAATACAAATCGCTGAGACAAGTGCAATGGACCGACCAGAAACATTGGATAAGTATTTCCAGCAAGAGCCGCGATTTCAGCATGTCCGGTGATTCGCGCTGCTCTAATCGCCAATGACTGATCGAACTGAAGCGAATTTATCGAGCGCTCGTACTCGGACGCTTTTAGAAGGACACAAAACAGAGCTTTGAAAAGTTCATGAGCAGTTTCAAAATCTACGACTTGAGTAAACTTTCGTTTGTGCGTTTCGAACTCGAAATCAATATCGCGCATCAGAGAAAAATCGAGCTTCTCCAACGGAATCGGCCAATCTTCCTTAGCCACACTACCGAGATCATGCAAGGCATTGAACAAAACAATATCGTGGTCGATGAACGTTTGCTTCATGAAGTCATCGATTTCACGCGGATACAATTCTGCTGGTGGCACTTTGCTGTTCGCACTGTTGGCGATTACGAAATTGATGATGTTAGACTCAGTCCAGAAGTGACGCAAAATAATATAGTTCGCCTCAGGCGTCACCACCCATTTCATAAACCAACAGATAGTCGCTTGCAAAGCTCGATGCGCCGAAAACTGAAACGGAAAAAGTCGCTTCAAAAAGTAAGCGGTGCACAACGTGATCGTGGCACCGAGTCTGCAGACATGCATTACGGTCAGGCGAAGCGGATGGTTGAGGTTAGCTAACCAGCAACGCGCCGCTTCTTTATCCATCGGCAAACTGTCGTCGATTGCTAAAACATCAAACAACGACGGGTCGGCGCGATTATACATTGTCTAATTCCTCGAGCTGCATCGCGTAGAGTCGACTTACTACTTTAGCAGTCTTGACGATTTTGTCGGATGCAATATCTGAATATTGATCCAGCAGTCCATAAAGTTTTTCAATGTGCGAATCGTCATTAGCGCCGTGATAACTGAGAAATCTAGTTTTGCTCGGTTCTATTGAAAGTAAGTCTTGAATTCGGCTCGCCCATTTGTTCGCCATTTTTTCACCGAGCCCTTCGATAATAAACATTGCGCCCAACAGGTCCAGTGGATTCGGCTGACTAGCCTGGCTCATTAAATACGCGGCGAGCGCTTCGGTGCCAATATTTCGCTGTGCATTGCGAATGGTTTCCAGATCGCCGCCGCAGGCAACGTAGTCGCTTTCGATCAACTCGTAGTCACGATGCTCATCCATAGCATGACCTATAACAGCAGAGCGAACCTCAGCAAATTCCGAAGTGAAACTCGAAGCGGCGCGAGTAATCCACCGCGCGCCTTCGACAACTTGTGGGCGCAGATTGCGCAACAGGGTCATGTAGTCTTCTTCCGAAAACGTGCCTTGTTCAAGACGCCTGATTATTGGAACACGATTGAGTTGCCGTTCGAATTGCAACCAGACTGCAAGCAGCTCGCGCAGTGTCACCTGGCTAGAAGTGCTCATCGTTGAAGTTTTGTCTGCAGTGATCATTGTTTGCCTCCAACGACGGTAAGTTTCATGTATGCAGTTGTGAATCTTCCACTTTCAGGAATGGTGCAAAACAGTGTTTGACCCTCCTTTAATTGACCGCTGTGATATAGCTCATCCAGGGCGATGAATATCGAAGCGCAGCCAGTGTTGCCCTTTGTGTACAAGTTCGTAAACCATTTTTCCTCAGGCACCATGCATCCAGAACGGTTAAGCAGATCTACAATTTTTCCGCGAAACGTATGCGATGAATAGTGACAAACAAAATAATCGATTTCGGCGGGCGAAATTTTTCCTTGCTTGATCAAACGCAAAAATCCTTCCACGCCAACTTTGACAATGTTGTCGAGGATCCGCAAATTCTGACGCAAGAGCAGCGCACCTGCGCGTTCTGCATCTGCGTAAGTTTCATAGTCTTGCCAGGAACGTTCGCGAATCATCGTCGTCGCGCCAGATCTGCGTGCGGACATTTGCAATTCGTTGAGCTTATCGATAGATGGCGTTGCTGCAGCCGCTTGAGAGTAGTGCCCAGTTGACCACTGACTCTGATCGGCAGTTCCGCAAGACATGCATAAATCAAAATCTGACGCATAAGAAAGTTGTTCGATCCAATCGATGCGCAAACTGATTCCTCGGGGGCGTGGTTGAGGCTCGACTAAAAATGCACCGGCACCGTCAGACAGCATCCAACGCAAAAACTCCGCCTCTAGATCGAGCGTTTCGTGTTTCGCTGCTTCGTAGCGGCTTTTCTTCAGCAGACGCGATGACAACTCAGATGCGCACACAAGGGCGGTCTGTTTCTCCCCAAGCTTAATCTGATTGGCAGCGGCTTTCAAAGCCATGACACCACTGCTGCAAACACCGTGAGTGCTAACAATTTCGCAGGCAGGAATGTCTATTTCAGCTTGTACCATGCTGGCTAAACCAGGCAGCGGCAGATCACCTTGAGTTGATCCAACGGCCAAAAGATCTACATCTGCGCTGTCTGCAAAGGCGTTGTTTAGACAATGCAAAGCTGCCTGAGCCGCTAGTTCACTGCATTGATATGTACTTTGCTGGTTTTGATTTAACGCGTAGTGACGAGTTTTGATTCCGTTTGCTCGCAAAATCTTTTGCTTCAATCTGGAAGATTTTCCGTTCACCATACCGAGAACTGACTCAATCTCTTCATTGCAGATTGGCGGACCAGGCAGAAAACTTCCAGAACTAGTGATGAAAGCTTGTTGAGTACTCATGATGTAATTCCCTTTGTATCAGGATTGATCGAATTTCGATGACGATAGCAACGCAAAAATTCTTCCAGGAAAGGCAAGACATCAGCAAACAACATCAAACTGACGTATCCGCAGACGTATCCGAAATCCAGCGGCTTCTCTCGTAAAGTCAGTGACATGTGACTAGCCCAATTGAGCGTAATCAAGTCTACAAATGCATTCCAGTTGATGCAAACAATCAATCCGACAATGACAAATGGCAGCACTTCGAGAAAGCTGTGGACGTGGGTTTCCATGATCGAAATTTCCCGTTTGTGTAAGGCATATTTCACATCGTGATGCGCTACCCATTCGTGAAAAATCAGCACCAAAATCATGAGCAAAAGAAGCAGCACATTGATTTTGAAAAACAAACCAAGGAAAACTGGAATTCCAATTTGAATACCCATCACTGCGTGATAGATGGATTCTTTCATTCCCGTTGTAAACTCGATTTTCGATTTTCTGTGGCAGTAGTAATCGGCGAAACCCATCAACAGCCAGAGCGGCAGGCACAGATACAAAATCATGTTGAACAGCAATACGTCAGTTGTAATACTGCGCAGATCCATCTCGACTCCGTGGGCACCTTACCATCTGATGATGTCAAAGGATTGCCCCTTGCAAGCGGGGAAACAAACAGTTCACTCAGTGATCAGCTATAAATTGTAGAGCAAAACCATTGGACAAATCCGCCAGAACACTTTACATTGCCTGTAAAGAGCTATCCGACCGGGAGGTTGCCGTGAGCAAATTCTTTGAAAATGAAGCCACAATGCCTCAGCCAGCCACACCTGGCAGCGATATCTTCGGGCCGCGTCCCAAAGAATTAGAACAGAAGGCGGAAGAAGTTAAATCTCGACACGGTGAAAACAGCTTCGAGTATGCCTCAGCATTGGTCAGGTGGGGCGATGCGCATATGATTCAAGGCAAATTATCGAATCCACAGGCATTGGGATGTTACGAGCAAGCGATGAAGATTGTCAGCGCCGCAGGTGAATCTACCGCCGAAACCGCTTTTGTATTTGACAAACTAGCCAACGTTAAACAATCGTCTGGTGACACCGCAGCTGCAGCTATTGATCTCGCTAAGGCTATCGAGATCTGGAAGGTTCTCGATGCGAATTCGAGGTTCGTCACAGACCATCACATGGAGCGACGAATTGAAGACCTGACTCGCATGGAGCGAGTTGTGGCGTTCAACAGTCGTCGTCCACCTGAGCTCTAGTAATAGCTATTAGCAAGCTTTAGTTTGGTCCATCGGATTTGCAGCAACATCAGATTCATCTCCGCAAACTTCAGGAGATTCATCAGTTGGCGCAGGACGTCCGAAAGTTATTTTACGAGGCTTCTTTCCGTTCACTTCAGGTTTGTCATTGTCTTTCGAGAAGCTCTGTCCATGACCTCCTTTGATTATTTCGATTTTGCAAAGCGAGCCGTCTGGTAAGTTGATATAAACAGGACCATTGTTATTTTCAGCCAACATTTTATCGACGGCGGAACCGATCATTTTCTTCTCCTCTTTTGTTGGTTCCCAATTTCCGACAGCGACTTCTCCGGGATGCAGACCTTCCATCGCATGCCAGTCAGGATGATCTTTGAGGGAGTCTTTCACCCATTGATCATTTAGATGCGACTTCCAAGATTGGTCGCCTTGCGCAGCGGGAGTATCACCAGTCGGCTTGGGCAGTGATGCATCCGAAGGATTTCCATTCGCATCAGTGCAAGGCTTAGTATCCGTTGGAGCTTTTGGAACCGTTGAATCTATTGGGGTTGTCGGAGTCTTCGTATCACCTGAAGGTTGTGGAGACTTGCAATCATCATGGTCATAAATTAGCAAATCAGGAAACATATGCATCGAAGAGGTGCTTTTATTTTCCATCATGGACATGGTGGCACATAAGGACTGAATGTTTCTTTCTCCTCCAGAAAGACGATTCAAGTCCAGTGGTTGAGTGGATGGAGTCTGGATCTCAGATGGAGCCCGACTGGTGTTGTCGAAAGCATTTGGAGCCATGGCAAGGACCTCACAGTTAACTGCAGGCGGGGGACTGGCAAAGGTAGTAATGGTAAGTAGAACTAGTAAAAGAACTTGGTCGGAAAGTCTATACCTTACAAATCACGCGTGAACAAGTCGTGAGCATCAAGAACTGCAATCTCGATATTGTCTGTGTGCTGTCACGTCTATTCGCATACCCAAATTTGTCTCAATAATTTAAGAGGATCTTTCGGCTTGCAAGCTATACAGTAGAATTCAGTCACTCAAGTTGTATTCAACACCCGATTCTAAAAGCAAGATTCAGATTGCGATTGAAGACTTGCCTGAAGGCACATCTCTTAAATCGGAGGGAGTACGAATGCGAACTAATTTAAATGCCACCTTGATCTTAGTCGGTGTGTTGAGTGCTACCTGCATCCAGACAACGCAAGGAGAGCCAACACTTCCACTCAATCTCTCAAAACTGCCGGTTGGTTTCGATGGAATGACCGCCGATGACATTGAATTCGAGAAGTCTCTACCACCCTATCAAGCTAACGCCACCAAACTTGTCGATTTGCTGATTCATGGAGATGAACCGGGCGTGTTTAAACTCATGCACCCAGTTCTTTCAGAAAAATGGTCTCCAGCGATGTTGAAGAATTTGCTCCACCAGAATCTAATTCCCTATTTTAAAGACTTTCAAAAATCAGGACGAGAGCATTATGTGACTCGCGCCGTCATGCCAGGACAAAAAAGAGGCTACACCTTCTACGAATCGTTCATGGATAAAAGTGGAAACTTGAAACCATATGTCATCTACATGATTGAAGACCATGGCACACCAAGATGCGCCTCAATACTCCTCAACAAGACATATAGAGACATGCACCAAACGTTCCACCCTTAACAAATGGGAATCAAAATTCTTTCCAAAAAATGAATTTGTCTTTGCCTTAACCTCGCCTTAGTAAATAGCTGCGAAAGTACGCTTGTCGTTAACGCAAGGTGAATTACTCTTCTTTGAGGAATGACAAATGTACGGACAACCAACTGACTTCACAGAAATAGAATGTTGGAATGAAGCGGGTGGCAGCACTCAATACTGGCTCCGCGAAGACGAGCTCCAGACACTGATCGAACGAATTCAATCGCTGGCAGAACACAGAGCTGAGACAAACAAATACTCGACTTTGCATTACTCAGAACATTCGAGATTGCATTATCCAGAAAGGTAATGCAATCTCGAAATCACAACGGAGTTAAGATCTTGTTATTGCTGTTTCATTGCTCATTTTGGCGTAGGCGAGTGACGCGACGAGCAACACCACGCCGGCACCGATGAATGAAAGGATTCGATAAATCGTATCAACGCTTGCAAGTTCGATAAAAAGCAATCGCGCGATGACGAGTCCAAGGAGAAGCAAGCCGGATACGCGCAACACTTTCATTCGGTATTTAAATCCTAGCGCTAGAACAATGACGCCCTGAATCGTAAAAGCAAGCGACAAACAGTGCGTTGGAACCTGGCTTTGCGTTAGTGCCGAAACTACAGCTGCTGCCAAAACGAAGTGAGCGTAGAAACCAACAATCGCATTTTCTCCACTGTATGGACGAAGTCGATTCGACAAATACATAGCAGAAATCGTCAGCAATGTTGCGGCGCAAATCGAACCATACAATAAAGACATGCTGACAGGCTGAGCAAATAGTTCAATAGAGGCGCTAACGTTTATGTCTAGCAGCAAGTATTTCAAGGCAAGAATAGTTGCTGCCAAGAATCCGACAATCCGAACGGATGCCTCGCGCTTGATGAATCCGTAAGCGACGATTGCGACCGTTTCCAGAGCCAACATTGACGCCAAGGTGAAATACGAGAACCATTGTGCAAACAAAATCGCGATACCACTAGCTACAGCCCCCTGATACATTACTTGCGCAAATGTACTAGCACCTTCAACTCGTCTACGCAGAGATAACAAATACAGCAAAGCGCAAATGATCAAAGAGAGCACTACTTGTTGTCCAACGCTTTGCGAATTTGGGACCAACTGCGACAATCCGATGAATAACGCAATTTCACCACCGATGCGCAATGTCTTATCAGAAAGCTTCAACCCCATGAGCACCGTCAACAGCGAGCCCACTATGAACCCATCAACGATCCCGATATAGCTGCCGGTATCCGCGGTCATTGCCACTGCGATGCCAGCGCACAGAGAATAGTAGAAGTGGAATGCCAATCGGTCGTCCAAACCGCGCTTTCTTCTGTCAATTTCATAGAGAGCAGCCGTAACACCATATGCGGTGAAGCCAGTAACACCTGCTACCCATCTAGTCAAACCAAGAGACTCTGAATTGAAAAGCGCGGATAGAATTGATCCGAAGGTGCTGAATGCAGCAACGCAGGCCAGGAGCCAGGCGAAAATGCGAACTGATGGCATTTGATGTCGAAGTCCGGCCCACACTAGCACTGGAACTTCCAGCGCGAAAAATGCGGACATGTAGTCACCGGTGAGCTTAAGTGGCACAGCCATGGTCACAAGTGAAAGTCCTAAAATTCTGTTGCAAGATAGAGCACCTTCAGTTGCAGATTTGTTCGCACCGATCGTGGAAATCAAATACGCAATTCCTGTTGCGAGCAGAAATCCGAACTTCATTCCCTCGTGCGCGCCAGTCATCAAAGCCAATATCGTGGGAACAAAAGCGGCGCAGTTTATCAAATTTGCTATCACAAGACGATTGCGATTGCTTGCGCTCAACTCTTTGGACGTGAATGTCACTACATTCATCGCCATCCAGCAGAATACAGAGCAAGCGATGGCCGTGAAGAAATTACCATCGGAAGAGTTCATACCCCAGAACGCATTTTGTCCTCGCACAATTTGAGGAAGAATAAAGCCTAAATAAGTCGCATAGAAAACACATTCACCATATACAAAAAGGTTGAACCAACTCATTTTGGAGCACAGTCCAACCAGTGCAGCCACTAACATTGTGCAAGCAAGCACCGTAAAGGAAGTCGCAGGGCTGAGGCAAATCGTCGCAAATGCCAGCGTCAAAGTTATTCCCGTAATGGTTTCCGATTTGTATTTGAGAGAATGAAATATCGCGCCAGATGCTACCGCGAAAAGAAGCGCCACATCAGCCATGGCACTTTCGATGATACGCACGGAGTCAAAATAATGTGCAGCATAAATACTAAAGTAAGAGAGCGCCCAACCGCCTCCAATCAAGGCGCGTCCATACCAAGCCATCTTGGCATTGTTCTTTTCAAATTTCTCGCCACCCCAAATAAGAAGTGCACCACAAGCGAGACCGCTGAGAATTTTCAAAACCGGTGCAAAATACTGAAACTGATATACGAGTGCAAGTGCACATCCGATCACCAGAAAACTGATACCAAGCTTGTTTAAGTTGCGTCCGACAAATACTTCCAGTCCCTCTCCAGAGATTTTAGAGTTTGTCGAAAGGTCTTCAGAAATGTATGGTTGTTCGACATTCAGCGAATCCGGCTTCGGCAGCGGCGTCACAATTTGGTTCGAAGGTTGGTAAGCTGGCACAACGAGCGAACTCGCTGGGTGCGCCGGCACCGCTATCGGACTCTCTTGCTGCGCTGGCACTATCTCCAAATCAGCTCGGTGCGCTGGCACCACAATGGAATCAGTTCGGTGCTTCGAGACTTCGCTCCGTTCCGCCTGGTGCACGGCGTCGGCTAACGCTAATCGCTCCACAGTGTCGACTCTTTTTTCCAGACACTTTAACGCGTTGCGCACATCGGCTAATTCGTAGCTAAGTTCGTTGAACACAGCAGATACTCCCTTGAGGCCGGTCGAGAGATTTCGACCTGTGCTCATGTTAAGAGTACATTCTTGTTCCGGCTAGGAGGGACGCAACAGTTTAGAAACTGTGATGCGCTACTCGTCGGAAAAAATGTTCAAAAGTCTTGCGGCTGTCTTCGCAGCTAAGTGAATAAACTCGCGCTCTGCTTCCGATGGGAAGCGCGGCTGATCGTAGTACATAGCAAACGTTCCCAAAAGAACGTCAGAATCATTGACAATTGGCACAGACCAACATGCTTTCAAACCATGAGGTGCAGCTAGAACTTTATAAGGAGCCCACAACGGATCTGTCTCGATGTCGACTACATACACCGTCTGTCGACTAAAAGCAGCTGTTCCGCACGAACCGACTCCAGGACCTATTGCCACACCTTCAATTGCTTGGTTGTACTCATCGGGCAGGTTAGGAGCAGCCCCAAGGAAGAGACATCCGTCCTGCAAAAGCAGCACGGAAGCTCGATAGTCGAAGTCACGAAACGATTGCAGCCCAAGTACAAATTGAGTCAGGGCCTCATGTCTTGTTAATGTGGCGGCATCATTTTTCTTTTCTATATCGACCTGCAAATGCGCCAAAAATGCTTCGAATTCGTTGTGCCGAGTGCGTTTTATAGCCGCTCTCTGCTGCTGTGCGTAAAGAATTCCGAGTGCGATTCGATTGCCATCAGAGATGGGTTTGAATAAAAAGTTGTCTGCACCAGCCTCAATTGCCTGCTTTGCCAAAGCGCGGTCGTAGTCTTCACCGAGAGCCACGATGGGCATTTGAGGGTCGTGTTTTCTCAAACTAGCAACGGCGTGCTCCCCGGTGCTGTCGACCAAATTCATATTCGTCAATACGGCATCAAATTTACTAGATGACAGCTTAAGCGTGGCTTCGCTTACTGAATCTGCTTGCTCAATAGAAAAATCAATCTCAGCCACATTCTCCAACAACCCGCAGGTTGTTGCGAATCCAGATGAGTTATCCAACAGCAGGATTTTTAGTAAAGACGGCATGACACCACGACTCCAAAGTCCATCAGCAGGCAAGCTGTGACAGGGACATTGTACACTCCAGGGGACGCTTGGCAAGTCGCCCGATTACCCTGCTCAGCCGGATCTCCTGACACTTATATGCGGAAAACAGACGGTAGCCAAGTGACTACAAGGTTTTCGAGACGCGGGCGTCGGAACCACGCCATGGACATTAAAATCTCAAGCTCACCAGGATTGACCGACGATAGTCCAAGCTGCCCAATATTTAGGTTGCGCCCATTCAGGATGATTTTTGTCGGTTCTAATAGTTTCCTGAGCCAACCGAAGAGATTCGGCTTTGCTTTTTCCACCATCCCACAGATTTTTGTAAAACTGGTGCATCAGTTCCTGTGTCGCATCATCATCGACTTTCCACAATGACATTAACACCGATTGCGAACCGGCTGAGATTATGGCTGAGCGCAATCCTAATACGCCTTGCCCACCAAGGTCTCGTCCCAACGCAGTTTGGCAGGCTGACAGTGATATCAAATCACATTTACTCAAATCTAAACCGACGATCTCAGAGGCAGTTAAAATGCCTGGTTCTTCTTGCGTCGATTTGTTTTTCATGGTCTTTGGAAACGCTACGAATAGTCCTGTGTCTAGCAATGGATTGCGTGCAAAACTTCGCGTGGCACCATTAACGGTGACATTTGCTGCGCGCGAACCATCGCCACTTTCATTAGCGAAAGTGCGGGTGAAACCATGTGTTGCCAGATGTGCAAATGAAGCATCGGACAAAGCTTTGATGACGTTATCCTTAGTGGCATTTTCACGATCCAAAGCAAGCACTGGCAGTTGGTGCTCTTTAGCAAGTTTCTCGATTTCCTGAATTTCGAGCTTGGTGCCATTAAGATTCGCAACACGGTCGAGAGGATCATTGAAATCAATGTCACCAGCGACGAACACATTTTTCGCATTTGTCACTTTTGCTCGATCTAGTAACGAGACGAACTCTGTCGGACTATCAACTTCTGAAATCAATCTATTGTCGTTTGCAATAGCACTCCAGGGCACCCGAGCCAGTGAACCTTCCGAGCACAAGAAAACTTTCGTGATCGACGTCGGAAGCAGCGCAGAAATTTTTGCCCACACAGCAGAACGAAGTTGATTAGTTGCCGCAGAATAATCACCAGTGTTTGCGCCACGCTGTCGCGGTGTATCGAGAGACAAATCCCTTTCACTTCGTGCAGGTGGAGATTGAGTAGCAGATTCACCGGTGACACTACTGCGCCAGTTATTGACCAGATTTGTCAGCGTTGCATCAGAGCCAAGTTCTATGAAGCGAAAGCCTGCTTTTGAAATAACAGCCGCACCAAGCTGCGTTTCATTCGAGTCTGGACGCCTGATTTGCACAACATCGACAAAGCTCTCATCTGGTTTCAACTTGTCAGAAATGTATTCGATGCCTTTCTCAATTAATGGCAGGGAAATTTCAACCGACATGCCACCTTTTTGTAGCAACTTCTGCTCTAACGCTTCTACTCGGCTTTCCAATTCTTTCGCCACGGCTCTCCCACTGTCTGAAGAATCCTGCGAAACACCTGCCAGCAATTTACGCTTCGCGTTCAATTCGTTGATTATCAGGGCAAGCTCAGGTTTTTTGTGCGCACTCTGAATAAGTTGCGATTGAACCTTCAATGATTCAACAAGCAAACCTTTCCAACCAGCAACACAAGCGTAAGCTGCTTTCGCTGCAGCTTTGTCGTCCTTGCAAATCGCAAACATGGCAGCACTTTCTTCATCCGCCAACTTCACAAACGCACACTGTTCACCAAATGAAAGTTGGCTAAAAACATGATCAACATATTGTTGTAGGGTACTAGCACTCGCTACTACTCTAGTTTGAGCAGTATCGGCATCACCAAGTGCAAGCAACGCTGCAGCACTTCCGTTTAGAGCACGAACATAAGCTGGTACCAGTTCGCGATTCAAATTGGTCCGAAAAATATCCATCGCTTTCGCGTAGTTATCCGCAGACTGCTGCATCATATTTTGATGTGCGTAAAGAGAGCCAAGAGCTGAAAAACTCTTCGCAGACTGAATATTGAAAGCTGTATCACGTGAACCCTCTGTTGCAGCCAGAGATTCTTTCAACACCTTCTCAGCCTCTTTCCACTGCTTCGCCTGTATGAAGAGTTTTCCTAAATGTGTTTGAGTAGAGGCCCTGGATAACTTGTCTTTGCCCTCGTGGCCTGTGTCTGCGTTTAGAACAGTTTGAGTATTTTTGATGGCTTCCGGAATTTTCCCGAGGGCGGCCTCGGCCTCACCCAGCAGTTCGTAGCAATTGAGCACCTCAGAAGAAGTAGAAGAAAATAGCAAATTTGCACTTTGCAAGGCGACTTGTCCTGAGGCTTCGGCTGTATCAAAATCGCCTTGCATGAGCGCCAAACGTGCTAAATCCAATTGCACCGCATACCTCTTCTTTGCATCGTCGTTGCACGATTCCTCAGCCATCGTGAGTACGTCACGTGCAGTGCTGTAGTCGCCTGTCAGTTCATTCAATGTGCTGATTTTACGAAGCAAATCAACTTTACTCGCAGTATTGTCTATTCGCTGAGCAACAGCGATTGTCATTTTGACCAGGGCACTGATATCGGAATCATGATTACTCCAACCCGCAAAGACATAGGCCGCGCACAGCAAGTCAGCAGCTAATCTTTCAGACTCAGCATTACCAGTAGTGCCCTTTGTATCTTTTAAGTCAGCGCGGATCTTCTCTGATTCAATGAGCGTACCAGAGACGGCCAATAAATTTTTCTCGCAATCATACGCATAGGTGGACATAAAACCACCAAGACTTTGGAAATAAAGCGTAGCCTGCAAGTTACTCTCAATGGTCGAAAGATTGAGTTCTCCATACAGCTTGTCTTTGATTGCTATGGACTGCAACAAGTCTGGCATAACGGGCGCTTCGTTATCAGCCCTGGTCGTGCAATATACAAGTAGCTGTAATCCGTCAGCATAAGCTCCAGAATTCTGCTTACCTTCACTTGCCATCACATTCAATACCGCTTTTAAAGCAGATGCTTTTGTTTTCCAAATTCCTATTGGTGCATCAGCACGAGGGAAAGAATCTGTCAGCGTTGCCGCAAATTCAGATATCGTGCTTAGTCGACCCGCGCATCTCTTCGCAAAAACCCATTGCTCTTTCTCCGCTTGAAGTTCGATGAAACTCGCACCTTTTCGCTTACCAAAATATTCGAAAAAGATATTCTGCGCCTTTTTAAAGAAGGGTTCGGCTTCAACCAACTTCCCTTGCCTTTCATACAAGGCTCCAAGATGCATTAGCCGATTGGCCATAGCAAGCGTGCGATCTTTCCTCGCCAGATCAACTGCCTTGCGAAATAATCTTTCCGCGCTGGCATAATCTTCAAGCTCCAGGCAAATCAGCCCTTCGCTATTGAACAATTCGGACAAGCTCGAACTCTCTGGTCCATAAATCTTCTCAGCAACTTGAATTGCCTGTTCGAACAAAGATTTTGCATCGTTTAGTCGGTTTTGAGCCCGCCTCAAGTGAGCAAGGTGACTCAGTGCAACTACTTGGTCGCCAACCTCGCTACTCAGTTGCGAAATCTTCAGAGCACGGGTTAGAGCTTCTTCCGCTTCCACGTAACGCTCTTGACTCAAATAAACAAGCCCTAAATTGCCCACATAGACACCAACCATCTGATGCTCTGGACCGAGAGATTTTTCTGCCAGTTTTACCACTTTTACAGAAAGAGGTTCTTCCTCAGAATAACGTTCTTGCGCCGCATACAGATTTGCGAGGTAATTGTACGAGAATGCTAAATCTCCGCCTGAGACGTTCAAGCTCTCCTTCATTTGAATCGCACGCTTATACAACGACTCAGCATCAGAATAGCGCCCCAGCTTGTAATAAAGACGCCCAAGAGATTCGTAATAAGAAGCAAGCGTGGCCGAATTATTCGCTCCAGACTTGAGCTCTATCGCGATCGCTTCCTTGAATAAAGGTTCGGCCTGTTCAAACTTATCTTGCTTGTATAAAACGCGTGCATAGTTAAAGATGTCTTCACTGACTTCTGGAGAAGACTTGCCCAAAACCTGTTGTCGAAAGTCCAACGATTTTTTCAAATAGACTTCAGCTTCTTTGTAGTACCCGTGATTCATGTAACACGTGCCAAGCTCGAACACACTGCGAGCAGTTTGCAAAGCATTTTTGCCGTATAGTCGCTCGTACATCGCCAGACTCCGCTGCAAGTACGAAATGGCCTGAGAGTACTTCCCAAGTTCGCTGCTGGTGCGTCCTAATCTGCGAAGAACAGCGGCGTAGTCATCAGAGTCTCCTTGCGGTTTTAATATCGCTTCCTCTTTTAAATAGAGTTCGTTCGCAGTTTTATAGTCACGTCTATATTCGGCCTCGTGCCCATTTATATCGAGATCCTTTTCTTGGATGAATTCGCGAACCGACGCAATGGCGCTAAAATTCGTCGCTGAAACGCTCAAGGCGCACAACGCCAAAACACTCACCCAAAATTTCCGGTGCGTTATTTTTTCAGTCATGCAGGTATTTAACCGCTATCCTTTTGCGTCAGAATTTTGCGTGTTCAAGTTAGCTTGCAACACTTTCAACGCAGTATTGGTCTGCTGGATTCCGTCATCATCGTGCGCTTGCTGATACAGATAATTTGCTTTCTGATATTCGGCAATTGCACCACTTTTGTTACCAAGCTTTTGATAGCACTGAGCGAGCATGAAGTGAGCATCGGCAAAACGCGGGCTCTTGTCCACAACAATCATCAAGTCGGGCACGGCTTTTGCAAACTGCTGCGACAAGTAAAACGTGACTGCTCTCTGCCATCTAGCATCACCACTGTCTGGGTTAAGCGCCAGTGCTGCGTCACAATCTGACAGCGCCCCCGGAATATCGTGTAAAGTGCGCTTAACCGCGGCTCTTCCTGCATACGCTGAAACGGCTGATTCACTGCGCTTATCTAAGGCTAGAGAAGCTGTGAAGTCTTGCATGGCAGCCGAGAAATTGTTCAAATTCGTATGACAATATCCAACCCCAACAAGACAACTTGGTTGAAGTGGAGCAATTCGTGGCTGCTGAAAATCTGCGATTGCATTTATGTAATCACCGCTGTCCTGACGTGCATAGGCTCTATCGATAACAGCGCTAATATTTTGGGGGTCTTTGTTTATCGCTTGTGTGAAGTAGTTGATCGCCAAAGTCAAATCACCATCTCGATATGCCTTGTAGCCCAATTCACCAACGTCCAGGCTGCCGGCCGCGGCAAACTCGAAATTGCGAGGAGCTCTTGAGACCATTTTGTACTCACCACGAACGGTGGCATCGGCCGAATAACCTGGTGAACTGACTGATAGCATCAGACCAGCTACCACCAGCAAGTTCAATTTGGAAGCCTTGTTACCAATCTGAATCACGTTGAGACCTCTATTAGCGAATGAAAAATTGCTGAAGACTGACAACATTTAGTGTCCTCCTGAAAGCGTGGTAGGACCAGGATATTGCTTCTGAATCGCCACCTTGTCGCCCGGTGATAGAACACTGTTTTCATCAGCGTACGCAGGGCTTGCCTTGCCTGTTTTGAGCAAAAAAGGTGTTTGCGCATATTGCATAATCGAACTCGTATCTAGCGGTCCTAATGCAAGTTGATCTGTATCTTCATAAGTCGCGATTTGCGAATAGCTTAGATCGGGACTCCAACCTTGCGTCGTGACGAAGTAACTGAGCAAGCCGGGCAATCGTCCAGCTGAATCAGCCATGTACACACCGCGATTGTCTCGCGTCGGCACATAGCCAAAATCATCCTGCCATCTAATTTCAGTCATGCCACCAGCAAATGGATGCTGGTGCTCGTGCAAAAATCCCAAAGCGTGGCCAAACTCATGCAAAATAGTTCCAGTAAAGTACGTACCGATCTCCTTCCAGCCTGTCGGATCTAAATTCATAGACTTTTCATTTGGTCGAATAACAGAGATGCTTTGCTGGCCAATGACTGACCAGTAACCATCTTTGCCAAATCCAATGCGTATGTCGGCATTGTATTTGGTGTCAGTTGTACTCCACTCTCGATATTTGCCAGTCGCAGGGTCGATAAAATCGAATTTGATGTTGCCGTATTTGGACCACTCAGGCACAGTGTCAGCAATAACTTTGCGTAGTTCGGGATCACCACCATTGAACGCTACTTTTATTGTGTGTCCAACCGGCCATTTCGCATTTTGTGCAAAAATTGCTCGTCCGTTTTCTGGCTTTGGCGATGCTTTGTATACTTGCGCCAAATTTTCCACGACTATCGATGGGCCAAGATCTCGGCCGACAATACTGCCTGGATTGGGATTAACAACGTCTGCCCAATAAGAACATCTCTTTGCTTGCTTTGGATTGGTTTGTGCCAACAATCTGGCAGCAGTCATGTACTCATTGTAAGCACCTCTGCGGTCACCCAAGTTTCGATAAGCTTCTGCAAGACTGATATGCGCATCTGCAACATCGGGGTTCGCAGTGAGTACAAACTTAAGATCGTCACGAGCATCAGCAAATTTGTTGATATCGGAATTGACCAGGGCGCGCATAAAACGCCCCTGCAAATTGTCAGGATCGGCAAAGACAGCGTAGTTTGCTTCAGACGATGCACCGTTGTAATTTCCCATCGCCATGTAGATCGATGCGCGCCCAGACCGTGCATCAGCGTCACCGGGATTCTGAGCAATCGCTTGCGTAAAATCTTGCCATGCGCCTTTAGAGTCGCCGGCGCTCCACTTTTTCCATCCACTCGCAGCTAAAGCGCTAATGGTGTCACGACTTTTCGAAGTCGACTTTAATAGTGTTTTTGACGCGTCAGTTTTTGCGCCATCGTCGAATGTGCTGTACGCCGACACTGGAAGAAGTCCTGAGCACAAGCACAAAACTGTTTGCATTAGCACCATGGATTTCCGACCGACTCTACGTTTGCCTTCCTTCATTTCCGCTCCTGTTTCGCCGAGTTCTCAGGTGACCGAGACGCCTTCATATATAGATTCGGAGCATCATACCAACTCTACCGTCAGCGATCTTGAAAAACGCCCGAAACCCAATGAACAGAAGGAAAAACGGTTCATTAAACGGCTACTGAGAAGGTCTATTGCGGCGCTGCCAAGATGGCAAATCTACGGCATTTGACGAAAACGTCAAGTCGACTCTGACGTTCTCAGTCTAAGACCAAAACGCTCTGAAAACTATTCTGAATACATCGGCTGAGCGAGGTCGCCACCGAAATAATACTCACCACCTGGAGGACGCAATTATGTTTTTTATCACCTGGAGCGGAGTTGGCTTATTGGTACCAGCAATCGCAGTTTTGACGAGCTTTGCAACGATGGCTCTGCTCGGACACTCAGTGCCAACAACTGCAATCAATTTTATTTCCGCATTGATCACCGCGATCGCTTTAGCTGCTGCAGGTCTGCAATTCAGAAAGCGCAACATTCGCAGAAACCTCTATTTTATCCCAATGGAGTACTGGTCAATTGCAGCGGGAATTTTCGCTCTCACTTGCCTTCCCGGAATGTTGAACGCTTAAGAGCGACCGAAAATCTTTGCACTAGATAGAAGGAGATAAGAAAGAGAGAAAAAAGACAGAAAAAATTCAAAGAAGGTTCGATTGCCAGGTCGAACCTTTTTTGTCGTTACTCGCAACGCTTCAGACAGTCTTTAATCATTTGTAGATTGGTCGTGTCGTTCATTGCAGTGTATGCATCCAGCGCTTTCTGATACTGCTCTTTTGCTTCTGACTTTTTGTTTGTATGTTCATACACACAGCCCAGCAACCAATATGCGTCACCACTTTTGGGATCCAATTTTATGGCTTGCTCAGCATCTAATTGTGCAATTGGCGACGAGTGCAAGCCCAATGAAACGAGAGTGATTCCTCTGTAATAGTGAGAGAAATACCAACCGCCCCACAGATCGTTTGCCGCACAAAAGTCAGGCAATGCGTCGACCAAATTATTAGCGTGGAAGCGAACATATCCACGGAAGTACCAGGTGTTAGCGTCACTTGCATCATTCGCGAGTGATTTACTCAGGTCTTCCATAGCAGACAGATTATCCTGAGGAGTGCCGTAAATGTGGATAGCAGCTCTTACCTTCAAAGCAAACGCGTAGTTTGGAGCGAAACTCAACGCTTTATTTTCGTCAGCTAAAGCTTCCGCATATTGACGTAAGGCATATTCAAAACTGCCACGCCATGCGTAAGCTAACGCGCTGTTCGGATACTTCTTCAAAGCCTCTGTACAGAGCGCGATGGCGCCCTTGAGGTCACCTTTGTCAGATTTTCCGCAAGCTTCCTGAACCATCGGTAGCGCTGGATCGTCTTCCCGCGTTCTCGGACCCCTCATCAAGTGCTTCAGACTAGGTTCTTCAACTGCGCCTTTTCCCGCCACCATACTCCTGGGCAACTCAATTGTCTCAGCAGATTTTGCGGCATCGATATTTCCGACACACGTATTCAGTGATGTTAGCAATGCAATTCCGCTCAACGCGAGACCAAAACGTTTCCTGTTCGACATCCAATAATCCCCTCGACAATCAAGTCACCTGCTGCAAACATCATTTAACACTAGTCTTGTCGTTCGTGCTACCACTTGATTCTCTGAAACGATAATGCCCAGTCCGTTAGAACCAGGCACTCCGTCGCTCATATGCTTCGCGCTTCTCAAACTTTTTGCACTAAATCAGTGATTGTCTTTGTCAGAGTCTCAACATCTTGTTTTTCGTGAGTCTTCGCCGCAACTTCAGCTTGCTTGTAATCAGCAAATGCTTCTTGTTGATTGCCCAGGGCTTCGAGTGCGCGACCACGATAGTTGTACAACTCAGAATCAGTTGGACTGATCGCTAGCGCTTTCGTGAAATCTTCTTGCGCCAATTTGTACGCAGCAGTCTCGTAATAAAAACTGCCTCGCTGCTTGTATGCATCAGACAAAAGTGGTGCGACCTCGATTGCTTTGTTGTAGTCAGCGAGGGCTGCATCATCGGAACCCATTTCGTGCTCGACAGATGCTTTAGCCAGTAGAGTAGCTGCGCTTTGACTGTTAACATTGAGAGCCAAATCAAAATCTTTCAGAGCCGTGACATAGTCCTTTTGATAAGCCGCATAACGACCATTTTCTTGATACTGTTTTCCAAGCGAAAAATTGACAAAATCGCAGCCGACAGAATCGTTCATAGCGCTGAGCAAAATCTTCGCTTCACTCAAGTCACTAATAGCTTCATTGCGCTTTCCTATTTCACCATTACAAATGCCGCGCTCATAGTAAGCAAGTGCGCTCTGTGGATCGCTCTGAATGACTTTGGTTGCTTCGGCTACACCCGTTGCAAAATCCCGGGTGTACATCAAAATTCCGATCAGGGCAAGACGAGCTGAGGATAGATTGGCATCGATCGTCAGAGCTCTGTTCAAATCGACTCTAGCTTCAGTGTAGTTAGATGTTGCAAGCCGCACTCGGCCTCGACCGTAGTATGCCATTGCATTCTTTGGATTGACCTGCAAAGCTTTGTCATATTCATCTAACGCGGCGACGAAATCTCCGTCACTTAGTTTCGAATCGCCATTTCTTCGGTAGGTTTCATCAAGTGTCTCGGCCTTAGTGATTTTGCCTGCACTCTTTTCAGGTAATGTCGAACCCGATGAAATAGATGTAGGGGAGAACTGATTTCCCTTGCTCCATGGACCGTTCTCTCTGGGGCTCGAGGAGACGTTTGGTGGAACGTTTGGTGAACCATTTGGTGAGAAGTCTGGTGAGACGGGCGCAGGACCGGTAGCACCAGATGCCAATGCAGTCGACAAGCCGATAGTTGCTGCTAGCAGCAGTCCGGTAATGCGTTTAACGTTAGTTGTATTCATATGATTTCCTCGATGTGATTGGGCTATAAATACATCATCGCTTGCACCGAATATAGTGCCCATGGTGTAAACACCAAATAAAACAGACAAGAAAGTCACATTGAAAAATCTGTATGAGCAATCCAAATTACCCAGTTCCGACCCTCGATTCTGCAGAAAACGAAAAGCCGACGATGCTTACGCACCGCCGGCAATTCGCCTACCTCACCCACTAGGAAAGCCGATTCAGATCCGATACGACTTGAGAGCGACCCGCAGAAGTCGACTGATAGCCAGCGGCTTCCGAGAAGAGTTCCCTTGCCAAGTCTCTCTGATTGTTTTTAATCATGTGGTTGCCAATCTGATCGATTGCCGACCATACGGTGTCATTGTTTGCGTCGAGATCTAAACCGTTGAAGGCATAATCCGCAGCATCGAATGTGTCGCCGAGTTTGTCTGTCGCATTGGCGAGGTTCGCCCAGAGTGTTGCATCGTTGTTTTTGATCCTGAGCGCTGCATTGAAATTGGAAACAGCGGCGTTGTAGTCACCAGCAGCAAAATTAGTGACTCCGAGCCAGTTGTAGCTAGTGTATTTTCCGTCCATGTTTACCAGCTTGGTGAACGCATCTTTAGCAGCGGTGTAGTTTTTTGCCTGATACTGGCTGCGTCCAAGCATCAATACATGGTCGGTATTGTCTGGTTGCAAATCAACAGCCTTTTGATATTCGATTGCAGCTTCGGAATACTTGCCACCATTGAACAGAGCAGCACCTAGAGAATCGACAGTGTTAGCATCATCAAAACCCTGAGCAATCGCCTGGCGATACAAGTCAGCAGCTTCATCGTATTTCTTCACGCTAGTGGAGGCAAGATAAGAAGCAAGATCTGCTGAGCGGTAACCGCTATCAGGTTGCATTGTGTGAGCTTTTCTGAGCGCCTGTTCAGCATCATCTTTCTTATTTTCATTTCTCAGAATATTGGACAGCTCCCACCAGTTGTTCACATCGGTCGGTGACATCTTGATTGCTTTGCGAATCAATTCTTCCGCCTTGCTATCATCTTTGGCATAGAGTCTGTAGAACAGCGCTGCATTCGAAATTACTGCGGAGTTGTTTGGATCGGTATTCATCGCCTGCTGAATCAGGTCTTTGCCTTTCGACAGGTCTCCACCTGCGGCTACAATCAGAGCCATCGTTGATGTCGCAACAGAGTCTCCCCGGCGCAAATCGATAGCTTTTTGTGCCGACTTAGCAGCATCCATAGTTTCGCCGTTCCAGAATTGAGCGTAAGCGAGTAGGCGGTGAACATCAGAATCGCTGTCATTGATGATCAGCGCATCTTTTAGAACTTTAATTGCTTTGGTCCACTCGCGTGTCTCAAGTTCGTAGATCGTCGCGAGCTTTTTATAGGCGGTCAGATCGTTGGGCGATTGTTGAATTGCCTTTTCGTATTCCAAAATCGCATCGCTAACTTTGCCTTGCTGACTCAGTTGATCTGCATGAGCATCAGTTACCATTCCAGTTACAAACTGCACAACATCAGTGTTTGCTGGAAGCATTTTGCCGATGCCGAATGTGCTGCCTGCAATTATGCCAACCACGAGCGTTGCGATGAATCCACCGGTGAAGAGTTTTCTGTTGTTTTCGACAATGTTCTTTACCAGCTTCAATTGACTTACGTTTGCTGAAGGTTTTGGCTCAACCTGTGTTGTAGTGCTTTTGTCGACTTCAGTGTCAATTTCAATTTCCGACGCAGATTCTGGATTTGATTCTCCAATCACCGCTTTTTTAGCTGTCAGAAGCTTCTTGTGCGGCTTTGCAGTTGCTCTGATCGACTTAACTGGAACAACTCTCTTAGTTTTATTTCCAGTTGGTTTTGCTGATGCATGGTCTTCAACCTGGTGGATACCTTGCTCGTGAATGCAATCACCTTCGCCGGTGCACTCGCTCAGGTCGTGCATCATCAGTGGTGCCTTGCCAGCGCGATGACGAACTGTGAATCGTGGTGATTTGACTGAACCGTTATTTTTAATTCCTGTGTTGCCTTTTGAACCGTTTTTGTCGTTATCTTTAGTGTTCATGGTGAACTCCTTTTGGGTTAGTTAGTGGAGCCGAACTGGCTCGTGGGTGATGTCTCTATTACAGCGAGAATCAAGCTCTGTGCCTCTGACAGAAACCACAGCATCCAATTGACGAAAACGTCAAAAGCGGGAAGACCTGGTCTCAGAAGGGAGTTTGAGCGCAGTTAACAGCCCCGGTGCCTAAAGGCCCCCTCGCAAGCCACGAGGGGTCCTTCAGCTCTCTCCCAAACCTGATTAGGCAGCTTGTAGTTGGGTCAAAATCTTCGACACCAGTTCAGCGTCTGTTGTATCGCTTTCTGCGACAAACATAGTTTGGGCTTGTTTGAAATCGCTGATGGCCGCTGATGTTTGTCCAAGCTGATATTCAGCATAGGCGCGGTAGAAGTAAATGTATCCGCCCACCTTATTGTTTGCGATGGCAATGTTTGTGGTTGCCAGCATGCCACTCCAATCTTTCAACTGAAACTTGATCTTGGTGCTCTGGTCTAAAGCCTGAACGTCGTGGCAATTGAGAGCGACACAAGCATCGAAGTCTTTCACGGCGCTTTGCAAGTCGCTCATAGCCTCGTACACGTTGCCTCTCACATAAAGTGCATCAGCATAATTCGGGTCGAGAGAAAGAGCGATGTTGACCTGCTCGAGCATGGCGGAAGTATCACCTTTCAATGTGTACATGATGATTGTCTTGAGAACATAAGCTGTCGCATTCTTTGAATTAGTTTTGATTGCTTGATTAACGGCAGCCATTGCATCGTCGCTTTGTCCGTTGTCTAACAACTTCCAAACCTGGTCCCAGAGTGCATTGTCGTTGGACACGACGGCGCTGGTTGCTGAAGCAGAAATTGCAGTTGTAACTGATTTGGACGCTGCAAATGAGGGTTGAAGAGAAACTGTAGTTGAAGCAAGAACGAGTGCTGAAGCCAAGATTTGGGATTGAAATTTAGTGTTCATGATATTTATTTCCTTACGATTAAGTGAGTAGTTTTTGTATGTGGTGCACCTCGCATCCACATATTCATAATCGCTTTTCGCCGCGAGAAGCAGAATGACGAAAACGTCAAATGGTATTTGGCCGATTCGCCAAAGCCCCACGGGCTGACCTCAGCCAAAGAAAAGACCCTCCGCTTTGACGGAGGGTCGCTTTTCTTTGTCGTTCAATCGCAGACTTACGCTGATTTTTGGAAATCCGCAAGTTCGTCTGCTACAGCTTTCGCTCTGTCGGTATCGTTGGCAGCTACGAAAAGCTTTTCGGCTTGCTGGTAGTCAGCAATTGCTGCGTCACGGGCACCGAGTTTTGCTTCGCAATATGCTTTGTTGAAATACGCCTGAGCATTGGTCGGATCATTTGCGATTTGAACCTTGAAGTTTTCGATCAAGCCTGACCAATCGCCGAGGTCTGCTTTGCAGGCGATGCTGCTGTTCATAGCGCTTTCGTTTGTTGGATCGAGTGAAATCACTACATCATATTCCTTGGCAGCTCCGCGCCAGTCGTTCATCATTTTCAAAACGCTCGCTTTCGACATGTGGGCGTCGACATAGTCAGGAGCGATTGCAATAGCCTGGTTGATTGGTTCGAGACACTTATTTAAGTCCATGTAATCGGCGTAGAGAACCCATGATTTGCAAAGGTAGGCGGTAGCATTTTGTGAATTAGCTTGAATAGCTTTATTGACGGCTTCATATGCGCCTTTGATGTCGCCGGCGTTGAGCAAGACACCGATTGAATCCATCAGTGCAGTGTCATTCTTTTGAACTGAAGTCGTCACGATAGTAGTCGAACTACCGTTGTCGGCTGCGAAAGCTGGAGCTACCGTTGTTGAAGCAGCAGAGAGCACGAGCATTGCAGAAAGAATTTGTGCTTGAAAGTTCTTGTTCATATATTTGTTCTCCAAAAATGTTGAGTTAGTTATGTGGTGCACGTTGCATCCACAAACTCATTCTCGATTTTTGCGTGACAAAACAGAATGACATAAACGTCAAAGGCACATTGGCAGATTCGCCATCTAGACAAAAAGAAAAGCACCGCAATCGCGATGCTTCTCCTTGATTGAATTGATTTAGCGATGCTTCAGGTACTAGGATGCGGACGGTGCAGCGTACACAATTTCGCCAGTTTGAACATCAGCAGTGTATGCCCAGTTGAGCGAATCGCCATTATCGAAATCGACTTTGCAATACATGCTTGTTTTGCCGAAGGCTGTCCACGTTGCATAACTCCAGGGGGAGATTGTGCCAACGTAGGAACCGTCTTCATAGACATCCATATACCAGCCGGTCTTGTTGTAAACGCGGAATGCGCCCCATCCACTTGCTCGTGTCTTTGCTGGATTAGCTTTTGGCTTTGCAACGGCATTGGCGTGTTTCGCATTTTTGATTTTGGGGTCTTTGCCTGTCGATTTTTCAGCTTTAACAGCTGGCAATTCTCGAACTTTATACTTTTGATCGCTAAGATCGTCGGCAGCATTAACGGTCGGAACCAAAAATGTAAATACGGCGAAGATCGCGAGCATCAATCTAAATAGTTTTTCCATACGACCTCATTGTTCTCGGCGGACTGATTCGAAATCCGAATTCTATAACAGCAAAGCATGATCTATCTATGAAGTATTTCGAGAAGCGTCGATCAAACATTGAAAGCTCAGTACCCAAGCCTAAATATCCACGACTTAAAATCTGAAGGAAGTTCATTAACTGAGGCACGAAAATCAATTCGAAACACTTGACATAAGATTCAGCAATGTTTTTCACACCTAACTATACGCAGATCGCAGAAAAACGGGAGCGCACACATGTGAGCTCCCGTTTAAATTATTGAACATTGCAATCAAGCATTCGCTATTTTCATCAGGTTTAACAGTTGTTTTACGGGAATGGCGAAATTCAGATTCTGCCCCGATGGAATAGTGTATTCGACAATGCCGATTACATTCCCCTGCCCATCAAGAACCGGTCCACCACTATTCCCGTGAGAGATGCTTGCTGTAATTTGCAAATCACCATTTGATCTAACGGCACTCAATACGCCTTGTGAAAAGACCCCTTCTAAACCCAACGGACTGCCAGCAACGAAAATAGTCTCACCAATTTTTTGCTGAAGTGGATCAAGGTCCATCGGTTTAGCATTCGTTCCAGGTACGTAAAGGATGACCAGGTCATTGACGGGATCGCTTGCTACGACTTTGACGATACGATATTGCTTCGCATCACCAGAGAACTTTACGTATCCGGCGCCCATTCCTTTTATGACGTGATAATTTGTCGCAACCATATCTGGTGCGATGAAAAATCCACTTCCAGAAACGGCGTTGCGTCCGTCGGGATCGCTAAGTGACAACTTGACAGTAGACGCAAGCGCATGTTGCGCTACTGCTTCTGCAGGCAAATCGGCGCCAGTGCTCGTGACAATCGAGCCGGTAAGCGCAGCATTAGCGGGTTCGCCGCTTAGTTGAACTCCCACTCCAAGCAGAAGAGCGGCTTGTACAAATAAGGTTATAGCTATCTTTTTTTTGTGAAATTTCATTGTGAACTCCTTGTTCGAAATATTTAGGGATTAAATGGGGGCTTCATTGCGGTTCTTTTGTCTGGTTTGCATTGTGATCTTTTGTTGGCCTTATTGCGGCTCGCTAGTTTTGTTCTGAGCACTATGCAGAAAAGCCTGAGCTTTTGGATAACCGCGATCAGCAGCCAGGCGAAGCAAACGCAACGCTGTTTTCTTGTTGATGCGCATTGCCTTTCCCGAGAAGTGCAACATTGCCAGGTTGTACAAAGCACGCGACGAACCTCGCTTGGCGGCGAGACACAACCAGTGAGCAGCTTTATCAAAATCTTTCGGCACTCCGTTGCCGGCGTAATAACGAAGACCTAGTTCAATTTGGAAATTGGCATCTCCTTCTTTGGCCAGTTGTTCAAACCAGTGCTCGGCTTGCCAAGGATTCGCAGCCACTCCAACACCGTTGGCATACGCGTATGCGACGTTGAATTGAGCCTTTCGATGCCCTTGTTTAGCGGCTTTGAGAAACCACATAAAGGCGTATTCGGAATCTTGCTGCACATCTTTTCCGATGCAGTACATCGAGCCTAGGTTGAATTGCGCCTTCGGCAATCCATTCAACGCAGCAGATTCAAACCAATAAAAAGCTTTGCTCGTATCGGCTTCGACGCCCAGACCGCGTTCATACATGACACCTAAATTGTTTTGCGCTTCAACGACTCCGCCTTTGGCAGCAAGCGTAAACCAGTGCAGAGCAATACTTAGATCCTTTTTTACGCCCTTACCTGACATGTGCAACAGACCCAAATTGTACTGAGCTTGCGCATTGCCATTGCGAGCCGACTTCTGAAACCAAGTTGCAGCTTTCGCATGATTTGGTCTCATCAAAGAAGGGTTCAGATACAACAGTCCAGCTTGAAATTGAACGTTGTCGTCCTTCTCTGCTAATGCTCTCAAAATGGTGCGTCGACGAAGAGCATCAGGCTTTCCCGAGTACAGTTTGCTTTTACAGCGCGGCAAATTTCCAACTATTTTTGTTTCCGGATCCGAATGATCGTTTCCGATTAAGGTTTGCATTGACATATTCCAGTCCTCCAAAAGTATTTCCTATCTCAGCTTCCGATACGGCGGAGATTCTCAATACGCCAGAATTGCCACAGTTCGATTGGTGTTTTCGCCATCTACGAATTTTGAATTGAAATTGAACCTGCCTATAAAGGATTGGACAACCCGATTAACATAAACCCGTCGAAGCGGTCCGATTGGAATAAACCCAATCGAAGCAAATCCTCGTTACAACGAATCCAATTGGCGAAAACCACATCATTCGATTGACGAATATGTGGGCGCCACTACTTGTGGTGAAGCGCAAAATAGCATCATCGGAAACGAGCAAGGAGGAGTAGCAATGTTTAGAGAAAACGGCGGACTAAAAGCGCGAGAATCGCAGATGCGTCGAGAACTCGCGAAGCAGCACATATCAACACTAAAAAATCATGTACTAGAGAAAGCACTCACCAGCAGCGACCCTGCCTTGCACTATCAAGCGGGATTGCTATTTGTGACACCAGACACAAAAAACTATGACAAGGCAGCAGTCTGGTTCAACCAGGCCGCGAAGGGTGGAGATCCACATGCAAAATTGTTTTTAGCGCAGATTCATGTCGCATCCGGTATTCCAGAAGTAATGAAGCGGGCGCATGAATTGCTTTTGGAAGCAGCAACCGACGGCGTAAACGAAGCCGAAAATGAACTGGGTGTTATGCATGAATTCGGACTCGGTGTAGAACGCAATTTGAAAGAGGCATTTCAGTGGTATCAACGCGCCGCAGCAAGTGGTATTGCCCAGTCGCAATATAATCTAGCGCTAATGTACCTTGATAGCGACTATCCGATTCACGATGTCTTTCTCGGCATTTACTGGTTGCGTATGGCGGCCAATCAGAATCACAACCAGGCGTTGATCGCATTAGCTCAGATGTATGAGCGCGGTGACAATGTGGTGCAGGATGTACGCAAGTCAGAAAAGTTCTACGTCGCTGCGGCAAAAAACGCAGACGCCCAGGCGCAACTTCAATTAGCCCTCCGCTATTGTCGAGGTAACGGAGTTCCACAAGATCGACGGAAAGCAGTGAAGTGGATGGAGCGCGCTGCAGCTCAAGGTGGTGGCAAGATGAGCGACCTGGCCATGCTGTGCTTACTTGAAAAGAGAAAGACGGGCAAAGTTCAACGTTCATCCACAATGCCGACACCAGCTGCCAAAGTCAGAAGATCAAAAACTCAAGTCGAACACAGGAGCAAGTATCATGTCTAACTGGGTCGACAGTCAATCTCTCGCGATCCGGGCACCGCCCATAGCGCCGAGCAAATATTGCATTCTCCTCAACGTGCAAATGTTTGCTCCGGAATACCAAACAAAAAAGCGCGGTCGATGAGACTGCGCTTTTTGTTTGTGTTTGTTTTGATTCGCTCCATAAGTTTAGCGCAAATCTAGTTTGATACCAGAATCTTTTCCAATTTTTGCCAACTTTTCGCTCCATTTTTTCAGATCAGCTTCTGTTAATAAACCGCGTTGTGTTGCCAACCAAACGGCCCGACAGCGCGGACTGAGAATTCCAGCGTCTTCATGGTCTTTAGCTGGTATCGCAAATTTTGAATAGAGCGAACGAAGTCGAGCCTGAACTGCTCGCTCTGTGACATGCAAAACTTTTCCAGCAGTTGTATCGGTGTAACCCAGTGCAATGCAAACTAATGCTTCGAATTCGCCTTCGCTGAGAGTATGCTCTTGCTTGCTCATCCGACTGACAACGCGAGCAACTTCAGGATCGATCCAGCAGTCGCCAGCCAAGACTCCCGAAATTGCCTTCTGCAAATACATTCCAGCGTTATCTTTCAACAAATATCCGTATGCACCAGTTTCTGGTGTCACCTTGTACAAACGTTTTACGAAGGCCTCTTCACTGTGATTCGACACGATAATGATCGATGCTTGCGGATTGTTCTTCCAGATCTGCTCGGCTGCGTGAATTCCATCCTCAGTTTCTTTTCTGAACTCGATGTCTAGAAAAATAAGAGTCGGCTTTTCCGTCGACGCGCGCGCAATTGCTTCGGCTGCCATCTCTACGACAGTGACGCGCTGCATGTTTGGAAACAGCTTTTCCATTTCTTCTTTTAACCACTGACGCCAAAATTCTTTGTCGTCGGCAATCAAAACAGTCAGTTCTCTCGAACTGAGTGCGACCGTTTCTGATGTGGGAGCAAGATCCATAAAATATCTCCGTCCTAATTCACGTAACTATAAGGCAATCATGGAGCAAATTGCCCAAACCTGTCCATGGCGAAAAGGCCAATTAACAACTCTGCTATTATGGACCTGCACTTAAATCCTGCAATCGAGCCAACAGTAAGCGGAATGCTCGCTCAACATCCAATCTTACGAGGCGTTCTCAAGTCCATTCCCATGATCTTGATCGTGAGTCTGGCGTGTACCCTGGCTCACAAATTTGGGGCGCTGAACGGTCTCGCTGATCCTGCCCTCGACATTTTTCTCCGCTTGCGCCCGTTGGCGCCCGAACATGTTTTCGTGGTCGCAATCGACGAATCTGATTTCCAGAACAAGTCACTGTTCAATTGGCAACTGACACCGGAGACGCTTAAGAAAGTGATTCTGGCAATAGCCGAGGGACATCCGCGCGAAATCGTCGTAGATCTGGACACATCGAAAGATGAATTCAAAACTCTGCAGAATTTCACTACAGACGTTCCGATTGTTTGGGCCGCCGTGCCAGCAACTGGGCCGACCGAAAAAAATCACGAACAAACACTTTATGTTCTCGGAACACCAATAGAAAAGATCGGGAAAGACATAACAGTTGGCGTGGCGGCATTACGTGAAGATCCTGACGGAGTGGTGCGTCACTATTTGAGGCGCCTATCCGGACGAATTAGCCAGACGCATCGGCAGTTGGATAGTCTGCCGTGGGCGGCACTGCAGAAAACAGGTCTGCCTGTGCGCAGCCCCGATGCCAACGAAATCATGCTGCGTTTCATCAAACCTTCGCGACCCGTTCATGCAGTAAAAGTCAGCGAGACGTATGCGCGAGAGAATCTAAATTTCGCCGCATCATCAACTATCGACGCTGAAATGAATTGCGACTCAGTGATGAAATTGCACGATACGGAAGGTTGGAAAACATTTTTTGGCGGCTCAGATCCGAAGATAGTTGTATTGGGTGGAACCTATCACGCGCCGAACGATACATACATAACTCCGCTGGGAAGAATGCCAGGACTGCTCATTACCGCATCAATCATCGAGACTGAGTTGCAGCAAGCCGGATTAGTTCCTTCAAGCGAAATCTTTCTCTTCCTTATCGAGGTGTTGGTCGGCATTTTGCTTGCCTTCATCAACACCAAATTTTCAAGCATCGACAGCAAAATTCCCGTTGCTTCGACTGTCCTGATTTTGGTGGTACTGGGCGCAACTAGTTGGGCGTCGTTTACGACATTTTCGATGTGGTTCGATTTCATTCCCGTGGTGCTGGCTGTGCAAGGATATTTCATCTACGAACACATGCGAGAGTTTCGCCGACGAACGGTCGAACTTTTAAACGCCGAGAAAAAATTAGTACGGGCTGTGGATGTAGGTACAGAACAAGAGCGCAGAAGAATAGCCGAAGAACTTCACGATGATACCAGCTCGCTGTTCAGACAGGCGTCAATGTCAATCGCCAGGGTGCTCAAGGAGCAAGGTGAAACCGAAAAGCACGTTAATCAAGCCATGGAACTGCTAACTGAAGCACAACGCAATGTGCGCGAAATAACGCAAGACTTGTATCCAGCGCAGTTTGAAAAGTTCACGATGATTGAAAATATCGAACGCCTTGTAAAACGCGCAGAAGTGGCGAAACTGGAAGCAGAGCTCACCGATGAATCGAATGGACGAATAAACAATCTGAAAGAAGCGAACCGCCTTGCGGTGTATCGCATCACGCAAGAGGCGCTAACCAACATTATCAAACACGCCAAAGCGAGCAATGTAAAACTGACACTGAAATCACTCGACACGAATTTGACACTGAGCATCTCAGACGACGGTCAAGGGCTCGGTGCTGGTCGCGAAGATTCTCGCGGCCTGGAAACAATGCGAAGCCGAGCCACACTGATCGGTGCGCAAATAAAATGGGTGTCACCATCTGTGGTTTTCGCAGGGAAAGGCACCGATGTGGTGCTAACAATTCCATCCGATTCACTCAACACCGATTCAATCAAGGCTTAGTCTTAAAAACCTGCGGATATGCAGATTCGGGCGCCTTACTCTGAGCTACAATCAACGCTCTAATCAGCTCGATTTTTGCTTTCGCCTGCTTCGAATCTTTCCAGGACTCGGTCTTCTTCAACGCCACTTGCAAAGTTGTCTTATGGTCTCTGTATCCCCCAGAATCAGCAATTTCGATCAAAGCAGGATCTAAGGACGTCCAATCAATTTTCGAATCTGCCGGTCCATTCAATATTTTAAAAGTGTATGCTCCAGGCAGTAGTACTGGTGCGGCAGCTTGACCTGATTTCGTGACAAGGGCAGCACCATCTTTTTTTACAGCGTCTAACTTAACGCCAGTCTTTCCCACGCCTTCGCTCTCTGAGAACTTGGCGATTTCAACTTTGTAAGCACCATCAGGAAGGCTCGTGACAATATCGGAAATATCTAACGCTTTTCCTGCCGACGCCACACAGATGACAGTGTCGCTGAGCGATGCGGTTCCGCCCAGGTTCCTGTTAGCAGGATAAATCCAGGTGCCGTAGTTAGACAAAAAAGGTAATAGCTGTGCCCACCAGTCATCCACTTGTTCGACTTCGCTCAACAGGAATGGCTCACCTATTTTATGATTGCCGGGGCAAATTGCCGTCGTGTTGTTCACACACGCAACTGTCAACGAGCCATCTTTGCTTGTGCGCAGAGGTCGCTCTCCTTCGTAGACAGAGAAGCCTCGCTCCTTGATACGTCTTTTGCTTTTTCCATTTTCTAAAACCCATTCGCCGCTGTATGCCAGCACCAAACCAACTCGTGTGCCGATTTGATTGTGCGAGATATCTTGGCTGTGAGTGCTGAATGGGCCGAGCGTGCTGCCCTGTTTTTTTCCGGCTACTACATCTACAGATTTGCCAGAATCGGCACTGTTGCATGGTGTCGTAATGAGGAGTGAAAGTGCCACCATAAGCAGCGCGTGCTCTATTCGAAACATCAAGAACCTACTTAATACCAGATTTAGACAGTTCCGCAATTTTAGTTTGAGCAGATTGTTTTCCATGCGCATTGTTTTGCTCGTTAAAGAGCGCTAGCGCCTTCTTGTATTCGCTCAGGGCATCACTTCCGCGCCCAGTCACACGAAAACACTCAGCCAGAGTGTAATGTCCGTCGGCAAAACGCGGCGCCGACTGCACGACAAATTGCAAATCGAGGATGGCATCAGGATATTTCCGCATGGAGCAATATGTAATACCGCGCTGCCATTTAGTTTCCACACTGTCAGGCACGAGCTTCAGGGCTTGATTGCAGTCGTTGATTGCGTCAGGGGCATTATGAAGTAAACGTTTCACTATCGCACGTCTGGAAAATGCGATGGCTGCATCGCTACTTGAATGATCCTGAGCCAACGCTCTATTCAAACTCAGCATGGCAGCGTTCAACTCATACATATTAGTCTGGCAGTATGCCTTTTCACTGAGAACGATTGGATCGAATGCGGCAACTCTATTTTGTTCGAAGTCAGACACAGCATTTACGTAATCACCGAGGTTTTCGCGCACCAGGCCTCTGTAGAAAAGCGCCTGAGAATTAAGCGGATCTTTCAAAATCGCCTTGTTGATATCAGCGAGGGCCCCCCTAAAGTCACCTTTATCGTACCTGGCTAAACCTCGATTCAAATCATCCATTGAACCAGCTTGTGGTGCGAGAATCAGTTTTTGCTTGATGTTAGATAAACCGCCGCGGACCGAAATCTCTTCATCAGCTAAAGCGCAAGCAGGAATGAGCGCACAAACGAGAGCCAGATAGAGTCTATTCAGGTAATTCGACTTGTTTTTCATTTGCCGGGATACTGACTCTTTGCCATCAACTTGTCACCGTTCGACAAAACGTTGTTACGCTCGGCATAACACGGGCTCGCTTTGCCCGTTTTCAAAAGGAAGGCGTCCATCGGATATTGCATGATCGAACTGGTATCAACAGGACCCATAGCAAAATCTGATGAGTGCTCGAATGAAGCTAACTGCGAATAAGTTTTGAGCGGAGTCCATTTCTGCGTCGAAACATAATATGTGAGAAGGCCGGGTTGCCTTCCCGCAGCATCGGCCATGTAAGTCTGCGTGTTGTCGAATGTGGCCTGGTAGCCGGGGTCGTCTTGCCAACGAAACTCAGTGCTACAAGCTGCGCCGGGATGCTCGTGTTCGTGCATGAATCCTAGCGCGTGTCCAAATTCGTGCAAAACTGTACCGCCAAATTCGTCTTTAAGCTGAGACCATTTCGTCAAATCTAGATTCATCGATTGCTGGTTCGGAGGAATCGCGGTAATACTTTCCTGACCGAGAACAGACCAGTATCCATCATGGTTGAAGGCAATCCTGATGTCTGCTTTGTACGAGGTATCTCTCACGGTCCACTCTCGAAATTTCCCCGTGGCAGAATCGATAAAATCCAGTTTCAGATTGGCATACTTGCACCATTCAACTGCTTTATCGGCAATAAATTTGCGAGCAGTCGCATCACCGCCAAGGAAAGCGACCTTTAGTGTGCGAGCGTTTTCCCACTTAACTGTTTTGATAAATATGGCGCGACCACTCTCTTCCATCGGAGTGTGTTGATACATCTGAGCCAAATTTTCGACTACTACAGATCGATCGGCGTCATCACCCAGGTCCCGACCAACTTCGAATACTCTGGCGGCCTGGTCAAGCTGCTTCGCGAGATTAGGCTCGTCGTGCGCATAAAGATGTGACGCTGTGTGAAATTCACTGGCAGCTTTCGAGCGGTCGCCAAGGTAGGCAAGAGCCTGCGCCAACAAAATGTGCGCCGGTTTGAAATTTGGATCGACCTGTAAAACTGCTTTAAAGTCATTAGCAGCATCTTTGTATCGATTCAGATCAAGATAAATCTTGCCGCGCACCCACTGTGACTGCGTATCACTCGGCTTGAGGTAGAGGGCGTAATTGACATCCGTCAGAGCCTGGCTGAAATCTTGTTTCGCCGAGTTAGCAACGGCGCGTCCTGAGAGCGCATGAACATCTTCTTTGTTCGCATCGATTGCCGTATCAAAATCAGTCAATGCTCCGTCAAAATTTTTCGCATCTAACTTCTTCCAACCTTCCACAGACTGGGCAGATTTCGCAGCGACGTCGCGCGTGTTGCCTTCTGGCAACACCTGAACTACCTTCGTCATATCGAAGTCACTGAAAATAGTTGATGACCACGCGCAGGGAGAGTTCGCAAAAATTGCACTCGCAACAATTAGAAACGAAAGACTGACTCGCTCGACGTAGACTGACACAAAGCCTCCCCAACACACCAGAGGAAATTCTAGCTTACTTGCACACGCGCGATCGGCTGCTGCCACCTTGGCAAGTGATTAAAGTCACACAAATCGGTGCTCCCAGAGTTTTACTAAATCTTTTGCGCGAACATTAACAGGTGGAAAAACCATTTTAAGATCTTTCCTATTCGAAGTGATATTGTGGTCCTTCGGATTTTTTAGTGGCCTTGCGCTCTGGTATTCAAGCGCCATTTTGTAAGCCCGTATAGAATTTGAATTCAACGCAATAAAGTTTTTTTTCCAACCATTGACACTATTATTCGGCAACCTGGAATTTCAATCAGATCAAAGTTTTTGGAGTAAGAAATGAGTTCATCAAGAATCAAATTTTTCAACACTCGTGCGTTGACGTCTGTCATCGCAGGTGGATTTGTAATATTGGCAAACTCATTTCCAATTGCAGCTCGAAGCGCCGATCAACCAGCTTCAGCAACTTCAGCAGCCTCGGAAGCGGGAAAAGCTTCTGGTGGTAACTATGCATTCCTCGTGGCAATCGACGAATATATTTCACCAGATATCAACACACTGAACGGTTGTAACAAAGACATCAGAGACATCCAGGAAGTTCTGGTTAAGAACGGTTTCCCTAAAGACGCCGAACACATCAAGGTTCTCTCCAACAAAGCTGCAACAAAACAAGCGATCGTCGATGGTTTTAGAAGTCAGCTTGTTGAAAATGCAAAGAAACATCCAGACGCGTTCTTCTACTTTCAATACAGTGGTCACGGCTCTCGAATGAAAGATCCAACCGGTGGTGATGAAGACGGCTACGATGAGACAATCGTGCCTGCAGATTCTCGTACACCCGATCACTATGATTTGCTCGACAAAGAGATCGCACCACTGATTGCCGAACTGACTCAATACACAAAAAATGCCATTCTGACATTCGACAGTTGTCACTCCGGCAATATCAATCGCGACAGTGATATCAAAATAAAAGGTCGTCGCGCTGTAAAAGACGACTCGCGGGCGATGCCTGCATCATTGAGCGCCAAGAAACGCGCACTCGATGCCGGAGCAGGTTTCGCTCCTCGCAGAGACAGTTACATCTGCATGTCGGCGTGCTTACCGACACAAACAGCGCAAGAGACAGAAGACGCGTCTGACAGCGACAAAAATGGATTGATGACACGCAACTTGATCGCAGCGCTACGCAAGGCCAAGCCTGATACCACCTATCGACAATTGCTCGCCATGATACGAGCAAACATGCCGCAAGAACAGATTCCTCAATTTGACGGAGACCTGGATCGGGTTGTGTTTGGATCGGCTGCACAGCGTTCAGATGCATCTCTAAGAGTGTCCAAGTTAGACAAGGCAAACAAAGTTTTGACTATCGATGGTGGCAGCAATCTTGGCATAACCGAGGGCAGTGTCATAGCTTTCTACAAATCCAACACTCTCAAGTTAGTCGGAGAGAAAGATTTGCTTGGCAAGGGACTGGTAACGAAAGTGATGCCACTCTCGTGCGAAGTGACGATTCCAGAAAATGTGAAAGATGACGAAGTATCGTCAGCAAAAGCAGTAGTGGCATGCACGAAACTGAAAGCAGAACCACAACGTGTAATAGTTCAGGTTCCATCAGACTCGAAATTGAACACAGATGCAGCAAAGGAAATTTTAGAAACGTTCGAAGAGGCTGTTAAAAGCGACCCTGTAATCAAAATTACGGGCAAAGAATCCAACCCGTTCAAAGCGCGGGCCGCGGCATGTGACGTCGTTCTAGCAAGCAACACATTCGACAAGTTCGACACTGGAATGAAATTAAAGGACGCGCCTCCAGGTGATACGCCAGTTTACTTCATCACCAATACAGCGGGCACCCCGCTTTTCAACTTCTTTGTCAGCCAGAACGATCAATCAGCGTCGAAGAAAATAGTGAACGCCATCCGCAAGAAAAGTCAACAAGCGTTTATCCGCTCTTTGAGTAACCAGCTTTCACCTCTAAATGACAAATTGAAATTGTCAATCATTAGGGTGAAAGGCTACGAAAATAACGCGGCGAAGACTCCAATCGAAGCACCACCTTTAAAAGAAGACCAGCTTGGAGCGCCGAATTTCCGGGTAGGAGACAAGTTTAAGCTGGCTGTGCAAAACACATCTGATGTGCCGCTGTATATAAATGTACTGACCATTGGCACAAGTGGTGCAATTGCGACAATGTATACGGACCCATCTAAATCGTTGGCACCCGGAGACACTGTCAAGACAGACGTCATGAACGTTGGCTATCCGCTCGGCACCGAAACTTTGAAAGTAATAGCAACAACTAAGCCTGCAGACTTTAGCGTTCTTGAGCAAGCGAGCGCTCTACGTGACCCTACGCCGGCGCCCAAGGGTAATGCAGCGCTTCAAGATGTGGTCAGCCACAGTCTGAGTCGTTTGCGTGACTTAACCAAAGATCAAGCTCCAGAGGCGGCACAGCTTAATCTCGACGACTGGACAGCCGCTAACTTGGATTATGTCATCAAAGATCGTGCAGCCGTTGCCACTAACAAGTAGGAGTATAAAATTGCGAGTCTCATTTTCTCTTTCACTCTCAAAATACAATCTCAATCGTCGCGCTATTGCAGCGTGCCTACTAGCCACACTGGGTGCGATTGGTACGAGCCAATTGAGTTCCAGCGCACTAGACAAACCAACTTCCGATGGCGCTCATGGTGCCAAAGGAAGCAAAGTAAAAGTTTCATATGACGTTCGCAGCTTACACAACGACGGAACATCTTCCAAAGAAAAGTCAGCCGAAGTAATGTGGGCACTTGCAAAGAGCGACAAGTTCGAGATGGCCGGCGTCAATAAAGGGTTGAGAGATCAGTATGTCGCGGGACTGAGCCACCTTTACGCAAACGATGTGAATCAGCGTCTCGCCAATTGCTTCTACACTCAAGGACCGAGAGCGATCTGGGCAGGTCACGCGCAGAGCAACGGCGAGAAAGTGCACATCAACAAATTTACGGGACCAGATTTTGGTGGTGACGGACCTGGACTAGCTGCCACCATTGACGGTATCGCGTTCATGGAAGAAAGTTTGAACGGTAAACCGTACCTCGTCGTTGGACAGGAACTTGGGAAGTTGATGCCGTACCAAAATGAAGGCGTACCAATGGTAGCCACTGGCGCTGATTTAGACAAAGCTTGGGACGACTTTGGCGGGCAACCGCTGATTGTCGCTGTCAACGCAGTCACTCATATGTTCATGGCTGACGAAGATATCAAAGCCATGCACGCAGAAAACAATTTCATGGGTGGACACGTTGTAATCATCAGCGAACGCCGCGATCGAAAGGAAGATAAAGGCAAAACCTCGCAACACGAATACAAACTTCTCAATTCATGGGGATGCGATGACACAGGCGCACCACGAAACGGCTGGGTAGGTGCAGACGAACTCGTATCAGCGATGAATTATTGCGCAGAGCCAAATCAATCAGACCTCTCGCGACAACCAACTCGAGCGGTCAGTGCGGATGGTCTGCCTAAGCCAGGTCACAACAAATTAGCCAGAGGAAACGATGGTCTGTCATTGAACTTCGATGCGAAGTCTGTGGACTGGAATCACGGCAGCGGTGTGCAAGACACTTCGACTGGGCGAGATCTAGAAGACGAAGATGGCGACAGAGGTTTGAATACTGCAGACAGTGAAGCCGACGAACTCAAACAACACGTCGATGCGGCAGCTGAGGGATTCACCGCCGAAGAGAAAACATTGGTCAACGAAGCGATCACGCAAATTCTGACCAATGAAAATGACAAAGGCGTCGCCCGGCTATATCCGATCTCAGATAAAGACAAAGCTGCTTTGTTGCATCAGGCTAACCGGCTCTTTACGCGCTCGAAGCAAATATATGCACAGGGGCTCGATCAGGGCGACCGAAATCGCGCACTGGTCGCACTCTTGCATGACTCAGCCAATCCCGACCACATCAATCAGGGTTCGCACAACACATGCAATGTCACCACAATCATCAAAATTGACGCATTCATGAGACCGGCGGTACAAGCAAAACGCTTCGTAGATATGTATACAAACGCCAACGGTGATCAGACAGTGAAAATGCCTGGCTAATAAATCGTGCCACATCAATCGCTCGATCAACGCATAGTCAAATTTGTGCAGAGCCAGTTCAAGGCGCTTGCAGACCCGGTAAATGCCGTTCCGATGGCAGCTTATATGAAGACGGAAATGCCGTTTTACGGCATTCCAAAACCGTTACGCATTCCCGTCTACAAAACGCTAAAAAAGGAGTACGCACCAACATCGCAAGAAGAATATGAAGCTTGCGTCCTGGCACTGTGGAACCTACCTCATCGCGAAGAGAAGTACGCGGCTATCGAGTACGCCATGTTTTTCGATAAATTCATTACGTACAAATCGCTCTCGCTCTACGAGCGCCTGGTGCGTGAAGGTCAATGGTGGGACTTTGTCGATCCTATTGCCATCGCACTAGTTGGCATTGCTCTGAAGAAAGACCGAGCCAGGCTGGAACCGAAAATGAACAAATGGATTGACGACGACAATATGTGGATTCGACGCACAGCAATTTTGTCGCAGAACCGGCACAAGGCTGATACCAATGAGGAAGTGCTTTTCGAGCATTGCCTGCAACGCGCGCACGAGAAAGAATTTTTCATTCGCAAAGCGATCGGTTGGGCGTTGCGCGAGTACAGCTATGCAGCACCAAATGCGGTGAGGAAGTTTCTGGACAAAAACCAGAATGTGTTATCACCGCTAAGCTTGAAAGAAGGCGCTAAGCAATTGGAGCGAAAAGCGAAAAGCTAAGAACTCGTAGTTCTTAGCTTTTAAGTTTTGACTTAGACTTAGATTTAAGTCTTGAACTATCTAACTCTTCGCAGCAACGAAAGATGGTTCATCACTGGTGATGTCGTGACTCTCCTTGGAGAAGTTTTCGAAAGCATCAACTATCTTGCTACGAAAAGTAGTGACCGCAGAAATTTTTCGACGAACTTGATCGGCCTGTGCAGAACCTGGTTGCACGCTGGAAGTAGCCTGATAGAGCTTCTGCAGCTCCTTTTCGATTACTTTATCCAACACATCACAAGCTTCGTGCATCTGAGCTTCGTCAATGTTCAGAGTCACTGCAGCTGGTGCTGGTGCAGCTGCTGGCTGCACAGACTTCTGTTCGTAGCCCACGGCAACATTCTCACCTAACTTTGGCTGTTCAGCGCTCCTGGAGAACAATTCTGACTTATCCATTTTGCCTGACGCCATGCGGATCAAATCACCGAACAACTCCTTAGCCAGAGCGGGAAGCATCGCCAATGAAGCCTCTTCACCTTGAATTGCCCAGATGTTTCTGCCGCCTACGGTCTTATGTTCTGCTACCAAAAATGGTGGCGCTTCCTCGTCACTAACTTGTCCGGCTTTAAAGCCGATCGTCAATTCACTAGGGAAAACATAAATGCCGATTTTTTCCTCGTTGCCTTTAACGTAAAGGCACCAGAAACGAGTCGAGAGACGTCCTTGAATTGTTTTTACGACAGGGTGATACCAGAGATCTTCGTCACGGGTTTCAACGATTTGAGCTTTTTCGCTAGAAACGAAAAGATCAGTACCAACAACTTTCTCGTTAAACCCATAGGTTAAACTGCCAAATTCTTGGAAAAGGGCGTCGATCCATACCCTTGCCTCTTCGAAACTGTCGGCGGCGTTAGAATGTGCTTTCACCCAGTCTTCGGCAGCCTGAGGGGCGTCACCAGCAAGGCTTTTCAGCCATTTACCGGTTTCAGATCCTCTACGAGCACTGAGGTCACCATAAATGGCCTTGGATTCTTCCGGAATGAGCTGATGCATCAACTGCACGGCTTCTTTCTCGGTACGCACATCGACTTCGCCCTTTGACTTACGGTCGATGGCATATTTCCCGGACACCCACATATCTCTAAATCGTGACATCTTCTTTCTCCCTCGGACTCGCGGCTTGCGCTGTTTAATGAGATAATTGAATTGGCGAGAATAACACACAACCGATGCCTGAAGACAAAACCCAAAGCATTAAACTTGAACAAAAGTATTGCCCAAAATGTTATGGGCAGTTCGAAGGCGCCATCGACGTTTGTCCGTCTGATGGTGCAGAGTTGCGTGGTCCAAGTAATGACCCGCTGATCGGAAAGGTCTTCGCAGAGCGATACGAAATCGAGTCTGTGCTTGGGCTTGGCGGTATGAGCATCGTTTACAAAGCTCGACATCGATTGATGGATCGCGTGGTCGCTATAAAAATGTTGCATGGCAACATCAAGAGCGATCACCTTTCGCTCGAGCGTTTCAGGCTGGAAGCACAGGCAGCAAGCTCGCTCAATCATCAAAACATCATTACGGTTTATGACTTTGGTGTTACTCCTCAAAGCGAAGCGTTCTTCGTCATGGACTATCTTGACGGCGAAAGTTTGGCGGAATGTTTGGAGCGCAAAACGAAACTTCCATGGGAACGAGCGATAGCGATTTTCAAACAAATTTGTGATGGGCTCGGTGCAGCGCACAAAAAAGGTATTATCCACCGCGACATGAAACCCGCAAACGTTGTGCTAATCAAGCAAGACGAGGGTTTCGAGCAGGTAAAACTGGTTGACTTCGGTATAGCCAAACTGTTGCCTTCCTCGGGAAAACAACAACAAAGCTTGACCAAAACCGGAGAAGTGTTTGGCAGTCCAATTTACATGAGTCCAGAACAGTGCTTAGGTAAAGAAGTCGATCGCCACTCCGACATCTATGCGCTTGGTTGCTTGATGTATGAAACTCTCACCGGCGCGCCACCACATTTGGGACCAACGTTCTTAGACACACTGAACAAGCATGTCGGAGAGATTGCCACGCCTATTCACGAGTTGGTGCCTGAAGCGAAAGTGCCACCAGAGTTGGAAAAAATTGTCGAAAAATGTCTGGCGAAAAAACCTGAAGATCGATTTGACACGGCAGAAGAAATTCGCGATCACTTATCGGCACTAACACTGATTTTGAACGATATCGGCAACAAAAAACGTGCAGCCATCAGCGGTCCGATGACCACACTGAGCGACACTCCGACGATGGCTCAGGCAGCGGCGGAATGTACGCCTCCGAACCCATTCTGGAAAATCGTGGCAGGCGTAGCTACAGCCTTTATCGCCGGCTCACTCGCCTTCCTCTTCCTCTTTCCAGGTCCGCCGGATGACCGTGGTACACCGGCGAACAAAATGGTATGGACTGTTGCTATGTGGGTGGGAAGTCTCCAGTTGCAGAATGGAGATTATCCTGGCGCGGAACGTTCTTTCAATACGGCCGCAGCTGCGACGTCAACCTTTTCGGACGGTAATCAGCGCTTAGAAGGAACTTTAAAACAGAAAGCGGAACTTTATCAAAAGTGGGAAGGTCACGCCGAATCGCTGGAAAAAATGAATCTCGAAGTAACGAAAGTCGAAGAGGCCCGCATCCGCGAAGAATACAAGCGACAAATGGCAAACCTTGTCGCACTGGACAAAGTGACTGGCGACTCCTCGGTAGCCCACACAAACGAACAGTTAAAAGCGCAGGCTGACATCCCGAGCATCTTAGGTACTTCGTCTAAGCTGTTCGGACGTCGTATGTATAACGAGCAAGTTGAATTCTTGCAAAAAGCACTGATCGTCGAGAAAAAACTACTCGGCGAAAACGCACCACCGATAGCGAAAATCGACAGTAACTTGTGTGATGGATTGATTGCAACGCGTAGATTCGCCGAAGTTCGCCCACTACTGCTAAATGCCTTGGACATCCGCAAAGCAAATTTGAAAGCGGACCCAGTCGAATATGTACGGGCTCTCGGCAGGATTGGACAGTTCGATTTGGATCAAAATTCCATGGCGCGGGCAGAGACTGAACTTGCAGAGGCGTTAAAGCTCTCGAAGGAATACAAAGTCGGTCCTGAATTACAAATTCTCAGCCTGCGCAGTTACGCCGACCTTCTTCGTCAAACAAATCGCGCGCCGGATGCAAAAAAATATTTGAAAGAAGCCGAAGCCCTTCAAGGAAAAGTTCAAGGCGATTCTTGATTGCGCCGATCTGTGGTTAATGTCATAGGTTTGCCGGACTTTGTTCCCCTTGTTGAAAAAACACTCAAAACCTTAGCCAGTTGGAGGTTTCGAGATTTGCACGGGCTCGCCCGGGAATTAAAGCAATATTGAGTACATCGCGGTAGCATTGATAGAGTCTCATAATCGATATTTAAATCCACTGGCCATGGGCGGCTCTGGTTAATCTAGACCAGGCGGAGCGAGACTGAAGTAATGAAGAAAGAATTTTCGGAATCCCTGACCAGTGCAGCCATACAGGTGATCGGCGATCATTCAGCGAAGGGTTCAGCTGACCAGTTACCAGAAGTAACCGGAGGCTCAGAGCCAAATGCACTTCAACCATCGAATAATCACCCTGTCCTTCAGATCGATACTAAATCTAAATTATCCCCAAAGAGCACCCTGGCAGTCGTTTCAGCCGTTATTTTGATGGTTGCGGGAATGGTCGGAACCTACCTGTACAACAACAAACCGTGGCAACAGCATGCAGCGGTCAAAACAGCACCACCAGCGGTGACAGTGACGACAGCACTGGCAGAGAGACGCATGATCGACGACGATCTGATCGTCACTGGCTCAGTTAGCGCATGGGACCCGATGAGTGTCGGTTCAGAAGTGGGCGGACTGCGCATCAAAACCGTGAATGTGGAAGAAGGGGATCGCGTCAAAAAGGGGCAAGTTCTGGTCACGCTGAATTCAGCGCTTCTTCAAACACAACTTGCACAAGCCAAGGCAAGACTGGCGTCTAATCAAGCCAACTTGAAAAAATCAATTCAACCAAATCGCTCGGAAGATATCCGTGCGATGCAAGCAGCACTGGCACAAGCAGAAGCAAATACCGCACAAGAACAAGCACACGCGGCGCAGGCTAAAGTAAATTTGAAAGACGCCAACGTCAATGCCAGCAGATATCGAACACTGGCGAGGATGGGCGCAAACAGTGCACAAGACGCTGAGGCTAAACAATTAGCGGCGGAAACAGCTAAAGAAGAAGTAGCAAGTTCGGCAGCAAAAATCAAAGCTGCACAATTTATGGAAGCGCAAGCGCGTGAAAAGCTGCTCGCTGCGACACACGGTGGTCGAAACGAGGACATTGCGATTTCAAGAGCAGCCATCGCTGAAACAACAGCGCAAATCAATCAGCTGGCAGAGCAAATCGCTGAAACTGTAATAGTCGCACCAGATGATGGGTTGATTTCAAAACGCGAGGCACATATTGGTGACATCACAACTGCAGGTACGCCACTATTTTCGATCATTCGATTGAACAAGTTGGAGTTGCGAGCACAAGTTTCTGATTTGGACCTGGTTAAGTTCAAGCCGGGGCAAGTAGTCACCGTATCTGCTACCGAAGAAGAATCAAAACCTATAGAAGCATTTGTCAATCTTGTTAGCCCACAAGTCGATCCTCAAACTCGACTTGGTACTGTGCGCATCTCACTGCCTAGCAACGCAGGGTTGAAACCTGGAATGTTCGCCAGAGCAGACGTCAGGTTCGGTCGCAGAAGCGCAATCACTGTTCCAGTAGCATCGGTGATCACACGTAACGGTCAAGCATCCGTTTTCACACTAGAGGGAGATCGCGTTTCAAATTGCCCCGTAAAAGTTGGCAATCAAACTGACAAATATGCTGAGATTCTTAGTGGACTGGCCGATAAGCAAACTGTTGTTGTGCAAGGTGCAAGGTTCCTTTCGGATCGAGATATCGTGCGAGTATCGCAATGATCTTCCCGGCGGCTGATTCGTGGCGCAGGTGCTAAGGCATGAATTGGAATATTTCCGCATGGTGCATTCGTAATCCGATTCCGCCCATCATATTGTTTGTCTTGCTCACAGTCTTTGGATTAACATCGCTGGCGCAGCTCGGCATAGAGGAAGAACCGAATATCGACATGCCCTGGGTTTCAGTGGGGGTCACGCAAAGCGGTGCTGCACCAGTCGAACTTGAAACGCAAGTGACCAGAAAAGTCGAAGATGCTATCGCCAGTGTTGCAAACGTTAAACACATTTACTCTGACGTGAATACTGGCTACAGCAACACGAATATTGAATTCGAATTAGGAACGAATAGCGACAGAGCGACCAATGACGTGCGTGAAGCAATGTCACGAATCAGGCAACAGCTGCCGCGCGGCATCGAAGAACCGATCGTTCAACGGCAAGATTATGTCAGCGGCTCTTCCATCACATACACGATATCGTCATCGAAAAATCGCCCCACAATCGAACTGAGTTGGCTCGTCGACAACGATGTTTCTCGTGCGCTGATGGCGAATACAAATATCGGACAAGTCTACAGGTTTGGCGGCGTCGACCGGCAGATCAGCGTTAACCTCGACCCGATTAGATTAGAAGCGCACGGTGTCACGGCCGACATGGTCAACACTCAACTGCGCGCACTGAACATCAACTTACCTGGCGGTCGCGGAACAGTCGGTGCGGCAGAAGAATCCATCCGCACCTTGGGCAGTGCGCCAAGCGTAGCTGCGTTAGGCTCGACAAGAATCATGCTGCCCGGCAAGCGCTGGGTCGAACTGAGAGCGTTAGGAGATGTCTATGAGGGAATTTCGGAGCAGCGGCACAAAGCGATGCTCGATGGAAAGTCGGTCGTAAGCTTTGAAATCATCCGACGCCGCGGAAAGAACATTGTCGCGGTCGAGAAAGAATCAGAACGCATTTTAGATGATCTGCAAAAGCGATTGGGACCAGACATCAAGTTCACCAGAATTTTCAGCGATGCAAAATATGTGCGCGAATCGTGTGATTCCACATTCGAATCGCTCTTCCTCGGTGCTATCCTCGCCGTTATAGTAATCTGGGCGTTTCTGCGTGACGGCAGAGCGGCGTTGATCGCCGCAGTTGCTATGCCACTGTCTGTGATACCGACGTTCGGCTTCATGAAACTTGCAGACTTTACACTAAACGATATGTCGCTTCTGGGAATGGCGTTGGTTATCGGAATTCTCGTTGACGATGCGATTGTAGAAATCGAAAATATCGTGCGTCACATGAATCAAGGAAAGAAGCCATTTTTCGCGGCTATCGATGCTGCTGACGAAATCGGATTGGCCGTGGTGGCAACAACGATGGCCGCAGTTGTAGTCTTTCTTCCAGTCGCGTTCATGGGCGGTATTCCCGGTCAATTTTTCCGACAGTTCGGATTAACTGTTTCAGTAGCAGTTTTCTGTTCACTGCTAGTAGCGCGCTTGATCACTCCTGTGATGGCAGCTTATTGGCTCAAACCTCACAAAGAAGTGCATGAAACTGGCATGCTCAACCAGATTTACGATCACGCTCTGAATGTTGCGCTCAAACACAGATTAATCACCGCAGTTGCTGGAATAATATTTTTCGCCGCCAGTATCGCGCTATTCAAAGCCTTGCCCACTTCTCTCGTGTCGCGCATCGACCGAGGCGAATCGACAATTACTGTCGAACTACCACCTGGCTCTCAACTGCCAGACACACTGCAAGTAGTGGAACGATTGACGGATATTGTCAAGAAACACGACGAAGTAGTAACGGTTTTTTCCACGATCGGCAAGGGCGGTGAGGTAAATCAAGGACGCATTCAGATCATTCTCAAACCGAAGGGGGAGCGAAAGTTATCTCAAGATGAATTCGAAGATGCGCTTCGCCCGCAACTGTCCGCCGTTCCTGGAGCTCGTGTCACATTCAACGGTGGATGGGGTTCAGGCAACGTGCAAATTCTGCTCACTAGTTATGACACTGCTGCATTAGAGCAGACGGCGCAGGAACTGACCAAGCAGGTTCGCACGATTCCAGAATTGACAGATGTTCAATCGACCGCTTCGGCGTTACGCCCCGAAATCGTTGTTCGCCCCGACTTCGCCCGTGCCGCTGAGCAAGGCGTATCAGTAGAGTCGATTGCGCGCACAGCACTGGTTGCCACCGTTGGCGATACCGAAGCCAACCGACCAAAGTTCGACTTAGCTGACAGACAAATTCCAATAGTTGTTCAAATCGATCCAAAATTCAGACACAAAATGTCGGTGATCGGCAACCTTCGAGTGGCCGGCAACGACGGAAGATTGGTGCCACTCTCAAGTGTGGCAAAGGTCAGCCTGGACAGCGGACTCTTCAAAATAGACCGCCACGACCGCGCGCGTCAGGTTTCCATCAACGCGAAGTTCGGCGCGAACTACACGTTAGGCCAGGCGTTAGAAACCATCCACAATTTGCCCGCATACAAAAATATGCCGTCGTCATTGAAAGAGCACAAAACCGGAGACGCAGAAATACAAGGCGATATCTTTGGCGGATTCGGCTATGCAATCGTTACCGGCGTGCTGCTCATATATGCAGTGCTAGTTTTGCTGTTCAGAGGCTTCTTGCAGCCATTCACAATTATGATGTCGCTGCCTCTGTCTCTGGGCGGCGCGTTGATCGGATTAGTTCTTTTCAACAAGCCTATCGATATGTATGCCCTCATTGGTATCGTCATGTTGATGGGTCTCGTTACCAAGAATGCAATTCTTCTTGTCGAATATTGTCTGTCTGCGATGTCGAGTGGAATGAATCGTCGTGACGCGATATTCAGCGCAGGTCGAACACGCATGCGACCAATTTTGATGACTACTACAGCCATGATTGCAGGCATGTTGCCCATCGCTGTGGGTTTAGGCGCAGGATCGGAAGCACGAGCACCGATGGCGATCGCCGTTGTCGGCGGACTTTTTATGTCGACCCTGCTAACTCTAGTGGTCGTGCCAGTGGTCTTCACTTACATGGACGATCTGCAAAATTGGATTTTCAAAGTCTTTAAGAGCAGACAACATGGGGATGAAAGCACTAATATATTCGTAACGGAATCCACAGACGAAAGCGCTCGACTCACTCCACCAAAGTTGACAAACAAGAGCAAATAATGAACACATTCGGCGACGCAGTTCTATTAGTTTTTGGATTCGTTGGAGTGGCACTTGTCGGCCAATTTGTAGTCAATCGATTTGTCAAAATAGATGTTCTGGAACAGCACCATAGCGCCGGCGAAGCAATGATGGGCGTTGTGGGAACGCTTTTCTCAGTGTTGCTTGGCTTCATGATTGCCAGTGCGATGTCGAAGTACCAGGACGCACAAATGTATGGACAGCTCGAAGCCAGCAACGTCGCGAGCGTGTTTCGAGTAGCTCGCGGAATGTCGGATATCGATCGCCCGAGACTCAGGCAAATGTGTCGAGCTTATGTCAACGACGTGATCAACAATGAGTGGCCGATGATGGAACGGCGAGAAAAAATCAATCATGGATGGGTGACCTATCAAGACTTGTGGGAAGCGGTAGTTGCGACTGTTCCTGAAAATGACAGACAGAGCAATTTGCAACAGGGAATGATCGCATCCATGCAGGCGCTTGGAGAACAACGCAGAGCCAGAATACTTCTAGCTTCTACTGAAATGCCACATGCTCTCTGGCTGATTGTCTTAGCCGGTGCACTAATTACGGTGGCATTCACTTATGTTTTCGCTTCGCAATTTCACCACGTGCAGGGTGCGATGACTACGCTAGTAGCAGCAGCGATGGCGCTAAACATCTGGCTTCTGGCCGCATATTCAACGCCATATAGCGGGGAATTAAAAATCAAGCCAGCGATGTTTGAACTCGTGCGCGATTCGGTTATGACGGCTCCAGATACACCGTCTCACTATTTGCATGATGCGAAGGTCAAGCCTTAAGCACTATTTTCCATCCAGCTTTGGAACCGGCGCTAACACTGGCTCAACCTTTATTCCATCGCGGATTGTATCTGGAGGACTGATGATTACTTTGTCACCACTATTGACACCATTTGCCACCTCGAATTGTCCGCCAAGATCGCGACCGACGTCAAGCTTGTGCATGTGAACAACGTTGTTGTTATCTACTATATAGACAAAGCTTCCATCTGCTCGAGTTTGCAATGTAGACGCAGGCACCACAGGTAGTCGTATTTTTGCCGGTGCTTGAAAGCGTACTTTTGCGTACATACCAGGCATGAGCACATGATTATCATTGGGCACATGAATTTCTACTTGCAGAGTTTTCGACGTTTCGTCCAATCCACCAGAGACATTGGTGACTGTGCCTTCGAACTCTTGTCGAGGATATTCAGGGAACGTCAAAAATGCCTTCTCGTTAGTATGAACGTAAGGCACGTATTGCTCTGGCACGTAGACGAAGACACGCAGCATGTCTGTCTTAGCGACTTCAAATAGAATAGCGTTGGAATTGTTACTGCCGGATGTGATCAAAGCTCCTGCATCAACGTTCCGCTTGGTGACAATGCCAGAAAATGGTGCGGTCACCTTTTTAAATGAACGTGTTGCCGACACTTGCTTGGCCTGAGCCTTCGCGGTATCAAGCGCACTCTGCGCAGCTTTCACAGCAGCGGCAGCAGAATTGTATGTAGCTTTCGCAGACCGTTCTGCTTCAGTCAATGATTCGAGTGTTGCCACCGCACCATTGTATTGCTGTATGTGAGAATCACGATCTTCCAGACTGACAGCACCTTGCTTCGCCAGCCCCGTGTAACGCTTCACTTCTGCTGTGTAAAACTGCAGATCGGTTTGCCCCTTGCGCACATTGGCCGCGACGGTGCGCATATCGGCTTGTGCTTTCAGCTGTGTTTCTTTCGCATTCTCTACTTGCGCGCTAGCCTGTTGCACAGCGCTTTCTGCTGCTTGTACCTGCTGATCGATTTCAGGCGTGTCGATAGTGGCGAGTACTTGACCGGCAGAAACATTGTCACCGATGTTCGCGTATCGCTGATCCAGATAACCATTTACGCGAGCGTAAATCGATGCGACTTGAATCGCTTGTGTCGAGCCCGGCAAAACAAATTCTTCGATGGCTGCGCCTGGTTGAGCGACTACAACTGAGACACTGGGAAACTCACTATTTTGCTTTTTCGTATCTTGAATCAACGATTGCTGTTGAAAAATTCTTGGCAGCGCACCGAATGCAATCAATCCGATCAACACAACCACTACAATTACGCCCAACGCCCATGGCATGTTGGATCGCTTAGCGATTGGAGTAACAGGCGGCGCAGCATTCTGGCTTTCAGGGAAAGCCGTGGTTGTGCTTGTTTCGCTTGTGGGCTCCATTAATGATTCCTCTTTCCGTTGATCGGCTAGGCCATGATCTCTGTGCGGTAATTGTTGTCGCGGTTATTGTTGTTGCGATAATTGGTGTGCGTAATTGCTGTATCTCGATTCCCTTGCATGATCTTTACGTTGTTGGCGTGTCGACGCCAACTAAAACGGTCTCCGTGTGTAACTTCAAAAGTTTGCCTGCATAACGATTATCGCTCTCCGCAAACGCTTCGATAATTTCCAGATGCTCGTTGGCGCATTCTTCAAGATTTATCAAATTCGCATGCGCGAGCGACAACATTCTAATTTCAGGCGCAATCGTTTGCCAAACCATCATCAAAGTGTCGTTGGCTGACGCCTCAACTATGATGCGGTGGAATTCGATGTTCGCAAATCCATATTTCTGCGCATTTTTCTCTCGAGCAGCGGCCACGGTCTCCATCGCCTTCTGCCGTAGCTCATCCATTCGCGGCTTCAACCTTTCGCCCATTTTTTCGGCCGCCAATTGTTCGAGAACGCCCCGAATCTCAAGACACTCCTGCATTTCGCGACTTGTGACCTCGCGAACACGCGTACCTTTATATGGTTGCGTCTCGACGACTCGCATCGCTTCCAACTGAGAAAGAGCCTCGCGAATCGGAGCCTGACTCGTTGCAAACTCCTTAGCGATTTGAAGTTCGACCAGTTTTTGACCCGGCTGATATGTACCATCACAGATGCGCTGCAGAATGACGTCTTTGATACGATCGCTGGCGCAATTTTTAGACTTTTCGGGAGTAGTTTTGTCTGTAGACTGCAATCTGCATCTCCGATAATTATCGATAATTCTGAAGATTTAGCCCGATCTTGTCAAGCACCGGTGTCATCAATTCAGTTAAGCCATTCCAGCATTTTTTATGGAATTATCCCTTAGCAATTATAGCGGAATTATCGATAATCCGGATATAATTGATTAGACTCGAGGGCAAAAAGTTTATGTGGATAGTCCGACTCGCCTTAGACAGACCCTACACATTTGTTGTCGTGGCGATATTGATCGCGTTGTTTGGATCGATCTCGATCAAACAGATGTCGGTCGACATTTTTCCGCGCATCAACATTCCGGTTCTAACTTGCGTTTGGAACTACACCGGTTTGATACCGGTGGAAATGGAACGGCGCATTACTAACGTGACTGAACGCGCCGCAACAACGACGGTCACCGGAATCGAGCATATAGAGTCACTTTCGCTCGTTGGCGTGTGTGTTATTAAATTGTATTTGCATCAAGATGCAAACGCGCAAGAATCTCTGGCAGAACTCGGTGCGATCTGCCAGACGATGTTGAAACAGATGCCACCAGGCGTCACGCCACCACTTGTCACCGCATTCAGTGCAACGGACATTCCCGTAATGCAGCTGTGCATCAGCTCTAAGACAATTCCGGAAACGAAACTGTTCGACTTCGCCAACAACTTCGTTCGCACACAACTTGCAACTGTCCAGGGCGCTTCACTACCCTGGCCATATGGTGGTGCGGCCCGCCAGATCATGGTCGACCTGGACCCACAGAAATTAGCATCAAAAGGAGTGTCTGCAGCTGACGTGGCTCTGGCACTCAATTCACAAAACATCATTTTGCCGGCTGGTACGGCTAAATTTGGCACAACTGAATATTACGTGCTGCTTAATAGCAGTCCAACGTCAGTCGATCAGTTGAATGAATTGCCCGTAAAACAAGTTGGTGACGCTGCTATTTTGATGAAAGACGTCGCACAAATTCACGACGGATTGGCTGTACAGACCAACGTTGTCAACGAAAGCGGTGGGCGCGCCATTCTTCAGAACGTCGTAAAGTTGGGCGCAGCATCGACGATTGACGTGGTCAATAGAGTAAAGGCGCAAATTCCCGCGATCGAAAATATTTTGCCAGAAGGTGTGAACCTTCGCATTCTCAACGACCAATCCATCTTCGTGCAAGAATCGGTCGATGACGTCGTCAAAGAAGGATTGACTGCAGCTGGCCTGACGGCGCTTTTGATGCTGCTTTTGCTAGGTGACTGGCAAAGCACGGTTATCGTGGCCATATCAATTCCACTATCTGTTCTTGCCGGATTGATCATTTTAAAAGTAACGGGACAAACGCTCAATACCATGACGCTAGGTGGATTTGCCCTGGCAGTTGGAATGTTAGTCGACGACGCGACAGTGGAAGTAGAAAACATTCATAGGCATTTAGACATGGTTCGCTCCCAGCGACTGGCCGCTCATGATGCGGGCGTCGTTGATGGCATCGTTGACGACAAAGAAAACACGGCGAAGTGGATGCGGAGCGCCATTTTAGACGCTGCTGCCGAAATTGCAGCACCAGCCTTTGTGTCGACCATATCTATCTGTATTGTTTTCACTCCTGTCTTTTTATTGACTGAACCAGCGCGCTCACTGTTCTATCCACTTGCACTTGCAGTTTGCGGATCGATGATCGCCTCTTACTTTCTTTCAAGAACGGTCGTGCCGGTCATGGCGAAATACATGCTCTCAGGTCACGCCCAGCTGCATCACACAACGCGAGCCAAGCACGGTCTGTCAGGTTTGCTCGCCGGAATAACTGGAAAAATCGATCAAGGCTTCGAGCGAGTTCGCGGCGTTTACCACTCATTTCTCACCTGGATTCTACTGCGTAAACTAATAGTTGTAGGATGCACGCTTGTTTTCATGATCGTCAGTTTCTCATTCGTTCCTTTTCTTGGAGAGGATTTCTTCCCCTCGATCGACGGAGGAGTACTTCGTATGCACGTGGGGGCACCACGAGGCATGCGCGTGGAAGAAACTGAACGGTTGATCAAAAGAATCGAAGCCAGTATCGCTGAATGGATTCCGGCCAAAGAAGTAGATAACGTTGCAGACATCATGGGTATTCCAAACTCGGGATTAAACTTGTCTTCGAGCGACAGCGTCAACTACACGGAAGCTGACGGCGAAATTCTCATCACGCTCATTCCGAAGCACACTCAATCAAGTGCTTATTACAGAAAGATGCTCAGGGAAAAGCTGCCGAAGCTTTACCCTGAATGTGTCTTCTTCTTTCAGCCAGCCGACATCGTCACGCAGATCCTCAACGCCGGATTGGCAGCGCCAATCGACGTGCAAGTTCGTGGGCTGAACATGAATACCAACTTCGCCCTTGCGGAAAAAATTCGAGACCAGATCCAAAAAATTCCAGGAGCGGTTGATGTTCACATCAAGCAGGCGATCAACGGCCCGGTAATCAACGTCAATGTCGACCGACAGAAGGCAGCACAACTGGGCTTTACACAGAAAGACATTGCTGGTTCGATGTTGGTATCACTCAGCTCCAGCTTCCAAACAGCGCCTAACTTTTGGGTCAATCCGAAAAATGGTGTCAACTACAGTTTGGCTGTGCAAACACCACAGCGACTGGTCTCATCGATGTCTGACTTGTCCAATACAGTCGTGACGAACGCAGATGGTAGTAAAAGCCAGCTTCTGGGCAACCTTGCCAGCTTTGACCGTTCGATAGCACCAACTGTGATCAATCACTATAACGTGCAACCGGTGATCGACATTCTCGCCAACGTTGACGGAACTGATTTGAACTCAGTCGCACAGAAGGTGCAGGGCATCGTCGCCTCATACAAAGGCAAACTCGAGCACGGCGTGTTCCTCGATCTGCGCGGGCAAATGGTGAGCATGCAAGCGGCTTACTCAGGGCTTCTTACCGGCATGTTGTTCGCGCTTGTGCTTGTTTATTTACTGCTTGTTGTAAATTTCCAATCGTGGGTTGACCCTCTCATTATTTTGATGGCAATTCCAGGTGCGTTGTGCGGAATCGTGTGGGCGTTGTTCCTGACGCAAACTCCTTTCAGCGTGCCGGCATTGATGGGCGCAATCATGAGCATCGGCGTGGCGTCTGCAAACAGTATTCTGGTCGTCAGTTTTGCTCGTGAAAAACTAGCGGAAGGTATGGACCCTATAAAAGCGGCTCTGGAAGCTGGCACCACTCGCTTGCGACCAGTACTGATGACAGCAGCGGCGATGATTATCGGTATGGTGCCAATGGCAATCGGAAGCGGCTCAGGTGGCGCACAAAATGCGCCTTTGGGTCGAGCGGTGATCGGGGGACTGGTCGTCGCAACCTTCTTTACGCTAGTGTGGGTACCACTTATATTTAGTGTCATGCACCGAAACAAGAACAAGAGCTTTTCGACTCCAAGACCCGTAGCGCACGCAGTTGATTAAGAGGCGTATCTTGATGACCGGAAAATCCGTGGTTGCGTCAGTGATATGTTGTTTATCTACGGTCGCAACTGTTGCCAGCGCGCAGTCTACTTCCGGGCTCAGTAATGCCACTGTTCTGGTGATTCGGCACGCAGAGAAGCCTCCATCTGGCGACGGTCTCACCCCCGAAGGTCAGGCTCGAGCCAACGCTTATGCCAAGTATTTCGAGCCGTTCAACGATGGCAAAGAATCGTTCAATGTCGATGCACTCTATGCCACATCAGACACAACTAAGAGCGCTCGTCCCAAGCTGACACTGACTCCGTTGAGCCAGGCAACGAAACTGCCGATTGACACGCGTTTTGGCAACTATGACGTTTCGTTTCTAGTTCAATCTTTGCGCACAGAACCGCATGGTAAGCACGTATTAATCTCATGGCATCACGGTCACATACCCGAATTGATTAACGGCTTGGGCGTGGATAGCAGTACAGTACTGCCAAACGGTAAGTGGCCCGCGAGCGTGTTTGATTGGGTAATCGAAATCAAATACGACAAGAACGGAAAAGTGATTAGTTCTCAACGTATTCAAGAGCAGATTCACTAGGCTTAAGTCGCCCGCACTGTCTCAATTGCGTCAATCCTGCTAAAGTGTTGAGTTGCATTCCTCAACTGGGATTTTGGTTTGACAACTGACTCATCGGCGCATCATCCCCACTATCTTCATAACGAACACGCACTTGCCGCCATGCTGGAGCTGGGGCAAGTTGAGTTAAAAGAATTAGCCGACGAAGGTGAACCCTACGCCTTACTGGCGCTCGGTTCGAAATATCTGATTGGAGTTGATGTTCAAAAGGATCTGTCGAAAGGCGTTGAGTGTTACGTCAAGGCGGCCGAGCAGGGCTTGCCCTTTGCGCAAATTTTAGTCGGTCAACACTATCGCGATGGCGAAGGTGTTGAAACGAGCCGAAGCGAAGCGAAAAAGTGGTTTCAAAAAGCAGCATTACAGCATGCACCACCGGCGATGCATGAACTCGCTTTGTACCACATGGATGAAGGTCGCCTGGATGATGCGATCGAGTTGCTTCACGAAGCTGCCGAGCTAGGCTTCAGCTCATCGCAATTCCAGCTGGGCAACTTGTATGAGTACGATAAAACGATTGGCAAAAACTATGCCGAGGCGTTCAAGTGGATCAGTTTGGCGGCGTCAGAAAACGACGATGCAAAATTTCACCTGGCGCAAATGTTGCGCAACGGAATTGGATGTGACATCGACCCTGTCGCGGCGCTAATCATATGCGAAGAGTTGGCTGACCAGGGTCATCTCGATGGAACGTTTGTCTGCGGCACCATGCACTGGTTGGGAGACGGCACTGTTCGCGACGTTGAACGAGGCGCTCGCTATATTGAATGGGCCGCGCAGCAGAATCTAATCGAAGCAAGTAAATGGCTTGTCGATCTGAACCACGAACGAAAACCGACTGCTGACTTCAAAGAAAAATTCGAAATTGATGATTGGCTCGACATGGCACCACCGTCAGAAACGGCACTACATGCGATACTACCGTTCGAGTCATACATAGATGACACAATCTTGGCCGGGCGAGCAAAGCTAACCAAAGAATTTGGTGTTCTCTCGATGGACTCTCGACTGGCGCACTATCTGTGCGACAGCTGCGGTCGAGATTTTACCGCCACCGTAATCAAACATCTTCCCAAAGTAGCCTACACCGGCTGGGCTGATATGATCAATTGGCTGCACCTGTTGTCGCATGTTGACTTCGATGATTTAACCGCTATTTGTCCTCAGTGTGGAGAATTAGCGGAGATCTCGGCAGTCGATCTGCACGTGTTCTACAGCGACCTTGGAAAAGACTTAGTCCTGCGCACTTACTATCCAGACATGGACACTATTCCTCTAGCGTACAAAGTGTTTCTCTGGGATATTGAAGACGGTTACCAAACAGATGTCGCTGAAGAACTTGATGAAGAGAGCTTCGCCGTCGATGCACTTGCACGACGTCTTGCGCTTTTGCTAGACAGCGGAAACGAAGAAGCAGTCAAAAATGTAATTGTCGAATTCGCAGAGGATCAAGATCAACTGACGGCACTGCTCAATGTTGCCGTTATACACGGATGCACAGAGCCATTCCCGTGGCTTGGCAATTTCATTTGCCAGGTCTGCATCGACAAGTATCCAACCAGCAGCGAGTCATACACGGCGATGGCCGCTTGTCACTTGAATGTGGCAAAAGGCGAAGTTGATGACAAGCTAGCGGAAATAATCGAAAAATTGCTATTGAACGCGATTGCGCTCGACCCAGAAAATGAAACAGCGAAGAATTTCTTGCAGGATCTTCGCGACGCGACATAACAGAGCCCGGCTTTTAAGGTTGTCGAGGGCGCTAGAGTATATGATGGGTGTTGAGATTTAGCTGCGTGGAAGTGTGAAATGACTAGACCAATATTTTGCTCCATCTTGGCTCTGGTGAGCGCCGTCATTGTCGGTTCGTTCGCCATAGCAGCTCCCACAGCGCAAGAGGCGATCAACGACTATAACTCAGGGAAATATCTTTCCTGTTTACAGAAATTGCAAGCACTGAATCTCAAAAACAATGCCACAGCACATTACTACATCGCATTGTGCGCACAAAATTTAAATCGCATGACTGAGGCTAAGGCAGAGTACAACTGGGTCATCTCAAACGGCCAAGAACCTCTGCGAAGTTATGCCCAGAAAGGGTTAGCTAATCTCGACAAGTTACATACGTCGGGTCCATCAACCACCGCTGTAGCAGCGACTGCCGCTGCAGCTCCTGCGAAAGCAGCAGTAGCGACAACCGGCAGTGGAATAGTGAAGAAAATTATTGATTTCTCCACCACGTGGTGCGGCCCGTGCCAAGCTTTTAAACCACATTTCGAAGAAGCCAAAAATCATTTTAAAGACATATCTTTCGTCAGCCTTGATGGTGATGATGCAGCCAACGCGGCGATGAAAGAGAAATACAATGTCTCAGCGTATCCTACGCTTGTTTATCTAGATGGATCAGGAAAGGTTTTGAAAAACGAAGCCGGTGCTCCGAATTCGCTGGAAGACTTCGAAAGTATGATCAAAGAACTGAACAATCCGAAGCGTTAGTTGCTGGCTTGCTCAGCGACCTGCGTGCACAGCAATCAATTCAATTTGTCTAACTTCTGATGCGTCTAGCGTGAAGCTTTCTGATGTCAGATCTTCTCGCATGTGTTTGCCATTAGTAGTTCCAGTCAACGGCAACATGCCTACTTGCATAGAGAAGCGGAAGACAATTTGTGCAACACCCGTATTGTATTTTTTCGCCAGAGCGCGCACTGCAGAATCAGCCAGCACCTGGGGGTTGGCAGTGAGCAGCGAAAATCCCTGATAGATGATGTCGTTGTCCAGACAGATCTGACGCACTTCCATGTCCCACCCGGCAGACGCGTAACATCTGTTTTGCACCATCATTGGTTTGGTAGTTGCCTTGTTGCACAACTCACTTAATTGATCGGCGTTCACATTACTGATACCAATCATGCGAGTTTTACCGGCAGCATAATGTGCTTCGATTGCTTTCCAAACTTCCCAATCCTCTCGCCCCAAACCGCGGCGTGAGTAAGGTCCGTGCAAAACATAGCTATCCAAATGATCTGTGTGCAAGTGCTTGAGAGAACTCTCAAATGACTGATTGACTTGCGTCGTTATGTCAGCATCGGCATCGTATGGAGTGCGATGATCTTGTCCATTCGTCGAAGTAAATTTGGTTTGCAGAAACAATTGATCGCGAGTCACGCCTTTTTTCGCCAGAGCTTGTAGTGCGTGTCCAACGCCTTCTTCATAGTAGTGAATTAGTTGGTTGGCGGTGTCGATAGATCTGAAACCTGCATCGACGGCTTCCTCCACAAGCTTGGCAGTAGCGTCTTTTTTCCAGGCAGTGCCGTACATGAAAGATGGAACGGATACCTGGTTGTAGGTCATCATTGACATATCGTTCTCCGAACTTGATAACGAATTAAACATTGTAGACTAGACGCAAGTAATTAAGTACCGACATGTCAAGCACGACACGAAAGATCTCGCTGCGTCCGCTGCAAATTGATGACTTTTCTACACTTGTGGATTGGATCAATGCACCGCACGTCGCACGTTTTTGGGACGGACAGACCGATCTCGCGGACGTCACGAAAAAGTATGGACCGCGCGTCAAAGCCGATACAAAAACTCACGTGTTCATCGCCAATGTGAACGACGTTCCAATTGGCATGATCCAGTGCTATCGACACGCTAATTATCCCGACTGGAACGCAACCGTTGCAATCGAGAAAGCTGCCGGCATCGACTACTTAATTGGCAACTTGGAATTTGTCGGGCAAGGTATAGGTCCGCTGATCATTCAAGAAATGGTGAAGCAGGCATTTAAACTGTATCCCGATGTTGATGTGGTCGTCTCCGCGCCACAACAAGACAACAAAGCGTCATGCCGCGCACTGGAGAAGGCAGGATTTTCCTTGAAAGAAGCGCGCAAATTAGATTCGGACTGCATCTCGGATGCTGGAGTCAGTTGTATATACATTCGTACTAGAACGGCTTGATACAAGCCTGAACAAGCGTTGGCGACCTGAGCTACGTCCCTTCACAACAACGTGTTTTAGCTAGATTATTTGGTTTAGCAAGCGGATAATAGAACGCGCATATCAATGATGGATTCCCATGCGAAGAACAGCAATTATCATTCACGGCGCGCCTAACGGAGACGAGGTCTACAACGGACACGTGCCCTCGCCGAGCAATCACCACTGGCTGCCATGGCTGCAGAAACAACTGATAGTGCGCGGTTATGAAGCACACACACCTGAAATTCCGAATCCACACGAACCGCATTATCCAACGTGGAAAAGAGAGTTCGAGAGATACGAAATTAACGAAGAAAGTATTCTCGTTGGACACAGTTGCGGCGGAGGATTTTTGGTGCGTTGGCTCTGCGACCATCCTCACGTTACTGTTGGAAAAGTTGCATTAGTGGCACCGTGGATCGACATCGAAAGAACCAGAACGACTGAGTTTTTCAACTTTCACCTCGATCCTGAATTTCCAACACGCACACGTGGAACCGCGCTCTTCAACTCGGACAATGACGGGCGAAGTATTCACACTAGCGTCGAACGCATCATGTCGACGGTGCACCACATTCAGTATCGCGAGTTCCACAATTACGGACACTTCTGCGTCGAAGATACGGGCACTATCGAGTTTCCAGAGTTACTGGAATTCGTTACCACATAAGTTCGACTAATGCTATGCTGGCTCTTGTCTCTGATGGAGGAGCCGGGTATGAAGGTTTATAGTGCAGCTGTTCTGCTTGCTCTAATCTCATGGTGCGCGCTGGCAGCATGCGTAGATGCGCAATCCTCCAACCCTGCAAATCGAGAGTATGGGCGTACGACTTTGGTTAAAAAGACGTCTGTGCCGACTGCAGTTAAACAGACTGAATCAGTGCGAGAGTACGGCTCTCAATCATTGACTAAGAGCAGCGCTGCTTCGAACGAAGCTGATTACCACAGCTATGTGGACAATCTGGAAAGAAAATTATCGACAGTTCAAGGTCCAAAGAAATTTCTGGGACAGGTAGTTGTCTCGTTCGTAGTTAACAAGACTGGTAACGTGCAAGACGTGAAGGTCGTCAAATCTTCCCAGATGCCACAAATCGACACCGCCGCAATGGCAGCGGCTAAAGCCGCTGGTCCATTTGGCGCCATGCCGAAGTCTCGAACAAAACCTGTGCTAGTAGAACTCACTTTCGATGGCACTTCGTCCAGTACCACCGCGCATGGTTCGGTCAAGAATCCGTGATTGTGCAATCAGCGAACTCTAAGGTCCACCGCAATAAGTGCTGAATGTGGCGTCTGACAGTTGACCTAACGCGCAGGAGACGGAGTGATCTGTGCCGAGAGGAACGATGTCATTGCCAATCTTGAAATCACTGATCAAGAATGAACCACCATTGGTGGCAACCAATCCAAGCAAATTGAATGTAATGCTAGGCGAGTTGAATGAATTGGGTCCATTCGTGAAAGTCACAGTATAGAAACCATCTGCATCTGGTCCAGTAATGGTGCTATAGAGTCCTGGCGAATTGAGTGCCGAAAACGCACCATATGCAGAGGCAGTGCCAGAATCTCGAAGCAGTGGACCCTGCAGACAGCCAATCGTACTACCATTCAGAGGCTTCACTTTGTATGAGATACCAACAGTGGTTGTCACACCCCCTGTTATCCCACTAACGAAAATTCCCGCCTGCGAAGTGTTATAGCCTTGACCGGCTGGTGTTGAAACGGAGCTAACCAGTTTGCGCCTGTGGCGATCTTCAGTTTTGGGAACCAATATGTTTACGTACGATGCGGTTCCGTTTCCGCAAGTCGTTAACTGTGAAGAAGCTTGTGCCAATGCGGCAGGTGAACACATGATTCCGAATAATAGCGATAAAATCGCCACAACTGCTGAGTTGTTACTCATACTTAGCCCTCGATATAGATATGAGGGTTATTTTCCCACACAATGGCAAATGTAATCTAAAAATTGTGCATTCGCTGGCATTTATTTGCTTCCGAAAATTGTCGACTATTATAGAAGTTGTATTTTCGAAGCCGCCCACAGCTCAGCTTCAAAAATCACATTTCAAGGTGCTTTACATATCGTCTTGGTTAGCTTCATCGAATAATGCGTATTTAGGTTCCTCCAGCACCTGGCGCAACCGCGGAGAAAGAATCCACGCCACAAGGAATGCAAGAATAATCGCGGTGATTAGAAGGAGAGCAACCTGCAGCAACATAGTGTTTACATCCCTCGATACAGGGTGCGAACATATGCAGTGAGCTGTCTGCGTTCTTCCTCTGAAAGTTGCAAGCGCCATGGTGGCATGGACGTTCCAGCAACACCATTTTCGAGCGCGTTCATTGCATCCTGAGTTGAAGGTTGTTCTTCGATAAAATTCGTAGGACATCTAGCCAAATTGCCAGAGGCTGGACCACTGCCATTACCAGTAGTGCCATGGCATGAAACACATTGTTGAGCAAACAACCGCTTTCCACTCTCCAAATCTGCAGCAGAAACCTCCACTGGCGTCTCAGCTTTAGGCAATGTGGTGAGGTAAGCGATCAGCCCCTCAACATCACGCTGGGGCATATCACGCCAAGCAGGCATGGCGGTACCGGGCATACCGTTCATGATGATCGAGCTGAGTCCTGCAACAGAAATTTTGCTCGCAGTCAGATCAGCAGGTTTGGGAAGCAGCGTCGCTGCTGCAACGCCATCGCCACCGCCAGTGGCACCATGACAGGTGGCACAATTCTGAGCGTATATTTTTTGCCCCCGTCGCGCATCAGTAGCAAGTTGAGTTGGGTCGGTGGGCAATTCAACTGCCAGACCGCTGTGTGAGCGTCTCGGCATGGAGGCACTTGCATCTATCGCAGTTTGTTCCGTTTCGAGCTTTTTTACATCGTCCGGGCAAGCGCAATTGACGGCCAAAGTAAACTGATCGGCCCCGTTGCCCGCCAGTTGTCTGGCATGTCCAAGTGACTTAACGTACTGAAGAAGATCAGCTGCATCTTTGCTAGGTTTAGCTGCTGATCCATCAAACAACCATGGGTAGCCTGGCATCATAGAATCTGCCACAACAAGGCGTGGATTATACAAATGGGTCAACTGCCAATCGTCTGATCTGATACCACTCTCGCGAGCAAGGTCTGGACCTACGCGTCTGGTGCCCCAAAGCTGCGGATACTCGTACTGAGTCTCCCAAGCTTTGGTGGGAGCTCCGAATCGCTGTACATCAGAGGTCACTACTCGCACTTGTTGAGTGTGGCAGTAGGCACAACCCTCGCGGGCATAAACTATTCTTCCTGCTTGTTGTTGTGGAGTAGGTGGCAACATCACTGCAGGTTTTGTTCGTGCAACTTCTTTTTCTAAGGCCATTCCAGGAATAATTCCGAGAACCGCAAATGAAAAAATGAAGAAACCAAAACCAGCGAGAGACGCAGATAGATATGCCATGTTCAGCCATTTCGCACCGCCATCACCTGTGACTGACTTGTCTGTGGATGTTGCCGATGATGCCGCCGGCGTTGCAGCTACCGACGCAGCATCGCGAAATGTCGGTTGCTCGAAAGACAATCCGCCTGCCTTTTCCGCATTCTCATCTGAAGTTACAGGTCCCGACGTCAAAGAAATCCAGAGACACACGAAACCAGCCAAAACCGGAATTGCAGCAAACGTGCGCGCCACCCAATAGTGCTTAACTGTGCGCACAGAATCTAACCACGGCAACGAACTTTGCCAGAGATGTGATTCGACAAGACCAGCCAGTGTCAGCACTGCCACCATCGTGACCATTCCGCTGAGCATTAGCCAGTAGCACCACGTCAAAGCCCTGGCGTTGAAGCGCAGTCCCGGGATTCGTTGCCAAACGTGAGACATGCCACCAACTGCGATAAAAGAGGCAAATCCCAGCATCGCAAGATGAGAATGTCCGATCACCCAATCGCTAAAGTGCACGAGTTTATTGAGCGGCATCAAGGCTTGCAGCGAACCTTGCAAGCTGACAATCAAATAGAGGATGACACCCATCCAAACAAACCGAAGCGATACATCATTCTTGATTGACTCGCCGGAGCCGCGGAGCGAGAGAAGCAGATTGGTCACAACAAGCACTACATCCAGTCCTAAGTAGACGGACGCGGCGATGGCACCACTCTGCGCATCCATTGGAATAGCGGAGAAGATATAGTGGTGCGTTCCGTTTAGTGGATAAGTGAAGAACAAAATCCAAAAGCCGATCATCGAAAGGAAATGACTGTTAATTGGCCGACGCGTTGCCACTGGAATCACAAAATATGCAATCGCTACCGCCAGCGGAGTGACGTAGAGACCAATCGCATCATGAATCCACAGCCCGCTAAAAGCGGCTCCCTGAGCACCTGGAAGCAGCTGCGGCGCGATATTTCCTACAGGATAAGCTAAAGCTGTAAAAAAGAGTGAGCCTATGATGTACCAACCCGATACATAGAGGTGCGAAAGTTTTCCTTTCAATAGTGGAAATGCAAATTGAACGATCATCATAATAAATGCAACAACGACAAATGCATCTACTATCAGTGGAAATTCACCCCACTCCAGTGGTTGACTGAACCCAGCCAGCACCAGGAGCCAGCCTGGAAGGACTACAGCAAAATTCCACAATGCGAACAGACACCATCCGAGTTGCTTGTTGGTGACGGAGCGGAGTGATAACTTCGGCACTGCATAGTACAAGAACATCAAAAATGCATTTCCGAGCCATCCGAAAAATATTCCTTGCGTGTGGTTGTAACGCAAGCGCCCCCACGTCAACCATGAGTCGTTTCCGGCGAAGTCGGGATGATGCATTTTGATGGAAACTAGCAAACCGAAAAATGCGGAAATTAGCAATGTAACTAGCGCGGCCAGACCGTGAGCTTTTATCAAGCCGCTTAGAATTTGCGGCTTGGCGGTGTTAGTCGGAGCTGCGGGGAACTCGGTCATTTCAGCTTGCTATTTGATGCTCCATCTTGGTCGGTGCCTTTTACAGTGGCCAGGTAGTTGATTATTTCTCTTGCTTCTTCGCCAGTGATGTGTGCCTTGTATGTGTTGATCATTTTTGCTACTTCTTTCGCCCACACCTTCTTCGAAAAGTTTGGTTGCATTGTGATGTAGCGCAGTGAATGACACACTGTGCAGCGGGCTAAGAACAACTCGCGTCCAGGTCCTGGTGGAAATTCTGGGTCGTCGTGAGGCAGCGTGATTTGATTGAAGTCAGATTGCGTCGATGGCTGCGTCACTGGTGTTTGTACAGGCGGTTGCTCTTCAATTTTGGGACGTTGCGATGGATCATCACGACCAATCCAAATGATGATCGCCCCCAGAATCACAAATCCAACTAAAGCTAAAAGCTGTTTCCTCGTTATCATCTAAATTACCGTCACTTCCCGCTGCTCTATTACATTTCTCATATAGCCACTCTTGTTCCATTGATCGAATACGCGCTGAAATTTTCCATCATTGGTGTAAGCACGAGACGCCAATTGATATGCACCAGAACTTTGCGGCGTCCAGGGCAAGCGAAATCTGCGAAAAGAATACTTTCCTAACGCATCAGAATCGAGTGTCGCCGCTTGCCAATTTTTGCCACCATCAATTGAAACTTCAACCTTGCTGATACCAGATCCAGAATCAAACGCGATGCCTTGAATTTCAGCGGTTGCACCAGCTCTTACCAGATCGGGAAGATCAGGGCTGACAATCAGCGATCTGACATTCATCTTATTGATCGGAACGGTATCAGTGGCAAGATTTTCGGGTGTTTCTACGGCATCTGCATTTTTTGGAATCAGATAAGCTTTGTCCATCCAAAATCCATGGAATTTCTCTGGCAGTACCTTAATAGAGGCAAGAGATTTAACCCAGTAAGTGGCATACCAGCCCGGCACCACCAGACGCAGTGGGAATCCATTAAGCATCGGAAGCGGTTTATCATTCATCGAATATGCCACCAGCACTTCATCGCTGAGCGCATGTTCGATGCCCAACGCTTTGACGAATTTACTCATGTTGAAGAGCGGTGCTTCGTCGAGCCCTCCGAAGCTCACATCTACAGCACCAGATTTAACACCAGCGCGTTGCAACAAATCCTTCAGGCGAACGCCTGTCCATCGCGCATTTCCCATCGCGCCATTCTTCCATTGCCCACCTGGAACTCGCGGCAGGAAAAGGCTGCGTGAGTTGCCTGAACATTGATTGACAGCAACAATACTTGTCGCGTCGAACTGATGTTTCAATTCGTCCAGAGTCAATGTCAGTGGTTTATCCACGTGACCGCCCACCTTCAATCGGAACGTACGCAAGTCTATGTAAGTAGGAATTCCCTCATAGTGCCACCGCACGAAGAATGCTTCGTTAGGAGTTAAATCTTCTCGAAAATAATGTATCGGCGTCTCTAATTGTGGCGGTCTGTCCGTCAACAACAACAATTCAGCCTTTTCAGGAAAACGTGCCACCGTTTGACCCGGCGGCACGCTAATGAAACTGGTATTCGTATATTGAGAGTGACACGCACTGAACGCGCCAGACATTGCAGCAGCCGAAGCCAGTTGAAGAAATCGCCTGCGGCTGACGGCATCACCTTCTGGTTTTGGATCTTGCAGTTCTTCTGGTTTCAAAATCATCAAGGAAGATCGACTATTGTGGCTTCGCGGTCGAGCTAGATGGTTCTTTGTCCAGTGGTTTTGTCGAGCACGAACCTTGCGAAATCACTGGAAGTTTTTCTGCCTGCCAGCCCTCGATGCCGCCTGCCAGGTCGGTCAAATGCTTTACGCCGCGTTGGCTGAGCAAGCTCGCTGCCGTGGACGAACGATTACCTGATGCGCACATGATGACGAGATCTTGGTCTTTCGGCAAACTATCGACGTGATCCAAAATGTCATTCAAAGGCAGATGGTGCGTTTTCTCCAGATGCGCTGCTTGCCATTCTCCATCGTTGCGCACATCGATAACGTAAGGCGGTTTATCCGATTGCAATTGCTTCGCCAGGGTTTTAGCATCGACCCGCTCGTTGCTACGTACCAAATCGGTTCTGCCGTCGAATGCCTTGATGCCACCACCAACGTATCCAGCAACTGAATCCAAACCGATGCGACCAAGACGCATTGCAGCTTCGCGTTCTTGCCCCGCATCAGCAATGACGACAACTGGTTTATCGTGATCGATAAACGTTCCCGCCCACGTTGCGTATCTTCCTTTGAGAGGAATATTTATGCTGTCGACGACATGCTGTTTAGCATATTGGTCGGAGTTGCGACCATCCAACAAATAGGCACCAGAATTTTTCAATTTCAACGCTTCGTCGATCGAAAGTGGTTTCAAATTGCTCAGCAACTCTTCTAATGGTGGATGCGCCTTACAATTGAACGCCGCATCATAGGCAAAATATTTAGGAGCGGGTGGCAAATCTTTTGTGAGGAGCTCAACCAACTTTTCCTTGCTCATCGGTTGCAGCGCGTAATTAGTGCGTTTTTGCTCACCAATTGTCGAAACAGTTTCCGAACTCATATTTTTTCCGCACAAAGATCCAGCGCCGTGAGCGGGGTAGACCAGCGTTTCATCTGGCAAAACCATGAGTTTGTTGTGCAGCGAATCGTACATCAGTCCAGCCAATTGCTTAGCTGTAATGCCTTGCGACGACAACAGATCCGGGCGACCGACATCGCCGATGAAAAGACAATCGCCGGTTAGAACTGCGTATGGCGTCTTCGCATCCTTCTTCAAATCATATACAAGGATGGAAATTGCCTCGGGCGTGTGCCCCGGCGTTTCGAGCGTTTTGAAACGAATATTGCCGAATTCAAGCGTATCGCCGTCTTTGAAGCCAGTGAATTTGTAACTGGCGTTAGTCTTCGCGCCCAAACAAATCTTGGCGCCGGTCTTGCGCTCGAGCTCCAGGTGACCAGCGACGAAGTCTGCATGCACGTGGGTCAAAAACACGTGCGTGATCTTCATGCCATTCTTCTTAGCGTCTTCAATGTACTGGTCGACATCGCGCTGCGGGTCAATAACCACAGCTGTCTTGGTAGCCTCATCGCCGATTAAATAGGATGCGTGCGATAAACACCCCAAATAATACTGGTGAAAAACAATGCCAGGATGCGCAGGTGCAACCGTAGGGGAATCTTTGATCTCAGCGACACAGCTAACCTCGGCAACTGCCGGCGATTGGAACTGCTGCAAGGCACCGAGCAACAAAACACTCAGCGCGAACCCTTTTAACAGACGCATCGGTTGTCCTCCAGATTAAAACAGCGAATTTTTCAACGCTGTCGCACCATTTTATAAGACTGACAACTCTAAATCAGCCACTGGCTGCGGATATCCGGCTTTGTTAGCAACGATTTAACAATAGTGTGACAACCGACTAACAGCTGGAACATTTGCGTATTACAGGTATGGCTTATCTTAATAGCAAGAAAGAAATAACGCGATCGCCAGGTGTCTGGTTGAGCCGCGGCTTTCGAGTCTATTAAAAACTAAAAGGAGGATGCTTCTATGCAAACTAGAAGTTTGTTTTGTGTCGCGGTTTTGTCGGTGATGATGGGATGGGATACACCAGCCAAATCGGTTGAGCTTGTACGCGCCCCATTAACACCAATTAGAGTAGAAGCGGCGAAGGACGATTCGAAAACAGCCGAACTGCGCTCGACAGAAAACAAATCTAAATCGACGGAAGACGTTCAAAACGAAGCGAACCAATCAAACGAATCAAATCCGCCGCAAGAAGTGATCGTGCTCTCCAACATAATCGAAACCGATCGCCCAGAGAAAGGACCGATGGTTGTAGTCGTCGAGAAGGAACGACACATCACGCACGTTTTGCAAAATCATGATGGCAAGTTGAAAGAAATTTTCAGCGCCGCCAACACAACTGGAAAAAAATCCACCCCCACACCAAACGGAAGAATGATGGTGGCAAACAAGCGCTGGGATCCGGAATGGACTCCTCCAGTCAGCATCGACCCACAACAAAGAAAGGTCGAAAGCTGGACTAAAACACACCACAATCCTCTAGGTGTAGCCTGGTTAGGATTGAATACCGGATTCGTCGGAATGCACGGAACCAACATGCCATCAATGATCGGACGCAACGCAAGCCACGGTTGCATCAGACACAAAAACGAAGACATCAAGAAACTGTTCACATTAGTTCCAGTCGGAACGCCTGTGTACATCGTCGAAAAATTTGCTGGAACAAAAATCTCCAGCACTGACGTAGCATACCTGAACAAGAGCGAACCGCAAGTGGTGGCTCATGTGCACCACGCAGACAGCTCCAGTCTTGCAAACTGATTGGGAGCAAACCTAATCTGATTTAGAAGAACTGCCCTTCGCATGTCGAAGCATGTGAGAATGAACCGGAAAGCCAATCTTGGCAGACTCACCAGCTTTCTTGACGACCAACTCGAACGAATCCACAAATAGAGAGCCGCGCGGCCCAACGAAGACAAAACTGGATTTTTTCAAACTGTGACTTATTTCTCTCAACTCCAACAACGCATTCAATTCATCGTCATCAAGATGTAACTCCAAATTTTGAGATTCAGCACCGCTTCGCGCGCGCTTCAATGAAACTGTTCGTGTTTGGAAATCGACTTGTTCCCACTGCAAGTCCAACACTTCGGTGGCACGCAGAGAGTGCTTGTAAGCGAAAGCAATCATAGTCGCATTGCGCAAACCAAATGCCTCGTGCCGCCGTGCTGCCGTAATCAACCGATCAACTTCTTCTGCTGTGAGATACTCCCGCTCGCGAGCGGTTGAGTCTTTTAGACGTTTTACTGGTTTCGACTTATTCGATAATTTCTTCGGCTTCGTCACTATTTTGAATCCAGTGAATCTCTGTAAGGCGGATGGACTGTTCCAAATAAACGATCCCACACATCGGTGTAAAAACCAAAGTTCTTGTTTTGAAGCTGATGATGTTGTGCGTGAAAAGTGCTCGTACTCAGTCTTCCTAAAATTGGGATTTTTGGCCAGGACCTCGGCATAGGTTCCACACCTATGTGTCCAATAGTACCCCAAGCCGCGTTCAAAAGCAGATAAACGACTATCGCCAACCAGGAAGAATGATAGAGACTCAAAACGAGCAACCAGAGAAATCCGAATCCAAAAACCTCGAGCGGATTCAAGACAAACAACGAAAGCGGTCGAGGACGAGAATACAAATGATGCGTACCGTGCACCCATGAAAAGAAAAGTTTGTGGTGGCAAATTCGGTGCGTGACGTACATGAGAAAATCCATCAGCAAAAGCAAAACGACAACATCCACCATTGCCGACCAGCCAACATCGTTATGAATCTGGATAATGCCGTGCTTCCACATTAGCCAGCCCATGACAGCAACGACAGAATTCAAAAAAACGCACGTAAGAGCTAGCAAGACTTCGCGGCGCTCAAGAGCGAGTGGCCGGTCACCGATAGGATACTTTTGAAATTGGATCACGAACAATTGCCCGACTGCAATGCAAATTGCAAATTGAAGGAAGTTTTGAACGACCAACCAAAACGCCGCCTGCTCGATAGACATCGAAGCGAAGGCTTTTAAAATTTGGTCGGCTAAATCTATCATCTGGACTCAACGAAGCAACGTAGCTATTATCCATGTGTTACTTAAGAATCCTCAAAGGAGCTTTGTGAGAGCCGCGGCAATCACAAGCAACACGATAAACGCGAAGATATTTTTCGGTTCTGTAATTAGCGCAGCCACTATTCCCGGCTTTTCGTCATAGACTTTCTGTAACTGCAATTCACGTTCAGCAAGTTGAGATTTCAATTCATCTTTGACCTTACGATGTTCACTGAGCCGATGCTCTAAATTTGCAATTTCAAGTTCAGTGCCACCATTCTCAAAATTCTTGCGTTTGAGAATCTTCAATTGTTGTTCCAGTTGTTTATCGATCGTAATCGCACTGCCAACATCTTGACGCAGCTTAATCAGGTTGCTTCGCTCTTCGTTGTAAACCCGCTCCAGTTTTCGTTTATCTGCATCAGCAGGCGAAGCATTGACGTTCTCAAACACTTTATCAAATTTGTCGGGCTCCTTTTCGCTCATGGTTTCACCGCCTTAGCTAATTGTTCGTAGAGCGATACAAATTTGAAGCAATCAGCATGTGTTGTTATACCAAGCCTGCCGCTGGCAAATTCCAAATCCTCAATATCTTCGAACATTGGTTGAGCAGTGAATCCAAAAATGTCATTCATGTCGTAGACGTTAATCCATCGCTTCACGTTAGGAGGTTTTGGAATGGGTCTGTGACGCGAATCCAGACCAGGAAACATGTGCAAATCAGCAAACAACGGAAATTGCCCGGCAACAGTGATCAATAAATCGATCTCTTGATCAGGACGAAAATAAGAAGCAATATCACACATAATATTTGCGCCCATGCTGTGTGCCACCACTATCAGATCGGGATCTTGCTCCGTTCGTTTTTCCCACCCTTGTGTAAGGGCATCGGAAATTTTTTTGACAATCGGGCCCGGTGCTTCAGGTGTTCCGCGTTGCCCAAAGTAAAGGAATGAATCACCGAGAAACAGAAACAATCTATCGTGAAATAACTTCCGCACAGGCGACGTAAGCGTGGCTGCGGCTACATGCGTGGTTGTTCGCCGCCTTACCTCGCGCACTTGCTTGACGCTGTGCTTGGCGGTAATTCTGAGCTGATTGATGCGAGCTTGCAATTGTTTAGTTCGCAACATCAGTCTGTCTTTCGTCAAAGTACTCGCTTTGTCGTAGCGCGCCTGCAGCCATGTACCGGCTAGTTTCATATGCTCGAGACTGAGCTTGCGCCTCTTCATATCAACGGCCGAATCTTTCATCAATTCGTCTTCAATCTTCAATAACAATTGAGCATCATCAACGACGCCTTCGAGCCATTCAACTTGTTCGTCGAGCGACTTGAAACGACGACTCAGATCGAGTGCGCTAAATGCCAGTTCAGACAAAGCTTCCGCATGCTCGAGTGATGCATCGAGAGCCTGCTCCGATGCAGTCGCGATTACTATATCAACGACTTTAGAAATTGATTCGGTGCGCGCCATATCGATGAGCGACCCACCATCAAAATCATGATCGTGCAGCTGATCTCCGACCATTTCTCCACGCCCGGAGTGGGGGCGCTCTTTCGCCGGTGCGGCATCATGCTTGCGCGTCGGAAGAAACGGATTTCCACTCGTCGTGTTAGTAGCAAGATCTCCCCAATAGGGACTAATCACTCGATCTGCACTAAACTGTCTTCCCAATAACTTGTAAAAAATGTTGACGAAATACTGGTTGCGCTGCTGCATCTCCTTTTCGTATTTCGGTCCCAAGCGCACATTCACGCCGTGCACAAACACAAGAGGCATCTCAACACATCCTTAACCGTCGCTACTAATGAAATACCCACTGGCGGATAAATCGGGCAGATTGCCACACAGAATTATCCTGGGATAAAACAGAATAACTGGCGAAAACGCCGCAATTTTGGCAAAAAGCTCTACAGAGTAGATCCTGCAAAACAAGCGACACGTAAGGATAGCGCGTTTTTGAAAGGTAAATGACAGGTTTAAAGGTTAAACTCATACAAGAGCCACCTCATAGCTATGAGGAACACGTGCGCACTCGCAGGAGACGCTATGACGAAACACATAGTCAAAAGCATATTTTTCCTGATTGTTGTTGCCTTTGCGCAGTTAATTCCGTTCTCGGCGCCAGCACATTCGTCGGCGAGTACACTCTCGGAAACCAAGGTAGAGCAGACTGAACGGCTATTTTCCGCTTGTATAGCCGCTGACGCAGAGTTTTGTTTTGTTAAATCGAAGCCGCGCATCGAACAGAACGGCGACACAGATGCGAGTGCGTGCAAGCACTGGTGCCACGACCCAGCCATCGCGATAATCCGCGCTGCTGCGAACTTGAGCACACAAAGCAGCCAGCAAAGTGCCCGCTCACTGTGGCTGATTTACTGTGCACTTTTGATTTAAATTCATCCTCGAATATACCCCAGATAACTTGCGCCGAAGCTTGAAGCCAGGCGCGAGCGATTCTCATCGAGGACCAAGTATGAATGAATTTCAATTGATCGCTGATCTGGCGATCATCTGGTGCGCCGCATTAATCGCCGGATACATCTGTATCGCAGCTAAGCAGCCGGTTATGGCTGGATATATGTTGGCGGGAATCGCAATCGGCCCACACGGGCTGAAGCTGATCAATCAGGTCGAACAAATCAAAGTGATCAGCGAGTTTGGAGTAGCCATGCTGCTCTTCGCGCTCGGCGTCGACCTGTCGCTCAAACAAATCATGTCTTCCGCCAAGAAGATTCTTTTAGCCGGCAGCACACAGATGGTGCTCACTATCGCTGCTGCGTGGTGGCTTGCATCGACTATAGGTCTGGCACCAACCGTGGCAGCAGGATTTCTGTTCGGTTGTGTTTGCGCCATCTCCAGTAGCGTGATCATCTCGAAGGTGCTGAGCGAACGGGGTGAGACAGACTCAATCCACGGTCAAATTTTGATTCCTCTGGCTCTAGTTCAAGACCTGAGCCTCGTGCTGATCATTCCGTTTCTGCCAGTGCTTCAGGAAACCGCAAATGCGAATTACACCGACTTTCTGATGTCGGCAGGTAAAGCTGTCTTGTTCTTACTATTGATCATTGTCGGTGCCACAAAAGTGGTGCCTCATGTTGTGAAATTTTCAGCCAAGTCGAACAGCAGAGAATTATTCCTGCTCACCTTGATTGTTTTGTGTCTCTCAGTTGCGCTGTTAAGCCAGAGTCTTGGATTATCAATTGCGCTGGGAGCGTTTTTGGCTGGCATAATGCTGAGCGAATCTCCCTACATTCATCAGGCACTAACTGACGTGCTGCCGCTGCGCGATTTGTTTGCCACGGTATTTTTCGTCTCGATTGGAATGCTTCTGGATCCACGTTTCATTGGAAATCACATCGCAGAAGTTTTTATATTCGTCCTGGCGTTGATCATCGGAAAGAGTTTGCTCGGAACCTTGAGCGCATTACTCCTGGTCACCAGGACTTCAGCGAAGACACTTATAGAACCCTCGCCGCTGCAGACAACGCGGTCATGCTGATTGACGCAGCTAAGGGACTGGAGCCGCAAACGCGCAAATTGTTCGAAGTGTGTCGGCTGCGAAAAATTCCCCTCTTCACTTTCATAAACAAATTAGATCGACCCAGTCGTGAACCACTGGAACTGATAGACGAAGTGGAAAAGGAATTCAATCTTGCGACCTACCCTGTCAATTGGCCAATCGGCACGGGCGACCAATTCAAAGGCGTTGTAGACAGAGGATCGAAGGTCGTTTATTTGTTCGAGCGCTCAGTTGGAGGGCGTACAAAAGCAGAAGTAGCAACGTACGAGCTCGACGATCCAAAAGTGAAGGAATTAATTCCGACGCATTTGTACGAGCAGTTGATGGAAGAGCTGGAAATTCTCGATGCAGCCGCGCACCCTCTCGATTTAGAGAAGATACACAACGGCACTTTGACGCCAATTTATTTCGGCAGCGCGATGAACAATTTCGGTGTTGAATTATTCCTGCGTTCATTCATCGAACTGTCTCTCAGACCAGGCGCCTTTTCGTCAGCAGAGGGAATTGTGCCAACCACATTTCCTGACTTCACAGGTTTTGTTTTCAAGTTGCAAGCAAACATGGACCCACGGCACAGAGACCGCATCGCCTTCGTTCGAGTTTGCTCAGGCATGTTCGTAAAAGATATGGACGTGACAAATAGCCGAAGCGGTCGAACGATTCAGCTCAGTCAACCAAAGAAACTATTTGCAAAAGAACGTCAATCGATCGAAGAAGCATTTCCTGGCGACATTGTCGGCTTCAGCAATCCCGGCGCATTTGCCATAGGCGATACCATAAGTAGTGGCAAGAAGATAAACTTTCCAGGCATTCCAACATTCGCACCAGAACTTTTCGCATTTCTCGAAAACAAGGAACCGAGCCGATATAAACAATTCCACAAGGGAATTACGGCACTGCAAGACGAAGGTGCCATCCAAATTCTCTGGATGACAGAGCGAGATACTCGCATACCATTGCTAGCTGCTGTGGGTCCACTGCAATTCGAAGTCGTTCAATTCCGACTGCAGTCTGAGTATGGTGTTGCCACCATTCTTCGAACGGTAGACATGCATACCGCGCTCTGGCCGGTTGGCGCATGGGAGACGATGAAGACTGCGACGAGCCGCTCTGGCTATACAATCGCAACGGATAAGTTTGAAGATCCCGTGCTGCTGTTCAAAACAAAATGGGACTTGAACAAATTTAGAGAAGTCAATCCAGACATCGAATTGAGCAAGGTCGATCCTCGCACCGTTCAAGCTTCTATGGATACCTAGTCAGCACAAATCAACAGGAACCGTCAGCATGCTCAATCAACATCGAATATTGACTTATTGCATCTTGGTGGCAGCATCAGCCGTAAGTCTGACTGCATGTGGCGAAAAGACTACATCAACCACTCAAAACAACCCTGATGGCAGTCAGACGACGACCGTGACTGAACAGAAGGGCTTCAACACAAAAACAACTGTCACCCAGACACCAGCGCCATCCGCAGTAGACGATACAGATTCGACTCATGCAAAAATCAACTTCTCAATCGGTAAAGGCACCGATGACAGTGCCGACGAAGTGCATGTGCGTGGGCCGGGCATCAAAATTGATTCTGCCGATGGTGATGGAAAAGTAGACATCAACGTTCCTTTCGTGAAAGTAAAGAAGGACAGCAGCGGCAAAGTTCAGGTGAAGACGCCATTCGCCAACATCGAGACGAACGAGAACTAGGGAAATAAAATGGAACCGAGCATTTAAGCACGGTTCCATTGAATTATGGAGAGAGAGGCTTCGCTGTTATTTAGCGCCAGCTGGAAGCGTTTCTTTCATATTCTTCTTAGTTGCAGCAGATGCGCGCTTTTCCAATTCTTCGTGCGAGACATCTTCGATGTGAGTGGCTAGATACCACTTGTGACCGAACGGGTCGGTGACACCGCCAGTTCTGTCACCGTAGAATTGATTTTCTAGAGGCTTATCAACGGTTGCGCCCGCATCGACAGCTGACTTGAAGAGTGAGTCAACATCTTCAACATACAACATGATCGTGATGGGGCTGCCGCCGAGAGTCAATGGACTGAGAGCCTTCATCTCAGGAAATTCATCAGCAAGCATGATCGGTGAATTTCCGATTTTGATTTCGGCGTGGTGAATTTTATCGTTGTCGCCCATGCGCATAAGTTCAACGGCACCAAAAGCTTTCTTGTAAAAATCAATCGCTTTCGCTGCACCTTTGCAGATCAGATAAGGGGTCGCTGTGTGGTATCCATCGGGAATTGGTTTAACCTTGCCAGACATTTTCTTCTCCTTCAAAGCACAAACGGGCGAACTACTGCTCACCACCTGTTCCAAGGCGCCCATGATACTACCCTTCGAAATTCGGTTCCTTAAACGGGGCGGTACGCATAAGTTGCTATCCGCGTCTTTGCGGTCCCAGGAAACCTCGGAAATACAGGTACATCAAGATGCTCATTGAAAAAGTGAACATCAGAAACAAAGCCAGAGGGTATCCAAAATACCAACTAAGCTCAGGCATATTCAACGGCGACTTTTCGGTGTTGAAATTCATTCCATAAAGACTGGCTACAAAACTTGGACCGATGAACAATGTCGTGATGATCGTCAGAACTTTCATAACTTCGTTCAAACGATTGCTTACGCGCGTGTAGTGCAATTCCATCAGTGCCGATGCGACTTCACGATACATCTCGACGAAATCGATAATGCGCACCGCGTGGTCGTAGCAATCACGCAGATAAAGTCGCGTTGCCTCTGATACGAGAGGATTGGTATCACGATACAAAGTGCTTAATGCTTCGCGAGTCGGCCAGACAGACTTACGAATCGAGAGAATATCCCGACGCACCTCGTAAACATCCTCTGGAGTGTTCTTCTCACTCTTCTCCAAGATCTCTTCTTCAATATTGTCTAAACGATCAGCGAGTTTTGTCAGCAACGGAAAGTAGCTGTCCACAACGGCGTCAATGATCGCATACATCAAGTAGTCAGATTTCTCTGCGCGAATTCTGCCGCGAGATTTTCTGATTTTGTCGCGCACAGGATCCAAACAATCGGCTGCCATTTCGCGGAAGGTCAGCACATACGACTTTCCAAGAAAAAGACTCAACTGCTCGCTTTCCGCAGTGTCGCGATTTACCAACATGCGAGTCACGACGAAAATATGCTCTTCGTACTCTTCAACTTTGGCGCGCTGATGCACGTTGATGATGTCTTCCAATTCCAATTCGTGCAGGTTGAATAGCTTGCCGAGTCTTTCCATAAACGCTTGCGCGTGCGGACCATATCCGACCGGGTCGATGTTAATCCATGTAACGGGCCATTTAGCCAAAAACTCGATCAGCCCGGCTGGATCGCGAACGGCCTGCTCCACATAAGCGTGTTCGCTGTACGCCATGACATGCATAATCGGCGATTCAGTCGTCGACGCCTGGTTCAGATCCATCACCCCTGGCAGGGCGAATTCGGCGGTGATGCGCTGTGAGCGGCGTTTGGCTTTTATGTCAGAACTCATACACGTCTCAAAAATGGATTACGGCAACCTATTTTAGAACATCGGGGGTTTTCATGGGGCACCAAAAGATCACACTTGCCTGTCAATGTTAGTGAATAACCAGCACCCAGTTTGGTTTGACCCGGTCACAGATTTGACCAAAGCTCGAAACGCTTTTGGCACAAGGTGGCGGACGACTCAAATATTAAGGAGACTGCATAATGCGAGATTTGATTATGGCCCTCTTAACCCCCATGAGTCCGCCCAAGAACTACTCGTTTGCTCAGCGCAATTTCGCTCAAGAATACAAAGAAATGAAAGATGACTACATGCGCAAACAACAAGTAAAGCCAGTCGCCAGCCTCGGACCTGCGAAGTTCGATTATCCGCTGTCTGGTTGCAGAAACTAATCATTACTAAAATTTGCCGCGAAGAAGCACACCTGGTTTGGTATCAAGCTAGGTGTCGACTTCTTGAGTAACAGGCTGCGATGTTAAAATCCCGGTGTTAAAATCACGTGGTTAATCAGCGGGAGTCGCTGAAAACGCGTCGCGATGGATTGGAGTGACATGAATCTTTCGAAGGTAATGCAAATACTTTTTTTGTGCTCGAGCCTGGCTGCATCTGCAACCATGAATAGCGCAGCCATCGCCGCAGAAGTGCCACCGCTGAAGCAGATGAAGGCCGAAGCCGAACTGGCGCTCACCCAAATGGCCGATTATCAAAGCCCTAAAAATGGATTTAGCCTCAAGTACCCCAAGAACTGGGAAAAAGCGGAAGGTCAAGATCCCCTTATCTGCCGGTTTCTCACAGACAACGGACTCGTCAGCTATCGCGTCAGCGTTGAAAAACTTCTCGCAGACATGACGGCTGAAGAGTACGCCAAAACTGTTAACCAGGAACTAGAAAAACAGTATCCGCTCGAGGGTTCACTGCTGACGCGAGTGGAAGAGTCGGCAACCAAACTCGGCTCAGTTGATGCCCACAAGTCAATCTATAAGCTGAAGCTGGATGCAGAAGGCGCCTCTGCCAAAATGCTGCAGTATCTGGTTGTCGCCAACCATCGAGCATACGCGTTCAATTACACAGCCATAGAAGGCGCATACGACGCATTCATGCCAGTAATAACAGAAGTCTTGAATTCGTTCGCCTTTTCACCCGTCACCACAGATAGTGGCACCGAGCCAAAAGTCGAAGCCCATTAAGCTACGATTTCTTTTTATCGTCTTTGGCTTTTGCATCTTTGGCAGAAGCGTCTTTGTTTGACTCTTTTGATGCGGAGTCTTCCTTCGTGGAGCCCTTGCTTGTCGCGGCGCTCTCTTTCGCTTTGGTGTATTCAGCTTGCACTTCAGCAGAGACCGGCATTTTGTTCTTATTCAAGATCGCAATCGCTCTTTCGTAATGCGCAACTGATTCAGCATAATTTTTCTCGGACGCTGTCACACGCGCTAAGCCGAGAATCGATTGCACCAGGTCGGCGTGCTCCAATCCTAACGCTTTCTCATGAATGGACAGGCTCTGCTTGTAAAGACGATCGGCTTGGGCACCATCGCCCTGGGCGTAGTAGAAGTCGGCTAAGTTAGCAGTGGTTCTAGCAAATGCCGGATCGGTCTCACCAAGTTTCTTCGCTTCTTCGATGGCAGCTTGATAACTCGCTTCAGCTTTTTTCAGGTCACCGGCAGCTTTAGCCGCGTCGCCATCTGAGGTCAACTTCTGCCAAATGGCTTGCTCAACTGCAACCTCGGCTTTCGGCGCAGTGGTGGCAGTAGTCGTTTCAGTCGCGTTTGGTGTGCATGCACTCATGGTGACGCCAATTCCTGCTACACAAATCCCAGCTCTCAACAACTTCTGCAAATCCATACACAACTCCTATTTTGCCGCTGCCACGGGCATTCATCGATACAAGCTGCACTGCGCATAAACACAGTACGCTGACGAACTGAGCGTACAGCACTTGACTTGGGAATATAAGATGCGAAGCGGCGCTGTGAGAGGAAATTCAACAATTATTTGAATCTGCTTGTTTCGAATTCAAATTGGAGTAGAGCTGTATTTCATTTCGTTCGGAATTCTGAACGGTCTTGTACGACGCAAAAATTCCAGTCGGTTGCAGGTGAAACTTTGCGAAAGTGCCTAAAAGAGCCTGTTCGCGTCGGCGCAAATAACAGATCATAATCGGCTGCGCATAATCGAAGTTGGACAACAAGCGTATTGCCGAGAACAGCTGAGATAACGAACAGTTGAAGAACGGTGGATCGCAAAATATGACGTCAAATTGTTCGTCTATTCGGGTAGGTTTGTACAAATTCCACAATCGAAATCCGGGAAGCGAATGTTCAAAACGTGTATCAATGTCTAGTGCACGAATCGCTCTCTGAGATCCGGCACTACGTTGGAGTGTTTGTGCAAGAGTCGGCGCACACAAAATGCACGGGTTTAGAAACGGCTCCAGCAATTCGAAAAATTGCTTGAGAGTGTGCTCACTGAAAAAATACTGCTCGTTCTCGTGAAGTTCTTGCATAGCGCTATTATAGCGGCGACAATGTGATGTTAGAAGCAATGACAGCGACTCAGCTGTTTGGTAAGGAGTTTGGTCAGGAGTTCGCTCAGACGCAGGGATGACATCAGAATCGACAACCAGGGACGAACTTAAAGTGACCGAATTCGACTACAACAAAATCAGTATCACTGCAAAATTGGTTGCCTTCTTCCGAAAATTTTCAGACATTCCGTTCGCGAAGGAAGTAGCTGAATATGTGCACGCGGCAGACGCTGTCGCCGAAATCGCTAAACAACTTGACGAAAGTGGTGCACGCTTCACCGACTCAAACTCGGAATTGACTGACGATGCGAAAGTTTATGGTCCAATTCTCGAAACGCGATATAAAAGTTTAGTTCAACTAATTCACAACTCTGGCACCACTCAAGTGCTTGAACTGGCAAGTGGATTTTCTTTGCGCGGTTTGGCAATGTCACAGAACTCGGCCGATTTAGTCTACGTCGATACGGATCTGCCAGGAATTCGAGAAGAAAAAGGCAAATTAGTAGAGGTTTTGAGCGCACAACATTCAAGCGGCAGCACCGCGAACTATCATATTGCGATCGCGAATGCGCTCGATCTTTCTCAGTTGAAAAATGCTGCTGAAGTATTCAGAAAAGACCGCAAACTGGTTATCGTCAACGAAGGATTATTGATGTATCTATCAGTCGATGAGCGTTCTCAGCTTGCTAAAAATGTCCGAGAAATACTCTCGATGTTCTCGAATGGTGCGTGGATAACGCCCGATTTTTCGACACGTGAAGTGTTTGAGAACGTGCCGGAAAGGATCAAGAACTTTCGCAGAGCGATTAGTGGCACCACAGATCGTGCGCTCTACGAAAATGCTTTCGAAAATGAAGAAGCGCTTGAGGCGTTCATTCGTGACCATGGGTTTGCGGCGGAGCATCACTATCAAGTTGATTTGGTACCGCAAATCACTTCACTGAAACGATTGGGGCTTCATGCGCAAGTCGTTGAGCGACTAAGGCCGCGGCTGAGAATTTGGGATATGAAACCATCAACTTGCTTTCAGTAACTGATCGATTCTTGCAGCGTCTAATCGGTATCGGGTCCAACCGTTAATTGGTGTGGCGCCTAAGCGTTCGTAAAAGTCTATTGCGGATTGGTTCCAATCTAAGACTGACCATTCGAAACGTCGACATTGTTGTTCACGTGCGGTTTGGGCGAGAAACATCATCAGTGCTGCGCCTGCGCCAGAGCCTCTAAATTCGGGGCTGACGTACAGGTCTTCCAAATACAGAGTTCTGGTTCCTTCCCAGGTTGAATAGGCATAGAAGTACAAAGCAAATCCACACGGCTTTCCATCAAGTTCTGCGATAGCGCATTCGAACGGTGGCGCTGGCTGATTTAATTGCTGACAAAGATCCGCAGCGGTAACTTTCACGCTGCGTTCTTCATTTTCGTAGCAAGCTAGTTCGCGAATCATCTGATAAAGCAGATTTGAATCTGCAGGTGTCGCCACTCTAATTGAAATTGCCATCGCGCCCTCCAAAAGTCTCCAAACCCAGGACAGTTGGCAATCTACACTGCTTCGCGCAGGAAGTAAAATTTTCTCAGGTTTGATACAATTGAGACAAAAATGTAATAGGTATTACAAAGTGATCAAGGTCAGTGACATAGTTAAAGAGATGATTTATTCATCTGAGCCAGAATTGACTACCATGTCGCGAGGTTCACTCAATCTTTCAGCTTACGCCAAACGAATTCATCCTGAAGTCGAACGTAAGGCGCGTAAGCCCGTTCAACTTGGCACCATCGTGGTGGCACTTTCTCGACTTGCCAACGAAATTAGTCACGAAGATCCGCTGCTGCCACGCATTGAGCTTGACAGTATTGCAGTCAAATCAAACCTGGCAGAAATAACATTCAATAAGACACCCGCTAACAAACAGAGAGCGCAAAAACTGTTCACAGAAAAAGAATTCGCTCAGGCTGATTTCCTCACCATCACATATGGTGCCAGCGAAATTTCAATTTTTGCGCCAATGCCATTAGTAAAACCGGTGCTGAAAAATTTCAAACCCGCTGCACCCAAGCTACATCTGGATAATCTCGCCGCTCTCACTGTACAGTTCGGTGAGCAGTATATCGAAACGCCGAATATGTATTTTGCACTGCTGCGCGCCATGGCAGTTCGCAAAGTAAACATAGTGGAACTAATTTCGACTTTTACTGAACTGACTTTTCTGGTGAAACAGGCAGACTTAAATGAGTTGTTCCATCTAATGAATTCGTTGATGAAGCAAGCCAGGTGATTGGTTGCTGTAACAGTTAGTTTGTCGCAGCGTGCGCTGGTTTCGCAGGTGGATTAGAATGCGCATCCCACCAACCGGGCGCAGCTGCAACGGTTTTCTTTTTGTAGATAACACCAACAGGCAAATCCTTGCCTCGATCAGTTATCGAGAATCCGCCATCTGTGAGTGTCACGGTTGAACCTGTTGGCTTAGAGAATTCTTTGGCGTGAGACGCGTAGTTACTCAGTGTGATCGAATTTGCTGTTTTGAAAGCCGGTGATGAAAATGCAATTTCGGTAACCAAACCGGATTTCAACAAAACACTCAGAAAGTATTTGCGGTCTGATGTCCAGTAAGTTACGACATCGTCGCTGCTGTATGTTGGTTTACCAAGCAAAGTCAAGATTTCAGCAGTGGTCATGCCAAGGTTCATGCGAGCGACGGACTGCCCAGGAACAAGCAGGATGCGAGGGTTGATCGGTTCTGGTTTATTGGTTCGAGCATCATCGGTCGCAGCGACTGCTGATGGAACGTAGCCCGCAGATGCTCCGACGGGCCGAGCGCTAGCTTTAGCCGGCGCTTTATCTGTAACTTTGTTTCGGTTAACCGGAAAAGCCGATGAACTTGTTGATTTTTTCACCACAGGTGCTGGAGTGGTCGAAACACTCGTCGCAACTGTAGTCGGAGACTCAGAAGCATCAGCTTTCCCGTCATCAAATCCCGGTCTGGGAGAGGTCGGTTTTGCTGCGATCAAAACGTCGTTACCGTTCCACTCGCTTTTCATCACCGGAGTTTGAAGAGTTCCTCTCTCTCGCAAAACGGTATCTTGAACATCATCTTTCAATCCGTCAAACATTTGACCGATTGTTGTAGAAGCACCTTGCTTTTTCAAAGTGTCAAGCAAGACAGCAGTGAACACGCCGTTTGCGAGCTTCTTGCTTTCCCACGAAATTTGATCTTCTTTGCTCGATGCGATTACCAATTGACCTGAGCCAGCGCTCAGTTCGCCCGCGTCAACTCCAGTTCTAATCAGCCCCTTGCCACCATTTTCGGTAGCACCACTGTGACAAGCGTCCAAAAATATGATTACACGATCGCAGTGTACGCGAGACTTTATATCGTGCGCCAACCGCTGCATCGGAATCGCTGATGTGTAGAGATCATCAATGTCGGTATCGTATGCAATCAAATAATTCTGTCCACCGATGTCCATTTCTGAACCACTTCCGTGAGTGGAAAGAAAAATAACCACCAGATCATCGGGATTGGCAACGTGAGGCAACCACTTATTTCCAAGTTCTGACAAAATACGGCGTTGAGTCGCGTCTTTGTTCAACAAGATTTTGACGTGATCTGGAGCAAATCCGGCATTGTGTGTCAAATAATTGGCAAAATCAGATGCATCTTTAGACGAATATCTCAGATTCAATTTTGGATTTTCAAAATTACTAATCCCAACGACCAGAGCCCACTTATCGCGAATGGGGCGATTTGGCGCAGGAGCAACGTCAGCAGCTTCAACACTATTGCAGCCAACTGCGGATAGCATAAGCGTCATCGCCAATATTGATCTGGTCGCCAGCCGTTGCATGGTCGTCAATCTCCGAGAAAGTTTCATATTGAGTCGCCTTCCGCTCTATGCATTTTCCACAATTCTCTTCCAGGCTGGAGCTGCGCCAAGCCCACCACCACTAATACGCTGGATCGCAGTTTCAATCTCTAATCGCACTTCAAATTCTGAATCGTTCTGTCTCGCTTGCAGAGCCGGAAGCGACGAGGCACTGCCAACCTCAGCAAGAAAACGCGCAGCGCGCCAGCGCACAAGTTTATTCTTGTCGGAAAGCGCTTCACACATCGATTGCTCTGCCGCAACATCTCCAAGATCAGAAAGGGCATCGCCAGCGGTGCGCTTAACACCCACAGATGTATCGTTCAACAATGCCTGACATAGTGGTTCAACAGCAGCGCTATTCCCACTAGCACCCAACGCTGCGGCTGCCAATCGGCGAACCTGATGATGATCATCATTCAATGCGGTTATTAATAGCGGCAATACAGCTTCGTCAGTGCCCATGTCTTGCACGGCTTTGAGCCTGACACTCCAGTCAGAAGAAGCAAGTTGCTCCCGCAAAACCTCTTGAGAGGTCGGCACCACATTTGGCACTACCTGGCCTAAAGCCTTTAGCTCCATGTCAGCCAGAGATTTATCGTCGATGACGCCAGTGATTTCCTCAAATACTTCCTGCGCCACTTCAGCAGCTGTTCCGTATCGCACACCAGCTTCTGCCCAGTAACGCTCTTTCAAAAAGTCGCTTCCGGTTGCATCTTGAATGCGCATCGCTGCGTCGTTGAATCGTGCCCCCAGAGATAAGCGCCTCTCCTCGTTGCCACCAACAACTTTAACCTGAATCGGAATGCTGCGAAACGTTTGAACAAAAACACTCACCTGCCCATCTTTCTCTGCAGCTTGTCGTTGCGATGTAGCCTGCTCGAGTTCGTCGTTTCCGCTCAGACAGCGATTGGCGGCATCCAGAATTGGTTGCCAATCAGCAGTCGGATTACGATTGACGGTGACAAAGTCATTGCAAACAAAAATGCTCTGCACTCCAGCGATTTCCAACAGTTTTATAAAAGGGAGCGGACAACCATCAATTTGTTGGGTCGTAAACGTGCTCGGTCGACCTTCCACCGAGGTAACAAGATTCAGCTTCATGCTGTTCGGATTTGGCGTTGTTTCGATCGACTTAATTGCCATGTGCCACGTCTGCAATGCAACCCAGTTCAAGAATAACATCGATTTCATAATCGCCGCCGGGTTTGACAAACTGGCCTAATTATTTGGACCGATCCGTAACAACTAAGTTGGTGAAAACCAGGTCAAAAAGTTGTCAGAGGGAGCGGGCAGAGCGGTCATGGAGTTAAGTAACTGGAATCTTGGTACAGTTGGTCAAAACAGTTTGCAGATGAAGTCGAACTCATCACTCGGTGGATTCGATCGAAAGTCAATCAAAATCGCTTGCGTGAACGCTTTCGCCAAACTAAATCAGCAGTTTAGCTGTCTGGTGTTCGATCTACGCCGCAACAGCTTTCAAGATTTCGAAACTTCTTTCGAGCAAATCAAATCGCAAATCGAGCAAATGTTGAACAGTTTGAACTACGACAGACCAAGACTGGTGCTTGCTTTCAACTCAGAAGCCAGACCTGTTTGTTCAGGCGACAACCAGAATTTTGACGTTCGCGCAACGCTTAGCGACAGCGGTCGCATCGTGCTCCAGTTCATGGATCGCTAACTAAATTACTTCTCAAATAGTGTGACCTAGCCAACGAGTGCTCAGCATTTGTCGGCTAAGTGGCGCAACTGAGTGGTTACGGATGGTGACCGGGCGGCGCCCAGTTCCCCGTTGGCAACCTCGCAAGTATAGTAAAATCAGGCGATATTCCTTGCTTGCGGTTTTTGCGTTGTCAAACAATCACACCTTTCGCTCACCGCCTTCACTTCGCTCAGCGAAGTCAGCTCAGTCGGTCAACTGGGTGCGCACAACCTTCTTTCGTTTGACCCTATTCTGCTTGACCTCATTTGTCTTGACCTCATGCTCCATGCACAGGCCAGGTTCTTCGACAACTTCGTCACGGACGCTCAGCACTCCGTCAGAGCTGACGAAAGATCCAAGTGTCATTGATACACCTGAAGGTCCAGTACATCAGGTAAATGTCACGGTCGGTCCATTTGATATTCATCGCAAATATCGCTCGATGGAAGGACCATACGTAAGCGAAACGCTGAGAGTTTCAGACATGCTTGCCACCAAACAAATCTCGGTTGGAGAAGGTGCGGTGCAATTTGTCGAGAACGGCAACCAGCCATCAATGATGGGAAGCAACGGATCATCGACAACGACGAGCAAGGTCGTGCACTCGACCGAGCCTAAGCAGTTGATTTGGGCGAAGGGCGTCAAGCTGATTGTCCTCGATGAAAACGATAAGCCGCTGCCGACTGCTGAATTTATTTGTCACTACAACGTTGATGTGGATCCGCGTAACACTGTTTTTCCGGAAGTTCACACGGGCAGCTCGCGACTCTTCACTCTCACTCAAGGGCAGACAGACTTTCGCTTTCCTGAAGGTTACGGCGTGCCGCTTTCGAGCAACGAATTTTTGCACATCACATTTCAAGCAGCGAACCGCACCACGACTAAACATCGTCGTTTGAAACACATGTGTACTCTCGATTTCGTCAAAGATTCCGATCTTAAGATGGCGATGAAGCCCTTGTCTTGGTACACGCCCTATGTAGCGGTGCAACTTAATGACAAAACGAAATTAGAAGGACCAGAGGTGCACGGACCAGCGTGCATGGTGATGTCTACTGGAGAAAACGCCCCCAATGCGACGAAAGGTTCCGTCGTCACCGATACCAACGAGCGAAAAGTGACAGGGCACTGGAGTGTGCCACCAGGCATACAGCCATACACATGTCCGATTTCAGAAGATCGAGATTACGGCTTCTCCAGTGAAGATCGAATGGTGCGCGCGGTTTGGACTCACGTACATCCGCTTTGTAAAAATGTGAAATTGATGGTTTGCGATGGTGCAAAAAAGACGCCCGCTTGGTCTGTCGATATCAGCACTAAAACCGATCACGGACTGGAAATTGCACGCATCGGAGATTTGTATTTCAAAGACGGCGTCTTGTTGCCGAAAGGCAAACACTTCGAAATCGATTCTATCTATGACAACACAACTGGTGTCACTCAAGATTCGATGGTCTCACAAGGAATATTTTTCGACGACACGAAGTTTGTCAAACCTGATTGGAAAAACGAGCCGCAAGTAGTCGCAGATAGCACGGGCTCAACTGCTGAAGATTACAACGGATCAGACAGATATAGTCCGTTCGATGCACAGAACGATGGTCCACTGTTGAAGCAACCGAAAACGATGGAAGTTACAACATCGGTCGGTAAACTCCACATGGTTCTAGACCCAACGATTGCGCCACAGCATGCGACTCAGTTATATAAGCTGTTCAAAGCTGGCGCATTCGATGACACAAATGTCATTGTCTATCAGCCTAGCTACATTTTTCAAATTGGCTCAATCGACATCAAACACAGTCCGAAGAAGCCAGTCACGACTGAGCAGACCAACATGCTGCGCCGCCTTCCACTAGAGGTCGAAGCGCATAAGCAAGGACGTGGACTGAATCAGAAGTGGGCTCTCACAATGGCCCGTTCACACGCTGAAGACTCTGCGGTCAGCTCGTTTTCAATTCTCCTCGACAATGCACCACATCTCGATCATAAGTACACGGTCTTCGGCAGACTGATACCGGACGCGGTGACCACCGCGACGATGAAAAAAATGATGCAAACTTGGGAGCAATCGCACGCTTATATCATCAGTGCGAAAGATATCAAAGGCTCGAATGACAAGAATTCTGACATGCTCGCGGAAGCCTCTGCACAACTCAGTCAGCTATCAGGAAAAAGTAGTAGCAAAGAAGTTTGCGATGACCTCTACTGTGGAATCAAACCAACTAAAGCACCAGTGGCGGTGAAAAAGACTGTGGACGATACATACCCCATTTACAGCAAGAAAACTGACGGTCCATTGCTCACATCGGCTAAGACAGTCGAGATGAAAACTTCAGCTGGAAACATCCACATGGTTCTGGATCCGGCGGCCGCACCAATAAATGCTTCGCAGATGTACAAGCTGTTTAAGGCGGGTGCCTTTGATGGAACGAGTATTGTCAGATACGAACCGAATTTCGTTCTGCAAACAGCATTGGCTAGCGTGAAAGAAGATCGAAACGCAAGGTTATCGGCTCACGTAAACTCGATGCTTAGGCGATTACCGCTCGAAGTCGAATCGCAAAATTCTGGCAACGTTCTGCATAAGAAATTTGCGCTGTCGATGGCGCACGGAGATGATCCAAATTCTGCAGTGACTTCGTTTTCAATTTTGCTAGGTGATGCCCCGCATTTAGACAAGAAGTTTACGATCTTTGGACATGCTTTGAGTGATCCTGAGACCGTTAAGACACTTGCTAAGATTGAGTCTGAGTGGTCGAAGAAGCAGCCTTATATTATTAGTGTTGGGGATGACCGGACTTCTATTGCTTCTTCATTGCGTTAGGTTTTAGCTGGGCCGGTTGGCAGCCCTGCCGGCTGAAGCTGGCGCTCCATCGGTATTCAGGTCGTCTTATTTGTGATCCGATGTTAGGGGTGGCATGGCCACTTCTACGCTGTTAGATTTTCTGGCGAAGCGCTGAGCTAGAGTTCGGTTGCCTCCCATGCAATTGCACATCAATCCGGTGCAGTTGGTGCAGCCGCTCGATACTGATTCGGTTTCATTCGAGACTGGCGACACAGCTGTTGGCTCAGCAGCTATGTTCAATCTTCCAAGCAGATCTCTTGCTGCATCCATTGATTGACTGCGACTGGATCCAGCCGCACCTAATACACTGTTGAGGCGGTTTCCAGTTGTGCTTGGAGTTGTACCTTTGGCGAGTTGCTCAACCGGATTTTGCGTCTGTGGAATCGGCTTCGGTGTTGGTGCAATTGGTTTCGCACTTTGTGCAATCGGCTTCGGCGTTGGTTCCTCTCCCGCAGTTTCTTTGGCACGTGACACCGCTCCCAATCGGCGCAACGCTGCGGCCGCAAGTGCGGTCTGGAAGAAGTCAGCGCCGTAGTGTGGAGCGGCAAACGATGATGAAGACTGCGGCTTGGCATACTGCTGTGGAGATTGCGGACTCGACGCATAGGGTTGAGGCAACGGAGCTGCTGCCACACCAGGTGATGCTGAAATTTGTGCCTGCAGCGAACTAGGTGGCTGCGACTTAGACTGCATAACTTGCTGTTGAGCAGCAACGTCACTTCCGCTTACGTTGGTATCGGTTGAACTCCAGTTTGTCGGAACGATTGAATCAGCGCTCAGATTCGAGGATGACTGCGTTGGTTGAACGATTTCGCTGGCATGAGAGTTCATCGCGTTGTAGTTCGAGACACTCGACGAATCTGGATAAGCATAGGTCGGAGCATTTGACTGACCGCTGCCAGTGTATGCAGCGAAAGAAGAATCTGGCATGCTCGACACAATCGACATGCCAGCAGAATCCGCATGATTAGCTACGGAAGGAGTTGAAGGAATTGCAGGCGAGTCGAATCCATTTGATGGCATATTCGAGAATGGATTGACGTTAGTAGAATTCGAATACGCGATTGCTGGCGCTCCAGATGAGAGCGGCAAAGTTGTATTAAGAAGCGGTGCCACGTTTGGATCGGGACTGAAGCTACTTGCACGCGCTAGCGTTTCGGCTGGTAAGGTCATGATCGATGCGAGCATTGTGCCAGAATCAGCCGGCAATGCAGAATTGTAAGTGGTCGAAACATCGCCTGGCCAATTTGGCGCACTTGCAAAAAGCGGATCCAGCAATGAATTCAATGGTTTAACCACATCCCCAGCACTTTGCATTGCTAGAGTGTATTGGTCATTCGATGAAAGTGGTGCCGGATTGATTTGAGTTGGCTCTGGTCCGATCACACCAGCGTCAATTGCGTGGGCAAGAACGGGATTTAGTGCCAGGTGCGAGTGATTGTCTCCTGGGTTGATTTGCACGCCGTTCGCGTCATACCAGGTACCAAGTTGTCCAGATTGTCCAGCACCGTAGTGATTGGCGGAGTGATATCCAACGATGTCACCGGCGGTATCACGATAAACCGTGGTGTCAACAGGAGTTCCGTTAACCATAGCCATCGTTGTGGCACTAGTGCCGAGCAGAGTACCGTCATTACCGTAGAACAACCCAGCGTTGTTAACTGTGGTATCGCCGCCCAGTGAAAGAGAGCTGAGAGTGGCACCAGATGGCGAAGCGATAGAGACATTGCCCACACCATCTGCCATCGACAAGGTGAGCACATTACCGTCAGGCAAGTTGATTGTTTGAGAATGGTCTTCATCGAAGTCGTACGTTTGTGGAACACCATTGCTTCCAGGCAAAGTGGCAGTACCATGACCGCCCTGGTTGGAAACAAACATTGGCCCAGCAGACGTTGGAACGATGACGCCAGGGCTGTGAACTGCAGCGCTGTTTGCAGAACCTGCATGTGCTGCAAGCAAAGTCGAATTTGCGGCAGCACTGGAGGAACCTGGTCCACCGGCAGTCGACACTGATGGAACAGCGGCAACGGTAGTGCCACTTTCTGTAGTGTCACTAGTCAAGTCTACTGTGGCATCAGCAAGTGTCAGATCGACAGACAATGAGTCGCCGGGAGCTGGTGCTAGAGGAGATCCAGCAGAGCCGCCAGAACCCGCAGTGCCAGCTGAACCATGACTGCCGGCACTGCCTGCTGTTGCAACGTGCGGCATGACCAGAGAGTGTCCTTCGAAAGTGCCATGTCTGAGAGCTTGTGTACTTGTACCATTATTCAAGAAGAAATTTTCGCCGTTTCCGTCTCTGACAATTTGAAGCATGTCTCCGTTCATCAAACGTACATAGCTAGTGCCGTCGCTGCCCGATTCAAATGAACCAACCACATGGCCGCTGCTATCCAATACGCCCGTCGTAGTTGAACCGGCTTGCCGCATTAGCGTAAGGAAATCGCCGTTCGGCAGCAAAATGCGCTCGGGATTTGGTGATGTAACAAGCGGAGGTACGCCAGCATCGACTGGAACGTTGCCATTGCCAGCGGGTGTGGTAGCGGGTGAAGCTGGACCAGCCACACCAGGCACCGTTGACGCATTATTGAACGTGCCACCGGGTCTGGCATCACCGCTTTCGCCGGGTCCACCATCTCCGCTCTGAATCCAGCTGTAAGAAGCTGGATTCCAGTGTCTGCCGCCATCGGCTGGAACGGCTGGTTGTGCTGGAGTAGCTCCTGGTGTTGAAGCTCCTGCGTTGGCAGCACCGCCTCCGGCTGAAGCATGGGCACCGGCAGCACCACCAGCGCCGGCAGCACCGCCAGCGCCACCAGCACCTGCACCACTCTGCGCTTGCTGACCGGCTTGTTGACCAGCTGCCTTCACCAATCCGGCAAAGTCGAATGCATATTTCACTGACGCAGTCGCGAGGAAATTAAGTGCGCTGAACATAATCGTGCCTGTTTCATCCACGCCTTTCAAACAAGCCATGATCAGAATAACTGTATTCCAGAACAAGCTCCAAAGACAAAGTGTGAGCGTGCCCTCGATCCAATTGGGAAGCGCATCGCGCAACTGCTTCATAGGCCAGACCCAAAGCCCGGCAACCACAGGTCCGACAAAAAACAAGTACATCAAATACGCCATCATGAAAGCGCACAAAATATTCCAGCTCGCAGTCAAACCGGCGTTAATCGTGTTGCCCAGAAGCCTCGTGGCGACTACGCCTGACGAAACGGCTTCATCAACGCGATCGCGCGGAGCCTTGTTTATATTCGAACAAGGATCTTCGCTTTTCGTTTCGATCATGCGACCTTCAAACAATCCACGAGAAGTATCGCTGCCGAGAATCGGTCCCATAGAAGCAGTGATCACATCGTAGTGGTCTTTGTTCTCTGACGGCTGCCGCACTGGAGTGGCTCGAATTTCACCACACACAGCGTCTTTGTACATATCCGAATTGAACAAGCGATTGTATTCACCAGCAATCGTAAGTGTGATCGAGTTGGACAAGTCAATGCCATAGTTGACGATCAAATATGTCCCAGGAATCAAAAAAATTGCGATGAAACTGCGCAAGATGCCATCAAAAGGATTCACTTCTCCCAGAACAGGATTGCCAGCTGCAGCTACAGCCCGAACCTGTGACAGAACAGCACCAGGAAGAAGCAGAAGTATTCCTATTGGAACAAACAGTTCGTTGCGAACTTTGTTCCAGATATTGCCACCATCAGCAGTGAAGTTGAACAGATACTTGGAACAAAAATCGATTGCACTGGCAGCCTGATCTCTAGCTGTTTCGCCCATCGCATTACCAAGACTGCTTGCTTGCGCCTGCTGCGTCGACATCGCCACATCAGTCAGTCGACCCGGGTCAGTCAAGTTAGCAACTGTGTCGTGAACGATTTTAGTAAGGTGAGCCTGATGCTGTGTGTCGGTAAGAACGTCTCCCATCGCAGGCATCATCACGTGCTTGTAACGTCCTTCTTCGACCTTTGTGTCAGTCGGGAAGTTAAAGAACGCAGACATCGGCGTGGCAGGGTATCTCGTATATAAAGGAATCGGTGTGTTCGCCTCGAACCATGAGCCGTAAACGTATCCTGGCTTTGGCGCACCCGTCACAGGGTCGTATTCGGCGTATCCACCCCACGATTTGGGTTTGGCGTAAGGAATGTACTTTCCATATTGTGATTCGAAAAATTGGAATCGAATCGCATTTTGACTTTCAGTTCCGTCTGAAGTCGCGTTCCATGGATTCTTCGCCATTGCATTTGGTGCGAGTGCAAAACACACGACCGCAATCATGCAGAGGAACAAGTAAAGTCGTGTGGGGAAGTTCATTGAATTTAGACCTCTGTTAGACGCGAGTTAAACGAAAGATGTTGGGGACATATGCGGTACGGATGCGGCTCCAGGTGGTGCGGGATTCGAGTTGCCAATCTTCGAGAGTCCGCCGCCCTCAGTGCTCTTCTCCAACAGCTTGTCTACGAGGTCTCCAGGTTTGAAATCGAATGGTAAGAAAGGAACGTAAGTGAGCATGACCATGAATGCTGTGTATGTGATTGCTTCCCACTGCCCGCTAGGAACGTATTGACCTAATTCTTTCAGCCAGGCGATGCGAACACACATGCACAGCAGAATAATGCACCACCAAAATCTCCAGAGCACGAGGATGGTCACTCCATCCAACCAGCTCTTGAAGACCGGCTTGAACAGCGTGCCTATGCCTGATGGCCAGGCGAACAAACTGGCGGCGATGGGTCCGAGCAATAGCAAATAACAGGCCAGTACAAGTTGAAAGGTGATCAGAACAAGCAATCCATAATTGAGCAACATGTTGATCGAATTCAGCCCAAGATGTTGGAGCACACTCATGGTTGAACGTTGCGCAAAATCGCTGGTAGGAATCAAACGGTCCTGTTTAACGGTGTTTTGATCGACAGTCTGAGCTTTCGACCACTCAACGGCGGTCGGTGGTTCGATGTATTTTTGCACTTCGTAGGTCATCGAATTTCCGATATCGATGCTGTAGCTGACAATCAATTGCGTTGCAGGAATCAAAAACAAAGCGATAACGCTGCGCAAAATGCCGACAAACGGGCTGACTGTGTCTTCATCTTGCGTTCTTGTGACTGAGTAACTGACATAAGCTTTCACTTGCGTAAGAACTGCGCCTGGCAACAAAAACAACAACGCCATCGGAACGTATACATGCTTGAACATTTCTTGAATCATCCAGAGCGCATTGGTCAAAGGCTTCAGAGCACCAGATACAGTGCCAGGGGTGCCAGACTGCTCGTTGGCGATGTTCGGCAAAGTCTGCATCAACATAGATACATTAGTCTCGAAAGACTGTTGCGCAGAAGATGCCGTAGCGTCAGAGATATTCTGGGCGCGAGACCACATCATACTTTTTGATGCCTGGTCCCAAGCGGAAGGGGCGGTGCTCAGATCGATCAATTGATTAGTCATGGCAATCAAATCGGCTTCATCAGCTGTGCTGCTTATGATTTTTCCAATTGTTGGGGAGTTGTCTTGAAACGGGGCTTTTGCCCAGAAATGCTTGCTCAGATCGGCATCCCAGGGCGGATCTTTGACGCGAAAGAAAGATCCGGTCTGCAGGGCTGGAGCGTGTGGTACGAACTGCGGTTGGGGAGTTTCAGCAACGGTTGCGGCTGGTCCCATGTGCAATTTGAATTTAGTTGGACCAGATTTACCAGGATGAGTAATCGATTCCACATCAAATGCTTTGCCAGATGGTGGCTGCAATCCCCACTTGGTCGTGTCGTCTTCGCGTTTCTGGTGGGGTCCCATCGCCCAGAAATCTGTTTGATGGTCGGTTTGCGAAGTTGTAATCGGTCGACCTTTGGCAGAATAATTTCCTGCAGTGAATTTCGATGATGGATTCTTGCCACCACCGCCGCCGCCACCACCGCCACCGTTGCCGGGAGGGTCGTTTCCACCGCCTTTGTAGCAAGGCAAATCAAGCAAGCTAGTGAAGCCGCCACCAAACTTGATCGTCTTTCCATTGGCTGGGTCGACGAATTGAATTATTCCGTTGACGAATGGATTGCCTGCTACTGGTCCGCGCAATTTGTTCGTGCAATCGAAATATAGCCATTGTGCCGATTTCGATGTGCGTAAGAGATACGAGCCATCAGGCAAAGTTATCTTGCACGAACCAGCCAAAACATCTTCGACAATCGTGACACCATTCGGCATCGTCGTAGTGATGATGTTGCTTGACACCGAAGTGACAGGCTGCTGCGCGAATGCGCCTGTCGAGTACAGGAGCATCGAACAGGCACACAAAATCACAACTCGCAATGCGAGTCTTTCAAAATGACGGGCAATCATTTCAACTCCGGGCAATATGCAAAAGGGCAAGACTACTTCGAGGCGGGCTGGGAACGGTTCGGTCGATTTAGTAGCTTAGTAAAGGAGGAGGTCCGACGCCAAAGTCAGATGCGATGCTGCGCTTTTTGCCGACTGGAGGCAAGGCGTTTACAACTTGATCGTGAAGCGAACGAGGCGATGTCTGAACGGTTTCCTGGCGCACGCCTTGCTGCGCAATATTTGGATATTGAACTCTGGTTGAATCGTATTCCATTTTTAGAATCTCCTGACTGTTTGAAGGGAAAAACGGTCGGTAGGAGGCATTTCCTCTGATGGGTTTAGTGTAGGAAACCAACGTTAACAGATCGCTAACACCACCAAAAATCGAGAATTGGCAAGGGCGCGTCGGTTACTCAAATCCTGGCTACTTAAACCCGGCTTTCTTCAAGGCTTCCGTCAAATAAGGATCGCCCTTCATTTGATTCCACACCATGCCAGTGCGGAAATTTTCAGTCATCAAAAGTATCGGTCCTTGATCGATTCCGAGCGTCTCTTTATCGACCCAGCCAGATGGTTTAGTGGCGTCGAAAGTCGGATTGAAAGCGTCCTGGAAGCCCAATGGTCCGACGATTTCGGGGCGATCGTTGGTCCAGTGTTTTAGCGTCGGCAGCACTAACTCAGGAACAAACGGAAGCGACGATGCAGCCGCAGTTGGAGCAATAGTGCCGTCGTCAGGAGCGTTTGGAAAACCACGCGCGTTGTAGCTTTTAAATTCAACTGGCTTGCCGTCGATGTTTTTAACAACGTCGCCTGGTCCATCGGATGCAGTCAAACCCCAATCCAGAGCGCTATAGCCCTTCCAACCCATTGGATTTGCAACAGCATAAGCGTGTTGAGCAATCGCTGCCCGTCTCGAATTTTCGAAATAATCGAAACCAAGTTTTTGATTGGTGGCGTCATTGATACCACGATAATCCATCCACACCTGTGTATATTGGTGTCCGAACAAAGGTCCGAACTCAAGACTCTTCTGACCATTCATCTCGACGACTTTGCTCGTCGACATAAACTTGTCCCACGCGGATGCAGGCAGCGGGTGCGTCGGCGAGCCCATCGCCAGCAAGAGCAAAATCTGTGCTTCGTTGTATGCTTGCCAATCAGACGAAATAAATCCATGCTCTGGCGTCCATCCCATCGACAAACGACCTTCCGAATTCAGCGCCCACGGCCAATCTACACGTTTGTACAAATTGTCTGCGAGTTCGCGAATCTGAGTTTCCTTCGCATTGTTACCGTCGTAGAAATTTTTTGCGAAAAGCACGCCGCCCATCAAAAGCGCTGTATCGACGGTTGACAGCTCATTTTCACCTTGCCGTAATCCAGTTTTTGGATCGAGGAAATGGTAGAAAAATCCGTGATCCCCAGAAGTTCCGGTTGCCTCTGGTCCCTGCTTGCTCTCCGACAAATTCTTCAAAACTTTCAGAGTGTAATCTGTCGCTTCTTCACGACTGAGCCATCCGCGGCTAACGGCAACAGGATGTGCTGTCAACGAAAATCCGACAGCGGCGATACTGGCTGGTGATGTATCAGTAGAGCGATCTTTAGTCAATCCAGTAACAGGATCACTCTCTTGTTTGAAATATTCAAAGTGTGCGCGCTGAATCTTGTCGAGCATTTGCTGCTCTTCGGCGGTAAGTTTGGGGGCGACGCGGTCGCCATTTTCCAAATTCTTTGCGTCGTTGCGTGCGACCAATTCGCCGTTGTTGCGTGCGGCTAGCAATTCGCCGCCTCTATTCATGGCGATGTGCGCGGCGTCGAGCCCGGCACCTGTCACCATAAACGATGCCACAGATTTCAGCACTTCTTCTTGCGTTGCTAAGCCCTTACCCGAGAGGAGTGAATTGCTTTCTGCACTGGCGACGCCACCAACTGCGCCACCAATCGCGTTGGCGCCGATTCTGATTCCAATTCCCTGAACCGACGATTGCATGGCTGAGTCAGCCAGAGACACTTTCATTTGTGATTCGACGCCAGCGGTTATGCCTCGCGATGCCAAACCCATCGCACCGAATGTAATTGCTGAGCTAGCTGCTGAAACACCGCGCTGTTCCCAGAAATCTCTGCTTGGGTCCAGCGATGGAGTCATGACGAAACCAAAGAGTGCGCCAGATACAGCCATTCGAGCGGCCGGGGTGGCGAACTTGATGGCACTTCCGATGTTGCTCGCTTCCGCAACTCCTGCGCCAGTGAGGTTTACAGCTCCGAGGTTGCCACTCATCACAGCTTGTTCGGGCAAGAGCCCTGCTTTGTTGAGCATGGCCCCAGACGCTTTCTCTGTGAGCAAGAATGGCGCCACCATTCCGAGCCCTGAACCGACAGTTTCAGCTACCCAGGCTTTGCTGCCGAACTGAACGGGGTCTGGAACATCAATCAATTTTGGGCAGGGAAGCACTTCACGGTCGGCGACTTTATTTACGAGTTGAGTCACTCCTTCCATCGGCGATTGAATTGCTGCATGCAAAAATGCTTGCCCTGAGAGCTTGACCAGACTCAGAGCGTCGTCGTTCTGTGTAACTTTTTTAGCTGAATCAGGAGCGTCGAGAAGCGGCATTTTTCACCAGGCGTATCGCTGCGCCGGCAGCGACCAGCGGAAAAGACGTTTATAAGCTGAAGCAGGGAGATGAACTGTACTCATATTAGGGTGCAGGAGCCGGGGTGTCATTGGTGAAAGTACGAACGATGTGCCGTTTAACCTGAGCAGACGGCAGTGCGACGTCGACTTCTGACGACAGTGAGGCGTCGACGTTAGACGACAGTGTGGCAAACTCATTTGTCGACTTCTAGTTACTTTAGCGATAAATCGGAATCCAATTTCGTATCGTTGCGTCTAAAACGAACGCACTCGCGATAAACCAACAACAGAGGAAAAATTCGCATGAAAAGAATGACATTAGCCATCGCAGCAGCCTTGCTTTCAGCAAATTGCATGGCTCAGCAGGTACAAGCTGAAGGCTACAACGCAGACAACACCAAGAAGAATTCGAAGGTAGTCAATGGAGACAAACCTACAGCACAAAATCAGTCGAACGACAAAGATTCCATAGAAAGATCCGCCAATTTGCGCAAAGCGATCATGAAGTCGAAAGGCTTGTCTGTCAATGCGCAGAACGTCAAGTTGATCGACGAGAACGGCAAAATGACTTTGCGCGGACCAGTGGATAGCGCGAAAGAAAAAAGTGTCATTGAGAACCTAGCCAAGAAATGCTACGGAAACGATTATGTTAGCGAAATCGAAATCGTGATTCCGAAATAGCATTTTCATTGGGACAGTTTAAGCCTAACGAACTCAGAGACCAGCTCAACGGCTGGTCTTCGTTTTAGTAAAACAGTCCGTTCTAGTGAAACAGTCCGCTCAAGTCACGATTCAAAATGTTGAAGTCGTCCATATCGTCTGTAGTTAGTGGCACCGCGGATTTCGGCAACACAGGCATATCAGAAAGTTTCAATGCGTTAGCCTTCAATTCGACTGGTTTGATCAACTGAGCATTAACATTAGTCTTAATCACAGGTGGTGGCGGAACGCGAACAGCCAATTTGGTTTTGGCGATCCGCTTTTTATCTTCCGCCAACTTTTTAGCCTGCGCAGCTAATTGATCTTCCTTCGCTTTCTTGATCAATGCGTTCGTATCGATCGTGATCACCTTGCGTTCAGCAGCCAATTTGGCTCGACGCTCGCGCACTCGACTGACAAACGAGAGCGCTTTGCCAAAATTCCATGTCATCCTAAAATTCCAACCAGAGATTCTAGAATCAGGCGGGAAAGCGAGAATATATGATTTATCCAACTCACGAATCGCCTTCAACAAAGTTTGCTGCATGGTATCGTCAGCGGTGGCTGTGTAAACAGCTCCCCGCAAATGCCCCTGGCGGTCGACACTAAAAATCACACTAGCGGTGCCGGTCTTCTCGTCTTTCGCATCCTTGAAGATGTGGCGAAACACCTGCGCATCGAAGGTTCGGCGAAACCGACTGATCCAGAGATCCCACTCGCGCGAATTCTCTGGAGCCTGCTCGAATACAACAACCGGTGAGCCCACGTGGCTCTGCTTTTGCGCTGCCAGCTTGCGACTGTCATCGGCGAGATTCAACATTTCGCCCATGGGTATGACATCAGGCTCTCCATTGGCGGTCTGGCGAGCATCCGAAGGTTTTTTACCAATATTTCTCAACGCTTTTCCCTGACTGCGAAACCAGTGTTTCGTGTCATGCCAGGCATCGCCCAAATCTGGCATTGCCGGCAAGCTCGGAGTTGTCAGAGCCGTGGTCGTGGGAGTGCCTGTCGGCTTCGGTGGCGGCTGAAAGAAATTGAGAATCGGCGAAAACCAGTTCTGGGGCGGAGCCGGAGCGGGCTTGGTTCCCCCTAGGGGCACGGGTTCAGGTAATGGATCTTCTTCGAAACCACCGCGTAGCGCCTTTTTGGCAAGATTTTGAGTAACGCCGGCAGGCAAAAACTTAGCCGCCAACTCTAACTCATTAATCGCGTTAGCGTCGGCCCCCTGCTCTTTCAGAGCCATGCCGAGATAATAATGGGCGGTGCCATTGTTCGGATTATCTTTCAAATCCTGCAAAAACAGTGGAATGGCGCGATCGACATGCCCCTGGTTATATAGCTGGAGCGCCTGTTTTAGCAATTTATCGTTGGGATCGTAAGCACCCGCCTGTGGCGGAGTACTCAGTCCAACTAACAAGAGTGCCGAAAGGCAAAACTGGGTCTTCATCTCTAATCCGAGCGCCGTCTATTTAATAGTACCCGGATTTCTTGTTCTCAGCCCGCTACTGACAGCGCGGCGGAGAATATGACGCAGAAAGAAGGCTTTCAAGTGAGTGACACTGCGTAATCAGCAGCTCAATTTGCAATCAAATTTCGATTCACACGGCACCGTATTCGATACCATTTGCGGAATCAACAGAACTGAGCTAAGCTGCAACTACGTCTGGAGTGTTCCAAGCAATTTCGCATTCTTCTGTGATGAACTTGAGGCCTTCTTCGGTCATCATAAGATCGAGAACTTCAAGCGCTTCGTAGATGTCGAAAAGTGTTGTATCAGTAGACATTGCATTGCTCCTTGGTGGGTGATGCAATAACAATATCGTGTCCAGTTCGGCATTTAATCCAGCGAGATAGGTATCCCCCTAGTGAATTTAGCGGGCGAGCGCATCCCCCACCGGGCGCTTGTCATCCCTCTCATTAATGAATGCGGGATTAGCGTTTGAACATGCTGCGCAGCGATTGCGAAGATTTGGTGTTCTTCTTCTTCGGTGGATTGTTGCGAGCCGGTTGGACGGGTTCTGGAATGTCAGAATCCAATTTCTCGTTCGCCATCTCTCCAAACGGCCCGTAAGCCAAAATATTGTTGACGCTCAGTCCAGCGTCGCAAAAGATCGCTTCTGGCGAAATTTCTTCGTACATCTCAAACAACAAGCTAGCCAAAACTTTCTCATCGCCGCCAAACCAATTTTCTTGCAGTGCCAGCGCCAATTCATTCTTGCTGACACGATTGTTGTGATCGATGTCGATACGCCAGAAGATTTTCAGCAAGGACCGGTTGAAATTGAAATCAGCGCTGAAGACATCTGGTGCGCAACTTGGCTCGACATAAGCATTCCATTTGTCACCGGATTGTGTGCCAGTTTCTAATTGAACAGGTGCCTGCAAATATTCTGCTGGAATCGGCTCAACATCAGTGAATCGCGAGAATGTGGGAATTGGTGAAATTGGTTGTGCAGCTGCAATTTCTGCAGCCTTCTGCGCAGCAGCCAGGTCTTTAGCAGCTTGTGCAGCGGCTGTGGCAGCATCGGCAGCCGCAATCTCTCGCTCCATAGCGGCGACGCGCTCCTCAAATGTTAGCTCGGGCTCGTCATCCTTTAGTGAATATTCAACACGTTCAGGCTCCGCTTCAACGAGCGGAGCGGACACTTTCGCAGCGAGGTTTGCCATAAAGTCGATTGACGAAGGTGTATAAGGAACGACAGGAACGTCCTGAACTAAGTTAGAAACGACTGGTGCGGCAGCGATTGAAGTCGGTGTCTGCGACGATGAAGGAATAAATGATGAAGCCGGAATCGAAGGTGATGAAGGAGTATAAGAGACCGGTGTATAAGATGCTGGCGGCGTGTACGGTTTTACCGAACTCGGCGTCGTCGACGTAGTTGGCAACACTGTAGGCGTCACCGCCGGTAGTGCGTCAATGTTCGTCGGCTGATCGGTGAAATAGTTGTAGTTGAGATCCGCGCTGAAAAATTGGTAACTAGGAAGGTTGGAATCTTTAGACTCATCATCTTGGTTAGACATTAAACAGCTCCTGCAAAACAGTAGTGCGGAAAGCAGTCGAAACTCGCTCGAAGCTGGCTGGAACAGCGCTACTTGAGTGAAGACTTTTCGGGGAGTTCATATCTTTTCCGTAGCACCATACTACGCCGAGCCTTGGCAACCTTAACGAAATTACACAAATCCTTAAAGGTCTCACCGATACTGGAAATCATTCCCATCCCGCCAGTGTCGTAAACTAGCGAGACACACGAGCACTGGAGGCTTCAAGGTGAAAAAGGGCGAAAAAAATCCCAACGCCTCGGCGATTTTGAAAGCGCATTTCGGATTGATTCAGGACGGCTGCAAAGCTCCCAGCCTGGCTTACGGAATGACATTTGGCGGCAAGCGAATCGCCGCCCACAACACCACTTTGCCGTTCAGAATCGCGTCTATGAGCAAAAGCTTTACAGCGGCTGCAGTTCTGCTTTTGCGAGATCGAAAGAAGCTTCAGCTCGACCAACCGATCGCAGAGCTCGTTCCCGAGCTGAAAAACCTGACTTTGCCGACGAGCGACTCACCAGCGGTTACTGTAAGGCACTTGCTCACCATGTCTTCGGGATTGTCGACTGACGATCCTTGGGGCGACCGTCACCTCGATGCCGACCACGACTTCATGCAAAAGCTCTTCCAAGATGGCGGTTATTTTGCCGAGCCACCAGGTACGGAATTTTGCTATTCAAATTATGGATATGCGATTCTCGGACGAGCGATTTCGAACGCGGCGAATCAAACATTCCAACAATTTATAAGTACGGAATTGTGGACGCCGCTGGGGATGCACTCGACCGGATGGACTCCTGCAGCGCACCACGCAACTCCGCATCGCCGCCGTGACAACGCTGCCATCGACGACGGCATGCCACCGCTTGCCGACGGCGGATTCGCATCGATGGGTGGCATCTGGAGCACAGTAGATGACTTGTTGATTTGGGCGAACTTCATGCTCAACGCATTCCCTGCGCGCGATGGAAAAGATGACGGTCCGCTTTGTCGAGCCAGCCGTCGAGAGATGCAACAAATCTCGCGCGCACTTAAGCGTGAACTGACGCCGGGGTTATCGCAGCGAAATATTTTCGGTGGATATGGAATGGGGTTGCGCTTATTCGATGACACCAAACTCGGTTACCTGGTATCACATTCAGGGGGATTACCTGGTTACGGATCAAATATGATCTGGCATCCAGAACGACAGTTCGCTTTAATTTCACTGGCGAATATTACTTACGCACCGATGTTCGACGCGAACTTTGTCGCCCTCGAAACTTTGCAGAGCGAGGGGCTTTTACCGGCTGCGCGTGTACGTTCCGCAGGACCATTGATAAAACATGCGGAGGCACTCGTCGCACTGCTGAACGCATGGAAGGATGAGCGGGCGCATGCAATATTCGCAGACAACGTAGTGCTCGACGAATCATTCGAGCGCCGAAAAATGCAATTCGATCAAGTGGCAAAATTCAAAGGTCCATTCAAATGTGGGGAGATAACCGCTCACAATGCCGCTTCAGCTGATGTGATCATGCTTGACGCAAATGGGCAGAGTGTCATGAAACTCTCTCTCAAGCTTTCTCCGCAAGTGCCACCACTGATTCAATCGTATGAAATCAAGGCTATTGCATACGAAGAACTGTTGAAATCCTAAATCGAGATAAACACGAAACTAGTCCCTACGACTCGTTTACTTGGCGGCCAACCGGGTTTCCATATCGTCAAGTTGCTTTAGACGAGCGTGAGCAATTTGAGCAGGAAGCATTCCAGACTTTTTCAGCTTATGTCGATTGAGTTCACCTTGAACTTGAATTCGCAATGTATCTAGCATCGCAAATGAAGCAGCGGGGATACCGATAACAGCTGCTGCGAAGAGGTCGTTATTTGTAACCCGACTAGACAACTCAGATTTCGAGTTGAAGTTTCTGTTGAAACCAGGAACGGTAAAGAGTATGCCTTGAGCAAGTCTCGATCCGCCTAAATATAGACCAGCTCCAATGTTTTGGCTGGCTACCGTAGTAGCTTTAGCTTTAGCTTTCTGCCCCGAAATAATTTCATCAGAGAATGCTTTTTGATGTATGTCGTACATCGCAGAGCGGTCCACTGCAGTTGCAACTTTATCTGGTGCAATGTTGGTGCTGCTGCAAAGATTGGCAAGCAATTGTCTATCGGCTTCCAGCTTTTGAATGGTAGTTTGGTGCGCATCGCCTACAGTCGAGCGCAGGGCTCTCTTGTGACCTTCGCCAACGCCCTTCGCGATCAATCTGCTGATGATCGGACCGAACATATACACTCCGCCAGAGATGTTCCAGCACACACCGGCTCTACCGTTGTAGCGGCGATCACGCGCATGCAAGGAGTCATACGCGAGGAATGAACCAGCAGCGTTCAAAGAATATTTGGTGGCATCGAAAAACAATTGACTTTGCTGAAACGCAAATATCTTTCGTCCACCGATCTGATACCGCTCGAACTCCATCAAAGTTTCGTCACGAAGATCGGCCAAAACTTTTCCTTCAGCAGCATCAACTTCGGTGCGAGCCTGCATACTTGGAGAACTGCTTTCCACTTTCAAAAGCGTTTCTCGAGCTGCCATCAAACGATCGATATCGGCTTTGAGGGCGGCTACATGTAGACGTGCTTTCTTTGGTGCAAAACCTTTATGACGAGCGACTATGTCGTGATACTCGTTGATCCCAAACTCCAGAATAGCCGCACCAGCGCCGATACAAGAACCGATTGCTGGTACAAGGTTCGCGTCTTCTTGAGTGACTCTGCTCACTTTGGTCGGATTTTTCAAGTGAGTGCCGCGCTCGGCCGTTGAGACGATAGATCCGGCCAACCCAGTAGCTGAATTGAGCTCCTGGAAAAACGCATAGCGCCAGCCTTTCCATCGCCCTTGCTTGGCAACTTCCAGTGTGTAATGCAAATTGAATCTCTCGAACTCAATCAACTTAAGTAGAATCTGTCTGGTCAAGTCGTCTACTTGTCTGCCAGCTTCAGCAGGGTCACTGGTGACGCCACCACGCAAAACGGTGTCATCCGGATTCACTGTTGCGGGGGCTGGCTGTGCAGCCGCTAACAGCAATTGGCTTGAGCCGAAGGTGCCACCAGACGGCTTACTATCGGTAAGAGGAACAGCAGCGTCAGCGGTCAATGGTGTTTCAGCAGGGCTGATTGTCGTATTTACAGGGGATTTATTTTCAGTTCTTAGATCTAATGTGGTGTCGGCCGCGAAGCACGGGGTGCAGGTCTGCACTAATAAAGCGGAAGCCAAAAGTACGTTATAAATTTTGGACTGTGTGCTGGCCACGATGAGACACCTTTGATGCAGTTGGAATTTTCGGAGCAGGAGCGTCTCTTTGCAAGCCACGGATCTTCTGAAACGGCTGCGAGACACCTTTTGGGGAGCACCGTCCATGGTGATTCTAATGACAGAAGCAACATACATACAAGAAATAGTTTTAAGATTTGAGTAACAGCGCCGTTTATGTGAGAGCGCTAAGTTTTTCCGCGATTGACATCTGTAAGTGTCTCAGACTTAAAGATAAACAGGCTCGCTAACAAGAAGCCAATCGCCGGCAGCACGATCGTGAGCGCACTGAAACAGATCGCAACGTATCGACTTTTCCAACCAGCAGAAACATCAAGGCAAGCTTCTGAAGGATTCTCTGGATTGTAGTGAACTTCAACTGGAGACCCGACCGGGTACTTTGTACCAAGCATCTTTTCGTCGGGATTGTCGTAGAACATCTTCAAGCTCTGCAGGAACTTTTGAGGCTGCACCGCCACCAATCGTGTCGACGAATAATCCTTACCATCAACCTTGTAGCTGTACTCGATGCCTTTTTCTTCGGTTGGAGCAGCGGCCAATTTTTGCAGCGGATCGACTTTTTCGCGCGGGACCACCGGTGCCAAAGTGTTCCTATCTATGATGCCCTCAGTCACTGGCCAATTCTGCACAGAGCGGAAGTATGACAGCCCATCGACGTAATCCCAGGCGTAGAAAAATAGAACAGTTAGAAAAATAGCTCCTGCGATCAGGAAGCGAATTCCAGAACTCGACAATGCTTGTTCTTTAGACGATTCGCTAGTCACTAATTTCGACCTCAAATGCCCGGGTATTCCAATACAAGCATCATATCACCAAGAATGAGCGCCCTCACATCAGCACCATATGTGAGGGCAGCGTTTCGCCTTTTCGAAATTGAAGCACTCACTGGTGCCCAATCCTGATCTTCGTAAAGCTCGCAGGTGCTAGGATTTCGAAGCACGCCAGACGAATTTGATGCAGTCTTAAGTGCAACCAGATTACTGACAACCTCAACTCCGCTTAGACGTCGCTCTGCTTAGACCCCAATCCGTTTTGACCGCGCTCGCAACAACACATGCAACTCGATTTTAAATTGGTCATAGATTTGTTGGTGATCGCGGCGTATTTCATCGCCGTGATCTACGTCGGTCTAGTTTTTGGTCAAAAGGAAAATTCGCTCGAATCTTTTGCTCTTGGTGGAAGATCAATTCCCTGGTGGGCGGTGCTCGCGTCAATCATCGCCGCAGAAACAAGTGCGGCTACGTTTATAGGTACGCCTGGCGAAGGCTACAAGCTCGTCAATTACACATACCTGCAATTAGTGCTCGGAATGATCATCGGGCGCGTCATAGTGGCATTCGTTTTTTTGAAACCGTTCTATGACCGCAACGTTTTCTCGATATATGAATATCTGCAATTCAGGTTTGGCCCCGGAACAAGAAAAGCGGCGTCGGCGATTTTTCTTGTCACTCGCATTCTCGCCTCGGGCGCAAGACTGTACGTAGCAGCAATCGTGCTGGCTGTTGCGTTCACCATCATCAATGGCGTGCAGCCAAGCCCTTCCCAGCAGTTCGTTATCTATCTTGTTTCGATCGTTTTAATTACGATAATCACGGCAATTTATACAGCCATCGGCGGAATTAAAGCAGTGATTTGGACAGACTGCATTCAGTCATCAGTAATGATTGGTGGCGCAATTGGTGCCATCATGGTTTTGCTTGGTCAAATCTCCGGCGGTTCAGTTAACCAACTTTTGCATACCGGAAATCTTTCGATGATCACAATAGGCATAGATGCAAATAGTGGACTATTAGCCAATTTCCGCAGCGTGATGTGCGCTGATTACACAATCTGGGCCGCTTTAATTGGCATGACGTTCACAACTCTGGCAACTCACGGCACAGATCAAGATATGGTGCAGCGAATGCTCACCGCTCCCGATTACAGGAAGAGTCGAATCTCACTTGTGCTTTCAGGGCTGGCAGATCTGCCGATCGGATTCATCTTTCTAACCATCGGAATTCTTCTGCATCTTTACTATCAAGCGCATGTAGACCCAGCGTTGCCGACTAAAACTAACGAAGTGTTCGCGTACTTTATTCTCAAACAAATGCCAATCGGTTTGCGAGGATTACTGATCGCAGGCATTTTCGCCACCTCAATGGGATCACTCAGTGCCGCGTTGAACGCCCTGGCGACGAGCTTCACGCGCGACTTCTACGATCGGGATTCTTCCGGCGAAAAAGCGGTCTCAGAAGTGCGCAAATTCACCTACGTCTTCGCGGCACTAGTAATTGTAGTGGCAGTAGCAACTGCGTACTTCGTCATCGAACATCCAGACTCCCGCATTATTCCCATCGTGCTTGGAATATTTGGATACACATACGGCTCGATGCTCGGAATATTCCTATTAGGGCTTCTTACAAAAACGCGAGGCAACGACACCGGAAATTACATCGGAATGCTTGTCGGCTTCATCGTCGTTGCGATTTTCAGTGGACTTCTATCAAGCACGGCTGAATTGATCGGAATGAAAGACGTTGTCGCGGTCCTAGCGCCAGTGCCCATAGTTGGATTCCCGTGGCGCATCATGCTCGGCGCCCTGGTAACAATGGCGTGCGCGGCTGCGTTCCGAACAGTTCCGCAAGAATAGTTCGCTCAAAATTGCTCATGCCACAGAGCGGTCACAAAAGTGCCACCGACTCGTCACGGCAAAAATTTAGATTGGTATCACGAAGCAAGCATTCTTCTTTTACCAATTGGAGCACTAACCAATGAGCAACCGCGAAACAGATACCATCGTTAATGACCTGCAGGGAATGCGGTCTGGACAGGATTTCTCACGTGTGGGACAACAGATTCGCGATATGCAAGAAAGCGATCCCACACACTTACAGCGCAACTTGCAGCGCATCAATGAAAGCGTAGACATGCGCAACTTAGGCTTTCCGACCGACTTCCGCATTGCCGGAGTGAATGAACAGAATCGATTAGTAACCATCAGTGAAGACGGACGCACTGTAGAACAGCGCAACATGCGCACTATGCACGTCGACAGACGCGAGCCAAACAACAATCCGCCAGAGCGATGGGGCAGTCGCGAAGTTACAACTAATCCTGTCGATGGCAGCAAAAATTACACAACGCGCGCTGGAGATAATTTGTGGTCGATTGCTCGCGACAGCCTGCAACATCAGACGGGTGAGCGTCCGACGAATGCGCAGATCAACGAGCAAGTGCGAAATATCGCTCGCGAAAATCACATCGCAGATCCCAATCGTCTGATGGTGGGCACCGAATTGCGTCTTCCAAACAGCGAAGCACAACAACGTCCTGGACAACAGCGACCCGAGCAGAGACCTGGAGAACAGCGGCAAGAATCGCAAGTGCCTGGTCGCAATGATAGACCAGCAGGACCATACTCGCCCAACCTCGCTGCCGATAGTCCCGAACGGCTACCACGCGACGGTGGCTCCAGCGTCATTGCTGCGCCGGGATTAGCAGGAGATCGCGCACAAGATCCGTCAATTTATTCACGCACTCAGGGGCTGATACAGACCACTGAAACCGGCGACAGAATTTCGAATTTCAGTGGCAAACTCGACAACGGCAACCTCTGGAACACGACATTCACCGCACAAGAGACCCAGGACCGCAATGGACGCCTTATTCACAGCGTGGTCAACTACGAGAACGACATGTGGAGCCACGGCGCCGAACTTACTTTCAGAACGCCTACAGGAAATCAAACCATCCCACACGTAACTCAAGTCGAAACCACATTCAACGCGCGCAGCGGCAGATATGACACGACCATCAGCACCCACGGCGGTCAAACTTACCGCGCCACGACCGACAGGAACGGACGAATTGTCTCCTACCAACAAACGGGAGCAGCGGACTGAAGACGTGGCGCAGGGCTGTCATAGCGGCCTTACGAGCGGGTGCTTAAATTGATGTATTTCTCAGTCACCCAGCCTAAAGGCAGACACAGAGCCGAGTTACAGACACTGAACCAGCTCAGAAAGCCGAAGAAGGGTCACATCACAGGGGATGTGGCCTTTCTGCTACTGAAAATTGGATTAAATATATGCTCCGAGGTTGCCCTTATCGCCGATTTGGCTTAGCATTTGATGTCCTGGAGGGGATGACATGTCAAAAGTCAGCCATGGCAACTGCTATCAATTCGATTTGCCAGACGATTGCCTGAACGATATCGAAACCAAACAAGTCATTGAAGCGCTCACATGGGATTTGCAAAAATTGCCAGTGGGCGAAAAATTCGTGCTGGACATCGCGATTGGACCAGACAGTCCGAAGAAACTTTCGTGGGAGCAATTTGTCTCATCGATGCGGAAGTTCAAGCGAGCCGAGTACGAAAAAGAATCTGATCTTATTACGGAACGCGACGCGATTGAATTTCTGCGCGAACACTTCGCAGACCTGTTGACACTGCCGCGGCCCGGTCTGCGCCGAATAAAGTAGTGCAGTGAATACCGAAATCAAAAGCGAAACATTCGGAACGTTGCCAGACGGCAGAAAAGCCGAACTGTTTACGCTGAAAAACAAGCACGGCGCAAAAGCAAAAGTAACAAATTACGGCGCGACTTTGACCGAACTCTGGGCTCCGAATGCTCAAGGAGAGTTCGCGAACATCGTTGTTGGATTCGACAACTTGCAGGAATATCTCGACTGCAAGTGCTACTACGGAGCCACCGTAGGCAGATACGCCAACCGCATCGGCGCGGGCACTTTTCAGCTAAAAGGAACGGAATACAAACTCGCCCTCAACAACAAAACCTGCACCTTGCATGGTGGCAATGTTGGCTTCGATAAAATGTTATGGGATGCGGATCAAAGCGACGATCAAACGATAACATTCAAACACTTGAGTAAGCATTTAGAAGAGGGGTTTCCGGGAAATTTGAGTGCCAAAGTCACCTACAAATTGACGGACGATAACAAATTAGAAATAGAATTCCATGCCACAACAGACCAGTCAACTATCGTCAACATGACGAACCATGCCTACTTCAATCTGAATGGAATTGGCGTGGGCGATATTCTCAATCACGAACTGCTGATTCATGCCGATCATTATGTGCCGGTTGATGACGCATTAATTCCAACTGGCGAATTGACTGAAGTGGCAAACACCCCATTTGATTTTCGAGAATTCCATACAATTGGAGAACGGGCTAAAGAAGCTGGTGGTGGCTACGATCACAACTTCTGCTTCCGGGATTTAGCTAATCCGAAGGCTGTCAAAGCGGAGCTGAAAGCCAGCGGAAGAAGACTGCGAATTTACGCGACTCAACCAGGATTGCAAATTTTCACAAGCCAATCTTTTCATGAGTTGGGCGATAAAAGTCCGTACTACGACTTCAGCGGAATTGCGCTGGAAACGCAGCACTATCCAGATTCCATCAATCAGAAAAATTTTCCAGGCAACACAATTTTGGAACCGGGCGAAGAATATTTGGAACGCTACGTTATTGATTTCACGCCGTAGAATTTGATTACTCAAATCGCGAAGCAAACGGCGAGGTCGATCACAATGATCAATCTCGCCGAATGAAAGTGTAGTTGGATTAACTATGCGCTGACATGTACTTGAGTGGCATCAGCTACGCGCCGACATGTACTTGAGTGGTGTCAACCGCCTTCGTGCCTTCAACACTTTTAGCGACTGCAACCATTTTATCGAGCACTTGTTGGTTAGGAGCTTTACCCTTGAGCACAACAGTTGCGCTTGTCTGCGCGATCCACACTGTTTGGTGATCATCCAAACCAGCATCATCAAATGCCTTGGCAACGCGCTTTGCCAATCCGCTTTGGTCGTACTCACCCATCAACCCCATGCGTTCGATTGGAACCGATTCCATAGGAGCAGGTGCTGTCTGCACTGGTGAAGCTGCAGGTTGCTGCTGCGCAGGTGTGTCGTGTTTGAAAAGTCTATCGAGCCAGCCCATGTGTTTTCCTCCACGTTTCTATTAGTTAGAGCGTGAAGTATGACGCATTGAGCGACAAAAAGTTTTCAGCACAGATGAGTTCGGCGCGAAGTTAATATGAAATGAGTGACGATCGAGGGTCTGACAACTGGTTTTACGTTGTTCAGCTCTCACCCAGGAACCATCGCCCTGGCTAGTTTCGACTAATAGGTTTTACTAGATTTTGTCGAGGCTATCGCCTCATCAGCTTGGTGAAGAGCGACTGCAACCGTTGGATCGATCTGGTTCGACATCATCGAAAACATCAAAGCACTGCCTGTTGGATTTAAGTGGACAGTGTCCAGGAAATTTTCTTTCGAAGCGAGTGGAGCGACATTCAGATCAATATACGGAACATTTTGTTCGCGACAAATCTTCTGCGTATCCGCCAAATATTTCTCATAGAATCCCGGTGCCATAACCTTTCGATTGATTTCGCCGAGTGGCATGTTGGCGATCATGATCGGAATCTTGCGTGCTTTGCAAAGGTCAATCAAACGCTGAAAGTATCCAAGCTGTGTTTCAATTTGAACTGGGGCAATGGGATTATATCGGCTCAGATAATTCTGCAACATATACTCATCGTCGGGGTGCCAAACAGCTTGCCCAGGAGCTATCATTCCGGCGATAAAAGTGCGAACATCGGTCTTCTTCGGAGCTTCAGAAAGAGAGCGCTTCATATCGGGGAAAAACGGTGTGACAGTGTTTGCCAGCGATTGATTTGTGAACGAAGCTAGTTGAGTTCGATTGCTCCAGAAGCCAGACAGATTTTCCATCGTCAGAGTCAATTTAGTCTCAGGCGAGAGCTGGCGCGACTGCAGCAAATCAGGCAGGTCATCGACCGAAGACAACAATTTAAAAGTATCACTCGAGTCCACACCGGGCATCAGATTATCTTGAAAGTCACGAGGACCGATACCATATATGATGGCACGCGGTGCCCGTGCACCAACGAGCAAACGTTTGGAGAGCAAGTAAGCGTCAGAGACCATTTCGCCGCCGACCGCGAGCGAGACAACGGTTGGCTTGTATCCAACTTGATTGGTCAGTTCCTTTTCTAGATAATCACAGCGATGGTGAGTCAATCGGTCTACAGGTTTGTTTGCTGCAATCGCAGCAGCCTCGATATTCGGAACTTCAATCAGCGACGAACCAAGCAACGCGATATCTGGAGCCTTGGGTTCGCTGCGGTATGCCTTGAGGACATTGAGCACGTCGGATTGATCGAGCTGAAAGCGATCTTCCTTACCCTGCGGACGCGCTAACGAATAGCACGCATCGAGCGCAAACAGTAAGCACACCGAGACGAGGGCGGTGCTGAAAAATTTTCGGGATTGGTCGGTAGCAGACATCAGCGTCAGGGTGCCCAATAAACCACCAGATCATAGTGCCAAATCGACTGCTCCGGCAGGGTTATGAGAACTTTCAAAGGGGCTGAAGACACCCAGAGCGGTGGGCGCCTTGAGACACTTGCTGGAATCGTGCCTGCTGAGCCAACGCCAGTGCACGATTCGCCTTGCTGACATCCAGCATTAAAATGGGCAAATCTTTCAGGTATCAGGGTCGCCAGTTAACATTTTTGCGAATCTGCGCGTTGCGATCTGCCCGAAATAAATCTGTCGCAGGCGATAATGGAATTGAGAAGACAGAAATCTCAGCGAACAAAACAAATTGCAGACGAAATCCAAAACACAGTTTACTAGAATATTTAATTAGCACCGCATTTGGTGCATAGACAATTAACCAAACAATATTTTTTGTTTGCGCAACTACAAATCTCTGGCTCAAAAGAAATGTCACTAAACAAAAGCATTTACGATTTCCACTTGCTCGCAGAAGGATGGCTGTCTACGCCACCCTACGATGACGGAGCCGCCGCGCCTCAAGCCCCAGCAGACAGTGTAGCGTCTATACGCATGACCGAATTTAGTTCTGACGACAAACCAGACATATGGTTCAAAGCAGAAATTTTGACACGCGGGAAATACAGCGACGCAACAACTCTAATTGAAAAATATGGACTGCCGAATGCGATCTTGGTCAACTGTCATGCGCAGAAAGAGCAGCTTTGGGCGCAGCTGCTAGGCTCTTGAATGAATGGGACATGGGTCTACACATTGACCTCAAAAAAATGCAGGCGAACGATGGAACATGATCGTCATTGAATCGTCAACTTTAAAATCAGCTTCAAAATAAAATGGAAAAGAAATGTGCAAATTAAAGTGCACAACTCACTTGACCAGCGTAAGAAGTAGATGTAATCTGTAAATAGCGAGACCGCGCAAATTTGTGCGCGGCAAGAAAAAGGTCTTAGGTCATGAAACTGTATCCCTATCCACAGCACTTAGATACGAAGCCGACAAGGCTGAATGTTGCTGCGGATTTATATAGGGTAAAGGATCATGAACATCGAGAGAGAAACGCGTTTAACAGCTAGATTGGCGGCTTCAGCACCAGTCAACTTAAACGCGGCGCTATCTTCTAATTGGTCAGGAAATCAGGCCTTCAACTTGAGAACGCGGGTTCGAACCCCGCTAGCGTCAAATTATTGCGCATTCGCAATTGGCGTGGGAACCGCACAGTGCAGACTGTTCGCGGATCCCATTCCAATCGCCGAGATGCCAGCCCCGCCTATGTTTCAGCGGTAGACACATCCATCATCAGCGTGTAGACACGCACGTACCGCGCACCATACTCGGTGCGGCAGATAGACACGCACGTATTTAAAAACCAGAACATTTTCGAAGGAACTGAAGAAAGAATACATAACAGAAGCAACCAAAAGTGATCACTACATACGGTGCCGTCGTCTAGCGGTAAGGACGCTGTGTTGTCAGCGCAGAAAACGGGAGTTCGAATCTCCTCGGCACCGCCATATCTGGGCGTAGCTCATCTAGCAGAGCGCTCGCGTTGGAAGCGAGAGGCAGAGGGGGCAGCACCTTCCGCTCAGACCATTTCCCTGAGTAGCACAATTGGTAGATGCAACTGTTTTAAACGCAGTGAGTTGACGGTTCGAATCCGTCTTCAGGGACCAAGTAAAACGAGACATCCAATTAACAAGACATTCATTAACGAGACACTCAATCGCCGGAACATACAATCAACGGAGTATGGGAGAGCAGCAATTCCACCTGCCTGTAAAGCAGCCGCCTCACGGCTTCCCTGGTGCAAGTCCAGGTGCTCCGAATCCTAATTACTTATTCGGCAGCCGGTGCCACAAGCCGATGGCCTTGTGGGCCGCGTTCGATGCTTTTTGTTTTAGAGAATCTCTTGCCCCGGAATCCATTGTTTGCCATTTGTGGATACCGCTTCCCGCTCCGTGCAAAATAGCAGAGCGGGCTCGTTCTTTCTGCTGCCCATCGAGTGTCTGATAGGCCGCGGCGGCGGTGATTCCACCCAACACCGCGGCGTTTTTGATTTTGTCTTTGCTGATCAAGTGACCAAGCGACGGGGGCACCTCAAGTGGCGCCGGTGATTGAATCGGAGCGGAAGAACGAATTTGCCCAGGTTGATTTACCGATCGAACAACAGCCTGGTCGGTTGGCGCTGATTGCACCGCCTGTGGTGTTGATGACGGCAAGTTGGAGGTGGGAGCCAAGTGAAAACTGCTCTGAAAAGCCAAGACGAGCAGAGCCGTTATGCCGACTGCCACCATTATGGCACCTGTTATTACCGGCTTCGACAGCAGTTTTTGTCCGGGTCGCTCTTGAGGTGGCTGTGGCAATTTCCTTTGCCGAACGAGGAGAAGATTTTCGAGCACCTCTCGTCCGTCCTTGTAACGGGATGCGGCATCTCGATTTAAACAAAAGTCGATCACGGTTCCAAACTCTGGCGAGATTGCAACGCCGTCAACAAGTTGAGACAACACTTTCCCGAGCGCGACAACATCATCAGACATTGTCGGCGGGCCCATTTTTTCCTGTGCAGGCAGACCGAAGCAGCCGAGTCGAATGCGATTGCCGGCTGAATCCTCATCGCCGACGAAAATGTTGCTTGCGCGTATATTGCCATGCGTGACGCCCATGGTGTGGGCTAAGGCAAGAGCCTCTGCAAGCTGCATCGAATATTCGAGAGCAGTCTGTGCATCTAACCGTTCTCTCTTTAGAAATTCTGCGATCGTCGGTTCGTCTATTTTTTCGGCAACGAGGTATGGAATGCCATCGTCTGCGAAACCAAAATCGTACATTGGCACGATTGCAGGATGCGAAAGACGAGAAGCGGATTCTACTTTTGCCTTAATCAACTTCTGCTCGCCAACGCTCGTCACAGGGGCAACCTCGACGAGTTTAATCTGAATCTGTTCTTTTGGAGGCCGGTGCTCAGTCATGAAATTTCTTGCCTTTGCGTTTCTGGAGTCTTCATACCACGGCAATAGTGTGCATAATCCGAATGAAAATCAGCTGGACTGCGCATGAATAGACCTTGCACGAAGCCTGACTGAATCTATCGATGAAAAGATTCAGACCTGAAAGTAGTCGATGCTGGGTACAAGATGTCGTTGAGGTCTACTTATTTGTGAACAGAAAAAATCCGATCATGGTCACTAATAGATTCCTGGAGGCTGCAGAGGTTGGTTCATGCCCAGATATGAATTTCGAGACGAAAAATCAAGCAAGTTCTGGGAAATCAAACGAAGCGGAAGCAAGCTAAGTATCGGCTTCGGGAAGATCGAGACGAACGGACAAACACAAATTAAAGAGTAAAGTGCAAAAGGTTTCACTTGATGGAATCAAGTGTTACCAGTGCACATCAACCCAGAAGAGAAAAACACTTACTGGTTCGGATTGGTGCGAGTTAATCGGACAGGATGAAACCCGCTTGCTGACAATAACAATCCGCTGCGGTGCTGGTGGTCGAGAGAATTTAAATCTCGGTTCGCAAGTCCTCAAAACCTTTCGAAAAATAAAATAGGTGATACTTCAAACGCGTTCCGTGAAGGCTAGTTACTCTCGATTTTGCTCAAAATCCTTAGTGCCGACAATCAATGGCTTTTTGATTGTCCGATGTTCCATTGGCGCTTCGCCGTAAAGGTAAATCTTGTTGCCCTTTATTTCGATCCTACCAACCATAGTTCCGCCGTTCGGAAGATTGCGTGGCCAGTAGACCTTGTCGCCGACAACATGTCCGTCTTTCTTCCTACGAAACAGTTCGATTACTTCCCAGTTGCCACTGCCGCCAGTATTCCAACATACTTCGCCAACCGCGGCCGGTGCCCCATCCAATACACCAAATGCAGTGGCTCGAATATTGGCGAAAGGATAATCTTTCGAGACAAATTTGCCGTTTTTGAATTGAACCATTTCATCAGGCGGGTCAGCAAGACTGGGTAAGCAGCCGAGCGCGTTCTTGACCTCGGATTCAGTAATCGGACCTCCCGCAGCGAGCGCGCTCGACCCGATGAGCGAACCCAGAAACAAGGCAGATACAGTTGTCAAAACAATCTTTCTCACGACTCCAAACCCTCTAAAAACATTTGATATAGGCTGTCCATCGGAAACGACGTTCAAATCTTCTTTTTTAGGACGGCTGTGATTGTGGAGCAATTGAAATCAATTACTACAAGTTTTTATCATTCCTTTGGACGAATTTGTGCGCCTACTGTTTTTTCACCATTGCGGAATAACCATGGTGGCACTGGTTTTGTGGCAGAAGCCCACAATCCAACTTTCTGCGTTTTGGCGGCAGTGAAAAGGTCCTTCAATGTTTTGTCGTTCGGTGCGTATTTATCGCTCCACCATGCCAATCCTTTCTCAACTAATTGCTGGTTTAAATTCGTTCCGTCGGCAAGAAAGATAATTCCAACGATGCGACCTTTCGAGTCTTTGCCGGACTCTTCGATCTTCACTTCTTTTTTGTAGCAGGCACCATCGGTGAAAGCGCGAGCTTCTTGACCGAATTCTTGACCCATCTCGGGGCAATCGATTCCGTACAAAATTACTTTCTCGCTCTTACCGCCAGGAGAGCGCACAATGTTTAGGCTGTCACCATCTGGAACCGAGACGACTTTCGCAGAAAAAGATTCTGCAGATGCGGAGCTTGGCACGAAGAGGAGACCGAGAAGACTGAGACTGGACAGTAGCAGGGATCTTGTCATCGCATTATTTCTTGACACGATTTTGCCTCTTGGCGAATAAAGGATTGAACTCAGGGATCTCTTATATAATTGTACTTCTAGCATTTTTTGAGGCGCAAGACATGGACCCAAGCACTACAGCAAGATCCTTGGAATACCAGGTGGTGGCAGTTAAAAACCAATCTGGCGAGCATCAAGTCGATGCTGTACGCAGGGTCGTCAATGAGATGGCCGGAAAAGGCTGGGAGGCAGTCGAAGCTTGCGGCGACGAAATTCGCATGCCATCGCTGATCTTTGTGAAAGCTGAAGGTGTATCGGCCGCTGATTTCCTGGTTGAGGAAGTGCCACACGTGAAGGGTCACGGCGAAGTTGATGAGATTAGAGAAACTCTCTGGCGTCGTCATGATGAAGGCTGGAAAGTGCTGACCGTTCTTGATAGTCCGATGAGTCCTCCAGTTGGTGTCTATAAGAAAGACTCGAATCTTTCTCCATCAGACAGCATGAAGGTTGTGCTCATTCCAGTTTCGATTACGAAGAGCAATGCAGAGACTATCAAACGCGAAATTATGCAGCAGGAATTGCACACGAAGTGCAAGTTGCAATCTGTGATGCACGCTGGATTATCGCCTGTGCTGATCTTGCTTTCTCATGAAGGGAAATCTGATACTGAGTATCTCGTCGAGCACGCGCATGGTGGCATTTTTAGCAACCAGACGAAGAAGCTGCAGGAGATTATCGACTTGCGCGCTAGGGAAGGTTGGACTGTTTGTAGCGCGTTTGAAGATGTGACGCTCTTTCCTTGCGTTGTGTTTTGCAAGGATGTTGTTGCTTCAGTCTAAGACGTTGGTTAAAGCCGTTGGCTAAAAAAATTGGTTAAAGACGCCGGTCAATAGACCGGCGGCCCTGCCGGATGAAGCCGGCGCTCCATCTCAAACAACTTTGGCTGGTTCGATTTTCTTTGGGGTTTGGTTTCGCATTTCTGCTAGCGTTTGCACCATTTGCTCGCGCACTGCCGTTCGCATTGCGCCTGAGCTTCCGTTGAATGGGGCGCAGTCTACTGGTGGCAATACCTTGATGCGGATGTGTTTTTTGAAGATTAGTTGGGAGCTTCCTTTTGGCAATAGATCGAAAGTTCCATCAATGACGATTGGAATTACATCTACGCCGCAGTCCATCGCCAGACGAAATGCACCGTCTCTGAATGGTTGAATTTCACCGTCTTCTGAACGCGTTCCTTCGGGAAATAACATGATCGAACAATCTTTTTTTAGCCAGCCTCTGCATGTGTCCATCATTTCTCTGATGCTCTTCATATCGCCGCGACGAAGGAGAACATCTTGATTCAAAGCCATATTCCAGCCGATGAACGGAACTTTGTAGATTGATTCTTTTGAGATCCACTTGAATCTTTTGTGCAATCCGTACACCACGAGGATGTCGGCTAAAGATTGATGGTTAGCGATGAGCACGTATGTTTTGTCGGGCTTGATGTTTTCCACGCCTTCATACGAAAGCTTCCAGAAAGGGTTGATCTGGAAATAGTGGTACCCCCACCAGCAAGAAAAGGCATGAACGGCTCTTCTTCTTGGGTCGAATGCGGCAGTAAATAGACAGGTCAATGCCGAGATGCAAACAAAAAATGCGCACGAAGAAAAGAAATAAATTGCAAACAGCGCTGACAAAAATTTGTTCATCGGTGCGATCTTCTCGAACGTGATCTGGCCATAGTCTACAAAAAGTATATACCTTTAGTCCAGTACTAAATTTCAGCGGAAACACACTTCGGCGATTGATTTACGATTGATTGGCATTGGCATTATCTGCGGTGCAATCAAATACGAAACCGCGCCCTCAGTGAAAACTGGGAGCGCGGCTCATTCGCGATAAAGGTAAAACTTAGTTATTAGCGACGCAGCAGACTACGTTCAATCGAAGTTGCAAGCGATGGAGCAACTGCAACACCAGCGCGGGTTGCAACGATTCCGAGTGATATCGCTAAAGCAGCAAGCATCCATGTTGGCTTCGGCTCAGGATTGAACGAAGACACAGCCATCAAGAAACAGTAGAGAAGCAGCGATGACAGCGGCACAAAGGCTCCGATACAGAAACTGAATTTTTTGTCTTGAGCAGGCATTCTACGCAAATGTTGAATCAAGCTGAAACCAAAGCTCAACGAAAGAGCGCTCAGGCTGCCGACAAAACAAGCGTCAGACAAATGACCTTTCAGAGTCGCAAATGCCATGAAGAAAAAGCCGCACATAAACCCACATGAAGCATCCACTACATTTTGAACACGCTGACTGGTCATATATCCTCCAAGAAAACTCACTTCCAATGAATTCATAACGGAGGCGTTTGTTTTATTAGGAGTCGACTACGCTTTCTTAGTAGCAACTAATCTGTAGCCGATTCGGCAAATCTCCCCGAGCTCGCACAGTTCAGCTTCATTGCCATAGACAGCCCATTCGATTTCGCTCGCATCCACTCCTGACAACAAACCCGCGACGAGATACCTATACATGTAGGGAACGAAAGATTCCTTCTCGATTTCGAAATGCTCGCCAATGACGGCGCGCATCTCCTCTGATGTAGCCACATGATGCTTGCCGAAGTGATGCTGACGCCACCAGTTCAGGGGCTCGGTCGATTCATCGATTTGATGATGCATGCAAGATTGAGGCGACGACAAACCACTGGAAATCAATTCGTCGCGAGTGCGGAAATACCACTCGACTGTGGCTTGATCGGCTTTTTCAGCAGCGAAATCTTCGATTATCAGCCGGCCACCGGGTGCAACCATCCTCGCTGCTTTCGCCACAGCCTCGCCCAGCGGACTTATATGGTGCAAAGAGCGAGTGAACAGAACGACATCGAATTGCTCTTCTGGGAAGTCGAAGAAGTCCACCAGATGCGCTTCCACGCCAATCTGCATGGCGGCGAGAATCGCTGATTCCGATCTGTCAATTGCGGTCATCTTGACGCGGGGGCTCAAAAGCATCGCCAGTTCGCCCCTTCCGCATCCGACTTCAAGCAGTCGAACGGCGGAAGAAGCGGTGTAAGGCGCCAAAAACTCCAGCGTTTGCAACGTTTCAACTGCCATAATCACCACAGGGTCGAACTCTACGACCGATAAGACAAAAAATCGGCTCCACGCGTCTTATTGTCGCAGGGTGGGCATAAGGCAGTATCAGGACTTTGCGAGGAATATAACGTGGCTGACGAACAAACAATAGCCAAGAACGACCCGAGCTTCGACAATGCGTGGTTCAGCCGCACTCCCGCTGGTCCAGAGCCAGGTGCAGCGGCGCAAAAGAAAGTGTCGCCAGTGCAACGAAGCATCGAAGAAATCAAGCAGTATGCGTATGACGCGTTCGATAGGCTCGATTCCAACAAGAACGGTTTCATCGAAATGGATGAACTTGCCGCCAGCTTGAACGATCCCAATGTTCCAATGCGCGAAAAGTCTTTCATCTCGTTTCTGATCAACAATCACGATGACATCGAGAAAGCGTGCTCAGAAGGCGGCGAAGCGAAGAATGGCATTTCGCGTTTAGACATAGAATTCTATTTCAGGTTGGTCATTAGCCAGCTCACTTGATCTGCGGACCTCGAGGCAATGCCGACAAATCCTACTGAAGATGACGAAATTTCGTTTCTCCCAACTTCTTCGGACGTAGCAACTGAAGACGACGCAAATGCGGGCGGCATCGATATGTCGCCCGTTGAACGCAATTTCCATTTCAAACGCGCGACAGATTTGTTGCCACCGCCGATCGGAAACAATTTCAAAATTGTTCAAACCGGCGATAAACAGTCGAAGCAACTGGTGCAAGAGTGGATTTCGAGCGAATTGACCGGTTGCGTTATCGCATCTAACAACGCGCACAAGACGCGTTCAGCACTGTTGCTTTATCAAGGAAAAGCTGTTGGTTGCATCTACACAACCAAGACGATGCCGCTCACACAGCCGACTGAAGAGGCGATCAAGTTAGTGGTGCGCGACTTGGAATTCCCAAATAGCACTGTCAAAATATATCCGCTGCATGAGAACACAGTGCTGCCAATGTCGGCTCTGTTTCTGGGTTATCCGATATTCAGAACAGATGATCTGGACGCAGCAGAATACGTCGACTATATCTGCGGATGGCTCAAGAATCGTGAGCAGACTGCATGTCTTGCAATCAGTCTGCCTCAGAGTTTTGCCACTTGTTTATGCTTGATCCATCAAGGCGTTTTTACAGGCGCACTTTATGTCGAAGACCAAGAATTGATACGCGACCAAAAATTCGTCATGGAACTGCTTCGCAACGAACCCGACGCAAACGTAGAAGCAAGTATATTGCCGCCAGAATTGACATCATCGGAGCAATACGGCTTCGACATGTTGGAAGATTAGGCGCAAAAAGGTTATTGTTTAGTAGCCGCTCGATTGTTTGAGTTTTGCAGTGTTCGAATCTGTGATCAGACTGTGGGCAAAAGGGCGTTCCTAATCTGAGGTCTCCACATGCGTTTGTCTGCTTTGCTGCCGATGGTGGTACTTACTTTCGGTCTGCTGCAACCAGTCACAATCGCGACCAATATCACTGCTGGCACCGCATCTGGAACAAATACAATATCGAATGCAGATGGCGAGAATGCGCTGCAAACGCAGGACTACGAAAGAGCACAACAAGTTTTCACAACGGCTCTAGCTAACAGCAAAAGATCAGGCGAAGACGAAGGTTACTTAAGATTGGGACTGGGTGAGGCGTTGCTCTGGCAGGGCTCACTCTCTGAAGCTGGCAAAGAATTCGACAAAGCGAAATCATTGTTGAAAAACGCAAATATCACACTGAAAGCGCGATTGTTGGACGATTTCTCTTATCTCTATCAAACACAGGGGAAGATGGATAAAGCAGTCGATGCATCGACTGACTGTCTTTCCATCCAGCAATCGAATGCAAGCAACGATCCGGCTGCATACATCGGCGCAGCAATTCACCTCGTCAATCTGTTAGACAGGACAGGACAGTTGGATGAGGCACAAAAAATTGCGAGCCAAGCGCTTGCTGTGCAGGTTGCGAAATATGGTCCCGACAGTTTGATGGCTGCAAACCTCAACGATCAACTCGGAATTATTTATAGAAAACAAGGTCACAAGGATAAAGCACTTGAGTGCTTTCAATCATCGCTGCAATCGAAGCTAAGCCGCAACGCAGTCGGTCAAAACTACACTCCGCAGCCCTATTGGGACAAAGTGCTATTCAGATTTATTGAAGGTTCACCAAACTGTTTGCGCAAATTCGTCGATGGCGATCAATTAGAAATCACCACCGCCAATGGTGTCACTGTCGGCGCTGCTATCGTATCTAAATCATCATCGTTCGCAAAATATGCGCAGATAAATGTGAAAGTTCGCAATGATACAGACAAGCCGATTCAGTTCCTGCCACAGCCTCCACAGCTCGTTACGTTGAAACCGAAAATCTATTGGGCTCATTTGATCGACCCCACAAAACTAGCAGCAGATGTCGAAAAATCAGGCGACAAAAAAGCGAAGTGGATTCGCTTCTGGGGCGAAAATGCAACTCAGACACTGACGACGACTGCGATTGGACCAGCCTTCAACGGCGGCGGCGGCTACTGGGGTGGAGGTTACTGGGGCGGAGGCGGATGGGGCGGGAACAATGTGCCGTTCTGGAACAACAGACGGAACAACAGCAACATGTCCATCATGAACACACAGATTCCTGACTATGCAGCGCAAGCACGCGCTTTGCAGAAAGCCGCTGACGTGACCGAATCATCACAACGCACTGCAGAAAATATTCGCAACAGCAGCCTCGGTGCAACCACGATCGCACCAGGACAAACATTGGAAGGGTCGCTCTATTACGACGTGCCAAATTTCAAAAACGGAATAATCGACCTGCCAGTGGGCCAGGCAACCTTCGAATTCGAATTCCCACCCCGTTAGGCGACCACTCGGTCAATTTAAGCTCCCAAACGCTTATCTGTCACTCATCAGGGGTATATCTCCGAATGGAAGACCTGGAAGCGAGGGAAACAGACTATGGGACGTTCAGATCGACGCGAGCGCGTCGCACTAGACCAAGCCTACGAATTTTACAAAAGCACGATTGGCAATAATGAAGCATTCACGCTTCACTCCCTGGTTAACAGTTTGAAAACGGTCTCGACCGCAGTGTCGGCTTCGACCGACGGACAACTTACTCTTACAACGCGGCTCTGGATGCGCATCAAACAAGCGCTCTTCGACAAGCTGCTCACGTCTTATCCAGCCTACGTAATCATCTACGACGGCGCAAACAAACCAATCGAGACCAAACAACGCATTCCAGACGACGGCACGATCGAGATACATCCGCATGGATTGCGGCGCGACGACGATCGCTTCTCGATCGAACTAAATCAACTTCATCCGCTCACAAAAAAACATATTCAGAAGGTCTGGATCGAGCGCGGTCCAGACACCCGCGGCGAAGACTTCTCGAACTACGAATGCGACGGCAATGTCTGTATGCCCAAACTGTTCGTAATCGGCGACGAAATTCTGCAGAAGGAAGCGAGCAACGGCAAGAAGGAAGCCTACTCACAATGGTGGGAGCTTTATTGGCAGTCATACTGCACGCCTGACCGCAAAGAAAAGCAACAATTGACCCGCCAGATGAATTCGCTCGAGGCGATCTGGGGCAACCTCTACTATTAGCCTGGATTCAACTTTTAAGCAAAGTTACCGATGAACTTTGGCGGTTTTCCATTCGTGCACAAGCCTTGGCTTGACGCATGTACAGACGACTTCCAAGTTTTACATTCAAACTCCACTAAATTTGCACAAGTTGCAGTGTATATATTGGCTGGGCGAACGTTGTGGCAACGTCAACGCCGCCCACGGCGAACATCAGCTAACCTTAATTAGCTGTCAAGTGACACCAAGCAGCGCGGCAGTTATCCTTATGAGGAATCACTAGGATTTACGGCAGAGCTGATTATTATGATTTAATAGCCTGAGAGCTATTGCGGATTGTCCGTTGCGATTCGAGCCTAGAAAGAACACAGTTGATGAACTGTTTTGATGCGAAAGACCTGATGATGAATGCGAGTGACAATGCTAAGTAAGAAGTTGGCCGGCACGATGAAAATTGTGGGCAGCATTGCGTGTTCGTTTTTGCTTGTATCAACACTTGCAGCAACTGGCGTAAATGCAGATCCACTCCCGGTTCCAATGAATTCGGTTGCATTTACCCGCTTGCCTGAGACACCAGTGACAGTACCAGTTTTTTACATCACCAATCGACAAAAATCGACGGGCAAAAGCCCTCAATACACAAACGATCACTCGGAAGAAGTGAGTTATGGTTCGCGCGAAATCACGATGCAGTCGACGAAGTCGCAGAAAATCAAATACGACAACGAATCAAAAACTGTCGATGTTCCAGCTGACAATTTTTTCGAACAAGTCGCAAACACACAGAAGCTGCGACAAACAAAGAAGATCGTAGTTTATGTGCACGGATACGACATGAACATCGATGTGTCGAGTCGCGTTGCAGCTAGACTTTCTGGCGAGCTGAAACTTCCAGTGATCATGTATTCATGGCCATCGCGACGAAATCCACTCACTTACGCTGTAGACGAAAATATGGCAGAGTGGGCGTCGTTCAAGCTGACTGAAATCTTGCAAGATCTCGGAAAGCGCTACGGAAAAGAAAACATCATTCTAGTCGGACATAGCATGGGATGCCGCATGCTGTGCTGGTCTCTGCAACAAGCGAAAGCTTCCGGTGTGGACGTGCCCGAAAAATTCGATCACGTCTTCTTGTGCTCACCAGACATCGACGCAGAAGTGTTCAAAAAATATTCTGACCTGTTCGTGAAGTGCTCGAACGACACGCGCATCTTCGCCTCATATCGAGACTATCGCTTATTGCTGTCGAAAATGATTCATGGTGGCATCAGACTCGGCATGATGAACGGCGCCTTCAGACACAAAGAACAGCCGAAGATTGATGGCATCGAAACCATCGATTACACTGATGACGACCCGACTTTCTTTGGACATGCAATTCCGTTCAATCTGCTCTATCTGGCAATTCAACCAGCAGCACAGCCGAAAGTTTCAAACCGTTAACAGCAAAATCAATGCAGTAAGCTGATTCGTCTTGCGGCGACGCTCAATTAGTGTCCGTGGTCGCACTTACAGAGCTTGCGGTTGAACAGATGGCTAACGACGAGCACCAGGTTACCCACGGTGATGAGAGGCAGCTCGGCGGCTTCACTCAAGCCAACAACGTAACCAAAGGTCGCTGACAGCACCAGCGTCAAGCCAACAATAAGCCCAGCCAATACAGCCGGCTTGCGATGTTTCATGTATCCAGGCAGAATGGCCAACAAACCGAATGCGACTACAAAGCCTGCCAGGGCTTGGTGAGCGGCATGACCTTCTAAAAACTGCAGTCCCAAAAGGGGCAGAAATGCCACGACGAAAGGCATAGCGAGACAGTGGATGAGACAAAGCGTCGAAGCAAAGATCCCTAAAGCGTCCATAGAGACGATGGTTTGGCGACTTGTATGTTCTTCGAAGTGCTCGGGGCTGTTTGGCTCGACATGTCCGCCCCCGTGCGAGTGGACGAGGTTTTCATGCGCACACGCCGCCCCATGCACATGCTCATGCCCGTGCTCGTGGCTGTGTTCGTTCACTTCCCTGGTCACTTTTTCCAAGGTGGCTCCGGCTTTTGCTGACATTTCACACTACTTAAACGGAAACGGTTTTCATTTTACCACAGAAATAGTCAAGTGAAAATGGAAGATCTATTCATTTGCTGCGAAGCTTTTACTAAAGCGCACTTACTCAAAGAAAAGGATGCACCAAATATGGTGCACCCTTTTGCAAGCAGGATGTTGAATTTTACCAGTCTAAGACGTAAGCGAAAACTAGCGGAGCAACAATCGTAAAGTCAGACTCGATTACGAATCTTGGCGTATCGAGATCCAACTTACCCCAGGTGATCTTTTCGTTCGGAACAGCACCGCTGTATGACCCGTACGACGTTGTACTATCAGAGATCTGACAGAAGTAGCCCCAGAACGGACATTCTTCTTCGAGGTCCTGGCGAATCATCGGCACTACGCAAATTGGAAAATCACCGGCGATGCCACCACCCAATTGGAAGAATCCGACTGGAGAATTTGGCGCAGTAGCCTTGTACCAATCAGCAAGTGTCGCCATCGACTCAAGCCCGCTGCGCACTGTGTGAATGTTTTTGATGTCTTTGCGAATAACGTGCGAAACAAAGATGTTTCCTAGGGTTGAGTCTTCCCAGCCTGGTGTCCAGATTGGCAAATTCTTCTCAGCAGCAGCAATCAACCACGAATCTTTCGGATCGATTTGATAGTGCTTTTCGATCATCTTCTTGTTGATCAACTGGTACATGAATTCGTATGGGAAATACGATTCGCCTTTTTCATCAGCAGCTTTCCAAAGTTGCAAAACTTCCTTTTCAATTTTGCGAATCGCTTCATCTTCAGGAATGCAGGTGTCGGTGACGCGGTTCAAACCTTTGTCAGCAAGCGCCACTTCCTCTTCTGACGACAGATGGCGATAGTTCGGCAAGCGCACGTAATTGTTGTGTGCAACGAGGTTGAAGATGTCTTCCTCGAGGTTGGCACCGGTGCAGCAAATGCCGTGAATTTTGTCTTGTCTGATCATCTCAGCGAGAGACAAGCCCAACTCCGCAGTGCTTGTAGCGCCTGCCAGAGTGACAAACATCTTGCCACCACTCTGCAAGTGTTTGACATACGCTTCCGCAGCATCTACGACAACAGCCGCGTTGAAGTGGCGAAAGTGCCTAGTGATAAAAGCTTTCACGCTTGTTGATTTTTCTGTCTTAACGCTCATCATTCCCCTCGATTCCAGGTCGGCAGCCAACGAAGAGGAAATGCTATACCATCGGAGCCCAATATGGGGCGCACGCCAAGCTTTTCTTTACCTCTCAGTGTTATCTCCCTGTTATGTGCGCTTGTTACTCTGCAGCCACGATACTAAGAGGTCCCGCAATGGTGGAAAAAGATTCTATAAAGGAAGCGCCGTCAAATCTCGGACTGCCAGCGACTTCAGAGCAATCGCTGACACTGCAAGCGCTTCAAAAGGAAATCGACTATCACCGCCAGCATGACACTAACGCAAGCTACTTAGAAAAGGCTCTCACCTGGATTCACAACGGCGCCTCAGACGAACTGACAAAGCTCGAACTCGATTACAAAACCGAGTCAGAGAAAGCTGGCTCGCTCTCTCGCGAACAAGTGCTCAAAGATGTAAAAGCTGATCAAGAGGCACTCGGCTGGAGAGACAGCACACAAGGCTTAGTCAGTAACATAAGTAGAATGGCTGTGGCAGCCGTCGGACAGAAGTGGTCGTTCCTCGCAACTGGAGTTACGACTGCTCTAGACACAATGCATCCGAATGATTCTTTCGGCAAACAGATGTTAGAGGGACTCTTGGGATTCGGACTTGGCTACGGAACAGGTAAAACAGTCGCCTACGGATGGAATATGCAGAACAAAATGCTGGGCATGCCGCTCGGCGCATTTGCTTTCCCACTGGTTCGGTCGACCACGCACGGACGCTGGCCAAACGAAGGTTATGGAGAAAAGCCAGACTTAGACAAGCTATTTGAATTGGCGGCACCGAAAGAGGCACCCCCAGCTGGAGTTGGTCAAAACCCGGGACCTTCAGACAAGCAGCCGGCACAGATCGATAAGACCACGCCAATCGAGAACACGACGCCAGTCATCCAGTCGCCGCCAGACTCACAACCCGACACACAACAGGCAACACCGCAAGTTGACAACAGCGCGTACTGGAAACAATTTCAATCTAAAGTCTGAAGGTCATTGGCAAGAAGCTCCCAGTTGGCTTCAGCGTGAGGACGGGACAGCTGTTTCAGTTCGCAGTTCGTGATGCTTCCGCCAGGTAGCGAAAGAATTTTGGCGATGGCATGCCAAACACCACCATGCGCGACAATCAGCACTGGACCTTCGTGAGCTAAAGCTTTCTGCAAACCGATCGCAATTCGTTGTCCAAACTCCAATTGACTCTCGCCGTTGGGCGGATTCGTATCTGCGTGAAACAGGCTTGGTAGCTCGGTCCAGTCACGGCGTTCCCAATCGCCCAGGTGCCACTCCTTTAATTCGTCGATGTAGACAACGGGAGCATCGATCGTCGCGCGCAACGCCTCAGCAGTCTGCTTCGCTCGTATCATCGGACTAACGCAAATAGTCTTGACATTCACACATGATTTTATGTGTTCGCTTGCTGCAAGTTCTTGCGCCTGAGTCAGTCCAGTTTGATTCAACTCAATATCCCAGCCCGCGCCAGCAGCCAAGTTGCTGATGTTGGCATCGGTCTGCCCGTGTCGAACAAAGAAAAAGCGCTCAGACAAATCACTCATTTTTTGAAGTTACCGAATCTTTCCACGAGCACTCGCGTTGCTTCGTCAACAGGCTTGCCCTCGGTCAAATGCTCAAATTCGAGATCTGGGTCCAGCTTCTTGAGTGCTTCGTATGCCTTTGTTCGCACTCTCACATTCGGATGAGCTTGCGACACCACATATAGTGGCGGAATACTGATGGCGCGATGTTCCTTGATAAGTTGATCGATAGTAATTGAGATCGCGTCGTAGTCTTCAGCCTTGAGTCCATTCAAGGTCATCTTGAATGTCACTTCATCAAGTTTCGCGAAAAAACCTTTGGTGGCGCCGTGAAACAGATCTTCAACCATCTTCAAACCGGATGCTAATTCAGACACGGGAAAATCCTTGTGAGCAACTGAAGGTCTATCTTAACGGAAAAGCCGCTTCGCTCGCAACAAAAACGCCCAGAATAACCCGGGCGCATTGCTTGTTGGGTTCAGGAAGTGGAAGGATTCCCAAACTAAAAAAGTTATAGGCAGTCAAAATCACGTGTAAGCTGCTTCGGGATTCCAACTGCCTACTATTCAATTCTACACACCTTAGAGATTTTGTGAATTCCCAAAAGTGGTTTAACGAAATGGTGTAAGCGATTCAGGGAATGGTCAGCTAGACCGAGCCAGCAAGTTCGCTAAGCGGATGCCACAGTCTGTGGAGCAACCGGTCGAGTTACTACTTTTGGATTTATTCTTTCTGTTCGGCAGGTTGCTTCGCGCCAATCGCTTTGTGCTCATCGGGTTCAGTCGAGCCATTCTCGGTGTGCTCTACGGACTCCTTCGAACCGATTTCCTTTGTGTCTGGTTTCTTGACCGTCCATGTCAACGGCATGATCTCTTTGATACCAAACAATTTCTTGAAAGGCTTAACCAGCGGCAGCGGATTTTTTACTCCGAACGTAAAGACATCATCGCCATCTTGATTTTTTGAGCGCGAAAATTCTCTGAGAACTATTGGGATCTCAAAGCCGGCGTTGGGGACTGCCTCGATTCCGGTGATGTTTTTGAGAACTGGATGTGAATCTTGAACATCGACATCGACGGATATTTTGGATAAGCGAATACGCTTCAACGGAACTTGTTTTTTAAGCTTATGCTCGCTTAAATCAATCTCTTCAAATTCAGGTCCGTTACGAATAACCTCGAGGTGAGAGCCGTTTGCAGTCACTCCGACGAATTCATCGATGAGTGTGCCCACTTCCGTTCCAAATTTGGCGGCTACTTTGTCTCTGGCGTCTGAAAAATCACCAATTACGGTGGCGCCGAAGTGAGTGTCAGCGCCGAGCAAAGACTTGGTGCCATCCTCTTTGGTTAGTTCGATGGCGTCTCCCTTTCGTTCAAGGCTAACGACGCCTTGCAAGAGATCTTGGATTTCCTGAGGGACCGGCTTATCGGTGACAGCCTCTATAAACTGGACGAAGGTCTTATGTCGGTCCAGAGTTCTGCTGCACGTAGCACTTACCGGCGCACTCGCCGGTGCAGTCGTACTTGCTGGTGCTTCCTGGCTCGCTGGTGTAGGTGTATTCGGACTCGCCGAATCTTGCGCAGAATCAGCCCAAGCCGAAGGGCAAATTGACAACGACAAAACAAGAGCACTATATCCGGTGACAGCCGCGAATTTAAAAATGTTACCGGTGTACTTTTTCATGTTTCCTTGATTGCGGCTTTGCTAACAAACTACTTGGCTCTTCCCCAGACAATCCACCGAGATCGTTATCGTTGACCAGCAAGGCAATTTTGTTTTCAGCCTTCGTGTATCCGGTGGGCAACTTAAACGTATCAGGCTTCAAAACAATCTTCTTAACTTCAGTTGTATCAAACATGGTCGTTCGAACGCCTTGTCTTCCAATTTGTATCAGACGCAGGGGCAAACAGTCACCATATTTAGTTGCAGCAATCTTTTCCATAAAGACGCCACTCACTCTTGGTGATACTGTGATGTCCTTTGACATCCAGTATTCACGACGCTCATGTTTCATGGCGTTATCAACATACCTTTTCTGCTCGGCGTTCAGTTTAGTGCCGCGCTCTAGAGTGTTGGTTACATCAACCGCGAACTTAATCGGCACACCACTCATATCATGGGCGTAGCAATAGCAAACGGCAGGCACCCCTGCAATGACGAGATTTTTGTCCATACGGATAGGGGCATCTATAACGGAGTGATCTCGCCGGCGCTGCTGCTGAAACATCTCAAGCGCTTCCTCTTTGTTCAAAACAAGGAACTTCTTATTAGCTTCGTTGTAAGCATTTAACTTCCAATCTGGCGCGTGCATCAACAATGTCATGCCAACCTTGTCGTTGTGCCATCTCATTCCATCCTTGGCGATAATGATGTCTACGGCGCCAAGATTGTAGGAAGTCTGTTTCACTTCCCAAGCTTGTACGGGCTTTTCGCACTTTGCTGGAGCAGCAAAAGTAGCAAAAATCGCACTGCAACTCAGCGCCGCCACGAGTAATTTCGATCTAAGTGTCATAAGTCGCCCCCACACGCAATTTTCCCGAAAAAAACAATCATTAAACCAGGCACAGCCTGATTACGAACTCAACTGGGCGGGAAGAAAACTGTAGAGGCTGCAAACATAATGATTGAATCGAAAACACGAGATTCTGGTGGTTTCGACCAGAACGTGGAAAGCACGACCGCACCGCCCCCAACCAGGGACGTCGACGAGTTTGAAGAGCCATTAGATCCGCTCCTCAACACAGTTTTCGCAGAAAAATATCGAATTCAAAAAGTGCTGGGCACTGGTGGCATGAGCGTAGTCTATCTCGCTCTGCACGAAGCCCTGAACAAGCTTGTCGCGATTAAAACCCTTCACACTCACCTCTCGTCCAAAACATCCAGTTTGATGCGATTCAAGCAGGAAGCTCAAGCGGCTAGTCGGCTACAGCATCCCGGCATCGTTTCCATGCATGATTACGGAGTCAGCGACGACGGAACACCATATCTAGTCATGGACTACGTACCCGGAGAATCGCTTGCAGACTTGCTCTCCAAGACAAAGTTTCTGACGAACAATGTCGCCATCGACATTTTCGAGCAAACCGCAGCAGCAATTAGTCACGCACACCAGCGAGGCATCGTACACAGAGATATCAAACCAAGCAACATCATGCTCAACTTCGACGATCGCAACACGATGCAGGTGAAAATCGTTGATTTCGGTGTAGCCAAATTTGTTGAAAGCGAAGAAAATACCAAACTCACGCAAACAGGCGAAGCGCTAGGCAGCCCGCTCTACATGAGCCCCGAGCAATGCTTGGGACAACCGCTAGACATTCGATCTGACATCTATTCTTTCGGATGCGTCATGTACGAAGCTATCACCGGAGAGCCCGCCCATGCATCGGACGGTGTCTTCAAAACGATGATGAAACACATTCACGATGTGCCACCAAGCTTTAAAGAAGTTCGCCCTGATTTGAGTGACATCGACGCACTGGAAAGAATTGTCTTCAAAGCTCTGGCTAAAGATCCAGCCAAGCGCTATCAGGAAATGGACGACATGCTCGTCGATCTGAACGCGGTGCATGAGAAAAAGGGAATTGCACAAAAGATCAAAAACAAACTCGAGTTGAACGGGTTAAGACGAACCGCGAAGTCGATGTATTTGACGATTGCATTTTCAGCTCTACTCGGCGCGGCAACTTTGTCTGGGGCTAACTTCATTATCAGCGTTGTCAAGGCAGGACAACCGACTCCAGAGTTGATGAGCGAGAACCCTATCTGGCATGCCTACGCAGACAAACCAGCTATCGAAGACAAAGATCAAGACAAATCAATGTTCCTTGGCGCCGCTGTAGATTTAGCCTTGCAAGGACAGGAACAAGCGCTTAAAAATACACGCGGCATCGATACAACGAACAGACTGTTCGACCTGGGATGCGCAGAATTGACCAAAGCCAATTCTCAAAGAAAGCACCACGAATATGACTTAGCAGTAAGCGAATACAGCGACGCCATCAGAGACTTGATGCTTGCTATCAATCGCGACACTGGTGTGATGCGCTCGAATGCAAAAGAAAAACTGATGCTGGCATATCTTGGCAAAGGTGATTGCGTTTACTTCAAACCGAAGCCGAACTACAAGACTGCTTCATACTGTTACGGACAAGCGATAGACCTTCTGACCAAAACCAAGAAAAATTACATTTGGACCCAACTTCAAACGAAGGATCAGTTGTATCTGTTTATACGAAACGCCGATTCTTACTTCATGCGTGGACTCTACCCGGAGGCAGCAGCAGCGCGTCTGCACATTGGCGAACTGATGCGGTCTGCAGACCGTGACCTCAGAGATTGGAGCTACGTAGCCCTCGGTCAGAGCAAGATGGCAGAGGAATCTTTCAGACAGAATAAACTTGAAGACGCCAAAATCCAGTATGAGAAAGCGCTGACAGAATGGCAGCAAGATGGTGATACTTACGTTGAAGAGCAAGCGATAGTTATCGGTAGACTTGCTGAAATAGCTGGCATGCAAAATTCTGCAGAACAAGAACGCCTGTTTGCGGAGTTCGAAAAAGTCGCCGAGAAAATTCATCACGATGATCCTCGGTTGCTTAGAACACCGTTCTTCTCAGACGTTTATCAAGCGTATGCCCACTATTTATGGCAGCACTTTGATATTCAGAAGACATTGAAGATGCACGAACGATCCGTGCAGTGCAATCCTTAATCGCGAATACTCCATCGCAATTTGGAAGCGCCCCAGTAGCGATTCAGGGGCGCTACGCGAGCGGATTTGAAACATCGGTTTCAGCGGCTAATATGCCTCGCTTCTCGTTCACTCTGGAGAGCATAATCATTCCAGCAGCAAAGAAAATCAATTCTGAAATTATCGCGATGCGATAGTTGTTGTTGGTCAACCATAGAATCGCACCAAAATTGATAGCACCAATTGCAGTGGCTAGCTTGACCGCCACCCCCCAGAGCCCCAAGAACTCGCCTGAGCGTCCCCTCGGTGCAAATTGCCCCACCAGGGCGCGACCAACCGACCCAGTTGAGCCCATCGCTATTCCGACGAGAATGGCAGCGATATAAAGCTGTGGTTTGTCTTGAGCAGCAGCCGCAACAGCGATGGCAACACTCCAAACAGACAATGTTATGAACAATGTTTTGACTGAGCCGATTCGATCTTGTACGAATCCGAACATCAACGCACCAATTGCGGCAGTGACATTCACAACCAAAATCATGATGATAGAGTCTAGAAACGTGAACTTGATCACTTCCTGCGCGTAAACGGAAGCAAGATGGAAAATCGTTGTCGTGCCGCAACTATAGAGAAAAAGAGTAATCAAAAAGCTGGCCAGGTCTCTGTAATGTCGAGCATGTAGCACCGTCGTCTGAAGGCGCTCAAATCCAGCGCGCATAGGATTTTTGCCCATCACTTCAGGGTCAGGAACGGCGCGCTCCTTAAGTACGACGAACGTTGGAAGAGAAGCGACTCCGAAAAATATCGCACAAAACAGCATGATGATCGGCACGTAATCAGTAGAAGCTTGATTTTGTGACATGGCCCATCGAACATAAGCGCCGCATCCGCCAAGTGACAGCAAACCACCTACATATCCAGCCGCCCAGCCTAACGACGAAATGCGCCCCATATCGTCTTTCGTAGCCAGTTCCGGCAGAAAAGCCGCCACCAAATCTTCGCCTGTACCAAACGCGGTATTCGCTATTATCAACGTCACCATAGCCGGTATCACCGCGCCCGCGCCGCAGAGAGCTAAAAATGCTGTTGCTGTTACACATATAAAGGTGGAAGCGAAAAGCAATTTTTTCTTCGAAGCAGTGGCATCAGATATGGTGCCAACGATAGGTGCGGAAACGACGATCGCCAGGCTTGAGATGAAAATAATAACTGTCAGCAACAACGTTCCAGCACCCTTGGCCAGCCCAGACTCGGGTCCACACACGACCGCAGTGAAATAGGCGTTGTAAATAGTTGTGGCTACAACAGTTCCATAAGTTGCGTTGGCGATGTCGTATGACGCCCAAGCCAAAATCTCTTTGCGAGGAGCGTTTTTAGCCGCCTGTTCAGGTTCAAGGCCGCTAAGTGATGGTGGTTCCATAAGACTCCGCTCTTGCCACACAAAGTTTAGAGCATAACCGCTGCGGCATGAGCGAAAGCATGGGGATATTTAACGGATCTTGGCTAACCGGTTTGCTTGGCAGTAGGCAATGCCAGGTGCATCCAGTGGAAAACTTTGCTCGAGAATGTTTCAACCGGCGAGGGGGCATTCTGCTTGTCGAGCGAGCGATTTGCCCGTTGAGCAATGCGCTCATCTTCATCTTCGGCCAAAGTTTCCAATAGAAAAGCCGCTAAAAAATGATTGTCAGCCAAGCTCGCGCGCACGGTGAAAGCGCTATCTTCAGCCAGCTTCCAACCTAACTCTTCAGGAAGTTCGTGATTTGAGGCGACGGCGCTACGAACGTCAGCGTTTGCATGACAAGCCAATCTGGTCAACAACTCGGAGTTGCGAGAACGTGCAATGTAGTCGAAAACTTTGCGATGCAGCGGAGCCATGAGGGAATCGACTCTCAACAGAGCTTCGACAGCCGCGACGACGTCTTGTTCGCCAAGCATCTTTAATGTTGATGATTCAACCGCTTCGTTCCTTAACACAGGAACCACCTCTCACTCGCAGGGAAATCAAGACCGGATTCACTAGATAGATGTTCCACCTTAAAACCTCAAAATTTCAGAATCAGTCAGGTTTTTACCTGCTTTTACAAGCTTCTTACACAAGCAAGAATCAGCCTCATTTTGTCGCAAACCACCTGACTGATAACTAACCTGGCGAACAAAAAAATTAGGGCACCTTACTCAACGATTCAGCGTCATGGCTCAAGTGCAGTTTGACTCTGCCAAATCAATCGTCGACTCACCAAGGAGCCATAAATGCGAATCGCCCAGGTAGCAGCTAACACCGAGCCAGTGCCACCACAAGGATATGGCGGCACCGAGCTCATAGTCAGCCTTCTAACTGAAGAGCTGGTCAAACGTGGGCATGAGGTAACGCTCTTCGCTTCGGGCACCTCAGTCACATCGGCCCAGCTTGTCACAGTCGTTGACGAGCCGCTACGCGCGGGCGGAAAGTACAACATGCTGCAGTGGCCAGCATTCGATATGCAGACTCTGATTGAAGTTGAAAATCGTCAGGATCAGTTCGACGTCGTTCATTCTCACATGAGCTGGTCGGCTCTACCTGTGCTCGACAGACTCAAATGCGCCACGGTCACGACTATGCATAACCAAGTAAAGCCTTACTGCGAGGGCATTTACTTGCGATACAAACATCTTCCTTATGTAGCAATCAGTGACTCGTTCAGAGCGTTGAACTATCCTGACCAGCTCAACTATGTGGGCACCGTATACAATGGCATACGCGTGAAGGATTTCCGCAGCGAGAACGATACCGATCAGCGCGCAGGACTTCTGTTCGTCGGCAGATTATGCAAAGACAAGGGCACGGCGGAAGCGCTGGACATCGCGAAACAGCTGCACATGCCACTGACTTTAGCTGGCAAAGTCGACAAAAATGATGAAGCCTATTTTGAAACGGAAGTAAAACCACGGCTGGAAAATTCAGATGCGGAGTTTATTGGAGAAGTCAACCACGATCAGAAAGTCGAGCTTTATGGAAAAGCGTTGGCAGTTGTCTATCCGGTCAACTTCAGTGAGCCCTTCGGTCTAGTTATGGCTGAATCGCTTGCAGCGGGCACTCCCGTCATGGCGTTCGACCGCGGCTCAGTGCGCGAAGTGCTGGATGATCCCAAAACATCAATCATCGGTTCGTCAGTAGATCAGCTTGTGAATAGATTTCCAGAATTGAAGAATATAAATAGGAATGATTGCGTCGAACGTGTTCAGAATCTCTTTAGTGTCGAGAAGATGGTTGACGCCTACGAGGCTGTCTACAAATCGCTGCTCGAGAAGCGCGGTTAGCCCAGATTTTGGTACGCGGCGAAATCGATCCAAGCACATTGTTGCGCGCCCCGGAACTTTACTTGTCCGGTTGAGGTCACTAACCGAGCGAACAGGTACAAAGAGAAAAGGAGTTTCTTATGGAATGCAGTACTAAAAGCGACTACGAAGGCAACATGGAGTGTAAGCTCAAAGAGATCGGCGCGAAGATCGACGAAATGACTTCCAAAGCCGGCGAACTGAGTGCTAAAGCTGGCGAAGCCAAAGACCAGGCTGCATGCAAATTGAAAGAGTTGAACGAAAAGCGTGAAGCTGCTGGTAAGCGTTTCAGCGAAGTGAAAGCAGCTAGCGGAGAGGCTTGGACCGAGTTCAGAGGCGGCATGGACAAAGCATTCGACGAGCTGAAACTGGCCTGGGACGAATTGAAAGCTGGTTCAGAAAAAGCAGCAGAGAAGCTTTCACACTAAATTTGGGCAATGAAGTCTGCTAGCGGCGCTGGCAGACTTCGTCTGTCGTTTGACTGTTTAAGGCATCAATCACACAACCATTTCCAGGAGGGAAATCATGATTATCCGAGAGAAAGACCCAGACGTTTTGGTCACGTCGCCACAATCAGATTCGACAGCAGCCTATGCGATCATTGCGCTCGTTTTTCTGTCTATTATCGGATTTGCAATCTACTATTTCAGCTCGACTAGCTCGGTGACTACAACCACTGTGCAGCCAGCTCCAGCAGCACCAAGCATGACCGTGATCAACCAGGCTCCACCAGCCTCGGTACCAGAGGTTCCGATGGCGCCACAACCAGCTCCTGCCACTCAAGTGGTGGTACCAGTGCCGGTACCAGTAGCCGCTCCTGCGCCTGCGCCAGCAGCTCCTGCTGTGCCGGAAGCTAGCAGCTCTACGACGACTGAAACGCAGACTACTTCTGCCCCCCAGTAAAATTTGAGCCCGAGAGGATGGAGGTGTCTCCATCCTCTTTACTAAGAAAGAGATCGAACAAATGTCAGGACTGGCAGAAAAACAGAACGCTATCGAAATTTTACGCACCGAACATGCGCAAATGCGCGACATGATTACGATTATCGGAGCAACAGATGAACCTGAGCTGAAGCGTCAGCTTTTACGTGAATTAGTCTGCATCGCAAAAGTGCATGCGGAGCTGGAAGTGAAATACTTCTATCCATTCGTTTCGCGCCATGTGCGCTACGAGCACATGAAACGCCCAGCAGAAGAATTCCACTCAGTCGAAGTTTTACTGGCTGAACTGGAGACCGCGGATCCGAGTGAACTGGGAGCCCTGCTTGCCCGTGTTGGTGAGCGTCTCGAGAAACATATATTCGACGCAGAAGAATTATTGTTCATGCGAATCGAACAACGCTGTTCTGACGTAACCTACTCGCTGTCCCAACTATCGGCTCGCATGAACTCGAAAAAGAAAGAAATGCTTGCAGCGGAGATGACGGAAAGTTCACGTTTCGTCTCATAGTTAAGCCCAGCGCCACACTATTTCTACACAACTGATCTGTACGCTTACTTGTGGTCTACAGTCCGCAAATAAGTGAATTTTTTGACGGTTTCAGAACATGAGGTCATTTGAAGGATCTTGGTTTCTAGCGGAAGAGCCGGACCTGGCTTGTGTTGCGAGTTAGAGAAGACTAGGCCGTGGGGTTATGAGATGTTTCCAAGTGCCAAGCGAAAAGAAAGATTCGGCGCAAAAGCGGTTACCATTATGTGGCTACATGACTAGTAGAACTGAGATCTGTACAGAATTTTTCAGCCGCTCGAAATCGGTATCCGAGAAGGCGCCACTGTGAAGCTGTAGGCCAGCCTGGATACCCGGTTACATGAAGGTTACTTGATGCTGTTATTGCAGTTTGTTGGATGGCTTCTTTTCTCATGCATTCTGATGTCGTTTATTGAACATCAAGTGCATAGCAGGCTTATGCACAAACGGAATTATCTGAGTTCACGAGTGAAACCATTCAAACGAATGCTGGAAAGTCATGCCGTTCTACACCACGGCACTTACAAAATTATCTTTCGCGACGAACCGCTGCCTCCGGGAGAGGACAAAGGTATACGACTAAACATCATGGAAGGCGAACTCGAGATGTTGCCGTTCATAATCCTGATCGGGCTATTCTCACCTCTAGGGGGAGCTACATTCGCGCTTGTTGTAGCAGTTCACCACTTTTTGTGGAATCAGATTCACCTCGAGATGCACAAGCCTGAAGATCGCGTTTTTGGTAAGTGGCCGATCTACAAGCTGTTAGCCCGTCACCACCTTCTTCACCATCGCTACCCGCACAGAAATTTCAACGTGGTCTTTCCATTCGCCGATTTCATTCTCGGTACAAACGCCAAGTCTAAATATAGTGACCACGCCGAAATGTATCGCCTGGGTTTGTTGAAACGAGGCGGAGAAGTACAAACTCCACCCGTTCAGTCACAGAAGAACGAACCAGTAGTAGCTGCGGTGGATGCAGAAAAAAAGTAGTAATGCACCGCTGGTGGTGCAACAAATTAATTAGATTCGTCGAAATTCTGCCAATCATTCGCAAACTGTGCTGATAATCGCATGCGATCAACTTTGAGCTTTTGCATAATCCATTGTATTACGACCAGATCGACTACCGCGTCTTCCATGCCGTGGGCATATGCTGGATAGTTCAAAACTCTCGAAATTGCGCTGTTTGCTGACACGATCATGACTCCTTAGAACATCGGCTTACAGGGTCCTAGGCGGAATTACAGCGAGGATTGTTCCGAGCTACAGCAAGTTCTCAGACTAAAGTTGGCTCTCATGCCTGGGTTGGAGCAGCTATTCCACCTTAAACTTTGGAACAAAGTGGAAAGAACCCCGTCGGAACACGGAAGAACGCGACTGACTCAGCCAAAGTTAGAGAGAAATAGCAATATGTTCGATTTTATAAAACGCATGTTCGGCGGCGGGAAACGACATTCTCAGCCACGTAACGCCACCGGCCTCGATGTGGTCGAGGGAAACGACATAGAGATCCTGAAGACCTCTGATTACAGCGAAGGCGTGCCAGGCAGCGCGATCGACAAGTTAGTTGCCGAGCACGAACTGCCGCCCGCAGGGATCGACTTGATGATTGACCAGACCCTGCCTGAGGCGGAACTCGACGAGCCGTCTGCCGAGCCAGACACGGTGCCCGTGACAGCGGAGCCTGACAATTACCTGCTCGGGAACTTGGATGAAGCACGTAAACAACGCGCGATGCAGACCAGTAGAGCAGGTATGCAGTACTGGAGCGATGGACTGATGAAATATCGTCCACGCAGTCAGCGACCTAGTGTGGACGGGTCGAACGCAAAACAATTCAATTACTTCGAAGTGCTGCGCGACGAACCACTGCTGAGGAGAATCGAGCTGCAACATCCAGGCATGGGCATCGACCACCTGAACCTGCAACGATTCATCAATAAGTCATTAAAAGGCAAAATGGTGAGCGAATACGTCCTGCGAAGCCTGGCGCTCATTCGCGACCAAAACGAAAGTGGTGTCATCCCAACATACAACGCAGCTGGAAATTCTGATATGCGTGACGCTCACAGTCGCACCCTGCGCGACTTGTTCAACGCCTACGAGGCTGATATGCAGGCTAGACGCACTCCCGGTCGAACTGAGGAGGAGTCGAGCGATGCAGCTTTACAAGTTGACTCTATATCTGGTGCTGTCGACGAAATCTTGAGTCACTTCGAAGAAATGTTCGAGCACAGTATGGAAGATGAGAACGAAGAGTCGTACAGGCGCTGGTTGTTGTCCGTAGCCGAGGACGCCACGGCCTCTGATGATATCCTGTGGCTGCTTGTTGAAGATCCAAATCCAGATGTCCGGTTTTGCTTGGCCGAAAACTACAATATCGATAAAGCGATGTTGGAAGCTTTGAGCGAGGACGAAAACCCTTATGTGGCACATCGGGCACAGAAGACAATGATGCGGCTGCAGAGCCCCGTCGGCAAGGTCGTGGACAGTGATTTCGGCAGTGGCAACATGAACCGATTTCGTAAGAGTGGCTAGTCGTTTCCAGAATGACGCAGAGAGGATCTAGGTCAGCGGTGGCTCTACAGATGAGCCACCGCTTCACTTGTTCCGAAAAAATGTCACGTTTTTCTTTCAAATGACACTTAAATACGGCCGTTCGCTAAATTCTTTGCGGGCGAGCAGCAGCAGAAACAACCCCGAAATGCCCGCCAGCAAAGCACTTCAAAAAAAACGCCGGTAGAATGAAAACAGTTTAAATTACGCAACATCTTTGCAATACGTCACGTCATGACACCAGTGAAACTGGAGAGTATCCAGAGACTAGATCAACAGGTGACTCAAAGATGGATGTTGTCTCTTATCGTGGGCCTGGTGCCGCGGGTGGTGTTTCTTCCGGTTTGGAAACAGCATGGAGAGGTCAGCAGACAGCTGATGTCTCATGGTGGTTCCTCGGCGAAAATGCGCTGAAGTATCTGACACCGTCTAACAGTGACAGAAAATTTGTGACACAGTTAGATGATTCCGTTGTTACTGGACACTACGCATACTGCAACGAATTCATCTGGCCGCTTATGCACGATTTGCCAGAGTACGCCTCATATAATCCAGAAAACAGAAAGCAGTATAAGCGCTTCAACAGTACGTTTGCGCAGTATATTAATTTTGAGCGCGCAACGAAGAAACGCTACTTCGTACAAGATTATCAATTGGCACTGTTACCACGCTTGCTGGGAATGCAAGGTGGTAGAAGCAATATCTTCTGGCATATTCCATGGCCGAAAAATGTGAAAGAAGAGTATGTTGAAGCAATCAGCGAAATCGCTCGTGGAATGCTCTCCGCAGAGAGCATCGGCTTCCACACTAGCGAATACGCTCAGAACTTTATGGCATTTGTGCGAAAGAATCTGAGTGACTTCAACATCAATACTAGAACTCAGTCAGTCTATAAAACGCAAACAGCTATGGCTCAGCGCGAACTTGAGATGGTGGCTGGTGGTGAACTGTCATCGTATGTGATGCGTCCACTGCTGAAGCAACTTGCTCCTATATCGGCGTCAACCAAAATCGTCGTGCAGCCGCTAGGCATCGACAACGAAAGATGGAACGAACTTGCCAAAGAAGGTACGGCTCCCTTGAGCAAAGTGGGATTAAAAGACGGCGAAAAATTTGTGCTGTCAGTCGACCGTGCTGATTACACCAAAGCAGTTTTGGATCGTTTGAAGATAATTGATCTGCTTATGGAGCAAAATGAAGAACTGCGCGGCGATGTGTCTTTTGTTCAAATCTGTGGACGCAGCCGCGCTGGCGTAGCCGTTTTCGATAAGTATTGGGACGACTGTAGAGCACTGGCTGACTCGATTAATGAGCGTTGGGCAAAAGACGGTTGGACACCGATTCGCTGGGTAGAAGAAGGCTTGAGCCCCGCAGAATTGGCACCACTCTATGCGGTCGCTGATGCGATGCTGGTGAATCCGGTACGCGACGGTTTGAATCTTACGGCCAAGGAATTTGTTGCTTGCAGAAGCAGTAACCCAGGCGTTTTGCTTCTGTCACCAGGAGCTGGAGCGTGGCATGAGATTGGTCAGCACGCGCTTGCGGCGAATCCAACCAAACATCAGGCTACAGCCGACGCAATCGTTCGAGCGCTCAAGATGTCGCGCGCTGAAAAGTTCGAGCGCACGACAATGATGAGACGCAAAATCGAGCGTAATCCACTCACTATGTGGTGGAAGCAATTTGTGCACCAGTCGTCGCAACCACACAAAGTTGGTGGTGTGCAGGAACGTGCTGCTAAGAGCGCTTAGTTTACGGCTGCTACTTCGGCTAGGGAATGGCTTTTGTAGACGGCTTTAATTGAGTCTTCTAGAGCACTCACGAACTTATCTAACTGCTCGTATGTGATTACTAGCGGTGGCTCTACTCGCAGTACTCTAGAGTTGATGTATGTTCCAGAGATGAGAATTTGTCTGGCGAACAGATTCTTTGCTACTTCGTAGCCGATTTCGTTTGTGGTGAACTCCATTCCCAGCATCAAACCGCGTCCGCGACCGCCTTTCAGCACCTTCGGATACTTGCGAGCGAGTTCTTCGAATTTTGGCATCAAGTATTCGCCTTTTTCTTTCGCTTGCTTAGGTAGGTCTTCTTCCAACAACACGTTGATAGTTGCAATCGCCGCTGCGCATGCTAGCGGGTTGCCACCAAATGTGGTTGTGTGCAGGAACGGATTTTCAATGTACTTTGCCCATGTCTTCGGAGAACCTACGCATGCGCCAATCGGCATCACGCCGCCGCCGAAGGCTTTTCCGACAGCCATCAAGTCGGGAACAACCCCATCGTGATCGCACGCCCACATGTCGCCACTTCGACCCATGCCGCTTTGAATTTCGTCGAGCACCATCATGACGCCATATTTGTCGCAGAGTTCACGCACCGCTTTCAGATATCCTGGAGGCGAAACGTTGATGCCGCCTTCGCCTTGAATAGGTTCAAGAACGATTGCTGCAACTTTGTCGCCAGAGAAATCGAATGATTGAACCATCGTTCTCAACGAATCAATGTCACCGAATGGAACGTGAGTCCAGTGCAACAGCGGCAAGAATGGTTCGCGGAAAACAGCTTTCGATGTTCCACCCAACGAGCCGAGGGTTTTTCCGTGGAACGCGCCCACAGCGCCGATAAAGTGATGACGTCCGGTTGCGAGCATTGCCATTTTTAGACAAGCTTCAACTGATTCTGTGCCTGAGTTTGTGAAAAATGCATACTGCAAATCTCCAGGCGTGATCAACGACATCAAGTGAGCGAGATGTGTGCGCAATGGATCGATCAATTCTTGCGAGTGAATCGCTTGTTTTTCCAACTGTTCACGAACAGCTTTGAGCACTTTTGGATGTCTGTGTCCGACGTTGTAGATACCGAATCCACCGAGCATATCGATGAATTCTTTACCGTTCACGTCGCGAAAAACTGAGCCTTCGTCATCCCATTCCACAGCGGTGTAATCGGTACTGACTGATTTGCGATATTGCAAAAATCCGGCGTTTACGTGATCTGCCCAGTATTTAACTGAGTCATCGATGAGCGTTTTGATTTCCGACCCATCCAATTTTTTCTTTGAGATTAGGTCTAAAACGGCATCGGACTTTGTTTTGGCAGATTTTAAATCTTGAGGCATTTTTTATACACCAGTAGTTGTAACGGCATCCAGAATATCACTAGCGCCGCTCTATGTACTAACCATCGAACTTTTGAGCAATATATCTTTGGTGATTTGTGCACCAGCTTGCTGACCGAGGACAATGCCGGGAAGCACGCCCAAAGCCCCTAAACCCTGTATGGAGAGTGAATTCACGCCTTTTACGACAATCTCGGGCAGTAAATCTGCAGCAACGTGCAAGTCTACGGCCCAGCAGTAATCTGGCTGTTCATGCGCCAATGAAGGCACCCATTGTCTTGTGGCGACAGCCATTTTTTCATGATATGAACGGTCTAATTTGTCTGTTCCAGGTGAACCGTAACGCCCGCCACTGACCGTCAGACAACCGTTTCCGGGACGAAAGTCGTAGTAAATGTAAGGGTTTGCGTCCCACCAGACAGGACAAGTGTCGGGCACGTCGGTTTTAAACGACAAGGCGAAAATTCTGCCCGTCGTGTCGATAGTGGGTCCGACGGCTGAAACTACACCGCGACACTGTATGCGCTTTCCGTTTTCAGTTTTAATCAACCACCCTTGCGAGTTCTTCTCTTGTGCGACCACAAGGGCGTTTCCGTAAATCTGCGCGCCGGCTTTTCTCGCTTTATTCGCTAATGTCGCAAGTAAAGTCCACGGATGAATCGCTCCTTCATCGGGCAACATCATCGCTTGAATCACTTTCCCGACGTCCAGATATCCAGCAGCGAGGCGGTCTACGTCGCTTTTCGAAATTAATTCGGCGCTCATTCCTGCGGCTATTCGGGCTTTTGTTTCGCGCTCCAATCTCTTTGCCGCTGTTTTACTGGTTGCCAGCGCCATCGCCCCGATGCGCTTCACATCAAGGAAACAGCCGCTTTCTTTTGCTTCCGCTAAAACAGAAAAAAGCATTCCTTGCGTTGCAGACCATAGCGCCGCAGCGGGGCTGCCCTTCGGCGTGTAAGTGATCGGCATGTTTATACCGGCACAGAGAATTCCGGCATTCCTTCCCGACGCGCCAAACGCCAAAGCGTCTGCAGCTTCAAGAACGACTACCGATGCCCCGGCGCGTGCGGCCGCGCCTGCCGTGCTCAAACCGGAGAAGCCACCACCAATGATGGCAACATCGTATGATAATTCATCCGGCATTTTATCAATTGCCGGTAATTGCAGATGGCTGAGCACAACTTCGGGACATGTGTCTCGCCACGGAGCCGCGTTCGTTGGCACTTTCATAGTCATGATGAACGCTAATTATCGCGTGTTATCAGCGCAAAAGAAAGTAGATGCCCAACAACTCACCCGGTGCATTCGGGTGAGTCGTTGAATCGTTGAACTGAAGTGCGGCGAGGGTCGTCCGCGCTGTTCATTTTCGAATTAAGCAACCGCGGTCAAACGGCGTTCGATTGAACTAGGCAACCGCAGTGAGGCGTCTTTGGCGTTCCACTTCGACGTCTGAAACCAGAGCTGTATCGTCGGTTCCGTCCATTCCGGCAAGTCCCCAAGGGGCGCGGCGGAAGATCATTTCGATTGGATTGCTGGCGAGGAAAATATTCATCGCCGCGTTTCTTTCTTCAGGTGATTGAGGCTCGGTCATGACGATGACCGCGCCTGCTTGAACGGTTCCTTCAAACACATTTGCCCAGTGCTGAGGCTTGTTGGATGTCAGGAACGTAGCAAGCTGGCAAACAAAGTACGGGAAGCAAGCGCCACCAGCAACAGTGCCCATGAGCGGCACAATCAACTGAAAGCCGTTTACGCCGGGGATATGTAAAGAGACGAAGATACCGGCGATTAGCCCGGCGATCGCGCCTGCGATTCCGAATTGAATGAAGTACTTAGAGGTTGGGTCTTCAATCTTCCCAGCCATTTGGTTGAACTGCTCGCTTTTGTTTCCCAGCACGCAGATTTCGGATGTCTGCAAGCCAGCGTTATGCAATTGAGAGATGACGTTTGGAACGTTGTCGACGTCTGAAAAAACGCCGTAAATATAATCCTGGTCAGACATATGGTTTACCTCTGGTTTTCGCCCGGATGGGGCAGGCTAGACACGCCTGCCTTATGGATTAGAGTCTATGCAAGTAAATATAATCGATTATCGATAATCTGTAAACCCAACCTCAATTGAAATTTACATATAGAATGAATTGTCGATTTCGAGGCGCTATTCATTCTTAAACGGTCATCCGCACGCGAGCACGTCGTGCAAATACTGCTAGACCGAATACTAGACGGCACTTACAAGCCTGGAGATCGACTCATCGAGCTCCAAATCGCCCACGAGCTCAATATTAGCCAGTCTCCAGTGCGCGAAGCCCTGCGGTACCTGGAAGCGCTGCGGGTCGTCGAAACCGAAACCTATAAAGGAACACGGGTTCGCAGCATCTCACCGCAAGAGCTCGAGGAATCATCGCAGGTGCGGGTGGCATTGGAAGAATTGGGGGCGCAGTTGGCGGCGCCAAATTTCAAAGACAACGTGGCTGCGTTGGAAGCAGAAGCGGCTTTGTTCATGAAGGCTGCAGAAGACAAGGACGCGAAGAATTATGCGCATCACGATATCGAATTCCACCGCATTATCATGGCTGGTTCGAAGAATTCGCTGCTTCTGTCAATTTGGGAGTCTGTGGTGCTGGAAAGCCGTTTTCGATTGACCGTAAAACGTGTCGGCGAAGAGCAGCTGTGCGAGTTCGGCACAGCGCATTTGCCTGTAATCGACGCATTGCGTCAGGGCGACGGGAAAACAGCTGCGAAACTGCTTAGAGACTTAATCCACAAGTTCCACTTTTTGAAAACGGAATAGCGCGTCACAGAGTTCAGCGCCGACAAACACCGAATATGGTGCCGTAACCGGCCTTACAAAAATGTGCTTAATTTGATGCGCGGAAACAGATGCATCAAATTAAGCACATGTTTGTAAGCAGCCAGCAACCATCAAAGCACGGATAAAAACACGACATGAAAGCACGACATGAAGCACGATGTGCTCACATTTTTTCGTACCAAACTTCTTCCTGCTCGGCAGGTTTAGTTGGGCCGCCAGATTTGCCTGTATCATCTGAAGCGGCAGATTCATCGTGCGGAAGAACGTCGATGAGGCGCATGTATAGCTTGGCGATGCTTGCGCGTTGTTCGTCAGTCCATTCAAGAACACGGAAACTATCTAACATCGCGAATAACTCGTTGCGGTTTCTTGCTGATTTGAGCTTCTCGACCCAGGTGCTTAAGTCTATTGTGCTGGAGGCTGACATTGGTTGTTGGTGTTCCTGTAGTTTTGCGACGATTAGCTTTAAACGCCAGTTTGAAATTGGCGGCCCTTGCCGGCTGAAGCCGGCGCACCATGCCGTCGAAGCTGGCGCTCCATTCCGCGCTAAATAATAGCGCGACGACCTTTTGGCCGCCGCGCTATCGAATTTAGATTATTCGTAATTACTCTTCCAACTTGCCAACGCTGAAAGAATCAGAGTTGAACGGATCGTTGAAACCGTGCTTCATAGCGTTGCGGCTTCCGATGTATGTTCCCTTAGCACCACCTACAACCAAGCTGGCTGGAAGCGTTACCAAACTAACCAACAGACATGATGGTCCGAAATCTTTTCCACCGACTTTATCGGCGGCACTTTCGGTCAATCCGCGATAGCTGCGTGTTGTTTCACGAACAATCGCAATCGGTGCGCCCACAACCAGACCGGCACCCAAACCACCAATTCTAGTAACAATTAACGATGCATTTGCTGCTTTATCAACACCAGAATCATCATCAGCAAATGCTGGAGCCACCGAGCCCGTCGCCAGTAAAGCGGCAAGAGCTAATGCTATTTTCGAACTCTTCACAACGTACCTCCCCTTCGATTCGCGCTGGCAAAATTATAGCCCAACAATTCTTCCCCGCCGTAAAATACACATGTGCAGCGTCACAGAATTTGGGGAATAAGCCGCTTTCAACTTGACAAGCCGCGTGGTTGCAACCCTTGACCAATGCAGCAGCAAACAGTGCACCAGCGCTCAGTAAAACAGCGCTCAGATCAGTGCACCAACCGATCAAACTTCGAACGAATACGTTTTAAAAACCGCTGATTCTTTGCAGTCATCAGTTTATTAACCATGATGTTATAGGTCCTGGCCGAGCCTAAAAGTTTTGGTGCAACGTACAAATTCTCGTAAGCGTCTGCTGTACTCATCCAACGGCCGCTCGCTAATTTCTGCTTGTAAATCGAACAACTCGTACACGGAATGTCATTTTTCGCTTCGACCTTCCCCATCAACATGTCGCGGGCGTAAGCCATCTTGTCGTTGTTTATCGCATCGTGTACATCAGCACCATTTACGACACCAAAATCACTCCAGTGATTGATGCAACATCCAAGTAGTTTCCCATCGAAATTCACCTGCGGTGTTTGCCAGAGCTGCACGCAAGGCTGAATGTAATCTCGATTGAACTTTTCCGCGAACTCTTGTCGGTCAGCCACCTGATTGGCTTGCACACTACGAATAAACTCGCGATCGCGCACCGGTGAAACAGCTTCACCGTACATGTCGCCCCATTGAAGTTTGAGGAAAAATCTCATGTTCAACTCTTCAGCCAATTTTTTCGCGACAAGAATTTCGTGCTCGTTGTGACCGTGCATGATGAACTGCCATTGCAGCTCAGGAAACGGTGAGTTGTACAACTTCTTGAACGCGTTGATGGTGCGAATGTTCTCCAGCACGTTTTCGAGTTTTCCACGCTTTCTATAAGTCTCATAGACCTCTTGCGTCGCACCATCTATCGAACAGTTAAGATAGCGAAAACGATATTTGACCGCCGCTTCAAGCGCCTCCTTTTTCGCAGTGTTCAGATTTACGCCGTTCTCGGCTTTGAGCTTAACGCCGCGCTTGTAGGCGTATTCCATGATTTGCGGCAAATCAGGATTGAGAAAAATTTCGCCCCAGTTAGACAACTCAATGCAACTTATGTCTGGGTTGGTATCAACTAACTGCTTGAAATAATCAAACTTGAGAAAACCGCGCCCAACAGCTTCGTCGATTTTACCTTCAGCAGTAGGGCAAGACGGGCATGCGAGCTGGCACACTGACGACGCCTCGAGCAGTAAAATTGAGGGAGTTGCGATCATCTGTCTTTACTCTTGCGCCAAACAAAATTCGATGATTCTATTTTCCGCCCAGAACCGGTCGCGCACGGCGCCCTTGCTTTCGGGCGCGCGTCCTAGAAATCCGCTGTGACCGCCATGCTCAGGAGTAAGCATTGTGATGTTGGGTGCCTTCAATTTTGGAGAATCGAATGATTTGAAAGGAACGATCGGATCATCTTTGGCTGCAATTATCAAAATTGGCACTTCGGACTTTTCGATAATTCGAATCGCACTTGCCTTTTCATAGTACTCGGCAGAATCTTTGCAGTCCGCATCAGGAGCCGTGAAAACATCATCAAATCCGCGCAGAGTAGTCACCCCTTTCAACTTCGCAACGTCATAAAGGGACGGATACATTTGGTGCTTGATTCGAATTTTGTCCTTCAATCCGTACAAAAATCGCTGTTCGTAGAACCTGTTAAAGCCCTTTTCCATCGAGTCGACACATGCCGCAAGATCCAGTGCTGGTGAGACTGCGCATATCCCTTTGAATAGCTCTTTGCCTTCGGAACCTAGCTCGCTTGCAGCTTTCAAAACGATGTTGCCACCGAGTGAATATCCGGCAGCAAAAATTGTTTTCAGTCCGTCCATTTCACTCAGTTCGTTGGTGACCGCAATCAAGTCAGAACTCAGTCCAGCATTGTAGAGGGTCGGCGTGAGATGCAGGGTATTCCCGCAGTTGCGCAGGTTTAGCCGCACCACGTTCATGCCGTGTTCGAGCGCTTTGTGCGTTAGCCCGAGAACATATGGAGTGTCGCTCGAACCTTCCAAGCCATGCAAAATAATCAAAGTCGGTCGAGTCTTCGCGTCTTGAGCAAAATGACACTTGGCCAGCACTTGCACGTGAGGTTTGACTTGAAACAATCGGTCCACGGCGGGAGTTTTAACTGGAGGCAAGCGGCGCACCCACAGAGCCGGAATGATCGTCATCATGTGACCGTTGGTCAAAAACGGAAACGGTTCAAATGCGATCGGGCTAATCACATTCTTGGTGCTAGCGACTTTATTGCGACTATCCATTGCGTAAAGTCTCACTGGCTGCTTCGATTTTGTTGCGACTATCCATTTCGCAAAGTCTCGCTGAGCGCCTCGACAAACCTGTCGATATCGCGTTCTGTAACGGAGTAATGGCACGACACGCGCACACCTAGCCCTGGATTTTGATTCATAAAATCAGGTTGCACCCAAATTTTGTACTTCTGCCAGAGATGATCGCGCAGATGAGGCACCGGCATTTGCTCTGGTGTCCAGTGCATCACAAGCAATGCGCAATTTGGTGCGGTTGCTGGAGTTCGAAACTTCGGATTCAACTTCGAAACTGCTGTGCGCAGATAGGCAGCCAACTCCAATTCTCGTTTGTAGATGTTTTCTGGACCGATTTCGAGCTGCAAATTGACCGCTGCAGTCAATCCCCGCCAACGCACAACATCGGCTGTGCCCTGCGATTCGAACCGCGCCATAGTATTTCCATGCGCATCTCTGAGTTTGAAATATTCGTCACCCAACCACAGCGGTTGCAATCGTTGCACCAGATCTGGTGCAGCGTAAACGAAACCGGTTCCGTTCGGCGCGCCCAGCCACTTGTGCCCAGAGCCCACCCAGAGCCGATATTGCCCAGGTCGACAGATAATCTGCCCTCCCGAATGTGCACCATCGACGAGCATTGGAATGCCGCGCTCTTTTGTCGCTTTCTCCAGGCTTTCCAGATCTGGTCGCCAGGCAGTGTAGCTGCTGATTTCGCTGACCAGAACGAGCTTCGTGCGGCTGTTCAACCTTTCAATCATCTTTCGCGTGAATGATTCAATTCCATCCAGTGGATCTATTTCCACTTTGTGAATTTTGATACCGCGCGTTTCCGCCAAATATTGCGCAATCGTGCTTACCGAGCCATGCTCACTGGTCGTGGTGACGAACTCATCGCCGTCATCCAACAGCAGACTTTGCATGATCAGATGCAGTCCCTGTGTCGTATTTTGGACGAGCAATAAATTTTCCTCAGGCACAGCAAACAAGCGGGAGACGGCTTGCTTAGCGTCGCCTAATGCGCTCTCATCCATAAAAGTGGTTAGCGTAGGATTGATGTTCAAATCTTGCCAGCCTTGCGACAACGCCCGCAACACTGACTGGGGCTTCCTTCCGCAGCTTCCGGTGTTCAAATACAAACACCCCTGCTCAATGGGAAACTCTTGCCTGACCTGGTCAAAATTCAATTCAACCGAGGAAGAGTCGATTGCTGCGTCCATAACACTCCGTCAAGATCCACCGAAACATCCAATTACCAAACCGATTACGGATCCACACAATATCCAAGCCATGTTATAGGATCTTCTATATAATTGTCTGTGAATGCGGTTTCACCGGGATGTGAGCTTATTATGGCTGAGGGAGAACCGGTCTTTTTTGGAATTTTAGCGGCTTTCGCTCTATTAGTACTTCTGGGAATTTTGGCTGGATATTTCGGATGGTTTCCGGTTTGAGCTAAAGATGGTAGCCGCAAGAAACAGATGCAGTGCGCAATTCATGTGGACCGGCGTTTTTGCCGTGTGCCTTTTAGCGACGTGCCTGCTCTCTGGCTGCGAGGCTGGAGCCGGTGGTGATGCGGCTCTTACCAGCCAAACCTATTTCGAGCTGGTTGATTGGCATATCTCGGGCTTCTGGGTAATCAACTGTCCGGTGGCGTGGGTGCGGATTAAGAACTTCAATCAGGTGCCAATCAAAGACATTACGTTCCAGTACAACACTTACGATTGGGATGGAACGCCGCTTGACCAGGGCACTTACACGATCGAAGGCACGGTGCCGGCAGCGTCGGTGAAGAATTTCCCTGAGCTATACGTGGGAATGGTCAACCTGCACAGCGAAAAGCTAAGCACCAAGCTGCTCTCGGTTAAGGCAGATTCAGGCGGCGGTGGCGGCGGCGGTCATTAATAAGGTTTTTGCTGGTCGGGTGAGAAGTAAACCGACTTCACCACAATGTAGCCAATGATTGTGTAGAGCAGCAAAACCAGCAACAGCATGACCATCGGCCACTTTTCGAGGATCTTCGCGAACGGTCGGAAGACGAAATCGATAATGAAGAGACCGGCTGCTGCTGCGGGCATTGAACTTCTTGCTCATATTGACAATGTGAGCAAATTATATGTGCAGCGGGTTAAGAAGGCACTAAGACCTTCCCGAATGTAACGATTAGTTGTGTGTAAAGTAGCATCCAGAGCTGGTTTCGCATGAACCCCAGCTAACTTTGGTGCTTAGCGGAAGTAGTGGAAATGCTGCTCCCAGCGCTTAACGAGGAAAGATGGAAAAAGACCTGGATTGATCACAAAAAGAATACCGATGCAAAGCAGCGAGCACAGCAATAGTGATAATAAGACGACCATAACCTCTTCCTAAGTAGACACCGGGGATACGACACATATGTTCGTTCCCCGGTGTTTAAGGAGTGGTTAAGAAGATATCGATTTAACGTTAACTACGATGGTCGAGGTCGACGTTGACGAATAACACGCCATCTCCGCTCTTCTTGATAACACTTGTTATGCCAGCATCTTCATTCGAATTCGAGGAAACAGTTTGAGTGGTGCTCTGCTGCTTACCTGTCGAAGCTGTCGTGGTGGTGGTCGAAGTCTTTGAAGTTTTGTGCTTCTTCGCAGCTTTGCTTTCACCGGCTTCATCAGGAGTAACTGGAGTAGAAGGTGATGTCTTATTTGCAACAGTCTTCTTCTTTTCAGTTACATGCACTGCTGGAGGCGGTCCATCACTGTGCGGCGCAGCGTAGGCGACAAACACTTGTGAAGGCACTAAGTCTTTCGAACCGATACTGGCAGACGCAATCACGGTCGGCGAATCAGTTGGTTTGGCCAGGTAAGCCTGAGCATTGATCGGGTTACGCGAGAGCAACAGCGTCACCTTCTCGGTGCCGGCATTTTTGTCGAATTCAAAAGATTCGTTGCCTGAAGGCAAAGCGTAATCGATGCCGTGCTCGACGCGGTTGTTGTCACCGTGAGCTGGATCTGGGAAGAGCACCGAGCTTTCGCCGCGGCTGCCACTACGCATTACGACATAGGCGTATCCGTCAATGTTCGGACGGATGTGAAATTGAATTTGGTCACCACTTCTGAATGCATGCTTGTTCGAAACGCGCTCATGCTCTTTCGAGCCCTTTGGCGTAAGTTCGACCCAGTAGTGCAGACCGATATTGAGATTCTCTTTGGGCGAATCCATTTGTTTGCGGAACAGCCCTTTTGCATACTGCCACTTGTCAGAATCAGACTTGGTGGCATCTTCTGCGTTGGCGCACGCGGCCAACCCGAGCAAAGCAACCATCGATGCAACTATGTGGCGACGACCTCTCATGTCCTTATACCTCTCATTTAATCCGTGGGGATCTTTTCCATCAACCGTTTCAAATAAATCAGATCACCCGGTTTATCGTTAACATCAGGCGGAAACAAATTAGGAGCGACCTGCGAAATTGGTACCTCTATGCCTCCGGCGAACCTATCCAGGCTCAAAATTCGATTGGCATTTTCGAAGAACATATTTAAGTTCTCCTGGTTTCCTGGCAGCGGTAAGGGCTGCTTACTGGCGATAAGTATAGTTGTATCACCTGCGCCCGTCGTTAGCCCGTTGAGAATAAGTCCTTTGACGCCTTTGTAGGTTGCTTCCTTAACAGTTTCACTGGGCACCGTGAAGTGGTCGCCCTTCTTCAGCATTTTTTCTGGCGTTTTTGGCTCGGGAAATTCGATTGCGGCGTTCATTGTTTTGCTTTTCGGCAAGTCACTGAGCATGTACATATAGCAATCTTGGTTGGCTCGAACGTAGAAGTAGACTTGCACGTTCTCGTTAAGCGCTGCACCGTCTGGAATCGGGCGCCATTTCGGCGGTTCGTGGGCGAGTTTGTTGACGCCATACGTTGAAACACGAATCCACGGAACATCGGGCAAGTATGACAAATGTGTGGGAAGAAACTGAGGTTTCGCCGGAGCTTGAGTGGCCAGAAGTCCGCACGTCGCGAGGAAGAATACCAGCGTCGTCACTACCAGCGGTGCTTGAGTGAATACCTTCTTAGGCGGCTTGTATTGGACGTCTTGAATCAGTCGCTGCCCGCAAGATTTGCAGAAGCGGGCGGAATCCAAACTGGTTTTGCCGCATTTGGAGCATCCGACGCGGGCGACTTCGCGGCAGCCAGCAGCTTGAGTGGGACGGTGCACTGCGCCGGTTCCCAAATCTGCACTGGTGCCAGAATTGGTGCCGGGGTTGGTACCCGAGTTCGTTCCAGGATTTGTGTTGATGTTTGGACCAGCAGCGGTGCCGGAGTCACTTACGAATCCAGATGGAGGAGTGAAGTCCGCAGTCAGGGCCTCATCGCCTGGAGCTATGCCAGACATCGTAAATCGTTTGGCAATTTCCGTTCCAGTCGAAGTCAGTCGCTTGGCCAACTCGACTTCGCCGCCGTCTTGCAAACATTCGATGATGCACTCAGACCAGAGCATCTGCTGCATGGCGCCTTCGTTTTCNNCCTTTCTTGAACATCGGACTTCCGCACGATTCAGGAAGCAAATTCATGTTGTGCAGCAGGTGGTATGGATCTTCCGAAACCAGGCTGCCCAGAAGAAATCCCTTCTTGATGCGCGGGTGACCACGGCGGGAATCGACGCTCAAATTTTCGATGCTATCACCAGGAGTGAGAGAAATTTGAGGCACCAAATTCAGTGGCTCGACTTTCAGACCTGCGATATCTTTCGGCGAGGAAAATTCTGTCGTGTCGTCGACATTTTCGATCTGTCGAGTTTTAAACAGCTCGATCAATGCGTTGTAAACCGCGTAATCATCAACGTTTACGACTTGCCACAACGATGCAACGGTGAGTGTGCCGTCAAGATGCGGCCAGAGATTTCGCGCAGTCTCGGCCACTTCAGCAGGAAGAATTCCATCGTTCATCCAAGGCACAGCGCGTACAAATATTGCGTCGGGCCCGCCCAGTGCTCCGAGAAATCTTTCCATTTCATCCATTCTGCGATGTGCCTCGAGAAGCAGCATCTCAGGCGGGCGGGCGATGGCACGCTCAACTGGCCAATCGGGCTCGCTCTTCACCTGGAAGAAAAAATTTCCTTTCAATCGCGCTTGCACGATCTGATAGACGGCAAGTTCGTTGGCAAGATTTTTATAGATGGCGTGCGCGATGCGTCCGTTCTGACAGAACAATCGCGCCACAGGTCGATTGCGCGTGTCAGAGATGATGATCACGCCTTCCTTCCTGGCATTCGTAATAGTCTGAACGACAAGATAGAAATCGATATCTGCCAGATTTCCGCCCAAACCCTGCTCGATTTGCGGCGCTGGAATCGTCAAACTCTGGTTGATGACTTGCTTTTCCTGATCTTTGAGTTCGGTCAAACCGGTCGTCAAAGTGAGAACCGCAGCGTTGTAGTTTTGCAAGTGCATGTTGGCGAGTGAGTCCCAGAGCCCATCTGAAGCAAGCTTGGTGGAATATTTGCGATTGAATTTAGGATGGAAGAGCGCCTGAGAAATGCCGTAGCTTTGATTGACGGCAGGGAAATAAACTTTCAGCGCCTTGAGCTTGTCGCCGTAAAGCGTAATCAAGTGTGCGCAGGTCGCGACTTTGTTCGAATCGATGAGCCAGACGCTGCCGAGAATTTCATCCTCTTCGCCAGAACGGTCGATGAGGAGCCCTATGGCGCCAGCCAGGCTCGCTAAATTCGAATTCGGTTCAGAGGAGGTCATTGTCAAGTCTCAACAAATGTTGGTTTTCTCAAGTATAAGTGTTCACAGAAAATTCTATGAATTTTAGGAGATTTGTCGCCATGACCGAAGTGCTTATCGCAGGAATCGATTTCAGCGGCGCGAAAACTGTGCCGAATGACACGTGGATAGCGGCGGGGACGCTGGGCAATCTGGGTCTCGAGGTGCTGGATATCCGCAAAGTTGGTTCACACAAGGTCGCTGGAGAATTTTGTAAGCCTGACTTCCCTTATACCGCAGTTGGCATTGATGTTCCTTTCTCGTTGCCGGCGGAGTTTCTGGCGTTCATGGCAGAAAAGGCAGGCAAGCCCGAGTTTCAGTCATGGCAAGAGGTCGCTGAGCAGCTGGTTTTCATGAGTTTCGATCAATTTATGGAGCTTGCCACCGAGTTCAAAAAAGAGCCCAAGCGCGTTTGCGACAAAGCGATTTCAAAAGCGGCGCAAAGCCCGTTGCACCGCGGCAATCCGTCAATGGTGCAGATGACGTTTCAGGGAATTCGCATGCTCGCGACGCTGGATCCGAAGCTATGCGCGGTTCTGCCTTTTCAAGACCGGGTGAAAAATGGAACGGCGGTGCTGGAAGTCTATCCACGACAGACGCTGACAGCGCTCGGGCTGCCGGATACGGGCTACAAAAGCAAAGACAAGAAAGATAAAGACGCTGCCCATGCGGTTCGCAGAACAATTGTTGAGAATCTTGTGCAGATTAGAGAGCGCAAAGGCATTTCGCATAAAGACTGCCCGCGCTTGTCAGTGGGTCCAGCGGCGCGCAGTGCGGCTATGGACTCGGACCATGCGCTCGACGCGCTTGTAGCCTGTTACACCATCGCCATGTGGCATACAGCGAAACATCTTTTCCAAGAGCCGCTCAGCCTGGACCAAGTCGAGGTTTTGACGGAGGGGTGGATTTATTCGCCCAAGGTGCTGAATTAGGGTTATAATTTCCCCTCGCGCTCCCAAACGGGGGCGGATTTGTTTGCGAACCCTGAAAATTTGTAAACAGAGACGGCGCCTCGATTGCGCCAATATAGGCGCCCGTAGCTCAGTGGATAGAGCATCCGCCTTCTAAGCGGACGGCCGTTGGTTCGAATCCAACCGGGCGCGATATAATTTTCAAACACAGCCGAATTTCTGGGTCATTAGCTCAATGGCAGAGCAGTTGCCTCTTAAGCAATTGGTTGGTGGTTCGAATCCACCATGGCCCAAATTTTTTCAACTCATTCAGATGTGTCGCTTCTTCAAGGTTTGCGTTTTGAACTTTGAGGGACATGGTCTTGGGCACTTACAAAAATGTGCTTAATTTGATTCATTGGACTTCAGATCAGACAGCAACATCTAGTGAAACCGATAGTGGTGGCATTAAAAACGATCGCCGTCGCCGTCCGCTCCCTTGAGGGCGACGTAAAATGACCATTGGCGACAACATCACAGCCAAGAAAATTCTGAAACACTGGCGTCAATTTCCGAGTGCTGCTTCATTCTCGGATTGAATTTGGATGAGGAACTTACCTTCTCAACTGTAAGAGACACGTATCACGTGTCCAGGTACAAACTTAAGGAGCAAGAAAAAATTTCGGGACCTATTGCTAGAACGAGACGCTATCTAAATGGGGAGGCGTTTGACTTTTTGCACGCTTGGTTTGGCGAGGCTCAATGCACGGATAGAGATCGTCCTAACGACCCTGATGGTCATTCAAGAGTACCGCGTAGACCATTGCCTAATGCAGGAAGGGCGCTAACGCACTATCTGTGACTGAGCCAAAAGACGAGAATGAAACATAAGAGACCTTGTCGGTCGTTGAAACACATGGAAAACAAACGCAAGCCTCATTTATTTTCAGCAGTTTGGTGTCGATGAAACATACGACACTGCACTCGGTACCAGGACTATCGCACAAAATGACTATAACAATACTGTCTGTCAAACAGTATGGAGGCTTAGCTGACGACAAACTAATGTCATAATAAGCTTAGGAAATGAAGACAGGTTCTAAGAAATTTGAAGTCAACTCAAAGCTCGATAGTCTCCCAAATGTGAAAATAAAGGTTCAGCTATATTGGTCGGACGGAAGGCAAATCAAAATGCAGCAAATGGAACCACTAACACAAGTTTTGTACTTGGTCATTTTTATTTATGCGGTTTATGGTGCAATGCTGATGGTCTTTCGAAAGGGACCTCCCGACGGTTGGAAGCCAGAAACCTACGAGAAAAACAGAAATACTACCGTTGATCCTTTTCCATCAAAGAAGCGAAACTTCTACGACAACGAAAGTTGACCCTATGCTGAAGTACCTAACGTCTGGAAAAATCGTCGCATTTGGTTCAGTGCTAATCGCTTGCGCACTTGTTGCTGGCATATTTTATGGAGTGATGCATCCAAAACTTGCTCAAAAACCAAACCAGCAAACCGAAGTGTTGACTACAGAGTCGCCGCCCGAAGACAAACCAAAACAACAGGAAAGCAATCCTTTCGAAAATCAATACAGACTACCAAGTAGTACTCCTGGAGGATAAAACGAGCCGTAGGATCGAGTTGTCGTGCAGCGCCTTTAGGGAATCAGTAGCTCAGGGGTAAACCATGCCATCATTCGATGATCTTGAAGACATGCTCTACGATGCGCTCAATGATAATGAAGTGATCGAATATTTGGGATTGAGCTGCAATGCATCATCCACTGTCATTGTTGTCGCCATTTTGCTTGCATTCGAGCTTATCGCGAGCATTTTGCTGCGGAACACCTTTTTGTTGATTACGAACGCATCGATCGCTTTGCTGCTAATTTTCAAGCGATTAACTCGACTGAAAAAACCTCCGAGTAAGGTGTATGCGTTGACTAATCAGCGTCTGCTTCAAGCCTCCGAACAGGGTTTGTCGATAATCGCTGCCAGGTCGGAAATCGAGTCTGTAACAGGCACCTCGGTAGCTCCAACAATTCATTTTAAAAGTAATTTGCAATCAATTACTTTGCTTGTTAATCCAAGCCAAACCTCCCGCATGTTAATACATGAACGGGCGAAGCCTCGCGGTTCATGAACAGCAAATATTTCTTTGTGCGGATTTATCCGTCCTAGAGCCGCTATTCGGCCGATGCCCGAGCGCGTTAGTCGAGGACCGGCTAAGATGATTAATTGGGTCATTTGGAGATACGCATTTGGCAATCTGCCCAAGAAATTTCTGGACAGCGTCGACGTGTCTTCTTTTTTTAGCAGGCCAACTGCTGATCTATTCCGCATATCTGCCACCATGCCAGGCAACAGAATTGCAGACTGACGGACCGTTGGAACAAGCATTTGCAGACCATTACGAGCGAGGTCAAAAAGCTCGCCTGAGTGGTGACTTCGCTGGTGCCCTCACTGAATATGGTGCGGCACTGAAGGTGAAAGACGCCGCAAAAGCTCACATCAAACGAGGAGATGTTTTCGTTATTTTAGCTAGAGAGGACGAGGCAATAGTCGAATATCAGGCAGCGGCGAAGGCTGGTGACACCGTCGAGATCGAATTGAAAATAGGGAAAGCGTATCAATTGAAGAAAGAATTTCCGAATGCAATTGATGCTTACGAGAAAGCGTTCAAGTTAGATCCCAAAGATCCTTTTGTGCAAGACGCACTTGTTTCAGCCTGGGAAGTTGTGGTGAGAGGCAGCTTCCGAGATCCGATGAGTCACATTGGTCTAGGAAAAGCGTATGAGCGCCGCGGCGACTTCGGTCAAGCCGAGCTTGAGTATACCCAAGCAAGAGATTTGCATCCTGGCGCTCCTGGTGTTTTAGCAAATAAAATGTTGAAGGAATTAGCCGCCGCGAGGGCGCAGGCTAAAGCGAAGGCTGCAGCGTCGCAAAAATAACACAGCAGTAGCGTGAGCGAAATTATTAGCTCGTCTCAGGACTGAACTGCGATACAATTCCCAAACCTTTCCACGAGCTCACGTTTTGTGAGCTCCAACTTTTCGCATTGGAGACTTGGAATCAAGCATGAACTTACTGAACCGATCGTTTATTAGGAACACACTCGTCGCAGTTCTTTTATTTTGCGGTCCCGATGTTCAAGCACAAAGTCCAAATTTCATTGCAAAGAACATAGTCAAAAGAGGCTACACCAGACTGTTTACGTACGACCCAACAAATTCCGGAACTGTTGCAGTTTCCTATGTTAATAAATTTTCGCGTCTTTCGGCGCGCCTTGTGCAGCCGCACACCGTGGAAAGAACCGCTTGCGGATATTACTTCGAAGGATTGCGTGGTCTTCCGCTTAGCACTGCAACTTACAGCATCGATATCAGCACCGACACAAATGTCTCAAGCAAAGCAGACCTGATTCTGATTGGCATCGACCATGCTGGAAACAGCAAGCTGCACGAAGCTCTCGGAATCAACTATGACTCTAAATTCCTTTCGGCTCCCGGCTGGAATACATACAATTACAGTGCCACCACTTTTTCACCACCTATTGGCGCAGACGAGACTTTCGGAAGCTTCACCATCTCGTTGCTTGGTGGCAACTCTACAATGCCTGACCATGCGGATCATTGGCTGAGTCGCCCGGTGATCAACGGAATCAACATACGTGAACTAATAAACGATACTGTCGTAGTGACAGATGGTCGGCTCGTCGGGTTCTAGCGATTATAATTTCATAGTCGATTCGTTCGAATTCATCACTACTCATTCAACAGAGGTAGCGCTATGGACGAAAAAATAACTCGCCGGGAATTAATCGCTTGCGGCACTTTTGCAATGCTCGCACAACAGCTGCATTTGCCAACGCTTGCAAAACCTGCTGGCAAAGCACCGAATGCCGTCGTGCCGAATGCCGCCGTGCCGAATGTCGTGGTGCCAAACGATCTCGATCACGAGCATTTTATGCGCTTGGCTTTGGCTCAGGGGCAGAAGGTCCCGGAGTGTCCTTTCGGAGCAGTCGTCGTCAACATGAAAACCAAACAAGTAGTTGGCGAAGGCTGGGTGCGGAAAAACAAAAATCCGATTTGGCACGGTGAGATGTCGGCAATCAATAGTTGCCCAGATGTCGACAGTGGTTTCGACTGGAATTCAATGTGTTTGTATACAACCGGCGAATCGTGTCCGATGTGCCAATCGGCGATAATTTGGACAGGCATGCCACTTGTTGTTTACGGCAGCTCGATGCCATTTCTTCAAAGCCAGAGCTTCGGTGAAATCAACATCAGAGCGAAAACTGTCATCGCAGCGTCGCTTAAGGGCAAATGTCAGATCATCGGCGGAGTGCTGCAGAAGGAATGCGATCAAAGTTTCCGCGATGCGCACAAAATCAAGCCGACCTCTTGAGTACTCAGAGTCGTAACCGACGAGCTGTCTGAAACGAGCGGTTGAAAGCACTGCTGGGCTTCGTACCACTCGGTAATGAGAGTCGTATATAATGACCACAGCTCCGGATGCACGAAACCGGAAGGCCCAACTGCACGGAAACGGTAGATCCGACCGACGGAGACGGCGCGCTCGCATTTTGCGGCAGAAGATCCCAAAGCAATCCAATAAAGATCTGCACCGAATATGGTGCCAAAGCATTAACCAAGCACTACTTCAGACAACGCAGGAAACCACTTATGACTTTTGAACCCGGCGATGTCGTACAAATAACTAAAAATCCAAAGCACGATTTATACGGCATGTTTGGCTTGGTCACTGGTGTTTCGGACAACGGAAGCTACATGGTATTCCTTAACTTTGGTCCGAAATATAGCGCTCCAGAAACAAGAATTCAGGGAATTCGATTCACTTTCTCTGAAGATGAAATCACCAAAATTGGCGTGAATGCTGCGAAACTCGACATCGCCAAGATCAACAAAAATTGCGACAACGCACAGAAAGCTGTGCAAGCAGCAAATCCAGACCTGGTGATTTTGATCAAGCACGCTGAAGAAGCGCGCAAGTGGAAGCACCTGCCTTTCGGCTCACCAGAAGCGAAAGAGCACGGCTGCGTTTGTGGAGAAGTGCGCAATCCCGATTGCTTCCTACACGGACACACGTTAGAAGAAGTGAAGCGCGCATCGCGTGTTATCGAAAACATATTCGATGTGGACAAATAAACAAGCACCACTTCTGCTGTTCGTGGTTTGCCTGGCTTTGTACTTCTTTCGTCTTGGCAATTTCGGAATTCTGGAAGGCGGCGAATCCTACTATCCGGCAGCTTGTCGAGAGATGGTGCAAGCGCAGGAATGGATTGTTCCGCAGCTCAACTATCAAATTTATTTCTCCAAGCCAATCATGACCTTTTGGCTCATCAACTCGGCATATGTTCTATTCGGAGTGAACGAGCTAGCCGGCAGATTATGGTCATCAGCGCTGTGCACGATGCTGGTGTACTTTTGCTATTTCACGACGAGAGCTCTTGCGGGAGCCCGCGCTGGTCTGTTAGCGGGACTGATCCTCGCATCGTCACCGCTGATGGTGGCGACATGTCGGCGCTCGTCAATTGATGCATACTTCAGTTGCTTTTTTGGAATGGCACTATGCGCCATGATCATGATCTTGTTCGCCGGACGAAAACGCTGGTGGCCCATCGTCTGGGCAGGATTGGCGTTAGCGGTTCTGACGAAAGGTCCGGCGGCAATAGTGTTGTTCGTCGGCGGATTAATCGGCTATTTCATTCTGCAAAAATCCGATATCAAACAAATTTCGAAGTGCTTGAAACAACTGAGAATTGTTCCAGGATTGTTGATTTTCCTCGCCATGATAGTGCCCTGGTGTGCAGCGGTAAGTCAGGCAACAAATGGGCTATTCCTGAAGGTGTTCCTTCTTTACGAGAATCTTTCGCGCTTCACAGGAAACACAAATAGCGGTAAACATCCGCACTGGTGGACTTACCTTCCTGCATTGGTTTATGGCGCATTTCCGTGGTCATTGTTTTTGCCTGCGGCAATGGTTGACGCGTTCACTCTGGTCAGAGAAAAATATTTTCGCAAAGCCAGCCAACCCGCTGACAGAGCGGAAACAACTGCAAGCGCTGTGGCAGCAAGCAGCGATGAACCAATTCAAAAACAACACGCAGGGGTTATGGTCTTCTCACTTGCGTATGTTTTAGTCACCGTTGTTTTCTTCAGCTTGTCGCGAACCCAGTTCGACCGATACATTTTGCCTATATGGTGCCCGCTCGTCATCATGATTGCACTCAGCATCGAGAAGTGGATAATCTCCTCACAATCAATTTCGTCACAATCAATTTCGTCACAATCAATTTCGTCACAATCAAATTCTGGGGAGCCAAAATCTGCAATCGGCAAAACAGAAAAATTTGTCAGTCCGATTCTGGCCGGAGTTGGTTGCATTAGTTTCATCGGCAGTATCGTGGCGGCTTTCATTGTCAAAGATGCCCAGACGTGGATGCGCTTCGCAGCCACACTTGGAGTGCTGGTTCTGGCTGTCGGCTGGGTGTGGCAGTTTATTGCATATCGAAAAAATGAATTTGCCAAATCGACTATGATTCTTGCAATAAGCACGTGCCTCGGATTCGCAATCGCAACTCCGGTATTATTCGAATATTGGTACGACACCACATACGCGGGTGTTCACGAACTCGTCAAGTCGGTTGCGGATACAGATGCTGATGTCGGTCAATACAAAGAGTTCATGCCGTCTCTACTGTACTACCGCAAAGGTCCGGTGTTCTTCTTTTACCATTTGTCACAGCTGCTTCCACGAAAGGCCCCGGTGAACAACCAGGCACCACCAACAGTGCCACCCGTGTCGCGCCCAGCTTCAGATCCACCAACGGATCACCGTACATTCATTCTAGTGAAGAAAGACTTTGAGCCGGAGCTACTGGCACAGCCGCAGCTAAACCTCAAACTAAATTCCAGGCGCGGAGACTGGAGCATGTATGAAACCAGCGACTTTGTCATGGACAAACCGCCAACACTGGAAGAGTCATTCAATCGATTGAACTGGAAAGATAGTATGACGGATAAGTTCGGCTTCGGTCCACTCACCGTGCCGTACAGTGGCGGCCACAAGCTCTGGATTCGGTAATATATTCGTTTGAGAACGTCTGTTAGTCCTTAAATGTATTAGCGGGCTCTACTTGCGGCTGTTCCTGCGGACTTTCCTGCGGTGTTTTCCGCGGACTTACCCACGCGGCTGGCAAAAAACCGTTCGACTTCCTTCCAGTTTTTCACGCGGGGGTATCCGGTCACCTTCACGTTGTGCGGCGCGTCGAATAAAATTCCTTGCCCGCGAAAACGTTTGAAGTGCCTTGCGTTATCGTCGATCAAATAATCGGCATTGAGAATGCTCTTGTCGCCACAGAAAACAATATTCATCGGCGAGATGAACGGGAAGTGCTCGGCCATCCACTGAAACTTTGCTGTAAAAGAGTTAGGCACTTCCATGGCAGCAGAAGCTATAAAGATTTCGTGTTCACGATGCAAGTTCAGCAGCACTTGCTGCGCGTCTTCCATGACAGGCAAATCCGCGAAGAATTCGAACTCTTTGGCGAATATGAATTGTTCGACTTGCTCAACGTGTTCTACTGGTACTACATGTCGCAAGTGAGTTCCGAGCGTATCTTCGCGAGTAACAGACTTACCGAAATGGGCGTTGTAGTGCTCTATGTGTCGCCCCAGTGCGTCCGCAATTACTTCATCCATATCAACTGCGATGATAGCCATAGAATGTCTCCTGAGCGGTGCAAGACGTTGATAGTAACATCTGCAGGGTCGCCCTCGAACAATCCGACCGCTAATTGAAACGCTGCTACACAATTGCTCGTGCAGAATTGGTGCCGACCTAGTTTCACGCTGGAGTTCGCCACGCTGCCGTTCTGCGCGTGAGTGCTCCCAATGTTGAATTGATTGCTACCGCTCCTAAAGTGAGCATCGGATATTCGTTCTTATTTCGGTGCAAATTCTCCCACGTCACAGGTTTGCCTGCCAAACCAGCATTTACATCAGTGGCGACGTATGCGCCTAATGTTCCAGCCAGAGCGTTTGCCATCGTTCTCTTTAGAATCCTCTCCGCTTGAACGGTTTCGTCGCTCCCTAAAAGCGGCAGATGTCGATCCATGAGCCGATTGGTTGAGGTGGCAATTCCTTCCATGGCTGCGAAAGTTATTAAAGACGAAGCCGCATTGGCACCTTTTATCTTCCAGAAATTCTTTTCGTCGCTAGCAGACACTGGTCGCAACAAAGCCTCATAAGTAAAACCGGCTGCAGCAGCGCCGCCCATCTTTGCTAGGACCGGAAGCGACTCTGCCGTTCAAACTCCTGCTATACGCCTGGCAGCTGATCCACCAAGCCTGTTTAACAGAACGAAGTAAGGCAATGCGCCCGCTACATTGCCGACCATCTGTCCGATCTCGCCCGATGAATTCTCTCGCTGTTCCAGAGGCGCAGACACGATGTGCAAATCCACGAGATTGTCTTTTCCAACTGTATGTTTGACTATCTGATTTACCGAATCAATCGGCGCTTGCAAAAGACTATAGGCAAGAGACTGTCCTGCCGCCTTGAAAAAGCCATCGTTATGGTTGGTGTACGAAGGAATATCCGTCATTTGTTGTTATCCGATTGCCTGAGGTCATCTAGGGAATTTTGGAGATGACACAGATAGACTACAGATACGTCGTTAACTGAACGTTTATCGTCGACGCGATTCAAATCGATGAATCCCAACAACCGGATTCGGACCTGCAAATCCCAAATATGATTTCACGACTTAGGAACGCCGACTTTAGAATCTGACAAGCTAATTACATGATTGAACGATTGCCGTTGCTTTACTGGAATGCGGAACCAGAACTTACTGCCTGAGCCGTTTTCGCTCTCCACTCCAATTGTGCCACCATGTTGTACAACGATTGTTTTACAAATGGAAAGCCCCAGTCCTTTACCGCCTTTTTCACGTGCATCTGATTCGGTTACTTGTTGGAATTTCTCGAAAATGATTGTTTGGAAATCTGCAGGAACACCACGACCCTGGTCTTGAATCCAGATATGAAGCCATTGCCGGTCGCACTCAAATCCAACTGATACGCTCGAATCCGCAGGGGAATATTTGACGGCATTGGAAAGAAGATTCACCATTACTTGAACGATTCGATCTTTGTCGAATTCCGCAGTTTGCTCAGATGCTTCTGGCTCCTCGAGTTTGACGTGATGCTGATCTGCGAATGTTCTGACTGACTCTACGGCCTCGTGAATCGCTTCGCTGATGGTTGCGTCACCGAACGTTAGTTCAAGTTTTCCTGATGCGAGTCGCTCTGTATCTAGAAGATCATTCGTAAGGGCGATCAAGCGATGGATATCCGCTTCTGCTGTACCAACCTTCTGCTGGGCTTCGTCAGTAAGTTCGCCCCACGCGCCTGCGTTGAGCAAAGTCAACAGACCCGACACTGTAGTTAGTGGCGAACGTAAGTCGTGACTAACCATCGCGATCAGGTAACGTTGCATTTTTCGCGCCTCTTCCAATTCATCCACCATCGAGTGGAAGAATGTGTCCAACTGCGCGATTTCATCAGTGCCTTCGAGCGGCTTGTTCAGTGGAATTCCTTTCGGCACGCGCCTGATATTTTCTTGCACTCGCTTTACGCGCTTGCCAATGCCCGTGGTGAACAGGTTTGCAAGAAAGATGGCGAGAATGATATTGACCGCGACGCCAACAGCAATCGTGTACATCACCTGCTCTTTCGCTTTGTCTTCTCTTTTTGGACCCTCTTCAGCCAGCTTGATGTAGTCGGTCATAATCAGCCCGACCGGATCGGAAAGGCTGTCAATCAGGTTCTTCACGTCCAACAACTGCATCGGATTGTTGACGACTTTCCCTTCACCACCATTGTCGATTGATTCTTCAATCTGCCCCATCAAACGAATTCCCTTGAGGAAACTCGGTTTGGTATCGTTCAAAATCTTCAAGTGCTTCGGATCATCGGCGAGCAATATCTCCAGTTCGTGATATCGCTCGGACCACTGTTTAACAGTGGATCTATAGCGTGTGCGGAAATATCGGCTGGGCATCCTTGAATACCCAGCCAAATATCCAGCAGCCTGCCCGGCAAGAATGCCGAGGCTTCCGGTTATGAAAAGAATTTGCTTAGTCGCCGCCTGTTTTTTGATCTCGATTTCGGCTTGCTGCATACGATAGGCGAGAATTCCGACGAACACCAGTTCGAATACCAGCGGAATGCCCACCAGTATGAAACCCATTTGTGTGATCTTGAGGTTCACGCGCATAGCACCTTATGCCACGCGCGCCGAAAATTCGTCCATTTCAGGGCGAAAGCCGGACCAGCACGAAATGCATCAAATTAAGCACAAAAATGTAAGGCCCGTGAAGGTATTCTCTCCGCCCTAATGTCGCTTATTTCAGAAGGAACGCCGACTTGTAGACCAATCGGTCGTTCTCGAAATTGCAGCACAGGTTGGAGCCGTCGGGGTTTTGCCAGACTATTGTTTGCGCCTTTATGCCCTTAATGTTGGCGTCGCGGGAGACAAGATTGCCCTGAGAGCCCACGAGATCACGAATTGCCCCTAACGTCATGCCAGCCTTTAGCGATTCGGATTGTTCGAGGGTGACCGGCCTATCTTTGGTGGTTGGTCCAGGTGTGATGTGCGCCGGTTGCAGATACATAGAGGCAGTGAAGTAATCACCTTTTACGATTGGCTGGTTCTTCGTTCCTGTGGTGCTGGCGTCCAATCTGATTTTGCAGATTCCCGTGGGTTTCTTTGTCGCTTGCAACACGGTCGCCTCTTCGTAAAGCACCTTCACCGGCGTACCGGGCCTTAAGCTCGCCGCTGTTGCCGATGTTGCTGTTTTGGATGACGCTGTGCCAGAAGTTGCACCATTTGCATTCAGAATCGAAATTACCATCGCACCAGTTTGGCACGCCGGCGCACCATTCTTTTCGTGCTTGCCGACGATTGCATCGTTCATGTCGCTTATCCTGACGCCGATCTGTCCTCTATCGTTAGGCATGATTGTTTTTGTGATGGTCTCGTCGCCGCGTTTGAGAATGATGCGCGTCTCCGCATCTCTGTAGAGATGCACTTGCCTGATGAATTCTTCCGCGCGATTCACCATTTGATCGCTGGCGCAAATAATTTTGTCACCGGGTTTGATACCAGATTTTGCCGCTATTTGATCTGGTACCACTTCCAAAATTACTGGTCGTGGTTTGTCGGTTGATGGCTTTGTGCCTTTCTTTGAAGCATCTGACGACTTATCCGACGACGTTCCTTCGTGTGAGGAATGATGGGAAGATTTCGCTGCAGCAGAATTTTCCTGACCGTTCGTCAGGGTCACACCGATCAAACTAACCAAGCAAACGCTAAGACCACTACAAACAGCAATGAACGAAAACCGCGCTGCACGAGATTTAGTGCAAGAACGTATTTCCCCAATGCTTTCTGTCGTCGTCGATGTTTTCACTTGCTTGCTTGTGCTTCTTGCCCAACGAAGGAATAGTAGCAGCCTTTTCCATATCTACGTGACCGTCAGACCGCATGGCATCTTCCATTTTGTCGTAACGCTGTTTTCCATAGTCAGAAAACGCGGCGACGTCGAAGCGTTCATACCGTTCAAAACCATGCGTGGCAAGGCGTTCATGCATTACTTCATCGGTGGTCTTGAAATTCGAGGACGCCCACTTTTGATTTGGGTTGGCCGGATGCTCGATGGCCGCAGCATTCCGAATGAAATCGGACGTGTGCAACTTATTTTCGCCTTCGTACTTCGCGTCAAAGCCCTGCAAATGGCTGCGTCGCACCATGTCTTTCGGATGCTGCGCAATATGAGCCAGGTGCATCTGCTTGAACAGCTGGTCTTTCTGCGCGCGCGTGTACTGATTGCTCATCCAGACGCGATTGAGCTGGTTGGCGAGCCCCATCTCGTACACGAGGTCCTGCGGTGCCCAGTATCCAGGCAGCACGTTGAGAACAGTGCCGTCGCTCGACAGCATGAACATCTGGATGTTGTGCGGTCCGGCGCCGTTCGTGGTCACGACCGCGTTGCCAAAATTGTCATGCCGACCGGATTCACCGGCGTAAGGCTCATCGGTAATATCTTTAGTTCCGCAAACGAAGTAGTTCTTGAGGGCGGAGAAGGCTGGTTCCTGCGAGAGCGACACGGCTCTCAAGCTGTTACCGGCACTTCACGTGGCGCCGGTCATGCTGCCTAACATGTGGACCCAAAAGACCATTTTGCCCTGCTCGCGGGCGCTCTGCTCGACCTGTCCGAGCGACTGGTTCCAGTGCAGCTCGGACGCCATCGCGGTGATGCGGTCGTGCGCGGTCTGACCGCCGAGGTATGCCGGTTGCCGAGACTGAGCGGGCACGAAAAGCGCCATGAGGGCGGCTAAACACAATGCAAACTTGGATTTCATAGTTGACACTCGCAAAAGATTTGCCGGGCGATCTATATGATAGGTATACATCTTATTCGGCGATCGGTCCAGCGGGTGGCGCCCAGCCAGTCAGACTCGTCGGGTGCACGGGTGGCGCCCGCCAGTTAGGACTCGTCTGGCAAAGCGGGTGGCGCCACAGCCCGTTGCGCCGCCGCCAGGTGCTGGTCCATCAGTTCGCGCGCCTCTGGCCCGCGCCCTTGCTTGTCCAGCAGTTGCACAAGCTGCATGAGTGGGCGCAATTGAGTCTGCGACGTCGGAACCATGCCGTCAGAACTCTGTATTTTGACAGCCTTGCGCAGCAATTCTTCCGTCATAGCCAGGTTCCGCTCGCCCTGATAAACACTCGCCAGATTCTCGAAAGCCTCCGAAAATATCTCGCGGTCGAAAGGTGAGATTTCTTCGGTGCCAGCCGCGATCGCATTCTCGATTAGCTCAACAGCTTTCTCAAACTGTTGCTTGGCACCAGCCTTATCGCCCAACCCTTTCCAGAGCACGAACCCAAGATTATTCAGCTCAATGGAAACCGCAAAATGCGTCGCACCATAAGCGCGCTCAGCCAGATCGACGCTGGCGCGGAACGCCTCCTCCGCATCTTTGTAGCGATTATCGCGCACGCAAGCAGTTCCCAATCGATTCCATGCGATGGCTTGCTCCTTCTCTCCATGCTTGAGCGACTCCTTCACCATGAAGCGAAATTGCTTTCTCGCTTCTTTGTAATCGCCTCTGCCCATCGCGGCAGAACCGAGATCGTTGGAAAGATCCATCATTGAAGAAGAAGGCATTTACTCGGCTCCCACTGCTTGTTTCTCACTGCCCCGACGCAGCACCGCCAGATAAGACAGTCCGTACAGCACCATTGCAACGTAGGTCAGATTCGATGTGCCGATCAGAATGCAAAGGTTTTCGGTCAATCCGCCAATGGATACGCCCAAAAGATTGGCAGCCAGAGCCTGAGTCGCGAATTTCGTCTTGCCGAAGCACGTGGAGAAAATCATTGAGCCGAATAATATTGGGAAACAATCGATAAAGCAATAAATTGAAGTAATCGCAACTGGAGACATCGAACTTGATTCTGGAATCTGCACGAATACTTGAATAAGCAAACTCACTAACAAGCAGGCGTAAAGCACATGAACAGGCGGCACCACTTTCTTCGAGACGAGCAAGTTGGCAGTGAACGCGAACAACAAAACTGTCAAAATTACAGCCGAACTAACAATCCAAGTTGCTCCGAGGAGCAACGACAAATGCGTGATCGACTTGGTTTCCATCAACATGAAAGCTTGACCGAGGAAGAACATATTAGCCCATTCAGCGCCACTAATTCCGGTGCCGCCTCCGCGCAGCAGAAGCAGTGCCGGTAAAACGACTGCGACAAATAAAACCATGACGTAGAGCCAGAGTCCGCTAGTATCGTAAGCCAGATAGAGGAACGGCCACTGATCAGTGCAAGGGCGAACTTCGCCGGTCGTTTTGTACGGAACCAAATCGACGGCTTTGAGATTCGCCGGATTGAAATTTTTCATTCCCGGACCGAAAACGAAGTAGCAACTGTACAACTCTTGATTGGTGAACGCGACTGGTGGCACACCGCCGTTAGCATCAGTTATCGATTTGTATAACCGCTCTGTCACGGGGCTTCCCGCGCCAGTCGCGAACGACATGCAGACAATGCCGTTTTCATTGCAAAGCTTGATGGCGGCGCGAATCGACTCGACGGTGTAGACATAGTTATCGACGCGCAAGAACGACGCCGAATTCAAAGTGGAACCGGGATCGAGGAACGCAAAGTTGACCAGGTCAAATTTGTCTTTCGAATAACGCAAGAAAGTTCTCGCATCTTCGTTGCGCACATCAACTCGCGGATCGATGTAGGGCTTGTTTGGATGCCGCTCTCGTCCGAGCTTGCAAATCATCGGATCGATTTCAACAGCAGTAATGTGCTTGACACCGTTGGCAAGGTCATAGGCAACGTCAGTACCAGAGCCAGATCCCAGAATCAGGACATTGTCGTGATAAGGCGTGCTTTGAAAAGGCAATTGCACCCAACCGAACGGATGCCACAAATTCCGGTTCGTTTTTGCTTCTCTTTTCTTCGCTTCTTCTTTGAACTTAGCTTCTTGTGCCGGTGTCAGCACTTCCAATCCGCAGTGAAAATACTGATTGTTCGAATTCAATATATAGTTATCAGGTCCAAGAACAGTGTTCTGTTCGAGAACAATCGGCTCAACATCCAACTTGCTGTATGGAGACCACATGCTGTGCGATGACGTGGTGAACGCCGCCGCCGCTAACACGAGCGTCAAGACAGGAACCACTGGCTTTCTGTACACCATGAACGTTACAGCACCCGCCACTGCGATCCAAACATATGGTGGCACTGCCAGCCACGAAATAACTGCGAAAGCAACCGTGCCTGCGATGCTTCCAAGCAAATTGAACGAATATGCTTTTAGCGGGGGTGCATTTTCAAATTCTTTGCCCAGCCATTTTCCGATCAAGTGGAAAATCGCGTAGAGCGATGACACCACAACCATGAGAACAACCAGAGCGCGAGTTATCGCAGATGCATCATCAGCGCCGCCAAATTTCAGAGACAACGCCGGTAGTCCCAGTTGCACTGAAAAAATGAGCGGTGTCAGCAAGGCGAAGCAAGCACCACATATGAGGCCAAGCATGACCTTCGAATCAAGCGACTTCGAACTAGCTTTCGAAATACCAGCAGATGCGGCAACAAGACAAACCATGATTACCAGGTTTGGGAAGTCTCTCACCACCGGAATCTCGATGCCGAGCCAACGCAACGCTAAAATTTCGCCGAACAGCAAAAGAAAGCTAAGCCAAAATATTCGGGTCATGGTTTCCTAACTTGAGACAACTCGCACTGATATCAATGCTACTGGAACCAACGCCATTCGCAAATAGCTTGACAGGCCTGTTTGCCAGGCGTTACCAGCGTGAATCGACTACACCGCACAAACCAGCGCAACCGGGTCGATGTCTTCCAGAACGACTTTGACCGGGTCGACGTTCCAGATGTTGTCGCAATATTCCTGAATCGCGCGGTCGGACGAGAACTTGCCCATACGCGCGACGTTTAGAATTGACATCTTCGTCCAGTTGTCCTGATCTTTGTACGCTTCGCTTACTTTGTGCTGGGCGTCGACGAACATCTGATAGTCGGCGAGCAACATCCAAACATCCTGATTGAGCAGGGTGTCGACGATTGGGCTGAATATCTGAACATTGCCGTCTGAGAAGTGACCGCTGGCGATCTGGTCGATGACTCGGCGAAGTGATTCATTGCTTTCATAGAAATCGCGTGGTCTGTAGTTGTTCGATTTGAGCTGTTTCACTTCGGCGTCGGTCAATCCGAAGAGGAAGAAATTCTCGTCACCGACTTCTTCGCGAATTTCGATGTTGGCACCATCGAGAGTGCCAATCGTGAGCGCGCCGTTGAGAGCAAACTTCATGTTGCCAGTGCCGGATGCTTCCTTACCAGCAGTCGAAATCTGTTCAGACAGATCAGCAGCCGGATAAACCTGCTGACCGAGCTTGACGTTGTAATCAGCAAGGAAAACGACTCGAAGCTTCTTGCTCACAATCGGATCGTTGTTTACTTCGTCTGCAACAGAGTTGATCAATTTGATAATCAACTTCGCCATCGCATATGCCGGAGCAGCTTTGCCACCAAAAATAAATGTGCGCGGCGCAATATCTAACTTCGGATTGTCTTTGATCTGATTGTAGAGCGTGATGATGTAGAGCACGTTGAGAAGTTGACGTTTGTACTCGTGCATGCGTTTGACCTGAACATCGAACATCGAGTCAGGGTCGACTGTCACACTGTTGTGCATCTTGATGTACTCAGCCAAATGCGCTTTCACTTCGCGTTTAATAGCGCTCCATTTTTTACGGAATTTCGCATCATTCGCATGAGGTTCCAACTTCTTCAATTGCATCAAGTCATGAGTCCAACCATCGCCGATGGTATCAGTGATCAGTTCGCTCAATTCAGGATTTGCTACCAACATCCATCGTCTCGGTGTGACACCATTAGTGACATTACCGAATTTCTTTGGCCATAATTCGTAGAAGTCTTTCAACACATCGGTGGTGAGAAGATGGCTGTGCAACTCGGCAACACCGTTGATTGAGTGACTGCCGACGCTGGCGAGGTGAGCCATGCGCACAAACTTTCTGCCTGATTCATCGATGATCGAAAGTCTCTGCAATTTCCCGTTATCGCCAGGATATTTCTTCTTCACTGTTTCGAGGAAACGTCTGTTGATTTCGAGAATGATTTCGAGATGTCGAGGCAGCACGGATGCGAACAATTCGTACTCCCATCTTTCAAGCGCTTCTGGCAACAATGTATGGTTGGTGTAGCCGAATGTTTTCTCGGTGATTTCCCAGGCTCTGTCCCAATCCATCGCATGGATATCGACAAGCAAACGCATCAATTCTGCGATGCCGATCGACGGATGCGTGTCGTTCAATTGAACCGCAAATTTCTCGTGGAAAGTTTCGAGCTTCTGTCCATTTGCAAAATGGATGCGAATCATATCTTGCAGCGAGCACGAGACGAAGAAATACTGCTGCTCCAGTCGCAACTGTCTTCCTTGAATTGGCTCGTCGTTCGGATACAAGACCTTCGAAATATTCTCGGAGAACATTTTTTCGTGCACTGAACCAATGTAGTCGCCTGTGTTGAACGCTTTGAAGTTGAATGACTCAGGCGCTTCTGCTTTCCACAAACGCAACGTGTTCGTGTTGGTGGTCTTGTATCCAGAAATTGGCGTGTCGTAAGGAACGCCGTTGATTACACGCTCTGGAATCCATCTGACCTGAAAGCGACCTTTATTGTCGGTATAGCCTTCGGTGTGCCCGCCGAGTTGCACTTCGAATGTGTGCTCTGGTCTTGCGATTTCCCAGGGATTTCCGTAGTGCAACCATTTGTCTGTGATTTCGATTTGCCATCCATCTCTGATGACTTGATCGAAAATGCCGAATTCATATCTGATACCGTATCCGATGGCAGGTATATTCAACGTTGCCAGCGAATCCATGTAACAGGCGGCGAGTCGACCCAACCCGCCGTTGCCCAGCCCGGGCTCTTCTTCTTGCGCGATCAGAGTGTCGAAGTCTAATCCAATTTCTTCGACAGCTTGTTTGACGTTGTCGTAGAGTTCCATGTTGATCAAGTTGTTGACCAGGTGTGGGCCAAGCAGAAATTCAGCAGAGAGATAGGCGACGGCGCGACAGTCACGCTTGATGAACGACTTAGTCGTCGTCAGCCATCGATGCACTAGCCGGTCGCGAACGGTGTAGGCGAGCGCCATGTATTGATCGTTCCGCGTCGCGACGTCTGGAAATTTCCCCTGGATGTAAAACAGGTTGTCGGCGATTGCCCGTTTCAACGTCTCAACTGAGGTGCCTGTGCGGTCATCTTCAACTAGGACCTTTGATTTCAGATTCTTTTCCACCACGACCTGCTCCTTTGTACTTAAATACGGACTAGTGATCTCGCGTACGACGGTCAGAATTGCCAGAAAGTCTGTAAGAAAGGCATCGCCAACTCGGCAAAGCCAGGCAAACTCAACATTAAGGAGAATTATTTTCGCAGGTGATCGAGCCTACGTCTAGCTCTTGCGGCATTATCTTTCACCACATCGCTTGGCAAGCAGGGCAAGCCCGCCATTCATGGGCATAAGTAACTAGGAAATCCAAGAACTGAAGTGCACTCGTCCCGAGTTTCCGTGTACAAGAGGATAGCCAATGTCGCTTAAAGATGGCGTTTTCAAAAAGATGCGCACCGATGAAGGGGAAGAAAGACCGGTCAAGCCCGAAGTCGGCGGCAAAACGTGCCCGGCATGCAGCCGAAACTACCCGGCGTATTCGAACATCGTCGTATGCAAATACGATGGCACGCTGCTTATTCCAACACAACACTTCAACAGAGTATTTGAAATCAGCGACAACGTCACCTTCGCCAACGGGCGATACAAAATCGAAGAGTGGAAAGGTGAAGGCGAATTATCGAACGCTTTCACCGCGATAGACACTAAGTCGATGCAAAAGGTCGTCGTCAAAATAATCAAGTCGCAAGTGCTGGGAGGCGAGCCGAGAAGAATTAGAAGGTTTGCTGACATGCTGCACGAGACGATTGCATTGCAGCACCCCAACATCGTAACGGTCTTAGATTGCGGCATCGCCAAAGAAAACGAGAATTCGCTGCCACAAGTTTATGTGGTACTCGAAAAGCTCAAGGCATTCAAAAACCTGAAGTCGATTTTGCGACAGTACGGACCAATGGCACCATATGTGGTGATCGAAACAATGATTAAAGCGTGCGACACATTCGAATATGCGCACAGCAACGGCTGGCTACATCAAGACGTGAAACCAAGCAACATCTACATACAGATGAACAACGAACAGATTTCAGTCAAAATCTCAGACTTCGGCGTAGCAGCAAGAATGTTCAGCAACCTGGAATGGCACAGCCAGGGCACCAAAACCGGAAGCATCTACGGCAACGCCGCCTACATCTCACCAGACATGACATTCGGACTAGACCCATCAGTCGCATCCGATGTTTATTCGATAGGTTGCACGATGTATCACGTGCTGAAAGGCATGCCACCATTCGAAGGAAACAACGACTTCGGCACACTTATGATGCACCGAGACAAAGAGCCTAAACCATTTGCGGAAGAGCTCAAAGTGCCAAAAGAGTTGGAAGCAGTTGTGATGAAGTGCCTGCAAAAGAAACCGGAGAATCGCTACCAGAGCTTCAAGGATATGGCGGCGGATTTGAACGCGATCTCGTGATGCTCCGCAGACCGACGCACGTGATGCTCCGCCGACCGACTCTTTAGACGTTGGAGCGACTTAGGCGGCGCGGCAGGGCGAATACCGCTTCTAATGCCGCCCGCCGAAGGCTCTCAAGAGCCAAACGCCGGACCTGACAAGCCAGCGAAACGCCGACCCAGCACGGACCTTACACACGTCGTCAAAACTCAAACCAATCATGGTATTCTGTCATATGCCTCCTTGCAAGACCACTTTTGGGCGAGTGGCGGAATTGGCAGACGCGCTAGACTTAGGATCTAGTCCGCAAGGGTCAGGGTTCAAGTCCCTGCTCGCCCAAGCCATCAGAGATACCGCCGAAAGGCGGTTTTCTTTTTGGGGTATGCAAATGCGTTCTAGCCGATTGATAGCCGATTGAATTTCAAATGACCTTTGACGAATTTGCTCGTCAGTTGACCGAATTTTTTCTATCTCAATCGGCTAGCCGATTGGAGAGTGTGAACACATAGAATAAAAACGCTTCACTTGGATAGATTTGATTTCGCTCTTCATCTCGAAACGAGAGACGCATAGTATCGAAAGAGAATACGAGTCATTACGCACAGGTACACTGAGGAAGTTGAAGACATGACAGCAGACGAAGAACAACGCATTTGTCATAACTGCGTTGGGGATTCATTCTTGAAAGACCTCATCAAACATCTAGAGTTCGTCACTGAGTGTGACTACTGTGAAGCGACGGATCAATGCATCACGTTGGCAGATTTGAGTGAACACGTAAAACGCGGGTTCCGGGAGCATTACGAAGCAACGTCTAGCGAACCTGATGGAATGCAGTGGGCAATGCTGCGGGATAAAGAAATCAATTACAATTGGGAACGCGAGGGAGAGTTCGTAGTAGATATCATCCAAGATGAAGCAGGCGTCGACGATGTTGTCGCAATTGCTCTGCAAGAAATTCTTGATGATGACAATTACGACTATGATGACCCAAACGAAAGTGAGTTCGGACCTGATATTCAGTACACGAGAGTTCAAACGAACAACAGCCGCTGGGATGGTCACTGGAGTCGATTACAGAAGGAACTAAAAACCGAAACACGGTTTTTCAACCAAAATGCATCATCGTTATTTCGAACAGTATTTGCAAATTTATCCTCTATGTCTACCAAAGCTGGGCAGCCAGTTTTGCGAGTTAGCGGGCCAGGCACGGAGATGCCTAATCTATATCGGGCGAGAGTATTTCAGTCAGAAGATTCCCTGCAAGAGGCTTTAGAGAGTCCGGCTCGATTGCTAGGATCTCCATCAAGCAAAAGTGCAACTGCAGGACGTATGAACGCCCAAGGAATTTCTGTCTTCTATGGTTCAACGTCGGCTGCAGTGTCATTGGCAGAAGTTCGCCCGCCTGTAGGCAGTCAAGTTGCGATAGCAAAATTCACTGTACAAAAACGGTTGACACTTCTTGATCTAACGGCTTTGCGCTTTGTACAGCCCGATGGCAGTATCTTTGACCCTGACTACTTGAAGCTTATCGAGCAAGCAGTTTTTTTGGAAAACTTTTGCACCATGATTACGCAGCCAGTCATGCCTGATTTTCAGTCATCGGAGTATCTTATAACTCAGGCCACAGCAGACTATTTAGCCACTGATACGAATTTATCACTCGACGGAATTGTATATCCTTCCATACAGACTGGTGACAGCGGACTCAACGTGGTCCTTTTTCACAAGTCCTCAAGAGCTACGCACCCTTCGAATGACCAAACGTTTGAAGTTTCACTATACTCCCATGATGCTGACGGTGAATATTTTGATTGTCAGATGTCGCGATGCCCTCCGATTTCATCTTCGCCAGGTCATGTTCATGATCTGGAAGATGACTTTCGAGAGCAGGTGCTTGTTCTTGACGAAAAATCAATCACAATTTATAAAGTCAATGCGGTTTTTTTCGAAACCGAGAAACATGCAGTTAATACAAGCTGAACCGAAGAGAAACACGCATCATCGTTCGGTACTAGATACGGTGTCAGATTTGGAGCGTGCAATCTTATCAGTCACAATCTTGAAATCGCAATGCCATCATATTCAGTGGCAGAATTGGCAATTCACATGAAGGGAGCGCAGCACGACTGCATAAACTTGATATACGAATGCGCATAAAAAAACGGATTTTCTGATGCAAGTCACCCAGCAATGGGTACAGAGTGTTGCTCTTCGTGGTCTATGAGACTATAATCACAGACCTATAGTGCTCGGAGCGATTTATCAGGACGTTCTCAATTTGATTGGCAATGAAGTTTATAACGTGGATGCGGGCTCTGTAGTCGCGAGAGGCATTTCGCACGACGATTCAGAGCTTATTGCTGCATTCGCGGGACCAATTAAGGCGATAATCACAGATTCTGATGGAAAGCATCGCATCGAGGGTTTTCTAACTAATTTAGCAACATCAGAGTTTCAAACAGCAGCGATAGCAGAAATAATAGAAAACAGCAGTGCATTGACCAGTCACCGACTCGGCGAGGCCATCGCAGAAAGTTTCTTAATTGAAACATCCAATTGCGAGTTTCCTTTTCCTATGGCGCGAGACCAGCGAAATCCGAATGCGAACGCAGCAGGAGCAGATTTGGTGGGATTTGTCTCCCATGCTGGGAGCTTTCGTTTCGCATTTGGCGAAGTTAAAACATCCTCCGATGAGAGCTGCCCTCCTCAAGTTATGTATGGGCAAGGAGGGTTAAAGCAGCAGTTAGAAGGTTTGCGCGATGATAGAAAAGTATCTAACGCATTAGTGAGATACCTAAGTCATAAATACGCTTCTAGCGTCGTAAATAGCACCAAGTTTGAGTCAGCAGCGAGCCGATATCTAAGCAATCATAGAGATATAACCATATATGGTGTCATGGTGCGGGATGTTGCCCCTAATTCAATCGATTTAGCAACGAGAGCCAAAAGTTTGCATAAAGACTGCCCAAATCACATTGGTATTGAACTTAAAGCACTTTATTTTTCCGCACCAATATCAGAAATGGTTGCACTGTTTCATCGTTCCACTGCTCAGGATAATCTCAATGTTAACTGACGCGGATCTTGTCGATATCAACGAACATTGGGCCGTCAAAGCGATTCCAGTGGAAGTGCGTAACGAGACTGAACGTATGGCACGAAAAGAGATGGCTCGCGAAAATTTCACATTTCTGGTGCAAGGTTCTCCGTTTGACTCCGAGCAAATTGCAAATCTTGTTCTTGCTTATCAGATCGCTGCCGCAGAAAATATCGAAGCGCTTGAGTCACCGGCACCCGCACCTTCACTAAAGCTAGCAGCCGGTCAAGCTGCTGCATTTAAAGCTTTCGATTTAATGAGAGTGCTGCCCATTCCGGTTGAAAAAAACTCTAAAATATTTCACGTTTTGAATCTTTGCGCCCTTGGCTATGCCGGTGATAGATGGTCTGATGTACGCCGTTGGATTCAAGAATTTGACGATGACCTGCGTGTTCCAGAAATCAAACGGTCTGACGCAACGTGGGATCAGTTGTTATTAGATGCGCTGTATCACTGCTGGCTTAGTCTATTTCGAAAAGCAAATTGGAATGATGTTCACCATGTCAGCGAGCGAATAATTGAGCTTAGAGAACTTCAAACGTCTTTTGAAAGCATCTATCTAAACGGGACTGATAGTTCAGCACTTGCAAAAGCGCTAAGCTTGGTCTCACTCTATCATTGGGCAAAGTCTACTGAGATAGTGGCTACCTTTGTGTTACAAGGGCACCCTCGTAAAATTAGAGAACAGATTGGTCAACAGTTCGACAGTGCAAGAAAAGCAGCGAATGCTCTGAATGACTTCGAATTAGATATTTTATTGCGATGGTTGCAAATTGCTAGTTCAAAAATGATTACAAACTCCGTATGGTCTGTATCGCATGCACCAAACTCAAAAATTGAAAGATTTCTGAACCGAGTTACTAAAGCGCGAGGCTTGTTTGAACTGCTGCCTCCACAGCAAGCTGCTATTCAAAAGCAAGGGCTCTTAGACCCAGCAACGAGAGCAATCGTTGTTGATTTGCCTACTTCCGCCGGAAAAACAGTTTTGGCCCAATTTCGAATTCTACAGGCTCTTAATCAATTTCAGGATGGTTGGGTCGCATATGTGGCTCCCACGAGAGCTTTAGTTTCACAAATCACAAGAAGGCTTCGCTCGGACTTTCAGCCTCTTTCTATCTTCGTACAGCAATTGACCGGTGCGGTTGTTTTAGATGAATTTGAGGAAAAATTGCTCACCCAATCTGAGGCTAGCAAGTCGTTTCAGGTACTAGTGTGCACACCAGAAAAACTTCAAATGGTTATTCGGAATAAATTGGTCAAGCGGACTTTGGCACTTGTGGTATTGGATGAAGCACACAATCTAGAAGACATAGATCGAGGCATGCGAATCGAACTCTTGCTTGCCACCATCAAACGAGAATGTGAAGATGCAAACTTTATGTTGCTAACTCCTTTTGTTCCCAACAGTGCTGAACTTGCGGAGTGGTTGGAACCAGAATCAGGAAAGTCTATAAGCCTCTCTTCAAGTGCATGGCAACCTAATGAACGAATAGTTGGCATGTACAGAAAAGTCGCTGGAACCAGTAAAGGTCAATGGAGTATTGATTTTGAAGTACTTGAAACGGGTTATAAGTCCTTTGAGCTGAAAGACACCGTGTTCAGAATTCCCGGTCCCAAACCGTTGAATGTTTCCTATTCTGGTGCAACAAAAACATCGTTAACGGCAGCAATGTCTAAGTATTTTTCCAGGCGTGGTACCAGCATTGGTATCGCCAGAACCATTCCTGACTGTTGGGAGATGGCTCGAAAATTGGCGGCAGAAATGCCGTCTTTAAGCGTCATTCCACCGGAAATAAAACTGGTACAGAGATTTCTGCAAACGGAAATTAGTTCGTCTTTTGAACTGATTCCAATGCTTGCGCAAGGGATAGCTGTACACCACTCCGGATTATCGGAGGAGGCGCGGACGTTAATAGAATGGCTTGCGGAACAAAATTTGCTTACGGTGCTTTGTGCTACCACAACGATTGCTCAAGGAATTAATTTTCCGGTGGCGTCGGTTTTTCTGGCATCGAAGTCAGTACCTGGTTACTCAAGTAGAGACATGTCTGAACGTACATTCTGGAATTTGGCTGGTCGCGCTGGTCGATTGGATCAAGGAGCCTTGGGCATTATCGGCATTGCGGCTGATGAAGAAGACATAGACGACATCCGAAAGTACGTCATTAAACAAACAGGAGCACTACGTTCGAGATTTGTACAGTTGCTGACATCAATAGACGAAACTGGTCAATTGCATAACTTGGAAAAAATAATTCAGGGTGCTGAGTGGGATGATTTTCGAGCATTTGTGTCGCATATAGTCAATGACGCACAAGACAAATCAAAAGTAACTCTCGAAGCGGATCTGCTGCTTCGGCATACGTTCGGTTATTCGGAATTAAAACGAAGCGCCAATCAATACGACCGTCAAAGAGCTGAAGCTCTGCTACAAGTAACTAGAAAATATGCTGGTGGTGTAAGAATGAATGAAGCCGCCTTAGTGGATTCAACCGGATTCTCTGCTGAGGCTATTAGAGATGTGATGCGTCACATGGCAAATTTAGATAGGAAGTTGACGATAGAGGATTGGACTCCAGAAAATTTATTCGGACCGTCCGAAAAATCAGCCCTCAGCTCGTTAGTAAGTGTGATGCTGCAAGTTCCACAGCTAAGAAATCTTCAAGATAGCTTTGGAAATCAACGTTCTAAGATAGACGTTGTTGCAAGTGATTGGGTGTCTGGACAGTCAATCGAAACCATTGCAAAAAAACATTTTTCCAAAGACAACAGCGTTACGACGGATGCGATAACTCTAGCGTGTCAAGGTATCTATCGGTCCATTGGCAATTTTGGCACTTGGGGAATATCGGCACTGAGCAAAATACCTAACTCTGGTATTGACTTCAAGAAATTGAGCCCCCAGCAGATTTCAACAATCAATCAGCTGCCAGCAATGCTCTATCACGGGGTCAAAACCTCTGAAGCAGTACTCATGCGTATGAATTCGGTACCTCGTAGCATCGCGGAGAATTTGGGACAACAATATCAATCAGAGACAAATGGTGAAATGAATTCCAAGACGGTACATGACTTCATCTCGTCACTGCCATCTGAGAAATGGGGAAGTGCAAGACCGCTCAATGCCACCATGAGTGGTGATGATTACCGTGAAATTTGGAAGCAGTTAGCGGGCGAAACCTAGCTCCTATGGAATCTTTTCAGCCAGACGTTATGTAAACCAGTCTTATCTGCACAGAGGTACGACCTATGACAGAGCTTTCGATCAAACTACAAGAATTGAAGCAATTTTATAGGCAGTCGCAAATCAGGGTCATTCACTATGGTTGTGAGAGCTGGTTTAATGTGAAGGACAGACCGGTAGCTGTGAGTTGCATCGTCGTTATTAATTTAGCGACTCATGAACAGGTGTCATTTTCTCTAACTGACTACAACGATGAAGACGTAACTAAAAGGGAAATAAAACTGCTGGAAGATTTCTACAAGCATGTCAAAAACATTCCCGATGCAGCCTTTTTGCATTGGAACATGCATTCATCAGAGTTTGGATTTGCTGCTATTGACAAACGATTCAAATTTCTTACAGACGCGGAGGCACCCTACGCTATTCCAGAGGGAAAGCGGTTTGATCTCGACGCGCTCATCGGTTTTAAATACGAAGAAAATTTTGCTGATCATCCCAAGTTGGCAACACTCGGCACTATTAACAACTTTAACAAGAGGTTTGCTCTTTCTGGAAAAGAGGAAGCTAACAAATTTGAGGCCAGAGAATATGGTGATATACAGCGTTCTACAACAGAAAAGACTCAACTTCTTGTTTTTTTGGCGAACAAATTTTTCGACGGTACGTTAGAGACCAAGCATTCAGGTCCGCGCTTGAGATTTGCGAATGAGAATCTTGATGCCATTCAAATCGTGCTTCAAATTGGTATGAGGCTTAAAACGGTAGCAAGACAACTAAAAATTCGACGGGGAGCACGTCCAACTCTCGAACTTGAGGATGAATATGACTTTCAAGACTTGTTTCACTCACTATTACGAATCTTTTTTGACGATATTAGAGCAGAGGAATGGGTTCCGAGCTATGCAGGCGGTCACAGCCGGATAGACTTTATACTTCCGGCCCATTCGGTTGCAATTGAACTTAAGCACTCTAGACCTTCTATGAACGCTAGAGAACTTGGAGACCAGCTTATTATCGACATTGTTAAATATCGTGAGCATAAAGATGTTCGAATACTTGTGTGTCTAGTGTTCGATCCCGCAGGCCATATAAGTAATCCAGTTGGGATCGAAACAGACTTAACAGGGGTGAACGACAACTATTCAGTTTGGGTCAAAATTTTGAACTAGTACAAAATCGTCGAGCTTTGCCGAGACTATGATTTGAAGATATCAGCGTAGCCAAATGAGCATATCAAAAGAAAAATACGAGGCAGATTTAGAAGCTGAAATTCACGCTGCTATCCAACACGTGTTCAATTTTTTGCCACCAGATTCGCTTCGACACCAGCTTTCGTTTGAGGTGCAGCTTGGCAAACACGACGTTAAGTCTTCACGTTCCGGTCCGCGATTAGACATTTTGATTACTTTCAATGAAATCAATTTGGCAGTTTTAGAATTAAAGCGCGGTGGACAACAGCTTACTGATCGAGACAAGAAACAGGGGTTAAGCTATGCCTCGCTGCTAAGACCGATGCCACCACTAGTGGTGCTAACAAACCAGACTGACATTCAGTGCTTTGAAACATTTAGCGGAGCAGAGTGGAAAAGAGATGGTGCAACCGAAGAGACCGTGTACAAAATGTTTGAGGCTGCGAGCAAAGCTGCAAAACAAGACATTAAAAAAGCTGTCGAAACGCTCTTAGGGACGGATTTAGATATATGGCAGCAAGCTGTACACAAGGCGTCAAGCGACGCCCTAAAACTTCTAACGGGTCAATGGGATGACTATAAAAAACCGTTCGTGTCAGACTTTTTGATTCCTCGAAAAGCAACGCAGGATTTGATTAGGGAACTACAAAATGGATCCAAATTAGTACTTGTTGAAGGTGCACCGTTAAACGGAAAGAGCAGCGTTCTGCGGGAGCTTGTTGAGACAACAAGGGCAAGTGATGACTATGTCGTTCTTTTCGTTGAAGGATATTCGGGCGTTGGGTTGTTTCGACAAATTTCGTACATGCTCGCTGAGTCTTTGAATTGGCCCGTCACACCGGAGGAAGTGCGTTACTGGTTACAAGCGATTTCTAAAAGCGAACAGTCGGTTCTTGTGTTGGCAGTTGATGGCTTCGGTATTGATAACACTGCTCTAAAGGCAGAGGTAGAAGAACTTATTTCAGCAGTTTTTGGAGCTGGACTAAGAGTAGTTTTAGCAGTTGATGACGCGGTTGCAAATTCGCTTGTTGCTCCTGGAAGGCATGAGACGCCTTTCGGACGAACAGCTAAACGCGTAAATGTTGGTGCGCTCAATGACGCAGAGTTGAAAAAATTGGAAGATTACTTGTGTAATAGAAAAGTGCACTTCTATCACGGACATCGTGCTTGCATCGAATATAGACAACCTTGGATTATTCGAACAGTGCTGTCCACCGTATTCACTGATAAGAGAAGTGAGGAAAAAAACCTTGGAGTGACATTGCCCTCACTACTAGGAGTTTTTTTGATATCGACGACCAGAGAAAGATTCCAGGAATTTGATCAGAAAGGAAAGTTTCAATCCATTGCAAAAGCCATATTGGATGACATCTTTCAACATAAGCTTTCTCCAGAGTTGCAATTGAAATCTGCGATGACGTTTTTAGTTCGGAAAACTCAGCTAAAAAAATATTTGGAGTTCGCTGAAATTATTGAACTGGTCCAACAAGGGTATCTTCGAGGTCTGGAGCCAATTAACGGAGAAGAGATCTTTGTAGTCTCAATACCGGAGTTACTTGCAAGTGAACTCTCGCTGATGTTCGCCCAAAGAATGATCGAAATGGAAGATGATGAAATAGCGCATGCAATGTCAGCACTAGCTACCTGTTTGCCTTTCGGCGATATTGTGGGAGCATATGCCCTCTTGGATTTTATTTCTGAGCAAAATGAGGTTCCAATTGATGTAATTTGGAAGTTGCTCGAAATGAAACCCGAGAGGGAAGTAGTGTCACCGGGAAGAAGAGTTTCTGGAGTGTTCGATGGGAAGATGCGCAGTCTCACTTTTCATGAAAACAACGAAGTTGATGTATTCGTTAACGGCGAACGTAGAAGAATTACTATACCTGAAGCACCAAGTACAACGTCTACCGGCGGCTGGCTGATTCTCTCTCAATTTTCCGGCTTGCGAATGGGCGCAATCTCTGAGGATGGAAACTATCGCTACAAACTTAGCGAAGAACTAATGCTGACAACAGCCACGTGCCCTTTTCCGCTAGTGCGACCAAACATGCATTTGACGAAATTCCAAATACATGAAGATCAAGAAACCGGTGAATCGTACATGTGTCATGCAGTCGGCATTTTGGAACCTGTAACTGCATGGATTCTCAATCTACTTTTTTATGCTGATGATAATGCAGAAAGTTGGCTCCAAGAAGCTGCAGGGACAAAGTCTCAACCACTGTTATGGCGTATTGCGATAGCATTGCGCGAATTACGTGACAATGCGGATGATCAAAAGTCAGACTTCGCCAAAAAATCATATGAAAAGTACATCGAACCTTTTCTAACCTGGGGTACTGGAGGTGAAGACTTAGATTGCGGTATTCGGTCAAAATCTTTAATTGCGGAACTCTCCGAATTGCGCACTAAAACCTTTTTTGCGCTAACTAAGTTGATAGAAATTGCTGAAACATTCGGTATAGCTGAGCAAGTGCGACCGCCTGAAGCAAAGATATTTAGCAGAAGAAAAAATGGAAGACGGACTCGAAGATAACATGATCGCCTTCGAACAGGAGTAGTTGGCAAAAGAAAACCTATCATTTACCCTAGCGAATTTTAAGGGTTCAGTGTTAAATTGGTAATACATCGGCGCGTCGCCTGATGCGGATAAAGCAAGTGCTTTAGTCACCGCAGGGCCGTGAACCTCAAAGGAGGAATCCGATGAAAGAAGAAGTATTAAATGCATGGAGTCGCGCTACGTTCTTGGCGCAGAATGCAGTTGCAAAAGACGAATACGGTGATGCAACAAATCATTATATTGACGCCCTCAATGCCGCTATGACATTGAAAGAAACCGCTCCAATATATTGTGCAGAGACAAAAGTAGCGTTGGCAGCTCTGAGCTTAATGGCAGACGAACCTGAACTCGCGATTACCCTCCTCACCGACGCTCTGCCAATCTACGCACAGACGTATCCGCGCTCTCACCGTAAGATGCTTGAACTGTACCACCTTGTCGCCAACGCGCACCACCACGTGGGGCTGTATGAGACCGCAAGATACTGGTACGAACTAACTTTGGAAAACATGGCACATTTGCCCTGGAATCACGTCGATAAACAAGTAGTGGCAGAAAATTTTCGTCAGTTACTGGAAAATAAAAAGTACGCGGCGTAAATAGTAAACACTTTCGAAAAACACGATCAATTTCACAAAATCACCACTAATTTTGGGGAATATGAAGTAACTAAATTGCACATCGGAAATGCGATGTCTAATGCGGGAAAAGGATAAGAAATTCTTTTGCGCATAGACCGTAAGAGTCCTCGAAGGAGGGTCCGATGGGTGCAAAAAATCCAAAAAATTTCGCACGAACATTGCAGCAGCTCGCGCAGATGTTCAGCGACAAACAAGTTTTAAACGAGATCGAAAATCAGATCGATTCGTTCATTCGAAATAACAACGTCGTGATTGGCGAGTTAGAGTCACGTGCCGCAGCGCTGGACACAGAGTCGTACAAAACAAGTACGTCGCTACCGCTCCATCGCTACAAACGCCTTATAAGCAACTACAGCGACCTCAATGACGGTCTGGAAGCGGTGCGCAA
>JAFEAT010000011.1:0-8463 GCA_018266255.1 Cyanobacteria bacterium SZAS-4 | reverse complement strand
CTGTGGCCACTGGTTCTTGAAACCACCTGTCGATATGCCGAAGAGTCGGGAAAACCAGGTTCATCAATTGATGCACTTGCGACGCTCTACGCAACCATCGGCAGGTATTCCGGTATGCGCGTTTCAAGTCGAGAGAATTCAACAGTTCAAGGAGTTCAAATTCAATCAAACACGTCGCCAATCATCGCCATTAGAGAACTTAGAGACAATCAACTGGAGGAAAAAGAATAGATGGAAACAACAATGAACAAAGAAACCGGCACAAACACTAGTCAGCAAAATGACGGTCGGGAAGTGCGACGAAAACTGGTAGGGAAGCTCAAGCCAACAATCATAGCGCTGTTAGCTCTTTGTTGGATGTCGCATTTCGGAAGCACCAGCATGTCGAACGCAGAGCGAAGAAATCGCGACGAAGCCATTCGCGATGCGATGCAGTACGACATGCTAACAAACGGTACTGCATTCGGTGCATACGCAAGTTCGGGAGCAAACATCGCTCAGCGTTGGGCAAACGTATCCAACCAGGACGAACAGAAGAGACAGGAAGAAGACCACGGGAGAGCAGTTAATTTCTTCTTTCTCGTTGCCTTCACAGGATTGGGTGCTTTCTTCCTCGCTGCACCGAAAGGAAAGCAGATGGTTGAGACGTACATCGAAAATGGAATCAAGTAACAACAAATCCGACAGGATATTTTTAAAGGAGCAACAAATGAAATCAGAGCAAAGCAAAGGAAGTTCAGCACCAATCGTTATCGCAATAATTATTGCATTCGTCCTGTGGGTAAAGGCTGAGCGAGCAACGCAATCAGAGACATCTAGGCCCGATGGACAAAAAGTTGGTGACCAGGGAAAGCTGCCGACATCGGGTTATCTCGGTGAACTGGGACTTCAAGATTCCTACAAAAATCAAAAAAAATTCTGGGGTGATGACACTATCAGCCAAGGAGCTGAGGGCATCGCCGGCCAGATTGGACAAGGTCTGAACAAATTACAGAGCAACTAAATCGCTCTAAAACGGAATCAAGCAAACATACAACAAACTAACAAAAGGAAAACAGTTCAAATGAATAACTATTTCAAAGCAAGCCTCTATGCAGTACCGATCTGGTGGGGCACCGGCGCTGTGGTAACGGAACTGGGACATGCGGTGAGTCTGTATCGTCCTGCGGAATCTGGCTTCATGTGGGCTAATTTAGCGGCACTTGGATCGATCTTTTACCTGGCAAATAAGTTCAACAAAAAGGATAAGGCGGAAGATGCGCGCTTGTATCACCGACGCAGAGTTTATTCCACGGAGATGGAAGAGGCTTTTCGCCTGGTGCAACTGACATTCTCGGGTACGTACAGCTCGACAAGCCGGTGGGATTTCATGGTGGGCGATCTCAGCTCTGGCATGCTCCAATACTCAATCAATTGGTATAACGCACTGCCCGGTCGTCCAATCATCACTCAATCCTGTTTAGGACAAGTGACTATGCATTTCAAAGATGTCTCCGATGACAATCAGCAGAAGACAGAAGTGACGTATCTCTTCGATACCAACGCCAACACTCTTGAGAGTCGCAAACAGTTTAGAGAGATGGTGAAGCATATCGTCGCCAGATTGGATCATCAAATTCCGAACCATGAAAAAACGTTCTTAACTGAAGCTGAAAAAACAGACTTGAACACCGAATACGAATTGACCGACGGCGACTAAATCGCATCGCTCGACTCCAATAGAAACGCCTTCTGAGAGGCGTAGCCTAAGCAAGGTTTGCCAGGCCGCTTATTTCAGATGTTGGAGGACATATGAGCAGCAAAAATCTTAAATCTGCTTCTTCGGAAGCACCGTCAAACAACAACGAATTTTGCAGTGAACGCGGATGCTATCGCACACTGCAGGGCTGGTCACCAAATCGAAAACAGCCAACCACTAAAGAAGAATCACATCAAGACCTAACACCATCAGATCGAGGTGAAGCCGATGAATAGTCCCAAAATATCCTTTCGCCTGGAATCAGCTTTGTATGAAGAAGTTAGCCGAATTGCCGCCGCTAATGGCAAGAGTATGTCGGAAGCAGCAAGACTTCTGATCGAGAGCGCGGTGATACGACGCTCTGAAGAAATGACAGATACGCAGTTGCAACTAGTTGAACGTCGACTGAACTACATCGAAAAAAGATTCTCTGCCTTTCTCGTCAAGATTGCTAAGTCAGCGGCACGTACTGAATATTTCGCATCAACCATCCTTCTTGAAAGTGCCGGTACCGATGAACAAGGTATGCGCTTACGAGAATTTTTCCGCGATGAGGCTGAAATATTTGCCGTCAAAGTTCTGAAAATGAAATCAAAAGAAGAGGCAGACAGCACCGACTTTGTTCTACCTGTAAACAAAGGAGAAGCAGCGTAATGGTAAGCGGCTTCCAGAGTGACGGCTGGTATGACGTTTACCGGCGCAAAAAATCCAGTGCTCCTTCCGGTCAATCAGGGAAGAAGAAAGGTGGTGGCGGCGGTGGTGGAGGCAAAAAATCTCGTCTTGGCCGGGTTGGTGTGCCAGGTCGGCTCATACCCAAAGACGGCTCATATGCCACCAAGCGTAGCGTCATCATAAAAGCAAAATATTCAAAAACAACTGCAGATTCTGATTATCACATTCAGGCTTGGTTGACATACTGCTCGAAAGAGAAAAGCAGAGAGAATGCTGATAGCCCTATTCTTACTCGTGAGCGGATAGACGAGATCCTGCAAGGTGAGCGTCCCTCCAACCAGTTTGAATTAAGAGACCCAGAATTCTTCAGTGCTACCCGCCAGCTAATTTCGCGGCAAGAAGCCATAAAAACAATTTCCGACAATAAAGGCAGTCAAATTGCAGACTACGAAATAATTCTGAGTCCAGGTGATCGAACCATCGACCCATATGAGTACACCAGAGACCAAATGTCGGCGCTGGAAAAGAGGTTGGGTCACAGCCTCATTTGGGTGGCTAACGTACACCGCGATACGGGACCGGACCAGGCGCACATAAATGTCACCATCGCAGGAAAGATTCCAGGATTCAAAGAAATTGCAAAGGCTGACCGAGTTGAAGAAACGCGAGAAAAAGACCCTGCTTACTATGCTCTCGACTTAAGCAAAGTGTCGCCCAAAGATCAAATCAAAGGACGAGACGAAAAGACTTACACCAAATTTGACTCATTGGAGAAGCTAAAAGCTTTTGATGATTACTGTAAAGAGAGCTTCGCCAACTGGCTTCCAAAGCCTCAGTATCAAAAGCTTTGGTCATGGATCGGCGCGAAAACGAAGCACGGAGAAGATGTGTATGGAAAAGGTCCACAAAAGAAAATCGAGCGAGAGATAGATTTAGAACGGCTGGAGGACAAGGACAAGATCTTAATCAGTAATCGAGCCGTTACGCCTTTTCACACAAAAGAACAACTGGAAGCTTTTCAAACTTGGCAAGACAGCGTTCAAGACCAATCGAGGAAGATAAGCGCAGAAGATCAGTCGAAGTTGCAAGATTGGATTAGACAGAAAAACGAACTGGGAGAAAATTACTTAGGCGATCCGCCGATGCGTGAAAAACCTGCACCGGCATTTGATACCAAGCGAAGTATTGACTTAACGGACATTCCCGAGTCAGAACGTATAAATTTGACTGGGCGCGACTATACAAAGTTCGATACTAGCGAAGATTTGATCAAGCTGCAGAACTTCGGGCTAGATAACAAGCTGCTGTCCAACGAAAAAGAGCAACTACTTCAGAGCTGGCTCGATGCGAAGAGACAGGAGGGTGAACAAGTATTCGGAAAGCCGAAGTACAAAGATGTAGCAATCGATAAAACATATGTTCTTGACGAAAAGAAAATCGCCAAAGACGACAAAATTCAAATAGGAAAAGAAACCTGGAGTAAATACTCATCCACAGATCAACTAATCGAGTTGATCGACAAAATTCAATATGGACTCGAACCAAAGGATGCCCGTTCCAAGCACTTTGAAAAGCTCGACCGCTGGCTTAGTGATAAAGAGAGAAACGGGCACGGATTTGAGAAGGCGCCCCCCGTTCGCGAGATTGTTCATCGCTACAGAGAATTAGATTTAAGCGCGATTACGGAAGACCAACGTGTATCTGTCGGTGGCAACATAATCACAAAGTTTCATCCGCTCGAAGTCTTAAGAGAAGCGCGGCACGATCTCGACAAAGACATCAAAAACAAGGAGCGAAATAGCACTTCTGGAGTAGACAAGAAGCTCGATAAGGACAAAGAAAGCGAGCAGTCGCAGCTCCGCGATTTTGAACTGCTTGAACGCGCAAAGTTGCAATTATGGATCGAGTTAAAAGAACGATTCGGAGAGCCTGTAGTTGGCACTCCTCCTACAAAAAATCTAGAAATCGATTATGGAAAAATCGGAAAAGGTGACCGAATACACAGCGACGGCAAAACTCACACAAAATACGATTCGAAAGAAGATTTGCTTGAGGTTTCATCGGAACTCGGTCAAAAAGAAGATTCTAAGTCACAGGCGCAGAAAAGCCTTGTTGATAGTTGGATTAAGACCAAAGAAGAACTTGGTCGTGACGATGTATTTGGTGACCCACCTCTCAAATCAATAGATGAACAGGATAAGGCGCTGGATTCAAGATATATCAAAGACCCTCTGGAGCGAGCCGTAGCAGAATTGCTGGGAGAGGGTGACCTATCAGTAGAGGCAGTAAATCTCAACCGGGCTTTGAATAAGTATGACCGTATCCGCCAATGGGAGGACAAAGACCAGCAGCATCGCCGCCTGGCCAATGAGCGCGGAGATGTCTTTCTAGACAAAGCGACACTCAACTACCTGCGCGCTCGCGGTAACGAATACGTTCATTCGGGGCGTGCCCCTGCAAGAGAATTGGATCGTGAAATCGAGCGCGAACTCGATCACTCGCGCTTAGAGCGACAAGACAGAAAAAAGGAGTTGTTGCAACAAGTAATTCAGCTTCGGAAAGATCAAAGAAATGACACCGACCGTGGTGAACAATACTCGATAGATTTCACAAAAGAAGGTGACCCTTATTTAAAGAGAGAAACATTCGAGCGACTGCGTTTAGGTTCCCCTGATTTAACCAGAATACCGGACTCAGAGCGCCTGCTGGGACAAATTCAATTGAAAGAAATCGTACAGGAGAATGCAACTGATAAGCGCGAGAACGAAAAGAGAGAGCGAGAAAGAGAAGGAAACGATCAGCAAGACACAGTTCAAAATTTTCAGAATCGAACGATAAAGGAAACATTCGAAAGACTGCGCTACGGTCCATCCGAGTTAACGCAAATGCCGGACTCAGAGCGCCTGACCAGATTGCAAGATGTGAAGCTGGCTGATTCTTCAGAGAAGTCCAACGAACCAACGGCCGACAAAGAAAAGGAAAAGGAGGAACGCGAACAACAGGAACAAGTGACATCTTCTAGAAACACAATTCCAGATCCAACAGCAGATAAATATCAGACACGCCAAAACATGGTCGACTCAGGCATCATGCAGCTCGGTCAAATGAACGACGCAAATAGCGAGAGCGACCGCAGCCACGACGATCAAACGAGAGAACACGAAGACGGATTACAGAGGTAAACATATGCCATTTGCAAGAAGAAAGACAACATTACGAGCCCCATTTCAATCAATCACGGAGATACTCACACCTGTTTTAGCAAGACAAAACTATCGAGTTGAAACGGCAAGCGAGGGATATTTTAAGTGCGTAAAACAGGATAGCGGGCGAGTTCTCCGCACAAACAAATTCGTTCGGTATGAACTGACCATCGAATGGTCTGACGAGCCCAGAAATGAGGAGCTGGAAGTACAGCTCGATGATGAAGTGACATGGCCGGAGTTGAACATCAACGTTGCAGTGGAGGAAATCAACAACACCTGGACTGGAGCAAAGTGCAAACAGGAAGCCGATAACATAATTTCCCTTCTCCACCATGACCTGGAGCGCTGGCGCGAACAAAATAAGATTTGGTGCAACGACACCAGATTTGGAAGCGCGCGATGGGCACCACTGAATGAATTAAAAGAACAAAATTACATCTCGGACTCGGTAGACACTAACAGCTTTTTGATCGGACGATATAAAGTTAGTCCAACAGAATATCGTTACCTGAGCGTTCCGCCTGGAGAGACAAAAAGACATGGTCTCGTTTGCGGTCCAACAGGTTGCGGTAAAACAGCCACCATTTTTACGCCAAATTTGATTGAGCGTCTGGACTCTTCAGCGATAGTGACCGAAGCAACGCCAGGCGGCAAGTTGCCAGATCTTTTCACCAAGACATCCGGCTGGAGAAAAAACGCCGGCCACAACATCTATTACTTCAATCCAGATGATCCAAGGTCTAATTGCGTAAATCCAATCGACCGAGTCGAAACGGTGTCACATGCGCAGGAATTAGCTGAGATCATCATCCGAAACACAACTCTAAACAGTCACGCCGGTGATCAAGTTTGGGTGACTTCCGAGAGACACCTCCTGACCGGCTTGATCATGATTGCCGCTCAGAGGAAAGGTGATCTGACGATGGTCCGAGAACTTCTTATGCAAGGACGAAAAGAACTCAAGGAGACGGTCGCCAACGGTCCTACAGGGCGAGGAAGAGACGAGTGCCTGGCAATGTTCAATCTCTCCAGCGAAGGCTTCTTAAACGGGGTCATGGTCGGTCTAGCAGTGAGATTGGCGCCGTGGTCAATTCCGACGGTGTCGGCGCTCACTTCCAAAACCGACTTTGACCTGGCAAAACTGCCGGATGAACTGTTTACCTTTTACCTGGCGGTACCTTCTGGAAAGCGCCATGCTAAACCGGTAGCTGCGGTAATTTTGAACTTCTTGCTCGATATCATGCTCGACCAACTACGCACCCGCGACAAATTCGCACACCCGCTGATGATGTTCTTGGATGAGCTAACCAACTTCGGTCTGATACCAGATTTGCCATCGCAGCTAACTATTTTGAGGCACGTAAATATTCCGATAGTGCTCGGTCTGCAAGATGCCGAACAGCTGCGCAAAGTTTACGGTCCATCTGACGCTAAAATATTGTTTTCACAACCGGCGACAAGAATATTTTTCAGACCAAACGATTTTTCAACGGCAAAAGAGATATCAGACCAATTAGGCAATGCAACAAAACGAGACGTGACTTACAGCCGTGGATTCCCGCGATTCTACAGTCGTAAATTGATGACCGCAGACGAGGCGCGAAGTTTAGACACGCAGCGTGCAGTATGCTTTCCGCCAACCACAGATCCAATTAAACTGTGGAAGTTAAAACCGGACGAATATGATACTCGCGTCAGCATGTTTCCACCGGCACTAAGAAAAGCAGTCGATGTAAACGAAAAACTCGACGCACCAAGAAATGAATACAAATTGATGGAGGCCCAGGTCCTCAAAGAACTTCCAAAACTTTTCGATGAACCAAGGAATGCAACTGAAGAGACGGCACTCATTTCAAAACAAAACGAAAGCCTGAAGAAATTCACCCGCAATTCGTTGCAAGAAATTTATCAGCGGCAGAGCATAAGCAAAGAATTCTGAGATACAACACCAGGCTGAAAAGGAGAAGCAACTGATGACGACAGAATCAACGATTCCAGCGGAGTATCTAAAGAAGCTGACTGAATGCGGTTTGTGGCACTCTAAGCCTATGGGATGTTTCGGAGGTGGGGTGTGGATCGTCAAACCGTCGTCATCCAAGGGAAATAAAATTCCTGACTATGAGCCTAGCGGTTTAGTTTTTATAGATGACGGAGGAGAAGCGGTTCCAGAGCAGCCCGATTCTGACGCGCCCATGCTCTCCTTATCTCCGGACACCCAAGACAATAAATGGGTCGTACTCGGTGTGGATGGTGTTGGCGGTATGAGTGCAGCCGACTTTGTCACCATCTGGGACACTCTCGACGAAGCGATTGAAGATATAAAAGACTTCTACTTTGGCGATCCGACACGCATGAGCGCGAAGGCGGCATATCGATTAGATCCTCGTGGTGAAACAGAGAAGGCTGAACGCGAGGGACGCATGCCAAAATGGCCTTGGACCAAAGAATAGAACATTGTCCATGGCAAACAAAAAGCGGTTCGTCTCAAAGCTGAGAGGTTCCGTTTTTTTTTTGCAATATGCGCAAATACTCTGTCGACAAGGCTTCTGTGATAGTAGCGGCTTCGTCGGTATGATGTCGACAAAAACCGAGTCATGTCGACAGTGACAGTCTTAACTCTACTCAGATTTCAGTCTTCCTGTCGACAGATTCGATTAATGCAACATTTGACCAGCTTTGATTTGCCACTGGTAACCGGTATTCGAAACAGCTGTAAAAGAGACAACGCGCCGGTGGAAGCAAAGGTCGAATCCATTTTGACGCGCTTGGAAAGGGTGAAAGACCTGAACAAGTGTAACCGGATATGGTGACCTAATCGGTTAGCGGGGACTGTAAAATAGTTTGTGT
>JAFEAT010000010.1:317117-482148 GCA_018266255.1 Cyanobacteria bacterium SZAS-4 | reverse complement strand
CTGCTGTTGCTGATAGGCAACTTGCTGCTGCTGCTGCTGCGCATAATATGCTTGCGCTTGCTCTTGTTGCTGTTGTTGGGCAGCATATTGAGCATATTGTTGCTGAACCTGCGCTTGCTGAGCATATTGCGCCTGGTCTGCGTATTGGCGCTGATCGTATTGCTGCTGTTGCTGTGCTTGTTGTTGCGCAGCAGAAGTATCAACACGATATTCGCTTCCGCCACCACCACTTTGAGCTGGTGCCCATGTGTGGCTCTGGTTATCGTAACTGTAGGCTACAGCTTGTCCACCGGAACCTGCTCCAGCCCAACTTTGAGCGGAGGTGTCGTAGTAGACACTACCGTTGGTGCCTGAGGCGTAATATGTTCCACCACTTCCGTCACCTGACGAACCTGGTGAGTAGTAGACAGGAGCCTGGCTGCCCGCGGATGCGTATGTGCCAGTGCTGGTGTCATACGTCACGGCTCCATTCGTGCCAGATGCGCTCCAACCATAACCACCACTGGCGGTCTGTCCGTAAGTGAGCGGTTGCGTGGTGCCAGAGGCCTCAAACCGCTGGTTCTGCTGGTCGTATGCGACAGTGTAGTTCGAGTTGGATGCGTACCACTGGTCACCAGTGGCGGTGACAGATTGTCCGCCGGCAGTCTGGAACGACTGGTTGCCAGCGTTGTACGAAATCTGTCCATCAGACGTCGAATAACCTCCGGTCTGTGCGTTATAAACTAGACCGGCGCTCGATCCGGATGCTTCCATTTGATGACTGCTCGTGTTGTATGCAATCTGGTTGTTCGTATCGTTGGCATACCAATTGCCGTTCGAGTACGAGACCGCTGCACCACTACCGGCAACTTCAAATGAGCCCTTGGCGTTGTCGTAATAGACCTGTCCACCGGCTGCGGTGTACGTACCGCCGCCACCGTAGTCATTGGTGGCGCTGTAGCTGACTTGGGAACCAGCCGAGTAGTTCGAACCAGCCATGTACAGGTTGTTGTCGGATGGGTTCAATACAACCGAGTTATTGGAGTTGTTGGCATACCATTGGCCATCGCTGCCGGTGTGCACTCCGGCACCAGTGGTGGTGCTAACGAAGCTGTTCTGATCCTGGTTGTAGCGAATGGCGCTGTCGTTCTGCGCAGTGTAGGTGTTGCCGTCGTAGTTCAGGGCTACTCCTTGCGGCGTAGTGAATCCACCACTACCACCGTTTGCGCTCTGGTCGTAGACAACATTACCTGCACTGTTGGACGTGTACCACGACTGTGTTCCGTTGTCGTAAGTGACAGGAACTGCGCCGCTAGCGCTTGGTGCAACCCAATCGCCGTTCGCGCCCATGGTGATACCGTTGGGTATTCCTTGCGCATTCGTGGCTTGCCACTGATTCGTTTCGGTATCGAAGCGAGCCATTGGTACGCCGTTATTGGAGTTGAGCGCATAGACATCACCAGATGGTGTGAAGCCTTGTGCAAAGCTTCCGTCACGATTGACAAGATTGCCTGCAATTGGCACACCGCTGGCATCAACTAGACTTGGTGGTCCGCTACCGAAGGTGTTGGCGATTCCATCCAAACCGTTGGTTGGCAGAGATTGCATCGAACCGTCCGCCATCATTTGAGCAAATGTCTGGTTAGTTGGTTGACCAGTCGTCGGATCATATGTAGTGCCGATGTTCATGGACGGATCTGCACTCATTGGTCCCAACGCCGCCAGACTGTTCAGACTGGTGAGGTTTGTATTCGAGAAATCGATCGGCTGTCCGGTCAAGTTGTTATTCAACGTACCGTCAGCGCCGAAACCAATAGCAGGCATACCGTTTGGACCGAGTTGTCCAGACGTGAATTGCGAGATTGCGCTCACGTCAGAAGGAGACAAACCAGCACCTCCCTGGGCGTACAACTGCTGCGCTTCGGTAGCGAGAGTACCGAGGGCTCGCGAAGTTTGCGGATCAAGTCCGTTTATTCCGTTTGCTCCTTGTTGCGCGAGAGCTGCAAGTGCACGCGGGTCGCCGTGTTGGAGGGCATTCATAGCCTGGTTCAGTTCACGGTGAGCGGCACTATTTGGATCTTGCATTTGGTGCTGCAAATTGGCCATTGCTTGCGGATTCATTTGCAGATGACCGTTGTTCATGTGCAAACCAAGCGCATTGGCACCACCGGCAAGCGAGTTGGCATTGAGTTCTCCACCACCGAAGTGATTCGCATTATTAGTAGATGCGAATGTGAATGGCGAACCTTCGCTTCCACCGGTGAACGAAGCAGGCATGAAGCTGCCACCAGTCTCAGATCCTGGACCTCCCAGTAGATTCTGTCCGACGTGGCCGCCTTGACCCGGAGGCAATCCAAGTTCTTGTCCTACTCCTTGAGTGCTTCCGGTTCCTAATGGTCCGTGAGCAGATGTCAGCGCAGCATTATGGCTGCCACCGGTGTTCAACGTCGAACCTGGCATGGCACCATGGTCGCCCGTCAGGCCTGGTATGCCCGACGCGTTACCCATGACACCCGAGTGTGCGTTCTGCGAAGAAGCATGGCGCAGAGCGGAGTTGAGCCCAGCTGCCCCGGTCGGATGGGCGCCACCAGCTGTGGTGCCGCCACCAGGTGCACCTCCAGGCGCACCAGCATGAGCACCAGCTGCTCCAGCAGCCCCCTTGCCTCCACCGCCCGCGGCGGCACCACCTCCAGACATCGCTTGCTGCACAGCGTTCGAAACACCGCTGGAGCCGCCCTGGCAGACCAGAGAGGTGAAGTCGAATGCATACTTGACGCAAACGTTGGCAAGGAAGTTCAAGGCAGACATGATTACAGTACCGGAGTCACCGACACCGCGGAAACATGCCATCAGCAGCACTGTCGTATTCCAGAACAAACTCCAGAAACAGAGAGTTACTACACCTTCAATCCAGCTCGGCAGAGCACCTCTTAGACGCTGCATTGGCCAGACCCAGAGCGCAGCGGCGATAGGCCCCATGCACCAGAGGTAGTACAAGAATGCCATCTGGAATGCGCACATGACGTTCCAGGTGCCTGTCAAACCAGCGTTTGCACCGTTCATCATCAAACGCGTAATCTTCTTGGCGTCACGAACTCGTTCGTCAGGAGTGCGTGTTCTGTCGATCTTGGCGCATGGGTCATATTGACGCAAGTTCAAAGTCAATGCTTCATATGGATCCCAGGCAGTGTTGCCCTGACCGTTTGGAGGATTTTCTGCAGCGACGACGGCGTTGTCGTTTCTGTCAGCAGGGTTGACAGGGAACGCTCTCTTCTGCGCGCACTGTGCATCTTCATACATGTCAGAACCGAAGATTCGTTTGTACTCGTCTGCAATCGTGAACGTAATCGAGTTGGAGACGTCGATGCCGTAGTTGATTACAAGGAACGTGGCAGGAATCAAGAAGATAGCGATGATGGAACGCAAGATACCTTCGAAAGGATTGGTATCACCCAGTACTGGCGAACCTTGCGAAACAATCGCTTTTACTTGAGCGAGCACCGCGCCTGGCAGCAAGAGCAAAATCGCCATCGGAATGAACAACTGATCGCGAATTTTCTGCCAACGGTTGCCAGCTTCCGAAGTGAAGTTGGTCAAGTATTTCTTAGTAAAATCGATAGCACTCTGAGCCTGGTTGACCGACGCAGAAGCGGCGCTGTTGGCAGCAGAAGTTGCTTGCATACCAGCGGTAGCTGTACTTGCCCACATGATTTTTTCAGGGTCGAACGCTTGCTCCAACATTCTGTTCTGGTTGTAGCGTTGGATGACCTGGAACTGCGTGTCTGAGACTGGATATCCGAACGTCTTGAACATGTCGTCGTTGACCATCTCGTCGCGCTTTGTCGGCACGTCTGAAATCGCCATCGGAATCGACACAGGCCATGTGTAAACAGGACCAGATTTATGGTGCTGCACCTTACCAGGTCCCATAGACTTCTTGTCTTTGATCAAGTCGTGACCGCCCATTTCAGTGGGACCACCTTCACGAGCTGCAGGGAAACGTTGGAAGTACATTTCACGTTGGAATGCGGCATAACCTGGGTTGACGTCTAAGTCACCCCCGGCACCACCGGCAGGCTGCGTCTGGGCGTTGGCGCTACCAGTCACCGCATATGACACCAACAACAGCGCAAAGACTCTTAAAATTAGAGTAGCAGCCGTTCTTTTAACGTTCATACAATCTATCCTCATTCTGGCATCTCAGGGGGAAAAGTTTAAGCGTAGGCTGTCGGAGGCGGGGTCTGGTCGTTGTTCCCCTTGTTGTCTGTCGATCCCTGGTTTGGTGGATTGTTGTTACCACCCGATTGCTGTTGGCCCGTACTACTGGCTGCTGCCAGTGACGCCACCTGAATCGTAGAATCGCCTGAGCCGCCACCACCGCTGGTGCCGCCCTGGCCTTGGGATTCGCCCTGTCCGCTTCCACTGGTTGTGGGCTCAGACATGGCGACCATGTTGGCGTTGCCACCGCCTTCGTTTCCGCCTCCAGTGAAACCGCCACCGGTTGTTGGAGGATTGCCTTCACCGCCAGTTATGCCAAGGCTGGCCATCTGTACTTGCGCTTCAGGCAGTGCGGCTGCAACATCGCTGGTAGTCGCATTGCCATTGACAGCAAGTGATGCCTCATTGGTAGGTGTGAGGGAAGTTGATTCCGGCATTGAAGATACCGGCATCGTTGGAACCGCATTTTGTGCAAGCGCGAGGTTTGCAGTGTTGCCCTGTGTATTGTTCGACGTAGGCGGTTGCTGCGTCGTGGACTGATTGGAGGTAGGTATCGGCGAGCTCGTCGTGGGTGAAGCGTTGGCGAAATTCGCGCTTGGTGGCGGAGTAACGTTGGCGCTCGTCGTGCTCGTGTTGCCTGTCCCCTGGTTGCCTTGATTGGTGGCGCCAGCGATAGCCCCCGTGCCCTGGTACATGCCCGAGGCAGTGCCAGATGGACCGTTGGAAGCAATTGCCATCGCTTGCGAGATTTGTTGCATTGGTTGCAATGCCTGGTTGATTTGACCCTGCATCGCTTGTACTTGACCGGCAGGCATGCCACCAGCTTGAGCCGCCTGGCCCATCGCTCCGGAGGCACCCTTCATCATCGACTGACCAGCGGCATTTGCGGTTTCAAACGCTTGCGCGGGGTCGAAACTCCATGGGTTGAATGGAACCCACATCATCAGTCCTAAGAGACAAGTGAACACAGCTACTTCCCATTGCAAGTTGCTGGCGCCACCTGAATCTTGGATATATAGGATTCTCTGCGTCATGATCGCAAGCAGAACCATCCAGTAGAAGCGCCACAGTGAGACAACGATGACGGCGTTGACCCAGTTGGAAAACACATCTGTAAACAGCTTCTGTCCTGAGTTAGCTTGAATTCTTGGCCAGGCGAAGAACGCTGCTGCCAGAGGTCCAAGCAAGTAGAGATAGCACACGAAGACGAGCTGATACGCCCCCAGCACTATCACGGCAGACGAAAAGAGATACGTCGCCATGTTGAACATAGATTCCATAGCAGAGCTCAACCAAGTCTGATTCTCAGCAATGGTCTGCCCCTCCGGCGTGTCGCTACCCAAACCTTCACCTGTACCTCCGAGGAAGCTGGCAAGTGAATTGAACGCTCCCTGCAGGGCTCCTCCTACTAGTGGAATGCCACCAAGGAAGCCGCTGATACTGCCCAGGAAACCGCCTCCACTCTGCTGCCCGCCTTGAGCACCACCGGGTGTGGCGTTGTTATTTTTCGCCGCACCATTGGCGGTGATAGCGTTGTTGACTTTGTTGAGAGGCGTGTTGTAGGTCAACTCTCGAGACCAGTCGAAGATGAGCTGCAAGTCAACCCAATCTTTGACGCTGTAAGCCATCGAGTTGCCGACGTCGATTGAATAACTGACGATCAACTGTGTGGCAGGAATCAAAAATACGGCGATAACCGAGCGCAAAATTCCTTCAAAGGGACTCGATTGATCTTCAGCGTTCAGCCTGAAGCCTTGCACGATCTGGCTCTTCACCTGAGTCATGACTGCACCAGGAAGCAAGAAGAGAATTGCCAGCGGCACGAAAACGAATTTGTACATTTGCTGAACCATCCAAACTGCCTGAGGCACTGTTTTGTTTGGATTGTCTGCAGCGGTTGGAACGCCCGATTGTTCGTTGGCGATGTTGATCAAAGCGCCGACTTGCGCTCCGCCACCACCACCGCCGCCGCCTCCGGCGCCGTTTCCACCGTTGCCGTCAGCTTGCACGATACGAGCTGTAGCTTGTTTGAAGGCGGCTTCTGAAGAGCCTGCCAACACGTTAGCCATAGAAGCCGTTTGCAGTTGACCTTGAGTTGTCGCTGCCCACTGGAAGCGCTCTGGGTCACAAGCCAACTCAATCATGCGCTGGCCGTTTTCTCGGTCAATCATCTGAAACTGAGTATCAGAACAAGGCAAACCGAATGTAGTGAGTGTGTTTTGAAAAAGTTCGAGGTCTCTCATCGTCTTTGGTTGATCGAGAGCTTCCATCTTTGTCTGGGAATATTGAATCAGCGAATCACCCTGGCTGGCATACTGAGGTTGATGCAGAGGATCGGCTCCAGGCAGGTAGTGACCTGGTTGGCCAAATGGCTTGACCATTATGTCGTAAGCCAAAACTTTGACTGCGTCAGAGGCGCTGGTCAATTTGGACTTTTTGATATTCGACTGAGTGCCACCAGCTTGATTGCCAGTGCCTGCTCCAGAGGTAGTCGCTCCGGTTGTAGGATTACGTCCAGCTCCGTTGTTTCGACCCTGTCCATCACCGGTGTCGCCGTTACTTTGACCGCTGGAAATCTTCTCGAGCGTATCCATGTCCCATGCTTTCTGCATGAAAGGCATACGTTTTCCGCAGTTGACACGAATGTCGTAGCAAGTGTTTGGGTTGACGTCGTCGATGTTGCCACCAGCATTGGTGACAAGGTCACCAGGAGCGGCAAACACTGCCGAGCCTGTTCCCATCATGAGAGCAACGGCAGGCAAAAGAGCCGCGAAGGCCTTTTTGTAGTTGATGCTCTTAGTAAGTGTGGGTGTATTCATTATCTTCCTACCTGAAATGGGTCATGCATCGCGCTTTACTGTTTTCGACTCATTTGTATGGTCTTGCCGCCCTCAGAGAGACTGACTGCCAATCTATCGTTCCAAGGTCGTCCAAAAATCGTGATCGTCCCTTTAACCTCCTGATTAGGCTGAACCATCGTTTGATCGAAGTCAGCCCGAACTGCTGCTTCGGAAAGTTTATGGTTGCCTTCGGAGATGGAGATAACATCAGGGCTGAAGCTAAAGTTGTTAGCACCGCCGTTCTTTATGCACACAGTCAATATTGACTTGCGAGCAGTTACATTTACGTTCTTAAGTTCAAAGCTAATTCCACCCGGAGCCAGGGGCACAGGCTCGCTAGAAGCGGTGCTTTCCGCTGCTTCAGGAGCTGGCGACAGATCAGCCGTCTTCTCTTTCGAAGCAGAATCTTTCTTGTTTTTCTTCTTTGACTCTTTCTCCTTTTTATTTTCAGCAGGTGCAGATGCCACTTTGGTTTCTGCTGCTGGAGCTTCTTTCTTCTTCTCGTTGCCACCGCCACCACCAAAGTGGAACATGCCGAACATGCCACCACCAGAGTTTCCAGACTTGGCGCTGCTGGAAGAGTCGGCAGATGCAAGCGCGTCGCCTGTGGGCGTCACGCCTGATACTTTGCTGATGATGTATTTGGCGGCTTGCGGTCCTGCAATCAGCGACAGTTCAGTTTGAGCAGACTTCATATCGTCTTTGGCCGATTCAGCATCAGCTTGAGCTTGAGACTGGTCAGCAGCGGCACGTTGTTGCTCTGATTGAGAGCTAGCAACTTCAGCTTCCTGTTTTCTTGCAGCTACAGTTTGTTGGGCAAGGGCATATTTGTTGTAGCTGTAGAGGTAGCGATAGTAAGCTTGAACGAGGTCTGACTGTACTTTACGCACGGGTTGCAGAATGCGTTTGTCGAGGGCGGCGTTTTTGAAAACCGCGTCGACTTGTCGTTGCGATATTGAGAAACTTCCTTTTGTAGTTTCAGCAGGAAGTCCGATGTCCACCTGCCCGAGCTGCTGGGCGAACTTATCGTCTTTCATTAGTAGTGACATCGAATTGCTCTTCAGAACTCCGTTCCATAGAGCTTTCAAATCGTCGCGTTGTTTATAAGAAGAACGTGCTTCCATGCCAGTTGGTGTAATCGGCACGAAGTTGGCCCGTCTCTTCTCTTGAGCACCGCCTTCGTCATCATCTGATGATGAACGAGGTCCTGTGGCGAAAGGACTACCAGATGGTCTCGCCAATGCTACTTGTGGTGCGGCAGGAACGAATCCGGCTTGCATCTGTGGCATCTGCATTTGTGGATATGGAATCGCATATGGATTCATGTATGGATTGGCATACATCGCGCTCGGATCCATCGGCATGCCAGCTGGCATTGCGCCGCCGATATTGGCTTGAGTCGAGAGAGTCACCGCTGGTGGTGGCGGAACCAATCCGCCGCCGACACCGCCACCCGGAGGAGGTGGTGGAGCACCGTAAGTCATAGTGCTCGGAGCTCCGCTTGCCGAGCCACCGCCACCAGTTGGAACTGGAATCGGCGACGAAGACGAATTGGCAGGGCTGAATATAGGTCCGTTTGCGTTAGCAACTTCTTCAGCTGGTGGAGCAATTGGATCCATTGAGACTTTAGGAAGTACTCGACCCATTCCGTCTGCATTGACCTGGTTATCAGCTCTTTGAGCAGCTGCCTCAAGCGCTTTCTGCTTCTCTTGTCGTGCAGCTTCTTCGATGCGCATGCGCTCAACCACTGCAGGATCAGTCTTAGGTCTCAAGCTGCCGAGAATGCCTGCGCCTGGTTGCGAAACCGTGGCAGCCTGATTTCCACCACCACCCAGCTGCGAGCAGCCAGAGATGAATATGGAAGAAAGCAGTACTAACTCTTTTAAGCGCAAGCGCACAGGACCCTCACATTACTTCCGCAGTAGCGACCCACGAACCATAGACTCCGTTCTGCTAGCACTTCCGGCTCCAGAACCAGTGCCATTTCCGTAACCGCCGTAACTGGCAGCAACTGGTGGACCACTGTAATTTCCGTTCGAACGTCCGGTTGGCTGAGACATGCCGCGTGGAGCGCCTGCACCAGCACCAGATGCTTTGTTCTGATTCAACATTTTTCCGTTCAGGCCGTTTGTGCTGAATCCTGATGGCAAGACACCTTTAGGAGCCATGCCGCCAGCTGGAATGTTCGATCCTCGACCGAAGCCTGACTTAGGCAAAGCGCCCATAGGCTCGCTCGGAGTGCGATAACCTTGATTGCCACCAAGTGGCATTCCGCCTGCTGGGAGAGTGCTTCCAGGACCACCAGCGAGTGCTCCACCGCCGTTGCCACCACCAGGACCACCAAATCCGACTGGACCAGGAGGCAATTGAATTTGCTGAGGAACGACCGGAGCTTCGCGGAAGTCGCGGATTATCGGTCTGTCATCAATAATTTGAATTTCTCTTGGAGCGGTGTGCCATGTCGACTTTTCCGTCGCATTCTTCTGAACCGATCCTTGCGCCCAAACCGGTGCAACTGATGTCAAAGCCGCGACGCAGCTCAAACTCAGGACCGATAAACCGTAAATTGTGAATCTCGAAACTTTCATAGTAAACTCCTTGCCTTTGCCCAATGCGCCATTTGCCATTTAAAAGCTGATGCCGGCATAACTGCCCGCAGAATTTAGTGGTCTGAGAACCGCCCGCTTGACGCTTCTACCTAATCTTTTACCCATTGTGTTGTTCTGTCCTGGCTTCTGATAAGCGAAATCGTCTTCCGGGAGAGATAAATCTTGTGTTGTCGCCTGGTTCACAACGACCGGCTGAGGCGCTTCTGGAGTGCCTGCGACATCGTTTTTGTTGTTCAACTTAGGCTCTTTTCCCATGCGGCGCAAAGCCATCTCAGCCTCACTGGGAGCGGCTCCACCGGTTCCTGGACCACCACCAGATCCTGATGCGTAGTAGTCAGATCCTGGAGGAGGAGGAGTGTTTGCCTTGTAGTAACCGTGGCTGGCACTCTGACCGAAACTGCCTGGCTCATAGTGATTGTAATGTTGGTGAGACCCGCTGAACTGCGGACCTGAACTACCGCCGCCAGACATTCCTGGAGCTGAAGCACCTCCATAAGAGTTGCCACCACCACCGCCGCCCCATCCGCCGCGACCGCCGCCGCCTGCCCAGCTGCTTTGAACCGGCAAATCGAGCCGATCTGGCAGTGGTGGAAAACCTGCTGGAGGAACTGGTTCATCCGCTGCAATTGGATCTAGTGAGACATCTGGTTTATAAGGTCGGGGTGCCGGAGTCCATCCTACGTATCCGCCGCCGCCACCACCTGTCTGAACTGGAGCAGTCATCTGTGGAGGCAGAGCGTGTCGCGAGTTCTGAGCTGATTGACCGTACTGATTATCGCCAGGTTGATGCACCCACTTGCCCATGTTTGTTGGGGGAAGTTGAGTGTATGCAGGAGGCATCACTGCTCCTGCCAAAAAGATTAGAGTTGCTGCCACGAGCGGCGCGCGCTGTACTTTCACAAATATCCCTCCAGAGGATACTTTGGGAGTCGCGAGCACTAAGCCTCAAAAAATGTACTAGTAAGTTGATAACGCCAAAAGTGCGAGGCTTATATGATCAAGATTCAGTCTAACAAAATTCGGTAATTTTAATCTCCGGGAAAAGTGGGCGTGCAATATCAGTTCAGCTGGCGAGGTGACTAATTTTTAATGATTCTAAGCGCCTTGTCAATATGCATATAACGATTCTTAGCTAAAATTGTTATCCACAATACATTTCTGCGTAAACACTTGCCGCAAAACGAGGTGGGACAAAAATTTCCGTGCATAAAATTGCAAGATCAGTAGAATGAAGTTGTAAAGGATTTACTAATTAATAGACTGCGCGTGCTTTAACTCCGCAGCCTCAGTCGTCTAAAAGACAAGAAGAAAAATGATTTTTCACCGCAATGCCAAATTAGCTGTGGCGCTCACGCTGGGGCTCCTCATCGCTTCTCAAAGTTTCACTTCAGCGGCAACTCGCAGAGTCAGAGCTGGAGGCGGTGGCGGCGGCGGTGGCGGGATGCAGTTGATGACACCCAACCCGACCAATCCACTCGAGCATAACAATCGAGGCGTGGAGCTGGGTTCCAAGAATCTGTGGGACGGAGCTGTGCACGAACACGAAGAAGCACTGCGCGGCGACCCATACAACCAGACGTTTCGTCAGAACCTCTCGGCAGCCTATCAACGTTACGGGCAGTCACTTCTGGCGGCACACAAATTTTCTGAAGCGGCGCAAAAATTTCGCACGTCAATATATGTAGACCCTGAAAACAGATCGTCCGACGAATTTCTCAGCTCCGCAATCAAGGGCACAGGCAAGAATCCCGACGATGCCAACGTTCGCGCGCACCTCGCCGATGACTTCGATGTCAACGGAGATTATGTACAAGCAATCGCTGAATATCGGCATTACGTGCGCATGAAAGACAGCGGAGCCGCCTGGTATGCGCTTGGACGCGTACTCGTCAAACAGGGAAGCGCAGTGCCTGCCAAACTGGTCGAAGGCTACATCGCCATGCGCACAGCCGTGACAAAGGCCTGGGAGCCAGGCGAAAAGAACGAACAATCGAAGTGTCACGCGGCACTCGGTGACATTTTGAAGGAAATGGCTTTCGCAGCCAGAGACGACGGACGTACCCAGACTGCGCTGAAGCGAATGTTGAACGCCGGTGTGGAGTATCGTCGGGCTGTCACTCTCAACCCACTCAACTCAGACGCTATTCGCGGATTGATCGAAGTATCAAGAGAGTCTGTGCAGGTCAATCCTTCATTCGACAACCACTTGATGCTGGGTGGTGCTTACCAGTTGGTGCCAGATTTCGAGCACGCCAAACGCGAATATATTGAATGCTTCAAGATCGGAAAACAGAACCCTGCCCTTGCACAGGCACGCCGAAGCTTCCATTTAGCCGTTGTTTCGAGCACTCAGGCTTCACCGACTATGGTGGCAGAGAGCATGCAGAAGATTGAAGACCAGCTGCGCACTAACCCTGGAGACGCAGAGCTGCTCTACATTTATGGCAGAGGAAAGGAGACGCTTGGTGATTTCCCTGGAGCGATTGCTGCTTACCAACGCGCGATGACCATCAATCCCAACGTCCATCCGCAGATGCAGCCTCGATTGCAAGCGCTGCTAGGAGGCGGTGGAGGGAAAGCCGGCGTTGCAGCAGGAGCACTTCCTGGAACCGGTGGAAAACCAGGAACACCTGGAGCTGCGGGCGGTCCAGCAGGTGCAGCCGGAACACCAGGAGCCGCGGGAACTCCAGCAGCACCAGTTGTGCCTCCTAAGCCGACAGTCGACTACTCCGGCGGAGAAAGCAAACTAGCCTCAGGCGATGCAGACGGCGCAATAAAGTTCTTCGAGGCGATCATCGACAAGACACCTACAGACGGTCATGCCTGGCTGTTGTTAGGCAAATCGCAAGAAAAGAAAGGCGACCTCGAAGGAGCGTCGGTCAGTTATCGACAAGCCAACTACTCCAAGGAACCTGGGGCCCAAGCCGCTTTAGACGCGGTCAACGCTAGCCGAATGCAGCCGGCCATGAAAGAATATGAGAAACAGCTGGCAGCGAAAAACTATGTCGGAGCAGCTTCAGCTTTGAGAGATGCAGTCGATGTAGCTCCGAACAATGCCGATCTTCACCGTAAGTTATCAGATGTCCTGAAACAATCCGGCGATACTAAAGAAGCCGAAAGAGAAACACACAAAGCAGAAACAATCGAAAAAGGAGGCAAGTGATTCTAGTTGGATAGAAGCGTTTTCAAAAATCAAAAGTCTTCTTCTCGCCAGGCAATGTCTCGCAAAGCAACGGTCATTGCGCTTTCTTGCCGCCTACTGCTTGGTACCTCCGTTCTTTGCGGATCTGCCTTATGCGCCACGTTGCCGGCGCTGTCACAGTCAATCGCCGAAGCTGACGAATACTTGATTCAGAACCGGTTCAAGGAAGCGGAAGACGCTTATCGAGCCTTGCTGCAGAGCGATGACACTGGCGATTCCTACGCGGGATTAGCTGTTTCACTGGCTAAGCAGGGCATTCCGTCCAAAGTCGTTGAGGCAGAACGCGTTTTGAGATCGGCGCGAGAGAAGTTTCCAGACAATCCAAACGTCATCGCGGCTGGTGGCTATGTCTCCTACATTCACTCTCAAAAAGTGGCATCGATGGCTAAACGCGACATCTTTCTGGAAGCCGCCGAAAATCTCTGCAAACGTGCTATCAAAGCCAATCCAGACATTTTGATCGCTCAGCAAACTTTGGGTCTGGTCAAGGTAGCGCAAGACGATCTCGACTCGGCCGTCGACCCTCTGCGCAAAGCTGTCGGTCTGGCAGAAAACCCCATCAACTTAACGCTATTGGCTCAGGTACTGCTGAAGCAAGATCCCAAAGACAAAGAAGCAGAGCAAATCATCACCAAAGTTTTGCATGATAAACCAGATTACCCACTGGCGCGTTTGCAAAAAGCGATCATTCTAAACAACCAGAACAAGCCTGAAGACGCGTTCATGGAGCTGCACAACATTCCAGCCGACAAGCAAAAAGACTTGCCTGAGTGGAACACAATCAAAGGCGACATCTGCAAGAAGCAGGGTGACGGACCGGGAGCTTTAGCCGCTTATCGTGAAGCGATCAGATTAGACCCCCACATGCCTGACCCCTACAGACATATGGCTGAATACTACGCTCAGCGTGGCGACGGCGAGATGGCGATCGCACAGATGCACGACGCCCTGGAAATATTGCCCAACGACATGCAGATGCGCAACGATCTGGCAGAACTGGCTCTCAGACAGGATAAGTTGGACGTGGCTGAGACAGAGTATAAGACAATCCTGGCCAGTCAACCGAACGACGCCAACGCCTTGCTCGGACTGACTCGGGTCTACAACCGCAAATCACGCAAAGACGGACAAATACCGCCTGAGTTCAACAAAATCATGGAGCAGCTGCGAGAAATCATCAACGAAAGGTCAGTCACTACAGAAAAGACTGTTGCAGGTCAGGTGCTCAAAGGTGGCGCCAAAGATTTCAAAGAGAAGAAAACTTTATCGGAAGCTGAATCTGCATACTCTCAGCATCATTTTAAAGAAGCCCGACAATTGATCAGTTCGGTTATCGTCGACCACAAAGATGAACCGTACGAGTTGATGTCACTGGGCGAACAAGCCTTCAATGACGGGGATTACCAGTCGGCCGAGAAAGCATATTCATTCGCCAAGGAAATTCCGGAGGTTGCGCCGAGGGCAGAACAGGGTATGAGCCGAATAGTGACTCAACGAAATGAGGCGAGCAGACAAACCAAACTTGGAGACGCGACCTGGAAACTGCCAGCCGTCGCGATCGACCACTACAAACAGGCTCTAATTGCTGATCCTCAATATCCTGACGCCTACTACGGGCTGTACAGTATGTTCACAAAAGGCGAAAACCCAGACCCTGAAAAGGCTCACGAGAATGCCTTAAACTTCCTGGAAGCAGCAGATGAGAGCCATCCTCTCAGACAGGAAGTTGAAAGCGGAATGATGAAACTGAAAAAGCACGATGGCAAAGGCAAAAAGAAGAAGTAGAATCCTAGTACCAAACAGACCCGAAAAGTCCTAGTACCGACCCGACCCGCTGAAAGAGGAGCTGAAATGAATTCGAGAAAGCAAGGGCAGCGCAAAGGACGTGGGAGAGGCCCGGCTGACAACGATCAATTCATCGACGCCACTCCTGACGCCGATTCGTCACCGAACATGCGCGGAGGTTCGCCGCGCAACCTGCAAGAGACCAAAGTCTACAAAGATTCCGTCAAAGGCGCTCGGGCTGCCTGGCAAAACTATGTCGCCTTTTTGGCGACCAAATTTCACGACACCCCCCGCCGTGGACAAGAGCAGTTCATCGTCAGAATGAGTCAGACACTGACAATTGGTAGCGCCGTTTTGATTACCAGTCTTTTCTATCCTTTCTTACCAACTCTCATCCGCGTCTTTGCTCTTCCGGGTGTACTTGTGCTTTCATGGTGGTTAGGCACCAAGATCGTGGCTCCTCAGATGACGATACGCTTCGAAAAACACCTGAATCAAGAGTTCTAAATTGAAAAATGCTTGGGAAAACAATGCTGTACTGAAGCTTTACACCCAAGCATCGCGACAGCAACAAGAAGTATTCGTCAGCAGACTCAGTCAAGTGCTGGTGATCGGCGCGGTAATTTCCGTGCTCAGTTTTTTCTTCGAAATGCTAAATTCGTTTGTAGGAGTGATCGTTCTCCCAGTCGCACTGATAGCCGCCTGGTTCGTCGCCACGAAAGTAGTGGCACCGCGCATGGTGCTCACGTTCGACAAGTTCCTGGATTCGCGAGAGCAGTGAAGTGAAATCGATATTCAACTCGCAAACTTTGAAGATGATTGGTGGCGGCATAATCGTTGCTGGAGCCTGTCTCATCCTCTTTCCGGATCTAATGACTTACTTCGGCGGCATCGCGAAATTGATCGGCATGATCTTGTTCGCCATTTTTAGTGCTGCATTGGTAGTGCGAGGTTTTTACAAACTGAAGTCTCCAAAGACAATAGGAGCAACCACTACACAGCAACCAGCAATTGGAAGCTCTGCCAGCACTGATACTACATCTGATACCTGACATTTGACAAAATTGTCGACGGAGTTACAGGACCATGATTTCACTTCCATCATTCAATCGCGCAATCTTCAGCCTGGCAGCCACTTTGACGCTGTTCAGTTCGATGCCTTTGGTGTCGCATGCCCAAGGATTCGAGGGCGCCAGCAGCCTGCACGGCAAAACGGTGATGATGCCACGGGGCACAACTTTCGAAGGACGCATGGACCTTACTATAGGTTCGTCGAAAAGCCGACAGGGACAACCGTTCACAATTAGTATGTCAGCGCCGGTATTAGCCAACGGAACGGATGTTCTAATTCCGGCTGGTTCGCAAATTATCGGAGAAGTAGTTGAGGCTATTCCAGCTGGCGACGTTCCTCACCCGAAAGGCATGAAACCATCGGGAAAACTTCGAGTGCAACTGACAAGCTTACGCACACCTGATGGAATAACTTATCCGCTCGTCGCATCTCTGGCCGCAGATGGCTACATGCAGGGCGGCAGCGGGCCGATGACAGCCAACAAAAATCTGGGTGGCGGCATCGGCTACGTCGGCACTCAAGCCGGCTTTGCGGCGGTGGCGCCGGGTATGGATGCGCGCGCCAGAGGCGGTGGCGGTCAGGGATTGAAGGTGATGAGCAAGAGCGAAATCATGCGCGATCCCATCTATGGAATAGATCCGCAAGACCAACAGCAGCAGCAAGGGGCAAAGATCCGCTCGCTCGTTAAGAAAGGTCGCGATATTTATATCGCCAGCGGCTCGCCTGTCAGCATCAAGCTCGACGCTCCGTTCAAAATAGGCATCAGTCAGGCATCCGGCGCGGCAGCAGCCTTGACTGCACCTGTCGAATTCAATTCAGACGGCACTTTCGGTCGACGATTCACCAAACAAGCCCCGCCCCCTCCGCAACCCCAGGGCGGAGAATCGGCAATTGCACCAGGAGAGAATCCGTTACCGGGTATACTTCCTGATGTCCCGCACGGGCAGCCTGCCTATTCACCACCACCTCAGCAGGCAGCACCGCCAATGCAACCACCAGTCCAACAGGCTGCGCCCCCTCAATCGATGCAGGCTCAGCCACCAGGGCAGTTGCAACCGCCGGGACAGGCCGCCACTCCCGCAAAAGGTGACTTCTAAAAATCATGAGCAGTGCGTCTGACAAATCCAATAGTCCTGAGCGGACTGTTGAGCTGCCTTTTGTCCTTGCCATCACAGGCGCAAGCGGTTCGATTTACGGATTGAGACTGCTGCAATATTTCATGGAAATCGGTCAACCCGTTGATCTGCTCGTTTCCCGCGCCGCGCTGCAGGTAATGAAAGAAGAAAACGACTTGATCATCGGCGACGACATTGCTGGTGGGCTGACACGCTATCTGGAATTGCCTGAGGGAGCGCCTTTTAAACTGCATAAGCTGACTGACTACGGTGCTTCTGTTGCCAGCGGTTCGTATCGCACAAAAGGAATGGCGATAGTTCCGTGCAGCTTAGGCACACTGGGAGCGGTTGCTCACGGATTGACCGAGAACCTCATTCACAGAGCCGCTGCGGTGTGCTTGAAAGAGAAGAGAACGCTTATGATTCTCGTGAGAGAAATGCCATTTGGTCATATTCAACTGAAGAATATGCTGGCCTTGTCTGAAGCTGGAGCAGTGGTGGCAGCCGCATGTCCAGGCTATTACCATCGCCCACAATCGATTTCAGACCAAGTAGATTTTGTCGTCGGACGCGTGCTAGATCAATATGGATTCGACAACAGTCTGTTCAAGAGATGGAAAGAAGACTCACGCCCTCTGCCGATGCCATCTCGAATTTTACAAGATCACTAAATGCCTAAAAACAAAGTACAGTTAGCAAACGATTCCGGCGCAGACGCGTCGCAACCTGGTGCAGACTCGCTTTTCCCAGTCGGAAAAGTCGTGGGCATGCACGCCCTGGGCGGCGTCATGAAAGTCAAACCAAGCAGCAACAATCCACAACTGTTGCTGGATATCGAAGAAGTGCAAGTCGTTTTGCCTAACGGAACCATCGAAGAATGTACTGTCGATAAGGTCTACCTCGAAAAGAAGATGTTGTTTCTAAAGCTCAATGAATGCGTAGATCGAACCGCAGCAGAGAAGTATTTGGGAGCTAGCATTAGTACGACCAGGGCTCAGCTCCGAAACCTGGCCGCTAACGAATGGTGGGTCGACGATTTGATCGGGCTGCCCGTTTTCACCACAGATGGTGCCGAAATTGGCACCGTATCTGATATCATCGGCTCGAACAGTGAACTACTGGAGATTACCAAGAAAGACGGCGCCGGGAAAGAACCCATTTTGGTTCCGTTCGTCGAGGCGCTTGTGCCGCTAGTAGATATCGAAGGGAGACGCGTAGAAGTGGTCGCACTGCCAGGTTTGCTTGACGAAGACAATTAGACGTCGCGCACGAACGACACCACAAGCGATACCAGAACCTGATGGTGCCAGAGGCACCGCATGTGGCACCAAGAGAGAAGTGCCGTTTTTTCGGCTAGGCAGACTATTTATCACCAGGTATTAAGTTCTTATAAAAATGGTTAACAACTGCTTGATTACTCCTGCCGCTTAGCCTATCTTTAGTGTTAGTTGTAGTGCGATTACATAGCAAGTCTGTTTGACGTGCCCCTATTGAAGACGGCGATATTGGCGGTGGCGTTTAGCCTAATTTGAGCGATCGTGTCTGGCATTGAATTTTAATCGTAGTCGGCTGTTCCGACTTTCCGGGCAATCATCAGAGATCTGATTCTCAAGGCATCCAAGTTGCAACCCCTGTTGCATCCCTGCTTCCACGCATCATTCCCTTCACGTTCGGGTTCAGAGGTTCGTTCATGCCAACAGTCGCAAAATCACCTCCATTGTTGTCGCCAATTTCCACAGATGACTTGGGTCAACTCCAACTTTACTTGCCCACCTTAAAGGTGATTTCGTACCGAGGACCAGGACAGTCCGGCGGTGTGCCGACGAGCCTCGAACCGGTAGTCAAGCGCCTCGGCGCCAAAGTGCATTGGTTCGCCATCGATGGTGTGCCATCGCAGCCGTCACAAGAGCAAGCACAGAGCGCAGCATTTGCCTTCTACAATCCTCAGATTCCTCAGGCTCTGCTGGAGAAGCACAACCAGATCGCGAACGGCTATCTTTATCCGCTTCTGCACGGAATGCCAGAGAAAGCTAAGTTCGACTCTGAGAACTGGAAATCTTTCAGACAGCTGAGCGAGTTGATTGCATCTGAAAGTTTGAAAGTCTCGTCTGAATCTTTCCCGACACTTTGCTGGTTGCACGACTATCAGCTTGCTCTGGTGGCACCACTGATGTCTATGCAAGCTGGTGTAATACTTTGCCAGTTCTGGCACGTGCCATGGCCTTCACCATCAGTGATGGTCCAGTCACCAATTGCACGTGAGTTAGTCGAATCACTGCTTTCCAATAAAATCATCGGCTTCCATACAACTGAATACGCGCTCAACTTTTTGAACACTGTTCAAGAATTGTTGCCGAACGCCGTTGTCGATGTATTGAAAATGGAAGTTCGACGTCGCAGCACAGTAACAAAGGTTGTTGTAATGCCGCTGGGCATCGACTTCTCATTGTGGCAACAACTAGCTAAGTCGACACGCCCTATCGCAGAAGCGATCGGCGTCAAACACAGATTGGCCAACCAGGTCGTTCTCGGTGTGGATCGATTGGACTACTCGAAAGGCGTTCTAGAAAAGTTGAACGGTCTGGAGCGATTCCTCGAAACACAATCAAATTGGCACAAGCGCTTTCATTATGTGCAGCTGGCTCAGCCACCACAATCGAAGGAGCCAGACTTCCTCGCCTACGCAAAGGCAGTTGAAGACAAAGTTGAGGCAATTAACGAGAAGTACTCGAACTCTGGCTGGAAGCCAATTCTATACATTCCCGGTCAATTCGATCAAAGCGAACTAGCAGCGTGGTATCAAGCCGCAGACGTGCTGACTGTCAACTCGGTCAAAGACGGATTGAACTTGATTGCCAAAGAATACGTCGCCTCGCGTCTGGACGAACAAGGAGCACTGGTTCTGAGCAAACTGGCCGGATGTTCAGCTGAACTGGCTCAGGGAGCACTTCTGGTAGATCCAAGAGATGCCGACGATTTCTCCAACAACTTAGCTCAAGCACTGACAATGGGCGTGGAAGAGAAGCGCAGAAGAATGACCTCAATGCGCAGAGTTGTAGGCTGGAATCAATTGCACGACTGGGCGCTGGGCTTCTTACGGGAAGCTCTGGGAAGCAAAGCAAAACCATATCAGTTCCCGCTGAGCTAAACTAACGAAGCACCGTTAACCTAACGGAGCGCCGGCTTAAGCCGGCTGGGGCCGCCGGTTTCCAAACCGGCTTTTCCAACGGTAAACAACCGTGCTGAAAGAAGATCCTCCAGAAAAGCTAAAAGCCCAACCAGAAGAAACAATTCTGGCTGGCGATGCGCAACCGACTGATCCCCTAATAGGCAGTCTCATAGCCGAGCGCCTGGAGATCCTATCGCTCATCGGCGCTGGCGGCATGAGCACAGTCTACCGAGCCAAGCATTTGATGCTCGATCGCGTTGTCGCGGTCAAACTCATGCAAGTTGGAAAAGTAGACGACAATGCAGTTCGACGGTTTCAGCAAGAAGCTAAAGCCGCAACGGCATTGAACCATCCAAATATTGCTGCCGTGCGAGAATTTGGCACAGCCGAATCAGGCGATCCATATCTAGTGATGGATTACATCGAAGGCACATCCCTTGCCGATGTAATCAAAAAGAATGGCACCCTGAACATCGAGCGAACAAAGGAGATCATGACTCAAGTTTGCGCAGGCTTACAACACGCGCATTCAATCGGCATTGTTCACCGCGACCTGAAACCCGCAAACGTGATGCTTTTCCAAAATGCCTCCGGGCATGAGGTAGCCAAAATTGTCGACTTCGGTATCGCAAAAATCCTTCACGACGATGGTCGAGTAGAACTGACAAAAGCAGGCGAGGTTTTCGGTACACCGCTGTACATGAGCCCAGAGCAAGGACTGGGAAAAACAGTCGATGCCAGGTCAGACATCTACTCACTGGGCTGCATGATGTACGAGTGCCTCTCCGGCAAGCCACCATTCTCTGCAGAAACGGCTCTAGAAACGCTGCTTCAACACACCACGGAAAAACCAATTCCATTGAAGAACTGCGGTGACTTAGCTCCGGTTGTTCACCGATGCCTGGAAAAGAATCCCGAAGATCGGTACGCAAACGCGGAGGAGTTGGGTCAAGCGCTGTTTGATCCAAGCAAAACTCGAGCGAGTAAAAAAGCCAACACAAGAAAGATGATGTTTGCAACAACTTGCTTCATCACACTTTCTGTCATCGTGACTGTGGCACTCACTTATCCTGTGGTCAGAGATGGCATCAATCAAGTGAATAGAGTTCTTCATCCCCCCCATTGGCAGCAACTTGAAAGGGAAGCCTACGGTCAGCAAAATCTGGGAAGCGGTAACTTCGATTCAGCAAAACGTCTATATCTACAAGCAGCTGCAGAAGCGGAAAGAGAGCACGCCTCAGATTTAGAGAAAGAAGATCTATACAAACAGATTGGACAATTCGGAAATGTATCTAGAGACTGGGAGCTTTCCACGAAGTATCTATTAAAAGCCCTTGAAATGAACCAACGACATTCAGAAGGTGGAGAGACAGGGTCGATTCATGATTGGCTAGGTGAAGCCTACAGATATCAAAATCAGCTGGGAGCGGCGCTGGAGCATGCGGAGTCAGCAGTACAACTAAAGAAAAAACATTGGCCAGACAGCGCGTCAACTCTATTTGCGCTGCTGCATCTCGGACAAGAATACAAGCTATCAAAAAACTTTGTGCAGGCTGAACAAATAGACCGAGAGGCTCTACTGCTTGCTGAAAAGCTTTACCCAGCAGGGGATAGCGCAAACCTGGCAGACGCATGCGAACAACTTGCATACATCCTTTATGAACAGAAAAAATTTGATGAGGCGGTCGACTATTACAAGAGAGCGCTACAGTATTCAGTCGCTTCTCGCGGCGAACAAAATCCAAGGTCAAAAAGACTGCACGACTGGCTAGAATCCGTGAATATTCGCGAAAAGCTGAGTAAATTCAGGAGCAAAAAACTACTTTACACACCAAATGATATGCGTTGACGGTGCTGAACTTACTTCAACTACACGTTGCTTACTACCACTTCAACAAATTGAATTGTTCCATGTCGACTGTCGCAGTGTTGCGATACATAGCCAACACGATAGCAAGTCCCACTGCGGCTTCAGCAGCAGCTACGGTGAGAATGAAGATGGCGAAGACTTGTCCCTTCACTTCAGATGGATCGACATATCTTGCAAATGCAACCAGGTTGATGTTGACGGCGTTGAGCATCAACTCAATCGACATCAGCACGCGCACTGCGTTTCTCGATGCCACCATGCCGTACATACCGATTGAAAACAGCACTGCACCCAAGCAGAGATAGCGAACTAGCGGCTCTTCCTGATGCACTGAGAGCACGAAGAATCCGAAGAATGTGCCAGCCGAAAGAACGACCAGCGGCGATGCATTCATGAAGATTGCAGCAGCAGCTAAGAGAGCGACGATTGAGAATGAGGCGACATCGGCTGGTAGAGTGATTCCAGCAGATACCAAACCGGCGCCGAGAGCACCGCTGTAGTACATGCCTGAAACTATCGCAGCGACGACCGCATACGCCATGCCTAGAATTACTTGTTGGGAGAATTTCGGCATTCTGTTTACCTCGCCGTCGTCAGTGCTTCAGCTTCAGCATCACTTGCTGCGCCGGAAGCTTCGCTGTATTCCAAAATTTCAGGCTCGACCGGTTCGTTTTTAGCAAGCATGATCGCGCCCATCAATGCTGCTAAGAGCAAGACGGAAGCAAACTCGAACGGTAACGAATACTGTCCTGTGATAGCCTGACCAATTACAGCCACGTTGCTAGCGGCTGGCAACTCGCCTTTGATTGGCCACGCGTCTGAACGAATCGCCAAATAAATTACAGCAAACAGAACAAAAGAAACTACAAAACCTGTCAGCTTGCTGTTGCCCGCGGCAGGTTTGAGATCCAAATCCATGCGAGGATTTGTGAGCATCAATGCGATTACGACTACAAGCGTTATGCCGACCGCGTAAATCATGATTTGCGCCATGGCGATGAACTGTGCTTGCAAAATCAAAAACAATCCGCTGATTGCGCCGAACACGCCGATCAGAAGGAAGCCACTGCGGATGATGGCTTTGTCGAGAATCACGCCGTACGCGAAGGGGATTGCCAATGCGGCAAGCACATAAAACATCCAGGTCTCAATTGATGCGGCATTGATTTCCGCCAAATTTGCCAGGTTTTCCATTTTGTTTGCTCTTTGATCCTCTCGCCGTATTTTTGCGGTGATTTATGACTCTTTCGGTTTGTCTTCTTCAGTCTTGGCTTCAGCTGCTGGCTTTGCGTCCTGAGCAGGCTTGGCTTCAGCAGCCGGTTTTGCATCTTCGGCAGGCTTGGCTTCAGCAGCCGGTTTTGCATCCGCGGCAGGCTTAGCTTCAGCAGCCGGTTTTGCATCCGCAGCAGGCTTGGCTTCAGCAGCCGGTTTTGCATCCGCAGCTGGTTTCGCTTCAGCAGCAGGTTTGTCGGCAGTCGCAGCAGCAGCGGCAGCAGGTGCAGCTGGTTTCGCAGCAGCAGCAGCTCCAGCGGCAGCAGGTGCGGGCTTAGCTGGTTTTGGCTTCGGAATCGGAATCTCTTTCTTCTCGAAGTAGTATGCGGATTCTTCTTGGCTCAACGTCAATTTCTTGATGTCGTAAATCAGCGATTCACGAGTGTAGTCAGCCATTTCAAAATCGTTTGTGTTGATGATGCAAGTGGTTGGGCAAACTTCAGTGCACAATCCGCAGAACATGCAGAGTCCATGGTCGATTTTGAAATCGATCAACTCGAGCTTGTTCGTTTCAGGACTCTTGTGCGCAGTGATTTCAATACATTTGTCTGGGCAAACGCGCTCGCACTGGCGGCAGGAAATACAAAGATGCTCGCCGGTTTCAGGATTTACGCTGAGCGCCAATCGTCCTCTAAACTCTGCAGGCAAGTTCGGCGCATGGTCGGGATATTGCTCTGTGATCGGCTCTTTGAACGTATGTCCGCCAACAGTCGAAAGTCCCTTAAAAACCTGATAAATACTATCGAAAGCTCGTGAAATCAAGTTTGGCATTAGGGGGCTCCTCCCGCGGGCATAACGAGGTGGACATTAACCAACACTCTTGCAAATGCCATTACTAAGAACACAATCAAAGACAATGGAATCAAGCGCTTCCAGCCGAAGTCCATCAGTTGGTCGATTCTGAAACGAGGCAGAGTGCCGCGAATCAAGACAGCGAAGAAAACGAAAGCATAGGTCTTGGCGATTACCCACAGCGCTGGGAAGAACGTGTGCTCATCGACCAACATCAAACCTTTAGCAGTGACTAAGTCGAACATTGGTCCAACTGAGCTGGCGAAACTTGGCCACCATGGGTCAAGCAACCATGCTGGAATTGGGTTACCGCCGCCGCCCATAAACATCACAACGGCAATGGAGCTGACGATAAACAAGTTGGTGAATTCTGCCAGGAAGAAGATGGCGAATTTGATACCACTATATTCAGTGTTGTAGCCGCTGACCAGTTCGCTTTCTGCCTCAGGCAAGTCAAACGGAATGCGGTTGATTTCGGCGCATGCTCCAGTCAGGTAGAGCAAGAACATGATCACTGAGCAAACGATGAGCACGCCTGCTGCGATGTAAGACAAGATTCCAGACGGATAGGCAGCGTCGAGAATTGTTTTGGCATCGATTGTGTTGCCAACTAAGTTGAGCGCGATGAATTTGTCGATACCGCGCAATGCGCCACCGCCAAAGATATTCCAGTCGAGAATACCGCCGGCTTGCTGATTGGCGATTTGCACGACATCTAGCGATTTCGCCATCATGCACATCGAAACAAGCGACAAGACCAGTGGAATTTCGTAGCTGATCGCCTGAGCGGCGCTTCGCAATCCACCGACCAATGAGTATTTGTTGTTGCTAGCCCAGCCACCCATCACGATTCCAACGACTGGCACCGATGAAGCTGCCAGAACATAGAAGATGCCGGTTGGCAAATTGACGATGTGGAAAAGCGGATGATCGTTGGTAACAGCTGCTAGCAGTGGAATAGCGGCGAATACAGATGGAGCGAAAAATGTGATTGGAGCCAGAGTGAACATGGCGATATCTGCGCCACGTGGTGTGATGTCTTCTTTGAAGAGCAACTTCACTGCATCGGCAGCGGTTTGCAACAAACCATCCACGCCGACTCGGTTAGGTCCGCTGCGCACCGTAAACAGTGCCAGACCCCTTCTTTCGAACAAAACCATGAACATCGCGTTGATTGGAATGAAGACCAGCACTGCGATGATTGGAACGAGCGCCTGGAAAACATCAAAGAAGATGTTCTGTTGATCTTTGATCAAGAAGTACGGAATGAAGATACCGACGGCGTATGCGACAAGCCAGACGGGAATGAAGATCAGGCATAGCCAGATAATGCTTAGCCGGGTGAACTTGAAAATCTCTGAGGCATTTCCCATGGTGTTGCTTGAAGTGCTCCCTTTATCGGTCTACGTCAGGAATGATTACGTCGATTGATCCAAAGATTGCCATCACGTCTGCGATGGGGTGCCCGACTAATAACTCAGGCAAAACTGACAAGTTACTGAACGATGGATTTCTCCAGCGGAATCGGAATGGCTTGTCGCTACCGTTTGAGATGATGTAGCAACCAAGCACGCCGCGAGGTCCTTCCACCGCTTCGAAACCTTCACCAGCTTTGATACGCATACCGGCAACTTGCTTCTTCGCCATGATCTCGCCAGGCTGAATCATGTCTAAGCACTGCTTGAGGATTTTGTTCGATTCGCGCATTTCTCTAACGCGAGCGATGTAGCGCTCTTGCGTGTCACCGTCACCAGAGAATGTCGGTACTTCGAATTCCAATTTCTCATACATTGAATATGGTTTGAAACGACGCAAGTCATAGTTCACACCAGAGCAGCGCAGCGTCGGTCCAGTGACGCCGTAGTCGACAGCAACTGCCTTTGGCAAAATTCCAACGCCTTGAGTGCGCTTTAAGAAGATTGGGTTTTCGCTGACGATCGCTTCGTATTCATCGACGCGATCTGGGAAATCTTCGGTAAATTCTTTCAAGCGCTTGAACCAATCTGGCTTGGGATCGCGCTGTACGCCACCGATTCTGATGTAGTTGAACATCATGCGCTGACCGGCGATTTCTTCAAGCAGAACGAATAATTTTTCCCGCTCTCTAAATGGATAGAAGGGGAAGCCGAACATGGCACCCAAGTCAATCAGGTAAGTTCCGAGCCACAACAAGTGCGATGTGATGCGATTCATTTCTGAAGCGATGATGCGCAGCCATTCTGCACGTTCGGGCACAACCAGCCCGTCTACTTTTTCTGCGGCGCGGGCCATTGCCCAGGAAGTGAACATTCCGGACAAGTAGTCCACACGGTCGATCAAAGCTTGGTACTGGAACCAGGTGCGGTTCTGTCCTTGCCATTCTTGACCGCGATGCAGGTGACCGATGACTGGCTCGACGTGTTTGACGATTTCACCATCGAGGTTGACAATCAACCGCAAAACACCGTGGGTAGCAGGATGCTGCGGACCCATGTTGATGATCATCTCATCGGTTTTCAGTGAATGTGTTTTAAGCTCGGTCGCCATAATTAGCCTCTGGTGCTCGTTTCGTTAACGCATACTGTGGGGATTTTTGTCGTTCAATGAATCTACTGGCTGCTTGTAATCGCGGCGCAACGGGTAACCATCCCAATCCCATGTGTTGAGGATGCGGCGCGGATAAGGGTGTCCGTTATAGCGAATTCCAACCAGGTCATAAGTTTCACGCTCATGCCAGTTGGCAGTCTTCCAGAGATTGGCGATGCTCGGCACGTTAGGCAACTTGCCTTCTGGCACGTCTGATTTTTTGATGCGCACTTTCAAAACAAATTCGTTTTTGTTGGAGAAAGATTGCAGGTGATAGACCGAATCGTAAGTATCGATATTGTCGACACCAGATACGGTGACCAAAAAATCCAGAGCGATTTCCGAGCTGCTACGCAGTAAACGTAGAGCTGCAGCCAGATCAGCAGGGTTGATTTCAGCAGTTTCACAGCCGCATGAATCAACCATCGGAATAGTTACAACGCCGTGTTCTTTCAAAAACGTACCGGCTGGACCGGCTGTAGGCGGAGGAGGTGGTTCCGGTTTGGCAGCAGCAGGGGCAGCAGGAGCGGCTGGTTTGGCAGCAGCAGGAGCAGCAGCAGGTTTTGCGGCATCGGCAGCTGGCTTTGCAGCATCAGCAGCAGGTTTTGCGGCATCAGCAGCAGGTTTTGCGGCATCATCTGTCTTCGCTGCATCCGCTTTCGCAGGCTCAGTTTTAGACTCTTCAGGCTTCTTTTCTTCGTCAGTCATTACAATTCTCTATTTCGCGCCGGTTGGATTTTCTTTAGAGCCTTCCCCAGTGGCGAGAATAAGCGCAGTCTCATGCTGGGCTTCTGCCACCAAATCTTCCATCGGACGCCCTGAGTCGTAGTCGACATGGCGAACGGCGCTCTGCGCATAGGTGCGTTTACGACGTTCGTTGTAAGACTCAGTGCGAATCTTCTGTTGCAATTTCAGCAACGCATCCAAAATTCCTTCTGGACGTGGAGGGCATCCTGGCAAATAGATATCAACAGGGATGATTCTGTCCACGCCTTGAACGACCGAGTAAGAATCATTGAACATGCCGCCAGTTACGGTGCATGCTCCCATGGCAATTACATATTTAGGTTCAGGAAGTTGCTCGTATAAAGTAATCAACGCCGGTGCCATCTTTCGCGTGATCGTTCCAGCGGTGATGATCAAATCCGCTTGACGAGGCGTTCCACGAAATACCTCTGAACCGAAACGCGATATGTCATATCTCGACATACCGACGCTCATCATCTCAATTGCGCAACACGAAGTTCCAAAAGTCAGCGGCCATACCGAATTCGCACGCGCGAGGTTGGCAATAGGGTCGATCAATTTTGTCAGCATCTCAACGGCGCGATCGACAGATGTCAGCGTCACCGTATCCTTGAGCTCATCAGGCACAGGCAATGAGGGAATTTGTTGAGGACCTGGATTTGAATCGGTCATGATTTCACTCCCACTTTAGGGCTCCCTTTTTCCAGGCATACGCCAGTCCAACGGCGAGTATGACGAGGAAAACCAACATCTCGACAGGTCCGAGCCACTTCCAGCCCACGCTCTGTGAGATTTCATCAGTTGCCAATATCCATGGCACGATAAAAACGATTTCGATATCGAACAGAATGAAAAGCAGCGCATACAAGTAGTAACGGATATCGAACTGAACGTGTGCAGCTTGCATAGGCTTCATGCCGCACTCATACGGTTGATTCTTTGTTTGGCTCGGTCTGTGATAACCAAGGAAGAGCTGTAAACCCCAGGCAAGAAGAACCATTCCAAGAGCCGGTAGGGCAAAGCCCACCAGCACGAATAGCCCAATCTGACCCAACTGCAATTGATACATGGCGCCTCTTTATGTCCTTTGCACAGCCCGTTTGCAACCGCTTTGACGACAGATAAAGAATAGCAGGCCATACGCGGACACGCGGTGCCTCTAAATTATAGCCAGGTAATCAAACGATTATTTGTTGCAAACGAAGTCACTGTCTCATTTTTCTAATGACACTTCGAAACGCTCACGCACGCGCACCTTCAGCCCGTGCGCCACCACGGTTTTGTGCTCTTGGTAATCCACAATTCTTCGCAAATAACTACAAGCACGCTCAGTAGTTGTAAGTTGTTATGCGGTAGCTTCGATCGAGCAGGAAATATTGGTTAACAAACTATCGGTCGAATAGATTCGCAAAGCAGCTCGCTGCATTACATCCGAAACAACTTTGCTGCCAGGTCAAATCGGATAGGTAATCCCCGGAACGTTTGAACACGGACCTCTCAGAAGAAACAAAAATGTTGCATACTGGCATTGACACCTCTGTTTACCGCGCAAGTCCCATGACTGGAAACCCACTAACAATTCCCCAAAAAAGACTCAAAGAACTCGAACAGCTTTGTGATCGTCTTGGCATGCACTTCGGTCGCATGGCAATTCTGCACGAAGCGCTTTGCCACTCGTCTTACGCAGCCGAAGTACCCGGCACGAAAGACTACGAGCGCCTCGAGTTTTTTGGCGATGCAGTTCTTAAGTTCGTTATCAGCGAATATCTGCTTGAAAGATTCCCTGATTACGATGAAGGTCAGTTAACCGAAATCAGATCCGTTCTGGTTAGCGACAAAACACTGGCAGAACTGGCAGCCACTCTCAACCTCAGCAAATACATTCTTCTCGGTCGTCAGGTGCAGATGCGCCCGTCGATCGTAGCGCAATCATTCGAAGCAGTGCTCGGCGCTGTCTACACTGATTTGGGATTGATTCACGCGCAAAATCTTATCGTTCGCTTGTTCGGCAATCTCGCTACAAGTGTCGATCGCGATGAAATCAAAGACAATTTCAAAGCTGAACTGCAAGAGTTCACACAATCAAAAGCTCAGGGTGTGCCAATCTACACCGTTCAAAGAACAGAAGGACCGCCGCACGATCCGATTTTTCTGGTCAACGTCTCAATCGCCGGGACGGTAATTGCGGAAGGTTCAGGACGCTCGAAAAAAATGGCGGAACAAGAAGCAGCCAAAGCCGCTTTGGAAGAGCTCTCCAAGAAGAAAGCGAAGCCATCGCCAAAACTTCCTGAGCAAAAAATCGTTTCCGAGATTTCCGAAATCAACTAGCTTTCAGCGCATCCGAAGACTAGAAGACTAGTTCACGGCCTTACAAAGTTGTGCTTAATTTGATGCGTCTACCTTCACGCGCATCAAATTAAGCACTTTTTTGTAAGCGCTTCAGACGACTGGTTAGGGCTCTCGTTCAAATTGCATGTCGTCTGGCACGCGATACGAACTAGGCTGAAACTTACTTACGTCGGCTGCTGAAAAGTTGCATGACGAAACAGGAATGTCTGTTCGCACAGACTTGACTGAGGGGTTTTGGTTGACGAACTTCAAACCCTTGCACGTCAATTTTCCGCAAAATTCGAGGTCAGCATACTGAAGATGAGGCAAGTGTTTTAGAGTCTCCAAATCCTCATCTGTAGCGTTTGTTCGAGAAATATTGAGCACCATGCATTGCGCGCCTGCAAAACCATCTATGGCGTGATCTTCAAAAGTATTTTTGCTCAGCTCTGCGTGCACGAGAGTCGGCATTCTTGCGAGTCCTTTGAACAGCGATTTGGTAAAGATGCGGTCACGAGTTTCGCCACACTTTCTTAGTTTGATCAGGCGCACTTTTGAAACTGCGAGATTCGTAAACGCATTTTTGGAAATGTCACAACGAAACATCTCAATGGTATGCAATTTCGGCATTTCAACAATCTGGTCCATCAGCTCTTTATCGACTGGACAGTCGCTCATGCTCACAATTTTCACTTTCGTTTCTTTGAGCACATCAAAGTCTTTAGAGTCGAAATCGCATCTCAACATTCTGAATTTGGTGTATTTAGGTTCGTTCACGAAGGTCTTCAAATCAGCCCGCGTCACGGTTTGATCTGTGAATTTAAGCTCGTTAGGAGAGCCGCTAGTTTTCGCAAGGATCGTCTTTGCGTCATCAGCGTTTTTTACGATGTCCATCGAGATATCATCGGTGGTGCCTTCAATTTTTGTTTGCTTGATCTCACTGACGTGCTCATAAGACCGGTCGACGATGTGCGAAACGATTACGGCAATTGCGATTGCAGCAACAGCCACGATAACTATAAACACCATTTGCAGGCGATCCATCGGGTCACGCATCATTGCGATCACCTGAATTCTTCGCCACCATATTCGGTATCGTTAAGCCAGTGCTCAGAAAAACCGATTCCTTTTCGAGAAAAGCGCTCTGAAGCGAGCGACTAAATCATTATTGCACGGGTTCATTCATTCAATTCTTTGCCATGCTACATTTCGTATCTCAGAATCCAGCAAGTAGTCTGCAAACAAAGCACAGGATCGGTAATTGCCGAATTACTTTCGGTCAACATGCAAAATAGGTACACTTCGTAGAAGTGCACCCACGTCGCTTAATTGGGCAAGAGGAAAACTAAGTTTTTTGTTTTTCCAGCTGCTTGAGAGCTGAGATCATCGAATCGGCTGCAACTATTTTCGAGAGCTTATAATGCTGCGGATCTTCCTTGGCATGCACTCTCAAAAGCTGCCCAACATCAGTGTCTTTCAGATACTGCGTCCACTGCTTTTTATACTCTTCAGGATTGCAAGCTTTCAAATCGTTGAAGTTTTTATCTTCACGCTTGGTATCACGCATAGCCTTTTGCTCTTTCATCACATGATCCATCTGAGCGCCGGTGATGGCGCCAGAAGCCACGTAAGGTGCGCCGACCGGGAACGACTTCATGTGCTCCATCTGGCGACTGGATAAGCCCTTATCTTCGGTCATCCGTCGAACCATCTTGTCGTGCAATGCTTGCGGATCGGTCTCGAGTCCAGCAGCTTTCATTTGCGCCGTGCGCTCGGGAGTCATGACTGACTGCACGTTTTCCGTTGACGGAGCGAGGCGATTTGCTTGCTCGGTCTTGATTTGACGCTCGACGAAACGAGCGATTTCATGGTGCTCGCGGCGAGGCCCCAGCACTTCATCTTTAGTGGTGAAGAGTTGCTTCGGCTGACCGTCTTTACCCTGCTGCATCTCCAGTCGATGCGCTTCCTTATTAATGTCCGAGATTGAGACATCGGCCAATAGTCCCTGGCTCTTCAAACGCGTGAGTGCCTGATTGGGACCCTCTCCTGGCTGATAGTGATTGGCAGAATGAATAGATTCGTAGGCAGAGTTCCAAATTTTCTGATCTGCCTCGCTCTTCCCTGCTGTCTGTTTTGCCAACCACTCTGGTTGAGCCGCCACTTGCTCGCACGCGTTGTTTGCCATTCCGATAGATCCTCTTAGTGATTTGTACATTAGAGGTAGAACATTTCCGAATTGCTACCATCGGCGGCGGTAAATACGAAAACGCCAAACAGGACGGGCAATCAAAAAATAAAAGATGTCGGCACGATCATTAGATCATGCCGACATATAAGTTGATTGCAGCTCGACTTATTGAGGTTGAGTTGGCTCAGCAGCTTTCGTTGGACGCAGGTCAGCAACGGCTCCACCGTTATCTGCTTGTGGAGCGTTGAAATCAGCTTGCTGAATTCTTGTGCTCGACATATCAGGTGCTGGTGTCGCAGCTGGTGCAGGAGCAGAAGCTGGAGTCGGAGCAGTTGAAGCGGGGTAGAGACGGTTGGTTCCAAACGTGATTGCAGCTTGTGGCTGAACTGGTTGAACGCCATCATCTTTCAAGCCCGAAGCATCAGCCAATTTGATCGCTTCGTTTCGCGCTGTAAGAGCTTCTTTGTCTGCTTTAGCGGCGCGGAATTCTGCCTCGGCAGCTCTCAACATCGCCCGCGATGCACTCACTTGTGCGCGTGCCTGGTCTAACTTCAGTTTTGCTTGTTCCACTCGCTGAGAAGCTGGGTCCAAATCTACAGCAGGGGCAGCAGGAGTCTCTGTCTTCACTGCAGGTGCTGGAATTGGTGAAAGCGGTTCAGCAGCACTGCAACTGGTGGCAGAAAGCAACGCAGGTGAGAGTAAGCCAACAGCCAGGCTTAGGTTAAGGAGGGTGTGTAACTTCATGAAATTGCCTCTACTCGGTGAAAATGAAAACATCGCATTAGCGCTGGTACTGACGGCATTATAATCAGAATTTCGCGCGAAAGATAAACATGAAAACCCTTACAGAATCAGGATATACAGCCGATCCCGCATGGTTATACAAATCAATCAAAACATACGCGAAATGCATATAGCGCATTGCAAGGCGTGTTTACGATAGAGCACAAATCCAAAATGACAGACGCGCGCAAATCCGATTCGATATACGATCGCGTGCAGACGCAAGAATGCATCAAGTTTGGCACAGGCAAGTAAGAGCTCGAAAGTGTTTCGGTGCGCACGTTTTAAGTTCTAACCGGTTGGTATCCCATGTTATAGGGCCATCCGGTGTACGTTGGAATTGGCTCGTGCCCTTGATCGATCAAGCTAGGCACATTCGTCTGACCGACCAATTCGATGTGTGGAACATCTGCCGTATTCGCTCCTCGCATCGCATCAGGAATTCGTCCAACTTGCAGGCCGACTGATTGTTCTGCTAAGACACCGGTTGGTAAGTCGGAAGAGATAGCCGTACTTTCTATTTCTCTACGGTCAGATTGTGTAGTCATGGCTTGATTTTCCTTTAGAGTTCGAACATTCCGACTCTAATCCGTTGCTGCGGAATGACTCCGGAACTATTCGTGTAATTTTTGGAACAAGCTTCGTCTTCGCGATGAGAATTGACACTCAAAGACGACGTTGAGCACGCAGGTACTACCCGGCACGAGGTGGCAGTTCCTTCTTATAGGATTCTCACAGAGGGCCCGTTCTAGGTCACTCCAAACCGCGCGTGTAACGTACAGCAACATGTCGATACGCTAATGACAACTCGCCATGATGCCGATAAGCCTCACCAATTAACTGTTTACGAGACTCTAAAGGTTCAGTTAAAGGTTCATACTTTGTATTGAGTCCCGTCCCCACTTGTCTTATATTGGTAGTTTCGCCAAACAAGCGTTAAACTGGGCGTAGCTGTAGCGTGTTGGGACTCAAACCTTACACAGAACAGATTACACAAGAAGCCAGCGGCTGTTTGTAGCGACTGACTTAGGATTCGTTCCTAACAGGAGTACTCACAGAAGCCCGAACCACCATCAGAGATGGACTTGGAGCCAGGCTTCGCACACAACACAAGGACATGACCGATCCGATGCCAAAAATTTTAGAGGTCAAAGGAGAAACCACCTCAGTGACACAAACCGAAAAATCCGAATTCGAGCGCCTCTTGGAGGAAACACTGGGCTTCAAATTCGAGCAAGGCGACATCGTTACAGGACTTGTTGTACGCATCGAGCGTGACGGCATCCTCGTTGATGTCGGTGGAAAATCGGAAGGATTCGTGCCGATCAAAGAAGTCTCCAACATTCCAATAGATTCAGTCGAAGACGTTATCAAAGTCAACGAAAAGGCTGAGTTCTACATCCTTAGAGAAGAAAATGAGAATGGTCAGCTCACACTCTCTCTCAAGCGCGTCGCGCAAGCCCGCGGATGGGTATTGCTCGAGCAACAGAAAAAGAACGACGACACGATTCGCGCCAAAATTTCCGCAGTGGTCAAAGGCGGCGTAGTTGTAGACGTTTATGGTTTGCGCGGTTTCGTACCGGCCAGCCAATTGCGCGTCAAGGGAACGACTCCAGAAGAATTGATCGGAATGGAAATCCCGATGAAGATTTTGGAAACCGACACCAAGCGCAACAAGCTGATCTTGAGCCAGCGGCTCGCTGTTCAAGAAGAGAAAGCTGCTCAGCGCGAAAAGATTTTGAACACATTGGAAGCTGGTCAAGTCGTCTCAGGCGAAGTTGTGAGAATCGCAGACTTCGGTGCATTTATCGACCTGGGCGGCTTGGATGGTTTGTTGCCAATCTCAGAAATTTCGTGGGAACGTGTTTCACACCCATCAGATGTATTGAAAGTTGGTCAAGTAATCACCACCAAGGTGTTGAAAGTAGACCGAGACAAAGGTCATATCAGCTTGTCACTCAAGCAGATGCAGCCTGACCCATGGAAAGAAATCGAAGACAAATTCCAAGACGGACAAGTCGTTAACGGCACCGTCAGAAAGATTCAAAGCTTCGGTGCTTTCGTTCAAATCTATCCAGGTGTTGATGCATTGTTGCCAACCGTCGAGATGTCGGAACAGCCAAACATCAAGCCTGAGGAAGTTGTTCAGGTTGGTCAGAGCATCAAAGCAATCATCAAGAAATTCTCTCCTAAAGAGCACAAGATCAGCTTGAGCCTGAGAGGAATGGATGTGAGCGATTTGATCGGCGGCTAATTCAGTCGACTATCGGATTGTTCGTGAATTTTAAAAGCGCCCCTCACAGGGCGCTTTTTGTTTGGTAATCAGCGCTGTTTGCCAGATTTGGGGACTTACAATCTTGTGCTTAAATTGATTCATCGACGGGATCAATTTGGATAGGCTTGTTTGGGATGGGCCTGAAAGAAGTCCCAGAGAACCTCGGTGGCGTTGATTGATGCGTTTGCTCCGCTCGACCCTTCGCTTCCATACCAGGCGTGGTTGCCACCAGATACGGTGTACTGCGCCACCTCCGTTCCGTTCTTTCCATTTTGATAGTCAGCTTTGGTAACGTTGCCGTCTTTTGTGATCAGAGGCTGCGATGCGCCATCCTTACTCACCCAATAGTCTGTTGCATCATCGTACGATTCAAACTGAGGAAGCCCTAACCGATTCAATGTTTTCGGCACCTTTGGAAATCCACAGATTGGAATGAGCGGGTCATCGGTTCCATGGATGCTGACCACTGAAATCGGCGAGCCATCAGTGGTTTCGTTAGCGTCAGACATACCGGTGCTCACCAAACCGACAGCGGCAACTTTGTCGGACAATTTGTTAGCAACTTCTGCCGCGAGCATTCCACCATTTGAGTAACCGGCTACGAAGACGCGATCTGAGTCCACGGGAAGCTGTTTCGCTGTCGTATCGATAATTGAATTGACGAACTGGACGTCATCCACATTAGTCCCAGGTGGCACGAGTCCATCGTTCGCATTCCAGGCTGACTGGTTCTTTTCGCCAAACCATTGAACGGCGTCAGGATAGACTGCGATAAATCCTTTTTTGTCTGCTTCGGCGTTTATTTGACTTAAATCCGCAAACTGTTGCCCGTCTTCTCCGTGCCCGTGCAACATCACAACGACCGGCAGCTTTGTCGTTCCGTCATACTGAGGTGGAACGTGCACTGTATATTCGCGCGAAATTCCATTGACAGTCAGCTGCTCCTTGTGGTCACCAGGCTTGCCGATATGATTTGGATGCTCGGGGTCAACCAATTCAAAATCAGGCAGCGCTTTATCCTGAGCAGCGGTTCTTGTGTAGAGACTTCTATAGTCTACGTAACCCCCGTGCAGCTCCTGCTTAAAAGCCTCGTAAGCCGCTTTGGCTGAGCCAGACAGGTCAGTGTAAGCCAGTTCCAAGATAGCATCAGGTTTTATAGACATGGCAAAACACCTGGTAATTTGAACGATAAATTGTGGGCTCACACATCTATACGGACCAGACGAATCTTGGACAGTTACCAGGGAACTTTAAGCGGGCACTTCCGTCATTGAGGACCTCGGTTGCCAGGATCAAACCCAATGGGAGGTGAACCTAAATGACCGTAATGACCTTCGATAAATCGGGCGGCTTGCCGCATAGATTTAAGCCGACCACGCTGTCGGAAGAGCAACACCATGTCGTAATCAACGCGACGCAGCTGTATGCAGTAGCACTGCTAGTAGTACTAGCGCTTGCTGTGACACTGACGCTCGTTTTAGCGCTTCCAACTGTGGAATCGTTTCACTTCGGTAACTTTCGAATTCTTCCAAACGATTTTGCGCACTTTGCCCTTCTTGCATTGTGACGCGCTGTCCGCTAGCTGACTTGAGCCGTTAGAATGCGGCAGGCACCTTTTTGCCCATAATCGCTTGAATCAGCATCTGAACATAAGTTGGATCCCACTGTTGTCCGGCGCCTTTCACAAGTTCATTCTGAGCGGCTGCCGGTGTCATTCCAGGTCCGTAACGCTTGGCGCTCGTCATCGAGTGATAGCTGTTTGCCACGTGAATGATACGTGCCGCAACGGGTATTTCGTCGCCCTTCAGACCTTGCGGATATCCGTTTCCGTTGTACTCCTCATGATGAGAACGCACGATCGGAGCTAATCGCTGGAGGTCGGGGAATGATTCCAACAACTCTGCACCATCGAGTGGATGCTTCATCACTGTAATCAAGTCAGGGTCTGAGAGTTGCTCGTCTGGCTTCTGCAGGATCGGTGCGGCAGAACCCAACTTACCAACATCATGCACCAAGGATGCTTGTCTTACCAGTTCAACGTCGGCTGCACTTAAGCCCGCTTCCTGAGCGATTGCGCAAGCGAACTCTGCCACTTGTCTGGCGTGTCCACCAATGTACTTGTCTTTCTGTTCGATCTGGGATACCCATCCGTCGATACGCCCCAACATACGCATATCTAGCCCCGGAGTAGCGAAGATGTAATCGCTGGTAGCGTTCGTCGTCGATTTCATCAACTCTTCTAATTTGGCAGCGGCGGCAGCTTCATCTACAGGTGGGGCAGTTGCTGGTCCAGCCACAAACTCTGGCGACACTGGTGGCGCTTCTGCGGCTGCAGCAAACTTCGACTTATCTTTATGGAATGAGGCCATCAGTGCACTGCCGGCGGCTGGAGCAGCGGCAACAGCTCTGGCTTTTCCGATGAATCCGCCCAGTCCCTTCGTTGGAGTCGATGGCGCAGCTATAGCATCCAGGTCACCCCATGGGCTTCCTCCACCATCAGCCTGAGCTGCAGGAGCGACGGTTGCTGCGACAGGAGCGGGAACAGGTGCTGGTGGTGCGGGAGCAGGGATGGGAGCGACCGGTGTCGAGACTAGTGGCGCAACTGGTGGCGCAACTGGTGGCGCAGCTGGTGGCACAGGAGGCGGAGCTACAACAGGTTGTTCTTGCTGTGCCGCACGTGCAGCCTCTTCCATTTGCTGCCTTGCCTGCGCGGCCGTAGCTGGATTTTCTGGGGCTAGCGACTGTCCATGCGGAGGTTGGATGGCGTCGAGATTACCCCATGTGGCATCGGGGTCCATCGCTGTGTCGAGTCCGGGTCGACCTGGAACAGCACGACCAGCAGCAGCTGCAGCTGCTTGTTGCTCAGGCGTGGCGTTATCCATGTCGCCAAAATCGAGATCTGCATAAGGATCATCGCCAGTTTTCGCCTGGGCAGGAGGTACCACAGGTGGTGCGACTGCAGGCGGTGGCGTGGGAGGTGCAGCAGCAGCCTGGTTACCCAAGATACTTCCCAGTGATTTGCTGCCTGGTTCAACAGGGGCTTGCGTGCGCGATTGCACAGGTGAGATTGTCGGAGCGCTAGTGGCTGGAGCCGGGAGCGGCGGCGGCGCTAGACCTTGTAGAGTCGTCGCCATCGTCACGTTCGGTGGAGGCAATGGACGCGCTGGAGCTGCAGGCGGTGTCGGGGCTGGTGGCACGACAGCCGTTGGTTTAGGCGGTGGTGGCGGCGCTGAGGTGGCACGAGCACTCGGGATCGCTTGTTGTCCAAGTGCACCTTTCAACGCTTTGCGCACAGAGTCGTAAGAAGTCTTTCCATCTTGTGCAGGTTGATCAGGCACAGCGACGATGCGCTGGTGAAGCTGCATGATTGGTTCACGAGCACGCTTCTCAGCCGGCAATTTAGCAAGCGCGTCAGCAACTTTGTCTGCCACTTTCTGAACCATGTCGACTTCATTGCGCGTCCAAGCGCGTCGGTAATCGCACTGCTGAAGAATGACGCAACCGTGTGTAGCTGTCGAACTCTTCAAAGCCACGCCCAAAAGCGATTTAACGCCGATGAACTGCAACTCTTCCTGCACTGGCGAAACATATGAATTTTGCTGCCCCTCAAAAACTCTAAGCGGTGCAGTAGACAGCAACGTCTGAGCAATCACTGGCGAATCTGTAGTAGGCCATCGGTATTCCTGGCAGCTCTGCACTTTTTCTTGCTGCCAGAACTCGTAACACTTCCAGCCTGCAGCACTATCGTCGGTGCAGACGAACAAACAACGGCTGGCCTGCAAGACTTTACCTAAAATGTTGACGACCATGAACAGCGCATCGCCGATGCCCAGCGAGTACGCCATGACGTTTCCGATTTCCACCAAAAACGTATCGCGAAAAGTATCACGTTGCACGATATCGTTGATCTGGGCGTGGCGAACGATATCGCCAAGCTCACCAAGAATCACACGCATCTGGTTAACTTCTTCCTGGCTGACTTCGTTGCGACGCGACATGCTCAGCGAGCCGAAGGTGCGTCCATGCAAAACCAGTGGCATAGTAACGCCAGCGATGCCGCGCATATCTTCGCCGGGCATCGCACGAAATTCGCATATCGAGGTGACGTTAGGATCGAGCGGATTGCTCAGCATGATCTGGCAACAGTCTGCCTGAAACATGTCGCCCATTTCTTTGACTGTGGTCTCCAAGATCTTTTTTAGATCTCGCACACCTGAAAGTCTTTGCACAAATTCGCTGCGATGGTCAGAGCTCATGTGGAGCGGTTCCGTCCTCTAGGGCGGTATGTCGCCAATTACCAGTTGCCCCGCGCTGGGACGCCACCCCTAGTATCCCAAATTTCTCCGCAAATAACCTAAATCAACGGCGAAAAAGTGAATCTAACTGTTGGCAAGCCGCTCGCGAGCGACTCCGACGACTTCTACGACATTTTTCGCCAGGGGCACTTCGTGCAGCTTGTCGAGAGAAAACCACCGCGCCTCGTAAACATCGTCGGTGTGCTCGATGGACGGTAAAGCGTCCAGCTGTTTGGGTCTGCCAAAAAAGACAAAATCGATGTGGTAGTAGTCAACCCCCTTCTCCACCGCCTTCACGCTGTGAATGCAAAGTGGCGTGGGCAAAAGGAACGCATCCGAGTCGCCGGTGAAGGGCAAATTTGAACTGACGACGTCAATCGCCACTCCAGTCTCCTCCATCGTTTCGCGCTCAGCACACTGGTGGGGCATTTCATCATCTTCGATATGTCCACCGGGAGGCAACCAGGCGCCTATCCGGCGATGATGAACCAACAAAATATGATTCTGCGAGAGGATCACCGCGCTTGCCGTGAAGTGACGGGGAATATTGAGGATGGCGGGCAGCGGATGCGGCGAGTAGAGTTCGGGTTTTAACATGGAGTTACAGGCAATCCAATGGGAGTCGATACAGCGAGCTGTGGACTTTTCTAGGTGACTACTTTAGCAAGAGTGCCACGCTTGGCCCCCAAACTGAAGAAATTTTGTCCAAAGGAGATTCGCCACATCGTCCGCTAAACTAAGGGCAGGAGATCTAAGTTGTTCGAAGCACCTCCTTCTAATCCTCAAACTGTCGGCGATATTATCGGTCGCGCCTTCAGGCTTTTCAGAACGAATGTGCCCCTGCTTCTGCGCGAGCAGATTACGCCGTGTATCGTCATGGCTATCGGACACACCATCATTCAATTCGCCGCCACTTACGGCTTGAAAAATCCAAAAGACATCGGTCTTTTGCTAATGGGTCTGGCTGGGTTCAGCGTCGGAATGCTGATTTCTGTCGTCGGTCTCTGGTTTTTGACGATTAGACAATTTGCTTTCGTTCGCCTTGCCAATGGATTGTCTGACAATTATCGGGAGGCATTGAGTTTTGCTTTCGACAAAAAATGGACGATCATCGGACTATTCCTTTTGTCATACTTTTTCTGCGTAGGCATGGTTGTTTTCTGGGGAGCCGAAATCATACTCGCGGCCGTTTTGGGGTCGAAACTTTTGCCGGTAGCAGTAGTTGGAATTCTTGTTGGTTTCATCGGCTTGCTAGCTTCAATTGGATTACTCAGTGTCTACTATCTATTGATGACGTCTGCGCTTGCCTGTGAAGAGCAACGCTGGACCTTGCTATTAGGGAAGGTGTTTCATCTGCTTATGCACGACGTATGGCGCGCTATCGGTTTTGCCATTTTACTTTCGATCATCATCTCAATCTTTTCCTGGACATTGTCACTGCCAGTAGTGGCACTGGCGATGTTCGAGCTTTTCAGAAGCGGCTTCCCCGCAAATCACACTGATCCCTCAGCAGCCATGCCATTCTACTGCCTCGTGCTCAGTCAATTCTGGCAGGCGATCATCAACATGTTCCTCGTGCCGATCAGTTTCATGGCGGCGGGATTGTTCTACCGCGATTTAAAGGTGCGACAGGAAGGGCTCGACGTCGAACATAACCTCAATCAGCTCATCGCGACCGGTGCTTAGCCCATGAATCCACGAGACATCGCTCCTGAGATTGCTGCGGTAGCAGGCAAGTACAACTACAAAAAGCCTCCTGATCTTCTCGTGCAGATGCAGGAATGGTTAGACAGAGCCTGGCGATTCGTCACCGACTTACTTTCATCGTTGCGCATTCACATGCCAGGAATGGCTGACACCAACGCCGTCGGCAATATCATGCAAGTCTTGGTATTGCTCGTCGGGGCAATCTGCCTCTTTGCCATCGTCTACTTCGCACTCAAAAGAATGGGGCAGCTCAGTGCACAAGCCCAGTTGGCGCGGAAAGGTCAGTCCGCTGCATATCGACTGCTAGACGCTGAGGGCTGGAAAAAGGAAGCAGACGAACTTTCCGAAAAGAAAGATTGGAGAAAAGCATGTCGGGCGCTCTACATGTCTTCGCTCAGAACCATGCACGAAAGTGCAGTGGTCGAGTTTGCTCCCACTCGAACAAACTACGAATATTGGTATGCCCTGGAACCGCGCAGCGAGATGCTAGCACGTTCATTCAAATCCCTTGCCAATCGAGTTGAATTAGTCTGGTTCGGCAATAAACAAGCCAGCGCTGAAGATTACAGAGAGATAGGCGAACATCTGCGAAAAGTGGAAGAGGAATGTCAGTTCATTAAAGAGCGCACCGCAGGCGAGATAGCGAGTGCCAAATGAATTCTTTAGAAACCACACCACCTCTAGAAACACCACCAGTAGAGAAAGTAAATCGAACTCAAATATGGTGGCAGCTCTCTTTGCTAATACTAGTAAGTGCGATAGCTGTTTATGTCGGCAGCGCTTTCGACGAGCAGATCCAAAACTATCTTCCCGAGCAACGTGTTCTCTCATCCATCTTCAACAAAAAACCGAGTGGACTGAGCGGCTTATCGGAAGTTTTGAAGAAAGTGGGGTTGACTGCACATCCGTGGCTGATGCCATATCGAAATCTGCGAAATGCGCATGGAATGCTGGTCATCATCGCACCGTCCACCTCGCCTGCCGAATTCGAGGCGGAACAAATTCTCAAATGGGTACACGCCGGGAACGATCTTATATACCTCGATCACTTCTCTTTCAAGATGACTCGCCGTTTGCTTGAAAAAATAAATCTCGACATCGCAGATGGCAGAGACCTGCACGACGAAGCAGTTCCAGTCGATGCCACCAAAGAGCTTTTCGCCCATGTGCCAACGCTCACTCTAACCAGCGACACTAACATCACTGGTGGCAAACCACTTGTATCAGTCAATGACAAAGCAATTTTTAGCGAGTTGAAATACGGTAAAGGAAGAATACTGGTCGGTACAGCGCCTACCTTGTGTGCTAATCGCAGACTTTCAGAGCGCAACAACTGGGCAAACTTTCAGTTTTTAGTAAATTGGATGAGCACCGCAAGCGGTGACATCATGTTTGACGAACGCTGCCACGGATTCAGCGAGAGCGGAAATGTCTTCGTGGTTCTCGGCAGAAGCCCATGGGGAGCTGCATTTCTCCAGGCAATGCTGATTTTAGGCGTTGGCATTTACAGCTCTTCGAAAAGATTTGGAGCAACTGCCGTCGTTAACGACTCAAGAAAAATTTCCAATCTCGAATTCATTAACGGACTGTCAAACGCATATCGCAGGGCAAAGGCTCATGGCGCAATCTGCGAAATCACCGGTCACACGCTGCGCAACCGACTGTGTAAATTGCTCTCCATCTCTCCGCACGAGCAGACGAGCAAAATCATCGAATCCTGGAAAGCTTTTGCAGAAGCCAATCCTATGCAAGTCGCTAAGATCAAGGATCTGGTACCAAAATTCTTGACCGAGTTCGAACTCGCGTCCGAAGAGAAAAATCTATCCGATGCACAATTCAAATCAATAATTACTAGCTGCGATAAAATTACCGAGCAACTCAACCACCAATTCGTTAAAAATACATCTCTCAAAAGGCTAGGCGGCTGACATGAGTCAAAAAATTTCTGCGGTTTTTCAACGACTTCGCAAGAGTCTTTCAGAGGTCATTGTTGGTCAAGAGATAGTCATCGATCAACTACTTATCGCATTGCTGGCCGAAGGGCATGTGCTTCTTGAGGGCGTGCCTGGCACCGCAAAGACCTTGTTAGTCAAAACCCTTGCAAGCCTTGTGGGAACTGAGTTTGGACGAGTGCAACTGACCCCCGACATGTTGCCTTCCGACATACTTGGCACAAGCATCTACGACCTGACAACGAAGACCTTCACGATGAAGCGTGGTCCGATTTTCACAAGCTTATTACTGGCAGACGAAATCAACCGCACGCCGCCCAAGACTCAGTCGGCCCTGCTGGAAGCGATGGAAGAACGACAGATAACGCTCGACGGCCGAACTGAAAAACTTCCAGATTTGTTCATGGTAGTAGCTACTCAAAACCCAGTCGAGTTCGAAGGCACCTACCCTTTGCCTGAAGCACAGCTGGACCGATTCATGCTCAAAGTTCTAATCGGATATCCGGGTGTAGAAGCAGAGCGACTGATGCTGACGAAGTGGCAGGGAGGCGCGTACAAGAAGCACGCAGTGCAACTCGATCCGGTTACAACAGCCGATGAAATTCTCGAATGTCGCCTGGCACTGGAATCAATAAAGGTTGACGACACCATACTCGGTTACCTGGTCGACCTCGTTCAAAAATCCAGAAATCTCTCTGACCTGCAGTTAGGGGCCAGCCCACGTTCAGCACTGAGCTGGCTCGCTGCAGCGAAGGCGCATGCTGCCATCGAAGGAAAAGATTTCGTCACGCCAGATAACATAAAGTTCGTTGCCGAACCAGTTCTGCGTCATCGACTAATTCTCACACCAGAGTCAGAACTCGACGGCGTAACGCTTTCACAAGTAATCGGCAATTTGCTGAAACAAATTCCAGTGCCTCGCTAGCGAAGTAAAATCTTGATCGCAAGCAAACTGACGTACCTTTTACTCACCCTGGCTGCCTGCATTTTCTGCGCAGCCAACTGGATTCCTGCTCTTAAGACTGCGGCTTATGCCGTTGATGTCGTCGTTCTAGTTTTGCTAATCGTAGACTACCAATTGACACTCGACAAAAAATTCATTTCAGCGACAAGATCGATTGCGGAACGACTGTCAATCGGCAGAGAAAATTTGGTCGAATTGCGCATACTCAACGAGGGTGGCATGCCGCTCAAATGCAGAGTGCGCGACGATTTTCCAACATCTATAACGTCAGACGTGCGCGAGTTTGAGTTTGAGCTGCCTGCTAACGGATTCAGTGCCCTCAAATATAATCTTTTGCCAAAGCGGCGTGGCTCATATAACTTTGGCCTGATCAACATTCGCTATCTGAGCTTCTTGAAACTTTTCTGGCATGAAGTAAAAGTGCCAGCCCAGCAGGCTGTCAAAGTTTACAGCGATCTGAAAACATTGCACGATTTGTCAATCAAGCTAAGTCACTCTTCCGAGCTTGGTGAGTTGCATCAAAGGCGGCGCGGACAGGGCACCGATTTTTCCAGCTTAAAAGAATACACCGTTGGTGACGATTCCAAAGCGATCGATTGGAAAGCTACAGCACGCCGCGATCGCCCCGTAGTGAGAACTTACGAGGCAGAGCAAGAGCAACGCCTCCTGATCTTGATTGACGCAGGTCGAATGATGGCTTCAGATCTAGAAGGATTGACGCGATTTGACCACGCACTGAATTCTGCTCTTTGTCTGGCGCTGACAGGTTTGTCACACAACGACCAGGTCGGCTTCGGAATCTTCGCTGACAAGCCCTTGATGTATCTTCCACCAAGGCGCGGAAAGTCGCACCTGAAGAGCATCTTGGAAGCTTCATTCGACATCGAACCGCGCCTGGTCGAACCAGATTACGCCGGTATGCTTTCTTATTTCGCTACTGCACAAAAAGGCAGGTCACTAATTGTGGTGCTCAGCGATTTGACCGATCCAACTGGATCGCAAGCCCTCTTAACAGGTCTCGCCAGTCTTAGTAAAAGGCATTTGCCCTTTTGCGTAACTTTAAAAGATCGACAAGTAACCGAGATAGCAAATAGTAGCGTTACTCTCGAAACCAAGACGAGCCCTAAAAACGACTCTAGCTCGAGCGATGGCACTACGGAAGTCGATATTGAGAGAGCATACCAGAGAGCGGTTGCGATCGATTTACTAGCGCAAAGAGAGTTGGCACTGACTGTTTTGCAGCGACGCGGATGTCTTGTGTTAGATTGCCCCCCACAAGAATTGAGCAACAAACTCGTAGACAGTTACATAGAAATAAAAACTCGAGCACGCTTATAGAAGAATCTTGCATGGCATTCCAAGAAGACTCTGACTGACCTACAGCTCGGTGCGTATTAAGTTACGCCAGTCCGTTGTCGCAAGCGAATTTAACAAGAGCTGTTCTGCTCTTCAGTTTAAGCTTCTTACGAATGCGGGATGCGTGCAATTCAACCGTCGATTCTGTCAGGAATAATCGTTGGGCAATTTCTCTATTTGCCAATCCAGATGCGATCAATTTGAGTACTTCCAACTCACGCAGAGAAAGTGGTGGCGCGTTTTCTGTTGGACGCTTCTCCTCAGACGCCTCGATTTTGCTGCGACTGACCAACTCGAGAGTGTTCGTTAATTGCTGGGTCAGATTTCCGAGCAAGTTCATATTGAACAGTTGATCCTTCAATTGAAGATATTGCTGACTGTGTGATAAAGCTACTGCTGTTTGACTCGCTGCGATCTCCAGCATATCCAATTCATGCGGTGTCCAGTGCCTTGACGGTGCGCTTTCCAAAATAATGATGACACCAAAATTGATACCGTGCGAAACCATCGGCGCACCAGCCATACTTTTGATGCCGTTATCCGCGAAATATTCGTACTCGCTGGCAGACAGTTCGTGCGACTTTTCGAGCGCAGAGATATCAGGTATCGATGCCACTTTATGTCTAAAATAAGAAACTGCATTTGTGGGAAATTGCCCCGTGCGTCCCAAACCTAAAGGTGAGATATCTGGCTCTGCGTATTCATGTGTCACAAGTGGTGATGCAGGACCATCGGTGCGTACGATCAGACATCGGCTGGCGGCAAGCGCCCGACCGAAGCCATCCACAACTGTCTGCAGCAATGTGTCGCGATCGAGCGTTGCGTGAAGCTTGCAAATGATCTGGCGCACCCATCGTTCCCAACTCAGTTGACGTGAAAGATTGTTCGCCAATTCTTCAGTAGAGCGCTTAGAGGCCTCAGCTTCAGCTGAAGTGGCAGACTGCTTGCTGCCAGGTGGCACGAACATAAGCAATGCATCAGCAGTTTCGCCGCCTTTCGCCAACGAAGAGATGCAGACATCAACATGACTGGCCGATCCATCAGATTGACTCACTAACACTTCACCGAGAGTGACACTGGGTCTAACTTGAGACAAACCTCGCACCGCGTCGAGAACCCGTTGTCCATCTGGTATCACATCTAGAATCGATTGATTGGCAAAATCTTTTCGCGAAGCAGAAAGCATACGCTGAAAAGCATCGTTGAATCGTCGCACTCGTCCGGTCGTATCCAAAACCAACGCTGGAAAACTGGTCTGTTTAAAGATGCGACCTTCTGCTTCACGTTGGGCATTTGCCTTAGCTCGACAAAGCGCGGTGGACAATTCCGCTGAAATTGCTTCACCCAATTCGAGGATTTCTTCTGAGAAGGTATAGGGCTCACCGCAGTAGTGCATCGACAGGCAACCGAGGATTTTGTCTGCGTCGATGATCGGAAACACAATCAAAGATTTGCTATTGGTGTCATTTCCCAACTTGGTCAGCTCGTGGTCTGCCCCCGGTGCGCCCGGCGCAACGTCGTTGAGTGGCACAGGTTTTCCTTGCTGAAACAAGCGAAAGACTTCGGAGTTTGCTTTCAGCTTATAGTGCTGGTCGATGGACGAACTCTGTCCGCCCTTGCAATGCTCAGCAGTAACACACAACTCCGAGCTATCTTCAGAACTCTCCTTCCGGTCGACTAGAAGGATGGCGCAGCGGTCTAAAGCCAGCTCTGTACCGATAGTCTCAACTGCAGACGTCAGCATCGAACGCTCATCTGCGCAAATTTTGAGAGAGCGCGCGACGCGATTGAACAGCTTGAGCAGATTTTTTGACTCAAGATATGTGGCTGAACTTTTCTCGGATTGCGCAGACATGTGTTATCGCTACTTCGGCTGAAAACTGCTCAGTAGGTCTTAAAAACCACGATAGAACAAATCACCTGGTAGGGGAAGACAATATAGAGTCTCCTTATAGTGGTTTCCAGATAAGGCGATGTCTGCTAGCACCATATGCCGCAATAGTTTTGAGCTAGCAAACTATCTGCGATATCGGCGAATGAAATTGTAACGAACAGCTTAACAATTGCGTCATTCACCTCTTGATCGACCGTCTTAAAGCTCAGGTCATTTATCCAAAACTGGCGGTCGCATAAATTGTTGCGAACCGTTGAGTACTTGATTTTGAGCAAACAACGGGGAAGAAGCGATTAATGAAGACGAAACTGAGTAAAAAATCAGAATTAATCTACCTTTCAAGTTGTCAAAAGCATGACATCTTGGCAAATTGCCCACCTGCGCCTATTTTTTGCCAGTACCATTTGGCAGCCTTTTGTTATAGAATTAATATATCTTCACGAACTGGGGGCCCACTGCGATGACGGGAAATTCACCCGTACGAAATTTAAGAAGGCAATTCGGCAAACGCCTTGTAGAAGCGGCTTTGAAGTCGCCGACGTTGATTGCCGATATTGAGCGTATCCGTCAAGAAGGAGTACGCATCAGGCTTGTCGACGGACCATGCCGAGCCTATTACGACCGGAAGAAGCGTACGATCTACATCGGACGCTGGTGTCCACGTAATTACAAGCTGATTAGCATCGCTCATGAGTTCGTGCACGCAATTATCAAGCCAACCATAGATCCAATCCCGGGGAAAACGGGACGGCAGGAGTTCATCGATCGCTGCATCGATGAAGAAACCGAAGCAATCGTTCACGAAATCAATATAGTCAAAGAGCTTATGCAAGCTGGGGTTAACGTAGATCCCAAAGAATTGGAATGGCTCAATCGCTACAAGAGCGGCGGCCGTAGAGCGATTCGACGCGCCCTGCAAAAGACGATCACATCGACTACTGGCGAAGACTATCCAGAGTATTACGGAAGTTGGTACGACGAAATCGTACCGATCTCGCAGAGACTGCCTTAGCGTCGCCTGAAAGGCAACGACAATTTCTCGTCGCCCAATAGGCGTCGAAAACGGGCTTGCTTGCCTAGTAGGCGCCGAAAGCTAACTCGTTGGACTCATTGCTGTCCAGCGTGAACGGCTCTGCCGTCAGCGCTGCTGCATGCGGCACCATGTTGCGGATCTGTTCTGCGACCTGGCGTGCTTGCGCCATATGCGAGTGCATGTGGAGAGTCTCGAAGTCCAGATGGATTTTGGTTCCGTCTACAGCCGTTACAGTTCCATGACGAATCAGGCTAGCGGCCTGATTCAAAATCTCGTTTGGATTTTTGATGATGGCGCGACTGTGGCTGTGAGGCAAGAGATGACCGTTGGCATCGTAGGCGCGGTCTACCCAAGCTTCACCAGCGACGCGGATGCCGGCGCGGTCTCCAGCAGCGACAAGGCTGCTACCGGCTGGTCCGATCAACACTAACCATCTGTCGTACTCAGAAACTGCCTTCGCTACAACGGCAGCAGTTCTAGGATCGCTTGCCATTTGGCGATACAAAAATCCGTGCGGACGAACTTGGGTAATCTCAAAACCAAGTGTGCGAGCCAATCCTGACAGAGCACCAAGCTGGAAAAGAATCGTGGCACGCAGTTCAGCGGTGGACAAATGTATTTCGCGGCGTCCGAAGCCTTGCAAGTCGGGATAGCCGATGTGCGCTCCCAGAGAGAGACCGTAATAGCGAACTTCCTCAAGTGCCGCTTCCATGATGAGCGGGTCGCCTGCATGCGCTCCACAAGCGATATTTGCAGAAGTGACGTAAGGGAGAACATCTGACTCGCCTTCCATCTTGTAAGGTCCGAAACCCTCGCCCAAATTTGTATTGATGTCGAGAGTTTGACTTAAGTGACGTGTCGGAGCCTGGTTCGAAGTCGATGAGGAACCTTGAGGTGCGGAATCTCTGCCGCCGCGTGTCCGTTGTTGTCTTGGTCGACGCATAATTCACCTGATTAGAATTTTTAGCCGCTTGAAAGCGGTAGAAGTCGGAAAGTATTGAATTTTAGCAGGGTTTTGGGCACAGACAGGCGAGATCGTAACAGTCTGATCTATCGAAATGGCTGCATTCTAGGTTTTTCCCCGTTTACTCTGGCCGATTTTTCCTTAGAATGGAGTAACACAACGCGGATTTTCAGGCGGCACAGTGCAAATATTTCCTAAGCTGCGAACAGCGCTTACTCTTCTTGGTCTTACAGCGTCAATAGGCTTAACTTCTGGCTCCTTAGCGGCATCCGCTAACACGACAGATGCGCCTGGACTTCGTTCAATCGCCTTCGAGCACTATCTAAGCGGCGATACCGAAGCCGCTCTCGACTACTACCAGAAGGCAATTGACAGCGCCAGCCGAGAGTACGGAGCAGAATCGAGCTACATCGGGCAGCTTTACTACGAGATGGGAACGCTCGCCCTTGACGCCAAAAAATTTGTGCGCTCTGAAGCCTATTTGCAGAAAGCCGTGCAACACAACCCGAACTCGATTATGGCAAGAGTAAAGTTTGCTGAGCTGCTTCAACTGCGCGGAAAAAATGACGAGGCGTTAGTGCAGATTCACGCGGCTCTATCCAAACACAGTAGTTCGCCTGAAGCGCGAGAAGCGCTGGTACTTTGGCTTCAATCGAATCACAAAACAGCTCGCGCCATCCATGAGTCTTACAACATCAGCGTGGCCGCCGCCGGAAACACAGTAGCACCACCGGTAGTGACAGGAGTTGCGGCTAAGCCTGACACTCCGAAGACAGACACTGCTCTGATTGCTTCAGCCACACCGGCTCCAACGCCGACTCCGCCGGCATCAGCAGCGAAAGTACCTTTGAAAATCTTCCCGTGGATGCAGCCAGAGAAAAAGCCTGAGCCGAAGAAAGTAGAACCAGAGAAGAAACCTGAGAAGAAAGAAGAGAAGAAACCTGTAGAAACGAAGAAGCCTGAGAAGTCGGAAAAGAAACCGAAGAAAGAGCCTAAACAACAGAAACCGGCTAAGGAAAAACACACCAAACAGCCTAAACAGCAACCTCAAGTGGAGGTTGCGCAAGACGAAATGCACGCCAGCGCTGCAGCTTTGAGAACGACCGCGAAGACGATTCCGAAGAAGAAAGACAAGAGCGGTGACGATCCAGCCGAAAGCGGTGGAACAGAAGAAGCCGCAGCACCACCGGCAAAAGTGAAGCACGTTGCAGCAGCTCCGGCGCCAGCAATGCAGGCAGCACCGACCATGGTATTCGGTGTGCCAGCAGTAAAATCGAGCAAGCGTCCTCAGGGCATGGTTCCACCACCACCACCAATGGTGCCTGTATTTGGCAATCCAATGGGAATGTTCCAACCGCCACCACCTGTGTTCCAGAAACCGGCAGCACCAAAAGCCACTGCCAAGAAACCTAAAGCAGCAGCACCAGCTGTCGCGAAAGAACCAGCACCAGAAACCAAACCCGCTGCAAGCAGTTCAGGAGGCGATGAGCCAGATCCAAACTTCTTGTTAGAGTGGGGTGGCGCAAACGCCAAGAAGAAAGGCAAATAGTCGCAGACCTAAGAGTCCTGACTATCGGTGGTTCTTAAGGAGTCGTGACTACAGGTGCGACGAGCTGCGTTCCGTTTCCGGCCGCAAATTTGTTGCCGGGCTTCAAGTCTGTGAGCTTCAAGCGCTGATCGGGAGTGAGCACTGAACGAATTCCGAGGAAGTCGTTGATCTGCATATCCTCGACTTTGTCTTGCAACTGGCGCACTTCTTTTCTTTTCGCGCGCACCTGGTCATCGCCTGCGTTCGCTTCAAACATCATGTCGCGCAGCTCCTGCCGTTTCGCGTTTAGCTGCTGGCGTAACTCACGTGTTTTTGGTGCTACTTGCTTGCGCATCTCTTGAATTTTTTGTTTTTGCTCTGGCGTCAAGTTGAGTGAAGTAAGGTCGAGCGCCTTTTTGCCGAACATATTCGCGCCACCACCGCCGCCACCACCGAAGCCATTTTTAAATCGACCGCCGCCGCCAAAGCCGTTTTTAAAGCGTCCACCGGCTCCAGCACCAGCGCCCACACCAGCCGCTGCACCGGCAGCTGCAGGTGCACCCATAATCGCCGCAGCACCCGGAGCGCCACTTACCTGCGCACTGCCATCGCCTCCAAGTTGCTCATTCATTCGCCGGCGTATTCTGCGACGAATCGGCCCGTCTTCGGCTTGATTTGAAGCACCTGCGCCAAGCCCGTTTGCATCGTTTTGGAATCGGCTTCTTGGACGATAGTTCGGGTCTGGTGGTGGCAAACTTGCATCGCCCTGCGCTATCAAAGTGGGTTGAAGCGGAAGGTTACCGAAAGTCGGCTCTGCGCCAGCAACAAGATCGAGTGTAAACGTCGAGGCGAGGAGAAGCCCTAATGTCACTTGTTTAAACAGGTCTGCTCTATTAAAGCTTGATCGCATACAGTCCATCCTCGTCGGTTGTGATCCCTAGTTCTTCAGTGACGCCGCGTTGCTCTGTATCGTAAATGGCGACCAGACTGCTATCTGCGCCGCCGATCGATGCAGTGCCTACATTTCGATTAGCGATAAGTTGAGGTGCACTCGCATCTGATTGAGAACCGGATGCAGTAGCGACCGCATTGGTAGCAACCGCGTTGGTGGCACCCTCGTTGCCGTTACTAGCAACTTGCAAATGCGGATTGAATTTCGAATTTTTCTTTGCGTTGTTGTCCGTCGTAGGTTTTTCATGCTGTGTTGGCATACCACCTTCTTTCTTGGACACTGTGCCGTTTGGCGCACTACTTTGATCGTGATGCGCGCTGATTTGCGCAGGCTCTGTAAAGTCTTGGATTGGATTTGCAGTGGTGTCTAGATTGTGAGCGATCTCCAATTCTTGCGATTTGACAGCGTTTGGCATGGGCTTTGGCATAACCTGGTTGGTCTTGGAGTTTGCAGTGAGCGGATTATTTGCCTGATTAGTCACAGCTTTAAAATTGCCTGCTACCAGAAGAACGGCTGCTGCAGCTGCAATTCCAGCGGCACCCCAGATTACAGGTGGCTGAATTCGACTGATTCCCTTCGGTTGATTTGCAATGAGCTGTTCGATGTTTGCCGCCACATCGGTTTTAGGATTCAGACGGGGCAACGATTTCAGCGAGGTTGCAACAGCACTAATTTCGAGCAAACGGTTTTGACAATCAGCACACCCATTCAAGTGGCGGTCTGCGTCTGCACGCTCTGCCTCAGTCAGCTCACCATCGTGATAAGCGCTGAGAAGAGGTTCTAGTTGTTTGCAATTAAAATCGTTGGACATGGCAATCACCTGGAAATAGCGGACATATTTTGTTGGGAAAAATAGGGCTCCAGTAATTCTTTCAACTTGATTCGGCCGTAGTGAAGGCGCGAACGCACCGTTCCGATGCTTGTGCCGACAATCTCGGCAATCTCCTGATATTGAAATCCTTCTATATCGTGTAACACCACTACCGTTCTTTGCGTGTCAGTCAGCTGCTTCAGAGCATCAGTCACCATCTTTCCTTGCTCATTCAGCTCCAGCGATTGCGAAGGATCCGCACCTGGATCGGTCAACTGCGAGATGACCGAATACGCTTCCATTGCCTCCTCAGTCGGCTCTGGTTTATTTGATTGGGGATCGAACGAGAGCAACCGAAATCCTTTTCTACGCTGACGGTTGCGCAAAATATCCATGCACTGGTTATGGGCAATCTTGAATACCCATGACGAGAACGAGGCTTGCTGCCTGAACTTGGAAATATTTTGATGCACCTTCAAGAACGTATCTTGCACAACTTCTTCAGCCTCCTCTGAGTTAGATAGAATGCGGAATGCTGCAGTGTAGATGCGGCTTTGATATCGCCGCACCAGAGTCTGAAACATCGTAATGTTTTCAGTTCTCCGGAAGTTTTCAATTAGGGCCTCGTCGGTAAGGTCCACTGCCATCCCCCAACCAAATCATTGGTTTCATCTATAACTACGTAATCAGAGAAGAAATGGTTCAATCAAAACGGCATTTATGAGAAATTGTTAATAAAAACATCACGAATTCCACACACCGGTCCACCTGTCGGCAGAAAGACTAAAGCCGTCCTACCATGCTAAAACTGATTTCGTGCAGATCGTATGTGGATTTGCACAGTCTTCCCCGAATTTAAGAAGTTCAAATGAAACCAACGGTGCCCTGGCGGTTCGCAATCCGCTCTCTAATCATACTTTCTTCGGTGACCGCAGCCCTCGCTGGCAATGTACCAACTGAGCTGCCTGGCTTGTTGAACTTTCACGAGGTGCATCCATATCTTTATAGAGGTGGTGGACCGACCGAAAAAACGATGCCTGCCTTGAAAGACAAAGGCATCAAAACGATCATCGATTTACGCGCACCATCTGAAGGCAAGCCCAAAGCTTCCAGAACGAAAGAAGATGATCCAATCCAACCAAAAGAGGAAAAAGCACTCGCAGACGAGCTAGGCATCAAATATATCAACATGACGATGGCGTCTGATGCACCGACAGAAAAGCAAGTACACACCTTTATCGATGCAGTCGAGAAAGCAGAGAAGGGTGGTGGTCCTGTTTTTGTGCACTGTGCACACGGTTCAGACCGCACCGGATGCATGGTCGGAATCTGGCGCGTCACACACGAGAACTGGGACTATGACAAGGCTTACCAGGAAATGCGCAAATACTTTTTCACGCCCAAATTCACCAAACTAGCGGGCGCTGTAAAACACTATGCTGAAGATCAGTCGACTCACGTCAAGGTCGCAGAATAGCATTGTCTTTACTGGATTAATCGAGGAGGCAACTCATGACTCAACCTGATGAATCTGAAGAAGAGAAGCAAGCTCGCATCGAAGCAAAAATAGCTCAGATGATTAAGAACGGCTACAAACGTAGTGATTTGATTATCACAGAAGCCGGTAGGGTCATGTTCGACCCCACTGCAGCAGAAGCAGAAGCGCTCAAGGCGTTTGACAAGAAAGAAAAAAAGTCTTCTTGACCGATCAAGGGTTCTTTGTTGGTGGCGTCCATGGTGGCGTGTGGGAGGATTTGACCAACTTCGCTTTCTGTTCATATGGCACGTTGGTGTCATAGTGAGAATACTCATCGACCATTTCCGGCTTGGCGATCGTTTCCTCAAACACTAGCGCAGGATTGCGTCCGACAGTGGTGAGAGCAAATTCTGGATCGACCATCTGCCTGATACCACGCGCATCAGGGGCCTGCTCACTGCGGTTGAAGACTCTCCGTGCCGATTCATCAGGTGGAAGATCCGCGAGATGGAGACCGATCTTATAGCCTTTCTCTTTGGCGCGCGCAATTAGCGCCTCCAAGTTGGCTTTGGTACGCCCAAGTTGTGGATAGACAATGTTGTCACCATTAGCAAATGCTTTGTCCAAAACGAGGTTTCCGATGTAAGCGGAATCAGCGTGAACAGCATTTGTACCAAGACCTTTCTCGTAACCATCGAGAAGCGGCTTGATATGATCGGAGTCCACTACAAATGCACCGTGCTTTTTAGACAGCGGATCGACGAGAATGCTCGACTTACCGGCACCGGGCGGTCCGACTACAATGTGCAGAATCTTCTCTTTCTTGGCTGCACCGTCGCCATAGACTTTTTCAACAATTTCGTCAAATTTGACCTTTGCTGCGTCGCGCAGCGCGATCGCCTCGGCTCTCTGAGATTCAGGCAGAGCCTCAATATTCGCATTGAGGTGTTCTGACAATTTTCCTTTCGGAAGAGCATCTTGTAGTTCCTGCACTTCGAGAACGCGTTCGATTTGCTTCGGCGTTAGAATCTCAGTCAGCGGACTAAGCACATGCACATTTTTAGCCGGATTACCTGCGGCATCTTTGAATTGATCGCTGAGGGTCTTGTTTGTAGTGTGATTGACAAACTCGATCCGCCCCTGGTTGCCCTCGGCAACGCGGAGCTGAGGTGTTCCTTCTTGAACCACAACTCTAAGAGTCTGACCGGCAGGAGCAGACAATTCAACGTTTGAATTGCCAAATACTTCAACTGTGCCATTGCCCGAAACGACGCCTGTCGAGTCCACAACTTTTGCTCGTGCAAATGTTTCGTTCAGTTGAAGATCGAGGGACTGAGCGTTTTCAAAATGAGTCAACGCTCTGGCTACGTTCTCAGATAGCTCGAATGTAACTTCTTTGCCGTTCCATTGCTTGACCTTGTAACTACCGTTTCCCAGCGGCTCCACGACATTTCCATCTCTGCGCAAGTTTTCCTGATGCTGTTTGACAAACTCCTTAAAGTTGGCAAACTCTGGTGCACTTGGGTCCATGTCGACTTTGACACGCGTGTTGCGTGCATTTGGGTGGAAGTTCACTCCGTGCGCTGCAGTCAATAACGTGCCGACCAAAACTGGAATAAGAATTTGACTCTCGCCTTTCAACAAAGAATTCAACGAGTCTTCGCCGAGAGCTTGGGTTGCCCCCATGCCTGACATTTGCAAAAATTGTCTGCTGAACTCGCGAGCGAAAGATTGCTTAACGACTTGCTTGCTCACAGCAGACTCAATTTCTTCCATTGCTGTGGCGGTGCGAGACAAGGCTGTGCGATTAGCCGCCAGCAGTCTGGTCAACGCTTGCGGACCACCGGTCGAGTTTACCGCGGCGGACAGCCCTTTCCCGAGTCCTAAGGTGGCGACTGTGATTGCCAGATCTCGAGCGTACTGTTTGCCATAGGTAGCCGCGACATCATTTATGAATTCTGTTTGGCGGAATTTGCCTGTCTCATTATCGTAAACTTCCTTGCCTCTAGCCCAATCAAGAGCAAGACCACTGTCCTTTCTTGCGCCCAGTCCATATTCAATATCCTGAACAACCTCTGCAGCAGCCATACCAGCGGCTGGTGCGGCCAGCATTCCAAAGATTGTCAGCGCTACAGGAGCGCCAGTGCCGGCGGTGGCAACAATTACTGCCGTTGCTGCCGCAACTGAGGCCAAGACAACGGGTCCATCTTTTACTATCCAGTTAGAAAATGTGCTCTCATCGAATTTGTCAGAACGAAGCACTGTGTTAAGAGCGTCTTTGAGCTGATTGTTCTGCCTGGAATTTGGATCGACGATTTCGAGCATCTTGTGTAAGGCTTCTGCCTTATCTTGCAAAGCTTTGAATGCTTCAGGCTCGGCATTGGGATCCATTTTCGCCAGCGCCTTATCGATGTCTTGAATGTGATTGTTCATCACTCGTATGTCTTCGGCCGTGATGGAATTCAGTGCACTATCGATGGCACCGGCCTCCTTCTTAGCCAGTTTGACGAAATCTTCATAGCGAGTGCCGCCCAATCCTGTTTCAAAAAGAGAGTGGAAAGTCGAACCGTGCTCGGCAATTTGAGCAGCAGCGAACTGGAATTTTTTCATCGTCGGATCTGCGTCGATTGCGTCCAGAGCGAGCTTCTGCAAAGCTGTTCGATCAGACTGGCGAAGACCTTCTGCATTTTCCGAATGCAGGCCGGCGATGAAATCCAAACTGCTGTTAAAGTCTTTGGGGTTGAATGTCGGTATCGACGAGAGTTGCGCGTTGTGAACTTCATGCAAGCGAGCCATTGATTCCTCTGCACTCGTGAGGACAGATTTGCCGATGTCGTGCAATACTTGCTTGGGTGTATCTGCCACCACTGCCAGTGCTTGCATGTCGGCGAGCTTTTCGTCTCTGTAGGTTGATTCGAATTGATAACCGACACGCTCGGCCAGTTTTAAGGACTCACGGTCCATTACCAGCGCGCTCATCTGCTGCATGGTCTGCTGCCGATCTGCTTGATGTTTTGGAATTTGAGCGCAGAACTTGCTTTGCTCTGATGCGAATTTGTCGATGTCACCGGTGAAAGTGGCACAGTACTTCAGTCTCTGCCACAGAGAGACTGCGTTTTCTTTTGTGTGATGGTCGAGGTCTTTCAATGTACGTTTCAACTCTGACTGCTCGAGCCTGAGATCGCTTTCAGTCGATCGCATGCTGTCGCTGATACTTTTTTCTTTCGCTGTCAGCCACTCGTTCATGTTCGACAGAAGGGCTTTTCCAGTTGGCGTGCTGTTATCGATGCCTTTGGTTTCCAGCTGACCAACTACTTGCAGCGGATTCAACTCGTGGGCGGCACCGGTAAGTTCCTGTCTCAACGCAGGCGTTAGTGAATTGATGCGAGCGACATTGCTCAGCACATTTTCCACTGTGGCTTTGCCGTAGTTTTGTGATGCCTGTTGTGCCTTTTCCATCAACTCCTCAGCGCTGCCTGGCACTCCCATTGTGCGAAATGTCTCGGCAAGCGGTGGTGTCATGCCGACTTCATAAGCTATATTTTGAGCTTCGGCACTCTTGCTGAACTCGACGATGTCTCCTTCTGCATAACTGACCAAAGCAGAGCGAGTCTGCTCGTTTTCCAAACCCGGCCAGCTTTGCTTGAGTGCATCGATGGCTGCAACTGCTGCTCTGTCATCGCCAGGTACACGCACTAGAGCATCACTGCGCAACACAGCGGAGGCATGGTCGAGCGAAACGCTTACACCTTTATCGGAGTCGGCAATGCGCAATAGAGCTTGACCTGCTAGACGCTGAAATTGCTCTGCCTGTTTGTCGGTCATGCCCGATTCAACTAACTTGTATTTGCCGGTCTCGCCCTGGAACTGTGCAAGCGCCTTGACGTGCTCTTCGCCAGCGTAGTGACCCAACGCTCCGATCATCTGCACGCTGTTCAAGCGCTCAGCAGGGTTACCGCTCTGAATCGACTGAAGCTCCTGGGCGAGAGTTTCCTCTCTCAGGCGCGGTGGCATGCCATCTGCTGCTGAACGCAATGACAGCGCAACAGACGGCGACATCACTCCGCGAAGATCATCGACTGTGCTCGATGTCCAGTTCCAGGGTTTAGCAAATTTACTGTCTTCGTTGCGAATGGCAAGGCGCTTGTTCAAATCGGCTAAAGTTGAGAACTTTTCCTGGCTTTCGCTGGCATTCAATTTCTCGACAGTAGAATTTCGCTCTATGCCTTTACTGCTCCCAGTACCATCATTTTTGAAGATGTAGCTGGCAGTCTTGTTTGCGACGGCAACATCTCCATTGCGATTGGTCTGAACGGCAAACGGTCCGATGCCTGCTCGAATCGTTTCACCGTTGCAAGTGACGTCCTGCACATCTCCTTTTTTGTCATATGTTATTTGGGTCAAGCCGCGAGCATTAGTAATTTCGGTTGGTTTATCGAACAGACCTTTCACCTCGAAAGGCTTCCCGTCTTGCTGTTTGCCTGTGGCAACATAGGTGCCGTCTGGCTTTATCGTGTAGTCGAGAGTCTGATTTTCGCGAGTGAGCGAGAAATGCAAAGTGCCGTCTTTTTCGACAGTGCCTTTGTACTTATGACCATCGGTATCAGTAATGGTGGCATTGCCTTTGCTATCGCTTTGAAGGTCGCGGAACTCCCCGTTTGGATAAGTGACACGAGCAGGATTACCGTTGTAATCGAGTGCTACTGATGATTCACCAGGAGTGAGCGTCTTGCTGACCAGGTCGAATTTTTCAACAATTTTATTGCCTCTGAATTCATAACCGCGATCGTACTCGTATTTTTCTACCGCTCCGTTAGGAAACTCTTTGTGCACAGGCTTGCCGCCAGAGTTGTTGACGCATCGCACTCCGTTTACATCCAGCCATTCAGATGTGCCATCAGCATTGAGGCGGAGCTGGTGTCCATTATCAAAACTTATGTCGACATTCCCCTTAATGTCGGCTTCAACGTGCGCCTGCACTGGGCGCCAGTGAGTTTGTGGTTTCAAGAGCGGGTTGTCTCCGCCGATCACAAGAAGTGGAGTTTCACCGTAGCGCCATGTTCTGCCACCATCATGAGTTTCGAGAGTGCCTTCTATAGTCGTTATCGAAGTGAGCTTACCGTCTTTGAAAAGCAAGACGTTGCCGTTTTGCTGCTCGATGGCTTTGCGCTCACCGTTCGAGTCGGTAATGATTTTTGAACCGTCTGACTCTTCTCGCACTGATTCAAATTTTTCAGCATAAGACAACAACGGGTTCTGGCGTTGCTCACGTCGTAGTTCTAGTCGTAAATCTCCTCGCAGATCTTGCCGATCGAAGCTACCGATTGTGGGTTCCTGTGTGTATTGCGAGTCGCGCATGTAAAGCTTGCTTGTCGTGCCGTTGGCATTAAAGACTTCTGTGACTTGCGTGTCAGCGTGATAGAGATAGGCATTCCCCTTATCGTCAGCGCCGAGCTTGCCTGTGATCGTCTCAGTGCGACCGTTGTATTTGTGACGAATGTGTCCATCGCTGGACACTTCGAAAGAGCCGTTGTGGGCGGTGTTGACGCGGCTGACATGACCATTCTCAGAGCGAATTTCTGGTCCCGGCTCCGCCTTTGGTTGTTCTCTGGGTGGTGCTTTGAGATTTACTAACTCAAATCCGCCTTCCTTTTTTCCGTGAACAAGTTTCAGGTCAGGCAGCTGGAGTCCGTTGTCAGCTCTATTGAGCAACAATCTAAATTGCCCCACCGATTCTTCGCCCGCTCCCTTCTCTTCTTTGCTCGATCCAGTTGAAGTCTGGTCGCGCTGAGTCTTCTGCATTTCATCCAGAACTTTAACGGTGGGAAAGCTCGGAGCTTCTGGAGCTGGTTTATCTGTGGGTTTATCAGTGGGGGGCACGCCACACACCTCAATAAAAATCGGCGTTCTAACGCAGTTGCACGTGAACGACAAATGCCATGCCAGTGCTGCACAAGCAAGCCAGTGTTTCGGCTTCGCTCGTTAGACTTACGGGGGGTTAATTCGGGGGAACAATTAGATATTAACGGGCAACTGGGTCTAATTTGTACCTTAAGTCGACCAGGGCGTTGTAACAGCTAAAAGCGTGTGCGTTTCAGCTCTTCCATCGCTTCAACCGTTTTGAACTTGTTCGAAATTGCGGTCCTATTATCGGCTTCGAGATTGAGCGCATCGTTATAACTGTCGATGGCGGCCTGATAATGTTTTTCGGCGTCAGCAAAATTCATTTGCTTGACTCGCAAATCGCCCAGCAGCCTGTAAGCGTGAGCGCGCTCGTTGTGGTCGGCGGCGTTCTCCAGGACCAAATTTTCTGAAACCAATTCCTGCAAAATCGATTTGGCGGTAGCTTGCACTGACAGCAGACTTTGTCTCGGCGCTGTGCGGAGCAGCTTTTCTGCGCGCTCCTTTGCCCGCGATGGTCTTCCTCTCACGCCTAAAAACAACCAGAACGATTTGAACATCAATGACCAGGAATGACTACATTACGCTGCACAGGCGAAGGCGATGAAGGAGATGCAGCAGCGGCGGCACCGGAATTGGTCAAACTTCGCAACTTATCGCTTGCTGTTTTGCTCCACGGATAAAACCGCAAAATCTCTTTTAGAGTTGCCACCACGCGCGCCGTATCGTAAAAGTTTTCGCTCAACTTGACTTGATACCACAGCGCTTGCCAGTTGTTAGGATCGAGGAAGAGAGCCTTTTCGATGTATTTTTGCGCTTCAGGGAAGAGACGCTGCTTATATAGATGAACGGCAATATCGACGTTTACGTTTGGATCTTGCGGCGCTAACAATAACGCTCTGTCGATAGTTTGCTTAGCTTCTGTGAGCTGTCCGTTATCGACATAAAGCAAACTCCAGTCGGCGAGAATGCGTCCCTCGACGTCTTGCGCATGAACACTTCTCGCTTTCTCCTGCCCTCTGACAAAATAATCGTAAGCGGCTTTTGCGTGCTCTGGCCGATTCAGATCCTTCGCCATGACTCGACGCAAATTTCCGAGACGCCCCGACAATCGCGCCTGCTCTTTAGCATCGTGACTACTGTCAGCGATCATCATTGCTTTCTGATAGGCAAGCTCAGCCAGCCTGAAATCCCTTCGCACAACCAGCTTCTCGTCGCCAGTGTTCAAAGCTTGCTCAATCTCGGCGCGCAACTTCACGATCGGATTTGGTTGCAGTAATAAACGATTGAATTTGTAATCGATGGTGACGATGAAATTCTGAAAGAATGGATTACCCAAAATCCCAAGACGAGAATCTTGAAAAAAGCCTCCCTCTCTTCCACCACTTTTTGTTGCTGCTTTCAATGCTTCTGCACCAGATGGAAACGTGAAGCTGACCTTGCGAGAAGGCAGTCCACCAATGGTGACAGTGTCAACGACAACAGTGCCAAGCTGCAATGGTCGGCCATCAAGCCCGGTGCCTTCTGTGCTGTGCCTGACGTTAGCTGGGTCGCTTCCCAAATATTTCTGTGCCACATTTGGCGGAATATGATTGAATGCCGCTCCTGTATCGAACAACAAAACCTGCTCGTCTTTGCCGTTGAATACGACTTTCACAAACGGCGCTTGCTTCTGCGTAAACGCGGTAGCAGCCGCTTTTGCCGGGCGCGCAGTTGAATCGATATCAGCAAACACCACAGCTGGTTTAGCGTAATCCAAAGTGACCAGAAACTTGCTAATCACATTAGTGCCGATGATGCCGGCAATGTTTTTACCCATCTGCCGAGACTGCGCACTGAGGTCTAGAATTCTTGCCGGAACATCGTTCATCAACAAATTACCAAGCTCCATACGCTTGATCGAAGAAGACCGTGCTGTCACCATTCCCGACATTGCGGCGATGTCGTACTGACCGAACTTAGTCAAGTAATGCTCGGCCGCCACACGACGATCGATAATGGTGTCACTTGCTCCAGTGTCTAGAAGAAAGTCCAGTTCTTCAGAACCGTTGATGCGCCCCTTCACGACAATTTCTCTTTGCGAATAATCAAAAGGAACGCTCACAGGTCTAGAAACGCGGTAAGCAGTACCGTTGCTGGGTCTATTGAAGAGGGCTTCGTCGACGGCTGTGGCTGTGTTAACGCTGCTCAATTCCAATTGCGAAACTTGTTTCGTATTGCTCAGTTGCACTTGCTTGAAGGGCACCAGTGTTCCGGCGGTTGGTCTGTATTCACTATATTCGACGGCGACAGGAACCTTCGTCGTGCCCTTCGCATCACCGGCGATACTATCGATATCGTATGAACTAGCAACCACCAGATAATTGTTTTGATCCAAGAATAAGGTAGTCGGACTCGTTCCTTCCTTTGTAACTTCAATTGAGTAGACTGGAATTTGTTTATACTGAGTTCTACCAAGCAAGATAAAGGTGTATCCCTTCTCGCCAAACTTGCCGAGCAAAGTCGGTTGGCGCTGCTGCTGCTCATCTAACCAGAGTAATTTGTCAGGGCTGAGATTGGTTACTTCGCCGCCAACCGATTGCCAGGCATTCACGCCATCATATGCGGTGCTTGTTGAGGCTCGACTCGCCGCGGCCGTAGCTGCAGCATCAGTACTGGCATCGCCAGATTCGGCTGAGGCGGTGTCTAAATCGATGCGCCATTTGTTTCCTTTCCGCTCACATCGATAAACTAGGGTTTGTCCTGAATCGCTGGAAGTTTGTTTTCCATAAGCAGTCGAGTTAGCTTCGAGCTGCGCGAGCGCATCTCGCCCACCATACGCAGTGAGGGCGCGATTGATGACGTCATCGACTTTCAACTCCTCTGCGCCTGGCTTAGCCGAAGCAGCAGCAGTGGCTGAGGATGTGCCTGCCGAATCTTGCGAGAGCGCCGGAGGCAAACTGGAAGAGACCAGCAATAATGCCGCCGCCAAAGCTTTCAGAGCAGCATCTCTGCCGCTGTCTATTTTGCGAGAACGGCTTCGGAACACTTTCCTGCCGCCGGTAGAATTAGTTCTGGCAACGATTGGTTGAGCTGGTGAATTTTCAAACACTGCGAAATCAATTCCTTTACCTGTGACAGCGGAACTTGATTCGCGCCATCGCTCTTAGCCACATCCGGGTTCGGATGCACTTCCATGAACATGCCGTCACAACCAGCAGCTACTGCCGCTTTCGCGAGAGTAGGAACGTACTGTCGTTGACCGCTCGATACAGTGCCGCCGCCACCAGGCAATTGAACGCTGTGCGTGGCATCGAACACAACGGGGAAGCCCGTTTCCTGCATCATTGGAATGGAGCGGAAGTCAACCACAAGGTTATTGTAACCAAATGTGGTACCACGCTCGGTCAGAAAAATGTTCTTGTTACCGCAATCCAAAACCTTTCGAACACTGTTACCCATATCCTTTGGAGCAACAAACTGACCTTTCTTGATGTTAACAGCTTTGCCAGTTTTTGCTGCGGCGATAATCAGATCGGTCTGCCTGCAAAGGAAAGCAGGAATTTGAAGAACATCGAGAACCTCGCCGGCTTCCTGACACTGAGCAACTTCATGTACGTCGCTGAGAAGCTCGACCCCAAGTTTCGCTTTCACTTCAGCCAGCATCTTCAACCCTTCGGTCAAACCAGGACCTCGAAAAGAATCGATCGAAGTGCGATTAGCTTTATCGAAAGAAGACTTGAAAACAAAGGAAAAACCGAGTTCACGAGAGATGTCTTGCAGCGCGCGTGCTGTGTTGTAGAGCACATCCCACGACTCGATCACGCACGGTCCCGCAATAATCAGAAACGGTTGACCGGGACCAAAATCTATATTGCCGATTTTTACTGACACCATCATTCCTCCAAGACACAGCTATTGTACGGCATCACTTTGAAAGGGCGCAGAAGGACTCTCTCATGTTGTAGTTAAGGACTGGTTCTAACGCGGTCCCAAATACTTGACCAGCCTGTAAACGGTGTGCCCTGCGCGTTGACTGACGGGCATGACCAGACCCGACCTGATTGCTTCTCCGAGGATCGGTCGCAAGATGCGAATTTTCTTCATCTGCCTGACGCCTCCAGCCATTTCGGGCAATGTCATACCCAATGGATTCTTATCGAGAAGCTTCACAACCTTGTTATCCGCGGGATTCTTCTCAGCCGGAGGTTTCGCCGCACTTGGCTTTTTCTCAGCTGGAGATTCTTCTAGATCTGACATGTTCCCTGTCGCTCGGCTCTGGCAGTGGGCTGAATCATTCAGACAACAGAATACCGCGGTCCTGAAGAATAGTTACGGTTTGGGCAGGAGTGGGCGAAAGAAATATTGAATTGCTATATATTTTTGACTTCGTAAACGCCCGCAGGAGTTGTCGAGTGAGTGTAGGTTCGTTTGTTTTCATGCTCCATAGCCACCTTCCCTTCTACAGGAAAGCCGGGATGTGGCCTTTCGGTGAAGAAAGTGTTTATGAGTGTATGGCGGAAAGCTATATCCCTCTATTGAACGCGATTGGCGACCTCTGGGACGAGGGCGTCCCTGCGAAATTGACAATCGGAATCACGCCGATTCTCGGCGAGCAGCTATCTGATCCGCACTTAAACAAAGGCTTTGAGAAATTTCTAGCCGACCGAATTGAAGCAGCTCAGTTGGATGAACAGCGCTACAGTCCACGAGGCGAAACTCCGAATCCAGACTATTTGCACCTTGCTCGCTTCTATCTGAATTGGTTTCAACAGATTCGCAAGGACTATCACGAACGTTGGAACAGCGACATCATTGGCGGTTTGAAAAAGTATCAAGACTTAGGCGCCATCGAGATTACAACCTCAGCTGCCACACACGGTTTTTCACCACTTCTAGAAACTGACGAGTCACTATACGCTCAGTTTAAGACTGGTATTGATTCATACAAGCGCCTCTTCGGTCGCGCACCGAAAGGATGCTGGTTGCCGGAGTGCGCTTACAGACCGGCAGCTGAAGGGCGTCCGGGTGTCGAAAAATGGCTTCACGATCTTGGTTTGGAATATTTCTTTACCGAATCGTTTGTCATCAAAGGCGGTCAAACCGCTGAAGTGCGCAAAGTGTTCGGACCTTATGGCAACATCGAGTACATTCCGACACCGCCAAGACCAGCAACAGGGCTCGATACATTCGAAGCATTCTGGTTAAAGGAATATCCGGTCGCAGTTCTCGGACGACACGAAGAAGCTGGCTACCAGGTCTGGTCCGCCGATCAGGGCTATCCAGGCGATGGCAACTACAGAGAATTTCACAAGAAAGACGACAAGTCTGGTCTGCACTACTGGAAGCTCACTTCCAAGACGACGGATTTAGGTGACAAGCAACGCTACAATCCAGAAGCTGCCACCAAACAATTGAGAGAGAATTCAGATCACTACGTTGGATTCATTCAACAAACGCTAACCGATCATTTGAAAAAGACCGGTCAGCCGGGTCTCGTAATGGTCAGCTTCGACACAGAATTGTTTGGACACTGGTGGTTCGAGGGCGTTTCCTGGATCAAAGAAGTGCTGAAGAAGATGCGCACCTACACTGCCGTGACCCCGATGACTGCGAGCGAATATCTGCAGGCATCACCACCGCAACGCGCGATCGAACTACCGGAATCCTCATGGGGAGCTGGCGGACACTATCAGGTCTGGTTAAACAACGAGACTCAGTGGATGTGGCCGATCATTCATGATGCAGAAAAAACTATGGTTGGATTGGCTGAGAACTACGCAAACAAGTCAGATGACACGGTGCAGCGAGTTTTGAAGCAGGCCGGTCGCGAGTTACTGTTACTTGAATCCAGCGACTGGCCGTTCCTGGTCACCACTGGTCAAGCAAAGCAATACGCGATCGAACGATTCAACGAGCATGTCGAGCGCTTCAACACGCTCACAGAGATGCTCACTAAGAACCAAATTGATGAAGCGAAATTGGCAAGCATTGAAGACATCGATAACTGCTTCCCAACAATCTCGCCTAACGATTTCAAGCATGCAGCCGTGGCAGCGCTCAACACGCCAGCTTCGCGTAGCTAGAGTGGCGCTGCCTATGTGACTGAATTTCTTCAGGAGATCAAACACTCGTGAAGAAGCGAATCGGTCTACATCGGATTCACGGAGTTAACGGATGACCAGGACGAAAATCATTGCCACGATCGGCCCCGCTTGTAGAAACCCAGTAGTTTTAGAAGCGCTGATACAGGCTGGTATGAGCGTTGCGCGCATCAACTGCTCACACGCAGACCATGATTCAATCGCATCCATCGTCGTAGACATTAGAGAAATAAGTCAGCGCCTCGATCAATCAGTCGGAATTTTGCTCGACCTTTGCGGTCCCAAATTGCGCACCGGAAAAGTGAAAGGTGGCAAAGTCGACCTCATAACTGGAAAAAAATTCACGCTCACGAGCCGCGAAGTTGAAGGCTCCGCCGAAATCGTCAGCACAAATTACCCCAGTCTTGCCAATGAAGTAAAAACATCAGACACCATTCTTTTGCACGATGGACTGATCGAGTTGAAAGTACTTAAAACTACCGAGACCGATGTTGAGTGCGAAATTGTCAGCGGCAGCTACCTGAAAGACCACCAGGGCATCAACATTCCAGGCGTTCGCCTTTCTATTCCGGCTCTGACAGAGAAAGACAAGTCAGACCTGGCGTTCGGTCTAAAGTATGACGTAGATTTCGTCGCCCTCTCGTTTGTGCGAGACCCGCAAGACATCCTGTATTTAAGAGAATTCATTGGCGAACATTGGCCACCGGTATCAGTAATCGCAAAGTTAGAAAAGCCAGAAGCGATCGATCACCTTGAAGAGATTATCGATCTTGCCGATGGCGTGATGATTGCTCGAGGAGATCTCGGCGTTGAATTGCCACCAGAGAAGGTGCCGCCAATTCAAAAGAGAATTACCGCCAGAGCCAATGCGAAAGGCAAACCAGTTATCACGGCCACGCAGATGTTGGAATCGATGATTCACAACCCTCGTCCAACCAGAGCAGAAGCTTCCGACGTAGCCAATGCGATTTATGACGGCACCGATGCTGTCATGCTCTCAGAAGAAAGCGCCATGGGCGATTATCCAGTCGAAGCAGTGCGCATGATGCGACGCATTGCAGCAGCAGCGGAAGGCAGCGTGGAGTACTCCAAATTGCACATTCACGAGCTGCCCACTTCAGCACACGCGATCGCTCACGCAGCTTGCAACATGGCTGTGGATATGAAGGCTCGAGTAATCGCAGCGTTTACCAAAACAGGATCCACTGCTCGATTGATTTCGCAGTTCAGACCACCGGGCCCGATCATCGCCCTGACCCAGCACGTGCATGTGTATCGACAGCTCAGCCTCGTTTGGGGAACCACCCCGCTGATGCTCACCGAAGTAAGTGACTCTGAATCGACTCTGTCGATGGTAGAAGAGACTCTCTTGAAGCGCGGAATTGTATCACCGAAAGACAACATCATTATCACAGGTGGTTTGCCGATCGCCGCTCGTGGAGCCGCAAACTTCGTCAAACTCTCAACCATCTCTCCTAAAGTGCCCGCCAGTTACTGGGAATTGAAAGGGATTTAAAGGTTCTGCGCTGCTCTTGGTCGCCTTACAATCTTGTGCTTAATTTGATGCACAGCTTCCGTGTGGCTTTCTAGTTTGCTAATTTGTATCCGGTTGCATGATTGCCCCATTGGAGCACTTGATAGTAAGGCATTTGCGTCTCATTGCGATACGGTTTCGGTCCGTATGGTGACCGTCCATCATAGTTGTATGCAGGTGCATTCGAGACTTGTCTTCCGAACGACGAATCTCTAACCGTGAATGACTGCGTCTTATCGTCGTAACCAGTGATGATGTTTGCATGCCACCAGTTTGCGGTGGGCGGTTTGTAGACGAACAATACCGGTGACTGATTCTCACGCAGATATTTTTTGATACGCTCCAGATCGGCTGGGCGCATCTGTCCATGTGCGTTTTGCGAGCCCTCGCCACCACCATTGAATAGAACGTCCTTTTTGAATGGTGGCAGAGCTTCGGTACCGCGCCCACCAATTGCTGGTTCACTCATCCACGATGAGCTGGCGTAAGCCCGGAATTTCATGCGCGAGTCAGGAAGCGCTCCGGCTCTCGCTAAAAGCTCGGGCGCATCTGTGTAATTGTTACCCAATTGCACTGTCTTGCTCAGATTTATTGTCCACTGTTCGGATAGATCTGTAGCACCACCAACTTGTGGATTGACTATACCTTTGGATTTATTGATCAGGTACTCTGCAATTCCCGTTGCGGACATATACAGACAGGAACCAGCTCCCAGCTGATCCGGCGAAGGAAGCATGTAACCCTTCAACTGGAAAGAATGATCGGTTATTTCATTTTCGTTTTGAACGTCAGGTGTTGCAGGTGGTCTTTCAGTTTCAGGTTTTCTAGTTTCAGGTTTTCTAGTTTCAGGTTTGTCGGTTTCAGGACTTCTGACTTCAGGTCTTCCGACTTCCGGTCTTCTGACTTCCGGTCTTCTGACTTCCGGTCTTCTGACTTCAGGTCTTCTGGTCTCAGGCTTCTCCGTTTCTGGTGTATCAACTGGCTTGAGAGTTGCTTTCGCCTGCTCTGTTCTTGTGGTTCCATCGGGCAAATAGGTCGTCGAATTGCCGACTGCAGGCTTGATGGCATACGAACCGTCATCACTGAGTTTTACCGCTCCCTTCCATGTTCCGAGTAAGTTGTTGTTTCGGTCGAGTCCTGTCCAGCCGCCTTTGTCTGGCTGATGAATAAACCGCTTGCTTTCGTGCTTCTGCAAGTCATCCACTTGAATGAATGACGGCTTGTCGTCGGATCCAAGGTAACCGAAACTAAGAGCAGCCTTCCCGCCTGGATATTTGATTGAGCTGATTCGCCCCTGGTCATCAAAAGTGTATCGAGAACGCGTAGCGTTTTCTTCAATTTCTGCGCCGTTTCCGCGAATAGTGTATTTGCTCTTATCGGAAGTGTAAGAGAGATTGCCGTTGTGTTCCAAGCGCATGTTTTGCACTGTTTGTGGCGGCACATCATCGCTACGCCAGTTTCCCTTTCCATCAGGAGTCCATGTTATCGACGCCCCATCCTGGCTATCGACCAGCTTGGCGAGCCGACCACACTCGTACGTTGCCGTAATCGAAGTGTTGTCTGGGCGTTTAACGGTGACAGGATTACCGTCAACATCCCTCTGGATGCGGGCACCAAGGGCGGTGCGCTCCTCGTTGAACAATCTTCCATCGGGACGCTGCGTCAGAACAACTCCGTCAGCCGTAGACTTGGAAAATTCGCCATTGTCGTCGAGTGAAAAATCAGGAGCTACGTATTTCTTGTGATCTGGTGCCAGATAGAGCCAGCGCCCGTCCTCCTTGACATAGCTAAATTGTCCGCGTGGAGTGGTCGTCACCAACTTGTTGATCTCGCCATTTTCATCACGACCGAACTCACGTGTTTTGTTTTCTGCGGGATAACTAATTTTGGAAATTTGCTTATTGTCATCAAAGACGACATTCGCACCCAAATCTCTCACCGTGGCGACCGCACGAAGTTCCGGGCTGGAACCATCTCTGGGAGTAACTGTGCGGTACTCGGGTCTGTTCCCCTCTCCGTTAACGATGATCAGGTCCGGCAGACCAGCCTGCTTGCTGGGGACTTCCACGGGAGCGACGGGAAGTCTGCCTGATGTAGTACCGGGGTCCCGGCCTGTCGATGCCCCTTCAGAACGTCGCGATGAACGCTCCCGCCCATCTGCAAATGCCAGTTGTTGCACCTCACGGCTAGCGATATCACCGGCGGTGGCGTTGAGCGGCGGCTCAGACGGGTTGAAATCTTGCTTTGTTTCAGTTGGTGGCAAACCAACAGGTGGATGAAATAAATTTTCTGATCGTCCCATGATATGACCTATCTAAAAGGCGGACTTAGTAAAAGGAGGATTTAGTAAACGGAGGACTTAGTAGTGACAAACGTTTTGAAAGTGGACTGACTAGCGGTCGAATTTGGTAAGATGCGCACTTTTGTTCATGGCAAAGCGGCACCGTGAATACAGCACTCAAAAAATCTATTGCACCAGTGCCAGACATGCAGTCGGCACTTCTGCGTTGTGTTCTCTAATCGGATATTTCGATACTAATTAAGCACTGTGAATTTTTGGTGTCCTAATTGGTATGCGAAACCAGAAGGCACTACCGTTGCCGCTCTCGCTCACAACTCCGAGCGTTCCACCGTGTTGCTCAACAATGGATTTGCATATTGCCAAGCCCAATCCTTTACCACCCATGACCCGAGCATCGGCCTCATCGACTTGCTGGAATTTCTCGAATATCACTTCCTGTTTTTCCCTGGGAACGCCGCGCCCCTGGTCGATTACTGACGCACGCACGAAGTTTCCATCCTTCTCACAACGCACCGTAACAAGAGAATTTTCTGGTGCGTACTTAATGGCATTGGTGAGAAAATTACACAAAACCTGCAAAATACGATTCGGATCCATCTCCACTTCAATTGGAATTGTTTCCGCCTTGAGCTTGATTTTGTGCTGATCTGCAAATGAGCGCACCGACTCAAGAGACGAATCGATTAGCTCTTCCATCGAAGCTGACAAGATTTTCAAATCGAGCTTGCCAGAGGCAAGACGCTCCGTGTCCAAAAGATCATTGGTCAACTTGATTAGTCGCGTTAAATCCGCCTCAGCCAATTCCACCTTTGCCTGCGCTTTGTCAGGCAGGGTGCCCAGTGCGCCTACGGAGAGCAGGGTCAACATGCCCTGCAGCGACGTTAAGGGCGAACGCAGATCGTGACTGACCATAGCGATCAAATACTGTTGCATTTTTTTCGAGGCATTCAACTCATCCACCATTGAATGGAAAACACGATCGAGTTGCACGATCTCGGCCATCCCTGTTACAGGTTCGTTCAACGGCAGTCCTTTCGGCACACGAAGAGTATTCTCATTGATTATCCGAACCTTTGACGTAATTGCTTTACTGAACAAAATTGCCAAAAAGACTGCCAACAAGATGTTGAAACTCACACCAAATACAATTACGACCTGGTAGTACTTTCGATTTTGCGCTTCGCGCTTGGGGCTCTCTTCCGCCACAGCCAAATAATCTTTGATAATCGACCGCAACGACTTTGTCATGTTGTCGATGATGCCCTTAACTTTGACAAGCTGTCCTGGTCCAGCAATCATGTCTCTGCCGCCGGAGCCGCGCGAGATGCTGTCGCAGAGGTCGTGCAGAAGCTGTGAACCCAGCAAGCCATACTTCCGTCCTTCCAGCGCCATAGCGAGATGTTCTGGGTCGTTTTTCAGCTGTTCTTCCAGCTGATCGAAAGCCTGTTTGCACTTAATATCGTTGTCGAGAAATTTCTTGAGAAAACTTTCGCTGTGAGTCAGGCTGTAGCCACCTACGTTGGTTGCCATCTGAGTGGCGAACGTATTAACGCTGCTCGCTGTGTAGACAATGTCCTTCACCGCGCTCTGATACTTGATTTCAGTTTCAGCTTGCTGCACGAGGTGGTTCAAGAGTCCAATGAACAGCAGTTCGAAGACAAGCGGAACGCAGACTAGAATTAGTCCGACGTGCGCTATCTTGAAATCAAAACGCATAAACTGTTCTCAATTGCACGACAGGAATGCTGTCGCAATAACGCCGGATACTCGAAAAGGAACGATAAAATAAGTTATAACAGACAAGATCCCAGGCATTCCTTCCAAAAGCAATAACCATGGCAAAAATTCTGATCGTCGAAGATGACATGCAAGTAGCAACAACCGTGCGTGACTGGTTGCTCTTCGAAAAGTATCTCGTAGAGCATGTCGAGACTGGCACCGATGGACTTGAAATGATGCGAGCGTATGAATATGACTTGATCATTTTGGATCTAGCTCTGCCGAAGATGAATGGAATCGAGGTCTGCACACAGTACAGGAATCACGGCGGACGCGCACCGATTCTCATGTTGACAGGTAAAGACACCGTTACCGAAAAGGAAATTGGATTCGATGCTGGTGGCGACGATTACTTGACAAAGCCATTTCACTTGAAAGAGTTGTCGGCGAGAGTGCGGGCACTATTGCGTCGACCAACGAATTTAAATTCAAACACTTTGAAGGCTGGCAATCTGGTGCTCGATTGCGTCAAGCACACAGTCACCAAAGACGGTGAACCGATTCATTTGGCACGAATGGAATTTACATTTTTGGAATTCTTGATGCGACATCCAGATCAGGTTTTTAGCACTGATAAGCTGCTTGAAAGAGTTTGGACAGCCGACTCTGACAAATCTACAGAGACAATTAGATCTACGGTTAAAAAACTGCGAAACAAAATCGATACTGACGGAGTGCCGTCGTTGATACAAAATATTCACGGCGTTGGTTACAAACTTTCTGAGCAGTAAACACCAATCCATATCCGCGCAATTTAGTTCGATCGCTTTGTAAACTAAAGGTTCGCAAAAAAATCTGCGAACCTTTTAGAATTGCACCGTATGCAGTGGCTTAGTTGAACAAAGCGAACAAAGTCCTACATCATTCCACCATTCGTGTTTTTAAAGAAGGCCAGCTCAGCATCCTGGACTTTCTTTGTATTCCAGTCCGTCAGCTTGTCGGCCCAGACGTTGCCGTCAACTGCGATTTCACTAAAGTGGTCCTTCAAGTACTGGTATCCGCGTTTTTCTTGATCTGTTAAACCAGGTTTGTTCATATCTCTAGTGATTTCATCCATGTTTATGCTGTAAGGCGCCCCAAACCAATTCCAGTGACCAGTTTTTTGGATTGCCGCCTGGGCTGCTGCCAAATCGCTGTTGAGCTGTGTTTTAGTATCACCTAGAGTGTCGAGAGCGCGTTCACCAAAGAACTGGCTGTCAATTCCATCCTTAAGGGCCGGTGGCAATTTCAGAACGTCACCTGGATGCAATTTGTGCGCTATGTCTTTACCATTGAGAGCCTCAAGCTTGAGCTCATACATTGCGATATCATTTGCAGTTGGATTTGCCAGTCCCTGCGACTTAAGCATGTCGCGAGCAATGAAAGATGGGTTGTCGCCTGGCTTTACAGTGACAAAGCCTGAGCCATCTGCCGCAATGGTTGCCTGTCTTCCATTGATCTCAGTCTTGTTTACAGTTTGGTCCCGTTCTCGGTGACTTATGTCTGTAGAATCAACTCTAATTACGTTACCTTCCCCTTTATCGCTGGTGACTACTCCGACGAAGTCCTGACCTTGCACACCAGTGATGTCAACGCCTGGCAGAATTCCCTGGGCATGCAAAGCTTCATTGATTTTAGCCATAGCCGCAGCGGATGCACCAGGCTTAGTGTGATCCATCATGTCGTGGATTTCTCTTGCGATATCGGAGAGATTGCTGCTCGAATCTTTCGATTTGATGTGATCAACAATCGCATCGCTGGTTGGTACTTCTGATTTAGCCATTCTATAAAATCCTCAAATGATGAAGGGGCACGATCGGTTGATCCACGTAGCGCCACCATTTGTAGTGACCTTCGCAAATATTGGTAAGTGTGTTGAAACTGCGGGCGGGGTATAAGGCGTTTCGCCTCACAGAAAGACAATACGAAAAAACTTGTGTCGTAGGCATGACAACAATCGGGAGAAGCGGAAAAGACCAGCACGTGGGACGTTGCCGGTCTTCAGTATTACGAAACTGGACAAAAAATCTGCCGCTTGTGCGCTTCAGACGCATAAACGGCAGACAGTACTTAGCTGATGTTAGTAATTATTTTGTCGAGAGTTTGAGTTCTTTTCGATTTAGCCCCCCATTAGAGTCTTGTGGCCGTGATCTCGAAACAATTCCTCCGTAGAAAAAGTGGATTTTAGTAAATTAGGACAGTTGGGAAATTTCCAATACTTGAATTTCTACAAGATCAACGTCTGGCAACATTCCGTTTCTCAGACTACGACCAGGATAGAACCAGTCATTCGTGGCATCTCCATCGAATGCATCGCCGCCATCTGCAAGCGCAAGTGGTGGCAATAACAAGTTCGAAATACCGTTAAGCAACTCTTCGAGCGACTGGTTGGTGAACATTGGGTGCAATTCGGTCGGTGGCAAATCAGGTCTCTCATATTTCAGTTGATTCTGATGAGTGCCGCTTGCTGCTGAGATTGGTGGTGCATCCGGGTCGGTACCGTTTGCTGCATAAGTCACGGATGACGTGGCAACAGGAGGTCTCGAATTTTGACTGACGTGACGAAATTTGTTTAGCATGCGATGTGCTTGTGTACTCATTACCGAAACCTCAAATTAAAATCGAGACAACTCCTGCGCATTTTATTTAGGCAAACAATCCTGCCAGTGCTGGGTTGTGTCTGATTGCATCGTCGATCTTGAGCTCTTCTTTGCTGTTCAACGACTTACGATTGCCGTTTGCATGCTTCAGTTGAGTTACCAACTCCTTCAGTTCTTTCTGACTTGGTTCGTACTTCTTGTCACCTTTGTGCGCTTCGGAGAGAAGACGCTCTGCAACATGGAAGTAACCTTGACCCGATTGAACAGTGAGTGCCTTATGACCTTCTGGTTTGATTTCTCCGCCAGTTGCAGCTGGAGCCACTTCAGGAGCCTTAACAGGTGGTGCATCAATGCCTGCTTTCTTGATGGCCTCAGGCTTCATGTTGTGCTCACGCGCTTTGGCTGCGATTTCTTCTTTGGAGAAATTATCTTTGCTGAAGTAACCGTCTGGCTGCAAGTTTTTGAGATAAGCCAGTGATGCACGGTCTGCTTGACTCAAGTTTGGATTGGCGAGAGCCTTGTCCAGGTTGGCAGCAGGGATGCCACCATCTGGTCCTTTCATCTGATCGTACAAACTTGGCTTGCCATTTTTGCTTTCGAACAAGTGCTGGAACTGTGCTTCACGACCTTTCTGGTCTGCCGACTCGGGTGGAGTCAGTGGTTTAGCAGCAATCTTGTCGTAGTTGACTCCAGCGTCTGCACCCATCTTTTGCAAATCACCCTGACTGAGATTCATGCGAGGTGAGATGCCACCATCCATGCCTGGGGTGCTGAACTGATTCTGCTCAATTTTGTCGTTGAGAGTTTTAAGAGTCTTCGCATTTTCTGGAGTGAGGTTATGGCGCTCTGGATGAGCCAAGAAGTCTTGAACCTTAGCGGCATCGACTCCACCTTTACCATCACCGATCTTATCCAACAGGCTCTGTCCGCCACCTGGCTTTGTGTTCAAGTCAGTCAATGCTGCTTGCGTCGCCTGTTGGTCAGCACCTTGAGGTTCGGCCTGCTTCTTCAGCTTGCTAATATCTTCGGGCTTCAGACCAGCATTCTCGTCCATTTTCTTGACTTGATCGGCTGTCAGATCGCCTTGCGGAGTGCGCATGAAAGTAGACTTATCACGAGCAGCGTTCAAGCGCTCTAAGCTGGCTCTATCTGCAGCGGTCAAATTTGGATCTGCAAGTTTCTTGTCTAAAGCATCGCCGGATACACCGCCCTTACCGTCGCTGACGGAGTCAAGAAGAGTCTTGCCTGTTGCAGGATCTTTGGCATGCAGGTTACGCATGTCAGCCTTGTTCTGTTCTTGCCCCAAATATTTAGTAATATCAGCCTGGCTGATCACTTTGCCGTCTTGAGAAATTTGAGTGAAGTGGTCTTGCAGTCTCTGTGCTAAAGCTTTCTCAGCGGGGCTCTTAGCATTGTCGCCATAACTTTTGATATCGTCTTTGGTGATTTCACCGTAGCCAAATGTACTCTTCACGCCGTGCAAATCGCTCATAATTTTTTGAGCTTGAAGGCCTTCGGCGCGTGTTCCGTAGCCATCTTTGTCTAATTGAGACAAAGCTTTCGCTTGTGCAGGACCAGTAATAGAGTCCAACTCTTTCAAGAATGGGCTTGGATCCGAGGGGCTTTTAGCAATAGCTGATTCAACGCGATCGGTACCTTTCTTCTCTTCTTTAGTCTGTGGAGCATCTGCTGTTCTTGCCATTATGTCGATCCTCATTGGGTGTTATCCGCAGCATCGCGGTGCCACCGGGGGTAGTGGCGGGTAGTTCGTTCATTAGGGGGGGGGGCGAAGCAGTCGGTGTTGCTAGTAAGTTCAACTTCAACTTGTGAACGAAGTATAAGAAATGGACATTACCGAGACATTACCAAATCAAGAGGAACCGTCGAGTTCATAGATTTTGGCACCCGTGAGCCTTTTAAGATTAAGAGCTGGGTATCTTGTGCGGAGCTGACCTGTTTAAAGGTGCCCTTAGTCTATAAAGATCCCGAGACTACAAGATCCCGAGACTATAAAGATCCCAGACTATAAAGATCCCGAGTCAAAACTACGATCTGCAATCGAAGATAAATCGCTAGTACTTCGCTAGAAAAAATTCGCCAGTCCGAACAATTCGCTTAGGTAAAATAGACGCCGACGGCCCCTGTGACCCTGCGAATTAGACGCACCGTATCGAGTTCGATTTCTTGACCGTATTCGAGCTCATCCATCGCCTTCTTTTTCAGCAAAGCGATCAATTCGCGCTTTTCGTCTTCCGCCAATTCAATGCGCTTATGATGATTATCAGCTGCCATCTTCAGCAGCTCCATAATTGGCAAAGTTGGATCGATTACAACCATTGTTCGAAGACTCTTTCACACTCGTTGAACATGATCATAGATTAGCGGCGCACATGCTGCTGAGCAATTCGTATTTCAATCACAACGCGGGAATTTCCCCCACGCCTGACCAGATTCGTGAGTACAATCCCCACGCCGATTCTATTGATTAAGGAAAGTCCGGCTCTGAACCCGGCGAAGCTGCGGAAACAACTATTTTTACTTCACCCGGTTTTACAGTGCGATTCAAAGTGCCTCGAACGTTCATCACCGCCGTTAGGCGAACTGCGGAAGGCAATGATTTGAGATTGGCTGAATAATTCATTCCGTCGTCGAATATGAGAGCGGTCGGCTCAAAAGCATCGTTACCGGTTATTCGTGCTGACGGAATGGATTTTTCGACGGCAGCGGGAAGCGAACAAAAAGCGAATAGCAAGTCATCATCTGGTGAGGGTAGCGCCGCTTTATCACAACTGTTGTAAAGCTCCGACTGTTTGTTTGCTATGCCCTTGCGCATATCATAATCTTTCAAACTAGGCAAAGCCTGAGGTAGATGCGCACTGCTTTGTACGTTGCGAATTCTGCCGACCTCTAACGCTTTCACCGATATAGTCTCAGTTTCAAGCCACGGCAGACTGAATAAAGGCTGTGCCTGCCGTTGCTCGTTGGTAACTGCGGCACTGTGTTGAGCCGATTTACAGAGTTCTCGTCCGAGTGAAATCCTCTCCCTCTCTACAAACGCGGCCGATTCTCTTGCTTCGTTCATAAGCCTCTCCGATAGCGATCTCAAGCGCGGGTAGTCAGCAAGCACTTCTTCATGCGCATCTCTAGAGGTGAAGACAAGTTCTCGAGCTGATTCGACCAGGTTGTTCATCTGTCCGACCCAATTATGTTTATTCAACCCCAGAGCCAGACTCAGCGCCAGGTCGTCGGCTTTCATCTGATTGCGATGATGGGATGTGAAAAGAATAGAAACCACGAAACCACAACCGCACACCAGAAGTAGTACCATGCCGACCAAAACGACCATGCTGAGCATGTTGCCTGAAGACGATCGGTATTTACTCTTACTCAATACTCATTGCCCATAAATAAGATCGGCGTTTTTCCCAGTAGGATTAGATCTGACGTTTAATACGAAAAGCGCTGTAATAGGTCGTTCTGGAGTGACGTAGGCTGGTCGAAACCCATATCTATTTAGCTCCTGCACCAAGAAATCGAATCCCTCGGGCGAGACTTCGACATACTTCAATGCAGCTCTTCGACGATAAAGATCAAGAAAGAGGCGAGCGATCGCACTGGAGGCAGCGGCAGCTTCTTCACTGCGAGCGTCGGGTTCGAAGTCACCGACTTTGATCACACCAGCTTCACCTCCTTCTACATTCAACTCGTGCGCCCGTCGCAGCCCCAGCAGATGTGAACCGCCAAAAAACAACTCTTCGTAGTGCGTGTTTGGCACTGGATCATGTCCTTTTTCGAGATCATCATCAGGAGTGCTAACCGCCTCCATCGGTTGCTCGAAATCAACTGAAGCCTTTATGAAAGGCTTCATATGTGAGTTGGGAAAGTCCAGGCATTGCTTCAAACTTTCGGTCGTAATCGTCACCGTCCACGGCAAAGAAACATTGCGCGCAGATGATCCCGCACACAGACCGGGGCAAACTGCAATACAAGCGATCAGGCACCAACGCTGCCACATGACAGCGTTCCGGAATACTTGACCAGAATGTGTCTCGGTTGAGGATCGAAACTTTTGCACAATCGTGAATCAGAATCGAGCGCTGTTAACAGCCTTGAACAGGTTGGGAATGTGCCAGTCGGCTCCGGTCACGTTCGCCTGGTTATAGATGATAGAGTCTGCTTGCACCGCATTTAGTCTTGGATTCAGACTTTGCAGAAGCGCAATACTGCCTGACCAATACGGCGCCGCCAGCGAAGTACCACTTTCCAACGCCAAACTTGGAATAATGATGATGTTTACAGCCGGCGCAGCACCGTGGAACGGACCAAATACAGAGAACGACGCAAGCTGATTGTTTTGATCAGTCCCGGCAACTCGACGAGCATAAAGCTCTGGACTTGGGTCAAGCATCGCATTGTTACCTGCGGCGAGCACTAACAAGTCACCTTGATTGCGCAATTCATGAGCGATGTCCTGTACAACAGAAGAGCCGTTGTAGGTAGGAGGTGCAGTACTACCAAGACTGACATTGATTGGTCCAGGTCCGCCTCGCAGCGCTTGATTGTCAACACACCAGAGTAAAGCTTGAATCACATCGAGAGTATTGATAGTCCCACCGTCATTGCTGATTCTGCAAGAAGTAATACGAACAGGCAAATTACTCGTTCCGACCCCAGCTATAAGATTGTGATTATCCGTGGTGGCAGCTCCAGTTCCAGCCACAGCAGTACCATGAATTCCGCTGTCAAATGGAGATTCAGGCGTGCCGTTTGCGCCGTTGACGAAATTATACTGAGAGACATGAGTAAGCTCGCCTGACACGGGCTGCACGCCAGTATCCACAAGAGTGAAACGTGGTGTTATTTTCTGGTGATTTCCAATGATATTGAGGGCACTGCTGAAATTCATGATGCCCAGCGCGTATTGCTGAGGACTGTCTGGATCATTAGGCAACGCTTCCAAGCGCGTTAAGGGAGTGATTTCGATGCTTTTTATATTCGCATTTTTTACTTTTTCGATTTTCTGCTTAAACTGAGTCAGGTCGCCACTTTTGGGAGCGACCTCAATTACGTGTATGCCACACTTAGTTGAATGCGCTTCACCCAGTATCGTGCACCCATTCTCAGTCAGAAAATCATCGATCGCCTGCTTATCGGCGTTACGAGTGGTCTCGATGAGAAGCGATGGCGGATGGGGCTTTTCAGCGGCGGTGGCGGACACCGAACTGAACAGCAACACAGTCAAAAATGCGATTGATAGGTTTTTCATCGATGAAGCTCGTTTAAAAAGTTTGTCAAAACACTGCTCTTACTTGGCAAGGTCTTCAGCTCGAAAACCTTCACGCGAGTTACTGTTGAGCATCGGATTCCAGAGGGATGCCATCAACATAAGAGACACGAAAAAACGTCAATCTTACGGCGCCCATAAATGTATCTCAAGTTGTTGTGTATCGTCCATAACTAAATCAGATTTGGGCAGCCTCTGATTGCTCAGATTCAATATTCGGCACGAGGTAACCGCAGACCGGATCGTTTTTAAGGATATATTGCTGACGCGTTACTTTCACACCTAAAAGATTTTCCATCAACTGAGGCTCCAGCACGCAAAGCTGCCGATATTTCAAGGCTAGATCATGAACGGCGCAATGGCGCTGGAAGATGATGAAATTGCCGTCCGGAAGTGTTTCCCACTCAGTCATGTAGCCATTTTCGGAGAAGATTTTGGCGACTTCTGCCACTCTTTCCTTTATACCTTTATTAGCGACCCGCACCTGAAAGCGCTCAGCCATTTTCTCGTTACGGCGGCTGAGCAGGTCCATAACGCCCTGATGACCGCTCTGTTCGAAGACAACATCGAGCAAATCGACAGCCAAATTCTGGAAGCCCGTGGGAAATAGCCCCTCGGCCTTCTCGGTCAATTTATAGTGGTAGGTAGGACGCCCTCGAGACTGGCGAACAATACGAGAATCGACCAGCCCATCCTTCTGAAGCCCGGCAATGTGGCGCCTGACTGCCATAGACGTAATGCTTAGCTCTTTGCAGAGATCAGCTACAGTCACCTCGCCCGTGCGCTTGATGTACATCAGCACGGCTTCCTGGGTGCGTTCTGGATTTTCGCCTAGTTGCTGAGTTCTCATCGCTGTCCTGGCCTTTACCCTCTCATTCTACTCTTCCAGAAGCCTCTAGGATTGGGCTTTGTATCAGTTCGCTACTTGATCCTTAAGAACTGGGAATAGATCCGAGATTTTTGATACTATTTTATCTATAAAAGCCTACTATCCTAAGCTTTGACATTTTTAAGGTTACCTCACCCGAGCCAACCAGCTCGAAAAAGCTAGGATCGCCTTTTCCACAGGACCATTGACCAATCAAAGGCAACTTTCATGACTGCTAAACAACCGATACTTTCCGTTCAAAATCTCCACGCCAAAGTCGAGGACAAAGAAATCCTCAAGGGCGTCAACTTGGAGATCTTTCCAGGCGAAGTACACGCCATCATGGGTCGCAACGGTTCCGGCAAATCAACTCTGTCATACACGTTGATGGGACACCCTCGCTACGTGGTAACTGAAGGCAAAATTCTTTTCAAAGGCATCGACATCACTGAGATGACACCCGATGAGCGTGCTCGCACCGGGCTTGCTCTGGCGTTTCAATATCCAGTGGCGATTCCTGGTGTTTCCGTATCGAACTTCGTTCGCGCATCGGTGAACGCAGTGCGCGGCAAAGACGTTCCGATCAAAGAGTTCAGAGCTGAATTGAAAGAGCAGATGAAAAAGCTCGGCGTCGCCAATGAATTTCTTGGACGCTATATCAATGATGGTTTTTCAGGTGGAGAAAAGAAGCGACTTGAAATCCTTCAACTCGCTCTTCTTAAGCCAGCCCTGGCAGTATTGGATGAAACAGACTCAGGTCTCGACATCGACGCGCTCAAGACAGTTTCGGAAGGCATCAACAATTTGTCGAATCCGGAAACTGCAATTTTGCTGATTACACACTATCAGCGCATTCTAAATTATGTGGAACCACAGTTCGTCCACGTTTTCCAAGATGGTCGCATCGTCAAATCTGGCGGCGGCGACCTGTCCAAAGAACTGGAAGCACGTGGCTACGACTGGGTATCACAGGAACTTACGCCGTCAGGTGTTTCATAACATTTACGGATGGAGGCGACCATGTCTGCGGAACTAATTCAAGACCAATCAATCGGCAACATCGGAAACGATTACTCTCAGTATGGTTTCCAGGACAAAGAAGACTATGTCTTCAAGTCAGGCAGAGGTTTGACACGCGAAATCGTTGAAAAGATTTCGGCGATGAAGAACGAGCCGGAGTGGATGTTGAAATACCGTCTCCGCGCTCTCGACATATTCCTCAAGAAGCCAATGCCTAAATGGGGCAACTGTGGTCTTCTCGACTCAATCGATTTTGAAAACATCTTCTACTTCGTGCGCTCTTCTGAAAAAACAGAAAAGAGTTGGGACGACGTTCCAGAAGGCATCAAACAAACATTCGATCGTCTTGGAATTCCAGAGGCAGAAAGAAAGTTTCTCGCTGGCGTAACCGCTCAATACGAATCGGAAGTGGTCTACCACTCGATTCGCGAAGATCTGGAAGCGCAAGGCGTTATCTTCCTTGATATGGATTCAGGACTGCGCGAACACGAAGAGATTATCCGTAAGCACTTTGGAACAGTAATTCCTGCTGCAGACAACAAGTTCTCTGCCCTGAATTCTGCCGTTTGGTCAGGTGGAAGTTTCGTCTGGGTGCCAGAAGGCGTTCGAGTCGAAATCCCACTGCAAGCTTATTTCAGAATCAACGCTGAAAATATGGGTCAGTTCGAAAGAACATTGATCATCGCTGAACCGGGCAGCTTCGTTCACTACATCGAAGGATGCACGGCTCCAACTTATTCCACAGACTCGTTGCACTCGGCTGTAGTTGAATTAATCGCCAAACCAGGCGCCCACATTCGCTACACGACAATTCAAAACTGGTCTAAGAACGTATACAACCTCGTCACCAAACGCGCCGTTGCTCACACAGATGCAAAGGTCGAGTGGGTCGACGGAAACATCGGCTCCAAGCTGACCATGAAGTATCCAGCTATTCACCTGGTTGGCGAACGCGCTCACGGTGAAGTTTTGTCGATTGCTTTTGCCGGCGAAGACCAACATCAAGACGCTGGTGCCAAGATGGTGCACGCTGCACCAAATACGACATCACTGGTCGTCTCTAAATCTATCTCGAAGAACGGCGGCAGAACTTCTTATCGTGGACTCGTAAAAGTCTACCCAGAAGCCAAAGGCGCCAAGTCGAACATCAAGTGCGACGCACTTCTGCTCGATGAAAAATCACGTTCGGATACTTATCCGACCATGGAAATCGACGAGAAAGACGTCACGATCGAACACGAAGCTACGGTATCAAAAGTCGGTGAAGAGCAACTCTTCTACTTAATGAGCCGAGGTCTGACACAAGACGAAGCAACCGCGATGATCATCAACGGATTCTTCGAGCCGTTCACAAAAGAACTGCCGCTTGAATACGCTGTTGAACTGAACCGCCTGATTCAGCTTGAGATGTCAGGTTCGGTGGGGTAAAAATCGTGAACTCTCTTATGCACTGCCGCCAGATCTAAAGATTTGGCGCAGTGTATTTAGCGGCCCGAATTAATGCGGAATCAAGGAAAGACAAATGTCAGAGTCGAAATTGGTAAACACAATAGCTCGGGAGCGAGTGGATAATTTGGCTTCCCAAAATGGCGAACCATCATGGTTGAAAGAGCTACGCGTCTCGTCCTGGGAGGCTTACCTTCAGACACCAATGCCTACCGGTCGCGATGAAGATTGGCGCAAGACCGAAATTGAAAGTTTGGATCTGTCGAATTTGAATGCTATCGATCTTTCCACCAAGAAAGATGAGAAAGCGAAATTGCCAGAATGGTTCGAAACTGCACTGACATTTTTCGACAATCACTCAGGTGTTGTAGCTGAAGTCGGTCAAGCGTCAGTGCCGGCAAAACTGCCAGCCGAGCTGGCTGCTAAAGGCGTAATCTTCTGCACACTGAAAGAAGCCTTGCGCGATCACGCAGAATTGATTCGTCCATATCTTTCGCAAATCGAAAGCGACCAGAAATTTGTTCTGATGAACAAAGCTTTGTTCAATGGTGGCACTTTCCTCTATGTGCCACCAAATGTGGAAATCGAAGGTCCGTTCGTCAGCCTCACACACTTCACTTCTTCAAACGGCTCTCCTAACGGAGTCGCCATATTTCCTCGACTGATAGCGGTTCTTGGCTCGCACAGCAAAGCCAGTCTGGTCAACATTCTCAGCTCCGAGCCAGGAAAAGAGAACAAAACAACTTTGCGCTCACTAGCAAACGTATTGGTCGAAGTGCACGTTGCCCCCGGAGCAAAGTGTGAATATCTGGAAGTGCAACGTTTCGATTCGAATGTGTTTGCGGTCACTCGAACACACAATCAAGTCGAACAAGATGCATCTGTAAAGTCTCTCACCGTCGCCCTTGGCGGCTCACAACTGAAAGGCGACATCGCCACAGTGTTGAACGCGAAAGGTGCAGAAAGCGATCTGCAGGGCATCGTCCTTGGCGACACAGACGAGCACTACAGCTTCAACACAATTCAAAAACACAACGCACCTGACACCAGCTCTAACATCAACTTTAGAGTGGCATTGAAGGGCAACGCCCAATCTATTTATCAAGGAGTTATCGAAGTCGCCAAGATCGCGCAGAAGACGGCTGCATTCCAGAGCAACAAAAATCTGCTCTTAGGCAATGAAGCCCGCGCCGATTCTATTCCTAAACTGGAAATTCTCGCCGACGACGTAAAGTGCTCACACGGAGCTACAGTCGGTCCAGTAGATCGCGAACAGGTTTTCTATTTGATGAGTCGCGGTTTGTCTGCACCAGCAGCCGAAGAATTGATCGTGACAGGATTCTTCAGACAAATTTTGGAAGCATGCACGATCGGCAGAGCCAAAGATTGGGTCTACGACGTTCTAGCTGAAAAAATCCACGGAGTGTAAACGCTGATGACCGCTGAGTTCTGCAAAGTTGCAAACAAAGCAGACGTGCCTGAAGGTCACGTCAAAGTTTTCACAGTCGAAAAACATCGCATCGCGGTGTGCAACGTAGAAGGCAAGTTCTTCGCCGTCGATGATTTGTGTACACACGATGGCGGACCACTGGGCGAGGGCGAACTGGTGGAGAACACAATCGAGTGTCCCCGCCATGGTGCAAGATTCGATGTTGAGACGGGAGCGGTGGTGTGTATGCCCGCAGTGAAACCGATAGCAACATATCCCTGCGAAGAGCGCGGAGAAGATTTATGGGTCGCCGTCTAAAGCGCACGCAAGCAAAAGTGTAAGGATCAAAACCATGTTCGATATCAAAGCAGTTAGAAAAGATTTCCCAGTTCTGGACCGTCAAGTCAACGGAAAAAAACTCGTCTACTTAGACAGTGCGGCAACATCGCAGAAGCCACTCAGCGTGATCAAATCGCTGACTGACTATTACGAAAATTACAACGCCAATATTCATCGCGGCATCCACACGTTGAGTGAAGAAGCGACTGAAGCTTTCGAAGTAACTCGCGAAAAGTTGCGTCAGTTTATCGACGCAGCCGAAGTGCACGAAATCATTTTCACTAAAAACGCAACTGAAGCAATCAATTTAGTGGCGCAGACCTATGGACGACAGAACGTTCTGCCTGGCGACGAGATTGTCATCACGCCGATGGAACATCACTCCAACTTCGTTCCCTGGCAGCAGCTAGCGCTCGAGCGTGAAGCAAAACTCGTATTCTTGCCGCTTACAGAAGAAGGCGAGATCGATCTCGTTGCTGCGGAAAAATTGATTACGAAGAAAACGCGCATCGTCGCCGTTACTCAAATGTCTAACGTTCTTGGCACAATCAATCCAATCAACGAACTAGCTAAACTCGCTCACAATGTCGGGGCCGTCATTCTCGTCGACGGCGCACAAGGTGTGCCGCATCTGCAAACTTCGGTGAGAGAACTTGATTGCGACTTCCTCGCGTTCTCGATGCACAAACTGTTGGGACCAACTGGTGTCGGCGTTTTGTGGGGGCGCGAGTCATTGCTCAATGCGATGCCACCGTACATGACTGGCGGAGACATGATCAATTCTGTGTCGCGTGAAAAGACAACGTGGAACGAATTGCCCTGGAAATTTGAAGCCGGCACACCAAACATCGCCGACGTCATCGCCAGCGCAGCAGCGATTGACTATCTCAACGCCCTGGGAATGGACGCTGTGCGCGCTCACGAAATCGAACTAGTCGAATACGCAATCAAAGGACTGAAAGGTTTGGGCGACGCTCAAATCTACGGTCCACACGATGCCACTAAGCGTGGTGGCGTCATCTCCTTCAATTTCAAAGACGTTCATCCACATGACGTCGGACAAATCCTCAACGATGCCGGCATCGCTATTCGCGCCGGACATCATTGCTGCCAACCCCTGATGCGTGACCTGAAAGTAATGGGAACGGCAAGAGCAAGTTTCTATATTTACAACACAAAAGAAGAAGTCGATATATTATTGGAAGCCCTCAAAGAAGCAGATAAGGTTTTGGGACATGTCGCTTGCAGATGACCTCTATCGGGAAACAATTCTCGATCACTACCACAACCCGCGTAACCGCGGTGAAATAGAGGATGCGTCGGCGAAAGTCGAAGGCGTAAATCCTCTTTGTGGAGACGAACTGACACTCTACATCCAACTGGATGGCGACACTGTCAAAGACGTCAAGATAACCGCGAAAGGTTGCTCGATCAACACAGCTTCCGGCTCGATGATGAGTGAAGCAGTGGTTGGGCAGTCAATTGCAGACGTCAAGAAAACAGTCGATGCATTCAAATCTATGATGATGTCGAAATCTGGAGACGTCAGTCTGCCGGAAGAGATGGAGGAACTGGAAGCGTTGCAAGGCGTGCGCAAATATCCAGTCAGAATCAAGTGTGCGTTATTGCCCTGGAACACTCTGCTGGAAGGCATTATCACGGCTCAAGAAGAACAAAAAGTCAAAGAGGTTAAATAGGACCGATGTCTACTCTGCAAGAAGACGTAGTGCGTGAGAATCTCAGAACTGTAGTCGACCCTGAACTGGGCGTCAGCATCGTTGATTTAGGATTGATTTACGGAGTCGAAGTGAAAGACAACGACGTGACCATCAAAATGACACTGACAAGTCCCGCCTGTCCTGTTGGCGCAGTCATCCAAGCTCAAGCGCACAGCGCAGTGAAAAAGCTTCCTTGGGCCAAAGAAGTAAAAGTGCAGCTCGTCTGGAGCCCACGCTGGGACCCTCGTCTGATGGCAAGCGAAGACGCCAAAATGGAACTTGGCATTATGTAGCCAACACAATTGCATGCCCGTCTACACGCGCACGCAGGGATGTCTGAAGGCGTGATGGCCCCGGGGCACATCACGCATTAGGTGCCGCCACTGCCCTTGGTGCAGCGCCCTGGTGCCATGCCCTTGGTGCGGTGCCCGGATTGCCGTGTCAGCATATCGCCCTAATATCTCCATTATACATACAAATGTATGTATGTCAACCCTTTCGGCGCATCCACTTGCAATCTCAGGGTTAACACGAGTTATCCAAACTACTCAAACTAATGAAAATGGGTTCAGCTAGGAAGTAAACTAGCTCCGCTGTCCTTGCATTGGCAAGAGACGCGGCTACATAGAGAACTCATGCCGAAACCGGTCATACACGATCATGACGGACACGTCGACGACATTCTAAGCTGCATATTGCTGTGGCTTTCTGCCGACATAGATTTGCAAGCAGTTGGCATCACCAATGGTGATTGCTACGCAGACCAGGCATTCGAAGCTATTCTAAAGATGGCGACCTATTTAGACATCGACGGACCCGAGATTGCGTGGAACGACGATCCCGTGCCCAATCCATTTCCCGATAACTGGCGTCGCGAAAGTTACATCATCAACGAGTTGCCTTTATTCGGCGATATCTACTTGAAAAAGCTTTACCAGCAAGGCAAGGGACGACGCTCAGAAGAAGCATTTGCTGATTGCCTCGCTCATTCGAAAGAACCGCTTACCATCGTCGCGACCGGGCCATTGACTGTCCTGGCACCACTAATGAAAAATCCTGATTTGCGCAAAAAAGTGGCAGAAATAGTTGTTATGGGTGGTGCCATTCAAGTGCCCGGCAACGTCGAAGAAGGTGAGCACGACGGCAGCGCCGAGTGGAATGTCTACGCCGATCCCGTCGCGTTCAAACAAGTTTTAGACACTGGCGTGCAAGTTAAAATGATTCCCCTTGATGTAACTAATCAAGTTCCTGTCACTAAAGAGTTTTTGCAACGACTGGAAGACCAGAGCAGTAAATACAAAGCCTCGATGCTTGCCGCGAAGCTCTGGTCGCTAGTGAAAGGTTTTACGTACTACTTTTGGGACACGATCACAGCAGCGGCCGCTATCAAACCAGAGCTTTTCACCTTCAAAGACATGCGTATCGAAATCGCCACTCAAGGCAAAAGCATGGGCAAAACGTCGTCTGTCATGTTTGGTGGAAAGAAGATTCAAGTGGCGACCGGAATGGATAAAGAAGCGTTCGAAGAGCTTCTGCTCGAGATCTTCAGGGCTCGCTAAATGACAGATCATCCAGTTAAGTATTAAGACCAATCGACAGACTTTAGGTCGACAAGAACTCGAATTTTGCAGAGGAACTCAAAATGGAATACAGGCAACTCGGAAACTCAGGATTGAAAGTACCAGTGCTCAGCTTTGGTACAGGCACCTTTGGTGGTGGCAATGAATTTTTTAAAGCCTGGGGCGACAGCGACGTTAAAGAAGCAACGCGTCTAGTCGATGTCTGCCTGGAGGCAGATCTCAACTTCTTCGACACGGCAGACATTTATTCCAACGGCATGTCTGAAGAAATTCTTGGTCAGGCAGTCAAAGGCAGACGAGACAAAGTTTTGATCTCGACCAAAGCGACATTCAAAATGGGCAGCGGTCCAAACGATGTCGGCTCATCCAGACACCATCTCATCCGGGCTTGTGAAGACAGTCTTCGCAGGTTGGGCACAGACTACATCGACCTTTATCACATGCATGGGATGGACGCATCCACTCCCATCGAAGAAACTCTTAGCACGCTAAATACTTTAGTGATAAGCGGCAAGGTTCGCTACATCGGCTGTTCGAATTTCTCTGGTTGGCACCTGCAAAAGTCTCTCGATATTTCGGAAAAATATGGCTGGGCTCGATACGTTTCGAATCAAGCATACTACTCACTAATTGGGCGCGAATTCGAATGGGAACTGATGCCGCTGGGAATCGCAGAGAAGGTGGGCACGACGGTCTGGAGTCCACTCGGATGGGGTCGCCTAACTGGCAAAATTCGCCGCAACACACCTTTGCCTGCAGATAGCCGCTTGCACAAAACAGCAGACATGGGTCCACCCGTGAACGATGATTACCTATACGACGTTGTCGACGCCCTCGACGAAGTGGCCAAAGAAACAGGCAAGAGCGTTCCTCAAATTGCACTGAATTGGCTAGCTCATCGCCCAACGGTATCGAGCATCATCATCGGTGCACGAAACGAAGAACAGTTGAAGCAGAATTTGCAGGCAGTCGATTTCAATCTGACTGAAGAACAGATCAAGAAATTAGACAAAGCCAGCGAGGTTACACCCATTTATCCATATTGGCATCAATGGCAATTCAAAGACCGCACACCACTGGCAGTGCCTTCATATAAATAGTCCGCCACTATCATGCCCTCTTTGAGCAACCAACCGAAACTGCTTCTGGCGATTTACGCTCTTCTTGGAGTGCTCGCCATAATTTTTGCGCTCTTGTTGTGGGTCAATCCTTTCAATTTCGAGTCCACGCTTTCTTCGACACAAACAGCCAATATCGTCGCTCAGGCCGAGACTCTGCGCAATAAAGGCGAAAACGCCGAGGCGGAAAAACTGTGCTTGAACGCGCTGAAAAAACTCGAAGCAGCAGACGACATTCAAAAAGCAAAGGTCTATCATGCTCTTGGTCTGACTTACTTCGCTGAAAAAAAATTCGACGAAGCTCAAGACAGCTATCGCAAAGCACTAGCCTTTCTGGAGCAGTTGCTCAATCAAGAGGGGGCACATCGACTCACTCTCGAAAACCTGCGCTTGGCCGAGCATCTGAACGCAGCGATAGAGTGCGACCTGGCTGACTTACTTGTCAACCTTTCAAAATATGCCGAAGCAGAAACTTTGTATAAATCGGCACTCGAAAAAAACGATCAGTATCTTGGCACGATAGACATGCAAAGACGCATTTCCAGCAAGTTGTCAGAGGTTTTACCGAAGCTTGGTAAAAACAGCGAAGCTGAAGATATACAGGTAGAAGCGTATTCCAGCGACTATTCATCAAAAGATCTGATGTCAGAGATCAAACGGGTGCAAGCAGAATTTGAATCAAAGAAAATCGAATCAGCTCAGCAGATAACGCAGCTGAAAGCCCTCGCTCTCACAGCAAAGAGAAAGGGTCGAGACGTTCCATACGTAGACGCCAAGACCGCGCTTGCAAAGGCAACGATGGAAGCGGGCGATCCAACCAAAGCAAAGAAGCTACTTGTGCCTGTTTTTTCTTTTGTAGAAAACGCTCACTACGATAAAGAAACAGAAGCCATTTGGCTCTCAAGGGCGCGCGTCACCCAAGCCGCCTGCTGCCTGGCTCTTCACGAGAATAAAGAAGCCGAGACTTTACTCACCGAAGCGGGAGCTGTCAATCCCAAATTACTTTTTGCGGTATTACAATTTCATCTCAACACGGCAAGCGCGCGTGAAGTTGGCTTAAAAGATTACTATCGGCTGCTTGTAGATCTGTCTCAAAAAGCGCATCTGGAGTCATATCCGAAGAAGAAACTGAAAGTAGAAAGCATCGACGAACTGGCTAATTTGTACAACCAGCTTGGTATCGCGTACGTCAGCTTCGATCAGGTCGATAAGGCAGAGCGCTGCTACAAACTCGGTTTGGATTTGGCAAAACAAGCGAAGAATATTGGCAGGCAAGCTGAGCTCTACACGCGCCTGGGGAGAGCGGCAGTATTGCAAAAGAACTATGCTGAAGCCGAGCAATACTACGACAAATCAACCGCATTGCAGTCGAGCATTAAAGCGCCCACCAAGCAGGCAGCACAGTTGATCAATCAGGCAATCAGTGAAAACTATGCTGAAGTGGCGGCGATGTATAACGCCATGAAAAATAATTCGAAGACCCAGTTGAACTACAAACTAGCCTATGACAAGGATATGAAAAGTCACAACTGGGTTGGCATCTACTCGTACGCGCAATACATGCAAGTTCGGGGTGACTGCAAAGGCGCTCGTGCAGCCTATGAAGCTGCCTTGAATAATCTTAAAAGCAGTCAGAATCCGTCCAAGGTATACGTAGAAATCATTGAGAATCGTCTGAAACGACTTCCTGTGGTTGCTAACGATCCCGCTATTGATGCGCTTGTAAAACAGGGAGATAACCTGTTGGACGACCACAAAACTGCTGCTGGGCGCGAGGTTTTGCAAAAAGCAGAATCAGCAACAATAGCAAAGTTTGGCAAAGAAAGTGTGGCGAGTGCCGAAGTTTACAGAGAGATCGCCAATTATTACATGAACTTTCAAATGACGACTGACGCTCTGCCTCTTTATCGGCACGCTCTGGAAATTGCACAAAAGAATAAAGTCCAATTACCGCGAATCAATTACAAGAAATACTGCACTTGCCTTTCGCAAGACTCAGACAAAAGCAAAACAATCGACAACGCCAAACAAATCATCAGTGTGCTCAGTCCTGTCGTTGTCGAGATTGAGGCTGATCCAGACCCGCTCGACAAACTCTATCTCAGTGCAGCTTACCTACTGCTCGGAGAAGCCTACAGCACTCAAAAAATGTATACGCAAGCGCAAGATTATCTCAACAAAAGTGTGTCGTCGGCCGAATATCAGGTGTCAGTTAGTCGCGGCGAAAAGACGAATGGAACGCTCGCTGACGCATTGAAAGCGAGAGCGCAAAATGACTCGAAGTTGAAGAAATACAACGATGCCATAGCAGGTTATAAGCGGGCGATTGAAATTTGGGAAAAAATAAAATCCGATCCTATCGTCACTGCAAAGCTAGCTGACACTCGGATTCTACTGAGTGATACCACCGCAGAAGCCAAGAAGCTGTAGTCGTATGGTCTACATTAGCAGCAACATTTTTGACAAAAATTCACCTGCGAAAACCGAAGTCAAGGGCGAAGCTCATCCGTTCAGAACAGGCATATTTAATGAGTTCACCGCCCCACCAGAGGTCGTGAAAGATAGACAAAAGTTTCGAAACTCCGCCAACTTGAGTTCGCTAGTTTTAGATTGGAAAAATCTTTCTGTGTCACTTGCCGAGAATTAATTATTCGCACTTAATCGCGCTTATCATGCACCTTTCGGGAATCACTTTTGCGCTGTGGACAGTTGCCGTCAGAAACTCCTTCACTTTATCGACAAATAGTGTTAGGGTAGGGATAGGCATCCCGCACTATCAGGCGCGCTCCCCATCGATGACGCGAAGAATTATGAGTGTGCCACACTGTCGCATCCCAGTCCGCTTTCACCAATTTTAGGACGTTGCCTTTCGTCAACGCCTAACCAAAGTCGGTTTCAAAAAAACAACGAATGAGAAAAGAGCGTGTTCTTCTGATTGAAGACAATGATGCCGATGCACTCTACGTGCTCGATGGTCTCAAACGTGGAGCACCGCAATTTTCGTGTGTGCGTGTCCAAAGACTTCGCGAAGCTCTCGATCACATGATGACAAACGAAGTCGACGTCGCAATTTTAGATCTGTCACTGCCCGATGGTAATGGACTGCCAAACTTTGAAGAAATTATGCGGGTCAATCCGAAATTACCCGTGATAATACTTACCGGGACAGAAGATGAAGAGCTTGCACTAAACGCGGTGCGAGCTGGTGCGCAAGACTACATTTGCAAAAAAGATCTGAATCATCAACTGCTTCTCCGTAGCCTGCGTTATGCAATTGAGCGAAAGCAAATATACGAGTTTCTCCGCATAACGCTCGGTCAGTTGCAAGAAGCGATGGTTTCCCTAAACCTTTCTGCGAAGGCTTCCAATACTGGATTATGGTTTTTGGATTTAGTCGGTGACAACGTTACCTGGAACGAGCAGATGACGTCGCTCTACGGATTATCCAGCGGAGATGCGCCTAAACATCTGAAAGAAGTTCTCAGCCTGGTGCACAAAGACGACGTTGAACGAGTTGAGCAAGCAGTGCAGACAGCACTGCAGACAAAAGACGAGTGGGTTACCAACTTTCGTGTTACCTGGAGCGATGGATCAGAGCACGAACTATCTTGCCACGGCAAAACACTCTTTGATGAAAGCGGCACGCCGACTCGCATGGCAGGAACATGCCGTGACGTATCGCAAGAAAAATTAGAGGAAGAAACCAACAAACGGCTAGCACTATTAGAGCAACGCGAAGACTTTACAGCGACACTGACGCACGATTTAAAAAATCCCCTCATTGGCACCAATCAAATTCTAGAGCTGATGCTCAATAACACGCTTGGAAATATCAATTCACAACAGGCCGACCTATTAGCCAAAATCAAAGACAGTAATACACATCTTCTTTCGCTAATTCAAAATCTGACGGAAGTGTATCGACACGAGCATCAAGTAGCGTCTTACGAGAAAGTGCGAATCGATATCGTGCCATTGATCAATGCGACAGTAGAAGGAATTTCTCGACAAGCTCAACATCGCGACATCAGTATCGAAGCAGAGTTCGCTGAACCAGAGTGGATCCTAAAAGTCGATCCACTTGCTTTTGGTAGAGTGATGCAAAATTTGTTAGACAACGCAGTCAAATTTTCGAAAGATAGCGGCACAGTGACGGTGCGCTTGTACGCACGCGGCACCGAAACGTACATAGAAGTCGAAGACAAGGGTCTAGGAATCTGCCCCAGCGAACAAGGCAATTTATTTACGCGATTTGGACAGGGTCGCCGTAGCCAAAAAACAGGCACGGGCTCTGGTTTAGGTCTATATCTGTGCAAACAGATTGTCGACGCCCACGCTGGAGAACTGATGTGCAAGAGCCAAGAAGGACACGGTTCAACTTTCAGGTTGATTTTTCCCTCAGCTTCTTATGATTCGGAGAACGCTACTTAGAAGCCGCAGAATGAGAGCAGTGTAGCCAGAAATCGACGTAGTCTTTCCACTCAGCACTATCTGTGGTGTAATCAGCGAAAAGCGCGATTCCCTCTACAACATCACGCACGGTGCCACCAGCTTCTAACCCATTGTTCAAACCACGCAAGGAGTTTATCAAGCTTTCGCATTGAGCCCGATGCGCAAGCGTAGCATCTTCATAAGTCGGCAGCCCAAAGAGCACGCGGCAGTGCAGTTTGGCATTCGCATTTGCCTGTGCAATCGCGCTTGTTACATGCACCAACTGCTGGGAGAGCAACCACGCATAAGCGCGGGGAGAATATAAATAAGAGTCATAACACATCACGCAAAGTTGGTCGCATCGCGATGCTACCTCTCGAAAGTATCCCTCATTCCAGCCCCACAATGTGTTGGGATACCACATAGGCGTTGCAACGCTAATCAAGTTATTTGGCTTGAGCGCCGCGCGGGTCTCATCCAAAAGTGCAAGAAATCCTTTGTCGCCATTTGCACAAAATTCGTAGTCCCATTGCACACCATCGAAGCCACACTCGTTGATCAGCCAAAGAGCCTCCCTCACAAGTGACGTACGAATGGATGCTTTCGATAGATCGACTCCGTCAGTTTGCGGAGAGGCTGCAACATAGACCCAGGCCACTACTTTGGTTTCCGGTGCGCCTTCATGAACTGCAGCCGTAAGTTTCTTCGCGTTCTCGAGTTTGTGCATCTTCAACGTGCCATCACCAACAGTCGTTAGCACGTGGAAATAAGCGTATTTGATTTGATAAGCTCGCAACCGCTCAAGCATGTCGTCCCAATCCTTAGTGGACTTATGCTTGCCTGCATACCAGTAGTACCGCAGCCACAGACCATTCGCCCCCTTGTTTGCGCAGACAGACCGAAGCGGCGTTTGACTCTCAAACACGAACGAATCAACAACTCCAACAACAACGAAAAAAACAGAGAGCGCAGACAAAGCTACAAATATTTTTTTGAAGACACGAATTCTCTTGGTCATATTTGCATTAGTTCATCGCGCACTCTCATCAAAATTACTCCAAGCATATTCTTGCCAGAACCGTCACCGCCGTCGCCCCAATATCTGTCTCTCTTTGTGTGTTCGACAATAGTGGCAGCACCGGTGGAAAGCAGTATCTCTCGCATGTCTTCATGCGCCTTGAACTTAGCTCGAATTGCATCGGTCATCAGTCCGATTTTTACGGTTTCCCAATCTTTGCGCAGGGGCTTCTTGCGGTCCCGGCCCATTCGCGCAGCGATCATTGGCGATTTCGTCAATCGAATACTCTCTTGAATTTCCGTCTCTAGAAATTTGTTTGCCTGAAAGTAATGTTCGACGGTTGTCCAAACACGTCCATCCAGGGTGAAAGGCGCAGCGGCAAAGTTCGAAAAACAGCCATACTCTTCAGATACGCGATAAAAATTTATTACTTCTTTGGTGTCGGCAGCAGTCATATTTTCTCCATTCAGGTTCAGGAAACCACTGAGATCTAGGGACGACCAGTAAACTTATTTGAGCCATCTTTTATTCTAAAACAGGTCAAAAAACCGCGCTCAACTTCGCTGCATTTCCAAAGTTATTGGAAGCAGAAAAGCGCCCCCAGCAAATGCACCGCATATGGTGCACAGCAAAACCCCACAATTAATATATGCAAGACAACACAAAACGTAATTTCTAACGTTTGAATCGATACGTTCTGTGTATAATCATCAGGTGAACTTGGATTTTATCGAGAGCATGCGTAAACAAACCATCTCAACATTAATACCCAGAACAGGCGCGCCAGGCGCTTCTGAGTTCAGCATGTTCATATGCTGCTGCCACATCGATTGTCCCTAGCGGGACATTAAACGCTCAGGTCAGCTAGACCCCACACCTTTCTTTTTTTGCACCGCACAGGACCATCGCAACAGCGACAGTTCAGTTCGACGCCAACCAAATTTTTAACACCACATATAGTGGCGCGTAGTGACGCGTCAACGAATCAAGGAGTATTAACATGGCTAAAGTATTTTTGACTAACGCAAGCGGATACATAGGCAAGGCTGTCGCTAAAGCCGCACTGAAGAAGGGACATACGGTAACGGCGCTGGCGCGCTCGCCTGAATCCGCGCAAAAGCTAGAAAAGATTGGTGTCAAACCCGTGCCCGGCGACTTGAAAGAGCCACAAAAATATATTGATGCTGTTCGACAGGCAGACATAGTAATTCATACAGCCGCGACCAACGACGCCGATACAGGTAAATACGACACACTGACAGTGGACAGCATCCTCGACGCAGTCAAAGGCACGAAAGCAACCTTTATCTACACGAGTGGAACCTGGGTGCTTGGAGACACAGGCGACATCATCGCCGACGAACAAACTCCTTACGAACCGCTTCCCTTTGTCGCGTGGCGTGCCGAAAACGAACAGAAAGTCGTAACGGCAGCACAGCAAGGAACAAGAACTGTCGTGATTAGGCCCGTCATTGTTTACGGTGGCGAGGAAGGTATAATCGACAATCTGCTCCAACAAGCGCAAAAGACCGCGAAAGTAATCTATGTAGAGAACGGAGCAAATTACTGGTCGCTCGTACATGTCGACGATCTGGCCGACTTGTATTTGCTAGCTATTGAGAAAGCCCAACCCGGTTCTCTCTACAATGCCAGCACAGAATATTTGCCCGCGAAAGAGATCGCTGAATTAGTCGCCAAGGCTGCCGGCAATGCTCAAGCAAAATCGCTGCCGCTCGAAGAGGCGAGACAATTGCTTTCGATCTTCGCGGACGCATTCGCCCTCGATCAAAAAATTGGCGCTGTCAAAGCGAAACAAGAATTAGGTTGGCAGCCTAAAGCACCGACGTTCGCGGAAGACGTCAAGAAGGCGAGAACCTTAACTGCTGGTCGCGCATAAACAAGTAGGCAAGCTGTCCGAAATGGAAAAGGCTCTCGGCACTGGGGTACTGAGGGCCTTTCCTTTCTACTTAGTTTTCACAATAGGAAACGTATAAGTTTGTGAGAACTTAAAAGAACCATTTTCCAAAAATACCGGACCCTGAAAAAACACCAGCGGAGCAAAAGGCGCTTTGGCCACAGTTGATGTGGTGACTGAGACAAACGGGGCCACTTGTGGTGGAGGATTTCCGCCGTAGTCGTTGTAAACGACGTTTTGCAAAGTCGGTGCTGTGATGTAATTTCCATCGCCTCGATGAGCTTTCAAAATCGCTCTAATCAGTCGAGCGCTTTGCTGCGCATCTTGCCCTTGAGCGGCGGCACGTGCCGCATCGCGACAGGCGCGATCGTTGAATTCTGCACCGTAAATGAGCACTCCGAGGTCGGCGCTCAAAATAGTGAACACTAACATCATGAAACATGAACAGGAGAGTTCTAGCAATACGCTGGCGCGGTTGCTTCTGGGGATTCGCTTGTATTCGTGCATTTTCGTCATGCCTGATCCTTGTTTGTTATTTTGAACGCGGTCAATAGACCGGCGGCCCTTGCCGGCCGAAGCCGGCGCTCCTTTGGCTTGCTCAACCCGATGCTACTAGCTCTACCAGATGGCGCGCGATCTTTTCGAAGGTCTTGCGCAATTGACTGCTGTTGGTGACCAGGTTGAATGTGCCTCCATGTCCGGCGATTCCTGCGATGCCACCGTTAGCAGGATCACTATTTGTGTCATTTAGAATTGCTGTTTCGCCAGCGACGATAGCCTGGTTCTGCGCAAGTCCAATTGTGTACACGGGGATACCTGCGTCGCGCGCCTCTATTGCTGCCTTGCGTGCATTTGTCCATGGGTCTGAATCCAAAGGTCCAGCAGGTGTAGTTGGCTGACCGTCAGTGAATAACACGATCGCCTTTACACTTCCAGGTCGAGCATGAGCTTTCAGTTCTTGCACAGCTTTGTCTACCGCTGCGCCAATGTTAGTTGAGCCCAGAGCAACACAAGACTTGATTGCGCCATTTACAGTTGCGTAATTTGTGTTGCCGGGAGCAGCATCTAATGGCACTACTGGCAGTGCAAATGGTTTTACTGGTCCATACGGAACATCCTGGTCAATGCTGTACCAATCTTCTGTAGAATTAGAACTCGTGCCGATCTCACCGTCGAACGCGACAAAGCCAAAGTGACAATCAGTGTCAGTGTTGATGATGTCGGTGAACATCGTCGAAGCATCCTTAGCGTCCTTCATTGGCTGAAGTCGTGCCGCGGCGGCCTGTTGATATGCATTTTGATAACCGGCCTGAGGGCTGACTGAAACAGCCGTGTAAGCCTTGCTCTGAATATAGACGGATTGATTTTCTAAATTGCCACGAGCCGCTTCAACCAGCGTGGCGCGGTCAGGAAATCTGAAGCCGTTAAAAGTGAAGCCTGAGAACGTCTGATTCCCGTCAATGTTGACGACCAGATCTGTAAACGCGTTGTAGCCATCCCACGTAGGCGCCGCTCCGGGTGGAAAGTTGCCTGGTGGTTTACCTTGATCCGGATATCCATTGAGCGAACGAAGACCAGGTACACCAGCATCTCGAGCAAGAGTTTCGGTAAATTGCATATTGGAATTCCAGTACGCCTGGTCGAGCAATTGCGGCTCTGCACCGTTCAAGCTACTTCCGCTCTCACCCGGTTGCACAACATCGAATATTTTGCCTTCCGCTTTTCCATTCGAGGCGTTAGCCACTTCGTAGACGATCTTGTTTTGGTCCCACTTGCGTTTGACGAATGTAACTGGTGTCTGGTCGTCCATCGAGCCTGAAACGTCGAAGCAAAAAATCACATCGAGTTGAGGCACTGCACCTTTGGAAATCGCATTGACGTTGAGGTCCTTGATACCCACGAACTTTCCAAATGCCGTCAAAGTACTGAAGTTACTGTAAACCCTGACAATCTTTGCGTTCGGGCTCGAGATCGGCTCAACTTGCATGGTGAGCGGGTTGACGAACTCAAAGAATATATTGGCACTGCCATTTGCAGGAACGATATTAGCTGAGCTCGCAATTGCGGTTTGAGAGAGTTGGGTGCTCAGAACAAAATTCTTCTTAAAAATACCAAGAGCGGTTTGCATGGCATCGATGTGAGCAGCTTGCGGATTCAAGTTATCTTCACTGGCAAGAGTGGCAACTGCAGCCAATGCTGCCGCATCTGATGCATTCTGAAGCTGCTGTTTAGCAAGATGCAGACGACCCACTTCAAAAGTAAATATACCGATTAGCGGCAGCGTAACCAGTCCAACTATCATCACCAGCGCAATCATAGACTGCCCTTTTACACTGCGCGGATTAACCTGCTTAGCCTGTTTAATTTGCATTCGGTGAAACTCTCTTATTTGTTGAGCCCCTGAGGATTCTCACAATACTGCCTATCGGTAAACGTCAAAATCATCGGCTGTGTCAATCCCGGAATGTTAGCGAAACCACCGCCGTTGTATATAAACAGTGGATTGACAGCGCCGTTCACAGACACCTCGACCTGATAGCTATTTAGCGATGAATCAGAGGGCACTGCCAGCGGTGTCGACTGCCTTGACTGACTGAGCGTTCTGATATCCGTAGTGACAATGCTTGTTTTTATCGAATTGATCTTTATGCCACCAAACGGCGCGGCAGTTCGTTGTGCCACCGAGTTAGCCAGCTGCACTGATGAAGGGAACCCATCGAAACTGTTCTGATACGTGTGCGCTCTAGCCGCTTCCCAGGCAGCGTTGTGGGCAGCTGCATATAAAAACGTGGTGCGCAAGGCGATCGCAGCTAGATTGATAAACGGAAAAACGAACAGGGAAAAGAAAATAAATAACGCGAACGGCGTCTCTACAATCAAATTGCCACGCTTCGATCTTTGACGCATGTTAACTCTCCGATGGGAAATGTCCGACTCGAACGTCACGAGATCGAGTCGGTTTACGCTCCTGATAGAAAGAAACTTTCAACAGGTTTGAGAGCTGCTCCTTCATGTATGGATCCGTCACTACATCCAATCCAGCCTTACAAGTTTGTAGCGCGCGTTCCCTTTGATGGAGCGCCAAATAAGACTCGGCCAAACGAATATAGGCTTGCGTCATTTTCTTATCCAATTGGATTGCTTGCTCAAAAGCTGTTGCAGCGTGTTGATAGTTGCCAGTGCGATAGATTGACTCCCCCAACCAATAACGGTCGTTGGCGTCTGTAGAGCCGAGTTGAAGCAAACGTTTGTAATTTTCTGCGGCAGCGGAAAATTGTCCACTGCTAAAAAGCATCGATGCTTCGGATCTGAGCATCTGCATGCCACCATTTGCGTTCGGAGTCGCTAATGCGAGTTGCGGATTGGGAGCCGGATACTGCGCACTTTGCGCGGCTGCGTATGACGCGAAGCACGCCGATGAGACGACGCTTGCTGCACAAGCAGTTAATAGTGAGGATGGTCGAAACATTTAGCAGCTCCCCTTTAGAAGTTAACTCTGAAGCCGGTAAACGCAGCATTCCGTTCTCTATGACCATCCACATTCACGGCGCCACTCACATAAACGCTAGTGTTTTTGTTCAGTCGATAGCTCAGCCCTGGAGTGACAAAATGACTCGTTCCATAGCCGTCGACCTTTGAAACTTCTCCGCCTAGCTGGAATGAAAAGCGCCCAGAATCTTTGATCGCACCAAACTGCACATCATATTGTTTTGGATTGGTTGCGCGCTGTGCAGCTCCATAGAGCGTGAGGTCGCGAGTTGGCTGATAATATCCGTTCACGCCTGCAACAAACGATGTGTCGCCAAATCGCGGCAGTTTGCCATATTCGTAGGTGTGCCCAGTCTGGAGGACCATTCCGCCTTCGATGTTGAGGTTACCGCGGGTTGGATTTCCATTCTTGTCGTAAGGTGAGAACAGGTGTCGTCCTACCATTACTTGTGTATTGCCGAGACCGACATGATCACCGGAAACCCCAGCGTTGAGAGTGGCTCGGTAATATGTCTTGGGATCTATGTGCTCTTCGCGCGTGTACGAAAGAACTGTTCCTTGTTTGGAAATCGAGGCAGTTACTTCGTTTGTAGGAGCTGGTTTAAGTTCGTGCGACGCGGCAGGCTTCTCCACCCGCGTCGGTTCCGCTGGTGGCGAAGGCACTACTGTTGGTGGCTCAATCGGAGGCGTCTTCGGCGGCTCCTGTACTTTTTCGATTGGTTCTTGAGGCTTTGGAGCAGCAGGCGCAGGCTCTTTCGGTGGCTCTATAACTGGCGTTGGCTCGACTGGTTTTGGAGCTTCCGGCAAGGTGACGCGCACATCGATGTGCGTGTGCTCTTCCACATGCTTTTTGTCGACATGAACAGTTGTGACGTCAACGTCCTTTTTCTTTTCCTGATGCTGCGCTTTATCGACGACGTGGCTTGTATCTTTTTGAACTACTTTATGCTGCGCTTCAGCTTTGTGACTTGTTGCATGGTGAGTATCAGCGCGGTGGGTATCGGCATGATGAGTAGTTTTGTGATGGGTCGGGTGATGAGTGGTGTGGTGACTATCAGAGTGATGCCCTGTGGTGTGATGGGTTGTGTGGGGGCGATGGTGCGTGGAATGATGGGGTGTGCTGTGATGCGAACTGTCTGAGTGATGCGTGGTCTGCTTACTCTGATGCTGTTCAGCTCGATGCTGCTCAGTTGCGTGGTGCGAAGTCTTAGCTTCGTGCTTGTGCTTATCTACCTGTGACTGCACGTGCTCGACACGACGCTGAATCGTGCGATGTTCCTCATCAGTAATCTTGGTGTGGTCGATGGAGATGTGGAGTTCGCCGGGCTTCTTATGCTGTTCGGGCGGTGTCACGGGAGTGTGCTTTTCAGGTGGCACAACAGGGACCGTCTTTTCTGGAGGCGGTACGGTGTGCGACTTCTCGGGAGGAGGAGCAATTGGCACCACCGGCTTTTCTGGCACTGGGTGGTCGTTTACAGGAGTATGCTTTTCCTCTTTTGGCGGAGTGGAGGTCTCTTGTTTTTGTGGTTTGTTAGGATGGAATGTTTCTGCCGGCGGCGAAACGAGATTACGGGTTGGGTGAGGCTCCACGGGAGGTCTGGGCGGCTCGACGGGAGGCTTAGGTGGTTCGACTGGATGTGTCGGCTTTGGCGGCTCGACTGGATGTGTCGGTTTCGGCGGCTCGACTGGATGGGTTGGCTTTGGCGGTTCGACCGGATGTGTCGGCTTGGGTGGCTCAATAGGCTTTGCTGGTTGGGTGGGATGAGGCTCGACTGGATGGGTGCCCGCAGCGCGGTCGCGGACCTGAGGCGAACCAAACGCGCTCGCCATAAGATGTTGATTGAGAGCCTGGGCGTGGCTCGTATCTGTAGATACTTCTCTGCCGTTAAACGATTCCATGTTACGTCTCCAAGTTGAAGGGTGCCTTGAACTGCGGCGAGGTGGTCGCCGTTCAAGACTATGGGCTAGGTACGTGAGGTCACTTTACGAAGAAGTTCTGTCAAATTTCTTGCACGAGCAGATTCTGTTTCGTATATTTCGCACTAACGTCGAGCAAAAATTTCAAGGCGGTCGTTGACCTGTCATACTTATGATCCGGATTCGATCAATTAATGAATTGTTTGTTCTGTGCTCACGGAATTCGATGGCAATCTATGATGGATTTGTGTGATTCTCGAGAGGTGTTTATGACTGCGCAGTATCGACAAGGTGATGTGTTCTTGATGGAAGTAGGCAAACTTCCTCACGGTGCAACAGCAGAGGCGTCATCCGACAAAATTGTTCTAGCGTATGGTGAAGTCACTGGTCACTCGCATAGCGTACGAGCTGAAGATGCGACGATGTATCGAGACCACGAAGACAGTTACCTCGTCGTGGAAAAGAAAGCAAATTTGATTCACGAAGAGCACGATACGATCGCACTTCCTGCTGGTGTTTACAAGGTTGTTCGACAGCGTGAATACAATCCACGCACAGTCTCGGAATTCGTCAGCGACTAATCAACAAGTTGCGTTTGCCGGAGTCAACATCATGCACAATGGCGAAGTACTCTTTAAAATTGATAAAGACGAATCCGTCGAACGAAATTCACACGTTGAAGAGTGGTTTCAGAACGGTCATCTTTTTATCGCCTGTGGAAATATTATTCGCACGCGATTGCTAGTCACTTTTCTCCGTCATAAAAACGGAAAGCTATACATCAAAATCAGTCAGCTGGAAAATCCGAACGCCGAGATAATGGCTCTGGATCACAGCGTTTACCTGGACGCTCGAAGCGGTGCAAGTTTAATCGGATTTGAAGACACAAAAATCCGAGCAGGGCTACACGACATTTATAACGTCATCCGCATGTGCCGCGCAAAAAACAGGCCAGACGAACAACAAAAGCTCTTGACACTGCGAAAGAAAATATTGCGAGGACTTGCAGATTTTCACAAGTGGTTGGTTGAAGGAATTTACGAAGCAAGCGTTATAGATCACAGTGTCGAAAAGAAAAAAATAGACACAAGTAAGCACCGCGTAGATGAAGAGAAGCTGCGAAGGTTCACGAGCGAGTGGTTTGCCCGTGCTCATCGCACTAAACCGATTGACAAAAACGAACTGACAATTTCAGTCAACGAATTATACGGGATGGTCGGTTTACCAAATCCCAGGATTGTAATTGCCTCAAATCCGCTCATCATGGTTATCGCAGCAACTTTTGCAAGCGTACTCTCGTATAAAAAGGTCAACCCAGCAGCAGATTCCCATACGTTTATGGCTGCAAAACAAGAACTTGTCGGTCATGAATTTCACGACATGACCATCAAAAAAGCATTTAGTCTGCGCGAAGACATAATCGACGAAGCAACACTGAAGGCTTTCGACGAACAATTTCAAGCTACTGAAGGTGCGCGCATCGGTTCGGCTCACAGCGGCACTGCCGGTGATGGCGTAAACTGCGCGATCGTGGACGCTTCCAAAATCATTAGAACTGATGCTGGTCTGTTACTCGACGAGCCAAATTTTAAACTCGAAACTTATCTAGCTCGAGAAGTCTTCAGATGCACAGCCGCTGCAATCGACCTCTCCGACACTGAGTGGACTACCAACAGCGCCTCTGGTGCGGCGGAAACCAGCCTGATCGATCAAGTAATCCAAACCCTCGCAGGTGAATGCGATCGCACCAGCCAAATGTTGATTGACTCCATCTGTGAATGCAGACAAATGATCAAATACTGCAACACACAAGAATTGGATGAATTTTTAACCAACGCATACGCTGAGATTCTGGGCGTTCCGGTGCCAAATCCAGAATTGTTTGCAGCGGTGCATAAAGTTTGGAAAAAATGCGGACCGATAATCATGCATAAGAAATTCGTGATCGCCTCGGAATTCCCCACACATTTCAACACTGATGAAGGGGGAAGATTACACGGCGATGGTCAGCCATCACAGCAGTGGAAAGACGGCTGGAAACTCTACCATTGGCATGGGGTGCGGGTCAGCAGGCAATTTGCAGAGGAATTTGACACTATTACCTATAACGATATTGAAAGTGAATCAAATTTGGAGATCCGCCGTTTGATGCTTGAGCGCTACGGCGTGAAGAGGTTTCTCATCGATGTGGGAGCACAAGAAGTTCAGCGGGACGAATGCGGAATTCTCTACAGACATACAATTCACGAGGCGCTAGAACCAGTTGTGATGGTTGAGGTAACGAATTCCACGAGCGAACCAGACGGCACTTACAAAAAATATTTCTTGAGGGTTCCACCGCACATCACAACGGCAAAAGCTGGAATAGCGTGGACTTTCAATTTAGATAACAACGAATATTCGCCTATCATTCAAACATAAAGTTCATTCGAACGAGTTTCGGTCGCTCCAGCAGGGTCTATCGAGCGGCACAACAGCCAAGACGGTTCCCAAGCGCCCGATTCCAGGTGCGGATGGGGCATCGCGCCGGTTCAAAAAATTTCGACAGACCTTCCCTTGCAACTAATATCCGACACATCTTGTTGCTTTATGTCTACAAAATTTACTTATCAGAAAGTCGCCAAACGAGCCGCTGCGGCTGTTTATCACGGGTTATACCTCACCCTCGGTATGGCGCATCGATCTGAGCGCAATTAGAATGTCTTTGACATATCCATGTGGAGTCAGTGACCGTGTCCAGACCAACAATACTAATAGTCGAAGATTATCATCCCCAGCAATTCGTCTTCAGGCAGCTCTGCGAGCGCTTCGGCTATGACGCGTACATCGTTGGAACAGGCGAGGCAGCTCTCGGAGCTCTTGCAATCACACAGTATGCAGCTGTGATCATGGATATTAACCTTCCCGGCATCGACGGAATCGAGACTGCTCGTCAATTGAGAGCATCCGAGGCTGGCACTGGCAGACGCACTCCAATCGTTGCCCTGACAGCAAGCGGCGTTCCCCACCTAAGGGAGACTTGCCTGGCAGCCGGAATGGATGATTATATGAGTAAACCCTTTTCAGTTGAGGCCTTCCGGCGACTCTTGCTGCGCTGGACTTATGATTCTCACAGACCAAACGTGAGCCTGATCACTGCCGCAGTCGGCGACGATGAGCTTCTTTTCGGCTAAATCAGGGCTAGACCAGGGCCATAAGCCTGTCTTCGGCTGAATCAGGGAAATCCCTGTATCGCTTACAGCTGGGTACATATATGCTGAGTTCGGTGTTGCATTTGCAACATTTTTACTAGGCTACTTACTGCGTATCCTGAACTCGACTCAAGCACCAAATGTGCTACCAGGCTGACATGACTCATTTCGACAAAATTTCCAACTCGATCGAGCGGCTGAAGCAGGCGCAAAAATTGTTTCAAGAAAAAGTGCTGAACAATCCCAAATTTAAATGGTATCAACGCGCAGTATGGGTGGTATCAATTTCGTGGGCTGCGGTCGTAACGATACAATCCATCCCTTACTACAGCGCCATCGGAATTGGCGAAAGTGCTTACAAACACGGTGATTACACTACTGCTGAAATAAAATTCAAAGAAGCTCTAAAGGAATGTGAGCAATATTCTCCAAGTGATTTACGGCGCGCAAAGATCTATAACAACCTGGCTGAACTCTACAGAACAACTTACAAATATGGCTTGGCAGAGCCATTTTACGAAAAGTCTGTCGAGATTGCAAGAAAACTCGGCACCAGTCATCCAGAATTGCCAATGAGTTTAAACAACCTTGCAACGCTCTATCGCGACGAAGGACGCTACGTCGAATCAGAGCGCATGTTTAGAGAAGCGCTCTCCCTCTGGGACAAGCGCATCAAGCGAGATGACGCGAATCGAGCGGCAATTCTCAATGGCACCGGAAAAATCTTACGCGATCAAGGTAAGTATGCAGAAGCAGAAAATTACTACAAGCAAGCCCTGGCAATCAAAGAAAAAACACTCGGCACTAACGACGCAGACAATTCGGTGGTGCTGAACAATCTCGGCGGAATCTATCGAGACCAGGGACAGTACTCGAAGTCAGAAGAATATTACTTGCGGGCGCTGACGATCGATCGCGCCGCACGAGGTGAAAATCATCCTTACACAGCAACGGATTTGAACAATTTGGCAGGACTGTACCGCGAAGAAAATCGCATCAATGAAGCCGATGCACTCTACAAACAAGCTCTGGCAATTCGCACAAGGGAGCTTGGAGCAGACCATCCAGCAACTGCAAAAACGCTACTCGGCATGGCGGAACTTGCGTCAAAGAAAGGTGATTTCAATCAAGCGCAAAGATATCTAGAAACTGCCGTTGCAATACAACGAAAGACGCTGGGAGAGGATCATCCCGAGCTGGCAACCACCTACAATCTTTTAGGCAACCTTTATTTATCGCAGAATAAAATACAAGAAGCATGCAAAATGCAAAACATGTGTGTCGCAATTCGAGAGAAAAAACTCAGCCCCACCCATCCAGACATGGGCATTGCTTTGATAGACCGCGGACGAGCAGAAGATCTAGATAATGACGCAAAAGATTCAGTCAGTGATTTGAATCGTGGAAAGCAAATTTTGACTGACGCACTTGGCGTCGAGCATCCAGTCACCAAGCGAACATTGGCGGGTATCCGTTCACCTCTTCCAAAAACCTGACTGCGACGCTCAAAATGAATTTCTGGCATATGAGAAGGAGTACAACTTGAATCTGTTATCACTATCGTTGCTGCTTTTACTCGTACTCAGCCCAACTGCGCTCGCTTCAGACAAAGCAAAAGGTGAGGGTCACGTGCCGACGAAAAAATGTACGCTGCAAAATTTCCAACTTCTAAAAGTCGGAACAGACGTGAAGACAGTTTTCAAAGACTTCGGAGAACCGCTTCGGGACATCGGCAGCGGCATTCACATCTACGAATACAAACTGGCAGATGATTCAATCATTCGAGTTGGCTGCGTCACCACGGTCTTTTATGTCGATCACATCCAAGGAAAACAGAACACCAGACTAGCCGGCCCAGCCATCGATCCAAACGCGAAATAAACCAACACAGTTATATATTCCTTACGGACACACTGTCGGACCCCGGCAACAGGATATGATGTCGGGTGCGCGCAGTGCGCTGGGGCTTCGCGCCCCTACAGCCGGTTGTCAACTCGTCAGGTAAAACACATGTTTGGGAAGAAAGAAGAGAAGTTAACGCCAGATCAGGTGAAGGGCGCCTTATCCAAGGTCATGGACCCGGATTTGAACACCGACATCGTCACGCTCGGAATGATTTCTGAAATCAAAATCGAGAACGGCAAAGTGGCTTTCAAGCTCACCTTGACGACTCCGGCATGTCCAGTCAAAGAAAAAATTGAGAGTGACTGCAAAGAAGAAGTTTCGAAGTTGCCAGGCGTGAAAGAAGTCGAAATCGAGATGGGCGCAAGCGTTGCAGGCAGCCGCAAAGTTGCCGGAAAGGAACCAATCCCAGGAATTCGTCAAGTCATCGCCGTCACATCGGGCAAAGGCGGAGTCGGCAAAACAACAGTAGCTGTCAATCTAGCCTGCGCTTTAGCTAGCCTCGGTGCGAAAGTCGGAATTCTCGACGCAGACATCACCGGTCCAAATGTTCCGCTGATGATGGGCGTTGACGACTATCAACCCACAGCAAAAGACGACAAAATTATTCCGCCAGAAAATTATGGCGTCAAAGTTATCTCGATGGCTTTCTTCGTATCGCGCGACACACCAGTAATCTGGCGTGGACCGATGCTCGACAAAGCAATCAAACAGTTCTTGCGTGACGTCAACTGGGGCGAACTGGACTACCTTGTGGTCGACATGCCACCAGGCACAGGCGATGCGCAATTGAGCTTGATTCAAGCGACTCAAGTATCCGGCGGAATCATCGTCACCACGCCGCAAGACGTAGCACTTCTCGACGGACGAAAAGGTCTGGCGATGTTTAAACAGATGGACGTTCCAGTTTTCGGCTTCGTCGAAAATATGAGCTATTTCCAACCACCAGGCTCGACCGAGCGCTACGAGATCTTCGGTCACGGCGGCGGCAAAAAGCTGGCAGAAGAAATGCAAGTTCCATTTCTTGGCGAAGTGCCTTTGGAAACAGCAATTCGCCAGGGCGGAGACACCGGCAAACCAATCACAGTTGCGGACACGAGCAGTTCTGTATCCAAAGCTTTCATTGACATTGCCAAACAAGTTGCCGCTCAAATCAGCATTCACGCGCTGACACCAGCTCAAGAAACTGTTGGCTCAGCTAGCTAAGGTCAAGCTAACACGGGACAGGCGCACCAGCGTGTCCATCACCATCATCAGCACCGATGTTGCGCTTAATGCAATCGTCGATCAGTTCTAGCGTTTTCTCTGGGAACGCTCCAATTTTTGTCACGAGCAGCGTCTTTGGAATGGTGGCAATGACGGTGCAGTCAACAAAGGAGTCGAGTCGCAGACCAGCGGCTTTACCCTCCTCGCTGTTCATGGCTATAGTGACACAAAAATCGTCGGTGTCCCGGGAAGGTTTTGATGTAAGCGGAATCAATAGAACATCATCGAGACGCGCATTATTGTAGTCGTTAGAAACAATGACACCCGGTCTACGCCTGTTATGCATAGAACCATCGATGAGCGTTGGAAAGGAAACTAAGACAACATCGCCTTTTTTGTAAGAATGCATCAGCCCGTCTTCTACACAACTGCGAATATATTACACGCACGGGGTTTCAATTTTCTGACTAGTGCAGATTAAGATGAACGAATACAGGCAGGTGATCCGAACCAACGTTAGGACCGGTGTGCCTGGACTGAACTTCCAAGACAGCCGTGACCAATAAGTGGTCTATCGGCAAAAACGGCACTATCCATCGCGAATTGAACGTACATTGAGGACCGAAGCCTCTTTCGGAGTCATAGAGCTTGCCATCGCGCAGCAGATTTTTGAAGTGACAGGACCATGGCGTGCAATTCAGATCGCCCATGATGAACATTGGAAATTTAGACGCCGATGCATCACCAGCTAGTTCTCGCAGTTCCTCATTTCTGTACTCCGGCAGCACAGGCAAAATCGGATGGGCAAAGGAGAATTTGATACTGCGCCTGCCACTGCGAATCGTACCCAGAAATCTCGGACGCTTAGCAACTTTGCTGTATTGAGTGCGTACATCTAAGAGTTGCTTCTTGCTGTAGATTGCCAGTCCGTCCCCTCGCTCCAGATCAGTAGAAAATCGAAATGGATATTCGGGAAGACGCTCATTGAGCTTGGTTATCCAGTTTGTATCGACTTCGCTCAAGCCGATGAAGTCTGGTTTATTCGCTTCAATCAATGCCACGATAGAATCAATATCTGAATTCTTCGCGCTCGATACATTCAACTGCATCAATTCCAAACCCGGTCCGTTGTACTGCGGATAGCTGCGAGTTTCTGGCGTGTACATCCACAGAACATCGCAGGTATTCAAAATCACAACAACAAATCCAACCAGCGCAAAGTCGAATCTTTTCATCGCAGCGAGAATTGAACTGACCAACAACAGAGAAAAAATCCAAACCAATCGAAAGTGGCTTAAAACTTCGCACGCTTCATTTTGTTCGCTGGCAAAACCGGCTAGTGAGCAAACTGAAACCGCAAGCAAAGCGACAATACTGAGAATCTGCGCTGCTTGAACGAGAAATTGGCGGGACGGTTTCACTTAACTGAAGTCCACGGGTGCTACAAGTATAGTAGTGCCCAATATGCTTCACGAATCATTCCCGCTGGATGAGCTTCAATATATCCATGACCCATCTTTCTAAACGAACGCGTAAACGTAGCAAAAAAGGCGCATCGATAATCCTCGTTGCTCTTTGTGCGATTGGATTGATTGCTCTCATCTGGGGGTCTTTCCAATTGATGCTCGTCATGGGTGGTTCGAGAGAAGTACGAAACGCCGTCGACAGCGCCGTGCTGAACGTTGGCAAACACGCGGTTGACGTCGAAGTACCAGCACCAGGTGGTTACGGCGACGTGGCAAACAGTGACGGAAGCGTCAGCATTAGCAACCTCAGTAGAGTCTGGGGAAAAGCGTTCATCATCAACGCCAACGCCAAAGATATGGACACTGAAGGCCAAGCCGGTCCATTCAGTCAAAGCAACGCGCAAAATGCTTATCTCAAAGCACAAGAGGTGAACAACATTCTCTCAGCGCAATTACAGAACAAAGAGACCTTCAAGAATCATTTCAATTCACTTGCTCAGAACAATCCGGCGAAACTGCTCGGACAAAATGCCGTTGTTCAAGGCGCGCCCTCCGTTTCCACCTGGTCTACCGCAATGATGGATAAAGGCGCTGAAAGTAATTTGTATTACAACCCCAATCAACTGCCACCCGGATCCGGCGCAAACGTTAGCAACATCGATCGAGGCAACAAGTCGTTCATGCGGGGTTATACGCAGCTGACTGTAAACAACAAGGATTTCTACCTGCCATCATTTAGAACCGGTGAAATGCCTCACTTGGTTTCAGCCAGCACATTCAACCAAAATTTGACCAATCAACAGGGTTCGTCGAGTCCAATTCCGAATGCATATCAAGAATCGGGCATCGTCAATCAAGGCGCCACATCGTTGACAGCCAATGCCTGCGCACAGTCAAACCCGCAGCGACAGTGGGGATTAGCGATACCACATGCCTATGTCAGCATAATTTTTCAGAATCTTTCCAAATGGTATTTAGACAAAGATCCAAAGACTGGTGATTGGATTTTACGCAAGGTGATTCCTTACGGAACCACACCTGGACAGACTATTTGGGGTCTTCAACAAGTGCGCTTGCGACCACCGCCACCAGCTGATCCGCCCAATGGAATCGGTGGCAAAATGGACGGCTACGCAACTGTGGGAAACGAATACAAGGTTGGTAATGCGTGGGATCTCTACAACGCGCTACCGGGCGATCATGATGCGCCGATGATGAAATTAGTGCAGCGTGTGCGCGAAATCGATCCAAATTTCACGATGCAAAAGATGCAAAGTCTTTTGCAGAGTTCGAAAATTCCAGGAACAGATAAACCGTTTGTTCGATTCATCATTTATCCCAAATACAACGGACCTGACTGCACAGATCCGACCATGCAAATTGTTGCTCTGGGTTATGGTGAGACGCCGCCATGGATGTCACTGCCGCCTACCGGTGATGGAATTGAAAAAATCATTCTGACCGAACAAACAATGAAAGATGAACCGAACACGTGTTGGGATAATGTTGTCGGGGGCACAAGCCCGAGTTGCAGTCACCACACGGAGTACGCAGGCACCGTAAACTGGACTCCCAGCACTGGAGTCAGTCAGTGCCTTGGCGAGTTGAGGGTAGCCAGAGTCACTAACATATACTTCACCAGCGACGCTGGCTAAGATGAGTCACAACCCGATGGTAAGGTTTGGCTCTGCAGGCGACTCAGACAACGCGTCACAAAAAGAAGAACCGCTGAAGGACGTTCACGGTAACAGACTTTTTTCGAAATGTCTCTGCACGAGCAGTTCCAAATTATTCTAAAGTGCAAAATTGCGTTACTGCGCTATGATAATCGCGTGTGTGTACAGTCGATATATGCGATTGGGGCATGACCCCAAATATGGTGAATGCTCGAAAGTCTAGAAATACGCGAATTCGCGCTTATAGAGAACGTCAGGGTTGAATGGACACCCGGGCTCAATGTTCTCACCGGCGAAACTGGTGCCGGTAAATCGATCATCATAGATGCACTAAATGCAGTGCTAGGTGGAAAAGCGGGTGCCGGCTTTATCCGCATCGGCAGCGAAAAAGCATCGATCGAAGCTTCATTTAGAACCAATCCACTGATATCGGCGTGGTTGAAGAAACAAGAACTGATTGACGACGAAATTGCCTCCGTTACAGTCAGCCGCGAAATTACAAAGTCTGGCTCACGCATTCGCATCAACGGAACACTGGTGAATAGCACAATTGTGCAAGAGTTGTCTCAACTGCTTTTGACAATTCACGCTCAACACGAAGCGCGAACGCTGATGTCTCCGCAAGCGCAATTGGAGATGCTAGACAGCCTCGGCGATCAGCCGCACAGAAAGCTGCTAGATAAGGTACGAACACTTTACTCCAGACGAAAAGAACTGATTGCTCAGATCAAAGAATTAGATACGTCTGAAGACGAAAGATTGAGACGCCTCGACTTCATTCGCTTCCAACTGACAGAACTGAGCGAAGCACGGTTGCATGACCCATCTGAAGATGAAGAACTGGCAAAACAACAAAAGGTTTTGGCGAACGTCGCTCAACTTTCCGCCGCCGCCACCAATGCCTATGAAGTCTTGATGGGTGGCGAGAATCACTCAGGCGAAAAATCGACGATCGATCTTTTGCAAACGTCGCTGGCAGAAGTCGAACGCGGCGCAAGACTCGACCAGGAGCTAAGCGAGCCAGCGGATTTGCTTAAGCAGAGCCTGGCCAATATCGAAGAAGCGGCACGTCATTTGCGTCGATATGGCGCATCGCTGGACACAGATCCAGAGGCTCTTTCGAATGTTGAAACACGCCTCGGTGTACTCGCTTCAGTGAAAAGAAAGTACGGACCTGAGCTTTCAGACGCAATCGCGCACCACGATAAATTGTCTGAAGAAGTAGATAAGCTCGAAAATGCTCAGACTGCAACTGAAGGTCTGCAGGAAGAACTGGCAGCCCTCGATGCCAGCTTGAACGAGAGTGCAACTGAACTTTCAGCGAAACGGCAGAAGCTCGGAAAGAAATTGAGCGAACAAGTTCTGGCTGAATTAGTCGATCTGGGTATGGAACGATGCAAATTTGAACTTAAGTTCGAGACCACCAGTGAAATCGCACCGTCAGGCTCAGACCGCGCCGAGTTCATGATCGCTCCGAATCCTGGTCAGCCCCTCATGCCTCTTGCGAAAATTGCATCGGGCGGTGAACTGTCTCGCGTCATGCTGGCAGTAAAGTCCATCTTTGCCAGTGCAGATGGCGTTTCAACGGTGATATTCGACGAAATAGATACCGGATTGAGTGGTCGAGTGCTTCAGGCAATGCGCGACAAACTGGCACGCCTGGCTAAATCTCACCAGATTCTTTGCATTACACACCAACCGATTATCGCTTCAGTAGCTGACAACCACGTCGAGATCCACAAGGAACAATCTAAAGATCTGACGAAGGTTTCTGCGCGACTGCTCGACGCCGACCAAAGATTGAGATCGCTCGCATCCATGGCCAGTGGGCAAGAAGACGCCGAAGTAGCTTTGAACTTCGCCCGCTCCTTAATGGAACAAGCAAATCACCTGCGCTCCTGACAAGCAGCTAAAATAGGCTCTGTGGCAGCGGTTCGTAACAAAGTTTACGCGCGAAAGCACCGTGCGAAAGGCTGTTTACGCCTGCATGGTAAGATTTTGGACTGCCAACACGGTGGGGCGTCGCCAAGTGGTAAGGCACCTGGTTTTGATCCAGGCATCTCATAGGTTCGAATCCTGTCGCCCCAGCGCATATTCGTCCGAACTTACACATAGTCAGAATCAACACTGTCCCCAGAAGGTTATCGAATCATGGAGAAAATCAAGTTAGCCGTTAAAGCTCGCGAAGACAAGAAACCGCGTGCACTAAGACGTGACGGCTTCGTCCCAGCAACCTTGTACGGACCAGGACAAGATTCTGAAAGCGTTCAGGTAGAGGCCAAAGAGTTCAGCCGCTTGCCGGTTGCTGCGTACAGCCACATGATCGAACTCGACTTTGGCACTAAACAAAACGTCAACGCGGTCATTAGACACGTACAACGCCGCAGCATCAACCACAACTTGATGCATGTAGAGTTCTACAGAGTCAGACTGGACCGCAAGTTGACAATGAGTGTACCTCTCAAGTTTGTCGGCTCATCTCACGCAGTGGTGCTCGGTGGACAGCTTCAAGAAAACTATCAAGAAGCTGAAATCGAGTCATTGCCAGGTGACATCCCAGATTTCTTGGAAGTAGATCTTTCCTTGATCACCGAAATTGAAGGTGCTATCCACTTCTCAGACCTAAAAGTTTCAGACAAAATCAAAGTGTTGAATCCACTTGATGAAATCATCGCCAAAGTCACTGCACCGCGTGCGGTAGCAGAAGGCGCAGCTCCAGCAGCCGCAGCAGCGACCGCCGAAGCGGCCCCAGCAGCAGCAGCAGCAGAAGCCGAAGCTCCAGCAGCAGAGTAAGCGAGCGAGTTTCGCAGACAAGTATTCGAACTCGATTAACCTGCAATTTCGCTCTTGACCTGGCGAATTAAGCAAGCACGTATATGCAGGCGCCCGTCAGCATGGTATGACATAAGTAGGCCGCCGCTCGCGGGGAGATCACTGTGTCTTTACAAACTCGTTCGCTCACTTTTAACAAACGACGCCGCGCTAAACGAGGCTCATCACTAGCTGAATTCGGCCCAGTGCTCTTCGTTTTCCTATTCTTCGCCCTCTTTCCGGCCCTTGACTTGATGGCAGTAGCCGTTGGCACAGCATCGATCTCTCTTGCGGCCAGGCAGGGTGCCTCAGCAGCAGCAGCTTCGGCAGATTACGGCACGGGTTTGACGGCCATGGAGCGCGACGTCAACGCTGTTCGCAATTCCGGCTTCGGTCACTTCCTCAACCTCCGACCTGTGGGCGGTATTAACGGCTGTGGAGCAGACCTCTGGATTGAAAAAACTGACATAGGCAGCAATGCACTGCAGTACTGCGGTCCAAACAGCAAAGCGCCAACGCCAATCGACTCGAATGCGTTTATCTACGAGTACGCCTGCATCGCCAGTTTTCAGGTTGGACCATTGTGCAACTTGGGAGCAGTTCCATTTATCGGCAGCGTTCCAGGACTTGGACCGCCAGCACAAATCAGATATGCGGCTCAGTCAGCAGTAGAATATCCGACCGGGCTTTCGTCTGGTGCACCCGCTACAGGCGCGTGGACAAGCACTGCACCTTAGTCGATTCACAGCAGCAGCTGCTTTCCACAGGCGAACCTGCGCAGGTTACCGCTGAAATAATTACTTGACACCATCTGCAGTGCCGGTAAGTTGGCTATCTGATTCAGGCGAGCGCATCGGCTCTCCTGACGCCATTTCTTTTGCACGTTCTGAAATTGTAGTGCTGCCGCCAGCTGCCGCAGGTTGTTGCAGCTTCTCGCTCTTCTCTCCGATCGGCAAACGCACGGTGAATGTAGAACCCTTGTTCAACTCACTCTCGAGTTCAATGGTGCCTTTGTGCGCCTTGATAATTGTCAGCGCGATCGCCAATCCCAGACCGGTTCCACCACCATACAATCGGCTGCGCGTGCGGGATCTCTCGACACGATAGAAGCGATTGAAGATTCTCTGTTGGTCAGCCGGAGCGATACCAATTCCGGTATCAATCACTCTGATGATCGCTTGCCCGTTCGTAGATCTCAACGTCACCGTAACTTTGCCGCCAGCTTGAGTGGCTTTGATAGCGTTGTTAGTCAAATTCAAGAAGACCTGTTTAAGCCTGTCTCCATCGGCAAACACATAAATCGGCGTTTGCGACAAAATGAATTGGATCTCGATTTGCTCTGGCGCAATTACTGTGACGGTGTCTTCGACGCTGCCTAAAACGTCGCGCATGTCGATGATCTCTTGCTGATTGATAACAGCTTGACCGGCGTCAGCACGGGCGAGTTGCAAGAGGTCAGAGACCAGTCGAATCAATCTTCCAGATTCATCTGAAATAGTTTGCAACGCTTCGGCGAGAAGATTTGCGTCAATGCTTTGCCCGCGACGCAAAAGAAGTTTGGTGTATCCCTGAATCGAGGTCAGCGGTGTTCTCAACTCGTGGCTGGCGTCAGCGACGAACTGGCACTGGATGTTGAGCGACTCTTCCAATCTGTTCAACAGTCGATTGAACGACTTGCGCAACTCGGAGGTCTCGGTCGGCTCGGTGGGATCCGTTTCAAGACGCTGACGGATGTCCATATTGACCAACTTTTCGGTGGCTTGCAAAAGCTGATTGATTGGCACCAGCATGACACCGGCCAGCAGCCAGTTAACAAGGAAAAGAACCGGCAAAAGTGGTATGTAGAAGAATGCCTCGAGCAGATTGCCCGACATGCCGCCGAGGGCGTTGGCAACGATAATGTGACAGATAGCAATTGGAATGATGCCAGAGATCGACATAACAAGCGCCATTCGCGCTCGCATCGACTTCCACCATTCATGTTTTCCCATTCAGCTTTGGACCCACGTCGGAATGCCTAAAACAGTCTTTACCGGCGCTGCATATCCGTTTGGACCGCCAGTTTATCAACAAGAATAGTATTTTACATCCGAAATCACGGTTTTCGACGCTTTTCAGGAGGATGAGCCAAATCGGTTGACGCTCCACGGGCTCTGAGAGACCCTCTATCTGGCTGTTTCCGACCAGATTTTTTCTTAAGTTGAGTGAGAAACCTTTGAGACTTCAGGAAAGTGGGTTCATCTGGGAGTACCGCAAGCGCTTTGGATAAATACTTTTGAGAGTTCACATAATCGTGCAGGTCCGCCAAAATGTGTGCGTGCTGATAGTTGTTCCAGGCAAAATCATCATTACGAACAGAACTAGTGTGCAGTGAGTTCATGCGTTTAATAAGTTCATTTGATGTCTGGAGCGCCTTTTCGATTTGATTCGCTCTGATATAAAGGCGCGTGAGAAAATAATACGGCTTCAAGAAATTTGGATCGGCTTTGATCAGGCTTCGCAACTCGCTTTCAGCAAGGTCAAATTTCTCAGCCTCTATATCTAGAAAAGCGCTCAGCACTTTTTGGTCTACAGCTTCCTCTTCACAGTTTGGATTTAGAACTTTATTCTGGATGAAGTTTTTGATCTCTGGAGGAGGAACTGTTCCATTGACATAATGTACAGTCCACTCAGCAAGCGACTCTGCGCAGTTATTGGCAGCATATACGCTCGGTAAACCAAAATATTTGGCGCCAGAATCATCTAACCTTTTCAATCCATATTTTCGGCTCAACGCGAATGCATTGTTACTTGCTGCTACGATAGGTTCGATCAAATTAATCCATTCACTCGACAAAGATAGATGCCTGTAGAGATCTGCTTCATGAGCCAGTTCGTGTATGGTCATGGGAACAAGAGTCGGCCCATCTGAAGTGAAAAATGTATCGTACAAGATGAGCACTCCGTTTCCAGACGAAGCAGAGGCAGAACTCACTTCGAGGAAGTTTTTTGGAACTTGTCGACCTTGCTCTCTCACAACTCTCAAACGCTGCCCGTGCGTTGCCCGCAGCGCTAGCCCTGGAACTCGCTCACAGACTTGCTTCCATACAGCAGCGAATTGAAGCCTTTCTGTCTCAGTCCAAGTTTTAGTCTTTGCGTTAAGCTCTCGATCTATCGACGCGGATGGTTCGACGAAAACGATTCGTTGCGCTGCATTACCTTGCAGGAGCGGCAAGAAAGGTTCCTGCCCTGCGAACGTTTTTGATGAAGACCGGATTGGATAGTACCGCGTACACGGCGCTTCCCAACTGAGTAGATCTTCTGGTGCAACGCTTGTTCCATCTACTCTCTGATTTTCCGGAACGCGACTGAGCGCACCACTTACGGTATCAATGACCCACTTTTCACGCTTCCCAACATTTTCAAGATCTATAGACGCGATCAAAATTTTGAGATTTTTAGAGAGCCAAAACCGATCGACACTACGGCTGGCAAAGGGTGTCAAATCACGTGTCAGCCTGGTTCGCCAGTTTGATTGATAAAGGTGCAATGGCGACGTTGCGTGCGCCTGGGCAAGAAAAACAACCGAATTACCGTCAGCAAGCCAGCGTATTGTGTCTATATGGCAGGGAAAACTTTGTTCGAATTTGTCCAGATTTTGGTCAGCAGCGCTGCAGAACTTAATTGTGCTGAACGGCGTTCGAAGACTCGTCAAACCTGAAGAATCAAGGTACGCGAAGTGCTTACCATCTAGCGATTTTGCCGGTTCGGAAGTGCCAGGTTGGCTTCCAGTTTGGTCGACTGAGATCTCAACCGGAGACTGGGGCGATTGCGAAGGCTGCGATGATTGCGGAGGCTGCGATGTTTGCGGAGGCAGCGAAGATTGCGCCAGACCACGAGTCACTGATGCTGTCGTTAGTAGTGATGACAGCATTGAAAAGAGAAATAGTCGCAGCACCATATGCGGTGCAGAGCCGGTCACGGAGAATTACTTGCTCAGCAGAGTAGAAAGCCACGCCTCGTGATTCTTTCCATTCGTGACGATGCAGCTGCCGGTGTAGACTGAATTTCCACCGCTCAAATCAGTATATTTGCCGCCCGCTTCCTCGACCAGAATCTTCATTGGCGCTAAATCCCAGGGCTTTACGCCTATTTCGATGTGAGCTTCGGCTTTACCTTCGAACACGTAAGCAAATCCCAGGTAATCACCAAAACCTCTTTGCCTTGCAGTGCTTTCAATCAACTTAGTAAAGCCAGGCCAATAGCCTTCCGCCAAAACTCTGTTGGCACCACCAAACGAAAATTGCGATTGCGAAAATTCTTTGTAATCCGAAACGTGGATGCGGGCACCGTTTTTGTAGGCACCACGCCCTTTTTCGGCCCAGAACATGTCGTTCATCGCTGGCGCCGAAACCACACCCAGGACGATTTCACCGTCTACCTCTAACGCCAACAGAGTCGAGAAGAACGGAATTCCTCTGGCGTATCCATACGTGCCGTCGATGGGATCAACTATCCATTTGCGCTGCTTGCCATCTTTCGACGATCCAGCAGATTCGCCTTCTTCCTCACCTAAAATGGCGTCATCAGGAAATCTTGACGCAATCGCTTGACGAATGATTCGTTCACATTCTTTGTCAGCTGCGGTGACTGGGCTGCCATCGTCTTTTTCTGTCGTCGCGATGCCCTCGAGAAAACACGGCAACGCTATACGTCCAGCTTGCTCGCAAATGTCAAGGGCGAAGACCAATTCTGCACTGAAAGATTCCAATAACGGCAAAGGTCCGAGTTCTTTTTCCATCGTTCACTCCGTTATGAACAAAAGAAACTCCCGCGACATAAGCCCCGGGAGTTCCTTAGTAGATCATGGTCATCAGAATAGAGCCAGTGAAGGCGACTACTTGTCTGTTTAGAACAAGTATTCGTAAATACCGCGGAGACCGCGTCCAACACCAACCACAATGTCTCTACCGTCAATAAATGTGCCTTTAACTAAACGCTCATAGATAAATCCTTTTTGGCGTTCAGCATATGCAAGGCGCATATCTTGCTCGATGTTCTTATCTTCAACCAACTTCATGCGTGCTTCGAGTGAATCTACACGAGCTTTGAGCGCGTTCAATTCACCACGGAACTCATCCAACAAAGCTGCGAACTTTTCCAAGTCTGCTTTATCCGCTTTGGTAGCGAGTCTTTCTGTAATACACTGCTCATATTTGTATAGAGCAGCTGCGAGTTCAAAACGTGTTGCGGATTTTTGTCCGCGGAATGTTCTGTCCGGATAACCCACGAGAACGTGGCACGGATTGTTTACAAGCTCCTTGAGAGCGTTGTAGGCCCATTCGTTTCCTACAACGTCTGTCAACTCACTCACGTTGGTAGCGCCTTGAGCACTAACAGGTGATGTGTTGATCAAGGTGCTCGCACTTACGGCAACAAGTCCAGTAAGTAAGGTTGCAAACCCCTTTGTCATATAGTAATCACTCCCTTGCAATGACCCGATCTAACGTCCGCCATCATAGCTTAAATGTTCCATAGCAACGTAGACTTAAAACCCCAAAATTTGTTCCGATGTAAAACAACCGGTTAAAAACCGCATGTACAGCTGCAAAGCGAATTCTTAAATAACGTTAACAATTTAACATTTGGTCGCCCAAAATATATGTTTTGCAGATCCCCGAAAGACCGATCCCTGCTAGCTTCATGGCAACCGGCTTATCAAGAACTCAACTGCCTACATGACATTTGTAGTTATCAGACATGTAACCGATAGTCGAAGTTCAATGTCATACGCAAAAGCCACCAAGAGTAGTGCCAGTTTGGCTGTTGGACAGATGGCAAGGTACCGAATATGGTGCATTTACCAAGCCAAATTAATTCGATCCTCATGACAACTCGACAATTGAGCGGCTCGTGACGCTTGAAAGTCTATGTCGCTAAAACTCTCAACCCAAGCCACTTCAGACCGCTTTTACAAACCGTAAGTCAGGTTTTCTCTTTGCATGCGACAATAAAATTACGAGGCAGGGAAATATATGGATCTGAGAATCGGTCATCTTTACGCTCACTTTTTGAATATATACGGCGATCGCGGCAATATCATCACGATGGTTCAAAGAGCGCGCTGGCGGGGGATCACAGCCACTGTTCAGCCAATCGGATTAGGCGAAAAGATCGATCCAGACTACTTCGACTTCTACTTCATCGGCGGCGGCCAGGACAAACAGCAACAAACAATCGCTGAAGATTTAGTGTTACGTTCCGATGATTTACACAAGGCAGTTGGGTCGGGAGCGGTAATTCTATCTATATGCGGCGGCTACCAACTGCTCGGTCATTATTATCAGCCTCACGAAGGTCCGCAGCTGAAGGGCATCTCGTTATTAGACGCTCACACTGTCGCTGGCAATCGCCGCATGATAGGAAACGTTGTGGTCAAGCGAGACGATGGCTCAACTCTGGTGGGATTTGAAAATCACAGCGGCAAAACATTTCTCGGCTCGTCGTTGAAAGCTTTAGGTAAAGCAACGGTTGGTAACGGAAACAACGGCGACGATCTATATGAAGGCGCGGTCAGCGGCACTGTATATGGTACCTACTTACATGGTTCGATTCTGCCGAAGAACCCACACTTTGCCGATGAATTACTTTCTCAAGCGCTGGCAAGACGGCACGGAGCGGTCACTCTCAGCCCACTCAACGACGCAGCAGAAGACGCGGCGCATAAACGCGCACTAACTTTGCCGGCTTAGCTCACTCGGTCAGGAAGCCTTCTTGTCAGCACTAGAGTGTGACTCTTGCTCAGGTTCGTCAACGAGTTTATGCGAAGCTTCAGCCAAATCCTTATTAGCAGGACCGTCAAGAACCTTTCCGTTCATGTCGAAGCGCGATCCGTGAACGGGGCAGTCCCAACTCTTTTCAAGCGAATTCCAAGCGACGATCCCACCCAAGTGTGGACACACCGCAGAGCGCTCACACAAGTTCCCGTGATCATCTCGACAAACTGCAATCTTCTCGCCGTTACGCGTCACAACCGCCCCTTCGCCGGGATGAATCTGCATTACAGATGTGATTTCGGGCTTAGTTACATAGTCGACAAATTGAACAGCGGCGTTGATGTTTTCCTTTATAAAGTCAATTGGACTGCTGAGCGGCACTCGAGCTGGATCGAACAACTTAGCAGCGGAATTTTCGCGACCGCACAACTCATCCGTTAACAACGTTCCAGCCAGTGCGGCGAAGCTCATTCCCACTCCAGACGCGCCAGTTGCGATGTAAATGCCTTTACTTCCCGGTTGCTTACCTATAAATCCAATTCCATCAAACGGCTCGTAAACTTGTCCTGACCATTTGTAATCAACAGTCTTGAAATTTGCGCACCACTCGCGCGCCCACTGCTCCAGTCGAGAGAATCGCTCAGCGAAGTCATCCGCTTGACCAGTCTTATGATCTTCACCCCCAACTATAAGTAGTTGGTATTCCAAATCATCTTCTATAGGTTGAGTGCGAACATAGTGATACGGCTCAGCTGTGTCCCAGAAAAGACCCTTTGGCATCGCGCCGATTGGAATTCGACCAGCGATTGCGTAGGTACGATAAGCAGCCTGTTTCAAATGTACGCCCAGTCCGAGTATTGGACTGTTGGTGGCGACGATGACAGCTTTGGCGCTAACCGCTACGTTCTCCTGATTAGTTTTTTTAACCAAAACAGTGTCACCATCCTCGATACCACCTATATGCGTGTTGGCAAAAATTTGAACACCTCGGTCGAGGCAGGCGTCAATCAAACCATCCATATATTTCCAGACGTGGAACTGGTATTGGTCGGGAAAGCACAGTGAGGGCATGGGCTCTTTGCGGACAAGTGGACATTCAGTCAACCGCACATTGGCAAACCCTAGCTCTGATACTGCAGACAACTCAGTTTCAAGTTCACCCAGCTTTGTTTCGGGATCTAAAAAGAGGTGTCCATCAACTTTCTCAAAATCGCAATCAATTTTTTCCTGGCGAACGATCATGGCAATCTGATCGAGAGCAGCGCGATAAGACTGAAAAATTATGCGGGCGTTCTCGACACCATGTTTTTCAATCAACCGGTGGTATCTCGTGTCCAGCACATCAGTGACATGAGCTGTGGTACGTTCGGTTTCACCATGACAGAGTGGACCGTCGTCGATGATCACGACAGATTTGCCCTCAGACGCGAGAAGGAATGCGGCTGTGAAGCCGGTAATACCGCCCCCGACGATGCAAACATCGCAATCTTTTGCCTCTGTCAGAGTCGGAAACTTGGGCAGCTCCAACTTGTCGTTCCAAATGGACGAAGTGCTTTCAGCCTCTTTCATGCCTGCATCTCCCGAAACTGTAGTGAAGATTAGTCGGATGCGAGCGTCCGGAAGTTCCAGCAGGTCGCGATTTCACTTGCAATTCCTTGACAACCTGGTATAGTCGTGGCACTTACTAGATTAATCACCTGACGCCTCATGCCCAATTGTTTGCTCTCTCGATTACAATCGAAGTAGAGTGGACGCTTCAGGATCAACAAAAGAATGAAAAAACTCGCTTTTATATCAACACTTGGTTGCCTGGTGAGCCTTTGCGCATCAGGAGCGTTCGCGCAGTCTTACAATGCCAACGGAGTCGACTCTCGCATCATCTACGGCGGGAACGGTCTGGCTTCACCGTCCGGCTCGTACATCGGCGGCGGTACGATGAGCCAGTCTGCTCGCGGGATCCAACAGAGCGGTCCTCAGGCGAACCCCGGTCTGCCGAGAGTATCTCTCGGAGCCAATATCGGAACAGCTGGAGACAATCAATATACAGATAACCGAATCGGCGCTCAGCAAAACGCGCAGGCGAACCGTCGACAGCAGGGTGGAAGTTTCTCAGCCCCGAGTCTACCGAGTTCGAAGTGGGGAGCGAACATTGGAACAGCAGGCGATCAGATCCGCAGCGATATGAACCCTGGCTACTACCGCAACAATCAGAACAATCAGCAGTTCATTCAAAATCAAATCCAGTTGCAGCAGCGCTATCAACCACCATCGCAGATCCAACAAATGATCCAGAGCAGTAATGGTGGACCATTGCGATATGAAGGCGCTGGTTCTAACCACGTCAACTACTAATTCACTTCAGCGATCGAAGCTGCACCATACTTGGTGACACCATACACGACCAGTTCAAGTTCAAGTATCGGTATCGCACTGACGGAAACAGCTTGCGTCAATCCAGACTTCTTGCTAAGGCTAGCTGATACTGCGCTCTACGACGCGAAAAGGCGGGCAGAAATACTTTTGTTTACTCGAACACTGCTATCTGCGGAACCTAAAGCAACAGCTATTTAAGTCCCTTATAAATGGTGGATAGTATCTGTTCTAAAAGATGTTCGCGCTCTTCGCCGATGCGCTCAAGCACCATTGTCGGAAAGTGAAATTCGATCGTGGCAGTGAACAAAATTTTGACTATCGTGTGGGCTTCCCCATTCATTAGCCCATCATCAATAGCTCGTTGCACAAGGCTGGTCAGTTGAGTTTCCATCAACGCGAGATGTCGTTGCACGAATTCTTTTTCAATTTGGGCAGACATATTGAATGCACGAAAAATCTCAGGATCGTATTGAACCTTTTCACGCTTGGCGCGATGCAAAACCACAAACCATCTCGTAATTCTTTCAAGCGAATTGCTGATGGTGCGATCGTCGCAAACATCTGTAAGCTGTCGATCGATATCGTTTATCCAGCGCTCACTGACGGCATCGAACAGAGCTGCTTTGTCAGCAAAGTGACCGTACAGAGCGGCATGAGTTACGCCCAGGTCCTTAGCGATATCGCTTAATCGCACCTTCTCATAACCAAACTTCCGCATACGCTCAATCGTCTGCTCGATTACGCGTTCCTTCAATTGTTCTTGTGTTAGGCCGGTTTTTGGCATTCTGTGCTCCCGCTTTCAATTTTAACTTACAGAATCTAGATTTTGTAAGATGCCCATGCTATAGTTACAAATAACAAATTTTGTAAGTTGAAACCCAAACCTCTAAATTCTGGCAGGGGCGGGGCGTAAGGAGAACAATCAATGAAATTACAAGGCAATACTATCCTCATAACAGGCGGCACTAGCGGCATCGGTCGCGGACTAGCGGAAGCCTTTCACAAGCTCGGTAATAAAGTAATCATTGCCGGTCGCAGACAAAACCTTCTCGATGAGGTTGCAAAAGCAAATCCTGGTATTGAAGGATTGCAACTGGACCTGGAAAACACTTCAGGCATAACCAAATTCGCAGAAACAGTGAAGCAGAAATATCCCGAATTGAATGTGCTTATCAACAATGCGGGAGTAGCCAAATTCGAGAACTGGACCGATGGCGACTTGAACATGGACGAAATCGTATCCACGATCGATACCAACATAACCAGCGTAATTAGGCTCACAGCAGCACTTTTGCCCGTTCTAAGTTCAAAGAAAAATGCCACCATAATGGCGACAACTTCGGGACTGGCGTTTGTGCCGCTGACCAAAGCACCAACCTACAGCGCAACAAAAGCATTCTTACACTCATGGCTGCAATCGGTGCGTTTTCAGCTCGAAGATAAGGTTGAAGTTCTCGAACTTCCGCCACCTTATGTGGCAACCGAACTTGGTGGACAGGCTCAGGCTCAAGATCCACGAGCAATGCCTCTGAACGAATACGTGGAAGAAGTGATATCAATTCTCCAAAATTCGGACATCAAAGAAGGCGAAATTCTCGTCGAAAGAGTAAGAGAACTGCGCATGGCTGAGCGAACGAATCAGTACGAAAAAACCTTCGCCACATTGAATACGATGTTCAACTAACGCGCTTCAAAGGCGGTCGATTGGGGCGTCTGCGGTTGCCACTTTCACATCACCCGCAATGGGTAAATCAAACCAGAAAGTGGTGCCTTGCCCGACGATACTATCAACTCCAATCGCTCCGCCATGTTGCTCGACTAGAGATTTCGAGATGACCAGCCCCAATCCGGTTCCACCAAACTGCCTGGAATCAGACGAATCTAGCTGTTGAAATTTCTTGAACAACTTTGGAAACTGTTTTTCATCGATACCACATCCGGTATCTTCCACTGAGAAACGAATTTTCTCGGGATTTTGCATTTGAGCCTGAATGGTGACGGTGCCGCCTGAGGGTGTGAATTTAATTGCATTAGCAGTTAAATTCGTCATCACCTGCAGAATGCGGTTGTAGTCTGCGTTGAATACCACATCATCAGCGGGCTTTCGAATCAACTCCACAGACGACTGATCGGCCAGAACTTGCATTCCTTTACACGTATTGCGAAGCAACTCTTCTGAACTCATTGGATTTACATGTATCTCCAACATACCCGACTCCATTTTTTGCAAGTCTAGAATGTCATTCACCAATCCAATCACTTTCTGAATTTCTATTCTGGAGATGTTGATCAACTCTTCGCTCGTGCCTGTGCCGAGTTGCACCGTGCCTGATTCAAGCAAACGCAGTGAGCCGAAAACTGATGTGAGTGGTGTGCGCAACTCGTGCGAAACGATGGAATAAAACTCTCGTATTCGAGTCTCTGCTACTTTGCGCTCACTGATATCAGTGCAAAATTCGACTACTGCGATAGGCGATTTATCTTCACCACGCTTGATCATAAGTCGGCTTGCCACAACCATCGGAGTGCCATCAGTGTGCTGATACGTCACTTCACCATTCCATTGCCCCTGCTCCAGCAGCTGTTGGAGGAAACTTTCAGGTGCGCGACTTCCTCTTAGCAGATCTTTGACGTTACGTCCTAAGACTTGATCGCGAGTAATACCGAACATTTTTTCTGCACCAGTATTCCAATAGGCTATTTTGAAATCAGTCAAGCTCCAAACAAAAACAGCGTCATTCGTCAAGTCTAAAAGCTCAGCCTGTTGCCCTCTCAGCTTCGCATGCATACGCAGAGAATCTGTCAGTCGAGCCAAGACGACTGCTACGACCGCCATGATTGCGAACGTGAACATCTGCTGCGGATCTGACGGTAAAATCGAAAAGCTTGGTGGCAGAATGAACCAATCATACGAAGCAATGCTCAACAAGCACGAAGCCAGAGCCGCCCGAAACCCGCACTGCGAAGCAATCCAAACCACTCCGAGCAAGTAAATCATGATCACGTTCTCGTGATCGAGAAAGTTAGCGACGTATGATCCAATTAAAGTGCAAAAACAAAGAACGGCGAAAACCATAAGGGCAGATTGCCACCACTTATGATGCGGAATAATTGCCTCGCACTCAAATTCTTGAGCGAGGGACGTGTTCATATACGGTGCACCTGTCGGAACACGGATAGTTTTGCCATTTCAAGTTGCCTGGTTTCGATGATGACGACAGCTGTAGTTGAGCTCAAAAAAACTCACTCAAATAGATCTTCCGCCATTAACCAATGACGTTTTAATTAGGGATTTATGGATCTTAGTAGGGGATCTTGGAAGGGAGACTTTAGAAGGATCTCGTGTCACCGTGTTCACAGAACTTGCAGTTGTTTGACCAGGAAATCACGTTGTCTGGCTTATTTTTCAATCCTTAAGAGCCTGTGTACTGCTTGGTCCAGTCACACCGTTGTCGGATTTTAAACTCAAGTTCAATCACTATTATTACCTCAAGCCTGCGCTTAGGCAACCCACCGTTAGAGTGAGTTCGCAGAAGTGCGAGCAGTAATTAAATGTCACCTAAATCCAACCGAGCAACGCAATTAGTAGCGAATGTCGCTCGTTTTCTTTGGACGCCGAGCAATAATCGACAGCGCATTGATTTCGCCTTCGACGAAAGGATGTGTCGTGAAAATCTCGTACTTCTGTTGATCCAAAGCGTTCAACTGTTCTTGAGCATCAGCAAGACCTACGTTGACAACTAACCATTCGTAACTCATCGGCTTCCCCTGTTTAAGGCTAAGCTCCAATCATAGACGTTTACAACCTGCTTGGCCTCTCGAGTGGTAGCTCCAGCAAGTTGCCGGATAGATATTCGTCGGATAAACTTACTGGCGTAGTCATGCAACGCCCTCATTGTGGGGCGATTCACATAGAGGACGACGTCTTGAAAAAGATAGTGGTATTGGGCGGCGCCGGCGCCATGGGACAAATCATTGCTCGCGACCTGGCAGAAGCAGCTGAAATCGATAGCGTAGTAATTGCCGATTTCAATTTGGAATTAGCGGAAAAGCTCAAGAGTGAACTCGGCGGAGTCAAAGTTAGCGCTGTCTTTGCTGATTTGACCAAACGAGATCAACTAGTCACTCTGCTCAAGGGCGCGTCGGTTGTGATCAACTCTACGCCGTATTTGTTCAACGTAGATGTGATGGAAGCTGCTGCTGAAGCCGGTTGCAACTACATGGATTTGGGCGGTCTGTTCCACGTGACTAAAAAACAATTGGAATTGCACGAGAAATTCAAGCAACTAAATCTTTTGGCCGTGCTCGGTATGGGTGCGGCACCTGGCATGACAAACGTTATGGCAGCAGAAGGCGCAGAGGAACTTGACCGTGTCGATTCAATCGACATCTATGTCGGCTGCGTGGATTTCGTTAAAGTGGATCATCCACTTGCTCCTCCGTACTCACTCGACACTATCCTCGATGAGTACACTAAACAGCCGATGGTTTTCGAAGAGGGAGAATATCGCGCCAAGCCGCCTATGTCGGGCGAAGTGACTATCGATTTTCCAAAACCTGTGGGCAAAGCAAAAGCGATTTTGACTTTGCATTCGGAAGTTTTGACACTGCCAACGAGCTATGCGAAGAAACACATCAAGGCAGTTACTTTCAGACTTGGCTTGCCGCAAGAGTTTCATGAGAAGTTGAAGTTGCTTGTGGACTTGGGTCTTGGTAGTCCTGAACCAGTTGAAGTGCAGGGCGCTCAAGTTGTGCCGAGAAAAGTACTGGCTAAGATGATTGAGAAATTCCCTGTGCCAGCGCAAACTCCAGATGATTGCGAAGTTATTCGGGTTGACGTGAAAGGCTCAGCCAAGGGCGTTGATAAGCTGGTGCGTTTGGAAAGTATTATTTATGCGGACAAGAAATGGAAAGTTTCTTGCGGAGCGCTTGATACAGGCGTGCCACCTTCCATAGTGGCACAGATGATGGCGAAAGGGTTGATTGAAAAACACGGAGTGTTGGCACCTGAAGAGTGCGTGCCTCGACAGGCGTTTTTTGATGAGCTCGTTAAGCGAAATATTGTGGTTAATAAGACTTCTGCTAATGCGGTTTGTTAGACCAGGGCGTGTTTTAGTTCTTGGATTGTGGCTTTTAGATTAGTTGAATCGGAGACGTTGAACATTCTGGCGGATCTGTCGATCTTCTTTACTGTTCCGACTAGAACTTTGCCTGGTCCGATTTCTATGAATGTGTCTACGCCTTGCGCCAGCATGTATTCGATTGTTGGGCACCAACGCACTGCGCTTTCCATTTGGCGACCGAGTTTTTCTTTGATCTCGGCTGCATTAGTCGATGGTTTTGCGTCGAAGTTTTGTACTACCGCGCACGATGCATCTCTAAATTGTGCTTTGCCTATTTCGGTGGCAAATTCGATTGATGCAGCTGACATCAATGGTGAATGGAATGCACCGCCAACTGGAAGTGGTATCACTTTGCCGCCTGCGGCTTTGGCTTTCTCTCCGGCTTTTGCCACGGCGTTCGGATTGCCTGAAATAACCAATTGATCGCGAGTGTTGAAGTTGGCGACAATCACCACTGCATCAGTGTCTTTCGCGCCACCATCTTTTAGCTCGGCGTGAGCATCGGCGCAGCACTTTTCCAAAACATCAGCAGGCACACCAAGAACCGCAGACATCGCGCCTTTTGGACATTCTTCCATTAAGTGCGCACGCTTCTCGACTAGACGAACAGCTTCTTCTACAGTAAGAACATCAGCAGCTACCAGCGCTGTGATCTCGCCCAAGCTGTGCCCTGCAACGAAATCGGGCTTCGGTCCACCGAGGCTCTGGTAGCACTTCCAAGCAGCCAGAGAGACGCTCAAAATTGTTGGTTGTGTGTTGACGGTTCGCTTCAGCTCTTCTTCCGGTCCTTCAAAACAAAGCTTACTGAGCGAGCGACCGGCAATTTGATCGACAGATTCAAAAAGCTTGCGCGCTTCTTCGAATTCATTGACAAGATCTCCGCCCATACCGACACTTTGCGAACCTTGACCTGGAAATAGGCAAGCGATTTTTCCCACGTTGTCTCTCCTTACTTCTCTGAGCCTGAGCCTTCTGATCTAATTTCTTCGCGCTTATCTTTTGCGGTCCATTTGACGATTGCAGCACCCCACGTCAATCCGCCACCAAATCCAACCAGACACAACGTCGACGGTGGCTGCACTTGTTTACGTCGAATCGCTTGCCAAAGAGCAAGCGGAATCGAGGCAGCCGATGTATTTCCTAATTCATCCACGTTGCTTACGATTTGTTCCTTACTCATGTTCAGACGCTCAGCAGCCGAATTGATAATTCGTCGATTAGCCTGATGCGGTACGAGGAAATCAATATCTTCGACCCTGATACCAGCTTTTGCCGCTGTTGCTCGAACAGCTTCGGGAACCGCATGCACAGCGAATTCGTAAATGGCACGACCGTTCATTTGCAAAAATCGATCCATAGCCTTTGGTGGCGTTGTTCCAGCATGAGGATATGCTGTTCCAGTATTTGGAATATGCAAAAGATGCGCGCCTGTACCATCTGCACGAAGATAAGTGGCAAGCATCTCGTTCTCGTCTTCAGAGGCTTGCAGCAGAAATGCGCCCGCACCATCGCCAAACAAGATGCAGGTGTTACGGTCTTCCCAGTTCAAAAATCGGGAGTGAATATCCACCCCGATCACAAGAACTGTTTTGAAAGTTCCAGAACCGACAAATTGTTGCGCTACAGCGAGAGCATAGATGATGCCGGTGCAAGCCGCTTCGAGATCGAACGCAGCCGCGCGTGGAGCACCGATCGCAGCCTGCACCACACAAGCAGTGGATGGATACAAATTGTCGGGCGTCGACGTTGCGACGATAATCAAATCGATGATGCTTGGATCGATTTGCGCGAATGCAATTGCATCCTTCGCAGCCAAAATAGCAAGAGCCGAAGTCGTCTCTTCTTCTGACGCGATGCGACGCTCACGAATGCCAGTGCGACTGGCAATCCATTCGTCAGACGTCTCAATAAATTTCTCGAGATCCGCATTGGTGACAACTGCGCTGGGAATGCCCGCACCTACACCAATCAGTTTTGCGCCAACGGGCATGCTCACGTGATGCAACCCAAACTAACAACAAGACAAGCCGCACCGAGAGCTGACATTATCGTGGGGTTCATGGTGGTCTCGATCTTGCGCACCACATCCGCCACCACCATGTCTTTCGCCACTCGAATTGCATTTTTCACAGCGACAGAGCGCGAGCCGCCGTGGGCGATAACGCAGACGCCTTTGACACCAACCAGAAGAGCGCCACCGGCTTCGTTGTAGTCAATGCGTTGCTTCAATGCAATCAAGGCTGGTTTAGCCATGACAGAAGCTAATCTTCCAGGCACCGTGCGCAACAACTCGTGTCGGAGCATGACAGTTATCATTCTCGAGATGCCTTCGGCAGTCTTCAAGGCGACGTTCCCGGTGAATCCATCAGTGACGCAGACGTTGCATTTCCCCATCGGGAAATCGCGACCTTCAACGAATCCAAGAAAATTGATGTTCTCGTGTTCTTTCAAAAGCTTGTAGGCATCTTGAACGAGTTGATTACCTTTAGTTTCTTCCGTACCGATATTGAGCAATCCCACAGTCGGCTTGTCAATATTCATCAGACCTTTGGCGAGGATTGAACCCATTAAGCCAAATTGCAAAAGTTGATGCGCGTCACATTCGACGTTCGCGCCTACATCTATAACGATGCAACGGTTCGGTGTGCAAGTCGGCATCAAGCAAGCAATCGCTGAACGGTCGACGTTCTTGATTCTGCCCAATCCGATTTGCGCGGCTACAGCAGCAGCTCCGGTTGACCCGGCAGCAACCATTCCGTCTGCCAAACCCTCGGCCACTTGCTTAGTGGTGATGACAATCGATGAATCTTTTTTGCGCATGACGCCGCGGCTAGGCTTTTCGTCCATCGCCACGACTTCGCTCGCAGGCACGATGGTGATTTCCAGACCGGCGGTCGAGTGGCGCTTCAATTCTGCCTGAATGGCGTCAGGGACGCCGACGAGTTGAATCGCGACTCCATACTCTCTTGCAGCAAGCACCGCGCCATGAACTATCTCGCGCGGTGCGTAGTCGCCACCCATGGCGTCCACTGCTATACGAATCATTCCTGACTCCCAATTGCTGCCAAGCACTCGTACGAGTGCTCAGCCCAATAATTATGTGCCTTGAACTCTTTCTTCACGACGGGCTGGACGACCGGAATAATATCCGCATGAGGTGCAGACATGATGCGGGCGGCAAGTGACGCCGCAATTCGTGCAGTTAGTCAAGGTGGTCAATTCAGCTTTCCAGTGAGCTCGTCGCTGATGCTGCTTTTGATGTGATGTCTTTTTCTTTGGCTGAGCCATGACGTGTGTGGAAACCTCCAGGTCCGGAACTGATTATTATCTACGAATTTTCTTTGGAATCTTCATTTGGAAACAGAGTCTTTAAGTTCTTCCAGCGCGGATCTATTGGACGGTCGTCTGTTTTCGAGCCGCCAGCGCCAGATTTTGCCGTCGCCTTTCCTCCGGAAGCCCCACCAGTGGCACGTTCTGGAGGTCCAGGGCATTCGTCACCGCAAGAGCAGTAGGTCGGAGTTGCCAACGTTACAGCTTGATACACAACATCAGTGATGTCAAGAATTCCATCATCCGGCAGAGGCTCGACGAAGTCGTCGCGAAGCAATTCTCCGTCATGCTTTTCGTTTTTCCCTTCTTCTGGAATGACCAGATAGGAGTTGGGAACGAAGCGCTCATCGATGTCTATGCTCAAACTTTGGAAGTACGGATTCAAGCAGCGATCGCAATTCAATTTTAGAAGCGTTTTAATTTGCCCTTCGACACGCACGCCCGAGGCGCTCCACATTGCTGAAAGTTCACCTACGGCAGGTTTGATCGCCTGGGTTTCGCTGAGTTCTTCGCGAAACACAAAATCGAGCCGGTGATGCGGCAATCCTTTTAGATCGTCAACTTGAACCTTCACAAAACACCTTGGAAATCGTCCGTCAGCGCGACGGATTGACCACCGACCGCTGAACTGCACGCTTGACGATGCATAATATTACAACACAACCGCCATCTTTCGCGCCTAGCCGCCGATTCTTAGAGGAAGCTGATGCATTTAGACCCGAGCGACTGTCGCATTTTATTCGCTCACTGGGTGCTGCCAATCTCGGGCCCGCCTATGAAAGACGCCGCAGTCGTGATTGAAGACCGCACAATAATAGATGTGCTTTTCAAAGCCGAATTGAGTTACAAATACCCACCAGAATTTTTGGAAGGGCTGGCAGAGGAGCCGCATGATTACGGCGATGCCATATTGCTGCCGGGACTGATTAACCTGCACACGCATCTGGATTATTCAGCGTTACGTTGCTCAGACGTTGAGTCAGGCATGTTCGACTGGATTTGCAGACTAGTTTCTACATCTTCAAAATGGGGTCCCGACCAGTGGCGTAGCTCCGCCGCATTTGGCGCCAGGGAAGCCGCTCTAGCTGGTACGAGTTGCATCGTCGACAGCTCCTTTAGCGGATACTCGGTGCATGCGTTAGCTGAAACCGGGTTGCGAGGCATCGTCGGATTGGAACTTTTTGGGCTGCGAGACGACGAGGCGAACGCTGTTTGGGGACACTGGCTAGCGAAATACGACGCTCTGAAGAACACTACCGAATCTGCATCTCGCGTCGCCATGGCGACTGAAAAAATCAAACTTACAGTGGCGCCGCACGCACCATATACGGTGTGCCCAACACTGTGGTTGAAGGCAACAACGTGGGCGCAAGAGAAAGGATTGCCCCTGATGGCGCACCTGTCTGAGTCTCACGAAGAGTGCCAGTGGATAGGGTCTGACAATAGACGCATCGATGAATATTTGACGTTCGTCAAGAAATTATTCAATCCAAACCTAGCCACCAGCGATAGCGGAATTTTAGAAGAGCTGTCGCAAATTCGTTGGAAAGGAAGAGGTGCGTCACCAACTAAACATTTGAAGAACTACGGCTTGCTTGACGACAACCTGATCGCCGCACACACCGTGCATCTAGATGATGACGATATTCGCATTCTGGTTGAGACGAATACGAAAATTGCGCACTGTCCGCGCAGCAACGCGAAGCTGAGAAACGGTCGCGCCTCGCTCGAGAATCTGATCGCCGCGGGGCTTGAGTTCGGTCTGGGAACAGATGGGCTTGCATCCAACGACGATTTGAATCTACTCAACGAAGCGCGTTTCGCGACCGATCTGCACCGCGCTCACTTACCGACGATGCAGTGGAGTTCAGAACAGATCGTCAACAGCATGACTCTAGACGCCGCCAGAATTTTGAATTTGAACCAGGAAATAGGCAGTATCGAGGCAGGCAAACTCGCCGACATCGCCGTCTTCAAACTGGAGCATCGAACACACGGATCAGACAATCCGTATGACCTGCTCCTTCACGGAAAAACCAGACTTCTCGACCTCTTCGTTGACGGCCGAGCAATCGTAGTTGGTGGCGAACTCGTCTGAAATTACCCGATTTATCCGACGCTTCCACCACAGCCATTGGCAACAGCAGTCGCACCTTTGGCAACAGAATCCCTACCTGTGTGGCTGCAGCCCTTAAATTCCTCTATACTGTCCGTTAGGTTTCGTGCAGCAGGGCTCAGGGAAAGTAGCGAATAGCGCGTTCTCAGAGAAATAGGAAGGTTAGTCATGACGGGTCGTATCGGTCGCAACGATCATATCTGTAGCGGAAGAACCTGTATGTTTTGCAGAGTTCTGGAAAACTCGCCTCACAAGAACGCCCTTGGCAACAAAGCCTTCATGGACCAGCAAGTAATCGAGCGTGTGAAAGAGCTCGAACAGCGTTCACTTCTGACTAGCACCGAAAGCCGCATGGCCAACGTCAAAGGCGAAGAAATTGAAAGACTTGCTCTTCTCGACACTTTGACTGACCTCTACAACTCACGCACCTTTATCAAAGAAATGAAGGATGAATTGAAGCGCGCCAAACGCTACAAGCGTCCAGTCGCATTGTGCATGGTCACTATCGATGGCTTCAAAGACATTAGCCGACAGTATGGCGCTCTCACTTCAGACGCGGTTCTCAAAGTGATGGGAAACGTCTTGAGAGGCGCCATTCGCGACGTTGACATTCCAGCTCGATATAGCGCTGATGAATTTGCGATTATTTTTCCTGAAACGAACGCGTCTGGAGCCTCTATCGTCGCGGAAAGAATCCGCCAGCGCATCGGCACACAAACCATCACGCACAACTGGCACAACGTAAAGGTGACAGCCAGTGTCGGTCTAGCAGCGTTTCCTGCACATGCCCGCGAACACGACGAGTTGCTGGCACGCGGCATCGAAGCAATGGAATCAGCTGCCCAACGTGGCGGCGATAGGGTCTGCACCGTTTAGCTAAAGCCTAGTCGATACCAAATTGCATCGATACCATATTTGGTATCAGTTCGATGTGCTGACAAAGTGTTTCGCTCTTGCTGCATCCATCTCAGCCTTTCACGTCCATCTCACGTTTTTCGCATCCCGTCACGTATATTTGCATCCCGTCACGGTGCACTTCGCATCCCATCACACATCTTTTTGCGTCACCGCTCATACCTTATGAGATTGTTGCTCTTGGCATGGAGCCTGCCTCCCTGCGCTAGAATGGGAAACGTTGTTGTGAACGGAATTTACTAACTAATGGCAAAAAAACGCTCTGGCCCTTTCATCAAAGATTGGAAGCCAATCGCTGTCGTCGTCGCACTAGGCTGGGCTCTCGTGACACTGTTTCACGTAGAACCCGAAAAGACGGTCAACGACTGGATCGCACTGGGCAACCTTCCATCGTATGAGCTAAGAGCAGAAGTTGACAAGCGACTTCGAGCGATGCCGAATTACGCAAAGATGAACGAGTATGAGAAGGAAGATACTCAAAAACGCTTGATGGATGACGCGCAACTTGCCAACAACATCCAAATCATTGAGAAATACAATGGTTATGTTCTTTTCACAAGCCTTAAGCTCGGTCTCGACTTGCGCGGTGGCAGCCAGCTCGTCTTGCAGGCACTGCCGTCACCAGCGGTGCCCGAGATTACCCCAGAAGTTATGCGCGGCGTTGAAACCGTAATCAATAATCGAATCAACAGCCTCGGGGTGTCTGAAACGTTGGTGCAGCGCTCTGGTAAAGACCGCCTCATCGTCGAGCTTCCAGGCATCAAAGACCCACAACAAGCAAAAGACCGGATCGGTACCACCGCATTGTTGGAGTTCAAAGAGCTGGAAGAATTGCCGAACGGCTTAATGACCTGGAAGGCAGTCAATCTCACTGGTGCTGACTTCAAACACGCACAGGCATCACCAATGGTAGCCGGCGGACTCTGGAGAGTTGGATTCGAGTTCAAACCCGAAGGCGCAAAAAAATTCGGTGAATTGACTTCACGTTTGGTCGGAAAACAGATCGGTATCTTCCTTGATGGAGAGCCGACCGACAGAGGTCCAGACGGCAAGCCGGTTCCGATTACTGAGTATCGCGGCGTGACAGTTCGCGAACCAATTCTTGGTGGCAACGGCGAAATCACTGGTAACTTCAATAAAGATCAGGCAGTCGATCTCTCCGTCAAGTTGAACGCTGGTGCATTGCCCGTGCCGGTCAAAATCTTGGAAGAACGTACAGTGGGCGCCACTCTCGGGCAAGACTCGATTCATAAGAGCTTACAAGCTGGAGGAGTTGGTATCGCCCTAGTCATGGTGTTCATGGTTGTAGTTTACGGAATACCAGGATTGATCGCCGACATTGCGTTGATTCTCTACACGTTCGCAACTCTCGCCATCTTCGAGGCAGTTCCGGTCACTCTGACGCTGGCTGGTATTGCCGGTTTCATCCTGTCGATCGGGATGGCGGTTGACGCAAACATTCTCATCTTCGAACGAACAAAGGAAGAGTTGCGCTCAGGCAAGTCGCTCTACTCAGCCATTGAAAACGGCTTCGGAAGAGCGTTTACATCAATCTTCGACAGTAACGTCAACAGTATGATCGCTTGCGGCGTAATGATGATGTTCGGAACTTCAATCGTAAAAGGATTCGCTGTCACGCTGGCAATCGGGGTTGCGGTCTCGATGTTCACTGCGATTACAGCCACCCGCGCGCTCCTCCATCTGGTACCAAGACAGTGGGGAATGTTCGGTACAAACTTCGATCAGAAAAAAAGTAACGTAAAGGCCAAGGAGGCAGTGTGAAAAAGGGTGCAGTAGATCTCGTCAAATACAGATGGATCTGGTTTGGCATTTCCGGAGCAATTCTGCTTCCAGGGCTGATCGGCATAGTCATGTGCTTGCAGCAATTCCACGCTCCTCTCAAACTGGGAATCGACTTCACCGGTGGATCGATTTTGCAATATCAGTTCGAAAAACCAGCTGAACTCGAGGTGGTCAGAAGCGTTCTGGACGCGTCAGGTCTGGCAGGCTCTCAAGTGCAGCAAGCAGAAATCAGCGGCAAAGAAGTAGTCGTTATGCGCACACGAGCCCTCGACGACGAGACCGAGAAACGCAAACTTGATGAAAACTTGAGAGCGAAACTGGGCGACTTCAAAGTGCTTTCAGTCGACAAAGTCAGCGCCATGATCGGACCCGAACTTCTGCAAAGCGGTCTGGTCGCCATGATGATCACATTCGGCATGATGGTCGCTTACATCTCATATCGCTTCAAATTCGACTATGCAATCTGCGCCATCGTCGCGCTGCTTCATGACGTGCTCGCCCTGTGCGGCATCTTCGCTGTCCTGGGAATAGTTCTCGGCACCGAAGTAGACAGCCTCTTTATAAGCGCAATTCTGACAGTGATCGGCTTTTCAGTGCATGACACTATCGTTGTGTTCGACCGCATTCGCGAAAACGCAAAATACGTTGGCAGCAAGGCGAGCGATCCAGTCAGAGGCGACTACAAAAAGACATTCGGAGATGTTGCCAATGACAGCGTCAACCAGACACTGGCACGCTCAATCTACACGTCACTGACCGTCATCATCACTCTGACTGCGCTCTACCTCCTTGGCGGAGTGACAACCAGAGATTTTGTTTTGGCGATGCTGATTGGCGTAATTTCGGGCACCTACTCCTCCATATTCAACGCCAGTTGCCTGCTCGTGGTTTGGCGCGAGATGAAACAGAGCCGCAAGGTGCAGACTGCCTGAAATTACTCACACAAACTGACCGTCAAAGAGCTGTTTCTTTTGACGCAGTTGTTCTATCCTCTATGTGGGAATATCTACGGAAAGCGATTTATCAGCCTGAGTGAAATCCCCTTGTAAAGGTTAGCCGACGGATTAAGCAGTATGGACGAACAAGAAAAGCACCACTCGCCAATCTCAGACGAAGATAAATGGGAGCTTCTCACCCGCCCAGAGAAATTGGGCGAGCTGCTGCTCAAGCACGGCATGATCACACTCGGCCAGCTCGAAGAATTAATCAAAGAGCAAGAGTCGAGCGGCATGCCGTTCGGTGAGTTGGTGCTGTCCAAAGGCATCATGTCTCGTCAAGATTTGCTGACGGCATTAGATTGGCAGCACAAGAGCGATCAAGTCATCATCGATTCGCTCACAGAGTTGATCAACAAGCACAAGAAGTCTTAGAAGGTTATTTCGAAGCAGCTTTTCGCTTAGCAGCTGGTTTCGCTGCGACCCTAGCGCTGGTTTTCGCTGGAGCAGCTTTTTTCTTCTTGAGTTTATATGGACCATCAGCAACCATGCGCTTTTCCGCCATACCCAGAACTTTCGACGCTGGTACTTCAAGAGCAGAAGACAGTCGACTCAAGTTTTTGACAGAAATGTTTCGTGAACCGCGTTCCAAATCACCGATATAAGATCGATGCAGTCCGCTTTTCCTCGCAAGATCACTTTGGGAAATTTCGAGCGACTCTCGACGCTCTCTAAGAATTAGAGACAACGCAAATACAAGCTGGTCGTGCACAGAACGCCCCCCTTTTGCCGGTTTCAGCCTCTTCCATCTTTCCACCCAGCTGAAACTTACCTTGTCACCCAACCGGGTGATCTTCTGTCTCGCAGAATAGTGACTATAAAATGCGACACAAGATTAAAGTATCAGATGATGTATTCAGAAAACTTATCGCGGATCGCAGGGTCGACTACTCTATCCAACATGGCGCCTGAAATCAAGGTAGAATCAGCGCTTTGAGCAAGAGCCCAGATCGCGTGCTCGATCAAAACAGGATTTTCTTCGCGACTGACAAATGATTGAAGCGACTCGATAATATGTAGTCGATCGACCACCGCATCTTGGAGCTCACTTCGAGACAAGCTATTTCCCAAGACTACAAGCGCGTTACGCAAGAGCCCGAATCTTCTCGGTCGGCGAAGTGGACTACTGTCACCAAAACGAAGTTTGAATTCGATATCGTTTTCAATCGAGATCAATTCACACAAATCGATGTAATGTCCGCTTCCGGAAGAAGGCTGAAACTCTCGCCAGGGCGACTCCGGCGGGCGTTGATTGTATGGGCAAACTTCCTGACAGATGTCACAGCCAAAGACCCATCGTCCAATTTTAGAACGCAGTCGAAAAGGAATTTCGCCTTTGTTTTCTATCGTCAGATACGAAATACAGAGATTAGCATCAACCTCACCAGCTGAAGTTATCGCGTCTGTTGGACAAGCATCTCCGCAGCGAAAGCACGAGCCACAAGTGCCAATATAAGGTTCATCGGCATCCAGGTCTAAGTCTGTGAAAAGCTCAGCGATAAAGTAATAGGAGCCGGATAACTTTGGTCCGATGATCATCGTGTTCTTGCCCGAGAATCCCAATCCGTGGCGCGCAGCGTAACCTTGTTCGTAAAGCGCGACATCATCGGTGAATGCTTTTGCTATCAAAGGTCGACCAAGCTTTTCTTCTATACGTGATTTGAGTTCTCTCAGTCGCGCCCGAATGACGGGATGGTAGTCAAGCCCAACCGCATAGCGAGCCACTCTTCCAAACCTCGGACCAGGATCGGGCGGCGGCTGTGTGAAGTAACTGACCGAAACAATGATGGCAGAACGGCTATTTGGATATAGAAGTTGCGGCGATGTTCTAAAATGAGGATTGCGTTTCAAGTACTCCATGCCAGCAGCGTAGCCTTGCTCAAGCCACCTTTCGTATTGCTTGCGCTCGGCATCCATAGGTTCAATCGAACCGATCACGGTTCTTTCGAAGCCCAACGATTGCGCGATCTCGACAATTGCCTGCTTGCTGCTCATTGGTTCAGTTTAAACCAACAGGAATGTTTCACGGTGTCTGATCTTTCAATCAAAAATTCTGAAGACTGCGCAGGAGTGGAGGACTTCGAGTACGACTTGCCGTTCGAATTGATCGCGCAAGAACCGCTTCTGGAGCGTTCACAATCGCGCCTGTTGCACATAGAAAAAGCGACGAACCAGTTGCACCACTGCCGTTTCGAGAATTTGGTTGAGATGCTCCAGACAGGCGACGTGCTTATCTTGAACAACACCAAAGTAATTCCAGCTCGATTGATCGCAAAGCGTCCAAGCGGCGGCACAATCAAATTGCTCTTGTTGAGACAAGTTGGCAGTTCGCCGCGCGTGTGGGAAGCGCTTGTCACACCGATCAAACGGCTCAAACCAGGAGAACGATTGACTGTTCCGAGTGCAAGCGGGCAGAATTTTGAAATTTCTGTTGTCGGAATCGAAATCGGCTTCGATGGATTCAAGCGTCTTATCGTTGATTTGGGTGAGCCAGAGCATATGTGGCAGCTGCTCAATCAAGCTGGTTACGCACCGCTTCCGCCTTATATAGTGAGGGATTACGAAAGGAGCTTTGCGGGCGGCTCGAATCAAGAGAATGATTCGGAGGAAGATTTTGATTCTGGGTTAGAGAGTGATTCAACCAAGAATATTTCCCGGTTGAGCGACCTAAATCGCTATCAGACGGTTTTTGCCAAGGAACCAGGGGCGGTGGCAGCGCCGACGGCCGGGTTGCACTTCACTGATAAGCTCCTAGAGGCACTCAGAGCCAAAGGCGTAGAGATTCATTACCTCACCCTTCACGTTGGCGCGGGTACGTTTAAACCGATTGCCAGTGCTCTCGACGAGCATAAAATTGAACCAGAGCATTTTACAATTTCGAACGAAACGGCTGATGCGATCAATTCCGCTAAAGCGGAAAAGCGCAAAGTGATTGCGGTCGGAACAACATCCCTGCGCGCTTTAGAGACAGCTGGCGAAACCGGTCGCGTCATACCCGTCGACGATGGGGTCACTCATCTCTACGTGAAACCGGGCTACGATTTTAAAGTTGCTGATGGTTTGATCACTAACTTTCACTTGAGCAAGTCTAGCTTGCTTGTGCTGGTTAGCGCATTTGCCGGACGGGATCGAATTATGCACGCGTATGAAGAGGCTATTAAACTTCGTTATCGGTTCTACAGCTATGGCGATGCTTGCTTGATTCTATAGGAGCATCAAATCAAGCACATTTGGCGTTCCTTCTTGGCGCTGCCTCTTTACGTTACTTTCGATTAGGTGGTTTCGGCTAGGATGTCTACGCAGACTCCGTTGCCGCCCTTTTCCATTACGATTTCAGCGGCGATTTCGGCCTGGGCGATGATCTCTTCTAGATTCTGGGCGTCTGGGAATTGGCAAATGCCGATACTCGAGGAGAGTTTGATCCTATTCCATTGCGACATAACACTCAGTGCTTCGAACTTTGCTCTGATTCTTTCAGCCAGAATTCCGGCACCCTCGATTGGCGTCTCGGGGAGAATTAAAAGGAAACGATCTTCGCCGTAGCGACCGACCATATCTACATCGGCACGACAGGCGCGGATTAGTGTTTCAGAGGCACTGCTTATAGCACCTTCGCAAGCTAGCACGCCATATTGATGGAAGATGTCGGTGTAACCGTCAATCACTACAACACAAACTGAAAGCGCACGCTTGTAGCGTCTCGCTCTCGTCAGTTCGCGACGCAACGAGCGCAACATGTAGCGAAAATTGTAAGTCGGCGTGTCTTTGTCGAAAAACGCCCGGCGGTCAACCTCTTCATCAGTGAGATCTTCGTATTGAATCTGTGGCTGAGAAAAAATATTCGGTCTGCCGGGATTCTGAACCAGATCCAACGCTTCGGATTCGTTGATGTTCAGACCTACTTTGTTGCGCACATCCGACACGCGTCGGTGAAATAAGTTGTCGCGTCCAACAAAGTCTTCGTCGTCTTTTGGCATGATCTCTGCCTTACTCCAGTCCCAGCGCCTTAGCTTAAGCGATCTTCTCCAAAACTAGAAGCCCCTCACGGCATTTTTTCTTCCAAATACGTCGTCAGGAAATCGAGAAGCTCAGTCATATCAAGATCTGATTCTTCAGCGTCATCGCCGGGTTCGCCCGCCCTTGAAGCGACAGAGTGCGATCCGTTGGCATCCTCGACTGTCAGTTTCCAGCTCACTAAGTTGCCCGCTCGCTCAACAAAGCCGTTACGAATAGAAAGAATTCCGCACCTTTCGACAAGCTGACGCAGAGTCTCAGCTTCATCTTTTGGCATCTTATCGACATCTAGTTCGCATCCTTTGAACTGGGGAACGATGCCGCGCGTAATTTTCATGAAGTAGTTGAGTTTCAAAACATCGCCTGCATACTCGTTCTGAAATGAGTCAGGATCGAGCAGATAAAGGCGCACCATATTCAGTGCTTCACTGGCAGAACGATAGCGCACTTCCTCTCTACTATATTTGCTGCTGAAACGCACTTCTCTGCTTGTCACAAACCCCCTGGCGGCAAGACCAAAGTAAACGAGACCAACGGGCTTTTCATCGGTGCCTCCATCAGGTCCCGCAATGCCAGTTACGCTAATACCGATATCGGCTCCAGAGAATTTGAGCACACCTGTAGCCATAGCTTTGGCGCACTGTGCGCTGACCGCTCCGTGTTCGATCAAGATCGATTCTGGAACTTGCAACACTTGTTGTTTCGCCAGGTTCGAGTATGTGACTACGTTCAAACCGGTATAGACAGAACTGCCAGGAACATCCGTCAATCTTTTGCTGACATAGCCACCCGTGCATGATTCAGCAGTTGAAAGTATCAGTTCGCGCTGAGCAAGATATTTACCGACGACCGACTCGAGAGTTTCCTTGTCGGTGCCATAACAAAGCTTGCCGCTATTCGTTTTTATTTCTTCAATTGCTGGAGCAGCGATTTTCTTTGCATCATCGGCGGTGGCAGCTTTAGCGGCAACTCGCAAACGACACTCACCCAGCCCCGCATAGGGCGCCACTGATGGATTGGCACTATTGAGCAGGTGTGCATACTTTTCTGCCAGCGCCGATTCACCAATTCCATAGTGCTTCAACTCACATGACCAGAGCGTTCCGTCAACGAAGTTTGCTTCAAGATATGGACGTGCAGTTTCAGCCCACATCGATTTCATCTCAGATGGCACACCAGGAAACGTCATGATCGTTCTGGGTCGAGATGGCTCGACGATGTCTGCTTTTTTTAAATCTGCTTCTGAGACTTTCCAAATTATTCCAGGGGCAGTGCCGCGCGAGTTGGGCAACCAACTGGCCCCCACAGGCAGCAGCGCTTGCTTATTGTTGGACTCCGGCATTTGAAAGTTGCGAGCAGCAAATAGTTGACGAATGTTGGCGAGAACAGCCTCATCCATCACCATTTTTACCCCGAAAAAATCAGCAATCGATTCAGTCGTCAGATCGTCTGGCGTAGGACCCAAACCGCCGGTGGTAATGACGATGTCAGCGCGATTCAAAGCACTGCGCAAAATAGAATGGATGCGTTCCTTGTTGTCGCCAACGGTTGTGCGGAAAAAACAGTTGATGCCAAGTTGGGCGAACTCAAGAGCAAGAAATTGCGAATTGGTATCAAGAACGTCTCCAAGCAGAAGTTCAGTGCCAATTGAAAGTGTTTCAGCAGTGGCCATATCCGCTCAGCGGCGATTAACTGATAAAAGTCGGATTTGGATTTGGAATCTGGTGAGGCTGAATCATGCCATGATGTCCGCCAGCGGGAGCTGGGGTGCCGTCGTCGACTTTGTATGAGAAGCAAGCCCAGAGTCCGATCATGCCAACGGTGATTGTGAAGCAGACGAAAAAGAAGATCAGCCAGGTCTGGCTCGGATCTTTGTGGGTGGGTGCGCTCATCTCGTCTAGCTCCTTTCTGACAACCTATTTCGATTGGCCTTGCTCAAAATCCTTTCAGAGAATTTAGCAGGTTCATCGTCACTTGTTGATTGTACGCATGGTCACGGTCTGGATACGAGTAAATAAGAATGTTTTTTGCGGCATTGTTAAGGCCGATGCTGCCCACCAATCCATCAGCTTTGCGATTAGTGGCTAAATCGGTGAATTCACCTAGCAAATAGTTCATTTGCTGCCCGGCAACCTTAATGTCGCCATGCGATTTCAAGTCGTGGAACTTGGCGTTGATATACGTGGTGTTTATGCCAGCGTCGTAAGCCCGATCCAGAAAGTTCTTGGAATCCTTCTCGCCCATCGGACCCGGAAGCGAGTAGAAAGCGATTTGCTGATGGCTAGGCTCATCCTCGATCACAAGGGTTTGCATGATGCCGAAATCCGCAGCCATTAGATATTTGAAGCCTTCAGGCAGTGGTTGCGGAAACTGAGCAATTTTCATCGACGTCTGCTGCATTTTTTCAGGCACGTTGGCTTCGACAACGATTCTGCGAGCCAGCATCAACCACGAGAAAACACTGGTGCTGACGCCTGCGATAACCAGCACGACTAAACAGATAAGCAAACTTGCCCAGATAGGCAATCTCTGCTTTTTCTTCTCGTCGATTTCAGTCAAGTTATTTGATACCAGTGCGGCGCTCGAATGCAGTAATAGTATTCGACAAAAGCATCGCCACAGTCATCGGACCTACACCGCCAGGAACTGGAGTGATGTGTCGCGCCACCTTCGCAGCGTCGGCATATTGAACGTCGCCTGAAATCACAGACTCACCATCTGGTCCTTGCGTATGATGGATGCCAACGTCGATCACTGTTGCACCAGGCTTGATCCACGAGCCTTTGACAAACTCCCGTTTACCTGCGGCAACCACGAGAATGTCTGCGTTTTGACAAATTTTGTCGAGGTCTTTAGTGCGGCTGTGGCACATCGTCACCGTCGCATTCTTCTGCTGCAACAACATTGCGATTGGCTTTCCAACAAGGTTTGAACGACCGATTACGACCGCATGCTTTCCTTCCACGTCGACTTTATGCTCTTCGAGCAAGACCATCACGCCAACCGGTGTGCAAGGTCGCAGCCCGGTTTTACCGGCGAACAAACGCCCCATACTCTCTGTCGTCAGTCCATCAACATCTTTGTTTGGATCCAATACAGCCAGCACTTCTTCTGCCGAAAGATGCGATGGCAGCGGCAGTTGAACGAGAATTCCATCGACGACGTCTGACTGATTCAAAGTCTTGATGCAGTTCAAAAGTGTCTCCATGTCTGTATCTGCTGGAAACGTGTGCATGAAACTTTCGATTCCGACTTTCTTGCACGACTGCGTTTTATTCTTGACGTAAAGTGCGCTGGCTTTATCGTCGCCGACAAGAACCACAGCTAATCCGGGTCGACGTTTGCCTGTCTCGACAATCTTTGTCACTTTCTCTTTGAGAGTCTCACGAACAGAAGCAGCAAGCGCTTTTCCGTCCATCACCTGTCCTACAGATTGTTCTTGCAAAACCATTGATTCAGGCTCCTCTAAAATTCAATTTGCTCAAAACATTTGGAAAGGTCTAACTGCGACGCAGTCTTTTCGCCAGACTTCAAATTTATTTCATCAGCTGCAGTCACGACTCCAATCACGCGGAATGAGTTGTCGTCGACCCAGTCTTTCAAACTGCTTTCGGGTATGCAACCGACGAGCTCATAATCTTCCCCACCGTACAGCGCCCAGTCTACCGGGTCAGCGCCTGCCAGTTGCGCAATTGCGACCGTTTCAGGGTGAATCGGTAACTTTTCTAAATCAATATCCATGCCAACATCGCTGGCTCGGCAAATCTGTGAAAGTGCGTCGGCCAGTCCGTCGCTTGCGTCCATCAAAGCGCCGCGTCCAGCCGTGCGTCGCACCATCGACCACGACTCGCAGAGGCGGGGAAGAGGATGTACGTGGGCGGAAATAGCATGGGAAAAGTCTTTTGCACTGTCGAGCTGGTTGAGCAAAATCCAGAGCCCTGCGCGACTTGCACCAAAATCACCAGTGACGATGACAAGATCTCCAGACTTGGCACCAGAGCGCAACATGCAGCCATTCTCGTGCACTTGCCCTTGCACTGTGATGCCGATGGTCAGCGCCTTACCCTTGGTCAAATCACCGCCGACTATCTGCGCGCCGTAGATTTTGCTGCACTCAATCATTCCTTCATAAAGTTCTCTAAACGCGACTTTATCCAGCGATGGCGGCACAGTGATGCTCACCAGCAAATTGCGAGGACGCCCAGCCATAGCCGCAACGTCGCTCAAATTGACGGCGATGGATTTCCATCCCAGGTCGCGCAAAGCAATCTGAGGCAGGAGAAAGTGCGTTCCTTCAACGAGTGTATCGGTCGTCAACAAAACTCCGTCTGCGACTACAGCACAGTCATCGCCAATGAACGGACTGTCTGTCCAAGACTTGATCGATCCGACCAATTCTTGTTCGCGTGTAAAAAAGCGTTTTGCTGCAGACATAAAAAAGCCTTTGACCGGCGCGTATGCCTGATTTGGTGTTACAATCTGGCAGTAAGGGAACGTACAGAACGCGTCAGAAACGGAATTATTCCAAAGTCAGGTGAATTGTGTCATCGATTGCACAAATAGTAATTGGCTTTATCCAACTTGTTAATTTACTCGTTATAGTTTGGTGCTTGCTCAGTTGGTTTCCGAACATTCGTTGGTACGATCAACCGTTCAAGACATTGGACCAGTGCGTACAGCCGATCATCGCACCATTTCGCAAGCTCATTCCACCAATCGGCAATATAGATCTTTCGCCGATGATCGCTTTGTTTGTCTTGCAGGGCGTTCAAATGTTAGTTGGACAGCTTCTACGCTGAGTAGGTCAGGAATTTTTAAATGCTCTCACGCAGATCGTTCTTGTTAGGCAACCTAGCAGGACTAGTTACACTCGCCCCAGGACTTAGCTGCACCGCAGCATTAGCAAAGAGAACCAAAGTGGAGGCAGTCAAGGCTGGACCTCACTCCGTCGCCAGACTGGACTGGCCGCCAGCGATTGTGCCAGATCGATTGGGAATCGCAGACAAAGGCTTTTGCTGCATCGCAGATGAATACGGACGTTTAGCAATTGTCGATTTGCGTAAACCAAGCAATCCCAAAACTCCGCCAAAAGTCATTGCTGAACTTGGCGGACTGGGAAAGAAAGTCGTCGACTTCAAAGTTTTTTTGGGGCGAGCCTACGCACTAGTTCTATCTGCTTCTGAAAATTCCGAAGCGCAGTATGCTCTTGTGACGATCAATTTGGCACCAATCACCGATCCTTCGATCTTGAGCACCGTGCCGTTGGATAGATTCTCAGAAGCGACTTGCGTAGCGGTCAGCCTGGACCTGGTCTGCGTTGCAGGCACGTCTACCGCGGGCGAGAATTTGATTGCGGTTTATGGTGCAGGTGCGAAAGGCGCCAAGATGGATCCAACACCGATGTCTACAATCACATCGGAAATGCCTGCAACATCGATGGATTTGCAAGATCGCAATTTGCTAGTGCTCGAAGGTGGCACAAACTCTCAACTACAATATTTTGGCTTGATTGACCCACGCACACCGACGACCAGAGCCACTGTAAAGCTTGAAGGCGATTACAAAGCTATGGCACGGTTCAAAGATGCTGCCATCATAGCTGGTACCAGCTCAGCGCTGGGTGCCAACGGTGGCACCTGCGTAGCCAAATCAATCGCTCTCGAACCGCAACTAAGAGTGGTATCAGAAATAGCGCTCGACCCAATCATGAATGTCTTCGACGCATCGGCTCAGAAAGACCGTTTCATGATTTTTGGGGAGTCCAACAACGATCGCATGCTGGCATCATTGCTGTGCAATAAAAACAAAAATCTGACTAAAGAACAGTTCGTCACTCTGGAAAAACAGAATGGTGGATACGGATCACATTCAAGTGTTTCGCTCTTCGGAAAGAATGTATATGTCGCTTCAGGATGGGCCGGAGTGCAGATGCTCTCTCAAGTTGGCAACAACTGGGCGTTTGCGTACAACTACGCCATTCCTCGATTGCCCGCATCAAGTTTAGCAACGTGGGGTGACTCTGTTGTGCTCGCTGGTGCGGACTTGAAGTTGTACAACATTCAGCAACCAAGCCACCCGGCATTGTCGAGCGTGGCAAGTCTGTCTAGCTCCGTAAAGTCAGTTGTGGGAGCAGGAAGCTACGTCATTTGCCTAACTAAAGATTCAATTCTTCTACGCAAAATGGATAAGTTGAACGACACGATTGCCACAGTGAACATCGTCGGGCAACAACTTTGTTTCGATAAACCGCAGCAACGTGCGTACGTTCTCAAAGAAGGCGCAAAGAAGACAACGACGCTAAGCAAATTCCAAGTCTATTCGAACAGTCTGAGTGCCGAAAGAGTTTATGATATTCCTGGCATCTTTTCACATGCCTCCGCCAGTGGTGGCTCAATTTTGCTAGGCGGAATCAACGATGTATCGCTCTATAAACTTGGTGACAAAGCAGAACTGGTTGGAAGCAGACACTTCGAAAACTTAGGAGTGCGTGATGTCGTGCTGCTCGACGACTTCATAATAATTTCCGCCGTGGATCAAAGTTCGAAGGGCTTCTGCCTAATCCTATCCAAAGACGAAAAGGATTTACACGTCCTGGGCTCGATAGACCTTCCGCACGACGGTGCAGCCCTGGCTGCGTACAATCGCACGGCAGTATCAATCGGTCGCACGGCCGCCGGCAAAGATCTGGCAACATTCATCGACTTCAAGACACCGACGGCACCAAAAGTGATCACATCGGTACAGACAGTAGAAGCCGCCTCCGCCGTATCAATGAAAGAGCAAGTAGTGATCGTAGCCGGCAGAGGCATGGACCTGCTAACCACGTCCTAAGTCATCAACGCCAACGGAGAGCCGGCTCGGAAGCCGGCGGCCTTAGCTTGTCTGGAGACCGGCGCTCCGCTGGACTGATATTTCATACTATCCATGCCAACTCCAAACAGCTGCAAGAACCAGCAATATTCACAAAAACTTCACGAGACACGCCCTTGACAAATCAAATTAGACTAATTAGTATGATTGCATACACAACGAGGTGCAGCCATCATGATCGGACAGGAAGAATCGCTAGCTACAACATCGGCACCTTTTACCAACAACGAGAGCACCAGCCTTCCATGGCCAGACTACGAAGAACTGACACCCTCGTCCAAATCTGCATCTTCATGCAACGCTAAGAGCAAATCAACCTGCGGCACAAAAATGTACGCGCTCTCTTTCATGATCCCGTCCGCCACTGTGGCTGCAATTTACTTACCAGACGCAATCCAGTGCGGTCACTGCGCAGTGGCAACAATCCCAGCGGTACTTGCCGGAACGACTGGGTTTGGCTTGTACCGCCTGGCGAAATACCTCAAGCACAGAAAGTAAAACAAGTTTGGGCAGAGACCGAATGCGCTTGAGTTAAATCAAGCGCTATACGGCTTTTAACCAATCCTAAGCGATTGCAGCTTCTCGGTCCTTCAATCCTTCCTGTCTTTCGACCGGTCCACTCTCCAATCATCTGTTAGACTGATTAGTATGATTAGCTAAAACAGCACCCAGACTCGATATACACAATGTCACACCAGGTATGCAATGGCACGCTCACTTAGAAAACCTACCGCAAGACCAAACGCACTGGTAGTCGCACACGACTCCACCGAGCGCGCAAGAGACAAACGCGAACAGATCATGCAAGGTGCGTTGCGCACTTTTCTGAGCAACGGCTACTCAGCTAGCATGGACGCTATCGCGGCAGAAGCCGGTGTGGCCAAACAAACCCTCTACAGTTACTTCAACAACAAAGAAGACCTGTTCGCAGCACTCATGGATCGCTTGCTCGAACATTTTGTCGATGCAGGAATGACACCAGAACTGCGCACGCTACCAACGCAAGCCTTCTTGCGGAAACTAGCTCAAATCACGCTCTCGCAAATGGATGACTGGGAGTATGTGTCGATGCTGCGCTTAGTAATAGGCGAATCAGCGCGATTTCCGCAGCTATCAGAAGTCTACTTGACTCGCCTCGTCAGTCCGGGAATTGCAAAACTGACGCACTACATCAAAATGAACGAAGATCTAGCATTTGGCGATCCTGAAGCCGTAGCTCGCATAATGCACGGTTCGCTAATCAACTTTATCATCGCGCAGGAGGTCTTAGGCGGAAAGCATACGATGCCTATCTCCCGCGAGCGAATTATAAATTCGCTTATCGATATTGTTCTTTTTGCAGCGCAGCAGAGCGCTCAGTCTCGGTGAATCTAGTGCATTCGCACTAGTGCTTAATTGTTTTGCTTGCTGGCGCTTTGGTTGGTGCACCAGGCTTCTTCGGTGCCAGTCCCTTCGTTCCAATTTCTATTGGTTGGTCAGAACTAATTTCGGAAGGATCAGCTGGCAATGTCGCTCGAATTTCACTTGCAGGCGCGCCCATCACCAGGTCTTTTCCTTCCCAGTGGCTGCGGATAATTGGGACCTGTTGTTCTTTGCGATCGAATGAAACTTCTTCGCGCACCTTGTTTTTCATGTATTCATAAGCGTCACCGAGGGGAGTATTAGCGCCCTTCATTTTCAGCCCTTCAATCAAATAGTGAGTGAACACTCCATTTGGATAACGCTCTGACTCCCACGAAACTTGCGAAGGTTCGCTCGAACAGATGACCAATTGTCCGGAGCCTTGTGCAACTTCTTCAGCATCCATGTTGTGAACACGTGACAGGCCTTTCGTTGCTCCGGCAGATGCAGCACCGCTATGGCAGGCATCCATAACCATTACGACGCGATCGGAATTGACTCGCTCTTTTACAAGCGACGAGAAATCTTTCAAATTTATGCCCGTACTGAACAAACTATTTTTATCAGTGTTGTAGGCGACGAGATAATTGACACCTTTCTGGTCCAGGGTCGATGGACTGCCGTGCCCGGAGAAGTAGATGACGACAAGGTCATCGGGACCAGTTACACGCACGAGCCACTTGTCACCAATTTGCGCCATGATATTCTCGCGAGTCGCTTTTTCGTTCAGCAAAAGTCTGACATGGTCAGGACGGAAGTGAGCATCTTTGATCAGGTAGTTGTAAAACGCTATAGCGTCCTTATCTGAATAGCGCAAATTCATCGATTGATCTTTGAATTTGCTCACACCGATTACGAGCGCCCATTTGTCTTTAATAGGTTTGTTCGACTTGGATTTCTCAGCAATAAGTCCTTTGAAGATTTGAGTGTTCGCCTCGATCTTATCTGTTTCCAGCGCAAACGCCTTGATACGCGTCAGCGCTTCGTAATCGTCTGGCAACGCAGCGAGCAACTCAGCGTTTTGGCCAAGACTGACCTTGCGAATCTCTTTCGCAGCAGTGTTAAAACTGCCCGCCTCATCTGACTTATCTTGCAAGCGCGCAAGATTAGACAAGCCATCTAAAATGGTGGCAACATAGGGATGGTCCTTTCCGAGCGCTTTTACATCTATGATCAATGCGTTCTTGTAGAACTTCTCGGCCAGCACGTACTTGCCTTGCTTTTCGTACAACACTCCGATGTTTTTGTTCACATCGGCAACTTCTGGACTTTCAGGTCCGATTGCTTTAAGACGAATTGCCAAGGCCTGATCCAATAGCGGACGAGCCTCGGCGCCACGATCTTCGAGAATGTACAAGTAAGCTAAATTATTGAGAGTTTCCCCAACTTCGGCAGAACTTGCGCCCAAAACTTTGGTGCGCAATTCGCGAGCTTTGATCAGATATTTCTCGGCATCATCGAACGAGGCTTTCGTCTCAGTCGAAATGCCCTTGCCGCCGGAATCGCGGCGAGCGATGTGAAGGTTGAGCAAGCCTAAGGAATTCTCCGTAACTGCAACATCGGGAGAATCTGGCGCAACTTTATTTTGAATTCGCAACGCACGTTCGAGGCGCGGTTGAGCTTCAGAATATTTTCCTTGATCGGTGCTCACCTTCGCCAAATCGATAAGAGTGGTGGCAAGACGGATGTCACCTTCGCCAAACTTTTCAGCTTCATCGAGCGCCGCTGTGAGCAGTTCTTCAGCTTCAACATAGTCGCCTTTCTCGAAAGCTCGTTCGCCAACTTGAACACAAGTTTCCCAGTTCGAAGCTCCAGGCAAACCAGGCACTTTCAACTTCGGATCGGTACTCAAATTCAAAGTCAGGTCTATAGCAGCAAAAATCGCGGTGCTGGCCGCATCGATTTCCTTTTTCTTTTTGGCATCCTTGACAGATACAGCGCCAGTTGGACCGATTTCAAATGCATCGCCGAATTTTTTCTTCGCTTTATCTGGATCTTTCTTGAATTCAGTTCCTAAGGTTTTCAGATACTGCTCGGCAAAAGTATTTTCATCAACTTTGTCTTCGGGATTAACCGATTTGCGCCCCAACTTAGTCCATACAGCAAACTGAGCGATTGTGCCTCGCACGTCACTGAGTTTGATGTTATCGAACTTTCCTTGCCTGCTCAGTTGATCCGCAGCAGCATTGATCGCCGAAAACGACTTCCAATCGGCAGAGTCTGAATAATCGCCGACAGTGTACTCCACTCCAGCAGGAGGCGGTGGTGGCACACTTCTAGGTGACACGCACAACGTTGGAAGATCTGTGTTGACGGTTGTATTAGCCGGAATCAAAACGAGACGATCGCGAGCCGACATCATAGTTTGCGAAGCCGACGTATTCGGATTGAAAATTTCGTTGGCTGGAATGACAACACGCAAAGGTTTGTTAGTGTTGTTAGTCAAAGACAACTGAACATTTTTCGTGAGCACTCCATCGCCGTGCATTTTGAACGACAGCTGCTTGCTATTGACGGCATTTCGGAATGAAGTTACTTGCTGAACTGCTTTGCCACCGGGCATCGTGGGCGGTTTGACGATTCCTACGCCCGTCGGGAGCGCTTGAGCGACACGTGCCGAGCCATCCGCGAGAACTGGTAACGAATACCCGGTCAGCATCATCGCAGCACTGAGGCTGGTGACAGCGGGGCGCAGAAGCCCACTCAACCGCGATAAATACGACTTAGTCATAACTCCCTCACCCATAGACTCTCATCCCCCCAAGGATGGTGAATGTATCTTTGCAACACCCACAACTTATAGAGACTCACTGCTTTCCGATTTTAGGACCGGAAAAACGAACTGGTCTGTTACGGCATAAGAAATATTTATATCCTTACCATAGTATTATCGCCCATTTTACGACCCTGACAGGCTGACGATATCGGACCTTTTGAAAAACGCATAAGTCCAATCATCGCATATTCATCCTGACATCGTCATTGACCAGACGCCCAGAACCACGAATACTGCTCAGTGAATGCGCCCGCAAACGCATGCCAAGTGCTAGATCCTGGAGGGTTGTTGTGAAATTAGTGGCGTCGATTCTCAGCTTTCTGCTCGTGTTGCAGCTGCTGCTACCGATTCACGTATTTGCCGAAGTTGGTGGAGATGCGCTCAATTTGCAGGGAAAAGCCCCTGTAAACAAAGTAGGCGCGCTTCTTCTAGTTGAGGGATTTGCGTCGATCAGCGGAAGCACGATTACAGTGTCAGGGAAGGCGCAGCTCTCTGCACAAACTCAAGACTTGTTGCAAGGAATTCTGGTTAAACCAACGACGACAATCTCAAACGGAACAGCTCACACAGAAGTGACCGCATGGTTCAACGATGGACCAGGTCTTAATACTTTAACCAACGAAAACTGTCCTGAGAGTGTCGACCTTCTCGATGGAAAGACGATCAAAGGTCCAATCTCTCAATTGTCACCTGAACAGCTCACTATCGCTGGGCAAACCGTGCAGATGGCAACGGTAAAGACCATTCATTCACCCCGCGCTTTCAAAACGATGATCGACTCGACTCAAGCGCAAGTGAAAAAGCTAACGATGAGCCCGTCTTGCTTGAAGAAGATTGGATCAGTCAAAGCCGATCGAAAGACGCTCACCAAAGTGGCAATCATTGTCGCTGTCGGTGCGGTTGTAGCAACCGCAATCGCAGTGCCTATCGCATTGACTGCTGGAAACAAAGGACACAACAATCCACAGCAGCCAATCATTTTTCCACAACAGAATCAAGCGCCACCCCCACCACACCAGGTATCACCGGGGCACGGATACTTCCCGCCGCCGCCGCCTCCTCCCCCTCCACCGCCACCGCCACCGCCACCACCTCCACCTCCTCCACCTCCACCTCCACCACCTCCTCCTCCGCCACCACCACCGCCACCGGGCGGCTAGGCGAGAGAAACAATTAAAGAGTCAGCTCGGTAAGCTGGCTCTTTTCTTTTGTCTAATTATTGTGACTACCGTTTGGCATTACGGATGGGTTCAGCTACTTGCCGCTGGCGGTTCGATGCCAATCCCCTACTTCGGCGCGACGAGCGCGGAGCGGTCGATTATGTTGCCGTGATGAATCACATTGTGTATTCTTTGCGTGTTTGCGATGTCTTGAATTGGATTGGCATCCAGAACTACGAGTTCGGCGAAGTCACCATCCTTAATACCAGACGGCCGCCCTAAAAACGCCGCCGCTTTCGTCGTTGCAGAAGCTAGCGCATCCCACGTTGAATAGCCCGCATCCTGCATCAGCTTGATTTCTCGGTGCAATGAAAAGCCTTGAATTGTGCCAGGATTACCTGTATCTGAACCAGCAAGAATTTGCACATGCGCGTCAGCTAATTTCTTCAAGCTCTTCATATCATTTTGCGTATCTTCTTTTTGCCACTTCAAAACCGACAAAGTTTTCTTGGTGAACTTGTCTTTGTGCAAATATGTCGCAAGTCGCGATGCAGGCTCCAAACCGTCCAAAATCTTACTTTTCAGCAAGAGCGGTTTGCTAGTGAGGTTTGCCAAATCGCATTGAGCTGCCAAAGTGGGAATTGAAACGGCCTTCGATTTCGCCCAAACTTTCAGCACTTCATTTGGAATAACCTCATCATCAAAGAAATGTGTAACAGCAGTCGCACCGCTCTCGATCGCGTCCTGCCCGTGTTCCCAAGAACCGATGTGCACGACAGTTTTCACACCCTTTTTCGTTGCGCCCTTAATCGCTTTCGCCAAATTGACTTTATCCAAACTATCCCGACCGTAAATCAATTTGATTACATCAGGCTTCCATCGATCAATATATGATTCAACAGCCGCTTGTGGATCCTTCGTAAGATTCCAGTTCCCCCATCCAGTTCCTGCGCAGTAAATATCAGCTTCATCACGATGCTTGCTCGGTTCAGTCTGCTGCAAATTTCTAGCTCGAAAAATCTGAGCGAAATCGCCATAAAAGAGATCTAGATAAGCAACAACTCCCGAGTACAACATCGCCTTGGCCGTAGGCTCTGGGCCCAGATCTTCATAAGTTCCATCGGGGAAAGGATTGCCGCCGCAGTGCACGTGCAAATCGATCAAGCCTGGAATGATGTACTTGCCCGCGAGATCTATCGTGCGATACTTTTTCTCCACGTTCGTTTTTTGCGCGGTTATACGACCATCCAAAATCAAAATGTCGCGTTTCTGAATCGTTTTGAATTTTGGATCGACTACGTTAGCATTTTGTAAAAGTAACGAATCTGCCTGCGCAGATGAAGCACATAGCATCGATAAAAGCGTCGTTAGCCAGAATTTACGCACTTTTCCCTCCACGAACTTCTATGAGCAGAAATTACTGCACGGCAGTATAACACCGCATGACAGTACAAACACTGCGCACCATTAGCGGTGCTGATGGATTGCAACAAAAACAAATCAAAGCTAACAAAAAAGCGAACTTCAGACATTTTGCACAAAACCTCGCTCAAGATGGAAAAATTAGCACAGGGTTAACCCCAGATATTTAACGCCGCAAAGGCTCTTTTACATAAGAATTACGTACATCACAATGGATTCAGGGTAGAAAGGAAGAAGATAGCCTTATCGCCTGAGCGCATCGCAGATACTGGAGGAGCAATGACATCCGCAGAACCTAAAACCAGACGTCGGTTTCCACATTTGACGTCGAGCGCATTTGAGCACCCTGCGGACAGAGCCGCTCTCGATGCGATGAAGAAAATTCCTTTGTTTGACGTCGTTCTTCGCAAGTTCCTTGAGCTAGGACTCGAGCGAATTTACCGCATCAAGCTGATGGGCAGCGCGATTCACGTTACGCCGAAGCAATGCTCGAAGGTTTACAAGCTTCTCAAGGAAGCTGCGGACATTCTGGACATGCATGAACCAGACCTGTTCCTGATGGGCAGCCCAATCGCAAACGCTTATACATTCGGGGTTGAGCGACCATTCATTGTTCTACAATCAGGCTTAGTAGACATGATGACTGAAGAAGAGCTGATGGGCGTGATCGGGCACGAGCTTGGACACATCAAAGCTGGTCATGTACTCTATCGCAGCATGGCCCTAATTCTGGCTGAGCTTGCGAAAAATCTGCTCGGACTGGATAGAGTAGTCTCCATGGGACTTTCGATTGCCATGTACGACTGGTCACGCAAAGCTGAGTTAACCGCAGACAGAGCGGAACTACTGGTCACCCAAGACGTTGAAACATGCATCAGAATCAACATGAAGCTTGCTGGCGGTTCCAACGCAGTGTACGCGCAGACAGACCATGATGAGTTCCTGCGACAAGCAGACCACTATGAAGATATCGACCACACAACGTTGAACAAGATCTACAAGTTGCTCAACGAAGTTTGGATGACGCACCCGGTTCCTGTATACAGAGCGAAAGAAATCAAACTCTGGTCAGAAACGAAGCAGTACAAGGAAATTATGGCTGGACGCTATCCGACCCAAGAGCCTGGTGATGGACTGAGAAAGTGTCCGCACTGCGATTCGAAGATCAGTCCGTCATTCTTCTTCTGTCCAGATTGCGGAAAGAACGCCCGCATCTAAGCGCGCACTTTGCAGCGAAGGTTGCGAACGAAAATCCGATAAGCGCGATTCACCGAGTGGTGGATCGCGCCTTTCCTTAGCGAAGAACCAACTTCTGAAATTCCCCAACGACAGCGATTTGTGCTATTCCGAGGCCTTATAAAAATGTGCTTAATTTGATGCGCGGAACGCGCATCAACCATGCAACGATCAGTGCGTGAAAATCCGCACTGCACATGATGAATCAAATTAAGCACAAAAATGTAAGCGCTCAAACTAAGAGCTCAAACTAGGCGCTCAAACTAGGCGCTCAAACTAAGAGCTCAAACTAGGCGCTCAAACTAGGCGCTCAAACTTGGGGCTCAAAAGAAAAAGCACCACCCTCGTACGAAGGTGGTGCCAAGTTTTAGTCCGATTGCTCGCTGATTCTAGCGTTAGTTGTTCTCGATGTTAGGCTCAACATCAACAACATCATCGCCGCCTCGTTTCAGTGGCTCTCCGCAGACTGCGCAGAATGTCTTCTCACGATTGGCTGGGGCTGAGCATCTTGGGCATTCGAATCCTGGCGTTGGCGTGTAGCCAGCTTTCGATTCTGTTCTTGCTGAACTTGGTGCATTCGGGTCGGCCGCCGTGGCTTTCAAGCTATCGATCTCAGCTTGCAACAAACCAATCTCGTGCTCATAGCCAGCGATTTCATTTGTCTTGTCTTTCAAAAGATCATCGGGCACGTCAGCAGTACGTTGATATTTGTCGCAGACCAAACGTCCGATTTCGAGCAGTTTCGCTGTGCGCTTCCGTTCCAGATCTTTAACTTGATTGACCAAATTGTACGATTGCAACATCTCTTGCGAACGAGTCTGTACCTTCGAAACTTCTTTCGTGATACCTTGCACTAAGTCATCGAATATCGTCATTTTGCATCTCCTGCGGCTCTTTCTTCTTTATACCTTTTGGATGTTAATAACGCTCCAGTATTAACACTATATTCGTCTCGCGGTTAATATTCCGAGCACCGCTCAAATGCAGAGTTATTTGACGTCGAGCATTGTGGATTCTTTGCTCGGGTTCTGTGGATTCTCACCATTAGACTTTTGATTTTCGCCATTGGTTTCTAATGCTTTGGTTTCCTTCGCGGCATCAGCTCCGTGCTTCAAATCGAATCCATCAGGTGCTGGCGACGAGATCTTCACCTGGTTTCTTCCCGCCTGTTTAGCGGCATACAGCGCTTCGTCGGCTCGCTGGAAGAGAGTCTCTTCGTTGTCGGCATGCATCGGATAGCAGGCAACTCCCAAACTGGCTGAAATTCTTCCAGGACCTTCTATCGGCTCTTCGTTGATCAAACGCCTCAACCGATCGGCTAATTGTTCAGCCATGTCGATTTCAGTGTTAGGCAACAAAAGACAGAATTCCTCACCACCATATCTTGCTGCAGAATCAATCGATCGTGATGACTCCCTGAGCAGTCTTCCAATTGTCTTTATCGCTTCGTCACCGGCTTGATGTCCATAAGTATCGTTGATCTTTTTCAAGAAATCGAGGTCAATCAACACAAGCGAAAGTGTTTCGCCATAGCGGCGCGCACGCTCGAATTCCCTGGTGAACGTTTCGTTGAAACTACGTCGATTAGCGACTCCTGTTAAGCCGTCGGTGACAGCTTGACGCTCACGCTCCTGGTGCAAATCGGCATTTTCAATAGCCACCGATAAATTGTCAGCCAGAGAACCGATCATGGAAACGTCGTCGATAGTCCAGTCTCGCGGTTGCACGCAGTCTTGCAAAAACATGACTCCAAGCACTTTATCGCGCAACACAAGCGGCACGATCAAACCGGAACGAATACCAAATTTCGCCAAAAATTCCTTGCTGTATTTGCCCTGATTGTCCAACTCAGGCTCAACCAAATCTTGCGGACTTGGAGTGCTGAGCGCAGCCTTGGTGAACTCGAAACCTTCGTCTGAATGGAAGAGATGCTTGACTGACTCAGTGTTTTGTTGGTGCCATTCAAAAACAACCAAACGATCCGAACTGTCAACAGCACGAAGCAGCAAGCAACGACTGACACCAATGGTGGTGCCGATTTTTTCCACCGTCATATCCAATACTTCTTGAATGTGCACGGAGCTTCGAACAGCGTTACTGATCCAGTAAACCAGTCTTTCGCGGTCCACTTGCCTGGTGCGCAGATGGTCGCGGGATGTCAGGTCACGAATCAAGTTTCTGGTCTGATCTTCCATCTGCTCAACACGCGACCGAGTCTGATGCTCCATGTCTTCGTATTGACTGCGCAGCCGCTCATTCTCCAGCTGAAGCTCTTTGAACTCCCATGAGTGATAGAGCGCCGTACCGAACGGATACTGTTCGAGGTCAGCCAAAATCGATTCTGGTGACTCTCCATCGGAGCCAGCGATGATAATGCACGCGCTCAGTCGACCATCTTTCACGACCTGATAGCAAAAAACGGGTTCAAGCCCGTTCGCAAGAGTGACTCCAAGATCATCGGTGTCGACCTCGAATATCTTTCGATCCAGGCCAGATGGCTCGTCTTCAGCAAAAACGTCTGCTAACTTCGTGATGTCAGACTTTTGCGGTCCAAAGAAGAATTTGTTATCAAAATGCTCGAGATCTTCGTCCCACATGAGCACTGCTATGGCTTTGGGAGAGCAAATGTCGTTGATAATTTCGCAGACGACAGTCTGCACCTCTTCAAGCTCTAGTGAGGATAAGAGGCGTATTTTGCGAGTAGAGATGTCCAAAGCGGATTGCATATCAGCTAATAATGTGCCACGCCGTGGTATTCGCCAATCAATAATGGCTTTTCTCAGCCGAAATTCACTCTACCAGTTAAAATGGATTTCTGAACGCTTTACTAGACTAATTGCCGGACAAGCCCAAAGGGTGCCAAATGCCAGTATTTAATCCCAAAAATCCGCTAGCGGTCGAGCGAACCATCGCCGGTCTTTGCTACGTCAGCGGTGGGCTAATCGGACTTCTCTACATCATCATTTCGCGCAGCCACTCGCAATCGATGTTCTTTCGCTTTCATTTTCTGCAATCGATGATCCTGGTTGCCCTTGGAATCCTTCTTAGTTTGACAAGTCAGATTACTGAAAACATTCTGGGCGGAATGCTCGGTTTAATGAACCTGGGCAACCCCGGCGTCGTCATGGGCTACATCGGTATGGGAATTCAGTTAATCATGAACGGCGGGCTCCTGCTGATGCTCTACGGAATGGTCATGGCGTTTCTTGGCAAATACGCCGAAATACCCGTGATTTCGCCGCTCGTCAGGCAGAACATGCGGTAAAGACATGGACCTTCAAGAAAGGGCAGTCACGAAAAGCCACGCTGTCCTCGTTGTCAGCTTGGTTGCCGTTGTCAGCTTGATTGCCGTCTTAGTGACCGAAACATCGGTCAGTGCGCAGTCTTCTTATCTAGGCGCCAACACAAACCCAGATGATGCGAAGATAATTCCGCCCGCCCCAGATGCCATCGGCGGTGGCAACCCGTTTCAGGGGTTGGGGCGTTCTGACGAATCTGCGCCTTCACGCCGTTCGCAGTTCGAAGCAGACCCAGCAGGAGCGTCAAATCCTCCAGCTGGCTCGGTGAATCCGAATGTGCCGCCCGATCTTCCTCCAGCGCCGACGACAGATCCAATCGAACTGCAACGAGAGAAAGAGGAAAAGGAAAGAGAGTTAGAAGCGCAGAAAAAAGCTGAGGAGAAAGAGCGCGAAAAAGAGAATGGCTCTAAATCCTCATCCTCCACGCTTGCAGCCGACACGCCGCTAAAGAAGGCGATGCTAGAGATGCAGTTGCGCAACTACGACCAGAGCTTGTCGCAGTTGAATGAGATTATTGCGACGACTCCAAAGAGTGCAGAAGCACATTATTTGAAAGCAGTGATTTACGTCCTGACACGAAAATACGAAGCTGCAGCAACGGAATATCACCTTGTTTTAAAGAACGATCCGTCGCCCACGCTATCTCGGAAAGCCAGGGCCGGACTTGTTAAATTGGCGCGCTAGGCTATTGGCGCGCTAAGAAAAACGCCTGTCAGAAGAGCACTGCGAAATGGCGCGCACTATATCAAAACTTGATTACGTCGACTTGCATTGCTCTGTCAATCAACGTTTTTAAACCTGCTGGATCATCGGTAATGATTGAATCCAGGTTGAATTTGGCGGCGTTCATCCAATCCCGTTGCTCGTTGATAGTCCAGGCGTTGACTTCTAAACCGGCGCCGTGAGCCTCTTCGATTGCAGCTTCAGTTAGCGATCCCCAGCAGGGATGCCAACACGTTGCACCCAATTTGTGCGCATATTCTTTTAGTTCAACCAAAATAGCATCAGCTAAAACAGCGAGCTTGAGCCCGGTCTGCATTTTGTGCAATCGCAGCATAAACTGATGGTCGAAGGAGCTGATAATTAGCCGGTCTTTGAATTCATAGTCTTCCAGGACTGACAGCAGATCATGCTCGATTCCGTCATACGAAACTGGCGCATTTTTGATCTCGATATTGATTACAAGCTTGCCAGAAACAAGTGTCAGAACTTCTTCGAGGGTCGGTATTCGCTCGGTGGAAAATTCCTTGTCATACCAGGCTCCAGCGCTGAGTCTCTTCAGCTCAGGCAGGGTCGCATCTTTGATCAGACCAATACCATTGGTGGTGCGACTCAAATCGTCATCGTGAATGACTACGAGTTCACCAGATGCACAGCGCTGCACATCCAATTCGATTCCATCGCAGCCTAATTCGAGTGATTTCTGAAAGGCAATCAGCGTGTTTTCAGGTGCCCACCTGCGGCCCCCTCGATGCGCAAATACCTTTGGCCACTTCATTTAGATGTCGACAACTTTCTGTGGGTGAAGCAATCCCATTCTGACCGTCACGATCAGTTTTGGCGGTTCAACCAGAATTTTTTCAAGCGGTAACTCGATTCCGTGCTCAACACCAACAAGACCTTGAATGTTCTTGAGCACCATCAAACCGCGTTCACGTCCTACTTCGAATTTGATGCGCTCTTTCTGTTTAATGACGAAGTTGCCCCATTTCTCGGCACTCGGATGTTCGTTGATAATGTCGATTACATTTGCATGACGGCAAATTTCTCTAACGTGTCCCGAAAGAATGCGAATCAGCCCCGGGATATCTTCTGTCGAACCAAACGAGTCAATCAAAATACTGTTGATCAAATACCCCGGCATCGAAGTGTTCTCGGGGCGTTCGTGCAAGAAGGAGATGACGCCAGAGAATGGGTCGCTCGCACTCTTCAAAAATCGTTTGGCCACATCGACCAATTCAGTTTCGACGGTTTTCAGTTTCTGCATAAATTGCCCGTTATGGTCCTTTCCGCAACAGCCACAGCTCACTTGGAACACCTCGTCGTCATTAGTAAATTCGTCGGGCGTCCTAAATGCTCACTGACGGAAGAAAACATTTTAGGGGTCCCACTTATAAGAATATTACCCAAAACTTAAGATCTGACAAGAGCGCGGCACTGGAGAGCCCTGACGGCATCTCGAGGGTCTCGTTCGCCAGTAACGGTGGCGATCACGGTTTTATATTAAATCGCGGTCATGCCGCTGAAGAACTGGTCAGGCAGACTCTTAGCAGACATGGGAGTGATATATCGTGACTGTTAAATCGTCCAAAGCGCCTGTGATCGCGGCGATAATACCCGCCCGCTATGCCTCGACACGGTTTCCGGGAAAGCCGCTCGTCAAAATCGCCGGTGTGACAATGATCGAGCGAGTGTACAGACAGGCTAAAAAATGCAAACTCGTCACTAGAGTCATCGTAGCAACGGATGACGACCGCATTGCCGAGGTTGTGCGAGGCTTCGGCGGCGAAGTCGCGATGACGCGAGACGACCATGCCACCGGCACAGACAGATTGGCTGAAGTGGCTCAGCGACTAACTGACATCGACATCATTGTCAATATTCAGGGTGACGAACCACTTATAGATCCTGATTCAGTGGATTCTGTCGTGACACCACTTTTAGAGTCATCGGTTGAAATGGCGACGGCATCACGGTTGCTGACTAATCCGGCGGAAATAGAAAGCCCTCAAGTTGTCAAAGTGGTTGTCGGTCAAGACAAAAACGCGCTCTACTTTTCCCGCTTCCCACTGCCGTTTTACAGGGATGCGACTGATATTTCAGACCAGGTTCACTTTGGACATATCGGACTTTATGTTTACACTCGCGAGTGCTTATTGAAGATCTCCAAGCTTGCTCCGACGCCCCTCGAAAAGGCTGAATGTTTAGAGCAGCTGCGGGCTTTGGAGAATGGAATCAAGATCAGTGTCGTGCAGTTCAAGACACAAGCATTGGCGGTGGATGTGCCCGAAGACGTTGAAAAAATTGAATCTGCCCTGAAACTTTTGAGCATATGACATACAATTTGAATTGTTGGCAATTGGCTTTTAGAGGCGGGCAGGATGCTCGCGCACATCTTTGAAAGAGTTGCCGCGGTTCATCGAGATGAGTATGAAATCAAAAATACAAATTGCGTCGACACTTTCAGCGTTGCTGGCCATTTCAGTGATGTTGCCTTCAGTGGCAACTAATCGAATCGATTCAAGATTGCCTCGCTATGCGCCTGCTTACATACCCGACCAAAATTCTGGTCGATCGATCGAACCAAAAAATTTGCCAGACTTCTCGACGACTGGTGGCTCCAGCGGTGCCCAGGTGGAAGTTGGAGGAGACTCGAGCGGAACAGCACTTAAAGCTGGTGCAGCATCGACCACGTTGCCTGTAACAACCCGGCTGACACTTGTTCTCGAGTGTCCTGTCGACGCGAAAACCAGCCAACCTGGTGACATATTCGAAGCCCATGTGCGCGACGATTTGTTCCTCGGCAGCAGCTTACTCTTGCCGAAGGGCAGCCAAGTGAGAGGGCGCGTGTACGAAGTAACTAAACCGAAATGGATTAGTAGAGCCGCAAAGATTGGTCTGAAGCTCGAACAGATCGATACGCCTGCCGGTGAAGTAATTCCACTTGATGCTGCTTTGGAATTCCACAAAGGGCAGACGAACGCGAAGGGGCAATTGGATCCTGGCACAAACTTCGGAACCAGAGTCGGCGGAAACGTAAAAGCAGTAACTGGCGGAACATCCAAAGGTGCAGCCAAAGGAGCCTTGATTGCTGCCAACGTAGCGACGCTAGGAGCCCCTGCAGTTGCCACCGTTATTGGTGGCTCCGCAATTGCCCTGTTCAAAACAGGAGACAACGTTGCCTTGACTCCAGGGCAAGAAATCGAAGTTTTGCTCACCAATGATTTGGGCGTACAAGTCGACTGATGACCTGCTAAGCCTTGATCCGATGCGGTCTGGATTTGAGTGCGGACGGTACATCTGAACTCGTCTGAACGTCTGAACTCGACTAAGCTTTGATAGGCTTTTTCTTCAGATACTGACGGATCGCTGAAAGGTTCGTTTCGAAAGTTTTGTTTGCAGGTTCCAAATTCAAAGCTTTTAAAAATTCTTCTTCAGCTTCTTCGTAGTATTCGCGCTGCTGAAACACTACGCCCATGTTGTTGTGCACCCAGGCATTAGTTGGAGCCAATTTCACGCACACACGAAGCTCCTTCAAAGCGTCTTCGAACTTGTGTGTTTCGATGTAGAGATTCGCGAGATTGTAGTGCGGTTGAAGTGAGTAATAATGAAGTTCAATTGCCTTCTTGTATTCATCTTCCGCCTCGACCATCTCGCCTTCCTTGCGCAACAGAACGCCAAGATTGATATGCGCCTGTAGATTCTCTGGCTTGACGACGAGATAACGTCTGTAGCGGTCGATAGCTTCCTTAGTGCGTCCTTCTAGTTGCAAGATCAAAGCACCCTGGAAGTGAGCATCCCAATCATTCTTGTTGCACAACAAAGCGCGATTAACTTCAATCAACGCTTCTTTGTACCGTTTTTCCTTGGTGTACTTTTTCGATAAAGCGACATGCACTGCCGGATCGGACTTATGGATATCAAGCGGTGGATCATCCTCAGTTTTCACCGAGGCTTTTTGAGGCTCTGAGGTTTTTCTGAGCGATTCGAAAGCCTGCGGAAAGCTCTCTTCGCCGCGAGCATGCTTTTCGCCAAATTCGTCTTTACTCAAAGCAGGCTGCTGAAGAGCCGTAGCCGCCAGGAGGGATACCAATACGAAACGACGCATGCTTTTACCTAACAATCTGGATCTGGATAGTGTGAACGAGATGCCATCAGCAAACTATATAATACTTGGCATTTATTCGCCGGATGATTAAAAGCGCGACAGGTGGCGGCTGAAGTCGTCGACTGAGCCAGGATGGTCACCGCAGGTAGTGTCATTGCAATCCTGCTAAAATCGTGCCACCGTTCTCAGGCTGGCGATTCGACGGACAGGCGGCTTTCTAAAAGCAAAGTAACCGGACCATCATTTACAAGCGCCACAGCCATGTCTGCCCCAAATGAGCCCGTCTCCACGTGCAATCCAGCAGATCTTAATTGTTGGACATAGTGCTCGTACAAACGCTCGCCCTCTTTTGGCGCCGCAGCTCTTGAGAATCCTGGACGCCGACCCTTGCGCCAGTCAGCAATCAGGGTGAATTGCGAAATGACCAAAACGCTGCCGCCGGCGTCTTTTATCGACAAATTCATTTTTCCGTCAGCGTCTTCGAATATGCGCAAATCAGCGGTCTTCTGGGCAAGATAGACGCTGTCCTTGTCCAGGTCGCCTTCTTCCACGCCCAAAAGTACAACCAGCCCTGTTCCCTGAGGATCGCCGGGCCCCATGCCAACCTTGCCGATAACAGCGCCGTCAACAGTGACTGAGGCGCCTTTAACTCGCTGTAACACCGCTTTCATTACGAGATACTAACCGCTCCCTTAACTAAACAACTTAGTCCTGAACGAGCGCTTCGTCGGCGTCATGCAGGATTGACTGGCGTTTTATGTTACCACTCCGAGATTTTCCGAAGCAGAAAAAACATTGCATTTATATTTGCCAGGAGAAATATCGGCTCAACTACGTTAGGATAACTACGCGGGGTGGAGCAGTCCGGTAG
>JAFEAT010000010.1:0-317093 GCA_018266255.1 Cyanobacteria bacterium SZAS-4 | reverse complement strand
TCAAATCTGTCCCCCGCAACCAATTAAACCTACAAAATCGGCGGTCTCCTGTAGAAGCCGATTTTTTATTGGGCTAAATTTAGTCACGTTACCCTAGATAAATTATTCATAGACGCCAAATTTCTCATCAATGAAGCATCAAACTCTTCAATGCATTGGTTATTTGGACTGCGCATCGTGCCATTATAATTCTCATTCAACTCAGACACCTCAGGAGATGTTGATACTGAATATAGTGGCACAAAACGCACCCCCCAGTCCAATCTATCAGTACTGTAGCCTCAGTCGCAACGAATTAGCATAATACACCACCAGCAGTGGTGCTATTATGTAGATACCAAACAGGCTGCTCAACACTATTTTCGTCACGCATATCGCCAGTGCTTGTAACTTTGAATTACCTTTAAACGAGGTGTACAAATGAATCGATCTGCCGCCGCAAGCCTGAGCCTCTACTGTTTGTTTACCGCGCAGGGAGCGTGTTTTTCAAGTGAAGGTCCCAAAGACTTTCATACGCTTATCGTTGAACCAGGTACATCGCAGTCCGTCGAATTTGGAGACAGGCTTTCGAAGAACTACACGCTGAAGCCATTTGTAGTAAACCAGGCGGATGAGTCTGGTTCTCTTCGCGTTGAAAAAGATGGAAGAGTTTCATTTCAAATTCGTCCAGGTTTTGGAGCTTTGGATGAATTTGACAGGGCTAAAGCCGAGAAGCTATTTGGACCACCACAAATTGGACCCACCTTTTGTACTTACCATCTCTGGGGTTACGATCATCGGGGTGTAAATGGTGCTGAACCGAACATCTTTCACTTGGATTGCAAATTTGACCACGACGGCAAACTCCAGCAATACCGAATACGTGGAATTGGAATCCAGAAAGCTCAATGGGCGCGAGCAACGCCTCAAACCGCTGGCAACAGATTGACCAGAACGCACTCAAATCGGACCGGGCGTGACTGTCTTAAATACAAGAGCGGCACGGTAAGCCAATCCATCCCTGCATCATTGTGGCAGCCATTACCCGGTACGTCGGTGAGTATGTCGTCCTCTGGGATCATGACCGTTAGCGCCCGAGAGACCTTTTGGTCGGGCGCCATCGCCTACCCTCCGGCTGCGTGCAACTACCGGTTCGATGCCGATGCCCGGCTAAGCAGAGGATCGGGATACGGGTTGGCTGTAAGAGCGAGCGTGACGGATGCTAATACGCCACACGGACAGGGAATTCAATACGACGGGGGAATGCGCGGCTTGAGGGACGTGCTCCTACCCGCCCAGTCGGAATCGGGAACGGTTAAAGCGGCAACAATTGATTCGGACTGGCACCACATCTCGGTGGCGGTGGTGGGCGAGCGCTACGAATCCAGCGTTGACGGGCAAGTTGTCTTTTCTGGACCGACAGACACAAAATGCGGCAACGGACTGCTGATCAGGGTCTGGCGATCGACCGCCGACTTCCGCAACATGTCCGTTACGCCAATTACCAGCCTCTCAACTCCGAGATCCGCCACCTCTACCCAACTGACACTACCTGTAGTGCAGAGCATGGACTATTGAGCGGTTTGCAGCGCCTAGTGACCGTAGTGACCGCCCTTCGAGCTGCACGATTTGAAATGCTGCAAAATAGTGTTAGTAGAATGAACGAGACAGAAGCGATTTTCGACACGCCCATATCTGGTAACTCCACTTGAATCTAGCTTATCTCAAGTATTACGTAAGAGATGAAAAAAGCAAATGGCGTGCTGGAGCGGTCTGCGTATGCGCCACCGCGGCAGTGTCACTTTTATCCGGCAACGCGTATTTATGCAGCAAAGCGTTAGCACATGTCGCACAAAATGAAGTTTCAATCGACCCCAAGCAACCTCATCAGTTCGACCTCGACCAGGAGATACGCATTCGCGATCGTGCTGCTCAGCTTGCACTGAAAGAAGACGATCCTGTATTCACCAAAATCTATCTCGATCTTGCGACGTTGCAAGCCAGGCATGGGCTGATCGCAAAGTCCGTTCAGTCTGCGCGCCAGGCGATATCGAAAATGTCGCCTAACGACGACCAGCCACTTTTTTACGACGATGACTTAATTTCCGCACTGATTGAGAATAGTCATTTCAACGAGGCCGAACTGCTTCTTCGCGAGGCGTGCGCAAAATCCAAAAACCTCGAAAACTCTGGTTTTAAGGGGGCGCACTATAACACTCAACTGATGCTCCTGTTCTATTTTTACGTGGTGCGCGGTCAGCGCGCGAAAGCTCTGACGGTATTAGATCAGTTGGTTCCTACTGGTTTTCAGACTGAGCCCCGCCCGTCGTATCGCCGTAGTAATTCTTACCGTGATGATTATGGAATCGCTGGTAATGTACCTAACTACTTACGAAATTTAGTCGCCGGAGTGGCAAGTGGATCATCATTTGCAACCTCATTCAGACCAAAAGAGTTGGCACGCACATTAGCTCTAGAGAGCGACTTCAAGAAAACTAGATGCAACAACGAACAGTTGCAATTTTGTGCTGCTGTTCTAAACAAAATGTTGGCACTACAAGAGCAAATCTTTGAAGCTTATGACGAACGGCTTGCAGCGACATTTATCGCTCTTGCCGAAGTCAAAGCTTTATCAGGAAACGAGATCGAGGCTTGCAAGAACTACAAAGAATCGCTTGAAATAGTACTGAGGAAAACTTCAGACACGTCGACCTTCGTTCCGATTGAAAACAAGTATTTGAGCTTGCTACGCAGAATTGGGGATCCCGTGGCTGTTCGTCGAGCCGAACATCTTATCCGCGAACTTGATGCAGTTGCATCCAGTGAAACAAAAGATTCCACAAAAATCTATAACGACAAGTGCACAAAAATTGACGAAGAGATAAAACAGAAAAATTTTGAGCAAAGTGAAAAATCGATCAATGAATTAGAAAAATTCTTGAGCACTGAAAAAGACTCTGCATCAGCCCGTAAAAGGTTACTGATTCAGTATTCCAAAAGCGCTGATTTATATCTAGAGCATGGCGCTCGTAATCTCGCTGTTAAGTATGCGCTGAAAAGCTTTGGTGCGCCGAATGATTCCACGGAGTTCTTGCGTTCCTACGATCAGCCAACCCTCTTCGCGCTCGTTACAGATTTTTGTAAATCAGGAAATTACATTGAAGCAATAAACTTGCTCAACTCTGTTTTGACCAGGATGTCTGAAGTTCCAACCCTTCAACCACTGCAAAAAATTGATGCGCAGAACCGGCTGGCGGAAGTGTTGTTCCAACAATCTCAGCATGAAACAGACCCAGCTTTGATAGCGAAACTAAAGAGCGAATCAGAATCGAACTTTCAGCTAGCGATGGCTTTATCTTCCAAGGCGAACTTGAAACCGGCACTGATAAACCAGCAAATGGCACGGCGCAGAATTCTTCTCACCAAACCAGCGATTTACAGTCTGAATTTAGATGGACCGATTGAATACACCGAACCTGGACACGGTGGATCAGTTGGGGGACTGGAACTGGAAGGTAAGTATGTACTCAACTTGAAAGCTCATCGAGACATGGATATAAGTGATGGGGACGATGGAGAAATTGTTCTCCTGGACAAAAAGACATTTGAAGACTTAGCAAACGAATATCTCGATGAAGGTGACCTGGAGCAAGCTAGGAACTGCCTGATTGCCGGCATGAGATGCAGACTTAGCTCGCGCAATTTCGAATTGCTGGGTGAATATTGGTACTTGAACGGTGACTCCGACGGTGCACTACAAGCGTGTGATATGGCTTTGGAATTAGAGCCTAACAATTATCCTGCGGTCTGCCTGAAAGAACTCATTCAATCACGTGCCTCTAGCTCTCCAGCTGAAAATAGTGCAGTAACTTCAACTTCGATAGCGCCTCCATCCGTTACGACTCAGCCAACCAAACTAGCGAAAGTTTTTGCGCTGATGGCATCGCACAAGTATTCTGATGCCATTTCTCTGCTAACTCCAATGATAGAAGCAAGTCCCCAGAGGTGGCGAGAATTATTCTTGAGGGAGCAGTGTTATCGAGCGTTAAATGACGCAAAGCATGCTGCTGAGGATAACGAAACAGCAAAAATGTTGGAGTACAAAGCTGCGCAAAAGAGGACGTAAGGCGTGACAGGTAAGCGAAATAACACGTTGACAGCATGGACCATTCTACTTTTAGGAACGGTCCAGCAGACATTTTCTCCGATGCTATCTGCGGAGAGTAGCCCCGAGAGTAGCCTCCGCAATACCCAACTTTCGCAAGGTGTCGCAGCGGCATCGGAAAACGCAGCTTCAACTAATACGGGCACTGCAGATAGCAATTTGGTCGAACCTCCTTTTGTACTAAAGCCAGCCAGCGATGGTGGACTCTATGGCGTTGTTCTCGCCCACAACAATTCAGATTTCTATCTGTCCCCAGAAGACCGCATTTTGAAAATCGACGACACTTTTACTAAAGGCCGCCCTATCGAAGCCCTACAAAAACTTCTTAAAGGAAAATCAGGGACGAGTCTTACACTCACAGTGTTGACCGCTCGAAGCAACGAACTTGCAACTCACACGGTAATCAGGAACACAGATCGACCCAAAATTCCGGGTGGAGCATATACAGCAATGCTTGGCGCGTTTGATGTTTTCGACCGCCCTACACGCTTTCACGCCTCATTGATGATGGCCAAAAACAGCGCTGACCGAGGCACAAATCTGTTTGCTGGAGCCTTATTAAAAGACCTGCTCAACTATCGCCCTTACGTACACCCAGCGACTTCAGAGCCTGAAATCGTAGTTGCACTACCATTTGCAATTTCCTTTTTTGACCGATGCGGAATGGTCGCCGAATCAGATTCTGCTATCAAATTTGCCACAAACGCTTCAAAGGTGTCGCTGAAGAATCGCAGCAAGAGCGAGATATCGGCGCTCTGTGAGGCCGCTGACTATCTTCGCCGAACCAAAAGGTTAGAACAAGCGAATACCATTTGGTCAAATTTGTATGCCACTGTTGGTGATGCCAAAATTTCCGAACAAATAAAGTGCTTAACTGGATATGCGAAATTTTTAAGTGAAAACAGTAAGTACGGTGACGCCACTCCACGTTACGAGAGAGCAGTCACACTCAGCAAGAACAATCCAAGCACAGTCGCCTCCGCCTCACTTTCAGACGCTGCAGATTTCTACTTGAGCAGAAAGAACTATGAATTAGCAGAAAAGACATCGCGAAGTTTGGCTGACATGCAGAAAAGTCTAGCTGATAAAACCTTCGACAAGCTCTATCAGAACCAAAAATTCGTGCAAGCCATTTCGAAGCTAGCTGATGCGCTTGCAGCGTCAGGCCACTATGCCGAAGCTGTGGCAAGCCTGCAGTTGTGCTTGAGCGCTTACGATGACAGTTACAGCGCTGAAGAAATAGTGCGCCTCGAACGAGCAACAAATCCATGCTATAGCCAACTTGAAACTCGTATAGGTGAGTTGGAAATCAAGGATGGAAAGCCTGAACAAGCGAGAAAATTTCTACAGTCAGCGGTCGCTAGGATCGAAGGCAGCTTGGGCACCAATGCGCCTCAGCTAAAAGCACCATTGGCAGCGCTAGCCTCCATTGAGCAAAATGCAGACGAAGCCAGAAAGCTACAAAGCAGATCTGAAAATCTTGAACCGCTGAGAAAAGACAGTCCCGGCGATCAGACGGACCTCGATTTTCTTCAGTCGCGAAGTGCTTTCAATGCGATCAAATCGAAGTCTTTCAAACTTGCGGATGCAGAAATTCGCAAACTGATCGACGCAACCAAGAAGCAAACCACATTCGATCCATACTCGATCTCTAGATTAATAGCTCTAGCAAACGCGTACGGAACAAACGTTGATAACAACGGTGCAGTGGCAATACTTAGGCAACTGGTTCCTTTAACTGAACCTGACGACTCACTGTCAGACGAAGGTCAAAAATGTCTCGCGATACGTTCACAAGTTTTGGCAGAAATTGCTATTCGAACTAATTCTGACTCCGACTGGAGAGAATTGGACAAATGTCTGTATGACTTGCAGAACACGGCGTTCCCGCGAATGGCAGGAAGGAATCGAGACTCAGACCGCGATGCCAGCTACAATTCGCAGCAAAATAGCGCCGACCGATTAGTGAAATTCGCTGTTGGATTTAGATTTTCAGGTAGACCGAAAGATGCGATTGTTATGTTGGAAACGGCGCAGCAGAAACTAAAATCGAAATCGCCAATTTGGAAACAAGCGTGCGCAGAACTTGCGCTCTGCCAAATTGAGCTGAAAGATTATCAAGCGGCATCGAAAACCTTCGCAGACTCAATCGATTCATCTGCTGACACGAATTGGAATGACAAGACCATTCAAGTCGCAGACGCTTATATCAGCCAAAATCAAAAGAGTAGTGCAGAGTCGGTCGTAAATACGATTGTCCTTGCGTTGCAAAATCAAAAAACAATTTACGAGCGACCGAGATTATTTACCATAGTCGGCAGCCTCGAATATCGTTTGGGCAATTATGCACAGGCTGACAAATATTTTCGCAAAGCGACTGAGGGCACTGAGGCGGAGCGGACGAGACAGTCGGCAACTGCATCAGTTGACTTTGGAGCAGTCCTGGAACACGAGGGCAAGGTGGATGAAGCGACTACAGAATACTTGAATGCCGCAAATGCGGAAGCCAATAATCATTTCTCCGACACTGGCCCCTTAAATATCGCGCTCTCGAAGGCACTTAAAATCCTCATTCAAAAACCAAATATCGATTCCGAAACGATGTTGCTTTTAAACCAGGCAGTAGCGCGGTCAGCGCCAGCTGAGGAAAGCAGCTTAGTATCTAATCAATTGATTCAAGTCGCAAAGAATCAATCGACAAATCTATCCAATCTCGTAGGTCTGCAAGCAGTAAGAGCCATCCTTGAGCACGAGAAACAATTAGATATGGTCGCCTCACTTAAAATTTCGCCTCAAAAAACAGGTGCGGACATCTCGTCTAAACAATCTTCCAAAGGCGATTCAACAACAAAAACAACAGCGGAAGAGAGCGCAACTAGTGCTCAGTCAAACGTTGTTGATGTGCAAAAGGATCGAGATCTAATCGCTGCAGAACTACAGAATAAAAACTATGAAAAGGCAGCGGATTACGTAGTGGCAATGCTTCAAGACGATGCGAAAAACAAGCAATCTCAGTTGATGAATCATCCAGGCAATAGAATCGCTGACTTGTGCTTAAAGGCTTTCGAGGACGCAAACCGCCTCGATCTAGCAGAGAAAGTGTTGAAAAAGGCGGTCGAAATTGAGCCGTCAAGAACGCCCTACGCAGGCGGCGCTTTGAACAGTGCCTTACTTGCCGATATTTACGCAAAGGACCACAAATCAACTGAGTCGTTGGCATCCGCTGAGTTGGTTTTGGGTCAGTTCGAAAAGTATCCAGATCAGATTATTGTCAATCAATCCCGCGAATGCAGTAGCTCTATTTCAGTTTTGATGATGGCTATCGAGTCGCTTGAAAAGGCCAAGGATTATGATGCTGCGGAGCGTTTGAACAACCGACTCTCCGACTTCTTCCACAAGCACGTTGGACCAAAGAATGAGGCTTTCATCAAGGTGGCAGAAAACTTCGCCACTATATTTGGTGCAAAGGGCAACAAGAAAATGCAAGAGCAAAAATTGCGCGAGGCACTAAAACTATCCGACTGGAATTGGGGAGCAAATAGTTCTCGGCAAGCAGATCTACGAACGAAACTGGCGTCGCTCTTACGTGAAGGCGGTCGAGCAACGGAAGCAGATCAAATGCAGAGGGTCGATGCAAAGTATGTGCGGCAGCCCGACGGAAAACTATTGTATGGAAACGACTATGGATTTAGTTCGCATTCGCCGCCGCCAGAAAGATACGCAGATTCAGCCGAACCGGCACTACTTGACTGGCTCGACCAAACACGAGCTACAACAGGCGAATGTTCCCAGCAAACAATGGATGTCGTTTCAAACCTGCTCGACTATTACTATGCGCGCGAGCAATATGGCGCCGCGTCGAAATTGGTAAAAAAGAAGCTAGAAGCTTGGGAAAGCATCGAAGGTGCGAGTTCCGATATGCAGTCGCACTGCATGCAAGAGTTGGCTGTCATTTGCTTCCTCGAAAAGAATAAAAAGGGCGCGGAGGAGCTGTTGAAAATGGCCCAGGACGCTAATGTTTTCAACAGAACTAGCAATACAGTTCCTATCGCTGCTCTGTATTTGGAAATGGGAAACAGAGCAGTCGCTACTCGCCTGCTTTTATCGGCAGCTAAAAAATTTGAAGAGACGAATGAGAGCCCTGTTTGGAATGAATCGTTTACTCGGTGCATTTATTTGCTGGCTTGCGTCGACCAAAAGGCTGAAGTCGAGAAATTCACCGCACAGTATGAAAAAGCGGTGGCACCGATGAAAGCCTATAGACACGGTTTAGGGTACGGTTGGAATCGAAATAACATCGATCCACGCTACGAGTTGGTTGATGGGGTTTGGGTGCGCAAAACGAGAGCTATCGCGGTTGCGCAGCAGGAAGCACAAATGGCCTCGTACAGGGCCCATCCGAGTGAAGGACAAATCAAGTCTCAGAAAGCCAGCATGGAACGCCTGAAGGAACGACTCCCTGCAGACGTAGCGCGACGTTACGCAGAGGGTGAAGAACGTCGCGCGCAAGCTGCAATCGTCAAAAGCGATGAGGCTGAAGCGCACAAACAGCAGGTAGAACAAGCGGACAAATTGCTGCACGACTATGCCACAGCCAGGATCGTTGCCCTGCAGCAAGCATTAGCATCGCGCGGGCGGTGACGCATTCGCTCTGTCACCTGACTGTCTGTTCTCGAGAGTAAATTAGGAAGTACATTGAGATTTGTCGCGACTGTATACGGTGGTGCCTTTTCTAGAAACATTGGTCACCGCGCCACAGTTATCCATGTCGATTCTGACGCCTTCAGGTGTCGTGTAAGAACTAGTGCCATCAGGCTTTCCGTCTGGTCCCATGTTCGGTACGAACTTATCCCTGAGTTCGTCTCCAGACTCCAGGGTCGACGGTCTCCCGTCGCTCCTCAACGTCTCAATACCTCGGAGCCGTCCATTAGGTCCGATATCAATGTCCGTAATGTGAGTAAAATCTGAAATCGATACTTTTCCGCTGCCATCAGGACCATCTGAGCGCTGCACGCTAAACTTCTGTCCATCGTCACCGCTGTACACCGTTTCGCCAGGAACGCTCGCTTGTGCGAAGACCGCTCCATCTTTGGTGCCAGAGAACGAGATAAAGTCTTTTCCAATGGTGGCATCTGGAGTGCCGCCTACACCCGCTGCAAATGCGCTGGATTCACGCGAAGAAGTTACTCCGCCAGGAGTATTTTGCACACTGATTTCATTCCAGCGTGCGCCATCTCCACCGTCGGAAATTCTGCTAGACCCGCTGTCAAAACTAGTGGCTTCGGCGTGTTCGACACCCATAAAACACTCCTATTATTGGCGATATAGAAATCTTACCGGCGCAAAGTGACGGCTGGGTTACATCCGATTTGAACTAGTTTTGGCTCAGGGATTGGTCGGAGCTCCTGTGGAAGCGGGCGGCTTCGGATTAAGAGGTTCCGTGGAAGAAATCCCCCCGGTAACAAAAATCGACTTCACAGTCTTATCCGGACTGACTCTTAGCGCAGCTGCGGTTTGGCATCAAATTAAGCACAAAAATGTAAGGCCGATTGAAGGTCGTCCATTCTCCAACAGAGACGAATACTTTGACTCACACTACTTAGCAAGCGATTGCGAATAGATCTAACTTCTCAGCAGAGACGGCGTCCAATGTCTCCATAAATGCTTCCAGTGTGTCGACGAGTCCGCCATCAAAATCTTGTTCATTCATCGCACCACTGTCAACAATCTCGCTGATCACAACATGCACTTTGTCTAAACCTGCGCGCAAGGTTGCGACCTCAGCATTCGTCAAATACAAATAAAATCCAGCATCACTGTCAAACTTATCGCCAATGAGCGTTCGTCCTTCGACACAGTAATTGAAAAGCTCCTTGGTGCGAGCATCGAATCGGTTTTGGAATTGCACATTCATGTTATTCAAATCCGACCATGGCCATTCCGCTTCGCAATCATCTTCGATTGCCTGGGAAGAATTTGCTGCCAAAAAATTCACCGCTGACACTTCTGCAATCGTTTCGACCGAATCTTTCTTGCCATTAGCAATTAAATTCTTGATGCGCACGCGACCCTCGTCTACAGCTTTAGCATCGAGATCAATTTCACCGGCACCTTCCTCGAAAGCTTGAATGGTTTCGTCTGCGAGCTGAGCGTCTTTGCTTTCAAGCTGCTGCTTCAAATCACTCAGAACGAACGCGCTGAATTCTAGTCGAATCGACATGATCAATTGCTCCGAAAGGGAAGAACACTTTCGCTAAGCTTTCTTAGCGCCAACCAAATGATTGACAAGAATTTCTCGCCAGTCGTTGCGCGCGATATTTCCGCCGCACACAACGATGCCCACTTTTTCTTTTGGACTGAATGTCAAAAGTTTTTTGCTTATAGCGGCGACTGTTGCTGAGGCAGCGCCTTCAATCAACATTCCTTCGTTGTCGAGGAATTCAAAAACTGTAGAGACGATATCTTGCTCATCAACCGTCACCCAGTCGTCGATCATTTCTTTGACTAAATCGAATGTAATGGATTCTGGTTCGATGTTTCCAGCAATTCCATCTGCAATCGTTTTGTCTTGGAAGGCGCGCACGACTCGTCCGGCGATGACTGAGGTGCTCATCACGGGCGAATTTGCTGCAACAACGCCGATCACCTTGATGTCAGGATTGATAGCCTTGGCAGCAATTGCGATGCCGCTCGCCAATCCGCCACCGCCCACTGAAACAACGATCGTTGTCAACGTTGGAATAACTTCCAACATCTCGAGCGCGATTGTGCCAGCGCCGGCAATTACTTCTTTATTGTTGTACGGCGAAACATAGAATCCTTTCTTTTCATTCGCCAGCCGACGGGCATAGGCTTCAGTCACATCGCACTCATCGCCATGCTGAATGAGAGAGATGCTGTAACCCTGCAATTTCTGCTTTTTCAACGGTGAGGCGGTCTGCGGCACGCAAACTGTGGCTTCGATTTCAGTGTGGATGGCCGCTTCGGCGACTCCCAAACCGTGATTTCCGGCAGAGGCAGTGAACACCTTGTTGATTTGATTCTCTTTAGCCCAGGTGAGCGTGTTCAGAGCGCCTCTGTACTTGAATGAACCGGTTACCTGGACGTTCTCCAACTTCATATAGATGTTGGCGCCTGTAAGACCGCTTAACCAGCTGCTCTTAACAAACGGTGTATTGGCGATGTACTTCTCGATTCGCTTCTTCGCAACCAGCACATCACTCAGGCAAATTTTCTCTTCAAGCATTTTTGTGGCTCACTGAAATATAGAGGAGGTGGAACACCAACTCTTCGAGTAACACGTCAACAATAATACTAATTGGAGCGGGTAGCGGGAATCGAACCCGCGTGTGCAGCTTGGAAGGCTGCCGTTCTACCATTGAACTACACCCGCGTAGGTGCCAATCCTATCATATAGATATCGAATATGGGTTGTAAAGCCACTGAAGAAGTTGCAAAACTGGCACAGGTTTTTACTTTACACAAAAAAGCTTGACATCAAGGCTTCAATTGGCGCTTGTCGAGAGAATCTCGGCCGTTACAAACAAGTTTAAGAATTTATGAGAAAGCCCGAAAACGCAGGTTATTAATTTGTCTGCAGCACTCTCAGGTGATAGCTTATCGTATATAAATTGAATGAACGTCGCTCGGGAACACAGTCTTCCAGGCGGCTGGTTTTTTGTTGTCTCACAACCTTCAACTTGCTAAGGTATCCATGGTCACTCTAATTCAACGCCTCGCGGCAATGTCAGATCCAAGCCAGATGTCAGCTTCGAGCGCAGGGCAGCCAATTCCAAAACGGCTCGTTCCACCACATATTGAAGCCCTCAAGCCTTATCAGCCCGGCCGTCCGCCTGAGCAGCTGAAGAAAGAGCTGGGCATTGATAAATTCATCAATTTAGCCTCTAACGAGAACCCACTTGGTCCGCCTGAAAGCGCGCTGAAAGCTATTCACGAAACGCTGCTCGACATGAACCGCTATCCAGAGATGGGTGGCATGAAGTTGCGAACAGCGCTGGCAGAACGTTACAACGTCAAAGTTGAAAACGTTGCGCTCGGCAGTGGATCCGAATCGACTATGGCAAACATCGTGCGTGCCTTCTTGCACGGCGATGACGAAGTGCTGACATCGCAAGGAACTTTTATTGGTCTTTACGTATTGGTTCGCGCCCAGGGCGTAAAACTGAATATGGTGCCACTGAAAAATTATGCGTTCGACTTAGATGCGATTGCAGCTGCGATCAACGAACGAACCAAAATCATTTATCTGTGCAATCCAAATAATCCGACTGGAACGATTATCACGCGCAATCAGTTTGATGATTTCATCAAAAAAGTGCCTGAGCACGTTCTAGTTATACTGGATGAGGCTTACTACGAATTCAGCGGAGACAATCCAGCTTTCCCTGACTCGATGAGCTACAGACTCGACAACGTACTGACGTTGAGAACTTTCTCTAAAGCTTATGCAATGGCAGGAATTCGTTTGGGTTATGGACTCGGTCACGAATATTTGATCGATTTCGTAAACCGCATCAAATTGCCATTCGAACCAAATTGTTTAGCCCAGGCAGCAGGATTGGCTGCACTGGCTGATGATGATTTCTTGAGCAGAACGTTGGTCAATAACAAAGTCGGCATGCAATTGATTACACAAGAGCTAGATCGTCTTGGATTGATGCGCGTTCCATCGCATGGCAATTTTATTCTTGTAGAAATGGATACTGCAGAGCGCGTTGCTCAACTGCACGAAGGACTGTTGCGTCACGGCGTTGCAATTCGCCCACTGACTGCCTTTGGATTGCCTACCTGCATCCGTATCACAATTGGAAAACCTGAAGAGAACGAACAGCTCATCAAGGGATTGCGCGCAGTCGTCGCGACAATGGCTTAGATCGCGGCCTAGATCGCGGCCTAGATCGCGGCCTTACATTTTTGTGCTTAATTTGTTGCTTTTGACTGGATTAGCATGATTTTGCATGTTCTTGCGGCCTTACGAGCCGGTGCTTAAATTGATGCATTTCATTTTCGTGTTGTAGATACAACGGATATACGGCATTGATGGACACTGCGTTTCAGAAGAAAGGGCACATTGCTCTAGACTCAAGTGCAACAAAAGCTGTTGTGTATAAACGACATTGCTCCAATTGCTGAGCGGAGATCAAACCCAGTTCTGATCTAATGTTCAGCGAAATCAGCATTGTCGTAAATAAGTGTCAGAACTTGCCAAGCAGAATACGGAATGATCTCTTAAAGCGGGCTCATTAACTCTGGAAGCGGCATACAATCTTGCACATACCCCAGATCGGAGCGTACAAAGAAATGACAACAACAACACCAACAAAGAAAGTTGTAGAACAAACTTGGACAGTAAAACAGATCCAAGAAGCAGCTTCTGCCATGGCAGCAAATATGTGTTTTTCAGCCAAGAGCGTACTCATGGAGCACGGCGACATGGCTCTCTTGACCAAGTATGAAAACGCAGTACGCAAGGGCAAAATCGACCACTACAAAGCTCTCGGTGTTAAGACCCCAATCGAATTGGTCAAAGCAATGGCTGAAACCGAAACTAACGTATTCGGCAGCGAAATCGAAATCATGGGCGATGACAAATCAGCCACACTGAACTACCTCTCTTGCGCGATGTGGAATCAGATGGAAAAAATGATGGGCAAAATGACACCAGAACAGCAAGAAAAAGCTGGTGCTTCATTCCAGAACTGCGTAATGGAAACCGCCAAAGCATTCGACCTCAAGGGCGATGTCAAAATGGGCGAAAAGGCTTGCACAATTACTTTCACAAAGTAATTTCGGCAACCGAAAAAATTTGAAAGGCAGCCTTCGGGCTGCCTTTTTATTTTGCCATACACCAGGAGTCAGCCACTACATTTAGTGCACCTCTGGCTGACTATCCTCAAAATTTTGAATAATCATCCCGAGCTGGTCGACGAAATAAGACCTAAGCAGCCCGAAGTTTCAGAGTCGGTATCCAAAAGTCGGATAACGAGACGCAAAGCTCCGATGCCAAAGCACTAATGAAGCCGCGCAAATACAACCTATTTCGCTTTCGCTCTGACTAGTAGCTCTTCTTCTGAACTAGACGCGGCCAGTCATCCGTTCTAAAAGGTGTGACCGGAAGTTTGTCTGCGCTGTACAGATTGACCGTTGGGTTGTCGGCCCAGCCATAACGCACTGCGGCTGGACTCGGCACTCTTGGGCTCGATACGTTGACGGAGTCACCATCCACTTGCGCATCTGCCGCTGTCCATCTTTTGTTTTCACCGGCAATTTCAAAACCTTGAACTGGAAGTGAATTGGAGATCAGACCTTTGTCGGCATAGCGGAATTTGATGCGGATTTTCTTGCCTTGAATTTCCATCGAGTCATAGATAGGGCTCGCATAGGGCTTCGAGATGTGGTATTGCGTAGCTAACGCACATGCGGCGAGTCGATGGGCTATCTCCTTCTTTTGGGTGGCGTGCATTCCTGCATCCGCACCGGGGATAGTGTCAAGAGTTACTACCATGTAGGTGTAGGGAATGCGCCTGCAAATTGCCTGCGTTTCTCGCATGATCGCCCAATCGCTGTCTTCAGGCGCTTTCTGTTTGATGCCGAAATTCGGCAACTGTACGTAGATGATCGGCAGCGTCGGATCTTTGAATTGATTTCTCCAATCTTGAACCATCAGTGCGAACAATCTTCTATACCGCAACGCTGACAAATACACGTCAGCTTCTCCTTGATAGAAGATTACGCCTCGCATCGCGATCGGTGCTACTGGAGCCAATAGCATGTCAAAAGCAACCGATGCTTTCTTCATTCTCGGTGGCACCGGTTCTTCTGGTTTGTCGCCCTTCTTGCCGTTGGCAAACCACATTTGGATGTCTTTTTTATATTGCTCCAACTGATCGTGGTAGAGAGCAAAACCTTTGTCTGAGTTTACTCCGACAGATCTGAATTCGTTTGAATTGTCGATAGCGTTGCGGCTAACGAAGGTTTCTAAGGAAGCTCCACCGTGAGCTGATTGAATCAATCCAATCGGCATGTTCAATGCTTTGTACAAATCCAAACCGAAGAACATCGCTACACCGGAGAATTTTTCAACATCCTCTTTTGTCGACGCTGTCCAGTGAACGTTGGGATCAGTCTGCGGTACAAAGGCGCTTTCATCGCTATTGAGTTTGAAAAGGCGCAATGTCGCATGATTTGCAGCAGTAGTATCGCTTTCACTGTAGTCAGTTTTGCGGTATGGCAAACCCATGTTCGACTGTCCTGCGCACAGCCAAACTTCACCCATCAAAACATCGTGAATGACAATTTCGCTCTTACCGTGAATTACCATCTCTAGCGGTTTGCCAGTGTAAGGCAGCGGCTTGAGAGTGACACCCCATCTGCCTCTCTTGTCAGCAGGACACACGGCAGCTTGTCCGCCAATTTTGACACCAACCAACTCACCTGGGTCAGCAACTCCCCAAACACGAATCGGTTTATCGCGTTGCAAAACCATGCCATCTGAAAAAATCGGCGGCACTCTTACGTTCGCAAACGCAGGAGAAGATACTCCCGAGATGCTCAATAAAACTAGCAACAGCAAAAAGATTTGGCGCTTAATACCAAACATCCCAATTCCTCTCAAAACAAACTCTGCATGACTGCTATCCATGCAACTGACCAATCGCCTAAAGGTTTCCTCGTTTCGCTTGCTCTTGCTCGATTGATTCAAACAACGCCTGGAAGTTGCCCTTGCCGAAGCCTTTAGCACCCTTGCGCTGAATTACTTCGAAGAACAAAGTTGGACGATCTTGCACAGGTTTAGTGAAGATCTGCAGCAAGTAACCTTCAGATTCGCGATCGACCAGAATGCCTAACGGAGCCAACTGCGCGATATCCTCGTCGATTTCGCCGACCCGAGCTGGAAGCGCATCGTAATATGATTGCGGAACTGTCAAAAATTCAATGCCTCGGTTGCGCAGCTCAGTGACCGTAGCGATGATGTCGCGCGTGGCGATAGCGATGTGCTGCACACCAGGGGCAGTGTAATAATCCAAGTACTCTTGAATCTGTGATTTACGCTTTCCTTCGGCTGGTTCGTTCAGAGGCATCTTCACCGAACCACTCTTGTTCGCCATCACTTTCGATACCAGCGCTGAATACTGTGTACTGATGTCGCTGGCGTCAAAATATTGATAGACGTAGAAGCCAAATACATCCTGATAATATTTGACCCAAGTTTCCATCTTGTCTATTTCAACGTTTCCTACAACGTGATCGATGGCAGCGAGTCCGACTGGCTTGCCTTGTTTGTTCTTGACTGCAGTGAAACCCGGCATAAAGGCACCTTTGTAATCACCGCGTTGAACAAAGGTATGAATTGTTTCGCCGTAGGTTTGCACTGAGGCTGAAATAAATTTGCCAAACTCATCTTCGTGCTCGACTGGTGCGCCTGCACATTTGGCACCACGAGCGATGGCGGTCTCGTAAGCAGCTTTTGCGTCGCGAGTTCTGAATCCAACAGACTTGACGCCGTCACCGTGCTGGTGTACGTGCTCGGCGATGTCACTGGTTGCGTTGAGCGAGCCGGTCAAAATCAAGTAAACGTGATCTTGCTTGAGCACGTAAGAAACTTTCGTCCTATCTCCGGTTTCCAAACCACGGTAACCGATCAGGTCGAAACCGAATCCATGATGGTAGTAGTAACAAGCCTGCAAGGCGTTGCCTACATAAAACTCGATGTGATCGAAACCATCAACAGCGATTTCGTTCACTGATTGTGCTCTATCAAGTTCTGCCGCATTTTTGGACATTGACCGATCCTCTCACTTGTTTTACCGTAGCCTGTAAGGCTTTCGCTCTTTGTTAGCCTCTCACTTGAACGTGGACTGTAAGGCTTTCGCCTCTTTGTTTGACGGTTCCATTACGAGAACGTCTTCGATAAGTTTTTTACCTTCCGCTGAGTTTTTGTCTACTGCAAGCAAAGCTTGAGCCAATCCCAACTTAGCTGGAACGAAATCTGGTGCTCGCTTAATCAGAAGCTGATAGTCTTCGATAGAGCCTTTGGCATCGCCGGTGGTGCGCTTGATTTCAGCCAACTTGTACAATTTGAGTGAGCTGAATTCATTGCCGGTAACTGCCATCTGGTAGTACTTGAGCGCCTCCTTCTTCTTGCCGAAGTGCTCTAGAATCTGTCCGCGCATGAATTTCAGAGTCAAAATATTTGGATATTTCTCGTCCAGTTTGTCCATCAGCGCGAGCGAACCCTTCTCGTCACCGGCGATAGCTTTTCTCCAGGCGACTAAACTTTGATCTGCAACCGCCGTTTCTACCTCAGCGTTAAAGCCGACCAGCTGTTGGTTTTGAGCATTCGCTAGTGCTGACGCCTCTCGCGAAGTGGGCGGATGTTGTACGCCATCTTTTCCGTAGTAAAGATTTTCACCACTCTCCTGCTTCTTCGTTGTTTCAGATGTAGTGATGGTTTTAGCGCAACCACTGCTGAGAAGCAGAGTTGCAAGCGAAAAGCACCAGAGGCTTGTTCGTTTCATTTGACCGTCCAATATCGGGCAAAACGCATTGCCCACGAGTTAAAGCATACCGTGAAGCGGCACTCTGAGCTTGATGTTACACATTAACGCTAACTAGTTTTACGGCAAAAGCGGCGCGTGACCGAATCCTTGCACAGATTTCGAATCTTTGATTTTTGATGCAGACAAGTTGCGACGCAAGCTCGCTTCCGGCAATGGCGGCGGCAAAGAGTCTTCTTCGGTTGCTTCTTCGCTCGCTACCTTTTCAGTGGCGTGCACATCTTTAGCTTTGGAGAGAAGGTAGTGGATACGGGCGTTGACGCGCGCGACGTATTTTTCAGGCACTCCATTCTGGTAGACAAGATCCACGAGAATCCGTGATGCCTGGTAGACTTTGCCGCTTTGCTCGAGCAATTCAGAGAGCGCGACGCGCAACATCAAATCTCTTGGTTTTTGGTCTTTCAAGATAGTCAGACGGTCGATTGCTTCATCGATCTGCTGGGGACGAGCTTTTGTGAGCGACAACTCGTGATAGGCAACGTAAAGCGATGGGTCCATCGACGTTGCTTCAAGCAATTCAGAAGCGGCTTCTTGATTCTTTCCGGCAATTCTCAGAGCGCGACCGAGGTCGTAGCGAGCTTTCGCACTTTCAGGCGACTGCTGCACGATCTGTCGTGCCGCCTCGATGGCAGCTTCTGGATCCGCCGCCTGCTGAGATGCTGTAGTTCTAGTTTGCTGAGCTCCGGCTGCCTGCGAGGCGCCCAAAACCAACAGACCGGCGGCAAATGACAAAGTGGAGTTCCGCAGAACGGACCCCCAGAAATTGCTTGGATTATTGTTGGCCTTCCGGGAATATGGCAAGGCTTGCGGACTCCTAAACGTCTCAAATGTATTCAAGAACGCGGCTTATACTCTTAGCTTTTTGGTCTTTTGTCAACAGGAACCGACTCATACTTTGCGAATACTCAAGAGATAGTGCCCTTCTGGGCACTTTATCTGACTCTCGATCGCGTGTCCTTCCGCGCCCACGCTGGATGTAACACTCTCGATGGGCTCTCCGGCGTCCAGCAAAACGTTCAAGACGTCGCCGGCGGGCACCTTATCGAGGAAAAGGCGGGTCTTTACAAAGTTCATCGGGCAGGCGACGCCGCGCAAATCAAGGTCGTGCTTATTCATCACTCTTATTGAAACAGGTTTGGGGGATACATGTCGTCGGCTCGGGACAGTCCTCTATGCCTTTGTAGCGTACCCACTCTTTGCGAAAACAGTCCCGGCCCATAATATAGCCGACCATCCCAGAAACCAGGGTTTCGGGAGTTTCTTGTTCATCTTTAGCCAAACAGATCAGGCAAAAATGCTCTTCAACATTGCCCAGAGCAAGATTAATCACCTGTTTGCGAATGCAGAGAGCTGCGCCGCACCGACTGCAGTGAGTGGGAGCCCCTTCTACCTGTCCATCCATGTCATCACCCACACGCGCCCCGTCGGTCAAGCCCCGTTGGTCCAACTCGGTCCAGCCCTGTGCGCATATGGGCATTTTACGCTCTATCGTTCGTAGTTTCCCGACATACGGTTACTCGTTATTCACATAATCTAAATTCAGCCTCTGGAGTTCAGAATTGGTCGATCAACTCGCCGTTCAAGAAATACAATCACCACTGCTCAAGGGTAACGACTCGAGCGATAAGTGGAGAGACGAACTCGGCAGCGTTCATTTCAGGCAAGGGGCTTCAGAAGTCGTAAGCAGCATCGCAGCAGGAACCAGCGGCGCCATAGCTTTCGGACTCCTTTCAGCATCAGGACCATACGGAAAAGCCCTGAGCATTCCGGTCGCCATGCTAGCTGGCGGTATCACCAAATATGGTGTCAAAGGCGGAATACAAGAAGCGTTACTGGACGGTAAAGACCATACACTTTCGAACGCAGACTTCGCCTGGGGAGCTGTTGATGGATTGTCTGGAATCGCGGCCAGTCTTGCTGACCAACGAGCATCCACTGCATTTTTGCGAAACGCAGGCAAAAACGAGCTAGGCGCCAGAACGACGCTTGAAACCGCTGAACTAGCAGGAAAGCAGTTGGTGGAGGGTTCGGCATGGAAAGGAATTCAACATAACGTATTTCGCGGATTAGCAGGTGGTGCCGCCGGTAGTGCCACCTGGAGCGCCTTTCACCAAACTCACGACAACTGGAATCAAATAACAACCAATCCAGTCAGTGGAATCGAAACCGCCTTGAAGGGCGTTGCTATCGACACAGCATTTGGAACACTAGCGGGAGGCGTTCTCGGTGGAGGCTTTACAGCTATTCGTCGCTCACCAGAAATCGTGGGCAGAACTGTCGCAAGCATCAAAGGTGACGCTGGGTCGTTGAAGATGAACGAATTTGTCATCAATGATTTCCACAGCAACTTAGATCGACTACCGCAATTAAAAACAAAGCTTGATGAACGCACTGCTATTTCAGCAGCCAAAGGTGTTCCGTCTGAATTCAACGTAGCTGGCGATGCGCTTTCTGGACACGTCAACTTCGCATATACGAATGGCGGCGAAGTCGAGAATCAAGCGCTCGCAAGAATGGGATTGAAAAACATCATTCCAGGCAATCACGAATATGATGCTCCAGGTGGACGCTTCATACCAGAGCGTTATCCAGCTGTGATGGAGCCAATCTTGCGCGACAACCCACAGATTTCACTGCTCAATGCAAATTTAGATCTTTCCGCATATCCACAATACGCCAAACTAACGAAACCATATGTGGTGCACGAAATCCCGGGGCCAAACGGATTAGAGAAAGTTGCAACAGTAGGATTGATCACAGAGGAAGGCGCAGTCGGCAAGATTCGCTACGAAGATGCTGCCCAGACCGCCATTAAAACGGTGCGAGAATTGAACGCGCAAGGAATCAAGAACATCAAACTGCTCACGCACCTTGGGCTCGATGAAGATAAGCGATTGGCGCAAGAATTGCTCGACAACGGTTTAGTTGTGGCCAAGATTTCTGGCGGTCATACACACGACGTGGTTGCCAGCCCAATCTGGGTCAGTGAAAAACAATCGCTAACCGATAAACTGCAATTCTGGAAAGCACCAAGAGAAATTCCGATCACGCAAGCTGGATCGAGCGGAAATTATCTTTCGGAAAATCACATCGTCTTCAATCCTGACGGTTCAGCCAACCGCTGGCTGACGACTGGAAAGTTGCACGGCGTTCGCGATGTTGCACCAGATCCTAATCTCAAGCAGTTCATCGATTCACAGACCGCTGAAATCGGTGCGCTCAAAGCCACCGCATATGATGCAAGCGCATCGCAGCCATATTCTCTAGCCAATTCTAGAAATCGCGAAACAGCGATCGGCAATTTAATCGCAGACGCTACACTTTCTGGTCTGCAAAAACGCATGGGCGCAGAAGCACCACAAATTGCCATGGTTCACTCAGGTGGCATTCGTTCATCGATCCCTGGCGGGCAGCCGCTCACTCGACAAGAGATTGCGAACGTATTCATGAATGCTGGACACGTTGAAGGCGAGCAGAAAGAGCTTGTGATGGTCACCATGAGCGGCAAGAACATCAAAGATTCGCTCGAATATGGAATTAGAGAATATCCGATGGCAGAAAATCCATCCGTCGCACAACGCATGACTCAAATGTTCGGCAAGCAATCAAGTTCACGTTTCGACGAACCGGGAAATTTTGTCCAGGTAAGTGGCATGAAATATTCATTCGATTTGACTAAGAAACCGTGGAATCGCGTTACAGATGTGAGCGTGAGAATGCCAGACGGTAGCTTCCAACCGATGACCGATGCCGGTCAATATACAGTGGTAACGCGCTTCCACCCAGTCGACAAATGGAATAAAGCAGGCTTGTTCGGCGAAGGCATTTCCGAAGATCAGATTTATGCTAAGTTGAATGCTAAGCCGATTCCAGTGTCACAGGTTGACCTGCTCGGTGAGCACATTCAGGGACGCACGCTCAACCCTCTGGTTGACTCAAAAGTTGAAGGTCGCGTTAACAACGTCACACCTGTTTATAAGGATGTTACGCTTCGTCCCCAACCATCTATAGTTGGTTTCTCAACTCTGGCTGCGCAAAATGCAACAACAGACAACTCGGAAAATCGGTAATTCATTCCAGATTATCCTTGTCGTTGTATTCAATCTATTAGTCGGGCAAAGCACTTATCAAAGCGCCAATGCAACCGCTGATGAAGATTGCTACAACGCCGTCGTGCGTGGCAGGCAAATGGTAGCCAACAACGATCTTGCCAATGCACTTGTCACTTTTCGCGCGGCACAGCGAATGTCGCCAGTCGATTCGCGCCCATACTTTTGGATTGGCTACTGCTTAGAACGCACCGGAGATTTAAACGGAGCCGTCAAAGCCTACTCCGATTGTCTGGATTCGGCAAAAATGCACAGCATGGATTCTGCCGAGTTGCGCATCGACTTAGGCAATACATTATGCAAATTGAACTATTTCAAAGAGGCAATCTTCGACTACAAGCGCGCGTTGGTCATTGACCCAAGCCTGACCGTAGCTCATGTTTGCTTAGCCCGCGCTTACGTTGAGACGAGCGATTGGCAGTCAGCGACACAAGAGCTCGACTTCTGCGCCGCTCACTCGATTTCTGTTCCTGAGCTTACATATTTGCGCGCTCTCACACTTTACGCGCAGGGAGCGAGAAGCGAAGCGCTTAAACAGATAGAAACTTTCATCAGCTCTAATCAACGAACATTACAAACTTCCATGCTCATGCAGAAAGCCCTCGCGCTCCAGACAGAGCTGAAACGATAGTGACGTTGAGCACCAGTGAGCCCGTAAATTGAGCAATCTTTAGCCAGTAACATCAGCCATCTTGAACCAGTACGTTGGCTACCTTGAGAGCTTTTAACCACGCGGCAGACATTCAATATGTATGCTAATCATTCGCGACGCTTCCACTAATAGAGAGCACAATGGTCAACAAAAAGCTGGATCTGAGAATTGAACGTGACAGCTTAGGAGACATTCAGGTTCCAGTGGGAGCATATTGGGGCGCTCAGACTGCGCGCACCCGAGAACACTTTGCCGTCAGCGGTTTGAGTACGCATAAGAAACTGATTGAAGCGCTGGTTCTCGTCAAGAAAGCGGCTGCCATCACCAATGGTGAACTGCAAAGTTTGGAGACGGCTGCAAGCAGAGCCATCGTGCAATCATGCGACGAAATCGCCAGCGGGCAGTGGAAAGAACAGTTCGTCGCAGACGCGTTTCACTGGGGCGCCGGCGAGGGTCTCAATGCAAACGTCAATGAAGTGCTGGCCAATCGCGGAGCTGAAATTGTCGGTGGAAGCATTGGCACTTACGAATTCTTGAATCCAAATACACACGTAAATTTTGGACACTGTAACAACGACGTCTATCCAACAGCAATGAGAATCGCTCTGCTGCAGAGCCTCAAACTGCTCGAACCAACGCTTGTAGACCTGGAACGTTTGCTCAGAAGAAAGTCATTAGAGTTCGATCGCGTCGTCAAAGTTGGAAGAACACATTTGCAAGATTGCTCGCCTGTGACATTGGGGCAAGAATTCAACGCCTACGGTTCGTCAGTTGAACGGTCTGTGCGACGCATCAAAGAATCCAGTCAAAATCTGCTTGAGTTGAATTTGGGCAGCGCCGAAACTGGCACCGGATATGGTGCAGATCCCAATCTCAGCAAGAAGATGATCGAGCGGCTTTCGCAAATGACAAATCTGCGCTTCAGGCAAGCTGAAGATTTATTCCGTGTCAGTCAAAGTATGTCTGACTTTCTGGACTTCTCATCAGCACTGCGTGGACTGGCTGTTGACCTGATCAAAATCTGCAATGATTTGAAGTTGTTGGCGTCTGGACCTGGTGGCGGATTTGGTGAAATATCATTGCCGGTCGTTCAGGTGCAGCAAACGGCACTTCATCCAGGTCACTGGCCAGACAAAGCACCACCGCATTTGCCTGAGTGCCTGTTGATGGCTTGCTATCAGGTTCTCGGCAACGACTACACAATCACATTAGCAGCACAGTCTGGTCAATTAGAATCAAATTCGATGACACCATTGATCATTCACAACTTGCTGCAGTCGCTCGATCTTTTGCGCAATGCAATTCATCCATTCAATCAAAAGTGCTTAGCCGGTGTGACGGCCAATACTATTAGATGCAACGAACTGCTAGATAAGAGCGGAATCAGACATAAAGAAATGTGAAACTCGAACGCCGATTGATCGCCATCCTTTTTGGTTACGATATGAGGCGCGGTCATCGCTAAATCTCTTCGAGATGAGGATATTTAGACTATATTTGCAGGATCAAGAGCGGATATAGCGAACGCAAAAATCACCATTTGTCGGTTGCGGGGAAACGTTTTTATGCTAACTGGATATCGATTCGAAATGATTGTCGGCTGCATGAGGTCTGGCAAATCCAGTGAATTGATTCGTCGTATAGAACGCGCCCGTCTCGCTTATCTACCGACAATCATCGTTCGCCCGACCACAGACACGAGATCGAAACCGAATCTAGTTGAATCTCGAAATGGTCTGGCTTCGCAAGCAATCGTAGTCGACACGCCACGCGACATATTGAAGTACTCCTCGCAAGCAGTCGTAATTGGAATCGACGAATGTCAGTTCTTCTCAGACGATATCGTTGACGTCGTGCAAGTGCTTCTCAGTCAGAAGAAAAAATTGATCGCGTCAGGATTGGATTTAGATTACAAAGGTAAGCCGTTCGGTCCAGTTCCACATTTGCTCGCCCTTGCAGATCGAGTCGACAAACTTCTGGCCGTCTGCCGCAAATGCGGTTCTGATTTCGCTTGCCGAACTCAGCGCCTGGTTCACTCTAGCGAGCAGATTCTAGTCGGCGATGCGCAGTATGAAGCACGCTGCCTGCACTGTTTCGAAGCTCCATACGAGTTCCAGCTAAAGCTGAGCTTGCCAGAAGCCTTGAAGCCCGAACCAACCCAAGCTCAAGAGCGGGTAGCTTCGCCACAACTCTCACTGGTGGAAGATTTCGGACCAGACGACGAGGTTCGTTCCGAGATTTTGCCACTGGCAAACATAAATCAGCGCTAATCTAGCGAGCTGCCGTTACCGCCTAGATGTCATGGGCATATCTCAGTTTGATGGGTCGTGGAAGGCTCATGTTTCTGGAGAAACATCCCATGATTAGATTTGTTCGCGTGAAATTAATCCGTTCCGTTGCTGTTATCAAAGGCGCGTTTACGGCTAAACCAAAGCAGGAGCATGTTCCTGCTGTAAACCCCTGGGAAGCCGATTTGGCGCGGCTTGCCAACGAACGAAAGAACGAAGTACTGTCCGTGACCACACCTAAAGAACATGATGAAATCACTCAGTTAGTTAATGACCTTGCTAAAGCAGTAAAAAAGGACGAAACCGCCTTACAACCACAAGAGCCAAAGCCACGAAGAGCTGGTGACGGCACTGTTCACGATTTGAAATCATGGTGGGGAGATTCGCTGGCCACTTGGGATCCGAATATCGACGGCAAAAATGTCCAAAATGACCAACGTAACAAGAGCAGACAAGTAAAGTGGTTTGATAAGAGTCCCGGGTTTGATAAATGATCGTCGGTGGTAAGATCTCCTAGGTCTGATCACGACCGTTTTTGCCTCGAATCCAAAAGTGGGGTCTCTTAATGGCACGACAAGCTTTCAACATGCTTCTGTCCGCAACTCTTGTCGCTTCGGCGCTGGTGTCGGTCGGAATTAATCAACCGGCATTAGCAAAGACAAAACGACAAGCAGCAACTGGACGGGGTGCATACTTTGTGCCACCACCGCCACCATATGCGCCATCAATTCTGCCTGAAAACATGGCTCATTCACGAGTCATCAATGACGCAGACACAATTCCTGAAGTGGCAGAAAAGCCACCAGAGAATCCGTACAGGAAGTACATTTTCACTCGCGATGCAAGCGATATGCCACGTGTCGTGAAGTTTGGAAAGACTCAGAACCGCAACGTTATCACCTACAACGTGCACAACAAGACATAACTCTGAGCAGCAAATAAGTTTGAAAAAGCCGCGCAAGCGGCTTTTTTGTTGGAGCGCCGACTTCAGCTGGCAAGGGCCGCCGGACTACTGAGCGGCGACACATATGTAGTTCACCTTTTTGTTAGCTTTCTAGATCCTTTCAAGAATCATAGCGATACCCATGCCACCGCCGATGCAGGCACTGACGATGCTATAGCGCGCCTTACGACGATGTAACTCAAGCGAAGTACTAAGCAGCAATCTCGCTCCAGTAGCGCCAAATGGATGACCGATCGCGATTGCGCCACCGTTAACATTAACCTTCGATCGATCCAACTTCAACTCTTTTTCGCAAGCTAAATATTGAGCAGCGAATGCTTCATTTATCTCAATCAAATCAATCTGATCGAGCGACAGTTTAGCGCGCTCAAGAGCGAGCGGAATGGCTGGTACCGGACCGATTCCCATGATTTCGGGTGGCACTCCTGTCACCGCCCAAGATACCACTCGAGTTAAAGGTCTCAGATTTAATTTTTCTGCCGTTTTTTCTTTCGTCACGATTAATGCAGCAGCACCGTCGACGATACCGCAGGCATTGCCGGCTGTCACCGAACCATCTTTGCGAAACGCTGGTTTAAGCTTGGCCAGACCTTCTAGCGTTGTATCGCCGCGGGGGTGTTCATCACGGGCAATAGTCTTAACGCCTTTCTTTTCCTTTATATCAATCGCCACGATCTCATCGGACAGGTGTCCGTTGTCTTGCGCGATCTTAGCTTTCTGCTGGCTTTCTAAGGCGAATTGATCTTGCTCTTCCCGGGTGATGTTGTATTTCTCGCGCAGATTTTCGGCAGTTTCGCCCATCGAGCAACCGGCATAAGTGTCGCGAATATCCAACCCGTCCCACATTTCCATTTTGCCCATGCGACCGCCCCAACGCATTCCCCATGAAATATATGGAGTCTGGGAGAGTGCGTCGGTGCCACCAGCCAGAACGATGTCTGCGTGACCGGCATCAATCAACATTTCTGCATTGGCAACTGCCTGCACACCAGAACCACACAGCAAATTGATGATGATTCCGGGTGTCTCGACTTTCAGCCCAGACCGAAGCGCCACATGTCTCGCTAAGTAGATGGCATCTTTGCTCGTCTGAAGTACATTACCCATGACCACGTGGTTGACCCGCTCAGGCTCCACCCCCGATCTCTTAATCGCTTCCGTCGAGGCGGCCACCGCCAGGTCAGTGGCAGTCTGGCTGGCCAGACCCCCGCCAAATGCGCCGAACGCCGTGCGGGCGCCATTTACGATAACCAGATCGCCGCTCATAATGCCTCTCTTTTTACTAAGGGTTGCCAACAGCCAGAACTGAAAGCTAAAACAAGTATCAAGAGCATATTAAAACGTCATACTATGGCGATAGAATTAACTTTCTTTACAAGCTTTGATAAATGGAGGGCTGAACCTTGGCTAAGGTTGGAGTGCCAAAAGAAATTTTGGATAACGAGTACCGGGTCGCATTGACACTGGCTGGGACAAGCGCTCTCGTTGCAGACGGCAGCACCGTCTACATTGAGAAAAATGCTGGTGTTGGTAGTGGTATCACCGATGAAGAGTACGTAGCAGCCGGCGCAAAGATTTTGCCAGACGCTGCAGCAGTATTCGCTGAAGCAGACCTCATCCTGAAAGTGAAAGAGCCACAAGCTTCTGAAGTTTCACTTCTCCGCAAAGGACAATTGTTGTTCACATATCTGCACCTTGCAGCTCATCCGAAGCTGGCCAATGATTTGGCAAAGACTGGTGCAACTTGTATCGCCTACGAAACAGTGCAGAACGACAACGGCTACCTGCCTTTGTTGACACCGATGAGCGAAATTGCAGGACGTCTAGCAACTCAAATCGGTGCTAACTACCTCGAGCGCCCAATGGGCGGACGCGGCGTGTTGCTTGGTGGCGTACCTGGTGTCGAGCCAGGCGAAGTCGTCATCATCGGCGGCGGAATCGTCGGAACCAACGCAGCGAAAATCGCATTGGGACTCGGCGCACGCGTCACCATCTTCGATCGTTCGCTGGAAAGATTGCGCTACTTAGACGACATCTTCAACGGACAATTGCGCACAGTGTTCTCAGTTGGGCACTACCTCGAACAAGTTCTGCCAAATGCAGATCTGGTCATCGGCGCAGTTTTGATTCCTGGAAAGACAGCACCAAGAATCATCACCAGAAACATGGTGAAGAAGATGAAGCCAGGCTCCGTCATCGTTGACGTCAGCGTCGACCAGGGCGGTTGTATCGAGACAATTCATTCCACAACTCACTCAGCTCCAACTTATGTTGAAGAAGGCGTTCTTCACTACGCAGTCGCAAACATCCCTGGCGCAGTGCCATGGACTTCGACTCGCGCTTTGACCAACGCCACAATGCCTTATGCTCAGAAGCTCGCTAAATTCGGCTACCAAGCTGTTTTGGATGATCCTTCATTGCACCGTGGCGTCAACATTCATCAGGGAGAAATCGTTCACGCTGGTGTAGCTGAAGCTTGCGGCAAAGTGCCTGTAACAGCCTAAAGCAATAAGAAACGCAACAACGCAAAGGAGCGGCGAGACAGTACTCGTCGCTCTTTTCGCTTCGAGGGTCAAGATTTAAAGGTGGCCTACTAGGAGTTGACCAGCCGATCGGGTTAAATAACTAGACTTCGCCAGCGCCCTTCTTTGTTATGCGGATAGATAACTGCATCGAAAGTTATGGGCATATATTCCGTACGCAACAGGTAACTCAATACAATGCCTAAAGTTAAATTGCTTACTCAGGGAAAAATTTGGGCTAATCGCACCACCAGAGAAATTCTGTGGAGTGTGATGAAGTATAAGAAGGTCGCCGTGGGCGTTCTCCACATCAGCGGACCAAACGAAACGATTGAAGGCGACATCTGCATTCACAACGGAATTTTTGTTGTTGGTGGCAAACTTTCTAAGGGAAGAGATGGATACGACGCCATAAGATCGCTGCTCAATCTCAAAGAAGGTAAATTCGAATATCTCGATTACAGCGATGTCGATGTGCCGGAATTTAATCAGGGTCTGAAAATTCGTTTAACTCAGTTGATCAACAAACTGCCTACTTTGCCTCAAACCTTAGACGAACTGATGGGAGCGAACACACTCAATCGCATGCGCAGTTTCGAAGCAGGTCAGGCACCAAGCGAAGAAGCGCTGATCGACAAAGAAACTTTTGCGCAACTGCAAAGTTGGGAAAATCGCACAATGAGATTGCGCGCCGCGGCCTTCTGGGGGCTGTTCGTTGTCATTTCAGGTATCGCCGGGTTGCTCTACTATTTTCAGCCACGCTGACTGATAACTAATTTATTTACCATTGTCATCCCAGAGGTTTTTCCTACCTCTGCAGGCACCCTACCGATATACAATGTGTAGGTATTCTTTGTCCTCCAGTTTCTAGAAGGTAAACGCCGATGAAACCTCTACGCTCAGTGTTCATGAGCATTACTCGTATCCCGCCCGCGGTCTTAATCGCGGCAATCGTCACGCTCGCCTTTGTGGTGGCATGGATGGTGACGAGCAAAATCAGTTCTGGCGAACAAATTTATGCTGAAAAGCAGAAAGAACTGGATGCCAAGTATTCAGCCAAAGCAACCGTTGTTTACGCAATAAAAGACATTCCAGAAGGTCAAACAATTCCTTCAGAAGCTCTCGAAGAGCGCCAGATCGAGCAATCGAAGGTGCCTGCGGATGCCCTCACAACAGCTTCGCTAGCATCTGGACGTGTCACCAAATATGGTGTCGCAAGCGGACAGATTGTTTCGCAACATGACCTGCAACCACAAGGTCAAAATCTTTCATTCGATGCTCGTTTGAAAACAGGCTTCCGCGCCGTCACCTTCGCTGTAGACAACAACAGCGGTGTGGCTGGTTTCATCAGCCCTGAGAGCCACATCGACATCATCGGAATGGTTGGCTCTGGTGCTGACACCAAAGCAAAACCAATTCTCTCTGACGTTGAAGTAATCGCAGTTGGTCAGACATATCAGCGCACTACCGGCAACACCGCACCATCTCCAGCCAGTTCAGTCACCGTTGCTGTCACACCTGAAGATACAACTAAGTTGATCAAGGCCGTGTTGGCAAGCAAACTCTACCTGTCGCTGAGAAACAGCAACGATCACGAGCCTGTAGCCACAGTCGACGTGACCGCTCTGTACAACAACAAGCACTCCGCGGCAGTGTCTAACATGAACTTCGGCGGTGTTCCTGTGCCTCCTCCTAGCCTTCCTACCATCGCCGGTAACGGAGACCCTGAAGAAGCACCAGGACCACAACTGGCTTCAGCTCCTGCACCAGAAAGACAGAATCATCAAATTGAATTTTGGTCTGGCGGCAAGAAAGATCTGATCAGTGTTCCAGAACGATAGAACGATACCGTTCAAAATAAATTTGAAAGCACGCTTAACGGGCGTGCTTTTTTTTGACCAATCTGCAGCGTTTGTTTAGATGGCACAGGGAGCCATTCGGCCTGCCACAAGCGCATTGATTCAAATGACAAAGCCAATCTCTTTCACAGAACAGTATGAATTTTGATTTATCAAAGGAGCGACAGTAACTAGGGTTTTCCCGGTTATCGCTTGAGAACCGGCGAAGAAAAATGGAAATGGTTAGTCTTTCTCCTAACCAAGGGGGAACGTAATGAATCCATTACGCGCACTGTTCATAGGCATCTCTCGTATGCCACCGGCAGTTATGCTGATGACTATCATCGGTCTTGCAGTTGGTGTCACATTTTTAGTTACTGACGCACTGAAAAAACAAGAAGACAACTATCGAACAAAAACGGATGCATTGACAGCTCAAATGTCAGCCAAGTCCACTGTTGTCTACGCCGTCAAAGATATTCCAGAAGGTCAAACAATTCCGTCAGAAGCGCTTGAGGAGCGCCAAATCGACCAGGCTAAGCAGCCGCAAGACGCAGTTATTTCTTCGGCAATGGCATCTGGACGAATAGCGAAATACGGCATCGCAACGGGGCAGATCGTGTCACAGCATGATTTGCTTCCACTCGGAATCTCACTGGGATTCGAAGCACGCTTGCAACCAGGCATGCGCGCTGTTACTTTCGCAGTGGACAACAACAGCGGTGTAGCTGGATTTGTCGCTCCCGAAAGTCACGTCGACATCATCAGCATGGTTGGCTCTGGTGCTGATACCAAAGCAAAACCTGTTTTGTCTGATGTTGAAGTGATCGCAGTTGGGCAAACGTATCAGAAGAACCCCGGCACAGCGCAAGCAACACCGGCAAGCTCTGTCACAGTTGCCATCGCTCCAGACGACGCGCAAAAGTTGATTAAGGCTGTTCTTGCAAGCAAGATCTATCTTTCTTTGCGGAACAACTCGGATCACGCACCTGTGGCTACTGTCGATGTCAGCTCTCTGTTTGCAAAACCACCAGTGAGCAGCTCAGACGTGGCGATGACATCGTTGCCTCCGATGCCGCACCCGACGATCGCCGGTTCGGATATCTCGTATCCAACACCAAATCCAAATCAGTCCGCCGCGGCACCACTACCAGTGCCTTACGAAATTGAGGCATGGTCAGGTTCTAAGAAGGATGTGATTTCAGTTCCAAATAAGTAGTTCAATCGAACTTCTCAACTCACCGAAAGGGCTGCACCAGTGCGGCTCTTTCGCATTTAACCGAGTAAAGATCGTTGGCGAATTTTGATTCTAGTCGGAGAACTTTCCGAGCACGTGTCGCAATGATTTTTCTAAATAGGGATAGCGAAATTCGTATCCAGTCTCGCTCAATTTTCCTGGTAAAACCTTTTGACTGGCAAGCAAGCATTCGTCGGCCATCTGACCGAACATTGCCCGGGCAGCGAAAGCGGGCATAGGGACGAGCGCTGGGCGTCCCACAATTTTTCCGAGCACTCGCGCATAGTCGGCATTTTGCACCGGATATGGTGACACGGCATTGACTGGACCTGAAACTTTTCCGTTGATGATCGAGTGGAAAATAGTTCCTAAAACATCATCGATATCGATCCAGCTGAAGAACTGCTGACCGTTTCCAATTGGACCGCCACCACCCATCTGAAACGGCAACAACATCTTTTGCAGTGCTCCACCTTTAGGAGTCATCACAACTCCCAGGCGCAGGTTTACGAGTCTAACATCAGTGTCCACAGCACGCGCAGCGGCTTCCCATTGAACGCAGGTGTCAGCGAGAAAGCCCTCACCATGCGGACTGTCCTCGAATAAATCTTCCAGCCCTCTGTCGCCATATATGCCAATAGCAGATGCTGCCACGAGCACCGTCGGTGGTTTGTTCAAGGAGTTCAATGCCTGACAAAGAAATTGAGTCGGTTTGAGACGACTGTAGATCATCTTCTTTTTCTTCGCGTCAGTCCAGCGCTCAGAGCCGATATTGTCTCCGGCGAGATGCACGACAGCGTCGAATCCTTCCAACAATTTCGTGTCTAATTTCGGCTCGTATGGATCCCAGCGAATTCGTTCGTTGTGATCCGTATCTGGTACTTCCGAACCGGGTCGCAGCAAACGCGCCACTTCGTGCCCCTGTGCCGTCAAATAGGGCACCAGCGCCGAGCCAATCAGTCCCGTCGAGCCAGACACCAGAACTCGAATTGGTCGAATGTTGGCTTCCGTTGCGTAAACGAGATCTTGAATAAGGGTGCGATGTCGGTATTTGAAGAGATTTTCCAGTTCGTTGTGGATGATTCTTCCACCGGCGAGATCACCTAACCCACCTGCGGGAAGCTCGTATTCAACGGTGTCTTCCAGGTAACAGGAATTGTCGGTTTCTGGTACGACTCGGTGCGTTTGCTCCCAAAACGCGAACGGACCCTCTACTTGGAAGTCGCAAAACTGCCTTCCTTCAACGTAATTCTTATGCTCCAGCGTCCACTTGACAGTGATGGGACCGTTGGAAATAGCCAGCGTGACTTGAGCACCATTCTCGATTCCACCGTGCCGGCTGATTATTTTACAGTCAACCCAAGGTGGCGAAAGTCGCTCAAACGCGCCAGGGCGCTTGTGCCAGCGGAAGACCTCTTTGGCAGAGGCGGGTATCAACGATTTGAAGACAAATGTTTCTCGGCTCACATTTGCAAGTGTAGCAACAACTTAGAATGGTGCCCTTTTCGCCGAACCGAGAATCAGTTCGGCGCAAACAGATGGCAAGAGATATAAAATATGCCAGAATCATATGCTGTGGAATAATTTCGCCATCTACCGGGCATCTTGTTTACAAGGGTCTTTGTCTTTTCACGGTGACTATGAGCAAAAATTGGGAAGAGTACGTCGAACTCGGCGCCACCGCTTTTCAGGAGGGTAGGTTCAGCGACGCTGAAAACTTCATGCACGCAGCCTGCATGGAGGCCGAGACTCTGGGCGATGACATGAAGGTGGCGCTCAGCTTAGACAATCTCGCCGAAGTCTTCTTTGAACAGGGCAAATATGACAAGGCAGAGCCGCTCTACCAGCGTTCTCTCACTATCCGTGAACGCACACTGGAGCCTGAACACGAAGAAATCGTAGCGAGCCTGAACAATCTCTCGGCTCTTTACTTCTTCCAGGAAAAGCACGCAGAGGCCGAACCGTTGTGCCGTCAGCTGACCGCCATTTACGAAAATGTTTTGGGCGAAGACCACCCAGAAGTGGCTACCAGCCTTAATAATCTGGCGCTTTTGTTGAAAGCCCAGCACAAATATCAGGAATCAGAACAGGTCTTCAAACGAGCCCTGTTGATCATGGAAAAGGCGCTCGGTTCCGACCATCAGGACGTGGGAGTGAGCTTGAACCATCTGGCTGGGCTCTATCACGAGCAGAACAAGTTCAGTGAGGCAGAACTGCTTTACGAGCGCGCTTTGACGACTTTAGAGGCGGCTTTGGGAGCAGAGAGTTCAGACTTATCTGAAACGCTGAACAATCTTGTTGCCGTGCTTAAGGCTCAGGGTAAAGAAGCCCAGGCTGCGCCATATTATCAGCAGCTCGTTGCCATCAAAGAAATCAATCTTGGTCCAACCCATCCAGATGTAGTCAACTCGCTGGACCAACTAGCAATTTTCCACTTCCATCAAGGTCGACTAGATGAGTCGGAACGCCTCTACAAACGCGTTTTAACGATGAAAGAGCGCGCCGTCGGCAGACAGAGCGCCCAGATTGCAGGCAATATAGCCAATCTTGCCATGGTATACCAGGCACAGCAGAAGTTCGCTCAGGCTGAGGCTCTGTACAAAGAAGCGCTGACAATCTGCGAAAAGACATTGTCACCTGAGCACCTTGATGTGCAAACGAGCGTCTTGAACCTCGCGACCCTCTATCAACGCAGCGGAAGATACGCCAAAGCAGAGCCATACTGGCGCCGATTGAAGACCTTGAAAGAGAAGACACTAGCCAATCAAGAAGAAATTTTCGAGTGCTTGGCCAATTTGGCAGTAGCGACTTTTCAGCAAGGGAAATACAAAGAATCGGAAGCGATGTGGCGCACTCTTCTCGACGTGCGCGAAGAAACTTTTGGACCAGACCACCCCGAAGTGGCATCTTGCCTGCACTACATTGCTGAGACACTTAGATTCGACGCTCGCTACGATCAAGCTGAACCGCTCTACCAACGCGCGTTAGCAATCAGGCAGAAAGTGCTCGGACCAAATCATCCCGATGTCGCGACGTCGTTAGAAGGTTACGCAATGCTTCTTTCGCTAACTTATCGCGAAGCAGAAGCCGAACACATGAAGTCTAGTGCGCGCTGGATCAAAGAGAAAGTAAGCCGCGCTTAGTGCCACCGAACTTAGTTGTCTGGCGCTATTACAAGCGTGTGCTTAAATTGATGCGCACCGTCTAAAGTTGGCTTTAGTGCTGCTTTTCCATCTGAGCAATTTGCTCTTCTTCCTTTTTCGCTTCTTCTTTCATAGAAAGCTTCACCAGCGTTTGTAAAAGCGATTTATGAGCTTCCAACAGTCCCGGATATAGCTCAGAAGCCTTACGATAAGTGGCAGAAGCTGTCTTTGTGTCGCCCGAAGCAAGCTGCGCATCACCCAGCAGAATGAGCGCGTTGGCATAGTATGGATTGCGTTTAGAAGCGGTCATAGCAGAATCGATCGCACCTTTTGCATCGTTCTTCTTTAGAAAGACTCTTCCGATTGTTTCATAAGCTTCGTAGTTTTTTGAGAAACTCTCCACTGCTTTCCGTGCCATTTCATCAGCTTTATCAATGTTTCCCTGTGCCAGGGCAATTTGCGCCAGCTCCTCTTGTGCGGCTGACTTTTGCTCGGACGTTACTTTGCTTGACGCCACCACTCGCGATGCTATGCCATCAGCCAAGTTGTAATCCTTAGCCAGTCGGGCCGCCTTAGCCATGCTCAAATTCAAATTGAGGTCGTCTGTTTCAGCATTACCAGTAATATCCAGCGCCTTTTTTATCTGCTCCAGCTTGAGCAAACTGGCAACCACTGCATGTTTGTTGTCCGCCTTCTGTTTGTCCGAAAGTGCGCCGTAAGCAGCAACTAGTGCGTCAGCTGAGCTGGCAGTGCGGTCTCGCAACGCCTTTGCCTCTGCCAGAGCGAAGTTATCCACAGGTCCGTCAGGAGTGTTTTTGCTCGTAGCGTAGATCGCTTCAAAGCTCGCCACGGCATCGCTGTATCGTCCTTCTGTCAACCAGAGGTCCGCTAGAGAGCGATTGATTTGGGTGCGAGTCGGCACCGCATTTGGTGTGTTCAACTGAGTCAGTTGTTGAAGCGCAAGGGCTGTAACCAGAGCGGTTTCAGCCTCAACATAATCGTGATTGAGAGCGTAGCAGTAACCGAGAGCGACAAGGTCTGCTACAGACGGATTGATGCTCAGCGCCTTTTTAAATTCTTCTGCCGCTGCCGAATAATCCTTCTGCTTGATGCGCAGGGAACCAACAGAACGATGCGGCTCAGGGTCGAGCGGATCAAGGTTCGAAGCGGCTACAAACTCTTGCACCGCAAGATCATATTTATCCATCATCACGAGCGCGTTGGCATAACCCATGTGCAATTTCGCATCTTTGGGATTGGCGAGCAGTTCGTTTTTGTACAACGTTGCCAGATCTTCATAGCGCTTTTCTTCCATAAGCAAGGTGGCCAGCTTGTCTCGCATGCCTTGATTTTTTGCATTGATTTTCAATGCTTCTTGCAGATTGTCGATAGCGCGATTTCTATTGCCTGCAAGCAGATTCATATTCGCCAGTTCGCCAAGCTCGAACGCCTTATCATTGCTGAACTCCACCGCTTTGGCCTGGTCAGCGATGGCGCCGGTCATGTCACCTTGATAGCGTTTTATTGAGGCGCGGCTGCGATAGAAACGAGGGTCTTTTGCATCCATCGAAATTGCGCTCTGCAGCTCATCAAGAGCTTCTCGCAAACGCCATTGTTGAATGTGAATCTGAGCGATGCGGTAATAGTTGGCAGCATCTTTAGGATTTTCAGCCAGAGCTTGTTGGGCGATATCGAGGGCGCCATCGAAGTTGTTGGCTGAGAGGCGCATGTCGATCAGCGTATCCGCAGCCTCCTTCAACTTAGGCTCAATCGCGAAAGCTTGTGCGAAAGCTTCATCGGCGCTTCTGTTATCCTTCAAAAAACGCTGTTCGAGAAAACCGATTGTGCGATAACCCCAGCCAAAATCAGGAGCAAGTTCCACACAGCGCTTGGCGTACTCAATGGCTACCGATGGCTTGCCCTGCTTGCCAGCGATAACTGCAAGGGCAAAGATAACGGTTGGATCGTTTGCATAAGTCTCAGGAAGATTCTGGAGAGTCTTCTCAGCGAGATCAACTTTCTGCTGACAGATTTCATTGTAGGCTTTGATTTCAGCAACGTAGATGTTGTCCGGGCGCGGAGCATCGGCCTTATCAGATACGCCGGCTTTGGCCGCCAGAGCTTTTAACGGATCGCATTTGCCCAGGAACATGTAAGCGAATGCCAACCAGGATTCTTGTTTGCCGATCTCAGTGCGATTTGCTGTGAGGGTTTCTAAACGCTCTGCCGCAGCTTTCCACTCACCGCTGTTGATCAAACTCAATGTGGAGCGGTCGAGCCCAGTTGCTGATGGACCAGATTTGGAGTGCTTGGAAGAGTGCTTCGAAGATTTCTTCGATGACTGCTTCTTTGTCGATTTGTCCTTTGCCAGAACACCAAGAGTTGGTTGCAAATAACTGCTGATCGATCCAACCGCTAAGACGTAAGTTAGGGCTTTCGCGATCAGGCGTCTGCTGCTTAGTTCCTTTGAAGTCATCTAACCCTCGGCACTACTTTTCTTCCACACCACTCATTAATGCCACATTATCCATCCTATCGCTTGTTTTTGGCTCGAAAAGCGACAGCTGCATGACCTCGTCCATCGGGATGTTACGGAATTTCGGTCCATCGAGAATTTTGCCGGCAGCACCCTTCTTTTCCATCTGCCCCATCAAATATTCGGCACGATTGATCACACTGATAGGCAGACCAGCCATGCGGGCAACCTGCACTCCATAGCTGCGACTGGCACCTCCAGGCACAACTGACCGAATAAATTCGACATGTCCGTCCAACTCGCGCACCAGAACCTGATAGTTTTCAATCTGTGGAAAGAAGCTAGCCAAGCCGTTCAGCTCATGGTAGTGAGTGGCGAATATTGTGCGGGCTCGAACATCGCGAGCCAGATATTCGGCGACTGACCAGGCAATTGCCACACCATCATAGGTGCTCGTGCCGCGGCCGACTTCATCCAAAAGAATCAACGAGCGAGGCGTCGCAGACAGGCAGCACTGGGTTGTCTCAGCCATTTCAACAAGGAAAGTCGATTGCCCTTGAGTCAGATCATCGACCGCACCAATTCGGGTAAAGATGCGATCGACCACTCCAACATGCGCGGACTCCGCCGGCACAAACGAACCCATCTGAGAGAGAATGACGATGTGCGCAACCTGCCGCAACAAGCTAGATTTACCAGACATGTTGGGACCAGTGAGAATGATCAATTGATGGTCTTCGCTGTCGCCTTCCAGTCGCGTGTCATTGGCTACGTAGCGACCCATCGGCAAAATCTTTTCCAGAACTGGATGTCGACCTTGTTTGATATCCAAAGTGATTGAATCATCAACAGTCGGACGAACATAGTGACGTTCGACAGCTACCTGGGCCAGGGAGAGAAGCGCATCCAGACTGGCTAGACGAGTTGCGTAGTGCAACAAGTCCGGTCCATATTGCACGAGTTTCTGCCTGAACTCCAGGAACAATTTGTATTCGACATCGTTTTGATTCTTCTCTGCATTGAGAATCTTCACTTCGTATTCTTTCAGTTCGGGCGTTATGAAACGCTCCGCATTAGTCAACGTCTGCTTGCGGATGTAGTCAGCAGGCGCATTTTGTTTATTTGAGTTGGTGATTTCGATAAAGTAGCCAAAGTTTCGATTGAAATTGACTTTGAGATTTTTGATGCCGGTTCGTTCCTGTTCTTGCTTTTGGAAATCTTCAATCCACTGCTTACCGCCGCCAAGCAGAGAGCGGATCTCATCTACTTCGGGGCTGTATCCATCGGCAAAAATTGCGCCTTCGGTCAATTCGCGTGGAGGTTCAGCACAGATTGCCGTAGAGATCAGCTGAGCCAATTCGGTCAATTTAGCAGGCACCGCCCGTAGTGAACTCAAATAAGGATTGGTCGATTCCTGCACAGCCTTGCTGATCGGCTCCAACGCTTCAATTGAGCACTGGATAGCCATTAGATCTCGAGGGCAGACAGTGGCTGAAGTGAGTTTCACGGAGAGGCGTTCTACGTCAGACAACTTGGCCAACGCATTACCGATAACTTCGCGCTGAGGTGCATTTTTTAAAAGTTCGGCCACCGCATCTTGTCGCTCCCAAATTGCAGGCACTGAGTAAAGTGGCTTGAGTAGCCACTTACGCAACATACGGCTGCCCATTCCTGACCGAGTCTGGTCGAGAGTCCACAAGAGACTGCCATCGAATCCACGATCGCGCGAAGTCTCAGTCAATTCCAAATTGCGTCTGGTGTTAGTATCCAGAGTCAAATGTCCATCCATCGTATACGCCGAAATCCCAGCGAACTTGGGCATCTCAGCCGCTTGAGTCTTCTCCAGATACTCGAGCGCTGCACCGGCAGCACTGACGGCCAGCGGCAACGATTGACAGCCGAAACCTTCCAACGTTGAAACACCGAACGTTTGCAAAATTCGTCTTTGCGCCGGTTCGAACTGGAAGAACATATTTGGACGACCAGTGAAGCGATACGAGGAGCCCAGGAGCGCCTCAGGTGCTTCTAGCACTTCGCGCGGCACGACTTCGTTCGGACCAGGTTTGACCATCTTCTTCGCCACCAAAATCTCTTTTGGTTCGAGCCGGCCCACTTCCAGAACCAACTGCTCTTCAGTCAATTGGGTAACAAAAAACTCGCCGCATGAAGCGTCTACACAAGCCAATCCCCACAGATCTCCACCTTTGACGAGCGAGAGCAAATAGTTGTTCTCACGCTGTGGCAAAAGATGTGATTCAAGCACCGTTCCCGGTGTCAAAATACGCGTCACTTGTCTTTCGACAGGACCTTTTTCCGCGCCGACAATTCCCACTTGCTCGCAAATGGCTACCGAATATCCCTTTGCAACCAGGCGGCCCAAGTACAGATCTGCAGCTCTTGCTGGCACACCGGCCATCGGCATTCGTCCGTTCGGATAGCTGGGCTCAGGACGGCTGGTCAGCGTAATGTCCAGTTCGCGAGAGGCGACATGCGCGTCAGAATCAAACATTTCATAGAAATCGCCCACTCTGAAAAACAAAAGCGCGTCAGTATTTTGCGATTTTATATCCCAATACTGGCGCATTAAGGGCGAAAGCTGCGCGCTGGCTGCAGACTCGTCTGGCACGTTGCGATCCTCTACTTGGAACTGCTAGCGCCCCGCTGCTTCAGGCAAGACAGACTCGGACACAAGGCTCAATATTACAGTCTGAAACGCGGCTTCGATAATAAGCTTCTGGTAATATGAATGGTTCAGGCATAGCGATGAGGCATATCAAAAACTTTGATGATTAAAGATGGCTCAGGCATTTATTTACGGCAACCAAAAATGAACAAACAAATTTTGCAAGCAGCCACTTTGAGCGTGGCCATGATGGCAGTGGCAATCGGCGGCGTCCGCCCACTGCATGCAGCCCCGACAGCAGCGCCAGCTGCGAAACCAGCAACGACAAAACCGGCAGAGAAGACTCCGGAAAAGGCGCCAGAGAAAGCCACCAAGCCAACTCCCGAGCCAGTTATCGAGAACGTGCAAAACGTCAACGCAGAACAGCTCGTTGACAAGCCACACGAATACCTAAATAAGAACGTCAAGTTCACCGCCAACTTTTTTGCTTTCAGCAGTTTGGCCCTTGATTACAAACCGGCTCTGAGACCGGCAAAGACGCACTTGTCATTCCTGATTTTGAAAGACAACAGCCACATTCCACTTTCAGAATTGAAGCTGGCTATGGCGATTCCAAAAGAGAAAGACGCCGAGAACACGCTTCTGGCGAAGCTGAAAGACGGCGATCAACTTGAGATCACCGGCAAGGTCTTCAACACCGCGCTCGATGAGCCATGGGTAGACGTGCTGCGTCTCAAGCTGCTCAAAGCGGCTCCGGACGAAAAGAAAATCGCTGAAGAAAAAGAAAAAGAGAAGGACAAAGAGAAAAAGGCAGGCGATACTGAAGTCGAAGTGAAAGGCAAAGACGTAAAGCCTTAGAATAAGACCAGGTACGCAACGTTCCAAGTGTTTCAGGAGAACTTAAATGTCAGACAGCCAACAAATCCAAGCTCTTCTAGCTTCGCTGAACGGCAAACACGGAATTCTAGGTTGTCTGCTGGTGGCGAAAGACGGCACCGTTGTTTCGTCTTCCCTTCCTGCAGAAGTGGATGTGCACATGATTGGTGCTTTGAGCGCGACACTGTTTTCAAACAACGATGTCTCGATCCAACGCATGAATCGCGGCAATCTCGTGCAAATGACCTTGCTTACAGATCAGGGAATCTTGCACTTCTACGAAGCGAATGGACACTTCCTCGTAGTGCTCACGGCCAAGGGTCAACGCATCAATCTGGAAGGTTTGATCCGCTCAGTCGAAGAACAAGGAAAGTCACTTTCACGCATGGTTTAAGAAGAACCGCAGATCTCTCTTGAATTATTTCGAACGCGCTCAAAACTGGCTCAACCGACTTCTATTAACTCCTGTCTACAATCCTTTCCAGAAGGCGAGGACGGGCGACGCACAAGAGTTTGCCACCAAATATGGCATCACCATCATCGACGAAGGCGAGCGCGTCGATGGCGTTATCAAACACAGCCGAGTCGATCAGGCGGCGGTCGAACCAGCTTGCAGACTGATTCGCGCCGAGCTAGAGATTTACACGAAGCGAACTGTTAAGTCGACATTTCTCAAGGAGGTCGTACTAGGATCCAATGTTCGACACAACGATACACCGGTTGGCGGTCTTTGCGTTGCACACGAAGGCGTCTTATACTTCGCTGCAGACAAGTTGAAAAATTGGAACGGCAGCCGTAGAACCTTCCACCATGAGCTTTTCCACTGCCTCGACTATCATGACGATGCCTGGAAATATTTCGATCCGACATGGGCGGCGTTGAACGAATCCAACTTCAAATATTCTGACCAGAACAAGAATAAGCAGCTGCAATCAGTGCCCCAACTGGGTTTTATAACAAACTATGCGATGACAGCAGTGCATGAAGACAAGGCAGAATTGTTCGCCTACATGATCGTTCACCATCAGACAGTGAAAGACATGTCCGAAAACGATCCGATTTTGCGAAAAAAAATCGACTACTTGAAGGCTCTGACAAAGAAAGCCTGTGTCGATTTCAACGATTCATTCTGGCGAACCAGACTGGAACACTCCGTGCCACCTGAACATCTCAGGTCGGAAATTCCGCTCTCGTTGCGAATCTGGCGCGAGCCTCTCGAGGGTGCGGAGATGTGGCTAGTAGCTCGATGCGACAGACCGAACGCCAAGCCGATCGCCTTTTACTCACTCGAACAATTGCAGGATGCGTTGAAGAAACTTGGCGTGGCAGAGTTTGACGAGGTCACACAGATGACCCGGGGCGAAGAGGTAGAGTTGAAGCTGAAAGCAGCGCGCACGGTGCTCAAGGAAATCGGGCTCTGCTAGGCGATTGCTCGCGCCTTGTTGCCCTTTTGCTTGGGCGGAAAGTAGGCAACTGTGGGTATATTGTAGTTACGCAACGACTCCAGGAAGCATGCCACACCGCGAGATTGCAAATGCGTTCATCTGTTGTACTTAAGTCTATAACCGCAACCATCTGTTGCTCTCTTATTGCTCAGTCAGCTCTTGCTGCGCGCTTTATCGACGTGCCTGGCGTCTGGTCGGAAAAGTACATCAATATGTTGTCGGATCAAGGTGTGATCGGAGCCGAGCCTGATGGCAAATTTTTACCCGGTCAGCCGGTGACGCGAGCCGTTTTCGCCTACTGGTTGGTCAAGGTGCTCGGCTTGGATTCGCAGCCCGTTTCGTCCAAACCTAGCTTTGCCGATGTGAAGACGACTGACTGGTGCTACAAACCCGTCGAGATCATTCGGCAGAACAACTACATCTCTGGCTACGCCGATGGTTTCAGACCAAATCAACTAATACAAAGAGCGGATTTGATTTCGATTATCGCCCGCACCTTGAATGCACCGACGCCGGATAAAGCTGCTATCGATAAGGCTCTGTCCGTGTATACCGATAAGAATAAAATTCCAGAGTGGGCGAAAACTGGTATCGCACAAGCGACTATCGCCAAGATTGTCATCGGTCCAAATCCGAAGTTGATTGAGGCGACAAAGATATGTTCACGCGGTGATGCTGCGGCTCTTCTTTACCGATTGAATCAATATGTGACACATCAGACGATTCAGGATACGACCGATCAGGCACTGGCAGCCGCTGACGCACCCGCTTCACAAGCGCCTGCGGCCGCTACGGGAAGCCCCGCAGCAGGCTACAGTCAACCTGGATATGGCGGAGCACCACCGGCGTACGGTGCGCCTGGCTACGGATATCCGCCGCAACAATTTCAAGGAAGAGTAACTCAACAGACTGCGGCCAGTCCGCCACCAGTCTACACTCCACCGCCACCTCAGTATCAAGCGGCGCCGCCGCAATATCAACCTCAATATCCGCCTCCACCTCCATATCAAACAGGCGCTTACGTACAGCCAAACCAGGGCTATCCGCCGCTACAAGGCGGGTATGCCCAGCAAGCACCATATCCGCCACCAAGTGCACCGCTACAAGGACGTGTCGCCACAGTCGCAACAGGCACGAAATTTCAAGCATCTCTCAAGAACGGTCTTGATTCCGAAACTACAGTCGTTGGTGAACCAGTGGAGGCCACCCTCGCTTCTCCCATTCTGTCGGGCGGCGTAGAGGTCGTTCCGGCGGGAAGCAGAGTGCTGGGAAGTGTGACAAATGTCGTCTCCGCCAAACGTTTCAAATTTGGAGCGAATGGAAAGATCGACATCAAGTTTACTTCTGTCGAAACACCTGATGGACGCAAAATTCCTCTCAGCGCTTCCATCGATGAGAATAACTTGAATCTATCCGGTGGCACAACTGGCGGTCGCGTCGGCAAGAGCTTGCTTACAACAGGTGTTGGAGCTGGCGGGGGCGCGGCACTTGGCACCGCACTTGGTGCTATCGTCGGCGCGACAGGTCGCGGGCAAGTGGGACGTTCGACAGGAATGGGAGCGGCCTTCGGCACCGCACTTGGTGGCGGTGTTGGACTAGTTGGCGCGGGTGTGCGCAAAGGCTCGGAGATTAAAATCAAGGCAGGCTCTTCGTTGCCTGTGCAGTTGACCGACAACATGCAAGTGGCAGCCGCAGCACCATCTTATCCACCGCCTTATCCGCAACAGTATGGTGGCTATCCACAAGGATATGCGGCGCCTCCGCAGGGTTACCCGCCGCCGCAGTACCCAGCACAGCAGCCGCCGCCTGGGTATTACCCACCGCAGCAATAAAGTTTTTAGGTGCCCCAGCGACGCTGGCGTGAGCAGAATTCTACGATCGCCTTATCGAACTCTTCTGGTGTGAAATCTGGCCAGAGTATTGGTGTCACGTAGAGTTCGGTGTATGCGGCTTGCCAGAGCAGATAGTTCGATAGTCGCATTTCGCCGCCTGTGCGAATGAGCAGAGCGGGATCAGGCATTCCATTCGTATAAAGATGCGAGCTAATCAATTCATCGGTTATTTCGTCGACCTGCAGCCTTCCAGCAACTATCTCTTGACCGATTTTTTTCACAGCTTCAGTAATTTCCAAGCGCGAGCCGTAGTTGATTGCTACTTGCAACGCCAGTCCAGTGTTGGCGCTGGTCTTCTCCATAGCGCGCCGCATCGAGGCCTGCAAACTTTCCGGTAGCTGCAGTAGATCGCCCAGGAACGTCAGCCTTACGTTGTTTTCAGCCAACTCTTCCAACTCGGTAACGAGAACATTCTGAAAGAGATCTAGCAAAAAGCCGACTTCTTCTTTACTTCGTTGCCAGTTTTCACTTGAAAATGCGTAAACTGTCAAAAACTTCAACTGCAAGTTGCCGACGTGGCGCACCAGATGCTTCAGAGTCTTTACGCCGGCTTTGTGACCCATCATCCGGGGCTGACTACGGTCTGCAGCCCAGCGACGATTGCCGTCCATGATAATGGCAACGTGGTCGAGAGGCAAAGCACCGCCTGCTTTTTCACGCTCGGCGGATAGTTTGTTGTCGACTTTCTGCTTAGATGGCGCTTTAGCCAAGCCCGTGTTCATCTCGATTAGTATCAACTTCATTGTAACCGGCACAGTGAGCCGAAGCTTTGTCAGTGAACAGACTGTTTCAAAAAATACGGGTTTCGTGTGACTGGCTCTGGACAGAACCGGCGCCGGTGAATATTCTTTGAACATGGTATTCCTCAGACCGACCTATCCACTCGACGGTGATGTGACCGATATCGACCTCGACATGCTTGTCAGAGACGGTATCAAGGGCATAATTTTCGACCTCGATAGCACAATCATGGCGCCGCGTTCGGGCAAAATCACTGCCGAAACAGCAACGTGGCTCGAGCTTGCGCGGGCACGCTTTCAGCTCGCCGTAGTGAGCAATAACAAAAACGATCCATATATAAAACAGGTACAAGAACACCTCAACATGATTGTGCTTGGCCGCGCTGCAAAACCAAGCGCCAAGCTCTTCTTACAAGTACTTGAAATGTTCAAACTGCGAGCAGACGAAGTCGTCGTTGTCGGCGATCGCCCTCTGACAGATGTCTGGGGCGGACAACGAGCCGGTATGAAAACAATTCTCGTCTGGCCGCTCAAATCGATGAACGAACCTTCTTGGATTCTATTTTTCCGCAAATTAGAAAGATGCTTCATCAAGTCTTGAGTTGAAACTCTCCGCTTGAAAATAGTCACAGATTGCGTTAGTTTGGAGCTACGCAAACGTCTATTTAGATGTTTGAAATCCACTAGCCATGCGGGATTGCGTTGAATAGGTCGACTGGATATATCCTCATACCACTATCGTGCGCACTGGCATGTACAAATGCTATCGCCCAGGATAATGGCGTCCCATCAGCCTCCACGACAAAACGGCCGCTCGCCGTAGGAGTGACGACGTTGCCACTCGCACCAAAAGTGGTGCTGCCAAAAACTTCTACAGTTAGACTGACGCGAAATCTCAAGAAAAAAGCTCGAGCATCCTATCCAAACAGCCACTATCAAAAGGCAATGTACTTCAAACAGAAGGGTGATAAATCGCGAGCCCTCGTCGAATTCTTGAAAGCAACTCAAGAAAATCCGCGCCTGACAAAAGCATTCTACGAACAGGCTTTGATCTTCAGAGATAGAGGCTATCTCAAATTAGCTCAGTCATCACTAGAACAAGCCCTGGCTTTAAAGCCCGACTTCACAGAAGGGCGCATGCTGCTGGCGACGGTGCAGATTCAGCAGGGCAATGTCGGCGGAGCCATGCAACAGTTGGGCCAGTCCCTGGGAATCAGCGTTGCCACTAAAGGTGGTGACAAGATCGAAGAAGACGAGTTTCCACCACCTACAGTATTGCAATCGCTCCACACACTCTTACCCGAAAACATTGCCAATGGCGTGTCTCGGCTGACGGTCGGGCAGACAACTGCGGCGACAAAGGCCGCTTCTAAAACCCTCAGCAAAGCTGAACAAAAAACTGGCGCGCGCAACAAGAACAGAAAAGTTGCGCAACAGAAAATTGAGTCAGCTGACAAAGACACAGTTCAAATACTCGAACCGAAAACTGCCACAGCAGACGCTAATTCAGTCTTAGGACTGCACATGCCAAATCCACTGCACATGCTCTTTCCTGAGAGCAAACTAGCCGAAACCAGAACCACAGCGGCAGCGGTCAAAGACGAGACCGTCACGGCAAGCCTGGACGCTGCAAATTTACCCGCTCTACCTCCTGACGAAAGCAAATCTGAGTCACACGAAACGACCAAAAAGGTTGGGGAAAAGGCATCGAGGCGTTCGAAGAAAAATTGGTTCTCGCGCTTCATGACGGCACTTGAGACGCCGCAGGATGACGCTAACGAAGCGCCTCCAGCGCCTCCTCCGATTACTGAAGACGATGACAACGATAAACCTGGTGCCGCTGACGTGCGCAGCATTCCTCCGTTGAAATCGGAACAAGCCAGCGATGTGCCTGCGCAAATCGAGACTTTCGAAAAGCCCGATCAGCCCAAGCAGATCATAGAGAAAGTGGCGGCACTGGCTAATGCCGCCATATCAGGTGTGGGGAAAACTCCTTTTCAAATCCCCAACTTACCCACACTTGGTTCGTCGATGTTTAATACCCACAGCGGTAGCGCCACCACCGGCAATGACGCGCACGCCCCGCAAACAGCAGACGAGCAAAAACCATACAAGCCAGTAATAGCACCAAATAGCGACGACCCCTGGTCAGTCAGACTGCGCTATTTAGCAGACCACGGCACCGGCACATTGAAGGATGGGGAAGCGTTCATGTTCTCGGAAGAGAGTGGTGAAGCGACTCTCTTCCTTTCGGATGGACAAACTGTGCGCAGAACTATCTACCTGCCTCGGGATGCACAGGAGGTCGTTAAACAGCGCCGCCCAGACATTTTGACACCGGACGATTTGCTCTACAATCTCTCGTTATTGGCAAAATTGATGCCAAAGGCAAATGAGCAGGAGCAGCCAACCAACATCGTTAAAACAGAGCAACCTTCGACGCAGCCAGCTTTCGCGGTGAATGATCTAATGGGCAAATCGCAAAGTTTCTGGGGCTGGATGAAGAGCGCGCTGAAGCTACAATAAGCGCACTAAGCTTCGGTAAAAACAGACCGAGCTGTTAGAGCGCTAAAACCTCACTTAGCCCGCTTGTGGTCTTTCAAATAGCGCGACAGCCAGTCGTTAAATTGCTGCGGATACTGGTCCATCATATTGTGTCCGGCCCACTCGAACACATGCAACGTTGAACCTGGAAGCGCGCGGTGCATCTTCTCTACAAAATAATGCGGTGCCACTGGATCCCAGCGCCCCACTGCAAAATGCACAGGACATGTGACTTCCAGCCCCCGTGATACAAAATCTAGAGATTCGAAGTTATCGACTATTTGCGTGAGGGCATTACGATGAGTACTGATCATCGTGCGCGGGCGCCAGGGCAGACGGTCGTGGAAGGTGGTTCCGCGGAGCTTTTCATATGGCGCATTGAGAAAAAGTCGAAACGCTATGGAAACAGGCGGCAAAACTTTACCCGGCATTCCCACCGCAAAGACTTGCTGGAATAGCTCCGGTTGCCGCTCTGCCAGCGTTAGCGAAATGATTGAACCGAGAGAATGTCCAATGAAAATCGCGGGATACTCGATGTCTAAGTCTTTGAGCGTCTCCAAAATATCCTGAATATGAACTTCGATATCCGTGTGTTCGCCAGGGTCTGACGTTAGTCCATGTCCGCGCAAATCTGGAACGAAGCAACGATAGCCTTTGGAGACAAGCATCTCGACTTGAGGTTGCCACATTTCAGCACCAGAACCGGTGCCGTGAATGAGAATCACATCGGAGTGATTTCCTTTATTGAAATCCACATGACCTGCGGTCGTGACGTTTAACTTCACGGACGCATCACTGAGTGATGTGTTCGACTGTTGGTCGATGTTCGGGATTTGGCTGATAGAGCGGATCGCAATAGCTCATGATCGCTCTGGCGATGTCGTAAACAGCGCCGGCACGATCGAGACATAGATTCTGCGGAAGTTTCATGTTCGCGCGATCTGGATTTGGCTCAAACTCTTCGACGATCTTGCAAATGTCTTCGGGCTGACGAACACCTTGAGCCAAGCCATTCTCAATCAATATGGTTGCAGTGCCTAGCTCTTGCGGCATCGGTTTAGTGATCATGTCGACAGCCATCGGCAATCGTTTCGCTACTGCTTCGAACGTGGTTAAGCCACCAGCTTTGGTGACCATCAAATCAACTGCGCTCATCAAATCTGAAATTCTGTCGTGAAACGGAAGAACAGCTGTTGGAATATCTGATTTACGAGCCTGTCGTTTAGCCATTTCATAGAGCGATCGATTGTGTCCGCAGAGGAAAATCACCTGGATCTGTTTCTGCACTTTGGACAACTGGCGATAAATTTCCATCATATTGCCACCACCAGCCCAACCAGCGTTGATGCAGATAGTGAGCCGATCGCGATGAAGTCCAAGATGGTGCCTGAATTCTTCTTTACCCATAGTCGGCGGCTTGAGGAAATCTGGATGGACTGGCATGCCCAACGCACGAATCTTCTGTGACGGCACACCCCAGGCAATGAGCTGGTCTCGGCCCAACTCGTTCGGCACAATCGTGAGGTCAGCAGATGAGCACGCCCAGCCTTTCCAAAAATCGCCGTTGGGATCCGTCACTACTGTTACAAGCTTGGTTGTGAGATTGAGCTTAGTTTCTTCCAGTCCACGGGCGATGAATTGATTTGTCATCGGATGAACCGATACAACCACATTCGGTTCCGTGTCGATAAGGAGCTTCTCAACATACGACCCACACATCTTGTAACCGAGCTCTGAGTCGTTGGGCTTGAATACGTTGATAAACCAGTAATAAAAGTGCATCGCCTGTTGATTGTGACGAAGCAAGTAGTTGTAGAGATCGACGAACCTACGGTTGAGCGGATGACTATGCTCGACGATGTTTTCTGTAACTATTTCGAATTCGTGACCAAGTGCATCGTTAGCAGCTATCTCCTGGATGCCAGCCTCAATCGCTTCTGCTGCGCTGCGATGACCTCCGCCGGTATCGGAAAAGAAGAGTGCGATTTTGAATTTCGCCATTGTTTCTAAAGATTCCCCAGAGCAGCCAACTGGCTATTTTTTTCGAGGCACGGTAGGATACTGCACGAGATTCCCCAACCTAAAATGCAAAATCCTAGCCTAATGTACCATTCTGCAAAAAATTTCACCATGCGCGGCGCCGTGTTGTCTTTTCTTTGCGCCAGCCTGCTCGGTTCGACTCAAGCAGCCGTCTCTAGCGCAGCTGAAACAGTCTCTGTGGCAAGCCAGCTGCCGCTTTCGAGCAATGTAAGCTTCGTTAAAAACGAGTTTCCGACGCTTCCCCTTAAGAAAGCACTTAAGAAGAGACCGACCTCTGCTCAAGTGTATCAACGGGACGATAAACCCCTAGGAGACCGCAGTCCGTTCCTTTTCGTGCACGGATTAAGAGGCGAATATTACCCAGCCTTCCGCTGGACAAAAATTATCAAGAAATTTACGAGCAACGCGGACTTCGACAGCAAGTACAAAGTCTACCTGTTACGCCACGATTCCCTGTCGACAGTCAAAACAATTCCAGATTTCCAGAGCGCAATTGCATCACTTTATAACGCTTCACAGAAGCGCCCCATCACCATTTTGGCCCTTAGCATAGGCGGCAATTTGGTTTATGAAGGAATGCACGACAAGGCAACAGACAACGCAATCCGTCTGGCTTTCACACTCGGCACGCCCTTCAGAGGCTCACCTATATTCTGTATGGATTGGCTCCAATACAGCGTCTACAAGAATTTATCGTTCCCCTGGACACGCATCGATCACTCTCTGGCCTATAAGTACTATTTCCGCAAAAACTCTGGACTAGTAAGCGACTTCGGTTGGGATAACGCAGACGCTTCCATTCCAAATGTAGGCTACTTCCATTCAAGCTTGCCGCTCGGTCCTAAAGGCGATCTGACAGTCAAACGTGAAGCGAACACGCGTCTTGCTGAACTGAACAGCCAGCCGTTCGACAAAAAGAAGCTGATTACCTACAGTGGGTATCTCCTTAATCCATTCATGATGCCTGACACTAAGAGAAAGATTGATACCACTGTCATGGCACCATATACGTTGCTTTCGGTCAAAATCCCATCGCACTTTGGACGCGAACATCCAGTGCTGAAGTGGCTTAACCGCGATATGGGCACGATTATTGCCGCGAAAGATATTCAAAATAAAACTGGAACTCCATTCGTTTATCAACTCAATGACGGCATTACACCGGTTTCCAGCGCTGTCTTTTTGCCACAAGAAGCTTGTGCTAATGCGGCTCTTGTGCACGAATCAGAACTGCCGAAACTGAAGTCTGCTACTGATGTGCACCTGGCCAGAGTCTTCCGCAACATCGATCATCTGACATTCATCGATGGTTACAGACCGTTGAATGCGTCATCAGAAATTCGTGACGAAATGGAGCCAGAGGCAGGAACCAAGCATATCTTCGACTGGATGCTCTCTGACCTTTTGCAGTTCGATCAATCGACAAATAAGATCGCCCACGAGTAAGGTGAGATGCATCTGTTCAGTCGTCTCCTCATTACACTGATCGCAGGCGCGTTTCTAACCGGTCCAGTAAAGGCACAGGGAGATCTGTATTCGGAGGTCGGTGCCGCGCTAGATGCCCGCGCCGCAGAGAATCCCAAGATTCGCAAGGCGCTCTACTCGAAAAGCTTCGATCGATTTAAACGGCATTACCTGGCTGCTCAAGACGATGAGGCTGACCAAGATTGGGGCGAAGTTTTAGAAATTGCCGGTAGCGAAACAAACATCGGCGAATTGATGAATCAAGGTCTGGCGATAATGGAATTCGACGATCGCACGACAAGCAAGCTAAGAGGCAATCAAACGTTTTTAGCAGACCACTGGGTAACAGGCGCAGAAAAAGCACTAGGAAAGCAGAATTATCGCCTCGCAACAGCCTACAACTTTGCTGCCGCGCTCTGCTATCAAGCCAGGAAAGATGCGCAATGCGCGAACTATCACAGAAAGGAGTTACCTTTGCAGATAGCTCGCTGGGGAGCAAACTCGGACCAAGCCAACGAGTGTCGCCGCAAGTTCATTTTTGATCTAATTCGTTCCAAGCAAAAGGCTGAAGCACAGAAAAACTTGGATCAACTTTTACCGCACATACATAAGAACGCAAAACTGCAAGCAGACGCAAAACTGATGCAACGTCAGATTAACGCGCTGAAATAAAGAGCGCGACAATGAAAGAGATATTTCATTGACGGTTGGTTGGATCTTAAGTTAGTATGCTTGAACGCCTGAAGGGCGGACGAACCTTTGTTGGACCGAACGTGAAATTGCAAACCACAACTGCAAAATTCGAGGAGCTGCCTAAAGCGACAGCACCAGCCGTTCCTGCGTCCTTCAATAATAATAACAATAGCGACGATAACCGCCTCTAGCGGTCGGATTGCTGGCGTTAAAAACCAAACAATATTCCGACCGCAAGACATAGAGCTTGCGGTCTTTTGCTTATGAGGTGATCATGCAATCAGTAGCGATTCAAAGTCAACAAATACAGTCACACATCGGAGAACGAGTAGAGCTGAAGGGGCACGCCCAGGCAGTTCGCGACTTGGGAAACTTGATGTTCATCACTGTGCGCGACCGCACGGGCTGTGTTCAAGTTGTCGTTGATGACAAAGCTATCATCGCTAAGGCAAGTGGACTTTCGCCCGAGACGGCTGTTCTCATCAAAGGTTCGGTCGTTCAGTCGCCGCAAAAAAATGCCCCTGTCGAAGTGCGCGCAGACTCAATCGAGGTGCTTTCTGGAGAAACAGAAGTGCCACCGGTTGAAATTTCAAAGCAGTCGAAAATGGACACACTTTCGCTCACTGCGATGCTCGACTATAGACCACTGACTCTCAGGAGCCCGAAGGTACGCGCCATCTTCAAAGTGCAAGCTGCCATTGGGCGCGCCTTTGCCAACTTTCTTACTGGCGAAGAATTTGTCGAAATTCACTCGCCAAAGATCGTTTCGACAGGAACCGAGGGCGGTGCAAACCTTTTCAAGTTAGACTACTTTGGCAAACAAGCATTTCTTGCTCAAAGTCCACAGTTCTACAAACAGATGATGGTGGGCGCGTTTGAACGCGTGTTCGAAGTGGGTCCAGTTTATCGCGCCGAAGAACACGATACTACCAGACACCTGAACGAGTACGTTAGTCTCGACTTCGAAATGGGATTTATCGAAAGCGAGCAAGATTTGATTGCCATGCAAATCAAGCTGATGAAGCACATCTTCGCGCATGTCGAAGAAACATGCCCGGCTGAATTGGAGATGTTTGGAGTGAAGGTGCCGAAGTTCTCGACAATTCCGCAATTGAAATTGCATGAGGCGCAAGAGCTGTTGCGAACAAAATTGAACTGGAAACCAGGACCAGACACGACTGACCTCGACCCAGAAGGAGAGCGGCTCTTGTGTCAACACTTCGCTGAAGCCGAGAACACAGATTTGCTTTACCTAACGCACTATCCCCGCAGCGTTCGTCCGTTTTACGCCATGCCAACAGCAGACGGTTTAAGCCACAGCTTCGACTTGCTCTACAAAGGGTTGGAGGTAACAACTGGCGGACAGCGCTTGCACAAAGCCGAAGAGCTAATTGAGTCGATGCGGATGCGAGGGTTGGATCCCGAAAGCTTCACGGATTATCTGCAATGCTTCCGTTACGGAATGCCACCTCATGGTGGGCTGGCGATAGGTCTAGAGCGGCTCACCAAGCAGCTTCTCGGACTACCGACAGTGAAGCTTGCGGTACTGTTTCCGCGTGACAGAAATCGCTTGACGCCATAAAAAGAGAAGGGCGCTGCTGTATTGGCGGCGCCCTTTCGTCAATTCGATTAGTGACTCAAAATTGACGTAAATCCGCTGAAATCAGGCATTGGGCGCCGAGCAGGTCGTCCCAGACTAGCTGAATAATCAAACACGGCTCCGCTGAGAGATCCCAAGAATGTCTTAAAACCCATCGCGGTCATCTCTTGATACGCACGATTTGGGTCCCAATTCTCACGAGCCATTCGATAGACCGCAACCATAGTGCCAGTGCGGTCTTCACCCTTCTGACAGTGAACGAATACAGGGCCATCTTTATCTACTGTATTGAGAAACTTTTGGAACTGCTGCTTAGTTGGCGTCTCGAATAAAGCCATTGGAATGTTGACGTAATTCAAGCCAGCCCGCTTTGCCGCTGCTCCTTCTTGCGCCACGAGTATGTCTTCGTTGCGCAAATTGACAATGGTTTTGATACCGGCAGACTTAAGCAGTGAGAGTGCCGGCACCGATGGTTGAGAACCACGAACCAGATTGTTCGACACAACCGACATGTTTGGAATCATCGCGGCAGCCTGTTTCAAACTGGGACTGGCAGCAGCGGGAATGTTGAGCGGGCGTGGCAGTTGTATGCCATGAAGAGGAGCGAAAGTATTGTTTGCTCGTCTGAACGGAGCCAAAGTTGAGGGCTCGGCTTTACTATCAGAGGGCTTTAATTGACCGGCTGATTCACGTTCAATCGTGTCTGCAAGCGGTTTCCCATAAGCTGAAGCGGGAGTCTGAGGAGTAAGCACCTGAGGCTTGGGAGCATCAGCAGTGGGTGGCATCGCATCTGATGTAGTGCCCGGGTTGAGCGGCTCTGGTTCTTTGAGCAGATCGCTAAAAGTGGATGAAAACTCGCTCTTACCGCTTGATGAGGTTTCAACAGCGCCGGATTTCGAGTCGCTCGCAGCGGCTGCAGGTGCGCTCAAAACGAGAGCGAGCATCAGAACTTTCGCAGACCTTGCAACATCAACTCGCTTCATGCTGTCGACTATCCTCAACTACAGGATCTACTGACGACTAGTCCCTGTCAAAGTTTCCGCTATACAAGCGATAGCAGACTATGAGTAGATGTTAACCGCCAAATAACACGCTTTAATTTTGTCTTTAGACATCGTTCGCTTATACTTCTGTTAAGCGAGTCCTTTAGGTTTCATTTATATTTCTCGCCGCTGCTCTTTCTATCCCGAGAGCCGCTCAGGTATCCCTTTTTCCACTGTAGAAAGGAGGGTTCGAATTTATGCGCGTTGAACTTCTGTATGCCCCAGGATGCACCAGCTTCGTGAAAGCCCGGAAGACCTTGGAAATGGCGATTGCTGACGAACGACTACCGATTCCTATCGAGATGGTTGAAGAGTCAGGACAAATCGGAGGTTCACCTACAATCCGCATCGATGGAAACGAGGTCAATTCGCCGCGTCACCATTTTGAACATTTACGAGATCTCCTAGCCATGCGCTGGAGAGAAATAAATCACGAACCATTAACACCATAAAACACATCGCATCACACAGTTTTACCTCCCTCCTCCCTCGAAACCCGGTCCAAAAGACCGGGTTTTCCTGTGGGCACCATATTCAGTATCGACGCTTGCTTAACTAGATCTCAGCCAGCACAATATAGATGTGCCTCGATTAAGGCGGCGTGGGGCGGCGCTCGCTATTATTGACAAGCTTATCCGCAAGTCGCTAAAACCCACTGGTGCCATGCTTTTTAACTCACTGAAGTACGCGATATTTTTGCCCATCGTCGTGGCGCTTTTCTGGGCAATTCCTCAGAAGTGGCGCGTGCCGTTGTTGCTTCTGGCAAGCTACATCTTCTACATGAGCTGGCGACCAGCATTCATCGTATTGATCATCGCGCTCACGGTGGTTAACTATCTTCTCGGCAATGCGATCTGGAAAAGCGAGAACAGAAAGAAATTCTGGCTCACCGTTTCGATCGTTCTCAATCTTTCGACTCTCGCATTCTTCAAATACGCTTATTTCTTCGACGATGTTGCTGCAAGCTGCCTGGCACCGCTCGGCGTTACAGTGGCGAAACTTCCATTCGACATCATCTTGCCCCTTGGTATTTCCTTTTTCGTCTTCGAATTCATTCACTATTGCACAGACGTGTATCGCGGAAACGAGCCGATCAAATCGTTCATCGCCTTTGCTTTGTTCGCAAGTTTCTTTCCTACCCAGATTGCCGGTCCTATCAAGCGATTCCAGGACTTCATTCCGCAATTCATGTCGCCTGCAAAATTTTGCTGGCAACACTTCGACGATGGCATAGCACTGATCTTGCTCGGCTTGTTCAAAAAAGTGTTGATTGCAGACAATCTCGCCTTCTTCGTGCAAGGAGGTTTCGCCCACCCCGAACTGTTTCACGGACTGGATCTCTGGATTTTCACTTACGCATTCGCGTTCCAGATCTACTTTGACTTCTCTGGTTACACAGACATCGCGCGCGGTTCAGCGATGCTGTTCGGCTATAAGGTGCCGATCAACTTCAATCTACCTTATCTCGCTACAAGCATCGCCGAATTCTGGCATCGCTGGCACATCTCGCTATCCACGTGGCTACGCGATTACTTATTCATTCCACTGGGCGGCTCTCGTTGTCCAAAATGGGTAAACGCTCGCAACCTCGTAATCACAATGACACTGGGTGGATTGTGGCACGGAGCAGCGATGCACTACTTGTTGTGGGGCTTGTTTCACGGCTGCTTGTTGGTTGCACACAAAGAATTTCAGACTTTCAAGAAGTCGGTCAGCGTTCTCTCTAATGCGTTCAATAGCAGCGCTGGCAAATGGTTCTCCATGCTGCTGACATTCCACGCCGTCTGCATCGGCTGGGTATTGTTCAGAGCAGAAGACATCGCAAGCTGCGGACAAATTCTGGAAAAGCTTTTCTTCATCGACGCATTGAAAGCGCATGCTTCTCCTCTGGCGATGAATCTGCCGGCGATCAACTATCCATTGATTTATCCATCTATCTACTTTGTTCTTCCAATTCTCGCAATCGCTCACATCGTGATGGGAAAAGTGGACAAGACCAACTTCGTCGAGAACTCACCGAAGTTGGTCAAAGCCGCCTGGTGCGTGGCGATGATATTGCTGATCGTCGTTTTCTCGCCAGACAAATCACCGCGCTTCATCTATTTCCAGTTCTAGGAAGAACTCATGGTTGTTCAGGCTCCAGCAAAAATTCCAACTCCTGTCAGGTCGAAGCCTCAACCGACCAGAATCCGCACTGCCCGTTATTTGAGCTATGTTTTGGTGGCGGTGGCAGTCCTGGCTCTACTCGACGTTGGTGCTCGAATATCATATCCACATTGGAATATCGACCGCTATGACTCGCCCAACAAGAGTTGGATCTGGTGGGCCGTCAGTGATTTCCACAAACAGCAGCAGACACCAGATGTGGTACTGCTTGGGTCTTCACTGATGCTTGAAGCACTCAACACTGGCGATGCTACTTACTTGAAACATCCGCAAAACGTCTCACTGCACCATACCAGCACGTGCCTGCAAGATGACCTGGGCGCAAAGCTTGGCTATAAGCCTCGCACATTCTCGTTTGCAATTGCCGGGCAGATGGCGTCAGATGCTTATGCAATCGCTTCAACTTTGCTCAACGGTCAATCTAAGCCAACCACAATCGTTTATGGAATCGCTCCCCGCGACTTCATGGACAACACACTTACCAATGTTACAACAACCGAGACTTTCAGATATCTATCGAGAGTCGGTGATCTTTCCAAAACCATCTCAGCGTCGAAGCCTTCGTTCTTCGAGGTGATCGATCACTGGTTCGAAAACATCAGCTTCATCTACAAACACCGAGTAGACCTTGCATGCATAGAACAACATGCAGCGAAGGCATTGCTCGCATCGATTGGACACCATGACCTCGACACCTACAATGTGCCGTTCGAGTTACGTCGAATCGCATTGAAAGAAGTTTTTGAAGACGTCGCCAGCAACGAAACTATGGTGTGTCCTTACGGAAATCCACCCGTTCCATATTTGGATAACTTGGCTGAGTACAGGCAGCGATACGCTCACATGAACGCGAAAATGTTCAAAAGTCAGCTCGGCTATCTAGAACAGTTGTTGCAATACGGAAAAGAGCAAAACATCAACGTAGTGCTAGTCAACATGCCGCTTACGACTGACAACGTGGCAACGATGCCGCCAGGTTTTTACGAAAACTATCTTGCACAAATTGCAGATATGTCAGGGAAATACAAAAGTAAATTGGTTGACTTGAACAGACCTGGAATGTTTAACCGGGGATATTTCGCAGATTCAGCACACTTGAACGGGCTGGGCGGCATGCGCTTCTTCGAGCTACTCAGCCAATCTCTTGTTGACAATCATGTGGAGTTGCGAAGAACAAAATGAAGATCTCCGCAGTGCAAACAGCAGCAGAAAGCGTCACCAAGCACGACGAGATAGTTGTTGCGAGCAAACAGAAAAACTGGAAATTCACAACATTGGCACTAGTCATCTGTTTTGCAACAGGGCTGCTCTTGTGCTGGCGCAGCAACTTCTCGCACGCCGCGCTGGAAGTGGCGCCAATGTTCGACTCAGGCAAGTACATCTCCAGCACCGAACAAGTGATGAACGCAACGACGTTCATACACCACTTCACACAGCAAGAATGGAAGACCATTTGCAGCATGCTGAAAGCGCCGCTTATGCTGGACGGTCCAATTCTTCCCTTACTGGGCGCAGCCTGGTTTACCCTCATACACAAGAGTCCAGATTTGTTCGACATGAGAGCCGCACTTGCGCTCCAGGCGATTCTGCATGGACTTTCAGCATGCGTGATGTACGTGACTGCGCGACGCATTCTGCGCAACGACAAGTGGTCTTTGCTGACAGGATTGCTGTGGGCAGCCTATCCATCAGCTGTTTTAGGCACCGGTCGATTTATGACCGAGAACATCACATCAACACTTCTTCTGCTCACGGCTTGCATCGTGCCAGCCAGAGTGACCGACAAGTATGTGCGGAGCTTTGCGTTAGGAGTTATTGCGGCGTTGGTAGGATTGCTGAAAGCGCCGCTCTTACCAGGATTGCTTCTTGGTTTTCTCCTCGTTGGTTTTAGTCTCTGGACAAATGACGCGAAAACACCAAAAGCTACCGCAAAAGGTTTGATGCTGCACGCAATCGCTACCGCCTTCGGAGCAATGCTAATTTTTACGCCCTGGCTTCTCTTCACGAAGGAGGCGACCGGCGCTTACTCACTGACAGCGCAACGGGAGCCGGTTTTCAATATAGTTATCGGCGGCAACAGCGAAACAGATGGATGGTCAGGAAATCCAGAAACAGATTTCCTAAAGTTGTTTGATACCGTCAATGGTGACAAGGCTGGAACATTCTTAGGTATTTGGCAAGCCAATCTTCCTGAACTTTCGAACTTAGCAATCCGCCGCGTCCCCAGACTGTGGAGCAGCCCATGGAATGACTGCCTGAGCAAATTCATAGGTCTGACCTTACCGATTCAATGGCTATGGCATCAATTGATCTTGACCTCGGCGATCTTCGGAATTCTTCTTATAGCGTTCAAAAAGAAAGAATCGTCTGACCGAAACATCAGTGCGATACTCTCGCTAAGCGCAGCCTTAATAGCCGGTCACCTCATTTACATAGTGTTCATAGCTGGTCCACGCCAGGCTTTCTCATCGATGCCGTTTCTAGTTTTGCTGGCTAGCTATTCACTGCTTCGTATCGTCAAATCTCCGCGCTGGAAACTCGTTCTTACAACGACGTCTGGTTCGCTGTTACTCTGGTTAGCTGCTGTTAGCTTCGACTTTCACAGCATCTTACAAACCCTGCACGGCGAGAGCTTCGCATATCTTGCCAGCTGGCTTGTTTACGCCATCGCAGCGGCACTGTGCAGCTATGCTGTCGTGTTGATCAACGGTAACAAAAACTCCTTCGTGCCCAGTTTATTTCTGCAGCTGATACCAGGCGCAATAATCTGCACAGCTATGGCAACCACTGCGAAAACTGTTCCTGAATGGCAGTGCGATTTAAGACCAAACGCGAGCATTAATCGCACCGTCACTCTCAACCCAGACTTGAAGCCAGAATGGGCTGTCGTAGCAGTCGATGGAGACTTCGGATTGACCAAAGCGACTGTGGAAGTAAACGGACAAAAGTTGGCTGAGCCGCTTGGTCCAATCTTCACGTTCACGTCGAATAAAGACTTGATGATCAATTACGCGGTCTTCAGTGGAGTAACCAGTAAGGTTGCGGAACAACTGCGACAGTGGCGAGCGATAGTCGTTCCTCTTGCTCTGCTCAAGCCTACTGAAAACAAAATCACGATCACAGCTACCGATGGTGGCGCCACTGTATATGGTTCCTTTATTCGAACCGAGAATGGCAAACTAATTGCCCCGACCATGTCAGGATTCAGCGCCGGCAAATTGCTCAGCGAAACGCAGCCCAAGCTGGAAGCCAGATACAATGAGCCTTTAACAGCAAGTGCGACAAAGGGCAAATGCTGGCTGACTGACAAACACGGAAACTCTACAGACGATTTGTCTCCCAGTTTAGGAGTTCAAACCGGGCAATATCGAGCTTTCTTATGTCTCGGTTTTCCGCAAGCTAAAAGAGACATGGCGCTCCAAGAATCGCAACAGCAGGTAACTCTAGAATCAACACCGATCACCATTTCAGAACAGCAACCTTTCTCTAGAAAATATCCAGTGCCGAAAACGCTCGGTAAGTCCACGTTTGTGAATGTTGAGGTCTCTGGAGAATTTGCTGAAGACGGCATCCAGGCTTTGTCTAGAGTAGACGTACGCAACTTTACTCACATGGGTGCTGATCTGATTTTGCCAAATAGTGTCCAACAGATTCAGCGTAAAAAATTCGACTTCGCTGGAAGCCTCACCAGAGCGTCATTAGATCAAGAGAACGAATTCTTCGAAATTAAATTCCAGTCGAAACCACCAATTCATCTGACTAAATTATCGTTGAAAGTCACGCCCTGTGAACGTCCTGACTTTGCTAAAGCGAAAGTGGCAGTCTACTAATTCTGAACCTCCTTTCATGATATATTGATGCCTCGGAATAACTGAGATGGCGCCGCAGCGTTGGCTGTATGCTGCCCAGATTCGCATTGGTATCGATTCGGATACTACAGCACAATTGGGTGCCTGCTTGCATCTGGATACCAAGAGTAATACGATCAATTCAGTTACTCGGACAAATCAATATCATGAGCGCCGCTCACGAAGGAGGAACAATGTCTGTCACATTGACAAAAGAAACCACCGAAGCTGCAGTCAAATTTTTTGAAGCGAAACTGGCTTATGAAGCTGGTCCTGTTGGTCTAAACCAATTGATCCAAAACAAAGAAAAAGTACAAATCATCGACTTGCGTACACCTGAGTTGTACAAGAAAGGTCACGTTCCTACAGCTGTAAACGTGCAATATGACGAGCTCGAAGCATATTTGCCTAAGCTCAACAAAGACGTAAACACAATTGTCTATTGCTACGACATCACTTGCCACCTTTCAGCTAAAGGCGCATTGTTGCTCGCTCAAAAGGGCTACAGAGTGCAAGAATTGGTCGGCGGATTCAACTCGTTTGCGGAAAAAGGCTACACCGTTGAAGGTAAGTCAGAAGCTTCCTCCTGCTCATCTGGCGCGAACTCCTGCGGTTAATCCTGGGATAAATAGCCGGTGTAGCAAAGCTGCTCGGCACGATCGCACACCTTTAAAAAGTGGTGAATGGTGTTTCAACTCCACCAATAGCCATGCTAACGCACAAGTGTAGAGCTCAGCATTTATTGCTGGGCTCTATGCTTTTGCAACGCGATACTGGAAATCAGCTCCAAATCGGAACCTTCAGAGGTTTAATCCGTCGAAATTTTCGAATCAAAATTCAGGAGCAAAAAAGATGGACGAAGTAAGCAAATCTGAAACCGGACAATGTCAACCAAAGCCCACAAGAGAAGAGCGCGATGAGGCTTTCTCAACTGGTGGCGGAAGAAAAGCCGTAGAAGAACCAAAGTCTGATGCCAACGATGCCAAAAAGAAAGAAAACTTGTGCGCTCCAGTCGGTTTGGAGTGCGAAACAAAAGGCGACAGAGAATCGAATCCTTAACTAGCTGGTTGCGCTGGAAGCGGATTGTCCTCGTTAAACTTGTCTAGCTCTTTTTGCAATTTTTCAATTGCCGTATCAAAGTTCGGCAAGCACTTTGCGTGCACTGGGTTGTCTCCAAACTTGGTGCCATGCGCGTCTTTCTCGCGTTGCAACTGCTCCAATGTGTTTTTCAAATACATCCGGTCCATGACTTCCCCACTAGATGCGTCGCGTGACATCAGCTGTTCAACTTGTCTATCAAACCATGAAACGGCGATTCAGTCACGAGAATGCTGTCAGTCGTGAAGCGACCTTGACGCAGGGCTTGCCGGCAAACTACGATTCGTCTTTCTCGGGCGGGTCGTATCATGGAAAGCAAAACGTTTAAAAATAAAGTGGCAATCGTCACTGGCGGTGGCACTGGTCTCGGTAGAGAGATGTCGCTTAAGCTTGCGAAAGAAGGCGCAATAGTAGTCATCGCAAGTCGAAACATGGAAAATCTGCAAGGCACCGCCAAACTGATTGGAGATGAAGGCGGTACTGTCCTGGCTGTGCCGACGGACGTGCGCGATCATGCACAAGTAGAAGCTCTCGTCAAAACAACGATCGACAAATTCGGCCGGATCGATATTCTCATCAACAATGCGGCAGGAAATTTCTTAGTTCCCTCGGAAAAATTGACACCGAATGGATGGAATGCGGTTGTGCGAATCGTTTTAGATGGCACATGGTTTTGCAGCAGCTTAGCCGGTAAACAGATGATCGAGCAGGGCGAAGGTTGCATCCTAAACATCATTGCCACTTACGCGTGGACCGGTTCACCAGGGGTGGTGCATTCCGCCTCGGCGAAAGCCGGTGTGCTTGCTATGACACGAACACTCGCAGCCGAATGGGGACAGTACGGAATTCGTGTGAACGCGTTAGCACCAGGCGCAATGGTTACAGAAGGTGCGTCGAAAAATTTGAAATTCGACAGTGAGCAAGCGCAAAAGGTAATCGCCAAGAACGTTCCGCTAAAGAGATTAGCATCAGTGGATGAAATCGCTGAGTTAGCCCTGTTCCTCTGTTCGCCAAAAGCCGCTTACATCACCGGAGATGTAATGACTGCCGACGGCGGTGCCTGGCTCAAAGGAAATAGTTTTCTCGATATGTTAAATGGATAGCTAGTCCAAAATTTCTCGAATATTTTCAACCGGTCGCCCGAGAACCGCTTTCGAGCCCTTTTCTACGATCGGTCGTTGAATCAAATCGGGATGCTTAACCATCAATTGGATCAGCTCATCTTCGTCGGCTTCACGTTTTCCGAGCTGCAGTTCCTTATAAATGCTTTCGGTTGTCCGCAGAAGTTGCCGAGCAGGCATATTCATTTTCTTTAGCAGCTCGCGCAATTTCTTTTCGTTTAACGGCTGCACATAATAATTGATCTTCTCGTATTCGGATCCGCTCTCGCGCAAGATTTTGTCGACTTCGCGACACTTAGAGCAGGTCGGCTTCTCGTATACGGTAATTTTGTTACTCATGCGCTCCTCACTGACAACTCCGAACCGTTCATTTTAACCCCTGCGCGGCACAAGTGAAGTCGAATATTACAGTCAAAATAGACCCCGCTCGAACAATTTGCCACTGGCTGAAATATAATTTCAGAACTCACAACATAAAAGTCGCGGAGCAAAAAGATGTTGAATAAAACAGGTTTCTTAACGCTAATAGCCGGAGCAACGCTAGCCATGGCAGCACCATCTGCAGTGCACGCTAATCCTACCGCTCCTACTAAGCCTGCTACGCCCACCAAACCTGCTACTGCGGTTAAGCCTGCCGCCACTGTGTCAGTGCTGAAAGATGTCAGTGTAAGCGTCACGCCCGGAACACTGGCGAAGTCGACGACTATCAAAATTGTTCCGGCAGTGTCCAACAATCACGACGAACCGCCTTTCATGAATGGCGAACCAGAGCACTTTCGAGTGCAGTTCGACAACGACAAGCTTTCGAACGACACGAGTTTCTTAGAGCGACAACTTCTGGTTTATCCGCTAGCCCAGTATGGAAAACTTTTTAAAGGAAAAGAGAAAGCTGAATTCGATAAGATCGTGTGGAAACTACAAACCGTGATTTCAAAAAAATCTGACGCAGGCATGAAATCACTGCCGATACTGCCTGCCGCTGAGGCATTCGAAGTTTTTCACACGCACGTGAAACATCTTCTGTTCAAGCAAGGCAAGGGAATCTCATACATCACATGCTACGCACAAGACGATGCGCCGATCAACAATGGAGATTTCTTCTACACTTATCAGGGAATCACTGACGATCTGAAATACTACGTGTCGCTGTTTGTGCCTGTACAGGCCAAAGGTTTGCCAAAAGACTCACCATCAAAGAAGGCAAAAGAATTCCTGAACAATCTGCCGTCTAGCGGTTTCACGCCAGATCTAGATCAGATCGACAAAATGGCTCAATCGATTTCGATAAAATAAATCGATCGCTCTCAATAGATCAATCTGCTCTCGATAAAAGTACGTCGACCGGTCTCGATAGATCAGGTCGCCCTTGTGTCACGTTGACAGGTGCTTCTTATTTGATCTGTAGCGCTTTTGCTTCGCAGCCAGATAGTTCGGCTCCTGCAACTGTTTCGTTATTTGAAAAGTGCTGAAGCGACAACTGTCAGAACAGAAACGACCTTTGGCCGTTTTAGGAAAGAAGTATTCACAACGAACAACATCGTCGGCTGCAACATCGAACTCTTGCAAAAGCTCTATTTCGGCTCGCCATCGCTTTTCGATCTCGGCAGGATAGGCTGCGGCTTCCGGAACCTTTGATTCATCTCGATATAGTCCTCGGCATCGATCAATCGGTCGCGCAATCTCAGCGCCACTATCTACAGTGCCGCCAATGAACTCTGCGAATTGCATAAGCAAAGTCAGACGTAATTGCTCTAGCAACGCGTTCGCTGCTGCCTCTGAATTGCTCGCATCGTGTTCTTCTATATCGGCTCTGAAAGCCGGCAATCGAGATTTCAGTGGCGAATTCGTAATCAATCGAGGACAGCATGATTTCAACTCGTCATCGAGCCATGACAGCTCAACGGGGCTTTTAAAATGAGCACTGCCAAGATGCATACGCATCTTCCTCAAGGACAAGGCGAATTTTTCTTGCGACAACTGACCCGGTTGAAGTTGGAAGCCGAAAACATCGGCTTGCCATTTCAGCATAGTCGAGGGGTCAGACCACTCGACCTGCTCATTTAAAGCTTCAAACCAGGTAACAGCTTGCTTTTTAGGCTCTTCGGACATTTTGTCATTGCCAACAACGATTAATCGTGGTAACGTTACCACGTTCAATCGTTATACCACATTTTGCCGTCGGGGCCCACCTCTGGACCTCAACGCCCGTGTGCCCTGCGAGGAATTTATGGATAAAGGATCAGACTCGACGGCGCTGTATTTGGACCCAGTAGACATGAGCGTCACATCGGCCTTCAAAATGGCGCTGCCACTGGTAGCAACATCATTTGTATTCTGCCTCATTGGCGCCGTCGATATGGCGCTGGCTGGTTGGCAGAGCGCAGCAGCTCAGGCAGCAGTAGGTGTCGCAGACCAGTGCATCTTTGCCACCATGCTCGTGGGAACAGGTTTAGCTGCCGCAACGGGGTGCTTCGTATCTCAGGCGATTGGGGCTAGAAGTCTCAGTCACGCCTGTCGTTATGCCTTGGATGGACTGGCTTTTGCTGCCTTATTCGGTGTTCTTTCATCGATCGTGTGCTTTGGCGCTGCAGATTTTCTGGTCAAATTTTTCGGATGTTCACAAGCTTCCCAAGTTGTGGCGCTTCCATATTTGCAGATTTGCGCAGTCGGAAACTTGCCCTTCATGATTGTGATAGTTCAAGCGGCAATTCTCCGCGCCATCGGAAAGACTGCAGACTGCTTGCGAATGTGGAGTTTCATCGGAGTGGTCAGTATCGCCGGTGGACTCGCACTTTATGCAATTGACGGACTGCCATGGTCACACTCGATAAGCTCACTGGCAATTGCGTGGGATCTTGGCGCAATTGTCGGAGTCGCGTTTGCAAGCGTCGTACTCCATCGCACCTTTTTCAGACGAGCCAGAGCAATGCGGTTTGCGCCGTCTGAACCAGCAAATTGGCGACAGAGAATGTTAGCGTTTAGCCAAGTTGGCTTACCGGTACTTTTATCCGAAGCATGTTCAATTGCCTCTCTAGCGGCAGTGTACGCAATTCTTGGAAGACTACCGGATAACGATAATCTTCAAGCTGCATACACAGTCACATTGAAAATCGAAGAGACTTTCGGAATTCTTCCGCTAGTTGCAGTGTCTACGGTTAGCGCTACGCTAGTCGGGCATCAAGTCGGCGCCAACATGTGCGCACGTGCAAGAACTTTAGGCTGGCAACTCGCGCTCGCGAGTACTGGCATAATGCTCATCTGCGGAATCTTCGTGGGCACAGCGGGACCCGCGCTGGCAGAACTCTTTTCAGAAGAACAAGCAGTAATTTCTGCAGTCGAGGTTGGTACCGCCAGCGCTACCATCTCAATGCCGCTAATCGCCTTTGCCTCTATTCTGTTTGCTAATTTGGAAGGTGCAGGAAAAACAACGCTTCCACTGGCGGCACAATTTGCCGGATACGTCGTTTGTCGCATCCCTTTAGCCTATCTTCTTGCGGTTCAGATGCAGCTGGGGTACGCAGGTATCTGGCTCGCCATCATCATCTCGCGTGCAGGCATGGCAATCTTCGCTTTGCTCGTCTATCGTTCTGGATTTCCAGCGAAGGGCGCGCTGAACTTGTTAACTGCGGACTAAACGACAGTCCTTTTAGCCGAATCAAAGAGAACACCGAACTCCGCAAAGTAGATGTAAGTTGCAGCTTGAATTCCTGTCAGTCGATTCAAATCCTCTGCATACTCTTTCAGCTGCTCATGATGTTTCGCAGCCTGTTGCACCAACTTTTCCTGTTTGAACTTGTCGGTCTTGTAGTCAACAATCGTCCAATTTCCAAATTCATCCTCGATCAAAAGATCCGGACGTTTTGTCGATGAAACATCGTCATCAAGCAACAAATATGGCATCTCGTGAAAGTGACGTTTCGAAGTCCTCAGCATTGACGAAAGCTTGCTGCTCTGGAATATTCCAAGCAGTCGTTCACCTTCCGAAACCAGCCTGGCAAGAGCTTCTGGATGTGCGACGACATCGCCTTGAGCAAAGGCCAGCGATTCGACAACTTCCTTGCTCAAGCCAGCAGAAGCAGAGGTCACATGTTCCATCAGCGCATGGAAGAATGTACCAGATACGGTAGCGCCAAAAGTTTCCGAGTTCGCACCAGGAGTGACTCGGGTCCAATCTGCCCAGGACGAAGGTGCTTTGATCTCCTCAGCCGGGATTGCTTCAATCAGACTGTAGTCGATGGTCGAAACGGGGTTGGAGCCTGTTTGTGTGGTTTTGCCAGGAGGCGATTTCGGTGACAAACTGTCGACTGTATATTTGGCTGAGTGTCGCAGCGAGTTGAGTGTGTGCATCGAAGCCTGATCGTAATTGATGACTTCCAACTGCAGCGATTCATGAATCCACTTTAAAAACGACTGTGACGCTTTGGGCTGTGGTTGAACAAACAGGGCGAGATGATCGCGAGCTCGTGTCATCGCAACGTAGAGTAAGCGCTTCTTCTCTGCCAGTTCGAACTCGGCATCGAGTAAGTGCGTGAGACGATACCAACTAGGCTTGGTGTCATCCTCAGTATCGCGTGAAGTGTTGATTGAAATACCAAAGTCTCGATGAAACTTTAGTTTTGTAGCCTTGCTAGTCGCCGGTGTGCCGAGGACTGGAAGCGCAACAGCCGGAAACTCCAACCCTTTTGAACTGTGAATAGTCATCAGTTTAACAACGTCGCCGGTGTCGAGGGGCGCATCAGATTGTTTTACCTTGAACTCTCGCATCAGCTTCAAGCTATCAGCAAACTCAGCGCAAGAGAGGCTCTCGTTTTCGGTGGCAAGGTGCACTACTTTCCAGAGATTGCGTGAACGCTGGTGACCGTTTGGCATCGTCATCAAAACGAGATCGTAACTTGTACTAATAACAATCTTTCGCAGAAGGTCAGCAACAGGCAAGACCGCAGCATCCTTAATCCAATTCGACAAGCAATTCTTGGCGCCAGCGATGGTCTCATAACCGGGCTTTTTTAGCTCCGCCATATCTTTTAGTCTCTGCCACAAGGATCTTCCAACGCCACCATCAGACGCGATTAAGTGCAAAATATCGTCCGTAATACCAAACATCGGTGAGCGGAGAACTCCAATCAAAGCATGACTATCTTGCGGATAGGATAAAAATGAAAGCAAGTTCTGCACATCATAAACTTCCTGGCGCTCCAGAAAGCCGCGCCCACCAAGCGTCACGTATGGAATTTTCTGCGCAGCGAGAGCAATTTCGATGTCGGCAAAATCTTGATTGCGCTGAACCAGCACTGCGAAATCGCCAAATTGAATAGGCCGTATGCCACCACTCTTGACCGAAATAGTGGTTTGATTATGAACATTTTGGCTGATCCAATTTGCTACTGCTTCACCCTCGACTTGCTTTATCTCTGCTGCTTTCAGTTGATCGCCAGCACTATTGAATTCAGGTAGAACGACGACTTTTACTCGTTCACTGTCCTCGACTTCAACGCGAGCAGCAGACAATGCTTCAAACTTTGCCTTATACACTTCATTCGAGTCATCCATGACATTCTCGAACATGGCGTTGATGAAACCGACAACTGACGGATGACTACGAAATGACTGAGACAAGCTCAAGATAGAGTCAGGGTCAGCGCTGGAGAATTCCAGTTTCCATGAATTGAATGTAGCAACATCGGCACCCTGAAACTTATAAATTGACTGCTTGTCGTCACCAATCAAAAACAAATTTGTGGAATCGCTAGCGAGCAACTTGATCATCCTTGACTGCATAACGTTCGTATCTTGAAATTCGTCTACGAGAATCGCTCGAACAGTCTGATGGTAATGCTCCTGCGCAGGAGATTTCTCGCGTTCTAAGGCAGTCACAGCCAATTCAATAAGGTCGTTGTAATCGAGCTTGAGCAACGAACGCTTCTCTAATTCATAGTGCTGCATAGCTCGCTGCGCTAAACGAATGAACAGAACAATCAAGTGGAAAGCCTTAAAGTCCTCATCATTCAAATCTGAAGGAACCTTTTTCGTCCAATCGCTAGCTATGATCTGCACTTCTTTCATTGCAGCTTTGATTTCGTTTGCATCTCCATTTTTTGGACCGTATCGCCCGACTTTAATCGATGCAATCTGACAGAACTTAGACCAGCGCTCATCGTGCTCGCCTTCGCCTCTAGCAAGTTCATTCGTCAACTGCACCATAACGCCACGCAATCGTTCAAGTTCGTTGGCTGCATCACGCCATGGATTCTGCTCGACATAGGCAAATGCGCGCTTCCAAGCCTTGTCACCAAGAGCTGAATCGATGGACCGTTTCTGAAATTCCTTGAGGCGAGTTTGTGCATAAGCAATCAACTTCTGTTCAGTCAACTCACCGACAGCGCCAATTGCCTCTTTGAATTGCGTAGACGACTTCATGCACTGCTGCATCCAATACCGCAAGTCCTCGATGTTCTGCTGGAGAAGCAACTCGATCTCTTCAGTATTGTCGTCAATGACTTCGCGAAATGCATGGTCGATAGCGTTACGCAGCAACTGCGATTGCCCCACGTCATCGACAATTTCAAATTGCGGGTCAATGGCAGCGTCAACAGGAAATGCTTTCAGAATCGATTCACACAAAGAGTGAATCGTGACGATTCTCGCGCCATCGATCTCTGTATAGCACTGGTTCCAGCGAGCTCTCTCTTCAAGGTCAGTGGTAATTTGCAACTGAGCGATTTTGGCTTTCAACCTGGTGCGCATCTCAGCTGCCGCTTTGCGCGTATAGGTCACTGCCACTATGTTTGAGACCGACATCTCAGGATTGCATCGCAGCAATTCAATGTATCGTTCAACCAAAACATGAGTTTTTCCAGAGCCTGCACCAGCACTGACCAACACATTGCGGTCGATGCTGTTAACTGCTCGTTGTTGTTGTTCGGTCAAACCTGCCATCTTAGTCCGAGCCTCCGCTATCAACGTCAGCACCGTCGCCGGTCATTTCTTTGATGCGGCAGATGGTGCGATGGTCGCAGTTTGTACAAACACTCTTGCTGGTTGGCGCTACGGTGAAATTTCCAGCAGAGATACCAGAAACAATGCGTTTAACATGCTCCTCTGTAACCTGCAAAAGATTTACAGGCGTTTCGTCGAAGCCACCGTAATTGGTGCGACGCTTTTTTCTTCCATCAAAATAGTGCGTGCCGATCGGTGCCGCCGCCTGTACACTTAGATATTTTGCCTCGATGGCCTTGGCGCCAGGCAAAATGGATTGTTCGACAGCCAGTGCATAAAGCGGCAATTGGATGTTACGACCTTCGACGACATCAGCGTCACTGACTGGCGACGAACCCTTTTTATAGTCGACAACTCTGATGCGCGGGAAGTCCTGCATATTCTCAGCCACATCAATGCGATCGATTTTGCCAAAAATCGCAATCGGTTTATCGCTATCAGACTGAATCAATAGCGGTGGATATGACTCATCGCCATCAAAGCCGAATTTCGCTTCCACAAGAGTGGGTGCGAATTTGTCGGGATCGGTCTGAGCACTGGTAAGCTCGAACTCGAAAAAGCGCTGTAGCCGGAATTTCAATTCATTCTTCTGATAATGCCAGAACTCACCGCGACGAAGCTCACGCTTCTCTTCCAACCAAACGAGAGCCTTATCCACAGAACGGTCGAAAATTTCGCGCACCGTATCGTGATCCGCGAAGGATAGGTTCATTCCCTGACTTTGCAGTTCAATGTAAAAGAATTCCAGAGCCTTGTGATACATCTCGCCAATCGCTTTGGCATCTAGCTCGTCTTCGGGCTCTTCGTGCGGCGTGGATTTAAGGACTTGCGACACCCAATAGCGGAAAGGACACTTGCCATATTCGTTAAGCTTAGATGCGCTCCACCGCAAAGGTACAGCCACAGAGATCGCTTTCGTTTTGACGTAGTCAGTTAAATAGCCATTGAATGAACTCGTAATGTGATTGTTAGCTCGTGCCAGCGCCACCGAAAGTGGTGCCCCGATTTTGTCTCTCAGATTTTCAATTTCAGGATGACCAGGAAGATCTTGCGAAGCCAGCTGAGAACCAAGCTTCCATCCATAATGTGCCACCAGGTCACGGGCCGAGAGCGGTGCCAAATTTGAATCCGTGAAAGGAGCAATTGCCGGCGAAGCATGCTCGAATTCAGAATCACCCTCAGTCAAAAAGAACGAGGGCGTCAGTTCTTCCCCACCCATGTCAGAAAGTGGGCAGGATAAGTAGGCTTTCGACTCAGCTCTCTGCACCAGAGAATTGAACAAGGCGAATTCGAAGGCTGGGTGAAATCGCGGATTCTGGATGTTAACATCGAATGTCGCCCACTTAGCGACTTCGTCGCTGCTGACAAAGCCCCTTTGACTGGAGCGCTTAGGAAACTCGCCGTCAGCCAAACCTGCGATGAATACTTCTTTCGCCAACTGGTTGGGAGCGAGATCTGCTCCGCAGATGACGACACAATTAGCGGTGCGCGGTGTGCGCCTGAAGTTGCTCTTCTCGATTAAGTGACCGAGTCGACCAAGGAGTTTGACGATAGATTGTTCCTGAGCGCCAAGGATGTTCTCTTCATGAATTAACGAGGCGATCAGGCGCCGAATCTCAATCAAAGCTCGCTGCTCTTCCAGCAAGTCGAATTTCTCTCGCTGTAGTTCATCTGCCAGGTGCGGCTCTGGCTGGATCAAACATGCTTCTATGACATCTTCAACCCAGCGAACAAACTCATGATCCGTTGCTACAGACGGTGGTGTTGCAATATCGAAAAATCGAAACAGAATTTTGCGTGCATCGGGTCGAGGTCCATCAACGGAACTGTGCCAAACATCTTCCCACTGGTTGCGCGACGCAACGACATTCATCCGCATCGAGGCTCTGTCTAGCCCTTCGATGTCGCGGCGAGTCAAACCGATATTCTTCTTGTTGAAATAAGGACTGCTCAAAATTGCAATCGTATCTGCGCGAGAGAATTTGTTCGCAGCAAGGTTGAACAGCTTGTTTAGAAACTGCACCAGGGGTAGTGCATGAAGCGAAATTGCTTCGTCGATAAAATAATTCAATCCAGCAGAATCAAACGCACTGGAGATGGCAGCTCGATAGCTACGAATATTCCGCGACACTACTAGATAGTCGCCTGGTTGACGCCCCTCTTTGATAATGCCATTTTTGATTTGCCGGGCGATGTATTCCATTTCAAACTGTCGATCGATTGCACGAAACTTTATCCGCTGACGCGATGTTTCGGTCGGTCCTGACATTTCTTGTGTGCTGACATTTGCACCAAGGGTCTTCATCAGATCGATATAACTTGCTTCTTTCCATACGTACTCTTGCAGGAGATCGGCTTCTGGAGCCAGGTAATCAAAGCAAATTTTTAAAGCATCGCTGTGTCGTGCAAGTCCAGCGAGCACCTGTAATTGCAAACTGTTGAAACGGTCGAAACCATCGACCGCGATCAATCCAACATCCATTTTAAAAGTGTCGGAATACAAAACTTCCCGTGCGCGAAAAGCGAGTCCCTTCTCATCCTCGAATTCTGTCTGCGCTAGTTCAGACTTGTAGGCAGCGTAGATTCGAGCCAGCTCCATGTAGCGAGAATCTGACTGCGAGGTCTTTTCCAGACGTCGAATAACATCATCTGGGGTGAGTGCAGCCCGCTCGAATTCATCGATCAAATCAAGTACAGACTGATGCGTGCCGGTAAAATTCACCATGCCGGCAATGTGATTTAAGTCTTGCGCTTCTTTCAATCGCACCATGCATCGCGACACAATGGCAGGGCGAACGTTTTGCGGGATAACTCTGAAAGCTGTGCCAGAGCGACGCAGCACCAATTCACACAATTTTTGAAAGTTGACTACTTTCAATCCAACAATTCCAGCCTTCCCAGATTGTGCCGACTTTAGTTGTAGAGATTGATGCAGCCTGCGCTCCAAGAGTTGTTGATAACGCCGCGACGGAACAAGAACTATCGACTCGCGAAATGGATTTGCCTGACAGTAGTCAATTATTTGATCGAGCAGAGCAAGTGTTTTTCCAGAACGATACGGTCCAATAATCAGATCTGCGGTCGCGACTTTAGCTTCGGCTGAGTAAACCGAAGTGCCAAGTGCGGCAACGGAACGGGCTGGATGAGCCGGAATGGACACGATTACAAGTTCTCCACGAATGGACAAGCTGGAAACTTAAATGCGGTTTGAGACCGAATATTTAGTGCAGAAACTCACGCAAATGCGCTTGGCAGGTGCGTCGCAACTTCTGCATCGCTTTAATTTCGATCTGTCTAACTTGCTCGCGACTCATATTCAATTGACGACCCAATTCTTCAAGACTTAGGGATCGATCGTTGTTGAGTCCATATCGATATTCGATGACTTCTTTTTCTCTGTCCGTGAGTTCAGCCAGCACTTCGTGCAGGTGCCTGCTCAAGAGCCTGGCGGCAGTAGCTTCATCTGGCATCGGTGCGTCGGCATCTTCAATGATGTCAGCCAATGTGCCATCTGAATCTTCACTACAGGCGGAGTCAAGCGACAACGGCAATTTTGCCGAGTCAAACGCGAGTGAGATTTTGTCTTTCGACAAACCCGATGCTTCTGATAGTTCTTCCGGGGTCGGAAAGCGTCCTAACTCTTGCGCAAGCGCAGTAGCAGACCGCTTCAGTTTTGTGATTGCTTCATTCATGTGAACAGGCACTCGAATCGTTCGAGATTTATTTGCCAGTGCACGAGTGACAGCTTGTCGAATCCACCAGGTAGCGTAGGTGGAGAATTTATTGCCCTTTTCCGGATCGAATTTTTCAACGGCGCGAATTAAACCCAAGCTTCCTTCTTGAACTAAGTCTTGAAAGCTCAGTCCATGATTTCGATATCGTTTTGCAATGCTTACAACCAGGCGCAGGTTTGCCTGAATCAGCTTACGACGAGCGATTACATCTCCAGCTTGCACGGCTCTGGCGAGTTCAATTTCCTCACGACCATTAAGCAGTTTATGCCGAGATATCTCCTTTAGATATATCCTGACTGAATCCTCCTCTACTGAACGGTGGGCTAAAATCGGACGCTCACTATCTAATACGTCTTCTGTCTGTAAAAGTTCAAATGATGGTGACTTTTCGTCTTGCTGATCTGAAGATTCTTCAAAATCCTCATCACCCATGCCTTCGACGACAGTAAACTCTTGCTCACTGTGATCGTCTATTTTTGCCGCTCTTGCTCTAGATTTCATCAGTCACTAATTCGATTCGATGGCGCCGCATAGTAATTCCTTTTATATGGTGGCATGAAGTCGCCTTCGCTTCCAGTGCCGTTCTTTTCATCACGGATATCTAGAAGATAAGGAAAGATGTCTTAAAAAGCAACAAGAAAATCAGCACCATCGGTGGAGGCATCAAAAGTATATGCGCAATGATCGAATTTAACCGCCAAGGAATGTCCGAGACGAATCTTTTCTTACCGATCGCGTCAGTCTTAAATGAGTTGAAATTATTCGCAGAAAACAAAAAACCGAGAGCGAACTCTCGGTCTTCAATATCAGTCAAAATTCGTGCCCGTTGAGATTCGAACTCAAGGCCTTCGGCTTCGGAGGCCGACGCTCTATCCAGCTGAGCTACGGGCACCCAGAAAAACTATTATATACCAGCAGTGCAGTGACGCACCAACAGACACCACAGGCGATAAGCAATAGATATCTCAATGTGGGTTATTCGCCTCGAGTGCAGAGATGCGTTCTTCGTGATTGACATCTATGTTCGTCGCATATGCCAATACGGCGGCTAGGTTAGTTCGCATTTCGGCAAAGCCAGCTTGCATTTCAGCAAATCCAGTTCGCATCTCGGTTCGCAATTCCGCAATCTCGGTTCGCACTTCTCGGAAATTGAAATCAGTTTCTTTTCTAAATGCGTCCAGATTCAATAACTGATTATCGGCGCGTTCGTGAAGTTCGTACTCTTTTCGCTTTGATTTTTCTATTTGTGTTTTCATGGAGTCAATCTGCTCCTGCATGATTGTCTGCAGTTCTTTAATTGTCAGCTTCATTTATGCACTCCATCACAACGCATCATTTAGATATACGTATGAAGCGGTGCAAAAGTTCAAAATGGGTCGTCAATTGTACGCGCTCAATTCAAAAAAGCGCGCGCGAAATTTTGGAGAAAAACTAAATGAGGGCTTATGGGTGACGGACCATGTCTTCAAGCGCATCCAAATTGTGGATGGTGACTCGCTTAGACTCGACTTCAATCCAATGGCTCGTTCTAAATTTGTTCAAAATTTGCGTGACGGTGACTCGCGACGATCCAACCAGATCTGCAATTTCTTGATGCGTTAGAGGAAATTCCACTCTGATTCCGTTTGGTGTTACTTTGCCATGGCTCTCGGCCAGGCTGATAAGAAGCCGCGCTACGCGGCTGGGTACTTGCCTGAAGACGAGATCTTCAATTCTCGCTTGTGCCTGTTTGAGTCTCGATCCAATAATTTGAATCAAGCGCAATCCAAATTCTGGATTCTCGCGAATCAACGTTTGGAATGCTTCGCGACTAATTTGATATATACGCGAGTCTTCAAGTGTCTCAGCATAACTATCATGCTCACCGGCTTCCCAAGCCGCTTCGCCGATCAAATCACCTGGTCCGAGCAGCGCGAGAATTACAGTTTTTCCTTCTGCTGACAATCGCGTCAAGCGAACTCGACCCTTCTCAATAAAATAGATGGCATCAGATGCGACACCGGGCGAAAAGATAACGTGATGCTTGGGCAACTCGAGTTCTTCCAGAATCCCAAGCAGACGGCCCAACTCAACCGGGTTGAAGGAGTCGAAAATCTCGCTTTGCCTCAAGCTAAAAAGCTTTGGAGCAGTTTTCATAAACCAGATTCCCCCCAACAAGTCCCTAATCAACCGCTTGGATCCCGGTAACTCGCTGCTGGCTTGGCATTCCGAGGAATTGAACTCGGAGGCGAGTTTTAACGTATTAAACGTTAGAGGCTAGCTGATGAGAAAAAATATGTTGGCTAGCAACCTTTTTATACCCTCGACCATTTCTTTGTAACACCGTACAAAATCGAACCAACTCTATCGAGTCGTATCAAAAGGTATATGCGGAACCCCTACACAACATAATGGTGCCACTTTTAATTCGCGTGTAAGGCGCGCATACCGCTATAATCTGGCTGTGTATGTGCACAGAGCTTGCACAAGATTGTTCGAAAATCAGCGTTTTATTCTGCCTTAACGCTCGCTGGCGTTTTTAGGTCGGGCACAGGCATGGCGCCAACGCTTAGTTCAACACGAGGAGAAGAATACAATGGCGTTAGGAACGAAAGAGAAAAATGGTAAATCAACGGCCGATAAACACGATATAAAAGGCTCTGTTGTTGAAGCACTAAAAAATAAAGATGAAGCGAGTAAATTGATCTCACCAGAACGTAATAAAGCACTTGGCTTAGCACTCGATTCAATCAAGAAGGCATATGGAGACGGCTCCATCATGCGCCTTGGTGATTCAAGGCAAAGTGGAATAGAAACGGTGCCTACAGGCGCGCTCTCACTAGACGTTGCCCTGGGTGTCGGTGGTGTGCCTCGTGGCAGAATCATCGAAATCTACGGACCTGAATCATCAGGAAAGACAACTCTCGCTCAGCACATCGCTGCTGAAGTGCAGAAGATGGGCGGCATTGCTGCAATCGTCGATGCTGAGCACGCGATGGACCCAGAATATGCAAGAGCTCTCGGCGTCAATGTTGACGAGCTTCTGATATCACAACCTGACACCGGTGAACAAGCACTGGAAATCACTGAGCAGCTAGTTCGCTCTGGTGCGGTCGATCTGGTCATCGTCGACTCAGTTGCGGCATTAGTTCCGAAGGCAGAAATCGAAGGCGAAATGGGTGACAGCTTGCCCGGCTTGCAAGCTCGATTGATGAGCCAGGCGCTGCGAAAACTCACGGCTGTTGTAAGCAAGACAAACACAATCGTCATCTTCATCAACCAGCTCAGACAAAAAATTGGTGTCATGTATGGTAATCCAGAAACGACAACCGGTGGAAACGCGCTTAAGTTCTACGCTTCAATCAGACTCGATATTCGAAAAATTGAAACGTTGAAAAAAGACAGCGTCGAATTTGGTAACCGCGTCAAAGTCAAAGTCGTCAAAAACAAAGTGGCACCACCATTTAGAATTGCCGAATTCGACATTATCTACGGACGCGGAATCAGCACATCTGGCTGCGTTCTCGATATGGCTACCGAGCTCGAAATCGTCAAGAAATCTGGCACCTGGTTCAGCTATAAAGATGAGCGCATCGGTCAAGGTCGCGACACCGCTCGCAACTTCCTCGAATCAAATCCAGCAATGTTGGCTGAGATCGACGCAAGAGTTAGAGCTGCCCTGGCTGCAAAAATGGCAGCAGCCAGCAGCAAAGACAAGGCGAAGCCGGAAGCGAAAGACGACGACGCAGCTGAATAGAGTAATCAAAGCGGCAGAGCAATCTGCCGCTTTTTTATGATTAAGCCGCCATTTGAGCCGAAAATATTTTTGCTGCTCGCCCTTAGTGGTGCAGGTCTAGGATTATCTGCACCTGGATTCGAGCAGTGGTATCTAGCTTGGTTTGGCTTGGTGCCGCTTTTGTTGGCTGCCACTTCAAGCAAGGGAATGTGGCAAGCACTGCTGCGTGGACTTGCTTTCGGTAGTGGATACAGTCTCGTCTACTTAAACTGGTTTCTTGATTTGCAGCCGCTAGACTGGCTGAACTTCAACGGCTGGCAAGGTTGGATGTTGGCGGGGGCTGCCTGGGCTTTCGTTTCCGGTCAACAAACTCTGATCATTTCGCTGTTTTCTCTGACGATTAACAAACTGCCCCTGGTCGGAGGATTCTTCCCTGCCAAAATTCAAAAGTCATGGAAGCTACCGGCACTACTTACGGTGCCGTTTGTCTGGCTTCTCGTCACCAACTTTCTCGGGAATGCCCACTCTGCACTGGGTGTGCCGTGGACCATGATCGAGTATTCTCAATACAAGCAAGTGCCACTCATCCAAATTGCCAGTATCATCGGCGGTGTCGGTGTTGGATATTTGATTGTGCTGAGCAACACAGCGATCGCATCATTCATTGCCACAAAATGGGATAAATGGAAATGCGAATCTTTAATAGCCGCCAGTCAGCGTGCGGCAATTTATCAGATGATTGCAGTAGCAGCTCTCGTTGTTGGCGCACTGACATTTGGCATGATCCGGACAAACACTCCCTTAGCCACTCCAGACCAATCCGTCTCAGTGCTGCAAGGCAACATCAACATCGAGATGGAGCGCACTAAACACAGATACAGCCTGACCGAACTGTTAGTGCGTTATATGAAGATGTTGGAGCAATGTCCGAAGGGTCTGATTGTCTGGACTGAAAACGCCTTGCCTGCATATCTCGTGGATGAGCCTGGGACACAGGCTGATCTTGTGGGTTTCGCTAAAAGGCATCAATGCGATATGGTCGTTGGCTCCATGTATCACGACGATCAGCATACGCCGTTTAATTCCGCGTATGGCATCACCAGCAGTGGCGAAGTAGTGAGTGAAGTCTACAGCAAAAGATATTTGGTTCCGTTTGGGGAGTACACACCGACAATTGTGCGCAACATGCCCGAATGGGTACTGCGACTGACTAACACTCCAGCGGGCGGCGGTTTCGGTTCCGGAAAGACCGCCGTAGCTCTTCCGTTGACCTGCGGGAGGGTCTCCCCCTTGATATGTTTCGAAACTTTATCACCAGAATTATGCGCCTCTAGCGTTAGGAAAGGCGGGCAGCTGTTGGTCAACATCAGCGACCTGGCTTGGTTTCACCGATCGATGATTGGACAACAAATGATTGCATTCTCAGTTTTTCGCGCCGTCGAGAACAGTCGCTACTTTGTTTTTGCAGCCAATACGGGACCCTCTGCTATTATTGACACGGCCGGCAGGATTAAAGAGCTGTCCGGACAAGAGGAAGATCTGGTCCTGGTTGGGAAAGTAACCCTTTCATCCGAGTTGACCCCCTTTACGCACTGGTTCGTCTTTTAGGTTTTTGTTTTGAAGTTACATCCCCCGTATACCAAGGCAGTTCTTTGTCTCATCGCCTCCGTCACACTTTCTGGGACGGATTTTTGTTTAGCGAAACAGTCGAAAACAGCCGCCAACGTTGATTCTGCGCCGCCAGCACAAGCCGCCGAAAGCAAGGAAAACGAGGAAAAAAAGAAACACCTCGCGCGTTCAGTGTCGTGCTTCGAAATCGCCTGCCCACGCGAAGTCGTATGGCAGACCCTGACTAACTTTCCGAAATATCCAGACCTTTTCAAACGTGTCAAAACTTGCCGGGTAACAAAACGCGAGGGCGACATAGTTTTCCTTGAAAGCGTGATGAAGTCACAACTGTTCATTAAACCAACGCAGCACACCGTTAATGACCTGACAAAGGGTCCTGGAACGCTGAAGTGGAAGCTGCTCGACGGCAATTTCAAGTCCGTAGAAGGCGAGTGGAGCCTTGAACCCGTGAAGGATGGCACCCACACTAAAGTTACCTACGCCATCGAAGTAGAGCCTGGCATCGTGCCCCAGGGCATTGTTGCGATGTTTTTGAAGGCAATCCAGAAGGAAGCAGTCGTTTCTCTGACAGCCGTGTCTGAATCCTACTTTGCCGAACACCATGCCGCTAACGAGCATGCGTCGAACAACAAGGGTTAAGGCTGCCGCGTACAAGATCAGAGCAGCGAATAAAAGGCTACGAAGAACAGGATTAAGGGCTGACAGGCTTGCCCGGGCGGACGTTTGTGCCCTTGCCGACTTTCATCGCCGACTTCACTTCGACAACAACTGTGTTGCCGGAAACTGATTTGATGCGACCCATAGCCACTTCACCCCATCGCGTCGAGGTGGGAGTCATGCCTTCGCCTTGCTGCATTATCTTGATGCTGTCGTCCTTGGCGTTTTTCTTTTCGAACTGACCCTGGATTTGCACGGTTATCTCGGTAGCGCCCATCTTAACTTTGGGGCCCGAAAGCAACTCGCCCTTGCCGCACACGGTCCAGATCTGGTTCAAAGTATTGGTACCAGCGCCCCACTCGTAGAGCTGAACCGGCTTGCCAATCCTAATCATCACGCACCTCTAACATCAGATAACGTCAAAAAAATAGCACAATACCGCACGCCGTGTCGCTTAATACGTATCCATAATCCGCTCGAACACATCATCAAGTGGCGCCAGGTTGGTCATAAAGCTCGACTGAGCGGCATTGAGTTCGGTAAACGAATTCGCCATGATCAAATTTACAACCTCCTCATTGATGGCCGAACCCGGTACTAGCTTGGTTAAAGCAGCCGATGCCTTGGCAACCGTAGGTGTTGGAATATTCAAAGTCGGCCCGGTGATGCCAAGCTCTTTTCTCACCTTTTCCATAAAGCGAAGCATGCTGTATGTTTCGGGACCACCCAGCTCGAAAGTTTGCCCGACACACTCTTTTCGATAGATACTGTCCACGACACAATCAGCGACATTGTCGACCCAGATGGGCTGAATTTGATTCATACCACTGCCAAGAACAGGCATGCACATGCGAAATTTGATCAAAGGCATAATCACATCTAAGAACGGAAATTTTTCGCCGAACATGTATGACGGACGGAATATCGTCCAGTAGTGATCTGCGTCTCTGACAAGCTTCTCTGATTCCCACTTAGTCTTGAAATAAGTGCTGGCGGAGCTGCTTGAGGCCCCCAAACAACTGACGTGAATGAAGCGCTGAACACCACGCCTTTGGGCAGCACTAACCAGATTTTTAACTGCAGTAACCTGCAACTGATGAAGGTCTATATTTTTGTTTGGGCGCATCGCGCCGACAATGTTTATAACAGCTGTGCAATCAACAAGAGAACTCAGAACAGCTTCCTTATCAGTGACATCGGCGACCGAAATATCTACGCCACGGTGGCGAAGATTTTGAATCGACGCATCTTTCCAATCGCTCGAACCGCGGATAAAAAGCTTGGTCGGATACTTCCTATCGACCAGGCGTCTCAAAACCTGGCCGCCGAGCAAGCCGGTTGCACCAAGTAAGAGAATCATATTGGTAAATCCTGAGGGGCTGTCAAAGTTACGGCCACATTCCGCCTACACGGCCGCCGCCTATTCCCATTCGCATGCCACCACCCCCGATACCGAAGGAGCTGCCGTAAGGTGAAAAGCCGTTGCCGAATCCATTCATGCCCATTCCACCCATTCCGCCCATTCCGTACTGGTTGTAACCGTACTGTGGTTGAACGACTCTGCGACCGATGACCATGCCGCTCGATGGATCGATCAAATTCCCTGAGTTTGGATCCATGAGCAATCCGGTTTGTGGATCTGTTATGAGATTTCCAGACATACCATATCCGGTGCTATAGCCAGTGCCGCTAAACATATTACCCAACGAGTTCATGATTTTAGAAAGTCCGCCCGAGCGCTGTGGGGCGGGCTTAGGCATATTCGATGCGTTTGCCATTTCAGGAAAGTCTGGATCAATATCTGGCGACTGAGCAACACGTTGATTCTTCACCATGCTTGGTGCCGAAATTGGAATGATACTGACCAAATGACTTACACGTTCTGGCAATGGTTTATCTTGCCAGTTCAATTTGTCTTTGGGAATAATATTTGTTTCTAAACGATCAACCCGCATAGGCAGTGGATCTTTCGAGTAAGTTTTGTTCAAAACCTCCTGTTCAAGAGCCGACACCTGCTGGTTCAAACCCATTCCAGAAGATGTGTCAGGCATCGTCTGTGGTGCCGGTTGATATGAAGGTGGAGTTGATTGAAATGCTGTGCGCGGGGCCGAACTGCGTTGATAGCTGCCACCACCACCACCGAAACCATAAGAACCTGATGATCCGCTCGAACCAGTAGAGCTACCACCAAATCCATATGATCCGCTGGCGCTAGGAGAAGAATAAGACGATGAACCGCGTCCACCATAAGAGCCACTGCCAGTAAAAGGAACGTCTTGATCGTCAGAATTTCCGCGATTCGAACGATTGAAAGCGCTGTTCAAATCGTTACGCAAATCGCGACCACTAAAGCTACGACCGTCTGCGCCCGTCGTCGGTGCTCGGTGCTGAGCGGTCGGTGGTGGCATGAACGTATCATCGTCGTCAGCCCAGTCAGCGCCCAAGGGGGTGTTCTTTGTGATATCGACACCAGTCTTGGATTTAAGAGCATCGACTCGGTCGCTCAAGTCAGTGCTGGACGATGGTTTACCAAACACCTGCGTCTCCAATCGAGCCAGGCGCTGGTCAACAGGTTCAGACGAGAAAGTTTTGCCGCCCATCAGCTTCTGCTCCATCGCATCGACTTGTGGGTATTTAGTTCCGTCAGAAGGATTTACAGCTTGTCGAGATTTGCTCGGCGGTGCCATCGGCACATCTTGAGCATCAGCAGCGGCAGTGCTGCTAGAAGAAGATGATGACGATGCCGGCGTATCAGGAACGCTGTTCAGTCCCGGCACTGCTTGAATGAGCTTGGCTAAACGCTCGCTGTCGGCTCCGGTTTTTGATTCACCAAAAACCATTTTCTCAATTCGCTCTAAACGTTGAGGCAGAGCATCTTTAGGATATGTATGCTCAAAAAATTTCTTCTCGAGCTTGGGCACGCTTGGGTCGGCGGGATCTGCATCTGCTGCGTACGCTGGCATTGCTCCGTGCATCAGTGTGACGGCGATAGCGATGCGCATCGTCAATCCGACCGTACGAGCTAGAAACTTCTGATTTTTGCCCTTCATTTTTGCCAGTCTCAAACCAAAGAGAGATGAGTTACCGCAGGGATCACTAATAAAGATTACTCATTTAGGAGCGTCGGATCATTGGTCAGAAGTCATGAACGCCATATAGTTGCGGTTGCCATGTCATTTTACCACGCGTCAAGTGCCGCAGAGCCCTGGTTTTCACTAGGTTTTCCAGCTTCCGGACAGTCCGAAAGCAAACTTGTTTCAGCAACAATTTGGTACCCCAGATAAGTTAACAGACGAGCTATCGTCTCCATTGTTTCCAATGTCAAGACCGCCGTTTCAGCCCCGATTCGGATTATGCTATGGACGTAGACCGGCTCACACGACTGCATTGGATGCAGCGGTGCGTGCGGCGCAGCAGCGAGGTAAAAATGGCAACTCAATCTGTCAGCGGCGACAAAACGACCAGCCCGATTCTTCTAGACGGCTATAGACTGACGCTGGAAGATTTGGAGGCGGTCGCGAAAAATCGCACGACGATATCGCTGTCAGACCAAGCCATTAAACAACTCAATAAAAGTCGCGCCGTCGTTGAAAACTTGCTTGAGACTCGGCAGGTGGTATATGGCATCACAACCGGCTTCGGCAAATTTAAAGATGTCTATATCGCGCCCGAAGACAGCCTCACGATGCAGAAGAATTTTCTTTACAGCCACGCTGCTGGTGTTGGGCGACTGCTCGACAGAGAAATCGTCAGAGCTATCGTAGCGTTGCGCGCAAATGCGCTTGCCAAAGGCTTTTCGGGCATTCGTGTTGAGGTCGTCGAACTTCTTTTGGGGCTGTTGAACAATGGCGTTCATCCATGCATTCCAGAAAAAGGCTCCGTAGGAGCAAGTGGCGATCTGGCTCCACTGGCTCATCTAGCTCTCGTTCTGGTGGGCGAAGGCGAAGCAGAAGTGAACGGCGTAATCTTACCTGGCGCCGAAGCATTATCGAGCCGCAATCTCACAGCAGTGACGCTACAAGCAAAGGAAGGATTGGCGCTTACTAACGGCACGCAAGTGATGGCTGCGATCGGCAGCCTGGTTGTCCTCGAAGCAGAGAGACTGGCGAAACTAGCCGACATAATCGGTGCGATGTCGCTCGAAGCTCAGCTGGGATCGCGCAAAGCCTTTTCAGAGTTGATCCACAATACACGACCACATCCTGGACAGTTGGCTTCAGCTGCCAATCTTCGCAAACTTTTGGAAGATTCAGCGCTCATGGAAAGTCACGCCAATTGTCCGATGGTTCAAGACGCGTATTCACTGCGCTGCATGCCCCAGGTTCATGGTGCATCGAGAACGGCATTTGCACACGCTCGCAGCGTGCTGGAAATTGAAATCAACTCTGCTACAGATAATCCACTTGTCTTTGACGACTGCGTTCTCTCCGGCGGAAACTTCCACGGACAGCCGCTTGCACTGATTATGGACTACGTCGCAATCGGTCTGGCTGAACTGGCAAATATTTCAGAACGAAGAACAGAACGCCTTGTCAATCCAGCGCTTTCAAATGGTCTGCCGGCATTCTTGACTCGCCGTGGTGGTCTGAATTCTGGTTTCATGATGGCGCAATACACAGCCGCAGCGCTAGTTTCAGAAAATAAATCCCTGGCGCATCCAGCCAGCGTAGATTCAATTCCCACGTCAGCCAACCAGGAAGACCATGTATCCATGGGCACTATCGGCGCAAGGAAAGCCAGAGAGATCATGAAGAATCTGCGTTATGTGCTGGCGATTGAATTGCTTTGCGCCTGTCAGGGACTTGACCTGAGAACAAGCGCATACGTTACCACTGAAGACAACGATATGCCCACTTTCTGTCATGACACAGCGGGAATGCATCCAGGAACAGGTGTGAGAGTGGCTTATGACTTCGTTCGCAACTACATTTCTCACTTAACTGTAGATCGCGATCTGAGTGTCGATATCAAATTCGCCGAACAACTTGTTGCTTCCGGGGGCTTGCTCGAAGCTGTCGAAGACGCCATCGGCAAACTCCAATAACCAGGCGCTCATTGCTCTTGCCATTCGATGCTCTTCAATACAGATCGAATCACACTTGCACAGACTTCTGTGTCTCCCCTAATCTCGCTGCAGAATCTTATTGTTTGAATGGTCTCAGTTTCACCTGGCGACCCGCGACACTGTATGTGGTGCCAGTGGTCTGTCTATGAGCGCAAATTTCGAAACACTGGTCGCAATCACACAGGTCTTTAGCATCTTTTTAAAACAGTCCGTTGGAGGTTGAATTCTTTGCCGTACTGTCATACCAACGTGCGGGTGTGCTCAGGGAGCGTATCAAACCAAAATTGAGCCAGTTTCGATTGCTGAAACTACCTTGCAAAAGTGCTGAAACTTCGTTGGAGAATTGTTGAATTTTCGTTGAAACGGTATTTGTGGCGGCATATTGCCATCCCAAGTTTTGAAGAGAGTGCAATAATGGCAAAATGAACATTCCAAAATTTCTTCCAAAACTGAAACTTATCCACAGCGGATTGATACTCGTATCGGTGCCGTTGCTTTTTGGCTTCATTATTACGTGCGGTCTCAATTCGGAATTGCAGCAAGCGTTCCAGCAACGCAGAAATATCGAACGCCGCGCCATCGCTTCCGTCACGATAAGCAAACTGGTGCAAGATTGCATTGAATTCAAAAGCGACTTGATCGCAACAGATGCAAACCTTCACCTGAATAAAACAGCAGACGACAGACTAAATAATGATGTAAAAAAGGTACATGCAGACTTAGACAAGCTAGTAGAACTGAGCGCCAGCAGCAAGAACTACACTGTCATGTTGGCTGATTCTATGCCCACGGCAAATGACGCCACAGCTGAAGTAGATCGGGTCGCCGAGACCGTGAAAGACGGAGAGATCGACAAAAACACTTCGCGCTCCAACTTGTTGCAACTGGAAACAGTGATCGAGAAACTGAAAAAAGTCGCCCAAGCGCACGCTGACACCCTGCCAACAGATCCAGCTGCAGCCAAGGTTCACGATCGCATGGTGCAGCAGTTTCTAGCATGGCTCATTGCAGCTAACATACTCGTCTGCCCACTGATCGTTTTGTATTTTAGTCAAAACGTGGTGCGGCGTTTGTTAGTGCTCGTCGCCAATGCCGAACGACTTGCGCACGACAAGGAACTTCTGAAACCCGTCGGCGGTGACGACGAAATAGCTCATCTAGACAAGGTATTCCGGCTTATGGCCGAAACCATAACGAAGACGCGAGCCGAACGAGAAGAAGCCGAGAGAGTGAAAAAAGAATTCGTAGCTATGATCGGGCACGATTTGAGAACGCCACTAAGTTCGGTGCAAGGCACTCTGACTCTGTTGGCAGACGGAATATACGGCGACATCTCCGAAGTCGGTATAAAGAAAGCGCGGGTGGCAGAGAAGAGCATCGAGCGAATCACTCATCTCGCTAACGAACTGCTGGATATAGAAAAGATCGAATCAAACAACTTGCAGGTCGAATTAGAAGCGATTGCGCTGAAAGATGCAATCGAGCGGTCAATAGCCAATCTCGAAGGCTTCGCCGTGTACAAAAAAATCGAAATCGCTTTTGCTGGCACGAATTTAGAGGTGATGGCAGACGAAGCTCGCTTAACGCAGGTGCTGGTCAACTTGATCTCTAACGCAATCAAGTTCTCTCCAGACGGCAGCACAGTCAGTATTATTGCGCATCAGACAGAAGCGGGACAGGTCGAAGTGCGAGTCTCAGACCAAGGTCGAGGAATATCAGCCGATAAGAAGGAAGAAATTTTCGCGCGCTACAAACAGCTAGATAAAACAGATGCTAAAAATGAACGTGGCATAGGGTTAGGACTAGCAATTTGCAAAGCAATCGTAGAGAATCATGGCGGTCAGATTGGCGTAGACAGCAACGAAGCGGGCGGATGCTCCTTCTGGATCAGAATCGCTTCAGCTACGCAGCAAAAGATTCGTTTAGAGACTCGTGAGAAGGTGAGTTGATGGCAAAAATTCTTGTGGTTGAAGATCACAAAGAATTGTCTGATTTGATCAGGGACTCTCTCACAGCAAACGAGTGCCTCGTAGACTGCGTCGCAACTGGACCGGAAGCATTGAACCAGCTACGCCTTTTTGAATACGATCTACTAATCTTAGACTTAAATTTGCCCGGTGTAAGCGGCATTGATGTCTGTCGTACGTTTCGTCAACACGGAGGTAGCACACCCGTTTTGATGCTGACGGGCAATCGCACCATCGACGATAAGGAAATCGGATTCGAAGCTGGCGCCGACGATTATCTGTGCAAGCCATTCCACTTCAGAGAACTCGTGCTGCGTGTGAAAGCGATGATTCGCCGCGGCCCAGGACAATCGGCTCAGAACAATACTCTGGTCGCTGGAGACATCTGCCTCCATCTCAACGAACATCGAGTCACAAAAAACGATGTTGAGGTCTCTCTGCTCCCAAAAGAATATGCTCTGCTGGAATTTTTCCTCCGCCATCCTGGTCAAGTATTCAGTGCCGAAGCCTTGATTCAGAGAGTATGGTCATCGACGTCTGATTCGTCTCCTGAAACCATCCGCTCTTACATTACTCGTTTGAGAAGTAAATTGGGATCATCCGAAGATGATCCCATCATTGCCACCGTCCATGGTGTTGGTTACAAATTTGTCACTTCGCTCCGATAATCGGCGATATCTGCGTCCAGATTGTATAAATAGCTGGACCCAGCATGGGTACCAGGATGAGCGGCATAACAAAGAGCATGATCACAGGCACCATTTTCACTGGCACCTTTGCCGCCTCTTCCTCTTTCTTACGTTTCAGGCGCTCTCTGATGGCACTCGCTTGTTGTCTGAGAGGAAAAGAAATGTCCGCACCTTTTTGCTCAGCCGCAACTAGCGCGCTAGCTAAACTCGTCAGTTCATCCACACCACAGCGATCGGCCATATCGCGAAAAGCGCCCCCGGCGGTTTTCGCAAAAACCTTAACTTCCTGAATCAGTTGCTGAAGTTCCGAACACAAAATCGGACAAGTGTCTTCAGTCTCCTTGCTGATCTTTTCCATTGCATTGAGCAAACCAACACCAGCTTGAGCACAAACCAAAAGCAGATCGATGATCACAGGAAGCTCGCGCAATATTCCACTCTGCCTATTTTTAGAGCGGGATGCGAGGAAGAAATTAGGCAACAGCCATGCCATCACACATGCAGGTGCAGCCATCAAGCACGCAGCAGCATTTCCTGGTGAGCAGGCGAGACAAAAAAGCAAACACGCGCCTGTCACTAATACCCGGATACCAAAGTAAGTGGCAAGATGTGCCTGGCTTCGATAATTGGCGGTCACCAACAGGGACTGCGTTCTTGCATCCACAATTCCTGGCCAAACTCGCAGCGTGCTGTCACCAGTCAATCGGCATAACGTCAAAATAGTCGACGCGCTTGGCTGAATTCCGGCCAGCTCGAGTTCTGCCTTGCGCGGCCGAACACGAACGGCGTAAGTCTCTACATATTGAACAAAAAGCGGCTGCGCTGCTAAGAGCGCCGCCGCCAAGACTACTGCAAACAACAGAAAACTGAGGCTGAAATACCACATCTTTTTTCCTCGGATTGGAAAGCTCTGGGGTGCTTTCTGAATCGTAGGAAAAGGATGTTGAAAGGATGGTTCAGACTTGTTGAAGTTTCGTTGAACAGAGCCCTTGCATGGCTAAGAAAAACTCAAAGCCTAGTAAAGCTCGACAACAATTACTGTTTGCCTGCTTCTTCTTTTTTGACTTTGTACTTCTTCCAGTACACAGCAAGTCCGATGATTGCCAAAGGCATGGCTAACACGCATGTTATAACCAGTGGGTTATTGAATGGTTCCGGCATGATTTGATCTCCTCTTAAACCAACTTTTAGAAACGAGAGAACTTCTAACAACTGTACATCATAGAGCTGACCCACTCAACACTTAACGACATGAGGCAGTAAGCTTGTTTCTAGCTCTGCCGCAGAAAACGGGCCAGCGCCAAGATAAGAGGTTGCCATGAACGTATTATTCGTTTGTCTTGGAAACATATGCCGCTCACCAATGGCTGAGGGCATCCTCAAGCAAATCTATAAGCAGCGTTCGCTCACAGGAAATGTTGAATCTGTCGGCTTAATGGATTGGAACGCCGATAAAGCCGCAGACTATCGCGCAGTGGCGATCGCGCGCGAAAATGGACTTGACATTACCGCTCATCGAGCTCGTCAGATTCGCAAAGAAGACTTTCACCGCTTCGATGTGATTCTCGCCATGGACGGGCACAACATGCGCCTGCTGGAAAAAATGGCGCCTCCTGAAAGCCAACATAAAATCAGGCTGTTGCGCGGCACCGGCGACATTAAAGATCCATATCAGGGTTCAGAAAAAGATTTTCGTGAGGCTTTCAAACTGATTAAACAGTGCATTGAAACAATTGTTGAAAAGTAGCACCGAATACGATACCTCGTATTCGATCTTGGGCATATTTACCCGCGAATAATTTTTGCCATACACTCAGACAGTTGTTCTGGCGTGCAAGCGAGAATGTCCATGCCTACTTTGCGGCACTTCTTGGCAGTTTGTCGGTTATATTCTGGGCGCGCGTTGTAGCCCAGAGCACCGAGCCCAATCATTCGAATTCCTGATTCGGACATCGCACGCACCTGACGAATCAGGTCGTTTTCCGGACGTCCCTCATAAAAATCTGTGATCAGAACAACTATCGATCTAGAGGGCTCTCGCGCGAGCTGTTGGCTGTATTGCAAAGCGGAGGTGATATCCGTGCCACCGCCCAGATTTATGGAAAGGAGAACATCTACAGGCTGCCCTACTTGACCAGAAAGATCGACCACCTGAGTGTCGAACAAAATCAGCGACGTTTTTATCGATGGCAGCTCAGCAAAAATAGAAGCCATAATCGCCGAGAAAATAGCTGAATCTAGCATCGACCCAGATTGGTCGACGGTAACAATTACATGCCATGGGCGTTTTTTCCGCTCAGCAGCGAAGAAATACAGGCGATCGACGAGAAGCCTTTTGCGTTCGGCGCTGTAGTTATGTAAATTGCGCCTGATTGTTGTCTTCAAGTCTAAGTTGCGATAGACCTTTCGCGGTGAATGTCGATCACGCCTGATCGCCCCCGAAATCGCTTGCTCGATTTGAAGACGCAACTGGTCTTTGATCTGATTGACGACTTTATCGATCAACTTTCTCGCTAATATTCTTGTTTCGGGATTGAGTAGATGCTTGTGTGTCAACAAAGTTTTCACAATGTCGACATTGGGCTCGATCTTTTCCAGGAGCTTCGGCTCCTTCAAAATCTCATTCAATCCTCGTCTTTGAATCAACTCTTTTTCCAGAACTTCCCTCGCCTGATTCGGGAAAAGTTCAGAAACTTGATCGACCCAATCAGGCACGGTCAACTCGGAGCGACCTCTGCCGCCCTGACGCTGCTTCGTTTTATCACGTCCCGTCACACCGGCGCCACCGCCACCGACACTCTGACCGTCATCACCAAACAAGTAACCAACGAGCGGCGCAACAGAAGAGCAATTTTCATCATCACCGCATGTAATACCATGCTGCTCAGCCGATTTACCCAGCACCAACCGCCAGCGAGCCAAAGTGTGTCGATCAGTTTCTGTTAGGTCGCTCATCTAAAAATCCCACTTTGACATAATCTGTGCCACGCGATTGTCGATTTCAACGATCATCGCTGCAGCCTCGACAGTCGTGTGCAGCTCAGTCAGTGAATCAGAATCTTTCAAACCATATTGCTTAGCCACCGTGTCGGCCACGTTGTCTAATTGCGAACCGTGCAATCGCTCGAAGGCCGCCCGCATTTTCGGCACCATCGTCAGGAATGGATCCCACTCTGCAGCTCGCAACAACTCGTCAATTGCAGCAATTAATGATTTAGCACCAAGCATAATGGAAGTGCGTGACGCAGCCATGATGCCGTCTAAAAAATCTCCTGCGGTGATCATGATCTGAACTGGCGCTTTCGCCAGTGCTGACAACTCCTTAGCCAGATCGTCAGCAGTGTTGATGCGCATCTCAGTTAGAACACCGAGCAATACTCCCCGCATAAATGGCACTTCACAGGCATCTGCAGCATTGCGCACATGCTCGACAAACAAAGTCTTGTCGAGATTGGCCCGATCGCCTCGTTGAACGAGTTCCGCGACTGTGAGCAATCCTGACACCACACCTGGTTGCTGGTCTTCGGGAACAGCGATAATCTCAATAACGGCAAAACAGGCGCGATCGAAACATCGTTCAAGTAAAACATCGACGATACCCTTTCTAGAATCTCGATAAATTCCATACCGCTCGAGTACGACCAGGTTGGCCAGTGCCTCAGCCAGCGAGGCGAAGCGATTGTCGTTATCTATTGCGCTGGCCAGCACGCCTTCAACTTCCTGAATGACATTGGGCAAATTCATATGGATTGCATCCACCAGCAATTTACTCGCTTTACCGGCGTTCAACTCTTCCATCGCCATCAATTCTCTGAAATGAGCGAGGGCTGCGGATTCGATCGTGTCACCGTAAAGATTGCAGTCGATCAATTTCGACTCGACGTTAGGAGACCACTTCACTCCCCATCGTTCAAGAAATAGAGTCCCGGTTGAAAAATCTCCAGATGGCGCTTCCAAGAGAGATGCTAGCCCTACGTCGAGCCAGGACAAGCGATGGAAAAATATGGATTGTTTGTTTTCGAGATCTTTGCGCTTATCAATTTTCAATTTGAGCAATTGTTCTTTGCTCATACACTCATTCAACTGCAAGATATCCATTTGTCTATAGAAATCATTGACTATCGGAAGCTGTCCTAGCGCATCGGTGACCCGTCCAATCTTGGTGCCGATATCGGCATTGGTGATGGCTTTTATAAGATGGACACCAACGTCGCCAGGATCGCCTTTACAGCAACAAGTAATCAAAGCATCGTGAATATCGTCCAGAATCGGCATTGGTCGCCCACGCAAACGAGCAAGCATCTCTGCATGCTGGCAGGTTGAAATTGCGTCTGCGGATGATAACGGTTCACCTTCCTTGCGCGCCTGCTTGAGGGTGGTGACGACGTGTTCAATCAATATATCTTTCTCTCTATTCTGGTTACGCAGATCCCAAAGAGTTTGATAATACTGAGGAGCGCGATTGCCTGCACCGTATCCAGAAAGCTCAGAAAAGCGATAAAACGAGTAAGGCACGACTGTTGTATATACTGTGCCCTCGGGACATGACGGCGGCGGCGTCTCATCGGTGCTATCAAGAAAGAGATGGAATCCACCACAGATAACCATGCAGTCGGCAGGTTTCAGATTGTGCGTCTGCATCGTTTCGCGAATAGTTTTCATCATAAAACGCTCTCTCTCGAGAGTGCCATCTATAGCCGTTTCTACGCGATCGGAAGTTGCTCTTGACGCCGCACAGAATGTTGCAACTTCTCTGCGAAAGAATTCCAGATCATCCTTAAAATCACGTATTTCAAAGAGACTATCCCAGGCTTCATTGAATGTGCGATAGCCAGCCACATCCGCCAATCGCTGATAAAATCCGCTCTCTACGATTAGTTTCTCGGAACCGGTTTTTGGATCGACGAGCTCTTTTCTTTTCTCATCTTCTTCTGCTTTTGCTTTCTCGCTATCGTTCTCGTTTTCCTTTTCGTTCTCGCTCTTGCTTTCGCTTTTATCCTGGTCCTCGTCCTCGCTTTCGTTCTCTTGCTCGGCGTCCTGGCCTGCGGTAAACTCATCCTTGAGCAAAGCAAAAATCTTATCGACATGTTGGGCAGGTTTGATTAAAGCCCGATGCGGCAGATCCATAAAAGTGACAGCGACGCCTAATTTTTTGGCAACCACCAAGGCAACGTACTCAGGAGAATAACTGAGCATTGGGTACCATGACGCAAAACGCGCCGGTATATCAGGCGCAGCACTGGCAATCCCTGCTAGCCCCAAGACATTGTCGTCATCTCGATAAGACGAATAAATGGCGACAGGTGGTCTCGTAGCACTGTCGACAATGTGTGTGATCAATTCATTTGCTTCGGCTGGACCTTCGATGAAAAGCATCTTCGGCTTGCGCTTTTGAATAGTATCTTGCAGATGTCGAGCGACAGTAGGTGAGTGATGTCTGACTGGGAACCAGTAGAGTGGCTCGGAAAGGACACGCTCGACAGAGTTCTTGATGCCTTCGACATCAATATCGATCTGCTCGGCAACAACTGCCAGCGCATCATCTGTAGTATCAGGAGTTGTCGTCATTTTAGTGTGGTCAACATCTCGTCGTGAAATTCTTGCCAATCTTTATTTCCTGCGCCGCGTTTCTTCGCAACGAGCACAACATACTCTTTCAGAACCGCCAGATCATCCAGATTCTCCTTCACGATAGAGCCGACAAGATTACGCGCTACATGGCGCGAGGTGATCTGCCCTGAACCGAAGAACCGGGCGTGCAAAGCTGAATCCAGAGCGATACTGATTGCTTCTGCGGTTGAGAGAGTTGTTGACGGCTTCTTCAAACTGACACCATCATTCGTCTTGCCATCGCGAATCTCTCTGAAAATCGTTGTTAGCATTTCGACAACGGGAGCAGGCACGCGAACCGGCATATCGTAACGCTCTAGCAACTCAGTTGAACGCTGTTGAACAACCTGAACTTCTGTTTTTTGGTCAGCAATAATTGGAATGTAAATATAGTTGAATCGGCGCTTCAAGGCAGCCGACAACTCATTTACACCCTGGTCTCGCGTGTTGGCGGTAGCGATGATATTGAAACCTCGCTTTGCCCAAACCATACTTGATTCAGGAAGTTCTGGGATCGCTACCGCCTTATCCGACAAGATCGAAACAAGAGCGTCTTGCACATCTGGCACGCAGCGGGTGATTTCTTCGAAGCGCAACAAGCTACCCTGGCTCATCGCCACCATTGTGGGAGACGGTATCAAGTTTTCTGCACTGGGTCCTTCTGCAATCACTCTTGCTACGTTCCAGGAATACTTGATGTGCTCTTCGGTAGTGCCAGCGGTGCCTTGAATAGTCAGGGTGGAGTTACCGCTGATCGCGGCAGCCAGATGTTCCGAAAGCCAACTTTTGCCTGTGCCAGGCTCGCCGACAAGCAGCAAAGCGCGCTCAGATGCCAGCGTAACAATCGATCGCTCGACGATTGCGTCGTCTCCAAAGAACTTGCGCGTGATTGGAACTTCGACACTCTTCCCGTCGATTTTCGCCTTCAGCGTCTTGCCGCCAACAATATAAGAAAGCACCGCCCGCGGTGACAGCAACCATGGTTTCGGGGGTGTATCGGGGTCATTTTGTTTCAGTGCTTCGATTTGATCCGCGTGACGAACTTCTGCCGGCTCTCTTACTTGATCCATCTTGCTGTCGCCGTTGCTACCGTTCTTTGCCATGAGATCCTCCTAGAACTTGAGTACTTTAAGTAGGGCTGCCGGATCGACACTTTTATCGCTGATATTCATATATTCAGGACCCTTGCCACCAAAGATAGATAATGGTTGCAAAGTCAACCTGCACCGCTCGTAGTGCAGCAGACCAAACATCGGTGGCGGCACCTTAGCTGTTAAAAGCTTATGCAATGTCTCGTCGAGCTCGACTCCATCTATGCCTTTAGGTACGACGCCTCTAAGAACTACATTCTTGTAGACAATTGGATATGTGTGTTTCAAATCTTTGCCGTCTTCAATTGGCAGTTGAATTTGCCAGTCTTGCAAAACTATTTCCTCTTGCAATTCAATATCCAAATCGAGTGGACCAGGTGGATAAGATTGTAATCGGGAAAGAGCAGCGATTGGCTCCCAGCTTGTTGTGTACTGTGTCCAATCGTCGAACACCGCCCCTTGCGTAACGGTACTTTTCTCGTGAAGAGAGAGGCGCCCTGCGCCAGATTTCTCAATCGTCACGCCAGCATCGGTAACAGTAATGCGCTTACCTTGCATAAACTGAATTGCTTTGAACTTTTGTTTTTGCGGAAGATGCAGATAGCCCTCAGCTGGAACCGCGCTGTCGGGCTTGATCGGAAAGACCGATGACCAGATCAGCTTTTGCCCAACAGGTACATCGGCCGAATCTGAACTTAAAACTCGCAACCGAAAATCAAAAGCACAAAAAGTGTTAGGAACAACTTTTTTACTAACACCTAAGCAAATCACTTCCAGTCGACCAACTGGAGTTGAAGAAGGCGTCCAGCTTAAACGTTCGAATTCTGCATCATTACCCTCTTTCAGCGCTATTGATAGTCCACGGGTAATCAACCAGGCGCGATTAAGAAAAAAAGCAAAACGTTGGCGCGAAAAATCCTGCTGGTTTTTAGTGTAACGAGTCAGTTCCTCGCAAGCAACGCGCAGAGTGCTGCCAAGTCGAAGCAACCCCAATCGCGAAGCTTCCTGAAAGGAAACGTTCAGAGTTTGGCGTGTCGAATCAGATGCAGTCGTTAAGCCGGTCAACAGCAAATCTTCAATCGCCTTCGAAAGTTCTTCGAGCAATGGTGTCAACTTCTGTTTATCGACTTGACTAATTTTCACGATCAGGAATTCTCATCATCGTCGTCATCGCTTTCAGACTCGCCACAATCCACCGCGAGAAGCGCTTGCAGTCGGGACATTTCACCTTCGACTGTTTGCAGTGTGAGCAACCGCTCAAACACACGCAGACTTGCTTGTGCGCGCATCAGCGCACGAGCAGAACCGCGATCATCGTTTCGGATTTTCATAATCACATCTTCCAATCGTCCAGCGATGTGAGCAGCGCCGATACGATCCAACTCTTCATGCAAAGACGATAGAACAGTCAACTGTTCGGGTCCGCATGAACGCAAGCCGCGCACAGCAAGGTCTTCGAAAGTTTGCTGCAAGCGTTCGATGGTTTGTACAACTTCTTCCACAGTGCAATCGATTCCGGTTAGTATGCGTAATAGTCTTCAGGCATCGTTTCAGTCGGTCTCCAATCTATCTCACCAGCTTCTGCGCCCTTGTAACGCAGCAAAGTGGCAGTCATCACATCTTTGTCTAAAGTGGCGTTTCTGAATCGCGCACTGCTTATTACCCACTCGCTGGCTTTGGCAGCATCTAATTCCCCTCCTTTGGTTATTCCTATCAAGAGAACCAACAGATGCTTACAGAGAGCCCCTCTCAGCCCTCCGCAGGGGTTTAGATTCTGCGTGCAACAAGCATAACTGCCATTCTCAGTCAAACGACATGAATAAACGAGGTTTGCATCAGTTTGACTTTTCACGACGCCCACAAGCGAGTCTGGAGCCACTTCTGCGAACAACTGAAAGCTTTCTGCTTTTAGCATTTTCAGCGCCTTCTTCAGACGTTCTGGATCGAACTCTTGCTCCAATTTTAAAAGAAACGCTTTGAAATCAACTGTTCCACCCTCTGGTGCCATGGCACGCACTTGATGCAAGACGAATGGATCGCGTCCTTTACCAGCGAACACAAGCGCGTAGGGCGCGTGCGGATTAGCAGGATTCGGTCCGATTGGAGGCTCGAAGTTCACCGGCCAGCGTGTATTCTCGTCATATCTCGTCTGCTCGAAATTGACGTCAGTCAAATTTGCAGTTTCAAGATTAGCTGCGCGCAAATCAGCGTAACCGAAGTCTACTTTTGTCAAATTAGCGTCGCTAAAGTCGGCTTCTGTCAAAGTCGCACCTCTGAATATAGCCTGCACAAGCGAGGCATGAGCGAAGCAGGCGAGAGAGCAGCCAGCAGACTGCAAGTTGGCACCATCCATGATGGCAGAATCGAAGTTGCATTCGCTCACATCACAAAAGGTGAACATCGCGTTTACTAATTTCGATGCTTTGAAATTCGAATTGCGAAAATCTGAGAGTCCACTTTTGTATAGCGAAAGTCCAGTCAAATCCAAGTCACTTAAATCCAACTCTTTTAGGGACTTAGCCACAGCCTTGTCAGCCTGGTCTCTTGCGTGGAAACGCTTCAGGCCATCAGCTCCGCCTCGCAAATCTGCAGTCAACAAGTCCCTCATCTCTCGTTGCAGCCCAGCGGCCGTACCCACATCTTTGCCGACTGATGCCTGGTCTGGACAGGTGATATCAGCGACTTCTGCCCAAGCAGCGATAGCCAGGGCGCGGAGCTCGTCAACCGAAAGAGGGCTTTTGGGTGCTTTGACATCCAGCGCTTTCATGCTTTTGACTTGCTGATCGTGGAGCCGAAAACGCATGGCCTTTTCGAGACTGGGGTGAACGCTTGGAGTTCTGTTTTTATAGCCGACCTGCTCTGCTTCAAAATTTGCGGTCGGTCCCTTACAAACAATTTTGAAAGTCGCCCTATTCCCATTGGCCAGTTCAAAGGTCACAGCCAAACTGAATTTTTCAGCCTGGTGAGCTGCTGCATCTAACTGAGAAATGGTCGTAGTGTGAGAGATTCCGGTTTCGGCTACGTCCATACGAGCCCTCCAATGGTCCATCCAGTCGGAGCCAGGCAGCTGCTGCACAGGCTATCCTCGGATTAGATACCCAATGCATATCCATCACAAGCGCCGCGCAGAACGCATAATTTTGTATGCATACAAACATTGCGTGCATGCGACAAGTCCGAGCCCATAACGGGCCCGGACCTGGTTGTAGCTGAAGTGCTCTATAGAGCTTTCATCACCGGCAATTTTCTAACGTTCGAAAAACTTTCAGTTGCTTTGGCTAAAGCCGACATTCTGGTTTCTCTCTCAAGTTCAAGAAAACGTCTCATCTGAGCCATCGCTTGTTCGGTGTCACCAGATTCGGTGCTACGACGAATTTGAGTATTCAGGAAGCTTGAAGTGTCAGTATTGAACATTGCCTCTTTCCTTATTTAGCTCTTTTCTTGCGTTTTTTGGTCACTACTTCAGGTTCTGGCTCACCCATGTCAACAAGTATGCTTTCCAGAGTCTGAATCATGAATCTGATCTGTGCTTCGGTAATGATTAGTGGTGGCTCGATGCGAACGGTGCGGTTGGAGTTCATCGTGGCAGCAACAAGTACTCCACGGTGGAACAAATCCACTTGTACTCTTTCGCGAATTTCCTTTGATTGGAATTCGAGACCGATCAACAAACCACGTCCACGAACTTCGGCAATATGCTTCGGATATCGCTCACAAAGATTGTTCAACTCGCGCATGAAAACATTGCCCATCACTGCAGATCGGGCAGGAAGATGCTCGTCGATTAGAACTTCGATGCAAGCAGATGCAGCTGTGCAAGCGAGCGGGTTGCCACCAAATGTGGAGTTGTGGATGCTTGGGTTTGGCTCGAGAACTTTCCAGATCTTCGATGTCGACATAAAGCAACCGATCGGCATAACACCGCCGCCGAGCGCTTTTGCAAGACAGAGAATGTCTGGCACGACACCTTCGTGCTCACAAGCAAACATGCGACCAGTTCGGCCCATTCCAGTTTGCACTTCGTCGAGAATTAGCAACACGCCTTTTTTCTTGGTCAACTGACGCACTTTGCGCAAGTAACCGGCTGCTGGAACGTTGATGCCGCCTTCACCCTGGATAGGTTCGAGAATTACCGCGGCGGTATTCTTGCCGATAGCCTCTTCCATTGCATCGATATCGCCGAACGGAACATGAACGAATCCATTCAACAATGGCTCGAACGGTTTTCTGAACACGTCTCTGCCTGTGGCGGAGAGAGCACCCATACTGACACCGTGATAGGCGTTGCGGGTCGAGATAATTTCTGATTTGCCTGTCACCAAACGAGCCAACTTGAGCGCGCCTTCGACAGCTTCAGTTCCGCTATTGCAGAAGAATGAATATTTCAAATCGCCAGGAGCGATCGAAGCCAACTGCTTGGCGAGGTGAGCAGCCCATGGATTGAGCAAGTCCTGACTGTGCAGACAGACTTGATCCAGCTGAGCTTTTACAGCTGAGATAACTCGTGGGTGACGATGTCCTACGTTGAAGATCCCGTAGCCGCCGAGACAATCTAAATATTGTTTGCCGTGATTGTCGTATGTGTATACGCCTTCGTCGCGGAACTCAACAGCGCCTTCTGCACCGCAGAGCTTCTGACCGTAAGCGTGGTTCAAGTGCTCGATTGAATTCTCGAGAGCCTGTCCGGCGATTACTTCGTAATGGTCTGAGCCCCGTGCTACTTTGGGAAATCTCTTGACCGAATCTTCTTTTCTATAAAGAGCCATATAAATTACCAGTCCTTTGCTGGGATTTGGACGAAAAAAAACACACTGTTCGCAAACAAGTCGATGTCTAAGACGCGACAGAGCACCACGCTCGGTGTCACAACCACTGACCTTGTTTTGAATAGTTAAAAGAGAGATAGAAGCTAAGCAACTATCATTTAGCGGACAAGCAACTCACGCTAATGAAAACTTGAATGAATACTGCGGATTCTGCGCATTTTAGTCTCAGCCTTGTTTGGGGGCTTCCACTGACCCTAGAAATCTCTCGGCGGTCGGCACTACTTGCAGTGCCCTCGTGTTCCAAGAACCTTCTATCTACTCTAAATGTACACTGCATGGACCATTGCGGACAATGTGCAACTTGTCCAAAAAACGACGCGAGAAATTAGCCAACCTGTCTAAGGGTTTTCCATAATCCGCGCTACAAAGTGTTCCAAGATCGCCGCAGGGCTGACCAATTGAGACTTCTTGACAAGCTGGCGGTTTTTTTGGCAATCGCCGGTAATTTCGAACTATTTTTTGAGTAAAACGGTTTATTGACGCCATTTTCGTGCCTTTTCGGTATAGCCAAACGACTACCGCACAACATATAGATGGCGAGCCCTAAAAAGTAGACCGTAGTCGACAGTGAATTGACAGCAAATCATTCTTGACTTCTTCGGTGTCATTATCTGCCACCACGAGTAGCCCCACAAAGCGTCCAATATTCTGTATATCTGTTTTTACTGTGACAGGGGCAATAAGCTCAAATCCACTCTGTGACACAATTTTCAAGTAAATACTGGCGCGAAAAGACAGCAATTTCCGCGCAGTTCGTCGCCTTACGGTTTATTATGTACTTTTGGCGGTGAATACTTAGCGGTTTCAAAAGCACTGGCCGGGTCGGTTCAATCGAAGGGGACGTGTAGTGAGGCAACGATCGATATTTCTAGCATTGTCGCTCTGGATTGCGACCGGCGCTGCAGGCTTCGCGGCTCAGCAACAACCGTCACAGCCAACTGGGCAGATGGACAAAGTCTTGCTAGATCGTTACTACCAGGGCGTTACCTACATGAAGACGGGTGACTTGGAAAAAGCGCTGGCTGCATTCAGCCAATGTGCTTTAAGCGCACCTCAAGATCCGTTAGTACACCTGAGTCTGGGTGCGGCTCTCCAACAACATGGCGATATAGACAATGCCATCTCGGAATATCGACGCGCGCTCCTTATTCGTCCACAAGACGCTTTCGCACACGAAACGCTGGGTGTGTTACTGCAAGGGCAGGGACAGATCAACGAAGCCATTGAGCAGTACAAAATGGCTATTCAACTGCGTCCTGAAGTGGCTTTGATGAAACTGAACCTGGGAATCGCAGAACGTGTCGCGGGCAACGGTGACGCGGCGATTAGCAATTTGAAGCAGGTGTTGCAGGCTTATCCAGAGCACTTAAGAGCGCGGTCACAACTGGCTGCCGCATACCAAGACAAGGGCGAATACGAAGCTGCCATCAAAGAGTACACTCAAATTACTGCGCGTGAGCCGAACAATTTCACCATGCAGTACAACCTAGGAAACTGCTACCTGGCACTGAAAGACTATGACCATGCCTCTATTGCCTTCGGTCGCGCAATTTCAATCGACTCAAAAGTTGCAGGTGCTCATGCCTTGCTCGCACAGGCGCAAAGCAAGTCTGGAAAATATCCCGAAGCAACAGCGGAGCTAAAAACTGCGATTGCACTGAAGCCGGAACAATCAGATTGGCATGCACAGCTTGGCGATGTCTACACGAAACAGAAAGACTACAGCGCCGCAATCAACGAGTATCGCGACGCACAAAAACTCAATCCACGTGACGTCGATCCTGCTTACAGTTTAGGTTATTTGCTCGAGTTGACTGGTGATAATGCCGGTGCTGCTGAAGCCTTCGAGCACGTCATTACTCTTAACAGCAATCACGTAAACGCCCACTACAACTTGGGAATCATCAGGCAGAAGCTTGGGGATCAGGCGAAAGCAGAAATAGAATTTCGCACCGTCCTTGGTTTCAATCCAAACGATGGACAGGCGCTCGTGAATCTGGGGCGCTCTTATTTGTTAGCTGGTGATCTGAATCAAGCAGTTGGTTTCTATCGTCAAGGCTTAAGCCTAGAGCCAACTGACGCAGGTGCCTTTCAGGAATTAGGGAACGCTTTGATCAAGCTCAAAGATTACACAGGCGCCAGATCAGCTCTGGAGTCAGCACAAGCTTTGGCACCATTCGACAAAAATACACTTTTGGGATTGGTAACTCTAGACAACGCCGAGGGCAACAAAGGCAAAGCGGAGACCGGATTGCGTCAATTGCTGGAGCACTATCCAACCGACATCAAAATCATGGAAATGCTTGCAGACAATTTGCAAGATCAGGGAAAAACAGTTCCTGCTATCGAGGTCTATCAAAAAATTGTTCAGTTGAATCCGACCTCGGCTGATGCCTTCAATGACTTAGGCTTGGCGCTTCAACGCAACAAAGACATCTCGGGCGCAGTTTCGCAATATCGCAAAGCTCTCGAATTGGATCCAAAACACGCAGAAGCGCACATCAACTTAGGCAACGTCTACCTGGCGCAAAAGTCATATCCTGAAGCTGGTGTCGAATATCAGAAAGCACTCGACTTGAATCCAGACAACGTGCTCGCTCACTACAATCTTGGACTGGTCATGACAGGGCAAGAAAATATCGAGGGAGCGATGAACCAATATCGTTCCGCACTGAGAATCGATGCCAACTATGCCAATGCCTACTTCGCGCTCGCTCTCTTGTATCAATCACAGAACAACTTTCCCGAAGCAACAACTGCGTTTCACAAGTATTTGGATCTCGATCCAACCGGACCTTACAGCGAACAAACCAAAACCGCGCTGGCACGAATAAGCCAGACAACAACTGGCACCGAGCAACCTGTCGCGCCAGAGGCTTCTGCAACGAATCCTCCTGCACAACAAGCTCCGCAGGCAGCGCCGCAGACGGCTCCACAACGGATTGCGCCTAGCAACAACATTCAGTCTTCTAACGAAATTCCAGAAGGATCTCTGTAGTTCGACTGAAAGTTGAGGATTCGCGGTTTTGCTAGAACCCCTAAAGACAACAAAGCATCTTGTCACTGGCACGGTAGCTCTATCGCTTTTCTTCATTTGCAGCAGTACAAGCGGTAAAGCGGCAGATACGAACACATCAGCCGCAGACAAAGTCCTCCACAAGGCTGAGTCACTTTTGGAAACTGTCAAAGACGTTCATTACGAACATCTACATTCTCCAGCGAAAGAGCAGATCGATGGCAACGTCGCACACAATGATTGCTCTGGATTCGTTAGTTATCTTCTCGACAAATTTGCGCCAACGCAGTATCTATCAATATCTTCAGCGCAGCCAGAAAAAGACTACCCGCAGGCAAAAACATATGCGAAATTTTTCAGTGAGCTGAAGTCAGATCAATCTGGATGGTTGAAAGTAGAAAACTTTCAAGACCTGAAGCGCGGCGATTTTCTTGCCTGGGCTAAACAAGTACAGCCGGGTCAAAAACCAGGAAATAGCGGTCACGTAGCCATTGTCGCAGCGCCGCCCGGTGAAGTTGAGGAAGCGACTGTCAATGAAAAACAGATTCGTTTTGTGTCAATTAAAGTGATTGACAGCTCCTCCGTCGATCATTTCGCACCGGACACATTGCCACCAAATGCGGGGCAAAAACATCGCGACGGCTTGGGCGAAGGATTTGTTCGAATCATCGTAGATGCCGACAATCACCCAATCGGCTATTGGGAAGGTACCTACTGGAACGAAGGTGACAAGCCGATCAAAGGACCGTCCTACACTCCAACCATTGGTTTTGCAAGACTGATTAGCCTTCCGAATTAGGTTGCTTCAACTTTACGTTCTCGTTAGTAGGCAACTTCAAGGTTGCTCCATTTTGAGAATCTGACAATCTGGGTTCAGATTGAGCCTGCAACGCCATTTTATGAGAGGGCAACCCAAGATAATGCTCTCTTCTTTTTTCAACTTGCTCGCAAATATCTTCAGCGTTGAAATGAGCATACTGCTCAGGAACATTGATACCACACAGTTTGATGCCTATCAAATTGTAGAAGAATTGAACGAACGAGCTGTATGCCAGAAACAACTTCATCGGCACTGTTGCATGAAGCTTCCAAACATTTTTTGCATTCATGCCGACATATTTGTAGCCGAAGGAGTAAGCGCGCACTTCTTTGAGGTTGTCCCAGCTCATATGCAGGTGTGTGATCAGCCCATGAATTGTTATCCCAGTGTCATCTAGTTGCATCAGTGGTGTGACGTTTTTGTTGAATTTGCGCACGACCCACAGATACATCAAAGCCATTTGAACGATCAACAGCGCCGCAAGAAACCACATGTACATGGAAGAGACGCAGTATGAATAGATAAGAATCAGTGGCGCTGCAAACATCATGCGCTGATTCAATTTTTTGATCGCCTTTCTGCGATCGGCATAAATCATAAACGGTTGCGAAAAATCATCGGGGTCACCGATGAAACCACTGCCTTCGAGGTGCGACGTGTCTTCTTTCGCCCACTGTGCCGGCAAGTTGGCATCGTCATCCATAAAAAATTCCTCTCAACACCACGCGATCATAACTCATAAATAGAAAAAGTCTGTAGTACCCGTATACTGTTAGAGAGGAGGCAATAGCCCCCGTTCTGCAAAATTTCTGAGAGTGCGGATGAAACCCAATAATCTGTCTAATTTCATTGTTGCAGCATTGCTCATTTCGGGCACGAGCATTGGTGTGTCATTATCAATGCGACCCGCTGCAGCCCAGAGCCAGCTTGTGGCGATGGCAGACCCAACAGCGATGGTGACCTTGTGTTTTCGCATGAGCCCGAGAACCACCGATTTGGACAAGCAGGCGGTGGTCAATTACCTGATGCAACAGGGATTCACTCAGGTCGGTTTTAGACCTAACGGATACGAGTGCACGGGAATGGGAACGTGCGCAGACGCCATGCGTGTGATGAAATCACAGCTCTATGTGGCGCAATTGACACTGAGCAATCAAATGGTTTTGGCTTACAGATTTGATCCACTTCCGCAGAATCCAAAAGAATTAGCCAACAAGGCTCGCTACGCCAATGTCTCGGAAGCTCCTGGTTACGGCAGTGGCGGCTCTAGCACAGTGATGACCGGTGGCGGCTCAGGTGTTGGCAGCGGCGGATACCAGACGGGCAATGGATATGGCGGTTCACAGCAAGGCGGATACCAGCAGGGTGGAGCTCAGCAAGGCGGCTATCAGTACGGCAGCGGACAGGGTGAGTTGGGCAACGGGCAAATTGGCTCACCTGGTCAGCAGTACGTCAGAACCGGCTCTGATTTCGGCAACCAGGGCGGCGGTTTCGGCAATCAGACCGGTTACGGCAACCAAACTGGCTACGGAAACCAAACCGGGTACGGCAACCAAGGCACTACATCTCCATACGGCAATACAAATCCTCAGACAATGTCTGGGTACAGTGGAGGCGGTTCCACCCCTATCTGGAACAAGACTGACGGAACGCTGAGCCGCGACGGTCAAGGCAATCCACAGATTTGGAAAACCACCAACTACAGCAACAACGGCACGATGGACAACACAGGGTTGTTTCCAAAATCCGGAACTGGAAACACTGGTAATACCGGCAATTACGGCAACGGAAACACGGGTTCTGGAAACTCAGGCAATTTTGGCAACACTGGCGGTGGGACTGCTGGTCCACCAAGTCAACAGGGTCCAGCCTACAATCCAAATCAGCAAAGTCCAGCCTACAATCCGAATCAGCAGGGTCCGGCATTCAATCCAAATCAGCAGGGTTCGGCATTCAATCCAAATCAGCAGGGTCCAGCCTACAATCCGAATCAACAGAGTCCGGCATTCAATCCCAATCAGCAGAATCAGCAAAGTGGCAATAGCAACCAACTACCGCCACCAATCGAAGGAACAGCGGGACCTCCGATTTAAATCACCAAATCAAAGCCTCTAATGTACTAACCTGAACGCATGATTTCGGTTTCTTTCATTGATGCTTTTGACGCAAGCATTTTGTGCAATGCTGGATAATTTTTCAGCTCAGGATCTGCTTTGATGATCTCAATTGCGGCGTGCCTGGCCTCTTCTAAAATCTTCGCGTCATTAACAAGATCTGCCAAAATCATCTCAGGCAAACCGCTCTGGCGGAACCCTAAGAACTCGCCTGGCCCGCGGATCTCCAGGTCCTTTTCTGCTACAACGAACCCGTCATTCGTTTGCGTCATAATTTCCAGGCGTTGACGCGTGGTATCAGATTTGGCATCAGAGACCAGAAAGCAATACGACTGTTCAGCGCCGCGTCCAACCCGACCTCTTAACTGATGCAAGGCAGCAAGTCCGAACCGGTCAGCGTTTTCAATCACCATAACTGATGCGTTTGGAACGTCGACACCAACTTCGATTACAGTTGTGCAAACCAAAATATCGAAATCGCGACTACGGAATTTCTCCATAATTTCGTCTTTCTCTTGCGCCTTCAATTTACCGTGCATCAGACCAACGCGCAGATTTGGATATTTTTCCCGAATCTTCTCGAACTCTTGTGTGGCTGCTTTCGCAGACAGTGTCTCGGATTCTTCAATCAGAGGAAAGACAATGTAGACCTGGCGACCAAACGCGATTTCCTCTTGAATTTTGTTCCACAGTTCAACTTTTCTTCCAGGTGTAAACAGTTTCGTCTCAATCGGTTTTCTACCTGGTGGCATCTCGTCGATTTCAGATACGTCTAAATCGCCATGCATCGTGAGCGCCAGTGTGCGTGGAATCGGCGTTGCTGTCATGGTCAACAGCTCAGGACTTTGACTCTTGGCCTTCAACCTTGCTCGTTGTTTGACGCCGAAACGATGTTGTTCATCGATGATGATCAACCCGAGATTTTGGAATTCAACATTGTCTTCGATCAGAGCATGCGTTCCAACCGCAATGTTAATTTGACCATTCAACAACTCCGCGCGAACTTCGCGACGCTCTTTCTGTCCCTGTTTCCCTACTACCAGAGCACACTTCAAGCCCAGCGGCGTCAGCAAACGTTGAAACTGTCGATAGTGTTGTTCTGCCAAAATTTCGGTCGGCGCCATCATCGCACATTGATAATTGTTTTCAATTGCGATCAAAAATGCCATCAAAGCGACAATAGTTTTTCCCGAACCCACATCGCCTTGAACCAGCCTGTGAAGCGGTTTAGAAGAAGCCAGGTCGACTGCAATTTCTCTAAAAACCCTGTCTTGCGCTCCAGTCAATTTAAAAGGCAAGGAAGCACGAAGCCGTTCGACCAGACCGTCAGGTTTAAATTCTAATTTCAATGCACCTTCAGACTGCTCGAATTTGTGCCGTCTGTGCGCCAGTTCTAACTGAATCGCAAAAAACTCATCGAAAACCAGTCTGTACCTGGCCCTGTCTTTGCTCTCAATGTCGCCGGGGAAGTGAATGGATCGCAAGGACCAATCTAAATCAGCCAGATGGAATTTTTCTCTCACTTCCAGCGGCACAGGGTCTGCCACCGTCGGCAGTGACTCCAGAGCATTGTGAATTACATTGCGCATGTACCGAAGACTCATTCCTTCGGTAAGCGGGTACACAGGAACCAGACGCCCTGCATGAATGCTGCCAGCCAGATCTGGACTGTCGCTGTCCTCTCCCTCGCCATCGCCTACTTGCCCAAGCACTTCAATTTCAGCGTTCTTAAGCACGAGTTTGTTGCTATAACTATCACGCTCGACTACACCAGAGGCCAGCACTTGTGAATCTCTGGGATACTGCCCTTTGAATCGATTGAGCAGATATTGATTTTGCTTGCCACCGATAAAGCGCGTCACCACAATCGTTCCGGTACCATCATTGATTGCGATGTTGACGATCGACATATTCCCGCGTTTAGCTTGATAAGAGCCAACCGATCGAATCACACCATATATGGTGACCTCTTGCCCTGGCTGCAGACCTCTGATGAAAACGCGATTTTGAAAATCCAAATGTCGACGCGGATAATGCCGAAGCAGATCATGAACAGTGGCAATGTTCAACTTACTGAGCACAGCTGCAGCTTTGGGTCCTACACCGCGAACAAATTGCACTGGCACTTGCTCTGGGTCCGCATCCGTAAATTTTTGATTGGCTGATTTTTCTTTTGACTTGTTTGTGTTCTTACCAGTCAACTTCACATCAGATACTTTTGAGAAGCCCTCCACTGACTTGACCGAACTCGTCTGCACATCTTCGGACTTCACCGAATCTTTCTCTTTCAATGCGGCGATGGAGTCTGCCAACTTCTGAGTTAACGCTTCTGGCGATTCGGATCCAACTGGCACGAAGCTCTGTTCACCGGGCGCTTGCGACTCCGTGGCGGCATCTTCCGCAATCTCCCAGAGAGGCTTGAGCAAGTCTTCGGCGCGTTTGATAATGGAAATGCGCGTCGCAACATCCAGATTCGGATACTGCCGAAAGAGTCCGCGCACCGTTGCCCAGATCGGGTCAGTCGGATATCTGCGGCATAACCGATCGGCAGTAGTACGCATGAATTGGGAAAAGGTCGAGTGTTTTCCCTGAAAGTCCGAATAGTAAGTTTTGCGCTCAACCAAAATTGCGCGCCGGAGTGCTGAAATTTCAGCCTCTCTTGTTTTCTTGACACCGCTCACAGTCGCAGCCATATGTACTTCGGATATCTCACGATAGTCTATGAAGCTGCCCAGCGTACCTGGACACTTCCGCCCCCTTAAGACTAAGAGATGGAGCGCCCAAATACACTTTAAAAAAGGCCAACAAGCAAAGATTTCTCGTTAAACAGTGACGAGCTTCTTTTCTTGTCGATGAGGCAGTTCATAATTCATGATGTCCATCAACAGCTCCATTCTCGTACCGCTGCAAAGCAACGGAATCAAGTTAGGCAAACTGTAATAGTCACCCTTGAATGTGAATGTGTCGACTTCGACATCCATTCCTTTCAAGCCGCGTTCGACTGTATCGGAATGCGTACCGACGTTCACAATAATGACGCTCGGCATGATGTTCATCGACTCAGCGTAGCTTTTCATCGCTGCAGGAAACAAAGGGTGAGCGTTGTCGCCTTGATCAGTGATCATGACGATTTGCTCGACCTTGCGATTGCTGCGGCGCAGCATTTCCACTGCGATACCGCACGATGTGTTGCCACCAGCTTTGATGCCCTGGAACGCTTTTTCCCAGTCGGACAATTCAGCGCCCTTGGCTTTGATTTCGTAGCCCATACTGTCAAAAGCATAAACATACAAATCAGCTTCGCAGATAGGTGCAACCAGGCTCGCGACTTGTTTCCCAACTTCGATCGCTTCATCCATAGAACCACTCTTGTCGACTAACAATGCAGTAGACTTTTTGATTCTGCCTTTGGCTTTGATTTGTTGGTCACCTACAGCCTCCACCTTGCTGACCATTTCATCATCTAAATCTGCAGCCTTGATTGCTTGTCGAGTTTTCAATGCTGACACGCGCTTATCTGACTTAGCACTTTCGAGCTTAGACTCGATCAACTTGCGCAAATCAACATTGCCCATGGCGCCGCGTTTTTTTAAACTCGCAAGGTTGTTGATTACTTCTTGTGGTGTCATGACCGAAACGATTGCAACAAGTGCAGCCGGAGTCATGTTTTTAACCACAGACGAAGCAATTTTATATGGAATTCTATTTTCCACAATCAAACGAGCTTGTTCTGAAGCGTCGCTGCAAGCAGCGATTTTCTTCAGAGTGAACAATCGGCTTTCTTCAGGTGGCTTCTCATCGAACAGCACTTTCTGAGCGTAGTCGCCTGGCTTGATACGCAATGAAGCATACAAAGTTTTCAGCGATTTACGCGCGTGCAGTGCAGCTGAATCAAACGCTTTTTGATCGCGTTCACGTTCATCTAAATAGTCCTTTACAGCACTACGAAGAGAACGTGGAACAGACGCAACAATACCTGGAACGTAATCTTTACCGTTGCGGTGCCCTTTTACAACACGCACAACACGTTCGACTTGATATGGTGGCATCTTTTCGAGCATGCGCAGACCACTGTCTCTGTACTCGTCAGAGAACTTAGAAGTAGCCATGAACGCAACAAAAAGTTGTTTCAAATCGTGCACAGATCCGTTATCGAAATACCATGCAGCGAGATGTCCGAAGAACAGCGGATCGTTCTCGTGTACGTGCTGAAACAAAGGAATGTACGGCGCCACATCACGGTGAGGCGTACGCAGAAGAGCATTCAAGATACTCAATCTGTAGTCTTGTTCAGATGTAATTGGATTTCGTAACAGATGATCGAACATGTTTCACCTTGCGAGCTCTCGTAGCCGCAACGAATTCACTACCTTAGTAGATGCAAGCCAGAGCATGCATCTGGGGATTCCTGTCCTACCGGGTTTCCACTTTTTCTCTCAGCTGTTTATGCAGCTGGAGCAGAAAAGATCTAACTTCAAAGAAGAAAGTTTTAGGAGTATTCAATTTAAAAATTGGGTCTGTACAAGTTGCAAGAGCGGCGTTAACCGAAAGGTTTTTTAGACCGTTGTATGTACGCTCCGGCGGTCAGGATACAGACTTAGCGGCATGACCCACCGAGGATAATATTCTGGCATTATGTCCCATTCCTCTACTCGGTGTCGTCAAATGATCGGCCTGTGCAAGTTGAAAGAGCTGTTTCTGAGCCGCTAACCTCAGGTATAGCGATGGCGGAGGATCATCCTCCTGAGTCGGTTATGAGCCGAAATTCGTTGAAGACGAATCATGTTTGTAAGCTCTCACTGTTAAAGCACAGGCTAATTCGAATTATATACAAAACACAATTAGTTGTCATCAGTTATTTAGCGAATTAATGATCGCACTGCTGATGGTGGCATCAAAATTTTAGAATTATTTTGAACTGTTTTTCCATTCATCAGTAAAAGTGACAACAGCATCAAGCAAAGCTTTAAGTCGTTTTGCACGCTGCATTATTTCAGACGCGGTTTGCATGTCTTGATCTTGAATAGACTTGACTCCAATCGGAGTTAGTAACTCAAGTTGCCGGTCGATAGCACCAGCAAACTGATTGCACTCATTCAAAACAAGAACCAAATTTTGCTGCAACAAATCCTGCACATTCGAGCGAGGCTGACCGGCATTTTGCATTTGCCCCTGCTGCGCCGGAGATGGAGCATTGACTGAACTTATGGTCGGAGCAGGGTATCCCTGCGGACCGCCGTAAGGATTTCCGCCCGAAGCCTGCTGTTGCTGCTGTTGATTGGCAAAGAATTGCTGTGGTCCGGTCTGGCTTTGACTCTCTTGCGATTGGCGAGATTGTGGTTGACCATACTGCCGCTGCCCCTGGGGCTGCCCGAACTGCTGCTGCGGATTGTTCTGTTGGGGTGACGGCATAGACTGCGACTGCATCGATTGCGGATGCTGCGGGTATTGAGGCTGTTGATTAAGTTGCTGAGGTCGCTGCTGAAGCGGCTGGGATTGAGATTGCTGCATCTGCGACTGTTGCGGCATCTGCTGCAAAAATGGCTGCGGTGCCTGAAGCGGGGCTTGCGGCAGCGGTTGTGATGGCAGCGGACCCGAAGGCGGCGCCACAGGCTTTGAGGGCAATGGACCGGACGGCGGCTGAAGGGGCAGCGGCGATTGGGGTCGCATTCCAGGCGACCGAGGGTTTTCCTCTAGCAGCCACTCGGGCTTGAGCAACTCGATTTTATTGCCGGTGCCTCCACCAAAGGATTTTGGACGTGCAGGCTGCGAGGAATCTGGCGCGACGGGTGGCTTTTGATTGAGCGAAAATTTGTCGGAATCGCTTGCCTCGCCGCGAGCTACCATGATCAAGTGCGCAAACAATCTTTTGGCGATAGCGGAAGCTTGATCCATGGACACAGGCTGTCCATCAAGCATCCAATTAATCTTATTTCTTGCAGCTTGAGCAGCGGTCATTTCCATGTATAGCGGAAACTCTTCATGGCGAGCCTTGAAGCCCATCAGAACTCCTACCGGCACAACATAAACTTGAATCCGAAAAAATTCACCGCGCACAACCAGTGCCCACTGATGAGTAGACAGATAGCCAAGCGAGATCACCGAGGTATCTGGTCCTGGACCCTTCGGCTCTTGCAAGGTCGGTCGGGTGCAACTGACCTGCAGTTCAGGCTCATTGCACATACCGCTAAAATCGTAAGCGTATCGCTGAAAGTGATCGAAAAGTCCGTCAACCCAAGCGGCCATTGACCGAGGAGGCTCTTGATTCGGATCAGAATCGTTTTTGATGACGACGGAATCTTTGACTGCGTCAGTGCTCAGCGCTGCTAGCCACTTAGAAGTCTGCTCACCGCTAAAGGGTTTGATCGAATTCAGGATGCGTTTAGATAGGGGGTCTGAGCCACCGCCACGGTACTTATCGTCAGTCATTGACCGCCTATCCTTTTACTGCCTACATTCAATCTGCCCAAAAGACCAGCGATGCAACCGCCGTAGACCTGAAATATCGCGGTTTCTTGGAGTCTACTCGTAAAATTTTGCCTGCACGAGTTGAGCGCCGGATTTTAACTCTCAAGGTCTAAATACCAGGCCTCTAAATGTATCCGAAAGTAAACGTCGCCAACGTAACTCATAGAATGCAACAATTGAAAGGCTCGCTGGAACGGATTTTACAGAAGCGCGACAGTCCAACGTAACTGAAAGTATACAAACTAGCTGTAGCCTTTCAGTTACATTACGTTAGCAAAGCCAGTCAAACAGGCACATCGAGCGATATCTGATCTATAGTGAAAACTCAAAGTAAAAGGAAGTGTTGAGCGCGTTGGTGAATGCATCAATCGATCTTGCGATCTGACTCAACCAATTATTTAGTTACTGAGGAGAAACACAATGACTAAAGTTCAGAAATTTTTGGCAGCTGCTGTAGGCGTCTGCTTTGCAGTCGGTATGCCAGTTCTAGCTGACACCACTGTGCATGAAGAGCACGCATCTTCAACCACCACATCAACTCCAGATCCAATCCCATCGACAAGCTCGACTTCGACATCGACCACTACACAGGTTGCTGCTCCATCGGTCAAGCAAACAACGATCAAAACCAAAGCCAACACACCAGTCGGCAAAGTAAAAACCAAAACAACCACTACTGAGGCAGTTCCTGGCGCAGTAGAATCGACCACTACTAAAGTGCACACAGAAAACTAAACCGGTTTCGACTAGCAATAACCTTTGTCATGATGCCATTACCCTTCAGGTGATGGCATTTTGCTTGTTGCGCAAAATACTAATAGCCAACAGTTAGCTATCAATGTTGACGGACAGATCCTCAAGCGTAATCGAAAGGTTCTTCCGTTCGGCACTCAAACAGTAGCGAACGACTGCTTCGCTGGTTAACGCAACCACTATCAAAATCAAATTGCGCGCTAACGGATAATCACAGACGTCATCATTAGCATCGCTCGGAACTGTATAAAATTCATTCCACTGCACCTGTCCATACGAGCCATTCAATCCCGCATGAACACAGGCATATTGCGAACGATTAGCTTCATCAAAAACAAGTTTGCGGCTGATTGAATTATCAAACGCATCGACGATCAAGTCGTATCCGCTCAGCAACTTGGTGCAGTTCTTCTCTGTCAGCTCCTGCGCCACAGACACAATTTCTTCGCCGACTTCGCGGTGAATCAAGTTGCGCAAACATTCGGATTTTCTTCCTCCAATGTCATCGACACCGAACACTTGTGTGCCGATGTTATGTTCTTCGACGCGATCCTTATCAATTACAGTCAAACTGGTCACACCCATGCGAGCAAGGTTGACTGCCAGGTTCGAACCAATTGCACCGGCGCCGCAAATCGCAATTTTAACTGACGCAAGCTTTTTCATAGCGTCAGCTCCGCGTAGTAATTGCTCGTGGTGCAATTTGTTCGGCATCGTCAAATCTCCGGTCGAATCTCAATAGTCATCATCGTACCCACTTTCTCGCATCACGCCAACCAGGCTGGTCAAATCGAAGTTCTGGTCCATTCCAGATAAGCAAATACCAGCGCTGATAACTGATAAATCGCTTGGTCGAATACTTGAAACGTGTGTATTACCATCCACCACATATCTGACTGAAACGCGGTCAGCACCCTCACTCCAGAAGCCGTCCAATTGAGCACCGGCATGATTGAGAGCACCTTCGATCCGTTGCAAATCTGATTGGGGAGCACGGGGAACACTACCTGCAAACTCTGGATGCTTTCGAATCCAGAGCATGCGATAAGCCAGTTTTTCTTGCGGTACAGCGCCAAGAACATGCAAACTTTCAGGTGATACATCTGCTTGCAAAGCCTCTCTCAGAGCTTGTGCAACAGCTGGATCACGCCGACGATCTGCCGACTCGTACCAAAAACTCGTTCCATCAAAACGAGCGCAGACTGTTTCAAATCTACTCGGACGCTGTGCCAATTTAATCGAAATAGGTCCGCTTATCTGTGCTCGAGAATCGGCATTATAAGCCTGCAATGACCAGAGCTGGTTGTCGAATTCTTCAAGAAGAATCAATCGAAATCTTGGCAGCAACTGCAAGTAGTTTTTAATCTGCTCTAAAGTAGGTGCACCACATACAGTTGCTTTCTTGGGCGAGCTAGATTTGAGAATTGCCCACCCTTCGAAATTTCGATCGGTGACTGACATCGTATAAGCGATGCCTTCAACCCGCACTGATACTTGCTGCCCACGCACAACCGGTGCAACGAACGAGCGAGAAAGAACGCGTTCTTCTTCCGCCGCAAGTCGATTGATCATTGCGAGTGGGTCCAGGTGAGAGGGAGATGTTTTTTTCTCCCTCTCATCTCGGGTCATCCGAAGACAGCCTCAGGACGCAGGGTCAAATTACCGTTGGCATGGCGTTCGATCACAGTGTAATCGAGGTCGGCCAGTGACGCATCGATAAATTGAGCAACTGCTCGCTTCACATCAGCATCTGGCGAGCCAGCATTTACCGATAGAGCATCGAGTGCGATGTCGCGGCTACGTCCCTGGAAGCGCAGGTGAAGCACAGCCGAAGTTGAGATGTCGTTTGCAAGATTGAATAAAGTAGTTGGATCGTTAGTGCTCATGGCGCACCTCCTACACTCGTAGCTTAGTTGTACTGAACTTCAAAAGTTTGCCTGTGCGAGTTGCAAGAGCAGATTAAAGCGCTCTGTCCCCTGAGCTACAAGGACATACATCCTTGGAAGGATTCGAACCTTCGACCTCTCCGTGAATAGCGGGTGTATGCTCATTCTGTTAGAGCACAGGCTGAATTTCATTCTAGAGGCAGACCGATTCTTTGTCAAGCCGCATTCTGAGCCAGTCTTCGAACAAACACGTTTATCGACAGCCACTATATGTGGTGCCGATGCAATTTACGGTTTATTCAATTTCTCGATGCGTCTTCTCGGCAAAGTTACTACCTCGATAGTTAATAGTCTGTACAAGTCAAAGGAGCAAAGTAGCGGCGCTCAATTGAGCTATAGTCCGAAGACCAGCAGGAGACCCTGCGCCTCTCCATTGGATTGGTTTGTATGCTCCAAAAGTTGGAGTACAGACTGAAGATCCATTCTATGTTCAGAGCCCATCGATGTCAACTGCAAATTCCGCTAAGCCCCACACGTACTGGGTCTTGGGGTGTACAACAGACGTACAGGGCGTGGGCGACTGGGGCAGGGCACCACTGCACAACACTGGATAGGCGCCACAAGAAAGAGTCTTGTCGAAGCTGTGAAGCGCTTATTGCAAGCGATTGAGAATCAGTTTACTAATTGCTTTCAGCGTTGCGAAAACACCGAGACCTTCAGATGCTACGGCTTCGAAACTTGGTACGCCACGAATGTTCAGTTCTTTTTCCAAACGCTCGATTGGCAACGCATTCGCCAGGTCTCGTTTGTTGTACTGCAAAACCCATGGAATATTGTCCAGAGTCAAACTGTATTCAGCCAAGTTCTCGATCATGTTTTGCAGAGATTCAACGTTATCGCGCGAACGCATAACGTCTGAGTCAGCTACGAAAATAATTCCGTCTACGCCATTCAAAATCAGTTTGCGGCTGGCGTTATATTCCACCTGACCAGGAACTGTGTATAGCGAGAATCGTGTTTTAAAACCTTGTACGCTGCCGAGATCTAATGGTAAGAAGTCAAAAAATAAAGTTCGCTCAGTCTCTGTAGCCAGACTAATCAGCTCACCCCTGGTGGTGGGTGCCAATTGACTGTGAATATATTTCAAGTTGGTCGTCTTGCCACCAAGTCCGGTGCCGTAGTAGACGATCTTGCAATTGATCTCTCTCGCCGCGTAGTTTACGAGTGCCATCCTAGTCTTCCTACTTCGCCTCTTCTGCCCTTAAATCCTCTTGTGAATTCAAGCGCCACGACTGACTGTCGATAGCAATTGATACCACGATTTGGGCAGTATTAGAAGTGATCTTCAGTGAACTGATCCAGTTTGAAGTAATCACCGCCGAACCCCAGTACCTGTCCCGCAAAACGCGAGGCTTCTTGATAACACATTTCGCACAGCCCCAACACGCCCGCCAAAGCTGTACCCCCAAAAACAGACTACCACGATAATAGCCGGTCCACACCAAACAAAATAAGTGTAAATGTTCCTTTGCACTAGAACCGCAACACAATCTAATGTACCCAGGTGTGGTATTTGTTTCATGCTACAATTCGACCTTTGCCTACTGTGTTGGCTGGTTGTGGCTCTTGCTGGCAACATGCCGCCGAAGGCAAATGCCTGATCTAATCAGGTGTTTCGAGCGCCTCCTTATCAAGGAGACTGCGAGAAATTCTGTACCCACTCTTTTTTGAGTTCATCACTGGTAATCGAACATGGCTAAACGTTGTGATGTTTGCGGAAAGGGACCTACGACTGGTCGTAGCTATACTTTCTTGCGTTCTCACTGGAACCCGCATGACAAGCGGAGATGGCTTCCAAATCTTCAACCTGTAAAGGCGCTCATCAACAAGACGGTCAAACGCTTGAAGGTTTGCACTTCCTGCATCAAGGCTGGAAAAATCCAAAGAGCTCTTTAATTAGCGCTCTACCTGTCATTGGCTTCTAGAAAACTTAACGCTCGACTTAGCGGCCATCCGCCAGGTCGAGCAGTCGTTCTTTTCCGACGTAATAAAACTCATTGCAGAAATGACAACGCCCTTCAGCCTGTCCGTCTTCCTCTGCCATCGAAATCAAATCTTGCTTGGTAAGTACCTTCAGGGCTTCCACAAATCGCTCGTCGGAGCATTTACACCTGAATGAGAGCGGTTTGACATCAGTCAGGGGAGTTATCTCGAAGCCAGCCAGAATACGCTCTAGAATCTGCTCCAAACTCATGCCGCGACGCATCAGGAAGGTGAAGGCGCCGAAGGTGGTGATGTTGTTTTCGATTTTGCAGATAGTCTCTTCTGTGTGATCGGGAAGCATTTGAATTATCAGACCGCCGGCAGCTTCAACGCCGTTTTTGCTCAAATGGGTGCCGACAACAACGACAGAGCCAGTCTGGTCTGAATTGACGAGATAGCGGTTGATGTCTTCACCAACCTCGCCTGATGCCAGCTCAACCGTTGACATGTGCGGTCCGCCAAAACCGTGATCGATGGTCACGTGCAGATACCCGGTCTTACCGATAGCTGCGCCAACGTCGAAATTTCCTAGCGAGTTGAGGGGCAGTTCGACTTCTGGATTCTGCACGTAACCGCGCACAGTGCCCTTTGGTGATGCATCAACAAAAACTTTTCCTAGCGGTCCATCGCCCTGAAATTTGAGCGCTACTTGACCATCTCGAGCCACCAGAGGGGCGAGGAGCACACCGGCTGTGAGAGCTCTTCCAAGAGCTGCGGTGGCTGTATACGACAATTGATGTCTTTGCCGCGCGACTTCGACAAGGTCAGTCGTTGTGGCTATTACTGCTCTGATGGTGCCATCGGCGGAAATCGCCTTTAGTATGCCGTCTTTCATACTCAAATAGTCCAGAACGGGCTCCAATCCAACCATTCTAGCAGTTTACAACTTATTTTAAAACCTTTTTATTACTTTCGAGCCGTTAAAACCCTTGGCGACCCACTCATGTCAAGCCCAACCTGCAAATCTAGCCATCCCTGCGAAGCAAATATTTGGCTCACAGAGTCACTTTGCCCATCACCGACCTCAAGTGCGATAGTTCCCCGACCCTTGCGAAAATGCGATGGAACCTGACTGGCAAAGTCTCGATAGAAACCCAAGCCGTCTTCACCCAGACCGAAGAGTGCTTCTTCTGGCTCATAGACGCCCACTTCCGGCAACAACCCGATCGCTTGCGAACGGGGAATGTAAGGCGGATTGGAGATCAAGATGTCGATATCGCCAGGTAAGAGGCTGCGCCAATCACCACATTCGATGCGCAGTCGGCTAGCGACACCGTTCGAAGCTGCGTTCTTCATCGCCACAGAGCAGGCGAGTGGAGAGATATCAATGCCGACCACATGCAGGGCTGGATGCATTTTAAGCAAGCTGACTGCGATAGCGCCACTGCCAATTCCAACATCGACCACTTTCAAAACGTCTGGATTATCAGACGAAGAAATTATTTGATCAGATTTGCTCACCAGGGTTTCCGTATCAGCTCGGGGAATTAAAATTCCTGGCTCAACTTCAAATCGCAAGCCCATGAACCAGGTATGACCGATGCAATATTGAAGCGGAACGCGATTTTCCCGCTTTTTTAGCAAATCAAAAAGAATCGTCTCTTGAGCTTGATCGAGGATGTCGTCAGATTTCAAAATTTGTTGAGCGGTATCACACCCGGTTGCATGCAAAATCATCAATTCGCACTCTCGTCGCGCTTCATGATCCGCAATGCCAAGTGCGTTCAATCGAAAAAGAATCTGTTTTTTTGCGTCGGAAAACGTTGTCATATCGTTCAGCGATGGGAATATGCAGCGCCGGGTATGAAGATATAGGCGCCCCGCGTAGCACTCGAGATCTTCAGAGCCTGCGATGACTCGGATAACGATTTTAACCTGCCTGCTGGTTGGCGCCGCGATTGTCTCGCCTTCGGCGACGGCCGAGACCGCGCTTCAGAAAGGCGTGCGCCAGTACAACGCTCGGCAGTACACCGAAGCAATCAGTACGCTCATGGCAGCGGCGCAACAAGACAGTCGAAATCCCGAAGTTCACTACAATCTCGGCAACGCTTTTTTGCAAACCGGAGATTCAGTGCGAGCGGTGCGTGAATACGAACTTGGATACTCGCTTGCTGGAACGGGTCCAGTCGCAGCTTACTGCCGAAGCGCATTGGCCGGAGTGCGCCAGAGAAATCGAAGCTCAATGGCAAACACAACTTATCGAACTGTCGCATATCCAGGCGCGCGGTCAGTCATCCATTGCCCTGTGGGAACAGAGAGTCATCACGAACCCGTGCCGAAGGGTAAGAGCGGCTTGACGCCAGAAGAGTGGCAAGTCTTCCGTCCTTATTTCGAAAGACACGCAAGTGGCATCGAATACAAAATGATAGCGAGTATGGTGCCCAACTGGCAAAATTTGACTGGTCTCTCTGAGATGTACCTCTATATCGATCGCAATAGAAAACTGCGCGCTCGCATTTTTCGTTGCACCACAGACGAAGGAGTTAGCGCGGCTCTTCTTGAGGCAGTACGCAGTCTGGATGGAAGCTCTTTGATCGATTTTCCCAAAGAGATCAAAGCCGAAAGTTTCAACTTCTACCATGGCGTTCCAATGGGAACAGTTGTTGCCGCGCTCAGACAACAAGGTGTTTCCACATCCACATCTGTGACGATGACAAACACGAATGCCAACCTTCAGCAAACGGGACAGTCAGCCGCTCAAGGACGGTTGCAACCTCCAGCCGCGACGACTGCTGTAAACGCTTCACTGCAGAACACAAAAGTCTCGGCGGACGTAGCCGGAAAAATAGTTGGCAAAAACACTACCGAGTTAAAAGCGACGCAACAAATATTGCCACCAGATACGGCATCACAAGACGTCAAAGGTCAAATCATTACCGACGGTGCACAAAAGTCCGTCAGCGGTCAATTGACGGATACTTCGACACAAGCAAAAAGCGAGCCGCCTACTCCAATGCCGACCGACAACAAAGGTGTTCCTGCAAAATAATTCTTAGCTTGGAAAAGAGTCGTTGCCGAGACTTTCTTCTAATCGTCGTTGCTGGTCATCTAAAATCGCAGCTTCAATCATTCGATCCAGATCGCCTTCTAGAACCTGAGCCAGACTGAAGTTTACGTTCAGCCTGTGGTCTGTGACGCGATTATCTTTGAAATTATAAGTGCGAATTTTTTCGGAACGATCGCCTGTTCCAACTTGCGACTTACGCTCGTCATAAATAGCTTTTTGCTGCGCTTCAGTTTCCAACTTGAAAAGTTTGGCGCGCAGAATTTGTTTGGCTCGCTCTTTGTTCTGGAGCTGGCTCCGCTCTTCCGAGCATGCCACCATCAATCCAGACGGTTTGTGCACAATGCGCACAGCAGTTTCAACCTTGTTTACGTTCTGACCGCCTGCACCACCAGATCGCATGGTTGAAATTTCCAAATCTTTCTCGTCGAGCTGCACATCGATTTCGTCAGCTTCTGGCATTACAGCTACAGTAGCTGTAGATGTGTGAACGCGACCGTTCGCTTCAGTTGTGGGCACCCGCTGAACGCGATGCACTCCCGATTCGAATTTGAATTTGCTGTACGCGCCTTCGCCTTTGAAGCCGACGATGACTTCTTTATATCCACCCAGTTCGCCTTCGCTGGCACTGGCGATTTCTGGCTTCCATCCCAAGCGGTCTGCGTACTTCAAATACATGCGCAAAAGATCACCGGCGAATAAAGATGCTTCATCGCCGCCCGTGCCTGCGCGGATTTCCACCATGATGTCTTTTTCATCGTTGGGATCGCGTGGTAACAAAAGATACTTCAAACGAGTATTGACCTCGTCCAACTCGTTTTTCGTACTATCGATTTGCGCTTCGATTTCCTCGCGATCGGCGGGATCGGCTTCGCGCAACATCTCCTGATAGTCAGAAAGATCGCTCGTCAACTTTCGAAATTTGTTGAATGCCTCAATGGTCGGCTCGAGTGACCGTTTCGTCTGATTGAGCTTTTTGTAGTTCGCCAAATCCGCAGTAACTTCAGGGTCGTAAAGCTTCTGCTCGAGCTCCAGATAGGTCGCTTCGATTTCTTTTAGCTTCTCAAGAATATGATCCATGACCGCAGCCCGCGAATTTCGACTCAAACAAAAGAACGGAGAGGGAGGGATTCGAACCCTCGCTGCGTTTTAGCGCAGACAGTCTTTCCAGGACTGCACGATAGACCACTCTGACACCTCTCCGAGTAATCCGAAGTGCCATTATATCAAGGAAGGTCTGTAAGACAGCGCATTTCAACAAAGCTTGCGACATTTTGCGCAGCTTGTAGTTGCGGACTCTCTAATAGATGCGATTAAACTTTGACTAATGCTTGAATTCGTTTCTGCGCTGACTTGATCAGAGGCAAGAACTCGTCTGCTGTCAAACTTGCGCCACCAACCAGAGCCCCGTCGAGATCGCTTTGTTCGAGTTGCTCATCTATAGTGGAAGGCTTGACGCTGCCGCCATAGAGAATTGGAATGGAATCGCCCACAGGAGCTGACTCTTCGCTGCGGAAGACATCGTTGATCGTGGCACGAATCAATGCGCAAACGCGATTCGCCTCGGTCGCTTCGCAGGTTTTGCCGGTACCAATCGCCCAGACTGGTTCGTAAGCAACAACCAGAGTTTTCAAATCAGTCACTTCTAAATCAGCCAAAGCAGCACCGACCTGGCGGCGTACCACGGCGTCTGTGAGGTTGTTTTCGCGCTCGTCAAGGCTTTCTCCGACGCAAACGACTGGTTTCAAACCATGCTTCAGTGCGGCTTTCAGCTTTAAATTGACGCTAGCGTTGGTTTCGCCGAAAAATTGACGGCGTTCCGAATGACCGATGAGAACGTACTCGACACCAACGTCCAGCAGCATCGGTGGCGAGACTTCACCAGTGAATGCACCGCTGTCATGATGATCCATGTTCTGAGCGCCGAGGTTGACAGACGTGTCCTTAACCACGTCTCCGACGGTCGAGACAGCGGTAAATGGGGGGAAGAGAACAACGATTGGCAAGTCCTTTTCGCCTTTGACGCCTTTTGCAATCGCCTCGGCAAGCGCTTTCGCTTCTCCCCGATTTTTATGCATTTTCCAGTTGCCGGCAATAATTTTGCTGCGCTTCGGATTGCTCATTTCACTCTCCCAGCTCGAAATTTGACTGTTAAGACCCAGCATTCTACCCCATCAACCGGCATTGCCCAGCCATACATGTAGCAAAGTATCCGGCTCGAAGGATCGCCAAGATTGCAAATACCCTAAAATACGATGAAGGTGAAATAGGTTCTGACACATATGACTGATTTGCAATCCACGTCGCAAAGCGGCACTTCGAATGACGAAGCTGAGAAGATTCAAAGGTTGCCGGAGTGGGTCCGACGAACCGTTCTGAATACAGACGAAAACCGAAAGGTGCGTTCGATTCTAAAAGAGCAGAAGCTGAGCACGATTTGCGAAAGCGGCAGATGCCCAAACAAAGGTGAGTGTTGGGCGCGCGGCACGGCAACCTATTTGCTCATGGGTCCGTTATGTACAAGAACGTGTAAGTTCTGCTCGGTGAACAAAGGCCTGCCCGAAGCGCTGGATGCCGATGAGCCATACCGTGTCGCCGAAGCATCGCGACAGATGAACTTGCGCCATGTCGTCTTGACTTCGGTAAACCGAGATGACTTGCCGGATCAAGGTTCGAATCATTTCGCGCGCACAATTGCTGCATTGAAAGAACTGATACCAGACGTGAGCGTGGAAGTTCTCACGCCAGATTTTCAGGGACGAGAAGAATGCATCGCCACAGTTCTCGCAGCTAATCCAGTCGTTTTCAATCACAACATCGAGACAGTTCCACGCCTTTATAGAAAAGTCAGACCGGGTTCAAAATACGACCGCTCTTTGAAGGTTCTGGAAATGGCGAAGAAACTGCGCCCAGACATTCCAACAAAATCAGGAATAATGCTCGGTCTTGGCGAAACAAGAGAAGAAATTTTCGAAGTGCTCAGAGACATGCGCGCCATCGATGTGGATTTCCTGACGATGGGTCAATATCTGCGACCGAGTCGAGAACAACTGCCGGTGAAGCGCTACGTGACGCCTGAAGAGTTCGATGAACTGGGCGCTGAAGCATGGAAGCTAGGGTTCAAAATGGTACATTCTGGTCCGCTAGTTCGCAGCTCGTATCATGCTGAAGAATTAGCCGGACAACTCGTCTAGCATTTTTAGGAATTGAGAGTGTCAGAGACAACTTCTGAAGAACAAGTTCCGGAGCCACTACTCGAAGCACGACGCCTACTCGATGAAGGCATGCTGGAGCAATGTTTGGCGTGCTTGAAACCATATTGGTTAAACAATGAAACCGACACGCGGGCAATCGGGATGTTCGGCGAATTGATGAAAGAAGCCGGACGCAACGAAGTTGCACGCAAGCTGATTCGGCTCACCGAATTACTCGACGCCACACCAGATACAGTGCAACCGCAGTCAGATGGTTTAACGCTGGCAAGTTCGAGTGAAGATGATATTCCGTACGCTCTCTTCGAAGCAGGTTTCGGATTGATCGATCTGAGACAACACGAACTAGCGGTGATGCTGCTTGAGCGCTGTCTGAAGTTGATGCCCAATGAACCGACCGTCAACTACGAAATTGCTTTCTCCCTGATGTCTTTGTCACGATTCGACGAAGCGATTGCGCACTTCAAACTTGCCATGATGGATAGTGAAGATTTCGACACCATCCTCAATCTATCGGTCTGCTACACCCTTACTCGCAGAATCGCTGAAGCAAAAACGATGATCGAGAAGTTGACATTTCTCGCTCATGAGGAAGATGAGCAGCGCGAGTTAAACCACCGAAAAATTGTCCTCAAACGGCTGGAGTTACTAGGAAACAAACAAGCCTTGACTCCGCGAGATTGGCAATTTGTGCTGTACGGCGGCATCCTTCTGCGCACTGGTGAAGAACACGCGCATCGAAAAGAAGACTTTATGTCTATTGCCTCGACTCTCGCCATATTGAAAGGCGTGTTAGAAGGTCTACGCATCGAATACGAGGCAGTCGAATACTACAATCCAAACGCTCGTCCGCTGGCTCGCATCCTTGGTGAACTGATGGAAATCCCTTGTGACAGCTATAAAGGACCGCATCGCCCGGACGGAGCGCTGCTTGTCATGGCATGGGCAACAGACATCATCGGGCCGCACGAAGCCTTTATCGAGCACATGCACACGCGCAGTATCTTCAGTTACGGATTGACTTGGAGTGAACCGCTGCCGGTGGCACCCGAGATCACCGGGCTACTTGCCGACGACACAATCATGCCCTGGGAAGAAGCCCGTTCAGAATCGATCGACGATATCGTAGCCCAAATTCTGGAGCGTGCCCGCGATTTAGATTGCGATCCAGACATCCTCCGCGAAACGCAAGAAGCTGTTGCCTACTACGATTCAAAGCGAGAACTGTTAGTCCTGAACAATTGGACGACATTTCCTGACAGACCAGAGTACACCGCAGAAGTACAAAAACCGAAGGCTCCGAAATGAGCTTCTTCCGCAGATTAGCTTTGACTGCCTCATACGTCACGTGCTTGCCAATTTATAAACTGAACCTCGAAGAGTCGGACGATATGCTGTCTGGCTTGTCCAAGTATCTGCCCAGCGTCGGGCTACTAATTGGAATCTGCCTGTTCCTTGGCGCCAAGGTTTTAGAAGTTGTACACGCACCGTATTTAGTGCAAGGAGTCGTCCTCACCGTACTCTGGTTTGTCTTCACCAGCGGACTACATTTAGACGGACTGATGGATGCGGCAGATGGAATATTCTCCCACCAGAGCCCAGCTCGAATGCTCGAAATCATGCAGGATCCGCGCGTGGGAAACTTTGGAGTGATCGTTGGAATTTTATTGCTCCTGAGCAAATTCTCTGCTCTCTCTTCACTAGGAGGAAACGCACTTTTCGCATCCTTATTCCTCATTCCAGCTTTTGCTCGCCTTGCCGAAGTCTACGCAATTGGGAAATTCAATTATTTGCGCGAACAAGGTAAGGGAAAAATCTGGCACGATACAACCGACTATCCACGCGACTTGTGGATGTCAGCGTTCTTACCGGTGGCATGCACAATTGGCGTTCTGTATAAAATAAATTCGCTTGTGTTTTTAGCAGTTCCCGCCGCCACTTTGCTCGGGGGCATTGTCTGCGCTCGTTGGCTAAACAAAAAACTAGGCGGTCACACCGGCGATACTTACGGAGCCACCGTCGAAGTAGCAGAAGCAGCCGGTCTGTTAGTTTCAGCCATCGTACAGTGCGCCCATTTTTAGTGCTTCGGATACTTAGAATCCGGCGCCGGTTTGGGCGGGGGCTGGAGTGCCTTGAGTCTGCATATCCTGCTGGGCTTTCGCTTGCTGAGCATCTAATTGTTGCTGCGCGGTGTCTTGTTCATTCTTGATCTGTTGCATCAAACGAGCTTTTCTTCCGCGATACAGCGCGATTTGAAAGATGTCAGTCTCGCCTCGTCTCTGTGATGCGTTATAAATGTCCAGAAAATCTTGTTCAGCAACGGCGCGATCCAGAGCTTTCTTCATGCAGTAGCGGTCCAGGTCTCTCAATTTGAATGGCTCGATATAATGGAGCAGAACTATCAATTCATGAGCATTTGGCTCGTCATCGATCATGTCTTTGCATGCTTTGCGGTTCAAATCATCCATCGAAAGAAGCTTCGCCTCCCGGGCGAAAGTAACAGCTTCAGGAATAGTTTTACAGAGCGTGTAAGCCTTCTCCATCGCTAGATGCGCAACGTCGTTGAGAGCGACTTCTTGAGTTTTCCTGGCTAAGTCGTACAGATCATCTATAGACGTTCCGCTGCCGATCAGTGCATTGACTGCATCGCGAGTCACTTCATAACACTGATACTGTCTCGATTTCAGAGCAACCTGAATATAGTCTTGTCGCGATTGGCACATCCCCAAAGCCTTGACCAAACACTGACGTCGAGAGTCGATCATCGACGCTCCGGCGACTTCGGTAAACGACGCAATCGCCAGGCACTTAGGAATATCGGTCGCACTTTGCAGTGCTTCCGCAACAGCAGCATTGCCTTTAGCCCCGTTGCCGGGCTTGCAAGCTCGACGCAAAGCTGACTGAGTTTTCTCATCGAGCGGCGAGTCTATAATCGGTTTCTTACCAGCAATTGCAGGCACCGTATTCAGTGCCAGGAAAAGTGCTGCTATCGAGAAATATGTATGAGATTTGCGCATAACCGAATTGTACCCACTTTATGCTGAATTCGCTTACCCTGCTTGAATCATGCTGAGCAGTTTCCCGACCCGGCGCATTCCTGATTAATCAAGTTCAAGCCGAATCGTGATCAGCTCGTTTTTACCAGGCAGCAAGGAAATTCGACGGGGCGCGTTGCCCTCACCTGGCTCAATAGTAATTTCTTCTATCGGATCTTGATTGAGTTTGCATTTGTACGCAGCGTGTGCCGGCACACGCAGACTGATGCGAGCATCCTGTACGGAGTCGGTAACATTGAGGAGTCGCAGATACAAGCAGTGATCAAAGATATAAGATGAGACGAGGCGCACTGCAGGATTTTCGATACTGAGCAGACTGGTGATTTTGTCGTTCCAGGAGCTATGGGTCAGTGCAGCCCGGAACCGCCCCTCGAACAACTCGACCAACTTATAGACACGAATCAGTTGCGCTTCTGGCAACGAGTCGGTAAAGATGCCTCCACGAGATGGAGCCAACGGCGACCAACCGTAGCTGGCTCGATTTAAGCCAAGACAGTTGCCTTCCGGCGTCGCAACCCCGGGTCCAGCTCCGCCACCGCGAGTCTGCAAACGTGGACGCGAGAGATGCGAGAAAGCTCGCAGGAGCGTGATAGAGACGTTCGAACCGTCCATTCCATACTCCGGCAGCCCTGCGTTGAAAAAAACTTGATCGTTGGCGACGAAAAAGCGCTGACACGGCATCCTATCCAATGGTGCCTCCGCGCCATTCGCAACTGGCAGACTAGTTTTCAGATGTGGACGCTCGCGTTTGACGACACTAAAGTGATTCTCAGCAAAACTCATCTGCACATCCAGCTCAGTATCCATCAACACTTCGAGGCGGTGATCGGTTGATTTATTCTCCCAGCCAGTGTCGAAGAAGACGATAGGCACTCCACGCCTGAGCGACACTTCCGTTCTAATCTTGTGAACGACCGTCTTATTCGAGCGCAGGAAAGCAGACGGTCCATCAGGGAATCCGTCGGTCATGGTCGACTTCTTCACTTCCTCGGCGTTAATTGGAATTTTGATTTCGTAGTCCAAAATCAGCGAACCGACAAGTGGACCACCAAGAGCCGGGCGCACAGCCACGAATTTAGCTGTGATCGGTTTGTCACCAGGAATCGGATCGAAATTGTATGAATCACCACAGTCTGCGACATCGCGGAAGTTGTGCCCGAGTCGATACATGCGGGAGCGGCGGCGCGTCTCGTGACTGATTACAATCAAAGTGCCATCGGGTTCAACCTCGACAGAGAGGAACTCATTTGAAATCCGCCTGGCGTCGACGCTTACACATTCGCGCGCGCGCTTGATGTTTTCTACCTTTTTGGGCAGCTGCCGAGCCGGATTGACCGAACCATTTTGCGTCCAGCTTACGGTTTTACCGCCCAAGGCAGGCACATTATCTGACCAGAGCCAGCCATGATGAACATTTACAGCCTTGACGAGCGGCTCATTTTCACAACCAGAAAATATTTCTACAGAATTTTCAGACGCGACAATTTGAATATCCGTTCTTTCCGGATCTTCCAACATCGGTTCACCGGTTGCATCTTCGTCAGTCGCCCAGATAAAAGGTATGGGCGAAACGAGCGATTCACCAGAGGTGTTGAAGAAAGAAATTCGGTCAGGCGACTGCGCCGGATCAACAATCGGCAAAGTACGAGCCGCGGTGAGCAGCTTCGACGGACCCTGTGGAGAAGCGATGGCTCGGGCTGATTCCGCATCCAGAGCGTTCAACAACTCGTGAAACTTGACCGTTCGAGATTGCATTTCTCGGTGCACGGAGTCGATGCTGCAGCCGCAAATGCTGTCGTGCGGATGGTTCCGCATCAACTGCTTCCAGGCATGCTTCAATTCAAAAGCGGGGTAATCTGCAATCTTCAAAATGTAATAAATTGATTGCAACGGCTCCGAAAGATCGATAAGGCGATGCTCGGCGATATGATTTTCTCGCTTCAAATAAAGCCGACTGGATAGAACGCCCTGCAGCAGATAGGCTCGCTCGAACATCAGAGCAGCGCTGTTGTCCCTCAGTTCACCGCCGATAACGGGGAGTGATTCTTCCTTGATCGAGTCTTTCAATTTTTGACTAAAATCAGATAGTGCTATCGGCACTACCTGTAGTGCTCGGTCAAGCACCGTCAAATTCTTGGAAGCTTTCGGTTCTTTGTCGGAGGTGGCTTCTTTATCCTTTCCACCATCTTTATCCTTCCCACCGTTTTTGCCGTTGATAGCTGTAGCCAGACGGGCGAGCAACTGCGCCATTTCTTTCGGTGGCGCGAGATGGTCCGCGCCCACTGGGATCAAACCAGCGTTGAGTTGTTTACAATAGTGAGCGTCGTTTGGCGGCAGCCACCGGCTTACATGAGCAAGCAAGTCTGTCTCTTTAGTGGCATTATGAAAACCTGCATCGTAGTAGCCACGCGACAGTTGAAATGACAAAACTTTGCTGCCGTCGTTGCTTTGCCACAAAAATACTGGACCCGAATCAAGCTTCGGCACACCGCGCCAAACGTAGGCGGTATCGATATCGAAGCCCTTAAGGATGCGAGGCAAATCTGCACTGTGACCGAAAGTATCGGGACAGTAACCGATCATCGCAGGCGCACCATACATCGAGGTAATTTCCAGACCCATCTGCAAATTTCGAATCAAGCTTTCACCGCGTACCAACATCTGATCTGCTAAAACGTACCAGGGACCAGCCGAAAGCGTCTTCTGCTCCATCAAATCTTGAATCGAAGTGTAGAGCGTTGGATCGATTTCCAACACATCTTCCAGGACACTCGCTTGCCCATCCAGCAAAAAATTTGGCAGTTCTCCAGAATTGAGGCCCTCTATGACGGAGCGCACAACTGAAACCAGACGGGCGCGATAAACCTCGAACGGTAAGTACCATTCGCGATCCCAGTGTGTATGCAGAAATAAGTAAGCGGTTGATTGCTCGGTCATATCAACCTCTAACAAGTGGCGCCAATTTTTTTATGCTCGTATCCAGAGCATTTTCCAATTCGTAGTAATCGCTATCGACAAACTCATCGTCGATTGAGATAGAAATGGTTCCTTTGAAATCATAGAGTTTAAGCGCTTCGATCAGCTGTCCCCAATCCACTTGCCCTTTACCGGGTATTCGATAACGCCACCAGAGCGGTCCATACATTCCGCTATCGACAAGAAGGTCACGATTGATTTCAATGTCTAGAGCTTCGACATGGTCGATCGCTGATGCAATTCCTGAAAGGACACGCAGATAATCAATACCGAGCCAAACACAATCGGCTGGTGAAAAACTCAAACTGAGGCTAGGACAGGCGGAAACCAAATTGCGCCAATCTTGAGGTTCCATCGCTCGCCACATTTTCAACGAGACGCCACGAAATTCTTGCGGTGTTGAGAGTCGCAACAATGGTTTGGCGCCATGCTTTTCGAGGGCAGCGCTTACGGCGCCCAAACACTCTTCGCATGATTGCAACCAATCAGCACCGTCTCCGGGCATGATGTTGAATGCCACTCGCGAGCAGTTGAGAACCTCGCCCACCTGAGCGAGTTTCGTCATCATCAAAAGGAATTGTTTGACCGATTTCTTGTCTTCTGGTTCAACACAGTAGTCAAGATTCAGAGAGGCGAAATCGACACCTTTTTCTTCACTCAACCGGGCAACTTCACGGAGGGATTTTTTCTCAGTCGCGTCAAGCGCTTTTGCCGCCTTTCCCGTGGTGAAAGGCGCAAATGAATACTCTACGGCAGACAATCCGCGGGACGAAGCAAGTTCAATTGCACCGTCGAGACCGCTACCGAATCTGGTGGCATCGAAACAAAGCCGCATGGCTCAAAGTTTAGCACCTAAATACTCAGCAAGTAATCGCGCTTTACTTCTGGATCAGGTATGTCGTTAAAATCCATTCTGTTCATGGTCTTGGGCAAAAAGTCGCCGTTGCGCATGACCGACACCGTGACAGGCGTGTCTGGCAACCCGACGATCATGGCGTAAACTTCTTCTTTGGTCAGCCCAGATGTAGGAACACCGTCAACCGCAATGATGATGTCCTTGTCACGCAGCCCGGCGTTGTGGGCGGGAGTGCCGGGGAAAACTCGGTTAATTGTAGGTGGCAGGCCCATTCCCAGTACGAATTTGACTCCAATAATGCCAACTCCGGTCTGAGCTTGAACATTAAACGGCGATGGGGCCTTGTCTTTAGCTACCTTAGCCTTGAACATATTAAGGATGCCGCCACCCTTCTTGGGTGTGCCTGCACCAAATTTACCATCTTGCAGCCTGGCTGTGTTATTAGATGCGCCTGATTGCATTTTGGAGCTTTTAGGAGCGACCGTTTCGTGGTGAAAGACCCCGCCCTTGAGCGTTTTACGCTGTGGCAGCTGGTCCATCTTAGGCACGTCCATCTTCAAGACTGTGTCTCCGTCTGCTAACTGAGCTGCAATTCCCGGACAGATAGATGCGCCGAACACGAACGCGACCGCTGCAAAGGCATGGCAACGCTTCGTTGACAACAGGCGGTGAGCGAGAATGAATTCAAAGAATGGATTCTGCTGCGTCATCTTGGGTCCTCTAATCTTCATCGACGTTGGATTGGCCGAGAAGATCCAGCTAGACAGAAAAAGTTTCCTTTCTCCAGCATAACCAATATTTTCCCAATGCACATACGGGTTTCCCCTATTCGACGACTTTTTTCGCACACTGAACTAATGCTTAAGCAAACAGGGGATGAGGCTTTAGCCATGTTACGCTTGCCCAGTTCGAGGATTGCCAGTGCAGCCAAGCTGCCCGGCTGACATCGCTCACGAGTGCAGGCCCAGCGGGCCAGGAGGTTTTGTCGTGAACAAAGTTACTGTAGTTGGCTCCGGGTTCGTAGGCGCCACAGTCGCACAATACGTGGCTGACAAAGAACTAGCTGACGTTGTCGTAGTGGACATCCTGGAAGGAATTCCACAAGGTAAGAGCCTCGATATGATGCAAGCGGCACCGATCAACGGTCACGATTGCAACCTTATCGGCACCAACGACTATGCCGAGACAAAGAATTCAGACATTGTCGTTATCACCGCAGGTATCGCCCGCAAGCCTGGTATGACCCGCGATGACTTATTGAAAATCAACGCCAATATCGTCAAAGAAGTTGCTGAAAAGACAGTTAAACTCTCGCCAGACGCCATTTACATCGTCGTCACGAATCCGCTTGACGTGATGACTTATCTGACATGGAAGACCACCAAGCTGCCTACAAGCCGCGTCATCGGTATGGCAGGAGTGCTCGACAGCGCCCGTTTCCAAGCTTTTATCGGCATGGAACTCGGCTTCTCGGTCGAAGATACAAAAGCCATGGTTCTGGGCGGACACGGCGATTTGATGGTGCCGATTCCACGTTTCTCAACAGTTAACGGTATCCCTATCACCGAATTGATGCCTGCAGACCGCATCGAAGCTCTGGCGGAGCGCACCCGCAACGGTGGAGCTGAAATCGTCGGATTGCTCAAAGCAGGAAGCGCCTACTACGCTCCAGGCGCCTCTGTAGCGCATATGGTGGAGGCAATCTTGAGAGACAAGAATCGCTTGCTGCCATGCGCAGTCTATGCCGACGGCGAATATGGCTTGAAAGACGTATACATCGGACTTCCAGCTGTTCTCGGTCGCGAAGGTATGAAGAAGATTGTCGAATTGAAGCTAACCGCTGAAGAATCGGCAGCCTTGAAGAAATCAGCTGATTCGATCAAGGAAAACATCGATCAAATGAACAAGCTGCTAGTCGCAGTCTAAGAGCAAGACGCGCAGCAAGGTCCCAGCCTGTATAATGTGTGCTTGGGATCTTGCTGCGCTCAGGTCGACGTAGACCAAAGAGCATGAATTGGAGAGAGAAGATGCGGACGAGTCCGAGAAAACGAAAACAAGCTGCACCACATGTGGTTGCATCGATTTTGCTGGCGTCATTTTGCGCACTTCCTTCTCAAGCAATTGAAACTTCGACCGTAGTCACCACCCCTGGTGCAGCTGCGAACTCGAACGACTTCACGCTAGATCCAGATAACAAAGAGCATGAGGCAGAGCGCAAAGAAATCGAAGAGCTGTTGACCAACATCGAAACTCAGTGGAATGCTCACAATCTCGATAGCGTGATGAGCTATTACGCCGACGATTACATCAATAACGATGGGTTAGACAAGAAAGCGGTATCGAAACTGACAGAAGATTTCTGGAAAACATATCCAGATGCCAAATCATCATCTAAAACGAAATCGATTCGTATCGAAGGAAATTTCGCCACGGTCGAATCAAGAGATATGGCAGTCGGCAGCACGGCTAAAGAGATGCCTGGAATCAACACCAAGGGCGATCTCAATTCTATTTCTGAAGGTCAGCTCTACATCAAAAAATTTGGCACCAACTGGAAGATCATTGGCGATCGAATCGACTACGAGAAAGTGCGAGTCGCTTTCGGATTGGCAAAGACTTTAAACGCGTCATTCTCCGCCCCGGAGCAAGTCAAATCGGGCAGACAGTATTCCGCGAAGTTGGAATTGAATCTGCCCACCGGATTGACCGCAGTGGGCTCGATCACAAGCCAGCCCCTGGAGTATCCGCAGCCGCAACCAGCCGACGCATGGCGACCGCTAGATGGAACAGTGCTCGAGAGAATCATGCCGGCCAACACTAACAACCGCAATGAGTTGTTGATGGCGACAATTGGTATAACAAACTCCAACCGCAACAATCTCATGGGCATCACTTTCCTGACCCGGCGTCTGAACGTTGTGCCAAGCAGTGAAGACAAGTTCGACAAAATCATCACCGCTGAAAAATCGGTAGATAAAACTACTGAAAAAATAGAGAAGACGACCACGCCTCACGGCAGCTTGATGAAAAAAGAATCGGTCGAGAAAATCAAGCAAGGCAGTGAGTCGGTCGAAAAGAGCATCAAAGAACCTGCATCAAAGACAATCTTGCACGATGCCTTGCCTTCGAAAGATCAGCTCAATGAACAGACTGGAAAACCAAAAACTCCAGTCGATCATTTGACACCGGTCAAAGAAGACGAAAAGCCCAGTGATTCTGATTCAGCCAAATAAGGCATGGACTCGGAAGCAAAGCACCGTTCGCCCAAGTGGATCATTCCACTGGTAGCTACGCTGTGCCTGCTCGCCGACTCAACCAGTAAGGAATGGGCACGGAATCAGTTGATTACCGGAGATCCATATCCATTCATTCCCGGCGCAATCAGGTTTTACCTCACCCACAACACCGGTGCCGCATTTAGTCTGGGGGCTGGCAACAGCTATCTGATGACAGCACTGGCAAGCGTGGTGACACTATCTTTGGTGGCTTGGATGCTCAAGCGCGAGTCAACTCTGGTATCAAACGTAGAGCGTGTCGGTCTGGGATTTTTGTTCGGTGGCGCCTGCGGCAACCTGCTCGACCGCTTCAGCCAGGGGCAAGTGACCGACTTCATTGAGTTCACATTCATCAATTTTCCAGTCTTCAACTGCGCCGATGTTTTTATCGATATCGGCATCGGTCTAATCCTGGTCGCGATGATGTCGGAGAAATCGGCCCGCACTAAAGAGGGCGAAGAAACACCCGTTCAACAAGAGAGCACTGCCCAACATGACCATGGATGATGGGCTGATCAGGCTAATTGTCGACGACGAGGCAGAAGAAGCTGGCGGCGTTCGGCTCGATCTATTTCTCAGTCGTGCGGTGAAAGACCTCAGTCGGTCACGTATACAAAAATTGATTGAAGACGAAGACATTCTAGTCAACAATCAGCCAGCCAAAGCAAGCCTGAAATTGCACGGCGGCGAACTAGTCACAATCGAGCTACAGGAGCCTGTAGAGCTCGATTTGCAACCAGAAAATATTCCCCTCGAAATTGTTTTCCAAGACGAACATCTGGCGGTAATCAACAAACCAGCAGGGTTGGTTACGCATCCAGGTGCGGGAATCGATTCGGGCACACTTGTAAACGCACTGCTTTTTCACATGCGCGACAGCCTCTCTGGAATCTCAGGCACCGTGCGGCCCGGCATAGTCCATCGGTTAGACAAAGACACGTCAGGACTGCTGGTAATTGCTAAAAACGATCTGGCACACCGCAGCTTGGCCGAACAGATCAAAGCCAAAACTGCTCGTCGAAATTACATCGCTCTCGTAGATGGAGTAATGAAGCCAGATCTTGGCACCATCGACAAACCAATCGGGCGTCATCCAACTAAACGCAAACAGATGGCGGTAGTTTCTGAAGGGCGAAAAGCAATTAGTAGATTCAAAGTCATAGAACGCTTTGCCAAATTTACCCTGGTCAAAGTCATGCTCGAAACTGGTCGCACACATCAAATTAGGGTTCACATGAGCAGCCTGGGTCATCCAGTCGCTGGCGATTTGCTATACAATCCGAAATCAAGCGGAAACGAAGCTGCGCGCCAGAAATTGGGATTGAAAGGTCACGCCTTGCACGCAGCTCAACTGAGTTTCACTCACCCGACCACAGGCATGCTGTTAGAATTTGAGGCGCCTCTACCTGAGGATTTTCAAACACTCCTTACGCATCTCAAAATGAGTTAGCAGATTACTGCAAAGACTACTCGGATAATTTATGCGCACAAAATCCTTTTATTACGTCGTTCTCTCTACCGCAGCCATCCTCGGTATCGCAGTAATTGCGCTGGCTGTGCAGAACTTCCAAACGATTCCATTTACGCTCTTTGGCGGAGCCGCACCACTTTCGCTTGGTGCGACTCTAATAGGCGCATGGATAGCCGGGCTCGTCGCGAGCGTAGCAGTGTGGCAAACAAAACTTGTGGAAGTGCGCAGCGAAAAAAAATTGCAGCAGTGGGATGTGCAAGATCAGAAGCTGGCGAAAGAAGTAGCGTCAGACAACGTCAAATTGCTCGAGGCAAAAGTTGCGACTCTGGAAGCAGCTCTCACTAAAGCTCTTGAGCGAAAGAAATCTTCCTGATTACTCTGACGGCCCACCGCCCTTTTTGAAATCAGAAGCTTTCAAGCCTTCGATGAACTTTTTGAATTCCTGCGCCTCGGCTTCGTCTTTTTCGAAATCGGCAGGAATAGTGCCATCAGCCACAACCTGAGCGGAAACAAAGATCGCACACTTGGCACGCAAAGCAAGACCGATGGCGTCAGAAGGACGGGCATCGATCGATTTGGTGGTATCCAATTTGTGGTCAGGATCGTCTACCAAAAGCAAAATAGTTGCAAAGTAAGTGTTGGCTGCCAGTTCATTAATTTCGACTTGCTTAACCTTGTAGCCAAGCTGCGTAATGACACTGAGCAACAGGTCATGCGTCATCGGTCGCTCGGGCTTCACATTGTCAAGCGCCCTTGTAATGGCGTTTGCCTCAGCCATTCCAATCCATATTGGCAATGCTCGGCGTTTGGTGCTGTCATTTAAAACGACGATGGGGTGTCCGTTTCGGGCATCTAACGCAATTCCGGCTACGAACATTTCAATCATCGACATGTTACCGCTGAATGCCCCCAGGCTTCGAAATGACCACTCCATCCCATCTTAACTTATGCCCGAATTCCCGGCTTTTATTTGTGCGATAGATAAATTTTTCGTTTGTAAAACTTCGGAAATAGCTGTGTCGAGCGGCTCTTGGAAGGCTGACGCTTATCGCAAAGCTACCCCAAAAGACGTAGATACAGTACTGGACGCCCATTCCGAGGTGAATGTTCCGCAACACAGGCTATTGATGCTTCGAGCAACATGGCATAAACTATTCCAACGTTTTGTCTGTTGAACGATTTGAGCTAGGCAAAGTTACCACTATTCAAATTACAATAGTGGTCAGAACGCCGAGCTTCACAGGCGATTGAGTCCGGATGGCGGAACTGGTAGACGCGCACGTTTGAGGGGCGTGTTGGGCAACCAATGAGGGTTCAAGTCCCTCTCCGGACAAATTTTTTTTCGTATCCAAGGAAACCATCCGCGGACTGCTTATCTAAACGAGGTTACTTTCCTCGATTGCATCCCGTGAGCACAACGTTTGCTAGTTCTCGAGGAGTACGCTCATGACAGTAACTTCAACTAGAGCCCAGTGGCCCCACACCATTGATGACATCTCAAATTCTCTAGAAGGAATCTGGGGATTAGTGGGCGCCACCACCACCACTGGCAATCTGCTCCGCTTAGAAAGAAGCCTGCATGAGCCGCTCACATACACCATCACTGAATATCGCGGCAACGATGAATCAGATGTGGTGCGCAGAGAAACTTATGACGCGAAGCAAAGAGACGAAGCAATTAATCTGTTCGCCCAGGCAATTGGCTTCCAAATTGGTTAGCTGATCGGTGAAAAAAGGCCCCAACTATTTGGGCATTATTACTCAGGGCTCGCTCTCATCTGGTCTTGAGATGCGGCTAGATTTGTCGCACTCTGTCGAGGATTTAAGAGTCGGCCGTTTCGTCGTTGTAGAAGGCAAGAGTTCTCGCTTCTTCAGCATGTTGACTGATGTCAGTTTATCGGCGAGCAATCCGACGATACTGACAAACCCTCCTCAGTCTGATGACTTTCTTCTCTCTGTTCTCTCTGGCGTGTCTACTTTCGGCACCGTCAAAGTGCAACCGATGTTGATGCTAGAAACTGGTGCCACCGCTGACAGTGCAGAGCTGCGACCGGTAAAAACAATTCCCAGTCACTTTTCACACGTCAACGAAGCCACAAGCGCCGATTTTGCCCTCGTTTTCGGGAAAGAGAGCGATCAGCCAAACGACCTGCACTTTAATATCGGACGTCCACTGAACATGGAAACTCCAGTTTGCGTTGACCTGGGTAGATTCGTTGAACGTTCAAACGGAATATTCGGAAAATCGGGAACCGGCAAATCGTTTCTCACTCGTATTTTCTTGTGCGGACTAATCAGTAAGGACGTCGCTTCGGTGCTGGTGTTCGACATGCACAACGAATACGGCTGGCAGGCGATGTCTGAGAACAAATCTGCGCCGCGTGTGAAGGGGCTGAAACAACTGTTTGGACCCCAGGTGGCCGTTTTCAGTCTTGATACCGAGTCATCCAAAGCTCGGGGAATTCCAGACACGCACGAACTTTATATAGGATATAACCAGATCGAAATCGAAGACCTCGAGCTACTCAAATCAGAACTCGCACTTTCGGAAGCGACGCTGGAAAACGCCTACATCATCAAAGAAAAGTTCGGGCAAGATTGGATCTCAACTCTGATGGATATGTCCGGCGAGGAGATCGAGCAATTTTGCAACGATTACAAAGGGCATCCGACCGCTATCAAAACACTGCAGAGGCGCTTGAACACAGTCATACAGAAGACGTCATATTTGCGTCCGCGCTGCACCCACAACTACATAGATGACATCCTTAGATACATCCAGGCAGGTCGTCACATAGTGCTCGAATTCGGCAGACAAAATAATTTGCTCTCTTATATGTTGGCAACCAACATCATCACACGTCGCCTGCACGCTGAGTACGTCAAGCGCTCGGAGCTACATCAAGCTGACCCAGACAACGTTCCAGCGCCGCGCAAGCTCACTATCGTAATCGAAGAAGCGCACAAATTTTTGGCACCATCTGTGGCGCGTCAGACAATTTTCGGCATCATCGCCAGAGAGATGCGCAAATATTTTGTCACTCTGCTTATCGTCGACCAGCGTCCAAGCGGAATCGACCCAGAAATTCTCAGCCAAATCGGTACACGCGTAACCGCTCTACTGAATGACGATAAAGATATCGATGCTGTGTTCACAGGTGTCTCAGGCAGTCAAACCCTGCGCACTGTCTTAGCGCAGCTCGACCCGAAGCAACAGGCTCTGGTGCTTGGATATGCGGTGCCGATGCCTGTTGTCGTCAGAACGAGACCGTTCGACACCGACTTCTATAAGGCAATCGCCCCTCGCAGCGAAGCAGCCGACAATGGCGACCCGAGAGCTCGTCAAGAGCGCGGGGCACAGGCTGCTGAGGAAGTTTTCGGCGCCTGACCAAAAGCTCCAATTTGGGCATTTACTCTCAGGGTTTACCCTAGGGTAATCTACGCAGCAAAGTTGCACGATTTACACACTTGCCAGGGCTAATCTCTTTGAGCTAATCTAGCCTTCTGAGGACGGTCGCAGACATACGGGCATTTGATGCAACCCGAAAAACAAAATCAAGAAGGCGACCCTCAAGACAACTTTGTCGAAGCACGCGATCCGACAGAATTAGCGATGTGTTTCATTCTCGCTTCCGCTTATCTAGGGCTAACAAAATACTGCTGGGAACCACTCATTCTCGCCCACAATTGGAAGTTGCTGATCAACGTAGAAGGCTTCTTCATCACGATTTCGGCCGTCTCCATTCTTGTCGGGCTGCGCCCCTATCTCAGTCCATCGAGCTTGCAGCTGAGCGGACACGGTATCAAGTATCGCGGTCCATATTGGCCGCAACGTAAAACCGTGAACTGGGATCAAATCACCAAAGCATACTTAAGTCGCGAACTCGTAGTCCTTTTATATAAGAGCAAACCAGACAGCAAGCGCGTTTGGCCGATGTTTATCACATCGATATATTTAGCCGACCGAGATCGCATCATTCCTGCGTTCGTCAGACATAGCCCAGTGCAGCCAGTGATCATGACGAGTCCCACCATCGTCTCGCGCATCATTATGGGAATGGTGTTTCTCGTCGTCGTAATTTGGATCTTAGGGTTACTGATGAACTAGGCACCATATTCGATGCACTAGAAAGTCATGTTGCGTAGATATGTGATCAGCTCTGTCAGCTCAGCGTCGTTGATCGTATCCTTCGTTTGAGCAGGCATGGTGCCTTTTCCCTTGCGCAAAAATGCTCTCAAACTTGCATCGGTGGGAAAGTCTTTTCCCATATTTTCCAGGGTCGGTCCAAAGCCCTTACTGCCGCCTGGATGGCACGTATTGCAACTTCTGATAAATAGCTGCTCGCCAGTCAAGTTGGTGCTTCGCCCTGCTTCACGAACATGTTCTGCTTGATTAGTTTCATTGATGCGGCGCATTTCTTCTGTCATCGCGCAGCCGCTCACCATCAGGGATCCAGCCAAAACAAAAAGATATCGCTTACGCATAGAAATTGACACGATCGGTAATACTTTTCCTGTGAGAATCAAGACTTTACCACAGTTTTACATGAGCATTTGATCAAGTCTCTGTCCTGATTTTACCAATACTGACAGCCAATGCTCACTACAAGCGATGATGCTGTTAAATCAATACTTTAGCCTACTTAACACGATGTTTACTTCTCCGGTGTAATCTAAAGAAGAGGGGCAAAATATTCGCCCATTCATGAAATTCCTTGTTGTTACTAAGTCGCTACACGGATATTCGGAAGCTATTCTTCCGAACACAATACAAGTAACTGCCACATGCTTGATTGGTGTACGCGAGGTTCGGGGATCAGTGCGCGCACGGAGCAAAGCGCAACAAGATCATAGGCCAGTGAAAACATCCAGCTCCTTCCTAGAACGGCAATCATCAATGAATCCACAAGCACATCGTGTTGATCCACCGGCCAAACAAGGTCCTCCTGAAGCGGAACAGAGAATTATCATCCGAGGCGGCAAGCCGCTTTTCGGTAAAGTGCGTTGCGATGGCGCCAAAAACGCCGTGTTGAAAATGATGGCAGCAGCGCTGCTCGTCGAAGGCGTCACCGTTTTGAAAAACGTGCCGAACTTGACTGACGTGCACATGATGGCAAACATCATCAGACACCTCGGAGCAACAGTTGACGTCGGCGAAGGCGAAGTCAGAATCGACGCCACACACGTCAATGACTACGAAGCACCATATGAATTGGTCAGCCAGTTACGCGCTTCGTTTGTGGTTCTAGGTCCACTACTGGCTCGTTTTCATCAGGCTAAAGTTTCTCTACCAGGCGGCTGCGCCATCGGCGAACGTCGCATCGACTTGCACGAACGTGGTCTCAAGCAGCTCGGTGCTGAAGTCGGAATCGATCACGGTTACGTCTACGCCAGTGCGACAAAGCTAGTCGGCACCCGCATCTACCTCGAGCGTCCATCCAACGGCGCCACCGAAAACATCATGCTTGCTGCAGTGCTTGCTGAAGGACAAACCATCATCGAGAATGCTGCTCAAGACCCAGAAATTTCCAACATCGCTGATTTCGTCAACGCAATCGGTGGAAAAATTTCCGGCGCCGGCACCTATCAGATCGTCATCGACGGCGTTAAGCAAAGCGATTTGCACGGCGCAGTCGTAGACACGATTCCAGACAGATGCGAAGCCGGAACTTTCATGTTTGCAGTTATGGCGACCGGCGGTGATATCACTATAGATGGTGTCAATCCGCATCATTTATATTCAGTGATCAATAAGTGTTCAGAGATGGGAGCAGAAATTTCGATCTTTGCACCAGATACAATCAAGGTGAAAGCCGCAACTCGTATGCGCGCAACAGACGTCACTACCGTTCCTTATCCAGGTTTCCCGACCGACTTGCAAGCACCGCTCATGTCAGTGTTGGCGGCCGCTGAAGGAACTTCAATCATTACTGAAACCATTTACGAAAATCGCTTCATGCAAGTTGGCGAACTTCGCAGAATGGGAGCAGACATTGTTCTTACAGGCAACTCAGCTGTGATCAAAGGCGTGCCGAAGTTGATGGGTGCTGAAGTCAAATCGTCAGATTTGCGAGCAGCAGCAGCTTTGATCGTCTCCGGTTTGGCAGCCGACGGCGTAACCGAAGTGACAGGTCTAAGCCACCTCGACCGCGGTTATGACAAACTTGAAGACAAACTAAGAGGATTAGGCGGAGACATCTGGAGACGTTAGCCCTAGATTCTCATCAGTTCAGTTAAAATCAGAGCTCCGGTAATTTTACCGGGGCTCTTCTGTTCACAGACAAAGCGGGACAAAGCCCACCTGCTTGCTGCTGAACAACTTGGAAACCGCGCTCATCAGACGGGAGATTTGGAATGCTTGTTCTAAAATTTGGCGGCACATCTGTTGGCTCAGCAGAGAGATTTGAGGGAGTGCTAAAACTCCTATCGAACCTACAAAACAACAATCAGCAGGCTGTCATCGTTCTGTCGGCGATGTCTGGCGTGACAAACGCCCTAATTGCCGGAGCAACTCTTGCCGTCAATCGAGACCTGAAAGGCGCCCTGCAGAAGCTGGCAGCCATTCGCGACACGCACGAGCAATGCGTGGAGAATCTGTTTGTGAAGTCGCAGCAATCCATGAGCCTTCTTAAGGATATCGACGCCAGCTTGCAAGAACTGGAAATTCTATTCAAAGGAATAAGTTATCTCGGCGAATTGACCAAGCGATCCTTAGATGCCGTGTCGGGAATGGGAGAGTTGCTTTCGTCCAAAATTCTGGCGGCTTATTGCGAAAGCCGAGGGCTAAAAGCGCAGTGGGTGGACGCTCGCGAGTTTATGATCACCGACGAGAATTTTGGCAAAGCCAACCCGATGTGGTCAAAACTGATACCACTGGCCAAAGAAAAGTTGAATCCGCTTTTAGAAGCTGGAAAGATTGTGATCACTCAGGGATTCATCGGTGCTACCGAATATGGTGCCAGTACAACTCTCGGTCGTGGTGGATCAGACTTCAGCGCATCTGTAATGGGCGTCGCTCTGGATGCCAGCGAAATCCAAATCTGGACTGACGTAGATGGCATGATGACAGCGGATCCGCGAGTAGTTAAAGAAGCAATCGTCATCAACGAAGTCTCCTTTCAAGAAGCGTCCGAACTTGCTTATTTCGGCGCCAAAGTCTTGCATCCAATGACGATTGCACCAGCAGTCGACAAAAATATCCCGGTGCGAATTCTGAACACACTGCGCCCTGAGGCACCAGGCACAATTATCAAAGCGACCGTCAACGCCACAGGGCTAATCTGCGCGATCGCTTCGAAAAAGGGCATCAGCGCCGTCTTTATCACTTCACCTCGAATGTTGATGGCACACGGTTTCTTGACACGGGTGTTCGAAGTTTTTGACAAGCACCAAACTTCAATCGACTTGATCTCTACGTCTGAAGTTTCAGTTTCGGTCACCACCGACAGAACCGATACACTTGAAAAAATCTCAGCAGATCTGGCTGAGTATGGAGATGTGCGAGTGCAATCCAATATCGCCATTATCACAGTCGTCGGTCGTCAATTCAGAGAGAAAAGCGGTATAGCGGGTCAGGTTTTCGACGCCTTACGCAACATCAACATCATCATGATCTCAGGTGGTGCCTCTGACATCAACTTGAGCTTCGTCGTCTCGGAAGAACAAGCAGACCAGGCGATCAGACAGCTCCACGACACATTCTTTAAAGAGCAGTCCTAACTATTAGCGACCCTTCTTCTTAGGTTTCGATGAGCCTTTTGTAGAAGGTTTAGTCTCTTTCGCCTGCGGCTTTGTGCTTGGCTTAGCGCCTGGCTTTTCGCTTGACTTAGAGCCTGACTTTTCGCTTGACTTAGCGCCTGGCTTTTCGGTTGGTTTAGCGCTTGATTTAGATTCTTTTTTAGTTGATTTTGATGGTTTAGTTGCTTTTGCGGGCGCAGCCTTCTCTTCTTCTTTGGCGAGTTCTTGTGGCACTTTGTCCACCAGCTCTTCAGGCGCATTGTTTACAACTTCTTCGGCACCTTTGCCCACAACTTCCTGAGACACTTCGGATACGGTTTCTGGCACTCCGACTGGAGCTTCCGCCACACCGGCTGTGTTTTCTGAGGCTCCTGGTGCGGATTTCTTAGCAAACTTTGTGTCGATCGTTCCATCAACTTTCAAGGTAACAGTGTCACCACGTTTGGTGACATAACTAAGATTGCCCTGTCTGTCGAAAGATACTGATTTGATGCCACTCACCATGACTTTGCCTGACTGCTCGATCATTTGCCATGTGTTCTTCTCTTCAGACAGAATAAAGCTGAGCCCGTCGCTCATCTCTACGCTGGTGAGCATGCCGCAGAAATTGTATTGAGGAACTAGCTGGCGCCCTCCTGCGTGAATCGCCATTTCAATAGTGCCGCGTTCGGTTCTAGCCACGTTGACGGACGAATCGGCAGCAACTTCTTGCTCAACTTTATTGGATTGCTCTTCGGCCGCCTTTTCGACGACATCAAATACATTATGGAAGCCTTCTTTTCTCTGTGCAGCAGGAAGTGGACTTAAATCCAACATCGCATAAGCTTGTTGAATCGCTTCGAAATCAGCCTCTGGTGACTGTTCTGCGGCCAAAATTTCTGCGGTGGCAATATCGTCAATTGAAATTTCATCGATAGAAACTTCAGAGTTCAAAATCTCGGCGGCCGCCGCTGCGATTGCGAGATCGGCTGCATCGCTGGCAGCAGACTTAATTTTCAAAGTCGGTGTTTTTGGTTCGCACAGAGACGAGAACAAATGGCGCATAGTCTCATTGTCGATAATAAATTCTTCGTCGGGAATGGAGTTCAGGAATGTCTCCAACTCAACTTCGACTTCAGCAGGCTTGGCAGTGACATTGATAGAATCATCCGTGGACTCAGACGAGTCACCACCAGCAGTGCTTTCTGATTCCAACGCGCTCATCCAGGAAGGAATGAGATCCGCATCAGACGCTGAACTAGACGCTGCACGATTAGGCACTGGCGGCTGAGCGGCTGGCGTGGAGTTGTCGACCGGCGGTGTGTACTGTACTGCCGGTGGTGTGTAAGGGTCTGCTGGTGGTTGTTCAACCGAAGGTGTGTAGTGTTCGGCTGGAGGTGTGTAGTGGTCGCTGGGAGGAACATCAGATGAAGCCTCGGCTCCGACGAATACCCAACCATCATCGCTTTCAGCTGATGTTTCGGGTGTCATCTCCGGTCTTGCTTGAGGCTGAGTATCGAGCGGCATTTGCGGTGTCGTGTGCGGTGACATGTTCGCACTGACCGCCATGGGTGGCTGCTTGTCCATCACGGGAGCCGCCCAGGGGCTCTCTGCCCATTGCTGGCTCTCAGGTTGTGAAAGATTCTGTCTGACTACAACGGGCGGCTGAGCATCAGCCACTGGTCCGCTCCAAGGCGAAGGAGCATCAGCATCAACTTGTTGAATAGGTTGCGCAGGCAGTTTCTGCGGCACGTTCTCTTTCATAGTTTCAACAAGTTTGGCTGCGAGGTCAGGGTCCGCTGCCGGTGTCAGCGATGGTGCTCGCCGTGGAAGAACCTCTCTGATCGTATCTCTCTGTTGGTCGGCAAGGGCTGGATTCGCTGCCGGAGTCGAATTCGCTGGCGTAGTTCGATCTCCAAATTCGTGAGCAAAACTGGAACCGGCTCCAAAATTTGGCTCTGCTACTGCATTTCCGGGCTCGCTGCTGACGACTTGCGCATCAAGAGGATTCGGTTTGTGCACATCAAACGGGTTGGACTGGTTTGCATCGAGTGGATTGGGCTTTGATGTGTTGAGCGGATTAGAAGGCGGTGAGTCAAATGGGTTCGCGCTCGACTGAACATAGCTCGCATCCGGGCTTGTTAAAAGCGTTTCTGCGTGCTGCGGTTCGTGAGCAAAGGGATTTGAATCCTCTTCTGCGCCCCGCATGAAAAATGGATCCGAGTCACTTGAAGTGGTGCCACTCGCTTCGTTTTGTAACGGCGCTGAAGCACTAGCGCCTTCAATCATTCTCATCTGCTCTTCAGCCAGATCAGCCTGCGAAGGAATCTCTAACTCACGCGAAACGCTCCAACTTTTATAGCCTCGGCTTACCGTCGATGGGAAGTACCCATGGCTTCCAGATCCTCCCAAGTTCTCGATAATCTTGTTATCGAGCACCTTACGACTATCTGCGCCAAGGACAAAATCAGCCTTATTGCTTAAAGGCAATTGGGACACGTTTAGCTTGATGCCCTTGGCTGGGGGTTTCTTCTCGTCCATCTCCGGCGCTCACAGTTCGTCGAATCGTCTAAATATAGATATTAGGGGCGATTCCAGCAACTACTTCATTTCTTCCCGTTAATCTTGACAGCCCCTCGCTCCGTCACCTTTTAGATTGCCAATGCAAGCCCCTGGCGAATTTGTTAGAAAGATAGTCGCAACAAAATCTGCTGAGTTTGCGTCCTTCCCCAAGTTACCAAGAGATTGGATGGAATGTTAGGCACTTTAATCAAAGCGCTCGAAATTGATTTCCGAAACGTGGAAGACGAGCGCTATCTACGCTCAGCTGCGCATGTTAGTCAGAATCTAAGCAGAATTCTTGCTATAAGAAAGCACTATCCTGAGTTCAAAGCGAAGAAACCAGCAATGTTTCCGAAGCTTATGGAGCTTTGTAAGCTCTCGAAGAAGGAAGGTTTGTGCCTGACATATTGGCACGATTGCAGCGAAGCCTGCGCTTTCACGGCTGTTTTAGGCAACAAGACCGCGGCAGACGAAACAGCTTTGTTGGCATCGAGACCTTCGAGGTTCAAGACGGCCTCACTCAGTCGCTTCATGCAGCGTGGTGAAGACAAAGTGCTTCTGAGCTATTTGACCGACGTGAGCAAGACAAAAGGTGCGAACATCCCTAAACGAGTCTTCAACACTCAGGCTCATCGTCAGCAAGTGACAGGGTTGCTGTACCACCTGCACGTTCTAGAAGAACAGTTGCAGACAATGGTCAAAAAACGTCGCCATCAAATGCAGAAGTTAGATTTCACCCCAGAGACGAATTTCGCACCGGCACACTATGCGCCTGCTAACTTTGCACCGGCAGAATTTGCGCCAATCAACTTTGCACCAAACCCATCTTCGAACACGAACTTCGTAGCGAAGGATTTTGTTGTTCCGATCTCGTTCGATAACGAACAAGCACCAATTGCATCAAGTACGCCACATGCACCTGATGCCCCGAGTGCACATCAACCGAATCGGCTGAGTAAGCAGTCGTATGACAGCCATGGACCGGTCGATATCTGGTACAGCCTGGCAGAAGATATGAAGACTCCGTATCGTTTCTTAGTCTGGCTCTCAGAAAATCCGAACCCTTACATTTCCCAAAGAGCGCTCGCAACGTTGCAACGTCAGAAAGATGCTCAGCAAATTGTCTATCCTGTTTCCTACCAAACGGCGCCGCCAGCCGCTTTCGCTAGTTGAAACGCTCCCTTACTGGACTGCGATAGTTGATCGCTTCTGCTAAATCGGACGATTGAATATCTTCGTGAGCGTTGATGTCTGCAATTGTCCGAGCTATACGCAAAACTCGATCATAGGCACGAGCAGAGAGTCCAAGCCGATGAACAGCTCGTGCCAGCATCAAGCGTGACTGTTCGTCGATTTTGCAGTGTTTCACGAGTTGCTTCTGCGACATCTGCCCATTGAAAACGAAGGGATTTTTTCCACATCGTTCGCGTTGAATTTCAACTGCTCGCATCACGCGCAAACGTATATCAAAAGAAGTCTCGGCATTAGACAGGCTTGAAAGCTGCTCTTCCTGGAGTCGCGCAACATTGACGTGAAGATCAATTCGATCCAAGAGTGGTCCAGACAATCTGTTCCAATATCGATCAGCCTGAAACTGAGTACATGAGCAGTATCTGACACTATCACCCCGGTAGCCACAAGGACAGGGATTGCACGCACCTACAAAGAGAAAAGATGCCGGATAAGTCAGAGTTTGCAGGGCCCTACTGATCGTCACACTGGCTGATTCAAGCGGCTGACGGAGTGTGTCTAAGTGGGATCGCGGAAACTCTGTCAGTTCATCCAAAAACAAAATTCCCATGTGACTGAGAGAAATTTCTCCTGGGCGAGGAATAGCGCCTCCACCTACTAGACCAACTGCAGATGCGCTGTGGTGTGGACTTCTAAATGGACGTTCGATAACAAGCGAAGTCTTGTTGTGTAATTTTCCAGCTACGCTGTACAACTTTGTCAGCTCCAACGCCTCTTCAAACGAAAGTGGTGGCATAATGCCAGGCAGTCGCTGAGCCAGCATTGATTTGCCGGAACCAGGCGGACCAACCATCAAGATATTATGCTTGCCAGCAGCCGAAATCTCGAGAGCTCGTTTCGCATTGGATTGCCCTTTCACTTCGTAAAAGTCAGGACCAGCTTTCTGGTTCATCTGATTGGCTTTGAACACGGCTCTAGGATCGGCTTCAAGCATTGCGATTGATGCAGGATCCTCCAGGAGCTGGCAAACCTGTTTGAGATGCGACACTGGAAAAATTTTTATGCCATCGATAAGAGCCGCCTCCTCGGCGTTGTCTTGCGGCAGAATGATTCCCACCGCACCGGCGTTTTTCGCCGCAATAGCGAGTGGCAGAACGCCCGATACTGGTCGAACCGATCCATCGAGTCCCAATTCTCCAACTATCCAAAACTTCGATAGATGCTCGGTTGACAGCATGTTTGTCGAAGCCAATATTCCGACGGCGATAGGCAAGTCAAATGCCGGTCCCTCTTTCTTAGTGTCAGCAGGAGCCAGATTCACGATCCAACGCTTGGCAAAGGGCACATAAAAGTCGCACGCTTTTATGGCCGAGCGCACTCTATCTTGTGACTCTTTGACGGAGGCATCTGGTAACCCCACTAAGCTGATTTGACCAATGCCCGGACCACAGTCGCACTCGACCTCGATGCAGTAGGCATCAACGCCTGTAAGCCCCCCTGAAAAAATTCTCGCGAACATATTTTGCACTCCTGACTCGCTCTTCTAAAAGCTAATACGTCAGTTGCAGCAGAAAAGTTCAAACACGCTTTGCGGTTTAATCAACTAGAGAAATGATTGTCCACATGCAAGACAAAATGAAAAGTTGCTGTCTCTGGCCGCACCACACTTGGGGCACGGAGTGGCAGTCGTGGTGCCCGTGGCGCCAGGTGCAGCAGCACCAGCCACTGACGTAGCCATGTGATCTTCGAACGAAAAACTAAACTTGGGAGACTCAAAATTACCAAACGATGTCATTGATGTGTCGGGCAGTTGCGAACGGACATCAGGTGTTGCTTGAGTAGAATTTACAAGCAGCGAACCCACATCTGGAGTCGTCTGCGTTGAATCCACCAACATCGAACTTACATCTGGTGTCGTTTGAGCAGAATCCACTAGCATCGAACTTACATCTGGTGTCGATTGCGTCGAATTCACATACATCGAACTAACATCTGGTGTCGATTGCGTCGAATTCACATACATCGAACTAACATCTGGTGTCGATTGCGTCGAATTCACCAAAAGCGAACTGACTTCCGGCACAGGCTGGTTTGATTGCGAAACCTGCGAACTTACCTCTGGAGCCGAAAAATCAGGAAAAGACATGTCGTTAGTTGGCAGCGGCAACGGAGCAGTCGAATATTGCGCTGTCACGTCAGGAACATACGATTCTGAAGAAGCGACTTGCGAACTCACCTCGGGCACCATATTCGGTGATTGGATGCCTTTTGATTCCTGCACAAGGAAATTATTCACTTCCGTCGCACTGGCAGAAGCACGCGAGTTGACACCAGCTGTGATGCCCGCTACTTCCGCATCGATCGAGTAAGAATTGTTAACCTGACTGATGTAATCAGTCGAGACATCGGACTGCACGGGCTGAGCTGGCAGCTCTTGCTGCGCTGGTGCCGCTTGATCCGATCGCACCGCCAACGGTTCAGCTGCGTCCTCTTCATCATCAAACTTCGGTGCCGCAGCCGCAGCAAAATTGGCTTCAGCCGCAGCGCGAGCTCTCAACATTTTTTCTGCTGCTTGAGCCTTATACTCGAACGCTTCAAACGCGTGCTTTGATTTCGCCTCGTCGTCCTCGTCTCGCATACGCTTCAAAGCGCGGTTGGCCTTTTTCGCTTTCTTTTCCAATGTAGACAATGAGAACTCAGAACTTGCGCTCATCGGTATTTGCTGGCCAGGTGACAGCGAATCTGGCTCTTTACCAAACGATGTATGGCGCAGCTTATCAACGGTAGAGCGATTCTTATTGAGTATGTGAGCAGTGCCGAGAACTGAGAGGATGAAATACATCGGCACCAATGTGCCCGGGCCAAACAGGACAAGAAAAATCCAGATGAACACCATCGGCTTTATCGCTTGCCGAAAGCCAAGCGCATAAAAGTAACCGGCTCCAGAATATGGAATCAGGTTCAGCAACCAGACCATTCTGACATCAGGTCTCTTTTCGTCAGTGTTGGCTGGAAGAGATGTGTAGATGTTCTCGCTTTTGGGGTCCCACTTCGGATTGTACTTCTGGTTACTCACACAAAACCTCGATTGACCTACATCTTGGGTTTGTTCTGCCCTAACTGTGTACCGTCCAACCGCAGCCGCGATGAGGGCGCAAACTTGGACTCTTGCCCGAAAGCCTGCATGATCCTTTTAGCGTCGGCATTGTCTGCATCTTTTTCCAGAACAGTTTTCACTTCTTGCAGTGATTCATCAACCTGCCCTTTCTTGTGAAGAGCAACAGCCAATGCCAACCTCGCTTCAATATTGTCAGGGTTGATGTCTAACGCCTTACGCTCCTCCAACACCTGACCATCCCAGTCTTGAACTTCGCCAAGTGCCAATCCAAGCTGCATGTGAGTATTTTCGTTGTCAGGTTCGAGATGAGTGGCGATGCGATAAGAAGTAATCGCAAGAGCTACATCGCCCTTGCCTAAGGCGGCTTCAGCGAGAGCCCGATATGCGCCAGGCTCGCTCTTGTCCAACTCTGTCGACATTTGAGCTTCAACAAGTGCTTCGTCGTAGCGTCCTTTCTTAGTCAAAGCGTTTGCCAGCACGTAGCGAGCAATGGCGTTTTTGGGATCTACGGTAGTCGCTTCTTTGAGAACATTGATAGCATCATCGAAACGGCCTTCCTCGTTATAGATAACACCCAGATTGTTCGTTGCTGTTGCCTTGACGGTCTCACTGTCTGGGTCTTTTTTCAAAGCTTTCTGAAACTCTACCTCTGCTTTCTTGTAATCGCCAGCTTTGAAATACTCTTTGCCGGCAATCAGATAATCGGTCGAGGTTTTGAATTCAGTTGAACAAGAAGCAAGCGCGAAGGTACAGCAAAACAAAGACCCAAATAGCTTTGTCCTTTTGAATATGTTCTTTAAATCAGTCATCAACCGACTGGACATATTCGAAATTACCCATAAAATTACGCGTTTCAGACTCCACAGTCTCTCGCATTTTAGCATGGTCGCCGAAAGCTGGCTGTACTGCCACCACTCGGCGTTCCGCTACTCTGCCTAGACCTGCGCCGGCTGCGCTGGGTTCTTCTTCTCTTCTACAACTTTGACGTGTAGTTCCGCTAACTGCTCGGGTGATGCCACCGATGGTGCACTCGTCATCAAGCAGGCACCCGATTGCGTTTTTGGAAAAGCGATGACATCACGAATCGACTTACCGCCAGTGAGAAGCATGACGATCCGGTCCAGTCCAAGGGCGATGCCACCATGAGGAGGAGCGCCAGATTCAAGAGCTTCAAGGAGAAATCCAAACTTCTCGCCGGCTACTTCCAGGTCTAAACCGATGGCAGTAAACGCTCTGGATTGAACTTCCTGACTATGAATTCTGATCGATCCACCACCGATTTCAACACCGTTGTAGACGATGTCATAGGCGCGCGCGCGTGCCTTTTCTGGAGCACTTTCGAGCATCTCGAGATCGTCTAGATGTGGACTCGTGAAGGGATGGTGCACCGCCATCAACCGGTCTTCCTGTTCATCATATTCAAACAACGGAAAATCAACGACCCAGAGCAATTCGTGCTTGGTCTCATCGATCAAATTTAGTTCTTCGGCCAGTTTAAGGCGCAAGCGACCAAGTGTGTTGGCCACGGCTTTTTCTGCATCAGCCACGAGCAAAAGCAAGTCACCTTGCTTGGCCCCAGATAGAGTTCTCAGTTTCTCCAACTCTTCCGGCGTCATATGTTTGTCGATGCCAGATGAACGAATTGCTGGTCCAAACGCCAACCATGCCAATCCCTTCGCTCCAGTTGATTTGGCATAATCCTGCCAGATGTCTAACTGTTTACGCGAGACCGACTCAGCACCGCCTTCGACGACGAGAGCTCTCAGCTTGCCGCCACTGTCGGCAGCACCACGGAACATTTTGAAATTACAGTTGGCTGCAACCTCAGTCAGATCTTTGATTTCCATGCCAAACCGTGTATCAGGCTTATCACTGCCATAACGTGCCATTGCATCTGCATAGGTCAGTCGTTGAAATGGCGGCTTCAAATCGACTCCCGTGCAGGCGAAAGCTTTCACTAACAAACCTTCGGTGACAGAGATGATCTCTTCTTCATCAGTGAAAGAAAGCTCCATGTCGACTTGAGTAAACTCTGGTTGTCTGTCGGCTCGCAAGTCTTCATCACGGAAACAGCGAGCGATTTGATAATAACGATCGACGCCACTAATCATCAGTGTTTGTTTGAAAAGTTGTGGCGATTGAGGCAATGCGTACCAATTGCCCGGGTTCAGTCGACTGGGCACAAGGAAGTCGCGAGCCCCTTCAGGAGTGGCTTTCGTGAGAATAGGTGTTTCTACTTCGATAAACGATTGTTGATCGAGATATTGACGAATCGCTTGAGTGATGCGATGTCTCGTTACTAGATTGCTCGTCATTTCAGGACGCCGCAAATCGAGGTAACGATATTTCAAACGCAGCTCTTCGTTCACGCTGCTCGCCTGATCTAGCTGGAAAGGTAGTGGGCGACAAGTATTGAGAATTTCCACTTGGTCGGGATAGAGTTCCAACTCTCCAGTTGGGCTCTCTTTGTTCTCACGACCAGCGGGACGCTTCGTTACAATACCTTTGGCCGCGATCACATACTCACTTTTGAGAGTACAGAGCTTTTCGTGAATTTCCTTGTTTTTAGCTGGGTCGGCGCAGATTTGAATGCGCCCGGTGGAATCGCGCAGTTCAACAAAAATCAGACCGCCTAAGTCGCGATTTACATGCACCCAACCGGCAACGCAGACCTCTTGTCCAACATCGCTCAAGCTAACTGTTCCGCAACGTCGATTGCGTTTAAGACGTGAAGTGCTCACAAACTCGCTCCTGTTCTCGTTTCCGAGGTAAGTCGTTGCAGCTAGCTGCGCGACTGCCGATTTCCAAACCTACTATTTTAGCTGAGGGAAGAAGATTTACGGGTTGCGCACACGCAATTCCAAAGTTCCATGTAGACTAGTTGAGGGGGATCTCTTTACTACGCAACTCGGCGAGGGCTCGGCTTGTGAATACGGCTTGCGAAGGACTGTTGAGATCTAACCGCCGGGTCAACCACACCAGCCTCGAATTAATTGGCGACAGCATCAGTGATGACACTCTGGCGCTTCTGTTCAGACACAAACATCTGAAAGAGCTTCACGTTGTGGGCGCACGGCAAGTGACGAATGTCGGCCTGACCTACATCGAAAACTTGCGCAATCTCGAATGGCTGAACCTCGACGGCGTCGCCATTACCGACCGCGGACTGTTCTTCCTTCAGCAAATGACCAGGCTCAGAGGTCTGCAACTGACAAATGCATTCCTCACGGGTTGCGGTCTCGAGCACTTGCTTGCGCTAAAAACGCTGGAATATCTGGACCTGGATGGCACCAACGTCGACGACAAAGGAATGCAAGTTCTTGCCAGAGTAAAAAGTCTCAAGACGCTGCGCCTAACAAGCACCGCGATTACCGACAAGGGTGCACGCAGATTGCAACGTATGAAGAAGCTGCGAACGCTGATTCTTTACCAGAGTCATGTCAGCCAAGAGTGCGTCATAGCCCTGCGAAAGCAGATGCCGATGTGCGATATTCTCTGGTCTGCTTACGAGGCGCCCAAACCTGTGCCTGCCAAGCTGCCGAAGCTCTTCACCCGTCAGGAGATGGCCGAACACGATCCAGGCTGGTACCTGAAACTAATTGACGACACGAACAAAATTAAGATCGAACAGCGGCGTTGGTTTACACCAAAACCAGAGTCCTTTTTGAAAGGCGCCAGCTTCAAAGCGAGCCAACCATCATGGTTTGAGCTTTTGGACTGGAAAATCGACCCCTGAGCGCCGTGCAACCCGCCGAAGCCGTAGGGCAGATCCACACTAGCGCCGCACACGCGTATGAGCTAGACTTGGACTAAGTATCGCTCCACTCTTACAGGTCCATGTTATGCAGCCAGCCGAACCGGTCAGTGCCCCCTGGTTTACCATTCCGCAGATGTCGGATCCAGTCGCTCTTGTCGTCGGAATTCTTCTGATGGTACTCGGTATCTCATTCGGTTACAAAGCTTACCAAGCAGGAATTCAGGGACGATGCATGTACTGGGAAGGCTTTTTGCCATTTACCCTGATCTCGCCATTTCTGCTGCACCTACCGTCAAGCAAAAAATCTCTGGTCAAAGCAGCAGAAGGGATGTGGGTTCACGCAGTTATGTGTCCAGTATTCGCTGTAATTGGCGTTCTATGCCTTGCCGCAGGTGCTGATTACACAGGTTTGCCAGGCGTATCAACTCTGAACGTCGCTATGAACGGCTTCAAGTGGGGCGGTCCGATCTCAGTCGTCTTCAACCGCAGAACCGGCTACACATTCCCGATCATTCCTAGAGCCGGAAAACAGCTGGCTAAGATCTTTAGCGGAAAAATCCACGAAGACGAAGACAAGGTTTACTCGCACGACAACGGCTCTTATCAACAAGCGCACGACGCCCAATAGCTCTAGCTAGCCGCGTCGAACCTGGCTGACCTCGGAATCACGAACTCTATCCCTCTTTGCAAACAATGAGGCGTGTATCGTGTCAACATCAATTCGGAATATCGCCTTCATCGGTATCAATCGAGGCGGCAAAACCAGCCTGGTGGAATCGATTCTTTTCTTGACTGGTGCCATCGGCAGACGTGGCAAAACTCAAGACGGCACCATGACAATGGATTACGAGCCTGAGTCGATTTCAAGGCAGATTTCCACTCAAGTTTCCATCGCTCACACCACCTACAAAGATGTTCAATTCAACATATTGGATTGCCCGGGATTCGTTGACTTCAACGAAGAAACAAAAATCGCGTTGATGGGAGTCGATGCGGCGATTTTTGTCGTAGAACCTGATGAACACAAGCTGATTCAGATGGACCTGTTACTTCGATTCACAGAACAGATTGGCATTTCACGACTAGTCTTTATCAACAAACTAGATAAACCAGACGTCGAATTTGAAGAAACTCTCAACTCTTTGAAGAACATGCCGGGCATAAAAACGCCCCGACCGCTTGCACCGCTCCATTATCCAATCGGCTTGGGATCAGTTTTTTCAGGCTATGTAGACGTTCTCAGAAAAGAAGGCTTCACATATGGTGCTCAAGGCAAAGCAGAAAAGTCCAACATACCAGCCGATGTTTTAGCCGAGGTTGATGCGGCACGAGAGAAACTGATAGAGAGCCTTGCAGACACCGACGACGTGCTTCTGGAGCTCGTCTTGGAGGGCACAGAGGCGCCGCTTGAAACACTGGAGCGTGACCTGAAGAACGCTGTCCGGGCGGGCACGATTATTCCTATACTCGTAGGTTCTGCTCACACAGACGCTGGCGTGCTCAGCTTACTCGATGCCATTGTCGCTCTCTGTCCCGATCCGCTCGAAAGAGAGTACAGAGACCGCGACGGTCGCCCGATCGAAATTCAAGCGAGCGGACCGGTAATAGCTCAGGTGATAAAGACATACATCCATCCTCAGTCAGGAAAACTCTCTGTCGTTCGCGTATTCACCGGCACAGTCAGAGCTGATACACAGTTGATCGACATTTCCCGCGCCGGTGAAAAAGAACGCGTTGGTGGCTTGTATAACATCGTCGGCAAAAAACATGATACCGCAGGGAATGCCGGCCCCGGATCTATTATCGCCATTGCCAGACTCGAAACTCCTCGCAGCGGCGACACTCTGGTGACCGAGAAAGAAGCGCGCATCATGCCGATTCCAGAGGTAACGCCACCACTTTATTCGCTTGCAATCACACCGAAAAACCGCAACGACGAAACAAAACTCTCAGCCCATTTAGCCAAGTTAGTCGAAGAAGATCCGCTGCTGATCGTAGACAGAGACCCAGACACGCATGAATACTGCATGTACGGGCAGGGGGAAGTGCACCTGACGCTTTCGCGACAACGACTGGAACGCAAATACCACATCTCACTTGACAGCACACGCCCGCAAATCGCTTACCGCGAAACAATTCAGGGTAAATCAGAAGCGCACGGAAGACATAAGAAGCAAACCGGCGGCAAAGGTCAATTCGGCGATGTTTTCTTGAAAATAGAAGCAGTCGAACGAGGTGGTGGTAACAAGTTCACCGAGTCTGTAGTGGGCGGTTCAGTGCCACGCCAGTACATTCCTGGGGTGGAAAAAGGCGTCATGGAAGCGCTTGGAAAGGGACCCCTCTCTGGCTTCCCAGTGGTCGACGTGGCTGTCAATCTATTCGATGGCTCATACCACGATGTCGACAGCGACGAGATGTCATTCCGCATGGCGGCAATTTTGGCTATGCGCGAGGGGCTCAGCAAAGCTCATCCAGTCATTCTAGAGCCGATTGCAGATGTCAAAATCTGCGTCCCCGCCGCATTCACGTCGGGTGTGCTGGGGCAGATGAACGGGCTTCGCGGTCATATTTTGGGTTACGGACCGGATGTGAACCGTCAGGGATGGGACGAAATAAGTGCTCACATTCCGCAAGGAGAATTGTGGGACTACATTATTGAATTGCGAACCCTCTCGCAGGGGCTTGGCTATTACACCTGGAAATTCGCTCACCTGGCGCCTGTTCCACCCAATCTGTCTCAAGAACTCGTCTCCAAGCACTCGGCAGCTGAGGCTGCCCATCAGCACTAAGCTAGATTAAGCGCTTTGTTGCCCAGCCAGTGCTTAAATGCTAAGATCGTTCGACTTGTAAAAGCTTATTATTTACCGTTTCTCTTGAAGGGGGAGGACCTTTGTCTGAGGTTAGAGTCGCCGAGGGTGAAAGCATTGAAGCCGCTTTGAAGCGCTTCAAGAAGAAAATTCAGAAAGCCGGCATTTTGTCAGAAATCAAGCGTAGAGAAAGATACGAGAAGCCCAGCGTAAAGCGCAAACGCAAAGCTGAAGCGGCTCGTAAACGACGCTCCTAGAGTTTTCAAACATAGGTTTTTGCAACGTCCCCACCGCAATTCGGCGGGGGCGGTTTTGCGTTTAGACAGCTCCAAAATACTCGCATTAGTATTTAATTTGTCCAAGAACTGCTTGACATCAATATCGCGAGTAGTTCCTCTTGGCGCTGGGAATATTCACTTCAGAGTCGATAAGAGGATGTGCGATATGGGCAGCTCAAAAGTGAAAGGCGACGTTCGAACCGAGAAAATGGTGACGATGGAAACAGACCTATTTAGAGATAGGCTGAATCGAGTGTACGACCGCATGCGCCACGGCGCTCAATCGCGCAATCTATCGCAGAGCGAATTTTTCGAATACCTCTGGGACTTGAAAGAAACAGCGCTAGTCGAAGGAAAGCCATCGCTGGAACTGCCGCAAACCTGGTTAGAAAAGCTCGAGCAGGAAGAAGCGACAAGCCCTGTGCGCAAGTCATAGGTACGACAGAACAGTCACGAGAACGTTTCACCGAACGGATAGTACCAAATATGGTGCTATCCGTTTTGTTTGGTGCGTACACAAAAGAAGAATGAAACGAGATAGAGAGTCGTCGCAATCCAGACCAGACTGTTGATGCCCACATAGTTAGACGCGTACTCGAACATTGCTCCGGCTACCGCACCCAGCAGATTGAATGCGAATGCTTTGTCAGGCTGTGGCGCCTTTTTAAAGGATAGGGAAAAAATGATGCCGGCAATCATCATCGGCAAGACTGTAAGGAAGGAAACAATCGCCTGACCAGAAAAACCGTTGAATTGCTCCAAAATTTGCCGTACAGGCAAACAAGCGCTTCCAATCAGCGACAGAAACAATGCAACGTAGATCAAAGTAATTTTCGGTGCCAAAACTTTCGACCCCTTAATCACCAGAAAATTCGCGCCCAAAATCATGAGCAGAACGCTGTTAATGACGATCGCTGACGTGTACCAGGTCGACCCGTAGAGCAGCGATAGCCTGGCAATCGATTGCAGTTCAAGGAGCAGAAAAGCTGCGCCGAGAAAGAACATTTGCCATGAACTTCTATCGGTTGGCGCAAAGAGTATTCGTCTTGCTGCGTAAATACTGAGCAACAGCACGGCCGCAACAACGATCAGATAAGGCACATCGACGCCAACCGGTGAGACGTAAATGAACGGCCAGTCATCAGTTAGAATGCGGGTAGGCCCCAGATTAGAAGGCTTCTGGATAACGAACGGAACAATCGCCGCTGGATCGATCTTGAGCAGACCATCGTGCACGAGCGGACCAGTGATAAATATCTCCCACGACAAACTAGGATTAGTTTCGTCGAGCACCGTAATTGGTGCATAACCTGCGGCTTCCTCAATAGTTGAATGAAGTCGATGACTGAGCCAGGCAGTGCTTTTGCAGAACGACACAATCATCAGTCCATCAGGCTTGAGCAGCTGCAATGCGCGCTGCATACTTTGCTTTGTATAGACGTAATTGTCCAGGCGCATCGAACCGCCCTGCCCAGAAATTGTGTGCGAATCCAATCCTGCAAAGATTATCAAGTCATACTTGCTTGTGGTTCTGTTCAAGAAGTCGCGGGCGTCGTCACAGACTTGGTGAACTTTCGGTGAATCATAAGGTCTTTCAGGATGGCGAGTATCGCCAAGTTTGAGAATGACAGGATCGATATCGACAGCATCAACGTGGTCGGCACCATTTCTAAGAGCAGCCGCCACATCGTTACCCGATCCTGCACCTAAAATCAAAACTGATTTTCCTTCCTTCAATTTATAGGGAAGGTTGTAGTGCCTCGAATGACTTAGCAGTTCATTGCGCACTTGAGTAGTCATTTCAGGCGTCTCTAAGTTTTCCTTAGAGAGGTTGAGAGCATACTGGTAAAACATTCCGTTGGTACCAATAACGATGCCTTGCTTTTTAGCAAGCTCAATATCCGAAGGCGTATCACCTGCAGTAAAAGACATGACTGAAAGTTTTTGATATGGCGACCATAAAAAGACCTCGCCGGGCCTGGCAATCACCCATCCTGCTAGAACAAGAGTAAGAGCGATTGGAACTGCCTTTTGCCACCACTTTGCCTCAGCGAGGTAGCCGATCAACAAGAGCACCGGAGTCAGTAACATCCACGGGGCAAAACCCAGAAACGAAAGAATCGAGAACAAGATGCTTCCAAAAACCGCGCCTGCGATGTCAGTCGCGTAAGCGTTGAGAGCTGGAATTTTGGCAAACAGTTGCCCGAGGCGCGACCCTAAACAGGCCATAGCCGCAAACGGTCCTGACAAAACAACTATCAAAACCAGGATAAACAGGGAGACGTAAACCCACATGACTTGCCCGTGCAGCAACGTATCTGTCTTGAACCACTGGTAAACGCTGACCGAAGGAAACATGAAAGTATTGAATCCAACCGCCTTGGACAACAACATAAAAGCGACCAATTGCAAAATGGCAAGAGGAGCCATGTTCAAATAATTCTTGGTTCTGGCTGCGGCAAAGCCCACACCGAGACCAACATAACAAGTGACTAGCGGGAAGGTTTTGAAAACGCTGAACGCCATGAAATCGGCAGACAGCCATCGAATGATGAGCAGTTCGAAAAAGAGCGAAGCGGCGCTCAGCATGAACAGCTCGATGTAATCCTTCCTCGATGCTGTTTGATCTGTTGGAGCTGTCAGGTCAGATGAAGTCAAAAGAGTTCCCAAGTTTGCCAGAAGAGATTATAGTATCCTTTTTTCTATGAATGGTATTCAGCGCGCGAAAGTTTGCATAGTACTGGTGCTTGTCTGCGCCAGCTTCCATACACAGCCTGAGACGCTCGCTGCACCTGCTCCAGTGGAACTATACCGCCTTCTTCTGGAAGCACAACTCAAAACGCAAGCGGCTGATACTAAGATGATCGACTGCATGACAGAATGTAGCGAATTGCTGTCAAGACATTATCAACGCACAAAAAAGCTTCCACAGTCACTCGCAGATTTTGAAAATATCGCAGTGCGTACCAAATTGAACGGCACAAAAAATCCATACTTCGAAAGCGAATTGCTGGCAAGAGAGCTGCCAGCCTCAACATCACACTATGTGCAATTCGAAGTTGCCGCAGATTACGGTCTGTCTCGAAATGGATTAGACGCATGTGCGAAACACCCACCAAAGTCATGGATAGGTTTGCCAGGAAGCATTACTATCGTGCATAACTCGGAGAATTTATTCGCCGTGCGCGGTTATGGCATGGATGGGAAACCGATTCTCAATCGCACCACCAATAGTGCCTTCTATATTTTCAAAGAGTGTTCAGAATCCGAATCTGATTAGACCCGAACAGTAGAATCTTCAGACGCTTCCAGGCTCTCAGTGGGCAGTGTAGCCACATAAGCCTCAAGCCGATAGTGGCTCATATGCGCAAGCGTCGTCACCCGCTTCGAAATACTTTTCGGATCGTTGGGGTCGACAGGCGAAGCGGCTTGAGGAATTTTGTGCTCCTTAGTCGGGTCTATCGGCTTCAGTGCCTTCAACCTGTTGCTTGTCATACGTGCGTTCTCGACACGAGCCTTAACCGGCTCAGCCTCGTTAACCTGCGAATAAAAAATACTCTTGACCATATCGATTAAACTTCTTCGCATGGAACCCCTCTCGATTGTAACGGCGTGTTTGGTTTGCGATACCTTTCACTAACATCGTCGATCATTGGCAAACTAGGCATCCCACATGAGGTGTATTTAGGTTAACTTCGAAACCAGGTCACTCACCTTTTCGGGGTAGCTCTGCGGTTATGTCCTGACGCCACTCTATCCATAACCCTAAGACATGTTCGCGTCCAGTCAGGTACGCTTGATAAATGGCAAAGTGTCGAGGTGATTAAACATGAGACATCGGAACGGCTCAAAAAGTGCACACAAAGATGCGTTGAGCCAAATAGGCAAGTTTTTCTTGATCAACACAACCTTGCTTTCACTGTTCAGTGCAGCTAGTCCAGCATTGCTCTTGCCTGTGCAAGCGTCGCCCCTGGCGCCGACCACTGAATCTAAGCCGGGTGAGGCACAGGCTCAAACGGCGGGTGCAGGCAGCCTGCTCGCGATGACGAGCGCTGGCAAGCCCCTTGGTCAATGTGCACTGAAGCACACCAGTGTCTCAACGAAAATTGCCGGATATGTCGCTAAAGTCACGGTCAAGCAATCATTCACAAATCCGTATAAGGATAAGATCGAGGCTATCTACACCTTCCCACTGTCTGAAAGTGGTGCTGTCGACAGCATGACCATGAAAGTGGGCAATCGCATCATTAAAGGGTCGATCAAAAAACGCGAAGAAGCAAAACAGATTTACGAAAATGCCAAGGCGCAAGGGCACGTAGCCTCATTGTTGGACCAGGAGCGTACCAACATCTTTACGCAGTCGGTGGCTAACATCGAATCGGGTGCCAACATCGACATAACAATTACCTATGTCGAGCTGCTTAAGTACGACGCAAGCAAATTCTCGTACACATTCCCGACAGTTGTTGGACCCCGATTCATTCCTGGTGATGCCACCGGCAAGGAAGGCACTGGCTGGGCTCCTGACACCACAACGGTTGCGGACGCTTCCAAAATAACACCACCGGTGACACAGGCGAATACGAGAGCCGGTCACGATATTTCCATAGATGTAGATGTTGACGCGGGCGTTCCAATTCAAAACATCTCGTCAAAACTACACGAAATCAATGTCACCAAAGTCGGCAACGACGAAGCAAAGGTTTCTCTGAAGGATAAAGAGACCATTCCAAATAAAGATTTCGTCTTGAGTTGGGATGTTGCCGGAGACGCCCTGAAGAGCGGCTATCTCACTCATCGTGATTCGAAAACAGAAAGCGGCTATTTTACATTAATGCTGTTGCCACCAAAACGAGTCACTGTCGATAAGATCGCACCGAAAGAGATGATCTTCTTGATCGACTGTTCTGGTTCACAACGCGGCGCGCCGCTGGATAAAGCCAAAGAAACGTTGCGCTACATCGTCGATCACATGAATCCGCAAGACAGTTTCCAGATCATTGCTTTTTCTCAGCAACAGAAGCTGTTGTTCGAAAACAAAGCTCAACAAGTTACTGGCGCAAGAAAAATTCAAGCCAATCAATTCATCGACGAACTGCAAGCAAATGGTGGCACCTGGATGGGGCCAGCCGTTGAAAGAGCTTGCTCGATTCCTGCTGACGAGCACAGATTGCGCATCGTCACATTCATGACCGATGGATACGTCGGCAACGATCTGGAGATTCTCGGCTTGATCAAGAAGAATCGAAGCACTTCGCGATGGTTCTCCTTTGGCACCGGCAATAGTGTCAACCACATGCTCATTGACGGAATTGCAGCCGAAGGTGGCGGTGAAGCAGACTATGTTTTGCTCAACACATCTGGAGCCGAAGTAGGAAAGAAATTCTACGATCGCATTTCGTCACCAGTGTTGACCGACGTTTCAGTCGACTTCGGCAAACTGGAAGTGAAAGAAGTATTCCCAAAAGATGTTAGTGATGTATGGGCAGAAAAACCGCTCTACATCAAAGGCAGATATCTGAAGCCAGGTGCAGGAACCATCACTCTTAAAGGGTTCTCAGCCGGCAAGCCATACAGCCAAACGCTGGCGGTAAACTTTCCCGAACTCAATCAGAACAACGAAGTTTTAGGTTCGATTTGGGCACGCGCAAAAGTGGACAGACTTCAATCAGAAGACTATCAAGGAGCCCAGAGAGGCAATATAAACAAAGAGATCAAGGATGAAATCATCCAGACAGCTCTGGAACACCACATCATGACTAACTACACATCGTTCGTCGCTGTGGAAGAAAAGACCGTCACCAAGGATGGTGTCGTGAAGACAGTGACAGTACCGGTCGAACTACCTGACGGCGTAAGCCGCGAAGGAGTGTTCGGAGAACCGATGCCATCGTCGCCTATGCCACAACAAGCCTTCGGCGGCGCCTACATGAACTCGAAAGGACTGTCACCATCTGCCAGATACTCAATGGCGCCGATGAAGGCGTACAACAACTATGCACCTGGCGGCGGTTACGCAAAAATGGCTCCGTTCGTTCGACCTGTGGGTGGTGGCGGAGGTTCAGGTGCAGGATCATACGGCGAAGGTAGCTCAGGCGCACCGATGTCTTCGACAACACGCGTCAGTGGAGTGCTCGGACAGAAAACGCCAAATGAAGAATCGAAGTCAGGCAAAACTAGAGAAGTCCAAGTTCTGAGCGATAGTCTGAAAGAGAGCAAAAAAGAGGACAGCGACAAAACTGCCGACAAGCCTGGCAAGATTCCGACCAACGTCCCTAGCAACCTCGACAAAGAACTGCAAAAACTGCTGGGTGCGAAATTGGCGGGTAAAGCCCTTCCTGCAATGAAATGCAGCGACGGAACTTTCGTCAACATCACAGTCAAACTGTCGGACGTAACTGAGGAAATCTTGAAGAAACTCAAAGATGCTGGATTCGAACTCAAATCTAAAGGCAAAGCGAGAGTGACTGGCCGCATAAGAATTGAGTCTTTGAAGAAGCTCTGCGAGCTAACCGCGGTCGAATGGGTCAAACCCGCTCAAGACTAGCGGTTCGCTACCACAATGTGAAAAGAGGAGCACTCACATTGCTCCTCTTTTCTTTATTTCTTCAGTTAAAACTCTGAGCAAAACTCAACGATTTAATCGTTAAGCAGAAACGCTGACGCAGCCGCGCTCACATTCGTCGTCCCAGAAGTTACGCAAATCAGCACACTCACGAATCACTCTCTTCTTAGGCGTAATCACTGCTTCAGTAGGGATTTGGATTTCGGGTACTGGACTCAGTGCAAAAGTCTTTTCGAGTTCTGTCACTTCGTTTAATAGTTTCGCGCAGCTCATGACGGCTCCATCTCTTCGTGCTCTTCTGTGTAAATACTAACAACAGAGATCGCAACCTGATAAAGCCATAACTTTTTCTTCGTCAATGGCAAAACAAAAGTCTGGAAAACCTAGTTCTGATGCGAATCTAAAGACTTTCGGAATTTCGGCAGATTAAATCATGGGCGTCACAACACTGTTGCGACATATTCTCATTTCATCAATTGATCGAGCAGTTTAACGACGCGGTCATCACCAGGATCGAGCGCCAATGCTTGACTCAATACTGCTTTAGCCTCGGTTGCCTGTCCATCTTGGTCGAGCACACGACCCAAGTTGTACATCGCATTTTCATAATCTGGTTTAATGGCGAGCGCAGCTTTATATTCGTTGATAGCACTTTTAGCATCGCCGTTTGCAGACAACGCGTTTCCGAGAACTGAATGATAGATAGCCTGTTTGCCATCCAACGCAACAGCCTTCTGCGCTTCCGTTAGAGCTTCGGCCTTCTGTCCACCGTCAAGCAGAACAACACTCAGGTTCGAATGTGAATAACCGAGATTGGGATTGAGCTTGATTGACTCTCTCAAGGAAACTTCAGCAGCTTTCAAATCGCCGTTCTGGCGCAAAGCCCAACCGAGGTCATTTTGTGCCTCTGCGTCTGTTGGGTTATCTTTGACGCGTTTTTTGCAAGCAGCCAGGTCGGGTGCGCCCTGCGCTCCGGTCTTCCAGCTGCCCGCTCGTCCTTCTTTGTCTTTGGCGAATGCAGGGCTGCAGACTACGGGTGCCATAGACACAGCTAAACTCAATACAAGTCCAGCTCTCAGGGTAGAGCGCATCAAATTCATGTCTTAAATCCTCACTTAATCCGGGATGCCTGCAATTGCCCAGAAGCAAAGTAGCAAACCTGTCATCACACCCATCAGGGCGAACAGAACTGATTCAATCACGTTTTTTGCATCATCGAGCGATTGCTTAACAAAAAGTAGACCGCCGCCGAGAAAAACGGAACCGACTATAAACATCATCAATCTTAGAAGAAAGAGCTGTTGCACTACTTTTGGTATCACCTGGATGCTGAGAGAAAAACTGGACGATGTTACAATGATGCACCACATCCAGTACCACGTTCAATTCAGAGAGGCGCTCGTCGACATCGGATAAAGAGGTGAGCGCACGTCCCCTCAACAGGATAAGGCTCCGCCTCTCAATTGTAAATGCAAATCAGTCAGTTGCTACGAAAGTCCCGGATACCGAGGTCTGGCGCTTTCGTTTTCGATTACTACAGGCATCCGCTTACGACCCCACGACCCTTTGTCTTTGTCGAAGACGCCAGCAATGGGCGTCTTACAATGTTTGCAGGAAGCATTTTTGATGTCGTAGCGACCAAGCTCATACCAGTCTCGTTCAATCAGCATTTTGGAACATTTCGGACAGTAAGTGCTCTGCCGTTCAACATCGTTGACATTGCCGACATAGGCAAACTTGATTCCTGCTTTGACCGCCTGGTCTCTGGCGCGGATCAGTGTTTGATGAGGCGTCGGTGAACGGTGCTTGACGCGATAGTCGGGATGAAACGCCGTGAAGTGGATGGGAACGGAATCTCCGAGGTTGGTGACAATCCAATCGCACATGCGCTCAATTTCTTCAAAAGAGTCATTCTCTTCTGGAATGATCAAATTTGTAATCTCAAACCAGACGTCTGATTCATCTTTCAGCCACTTGAGCGTGTCGAGCACGGGCTCTAAGGCTGATAGCGTCAGTTTTTCATAGAATCGTTCCGTGAACGCCTTCAAATCGACATTGGCTGCATCCATGACGGAATAGAACTCTGGACGAGCTGCAGGAGTGATGTAACCAGCGGTCACGGCGACAGCTTTGATGCCCACTTCGTGGCAGGCCTTAGCTGCATCAATGGCATATTCAGCCCAGATTACTGGGTCATTGTACGTAAAAGCGACACTACTACAACCCAAGCGCAGAGCCGCTTTCGCAATATCTTCGGGCGAAGCTATTTCACTCAACTGTTCGATTTCGCGCGATTTACTAATCGACCAATTCTGACAAAACTGACAGCCCAGGTTGCATCCAGCCGTGCCAAACGAAAGAACACTGGACCCGGGCAAAAAGTGATTGAGCGGCTTCTTCTCAATCGGATCAACGCAAAAACCCGTGCTGCGCCCATATGTAGTGAGCATCATCTGCCCATCAACATTTTTCCGAACAAAGCAAAACCCCCTGTCCCCATCTTTAAGCACGCAGGCACGAGGGCAAAGGTCACAAAAGATCTTGCCGCCGTCTTCCACATAGTGCCAATAACGACCAGGCACCCCAACAGGCTCATCAAACCCACTCATCATCACCTCAGGGAGCGTCGCTTCACGGAGCGCCGGCTTTAGCCGGCTTATCCTGCCCTCAGTATATCCAACCTGTAATTTCTTTAATTTAACTCTCGCACCCCGAACACCCGAGCCCGTGGGGCAGACAACACCCTGTGTCCGCGCCCAAGCGATATCGCTCTGGCACCTGTCCAAGATTCAAACAAACCGCATATATACGGTCGTCAGCAAACCAACCGCCCGCCAGACAGGTTCCAATAAGACAATGAGCATTCTCGACAGCATCAAATCAGTAGCCTCTGAAGGGCTGCATTTGGCTGGCTCTGTAGAGAAGATGGCAGAAGACGGACTGGGCAGCCTGGTTCATGCTGGAGAGAAGGCTGTATCTACCGCTGTGAGCCTTCCAGGGTTGGCTCTGCAATCGACTGAAGACGAAGCAAAAAAGCTCATCTCGGGCGCTGGCTCCCTGGCCGGTTCACTCGCCACCACCGTATCTTCTTTTTTGCCAGGAATCGCAGAAGCGAAGTCACTAGTTTCAATCGGCGAAAACGTCTTTAAAAGCAGCACCTCTGGCGACATCTTCAAGGTTGCAGCAACCACGAGCATGGCGTCGATGATTCCTGGACTGGGCGCCCTGGTAGGTGCTGCAGCCGTAGCAAACGCGGTCACGTCAGACGCGCAACCAAAGAAAAAAGACGACATCTTCAAATATGTCTCAACTGATGAATGGAAACAGATCATCAGCGCGAAAGAAAACGCCAACAAAGGCGACACGCCAGCAGCATCGACAGCCACCACAGCAACAGGCGCCGGTGCAGAAAAATCTGCGAAGCCGACTGAAGCCAAACAAACAACAGTTGCTTCTGTCGATGGCATTGTTCCAAAAGCACACGTCGACGCAAATGGTGTTGAGTTCCAGCGCACTGCATACGACACCAAACTGCCTAAGACCGGAGACGCTCAAACCGAAGCAGGCAAGCCTGGTCAAACCAAAATCGAAGGCAACACAGCGACGCACACCGAAGCCGACGGCACTGTCACAACACAGACTGGCGGACACACTGAAATTCAACATGGCGATCGCAAAATCGTAAAAGATACAGCTGCAGGAGTCGTTCAAGAAGTTGTTGGAGACCGCGTCGCCTACGAGCAAAACACCAACACAAACACTCAAGCATGGAACACAAAACAGGGTGTTCGCGTTGTTGAAGAAAATGGTGAGTACAAGATCTTCAACAAAGACGGCACGCTAATCGGCACCCGCCCAGTATCCGTAATTGCCAGCGAACTACAAGAAGAAAATCAAACTCTGATTAACGGCGATCAGATGAGACGCCACCTGTCTGGCGGAATGATGGACCACTGCAACAGCGCACGAAGAGTCGTCGCTTCAGGCAAGGAGTGGGATGTATACAGCGACGGCGTCTCGAGAACTTTGTCTTCTGGCGAAACGGTTGGAATGATGGCTTCGAGCGATGCGTTCGTTCAAATCGGCAAGACCACTATTGTTCGCAAAGCTCAAGATCGCAAAATCTACATGATCGAAGACGGCGGCGCCTCACAAGAAGTCGACGTTAACAGCGACAAGATCACAGCTCCCGTAAAGGCAGCTATTACAATGCTCAGCGGCATCGACCAGGACAACAAATTGCACCTGGGCGACGGTGCATTCTTGACCGTTCGCGACGGCAAAGTCGTGGGCGGTACCGATGAAATCGTTGATGAGCCAGTTCCTGCTCCCACAGGCTTTATTCCAAGCCTCGTGCACCCGGTCACCCCAGCTACGACTCCAACCAAAGTCGAAGTAACGATGGTGACAACCGGCGCCAACACATCGACATCAACACTGCTCGGTGGTTATCAATCGACCTATGAATGGGACACTCACAAGAGCACGATAGCCGAGCCTGAGCCGAAGGACCACAAGCCCGGTGACAAGCCAAGGCCCATCGTAGTAATCGACGACAAATCACTTAGCACCGACGACGTAATTACCACCAAGCAAGGCACCACCGATAGAGTCACCAATGATTTCATCGGTCACGATGGAAGCATCGCCACCAGCAACGGCATCAAAGTCAGCGCTGACAACGACATCCAATTCGCTGACGGAACCAAGTTCGCACACGACGGTACAGTTACCCTCGCCGATGGACGCATCGCCCGCGCTGGTTCAGACCAGGAATCAGTCGCTCAACAAGCTACATCGGCACTGGCTACAGCGATGAGCATTGCAAGCGCTGTTGCAGGCAAAGCTGCCAACGGCACAATTACCTTCGGCGACATCGCTCTTCTACAATCAAGCATTTGCGACGTACAGGGATTGATCGGCGCCTGCATGAACAGCGGAAATCTCGAAGTGGCTCAATCGTTGATGAAGACAGGTGCTAGCCTGCAAGCTGCGTTGGATTCGGCAAACACAAGCTTGTCCCAAAAGACAATTAGATCCACTCTGACAGCTAATACAGCCAATATCGACACCACCAAGTATTCATTCTTGCAAACACGGCGAGCAGCTTGAGCCACTAACGACTGAGTTACACTATTGTTGTGCAAGCTCTAACCAACGCAGCTCTTTAATGAACAAGCAAAAACTTAGGATAAAGCTCATCGCCTCGGCTGTTATGTCGGCAGTCATCAGCTCCTCCGTCGCTGCAAAAGAATCGACGGACTTCAGCAGTCTTTATAAAGCAAAAAGCTACAGCGAAATTTGCAAAGCTTTCGAAGCAGATGAGAGAGCAAATTGGCAAAATCCGAATTCCGCTTATTTCTATTCTCTTGCACTACTGGGACTGGGAAAAACTGCCGCTGCTATCAATGTCTGCAAGTCGATCCAGCGAAGATATCCGAAGACAGAGGCTGCGAAAGTGGCGCGCTCTGCCGTCTCGCTTTGGTCTCAAAAATTGGCATCCAACGCAAACACGAAAGCAAATACGAAACAAAGTACGAAACCGAAGGCGAACTTAAGTACGAACACATATGGCCACCCAAACGCACACATCGGAATCGTTGGACTAAAATTCGTAATGGAAACTGGACGTCCTCCGACCATCCGGAGAGTCTTCCCGAGTACGCCCGCTTATCAAGCCGGGCTCAAGGACAGAGACATAATCTCAGCGGTGAATGGTGTTAGCACCGAAGGTCTTTCGAAAGAAGAGATTTTTCAGATGATCGCTGGACCACCAAACACTGAGGTCAGCATCACTATTACTCGCGGCGGCATTGCTTCTGAGGTAAAAATGCAGCGTATGCTTGTGGACGAGCTGAAAGCAATCGATCCAGAAGTGTACAGAGAATATTTGCTCAGTATCTGATTCTATTTGTGCAGAGTCATCATTTCGTCGATGACGCCAGCAGGTCGTCCAGCCTCAAAGTCTGGGCGGAGCGTAGGTATGTCAGGTTTGAAGCTAGACCTAAAATTGAGGGCTCTGGAGGCGGTTCTGAAACGGTCGACATGCTCTTCCCAGATTGGATAGATGCGAACTTCGCCACCAGGTTTGGTGACACGATGCATCTCGGACAAGTCGTCGAAAATCTGCTTCATACCGGTTCTGTAGCGTGATGTAGAGAACATCGCCACGGTCTTATCGAAAGTATTGTCGGCGAAGGGCAATTTATCAGCAGTCGCAGCGATAGTACCTTGCTCAGGATAGAGTCTTCCAATCAAGCGCTGGGTCACGTTCTGACCAGCATCAGCCAAATCACGAACAAGCGGCAGGCCAAATCTTGGATCGACTGAGGTGACGGAAACGTTCATGCCTGCGCGTCTTGCATCATATGCGAGTTGCTGCCACGATCCTGAACCAACGTCCAAAATTTTGCCACTGAAATCAGACGGTTTCATGCTGAGCATATCCTGGTACAAACCGATACCGCGTCCTGTAGACGTAGTCTGGCTTACGGCGTCGAGCATCGGTGAGCGCTCAAATACTTCGAAGGTGGGCAACGCATCAACCGCTGCATTCGCCTGCCCTGCTACTTTGCCCTCAGTGCCATACATCTTGGCCGTTTGCTCGAGCCACTCTTTGCGGAAAGCAACAGACAACTCACCTGGCAGCTGACTGCCAACAGTTTCCGCCACGTCTGCGCCGACATTGTGACCCAGCATCTTGCTCACCAGCGAACGCATCGCTGCCGTAGATTCTGGCGCAATCTTAGTGGCGACGGCTGTCGCTATCTCTGCTGCTTGACCGGGGTTCACGGCAAACACTTCCAAGTTGATTCGGGTACGCTGAGAGTTACATACTAGAGAAGTTTGCTACGGTCTTCAGTGGTGAAAATACGAAATGCAGATTAAATCGCCGGGAAATCAGAGCTAGCTTAATGATCGACCAGTTTTACTGCACACAAAATAAGACGTTTTCTAATCGCGTTATCCTTCCGAGCGCCCGTCTAGCATTCCCGAGTGTCTGGCTAATCGTGCTGGTGACAGTTACCTTGACGGCAGTTACTCTTACGGGTTGTTCAACAAAACAGCTACCCAAACCTCTGACCTATCCAAAGAAGGCATATACCTTGACCTACGCACTATGGCAAGGCAAGAACGAGCAGGGCATAGAGGCAACGCCAAGGCAATGCGTAATGTCCTCAGACGGTCACGGATACGTTGCGTTCGCCGACGAAACCGCCCACGTCGTTCGTCTCGACGACTTCTTGCAGGGAAAGTCGTACTCGTTTAACAATGAAAAACGCATGGCAAACTGGACGACACTTAAAAACAACGAGCCGTGGGAATTGGACGTAGATCTGTTTTACCTTTCACCTGCCGCCAAAACAAAAATCCCTATCGGCGACAGAGACATAAAAGGTCTGCACTGCGAAGGCTGGAAAGTGCGCGATGAAATTTACTGGTTCGACAAACAATTCGGCTATCTCATGTATGCAGAACAAAGGGCTGACAATCACCACCCATATCACTGGCTCATGCAAACATCAAAGTACAGCGATTTGGCGATGCCAGACGATACCTTCAAAGTACCGCCTGGCTACGAGGTGCGCAACCTCGAAGAAAAACGGATCACACTCTACTAGAGCCCAATCGATTTTTTCTTCGTCTCGCTCAGCTTGTATTTTTCCAGCACGCCTTGCCACAAGTTTTGCGACTTGAGGATCAACTCCACAACCTCGCGAATGGCGCCATCGCCGCCTGGAGCTTCAGTGGTGAAATTCGCCATTGCCCGTAATTCTTGACGAGCATTTGCCACGGCGATGGAAAGTCCACAGCGCACCATCAGCGGTGCATCGGTAAAGTCATCACCAATGAACGCGACTTGCTCATCTTTCAATTTCGCATCTTTGAGAATTTCGTTGTACGAAGCTTCTTTTTCGAGATGCCCTTGATAAACGTATTGAATTTTAAGGATTTTGGCGCGTTCAACAACAGCGGGCGAATCTCTGCCGCTAATCAGTCCTGTTTTGATGCCAGCTTCATTGAGAAGATGGAAACCCAGACCATCCTGAGTATTGAATCCCTTGAACTCAACCATTTTCCCATCCGGACCGGGGAAATAGTAGAGAGTTCCGTCGGTAAAGACCCCATCTACATCCATCAAAACCAGTTTGATGTTCGCAGCGCGATTCTTGATATCAGTACTAAGTTTATTCATCGACATTGTTACCCTTAAATCAACATGTGCATTGTAGCGGGCAAACGGCTCTCAATATCGCTAAACTACTCAATAAATTTTTGCCGCTGTCAGGAGGAAAAAAATGACGCCCGGACTGAACGAGCCCAGCAATCATGCACTCGGTATCTAATGATTCGGCGTTCAATTTTACTAGCCTTAGCAGTATCACCTTTTCTTTTTTGTTCACAGGAGTCCGCCATGGCAGCTCAACACAACCGAGCCCAATCTAATCTGACTGAAGTTGTCGACGTTCAGGGAATTAACGCGGAGCGTCCGGCCGATTCAATACGCAAAGTGCCGGCCTCAAAACCAACTCAGATCGTGAAGTGCGACATCTTAATTGTAGGTGGTGGCACTGGTGGTGTCGCAGCGGCACTCTCAGCAACTAAATCTCAGCACGGTTCGATCAAAGTTTGCATGACGGAAGAGACAGATTGGATTGGCGGACAAATGACCGCGCAAGGCGTTTCTGCCTTGGATGAGAACTATCTTGTCGAGACTAGTGGCGCCTGCAGAAGCTATCAGGACGTACGACGAGATATCAGACATTTTTACACGAACAGCAGAAAGCTTTCAGCCACCGGTGCATCGAAAAAATATTTAGATCCAGGAAATTGCTGGGTGAGTCGACTGGCATTCGAGCCAAAAGTTTGTTTGGACGTGCTCAAGAAAAGACTAGAGCCAGCTGAGTCCAGCGGGAAGCTTGCCACATACCTGCGTTACAAGCCAGTTTATGCGACTTGCCAGAGTGATAAAAACGGCAGAAAGACATTGTCTTCGGTCGGAATGATTAATTTAGACAGCAGCGAACTGATCGAATTTGAAGCAAAAGTTTTTGTAGACGCCACCGAACTTGGTGACCTCTTGCCACTTTGCCAAATGGAATATAGTAGCGGTTCAGATTCTGCCAGCAGCACTACCGAGCCGCATGCGCCCGAACAAGGCGATGTTGAGAATGTTCAGGACTACGTATTTCCATTCGTAATCGAATACCGACCTGGTGAGCACCATGTGATCGACAAACCGAAGTTTTACGACGAATTCAATGGCAAAGGAAAGTTTTCACTACAAGGCTGGAAAATGTTCGAATCTGCTTTCCGCAAAAATGAAGACGGCACAGAGTCAGAACTGTTGCCCTTTTGGACGTACAGGAGATTGATCGACAAAGATTTTTTCAATGATTCCAATTATCCAGTGGATGTCTCGATGATCAACTGGGATAGCAACGATTTACGTGGAGAGAACATCATCGACAAGACTGCGCTCGTACAATCGGAGCGTTTGGCGCGAGCAAAATATCTCAGCCTGGGATTTCTCTACTGGCTGCAAACCGAGGCAGACAGAGACGATGGCGGCAAAGGATATCCAGAACTGATGTTGCGCAAAGATGTACTTGCAACAGATGACGGCTTATCGAAATTTCCGTACATTCGAGAATCGCGCAGAATCAAACCAATCCAACAAATAATCGAACAAAACATTGTTGCCAGCTCGAACGACCTGCCGCGCTCCACTGCTTTCGAAGACACAGTAGGCATCGGACTTTATCCCGTCGACATCCACGGCCATCAGGAAGTACCTGGTGCAGCTCAACAAACTTCCCCATTTCAAATTTCGCTATCCTCACTGATCCCAAGCGACGCCACCAATTTACTACCTGCGTGCAAAAATCTTGGTGTCACCCACATCACAAACGGCGCATACAGACTGCACCCAATCGAGTGGGCAATAGGCGAAGCGCAGGGTGCTCTGGCTGCTCACATGTGCAGAGACGGTCGCGAAGCGAAAGACTATCTTAAAGACTACAAACGACTGAGAAAATTGCAAATGGAGTTAGTCGAACACGGGTCGCCCATCTACTGGTTCGACGATGTCGCAACCGACCACGAAAACTTTGCCGCCATTCAATTCGTCGCCGCCACGAAAATCTTTCAAGCCAGCGTGGAAGAACTGAACTTTCGACCAGACGAACCAATCACCGAAGAAGAAGCGTGCCTGGCAATTGGCAAAATAATTCCCAATGAAAAACTCAAAAGAAGTGAAGCAAACACCCCGGTATCGAAGGCATTTCTGGCTGATTTATGCGAAACTGGCAAGCGTATGTCCAAGCATATCCAGGGAGATGACATGCACCTGGTTACTCGCGCGCAATTTGCGCAGGAACTCTATCGAATACTCAGACAGTAACCCATAGTCTACATTACGAGTTGCGCTAGAATAGATTGAGATTGAGCGTGATCAATCGATAGACTGGGCATGATGGAATCGATACATCGGGTGTCAGTAGGAGAGGGTTGGAGGAAATATGACAGAGTCCGTCGCTGAAGCTGTTAGCGCCTATTCTTCAGGCTTGCTCTGCCTCAAACTGCGTCAGCCGGAAGAAGCGCTTAAACATTTCGATTATTCGCTCACTCTATCGCCGAACATTCCCAAGGTTTTGTATCAACGAGCCTTCACGCACAACCTTCTGGGCAATGTTAAACAAGCTATTTCTGACTGCAACGATGCGGTCACGCTCGACGCGTCCGATCCGTGGTGCTACATTCACCGAGCATTGATTTTCGCCGAAACTAACCGCCCCAATGATGTAATTGAAGACTGCACCAGAGCAATCGCATTGAACCCTACTCTCGCGATCGCTTATTCTGAGCGAGCTTCAGCGTTATGCGACCTGCAAGAGTACACATCAGCGATCTCAGATTTGAGCAAAGCGATTGACCTCGACCCCAAGGATCCGGTGAACTTCATCTGCCGTGCCGTTGCATATGACGAACTGGAGCAGTACGACAAAACCATTGAAGACTTCACGGAGGCCTTGAGGCTCAACGCAAAAGACGCCACCGTTTACTTTAGCCGAGCACTGGCGTATCACAAGACAGGTCAGCACGAAAAGGCCATTGCAGACTACAACCAGACTTTAGAGCTACAGCCCCAGTGTGAAGAAGCCGTTAGAAATCGCGGACTGGCGATGGATCAGATTGATATGAAAGAAAAACTAGAGACGCTTGCACCAGATGCCAAAAAACGAGCCGGGAATGGAAGCGCTCGAGTCTACGATCTGTTCACCAAAGTCGAGATCGGCACAGACTAGACTACCAATTCTTCTTGATGCCCTTCTTTTTATCTGCTTCTTCCATCTGCCCAATGGACCTGTTCAGCAACGGCACCGCGACAAAAGTGCCTGCCCAACCTATTGCGAAGAGCACCCCAATCGCCGAGACAATTTTCAGTCGGTTGCTGCTCTCTGCTTGCGAAAACCAGATTACAGAGCAAAGAACGATGACAGCACAAATTGACCAGATGCGATAACGCACCATCATCTCAACGTAAGTTTTGTACGTCTGAATACTTTGATTTGCTGGCATAGGATGGCCTCACATGAAGATCAATTACCACCACGCGCGGTGATATCCAATGAAAAATTTTGCGACTTGCTCAGCGGATAATCGCTGTGTTCTAGAACGAGAAGAGGAACTCTAAGTCTTCTTTAGTGAGTTCTTTTGCGACACTATCATCCCCGCCGATGATCAAGTCTGCCAACTCCTTTTTCTTGCGCTGCAATGCAAGAATCTTCTCTTCGACTGTGCCGCGTGTGATCAACTTGTAGTTGAATACGTGGCGAGTCTGACCAATTCTGTGAGCCCGGTCTGTGGCTTGGTTTTCTACTGCTGGGTTCCACCAGGGGTCATAGTGAATGACGTAATCTGCACCAGTTAAGTTCAATCCTGTGCCACCAGCCTTCAAGCTGATTAAGAAGATTGGGATTTTGGGGTCAGCGTTGAATCGATTCACACGCTCAAGTCTGTCTTGCGCAGGTGTCTGACCATCCAAGTACTCGTAGGTGTAACCAGCTTTCTCTAACTCGGCTCGAATCAATGTGAGCATGCCAACGAATTGACTGAAGATGAGGATCTTGTGTCCCTCATCCACGACTTCGGAGATCATGTGCACAAGCGAATTGAGTTTTGCTGAACCAGGAACAGGCCCTTGATGATCCTTAAGCAAGCGAGGGTCGCAGCATACCTGTCGCAAACGCAACAACGCTGCGAGCACTGATATCGAAGACCGTTTGATGCCACGGCTGGCAATTTCGCTGAATACTTTTTGACGACATTCGTCGAGCACATCGAGATACAGCGAACGTTGATCGTCTTCCAATTCGCAGAGATTGATAATGTCGGTACGTTCCGGCAACTCAGTCTCAACCTGGCTCTTCAAGCGGCGCAAAATAAACGGATGAACAGTCTTACGCAGTTTGTGTCCAGCCCCTTCGATGCCCGCTTCGATCGGACGCTCGTAAACTTCGTTGAAATCTTTGTAGGTGCTGAGGAATTCCGGCATAAGGAAATCGAAAAGCGACCACAATTCTTTCAAACGGTTTTCTACTGGAGTACCAGACAAAGCCAGACGGTGGAATGACTTCAGCGCTTTAGCAGCGATGGCTCCAACCGATTCTGGATTTTTGATGTTCTGAGCTTCGTCGAGAATCAAGAACTCGAATTGAATATTCTTGAGGGTTTCGTAATCCCGACGAATGATACCGTATGTGGTGAAGATAACATCAGGCTTCTTGGAATTTTCTTTCTCCAGAGTCTTGAGCAATTCACCTCTGTCTCGACCGAGGAACAACGCTGTGTTCAAGGTTGGAGCGAACTTCTCGGCTTCACTAAGCCAGTTGTAGACAACGGATGTTGGCGCGACAACCAGAGATGGTGGACGCTTGCCTTTCTTGTGATGAGTGAGCAACAAGGCCAGAGTCTGAATGGTTTTTCCCAAACCCATATCGTCTGCAAGAATTCCGGCCAGCCCGTACTCTCTCAAGAACGAAAGCCAGTTGGTTCCTTCTTTTTGATAGTCGCGCAGCTCGCCCTTAAAGTCTGGATTGAGCTTGACTGGCTCCAACTCTTTGAAGTTGTGGATGCGATAAATAAATTCCTGGAAGCCTTTGTCTGCGTCGATACCTATATCGTGCGTCTCCAGCGCGTGCGAGATCTGCAGCGCCTGATACAAAGGACGAGATGCATCTTTACTCTGTCCGATCGACTTCATCAAACTGAGCAACGTCGCGCTCGGAAGTTTGACGTTTTTGTTGTCGGACATTTTAAGGAAATTGCGGTTGCGGAAAAGCGACTCGATCACGAGTCCGAACGGCACCTCTTCTTTACCGGCGAAAGTCTGCAAATCGAAATCAAACTTGAACGAATCTTTCTTGAGCGAAAGTTTCGCTTCCAATCGGAGTGGATCTTTGTTGACCAGATAATGCTTCAACGTGTCCAGACCGCTGATATCCCAGTCGGCATACTGTTCGGATTGCAAATGATATAGAACGTCCAGCGCAGGCTCTTCTACGAAGAAGAATCTGTCTGCGATGGTGCGCTGTGGTTGCAGGTTCGACAGGAATCTGCGCACCTGACTTTCTTGCTCCCAGAGTCGTTTGACCCAGACGCTCTGCCCGGTATCAGATATGGTGCGAGTGTATTGCTCTGCTTCGACAGCACTGGTTTCATCTCTAGACGGCATGACCAGATTGCCATAGCCGAAGCCAAGACAGACTTCCAACGTGATAGTGGTGGTTCCACCCGGTTGAGTAGAAGGAGCCTTACGTTCAGACACCTTGATCACCACTCGCGGTGGCTCGACAATCGAGATAGGGAATGGCGCTGATGCTTCGTCGAGCCTGACGTTAAGCCGCTTCAAGAAGATCGGCAAATCTACGGCAAGGAATTTTGGCACCACTTCCAATTTCACAGTCATCTGACCGTGAGCATCGAAGAACGGGAAAAGTTTGTGCAGAGCGCTGACATCGATGTTGTACAAAACGTTCTGAGACAATACCCAGCAGGACGTGCCAAAGAAAAACACAGGATGCGTAACAGGCTCTCCGCTGTCATCTAGCGCTTCGATGCGCAAGAGCAATTCACCGCTTTCAGTTTCTGAAAGAACGATGCGCGGCTTAAGCGGCGTCGTTGAAAAAGTGATTTCGCTGCCGTCAGCTGCATTGACCAACTTAGCGCAGAGGCTCAGGTGTCCGATGACTACGCCTTCTTCTCCACGCGGAATGCGGTGACCACCAGCCATTCCTTTTGTAGTCTGCGGCAGACTGGTCAAATATTTGGCCAGTTTATGCATGCGTGAATCTGGTTCGAGAATGTTTAAAACTTCGGGCGGCACTTTAAGAATGTTGACTTTTCCCTGCACCTCATCCGGTACGGTGCCAACAATCAAAGCCAACGGCTTTTCCAAAACCAGGAGCCCAAGCGTAAAGTCGTCGACTTCGCGCTGCACTCCAGGCACGCGCGGGTCATCCAAAAGCTCTTTCGCTTTCGGTCCACGCTCGCCGCCACCGTCTCGTGGCGGGCGGTCTTCGTTCAAATCGAAACGAATTCCAGGGTTAGCCTTGGCGATGCTTGTCAGCAAAACTGCGACAGAGTGCTTGCAAACTTCTTCAAAGTAAGGACACGAGCACTCAGCCTTGAATACACCTGTGTCTTCAATCGTCGCCACGACCTTATAAGGCTGCGGTTCGGACCCGATTACCAGCGCCTCAATCTTTGTGCCGCCTTCAAGCTCTTCATATTTGAGCACTTTCTTACGGCGGTAATATTGAACACCGCGCCTATAAACTGGTTCGCTGCTAGCTTCTTGAACAGCCTGTAGCGAAAGTGCTTTACGTTTGCCGGTTGCAGGTTTCATAGGCTCCTAAAACTTACCCACGTCCAAAACAACACTTGGCCGCACCTTCCAGACAAGCGGCGGCACGGGTCCAAATTCCCTTAGTGATTAAGCTTATCATGGCTTCCAGTTAACGGGGAGACATGTCCAAAAGAGCTTCAGGCAGTTGTTGCGCCCTCGTAGAAGCATGTTCCACAATTGTTCTCATTTCTGTCTGTCTTTGCTCGAGAATGGCGCAATAATCGTGAAGCAAAGTTGCTTGCGATTTTAGAGAACCTGCATTGTCAGTCAGGGCGGGAATCAGCTGTTCAATCTCTTCCAGCAAAGCCGAAGGAGGATGAACCGCCGGGCGGATCTTAATGGCATTGGGATTCTGGTTACCGTTGCCCGGTACGCCGTTATTTCCAGCGTTCACCAGGGCGAGCGAGTCTCGCAATTTCTCTAGTGCCTGCTTGAGGCTTAATGCTCTCTTGTAAGACTCGTCAGCCTCACGCTCTAACCATGTTTTGCGCGACTTCTGCGCTACCAGCTCAGATGAAAGGTGCTCCAGAGCCTTCTTTCGGATATCCAACTCGCGCTGGATGTGGTCAAGCTCAATTTGCCGCATCTCAACCATGCGCTGACGCAGCATGACTAGCAAAATAACCACCAGCCCGAAACCAATTGTGGTCAAAGTTATAAATAGATAGCCGCGCTTGGCGCCTGAAAGCTCGCCGGGATTCGTTGTAAGGAAGCCACCCAGGTCATCGGGGAACGGCGGTGGGTCGGGACGCACATAATAAAGATGACCGATGACGCGTGTGCCTGCGTTTACGGCGTTCACGTCACGCACTGCAGCTTCAGCGCGAGGCGAATCATGCTGCCAGACTGGTTCGAGCGGTGGCGGATCAGTAAGCACGTCAAACGGCTCCTTCTTGCCTTCCTCGAGAAGTCCTTCAGGAGTGGCTTTTGCCTGCCACGACTTGCGGTGATATTCCTTGTTCGTCTTATAAAGAATGGTTTCGCCGGATGGGTCAGTTACGACCAGCCCAAAAATTCCAAATGTCGAGTCCAGGACGTTCTGAATTTCGTCGTCTCGACCCGCAATGATAAGTTGAGAGAGCGTTGAAGGCAGCGAATGATGGAGCAAATTGAAATCTGTCGTCTGAACGCGATAAATCGTCGCGTTCCAATAGCTTTGATAGTGCGCTTCACAAAGCAGCAACCAGACGATAACGCCGCCCAGGAACACGACTGGCAGCAAAACTTTGTTATTGATTGAGAGAAAAAACTTATCCATTTAGAACATCTCTTGTCAACACTGATAGTACATTGGATCTTTGGCTTGTATATACGTAATATTGCCCCCGCGAATATTTAAGGTCAAATCTTGGAATGGCCAGGCGCCCTTTCTCGTCCCAGAAATCCTTACTAAAATGCCCAGTTGATTGACGTCGATTATTTATGAAAGATCGGCAATCAGACTCATTCATAGCAGTCCGGAGAATCGCACCAACCGAAACAATTCGCCACCATATTCAGTGGCATCGCCGCCAACCTTCCATTGCAAAGAGACCTGAGGTTTTACATACACTGAACGGACTAGCTCGTGTAGACTATCCGAGATAGCCCAAGCCTAACGGGGGCTGGGATTGTAAGCTGCAAGCCTGTCATTGGATAGTGCGCAGCAAAGCTGTTCGACCAATATTCACGGTTGTTTGGCTAGCTATGATCCTCAGTGGGCATATTCTAATAGCTAGAACCTACGAGAAAAGATATGACCACCGACGGCGTCAGACTGGGCGACTTACTAACGGGAGCGGGACTCCTTCAAGCTTCGGACCTACGCGAAGCGATGATGATTTCAAAGCAGCAAGGGCTGCCGGTAGGTCGCGTTTTAATCATGTCAGGTTATCTGACGGAGCAGCACCTGCAAGCTGCGGTGCAAGCGCAATCTCTGCTCAAAGACGGTCTGATCGAGTTTGACTTAGTGATCAAAGCCCTGACTATGGTGGGCGCGGAAGACATTACGCTGGAAGAAGCATTCAAGCGACTGAAGTGGAATCAACAGTCAGACGCAGTTACCAACAAGCTTGGTGAACTACTTCTCGCCGCTGACATCGTTGGTGTCGATGCGTTGAATGCAGCGCTTTTGCAGTGCCAGTCAATCGGCTTGCCACTTGGCAGAGTTCTGATTGGCAACGGCGTGCTGACAGAACAGATGCTGGCAGCCACTTTGAATGCTCAGGTCTTTATTCGCGATAAAAAATTGACCCGCGAGCAGGCAATCCAGGGGCTGCGTTCCGCCAAAGAGCGGCAGATTCCGATCGAACAATATTTAGCTGAAACTGGCGCCCTGAGCCTTCCTATGCCAGAGACCGTGCGCCTGGGAGAGCTGTTTGTGCTCGCCGGCATCGTCGATGAGCCAAACTTGATGGGTGCAGTTGAAGTAGGTTTGCTGAACGAACAACCGATTGGTCAAGTTCTGCTGCAGTCTTCAGTGATCTCTCAAGAAATTTTGGACGCTGCGCTCGACCTGCAAGCAATGGTTGGAGCAGGCGCAATCAAGAAGGACGAAGCCGCTAAGTTCTTACGCACTGTCAAAAGCAAAAACGTATCAGTGGGCGAAGCCATCGCAATTGGGCATCAGAAGCCATCGACGAAGAAGAAAGCCGCCACGGCAACCGCTATAGAAGAGCCTCCGATGCCTGCCATCGAGCCTCTGCCGCTTTATCAGTTCTTACAACTTTCTGGAATCATCACAGCCAAAGAGATCGAGCAGGCGATTCGAGCAGGCTCGAAAGATACCCACATCATGGCAAACATGCTGAGAGTATCTGGAGTGATGGAAAAATCTCTCGTCGATGCGGCAGAAAAATGCAACGACTTAATCGGAGCCGGAGTGCTCAACCATGAGCAAGGAATGATTGTGCTCAAAAATTGCGAGCGCAACAATTTCACGCTCGAACAAGCATTCAATGAGTTGGGATGGAACACCGCTCCACTGCGAGCCGATCCCGGAGTGCCCGAAGCGCTTCTCGACACGCCAGACAGATTCAGTCGAAATGCTTATGACACTGGGTCTGAAACGACTGCGCAGATGTCCGAAGCAAAAACTGAAGAGAAGGATGCACTATCGCCTGGCGCCGCCGTGGATCCTTTCCATGCCGAAACCTCTGCAGATGCCGATGCGTCGGCGACGAAAGCTGACAACACTGCATCTTTCGCACAACCTGCAACAGCTGAGGCAGCTTCGCCATTCGGTCAACCTGCGTCAGCTGACGCACCTGCGCCAATCAGTCAACCTGCCGCTGACGTAACCGCGCCATCGCTTAATCCTCTTGGTGCACCGCCAAGTGCAATCGATGCTTCGACACTTCCTGCATGGGCAAATCCTGACGCTACGCCAAACCCACTGGACTCGCAGCCTACAAGCGCTGAAGTTGACGCAGCCTTGGCAGATTTCGGCTCATCTATTAATCAGCCAGAACCCGCCGCAAGTGCACCAGTAAATCCTTTCGCGCAACCAGCACAGGCAGCGCCTGCCGAAGCAGCCGATCCATTTACCAGTTCAGGTGAATGGCACGCGGCCTCTCCAGACGAATGGATGCCAAAAACAGCAGAAGCGGCGCCACAACCTCAACCTGCAGCACCAGCGCAATCTGCGGCACCAGCTCAACCAGCTGCAGAAGCACCTGCAGCCAACGATCCATGGCAAGCTGGCGGTCAAGCGCAGATGACAAACGACGCCTGGCAAGGCGGACAAGCACAACAGCAAGCGCATGCCGCGCCGCCGGAAGCGCAACAGCCTGCAGCTACAGCAAATGACTGGGCAAGCGCTCCAGCACAAGACGGTTGGGCTCAACCACCGGCAGCACCAGCCGCCGAAGCCGCACCAGCGGCTCAGCAGCAGTCAGACTGGGCCAGCGGGCAACAAGTGGCGCCGCCAGACTGGACTCCAGCTCCTACACAAGCAGCGCAACCTCCACAACCAGCTGCGCAGCCAGCTCAGGCTGACTGGTCAGCCGCGCCGACTCCACCTGCGCAACCGGCGCAACCGGCGCAACCGGCGCAACCGGCTTCACAACCAGACTGGGCAGCTGCACCGACTCAGCCGGCTGCACAACCAGACTGGGCGTCTGCTCCAGCTCAGCCAGCGGCACAAGGGGCGTGGGCAGCACCACCGCAAGCTCAACCAGCTGCTCCTGCTGCACCGTCACCCGACTCACAAGCAGATTGGGCTAATTCATCGCTCACGTCGATGCCTGCAACATCAGCAGATTGGGCGACCAGCGCGCCTGCACAACCAGCTGCACAATCGGCCCCAACTGAATGGCAGCCTCCAACATCATCAGCTCCGCAAGAAGGCTCAGCATGGCAAGGACCAGCCGACCCTGGCGCAGAGTGGCAAGCCCCACCTGCACAACCAGGGCAAGCACCAGCCGCTCAGCCACCAGCAGGTGCCCCAAGCTGGCAGTCGGCAGCACCAAGTCCATTGCCTGGTTGGCAAAGCACATCAACCACCAACCAGGACGCATGGCAACCTATGCCCGCCGCTCCAGCATCACCTGCCGCTCAGATGTTCCAGGAGGCAGCTCAGTCGCTTCAAGCAGGAACTCAGCCGCCTGATGGTCAACAACCTGCGGCAGCTTCTCCCGAGCAATCCGCACCTCAGGGACCAATGGATTTGTTCGCCGACAGCGAAGACGACCACTCAGACCAGTCAGACAAGCCGAAGAAGCGGCTTAGCGACTTGATGCCGAAATTCGGACAGAAGAGTTAAGCACCACATACAGTATCAATCAAACACCTGAGCTGACAGGGCAACTGTCGACTTGAAGTGTCGTGCACTGTAATAAAAAGCCCCGTGCAACCGGGTTTAATCTATGTTTCAACATCTTGAAAATAGATTTATGGTATGAATTAACGCTAACTATCAACGCCCCGGAACTTACTGTTCTGCATAGGAGAACACGATGACCTTACAGCAAAAAATCTCATACAAACCTTATGCGGAGAAAGACTTCTCGCATTTGAAGAACTTGACTGGCATCTCAGACAAGACCCTTGAAATACACCTTGGTTTGTATTCAGGTTATGTCAAAAACACAAATGCTTTGAACGAAAAAATCATCGAACTGACCGAAGCCGGCAAAGCAGGGCAACCAGAGTATGCCGAGATCAAACGCCGCTACGGCTGGGAATACAACGGCAAAGTCTTGCATGAATACTATTTCGGCAACATGAAAGCCGGCGGTTCCGAATTGAAAGAATCAAGCGCAATCGGCAAAGCATTGTCCGAAGTGTATTCCAGCCTCGATGTTTGGAAGAACGACTTTACCAAAGTCGGCGCAATGCGCGGTGTTGGCTGGGCTATCTTGTTCCAAGACCCAGACACCAAAACACTTTCAAACCACTGGATCAGCTCACACGAAGAAGGCAACGTCGCCGGCTTCAAACCAATCTTAGTTATGGACGTTTGGGAACACGCATTCCTTCTCGACTACAAGCCAGCTGAGCGCGCTAAATATATCGAAGCGTTCTTCAGCAACATCGATTGGGCAGCCGTTGAAGGTCGCTTGATCAAGTAACAAGCGAAGGCAATAATCCGTCTAAAAAGTGAAAGCAGGCTCGCAAGGGTCTGCTTTTCCTTTCTGCCACACTTACATTTTCGTGCCTAATTCGATCCCGACTGAGCCGTTCACAAATAAAGCCGTATTCAAGACCGACAGAACTTTAACCGCTACAATGGACCTCGCCCAGTACAGAGTGCGCCATTACAGGATGCGAACATGATCGAAGATGTCACCAAACCGGTAATCGAACCATTTGAGCTCTACTCAGATTTTGAACTGAGTTCAAAACCGCATATTTCGGTCGAGAGAAACGGCGAGCAGCCAACGTCGTTGAACTTGAAAGACGCTGCCTTCGCCCTGGGCAAGTCGATGCGCGCCCTGGAACGCAGCCTCTCCGGTAAATGGGGCAATAAGCTGCCTGACGGCTGGACAGCCAAAAAGATTATTGTGGACAACAACGAAGAGTGGGAAATAACACCACCGCCGGGGTTCAATCTTGATGGATTAATTGAGCACAATCGCGCATCGGAGCACCACAAAATTGTCGAAACCAGCCGCGAACAACCGGTTTCTTCAACTCGTCAGATTCTTTCCAAAGCAGCATCTAAACTGGCTTTTGCCAAACCTATGATGGAACTGCATTTGCTGCGCGAACTTGCGGCAACGCACAAAGAATTATCAGAAGAACGTCGCGCACACCTGGAAGACCTGCGTCTGCTCAGCGAGTTACAATCATCTATGCGACTGTTGCAGGTCAACGCAGTCGAGACAGCCACGCTAAAAGCGGAACTTCTCGAAGCGCAAAAGGATCTGATCGCATTGAAGAATCAATACCAGGAAGTCTTGAATATGCCCTGGTGGAAAAGAATTTTTGTCAGCAATCCAAATTCGAAATGAGGTAACAATATGACGAACAGTACAGCCAAGAGATTTAGCATCACCTATTGCGGTGCGTGAGGCTACAAACAAAAAGCGGTCAGGTTGGCCGCTGAGCTAGAAGAATCGCTCCACGAAGGTTCGACATTGATTCAATCTTCCGGCGGAGTTTTTGAAGTACAAGACCAAAGCTTTCTGATCTTTTCTAAAAAAGAACTGGGACGATTTCCCGAAGATGGGGAAATATTAGAGATAGTCAGATATATGTCGGAAGGCATGAATCTGCAGGAATCCCAGGCAAAAGCCGGAGCACATGCGCCGAAACCAATGCCGTTCATGGAATGGTTCAAAGGTTTCCTTAACAGAGGTAGCGCTGCGCCGCGGTAGGAAGCAAAAATGAGGCGAAGGCGGTTCAATTGGATGTTGTTTTCGAGGGTCGCCTGACTGACGAAGTACAGCTTAAAAACGTACTTCTGAAAATCTTAGAAAAACGCCCGTCGGGGAATTTGCTCCTGCGGGTAGCCACGACTGCGCGCGATTGCGACGGCAAAATTTGCATTGTTGACGGCCGTTTCATTACGGCTGCAATAATTGCGAATACGCGCGAGAACGGCTATCCAGCGGTGCGCAGGCTACTCAGCATCGAGAATGGCAACTTCGCCTGTTTGCGCCCAAGTCCTGACGACAGCCTGAGCATCCCATATTCACTCAACATTGAGCTTGAAAAAGTCATCCCTCTTGTGCCCAATTTGCCTGAATCTCCCAATGGGTTGCATGATGAGAAGTCGCTGCTAGACAAAGTCTTTGGCTCGAATGCATTCGACCCGATTGAGCCTAAGCCCGAAATTGTCGAAACAAAGCCGCAAAATCCAAACGCTAGCTGGCAGCTTCTGCAACCTCTGGTTGCGCCAAACGCAGTGGCTGAGCCGATAGCGCCTGTCGCTCCAGTGCGGGTAATAGAGCCAATCTCTGCGGATGAATTGGCGGCACTTTCCGCGCCGCGCACCCATCAAGCAGACACTGACACGAAAATCAAGCCAGGCAAACGGAACACTGGCGGGCTCTCGCCAATGATCATGGTGGGCGCCGTTGGTTTTCTCTTTATTCTGGAATTACTGGCGATTGCTTTCTGGAAGCCTCTCAGTGTTTACCTCTCCCACCAGATGGGCGACCGCGCAGGCGCCACTGCCGCCCATCGTTCCGCCAAAATTAAATCGGCTCAGAAACACTAAATTACTTTTGACTCGCTAAGTTGCTTGAGGTCGAGTAAAATCCCTTAAGAGCAGCGCGCATGTTTAGGTATTGCGATGGTGATTTCTGAAAACCAAATCAGAAAAGGAGATGCTGAAGCAAGGGTTCCAAAAACCTTGCAGATAGCCATCGACGGCCCCGCAGGTGCGGGCAAATCTACTGTCGCTAAGAAAATTGCCGATGCGCTCGAATATCTGTACATCGACACTGGCGCTATGTATCGCGCAGCCACATGGCTGGTCGTCCAGAAGGGTATCTCGTTCGATGACAGCGATCAGGTCGTCAAAGCGGTCGCTGATTCGAAGATCGAGTTGCGTCCTGGTCATGACGAAGAAAAGATTTTGGTGTTCGTCAACGGCGAAGAAGTAACGAAGCTAATTCGATCGCAAAACATCACCAAGCTAGTGAGCAAACTGGCTGCCATAGGCGCTGTTCGTGAGCAGTTGGTAAACCAGCAGCGGCACCTGGCATTAGCTGGCGGCGTGGTTCTAGACGGCAGAGATATCGGCACAGTAGTTCTGCCTGATGCCAACGTAAAGATCTTTTTGACAGCATCACCGGCGGTGCGGGCAAAACGCAGACTAAAAGAATTGCAGGCAGCAGGAGAAAATCCTGATTACGACACACTGCTGAAAGACATAATCGAACGCGATCAGATGGACACGAACCGAGAAATTGCGCCTCTAAGAATGGCAGACGACGCCGTTCTAATCCTATCGGACAAAATGTCGGTAGATGAAGTAGTAGCCCACATAATAAAGCTCTGCTCTTAAGAATCGAGAAGCAATAGGAGCGCCGCATGAAGCACCGGCTTCAGCCGCAAGGGCCGCCGGAGTATTGATTGGCGCAGCTAACGAGCCTGCCACCAAATAAGATACCAAGACTGAACTACCTGGTGCTATCAAATCGATAGCCAACACCAGGCAAATTAGTAATCACCGAATCAGTGCCTTCAATATCGACTTTCTTCCGCAGCTTCTTGATGCAAGTGCGCACCGTTTCATTGGAAGCATCCGAATCATTCGGCCAAACACGGTTCAAGAGCGCTTCAGGCGCAAAAACTTCGTTAGGATTACGCATCAAAAACTCAAGCAACTTATACTCTAGCGGCGCAAGATTCAAATCAACGCCACCTCTTCTGACGCGTCTAGCTTTCGTATCCAAATCAATTCCGCAAAAACTAATAAGATCGGCAACAACAACCACCGGACGGCGCAGCAACGCTTTGATGCGCGCACTTAGTTCGCGCAGATGGAACGGCTTGGTCAGGTAGTCATCAGCGCCCGAATCGAGGCCCACTTCTTTGTCTTCAACAGCATCCTTGCCTGTCAACATGAGAATAGGCGTCTTCCCACCTCGTGAACGAAATTCTTGACAGACCTGCAAGCCACTCTTGTTTGGCAAGGTCCAATCTAAGATCACGGCATCGTACTGATAAAACAGCAGGCGCTCGGCTCCGTCCTCACCGTCGTATGCGACATCAATTTCGTACTGCTGGGTCTTAAGCCAGTCCTCAACGGTATTAGCCATATTTTTGTCGTCTTCAACAAGCAGAATCTTTGTCATCGTCCAACCTTTGCCCAGGACCTTTTGAGGTTCATACCCATAAATGTACAGACAGCGTAAAATTATCGCATCAACGCAGTGAAAACCGGAGACGAAACTTGATTCAAGGCAAGTTCAATCTTACGCAAAAAGGCCTGATCCTTGTTGCCATCCCACTAGTGTTGGAACTTGTCTTTTTCGGTTCTCTAATTTATCTCTTGAACGAAACCGAGCGTGAGCGAAATGAGGCTGAACACGCTCGGCAACTGATCGGGCACACTAACGCCGTAATTGTCATGATCTACAACGCCATATCTGAACTGGCGCCAGTCAGCTTAGGCGCATCGGACACGGTCACTGATGATAAAGAATTCCAGGAAAAGCTCATAGCCATACACCAGGAATACGAAAGTCTTCTTGCCCTCGCGATTACTCCCAAGGAAGAGGCGGACATTCAGCAATTTGGTGCGGCAATCGACCACGGCATCGACGTTATCGGCGACGTGCATCGATTGCTTGGACAAATCGGAAAAGACCTGGGCTCGTTCCAACAATTGCACAAGCGACGAAAGCAGATCGTCAAACTGGTCCGAGATATCAAAGAACAAGTTGGACTGATGCTCGGTCCTGAAATGGAAATCGAGCGACAGGGACCAGAGAAAGCCAGACTCTATGCGGACCTGCTCAAAGGCATTATTTATGCGGGAATCGGCGGAAATATTTTGCTCGCCCTTGTCGGCTGGAGATTGTTCAGCCATCACATCGTCAAAAGATTGGATACTCTGTATGCAAACAGTCGAAAAATCGCAATGGGCGAAGCGCTACCAGATGTGGTACCAGGTGCAGATGAAATTTCAGATTTGGACGTGGCATTGCACGAAATGGCTGACGCTCTCAAGGAAGCCGCAGAAGTCGAAAGAGCCCTGACAGACAATGTTTCAGACGTTATCTGCTCTCTCGATTCGAACAATCGATTCGTTGCGCTCAATCCCGCCTGCGCAGAACTTTGGGGATACGACGAGAACGAGCTGCTCGGCATGAACGTGCGAGAAATTATCGTCGCTGAAGATGCAGACAAAGTGACAAACAGCCTGACGAAGGGGCAAGGCGAGTCTAAAAATTTCGACACCAGAGTCAAGTTAAAAAACGGCGAAGAAGCAGATATGCACTGGACTGCTAATTGGTCGCCAAAGCAGCAATCATACTTTTGCGTGGTTCACGACATCTCGGCCGCCAAGCAAGTCGAACGCATGAAAAAAGAATTCGTGGCCATGGTCAGTCACGATTTGAGAACGCCACTAAATTCGGTGCTCAATCTTCTCACGCTGATGTCAGTCGATGCTTACGGAGCCGTCAACGAGACTGGACACAAGCGCCTGGACGCCGCCGAACAAGATATCACACGCCTGATCGGCTTGATCAACGAACTTCTCGATTTGGAAAAACTAGAAGCTGGCGAGGTCATTTTGGACCTGAAAGAGATAAGCGCAAGCAGCATCATGCAACAGGCACAGCAATCCGTCTATGGATTTGCCCAACAGAACTCTGTGGAAATCGTCTGTGAACCGTCAACGCTCTACGTCACTGTAGATCAGAACCGATTCGTACAACTGCTGATCAACCTGCTCTCAAACGCAGTCAAGTTTTCAGAGAAAGGCGCAGAAGTGCGAATGCAAGCAGTACGGGGAGCGAACTATACAGTCTTTGAAGTCTCGGACACAGGCTGCGGCATTCCACCTGAAGTGCAATCGACAATCTTCGAACGCTATAAACAAGCCGAAGGCGCGAACAAAAAACACAAGGGCACTGGACTAGGCCTAGCAATCTGCAAAAACATCGCGGAGCAGCACGGGGGCTCAATCGGAGTAGACAGCACAGTGGGCTTCGGCAGCAAATTTTGGGTGAAAATTCCAGATCGACCTGGGCAAAAACCCTGAGAAATGCATCAAACCCTGACAACATGCGGCTTTAGATATTATCTAATTTCCGGAATAACCCTTTGAGTTTGCTCTTCAGTTTCGCAAAGCCATGACGCGATTGGGCTGGCGCGGGTGTTACAGCCCGTTTACTACTTGTACCATGCGAAACCGTTCGGTGCTGATTTGGTCGGCTGCTTTTCACAGTCTTAGCTTTTTTCGGTTCTTCTGAAGAATTTCCATCCTGGCGGCTGCCGTCATGACTTTCATTTATTTTTGCACCCGAGGTGGGCGGCGAAGTTTGTTCGTGTTGAGCGGGGATCACTGAAGATGGCGGGCTTGCATCGACTGGAGCATTCTTACTTTCATGTTTTGAGCCCCAGGCAAAGAACGCTGCGAGAACACCTATCAATGAAACAGCAACACCGAATCCTATTAATCGTTTTGGAATTTGGATCTGAACTGTGTCCTCTTTGGTCCGGTTCGCTACTACCGGAATGGGCTGGGTTTCCTGAGACGAGCTTGCTGGACGGGATTCAACCATTGCTACGGTCTCGTCGACGCCCCCTGTCACCGCGCTTATCGGAATCGTGCTCATTGGAATAGCGCTGGCTGGCGCCTCGCCTGGTGATACCGTATGCGGTAGCATCTTGCCTGATGAAATAATTTCCAGCTCGCGACCGTCAGGTGAAATTGATTGTTTGAATTGCTCCAAAGCAGCCACAAGGTCCATCATCGATTGGAACCGAATGTCGCGATCTTTAGCTAATGCCTTGAATACAATAGACTCCAGCTCACCTGGTATGGATACACCGATCTCTACAAACGAAGCGGGCATCTCGTTTGCATGCTTATACATCAGTTGAAGGAAGTCGATGTCGTCAAATATATTCTTGCCGCTGAGAACGCGATACATGACCGAACCCAGAGAATAAATATCCGTGCGAGCATCGAGCTTGAGTCCGCGCCATTGCTCAGGACTCATGTATAGCGGACTTCCGAAAACTTCACCGGTGCGTGTCAAATTGCCGGAGTTGGGATCTGACGAGTCGAGAAGTTTAGCGATTCCAAAGTCAACAATTTTTACGAAGTCGCTCTCAGTTTCTGTATTAACCAGGACAATGTTGCTCGGCTTTATGTCTCTGTGAATAATGCCTTTGCCATGAGCATGTGACAGAGCATTGCTGATCTGAATGAATATATTTACCGCGCGTGGCACCGAGAATTTCCCTTCTGCATCAAGGATTTCGGTTAACGACCGACCATCCAAAAAGTCCATCACCATATACGGCTCACCGGCTGGGGATGTGCCGAAGTCGTAGATCGTGACGATGTTCGGAATCGACAAGGCGCTGGCCGCCTGAGCTTCTAATTGAAAGCGCTTCAACTCACTAGCGCTGTTGCTAGTCTTGTGCAACACCTTGATCGCTACCGTGCGGTTCATGAAACGATGTTTGGCGCGGTAAACCAGGCCCATGCCACCACCACCAATGACGTTGAGAATTTCATATCGTTCGGCAAAGACAGTGCCGACGAGATCGTCTTCGTGCGCGACTTGTGAAAGTGGGGTTCCGTCCGAAGGACAGACAGTCAGCTCGCCATCGAACTCTTCATGGCAGCAAATGCAGAGCTTTTTCGAATTCGGGGCTTTTGCATCTGGACTCATCTGTACTAGCTCTAGAAGTTTTCTTTGACTTCGTCGCGTGCTAAAAGCACTTCCGCGGCGTTACATATGTCCACGATTTCCTGTTTCATTCCCGGTGCACGAATGAACTGTCTGCACAAGTCGAGCGTGCGTCTGAAAGCTCGCACTACATCGCCTTCATCAAATGAGGTGGACATGCGGATGTCATCCCATGTTGAACCTTGCGCCCACATCTCAGTAAGCCCAGAGAACGTCGGACTGAATGACACCGAAATATCTACATCCAGCTCTCGCTGCGTGCGGTACAGCTTGCGGGCCAACGTATTGATTTCGCCTAAAACTAGCTCCACCTGCGGGCTTACACGGAATCGTGACTGCTCATGCGAACGAGAATCCTCAGTTACGAGCGCTGTCAGTACAGCAGACATTTGTGGAGGATCCAAATGATCCAGCAATCCACTGACGGCAACTTCTGTTAAGAACAATTCGTTTGTTCCGCGGATGCCTGTGGCCATGCGACCTAGCGCTGTTGGGCGATTGCCGTCTAGATATCCCTTTAGTCGCAAAATGTTCGCTAACGATTCAAAGGTTCGCCAATATTTTGTTGTTTCTTTGTGGATACGTCGATCAAATTCTTTGATTCGTTTTTCCAATTGCGCAATACGATCGGTCTGTTTGCTGCACGGTTTTTGCACAGGGCAACCGTGACACGGCATGCCATAAGCTTCTTCGAGGAGTCCATTGATTTCTGTATGCACCGCACCCAGTGCTTGCTCGGCTGCGGGATCTTGCTTCGGCGTGCCGCGCAATCCTCGCTCCATTTGTTTCAATTGCTTGTGCTTGGAGCGAATCGTTTCCAATCTTCTTGCATAGAGCGGCAGATCACCAATTTCTGTCGGACAAAGCGGGCTCTGCAGCCGTTCCAATTCCTTCTCCCAGGTCATCTTCTGTTCGAACAGAGGTTCCAACTGTTGATTGACCAGGAACTGCCCGAAGCTTCGTTCGATCAAATCCCGAGCATCTTCCAGCGTGTGACGCTCCAGCAAATTCAAAACCATGCCGTAAGAAGGTGTGAAGCGGCTAGACAATGGATCTGCTGGTGAAGTTGCCAGCTTCGCTGCATCTTCGACTGGTTCGAATGGATGGTGCAGAACGACAACGTGACCGACTTCGTCCATTCCGCGTCGTCCGGCTCGTCCAGACATTTGCAAAAACTCCGATGCGGTCAATTCGCGGTGCCCTTCATCGGCGCGTTTGTAGATCGAACTGATCACAGTCGAACGTGCTGGCATATTGATACCAGCTGCCAGAGTTTCAGTCGCAAAAACCACTTTCAAAAGTCCGCGCTGGAAAAGCTTTTCCACAAGCCCTTTCCAGCTAGGAAGCATGCCCGCGTGATGCACAGACATTCCCTCAAAAAGATACGGGAGGTGTGGATGATTCAACAGATTCGGGTGGTCTTTAGTGAACGATGCGATCACTTCTTTCAATTCGGCTTGTTCGCTCAAGTTGATCAAAGGGATGCCGCGCGCACGTTTCATCGACTCTTCGCAACCACGTCGCGAGAACAAAAAGTAGATCGCCGGCAGCATGTTGCGACCAGAAAGAACAGCAAGAACATCGTTTGGACTAGCGCCAAGCACAGGTCCCGATCTGCGTTTGCGATCCTTATGAGCTGATTTCTTCGTGCCGAAGCGCGACTTCAGAAGTGTGTTAACGCCTTTGCCTGGGCTCAAAAGTGGATAAATGTGACGGTCGCCAAAATAGTGAAAGCGCAGGGGTACAGGACGAAAATCCGACAGCACCAAACCTGTCGGTCCATGAGTTTCATCAATCCAGGTCGTTAGTTCTGCGGCGTTTGCGACAGTCGCCGACAGCGCCACCAATTGAATATTCTTTGGCGCGTAGATGATCGACTCTTCCCACACAGTGCCGCGTTCAGTATCGTTCATGTAGTGGCATTCATCGAGAATGACAAATGCAACATCACGAAGGTTTCTCGTTACGTCACCAAGGATGGTGCCATACAACATGTTACGAAAGACTTCGGTTGTCATCACGACGATTGGCGCTTCTCGATTAATCGAAATATCGCCGGTCAACAAACCGACTCGGTCTTCGCCGTATTTCTTTTTGAAATCATTCAACTTCTGGTTAGACAGAGCTTTGAGAGGCGTTGTGTAGTAGCAGCGCTTGTTGCTGCGCAATGCCATCTCGACTGCATACTCGGCAATTACAGTCTTACCGGCGCCCGTTGGTGCGCACACAACGACGCTGCGGTTCTCTTCAAGATGCTTGATTGCCTCAAGCTGGAAGTCGTCTAATTGGAAGCCGAATAGATCGTGGACGTTGATTTCGTTTAAGTCTTGCAATTGCCTGCCAAAGCTTCGGTAGCTACCACGCCTAATTCTAACAGCGTGCATATAATATAATGACTATTCCGAGCAGCTTGACTGCATAAGCTGTCTTCGGGTTTGGTCGCCGGGACGTGGCGCAGGGGTAGCGCGCACCTTTGGGGTGGGTGAGGCCGGAGGTTCGAATCCTCTCGTCCCGACCAATTCTTTGCAGAACGAGTGGCAACCAGCACCTTGCTACACAGTGCTGAGAAAGCAGTCATGGCAGTGCTCTCCGTAATCGCCGTAAATAGCACAGAGTGTTTGCCCTTCCAGGCGTCTGGACAAATGCGTTTTGATTCAAATCTCAGAGTCGGTTGCAGTCATCGACCAAACACCCGCTCTGCATGGAAACTAGAATGCGAAGTTTCTGACCCGTCTGCGGCGCACGCTCGCTAGATGAAAGCGGTTCGGACAATCTTCTTCTGGAAGATATTCGGCGTAGTTCGGTCTGTCGACTGACTCGAAACGCATGTAGTTGTTTACATCGATCGAAGGAATGTCTTGAAACCAGGGGCTGAGATGTACGAATTCTCTGAGTTTGAGCTTGACGATAGCTTTCAGGTAGTCATCCAGATGTTCGAGGGACACCGTTGATTCGCTAGTAAAAGGAGACATGCTTCCTCTCTGAAAAAATACTTAGCTGCTTGCATATTCTTCGAATATCGAGGCGGCAAGCGGAAGTTACAGAACTTCACCCCGAAACCTGGTGAATGTTAGCAGACCTTAACTACCTTGCAACATTTGACAACTTGGATTTGATGCGAATTAACCTAAAGTCGCACCCACAGCCCGATCGATATCGATCAGGAGACAGTTGCGCCGCGCAAAGCGCGCTCCATCTCGTCAGTATTGAGAGCATACTGATTGGCAACGTCTCCTGCGATCAAGCCGTCTGAATAAGCTTTGTAGATAGAATCGTCCATGATGCTCATTCCGTCATATGAACCGTTGCGCATATATTCGCTTAACTTGTCGAACTCGCCGTAGAGAACTGCTTCTTGAACGGTCGACGTGTTGATTAAGATCTCATGGAAGGCTCGTCGCCCACCTTCCAGTGTCGGCAGCAATTGTTGACAGACGACAGCTTTGAGTGCGTAAGCCAGTTGCATGCGAATCGCTTCTTGATCTTTTGGTTCGAAAATTCCGAGAATGCGTTGAATTGTTTTCGTTGCAGACCTGGTGTGCAGCGTCGAAAAAACAAGCAATCCAGTTTCAGCAGCTTTCAGTGCTGCCACCATCGTTTCAGCGTCGCGCATCTCTCCAATTAGAAGAATATTGGGATCGGCTCGCAATGCCGTTCTTACAGCAGTCGAAAAATTCTTCGTGCTGATACCAATTTCTCTTTGCGTAATTACTGACCGCACCGGTCTGTGCACGAACTCGACGGGATCTTCAATCGTGTAAATGTGCGATGGTTCGCGACGATTGATCTCGTCGATCATGCTTGCCAGCGTCGTCGATTTTCCTGCTCCGGTTACGCCGGTTACGAGAACAAGACCGGATTTCAGATGTGTAAGCTTTTCGATAATCGATGGCAGACCAAGCTGAGCTAGCGTTGGCACCTTGAGCGGAACGAGGCGCATCGCGCATCCCACTGATTGCACATCGGTATACATATTGATGCGCACACGCGCTTGATTTTGAAAAACTATAGAAGCGTCTAGCTCGAGATTCTCTTCGAAGTTTCTTCGCTGCACCGGATTAAGCAGAGCCATTAGCATCGAGCGCAATGCTTCCTGTTCCATGACAGGCATTGTCGTGATTGCGCGCAACTGACCATCAATGCGCAAGATGGGCTGCATACCAGCTTTGAGATGGATATCGGAGGCACGATTATCGACAGCGACATGCACTATCTCTTCTATAGTCACCGGAGCCGGCAAGCTAATAGAAGAAGCAGAACTGTCGTTGTTCACTTCGCCTCTGCTTTCAACGAATCTCTCAATTTTTTGACGGCGCTATGAACAGCACGTGACACGCCCATCTCAGACAACCCAAGCACAGACGCAGTCTCTTTCTGCGACAGGTCATAAAAGAATACGAATTCGATGATTTGGCGTGTGCGGTCGCCCAGTCGTCTCAGAGCTTGACTGACAATTGCACGTTCTTCCGACGCGATCAACATGTCTTGGTAGCGTCGATCTGGAACGGTTTCCGACAAGCTGCGTTTGTCCTCACGATCGTCGTCTTCACCGGTCGAATCCAATGATTCGTAGTGAATTCGAGCTTCCCATGATTGCTGCGCTTCGAGAATTTCTTGAACAGTGAAGCCGGACTGATCGGATAGCTCTTGTATCGTGGGTGTGCGGTTGAGTTGTTTGGTCAACTTCTCTTCCAGTTGGGATATCTGCGCGTTCATCTCGGTCAGCTTACGTGGCACCTGAACTAGCGAACAATGGTCACGGAGGTAGTGGCGAATTTCGCCGCGAATGTAACAAGTTGCAAGCGTCTTAAAACTGGCCGAACGAGCTCTGTTCGGATCGTAATATCTGATCGCTTTGAGCAACCCAATAGAGCCGACCTGTGTGAGGTCTTCCAAACTGTCAGCGTTGAACTGGCTGTAACGTCTGGCTATCTGCCTGACTAGAGGCATGTATTTCACGACCATTTCATTTGTCGCAGCCGGATCCAGCTTCTCCTTGGGAGGGTTGCCGCCGGGCTGACCAGTGCCTTCTGTTTGTGCCACTTACCTTTCCTCGAAAAATGCCTCAACACCATCTGCCAGGCCCCAGCCCTCTCAAAGTTTGTTCCCTTGGCAAGTGGATTTTAAACTGTCAAACTGTGTGCGAAAGCCATCCCACTTTTAAAAGATCGAGAAAAATTGGGCTAATATTGGTTTGTGCGCCGCAAACCTTTACCCTAGGGGTCTAGGCAGCAAGCTGCTCGACTGATCGCACACGCGCCGGAGACTTCATTTGACCATCTCTCCACCCACCAATCAGCCAACCAATCCTCCGGAACCCCAGACGTTTCAGCCATTTACGCGAACTGTCGCGAAGGTCAGGCAGTCGTGGGGGCGCATCTCTCCTCAAAAACAATTGCTCTTGATGGGACTTCTGTCCATCTCGGCGCTCGTGACCTTCACCGCCTGGGTATGGGTAGCGCGCACACAAGCCATCATCGACCAATCGGTGTCTCAGTTCGGCATGGCACTGGCGCAAGCCCTGGCGCGAGGCGGCGCAGAAGCTTTGTCGAACACGGGCAACCTGGAAGGCTTGAAATACTACATTTTGACCGAACGCGTGCAGACGCCAGCCATCGCATATATCGCCTTTTGCGATCAGAAGGGCGAAGTCTTGCTAGACAGTCAGATGCTCCACTCACACGGGAAAGGCCCTGACGTATTTCCTATTTATGAGCAAAGCAAGAGCTACGCGATTCCTGGCGTTTACCACAGCCCACCAGGCTACAAATCACTTACAAACATCGCCGTGCCTATGGTTCGCAACAATGAACAGATGGGCATTTGCTGGGTTGGCTTAGACAACCAATCGTTCACGATCTTGGGCTCACCAAAAGAGACGCAAAACTTCCTCGTCTCGATCTTTGGATTGCTGGGGCTGCTCGGCGCAATGGGCTTATGGACCAACTACGCCTTGATCAATCGTCCACTACGCACGCTCTCACAAGGAGCGAGCGAAATCGCCACCGGGCACTTTGGGCACCAGATTCGCAGCCAGCGCGCCGGAAGAGAAATCGACCAGGTGGTCAACGCGTTCAACTATATGTCTAGCCGTCTGCAGCAGTACGACAAACAAAATGTCGACAGTTTAATGGCTGAGCGCAACAAGTACATCTCCGAAAGAAATAAATTGGAATTGGTGCTCATGTCGATCGCCGATGGTGTTGTTGTTTGCGATCGCGATAACAAAGTGCAAATCGTCAACGCAGCAGCCACGCAACTTTTTGCTAAAGAAGCCAAAGACCTGCTCGGCAAGCCACTCGTATTTTGCACGGAAGGTCCTGATTCGCCGCAAATCTGTCAAATCGTTCAAGCCTTTACCGATACAGTTTCACCAGGAAGCCTCGATCCGGTTGCACAACAAGTGCACTTAGGCGAGCTTGTGGTGCGCGTCAACATGGCACCAATCATTTTGAACAAAGAATTTCTCGGCTCAGTTTTGATCATGCACGACATCACAAAACAAGCTGAACTCGAGCGCATGAAGAGTGAGTTCATCAGCAACGTCAGTCACGAGTTGCGCACACCGATCACCTCGATCAAGAGCTACGTCGACACGCTGTGCAACCACGGCGAAAAACTCGATCCAGACATCTATCGAGAATTCTTGCAGATTATCGACAGCGAAGCAGATCGTTTGATGTTTCTCGTCAATGACGTACTTGAATTGAGTCGCGTCGAAGAAGGAAACAGAGAGTTCGAATTAGAACCACTAGACATTCGTGGTGCAATTGAATACGCACTGCGTGCACTCAACTTGATGGCTAAAGATCGACAGATCGAACTTGCTCTTGTTTGCACTGAAGAAGAAGTTCCATTGGTTAACATCAATCAAGAATCGATCGAACGTGTGATCATCAACTTGCTCACGAATGGTATCAAATACACACCAGTCGGTGGCAAGATTGACGTCATCGTCAATTATTTGAAAGCAGACAAAGAAATTCGTGTCGACGTCAAAGACAATGGAATCGGTATTCCAGAAGAGTGTTTAGAACAGATATTCGATCGATTCTTCCGAGTCGAGAAGAAAGTTCACACCATCAAAGGAACTGGCCTAGGATTAACGATAGTTAAAAAAATCGTCGAAAAACACGGCGGCAGATTGTCTGTGGAATCCTCACTGGGTCAGGGCTCCACCTTCTCCTTCTACCTTCCTATCGCCGAAGGATGGGACGACTTTGAAGAAGATGCCGACACAAAATCGGCCAACCCAGACGGCGTTAAGCTGGCAGGCAGCGAGAGCTCCACTCTGGCTTCTTCTTGAGCTACTGCCGCGTCTGATAGATGTGCGCAAAATTTACAAAAGAAATGGCTCGCTGGCACGAAAATCCAGTCGCAATACAGGGGCCAACGCGCCGCATATCCACTCGAACGCCATTTCGGATCCTGACGGCTATCGAGTTGATCATCCGTTAATCAACCGATTACCAAGAGCTACCGTGTTATTATGCTTACGTTGACAAGGTCTGGAATCGCGCTACTGTTTTCCAATTCCAAAAGAAAGCTGGTGCAAGGTATTCAGATCATAAGTGGAGGATTTGGAAGTTGGTCAAAGCCATCTATCCAGGTTCCTTCGATCCGATGACCAAAGGCCATCTAGACATCATTCAAAGGTCTAGCAAACTCTTCGATGAAGTGATTATGGCCGTTGTAGGTAATCCCGGTAAATCACCGTTGTTGCCTGTGGAAAAACGGAAAGAACTGATGTCAGCCGCGCTCAAAGATCTGAATGGCGTCACCGTCGATAGTTTTCAGGGTTTGACCGTTGATTATGCGAAACAAAACAACGTCACGATATTGATCAGAGGGCTAAGAGCTATATCGGATTTTGAAGCAGAGCTAGGAATGGCACAGGCGAACAAGGAATTGTTTCCTGAACTAGAAACTATTTTTCTGATGTCTAAAGCCGAGTATTCTTTTATAAGTTCCTCAACGGTCAAAGAGATCGCCCGTCTCGGGGGAGACGTTTCGAAGTTTGTTCCACCGGCAGTGAACGACTATCTGAAACAACATTTCAGCAGAGGCACCAAGTAGATGACTACGCAAACCGCACCACCAGTACAGATTCAACAGCAAGCCCAACAACCAGGCCAGGCGCCTGCTACGTTTAAGCAGACGACCATCTATAAGCACCTCGATTTACTCGAGCACTTGATTGATGATGCCGTTGGTATATACAAATTCAAAGCAATCAACGCTGATGAATTTCTTGATGTGCTGGACAAAGCTCGCGCTCGATTGCCTGAAGAATTGCGCGAAGCATCAGACATTTTGCAGCAGCGCGATGAGATCATCGCTGAGTCGCAACGACGCGCTGAGCAAGTAATTTCAACAGCCAGACGACAAGCCGAAAGCATGCTGCACGAATCAGAATTGCTCAAAGCAGTGCAGGCTGAAGTCGAAAGAATTAGAAAGCAAGTTGTAGGCGAAGTTGAAGCGATGCGTCGCGAAGCTATCACCGAAGCTGACAGAATCAGAATCGACGCAGAAGAAGAGGCCACACGCGTGCGTGAAGGCGCTGACCACTACGCTGAATCAGTTCTCACAAGAATTGATGCTGACCTGAATAATCTCGGCACACGCTTGCAAGAATCACAATCAATCGTGCGCAACGGTCAACGCCTGCTCGGCAGTGTCAAAAGACACAGCGGTGGTGCAGTGACCAACAGCTTGCCTCTGACGAGCCCGCTACTCTCACCTCGAATCGAGTAGTGGAGCGCCGGCTTCATCCGGCAAGGGCCGCCAGTCTCCGACTGGCACTGAAAAATCAATAAAGGTCTCTGACTGGCGTTAGGGATGGGGCACGACTCTCGGGTCGTGCTTTAGTTTTAGCGTAAGTTTTTAGACGTAAGTTTTTGGACGTAGGTTTTGGACGTAGATTTTGGGAAATAAGGTTTTGACACGTAAGTTTTTGGGACACTACGAGCCGGTGCTTAAATTGATGCATTTCGTTCGTTTGCGGGAATTTGTTATCCTAGGATAATCTTTCGCATCAATCAGGACGATTTTGTTTTCTATGAGACGCAATTTGTTTTTGTCGATCGCAGTGGCGTGTTTGCTGACACCGACTGTCGCAAGTAAGTGCAACGCCGCAGACGACGTCACCGTTACTGTCGCTCCCAGCACTGTCGAATACCAGTACTACGAAGGCAGCAAGCCTGATAAGGTGCCGATCGGCATGAAAGCGCTCACCGAGCCCAGCTGGAAATTTTCTTGTCACTTCAATTGGGTTCACTACGACTCGCCAGGGTCATATCGATTTGTAATCAAATCAGCAGCATGTGATCTGTCTCTGCCGGTATTGATCACCTTACCGAAAGACGCCGGCGACAAATTGAAGGCCCACGAGCAAGGGCACCTTCATATCAACGAGCATTTCTACAAGCAATACGCCGAAGCTGCAATCAAGAAAGCAGCTGGCTCGCTGATTGGAAAGGAATATACGATCGAAGCACCCGATTACGATGAGGCAAAAAAGAAGCTGGTGCCTATGACCGTGAAAGATGTTCAAACGCTATACCGCGCACAAACTTACACGCCGTCAGAAAAAGCGAATGTCCTCTACGACTCGCTGACCGATCATGGACGAAAGACCGAATTTGACTCAGAAACTGCAGCCACACAAGCGGTCAAAGAAGTAGAGCACTCGGATATGCAACCGACCGCATCATCAGAAACTAGATAATCTAGGACAGCACCTGATGGCACGGCACCACTCAGTGACGCTTCAAGGAACTATCCGTTAAGCGTATCCGTTAAGCGCGATTAGTGATTAGTGATGATGGTGGTGGTGATGAACGCGAGGGCGCGGATGGAAGTGCGACGTGTGGTGTGCGGGTGCACCGGTGAGCGATTCAAGCGGCACTGATTCTGCATCGGGACACGTTAGAGACGGCACTGAGAAGCATCGATAGACCATCTTCGACATCGCTCTGATCAACAAGTTTGCTCTGCGGTCGTTGTGTGGACGCTCAACCTGCATCGAAACGATATACCGCTGACCCGTCGGCGTGGTGATAATTCCGGCGTCACCGACCATGGTGCCAATGTCTCCGGTCTTGTGAAGTATCTTCGAGCCGGGAGCCAAACCTGGTGGCAAGAGCGTACGAATTTTCGTTCGCTCCATCGTCTGATACATCCACTTGCGGCTCTCTGGGCTAATCAGCTCGCCTCGGTCGATGCGACCAAGCAGATAGACCATGTCATACGGGCTGGTTTTGTTGGTGCCTTCGAAATCGCCCAACATATTATTGATGCGCGTTTTTTGCAGACCCCAACTGACGTAGTCGCGATTGCATTTCTCTCTGCCACCAAGCAGATCGATAATCATGTTTGTGGCGGTGTTGTCGGAGATGATGATCATCAATTCGGCAACATCTTTCAAAGGAATCTTAGTGCCGACAGGGCGCCACTGCAGCCATCCTGAACCGCCAGTGATCAGATCTTGCCTAATCTCTAGCTGCTGATCCAGAGCAACTTCTTTGCGGTCAAGAGCAGCCAGTAGAGAAACATATACAGGAACCTTGATCATGCTAGCTGCTGCATATTCATCGTGACCGTTGTAGTCAACAAATTTTCCGGTCTTCAGGTCAGCTGCGAATACGCCTGCACGCAGGTCTTTCAGTGCGGCAGTGAGTGCGATTTTTTCTCGCAACTCATCCAGTGGATATGTAAGCGCTATAGGTGGTGGCGAAGTTGAAACTGGTGGCACTTGTTGTTTTGCTGCTTGACCAAATTTAAATGGTGCCAAATTGCTGCTCAGCGCCACAGCGCAAGAGATTGCTGTATAAATCAAAAGACGCTGGCCTGGCGGCTTTCGCTTGCGCAGAACAGCCTTTCTTATTACTTTATCGGCAAAGGCTTTTTCTTTCTTTCGATCCAGCACAGCGTTTGTCATATGGAACTAGACTCCACACCTGTTTTAGATAGGGACGCAGTTCACGAGCTCAGCAAATAAAACAGGTGCCTTCGCGAATGCTTTGTCTATTTTACTCAAAGAATGGCGATTTAAGCCTGATGAGTAGAAATTTTTTCTCGCGGTACAAAAAGATATAGCAATAAACCCATACAAGTAGCCAGACTGACTGCAATCTTCAGATTGGCGCTTAGATCAGTTCGCGGAGATATGAACCCTTCAATCATACCTGCCACCAATAGCAGAGGCACACATCCGCCAAACATTCCGCCGGCGTCTTTGGCGGCAAGGCGCAAAGCATCTAGCCTTTTGTACTGTCCGGGGAAAAGTAACGCTTTTCCGAGCAGAAGCCCTGCCCCACCGCTGATAAAAATGGCTGTCAGTTCGAGCACTCCATGTGGTGCGATGAAAGCAAGCAGCCTTCCATCCATTCCGTACGTATGGCAAACACCAAATACGGTGCCGAGCATGAGCCCGTTGTTACAGAGAACATAGCTCGTACCGACTCCAAAAGTAATGCCTAGAATGAACGCCAGTATCGCGACACGGATATTGTTGGTGGCAATCAAACTAGAAACGGTTGAACTGTAATGCTGGGCAGAATCAGTCCACATCTGTCGATGCTCGATCATGTTCCACATTTCGTCTGAGACGATGGGCTGTCCTTTGGTTGTTTCAAGCTGGGCGAAGTGAACATCATCAAGCGTCATGAAGTAGCTGATTCCTGTTGGAATGGCAAAAATGATGATGGCCAGCAGGACATACAAAATCTGCTTACGAACCAGTCTCGGAAACTCGCGCCAGAAGAAATCGAAGACGTCAGCCCATCGATTCCGTTTGGTTTGATAAACTTGGTTGTGCGCTCGAACAAGCAGGTTGTTCAGATAAACCTGAACATCAGAACTAAGATTCATCACTCGAGCTCTAGATAGATCCGCTGAAACTGACCGATAAATTCTTCCCAGTTCTTGCAACTGACTGCGATCGAGCCCGGCAAGACCCTTGCTGTCAACAATCTTGAGAAGCTCTTCCAGTTTTTGCCAGACAGGTTTTCTGGTTCTAAGCCAACGTTCGACGTTCATCTGGGAATAGAGATCTCATGCAGCAACCGAATTACTCTATCTCTACCCCAGAAAACGTTGACCTACACCTTGAGCTGGCAGGCATCGGCAACCGCGTGCTCGCGGCACTGATCGATACGACGATCACATTCGCCATAATTATTGTGCTTGGCTTGTTTTTGTGGGGAGCGATAACCCTGGTCGGGCTTTTAGATATAGGCGAACAACAACGCACTTTGCTCAACAGCGTCATGAGCATGATCGCTATCCTCGTCATTTTCGTCATCAATTTTGGCTATTTCATTTTCTTCGAAGGACTCTGGCAGGGGCAAACGCCAGGCAAGAAAATTGTCTCGATTAGAGTGATCGAATCGAACGGTCAGCCAGTTAGCTGGTCCGGCGTCGTGCTGCGTAACTTGATCCGCACGCTCGATACCGGTATGGCTTTTGTCGGATTGCTGCCGATGATTATCGACCGCAATGAAAAACGCTTTGGCGATTACGCGGCAGGCACTATCGTAGTGCGAGAGCGAAAAGCTGACATGCTGAGCGAAGACTTTGTGCTTTCGGACACCTACAACACAGAAGCAATCGATGTGGGGCGCATCACGCCGCAAGAATATGCTCTTCTGGTTGGATTTTTGAAGCGCCGCACAAATCTGGCTAAATCGCAACGCCCACTGATTGCAGGCAATTTAGCGAATTACATGCACAAGAAGTTAGACGACACTTCAACCGAGCCGGCAGAGAAATTCCTCGAACGAGTCTATTCGGCTTATAAAGCGCGCGCGGAGAGCTAGAACGAGAGGATTCAGCGATTCCGACCGATTGGCGCTTCCGCAAATTTAGCGTTTGTCGATTGAAACGTAGCTGAGATTCTTTGGACCGGTGTATTCGGCACGTGGACGAATCAAACGATTGTTGTCGTACTGTTCGAGCACGTGCGCAGCCCATCCAGCCATGCGACTGACAGCGAAGATGGGCGTGAACAAATCGGTTGGAATGCCGAGCATGTAGTAGACCGAAGCCGAGTAGAAATCGACGTTGGCGTAGAAACCTTTGTCGTGCAAAACCATCTCTTCGATCTTTCTCGACATCTGGAACCACTTCAATTCATTCTTCGTTTTGCCGAGTTCTTCGGACATCTTACGCAAGTGAGAAGCTCTTGGATCCTCGGTCTTGTAGACACGGTGCCCGAAGCCCATAACTTTCTTACGATCTTCGAACATCTTGTTTATGAAAGGTTGAACGTTCTCAAGCTTGTCGATCTTGGTCAACATTTTGATCACTTCTTGATTGGCGCCACCATGCAGTGGTCCTTTCAACGTGCCAATAGCTGCGACGACGGCAGAGTGGATGTCTGTCAGAGTGCCTGCTGCTACACGAGCGGCGAACGTTGATGCGTTCAGTTCATGGTCAGCGTGAAGGATGAGCGCGATGTCCATTGACTTGGTGCTCAATTCATCCGGCATTTCGCCGCCCTTGAGCAAGTAGAGGAAATTGGCTGCCACACTAAGTTTTGGATTTGGTGCAACTGGTTCTTTGCCGTTGCGGATGTTATCCCAATAAGCAACGATTGTGGGCAATTGAGCCGTCAAACGAATCGCTTTGCGCACGTTGGCGTCGCGGTCGCTGAGCTCATCGTCTGGGTCGTACATCGACAACATCGAGACTGCCGTACGTAAGACTTCCATCGAATTAGCTTCTTTCGGAAACGCCTTCATAGCTTTGACGACTTCAGCAGGAATCGCCGCGTTTTTGCGCAACGCATCTGAGAGTGTCTCTAGCTCTTGCTTGTGGGGCAATCTGCCGTTCCACAACAAATAGACAACCTCTTCGAACGTTGAGTGTTCGGCGAGATCGTGTATGTCATAACCCTGATAGACTAACCGCCCTTCTTTACCATTAACGTCGCAAATGGAAGAAGTTGCCGCTACTATGTCTTCAAGCCCTGCCTTGACCATAAGGTGCTCCCGATTTCACTGGATATGCTGGAATTACTGGATTTATACACCAAATGACATCTGGAACCTTCCGTTCATAGCCTTATGTTTATGGATCACGCCTAGATTCTTCGCCGGTAGAACTGCTAATCATGAGCCCAATCTCCGAAATGACCCAGCCCATCAGCCTTGAGCAGGCTCGGCACGTAGCCATGATGAAGCTGCTGCGAACATTGAGAAAGGAGTTTTCCGAACTCAGGAATTCGGACAGTTTTTTCGGCGCCCTGATCGGGGCGGTTGGATTGGCTAAGAGAGGGCTTTTGCCGACAGACCTGGCAGACAGCAAGCTCGCCCGGTTCATGCAGGCATACGCTACGAAAATTGGCGCACCAGACGCTCGTCCTGACCGAACACCATTTGCCAGTGCAAGCGTCGCCTGGATACGCACTGGCAGTTCAACTGAATTCGAATCTTTTATGGAGATCAATGGAGACAGGCTTGTCAAGGCACTCAACCTCTTTCACGTCTCAGCGGGGCTTGACGAATCACTTGCGGTCGGTTGGTTCAGACAGTGTTTAGTCAAAACTATCGGCACAGAAAAAAATGTTTTGCTGGATGGGCACCGAACCCGAGCCCGTCTTGACGACATGGTGCAATTGACGCAGTGGTTTACACCAAGCTGGATTGCCAACTTTCTAATTGAAGAGTCGATCGCTGACTATTCTGAAGCGATTTTTCTTGACCCCGCATGTGGTGCCGGTCATTTACTCGTGCCGGCGTTGCGCAGATTGGTTGAACTGAAAAATAGAAGACATGAAACTGATGCGCTGAGCGAAATCCTGGAGAAACAGTTGTTCGCCCTCGATGTCGACAAACAACTTGTCGATCTGGCTCAACTAGCAATCTATCTAGAAACACGCGACATTGTGGGTATTGTGGATCTTCCAGTGGCAAACATACACAGCTTTGACGGCTCAGAAGAATCACGGGCGCTGGGCAGTTTGCGGCTCGGCGCTGGATCGCAGCCAGCTCAATTTCCAAAGAATTTTGATGCGATCGCAATGAACCCACCATACCTGGGACATCGCACAATGCCACCGCTAATTCGCGACTTTCTTAAACGTGAATTTCCTAACAGTCAGTACGATCTTTACGCTGCCTTTTTAGAACTTGGATTGCGCCTACTGAAGCCTGACGGCAAGCTATCTGCCATTTGCCAACAGAGCGTGCTTACCATTCAACGATATGAATCTTTGCGCAAAACGATAATAGAAACGGCGGATATGGAAACCGTCGCACAACTCGGTTCAGGTTCCTTTGCCACCAAATGTGGTGAGAAAACAAACACCGCCATCATTACCGTTCGCAAGCGCGGAGCAAGTAAAAATAACGACAACGATGTTCACTGCTGGCAGTTACTGACAAAGAAAGACAAGATTACAGCCGAGTGCACGGGTGTAAGACACCTGCCCTTGACCAGCATTCCGCGCGCAGACGCCGATTTGATTGCTAAGGTTTTACCGCAGACACCCTTTGCCTATTGGGCACCAGAAGAAATTTTGCAGCTTTTTGCGACGCATGCACCAATCTCGGATGCCGCAAACGGAATAGCCTGCACGAACGGATTGTTCACTTGTAACAACAAGAAGTTTGTCGAACGATTTGATGACATTGCGCCAGAGAATCGTCATCAATACGTTCCTTACGATAAGGGTGGCGGATATAAGTGGTACAGGACAAGCCCGCTCATGCTGCGATGGAATGGCGACGGGCAGGAAATTCGTGACTACCGGATCAAGCGTGGTCAATCAGCAAAATTTCCAGGCGAACAACACTACTTCAAAAATGGGGTCACATATTCCTATATCGGAACACGCGGCTTCAAAGCACGTTTACTCACGCCCAACTCAGTCTTCGACATCGCCAGTTCAGCGGTCTTTAGCGAACACGTCGATATCATGTTCATATTGGGATTTCTCAATTCATCACTAGTGAGGTCGATTCTCGGAGTGTTGAATCCAACGGTCAACTTCCAAATTGGCGACATTCGTCGATTGCCATTCAAAATACCGCCGACAGACATAGAGCACACTGTCAGCGCTCTAGTGGAGAGAGCTGTTTCCATCGCCAGAGAAATAGAGACGTTCGATCCAGATTCACCAAATTTCCACGGCGGCATAAGTGGCCGCTACGATGCCAATCCCAGCGAAAGTTTACGGCTGCATTCCAAACAATGCGAGCAATGGGCGCTCGAGGAATCTTCAATTCAAGATCGACTCGATGAAATTATTTTTGACATGTACAAAATCAGTTCTTCATGTCGAAAAAAGATACAAGAAGATCCCTGGGTGTCGAGAGGCTCCGATGCTTTTCGCAAAGCAGCCTTCAGCACGGTGTAGCTCCTTACCGCCTGGAGGCTCTGTCTGCGTGACACCATCCCACCAATGTTAGACTAGTGTTTAGAGCGCCCAGCAGCGCATCAGCATTGCCAACTGGACTTACCACATTGCCTGAAGATAACGATGCAAAACGAGACGCCTTCATCGGTCGAACGCTGGCAGATCGTTACCAAGTTGAAAGCATCATCGGTACCGGCGGCATGGGTGTCGTCTATAAAGCCTGGCAGGAAAATTTAAAACGCGCAGTGGCCGTAAAAGTGTTGCGCCATCAATTTCTCAACGACGAGTCGAGCGTCAAGAGATTTCAACAAGAAGCAGTGGCAGCGAGCCGCTTAGCCCACCCGCACATCGTCGCCTTGCATGACTACGGGTCAACAGAAGATGGTTTCCTTTTCATGGTCATGGACATCATCGACGGTAAGTCATTGGCGCAAGAAGAGCGCGAAAAGAAGACGATCGGAGTAGAGCGCTCGATCAAAATCATCGCTCAAGTCTGCGACGCACTCGAACACGCCCATCGTAACGGCATCGTCCATCGTGACCTGAAGCCCGGAAATATCATGCTCACCAATTTTCAAGGCGAAACTGATTACGTCAAGCTTGTCGATTTTGGCATAGCAAAAGTTCTCGTAAAAGAGGAAGACCAGGAACTGACACAAAAGGGTGAGGTATTCGGAAGTCCCCTCTACATGAGCCCTGAACAATGCCTTGGACAAGACCTCGACGGACGTTCGGATATTTATTCTCTTGGCGCCGTCATGTATGAAGCATTGACTGGTTTCGTGCCGCATATTGGTCGAAATGCTATCGAGACTATCGATATGCAGATCCACAAAGCGCCGCTGCCATTTGCCACCAAACGCCCTGACATTTACATTCCAGAACGGCTTGAAACAGTGGTTCTAAAAGCTCTTGCGAAGGATCCAGCGGAGCGCCAACAGTCGATGAAAGCTTTGGCAATGGAGCTAGAGGCGGCTGTTCCTCGAAAGAATCAATCATCGGGCATGAGAGCAATCGATCCGACTAGCAACTCGACCAAGAATAAACCTGTAAACCGCGTCGCAGTCGTCAGTGGGGTTATCGCTGTCCTGGCTGTAGCTGGTCTGGGTCTTAAATATACTGTCGCATCGACGCCATCAAATACGGTGCCTTCAGGAATTGCACCGATAACTCCTGTGACAACTCAAGAATTGAAGACAGTGATACCAACGCCAACGTTAACTGCACCAAAAGTGCCTGAGACCACCGCAACTACGACACCGACATCATCTATGCCTCAGACCTCGAGGTCCACGGTTCCAGAAACGCCTCCAGGCAATTTGCTGACAAAGCCAATCAGCCAATCTACCACCGTCAAACCAAAGCTATTACCTCACCGCAAAATCGCACAACCGAAACCCGCGGCTGCAAAAGTAGCCAAGCCCAAACGCGATCCCTGGGCGCAGATTGAAAATCGAATCAAGAAAACGTCAAGCTCTGGTAATGGTGGTAAAAGCGCCAAGACCAGCGAATCCAGCCGGTGGTCACATATGGAGCACATGCTACCGGTTAGCCCTTAACCCTCTGAGGTACAATGGCCATGCCTTTGTGTCGGAGCAGTTCAAGTTGTTTTTCTTCCGGTCAGCCCGAGCCGTCTCGCTAGCAGTCGCCGTATCGTCGCTATTTCCACTGGCTTGTTCAGCATTGAATATGCCGGAAATGGAAAAAACGCTTCGAGCTCAGAAAATTCTCAGTCCTGGAATGAAAGTGACATCAAGCGTAAACAATAACACGCTACAGTTTTCAGTTTTCCCCGATAAAGACATCAAAGAGACCACAAGCACGTTGAAAATTCGGGCTGTCTTGCTGGCCAAGAACCTGATGAGCGCCGACAAAGCCCTGCAACGGGTTGATGTACGCTTCCATGGCAAGGAAGCACCGGACAAATTTACACAAATCACCGTGCGCTCGGTTGATGTGAAAGCGTTTGGTGCGGGGTTGACGACAGAAGACGAACTAATGAATTCTCTGCAGGTCAGTGAAGGTGACGTTGACTCAACTGACAAAACAGCCAGCGCGCCACCCTCATCTCAGCAAGAAGCGGCGCCTAACAAAGGACTGGAACTGTCCGCCACTACTGACGGTGCAAAGAAAGAAGAACGGGCAAAGTTAGCTGGGCGAGTGCAAGCACTGAAAGCGAAAGGAGTAGGCATCAAACCATTTCTGGCCCAACTGGAAGCGATAGACACACTGGCTAAATCTGGAGAGTCTGTGCAACTTTCGGAAAAGTTAGAGCAGATGGATAGTAGCATCGCCTATCAGGAAAAGGTTTTAGCAGAAAGAGAACGGGCAAACGCCCCCGTCCGTTCAGAAGCACCTGTAAAGGTTGCCGCAGCACCTCCGGCTCCAATCAGGGCAGGAGTAGCTCCAGCTGCCGGTAGGAGTGGATTTCCATTATCTGAAGTGCTCAGTCAAAATCCAAACAGCGCCTCATTTTTACGGCTTCTTGAAGGCGCGGCGAGAAGCGTTCGCGAGAAATATGGCATCGATCCCGATCTGGTTCCAGAAGCCGGACCTTACTTCAACGAACGATGGAACCTCAGTCTCCAAATAAAACTCCTGCGTGAGAAAGGGCTGGGTGGTGCGATTATGCCAATGTGGATGGATTGCCAACAATTGGCGAAAACGAATGACGCGACTCAAGTCGCCTACAAAATGCAAAACATCGCAAAGGCGATGAAACTTCCAGATCCAATTGCTGGAAGCGCCTGGTATCAAGCGCAGATGGACCTCTACAAAGAACGACTCCATCACCAGCACCACCGATGACCTTGTAAACAGCTTAAGAATTAACCCCGCCAATGTTAAAGCTACTGCCTTAATCGGGTTTGTCGTGCTCTAATTTGTTCTGCCTTTCAGTGTGGAGATGACAGTGGCTGTACCAGACTTCGACGACTTCGATCAAGCACTCCAATTAGACGTTCTCGCCGCATCATTGCGCTCGGACACAGCACAATCCAAAGATATGCTCGAGCAGTTGGCAAAGATGTTGCAGGCCGCGGTGCCCGACGGAGTAACCATTTCCAGAGGTGGTTGGTTCATGTCGAAAGAACGACCGATCGAGGAATTGAACGTCAAATTCGACGACTTTCAATTTCAGATCGTTAGACAAAAGCACGGTTCGATGGTGGCACGCTCGATGAAATTAGTTAGAGGTGTGGTCCTAAAAACCAACGAAGTCTCAGTAGAAAAATGTATTGAAGACATTCTGGCGAATTTGAAAGAATTGTCCGAAAAAAATGCCCAAACTCGTCGTGCGCTGAACAAATTTGTACTTGGCTAAACAATGTTTTTTTGGAACAAAAACAACAAAGACGATGAGCAAAGACGCCAGCGAGAAGCGGCTACCTTGCAGGCTTTAGCCGAAGGAAAGGTGCCTCCGGCGGCGCGTGAAAGAATCGAGAAACAAAGAGAAATTGGCAGCACCTTTTTCACCAGCGATTTGAGCTCTCGAGAGTATCTCCTTTGTCGCCAGGCCGGTTTTCAAACTCTCGGTCAGGTGCTGGGCACCTCCTTTTTCAATGTCAGCTTCTGGGGATTTTACAAATCCAGGTGGACTTCGGTGGGTGAACTTACCAACATCACCCACGCGCAATCAGAAGCACGCAGATTGGCTATCAGCCGCATGCAGCACGAAGCGCAGTTGATGGGCGCATCAGGCATCATCGGCGTCAAACTGATCGTTCGCAGTCATGACTGGAGTTCAAGACAAACTGAATTTACGGCCGTTGGCACCGCCATAAAAATTCCAGGCTATCCAGAAAACCTTCCGCCTTTCACAAGTGATTTGAACGGTCAAGATTTTTGGAAGCTCTATCAAGCCGGTTATCGTCCTCTGTCAATCGCGTTTGGAGTTTGTTCGTATTACATCTATACCGATTCACGAACCCAATCTATTGTCGGCAATAACTTCTTCGGCATGAACATGGCTGGGAATCAAGAAGTCACGTCGTATACGCAAGGCTTTTACACAGCTAGAAATCTTGCGATGAACAGGGCGAGAGCGCATATAACCGACAATGGCGGAGACGGTTTAGTTGGCGTGGCGGCAAACTATGAAATTGAAGATATCGAGTATGAAGTGAACGAACGCACCTACCACGATCTGCTCGTGCACTGGACCGTGATGGGCACCGTCATAACCAGTAAAGAAGAGCAGTTGGATAAGGTTCCGAAGCCGTCCATGATACTCGACCTGGCCAGCTTAAGTCGCAGCGGCGTAATCATGGACACCGTATATAGTACCAGCGGATCTAGTTTTGATATTGGTGACGACGATGACTAACAGTAGCTTCGTTTTGGAGAGAAGATAATGGCAGACCTACCTGAGATTCCGGAACACGCCAAGGAGCGCCTGAAAGAGATGCGCGGCACAGGCGGGAAGAGAACGCTATTCACAAGCGATTTATCCGTCAATGAATTTTTATTGGTGAAAGAGGCAGGATTCGAACCAGCGGGATTCGTGGTCGGCAGCTCGATCTACCACATCGGTTTTCAATCGGCTAAGTGGACGAAGAATGAAGAGATGCAGATCCTCACGCAAGCGCTCTATCACGCACGCGAATTAGCGATGACGAGAATGGAAGAAGAGGCTCAAGAGCTAGGAGCCGACGGCATCATCGGAGTGCGCTTGCGAGTCAGACATATGAGTTGGAATTCGGACCTGGCTGAATTCGTCGCTCTAGGCACTGCTGTTTATCACCGAGATAGCGAAAAGAATGGCACTGCAAGCCCATTCCGCACACATGACGGCAAACCGTTCACAAGCGATCTATCTGGTCAAGATTTTTGGACACTACTGAAATCAGGTTATCGCCCTGTCGGAATGGTCATGGGCAACTGCGTTTATCACATCGCGCATCAATCGTTCGGGCAATGGTTCAAGAATGTCGGGCAGAACGTCGAAATGACAAATTTCACTCAAGGTCTGTATGACGCACGCGAGTTAGCCATGGAAAGGATGCAGGTAGAAGCTGAGCACTTGAAAGCTGAAGGTATCGTCGGAGTCGACATCCATGAAGGATCATATGGATGGAGCACGAACGTAATCGAATTCTTCTGCGTTGGCACGGCAATTATTCCGATTCGTGCCGACCATCATATTCCGGCACCTAGCCTGGTTCTATCTGTCAGCGATTAGCCGGGTTCTCAAGAGTCGAGCCTTCGTAACAAACTTAGACGTGTAGGAACCGAATCTACTCACTCCCGTCATTCTGGGGGTCAGAGAAGAGGTAATCGCACAATGGCAACCATCCATCCACTTAAGACGCTCCTGCCAGCGTTCTTAGTAGCTAGCTCAATCGGCGTAACAGCTGCTTTTGCGCAGCAATCAACAGCCGAAAATGACAAGCAAGTAGTTGCTAGCAAGGATTCGAAAGCTGCTGAGTCTACAGACAAAACGAAAGAGTCAACATTAAAGTCGAGCGATCTGCAGAGACCAGCAGACGAAGAGCCCATTAAAGGTTTTCACCCGATTAAACGAGCGCTTGCGCCAGTGGTGCGACTGGAGAAAAACTCAGTCGAGTTACAGAAACAGATTATGAAATTGACTGGACCCATCTCAAACCTACAGCCAGCCATGCTCGGACTGCACAGCAAGATGGATAACGTTAACAACCGCATGGGTTCGATGCAGGGTCAGCTCAACACAATGTCCAAACAAGTTGGTGAAGTCGGCACAGGCATGGACCGAGTCGGCAGCAAGATGGACGGTGTTCGTGGCGACATCGCGGGCATGCGACAGCAAATTGGACAATTGGAAATTCCTATCCGTCAGCTGCAAAAACCACTTCACGAGCTGCAGGAGCCTCTTCAGAATGTAGCACAACCACTGAAAGAGCTTCATACTGAATTGACTGAGTTGAAAACTCTGCTTGCCACCATTTTGTTCGCTATCGTTGTTGCAGCAATTGCTGTAGCCATCGGCACGCCTATCGCTGCAGTGCTCGTCTATAAGCACAGAAGCAAGCTGTTCCCAGATATGAAAAATAGCGAATCAGCATCCGCCGAACGAAAAACCCTTTCGCGGGTTTGAGTGAGAACGAACTCGCTTCCTGGAAGAACGCTTCGGCGTTCTTCCTTTTCGTGTTGGGAAAAGTTCTAGAGCTCTTCGCCATCCAACAGGCGACGCCACTCTTCATATGTAAAAATCAAAGCCGACACGACCGTCTTCGGATCTCGCACTTCCAGAATTACCGGCTTATTATGCTCGAAAACGTAGTGACCGATGAATTGCAAAATCCAACCACCCGTGTGCAGCTGGAGAAATGCTTTACGGCTGAAAGGCAAGCACAGCCAGCCTATCGCAATCATTGGAATACCAATCATGTGCGTAATCTTGCAACCCTTGGTGCGATGCTTCGACTTATAAAAGCGAAGATGCTCCGCTACGCTGTCGCGGGATGTAAGTTTATTTTCTTTAGGTGCGATGGTATCCATACGAACATAATAGCCCAAAAAATAAGACCGGCAAGCATAAGCTCGCCGGTCCCGATTGTTATTGCAAATTATTTGGCGTGATTGCTGAGCAAATTAGCCATGTCGTCGGCGTGCTCTTCTTCTTTTTCGAGAATTTGTTCGAGCATCCTTCTTGTGGTTGGATCTTTTTCCGCCACGTATTGAATCATCTGCTTGTATGAATCGATAGCGATTCGCTCAGCCACCAGATCTTCTTTAATCATGTCGACCAGGTCTTTTCCCTCTACATATTGAGAATGACTGCGCTTTGTCAAAACTTCTGGGTTCATGTCAGGCTCACCGTTAAGCTGCGTGATACGCGTTGCTATCTGGTCTGCGTGTTCCTGCTCTTCATTGGCATGTTCGAGAAACTCTGCTGCGACAGACTCTGAATTGATGCCACGAGCCATGAAGTGGTGGCGTTTGTAACGAAGTACACAGACGAGTTCTGTAGCAAGAGCCTCGTTCAAAAGCTTTACAACTTTCTCTCGATCTAAGCTATACGTCTGAGTTACAGGACCTTCTTCCATGTGCTCGCGTGCACGACGTCTGATTTCCGCGATGTCGGCTGCAAACTCATTTGTGTTGTTAGTTGTGGTTGACATATTGCTCCTTAACCATGCTGTGGCAGTATTTTTGGCGCACCAACGATGCACAAGCTGAAACTGCAATTGACGCCTATGTTACTACATCGGGACTAAAGCAGACAACAGTGAAGTGATCTAAGCCGGGCGCCCTACCGAGATTCGCCGAGCACCGATTCGGCTGAGCTTGTCTGGGTTGCGGGTTCTTCACCTTTGGCGTGCGCCTGCATCCAAGACAGCATTGATTGGAATCCACTCTTCTTGAGTTTGGGTTGTAATCGGTTCGTCAAACGATCTAAAAGATCTTTCTGACCGATTGCAAGGCTGATTACTTTATCGTTTCGATCGCTCAAGCGCCACGTCATAGCATCGCGCTTTTTCCCAACAACCAGATTTGTTTGAACAAGCAGATCGTCACCAGAGACTGATTTCGAGACGTACTCCAGCTTCGCTTTCGAGAAGATCCGGTGCCATCGCGGATAATACCGCTGCTCCATCAGTACTCTCAACGCGGCAGTATAGTCTCGTTTTTGCTTCACGGTCAACTTCGACCACTGTCCAGCACCTAAAGAGCGCTGAGACATCGCATCATAGTCGATAAACTTGGCGGCACTTGAATAAGAAGCGCTACCAGAGCCAGAAAAGACATTAACGATGTTTTGCACAACAGCAAAGCCAGGTTCAATTGCCAGGCAGGGTGTGGCAAAACCGACTGCGGAAACAAAGAGAGCTGCCAGTATGCCTGCGCGTCGAGCACTTGCGTTCAACATTCGATAAAAGCTCCTACCTCTTACAGTGCGGCTTTTCGCTTATACAAAAGTATGGACGAGAAGACCAATCCAACGCAAGCCCATCCAAGAAGAACACCCACGTCTTTCAAATAATCAGCGGGCGTACCGAGCATCACGCCTTTAAAGGCATCAGCTGAGTAGTACATTGGAAGAGCTAGAGCGCAAAATTGTTCCCATTTTGGCATGGCTTCTATAGGAATAATAATGCCGCTGGCGAACATGAGCGCCACACCGGCGATTGAGACGGTCATGGTGTAGACCCGGATGGTGCGCAGCAAACACGCTGCAGCCAGACCAAGACAGGCAAAAGAAAAGACGGAAATGAGTGTCGTAGCAACCAATCCGACAAAGTTCGAACCAAGCGTGAAGCCACTGAACGGAGCAGTCAGGCCAAGAGCAATCCACAGCACTACGGCAGCTTCTATCGTCACCGTCAAACTTTTAGCGATGATGGCAGATTGCAGACCATTTGGCGCGAGGATTATTTGCCGATAAGTCTTTTCCATCCACTCATAAATCCAGGAAAAACCTAGATTCATCGAGGCAAGCACATAGCACAGATAGGCAGCCAATCCTGGAGTGACAAAGTCTCGCAGGGTGATATTCAAAGGAAACAGTGCAGATGTTTTGAGAGCAATACTCAAAGTCTTGTTCTTTTGCGTCAGAACTTTCAAAAGTCCCATGGAAATTTGGTTGTCGACAAATGGATTGTGTCCATCGGTCAAGATCTGAACCGAGTCTTCAAGCGGATCTTGAGAGACATTAGCGAGTGCGACAATTTTTCCTGTCGTGACATCTTGCTTCGCTTTTTCTAAATCGTCGTAATTTGAGACCAAAAACTGATGCGTGTCGTCCAGACCCTTCTTCAAATCACTGATGCCAGCGGGATCATAGACACCGAAAGGAATAGTGGTGGCGCCAGACAAGGTGTTGCCGACTATGGCGATGATAAGCACGGCCAGTAAAATACTCGAGATGAAATAGAGAGGACGCCGTGTCCACTGCAAAATGTCTTTATTGATAATGGCAAAAATTTGCTGCATTTACTCGATCACGCTATGTAAATTCCTCGCCGACTTCCTCTTCATTGAGCCGGTCAGCATCAACATCTTCAGCCGTAGCCGCGACAGCCAAAAACACTTCTTCCAGATTCGGTTCACTCGTGGCAAATCGTGAAAACGGCACTTGCTCTTCTTCCAACCAGCTCAACACCTGATAGAGGCTGCGAACCAGCTTTCTGTCTTGTGGCTGGGCGAAGGAAATAGTGTTACGCAAAATGTCGCGCTTCACTTCCACTGGAAATTTTGCTTTCAGCTTTTCTAGCTTTGCTTGCAACCGCTCTTCGTCAACGTCACGAGTCAAACGAATGGCTATGCTACGAATACCCTGAATCTTGTGGCGTAAGTCGTCGATTGTTCCTTCAGCAACGAGTGAGCCGCGTCGAATGATGCCAATTCGATCTGACAAGAGCTCCGCTTCTTCCAAATAGTGAGTAGTCAAAAGAATGGCGACACCTTGATTCTTCAAAGCTTTGAGAGAAGTCCAGATCTGACGCCTGGAGGCGGGATCTAAACCGACCGTTGGTTCATCCATAAACAAGACTTTCGGCTCGTGCAAAAGTGCCCCGGCAATAGTCAGCTTGCGTTGCATGCCACCAGAAAAACTGCCGGCCAGGTCGTTGGCGCGATCGGCCAGACCTGCGTCTTCCAGCAAGATTTTTATGCGCTCCTGCGCTTTCTTACGCGGAATTCGATAGAGGTCAGCGATAAAATTCAAATTCTCGAAGGCAGTCAATTCATTGTAAATAGATACGTCTTGCGAGACGATACCGAAAGCGCCCTTCGTCTTCTCGGACTGTTTGACTCCGTTCAGCCCGCAGATGAAGAACTCACCCGATGTCGGCGTCAAGAGAGTGGTGAGCATGTTGATGGTTGTGGTTTTACCGGCGCCATTGTCACCAAGCAAGGCATAAAGCTCGCCTGGATACACATGCAAATTCAGCGAATCAACCGAAGTTCGATCGCCAAATTTTTTAGTTAGATTGATCGTCTTAAGCGAAGGTTGTCGATTTTCACTGACGTTCGACTTGAGTTCTGCGGGCACAGTCGAGGTTTACCTTAGCAATATGGTTCCGTAGGTTGGCTTGGTGCACCGCAAGCTCTAAGCAGACTATCGATGTGCGCGACTTTGAAAACTTTGTAGACCGAAGGCACCAAATTGGTGAAGACAACTTTGCTGCCCAGCGAGTCTGAACGTAGCAGGAGTTCTTCCAGCCATTCCAATCCATCAACAGAAATAAACTTGCAGCCGGTAAAGTCTAAAGTCAAATTGACACCGGTTGCTAAAGTGCGATCTATATGATCGATGCCTCTTTCAAGCGGCCCATCGATAGGCAGCACTTCAGTGCGTCTCTGTTCAACTGCTTGGTCGGCGTTCTCGCCACTCATATCAAACTCCTTGTAATCGAATGCTCACGCCGTCTTACGGACGTTGTCTTGGTGGATAAGCGCTAGCCAACAGCGCAGCAACCTCTGGAATCAACGGCAACGCAGGATTGGTGCGCATACTCATATCTTCGAAACTGCCGGTGACAAGCTCAATCATACGCTGTTCGTACTGATCTTGCGGAATACCCAACTCAGCAACTGCCAGTGGTTGGCCAGCTAAACGAGCTAAGTCGTAAACGGCCCGTCTCAGAAGCACGCACATTTTCTCGCGTGATGGAGTCTCGCCTGGTGCATCTTCGTCGGTAAGTCCGAGGAACTGCGCGGCTCGAGCGTATTTCTGATCGGCAACCCAGAGCGGATACGTCGATGTAGGCATGAACTTGCGTGGGATTTTCGAGTTGTACTCGAGAGTAGAAAGCAGAAATACACCGTTAGCTTTTCCGTGCGGTATGTCGAACGATGCGCCAAGACTGTGAGCCAACGCGTGATTGACTCCCACTGAAGCATTTCCAATCGCCATACCTGCCAGACAAGCGGCATTGTGCAGTTTATGTCGCCAGAGAATGTGTCCTGGATTCTTCAATGTTTCAGGCAACGCCTCGAAGATCAAACGCATGGCTTCCAGAGCCAGACCATCGGTATAGTCAGACGAGAAGGTGGAAGCAAGGGCTTCCAGGGCGTGGGTCAAGGCATCGAATGCGGTATCAACCGTAATCTCTTTCGGCATACTTTTAGTCAGATTCGCGTCGATAATTGCTATGTTAGGCAACAGGCATTCATCAACTAGAGACAACTTGCGTTTAGAGTTGTTGTCCTTCAACACCGCAAATGGTGTCACTTCAGATCCTGTGCCAGACGTGGTCGGAATGGCGACGAGCTGAGTGTGCACAACTTGCGGGAAAACAGAAATTCTGTGTCTGAAGTCGAGGAAGCTGACAGCCACTTCCTGCAGCTTGAGCTCAGGATTGTCATAGAAGAGACGCATAATCTTTGCGGCATCCAGAACCGATCCACCGCCCAGTGCGATCACTGTATCGACGGGACTCTGGCGCATCACAGCAACAGCCTTTTCTACTGTCGAGAAATCTGGCTCTACGCCCACATCACTAAAGACATCGACTTTGCAATCAGCGGGCAATCTCTCCATCACCATCGAGAGGTGTCCTCGACGCGCAGCAGATCGAGAAGTAATGATAATGGCAGACTTCGTCTTCAAACTGCGCAGATGATCGATACTGCCCGGATTGATGTAGATGTTCTTCGTCGTCTGGAACGTGAGCGTATAGTTCTTTCGTCTAGGAACACGCTTGTAGTTGAGCAAGTTTTTGATGCCCACGTTGTCGGTCGTGATGTTGCCACCACCCGTTCCGCAACCGAAGCTCAGTGTCGTGTTCAAGTTGTTGTAGACGCCGCCCAAGCCACCAATCGAAGTCGGTGAATTAACGATGATGCGCCCCGCATTGATGGCGTCGGCGAATCGTTCTACGACATCATCGTCTTCCGAGAACACACCGGCAGTATGGCCGGTGCCGCCACCATAATTGATATCGAGAGCGCGGTTGATGCCTTCGTCTACGGAGTTGACGATGACATACCCAAGCACGGGCATCAGTTTTTCAACGGCTAGTTTGTGGTGACGCAAATCACCTTCGAGTGGACATAAAAGAATCTTGGTGTACTGGTTGACTTTGATACCAGCTTTTTCAGCGATCAAGTCTGCAGGTTGACCGACTAGCTTGTAATTCATTCCACCAGTACGCGGGTCGATTACAGCATCAGCAACTTTCTTCACTTCTTCGGCAGTACAGATATGACAGTTCAGTCTTTGGAATTCAGCTAATAATTGCGGTGCAATTTCAGCATCGATGACGAGCGTTTGCTCGGAAGGACATTCCGTGCCATTGTCGAATGTTTTCGAGATGATCACATCCATAGCAGTTGTGGCGTATGATGCTGACTTGTGAATGTAAACAGGCGTATTGCCTGAGCCAACCCCCAAGGCAGGCTTGCCTGAACTGGCCGCCGCTCTGACCAATTGAGTGCCGCCTGTGGCAAAAATCAAATCGACTTCTGGATGGACCATCATCAACTCTGTTTCGCGACGCAAACGCGGCGATTTTTCTACCCAGGTGATGAAGCCTTTCGGTGCGCCAGCCGCGATGGCTGCTTCATAAACAATTTTTGCCGCCAGGTTGCTGCAATCTGCCGCCATCAAGTGGGGGCTGAAGATAACGCTATTTCTGGTTTTAGCAGCCGCCAAACTTTTGAAGATTACAGTCGACGTTGGATTCGTCACAGGCGTAATAGCGAGAATGACGCCGACAGGTTCTGCCACTTCGACAATATGCTCTTCCGGAAACTCACGGATGATGCCGACGGTCTTCTTATCTCTAATCTGGTGATAATGAAATTCAGACGCGACAAAGTTCTTCAGAATCTTGTCTTCTATCATGCCCATGCGAGTCTCTTCATGAGCCGCTATGGCAAGCTTTTGCACATTTTCGATGGCAGCCACAGTCATAGCCTTGACGATGTTGTCGACTTGCTCCTGGCTGTACTGAGTCCAGACCGCCGCAGCTAACCTGGCTTGACGCACAAGGTGGTTGGCGCGCTCTTGCAGAGCGTGGTCTTGGTCTTTAATCGTTGATGTCATAGGCTCAGGTCCTTGTCGTCTGTGATTCCGATGGCTGCATTGAAGAGAAATTTGCCTCAGGCTCAATTTTTCAAAAGAGCCTTAGAGACCGAGCAGGCTGCCCATCGACCGTTTCCAAGTGTAGGTGAAATTCCATTATTTTCGGCAACCGATTACAAATATGGAATAAACCTAATATTCTTATGGCTGAACGTAAATCGAACTTTCGGGTTTCGATGGGCTGAAAAGGGCTTGCAGCGCCTTCTAATAGAATATCAAGGAATTTGCCACTTCCACCGATACCTGAGGCGGAACACGTAATTTACCCCTTGGAATGTAAATTAGTTGTGACTAAAATAGCTCAGGCGATGCCGATTTTCAATGTTTCAATTCAGTAACCCCTCCGGGGCGACGGCAATTCGTGGCAAAAGCACACATCTCACTTCCTGCAGCTCGAATACATTTGGCGACATCAGTCTCGCTTCTGATGGGCTTGGCCTGTGTTGCGCAACTGGCGCCACTACCGGTGATGCCGTCAGCTAAAGCAGCCGACTTTTCGCGCGCCAAGAAGATCTTCGTGCCGCCAACGCGCATTCCACGACGATTCGACTCTGAGTCGGCCAGCACCGAGAGCGATTCGTACGGCACTTCAGACCCTGGTTACAGCACACCATCGTCTTACAGTCCTTCGGCGGGCAAAGTATCTGGCAAGTATGGATTGGTCCCTCCGCCGCCTCCGATGACTCCGACGTTACTTCCTCCCAGCCTGCTGCATATGCCTGCGCAGACTTCTGCCTCATCAGGAAGCGGTACAGCGGCAAAACCGCAGCGTTGGTCAGCCAGCGTGCAGAAAACTTTGAAGCGGGCTTCGACATCACCGAAGGTGGCGTCTTTCATCGACCAGGCTCAGACTAAAGCTCAGGCCCTGATCAAGGAAGGCAAGCTCGACCAGGCACAGGAACTGCTCAAGAGTTACGTTAAGTCTTTACCTCGCGACCCTGCTTTGAAGAGTGAATTTGCGAAGGTTTCGGTGCAACGCGCACAACAACTTCTCTCAGATCAAAATATAGATGCGGCCGGCAAAATGGCGCGCGAGGCTCTAGAAGTGCAACCGCAGAATCAGGCGGCGCACAACGTGCTTGCTCAAGTGATGAAGAAACAGGGTTTGAGTGCCGAAAACGGCACAGACAGGCTGAAAGCTGCTCGTGATTTGATGGCGAAGGGCAAGACGGCAGAAGCCGAAATGGAGTTCAACGCCGCCAATAAATTGAAGCCTACCGCTGACGCATATGTAGGACTGGGCGATATTTCACTTAAGAACGGCAACAAAGACAAAGCGAAACTAGAGTATCAAAAAGCGCTCGAAGTCGAGCCTCACTCGGGTCCAGCTTTGAGACAAATGGGAATCATTCGTCTCGGTCAAAGCGATATCGTCGGTGCTAATTCTGATTTGAGTCGAGCTCTCGTTGTAAATCCCAACGACAAGGTTGCTTCACAAAATTTGATCGACTTGTGGCAAAAGCAAGTAACCACGAATCCAAACAGTGCCAACAGTCACCTTGGTTTGGCGCGTGCTCATCAATTGAGTGGTGACCTTCAATCTGCCCAGGCAGAGTATAGAAAAGTAGTGGAAATCGATCCAAACAACGCGAATCTTCCAGCAGCCAGACAGAGTTTCAAGCTAGCCCTGGCAAGACAGGAAGCGCATCACGCAGTTGACGCGGCGCACAATCTCGAAGCGGCCGGTGCGTTGCAAGAAGCACACGCGAAGGTGTCGGAAGCAGTAAAACTTTGTCCCGGCGACAGTTCATTCAAGCTTTATCAAGCGCAATTGAGCGAGAAGTTGGGCAATCATGATCAGGCACACGCAGGATACATGGGCGTCCTCAAAGATGATCCAAACAATTCTCAAGCGGCAAAGAGTTTGAATGGACTTGCTGCTGCTGCACCTGCAATGTTGCTACCCGAATTGACACCGCAAGTAGCACCGTCATTCAGAAATCCAGTATCGGCCGGACAAGCTTTCAACGGCGGAGTGCAAGAAGCACCACCGGCAATGGCACTGGAAGGTATTCCGAAACCGACTGCTCTCTCTTCGGCGCCGCAAGTGTCTAGCATGTCTGGGTTCTTGACCAGTTTGAGAAATTACAGTGTGCAGCAAAAAGCACAATCACAGCAGCAAGAAGACGCTGCCCATGCGATTCTAAAAGGATTGACCGAGCCTGCACCGACGGCGACTGCCAGCGCGGCTATGGTTGCTCAAACTCCAGTGTTGGCTTCCGCCAGCTCGAATCTCGCCAGTGTCAACGCGCTCTTAGCCAGCATCGGCGCTTCATCTTCTGGAGCGGGAGCATCGACAACGGCGCTGTCAGCAGCAACACCAAAAGCTTCGTCGCCAGCGGCAGCCGCAGCTCCGGCGATAGCACCAGCTGCAGCATCTGCCGCACCCGACTCGATTGGCGCACTTGTGGCTCAAGCAGCCACTTCTGAAAATCTCGCTAACTTATCTGCGCAAGCCAAACCTGCGTTCAAAACTCGAAAATTCTTGACGAAGAACGATCTAAATCAATTGGCGCAGCGCGCCAAAACCAAAGCTGCTGCGACGACTACTACAGCCAAGCCAGCGACCACCGCTTCAACAACAGCTGCTCCAAACCTGGCCGAACAGAACAAACAATTGCAATCACAGCTTCAAGAAGCACAAAAACAACTCAGTGCGATGAGGGGTCAACCCACTCTTCAGCCTGAGACGCCCACAGCAGCGCCAATGACGTCATCGGCAATGCTTTCGTCTCCGCCTGTTGCACCGCAGGCAATTCCATCGCCAGCCATTTCATCTCCAGACATTGCCACTTACAGTCAGCTTCCAAGCGAAGGTGCAGCGGCTACAGCTGCGGCTCTTTCTGTCGCTCCAAATGCTTCGAACGCATCAGTTCAGTCAATATTGCAATCATTGCCACCATCGCTAACCAGTTCGGAAGGATTTCAATCGGCTCTGGCCAACTTGCCAAACTCGGCAGCGGCACTTCAGTCTTACGCTGCAACCTTGCCTCCATCAACGCAAAATGCATTGATCGCTGCACTTAAACCACCAATTCCAACCAACCACCCGTCTTCGTCAGGTGCCGTAAGGCTTGAGCTCGAGGGCGTCAAGCCATCTCCTTTAGACATCAAGCTCAATGTAGTTCTGCACAACGACCAAAAAATAGCGCTGTCTGTGCCGTCTCCAACTACAGCCATCATCAACATGACAGGACAGCCACAGCGTGTGGTGAAAATCAACTTCCCATCCAAAAACGTGCCGCCAAACGGCGAACTGCACGGCGTGATCAAAGTTCCTGGTCACAATCTCAGTCCATCTGCAGATTTGTACATTCCGGACATGTTGCCAGGTCAAGGCACCGAACGCGACTTGCATCTGACAGTGCCTATCTCGCTCAAGTAGTCAGAAATAATTTTGCCCCAAATCTGAAGGCAGGCATAAAAGCCCAATATCGGATCAGGGAGATTCCAGTTACCCAACCTGCCAACTAGCTGTTATGGTCGAATTGACCCGGCGAATTAGCTCTGGTTAACGGGGATTATTTGATTGAAGATGTCTATTCAGAAGAAGTTTTCGATAACATTGGGTGCTTTAATGCTCCTCTCCCTATCCACGCCTATTCATTTGGCTTTAGCGACAACCGTAAACATGCACAGCGCCGCAGACAAACGTCGAGCACAATCTATCGCCGAAGACTGGCACAACGCCAGTGCCGTCTGCATCGGCATTTTGCGCAAAGCCCAGAGCGGCGGTGGGGCGACGCTTCTGGTAAAAGAGACATTGAAGGGCGACAAGAAAACTATCGGCACAACCCTTCCAATTCCACTCGAGCGGCATTTAGCGGGAATTTTTCCAACAGACAAAGACGAAAAGCCGGCGCTCGTTTTTTTCTCAAAAGCGGAAGGTTCGACTGAGCTGCAAGCCACTGAAATCTACAATGATCCAGACAAAATTGCAGCGACGAGATGCTTGTCGTCGACCTTTGATTCAAGTTCGGAGAAGGAAGCATTACAGGCTCTCAGTGAGATGGTGCAGAATCCGACTGGTCGCTGCAAAGCGACTTTCAAGCAAGACGCAAAATTGCTATTCAGAAATGAATTTCTTGCGGCGATAGCGCAAATGAAAAACAAAGACAATTTTTCCATCGTCACCGCCTTGTATGACAAATCGGATTTAGACACGAAAAATGTACTTCTCGATTGGATGGCCTGCACCGGTGATCGTCGAGCGCTGCCATACCTGATTGCGGCTGTTCCATCGCCAGACCGAGCGCTAAGAAGCACAGCTCTCACGCGTCTGATTTACTACTATCCCGGTGACGTGGGAGTAGATGCCTGTATCGAAAAAGCTTACGAGCATGGTTTTGCGGATACAAAAAATAGCGCCCTGGATTACGTCTCGAAACGTCGTGGTAAATCGCCGGCGAAAGCCCTTTCGACACAGCCCAAAACGCCTTATCAACAGGCGGAAGAGCTGAACGATGCGGGCAAATACAAAGAGGCAACCGCACTATATATTCAAGAAATTGTGAATAATAAAAAGGACGGTTATGTGCGGCGCTGGTCGGCACTAAAGGCGATACCACATGCAACAGCCGAGCAGAAAAATGAAATACGAAAGTCTATATTGCCGCTGATATCAGAAGACGCGTCAACTGGGAATTATCTCGAGGCTACCGACGCAGCAGACATATTGCAGAAACTGCAACACGACGATTGCCTCGACAGCATGATCAAACTCTTAGATCGTAGAGAATCACTCTTTAGTAAAGCCAACCGCATGGCTGCTTTCGGCATTGCAAAACTGAGCAGCGCAGCTCGACAAAAGGCCGCAGCGCATCTTATCGAACAAGTTAAAAGCGCAAAGTTCATGCATGAGTCGGATCAGCAAAATCAGTTGATCGTGTTGCTCGAGTTGGCCTGGATAGGTAATCCGAAAGAGTTGGCGACGGTCAATCAGTTACTGGCAAACAGCCCTGCGCAGGCTGTTTGGAAAAGCATTCAACCGCTTGCGACTGCCCGTAAAGATGACGGCGCGGTCCTGATAGAAGTGTTGAAAAACAACCCATCACTGCCCCACTTAGCCAAAGACTGGATCATTGTCGAGCTGGGAGAGCTGAAGGACGAACGCGCTGCAGACCTGATTCTCGCCCACCTCAACGATATGAAATACCAATACGACGGCTACGTTGCAGACGAAGCGCTGAAAGCGATCGGTGGAAAACATGTATGTCAGCAGCTCGAAAAAATGGCAATGAGCAGCGACGAAACTAGTCGCAATGCAGTCGACATTCTATGCGCGATCGAGAAAGAGAATTGTTTGCCGGCACTGAGGAAAATCATCAAGTCTAAGTCACCGGCGAGAACCAATGCACTGAGTGCGATGGCAAGGCTGGGTAAGCCCGACGACCTGGCTGTGTTGATTCCACTGAGCGATTACTGGACCGGCGATCGACTTTATCATTACTGGACGATGGAAGCGATCGCATCCATTCGTCAGCGCTTCCGCTACAACGTCAATGGTCCTATTCCCTAACGCCGTGCCAAAGTGCCGCGACGCTCTCGAGCGCCACTGCCGACAGTATCACATGACCCACTGCACAGGTTTGTGATAGAGATAGCGAATTGTAGCTTTATCTGCGGGTGAAAGATAATTGCTAACGCGATTAACATTCATAATGTCCCACATGCCCTGGCTGTGAGCCTTAATGCCGAGAGCGTGTCCAAACTCGTGCGCCGAAGCGCCCTGCATTTTTTGCGGTGTTCCATTCACCATCGTGGAGAGCTCGATAACAACTGGCTTCTGGCGAATTTTAACTTTCTGAGCCTGGGCAATAGGATAAATCTGAGCTGAGGTAATTCCGCCAACCGCAATACCGCCAGGCGAATCGGACTCTTTGAAACTGTCGGTGAAGAAGACCAGGATGTGAGCGTTGTGCGGGTCGTCAGTGAACATGTAGCTAAACAGTCCTTCTTTTTCGAACTCTCGCCACTGTTCGATTCCAGCGGCCACCTGGTCGTTAATTTCAGGGGTCCAGCCGGGACACTGGGTGACTGGCAGTGGTTCCGGGGATTGCAGCATACTGGTCACCTGATCGACACGGGTGCTCTGGATCTGGGAGAAGGGACAGTCGGGCAACTTCAGACCCGGACTAATCCAGATCAGCAACGGCATCTTCTTTGATTCCCAGCGGACACGCTCCCAGTTCACGGCTTGCTCGCCGGGGTTGTAAGGTCCGTTGTCACCTTGATTGCCCCTACCCATCGATTGCGGCGGAAGTGGACCCTGGTCCAGACCATCGATCAAGTGCACGCCGTTCACACGAGGTAGCGGAGAGCCACCGCCCCCTGTGCTCACAGGTGTGCCCCCAAACCCGGCACGGGGCAGCTTTCTGCCGTATTGGGCTTGAGCGGGCTGAGCCAAAACAGAAGCGAGCGTGCTTCCGATAATTGCTGCGGCTGCGAAAATTGTTAGAGCTTTTGATTCCATTACCAAAACCGCGCCCGACTCGTTCTATGATCACTGAAAACATTGAAACATGTTTTTGCGCTTCGGGAAACCTAATGCATAAAGAGAACACAGTAATAGTCGAGAAATACGAGGCACTGAGCGAGGAGATCGCCGACGTAGTTGCGGCTCAAATAAGCAGCAAGCCCAACAGTTGCTTCGGTTTGCCTACGGGCAACTCGCCGCTTGGCTGCTATAAATTTCTGGGCGATTGGTCGAAGCAAAAGAAAATCGATTGGTCGCAGACAAAATGCTTCGCACTAGACGAGTATGTTGACGCGGATGAGAGCATCACTTTTCAGCATTTCCTCCAAACAAATCTCTATCAGTACACCAATCTGCAGGACCAGAACAAGTTCAATCCCAGTGCCTGTGATGATTACGACACCTTGATCGAGTCACAGGGCGGGCTGGATCTGACCATCCTTGGGCTAGGAGCGAACGGACACATCGCCTTCAATGAACCTGGAACGCCGCTCGAGAGCTACACTCACAGCATCTGGTTGACTGAATCTACTCGCAAAGCCAATCAGTCTTATTTCACAGCCACGACAACAGTGCCATATCGTGCCGTGACGATGGGAATTCGGACCATCTTGAACAGTCGCAAATTGATTCTCATTGCTAGTGGTGCTCACAAGAAAGATATTTTGGAGCAGGCGTTGCTTGGCGCTGTGGACCCCAATATTCCGGCTTCTTATCTAAGTTTGCATCCGCACGTGACGGTCTTAACTGACTTCGAGTTTTAACAAGATAGGTGAGGAGTTGCGCACCACTTGTAGTGCGTGCTCTTTGTTTACGGAAATTGATTGCCTTTTTGCATTCAATTCCTTGTGCGTTTCGGTGCGTCATCTCGTATCTGGTTTCGTTGCTTCAATTCGTATTCGGCTCGATGCTTAAACTCGACTCCGATTCGTTGCTTCAATTCGTTGCTTCGATTCGGGCAATTTTCTGCCAGTGCTTTTACAATGGTGATGGGTTTCCTGGGTGAGCGATGAAATTGCGTTGGTCTAAATATCTGCCGCTAGTGGCTCTGACGGTTAGTGCTGGAATGTTCGGAACTGGCGCGCTGGCGCAGCTTTCTACGGATATGATTCCACCCGATGTAACCTTACCCTCTTCCACAGCCACACCCACGCCAACCAGCTCCACGCCTGCACCGGGAACAGATGGAGCGGCCGCAGCGACCGCTCCGGGACTAGCTGGAGCCGCACAGCGACCCGCTAATAGTGGCGCGCCGCAACCGCCACCAACGGGTGCGAGCAACCCGAACAACCCTATGATTCCACGTGGGCAGGGCAATCCAGGCGCTGCGATGTTTAAGCCTGCGGTGATGCCTGACCCGAACAAGCCGGATCCGATCGCCATCATTGAAACTGACAAAGGCAACATAACGATTCGCCTGTTCCGCAAGCTTGCACCGATCACATCTGAAAATTTCATAGATCTGGTCACGAAAGGCTTCTATAACGGACTAACCTTCCATCGAGTCGAACCTGGATTTTGTATTCAAGGTGGCTGCCCGCAAGGCACAGGCACCGGCTTATACATTCCACCTGGAACCGGTCAGCCGCGTTTCGTACCTTTGGAAATCAGCCCCCAACTCCGTCATAACACCGCTGGAGTAGTAGCCATGGCGCGTTTCGGATCAAGCCCGAACACTGCTAGCTGCCAGTTCTACATTACTCTCGGTGCAAAACCAAATCTGGACAATCAATACGCTGTCTTCGGCGGCGTATTGAACGGAATGGATGTCGTCAACAAAATCGCAAAAGGCGATCACATCAAATCAATCAGTGTGCAAGAAGCGCAGTGAAGACAGGTGGCAGCAAATCTTGAATATTTGTTCGCGCTGCCACGAGAATTTCACAAGATAACGATACTCTTCTATCCTGCCCCTATCAATAACTTCAACTAGCTGCTTCAGCAAGCAGAGGTGCTATGTCTCAGAACGACAGAGCGGCCGTCGACTCCGCGACGCCTGCTCAAGTTAACATCGACAACGTGATCAACGACATCCATTCAGACCGCGAACGATTTACTAAAGAAAACAACATAAATAGCGCCAAGCTATCTAACCAAATGGCTAAAGATGGGCTTTTGCCGACAATCTCGATCGGTTGACCAAACCTATCGTCGGTTGTTCAGCATCTATCTATCAACCCAGCCGCACCATATTTAGTGACTGTTTAATTCTTCAGCGATGCTCGGAGCGATATGGTTGATCAGCTTTCTGCCACCAAAGTGGTTCAAGTGAGCTGTGTCCCAGAAGTCTTCTTCGCTGAAGTCTGGCGCATCGCCCAGGTCTACGAATTTCACGTCAGGGCGGTTTGCAATGGCAGCAATTTTGGCTCTGTATGCTCTGTAGAACTCGGGAGGCATCAAGTCACGATTCTTTTGCGCCAGAGGCATATTGACGAGCACGACCTTGATATGCCGTTCAGCGCATACCGCTAGAACTTTGTTCAGGAAACCTTCTTGAATGCTCAAGTCTTTGTCGCCGATGCCGTGATACCGCCGGCGGTATTCCTTGACGCTGTTGCTCCAGCGCTCTTCGGCTGAGCCGTTAAGCATGAAACCAGCTGTATTCTTGTCTGGATCGGCTTTTGCTGCGATTGGACCATTGTCTTTCGGAATGCCAGCAAGATTGTAAAATCGATCCACTACGCGCTGCACTTCATGCTGCAAGCGCCAGCGTTTTCCATAGAAAAAGCAAGAGTGGCTGGCGACGAAATCTGCCTTGTCGTTCCATTTAGGCAAAAAAGATTCGGCGTAGCGAGGAAAGTTATCCATACCGACCAAACGCTTGAATGTGAAAGTCGCCATTGGTGCGGGCAGATCGGAGTCACTGAAATCGCGCGGTGCAATACCGAACATCAAAACATCAGGCTTTTTATCACCTTTCATGAAGTCGTTTACGTAAATGTAGGCATCCGAAATCATTTCGCCGAAGATGGCGAGACTGTAAACACGTTGTTTAGGAGCGCCTACTTCAGCCAACTTGTCTTCGAGCGCAGTGGAGCCGTGATAGTGAAAAATATCAGGCAAATGAGGGTTCTTCTCAGCATCCATCGCCCAGAAGGGATGCATGATCAGTGATGAGCCCAAAAGCATTACTGTTGGGCGTTTTTTCAGTTCCGCCAGTCCGTTGATGGCCAGGTCGATTGAGCCAGTGCCGCTCCACAAATCCCGGGTCGAATCATTGGCTGAGCCTTTAACCGGCTTCTGGTCCATCCCCGACAGCGTCAGGGCGCCGTTAACAGCGACAAATAGTCCGATAGCCCAACAGGCAGCGGTTTGCAGTCCCTTTTTCTTTCCGTAGGACTTTTGCTTTTGATCGAGTCCTGCAGGAGCGGGGCTCGAACGCTTGATTTCGACGGTACTCGGCAAACTCAGTCTCTGCTAAGGATTGCAGCCCTATGGCTAACACTTGACTATTTTAGTGGTTGTGGAAGGCAGAAACGCTAAAGCCGGTTAATATGAGCCCTTGACGGCTTAAATATCGCTCAGAAAGAAGGGTGAAGCGAAGTCGTCGTTCTCCAGATCAAACGGCGGCAGTGACACCATATTTAGTGGCTGTCTAAATACTGTTAGGATCCAAATATGGTGGCAATTCTGTGTCGCGGCCTTGTTGCGGTGCGGTCCGAAATGGCTGCACGAATGGTGTTCCATTTGGTCCAGTAAAGGGAGAACCATTCGGTCCGGCAAAAGGCGAAGGTCCAGAGAAAGGAGAACCGCTCGGACCGGTGAACGGTGAAACGTTCGGGGCACCATCAGGCAATCGGTGAATTCCGCGCAGCGATTTATTCAATTGCTTGATCATCTCGTTCATCTGTTGCGCCATCTCCTCACCGTTACCGCCGGCAAACGGAACGTAGGTGAAGCTGCCGAAAGGCATCGATGGATCACCATCCAAACCCAATCCCCCTATTCCCAGTCTACCCATGCCGTTAATGCCACCCATGCCGCCCAATTCAGATGGCATCGGCACACGACTGATAGAAGGTGTCTCGACGTTGAGGATCTTCTTCAAACGGAAAACTCTATCGCCAACGCTCATCGATGGCGTGGGTTGACCAAAAACTTTCGACTCCAATCGACCTAAGCGTTGCGATGGAGTTTCTGCGTCAAAGCTTTTCTTGAGAATCTTGCGCTCTAAAACTGCTATCGAAGCCGTGTCGGCAGCTTGCGATACATTTGATTTGGGAGCTTTGGCATGTTCGGCGGCAGATTGTTGAATGCGATCGAGACGCTCAACCATTCCACCATCTTGCGTAGCACCGAACAGCAGCAGTTCGATGCGCTGAATTCGCTTGTCGGTCGAGTCTTTGTCGTACACACGCCCAAAGTAGCGCCGCTCTAACGCACCAAGGTCTGGAGTTGTCGCTTGAACCACATTAGACATGCCCGTGTCGGCAAACGATGCTGTGGCTAAATACCACGGCGCTCCGATTGCAATTAAGAGCAAGGTTTTTCTTCTAAATCCCAACTCTGCATCTCCATCCAGCTGATGGCTTGAACTCCGTTCCTGTACTAAGGATAACATTGCAAAGTGGTTATGAACAAAAAGCGCCCACTAAAGTGAGCGCTTTTCATAATTACGGGTCTGTGCAGTAGGACCTATTCTTCTGAAGCGTGGAACTCAGCGTCCACTACTTCATCGGATCCGCCAGCGCCATATCCAGCACCGTATCCGCCATCACCACCGGTGGCAGCACCACCAGTACCGTAGTCGTATCCAGCGTTCGGATCGCCCATGCCGCCGTCTTCGCCACCATTGGAAGCGCCGCCGCCGTGCATGGAAGCTGCTTGTTGCAACAGTACCAATGCGCCTCGGAGCTCGTTCATGATGCTCTTGATGGTTTCTTGATCGGCGCCGTCTTTGAGTTTCTGACGCAAATCTGTGACCAACATTTCGGCTCGAGCTTTTTCACCTTGTGTGACTTTGTCGCCGAGTTCGCGAACGTGTCTTTCCACCGCGTAGCAAATGCTGTCGGCTTCGTTGCGCACGTCTGCTTCTTCTTTGCGACGACGGTCGTCACTAGCGTGGCTTTCGGATTCTCTGACCAGACGTTCGATGTCGTCTTTCGACATGTTTGTACTGGCAGTAATCGTGATTTTCTGTTCTTTACCTGTCGATTGGTCGCGAGCAGTAACGTTCATGATGCCGTTCGCGTCGATGTCGAAGGTAACTTCAACCTTAGGTTGCCCTCTGGAGGCTGGTGGAATTCCGTCGAGTCGGAAGTTTCCTAGCAGTTTGTTATCGCGAGCCATCGGACGTTCACCCTGGAAGACGTAGATGTCTACCGCGGTTTGGTTGTCGTCGGCTGTCGAGAACACTTCCGATTTGCGAGTTGGAATTGTTGTATTTCTTTCGACCAACTTCGTCATAACGCCGCCCATCGTCTCGATACCGAGAGAGAGTGGAGTGACGTCGAGGAGAACTACGCCCTTAACTTCACCACCGAGAACACCGGCTTGAATAGCGGCGCCTACAGCAACTACTTCGTCAGGGTTTACGCTCTGGTTAGGCTCTTTACCACCGGTCAAGCTCTTAACGAGTTCTTGCACGGCAGGAATTCTTGTAGAACCACCAACCAACACAACTTCATCGAGTGCTTCGTAGCTAAGCTTCGAATCTCTCAAAGATTGTTCCATCGGTGCGCGGCATCTTTCAACGAGATGACGGGTGAGTTCGTTGAAACGAGCTCTGGTCAACTTCATTTCCAAATGCTTTGGACCGGTTGCGTCGGCTGTGATGAACGGCAGTGAAAGGTTAGTTTCAATAACCGATGAAAGTTCGATTTTTGCTTTTTCAGCAGCTTCAGTCAGACGTTGCAATGCTTGTCTGTCTTTGCGAAGGTCGATGCCTTCAAGGTTCATGAATTCGTCAGCGACCCAAGTAACGATGCAATGGTCGAAGTCGTCGCCACCAAGGTGAGTATCACCAGAAGTTGCTTTTACTTCGAAAACGCCGTCGCCCACTTCGAGAACAGACACGTCGAACGTGCCGCCGCCAAGGTCGAATACGAGAATCGTTTCGTTTTCCTTTTTGTCCAGACCGTATGCAAGCGCTGCAGCCGTAGGCTCGTTGATGATACGAAGCACTTCCAGACCGGCGATTGTGCCTGCGTTCTTCGTCGATTGACGTTGCGAGTCGTTGAAATAAGCAGGAACTGTAATTACAGCACTGGTTACTTTTTCACCAAGATATTTCTCGGCATCTTCTTTCAACTTACGCAAAATCATTGCCGAAATTTCTTCAGGCGAATAATCCTTGCCTTGAATGGCAACCTTACAACCGCCGTCACCGCCCTCTTTGACTTTGTAAGAGACGATTTTCTTTTCTGATTCCACTTCACTAAATCTGCGCCCAATGAAGCGCTTGATTGAGTAGACAGTGTTCTCAGGGTTCAACACTGCTTGGCGTCGTGCCAATTGTCCGACCAATCTCTCACCGGATTTAGTAAATGCAACTACAGACGGCGTGGTACGCCCTCCTTCAGCATTGGAAACCACGGTCGGCTGGCCACCTTCCATAACGGCGACCACTGAGTTAGTGGTTCCCAAATCGATGCCTACTGACTTACCCATCTTTTAAACTCCCTATGCTCCTGTAAAAGCTATAAAAGCTGGAGACCCAACGGAATTATACTTGGGTCACCGTTCTATACGGTGAGACCCGAGACTTTTACCCGTCTATGATAAACGGCGACCCGCCTTGTTCCAATGATGACAATGTGACTTAGTAAGATTAATAAACTTATAGAATACTTTATAAATGCGCTGCTAAAACTTCAATTCCTTCTGCTTGGGGACACCGTGAGTACAGATCAATCATTGGACTCTGATGTTATTCCCGGCAATTCAAGCTTTAGTCGGTCTTGCCATGGCCAACATTGCACCAAGATCCTGACAGCTCTCTGGAATGCTTGCAGTGCCGATAGAGAGCACTAGAGAAGTATTGTCGATGTCGTCGGTCAGAGGAGTGCTGACAATGACATCTGCAAGTCGTGAGGCAAAGCTGCGCGCCGAGGTGCCATCGGTCAGTGGCAACAGAAGCGCCAGACCAAAAGTTTCATAGTGCCCGAGTAAATCTGTCTTTCTCTTTAAACGATCGACACGCTTGGCTACTTCTTTTACTGCACTCAATGGAAGTGGATCGGTCGCTTTTGAATTTTTTGCGTTGCGCAGGACCGCTTCAATAATGATGATCGAAAAGGGCTGACTGAATCTTTCGAAGCGCGCAAATTCTTTTTCCAGGAAATAGAGAAAGGCAGGATACGTGTAGAGTTCAGTGTCGGCACGCAGCATACTCTTTTCAAATGTGCGCACGACCTGCCAATCGACTGGCGGAACCCCTGCTACCGCTGGCTTTGGCGCCTCAGGCAAATTTTCGATGAAGTGTACGAGATCGCAACTGACAAGCGTATATAAGACCAGAACCCAGTCAATCTTAGGCAGCGGTCGACGACGCAAAACTTCGACGAGAGTACTTTTACTATCGATTGATTGATAAAAGCCCTTGAGCAGCCGCAAATCACTGCATGCTCCTTTGGCAACACTCTGTTCGAACATCGACTCTGTGATGTTGTTATGTTTGCGGACCACGAAAGATTCAAGGGTCAAGCCGCGGGCATTGAGAAATTTGTATTGGTCGTCGAATGCTGCGCCTTCCATCAAAAGCCAATCAAGACGCTTCTTGACCGTTTCTACGCGGGTTTTTGGCTCAGGATAAAAACGGAATGCACCCGAACTCCAACCAACCAACTCGATAATCGCTGCATCTCCTTCGACTCCGCGCATTACGCAATGCAGCGGAGACCCCTCGAAGAAGTGAACATTTGCTACATCAGTGTTGGATGCAATTTCCAAGCGACCAGTCATTTTGCCCATCGCTATAGACTGCAAAAGATTGGGCACGGAAAGATTCTCCAGCTCGCCCTCGAGAGTAGGTCGCTGCAACTTAGACATTCCGCCAGTAGCTGATTGCCGCTCCTGGCTTGCAGAGATGGACTGCTGGTCGTAGTTGCTCGTAGTCACTTGACTTGCCTTCAGCGCTTCATACGCATTTTGCGGTCCAAAATCGGCTCGGGCAGAGTCTTCCGATAAAACGATCGGCTTGAGAGAGGCGCCGGGAAACTGCGCACTTATGACATTGTGAATGACACCTGGATCCGGCGTGACATAACTCCACTCCAAAAATGAATCCGTGCCATGCCCACGATAGAGCATCCAGAGCCAATCGCCCTTGGTCTTGTCGCGAAAGATAGTCAATATGTAGTCTTCCGGAGCATCGCCAAAAGGCAGTTCAACAGTGCGACCCGAGTTGGATTGAGCCTGCGCCTGAAGAGCGTAGATCTGCTTCAAATCTGGTATCGTCGCCTGATTTGGCAAACGAATGTTGTGGCGATTATCCTGCCGTTGGTTCTGTAGCATCGAACTTTCACTTTGCCGTCTCTGCATCCGGGTAAAACCCGTCAGAGACAAATACGCCGCCAGTGGCCCCTTTTAACGTTTTACCCAGAACAGATGAAATTGTGCACGGCAGCGAAGATTCCAAGCAATTGCCGACCGTTTATCGCATTAGTTTAGCGTCTGAATTCGTCGGCGCAACCTCGCTAACGCTAACAGGTTCAAGAAGTTCGCCGATAGCGAGCGGGCAGATCATTACCCTGGTCGCATTGTCTTTTGCCAGCTTAACCAGGTCGGACGACTGATAACGAAAAGGAACTTGTTCAACTAATGCCTGCCAATGCAATGGAACGATTCGAGTTGCTCCAATTTGCTCGGCGATTTTCAGAGCTTCCGCTGGAGAAGCGACGCCATATTTGCCGCCGATTGGTAGGCAGGCGGTGTGAACCTCCCGATTTACTAGAGCTTCAGGAATCGCAGCTGTATAGATAGTATCTCCGGCGTGATAATAACCGTTGAAATAGTAGCCGTTGACTGGCTTTCCAGGGGCAGACGAACGAGCGAAGAGGCGCAAAATTGTTTTACCCATGCGGTTGACAGGGTGATGCGCTGGGATCGCGCTAATGGCAAGACCCTTGTATTGAACGGTCTCACCGTGAGCGATGGGAATGAATGCGTCCGCAGGAATTTTGCGTTTGTACTTGCGCTGCATCCACTGAATCAAAGTGCGTGGCGCCAGAAAGCTACATTTCCAAGCCTCGTATAGCTGCACGGATAAAAGAACGCCGTGGTCAAAATGTCCATGCGTCAAAATGACAAGGTCAGCCTTGGGTAATGTCGTCCAATCGACTGGATCTTTGAAATATGGGTCGACATAGATAGTCAAGTCGTTGACTTGAAACTGGACGGCGCTATGCCCCAAATATGTCAGGCTCAAATCGATTCTCCGTGCATAGCAGCTCAGCCGCTGTGGACACGGAATGTTAACACTTTTGCGTAGCTTATCGCACTCCTAACGCAGCGCCTCACGCAGCGCCGGTTTCCAAACCGGCTGGGGCCGCCGGCTTCCAGCCGGCTCAATCAAACTGCAAGCCAAGCGAAACGATGATTCGAACCACGCCAGACCACAAACCCAGCCAACAAAAAAGACGCGCTTAAGACACTGCCAGCCAATCACAGGTAGAATCAACAGCACCGAGCAAATACCGGAACCCACCTGGACTCAGCTGCACATCAAGATCACTTGCCGGAACGGAGAAGAAATGTTTACGAAACGCTCGCTTGCATATGCCTCAATGGCTCTTACGATTTCGCTCAGTTCAGCAGCCTATGCTGAAGACACGTCGGCACAAGACGACAAAGCAGATCAAAAAACGGCAACAGATAACTCGAATCCCGAAGGCAAAATGAGGCCGAAAAACAAGGCCGGTGAGTTGTTGAAATATCTCAATCCGGTGCATGAAAAAACATATTTGAACGACTCGCAAGATCGCATCATCAAGAAAAGATCGTTTAAAGGCACTGAAATAGCCGGCGCTAAAGCGATTTCCAATAAAGAACTGGGATTGTTTGCAGCAGTCGATTTGGCGCAACTCAAAGACGATAACCTGCTCAAAGACATTCTCGCTCAACCTTCCGTGAACGGACTGAGCGTGATGGTGCCGTGGTCGTCGGCCGAGCCTACAGAAGGGCAGTATGACTGGAAACAGATCGATCATCTGCTTGAAACGGCGGCGCAAAACAAGAAATCTGTAATCCTCAGAGTCACCACCTGTGGTTTGACTGATTCGGATACTCCCAAATGGGTCTACGACGCAGGAGCAAAGTCAGTGTCTTACACAGGACCTGATGGTAAGCCATACGTAATGCCTGTATTTTGGGATTCGTCCTATCTAGCCAAATGGTCGAACTTCATCAATGCGCTAGGATCACGATACGACAAAAACCAGGCGCTGCATAGCGTTGGCATTACAGGCGGTGGCGTCAGTGGCGGCACTCTCGTCATCCCAAACATCGAAAACAAAGAAGAACACACGAAAGTCGAAACTTCGCTGAAATCTGAATTCGGCATGAACCAGCGTCAATTGGTGCAACACTGGAAATATGTTGCTGATCTTTTCCCGCACGCATTTCCAAGCTGCAGACTTAATTTCGACATCGACCCGCCAACAGCGAATAGAGCTGGTGAAGACTCTCTCGATGAAATTAGCGACTATCTAATTTATCGATATGGGCAGCGAGTTTATTTGACCAGACAGAATGTGGCCGACGCGAAGCACGGTTTCGATCAATATCGCGTCTTGCTCAAATTCAAACCGGATACAGTCACTGGTTATCGCCTGGCACCAGCGATTACAGCTGAATCGCTGGACAAGTTGGCGAAGTTTGCTCTCGACGATGGCATAAGCTTTGTCGAAGTGCCCGCCCAGTTTTTCACAGCAAAGGATGACACGGTCGTCAAAACGCTCGAACAATTGCGCTCCAAATTGGGATACCAACTGGTTTCGCAAAACATCACTCTTCCAGCTGACGTCAAATCAGGACAACCTCTGAAAGCGTCATTCACCTTTCTCAATTTGGGAAGCGCACCTGCGATGCGACCAAGCCGCCAGTTCGATAAGGATGTGGCGAGCAGCTACAAGGTTCAGTTGGAGCTGCGAGATGGCAACGGCAAACCAGTGATGCAGTCACTGCATACGCCAGAGGTGCCAACTCAAAAGTGGATCGCAGGCAAGCCCGTCACCTGGCAAGAAGAGTTGAAAATGCCTAAGCTAACTCCTGGTCAGTATTCGGTTTATCTGTCTCTGGTGGATGCTGATACTAAGCGCAAGCTGCAATTGTTGGATGCGGTGACGCCGGATCATTTGACGGCACAGGATACTATTGCGGCTGGGAAAGTACAAATACTCGCGGAGTAATTACTTCTCGGTGAATCGACCACTGCTTGCTGCATAGACTTAGATGCTACTACTGCTTCGCTTGTTGATCAGGTAGTCGGCTACGAATGCGCTTACGTAAAGAACAAATGCGATGATTACTAGATCTCGCGTACCGATGATGACTGAGAAATATTCCAGACATCCGCCTAGAAGCGCACCGAGAATGTTGATTCCTAAAGCTTTGCCAGGTTCGTTGGCCTTGGCATAAGCTTTGGAGAAGACCAGCCCGGCGAATGTGAACGGCAAACCGATAATCAGCGCGGCCGCGCCTAAGCGAGTAAACCACTCCAAATCTGATAGAGCCGACAGTGGCACCATATATAGCACCACCAGGGAAACCAATAATCCGATTCGAGCGATATTGTCATTCAAGTTTGGACGCTTCTGAACGACCCAATTAGCCAGCCACGCCATGATCAGTATCAAGAAAATAACTATTGAACTGACCAACCATGTCGATCCGAAAAGCACAGCCACAGCCAACATCGCTCGTGTTTCAAGAAGTAAGAATCCAGCGCCCAGCAGAAAAAACTGACCAGAGTGAAAGAAACTCTTTGGGTTCAAGCGGAAGCGAGATATAGTGAGCGAACCAGCGATGAGGAGCAGCAAGGCGAGCATCGTGCCGTATGCATATGTAAGTGCCCGATCCTTTTGATAGAGGAATGGCCAGTCATCCGTACACAGAGGCAGCGAGGATACAAGTTGAGCTGTTGGAATGACGAGGTCTTTGAACTGAGCCATTAGCTCTGCACGGTGGGCATTCACGCCTGGTCCCCACAAAATGATGATCGAATTGTTGTTCGAATAAACGCTGTTCAAAGCGAGCGGTTCCATTCCAGATGCAGTCTGCACCATTTGGAACAGTCGATCGCGAACCCACGGGGCACCAGCAGCAAAACTAAGCGAAGCCACACCATCCGGCGCAAGGGCTTGAGTAGCTAGTTTAAGGCTCTCGATGGTATAGAGAAAGTTGTCCAATCGAACTGACGAAAGCATCGAAAAGCTAACAGTCGAATCTACGAATCCAAAAACAATCAAATCGTATTTTGTGTGATTGGAAGAAACGAAATTACGCGCATCATTGACATAAGTCGAGACACGAGGGTCGCTGTAGGGCTTTTCGGGATGCTCGGTCTTGCCCAAATCGAGAATCGCCGGATCGATTTCGACTGCATCAACGTGTTTTACGTCATGACGCAATGCTGCCGCAACATCGTTGCCAGAACCAGCACCAAGCACTAAAACGTTCTTCGCCTCTTTGTTTACTAGATATGGAACGTTGTACGTGGCGTACTCAGGCAACAATTTCAGTTCCGGATGTTTCTCAACGAATGCAGACGACATGTCGATTGTTCGTTGAAACGTGACGTGGTTCACATCAATTGCCGTGCCGATCTGATACTCCGCACTGTTAGCCGCTTTAGTTGTATAGGGCTTGGTGGTGATGCAGTAATAAGGTGACCAGGTACTATTTCCAACCGAACAGAAGGCAACTATGACAGAAGCGGCAAGTGCAATCAGTTGTGGAGGTTTTTTATAGAATGGCAAAAGCGAAGCAACGCCGACCAGCAACCAAACACCAGGATTTGTTTGCATGAACGCCAAAACGTTGTAAACGAGAACGCCGATGGCACTGCCACCAAGATTGACCGAGTACGCATTGAGCGACTCTTGCTTGGATAATTCCAGTCCCAATCGACGTCCTAGCGTATCGAAAACACCTACTACTAGTAGAAACAGAACAATGACCCAGGCTACGTTGATCAGGAGCTGCTCGATCGAAGTAACAACGTCTGCCTTCTGCAACCAGAAGAAGACGTCAGTCGTGACAACAAAGTTGATGTGGTTCAAACCGATGATTGGAGCTGCTGCAATCAATCCCGTCAGTATCAACAGCAGATAAGGAAAGAATTCCGCAGCTGTCGACTTGTCAGATTGTTCCACACTGGCGGCCGAACTCGCACTGGCGCAACCCAAACCTAGCCCTACAAAAGCGCCCATCAAAATCAGATTTTTGAAGTAACCGAAAATTCTGATTTCGGTCGAAAGCCAGCGAATTACCAGGACTTCGAAAAAGAGCGCAGCAAAGCTGATGAGGAATAAGTTGGTCCGACTGTTGTTAAACAAGAGACTTCTCTACCGGGGTCTTCTATTGAAACACCTTGACAGTAGGATTCGAGATATTTTCTCAGCTGAACGCTCAATTGATTACCCGTGAAGTAATTCGCGCTTTGAAAAATTAGCAGATCAAAAAAAAATTCCTGGATAGATCGCTATCCAGGAATTCAAGTTTTTGCGGGGCACTGTTTCAGCCTACGATTGCTTGCTTAGCTCCCGACGCTTGCGTACTGCAGCTCTCTTAGCACCAAAATCGCGTACCCTGCCGCCGCTCTTGCCACCACCAATGGTGACGAGCACTGGAGCTGCAGGCACTTCTACAGGACTCATATTGTTTTGCTTAGCCAGTTCAGCAGCAGCCCGAGCGAGCAACACATCGTGGTCAGCAACGTTCATGCGAGTGATCAAACCAATCTTCTTCATGAATTTGAGCATCAGCCAGGTAGCATCGAACTCGTGAGGCAGCATACCGGTTCTGGCAGAACCAGGGGCAGCATGGTGGTTGTTGTGCCACCCTTCGCCCATTGCGAGGAGTCCTACCCACCACACATTTACGCTATCGTCAGCCAACGCGTAGTTTTTGTAGCCGTACTTCGGTAAATGACATACAACATTCAACATCAATGGAATAGCGAGAACTGAAGCGCCTGCTAGCAATGAAATGAGAGCGACTTGCCAGCCAAACAGAGCCCACAAAATCAATCTAAAGGCGAAGCAGCAAGCGAAGCCCATCGCGTGTCCGAGTGGAAGGCGTCCATTAAAATCGAGGAAACGATAAATTGGGTCAGCGACCAAATCTTTGCATTGCTTGTATGGATCAAGGTGAGGAGCGTATTCCTTCTCAGCCAACCAACCAGTGAATGCATACTTAAGACCGAGAGCACGTGGTGAGTGAGGATCCAACGGGGTCTCTACCCACTTGTGATGAGCACGGTGAATGGTTGCCCACCAAATTGGCGAACCTTCGAATGCCAAAAAACCAGGCAGCACCCAGAAGTACTCAACTGCTTTCGAGCAAGAGAAGGAGCGATGAGACAGCAATCTGTGGTAGCCGATGGTGATGCCCATGGCGTGCCACGTATAAAATATCGCGAACAGTAAGATGTACTCAATCACCATTTCTTCCTTCCTCGATCTTAGGCGTATTGCCTTGATTCCCGACCCATTTTGAAAAGCCTTGCAGCTGTCTGCCTGGGCCTGCGTTTATTCGTGCTACCTGTATAAAGCTGATTCTTGCCTGCCTCTTCGAATATCCTGACTCTTATCTGACTGCTCTAAATATTTGTCTGTCCATTTATCGGTCATTAATAGATCGAGAAATTGTTCAAGTGTTTCAGGTACTTCGGCAACTTGCAACACTCTCCGACCATCGTTGTCTGGTCCCGGATATTGCGTCCATGCCAGCCTGTCTATTTCGAGCCCACGGCGGTTGTAATAATTCAGCAAAGCTAATCCAACTTCTTTCGAGACTGTCGGCTTATCTTTGACCTGCCAATCTCTCATAATCGTGCGTCCGATCCCGATTGTGTAGTAGGCACGCTCCTTTTCGAACTTTGGTTCATCAACAAAGAATGCCCAGGTCGTTTCGTCCACATTGTCTACATAAGGCTCGCAACGAATTTCGAAAAGCCGTCCCGAGGTAGATGTGACTGAGGTTGGACCGAATCCGGAACTCATCATGTGAATTTCCAGAACCCGCAAGACATGAGCATTGAAGCTTATGCTTTTCTTGTCAGCCTGCAACTGAAGACGTTTCCGGTAGTCTTCCGGAATTCGAAGACTGATATTAGTTGTCTTCTGTTTATCTTCGCCCATTTGTAGTCACGTGAGTGCAAATTGTAGTCACTCGATAATCCTATCACAAACTCTTGCCAATAGTAGCCCTAAAAGGTATGGGGCTCTACATTCATTTCTTTAAGCAGGCGGAGATTGCCAACAGGTCGAGGTCACCCAAATTCATTGGTTGCAATACTGCGCAACAAAGCTTCCTACAAGCAAAATCGGAACTTCCGACACAACCGCTCGCAATTGTGTGAGACGTTACTTAATTTCGACGCTCAACCTTAATAGAGGGCGCAGACTGCTGCAACCGGATCGATGTCTTCGACGACGACCTTAAGGGGCTTCACGTCCCAGATGTCTTCGCAATACTCTTTAATAGCGCGGTCAGACGAGAATTTGCCCATACGCGCGACGTTGAGAATCGACATCTTCGTCCACTCGTCTCTGTGTTTGTAGGCTGCGCTGACCTTCGCTTGAGCATCAACGTAATGCTGATAGTCAGCCAGAAGCATCCACTCATCACGATTCAATAGTGTGTCGATAATCGGCGCGAATGTTTGACGACTGCCGTCAGAGAAGGTGCCGTCAGCAATCTTGTCGATGACGCGTCGCAGCATTTCATTGCTTTCGTAGAAATCGAGCGGCCGATAGTTGTTGGCTTTGAGCTGCTTCACTTCTGGATCTGTGAGACCGAAGAGGAAGAAGTTTTCGTCGCCGACTTCTTCTCTAATTTCGATATTGGCACCATCAAGAGTGCCAATAGTGAGGGCACCATTCATCGCAAACTTCATGTTTCCGGTGCCTGAAGCCTCTTTACCAGCAGTCGAAATCTGTTCGGAAAGGTCAGCGGCGGGATAAACTTGCTGACCGAGCTTGACACAGTAGTCAGCCAGGAAAGCCACTTTGATCTTGTTTTTGATCTCTGGATCGTTATTGACGACATCGGCAACACCATTGATCAGTTTGATGCTCAACTTAGCCATCGCGTATCCTGGAGCAGCTTTGCCACCAAAGATAAAGGTGCGCGGGCAGACATCTTTGGCCTGACCGTCTTTGATCTGAAGATAAAGGGTGATCACATACAGCACGTTGAGCAACTGTCTCTTGTACTCGTGCATACGTTTCACTTGCACGTCGAAGATTGAGTCACTATCAACATCCACACCGTTGTGCATCTTGATATAGGTAGCCAGATGCTCCTTGTTTTGTTGCTTGATGTGATTCCACTTTTTACGGAACACTGCATCGTTCGCATAAGGCTCGAGTCGCTTGAGCTGTGTTAAATCCCAGATCCAATCTTCGCCTATCGTCTCTGAAATTAACGCGCTTAGTTCAGGATTCGATACCACCATCCAACGACGAGGCGTGACGCCGTTTGTGACGTTGCCGAATTTCTCTGGCCACATCTCATAGAAATCCTTGAGGACATCGACCGTAACAAGGCGAGAATGCAACTCGGCAACGCCGTTAATGGCGTGACTGCCGATGCTCGCGAGATGCGCCATTCTGATGAACTTGCGACCTGAATCGTCGATGATCGACATGCGCTTTAGACGCGCTTCGTCACCCGGGAATTTTTCGCTCACTTCTTCAAGAAAACGACGGTTGATTTCGAGAATAATTTCGAGATGGCGAGGGAGAACTGTGGCGAACAGGTCATACTCCCATCTTTCAAGCGCTTCGGGCATCAACGTGTGGTTGGTGTATCCGAAAGTCCTGTGGGTAATTTCCCACGCTTCGTCCCACTCCATCGCATAGACGTCAATTAAGATTCGCATCAGCTCTGCGATTCCAATGGAAGGATGGGTGTCATTCAGTTGAACAGCGAATTTTTCGTGGAAGGTTTCCAGCTTCTGTCCATTTGCAAAATGAATTCGAATCATGTCTTGCAGCGAGCATGACGTGAAGAAATACTGTTGCTCAAGACGCAGCTGGCGGCCCTGAATCGCTTCATCGTTTGGATAGAGAACTTTGGAAATATTCTCAGAGAACATTTTCTCTTGCACAGAACCGGTGTAGTCACCGGTGTTGAAGGCTTTGAAATTGAACGACTCTGGCGCCTCAGCTTTCCACAGACGCAAGGTATTTGTGTTCGTCGTCTTGTATCCGGAAATCGGTGTGTCGTATGGAACACCGTTGATGATACGTGCAGGAATCCACTTCACTCGGTAGCGACCTTGCTCATCCAAGTTGCCTTCGATGTGGCCGCCCAGTTGCACTTCCATAGTGTGCTCAGGACGTGGAATTTCCCAGGGATTACCAAAGTGCAACCACTTGTCGGTGATCTCGATTTGCCATCCGTCTTTGATAACTTGCTCGAAAATTCCGAACTCATATCTGATACCATATCCGATGGCAGGTATGTTGAGCGTGGCGAGCGAATCCATGTAGCATGCAGCTAAACGGCCCAAACCACCGTTTCCCAAACCAGGCTCTTCTTCCTGATTTACGAGCATTTCGAAATCGATGTTCAGGGCTTCGACTGCTTTTTTGCAGTTTTCCAACATACCCATGTTGACGAGGTTGTTTACCAGGTGAGGTCCTAGAAGGAATTCGGCCGATAGATAACAGACGGCTCGAACGTCGTTCTTGACGAACTGCTTTGTTGTTTGCAGCCATCGGTGCACAAGTCGGTCACGAACCGTGTATGCCACTGCCATGTACTGATCGTTTCTTGTGGCAACATCCGGCACCTTGCCCTGGATGTAGAAAAGGTTATCGGCGATTGCACGCTTGAGCGTTTCAACCGAAGTACCGGTACGGTCATTTTCAACAACTACTGTCGTAGTCTTGGTTTGCTGGTCAACCACTCTGTCACCTCAGAACTTGCGCACGAATCTGCATACTTAACGGCAGCACGCGTGCCACATTAGTGCGCGTCATTTTCGCAGGTGAAGCGCTCCACGTCTAGTGTTCACGAATACGCGAGATCCCAAGATGCCTACGATGTAACGAGTGGTGTCGCAAAAATGCTCGGAATTACATTTTAGAAGCCGCCCGAATTAAGATTGTGCCGGGCACCTTGGTCTAAATAATATTCATGTCAACAATCAGTCAAATACTAAGATCGATTACGTTATCAATTCTTTTCGGCGGCTCGGGGATGATCGTCTTCGCAGTCGTTACGCTTGTGAAAGCCGCAAAAGAGAAGGGTATTCCCGTTGCTGAGGCGGCGATGAACAATGCTCCGATCTTTCTGAACTTCAGTACCGTCGCTCTTGTCTGCGCCATTGTTCTGCTAGTGGCAGAGGCGCTTGACTTTATGAAACAGAAAGCAACCGCATCAAAGCTCGTGAAAGCGCGCTGGGCCACGAGCTTGATTGCTGTCGCTGCCACCATGGTGTTTTCGCTCGGAATCGTGCCACCGATGAGAGATCTGTTGCCACAAATTCAAGCGCAGCCAGAAGCGCGTGAAAAGTTCGATGGCATGCACAAAACATCAGAACGAGTTTTCGGCATTGTCATTCTGTTCGCCCTTATTTCACTGCTTTTGCCAGCCTTCGACAAGCCGAAATCAAGCGCAGTCTAGATTATCTAAAGCCGGTTCAGAGGCAGGGACTCGTATCGGTCGGCTGAGACTCAGGCGGAGCCGAGACTATCTAGTTTTTCGAGACGCACGATGATGTCGCGCCCCTCGATGCGCAGGCGTAAATCGTTGTAATAGAAGGCGTTTGCAATCGGAACTACACCGAGAAGAACTGTATTGATGATGCAATCGACGACAGCGCTCAAAGCCTCCAGATACCAGGGCATATCGTAATCGGCAGCAAAATTGTTGCGCCATGCATCGAAGAGTGACGCGAGCAGCAACGGTAAATCCAGTGCGCCTGTGACCACAAACAAAGTCACGCCCAGCAAAACGACGAACGAACCGCCGCGCCACATGTAATTTTTCATCAACTCATATGTACGCGTCCAGACTACTTTCAAAGTTTCGTCTTCACTCGACACGATCGTGAAAGCCAGCGCTGAACCAAGCAGCGACCAACTGACGGTGCAAGTGACGGCTAAGCCAACAATTGCAAAGTAGAAAAACGAGAGCACTTGCACAAACGGAAGACGGCTGGAAAGCGCAACGAATCCGACACTGAGCGCAGTCCAGAACAACATGACGAGCGCCGGGGCGATAGCGGCGATGGTGTACAGGAGCACTGCTGCCCACTTTCGACGACGGGCGTAGGCATTTGCCGACTTGTAATCTTCATTCAATCCCAGAACTACACGCACTATCGAGACACTGCGGATAGCCAGCTCCCACTGCGCTACAGCCAGCATGCACAAGCAAAGAAGGATTGCGACCAGATGCAAGATGATGGATTGAAGGTCAAAGGAATGCGTCGAAAGAAAGTGCAGAATGCACCATCTCATGCCCGAAATGCTCAAGGTAGCCAGAAGCGTTGGCCAGACTATGACGGACGCGACGAAGCGGAATTGTTCGCGAAAGGCTCGAAAACTTCTCCCAACCAGATCGCCCAGAGAAAGAGGGATGTCGGGTGGCGCGTGATACAAAGCTGTATACCGAATACTTTGCCAAGTATAATATCCTTCACTGTATATCTGAACGTGCAAACAAATTTGTGCACGCGCATTCGTCACCGCCGAGCCGAGGGAATCCATGAGTCGCATCGCCCATAAGCGAACCTACCTCGATCCTATTCATCAGGACATCGTGCTCGACCGCGATAAACCAGCCGAACGACTGGTTATGGATCTAATCGACACTGAAGAGTTCCAGCGCATGCGCCGCGTGCACCAGCTGGGCGTCTCCTATTTCACTTTTCAGGGCGCTGAAGGTTCGCGCTTCACTCACTCAGTCGGTGTGATGCACATCGCGTCGCAACTGATAGATATGGTGAGTGAACGCACTGATGGTATCGAGGAACAACGTCCTTTAATACTTGCTTCAGCTCTGCTTCACGACATCGGTCACGGTCCATACAGCCACGTCACTGAAAAGATTTTGCACTACGATCACGAAAATTGGTCCTGTAAAATTATTTCAGGCGACACGCAAGTGCACGAAGTGCTAGATAAGTTCGACCCGAAATTAGCTGAAAATATCGTCAAAGTCCTGCAGAAGACTTACTATCCGAAATACGTCTCACACATCGTTTCAAGCCAATTAGATGTGGACAGATTCGATTATCTCTTGCGCGACAGTTACATGACTGGCACCGCATATGGTTTATTTGCGTTGCAGAGAATTTTGAGATCGCTCGAAATCGACCAGGCGGAAGATCGCATTGTAGTAGTGGGCGAGAAGGGTCAAACCGCCGTTGAAGACTACCTGTTCGCTCGTTACAGCATGTATGCGCAAGTGTATTATCACCGCAAAAATCTGGCAGCAAGAGCATTGCTCAACCAACTAGTCAATCGCGCTCGGCAGCTCATGCAAGATGGCGGTCGCGGAATGGCATTCATCGACGCGCCGACAAAGAAATGGCTAAATGGTGAGAACCTCACGGTGCAAGAATATTTGACGCTTGATGACGTACAGATGACTTATCACATCAAGCAATGGTCTAAGGATCCAGACCCCGTACTGGCGGATCTGGCATCGAGATTTCTGCACAGACGTTTGTTCAAAGCGACAAAAATTCCGTTCCACGGTCAAAAGCAAATTGACGATTTGCTGCAAGAGTCTCGCAAAATCGCAGCAGCTATGGGCTACGACCCTGAATACTACGTCACCGTCGAGTCCACTGGATTCCGTCCATACGACTACTACAGACCAGACTCAGCGCTGCCGCAGACAAACATTGTCGTGCGCACCGACACTGGTGAAGTGAACGAACTGTCGCGATTATCTTTGACAGTGGACGCACTTGTGAAAGGCAACTACGAATCTAATTGGCTGGTCTATCCAGCAGAAGTGAGCGAAAAGATAAACCTGATCAAAGAACTGGCACCAGCCCGTTAACAGCGATCAGTACTTGGTGAAAAAGAAGAGGTACTAACTAAATGTTCGACAATCTGACAGATCATTTGCAAGGCGCTCTTAAAACGATAAGAGGTGATGCGAAGTTAACTGCAGACAATATCGAGGAAGCAATCTCCGATGTTCGCAAAGCACTTCTGGAAGCAGACGTAAGCTTAAAGGTAGTCAAACTCTTCATCTCGCGCGTTCGGCAAAGTGCACTCGGCACGGAAGTGATCGATTCCGTTAGCCCCGATCAACAATTTATCAAAGTCGTGTACGACGAGATGGTCACCATTCTCGGTGGCGAGAATGTGCCACTGAATCTAGATGGCAAACCGGCAATTATCATGTTGTTGGGATTGCAAGGATCAGGTAAAACCACCGCCTGCGGCAAGCTTGCTCACAAGTTGAAGAAAGAAGGTCAGAATCCTTTGCTGGTTGCATGCGACGTTCAAAGACCAGCTGCAATCAAACAGTTGGAGACGCTCGGCAAACAAATAGGCGTTCCCGTATTCACAATTCCAGACAGCAAAGACGTTCAAGATATTGGCGAGAAGGCTGTCGAAGAGGCTGAGAAGAAGGGCTACAGCCCAGTTATTTTGGACACCGCCGGTCGACTGCAAATCGATACCGATTTGATGGCAGAGTTGTTACTGCTCGATCGCTCGCTAAAACCAACTGAAAAAATTCTCGTCGTAGACTCCATGACCGGTCAAGAAGCTGTCAACGTCGCCGAAACATTCAACACACAGATGGATGTGACGGGACTGTTGCTGACCAAGATCGACGGGGATGCACGAGGTGGTGCAGCGCTCTCAGTTCGCGAAGCTGTCGGTAAACCAGTCAAATATTTGAGCACTGGCGAAAAGATGGAACAGCTGGAAGCATTCTTCCCAGACCGCATGGCCAGCCGCATTCTCGGTATGGGCGACGTGCTCACTCTGGTCGAACGTGCTCAAGAAAATATCGACGAAAAAGAAGCAGAGAAAGCAGCGCAACGCATGCTGACTGAAGATTTCAACTTAGAGATGTTCATTCAGATGCAGAAGATGATGAAGAAGATGGGACCAATGGGCGACGTCATGAAGATGATGGGCATCGGCGGAATGCTTGGACTGAACTCAGAAGTACAAGACAAAATCGCTGTCGAAGGCGAAGCCAAATTCCAAATGTACGAACGAGCCATCAACTCAATGACGGTTGCCGAGAGGCAAAAACCGAACATTATCGACATGAGTCGCCGGCGAAGAATCGCTAAAGGTTCTGGACTGAAAGACAGCCAAGTTGGCCAAATGTTAAATGAGTTTGAGCAGATGCGACAAATGATGACGCAGGTTAGAAAAATGTTCGGTGGCATGGGCGGCGGCGGTCCGTTCGGTGGAATGGGCATGCCGAATATGGGCGGCATGGACCTGTCAGGCGGGCTGCCTGGGCTTTTCGGCGGCGGCGGTGGTGCAGGAGGAGGTCGACCCGGTATGCCTCAAGGCATGCCTCAGCTTCCTATGCGACCACCCAAAGGCCCCCCAAAAGGCGGCCCACCGAGTGGCTATTACCGCAAAAAGAAGAAACGGTAAGGTTTAGCACCTGCTAGAATAACGAACGCATATAAGCGGAGCAGCTTGCGATGTCGAGCAGCTTGCGGAATCAGGCAGCCTGGCTGCGATAGATCCCGGTAGTGCCTGCCCTCCAGGGTATTGGCGAGAAGAAGATAACAAGAGGTCGAGGAATTTCAAGTGGTAAAAATTAGGCTTAAGCGCATTGGAGCCAAAAAAGCACCGCATTATAGAATCGTTGCTGTAGATAGCCGCAATCGTAGAGACGGTATGCCGATCGAAGAGTTAGGCTATTACAATCCCCGGTCAAAAGATTTGAAGCTAAACAAAGAAGCGGTCGAAAAATGGATGAAAAACGGCGCCCAGCCAAGCGAGACGGTGGCAAGTTTAATCAAAAGGGCAGAGGCAGGCCCGGCGGCGGCTACAACAACAGGCGCTTCCAAGGCGAAGTAAGTAACTCGACTTCTGCTGAAGATTTGGCGGAGTACATCCTCAAGATTCTGGCTCGTGACGCCGACTCTTTGCAGTTCGAACGTCAGACGTTGTATCCAGGTCGCTGTCGTGTGTCCGTCACTTGCGAGCCATCTATAACAGGCAGATTGATCGGAAAAGACGGAAAGACAATTTCTGCACTGAGATCACTGATTCGTGCGGCTGCCAGTCGCCACGGAAAACGAGTAGACATCGAAGTCTCGTAACTCATCTCAATATCACCCACTTTTCGCGACGAAATCTGTGAGCGAAGAATCAACTGATAAAGACCTGAAGCTGATTCAGGTGTTAATAGATGAGAAGCTGATTTCAGCGGCGCAAGCCGAGCTGGCAAAGTCTGACGGCGAGGTGAGTGGAATGACTCTCGCCGAGGTGCTTTTGGCCAGGCGCTGGGTAAACGAGCAAACGCTCGCTCGAGTCGCACCCTGGTTGAACGAATCTCATTCTGCACCAGTGGTAGTGACTGCTGCAGAGGACCGAGATTCAAACAGTCATGGCGATGCAGTTTATCAACAAAACCTGAAACGATATCGACAATTGATGCACAAGATTCTAGACGGAGCCGAGTAGCTCTTTTGGATGCCCATTGCATCTGTTACCTGCTGTAGCGAATCTTGTTGCGAACATAGTCGCTGTAGATTGAGTTGAGTCGCCAGCCCAACTCACCATCCAAAAAACCAGCCCGCACAACATAGCGATAGAAGAACGTCCAGGTGGGATGCACCAGTTCATTGAGTGGATGCCCTTTCCAGCCTGCCTTTCCAGACCTCTTGTACTCTGCCGCTGATAGTTGCGCGTACTTTTCCATGGCGTCCGTGAATCCACTCACATCGGCGTAGGCATAGTGAAGCAAATCGTGATTGAGCATACCGACAGGTCCATTCACTTTGATGGCTTCGTGCACCAGACGATCGTTGAAGCGGCCTTTTCCACGCTTGATCAGCCTGAGCTGTGCATCGGGATAGAATCCACCGTGACGCACAGGCGTGTCTCCAATGTAGAGAACACGCGGAATACGATAACCATCGAATCCTTCGATGTGCGGATTCGAGAGCAGAATGGCCATCTCGGTGTTTAGCTCGGGCGAAACTATTTCATCGGCATCCAGACTGAGAATCCAGTCACCCACTGCCATGTCAATTGCAAAATTTTTCTGAGCTGAATAGCCCAACCAATCTTGATGAACGACACGGGCACCATTTTCGGTGGCAATCTGTGGCGTGCCATCAGTCGAGCCTGAATCTACAAGTAAGATCTCGTCAGCTAAATTTTTGACTGCCTGTAGCACGCGAGCAATCGTGCGAGACTCGTCTTGCGCCACGATGACTACCGATAGAGAAGGCATGTTACCGTCTTACAAAGCGGATTACGCTGGCCGCATTGTCGATTGTGTATTGCCAGTCACCGAAAAAGCTCTGACCCAAAAGTGGATACTGCATATTGGCAGTGCTCACACATGAAATCGTGAAGTTCGATTTTTCGATTGGTCCCATTTTTATGCGTTTAATCGGAAATGTCTGCATTGTCGTCTCGCCAGCGACTCCTGCAGTGGTTCCAGTTTGAGCGTCTTCTGGTATCGGGATATTGGCTTTCTTCAACTGATCGGCTGAGAAAGCGACATTGGAAGCACCAGTATCAAAAAACATCGGCATCGAATGTCCTTCCACTTCTACAGTGACAACCAAGTTTCTACCAGAACGTTGAAAGGGCACCGCATACAAGTCTCTTCCGCTACCACTACTGGAGGCAGACCGAGTAGCCGTGCCAACCGAAGTCTTCTTGACGAAGTGAATCGTGCCGCTATCTTCGGAGGTTTTATCGATAGTGTATTGATAGTCCCTGAAAAAGCTTTGTCCAAGCAAAGGCTTCGTCACCATATTTGCCTGCACTTGGATCTCCATATTTTTCCTTTCGATGTTGCCCACCTTAAGATTAGCGGGCATCCCCCATGTTTCCACACTAGTCGATGAGCCTACGCCTACAGACAATCCTGTGGATGGGCCTTTTGGCTCAGCAAGACCGGCTTCGCGCAAATGATTTTTCCCGAACACACAGCTTTCTGCGCCAGTGTCAAAGAACATTTTCATGCTGCGATTATTGAGGGAAGCGTCAATCATCAGAAGTCCACCGCCATCCTTGGTAAATGGAATGCGAGCCTCACTGGGAAGACTGGCGAAGTCAGCGCTTTGCCCTTCGCCACCACCACCGGTGCTGCGAGCACGTCCGGTGGCTGAAGTTACATTTGACGATCGGCCGGATGTGGGCGATTGAGTTCTTTTTGTAAGCTGATTGTAGTACTCTGGATCGAGTCGATTAAGCGCATTGGCAGCTAGCTTTCCCGCATTGGAGTAAGAGAAATTGGAAACCAGTGACGCATACAATTTGATTGCTTCTTTGTTGTTATTCAAGCGTTGAAGCGTCATCGCCTGATAGTAGATGTTGTCGGCATCGTATGGGTTGTTTTTTCCGGCAGCACTAAAATATCCGTACGCCTTTTTATACTCGCCCTTCTGATACGACTGCACTCCAGCGCGAAAGTAGGGATCGTCAGCCCTTGCTTCTTGGACTGCGGCAGTGAGGAAGAGACATCCAAGCGTCACAGATAATGACAATGCGCTCTTAGAAAAGAGCAAAGATCGTGGTGTCATGAACAAACAACTCCAAATCTGTCGGCAAATCCGATTATATCTGGTTTGTCTCTCGATAACCTGTGCTGCGAAGCGGGCTGCTTAAATCCCCAGCTCTTTAACCAGCGAAAGCTTCTGGGCTTCAGATGTGCCCTCGGCGATTTCAAGAACTTTCGAATCTCTGTAAGCGCGTTCTGTGGGGCTGTCGGACAAAATTCCCAGTGCTCCGAGGATCTGGACGGCTTCAGCACTGTGCAACCGTGCAACTTTGGAGGCGAAAAGCTTGCTCATCGCTGCGTCGCGCACAAACTCTTCTGGCTTATCGTCTTTGCTCCAGGCAGCCCGATATGTCAGTAAACGCGCAGCCGCAGCCTCTGCCGACATGTCGGCAAGCTTCCACTGAATACCCTGGAATTGCGAGATTTTTTGTCCGAATTGTTCACGAGTGCGAGCATGTTCTGCGGAATGACTGAGCGCAGATTCGACTACTCCAACGGACGCAGCTCCGGCAATCACTTTCGCCACATTCATGACCAGCTGTAACGCTGCGTCGGTTTTGCCCTCAGCAATGAGTGAGTCTTTGCCGAGTTGATGTTTATCGAAGGAGACATCATTTGTAACTGCAGAACGCAAGCCCAACTTAGATTTATCTGCTCCGACCTTGATGGACTTATCGGCGGCAGAATCGACCAGGCGAATTTCAACGCCGCTTTCTGTACGAGCGAGAACGGCGAAGAGACCAGCGATTGAACCGTTAACGACCCACGTTTTCTCGCCCCTGAGCGCACCACCTGTGGTGGTCGTCGCAACAGCCATGAAATCAGTGCCGGCTTGTTGTTCATTGATAGCCAATGCGCCAACACACTCTCCACGAGCAAGCAACGGGAGATAGCGTGACTTCTGCACGTCTGAACCAAACTTATTGATCAATTCAACAACACCGTAGTGCGAGGCTAATGTCAGCCCCAGACCAGCGTCGAATTGACTAACCGCTTCGACAAAAAGAACTAAATCGATGAAATTTCCACCAGCGCCACCGTATTCTTTCGGCACTACAATGCCGAGATAACCTTGCTGTCCTAACTTCTGCACGAAGTCTTTAAGGCTGAGAGTGTGGTCTTCAAGTTGATTAGCCACTGGCAAAACATGCTCTTTGGCAAAAGCTAGATACGTGTCTTTTAGGGCTTCTTGCGATTCGCTCAGGAAAGTATTCACAGTTTCCTCTCTAGGATGACGGGTTGAAAATTATACTATTCTTTCCCTGCCGCAGCGGCTGCAATAGCAGGTATTGCGCTCATCTTTGCAAGATCGGCCAGACAAACTTCCATGACGCGGCCGCTGAGTGTGTCACCTTTCGAAAAATCTTCAATGTAGAACCGAAGCCTGACGACGAGATGGTCTGGCTTAACAGATAACAACAATGCCTCAGGAGCTGGCTCCTTGAGCACACCGTCAACCGCCGGAGCATTCTTCACCAAACTCTTCAGTACCGTCGCCACATCTGCCGAACTCTTGATCGGAAACTCAATAGATCGAGCATACGACGGTGTCGGCAAACTGTAGTTGACAACTTGATAAGTGGTAAACATCGAGTTTGGAATAACTGCGAAGTTGTTGTCGAGCGTTTTAATGCGCGTCGTTCTCCAGCCGATTTCAGAGACTTGCCCCACGGTGCTGTTGTTAGCATCCAACCTGAAATTCACCCAATCGCCCTGCCTATAACGCTTTTCGAAACTCATGGTCAAACCGGCGAACAAGTTTTTCAGCGTGTCCTGCATGGCCAATCCAAGAACAGCTGTGACAACCGTCGACGTGGCGAGCAGCGGCAGCACGTTCACGCCCAGTGACCATTCGAGGAAAATCAAACCGAAGACAATGTAGATGCCACCGATGACGAACGCACGCATAACTGAAGGTACGTTTGCGTCTTTGTATTTGGTCAAATACCAGCCAAAGAAGACCAAATCAAGGGCTTGCACAACAATATAAAGCGCTGCGAAAGGAACTACGAAAAGCGCAAATGCGCTGAGTGCTTTATTTACGATGGGCGGCAAAAAATGGAAGAAAGGCGAGCAGGCAAGCGTAATGAGCAGGATCTTTAGAGCTTTATCGATCTTGGCAAAGTATTCCTTTTGCAGGACCAGGTCTTCGATCAAGTGAAGACTTCGCCAGATGTACTCGACGACAGCCTTCTTGTTGAGAAGCAGAATTAGACAGAGAACCGTGGCCCAGAAGGAAACGGCGTACTCGCTGCTCGTCGCCAGGAAAACGATGAATGAAACGCTCTGTTCGAAAAAGTTATGGATATCCATTGAGGTTGATTGATTTTGAGACGAACATAATAACCCGAGGATAACTTCAACAACTCGTTAATTGAGGCGGCACTCTGTTAAGCTTTCCTAGAAGAAAACGCGGAGACGAGCATGGCAGGGCTATTTAATACAATTGCAAAGCGCTTGCGTCAAGTGGCATTTTCGTTTCGCGAAAAGCCGCAAGCCAAAGTCGACGACTATGTCCTCGAACACTTTCTCTACTATCACGGGCTAGTGGGCTCGAGTCCTGACAATCAACGCTCTTTTCGCGATGTGAAACAAGACGTATATGACGCGATCGATAACGGCAGCAGTTTGCAGCTTGGCATAGCATTGAAGTTGCAACCACTATGGTGGGACGACAAACTCAAAACAATCTTTGACGCTGCACCAAATAAAACTAAAGCAGTCGAACTCTTACTTCCTGATTTGGACGATACTACCTGGCCGAACCACTCAGATCCGCTTGGACACCCAGATTGGATCGTTCGCGCGAACGCGGCAAATGTACTGGCGCATTTAAAGATAGACCGAGCAGATGAACGAATCAGTCGCGCCTTGAGTGATACCGTAGATAATGGCAGTGCGGCCTTCTGTCATATGACATACGCGCTTGGTCGACTCTCTACAGATCGTGCGAAAGAGGCGCTGAGCAAGCTAATCAACACCGACGAACACTGGTTTCGCGTCGATGTTGCAGGAGCGTTAGCGGCTTCAACTCGCGAAGATGTCTATGAATTATTGTCGGAAGCGCTGTTCTCCGATCATCCGTTGCAAGACTACACTGCAGTTGCGATTGCCCGTCACCGCAAACCAAGTCAATTTATCAACAGCTCCTCTTCAGTCGTTCAAGATGGCGGTTGCGCTCTCGTAATTGGCTTGTTGCAAGCATCTGGCCAAACCTTCAATGCTGAATTGATCGAAGAATCACGGCTTGAAGATTTGCTTCCACAAATAAGTGCACTTGCAGATCAAGCACCTAACCCTATGCGCATTAGAGCTGCGATGCTGTTGACAGAATGGGTGGCAAAACAAAATCAATTCTCGCCGTCGAACAAACAGCAAGAGTTCGACAACCTGGTCAAGAAGTACAGTTCGCCTGAAATGGCGAAAATCTTGATCGAGAGTTTGAAAGACAGCGACTGGCAAGATAAATCATGGTCAGCATGTAATCAACGACATGCAATTCATCTAATCGGTGAACTAAATGTGCAAAAGGCTCTTCCAGAGCTACTCAGGATGCTGGATCAAGGAGTTGGACCAGTCGATGTGATAGTCGAATCTCTAGAGGAACTCGGTGACCTATCTGCCACCACGCCACTGATAGCAATGGTAGGAAAACTGGTAAATCTGGATGACCGCGTCAGCAGACTGGCTAGCAAACAGCCTGTAGCTGAAGAGAACGATACAGAAGCAAAAACTTATTGGCAAATTTTGAAAGCTCTGGGCAACCTTCCGGCACCAAACTCGATGACACTGCTGACGAGTGCAACCAACGATTTCGCACCAGACAAGCGAGAACGAGCGCTAGTATCACTGATTTCTGCTTATGAGAAAAACAGCTCGCTGATGTCGAAAACCTCGATGCAAGAAGTGCTCAAGAAGGGAATTGCAGATTCGTCGCCTGGAATGCGAGTGGTGGCGCTGGAGGGAGTATCTCGTTTGAATGTTATCGAGCTACTCGAACAGGTTCTGGACGCGTTTGGTGCACGCGAAATTTCTGTTGCGAAACAAGCGAAAGTGACTCTTTCTGAGCTTTGGGAGCAAGGTCATGCAGCGAAGATCAAGTCAGAAATTCAAGCGCGCTTGAAAAAAGAGAGCGATGAATTCAAACGCAAGAAGCTTCAGGAGTTTCTCGACTCGCAACAAGCAATCTGATTAGCGTGTCGGCTTACTTCGCTGTGCTTTAGTATGATGGAGACAGGGTAGATTAAGTCCAGCCAGATTGAGAGCTTTGAAGAGGTCGCGATGGCAGACTCGGAAGAGAAAATAGATGGAACGACGGAGTCGAAAGAGCCGTCGCAGCCTGATGTTGCGGACCCAGCACCAGTAACTCCCGCAACCGGAGACGGTGCCAAGTCTCAAAAGCTGACACAGCACCACGTTTCGAACATTCTCGACGAAGTCCTTGAACAACCCAAATTGGGCTCGGAAAAACACGGCTACAAGCATCCGATGGTGCTCGACTTGATTCTCGCACTTGGATTACTTGTTGCGATGGGCGGCTTCACCATCGGTCTGATAAACATCTATATCACTCACCAGGCAGAACAGAGCATCATGCAGCGGAATTACCGCGCTGCTATCACGGTGCTGCGAGGCGCGCCATTGGCCGGCTTCTTCACTATGCCCGGAGCCGACCCATCCGACCTGCTCAATCAGGCCTTGTATCTAGATGCAATGGAAAGATTGGATGCGAACGGCGAAGACGAAGCGGCGTTGAAAGACCTGGAAAGAATTCAAGCCGGCTCTCGCTATTTCGACATAGCGCAAGACATTTTGAAAGAGCACTTCAAGCCCTCGGACCGACAGCTAGAAGGCAAAGCTGAGCACGAAGCAACCCCCGAAGAAGCTCAAGCTCCTAAGAAACCTATTTTGCCGCCACCAGAGACGGACGCAACTCCGTAGCCACCAGACACGGACGCGACTGCTACAACACTCCCTGCTGCTTCACCTGTTAGTGAACGCCGAGATGACGTGGCATCGATTCTTTGAGCTGCCCGATCTGCTCGAACACTGCGGGTGACATCCGACGCAGTTCAGCTCGTCGTGGTGCATCCATCACGCCAGGCCTGATGACCTCTGGACTCATGCCGGGTTTATGCAGGTCAAATGCGCGTCTGCCAGGAACCGAAACAGGAGCCCTCATCTCTGTTGATGGGTCGATAAGCTGTGCCCAGCAAGGTTGCACAGTAGCCATCGCAAAGAGCGTAAGAGTTAGACAAATAGAGGATTTAGCGTTCATGAGCTGCCTCCTTTGAAGACTGCATACCCATTCTAGATCCGCATGACCAGAGGGGGCTAGTACATTCACCAAGGCTTTATCTATAGCCGTGTTAAGCGAAAAACGCAGACTTTTTCGGTGCTGGAAACTCTCTCCACACAATGGCTTCGGGACATTGGAAAGTCCCGAAACCCTGATGTAATATTACTTCACTTAACATGGGATATCTCCGATCAAGGAGATACCCCCGGTTTTAATCTTCAGCGGAAACTAAGCATTGACTGACTGACTCTGAATCCGCAGACTGAGTTTATTCGACGATGAACTCTTTGTAGGAGTCTGCGCTCATAGCAGCATCCAACTCGGCTTTGCTGTCGATTTTGACTTTAATCATCCAGCCTTCGTTGTAGCAGTCATGGTTGACTAGCTCCGGCTCCGAACCGAGGCGATCGTTGACAGCGATGACCTCTCCACCGCAAGGCATGAACAAGTCAGAAACTGATTTGACTGATTCGATGACGCCGTATTTCTGCTCGTTTTTGAATTTTTGCCCAACTTTTGGCAACTCAACAAAAGTCACGTCGCCAAGTTGATCGGCTGCGAATGAGGTAATACCGATTACCGCAATGTCACCTTCAAGGCGCACATACTCGTGGCTTTTGACGTACTTCAATTCGGCGGGATATGTGAGCATTGTGCCTCCAACGTCTGTTGTCATCTCGCTAGACTCGCTAGCTGATTGCTTCTACCGGTTTCTTGTTTGTCGCTTCGCGCGACGGGCTCTTTTTGTATCCATGTTATTGAACCCACTAATATATCGTTTAACGCGCTCTCAATTTGCTTGAAAACCAAAACAATCTCGAAAGTTATTTCGGGTCCAAAGTCTGATTAAACTTCGCGCTTGTAGAACGGCCTTTTGACTACGGTTGCTGGAACCTTAGTATCTCTGATTGCGATGCTGAGCTGTGTGCCCACTTTTGCATGAACTGGCGGAACAAAAGCAAAGGCGATTGGATAGCCAACAAAAATTCCTTGAGAACCGCTCGTAACTTGTCCGATTTTTTCATCGCCGGCGTAGACCTCATAACCCTGGCGTGGCAGAGCTTTTCCGTCAGCCTTTAGACAAACGCACTGTTTTTTCAAGCCATTTTTCTTCTGGCTAATGATTACATCTCGTCCGAGAAATTCGCCTTTATCAGGTTTGACACTCCAGCCAAGACCGGCTTCTATAGGGCTTGTCTCATCGTCGAGCTCGTGTCCGTACAACGGAAGACCGGCTTCAAGACGTAGCGTATCTCTTGCGCCCAATCCGCACGGCTCGATGTTGAACTTCTTACCGCGTTGCAAAAGCAAATTCCAAAGTGCCTCGGCTTTATTCGTCTTGACGAAGATCTCAAAGCCGTCTTCACCGGTGTAACCTGTGCGACCAAACCAGACCTCGATACCGTCTGCGGTGCCTTCGCCATATGTGAACGACGGCATATCTTTTACATGCGAGCCAACAATTTCAGCGAAGAGCTCTACAGCATGTGGACCTTGCAGAGCCAGCAAGCCGATCTGTTCTGAAATGTCTTCCAATTTTACGTCTTTGAATTTCGAGACGTTTTGTTTGAGCCAGTTCCAATCTTTCTCGATATTGGATGCGTTGACGACTAGCAACCAATCGGATTTTCTTCGATAAACAATCAAATCGTCAACCGTACTTCCGTCTGGTCTGACAAATTGAGTGTAGAGCGCCATGTCAGGGTTAGATAGTTTGTTGCAGTCGTTGGCAACCATGTACTGAACAAACTCAGAGGCTTGCGCTCCAGTGACCAGAAACTCACCCATGTGCGACACATCGAACAATCCAACTTTTGTGCGGCAAGCCTGATGTTCCTGCACAATGGATTTGTATTGCACTGGCATATTCCAGCCGGCGAAGTCTACCATTCGTGCTCCAAGGCTGCGATGTGCTGAAGCAAGAGGAGTTTCTTTCAATGTTGTTGTGACCATGAACGCGACCTCTTCAATCCTGAGCTAACAAGCCTATCGCATCCTGGCTTTTGATGATCTTTCTACGGGCGCGCTCGGCACTTTTTAACAAGAACGTCATAATGTTGAGCTGCAAACAGCTGTCAAACTGTCATCAGCTGGTTACCTGAAATTCAAAAAAAGATTCTGAAAATGCGGAACTTTACATTTTGAAGTCCCGTCATACGAACCAAAGAACAGAGAAATCTTTCTCCCCAGTACGGCCAAGCAAATTGCGCAATTGCGATAAACTCTACTGGTTCTTTCGAAAAAATCAAAAGAGAAATTCTCTCCGGCACCAGGCCAAGCAATGAACCGCACAATCTGGAGCCGGTTTTCTTTTTGTCTTTTTCAGTTCAATTAGATCAAGGAGCACTGTTACCAGTGCTCCTTGTATTTCATCGATCAATTTCAAATCCGACTTTACTCAATTTTAGTCGACTTCATCCTTGCTATCTTCATCGCTGCTTGCTTCGTCTGCACTGGCTTCGTCTGCACTGGCTTCATCAGTACTTGCTTCATCAGTACTTGCTTCGTCAGTACTTGCTTCGTCAGTACTTGCTTCGTCAGTACTTGCTTCGTCAGTACTTGCTTCGTCAGTACTTGCTTGGTCGGTGCTTGCAGATGGAGGTTCTTCATCGGTTGATGCATCAGTTGTTTCTGATGAATCTTCCGAAGTTTCATTGCTATCACTTGCTTCGGCCGCAGGCTCTTCTTCTTTAGCCTCTTCCTCCTTCGCGGCTTCTTCTTCCTTTGGTTCTTCCTTCGCTTTTTCTACTGGTGCTTCAGCTTCTGGTGCTGCTTCTTCCTTCGCTTCTTCAGCTGGTGCTTCGGCTTCTGGTGCTGCTTCTTCCTTCGCTTCTTCTGCTGGTGCTTCAGCTTCTGGTGCTGCTTCTTCCTTCGCTTCTTCTGCTGGTGCTTCAGCCGCTGGCTCTGCGTCTACCTTCGCTTCTTCTTTGCACTCTTCCTTACATTCTTCGGCCATTTCTTCTGCAGTCAAAGCGCCGCCGACAACTTCTGCCGGCACCTCAACTCCGTGTGCTGCTGGAGCCAGTTGTGCATCACTAGATTCTTCTTCTGAACAAGTTGCTTCGCACTCTTCCTTGTCCTCTTCTTTCGCTTCTTCTTCGCTTGCTGTCACTTCAGCAGCCTCATCTTCTTTTGCTTCTTCCTCTTTCGCTTCTTCTTCGCTTGCTGTCACTTCAGCAGCCTCGTCTTCTTTTGCTTCCTCTTCTTTCGCTTCTTCTTCGCTCGCTGTTACTTCAGCAGCTTCGTCTTCTTTTGGTCCTTCCTCTTCTTTCGCTTCTTCTTCGCTCGCTGTTACTTCAGCAGCTTCGTCTTCTTTTGGTGCTTCCTCTTCTTTCGCTTCTTCTTCGCTCGCTGTTACTTCAGCAGCTTCGTCTTCTTTTGGTGCTTCCTCTTCTTTTGCTTCTTCTGAAACTGTTGCAGTATCTGCATCTTCAGTTGACGCACAAGTTTCCTTTTCTTCTTCAACGCAAGCCGCTGCTACCGGGGCTTTGCTACCTTGTCCAGCCGCAGCTGCTTTCGCTCCTTTTTTCTTCTTCGACATGAGCACATCCTCCTGAATCCATCCTAAATTGGTCGCAGCAAAATCTCTGACAAGGGCATAGCCACATGCTCGTGCACGCAGGAGCGACAGCGCACGTTGCCTTTGTCACCGACTTCGTTGAAAACCTTATACTTCAATTCTATGAGATTTTCGGGTTGTCATGTATAGGTTCAGGCAAAGATATTTGGTTAAACTTTGCCGGAATTTTGCCCGCAACTTACGCACCAAAAGTAGTGGCGCCGAGATATAGAAAAAGACTACTATGCATACTCGGAGGGCGAAGTCTGAAAGCGCTCTGAAATCGTTTGTTTATGCCGAAACTAAGACTAACTCTGCTGGTTTTTAGTGCCGCTATTTTTGTCGCCTAAGAGTTTCGGCTCAGCAAGGCGAATATCATGCAGCTCGCGCGAGATTTTTGATGCCATTCGACACGACCGAGCGATTCCTTCGCGGGCCGCTTTGATCTTTTTTCGTTCAAGCAGCTGGTCGATCAACGGCAAGGTTTCTCCTAACTGAACCAGCTCATTGCAAGCGATTCCTAGATTATTTGACCAATCGGAAGAGACATTGCCCTGGATATATTTGCTCTTCTGATCCATCTCGTTGGCTTGAGACAGCATCTCGCTTGTTACAGTCTGCAAGCGGTTTTTATAAAGCTGCAAGTCTGTTAGCTGACGAATGTGCTCGGCGTGAAAATGCAAAGTCAAACGACGCACGACATATCCAGAACCAATCAAAATCGAAAGAGTGGTGAAACACAACCACCAAAGCATTTCAATTGCTGCAGGTGTAAGTGGAGGCATGTTAGTCGAGTCTAGTGCGGGTGTCGAATTTATAAGTCACGTGGCATCAATATCAGAAGGTCATTCTCTGTAACCAACGGAAACAGTCCGTTTTGCTACTAAAAGGATAATACCTGAATAACTAATGTGAATAAGTTCTCCATATCCGATGAATACTCGAAACAAGCAGTACAGCAGGGCGCGCGATTCTTGACATCAATTTTAAGATTACTAGCCAAGAAGAGCAGGCTGCAATAGGAAAACCCTGTGCTAGTATCACATCAAGGTAATGGCAACCCGGTTGCATCGCGTCTCGTCCCCCGCACAGTCTAGTAAGGAAGGTTATGTCCTTTCCCAATCAAACCTCTCTTAAGAGTGCCATCGCTGAGTTGAAAGAAGTTGTGATACGGCTTCACGGTGCAGATACCGAGCCTGTTCGCTTGCTCGGACAAATCGAGAGCTGCGCAAGCGAGATTGAGACTCGTGCCAACGTGCCGATGGTTGTGGCTGCGCAGACGCTGATCGTGAATCCGATCGTTAATCCGCTTGCTCCGCCGCTTTCTCTTTAGTTTGCATCGACTGGCACTTTGAGCCGGTCTGTAGACCGGTGCCCCTAGCCGCTTTGGAAAACGGGGCTCCGTGGCTTTTTTATGTTTCTGAGGCTCTTTTTTGGTAGTCAGTGCTTAGTTGTTTTACGTTCGTCGCCAGGTTTGCGGCGGCGTCAGGTTTTCCTAGTTTGCGCATTGAGAGTCGCATAGCATCTAGCTTTTCGTGATTTAACAAGATGTCTGTGACGGCGCTGATAAAGGTGTCGGTTGTTAGTGCGGATTGTTTAATTACAGTTGCGGCGCCTTTTTCCGCGATGAAATTGGCGTTGAAAGTTTGATGGTCTTGCGCTGCGAAAGGATACGGAATGAAAATTGCAGGTGTTCCAGTCACAGCGAGTTCTGATATCGTCATTGCGCCCGCTCTACAGACCGTGATGTCGCTCGCAGCGTAAGCAGTCGACAAGTCATCGAAGTACGCACGCAAGTGATAGCGCGGGTTTCCTGCAATGGAGGGAGCGAGACGTTGCTTGAACTCGGCGAAGTTTTTCTCTCCGACCTGGTGAATTATTTGCAGCGGCGGATCCATTTCCAACAGTTTCGGCAAGGCAGCGAAAACTGTTTCATTGATCGCCTGTGCGCCTTGCGAACCTCCTGTTACAAGTACAGTTTTGTACTCTGGTTTCAAACCGAAATGCGCACAAACAGTAGACTTATCGACCGTCGCTGTGAAATTCTTGCTGACAGGATTTCCGTTTGGAACAACCTTGCCGCTTTTGGGATGGAATCGATCTGCCGCACCTTCCATGCCTAGAGAGACAAGCTTTGCATTACTTCCGAACACGCGATTAACCAGCCCAGGATGCGCGTCTGGCTCGTGTATGGCGTATGGAATCGAGAGCAGTTGGGCAGCGGCCAGAGGTGGTGCCGAGGCGTAGCCGCCAGTGCCAAGCACAGCTGTGGGTTTGAATTCAGCGAGAACGTTTTTCGCACGGTAAATTGCCGACAACATTTGTAATGGCCAGGTCAGCATTTTTGGAGAAAATTTTCTCGGCATTCCGCCAACCGAAAGCCCGACAAATTCAATGTTTCGTTCAGCTGCGAGACGTTCTTCTAAGTGACCGCTCGCCCCTATATAAAGGATGGCTTCGACGTCAGGATCATCCTTCAATTGCTCTACCACTGACAAAGCTGGGTAGACGTGGCCGCCGGTGCCACCGCCAGTCAGTACGATTCTATGTTTTACCATTTGGCGATCCTAGTTGCCGGTCTGGAGATTGGCAGTCCCAGCCGGCTTGGAAGCGAGCGCTCCTATTAGCGCTGTTAGTGGCACTCCTATTGCGCTTCTTATTGGCGCTCTTGTTCAGGCTCAGCAGGGTGTTCTCCGAACTCATCGTCTTCAACCAACTTGCCAGTGTCTCGAGAGACCGACAGAAGAATACCTACCATCGTCAGAGTGATTACGAGAGACGTGCCACCATAGCTTATGAACGGAAGTGTGATACCAGTGACAGGCAGCAATCCCGTAGTCACCATAACATTTACGACGGCTTGCAAGCAAATTGAGCTGGTGATGCCGATCGCGAGCAACCGACCGAAGAGTGTGCGCGCTTCCATTGCGGTCTTGAATCCGTGATATCCAAAGAGCGCAAACAGAGTCAACAAAACCAGGCAACCGAGCATACCGAATTCTTCTGCGATAACAGCAAAGATAAAGTCGGCGTGTTGCACAGGAAGGTAATAAAGCTTTTGCAGTGAGCGTCCGAAGCCGACGCCAAGCAGACCGCCTGAGCCGATGGCGAGCTGCGCTTGAATAATGTTCCAGCCATCTTTCTGCGGAGAAAGATATGGATTGAGCCAGCTCTGAATTCGCGCCATCTGATAAGGCGTCTTCTGGATGTGGTGCCAAATGTATATACCGCCGCCAGCTGCTAGTCCGCCGACGAGCATGGTGTTGATTCCCGAAACAAAGAGCAGTGCAAAGATGCTACCGATGATCATCAAAGCGCTGCCCAAGTCTGGCTCTTTGACGATGATTACCGTCATCACGAGGCTGACAGCAATACGGATCAGAATCTGTTTGTGCCACCAGAAGTGTCTAGACAATCCAGCCGCTAGCAAGATGATGGCGGCGACTTTGCAAGACTCAGAAGGTTGGAATTGAATCGGACCTAGTGCGAGCCACCGCGACGATCCCATCGTTGTTACAGAAAGCCCTGGCACCATCGTTAATCCGAGCAGCAACAAGGAAACGATCGCAAACGGCCAGGACCATTTTTTCAGCTTGCGATAGTCGTAGCGACTGATGCTGAACATGGCGAACAAACCGATCAAACACGCGATTGCTTGACGACGCAAAAACACAGTTGAATCGTGAAAACTTTGCAAAGCTTCTGGAGCCGACGCACTGTAAACAGCCATTAAGCCGAAGCCGCATAACGTTAAGACGAGGCTTAATATTGCCCTGTTGGGAAGCCCTCTGAACTCTGGTTCAGAAGTGTCTGCCGGTGCATCGCTGCGTCGTGAAGTAGCAGCGCTACTTTGACGGCGCCACCTTTTCGAGTCTTGAACGGACAATATCTTTGAAGACACGGCCTCTATCCTCGAAGTCTTTAAACATATCGAAACTGGCACACGCCGGTGACAAAAGCACTGGACCGAGATTCAGCTTTCCACCCAGATCGACAGCTTCTTCAAGGCTATTGACTGGATATATGTTTTCGACCCCTCCCTCTTTCAACGCGTTTTCGAAGCGCTCCTTGGCTTCACCTATGAGAATAACAGCAGCAGCGTGACTTTTCACAGAATGAACAAAATCACCAAGTGCAGTCCCCTTGTCCTTTCCGCCTGCAATTAGAACGACTTTATCGGCAGGAAAAGATTCGAGCGCTTTGATCGCGGAATCGGTGTTTGTAGCCTTCGAGTCATTGTAATATTTCACACCATTTATGGTGGCAACATATTCAAGCCTGTGTTCAAGACCGGCAAACTCTTTCAAGTACATTTCGATCTCATTTGGCTCGACACCGATCACAGCGCAAACACTGATTGCAGCAAGCGCATTTTCGAGATTGTGCTGTCCGAGAATTTGCAGTTCAGACTGGTGGCAAACCAGGCGAGTGCGACCACCGATGCGATAGGCGAGATAACCGTCTTTCATGAAAGCGCCTTGAACAGCGGCGTTCAGCTCAGTGGAAGCGCTGAACGGAAAAATTTCTGAGCGTCCAGGAGTGGCCGCGACGATCGCATCATCCATATTCAAAACCGAGTATTGATCGGCTCTCTGATTAGTGAATAGCTTGCGCTTATCTTTTACATATTCATCGAGACTACCGTGCCAATCGAGATGATCGGGAGTGAGATTGAGCCAGACGCCAATGTATGGCGCGAAATTTTTGCAGTAGTGCAACTGATAAGAACTTGTTTCAATGACAAGATAATCTGGTCGGCGCTCCAACTGATCGAGGACTGGATTGCCGATATTACCGCAGGCGGGAGCGACTCTGCCGCTCTTTTCCAGGATGTGGCTGATCAACGCTGTGGTTGTTGATTTACCGTTTGTGCCGGTGATTGCGATGATCGGCACACGAGTTTCGCGATATGCCAACTCGACATCAGAAATCACTTCCTTGCCAAGTTGTTTTGCTCGTTGGAAAATCTCGTGATCTGGCTTGATGCCGGGGCTGGTGACGATGAACTCGCCAAAAGTAGCCACTTCATCGGTCGGTTTGCCGAATTCGACTCGCACACCTAAGGCACGAAGACTCTTCGCCTTTTGAGCCTTTTCGGGCGTTTCTTCGGCTTCAGATAACAAAACATTGGCGCCAAGGGAAACGAGGTATTTAGCAGTGGCGATGCCGCTCCTGCCCAAACCCATGATGCTGATTTTTCTTTTTTCCCAATCTACCACAGCGGTATCATACCAGCACCCCGCATCGGTGCCTATTATTTCTTATTCGGGAGGAGCGCACGAACTTAGCGAATTGCGACTGAAGTCACAGCCGGAGTTTCAGAGGTTTGCTCTGTGGCTAAAGGCAGTGTGTACCAGAAGGCGCTGCCTTGTAAAAGTTCGGAGTGCCTAACTGCAATTTTGCCACCATGACCTTCGACGACTAATTTGCAGATCGCCAACCCCAGACCAGTGCCAAGCGCAGCAGTAGCGCGATGGTTGATCTGCTCGAAAGGCGCGAATATCTTTTCTGCATATTCATCAGGTACTCCTGGTCCTTGATCGTGAATTGCAACTTCCACCATGCCACCAACTTGCTTAGTCTGCACTTCGATCACGCCGCCTTCTGGTGAGTGCTTCAAAGCGTTGGAAAGCAAATTGACAGTGACCTGGATAAGTTTGCGTCGGTCGCCTGCAACCATGAGCTCTTGCTTGGGCGTCTCGATTGTAATATTGCGATCAAGAGCCAGGGCGCTAACCAGACGAGCAGACTCGTCGATTACTTCGTTGATGGGAAGCGAAACAACTTCGAAATTCATTCTTCCGGCTTCGAGCTTTTCGAAATCCAGCAGATCGTTGACCAACTCAATCAGGTGGTCGACACTGCGTTCGGCACTATTCAATTCTTTCTCGACAACTTCACTGATTTCGCCAGTAGCACCGCTCTGAACCAGGTTAATCGAACTGGAAACAGACATCAATGGAGTGCGCAGGTCATGGCTGATCATGGCGATGAAATCTTGTTTCAATCGTTCGACATGCTTACGCTCTGTGATATTGTGCGCAACGCAGAAGAAGGTGCGTTCACGTTGTGAATAAATCACTGACCAGGAAGTTTCGATTACTTCCGTTTTGCACTGCATCTTTGTTTCGAACAGCAAACTCTCGCGCCCTTTGTAATTTACGCCCAAAGTCTTTTTGACGTGTTCTAAATTTTCCGCTGGGATCAAATTCAGCACAGACGTGCCAACAAGCTCTTCAGGAGTATATCCGAGCATCGTCATAGAAAACGGATTGACACTTAAAAACGTTCCTTGCCTGTCGATCGAGAAAACTAAATCAGCAGCATAGTTGATCAAGTTACGTTCGTTGGTGAGCGCTTCCTCAATGGCGGCGTTAACCGAATGTAGCACTCGGTCTAATTTAGCCAGTTCGTCATTGCCGTCCATTTCAGGTTCGAGTGGCTGGCGTGTGGACATGCAGACGGCATTTCGCACCATGCGCTCAAGAGGTCTGCGTATAGTTTGAGACGAAAAGTAAGCCAGTGCAATTCCGACTAAAGCGGTGATAACGCACGCCGCTACCAACCAGAGGCGAATCAGCAAACGAGCGTTATTCCTCTGGTTAGCGTCTTCTGGATTATTTGTATTTTCAAGGTCAATGATGTTCCTGAATACTTTGATCAGATAAAGACTCGTCTTCACCATTTTGAACTCGAGCATCTCACGCTTGGAGTGCTCTTCTTCATCTTTGGACATTTCTGCGGCTTTGGCGCCTATTAGCTGGTGAACGAATTTCTCAGAGAATTGTTGAAGTCGTTCCACGTTCGCTTCTTGCTCGGGCCTGCCAATTAGACGCGACTGCAAAATAGCAATATTATTTTTGACATCTTGAATATCTTGCTGTTGCAACTCCCGCGGAAAAATTCCTAAAGATCTGTCAGTTCTAAAAGTAGACTGCATCGTCTTTGCAATTTCAACTGTCGTGCGATTGCAAGCGTAGATTAGATCCTTGGCACGCGCTTCGGCAGCCGCAATCGACTGGGCGCGCCAGAGCAATACAGCCAGAACGCAAACGATGATCAGTTGAAAAACGAGAGGAACGCTTACTACGAGTAATCCTTTTGTGGCTAGCTTCATGAGCCCTCCTCTTCTTCAACATCTTTGAAGTTCGGAATTCGAAAAAAGAATCTACTCCCTTTGCCCAATTCGCTTTCTACGCCAATCGAGCCGCCGTGCGCTTCGGCAATAAGTTTAGAGATGGCCAGACCGAGTCCAGTTCCTTTGACAGCGGTCGAAGCCTCGCTTGATTTGGTCTGACTAAATTTTTCGAAGATCATTTCTTGATCTTCTTTCGCAATTCCTGTGCCCTGGTCTATGACACTAAATTCGGTCATATCACCGAGATTCTTCAAAGCGAGAGTAACAGTAGATCCGCGTGGGGAGAATTTGATTGCGTTGGAAAGCAGGTTGATCAGCACTCGCACCAGACTGCGCTCGTCTGCATAGAGCGATGCGTCGTTAAACGGGCGAACGATTTTAACGTCTAGAGACTTGGCCAGAAATTCGAGAGAATCACAAGAGGCAGAGCAAACGTCCATAGCGCTGACCACGCTCATGCTCATCACGACTTTGCCAGCTTCCAGTTTTTCGAGATCGAGCAAGTCTCGAATCAAATCCATCAGTCGTTCCAAACTGGCATCGGCTTTTGTCAGAACTTGACCGGCACGCTCAGGCAATTCGCCTTTTCCACCTGAAGTGAGAATTGTGAGAATGGCGGAAATTGAAGAGAGCGGAGTTCTTAAATCGTGACTGGCGATAGAAATGAATCTCTGCTTCATTCGCTCAGCGGCTCTGCGTTCGCTAATATCGTGTGCCACGCAATAGTAAGACTGAGTGGCGTTAACCCAACTTACTTTCCACAGAATGTCTTTGACACTTCCATCTACGCACACCAATTGACTGTCGAACTGCGTGTCTGTTTCAACCTGCGCAATAGACTCGAGAGCAGCTCTGATAATCGGTTCACACTCACTAGTGTGCAACGATATCAATGATTTGCCAAGCAAATCATCGGGCTCCATCCCCCATGAAGGAAGTGCAGCCGCACCAATGGCGGTGAATCTATATCGCTTGTCGAGCGAACAGATCACGTCAGTAGCCACATCTAGAATTGCTAATTCCTTTCTGCGAGTCTCAGCAAGCACGGAATTAGCCTCTTCCAGCGCCACTTCCAGCTCGGCAATCTCATCAAAGCCTGTCGTATTCAACTTAAACGGAGCGCGGATAGCAAGCAACTGTGCGTTCTCTTCTATCGTCACCAAGCGTTTGAGAATGTGTTTCGAAAAAACCGATGCGGCTAAAATCGAAATTGCAACGCTAGAGCAGATGCCTAAAATCATAGTGGTGATTACGGCCAATTTGAGTCTGTCCATTTCCCTGGGCTCTTCAGAAACCAGGGTGTCTTCTTTGGCCATCACTTTGTCGCTTGCGTCACGAAACTCGAGCATCAATGGGAGCACTGCCTGGCGCACGTACTTCGTCTGCTTGCGATAAGGAATGTCTGGATTGGCGATAATCGAGCGTCCATCTTTTACGGCATTCGCCAGTCTGTCGAGCAAAATAGGAAGTGGTGCGAGAACGTCTGCAAGATCAGGTCTAAGAGACATGCCACTAGCAATGATGTCACGACTGTTAATTGCGGAAGCCAGAGCAGCATCGAGGTCTTTAGACTGTTCTTCAGAACCGACAGTGAAGTTGGTAACCAGCCTGCTCATGTCGGTGAACAAACGGCTCACCGCATCGTAAAACGAATACGAAACTTTCTTCGAGGTCTCGTAGCTATCCGACCTTTCTTCTGAGTAGCTAAGCAACATCGACAGAGTGGCGACGAAAATTACTTCAAAGACAAGCGGAACTAGCACAAGTAAAAGCAGCTTATGCCAAACCGACAATTTAAGGCGCAAAGCTGCTGGTCTCCGGGTCAGACGGTCACTCTGGAACGATGGCTAATTCTACCGCAGTCAGCCAGGCTAGCGAACCCCTGGCAGCGCGCTGGTGTCGGCCGCTACAGTGAGCCAAAATTCGCTACCCTGCAAGAGTTGTGATGATCTCACCCCAATCTTGCCTCCCTGCCCCTCCACAATGAGCTTGCAAATCGCCAGACCAAGACCGGTGCCAAGAGCCGCAGTAGGACGACTGGCGATTTGCTCGAAAGGAGCAAAAATTGATTCCTGATACTCTTTTGGCACACCTGGTCCCTGGTCGTGAATCGAAATTTCAACGACGTCACCTGCGCGCCTGTTTTCAAGGCGAATCACTCCGCCAGACGGAGAATGTTTCAATGCGTTGGAAACCAGATTGACTAAAACTTGAACGAGCTTGCGACGATCGCAAAAGGCGGAGACTGAGCGAGGGGGAAGCTCGACTTGAACGTTCATTTTATCGCTCAACGCTGTAACATGCTGGCGTGTTTCTTCAAAAACGTCTGCCAGCGACAAAACTTCGGGAGCGAAATCCATTCTGCCTGCTTCCAACTTCTCGAAATCAAGCAAGTCGTTAACAAGGTCAATTAAATGTTCTGTGCTGCGACTGGCACTGCCCAGCTGCGCTTGCGCCTGTGCCGCGAGTTCGCCTGTAGCGCCGCTCTGAACCAGGTCTAACGAGCTGTGCACAGACATGAGCGGAGTGCGAAGATCGTGTGAAATCATAGCAATGAAGTCTTGCTTCAAACGCTCCAGATTTTTGCGCTCACTTATGTCATGGATCACACAAAACAAACTCTGATCTTGCTCTGACCAGATAGCAGACCAGGAAGTGTCGATAATGTTATTCGAGGCGGATCGCATGCGGACTTCAAGAGTAGCAGTGGCACCAGATTCAGTGCGGTAGCCAATCAACCGGTCCACTAAATCACAATCATCGGCCACAATAAAATCTATTACCGATGACGAAATCAGGCGCTCAGGCGTTATTCCCAGCAGCGTGGAAGCGTAAGGATTGGCGCTGGTAAAAATGCCATGCTGGTCAATCGAACAGACAAGGTCGCCCGCATAGGCAATCAAATTGCGCTCGTTAGTCAAAGCTTCATTAATCGAGTACTCGACCTGATGAAGCAAATCATCCAAACTAGCCAGTTCGTCGCGCCCACCGATAGCAGGTTCCAACGGCACACCCTGTGCAATCCTATCTGCATTTTCTGCCATCAACTGAAGTGGTCGGCCGATACTTATCGACGCGAAATAGGCTAGAACCAAACTCAAAACCACGCTCACAACAACAAATGCGACCAGAGCACATTTCATTGCTTCGGCAGTTCGAGCTCTCTGTGGGGCTGTATCGTGTACGTAATCAACAGATTTGATGATTGCATTGACGCAATCGTACACTTCGTCCAATGCTTTGAACATGACGCGCTCAGATCTGTATCTGCTACCGTGGGCTTCAAATCTATGGTCCTTGACTCCGTTCATCAGCGGAACAAACTGCTCGGTCAATTCGTTCAACTTCTTAAATTCTGGCAGTTGCTGCTTCTCGGCATCTAATTTTTCTTTCAATACTTCGAAGTTTTGCTTGACGGTGACAGCGTCTTCAGACGTTAAACGAACGGCATCGCCCTCCATTCCGTACAGGCGTTTCACCATGTCTCCAGTGTTGTGCACAAGCAGATTGCAACTAGCGATGACGTCTTTCGCCTTCGCTTCTTCGAGTGCCAGACTATGTGCTTGCCAGAGCAGCACAGACATTGTAATTATTAAAGACACTTGCATCAGGACAGGCACTGATACCAACAACATCCCTTTAGTAGCGAGTCTCATTTAGCTTCCCCCAGATCAAAATTGGGAATGCGAATGTAGAAAGTACTACCCTCTCCTAATACACTTTTTACGCCGATCAAACCGTTGTGCCCTTCTACTATCAGCTTTGCTATAGCTAAGCCCAGCCCCGTGCCCTTCACGTTTGACTGAGAACTAGATTGTCTGAATTTTTCAAAGATCAACTCTCGATCTCGTTCAGGAATTCCTGGGCCCTGGTCTGTAACGCTTATTTCTGTCGCGGAACCAAGGTCATGCACGGACACTGTCACAGTTGACCCACGGGGAGAAAATTTGATTGCATTCGAGACCAGGTTGATCAGCACTCGAATCAGCCGGCGCTCATCACCGCGCACGACTGTATCGATATTGTTTCTCACGATGTTGACAGACAGTGAACGTGCTAAAAACTCAATCGAATCACAGGCAGCCGAGCATACATCCAAAGAGCTGACTGCTCCCATGTCGAGCACGACTTTACCCGCTTCCAATTTTTCTAAATCTAACAAATCACGAATCAAATCCATCAAGCGCTCGAGACTTGCTTCAGCTTTTTGCAAGACTTTTCTTGCGGCATCCGAGAGAGTTCCGACACCGGCAAGAAGCACTGACAGTGTCGCCGAAATCGATGACAATGGTGTACCGAGATCATGGCTGACAATGGCTATAAATCTCTGTTTCATACGATCTGCCGCTCGTCGCTCGCTAATGTCGTGGGCAACACAGTAGAAGGACTGATTCTCGTAGGACCAGTTTATTTTCCAGAGAAAGTCTTTCAACGTTTGATCGCTACAAATCAGTTGCGATTCTAAATCGGCACTTTTCTGAGAAGCAGCAATTTCTTCAAGAGCATTACGGAAAGCCGCTTCCCCATCTCGAGACTGTAGAGAAAGAATCGACCGCCCGAGCAGATCTTCTGCTGGATAGCCCCATGCGTGTAAAGATGCCGCACCAGCAGCGGTGATTTTGAAACGTCTATCAATGGAACAGATTACGTCTGCAGCAACATCCAGTATCGCCAATTCTTTACGCCTGGAGTCCTCAAGCACTCGACCTGCCCGATGTAGGCTCTGATCCAACCGCCCCAATTCATCATCACCCATGGGGTGAACTTTGAGCGTGGAGCGCATGGCCAACAAACGTGCATTCTCCTCGACGATACGCAACCTCTTCAAAATATCGTTGACGAAAAACCACGCAGCTCCAATAGAAATAAAAATGCTGGTCAGCGTTCCGATCACCATCAACCAAACCACCGAACTGCGCTTACGCTCCAACTCGGGCGCGCCAACTGTGTTCAAGCGCTTTTCGGCACTAAGAAGGTTTTTTGAAAGTTGATCGAAGTCGAGCAGAAGAGGCAAACCGGTTTTACGCATATTCGCAATCTGCTGATTGGATGGATTTCCTTTGAGAAAATCTCGGCGGGCGTTCTCCACCGCTCGGATAGCGGATTCAAAAAGATCGGAGGCCGGAGCTGTTACGTCCTTCAACTCGGGAACCATCACAACTGAGTTTTGCATCATAATGGCAGCCTTGCGCACCGTGGCAACAGCCTGATCAACGCCGTCAAAGCGGCTGGCATCAGTGCTTCCGCTGACAACGAGTTTGGTCATCGTGTGCACGATGGCACCTTCAGCCATGTTAAGTTCTAAAAGGACATCTTTAGACTGCTCGTACTGATCGGTGGCTTGCTGGGCGGTTTGTAAGAGATTCGCCAACAACAGAACAAAAGATATCTCAAAAACCAGCGGAATTAAGACGAGCAAAAGCAGCTTATGCCAGATCGACAATCTGATGCTCAAGATACTGACTCAGGCTCCTGCTAAGAGAAAAGCGCCGGACTCGCCGACGCTTTCAATTTTACTTTCCTTGCTTCTCTTTCAGTTCGAGCTTGTAAGCTTTATTCTCCAGAGATGTGATCTTCTTGTTCAGTTTCTCCAAATCTTTCGGCGGAAGATTTGGCGAGAGTGAGATGTAAGCGCGATATTGAACGATTGCTTCCCGCAAGTCTTTTGACGCAGCAGGCGACAGCTTCTCCAAAGTCTGACCGATACCAAGTCTGGAAGCGGCGATTTTGGGATTACTGTAAATCGATGAATGATATTTATCGATGGCGCTGGCGAGCTGCTTTTTGCGAGACAAGTCGTCAGCCAAAGTGAGGTCTTGTTTGGCTAGATCTTGTGCTTTGGCAACACTGTCCAGTCCACGCTTGGCGCGCTCCTGTCCACCGGGCATGGTGCTAGCTTTCTTGTAAGCGGCTTCGGCGTTTGGAATATCTTTGATCATGAGAGCAAGGTCGGCGACAGCGAATGTCTGTTTTGCATCGGTGGCGCTGCCGAGAACTTGAGCTATCTGATCGTCTTCTTCTTTGAACTTATTCTGAGCAAGAAGCGCTTCAGCGTATGCAATTCGCTCACCATTGTTTGTCGGTGTGCCGATCGTTGCCAGGTCAACTTTTTCACCCGACATGGCGCGAAGTTTTGCTTGAGCGAGGCGCAATTCCATGTCGTTTGGATTCATCTTAACGGCTTGCTCGATCATACCCTTGGCTGATTCGTACTCGTTCGAGACGAAGAAAGCGCCGGTTGCTTCTTTATTAGCCTTGAGATAATAAGCGCGCGTTAGCCCCTTAGCGGCGACCGAGTTATTTGGATCTTGATCGAGAACTGTTCTGTATTCTTTGATAGCATCATCCAACTTTTCCAGCTTGAGACTGTTATCGGCTACGCGAGAATGAAGCGTGGCGCTGTTTGGAGACATCTCCAGACCAGAACGCAAGTCAGCAATTGCGTGTTCAAGGTCTCCGCGCTGTTCTCGAATATCGGCAATGCCGAGATAAGCGTCTGGATTTTCAGGCTTGATGCGAATTGATTCCTGGAACTCTTTGATACCAGCGACGGTGTTACCTTGCTGAGAATAAGCTTGCCCCATCGACAATCTGGCTGGTGCGCTGTTGGGATTTTGATAGAGTGATGTGTTCAACTCTTTGATCGCGTCATCCAATTGTCCTTGACGCAAATATGTGGTGCCTAATCCATAGTGAGCAGTTGAATTGCCTGAGTTCAAAGCGATCGCTTCTTTGAAGGCGGTCAGTGCATCGGCAGTATTGCCCTGTTGCAGCTTAACCACACCCAGACCAGCAAATGCTTCTGAATACTGTGGGTCGATTTGCGTTGCTTGTTTGAATTCGCTGACCGAATCATCGAGTCGGTTCTGTTCCTTGTAGATCATGCCGAGCGTGTAGTGCGCTTCAGGCATGCCGGGATCGATCGCCAGACCTTGTTTGCACTCAGCTTCGGCGCTCTTCAACAAAGCTTCTTTGTTTTTGATGATCGTGTTTGATGAAGATTGAAGGCGATTGAATTGCACCATCGCTTTTCCGCTGTGAGCCATAGCGTTTCTGGGGTCCATCGCCAGAGCTTTGTCGAACTGTTCGGATGCAGCATCGAGCTTAAATTGCTTGGCGTAAGCCATTCCCAGTCCAACCAGAGCGGGCACACTCTTAGCGTTCTTGCCGACAACCGCTCGATAAAGATCGGCAGCATCAGCGTACTTTCCCTTCAACATCAAATCGTCAGCCATAACGACTTCGCGGTCGATTTTGATCTTGAGTACTTTCTTGGCGATCAAGATGCGACCGTCGTTGTTATTTCTAAAAGCCATGCTCGGCTGCACCGCTTGCACCAATCCGATGGTACTCGCGAGGACAAGACCCAACTTTAGAAATGAAGTTCTAGACTGCATAAAATCTCCCACGACTCAACTGACATCTGACCACAACACAGCACATCATATAGTTTTACCAGTAGGTCAGGATATCGTGCTCTTTGAATATCCGCTAGACCTTGACCAGTGCGAATCACAAAGCTTACGACATGCAGATCGAACATTCCTTATAAGGAAGATGTTTTTGATCGAGATGGTCGGATGCCACTTTAATTTGCCTACTTATATAGATGTATTTGTGCGTCGTCGATCCGTCAGATAATTCCTTCAGTTTGCTTTCAAAGGGCGCGAGCGTACGCTGGGCGGCGTCCACACACTTTGAGCGAGCGATTCTTAGTCATATAATTGTTGGATGCATTCATTCATATGAGGTTGAATCGTGTCCGGTCATTCCAAGTGGGCAACAATCAAACGCGCAAAAGCCGTCACCGACGTCAAAAAGGGCGCGGTATATGCGCGCATGGGGCGTGAAATTATCGTATCTGCGAAATTCGGCGGCGGCGATCCGGCAGCGAACTTCCGATTGAGACAAGCGATCGAGCGTGCGAAAGCAGCTGGCGTTCCAAATGACAACATTCAACGTGCGGTAGAGAAAGGAACTGGCGCAGGCACCGCAGACAGTTTCGAAGAACTGACTTACGAAGGCTACGGTCCGGGCGGAGTGGCTGTGATGGTGCGCTGCACAACAGATAATCGCAACCGCACCGCAGGTGATATTCGCAGCTACTTCACAAAATTCGGCGGCAACCTTGGTTCGACAGGCAGTGTCAGTTGGAATTTCGTCGAGCGCGGCGAAGTGCAAGTAGCAAAAGCCTCGGCTCTCGATGAAGACAAACTCCTTGCAGCCGCTGTTGACGCAGGCGCGGAAGATCTCGAAACCGACGGCGACGACTACATTGTCGTCGTTTGTGAGCCGTTCAAATTAGAGCCGGTGCGCACCGCTCTGGAAAAAGCAGGTTACAAAATCGACTCGTCTGAAGTTTCGATGGCACCGAATTCAACGGTAGAAGTGACCAGCAAAGATGTTGCAAAACAGCTCCTCAGGCTACTCGACACGCTCGAAAATCATGATGACGTGCAAAACGTTTACGCCAACTTCGACATGAACGAGAAGTGGCTGACGGAAGTGATGAACTGAAAACAGGCCATTAGTGCACGTCGCACGCCGCACCGAGAAGCTCAAGTATATGCAAAGAAACGTTACCCGTTTCCAAATAGCGCTTGGCATCAAAGAGATGTTCCCGCATTCCATGTAGATATACGGATTGCACCGTTTGTCGCATAGGCAATGCCGCAGTCGTGCGTAGAGTTAGGTGCAGTTAAGAGATCTTTTTACACAGCGTAACCTTTGCCGTATGACATCTCCCTCTTGCCATCAAGGTGAGATCCGGTTCATCTTGCGAGAGACTGTCCAGCTTACCCGATATATAGAAAACATAGTCGCCAAGCTAGTTTCGAAGAGCTGTCAACCCCAGATCGTTTAGAGATTTGCCATAAAGCGGCTAATAATCACAGACTCAGCAAAACTCAATTTGTCAGGGGATCTTTGACTGAAATCGAGATCGTCTGGTAACCTTCGCCTGCTTCGGAGTCAGACATGCAAGTTTGACGTAAGGGAAGCAGATCAGCTCCTGTATCAGTGCACCAGTGGGCACATGCTGATTGTCGATCCAGAGAAATCGGGTGAAATCTGTGAAAACTGGAAACAAGGTTCGTCTGTCGGTAGCGGCTGTTGCGTTGAGCTTGGGCATCGGCTTCATTCAGCCCGCAAATGCATTTCAGCAGAGCGACATACAACCAGAAGTAGTTTCGAACGTCTGGGAGGAAAACAACGCTGAATACGCGTCGGTTTCTCTCAACGGCAAAGACCTCCTTACCTATAAAGCGAATGTGGACAATCACGTCGCCGAAGAAAAGGCAGAAGATCTAGCCGACAAGCTCAAAGATTTGATGAACGAAGACAAGTTTGACGCCAACAAACTGTTGCCAGCCAAAGAAGGGGATGTAGCAGTCTTGAAATTAGACGGCGCCACTGTTTTGAAGTTCGACACGGCAGACACTGTCGATGCGAACAAGCAAAATGCTGGTTCAGCACTCGAACAGAGTTTGAAGATGGTGAACGGAATTCGAGTGGCAATGGGTGTTCCTTCAATTCCAGCTTCGTTCCTGAAGACTGGTGAAATACCTGCGGCAGCACCTGCACCGACCACGGCGGCTGTCACTCCGCCTTCTTCTGGAAAAATGGACCTGGCCGCATTCGCCAAGGCTATTGGCAGCAAATTTAGCGGACACGCTTCCTGGTATGGTGGCAAGTTCCATGGACGAAGAACGTCTGACGGTAGCACTTTCGACCAAGATGGTTTGACCGCCGCACACAGAAGTTTGCCATTCGGCACAAAGCTGCTCGTGATGAACCGCAAAACAGGCGATTCGTGCGTTGTGCAAGTGAACGACCGCGGACCATTCGTTGGCGATAGAGTAATCGATTTGTCGAAGGGTGCCGCAAAGCGCCTCAATATGCTCGGCTCCGGAGTTGCAGTTGTTGACTGCCTGGTGCTGCGCGGAGACGGGACACAGCTTTAATAGAGCGCGTTCAATTCTTTGACGTCTTCGAAACTGTGACGATCCGTAAGAGTACGGACTGGTTCTGGCTGCGCAGCCGAGTTGGTCTGTTAGAATTCAATCACTTTAGTGTTCAGCCAAGTGATTTAACGGGTAATGCCCGCTTTCTTGGTTGTGTAATTCCGACATTGCAAGGTAATGACCGTGTCCACTCCCGTTCGAGTAAGAATTGCGCCTAGTCCAACCGGCACGCTCCACTTGGGCACGGCTCGGACTGCACTTTACAATTACCTTTTTGCGCGCCGACACAAAGGCGCTTTTGTCTTGCGGCTCGAAGATACCGATGAAGTGCGTTCCAAAGAAGAACACACCGAAGACATCATCGCCGGGTTGAAGTGGCTTGGCATCGATTGGGATGAAGGGCCAGATATCGGTGGACCGTTTCCGCCTTATCGTCAAACACAAAAAATCGACCACTACGAGAATATCGCCAACTCTTTGATTGCCAAAGGTCTGGCTTATCTCGCCTACGAAACTCCCGAAGAATTGGAGGCTCTGCGCGAAAATCAAAAGAACAGCAATCAAGCGCACCGTTATGACAACAGTGGACGTCATCTGACAGACGCGGACGCGAAGCGTTACGAAGAAGAAGGGCGCGTTCCGATGATTCGCTTTAAGGTTGAAGAACCGCGGGTAGTATCATGGCACGATGCTATTAAAGGCGAAATCTCCGTCGACACCGCTGATCTTGGCGGTGACATGGTGATCGTCAAATCTAATGGCGTCGCCATCTACAATTTCGCCGTCGTTGTCGACGACATCGACATGAAGATGACTCACGTCATTCGTGGCGAAGACCACATTCACAACACGGCCAAGCAAATTCTTTTGTACGAAGCACTGGGACACGAACACCCTGTCTTCGGGCATGCAGCTTTAATTCAAGACACTGAGCATCGCAAGCTCTCGAAGCGCTTGCACGGTGAATCTGTGCATATCGATAACTATCGACTCTTAGGATACATGCCTGAAGCGATGGTCAATTATTTGGCGCAAATGAGCTGGACGCCGCAAATTGAGAACGGCGAAGCGAAAGAGATATTCACTCTAGTAGAAGCGAGCGAATTATTCGATCTCGAAAGAGTGAGCAAGAGCGCTGCAGTTTTCGACATTCAACGATTGAATTGGTTCAACGGACATTACATTCGCAGTTTGCCGTTGAATGTGGTGACAGCGCGAGCCTTGCCATTCCTGCAAAAAGAATTCAACACAAACGAATATTCGCTCGACGAACTTGAAAAAATGGTCGACTCAGTGCGGTCAGGTTTGTCGCTTTTGAATGAAGTAACAGAAGCTGCGAGATTTTATTTCGGCGATGTTTGCGCTATTCCAGAAGAATTGAAGAAAGAGCATCTGTGCACAGACGGCGCAAAGAAGATTCTCTCAAAATCACTGGCGGATTTGAAAGAGATGCCGTGGGGAGATGGACCGGCTTGCAAAAAATTTGTCGACAAAGTGGGCAAAGAGTTGTCTATCAAGGGCAAGGATTTGTATTGGCCGCTGCGCGTCGCGCTTTCTGGCTCAACGCATGGACCTGATATGGGCGCAATGATTGCGATACTTGGTGAAAAGCGAGTCAAAGCCCGATTGGAATCGGCTTTGAATCTGTGTAGTCAGGTTTGATGCAACAGTGTCACTCCGCCTGCGCGATCGTGCGTAAATAATCCAAGGATCAAATTTATGTCGCTTCAAGTATTCAATACACTTTCAAATAAAAAAGAAGAGTTTGTCCCTATCGATGGAAAGAACGTTCGCATGTACGCTTGCGGACCGACAGTCTATGATTCGAGCCATTTGGGACATGCTCGCATGGCAATTGTTTGGGATGTGATTCAGCGCTATTTGCGCTCCGTTGGTTACAACGTCACGTTTGTGCGAAACATCACAGATGTCGACGACAAGATAATCAACCGCGCAAAAGAGCTGGGCATCAGCCCCGACCAGCTGGCGCGTCAGTACACTTTCGAGTATTGGCGTGATATGTACGCGCTCAACGTCATGGCACCAGATTTCGAACCAAAGGCGACGGAATTCATCGCACCAATGATTCAATTCGTGCGCGAGCTGATCGACGCGGGGCATGCGTACGAAGCAAATGGTGATGTTTACTTCGATGTAGCCTCATTCAACGACTACGGAAAGTTGAGCAAGCAAAACTTGGAGCAACTTCAAAGTGGTGCTCGCGAGCAAGTGCGCACGCAAGAAGATTTGGCCAGCATCAAGAAAAATCCGGTCGACTTCGCTCTGTGGAAGAGTGCCGACGAAGGCGAACTTGGCTGGCCGAGCCCGTGGGGATATGGTCGCCCGGGTTGGCATCTGGAGTGCTCCACGATGATCCGCACAGTGCTCGGCGAATCAATCGACATTCATGGCGGGGGCGAGGATCTTGTCTTTCCTCACCACGAAAATGAAATCGCGCAATCAGAGTCTTTGTTCAAGAAGAACATGGCGAAATACTGGATGCACAACAGTTTCGTGCAGGTCAGCGCTGAAAAAATGTCGAAGTCTCTGGGCAATTTCAAAACGATCAAGTCTTTGCTGGAGAATTATTCAGCCGATACTTTGCGTCTATTGATTTTGCAAACGCACTATCGCAATCCTATCGATTTCACAGCCGACAGTCTTGCAGCCGCCAAAACGGCAGTGCTGCGACTAGTTAGAGCTGCCGCGTTGGATGCAGAACTCGAGCAGAATGGCGACGTTCCAGCAAAAGTTCGCGATGCGATTGCAGAAACTGAAAAGCAGTTTTCGGATGCGATGGATAACGACTTCAACACGGCGGTGGCGATCTCGGCATTATTTAGCCTGGGAGACAAAGTTTTCCAGACCAAAGACGCGTCTGAGCAAAAGGCTTACGCAGCGGCGCTGGTCAGACTGGCTAAGGTGCTGGGCTTCACTCTGGCTGATACGCGCAAAAAGATCGAGCCTGAAACGGCGAAAGGCGTTATGGACCTTGTTCTCGAGCTTCGTAAGAACGCTCGTGAAAACAAAGACTACGCGACTTCAGACCTGATTCGCAAAGAACTAGCGCAGTTGGGCATCAACGTCATGGACGCCCCCGGCGGAGCAACCTGGGAAAAAGCCTAGTTTCTTGGCTCATTAGACTCGATTTAGCCAAAAAACCCCGACTTCCTTCGTAGATTTCCCACTATTTGGGGTCTGAGTTCGTGTTTTTGCGATTTTCATCGCTTGCGCTAGTGAGTATTCTGTAAAAGTCGAGAACCCAAAAAGTTTTTGACTCCCTGCTTCAGCGAAATATCTTTCCCCAAGACTGACACCATCAGTTTGCTAGCAAACACGTGGTTGTGCAGTTCTCCCAAGGAGCCAACAATGAGCGAGCGTGAAGTTAGCCGGTTAACCCATGACCTCAGGTCGGGCAACGCGCAAGACGCACTCAATGTCATTCGACAAGAACTGCAAAACAACCCGCAATATGCACTGCAAGAGTTGCGTCAAGCCAACAACATGGCTGGACCGAATGCTCGATTGCACCTGGGGCAGCGTTCAGATGGCAATATGGCACTGGTGGACTATTCGGGTAGATCCGTCGCTAACCTCGGTAATCTTCAGCAACAGCAGTACAACAATAATTGGAATACTCAAGGACGCTATCAAGACAATAGCTGGAACAACCAGGGTCGCTACCAGGACAACAGCTGGAACAACGGATGGAACAATCAAGGTCGCTATCAAGATAACTTCTACAATCAAAATCAGAACCAAGTCGGAAGACTGGCTCAGGATCTAGCTCGCGGCGATGCGCGCGATGCTGTCAGAGCAACGCAGGATATCTTGCGTTACAGCAACGATCCAAGTCGTGCGATCAACGAAGCAAATCGATTGGCTGACCAAATGGCTTGCCGCATGGGCTACCGCTCTGCCATGGAGCACATTGCAAACACTCGCGACGGCAGCGGCAATCTCGCAGTAGTCGATCAATATGGACGTCAACTTGCACGTATTGAAAATTGTCAGCCCGGCTACAACAACTACGACCGTTACAACAACGGTTGGAACAATAACAACTACGATCGCTACTCCACTTATCCAAACAACGGCAGCTACTACCAAAACGGCAGCAGCTACTATGACGGAAGACCGTCATACGCGCCAACCCAGAACTACAGCACCTACGGCAATAGCTACTACAATGGCCGCTATAACAACAATTATGATGACTGCCCACCGCAACGCTATTACGGCAACAACTACAACAATTACAACAGCTACAGTCATCTGAATGGCGGACAAGCCGCCGCAGCGATTGGAATCGGTATTGTTGGCGGTCTAATCTTGTCGAATATCGGCAGACACAACAACTACAACAACTACCATCGCGGACGCTGGTAAACAGCTCATTTTGCGATAAGCTTCTCAACACTTTCGAGATTGGAAGTGGTGGCAGGCATTCGTCCAAAGTCACCGCGATAAGTGCTGTAAGCATTATTCGTATTGCTAGATTTGAATTTTGGTTCTTCTAGAAACAAGATCCAGGAAGTTCCTTTCGCTGGCATTTTCGCTTCGGAAAATTTCCAGTCTTTCTCCGGTTCACACGCGGAGCCGTCATGAAACGCGTAGGCAACGTTAATATGCGGGTCTCGCAATTGCGGTCCTTTCAAAACACGCACCAGAGTAAAGTGAGCCATAACTCCGTCCATGTAGCGCACAGGCTCCAGAAATGGCTTATAACCGTCGTACTGCGCTACGAAAATAATCGGACTCTTCGAAGCTTCCTTCAAAGTTGGCGCCATCATTGGCTCCGCAAAAGTTGGTGATGCTGCCGCGCCTAACACGAATAAAGCTGCGGCGACTTTGCAAATATTCATTGTGGTCTCGAATCTCCGTACATACGTGTGATCAAAATACTTCAGCGGACTGAATTTTAGGCGTCTTTGATGAAGCAAAAGCTTCAAATCAATGCGCAGTTTTGAGTTTTATCGTATATTACACAACCTGAGCTTAGCGCGTAATCTATCCATTTGACATGTTTGAGTCCATTCTAGGTATCTCTCTTGTAGTTTTAGTGCTCTTCGATGTCTTCCAAACCATCGTTGTGCCGCGCATCAGTCCGCGGGCTCTGCGCATCGCTCCGATTCTCGTGGGCGACATACTGTGGCCGCCATTTAGAAAGCTAATGCGCTGGAAGCCCATGGAGCCTTATCGCAAGGAACTGTTGGACTTATTCGCCCCAGTTATTTTCGTCGTTTTGATGCTCCTCTGGCTGTTTTTGCTCACTCTCGGCTATGCACTGATCATCTACAGCTTGCGCTTCAACATCACGCCGATCATCACTTCATTTATGGAAGCGTACTATTTCGCAGGAACGTCAGTGCTCACGCTTGGCTTCGGAGACGTTGTTGCACTGGGCTTTCGAGCGCGCCTCGTGGTACTTTCAGCCGCTGCAAGTGGACTGATTTTCATGGCACTTTCAGTGTCTTATCTGTTTTCACTGCAGACTTTAGTGCAGCAACGAGAACAATTGGTCAACACCGTGATTAGCAGAGCAGGCGCCCCCGCATCGGGATTGGTGATCATGCTCCGCTATAAAGAGCTGAATATATTACCCGTTTTGTGTGCGAATTTTTTGCAGTGGGAAGTGTGGATTGCGGGAATTCTCGAAAGTCATAGAGCCTATCCGTTGTTACTATTCTTCCGGTCTTCCAACAGCACAGACTCCTGGCTCAGCGTCACAGGGGCGATGTTAGACGCATCGTCGTTAATCGTTACGACAATCAAGGACGTATCGCACGGCGAAGCAGAACTGTTTTACTGGCTCGCATGCAGCACGCTTAAATCAATTTGCACCTACTTCAACTTGAAGGTTGTTAACGAAGAAACGTTGACGATCGAGCAGTTCAAAGAAGGGGTTGCCTTGCTGACCGACGCTGGATACACGGTGGCCGATCCAGATTTTGCATGGAAATTATTCAAAGTGCGCCGAACTGGATATCTGCCATACGTGCGCGCTCTCTCGAATCACTTTCTAATGCCGAAACAAACCTGGTTACACGAACTCGCAATCAGCCAGATCACAATCAAGGACCGAGTCGAGGACTCAGTTTTTCAACCACAAGTTTGAACTCAGGCAGACCAGTTTCCTGAGCGGTCTTTGACGCGCCAGATGAAGCCATCCAGAAGATAGTGGGTGGACTGAGGAAGCGCCAGAAAAGGAATTAGCAACGCCAGAATCGCAGCATCATTGATCGTGGGCAGCACCGCAAATGGTGCGAATACATTCAAGTGCTCGCGCCATACAAACCCATCCCAGAGCCCCTCTTCTAGATACGCCAGAAAACCCAGGAAGGCAAAGAAGATGAGCGCATTAGAGATCAGTACCTTTTTCCAGGCCCGCTCACTTACTAATTTTTTGGTGCCCTCAGCCGCATCTTTGTGATGATAGAGCCAGACTAGAGCCATGTATGGAACGCCGTGGCTGACTACGTTTGTGATGGTAAATGCCATGTCGGAATTGAACGCGATAATTCCAGTCCACCAGCTCAAGGCAGTTCCGACGAGCAATAAATTTCTTGGAACATTCAAAAATCTGGACTTAATTGCGAAAAACAGCTCCTTTATCAGATACAAACAAACTACGAGAATGTAGACAGCAAGCCCAACTTGTGTGACAACCTCAGGTACAGTTTCGACAAAATCGCCTGCCACGAACCACGATATGTTTCTCGGCATATTCGTGTGCCAGTAGAGCATTGGATAAATAGTAGCCATGTAAACGGCGGCGCAGTCTAGCCATTTGAACTTCTTTTGTTCGTCTGGATCTTTGCGTGAATACAAAACTACGAAACCAAATTGTTGCCGAATGAAATGGAAGACTGCCAGATAAGCAAGTGCCCGCCAAAAGAAAAGTGCGTTCAGCGAATAGAGCAGACTGCCGCCAATCCAGGCTATGGCTGGCAGTGCAAGAAGCAGTCCTTTGTTTTTCTCGAATGATTTCGGGTCGAAATAAGTGCGAAAGAGAGTAGCGTAAACATGCGCCACGTCGACTAGCAAGACAAAACAGACCCAAACCCACAGCGGCACATTTTGAGTCTCTGGCATTTGGTTGCGAAACAAGAGCACGAGCGCCGATGACAGAAACGCGGGAGCGATAATCCACGAGCAATCCCAGCCAGCAGACGAGAGCCACGCCTGGGGAGCGCTCTTGGTCGTTACAGATAGGGCGGGGCTGGTCTGCATACCGATGTTCCTTTCAACCGCTTGAGAGACCGGCTAGAACCGTTTTAGCAGCTTCTACACCATGATATTGAGCTTCCTCGAAATTAGACATGCCACTCATATCGGAGTGCGCAAATACTATATTCCCGTCGCGGTCCTTCATTTGCTTGCGCACATCGCCCCAAATGAAGCCCACGGAAGGGCGAATCATGCCGTGTCCCCACGGCCACAAATCCATCGAGATAATTTCATTGGCTATGGTCGGGTGCATTTTCTGAAGGTCAGCCACGATGCGCTGCGACCACTCCTCTGGATTGGCAGTGTAGAGCGCCTGGCGGGAGACTTTGGGATCGTTTTCAGAAAGCGGATAGTAGTAAGTAATGACGTTGGGCTTAGACCTAGTGGTGATCTCCTGATGGTTCGCCATAACGTAACCGAGAGAATCACTGTAATAGCTGACGTTGTCCCACGCCGGAGCCAAGCCGCGCGCATCAGGAAGGTTCTTCAAACTTATATTTGCCACCATCCACGGCGCGTAGCTCAGGTGCTGACTGTGCGAGAATTTCTGATTGGCAATAACTCTGGCACCTACAAACCTGGGCGCCGCGAAGATGACAAAGTCAGACGAAATCGCTCTGTAGGCGCGCGTCTTGGAATCCATCACGGTGGTGTTCACTCTGGAGTCTTCCTGGCTTACTTTTGTCACGAGAGAACCAATTTGAATTTGCTTCGACAAAATGCCCTTCAGTTTTTCAACTAAAAACCCGTTTCCTTGCGGCCAGGTGATAACCGAATTCGGCTCGGAATTTGCCGCAACTCCGCGACGACCCGCGAAATAGTGGATTCCTGCCCAGGCTGAGACATTGGTCAAAGTGGACCCGTAGTCGTCTCGACAGCAATAGTTGACGTACCAACGCAGCGGTTTCGTGCGGAAATTATTATCATCAAGCCATTGCTCCATCGAAATCTTGTCCAGCGCAAGATATTTCGGATCCTGAGAACTCAAATCCAGTGGAATTGCAAATGCAAGCTTGCCATCACCACCGGTGGCATTTCGATAATCGACAACTGTTTTGAAAAAGCGCGCAATCTCTTCGAGTTCGTCTTTTTGCAAGCCACGCTTCGGCACCAAGCCGTCATGAAAAGAACCGTCTTTCCACAACCGCTCTTGCGGCTCGTGGCATAACATCAATTCGTCATAGATGTTCAGCCCTGCATCGTTGTGCCCCTGGATAATTCCCAGCTCTTCGAAGAACTGGCGAACGTAAACCGATTCGGGATTGCATATCGGCACATAGTGGGCGCCCCAGGGATATTGCCCAATGTCATTTTTTCCGCAAGAAGAATTGCCGCCGACGTCCTGTTCCAAATCCAAAATGACGAAGTCATCGACACCGTGCTTTTTCAACCACCAACCGGCAGAGAGACCGCCCATACCGCCACCGACGATGGTCACTCGGGTAGAAGTTGTCGTAGTTGGTTTGCCTGTCTCCTGCACGTTGTGGTTGCGCAGTAAATGACCAATTTCCTTCGACGGACCTAGCAATCGACAGGGAAACTTAGGCGACGGATGTGACCATTCCATGTAGGTTTTGCTTACGAGCACAGCAATGCCGCAGCCAGCCAGCCCTCGCAAGAACATGGCCCGGCTAATGGGCGTCGACATATTCGCTCCATTCGGACTCGAAGAGGTGAACCAACGCCTGGTTGTTCAACCGGTTGACACTACTGACGGTGGGCAGCATATCTTTCGCGAAACAAAGCATTTGCGCGACAGTGGCATCTGAAACATACCGCAAACCAGGTGGGTAGCGCTTCTCATCGGCTGGCTTGAACGGCGCCAGCGAACCGATTACGTATCCCCAGTCACCAAATGACGGAACATAGGCATGATAAGGAGTTGTGTGAAAACCAACCGACGCAAGAGTTTTGTCAACACACCAGAATGAATTCTTCGCATAATACGGTGACGTGCTCTGCACAACCACCATGCCATCAGGCTTTAGCGCCGCCTTCAGAGACTTGTAGAAAGTATCGCTATAAAGTTTGCCCAGTGAATAATTGCTTGGGTCAGGAAAGTCAACAATCGCTAGATCGAATTTCTTCGGTACTGACCGCAACCACACAAAAGCGTCATTGATGATCACCGAAACTTTTGGGTCGTTTAAAGAACCTCCGTTCAAGCGGGTCAACAGAACCTGTTCTTTGAACAGATCGATCATTCGTTTGTCCAAATCGACGAGAGTAATCGATCGAACAGAAGGATATTTGAGCAGCTCACGCACCGCCAGTCCGTCTCCACCACCAAGAACTAAAATGTCCTGGGGATTGTTCATGCTAGCCATGGCAGGGTGTACAAGAGCCTCATGGTAGCGATACTCGTCACGCGAGCTGAACTGCAAATTGCCGTTCAGGAACAATCGCAGGTCTTTAGTGCTACCGGTGATGACGATGCGCTGATACGGCGTATTCGTTGAGTAGATAACGGGATCGGGATATGCCGAAGCCTCAGCGATTCCGGTGAGCTTGTCGGCGAAGGCAAAACCGCAGACGAGAGCTATAACGAGTGCGTACGCAGTAGTTCTGAGCGAATTCTTCCAGGGCAATTGTTCGCGAAACAGATGGATAGTCCAGATGGCAACGCCCAAATTGAACAAACCAAAGAGAAAAGACGTGCGAATCAAACCAAGGTAGGGAACCAAAATAAGAGGAAAGAGTAGCGAAGCAAGAAGCGCACCGATATAGTCGAAAGTAAAAACCTGCGATACGAGTTCTTTGAAATCCAGCCGTTCTTTCAAGATTCGCATCAGAAGAGGGATTTCCAGCCCAATCAAAATACCGATAATCGACACGAGGCTGTAAAGTAAGATGCGAAAGTTATCAACGTGCTCGAAGAGCAGAAAGAGCAGAGAAGCCGAAGAGCCACCCACTAAGCCAATCAAAAGTTCTACTTGTACAAAAGTGAAAGCGACGTTTTTTTCGACATATCGAGAGAGAAACGAGCCTATCCCCATCGAAAATAAATAGACTCCAATCACGGTGGAAAATTGCGTGATTGAGTCTCCAAGCAAGTAACTGGCGATGGTACCGGCAATGAGTTCGTAAACCAAACCGCACGTCGAAATGACGAACGCGGTAATTAAGAGCGCATAGGTCAAATTGAATTACCCATGTATTGCGGCGGCGATGATACTGCCGACGGCAATCATCATAGCGGCAAGACAAATTGCCAGTGGAAGATTCTTTTCGACAACAATGTCTTTCCACATGTCTCCCGGCGTGAGCCAGTCGAAGACTTTCGTCGAAAAAGCAAGAATTGCAATTCCGAGCCCCGAATACACGACCGCCGCCAATACATAGTGAAAATTAAGTACTTGCTCCACGAACTTCCCCCCTCTTTACTTGTGATAATGCCCGCCAGGGCCCGTCGGACGAGATACACCGATACCGAATGGATCTACGACTTTCCAGCCGTTTGCCTCCGCATAGCAAAAGAGAATGCAGAGAAAAGTTCCGAAAATCATGTAGGCGCGTACCATTTATTACTCCTCAAGAATCGGAAACGTAGGGGTTGAAATCACTGTTGGACCAGCGAGCCACTTCATCTCGCCTCATCATGATCCACGAATAAATCGGCGATATGGAAACGAGAAAGACAAACCACCAGTAGTTGTACCAAGATGGCACATTGCGTCGAACTTGAAGCGAAAATTGCTGTTGATTCGTATTTTTGAAGTCACCACTCTCGGTATCAATGTTCAAGTAATATTCGCCGCCCGGAACGCTAGACAGCTCCAGTTGGTGAGTAGCGTTGCCTTCGCTCCAGGCACCATCGCTATCAGTACCAAAATAATATTCGCTTGTCATTTCGAATGGGTAGCTGGCTCCGGTCGTGTTGTTGACCATTTCACCCGAAAGATAGAACCAACTGTTACTGACAGGCGCATACAATGATATTTGAACGTTAGCAGAGTTTTTCTCCAAAATGAATTTTGGAATCGTAATGTCGTTTACTTTTGTGTTCGGCACAAAATTCCCAGTGTAATCGCTAGCCAATGTATTCTTTGCGGTGCCCGAGAAAAAAATAGCCGCGCATGTGAGAAAACCCAAGAACGATGCCCACAGCAGTTTCATTTTCTTCCAGTCTGCGGTGTAAGCGGAAGGCTCAATGGCACCAATACCGAAAAACATATTATTGACTCTGGGAGGAAGTTTGAAAGCAGTTTCGACTTCCTTGCGATCTATGTGTTTTCCCAGACTCCAAATTTTCTCGGTGTCGTCGTACTCAATGGAAAGCATCTGCGGCGGGTCGATATAGTCAGCTGAGTTGACTTCGCTGCCCACAACTACGCGCCAATAAAATTCACCGAGCACATATTCAACTTTGCTGATGCCTCGGTTGTAGATGCGATAAGAGCGCTTATCCATCTGCACCTTCATCGGTGTCTTGATGCGAACGGAAGAAAATGACAGATCATCCGGCTTGCGCTTGATCATGGTAACGAAGATCCAGCGCCCTTTATCTTCAGTCAGAAATCTGTAACCGTAGTATGGATTGAAGAGCAAATATTCCATCCAATAGTATTTGCTGGCCACGTCAGACCGCACCATGAAGCCAATCACTTCCCACATTTTTCCGTCGATTTTGCCGCGAGTATTCAGAGGAATTGTGGGTTTCCAGGTGTCGGTTTTACTGAAATACTTACTGAGAATCTCGTAGTTTTTGTCAGTAACGTCAATGACAGAATGACAGCTGTCGCAAACAACAGACATAGTGGCGCCAGGATATCGAATCGCCACTGGCGCACCGCATGCGGTGCAAGCAAACGATTTTATTCTAGGCGTTGACGGCGGCGGTGGAGTTACAGGGTCCACGGGCTTTTCGTCAGGTAGTTCAGGTTCACCCGGATTACCAACCATCGATGTGCCTCAAGTTCTTGAATTGAAATGCGTCGAAGTCTTGATACGCGCCTAGAAAAACTCTCGTTTCGCTGGCAGCGTACTCTATAGTTGCCATTTCGTCCTCGAATCCGGCCAGGTCAACACTGGTAGATGCGCGTCCTTGCTGAGCGTTGAACGGAAGTTCGCCTTCGCTGTACACGCATTTGCAGTCGCGAATGTCATCGACTTCGTAGATACCCTTTTTACCGAAATCTACAGTTTTACCAACTGACAAACTAGCTTTGGTCGGTGGAGCAACATCGAAGAAGGGGTAGCAGAATGCGTAAAAGCCCTGCGCTTCGGCAAGCCAGGCGACGCGGCCGTCGCCTAGCATGGCAAACCACTCGTTCCAATAGCCGTCTGCATAGCCGACTTTCAAACGTCCGATCACTTCAAATTTGTCATTGGAAAACGTTCCCGTTGTTCCAATTTGAATCGGCGTCATATCGTCAATCAAGTCAGATATGGTGCCGATCTTCTCCAAGTCCATGTCATGCCGAACAAGGCTCGATTTGCAAAAACTGCAAACTGCGAAGAGAGACGCTTTTGATTTAAAATCGACGTTTGCCCCACAAGAGGGACAACTCAGTGTCAACATTTACGAGATGCTCTTGAGGAGTTCTGCTTTCTTTTTGTCGAACTCTTCCTGGGTAAGTACACCCTTGGTCACGAGACCGTGAAGCTTTTCGAGCTTTGCGTAAACATCCTCTTCAGCGGCAGCACCGCCGCCAGGCATAGCTTGAGCAAACTGTTGACCGATAGCTGCACCGACACCCAGACCGACACCAGCTCCAGCGAATCCACCGGGATTGTTAGCGGCGGCAGAAATGCTGTCAGCAGCCTGGAAGTTGGCGTATTTTTTTAAATCGCCGACAAGATTCATCTGTGATTGCTTGTCCAGATATTGCTGCAGTTCTTCCGGCAATGTAACGCTCTGAACGAGGAAGGTATTCAACTTCAAGCCGTATTGCAGGAAGGGCAAGTCCAATTCGGATTTCAACTGCTCAGAGAATTTCGATTGATTAGCAGCCATGTCGAGGAAAGCAGTGTCAGCTTGACCGAGCTTGGTGGCGATGTGCGTGATAATCATCGAACGCAGCTGACCATCTAAGTCGCTGGTTGTGTACTCGTCGCGCGTGCCACTGATCTTTTGGTAGAAAGTGGTTGGCTCTTCGATCTGATATGAGAATGTTCCGAACGCTCTCAATCGAATCACACCAAATTCTTTATCGCGAATTTGAATAGGTTGTGCAGTTCCCCAGCGTTGGTCAATCTGTTCGCGTGTCGAGAAGAAATATACTTCTGACTTGAATGGAGATTTGAATCCTTTATCCCAGTTCAACAACGTTGTTAAAATCGGCAAGTTCTGTGTCGACAATGCGTAGCGACCGGGGCTGAAGACATCGGCGACGTTTCCTTCATTCACAAACAAAGCCATCTGCGAATCTCTGACTGTGAGCTGCGCCCCGGTCTGGATTTCCTTGTCGAGAGTTGGAAAGCGATGGGCTAAAACACCATCTGTATTTTCAGTCCACTCGATGACTTCTATGAATTGCTTTTTGAAAATGTCTAACATCGTACACTCCCGTCTAGATTGAAGGAACAGAACGAACTCTAAACTGTGAATATGATAGACGGTTGGATACCCCACACCGGTTGAAAAGCACAAATTAGTTTAGTTTCGTACAAGCATTTGGAAGAAATGAAAAGCATTTTCAAGAGCGCGGTCAAATATCAGTATGCTGGTAAGGCAGATTGCCTTCGATAATTGGCACCTGTGACAACGCCTAACCTGCCACTGGTGCAGAGTGCAGCTCTCGGATAATATGTGAGCCAAGGAGACGAAAGTGCAACTTAGTTCCACGCCAGAAGTGACAAATCAAGGCACAAATGCAAAGCAGCATAAGTTTGCCGGGCGCCACTTGCTAGCCAGCTATTTTGATTGCGATGAAAATGTCATCAGCGACGCACAGCGCTGCTTGACGGCTCTCCGGAACGCCGCAGCCGCGAGCGGTGTCACGGTCGTTTCCGAAAACGTCCATCACTTTCCAAACGGCGCAGTCACGGCAATACTTTTGCTCGCCGAAAGTCACGCCAGCATCCATACTTATCCCGAACATCGTTCATGCTTTATCGATTTCTTTACTTGCGGCGCAGGCAACATCGAAGAGTTTGACGGAGTCTTGAAATCGGAACTTAAACCAACACGTTCAGACGTTAAAATTGTCGATCGCGGTGGCGATCAATCTGATTAGCGCACCAATAACGGTATCAAAGGAACATATATGAATAGCGTCGACGAAATGGAAGTTGCAAAACGCGTCGGCGTAACCATGATGAGCAACGATAAAGCGGCACAGGCGCTCGAAATCAAACTGCTCGAAATTCGCCCTGGATTCGCCAAAATGAAAATGGTTGTCAGACGCGACATGTTAAATGGGCTGGATATTTGTCATGGTGGGATGACCTTTTCCCTTGCAGACACAGCGTTTGCGTACGCTTGCAATTCACGTAACAAAAAAACTGTAGCGATGCAATGCACAATTAATTACGTTGCCGCAGCAAAAGAAGGCGACGAGCTGACAGCATTTGCCGAAGAGTCCTCACTGAGCGGGCGCACGGGAGTTTACGACATCACCATTGTCAATCAGCACGAAAAGACAATCGCGCACTTCCGCGGCACGTCGTACGGAACCAGCAGCACCGTTTATTAACAATGGCGCGCTACAATGGCTATGATGCTAGTAATAGACCTTGTGCGAGCATTCTATGAGCGAAAGCGATTCCAACAACAATCCCTCAAAACGAGTGCCGACTGGCGTTGCGCTACCATTTCCGACTGGACCTGTGTTGGCCATCGCTCCGTTTGTAGTCATCTCTCTGATTTTGGGTTGGGTCTACTTTAGCGGCACAATACAGCTAAACCTCGCGCTTACTGAGCTGAAAAAGAAAGACCACGACACCAAAGCAATCGAGTATTTAAACTGGGCAATAGCCTCGAATCCCCATCTAGCAGAAGCTTTTGCGCAGCGCGCGAAGGCACGAATGAGACTAGAACTGCAAAAAGGAATGAAGGCTAATTACTCAGCCGCAAACGGTGACATCGCTCAGGCGTTAAAATTTGCTCCAAACAATAGTGTTTACCTCCAGATTCGCGCAGAAATCGAAGAGGCGGCTCTCAATTTCCACGCAGCTATCGCAAGCTATTCTCATATAATCGACTTGAGCTTGCCCCATTTGGATAGTTTTTTAGCTAAGCGCGCACATCTTCTCTACAATGTCGGAGAATTCGACAAGGCACGAGCTGATAGAGAGCGCATTGTCAAAATCGACGTGACACAGCCAACTAGCGACGGCGAGCAACCTCTCGAAAAACGTGCTCAGCAGTATGTCTTTCTTGGTGAGACTGAGAAAGCTCTGAAGGACTACGAGAACTGTTTCAACGCAGATAAAAACCCAAATGATCTTTTGCATATGGGTTACCTGTATGAGAAGACAGGGAGGCCGGCTAAAGCGATTGAGACGTACAGTCAACTGATCCAACTGATTGGCAAAGACGATGATCTCCAGGTCTGCAAGGCTCGTTATAGGCGTGCAAATTTATATCTAAAAGCTGGTGAAAATGAGAAAGCGCTGGAAGACGCTGACCATTTAATCAAACATTTCAACGACGAGCTGTACCATGCATTTCATTTGAAGATCCTTGACTTGCTGCACAAAAACTCAGTCGCCCAAGCTGAAAGAAAGGCGACCATCAATCAACTTAACTATAATGTAGACGAGCTTTTTAAAGAGGCTCCAAACGACGTCCTGGCCAACCAGTATGTCAAACGCGCGAATTTTTATGCAGCAGACCAGCAGTTTAAAAAAGCACTGAAAGACTATGCCATCGCCACTACACTCCATCCAGAGTCAGCGAGCTATCTTGGAAGCGCTCAGATGTACACAAAGCTAGGTAACTACGACAAAGCAATTGAACTTTTCGGCAAGGCAATTTCACCTGACTCTACATACAGCGATCGAGAGCGTGCATACAGCCAATTAGCTGAATTGCATTTGACGCAACACAAACCAGAGTTAGCAGTTGAAGATTGCAATAAGGCTATCGCGCAAGGTGGAGAATTAGGCTCGGGCAGCTACTGGAGGGCCAAAGCCTACAGAGAACTCGGCAAAAAAGATCTTGCAAAAATCGATGAGGCAGAAGCGCTCGGTTTAGCATTCGCTGAGGTTCCAAATCTAGATTAAGTGCACTCTGGATGAAGTGCACAATTTGGTACGGAGTTCTCACCGCAACCGAACGTCGACTGAGCTGCGAGTTCCAGTCGCTCGGAGAAGTGCCACTCGGGCTCTGACTGAGGTCTGCTAACATTACTAGAATCTGGGCACTCGCGGTTCTGTAATGAAGTCTGATATCAAGAAAGTAGAAACGACCTGCAACAACTGCGGCTCAGATCAACACGTGCTGGTAACCGTCGGTCGCGAGCATGAATATAACAACACCACAGATGATGTCTTTAACGTGGTCAGGTGCACCCACTGTGGACTTGTGTATCTCAATCCAAGACCGGATGTGAGCGAGCTCGGCACGATCTACCCACCAAATTATTATGCGTATGCCATTGAAGAAAACTACGATGAATCGCAGAAGCAGAATTTGTACTATAAGTATAGATATTCAAAAATTTTAGCTGGATTGGAATACGTGTTGAGCTTCTGCAAAGGCGACAAGCTCAAGGTCTTGGACATTGGCTGTGCCGATGGACACATCCTCAATTGGTTTCGCAAAGTTCGCACTCATGATGTAGAAACTCACGGAGTCGATCTAAATGAAGACGCCATTCAAAAAGCTCGCTCGCAAGGACACACTGTCTACGCCGGAAGGTTCGAAGATGCAGACATTCCAGAAGGGCAGTTCGACTTCGTTTGGGCCAGTCACGTCATCGAACACGTGCCCGATCCTAAGGCATTCACTGAAAAAGTCTATCGCTTGCTTAAACCCGGTGGAATATTCTGGTTTTGGACACCAAATATAGAGTCATTAGACGCGCGCATTTTCAGAAACAAACATTGGGGCGCCTACCACTTTCCACGCCATTGGGTATTCTACGACGAGAAGTCTGTAAACAAACTGGCTGAAATTACCGGCTTCGAAGTCGTAAAAATTGTCTACGAACCGAACGCGATTTTTTGGGTTTGGACTTTTCATTCGATGTTGAAAGACAATCCGTTGCTTTCTATTTTTGCAGACACACTTTTTCCGCCGATCGATTGGGCTAGAACTAACGTTCCAAACCTGATTCGCAACGCCTCTTTCGCCGGTTTGGATACAATGATCAAAGCCACTACGGGTCAAACTTCCAACATGGGCGTCGCCTTCCACAAGCTGGACAGAGGTCGATAATGCGTCTCAAGCGAGGCACCTGGCACGAAACATCTGCAGGCATCTACTACACACACGGTGCCTCTGTTTTGTTTTACGATGACTGGGACCACTGGCGCAAAGGTTTTTGTCGACTGCTCGAAATCCACGAAACCACTGCCAAAACCGTGATCGAAAGTTGTGTAGATCCACACGGTGAAAATTTTGCAGCACTCAACATCGCGAAGAAAATCGAACTAATCAAGGAAACGTTTCGGCTGAAATATCCCGCTGAACCCATCAGAGTACCGAATTTTTCGGCAAGTGGAATGGCCTTTGATGGCAGTGTTGCTGACCATGTATTCGCTGAGTCAATCAGCGGAAATGAAGCTCGCAAAATAGTCGGAAACTCAAAACTACAGTTCGCCTGGCTAGTTGACGCAGCCACCCAAAAGCAAGTGTTAGCCGAATCTGTAGAATACGATGAGCTCTATTTTCAAGACCCGCCCGAGGCGCATCTTGGGATGCGCAACTACATCGCCGATCAAGATTGGCGCCTGGAAAAAGCGCGCCGCCAGCTTGGCATTGTACTCAACAGGAGTGGTCTTAAACCGCCTGTGAAAACGGCGCTGGACGTCGGGTCTGCGGTCGGATATTTCAGAATGGCACTGAACGAAGCCAAAATCGAACACTACGGATTGGAACAATCGACCGATGCGGCAAAAATCTGCGCTGAAAAATTTGGCTTCGACACATTGATGGGAGAAATTGCTGACCTGCCGGCGGTCGCCCCGCATCTAATTGGAAAGATAGAGCTGATAACACTTTGGGATGTTATCGAACACATTGATGACGGACTGGTTGCGATCAACATTCTCAAACAGTTTTTGACGTCTGACGGAGTAATCGTCATTCGCACACCGAATTTGGTATCACTGGAATATGAAATTCTGGGGGACTACTATTACAGTTTCAAGCTGGATCACATCAAATACTATTCGCCACAGTCACTCGATACATTGGCTAAACTCTGCGGATTGCGACGCGTTTACCTCGAAACAACGTCGCACATCTTCAAGGGTCTTCTCGGTATGAACTTAATGCATCAGTGCATGCTCGATAATACCGGCGCGGATATAATCGCGATTTATTCTCGATAAAATTCAGCGCTAGATATCAGATTTGAGCCCGGAACATTGCTCGTCGACCTTTCCATATTCCATCGCATATTGCTGAATTGCTCTTCGATACAAGCCAACGCTTCGATCGCCAGGCTTGTCTGCGGCACAGTGGAGCAACATTGCAACAGCGAGATTGTGTCGACCACTTTCGTGCAAAGTCATCGCCTCAAATATTTTCATCACCTGACTGTTCGGAAACTTTTTGCTGCCTTCGAGCAAAACATCAATCGATTTCGTAAATTGTCCGAGCAGTCGATAAGTGCTGCCTAAACCCACATATGCGCCTTCTAACTCGTCTCCGACTAGCCCCAACCGAAGCGCAGTTTCGTAAAACGGAACGGCTTCTCTCTCAAAGCCCAGGTTATCGTGAACACAGGCGGTGCGATAATGCAGAGAGGCGTTCTCAGGCTGCTTTTTGCACAAGTCGACCAGAATAGGGCGAGCGCCGGCCAAATCGCCAGCCGTAATCAACTGAAGGGCGTCTTTCTCTTCTTCTTCTACTGATTTCACAACTCCTCCATTAAGCTAGACGGCGACTCACGTCCAGCAAACCCAATGGCTGTAGACTTTAGACGAACTTACAGGGTGGTACTATATCAGCATGGAGAACGAAGCTCAAGCTGCAATCGCTGCCAATTCATCTGCTCAAAGCGATGATGGTACCGCTACTGCCGCACAAACGAGTGAAACTGTTCCTGCGCAAAGGAAATCTTTGACTGATACAGTCAAACACCATGCACGAGAAGTTTTTACCATCATTTTGTACCTCGGTTGTTGGCTTTCTGTTCTTGCCACGATGAAGTGTTTAGTGCTTTTACAATATGGAATGAACGAATTTAGAAACGCTTACATCATGGCGTGGATCACAGCCGTCGCCTTTGGAAAGATCATCGTACTCGCTCAAAAGCTGCCCATCGTCAATCAAATGCGACATCGCCCTCTCTTCTGGTCGTGCATCTATAAAGCTTGCTTCTTCACCGCGATCACTCTACTGGGACATCGATTGGAAGAAAGAATGATTCATGCGACGGCGGATCCAAACGATGTTTTTCCACTGGCAGGAGTCGTGGCGCACACCCTGTCTCTGTTCGCGATTTTCTTCATTCTTTTCGCATACCGCGATTTGGATGCAATGTTGGGACAAGGCACACTAAAAAGTATGTTTTTCAAATCGCGTAAAACGTAGAATTCGCGGCACCGCTGGCGGTACCACGAATCCGACTCCCCAAAAACTTGTTGATATTTATTGATTTGGATGACGACGATCGTAGTCAAATTTTATCCCAGTGGCGCCGAACACTCCTGTCATAGAAGCGACTAAAGCTGCGGATTCTGACACCCCGGCTGCGGTGAGTACAGCGGGAGCGAGAGCCATAGCCGGAATTGTTGCCAGTCCAATCACCGTTCCTCCAGCAACAACCGCCATGCCTTTGTTATCACCGCAGATGTCGTGCTTGAAGAAATGACCATTCTTATCATGGTCGAGAGCGTTCCATCCACCGTCTACAGCCTTGTCGACAGCGCCTGCAGCGTGCTTCACGGCTTCGGCAGCGCCCTTGAATGGGTCGGAAAAATCAATGTGCTGAACGTCTTGTGCTGCGTGTTTGGCGTTGTTTACCAAACCACCAAGAAGTGCCTGTGCTTCATGCTGAAAGCTGGCAGTGTGTGCACCATTGTGGGAGTCGCCCTTAGTAATTTGGTGTTGTTCAGCATGTTCAGCGGCTTTGCTACTCATTTCTCAGTCCTCGTTTCAGCTAACGAAGTCATTATGCTTTTCAATTTTGGCAAGGTCTTGGCATGGCAATTTTTTTTTGAGAGTTCGCTGCCGCATGTTTCTAAGGTGGGCTAACAATCACGCTAAAATGGGGCAATCAGCTAATAAGGAACATCACTGTGAATCCACCGGCCCCACCATTCACGCACGAAACTGCAATTAAGAAAGTTCGCCTGGCTGAAGACGGATGGAACTCACGTGCACCAGAGCGTGTGTGCCTGGCATACTCCCCGGATTCGAAGTGGCGAAATCGATCCGAATTCATTAGTGGCAGAGAGGCGATCATCGCCTTCCTCACGCGCAAGTGGGCAAAAGAGTTGGAGTACCGGCTGATCAAGGAACTCTGGGCGTTCACCGACAATAGAATCGCTGTGCGCTTTGCCTACGAGTGGCACGACGATTCTGGTAATTGGTTCAGGTCTTATGGAAACGAAAACTGGGAATTCGACGATCAGGGCTTGATGACGTCTCGCTATGCAAGCATCAATGACGTACCGATCCAGGCGTCAGAACGCAAGTACCACTGGGCGCTGGGACGTCGCCCAGATGACCATCCATCACTGTCAGATTTGGGATTGTGAGCTAATTGGACGAGCAAGATTCTATTGCGGAAGAATCCGTTGCGGACAGAAGCCGCACGATGCCTACTTGGACGTGCCCCGCATGCGCACTGGTGATTCCAATCACCGCGACCACCTGCCCGCAAGATGGCACTCCGCACGACGTTCAAGAGCAACTAGACGATCTGTTCTCGACCAATTACGAATTCCTCGGAACAATCGGCACTGGTGGCATGAGTGTTATCTACAAAGCGCGCCAACTGATGCTAGATAAAACTGTCGCGATCAAAATGTTGCATTCGCATCTATTGAACGAAAATTCAATCATGCGCTTTCAACGTGAAGCCAAGGCTGCAAGCAGCATGAAACATCCAAACGTGATCGCGGTTCACGATTTTGGCATTTCAAAATTAGGGCAGCCCTATATGGTGATGGATTTCATCGACGGCAAAACTTTAGCAGAGTTGCTTAGTGAACGTGGTGCCCTGCCCTTGCCTGAAGCCATGGACATTTTTCTAGCTGTTTGTGGCGCTCTTGAGCATGCGCACCAGAACAATTTGCTGCACAGAGATTTGAAACCAAGCAACATTATGTTGCGTGAGACGGAAGATGGTTACGACGTTTTTCTTGTAGATTTTGGCATCGCCAAAGTAATTGATGCTGAATCTGGTGGCATCGCTCAGCAACTGACTCAGACAGGCGAGGTCATGGGAAGCCCGCTCTACATGAGCCCTGAACAGTGTATGGGCAAGAAAGTCGATCAACGTTCAGATATCTATTCTCTCGGATGCATTCTGTATGAAGCTGTTGTCGGCGTACCACCACATCGTGGTGAAACGATGCTGGAGACAATTTTTAAGCATCTAAACGAAGCAGCAGTAGCACTTCATGATGTACGAACAGATATCACCTTTCCAGACGCATTCGAAGACCTTGTGATGAGGCTTCTGGCAACGCACCCAGACGATCGAATCCAAACAATTTCAGAAGTCAGACAGTCTTTACTGGCCATACAAGCAGGAGCGTTGCGGAGATCTGGACTGGCTAAAGCTGGCGTACCTCTTAAGCTGAATATTTCCAAACCCAATGCAATTTTCGCTACTGGCGCCTTACTGGCAACAGCTGGATTGGTGGCATTGGTCTTCGCAATCAATGATCTGAATGTTGCACAACGATTAAAAGCAGCAGCAGACAAGCAGATAATCAGTGCTGCAGACGGAAAGGAGAGCAAGGAGCAACCTGCTTCCGAACCGACAAAGTCAGTCGATGAAATTATTGGCGATCCGTCAGTTCACAATTTGGCTCAACTTAGCACCTCGACTGGGAGCGTCAATCTCGAAAACTCGAGAGTCAGCGATAGCGCACTTTATGCTTTAGGGCGGTTGCCACGACTAAAATCGCTCAACCTCAACTATACGGATGTTTCAGACCGGGCAATAAAGCCTATTCTGAAATTGAAATCGCTGACAACCCTGGCATTGAAACGGACAAACGTCACTACTGCTGGAATAGCCCAGCTCGTTGCCCTCACCGATCTGCGCGATTTAGATCTTGATGGCACTGCCACCAGTGACGATGCCCTGCAAGCGTTAAGCAAAATGCCGAATCTAACATCGCTCAAATTGCGGAACACCAAAATTAGCGACAAAGGTTTGGAATATCTACAAAACTCAAAAAACCTGAAGTCTCTATCCCTGAGCGGCAGCGACATTACAAACAAAGGTCTGACTTATATTGCAAAACTGCCTCTCACCAATTTGAACTTGTGGGACACAAAAGTTTCAGCCGGCGGCATCGAAAATCTGAAAGACTGCAAAAAGCTAGAATATTTATGTATCAGCAGAGCGCCGCTCTCCGAGCGGGACTTGAAAGCAATAGAGAACTTGAACAACCTGGTAGAAGTCCAACTCTATAACATGCACAGCTTTAAAGATGCAGACTTAAAGTACTTTACTCATCACAAGTTTCTGCGGAAATTCTATGTTCAAAACTGTCCAATTACCGATGCCGCAGCTCCATACCTTGACCAGATGCCGCAGTTAACAGGACTTACCTTAAATGCAACGAAAATTACGGGTCGACTTTTTGCGCGCACCACGAAACTTGAAAATCTCGCTTATCTTTGGATTCAAATGAATCCACTGACAGACTCAGACATGAAATATTTGACTGGGCTGAAGAACCTCCACGATCTGTACATCGACTCCAGCCTGGTCAGCGATGCAGGTCTCAGAGAATTGGATGATTTGCCTCATCTAAATAGACTTTCGGCAAATTACTGCAAAAATATTTCAACGCGCGGAATCGCAGCATTCTACAGGACGCATCCATTTGGAAATTTCGAGACGGATTATACGAACTAACTCAAGAGGCTTACAAAAACTGCTTAAAGCCCCAGTTTTTCTACAATATTGAGCAACTGCAGAGTGATGACGCCTGCCAAGTTTACTGCTTGGAAGCTGCCTGAGCGGCTCTCCTTAGAAAAAAGTCGGAGAGGGCGGGATTCGAACCCGCGTGGCTTGCGCCCATCCGCTTTCGAGGCGGCGCCGTTATGACCGCTTCGGTACCTCTCCTCAATAGCCAGTCATTCTAGCAAATCGAAGAGGGGATTAGGTTCAACGACGCCGACAAACTCTTCATCAAAAGCCATATTGCAAGACCATCTTGACGATCGTCGATGCCTGCAATCAATGATTCCCAGGTGTCCACACGCAAATGCCGGCAAACCGCTTGGATTTGCCGGCATGCAAATTTTTTGTATCAGTTACTGAATGTGAGCAGGACGGTTAGCAATCTGAGTCGTCTCAGCCTCAGACCGAAGCGTAGACATGATTTGAGGCATGTCTATCTTGCACTGACGCTTAACCAAAGGCTGCGGCATGAAGAATCCACCGTTGACGTACGCAGAGTACGTCACAAGCGTGCTGTGACCGCCTTCGGTTGGCTCGAGCTTCCAAAAGCCATCAACTTCCTTAAAAGCGCCGCTCATGCGGTGCCACTCAAGGGCTTTTGGCGCATTCTCTTTCAGTTCGATTGTGTATTCATAAGTGCCGATAGTTCCGCTGGGGGCAACCGTGTGCTTAAGCACCTTAGTTGACCCATGGTCGGCTACGACGTGACATTTTTTAAGTTGAGGAAAGACTTTGGTGGCGTTGGCGTAGTCAGTGAGAATTTGCCAAACGGCTTCGGGCTTGGCTTTAATCGATTCTTTGATGACGCAGAAGGTTTTGCCGTTGATGACCTCTTCAGTCACCCTCTGAGACCCGGCATCGACCGATTTGGCTACTGCAGGCGCAGTTGCCATGACTGGCTGCAAGAACAGCGTGGCACAAAGGAGCCGGCCGAGAAGTTCTCTTCTCGCCGCCTGGGGGATACGTTTCACTGATTTTCGTCCTTTCTGACGAGAAAAGCTGATAACACTTTTCATGAATAGGTGTGGTGTCGAATACAATACTGAAACCAGTTTAATTGTCAACCGAAATGTCTCCATGCTGAGCAGATATAAAAGAACCGCGAAGTCGCGTATATCGGCTGTCCCCCTGCCTTTTGAGCTAGCAAATCGAGGGGCTTTTTGAACACGGCGAAGATTCTACCGCCTATTGACTTCCCACTCAAGCAATATTGTTCTAACGGTAAGATTTGGTCTAAATTCACGAAGCCCACACATCCCGAGAGTAAAGCCCTGCAAGCGATGTCAAGTCATGCACTAGTTGTTTACAATCCCACAGCCGGCTCAGCGGCCGGCGCTGACATGTGGCTGGGACCGGTCGTTCATCGGCTGGCTTCCAAATACACCGTGACGGTACTACCGACAGTACCAGACATGGCACCGTCCGATATTCTCAACGCCATCGGGAAACCAATCGACTTGCTTGTTGCGGCTGGCGGCGATGGCACTTTGCGATACGTGCTTGGAGCAGTTGCAGACGCGAAGAGCGATGTACCGGTAGGCATTATTCCGCTCGGCACCGGCAACCAATTAGCCCGAAACCTGATGATCTACGAAGAGAACATCCTCAGCGATCCGCTCGATGATGCCATCAGCATCATCTTGGACGGCGTCGCGATGAAGATGGATATGGGCGTCATGAATGACCAGTACTTCTGCATTTGCGCCGGTGCAGGACCACTTTCAGATGCAATCTTGATGCCGGAGCAGAAAGATAAAGTGAACTGGAAGATGTTGGCATACGCTAGCTCCGTCATTCAAAACTTTGCTATGCCACCAGTTATGTTCAAAATTACACTCGATGAAGAGCAAGAAACTTTTCAAGTTGCAGCCTCTGGTTTATTCATCAGCAACATTGCCGATCTGGGTCTTGGCACTCTGTCGGAAACTGCTCAACTCAACGATGGGCTGTTGGATTTATGCGTACTCAACCCAAGTGAGTTTGGCGATTATCTGCATATGGGTTTTCGATTCGCCGGAGGATTTGTAGGCGGCGAAGCACCATACTACATTCGCAAAGTGCGAACACTAAAAGTGGAAGTCGTTCCATCACGCGCCAAGCTTTCGCGCTTTCAGCATTTGGGACATCGCATTCGCAGCTTCTTTGCCGGGAACACAGAGACTCGTCCACCGGTTGCACAACAAGTGATCGCCATGATCGATGGCGATGCTTACGGCGAAACACCGATGAATATTCGGGTGGTACCACATGCGGTGAATGTTCTGGTTCCACGGCGATTTGCGACACGACTGAGAAGTAGCGGAGTGGTTGAAGCACAAAGAATAGAGACAGAGAAAAGCGACCGAGTCAAAACAGCGAAAGCAGCCAAAATAGCAGCAGCGGAGGAGGCAGAGATGGAGGATGCGGAGACAGATTCAGGAGATGCTGACGCCAATACCGCAACGGAAGAGATTAACCAGTCAAATTAGCGCTGCAGATCCGGGAGCACATCCGCTCGGTTGCAAGCAAAAACAGCCCCGATAGCCAGGCTGAACAATCCGGTAATTACACTGACAGCAACGAAGATTGATTTGAACTTTGCTGAATTGGCAAATCCAGCGCAAGTTACCAGAGCGACCGCTGTATTTGAAATTAGAAGTCCGGAGATAAACGAAAGCAAAATCATGACGCCGAGAACATGTGTTGATGAGCCGCCGACAGCAGCAATAAGCAAAACTTGCGTACCCGTCTCGGCCCCAAAACCGTGAATCGCTCCCACCCCAAACGCTGTAGAAGCACTGTACTGACGAACCTTTGCAGCCTTGTCGACTTCTTTGGGCGTTTTCTTGGAGTGAAACCAATCCTGCCCCTTCTGAATTTTGTCCAGAAGAAACATCCAACGACTCTGCATGACAAAGTCATTTCCAGCAGTTGCGCTTTTCGTTAGCGAATAAAAAATCCACAGTCCCAACAGCAAAAGCGTTACTCCGACCGCTCTTTCCATGAAAGGATCGATCCATTCTGGCAAAACCGCAGCAAACATCAGAGCCGCGATTCCGAGCAGCAAAACTATGATTGCGTGCCCCAGCGCGTAGCACAAAGAGAGACGCAGAGCATCATTTGGTTGCGACAAAGAGATTGCGACACTATCAACTTTGGTAGCATTGGCGGTGCCAACAATGTCTGCGATGGCCGCAATATGATCCCAATCGATGCCATGCCGAACACCAAGAATGAGTGCGTTTCCTAATATGACTAGTGACCCTAATTCCATAAGCCTATTCCGGTGACTCCAACTTCAGATCGACGAACAGTGCAGCGGCACTGCTGTCCCAAGTGGCGGAAAAGTTTTTCTCATCGTGTTGGTCAAGACCAAACTCTTGCAAAAAATCCGTTGCCGTCACCACCCGATCTCCAATTGCATTTCGCTTTTTCAGCAGACGACCACCGCTTGCTTGGTTAAAAACCGGCATCACGAAAAATCCACTGTCACGTTTCAAAAGTGCTATGGTCTCAATGCCACTGAAGAACTTCTTGTACAGCTCGTGATCGACGTACAAATTACCATTTTTGATTGAAATCGTCTGCGACATGCCAAATTTTCCTTCAAATCTTTTGGCTTGAGGGCATCTTACTGACGCGTTCTACTATTTTCTCAACGACTTTATCGGCGGACGCTTTTACAACTTCACTCAGTTCCAGACCGAGTTCGAGCTTTTCAACCTCGATGAGAAAGACTTGTATGTCTTGCGGAAAGTTTTCTTTGTAGATTTGCTTTCCGGCATAAATAGCGTGATCCCAACGAAAATCGTGAAGCCCAAAGGACGGTTGATGACAATTAGCGAGAGTTTCGCCGGGGACTTGAAAGATCGTTCCTGGGTTAGCTCCGGATTTATTGGCGTCGATGATTATTAGAGCGTCGCTGCCTCTGGCCTGAAACATCACGTCCATCCCGGCGGTGCCAGCGTCGAAGATTCGAACCTGTTCGGGATCAATCGAATTGGCCAGCTCCTTTTTTAGTTGCTGTACTACATAGACTCCAGCGCCGTCGTCGGATCTGTTGGAATTGCCGCAACCTATGATGCTTAGCATCTGCTACTCCAGTAACTAGGAATTTTGGGACGCCGCGCAGTCTGCCCGGTCGCTCAGGACGAGGCACTCCACTTCATTTTTAGCTAAATACGCCACAATCGGCACCACCAGTCTGGTTCAGCCGGCAAATCTATTTCAGGCAGATTGCACCATTTACGGTGATTCAAATAGTACATGCATTCCATGCATCGCATCTCTTCGATCGGGTGATTCACGTAACCAGCGACGACCAACTTCTTTTCGACATCATCTTTTTCTATATGAGCCAACTCTCTGACAATTACATCAAACTGGAAATTATCCTCCGGAAATGGCTCCGCTATTGTTTTCAGACCACCATCCAGCATTTTTGCAATGCGGTCAAGAAGTTCTTTGTCAGATTCCTCGCTCATCTAAAACTTCTTCGTCTCCGCCTGGCAAGAACAAGACGCCGACTATCTAATTAGTCGGCGCCTGCAATCTGTTGTGACGACGACACGCTACAACCTCGAACTCAGGTTGTTTTGAAACGCGCTAACTCTTTGCCGGTTTTGGCATCATGAGCATGCACGGTACACACCAGACACGAGTCGTAAGAACGCGCCACCATGCCAACTTCAACTGGATCAGTCGGATCTTTGATCGGCGTTCCAACCAGAGCTTCTTCCATTGGACCACGCTCGTTGGCAGAATTTCTCGGACCAACGTTCCATGTAGTTGGAGCGATGATCTGATAGTTCTTGATCTTGCCATCTTTAATGTCAATCCAGTGACAGAGCGCTCCGCGGATAGCCTCTGTTGCTCCCCATCCTTGTCCATCTTTTTCTTTCGGTTTGATGTACCAGGGATCGTTCAGTTTGAACTCGCGCAAGCAATGTTCGATTTTACGATAAATAGCTTTCACTTCGTGCATTCTGGCGAAGTGGCGCAGTAGAACGCTTGCTCCGCCCATCTTCTTGTACATGTCGAGAACGAGGGGATCTTTGTACTGCCACTCCTCCATGTGGTTTCCGCCGTAGACCATTTGTCGTGCAAAAGGCCCAGCTTCCAACCGTCCAAAATCTTGGTGTGATACCGCAGTTGCCCACGAATACTTACCATTGAAATCAGGTGCATTCTTGGCGATTGGTGTTGTCACTCGATCGAATGGATGCGTTGCTCCTCGCTCCTGATACCAGGCATGCTCCATGTCTTCACGACAGAAACCTTGTTCCATCAATTTGTGGACATCTTTTTCTGCGTGGAAGGTGCCGCTAGGCATCCACATTGCTGCGTTTCGACCAGCGATGGTGGGCTTCTGGTACTTATCTTCATGTGGAAGGTAGCCCCAGGTTACATAACGACCGCAACCAACTCCGAATTTGTCCAATCCACAGTCAATGCCCATCTTCCAATACATGCCCAGGTCGGAATTTGCATGCTCTGGCTTTTCGTCTAACCAGACCATGAAGTCTTCGTAGGTTTTGATCTCTTCGTATCGTTCCAACGAGCAACCGAGCCAGATATTTTCAATCCAGTTCTTACGGAAGTGCTCGAGAATTCCCCATGAACGAGTAACGTCAGTGAGAGTCGGTGCGCACATGACACCACCTGGCACCATGTAACTGGAGTGCGGCCACTGCCCGCCGAACAGCGCGTAGATCTCGACAGGTTTCGCTGATAGTGTCACTCCGATTTCGTAGTTAACGCCCGTGAATGGAGCATACCTGCGCACGGCTTCTTCGTAGAATTTGCTGTTCTTATAGTTTTTGTTCACAAGGTCGATCATGAACAACGCATAGTGATGGCGAGGCAAACTCTGCAAGCTCTCAGAGAGCTGACCGATGTTGCGAGCGAGAATGGCGTTGCGCGGAACTTCAGTAGCCCACGCAGTATCGAGAGCCCAGGCTGCGCAGGTCAAGTGAGAGGCTCCGCAGATACCGCATGCTCTCGGTGTGACTACCAGACCAGCTTGCGGATCTTTGCCGCGCAGAATGATTTCGAATCCCCGAAACAACTCTGCCTGAGTCCATGCATTCACAACGACCCCGTCTTGAATATCGACGCGCACGTCAAGGTCGCCTTCGACACGTCCTACAGGAGAGATATCTAGTGTTGTGGTCGTTCCGGCCATTATTCAGTTCCTCGTGTTTTCGACTCAGATCAAACTACGAACATGTCTTCTTCAGCCCACTTCGGCGTAGCAGCTTTTGCGGCGCCGGTGTACTTGATGTACGAACTCTTGTCGACACCTAGCGGCAATTCCCTTGGAACTCCCATCACAGTCTGTGTTTTGAAAACTGTTCCGGGCATCAGATCATGGAATGGAAACTCTGGTTCTGTGCAACCAAGACATGGCATTCCTGCGCGCGTTTTTGATGATTGTCTATTCCAGAGGATTCTATTGCATGGTGAATGAGTCATCGGACCACGACAACCGAGGTCGTAAAATAGACAACCATTTCGCTGCCCAAACTGAGTCGTGGAGACCTTGTACGCAAAATGCATGTTACGCGTGCAACCAGTCTGCGTGAAGCTCTGGAAGAACGTTTTTGGTCGCTGATATTCATCTAGCGTCAAATCACCAGCTCGACCAGTTGCCACTGCCACCAAGATCTGGGTCACCCAATCAGGATGCGCCGGACAGCCCGGAATGTTGATCACCGGCAGACCAGACTTAGCCTTGAATGTTTTACCAAGGGCACCACCGATGTTCTTCTTCAAAAACTGCAAACCAACTGAATCGGTCGGGTTTGGTGCCGTCGCTGGAATGCCGCCCCAAGTCGCGCAATCACCGATGGCGACAACGAAATCAGCTGCAGCAGATAGTTCTTTCACCCACTCCTTCATCGGTCTGCCTGCAAAGCGATTCCAGGTGCCGGTGCCGTCTGGCGCATTCACGACGGTGCCTTCGAAGACAAAGATATCGAGTTTGATTTTGCCGGAGACGCAATCTTTCAATATCTGCTGGAGGTCATTTCCCAACTCCATCCCAAGCGAAGGATGCCACAAAATGTTGATACCGAAGTCAGTGACCAAGTCACACGCACTCGGCTCCTCTGCGTTCAAGAAAGACATCGTGTTCCCCGAGCAGGCTCCACCCTGTAGCCACAATAGGTTTGCCATCAGTGCTCCTCCTCGGTACGCTCGTTCGACGTATGTGGTCCGTTAACTCTTGGTCGGTCAGAATCTTCGGACTTTGTTCCTCCTCGATTCTAGTCGACCGAGCGAACAGTATTGTTGAGCGTGCCGTACGAATTAATAGGGGAAAACGAATAATTTTTATACGGCTAACACTATATTTGCCAGCCGATAACGTTGTAGCCGAATGGCTACAACCGACCTCGAGAGTCCACGCCTGACAGTTGCCGACAGTCATATTCTGGTCTGCATCGTTGAAATGACGGATGAATGCTACTGTAATCTATGTAGTAGTTCGACTGAAAACCAAATCTGCGCTCTGATGTGCAGAGTCAGTTTGTGTCATGAGGGCCAGAAAGTGAGTCAACAGCTTTCTCACTATCACTATGAGCAAGCGATCGCCGCTCTAGATGACAGTGATGCGACTGTAATCGAGAAAGTCGAGATGCTTATGGAGATTGCAATGGGTTTGCAAACGCGACCCAAACAACCAGAGCAATTGATAGAGGCGATATCTCTCTACCAACGCGCGCATGAGCTGTGCCCTGAAGAAGAGATACTGCTGCGCGCAAGAATCAGAGCACGCAAAGCCACGGCACTACAGATGGTGCCAACCGATGACATCGGTTATCTCATCCAGGCTCGCGATGAACTGGAAGCAGCGCTCGCCGTCTTGATGTTGCAGGGATTGAAAGAAGAAATCGCTGAAGCCCAAATCAATCTTGGACTGATCCTCCAAAATCTCGTTCCGATGCATCGCGCCAAGATCACTGATGCGATCTCGCTCTACCAACAAGCATTGCGCACATTCACAAAAGATACTTATCCAGCCGAATACGCAATAATCCATAATAATCTTGCGACCGCGTTCCTATCGATACCATCGACAGATGAAAAGGCAAAGATGCGTGAGGCACTGGCAGTGCAGTCTTTTGAAGCAGCGCTGGAAGTGATCACGCTAGAAGACAGCCCGAGCGAATATGCGATGCTGCAAAACAATCTCGGCAACGCCCTACAATACGTTTCGTCCAGTCACGCTGTCGAAAACAATCTGCGCGCACTGGAAGCCTACGAAGAAGCGCTCAAGGTCAGAACCGAGCAAACGACGCCACTTCCGTACGCAACGACAATTGCCAACAAGGCGAACTGCTTACGCAATTTGCCTGACGATGTGGAACATCCAGAAAAAGGAAATCAAGCCAGGTTGGTCAATGCACGTCAACTTTATCGAGACGCCCAGCGAATCTTCTCTGCTTACGGCGATCACGGAAAAGCAACGATGTTGGGCGAGGTTCTAGCTGAAGTCGAACAAGAACTCGGTGATCTGCGTTCGCATCGTGGGCAGGATCAGTTTGGCAATTCGGCAATTTGAGTAGGAGAAAAACACGATGAATTTTGGTCAAAGTCTTATGTCAGGCGAAATCAACTTCGCAACTGGTGCAGTCTGGGTTCTAGCAGCACTGGTTTTTAGTTCGGCAGCCGGCGCTTTGAGTGCGATGAAACTAGCGGGCAAAGACATCGGAAACGAGTTGGCACTGATGATGGGTAGTGCATTCGGACCTCTTGCTGCAGTTCCAAGCGTATTAATCGGGCTAATAATTTTGAAATTCATATAGGAGACACGATATGTGGGATGCATTTGTCAATGCCTTGACTCTATTCATCAAAGGAAAACTGTTTCGCGATTTCAATGCAGTCGTCAAACAGACACTAATCGGTAACGCTGTGGGAGCCATTCTATTGATCTTATTGGCAAAGGTTGGATTGCCGTTGTATGTGGCCGTTCCTTTAGTTGGTATTGTCGCCGGTGCACTACAACCATGGCTGTTCAAGGATCTTAAATACGCGTAGGTGCAGTTATGGCAGGCAACAACTCAGTTACAGCAGAAGTCACATTAGAGAAATTGCTGAAGGACATTGAGTCTCTTGAATCAATCATTGCCGGCTGGGACGAGCATGAACGAATCACAATCACAGCCTTAAAACGTGCAATCGACGATCTGAACAAAGAAGCGATGGCACGTTTGATTCGTGGTTTAAAAAAGTCACCCGAAGCCATGGCTGCGTTGAAAGAAGCTGTCGGCGACGAGATCGTCTATTCGGTACTGCGACATCACGAACTGGTCAAACCGTCACTGCAGGAACGAATTGAACAGGCACTAGATTCGGTGCGGCCAATGTTGCAAGGGCACGGCGGGAATGTTGAATTAGTATCGGTCGAACCTCCCTCGAAGGCGACTGTAAGATTGATTGGTGCATGCAGCGGCTGCCCGGCGTCAGAGCTGACTCTCAGCGAAGGCGTAGAAAAGGCGATCAAAGAACAGTGTCCCGAAATTACTGAAATTGTCAAAGCCAAAGGAATTTGCACAACCGACACGCCCGTCAACTTTGTCAGCCCGTTCGCTCGCGGCATAGAGAAAAATTGGATCTTCGCCGCGAACTTCGATGAACTGCCTGAAAACGAGCTGATCGTGCGTGAAGTTGGCGGTCAATCCGTAATTCTGGCAAGACTCGAAAACAATGTTGTGTGCTATCAAAACGCCTGCGCGCATCTCGGCATGCCGCTGGATATGAGTGAACTGAAAGACGGAGTGCTTACCTGTTCTTATCATGCATTCGAGTATCTAATAAAGAGCGGCGAATGCTTAACTGTGCCTGAAGTACAACTGCAAACTCACGCAGTGCGAGTCATAGACAACAAGGTGGAGGTCAGTCTGTCGTGACGATCAAGCGAGTCAGCTTGAAAGTTTCACCGGAAGCTGCCTTGCGGATTTCATCTGCCCGACAGCCGTCTTTTCGAAGTTTGGTGCAATCTCAACCACTGGTGGTGCTGGGCAACCAGAGAATTCCTGAACTAATATCGTCGCCAATCACTCCCAGCCCAACTTCATGCTTCGGACCGCGTGGAGCCTGTCTGACCAGTGACGATGGTCCCCTCTGGATATGCGACACCGGACATCATCGACTCCTAGGCTGGCATAATGTGCCGACAGAAGACCAGACTCCAGCCGATTGGGTGATCGGACAGAAAGACTTCACAGGTGAAGGACGAAACGGCAAGATCGACATAGGACCAACCACGGTCAATGTCCCAACTGGAATATGCGCGATGGGAGAAGGCTTGGCTGTAGCTGATGCCTGGAATCATAGAGTATTGATCTGGCACAAAACACCGCAAGCAAGCAACGTGCCAGCAGACATCGTGCTTGGGCAGTCTGACTTCACAACGGGTATCGCCAACCGAGGCGCAGATCAGCCAGGCGCTAAAACAATGCACTGGCCTTACGGTGTTCAGTATCATGATGGAAAACTACTCGTCTGTGATACCGGCAACAGAAGAGTGCTGATTTGGCACAAACCAATCACGGAAAATGGACAAGAAGCTGACTGTGTTCTAGGTCAAATGGATTTTGCCACTCGCGATGAAAATGCAGGCGCTGAGCCAAGCGCAATGAGCATGCGTTGGCCGCACGCAATAGTGTTTTGGAACGATCGCTTGTGCGTCACCGATGCGGGCAACAATCGAATTCTAGTTTGGCAAGGGTGCCCAACCGAGAGCGGCTCGCCAGCAAATGCCGTGCTCGGACAGTCAGACACCACACATGTAGATTTCAATCAAGCCTATTACTGGCCTAGATGCAACACACTGAACATGCCTTATGGCGTCACTTCAAAAGATGATTGGCTAATCGTCGCAGACACAGCCAATTCACGTGTGCTGGCCTGGCGACAAAATGAACCAGGAATGGAGGACACTGACGCCACCGCCTTGTTCGGTCAAACCGACTTTCACGAAAAGGGCGACAATCGCTGGATGCCCGCTGTCGCTGACAGCTTATGCTGGCCTTACGGAGTGCAGTCCATCGGCGAAATGCTCGTCATCTCTGATTCAGGAAATAATCGCGTCTCGATTTGGAAGTTGGCAATATGAGTAGCCAAACACGAACCGAAAAGAATAAGTTATCGGCGTGGACGATAAGAGTGCGCGGCACGGTTCAGGGTGTGGGATTTCGACCAAACGTATTTCGGTTGGCGAAAGAACTGGGCATCAAAGGGCACGTGCTCAATGACGGAGAAGGCGTGTTGATAGAGGCCTGGTGTGATGAAGCCAATCTGAAAAAATTCGTCGAAGCAATTAGCGAGCAATCCCCAAAACTTGCGCACATAGAAAAAATCGAAACCAGCGCATTGAGCGGACAATGGCAAACATACGGTAATGGTGAACCGACCGATTTTGTCATCACACTGACTGAGGCAAATCCAGTAACGACGAATATTCCATCAGATGCGGCAACTTGCCCCGAATGCCTGGAAGATTCGTTCAGTCCATTCAGTCGGCGATTTCGATATCCATTTACCAATTGCACAAATTGCGGTCCTCGCCTTTCCATCATCAAATCAATGCCTTACGACCGCGTAAGCACTAGCATGTCGTCCTTCAAAATGTGTGCCGATTGCCAAAAGGAATATGACGATCCCTGTGACCGTCGATTCCATGCTCAACCGAACGCATGCCACGCCTGCGGACCGAAAGCCTGGATTGAGCGCGCCGATGGACATGCAGTCTGCCTCGAGAGCATGAGTCAGTTAGATCTCGTTGATGCCGCTGCCACCTTGATTCAGCGTGGCGAGATTGTTGCGGTAAAAGGGATCGGCGGTTTTCATCTCGCTTGTGACGCAACAAACGAAGACGTAGTGGCAAAATTGAGGGCGCGAAAAAACCGCTACGGAAAGCCGTTTGCCCTTATGGCACGCGACTTGTCAATCATCGAAGAGTACTGTCAGGTAAGCGAAAAAGAACTCGAGCAATTGAACTCGCATGTAGCACCGATAGTGGTGCTAGAGCGAAAAGAAAATGGCAGCGCAGATCCGCCAACAGCGATCGCAGCTTCCGTGGCTCCAGCGCAGAAGACTCTGGGATTCATGCTGCCTTACACGCCGCTTCACCACTTGATGCTCAAACGGATGAAAAAACCGATTGTACTCACTTCGGGCAACATTTCGCACGAACCACAGTGCATAAGCAACGAGAGCGCAAAATCCCAACTGGCGCAAATTGCCGATTACTTCCTGCTTCACGATCGCGAAATCGTCAACAGACTCGACGATTCAGTACTACGAGTGGTGCGCAACGAACCAGTTTACCTCAGAAGAGCACGCGGTGCGGCACCAACTCCGATACCACTTCCTCCCGGGTTCGAAAATGCTCCAAACCTGCTTGCTATGGGAGGTGAGCTCAAGAATACATTCTGCCTTCTGCAAGACTCAAAAGCGATTATCTCTCAGCACATTGGTGATCTTGAAGACGCCAGAACCTACGCCGACTATCAACGCAATCTGGAACTTTACAAACAGAGCTTCCAACACTGCGAATCCGGCATAGTCGTCGACCTGCATCCAGAGTATCTGTCCAGCAAGCTCGGACGGACTCGCGCTCTAGACTTAGAACTACCCCTAGCCGAAATCCAACACCACCATGCGCACATCGCATCGTGTATGGCCGACAACAACCATTCGATTGATGCAGGTCCAGTACTCGGTGTGGCGCTAGATGGATTGGGATTCGGGTCTGATGGAACGTTCTGGGGCGGCGAATTCTTGCTTGCAGATTACACATCATTCGAGCGCCTGGGTACTTTCAAACCAGTGGCGCTAATCGGCGGCCATCAAGCAATGTACGAACCATGGCGCAACACGTACGCGCACATTATGGCGGAGATGGGCTGGGCCGCTTACAAAATGAACTTCGAGGAGCTCGAGCTGACAACCTTCTTCGAATCAAAACCGCTCCCAGCATTTGCCAGCATGCTCAAGTCAGGCGTCAACGTGCCTCTAGCCTCTTCCTGCGGTAGACTTTTCGATGCGGTGGCAGCAGCGATTGGCATTTGTCGTGAGCACGCCAGCTATGAAGGACAAGCAGCAATCGAGCTAGAAGCGATCGTCAACACGGACGTCCTGCTCAACGAAACGGAAGCGCTAGGTTATCCGTTTGCCGTACCTCGGTTAGGAGGAAAGGGACTTCCATACATCGAACCATTAGCTGTCTGGCAAGCATTGCTTGGGGATCTCTACCTGAATACGGATGCTGGTATCATGGCAGCGCGCTTCCATAAAGGGTTGGCCAAAGCAATTGTGCACATGGTACAGAAGCTATGCACACGTAATGAAGAGATCTGGCTAAAAACAGTTGCGCTCTCAGGCGGAGTATTTCAAAACAAAATATTGCAAGATCTCATTGTAGATAAGCTCACCGGTCTCGGTTTTGAAGTACTAACTCATCATCAAGTGCCGGCCAACGATGGAGGTCTTGCGCTAGGACAAGCAGTAATCGGTGCGGCATCGCACATTCAGAAAAACAAGGAGCGGAGCCATGTGTCTTGGCATACCTGGTCAAATAGTTGAAATAGTCGACGCCCAGAAAAAGCTCGCGAAAGTTGATGTCTCTGGTGTCAAACGTCAGGTGAACATAGCCTGCATCGTCAACGAAGATCATCCAGTGAATTCCTGCGTGGGCGACTGGGTGCTTGTCCACGTCGGCTTTGCCATGAGTCGAATCAATGAAGAGGAAGCAAGAAAAACTCTCGAATTGCTCATCGAATTGGGCGAGGCGCAGAAGGAAATCGACGCTATGAGGGCTGGTGCCCAATGACCGACACCAGCAAAAAATTGCAAGCGCTGTATCCTTTTCTGCACGGGAAAGAAAAGGAACCAGTGGCGCAAAGAGAAGCGTTGCTGGAATCAATTAGTCAGAAAGTGGCTCAGAGTGTAGTAGAGAAGCAATCATTCTTTGCCGAGAACAGCGAATCTCTCATAGAAGTTAGCACCGCAATTGCAAATGTTTATCGAGAAAAACACCGTCTGTTTTCGATGGGCAACGGTGGATCGAGCTGTGACGCGGCGCACTTTGCCGTAGAGTTTCAGCATCCTGTAACAGCTGGGCGACCAGCTCTTCCGTGCACGAGTTTGACAATGGATACAGCTATGATTAGTGCGGTCGCCAACGACGTGGGCGTCGACCACATTTTCAGCAGACAGATAGAAGCGCTTGGTCAGAAGGGCGATGGACTGATTGGATTTTCCACAAGCGGCAATTCAAAGAATCTGATCGACGCATTTCGAACAGCGAAGAAATTAGGCATCACCACAATCGGCATGGCAGGCGGCGATGGCGGTGCCATGCTTGCTTGTGGACAGCTCGATTTTTGTCTGGTGTCAAAGACTGATTCGATTCACCGAGTACAAGAAGTGCATGTGACAACTTATCACATCATTTGGGACCTCGTTCATACTCTCCTCGCTGACCACCGAGGCTTAACTGCTGCAGAGGACGACCATGAAATACGTAGATGAATTTCGGGATCCGGTTTTAGCAAAGTCATTGATCGAGCAAATCAACATACTTGTTGAACAGATCGACTTTGCCACAGAACGCCCAATACAGTTGATGGAATTCTGTGGCGGTCACACGCATACAATCTTTAGGTACGGCATCGAACAGCTGCTGCCGAAGTGCATCGAGCTAGTGCATGGACCTGGGTGCCCAGTCTGCGTCTTGCCAATGGGAAGAGTTGACGATTGCGTATCACTGGCCGAACGACCAGAGGTGATTTTCACCACATTCGGTGACGCAATGCGAGTGCCTGGATCAAAGAAAAGTCTGCTGCAAGCAAAAGCCGATGGCGCAGACGTGCGCATGGTCTATTCGCCACTCGATGCGCTGCAACTGGCCCACAAACACAAAGACCGAGAGGTAATATTCTTCGCGCTCGGATTTGAAACAACTATGCCGAGTACCGCCCTTACAGTTCTTCAAGCCGAGGCCGATGGCTTGGAGAACTTCTCTCTGTTCTGCAACCACATCACCACAGTGCCGACTATCAAGGCGATTCTGGACTCACCCGGCATGCAGTTGGATGGCTTCGTTGCCCCAGGCCACGTCAGCATGGTAGTGGGCGAACAACCGTTTCATTTCGTCTCCGAAAAATACAAAAAGCCAATCGTAATTACGGGGTTCGAACCTCTAGATATTCTGCAATCAATCTGGTTGCTGATCAAACAGATCGCCGAAAAGCGCTGCATAGTTGAAAATCAGTATGCAAGAGTGGTTCAACCCGATGGAAACTTTCCGGGTCTTGACGCCATCAGTCGAGTCTTCGAGCTGCGCGAGTACTTCGAGTGGCGAGGTCTCGGTTCGATCGACTACTCAGGTGTGCGCATGAAAGACGATTATGCTAGATTCGATGCCGAACGAAAATTCCCCGTGCCAAATGTTCGCATTGCCGATCCGAAATCATGCCAATGCGGCGAAGTTCTGAAGGGAGTAATCAAACCCTGGCAGTGTAAAGTATTCGGCTCACAGTGCACTCCTGAGACGCCAATGGGAGCGTTGATGGTCTCCTCCGAAGGCGCATGCGCGGCCTACTACAACTTCGGCAATCTGCCTGAACTAATGGCTTTGAAAGCCGAACGAGAAAAAGAGGAGGCTTTGTCGTGACAGCGTCAGTGCCGGGAATGAGGAAGCGAAGCGGTGTGCTACGCGCTGAGACAATCAACATGTCTCACGGTGGCGGTGGCAAGGCGATGCGCGACCTGATCGAAGATGTCTTCATCGAGGCTTTCGATAACGATGAACTCTCGATGCTGGAAGACCAGGCTCGAATTGAACTGTCCACTCTCACAGCACTCGGTGATCGACTTGCACTGACCACGGATTCCTATGTTGTAGATCCGATATTTTTTAACGGTGGCGACATTGGAAAACTGGCGGTCTGCGGCACAGTCAACGACTTAGCAGTGGGCGGCGCTGTTCCACTTTATTTGACTTGTGGAATGATCATCGAAGAAGGATTGAGCGTGGCAGACTTGAGAAGAATTGTCGCATCCATGAAAGCAGCGGCAGATGCTGCGGGCGTCAAAATCGTCACAGGTGATACCAAAGTTGTGGACCGTGGCGCCGCGGACAAAGTCTTCATAAACACCGCTGGAGTCGGCGTCATTTCCCAAGCTCACAAAACTAGTGCTCACAACGCTAAGCCAGGCGACGTAGTACTGATTAACGGTTACGTCGGAGACCATGGCGCAGCCATTGTCGGAGCTCGCGGCGACCTGGCGATAGAGAATGACATTCAGAGCGACTGTCAGCCACTAAACAAATTGATTCAAAGCTTGCTGCAAGTCTGCCCGAACGTTCATTGCATGAGAGACGCCACCAGAGGCGGTGTAGCCTCAGTATTGAATGAATTTGCCCTCAGCAGTGGTGTTTGCTTCAAGCTGAAAGAAACATCTATTCCCATCCGCACCGAAGTGCGAGGAATGTGCGAGATTCTCGGGCTTGATCCTCTGTACCTTGCCAACGAAGGCAAAGTCGTGGTCGTACTGCCCAAGGCAGATGCAGAAGCAGCTCTTGCAGCGATGAAAGGCAATGAATACGGAGTGAACAGCGCAATCATCGGAGAGGTGACGGACGCTCCTACCGATACAGTAATTTTGCAAACCACATTCGGTGGCGAAAGAATTGTCGACATGCTGGTTGGCGACCAACTTCCGAGGATTTGCTGATGCATGAACTCGGCATCACTCAGAACATTGTCGCAATAGTCACTGAGAAAGCCGGCGAACAGAAGGTCTGCAGAGTAAAACTCGAGATCGGTAAATTGTCTGCAATCGTGCCGGATGCAGTACGGTTCTGTTTTGACATCTGCGCGAAAGACACAGTACTTGAAGGCGCACTTTTGGAAATCGATGAGATTGACGGACTGGGCAAATGCGACAGTTGCGGTAAAGAAATGCCATTATCGTTGTTGGCAGGCACATGTGAATGTGGTTGTAGAGACTTAAAATGTATCGCTGGTCAAGAGTTGCTAATCAAAGAAATGGAGGTGGTCTGATGTGTGCTACGTGCGGTTGTTCTGACGACGCCCAACCAAAGGTCATAAATTTGCAAACGGGCCAATCCGTTTCGGTAGACAACAAGCCGATGCTCGCAGATCATTCACACGATCATGAGCATGGACATCCACACGATCACGATCATGGACACT